>NZ_FO818640.1:0-2117149 GCF_000973065.1 Limnospira indica PCC 8005
TCATATTATCCTTAAATGGCTCTCATACTCAACGCTTCAAATCAAATAGAACGGGAAGAATATATTTGTAGTATATAAAGAGACAAAATCACCTATGATAAAAGAGAAGAGAAAGTTTTTGTGTAGAAAGAAAAATAACAACTACAGGTATCAACACAACAAAAATACACCATAAGAGACATCAAGTCACTTTTCCAAACAAAAGCATCATCTCACAAGACATTGCATATACTCACCATTGGATCTAGGAGAAAGGAGGATGTTATATCAGGTGAATATTAATATTTTTTTGAGCACTTATAAATTAAACAAAAAAACAAGTCCTAACTTATTGCACACATAATCCCAAGGGTGTGAATGGTGTCCAGAAGTAGGAAATACACGTGTTGGTTTTCCGGAAAATCCTAATATTCCACACCTTTTCTTATTTTGCCCCCGGGGGTTCGCTTGTCCAAAGAGGGGGGGGGATAAACATATTCCTGTAAGGGGCGGGGTTCAACACCCCAAAATTCTTTTTTCCCCACAAGCATATAAAAACCCCCCCCCGTTTTTTGAAAAAACCCCGTTTCCAGAAACAAAGCGATCGCCTTTCCCAACCACCCAGGGGTCACATACCCCTGTAGGGGCGGGTTCAACAGCCTATATTCTTCTTCACCAGCAGCTATATAAACCCGCCCCGGTTTTTTGAAAAAACCCCGTTTCCAGAAACAAGCGATCGCTTTTCCCAACCACCCAGGGGTCACATATTCCTGTAGGGGCGGGTTCAACAGCCTATATTCTTCTTCACCAGCAGCTATATAAACCCGCCCTACTTTCCCCAAACAACCATTGTCGGCTGCGCCAGAATTTAAGAAACCCGGTTTTTTGAAAAAACCCCGTTTCCAGAAACAAGCGATCGCCTTTCCCAACCACCCAGGGGTCACATATTCCTGTAGGGGCGGGTTCAACAGCCTATATTCTTCTTCACCAGCAGCTATATAAACCCGCCCCCGTTTTTTGAAAAAACCCCGTTTCCCGAAACAAGCGATCGCCTTTCCCAACCACCCAGGGGTCACATATTCCTGTAGGGGCGGGTTCAACAGCCTATATTCTTCTTCACCAGCAGCTATATAAACCCGCCCCGGTTTTTTGAAAAACCCCGTTTCCCGAAACAAGCGATCGCCTTTCCCAACCACCCAGGGGTCACATATTCCTGTAGGGGCGGGTTCAACAGCCTATATTCTTCTTCACCAGCAGCTATATAAACCCGCCCCCGTTTTTTGAAAAAACCCCGTTTCCAGAAACAAGCGATCGCCTTCCCAAACCTCGCCTAAAATCATCTGTAAATTTCTTGCCAATCGCCAAACCCTATGATATAATGGCAGATGGTTTGGTAATTAATTTCGTGTCCCCGTATGACCAGCACTGTCGATAACTCTAGCCTCGAAATCGCCAATAAACTCATCAAACAAGGGAAAATTCAAGAAGCCGTAGCTGAGTATCGCCGGGGTATTGAGTTAACGCCAGACCTCTCCTGGCATCACTACTATTTGGGAGAGGCTCTCACTCAGTTGGAGGACTGGGAAGAGGCTGTGTCCGCATATCGACAAGCTATTTCTCTCGGTTCCAATTATCTCTGCTACTATCGCCTCGGGGTGGCTTTGGTCAAGTCCGAACGTTGGGATGACGCTATAGAAGTATTAAATCAGGGCCGGGAATTAAAGCCAGATTATTATAAGTTTTATTTGCCCTTGGGTCAAGCTTTGGTTCACCAACAGCATTGGGAAGCCGCTATGGAAGCCTATCGGAAAGCCGTAGCTTTGAAGCCGGGGGTGGCAGAATTTAACTTACAGTTGGGCTACCTGTTGCGCCGCCACCGACGATTTCAGGAGGCTGCGGGTTATTTGCAGCGTGCCGTGGATTTTCAGGGTGATGACCCCCAATTGCAGTTGGCTTTGGGGGTGGCTTTGGTGGAGGGGGGAACAGACCTCGACCGGGCGGAGGGTTGTTTGCGGCGGACTCTGGAGTTGCAACCAGACCAGGGGGAAGCCTATTTTTATCTGGGGAAATTGTGCCAGGGACGAGACCAGCTTCAGGACGCTTTGGGGTTCTATCGTCGCTGTGGGGAGTTGAGTCCGGGGGTTGACTCTGCCTTGGCTGTCGCTGCAGTTTTGGAGAAGTTGGGGCGCCCGACGGAGGCGGTAGACCAGTATCGCCAAGTGGTCCTGGAGTTTGGGGAGTGCGGTCCGGCTTCCTTGGGTTTGGGACGGGCTTTGGCCGAGTTGGAACGTCCCGTTGAAGCCGTGGTGGAGTGGCGACGGGCGGTGAAATTGGGGGTGGAAGCGCCCGAGGTGCATCGGCTTTTGGCTGAGACTTTGGTGGAGTTGGGTCGCTGGTCAGAGGTGGTCGAGCATTGGAAGTGGCTGCTGGAGCGCTATCCGGGGGCGGCTCATTGGCGACGGCGGTTGGCTTTGGCTTTGATGGGATTGGGTCGCTGGACAGAAGCTGCCGCCCAATGGGGAGAATATTGGCGGGTGGCTCCGGGGTCGGGTCGGTGTCCGGTGGTGGATTTTCGACCCCAGAAGAAGACTCATGGGGAAATTGACCACAGTCAGGAGTTGAGTATTACCGGGGATTTGACGGTCGAGTTTTGGCTGTATTTGAGAGATTGGCCGAAGAGTTGGACGGATATTATCTCTAAGTTTGTCAGCGACGAGCAAAATGAGTTCTGCTTTCGGTTGAAGGATGACCAGAAGGGTCAGTGGTATTATGGCAAGGGGGAGGCTTTTGCGAAACCGATTAACTGGGTTCCCCAAGAGGATATCAGGCTGCATGAGTGGGTTCATGTGGCTTGCGTGCGGAAGGTGGGGCAGTATGGGCGCATTTATTTTAATGGGGTTCTCCGGCGAGAGGCGGATTGGAGCGGGGAGTCGGAGGCTGTGGGGACTGAGGCTCCGGTGCGGTTGATGGCAAGTACCCAATGGCAGCGGTTTCAGGATGGCAAGTTGTCGGAGGTGCGCCTGTGGAATCGGGCTAGGAGTGGGGATGAGATTCGCGAGGGAATGTGTGAAGGTCTGACGGGGGAAGAACCGGGGCTGGTGGGGCTTTGGCATGGGGATGAGTCGGACGAGGGGGTTTTGGTGGATGCGGTGGGTCATCATCACGGCCGATTGGTAATGGCAGCGGATGCTGGGAAGGAGCGTCCTCGGGTGGGGGTGTGCGGTTGGGAGTTGTCCCATAATGCTGCGGGACGTGCCTATACTTTGGCGCAGTTGTATGGGGGTTTTGCTGAGGTGGAGTTGATTGGCTGTCTGTTTCCTAAGTACGGGGGGCAGGTGTGGGAGCCGATTCGGGGGAGCGAGATTCCTTGTCATACGATACGGGTTGAGGATGAGGGACGGTTTATTGAGCAGGCTTTGGGTCTGGTTTGGGCGCATCCCTATGAGGTGCTGCATTTGTCGAAGCCTCGGATGCCGAATCTGATTTTGGGGCTATTCTATAAGCTACTGTGGGATGCGCGGGTGATTGTGGATATTGATGATGAGGAGTTGACGTTTGTCCAGGCTGAGGCGGCCGTGGATTTGCGGGAGTTGCCGCCTCAGAGAGATTTGGACAGTCAGGAATGGACTGGCATTGCTTTGGGTCTGGCGCGGGAGTTTGACAAAGTTCGGGAGTTGGATGGGTCTGAGTCTGGGGAGGCTGAGGCTGGGGAGTTGTTGGCGACTGTGGTGGCTGAGGTTTTGGCGGTGCGGAGTTGTGGGTTGTCGCTGGGGTTGGGTTTGTTGTTGCAGGGGTTGCCTGTTGTGGAGTCGGTTGTCTTGGGGTTAGGAAAACAGAATTCAGATATAGAAGCAATAGAACGCTTAAAAACTTCTATCAAAATTGTTATTCCATCATTTAACAGACATATTTTTCTGAGGCGATTGTTAGCCAATATCGACCGAGAAGCGGACAACTATGATATATCGGTAGATGTGTTTGATGATGGCAGTCAAGACCCTGTGGTAGAAAATGCCACGGATTATCCCAATCTAGCAAGTTTAGCTGTTCACAGATATAATAATTATGGAAAAAATCAGTATTGGCAATTAGTTAATCATATATTTAAGTCCCTTTCTAAACAAAATGCAGATTTATTCATCTATATGCCAGATGACATAGAAATCTGTCCTGGCTTTTTTCAGAAAGTAGTTTCTCAGTGGTATGCAATTTCCGATCCCCGGAAAATAGTCTTAAATTTGGGATTGGATCATCGGACTCAATGTTGGACGGGCTTTGAGCGTGTCAAATGTCAATTTGGTGAAGTAGAAGTATTTAAAACTCAATGGGTTGATATGTTGATGCTATTCGAGCGAAGTTTTTTAGAAGCTCTTGATTATCGCATTCAACCGATTAGCTTATCTCGGTGGAGCAAAGACCCTAATTTATCCTCTGGAGTGGGACAACAGATATCTCAAAAATTACATCGTTTAGGCTTTTCTCTCTACCAGGTTTCTGAGTATTTAATCTCTCATGGAGACCATGATAGTATGATGAACCCGGAAGAGCGTAAACTTAATCCTTTGATAATCGCTGATGCAAGCAGTCCCAGCAACCAACAAAACAATGAACAAAGCGATCGCCAGAATACTAATGGTAAAAACATTACCTTAGATCAGGTTGATGAGTATTTGCATTTGGCTAAATTGAAGTCTGAACAAAAACTTTGGCATGAAGCCTTGACTTTTTATGAACAGGCGATTTGCTTGAATGGAGGTGCGGATGGTTATTTTGGCATGGGTCAAGTTTTGATGGAGTTGAGTCGGTGGGAAGATGGGATTACGACTTATCGGCAAGCTATGACTTTGCGCTTGTCTGGTGAGGAAAAACCAAACCATTTAGGTGATGCAAATGAGTTGGATCTTTATAAACAGATAGTTGTCGAGTTAAAGAATGCAGTAAAGTTACATCCTGAATCGGCTGCTATTTGGCAGCTTATGGGAGATGTTTTGCAAACATTGGAATGTTGGAATGAAGCGATTTCAGCTTATCGGCAGGCCATAAAGTTAAACTCGGAGTTAGCGTGGAGTCATTTTAATCTAAGTCGTGTTTTATACAAATCAAACCCAAAAAATCAAAATAGTGATGTGGTTTTAGTTCTCATCCCAGCTTACAATGCTGAGTTAACAATACAAGACTCTATATATTCTGTATTAAATCAAACTTATAAATCAATAGAGATTATAGTTATTGATGATTGTAGCAGTGATCAAACTTTTAAAATCTTAAAAATAGAAGAAGAAAAATATATTAATATTAGAGTTTTAAAAACTCCCAAAAACTTGGGTACTTACAATGCTATCAATTATGGTTTGCATTTTGCAAAAAATTTAAACTTTGATTTTTTTACTATACATGGTGCTGATGATTTAATGTTTCCAGAAAAAATAGATATACAATTAAGAGAACTTAAACAAAAAAATTATTTAGCTTGTAGTGCTGGATATGCACGAGTTAATTATGTTACTAAAATACAAATTAAATCGGCAACTAGAGGAGACTCAACAGTAATATACTCAAAGCAAGTCTTTCAAAATCTTGGGTATTATGATGATACCAGATTCGGAGGTGATACTGAGTATATTAAAAGATTTATCAGTTGCTATGGAAGTACAAAAACAGTGAATGTTCCAAAGGTTCTTACAATAGCTTATTTTGGGCAAAACAATTTGACAGCAAGCAATCCTGATGATTCACAAAGAAGAATGGCTTATGTAGAGCAATTTCAACAAAAACATATGCAGATGAAGAGTCGGAATAATTTTTATTTAGAAAATCCGGTTGAAAATCAAATAACCATCAGTTTTGATAAAACTAACGAGCAAGGTTTTTTCAGAAAATCTTCATTTAATATGGTAGTTGCTGGAGTAGCATCGTTACTGGAAAGGAAAGATGCCTTAAAAGATACTGTAGAATCAATACTGCCTCAAGTTGATCAGTTACTTGTATACCAAAATGGATATAAAGAGAAGTTTGATTTTTTAAATCATCAAAAAATAGAAATATTTAGCTCATTAGATACAAAGATAGATATGGGAGATGCCGGAAAATTTTATAGAGTTGATCATTACCCAAACTGCTATTATTTTTCTATCGATGATGATTTGATTTATCCAAGTGACTATGTATCGATTATGATCAATGCTCTTAAAAAATATGAGAACAGAATTATCGTTACTTGTCACGGCAGAATTTTGAAACCAAACCCTAAATCATATTACAAAGATCATCTTTCAGTATATAGATGTTTAGATGATGTGGCTTCAGAAGAATTTATACATATTGGAGGCACTGGTGTTATGGCATTTCATACAAATACAGTTAAAATAAATTTTGGATATTTAAAAACTCCAAATATGGCGGATATTTGGGTTGGATTATATGCGAAAGAAAACGATATCCCTATACGAGTTGTTCCTCATAAAGCCGGCTGGATTAAATACAGTAATAAATTTGATCAAAATCAAACAATTT
Source organism: Limnospira indica PCC 8005 (assembly GCF_000973065.1). NCBI lineage: Bacteria > Bacillati > Cyanobacteriota > Cyanophyceae > Oscillatoriales > Sirenicapillariaceae > Limnospira > Limnospira indica. The sequence continues at coordinate 6,493 of NZ_FO818640.1, forward strand.
ATAGAAAATCGCAAAACAATGATCAAATTCAAAATCAATTGATTGCCAATTTTGATGCAACTCGAATAACTACTATAAAAAGAGTTGTTTTTTTAACCTGTACATTTGGAAGAACTAAGGTTAGTGAAATTTACAAACAAAACTTGATTAATTTAGAAAACTGCTTCCAGAAAAAATATATTTTCAAAAATGTTATAATAGATAGTGAAAACAGTAACAGAGAGCTATTTGCTGATGATGAAAGATTTGAATACTATAATTACAGCAATCAACCATTATCAAACAAGTGGAATTTTGGATGTAAAATGCTCAGAGAAATTGACTTTGATTACGTTTTTATTTTAGGGTCTGACGATATTATAGACAATAATGTTTTTAGGCTCTACCATGAAAATATGGATAAAAATTTTGATGTAATTGGTATGTTAGATGTTTACCTCTTTGATATAAAACAATTAAAAGCATATTACTGGGGGGGATATCCGAAAAAACACAAGAGATTTGGGGAATCTATTGGTATGGGAAGGTGCTTGTCCAAAAGAATCCTAGAAAATTTGAACTATCAACTATGGGAAGATGATCTAAATAAAGCTCTTGATAGAAGTATGATGAAAAGAATTCAATCATTATCACAAAGTATTAATATTAGTAGTAACTATTTTCGTATCAAAGGGGTTGGTATAGCTTGTGACATTAAAAGTGACAGCAATATTAGTAAGTTAGAGGATTTTTTGGCAACCAGCCAGTTAATAACCGATCAGAATTTGTATAACTACATGAAAAATTTGATTTTTCATTTTTATTAAGCATCATAATCAACTAACTCAGAGATAGCAATACCCGATTCTCCTCCTACTGTATAAAGTAAATAAATTTTACCTTTTTCTTTAAAGATAGCAGGATCTCTAAGCTGTCTAACAAAAGTTTTAGCAAGACCTGCCTTTGATGGTTCAACTGGCAAGCTTGCTCCTTCATAATCATATTCTGGTTGTTTAACTAAGATAGGTTCTGATGCTTCCCACTCTAGCCAATTTTGAGTTAAATTCATTTTGCTGCTCAAAATAGACTCCGGTGAGTCGCCAATTCGACTAAAAAATATAGTCAAAGTATCACCCGATAACAATGCAGCCGTATGTCTACAATTAGGAATAATATTTTTACCTTTTTCAAAATTAGTAGTACCATCCTTGGAGCGTAACAACACAGCATTTACTGTTGGAACTGCTGAAAGAGCGATCGCATAATAATATTCATCATACCAAAAAACTCGAAAGTAAAAAGGTCCTAAAACTTCTGGCAGCGAAGTAAAATTTAAACCATCTTGTGATTTTGCTAAAAAAGTATATTGACCTTTGCGATCGTAACAATCACCATGAAAATACATTCTAATTGATTGCGTATCTTCATGAATATGAACATCTGGAGAAGCAATGTGACTACGACAAACAGTCTGATTGAGTCTTAAAGTTCCAGGTTCATAAATGGTATAGGGGCCTTCAATGTTATCAGCATAAGCAAGACGAATATATGAGCCTTTGTGATGAGCAAAGTAAAGATAATAGCGACCGAGGGGATTTTTTATCCAACCGGGTACACGAATTAAGGATGGCCCGTTGATGTTAATAGAGTCTTCATTGGACAACCCAGGCATTTTTGGGTATATGATAGGATTTCTGGAGCAAGGGATTGCCTGATATAAAGACAGACTATTTTTTAGACTTAAAGCTTGAGTTAACATATAATTGTGACAAGCAGAGTAAGGATTTATTTCACAGGCTCTACTCAGATAAAAAATTGCTTCATCATAACACTTCTTTTTGATAAGAAGTGATGCTAGACAGTGATAATACCAAGAGAAGGTTGGGTTCAATTCAATAGCTTTCCTATACATAGCAATTGCTTCATCTTGCTTCCCTATCCTCTCAAGTTGAGTTGCTTTTTTGATATAACTAAAGTTCACGATCTTTACTGATTAGAGACACATTACCAACTATCATTCTCTACATATCCAAATTGTTCTAAGTATTTTTGTGCTTTCTCTTTAAATATTGCTTTTTCTTCTTCAGTCATTTCTGTTTTCCACTTTCCTCTACCATCAAAAATTGGCTGATTAATTTGCCAGTTCCTTAATTGAGTATGAACATCCTGACCAATGTGAGTTTCAGGTTCTTGAATTTTATCACTGTACCAAAACCTAGGTGTCTTATGATAATCTAGCATACTTGGAGTATACTCTTCTTGCAAAAATTCACAGACATCTTTTAAAATTTCCTGTGGATTAGCAACTAAATTTTCATACCTGACTACTTTTACCATAGAATTATTCCAATATTGAAGACCTGCTAAATTGTCATATATCCACCTGTCAACCATCGTAGAGAAGAGAGCATTCGGAATTCTGGCTTTCAGAGAACAAACAACATCTCTACCATCTCTTAGCATTATTATAAATTGAGATTCTGGCCTATATAAAGAGAGTTTTCCAATCTGAAAAATATGTGTTGGTGTCTTTTCAATCCAACGCTTTTTACCAGCTTCTCTACATTGCCTATCCCACTGATTAAGACTGGCTCTTATTTCATGATCGCTTTTCATAAAAAGATTACTTTCCTTGGGAATCGGGTGAAACGAGGGATGATCACCCAAAATAGCTAACAGAATTGAAGTTCCACTATGACCACAACCGACTATAAAAACTGGTTTTTTAACCATGTCTTTTGAAGTGCATGGCTTAATGAATAAGGAATCATGGTAACGCTTCACTTCATTGGGATTAATCTGAATTGCCCTTGTGTAGCAAGCTCTTGATTGCTTAAAACTCCCCGTTTGAGCTACGGCATTTCCTAGATTTTGATAATACCAAGCGGAATTAGGGTTGATGGCGATCGCTTTATGAAAACAAGCGATTGCCTTGGTAATTTCCCCTTTTTCTAATAACACCTCTCCTAGCTTATTGTGAGCATCTGAAGACAAGGGATTTAGAGCAATAGCCTGTTGCACAGAATTAATTGCGTCACTCAAGCGTTGTTGCCTAAGATATGCGTCTCCCAAGTTGTAATGCAGCCAAAAAAAGTTGGGATTGAGTTCTATACCTTTCTGGAGATAAGAAACAGCAGTATAAATGTACCCCCGTTTAAGCAAAAGCCAGCCATAAGTATTATTTAAAATCCAACTATCCGGCTTGAGATTTAAAGATATTTTAGCCACGGAAATCGCTTCTGCGATCTTATTCTGCTTGTCTAATACTAGGCTAAGTTGATAATATACATAAGGCGAATTAGGATTTATACTTAGGGATTTTTTAAAGAGCAATACGGCTTCATCTAGCCTATCTTGACTACTCATTATTTCGCCCAAGCTAATATATCCCCATGAGAAATTAGTATTGCTTGTGATTAGATTTTGATATTCAACAATAGCTTCATCAAATTTTCTTTCTTTCTTTAATTGATTTGCCTTGTTTATAAAACCCTTTTGAGCCATAATGGTAAATATTTTACATTAAGATAGTTTTTGCACCCTCCATTTTTTTCTTTAGTTACACCTAACTCAGTCCTTCTTCCAACACATCAACCACCTTCTCGATCGCATCTTCCTCCAACTCCGGCCAAATCGGTAAACTCAAAACCTCCTGCGCCGCCAAATCACTCACCGGACAAGCCTCATACTGCCCTTTATAAACAGGCAACTGGTCTTGGGGTATAGGATAATATATCATACTTCCAATCCCCTGCTCTGTCAAATAATCTTTCACCCCATCGCGCTTCCCGCCAGTCACCCGCACTGTGTACTGGTGAAACACATGACCTTCTGCTAAACCCGGAGTCACCACACCCTCCACATCCGCCAACAACCGATTATAAACCACAGCCACCCTACGCCGACCCTGATTCCACTTATCAATATACTGCAACTTCACCCGTAGAATCGCAGCCTGAATCGTATCTAACCGGGAATTATAGCCTAACACCTCATTATGATATTTCTTTTTCGCTCCATGTACCCGCAACATCCCAGCGACTTCAGCAATTTGCTCATCATCGGTGACAATCATTCCCCCATCACCATAACCACCCAAATTCTTAGACGGGAAAAACGAAAAAGCCCCCACATCACCAATCGTACCCACAGCCTGACCATCATACCTCGCCCCAAAGGACTGAGCGCAATCCTCAATCACTCTCAACCCGTACTCCTGGGCTATCTCCATAATTTGTCCCATAGCCGCAGGTTGCCCATACAAATGCACAGGTATAATCGCCTTAGTCCGAGAACTAATCTTATCCCGAATCTGTTGGGGGTCAATGTTGTAGGTACTCCCGTCAATATCCGCAAACACCACCTTCGCCCCGACATTGCTAATCGATTCTGCCGTTGCAAAAAACGAAAAAGGAGTGGTAATCACCTCATCCCCTTCTCCAATCCCTGCGGCTCGCAAACCAATCACCAAGGCATCCGTACCCGAATTCACCCCAATGGCATACTTAACCCCCAGATAAGCCGCCACCTCCTGTTCAAACGCCTTAACATCAGGCCCCATAATAAACTGACCCGACTCAATCACCCGATTGATAGCCGTCTGAATCTCCCCTTTAATACTTTCGTATTGTGGCTTTAAATCCAAAACCGGAATCTTAGTCTGACTCATTGTCCCCAAATCTCCTCACTTTAAACTTGTTCAATTTCCACAGCCGAAATTTTTCGATAGTTCACCCCAATGGAATCAACCGCGTACCCCTCAGCATCAAACTCTAACACATCCCCATAGGCACTCATCCAACCGATTAATTTAGCAGGTACTCCCGCCACCATTCCGAATGCTGGAACATCCTTTGTCACCACTGCCCCCGCCGCCACAAAAGCACATTCATGCAATGTAACCCCACAAACAATCGTCGCATTCGCCCCAATACTCGACCCCCGCTTAATTAAAGTCGTCAAATAATCATTACTGGTATTGCGGGGAAACTCAGAACGAGGGGTTTTAATATTGGTAAACACCATACTAGGTCCGCAAAACACATAATCCTCCAGAATCACCCCCTCATAGAGAGAGACATTATTCTGAATCTTGCAGCCATTGCCAATCACTACATTATTGGCTACAAGAACATTCTGCCCCAAAGAACAGTTTTTACCAATTTTGGCTTTGCTCATCACATGACAAAAATGCCAAATCTTAGTGCCTTCTCCCACATAAGCCCCATCATCCACATAAGCCGACTCATGGACAAAATAATCAGCCATTTAACCCCTCCGTAGCCTTTTCCAAAATTTCCACCACAGCCACCCCATTCCAACCATCAGATAGGGGACGTTGACGAGTGTTCACGCAGTCCAGAAAATGCTGACACTCAATCTTCAAAGGCTGAGAGTCTGCCACCTCCACCACCTCGCTGCCACCATCTCGATTATGCAAATTTTCATCAACCCCTTTATCATAAATGGTGATTTTTTGCAAGACCTCATCATAAACCAACATCTGCTTATCGCCAATGATGACCGTATTTCTAGCCAAAAGGGGCCAATACCAGGAACAATGAACGTGAGCAGTTTTCCCCCCCGCAAAAACTAAATCCACATGAACATTATCCTCAATCCCAGGTTGTAACATAGCATGACCACTGGCGGTCACCCCTTGTAACTGGGGTTTCCCCAACAACTCCAAAATCACGGAAATATCATGGGGAGCAAAAGACCACCAGACATTTTCCTCCCGACGCACTTTCCCCAACTTCACCCTCTGAGTCGCCACATGAAGCACATTCCCAGCCTTACCCGTGGCCAAATAATCCCGCATCCAAGTAATCGCAGGTTGATAAAGCAACAAATGACCCACCATTAAAATTCGAGACTCCCTATCGGCGTACTCAGTCAAACTTTGCGCCTCATGAGTCCGCAAAGTCATCGGCTTTTCCACAAACACATCCTTACCCCCCTCCAAAGCCATCATCGCCAGCTTATAGTGACTTGGAGCCGGAGTCGCCAAAACCAATGCAGACACATCTGTTGACAAGGCTTGTTGATAATCTTCATACAAAGACACACCAGGGTATTTAGCAGCGACTTTTTCCCGCAAATTGGCATCTAATTCAACCACCCCAGCCAAGGCATTTAACTCATGAAAATTGCGAACCAAATTTTGACCCCAATTTCCCGCACCCACAACGATTACTTGATTCACAATAAAACCACCTTGCCTTGATTACAGTCTAAATGCCGAGTTACACCCCTAGTATCGAGAACCAGTTGAGCCTTTTCCACCAAATTTACATAATCAATCTGACTATGGTCTGTGGCAATTAACACCAAATCGGCGGCTCCAATTGTGTCATCTGTTAGTTCCACTGAAGCCAACTTGTGGTCTCCAATGGAAAACTCTGGAATATAGGGGTCATAATAGCTAATATCAACTCCATCTTTCAACAATAACTCAACCACCTCAACGGAGGGGGACTCTCGCCAATCTCCCAAATCTTTTTTGTAAGCCACCCCCATCACCAAAACTTGAGATTTACTTGGTGCGATACCCTTCTGGTTCAGAAGTCGCCAAGTTTTTGTCCTGACAAACTCAGGCATTTTCCGATTTACCTCTCCAGCCAAAGCAATAAAATGGGTGTTGAAATTAAATTCTTTGGCTTTCCACTCTAAATAGTGAGGGTCTAAAGGAATACAATGTCCCCCCACTCCGGGGCCAGGATAAAAGGGCATAATTCCGAAAGGTTTAGTATTCGCTGCGTCTAGCACTTCCCAAACATTGAGGTTCAGGCGATCGCACAACAAAGCTAACTCATTAACTAAGGCAATGTTAACCGCCCTAAAAGTATTCTCAAAAACCTTGACCAATTCAGCCGCCTTAGCACTGCTGACAGGTACAACATCAAGGATAGTTTGCTGATAAAATAAAACCGCAACATCCAACGAATTAGCATCGGATGCCCCAACCACCTTATTAGTGTTATGGGTTGTATAACGTTTATTGCCAGGGTCCACCCGTTCAGGAGAATGAGCCAGAAAGAAATCTTCCCCTTGCTTTAAGCCACTCACTTCTTCCAAAATTGGCTTCATCACCTCATCAGTCGTACCGGGATAAGTGGTAGATTCAAGAGTGATTAACTGTCCGGGTCGTAAGTGATTCGCTATCTCCCGGGTTACTGATTCAATGTAACTCAAGTTCGGGGTTAAATTCTTAGTTAACGGGGTGGGAACACAAATAACAACAGCATCAGAGTCAGCGACTTGATCAAAATTAGTTACTGCCTTCAATTTACCACTAGCGACAACCTGCTTTAATTCTTCATCTTTGACATCACTAATATAGTTTTCTGCCCGGTTAACTTTCTCGGCTCTGATGGGATTTTGTTCAATACCAAAGACCGAAAAACCCACTTTAGCTTTTTCAACAGCAAAAGGCAAACCCACATATCCCAAACCTACCACAGAGACGGCAGCCGTGTGATTTTTTATCTTATCTTTTATTGATTCTAAAGACCCATTTATATGATTCATTGAATTGCTAGTTAAATACCTAATGCGATCGCCTAGCGTCTCGGAACGAGAATCGCCTAGCGTCTCGGAACGAGAATTGCCTCATCCAACTTCCCAGACCGTTTTAACTGATTAGCCTGTCTCAGCAACTCCCCCGCACTCATTCCTTGACTACTCCTCATAACTATAACTAACTTTCCAATCCATACCCATCCCTGACATACACCAGCATCATATCACGATACTTACCCAAATTGACAAATTTCTATGGCTGTGACACAATGGGCGACGGTTTCGGCATTGCTTTATTCTGGGGAGTCAGCAAATTGGTCAGCGATTTAGTAAGGGGTAATCAACTGCTGCGGAGCCGTAAGCTAGAAGAGGCGGTGGATGCTTATCAAAAAACGATCGCACTTCAGCACTTCATCCCCATTTCCCAGGATTTCAGTAATCCTGCTAGGGTAGTGGTAGGCCGGCTGTGATGTAATACGATCGCACCTTGCCACCTCCCCCTGCGGTGAAAGAATTTATGGAGGCATCAACCGGAATTATATCACCCCTCAAAGCGATCGCCAACCGCCGACTCCCAGCCGACATCCCCCCTTACTCCCCCCATAACCCCCTATATTAGCAGAAGTGGCGATCGCCCCAGTCCTCAATCGGTATAACTCCCCTTCCGCCCAGGATTGCGACCCTGCCAATTATACAGGCAAGATGCCCGGAAAACGAGCGATCGCCTAGTCTGTGGGTAGAGCGATCGCGCTTCTGTGGGGACCGCTGCACCCGCCGCATCACATCAAACACCTTCCGCGTCGTGTCCGGGTACGGGAATGCGATCGCGACAACGGCTGTCGTCAGCAATTCCGATGGAGCCATGAGGGCTGGGGGTTGACACGATGGGAGCGACGCTCTCCATTATACAGGCAAGACGTTCGGACTACAAGCGTTGGTGATAAAATAAAAGCCTCAGTAACCCATCAAATGGCGATCGCCCCCCATGCAAAACATTCGTTTGACGACCCATATCGGAGAAGATGGCATCTTAAAAGTGCAGATGCCCTCCGAAGTCAAGAACACCGAACTCGAGGTCTTGGTCCTATTCCAAGCGACGACACCCCCACGGCAAGAGAAAGCAACCAAACACCCAAAATGGCCGTCAGATTTCTTTGAAAAAACTTGGGGCAGTTGTGCGGATGCTCCCATCATCATCGATGAAGAAGGAGTCTCTGCGGAATTGGACGATCCGCCCGAAGAACTGTTCGCAACTCGATAAATTCAAGTGCTGTATTTACTAGATACCAACGTTGTCGCCATCTATTTGAATCGGCGATCGCAACTTCTCAGGAACAAATTAGAAGCGATCGATCCGACAGATATCGCCGTTTGTTCCGTGGTGAAATTTGAGTTATTTTATGGGGCGATGCGGAGTGGAAATCCGCCGCAAAACTTGGCAAGGCAACAAGAATTTTTAGATTTTTTTGTCTCCTTACCTTTGGATGATAGAGCCGCAAAAAAGGCGGGAGAAATCAGAAACAACTTGGCAAGTTTGGGAACGCCAATCGGCCCCTATGATTTGCTGATTGCGGCGATCGCCATTGTCAATCATTTAATATTGGTCACTCATAATACAAGAGAATTTGAGCGGGTCTCGGAGTTGAGAATAGAAGATTGGGAAGTTTAGCTCGAATACGGAGGGCCGCGATCGCATTACCTAGAGCCAGCAGCATTCGGTTTGCCGGAATCAAGCATTCGGTTATCCGTACTTGACAAGTGTAGTTGATTGTAGGTTGATTAAAATCCTTCGCCAGAATATCCTGATGATGGTATAATCCCTGGGTGAATCCAACCGGTCTATATAGACTTGATTCTGGGGAGTCAGGGATTTAGTGAGGGGTAATCAACTGCTGCCGAGCCGTCAGCTAGAAGAGGCGGTGGATGGTTTTCAAAAAGCGATCGCCATCCCCATTTCCCAGGATTTCAGTAATCCTGCTAGGGTAGTGGTAGGCCGGCTGTGATGTAATGCGATCGCACCTTGCCACCTCCCCCTGCGGTGAAAGAATTTATGGAGGCATCAACCCGAATTATATCACCCCTCAAAGCGATCGCCAACCGCCGACTCCCAGCCGACATCCCCCCTTACTCCCCCCATAAGCCGCTATATTAGCAGAAGTGGCGATCGCCCCAGTCCTCAATCCGTATAACTCCGGTTCCGCCAAGGATTGCGACCCTGCCAATTATACAGGCAAGATGCCGGGAAAACGAGCGATCGCCTAGTCTGTGGGTAGAGCGATCGCGCTTCTGTGGGGACCGCTGCACCCGCCGCATCACATCAAACACCTTCCGCGTCGTGTCCGGGTACCGGAATGCGATCGCGACAACGGCTGTGGTCAGCAATTCCGATGGAGCCATGAGGGCTGGGGGTTGACGGGATGGGTGCGACGCTCCCGATTATACAGGCAAGATGCCCGGAAAAGGAGCGATCGCGCAGCGTGGGTACACATATCGCATTTCCCAAGTCTGATGCCGAGACGACAAACGGAGCGACCCCGACTCATTCACAGCCGTTCCAACTCCGATTCAAACATCCGAATCAGTTGCGAACTCAAACGAATGCCATTTTTAAGCAACTCCGAAACCGATTCCCTGGCTTCCTGCCGAGTCATTAAATCTGCACCGACAGCAGCCAGTAAAAGCCCCAAACTTCCCTTCACAGGTAAACCCAAACTCAAAGCGACCCGCCGTCCCAAACGCTCATCAATCAAGACCCAATCCCCTTGGAGTTCCCGACTCAACAAAATGACTTCAAATTCTCCGGCATCGAGTCCCAAAAGTAACGGTTCAATACTGGAAGTCCCTGCCGGAGCTTGCACGATCGCCCCCGTTCGAGTTAAAATCGCTTCGCGACCCGGGCGATCGCCCCCCTGAATAGCCACCTCTCGATATACGGTGGGCGGGATAAAAATCTCATCAAATAACCGGGGTAACAGTTGCAAGCGATCGATGAGACTCAAAGCAATTAATGGCCTCCCATTGACAACAACCTTCATCGATCCCTGAATTTCTCGGCTAATTCTCGACTGGTTTTCGCCTCCTCCTCAAACTCAGCTTCGGTGTAGTCGATCGCGGCAAATCCCCGTTCGCCAATCAAACGATAAAACTCCAAACGGCTGCATCCCAAAATCTCCGCCGCCACCCCCGAAGAAATTGTACCCTCTTCATAGAGTTGACCCAAAGTCAAAATCATCACCCGTCGCTTAAACCCTTCGGGTTCTTCCCGACAAGCCACCAACAACTGTTCTGGAAATTCAACGAAAATGCTCATTTCACCGAACCCGATGCAATACTCGGTCAATTTAGGCGATCGCACTCCCGATTATACAGGCAAGATGCCCCGACTACACGAAGAGCGATCGCATTGTATCTGGTTTCTGCCAACTTTTCGGAGTTGATAACAAACAGTCGAACTAAGTGCTAAAATCTGAACCCATGAGGTGGGGTTGAATGAGATGCCGGCAAAAGATATTTATCATAACTGTGTCAAAATAGCACTGCTCAAAGATGGATGGACAATTACAGATGACCCTCTCAGTCTCAAAGTTGGTCAAAAAGATATTTTCATAGATTTGGCAGCCGAGAAACTTTTGGTCGCCGAAAAACAGGGAGTAAAAATTGCAGTAGAAGTTAAAAGCTTTGTCGGAAAATCTGAAATAGAAGACCTAAAAAATGCCCTGGGTCAATATTATCTATACGACAAAATACTCAAATACTTGAACTCGGACAAAAATCTTTATCTTGCCATCAGAAAGGCAGTTTTTCAACGATTATCAGCCGAAACAATCGGTCAAATTATCCTGTCAGACCAGAATTTAAAACTGATTGTTTTCGATCCGAACTTGGAGGAAATTACTCGATGGATAAATTAAACAAATACCACCCAATCATCTGCGAAGTTATGAAGCCTTACGCCCGGATTAATTACGCCAATATTCCGGTCAAAAATCGCGCCGCTTTTGACGGTGAAAATGGTCAGTATTTGATTCTATCCGAAGGATGGATAGAGCAACAACACTTTCATAGCTGTCTCCTTCATGTGGAAATTATCGACGATCGCGTTTGGATTCAGTGGGACCAAACCGAAGATGGAATTGCTGATGAATTGGTGCAAGCTGGTATTCCCAAAGAAGATATCATCTTGGGGTTCCACGAACCAGAAGTCAGACAATATACGGGGTTTGGGATACCCAGCGTCAGTTGTCAGAATTGACACTCCCCGCTCTGAAGAGACCCGGAGTGTCAACAATACATTGTAAGTCACCCTCATTTGAGTTTAGATATCCCCACAACTCGGGCGATCGCATAGCACGAATCGCCATTCGGTTTGCCGGAATAAAGTATTCGGTTATCCGCACTTGACAATTTTTTAAAAATCTGTAACAGAGTGCCGGCTGAGTTACAGGAGTCAATATCCGGTGCGATCGCGCTTCTGTGGGGACGGCTGCACCGGCGGCATCACATCAAACACCTTCCGCGTCGTGTCGGGGTACGGGAATGCGATCGCCAGGTTTCTCGAAGTTTCCAGAAACAAGCGATCGCCTTTCCCAACCACCCAGGGGTCACATATTCCTGTAGGGGCGGGTTCAACAGCCTATATTCTTCTTCACCAGCAGCTATATAAACCCGCCCTACTTTCCCCAAACAACCATTGTCGGCTGCGCCAGAATTTAAGAAACCCGGTTTTTTGAAAAAACCGGGTTTCTCGAAGTTTCCAGAAACAAGCGATCGCTTTTCCCAACCACCCAGGGGTCACATATTCCTGTAGGGGCGGGTTCAACAGCCTATATTCTTCTTCACCAGCAGCTATATAAACCCGCCCTACTTTCCCCAAACAACCATTGTCGGCTGCGCCAGAATTTAAGAAACCCGGTTTTTTGAAAAAACCGGGTTTCTGGAAACAAGCGATCGCCTTTCCCAACCACCCAGGGGTCACATATTCCTGTAGGGGCGGGTTCAACAGCCTATATTATTCTTCACCAGCAGCTATATAAACCCGCCCCCGTTTTTTGAAAAAACCGGGTTTCTGGAAGTTTCCAGAAACAAGCGATCGCTTTTCCCAACCACCCAGGGGTCACATATTCCTGTAGGGGCGGGTTCAACAGCCTATATTCTTCTTCACCAGCAGCTATATAAACCCGCCCTACTTTCCCCAAACAACCATTGTCGGCTGCGCCAGAATTTAAGAAACCCGGTTTTTTGAAAAAACCGGGTTTCTCGAAGTTTCCAGAAACAAGCGATCGCTTTTCCCAACCACCCAGGGGTCACATATTCCTGTAGGGGCGGGTTCAACAGCCTATATTATTCTTCACCAGCAGCTATATAAACCCGCCCTACTTTCCCCAAACAACCATTGTCGGCTGCGCCAGAATTTAAGAAACCCGGTTTTTTGAAAAAACCGGGTTTCTGGAAACAAGCGATCGCTTTTCCCAACCACCCAGGGGTCACATATTCCTGTAGGGGCGGGTTCAACAGCCTATATTATTCTTCACCAGCAGCTATATAAACCCGCCCCCGTTTTTTGAAAAAACCGGGTTTCTGGAAGTTTCCAGAAACAGGCGATCGCGCAGTCGGAGTGCCACGTATCGCGCAGTGGTGACCTGCTAAAATGGAGAATTAAAACACCACCAAGGACAACCCCCATGACCACCAATGCTGATGATGTTTGGAGACTGCTGGCGGAACTCATAGAAGCCCAAAAGGAAACTGAACGAGTCATCAAAGAAGAGTCCCAAGAAACCGAACGTTGCTTCCGGGAAACCGATCGCCGCTTCCGGGAACAATCCGAAGAAAGCGATCGCCGCTTCGAGGAAACCAAGCAACTCCTCCAGCGACAGTCCGAAGAAAGCGATCGTCGCTTCCGGGAACAATCCGAAGAAAGCGATCGCCGTTTCCGAGAAACCGAACGAATCATCCAACAACAGAATGAAAAACTCAAGCAGCAATTACGCAAATTAGAAGATCCCGTGGGAGACTTTATCAGATGGCAGGTACGCCCCGCCGCCATCCAACTGTTTCAACAACCGGGAACTTACGATTATCAAGTCTCTGCAGGAGCCTCTGCTGCACGCTTTGGAGAAGCCATAGAAATTGATTTGCTGGTAGTCAACACTGACCAAGCCATATTAGTGGAAGTCAAAAGTAAACTCACCGAAACCGACATCGACGAACACCTGGAAAGACTGGAAAAATTCAAGCGGTTAATGCCCCGTTATCGTGATTTTCATGCCATGGGAGCCGTAGCCGGAATGGTGGTTCCCGAAGAAGTCGCCAGCTATGGCTATCGTCGGGGGTTATTTGTATTGGCACAGTCGGGAGATAGTGTAGTGATTTTAAATGATGATAAATTCCGTCCCCGCCAATGGTAAATTAGAGCCAGAGTTGGCATGGGCGCGCGTCGGAGTGCCACGTTAAGAAACCCGGTTTTTTGAAAAAACCGGGTTTCTGGAAACAGGCGATCGCGCGCGTCGGAGTGCCACGTATCGCGCAGTGGTGACCTGCTAAAATGGAGAATTCAAACACCACCAAGGACAACCCCCATGACGACCAATGCTGATGATGTTTGGAGACTGCTGGCGGAACTCATAGAAGCCCAAAAGGAAACTGAACGAGTCATCAAAGAAGAGTCCCAAGAAACCGATCGCCGCTTCCGGGAACAATCCGAGGAAAGCGATTCTCGTTCCGAGACGCTGGGCGAACGTCGTTCCGAGACGCTGGGCGAACGTCGTTCCGAGATGCCATGCGATCAATTTAAGCCCCGTTCTCAATGAGTTACTAATTTTAATAAGGTCGGTTTTCTCGCCCGTGATAGACTCGCAAAACAATCACATCGTCTCCCAGAAGAGTGTAATGAATGACATAACCATATTTACCAATAGAAACGAAGAGTTTACGCAATCCCGGACTTTGACCGATCGCCGTACCTCTGCGGGGATTATCCTGTAAACTTTCGGCAGAAGAGACAATCCCTCGTACCGCCCGGGCGGCAGCGTCAGCATTGTTAATTTTTAAAAAATCGTAATGACGATTGAGATCGTCTACTGCGCCTTCAGTCCAAACTATCTGGGGCATGGGCCTTCCCGATCCGTTCCCAAGCGATCGGCCCATTCGCGCACGCGGTCATGGGGTACTGAGACACCTTGACGATGATAAGTTTCGAGAGCCAATTGACTTTGCCGAACCATTTCCGCTTCGGTCAGACCGCGAAAGTTTAATCCCGAGTCGATTTCCCCATACTCAAACAATTCTTCAGTTCCGGGATCGGATTCCTTCCTGAGCAATTCCTCAAAATCTTCCAAGCGATCGGATGCACCAATGAGCCATTCCGAAAGCAGATGTTTGACTTGTGATCCCGACAAAGGTTCGAGTCGTTCCAAAATTTTTTGTCTGATGTTATTTTCGGTCATAACATTTAACGTTTTGCCCCTTATGTAAGTCGCCGTTGTTCATCAAAGACATCCAAGCCGATGTAACCACAAAAACTTTACGTCTCTTGCTCATCATGCTTGGGCGTACCATATAAATAACGATCGCGTCGATGTGCCAAATCAGAGATTCCCGTTTCCATTTGACACGCTTCTATCACCGATAAAAATCCATCCCACCCAGATTCAGACGGTTCCGAAGAAACTCCCGGAGCCGGAGCAGTGGTTGACGCATCCAGAAAAGTAATAATAACCGGATTCAATTCGGGATAAGAAATCGGTTCGCTTGGATGAATAACCCCGTCTTTAAAAATTCCCTTGATTGACCGCATCAACTCACGTAAAACTCCTGGGAGGGTTGGAAGCTCCGTGATTGATCGCGGAGAGGAAAACCGACTCAAGCGGATGACCGCCGCCAGCACCCCCTTGCGGGGTGGAGGGGTATGGTTGCCCCTCCATGGAGCTATGGTTGGCTCCGACTCCCTTGCGGGGTAATGTTTGCGCTTGCGCTAACGCGCACGCTGCACGAACGCTAATGTTCAGAGTCGGTACTTTCCCAATCGCACTGTCTTAACCCCTTAGGACTGTTTAACGATTCGGTTCATGAGCCGGGAACTAGCACGCATTCCCGGGTAGGAACTTTAACTCTTGCTCTGAACGTAGCCAGTTAAGGCTTAAGCTGGTCAGCTACCTGAAGGGGAGGGCACGAAGCCCCCGTGCTTCAGCCGGGGGTGCTGACTTCTCAAATTTCGACCGATGTCTATTGTAACACGAATTTCGAGCTTCCAAAGCATTGCCCGTCCTCGGCAGTTGGGAGGGCTTCACCCGCCGAATCACGTCAAACACCTTCCGCGTCGTGTCCGGGCGCCGGAATGCGATCGCAACAACAGGTGTCGTCAGCAATTCCGATGGGGCCATGAGCGCTGGGGGTTGACAGGATGGGTGCGACGCTCTCGATTATACAGGCAAGATGCCCGTGCTACACGAAGAGCGTGAGTGTAGCACGAATTGCCGTTCGGTTTGCCGGAATAAAGTGTTCGGTTATTTGCACTTGACAATTTTTTAAAAATATGTAATAGAGCGCCGACTGAGTTACAGGAGTCAATATCCGGTGTGATCGCGCTTCTGTTGGGACAGCTTCACCCCCCGCATCACGTCAAACACCCTCCGTGTCATATCCGGGCGCCGGAATGCGATCGCAACAACAGGTGTCGTCAGCAATTCCGATGGGGCCATGAGCGCTGGGGGTTGACAGGATGGGAGCGATCGCGCAGCCTGTGCGAAGCACCCATCGCATCGTATCTGGTTTCTGCCAACTTTTCGGAGTTGATAACAAACAGTCGGGACAATTAAGTGCTAAAATTTAAACCCATTCAAACTGAGTTGAAAGCCGTAATGGAAGCTCTGCGAATCATCACCCAACCCGTCAATCGGCAACTGATTATCGATCTCCCCCCGTCACTGACCGGCGACCAACAATATGAAGTGATCGTTCTCCCCATCAGCTCCCAGGAATCGGTGACAACTCCACCGCGTCGCCGACCTTCTGAAAAACTGGCGGGTACAGTTCACTTACTTGACGATCTCATCGCACCCACCACCCCGGACTCCGATTGGGAATCCTCCTGAGCCATGCTATTACTTGATACTCACATTTGGATACGCTGGCACAACCCCCAGTCGGGTCGTTTCGCCCTTGCTGAAAACCTAATCGAGGAGATAGAAACGGCTGACAGTATTGCCATCAGTGCAATTTCCTGTTTGGCGATCGCCCTGGAAGGAGACATTCAGGTGTTACCCGTCGATCGCCCCATTGCGATCAAAGCGTCTCAACTACCGGAGCATCATCGCGATCCAGCCGACCGGATTATCATTGCAACCGCCCTCATACATGAGGCTTCATTGGTCAGTCTAGATTCTGTTTTTCCTCAGTATGAAGAACTAAAAGACCGTTTAATTACTGGTTAATTTTCAACCGTTCGATCGCGTGGGCGGGATCAAAATCTCATCAAATAACCGGGGTAACAGTTGCCAGCGATCGATGAGACTCAAAGCAATTAATGGCGTCGCATTGACAACAACCTTCATCGATCCCTCAATTTATCGGCCAATTCTCGACTGGTTTTCGCCTCCTCTTCAAACTCAGCTTCGGTGTAGTCGATCGCGGCAAATCCCCGTTCGCCAATCAAACGATAAAACTCCAAACGGCTGCATCCCAAAACCTCCGCCGCCACCCCCGAAGAAATTTTACCCTCTTCATAGAGTTGACCCAAAGTCAAAATCATCACCCGTCGCTTAAACCCTTCGGGTTCTTCCCGACAAGCCACCAACAACTGTTCTGGAAATTCAACAAAAATGCTCATTTCACCGAACCCGATTCAATACTATGAGCCGAAAATCTTCTCGCCCCCAAACCCCCAATTCTGGGGGCTCTGAGCCGAAAGATTTTGACCGATCGTTTCACACTACTACTGGACCGACACACCTTAAACGGTGGGTTGCGGCGGATTGCTAGATTGCCATCACAGCCTGGGTTTCAGCCGCCTAACCCACCCTACACAAAAGCTACACGAAAGCACATTTTTAGCCGTGTCGGTCCACTACCAGCGATCGCGTAGCGTGCGCGTCGCGCGATCGCACCCCCGATTATACAGGCAAGATGCCCGTGCTACACGAAGAGCGATCGGAACGCGATCGTCGCACACTTTTGGAAATTGACTGGGGCGTGGGTTTTCAACCCTGCCTAATCCCCGGCGTTCTAGAAACTGTCGTGGTATAATCTAAAGCAAAGAAATAAGGGAGAGTCTATGAGTATTTTCATTCCCGAAGAGATTTTAAAAGCCGCCGAAGTCAGCGAAGATGAATTAAAGATCGATTTGGCATTAATCCTGTACAAAAAAAACAAAATTAGCAGCGGACAAGTGCGGGCTTGGTTGGGTTTAACTGTTTTAGAATTTCAGCACGAACTCGCCAAAAGAGATTTATGTCTGAATTATGACGTTGAGGAACTCAATCAAGATGTACAAACCCTAAAAACACTGGGACTCCTATGATTGTTGTCAGCGACACTTCCCCAATTACCAATCTCGCAGCCATAGAAAAACTAGATCTGCTACATTTACTTTATGGAACAATCACCATTCCCGTGGCCGTTTATAATGAATTGACCCCAGCCGGAACTGACGAACCCGTTCCCGGCACTCTCGAAGTCCAAACATTGCCCTGGATTGTAACTCGACCCGTCCAAAATACCCGACAAGTTGACGAAATTTTGGCGGCCCAACGGCACATTCATCTCGGAGAAGCGGAAGCGATCGTACTGGCTCTCGAATTGAGATCCGATCTACTCCTCATGGATGAACGGAGAGGCAGAGCGCTGGCAACTGATTATCAATTAAAAGTAACCGGATTGCTGGGTGTTTTACTACAAGCCAAACATCAAGGGGCGATTCCCGCCGTACAGCCTTTAATCGATCAATTGATCGAAGATGCGAAGTTTCGGATAGAGAGCAAACTCTATCAACATTTTTTAAAACTGGCAGAAGAATAGCAAACAATTGGCATACGATCGCCACAACGGCTGTCGTCAGCAATTCCGATGGAGCCATGAGGGCTGGGGGTTGACACGATGGGTGCGATCGGAATGCGATCGTCGCACACTTTAACGATCAGCTTGTGGTATGATCGGAACCGAACAGGCTCCTTATGGGTCAAAGTTTGAATGAAAATAGCGACCATTTTTTAGGATTGATGTCACCCATGAACGAGGATGATAAAAATGAATTCAGTCATCATTTTTGAAGTGTATCAGGAAGAAGATGGCGGATTTGTAGCCGAATGTTTGACCGAGGATATCTTCACTCAGGGTGATGATTGGGAAGCGTTGCGAGTCCATGTCAATGAAGCCGTCAAAGGCTATTATTTCGACCAACCTAGCTGTCCCAATGTCAAGCTACATCTAGTCAAAGAAGAAATCTTAGTCATCCAGTAATGTAGATCGATCCAAATTATCGATGAAAATCCCCAGAGATATGAAAGGGACTCATTTGGCAGACATTCTCTGTCGCCAATGGGATTATGAGGTGGTTCACTAACAGGGGAGCCACATTATTTTAGAAACGGAGTTGCCCCACCATCAAAGGATTAGCATTCCCAATCATAACTCTTTGCGACTGGGAACTCTCAATAGTATTTTACGAGCAATTTCCCGACACAAAGGAGTTGCTAAAACTGACATTATCAATACATTGTAAGTCACCCTCATTTGAATTTAGATATCCCCACAACTCGGGCGATCGCATTACCTAGAGCGAGCGGCATTCGGTTTGCCGGAATAAAGCATTCGGTTATCCGTACTTGACAAGTGTAGTTGATTGTGGGTTGATTAAAATCCTTCGCCAGCATATCCTGATGATGGTATAATCCCTGGGTTAATCCAACCGGTCTATATAGACTTGATTCTGGGGAGTCAGGGATTTAGTGAGGGGTAATCAACTGCTGCCGAGCGGTAACTAGAAGAGGCGGTGGATGGTTTTCAAAAAGCGATCGCCATCCCCATTTCCCTGGATTTCAGTAATCCTGCTAGGGTAGTGGTAGGCCGGCTGTGATGTAATGCGATCGCCTCATCCAACCTCCCCCTGCTGTGAAAGAATTTATTGAGACCTCAACCGGAATTATATCACCCGCCAAAGCGATCGCCAACCGCCGACTCCCAGCCGACATCCCCCCTTACTCCCCCCATAAGCGGGTATATTAGCAGAAGTGGCGATCGCCCCAGTCCTCAATCGGTATAACTCCCCTTCCGCCCAGGATTGCGACCCTGCCAATTATGCAGGCAAGATGCCCGGAAAACGAGCGATCGCCTAGTCTGTGGGTAGAGCGATCGCGCTTCTGTGGGGACCGCTGCACCAGCGGCATCACATCAAACACCTTCCGCGTCGTGTCGGGGTACGGGAATGCGATCGAAACAATGGGTGTCGTCAGCTCAAATAGTTGATTTAGGGCAGAAATTCAGAGTCCAGCAAATTCTCGGCAGTAAAAGGACACCTTTCCGGAAAAATCTCCGGGGGTAATTCACTTTTTTTGATGGCTTGCTTTCTAGCCTTGACATAAATTTCTTCAATCTCCTGCAAGAAATAATTATACAAAGTTCGAGACTTTAGCAATAACTCCAGTTCAAACCGAAAATTATCAATTTCATTTTGCCAGCCCTTACCGCAAAGCCGCCTTTCCGATTCCCAATATTGGTAAAGCAATAAATGAATCAACAGTTGTCTTAAATAGCTAGATACTTTTCGTCTTTGTTCGTTTCCCAAACTTAAAATTTCCTCCATTAGATGCGGAAAATCAAGTCGATTTATCTCTTTTTTCTCAAGTGTTTGATAGGTTTCTTGAAGCCAAAGATAATAATCTTGTTCATAAAGATCTGAAACATCATTATTCATCGGATTACCTCCCATTGTCAACAAAAATAAAGTTTTGTCCCTCCCTCAACTATACAGGCAAGATGCCCGGACCACACTATGAGCGATCGCATAGTCGGAGTGCCACATATCGCCGCCATCCCATATTACGAGAAAACGAAATTTAAGAAACTCGATTTTTTTGAAAAACTCGGTTTTTGGAAACAAGCGTTCGCGCAGCGTGTGCGTAGCACCTATCGCATAGTCGAAGTGCCACGTATCGCATGAACCGAACTCACATTTATCGCCATCTCACCTACCTCGCTATAACATTTAGTTCGGTCACTCAATTTTCAGCCAATTAAAAATTTCTGTAGCTGATAACTGCATCTCTTTAACACTCTCTAAAACCGGTAAAAATTCCTCCTTTGAGGGTATATCTGGAAATTGATTGAGTTTAAATATCATAACTGACTCATCTTTGGAATCGATTAACCATCCCAACTCTGTTCCTTGCTTGAGACTAAAAATAATCTTTTTAATTACCTGGTTTGCCGATTGCTCAGGAGATAAAATTTCAATCACCCAATCCGGACAAACTTCAAAGCGATTTTGAATTCTTCCTTGTTCCGTCTTAGGGATGCGTTCCCAAGCAAAAACAGAAATGTCAGGCACCAGAGAACGTCCGCCAAAAGTACACCTTAACTCTGTGAATGCTAAAGCCCCCTTGTTCGCTTTGCCAATGTCATTGATTCTGGCAGATAGATAAGTTTGGATAATACTATGTTCTCCCTGCGCCATCGGTTTTTGTGCTATCTCTCCATCGAGATATTCAGAATAAGGTTTGGTTTCAGGAAGTTTTAAAAAATCCTCTAAGGAAACTTTTGTGACCGATGGATTCACTGCAACCACGTTTGACCTCCTAACAATGTGGGATTAATGTGGAGATTCCTTTTTACTGGGTACTCAATCTCGCGATCGCCTCATCCAACCTCCCCCTGCTGTGAAAGAATTTATTGACCCCTCAACCGGAATTATATCACCCGCCAAAGCGATCGCCAACCGCCGACTCCCAGCCCACATCCCCCCTCCCCCATTTTGTAAATAAATTAGCACCAATATCATCCTCAGTCTTATCCCCATTTTTCATTTAAATCAAGCATTTCAAAAATCTTCTGGACGGATTTCAGCTTGCTTTAAAATTGCCCGCAAAGTCCCCTCTGGCATATCTCCCGAATGGTTAGGAATCGTGGTATATAAATTCCGATCTGGGTTGTACCAAATTTCGTGACTAACAGCAGCTTGGCGGTCAAAAACAAACCCAAAAGTCTTCAACTTTTTCACAATTTCTCGATAGCGAAATCCTGACAATCTTCCCATCAAACAAATTATTCATTAATAATCAATGGATAATCAAACTTTTCGGCAAGAGTTTGTAAACCTTCCCAATTCATAAGTTGTCTTTCACGACGAGCTTCTATTAACTTAACGGCTACATCACGAGCTATTTCCAAAGTTTCAGCCAGAGTTTCTCCCTGAGCAACTAAACCAGGCAAAGCATCGCTGGTTGCTAAATAAACACCTTCAGGTAATTTTTCAATATGCAGTTGCAGCAATTTTTCCATAATTGACACTTGAGAATCTAAGCAAGTCCAAAAGTTTGGGAATTCTTGTAATTATTGATACTAGCAAAGCCCAACTATCTGGGGCATGGTCTTTCTTGTATTACTTATTGTCATAACCGTTATCCTCAGCTACTGCCTTGCCTTAAATATTTGTTCGGCGGTCAAATTGAGTTCGGGAAAAGTTGGCGAAGCCACCACATTTTCACCTCTAAATAAATTGAGCGCGTACTCTCCTTCAACTAAATTATAAACCGAAAGAGTGGGTTGTTTGGGGTCTCCAATATAGCGCCTGCCTCCTAGCCCTAAATAATCAACTATCCAATATTCGCCTATCCCTAATTTTTCATATTCTGCCAGCTTCATCAAATAATCATCCCGCCAATTTGTACTGACGACTTCTATGACTAATTTAATACTCGCACCTTGAGTAATCGTCGATCGCTTTGTCCACAGAGGCTCCTTTTCTAGGGCATTATCATCTAATACCATAACGTCGGGAATATAAGCCGACTTATCAGAATCTATGGCTTTAATTAGTCCTTGGCGAGGGATAAAAAATGGCAAATTTAAACTATCAATGTAAATTGATATTTTGGATGCCAGAAAACCTGCCACTTTTTCGTGAGTTCCAGTCGGCTGCATTTTAACAATCTCCCCATCATGCAATTCAAATCGACCCTCATAACCATCCGGATACCAATCCATAAACTCCTCTAAAGTCAAGGAATTTTTCTGTTCTTCCGTCGGATTAGTCTTAACAGTTTCCTGACTTAACATATAGCTCCTCCGATTTTATGACTGATTCCCCCCATCAAACAACTCGGTTCTGGCTCCCTCTCAACATATCATCAACTGCCAACCTTGAGGGTGAATTCCATAGAGAATGTTGATAACAGCTTCGCCAACCAGCCTGAACCTTTCTTGACTGCCATCATCAAAGGGGCGGTTTAAACAACAAACATCAAAGTAGATTTTACATTCACATACCCCAGTATTTTACCAGATCACGATACTTACGCAACTTGACAAATTTCTATGGCTGTGGTACAATGGGGGAGGGTTTCCGCATCAGTTTAGTCTGGGAAGTCAGCGATTTAGTGAGAGGTAATCAACTGCTGCCGAGCCGTAAGCTAGAAGAAGCCGTGGATGGTTTTCAAAAAGCGATCGCCATCCCCATTTCCCTGGATTTCAGTAATCCTGCTAGGGTAGTGGTAGGCTGGCTGTGATGTAATACGATCGCCTCATCCAACCTCCCGCTGCTGTTCAAGAATTTATTGACCCCTCAGCCCGAATTATATCACCCGCCAAAGCGATCGCCAACCGCCGACTCCCAGCCGACATCCCCCCGTTACTCCCCCCATAAGCGGGTATATTAGCAGAAGCGGCGATCGCTTCAACAGGACTGACATTCACCACCGCACCCCCACGCGGCCAACTGACACACGGCAAAATAGAGCGAGGCAATTCACCCACTACACCCCCTCCCACTGCTGGCGTGTCGTTTCCACTACCAGGCTGACCAACCATGACGGCCGCATTATTGACCAACGCATCCACCCTAGCCACTTCACCTCGCCACTTTTGAGCCATCTCCTCCCAGGCAGAAACATCCGGGACATCAGCTTGAAAAAACCTATCCATTTCCGCTACAGGAGCGGACATATTGCCTGGCTGAACCCCCACCACATACCAAACTTGGGGGTGAAAAAACTGGGCAGTTGCCTTGCCAATACCGCCTCAAACTCCGGTAATTAAAACCACTAATTTAGTCATTCAATTAATCCTATTCAGTAGTTATCTCCATGCCCAAAACCAGACCTAAGCAATAATCTTTCCAACCACACATTAGCTATTTGACTAACCTCTGTTAAAAATCAGAAACCGAAGGAACCCGACCCCGATTAATCCAATTCATCATCAAGTAAGGATGAACCAAATGAAAAGAGCGATTGGCAGACCTATAAATGCCATGATGTTGTGGAATAATTACCGTTAAATCCTTAACCAGAAAATCCCTAAAATTTCCCGTCACCAAAGCAGTTGCATCACCCGCAATAGAAGTTTCTAAAACGTGGCGATCGTCCCAGTCCTCAATCGGTATAACTCCCGTTCCTCCCAAAGTTAATTGCGGGCTTAATTGAGCATAACTGCGTATTAACTCAACATAAAAAACCGCATCATCCCGCAAAACTTGAAGTTCCGGTCGATTTTCCAGAACCTCTTGCAACCTATTCAACATTCCCCAAGAGATGACGATCTCGACTTTTCCAACCAAACAGTTGCCCTGTCGAACTATGTCCACCAAAGTTTGACAAGAAGTTCCCTCTCTTCCCTTCACCGAAGCTAACAGAGCCGCACACCAAATATTCAGATCCAAGCACAACCTTAAAGTCTCAGTCATCTTGAGTTAGCTTAACTGCAGCATCAAGGATATCGTCTTCAGTTACCAAAGAATCTAACCACTCCTTATTTAGCTGCGGTTGAATTTTTTGTATAGCTTCATGGTACTGACTTTCCAAAATAGCCCGGGCGACAATATTAGCCATCTCAACTTTTTCGGCACCGGAAACGACGTTACCGGCTAACCATACAGCAGGTGGCAGCAGGGAGCAAAATTCGATCGCTAATTTAGCAATTTGAGAAGGAGACAAATTCTGTTTTTTGGATAAAACATCGATTTGTCTTAAAGTTTCATTATCTAGGTTAACCGGCAGATTTTCCATGACAAGCGGGGTAACAATGACTGTGGAATTGAACTTTTAAGATAGCCCAAAAATATCTCGCATAATATTTAACATTTTTACATTGTCTATATTTAAAATCTGTGCGATCGCCATCCTCATTTCCCTGGATTTCAGTAATCCTGCTAGGGTAGTGGTAGGCTGGCTGTGATGTAATGCGATCGCACCTTGCCACCTGCCCCTGCGGTGAAAGAATTTATTGAGGCATCAACCGGAATTATATCACCCGCCAAAGCGATCGCCAACCGCCAACTCCCAGCCGACATCCCCCCTTACTCCCCCCATAACCCCCTATATTAGCAGAAGTGGCGATCGCCCCAGTCCTCAATCCGTATAACTCCGGTTCCGCCCAGGATTGCGACCCTGCCAATTATACAGGCAAGATGCCGGGAAAACGAGCGATCGCCTAGTCTGTGGGTAGAGCGATCGCGCTTCTGTGGGGACGGCTGCACCGGCGGCATCACATCAAACACCTTCCGCGTCGTGTCGGGGTGCCGGAATGCGATCGCGACAACGGCTGTGGTCAGCAATTCCGATGGAGCCATGAGCGCTGGGGGTTGACGGGATGGGTGCGACGCTCCCGATTCTACAGGCAAGATGCCCGGAAAAGGAGCGATCGGAAGGCGTGTGTGCACATACTGCATTTCCGAAGCATTGGATTCAATTCCCCATCTCCAATTGACCCAGGGCGATCAAACTTTCCAGATCCTCTAAAGCATCCGAAAGATAAATCCCGATAACTGATCGCACCGAATTTAACATCTCTTCATCCGCCCCCCCCAACATCCGGCTAATATCCGCCAGATCTTGAGAACGGCTGGCTTGCAACTTCATCAATACTAAATAGGGCAATGCAATGACCGGCAACCCATCCGGGGAAAAGTTGGGATAAGCGATCGCATCGGCAATCCATGCTTGCTCGAATTCCAGCACGTCTAGAATCGTTCCATCCGATAACTGCCAGGTACTCCCGCCAATATTTAACGCTCCCACCCTTTGACTTCCCGCCTGTTCTAATTCTCCATAAATGCGGTCAGAATTTTCTGCCCAAATTAAAATATCTAAATCATCGGTCATGCGTTCGGGCATATAAAGCCGAGTGGCAATTCCTCCCACGATAACAAAAGGCGTTTGAATAATTGTTCTGAGATCAGTCACGGGATGATTCCAAGTTCGCGATTGGAGAAATGCTAGACTACTACCCCGACCCGGACGGCATCGACGCAAAGCCATTTCGAGATAAACTTTTCTTCGATTTGCCGGTACTGCCAAATTGGACATGAGCGATCGCTTTTCCCACTTCAACTGCTCTCCAGCTTAACGCGATCGCGCTTCTGTGGGGACGGCTGCACCCGGCGCATCACATCAAACACCTTCCGCGTCGTGTCCGGGTGCGGGAATGCGATCGCCACAACGGCTGTCGTCAGCAATTCCGATGGAGCCATGAGGGCTGGGGGTTGACACGATGGGAGCGACGCTCCCGATTATACTGAACCGACACACCTTAAACGGTGGGTTACGGCGGATTGATATATGGCTTTCACAGCATGGGTTTGAGCCGCCTAACCCACCCTACTGAACCGACACACCTTAAACGGTGGGTTACGGCGGATTGATATATGGCTTTCACAGCATGGGTTTGAGCCGCCTAACCCACCCTACGCGAAAGCACATTTTTAGCCGTGTCGGTCCACTACAGGCAAGATGCCTGTGCTACGCGAAGAGCGATCGCGTAGCGTGTGCGAAGACCATAATAAATTGACCCTATATTCTGACTCAAAAATCGGCGGCGGGAATCCACCAGCAAAAGCCAATCTATCGGCGATTTCTAATTTTCTGAATATCTTGCCAAAACTCATCTCGCGTCACCGACTTCAGCAGATTTTCTCGTTCTTTCGTGTAATCGCCATGTCCCCATCCCACCTGTTGTAAAAAGCGAATCGCATTAATTTGACCCAGATTCTCAACTAAAACTTGATAACCTTGTCTTCTCAATTCAATAGGTGTCATCAGTCATTCCTCCTTCTTGTTGAAAAATCGTCATCAACCAATTAACCGGATTGCTCACTTTAACCCGCAATCCATCTTGATTGTTACTTGCCTTTTTCAGCAGGCGATCGTCTGTCGTCAACAAAACATCTGCTTTGATCCTTTCAGCGCTGGCAACATGAAAAGCGTCGTACAGTCCAAATCCCAATAGTTCCAACTCTTGTGAACGAATATTGATTGCATCGTCAATTTCAACAACCGTCGTAGCCAAGTTCAAAATTTCTCTGATATTTTCTAATTTTTCTAAATCGCTCATTTTTTCCAGTTCTGCTGCAATTGTTTCACTCATAATCAACTGCCAACCTTGGGCATTAATTCGATGGAGAATGTTGAGGACAGCTTCTCCTTCTATGCGAATCCGTTCTTGACTCCAATCATCAAAGGGGCGGTTCAAACAACAAACATCAAGGTAAATTTTACATTCAACCATCTAAAATCTTTCGCCTTAACTGTCGGAAAATTACTCATCGGGGGATCTGGACAGGCTTGATGATCAGATTCTCTTCAGGTATCGGTTCTTTATCCTCAAGCAAACTATCAATATATAATTCCATTGCTTCGGTGATATTTACCAAGGCTTCCTCAAAATTATCTCCCTGGCTGTAACACCCTTTCAAAACCGGACAAAAAGCATGATAACCCCCCTCTGATTCTTTTTCACAAATCACCGTGTAATTATAAATTTTTGTTTCCGAAGTAGACATGGACTTTGCATTCATACACCACTCCTAAAATCTAGAACCCGCCTTTAAAAATTCCCTTGATTGACCGCATCAACTCACCTCTAAAATTTCGACGGCTATCTATTATAACACGAATTTCGAGCTTCCAAAGCATTGCCCGCCCTTCGGACGGCTTGACTCGCGGCATCACATCAAACACCTTCCGAGTCGTGTCCGGACGCCGGAATGCGATCGCCACAACCGCTGTCGTCAGCAATTCCGATGGAGCCATGAGGGCTGGGGGTTGACACGATGGGAGCGACGCTCTCGATTATACTGAACCGACACACCTTAAACGGTGGGTTACGGCGGATTGCTAGATTGCCATCACCGCCTGGGTTTCAGCCGCCTAACCCACCCTACACGAAAGCACATTTTTAGCCGTGTCGGTCCACTACAGGCAAGATGCCTGTGCTACGCGAAGAGCGATCGCACCTATCTCGTTTGCCCCGATCGCCACTCATTCAAAGCATTGACTAAAAGCAGCTACAAGTGCTAAAATTAGGCGTTATAAAAACTGGAAAATATTCGATACAACTCAACCCAAAAGGAGAATCTCCAAACAATGCTTTATAAAGTTCCTTTGCTGCTCTCCCCCCAACCCGAAGGGGGATTTACTGTGACGTCCCCACTCTTGCCAGAACTTCTGACCGAGGGCGACACCGCCGAGGAAGCCCTCGCCAACGTTCAGGATGCCCTGGCTGCCGTGGTCGAGATTTATGAGGATTTGGGTCGAACTTTACCCCCAAATTTATGTGTTGCCGATGCCGATCATTCTGTGTGGCTAGAAACTTTAGTCGTGAGTTCATGAAGTATCGCGAAGTGGCCCGAAAACTGAAAGCATTGGGTTGTCAAGAATTGCCCCGGCGCGGGGGTGGCTCTCACCCAAAGTGGTTGAATCCCAACACAGGGCAAGCTTCGGTGTTACCGGATTGGGGAAGTCGCGATCTCAAAATTGGAACTCTACGGTCTGCACTGCGACAACTGGGAATTGATTGGGATGTTTTCAACAACACTTAATTAAAGCAATTCATCGCCTCGCATTGACAACAACCTTCATCGACCCCTCAATTTATAAATCCCATGACTTCCTTTCTGTCGGTGTAATTGATAACCCAATTTGCTGATGACCCGGTTTTTTCAAAAAACCGGGTTTCTCGAAACAAGCGATCGCCAGCGTCGGAGTGCCACGTATCGCGCGCGTCGGAGTCCGACGTATCGTCCGCTCAAATGAGGATGATGCAGAAACCTGAGAGCAACCCCCATCGACGAACAGCGGCGATCGCACTCTTAACTATAAATTAAGTTGCTCAAGTAATAATTCATTTACGAGTTGATTACCTTGGGGACTCAGATGGATGTGGTCACGGTAGAGACTCGGGGAGTCGGGGTGGCTGTTGAAGGGTGGGAGAAAATCGATAAATTTAATATTTTCCTGTTGGGTAAGCGATTGCAGACGTGAGCGTGCTTTAAGTTCGTAGTCCTTTGGTCCTGGCTCACCGATTTCTCGTAGTAGGGGAGTCATCAGCAGTAGGAATTGAGCCCCCTGTTGAAGAGCGATCGCATTTAGCTCTCTAATCATATCTAGGTTATAAGCCACCACATCCTGGGGACGTGGGCGAGAAGGTGGAGGGATAGGCTGATCGCGTCCTAAATAGCGGTTAAACAGTTCCAACAAGGCTAAAGGAGGTTTTTGGTCTGGATAGTTGCGATCGCGTCCGACAATGTGAGGATTAGGGATTCTAGCAAACAAATCATCGGTATTGAGTAGCAAAACTAAGATCTGAGAACCAAATAAACCGAACTTCTGAACATAAGCCAATTGATTCGGGGGTCCCCAGGAATTAGCAGAAACATTGAGAACCTCCACCTGTTTGACTGGTAGTTGGGATTGAAGCTGTTGTGTCATCATGGCAGAAATCGTGTCATCCTGATCAGTCCACCATCCACCATTAGCAATAGAATCTCCTAACAACATGATCCGGAGAGTGTTATCTTCTGGTGTAGGGGCGATCGCATGAGAACGCATAGAATATTGATTAATCTCAATCCGGTTGCCAAATCGTCTGCTACTCTGATCACCAGCCAATAAATAGCCGATCTCCTCATCAGATACATAAATCAAAGGATTGCCAAAACCAAAAAAAACCCGTAACCCTAGTTCCAAAAGAGCGATCGCTCCCAGAACCCCAACTATCACTATCACCAGAATTTTGACCATCTCAGCCTCAAATTAGTCCCCGCGTGCAGAATTTGCTTGGTCAATTCTTTCAGTATCACAAGGATATAGCGAATCCACAAAAGTTACCAAGCATTGTAAAGTCTCAACAAGAATCTAGTCATATATAGTCAGATTTGACCAATATAGACATGAATTTCCGGCTCTGGACAATCGGCGATCGCACTTTCGCAGTTCGTGACTACTAACCCGAACAGTCCGTAGTTACTGTCCAGAGTCCGCTCCAACTCCTCCGTTTCTCCCTCTAGCACCGCCTGGGAAAGTTTCGTCGGCAAATATAATTATTTATCAATTTCCGTCAAACAATTTACGCAAATTCTCAGCCAAAATATTCCCCGAATACAGAATCCTCCCATCTACCGCATCCTCCCATCTACCGCGATCGCATTATCGCCATCACTAGGTCATTATGTTAACTTTTGTAACAAAAAATTAAGAAATGTTGCGAAAAAATTTTTTTTGGGGGGGTGGGGTTGCCTTTTGGGGGGGTCTGTGCTATACTTTAGATAATGGGAATATTGGAATTTTTTTTATGGCTGCATATATTCTTATTTTGAAACGATATGTCAATATCTTATCATGAGTTCCCGGCTGTTGTCAACCCTCACCCGTTGTCTATAATGAATAAAACGATATTTTTTGGAGTTCCCAATTATGGCAGATTACCATATAGAAAATAATCAGGAATGGTGGACGCAGCAATGGTTAGATATTCTGAATCGCTATCGGTTTAAGAAGCGATTGGAAAGGGCGAGAAATTATGCGAGACAGGGTAATGTTCTCAATATTGAATTTACTGGTCAGCGGGTTCTGGCGCAAGTTCAGGGGACGCAAGCGGAACCTTATCAGGTGGAATTGTGGTTAGATGCTTTTACGGAGGAAGAATGGGGATATGTGATTGAAACATTATCCCAGCAGGCGATTTTTTCGGCGAAGTTGTTAGCGGGGGAAATGCCTTATAATATTGAGGATGTATTTGCTAAAAATGGCTTGCGGCTATTTCCTTTTAATTTGGATGAAGTACACTCTCGGTGTAGTTGTCCAGATCCGGCTAACCCCTGTAAGCATATTGGTGCAGTTTATTATATGTTAGGCGATCGCTTTAGTGAAGATCCATTTGTCTTATTTCAACTGCGGGGACGCTTGAAAGAAGAGATTATCGCTAAATTGCGAAATATACGGGGTTCTGGTGAGGATAAAAAAGACAGAAAAACCTCCCAAGTATCCCCATCTGTCAGGGGTTATCAACCTCCGGCTGTGGGTGGATATTGGCAGTATAACCAACAGTTAGAATCTTCTCTAGTCGTGATTTCACCACCTCCAGGAAGCGAGACGATTTTGGATGTTTTGGGTTCCATTCCTCTGGGGACTACCGTATCTAAAAATGGGGGAATGTCAGCTACGGCGGCGGATGTAGTTATGCAGTATTTAGATACTGTTTATAAAAATGTCAGCGATCGCGCCGTTTTGAGGGGATTCAATCGAGATTCGGAAGGCTAATTTATCGGCAAAAGAGAGGCGATCGTTGGGGGTAAGTCTTGGGGTTGATTAATCATCAAATCCGGTTGATATTGAGCCAGTACATTAGCCGAATTAAACCCCCAAGTTACCGCGATACTCTTGATTTGCGATTTGTGGGCTGCAGTGATATCTCTGGTTTCATCTCCCACATAAACGGCTTTATGTTTGGGGATATTTTGCTGTTTTAGCAGGCGGTTAATAATTCGGTGTTTACCAAATAGTGTTGACTCGGAATTCAGATTATCAAAAAGTGCTAAAACACCATGTCGGTTTAACACAAATTCCACATTACTTGGTGAGTTAGACGTGATAATAGATAGTTGACAGCCTTGGTTTTTCAGGTCGTTTAAGGCTTCAGGAATACCCGGAAATAGAGAAATAGATCCGAGATTATTTTGTAATTCCTGCTGGACTCGGCGCAGGAGTTTAGGAATTTTGAATAGGGAGATATTAGACAGCTTAATAATTTGCCAAGAATTGAGATTTTGTAATTGCTGTAAATCAGTGGCTGTGGTGGGGGAATATCCAAAATCTGCCGCCAGGTCATTGGTAATGCTAATCACCACTTCCAAGGTATCAGCTAAAGTCCCATCAAAGTCAAATATGATAATTTTTTCATGGCGATCGCCCATAGGGTTTAAGATATCTTTAAAAATGGCTATCACCAGTATACTACCCCCACCATAACATTTAACTCAGATAGGGATGAGATGAACCCCAGCCCAAATAGGTTTTAACTATATTAACCGCAATTCTCACCTGACTAGCCCCCATGGAAATTTTATAGGGTTTATGGGGGTTTTTCGGATTAGGATCTATCGTGACCACATTATTTTCCCATAGACGACTCTCCCGCGACCAGTCCAGTTGCGCCAACTCAGATATTTGACTTCCATTAAACTCATTTTGCTGACCGTCATAGGTCATATATAACAGTCGCCCCAGTATTTCCAAACCCACCCGAAAACCTAATAAATATTTTTCCTTAAAATTAGCCACTTCTTCAACCGTTAATTCATCCACACTCTGATTAGCAATATGTGATGTGACCGGACATTCCGAAAAAAACTGATTCAGACATTGAGTTAATTCATGGGATGCCATTTCTACATCATAATCTTCTAAGTCATTATCCGGCTGATTAGTAAAAGCACAACTGACCAAATTCACAATATAAGCATTAGTATAAATCAACTTCTGCTTAGTGGAAGGGCTTTTTTTCACCTTCTCAGTTTTCCCATAAAACATGGAAACGCGATTGACCAAATTTTTGGTAATCCCAATGCGACCGGAATGTTCCCCAAAAGAAACCAGCAAAGATTTATCTAATTGTCTGGCTTGCGCCATATCCCTAAAGTCGGTCTGACACTGATTAAAATTCTCCTCCAAAACCAAAGTAATCGGAAAATCATCCTCACCGATTAACTTTCCTAAATCACTTTCAATTAATTGATGAATCGCGGTTTTGCGGTGTTGTCCATCAGTGATATCTAACTTATGACCACGGGGAATTATCACAAAACACACGCCTCTACCCAAGTCAAGAATTTGGATATCTTCAGGATTAACATTAGCTGTCAGTGTTCCCAAAATCCAGGGTTTATTTTTATGAACACGCTGGATAATATAGTCTTTAATTTCCTCAGCATGACCTTTAATCTCCGGTCGATTTTTGCCAGAGTCCGGGTCATTTCCCAGGGAGGGTCGCGCCTGTAGGAGAGTTGGTAAATCTTGGGCTGGGACATTAATTTGAATCATTTGTCGCCCTCCCTGGTGACACATCAACCCCAAATAACACCTCTCGCGGAAGTATTGATTATAAAGAGGTGCCACCAAATGGTCTATTTTATTGGTAGGTTCATCATTAACCATGGTTTGATTAGTTGGTATGAATTTATATCTATTGTTAGATGATATCACAAATCTATAGGTTCAGGTAATCCTACTTCCCTGGGTTTAACTATCCGACCCTCAAAATTAATCGCCCTATTTTCAAAAGTCCGCGCCTCAGCCAGTTGTTTGCGTATCATTGCCTCATCCATTAATTCGGTGATTTCTCCTAGTAAATAAACAATTAAATCAGTAGCCAAAGACCGACCAGCTACTCGGACTCGGCGTTTATTGGGATCATATAATACGCCATACCATATAGATTGAGGGTATTCTATATGATTAAAACCACCCTCGGCATCAAATTTAACTAACTTTTGAAATACGGTTTCCAAGGGTTGTTGATAGTGAAATACCACCTTGCCAATACCATGAGCGATCGCTATTTGTCCCACGGGTCTAAATAAAATATTTCCTAATCCTGGGGGACGTTCAAATCCAAACCTTCGCAAATCAGGAGTTTCCATTCCTTGTGTAAGTTTTTGATAACTGGGTAAACTCGCCAAACCATCAAATAAACTCATTAATTCCTGAGTACCTAATGCCAACTCTTCGGGTTCGGGACGGTAGGGAACCAAACCGGGTTGTGGCGCTTTCCAACCTCGAAATTTAGGGTAACAACCTAGATATAATTCCGCCATATCTCGTAAGGCTTGTAAGGTAGTTAATACTGTGGATTTGGTGGCAACTGTGGCGCTATCCCAGTTAATCCGAGGCTTACGTCCGGGTTCATCTTGGAGTAGGGGATGATTAACGGCTATCTGGCGACAAACAATAGAAAAACCATCATTTTCATCTAAGGCGGCTAACTGTCCTTTACTGAGTTTAACTGCCATTTGATTAAGGTGTACAAAAATAGACCTAATTCGCCTTTGTGCTTGCTGTCTAGTCTCTCCAGCCAAGACGGCGGGGATAAATTCAATGCCAATGGTTTCGTGGTTTAAGGCGGCTAGTTTATCTTGTGGCTGCATATTTACTATAGGCAATTTATCCCAAGTTATGGGTTCACCGACAGGTTTTTTGAGTTTGCTATAGGGTTGTATTTTCCGGGTTGTTAATAATTCTATGACTCCCTGAATTCCCATGAGTCTATGCTGTCCATCTAAAGCAAAGACAGAGACGGAAGATGATAAATCTAAGATGCCGATTTTTCCATGTTCATCTAAGGGGATATATTGGGCTACTGAACAGGTGGCTTGTCCGTTTTTATCCCATTGTGGTGCTTGCGGGTTATCTACCCAGTGGGGACTAATAACGACGACGAGGGGGGGAAATTTCCGATCCCAATTGTGGGTAATCAGGTATTGTACCAAGATGGCTTGACGTGACCAGTCTAGGGGTCGCTGGAGTATAGCATCAATGGTTTCTGCGCCTCTTTCTATATTTTGGGTTTCGGGGTCAATGTGGCTTTTAAATAGGGGTAATTCGGAAGCATAACCAATGTGACTGGCAGCCCATTCTAGGCTGACTGCGCCTATATATCCTTGGGTGACTCCCATTGATGTCGGTTGAACTAAAATGCGATCGCTATTATTTAACAACTCGGTTAGCAGTTGTCCTAGTTCCCCTGGCTGTCCCTCGGTTTTTGGGTTCCTTGCGATCGTCATAGCTATTGTACTACTATACTGATATGGTTTTTAAAA
This sequence comes from Limnospira indica PCC 8005, assembly GCF_000973065.1. Lineage (NCBI taxonomy): Bacteria > Bacillati > Cyanobacteriota > Cyanophyceae > Oscillatoriales > Sirenicapillariaceae > Limnospira > Limnospira indica. The sequence continues at coordinate 41,288 of NZ_FO818640.1, forward strand.
ACTTCTGTCCCCAATCGCATACTATCCTATATGGGGCATTTCGGCAAGGCTATTCTATCTGTTAGGAGGGACAGTGACAAACACCAGACCAGTTGGTTAGATTCAATTATGGCAATTCTAGCAGTTATCTCAATTATCTAAAGGAGTATTATCAAATGAACGCTGAACAAATCAATTTATTTCCACCCAGTCAAAATACGCCAAATACCAAAATTGAAGAATTTGTGGCATCCATAGAATTGTTAACCCAAGAAATTCAAGAACTCTACTGCTTGGATCATATTCCTTGGGTGATAGGTTATTCTGGCGGTAAAGATAGCACAGCCACATTACAACTAATTTGGAATGCGATCGCGCAACTACCCCCAGAAAAACGCCATAAGACAATTCATGTAATCACAACAGATACTCTAGTTGAAAATCCAGTAGTTTCAGCGTGGGTTCGTAATTCCATAAAAATCATTAAAATGGCAGCCAAAAAACAAGAACTACCCTTTAATCCTCATTTACTTCAACCAGAATTAACAGAGACTTTCTGGGTAGGCTTAATTGGGAAAGGCTATCCAGCGCCAACGGGTAAGTTTCGTTGGTGTACTGATAGGCTAAAAATACAACCTTCTAACCGATTTATTCGTGATGTTATACGAAAAAGCGGTGAAGCTATTTTAGTTCTAGGAATTAGAAAAGCTGAAAGCAAAAGTCGTGCTATCAGAATGGAGCAATATGAGAAGAAGAGAGTCCGCGCTCATCTAAGCCCTAATATGAACTTACCTAATTCCTTGGTTTATAGTCCAATTGAGGATTGGGACAATGACGAAGTTTGGCTTTATTTAATGCAGTGGGAAAATCCTTGGGGATACAGTAATAAGGATCTTTTTACTATGTACAAAGGTGCTAGTGCAGACAATGAATGTCCTCTAGTAGTCGATACTTCTACCCCAACTTGTGGAAGTTCTCGTTTTGGATGTTGGGTATGTACACTGGTTAGCCAAGATAAATCACTGTCAGCGATGATTCAAAATGATCAAGAGAAAGAATGGTTACTTCCCCTGCTTGATCTTCGTCGAGAATTGGATGTTGATGAAAGTCGCCATAGAAGAGATTTTAGAAGAAGAAGTGGTATAGTCCAGCTTTACGAAAGAAATTTAGAAGGAGAAGTATCTGTAGAACCAATTCCTGGACCTTTTACCAAAGAATCTAGGGAATATTGGTTAAGGCGACTTTTGACAGTTCAACAACAGGTTCGTAAAAATGCACCGCCTGATATGCGGGATATAACCTTAATTCAACCCGAGGAACTTAGCGAAATTCGGCGGATATGGTTGGAGGAAAGACACGAATTTGATGATAGTTTGCCGAGAATTTATCAAGAGGTGACAGGAGAACCTTTTGAAGACCCTCGCCATGGTGGTGGTAATGCTATGTTGGGTGTGGATGAATGGCAGATTTTGGAGGAACTTAGCGAAGGTGATCCGATGTATTTAGAACTGATGACCAGACTCCTGGATACTGAACGACAGTATAAAACTATGTCGCGGCGTACCGGAATCTATGATACCTTAGAAAGATGCTTTGAAACGAGTTCTCGATCGCAATCAGAAGCGATCGCAAATGCACACTATCAGCGAGACCTGAAACAAGCGGCTAAGGAAGGAAAAGTTGAAGATATCAAAAAAATTGTCAATGGTGAAAAACCGGAACCTCCTCAACAGCTAAACTGGGCGAGTCTCAAATTTAGTTAAGCGTCATGTATTAAGATGCTTCTGGGGGTTAGTTATCCCGTGATTTGTGATTGGTCACAAGTTGGATTAATTAACCCCCTAGGATGAAAATTGATGCCTTGATTTGGTGCAACTCAAGGGGGCTATATCCTAACTCCATAAGTTGTTGATTTCTGGCTCCACTCTATTAACCTTTACGGAAACTGCTATTCTGTGATTTTCCTGGAATTGACTCTGCAAAACTTCGGCCCCTATCGCGGTAAACAAGTTATTAACCTGCGTCCGCAAATGACTGGTGAAACGGTCAGTCCTATTGTCCTACTTGGGGGGATGAATGGAGGCGGAAAAACTACGCTAATGGATGCTATGCGCTTGGTGTTTTATGGTGCGCGCGCCCAATGTTCGACTAGGGGAAATATTGCCTATCCTGATTTCCTCAAACAGGCGATTAATAAACATACCCCACCCCATGAAATGACCTGCGTGGAACTATTATTTGAACATATTTTAGAAAATAAACAGGTGGAATTTCGCATCCAAAGACGCTGGAATAGACATCTAAAAAATGGTAAGGATACGTTGGGTATTTTGATTGATGATTGGCCGGATAAGGGTTTGGTGGAAACTTGGGATGAACGAGTGGAAGATTTCTTTCCTTTGGGAATTTCTAATCTGTTTCTATTTGATGGGGAACAGGTCAAGGAATTGGCGGAATTAGACAGTCCTCCGAGTACGGTTATCCAGGCTATTCAGTCCCTTTTGGGGTTGGAGTTGGCGGAACGTTTATCGGTGGATTTGAATATTTTGGTGAGTCGGAAACGCAAGGAGTTGGCTGAGGTCTCTGAGTTGGCTACTTTGGAAGCAATTGAGTCAAAGTTAAATGAACAAATAGCAGATTGGGAAGAGGCAAAGTTGCAGGTTGTGCGACTTGATACGGAGTTGCAAAAAGCCCATAAACGAGAAAGACAAACTCGTGATAAGTTTCGGACTGAAGGGGGTAAGGTAGCCCAGGAAAGAGACCAAATTGAAGCACAATTACGGGAGCAACAAGAGAGGTTACATGAAAAGCGCGATCGCTTGCGAGAAATGGCGGCTGCTTGGCTACCTTTGGCATTAATTCAGCCTCTGCTAGAGCGGGGAAAAGTGCAGGGGGAAAAGGAAATTAGGGAGAAAAAGGTGAGAATTGCGCGGGAGGTGGTGGCGGAACGCGATCGCCGATTATTGGAGTATTTGAAAACTCTGGATTTGGGCGATATTAGTTTGGATAAGGTTCGGAGTTTTTTGGAGTCGGAGAGTTCCACCAGTTCCGATGATTCTTTACAGGATTTTTGGTTAGATATGGATGAAATTACTCTCGGACAGCTTACCAGTGTTCTCGAACATCAACTCCCTAATCAAATTAGCCAAACCAAGTCTTTTAAAAATGAACTGATAGGCATTCAGGAGACGATTGTAGCTAAGGAAAGACAGCTAAATGTGGCGGCACCCCCGGAGGTTTACGAAGAACTGTTACAGGCGGTTTCTGATGCGGGGGCGGATGTGGCGAAGGTCAAAAGGGATTATGATCAAGCTATAATTAAGCGCGATCGCTATGAGGCTATGGTGGAAAAAACTAAGAAAGAATTGTCCGAATATAGCCAGGTGACTATCGATCGCAAAAATGCCAACCACATTATCCAAACTTCCGAAAGGGTACAAAAAACTTTAGTACAATTTCGGGAAAAGTTGACCCTCCGAAAACTTAATAAGCTGGAAATAGAAGTGACTGAATGCTTCCGCTATCTTCTCCATAAATCAGACCTAGTTCATCGAGTCGTTATTGCTACCCAAGATTTTAGTTTGTCTCTGTATGACCCCCAAGGTCAACCCGTCCCCAAACATCGCTTATCTGCCGGGGAAAAACAACTATTGGCGATCGCTTTTTTGTGGGGTCTGGCGCGGGTTTCTGGTCGCCAGCTTCCTATTGCTATTGATACCCCCCTGGGAAGGCTAGACTCCTCTCACCGCTATAACCTAATTGAACGATATTTTCCCTCCGCCAGCCATCAGGTAATTTTGCTATCTACAGATACAGAAATTGGCGAACCCGAATTAAAAAGCCTCCGACAACAAGAGGCGATCGCCCGTGAATATTTACTTAAATATGACCCCAAACAAGGACACACAACTATTGTACCTGGTTATTTTATCAACAGTTAATTTTTCTGGGTTTGTAGCCAAATTTCTAAACTCACTAATAACCAGAGTTTAATCCCAAATTTTTGATAAGCCGGACTTTGGGGGTTGAAAAGTTCCTTAATAAACTTTTGGTTAATATAAGGGGCGATCGCCGCATTTTTATTGAACAATAATGCCTGGGTGCGTTGTTGCCAATGGTGGTAAAACCACGAACCTACAGGAACCCGCATCCCACTTTTTGGGCGATAAATAATCGAGGCTGGTAATACATCAGTAACCGCTGCTTTTAACACGGCTTTCTCATTAGCAGCAGAGAGTTTATACACCGGTGGAACTTGTAAACTTAGGTCAACAACTCGCTGATCAAATAATGGCGATCGCCCTTCTAAACCCGCCGCCGATGTCATATTACTCACTTTGGTTAAAATATGGTCTGCCCCCTTAAATTTAATATTAATTAGCATCAATCGATTTAAATATTCTTGGGCGGAATTTAAGTCGGGTTCAAATACTGACGGCGCATCTTTTACCTGCTGCCAAATTTCCGGTTTCAGAAGTTCCGGTAAATGGGGATAGCATTTTTTAAAAGACTCTAAATAGGTGGTCAGACGATTGGGAAAATGGTTGTAAATATTCCCATACAGTTCATAGAGTAACATCGGCTTATTTTTCGGACCGCCAAAACAAGGGTCGCCTCCTTCCCCGTTTAAAATAACTCCGACATCCTGTTTGGCTACCTGTCCCAATAAATAGTTAGGAACTGTCAGAGGATCACCAATAGGATCGTCTAAATTTGCCATAGTAATTGCTAGATTATCCCATACAGTTTCTGGCTGGATTTCCAGAATATGATGCTGAGTTTGGCAATGTTCCGCTACTAAATTGGCAAATTCTAATTCGTTGGGATATTCAGCCCCAAAATGGATTGAATAAGTATGGACTTCCTGCTGATGAAATTTACTGGCTAAAGCTGTAATCGCACTAGAGTCTAATCCCCCTGATAAATAAGCGCCTACAGGTTCCCCAATAGGTAGGGATTCTGCCACTACTTGATTAAGAAGCGATCGCAATTTTTGGCTGTAATATTCTAGGGGTTGATCGCGATCGCCTATTTGTTCTTCCGGTTGCCAATAAACTTGTATTTTCCCAGATTTCCCAGGGTCTGACCATTCGTGTATTGTCCCCGGACGTACTTCTTTTACCCCTTCCCAGATGGTTTGTTCTCCCGGAATAAACGCGCAAGAAAGATAGTCTCGTAAAGCTAGATAATCTAATTTTTGGGGATGAAATTTCCCTAGGCTTCTCAGACGAGGTGCTACCCGCAAAATACCTTGATTAATTGTATAGTATAGGTTTCTCCCACCTACAGCATCTCGTGCTAACCACAGTCGCCTTTGGCTTCTGTCCCAAATCACTAGGGCAAATATTCCTTGTAACTCCGACAGGACTTCGGGAATATTATCCCTGTGATCTAAATCGTCTAATAATTGGTCAATATCCCCATTAATTAAACTACTCTCCCCTACTATGACAAATCGCTGCTTTAAGCTGATAATTGGCTGGGTTTGGTAAATCGCAATTGTCTCCTCTTGCCAAGTTATTTCATTCGATGGAGTGATATCATTACCTAAACTTACCCACCAATTTGGCCGGATTTCTGGCTCTGGTAATCTTTGACGATGACGAGGTTTCAAAAGCTGCCAGGATGATAAAAAAGACATATTCAGGGATAGGTGCTGCTCCAAGTTGCATTTTAGCCGAAATTCCTTCGCAGGGGTTGACAAATTGGTGCAATTTGTGGGATTATTTAAGTGTAATGCTTCATAATTGAACTCTAACGGTTTGCCAAAAAAATGCCACTATTCCCATTATCTAAAAAGTATAGCACAAGTCAGCCCCAAAAGCTACCCCCCCCAGAAAAAAGGCGATTTTTTTTAACATTTCTTAACTTTTCTTTACAAAACTTCACAAAATCAGGTTAATAGCAATTTTTGGTTCATCAAAGCGATCGCCCCAAGCATAATCTGATGTTCACATACTTGAATGCGCTGATGGAGAGTTTCGGGAGTATCCTGGGGTAAAACGGGGACAGCGGCTTGCATCAAAATCGGACCGCTATCAACAGCCAACTCGACAAGATGGACGGTACATCCTGTAATTTTAACTCCCGATTCCAAGGCTTGTTCAACGCCACGAATACCGGGAAAACTGGGCAATATAGCGGGGTGTAGGTTAATAATTTGGTGAGGAAAAGCGGCTACCAAAACCTGGGTAGCAATTCGCATCCATCCCGCAAATACAACCAAATCGAGATCATATTGATTGAGGGTATCAACAACCTGCTGATCAAAACTTTCTCTAGTGGGGTAGTCGCGGTGATTAACCAGAATAGTGGGGATATCAAACTTTTCGGCGCGTTGTTTAACCTTAGCCTTGGGGTTATTGTAAACTAAAACCTGTATTTGGGCGTTAAGTTGTCCATCGCGTATTTTTTGGGCAATTACTTCAAAATTACTGCCACTACCGGAAGCCAAAACCCCTAATTTGATGGGTTTTCCGGGAATAAATAGGGGGTCAGGTAAGGGGGGATAAATTAGATAGGGTGTAGAATCAATGGGGTTTTGATAGGGAATCATGGATTTAAGCAATGATATCGCTGCTGTGGCTAGAATAATTCCGGCACTTGAGTAAGTATACGCGAAAGGGGAATAGGTTAGGCGAAATGTTCAACCCAACCTACTACCAAAACTGGGGTAAGATTATGCGATCGCCGAATTATCCCATTGCCAATAGGGCAACTTAGCAGCAGTAGTGCGGATCTGGTCATGATTAGCAATCAACTGACCGCAATTATCCCAACTACCATTAATAAAGGACTGTCGGGAGCCTTCATTCATGTTCACATCAATAGTTAAGTCGCCGCCGTGAACTTTCAGCGTCCCCAGATCCATGATAATTTCAACTTGGGGATTTTGCTGTAATAACTGTTGTAATTGTGTGACCGCCTCTGGTGTAGCGGTGACACAGGGAACTCCGATCGCCACGCAATTACCAAAAAAGATTTCGGCGAAACTTTCCCCGACAATAGCTTGAATACCCCATTTAGCTATAGCTTGGGGAGCGTGTTCTCGGGAGGAACCACAGCCAAAATTTTCATTAACCACCAAGATATTAGCACCTTGATATTGTGGGAGGTCAAAGGGATGATTTCCGTTTAATTGTTGACGGTCATCAGCAAATACTTGTTGTCCCAAACCATCAAAGGTTACACAGCGTAAAAACCGGGCGGGAATGATGCGATCGGTGTCAATATCACCACCAACTAAGGGGATACCGCGTCCTGACACCTTGTGAATTTTACTCATGATTTTTGACTAGGAAGATTCGGATTAGTTAACAAGAGGAAATAAGGAGAGTTCCCCCCTACCCGGTTGCATCAGGTAATGGGGGTACTAATTAACTAGGCTTCGATTAACTTACGAACATCGGCAACTTTTCCGTTAACCGCCGCCGCGACGACCATGGCGGGACTCATTAATAATGTGCGTCCGGTAGAGGAACCTTGACGGCCTTTAAAATTGCGGTTAGAAGAAGATGCACTAATTTGGTTTCCCTGTAACTTGTCAGGGTTCATAGCCAAACACATAGAACACCCGGCTTCTCGCCACTCAAAACCTGCTTCTCGGAAGATTTGATCTAGTCCTTCAGCTTCAGCGGCTTGTTTAACTCTTTCGGAACCGGGAACTACAAAGGCTTTCACCCCTGGGGCGACTTTGCGACCTTGGGCAAATTTAGCCGCCTCCCGTAGGTCGGTTAAGCGTCCGTTGGTGCAACTTCCGATAAAGCAAACATCAACTTTGGTTCCCTCAATGGGAGTTCCGGGGGTAAACTCCATATAGCGGTATGCTTCTGATGCGATCGCCTGATCGCTTGGGGGGAGATTTTCCGGTTTAGGGATGACCTCATCAACGCCAATACCCTGTCCGGGAGTAATTCCCCAAGTGACCGTCGGGGGAATATCAGCAGCATCAAAAGTTACCACATCATCATAAACGGCATCGGCATCACTGCGAATTTGTTGCCACCAGGCGATCGCTTTCTCCCAATTTTCGCCTTTGGGGGCAAAATCGCGGTCTTTGAGATAGTCAAAAGTGACTTGATCGGGGTTAACGTAACCACAACGCGCGCCACCTTCAATAGACATATTACAAACAGTCATCCGTTCTTCCATTGACATGGCTTCAATGGTGGTTCCGGCGTATTCGTAAGCATAACCCACGCCGCCTTTAACTCCCAATTGTCGAATCACATGGAGGGTGACATCTTTGGCGTAGACACCTGGGGGGAGTTGGCCGTTAATTTCAATGCGGCGAACTTTGAGTTTTGATAAGGCTAGGGTTTGGGAAGCGAGAACATCCCGAACTTGGGAAGTACCGATACCAAAAGCGATCGCCCCAAAAGCGCCGTGGGTGGAGGTGTGGGAGTCTCCACAGGCGATCGTCATTCCCGGTTGAGTTAGGCCTTGTTCCGGTGCGATCACATGGACAATGCCTTGATTACCGGAACCGATGTTATAAAATCGGATCTTGTGTTCCGCACAGCTTTTTTCTAAGGCTTGCATCATCTCCTCAGCCAGGACATCCACGAAGGGACGAGCTTGATTTTCCGTGGGGACGATATGATCCACCGTAGCCACGGTGCGTTCTGGAAATAGGACTTTCAATTGGCGATCGCGTAACATCGCGAAAGCCTGGGGACTTGTCACCTCATGGATCAGGTGTAGACCAATGAAGAGTTGAGTCTCACCGGATGGTAGGGTTCCCACTGTATGGAGGTCCCAAACTTTATCAAATAGTGTTCCTTTGCTCATAAAACCATCGGTTAATCGGCGTATCGAACGCGCTGATATATCTGCCCCATTTTAACCTGTTTGGGAACTGTGGTAAAGCGGGGCGACGGATCGACCCCCTCAAATGCCCGAATTTCCCAACTATCTTAGGTTTTAGCCCCCGATCACTTTTCCGATTTGCTATAATAAGAGATAACGTGCGAGACGTTTAGGAGTCAAATAAGGCTGCAATGCCTGAAATAACCTCCTAGAGGGCAATTAGACCTTCAACCAGTCTAACCCCTTAACTGTATATATGTCCCGACGCTTAGAGTGCTTAGAGTATAGACTAAGCATAGACTAAGCAAGGCAGGGAACTCAAGGTCAATCCCATATAAGAAATCACAGAATACACTATTTATCCTCCAAGTATACTATAAGGAGGAGTATTTAACCCACTTGGGGTGATTTGGGAAAGAGTAAAGGCGATAGCCACCCCCAGTTTCAGAAATCACAAATCTGGGATTGAAGCGGGGAACGGAAGGCGTAAGGGAAACCTATTCCCAATCCGACCACTGCCAACCATCCATGATTAGGGAAACCAAATGTCTGGCTTGAACCACCGTAAGTATTAAGTAGCGAAATAGGTTGACACGCTGCGCTCAAAAGAGTAAGGGGAAAAGTAGGGTACTGTTATCAACACCTACACAGACTTTTAAAATGTACCCCGGTGGATAGGACAAATCTAAAGATGGAATGCCCATATATACGGAACGTTGAAACCCCTGTTGGGCTCTCTACGAGTACATCTCGTAGAGTAGTGAAAAGTGTAAGCGCAAGCTCATAAGGGGAAGGGATGTGACTGAAAGCCAATGCCTAACTGTAATGGTTGGGATATGCCCACTAGTCACGGTGTGGATATAGAGACTGCGATAAGTAAGAGTTTAATGGCGAAAGCGAGTTTAAAGACTAACGCAAGCATATAGCTCCCAAAGTTGAAGTCATAAAGCAGGGGGTCGTAACCTTGTTCCTTTGACAAAGAGGGTATCCACATCAGGAGCCGTGTGCTGGGAAACTCGCAAGCACGGTTTTGAATTGGAGTTGGGAAAGGTGACTTTCCCTTCGACCATAACAAAAGAGCGCCCTCCCCCCTTGATTCTGGATAGAGCGCTCAGTCCCCAATATTTTGATCACAAGGGTATAATACCACAATGAGTAAAAGTGCGATCGCCACCGCTGCTAACAGCGGGTTGGGGTTTTATTCTTCCCCTTTGGTAGAGCCAGAAACCCCAAAAATTTCCCCTCTCATTTCTCAATCCATCAAACTCGAAAATATTGATACTATCGGCTCCGGCAATACCCCGCGACTGGTTTATCAAACTTCTGCGGGTCGTTGCAGTCGTCTCGTATCTAAAGCTGATTTTGCTAGGATTTGGTCTTGTTTTCTGTCAATTCGAGGCGTAAAACATTCCCGGATTTTGGAGATTAACATCACCGACCACAGCTTAATTATCCAGACCAATCAAGGCACGGTTGCCGTCGATAAAAACCAGGCTAAAATGTTCCTATCTCGCTATAATCGAGTAGCCCTAGAACCTCTACAAGTGCGCCTAATTCCCCAAGGTGCAGTAGTTTGGAACCCCGATCATCATACCCTATCCTTAGTAAAATCGGGAGGATGTACCTGTGAAGATTGGCGGTATCGGCAAACCATTTGTAAACATCAAATTGCTGCCCAATTGTGTCAGATGCCATCTGATTAATTAAATTAATATCCCCCAGAAGTTCCAAAAATGACTATTGGGGGATTTTTTATGATATAATTAACTGGGGTTTCGGATGCTTTCTACTAATGCCGAATAATCCAGGTCGCTCAAATCTAAATTGGTGATTGCCTGTGCAATTATCTCTTGCACCCCCGATAATCCGGCCACATTTAACTGAGAGGCGATCGCCTCATTTATAAACAAGTTAGTATCCTTTAACAAGTGCTTAGTCGGAAAATTGGGATCGGCATAATTCCCATCAATCATACGTTGTAGCTTTTTATCAAACGTCGGCGCATATAACGCACTATCCCGGAGAATTTTCATAAAAATTTCAACATCTGCACCCTGACGCTGAATAAAGCTGAGACTCAAGCCAAAGGCCGCCGTGAGGGACGCAATTAGTTGATTTAGGGCTAATTTCACCGCAGCCGCCGCACCGACCTCCCCAATTAGCATCGCCTCCCCCAGGGGTGCAAGGACTTTTTCCCACCGTTGCAACTGTTCGCCAGTCCCCCCCACCATGATCTGAAGTGTACCGGATTTGACCTGGGGAATGCTACCCAAAACCGGAGCCTCCATATACTCCCCCCCCACAGCAACGATTTTGTCTCTGATGGCTTGGCTTTCCCGTGGGCCAATAGTACCCATTTGGATGGCCGCGCGACCCTGCCAGTGTGGAAGAATATCAGCGGATAGTACCATGTTTTCAATGGCGGGCGCATCTGCTAACATCAAAATAGTGCAATCACAAGGGGCGATCGCATCTTTTACCGATGAGGCGATCGCTACTCCCCTATCCTCAAGAGGCTGTAATTTAGCCGCAGTGCGGTTATAGGCTACCACATCTAACCCCGCCTCCAATAGTCGCAGGGCGATCGCCTCTCCCATAAGTCCAGTTCCAATTAATCCAACTTTCATGAGCATCAATAACTTATTTGCAGTTATTGTATATCTTAATGATTGCCCAATTATTCCCATCAGACATTAACCAATAACCTTGGGAAAACTCTGGGATTATAGAGTACAATATTGGTAAGTGCTGAAAGCAGATTTTGCCAAGGATCACCCCTAACCCATAATTATCATATAAATAGGCAAATAGAACTCACGAGGAAGATGGTCAAGATTTAATCATGTCTAACCTATTTAATTCTGCTAGTTCCCCCGCTATTATTGAAGCTGTCGAAAAGCTGGGATATCGCGTCAGTAGTGCTGATGTCGCCATTCAAGCTGGACTTGAAGTTAATCTGGCTCAACAGCAACTTTTAGCCTTAGCATCAGAAGCCGGAGGACATCTACAAGTATCTGAGTCTGGGGATATTGCCTTCCTATTTCCCCAGAATTTTCGCGCTGTCATGCGAAATCGATATTGGCGGTTAAGAGTTTATGAATGGTGGCAAAAAGTTTGGCGAATACTATTTTATCTAATTCGCATTTCCTTTGGGATTATGTTATTGGTGTCCATAGTCCTAATTTTTATAACCATTGCAGCGATTGTATTTTTTGGCGATTCTAACCGTAGCGGTGGCGGCGGTGGCGGCGGTGGCGGCGGTTCCCGTGGTCGCGGCATTATTTTTATTCCCCACTTTTGGTTTCACCCTAACTCCCTCTCATTTCTGAGTTGGGATAATGGCAATTATTATCGTCGCCAACAGAAGATTGCCAATAAACTGAAAAAAGAGAAAATGAACTTCTTTGAAGTCGTCTTTTCTTTCCTGTTTGGAGATGGCAACCCTAACTATAATTTAGAAGCACAGCGTTGGCAGGCGATCGCCACAGTAATTCGGAACAATCAAGGTGCAGTAGTAGCTGAACAAATTGCCCCTTATTTGGATAATTTGGGTAACGCCTATTCCCAGGAATTTGAGGACTATATGCTGCCAGTTTTAACTAGGTTTAACGGACAGCCAGAAGTGAGTCCCGAAGGACAGTTAGTATATCATTTTCCCGAATTACAAACCACTGCAACTCAATATCGACCCCAACCCGTCCCCGCCTACCTCAAAGAAAATAATTGGAAGTTTAGCAATGCTACTTCTAATCAGTTAATGTTAGCAGCGGGTTTAGGTGCGGTTAATTTCGTCGGCGCATTGATTTTAGGTCATTTACTAGAAGATGGCGCAATGGCAGCGCAAATGGGTGGCTTAGTCGCATTTGTGGAGATGATTTATCCCCTACTTTTTGCCTATGGTGCGGGTTTTCTGATTGTACCTTTAATCAGATATTTTTGGGTACAGTGGCGCAATGGTAAAATGGCTGTGCGTAATGAATACCGCCAGTCTCATGCGATCGCCTTAAATCAAGCTGATGATACCGTTCAACAAAAGTTAAAATATGCGCGTAAATTCGCCGCCGAAACCGTCATTAGCAATCAAGATTTGGCTTATACCACAGAAACAGATCTGGTTGACCAAGAAGCTGCTAACGCTGATAAAATTGATGAGGAATGGCAGAAACGTCTGAATCAATCTGATGGTAAATTAAGCTAAACTCTAGTTTAAAATAGATTCCGAAAACATGATCTCAAATGCCTGACGACGTTTTCTGGGTGCATCAGGTGTTAGGTAACTCCAGAGTGTTTCCCAGTAAAAAAAGGAGACACCATCTAAATGGCGATCGCGTACTTCTTGCACCTGTGCTTCAATCTCCTTAATCTCCACAGGATTATGGAGAGTACCGCTTAAAATACCGATAATCAGGGGGACTTTTTGTTGAGTCGTAATCAGCGAATGGTGTTCAAGTTCTTGGATAAATCCTTCTAAGCTATTGCGATAAACTTGTAAGACCACTTCATCTATCCAGCCACGATTTACCCAAGTTAACCAATCTTGTAAATAGACATTATAGGTAAATTCGTAGGGATTAGGAGATAGGGAAACAATACAATCAGGTTTCGTGGCTTTAATAGTTTTAACTAAATGTTCAATAAAGTCAGTAATTTTGTTAGAACGCCACCGCCGCCATTCCGGGTCCTGGGGATTATCAGGGGGAGATTTTCCCTGATGTTCCTGTCTGTAGAGGCTGACCGTATAGGGGTCATAACCAAACTCAACCGGAATACCGAAATGATCATCAAGTTGAATACCATCTATATTGTATTTCATCACCACTTCTATGATTAAATCTTCCAGAAATCTCTGCACTCCTGGATGTAAAGGATTTAGCCAAACATTGCGAATCGGACTTAATAGCAACAGCCTCCGAATTAGATTAAATAATCTGGCATTAACCGACTCTGGTTCCGTGGTATATCTAGGAAGTATTAGCCTACCATCTTTGGTGGTTGTTACCCATTCGGGATGTCTCTTAACTAACTGAGAATTGATGGGAGCCATAAAACCATATTCTAACCAGGGAATTACTCGTAAACCCCGATTATGTCCTTCGATGACAATTTCCGACAGAATATCTCGTCCTAGTCGGCTGATATGTAGTAGAGAATCTTGTGATTTTCCGGTGACTCTGCGACTGACAGCACTCTGAAAAAATGTCGTGCCTCGGTTCCAAATTACTGGGTAAACTGTGTTAAAATTCAGAGCAGATAGTTGGTCGAGTGCGCGGTTAATTCCCCAGGGAACAAACAGGACTCCGCTGCTAACATTGGTTATCCATACTCCCCGAATTTCCTGTTCCGCACTAACGGCTGTTTGGTGTATGGTGACAGGCGGAATTGCGGCTATGGTTAATCCACAGGTTATTAAAATTATCAGGATTACCCGGATTAAAGATTTAGACAAATTTAGGGGTTTCACAGATTTGATAATTTTAGGCATTCAAGGGGTGGTGATTTAACCGAAACTTGAAGAAGCAAAGATAGCGATATCTGTAGATGTTCTGCTATCAATTGTGCTATCACTACTGGTGGTGTCATCTGACCACTTGGTAGAGTTTAAGTTAAATTGTCGGCTGAGAATTTGTAAGAGTTTGGCTGGGGGTAATGATTCTAATTCGACAAAATTTCCGGCTTCTAACCATGCTATTTCTTCCGGTGATAGGGTGGTGCGAATTTCTGGGGATATGGCTGGTGATTGTGTCTCTGATGTGTCAGAATGACGGATAAAGAAACCTTTACTATTTAACACCTGTTGGGGTGTTAAACCTACGTCATAAATAGGTATAGTAGTGTTTTGAAACCATTGAGGGGTATTCCGCAAATGATGGGTTAATGAGACACCCCGAGTGGTAGCATCATGGACGGCATAAACTACTAATTCGGGATTGCGTTTAGCCATTTCTAAGATGGTGGAAAAAATGCTTTGAGGATATCCGGTAATACTGACAATTGCACAACTATGGTTGAAGTGAAAGTTATTGGCAATTAAAAATTGAGCGATCGCCGAATTATCACAGACCATAAGGCGATCGAAACTATAGGAGGTAATGTCAGGAGTAAGTACAGCATTACTCTCTGATTGTTTGGGAGATGGTAAGAGTTTAAATATAGGACCATTAACTGCACTCCAGCTATTTAACCAACTATCTAATTGTGTTGATGCGAGCGGAAATTTGTCAATAGCATGACTAAGCATTTGACGACGACTCTCTCCTACATATATCATAAATAAACCCAGACCTACACTCAGTAGGAAAATTATAAATCTGATATTGTTGGGATTGATCATCAGCAATATTACTGATGCAAATATCTCAAATAAACCGATAAATTGCAAAAATCTCGCCTGTTGTTTACGCAATGATACGGGTTGATTTTCTGACTTTATTTGTGCCGACAATATCATCAAAGTTATGAACGAAACTAGAAGTGGCACAGAAAATAAAATAGTTACCCAAAAATATATAATCAGGAATAGTATGGCGTATGGATAGATAGCAAACTTATTTTTTTTGCCTAATTTGCGTTCAAAAAAGTAGATTAATTGTTTTTTGGTGAATAAAAGATTCTCCGGACCTGAAACTGATTCAATAGATTTCTGAAAGCCGGGATCACTAAAGGGAGAACCTGTTTTAGGTTCAAATACAAATTGATGTCCGCAACTTTTACATCTGCCACCATAGGCGGTGCGTTCTTTAAAGTTATTTTCGATACCGCAATTGATACACTTCATAATCTAATTTGTTGATGATTAAAACTTGCAGCCAATTGATTTTAGCTTAAATATCGACCTGCTGGGTTAAGAGAATATTATAATCTTCCCGTTGGCGAATTAACTGATGTTTTCCCTGTTGTAGTAGGACCTCCGCTGGTCGAGGTCGGTGCAGAAAGTGAGATGACATGGCGTAACCATAAGCGCCACAGTCTAAAATAGCTAGGATATCTCCCCGTTTAAGTTGAGGAAGTTGGCGATTTTTTCCCAGGTAGTCGCGGGAGTAGGTTGTATTTCCACAAACATCAGTAATATAATGGTTGGGTGTATCAGAAAATGATACAATTTCTCGATAATTTCCATAGACTGAGGGGACGGATAAATTAGCCACTGTGGTATCAACTCCCACTATCTGTTTTGGGGGTTGCCATTTAGTTGAGACTACTTGAGTTAATAGGGTTCCACAGGAGGCGATCGCCGACCTTCCCGGTTCAATAATTAAATCAATTTCTCGGTTAAGTTCTCGGTTAAGTTGAGTAAGTTCCGCCGTGATTTGTTGTCCGAAAAAATGCCAATCAAAGGCTGATTTTTGGTGTTGATAGGGGTAGCCAAAACCACCGCCAAAGTCCAGATATTGCCAATCTGGTAACTGTTGACCGATAGCTAACAGGGGTTTAATCACCTGAGTAAAAGAGGAAGTTGCATTAGTGCCAGTGCCGCGATAAAAATGGAGTCCGGTAATTTTTAAGCCAGCGGATGCGGCTATTTTGATGGCTTCTGGAAATTCCTGGGGATTAACACCAATGCGACTATCGCCATTAATTTCCGGCAGATTTAGCCGAAATCCTAACTTAGGTAAAAAATCGATTTTTAGTTGTTGGAAAACTTCCCCAAATAGCTGGAGTTGGTCGAGACTGTCTAAATTATAGGTAGTGATTCCCCAGTTTAATAATAATTGAAACTCCCGGTGATTTAAATTACTGCCACTATACACTATTTGCTGGGGATGAAAGCCAGCCTTGAGTCCTAAAAATGCGTCTCCTGGTGTATTGGCATGGAGTCCCCAGTTAGCCTGTTGAAAAATCTTGAGTAAGGCAATATTGCCATTAGTGACACTAGCGAATTTAAAGCGAGTTTTAGGATAGTTAACCGCTCCACCAATATGGTTAATTGTATCCTGGAGAATATCAGCATTATACACATACAGAGGGGAGCCATATATATCTAGTAATTTTTTCGCCAAGTCGGTAGAAAATGGCAACTTTTGAGACAGTTTAGGATTGATGGTTTTGGCTTCAGTGATATTCATGAATTGTTAATGTTATTTAACTGCTGTTATTTAACGGTAAATTCTGATTGGCTTAAAATGCGATCGCCTAAAAACATTTCCACCTGCCAATTTCCTGGTGGTGAAGTGGGACCCAACTGATGCCGACAGCGGGTATTCCAGACATCACTATCAATTGTACGAGTTTGATAGCGATTTTGATGGGCAAGTTGACCATTAGGATTAATCCAATTACATCCTAATTCTAGTTGACGACCCTTGGGAGTTTGTTGTAACCTAACTTGGTAGTAAACTGTGGGGGAGTTCTGGCGGTCTATGATGTCAAAATGACTAACCCGGTCGAATCGTTCTAAAGTCAAACGACTTTGATTTGGGTTAGCATAAACTTGGGCGATCGCCTGTTGTTGTTGATCAAACCATAGGGAACCGCCGCCGACAATAGCCACAGCAGCTAATCCCAATCCTACCATTAAGATTCGGTTTCGCTTGGTTTCCGCCGCCAAGACTTCCCGACGGCGAACCTGCATCAGCGCCTGATCAAGATTTTCAGTAGGTAAATTTAATTCCTCCAGAATTTCTTGGACTTGTTGGCGATCGAGTTCAGTTTCCTGAATTTGGGATAGGCGTTCAACTTCAGCAATCACCTGATCTAACTGTTGTTGAGTAAGTTTATTATTCATGTTGTCGGGTAAAATTCAGCTCAAACAATCGAAAATTCATATCTGATTACAACTTCAATTGACAATTAGCAAATTCCAGAGACTTAACAACTGATATCCTAAACAAATAGTATTAATATCTGTGGCATCCTTGAAACAATCATCAAGTTACTGGCAACTATTGCCCTATGTTCGTCCCCAGTCGCGAACCATCGCCAAGGCCCTAACCTGTACCCTAGTTTTTACCGCATTTTGGCCGCTATTAGCTTGGCTAATGGGTCAAATAGCCGGATATATTGGTCGGGGGGATGTAGAAGCGATCGCCCAAATTGCTGGGGTTGCTGCCATTATATTTCTAATTCGGGGAACTGTCCAATACGGTCAGGATACCCTGATGGCTAAAGCAGCCCTAAGCATCGCCCTAGACCTGCGAAAACAAGTATATACTCATCTTCATCGGCTAAATGTTGGTTACTTTGAAACCGCCAAAACGGGAGATTTATCCTATCGTCTCACGGAAGATATAGATAAAATTGGCGAAGTCATTAACAAATTATTTCATCAATTTATCCCCTGCATTTTGCAGTTAATAGTCGTCCTAGGCTATATGCTTTACCTGAACTGGAAACTTACCCTAGCCACCCTAATTATTGCCCCTCTGATGGCGCTATTAATTGGCTGGTTTGGGGAAAAACTGCTAACCTTTACCCGCCAAAGTCAATCCCGTATTTCTAACCTTTCTGCCCTATTGACGGAGGTATTTAGCGGCATCCGTTTAGTGCAAGCCTTCGCCGCCGAAGATTACGAAATCTCTCGATTTTCCCTAGAAGCAGAACACAACCGACAGGCGAAATTTTTGGCGGAAAGAATTAAGGCATTACAGTTCGTAGTAGTCGGCTTTTTGGAAGCGATGAGTGTAGTGTTTTTATTTTTCCTAGGAGGCTGGCAAATCTCCCAAGGTCAGCTAACGGGAACAGGTTTTATCAGTTATGTTACAGCCGTAGCTTTATTGATTGACCCCATTTCTTTAACCACCAGTAATTATAGTGACTTCAAACAGGGAGAAGCCTCCTGCGATCGCATTTTTGAACTGTTCGCAATTCAGCCCAATGTCATAGAAAAACCTGATGCGATCGCCCTTCCCCACGTCAAAGGAAAAGTTGAATATCGTCATGTCAGCTTTACCTATCCCACCTTGAGCCAAAACAGCCATAATCACCGCCAAGATTCTGCCCCTAATCAGCCCGTTCTCGTCGATTTTAATCTCTTAGTAGAACCCGGTCAAATGGTAGCCTTAGTCGGCGCGTCAGGAGCCGGAAAAAGCACAATTGTCAGCCTCCTACCTAGATTTTATGATCGCCAACAGGGTCAAATTATGATTGACGATATAGATATCCAAAATGTCACCCTTCCCAGTCTCCGTAGACAAATTGGCATAGTACCCCAGGAAGTCACATTATTTTCTGGTAATATTGCCCAAAACATTGCCTTTGGTCAAACTGATTATGATATTGAACAGGTAAAATCCGCCGCCAAAATCGCTAACGCCCATGATTTTATCAGCCAATTTCCCGAAGGTTATCAAACCATAGTAGGGGAACGGGGAGTTAACTTATCCGGTGGACAAAGACAACGAATTGCCATAGCCAGAGCAGTCTTATTAAACCCCAGAATCCTAATTTTAGATGAAGCGACATCATCCCTAGATTCCGAATCAGAAACCCTAATTCAACAAGCCTTAGAAAGACTCATGCGGGGGCGAACGGTTTTTATTATCGCCCACCGATTAGCCACCGTCCGCCGATCCGATCGCATTTTAGTAGTGGAACATGGTACAATTACCGAATCCGGGACTCATACTGAATTATTAGCACTTGGTGGTCGTTATGCTTATTTCTATTCCCAGCAATTTAGCAGTTAGACAATTACCGAACACTACCCCTAGACTCATCTCCGCCATTCTCGCGCTATGCAACCATCCCCATGGAGAATAGCAACAATTAACGGAAATTAGATCAAGTCTGTGGTAAATAGCTATTAATCTTGATAAAATTTGAGCGGGAGGCATTGTCGGGACTTTTCCCATAATCTCTGGCTCTGTACCCCAGGCGCAAAGCCTACCGACCTAAACAATTAATCGCGATCGCAATGGATGAAAATCTTCAGCAAGCCTACTACGAAATTGTTTACAGTTTGCTTGTCTACTCTCCAGAGAAATCTCTGCAAGTCCTCCAAGCCAATATGGCTGTAATTGACGAGGATTTTGTGCCATTTGTACAGGAAGTTTGCCAAGTTCTGGCAGATCGCAATTGTGAAGAAGATGCCCAACGATTAACAGAAATAGCCACTAAAATTCAAGAGTTTGGCAATGTCTCCACCCTCATTCAGCAGAAAATGCCAGCGCCTCCACCCCAGGAAGTAGCTAAACCTGTACCAGCAGTCGCCAGCACAGCATCCCCCCAAGTTTCTGAACAACCAAAAGCCGAATTACCAGCCCTAACTCCTGAACAAATTACAGCTAAACAATCCCAAGCTGAGGAACTTTTCAAACAGGGAGTTCAACAGTTCCAAAATAATGACTTCCAAGCAGCCTTTAAATCTTGGCAAGAAGCCCTAATTCTTTATCAGGAAGTCAATAACCATCGTGGGGCGATTAATTGTTTAGGCAAATTAGGTAATATCTATCATTCTTTAGGGCAATATGAACAAGCTATATCCGCCCATCAACAGTGTTTAGCTGTAGCCAGAAAAACTCAATATCCCCAGGGAGAAGCCAACGCCTACAGCAGTCTCGCCCATGTTTGCTATGCTATTGGTCAACATGATCAAGCCTTGTTTGGCTATCAGCAGGCTTTAGAAATAACCCAAAAAATTAACTATCGTTTCGGCGAGGTAAATGTGCTGGGTTCTTTGGGTCAATTATACTCAACTTTAGGGCGCTACGAAGAAGCGATCGCCCATACCAAACAAGCCGCCGAAAAAGCCGAGGAACTAGGTTATAAATTCGGAGAAACCAGCTTTTTAGCTAGTTTGGGGAGTGCATATACTGCCATAAAACAGTATGATAACGCCACCGCAACCCACCATCAAGCCCTCAAAATTGCCCGCAGTATTAATTATAGTTTTGGGGTGGCGAATAGTCTGAGTAATATCGGGATGACCTATCAAATTAAAGGAGATTTAGAGCAGGCGATCGCCTACCATAAACAGCATCTAGAGTTAACCCAAAAAATTCAGTCAACCCAAGGACAAATAATCGCTTTACTCAATTTAGGCGACACCTATTATCGCCAAGGAGAAGGACAGAATGCCATTGACAACTATCAACAAGCCTTAGCGATCGCCAGAGAAACCGGAGATTTGCGCCAAGAAGTCAAAGCACTTAATAATTTAGGTCAGACATACCAAGCTATTAAAGACTTTGATAATGCGATTCAAGCCTTTGAACAAAGTTTAGAAAAAACCACCCCCTTGACCCTTCCTATGCACTGTTTACTAGCAGCCAGACATCTGGGGGATATCGGATTTTCGCAGCAAAACTGGTCCTTGGCTATAGCAGGTTATAGTCGCGCTATTGAAACTGTAGAAACCAGTTACACAAATATTATTCCCACCACTCATCGCCAGGAAGTTACTAGGGAAGTCGCCGGGTTATATAGTCGCATGGTGCAGACCTGTATTAATGCTGATCAGCAACAGTTAGCTTTTGAATATGGGGAACGTTTCCGCATTCAACATTTAGTCCGCTTGCTGTCCAATAATTATGCCGGAATAGATCAACAATTAACCGAACTTGTCGAAAAATATCAACGGCTTCATCAGCAAATTGACACTCTCCATTTTCGCCGTCAGTCTGATGAAATGAAACAGTTTGCAGCAGCAGGAATTAGGATGAATAGTATTGCTATATTCCGGGCGGAAACAGCTACACTCAATGGTTTGGATACTCAAACTGACCAATTGATTAATCAGATACGCTCCCTAGACCCCTTCCTGGCTGGTCTGCTGCGAGTTGAACCGTGGAGTCAAGAAATCCTACAGAATTTCATACATTCTCGAACGGCTTTATTGAGTTTCTATACATCCGACAAATGTGCCTATATTTTTATAGTAAAACAGGGAAGTAATGATGATGCTTGGTCATCGACAAACACCCTAGAGATTGCCCTGCATATATGTCCTGATCAATCAGGGGAAAACTTAGAAACTTGGTTGACTAATTACTGGCTAAAATTGGATATAGACAGCCCAACAAATAGCCGCGATCGCATGAAAGGGATGTTAGCAGAATTGGCTCAACGTCTGGATATTGACCGCCTAATTAGTGAACATCTTGTGGAAGTTGACGAACTGCTAATTATTCCGAATTTAGTCTTACATCGCTGTTCCTTTGTGGCTTTACCAATTGCTGGCGGCGAGGAATTTTTAGGCGATCGCTTCCGGGTCAGAATCGCCCCCAGTAGCCATATTCTCAATTTATCCAGTCAAGTTAGAGAAACCCGCCAGTCTCAGCCTCATTCTCAGATAACAGCATTAAACACCTCAACCCCATGGGGATTAATTGGCAATTCTCAACCTACCTCACTACTAGCAACTTATGAATGTGCAGCCTTAGCCCAACGCTATTCTATCCCCTCAGAACAGTTGCTAAATGACCAGATTAATCTGAATCAGTATCAAAAGTTACTGAAATCTGCCCAAGTTTTATATATCGGAAATCCCATTACCTTTAATACCAACAATCCCCTATCCTCTCAACTCAATTTAGGCACAGAATCCATATCTCTACAAGACTTGTTCAATATGCGATCGCCCCAACTCCTAGAAGTATTCATTTCCCGCTGTCGGACCTGTACAACAGCTTCCGACCCAAACCGCAACCCTTCCCCAATAGATCAACAATTCATCAACTTTAGTAGTGCCTTTTTGGGTATGGGAGCCACAACAGTTATTTATCCCCTATGGTCAGCCGGAGAAATTCCCACCACCCTCTTTAGCCAATTCTACTATCAATATCGTCAAGAATTAAGCCCCCTAGAAGCCCTCAAACAGGCTCAAATTAGACTCAGAAGTTTAACCAAAACCGAGTTAATGGCAACTTACCAGCCCGAATTAGAGAGCTATTTTGAACAGATAACATCTCAGGAAAACCTCAAACAAATTAATGACCAAAAAACCATTTTAGCCAGCTTCAACTTACAAGATTTTCCTTTTGCTAACCCCTACTACTGGGCTGCATTTACCTTAGCTGGGTTGGGGTAATATAAATACCTAATTATAAGATATAGCCGACCTTCCCTGAAACCCTCCTCTAATTCAGCTATCTAGCCGACTTTACCGACACAGGACACAATCAAGATTCTTTTGATCCTCATCCGGACTGAGAATCAACCCATAGAAAAATGAATTATAGCACTTGGATTAGGGGAGACCGATAATGCACGATATTAATCCCACAGTTAACTTCAGCGCCACCGGGATGGCGGCCGAGATTTCCTCAGAGGATATGCGATCGCTTTTATATAAGATTGAGGCAGAACTTCACAAAAGCGAGGTTTATCAGATTGCTCTGCAAAGCCTCCAAAAAATGTTAGGGGAAGTCGCCACTAAAGCTGAAATAGTCATCAAAGCAGTTGGTAGAGAGGCGATCCAGCTTTCTGTTAAACAGTTAATCCGACAGCAGAGAATGATGTTGGTCAGTGCTGATCAAACCGTCCTTGTTCCACCCCCACAGCCTCCGGTCTATTCTCCAACACCTGAGACCACATCTGAAACCCCCTCATCCCCATCAACCGTAGAAGTATCTACTGAAAAACCCAAACCGCCAACAGATAATTCTCCCTTATCCTCACCAGAGGATCACGACAACTCCCATAGCCAACTAAAAACCCCTCAAAAACATTCCACCCCCAAACCCAAGACCCCCACAACCAAGAAGAAAAAACCCAAAAAACTCACCCCCGCACAACAGGCCGAAAAATCCCAAAAAAGGCGGGAAATTTGCCTGTGTCAAATCGGCAAAAAATTACAAAAAACTCGCGCCGAGCATGGCATCACCTTACAGCAAGTTCATCATTATACTCTCATCCCAGTTAAAGTTATACAAGCGATCGAAAAAGGTCAAATCGATCGCCTACCCGAAGATATCTATTTGAGAGGGTTTATATGTCGTTTAGGTAATGCTTTCGGACTGAACGGCAGTGCTTTAGCCGGAGCCCTACCCACTCCCAGTCCTGACCCTACCCTAGTTCGTTCTTGGTCAAAAATTGAATTAGACTCTAGGTTTTATCTGAATTCGGTTCACCTATATTTAGGTTATACCGCCATTTTAGCAGCTTCCCTCGGTGGCATTGCTTGGATAGCCGATCAACCCCTCCCAGAAACTGAATTACCGCCGGAGCTACCTGAGACTAAACCCGATAGTAAATCTGAATCCGAAGCCAAATCCGCCGTACCAGGTTTAAAAAACCATCAGCAAGGCATTGTTTTAGGAGCAGATATCGCCCCACCAGAAACAATCTCCCCAGAATTAATCCCACAGGAATTAATTAGCATGGAGTTAAGCAACTTTATGAATAACCCCTAACGGTTGTAATAAGAGTGACTTTTACGCAAATATTGATATTGCTCAGGGTCTTTAGATCCCTTCGTCACGGGATGAGTAGCTGTCGTCGCATTTTTGTGTTCCTCCTCATCCCTTACCAAGGGAGTCGAACTTCTCAACAAATCCCGTTGAACAGCAGCCAAAGCCTGACGCACTGCTATTTTCACCTGCTCATAACAGTCATCAGTCCCCCGCCGCTTTTGATGTAGCCATCCTTCTCTACTACAAGCATAAAGAGGTGGTAAACGGTTTAAAGCATAGGTTTCTACCTCCACCCGTTTAATATATTGAGTTAGCCGAGGAGACATCGAAACTAACTGTCGTCGGACTTCCTCAGACACCAGATCTTCCATAACATTATGGTATTTTCTGGATTTAATGGTTTCCATAATCTCAATCCCCCAAAATCTACAAAAACCCGGATTAGCCATAACTCCACCGGGCTCAATATTGGTTACATAAGCAAAGTCGCCTATCCAATACTTTCACGGTCTATTATTAACCATTACAGCACTTTGATCGCTAAACGTCCAGATCACGAATACTCCTATTGTAACACTAAATCTGTTAAGTCCTCCAGGGTTTGCAGTTCACTATCCCCCGCCAAATAGCCAATACCTCGGTGTAAATGTAGCCGAAATTGTTGTTCGAGGGTTTCCGGCGAAGTTCCCAAGCCATCCTCATAACAGCGTTGCTTGAGAGCAATTGTTAAAATATTAGACATATCACCCGCAAACACCCGCCAGGTTAGTTCCACATTACTATAATTAGCGATCGGCACCGGAGAAGGAGGGCTCGACTCCCCCAGAGAACGACAGAAACCCCAGCGACATAAAATATTCCATTGGTCAATTTTAGTGATTCGTTTGAGTTTAATCAATTGGTCTTTAGCCGTTTCCGATAGGCGAAAACGCTCAACTGGTGGTTCCATAATCTCAGTAACTCTCTAACAGTTTCTGTTAAAATTTATACATCATTTCTGATGCAACCTACAGTATTGCTACCAAATAAATTCGCCTTTTCAAGTTTAGCATTGGTTAAATCAGCCCCACTTAAATTAGCATGACGAATTAAAGTAAAACTCAAATCAGCACCGTTAAATTTAGCATTACTTAAATCAGCACGAGTAAAATCAGTACCCTTTAAATTACTCTGACTTAGATTAGCACCCTGTAAGCAAGCACTGCGTAAACGACTTTTACTTAGGTCAACTCTGATTAACTCAGCATCCCGTAAATCGCTGCGGTTAAAATTAACTCGTCTCAGGTTTGCTCCATTAAAATTACCTTCTGTAATATTAGCTTGATAAAAGTTAGCTCTGTGTAAGTTAGCACCCTTGAAATTAGCACCCTGTAAGTCTGCACCCCTGAGATCAGCACCTTCTAAATGTGCGCCTTCTAAATTACCGCCTCGTAGGTTCGCATTGCGTAAATTAACTCCCCGTAGATTAGCATGAGCTAAATTAGCCTGGTTTAACTTAGCTGATTCTAAATTACCATTACTTAGATCGGCACCCTGTAGGTCACAGCCTTCTAAACTGGCTGCCATTAAATTAGCCTTAATTAAACAAGCCGATCGCAAATTCGCTCGTTGTAACTGAGCAGTTGTTAGACTCGCATAACTCAGATTCACATCTTCAAGATCCGCACGTCTTAGGTCTGTTTTTACCAAACTCGCCTCTTGCATATTAGCTCCCTTCAGATTAGCAACAGCTAATTTAGAACCGTTGAGAATAGCATGGCTCAGGTTCGCTTTGGCTAAATTTACCAGTCGCAAATCTAGTTTAATTAAACTCATTCCTTTGAGGTTTTTTTCGCGCATATCTGCACCTTTAAAATCTATGGTTTTGAGGTTCACTCCTTTCAAGTTTTTCTGGCGCAGGTCTTGTCCTTGGAACTGAGAAAATAGCCGAGATGTTTCTAGAACTGTCGGGGCTGGTAATGTGCCATCATCAGATTTAATCGAGACTAAATTATACTGTATATTTTCGGTGAACAAAGTAGATACTAAGTTGAAAACCTCTAAAAAATTGATGACAATTTTACATTGCTGTTCATCGGAATTTTGATAATAATTAATAATCCGAGAAATACACAAATCCAGATGCTCTCGACTGTTGGCCGAAATTAAAACTACTTTCATTAAAATAATTGCTAATGTCAAATGAGTGGCGTGCTTCATTGACAAAGTGAAATTAGGGGAAGGATTACCATTACTCCCAATTGTCAAAAATTCCAGTGTCTGATTACAAACTATCTGGATCATATTGCCATTAATATGACGATCGCTCCATTGGTTGCCTAAATCATTTAGCATTTTATCTAGGCGGGAACTAATCACATTAAAGGGATGTTTGGAGTCAAAATTTAAAATCAAATAATCATAAAACTTATGTTTAAATTCTCGGTATTTTAAGGCTTCTACCTCTTGTAACAATTGGTCGGCTTTGATTTTGCTTTTCGAGACACTTTGAGTAGAAATTGCCTTTTTAATTAAAGTAATAACTTCCGAACCAAGATGGGTAGGATTTTTTAAATCATTCTGGGGATAATTGGAAGACTCAGAACGGGATAAATACATAGCTAATTCAAACTTGTATGTGTCCCGGAGTTTTTGTGATAAATTTCTCGCTACTTCTCGATGTTCCCAAGAGTTTTCAGGGTTAGCATATTGAGAAACTAATAAATAGGTTTTATAGCGATCGCTCCAATTCTGACTAACCGTTACCTGGGTGACAGCCTTAATATCTTGATAATCAGAACTATCTAAAAATTGAATTAACCAATTATGTAAACAAATATGTTCTTCATCACCCCCAAACTCCTGCTCTCTAACTTCATTCAGCTTGGTAATTAGTTTTTGTACACACTCAGAATATCTCCCTACATACCAGTTATTGATTAAAATATAACAAGTGCGCTTGATTAATTCTTGAAATTTTTGCTGTTGATTTTTAGCAATCAGATACTGAAAACTTTGTTTAATTTCCCTGTCAATCGGGCCAGCAAATTTCAGAAATAGTGCTTCAAATTTAGCCAAAACTTCATCGGGTTTTTCCTGTTTTACCCTCTCGATAAAATACTGATAAATTTTCTCCTGCACTATCTCAGTGTCGGACTGAGTATAATGTAATGCCGAGGATTTTTCCCCGGGGTCATAATTTCCACTAGGTTTCTCCAAACTTGCCATTGATAGACCCCTTTAATTGCCCTATATTTCCGATAACTGACCTAAATCAACCCTTCCACAAATATTTAGCCTTTGTGATTAAGGTTATTTAGTCTAATTGCAGGTGTAAAGTCACTGTCAAAATTTGATCAAATTTGGGGATTCCCTCGGCTACAGCCAGCACTTCCCTAGCAGTTATACCATTGTCAAAATAGCTAGGCAGGGGTTAGACTGGCTGTGTCTATGGTATGGAAAACATGAACTAACTTGATATTCCTCAACATGAAGCCTAAGAACGCAGCCGACGAGCGATCGGTTCCAAATTAGGATCAGTGCGAGCCTCTTTCCCATATCGGGGATTTAAGTTAATAGCCTGTTCCAGATGTTCAGTCGCCAAATCAACCTGACTATTTATGGCATAAGCCATAGCCAAATTATAGCAAGCATCAGCATAATCTGGTTGCACCTCTAAGGCCCGTTTAAAGCTATCCATCGCGATCGCATCTTGCTCCAATTTTAGCAAAGTATAACCCCGATAATTCCAGGCTTTGGCCAAACTCGGATCACAGTGGGTCGCCACATCAAAAGACTTAACCGCCTCCTCATAACGTTCTAACACATCCAAAGCCATACCCCGATTTAACCAAGCCACCCCATCATCTTGATGCACCTTCACCGCTCGGTCGAAAGACTCAAACGCTTCCTCATGGCGCTGTAACTTTCCAAGAGCCACGCCACGATCGACCCAAGCCTGATGGTAATCCGGCTTCAATTCTAAAGCTCGTTCATAGCAAGCGATCGCCTCCTCTAACCGTCTCAAACGGCTTAAAGTCATACCCTGATTTAACCAAGCTCGATAATCATCAGGTTTCCGCGTCACCACCTGATTAAACATTTCTAAAGCCGCCTCAAACTGACCCTTAGCAAAATAGGAATTACCCTGATGCACATAATCTTCCGCAGTCATAAACATTTCAGGATTTGCCGCCTTAATCTTAGCTAGATCCTCATTAACCGTTGCTAACTTATGCAAAATTTCTGACAAAGCAGACTCAGCGATAAAAGTCGGCGAAATCTCAGCCAAATCCTGCAAAATGCGCTGTTTCTCAGTAGTCGCAGACTCTTGCAGCATCACCAATTTCGCCAAGATTTCATCCTTTTGATTCTGTGCTTCCGAATAAACCGTTCCCAACTGTTTAATAATCCGCTGTTTCTCTCCTTCCGCATCAGACTGCATCACCTCTAACTGTTCAGATAATGTACTTTCAAACTTATCTAATTTCTGGAAAGTACCATCTTTGCGATCGCGAATTTCCGTTTTTAAACCATTCAACTGATTTCCCACATCAGTTTGCAACATTTCCAGCTCTTGTAAAACCCGCTGTTTCTGACCTTGGATACCCGTTTGCGCCTCCGTAACCTGAGCGACAAACTCACTTTCCAATTGTTTAAGAGACTGAAACTTATCCCGAATCCGATCTTGAATTTTCAACTGAGCATCAGCAATTTGAGTCGCCAGAGTCTCCCCTAACCTCTCCAAATCTGATAAAGCAACTTCCACCTTCTTCTGAGCTTCCAATTCCGCTTGCTCACGAATATTTGACAATTGAGGCGAAAACTCCGCCGCCATTTGGCTGATATTTTCCAACACTAAATCTCGTTGTTTTCTCACTTCCTGTTGCCACTGTGCCAGTTGAGTAGAAAACTCCCTTTCTGCACCCTTTAACAGAGACAATACCGCTTGTTTTTGTTCATTAACATCATCTGGCACCGTCGAAATATCCCGCGTTGATACTTCCCCAAGCTGTTTCAAATTATCAACAATTAACTTTTGTTCCTGTTTGGTCTGATCTTGCAATTGTGCTAATTCTGTAGAAAATTGACCAGCCGACTCTTGCAACTGCTCCCACAATACCTCTCGCCGATTTCCCAAATCATTATGAACCTGAGAAAATTCATTTTCCAGAGTATCCACCAACCTCTGTAAATCCTGTTGAGCCAACTCTCCCCGTTCATCCACCTGTTGTTTCAGTTCTCCCATACGAGCTGTTAATTCCCGTTGTAAATGTTCTCGGGTTTCCCGTAGTTCCTGAATCTGCTCTTCAAACTTTAATAGCGCCTGTTCCCGGGACTGAACGAACTCCGATTGCATAGCGTTCATTTCTTCTCGCCGAGTTCCCAGATCTTGCTCAAAACCCTCAGCTTGCTGATTCAATTTACCAGCCAACACCTGGGTACTTTTCATCAAAGTTTGTACCTGTTCATTCCCGCTGGTGATTTTATTTTCCAAGTCCCCCAGTTCGTTTAGATGGGTTTCCACAATTCCAGTAACTTCATGAATTACCGATCGCCGTAAAATCCACAAAGCAGCGATCGCCGCCGCCAACAGCAAAGCCAACAACAACAGCAGCAAATTAAACAAAGCCATTGTCCGGCTAAAAATTTGGTTCGCTTCCGCCTGTACCGCCTCCTGTAGTCGCAGTTCATTCTGTAATCGTTCCACCTCCGCCGGACTGACCTCGACGGGGTTAGACTGACTACGGGCTACATCAACCGACAGCACAAAGGCTGAGATCATAATACTACTTACGGACATTAATGCTAAAACGGCTGGATTCTGGCGCTGCATTACAATTCCTTCCTTAAAATCAGAGTCAGTCGAGAACAGCCGGAACTGCCCTGCTTGTATCTTAAATTATCATTCTACTCTATCGCGATTTTGCCACAGCCTGCCTCATTCTGCCAGAGATGGCTTGGGAAAATACCAGCCACATGGTATAGTGGCGATCGCGCGGTCAATTTTTGCACCACCATGACACCATTATCCCCAATCCCATTGCACCAGCAGTCTCTGTCCCTTGACCATCAGACCCTCACTCAGGTTTTGGTTCAGACTCCAAACCTCTTGATTATTCAGGATTTGGATGGGGTTTGTATGGGATTGGTCAAAGATCCCCTTCAGCGCCAGATTAGTTTAGATTATGTGCGCGCCGCTTCCCTTTTAGATGGTCATTTTTA
Organism: Limnospira indica PCC 8005; assembly: GCF_000973065.1. Taxonomy (NCBI): domain Bacteria; kingdom Bacillati; phylum Cyanobacteriota; class Cyanophyceae; order Oscillatoriales; family Sirenicapillariaceae; genus Limnospira; species Limnospira indica. Next base: position 71,566 of record NZ_FO818640.1, read on the forward strand.
CGTTTTGACCAATGGAGAACACATCGGCACTCGTGGCGTAAATGGTATCATTGAACGAGCCATCGGTGATCCCAACTTAGTAGCCACACAAGGGCTTTATCTTCCCGGTTTAGCTGGGGGCGGCGTGCAATGGCAAAATCGCCAAGGACAAGTATATCATCCTGGGGTTACTGATGCTGAGTTGGAATTTTTGGCGATCGTTCCCCGTGCTCTTCGCGCCCGACTACAAAGATTTTGTCAGACACATCAGGATATTTTGTCCCCTAAAGATATAGAAAAGTGTATTGATGCTTCCGTTTTGGATAATCAAGCATCACCAACCGCTAACTTAAACTCATTTTACGATCGCCTCCATAATCACCATCAAGTCTATGCCGACTTACAACAGGACATTCATCAGTTAATGATGGATTTACTAGAAAAAGCCAGGGCGCAAGGCTTAGAAGACTCATTTTTTGTTCACTATGCCCCCAATTTAGGCCGAGATGCACAGGGTACAGAAATTCTACGTCCCGCGCGGTTAGGAGACTCTGGTACTACCGATTTTCAGTTTATGATTAGGGGTGCAATTAAGGAAGCCGGGGTCTTAGCGTTGTTGAATCGTTACTATTTTCAACGCACCGGAAGTTATCCCCTCGGCGCAGATTTTCATGTCCGCCAGTGTCCACAGGCGATCGCTGATTTATTAGAGTTAGTCAAAGCTAATTTTGACCCCCAACAAATGCCTTTAATCGTCGGCGTAGGTGATACCGTAAATAGCCAATTTCAACAAGTAGATGGTAAATTAGAAATCCGGCGTGGTGGTAGCGATCGCAACTTTTTATTATTAATTCAGGAAATCGGCAAAGCATTCCATACCGGAAATATTATTATCTATGTAGATAGTTCCCAGGGAGAAGTAAAAAATCGCCAGCCTCTTACATTAGGAACCAATGAGGATGGAATACTAGAAGTAGTTGCTGGACCCGGCGACCCCCTAGACACAGAAGATCCCCTCACCCTCAATGTCGCATTTCCTCAAGGACATCTCCAATATATTGACTTTTTCCAAAAAGTCGCCCAAGGTAGATCCAATTAATAGATCAGCCGCATCAACCGTTAACCTGTCCCGTTTCCACATCAAAACAGCTTATAATTCTCCCCAATAATCATCGCCAACCCGGGGGAACGCTCATTGGCTTTCACCTATCCTAACTTGGGAAGTTGACTCCTTAATTCATTGACTGGGAAGCCTTGAGGATAAGTCGCTGATTGCTTTCCGTTTTGAGACTTGAACCTGGGATGGCGTGCTATTCCAGAAAAAAGTTACTGAAGGCCTTATCTAAATGCTTCAAAGACTCTTGTTGGTGTAGCCTTCCCAGGGAAAGGACTGGACTGGCTACCTCAGTCAACCAGGGGAGTTCTTTCTGTGAAGTGGGCAGTTGGTTAGCGGATGATTTGGTATAAGATAGTCCTGAAACCTTGCCTTGTCTACCGAACCCTTACATTAGGGCTGACCAAGTTAACGGATATGTATAGCAGCACGTAGTCAAGTCTTCACAAAAGACTAGACTCTGAGACCAAAACATACTACAATCCACATCGGTTCACGAGGATTGACTCAAACCAGAAAACTGGTTATAACTTCCAGTAAAATTTGGTGTTTGAGAAAAAAAATATGGCAAACTGCTAGGGGGTCATCTTAGCAACCGCTTTCTCGTATTCCAATCAACCGAGTTAGGCAGTGCTGTTGGTGCATAGTCTAAACTACAGCCTCTGGCAGGTTGTATCCTATCAACATAGCCAAGATAGCCTTGAACAAAGAATTAATTAAATTGGGGACGTAAACACCAGTGGGCTTTTTTAATCGCTTTTCCTTATCACGGGACATGGGCATAGACCTAGGAACCGCCAACACCCTCATTTATGTATCAGGAAAGGGAATAGTTCTGCAAAAACCATCCGTAGTTGCCATTAACCAAGACGACAAAACACCATTAGCAGTAGGAGAATCGGCCAAAAAAATGTTAGGTCGCACCCCTAAAAACGTCCGTGTTGTGCGTCCTCTGCGTAATGGGGTGGTTGCAGATGTAGAAGCAGCAGAACAGATGCTGAGACTATTTATCCGGGAAGTTAATGACGGAAAAAAACCTCTTTTTGCTCCTCGGATTATAATTGGCGTTCCCAGTGGTGTGACTGGGTTAGAACGACGGGCCGTAATTGAAGCCGCAACCCAAGCCGGAGCCGGAGATGTCAAACTGCTGGATCAATCGATCGCTGCAGCTATTGGCGCTGGTCTTCCCGTGGTAGACCCCACAGGAAATATGATTGTTGATATTGGTGGCGGAACCACAGAAGTAGCTGTACTCAGCTTAGAAGGAAACGTCCTGAGTGAGTCCCTCAGAGTCGCCGGGGATGACCTAAACGAGGCGATCATCCAATATATGAAAAAAGTCCATAATTTAGTAATCGGGGATCAAACCGCCGAAGAGATTAAAATAAATCTAGGTTCAGCTTATCCTATTGATGGCGAAGAACAATCTATTATGGAAGTTAGGGGGATTCATTTGCTCTCAGGATTACCTAGGACTGTGACCATTAAAGCCGCAGAAATCCGCGAGAGTATGCTAGAACCACTATCAGACATTATTACAGCCATTAAACGCACCCTAGAGCGAACCCCCCCAGAACTAGCGGCCGATATTATAGATCGAGGAATTATGTTAACCGGGGGAGGAGCTTTGATGAGAGGCTTAGATGCTCTGATTAGTCACGAAACTGGTATTGTCACCCATGTGGCTACAGATCCCCTTTCCTGTGTAGTATTGGGAACTGGACGGGTACTAGAGAATATGGAACAGTTTGAACGGGTATTTACACGGCAACTGCAAAATCCGTAGCTGTTTTGTTGAATGATTTTTGTAGGCTGCTGCGGAGCCAGAATTTAATCCAAGATTTGCTTAAAATCTTAGGACAATAAGGTACAATACCCAAAAAGATTCGCAACTCAATAATGAATATACGGTCAAACCCCAGACCATGCCAAATTTCCCTGACGACATACTCATAAAGTCGGATTCATGGTACAATCAAATCATGCCTTACAAAGCTTTCCGAACCAAACTAAAACTCAATGACCGTCAAGCCACCTTGATGGCCAAACACGCGGGGTATGCTCGATTTGTGTTCAATTGGGGATTACACTTATGGATGTCAGCTTATGAAGAGGGACTCAAGCCTAACGTCAACTCCATCAAAAAGGTTTTTACTCATTATGTAAAACCTCAATATCCTTGGATGTCTGAATTGTCTTCTAAAGTTGATCAATATGCCTTCATTAATCTAGGGGATGCCTTTAAGCGCTTCTTCAAGGGAATAAGCAGTTATCCTAAATTTAAGAAGAAAGGCCACCATGATAGTTTTACGCTTGACAATTCTGGAAAGCCATTCAATCTGTCAGGAACTCGCCATAAGCTGCCTTTTGTGGGCTGGGTTTCTACATTTGAGGCTCTACCCGAAAGTTGGGTTAAGAAAGTCACCCTAACGCGCCAAGCAGGGGACTGGTATATGAGCTTTTTTGTAGAAATCACGCCAGAAATTACACCGAAATATCGAGAGAGAATCGGGGTAGACCTAGGAATTAACAATTGGGCGACTTGCTCCGATGGGACCCAATTCTCTAATCCCAAGGCTTATAAAGCAGCCACCAAAAAACTAGCCAGATTACAACGTCATTTAAGTCGCAAAGTCAAAGGCTCGAAAAATTGGGCCAAATGTCTCTTAAAAGTTCAAAAGCTACATCAAAGAGTAGCAAACATTCGGCGGGACACCATTCATAAAATCACTACTTTTTTGGCTAAGAACCACAGCCAAGTAGTCATTGAAGATTTGAATGTGTCAGGTATGCTGAAAAATCATGGTTTGGCGGGTTCTATCGCTGATGCTTCATTTTATGAGTTCCGTCGGCAACTAGGTGACAAGGCAGAACATTATGGTTCAAAGTTGATTATTGCCGATAGATTTTATCCATCCAGTCAACTGTGTTCTAATTGCGGTTATCGTCAAAAAATGCCCCTAGTCCGTCGGACTTTTGAATGTCCAAACTGTGGCTTGAAGATTGATAGAGATTTGAACGCCAGTATAAATTTAGAAAAATCGCTTTCTTTCCGACGATTACACTTGTGGACGGGGTGCTGCCGACAGTCCCGGACGAAGCAAGAAATAAACATCAATATCCGGCTATATCCGGTTTTGTTTAAGTTTTATAGAGCAGCAGCAGGAATAGATGGGTACACGCACCTGGTGGAATCGATACGGTTCACAATTAGCACTGCTGAGTTTAGCAGTTTTCACAGCATTATGGGTAAGACAAACCCAAGGTGCAGCACTGTTTGAGGTCTATTATTGGATAACTCGCCCGTTTCAACTTCAATCTGAACAAAGATTGGAACAACAACAACAAGCTGAGTCCCTTAATCCTATTATCCAAGGACTTGAAGCTAGAGTTGAAGAATTGGAACAGCAAAACAAAAGGTTAGGAGAACTGGTGGACTATGTTTCTACTAGACCTAATTTTAAAGGTGTGGTGGCTCCGGTGATTGCTCGTAGTCCTGACCATTGGTGGCAACAGATAACTTTGGGGCGGGGAAGTCAAGCGGGTATTAAAGAAAATGCCTTAGTTATGGGACCAGGTGGTTTAGTGGGACGCATTATTAGTGTCACCCCCAACACCAGTAAAGTTCTGCTGGTGACTGACCCTACCAGTCGTATTGGTGTGGCGGTGGCCCGCAGTCGCCAGATGGGTTATTTGCAGGGTCTCAATAACAATCAGGGAGTTCTGGCGTTTTTTAATACTGTTCCTGATGTTCAACCGGGAGATGTGGTGACAACTTCGGTATTTAGCCAAATCTTACCACCGGGTTGGCCAGTGGGTAAGGTGGTATCTGTCGATATTAATAAAGCCACAGGACCAGAGGCGGCGATCGCATTTTTTGCTCCCCTTGATTCCTTAGAGTGGGTGGTGGTTTACCAAAATGAGCAACAGTCTTCAGCCTTGAATAACCCATCACCCCCAGAGTAGGGGCGAGTTCAGATGATTGGTAAACCCCCCCATACAAATGATTTGGATAATCCAATTTTTAAGATTTAAATGTATATCACAACTGGCCAATTACTCAATGCTCTGATTAATGTGGGTTCTGCGATCGCCTGTATTTTATTGATGCTGGTTGAAGTCCCTGGTGTTGATATGTTTGGTATTGGTCCTAATTGGCCGGTCATCTGGTTAGTAGCTTGGAGTCTCAGGCGATCGCTTCCACAAGCTATTATTGCTGGTTTAGTTATGGGTTTCCTAAGTGATAGCATCAGCGCCCCACAGCCAAGCCATGCGGTTCCATTAGTCATTGCTGCTGTCATCACCTTCGTACTTTCTAAATTGGTGCTCAAGAATATCCAAGAAGATTTTATCTCCGTGGCTATGATTGTATTTGGCATGGCGATCATTGTCGAGATGATCAGAGCCTTACAATTTAGCCAATGGGGCTTAGGAACCATTACAAATGATTTGGCAGACATTTGGAGCGATCGCCAAAAAATTGCCATCAGTTCAGCCATACTCAGTAGTTTATTGGCTCCTGTAGTCTACTTTCCCCTCAGTCGTTGGTGGAAATTCCACCAAAAATATCATCAAATCCCATCTCTGAGAAACCGTTAAAGCTAATCCCCAATGCAGCAAGTCCTAATTGCCCAACTCAAACCAAACCCCTCTCGATCGCAATAAAAGCTATTTGGAGCATGATTTAATCTCAAATTAGGTTAATATTTTAGGGCAATAGGGTCTAATAAGCGAGAAGAGTTGAGGATAAACCTATTGCCAGATATGTCAAACCCAAGGAAGCCGCCCAAATCCTTGGAGTCCATGAAAGAACACTCCGCAGATGGGACGACAATGGCTCAATCGAGACCATCAGAACCCCCGCTGGGCAACGACGATACAACGTTGAGTCATATACTGCCAAATCAGGCAGTGACAAACGCAAAGTCGTTATCTATGCCAGAGTTAGTAGCCGCGCCCAGCAGTCAGACCTCAACCGACAGGTAGCCGCACTGTCCAACCTCTACCCCGAAGCAGAAGTCGTCTCAGAAATCCGAGGCGGGCTCAACTTCAAGGGAAAGAAAATGCTGGCCTTACTGGGACATCAATTGTCAGGAGATGTCCGCATGGTTGTCGTTGCCCACCCAGACTGATTGGCAATATGGGGATTTGACTTGTTTCGATGGCTCTGTGAGCAAAACAGTTGCTCACTCATGGTTCTCAACGAGACAAGTCTCAGTCCAGAACCAGAAATGGTTGAGGACATCCTCGCCCTCCTCCACTGCTTTAGCTCCAGATTATACGGACGGAGTAAATACAAAACTCAGGTCAAAGAAGATCCGGATTTACCCCAGCCCCGAGCTAAATCAAGTCTGGCGTAAATGGCTGGCCGCTTGTCGGTATTGCTACAACCAAGCAATTGCATTATCCCGGAGTGGTAAACAACTAAGCAAACTGAAATTACGCAACGAAGTGATGCAGAGCGACTTGCCTGCATGGGTCAAAGAAACACCCGGCCATATTCGGCAGAATGCTATCTTTGATGCCTATCTCGCCTTTTCAGCCAGTCCTGGCGCAAGGTTTAGGAGCTGTCGGGCTAGTTCTCAAGCCATCAAGTTTAACGATGCTAATTTCTCTTCAGGGAGTTGGTATCCAAGACTAACGAAAGGATTAATTTTCATGGTTTCCGAACCCATCCCTAAAGCTTGCGGGCAAGGGACTCAGTTGGTGTTTACCAAAGGTCGATGGTTGGCGATTTTCCCTGAACCAGTTGCCGTTACCCCAACTGACGCTACTGGCGTGATTGCATTAGACCCGGGCGTCCGAACTTTTATGACCGGGTTTGATGGTTCACGATTTCTGGAATTGGGCTCCGGGGATATTGGACGCATTACTAGGCTATGTCAACATTTGGATGATTTGATGAGCCGAATCGCCAAGGAACCCTGTCGTTCAAGAAGGCGACGGATGAGGCAAGCGGCTCAACGAATGAGAACCAAAATCCGCAATCTAGTTGATGAAGCCCACAAACAAATTGCTCACTACTTGACTCACAACTACAGCCTAATTTTTTTGCCGACCTTCGAGACTTCCGATATGGTTGTCAAGGTGAAGCGTCTAATCAGGTCTAAGACTGCCCGCGCCATGCTGACATGGGCGCATTATCGATTCAAACTAACCCTGAGACATCAAGCCGAGATAACTGGAACTACAGTTGTAGATGTGACGGAAGAATACACCAGCAAAACCTGTACTCACTGTGGTCATGTGCATTCCCAGCTAGGTGGCTCAAAAGTGTTCCGATGTCCTGAGTGTGGGTTCACTCTACCCAGGGACTGGAACGGTGCTTTTGGAATCTTTCTAAAAGCTTTGCGGGATACCGCCTCTGTTACCTTAACCGGTAATAGTGCTATCGTCGCATTGTCCGGGAACAACCGGAAAAATGTCGCGTAAATGTATCAGACAAGTTAGTTGGGCTGATCGCCGTAGGGGTCGATTCAGCAGTCGCATTTGTGGTGCGTCAGGTCAGATTTTTCTGGTATTAATTATTAGAAATTTTTCTGACGCACCCTACCATGAGGTCAAAGAGAAACAATCAGATAGCCATTTTGAAATTTAGCCCCAGTTACAGGTTGACCAGTCAGGGAAGGAGGTAGCAAAATATTACGGCGTTGATCTCCAGCCTCAATAGTCAGTTCAGGACCATATTGGGTGAGTTTGATCTGTTTTTTATCAAATCCTGGTAAAAATAGGGTGACATGACGGCGCGCGACATCAATAGAGATGGAACGCGGGGCGCTGGTGGCTTGGCTAAAGTCCGGTAGGGCTTTGATTAAAGTTTCCCAGTTGGAAGCAGCTTCTGGAATGGCTGTAACCGTCAGGGGGGCGAAGCTGTCAGCCAAATAGCTGGTTTGTTGGCTCTGGTTGAGGAGAATACCACCCACAGTTAAGCCTACCTGTTGAGCGCTTCCCCATAGGTAACTAGCCGTAGCCCGCGCCACTTCATCTTCCGTAGTCACCAGATAAGCACTAACTCGGTTAGGGTCTGATACTGCGGATTTTCCCTGTTCCAGAACATTGCTCATTTCTTTAGTAGGTCCGGCGAAGGTATCCCCAGAGATATCCACACTTAACACCGTACTAGCAATGGGTTGCACAAATGGAGATAGTGCTTTTCCTAAGTCCGAGTCCAGAAATACCTGCCGAAATCTTCGGATGTACCAACTGAGAATTTCTGGCATTCCCAGCATCCTTAATGTTTCCTGGCTGTTATTGCCATCATAGACGATCGCATCATAATCGCCACTATGATCATATTCTCTCAGGGCATTGAGGGCTAGGGCGCTATCCATTCCTGGTAATACCCCCAATTCCTGACCGTAGACGTTTTTAAAAAAGGGAGTGCGTAGGTATTGCGCCTCTAGTGTCTTGAGTTGTTCCCAACTGCTTTCCAGTAAAGCAGCGCACTGGAATTGTACTGCTTTTAGGTTAGTTTCTACAGGGGTGGGTGTCGTAGTCAAAGGAGTTCCCAGTAGCAGGGATGGTCCTGGCCCGCTGTCGGAGGTGGCCAGTAAAACCCTTTTACCTTGGGCGGCGAGTCCTTTAGCGGTGGCGATCGCCATTGTAGTTCTACCTGTACCACCCTTACCCAAAAATGTCAGAATCACAGCCATCAATGATTTCCTATATGGTTGGCGATCGCGCAGTCTAGGTAAAACCCCCCCATGAGAGGCGATATATGCTACCTAAGCCTTACGCGATCGCTCATGGATTAGTTATTTATCCTATCCCAGGAACCGCACCTGAGCCGCTGATCGCGGATAATGGATTGTCATTAAGCATTTTCTAGCTCATCTTCAAAAAACCAAGTCGATAGACTATTTTCAAATTGGACGACAAAACCAATACCACTGCCATCGACCATTTTAAAGCCTTTGACAGTTCCAAATGGATTTTGCTTGAGTTGAGTAACGATATTTCCCGGTATGCGATCTCTAATGCGCCGGACTTTGACTCGTTGACCGATTTCGATTGCCACTTCCAGTGTTCTCCTTGGGTATTGAACCAATCCACAGTTTATCAGTTATCCGGTCCGCCTTTTTAGCAGTTGTGTTGAATAACCAAAGTGTTTAAGCTATTTGTTGGTTAATTGCAATGGACGAAAATCATGGATATTGTCGAATTTTTTGAGTTGAGTGCGGGAAAGTGGTTTTCTCAGCGGACTGTACACAATTTGACTTCCGGTAGCCTGGAGGCGGGTAAATCTAATTTGGTCATGGAAGCCCTTTCCCCTGATGATGCTATTGTTATAGACATCTGCTCCCATCATGGCGTTGACACGGCATTGGTAGCTAAGGGTTTAAAGTTGACTTGGGAAGGGACTATAGAATCAAATCCTGATCAGCAACGAGGTTCGGCGGTTTTGGTTCCCCTAGTCGTCAGCGACAGTCCCCTACAAGGAAAACTTTTGCAGCAGGGGGGCGATCGCCAGACTCAATTAATGGGTCGTTATCTCATGGGTAAGGATGATGTTTTGACTTTATGGCTTGAGTCTGATCAGTTTAAAGCTGAGGAGAGGATCTGGTATTTGATTCCTAATCTACGCCTGCGAACCAGTATTGTTCATTATAGTAATGGATTGGCTTTGGCTTCTTTTTGCTCGGAAATTCGCATGGGTTTAAAGTAAAAAAACATAACCCCTTTAATATTCCCTGGGTAATCAGCCCCTACATCATAATTGACAATTGACAATTGATAATTGATAATTACCCCAGCTAAATGGCTCCCCGTCGTAGAGACAAGCTACCACTTGTCTCTGCTTTGAAATACAGCCCTTTCAGTCATCATGGCTTACTTGTCTAAGTGCCTCTCCCCCCGGGGAGAGGGCTTTAGGGTCAGGGTAATTTTTGAAGCGACTTCCGAACAAACTGTATCTATTATTCATCAGTTTGACTATTTTCGATAATAGCTTGCAATTTGGCACAAAAGTCTGAATAGTGGAGCGTCAGAGTCGGGGTGATCTCACTCACTGGGAGAGATTCAATAACTGGTTTTTCCGGAGCTGGTATTTCGTTTACAGGTGGATTTTCCTTCCCTTTGATTTCTTGTATGGAATTTTCAACAATTTTATAATCCTTAAAAGCATGGGGTAATTTATTGCAAATTAAGCGCTCAAACTCTGAATTAAAGTGATATATTGGCTGATTGCGGCGTTTCCATAGCTCTAGTATTTGCTGGACTGAAATAGATTTATAACGCCCCAAATAGAGAGCTTCGATGACAGCAAGATGCAGCCAATTCACATCATATATTTCCGACCAATTTATAATAATTTGACTTGAGGTTTTTCCCTCTAGATCAAAACTGTAATGATTAAGCAGGACTTCGGCTTGTTCTGCGGGTGATAGGCTCATACGGCTAATCATCAAAAGGGGGTGAATCCCCAGTCCAGTTAAAATCACTAATCCTAAGACTGAAACTTCCCAGTCTTTGGACAGGATTAATTCTGAGGATGACACCATGGGTGCGCCGACTGTATTCTAAGGTAAATTCATAATTTAAGGCTAAACCGCTATCTAAATTAATGGCTGATTCTACACCACCCCTTAACCCTCCATAAATTTGCTGAACTAATCCCAAAGTGAGGATTCTTTGATCTACCATGCGATCGAATAAAAAGGGAGATGCACCATCGATCGCCACTTGAGTATAGAATACACTGAAACCCGTATAGTCCAGATAGCTGCGGGAAAAATGCCCTAGCTGTCCTTGAATACCCACACTACTACTAAGATAGAATTGGGATTCATCCTCAGAATACAGACTAGCCACTCCTCTAGCAATTCCCACCAGACGCACAAAGGGGATGACAGGTCTGGGAGTGTATCTGAGTCCCTCGGAAGCCGTAGCAGGGAGAGCCGAACCATTCCACAGGGGAATTGGATAGATCAGAGTACCAACAGTTTGAAAGCGTTGGCGACTGATGCGATCGTTTTCGCGTTCCGCCTCCAGAAGGTCAAAGCGATCGGTATTCGCTTCTATGGCTTGGTAGCCGGTTTGAAAATTAACATATCCTCCTGATGGTCCGATCAAGATATTAGGTACTGTCAGAACCGCGCCAAAACTACGGTGTACCGTTTGTGACCCCAGAGTTCCGTTAAATATCCGTTCCCGATAGCTATATTCCCCGGTGAGCGTGTAATCTTCTAATGATTGGCGAACCCTTAATCTCCCCCTGTAGGCGTTTTCCCCTAGGTTGGGGAAGTCTTCAAAGTTACTAATTTTGAACTGTCCCTCTATTGAAGTAGTGGGGGTAATGCGACCAGATAAGCGGGTGTTCAAGCCATAAAATCGAGGGTCAAGTGGCGATAAACTTTCCGAAATAGCCCGCTGTAGTAACACCTGGGGAGCTACTTTTAATTCTAACGGTCCTACTTCAATGGGGGTTAGGTTCCACTGGACGAAATAACCATCGAGGTCTCTCAGGTCATAGCCAAATTCTAGGGGACTCGGTTCCCTTTGGCGACGGTCAATAATAGTGCGATCGCGAAATAGCGGTATCGAGAAACGTTGGTCGAACACTAGACGCGATCGACTTGTCAGCAGTTCATCTTGTAGGGGAGAGATCCGCCTTAATTGAGCATTATCCGCCCTAAGTTCCAATTCCGGGGGCGAAAAAGGGTCATTAGTAATGCGGATATTAGTAGCCTCCCATTCTCCGTTAGGTTGAATATCGATGCGTTCGGCTTCAAACCTTAAACGATTTACAGTCCCCCCAACTTGTGGGAAAGCAGCACCAGTTACCTGGATTTGAGTCTCTCCGGTGGTGGTAACTTCCGTCACTGGTTGCGCTTCCGTCAGGGTATCTGACAGAGACCCGGAAAAAATGGGCGCAGGGGTCAGGTTGGTTGGTTGTTCTATGTCAAAGTCAGAGGCGGTCGATTGGGTGACAACTACTCCTCTCGCTTCGTAGATGACTCCGGTACTACGCACAAAGTTATATTCCATCTGGCTCCCCTGAACCAGTTGTTCCCCCCTTTGTAGGGCGACATTTCCCCTGGCGGCGGTTTGACGGGTGCTAAGGTTGACTTGGGCTTGGTCTGCTTCGATCAGGGTTTCTCTAAATCTGATTCTGACATTCCCTCTAGCCGTGATGATTTGTCGCTGTTGGTCAAATTCCTGTTCGGCGGCTGTGACTTCTACTAAGTCTGTGGGGGGAATTACTGGTATCTCAATCTCCTCTGACGGGGTAGGTTCTGTTTGGGCTAGGTATAGGGGACGATGGGGATCGAAATGTGTAAATTTTTGGCTGCTATTAATCCCGTAACTCGATGAGGAGGCGATCGCATTTTGGGGAAATTCTAATTCCCTTTGTCCAGTGTTCGGAATTAGATACAATCCCGTGTTCCCGTAAATATCTGACCAGTTACGGGTAATGGGCTCACCCAAAAGGGCTGCTGATGATTCGCGCTTTATTTCCGAGCTTGGGCTTGATGGTAGAACGTAGGATGATGGTAGAACGTAGGAGATCGTTTGATTATGCTGTATATATCCTTTTGAACCAGACTCCGGTTGATTCCAGCTCTGATATGAGGGCGGTTGATTGGGGCTTGGGTTAACAAGGGTTTCGATAATCGCTGGTGGTTCAGGAGGCGGGACCGGATAGGGCATAGTTTACTGACAAACTCGGTTCTAACATATTCGCATCATATCAAGTCCGCTTCACGCAGTATATCTACTTATCCTCGCCGGATCTCTTCCGTCACCCCAAACGGCGGGTTTATCAATCTTCTCGCCCCCAGATAGTCGCCGCCGTGGAACCCACAGAGCCGAGACAGAGGACGGGTTTATCAATCTTCTCGCCCCCAGATAGTCGCCACTGTCGAACCCACAGAGCCGAGACAGAGGGCGGGTTTATCAATCTTCTCGCCTCCAGATAGGCTGAACATTGGAACCCGCCCCTACATGATCATCCATTATCCGTAAATGCTCTCGGAACTGGAGGATGAAGAATCTGGACTACTACCTTTCACCCTGGCTTTAGCTTTAGCCGCACTGCGCTTGAGAGCCTGTAAACGTGCTTCATAACGGGCTCTTTGTCGCTTTTTGGGTGTTTGTTCAATTAACGTCTTTAAGGCACTACCAAGGCTCTTGTAGGCGTTGGGGAGTGTATAACCAAAACGAGATGCGATCGCGATCGCCTTTTCATCAGCTTCGATCGCTTCGATAAGGGTTCGCTCCCCATTATTTTTCTGATACAAGCGATAGCCAGAAACTCCACACAGAGCCAGAGCCAGCAATAACAGCAGTCCATCCTGTACCCACAGTTCTCCCACCGCACCCCCTAAACCAATAGCCAGGGCTGCCATTTCCCAGCCATCTCTGGGGATAGTATCATTTTGAATGCGGGCGACTTCGTGCCAAAATAACAGGTTACGCTGGTCTAGGGCTAGTTGTTCCCAGCGAACTAAATCAATTTGAATCTCTACTTGATCTTTGCCAATTTCTTCTGAGCGAATCAATAGCGGGTTAACCTCAATGGTTTTCTCCACAGTTACCCAACTCTGTAATTCAGGGGGTAGCAAACTTTTCAGTCGCCGGAGTTCGCTCATTTCAGATTTGGCGGTCGAGGTTGCGTATGATGTCATGGTTCCCGCTCTATGCAGTTTATATCTATTCTGACACAGATACATTCAACCCAGAAAAATCCTGCCAAGGGCGGGAAGTTTCTGAGTATGGCACCATCTGAAGTGAAGTAATCACGCCAGATGATGTGTCACTCATTGAGCCTTTAACACTTAGGTTAAAAGCGCTATTGTTGAGTCCATTCTGGTGGCCTATTCAACTGCTGACTGCAATATAGCTATAGTCAGCTACTTGATAGTTCGGCAAACCACCTTTGGTTATGGCTTAACTGATACATTTACGCGACATTTTTCCGGTTGTTCCCGGACAATGCGACGATAGCACTATTACCCGTTAAGGTAACAGAGGCGGTATCCCGCAAAGCTTTTAGAAAGATTCCCAAAGCACCGTTCCAGTCCCGTGGTAGATTGAACCCGCACTCCGGACATCGGAACACTTTTGAGCCACCTAGCTGGGAATGGACATGACCACAGTGAGTACAGGTTTTGCTGGTGTATTCTTCGGTCACATCTACAACTGTTCAGTTATTTCCCCTTGATGTCTCAGGGTTAGTTTGAATCGATAATGCGCCCATTTCAGCATGGCGCGGGCAGTCTTAGACCTGATTAGACGCTTCACCTTGGCAACCATATTGGAAGTCTCGAAGGGGGGCAAAAAAATCAGGCTGTGTTATGGGATAGCCAGGGATGCGACCCAATTAACCAAGGGGTTGAAGTCCTCACCGGGTAGTCCCCACGCCCATTTCAGCTCGATTTCATACCCGAAGGTCTCGCAGGTAGGGGTCGAGAGGGAAGTCGCCTTCCCCTACTCCCATTCAAAACCGTGCTTGATACTTTCGCATCACACGGCTCCTGATGTAGATACCCCTTGGCAACGGGAACAGGGTTACCAACCCCTGCTTTTGTACTTCAACTTTTGGAGCTAAATACAACATCGTAGTGTTTAAACTCGCTTTCGCCGTTAAACTCCTGTTGATTGCAGTAACTATATCTACACCGTGACTAGTGGGCATATCCTAACCATTACAATTAGGCATTGGCTTTCAGTCACATCCCTTCCCCTTAAAGGCATACGATTACACTTTCACTACTCAACAAGATGTACCTGCCGAGAGCCTAAAAAAAGGGGTTTAAACGTTCCGTTTATATGGGCATTCCATCTTTAGACTTGTCCTTTCCACCGGGGTACTTAAAAAGGTCTGTGTAGGTGTTGTATGGAAAACCCTACTTTTCCCCTTGCTCTTTTGAGCGCAGCGTGGCAACCTATTACGCTACTCAATAATGACGATGGTTCAAGCCAGACATTCGGTTTCCCTAGTCATGGATGGTTGGCAGTGGTCGCATTTGGTAGTAGGTTCTACTTCACGCCTTCCGTTCCCCGCTTCAATCCCAAGGTTGTGTATCCTGAAACTGGGGGTGGCTATCGCCTTTACTCTCTACTCCCTGATTTCTCAGTTTGTTTATGACCTTGAGTCCCCTGCCTTGCTCAGATTTCTCCAAGCGTCGGGACATATAAACAGTTATGGGATGGTCAGGGATGTGAATCCCTTATATTCCACAAAGGGGTGGAAGTCCCACTAGGAGGCTATTTCGGGCATTGCATCCCTATTTCACTCCTAAACGTCTCGCACCCATACTTGGTATTATACCGTATTGCCGTCAAATGTTAACCTAATTTGAGATTAAATCATGCTCCATAGACTACCATACTTAGAAAAATATTTCCCGAAATATCTAGTTCGGAACCAGTGAATCCCCCTCTAATCAACAACACCCGCCAATTAGCGACAATTCTCAACTTAAACTGTGGCAGGAATTGGCGCTGTTCTGACCATAATACCTGTTTTTTGCTCAATTTCTTGGGCGAAGTGGTGCAGAATTTCGGGAACTACGCAACGCAGCGCGCGCACTTGATAAGGACGATTGGCGCTTGATGTATGGTTTTCACGACCATCGAGTTGTCGTTGTACTGGTTTAGGACGGGTAGGGGTGTTTAATTGGATTTCCCTAGGTGCAACAGCAGTTATTAAGCTAATATACTCTCTTCTGGTAGACTCGTCCCAAGGAGAAAGCAGCATGGTTTGAATCCCTATTTCTCCCTGATAGTGCTGGCGAAATTCCAGTAGTCCGGCGATAATGTGGTCGAAGTCTATACCGGGGACAGGTCGGTTCACCCGTCTGAGTTGGTCTGATGATACCCCATCTAGTTTGATAGATACTTTATCTGCGATCGCCAAATCCGATCGCACCTGGGGGTCATTTAAGGTAGTACCATTAGTCAGAACTAGAGTAGGGCGCGCGGTCAAGGTCTTAATTCCTGTTAAAATTTCTCCCAAATTCGCGGCCAATGTCGGTTCACCACTACCGCTGAGGGTAATCACATCTACCGACCAGGGGGCAAAATTTTCTAGGCTGGTCAAAATCTCGGCGCATGGTACATAAATCATGCGATCGCTCGTTTTCTGTTCAATTTCCCCAAGCTGACAGTAAACGCAGTTAAATGAACAGGTAGAAACCACCCCAATTGGGTCAATTCCTAGCGATCGCCCATAACGCCAGGAGGACACCGGACCATAGACCGGGGTGAATGATGGGTGTAATGCAATTGTCGAATCAATCATCAGAAATTTCCCCCGAAACCGGTATCAGCAAGAGTCCCACTAACCATCCGGTGGGAACTCTCTTGATTACTATTCTTCCTCTGATTCAGCCCAACTGGTTACTTTACCGTTTTCTTGGACCTGAATCAGATGGATGTGTTTATATCCTAGTTTAATCTCAAACTCATCACCTGTTCCCAATCCCATTTCCTTAGTATAAGTCGAGCCGATCACAATTTGACCATTTTTGTGAACACTGACCGTATAGGTAGCATCCCGACCCCTACCGTCTTTGGGAGTCTCTGAATTAAAGGGAATTCCCCGCGCTTCCAGTAAAGCATCATAAAAATCCGTGAGATTCACCCTGACTTCACCATCTTTTATGGTGTAATACCCGCACAGTCTGGCGGTTTCTCGCCGGGGAATATCTGAAAGTTCTTTGACTTTTTGAAGCAAATCCTTTCCGACTAACGGGGTTGTTGCTGCTTGTGACATTGCGAAATACCTTTTATAACTCGGAAGTATTAATAAACTTACTCTGTAGCATTCCTTAATTATCTATGAATCAGTAAACCTTCTCAAGTTCAGCTAACCATTTCCTTAGTCCGGTAATGGTAACATGACAGATATTTTTGGGTGATTCCGAGTTAACTAAGGATGCCTGATGCAGTTTTTACCCGCATCAAACACCATAATATCTTTAAAACAATCATTTTGACAAACACAGTTAGATTATCGGTATCTGTGAGCCTTATCTGGGGATATCTATTGGGCTAGAAATCTTTTTTAATACGTCAATCATTCAATCTTAGCTGTTTAGCATCAATTGTGGCACTGAAGACAGTTGCACAATATTCGGCAATTATGGTCTAATCCAAGTTCTAAAAAAGCCTGTTACAGTTATCCAAGTTCTAAAAAAGCCTGTTACAGTTATCCAAGTTCTAAAAAAGCCTGTTACAAATTAGCAGATATCCAAGGGAGATGGGGGAGGGAAAACAGTATAGCAGCCCGATCTAACTATACTGAAGTTCCCGCCGGGAGAGTCATTATGGTATGAAACCCCCTATTTTATTGATCCAAGCCGAGGTGGCGCTGAATATGTTTGAGGGTTTGATAAATTTCGGGGAGTCGTTTACGAATGGCGGAATTTTTCAGATAAAGTTTATTGTCAATGGCTGGGGAGTCTGAGACAATAGCGCCTGGTTTAACATCGCTGTGAATACCAGCTTGCGCGGTAGCGATCGCACCATTACCAATTTTAGCTTGATTAGCAATTCCCACCTGACCGGCGAGAATAACGCGATCGCCAACAGTGACACCACCAGCTAACCCGACTTGCGCGGCGAAAGCACAACCAGAACCAATCTTACAGCCATGACCAATATGGACTAAATTATCTAATTTGGTCTGGCTCCCGATACGAGTTTCTCCGACGGCTGGACGGTCTATGGTGCTGTTACAACCTACACTCACGCCATTTTCAAGTACCGTAATTCCTGATTGTTCCATTTTTAGCCAACCGTCTGGGGTGGGGACAAAGCCAAAACCTTCAGCGCCAATGACTGCGCCACTATGAATAGTGCAATCTGCGCCAATCTCAGTACGTTCGTGGATAGTACAGTTAGCATGGAGTATTGTGCGATCGCCAATTTGAACTTGGGGATAAATGACGACATTGGGATGAATACAGACATCATCGCCGATTTTCGCCCCAGACCGAATCACTACATGGGGACCAATATGCACACGGGAACCGAGTTTAACATCAGGTGCAATGGTTGCTGTGGGGTGAATTTCCGACCTAGGATGATAGGGTTGATAAAATAAGGCGATCGCCCTCGCAAATAGTAAACGTGGGGATTCTGTGGACATCCAAGCTAGTCCTTTTGCGATCGCTTGAGCTTGTAAAGCCTCATCAACAGGCAAAATCACCGCATCAGCTTTCGTGGTAGCCAAATAATGGGCAAACTTTTGTCCTTCGATATAACTGAGAGTACCAGCCTGAGCCTCATCAATGGCTGCTACACCATGAATAACGGGATCTGTGCGATCGCTCAATTCGAGACTGTCGCTAACTACTCCATCTTTTAATTGCTGTAGGAGATCACTAAATTTCATCGCTCATCAAAGTTATAGTAACCTTTAGAGAATAGCCAATCTGTGTGCGTCACGGGACATTCCGGGGCTGGTTTTCCCCAAAGCTAACCGACTTCAAGCCCGACGACAGGAGAAACCGATAGCTTTTGGGTTGTTGTTGATGTCATGACGCTAGGTTATCGCCATGAGTCAGTTTTGCGGTATAGTATGGGGATGCTGTGCTATGGCACAGTTTGGAATGGCAGGGGTAGGCTGCTAAAACCTATCTCCACCCCTAATAGGAGTTGATCATGACGGATAAACACCAGCGCGATATGCGTCGTCATGCTGCCGAAGAGTTCGTTAAATCCTTTCAACAGGAGTTACTTGAGGCATTCCAACAAGAAAATGAGTCATCGGAGGAAGCCCTCTCTCTCGATCATTCCCCCGTGGAACGCCGGAGAGATCATTATCCTTCGAGTCCTATTAGTCTGTCGGAACTTGAGGAGGCTATTTCGGACATTGAGCAGTTTTTGGAAAGCCGACAGGAACACCCTTCTAGTTCAGAGACTCTCCGGGAAACAAAATCAGAGGAAGATTAACTGGAAGGCGGGTTAAGTGTCGAGTCGTTGACGCTGCGCTTCATATAATATCAAGGCTGCACAAATAGCCACATTCAGAGATTCAACATTCCCCAACAGAGGGACCCTAATATGATAGTCAGCGAGGCTGTTTAAATCTGGGGATAAGCCAGAACCCTCATTTCCCAAGACGATCGCTGTAGGTTGGCGCAAGTCAATTTCCCAGTAGCTTAGGGAAGCGTCCGCGCGGGTGGCTACAACTTGTATACCCTGTTTCTGACTATTGCTTAGTTGGGTGATCAGGTCGGAATGGACGGCTATGGGAACCTCAAACCAAGCACCAGCAGAGGCGCGGAGGACTTTGGGATGGGTTGGGTCAACGCTATCACTACTTAACCATAATCCCTCAACTCCGGCGGCTGTGGCTGTACGGATCATGGTTCCTAGGTTGCCAGGATCTTGCACGGTTTCTAGGACTAGGCCTAAACTGGTGATGGGAACTGGGGTTTGGTCTTGGCGGCGGGCGATCGCTACTACTCCGTCAGGGTTGACTGTGGTGGTCATGGCTACTATCAGGCGATCGCTCACCTGTTCAGTGCGATCTGCCGTTTTTACTGCCAATTCCCACAGTTCCGGGTGACGTTCCTGCCATTGGGGGGTACAGCAAAGGGTGATGATCTCCCAATTCACAGCACAAGCCGCCTCTATTAGGTGGGTTCCTTCTAGGATGAATAGTCCCTCCTCTCGTCTGGCTTTGGCTGTATGTAACTGGCGAATTTGCTTAACTAAGGGGTTTTGTAGGCTGGTTAGCATTTAACTTGACGTGGGGGCGCAAATTGGATTTGGGCATCGTCTCATTTACTCAGACAAACTTTTGGCTGGTTTGATGTTTTCTTCTGCCTTGATGGTCTCCCCTTTTCGGAAACTGAAAAACCACTTTGATCTGATCGGATGGGGACAAAAATTATGTTTTTGAATACTCAATTATTGGGTTTATGCCGACAAAATACCAGGAAATCGCCTACTCTGTCAAGCTCTTTCCAGCGATGCGGTTCCCTGGTTAATAGGCGATCGCCCATTGCTATATCAAAACCTCATATTCCTAGCCTGTGCTTGCGCCTCCTGTACTTGTCGTCTGAGTTCCTCTGTGGTTATGTTTTCCTGTTGGTCTAGCTGGTTTTGTTGGTTGAGGAAGTTCTGGAAGTTCTGCTGCTGTTGCTGAAGCTGGTTGTTGAGGGCGGCGGTGGTTTGGTTTTGGCTGCGGTCGCGCGCCTCTTGGGTTCTAACATAATCCTGAAACTGCTGTTGTTGCTGTTGTTGCTGCGCCGCCAAATTAGCGATCGCATCGGCCACATTCATCCCCCCCGTCCCGCCGACCATTAAAGCCGCGGCTGTTACAGCTCCGGTCACGTTGACGTTAGCAGTTTGAATGTCAATTTTGCGGGTACGATCATCAATGCGGATGCGCTGATGGCCAGATGTCACTATCTCTATACTGCGATCGCTATCATTAAGCCTAATTTGATGACCGCCACTGGTTTGAATATACACCCCATCCTGGCTAGTCCGACTTAGATCCTCCTCCACAAACTGGATTTTATGGCCGCTGGGAGTAGTGAAACTTCGCAGCCGCACTTTCCCCCGATTAGAAATAGTCTCCTCAACCGGGTCTGGGGGACTATCCTTGCCGTTCCATACCCCACCAATGCAGTATGGACGGTGGATATCTCCATGTTCAAAAGCCACTAGCACCTCATCATTAATTTCTGGGAGACAGTAAAAGCCTCGGTTTCGTCCAGCACCAAGACCCACAACCCTAGCCCAGGCGCTGGCGTGGGCGCTCCCGTCCCCTTCTGGGGTCAGGGTCGGAAATTTCACTCGCACACGCCCAAGACCCTCTGGGTCATAGTTATGAGTAACAATACCCACTAGATGGGTTTGCCCCGGTTTCAAACCTATTTTGGGGGAAAGGGTTGTCAAAATTGAACCGCCCCGTAACCCCCTCACACTAAATTCCGTGCTGTATCTCCCTTCTTGATACAGGTGGCGGGTTTCGGTAATGTAATATCTACCGCTATAACGCCCCATTCCAGTTAATTCCACCACTTTCCCTACCCGAATATTCGGGTTTCCCGGAGCATGGGAGTCGGCTTGCACAAATTCTCCCTCGAGTTCGTTATAGAGGGCTTGAGCCATCAAGTCCGCCGCTTTGGGACTGGAAACAGGCTGATCTACAACAATCATTTTCGGCGGCGGGAAGTTGCTGCCAAAAAGTCCCGTGGTTAAGGGAGCGCCACCTGATGACCTCCGTTGAAACTGACTCGACCACCCCTCCTGGGAATTACCCTCGATTTGAGTGATTTTTTCCGAGCGATCGGCTACCGAGACAATCGGCTGTTTTCTAGTATAATCCCAGCTTCGCACTTCCACTGAGTCAACCTGTTCCGCACTGGTGACTCGGACTCGAAAACTTTCAAAGTCTGTTAGCCATTTCAGTCTCAAAATATCCCCTCCCTGGGGGCGACGGAAAAATAGTTTCCCATCTTGAACAAATAATTCAAATCCAATTCTAGCCGCTCTGTCCCGCAGGAATTCCATATTGGTCTGGTTTTCCTGAAAAACGTAGGCTTGTTTTTCTCCGCTCGGATCGATTCTCCCTTGCTCAATTCCGACTTCTCTCGCGATTTTGACAACTATATCACTATCGGTATAGTCCTGGAAAGAACGGTTATAACGCCCTCGGTGCAGACGATGGGAAATGTCATAACCCCGAACTATAATCGGTGCTTGGGTGTCGCTGGTAAAGTGGGTTTCAATCGCGGTAATTTCGCCTTCGATAATGTAGTCTTTTTGTTCTTGGTTGAATTCTGGCGACTCCGTTGTGCTACCTTGAAAACCAATCTTGACTTTTTTGCCAATTTGTAGCAGGGGATCGTGTTGCCATGTTTGGCTTTCGTCATCTACCGGAACGTAGGGATTATTGATAGCCAGTGTGAACATCCCCGGTAGGTGCAAACTCTCTTCTACCGAAATTTGCAGCAAATCATTCATTAAAGCCGACAGGGATGATTGGTCGGCTCCTTCAATTTGCAACAGAGGACTGGAAACATACAGACTGCGATCGCTTGCCATGGCTACAATGATATGTTATTATTTACTGATAATTTTACGACGCTCACTAAAACTGCGATCGGCAACCCCCAGATCCACTTCTTTCAGCTTAATCGTCACTCGGGCGCGTACTGGTGTACCATCTGGTTTAAACATCGTCAATTTATAATCTAAACTTTCCACCATACAACGCATATAATTTTTATCCCCCCAAATTAAGTAGTAAACCGGGGGTCGTCGCAGCTCTAGGGCTTGTGTTTCAATATCTCCCCCACCATATTCAGCCACCTCCATGGCATTCGCATTCACCCCTAACAAGTTACTAGACAGGCTAGATACAGCCGATTGAATTACAGTATTAGTAACACTAGCTTTGACCAATCTTTCACTGTAGCCGCCTTCTTTACTAAATGGATCTTTAAAAGAACTGAAGTCTACAGTATCCAGAATAGGCTGGATTTTATTCAATACATTTTCACCGGTTTCATAGGTATCAAACACCAGATCAGTTAACGTCAATTGGTAGGGTTCTACAAAACCAAAGTTCACCTTCGGTAAACCTCTACTTGTCCGCGCTCCCTTGATATCTTCAATCGAAACAGACCTACTTAACTGCAAGTCTGTAGGGTTAAACTGGAACCTGATAATTTTAGCGCCTTCTCCACTTCTAGGAATCAGAGCAGCTTTGACCAATTTACCACTTTTGAACCCAGATCTTTGATAAAGAGAACTGGCGTCAGACTCTTTCCTTGTCTCTAGAGCTAAATACTGCTGATCTCGAATTTTGTCATATCTAGCTGCTTCTTGAAGCAAGGCAATATCGGCTGTACTTGTCGCGACATCCTTAGCCAAATTACTGAGCCATGAATTCTCTTTTGTCATAATTAAGCCACTTGTAAAATTTAACAACAATCAAGATGATACATAATTAAGATTCGGACTTTTTATAGTCAATTATTTATGATAATACCATACTTTTTGATAAATACGATAACAATTTAACTTTTCTTTATATTTCAACCAAACTTTGAATATGTTTACTTACCAAGGAAAACGTCCAGAAGACCTATGGGAACCATAACGTTCTCGTTCCACTTGAAATCGCTGACAAATAAAGCCATATATTTCTCTAGCTAGTGCTTCGAGATGTTCAGATGTGACGACTTCTTGTTGTTTAGATTCGGCTTTTTCCTGTTCATTGTAATTCCTGTTATATTGGGCTTTAATATTTTCATCTAATTCATAAATATCTTGCTGGTTTAATGGTTCAACTTTATGAGACCTTTGTGATGATACTTGTTGCTTTAATTTTGCTCTATCTTGAATAGTTTTTTGCATCATTTCTTTAACAGAAGATGGCTTATTGTAAAAATCAGAAGACAAAATATCACCCTTGGTACTCACCTGAACATTATCTGGAATATATTTATTTTTAGGTACTACCAAACTTTTCAGTCTTGATTGGTTTAATCCTAATTTTTCCTGATTTTTCATCAATTCTTGATGATTATCCGGAGACTGTGGTACTACACCACGCGGTTGAAAATCAACATTATGTCGGTTATTTTTCATTAATTTTTGTTTATTTAAAGGTTTATTTTTATCATATTTTTTCTGGTTATTTTTTGTAATAAATCCTGGCTTATTTATGTTTTTAATAAACCTTTGAATCTCAGGGATTCCTCCATTGATAAGCATTTCTTTAACCGTTTTATTACTATCAGATAAACCAGGGTTTATATCTGATTTAGGTTGAAAAAATAATGAATTAGTATCAGATATACCATCCGTTATATCTCCCGAATTGGAAGTTTCCGATTGTGGTTGAATTGTGGAATCATGAGAAGCGATCGCATTATTAACATCTCCCGAATCCGAGGTTTCCGAGAGTCTCGGAATTGGAGATGAATCAGAAGTTTCCGAGAGTCTCTGAATTGTGGAATCATGAGAAGCGATCGCATTATTGACATCTCCCGAATCCGAGGTTTCTGGGAGTCTCTGAATTGGGGAGTCATGAGAAGCGATCGCATTTACATCCACCGAATCCGAGGTTTCCGAGACTCGTTGAATTGAGGAGTCATGAGAAGCGATCGCATTTACATCCACCGAATCGGAAGTTTCTGGGAGTCTTTGAATTGGAGATGAATCGGAAGTTTCTGGGAGTCTCTGAATTGGGGAGTCATGAGAAGCGATCGCATTTACATCCACCGAATCCGAGGTTTCCGAGACTCGTTGAATTGAGGAGTCATGAGAAGCGATCGCATTTACATCCACCGAATCGGAAGTTTCTGGGAGTCTTTGAATTGGAGATGAATCGGAAGTTTCTGGGAGTCTCTGAATTGAGGAGTCATGAAAAGCGATCGCATTACTTATATCTTCCACCGAATCCGAGGTTTCCGAGACTCGTTGAATGGAAGGAGAGTCATCAGAAGCGATCGCATTTACATCCACCGAATCGGAAGTTTCTGGGAGTCTCTGAATTGGAGATGAATCGGAAGTTTCTGGGAGTCTCTGAATTGGGGAGTCATGAGAAGCGATCGCATTATTTACATCTCCCGAATCCGAGGTTTCTGGGAGTCTCTGAATTGAGGAGTCATCAGAAGCGATCGCATTTACATCCACCGAATCCGAGGTTTCCGAGACTCGTTGAATTGGAGATGAATCGGAAGTTTCTGGGAGTCTCTGAATTGGGGAGTCATGAGAAGCGATCGCATTACTTATATCTTCCACCGAATCCGAGGTTTCCGAGACTCGTTGAATGGAAGGAGAGTCATGAGAAGCGATCGCATTATTTACACCCACCGAATCCGAAGTTTCTGGGAGTCTCTGAATTGGAGATGAATCGGAGGTGTCCGAGAGTCTCTGAATTGAGGAGTCATGAAAAGCGATCGCATTACTTATATCTTCCACCGAATCCGAAGTTTCTGGGAGTCTCTGAATTGGGGAGTCATGAGAAGCGATCGCATTATTGACATCTCCCGAATCCGAGGTTTCTGGGAGTCTCTGAATTGGGGAGTCATGAGAAGCGATCGCATTATCATCCACCGAATCCGAGGTTTCCGAGAGTCGTTGAATGGAAGGGGAGTCATGAGAAGCGATCGCATTTACATCCACCGAATCGGAAGTTTCTGGGAGTCTCTGAATTGGAGATGAATCGGAGGTGTCCGAGAGTCTCTGAATTGAGGAGTCATGAAAAGCGATCGCATTACTTATATCTTCCACCGAATCCGAGGTTTCCGAGACTCGTTGAATGGAAGGAGAGTCATGAGAAGCGATCGCATTATTTACACCCACCGAATCCGAAGTTTCTGGGAGTCTCTGAATTGGGGAGTCATCAGAAGCGATCGCATTTACATCCACCGAATCGGAAGTTTCTGGGAGTCTCTGAATTGGAGATGAATCGGAAGTTTCTGGGAGTCTCTGAATTGGGGAGTCATGAGAAGCGATCGCATTACTTATATCTTCCACCGAATCCGAGGTTTCCGAGACTCGTTGAATGGAAGGAGAGTCATGAGAAGCGATCGCATTATTTACACCCACCGAATCCGAAGTTTCTGGGAGTCTCTGAATTGGGGAGTCATCAGAAGCGATCGCATTTACATCCACCGAATCGGAAGCTGCTGCGAGTCTCTGAATTGGAGATGAATCGGAAGATTCTGGGAGTCTCTGAATTGGGGAGTCATCAGAAGCGATCGCATTATTTACATCCGCCGAATCCGAAGTTTCTGGGAGTCTCTGAATTGGGGAGTCATGAGAAGCGATCGCATTATTTACATCCACCGAATCCGAAGTTTCTGGGAGTCTCTGAATTGGGGAGTCATGAGAAGCGATCGCATCATTGACATCTCCCGAATCGGAAGTTTCCGGGAGTCTCTGAATTGTGGAGTCATCAGAAGCGATCGCATTATTGACATCTCCCGAATCCGAGGTTTCCGAGAGTCTCTGAATTGGGGAGTCATGAGAAGCGATCGCATTACTTATATCTTCCACCGAATCCGAGGTTTCCGAGACTCGTTGAATGGAAGGGGAGTCATGAGAAGCGATCGCATTATTGACATCTCCCGAATCCGAGGTTTCCGAGAGTCTTTGAATTGAGGAGTCATGAGAAGCGATCGCATTTACATCCACCGAATCGGAAGTTTCTGGGAGTCTCTGAATTGGAGATGAATCGGAAGTTTCTGGGAGTCTCTGAATTGGGGAGTCATGAGAAGCGATCGCATTACTTATATCTTCCACCGAATCCGAGGTTTCCGAGAGTCGTTGAATGGAAGGGGAGTCATGAGAAGCGATCGCATTATTGACATCTCCCGAATCCGAGGTTTCCGAGAGTCTTTGAATTGGGGAGTCATGAGAAGCGATCGCATTTACATCCACCGAATCGGAAGTTTCTGGGAGTCTCTGAATTGGAGATGAATCGGAGGTGTCCGATTGTCGTTGAATCGAAGGGGAATCACCAGAAGCGGTCGCATTATTTACACCCACCGAATCCGAAGTTTCTGGGAGTCTCTGAATTGGAGATGAATCGGAGGTGTCCGAGAGTCTCTGAATTGTGGAATCACCAGAAGCGATCGCATTACTTATATCTTCCACCGAATCCGAGGTTTCCGAGAGTCGTTGAATGGAAGGGGAGTCATGAGAAGCGATCGCATTTACATCCACCGAATCGGAAGTTTCTGGGAGTCTCTGAATTGGAGATGAATCGGAAGTTTCTGGGAGTCTCTGAATTGGGGAGTCATGAGAAGCGATCGCATTACTTATATCTTCCACCGAATCCGAAGTTTCTGGGAGTCTTTGAATTGCAGAGGAATGAGAAGCGATCGGATTACTTATATCTTCCACCGAATCCGAAGTTTCCAATAGTCTTTGAATGGCGGAATCAGCAGAAGCGATCGCATTATTTCTATCTTCAGCCGCATCCGAAGATGTCGTGTATCTTAAAATTCGAGATGAGGCAGGAGCAGCGATCTTTTTTTTTATATTTTCCAAATAAGAAGTTTCGTATATTTTTAAATTAATTAATTCATAAGAAGCAATGTTATTTTTATCTTCAACCGAATCCGAAATTTCCGAGAGTCTTTTAATACTGGAGTCATGAGAAGCGATCGCATTACTTATATCTTCCACCGAATCCGAAGTTTCTGGGAGTCTCTGAATTGTGGAGTCATGAGAAGCGATCGCATTACTTATATCTTCCACCGAATCCGAGGTTTCCGAGACTCGTTGAATGGAAGGAGAGTCATGAGAAGCGATCGCATTACTTATATCTTCCACCGAATCCGAGGTTTCCGAGACTCGTTGAATGGAAGGAGAGTCATGAGAAGCGATCGCATCATTGACATCTCCCGAATCTGAGGTGTCCAATTTTCGTTGAATGGAAGGGGAATCACCAGAAGCGATCGCATTTACATCCACCGAATCGGAAGTTTCTGGGAGTCTCTGAATTGGAGATGAATCGGAGGTGTCCGAGAGTCTCTGAATTGTGGAATCACCAGAAGCGATCGCATTACTTATATCTTCCACCGAATCCGAAGTTTCCGGGAGTCTCTGAATTGGGGAGTCATGAGAAGCGATCGCATTACTTATATCTTCCACCGAATCGGAAGTTTCTGGGAGTCTCTGAATTGGAGATGAATCGGAGGTGTCCGAGAGTCTCTGAATTGTGGAATCACCAGAAGCGATCGCATTACTTATATCTTCCACCGAATCCGAAGTTTCTGGGAGTCTCTGAATTGGGGAGTCATCAGAAGTGATCGCATTATTGACATCTCCCGAATCCGAGGTTTCCGAGAGTCTTTGAATTGGGGAGTCATGAGAAGCGATCGCATTACTTATATCTTCCACCGAATCCGAAGTTTCTGGGAGTCTCTGAATTGGGGAGTCATGAGAAGCGATCGCATTATTTACATCTCCCGAATCAGAGGTTTCTGGGAGTCTCTGAATTGGAGATGAATCCGAGGTTTCCGAGAGTCTCTGAATTGTGGAGTCATGAGAAGCGATCGCATTTACATCCACCGAATCGGAAGTTTCTGGGAGTCTTTGAATTGGAGATGAATCGGAAGTTTCTGGGAGTCTCTGAATTGAGGAGTCATGAAAAGCGATCGCATTTACATCTCCCGAATCCGAGGTTTCCGAGACTCGTTGAATTGAGGAGTCATGAAAAGCGATCGCATTTACATCCACCGAATCGGAAGTTTCTGGGAGTCTCTGAATTGGAGATGAATCCAAAGTTTCTGGGAGTCTCTGAATTGGGGAGTCATGAGAAGCGATCGCATTACTTATATCTTCCACCGAATCCGAGGTTTCCGAGACTCGTTGAATGGAAGGAGAGTCATGAGAAGCGATCGCATTTACATCTCCCGAATCCGAGGTTTCCGAGACTCGTTGAATTGAGGAGTCATGAAAAGCGATCGCATTTACATCCACCGAATCGGAAGTTTCTGGGAGTCTCTGAATTGGAGATGAATCCAAAGTTTCTGGGAGTCTCTGAATTGGGGAGTCATGAGAAGCGATCGCATTACTTATATCTTCCACCGAATCCGAGGTTTCCGAGACTCGTTGAATGGAAGGAGAGTCATGAGAAGCGATCGCATTATTTACATCTCCCGAATCAGAGGTTTCTGGGAGTCTCTGAATTGGAGATGAATCCGAGGTTTCCGAGAGTCTCTGAATTGTGGAGTCATGAGAAGCGATCGCATTATTAACATCTGCCGAATCCGAGGTTTCCGAGAGTCTTTGAATTGTGGAGTCATCAGAAGCGGTCGCATTACTTATATCTTCCACCGAATCCGAAGTTTCTGGGAGTCTCTGAATTGGGGAGTCATGAGAAGCGATCGCATTACTTATATCTTCCACCGAATCCGAAGTTTCTGGGAGTCTCTGAATTGGGGAGTCATGAGAAGCGATCGCATTACTTATATCTTCCACCGAATCCGAGGTTTCCGAGACTCGTTGAATGGAAGGAGAGTCATGAGAAGCGATCGCATTATTTACACCCACCGAATCCGAAGTTTTTGGGAGTCTCTGAATTGGGGAGTCATCAGAAGCGATCGCATTACTTATATCTTCCACCGAATCCGAAGTTTCTGGGAGTCTCTGAATTGGGGAGTCATGAGAAGCGATCGCATTACTTATATCTTCCACCGAATCCGAAGTTTCCGAGAGTCTCTGAATTGTGGAGTCATGAGAAGCGATCGCATTACTTATATCTTCCGCCGAATCCGAGGTTTCCGAGACTCGTTGAATGGAAGGAGAGTCATGAGAAGCGATCGCATTATTGACATCTCCCGAATCCGAGGTTTCCGAGAGTCTTTGAATTGGGGAGTCATGAGAAGCGATCGCATTATTGACATCTCCCGAATCCGAGGTTTCCGAGAGTCTTTGAATTGGGGAGTCATGAGAAGCGATCGCATTACTTATATCTTCCACCGAATCCGAGGTTTCCGAGACTCGTTGAATGGAAGGGGAGTCATGAGAAGCGATCGCATTTACATCCACCGAATCGGAAGTTTCTGGGAGTCTCTGAATTGGGGAGTCATGAGAAGCGATCGCATTACTTATATCTTCCACCGAATCCGAGGTTTCCGAGACTCGTTGAATGGAAGGAGAGTCATGAGAAGCGATCGCATTATTTACACCCACCGAATCCGAAGTTTTTGGGAGTCTCTGAATTGGGGAGTCATCAGAAGCGATCGCATTGACATCCACCGAATCGGAAGTTTCTGGGAGTCTCTGAATTGGAGATGAATCCAAAGTTTCTGGGAGTCTCTGAATTGGGGAGTCATGAGAAGCGATCGCATTATTTACATCCACCGAATCCGAAGTTTCTGGGAGTCTCTGAATTGGGGAGTCATGAGAAGCGATCGCATTATTTACATCCACCGAATCCGAAGTTTCTGGGAGTCTCTGAATTGGGGAGTCATGAGAAGCGATCGCATCATTGACATCTCCCGAATCGGAAGTTTCCGGGAGTCTCTGAATTGTGGAGTCATCAGAAGCGATCGCATTACTTATATCTTCCACCGAATCCGAAGTTTCTGGGAGTCTCTGAATTGGGGAGTCATGAGAAGCGATCGCATTACTTATATCTTCCACCGAATCCGAAGTTTCCGAGAGTCTCTGAATTGTGGAGTCATGAGAAGCGATCGCATTACTTATATCTTCCACCGAATCCGAGGTTTCCGAGACTCGTTGAATGGAAGGAGAGTCATGAGAAGCGATCGCATTATTGACATCTCCCGAATCCGAGGTTTCCGAGAGTCTTTGAATTGGGGAGTCATGAGAAGCGATCGCATTATTGACATCTCCCGAATCCGAGGTTTCCGAGAGTCTTTGAATTGGGGAGTCATGAGAAGCGATCGCATTACTTATATCTTCCACCGAATCCGAAGTTTCTGGGAGTCTCTGAATTGTGGAGTCATGAGAAGCGATCGCATTACTTATATCTTCCACCGAATCCGAAGCTTCCGAGACTCGTTGAATGGAAGGAGAGTCATGAGAAGCGATCGCATTACTTATATCTTCCACCGAATCCGAGGTTTCCGAGACTCGTTGAATGGAAGGAGAGTCATGAGAAGCGATCGCATCATTGACATCTCCCGAATCTGAGGTGTCCAATTTTCGTTGAATGGAAGGGGAATCACCAGAAGCGATCGCATTTACATCCACCGAATCGGAAGTTTCTGGGAGTCTCTGAATTGGAGATGAATCGGAGGTGTCCGAGAGTCTCTGAATTGTGGAATCACCAGAAGCGATCGCATTACTTATATCTTCCACCGAATCCGAAGTTTCCGGGAGTCTCTGAATTGAGGAGTCATGAGAAGCGATCGCATTACTAATATCTTCCACCGAATAATAGGTTTGTCTAGAGTCGTTGAATAGAAGGGGAGTCATGAGAAGCGATCGCATTTACATCCACCGAATCGGAAGTTTCTGGGAGTCTCTGAATTGGAGATGAATCGGAAGTTTCTGGGAGTCTCTGAATTGGGGAGTCATGAGAAGCGATCGCATTACTTATATCTTCCACCGAATCCGAAGTTTCTGGGAGTCTCTGAATTGGGGAGTCATGAGAAGCGATCGCATTACTTATATCTTCCACCGAATCCGAAGTTTCCGAGAGTCTCTGAATTGAGGAGTCATGAGAAGCGATCGCATTACTTATATCTTCCACCGAATCCGAGGTTTCCGAGACTCGTTGAATGGAAGGAGAGTCATGAGAAGCGATCGCATTATTGACATCTCCCGAATCCGAGGTTTCCGAGAGTCTTTGAATTGGGGAGTCATGAGAAGCGATCGCATTTACATCCACCGAATCGGAAGTTTCTGGGAGTCTCTGAATTGGAGATGAATCGGAAGTTTCTGGGAGTCTCTGAATTGGGGAGTCATGAGAAGCGATCGCATTACTTATATCTTCCACCGAATCCGAGGTTTCCGAGAGTCGTTGAATGGAAGGGGAGTCATGAGAAGCGATCGCATTATTGACATCTCCCGAATCCGAGGTTTCCGAGAGTCTTTGAATTGGGGAGTCATGAGAAGCGATCGCATTTACATCCTCCGAATCGGAAGTTTCTGGGAGTCTCTGAATTGGAGATGAATCGGAGGTGTCCGATTGTCTTTGAATCGCAGCGGAATCACCAGAAGCGGCCGCATTATTTACATCCACCGAATCCGAAGTTTCTGGGAGTCTCTGAATTGCAGAAGAATCCGAAGTTTCTGGGAGTCTCTGAATTGGGGAGTCATGAGAAGCGATCGCATTATTGACATCTCCCGAATCCGAGGTTTCTGGGAGTCTCTGAATTGGGGAGTCATGAGAAGCGATCGCATTTACATCCACCGAATCCGAGGTTTCCGAGAGTCGTTGAATTGAGGAGTCATGAGAAGCGATCGCATTTACATCCACCGAATCGGAAGTTTCTGGGAGTCTCTGAATTGGAGATGAATCCGAAGTTTCTGGGAGTCTCTGAATTGGGGAGTCATGAGAAGCGATCGCATTACTTATATCTTCCACCGAATCCGAGGTTTCCGAGACTCGTTGAATGGAAGGAGAGTCATGAGAAGCGATCGCATTATTTACATCTCCCGAATCAGAGGTTTCTGGGAGTCTCTGAATTGGAGATGAATCCGAGGTTTCCGAGAGTCTCTGAATTGTGGAGTCATGAGAAGCGATCGCATTACTTATATCTTCCACCGAATCGGAAGTTTCTGGGAGTCTCTGAATTGGAGATGAATCGGAGGTGTCCGAGAGTCTCTGAATTGTGGAATCACCAGAAGCGATCGCATTACTTATATCTTCCACCGAATCCGAAGTTTCTGGGAGTCTTTGAATTGTGGAGTCATGAGAAGCGATCGCATTACTTATATCTTCCACCGAATCCGAGGTTTCTGGGAGTCTCTGAATTGGAGATGAATCCGAAGTTTCTGGGAGTCTCTGAATTGGGGAGTCATGAGAAGCGATCGCATTATTTACATCCACCGAATCCGAAGTTTCTGGGAGTCTCTGAATTGGGGAGTCATCAGAAGCGATCGCATTATTTACATCCACCGAATCCGAAGTTTCTGGGAGTCTCTGAATTGGGGAGTCATGAGAAGCGATCGCATCATTGACATCTCCCGAATCGGAAGTTTCCGGGAGTCTCTGAATTGTGGAGTCATCAGAAGCGATCGCATTACTTATATCTTCCACCGAATCCGAAGTTTCTGGGAGTCTCTGAATTGGGGAGTCATGAGAAGCGATCGCATTACTTATATCTTCCACCGAATCCGAGGTTTCCGAGACTCGTTGAATGGAAGGAGAGTCATGAGAAGCGATCGCATTTACATCCACCGAATCCGAAGTTTTTGGGAGTCTCTGAATTGGGGAGTCATCAGAAGCGATCGCATTTACATCCACCGAATCGGAAGTTTCTGGGAGTCTCTGAATTGGAGATGAATCGGAAGTTTCTGGGAGTCTCTGAATTGTGGAATCACCAGAAGCGATCGCATTATTTACACCCACCGAATCCGAAGTTTTTGGGAGTCTCTGAATTGGGGAGTCATCAGAAGCGATCGCATTTACATCCACCGAATCGGAAGTTTCTGGGAGTCTCTGAATTGGAGATGAATCGGAAGTTTCTGGGAGTCTCTGAATTGGGGAGTCATGAGAAGCGATCGCATTATTTACATCTCCCGAATCCGAAGTTTCTGGGAGTCTCTGAATTGGGGAGTCATGAGAAGCGATCGCATTTACATCTCCCCAATCCGAGGTTTCCGAGAGTCTCTGAATTGAGGAGTCATCAGAAGCGATCGCATTTACATCCACCGAATCGGAAGTTTCTGGGAGTCTCTGAATTGGAGATGAATCCAAAGTTTCTGGGAGTCTCTGAATTGGGGAGTCATGAGAAGCGATCGCATTACTTATATCTTCCACCGAATCCGAGGTTTCCGAGACTCGTTGAATGGAAGGAGAGTCATGAGAAGCGATCGCATTTACATCCACCGAATCGGAAGTTTCTGGGAGTCTCTGAATTGGAGATGAATCGGAAGTTTCTGGGAGTCTCTGAATTGAGGAGTCATGAAAAGCGATCGCATTATTTACATCCACCGAATCCGAAGTTTCTGGGAGTCTTTGAATTGGAGATGAATCGGAAGTTTCTGGGAGTCTCTGAATTGAGGAGTCATGAAAAGCGATCGCATTATTTACATCCACCGAATCCGAAGTTTCTGGGAGTCTCTGAATTGTGGAGTCATGAGAAGCGATCGCATTTACATCCACCGAATCGGAAGTTTCTGGGAGTCTCTGAATTAGGGATATGTCGGAAATAGGTTCAGAAGTTGAAGATTTGTATTGTCTTTGTATGGACTCAGGATTAGGGGATTTCGATTCTTCTGTTATTTTGGGGTGTTTGGGAGGATAAAATTTGTTAGATTTAGGAGATATATTATCTCCTAATATGCTTCTAAATATGGTTGACTTTGATGGTGTTGATTTTTGATAATTAACTTTTGTTTGGTCTTGATTAAGATTGTCTAATTCCTCAGATGGTGAATCTAATTCCCGGCTAATTTCAGGTGCTTCTGATGTAAAAATAGCAGATGTTTCTGTGGATTGCGGAATCGATGTTGTCTCTGCATTTGGGGTAAAATCGACAGAGTTAAGTGGCTTTTCTTGGATGACGTTTTGATTACTAAAGTTAGGCTTTGACTCTAAGAAAAAAGGACTATCCCACTCATCAAAACTTTGTAATTGTACTCCTTCACCCGCGAATAAAGATAAATCTAAAACTGATATGGAACGCGCACCCAGAGGCTGTAAAAATTTTTGACCTAATGGCGTAGGAGACATTAAAGGATTTTTTACGCCTAAATATGATGGTGAATTTATATTAGTTGATTTCACGTTATCTGGGTTTTTAGACATACAAATTAAGTGAATTTATGAATTATTATAATACTATAATATTTGATGATTGTGGTTTTAAAAGTATCCATCATTATCCCGCCTTCTATTAATGGCTGCACCTCCTGCGCCTCGAGGTGTTATGGTCACTTTTAACCCTTCATAAGCTAGGGTTAATTCTTCGATCGCTACTGAACTTCCTTCAGCTTGAAATCCTGGTGCTTTCCAGGAAATAGGAATAGCACCAATCAAAGTCCATGCTTGCATAATTTCCCCCGCTTGATTGAACATCAAAATATTGATATTCCGACGATTATATATGGGATTACTGATGGTAGTTAGCATCCAATCCCAGAAAATTGTGCTATTCGTCATTCCCCGCTTTAAGGTGATGTCGTCAAACTCTGCATGACCAATAAATACTCGCTGTTGGTCATTGACTCCACCTTCTAAATATGCTTCTTTTTGTAAGGTTACTCCGAAGCCAGAACATTCGGAAAATGATGCGGAAATGGTACTTTCCATTTCTACATAAAAGCGATTGGTTGTGATATAATTATACATGGATTATAAGGTATTCCTAGGATGTATGATCAGCATGATTTGCCTGGATATTTATTCACAACAAAATTGAAACCGAAAATCAATGTCGCTCACGGATTAAATTGAGGTCAGAAATTAACATTTCGTAAACTCGTTGTTCAACTTGTTTTTTGAGCATCGGGTCAGCGCGAACTTTTTGGGCGATTTTATACATCAAATCTCCGGGATTATCGCACTGTATTTTCGTGGGTGCGACTAAGCCAATGGGGTGGCTAGGTTGTCCGGGTGGCGGGTGTGGTATTGGGGGTTGATGGTTAGGTTTCATGATTCAGTGATTAAGGATTTGGGTTGAGATTTTGTAAAGGAACTAATCCTGTTTTGATCAGCAGATTTTGTGCTTCTTCTGTTTTGAGAATTTCGGCAAATTTCTGCCCGACTGGGGATAAGCTGTTATCAAAGGAATAAACAACAGCCAGAGAATAGGCTAAAGGATATTGTCCGGTTTGAAATTGCTCAACGGATGGATAGTAACTACCTTTATCATTGCACAAATCGGTTCCGGGTGTAATAGGTTGATTGTGATGTTGACTTATGGGTTGTACCGCTGGTCTTAACCCTTCGGCGATCGCCAGAGGGTAGACCGAACACTGCTGAAAAACTTGACTGAGGGGGCCAAAAGATAGGCTGCCAATTTCCCGTTCTTCAAAATCCTGAAGAACTCTTCTCATGGCTTGAAAAGTGGGGATTTGGCGAATTCTATTGACATTGGTTTCAGTTGTGATAAAATTGTCTGAGGGAGAGCTTTGCCACAGTCGCCGAAATTGGTCGATCGCTCGCTCGGTTTGTAGGACTCGTTCTTCAAAAATGCGGATCGCTTCTGCATCGGTGGGGATGTAAAGTTGCACCGGTAAATCTGGCCCTCCTAACTGTTTCCAGTTGTTAATTTCTCCGGTGTATAGTTGTCGCAATTGCTTAATTGATATTTGTCCGTTTAAATTGTGAGGTAAGGAATTCTGGCGGCGCTGGTAACTAAAGGCGACAAACACGACCAAACCATCATAAGCAAAGGGAATAGCATTTAAATCTCTGTCTAAGTCTTGGATTAAGCTGGTAATGGCAAAATCTGCCTCTTGGTTGCGAACTTTAGCCAGTGTTTTTTCCGTGGTCGGTTGGGGTTTATAAACCAATTTCATCTGGGGAATGCGCTGTTGTAATTCCTCCTCTAATGTTTTACCTTTTTCTACTAAGTTGCGCTGTCGGATTGCATAATTCCAAACCCCATTTTCATTAGCGGTGTAGCTAAATCTTCCTTTGGGAATAGCAGCAATATCTTTGATGCAACAGGGTAAAAAACGGTGGTCAGCTAGGACTATAGATGGGCGATATAATAACCGCCAGATACCAATTACTCCTAAAAAAGCCAGTAGAAGCAGCAGCAGAATCCATAACCGGGGAAAAGGGCGTTTTGTGTCTTCTTTTTCTAATGCGATCGCTTGATAATTGTGGTCAATTTCCGGTATTTGGGGGAGTGCTTCCCGGGCGGCTTTGGCGTTTTCAAAGGGTATATTGAATCCCAGGAGTCGCAATATAAACTGTTGCAGGGGGGGATAGGTTTCTGGCCAGTCTTCGGGGAATTGGTAACGGAAGGTTTGCCCTCGGGTATCGACGGGGGAGGTTAAATCATGTTGCCAATTTCCTTTTAAAAGGTCAAAGGCGATCGCACCTAAAGCCCTTAAATCGAGGCTAGGATCAGCCTGGCTAACCGTGGTTAACCCGGGCTGAAATGGCTTTTCTGTGAGGGTCAAATCGGCTATGTAGACGAG
The DNA here is from genome assembly GCF_000973065.1 of Limnospira indica PCC 8005. Lineage (NCBI taxonomy): Bacteria > Bacillati > Cyanobacteriota > Cyanophyceae > Oscillatoriales > Sirenicapillariaceae > Limnospira > Limnospira indica. Next base: position 108,386 of record NZ_FO818640.1, read on the forward strand.
AAATTGGGGGCGATGAAACTGATGCTGTTCGATGGGTAAAATCAGAATCGTGTCCAGGCTGAGGTTCCCGTGGGCTACAAGTGAGTGAATTTGACCGGAGGGGAGGCGGTATTTCTGAGTGTGGAGGACTTCGAGGCTTTGCAAAACCTGATCAAGGAGGTGCCGCGCTTGTTGGGGGGTCATGGCACCAAATTGGCGGAGGTAGCTTCGCACGCTGGGATAGCTGTTGGAGAGGGAGTGGGTGACCGTGTAGCAGCGGGGTTGGTGGCGGTCGGCGATCGCTTCTGAGGGGACCAGCAGCCGAAAGTCCTGCACCCGACCATCAGCGGGGACTAATCCTGCCACATTTTCAAATACTGTTTTTGTCTGCTGTTCTTCCTGGGGGTTAAAGTGGCGTTGGGGGAGCAGATATTCTTTAATAATGACTGTTTTATTGTTGTTGGTTTGCACTGCTTGATAAAGGCGACCCAGACCCCGACTACCGATGAAATTGACGATGCGATATCGACCTTGGTTGCCGATAATTTCCGATTTGGTGGGGAGTATCGCGGGAAATCCGCATTGTAGACAGGTTAAAGCCTGTGGTTCTGCTGTCGTGGAGGATGAGTTAGCCAGGGGGCAGAATAGGGGGTTGCCGTGGGTACAGCGATATTTAGGATAGGGGTTGAGGACACCGGGGCTGACTTCCGCAAGTTGTGGAGGGGTATCGAGGGTTTCGATGTCTGTGTCTTGGGGAATTTCTTCGCCTCGTTTCCGCCGTCGGAGGAGATCTCGGACATCTTCGCGAATGAAGGGTAAAAGCCGAACTACCCACAGGGGGAGAAATCGATAGACTGGAGCGAAGGCATTATAACCTACCCGTCGGACGCGGTGTTGGGCGGTAGCAATGGTGCTTTCTCTGATGGCTTTTGCGGTTCGGGTTTTCGGAATTGGGCGCTGAGGGGGTCTTACCATTGCATAAGGGTTCCCAAAAAGCAGGTGTTAGGTAGTCAATTAGGGGGTGAGAAAATAGGGTATTTATTCAGCCTCAACTTGGGCGATCGCATCATCGGGGGATGTCCCATTGAGTACAGCAATAATACCTGGGAGGTATTGATCCATCATGGTCACGTTGGTATAAACGAGGGATTCTATTAAAGTCGGGGTGAGGCGATCGCCTTCTACATCGATACTGGTTTTATAACAAACCTCCCCATCAGAATAGTCTAACTCGAAGTTGCCCAGAATCAAACCAGAATTAGCTTTTGTTAATAATTCAGCAATAGCCGATCGCTTTTCCGCAGGAATTGTCAGGGGACAAATCGAGTAAAACAGGAATTGTTGTTCTTCGTCTCTCGCCTGTGCGGAACAACTCCAACGGCCATTGTCGCCAATAAATGCCATTTCTAGGGTAGCCCCCTCCTCTAAGCTAACGTAGTCCCAATCATCTTGGTTAAAAAAGGCAGCCATGATTTGGGAAATGGGGGCAGAAATTGGGGATTCCGAGTCTCCAGTTGGCGGCGCGCCCAATTCCCGGCTAATTTCTTCGATGGCTTGGGTTCCGTGTAACAAAGCCGTTTGAATTTGCGTCCCTAACTGCTGAAAAGCGTCTTTTCCCGTAGCAACCAGTTGACGGAGTTGGTCAGGATTTGCCCAATCCCAAAGGGTACGATAGGCGATCGTTTTGTCTAATTGTTCTTGTCGCACTCCCAAACAAAACCAGTTTTCCGTAAATTGGTGAGGTAGGGGTTCTGGTCCGGGTAGTTGTTGTAGGTGGTTGATGAGAGTAGCCGTCGTGGTTCCGTCCTGGGTGAGTTGAGGCAGCAAACCCGGTTTCAGCATCAATTCTAACGTTAAATTGGTGCAAGGGTCAAATTGGCGATCGATTAAGGGACTACAAACCTCTGGTTTCAAGTTAAACAATTGTTCCTGTTCAATCAATTGATAGGTATCAAAGGATACTTCTAGGGTGAGACAAAAATCAATATCCTTACCATCATTCTCTCTAAAAATACCATTTAAAGCAAGCATTTCAATGGTTAATTTTGAGGGCAAAATAAAGGTCAATATTTGCTTCAAGGAAATCTCTTTTTTCATGTTAATTATTAATTATTAATTATTAATTATTAATTATTAATTATTAATTATTAAACCCAGCCTTTAACTTCACTATCCATCAAAGGTTTTTCCAATTTCATATATTCACTTTGGGCGGCAGCGAGTAGATGTTTCATCATTACCGGTTCCCCGACATCAGCAGCCAGAAAAGCCGCATTAAGGGCGATATTGCGGATATTACCCCCAGAAACACTCAAGCGCGCCAATTTCTCAACCGTGAGCCCATCAGTGGGAGTTTCCGAGGGGAAGATACGCCGCCAGATTTCGGCGCGTTGTTTAGCATCGGGAAAGGGGAACTGGACCACAAAACGGATGCGACGGAGAAAAGCGGGGTCGAGCGCCCCCTTCATGTTGGTGGTAAGAATAGCTAAACCTCGGTAGGCCTCCATGCGTTGCAGAAGATAACTAACCTCGATGTTAGCATGGCGATCGTGGGAGTCTTTGACCTCGCTGCGCTTACCAAATAGCGCATCAGCCTCATCGAATAGCAAAATTGCGCCCCCACTTTCGGCAGCATCAAAGACCCGGCGAAGGTTTTTCTCGGTTTCGCCGATATATTTGCTAATCACGGAACTGAGGTCAATTTTGTATAAATCGAGTCGCAAGGCTTGGGCTAAAACTTCCGCCGCCGTGGTTTTCCCCGTCCCACTGGGTCCAGCGAATAGGGCGCTGATACCTAAACCCCGATCGCTTTTTTGACTGAAACCCCAATTTTCATAAACTTGGGAACGTTGGCGGAGGTGAGCCGCCATGGTTTCCAGAACTTGCATTTGAGCTTCTGGGAGAACCAAATCCGCCCAAGTCGCTTTAACTTCGATGCGCTGGGCCATATCTTCCATGCGGGGGCGAGCAAGGACGCGACAAGTATCCCAAAGATGGTCAATAAAGGTTTCGGTATCGTGGGGGGAAATTCCCTGGCTGGCGGTGGTTGTACAAACGGAGAGAATGGCGGGGGAGGGGAGGTTAAATTGGGCGGTAACTCGTTGTAGGTGGCCGTTAAGGTGTGTAACATCTCCCAGGTGTTCTTCCCAATACTGGTACTGTTCCGCAGCGCTGGGGCGGGTAACCTCGAAGTTGAGGAGGGGTCGGGTTCGTTGAGGAAGGCGATCGCGGACGGTAATGATCAGGGGGCTACCGATGCGCTCAATCAGTTGCCAGATACCGTCTCCGTGGCGACTCATTTCCACCTGTTCACAGTCGAGGAGGAGCGCATAGCCTCCTAAAACGGACTCGCGCTCCCATAGTTTTAACATAAGGTTAAATTCTGCGGTGGTCGAGGGGATGCGATCGCCATCACTATGATAGAGTTCTAGGTCTAACTGTTGACAGGCCACCTGTGCGATAGCTTGTCGAGTCGCCATATCTTCCCCGGAAAGCTGGACAACCGGTAACTGAGACTCTTCGCTAAAGTTCGACCAGGTTTGGGCAATTTTTAGGGCGAGTTGTTGATGGGAGGGGACTAACAGGGAGGCTTCCCCAAGGGATTCCACAATGCCGAATAAGCGTTCATCGAGATGCTGTATACCGATGAGATAGTGGAGGATACGTTCGTCAATGCGAATGGGACTGAGGGTCAAAACCGCACCGCCTCCCACTTCGAGTAAACGCCAGCGACGTAGGGGAGCATTGGGTGTTAGGGCGCTCCAATGGGGGCGATCGAGGATATTAAGGGCGAGGCTAAAGGTAGGATAAGGCTTTTGGGGGTCGCCGTGGGCTTCCGCGCAGAGTAGGGGAAATTCCCCATCGAGTTCCATTCCCGCGCACAACAGCAGCAAATCTTGTTCAAAGCTAGACAGCCCAAAGGTCTCGCACAGTTGCTCTAGGACAGGGGGGACGATGAATGGCTCGGTTGTTTCGGATCTGGTTTGCCCATTGGATGCCGCCCGGAGGGCATCCTTAATCCGGGTTAAGGCGAGTATGAGAGTTTGTTGATTCGGTAGTGAATGCCAGTTTGAGTCAGTCATGGGGAATGGAGAGTCGCGTGCTGTTTAATTTATCGCTACTTTGGGTTGAATGTATTGCTCAAAAGTTGGACTGTCGGGGTTGTCGTCTACACTCAGGATACTTTCTGCCCCATCAATTTGGACTCGCACCAGGTATTCTCCCGGTTTGACTTCCCGAATGGGGATGGAGACGGTAGCCGTGGCGCGAGTAATGGGTGGGGCGGTGAATAGGTAGCCGATGGGATTATTGCTATTGGGGCTGCATTCGTTCATCATCACCACAATTCGCTGACCTGGAGCGATCGCCAAGTTAAGGCTAATGCTGAGGGTTCCCGACCGTGGCTCGTCGTCAAATCCATCTAAGTCTAGGACTGTGACTGTTTCAATAGTAGGCCGCAAGACGAAGGGGGCGACGTTAGATTCCACTTGGGGAACACGAGCAGGAGTGTTACGGTTAGTGGTGGCTGTAGTCCCCCTTCTGCTAGATCGGGACCCGTTACGGGGGGGTGCGGGTGGGGCTTGTAGGTGAATGACCTGTAGGCTTTGAACCCCAGCCCGTAGTTGGTCTGTTTCAATTAGGCTCAAGGGGAGCCGTAGTTCTCCGCTGTTGACGACTTGGGGGGTGATTTCTAGTTCACCGATGCGGATTTGGGTTAAGACACCAGAGAGATGCTGGCCACGAATCGAGAGGATGCTGTTACTGAAAATGGGTTGATTTTTACCTCCCACCGCGACCACTTGGGTGATGATGGGTTGTTTGGGAAAGACTGTACTGCCTAAAATGCGATCGCGCACAGGTAGGGCGGAACGTCCGGCGATGTCGCTTTCAATGATGATGACAGTCACTTTGTACACCAGGGACAGGGCGTAGGGGGTTTGGAAGAACACAGACCAGATTTTGGAGAGTTCGTCCGTCGAGACAGAGATAAATTCCGAGCGGATTTGTTCCACTTGTTCCGCTAGGTCGGAGTCCGCGAGGTAGGTAAAGGTGGGGTCGGCGATCGTGGCGCGGATGGTGTCCGCACTCAATACTAACTGGTCTTCCAGGGTTTGGACGACGCTACCCAGTAGGCGCTGGGGTTCGAGATCGCCATCGTTGCCGTAGAAGGATACCACATAGAATAGGTCGATCGCCGCTTGTCTACGACGGGTCATGTCCCCGCGCCGTTGGAAGTTGGGGGTGTCTTGGTTGGTGAGGGCCGGGTTGCGTTTGATATGATACAGGTATAGGTTCACACCTGTTTCGGGAATTGACCCGCTGGAACCGTCTGGGCGCACCGTGGTGACTCGCGCTCCGTCTACGTCTCTTTGAACGGCTCGCTGTAGGATGCGCTGTAAGGTCGCGGTGGCGGTGGCGACGGCTAGATGATTACTCATGGCTGACTGGGCCAGTTAAAGGGGTGGCAATGGTGAGGAGGGGTTTCTGGGGAACTTTGATGTTCATCTCTGATGCTCCTCCATTATTTAATACCACTTTGAGTCTATAGCGATCATTATGAACGGCAGATTATATATATATTAACAATTACTTCATATATATTCACAGAAGTATAATTAACTAAAAAAAACGTTATCAAAATAAGTATATTTGGTCGAGATTTCGGTGTAGTATTTTGAATAACTCCAAATTATTGCGTAAGCTTGGATGGATAAAGCACATCCTAGAAATGATAAATAGGTAAAAAAAACAGCATGAGCAGGTTGTGGATTATCCACGCTATGCTGATTTTCAAAATTTATCCATCCGGTTGATCAGAAAAAATGGGTTTAAAACCTCGTCCTTTTAGACATGAAACTGTAAGACCAAAACTAACGAGCGTTAGTGGAGGCAGGATTCAGCCCCAGAGTCCCCACGCACTTAGGCTGGGGAGTGTCCAAACTGCCCACTCTCAGGGAGAAAGATTTTTATGGCTAGGCTTGACTATTTTGCACCTGGCGTTTACATTGAAGAGGTCGATCGCGGCTCTCGACCTCTTCAGGGTGTTCCCACCGCTGTAGCCGGATTTGTCGGTTTCACGGAAGATATCCGAGGTGGGGCTGAACCTTTTAAGCCGATGTTAGTCACCAGTTGGAAGCAGTATCTGGAATACTTCGGTCGAACCAACTCGGACGGTTTCACCGACTTCGGAGCCTATCTTCCCTTTTCAGTTTACGGTTGGTTTCTCAACGGCGGCGGTCGGTGCTGGATTACTAGCATGGGAACAGGACTCCCCGGTTCTCCTAAGCCGGAAGTGACGGAAACGGGAACCGAAATTGTCAACCGCGCTAATCGTCCTTCGTTAAGATTTTCGATCCGTGAGAGTTCCCAAGATGGTGCTTCGGAAAGTTCCCTAGCCGACAGTTCGCAAAACGGGTTCCTGGCTGTGAGCGATCGCTCTATCCGGGTGCAAATTACCGAAGGGTACCCGAAACCCCCCAGCGAAGAAACGGAAGCATCAGAAGCGATCGTTACTGCTAATACAGGGGAATTTTTCACCATAGTGATCCGCCAGGGAAGTGAGGAACTCGAACGGTTCCCGCACCTGAGTATGAATCGAGACATCGAAACAGCAGTAGCCGATTATGTGGTTAGCGCCCTGGAAGAATCCCAGTACATTATAGCCACAGATTTGGCTATCAGTGGTAGTCCCCTGGCTCGCCGCCCGTCTAACGGCATTTATGAAGTCAGCCCTCCGGCAATTATAGCAGAAACCGACAACTTAGCGCGCCATGTGGAAGGCGTGAGGGAGGATCGCACCGGGATTCGCGGCCTATTTGAAATTGACGAAATAACTATCGTCTGTTGTCCCGACTTAATGAAAGTCTACGAACAGGGATTGATTGATCAAGATCAACTCCACGGACTAATGGACTTGATGGTGAGTATGTGCGAGGGAGCCGCAGACGGAGACATCCCCAACGCCCCCAACCGGATGATCATCCTTGACCCGCCGCCTGATCGGGTGAAACCGCAGGATATCAGCCGTTGGTTGAGCCAAGAATTTAACCGGCGATCGCAATTTGCCGCCCTGTACTACCCGTGGATTTTAGTTCCGAACCCCCGCAACGCCGGACGGCCCATAGCTATTCCCCCCAGCGGCCACATGGCAGGAGTATGGGCGCGGGTGGACGAAACCCGGGGGGTTTACAAAGCACCTGCTAACGAAGTACCAAGGGGTGTGATCGGTCTGACTCACCCGTGCAACTTCCGAGAACAGGAACTGCTGAACCCTATTGGCATCAACTGTATCCGGCCCTTTGATAACCGGGGTATCAGGATCTGGGGCGCTCGTACCTTGGTCGAACCCGACAAAACCGAATGGCGCTATATCAACGTTCGCCGTCTGATGAGCTACATCGAGAAGTCCATCGAAAACGGTACCCAGTGGGTGGTGTTTGAACCCAACGACGAAGACCTATGGCAGCGGGTCAAACGCACTATTAGCAGCTTCCTGACTGAATTATGGCGATCGGGAGCGCTGACGGGTGGCAGTCCCAGCGAGGCTTTTTATGTCAAGTGCGATGCTGAACTAAATAGCCCCCAAAGCATGATGGCCGGTCGCCTGTTTGTGGAAGTGGGTGTTTGTCCAGTGCGTCCGGCTGAATTTGTGGTGTTCCGCATCAGTCAGTGGACCGCTGAGGGTGACGGCGAATAAGCCAACTCTCTTAAATCTCTGCCTCCAAAACCAACCCATTGGAGGCAGTCGAGATTTTTTTGATATTTACACTTAAACAAGGGAATCGAATCATGAGTAGTGCTGCTCCGGTTTTTACCACTACCGCCACCCGGTATCAAATTGATTTTCGCAATGATACTGTCGGGAATATTGTCCAAAATGCTTATATCAAAAGTATGGCAGCCCTGACCTACGAGGGAAAAGTAGCCGGAGGTGATAAAGCCTTGGGTTCTGGTCGCAAAGGTCGCCGGGTTCGCCAAAGTACGATCGCCGGTTATGAAAGCAACCCATCAATGACGATCGAAACCTACATCAGTGACGACCCCAACGATGCCAGCCGCCAGCTATTTGCTTGGTTCAAAGCCTGTCTACCACCCGAAGAGGGAGGAGAAGGGAAATGGTCTCAATACCGGGCTAGTGGTTCTGTGGTGCTGTATTCTCCTGACGGAGAAGAGGTTTTACGCTGGAACCTGGAACGTGCTTGGCCGAAAAAATATTCCATTGCTGATATGGACTCGACCTCGGGAGATTTGGCGGTTGAAACCTACGAAATCGTTGCTGAAATGATTACCAAAGAGGTGGCTCTGGGCGGTCAAGTTGCCAGTATGAGGAGTGGGGCTGCGGTTTAATTTATGGGTAGGTGGGTGCATCAGTATCGGGCGCGGCTGCAGAATTGGCTGGTTTTCCCGTCTCCTCAAAGAAGGGCGGGTGCAAAATTGGCTAGTTTTCCCGTCCCCTCAAAGAAGGGCGGGTGCAGAATTGGCTGGTTTTCCCGTCCCCTCAAAGAAGGGCGGGTGCAGAATTGGCTGGTTTTCCCGTCCCCTCAAAGAAGGGCGGGTGCAGAATTGGCTGGTTTTCCCGTCCCCTCAAAGAAGGGCGGGTGCAGAATTGGCTGGTTTTCCCGTCCCCTCAAAGAAGGGCGGGTGCAGAATTGGCTGGTTTTCCCGTCCCCTCAAAGAAGGGCGGGTGCAGAATTGGCTGGTTTTCCCGTCCCCTCAAAGAAGGGCGGGTGCAGAATTGGCTGGTTTTCCCGTCCCCTCAAAGAAGGGCGGGTGCAGGTAGTTGGCTGGTTTTCCCGTCCCCTCAAAGAAGGGCGGGTGCAGGTAGTTGGCTGGTTTTCCCGTGGCGGATCTAGCACCCGCCCCTACTAGCACCCGCCCCTACCAAGCCTTCAGGGCGCTTATCGGTTAGGTTAGGAGAGATTTAAATTATGGCCTATGAATATTTGACTTCTGCGCGGTTTTACTTTGAATTTGGCAATAATACTCGTTTGCTAATTTCCAAAGTGAGTGGGATTTCTATTAGTATTGACCCAGCCGCAGAGGGGCAGTCGATCGGTTCGGGAAAAAACGTGAAAAGTGAAACTCAAATTACGCCCGCATCGGTAACCTTTGAAAATATGACTCTGGAGTTTGTGACTACCGCTGAAAATGATGCCCTGGTAAAATGGTATCTCGACTGTCATCCCCCGGCGATGATTGGTGGTAAAACTGACGCGATCGCCAAGGTGAGTGATGCTTCCTTGGTACTTTACAAACAGGATGGCTCCGAGGGGGCTCGTTGGAATTTGAGGGACTGTCTCCCCGCCAAGTATACGACCACCCAAGCTAGTTCAGATTCAACAGATCTGTTTAAGGAAACCATTGAAATTAGCCATTCGGGGTTGCAGAAAGTCCCAACTTTAGGAACAACTATTTAGTTGTGGTATCAGCTATGATTGGTGATTTAATCAACCAAAAACGTGATCTCTATGAAGTTCTGACCGCCTGCCGTTTTTATGTGGCTTTGCATTTAGACGGCGGCCGGGATGATGTGGATGGCTACTTTATGGAGTGCCGAGGGTTCAAATATTCCCAGACCGTCATTACCCACCATGAGGTATTCCCGAAAAGGTGGGGAAAGGCGACTCGAGGTCAGGTGATTTGCACTAAACTTCCGGGTAACGAAAATGTTGATAATTTTTCTCTGCGTCGGGGACTAACGGCTTCAACTACACTGTGGGATTGGATCGCCAACGTCCATGATGGCGGTTGGTCATCTAAGTTTAAAAATGGTTTTTTGACCATTTACCGTCAGGATAGTTCCGAAGGGGCGCGGTTTGCTTTTAGCCGAGGCTGGCCGGTTAGTTATAGCATCACCGATAATATGGCATCGGGAAGCGATTTGGCGCTTGAGGAGTTGGAAATTGCTTGTGAAGGGTTTGAACGAGTCTTGTAGGTGGCGATTAAACCATGCAAACGGAGTTTGAGTTTACCTTACCCAAGGGCTATTTAGATCCCGATGGCAACTTGCACCAGCGGGGCGTGATGCGCCTGTCGCGGGCGATCGATGAGATTGTCCCCCTCCGCGATCCTCGCGTACAGATGAATCCCGCCTATGCAACTGTGATTATCCTGGCCAGGGTGATTACTGAACTGGGTAGTTTGGAGGAAGTGTCCCCGGCGGTCATTGAAAATATGTTTGCCGTAGACTTAGCCTATCTCCAGGACTTCTACCGCGAAATTAACGGCCTGGTCAAGTCCGAGTCGGATTGAAAATCAAAAGTCGAACCTAAGAAACCGGGTTTCTATCTGATGTCGGATGGGAATTCCAGACCCTCTTAGAAACGGGGTTTCTCAAACTCCCTACTCCCTACTCCCCCATCTAATGTCACCCGAAAACTTACCTTTGAGACAATTTCCCTTTACCCTCCCGGTCGGATTGTTGGACGGGGAGGGAACTTGGCATCGAGAGGGAATCATGCGATCGCTGACAGGGTGGGATGAACTGTTCCGGGAAAGGGATCTGCGGGTGAGGGAGAATCAAGCCTATGGAATTTTGGTGATGCTGTCTCGCTCAATTGTCCAGTTGGGGGAGATTTCCGCCGTAACACCCGATATTTTAGAAGGATTATTTTTAGCAGATCTCGACTATTTACAGGCGGTATATAATCAGATAAATCCACCAGAAGCAAGGATTTCTCGGACGGGGGAGTGGCGGGCTACCCCCTAGAGGATTTGTATCGGGAGGTAGCCTTTATTGCTTTTTATTTCCACTGGTCTCGGGCTGATATTCTGAATCTCGAACATGGAGAACGACAACACTGGATCGGGGAAATTGCCGATTTGGTTCGGGGAGAATTGGGAGAATAATTCCGTTCCCCCGTGCAAATACGCGGTTCGCTCATTACTATGGTTAGGAGGCTATCCTGATGAAAATACAACGCCGTAAAAAACGCCAAAACGAAAGCCCAACAGCTCCTTTGCAGGCACAATTTCAGTCTCGGCCGTTTCAGGATGCCAACTTTGCCCCCCCGGACAAACAAGCCGCCCCGCCGGAACGCGAATTTCAGGCGGAAGGGTCGGGGTTCAATTTGGGCAGCATTCCCCTTTTTAGCAATGGTAATAGTACGCCAACCCAGCCCATCCAGCGCAGGGAAGAAGACGTGCAGATGCAGGCAGAATCGAAATCGCCCCTGCACGGGAGATTTCAGACTTTAGCCCAAAGAGATAACCCGAAAAATTCGACACCACAGCAGCCGATTCAAGCTAAACTGACTGTGGGTGCGGTCGGGGATAAATACGAACAGGAAGCGGACAGGGTGGCGGATGTAGTTGTCGATCGCATCCAATCTCCCCCCAGCAGCCCGGAAGTTCAGAAACAGGAAGAAGAAACACTGCAACAAAAACCCCAGTTATCGACTCCGCCGACGATTTCTCAGTTGCAGAAAAAAGAAGAGTTATCAAATACCCTACAGCGAGAGTCCGATGAAGAGGAATTTGATGATGATAATGATAATGATGATGTACAGATGAAACCTCAGACCGCCGAAGCCGGGGGAGAAGTTTCTGCCGATTTCGAGTCGTCCCTTCGGCGAGAAAAGGGCGGCGGACAACCGTTGAATGAGAACTTGCAGTCCCAAATGGGGCGGGCAATGGGGGCAGATTTTGGCGGGGTGCGGATTCATCATAATTCCCCAGCCAATCAACTGAATCAATCAATCCAAGCCAAGGCATTTACGACGGGCAAAGACATCTTTTTTAAACAGGGAGAGTATCGGCCGGAGAGTCGGGGCGGACAAAAGCTCATCGCCCACGAGTTGACCCATGTGGTGCAGCAAGGTGGTGTCAATAATAGTGGTTCTGTTCAGCGTTTTAACAGTAGTAAAGAAGAACGAAAGCATCTCCAGATTCTTTTGTCTGAACAAAAGGCGAAAGGCAGAGATAAAATGACCCAAGAGTTTAAGGATTTCTCGGCTAATCTCAAGTTGCCTGCTACCTCAAAAAATATGGACAGATGGGGAGGAGAAAGACCGAGAAGTAATGCGATTAATGATAATAATACCGGGAACAAACCTGTAGATAAACTGGATAATTGGGTGAATAGCGATACTGCAGATGTGACGGGTAATACAGCCAGTGTGATTGAAGGGTTAACAGGAATTACTGGGGAAATAGGTACTGAAGGTTTGGGAAATTCCGGGGATACGGAAACTGGGATTTTTCAGAAATATTTTGAAAAAGCTGGTGCCAATATGTCGGGTGATCAGAAAAATGTACTGAGCGGACGCAGTGATATGGCGGGGGCTGTAGCGGGTGGTGTTGGCAATATATTGGGGGGCTTCCAAGCTTTTAATGATTATAGACAGGCTGAGGACAATTATGATCGCAGTAAAGCAGTATTACAAGGAGGATCAAGTCTCGCGGGTTTAGCATCAAATGTGGCTAAATTTGGGGGTGGTTATCTGACTCAGAAAGATGGTGGTGCTGCTAACTTAGATCCAAGTTGGATTTCCAAGGATCTTAATACCAGTGATAGTTGGAAGTTTGTTGGCGATGGGATTGGTGCGGTTTCTGGTGGTTTGGGTTTTGGGGCTCAGGCGGTAGGGGGAGTTAAAGACTTTAAGAGTTGGCTAAACGAGAGGAAGAAAGGTATCTACGGCGATACTAAATCGGGGGGTAAAGGTAGCGGTGCCTATTTACGTTCGCTGGGAAGGGGGGTTAAAAGTGCTGCTAATTTGGGTCAAGCCGGGGTGACAACGACCTTGGGGGTTGGTAAATTGATTGCCCAATTTGGGGCTGAGGGAGGCAAAATTGGTGCTGATGCCCTCAAGTTGGGTTCCCAAGGAGCGATCGCACCCTTAGCTAATTTGGCGGCTGCATCAGGGGGTTTGGGAATTGCTACGGGGGCGATGGATCTTGCCAGTGGCGGTTTCAAGGCGTTTAAAGCTACGAAGCGTAAGGGTTTAATTAAAGGCTTACAACAGGGAAATAAACAGTTTAGTAGTGTGAGTGAGTCGGAGCGTAATGCTGCTCTGGAACATCTCAAGGAAATTCAGACCAAAAAGCAAAAACGCGGCGGCTTAGGGATGGCTGAAGGTGCGCTGGCGGTGACGGCAGGGGCTTTGGCTTTAACTGGAGCCGGGGCGGTAGTTGGTGCGGGTCTGGCGGCGATCGGTGGTATCGCGAAGTTGGGACGCTTTGCATTCAACAAAATTAAACAGAATCGCCGAGATAAGGCGGATCGAAAAGATAAGCAATGGCAAGCTGATATGGAGACGGCGGGGCTGAGTGAAGAACAAATCAATAATGTATTTTTAGCCCGACAAGAACGGGAAGATCAACAATATGAGCAAGCTAAAAGTAAAGGAGGTTTCTCCAAATTTAAGGCTTGGTTTAAGAAGAAAATGAAAGCGGATAAAACCAAGAGTACGGATGCTAAAGACCAGCGTTACGAAACCACGGCTAAAACCTTAATCAAAATGAATGATGCTGAACCAGGTATCATGCTGAAGTTAGTGAATTTACCTGAAAAACAAATGGAGGGAATGAGCGGGGAAGAGAAACTGGAGTTAGTCAAAAAAGCTCTGAAAAAACGCTAGTTAAATTTGAGGAAGTTACATGAATTTACAGAGTATTCAGTCGATTATAGATGGTGAGAATTTCACGACTTCTTGGGAACCAGCGACACCAGAACATCCAATGGATAGGCTCTTGGTTTTGCTGAGTGAAGAGAAACAACTTCTGGCGGAGTTGCTATTTATTCCGGTAGAGGAAGAGGTGGAGAATGTGCATTTGCTGCAATTTTATGTAGGTCTACCAGGAGGGGTGGTAGCGGAGGCGATGTCTGAACTCAGAGCATTTATTTTGAGGCTAAATACTACTATGCCTATTGGTAGTTTTGGGATTCAAGAACAGCAGGAATTGCTCTATTTTCGCTATGTTTTAGTGATACCTCAAGAAGAAAAACCCAGTGCGGAAATCGCGATTATACAATCTATGTGGCTGGTGTTTTATTTGGTGGAGTCCTTTGCTGACACAATTCAGGCAGTGGCGAAGGGAGAAAGATTACCGTCGGAAGTTTAAGGGAAATTTTAGTTTTGAGGAGCGATCGCACCCCGGTTAATCCACCTATTTGGTGGTAGAATTGTCGTGGGAGTGTGATCGATGCCAAATTAGGGGGGGATCCTGATGAAAATACAACGCCGGAAAAAACGCCAAAACGAAAGCCCAGCAGCCCCTGTGCAGGCACAATTTCAGTCCCGGCCGTTTCAGGATGCCAACTTTGCCCCCCCGGACAAACAAGCCCCCCCGCCGGAACGCGAATTTCAGGGGGAAGCGTCCGGGTTCGATTTGGGCAGCATTCCCCTTTTTAGCAATGGTAATAGTACCCCAACCCAGCCCATCCAGCGCAGCGAAGAAGAAGACGTGCAGATGCAGGCAGAATCAAAATCGCCCCTGCACGGGAGATTTCAGGCTTTAGCCCAAAGGGATAACCCGAAAAATTGGACACCGCAGCAGCCGATTCAAGCTAAATTGACTGTGGGTGCGGTGGGGGATCAATACGAACAGGAGGCCGATCGCGTTGCGGATGTAGTTGTCGATCGCATCCAATCTCCCCCCAGCAGCCCGGAAGTTCAGAAGCAGGAAGAAGAAACACGGCAACCAAAACCGCAGTTAGGGATTTCTCAATTGCAGAAAAAACCATTATCGGGAAGGGTACAGCGGCAAGACGAGATCGCCTCCCCAGAAACAAGATCCAGAACCAATGCTGTTATGCCTCTCTCAAAAGAAGAAAAGTTGAAGTCTTATAAGAGTATCGTCAGTAAGTTATTTCAGAAAACATCTTGGGAGAAGCATGGCAAAACCAAAAAGGGTAGGGAATACGAAAGGCGAGATAAATTTGCCTATGAACTATTGAAGGATCACGAAATTGAAGCCCTGGAGGGATTAAGCCAGACACCAGAAGGTAGAAAATATTTATTGGGTTTAGAAAGCAGCTCATCGAAAGGCAGAAAAAGACAGGAGTTTGCCAAAGCGGCTGGTGAAAACACTTATGATATAGCCGAGTATTATAAAAAGAAAGCCGAAGAACTAGATCAAAACCAAAATTCTCCTTTGACTGGAGATTGGCTGGCAACGGGAAGTAATGTTAGCTATTTGGAGTTTTGGTCGAAGAGAAAATTTACCAGTATGGAGCGTTTATTAATTGCCACCTATCAAGCCAAATTAGGCCAGAAAAATCCCGATTATCAGAAGACTCCAGGGTATTTGCGCTATGAAGCATTGAAAGCCAAAGAGGGTAGTGAGGAACACAAGGAAGCAATTTATAAAAAAGATACGGATGCTTGGGAGAAATTGTTAAATATCAATGAGAGCAATAAAGATACAATCCTGAAGCAACTGGTTGGAAAATCCAAAAAAGATGGCAAACCAATTACTCCAGATGAAGCAAAAGGTTACGTCGAACAATCTCTGGCTATAGCCAATATAATGAGACGAGTTTTTACTGTGTTGCAGTATAACTTGGAATATTCCAATGATAAAAATAACAAAGGAGAAGATCAAAAAGATAAACCGATGTATGCAAGGGATTGGAACAAGTGGACGAAGCAAGTGGCGGTCGCCCTCTCTCACGGAGGCAGGGTGAACATTGTTTTACCGCCCATTGGTACAGAACAACATGGTAAAAAACATGGTAGAATCATGAATGCTTTGAGTTCTACCAATAAAAAGGAAACTCAAGAATATTATAACAAACGTGACCATTTTGTGAATTGGCTTTTGGGAGTTGAAAAAGGTCATCATGCCCATAAGCGTAGCAAAGAGGATTT
This sequence comes from Limnospira indica PCC 8005, assembly GCF_000973065.1. Taxonomy (NCBI): domain Bacteria; kingdom Bacillati; phylum Cyanobacteriota; class Cyanophyceae; order Oscillatoriales; family Sirenicapillariaceae; genus Limnospira; species Limnospira indica. The sequence goes on from NZ_FO818640.1 coordinate 124,174, forward strand.
GGCTGGTACAGATTATAAAAATGCCGAAGTTGATACCCGCTTTGTTTCCACCCATGATGTGGAAATTAAGGAAAATTCGTTTAAAGAGTTAAAAGGCACCAATACCAGTACCGGGCAAAGTGAGGTGCACTATGGAATCAATCCCGCTCTCGGGGGACTGGGTGAAACAGACTTGGCGGGCAATTTAATTTTACCGGATGGCAGTCACGGTCATATTTATATTTTCTATAAACCGCCAACCTCTAAATTAAAAGGAGCCGTTTTGATTGGAGGTGAAACCTCTGAGATGGGTAAACGAGATGTTTTTGGAAAGCTACATAATGCCTCCGGTACGAGTGCAGAATTTTCTCCAACTGGGACGGGTAAAGCGGCGAGAATAGGGAGTGAAATTGGTGGGATGAGAGTCGATCTATCAGGATTTGAGTCTCAAGCTGATATTGTTGGTATGTTTGAAACAGCGATCGCAAGAGGTGTAGAACCTGGACAACTTGTTGACGAGTCCAAGCCAGAAGTTCGCGAGGCTTTGTTTGATATCAGAAAAAGATCATCGGCGATAAGGGAGAATTAGAGCAGTGTTCCCGAAAACCCATAAATTTAAGGTAGTCGTGGGATAGCGAGGGTATAAATGATTTTAGGCTTCCTGTACCAAAACAAAAGGTTGGATAATTAGGGCATTAAATCGTTTAGTCTGATCGCCATTCCAATCGGAGATTTGCTGGGGAGAGGGTTTATAAATCTGTTGTTCACTGATCCAGCGCTGAACGTCAGTCACATGATCCTCGCTAATAGCGACACCGACATCTAATAAATCTAATTGGCGATCGACTACGACGACTGCATCCCTTTGTACATGGGGAATTAACCATTCCCACTCGGCTTGATCAATGTTAGAGGCTAATTGTGCTTTTAATTCTTCCATGATTTGATTAATTGTTGTACTGCCAAAAACTCACCGCCCTAAATCGTGCATAGCATTAATGATTTCGGCGCAATATAGAGCGATCGCCTCTAGTTCCTCCCGCTTACTGGACTTGGGGGGGTCCATAGGTTCACCAATTCTGACGGTGACGGGAACTGGTCTGGGTATAGCAGAGCCTTTGTTAAAAATAGCATGAGTTCCCCACAGACACACAGGAATTAGGGGAACCTGTGCTTTGGCTGCAATTAATGACGCGCCCAATTTCGGGTCTGTGATGCGACCGTCGGGGGTGCGAGTTCCCTGCAAAAATACACCAGTCGCCCAACCTTGTTCTAGGGAATTGAGAGCGGCTCGGATCGCATTGCGATCGCCAGCACCCCGTTTAACTGGATAAGCGCCATATAGGGAAATCGCCTGTTTCAGGACGGGAACCTTAAAGAGTTCCTCTTTAGCCATAAATGCTACGGGTCGCTTGACGCAGTTGGACAGCATTGGGGGGTCAAAATCACTAGCATGATTACTAACTACCACAATGGGTCCGGTTTGGGGCATCCGTTCAGCATTATAAATGCGACCACGAAAATAGACATGGAGCATGGGGCTAACCACAGACCACTTAAACAGGTGGTAGAGGACTAAACTTTCGAGTGGTTCACGGTTTTTGACCACGGAAACTTGAGTTGGTAAGGGTGGAAACTGTGATCTAGCCTATCAGGTTTTGGCAGCAGTGGAGTTAAAAGTTATTCGCGAGCGATGACCTCTGCGAGGGTTTCTTCGAGGGTTGACAGGTCTACAGCCCCAGATAGGGTTTCCCCATTCATGATAAAAAACGGGGTCCCAGAAATCCCTAGAACCCTCGCTAATTGCAGATCCTGTTCAATGGCTGCGATCGCTCCATTACTCTGGGAACAAATCTAAGTGCTGACCTTCGACTGTTCTTAATTGCTCAGGAGTTCCTGTAAATTTTAGTTTTCCGTTATCCAATAAAACAATCCAACTCGCACGGTTAATCACCGGGGGACGATGGCTAATCATAATAGTAGTTTTCCCCTGGCGATAATGCAGTAGTCTATCCAAAACCTCCGCTTCTCCGGCGGGGTCAAGTGCGCCGGTGGATTCATCTAATATCAGGATGGGGGGATTGGTGACAATGGCTCTAGCAATGGCTAATCGCTGCTTTTCCCCACCGGATAAATTCGCCCCAAACTCTCCTAATACAGTTTGGTATTTATCGGGAAGCTGACTGATAAATTCATCCGCATTAGCCATTTCACAGGCGGTGACAATTTCTGCCAAAGTGACGTGAGGATAACAGAATTTGAAGTTTTCCAGAATCGATCGACTCCAGAAATGAGCGTCTTGGGGAACCAGAATAATTTGCTGGCGCAAACAGTCAAGGGGTAGGTCTTGAATATTATAATGACCAATTCTAATATTCCCCGATTGTAAAGGATAGAGACTAGATATCAGTTTAGCTAGGGTACTTTTACCACAGCCAGATTTACCAATCAAAGCTGTTACTTGACCGCCGGGAATAGTCACCGAAAAATCGGTAAGCAAATTCACTCGCCCGGCATGATGAAAGTTGAGATTATTGCAGATAATATCCGCCCCATCAGAAATTTGAGCAGATTCTTTTTTACTATCATTAGGATTTTCGGCGGTAGCATCAATAACCTCCGTGAGACGTTGGGTGGCGGTTCGGGCGCGGACGAAGTTATCAACAAAGGTAATTACAGTGCTAATAAACCCGGTAAAATTACCATTCATGGCATTGAATGCCAGCAGTTGACCAATGGATAATTCATTGTTAATCACGAATCGACTACCTAGCCAAAGTAAAGCAATGCTGCCACCACTGGAGACTAAACCGGATAAAACATTATTGTAAATAGAAATTTGAGTGGTGCGTAAGGTAATGTTGGCAAGGCGACCAAACCGACTTTGAAATTCCTCCCAGACTTGGGGAGCGGCATTGGTGGTTTTCAGGGTCATCGCACCTTTAAAGGTTTCGACTAAAACCCCTTGATTTTCGGCACCCAGGACTAAAACACTGCGGGTTTTTTGTTGCAGAGTTGGCAGTAAAATAATGGTGGAAATCGACATTAAAATTGCCACAATTATGGCGGCTAGGGTGAGTTGCCAGCTATAAAACAACATGAAGCACAATGAAATTATGGCAACAAAAAGCTGGCTCGGTAATTCAACGACAACTTGGGAAACCAGTTGATTTACTTCGCTAATATCCCCTAAACGACTGACAATTTCTCCACTGCGACGGGATTCATAATAATTTAAGGGTAAGTAGAGAATTTTGCGTCCAAATTCTAGGACAAACCCTAATTCTAGGCGTTGGGCAAAATGGGCGATGAGATTAGACTGCACGAGTCCTAGACTGCTTTGAATTAGGCTCAGGATGACAATGGCAATTGCTGCCCCAGTTAGCAGTTGCATATCCCCCCGCACTAATACATCATCAGTCAGAATTTGAATAAAGAAGGGGGAGGCTAGAGACAGTAAACCCAGTACCAAATTAATGATTAATGCTTCAGCGAGAAGGGAGCCATAGGGGATTACCCGCTTAAAAAAGCGCAGGAAGCCATTGGGTTTATCGCTATCATCAGGTAGGCTGAAAAAGCGGTTCTGGTCGGGTTCAAGTCTAAGCATTACGCCATTGCCCCAACTATTGGCTAGTTGAGCTTTGGATAAGTAACGCACTCCTACGGCGGGGTCAGCAATCACATATTTTCTGCCTTTTTTGCCATATAAGACGACCCAGTGATAGCCTTGCCAGTGAATGATGGCAGGTAGGGGAAATTTATTCATTTGTTCGAGGATTTTCTGGGAGGCGCGACCTGCACTGGCATTGAATCCCAGTTCTTCTGCACCTCGTCTGAGTCCGAGAATTGTGGTTCCCTGTTGTCCTGTGCCGACGGCTTCTCGAATCCGACTCATGGTAAAGGTGCGTTTGTAATACTTGGTAATTGTGGCTAAACAAGCTGCGCCGCAGTCTTCTTCGCTGTGTTGGAGAACAATTGGATATTTCTGCACGGTCTATTGATAGGGTGATAAATAGTTTTCATATCTTAAAGGCTATTTCTGTTGGTGCAAGTGCTGGGAACTGTTTTTTTTTAAGAATGCCAACATCGGGAACAATCTTTGTTTTTGTTACATTTATTGATGTTTTGGTTCTTGACAGTTAAGAAAACCTTGGTTTATTATTGAAGGGTACAGAAAAAACTTATAGTTCAAATTACCAGGAGAATCAAAATGAATACAACTCAAATTTCCCCCTCGGTTGAAAGTCACACCGAAGAACCTCTGTGGCAAGAGTTTACTGAGCAAGAACAGGAAAAGATTTGTGGCGGTTCGGGAAGGGTTACTTTTACTACAATATTTGGTCCTTGGCGGCTTCAGGCTACTTGGCGAGATCGTCATGGCCGAGTGACGCGTAGTTACCAACGTTCGGTGACAAGATTACGAAACGGTAGTCCAATTTCGTTCGGGTCTCAACCAAGGTGGGTGGTCGATATAATCTAGCAAAATTGACTAAAAATAAAAAGCTAAACCTCCCAATATTTTCTTGTGGGGGGTTTTTATTTAATTGAGAGTATTTTCACTATAAACATTTCCCATGCAATCTAAATCAGAACAACTAATTTATGATGATTTGCCCGAAATCCAAAGCGATGAATTTCTCCCCCCGGTTAGCTTATGGATGACTTTGGGCGGATTATTTCTGGTGGGAAGCTGTGGCATTGCTGTAGCAGTTGCGGCTTTCACTCCCTATAATGTTACGGTTAGAAGTGCGGCAGCGGTTCGTCCGGTTGGAGAACTTCGGTTAGTACAAGCAAATAGCCCAGGAGTTGTTACCGATATTGCTGTTGTAGAAAATCAGACGGTTGAACAGGGCGATATTATTGCGACTATTGATGACTTTCGCTTGCAAACAAAAAAAGGTCAGCTACAAAGTAGCCTAACACAAAATCAACAGCAACTCCGCCAAATTGATGCCCAAATTCTGGCAATTAATAATCAGATTACATCGGAAACTAATCGCATTCAGAGGGTTATTGCGGCGGCGGAAGCTGAATTAGCACAAACGGAACGGGACTACCAAGAGAGAGTCGCCACTGTTCAAAGCCAATCTCAAGAAGCTGAAGCTAATTTGAATCAAGCGCAACAGGAATTACCAAAAGCATTGGCTCAGTTACGGTCGGCTGAGGCGGAATTGCGGTCAACTGAAGCGGCTTTAAATGCTGCGATCGCACGACGCGATCGCTATAAGCCAATTTATGAACAAGGTGCATTATCCCCTGACCAATACCAGGAAGCAAAGCTGGCAGTTTCCCAACAAGAACAAGCCTTAGAAGCTAAAAAATCCGCCGTTGAAGCACAAAAGCAGGAAATCCAACGACTCTCCTCTGCTGTTGATGCGGCGGCGGCTAGATTGCAGGGAACATTAGCCACTTTGAATCCCGGTGATGCTAGAGTGACAATGGCGCGGGAAAAAATCTATCAAGAACGTGCGACGGGAGAATCAGCGCTCTCCAGATTAAACCAGGAACGGGAACAACTAATCCAGCGTCAATTTGAACTACAAAACCAAATTAATCGCGATCGAGAAGAACTCCAACAAACTGAAACTGAAGTGGCTGCGATGGCAATTCGCGCCCCGGTTTCTGGTATTATTCAGCAACTCAGTCTCCGTAATATTGAACAAGTGGTTAATACTGGAGATGTACTGGCACAAATTGCCCCCAGTGACACCCCGCTAGTGATTAAAGCCTTAGTTCCTGCCCAAGACATCGGTAAAGTAGACATTGGTCAACAGGTGCAAATGCGAGTTTCGGCCTGTCCGTATCCTGATTACGGTACGCTTTTAGGTACGGTGACGACAATTCCTCCTGATGCCAGCCGTCCTCAACAAACTAATGATAATCAGGGAGAAAAAAGGAATTCTAAGCAAGAAACCGCTACCTATAATGTCACTATTCAGCCAGAACGTCTTGAGTTAACTTCCCGGACTCAGACTTGCAGAATTCAATCGGGGATGGAAGGCAGAGCAGATATTATTACTAAGGAAGAAACTGTTTTGACTTTCATTCTCCGAAAAGCTAGATTGATGACTGATTTTTAATAGACCTGTTGCCGTTAAAAATACCCGCCCAGCCTGTTTGAATATATCCCCTTGAACCCCCCTGATTAAGTTAAGGGGGGCTTTTAAAGCGCTTCTCATCTCTATGAGGTAGAACCCTCACCCCAAACCCCTCTCCCACAACGGGAGAGGGGCTTTGAAAAGTACCTCATCAGAGCGCTTCTCATCTCTATGAGGTAGAACCCTCACCCCAAACCCCTCTCCCAGAACGGGGAGGAGCTTTGAAAAGTACCTCATCAGAGCGCTTCTCATCTCTATGAGGTAGAACCCTCACCCCAAACCCCTCTCCCACAACGGGAGAGGGGCTTTGAAAAGTACCTCATCAGAGCGCTTCTCATCTGTATGAGGTAGAACCCTCACCCCAAACCCCTCTCCCAGAACGGGGAGGAGCTTTGAAAAGTACCTCATCAGAGCGCTTCTCATCTGTATGAGGTAGAACCCTCACCCCAAACCCCTCTCCCACAACGGGAGAGGAGCTTTGAAAAGTACCTCATCAGAGCGCTTCTCATCTGTATGAGGTAGAACCCTCACCCCAAACCCCTCTCCCACAACGGGAGAGGAGCTTTGAAAAGTACCTCATCAGAGCGCTTCTCATCTGTATGAGGTAGAACCCTCACCCCAAACCCCTCTCCCACAACGGGAGAGGGGCTTTGAAAAGTACCTCATCAGAGCGCTTCTCATCTGTATGAGGTAGAACCCTCACCCCAAACCCCTCTCCCACAACGGGAGAGGGGCTTTGAAAAGTACCTCATCAGTCTGGAAACCGTTATAATGGGTAAGCGGTCAGGATTAGAGAATTTTTGCCCTAGAATCAACTGGGTTGGCGGCTAATCAGATAATAACATTTCTAATTGTTTGAGCAAGGATTTGGCTTGCTCCCGCTTGTGGGGGTCGTTCCACAACTTGAGTTTCTTCATTTGTTTAGGAATCGCCTCTAACCGAGCTTGTAGTTCGTGGGCTTCTTCGGTTTCCTGTTGAGCCTTAATTCGTTGTTTAATTTGATTGAGCGATAGAGATTCTGTAATTGCTTCTTGGAGAATTTTGGCTCTAATTTCAGGATCTTTAATCCGACCAATCACTCTTCCCTTGCTGTATTTAATTTCGCCATCGCGGATAGCCTTCAGAACGTCCGGGGGTTGGTTCAAAAGGGGGAGGCGGTTGGTTCGGAATGACTCGGCTGTAAGCCCGCCCAGGGTTTGGAAAACGGATGATATAGCCGCCTGTTCCTGGGGGCGGATAACGTTATCCGCCAACCCCCTTTCAACTTTTGCCATCCGATTTAGCAGCGAAATAACTGATTCTCTATCGGTTTCTAGGTTCAATTCCAACAGTTGCAAAATCCCCTCGGTTTCCTCAATGGGGTTCAAATTATCCCGCTGCAAGTTCTCCATTAGGGCGCAGTGTAAGGCTTGTGTATCATTCATCTCTCTGATGGTCACGGGTACATGAGTTAGCCCCACGGCTTTAGCGGCTTTATATCGACGTTCCCCCGCGACTACTTCATAGCGATCGCTGCCAATGGGTCGGACAATAATCGGGTACATCACCCCATACTGTTTGACGCTTTCTGTGAGTTCTGCCATCTTTTCCGGGTCGAAGTAGCTTCTCGGCTGCAACTTGGAGGGATAGATTTGATCGAGTCTAAGTTGCTGGGAAGGCAAGGGTTCTTGAGGGTCTGGAGTCTTGTTACTTTTCATGAGCAGTTAACTAAGCTATGCTTATAGCTTCCATAAGCGGAAATCAGGGTGAGGTCTGGACACTAATGCTCAAGGTTGGGCTTTTGACTGACCGGTTATAGGCGCTGTTATAGGCAATGAGACTGTTGAGTGTTGAAAGATACCTCGATGCTCCCGGTTAGCCTCTGTTAATAGGCAATCTGTGGCTGTCTGGTGGCTATCCACTGAATTGACCGGGTTCTATTCCCATCGTAAAGTCGGCGACTTCAATCTGCCAACCAGAAAAAACAAGATTTATTCTGGGATTTTGTAACAAAATGTTAAGTAAAACCAGAAAAAACAAGATTTGATTGATAAAAGTTAGGCTATAATCTCGGAAACTTTTACCATATCTCAAGTAGATGACGATTAACTATGACTATTACAGAACTCTTAAAGGCTGTCGATCGCTTGGTGGAGAAGCAAAGGGGAAAGCACCTTAATGATTTTGAAAAAGTGGTGATTAAAGGTCTCTGGTCGGGTCAAACCTATAGCGAAATTGCTGAGGAATGCGGCTATCATCAAAATCATGTGGGCGATGTCAGCCGTCAGTTATTTAAAATTTTATCTCAAGAATTAGAAGAAGATATTAATAAATATAATTTCTGCTGGACTATTGAAAGGGTAGTCACTTCACGTCAGTTTGTGATAGGTTTATTTAACAGTAATATTACTTGGTGTAATCCTCATACCTTAGATGATGTTAATTTATCGGGTTCGAGTCAGCTAAACGGCGATATTGAAACGAATTATCACGATTTACACTTAGCGCCTAAAATTGTCAAGTTTTGCGATCGCACTGAGGAACTCAAAACCCTGTCTAATTGGGTGTTAAATGAAAACATCCCCCTCATCTCAGTTTTAGGATTACCCGGTATCGGTAAAACCAGCCTAGTTAAACGATTTATTGATCTGAATATAGATAAGTTTGATGCGGTCATCTGGAAAAGTCTGAAAATTCAACCTGCTTTAGACCATAATATCACCAGTATATTAACTAAAATGGGTTATGTCAACCCCAATTTAAGTGAAAATGAAACGCCTTTATGTCAGTTGCTCAATTCCTCAATCTTACGTGCTAAAAAGTGCTTAATCATTCTGGACGACGTTCAAGAAATATTTAATCTGGGTGTATTTTCTGGACAATACAAAACTGAACATCAAGGGTATCAAGATCTATTTAGACGCATCGCGGAAACCAGCCATCAAAGTCATTTCATTTTGCTGAGTCAGGAATCGTCCCCAGATATGTTGGGGTATAATGATGATTTTGCGATCGCCAAATTTTTACAACTCCAAGGATTAAAGAGTATTAATTTTTTGAGCGATCGCGGCTTAAAAGATAAGGAGTCTTGGTCAAAGTTAATCCATCTTTATGAAGGACATCCCGGTTATTTAAAAGATATCGCCCAACTAATCAAGGATATATTTGCGGGGAAAGTCTCCGATTTTTTGGCGGAACCAGAGATAATACTAACAGTAGAAATAAACCGGAACTTAGCCGTTATGTTGCAACGTTTATCGGTGATAGAACAACAGATTTTAATGCAGTTGAGTCAAACTGATCAACCCCGTTCACGAAATGATTTAAAACAAAGTTTATCACTATCATTAACCGATTTAATTAACGGTTTGCAATCTTTAAATAGACGGCATTTAATTCAAATAACAGACGAAAAAACTATGTTGTTTAATGTGTCTAAAGTGGTGAGGCAATATGTGAGATATTGTGGCTCAAAATAGGTGGTTAAGCGCCCCCAAAAAGGGGGATGATTTTTCTATAGCCAGATCGCTATTTGAAAGAGGTCTCTAGCCTGGGAGTTATTCGCGAGCGATGACCTCTGCGAGGGTTTCTTCGAGGGTTGACAGGTCTACAGCCCCAGATAGGGTTTCCCCATTCATGATAAAAAACGGGGTCCCAGAAATCCCTAGAACCCTCGCTAATTGCAGATCCTGTTCAATGGCTGCGATCGCTCCATCACTGTTGCGATCGCGGTTAAATTGTTCTAAATCTAAACCTAGGGAAATGGCGATCGCTTCATATAGCGCCTCTCCTAAGTCATCCTGACCTTCAAAAAGGGCGTTTTGATATTCCCAGAATTTACCTTGTTGTTGCGCCGCCCAGGACGCTTTCGCCGCCGGTAACGCTTCCGAGTGAATTTGACTGAGGGGGAGATGCTTAAACACTAGAGTAACTTGGTCTTGGTGTCTGTTCATAAACTCTCTAATCGTTCCGTGGGCGCGACGACAGAAGGGACACTGAAAATCAGAAAACTCTACCAAAACAATTTCAGCATCCGCTGCGCCCAACGTGGGAGAATCACCAATAATCGCCCGTGGTTGGGTTTTCATTTGTTGTAAAAAAGATGATCGCGCTTGGCTGAGTTGGTTTTGTTGCTGTTCCTGATAGGCTTGTACCGACTCTAATATCACTTCAGGATTATTGCGAATTACTTGTAAAACCTGTTGTTCAAAATCTGAAGATGGGGTGGATGAACAGCCGTTTACTAAAATTCCTAGGGTGCATAACATAGTCACCATCAGGGTAGGTAATCGGCGTTGAAAAGAGTTGATCATGAGTCAAGTTGTGCTGTTTTAATGGTGTCTATTATAGCAAGTTTTATGGAAAATATGGTAATTAAGCAAAGTTTAATCAAGTCCCTCGGCTCTGGATTAAGGGGGCTAGATCCTGATTTTATCGGTTCGGTTGATATTCCTGTGACTCGTGTTCCTAATGGTAGCCGGATTCGTTATATATCGGCGATCGCTATGAAATTGGCGGCTATCAATTCTCAATCTCCCGCCGAAATTGCTACTTTAATTGTCGCTAATCAAGCTGATAAAATCGTGGATGATGGTATAATTACCACCGTGCTACCATCGGGAATGATTCAATTTGATATTACTGATTTTGGCGTGGTCAAGTGGTTGGAAAATATCCGGCTCCATGGTTTGCCCATAACTGCCAATTCTCCCGATAATCAGAGTTTGGATTCCGGTTTATTTCCGGTTCAATATATCCATGCTCGTTGCTGTTCGTTATTGCGAATGGCTCATCGCGATCGCTTAATTTCTCTGGTGGAAACAGAACCAATTTTTACCCCTTTTCTGTGGAGGTTAGCCACCCCTAGGGATTTGCCTTGGTTAGATGATTCCGGGAATTTGCGGTTAGTTCATGATGCCGAAAAAATGCTGATTGGCGAGTTAATTGATGGGGTCGATTTCTGGCATTATCTACCTCGGAAGATTGATGATAAAAAGGTGGCGATGAAAATAACTGAACAATGCGATCGCTTTCTGCGCCAATGTCCGATTTGGGGAGAGGTCAAACTTCATCACCCCCAATTATCCCAAGCTAGACTAGGATTAATTATCGTCACACAGTCTATTTTGCGATTTGCACTTCAAGAAAAGTTGGGTATCATTGCACCTATGGAGTTATAAAGATTCCCTGGTCATCTCTCAGGAAATATGCTATAGTTGTTAACTGTCCTCCACTGTGATAAATTGATGCTATATCATGTAATTTACGATGGGAACTGTAACCTGTGCAGTAACTTGGTGCAACTGTTGGAAAATCTCGATCGCGGTGAACGTTTTAGCTATATTCCTATGCAGGATGAGGCAAAATTAGCACAGTTAAATATTACTCCCGAAGACTGTTTAATGGGAATGATTTTGATTGACGTAAACCAGCCACAACGACGATGGCAAGGTAGTGATGCCGCCGAAGAAATCGGTAACATTTTACCAGGTGGGGAGCTATTTGTCAAGGCTTATCGAGCAATGCCAGGGCTGAAATGGGCAGGCGATCGCATTTATGAACAGGTGCGGGATAACCGCTATCAATTGTTTGGAAAACGCGACCAAACCTATGAATCTAATTATCCCAGTTGTTTCGGGAATAACCAATGCTAATCATGAGATTCCAAGAAAGTCTGAACCCGACCGCTGGGGTCTAAAACCACCCTAATTTTCGCCGTCTTCCCATCTTCCATAGGTGAGACAAACGGCTGATTTGCTGATGGGAATTTAATCTGTGGTAACCAGTTAACCGAGGCTGACCCCAAGGGAGTAATACTGTCAATCGCGCCCTGGGAATTGAGTTGTAAACGATACTGCAATATTCTGTTTAAATTCTTGTGAGGATGCCAATTTTTTACAAAATAACTCCGTACTTCCGCCACCTGGGGAATTTCATCAAATACCGTATTATTCAGGGAACGAATAGAGACTATCCGAGGTTCTCGTTTAGTTAGCTGTGCAATTGGTTCGGCATTTTCGCTGTCTTCTGGGATATCCTGAACTGCATAATTTTCCGGGGTATCCGTTTCGGGAACTCTAGCATTTTGCAGGGGGGGAAGGCTAATATTTTCTGGTACTGTTCCTATATCAAATAGGGGAGTGGGAGGCGGCGCTAAAGGTGTGGGAGGGGGAGGAGTTTCTGTGCGGTTAACCGTCCCATTAACAGGGGTTCTATTAACGGGTTCTGTGGGAATGATAATTATCCCATCTGTTTCCGGTGCTATATTAGGGATTAATTCAGGGGAAGGGGGAGGTTGATCAAATAGGGGTGGGGGAACAGTTAAAGGTACTGTATCAACTAGGGGAAGGTCTGGCGCTACTTGTATTTCTATTTGAGGCGGCGCTGGGGGTTCATCCATGGGAAACTCTGGGAGTGGTGGCGGTTCGGGGGGGGTTGTAGAAGTGGAAATTTGGGGAGTTTCTGGGGTAGAAATTAAATGGCGATCGCGACGATAATAATTGCTTAAATTGATAATTCCGCTAAATAGTCCCGTGGTAGTAATAATAATCATCAGAGTTCGTAGCCACGCGGGAGAGGTGCGTTTCGGCTGGCTTTCTGAGGTCAAAAAAGGTTCTATTTCGGTGATGCAATTCCGCAAGGCGGCGGCGACATCAAATAACTGTAACGCGCTTAAATGAACGAATGATTCCGAAGGACTAGGCGCTAAGTTTCCCAAAAATAAATCATGGTACAATAAACCATCAGGCTTTATCTGGAAGTCTGAACAGGTGGTTAAGGAATTTTCCGCGTCGGGAGACTCTTCGGAAATGGGGTCAATTTCCGACAAGGGGGAAGCGGTCAGAAAGTCGTTAATATACCTGTTGATGCTTTCATAGAGGTTGGTTAAGTTATGGCGATCGCCTTCTATTGCGATATATTTATATTCAGAAAGACGGGGGTCATCAAAGGAAAGTTTGAACCGAAAGTTATCCCAACTCTCATGTTTCCAGCGACTGAAAAAAGAAGTATTGGCGCTAACCTCTAGTGTACAGGTAGGGGGGGTATATTGTCGGGTTACTAACATAATCTCCGGGATTTTAGGGCTGGCTTCTATTAATATTATAACCGCGTTGTCTAGCTTGCGATCGCATTAGCAGGGTTGACCAAAACCTCCCGAAACCATCAGGACTGCTATAAAATAGTAAATCAATTAGCAGTTTTTTCGCGAAGGGGATGATATCTTCTTCCGGAATGGGTCGGTTAACCGGAAACTGCTGATCATAGCCTTGGATGAATTTATCCAGGTAGTCCCGCATCAAAGAAATCTCTCGGATATCCTGATTTTGTGCTTCTAATTGTTCAATCAAAGCAATGGCGCGACGCAGCAGGGCTTGATTTTGTCTAGCTAGATAGGAGATAACTAAAACTAGCGATCGCCCCCCTTCTACCGTCAATTTTTGGGATTGCCATTTTTGGATATATTCCACATCTAAACTCAGGGTTTGTGCCGCCTTTCTTAAAGTCTCTGGTGTCACTTCAGCCAAAGACTCTAAAGCTAATATAACTAGACGCAATTCCACAGCCATACGGTCTAGTTGTGTGGCTGTTAATTCCGGCGTTTTAGGTGAATGCCAATGGGAAGGAATGCGATCGGACATAGAGTTAATATATAGTTAAAATTCCCCGTTTCAGGTGGGGTAGGGCGGGTAAATGGTGGGGCGGGTTTATGAATATCCTCGTCGAGAATTGATAATTGACAGCATAACCAGCCCCTACAACTATTAATTATAGCCAGGTTTCTCCCACATATTTCAAGAAACCCGGTTTCTCAAAGAAACCGGGTTTCTCAGCCGAAAGGGTGGTTTCCCGACAACTATTAATTATAGCCAGGTTTCTCCCACATATTTCAAGAAACCGGGTTTCTCAAAGAAACCGGGTTTCTCAGCCGAAAGGGTGGTTTCCCGACAATTATTAATTATAGCCGGGTTTCTCCCACATATCTCAAAGAAACCGGGTTTCTCAGCCGAAAGGGTGGTTTCCCGACAATTATTAATTATAGCCGGGTTTCTCCCACATATCTCAAAGAAACCGGGTTTCTCAGCCGAAAGGGTGGTTTCCCGACAATTATTAATTATAGCCGGGTTTCTCCCACATATCTCAAAGAAACCGGGTTTCTCAGCCGAAAGGGTGGTTTCCCGACAATTATTAATTATAGCCGGGTTTCTCCCACATATCTCAAAGAAACCCGGTTTCTCAAAGAAACCGGGTTTCTCAGCCGAAAGGGTGGTTTCCCGACAATTATTAATTATTAATTATTAATTATTAATTATTAATTATTAATTATTACTTCAAATAAGCAATAGTCACCCCCGCCCCACCATCTGGATTTGATGCCAGTTCAAACCTTTCAACTTGGGGATGTTCTTTGAGTAACTCGTGAACCCCTCGCCGCAGTTGTCCGGTTCCCTTACCGTGAATAATCCACAGCGCCCCAAAGTCGAGAATTTGCCCCAAAGTGCGATCGATTTCTGTTTCCGCTTCTGATACCCTTTTCCCCCTCAAATCTAGCGTATTTTTATCCGTGCGAACCCTCGGAAGTTGGGAGGGTTCCGGTTTATTCGTAATGGGTTTAGGAGTCTTGTCAGCCTTGGGAGTTGGGGAAGTTTTAGGAAGTTCTACCTTTTGACCATCTAAGGACTCAATTTCCCCTAATCCTACAGTCATTTTCATAATCCCAAACCGGACTGTTAGTTGATTATTATCATCAGGTCCGCTGAGTATCTCTGCTGTTTGACCAATGCGAGGAATACGAATCCGATCGCCTACTTTCGGCATAAAATTAGGCGATCGCACTGGTGTAGCCTGCCGAGATGGTAGATAATTTTCAGCGATCGCATCTAACCTAGCCGTAGCCTTTTGTGCGTCAGCCGCCGTAGCTTTCCCCTGTTGTAGGCGACGGATCACCTTAGCTATTTCCGCCTTAGCCTGTAGTAAAGTTTCCTTAATTTCCTGTTCCTGGGCTTGTTTAAGCTGCCTTTCTCTTTCCTGAAGAGATATAGCCCTTTCCGCCAATTCTCCGTGTAGGCGTTCAGTCTCTTGGAGTAGTTGACTAGCAGCGATCGCCTTAGTTTCCTGCTGTCGTCGCTGTGCTTCCAACCCCTCGATCACCTGGTTAACATCCTCATCACCGCCACCAACATAGGACCCCGCCAGTTTCACTATATCATGATCTAACCCCAACCGTTCCGCAATTTTCAGAGCATTAGAACGCCCAGGAATCCCCCACAATAGGCGATAGGTAGGTTGCAGGGAAGCATCATCAAACTCCACCGAAGCATTTTCAAACCGAGTGTCTTTGTATTTTAACGCTTTCAGGTCGCCAAAGTGGGTAGTCGCCACCGTAAGACGGGTGAGGTCCGCGAACTTTTGCAATAGGGCGATCGCCAAAGCCGTCCCCTCCGTCGGGTCAGTCCCCGCCCCTATTTCATCTAACAATACTAGAGATGGACAGATGCGATCGGACTCCCCCGCCTCCGTTACCCTCATCGGTTCCCCAATAGCCTGTAGAATGCGAGTAATGCGGCGAATATGACCAGAGAACGTAGACAAACTCTGCTCAATAGACTGTTCATCCCCAATGTCTGCTAACACCTGTCCAAACCAAGGCATTTCCACAGGTTCCCGCGCCGGAATAAATAGCCCCACCTTAGCCATGATCGCCGCCAAACCAATAGTTTTCAGCGTCACAGTTTTACCCCCTGTATTCGGTCCGGTAATTGCTACCACCCGGATCTGAGGGTTAATCGTGATATCAATCGGAACCACCTCCGGTCCCTGTTCATACTCTTGTTGCCATATTAGGAGGGGATGGCGCAGTTGTCGCAGATTGATAGTTTCTGACGTATCCCCAGGGTCAATAAACCTAGGTGGGTTCGCTTGTAGCCAGTAGCTATAACGGGCTTTAGCCAGGGCTAGATCGATAGTTGTCACGATCGCTAAAAGTTTTTCCAGATCCGGTACTACCGCCGCCACCTGTTCCGTGAGACTACGGCGGATCGCTTCCGCTTCCGTTTGTTCAGCCCGCTGAATTTGTCGCAGTTGGTTGTTTAGTGCTACAATAGAGTGAGGTTCCACATAGACTGTCGCCCCTGTAGTCGAAGCATCATGGACGATACCCGGAATCGCATCTTTTTGGGGAGCTTTCACTGGAATCACAAACCTACCCTCTCGTTGGGTGATGATTTGTTGTTGCACTGCTTGGGCTTTCCGTTGCAGGATGCCTTGTAGAACTTGATAAATGCGATCGCGGGTTGATTGCAGCCGGGCGCGAATAGCCCCCATTTTCACACTGGCGCGATCGGTTACCTCTCCCCGTTCATCAATACACCGATGAATTTCCTGTTCTAGTTCCGGATAGGTCCGTAGTTCTTCCACTAAGCTAGTTAATACCGGTACATCTTCCTGGTCATCAATTACCCGGCGCAGTTGTCTCGCCCCCGCTAACGTAGTGGCGATCGCTAATAACTCCTCACCAAATAAAATACCTTGGCGATCGGCCCTTTCCAGAGAAGCCCCAATATCCTGAATACCATCAAGAGACAAACCCTGAACCAGCTTCAGTTCCAGTTGATAAGCCTCTTTCGTTTGTGCTAACAGGCGATCGGTTTCTTCTTTCGTCTCTGGAATAGCCAACTGACGGGCCGCGAAAGCACCCAACTTAGTGGCTGTAAAGGTTGCCAGATGTTTACACAGCCGATGCCATTCCAGTAGTTCCAGCGTTTCTGCTTGAATCTGAATCAAAGCCTAAAGTTTTTATCATACGAATGGTTGTTCTCCATGGTATCATATTTTTTGATTTTTACCAGCGATCGCCTTGAATTTGGGAAATTTTGGTAAGTCAAATGTTTTCAACTTATCGCTTTAGGCTGGGGAGTTGTCAAAGGTTTGACTTATGCCGATATCTTCCATGGTATTGGAGGATTTATAATCGGGCTATAACCAACTGGATTAAAATGTATTTATGCGTTCTAAATTAATCAGTATTGTCGCCAAGCATACTTTCAGAATTTTGGGGACTACCCAGAAGCAGATATCCCTCAAGTTTATTTCACTAGCCTTCCCAAAGTTAATCTAATCACCCCTGGTTTTCCCTGTCAGCCTTTTAGTATTTGAGAATCCCTCTTGGCAATATTTTGACTTTCATTATCCATTGTCCACAGATCGCCCCAATTTTGTCCCTTCAACATTCTTATCTTTTCACCAAATTTTCCCCAGAGATTCCACAAACTTTCCACAGGGTAAGGCGAGTTTTTCCACAGATTTATCAGATTTTTCCACAGCCAACCACTCCCAGAATGATAGTCTGGCGTTTAATTGGGGATTTTGGCAAGCCTAGTATCGACAGCCTTAACTACCCAGATTGTTGTAAAGTTATGTAAAAAAAATGGCTTGAAACCCTGATTATGTCGTCAAGTCCCCATCACCCAGACCGAGGTTGTAACATTTAGCAACATTGACAACCCTCCCCCCCCATAGCACACAATAAATAAGATACCCTTTTCCCTTCAAGCAGAATTGGCTCAGTCGTTTGGCCTAGCCGCCTAAAAAATGGCTCCATCTCAACTCCTGTGAGGTTTATATGAACACAAGTGTTAGTATTCTGACCGAAATTCCCGAAACACTGCACGAGTCCCTTCAGGGCTACCTGGAAACTCACCCCGACTGGGATCACGATCGCGTGTTTTCCGCCGCCCTGTCCCTGTTTTTGTTACAAAATGGCAAAAACAACACACCAGAAGCCCTCGATAGCTGTAGAGTAGCCGCCAGAGTATACCTAGAAACTCTGTTTCAGTCCAATACATAGGTGAAGCGTGAGAATAACAGAGTAGGGTGCCCCGCATGCTGATAATTTCCATAGATACGATAAATCTTCTGATGCGGGACACCTTCCCAACCTGAGACTCCACTTGAGACTTGAGACTCGACAGCAATCAACAGTACAATCACTCTAATCTGCTTTGTAATTTCCACAATGACAAACCTAGTTGATAGCCTTATTGTTGGTGCTGGTATTAGTGGGCTGAGTTTAGCCTATAGTCTTAACCGTGAAAAAAGTGTGCGCGAACCTCTAAAGGTTTTGGTTACAGAAAGCCAGAACCGAGTCGGGGGAAATATTACAACCGGACGGGCTGATGATTTTTTATGGGAAGAAGGCCCTAACAGTTTTGCCCCCACCCCTGAATTACTCGGACTAGCCGTAGATTTAGGGCTCAAAGAAGAATTGATTTTTGCCGATCGCAAACTACCCCGTTATGTGTACTGGAACCTAATGTTACATCCAGTACCCATGAACCCCCCCGCCCTACTCTCCTCCGAACTCATCAGCGCCAGAGGTAAACTCCGCGCCGCATTAGGAGCCATAGGATTTGTGCCACCCCCAGTAGGCGCTCACCTCTCTCAACAGGGAGGAGAAGAAACTATCACCCAGTTTTTCGATCGCCATTTAGGTTCAGAAGTCCTAGAACGTCTCGTCCAGCCCTTCGTTTCAGGGGTTTATGCTGGCGACCCTCAACAGTTAGCAGTCCGTTCCGCTTTTAGTCGCATAGTAGCCGCTGAGGAGGCTGGGGGGGGGCTACTACCTGGATTTGTGCGATCGCGTCTGAATAAAAAAGCCCCCGTCTCTACCCCCGACCCCAACATTCCCAAAACTCGCCCCGGTGAATTAGGGTCCTTCCGTTATGGTCTGCAAACTCTACCAGAAACCTTAGCCAGCAAATTAGGCGATCGAGTTAAGTTAAATTGGACTATCGACCGTTTTTATCCCACCGATCATCAAACCTATATTGCTGAATTTTCCACCCCAGACGGTCCTCAGCAAGTAGAAGCCCGAACCCTTGCCTTAATGACCCCCGCCCATGTTAGCGCTCGCCTGTTGCAACCCCTACACTCTCCCATCGCTACCGCATTAAGCCAAATTCCCTATCCCCCCGTCGCTTGTGTAGTCCTCGCCTATCCCAAATCAGCCTTAAAACAACAACTCAAAGGCTTTGGTAATTTAATTCCCCGCCATCAAGGAATCCGTACCCTTGGCACTATTTGGACCTCAAGTTTATTTCCCGGTCGCGCCCCAGAATCTTGGCAAGTCCTCAGCAATTATATTGGGGGTGCAACAGACCCGGAAATTGGCGAAATGGATGATGATCAAATTGTCGCCGCCGTTCATCAAGACCTACGCCAAATTCTGCTGGCTGAAGATGTCCCCCCCAAGGTCTTAGCTGTTCATCTTTGGCGGCGCGCTATCCCACAATATACTCTCGGTCATCAGAACCGCCTAAATTGCATCGATGCTGGATTGCGATCGCTTCCCGGACTTTATCTGTGTAGTAACTATATTGATGGGGTTTCCGTCGGAGACTGTGTGAGGCGCGGCCAGCAATGGGCATCTAAAATTCAGTCCCACCTTCATGACTGCCAAACAGCCAACTAATCACCAGTAGGGAGTCTTGGCCCTCCCTCTAGTTTATGTTAACTTTTGTAACGAAATGTTAAGAATTGTTGCGAAAAATTTTTTCTGGGGGAGGTTCCTTGCTTTTTGGTGGCGCTTCTGGTACAATTTTAGATAATGGGAATATGTGCAAAATTATTTATATAGTCAAAGTCTTAATTTTAATTAAGATGTCAAAATATTACCATTATTCCCAGTCGCCTGTCAACCCCCAACCCTTAAAATGTGTAAGTTTAGTCCCTGGGTTCCTCATGACCACGGCGATCGAACATATATCCCACCCCGCGAATGGTTTTAATCAACACAGGTTTATCTGTGTCCGGCTCAATCTTTTTACGAATTTGACCAATATGAACATCAACCACCCGCTGTTCACCCTCATATTCATAATCCCAGACCTCCTGTAGCAGTTCTGAACGTCGCCAAGCTCTACCAGGCTTTTTGGCTAAACAGTACAGTAGATCAAACTCTAGGGCGCTGAGGGAGATTTGGCGATCGCTAATATAGACCTCACGGCGGACCGGATCTATCACCAGATCCCCATAGGTCAAGCTCCGCATTTCCGTATCCTCTACAGAACGCTGTCGCTTCAAAATGGCGCGCACACGAGCGCCTAGTTCCGCCAAACCAAAGGGCTTAGTAATATAGTCATCAGCCCCCAGCTCGAAACCCTTAATCTTATCAGCCTCTCCAGTCAAACTGGTGAGAAGCAAAACAAATACTCGCGTCCGGTCCTGCATTTCTTGGCACAGGGCAAAACCAGTGGTATCAGGTAGGTTAACGTCGAGAATCACCAGATCGGGATTAAATTCGTCAAACAATTGCAGCGCCGTCTCACCATCTTTTGCCGACTCAACCTCATAGTTTTGTTGAGTCAGATACCGAGAAATTAAATTGCGGATTGCCGGGTCGTCATCAACGACAAGAATCTTTTGAGAGGCCATAACCACAAGAAGATCGTGAGCATGGGGCAAAAATACAAGCCTAGCCTTGCCAATATAGGGGGAGTCTTGATTTTTTTATTGGTTTCAAGATAAGCAACGCCATATTTCCGGGAGGAGATGACCGGGAATCTTAGATAGGGCTTGGTTTTGACCTTGCCAACCAGATTCCTGGTACAAAGCGCGTAAGGTTCGGACTAGATGATTGAACGCCAAACGATGACGTTCTGACTCTAGGGCGTTGGCACTTCCTTTCTGAGAACATGGTTGTTCTTCACAACCTGCCATCAGGTGATGGTCCAGTGCTTTCTCTAGGTGAGAAACCCTTTGTTCTCCACTGAGACAGAGTGCTTTATCTGTTGCCAAACGATAATGAGCAAGTCCTAAGTTATTGTGAGTTGCCAAGGTATCGAATGTCAACTGCGTGGGACTGAGTTGTTGGGCTAGGGCTAAGGTTTTTTCATAAGCTGCGATCGCCTCATTCAATGATTTACTGCGGTCTTCTGGTTCTTCCTGATACATTGCTAAATGCCAACAGGCTGTCCCCAGGTTATTTTGAGTAGTTGCACAGGCGAGAGGATCGGCTTGGGATGTGCGATATTTTAATGCTTCTCGGTAGCTATAAATCGCCTTTTGCAGCCACCTTTTTGAAGGCTGATGCTGTGCCAGATTCCAGTAAGCTGTTCCCAGGTTAGCCTGAATCATAGCATAGCGTTGAGGCTCCTTATTCTCGGAATAGCCCCGCAACGCCTCCCGATAAGCTGCGATCGCCGCCTTTAAATTAACAACTGGTTCAATATGTTGGGCGCGTGTCCAGTAAGCCGTTCCTAAATTATTTTGGATGGCCCGATAATCCAGCGCTATACGGGCGGGTTCTAAAGAATCTGCTGGAGATAGAGGCTGATTACAGAACCCGCCCCCACCTAGACCGCCCTGGTCTTTAACAGATTTAAGACAGTTGATAGCCTCTTCATAAACAGTAATCGACTGTTGTAAATTCTCTAATGGCTCTCTAATTGTCCCTAAATCTGTATAAGCTGCACCCAGGTTCTTCAGCAGTCTAACATAAATATAGCCTCTCGAGGTGGGGTCAACTTTCATTAACCCCGTTTGATAACAGATGATACTGATCTCCAGATTAACCAACGCCTGGCTACCCTGATTGATAGATTTTCGAGTCTGCTGAAACAGCATCCAGTGGAAAGTACCAAGATCGTTATAGATATTAACCGGATCTAAATCTTTCCGTAAAGCACTATTTGACTCTAACAGCATTTCCCACTCATTTAATTGCTCCACCACCTGGTTATAGGCTTCTATGGCATCTTGAAGTAGTGGCACCGTGGGGGGACCCTTAGATATGCGATCGCGATACATATAAGCCCGTTTTAAACAGGTCTGTAGATATTCCTGTGAATATACCACCCTCGATGGTGAACTATTTATTGGCAAATCTGGATCACCTGTGTACGAGTTCGGATCATCTACAGACCAGATCACCCTTGAGGATTTATGTATCCCCGGCGAATTCTGCCCTGATAAAGCCGGATCATACACCGGACTAGGGTCGCCCACAAATTTAAATATACCCCTATGCAAGCGCCAAAATTCCGGCGCTGACTGTTGAATACAACACAGCCAAGGCGATGATATCCACAGCAGCACACTTAACTCAAATTCGATTAACTTAGATTCAGCCTCCCGCAAATAGTTCAAAAATGACCATTGAATTGCGGCAGGTTGTCTAGTCAACTGTTCAACCCCTAAAATCTGGAAAGCTAGGGGAGATCCAGCATTTTGACTTTTCCATTCGCACATTTGAGCAATAGGGTTTGGGTCAGTCAATTCCAAATGCAGCGTCACCAACTTAGAACTAACCGGCTTTGGGGTTGTGAGATCTTCCTTACCAGACCGCGCGCCAACTGTACTCAGAATCTCCTCAGAACCTAGTTCCGTTTCCAAACTACTCGCCATTTGATGCAACAGACTCAGGTGATCACATACTGCAATAAAAACCTGTTGTCCCAAACCTAATCTTAAAGCGCGCTTCAACTGAGTATAAAGCTGCTTATTTGTGGCGTAACTACTAGAGAAGGTTGTATTAGTTGCGGTCATTCCATGCAGAACAGATAACATTGATACTGACTTGATACTATTTCATTCAAGCCAGCACCATCACTACAGGAATTTCTGGACTGATTTTAAGATGCAGCTACCGCAATAGCTAACACACCACCCACCAAAACCACAGCAAGCACTCCCCAAATTATGTAGTTACGCTTCTGAGTTTTATTGGGAGGTTCGGCTGTATAAACTTTTGGTTCTACAGCAAAGTTATTGATGAGTCCATCTTCTTCGGTTGTATAAGGCATTCGTATATAGTCCTAATATCATATGATACATTTACGCGACATTTTTCCGGTTCCGGATAATGCAACGATAGCACCATTACCTGTTAAGGTAATGGAGGCGGTATCCCGCAAAGCTTTTAGAAAGATGATCCAAAAGCACTGTTTACCTTGGTAGCCTTAGACCTAATTTTTCGCTTCACCTTGGCAACCATGTTGGAAGTCTCAAAGATGAGCCCAAAAATTAGGCTGTGTTATGGGATGGTCAGGGATGCGACCCAATCAACCAATGGGCTGGAGTCCCCACCAGGGGGTTATTTCGGGCATTGCAGCCTTATTTCGTGCCTGAACGTCTCGCACTGACAGGATCATTGTAGCACATGGGTGCGGACTATGGCAGAAAAAGATTGGCCAGTGAGACTTTTGCCTACAGAAATTAGACAGATGTGATTGTACCGGTGAGAGGGGAAGAAGCGATCGCATAATCCTTAACCGGAATACGTCCCGCCAAATAAGCCATACGTCCGGCTTTCGCCGCCATTCCCATAGCATCCGCCATCATAGATGGTTTACTCGCCAAAGCGATCGCCGAATTAATCAGCAAAGCATCAGCCCCCATTTCCATAGCCATAGCCGCCTCACTGGGAGTACCAATTCCGGCATCTACCACCACCGGAACCTTAGCATTATCAATAATAATCTGAATATTGGCTGCATTTCTAATCCCTTGACCAGACCCGATAGGAGATCCCAAAGGCATGACCGTCGCACAACCCGCCTCTTCCAAATGTTTGGCTAACAGAGGATCAGCATTAATATAAGGCAAAACCGCAAACCCTTCTTTTACCAATTGTTCCGCCGCCTTCAGAGTTCCTATGGGGTCAGGTAGTAAATATTTAGAATCAGGAATCACCTCTAACTTGACAAAATTATTGTCTTCCTGACCCAATAACTTAGCCATTTCCCGACCCAGACGCGCCACCCGCACAGCATCTTCCGCCGTTTGACAGCCAGCAGTATTAGGTAACATCCAAATTTTTGACCAGTCGATCGCCTCCGCCAGCCCCTCATGTCCAGGAGCCTGAGTTTGCACCCGTCTAACCGCGACGGTCACTATTTCACAGCCACTAGAAACAATACTTTCCTGCATTTGTTCTAAACTGCGATATTTACCAGTTCCGGTCATCAAACGCGATGTAAATGACCTACCAGCGATCGTTAGCGGAGAATCAACAGGTTGTGATACTGGTTTTTCAACAGTTTGCATAGCATCATCCTTGAACTTGACACAAAGGGGATAGTACAGACAAGACAGATCTTATCCCTACCCTGGCGGGACATCAAATACCTGGGCCATCATTATCCGGCTTCCCGCCGCACCGATAATCACTACAGGCGGGAAGTGCTAGTTACAGAAGGCTATCAAAACCCAGGTATCAGACCGTTGCCGTTTGCAGTAATTCCCGCTTGAGTAATTCTACTTTATCAGTTTTTTCCCAAGGTAGATCGAGATCCGTGCGTCCCATGTGACCATAGGCTGCCACATCTTGGAAGAAACGGCCTCCCCGTAGGGCTGGTAAATCCCGCAGGTTAAACTCTTGAATCATACCCGCCGGACGCAACTCAAAGTTTTCTTGCACCACTTTCAGCAGTTGTTGCTCATCTACCTTACCGGTGCCAAAAGTCTCAATAAATAGACTAACAGGACGAGCTACCCCGATCGCATAACTTACTTGAACTTCGCACTTATCGGCTAAACCAGCAGCCACAATATTTTTAGCAATATAGCGGCAAGCATAAGCAGCACTGCGGTCTACTTTGGTGGGGTCTTTCCCAGAAAAAGCGCCGCCGCCATGTCTGGAATAACCGCCATAGGTATCAATAATAATCTTACGACCGGTTAAACCCGAATCCCCTTGAGGTCCACCGACGACGAATTTACCAGTAGGGTTAACTAAAAAGCGAGTATTTTCGTCAGGTTTAATATCAATGCCTTCCAAAGCTGGAGTGATCACCTTAGCCAACAAATCTTCTTTGATGCGATCTTGGACGGCTTGGGGGTCAGTAATATCGCCAATAGTTGCTGTATGTTGGGTTGAGATCAAAATGGTGTCTATTCTGACCGGGCGATCGTTTTCGTAAGCAATAGTAACTTGAGTTTTGCCATCAGGTCGCAAGTAAGGCAAAGTCCCATCTTTGCGAACAGCGGTCAACTGCCTAGACATCCGGTGAGCTAAACTGATGGGCATAGGCATCAGTTCCGGGGTTTCATTGCAAGCAAAACCGAACATCAATCCCTGATCACCAGCACCGATAGAGTCTAGGGCAGCTTCACTCAGTTTTTCCCGATTTTCCTGGGCTTGGTCAACACCTTGGGCAATATCTGGGGACTGTTCATCAAGGGCAACTAATACTGAACAGCTATCTGCTGAAAAGCCATTTTCGGCGTGTATATAGCCAATTTCGGCAATTTTTTTACGGGCTAGTTCGATATAATTAACTTGGGCTTTAGTGGTAATCTCCCCGGTAATTAGAACTAAGCCTGTGTTGACAACTACTTCGGCAGCGACCCGACTTTTAGGATCTTGAGCCAAGAGAGCATCTAAAATGGCATCAGAAATTTGGTCGCAGATTTTATCAGGATGACCCTCTGTGACTGATTCAGAGGTAAACAGATATTGACGATTAGACAAGGCTTTTCTCCTGTTGGATGATTGATTTGTTCCCAGTACGCACTATCCCGTCCAATATACCAAACTGCTGCTCCCTACAACGGATCATGAAAGTTTGAGGACTCAATGGGGTTCTAATGGGTTGGTTATAAAGAATCTGATGGAGATAGAGGCTGATTGGAGGCTCCCCCGGTAATAATTGCGATCGCATCAAGTGCCGAGATTACCACATCAGCCATTTGTAAATCATGGCTTGATGGTTGCCAGCAAATACCGATCGCCCCAGCCGCTCCGGCTTGTTTCGCCATTTGCATATCCCCAGCAGAGTCTCCCACCATTAAGGTTTTCCCTGGTTCTACCCCTAGTTCCTGGCAACTCTGAACAAATAGGGCTGGGTTAGGTTTCGCTAAATTTTCACTAGCCCCCTTCTGTAGTTGTATATATGGATCTAACTTATGGCGGGTGACAAATGCTTGCACCTGTTCCGTCGTAGCTGCCGACAAAATCCCTAGTTTAATACCCCCGTCATATAGCGATTTCAGCACATCTAAGCCGCCTACGAATAGGGGTGATGGCGGATGGTTTTTAAAGCTGTTGTCGGCTTCTATAAAGGCTTTCTGAGCAATGTTTTTCGACTCTATCCATCCCCGTCCGGTTTCCGCGATATAGGCGGCGGTGGCAATTTCATTTTCTTGGCGTGTTCCTGTTGCCATTAAACCTGTAGGGTCTAGGGTATCGTTTTCTATAGCACCAGACAGGAAAGTTAGGACGTATAATGGAGAGGACGAGATGACTAAGAAGACCCAAAATGCCAGCCCCCTATAGTTACGACCTCAGACAAAAAGTTATTGATGCAATTGAACTAGACGGTATGCCCAAAACAGAAGCCAGTCAAGTTTTCCATGTCAGCCGGAACACCATTAATCTCTGGCTGCAAAGAAAAGCACAGACCGGAGACTTCCTCCCTAAACCTAATCACCCACCTGGCAATAACCACAAAATTACCGACTGGCATAAATTCAAAGCTTTTGCCCAAGAGCATGGCCACAAAACCTCCGCTCAAATGGCTGAACTTTGGGATGACGACATCTCTCCTCGCACCATATCCAGAGCCTTGAAGAAAATTGGCTTCACCAGAAAAAAAACTTACGGCTACCAAGAACGTGATGAGCAACAGCGAGAGGAGTTTATGGCTCAGATTGAACAGATGGAGCCGGAAGGGTTGGTTTACCTCGATGAAGCTGGCATCAATAGTCAAGACTCGGATTATCCTTATGGTTACTGTGAGCAAGGACAACGCTTCCATGTCCTCAAATCCGGGAAGAGGCAGGGCAGGGTGAGCATGATTGTGGCATGGTGTCATCAACAACTCTTAGCCCCCTTTACCTTTGAGGGTTGTTGTAATCGGACAGTGTTTGAGTTGTGGTTGGAGTTCATCTTAATTCCAACACTGAAGCCAGGTCAGACTCTAGTGCTAGACAATGCAACGTTTCATAAAGGGGGACGGATTCCTGAGCTAGTGGAGGCGGCTCAATGTCGTTTGCTCTATCTACCACCTTATTCGCCAGACCTCAACAAGATAGAGAAATGTTGGTCGTGGTTGAAAGCCCGCATTCGCCACTGCATTGAGCAGTTTGATTCTCTCCATGATGCCATGGATTCCGTTCTCAAAGCTGCGTCCTAACCACCTTGACTAATGCTATATACCAAAAGCCATCAGTAGGGGTTCGCCAATGCCGGGAATTTGGGCATCAACTAAACGCGATCGCACCTGTCCCAATTTTCGCAAGAATTCCTGGGAGTCTTCGAGAGTGCCATCTTTATCGAAAATGATAGCTTCTATGCGATCGAATGTAATGTTATTAACTCGAATACTGGGCAAGGTTCAGACCTCATATTTTCTAGCACCTTCCGTTTTAAATCTATACCCTACCAAATACGAAAAAAAAAGAGGGTTATCCCTCTTTTTTCCCTGATTGTTCAGCAATTAGGATTCCGTTGCTATGGGAATCTCTTCTTCTGAATCTTCTACAGCCTCTGTTTCGGCTACCGGTTCTGTGATCGCCTCTGATTCTGAAATCGGTTGCTCCTCAGTCTGATCAGCCAATTGCGCTTCCGTTTCCACATCAGTAGCCGGTGGGATATCAGCCGTAGATTCTGCTACCTCCGCTGTCTCTGCTGTCTCTGCTGCCGTTTCAACTACCGGGATACCTTGCTGTTCAGCCTGCATTTTTTCCCGGAACTTAGCAGCCATTTCCTCAGCTTTCTCATAAACCATCTCAGGATTTTTCACCATCGCCCCCGGTTCCGGTTCTAACTGCTTAGTAGACAGTGAAATCCGACCCCGATCAGCATCAAGATCAATAATCATGACTTTCACTTCATCATTAACATTGAAGACGCTGTGGGGGGTATCAATATGATCATGAGATATTTCTGAGATGTGCAGCAAACCGCTGACACCACCGATATCAATGAATGCACCGTAAGGTTTAATTCCTCGCACCGTACCGATGACCACTTCACCTACTTCTAGGCGGTTCATCTTACGCTCAACTAAGGCGCGACGGTGGCTGAGAACCAAACGGTTGCGGTCTTCATCAACTTCTAAAAATTTCAGTGGTAGTTCTTCCGCTACCAATTCTTCTTTAGGTTTCCGGGTGCTGATATGGGAACCAGGAATAAAACCACGCAATCCCTCAATGCGGACTAAAGCCCCACCTCGGTTAGTGGCAAAAACCTGAGAACGAACTGTAGCATCTTCTGCTTGCAGTTGGCGAACTCGCTCCCAAGCCCTCATGTATTCTATGCGACGGATTGACAATGTAAGTTGTCCATCCTCGTTTTCATCCGTGAGAATAAAAAATTCCCTGGTTTCATTGGACTGCAATACTTCTTCCGGGCTCTCCACCCGGTTGATCGACATTTCCTGTAGCGGAATGTATGCTGCTGTCTTAGCACCAATATCAATCAGAGCGCCCCGGGGTTCTAAACTGAAAACTGTGCCCGGCACCACATCTCCGGGGCTGAAGTGATAATCATACTTATCCAACAGGGCGGCAAAATCTTCGTGGGTAAAGCCCACATCTCTACTTGTTAGTGTCTGATTGATCATGCGAGTCGTTTCCTAGAATTTCTCCCCTTAATTGTGTTTACATTGGACAGAGGGCAGCGGTTTTGGGTTTCCGGGGGGGGTGGATCTGCTCTATTCTAGTGACCCAAATTTGTTAATTTGGACCCCAGTTAGGTGCATTTTACCTCAATCGGTGGCCTCTGGTTATAACCTGGTTGACTACTCACCCGAATTTAATTACGGGCAATTTTCAGCAGTTGTCACACAATGGTATCAATACCCTTGGCTCCATGCCTAGTAGCTGCCATCTCTAAGTATGTATCCATATTGCCCGCTGGTCTATGCCTTAGTCTTTAAGTTAAGACCAGGACTCTGACCTAGCTTTGATCCTGACTGATACATTTACGCGACATTTTTCCGGTTGTTCCCGGACAATGCGACGATAGCACTATTACCCGTTAAGGTAACAGAGGCGGTATCCCGCAAAGCTTTTAGAAAGATTCCAAAAGCACCGTTCCAGTCCCTGGGTAGAGTGAACCCGCACTCAGGACATCGGAACACTTTTGAGCCACCTAGCTGGGAATGGACATGACCACAGTGAGTACAGGTTTTGCTGGTGTATTCTTCGGTCACATCTACAACTGTTCAGTTATTTCCGCGCTTATGTCTCAGGGTTAGTTTGAATCGATAATGCGCCCATGTCAGCATGGATCGGGCAGTCTTAGACCTGATTAGACGCTTCACCTTGGCAACCATATTGGAAGTCTCGAAGGTGGGCTAAAAAATCCGGCTGTGTTATGGGATGGTCAGGGATGCGACCTAATCAACCAAGGGGTTGAAGTCCTCACCGGGTAGTCCCCACGCCCATTTCAGCTCGATTTCATACCCGAAGGTCTCGCAGGTAGGGGTCGAGAGGGAAGTCGCCTTCCCCTACTCCCATTCAAAACCGTGCTTGATACTTTCGCATCACACGGCTCCTGATGTAGATACCCCTTGGCAACGGGAACAGGGTTACCAACCCCTGCTTTTGTACTTCAACTTTTGGAGCTAAATACAACATCGTAGTGTTTAAACTCGCTTTCGCCGTTAAACTCCTGTTGATTGCAGTAACTATATCTACACCGTGACTAGTGGGCATATCCTAACCATTACAATTAGGCATTGGCTTTCAGTCACATCCCTTCCCCTTAAAGGCATACGATTACACTTTCACTACTCAACAAGATGTACCTGCCGAGAGCCTAAAAAAAGGGGTTTAAACGTTCCGTTTATATGGGCATTCCATCTTTAGACTTGTCCTTTCCACCGGGGTACTTAAAAAGGTCTGTGTAGGTGTTGTATGGAAAACCCTACTTTTCCCCTTGCTCTTTTGAGCGCAGCGTGGCAACCTATTACGCTACTCAATAATGACGATGGTTCAAGCCAGACATTCGGTTTCCCTAGTCATGGATGGTTGGCAGTGGTCGCATTTGGTAGTAGGTTCTACTTCACGCCTTCCGTTCCCCGCTTCAATCCCAAGGTTGTGTATCCTGAAACTGGGGGTGGCTATCGCCTTTACTCTCTACTCCCTGATTTCTCAGTTTGTTTATGACCTTGAGTCCCCTGCCTTGCTCAGATTTCTCCAAGCGTCGGGACATATAAACAGTTATGGGATGGTCAGGGATGTGAATCCCTTATATTCCACAAAGGGGTGGAAGTCCCACTAGGAGGCTATTTCGGGCATTGCATCCCTATTTCACTCCTAAACGTCTCGCACCCATACTTGGTATTATACCGTATTGCCGTAAAATGTTAACCTAATTTGAGATTAAATCATGCTCTTACCAAAGGGCAACAGAGCCGGACCGCTGGCTCGGATTCGTTAAAAATATTTTTAGTTTAACTCAGAGCCTATCCATTATGCCATACTTTAGCAAAAGTTTAGCAAATTTTTATCCTAGCATTTTCAGTACCGAGATTGTCAAGGGGCTGAGACTGGTAGAAGTACCCACCTCCATCAAACGGTGGGAGAGCTTAATTTAATCGCAGATTAGTTGAACCAATTAGGGCGATGCGCTACAATACCAAGTATGGGTGCGAGACCTTCGGGTATGAAATAGAGCTGAAATGGGCGAAATAACTACCCGGTGAGGACTTCAACCCCTTGGTTGATTGGGTCGCATCCCTGACCATCCCATAACACAGCCGGATTTTTTTGCCCACCTTCGAGACTGCCAATATGGCCAGTCAGGTGAAGCGTCTAATCAGGTCTAAGACTGCCCGAGCCATGCTGACATGGGCGCATTATCGATTCAAACTAACCCTGAGACATAAGCGCGGAAATAACTGAACAGTTGTAGATGTGACCGAAGAATACACCAGCAAAACCTGTACTCACTGTGGTCATGTGCATTCCCAGCTAGGTGGCTCAAAAGTGTTCCGATGTCCGGAGTGCGGGTTCACTCTACCACGGGACTGGAACGGTGCTTTTGGAATCTTTCTAAAAGCTTTGCGGGATACCGCCTCTGTTACCTTAACGGGTAATAGTGCTATCATCGCATTGTCAGGCAATAGCCGGATAAATGTCGCGTAAATGTATCAGTAATTAATTTATGACTAGCACCACTACCAAAACTAGACTGTACTCAAGCCGTATAGATTTACCGGAAGACACCCGGTCTCAAATTATCACAATCCTCAATCAAAGTTTAGCAACTACTCTCGACCTGAAAACCCAGGTTAAGCAGGCTCATTGGAATGTTAAAGGGCTGAACTTCTACTCCCTACATCTGTTGTTTGATGAACTAGCAGGGGAATTAGAGGGATATGTGGATATGATTGCTGAACGAGTTACCGCCCTGGGAGGTTATGCGATGGGAACGGCTCGTCGGGCAGCGTCTGAATCGATTTTACCAGAATATCCACTAAATATTGATAATGGCACAGATCATATTGTGGCTTTGGCCGATCGCTTTGGTGTGTATGCTAAGTCCCTGCGAGAGGCGATCGACAAAACTGATAATCTGGGTGATGCAGACACAGCAGACCTATATACAGAAATTTCCCGCACTGCTGATATGCGCCTGTGGTTCTTAGAAGCCCACCTACAGGGTAATGCTAATCAGCCATTAGCCAGCCACTAGACTCTTGCATAAAATCCGATAATTTCCGGCTCGATCCCGAAATTACTCCTCAAAGGAGATGATCGATGCAGGTCCAGGATTAGACCTACGTTAAGGGGGTGATGACACCTACAGGTGAGCGCCAGCCTGTTGCTCTGTCGTCTATCTTTAAGGAACGAGATGAGTGGATTTGTAAGCTCCAGTGAGCTAGACGTAAAAAGCCCCTTTAACATGACCGAGGCAAACATTACCCCATCTGGGAGATAGCTTAAATACCAAATTACCCAAATTACGTTTTTGTGGTTGACACACTGGGGCAACCGTTAAGTCCCACTCATCCGGTTGTATAAATTTTCCTGAGTTTTCCGGTCATTACCAGGTTATAGACTTGCTGATAACCACCATCTGGGCTAGGCTACATTTATCAGAGAAATGGGTTTAAAACCTTGCACTTCAGGGCGACTTTGTGCTAAAACTCAAAGAAGCGGAAAATCAGATGTGTAGTCGTGGCACGCGAACTGACCGTTGTCAAAAGGCTAGTGTCACCAACCTTCCATTAGGTTGCCCCAATACCTCACTGCTCTCTAACAAAGAATATGGCTTCTGTGGGTGAAAATAGAACTTAAAATAGGGTAGGGCATACCCGAATTTACGCTTGGGGAGTAGTCCATAGCGAGTGCTTGCTGTAAAAGGTGTAGTCGGATACGACATGAAACTGTAAGACCAAAACTAACTTAGGTTAGTGGAGGCAGGATTGGGCCCAAGAATCCTCGGACTTCAGGACGAGGAGTGTCAACAGCAAGGTTGTCTAGCCATGAACGGGTCGCCATCATCATCTGACTATACCCCGCAGTTACAAAAACTTATGCGGCGGGCGGGGTTTTCCAGTATACGAGAGTTAAGCCGATATTCAGGGGTCGAGGAGAGACAGTTCTTTCGGCTATGTCAGGGTTTGGTCATGCA
Organism: Limnospira indica PCC 8005; assembly: GCF_000973065.1. Taxonomy (NCBI): domain Bacteria; kingdom Bacillati; phylum Cyanobacteriota; class Cyanophyceae; order Oscillatoriales; family Sirenicapillariaceae; genus Limnospira; species Limnospira indica. Next base: position 156,814 of record NZ_FO818640.1, read on the forward strand.
GACCCGGGTGGATGTTTTAATGAAAATTGCGGAGGGGCTGGGAATTTCTCTGATGGAACTGTTGAGCATTTTCGCCCCGGAGGAGAGTAGCTTCGCCTATTCGGGGTTTAATTCGGCTTTCCGTCAGGAATATGAACGGCTACAAGCTGAGATGGAACAATTGCGGGAGTCTGTAGGTCGGGAATTTGAACAAGCTAGTTTAGATATTTTGGAATCTTGGTTGTTGAATTGGCCCAAAGTTACCGAAAAAGTTGAGGAAAATCCCCAAATTCCTGCCAAAAATATATTGCCTTTGGTGAAACCAGTGGAGCGACTTGTGCAACAATGGGGAGTGGAGATAATTGCACCGATCGCCTCTGAGGTTCCCTACAATCCGCATCTACACCAGTTAGTCCAGGGAACTGCACAGCCGGGAGATAGGGTGACTGTCACTTCTGCTGGCTACCGAAAGGGCGATCGTCTTCTCTGGCGCGCCCAGGTAAAAGTCCCAACCGATGATAATTTGAGGATTCAGGGAGGTTAGGGAAACCCACATGATGGACTACCCTTTGTGTCTGATTTAGGAGCATGATTTAATCTCAAATTAGGTTAATATTTTAGGGCAATATGGTATAAGAAGCGAGAAGAGTTGAGGATAAACCTATTGCCAGATATGTCAAACCCAAGGAAGCCGCCCAAATCCTTCGAGTCCATGAAAGAACACTCCGCAGATGGGACGAAAATGGCTCAATCGAGACTATCAGAACCCCCGCTGGGCAACGACGATACAACGTTGAGTCATATACTGCTGCCAAATCAGGCAGTGACAAACGCAAAGTCGTTATCTATGCCAGAGTTAGTAGCTGCGCCCAGCAGTCCGACCTCAACCGACAGGTGGCCGCACTGTCCAACCTCTACCCCGAAGCAGAAGTCGTCTCAGAAATCGGAGGCGGGCTCAACTTCAAGGGAAAGAAAATGCTGGCCTTACTGGGACATCATTTGTCAGGAGATGTCCGCATGGTTGTCATTGCCCATAAAGACCGACTGGCAAGGTTTGGATTTGACTTGTTTCGATGGCTCTGTGAGCAAAACAGGTGCTCACTCATGGTTCTCAACCAGACAAGTCTCAGTCCAGAACGACAAATGGTTGAGGACATCCTCGCCATCCTCCACTGCTTCAGTTCCCGATTATACGGACGGAGTAAATACAAAACTCAGGTCAAAGAAGATCCGGATTTACCCCAGCCCCGAGCTAAATCAAGTCTGGCGCAAATGGTTGGCCGCTTGTCGGTATTGCTACAACCAAGCAATTGCATTATCTAGGAGTGGTAAACGACTAAGCAAACTGAAATTACGCAACGAAGTGATGCAGAGCGACTTGCCTGCATGGGTCAAAGAAACACCCTGCCATATTCGGCAGAATGCTATCTTTGATGCCTATCTCGCCTTTTCAGCCAGTCCTGGCGCAAGGTTTAGGAGCTGTCGGGATAGTTCTCAAGCGATTAAGTTCAATAATACTAATTTCTCTTCAGGGAGTTGGTATCCAAGACTAACGAAAGGATTAACTTTCATGGTTTCCGAACCCATCCCTAAAACTTGCGGGCAAGGGACTCAGTTGGTGTTTACCAAAGGTCGATGGTTGGCGATTTTCCCTGAACCAGTTGCCGTTACCCCAACTGAAGCGAATGGCGTAATTGCATTAGACCCGGGTGTGCGAACTTTTATGACCGGGTTTGATGGCTCTCGGTTTCTGGAATTGGGCTCCGGAGATATAGGACGCATCACTCGGTTATGTCAACATTTGGATGATTTGATGAGCCGAATCGCCAAGGAACCCTGTCGTTCAAGGAGGCGACGGATGAGGCAAGCGGCTCAACGAATGAGAACCAAAATCCGCAATCTAGTTGATGAAGCCCACAAACAAATTGCTCACTACTTGACTCACAACTACAGCCTAATTTTTCTGCCGACCTTCGAGACTTCCAACATGGTTGCCAAAGCCAAGCGGAAAATCAAATCCAAGACTGCCCGCGCCATGCTGACATGGGCGCATTATCGATTCAAACTAACCCTGAGACATCAAGCCGAGATAACTGGAACCACAGTTGTAGATGTGACGGAAGAATACACCAGCAAAACCTGTACTCACTGTGGTCATGTCCATTCCCAGCTAGGTGGCTCAAAAGTGTTCCGATGTCTGGAGTGTGGGTTCACTCTACCCAGGGACTGGAACGGTGCTTTTGGAATCTTTCTAAAAGCTTTGCGGGATACCGCCTCTGTTACCTTAACGGGTAATAGTGCTATCGTCGCATTGTCAGGCAATAGCCGGATAAATGTCGCGTAAATGTATCAGATGTGAAATTCTGTCTCTGAGAGCCTTAATTGGGCTGTAAGCCTCTATAATTGTTGTTTGGGTAGGAGAGTTTGGCTTGAGGACGCATTCACAGGCTATACTAGCGGAATATGGCGAGTCATTTCTATGCTTCAATCTCAAAAGAATATGAGTTCTGATGTTCAAATCCTACAGCCCCAAGGTATTTTAGACGGTACTAAAGCTAGCCAATTCCGTCAGGATATTTCTAGGTTAGTTGAAAAGGGAGCTAAAACCATCTTGATTGATTTTCAGGATGTCACATTTATGGATAGCTCTGGTCTGGGGGCTCTGGTACTGGCTCTGAAAACGGTTCGAGCGGCAGATAGTAAATTGGTAATTTGTTCGATTAATGAACAGATTAGAATTCTGTTTGAACTAACCAGTATGGATCGAGTGTTTCAACCAATTTTTGAAAATCGACAGGAGTTTGAGAAAAAACAAAGTTACCTCGGCTAGTTATGCCAATCATCCTCTGAATTTTTAATCGGGGTTTTGGGAAATAAAAAACTGGTTTTGGGATAGATATTTGGGTCTGTGTAATTGATGTTGATATTATGCAGGCTCAACGGTTTTTATCAAAATTTATAACCATCAAAATATGATATTTTTTCATGCCAAATAATCACATATTTTTTAGGGTAAACTAACTTTTATAAGGGAGAAATCATCCTCAAAGGGATGGTCAAAATTGATGGTTTTGACGGCTTCTAAGATGTTATTTAAACTCCCGGATTGAAAGTTATTGTTTCTCATTAAAAGTTTAATAAAGGCATCCATTCCCCAAATATTACCACCGGGTTGATGAATTTCATAGACTCCATCACTAAAAATATAAAGGTTGCTGTTTTTTTCGACGTGACAAGAAGCGTCAATATAGGCAGCTTCTAGGAACATACCTACAGGCATTCCGGGGGTTTTTAATTGTTGAAATTGTAGATTATTGGGGTTTTTTCCAGATAGTAGAATGGCGGGAGGATGCCCAGCGCTAGAGTAAGTTAATTGTCGGGAAATGCGGTTATAAACGCCATACCAAATGGTGAAATATTTATCATTTTGATAGGTCATTTGGAAGGTAGTATTAAGCGATCGCAATACGTCACTAGGCTGATAATAGTTAATATTAGGGATAGCACGGGATCGCAATAAATTCAACACGGAAACCGAGGGCAATGCCGCCCTAAGTCCATGACCAGAAGTATCTAATAAATAGATAGATAAATGGTCGGCATCGAGCCAACAATAATCAAAACAGTCTCCCCCCAATTGCCGAGAGGGGATAAATTTTGCCTCAATACGCACAGGTTCTTCCAGGGGTTCAGGAAGTAGCGATCGCACATATTCGGCGGCTTCGGATAACTCAGTTTCCAATAACTGTTTTTGAGTTTGTAAATCTTGGCTAAGTTGATGAAGTCGCAGACCGGCTCTCACCCTAGCATATAACTCATTCATCTCAATAGGTTTAGACAGAAAATCATCAGCCCCGGCATCTAAACCCTTAACGCGATCATCAACAGCGGTCAGAGAAGTAAGTAAAAAAAACTGAGTAGTTGATAATTCCGGCATAGCCTTAACTTGTCGGCATACTTCAATTCCGGTCAGCCGAGGCATAATCCAATCACAAATCATCAAAGCCGGACGCAATTCTTTAGCCTTTTCTATGCCTTCCTCGCCATTACTAGCTACCACCACATCATAACCCTGCTTTTTGAGTGTTCTTTTGAGCAGTTCTCGAATTATGGTATCATCATCAATCACTAAAATTTTAAACATGGGCGCTGAGTTTAAACAATTAGAGGGACGGTCAAGCAAAGTTATCATTAACCATTAGGATCACCCAGAGCATCTCACCGGGGATGGCTATATTAGATGACAATGAACTAATCCTATACAGAACATTCAAGATAGAGTATAGTCTAATTACAAGATGGCTCGACGATCGCACCTATCGAAAAGTGATTAAATCTGAAGGTTCCCAACCTATCCCTTCTACATTCTGCCTGCAAACGGAAACCAGTTTGGATATGTTGGCAGATGTTTTAACATGGTTTGGCAAATTACAGCCACCATCAATTCCTAAGTCAGTCTGGCTGCGCTGTCAACTGGCATTAGCAGAAGGATTTACCAATGCTGTGCGACACGCGCACAAGGGACTGGCTGTAGATGTTCCTATTGAGATCGAGGTCAGTCTGTTTAACAATAGTATTGAAATCTGCATTTTTGATCACGGTCAACCGTTTGATTTAGATAAAAAACTGCTAGAGATGTCATCGAAAACCCATCAAGGTTCACCGGGAGGGCGGGGGTTGATGCTAATGCGAGATATTGCGGACAAGTTTAGTTATCGGCGGTGTGATCCTCACAGAAACTCTTTAGTGATCATCAAATATTTTTCACCGGACTGAGAGGGTTAAGCCATTGTAGGACTTCCCGTCTAAGTTGGTATAGGTCTTTATAGACTTCGTGTTTAAACCATTGTCCGATCGCGTCTAGGGGGCTAAATGATTCTCCTCGTGGCCAACTGATATCCTGGGCTAGGGGGGTCTGATGATCGCCTCGCAACTGCTGAAGTGTCACCAGTCCAGGAAATCTGTGGTTGAGAATTTGATAGAGTCCGCTACTTTGGTCGATGTTATCTTTACTGAATTGGATCAACAGGTTACGCCGGACTTGATAGCGATCGCCAACTAGGGAATTGGTCTGCTGTGGGGTCGGGGTAAATTCCACATCAATCACGGATGATAACTGTTCTACCAAAGGAATTGACTGTCGGGCGGTATAGTTATTAAAAGAGATCAAAATATTTCCCGCCCTTTCGACTTCAAACAAGGACCCGATCAGTAGATGCAGCTTGCACCCCATACTATGACCAATGCCATAAATTGGCAACCCCCGCCGCCGCAGTTTCTGGGCTGCAAATAGGTCTTCTAAGCCGTCCTCAAAGGTCCATAATACCTCACGCGCCATATTTCCATGATCAAGGGTATTAATAAATGGTGTAGCGATGATGGCATATCCCTGCAACCCTAGTTGTTCTAATAACCAACGATAGGTGATATGGGGGGCTGATGCTACAAACGCCCCACCGAGAAAATGTACGATCGCTTTGGGTTTTGGGGGAATTAACACCCAATTATCGGAAAATTCCAGCCAGTCCATGAGTTACCTTTTCCTACCGCTGTCAATTATAATCAAATCTGGGGGTCTGGTTAATGGCGATTTCGGATTGACCCGTGTTTTTTTTGATTAACCCGCCCCTGGTATTATAAATATCTACCAAAATATTGTTACACAAAGGCTTGCCCGTGTCTTCTAACTCTCCGGTTTTAATCCTCATTGACGGCCATTCCTTGGCTTTTCGCGCTTACTATGCTTTCGGGAAAAGTCGCAGCGGGGGACTGCGAACTTCTACAGGAATTCCTACCAGTGTCTGTTTTGGCTTTCTTCAATCTCTACTGGAAGTTATCGACATCTATAAACCGGAATTAGTGGCGATCGCTTTTGACCGGGCTGAACCCACTTTTCGCCATGAAGCTGATGCTAACTATAAGGCGGATCGCGCCGAAACCCCGGCAGATTTTATTCAGGATATCAATAACCTCCAACAATTATTAGAAGCCTTCCGTATACCGATTTTTTCGGTGGCTGGCTACGAGGCTGATGATGTTTTGGGAACTTTGGCAAATCGGGGAAGCGCCGCCGGATATCAGGTCAAAATTTTATCTGGTGATCAAGACTTATTTCAACTAATTGATGAGCAAAAACAGATTACGGTTTTACATTTAAGCCATGGGAAGGGTAGCAGTCCCCAGGAATTTGCCGCCCCCCAGGTTTATGAAAAATTAAGTATTAAACCAGAACAGGTGGTTGATTATAAAGCACTGTGTGGCGATCAGTCTGATTGTATTCCGGGGGTCCGAGGGATTGGGGAAAAAACGGCGGTTAAATTATTGGCGGAATATGGTTCCTTAGATAGTATTTATGAATCAGTCAATCAAATCAAAGGGGCGATCGCCAATAAACTTAAACAGGGTCAAGAATTGGCTTATCATTCTCAAAACATGGCGACGATTATCTGTGATGTCCCCCTAGATATTAACTGGGAAGATTGCCAACTACAGGGGTTTGATAGCCAGGAAATTATCCCTTTACTACAGCAGTTAGAGTTTCAAGTATTTATTGATAAAATCCATCAGCTTCAATCCCAATTTAAGGGATTAGTTGATGTGGAGATTAACTCAAGTAATTCGGAAGTAAGCTATCCCACAGAGTTGGATAGTTCCGAGGATAGTTCCGAGAATAATGATGATGATGATTTGTGGTTTTTTAGTGCTGAGGATACCGCCTTAGAAACTAAAGCGATCGCCAATTCTATTCATCCTCAAATCATCCAAACTCCCGAAGCCTTAGCCCTATTAGTTAATCGCCTAAAAACCCATACTAACCCGGATAAACCAGTCGCCTGGGATACAGAAACTACATCCTTAGAACCGAGGGATGCGAACTTAGTAGGAATTGGCTGTTGTTGGGGTTCGGAATTATCCGACCTGGCTTATATTCCCCTAAATCATACCCAGGGGGAAATGTTAAATATAGAGGAAGTTTTGCCGGCTTTGCGTCCGATTTTAGAGTCGGAAAACTACCCGAAAACCTTGCAAAATGCCAAATTCGATCGCTTAATCTTACGGAGTCAAGGAATTACCTTAAAAGGGGTAGTTTTTGACACTATGTTAGCCAGTTATGTAATCAATCCTGAATCATCCCACAATTTGACAGATTTATCATTAAGATATTTACCGGATTTAGGAATAGTCGCCCAGAGTTATAGTCAGTTAGTCCCCAAAGGCAAAACTATTGCGGATTTAGATATTAACACCGTCGCCAATTACTGCGGCTTAGATGTTTTTACCACCTTTCAAATCACCCAAAAAATGCAGGATATCCTCAAAGATGTACCACCATTAAATGATTTATTGAGACAGGTAGAACAACCCCTAGAACCGATTTTAGCCGGGATGGAGTTTCAGGGGATTAGGATTGATACAGACTACCTTAATCAACTATCAAAGCAGTTAGGTGAGACCTTGGAAAGTCTCGAAAAAGCATCTCATCAAGCCGCCGGAGAAGTGTTTAACTTAGGGTCGCCCAAACAATTGAGTGAGTTGTTATTTGATCGGCTACAATTAGACCGTAAAAAAAGCCGGAAGACTAAAACCGGATATTCTACAGATGCGACGGTTTTAGAAAAGTTAAAACATGACCATCCCGTGATTAATTATATCCTGGAATATCGGACGTTATCCAAATTAAAATCTACCTATGTGGATGCTTTACCCGAGTTGGTGCGAAGTGATACGGGTCGCATTCATACAGACTTTAATCAGGCGATTACATCAACAGGTCGTCTGTCTTCTTCCCACCCGAATTTACAGAATATACCTATCCGCACGGAGTTTTCTCGCCAAATTAGAAAAGCATTTATTCCTGAGTCTGGCTGGCTGTTAGTGTCGGCGGATTATTCTCAAATTGAGTTACGGATTTTAGCGCATTTAAGCCAGGAAAAGATGTTAATAGAGGCTTATAATACTAATCAAGATGTACATAGTTTGACCGCTCAATTGCTGTTTGATAAGGATGAAATTACAGCGGATGAAAGGCGCTTAGGAAAGATTATAAATTTTGGGGTTATTTATGGTATGGGTTCCCAAAGATTTGCGCGGGAAGTGGGGGTAAGTGCTACGGCTGGCAAACAGTTTATTGATAGGTTTAACTCTCAATATCCGGGAGTGTTTGAGTATTTGGAATCGCAAAAGTTGGCGGCTATTAATCAGGGTTATGTGGAAACTATTTTAGGGAGGCGGCGCTATTTTGAAAGTTTAAAAGGACGCGATCGCGATCGCCTTAACTACCAAGATGAACAAATGTTACGCGCCGCCGCTAATGCACCTATTCAGGGTTCAAGTGCTGATATTATTAAAATAGCGATGATTAAACTGGCTGAAATTCTCAAAAACTACCAAGCCAGACTATTATTACAAGTTCACGATGAACTGGTCTTTGAGGTTCCCTTATCAGAATGGGAGGAACTCCAACATCAAATTAAATCCACCATGGAAAATTGTCTATTTTTATCAGTTCCGTTGGTGGTAGATATTCACGCCGGGACAAATTGGATGGAAGCCAAATAATGGAGAATTGACAATTCTGGAAATTCTCTAATGTAGCTTGCATTAGTGCTTGAGTTTGACCGGAAACGGTAAATAATAGGGCTTCCCGATAAACCCGCGAGGCGGGATGATCAATTAAATTAGCCGCGCCGCTGGATACTGTCACCGCAGCATGGGCGCATTTTACGGCTAAAGCGATCGCCTTTCCTCGTAACTGTACCTGTTCAGAAAAGCTATAATTCCCGTCGGTAATTGCTGCCAATATTTCCCCCCGACAGCCTCCCAACTCTTCTGTGAGGGACTCCAGCGCCGACTCAATAAAAGCAAATTGTTTTTGCTCAAAAACCCTCTCAACAATGTCTAAACCCGCCCTAGCGCATCCCAGAGCGAAAAAACTGGGCTGTAATATAGAACAAGACAGAACACTTAGGACGTATAATGGAGAGGACGAGATGACTAAGAAGACCAAAAATGCCAGCCCCCTATAGTTACGACCTCAGACAAAAAGTTATTGATGCCATTGAACTAGACGGTATGCCCAAAACAGAAGCCAGTCAAGTTTTCCATGTCAGCCGGAACACCATTAATCTCTGGCTGCAAAGAAAAGCACAGACCGGAGACTTCCTCCCTAAACCTCATCACCGACCTGGCAATAACCACAAAATTACCGACTGGCAAAAATTCAAGGCTTTTGCCCAAGAGCATGGCGACAAAACAGCAGCTCAAATGGCTGAACTTTGGGATGACGACATCTCTCCTCGCACCATATCCAGAGCCTTGAAGAAAATTGGCTTCACCAGAAAAAAAAACTTACGGCTACCAAGAACGTGATGAGCAACAGCGAGAGGAGTTTATGGCTCAGATTGAACAGATGGAGCCGGAAGAAGTGGTCTACCTCGATGAAGCCGCCATGAATAGTCAGGACTCGGATTACCCTTATGGTTACTGCGAGGAAGGAAAACGCTTCCATGCACTCAAATCAGGGAAGAGGCAGGGCAGGGTAAGCTATATAGCCGCATGGTGTCATCAACAACTCTTAGCTCCCTTTAGCTTTGAGGGTTGTTGTAATCGGACAGTGTTTGAGTTGTGGTTGGAGTTCATCTTAATTCCAACATTGAAGCCAGGTCAGACTCTAGTATTGGACAATGCAACGTTTCATAAAGGGGGACGGATTGCTGAACTGGTGGAGGCAGCTCAATGCCGTTTACTCTATCTTCCGCCTTATTCGCCAGACCTCAACAAGATAGAGAAATGTTGGTCGTGGCTGAAAGCCCGTATTCGCCACTGCACGTGAGCAGTTTGATTCTCTCCATGATGCCATGGATTCCGTTCTCAAAGCTGCGTCCTAACCACCTTGACTAATGCTATACCTTCTTTAGATCATTCTCGTGTATCCACCCCACAGGCTGTATAGACACCGGTTAGAACGGCTATAACCCCTATTGTACCGTCACTTTAATGCACTCAATGCCGATCGCACATTCAGGAGTTAGTGTAAAATGAGTGCAAGTACAAACAGTACACATAGTGGTACATATCAAGGCTTTGAAGATATTCTTGAGTTTTTCAACCTATCCCGCAAACAATGTCCCAAAGGTGTCAGGATTAAGCGTAACCGGGGGACAATTCAGCTAGACATCACTACTGACCCGGAGACGGGAGGGCGTAAGCAGCGAGGATGTAATTGTCAGTTCACTTCTGAGGGTATCCGTAAGGCCGTTGATAAGGCCTGGTTAGTTCATAAATCCCTTGACGGACAATTTCAGTCGGTGTCTGAATGGCTGGACTGGTACAAGGCTACTATCCTTGATGAAAACAAAACCCCTTTGGAAAACGACTTAATCACCTATCGCCAAGTGTTTAAAGAGATGGAAGATGATTACTTTAATGGGGTACACAAGAACACTAAACGGAAACGTTCCCGCAATATAGTTAGTGACCAAAGTTCATTCAATTGTTGCTTTTTAGATGTATTTAACAAAGTGACAGATTGGGATGCTTACGTCACCTGGGAGGGTATCAAGGAAGCGCTATATAGCCCGTTAAAGAATGGTGATAGTCCGGTAGGTAGTAAAACCTTTAAGGATAGATACTACCGACTAAAACAAGTGGCGGAACGTGCTGGTTGTAAAAAAGCACTAGAGAAACTAGAAAAAATTGACTCAACTCAGACGGTGTTTATGAAATTTCAAAGTGTAGATTTGGATACCCTACTAAACCTACTAGACAAGGAACGCAACACTGATTATCGTACCGTTACAGACAATAATGCGCGTGATGGTTGGTGCTGGGTATCGGCAATGTGTGCTTTATATGGATTGAGACCATCAGAGATTGCAGCAGGACAAAACTTAACCAAGGATATCACGGTTGACGGCATAACGTTCCCCGCAATAAGTGACTCCAATAACATTGAGTTAGTGTTAGTGATTGGTGAGTTTACTTACTTTGGGGGAAGCACTAAAACAGGTCAACGGTTAGCTATCCCAATGTCAAAAGACAATGCTTTGATTGACCGTCTTGGGATTCATAACGTTTGTTTGCCTATTACAACATCTAAAGACCCTAATAGTTTTAACAATAACCATAGGTTATGGCTTAAAAATCACAATTGGGGATTTACCCAAGCCTACGCTTTCCGACATCTTGGAAATCAACTGGGAGAGATGAACGGGATACCACAGGAAATTAGGGCACGCTCATTTGGTCACAGTGTGGCAATTAATGACAGCAAGTACAAAAAACGCCGCAACCTTGCCACAGAGCTAGGTATCCTGACACGACATCAAAAACAACCATTGCCACTAGAGATGGGGAAACAAATCCTGATTAATATTGGCATTAATCCAGACCTACCAGAGGTTAAGGCAATTATCAGAGCTCTTTACCAGCTTGATGATTAATCCCCAATAAACCCACAACACAATACCCTCTAGGCTAAATACCTAGGGGGTTTCATTTTACACTAACTCCTGAATGTGCGATCGCTTTTGAGTGCATTAGAGTGACGGTAGAATAGGAGTTATAGCCTTTAAACCAGGTTCAAATCCCGCCAGAGCCATTTTACTTAAACCCTTATTCTAGCCGGGATAACCGGGAAACACTTAACCCGATAGTCGTACCGTTACACTTAATATGCACTCCATTCAGTCTTAGCACACGGGACGATTAGTGCATATCTCTTAGCAACAAAACTTAATTATTGACGGGTTAATCAATAAGCACAACTTAATCAATCTGTCAAATAGCTACATCACCCCCCAACCAGACACCGATAGGTTAACTCCCTTGTGATACCCGTCAATGGCAAGCCTATCGGTTCGTACCTCACCATTGACTGCTATCACGTCGGTCGTTTCCCCAAAGAGTGTTTGTTCCGGTTGGGGGGAGGATATGTTTCAAAATCAACCACGATAGCCGTAGGTAGCCGTAGGGGGGAACCCGCTAGGGAATCAACGTACAAAGATATCAGACCGCCTTTCCGTGGACTAGACCTATAGGGGAAACTATGTGCGATCGCCGTAGTGATTGTCTATGGGGTCAAACCATGATTATTACTGGGGGGATTCTTGGGAGTGCGATCGCAAAATCTAAATCATCTCCTACCGGATCCAACCCGATACCCCTAAACAACTTTTCAACTGGTGACAATTACCGAGATGGGAATCGATACCCACATAATCCTTAGCAAGTCTCTAGTCTTTGGTGGTAATCACCCCGTGCGGAAACCGATACCAACATAATCAGTTCACCCCCAAAATCTTAGCCGTAGGTTGTAGGTAAAGCTATCTGTTGGGGGTAACTTAGTTCTGGGTAATATCTGGACATGATAGGGTAGGCATTCATATAAATCATTTACACTCCTGTACTGCAGGAGTGTAACGGGGTAGGCTCAATGATTTTTTAACATTCTACACTCCTGTAATACAGGAGTGTATTCAAAAAATACATAGACACCCCCTACAGTCAGAAACCATAGGGGGTCATTAAGTTATTGGGGTAGCTGTTAGGCGTTAGGGCTTACGCCAACTTGGGGTTGCACCGATAAAACATAGCTATAGCAGCCTGTTGAATCTTCTCATTGGTAGTCTGGTCAGATTTTCCGATATAGATATGGTGGTTGATTTTACCGTCCCAACCTTTCAGATTCCAGTATGCAAAGCCATTGATTGACGTTTTTTTGCAAGCTGTAAACCTTTTGCCGTTTAACTCAACCGAAAATGACTTGTTTTTTCTCAGGTAGTTAAACCACTCAGGCGTATCTAGTTCTACACAAGTTCCACCATAACCCAGCAGAAAATTGCTGAAATTTCCAGTATGTAGGCTGATTACTGGCAATAACTTAGGCATTGAAGTCACCCCCCATAAAGATATCGCTACTGTAACCATTGCCACTAAAGTCGGGCATAAATGATGCTGGCTGAATAACTGTCTCTTGAGACGATACCCACTTTTCTTGTACCGCCATAAAATCAACAGCGGCGTTATGGGCGATTTCGGCTAATTTCACCCTGGTATCTTGGTTAGCGTAGGGGATATCTCGTGACATCATTTGGGCGTAAATATCACGTGCTAATTCCGCGATAACCATCAACCTTGCTTGTTCTTCGTTCATGATATGGTTTTATCCTCTTAGTGTGTTGTTTGCCGTAGTTTACCGTCATTGCGGACGAATATTTATTGAACTTTATCCATTAAGTGTTTCGTGTAATTCAGCTCCTTAATCAGCAATTGTCTTTTGAGTTCAGTGATGGTTAATTCTGTTTCACAGTCGTCTAGTATTGACTTTAATGTTGCCAAACCCTCTTCTTTGTTGCTGTTGTAAACTAGACTATCTACCATAGTCTTAAACTTTACAAACATTTGATTATTGATATCTGTCATCATTTTTGTTCTCCTAGGTCAATGAACTAATTGGAAGTCAAATGATTTGCTTCCACAGGTTTTTACCGTTAACATTAATCATGTTATAACCTCTGTTTTTCATTAAATTGGTTAATTCATTTACAGTAACCCGTGAATCTAAATAACCATCATTTTTAGCGGTTTCTATGGCTATTTTTAGCATTTTAGGGTCAATATCTGTCACCGCTTCAATTAACTCAGGACAACCTGCCTTTATCGCTTGCTCATTTTGTTTAGTTTTATTCTCAATACTTTGAGTGATAAAGCTATCTAAAAATTGTTCTGTACCGCTAGATACTGTAAATATTTTATCTTCTGCTAACTCCCAGTAATGGTTAAATACTTTGATTGAATTATCCATTGATGATTTATATATCATTGAATGTGTAGCGATTACATCAATGGATAATCTGTAGTTAGCTATATCTTGTTTCCTTTTTTGTAGTCCTCTTTTGGTTTGAGCATAATTAGTGCAATTATTCATATCTCTCCAAAACATTTCTAAGCGAGATGATATCTTACCAAGATTTATATCCTCAATATCCGAAAGTTCTGACAATTCAAATTGATTACCTGCATATTCTTCACTTGTCATTGATTGTCGTTTTTTAAACCACATAGGAAACATACGGCGTTTTAATTCATTAAGTTCCCAAAACGTCCATAAAGGATGTATTGAATTAATTACTTTTAAAGCGAAAGCATTAAAAATCATGTTTTGACCGGGTGTTTGACTACTAATTGTTATTCGGCTATTTTTCCTGTTGAAGACTTTAAACAGTGAGAGCATATTTTCATTTTCAATTAATAAATTGGGGGTGATATCTTCCCAGACCAATAAAAAATTACGTTCAAACTCACTCCGTAATGGGTCGTAATATCTCTCTTGTTGTATCTTGTTTCTCAATGAAGCAAATGTGCTGTTAGCTAACACTGTGTCGGCGTTATATAGTGAAGCCGCAATAGTAGCTATCTGGCTTTTACCCGTTCCACTAGACCCCCAAAGAAACAGGCACCCAGCGGTTGACATTAGCGTGACAGGTGAGCAAATAAAGCTAGTAATAATTGGGAATTGAACATCCGGATAGGGTAGGATAGCACAAGCTCTACATATTGACTCTATTTGTTCACCCAATGCACCATCAACGATTATTTCCTCTAATTCATCTGCCAATGAGTCGCGTATTAGCCTATAATCTAAATAGTCCTCAGACATGGTAGTGACCTCTTAATATGTTGGCTTGCTGTATGGTAGTCATCCCCCCCAATATTGGGGGGGGATTTTTGTGGTAATTAGCTGAGTTTCATTAACTCAAGTAACGCGATTAGGGTATCAGCGTCCAATTTTTTAACCTTGCTGTATAGGCTATCAAAATCAGGCTCACAATCAAGAATTTTTGCTGTAGACTCAACCCGTTCTTCCCAGGTTTTATATTTAGCCTTACCGCCAAAGCTACCATTTTTTTTACTAGTTTTTGATTCAACAAAATCAATAGCTTCTTGTACAGTGTACCCGGCAACAGTGGACTCAAAGGTATCTAATCCTGTGCTGTATTCGAGGATAAATCGTGCTAAATCATGCTTATTCTTGGCTAATTCAAAATCATTTGAATCAGTGGTATTATCTAATTCAAGGAGTCGCTCGGCTACCCGTGTGGCTGATTGTCCTAGATTTACAGTTCCGGTAAACATCATTTTACCGTTTGTCAGCATAGCGTCACTTTCGACTAAATGCAGTAACGCTAATTCAACCGAAGTAGGCTTGTATTCCCGTTTTTTCCCTTGATATTCACTAGAGTACTCAGCAATACAAAAGCGTACTGCGATTAATTGCTCTTCAAATTTCCACGACCTATCATTGAAGTTCTGGAAATCACCACTTAATCCATAGCCAATAAGCCACAGGTGAGGCGATTGTACAACAAACATAGCGCTAGTGATTTCCAAATATATTCCAGATTCTCCCGGTTTAACCGCGCTACAGAATGCGAATTTATCGTCATCTTTTTTACCGTAATATCCAATACTCATGATTACTCTTCCTCAGTTAATTGTTGATTGTTGATTGTGTTAGGTGATTCGATTCTGGCTGCAATTTGGCGACAAGCAGCCCAAAACAGTGGATTGCCAGATAAATAGACTCGAAGTCTTGACTCCTTAACAAGTTTAACTAAGTGAGTTTGCTTGATAAGTCTAATAATTGCAGAGCCTTGATAATCACCACGTGGTCTGTAACTACCCATTACCTGATAGGTAATATTCTTTACTTCAGGTGTTTTGTGTTCCTCAATATGTGTCAGAATTTGATAAGCCACAATGATTGCAGTTTTATCAAATTCATGCGGATTGTAGTGAGTTTGCACAAGTTCACCATTGAGGCTAAATATGCCTTTATAGTGTAGATTTCTCACGGTTGATGTTCTCCTATTAACTTAAATTCTTGTGCTTTCAGATGTCGTTGGAACTCATCGATATTCATTAAATAAATACCTTGCCAGCGATAAGACCTGTTCCGAGTGACAAACCAAATATCTTCAATCATTCCGGGATTAAGGTAATGAAGCAATTGCATCTTGAGTTTAAAATCAGGTGTTAGCGTTCCCTTTACTTCGATGTATTGGTTGAAAACTGGACTATAAAAGTCAGGTTTCCAAGTAATTGGTCGCCAAGGTTTCTTACCATCAATCAAAGTTAATCGGGGGTGTATTGATAGGTTGTCATCATACTTTTTGAGTAGGTGATAAACCTTGCTCTCTAATGTTGACCCAAAGTAATACCCGTCGTAGTATTGTCCTTTGGCATGATACTTGTTAATCATCATTTATCTCCCCAAAATAAGTTTCATTATCTGGCTCTCTATCGCCGCCAGATTCAGCTTGATAAATGTTCCATTTCGCTCGATAATATTCGAGTGCCTCGTTGAGAATTTCCTCAATTTTATCTGGGTGTAATGGAATTAATTTTTTAATCATTTCTCCCAGACAATAAGCCAGAAATTCTTTATCAAACTTAACGGCTGTTAATTGCCATTGAAGTTGTCCTCTTCCTGCATAGTTAGGAACCTTTATAGCAAACGACATTCCCACATACATCAACGGGTCAAGTTTAATATTCCTGAGATTTAACCGCACTTCTTTCCAGTGCTTTGATATCATGGTGATAGTCCTCGATGTTTGGTGTATTGGCTACCTTTTTACGGGTAGCCTTTTCTATTTCCCAATTAGACTGCTGTAATTAGACTGTTAGGGATTAACCTTGAAGCCCGGCTGAAAATGGGTCAGGGTCAGGCAATGATTCGGGCATATCAGGGTCAACATGATTATCGGAGAGATTCAAAAAGTGACCCTCCAAGGCAGCGATATCGTCAGCAATAGCACCAGAAACTTTACGTGGTATCTTGACACCACCACCAAGTTTAATCAGAGTTAGAATAGCTTTAATGCTATTCTTTAACGCGATAATCTCAGAGTAGGTTAATTCCAGATTAAAGTCCTTTTCGTCCGTTACAGATGCAAACACCAACTTTTCTTTTAATGTGTAGATAGGTGATGTTTTGGGATATGGCAGATAAGGAACTACCTGGTCAAGAAATCCGGCAAAGTTGCTGAACCTTTTTAAGATTGCCAGATATTCACTAGGTGAGAGTCCATGTGTATCCTTGGTTTTTACGCTGTCTTTGTCAAGCTGGTAAATAGCGGTATTTTGGTCTACTAATGTATTTTGGTTTTTACGCATCTGTCAGTGATTTTCAACTCATGGACAAAATCATTTTTCCAAAATACGATTGAGTTATTGAGTTGGAAATCACTGTTTTTGATATTTTTTGTTGTTGATGATGATTATTTTTAATCTAATTAATACTTATAAATACATAAGAAACATATAAGCCCAAAAAAATAAAAGAATTATTGACTTGATACCATAATTGTGAAATGTTTAAATTATCGCCACATACAACTCAAACAAAAGACCACTATTTTTTTATATAGTGGTCAATTCTCTTTGTCTACTTTTTGATGCTGATTTATTTTTTCACACTCTTATTGCCTTCGCTGCTAACAGGAGCATCAGCGAAAAGTTCACCCTGTACTTGGTTTGGTGCTTCACTTCTCTCAACAGTTAATTCACCCAGGTTAGCTAGGGCAAGCCCATCGCTGCTAGGAATTCTGAACATACTGTTATAGGTTCTTAATGATGCTGGCTTGATAGTAAAATAGTGAGCAAATACATATAACAAGCCACTAACAGAAACGATAGGAGGTGCTTTAATACTGATAAATCTCAGTATTTTTTCGCCTACCCGTGTTTGGGTGTATTTACGCCACTAGCCAGGATTAACCGGAGCCTCAACAAAGAAGCGGGTGTATTCAGACTTCTTGTATGCTCTTACTCGAGTTCCTCTTAGGATATTACGTCTGTTAGCATTAGGCGTGGAAGTATTGCTAACAGGTGGTCTCCAAATGGTTAATTCCCTAACATTGGCTGGCTCATTAGTTACTGAACTTCCACTTAAAATGTGGAGTAAAAGCATAGGCATAGGTACGCCTATTTTTGAAGTTGCATCCACTGGAACTTCAACTACTAAACTTCTGCCTAGGTGTGGACCCTTGGCTGTTGCTAAGTTTGCTATCCAATCATCTTTGTATTTGTTCCATGCGTCAGCTAAAGGCATGATATCAGTTTCCTTTTTTCTAAATTGTCTAAATCAGGGTAGGTAAAACGATGATATTAGCGCCTACCCGATATCCATTAATCAACAAATAGCTCTGTAGCTATTACATCAATACTGCCGTCAGTAGGGTCTAAAACATCGTCTGTTGGAATTGACAATGAAACAGTTACGAGACCTGTAGCCATATTTCGGGTATAAGCAGTGACTACGGTTGCACCATCAGGATTATTACTTGCAGTAGATTGCATTCGTTGGGTTGGCTCAATAATTTCAAGTAATTGGTTTTCCAGTGTCGCAGCGCCTAGCGTTTTCTTAGTAGCCATAATCTCACCTTGATTTTATTCAATACCTAGACTATAGCAGTGTATTTGCTGATTGTGGCTGCTATGGTTCTTTCAACAGAAGCTACATATATGTAGCAGCTTTTGAGTTAAACGCGACGGTACGCTACCAATACCAACATTACGCTAACTACCAGTTTAACCATGTCTAAGTATGTTGGTAATCTCTTTCATCGTGGATGATAGTTAGTGACTGATATGACTCAATGATTAGGTTGTAGTTGGGGGTTGATTTCCAGTTTTTCACTCTAACGATGTCCTCGTAGCTTTCCGTATGACATTATCAACCCAACTAGGTTTTCTCTGGAAATGTAGAGGAATTTTGACTTTGGTTTTTCTAGGGTCCTGATACATCGCCAAGACACTACCTTCACCTAAGTCGATTTTAGCTTGTTCAAATTTATCAATTAATTCCCAGTTAAGTATTTTCACTTCACTGATATACATTTTGCTCTCTTTAATTCTTTTCGCATTTTCCCTACCGCCAAAACCTTTTCTTTCCTCGAAGGTAATAGGATACACGATTTTAGCGTCAGTTAAATCAACTAATTGTTTACAGATATTTTCTGCCTCATTTTGACTAGATTCATTCATAAAAAACGCAAATCTTCTGCCATTACTCATAGTACAAGTAACCTTAATATTCCCTTTAGTAAAGGCTGATTTACTGGGTTGAGTAAATATCCTTTGTCACCTATCCCATGTAATTTTATCCCTACTAACCGACGGTAACTCTATTTGAGTTTTTGGCAGTGTTGACCGCCTATCTTTAGTCCAGTACGGTGGTTTTTCGTAGTTGTACAAAACAAAGGTTAACTGTATTTTAAGATTAGCTGATGTACTGATTTCCTGAAAATCACCTGACCCTACAAATTGACCTATATCCCTATTCCCTAGTATTTCAGTTTGAGCTAATGTACTCGCAACATTTTCCTGTAAATTTCTCAAAGATGACACAAGTCTGAATCTTTCTCCACCAGTCTCTACCACAGCGTTAACTAATTGTTGTTGTCTATTTTGTTCTATTCTTTGTAGTGCAATATACTCATCCAAACCTTGAGCGACTAACACAATAGCCTCTTTACAGTTATCGCTAAACTCATCCCAGAACTCCTCGGAACTGTCTTGGTTCCAAATAGTGTTTATATTACCATCATATTTTTCTGGTAATTTCTCTCTAGCTTCCCTTCTTTGTTTCCCAAAACTCCATTCTTCACCTTTCTCATCACCCCATTTTTCGATTGTTGATTGACCACCGGGAATCATTCCAGTAATAGACCTTGCTAGTGTTGTTGGGCTTTTTGTTAAAAACATTTTAACAACCCGTCTACCGTGTTTAAATAACGTCCATGCTATTGCTTTCATAGCCATATTAAATGACTGTTTAACGTATGAGCCGAATGCTGTAGATACCTCCATAAGCATTTCAGGTCCCTTGCTTAATGCTACGTGCATAGCAGCCGCTTTATTGATAAAAGCGAGACCTGCTACTGGTAAAACACCGCATACTAATTTCCCAGCCATATTACCTAAGAACCCAGCCGTGGTGGTTATAAATTGTCCGGCAATATTTTGGATGTTTTTATCAATATCGCTATCGCTAATATTCCAATTAAAATTCCAGAAAGAATCCCAATTAGAGGTAATAAATCTCGCTACTTTCTCAAAGCTAAAGTTAGATAAAAACTTAGTAATTCCTTCCCACAGCCAACCTCCAAAACTTTTGCCCCATTCAACAACTTTACCAGTAACTTTAGCCCATAATTTGCCAAACCAACCTACTTCTTGGGTAGATGTTCTTTGGGCTAAATTAACTTGTCTAACGCCATTTCTACCTATACTGCTACGGGTTTGACGACTAGACAAGCTACGAGTACTCCTTAGCATTCTTGCACTTCTGGCAACCATTACAAAGTCCCTCTTAGTGGGTTATCGCCATCAATCAATTCGGTTTCTATCTTGATATCAGGAAAGTCTTTTTTCAACAATTCCTGTACTTTATTTGTTTCCTGTTCCCTGATATCATCTTGTTTTTTCATTGAATCATATAACCGCGTTAAGTCAGCTAATATGTCCTTTGCAGGGTCATTACTGTTCACCTGTAAAGTGCCTTGAGCGCGTACAATAGCAAATATTTCTTTGATTTGATTTAATGTTGTTTGTAATGTTTCCTTAGCGTCCTTTTGATTTGTAATCTTAACTTTACTCTCGTTAGGTTCCAGTAGCTCCTCAAAATTATCAGCCTCCGGGGTAAATGCTGTTTTAATTGTTTCATATTTTTCCTCGGTAGCAAAGCCCAAATAGTCGATTATCTCCGACACTTCCCTACCTGCTTTAAACGCCGCCGCGTGAGCTAAACCTGCTTCGTGTAATGCTGTTAAAACAGCATTTTGGGTAACTTGGTGACTAATAGCAATTTCCATCACCATCCCAAATATTTCGGCGATAGCTTCGGCTAGATTAGGTAACTTGATTTCGGCTTTTTCTTCGGCTTTGGTCATGAGATTGACATCATCAATCTCTACTTTAACTTCAAATTCACCCCATCTTTCGTCATCGATGTCAAACCTGTACATCAGCCATTCTGGTAATGTGTTTATTCGTTTAATTCCATTTTCTGGATTCTCGGCATTAACTGGTTATTTTTTCTGGCATTTCAGCCGGGAAAGATTCAGGGTCTAAAAACTCATAAATCCTTCTAATCATTCCGCAACATTCTTCGTTCATGTCTGGTATTGTTATCGTTTCTGGTATTGTTATCGTTTGTATATTTTCAGATTCTCCCCCTCCGGTGCATTGCGGGATATCTTTCGTGTCCGCAGAAAAATTGGGAATTACATAATCAATTTCTGTGCATTCCATCCACCACGCACAAAATGCACCTACACTTCCAAACATTAAATCAGGGTCGCCGTATGCCCACTCAGACTCCCACCGTCCTTGCCTATAAAAAAACCTCTCACTTCCTGTTGGCTGAGGAGTTTCCCCCCATCTCCAATCCATGTGACTGAAAAAAGTGATTCTAGATCCACTTGGTGGAGGATTACAGCACCCCCCACTTCCCATTTGTCTGTCGAACTCTTCAACGCTGTACTTTTCACCAGCTTTTATGGTACAACCATTTCCGCCATTTCCATTGCCTGAATCATCATCCGACTCATCATCTGAACTATCGCCTGGTCGCCTTCCTTTATCATCATCTATTTTATCGCCTGAATTAGGACCCCCAAAGCTGCGACCACTACCGCCTCCACCACTACTACCTCCCTTAGGTTTTTTGCCTCCCTTTGGTTCATCTCTATTTGGCGGTTCCTTAACGGTTGCCTCTTTTTTGACATCACGCCGCCGATATTCCTCATCTATTCGCTGTTCGTCATCCTCTCGTTTCCACCTGCCATGGTCTTCTGGATTAATTCCACGCGGTAGCCTAGTAATTGGGTCCCAAGGATTTACCAATCCTGGAATACCCGCTCTATCTCTTTCTCTTGCATACGGCAAACCCCTACCAAAGTCCATTGCTGAAGATGTCTGGTCGCCTAAATCTCCCGCTAAACCTGAACTTACGCCGCCAGACCTACCAACATTTTTAGACGTACTTGACCTGATACTATCTTTCACCATACCGAGTAACTACATGAGACTAATTAATAACTTAGAAATATTATATAATATTACAAGATAATTGAGGACTATTCATGAGAGGAATTAAAAATATTGCTACGGAAATTAATGCTAGTAACTGGAATAACGCTGTAGAGTTATTTAATGGCGCAATCTTAGAAGGCTTGATAACTGATAGATTTCGTTATGATATTACTGCTTATGCCTATGTTTCTAGTTTGAACGCTAGGTGTTATATCCCTAGTATCAATCAATCACAAATACCTAAAATTTACCCAGAAGATAGTTATTACCAAAGATGGGAAAAGAAACAAGATGTGTTACAAGGTTCTATAGACTTACAGATATTTTATTGGAACCTAGCCACAGAAAGCGGGTTAAATCTAGGTGTTATAAAACTCCCTTATTACGGGGGAATTCATACCGAAAATTTATTAATCGAATTGATTACCAATCAAACAGAAGGGTTAGCCATAGATTCACATTCTGTATTAAAAGCTAGGTGTCTGACTCAATTACACAACAATGATTCAATTAATATTTTTGGTATGGCAGAATACCAACTAGACACATTGCCAAAAACCCCATCACTGACCCAACCCGAAAATTTTGGGATTTCCGTAGGTAACACACCCACCCTAATTCGTGCTGCTAATACTCACAGATATCGCTTACACCTACAGAACACGGGTAGCGTTGGGGTTTGGTTTAGTCATGGACACATCAGCAATTGCATACCAGGTCAATGTTTATGGCTACCGCCTAACACTGCATGGGATGACGAGTTAAAATCTACTGCTAGTATCTACGGGATAACAGAGGATAGTGTTTCGCAGATTGTCGGGTTAGAGCAGACAATCACTTACTAACCGGCTACAATGGAATTATTTAGGAGGTAGGTGATTATGAGTTTTTCGGTTTATAGTAGCGCTCTAAATTTAGACACTCTCAATATTACTGCTAAGATACCGGGTACTCCCGTTACAACCGCTATTAGTTTAACGGCTAATACAGTTGCCGAATTAGTGGCAGTAAAAGCTAACACAAACGGGCGTAATGTATTTATCAAAAATCGGTCTAATGTACCCGTTCATTTAATCTTAGACCCCACAAAAAATACCGTAGCTAATGCCGCATTTTCTGTGAAGCCGGGTGATACTGTTATGCTCACTATTGGCGCTAGTAAACTACAAGCTATTGCCGAGTCTGTTGCAGATATTTCGGTAACTGTAGTTGAGTTTGTAACTGTTGATTAAATAGTTGGGGGATTATCCCCCTTTTTGAGGAATCTTTATTATGACTAATTTTAAGATTTACTCTAGTAGATTTGGGCAGTCAACCGATGACTTGCCAGAAGGTGAAGTCAATCTGTATTTAACCAATGAAAGGGTACAGGCAGTTATTGACTCAAATACTAATTTATTCAAATTAACTGATTTATCCTGGAATAATATTACTAATAAACCTAGCGCTTTCCCCCCATCTACTCATTCCCATAGCTGGACTGAAATAACGAACAAACCGACTATCTTTGCAAGTGACTGGGCAAACGTGGCGGATAAACCAGCTACGGCAACCCGTTGGCCTACGTGGTCTGAAGTTACAAGCAAACCGACAACGTTCACGCCTTCAGCGCATACTCATGCTTGGGCTGACATTACGTCAGGTGTTCCAGCTACCGCTTCACGCTGGCCGTCTTGGGCTGAAGTGACTTCTAAACCTACTACGTTTACTCCTAGTGCTCACAACCATGCTTGGAGTGAGATAACATCTATCCCAGCGACTGCCACTAGGTGGCCTACGTGGAATGAGGTGACAGGCTCACCAACTACGTTCCCCCCAACACCGCATAATCATGATGCTTCTAATATTACATCTGGTATTATCGATGTTGCTAGACTCCCTGCTGCTGCGTTGATAGGGGATACCACATACTCAGCGGGTAGTGGTTTAACTCTTAGTGGTACTACTTTCAGTTTACCAGTAGCTACCTCTGGTAGCGGTACATTTGTAACCAGTATCACCCAAACCGCTAATGGTATCACCGCTAATCTGGGGACTCCCCCGAATACAACATATAGCGCAGGTACAGGTATATCGTTATCAGGTACAACCATTATTAACTCTGCGCCTCATCAATCCACTAACCTTTCTATTTCTGGTACAGGTGACACTCGAACAATTACAAGTTCTACTGGTACTGACGTAACTATACCTGTTGCTACAACTTCCACCGCTGGTTTAATGTCTTTGGGAGACAAGACTAAGTTAAATGGAATTGCTGCAAGCGCAAATAATTACGTTCACCCAACTACAGATGGTAATTTACACGTACCTGCCACTGGTACCACAAACAACGGTAAAGTACTAACTGCGGGTGCAACTGCTGGTAGTTTGAATTGGACAACATTGCCTACTGCTCCAGTCACTTCAGTTGCTGGTAAGACAGGCGCTGTAACTTTAATTAAGGGAGATGTTGGTCTAGGTAACGTAGATAATACTGCTGACTCAGTTAAAAGTGTATCAAGTTCAGCTACATTAACTACAGCTAGAACAATTGCATTATCTGGTGCGGCTACAGGTACAGCAACCAGTTTTAATGGCAGTGCTAATATTACTATTCCTGTTACCAGTTTAAATGCAGCTAATCTATCTGGTACTGTACCAAATGCCAGTATATCTGGTAGCTATAGTGGTATGACTAATTTAACTGGGTCAGGTACAGTAGACTTTGCTAAATTTTTAGGTAATGCTTCAGATACTGTTAATTTACCTAGCTTTAGTTGGACTGGCGATTTAGATACAGGTATTTATCGACCTGTTGCTGACCAGTTAGCAATCACAACTGGTGGTGTACAACGAGCTTTATTTAGTAGCGCTGGTATAACTGGTAATTTAGTGGGTAACGCTTCAACTTCAACTACACTTCAAACAGCTAGAACTATTAATGGAACTTCATTTAATGGAAGCGCTAATATAACGATAACTGCAAATACTCCAAATACATTAACAAATGGTACAGGATTAACTGGAAATAATTTTAATGGTAGTGCTGCTACTACATGGGCTGTAGCGTATGGGACTACAGCGGGAACAGCTTGTCAAGGTAATGATAGTAGATTATCTAATGCTAGAACACCTACAACTCATACTCATTCAAACATTGCATTAACCGCAGGAGATGGTTTAAGTGGTGGTGGAACATTAGCAGCTAATAGAACTTTTGATGTAGATTCAACTGTCTTAAGAACCTCTGGAAATCAAACAATAACCGGAATTAAAACATTTAACATAACAAATAATCCAGTAACTTTTACGACTAATGAAAGTTTCCCCGATGGAAATATGCTTATTGATTTTAATGTTTGGAGGGGGTTTGACATACGCCGGATAGGGTCTAGTGCTGGTTCGGCAAGTTTAGTACTAAATAGTAGAGTTGGAGGAAATAGCTGGGCGTTTTCTTATCAGGGAAATTATTCTATGCTACTTGAAGCAGAGCCTAATCCTAGAGTATTTATATATCATGGTATTAATTTTCTTGAAAGTAGTGTTTGGAGAGGTGCTTCTCCCAATAGATATTCAATGCAAGTATATAACAATCAAATATATTTCATAAAAGACTATGGTCTAGGTTCTTCAAACATACATACTAGATTTCGACTAGGTGGCACAAATATTGCGTACATTAATGACAGCGGGGATTATGTCAAAGGGTCTTCAGATATCAGGTTTAAAACTGTTTTAAATGAGAATGTTAATAGCTTAGATTTAATCAAAAAATTGAATGTAATTAAATTCAAATACAATAAATTAGCAGAGTTGCATGGCTTTTGTGACAAAGAAGCCAAAATAGGTTTAATCGCACAAGAAGTCAAGAGCACTACCCAGAAGCGGTTGAAGTAGTTAAAAATGACCACACAGATAGCCCTGAAGTTGACGACAAAAAAATAGATTATCTGACGATTCTTTATGAAAAATTAGTTCCTTTATTAGTGGCAGGGATTCAAGAATTATCTCAAAAATTAGACGCACTAGGTAAACCCACAGCATCTACAAATGGTAATATCAGTAATTTACCGACAAGCCCTATCGGTTTAAGTGTAGGTGATTTATGGTGTGACACGGATAACGATAATGTAATCAAGCAGGTGAGATAATGTCTAACAAATATGATATATCTGAAACTAATTGGTTTTTAGCTTACAATCAATATTTTATCCAAGAAGATGATACCCCACACGGGAGTAAGCGATTGCCAGATATATCAGGCAGTAAATTTGTTAGGATATTATTTGATGCTGACCAGGTTTCCACTTATTGGAAAATGGCGGGTTGGTTAAAATTTTACGCATACAATGATGTCAAACAGAATATGATGGTTAAACGTGAGATTGTCTGGCTTAATGAATATCAAATAATTGAATCACCACCATATAGCAGCTTTTATGCGGTATTTGACCCGTTAGAACGGATTAAATGGTTTACCCTTTATTTTTGGAGATTAATGTAATGAATACAGTATCAATCTGTCAAAGATTCATAATTATTGAATTAGCTTTGATAATAATTGTGGTCTTGTGTTCAACGTATGCGATAGTCAAGGAGAATAAAATTATCGAATCAAAACTAGATTTAAATAATCATAAGTTAGGTATATTATTTGAGTTTTTACAAAAATCGTTAGAACAAATAGCCTGTAAACAACAGTTAGGGGGCAAAAAGCAATCACCCCATCTCCCAATCAACAGAGATGATATTGATGATGATGGTTAGCGTAAGCCCTAACAGCCTAACAGCTAACAGATAACCCCAATAACTTAATGACCCCCTATGGTTTCTGACTGTAGGGGGTGTCTATGTATTTTCCCAACACAGGCCTGTGTTCTCAGGCCTGAGAACGGTTTATATGAATGCTCACCCTATCATGTCCAGATAATACCCAGAACTAAGTTACCCCTAACAGATAGCTTTACCTACAACCTACGACTAAGATTTTGGGGGTGAACTGATTATGTTGGTATCGGCTTCCGCACGAGATGATTACCATCAAAGATTGGAGACTTGCTGAGGATTATGACACCACCATTTTGTTGACGCTACCAAAGTGGTATCTGTTTAATGGGTATCGATTCCCATCCCGGTAATTACCTCCAGTTGAAAAGCTGTTTAGGGGTATCGGGTTGGTTCTGGTAGGAGATGATTTAGATTTTGCGATCGCACATAGTTTCCCCTATAGGTCTAGTCCACGGAAAGGCGGTCTGATATCTTTGTACGTTGATTCCCTAGCGGGTTCCCCCCTACGGCTACCTACGGCTATCGTGGTTGATTTTGAAACATATCCTCCCCTCAACCGGAACAAACACTCTTTGGGGAAACGACCGACGTGATAGCAGTCAATGGTGAGGTACGAACCGATAGGCTTGCCATTGACGGGTATCACAAGGGAGTTAACCTATCGGTGTCTGGTTGAGGGGAGGTGTGGGTATTTGACAGATTGATTAAGTTGTGCTTATTGATTAACCCGTCAATAATTAAGTTTTGTTGCTAAGGGATATGCACTAATCGTCCCGTGTGCTAAGACTGAATGGAGTGCATATTAAGTGTAACGGTACGACTATCGGGTTAAGTAAATTCCGGTAATTGCAGTTAGGGTAGGGGTTTAGGGTTCATGACCCTAACCGGATAGACACCACCAGGTTAGCTGATAAAAACCAATCAGTCAGCCTCACAGTAACCGTATTAGTCGCAGTCATAGCACAAAGAGACCTATGTACACCCAGGCTAATTTCCCCCTGAGTTCCCTGAGTATCCCGAAAAGGAACCATCCCAAACACCGCCCGCCCATCTGGTAAACTCGCCGCCAGGATAAACTGATCAAAAATGCCAGATCCTGTCACCCAGGGAACTGTTCCGTTAAGCTGAAACCCTCCCTCAACCTCTAATGCTGTCACCATTCGCTTTCCAGAATGTCTCAAATGAGAAAAACCAATTCCTACCCCAACGGTTCCGTATTTCATCTCAGGTAAATATTGCTCTCGGAGGGTAGAATTATCACTTAGGGATAGCATCCCCGCCGCGCTTTGATGTTGGGTCTGCAAAAATGCTAAAGCCCCAGAATAGCGGGCTATTTGTTCCGTGAATAGGGCGAAGGTTTCTGCTGTTACTGGGGCGGGTCCGACCCGTAAAGTCAGAACTCCTAGTTTCCCTAACCCCCGCCAAGCCGGCTTTAATGCTTCTGGTTGGCGATCTATTTCAGCCGCCACAGGGGCGACGGCAGTTTGTAAATAGGTGTTGGTGGTTTCCAGCAGGTCTGACGTGCTTGCTAGTAACAAAAAACTTCCTCAAACCTACACACAAACCAAAAACCTGTTACAATAGCAACCACCACAATAACCGGAGTTAAAGTGCCAAAATATGTTACACCCAGCGTTGCCACCTGGCGAAGATGGGAAAAACTCGGCGCAATTAAAGCCGTTCGTACCGTTGGCAACCAACGCAGATACATCATCGAAGAAGCCGAGAAACAAAAGCCCATTGTCTGTTATACAAGAGTCAGCACCCATTCCCAAAAGGATGACCTCATTAGACAGGCTGAATTTCTACGCAGCGCATACCCAACAGCATAAATTCTTACAGAAGTTGGCAGTGGACTCAATTTTAAACGGCGAAAATTCCTCGCTATATTGGAACGAATATACGAAGGAAATATCGGCACACTTGTCATCGCTCACGCCGATAGGCTTGTCCGTTTCGGATTTCCACTCATTGAATGGTTATGTGCAGAAAGTGGATGTTAATTCGTGGTTCTCAGGAAAAAGAGTCTCTCTCCAGAACAAGAACTCGTTAGCGATATCTTGTCCATCCTCCACTGTTTCTCTGCTCGGATTTACGGACTACGAAAGTACGAAAAACCAGCCCGTAAAGAACTTCAAAAAGAAACCCCGTCATCAGACAAGCAAGATGACTCCGAACAGATTGAGGAAGGTGAGATTGTATCCTGGTCAAGAATTACAGGCTGTTTGGAAACGTTGGTTAGCTGCTTATCGGTGGATTTATAACTATACCATTGCCACTTTTAAACATGGCTATAAAGGGAGCTGTTTTGACTGCCAAAAGTTAGTCAGAGATAGTGACAAACCGGAATGGGTGAAATCTTTACCAGGACATCAATTACAGGAAGCAGTAGCCGATGCTTTCGATGCTTTTAAACAAGCTAATGCAGCCGGTGGTCAAGTCAAATTCAAGTCCTGTAGAGCACCATCTCAAATCATTAAATTCAAGGTGAATAACTTTAAAAATGGGGCTTGGTATCCCCGTTTAACTAAAGGTTTAACCTTTACTTCACCTCAAGCTATACCTAAGAATTGCCTTTATGGAACACAACTAAAATACGCAAGGGGTAAATGGTATGGTTGTTTTCCAGAGTATCAAGAGCGGGAAACAACAGAGCAAAAGCGAGTTATGGCTTTAGACCCTGGTGTGCGCTCCTTTTTGGTGGGTTATGATGGTGAATCCATTACTGATTTTGCCACTAATGATATTGGCAAAATCAATCGCCTTTGCTACCATTTAGACCTTTTAATGAGCCGGATTAGCCAATGTAAAATTAAACGAAAACGAGATCAAATGCGTAAAGCTTCTCATCGAATGCGGGAGCGGATTCGTAACCTAGTGGATGATTTACATAAGAAAGTCGCTCATTTCTTGGTTAATCACTATAAACTTATCTTTCTTCCTACTTTTAATTCTAGTCAAATGGTTTTAAAATCTCGTAGAAAGCTCAACTCTAAGTCAGTGAAAAACTTGTTAACTTGGAGTCACTACAGATTTGCTAAACATCTGATGCAACAGGCAGAAAGAAAAGGTGTTTTAGTGGTTCGTTGTAACGAAAGTTATACCTCTAAAACCTGCCCCCATTGTGGTAAAATCCATGAGAAACTAGGGGGAAGTAAGGTTTTTAAATGTCCTAATTGCGGCTATACAGCACCCCGTGATTGGGTAGGCGCACGAAACATTATGCTTCGTGCTTTGCAGGCTACTGCCGTTGTCTTCCAAGACAATGCGATACTTTTTCAATCTGTGTAAAGCTTTCATAATTTTTGTACAGGTTTGAACAGGTTAAATGTAGCACACCGAACTGATTATCTACCATTGGTCAAGTCAAAATATAGCCTCAAACAATGTCTAATCCATCTGAACGCCCAGCTTTACCTGCGTCCGCCCAGCGAGTTGCTGTTGCCCTCCGTAGGGCGGGATGGATCTGTTTTTGGGCGCAGCTTGTCCTAGCTGTAATTTCTGCCATTATCCTATTTTTTGCGGCTGTAGCCGCCCAAACTACCGGCGGCGGG
Source organism: Limnospira indica PCC 8005 (assembly GCF_000973065.1). Taxonomy (NCBI): domain Bacteria; kingdom Bacillati; phylum Cyanobacteriota; class Cyanophyceae; order Oscillatoriales; family Sirenicapillariaceae; genus Limnospira; species Limnospira indica. Next base: position 187,218 of record NZ_FO818640.1, read on the forward strand.
AGTACATCCGCCGTGACTAGCGGCGGTTTCTTTTTTGCCGTGGCTGGCTTGTTGGTGTTGGGGTTCAGTACCTATCAAGCCTATGCTTATACTCGCCTATCTAAACGCTTACGAGAGGGTAGACCGCAGCGACCTTCCCGCGCTGACACTATTAAGCAAATTCGCATTACCCTAATTAGTAATTTGGTGGGAATGACTCTCACCCTCATTGCGGCAGAGGCGATCGGTGGGATATTATTTGCTAAAGCCCTCTCTCAACCTACTTCCCAGTTAGTATTCGGAACCGGTACTGTTCGCGACTTTATCCAACCTCTAGATCTGATTGTCGTTCTCGCCAGCAATCACACCATTCTAGCCCACTTTGTCGGTATTGTTGCCTCAATTTGGTTAATTGACCAGATTTATAAGCAATAAGGGCGGGTGATATGATCGGGTGATTCCTTCGTCTCTACGGGTGGGGGAACATTTGCCAGAAACCACCCCTAGAGCATGATTTTAAATTTCTTCCATGTCAATATATAAAATTTCTTCTGGTTCAATTACTTTCGGTAAATGAGTTAAGCGATATTGGGTTCCTTTGGGAATTATGATTTCATTTTCGCTGTAAATTAAAAACTCTTTAATTGAAATGCCAGAAATATTATTTTTAATCCTGATGATTACTGGATAGGCAGAATAAGCATAATCTTCCGCTACTAACTCATCGGAGGTAAAGCTGGTCATATAGTCAATAGTATATCCGCAATTGCGTTGAATAAGTGTCAGAAAAGATTGCAGTTTTTCTAATTTACTAAAAGGGATACCACGATAAATAGTGCCTTGGTAGGGAGGCATACGGTTCACAAAATTATTAACCAGTTGAATGTCGGGGGTAGTTTTGCCTTCTCGCTCAAGGTTTTTGATGTTCATGAAGCCAGAGGGGGTTGATTTGGTGATTTTGTCGATCGCAACTTCTGCCTCAAATTGGCTCATTCCAGTAAGTTGCTGCACTTTTTGTAATAAGTTTATATTGGCTTCATTTAGAGTATTAATCATGGTAATGCTATCCTGATTTGTAATTTTAAATCAACGGAATTCCGGATTTTGTAGATAAAAAAAATCCCCCCTAATCATTGAGGATTAGTAAATGTCGCTGACTGGCAACAATTACGGAGTTGATTGAGAAGTTGATTGATAAAAAGTCAAAAGCAATCAGTCTAATTAATAAAAGAGAAGCAGACGAACTTTAAAGGGTTTTTTTTAAATTTATCAAAATCCCTAATCGGGTATTTGATGGGAAAAAGAGAGTTTGGGCTGATTACTTATACTCCTCTTTTACTAAGATACAACAATTTCTGTAGCTTATTTTACAAAAACACATTTTTTTACAAAACTTTACATGATCTCGGGGAGCCGAATTAGGGTGGTGAGATTTCTGGTGAAGCCGAGGAGAAGCAGGTTCTAAGGCTATTGGGGGAGATTTGGCGATCGAAGTATTTGACATGACACCAATGGACATTAGATAATAGGAGTTTGTGTAAACCGTAGCTTGGCGTAAGAGTCCCTTGGCTAACGTAATCGTAATAGGTGCCCAGTGGGGCGACGAAGGAAAAGGAAAAGTTACCGATCTCCTCAGCAAATCGGCTGATGTTGTGGTTCGCTACCAAGGAGGAGTGAATGCGGGTCATACCGTTGTAGTCAACGGCCAGACCTTTAAACTGCATCTGATTCCATCGGGAATTTTGTATCCTGATACCGAGTGCATTATCGGTTCGGGGACGGTGATTGATCCCAAAATATTGATTGGAGAACTAGACCAACTAGAAGAACTTGGCATTTCTACCGCCAAACTGATGATCGCTCAAACGGCTCATGTGACGATGCCTTATCACCGTTTGATTGATCAGGCATCGGAAGAACGCCGAGGAACTCGTAAAATTGGGACAACGGGCCGAGGTATTGGTCCGACCTATGCTGATAAATCAGAACGCACGGGTATTCGAGTCATTGATTTGATGGACTCGGAAAGTCTGCGATCGCAACTCGAATGGACAATTAAATATAAAAACGTCCTCCTCGAAAAACTCTATGATCTGCCCCCGGTAGACCCGGAAGCAGTGATCACAGAATATCTGGGATATGCAGAACGCCTGCGTCCCCATGTGGTTGATGCCTCCTTGAAAATTGATAATGCCGTGCGGAAACGGTACAATATTTTATTTGAAGGAGCCCAGGGAACCCTACTAGACCTAGATCATGGCACTTATCCCTATGTCACCTCATCTAATCCGGTGGCGGGTGGCGCTTGTGTGGGCGCTGGTGTGGGACCAACCATGATTGATCGGGTGATTGGTGTGGCGAAAGCCTATACTACCAGGGTGGGAGAGGGACCTTTTCCTACGGAAATGGTTGATGGCATTGGTCAGGTATTATGCGATCGCGGCGCGGAATTTGGAACCACCACCGGACGACAACGGCGGTGTGGTTGGTTTGATGGGGTGATTGGTCGCTATGCAGTGCGTATTAATGGCTTAGACTGTCTGGCTATTACCAAACTTGATGTTTTGGATGAGTTGGAAGAGATCAAAGTTTGCGTCGCCTATAATCTTGATGGTGAACGCTGCGAAGATTTCCCTAGTGATGGTCGCAAGTTTGCTCGCTGTCAGCCGATTTATGAAACCTTACCGGGATGGAAAAAATCTACGGCTGAATGTCGCGATTTGGAAGACTTACCGAAACAAGCTCTTGATTATCTCAAGTTTTTGGCGGAATTAATGGAGGTTCCGATCGCCATTGTTTCTCTAGGAGCCAGTCGCGATCAAACCATTATTGTCGAAGACCCCATTCACGGCCCGAAAAGAGCTTTATTAGATGCCAAAGGTCAGCCCGTAGAGCATCAATCTTAACCCGAGTGATCAAATTTTATGGGGTGGCGATCGCTCGGCATTTTTGGGTTAAAATATCCCTAAATTCATCACAGTTTAGTTAGTAGGAAATAATCATGGAAATCACTGTACAATGTCAGAAGCGACCATCAGGTTCTAAACCGAGAGCTTTACGCCGTGAGGGTCTAATTCCCGCCGTTCTTTATGGTCATAAAGGGGCTGAATCTGAAGAACTGACCATTGATGCCAAAAGCGCTGAAAATCTCATGAAAAAGGGAGCCGTGAATCATACCTTGATTCAACTGAATATTCCCGATTTATCCTGGGCTGGTAAGGCTCTGTTGCGGGAAGTACAAACCCACCCATGGAAAGGCTTTCCTTATCATCTGAGTTTTTTCTCAGTAGGAACTCTCGAGAGTGTGGAAGTCACTATTCCCCTAAACTTTATCGGCGAACCCATCGGAGTTAAAAATAGTGGGGGAATGCTTGATCTAGTAATTACTGAAGTGCAAGTAAACTGCAAGCCAGGGAATATTCCCGAAGCTATTGATGTAGAAGTTTCTTCACTAGAAGTTGGCGATGCGCTGCATATTAGTGAACTGCAACTCCCAGAGGGTGTAGAAGTTATTGCTGAGGCTGATCAAGTAGTGGCTTCAATTCTGTATCGTGGTGGCGGACAAGCTGAAGACGGGGAAGGAGAAACTGAGGCAGCTACAGCTTAATCAGAATTAGGGGCGGTTTGGACCGGGTACAAACAAGATAGATATTCCTATTTCTGTAGTCCGGGGTTAAGGAGAGAGTAGGAAACCGCCCCTACAGGATAATGATCGATAATCGATGATCAAATTAGCGGCTGATGATTTTTTCTAGCTGTGACCGATAGGATTCTGATAAACGAGGGCCCCGGACTTGTACAATTTGAGAACCTAGATAATTCCCCCAGCGAGCAGCTTTCTCAGTAGTTAATCCGTTAGTGAGTCCATAGAGAACGCCACCAGCAAAAGCATCCCCCGCACCTACAGTATCAATAGGCTTCACCGGAAAACCAGAAACCGGGGTAATGGTTTGATTTTGGACAACTAAACAGCCTTGACCGCCATTAGTAATGAAAATTAGATCCGCTAAGGAAGACATTTGACGCGCACAGGCTTCTAGGTCTGTTTCTTGACAAAACGCCTTGACTTCATCTGCATTACAGAAAATCACATCAGCATATTCTGCTGATAATTGTCGCAGTTCCTCGCCGTGTCGTTCCACCAGGAATAGGTCAGAAAAGGTGAGAGCCACCTTAATATTATGGGTTTGAGCTTGTTGGAGGATATCTAAACAGGCTAGGCGGGGTTCAGGAGCATCCCAGAGATAACCTTCAATATATACATATTGGCTGCGGCGAAATGCTTCCCAATCGATATCGGCTGGAGACAGAGCAATAGATACCCCTAAATTAGTACATAAGGTGCGTTCTGCGTCTGGGGTGGTCAGGACTAAACAGGTTCCTGTGGGTCCTTGTTCTTCAGTAGCCGATTTAACCCCAAACTCAATTCCGGCGGCGGTCATGTCTTGTCTGTAAAACTCGCCGTTGGTGTCGGAACCTACTTTGGCTGCAAAATAACCAGTTCCACCACTTTGAGCGATCGCTATCATGGTATTAGCAGCAGAACCGCCACAGCTTAATTTAAGTGGGCTATTCTCCAACTCTTGCAATAAAGTACCCTGTTGGTGAGCATCCATCAGAGTCATACCGCCGCGACCCAGTTGATGAGTTTCCAGAAAATCATCTTCGACAAAGGCCAGAATATCTAATAGGGCATTTCCTACCCCAAACACATCTAAAGATTTTCCGTCCTGTGCATTTATAACCATTGTATTGCTTTAGTATTGATCAAAGTATAGGAGTTTGAGGAAGGGATTTCACCCGGCCACCTACTACGGTGGAGTCATTTTTCTAGTTGGCGATAGGCTTGAATGGCAAAAAAGAAAAACCCTACGGAACCTAAGAGGAGTAACACGGGTTCAATAAGACTGCCTGTAAAAATTTCGCTCATAGCCTTAACCTTAACTTTTTCATCGCACGATTCTGTTTAATATACCACAACCAGATTGCCGAAATCCCCGATTTTCCATAATCCACAAGCATTTGGGCTGAGTGGCAGTCCAAGTGGCCACATGGCAGATAGAGATCATGGTTGCCTTGTCGGGATATGATTTGTTGGTTGCCATTAATACCCACTAACACTAAAAAAGTTGTAGTGAGGACATTCTGGCACAAGTGTTTGGTAAAACTATGATCAATATACTGAAAGGGGGAAGCCGATGAAATTCGAGAGTGCAATACAGGAAGCCTGTTATGAGAAAATTACTACTTGGATGAGGGAACTTTACGGTAAATTTCCTTGTGCCAGACAGGATGTGCCGGGACTGGCCCTGTTTATGGGGTCAGCACTGGTGGAGGTGTTTGTTTTTCCGTGGGGAAAAGATGAGGCAATTATTAACACTCGTTCCTATGTGGTGACGGGAACAGAACTTACCCCAGACCTGATGCGGTTTCTGTTGCGGGAAAACAGCAATATGCGCTTTGGAGCCTTTGGCATTGATGATAATGGTGATGTTCTGTTCGAGCATACCATTGTGGGTTCGACCTGCGACAAAATTGAACTGGAATCTTCGGTAAATGCGGTGCTAGAAATTGCTGATGATTATGATGACAAAATTGTGGAGCGTTGGGGAGGAATGCGGGCTTTAGATCGGATTCGCTAGTATTATACTGTGGCCGATCGCTCTACCACCACCAAATTTTATCGAAAATGTCGGGCAGAATACCCCATCCTTTTTGCCAGGTGCGGATGAATGCCCGACCAATATACTCAATCTTCTCGCCGCTATCTACAGACGGCGCGTGACCTCGCTCCGGTTTTTTGGTGTTGACAAATCCTGACCCACCACCAAACCCCCGGATTTGGGGGTTTAAGGGGAGATTAGCGGAAGAAACGGCGATCCATGCGATTTCCAGTGCCGCCGTCTGCTGGGTCTAGGAAAGGTTTTAACAGAATCCCTTGGGAACGATTAGACGAACTCCTGGGAATGATGCCTTCCAGTGTACCAAGGGTTGAGCGTTCATTGACCAAAGTCAAAACTCCCTGGGTACTCTGTCCGCTGTCAGCAATTAACAAATTCTGAAAAATGCGATCGCGCACGACTTCGGCACTTTCGCCAGCCGGAACCGTCAGGACAATCCGACATTGAGGGATATCTTCCGTAGTAGCACAAACAGTGTTGTGGCCATTTTCTACAGCGGTCTGTAAAGCCACCAACCCATCAGGGCGATAGGACTCCAGACGGCTACTAATTTCCTGACAGCGACGTTGGGGAGTCCAACCACCTCCCATTTCACCAGGAACCGCCCAGGGGAAGCCTTGAGTTGGTTGGCTGACGGGATAATACATAACTGTATATTGACCGTTGACCACTTCACAGCGGAACCGGGGAATATTGGCGGTTTCTGTTTCTACTTCTACCTGGGGAATGGGAACTGTCTCCTCTTGCTGGGGAGGAATAGAGGTTTGTGTAGGGATTGGTTGTGGGTTTTGGGGAAAATTAATCCTAGGAAGACCGAGTTGATCAGTAATCTGGGACCAGGAGGGACTAAAATGGCGATCGCCTATGGACAGGGGCCTAGCTGTGGCCGCACCCTGATTGATTACCAGAGGCATGGCTAAGGATAAGCTGATCACCCCGAAAATAGGGGAAAATTTACGCCAACCAAACTTGAATTGTGTAAACATGGAATTTTTTTCCTCCTTCAGGTAAAGTAGTGATATTTTCTTAGGCAAGGTGGCAACTCATTTTGTTTACAAATATTTACAGTTGCTCAGGACTCGCGTAAAATACTCAGGTGTCAAACTTCTAAGGAGTGCAAACAATAATGTCGGAGGGCCAGAAGCTGCTGACGGTTCCCAAGGATTTCCTAGTCCCGGAAGGGGGTTTAAATATAACCCTCCTTATGTTCTTAGGGGCTATTGCGATCGTCATTAGTTCTACTCTAGGTTACTGGTGCTGGCACTGGCCTAATTGGTTCTGTTTTTTGTGTAATGTACTAGCCCTACATCTAGCAGGGACAGTCATTCATGACGCATCCCATAATTCTGCACACCGCGATCGCACCCTGAATGCGATTCTGGGACATGGTAGTGCTTTAATGTTGGGTTTTGCCTTTCCAGTTTTTACCCGGGTCCATATCCAACATCATGCCCATGTTAATGACCCAGACAATGATCCTGATCATTTTGTTTCCACAGGGGGGCCGTTGTGGTTAATTGCAGCCAGATTTTTTTATCACGAGATTTTCTTCTTCCGGCGGCGACTGTGGCGCAAGTATGAGTTACTGGAGTGGTTTTTAAGCCGTATGGTGGTCGTGGTAATTGTCGCCCTAGGGGTTCACTATGATTTTTTGGGCTATATTCTCAACTTCTGGTTTACTCCGGCTTTAGTGGTAGGACTGGCTTTGGGCTTATTCTTTGACTATTTGCCCCATCGTCCTTTTCAAGAACGCAATCGCTGGAAAAATGCCAGGGTTTATCCTAGTGCGCTCCTCAATATTTTGATTTTGGGACAAAACTACCACTTGATCCATCATCTGTGGCCGTCAATTCCCTGGTATAAATATAAACCTGCCTACGAAGCGACTAAACCTCTGTTAGATGCCAAAGGCTCTCCCCAAACCTTGGGATTGCTTAATGGCAAGGACTTCTGGGGTTTCATGTATGATATTTTCCTAGGGATTCGTTTTCACCATCACAAATCGCCTAAGTTGTCTAACTCAGAGGATTGAATCAACCAAAATGAGATCCCAGGAACAAAAACAGGAACCACAAGGGGAAACCAAGCCCAAAGACCCGGCTCCAACCGCTAAAGGGGGGAAATTTCGGGAAAATTTGGTGATTCTGGCGGTGGCTTTGAGTCTATCGTTACTAATCCGCATTTTTGTGGCTGAACCCCGTTATATTCCCTCGGATTCAATGTTCCCGACTTTGGAAATTGGCGATCGCTTAGTGGTAGAAAAGGTTTTATATAGATTCAGTCCTCCCAAGTTTGGGGATATTATTGTTTTTACGCCACCTGGACAGTTAAGGGTTCAAGGCTACACCAAAGACCAAGCATTTATCAAGCGTATTATTGGTGAACCAGGTCAACTGGTGGAAATTCGCGGCGGTAAGGTTTATTTAGATAATGATCCGATCGCAGAAGAGTATATCGCGGAACCTCCTGAGTATGATTGGGGACCGAATTTGGTACCTGACCAACAGTATTTTGTCATGGGAGATAACCGCAACGATAGCAATGATTCCCACATCTGGGGATTTTTACCCCAACAGAACATTATTGGTAGGGCGGCTTGGCGTTTTTGGCCTTGGGAACGATTAGGGCCGATCTAAGAGAAAATTTGTCTATAAGGATTATAGCCCGAAGTGGTACGGCAATTGCGACCCTTGGGGGGTACAGTAGCCGAGATTTCGGTGTTACAATCGTAGACAAAATATAGGAGCAATTCCTGGGTTAAGGAATCGCGATCGCCTGTTGTATAAAAGATTTAACCAATTATGAGTTTCTTTGAATCTGAGATTGTACAGCAAGAAGCCAAACAGTTATTTGAGGACTATCAGTCTTTAATCCAACTGGGAAGCGATTATGGGAAATTTGACCGAGAGGGCAAAAAACTGTTTATTGAGAATATGGAATCGATGATGGATCGTTACCGTATCTTTATGAAGCGGTTTGAACTGTCTGAGGATTTCATGGCCCAGATGACTATGGAACAGTTAAAAACTCAACTAGGCCAGTTTGGGATTACCCCTGACCAGATGTTCCAACAAATGCACATGACCCTAGAAAAGATGAAATCGGAACTGGAAAAACAACCTTAGATGGTTTATCCAAAAACTTGAGCCTCAGAAAATGCTGTATATGGCATTTTGGGGGCTTATTTTGTCCGCTACAAGGCTATAACCGGATTTTGGTTTGATCAGTTGTGGGTGCGATCGCTACGGTCGCCAATTTTTTGTTAAAATACGTTAAGCACCCATCCTCCCACTGACTGGTTTTAAAAAGTTACCCCTTATGACTAACGTTCCTGTAACTCGGATTCGTAATTTTTCGATTATTGCTCATATTGATCATGGTAAGTCTACCTTAGCCGATCGCCTACTTCAGCAGACCGGGACTGTCGCTGATCGCCAGATGAAGGAACAGTTCCTAGATTCCATGGATATTGAACGGGAACGGGGGATTACCATCAAACTCCAGGCCGCTCGGATGAATTATACAGCCAAAGATGGTCAGGAATATGTTTTGAATCTGATCGATACTCCTGGCCATGTGGACTTTTCCTATGAGGTATCCCGTTCTTTGGCTGCTTGTGAGGGAGCGCTGTTAGTTGTGGATGCTTCCCAAGGGGTGGAAGCGCAAACCTTGGCTAATGTCTATTTAGCTTTGGAGAATGATTTAGAAATTATCCCAGTCCTCAATAAAATTGATTTACCTGGAGCTGAACCTGAACGGGTCGCTGGGGAAATTGAGGAAATTATTGGTTTAGACTGTTCCGATGCGATCCGCGCTTCTGCTAAGGAAGGTATTGGTATTGGGGAGATTTTGGAGTCTATTGTCAAATTAGTTCCGCCTCCCAAGGATACCGTATCCGAGAAACTGCGGGCGTTGATTTTTGATAGCTATTATGACAGTTATCGTGGGGTGATTGTCTATTTTCGGGTCATGGACGGGACGGTTAAAAAAGGCGATCGCATTCGTTTAATGGCATCTGGTAAAGAATACGAAATTGATGAGTTAGGAGTATTAGCCCCCACTCAAACCCCTGTTGATGAATTGCACGCCGGGGAAGTCGGCTATCTGGGTGCGGCGATTAAGGCTGTGGAAGATGCCCGGGTTGGTGATACCATTACTATGGCTAAAAATCAGGCGGATAACCCTCTCCCTGGATACACAGAGGCTAAACCCATGGTATTTTGTGGGTTATTTCCTATTGATGCTGACCAGTTTCCCGACTTACGAGAAGCCCTCGATCGCCTCAAGTTAAATGATGCTTCTTTGTCATACGAACCTGAAACGTCTAGTGCTATGGGGTTTGGTTTCCGGTGTGGTTTCTTGGGGTTACTACACATGGAAATTGTCCAAGAGAGATTGGAACGAGAATATGACCTAAATTTGATTGTCACTTCTCCTTCTGTGGTCTATAGGGTGACCACTAATACTGGGGAAGTGCTGATGATTGATAACCCGAGTAAATTACCCGAACCTAATCACCGCGAGAAAATAGAGGAACCTTATGTGCGGGTAGAAATGATTACCCCAGAGACTTTTGTGGGTACTTTGATGGAATTAGCCCAAGGTCGGCGGGGTGATTTTCTGGATATGAAATATCTGACTATGGGGCGGACAACTTTGGTTTATGAGGTTCCTTTGGCTGAGGTGGTGACGGACTTTTTTGATCAAATGAAATCGCGATCGCGGGGATATGCCAGTATGGAATATCATTTTGTCGGCTACCGTGAGAATCCTTTGGTTAAGCTGGATATTATGATTAATAAGGATACTGTAGACTCCCTGGCGATGATTGTTCATCGGGATAAAGCCTATAATGTCGGACGGGGAATGGCGGAAAAACTCAAAGAGTTGATTCCTCGCCATCAGTTTAAGGTCCCTATTCAAGCGGCGATCGGTTCTAAGGTGATCGCTAGTGAACATATACCAGCTTTGCGTAAGGACGTTTTAGCTAAGTGTTATGGCGGTGATATTAGCCGTAAAAAGAAATTACTCCAGAAGCAGGCTAAGGGTAAAAAACGGATGAAGGCTTTGGGGTCGGTGGATGTTCCCCAAGAGGCTTTTATGGCGGTTTTAAAACTTAATCAAGATTCCTAATTTCTGGCGATGTGGTTGGGGTATCACTGGGGGGGATTTTGGGGGCTTAAAAGTCAAAATAAATGTAGGGTAAACCACCTTCTGGGGCTAATAATAAGACCGCGAAAAAGCACAGGGGAACTAAAATTAACTTAATCGGCCAGTTGAGTTGTACTTTTAAACCCCGTCGAAATGCGGTGGCGATCGCCATGGCTATGATTACCCCAACTAGAATCCTGGCTAAATCAATTCTTTCAACTCCTAAAGCCTCCACATAAACTAGGTGGGCAAATTGAATGTCGGCGCGGGTGCCCCAAAGGTTTTGCACTACCCAAAATGAATCCTTTAAGTCAGGAAGTCTGAAGAAAATCCAAGTCCAAAAAACCATTAATTGGGTGATAAACCAACTGATAATTATACCTGGAAAAGTTAGCCAAATCCACTCTATTGATAACTGTTTAGATAGGGTGTCTGTCAGTCGGTGAATGACTAAAGCTACCCCGTGTAATACCCCCCATAAAATAAACCCCCAGGCTGCGCCGTGCCAAATTCCCGCAATTAACATGACAATTAGTAAGTTGAGACAGGTGCGCGTGAGTCCCACCCTTGACCCTCCTAGGGGAAAATATAGATAATTTCGCAGCCAGTCCCCTAGGGTGATATGCCATCGTCGCCAAAAATCGGCGATACTGGTGGTAAAATAGGGAGCATCAAAATTTTCTGGTAAGTTTAATCCTAGTAGTAATGCTGTACCTCTGGCTAGGTCTACATAGCCGGTAAAATCTAAATAAAGCTGTAAACCATAAGCCACTGTAGCCAGCCATAAGTCGCCACTTCCAGCCCGTTGTAAGTTTTCAAAACTTAGGTCTACGAAAATACCAATGCGATCGGCAAAAATTCCTTTTTTGACTGCGCCCATAGCCAGCAACCATAAACCATCTGTGATTTTTTCTGGTGTGGGAAATTGCAGGGTTTGGAATTGATTTTTGAGATGATGATAGCGGGTAATTGGGCCGGCAATGAATTTGGGGAATAAGAATTTATAGCTGGTAAATTCTAGTAAAGAATTGGTGGGGGGTGCGCCTCTATATACATCTATTAAATAGGCGATTATTTCAAAGCAGAAAAAACTCAATCCTAAAGGTGGTACAATATAGGAACTTACCCAAACCGCTGCATCTTGAATCTGATTATTATTGAAGATGCCGCCAATGATATTGAGCAGAAAAGGAATATATTTAAAGCCTAGTAATAGTAGGAGGTTGATGGTAATTCCAATCCACAATAAAATCAGGCGGCGACGGTTGAAGGAACTATTGGCAATTTGCCAGTCTTCTAAAGGCTCACCGATAGAGAGGGCTAAACCAAAGTTAAAGAAAATGCACAGTAACAGCAGGGGGATATATTGAATTTGTAGGGAGGCATAAAATATTAAACTGGCTGCTAATAGTATGATTAATCTGCCTTTGCGCCAGGGTGTTAGCCAATAAATCAGGAAGACACAAAACAGGAAGATAGCGTAATCGGTGGAGATAAAAGTCATAAATAGGGAAGTGGGAAGTTGCCATAATAAAGGCGGGTTATCTGCTCAGGGTCAATGGTGACCAATTAAGTGAATTAACCCGCCTCTTGATGAAGTTAGAAATTAACTGACATTAACGATCGCCTCTGAACTTTCGTTAGCCATGCGATCGACCGCTCGGACGGCGTAGGTTCCTGGTGAGACCCTGACCGCTGTGGTATTGCGATCGAGGACTCTCACCAACTGCCAACCATTGGTAAACTGCTGGTATAAAGCCCAAGATCGGATATCATGATCAGGAGATGGATTCCAGGAAATCATCCCGGAACTAGCTTGTAAACCCGTTGGGGGTTGTGGTGGTTCATTGTCTAGCCAAGGCATAGACGGCGGCAGAGCCGGAGTTGGGTAAACAGATGATTTAAATACCTCATTCACACCACTTTGATTATCCCGAAACATCTTCATGCTAAAAAAGATATTTCCCAGGGAAAGCTGATTAGCTTTTTGGCGAGAAATCTGGACTTGTCGCTGAAACTCAGACACCGGCCAACCATTAGCCAATTGACTCAGAAAGTTTCCCGCATAAATATGGCGCTGGAAGGGGTTATTCCGTACCCACCAATCCAATAACACCGGATAGCTCTGTTGTGGGGGGTCAATGCGCCAATAAAGTTGGGGAGAGAGATAATCTAACCATCCCCTATCCATCCATAATTTGACATCAGCAAAGATAGCCTCATATTGATCCATACCCACAATTCCCGGAGCCTTTCCAGGGCGATAAATACCAAAGGGACTAATGCCAAATTTGACATAGGGCTTAATTTCCTTAATCCCCTGATATAGGCGGAATATCATCTGATTGACATTATTTCGCCGCCAGTCAGCCAGGGAGAGATTACCCCCAGCCGCTCGATAGGCGTTGTAGGTTTGTCCGTCCGGGAAAGCAATTCCGGGTTTGGGATAGGGGTAAAAATAATCATCCAGGTGAACCGCATCTATGTCGTAGCGCCGGACAACATCCATAATCACGTTATAGGTGCGGTCTTGTACTTCTTTCGCACCAGGGTCCATCCAAATTAGGTCGCCGTAGCGGTAGGCGTATTGGGGATAAACCGCGGCCATGTGATTGGGTGCAAAAGGACCCCTTTCTGAACCCATGCGGGCGCGATAGGGATTAAACCAGGCGTGGAGTTCAATATTGCGCTTGTGGGATTCTTCAACGGCAAATTGTAGGGGGTCATAGAAGGGATTAGGGGCTTGCCCTTGTCTTCCCGTCAGCCAGGTACTCCAGGGTTCAATTTGGGACTGATAGAAAGCATCGCCAGTGGGGCGAATTTGCAAGACTAGGGCGTTAAGGTTTAATTCCTGCATCCGGTTAAGGATAGCTAGGAGTTCAGATTTTTGTTGGGCTACCGATAGATTGGAAGCTGAGGGCCAGTCAATATTAACTACCGAGGCGACCCATACTCCCCTAAATTCCCGTTGATGGCTGGGTTGATTGGCTTGGGGGCTGTTGCTGGCGGTTTCAAAAGGGTTTGGTAGGGGAATTTGGCTGAGTTCAAAATCCGGCCCTACCTGGGTTGGGGTGGGTGGCGGTTGTGGGGGGTTGGTAATGGCGGAAATTATGCGATCGCCTGCTGCGGCACAATAGGCGTGGGTTTGGCTAAGGACGAATCCGAGAATCAGCCCACATACCCAAATGCCGATTTTTCTCTGGAGGCTAGTGATGGGTTTAACCGTGATAGATTCCCGGTAGCCCCTAAATTTGGCGAGGCGGCGCGAGTCGTTGTTGGATGTCATAGATGGATCTTGAGCAGATAATTTGGTGATGATTTTGGTTAGGATAAACAATTTATCAGATTTGGCCTTATAGTGGCTACTGGCTATGGTAATGCGATCGTCACCAATCCTGAGTAAATAGATATCCGGGACAATAGTTTGGTTCCGGTAATAATATCAGTTGATATCTGAGGTAAAATTTGCTAGAGTTCCGAGATACCTCTGGCAAAAGTCTCAGGAACTTAGAATCCTAGGGCAATAGCCTGTAGGATGGATCGGCAAACCACTAGGTGATTTTGAGGAGATGAGTTTAATGAAGTCTAAACTGTTAGGTGGGTTGTGTGTGCTGATTACAGCATTCATGCCTGTCAAAGCCTTCGCTCAAATTGGAGTTCCCACAACTCCATCAGATTTTGATATCAGATACCAGCGACCAGATCCGCAAACTGGCAGAGTGACTCCCCCCAGGTACTACAGCTTGCCCGATTTGGCTAATCCTTTTCGGACTCTCCCTTCTGCTTTCCGCTATCCGATTATCTATGAATTAGGAGTTAACCGCAACATCAGAAGTGACGCAGTAATCACCGATGAAGTATTTATTCCTAATCTGCCACCAATTCCGGCCGGCATTACCCTAGATAATATTCCCCGCGTCCGCGCTGAATATACCCGCCGGGTTGAGGAGTGGGGCGAACGGGTTCAGGAATGCAAGAGACTTGATCCCCTGATCATTAAAACTGATACCGGAAACCCCGTGTTAATTAATCAACGTTCTGCTGGAAGAATTGTTCTGAACGCTAACAATATTTCTGTTTGTCCCAGATAACAGAATCATAGATTATCCGTTGTTGCCCAGGTGTTGTTGCTAATCCCCTCTTGGTATCAAGACGGGGATTATTTCTATTTAGCACCGAAAATAGACTAAAATTATGCCACCTATGGCGACTGGAAATATTTTGAGCCATAATTAATCATAATCGCATCCGTCTTGGTTTTCTAAGGGTCCGAAAATTTTATGACTGCTCAAGTGATGACTCATCCCTAGGTAGTCCCTAAAGGTGGCACAGGAAACGAGGGAGTCTGCCCACAAGTTCTCTGTTATCTTAATTGATTATGATATTCTCCAATCAAATCCAGGTTTTATCTGCTCATTCCCGTCATAGGGTTAAACCGAAGAAATTAGTCAGACCCGTGATCACCCCAGATAGTCCCCTATCGGCTTTGTTTGAAGCTGGGACAGATGGGATGGTTATAGCAGATGACTTGGGATATTACCTTGATGCTAACCAGGCCGCTTGCCAATTATTTGGGTTGCCACATCAAGATTTGATGGGATGTCGGATTAGTGATTTTGCTGAACCCGGCTTTAATTTTGAGGAAACTTGGCAAGATTTCCTCCACCAAGGGGAGATGCGTGGCTCATTTCGTCTGATACGACCTGATGGTGGTGTGGTGATGGTCGAGTATATGGCTAGGGCTAATTTTTTGCCTAATTGTCATCTGGTAACTTTACGAGATGTTACCGAAATCAAAAGCCTACAAGAACAGGTAGAATCGTTGCAATCTGCCTTAGCCGCCTCTGTCTGTACTCCTGAAAAACTGGGACAGATTACCGCACAAATGGACGCAGAGTATTGTCTGCAACAAATTGGTCGCCACATTCCTGGGATAATTTATAAGTTTTGTCAAAATCTCGATGGTGGGTTTGCTTTTCCCTACAGTAGCGAAGGGTTACGAGAGATTTATGGTATTGAACCAGAAGCCGTGCGGTCTGATGCTAGTGCCCTTTTTAATGCGCTGCATCCTGATGATATACAGTTGGTAGAAGAGTCGATTTTGGCATCGGCGAAAAATTTGACTCCCTGGCTTTGCGAGTATCGTATAACTCACCCTGATGGTCGATTGTTATGGTTGCTTGGTCATGCTACACCCCAACGAGAGCAGGATGGTAGCACGACTTGGTATGGTTATGTGCGAGATATTACTGAGCAAAAAGAAAGTGAAATTGCCCTACGAAGAAGCGAGAGTCAGTTTCGGAATTTGACTGAAAATCTCAATGATATGGTGTTTATTGCTGATGTGGATGGCACTTTTAGTTATGTGAGCCCAAATTTTGAAGAAATTACGGGATATCCCATTGATGAGTTGTTGGGTATTTCTTTTGCCGAGTTTGTACATAGTGAAGATCTGCCAATTTGTGTAGATGCTTTTCATCGAGCTTTATTAGGGGAAAAAGTGCGAGGTGCTGAATATAGGGTGTTACATAAAGATAATCGCTATTACTGGCATTCTACTAATGTGTCGGCGATGAGAAATGATGAAGGTGAGGTGATAGGATGTTTGGGAATTGCCCGATATATTCATGACCGTAAACAGGCGGAAATGGCGGTGCGGGAAAGTCATATTCGTTTAGAAATTGCCCTAGAATCAGCTGATATTGGCACTTGGGATTGGAAGATGCAAACTAATGAGTTGGTTTTATCGGAGGAACATTGGCGGAATTTTATCGGTGCGACGGAAGGGGTGGTTCATCATAATGTTAATGAGTGGATCAGTCGAATTCACCCAGAGGATATGGAATTAGTTTCTGAGAATATGAATCGACATATCCGGGGAGAAATTGATATTTATGAGACTGAACATCGTTTACGATGCGAGGATGGTTCCTATAAATGGGGTTTAGGTATTGGTAAAATTGTGGAGAGGAATCGTTTGGGTGAACCGCTGCGATTTATGGGAATTTATCAGGATATTTCGCAGCGTAAAGCTAATGAACTGGCGCTACAAGAACTGACTAATCAACTGCAAAAAGCTCAAAAAGTGGCGCATCTTGGGAACTGGTCTTTTGAGACTCAAACCCAAAAGGTTACTTGGTCGGAAGAGGTATTTAATCTGTTTGGTATGAGTCCGGAACAAGGTGAGCCGACTTTTGCAGAACATCTGACCAGAATTCACCCTGACGATCGCTCTTTCTTTCAAAATAGGGTTGCGGAAGCTAATAAGGGGATTCCCCAAAACTTCGATTTTCGGGTTGTGCGTGCTGGTGATGAGGTGGCTTATCTGAATGCTCGGATTGAAATAGAACAGCGGGACGAGCAGGTGGTGCGGATGTTTGGGACGGTGATGGATATTACGGAAAGAGTGAAGGCGCAAGAGGAAGTTTATCAATCGCGGGAGTTGTTGCAAACTATTCTTGATGCTCTGCCACAGTCGATATTTTGGAAGGATTCTCATAGTGTGGTTATGGGGTGTAACCAGGCTTTTGCTACGGCTTTCGGTCGTGAAAATACGAGCTTTTTTATAGGAAAAACGGATTATGATTATTGTGTGAGCCGAAAAGAAGCTGAACATTATCGCACTTGCGATCGCCAGGTGATGAATAGCGATCGACCCCAAATCAAATTAATTGAAAATAAAAGCAATGCTGATGGTAGCATTAATTGGGTAGAAACCACTAAAATACCTCTCCATGATGCCGACGGAAAGGTAATTGGTTTGGTGGGAATTTTTGAAGATATTACAGACCGGATACAGGCGGAAAATGCCTTAAAAGAAAGCGAGGCTCAGACCCGCGCTTTGCTGGATGCTATTCCTGATATGATGTTCCGCTATAGATCCGATTATGTTTTGGTTGATTATAAGCCATCTCCACAGGTGACACCGTTAATAGAACCCTCGCAATTTTTGGGTCGAAATATCCATGAAGTCTTGCCTGATTTTCTGGCTATACCAACCAGTCAAGCTATTGCAGAAACCCTAAAAACTCAACAAATTCAGGTGTTGGAATATGAACTAGAAATGCCTGAAGGGGTCCGAAATTATGAGGCGCGGTTTGCTCCCTGTGGTAATGATGTTTTGTCTATTGTTCGAGATATTAGTGAACAGCAAGCGGCTTTAAGGGAACGCCAAAAAGCGGAACAAAAGTTGCAATCTTTGCTGAGTCGCACCCAAACTTTAAATCGGATCAGCACCGAAATTCGCAATTCTCTTAATTTAGATACGATTTTGCAAAATGCTGTCAATGCGATTTTTCAGGAAATTCAAGTTGATATTTGTGCATTTGTATGGTATAGAGCCGATACCAATCCACCCTGCTTAGAAAATGTTAAGGAGCAGAAAAATTCAGGAATACCTAGTTGGATAGGGAGTTATAATATTGATGATTTACCGAAATTATTTTATCATTTATTTCATGGCAAAATATATCGGGTAGATGTAGTTAAGGATAGCCAAGATGAACCCTTAAAAGAATTTTGTCAACAGTCAGGAATTGACAGTTATTTGGTGTTACCTGTGCATACTGCTGGCGGGACAATTGGAGGTTTTGAAATCGGGAGAGTTCAGAGTGATTGTATTAAGGGTTGCGAATGCGATCGCTCTTGGTTAGATGATGAAATAGAACTCCTACAAAATCTGGCAACTCAGGTAGCGATCGCCATTTATCAAGCTCAACTTTATCAGGAGTCCAAAGCCAAAGGTAAGGAATTACAAAAAGCATATCGGGAATTACAAGAAACACAAGTGCAGTTAATTCAAGCTGAAAAAATGTCTAGTTTAGGTCAATTAGTCGCCGGTGTGGCTCATGAAATCAATAACCCAGTTAGTTTTATTTACGGCAATTTAACCCACACTTCTACCTATACGGAATCTTTGTTAGAATTGATTGATACTTATCAAGAATTGTATCCTGACCCTCCCCCAGAAATTAGCGATTTAATTGAGGATATGGATTTAGATTTTATTAAGGATGATTTCCCAAAAATCATTAGTTCAATGACTAATGGAGCCTCCCGGATTCGGGATATTGTTAAATCCCTGCGTACCTTCTCCCGTTTAGATGAAGCCAAGTTAAAATCGGTGGATATTCACGAAAATATTGATAGCACCTTAGTGATTCTCCAAAATCGCGTCAATGGTAGCAATGGAAGTCCGGTAATTCAGGTAATTAAAGACTATGGAGATTTGCCGTCATTTGAATGTTATAGCAGCCTATTAAATCAGGTATTTATGAATTTACTCATTAATGCTATTCAGGCGATCGAGGAAAGACGAAATCTATTAAATACTGCGGCAAACTCTGATTATAGAGGATGTATAAACATCAAAACACGCCTCGCCCAGAAAAAGCAAATATTGATTGCCATAAAAGATAATGGTATTGGCATCAGTCCCGAACATCAAAACAAAGTGTTTAACCCATTCTTTACGACCAAAGCCGTAGGTCAAGGTACAGGGATGGGATTACCAACTAGCTACCAAATTATCACCCAAAATCACCACGGAGAGTTGAGTTTTTCATCAGCCCCAGGGGTGGGGACAGAATTTGTGATCAAGTTACCCTTGGCATAACTGCGAAGTTTGTATTACTCTATAGCACAATTTACAGAAAATTTTGGTTTTATGGGTTAAGCTATCAAAAGTTTAATCACAGACCGCCCACAATTAACTAGACCGAGGCTAGGAAAGCCTGGAAGCGCCTATCTATCCAAGTTCTGATTGAGTCAACCCTATTAACTACAGACTACGCCATGATTATGACTCTTCCCTTGTACAACTTTGGCGAAATTATCTATCAAGGAACCCGCACCATAGTTTATCAGGGTACTAAAACCAGTGATAACCAAGCGGTAATCATTAAGGTTTTACGAAATCCCCATCCGAATTTTAATGAACTGGCTCAGTTTCGCAATCAATATACACTGGCGAAAAATCTGGAACTGGCGGGAATTGTCAAACCTTTATCTTTAGAAAGTTATGGGAATAGTTATGCCTTAGTGATGCCCTATGAGGGACATATTTCTCTGAATCAGTGGGCTCATGAAAAATTATCAATTCCTGATTTTTTATCCATAGGGTTGCAACTGGCAGAAATTCTACACGGCTTATCTCAACAGAAGGTAATTCACAAAGATATTAAACCCGCCAATATCCTGATTCATCCGGAAACCAAAGAAGTTAAACTGATTGATTTTAGCCTAGCTTCATTATTGCCCAAAGAAAATCAGACTATCCAAAATCCTAATATTTTAGAAGGGACTTTAGCTTATTTATCCCCAGAACAAACTGGCAGAATGAATCGTGGCATCGACTACCGCAGTGATTTATATTCTCTGGGAATAACTTTCTATCAATTACTGGCGGGAGAGTTGCCTTTTAATGTTGATGATCCTATGGAATTAGTCTATTGTCATTTGGCTAAAATGGCAACTCCATTACATGAGGTTAACCCTGATGTGCCGAAGGTTTTATCTGATATAGTTGCCAAATTAATGGCAAAAAATGCTGAGGATCGTTATCAGAGTGCTTTGGGACTCAAACATGATTTAGAAAAGTGTTGGCAACAGTGGCAAGAAACTGGTAATATTGGCGAGTTTGCGATCGCCTCTGGTGACTTGAGCGATCGCTTTTTAATTCCCGAAAAACTCTATGGTCGAGAAAACGAAATTGACGAATTATTAGCAGCCTTTGATAGGATAGCTAATGGCGCATCAGAAATTATGTTAGTTGCCGGGTTTTCCGGTATTGGGAAAACCGCCGTAGTCCATGAAGTTCACAAACCGATTACTCGTCAGCAAGGCTATTTTATTCAGGGTAAATTTGACCAATTAAATCATCATATCCCTTTATCTGCTTTTGTGCAAGCACTCAGGGATTTAATGGGGCAATTTTTATCAGAATCTGACCTAGAAATAGCCCAATGGAAAGCCACAATTTTAGCAGCTTTAGGGGATAGCGGACAAGTTTTAATTGAGGTAATTCCCGAACTGGAACAAATCATCGGCCCTCAACCTCCCGTCCCCGAATTATCAGGAACTGCCGCCCAAAATCGGTTTAATTTACTCTTCCAAAAATTTATAGCAGTCTTGACAACTTCTGAGCATCCACTGGTGATATTTTTGGATGATTTACAGTGGGCAGATTTAGCCTCTCTGGAGTTAATGAAGCTATTAATGGAAGAAAAGACCTATCTACTGTTATTGGGGGCTTATCGGGATAATGAAGTGTCTCCCGTGCATCCTTTGATGTTCACAGTAGAAGAACTGAAAAAAATGGGTAAAACGGTTCATACTATTACTTTAAGTCCTCTGGAGTTTGAGGATAGTAATCAGTTAGTGGCGGATACCTTAGCTTGTACATTTGAACTAGCCGATCCTATCACCGAATTAATTAATCGTAAAACCAAAGGAAATCCGTTTTTTATCACTCAGTTTTTGAAAGCATTATATAACGATAAATGTATTAACTTTAATCTAAAAAAACGCTCCTGGGAATGTGATCTAGCCCAAGTTAATTCCCTATCTATCACGGATGATGTAGTTGAGTTTATGGCGACTCAGTTGCAAAAATTACCGGAAGAAACTCAGCAGATATTACAGTTAGCGGCTTGTCTGGGAAATCAGTTTAATTTGGATACATTAGCAATTGTTTGTGAAAAATCACCAACCCAAGTAGCGATCGCTTTATGGAAAGCCCTATTATACGGTTTAATCATCCCGGAAACTCAGCTTTATAAATTATATCTAGCTGAGTATAAAACGGAGTTAAACAGTATCCATACTGAAAAAGTAGAATACAAATTTTTGCATGACCGGGTACAACAGGCTGCTTATTCACTAATTCCTGAACAGCAAAAACAGGCTACTCATTACCGCATAGGACAACTATTGCTGAAACAAATTCCTCTTGAGTCTAGGGAAGATTACATTTTTGATATCATCAGTAAACTTAACTATGGTATAGCCTTAATTCCCACCCAAAAAGAACGGGATGAATTAGCCAAACTAAACCTGATAGCTTGTCGGAAAGCCAAAGCAGCTACCGCCTATCAAGCGGGTTTAGATTATACCCAGACGGGGTTATATTCACTTGGGGAAAAATCCTGGGAACGACAATATCAAATCACCCTAGAATTTTATAATTTGGGGGCGGAATTAGCTGCCTTGTCCGGTGATTTTGAGACTATGAACACTTTTATTGATGAGGTGATGTCTCATGGTAAAAAGTGGGTAGAAAAAGTGGATGTTTACCGGATTAAAATTCAAGCAAATGTGGCTCAAAATCAGCTAAGTCAGGCTATTGATATTGGTCAAGAGTTTCTGCAAAATATGGGTGTAAATTACCCAGCAAATCCCACCCCAAACGATATTAACCAAGTAGTTGCAGAAGTTATCGAACTCATTGGCGATCGCGATATTGACGACTTAGTTAACCTACCCTTAATGACAGATCTAGAAAAAATCGCGATTTTGCAGATAGCCAATAGTATGATTCCCGTCGCTTATATCTGCAAACCTCCCTTATTTCCCGTGTTTATTTCTTTAGGAGTTAAGCTATCAATTGAATATGGCAATACATCAGCTTCCGCCTTTAGTTATGCCTGTTATGGAGTAATTTGTTGTAATCTCTTACAAGATATAGATAGAGGTTTGAAGTTTGGTCAATTGGCGCTAACATTAGTGAAAAAATTAGACATCAAAACCGCAAAACCAGAAGTTACTCATGTAGTATGTTTATTTATTTTACACAGAAAAAACCATCTTAAAACCGTAGTTTATCTTCTACAAGACAGCTATAAAGAAGCCTTAGAAATTGGCAATCATGAACAAGCTGGATATTGCGCTCAAACCTTTTGCCTCAACTCATTTTGGGGTGGTGAAACTCTAGTCACCTTGGAAAAGCAGTCATCTGGATACTATAACGCTTTACAACGATTGAATCAAATAACCACTGCCAATTACTGTGGAATTTATTGGCAGTCTACTTTAAATTTATTGGGGTTAGCAGTCAACCCTCACATTTTATCAGGTGAAGCGATGGAAGAAACAGAAATTTTGCCTCGCATTACTGATAGTCATGATGTGCTGGGATTGTATATATTTTATCTATATAAAATGATGCTTTCCTATTTATTTGCAGAACTCAAATTAGCTGAAACTTATGCAATTGAGGCTAAAAAATATTTAATTGGTGGTGCTGGTATGATTAGCATTCCCGGATTTTATTTCTATGATTCCCTCACGGCTTTAGGCATTTATGCTCCCGAACATGAACAGAAATCAGAATTGTGGCAGCGTGTAGAAGAGAATCAACAGCATTTAGGTCACTGGGCATATTATGCACCAATGAATCATCAGCATAAGCTGGATTTAATCGAGGCGGAAAAATGTCGAGTTTTAGATCAAAAAGTTGAGGCTATAAATTTATATGACCAGGCAATTTTAGGAGCCAAAAAACACGAATTTATCCAAGAGGAGGCTTTAGCTAATGAACTAGCGGCTAAGTTTTATCTGAATTGGGGTAAAGAAAAGTTGGCAATGGTTTATATGCAGGAAGCCTATTATTGTTATGCGAGGTGGGGCGCAAAAGCTAAAACTGAGCAGTTGGAAAATACCTATCCTAACTTACTAAAACCTATTTTAGAAGCGACGGGATCTAATTTAACTCCTATGGCGACTTTAGCAACTGTGGTTACTCCGAGTATTTCAACTCACACATCTACATCGAGTAATCGTTCGTCGGGTTCGAGTATTAATAATTTGCTGGATTTTTCAGCGATTTTAAAAGCAGCCCAGGCCATCTCTAGTACGATTCAATTAGAGGAACTTTTGCAGCAACTCACTAAGATTATTTTGCAAAATTCTGGGGCTTCACGCTGTGCTTTAATTTTGCCTAACCCTGATGGAAATTGGCTAGTGCGATCGCTTGCTACTCCCCGAAATACGGAACTTTGTGGGGAACTTTTGAGCGAAACTACTAAGGTCCCAGTCAAACTGATTAATTATGTGAAAAATACTAAGAAAGTAGTAGTTATTGATGATATGCAAACGGATTTACCTGTAATTGATAAGTATTTACAGGGACGAAAACCTAAGAGTATGTTATGTTTACCGATTTTAAATCAGGGTAATTTGGTGGGAGTTTTGAGCCTAGAAAATCGTCGGATCAGTGGTGTATTTACGAGCGATCGCCTAGTGGTTGTGAACTTGCTTTGCACTCAGGCGGCTATTTCCCTAGAAAATGCTCGTTTATATCAACAGTCCCAAGATTATGTGGAACAAATTAAACAGTCGCAACTGCAATTAATTCAAGGGGAAAAAATGTCAGCCTTGGGGAATTTAATTGCTGGCGTAGCTCACGAAATTAATAATCCGGTCGGCTTTATTCATGGTAATATTAACGAGGCGATTAAATCCGTGCAGTCTCTGAGTGAATATCTGCAACTATATCAGGAAAAGTTTGTTGATCCTGGGGAAGACATGGTGGCTAAATATGAGGAATTAGAGATTGAGTATCATTTAGAAGATTTGCCAAAAATGTTAGAATCGATGAAACTGGGGTGCGATCGCATTAAAGATATTAGCACCAGTTTAAGGATTTTTTCCAGAGCGGATCTAGATCATCAAGTTTCCTGCGATATTCACCAAGGTATTGATAGCACTTTGTTAATTCTCAAACATCGCCTCAAGGCTAATCAACATCGACCCGCTATTGATATCGTCAAAAACTATGGCAATTTACCTCAAATCAAGTGTTTTCCCGGTCAAATCAACCAAGTTTTTATGAATATTTTGGCTAATGCGATCGATGTTTTAGATGAAGTCGCCATGACTTCAACCTTTGAGAGTCTCAAAATCAATCATCAAATTATTACCATTTCTACCCAGGTTTTGCCTGAGAAAAATTCCGTAGAGATTCGGATTGGAGATAATGGTTCCGGAATGCCAGAGGCACTAAAGTCCCAAATTTTTGATTATTTATTTACCACTAAAGGAGTAGGAAAAGGTACGGGTTTGGGATTAGCGATCGCTCGTCAAATTGTGGTTGATAAGCATCAAGGAAGTTTAGAGGTAGAGTCCGAAATCGGTCAAGGTTCCGAATTCCGCATCTGTCTACCGATTGATTAATCCCAGATGTTAGGTAAACATTTGCTATGATATCTATTCCTTGACTCTCCTGTTGACTAGAGAGTTTATAATTGGGGGGTAGTTTAAGATAGTTATCGGTGAGAAAGTTAATGAATGCGAATTTCCGAAAATCAACCTGGAGTTTGATAGCCATATTGGGATTAATTGCGGGTTGTGATTCCGTACCTCCGTCCATAGAGGAACCCATAGAGATCACTGGTGAAACCGTACCAACCATGGATCATGGAGGTATGGATCATGCTGATATGGATTTAGGGCCAGCAGATGAAAACTACGACCTACGCTTTATTGATGCGATGATTCCTCATCATGAAGGTGCAATTATTATGGCACAGGAAGTTTTAGGGAAATCATACAGACCGGAATTGCAAAATTTAGCAGTAGAAATAATTCAAGCTCAAGCCACAGAAATTGCCCAAATGAGGGAGTGGCGACAAGCCTGGTATCCAGACGCACCAGATACACCAATGGCTTGGAATAATCAAATGAATCACATGATGGAAATGTCTCCGCAACAAATCAGTGCTATGCGGATGGATATGGATTTAGGCGAAGCAGATGATGAGTTTGATCGGCGTTTTCTCAAAGCGATGATTCCTCATCATGAAGGTGCTTTAGTGATGGCTAAAGACTTACAAGAAAAATCAGATCGCCCAGAAATGCAATCCTTAGCGGAAGACATTTTGACCTCACAGGAGGCAGAAATTGCACAAATGAAAGCATGGCTGGAGGAATGGTAACTTAAATTGAATCTAATTTAGAGCTAGGGGTAACGGACAGATAAACTATCTATAGGCGATCGCGCTAAAATGTGATATTCTCCAATTATTTCTGAAATTCCCTTAATCACCATCCCTTCCCAGAGGATATCAATGAAACGGAAACACTATTATCTACCGGGAATTATTATGTTGCTCGGTACTGCACTCCTAGGGACAGCCCTAGCCAGGGATCTGACAGACCAACAAAGAACAGTTGTCTGCAAACTGAGAGATGTGGTTGAGGAGGCGGGAAGAGACGGTTTCGAGTTAGCATTCTGGCCCGTAATTGGCAAAGGGCCCGCGAGAGTTAGCGCACCGTTAACCCTCAGACTTGATCCTTCTATCGAGTATCTTTTTGTCGGCTATTGCGATGAAAATTGCGCCGATGTGGAGTTACGAGTCAAAACCATGAGTGGGGAAGTGCTGGAATTTGACGAAGATTTAGTCTCAGTTGTTTCCTTTGAGCCGCCATTTGAGGATGACTACGAACTATCCCTAAGAATGACTGATTGTAGTGCTGAAGATGGTTGTGTTTTTGGTATGGGTATCCTAGCGCCTCGCGGTGTGAAGGTTCCCCATTCTTCCAACCTACCTAGAGAATTAGCTCAATTTCAATTGTGTGATTGATTTACTTCGTGCCTAACTCCCGCCCGGAGAGTTGATCCGGGCTTTGGCAGTATTTGACATCAGAAACCGAGTTTTTATGAGGATGTTTGTTGATGAAGTAGTTTTGTCGGGTAAAAAATGAACCGTCAGCTTCCCATAACAAGCATCCGTGTCTCCTTGGTAAAATACAGAACAACTATCTATTATGGATATTGCCTGGTTTGAACATATTTCGCCACGACGGAATTTAAACTAAAAAGTGTCATATCTCCTTCATCTTGGGTTTCCAATATAAATCGCCTCACTAGAGATTTTAGTCCATTAATTAAATCGGAAATAGGTAATTTGACTCGATTGGCGATCTCCGATAACGCGATCGCCTCTGGTTCGTTTGCTAGTTGACTGACGATGACCATTTCACAATCACTTAATCGCTGCAACTGTTGTTCTAAGTGCCAAGATAATGATTCGTCCAACATCGGCATATCATATTGTAAAAAATTGCCAACTTTACCACCAAAAATTTCTCGAATTAGGGTAGCGATTATATTTAACCATAGTGGGTTGCCTTGATAAATATTGATCAACCTTTCCCATAGTTGTTGATCGGATAAATGATGGGAAATTAAAATATCTTTCGCTGCCATTCCCAAACCATCTAACACCAAAGTAAAAATTGGCAAATTTAATTTTTCTAGTTCTGCAATTTCTCTCGGTTTCTCCGAACTAATTAAGACGAAACAGCTATGATGGTAAACTTCGGCAACTTTTTGAAAAAATAGATGATAATCTTGACAAGCTGATTTATATTGACCCGCCCATTTACCTGGACTAAAAATTTCCTGTACGTCATCCAAGATGATCAGGCAACGATGGTGGCGCAGTTGGCTAAAAATTAGACTAATTTTTGTTTCGATTTCTATGGCTTCATCTATCTTCCATGACAGTGAAAATATTTCCAATAATTTATTTAAGATAGTTTCTAAAGTCGGCGAAAAGCGCAAACTACGATAGATGATAAAATTAAAGTTACTTTTGATTGATTCGGCAAGACTTATAGCCAGGTGAGTCTTGCCAATACCACTAACACCTAAAATAGCAACTATTTTTGCACAATTATTATGGCAATTTTGAGGATCATACTTTTCGTCAGTGACGATCCATTTTTTAAGTATAGATAATTCTTCATCACGTCCATAAAATGTAAAAATTTCCGCCGCATCACCTAAGTCGAGCTCAGGTGAATCTTGGGGTTCTGGTTTTTGCCCATAAGAAACCGGCGATCGCATTTGATCTGGAAAACAACTTACATTGTTATGAACCGTGACATGATCTCTCCCAATAACTGGTGAAATATTAGCGTTATTAGCAATGATCGCTCTGTCTAGTATCGACCTAACATTAACTTTACTAACATCTTCGCCTAATGCGTCTGCAAGTATTTTCCATAGTTCTGATGCCACGACCCTCACATAACCTTCGCTACAATCCCGTTCTTGAGCGATTTTAGCATATTTCTTTCCTTGCAGAGCTTCTTTGAGGATCGCCTCCTGCAAATCATCTAGATGTTTTCCCGTCTTGGAAAAGACTCTGTCATCAGCAAATCTTAAAATTTCATTAAGCTCCATAGCTGCTTTTATGAGTAACTTTTACTAATTTTAAGTAACATCTTATCATGCTTTGGATAACATAATATAATGTTTCATAACTAATTATCATCCCTTACCAAGTACATGAGACCATAAAATTATCAATCTTCTTATGGTATTATACTGTGGCAGTGGGGATAGGAAAGTAAGCCATATCAAATTCAAAGAATGAAATATGAAATAGTTAAAGGCAAAACCGACCCGATCAGCAACGAGCAAACCAGTAGTCTGAGCGAGACACCGCAGTGGACATTGGATGAAATTGCGTTATCAAAAAGTACCCGTGAGCAAATTAAGGAAATGATTGCTTATGTAAAAAATCGGGATAAGTTATTTGTAGAATGGGAGTTTAATCGGTTTCTCAAGACTGGTAAAGGTTTGAGCATAAATTTTTTTGGACCATCTGGTACGGGTAAAAGCATTACTGCTGAAGCCATTGCTCACCAATTGGATATGAACATTATTAAAGTGAACTATGGCGAGCTAGAATCAGAATTAGTGGGAGGAACATCCAAAAATATATCCCAGGTCTTCCAAGAATCGGAAAAAAGCCATAGTTTATTATTCTTTGATGAAGCTGATGCTGTATTGAGCAAAAGAATTTCAAATTTATCTCAAGCCGCTGATTATGGAGTCAATTCAGCCAAAAGCACATTATTGACACTAATGGATAAATTTAATGGTGTGATTGTTTTTGCTACCAACCTGTTTGAAAATTATGACAATGCTTTTTTAAGGCGGATCATATTTAATGTAGAATTTCTCGTACCTGATTTAGAAATGCGGACTCAACTCTGGCAATTTCATTTATCTAAAAATGTTCCCAAAACCATTAGTTACGAGAGGGCGGCGGAAATCAGCGAAGGTTTATGCGGGGGTGATATTAGAAATATCACAATTAAACTTGGTCTAAAATTGTTAGTTGGTAAAGCTCAGGCTATTGACGAGTCTATCCTCATAGAGGAAATCAACAAATATACAACTATCAAGCTGCATCACCAAAAAATCAGTTCTGATAATTTAGCTAGGATAGAAACCAGATCGACTTCAAATTTAAGAGAGGAATAAATCATGGCTATCGATCCAATCAGTTGGACTATTATTGCTGTCACTATCCTTGGAGCAGTCAGTCCTTATTGGAATGAAATTAAAGATTGGGCTAACCGTGCAGTGGCTCAAATACTAGATACCATCAACCAAGCTGTTGAAGTAGTTTCAGATGTAGCAATTTATTTGTTAAAGGAAAAAAATAGGTATTATAAACAGGCTGAAACTTATATTATGAACATTAACAATAAGGAGTATCGGTTTGAAATTGTCAAAGAAAGCATAGAATTGTCTGAC
Organism: Limnospira indica PCC 8005; assembly: GCF_000973065.1. Classification (NCBI taxonomy): domain Bacteria; kingdom Bacillati; phylum Cyanobacteriota; class Cyanophyceae; order Oscillatoriales; family Sirenicapillariaceae; genus Limnospira; species Limnospira indica. Next base: position 216,579 of record NZ_FO818640.1, read on the forward strand.
ATTCCCGAAGAGTTTCGACAACAGCTTGAAGAGAGAGCTAAAATAAAATTGATAGCAAAAACTTAATAAAAACATCTATGTACAGCCACCAAAAACATATCTGAATAATTTTGATTGCTTTAACTTACCGATTGAAAATCATAGGTCAATTAATCAATGCCAGAACCTCAAGAAACAGTCGCATATCAATGGCAGCGACTCGTCAATAATGTCAGAAATTTACCCAAGCGAATATCTCAAGCCATTCAAGGTACTCCAGAGACCGAAATATGGTCAAGTCTTGAAAATCAAACTTTAGATTTCGATTTGCTGGAGGATCACCTCAAAGAGATACACAGAATCGTTAAAAAGGATGGATCTGATATATTAGGAACCCGTTTAATTTTAGATGAACGGCAAAACTTAATGGAGATCAAAATATATAGTCGAAAAGGAGAAAAAAATTCTCTTTTGACTAACCATGTGAAAATCAACAGTATGAAAAATATTCCGCCGGATATTATGGAGGAAATACAAAGTAAAGGTCGCGTTGAATTAACTATTCATCTAATGATATAAGAGTGCCAGTTTATCTTTTTTTCTGCACCATCATAGCCAAAGTTTTGTCGCGTTTTTGCTGTCCTATTTACCGTATTTTCATCGATGTAAACTCTCCAATTAATTTTTGAAAATCAGAACATTTATCAATTAAGCTAAAAATAACATCGCCACGCCGAAAATGGCGACTAATGCCCCTAAAAAGGCGCGGAAACTGATAGTTTCTCCCATGGCTATGGCGATCGGTAACACAAACAGCGGACTGGTAGAAGTGAGAGTTTGGGCAATTCCGGCGGCGGTAAATTTGAGGGCGGTTTGCTGTAACCAAATCCCCAAATAAGTGCCGAAAAATGTCGCCACAATAATGATTCCCAACACCCGGCGCGATCGCAAAGGTTTGACTAAGGCGAGGGGAGATAACCGCTGAATTGGTAGGGCTAAAAGCAGGACCGCCACACCGCCTAAAATTCTTAATAAGGTACTCCACAGGGGACTGATGCCGCTTTGGGTGAGTGCCAAATGGGATAAAATGGCTCCGGTGGACTGGGATAAGGCGGCAATGCTGCCAAACACTAAGCCGCGATTTAATCTTAGGGGTATTCCGAGGGTTTCGGGCGCTTGTTCGGTAATTACCCAGGCGATACCTAACACGGTGATAAAGATGCCTCCCCAGGCGGTGAGAGAGAGTCTTTCCCCCAAAAATATGAAGGCAATTAATGCGGTTAGGGGAGGGGCGAGGGTTTCTAGCAGCAAGGCGCGCCGAGGACCTAAACAATTGAGGGTGGTAAAAAAGGCGGTGTCTCCGATACCTATACCGATGATGCCGCTGAGGGGAAGCAAGCCGAATACCCAGGGGGAAAATTCGGGTAATTCACCCCCTGACTGGAAGGTGATGGTGAGCAATAATAGACCGATCGCAATTCCGCCTTTAATGAGGTTCAAACCCAGGGGCGGGATTTTGGTGCCGACATTAGCATAAATCACTGATGCGATCGCCCAAAATAACGCCGCCACTAGAGCCGAAATTTCCCCGGGAAATTGGGTCAATATCATCCTTCCCCGGTAATCGATAATCCTTCCACCCAAACCCGAGGAGAAACGCCGCCATCTGTGAGTTTAACTTCTGATTCCACACAGACAATAGACTTGAGTAGTTGTTTAATATCTCCAGCCACGGTAGCGGACTCAATACTAATGCGATCGCCTCCTTTAATCATCCAACCATCAAAGGGTAAAGAAAACGAGCCTTGTATAGATTGTACTCCCGAATGGAGGGCGTGCAACTCATCAATCCAGATCACATTATCAGCAGTATTAATGTTGTAGGATTCGCTATTTTCACCTGTCCCCGGAGCCACACAAAAGAAATTCGGACTCACCGACACTTTCGCCCCCATATTACCATTACCGGTAGGTTGAGCATTCAGGCGGCGGGCGGTAATGGAACTATGGAGAAAATGAGTTAATATACCCTCCTTAATTAGTGCCACTTCTCCCCTCGGTGTTCCCTCACTATCAAAGGTAGTCGCTGCGATATTTGTCGGGTGCAATTCGTAATCACTAACCGATAACATCGGAGAAGCGATCGCCGTCCCAATTGATTCCACCGTAGACAAACTCTGGCGATCCAAGACATTTTGGGCATTAAAAATATTAGAAAACCCCGCCAATATACTCAAAAAAGCCTCTGGGGAAAACATCACCAAATAGCGCCCAGATTTAATCTTTTCATAGTTCAAATGGCTGATAGTTTTCTGGGAAGTTTCCTGTAAGCATCCCTCAATATCCAACCCTTCCAAGCTACGACCCAAACGGTAAGCACCCGCACTGCGAGGCTTTTTACCATCTTCTTCAGTCTTGCTATATAGATAAATCGAGGCATAAGAAAGATGTTCTTGTCGTAAAGCCCCCTCGCTGTTCACATAAAACCGGACTAAATCCCGTTGTGACAACCCATTATAGGGAACCCCCACAATAGCAGGATGGCTATTTAATAACTTATTTTCCGCCTCCAGTAAAGTTTCTAACAGCGTATCCATAGGGGCTGCTTCCGCAGTGCGATCGCCCATGTCTTCTACCGGAGAAGTAGCCAAAGGACTAAAATCCGGGATATGTTCTTTCGCGCCAAAGCTACTAGCTTCCGATGCCGTTTGTAAAGCCAACTCCAAACCCTTGGGGGTCGTGTCATTAGTAGAAGTCACCCCCAGAGTGCCATCCTCATTCCACACCCTCACCATAATACTAGAACGATTCGACGCTTTCACCTGTTTAGGAACCCCTTGATTAACCTGAGCGCTACTCGATTCTACCGTCGCACCAAACACATCAAACTTGCCGATTCCCAATTTACTCGCCGAATCTTTAACTTCACTAATCAAACTGTCAGTATTCATCATCTAATTAATCGCTGTTTTTTCTAATTACTGTTTCACCAAAGCAACTCAAATTCCCAGAACATTGTCGAACCGGGTTAAGGGAAGATCGAAAAATTGATCACACCCGCCACCCGACCCAGCAATTTATCTTCCTCCCACAGTAATACCATCAACCTTAATATGAGGTTGTCCGACCGTCACATAGATGCTACCGCTGACCGAACCGCAGAACCCCGCCGCCAGTCCGATATCCTGGGAAGACATAGAAATATTGTTCATAATTTCCGTAGCGTAACCGATTAAAGTTGCACCCTTGAGAGGCTTAGTAAGTTTACCATTTTCGATGAGATAAGCCTCTTCCACCGCAAAGTTAAACTTTCCGGTATCGCCGACACTACCGCCACCCATTTTTTTACAGTACAAACCGCGATCGACTGATGCAAATAGGTCATCAACAGAATACTCACCAGGCGCAATATAAGTATTACGCATCCGGCTGGCTGGTGAATAGGTGTAGTTTTGGCGGCGACCGCTTCCGGTTCTGGGATTTCCCGTGCGTCTTTCCCCAGCGCGATCGCACAGAAAATTTTTCAGGATACCATTTTCAATTAAGAGAGTACGCTGGGCAGGCATTCCCTCATCATCCATATCGATAGTGCCAAATGCCTGCTCCGACAGACCCTCATCCCAAGCCGTCAGATTTTCGTGGGCAATTTTCTCACCCTTCTTATCAGCAAAAGGAGTTGTTTTCGTTTCAATAGCGGTAGTTTCCAGTAAATGCCCACAGGCTTCGTGGAAAATCACCCCACCGAAGCGGTTAGCCATCACCACAGGATAATAGCCAGACTCGACATAATCCGCATAAAGCATTTTACCCGCAGATTCTGCCATATCTTCCGCATCAGTTTCATAGTCCCAAGTCCGCAACCAATCCGGGCAACTGGTACTACCGCCACGTTTACTGATAGAACAGCGATGTTCGCCATCTGCACTAATTATCGACGAAACCTGAGATTGAGTCAATCGCACATCCCGCGCAAAAGTACCATCACTACAGGCTACCAGAACCTCTTGCCAATCTCGGAAATAGGACGAACGCCGAGATTGAACGTGGTTAGCCTTTTTGAGTAGTTGAGCGTTAGCTGCCAACAGGATATCGCCCATCTCTTGCATCGAACTACATTGAGCCAGCCAGCTTTCTTTGCCCTTAGAGGTCGCGTAATCCCGCAATAGTTCCAAATTGACCGAAGGCACAAATCCCACTGCTCCAGGAAGCTGTAAACCCATGATGGATAAGGCTTTTTCCAGGGCTGCACGCAAGCCGCTAAAGGATAAATCATTGGTACTCACATAACAATCTGCATTTCCCTTAAATACGCGAATACCCGCCCCTAAAGACAGACTTGGGGAAACCCCGGTAATGCCGTCATCTTCAGCCAAGCAACTGATCACATTATTGCGCTCTAGGAAAAATTCTACCAGGTCAGCCCCAGCAGCGCGTCCTAAGCCTAGGAGGGTAGACAGGGGCGCTTCCCAACTGTCATCAAAGCGGTCCAATAGGGGGGAGTAGGTCAGGTTAGGGAGTTCTTTGGTTAGGAGTAATGTACTATTCTGCATAAATGATGGTTTCGGCTGATCACTGTATCCATCTTATTATTAACCATTCTAGTTGTGACTGGTGAGTTCGGACTTCTGGGTTGCACTCAATGGGAGACGCTTGTTAAGCTATTAGTTAGCAGCGCCTCGCCAAGTTATTGTCAATTTGAGCAGGAATTGGGCTGAGTCTAGCCAGCCTTCAATAGCCTGATGGTCTGATTATGGCTTTGGTCTGCTTTGGTATCGATAAATTCCCCGATCACTGTAACTTTGTAAACGGAGGAGATGGTTCTGTGTCAACCCAAACCGTAGAAAAGACTTCCACAAATCGGAAGTTAGCACCACGCTATCGGGTTCTGCTCCATAATGATGACTATAACCCCATGGAGTATGTGGTACAAGTGCTGATGAGTACCGTTCCCGGCCTGACTCAACCCCAAGCTGTTAGTATTATGATGGAGGCTCACACTAATGGCTTGGCTTTGGTGATTACCTGCGCCCTCGAACACGCTGAGTTTTATTGTGAAACTTTAAAAAATCATGGCTTGACCAGTACCATAGAACCTGACGAGTAGTGGTAGACTGCTCTGATGGAAGATAATTTCAGCTATATTGCGATCGCTTGTTTAATCTCTCTCACCTAGTCCGCCGCCCTGTCCCGGTTCGGTTGGGGCTGTTTGTGGTTCTATTGCTGCTAATTTGGCTTCCCCTGGCTATTCCCATTTATTGGCTAGGGGGCGACCCCAATTTGGTGAGTATCATTACCCTAGTTTTGCTATATTGTCAGTTTTTGATTTTACTGCAATGGTGGGGAAAATCGGTTTATGGTCAGCCTCGTTATTTGCGGGTCTGTGGTCTGGAAATTAGTCGCCGCAGCGGTGAGGGTTTGTTAATTGGTTTAGGCTTGGGTTGGGTTGGGGTTCTGGGAATATTTGCGATCGCTACTGGGTTCGGCTGGCTCAAGTGGCAACCTTTCCCCGCCAATTTCCCTATAATTATCATTGAGAGTTTATTGGTATCTTTGGGGGTAGGATTTGCTGAGGAGTTGTTATTTAGAGGTTGGCTACTAGAAGAATTACGGCGGGACTATTCCCCCGTCAAATCTCTCTGGGTGAGTAGTGTTATATTCGCCCTACTCCACTTTATCAAACCTTGGGAAGAAATTGTGCGAACCTGGTTACAATTTCCGGGTTTATTGCTATTAGGGATAATTTTAGTTTGGGCAAAAGATGCCACCCGCACCCCTAATCATCCTCATGGTTCTTTGGCGTTAGCCATAGGCTTACACGGCGGTTTAGTTGGTGCTTATTATATCATAAATGTGGGAGAATTAACCATGAATTTAGGAAAAGTTCCCCCCTGGGTGACTGGCATTGATAGAAACCCCTTAGCCGGGTTATTGGGGTTACTGGGTTTAGGGGCGATCGCCATCATTATCCGACAGCTTAACCCCAGTGCTACCAAGCCGGATCAGAATACAGATTAATAGTCATTTTTTCCCTTCCGGCTGGTACAGAACTAATACAAGAGCAGATAATTTCTCCATCATCTAATTCCACCTCGCAGGCGTGACAGGAACCCATTAAACAGCCCGTCGGAATCGAAACTCCCGCGCGGTTAGCCACTTCTAATATAGGTTCTCCTGGTTCAGCTTCCACAGTCACATTATCCGGCAAAAATTCGATTTTCATAGTTAGTTAGTCTCCATGAGAATTTGCAAGTTGTTAATCAATCAAATTTGGACTAATTCCCCATAATATGAATTACCAGTTCTCGATAGGAGCCACGGCGGCGATGTTCCCAGAGATATAGTCCTTGCCAAGTTCCCAATACTAGCCGTCCTTGGGAGATGGGAATTTGCTCAGATGTATTAGTTAAAACACTACGAATATGGGCAGGCATATCGTCCGGTCCTTCCGCGCTGTGGATGTAGTAATCTCCTTCTGGCACTAATTTAGACAGGAAATTTTCCAGGTCTTCTAACACATCAGGATCAGCATTTTCTTGGATAATGAGACTAGCAGAAGTATGGCGGATAAATACCGTACAAATACCCGTTTGGATCTGAGATGTTTCTACAGCTTCCTGAATATAACGGGTAATTTTAGCCAAAGATTTCCCCTGGGTCTTAATTTTCAGAAAGTGTTGATACTGATTCATACAACCATCTCCATATTGACATCATCTCCGGTTTAAAGGCGCGGCGATTCCTAATAGGGGCGGGTTTATACGCGCGACTATTTCCAGCAGGTTATTGGTGAACCCCTCCCGTACAATTCAGGGACGGACAAATCGAGCTTTCCACCTCCGAAGCCGCAGCACGAAAGCAAGTTTAGCTAAAGGTCCCCCGGTGGAAAACTGGAATTTCCGCGTTAATTTCCGCCGGGAGGCTGGGGAGACGATCTAGTGTGTCCCACTTTACCCCCGATTATGTTAATCTTGAACTTATGTTACAGCCTATACCTAGATTATATTGTGGCATCACTATCAATCAGCCTAAAAGGTGGGTCAGAAGGGAATTATCGGGTTATTATCGGCATTTACCGCCTCTGAGCCACCCTAAAGAGCCACCTATTATGGATCAACCCTAACCGCTAAAGAGTGCGTCAGTCAATGTTTCTCCCAACTCCACCCAACTCCGATCCGTTAGTCCTTACCCTTGGTATTAGCGCCATGATTAGTATGGTCGCCAGTTTGACCTTAGTTAGATGGCGAAAACCCGCCAGCGCGGAAATAATAGACACTATCAAGCGATCGCAGTCTTTCCTACAGCAGATGGGTTGTATTGTGATTGTACTATCTTTAGAAGGCAAGATTGTCGAGTGGAATCATGCCGCCGAGGAAATTTCCGGCTATCGACGGGAGGAAGTGATAGATCGCAATTATTGGATGCTATGTCTACCAGAATCAGTCCGTGATGGGGTGAAATTCCGTTATCTGCAAGCGATCGCCACTCAACAGCAAGTTCATGTACATCATATCCTATTGGGTAGTGACGGACGACAACAGCAAGTTAATTTCCAAATAGTTCCTTGGCGTAATTATTGCGGAGAAATTCTAGGTGCGATCGTCACCGGGGAACCCGTAGCTTGTAGTCCCGACGGTTCATGTGAACAAGAATTAGAATGTGAACGACTACAACAACTGATATCCTACCTTCCCCTACCCATCGCCATGTTTGATACAGAAATGCGATACCTGGCTTATTCAGAGGGATGGATTCAGCATTTAAAGCCGCAGATATACTCATTAATCGGTTTAAATCATTATGATGTATTTCCTAACGTAAAAAATGACTGGAAGTTAGCCCATAAAAAAGCCTTGCGCGGCGAAAAAGTGTCGGCTTTAGAGGATTCCTGGATTCGTGAGGATGGTTCTCTGATGTATGATGGTTGGACTGTGGGACCTTGGTATCGTAATTCTGGAGAAGTTGGGGGAATAATTCTAGTAATTATCCCCTTAAATAATCTCATCGAAACTCGCAACGCTGCTTTAAATGCCGTTCAATTCAAGTCTCGATTTTTAGCGCAAATGAGTCATGAAATTCGCACCCCCATGAGTGGAGTTTTGGGGATGGTTGAATTGTTAATGCAAACTCATCTGACACTCCAACAAAAAGATTACACCCAAACCATTTATCGCAGCGCCAAACATCTATTAACCGTAATTAACGAAATTCTGGATTTATCCAAACTAGAAGCCGGAGAAACTCACCTAGAATCCCATGACTTTGATTTACAAGATTGCCTAGAAACCGTAGTGGATCTGTTGGCGGTTAAAGCTGAGGATAAACAACTAGAACTAATTATTTTGTTAGAACCGAATCTTCCCCGATATTTAAAGGGTGATGGGATGCGTTTACAGCAGGTTCTAATTAACTTAGTCAATAATGCTATTAAATTTACCAAATCCGGTCATATTATTATCAGAGTGACTCCCAGAGTAATTAGTCAAGATCACATTAATATTTACTTTGCCATAGAAGATACAGGAATGGGGATTTCTGATGAACTTCAACCCCAATTATTTCAGCCTTTTTCCCCTGCTAGTTCCGCCACTAATCGTCAATATGGTGGCACGGGATTAGGTTTATCAATCTGTCAGCACTTAGTGAATTTAATGGGGGGTGAAATTGGGGTTAAGAGCCAAGAAGAAGAAGGCTCTATTTTCTGGTTTAACGCCACTTTTTTACCATCGGAATTATCGGAAACTTCTGCCCCCAAAGAATTGAAAAATATGAGTTTATTGGTAGTTGAAAATAGTAGTTTAGTCAGGCATTCAGTTAGCTGCATAACTCAGCCATGGGGAATACAAGTAGAGACAGCAGATACCTCTAAAATTGCCTTAGATAAATGGCATCATCAACAGGCTAAAGGTTCCCCGTATAATCTGATTCTCATGGATTTAGAGTTACTAGACCGCCATGGTGCTAAATTACTAGGACAGCTTTATAAAACCTCTAGTGATTCGCCAACTCAGCTAATTTTAATGAGTAGTATTAGTCAGCGAAATCGCGCCGAACAGGTGTTAAATTTAGGGGATTTTGTATATTTAGTCAAGCCGATCGCCCCCCTGCGATTACTGCGAAGTTTTGCCAAAGCCCTGGAACTTGATATCCCTAATTTAGACCATCACCTTGATAAGTCTTGGGATGATGTATTGATGGGATCGTCCTTTCCCGAAACTCCCAAACCACCATGTTGTCATCTCTCCCAAACTAACGATAAACTCAGGGCTTCTATACCTCTAAAAATTCTCCTAGCTGAGGATGACTTAGTTAATCAGGAAGTGGTTTTAACTCAACTGCAACAATTGGGTTATGTCGCTGATGCTGTGTCGGACGGAGAAGCGGTTTTACAACATTTAGAAACACAGCATTATGATTTAATCTTAATGGATTGTCAGATGCCTATTTTAGATGGTTATGAAACTACAGCCAGAATTCGCGGTAGCCAAAACTCCCAACGACCTCCTATCATTATCGCTTTAACTGCTAGTGTAATGCCTTCCGATCGCGATCGCTGTCTACAAGTGGGAATGGATGACTACATCACTAAACCTATTGATTTACAGGCTTTAGTCAACGTGATTAATCGTTGGGTTCCGGTTTGTCTGGAAACCCAAAATCCAACACCCACCACAGCCAATCATCAGCCACCTTTAGATAGTCCGGTTGATTGTCCGGTTGATAGCGATCGCCTCAATAAGTTATTTAAGGGAAAAACCGAGTATAAGTATCGTCTGTTAACCACCTTTATCCATCAAGCACAACAACGAATTGAGACTCTCAATAAAGCGATTAATACCTCGAATTTTGCCGAAATCAAACAGCAAGCACACGCCTTGAAAGGGTCTAGCGCCAATGCTGGTATCTTCCACATTCCCGCCATCTCTCAGGAGTTAGAAAACCTCGCCACCCAACAAAACCTGGAAGCTATCCCACCCCTAGTCAAACAGCTTCAGCATCACCTGGACTTGGTGAAAGACTTTGTGGAAATGATGAAAAATCCATAAGCGATCGTCTTCTGCGTCCCACCTGATAATTAACAATTGTAGGGGCGGGTTCTGCTGTCAATTCAATTCCCCACCCGGCTCTAAATAAACCCGCCCCACCCGGTCATTAATTATTAATTGTAGGGGCGGGTTCTGCTGTCAATTCAATTCCCCACCCGGCTCTAAATAAACCCGCCCCACCCGGTCATTAATTATTAATTATTAATTATTAATTATTAATTGTAGGGGCGGGTTCTGCTGTCAATTCAATTCCCCACCCGGCTCTAAATAAACCCGCCCCACCCGGTCATTAATTATTCATTATTAATTATTAATTATTAATTGTAGGGAGGGACTGACGCACCTGTGTTAATTAGCTTTTGCTAATCTCAGGGAGAATTAAATTTTCACCCCCCGAATAGAATCATCTAATAACTCCATAGGATGCTTGAGAGTAACCCGCTTTCCTTGTAATTCCAGATGCTTCTTAATTTGCAAAGAACACCCTGGGTTAGCCGAAGCAATTACAGTCGCCCCAGTATTGAGCAGATTTTGTACCTTTTGCTGTCCCAACTCATCCGCCACTTCTGGCTGTAACATATTATAAACCCCGGCGCTACCACAACACAAAGCCGCATCGACAGGTTCTCGCAATTTCACCCCAGGAATTTTGGTTAATAACTCCCTCGGTTGACTGCTAATTTTTTGTCCGTGTAACAGGTGACAAGCATCCTGATATACAATAGTTAAATCCTCCCCTTCCACCAAAGGAGATAAGTGCGCCGTTAACCCCACTTCCGCTAAAAACTCCTGTACATCGCGGACTTTACCTGCAAATTCTTTCGCCTTGTCTCGATATTCGGGATCATCCCTCATAATGTGACCATATTCTTTTAAAGTATGACCACAACCGGCGGCATTAATAATAATAGCATCAACCCCAGTGTCGGCAAAACTATCAATCATTTGTTTAATCAAAACATGGGATTGTTCCGTTTGTCCTTGGTGTTCAGGAAGTGCGGCACAACAGCCTTGAGATTTAGGGATAATCACCTCGCAACCATTAGCCGTTAATACCCTAGCGGTGGCTTCATTTACCGGAGAGAAAAATAGCCTTTGTACACAACCTAAAATCATCCCGACTCGATAGCGTTTTTCCCCTTGTGCGGGAATTACTGTGGGTAAATTGTCCTGAAAAGCACTAGAGTTAATTTCCGGCAAAATTGATTCCATCGCCGCCAGTCTGGGGGAGATTTTGGGCAATAATCCGGTAGACCGCACTAGGTTTTTAATCCCCAATTTTTGATATAAATACAGGGGAACTAACAGGGGACGCAGACGGTCGGGATAGGGAAATAAGCTGAAAATCAATGTGCGAATTAAGCGATCGCCTAAATTTCGGGGAACATTTCTTTCCACCTGGGGACGGGTGGCGGCGATGAGACGGTCATATTGAACCCCAGAAGGACAGGTGGTGACGCAGGCTAAACAACCTAAGCAACTATCAAAATGTTCGCTGGTGGCTTTAGCAAGGGGTGCTTCTCCCTTATTAATAGCATCCATCAGGTAAATTCTACCCCTGGGGGAGTCCATTTCTTTACCTATTACCCGATAACTAGGACAGGTGGCTAAACAAAACCCACAATGAACACAGGTATTAATTAAGTCTGGCGGCGGCGGATTATTCTTGTCAAATCCGGGAAAATTTGCCGAGGGTTCTAGGTGGGGGTTTTGGTCTAAAAAGTTGCTTTCTTTCGCGGGAATTTGATTTAAATTAGCCTCGGAAGACTTATCAAAAGTTTGCATCTTATAAATGGTATGAATGATTAAACTACGGAGTGAATTCGCCTAAACAATCCAGAAGTTAAAGACCAGCAATAAATCGCTGATGATTCAGAAGATTTTGGGGGTCAAATTGCTGCTTAATCTTAGCCATGAGGTCTAAGGCGTTTCCCCGGTATCCCCAAACTTCTATTTGTTGTTTAATGGTTAATGGTGCTTCTAAAACCGACAGGAAACCACCTTGATTATTACACAACTGCCGCAGATTTTGCAACGGCTCTGGTTGAGTCTCATCAAATCGCATTAATCCCAAACCACTGCTACCATGAATGACGGCGGGAGTTTGACATTTCGCCAAAGTGGTGGCTGCGTCCGTGGGAGTGATACCGACTTTACAAATAATGCGATCGCCTTGGGAACCTTGCCAAATTTGCTGTTTTAATTGCTGCCAAAAATCCCCGTCATTTTCCCGAATTATAGTTGAGTTTAAATTGAGTTGATTACCGACTTCTACCAGGCGATCGCCTTGTAGTTCCACACTTTCCCGGATACTTTGAAATCTGACAGCCAAACCCATGGATTTTTCCCCAGAGAGGCGAGCCACTAATTCCGGGGAAATCAAATCCATAGCCACCGGAGTCAAAGCCGAGGCTAAGATAGTTGCAAAACAGGTAGCGATCGCATCTGAATCTCCTGTTAACAGGACCGTATGGGATGCTTCTAAACAGGGATATAAACGCAGGGTAACTTGAGTAATAATGCCCAAAGTTCCGTAGGAACCCGTTAGCAACTTCATCAAGTCATAACCCGCGACATTTTTAACTACCCGACCCCCAGCTTTAGCAATTTTACCATCAGACCGGACAAAAGAAATTCCCAGCAGCATATCGCGGATACCTCGATATCGATGACGCAGAGAACCACTATCTCCAGTAGCAATAATTCCGCCAATAGTAGCATCATCCTGATAGCAGGGGTCAAAGCCTAGGAACTGTCCTTGTTTAGCCAAAATTTGCTGAAGTTCCCGATATTGCATACCAGCTTCTACCGTTACAGTCAGGTCTCCCACCGCGTGTTCAACTAAGCGGTTGATTTTCTGGGTACTAATAGCAATAGAGGGGTTTTTCACCGGGTTTCCCCAGGTAATTTTGCTACCTTTCCCAAAGGGTAAAATTCCTAACTGGTGCCGTGCCGCATAGGTGGTTATTGCAGCTAGTTCCTCCTGAGTGGGGGGATACAGAACGCATTGGATAGCTGAACCTGGGGCGATCGCTGCTTCCAGGTTAGCACGGACAGATTGATCCAGGTCGTCCCAAGTACATAGGTTACTGTTGGCGGCGACGGTGGCTATTTCCTCTAAGTTCAGAGGTTTTGATGTCTGGGATAATTCCTGACTAGCTATAGACATCGCACAGATTGAGTGATTTTACACTTCACTATAGCAGTTTTGCGAAAATCTGCCCCCCTACCTCTTCGACAATAGATAATGGATCTAGCGACGGGTTCCACTGTCAATTACATCTGGCCACGACGGTTTTTCTGGACCCGCCCTAAACCCACCAAACAATCAATCATTGATAATACTGGCGGCGCGGGTTTACCATGACTAGGACCAGGCTATCACCGACCCTACCAACTCTACGGACTCTACCGACGGGGGAGCGATCGCCTTTACCGGATATATGAATAAATATTAAGCATCGTTAAATTTTTATTAAATTTTTGCGGTAGCCAAAGCATCAATTAGCCTTTAGACAGTCGATTTCCAGGAAATTATAACTGTTATCAAAATAGGATAAGATGGATCTGAATACTATGTCAGGTCTACTGATTTTGGGGCAATATCTGGCCATCCGACCAGATAGGTATTTTCTGTGAGTAGATAGGGATCACCGATTATTCAAGCCAAACTTAGGGAAATCAGTATTACTGCTAGGGGTTAATAAGTAGATATCGGGAGGTATATCATAATGGGAAATTGTCGATTTTATGCAGGATTGAAGATTACATAAAATTAGCTATAATTATGAAGTTATGAAAATATCAATTCCGCAGCCTAGACGTTATGCGATCGCTTCACTACCATTGGGGGTGAGTTTAGTAGAACCCCTACACCAACTGATTGTTAACCATCAAGAATGGATGGTAATGCAGTTACTACAGTGTTTCGGTCAGACTACCCAACCTTCCATTATAACTCACTTACGGTCAGTGCAGGGTTTAACTTCCCGCATTTCCCTGCTATTAATTGAGATGACTGCAGATCTCACCCCAGGATATCTAGTTTCTGACATGGAGGAACATTTACAGACCCTGGGGGGAATAAGTGCGATCGCTATTTCGGCGGAAACCCAGACCGATATCTCCGCTGCGGAAATGGTGGAAACTCTCCAACAATATAGACAATGCTATTTAAATCTGATTAAGTTAGGAGAATTTAGCAGTGAACAGGAACACCTATTCTCCCAAGTAGTCGGGGATTTATTTACCGCTATTGAGAGGCAATTTTTTGCCCAAGAAAAACAGCGTCAATATCAGACGATTATTGACCAATATCTTGATGAGCATATCGATGATAGTATTAATCATATTAAAGCCAGCCCAATGGAGATGATTTTTAATGCCATTAATCTCCCCATCTTCATAGTTAATCAAGAACATAAAATTATTTTCGCGAATAGGAAAGCCCATGAAACCTTAGTGGTCAATTCTCAAATTCCCCGAGAAATTTACACCTGGCTAAGAGAGCGATCGCCCCAAATCGCGGACACTAATATCTCAGAAATAGTCGCAGAAATTCCGATTACAAAAGATAATATAACCGAATGGTTTTGCCTGAGACTCTACCCAATTGATAGTCAAGATGGGTCGGATTTCAGAGCGATCGCCATCTGTGAAGATATCACCGATTCCAAGCTGAAAGCCCAACGCCAGCAGCTACAGCAGCAGCACCTAGCCCAAGTGCAAGCCCTGACCAAAACGGGGAGTTGGTGTTTAAATATGAACACGGGAGAAATGATTGTATCAGAGCAATTATATCATATTTTAGGATTAACTCCCCAGCCGACATCCATAAATTTTGAGCAATTGTTGAATCAGATCCATGTCGAGGATCTATATGGTTGGGTGCAAAACTATACGACATCGTTATTTATGAAACAAAATTACAGCCTGAACTATCGAATTATACAACCAGATAGTTCCATGCACTGGGTCAGCCAAGAATCGACCCCAGTAAGCGATCGCCATGGTCAAGTCACCCATATAATCAGCACCATAAAAGCGATCGAGAATCAGGAAATCATTAACTCTTCCATCACAGCCGAAGCCGCGTTAAGGGAAAGCGAAGCACGTCTGAGAACCATTATCAGCACCAGTACCAACGGTTTAGTAGTAGTCAACCGTGAAGGACGCGCCCTATTCATTAACCCCGCCGCCGAGGCTTTATTCGGTCGCCCAGCCAGCCAACTGGAAGGGGAACTGATAGGTATTCCCCTAGTCACCAAAGAATCAACCGAATTAGAAATTTTGAGACAGGATGGACAGCTAAAAATCGTCCGTATGCGAGTAGTAGAAATTTCTTGGGAACAGGAAACAGCCTATCTAGCATCCTTAACAGATATTACCGACTTCAAAAAAACCGAAGATCAGCTGAAAATGTTTTCCCGCGCTTGCGATCAAAGTCCGGTCTCTATTGTGATTACCGACTCCGAGGGAGATATTCAGTATGTGAACCCGAAATTTGAAGAAATCACCGGATATAAAGCAGGAGAGGTAATCGGTCAAAATCCTCGCATCCTGAAATCTGGCTACACCACAGAACCGGAATATGATGTGTTATGGAGACAGATTACATCAGGGAAACAGTGGTCTGGGGAGTTTCACAATAAGAAAAAAAACGGAGAACTCTTCTGGGAACACGCTTCTATATGTCCGATGCGAGATGAAGAAGGTTATATTACCCACTTTATCGCAGTTAAAGAAGATATTACTCAACAGAAACATAACGAGGAAATTTTAGCCCATCAAGCCAACTATGACGCTCTGACCGACCTACCGAACCGAACTTTAATTTTTGATAGACTACGACAAGCAATTACCGAGGCTCAAGTTCATCATAGTAACGTCGCGGTGATGTTTATTGACCTAGACCACTTTAAAAATATTAACGATACCCTAGGTCATGAATTAGGAGATTTTTTGTTAAAAGAAGCCGGGATGAGATTAAGAGGATGTATCCGCAAAACTGATACAGTAGGGCGACTTGGTGGTGATGAGTTTTTATTGATTATCCCCAAGTTAGATGACTTAGTACAGGCTGAATATATTGCTAATCAGGTCTTAGATGTATTGGGTGAACCCTTTAATCTGTGCGGTGAAGAAGCATTTATATCAGCCAGTATTGGTATTGCTAGTTATCCCCAAGATGGCAAGAATGTCAGTACATTGGTGAGAAATGCAGATACGGCTATGTATGCAGCGAAGCAGGAAGGCCGTAATGTTTTCGCATTTTTTACTCAAAATATGAATGATGAGGCTCAAAGTCGGATTATCATTGAAAATCAGCTTCGTCATGCCATAAGCAGAAATGAACTATCTGTGGTGTATCAGCCTTTTATTCATCTGAATACCTCTCAAATTGTTGGGGCTGAGGCTTTGATGCGTTGGTATAATCCCGAACTAGGAAATATTAGACCTGACCAGTTTATTGCTATTGCTGAAGAAAGTCGGTTAATTGTAGATTTGGGAGAGTGGATTTTATCACAAGCCTGTCAAGAGGTGGCTAATTGGCATCAACAGGGAAACAATGGGTTATGGGTGGCGGTGAATATGTCTCCCCGTCAGTTACGGACCCCTAACCTGGTTAATGTGATTATAGAGGCGATCGCTAATAATGGTCTGAGTAGTGATTGCTTAGAGTTAGAAATAACGGAACGTTCCCTGGTGGCAGAAGTTCCGGGAGTGCAAAGTTTAATTAAACAACTGAATCACCTCAAAATCCGTTTGGCGATCGATGATTTTGGCACAGGTTATTCCTCCCTTAGTTATCTAAAGCGATTTCCTTTTAGTGTCTTGAAAATTGATAAATCATTTATTTCGGATCTTCCCGATGATCAAGATGCGATCGCTCTAGTCAAAACCATGATTACTATGGCTCATGGGTTAGGCTTAGTCGTGGTAGCAGAAGGCATTGAAACCACCGCCCAACTCGACTTTCTCTGTAATCAAGGATGTGATTACGGTCAGGGATATCTATTTAGTAAACCTCTACCACCCGCCCAATTTAGGGCTTATCTGCAACGGAACAGTTAACCCCAACCGGTTACACTCCCCTACCTCACCTATTGGCTATAATCTCAAAATATCGTGATTCTAACCAAGCCTACTATTTTTGCTAATCCGCAATATACCCACAACCGATGGTTAAAACATCATCCCTGCTAACTCAACAAAATCTCTATCATGTTCCTATTTACACGATAGCCGATACTGCCCGCTATCTTCATATCCCCCTACCTACCCTCAAAACATGG
The DNA here is from genome assembly GCF_000973065.1 of Limnospira indica PCC 8005. Classification (NCBI taxonomy): domain Bacteria; kingdom Bacillati; phylum Cyanobacteriota; class Cyanophyceae; order Oscillatoriales; family Sirenicapillariaceae; genus Limnospira; species Limnospira indica. The sequence continues at coordinate 233,896 of NZ_FO818640.1, forward strand.
GTAAATGGACGCAGCTACCCCACCCAAAAAGGAGATCAAGACTTCTTACCCCTCATCCAACGCCCTCAACCGAATATTCCCCAACTCTCCTTTACCAACCTAGTTGAAGCTCACGTCCTCAGAGTCATTCGCACCGTTCATAACGTCCCCCTTCGTCAAGTTAGACTCGCCCTCGACTACATAAGCGAACAATTTAAAACAGAACATCCCCTTGTTCAAAAACAATTTAGCACCGATGGGGTTGACATTTTTATCGAACAATTTGAACGGCTAATTAATGCCTCCCGTTCGGGACAATTAGCCATGAAACAGGTCTTAAATAATCTGTTAACTCGCATAGAATGGGATGAACAAGACATCGCCTCCAGACTCTTCCCTATCATCAACGATCATAGCCACAACTTCCGGGATAAAGTCTTAATCATAGATCCTAATATTTCCTTTGGTAAACCTACCATCACCGGAACAGGCATTCCCACCAAAATTGTCACTCAAGCGGCTTTAGCCGCCAGCACCCCCTTGCGGGGTGGAGGGGTATGGTTGCCCCTCCATGGAGCTATGGTTGGCTCCGACTCCCTTGCGGGGTAATGTTTGCTTCGCCAATGTTCAGAGTCGGTACTATCCAAATCGCACGTCCTTAACCCCTTAGAGATGTTTAACGATTCGGTTCTAGGGCCTGGAACTAGCACGCATTCCAGGGTAGGAACTTTAACTCTTGCTCTGAACGTAGCCAGTTAAGGCTTAGGCTGGTCAGCTACCTGAAAGGGGGGCACGAAGCCCCCGTGCTTCAGCCGGGGGTGCTGACTCAACTGTTTGATGCCGGGGACTCTATCGAGGATATTGCTGATGATTATAACTGCCAACCCTGGCAAATTCAACAAGCCATTTTATTTGAATCTAACTCACAGGCTGCTATGGGTTAATTTTACCATAAATCGTTATCTATTATTCCACTGTCACCGACTTAGCGAGGTTGCGAGGTTGGTCTACATCTAAGCCCCGTCGTGCCGCTATGTGGTAAGCTAACAATTGCAGGGGAATAACTGTGAGAATGGGTGATAATAACTCATCCACTTCCGGGACTGATAATAAATCATCAAAAATCTCCGCTGACTCGCCGCTGGTTTTGGGTGTCACTCCAATTAATCTAGCATCCCTCGCTTTAGCTTCCTGAGCATTAGAAATCACCTTTTCATAAACCATACCAGGCATAGCGATCGCCACTACCGGAACCTTATCATCCAACAGGGCGATCGGACCGTGTTTCATCTCTCCCGCCGGATATCCTTCCGCGTGAATGTAGCTAATTTCCTTGAGTTTTAAAGCACCCTCCAAAGCGATGGGAAAATTAATTCCCCGACCCAAGAAAATAAAATCCTGAGTATCACTAAAATCATGGGAAAGTTCCCCAATATCCTGTTCATGACTGCTCAGAATCAACTCAATTTGAGAAGGAATTTGTCGCAAACCCTTAATAATTTCCTCAAGGCGAGATACCGATATAGTCTGCCGTCGCCAAGCCAAATCCAAAGCCAACAAATAAAAGGCTATCAATTGAGCCAAAAAAGTCTTAGTAGCCGCCACCCCAATTTCAATACCCGCCCTAGTATCAATCAAATGTGGAACCATTTGCCCCAAAGAACTTTCCGGGCGATTAGTAATCCCTAATAAACGGGGAGCAAACGCCGCCCCAGCATTAATTCTGCGTTGCTGTTCCATAGCCAACGCCGCCAAAGTATCAGCAGTTTCTCCCGACTGAGTAACCCCAATAGTCATCGTATTAGGTCGCAGTGGAATCGGGGAATAACGAGCCTCGGAAGCATATTGAACTGTTGTTGGTAAATCCGCCAACTGTTCTAATAGATATTTCCCCACCAAACTGGCGTGCCAACTGGTACCACAAGCCAATATTTGCACCTGTTCCACACCCTCACATAAAGCATTAGGGAGGTTCAAATTAATCGGAGATAAACTCTTATTAACAGTCGCAGATTTGGAAGTTTTGCTAGTTTCTGGAACCTGCCAATCATCATGAATATAGGCATTGAGACAGTCTCGCACGACCCCTGGTTGTTCGTGAATTTCTTTGAGCATAAAATGCTTAAAGACTTGCTTTTCTACCAGAGTCGGACTCCAGTTGAGAATACGGGGCTTTTTATTAAGACGTTCCCCGTCAAAACTGTAAACCTCAACCCCCAAAGGAGTCAACCGAGCCATTTCGCCGTTATCTAAACTGACAACAGCTTGGGTATAGGGAACTAAAGCGGGAGTATCAGAAGCGCAGAAAAATTCCCCTTGTCCTAAGCCAATAGAAAGGGGTGCTTGTTGGCGGGCAACAATTAACTCATTGGGATAGTCTGCACATAAAACAGCGATCGCAAAAGCCCCATCCAAACGCTTAACCGCGAGACGCACCGCCTCAAAAAAAACCGAAGGGGAACCCGGTTCCGGCTTAGATAGATGTGATAAAAACTCAGAAATCAGATGAGGAATTACCTCCGTATCGGTATCAGATTTAAACTCATATCCCTTTCCCTTCAACTCTTCCCGCAGTTCCCGATAATTTTCAATAATGCCATTTTGAACCACCGCCACCCGTCCATAGGGGTCCAATTGTGGGTGAGCGTTATATTCTTCTGGTTTCCCATGGGTAGCCCAGCGGGTGTGACCAATACCAATTTGGGCTGGCATTTCCACCTGGCTTAACTTATCGCGTAGATTATAGAGTTTACCCTTAGCCCGAAGATAATTAATTTGACCTTCCCAGACCGTAGCGAGTCCAGCCGAGTCATAACCCCGATACTCCAGTTTTTCCAGCCCAGACATGAGAACATCTGTAGCGGTTTGAGTGCCGATATAACCAACAATTCCACACATTAGTATTTGGTACTCCTCAAACTTAGATCATTGGGGTTCTGCGCGATTATACCATAATTGTAGTTGTAGGTTGGGTGAAGCGCAGCGAAACCCAACTTTACCCGATGTCGTGTTGCACCCAACCTACTCTCTGTTGGGTTGCACCCAACCTACCCCATGTTGGGTTGCACTACTCTCTGTTGGGTTGCACCCAACCTACCCTCTGTTGGGTTGCACCCAACCTACCCCATGTTGGGTTGCACCCAACCTACCCTCTGTTGGGTTGCACTACTCTCTGTTGGGTTGCACACAACCTACCCCTGTTGGGTTGCACCCAACCTACTCCTGTTGGGTTCACACAACCTACTCCTGTTGGGTTCACACAACCTACTCCTGTTGGGTTCACACAACCTACTCCTGTTGGGTTCACACAACCTACCCTCTGTTGGGTTGCACCCAACCTACTCCTGTTGGGTTCACACAACCTACCCTCTGTTGGGTTGCACCCAACCTACTCCTACTCTCTGTTGGGTTGCACCCAACCTACCCATGTTGGGTTGCACCCAACCTACCTCTGTTGGGTTGCACCCAACCTACTCCTGTTGGGTTGCACCCAACCTACTCCTGTTGGGTTGCACCCAACCTACTCCTGTTGGGTTCACACAACCTACTCCTGTTGGGTTCACACAACCTACTCCTGTTGGGTTCACACAACCTACCCTCTGTTGGGTTGCACCCAACCTACTCCTGTTGGGTTGCACACAACCTACCCCTGTTGGGTTCACACAACCTACCCCTGTTAGGTTGCACACAACCTACTCTCTGTTGGGTTGCACACAACCTACCCTCTGTTGGGTGTGGTACATAATACCAATTTATTAAAATTTATTCCCGTCCCACATTCGCATCAAATACAATCTCCGTTTCTGCACCCCAATTAATATCGTAAATACCCTGACGAACATACCTTAAAAAACTTGAATACTGCCAATCCTTTGGGGCTTTGACTAAACCATGCTTAACCGGGTTATAATGAATGTATTCAACATGATTAATAAAATCGGTTTCATCCACAATGCAATGTTCCCAAAAACGACGTTGCCAAATCGCTTTCTCCTGTTTCTGTTGTTTAGATGCCGAAATTTGACCGTGATATTGTCGATCGCATTTTTGGGTAAAATAGTTTTTCACCAAACGCCACCGATTAGAAAAATCGCGATCGCCTTCTGGTAAAGTCCATACGCAGTGTATATGGTTCGGTAAGATAACGCAGGCATTTATATCGAAAGGATATTCCGCCATCACTTCTCGGACAGCCTGCCTTAATAATAAGATATTTTCGGGAAAGCACAAAAACTCTCGTCTCCTGTCTGTTACCACAGTGAAAAAGTATGTGCCACCTTCTATTTTAGCTCTTCGATATTTCATAATTTTAGTGGGTGCGTGCATGGGTTACAGCCTGTTCAGAAATCATCTGATAACCTCTCAAAGTCCCTCTCCCTCTCTGGGATCCAGATTTAGGGTGAGGGCAATGTATTAAGCTACTGGTGAACAAGCTGTAACTGACGGCTTGGGTTCGACTCTCCTTCCACACAAATACAAACCCTATTTGTTGGGTTACGCTGCCCTTCACCTAACCTACTCTACTACACAGAGGGGCTTTGTTGGGCCCGGCTGCGCTTCACCCAACCTACTCCTTTGTTGGGTTGCACCCAACCTACAACTTCACCCAACCTACTCCTTTGTTGGGTTGCACCCAACCTACAGCTTCACCCAACCTACTCCTTTGTTGGGTTGCACCCAACCTACAGCTTCACCCAACCTACTCCTTTGTTGGGTTGCACCCAACCTACAGGGGGACGGAGACAAAAAAAAGAGGGAACAGAGCCCTCTGTGAGTCATCAAATAAATCCGTGAAACTGTGCGGAGGCAGTTTAACCCTAAAAAGATTTGGGTAACTGCCATCAGATCCACTTTAGTAAGCCAGACCCATACTGCGGGTGGTTTCAGCACCCAGGTAAACCCGAACACTGAGGAAGTCAGTAGGACAAGCAGTCTCACACCGCTTACAACCGATGCAGTCTTCGGTACGGGGAGAGGAAGCAATCTGACCAGCTTTACAGCCGTCCCAGGGAACCATCTCTAGGACATCCAGGGGACAAGCACGAACGCACTGGGTGCAACCAATACAGGTATCGTAAATTTTGACGGAATGAGACATTGAATTAAGTTCTCCCAAAGATATCAGGTTTTGACCGTATCTACATATACATGCAGATTAAACGGTTTGCTCAAAGCAGGATTATCGTATATCTTCGATCACTTTAGCTTAGTGTTTGCCTTTCAGGATACACAAGGCGACAAAACTTTAAACTCTGTAATATTTTGCGGACCTAACAGGGAACTGCCAACTTGCTGAATTTCTCCCTAACACGGGAAAAACTACCCCTCACCCACACCTATCTTAGGGGGAGGCAGAATTCTCAATTGTCAATTGTTCATGATCTTCTCTAATACGGGGGTGGTGGAGACAATGTGGTTGTCTAAACCGAGGGCTTGGGGGCTGATACCTAGCGCGATCGCAATGATTTGGGGAAGGTGAAGGACCGGTAAATTGAACGATCGCCCCATAAATTTCGAGATTTCTGGTTGGCGGGAGTCTAGGTTAAGATGACACAGAGGACAGGGGGTGACCATACAATCAGCCCCAGCGGCGATCGCCTCTTCGATATGATTACCCGCCATTTGGAAAGATTCATTGGTAGCATAACTAGAAATCGGCCAACCGCAGCACTGAGTCCGTCCCCGATAATAAACGGGTGTAGCCCCCAGCGCCCGGAACACATTTTCCATAGACTCGGGTTGATGAGGGTCATCATAGATTAACTGATGTTGGGCGCGCAGGAGATAGCAGCCATAGAAAGCCGCACATTTCAAACCGGATAACTTCCTAGTCACCCGGCGCTCAATTTCCGCTAAACCATAATCAGCCACCAAAGCCCATAATAAGTGTTTAACCTCGGTTGCGCCCTTGTAGGGGGTGCAGCTTTCCTTTTGCAGAAGTTGGTTAACCTTTTCCAGATAAGCCGGATCACTATTCTGATAGTCTTTCAGGCGTTCATCAACCCGACCAATCACGCCCTGACAGGTGCTACAGTGAGTGAGTAGGGGTAAGTTCAACTCCTCGGCTAGGGCAAGATTTCGGGCGTTGACAGTATCTTCGAGGAGTTGAGAATCTTCTTTAAAAGTACCCGAACCGCAACAGGAGGCTTTTTTTAACTCGACTAACTCAATTCCCAGAGTTTCGGTCAGCACTTGGGTTGACTGATAAAGTTCCCGACAAGCACCTTGAGCGACACAACCGGGAAAATAGGCATATCTGAGTTTGACAGAAGATGACATAGCAATATTTTTATGAATTGACTGTGGGGGGGGGAAGCACCCATTGTTAATATATCATCTACCCTAGGGAGCGATCGCAGACCTAAAGAAACCATAAAGGTTGCCTCCGCCCCAGGAGCAGAATCTACCAGAAAAGTAGAAAATGATGATCGCGGGGATTACGCTTTCCGATAATATGGAATACGCGGCATCCTATAGAGGAAAAATTCCATGAGTTCAGATACATTTGAAACAGTTAAGAAAATTGTCGCCGAGCAACTAGAAGTTGATGCGGCACAGGTAACACCAGAAGCGAACTTTGTCAATGACTTGGGCGCAGACTCGTTAGATACAGTAGAACTGGTTATGGCATTGGAAGAGGAATTCGATATCGAGATCCCTGACGAAGCAGCCGAAAAAATTACCACAGTCCAAGACGCGGTGAGTTTTATTGATGCTAAGGTAACAGCCTCCGCCTAGGGAGGATTTGCCTGTGTTCTGCATTCTGGGTGGTTAACTTCTGATAGAAAAGTCATGACTGATATGAACCGCAAGCGCGTTGTTGTTACAGGTCTCGGGGCAATTACTCCCATAGGTAATACCATTACTGAGTATTGGGAGGGGTTGTTAACTGGGCGTAATGGAATCGGCCCTATCACTTTATTCGATGCTTCACGCCATGATTGTCGCATTGCTGGAGAGGTGAAGGGATTTGATCCCTGTGACTACATTTCGCGCAAAGAAGCCAAACGCATGGATCGGTTTGCTCAATTTGCAGTGGCGGCGAGTAAACAGGCGATCGCTGATGCGGAATTAGTAATTGATGACCTGAATGCAGACCAGGTGGGAATCATGATTGGTACAGGCATTGGGGGACTCAAAGTTCTCGAGGATCAGCAGGAAGTTTATTTAACTCGTGGCCCAGACCGATGCAGCCCGTTTATGATTCCCATGATGATCGCTAACATGGCGGCTGGACTCACTGCTATACATACGGGAGCTAAAGGACCTAATAGCTGCCCGGTAACAGCCTGTGCAGCCGGGTCTAATGCGGTGGGAGATGCTTTTAGACTAATTCAACGAGGATACGCTCAGGCGATGATCTGTGGCGGTACAGAAGCGGCTGTCACTCCCCTGTCCGTGGCGGGGTTTGCGGCAGCACGAGCCTTGTCTACTCGCAATGATGACCCTCTCCATGCCTGTCGTCCTTTTGATGTGGGACGAGATGGTTTTGTTATGGGTGAAGGTACCGGAATACTGGTTTTGGAAGAGCTGGAATATGCCCTGAGTCGCGGCGCTCGCATTTATGGCGAAATTGTCGGCTATGGTATGACTTGCGACGCTTATCATATGACTTCCCCGGTTCCGGGTGGTATCGGCGCGGCTAAGGCGATCGCTTTGGCGATGAAAGATGGGGGATTAACTCCTGACCAAATTAGCTATATTAACGCTCATGGAACCAGCACCCCCGCTAATGATCCGACGGAAACAGCAGCCATTAAAACGGCTCTGGGTGAACACGCCCATAAAGTGGCGGTGAGTTCCACTAAATCTATGACGGGACACCTGTTAGGAGGTTCTGGGGGTATTGAAGCAGTGGCGGCGGTATTGGCGATCGCCTATGACCAAATTCCCCCCACCATTAACCTGGAAAATCCCGATCCTGAATGTGATTTAGATTATGTTCCTAACCACAGCCGCAGCCAAACTGTCGAGGTGGCTTTATCTAACTCCTTCGGTTTTGGGGGTCATAACATCACCTTAGCATTCCGCAAGTTTAAGGACAGTTAGAACAGGCTACAACCCCCAAAGAAACCCGGTTTCTCTCAGTCAATTTTCTGGTCAACACCAGATTTTTCTGAGCCACCGGGTTTCTCAACTAAATTATCCCATCCCCCACAGAAATGGCTGTTTCCACCCCCGCAGAGGTAAGGGTTGGTAAGGTAATCGACTCGACCGCAGGTGTATATCCTAGCCATTGTACCGACAGATTAGCAAACTGCTCCGCGCAGCCACTTACACAAAAACGGGTCGGTCGCGGTAGGTCGCTATGGCGTAATCCCAGTAATTCTAACTCCTGGACGACTGCTTCGACTAAATGCACTGCTGGATCAACTAATTTTACCGAAGCTGGTAATAGCGATCGCAACACCGGAGCTAAGTGGGGATAGTGGGTGCAACCATAGATTAGGGTATCAATACGCTGCTGTATTAAAGGGGCTAGATATTCTCGCGCCACCTCTAATGTACAAGGGTCATGGATGCGATTTTGTTCAATCAGCGGAACAAAAGCCGGACAACCAACCTGCCAAACTTGCACAGCCGGGTTGATTTCTTGAATCGCCTGACGATAGGCATTGCTCGCCGCCGTCGCTGGGGTCGCAATTACCCCGATCCGCTCACCCTGACTGATAGCTGCCCTGGATCCGGGTAAAATTAAGCCTAAAATTGGTATATCAAACTCAGACCTAACGACTTCTAAAGCCAAGGCGGAACTGGTGTTACAAGCCATCAGCACCATTTTAACATCCTGAGCGACTGCCCAAGTAATAATTTCGCGGACAAATTGCACAATCTCTTCAGGCGATCGTGTCCCGTAAGGTAATCGTGCCGTATCCGCAAAATACAAAATCGATTCATTGGGAAGTTGCCGATACAATTCCCTTAAAACCGTTAAACCCCCCACACCACTATCAAAAATGGCGATTTTCTGTCCTCGTTTATCCCTTGTCATCGGTTGCCTGGCACTTGTTATTATGTTTGATAGGCTAGATGTGCTGTTGTGGAGCACAACTAAGACATCCGACCTGCCTTAACAGATAAATCTGTTCCACTCAAAAGTACATGATCGGGACTAATACGGCGAACACTGTCGCCAAAATTATCATCCTCATCAAGGGTAGCAACAAAAATACTCCCCATTGTTGTTCACGTAAAACTCCTGGGAGGGTTGGAAGCTCCGTGATTGATCGCGGAGAGGAAAACCGACTCAAGCGGCTGACCGCCGCCAGCACCCCCTTGCGGGGTGGAGGGGTATGGTTGCCCCTCCATGGAGCTATGGTTGGCTCCGACTCCCTTGCGGGGTAATGTTTGCGCTTGCGCTAACGCGCACGCTGCGCGAACGCCAATGTTCAGAGTCGGTACTATCCAAATCGCACGTCCTTAACCCCTTAGAGATGTTTAACGATTCGGTTCTAGGGCCTGGAACTAGCACGCATTCCAGGGTAGGAACTTTAACTCTTGCTCTGAACGTAGCCAGTTAAGGCTATAGCTGGTCAGCTACCTGAAAGGGGGGCACGAAGCCCCTGTGCTTCAGCCGGGGGTGCTGACTTCAGCATATTTGTGGTAAGATTATCCCCAGAGTTGAGCGGATGACATCATCAAACTCTGACTTTAGCAATGAGCTGCCTGGCCCTCCTTCGGTATACCTGGGAGGAGCCTACCTCATGACTGGGCTAGGGGTGGGGTGGTTGCTTTCAGTGGGTAGATGTTGGTCAGAAGTTTCTGGAATGACTGCGGGTGTCCGTTCCCAATCAGTCAGGGATGCTATAAAATCTTGTATTCCCTGGAATTCCCGGTAAACTGAGGCGAAGCGAATATAAGCCACTTCACTTATGGGTTTGAGGCGATCGAGTACAAGCTCACTAATTTCTGGGCTGGAAACCTCGCGGGTGGCACGCTGTTGGAGTTCTGCTTCTATGTCTTCGATCATGGTTTCTAGTTCAGAAGAAGCGATGCCAGTTTTTTCGCAGGCACGAACTAAACCCCGTAACAATTTGGAACCATCGAAAGATTCTCGCCGTCCGTCACGCTTAATCACCGTTAAAGGAACCAACTCGATGCGTTCATAAGTGGTAAAACGGTGTTTACAATTGAGACATTCCCGCCGTCGCCGGATGCTTTTCAGTGATTCAGCCCATCGCGATTCTAACACACGGGTACTGGTATGTTGGCAAACGGGACATTGCATAATATACGTCCTTTAAACTCAGATTTTGCCATGGATGCTGATTGATTTACGAAAGCCATATCCAATCGGGTTCTAAGAAGCATACCCCTTACAACCCAATTGGAATCAGAAAATCAAATGCTGTTGGCGACTTATTTACCAATGCGGGGGGGTTCCCGGAAGGCAATGGCAAAGAACAACACGCCGAGAGCCAGCGTCAAAACTAATATGTATGCAACACTTTCCATGTCAATGTTTCCTCATATCCCGGGTTAACTACCAGTCTATCAGTCTTGATGCCACTCTGAAAAACCTGCCCTAACTTAATCCCCAATTTCCCCAGTCTAGGAGAATAGGGAGGGGTTGGATATTTTTTCGGGAGTTTCACCAAAAAAAGGACAGGTCGGATATCTTCACCAGAGGCGATCGCCAACCATTGAGGAAGGCTGCCACCAGTCTTGATATACCCATGAACCTGTCCTGACAACTACTCAACAACTGCCATTAGACAGTCTTTTGAACACGAGTTGTTTGGTCACCAACTTTCTGGAAGTTACCCCACTCAACTTGTTCTTCCAGGTCAGCTTCAACCCCAGCAAATACATCTCGGAAGATGGTGCGGGAACCGTGCCAAATATGACCAAAGAAGAAAAGCAAAGCAAAGCAAGCGTGACCGAAGGTAAACCAGCCACGGGTACTGGTGCGGAATACCCCATCAGAGCCGAGAGTTTCCCGGTCAAAGGCAAAGGGTTCGCCCTGTTGAGCAAAACGGGCATATTTCTTCACAGAGGCGGGATCGGTGAAGGTTTTACCATTCAGTTCACCACCATAGAAGGAAACAGTCACCCCAGTTTGCTCAAAGCTGTAGCGAGACTCAGCGCGACGGAAAGGAATGTCAGCGCGAATCACTCCATCAGCATCAGTCAGAATGACCGGGAAAGTTTCAAAGAAGTTAGGAAGACGACGAACAGTTAATTCGCGACCTTCTGCATCAGTAAATACTGGATGTCCGAACCAACCTTGAGCAATACCATCGCCCTTGTTCATCGGACCAACGCGGAACAAGCCACCTTTGGCGGGACTGTTACCAACATAGTCATAAAATGCCAGTTTTTCAGGAATCTTAGACCATGCTTCTGAGGGGCTGTCGCCCTGAGCAATGCTTGCTTGTACCCGGCGCTGAATTTCCTGTTGGAAGTATCCCTGATCCCACTGATAGCGGGTAGGTCCAAACAGTTCAATCGGGGTAGCAGCCGAACCATACCACATAGTTCCAGCTACCACAAAAGCCGCAAAGAATACCGCTGCAATACTGCTAGATAGTACAGTTTCGATATTTCCCATACGCAGGGCTTTGTAGAGGCGCTGAGGTGGTCTGACGGACAGGTGGAATAGTCCAGCAATAATGCCAACAATTCCCGCCGCAATATGGTGAGCCGCAATACCGCCAGCATTGAAGGGGTTAAATCCTTCAGGTCCCCAGGAAGGCGCGACAGGTTGTATACTTCCCGTCAATCCATAAGGGTCAGAAACCCACATTCCCGGCCCGAATAGTCCGGTCAGGTGGAAGGCTCCGAAGCCAAAGCAAAGTAAACCAGATAGGAATAAATGAATTCCGAACATTTTGGGCAGGTCTAGGGCTGGTTCACCAGTCCGAGGATCGGTAAACAGTTCCAGGTCCCAGTAAACCCAGTGCCAAACTGCTGCCAGGAATAATAGACCTGACAAGATGATATGGGTAGCGGCTACCCCTTCAAAAGACCAAATTCCGGGGTTATCGGCTACTTCTCCAGTTACACTCCAGCCACCCCAGGATTGAGTTACACCCAAACGAGCCATAAAAGGCATGACAAACATACCTTGACGCCACATGGGATTTAGAACTGGGTCTGATGGGTCAAAAACTGCCAATTCGTACAGGGCCATAGAGCCCGCCCAACCTGCGACAAGAGCAGTGTGCATTAGGTGTACAGAAATCAGCCGTCCTGGATCGTTCAGAACTACTGTATGTACGCGGTACCAGGGTAGTCCCATTGACTACGCTCCTCCTAGAATCAATGAATGTGAATTACAGACGTTTAAATGAGAGATTACAAACCAAGCCCGCTATTTGAACCGCCATAGCCTTCACTAGCATCAATCTAGTATCCGGTATTACGGTCGGGTCAGACAAAAACTCTGCCCTCTATAGGCGGCTTCCGATATCCTCCCATGAGCCATGAGATTCTTCGTTAGTTTGCCTGTTTTTTGATTTTAACGCTCGGTTTTGGCGTTTGCAGTTGGTGTCCTAACTTTGGGATCTATTCTACCAACACTTGTTACCGCAATCTATCCCCTACTTCTATCAAAAACTAGAAGCTGAGAATTTTCGCAGATTTTGTTAAAGAATTGTATAGATTATTAGAACCAATTGCAAGCAAAACCCAAGATCTAAACACTGGGGGGCGGCTTTCCTAAAAAAGACCGCCCTGGACTCGGCACTCGGTTGATGCTGTTCCCAGACGGTCCAGAACCTGGTCAGCAGTAATTAGACGGGTGAGAACTACTTGACCGATACCTGTTGATGGGTATTCTGTCCATTGGGGTTTGACTTCTAGCATCAGAACTTCATCTTCAACTCGGTACAGCCACATTTTTTCAGTGTCTGTATCGTTGGACACACATACATCTAGTTTTTGCAGATCTGGAAGTCGCCGCTGGGTGGCCACATCCCACAGGCCACCGATACCCCAAATCCGTCCAATTGTCCACCCTTCTGAGAGAAAGAAGTATTTCACGTAAAACTCCTGGGAGGGTTGGAAGCTCCGTGATTGATCGCGGAGAGGAAAACCGACTCAAGCGGCTGACCGCCGCCAGCACCCCCTTGCGGGGTGGAGGGGTATGGTTGCCCCTCCATGGAGCTATGGTTGGCTCCGACTCCCTTGCGGGGTAATGTTTGCTTCGCTAATGTTCAGAGTCGGTACTTTCCAAATCGCACTGTCTTAACCCCTTAGGACTGTTTAACGATTTGGTTCTAGAGCCTGGAACTAGCACGCATTCCAGGGTAGGAACTTTAACTCTTGCTCTGAACGTAGCCAGTTAAGGCTATAGCTGGTCAGCTACCTGAAAGCGGGGGGCAGGAAGCCCCCGTGCTTCAGCCGGGGGTGCTGACCGAGCCTTTGTTAAGTATGCAACTGATTGGCAATCTTCCATTAGACATCCCATGGTGAGAATTGTCAAGGGTTTTAAGATGACAATAACACTTCTAATAGGCGATCGCATACTTTCGACCAAGTAAATCTCGCCCTGACAAATTCGCAGCCCGCCGATTTATTCTTATTCCTTAAACCCGGGTTTTTGAGGGCATTTTCCATCAATTCCACCAAATGATTACCGTCAGGCTCTAAGTAAAACTTAGTATCACCTTCGGAATCTTGAAAACATTTAAGCTGACTATTAATATAAAAGCTAAAATCTTCTCTAGTAAACTCATCTGTCGGCCCTCCTTTGGTGCAAATAACCGGAGTTCCACAGGCTACGGCTTCCAAAACTGGGAGATTAAAGCCTTCCGCCGAATAAGGAGAAACATATAAATCAGCCGCCTTGTAGAGTCTGGCGATTTCGGTGGCAGATAAATTATCGCCAATATAACTAATCCGGGGTTTTACTAAATCTATTTGGGAATCATTTAAGACTTGTTTACTGGCGGCTTTAATGGATTCTTTGGACTTAAAAATCGCATCTCTACCTTTTAAAACTAACCTCGCTTCTGGATAACTCTCAGCAATTTGTGCAAAGGCTTTTAAAAGCCTAGCGACCCCCTGACGTTCATTCCACATAATGCCAATATTGAGAATCACAAAATAATCATTCCATCCTAACTCACGGCGGAGACTATTGCGGTCTTCTTCATTGAGGGGATAATGCACCTTTGGGTCAAATCCCAAGGGGACGATCGCCATCCTTTCAGGGACTGCGCCACTATTCAAAAAACCTTGGCGCGACCATTCGGAAGCGGTGATAATAATACTATCAGAATTTAAATGAGCCTCCCTCAAAGACTTAACCCCCATTCCCCGCAAAATAGTTTGTGGCACAATTCCCCACTCTGTACAACCAAAAACAAAGGTTTTTTTACTGTCAGAAGATGCCAAGTTAAACGGACAATACATCCTCAAAGTTACATCGGCTTTCAGGTCTTCTGGGGGTATGGGGATACTGTCCAAAATCGCCTCTTCTTCCTGGGTAAATAAACCTCGGCTAGGCTGCCAATCGGTGGTCACATAGGGCATATCCCGATGGAATAGTTTAAGGGGCGATCGCTGATTAAGTTCTAGGAGTTGATGGCTATTAATCAAAGCATAAGAATGGGGCAACCATCGCCAACCTTCGACCACCAGGTTACGGGGGGGAGAATTGATGTGAGCGCCCCCGATATTTAACCCCAGCGCCGCCGGGGGTTTTGACTGGGGGTTAAGAACTTCTAAAATCCGGTCAACGGTATGTTTCCAGGTGAATTTTTGGGCGACAAACTGGGGGACTAACTCCCGCGCCATAGTTCCGATTTGCGGCTGTTCAATAGCCTGCTGCATTAAAGTCAGTAAATGTTCCCAGTTGGGATGTAGCAAAAACCGAGTTTTATAGTCAATCACAAAGGTTCGGAATTGGCTAGAAATCGCCCAGCCAAAATCAGGATGAGTCCATTCTTGGGCGGGACTACCTTCAGAATAAATCACGGGAAGACCGCAAGCGATCGCTTCCAAAATCGGTAAATTTAACCCCGGTGCGACATCAGGGGACACATAAACATCAGCCGCCTGATACAATTTCGCCACCGACTCCAAAGGTAAATTATCGCCAATGTAGGCTAACCTAGGCTGTACTCGTGTAGCTTCCGCATCAGTTAAAATAGCTTGACTGCTTTCGAGGAGTAATTTTTCCCCCTGTGGGGTGCAGCCTTTCAATACCAGTCTAGCATGGGGGTAAACTTCCACCACCCCCGCAAAGGCTTTGAGGAGAGGGCGAAGACCATCGGTATTTTCGAGGTTGCTAACATGGATAAACACAAAATAATAGTCCCAGTCCAGAGATTTACGCAATTCCTGTCTGTCTGGGGAGGTTAACGGGTGGAAAATTTCCGTGTCAACTCCAGGGGGGATAACAGCGACCTGGTGAGGTGGAATACCGCCGCGAAGTAATCCATCCTTACACCACATTGTCGGGGTAATTAGGGTGATATTAGGGGCTAGTGACACATTTTCGGGACTGATATTCAGGAGAGTTCCCCATTGTGGGGCGGTCAAAATCCCAGTTTTTTGGCTATCAGTGGGGGTAAAATCCACTTCTGGGGAAACCCTTAAACAGATATCTGCTGAGTTACTATCCCTAGGGTGGTCTGGGGTGGGAATTGACAACTGACCCAGTAAGCGATCGAGAATTGGGTTAGAATCATGGGGGGCTGAAGGATTGGCTTGATAGGAAACCTGTAAATCCGATCGCCTCAAAAGTTCTTGCCAGATAAAATAAGTGGCGATCGCATAATAATTAGGCGCAAACGGCCATCCTTCCAAGTGAAATCTCATAGAGCAAAATAGGTTCTCAAATATAATAGTGCTAGTAGATACTATATCGATCATGAATCGATCGTCAAAAGTTCCCGGATTTGGGGCGACTCAAGAATAATCACCTCCGAGGCGGCGTTCTAGTTCAGAAATCGACTAAAATCAAAACACTGTCAACCCCTTATCTGTGATTAACTCACGCAATTAACCGCGAAGATGAGCGACCAAAACTCCCCCAGACAGGAAAGACATATCACCCTGTCAGTTTCCAATGTTCCGTTGATTGTTGGTGCTGTTTTACTATTAGTTTTATTATGGCAACTTCAGGGATTAATTATCCTGATCATGATTTCGGTGGTATTAGCAGCCTCCATCATTCCCTTAGTTAACTGGGCGCAAAGCCTGAAAATTCCCCGCTGGTTAGCGGTGATTGTAGTATATTTAACCCTAATTGGCGGCATTACCGGATTAGGTTTAATCATCGGTCCGAGTGTGGTTGATCAAATCAACCTGTTGGTGCGTCAGTTACCAATTTTCGCTGAACGCAGCCTCGATCTAATCAGTAACATAGCCAGCAGTTTGGGGGAAGATATCCCCGACTTAATCGATCGCCTAGTAGATACCCAATCCCTGACCAACTGGACAATTCGTTCATCTCAGCAATTAATTCTCAGATCCTACGGAATCACCAGAGGTATTGTCGGAGGGGTATTTAGTCTGATTCTATCACTATTCGTCTCCGGCTATATGGTAGCAGATAGCAAAACTCTGGTCAAAAGTTTTGTACAATTGTTCCCATACCCGTGGAACGAACGCCTAGCAGCCCAAGCCCAGCCCGTAGGTCGTCGCATGGGCAGTTATATTAGAGGTAGATTAATTGTATCTGCCATATTAGGGGTGAGTATTACTACCTGCTTAGGGTTTTTAGGGCTAAAGGACTATGCTCTAGGCTTGGGTGCGATCGCTGGGTTTACCAATTTAATCCCCTTCCTGGGTCCAATTTTAGGAGCAATTCCCGCCCTCGTGGTAGCCCTAGCCAAAGGTGGATTTCTATTTTTTTGGGTGTTACTACTGTATGTAATCGTGCAGAACCTGGAAACCTACGTTCTCGATCCCTTATTGGTGGGGTCTTCAGTAGGTGTACATCCCCTATATCAGCTTTTATCAGTTTTAGCAGGGGTGCAGCTTTTAGGGCTAATTGGGGCGTTGATAGTTCCACCTTGGTTTGCAGGAATTGCAGCCTTAGTGGAAAACTTGTATTTAGAACCCAAACGCCTAGCGGAACAAAAACTAGCTTACCCCCATGGGTCTGTCTCTGACCCTCCCTCTGGGGTGATCTTAGATTCCAATTCAGATTCTCTTTGATTTCTCACCTAGCATCAACACTGAGTCCCCATTTTTCAATTATGAACCATGATCCACCCTCTGCTTCAACAACAACTCCAAGAAATCGGCTTTCAAATGGACGCGCCACCATCAGACCCCAAGGCTTGGCGGGAGTTTTTAAAAAAGGTTAGTTCAAGTTATCGCGCCGCCGATCAACAAAGAGATTTAGCGGCGCAAACTCTGACATTTTCCTCCGAGGAAATGATCGAAAAATACGAACGCCAACGCCAAGAGTCGGAAGCGCGGTTAGAAGCAGAACGCGATCGCCTACAGGCGGTAATTGGTTCTCTCGGTGCGGGATTATGTATATTAGATGCTCAGGGGAATCTGTTATCGATGAATCCCAAAGCTGAACAACTTTTGGGCTGGTCAGAGTCAGAAATCGCTGGTCAAGATTTATTCCAACTGATTGCTCCCCATTTACAAGAATTTCCCCAACAATTTCAATCACGGCTGAATAGTTATTCCCACTCCCCTGTCAACCAAGGAACCCAGGAAAAGCTGTTAGAACCGCTGAAATCTGCTCAGGATCATTTAGCCTGTCGTGATGGTCAAGTTTTACCAGTTTCGTACATTCTCAACCCGATTGTAGAAAATGGTTGTTGGGTGGGAACGGTTTTAGTGTTTTTTGATATTAGCGATCGCCAACAAGCCGAACAAGAAGCCGCCCGTTCCCTGTCCATGTTACAAGCCACTTTTGACTCAACGGATGCCGGAATTTTAGCCCTAGATCGCAATGGTCAAGTGTGCCATTTTAATCAAAAATTTGTCCAAATGTGGGAGGTGCCAGAATCATTCCTTGAGCCTAATCAAAATCGCTCAACCCTAGCTTTTGTGATGCGACAATTGAAAAACCCCCCCCAGTTTCTCAAAACTATCATGCAACTGTCCGCCCAACCTTACATACCGACATACGATGTGGTAGAATTCAAGGATGGGCGGATTTTTGAGGTTTACTCTCACCCTTCTAAAGTCGGCAATAAACTGGTGGGTAGGGTTTGGAGTTTCCGGGATATTACCGAGCGCAAAAGAGTAGAAAAAGCTCTGCAAAATCGAGTAGAATTTGAGCAGCTAATTACGAATCTTTCCACCTATTTTATTAGTCTAAGCACCGAGGAAATTGATGCAGGAATTAAAGAAGCTCTGCAAAAAATAAGCAAGTTTATCGGAGTAGATAGAAGCTATATTTATCTATTCGCCGATCCTGAATATCATAGCCAATCTATCTACGACTGGCGCTCGAATTTGATGTCTATTAAAGCCGAGAATAACCTGGTATCGGAGTCGTCAGACAATGAACCATTAGACCTGGTTTCCGTGGTCGCAAATCAAGTAAAAGTCACCTCAAGCCAACTTAACTGTGAGGTAATTACGGGAATTTTTTCATGGTTACAAAAGCATGAAGTTATCCATATTAGATCGGCTAATTTATCTGACCAGATTCTTGAGGAACTGGAAGCCTTAGAAAACTTCCATAAAGAGACCGGATTGGTCGGTTATGAATACCCAGAATATATCCAGCACCAACTGCAATTTCTGACGATGATTCCTCTGGTGTGTCGCAAATCTTTGGTGGGTTTTTTGCGCTTTGATAGTCTCAGTTCTCTTGATACCTTGTCTTCGGATACTATTAGCCTGCTGAAAATGGTGGGAGAAATGTTTTCTAACACTATTGAAAGGCGACGCACGGAAGAAGTGCTACGACAAACAGAGGCTAAATATCGCAGTATCTTTGAAAATGCGGCTGAGGGTATCTGTCAAACTACCCCAGACGGTCGCTATATTAGCGCTAACCCAGCTTTAGCTAGGATTTTGGGTTATGACTCCCCGGAAGACTTAATCGCTAATTTGACCGATGTTAGCACCCAGCTTTATGTTAAACCTACCCGACGGGCGGAATTTGTAGCAGCGATCGCCAAGAGTTCAGTTATATCAGGCTTTGAATCCCAAGTATATCGCCAAGATGGGACAACTATCTGGATTTCGGAAAATGCCAGGGCTGTTTTTGATGCTATGGGGGGACTGGTTTGTTATGAAGGAACTGTCGAAGATATCACCGAAGGAAAAAGAGCAGCAGAAGCCTTAGAACGCGCCAAGGAAGCCGCCGAAACCGCTAACCGGGCTAAAAGTACCTTTTTGGCTAATATGAGCCATGAATTGCGTACTCCCCTCAATGCCATTATCGGCTATAGCGAGATTTTATCCGAGGAAGCGGAAGAATTAGGATATGAAGATATTGTGCCTGACCTGGAACGGATCTATACTGCGGGTAAAAATCTACTGACTCTGATTAATGATATCCTGGATATCTCGAAAATTGAAGCGGGACGGATGGACCTGTTTTTAGAGGCTTTTGATATTTCCAGTCTCTTAGAAAGTGTTATGGGTACGGCTCAACCCCTGATGTCCAAAAATAATAACACCCTCACCGTCGATTGTCCTGACAATATCGGGATTATGTATGCTGATGTGACTAAGGTTAGACAGATTCTACTGAATTTGCTCAGTAATGCTGCGAAATTTACAACTAATGGGAAAATTAAGCTAGAGGTCTCTCGTGTATCCTCCCCACCCTATAGTCAAGAGTCGGGTTCGGTCCTAGAATTTAAAGTTCATGATACGGGAATCGGTATGAGTCAGGAACAACAAGAACAACTGTTTCAGCCATTTACCCAGGGGGATGCCTCGACGACTCGACGCTATGGGGGAACTGGTTTGGGACTGGCTATTAGCGATCGCTTCTGTCAAATGATGGGAGGTAATATTCAAGTAGAGAGTACACTGGGAGAAGGGTCAACCTTTAAGGTGGTCATCCCTACCCGAGTCAAGGTGAAAACCTCAGAGGCGATCGCTACAACCCAAGTCCCCGAAGAGTATTTAGGAGTTGATGCTTATACCGAAGGCTGTTTGAGTGAGAATTAACTAGGTAGTTTCCTGGCTTTTTCAGAAAAGATAACTGGTCAAACCCTCAACCTTAAAATTAGATCATGGCTAAGATTCTATTGGTAGAAGATAATGAAATGAATCGCGATATGCTCAAAAGGCGCTTGAGTCGAAAGGGTTATGATGTCTTAATTGCTGAAGATGGGGCGGAAGGGGTGAATTTAGCCCAAACACAAGCCCCCGATTTGATTTTAATGGATATGAGTCTCCCCATTAAAGATGGGTGGCAAGCGACCCGTGAAATTAAGGCTGATACTAAAACTAAGGAAATTCCAGTGATTGCCCTGACGGCCCATGCTATGGCTGGCGATCGCGAAAAATGTCTCGCTGCTGGCTGTGATGATTATGACACTAAACCAGTGGAGTTCCCACGCCTACTTGAGAAAATTGAGACTCACCTCAAAAATAAGGCGACTTCGTGATATCCATCTGTAAGTTCTAAGTTTAGATGAATGCTCACCCGGATCTTGTGTTGATTGTTGATGATAATGAAATCAATCGTGACCTGTTGGCCCGACGTTTACAAAGACAAGGTTACGATGTACTGGTGGCTTCTAATGGCTTTGAAGCCTTGAAAATTATGCGATCGACAGCGCTGGATCTGGTATTGTTGGATATTATGATGCCACAAATGAACGGCTATCAGGTGCTGGAGTCCCTCAAGGCAGATCTCCAGTTGCGCCACATTCCCGTAATTATGATTTCGGCGGTTAATGATATTGATAGCATTGTCCGGTGTATTGAACTCGGTGCAGAGGATTATCTATCTAAACCTTTTAATCATGTTCTATTGCGGGCTAGAATTAATGCCTGTTTGGAAAAAAAACGCCTGCGAGACCAAGAACAAGCCTATCTGCAAAAGTTGGCGGCGGAACAACAAAAGTCGGAACGGTTATTGCTGAATATCCTCCCCGCACCGATCGCACAACGGTTGAAACAGGGAGAAAGCACCATCGCTGATAGCTTCGCTGATGTGACTGTATTATTTGCTGATATTGTCAATTTTACTAAACTATCCGATAATCTATCCCCGGCTGAATTGGTGGAAATTCTTAATCAAATTTTTTCCGCTTTTGACCAGTTGGCGGAAAATTACGGACTGGAAAAGATTAAAACTATCGGTGATGCTTATATGGTGGTGGGGGGACTCCCTACCCCGAGACCAGACCATGCGGAGGCGATCGCTGATATGGCTTTGGAAATGCAAAAGATTGTGACAAATTTTAGCCTAAAACCCGGAGAAACTTTGACTATGAGAATGGGTATCAATACGGGTCCGGTAGAAGCCGGGGTGATTGGAACTCGCAAATTTGCTTATGATTTGTGGGGGGATACTGTCAACACTGCTAACCGCATGGAGTCTCATGGGTTGGCGGGGAAAATTCAAGTCACTGAAACTACCTATCAACGTCTGCGCCATGGTTATGAATTTCAACCCAGAGGTATCATTGACGTGAAAGGAAAGGGGGAAATGAATACTTATTTTCTGATTATGAAAAAGCCTTGACAGGTGACGGTTGATGATTGACAGTTGATAGGTGACGGTTTATTAATCTTTTGGTCTCAGACAGGACTTACCATGTTGACTACCCCTGAATTACTCGATTTTTCTAAGTGGCTGGGTATCGCTACCCTGGCTTTCGCGGCATTAACTGTTTTGGCTTTTGTGCTAAACTGGGGCATTCGTTTTCGCCTGGTGGGGATAACTGCTTTTACCGGAGTCCTCGCTGGCGGCGTGTTCGCTTTGGGGTTGGGATTATTTCAGCGGGTTGAAATTCCTGGAGCCGTCCGCTATACTAGGGTGTTTGATGATGGCGCTCGTCAAATTGTGATTGCTGTGGCTCCAGATATTACTGAGTCACAACTAGAGGCGACTCTCCAACAGGCTGCTAGTGACCTATATTCACCCGGTCGCGGCGGCGCAGGACAAATGCCTTTAGTTATCCGCGCCAGAACTATTGTTCACCCTCAACCTGGGGTTTCGGAACCGATTTTTTTGGGACGGGTGCAACGAGTATCTGGTTTTGATAATCAGGGAGATGTGGCGATCGCTATTAATCAAGAAAGTCTCAATCACCTTCAAACAGTGCGCGAAGCTACTAACTAATTATCGCCCCCAATTCCCCATCTATCTACATGGTGGGGGAAAAGAAACCCCGTTGCTCACAACCGGGTTTCTTGGGGGTATTAGCCTCGGATGTAAATTTAAACAATTGAGAATGCTGGTTTTGATGGGTCTTTTTTCATCCCAGAAAATTAGTGAATTATAAAAAGCGATCGCCTCAGCAGAAGTGATTATTTCAAATATGGCGATCGCCTCCGGTTCAGTGTCGAAGCCCAAAAAATAAACCGTATCATCAAATAAAACAGGTTTTCCCTTGAGGGGACTTATCAATCGAAACTCTAGTTTTTTGTAAAGACCACAAATCGCTATTTTCCACGGTTTAAAGGTATAGTCTCCCACCCCAAAAATAGAAAAACGGGGATGATTTTGATAAATTTTGCTTTGGCGACCATCTAAATTCGCCGCATTCTGTTCAAGATAATTCCAAGTTTGGGGCGCGTGGTTTTGAATTAAAGTCGTGTCTTCCCCCAGAGATTTTTGAGTAACCAGGACATATTTATCAGTTTGGCTAATCTTCCCATTAGCAATATCTGAGCCTTTCAAAAGTGGAAAAATATAATCATCCTCCAAGTTAACTTTTTCTCCCAAACCATTCACTAAATCATCATTAACTTGACGAAGTTCCATAATTTTGGCACAATCGTGTTTGATTCCCGATCGCCATTTAATCAAGGGCTGAGTTTCGGAATAAAGAAAACTCAGTTTTTGAAAAGTGACCATATCCGCAATCAGCCGATTATGAGAGAAACCAATTCTCTGGAAATCCGCACTTTCCATACTGGGGAATACATCACAAAAATAGCGTTTAAATTTACCTCGAAATTCACAGAATAAAAGACAGGATTCAACTGCCGCCTTAAAATACTTTTTAGCATCAATTCCATAGGTAGAAAATTGGCAGACATTTTTTTGGCGATCGCGCAAATAGTGTAAAATTTTTCTAGCCACAGAGGTTTTACAAACCATCCCCAGATAGCTATGTTCATAATTCTGCAACCATTCAATAATTTGAATAAGCATCCATTCCGACAGGTCAAAATTGCTTTTTCCAGTTAAAGCATCTAAGCCTTTATATCCGAGAAAGTTACTTTTTTGCGGCAAATTTTTACCGGATATTAACCCTTGTTGTGAATTGGTAATCCAAGGAAAATTACCTATAACCAAGATTTCCCCCGACTGTTCCAAGTTTGACAACGGGAAATTTAACAAATCTCCATGGTGAATAATAACTCGCTCATCATGTTTAATAATTGGACTATTTTTAGCTGCTTTAATATAATCAGGGTTAATCTCAATTCCCACAATGTTAGCAGCCAAATTAAACTGTTTAATCGATGCTACAATGAAATTACCGACACCACAGGTCGGTTCAACAATCAAATCTGGATTCACCCCTAAACTTGACAATTTTTGGCAAATTCGTTTCGCCAACTCTATAGGGGTTTGAAAATCTCCATATTCTACTTTTAATTTGTTGTTAATAACGGACATAGCTACTCAAAACGATAAACAGTAATTATACCATCTTCCTGACCCGCACGTTCAATTACTCTTCTATACTGTAATCTCCATTGTAAAGCATTGGAAATTGTCAAAAACCCAAGTTCTGGAGGATTAGCCATGATTTCTTCGGCAATATTGGTAGCTTCAATTTCATCAACGGGGAGATTTCGATCCCACATAAACGCAATTAAATCATCAACATTTCCTTCATTTTGCAAAATTTCACGAATTCCGCGAGTCATTTGAAAATCGGCGGTTTTCTCTGCTTGCACATAGATGACATTCAGAATCTTTAAATTAGCCGTTTGATTATCATGATGATCTAGCTTTTCGTAAACAAACACTAATAGAGAATATCCTAAACCAAAAATTTTTTGTCTAGCTGACTTGAAAGGACAGGATGATTGAGGCTGTTTAATACTCGTCACTTTCATATCAACTTGCAGTTCCGGGAAATCAATACCAATGGCTGAATTTCCTTCCCTAAAGTCATAATTTTTTTTCAGGTAGTTTCTAAATTTTTGCTCTAAGTAAGTACCTACCTTTTTACCATCTGTAATTCCATAAAGTGAAGGTTCTAGATGTTGGGATTCTAAGATTGAAAATTTTTCAGCTTCAGAACACAGAGTTTTTATGGTTAAGGCTTGCATAGCAGATAAGACTGATCACAATAAAAAAGGGTAATATAGTTAAGGGCGAAGAGTCTCCGGGAGGGAACAACACACCCGGAAACCGTAACTGCTGTCTGCCGGGTCAACACAGTCGCGGTAGGCACAACGACAGTAACCTGGAAAGCTGTACCACGAACCGCCGCGCACCACCCTTTTGTCTCTGCATTCCAGAAGATTGACCAAATTTTCAACATAAATATGCAGACCATTCCACACTCGACCATCCGAGGGGGAACCGCCAATATAGTTACTATGCCAGGGGTCAGCACACCACTCGCAAACATTCCCGTGGATATCGTACAAGCCAAAGGCGTTGGCGTGTTGGAACTGACCGACGGGGGTGGTTTTTTTGGGGTAGACTCCCTTGAATCCTGAACCATAAGTCCAGTTGCCATCGTAGTTGGCGAGGTCAGTGGTCAGAGTCTCACCGATGTGAAATGGGGTGGTGGTTCCGGCGCGGGCTGCATATTCCCACTCGGCTTCACTGGGTAATCGGTAGTGTTTGCCAATTCTTTTTGAGAGTCGGACGCACCACTCGATCGCATCGTACCATGAAACACAGTCAACGGGAAGATTTAATCCTTTAAAATGTGATGGGTCTAGGTTAAGGTCTCGTTGGAGTTTTGGGAAACTAGCCACTTGTCGCCATTGTGCTTGGGTAACGGGATATTTCCCCATTAGGAATGGTTGAATTGTGACTCGGTGTTGGGGTTCTTCCCTGCCATCATAACCATCCCATCGCTGTTCAGATGGAGGTGAACCCATGATAAAAGTTCCTCCCGGAATTATTACCATTTCCAAAGTTACACCATTTCCCAGATCTTCGACCATACATTCGGCTTGACCCTGACTGCGGCTAGTTTCTTCTCCCCTTTCATTGACTGTAACAATCTCAAAAATATATTTTCCCTCACCCTGCTGGAGGTTCATTTCCACAGCCTCAGTCGCCTCAATTAACCCGGAAGTTGTGCCAGGGATTTCATCCAACTGGGGTAAATTTAGCAATTGCTGCTGATGGGGTTCTGTGTTCAAACAGTCGATTTTTTCGAGAATGCTATCCAACTGGGATTGAAAATCAGCGTGATGTTGATGTTGCGACTCAGTTAACTCAGTTAAATGGTTAATTTGCTGGGTAATTCCATCCAACTGGGATTGAAACTTAGATATAATCAACTTGGCAGACCGTAGCCGAGATTGGGAGAGTTGCCAAACTCGCTTGGCAGCAGCAATGCGTTTTTTCTCCTTTTCGATAAAACCGGAGGGAATCTCTCCCAGCACAAAGGGATATGGTGTCAGGTCATAACCGCAGACGGTACAGGTTTCGACCTGGTTTTCTGTGTATTGGGTTTCACAGATTGGACATTTAGCCATAATTACCAACCCTGATTGGCAGCTAACTAATTATACAACAGATTGATAACCCTCGGTAATCTAAAGAAACCCCGTTTCTCACTGGGTAAGCTAAAGAAACCCGGTTTCTGTGAGAAACCGGGTTTCTAGTAGGGCTGATTTTAAAGAAAAATATGCAGGTCGAAATAGACGATCGCTAAATAGGAAACTAGCCACACAAATAGGCTGATTTTGATGCTGTTATCTTCGATTAAAATGCGATCGGGTTCTTCTCCGGCTGCTAAAACTGTGACGATGCGTTTGTAGTGCATTACCGCATAATAGACAATGGGAACGGTGATAACTAAGGAAGTATTTTTCCCGGAACTGATGGTAAATAGGGAATAACACATGATGGTCATGGTGGCTGTACTGTTTAGCAAAGAGTCGAGATAGGGTAGGGTATAATGGCATAAAACGGGGCGCTGTTGATTATTTTGACCCCGTTGATAAAAGAGTTGCAGATATGACGGTTTTTCGGTGGAATTAAGAGAGTCTGGGGATAATTCTTCTAGGGATTCGATGGGGTTGTGTTTGTGGAGGAGAGAGAGGAGTTCCGATCGCCTTTTGGCGAAACCTTGAAATAAGGTTAAAAAGAAGGTACAAAGGGTAATCCAGGCGGTGGGTGTGTCTCCCACGGCGTAAATTCCGGCGAGGAGACGGAGGACGAAACCGAAGGCGATACAATTGACATCAAAAAGGGGAATATTTTTGAGTTTTAGGGAATAAGCGACATTGTTAATTCCGTACAACAACAGACAGGAAAAGGTGGGGATTCCTAGATGGTAAGAACCGATGAGAGAAACGGTGATTACAAAAATGCCGATCGCTTTGGCGGTTGTTAATTGTACCCGTCCGCTGGCGAGGGGACGAAATCGCTTTTTGGGATGTTGGCGATCGCGATCAATGTCTTGAATGTCGTTGAAAATATAGACGGCTGATGCCATCATGGAAAATAGGACAACCATTAAAATGCCGTTGGCGATCGCATTAATTTCTCCTAACCTACCCCCAAAAATTACCCCCGCCAAACAGAACAGATTTTTCGTCCACTGGTGGGGACGCAGCAACTTGATTATATCCCCAATTTCTCCCGATTTTTCTGGGGTAACTTCTGCCGAATTGGGATTAGATACCCGGGTAGATTCCGGTTTAATTTTTATACCAAATTTAGGTTTCATCACACCCCTTTGCAGAAAGCAGTCGTGTATCATCATTATAACAGTTAAGACAACTGTTTGAGCAGCCAAAGGATTTTTTCTTTGACGGGTTTACGGTGTGCGGAACCTGCCTTTTCTGCCTGAATTTTATCATAGTTTTTCTGAAACCAATCGTAACTTTCCTGGAACATATCATCATTGGAGTATTTGGGTTGCCATCCCAAATTTAACAGGGGTTCAACATCGAAATAAAACTCTTTATGATAGGTGAGATAATGCCAAGGTGCGAGGGGGCTTAAACCGACAATATCCAAGAGTCTCAAGGTGCCAATTGTCAAAGTGGTGGGGAGACTTTTTACCTGAGAATCAGTCCCCGCATAGCTAATTAAATTTTCCAAACCTTCCCTAAGAGTCCCAAAGCGATCGCTTCCGACATTATAAATTCCTGGTTTTCCTAAATCCAAAGCTAATAGGTAAGCGTCCATTAAATCCAGAGCATGAATAAACTGGAATTTGATATTTCCATCCCCGATAACGTAGACATTTCGCCCTTCTTGAATCCACTCAAATAGAATCTGAAAAATGCCTAACCTTCCCTCCCCCAAAATCGTCCGCGGGCGAATTACTATTAAGGGTAAACCTTGGCGATCGCAAACCTCACGGACTGCTAATTCTCCCGCCAATTTTGCGCGTCCGTAAATCTCCACAGGTTGGGGTTGAGTATCGTTAGTAATGGGACATTTTGGGTCGCCAAATAAGGCACTAGAACTCATGTGAATAAAACTGCTAACCCCGGCTTTAGCAGCTTCCTCAGCTGCGATCCGACTCCCTTCGACATTCACTTCCCAAAACTTATTTCCCGACTTGGTAAGGGGAACTAAAGCGACATTATGATGAACGATATCAACCCCTTTCATGGCGGCGGCGACACCTTGGCGATCGCGAATATCGCAGTTAATATATTCAATATCCTGGGGGCGAGTTGGATCTTCCCAAATATCTAGTATTTTGACTTCTTCTCCCCGTTGCGACAACCGACGGGCGATCAGATTTCCTAAAAAGCCGGAACCCCCTGTTACCAGATGTTTCATGGACTACCGCTAACCTTCCAAATAATGACTCTCCCAGCATCGTAAACCAATGTGGCCAATTCGTAAAGGAATTTTAACAGAAACCTTTGGAGGACAACTACTAATATTGGTAAGCTGAAGTTGCACAAAATTATCAAAATTTGCTAAAATCACAGATTAAGATATAGTCAAAGTTATTTCCACAAGGATTAATATGAAATTAATTATCAAAAATTTTGGGCCGATTAAAAACAATAGTAAAGCCATTGATTTGTCAAAAAATTTGTTAGTTTTTGTAGGATATAACAATAGTGGAAAAAGTTATGTATCTCAATTATTATGGACTATTTTTAATCAACGAATCATCAACAATTTTGCTCAAAATAATTTAGACATTATTGAAGATAATCTTCTGAAAAACGCCAAACACTTTGAAGTTAATCAGGAATTAATTGATAAAATCATCATAAGCTATAGTTCCTTTTTAAGGGATGCTTTAAAGAAGCACACTTTTAAAGATTTACAAGCATCCAAATTATTTGATAATATATCACTTGACTTTGAAGCCAGTATTGATGAAATAAAGCGAGGAGATTTACAAGCAAGTTTTACCATAAAAGCCAGTGATGATAATAAGATTGATTCTAATTATTTAGAGATAAAAAAAGACAATAACTCTTTACGATTCCAAATTGAGGAAAAAAAGATTCCTGAAGATTTTTTGGATTTTGTACCTCGCACAATTGTTGATAGATATTTAATTGCAGGCAAAAAAAGCATATTAATTAAAAGTATAATTTTAATTTTGCTACAATATGAGCATGAAACTTTTTTCTTGCCTGCTAGTCGTAGTTTTTTACCTATATTTTATCGTTATATTTATAAGATTGAAAGAAAAGAACGTGAACAAATTGTGGATAAATTGCTAACTTTAATGGAAACTAAACAGGATGATGAAAGAATTAATTTGTCGGAAATTAAAGACTTAAATATTAGTAATAGACCTTATACAGAACCAATTAATAAAATTATTGAAAGTCTCTATTCTCTTAATGAGAAGTTGCCCATAGTAAAACCAGAATTTTATCTAAATCTTGTTCAAAAATTACAGAAAATTATGGGTGGCGAAATTAATCTGATGAGTCAAGAAGGAATAGCACCAATCGAATTTGCTTTTAAGTTAGATGTCAGTAACCTTGATTTACCAATGTATTTAGCGTCTTCTTCTGTCAATCAATTAACGCTTCTATATTTGTATCTGAAATATTGGGTAAATGAAAAGAATAATTTTCTGATCATGGATGAACCGGAGGAAAATTTACATCCTGAAAATCAAATAAATTTATTAAATATACTACTACAGTTTATTAGTGAAAATGATAATAAGGTGTTAATTACGACACACAGTCCAATTTTAGCTAATGCGATTAATAATTATATCTATTTAGATGTTCTGAAAAATGAATATAAAGTTGATGTTGGACAAATCATCGAAGCTGATCAACTTCAATATGTTGATCTATCTATTTCGGTTTCCCAGGAAAAAGTAGGAGTTTATTTTTTTACGGGAGAAAAAATTGTTGATTATCAAAGTGATGACTATGGCATTTATTTTAGAGATTTCCGAAAAGTTGAAGATAATGTAGATAAATCTCTGCGGATTCTGACTGATTATATTTACCGCCAACAGGATGATTTTTAATTTGCTAGTTTAAAGATGAGTAAAAAATCAAAAAATAGGAAACATTATTATTTAAATAATCCTGGCAATCAGGATATATTATTGCTGAGAGATGAAGTACATAAGGCTGTAACTAATGAACAATTTATAGTTGAAATTCCAGTCCGTGATGATGAAATAATAGAAATCGAAGAAAATAAAAATAAGAACTACTCAAATAATCGTCTAGTCTCAATTAAGATTGACCAATTGGATTATCATAATGATAAATCTACAGTTGAAAAAATTTGGAAAGTTGATTTAGAAAAACCTATACCCGGTATCTCAACCCAAAGTAAAACTCCTGAATGTGCTATTTTAGTATTACAAAAATATCAGGATACAACACAAAATTTGATTGATGAAAAAATTTATAGATTGATGATTATTTTAATTGAATTAAAATCCTCCATAAATGTGAAAAATTATCATGACTCTGTTTTAAAAAATATTGAGGGTAAATTTGCCGATGGTATGAGTAGGATGTATATTTTACTGACTTTAAACAATCACTTAAATCCAATTCAAGGTTATCATCAGGAAACCATATATATAGATTTTAAAGGTATTTTGTTTTATCTCAAAAGCAATTTGATAGATAACAATAGTCAATTGTATTCAATTTTAAATAATCAAACTGATTTGTTAACTTGTCGTACTCTTTTAAGGGAACAAGATAAAATCAAGATTAAACACTTGAAAGTTACCAATCAAATGACTATCAGTTTGGAGACTCTCTTATCAAAATAGAAGTTGTTTACAAGTTTTTATGGACTACCGCTAACCTTCCAAATAATGACTCTCCCAGCATCGTAAACTAATGTGGCTAATTCGTAAAGGAATTGGATCGGCGGGTAATTATAAAACCATAATCGAGGGGCGATCGCCATAGAATTATCAACCTTCTCAGGACGACAACCTACTACTTTTTGCACCGGAAAATCACATGATTTAAACATGATCCTAC
Source organism: Limnospira indica PCC 8005 (assembly GCF_000973065.1). Classification (NCBI taxonomy): domain Bacteria; kingdom Bacillati; phylum Cyanobacteriota; class Cyanophyceae; order Oscillatoriales; family Sirenicapillariaceae; genus Limnospira; species Limnospira indica. Next base: position 264,556 of record NZ_FO818640.1, read on the forward strand.
TTCGGAAACTGTGGGGTTTATTGCAGTATAAAATTACTGAGTATAGGGGCCAATATTTTTCCTGCTTTAACCAATAACGCAATACCCGCGCATTATCAAAGGTATCTAAATAGGTTTTATCTCGGACATTTTGGGGAACTAAAACCTGTAAATCTGGGCGCAATTGCTGGAGAAATTCCCCGGCATAATCTTCCTCAGATTGGGAATGTCCGAAGGGATTACCAGGCGCAACAAACACGCGAGAATTGGGTTCAGCATCGGCGGCTAACTGACAGATTACGGCTTTAAAATAAGGGGATAAGTTATCGACGGCTGCAGTGGCTTCTGTAGCGGTTAATCCCTCGGTTACGATGATATAATCAGCCATTAGTTATCAATTCCTCGGTAATTCTCGAACACCCATTTCAGACTACGACGCATTCCTTCTTCTAGGGAAACTGTAGGAGAATAGCCTAATTCTCGTTGGGCTTTGGCGACGGAACAGGCGATAGTTTTATTCATTTCTGATAATACATGAATTTTCTGCTGATATAATCCTAAACTCTGCAAAGTGCCATCAACTAAGGTGGCAATATCTCCGGTAATTCCGGGTAATTTTAAACGTTTGTGGGCGCAAGTTTGGTTAAATTCGGATTCTAGCAGTTTCTCGACTGTATCGATAATTTCATTCATGGAATAGGGGCGATTATCGGCTATCCAGTAGGTTTCACCGTTGGCTTTTTCGGATTCGGCTGATAGCAAAAGTCCTTGACAGAGATTGTCTATATAAGCCATCGATCGCAAATTATTTCCATCTCCTACAATGGGACCTTTTCCATCCCGAATCATTTGGAAAAATAGGGTTTGTCGGGGGGGTTGGTTTGGCCCGTAAAACCAGGGCGGACGGACGATAACGGTTTCTATTTTTCCTGATTCCTGCATGGACATAACGGCTAACTCCATCAGCATTTTGGATTTGCCATAATTCATATAGGGATGGTAGGGGGATTTTTCATCAAATAAATGATCGGGGTGGGGATTGCAACCACAGGGAGAATTAGAAGAGACAATCACAGCCCTTTTGACGCGATTGGTGACGGCGGAATTTAACAGGTTTTGGGTTCCGTTGACATTTATATGATAAAATTCGGAAACGCGCGGAGGGTGAATGATTCCGGCGGTATGAAATAGAATGGCATGATTCGCATTTTCACAAAAGCGATCGCAGTCTTGGGGATTTCGCAAATCTCCGACAATCACTTCAATTTTATCGGAGAGGTTTTTCAAAATTTCGGGGTCTTGACCGGGTAAAATTAGACAGCGAATAATCTGATTATTTCTGGGTTGGGAAAAAGCCTCAATATCTGGGAGTCCTTTAACTAGGGCTTTGACCAAACTGAATCCCAACCAGCCTAATGCACCTGTAACTAAAACTAGATCACTCATGGTCTCTCTCTGGTCCTCCTAGAATAATTAACGGAATTTCTCGTTGTAGGGTGACAAACTCCCCCCTATCAGGATCATAAACCCAAGCGTGAATAGTGGTTTCTCCGGGGGGAATATCCGGCGCGGAAAGTTCAGCGATCCAACCAGATTTTGAGTAGCGATCGCTATGGAAATATTCGGCCACCTGGGGGGTCTCCAAATCGATCGCAGTGTCGGCGAAGAAAAAGTCCTGGTCGCTATATGAAAAAAAGACGCGATCGGGTTGTTGGTCGCGATCGCCAAACGCCGCCCAACCGTTTAGCATAAAGCGATCGCCTGGGTTTAAAGTTAAGGTGGCGAGGGGGAGGTTAATATAGCCGTAAATGCTTTCAGGTTGGCGGTTAAAGCCGGGGTTAGGGATGCCATCAAGAACTACTTTAATCTGAGTTTCTCCCGCCAAAGGTAGTAATTCTGAGGATTCCCCTATCTTGATCCATGCTTGAATTGATGTATTTTCATACAGATTAAAAACTGCTGTTTCTATGGCAGCCCCAAAAAAATGTTGGTCAATCTCTGGGTAAGAAATTGCTGTGGCTTCTGAAGACCTGGAAAGTATCATCAGCTGATTATTGTCATTAACTAGCTGGGGATTAAGTTGTAATTTTCCGTGCAATATAATCCAGCCATTTTCATGGTTTTGGGAAAACACACCTGGGGAATTGTCCCAGACGATCGCACCATAATTTTCGGAACTCTTGATAAATTGTAGTTGAGGACTGTCAATAAATCCCAAATCATTTAAGACGATCGCTGTTTGTTTAAAGCGATCGCGAGAGGGGATAATTTCAAACCAGTGCCAGCAGTGAGGAGAGCGATCGTCCCAAACTTGGATCACCTTCAGACATCTGGTTATCTGCTGAGAAATTTGCCGATATTCTTGACCTTCGTTAATGGCATATACTGAATTAATTGCGGTTAGAAAAATTATCACGATCGCTACACCAGTTAATCCCCGTTTACCGGGAAGAAGGGGAACCTCTCCATTGGCGAAATATAACCCAATTTGTAACACCGCTACCCACAAAAAGAGGGAATTGCTGATATATCTGGAACTCAAAGCAAAATCTAACCCTAAATCGGTAAATAATGCGGCTTCAACCCTGCCAAAAGTGGTAATGGCTGCAAATAGTAAGGCGAACAATGCTAAACTAATCCAGGGGGCGACAGTTTTTAAAAATTGGAACCCGTTTTTTTGATATCCCCAGGCGATCGCACCCCCAAAGCTGAATAATACCAAAACCCCCAAAATATTGGCTAATGGCACAGAATAGAAACCTAGAGGCGCTCCTAATAGGGTGACAAAAAACCGCACCCAAAACACTGGATGATTGAGCAGATACAACAGGTTAAAGTTGCTGGGATTGTTGCTGTCATATCCCAGCAAATAAACGGCGGTAGTAATGGCAAATAATCCTAGCCATATCAGGCTGTTTTTTAATCCTGATTTGATGGGAGTATGGCTTAAAAAAACTGTGGGTAAAATCGCCAACCATGCTATAATGCCTTGGGCTAATGTGAAGCTGGCAATGAGGATGGGTAGAGTCGCCAAAATTAGGCTATTTTTGGCTGGCGGTGAATTGAGAACCCAGAGAGAAGTTGTCACACACAGATTAACTAGAAATATCCCCAATTGTAATCCCCACAGCCAATTTTGATACTGTCCTAGGGAAAACAGAATCAGACAGGATAGACCATTAATAATGTGGAATTGGCGGGAGTGCGAAATATCTGGATAACATTGGCGAGAAATTTTGACAATTAACATCCCGTTAAGGATGGCAAATAACACCCCGATTAAGATTTCATAAATCTTCTCCCAACCGGAAATAAATGCCAAGGGGACGATAATTAATCTCAGGAAAAAGTAGCGATGATCATTGTACATTTCGGCAAAATCGCTTAACCCAGCTTTTCCCTGGGCTATTTTCTCAAAGATGGTGGCGATCGCCCATTCATCCCAGTGGGGAACTCTCACGCCGTAGATGATCACAAATGCTATTAAAATGACAACCGGAATCAGGTAGAAAGCCGTGGTGGGTCTAATTGTTATTTTCCGGGGAATTAACAACATTATTGATGGCATAAATTAGAACAGTTTTGGCAGTTGGTAATTATTCAACAGCTAAAGTTTGTCTAAAAACTGTAACGCATTCCGTCGAGCGATCGCCATAATCGACCCTTGAGGATTCACGCCGGGGGCGGTACATAACAGACTCCCATCAGCAATATAAAGATTCTCAAAGCCATGAATTTTGCCAAAAGAATCGACCGCACACAGGCGACGATTTTCTCCCATAGGACAGGAGGAAAACAGATGAACCGTCATCAAATTGGTACTCGCCGCCGGGAGAATTTCCGGGATGCGATCGCCATCGTCTCTCTTCAACCGCCCAAAACCGGACAAACTGGGATAAACTGCGATCGCCCCCGCCTCAAATAGCAGTTGAGACAATTTCCGCAAACCTTCACCCAAATTTCGCAAATCCTCACCCGTGAGGCGATAGCGCACCAAAGGATCGCGAAAACCGGGGAGGGTACGCACCGACCCCCGACCGGAGGCGGTAATCATGGCATAATAAATCGCCATATTTTCCCAGTGGCGGTGTACCTCCCCCATATACTCAGGATGATCCACCATTCCCACCGACAGGTAAGGGGGGGAACTAATCGAACAGCCAAAACTGAACCGGGGGGCGAACTCCTTAACTTGATGGACGGGAACCCCCATATCAAGGGCGTTAACAGGTTCGGAAAATTGAGCGATCGCCTTAACCGTCGGATGCAGTTGTAGAGAATTCCCAATATTGTCAGTAATCCCACTGCGCCGCAACAAAGCCGGGGTTTGGATAGCCCCGCCACAGATAAACACCGTTTCCGCCTCAATTTCGCCCGTATTAGCCCACATAGTCCACTTTTGACCTCGGCGACCAATTCGGTTAATTCGCGTCTCTGAGCGCAACCTACACCCCGCCCGTAAAGCGCGAGGTATAAAGGTTTTAGTCATTGACTGGCGGGTTCCCTTGGGTGGTAAATTCGGGTCATCCTGGGTTTCATAGCGAAACCAGCGCGGCACTTCTAGGGACTCCCAGCCCAACTTGATAGCGCCTTCGTGGAGTTTCAGAGAGGCGGCGGGGGGTTTTCCTGGTAGGGAACAGACAGTAACAGCCTCTTCGCAGGCTAGAAAATGGGGTAACAGGTCAGCATCTTCTAAGCCTTCCACCTCAAACTCAGTCCGCCACCTCTCCAATATCTGCGCCGGGGTTCGATGGTACAGCCCGCTGTTGATTTCGCTACCTCCCCCCACACAGCGACCTTCGACATATTGAACTTTGGGGGTTCCTAGGGCTGCTGTTAACCCCCCATTGCGATATTTCTGCACCATTTCCTCCTGGGAAAAGGGCGCACAGGACTCTAGGGGAAGAAAAGCGCCTTCTTCGATAAGTAGCACATCCCGTCCGGCTTCGGCTAATAAACAGGCGGTAATTGCACCCCCAGGACCGGAACCAATGACGGCAATTTCACAGGATTGGGGTTCAAACATGGCGATCGCATTGATTGGAATTAACCAAAGATTGCCAACACAGTACCACTAAACTCTCATAAAAGCGCATCAAATCCCGACAGGGGCTAAAAGGGGAATTTTTCCAGGCTTCGATTTGTTGGCGACGAAGCTGGTGGGGTTGACGATGAAAGGGTGAGGCGTTTAGCCATCCCCAGCAGTCGAAAATAACGGTTAATAGCCAGATGGGAAATTGCAGATAATCGGGCATTCGCCTATGTTGTTCCAGGACAAATCGCACGACATCATTATGATAAAATTCGCGGGTTTCCTCGGTGGGGGTGCGATCGCAAATAATTGAGTAACAGAGGGCGGAGGCGGTACTATTAAATACTTGGGTCATGGCTATCAATGGGATTGACTGATTTTTCAAAGTTAAGTGGCGATCGCCAATTACAGCCTGTTCAGAAATCATCTGATCACCTCTCAAAATCTGGATCCCACTCTGGGATCCAGATTTAGGGTGAGGGCAATGTATTAAGCGACTGGTGAACAAGGTCAGGGCAATGTATTAAGCGACTGGTGAACAAGCTGTAACTCAACAACTGTTTCCTTACCGATATTTAGCACAGAAACCCCGTTTTAGTCGTGGCTCATAGTATCGGGGGGGAAATTGGGGGAGTTTCCCGGAGCGCGAACCTACTACCCATCGATCTGATAACATATAATTTATTGTATAGTCGTGTCGCGACGGGTGGAATTGGTAGAGGCGATAATTTCAATGCAAAAAATTGTTGTTGGTCTTTCAGGAGGGGTTGATAGTTCCGCAGCAGCGGCGATTCTGCATCACCAAGGATATGAGGTGGTGGGGTTAACCCTATGGTTAATGCGGGGTAAGGGTCAATGCTGTTCCGAGGGTATGGTAGATGCAGCCCATATCTGCGAACAGCTTGGCATCCCCCATTATATTGTCGATAGCCGAGATCTGTTCCAAACCCATATTATTGATTATTTGGTGGAAGGATATGGGGCGGGGATTACTCCTTTACCCTGTTCCCAGTGTAATCGTGCGGTTAAGTTTGGCCCGATGCTGGGTTATGCTTCTACGGAGTTAAATATTAACCACATCGCTACCGGTCACTATGCTAGGGTTTCCTATAATTCACAATGCGATCGCCATCAGTTAAAACGAGCCGTCGATCGCACTAAGGATCAGTCTTATTTTCTGTATGATTTAACTCAGGATCTACTCGCGGGTGTGGTTTTTCCCTTGGGAGAAGTCCCGAAATCCGAAACTAGACGCATCGCCGCTCAGTATAACCTGAAAACTGCTGATAAACCCGAAAGCCAAGACCTCTGTTTGGTGGAGGCGAATGGTTCTATGCGCGCCTTTTTAGATAAATATATTACTGGGAAAAAAGGCGAAATTGTCGATACGGAAGGCCGGGTTTTGGGGGAACATGATGGCATCCACCACTATACTATCGGTCAACGCCGAGGCTTGGGAATTTCGGCAGCAGAGCCATTATATGTCCTGAGTATTGACCCCGGACGCAATCGGGTAGTAGTTGGCGATCGCGATCGCATGACTCAAACCGAATGCACTATTAGGCGCGTTAATTGGGTATCCATTGCGCCGCCTTCTGAACCTATCCGCGCCGAGGTACAAATTCGTTATCGCAGTAAGCCATTACCCGTAACCGTGGTTCCTTTATCTTCCGAAGCAGACCCCCAAATTGGTAGCAGAGTCCGACTGATTTTTGATGAGCCTATTTTCGGCATTACCCCCGGTCAGGCGGCTGTATGGTACTCCGAAGATTTACTCCTAGGTGGCGGCGTGATTGAACGTCCGACCAGTTAACCCATAACCCCAAAGTAGAAGAGGCCTGTTCTCCCTATCTTGGGGCTTTCTGGTACGGGGAGGCGATCGCCGAAGCGCTACCAAACCACCTTTCGTGGTATGTTTTCTAAGCAAGTTATCCGATTCAGATAGAATGCCGACAATTTTAGCGATCGCCAATGGGAAAGGTGGAGTTGGTAAAACCACAACCGCTGTCAATCTCGCGGCTATACTTTCCAGCAACTTCTCAACCCTCCTAGTAGATACAGACCCCCAGGGTTCTGCTATGTGGTGGGTTGAACAGGGAGAAATGCCCTTTGATGTCTCAGAAGAAACCAATCCCAGTCTCCTGAAACAGTTAAGGAAAGTTCAACAGGTGCAAATGATTGTCGTCGATACTCCCCCAGCCTTGAAATCCGAATCCCTAGCCGCCGTAGTCCAGGTAGCTGATTATCTAATTTTACCCAGCCAAGCCGCACCCATGGATTTAGTAGCTTTAATGGCTACTGTACGCGATCGCGTCGCCCCCATTAACATTGATTATAAAGTCCTGCTCACCAAAGTTGACCCCCGCAGTATTGGAGATGCTTTTGAGGCTCAAAAGTCCTTGCGGGAATCAGGTATTCCAGTTTTCCAGAATTTTATTCGCTCCTACAAAGCCCATGAACGCTGTCCCCTAGAAGGCGTTTCCATTATTAGGTCTCGCAGCAAAAATGCCAGAGAAGCAGCATCAGACTATCGGCGCGTCGTAGCCGAACTCCTGAGAAGCCTAAAATAAAACCCCAATACAGACAGACATCCCCCGCCGTCCATGGGACTCGAAGGATGTCAGTAGAACCGGAAATTATGGGAACAGCCTAGAGTTGTTTAACCTCAGAAGCCAACTTAGCAACCATATCCTTAGCGCTGCCAAATAGCATCATAGTTTTGTCCTTGTAGAACAAATCATTATCAACCCCAGCAAATCCCGTACTCATACCACGCTTAATCACAATAGTATGCTTGGCTTTGTCAACATCCAGAATCGGCATTCCGTAGATGGGGCTATTTTTATCTTCCCGCGCCGCCGGGTTAACCACATCATTAGCCCCAATCACCAAAGCCACATCAGTCTGTTCAAATTGGGGGTTGATGTCATCCATATCATACAACTGCGGATAGGGAACATTCGCCTCGGCTAACAGAACGTTCATGTGTCCCGGCATTCGTCCCGCCACCGGGTGAATCGCATATTTAACATCCACCCCCAAGGATTCTAGCATATCCACCAGTTCCTTAACCGAGTGCTGTGCCTGAGCTACAGCCATGCCATAACCGGGAACAATCACCACAGACCGAGCATACCCCAACATCATCGCCCCTTCTTCCGGGTCGATATTGCGAACGCTCTTATTGGTTGCACCACCAGAAGCGCTAGGCGCTGCGGCTGTACCTTCACCCGTACCAAACCCAGCAAATAGGACGTTGGTAATCGAGCGGTTCATCGCCTTACACATGATCACCGTAAGGATAATACCAGAAGCACCTACCAAAGCCCCAGCAATGATCAGCAGGTTATTCATCACCACAAAACCCGCCGCACTAGCAGCTAACCCTGAGAAGGAGTTTAACAGGGAAATCACCACAGGCATATCCCCGCCACCGATGGGGATAACAAAAAGCACTCCCAGCACCAGAGAAATGCCCACTAAAGCCAGGAAAACAGGGACGTTGAAGGGTTGTACACAGATATAAACACTTGCGCTTACAAAGCCAATTAACAGGGCTAGGTTAAAGGGTTGTTGCAAGGGAAACAGAATCGGAGAGCCACTCATAATCCCTTGCAGTTTGGCAAAAGCGATGAGGGAGCCTGTGAAGGTGACACCGCCAATTAAAACCCCTAACACCGCTGTAACAGTAGTTGGTAGCGGGGGAGCATCAGCGGTGGCTAAATAGCGCCAGAACTCGCCTACAGCCACCATAGAAGAAGCAGCACCACCGAGACCGTTAAACAAACCGACCATCTGAGGCATATCAGTCATTTCGACTTTATAGGCGGCGATGCCACCAATAGCGGAACCTATGGCGATCGCTATCAGAATTGTGCCGTAGTTGAGAACCTGCTGATTAAGAAGAGTAGCCACGATCGCAATTAACATCCCAATAGATGCCAAGATATTCCCATTGCGAGCCGTTGCTGGAGACCCCAACTTTTTCAGACCAAAGAAAAACAGGGTTACCGCCACCAAATAACTCAACTCGATGCCTGTTGGTAGAAAGTCGATCATGCTTTAACCTCCTTTTTCTTGAACATTTGCAGCATCCGGTCAGTAACCAAAAAGCCACCCACAACATTAATAGTAGCCAACACCACAGCCACAATACCCAGAATCACCGTGATGTTCCAATCCTGTTCTCCGGCAATAATAATCGCCCCTAAAACCGCAATTCCTGAGATGGCATTAGCGCCAGACATTAGGGGAGTGTGTAGGGTTGGTGGCACTTTCGTAATCACCTCAAACCCGGCAAATGATGCCAGGACAAAAACAAATAAAGCCGAAATCAGAGTTTCTGTTGTCATTCAATATCTCCAGTAGCTTGGAAAGCGTCTAGCTGTTCGTCACCGTACTTTTACCCAGTGACCCAGCGGGGGGAGCGGCTCCCCCCTCACAAATAGGGGAGTATAGACCTGATACCCTTGAGGCTAGAGATGCCTGTGGTCTGTACTATTGACCCACAGGAACTCCCAAAGCCTCTTTAACCCGTTGGGAACGAATTTCCCCGCCGTGGGTAACACAGGCTCCATCGAGGATGTCATCTGCGAAGTTTAGATCAAGTTCTCCCTCCTTGGTTACCATCAGCTTTAAGAGGGCTGAGAGGTTTTTAGCATATACCTCGCTGGCATGAACAGGCATCGAGGCTGGCAGGTTAATGGGTCCCATGATGGTGACACCATTTTTCTGGATGTTTTTACCTGGTTCTGAACCTTCGCAATTTCCCCCCTGTTCGGCGGCTAGGTCTACAATCACTGAACCGGGTTTCATTTGAGCCACCATGTTAGCGTTGACTAAAACGGGGGCTTTTTTGCCGGGAACTTGAGCCGTAGTAATCACCACATCAGAGGCAGCCACGTGCTGGGTTAGCACTTCCTGGGTATGTTGTTTGGCTTGCTCTGAGATTTCTTTGGCATAGCCTCCCTCCGCCACCGTATCTTCTTCTAAGGTGACATCTACGAATTTAGCCCCTAAACTTTGGACTTGTTCTTTGACTTCTGGGCGAATGTCAAAGGCTTCTACGATCGCTCCTAAACGCCGTGCTGTGGCGATCGCTTGTAGTCCGGCTACCCCCGCCCCTAGAACTAAGACCTTAGCCGGTCTGATGGTTCCGGCTGCCGTGGTCAGCATCGGGAAGTATTTAGGCAAATTCGCCGCCGCGATCAGAACTGCCTTATATCCGGCAATATTAGCCTGGGAGGATAGGGCATCCATGCTTTGAGCGCGACTGGTGCGGGGGACCATTTCCATACTGAAGGCTGTCACCCGGCGATCGGTTAATTTTTGGATCAGGGTTGGCTCTCCCAAGGGGTTGAGAAATCCGATTAATACTGCCCCCTCAGCCATTTTGCCAACTTCGTCTTCTTGTGGCGGACTCACTTTCAGCAGGATATTGGCTTCTCCCCACAACTTGGCTGAGTCCGTAATCACGTGGGCTCCCGCCTGCTCATACAGAGCATCCGAGAAACAAGACCCTTCTCCTGCTCCGGCTTCCACATAAATCTCTAAGCCTTCTTTCACCAGACGAGATACTACGTCCGGTATCAGGGCCACTCGGCGTTCATTAACATTAAGTTCTTTGGCGATCGCAATTTTCATCAAAAACTCCTATATCTCAAACTCCGTCCCTTTTCGACGGCTTGACCAAAATCTTTTCGCGCTCCTTTCGGGTTTAGCACTGCTATTTGTTTGTGGCAATTGATTAGTGACGAGCGAAACCCGTCCCTACAGGATTCCATGATAGCGATCGAAATTTGATCTGCCTTGGGAAAGCGCGTCATATCAGAACATTTGTCATTTTTTGATGACAACCACTACATCTGACAGCACCCCACCTAGCTGGCCGTCTGGGTTGAAGTAGCTAATCAATCAAAATGTGCAACCTTTGCTACAACAGGCTAATCACTGCTACCACAGCAACTCGACACAATGATGATGATTGTGTCAGAATGAGTGTCTAGTTTGACATCATAATCGTAGTTGTTCCCATTGATTGATATCTTTAGTTTGTCTTTATTTCGAAAATAATCCTTTAACCATAAGTCAAATTGTTACCGCCGTTACACTTATCGCAGGAGTTTGTATCAATGAAAATCCGTTCTCTAGTTTCTGGTTTGACACTGACTGGCTTTTTGTTGGGAGCTTTTCCGACTCTGGTTATGGCGCAATCAGGTCCTGGTGTGACTTTGTTTGGTGGACCGGAAAGGGCGAATTTGCTCAATTTCTTTCTACAAAGTGGCCGCTCTGGTCGCCGGGACCGCTACAGATTAAGAATTCCGTCTAGGAAGTTAAATATGGCTGTGGCTCTGATCTCGATTTCGTATCCTGAGCATTTCGAGGGTAGATTTGACCCAGAGCGCATTGAGGTTCGTATCGGTGATCAGTCAATTCCCCTAGAGGACGTGATCTGGGATGCCGAAAACAATTTTCTTGAAATCTATCCAGAAGAACCCATCCCAGCCGGACAGTCTTTAGAAATTGTGATGTCAAACGTCAGAAATCCTACTTTTGGCGGGATGTTCCACTTTAATGCTAATGTTCGCAGTCCCGGTGATGTGCCTCTGTTGCGCTATGTTGGTACTTGGGTCCTCAGTATTGATTAACAGATGCTGGGGCGGTTGAGTTGATTATCGCTCAACCAACTTGCTGTCAGGTTTTCTGGAGCATGATTTAATCTCAAATTAGGTTAACATTTTACGGCCATACGGTATAATACCAAGTATGGTGCGAGACCTTCGGGTATGAAATCGAGCTGAAATGGGCGTGGGGACTACCCGGTGAGGACTTCAACCCCTTGGTTGATTGGGTCGCATCCCTGGCCATCCCATAACACAGCCTGATTTTTGGGCCCACCTTCGAGACTTCCAATATGGTTGCCAAGGTGAAGCGTCTAATCAGGTCTAAGACTGCCCGCGCCATGCTGAAATGGGCGCATTATCGATTCAAACTAACCCTGAGACATCAAGGGGAAATAACTGAACAGTTGTAGATGTGACCGAAGAATACACCAGCAAAACCTGTACTCACTGTGGTCATGTCCATTCCCAGCTAGGTGGCTCAAAAGTGTTCCGATGTCCGGAGTGCGGGTTCACTCTACCACGGGACTGGAACGGTGCTTTTGGAATCTTTCTAAAAGCTTTGCGGGATACCGCCTCTGTTACCTTAACGGGTAATAGTGCTATCGTTGCATTGTCCGGGAACAACCGGAAAAATGCCGCGTAAATGTATCAGTGTATGTGCTACAATTAGAGATTGTGATTTTAACACTGATTGTGGGAGGATAGGCAAATGGCTCAACAAACACTCAAAGGAACTAGCCGTAAGAAAAAGAGAGTATCTGGGTTTCGGGTACGGATGCGGACGAGAAATGGTCGTGCGGTGATTAGGTCTCGCCGGAAAAAAGGACGGTCACGGTTATCTGTTTAAGGGATATCCGTTTCACTGGTGGCAGACTTTCAATGGATTTGGGGGAGTGTCAAAGCAGTGGTCATAACCCTGATACGCAAGCGATGGGCTCACGCTTGGCGATTGATATGAGCCCTAGCTTCTATTCCCGCCGGGTGATGCGCCCTCGCTGGTCTAGGTATCCACTGCTATAACTGATCAAATCAAAATGTTGCCTCAAGTAAATCGACTGCGCGCTCCCAAAGATTTTAAGGCAGTCTATACTAGGGGACTACATCGTAAAACTGCTCATTTAACCCTGAGAGCATTAAAACGGTTAGTTCCGCCTGAGATGGATGCAGGGGTCCCCGCGAGTAGGTTTGGTATTTCTATCAGTCAGAAGGTTAGCAAGCGTGCGGTGCGACGAAATCTGCTCAAACGACAAATTAGAGCGGGACTGCGACAGTTATTACCAACAATCTCGCCAGGTTGGGATGTGGTGATTGTGGTCAAGCCAACGGCGATCGAGTGCAATTATGCAGAAATTCTGCGAGAATTAGAAAAGTTGTTAGTACAAGCAGAGGTTTTACATGGGCATTCGGGAGGAGAGCTTTTATGAAGGTGGGCCCCATATTGGTGATCTGATTATAAATTTACTGATCGGATTTACGATTATCGGCTTGCCTTTGACTGTGGGAGCAGTGGTCCGCGCACTGTGGCTGCGTTATCGTATTACTAACCGCCGGGTTTCTGTGATTGGAGGATGGATGGGACGCGATCGCACTGATGTGGTGTACTCAGAAATTGTGAGTGTCGCCAAAGTGCCTAGGGGATTCGGAGCCTGGGGAGATATGGTGCTAACCCTGAAAAATGGCAACCGTCTGGAACTAAGAGCTTTACCGAGATTTAGAGAGCTTTACGACTACATTAGTGAAAAAATTGCTCAAAAACAGGGAAGATCGCCGGGTGTGATCGGTCAGTAACTTAAAATTCACCCATAGTGGTTGATTATATTTCCTTGTGGTCATAGACAATCAGGAAATATAGATTCAATCAGATGGCGCAAAAAAGTTCCACCCTGGGAACTTAATTGTTAAAATTTGTATAAAAAATCAAGCAGCTAGGTTAACTCTTGACGCATGGACTTTGGTATTGGGTTTCTTTCCAACAATTTGATGTTACCGATCCTGGATTTTTTCTACGGGATCGTCCCTAGTTACGGTTTGGCGATCGTAGCCTTAACTCTGGTGATTCGTTTTGCACTATATCCGCTGAATGCCGGGTCAATTCGGAATATGCGGCGGATGAAGGTGACACAACCGCTGATGAAAGAGCGAGTGGACAAAATCCAAAAGCTCTATAAAGATGACCCGGTGAAACAACGGGAAGAGATGAGCAGAGTATATAAGGAATTGGGTAATCCTCTGGCGGGTTGCTTTCCACTACTGCTACAGATGCCAATTCTATTTGCTTTGTTTGCTACCCTGCGAGGATCACCCTTCTCGGATGTTAACTACGCCATTGACCTGCAAATTTTTCCCCAAGAACAAATTGAGCAAATTCAACCGCAAATATATAAGAGTAAGGCTCAGAATGTTTATGTAGCAGATGGTGTTCACTCTTCCGTACAGGCTTTGATTGATACTGGCAATAATTTGGCAGTGGGACAAAAAACCCAGGTGAAATTTCAAACAGCACAAGGGGAAAGTCTACAGTCAAAGCTGGATAGTTACGAAAACCCCAAAGTTAAACCCCATTGGATGGTAACTAAAGGGGAAGATAAGGTTCAGATTGATGATGAAGGGAATTTGGTAGCTGTCAAACCGGGTGAAGTGACAATCCAAGCCAGCCTGAAAGGAATTGCTGCTGATAAGGGATTTTTGTTTATTGATGCCTTGGGACGGGTAGGAGCTTTTGATGATGATGGTAATATCCACTGGGATATAGTGGGCATGATTTTGGGATTCGGGATTAGTTTGTATATTAACCAGGTCCTCTCTGGTCAAAATCAAGGTAGTTCGGGTAATCCTCAACAAGATACGGTTAACAAAATCACGCCAGTTTTATTTACGGGGATGTTTTTCTTCTTCCCACTACCGGCTGGTGTTTTACTGTATATGCTGATTGCTAATATTTTCCAAACAGGTCAGGCGTTTATCTTGTCGCGAGAACCTTTACCGGAAAATCTCCAGAAAATTGTGGAGGAGTCGGAGAGACAAACCGGCAAAAAAGACAAAAAAGACAAGAAACCAGGTGAAAGTGGACGTGCTTCACTTCCTTTTGAACCAGGCGGACATTCTAAGAAGAAGGCATAAACTAAGCAATGGACAAGACTCAAATTAGTCGAGGTCAGGAGTGGATAGAGGAACTCCTAAAACTCGGAGATATTTCGGGTAATGTTGTCCCTACAGAGGAGGAAGACTCCTACTGGTTAACCATTCAAAGTCCCAATATATCCCCTGAACAGGCTAAAAATCTGATTGGTGATGGTGGTGAGGGACTCGATTCGATTCAGTATTTGGTTAATACGATTCTGAATTTGGGGAAAGACAACGGTGAAAAAGTGGCTTATACTGTGGAGCTAAATGGGTATCGCGCCCGCCGCTACCAAGAGTTAAGATCTTTGGCGGAAAATGCGGCGAGTCAGGTGCGACAAACGGGGATAGAGTTGGAAATTAAGTCCCTATCTTCGGTGGAACGACGGCTAATCCATAATATTCTCAAGGATAGTGAGGGTGTGGAAACTTATAGTCAGGGGAGTGAACCCGATCGCCGTCTAGTGATTAAAGTGAAAGCCTGACAAACATTTTGGCACAATAAGCGACGACCACAAGATTATGGATGCTATTTACATCCCTCATTTGCTTAATGCACATCAGCGGACGGTGGAGTTCCAGTTTGAGGAGTTTATCCCGGGTTTGGATACCCTGACTCCGGTGCGAGGGTATATGCGAGTTAGTCATAAGACGACATTTTTGGATGTCCAGGGTCGTGCGGAGACGATTGTAACTTTGACTTGCGATCGCTGTCTGAAACAGTACAACCACCGCTTGAAAATTCTGACGAGTGAGGCGATCTGGTTAGAAAAATCATCTGATTACCAGATCGCTGAAGAGGTGGAGGTGGCTTTTGAGGATTTGGTGGAAACCCTAGACCCTCAAGGGCATTTTTCTCCTACGGATTGGTTTTATCAGCAGTTGTGTTTGGAATTACCAGGTCGTCAACTGTGTGACACGATGTGTCAAGTACCTACGGCCCCGACTGAGGTTTCGGAATCAGTAGATTCAGCGATAGATCACCGCTGGGCAGCCTTGGAAGCGTTAAAAAAACAATTATCTGGATAAAAAAGCCATGAGCCAATTTAACCAGGAGTTTGAATTATTACTGCGATCGCGCTATCCGGTGATTTATATTCCCACATTAGAGGAGGAGCGCCTTGAGTTAACTATCAAGCAGGTAGGTTTGAACCAAGGAAATCGAGCAGTTTATGTGTGGGATTTTGTAGAAGGTTACAACGAGGGAAATCCTAATGATATGGGATTTGCAGTTCGTAACCCCCTCCTCGCCTTGGAGTTTGTGGAAAAAGTGCCGGACACGACACCGGCGATTTTTATTTTGCGGGACTTTCATCGGTTTTTAGATGATATTTCCATTTCTCGTAAAATCCGTAATCTGGCGCGTCGCCTCAAGTCTCAACCGAAAAATTTGGTGATTATTTCCCCCCAAGTTACTATTGCTGAAGACCTCAGCGAAGTGATCACGATTCTGGAATTTCCATTGCCCGATCGCCTCACTATTGCTAAATCGGTGGAAAGCCTATTGATGGCAACGGGAAAAACCCCAGAGCCACGTCTGTTAGATGAAATGGTGCGCTCGTTTCAGGGTCTGTCTCTGGAGCGCATTCGCCGGATTTTGGCTAAGGCGATCGCTAATCATGGGGAACTACAACCCAGTGATATAGAGCTGATTTTGGAAGAGAAACGCCAAACTATTCGCCAAACTCAAATTTTGGATTTCTACCCCGCCAAGGAAAATATATCTGATATTGGCGGACTCGATAACCTCAAAGATTGGCTACTGCGGCGGGGCGGCGCTTTTTCGGAACGGGCGCGACAGTATGGATTGCCCTATCCCCGTGGTTTGCTACTGGTGGGGATTCAGGGGACGGGTAAATCTCTGACGGCTAAGGCGATCGCTCACCATTGGCATTTACCCTTATTACGTTTAGATGTGGGGCGGTTGTTTGCGGGACTGGTAGGGGAGTCGGAATCTCGGACTCGCCAAATGATTCAGTTAGCAGAGGCTCTCGCTCCCTGTGTCCTATGGATTGATGAAATAGATAAAGCCTTTGCGGGGGTTGATGGTAAAGGGGATGCCGGTACAACTAGCCGGGTATTTGGCACTGTGATCACTTGGTTGGCTGAAAAAACTTCTCCGGTTTTTGTCGTGGCTACTGCTAATAATATCCAATCTTTACCGCCAGAAGTTCTGCGTAAGGGTAGATTTGATGAGATATTTTTTGTGGGTTTGCCTAACCAAGATGAGCGGAAAGCGATTTTTGAGGTACACCTAACTAAATTGCGCCCCCAAGGTCTCAAAAATTACGATATCGATCGCCTAGCTTATGAAACGCCGGATTTCTCTGGGGCGGAAATTGAGCAAACTTTGATTGAAGCTATGCACATTGGTTTCAGTCAAAATCGTGATTTCACCACTGAGGATATACTGGAAGCCGCCAGTCAAATGATACCTCTGGCTCGTACTGCTCGCGATCAGATTCAATTTTTACAGGATTGGGCGGCGGCGGGTAAGGCTAGATTGGCTTCCCGACAAGATAGCCTCAATAAGCTATTTTAGACGGGGACTAGGTTATTTAATTTGTGGCTCGCCTTGATGTGGTTCCAATGTTCGCTATCATCAGGTTTCATTGAGCCGATTGTTTTTGGCGATCGCGATCAGATAATAAATGTTTCCCAAAATACTATGAGTCTTTATGGCATCTTTAAGTTTTTAGTCGGTGTGTTCCTAGCTATCTTGATTTTGGCGGGCGCAACTCTGGCCGCCGCTTTGTACTTTGCCGCTAGGTTGACGGAACTCCCCCAACGACCGACTTTTGCTACTGATCAACCAGTGGTGGTTGAAACAGCCAGCACCCCTACTCCTGAACCTACTCCTGAGCCTGAGCCTGAACCTGAGCCACAATTAGAGGAGGGGACCTATCGGGCGATCGTGGTTCAACCCATTGGGTTAATTATCAGGGATAGTCCTAGCCTTGATGCTAACCGGGTCGGTGGGGTCGGATATCAGGAAGAGGTTATCGTTTTGGAAGATAGCCAGGATAGACAATGGCAGCGGGTTCGCGCCGCCACTGATGAAGGTCGCACCGGTTGGGTAAGGGGTGGCAATACCGAGCCTATTAACTAAATCCTTGGCTTGACGGAAGATGTGATCTGGAACACAACTTTAACCATGAGGCGATCGCACTTAGGGTATGAAACCCATCACCAATTTCCATCAGTAAATTCACTGATTTATTTGATCGCGATCACTGCCAAATCTGGGAAAACTTGGGATCATATATAACACTTACCTATTTTGAGCATCAAAGCTCACTCATCTTTCGTAGTATCTCACTGGATTAGTGTCTAAAACAAGGCTAACAATTCAGAACGCGGTTTTCATCAGATATAAGCGGCCTCTTGGGTCGCTTTTTTTTGCTCCTGTAGGCGGCCCTCAGAACCAGCCCACAGCAATCTTTCAAATACTAGAGGGAATTTTGACAGAGCGTAAAAATTCGGCGCTTTCTTCGGGAACAGATGTATTAATATACATTCCGCTTCCCAGTTCAAAGCCGGCGGTTAAGGAAACGCGGGGAATGATGGCAATATACCAATGGAAATAATCCGTGCGCTGTTCAGCCGTGGGTATGGAACGAATGGTATAGTTAAAATCGGGGTTGTTTAAACCAAAATAAAATTGAGACATTACTACTTTGAGGGTTTGGGCTAAATCCTCTATTTCTAAATCCGTAATTTCATCAAAGGAAGAAGCATGATTACGGGGAAAAACCCATGTATGAAAGGGGGAAAGCGCCGCGTAGGGAATAAATGCGGCAAAATGCTCCCCTGCGTAAATAATGCGATCGCCTGCTTTGAGTTCGTCTTTTAGGGTGCGACAAAAAAGACATTCTCCCGTATCATCGTAGTAGCGGACTGCTTCTCTAGCGCGATCGCGCCATTGATAGGGAACAATAGGAAGGGCTGCAATTTGGGAGTGAGGATGTTCTAAAGAAGTCCCAGCACTTCCTCCGTGGTTTTTAAAAATAATGATGGTTTCAACTCTAGGGTCTTTTCGTAGTTCGCCATAGCGTTGGCGATAGACCCGGAGAATATTGCTAATGTCTTTAATATCCATCAAAGCAATATTTAAATCGTGGCGAGGGTGTTCGATTACTACTTCATGATATCCCACTCCCGACAGGGATTTAAAGATACCTTCACCATGACGAACTCGTTGACCAACATCAGAGAGAGCCGGATATTTATTCCCTACTACTCTCACTCGCCAACCACCATTATCAGCCAGTCGTAAACACTCTTGAGTTCCGGTTAGATGTTCATTTCCGGGACAAAATGGACAGTCATCTCGGTAGGTAGGTAAGGGTTCTAGTTTAGACAAGGGGGGCGCAAATTCATGGGGTCTTTTAGACCTTTCTGAGGCAATAATTACCCAGTCTCTAGTGATTAAGTTTTGTCGTAGTTCAGTCATTATATTTTCCTAAGTATGAGCATAAATAGGCGGTTTTGAGGGTGGTTAACTACGGTCTATCTGTTGCCTTTCTATCGCTTCAAAAAGAGCCTGAAAATTGCCTTCACCAAATCCTTGTGCTGACTGACGACGTTCTATTAATTCCCAGAAAAAAGTGGGTTGATTAAAAATTGGATGGGTGAAAATTTGCAACAGCATTGATGCTGAATTTGAAGGATGCCAGTCTACTAAAATTTGATTTTTTTTGACGAGTTCCCAATCTTGCTGTAGTCGGCAAGCAGCTCCCCTAGCCTCGATTGTATCATAATAATTTTCGGGAATTGATAAGAATTGTAAACCCTGATTTTTGAGAAAACCAACGGTTTCAATAATGTTGGTTGTCGTCAGTGCAATATGTTGTATTCCTGAACCTCGGTTAAAATTCAAAAATTCTTGAATCTGGGAATTTGGGGAGGCGGGTTCATTGATGGGAAATTTAATTTTTCCTTGGGGGGATGTCATCACCTGACTGTATAAGCCAGAGTAATCAGTTTGAATGTTAAAACTTTGTTCGGGGTTGAGTCCTAAAACAGAATTGTACCAGTTTGCCGCAACATTGAGATCACCTACTTCGACATTTAAGACGACATGATCAATGGCTGTTAAATGAATCGGCGATCGCTTTAGTTTAATTGGGTATTGACAGCCGGGAAGCCATTTATAGGGGGAAATAGCCTTAACTTCAATCAGGGAATGTTGCAAGGAACCCCAACCGGAAATAATTCCCCATTGACTAGCAGCGATCGCACTATCATGGCTTTGTACGGGTTGCAGAAGTTTTGCGCCGCCAGAAATAGCGCGATCTATTGTTTCGGATAAATTGTCTACCCGAAAGGCTATATCAGCAATTCCGGGGGGGTGTTGGCGGAGAAAGTTCGCCACCGGACTCTGTGGGTGGCGGGGTGAGGACAGGAGGATATAAATCGGACCATTGGCCATGGTGATTGTATGATCGTGATCATTGATGTTTTGTCCCACCTCCTCAAATCCGAATTTGTCGATAAACCAGTTGCGAGATACTATGGCATCCTCAACATAGATATGAATGTGGTCGAACTCCATAAATTAGTGATGACAATTTGGCCATAATTGAGACAATCCACCTTTTAGTATAAGAGATACAGACAGGCGATCGTGGGTAAATTAACTCAGTTCGGATTTAATAAACCAACCTGCCAACCTCTGGAGGTTTGTTTGAGGTGAAAGGAACCGCAAGACTCCAAAAAATTGGGTAATTTTTTGCTATGATTCAATTGGCGAAGTAACTTATTGATAGGTACATGATATTTGGTCATAAAATTACTCGCTAAAATTGAGACATCCACTAAAGAATTAGGGGATTTTTTAGTTATTTCTTTGATAATACTAACTAACGCATTTTCTAAATCATCGGTGGATTTGATTGGTGTCGGTGTAGTGTTTGATTTATTTTTATGGGCAGTCTTGGGTGGTAAGCTATCCGTAGAAATCGTGAAATTTTCATTAAATAAAGTTACATAAATTTGAGATTGATCTGAGATTTTATGTACCGCAAAAATCAGAGGGTTTTTGAGAAAAATATCCTGGACTTTAAAATCAATAAAGTGTTCAGCAATTACCTGGCTCAAAGTCAATTTATGTTGATGATGATAAAGGCTAGATATTTTGGTTAGCTTAATCCAATAGCAATTAGTGCGCTTTTGTTCAGCCACAATTAACTCTTGCAATTGTTGCAGCAATTCTTCCACTTTGGGAATAACTTTTTTGGACGATGATAAGGAATATTTTTGAGTCGTGCCATTTTGACTATTAAATACCACAATTTGGTCTTGATCTTTGCGGACATGATAAACAGTCAAACCGTGAGATTGTAAAGTATTACAGAGATGAATTAAGGCTTGATCTGATGAGCAAACCAGCACTTCTCGCGCCGTAGGATAGTGTACAAAAATTGATGACCCCACCGTTGCCATTTTGAAATCCGCGCTATCCTTTCCTGCGGGTACATGAATCAACTGATAGCCTCGTTGATGAAACTCGGCATCTTTTTTGCCTAAACTGCGCCAGTTCGCAAAAGCCACCCTAATTTGTAAAGGATAATGACAGATTTTTTCTAAAAACTTTTCGGCGTCAGCGTTTAGCTGAATATTTTCCGCATCAAGTAGTAGAATACTCGCTCCTTTATCAATCATTCCATTACCATTTAAGTTAGGAATCGAAGCATTTAGATGTTGGTTTTTATCGTAATTGAGGAGTTGCTGAAGTTTAGGCTTGAGTTGATTAAAGGTATTAGTAGCGATCGCTTCTGAATTTAGCAGAGATCTCAGATAAGATCTCACCCAAGATAGCAATACTTCGGGGTTAGGCGCTTGACCCAACCCGTGATTCAATTTAGCTAACAGTTTAGTTTTATACTCAGGTTGTTCCCAGGAAACACTCTGATAGCGGATATGTAAGCACTCCGGGTGCTGTTGTTGAAACGACACAACGGTCTGATAGATCAGGTTACTGATCTGATTAACCGCCGTAGTTCCATTATTCGTCTGTGGCACGAGCGACTTATGGGGCATACCCCTACACAAACCGTCAAAATTTGTTCTCTATTCTTTAGATTAGCATGGAGGATGGCGATCGGGTGGATCATCGTCAATAACTATGATCCCCCATCCGACTAATGGCTTAACTACTCCTCTTTTGGGGTCTAATCACGCACCCCAACAAGATTATACCCCTGACGTTGATAATGATATCATACTTGGGTATAATCAGGGGATAGGATCATCAGCAAACCTACGGACATCTAAGGGTTATAATCATCTGAGCCAGGGACTCTGGCTGTCCGGGACTCCGTGGATAGTGATTTCCCGTTGAGGGAACAGTGAGGCAATAATGGTTCGATCGCACCATAATTGAGGTTTGATAAGTACCATGATTAACAGGATTATGTCACAATAGAAAACAGTTAATTGAAAAACTGTAAAAATCATGGCACGAGATCTGCGGGGATTTTTGAAAATATTAGAAGAACGGGGACAGTTACGAAGAATTAGCGCCCTGGTAGACCCGGATTTAGAAATTGCCGAAATTTCCAACCGAATGCTACAGTGTGGCGGTCCTGGGCTGTTATTTGAAAATGTCAAAGGTGCCGCTTACCCGGTAGCCGTGAACCTGTTGGGGACCGAACAAAGGGTCTGTTGGGCGATGAATATGGAACAGCCCCAGGAGTTAGAAGAATTAGGTAAAAAACTGGGGATGTTACAGCAACCTAAACCACCTAAAAAAATCTCCCAGGCGATAGATTTTGGTAAGGTTTTATTTGATGTGGTGAAAGCCAAACCTGGGCGGAATTGGTTTCCTCCCTGTCAGGAGGTGGTGATTGAGGGAGAAGAGGTAGATTTAACTAAAATTCCCATGATTCGCCCTTATTCTGGTGATGCGGGAAAAATTATTACTTTAGGATTGGTAATCACTAAAGATTGTGAAACCGGAACTCCTAATGTAGGTGTATATCGCTTACAATTACAGTCTCATAATACCATGACTGTTCACTGGTTATCCGTGCGTGGTGGCGCGAGACATCTGCGGAAGGCGGCGGAAAATGGTAAAAAGTTAGAAATTGCGATCGCCCTAGGTGTTGATCCGCTGATTATCATGGCGGCGGCTACTCCCATTCCCGTAGATTTATCTGAATGGTTATTTGCGGGATTATATGGGGGTTCTGGGGTACAATTGGCTAAGTGTAAAACGGTGGATTTAGAAGTTCCCGCAGATTCAGAATTTGTCCTAGAAGGAACTATCACCCCAGGGGAAGTGCTACCCGATGGACCCTTTGGTGATCACATGGGTTATTATGGGGGTGTCGAAGATTCGCCACTGATTAGGTTTCACTGTGTCACCCACCGCCATGATCCTATTTATTTAACTACTTTTAGCGGACGACCACCCAAAGAAGAGGCGATGATGGCGATCGCCCTTAATCGGATTTATACTCCTATTCTGCGCCAGCAGGTATCAGAAATTTGTGATTTCTTTTTACCAATGGAAGCCCTCAGCTACAAAGCCGCAATTATTTCCATTGATAAGGCTTATCCCGGACAAGCGCGGCGCGCGGCTTTAGCCTTTTGGAGTGCTTTACCGCAGTTTACCTATACCAAATTTGTGATCGTGGTGGATCGAAATATTAATATCCGCGATCCGCGCCAAGTAGTATGGGCGATCGCCTCAAAAGTTGACCCATCAAGGGATGTATTTATTCTCCCCCATACCCCCTTTGATAGTTTAGATTTTGCGAGTGAAAAAATTGGTTTAGGGGGAAGGATGGGTATTGATGCGACCACCAAAATCCCCCCAGAAACCGAACACGAATGGGGGGAAGCCTTAGAATCTGATCCAGATGTCGCTAAAATGGTGGAACGTCGCTGGGCTGAATATGGGTTAGGAGATTTGAATTTAAACGAAGTTGACCCTAACAAATTTGGCTACGAAATGAACTACATTCAGTGACCAAAACCAGACTTTAGGGGCGGGTTTATTGGTGCTATTTACCGCTATTTACAGCCAATAAATAAACCCAAAAACCCGCTTTTTATGAGTTGATTTAATCAACAATTGCCCCCCGAATTTTCAGGTCAAACTTGGCATTTTCCGAAAGTCCGATCGCCCCTTTAAATTGAGCGCCTTCTACTTGAGCATTAGTCAAAAAAGCGCCACTCAAATTAGCCCCTCGCAAATCTGCGCCCTTGAGATTAGCCTCTTTCAAATTCACCCCAATTAAATTAGCTTCCGTCAAATCAGCATTAGTTAAATCATGTTTTTGACCCCCATGATTAGAAATTTTCCAAATCACACGCCACTTAGGGTCTAACTGAGTGTCATCATTAATTAAAGTACTACTCAAATTAGCCCCCCTAAAATCAACATTGAGTAACATAGAACCACGCATATCTGCACCAATCAGATTAGTATTATTTAGTTGTGCATCTTGCAGGGTAGCATTACTCAGATTAGCCCCAATCAGTTTGCTTTGAGTTAAGTTAGCCTGTCTGAGATCCGCGCCAATTAGCTGGGCATAAATTAAATTGACACCACCCATACTGGTACTAAATAGTTTAGCCTTATTCAAAGAAGCCCCCATCAAATTAGCCCCATTCAAATAGGCTTTGGTCAAATCTGCACCCCGGAGATTAGCATGACCCATATCCGCATTAATTAAATTAGCTTTTATCATTTCTGCTAGACTTAAATTCGCTTGAGTAAGAGTAGCATTCATCAAATTAGTTTTATTCAGATTAATGCTATTAAGATCAGCCCCTTGAAGTTGAGCGCCAATTAAAATAGCCTTGTGAAAATCTCGCTCCCCTTGAGCATAAGATGCTAGTAATGTTTCAGCATTCATCTGGCTTTTATCTCCTAGTTAAAATTAAAGGGCAATTGTCCGGGTCGTTAATATCAATATCATCAATGAGTCGTGGCAGGTTAAAAAACACAAAAATATGCTACTATGGAGAGGTTTAAGATGATAATGAATTACTCCTCACTGGGTGTGGTTTCCTGGTTTTCTGTTCCGGTATGGTCGTCCACAGATTGGGATTTTGGGCGACGATTTCGGCGGGCTGATTTCATCAGTTTAACCTGATAAGGATCAGCATCCGATCGCCAATAAACTCTATGTCCTCGAATTTCCGCGCAGTGTTCCTCCAGACATTTTAACCAACCTCCGAGGGTTTGAATAGCTGATTTGTCATCCAGAAGCCCCCAGTCTTGTTCCTGACAGGTAAGTTTAGCAAACTTTTCATACGAGGGATAGTCTGGGGTAACGAAGGCTTCCTTAGCATAAAGAATCGGAGCATTAGCACCCTGATAACTTCGATAACTGACCTGGAGATCTCGCAGGTCGATCGCCATTTTGGTTTGTAGGACCGGATGAGGATTAGTATCAAAATCAGGATAAAATAAATAGGTTATTTTCGGCGTTTTAATATGAAATTTAATCAACGTTGTTCCTTCTAAGCGTCCAATCGTCTGATGGGCGCAACCCTCATACACCCTTAACAGGGGGTCGAGTTTCTCTAGGGCGCTAATATGAACCCAAAGGGAGTTTGGGCGCTTCTGACCTATTTCGCTATGATAACAGCATTCAGCAATTATATCAGGGTTCCCCATACTATAAAGCATGACATCAGCCAAAGCACAAGCCTTCTTATAGCTACCAAATAACCCTTTAATGTCATTTTTGACCTGTGCAGATAAATCCGACAATTTCGGACGTTTTCCAAACTGACTGAGGGCTAGATAAACCAGCAAATCTTGGCGACGACGATCTGCTACTTTTTCCCATTCTTGTGAGTTAGTGGCTTGCATAATTACCTTAAAAGCGCGTTTAATAGTTCCAAATTCTGCCTCAATTTCGGAAGTTTGTGGCAGTTCTGACCCCACCGGAAGCCGACCGCGATCGCACAAAAACTCTATCAAAGGTTGCAGGAGTTCTTGATATTCTTCAAAACGCTTAACCTGGACACAAATGCGGGGAGAAGAAACTCGCGATCGAAATCGGGAGGCGCGAAAATTCTCAGCTTCTGATTCATCTCTAAATACCAAATAAACACCCA
Source organism: Limnospira indica PCC 8005 (assembly GCF_000973065.1). Lineage (NCBI taxonomy): Bacteria > Bacillati > Cyanobacteriota > Cyanophyceae > Oscillatoriales > Sirenicapillariaceae > Limnospira > Limnospira indica. The sequence continues at coordinate 290,389 of NZ_FO818640.1, forward strand.
AATCAATCGGGATTGAATCCACATTCAAAACCTGATCAATATAGATTTTCAACTCCTCTTGCTGGTAATACTTTTGAAAAGTATTGCGATTAGTAATCACCCCATCTCCATAAGCAATAATACCACGATCGCAATCATCAATCAAAATTTGCGCCGCCACAATTAACACCCTTTCCGTTAACTCCCAGGACCGAATTAATGCTTCCCGTCTTTCCACCTGACATTCAATCACATTAATCACATAACCCAGATTCACAATTTCCGATACAATTTGGGCAGTTTCTGGGGAATAGTAAGGGTCCCAACCTGCTGATAAATAACCGCGATCGCTTATTTGTTTTAAATCACCTCCATAACCACAACCATAATCAAAGAAACTGCTATTTTCCCGAAATAATCCCGCTTCCAGCGCCAGGCGTACAGGGCGAGATAAACTTTTCCGAATTATCGCAGCTTTGTGGCGTTCAATGCGAGGAGTAATCGTAGCTGTTTCCCATTCCTGATCAGACAGATACACCACCTGATGATCCTGAATCGCCACACCACATCTAACCAGATGATTTAACCAACCTTGGCGGGTTCCAATACTGCTATAAAGTCGAGTTTTTTTACTCAACAATCCTAGCTTTTCCTCCATCTGGGTTAATTGGTAAAAACTGTCATAAAGGGGATAGTCCGCCGCCACAAAAGTTTCTTTACGGTGTAGGATAGGCGGGTTATTGCTGTTAGTATAGTTAGAAAAATTTACTCTACCCCTAGGGACTATCACTTGATAACTCGTGGCTAAATCCGGGTGAGCATCTGTATCAAAATCTGGGTAAAATAAATAAGAAATAATCGGTTTATCCGTATGAAATTTAATCAGAGTTGTGGGGGGAACTGGGTTAAGCGCTTGGCGGGCTAGATGTTCATACAGGCGCAGCAGCGGGTCAAGGCGGTTAAGGGCAGAAATATGCACATACAGCGCGGCGGGGAGTTTTTTACCAATGGGGCTTTGGTGACAACAATGGGCGATCGCCCTAAGTTGATGAAGGGCTAGTAAAAGCTGGTTAACCCTCACACAGGCTTGCTGGTAGCTACCAAAAGTGCGATCGATTTCCTCATGCCACTGTGTCGAAAGGTCACTAAATCGGTTAATCTGGGGGGGAAGCTGAAATTCAATCGCTTTCTGGGCTAAGTATAAAATCAAATCATCGGCGGTGGGGTGAACATTTAAACCCGTTGTTGGGCGGTGATTGATGGCAAAATCCCAACTGTCACTGCTACACTGAATGACATCATGGTTGTTCATTGCAACTGATCTCCACAGTCGGACTATCTTAGCAGCTATTATATGACATAAAGACCTCCAGGAAAATTCCTCCCTTGTCTTTTTTCAAAAAGATTGCTATATATTTAGCAGTTTCCGCCAAACCTTAACCGAAATTTTAGATGATTGCGATCGAATATTTATCTATTGCCATTGCTATCCTGCTGTTAGCTAGTGTCATTGCTAGTAAAGCTGCCATTCACTTAGGTGTTCCTAGTTTGCTACTGTTCCTAATGATTGGAATTGTCACGGGTTCCGAAGGTATAGGCGCTATTGAATATAACAATCCCGAATTAACCAGGACTATCGGAGATATGGCGCTGACTATTATTTTATTTTCCGGCGGACTAGATACTAAGTGGGCGAAAATTCGTCCCGTGTTAATTCCCGGACTCACTCTCGCTACAGTAGGAGTCGGGTTAACCACTCTTTTATTAGGGATTTTTGCTTGGTTTATGCTGGGTTCCTTTTCCACCTTTAATATTGGCGTAAGAGGAATTAATTTAACTGAAGGATTATTGTTAGGGGCGATTATTTCTTCTACTGATGCAGCCGCCGTATTTTCAATTTTGCGATCGGGTAATTTAGGTCTGCGGGGAAATCTGCAACCTTTGCTAGAATTTGAATCTGGCAGTAATGACCCCATGGCCGCTTTACTAACTATTGAAATCGTGCAAATCTTGGAACAAGGGCAGTTCTCATTGTGGTCTTTAATCCTATCGGTGATTATGCAAATGTTGATGGGCCTGGCGATGGGATATGGCTTGGGCAAGGGGACAGTTTGGGCCATTCGTAGCATGAATTTAACTGCTGAAGGGCTATATTCTGTAATGACACTCGCTCTAACTTTGCTGACCTATGGTTTAAGTACCGTTGTCGGTGGTAATGGTTTTCTGGCTGCTTATATAGCAGGTTTAGTGGTTGGCAATTCCCACCTTCCTAGTGCAGGAAAAAATATTTTTAGTTTCTATGAAGCCCTAGCTTGGCTGATGCAAATTATCATGTTCTTAAACCTAGGATTGCTAGTGATTCCGTCCCAACTTATTCCTATCGCTGCGGTGGGAATAGCAATGGGTTTATTTTTAATTTTCGTGGCGCGTCCCATTGCTACCCTTTCTTGTCTATCATTAGTAAAGATGCCAATAAAAGAGAAACTATTTGTTTCTTGGGTAGGTTTACGGGGGGCTGTTCCCATTGTTTTAGCAACTTTTCCTTTAACCGCTGGTATTCAAGGTGCTAATCAGATTTTTCATGTCATCTTTTTTATGGTGATTGTATCTTTACTGGTTCAGGGTCTATCCCTATCACCTCTAGCTAATAAACTTGATTTAATGGCGGAGTCAGAAAATTAAAAATCTCAATTTGCGGGGTAAAATTATCATGAAAATCAACATATTTATAGGGGCGATATTGGCGGTGATTTTAGTCGCCTGTACACCCCAACCAAGTACCATAACAGGTCAACAACAATCGGGGTTAGAATCAACTACAACCGAAAAATTTACCGATGCGGCTCAAACCATTGATATTAGTGAAATTCAAGCTATAGCAGGACAAACTGTTTATATTCCGGTTTACTCTCATATCTATTTCCGAAACACCCAACAGGCTTATAATTTAGCCAGTACACTTAGTATTCGCAATACAGACCCAAATTCTCCCATCATTATCACTTCTGTGAGTTACTACAATACTGATGGTAATTTGGTTAAAAATTACCTTGATAGTGCCCTGAAAATGCCACCTCTCGCCAGCATGGAGTTTTTTATTGAACAAAGCAATACTAGCGGGGGTTCTGGTGCTAATTTTCTGGTTGAATGGGTATCAGAAAGCGCCGTTTCTGAACCGATAATGGAATCAGTAATGATTGGTGTATCAGGAACCCAGGGGTTAGCTTTTACCAGTCGAGGACAAGTAATTAATAATCAACCATAGATAATTAGATGGTTTTCAGAACCCCCTCGCTGGGGGAGAGGGTTACTTAACTACAGTCGATTAAAATTCATCCTCAAGAATAACTGCCAGAACCCGCTCAATGATATAATCGGGAGTGGTATTAGTATCTTCATCCAGCAAAACTACAATAGTCATTTCCTCATCAGGAAGATGCCATAAGGCTGATGAATAACCATCTATTCCCCCAGTGTATCCCCAAACATCTCCCCATTCTTTAGCATCCCAACTATTAACTCCTAAGCCATAAAAACCCCCCTCATTATCTGGAAACCAATTAATCATTTGATCAAAGGTATCCTCATTTAAGAGTTCATCAGTCATAAATAGGGTTTCGGCAAATTTTCCCACATCATAAGCACTGGAAATTAAGCCACGATCGCCTAAACCAGTGCCTAATTTTTCCGGACTGATGCAATTTTGACAACTCTTGTGTTTCGGGGGGGGAGTTTCGCGGTATTCGGTAAAGGTATCCTTTAAACCGAGGGGGTCAAAAATCCGCGATCGCATTTCTTGATAGAGAGGATTTCCGGTTACTGCTTCCACAATCAACTCTAGCAAAATATAGTTAGTATTCGAGTAACAATGACCCGCGCCAGGAACCCCCAGAGATTCTAAATTATCTGCCAAACAGATAGCCTCTTTAGCCGTCAAAAACTGATTTTTTTCCCGTTGACTAGCGGCTTGTTGAAACTCATCAGTTTCCAGGTAATCATCTAAACCGCTGCTATGATTAAGCAATTGTCGAATGGTAATTTTATCGCTATTTTCCAGGCGATCGCAGATTTCCTGATCCAGCCATTTCGTCAAATTATCTTCTAAATCAAGGCTACGATTTTGGTATAATTGTAAAACCACCGTAGCCACAAAAACCTGACTAATACCACCAATCCGAAAGCGATCGCGACGCTGGACTTTATGGCGTTTGGTAACATAAGAAAAACCCGATGCTATCTCATATTTGCCTTCAGGGGTTGCCACATAAAGAACTCCCCCCGGCACATTTTGTTCCGCCGTCGCTTCATCTAAAAGAAATTGTAAACTTTCAGTTAAGGCTATCATCATTACAACTAGAGTGTATTATAGTTTAGGATTAGTTATAATATCATTATCCGGCCAAGGAATCACCTTTTGAGTCGCCAAATATTCAGCCACAGCGATCGCGCCATAGCGGTTGAGATGACTAGGGTCAGAGAAATAGTCATAACTATCTGACCAGCGCCACCCCAAATCGAGAAAAACCAAACCCGTTTCAGCAGCCACCCTCTCCATGTGTTCACGGAATTTCTCCTCATAGGCACTGCGAACCGGGTCAAAATAATGATCAGTTAGTGGCATATTGACAAATACCACAGGAATCCGAAATGATTGAGTATAAGCGATTATATTCTTCAAAGATTGGGTCTGAATGCCGTCTAATTGAAAATTTTGATAATCGCTATCATAATAACCCGAAACCTTAGCATGATTTTGATAGTAAATTTCCGGGTCAAAGCGCACCGATAAAGGCAAAAATCCATTGGGCAAAAATCTAGCTTCCTCCTCGGTTTCTGCCTCGGCTAATTCCTGTTGTTCCGAGGGGGTTGGCGGGGTAGCAAAGGCGCGACCATTAGCAATAGATTGTAAAACTGCCTTGAAGCGATCGCGCTGTCTATAGGCTTGGGATACCTGGGAAATTTGTTCTTGAATAGCCTGTTGAAACTGCTGTTGGTCCCACCTTCCGTCTAGGGCATTTTCCGTCAATGCTATCAAAGTTTCCTGAAGATTTGGGGGTGGTTCAAAGGAATCTGGGGGGACAATTTGAAAAGTTCCTTGGCTAATTTGTTGATAGGCTTCTGATGCAGAAATCGCCTGATAAGTCCGGTCTTCTCGACCACTATTTAGCGCCCGCACCCCATCAGCTAAAATAATCAACTGAGGCAATTGTTCAGGGGGCAAAATCCGCCGAATAATTAAATCAACAATTTGCACTGTTGCCCCATTTATGCCAAAATTAAACACCCGTAAAGGCGGATGACCTTCTGCTACCAATCCCCTACTCAAAACCTCTGGATCAATGCCTCGCAAGGCGCGAGAACTGCCGATAATTAGTATATCTGGGGGTCTTTTATGGGTGGCGATATATTGTTGATAGCGGACAATCTGTTCATCTAGTTGTTGGCTGCGGAAAGTCGGGTAAACAAATTGCGACAAACGGCATTGAGTATCATCAACATCACAAGCAGCAGCGATCGCCGATTTTCCTGGTCGGGAAGTAAAACCAGAGTCATTAAAAACCCCATCACCTTCACTCACAGCCAACACCTGTAAACTCGATAGCCAACCCGTGGGGGGGTCTTGTGTCAAGGTAGGGACTTGTTCCCCTTCAGTTTCCGCCTCCGAAATATCAGCAGAGATAGCAGTCATAGCAATAGAATCAAGCAGACTCCCCACCAGGCGATCGCTCTGCCAAACCATCAGCAATCCCAGTAGCCCACAAGCCACAGCCAGAGCGCGTTTCTGATACCTCTGAGAGGTTTTTTCAACGACAATATCTGGGCAGTTTTTACTGGTAAATAACTGAGAAGCCATCAAAACTTGGCTAATGGTTTCGCTCAGGTGATGCAGTGCTGATAAAACCTGAGATGATGGCAAATCACTATCTGCACCATCAACATTAATAGCCGGAGAAAATACCAACTGTCCGACCTGTTCTCCCACCGCCGTGGCGGTTAATTCTGAGTCGATAAAATCTTCCGAAGCAGTTAATGGTTGATCTATCTCCGTCGGTTTTAAGGAAATACCATAGCGCCAGAGGGGGTGTTTTTGACCCGCCCGCCGTCCATAGATGCGGACTCCTTCCACCCCTTCAATTCCTTGGGCTTGTAAAAATCTAGCGATCACGAGGGCGACGCGAGACTGAGAAGGACAAGTAGGCGCTTCTGTCATCACATGGATAAATTTCCCCTTGCGTAACGCCAGAACTTTAATTCCCCCGGTGGCGAGTTTAGTTTCTAGGTCAGGGTTAATCAGACGTTCAATTTGGAATTTAATCGCATCGATATCCCCTTGGGCGGCGAGGGTCTGGGTGGGGGTTTGCAGGTCGGGATGTTCAAAAGCAGGTAAATTTAGCCAATCAATCCAAGTCGGCTTTTGGGCTTCTTTACCTGTGGGGCTGATTTCTACGCCGTAAATAGTGGCGGCGCGAATACCTTGGGGGCCGATCGCATTTAAAATTTCCCGACAAGCGGTGACAACGGTTTCCTTCTGGGGGGAGAGGCGACGACGATGATTTTTCGTATCTCCTAATTGGTGACAAAACAGGTGTAGGGTAGATTCTTTCAGAGTCGCCCTAAGTCCAATATCTAGTGCCGCTAGTTTTTGATTAAGCAGAATGGCGATCGCCTCAGAGTCTCCCCAGCGCGCCCAATCTTTCAGAATGCGATCGGGGGGAGTTAGGTCAATCCGTAGCATCCAATCCGCTTTAGTTTCCCCTTCCACCCTTAGTAAAATGCAGGCATCGCGGAAGTCTTGCAGTTGCAATTCCCGCAGTCTACTAGCTATAGGTTCCGCTAATAGGGAAGGGTCCGGGCTGTAGGCTGACTCACACAGTACCCATAACCGCCGCCGTTTAGATCTCCATAGGGTTGATTTGTCGCTTTTCTGGTTGCGAATGCTGACTTTGACGCTGACCCCCAACCCGCCCATAATTTCGCTCAGAATACTGGCGATCGCATCAGGATTACCCCGGCGGGCTAAATTTTCCGGGGTTGCCACTAGGGCTGGTTCCACCGGACTATCGGGAGGGGTAGCTAGGTCAGTTGGTGGCTGCTGATTTTCCGCCTCCGTGTCATTAACCGGGGTAATGATGACCCGGGGCTGGTCAGAAACAGTAGTCGTTGAGGAAGATGGGCGATCGCCAATGAATGTGCGATCGGCTATATCCCCCAACCATTTACGCAGTCCCACACCCTGACCCTGATCTCCTGTTGACCGAGGGTGCAGTGCGTGTACTGTAGCCGAAGTCGGATAATCCAGTTTAACCGTCCACTCCGGGCGTTTAGCACCTGTCTCGCGACCCGAAACAAATATCTTATAAATTTTCGGCGCATCGCGGGGCAGTAAAGATTCTAGCGGCCTGCGGTCTAAAGCCATCTTGAATTGAGACACCACCACTGTCTCTCGAGGAGAGGGCTGTCCCTCGCACAAAATATGTAAATGATTCCCTCGCAACCTGGTCTGTACCTCAACCCCGGCTGTGGCGATCGCATCAATTGACCATTGCGTTAATCCTGAATAATCCCTAACCACGCGCTACATTACGCCAAAATAAGTTACAATCTACACAATTCCGAATTCCGGGTTCATGGGTACTCTCAGGCTTAAACTCCTGAAAGAACCAACTGACCTCGCTTCCCAACTCTTGGCAGCACCAGACAGGCCACTGCTTGCCACGATCTTACTGTTTTTATGTTCGTTTCGAGAGTCTAACCGGCTAATTAAGCCCCGACAATACCATTATACATATTCCCATAGTCAATTTTCCCAGGGGACGCGGTAGCGACCCGCCCGCACATATTCAGCATAACTCAGCGGCCTCTCTGACGGGAAGGTTGCCCCGGATCACATCTTCTGGCATAGTTAGCTTAACCAACTGTTGAGGCAAGTTACAGATGTCTTCTGCTGATGATACCCCTGTTTCCGACCCTATAGCCCCGAAAACCCCCCTTTTACCTTCCGATTTGCTTTTGGGGTTGGCCACAACCCCTGTGGTTGTGGCTTTTGCTGCCATTCCTATAGTGCAAGAGTTGGTGTTGAGTCTCAGTGAGGGTAGCGAGGAAGTTTTCCGAGGCGCGCGCTTACCCGTCCTCCATTTTCCTAACCAGGGAAGCTACTAGCCTCCCAACCTTCCCTGGATGTTTATTTGCCCCATAATTACTCACCAAATACAGGTAATAAATTCAGCAGCCCGAATTGATGAATAAGGGCTGATGGGAGGGGATATTTACCCTAGGGGGAAAGCCGATTACCTGGGGTAAATATATCTGGCAATATGTCCCCAAAATGCCTCTCACTGATTATAGCACAACCGGGGCTAATTTAATTGATAAATTAGATACAATCATCGAAAATTTGATAGTGTGATGATGGGAGTTTCTTAGAAATTTCTGGGGAGATATTTCACCGAATGTCTACCGGGCAAGTATAATGTTTAAGATATTCTTGCTAACTACGGAACAGGCCCTATGAGTTCACTGGTCCAATCCTCAGAACCAATCCCTAGCGCAGTAGTGTCATCTAACGTCACTGCAGGAGCTTCTGAACTGTTGTTAAGGAATCGCCTAAAAATTGTCGAAGATTTATGGGAAAGTGTCCTACGTCAGGAGTGCGGAGAGCAATTGGTAGATTTACTTCTACAGATGCGATCGATGACCTCACCAGAAGGACAAGCATCGCCGGATTTACAAGCCAATGTCTGGCAAATTATCAAAGAGCTTGATATCAATGCAGCCATTAGAGCAGCGCGAGCATTTGCCTTGTATTTTCAACTGATCAACATAGTCGAGCAACATTATGAGCAGCGCGAGCAAGAGTTAGCCTATGCTCAGATCAAACAACAAGGAGCACCAGAGAGTCCCGCCGACAAGTCGAATCGCTCCATTTTTGAAACTCGTCATCAGCGCTTTTCCACAGCCGAAGAAACACCAGTGGAGCTATTAAATCAAACTAGCCAACGCCAAAATGATCGCGATTTAGCCACATTCCATAACCTATTTCCGATGCTGCAAAGGCTAAACGTCCCCTCCCAGGTGATTCAGCGGCTACTAAATCAACTCGATATTAGGTTAGTATTCACAGCTCACCCCACAGAAATTGTACGCCATACAATCCGCACCAAACAGAGGAGGATCGCCAAAATTCTCCAGCAACTAGATACAGTAGACGAAAGTTATGGCAAAGTAGACAATAAAGATCCCGAAGCCACCGGGTTAGTCAAAACTTGGACAGGTGAACTACAAGAACAACTAACCGAAGAAATAAGGCTGTGGTGGCGTACTGATGAACTGCACCAGTTTAAGCCCACAGTTTTGGATGAAGTCGAATATAGTTTGCACTATTTCCAGGAAATCTTATTTGATGTAATTCCCCAACTGTACCAAAGGATTAAACAAACCCTACACCCGTGTTTTCCGCACCTGAAACCACCCAACTACGATTTTTGTAAATTTGGGTCTTGGGTGGGAGCCGATCGCGATGGTAACCCGTCAGTCACCCCAGAAGTCACCTGGAAAACAGCCTGTTATCAACGGGGTATGATTATAGACAAATACATTCAGGCTGTGGATCATCTAAGTCAACTGTTGAGCCTATCTCTGCATTGGAGTGACATTTTACCAGAATTACTCGAATCTCTAGATCGCGATCAGGTACAACTTCCAGAAGTTTATGATCAGGTAGCCATCCGCTATCGCCAAGAACCCTATCGGCTCAAACTATGCTACATACACAAGCGCCTACAAAATACCCGCGATCGCAATCAGAGACTTTCTACCAGTAACGAAGTAGAAAGGGAACGCGAGCGCATTGTCACCAAAGAAAACGCCGGAAGTCTGTACAATTCAGGCTCGGAATTTCTGAAGGAATTAAAGCTAATCGAGCGGAACCTACTAGCCACAGGTATCCAATGCCGAGATTTAGAGAACCTCATCTGTCAGGTAGAAATTTACGGCTTTTATCTAGCGCGGATGGATATGCGGCAGGAATCCTCCGTACATAGTACAGCCTTAAATGAAATTGTAGACTATCTGCAACTACTAGCCAGGCCCTACGATGACCTCACCGAAGCCGAGCGCACCCTGTGGCTAATCACAGAATTGCAAACCCGCCGCCCCCTAATTCCCGCCGAGTTACCCTTTTCCCAAAAAACCTGTGAAACCATTAACACTTTCCGGGTCATGCGAGAATTACAGCAGGAATTTGGTCAGGAAATTTGCCAAACCTACATTATCAGCATGAGTCATGATGTTAGTGACCTGCTAGAGGTGCTGTTGTTAGCCAAGGAAGCCGGACTGTATGATCCGGCCACAGGAATTGGTAATTTGCAGGTAGTACCCCTGTTTGAAACCGTAGAGGATCTTAAAAAAGCCCCCTCAGTAATGAAAGACCTGTTTGAGTTACCCCTATATCGCGCACTGCTTGCGGGTGGCTACCAAAAATATCAGCAGGTCAGCCAAGATATGAACGCCTCTCTACAGGAGATTATGTTAGGTTACTCCGACAGCAATAAAGATTCGGGGTTCCTCAGTAGCAACTGGGAAATTCACAAAGCCCAGAAAGCCCTACAAACCTTGGCGGAATCTTACTATGTCAGTATTCGCATCTTCCACGGTCGCGGTGGCTCTGTGGGACGCGGCGGCGGACCGGCTTACAAAGCCATTTTGGCTCAACCCGGTAAAAGTATTAATGGCCGCATTAAGATTACCGAACAGGGAGAGGTTCTCGCCTCCAAATATTCTTTGTCTCAACTGGCTCTGTATAATTTGGAGAGTGTAGCCACAGCCGTGATTCAAGCCAGTTTACTCCATACCGGGTTTGATGAAATTGAACCCTGGAATCAAATTATGGAAGAGTTATCTGTGCGATCGCGATCGTGTTATCGAGCTTTGATTTATGAACAGCCGGACCTAGTTGATTTCTTTGAGCAGGTAACACCCATTCAGGAAATTAGCCAATTGCAAATTAGCTCCCGGCCCGCTCGTCGCCAAAGTGACAAGAAAAAAGATATTTCCGGTTTACGAGCCATTCCTTGGGTGTTTAGTTGGACTCAGAGCCGCTTTTTGCTACCCTCTTGGTATGGGGTCGGTACAGCCATAGAGCAGTTTATTCAAGAAGAACCCCAGGAAAATATCAAACTGCTCCGTTACTTTTACATTAAATGGCCATTTTTCCGCACTACCCTCTCCAAGGTAGAAATGACCCTGGCTAAAGTTGACCTAGAAATGGCTCATCACTATGTGCGGGAGTTGAGTCATCCTAAAGATCGCGATCGCTTTGAGGATTTATTTGAGCGCATAGCCAAAGAGTTTAATCTGACCCGTCAAATGGTTCTGGAAATTACCGGACAGCAACAGTTACTAGATAATGATCCCGTACTTCAGCGCTCAGTGCGACTGCGTAATGGCACAATTATTCCTCTCGGTTTATTGCAAGTGTCTTTACTCCAGCGCCTGCGTCATCATGGAACTTCTGCTACTCCCGGCGTAATTCATTCGAGATATAGCAAAGGGGAATTGTTGCGCGGTGCTTTATTAACCATCAACGGTATCGCCGCCGGAATGCGTAACACAGGCTGATCATCTCCAGACCTGGGACATCTTATCAGTCGCCAACTATCACCAGTGGGGAGTTTAGGGGCGCGTGTCCTTAGACTTCCTTGCTACCACAGGAAAAACGTGCTATTGATTAGGGGTATTTTTCAGACGTTCCGGGGGCGGGTTCCGTGAGTTGACTGGTTTTTCCAATGGCATATCTAGCACCCGCCCCTACAGTTCACGCTATCGCAATTTATGTCTGTACAACTTGTACCTTTGCATATCCCTAGTGGTTGGGCAATTCTGCACAATTCTTTTGGTGATGTAGACCCAGTGATCGAACATGGCTACATTATCAATGGTGAGTTTTTTAATGAAAATTTGCTATCCGCTAAACCAATTGAGTTCAACGGAACAGACTGGGTGACAGTGGGTGACAGCTATCTGTTGCAGTTAGGATGGTATCCTGAATATCGTCCAGAAGGCTGTTATCGCTTAACCGTCAGCCAGGGAAGTGGTGATCAAAAAATTGTGGTTAAATACGAGTCTAAAGAACGGGAGGAAATTCGTCAGGTCCTACAGCGTTGTTTGGGTTGGGTTTCCCGTCGTGTGGGTATAGATGAAATTGGTAGCCTACTAGAAATTGAAGGCAAACAAATTGATAAAAATCCGCTAGGTTTCCGGGGAGTCCGCAAAAAAATTGTGGGGATTTCCGGGGATAAACTCAATAGATCAACCTATAGTCAGGTGGGTTGGTGGTCGCCTGTTTACTATGAGGTTTGCAATATGGCTTATCTCGACCAAAAATCAAATCGGATAGACTCTAATGGCTTGACACCAGAGAACAAGATGGCATAATAATGCTCACCAAAAACTTACTTGATTGAGGAGATTTAAACACTAATGGTCGTGTCTGAACAAAATCAACAAGCATCCACATATACAGACGATCGCTTTTTTAGCCTGCCCTTGTTCGATATTTTAATCGAGTTCTTTAATGAGGATGGTTGGGTTTATAAAGAAATCGAACATCGCCGAGTCGTGGCTCTGGGAATTGAGGGAAAAAATGGCCGTTTTGACTGCTATGCGATCGCCCGGGAAGAGGAAAAACAAATCACGGTTTACTCGATTTTTCCGGTGAAAGTACCAGACTATAAACGCCAAAATATCTCGGATTTTGTCACCCGGGCTAATTATGGCATGGTGATTGGTAATTTCGAGATGAATTTCTATGATGGGGAAATTCGCTACAAAACCAGTTTAGATGTAGCAGGCGATCGCTTAACTCCCGCTTTAATTAAGCATTTGATTTATACCAATGTTTCGACAATGGATAAATTTCTCCCTGGTATTATGTCGATTATTTACGGCAATATTTCACCAGAAGAAGCCATATCACGGTATTAATTAAGTGGGTCAGTAGGGGCAACCTTCTCTGGTTGCCTATCCTTTCCCACCCCAATAAACCTGACTAAACACTTGACAAAAAAGCAGATTTATGGTATGTCTGCTTAAAATCTTTGTTGCCAATCGTCACCAACCCGGATGGTCAAATCCGAATTAATTGCACCAGTAGAAGAAGCCCTAACCGTACCAAAACCGATATATTCTTGCAACATTTCAGCACTAGCTAAATCTCCCCCCTGGACAATAATCTGAGTCGATCGCATAGTATAAGGCAACCCCGGCACAACATAAACATTATTAAAGCCCTGCTTAAACAAATAATCCGCGACTCTTTCGGCTGCTTGTGGGTTTCCAGAGGCATTTTGTACGGCAATTTTAGTACGTTTAGACAATTCCTGATAACCCGATCGCTGTAATGGTCCAGGTAAGACAAACCCGGTAGAATCAACCCGAAAATATTGAGCCATAATGCGATCGCGTGCCGCGTCATCAACCACCCAATAACTCGTATATCCGCCCATGTCTCGCCCAGGTAACATCACCATTCGCACCTGTTGCGGTTCCAAATTCAACCCAAACTTAACCAGAGTCAGCATCTCCTCAAAATCCAAATTAGTATCAACATACTTCAACATCACCCGAATAATCTGAGGAATACGTGGCAATACATCAGGACTCTGTAAACGTTCTCGAATAGCCTCCATTAAAGCCTGTTGGCGTTGAATCCTGCCAATATCTCCATAAGCATCACTACGGAAGCGAGCAAAATGATCAGCCTGATCACCATCAATAGTTTGCCATCCCGGAGATAAATCAATCTCCAACTGTTGGGTATTATCCCGATAGGACATCGGATAGGGAACAAACACCTCCACCCCCCCCAACAAATTCACCAACTCCTTAAAAGCGCCAGTGCTAACTCGGACATAGCGGTTAATCTGCACCTGATTAAGGGTATCAGCTACCACCTCCGTAGCCAAGGAAGCGCCGCCCCAATAGTTAGCCTCGTTAATCTTACCCACACCCATACCAGGGATAAAAACCTCGGTATCACGGGGAATTGATAGCAAATTCAGATGGCGATCGCTCGGATTAAAATTCACCAAGATCATGCTATCACTGCGACCCCCAAAAACTTTCCCATCTTGTTCCTCGTGTGGTAGGGGGGGATCTATCCCCATGACCAAAATATTCACAGGTCGGGACAGACGAAACCGAAAGCGATCGCGCCATAATGAATTGAGAACCATCGATGCACTTTGTGGCTGTTCCGGTTTCAATGGAGACAGCAAAGCCGTTAGCGCCCCCAAAGTCGCCGAAGCGCTAGTAATGATCAGTGCAATAAAACTCAAAAATATTACCCGCAGGACTTTAGGTTGTCTTTGGTTGGTGGTGGGATAACTCATAAAATCGCCAATATCCTTTAATCTTGAACATGAAGTCAACTGAAGCTCAAAACTTTAAATCGCATGATACCCGTTATTCTCGCAGGTGGTAAAGGTGAGAGGTTCTGGCCTCTGAGTCGTCGTATCCGACCCAAACAATTTCTCAGTTTAGACGGTACTGGTCAAAGTTTATTACAAAGCACAGCAGAACGCTTGCTACCCTTGAGTAAAGGTGGTCCGGGTTTGTGGGTGATTACCTCCGCACTCCTAGAAAATGGAGTTCAGCAACAGTTACCCGATATCCCACCCGCAAATATTTTAGCCGAACCCCAAGGACGAGATACCGCCCCCGCCGTCGCCTGGACCGTCATTGAAGTTGTCCGTCGCTATGGGGAAGATACCGTGATTGGCTTTTTCCCGGCTGATCATTGGATTGGAAAACCGGATATTTTCCACGAGGCGATTAAATCAGCGGAAAATTTAGCTATCAGTCAGGATCTAATTGTCACCCTGGGGTTACAACCTCAATATCCGGCTACAGGTTACGGTTACATTGAACAGGGCGAAAAAATTGGCACTTTTGGCGATTTCACTGCTTATCAGGTAGCCCAGTTTACGGAAAAACCTGATCAAGAAAGGGCTGATCAATTTTTGGCTACTGGTCGGTTTAGTTGGAATGCGGGAATTTTTATATTTAGGGCTGGGGTGGTTCTTCAGGAATTACGCGCCTATGTCCCCGATTTGATTACCGCCCTGGAAGCTGAAGGAGCCAAGGCTTATGCTAACATTGAAAAAATCAGCATTGACTATGCACTGATGGAAAAAACCCAGAAAGCCTGTGTTTTACCAGTCTCTTTTGGCTGGGATGACCTGGGAGATTGGAATTCCTTAGAACGTCTTTTACCGAAACAAAATGGCAATGTGGCATTAGTCCGTCACTTGGGACTCGATACCCAAGATTCTATTCTGTATGGGAGTGATGAAAATGAGGTGATTATTACTATTGGGGTTCAGGATTTGGTGGTTGTTCGCGATGGTAATGTGACTTTGATTGTTGATAAGAACCGCACCCAGGATATTAAAAAGGTCTTGCCTCAGTTGGAGGATGATCCTGATTTGAGAGAACTTTTATAGGGAGGGCTGGCTACTTATCTGGTAGGGTGCATCTATCTTTGAGATGACAAAGGATCAATCTTGAGTAGCCATTGCTATAAGGCGATCGCTTTCTTTGGTACTATTACGGTTGATTGTTCAAGTAAAACAGCTAAAACAGCCTAGGGGAAAAATGAAAACACGAAAACTTGGTAAATCGGACATTGAAATCACCCCGATTATTTTAGGGACTTGGCAAGCTGATAAACGTTGGTGGAAAGGTATTGAAAAAGCCGACTTAATCCAGGCTATGCAGCAGGCGGTTGACCTGGGAATTACTACCATTGACACTGCGGAAATCTATGGTGATGGTATCTCGGAACAACTGATAGCTGAGGCGTTGTCAGATAGACGCGATCACCTAATTTATGCCAGCAAGGTATTTGCGACCCATTTACAATATGACCAGGTAATTGAAGCGTGCGATCGCTCCTTAACAAATCTGGAGACCGACTATATAGACCTGTATCAAATCCACTGGCCAACGGGTTCGTTTAATACAGAAATTGTGCCGATTTCCGAAACCATGGCCGCCCTAAATTTGCTCAAACAACAGGGGAAAATTAGAGCCATTGGAGTCTCAAACTTCTCCAAAACTCAACTCGAAGAAGCCAGCCAATATGGGGCTATAGATAGTATACAGCCTCCCTATTCTCTATTTTGGCGAGATGTGGAACGGGAAACCATGGCTTATTGTGTAGAACAGAAAATCTCAATTCTCGCTTATTCTTCCCTAGCCCAGGGACTTCTGACCGGAAAATTCGGAGTTAATCATCAGTTTGATCCAGAAGATCATCGACTCAAAAATAAACTCATCCAAAACCCAGAACATTATAGCCGGGTTCAAGAAGCAATTAATCAGTTACGCCCCATAGCAGCAGACAAACGCTGTACGGTAGCACAATTAGCACTTGCATGGCTAATTTGTCAACCCCAAACTAACGCGATTGTCGGGGCTCGTAATAGCAGCCAGGTTGAGCAAAATGTGCAAACTATCGACATTCAACTTTCCCCAGAAGAGGTCAGCCAAATAGACCAAATTGGGCGTATAGTTACGGATCATCTGCAAAACGAATATCCAATTTTATGGAAGTTTTGAAAAATGGCGATCGCTCAAGCAGATAGTGGCAAAGGGTAAATTTTCAGGGTTTCAAGAAAGAAAATGGCAGTTAGTTAACTAACGCAAAACTTACATGGTGACAGCCAAAATAATCCGTTCATTACGGGGCTACATGAACTTGAAAAGGGCAGCATCAATGGAGACTAAGGCAAGTGTTTAACTTAGCTAAATAGTACAGTCACTAAGTTATCGAGTCACTGTTGATTCAATGAATTGGGAAATTGGCTAAGACTGCCTCTAGTTAAGAGAAGCAGCCATAGACTGAGATGAAAAAATTTCGCGAGATTCTTGTCGTACCTGTCCACTCATGGCGGCTACTTGCAAGTTAGCAAAAGCATTGAGTTCAATAGCATCATATTGAGAATTTTGGAGAATGTACCGGAGTTGATTTTCAGCTTCCAAGGTTAAATAACCAGTGGCGATCGCTTGTTGGACTACATCTTGAATACACAGCATAGTGAAATTACGGAGTTGTAATGGGTTTAAACTATATTTAGTATCCCTGTTTGTCAAGATAAAGGCAGTGATTCTGATATAGTGTTACCTGTGATTTGCGGCTGATCAGCATCTGATCTAAATCTCCACTGACTAGGTGAGCCAGATCACGGGTATCCATGATTATAGGTCTAGTTGTATGTACAGGGTTGAGTTTTCCCCAACCTCTTGCCTGCCTGGATCGCCATAATTTATGATGAGCCGAGGGATGATCTGATCAGTAATGGAGGGGAAATGATGGCAACAGACGACCTACAACAACATCTAAACAGTTTAGGCGATCGCTACCCTAAACTAGGACAGGCATTAGAACAAGCAGCAAAAGCCCTGAAAGACTCAGGCACTCCCATCAGTGAGCAGTTGCTGCAAGGGTTGATTAACTATAACCGTGATTTCGCCAATTTCCAACAAAAACTACAAAACCGGGGACAAACCACCGCCGTAGTCGCGAGATCCCTGGTAGATTTACAGCAGTTATACCAAAAAGTAGCCCCAGCCACAGATGAGGGAGCCATTCCTCAGCAGGTTTTATCCTTGCTAGAGCAAATTCTCCGGCTGACCCACAGCGAACAGAAAGACTTTGCACCCCTACAACAAGCCCACAAACAAGCCCAACAACTCAAACAGCACATTTCCCAAGCTGATCTGAAATCAGACCCACAGCTAAAAGCATTGGTGACCGGACAGCACCCCCTCAACATTCTACTAAACTTGGTGAATAGCGGAGAACAACTCAATGATGAACAGTGGGCAAAATCGGCAGAAATTCTCGACAATACTTTTGGTAAATCTTTGGGGGTAGCTATTTCCAGAGGAAAAATTGTCAGTCAGTCGGGGGGGTCAACTACGACTCAACCGCCATTGAATGTGACAGCAGTTGAACGTCCCACGGCTAACCCAGATATTGTCATCCTAGAAGAACCTACCACCACGAAGGCCCCCAGTGATGTGATTATTGTTCCCAGTGTGGAAATTAACCCGAAACCTTTAACTATTGATGGCCACAATATTGTGTTCGGCAATACTGCCATTGTCGGTCAGCCTACGGGGAAACCGGAAGTTAAACCGGGAACTGTGGGGCTGCGTGTGAGAGTGCATTTACAGGGATTAGGCGATCGCGATTTTGGCGGCGGGGAATATGCTGGAACTAAGGGTCAAGGTCGCCGCTTGGAGGCTTTCCAAATGGCGATTAATCCTCCCATTCCGGGTTTGGATATACAATACATGGCTCATATTGCTCAAGTTGGTGATAGTCCCACAGCCTCCAACGGTCAAATGGTGGGAGAACCGGGACAAAATCGCCAAATAGAAGGGTTTGCGATTAAGCTGGCTGGACCAGAAGCCCCGAAATATGATGTTTTCTATAATGCCCATATTCAAAATAAGGGAGATGTTCCGGTTTGTAGTAATGGTCAATATTGTGGTACTCGTGGGCAATCTTTACGAGTTGAGGGGATAAAAGTTTGGGTAGAACCCAAAAAATAATCCCCCTGGGTCATTCTCCCTCTAGGGCTACCAGTAAACATAATAATAGGGCTTCTGTCCACTCAACTACAGCCCCATAGGTGTCTCCGGTATGCCCACCTAAACGGTAGTTTAACCAGGTTCCGGTCAGAATAGCGATCGCACTTCCCCCAAGCAGTAAACCCACAGCCACCAGCCAGCGTCCGGGTTCTAACCAAATCTGTAACCCACTCAACCCGGAAAGTAGCACAACCCCAGGGAGTAAATCTAACGGCGAATAGGTTAAATCTTTGTGAAATGCTCCCTTTCCTTGTGCCTTCAGATAAGGATAACGAGCGATCGCTACTAACTGTCCCCAGCGTCCCCAAGCAGCCACCCCCATCAAAATTAACCAGCGTGTGCGGTCTAAATCAGCGAGGGCGGCGGTTTTCAGCAGTAAAATAGCTACGGCGGCGATCGCCCCAAAAGCTCCCGTCAAACTATCAGCCATCACCTCTAAGCGTCGCTGGGGGTCAGTCACAGCCAACCCATCAGCAGTATCCATCGCCCCATCTAAATGCAGTCCCCCAGTAATCCCAATCCAACCTACCACCACCAAAGCCGAGCGCGTTAAGACCGGACAGCCTAGCAACTGCAAACCCATGTCAGCCAGCCCTAACAATCCCCCAATCATTAACCCCATTACCGGGGCGAGTCTAGCAATTCCCCGAAACTCTAACGTCCAAGACGGAGGAATAGGTAAGCAGGTATAGAAAGCCACAGCAGCAGCTAAAGCCGCTCGTAGCTGTACCATATACCTAATCAGCGATCGCCAGACTGTCTCAAAACTCATAAAACTTAAACTTCAATTTTGCCATAGCTCTATAATATTTCTTAGGTTGTGCCACAATTGAGATCAAACCTGTTGGGGTCTAAACATATACTCTAATACCGCCAAGATAGTTCATCCTGGCTATGGAAAGTCAAAAGTCAAGAAACATCAAGAAAATCTGATCAGATCGACTTTCACAGTCCTACCTTTGCTACAATTGTGTATAAAGTTAGATATCCAACACCGACAGGCTGAAATATAATCTCAGCTACCGGGTTATGGGTAGATTTTTGAGAAGAATGCAAGTGGCGAGACAATAGAAGTAGTAAAATTACTCTGTTTTTCTCAAAACTTGCTTCGTTAAGCCTTATACGGTCAAAGGTTCAGGCAAAAAATCTGTCATACCTAGGGTGCTAAATTGTCCTAAACTCTCTGCGTGAAACTGACCTTATAACTATCGGCTTAACTAGGTAAAGGTGCCAGGTGGCGATTTTGGTTTAGGAGAAACTATAAAACTAGAGGCTTTTGCTCTATGAGTTACGATCAATTAAATTGCAGG
The DNA here is from genome assembly GCF_000973065.1 of Limnospira indica PCC 8005. Taxonomy (NCBI): domain Bacteria; kingdom Bacillati; phylum Cyanobacteriota; class Cyanophyceae; order Oscillatoriales; family Sirenicapillariaceae; genus Limnospira; species Limnospira indica. The sequence goes on from NZ_FO818640.1 coordinate 310,335, forward strand.
GTGTCTGCTCCATGTATTATCGATACCGGAATCGTTGTTAACAAGCGCGATATGCAGAAGTTGCTGGTTGACCTCGGTCGGGTTCGTTATATACATATCCAAGACAACCAGGTAAAAAGCCAAGGCGAAGGTCAGATCCTGGAAGTGTTTGCGGATCAACAGCAGGCTACTCTCATTGCTAACCATGCTTTGTATTTGAATGTTTACAGTTTTGATTATCTGGAACTGAAACAATCCTCCGATAATGAAACCTATTTCGACTTAGTGCAAGATGGGCGACTACTGCGATTAGTTCCTATGTCTAATCCTTTAGAAGACCAGGCGACCAGGAACTTACAAGCCGCCGCCTTTGATGCAGTCATGGATCAAGTCCTATCAAATAACTGGGATACCCCCATTGATGATGATGATTGCCCCTTTTAATTGTCATCAATTGATCTGATTTTCTCAGTTTTGTAGTTAGACTTCATGCCCCAATCATTTTCGTTTCAAATACAGACTCGCTGCACTCACACTCACGCGAGGGCAGGAGTTTTTGTCACTCCCCATGGTATCGTGGAAACCCCCCGATTTATGCCAGTGGGAACCTTGGCTAATGTCAAAACTTTGACCCCGGCTCAACTCCTGGATACGGGCGCTCAAATGGTGCTATCCAATACCTATCATTTGCACCTACAACCAGGGGAGAAAATTGTGGCGGCGGCGGGGGGAATACATAAGTTTATGGGCTGGAATGGTCCGATATTGACCGATTCAGGCGGTTTTCAGGTTTTTAGTCTCAGTGAAATGCGGACGGTGACAGAAGCAGGAGTACGGTTTCGATCGCCTCACGATGGGGCAATTATTGAATTGTCCCCAGAACGCTCCATTGAGATACAAAATCAATTAGGGGCTGATGTGATTATGGCCTTTGATGAGTGTCCCCCTTATCCAGCTTCTAGGGAAGATGTGGTCGCAGCCACCAATCGCACTGTTAGATGGCTAGAACGCTGCATAGCTGCTCATGACCGACCAGAGGCAGCCCTGTTTGGTATCGTACAAGGAGGAGTTTACCCAGATTTACGGGTGGCAGCAGCTAAAAAATTAGTAGAATTTGATTTGCCAGGTTATGCCATTGGAGGGGTGAGTGTCGGTGAACCTACCGATTTAATGGAAATGGTGGTTCGCGTCACTACCCCCATTTTGCCAGACCATAAGCCTAGATATTTGATGGGGATAGGAACTTACCGGGAAATGGCACAGGCGATCGCATCTGGTATAGATTTATTTGATTGTGTCATTCCTACCCGTTTGGCTCGCCATGGGGCGGCTTTGGTGGCCGGAGAACGCTGGAATTTGAAAAATGCCCAATTTAGAGAGGACTTTCGCCCCCTCGACCCATCTTGTCCTTGTTACACTTGCCAAAATTTTAGCCGCGCCTATATTAGTCATCTGGTACGCGCTAAGGAACTTTTAGCCTATACTCTCCTGAGTATTCATAATGTTACTGAACTGATTAGGTTTACTACCCGTATCCGAGACGCGATTTTGGGCGATCGCTTTACTGACGAGTTCGCACAATATTTGCAAGTTCAATCCTAACCCTAGCCCGATAAACTGACAAATCATCGCTAAAATGAGAATTGTCGCAAAGATTTGTTAAAATTCTGTAAGCCATATTTTAGTAAGAGGTTAATTGATTCATGGAAGCAGCACTGCTATTGGCAAAATTGCCAGAAGCCTACTCGATTTTTAGCCCGGTTGTTGATATTTTGCCCGTTATTCCCGTCTTTTTCCTGCTGTTGGCTTTTGTGTGGCAAGCTGCTGTCGGTTTCCGATAAGCCCAAACCAGCTCAGGCTATCGGTTCTATAGTGAGGCGTGAAATCCCACAGCCTAGCGTGCCGATAGCCCCTAGTAACAATATTAAGCGCCAACTTCACTGGACTTATGCCATCATGTTGCTAGGTTGAGGTGGTCTTAATCAGGATTTCAGAAATAAAGTTCTTATGTCTACTAATGCGATCGCCCTGTGCAAGTCTGTTGTTGTATTGACAACTATAGTTTTAACTCAGGCAGTTCCCCCCTCTGTGGTAGCCCGGTCTTCTCAAGAGGTTGTTAGTCAAATCACTGCTACAGAGTTTTTTGAGCGCGGTGTAGCACGCTACCAACGGGGAGATAAACAAGGGGCGATCGCTGATTTTACCCAAGCTATTCGCCTCAACCGTAACCATGCCCTCGCTTACTATAACCGGGGAGTGGTAAGGTTTAGGATCGGCAATAACTTGACTGAGGCGATCGCTGATTTTACCCAAGCTATCCGCATTAATCCTGAATATGTTGATGCCTACTATAATCGTGCCATTGCCCGTGTCAAAGTTCAACAATACTGGCCGGCTATTGATGATGTTACCCAGGTGATCAGCCTCGACCCCTCTCATGATCGGGCTTTCTACCTGCGGGGATTAATTTATTCCGAAAATCTTAAAGATTATCAAACCGGGATTAATGATTTTACTGAGGCGATCCGCCTTAACCCCAGAAACCCAGCACCCTATTTTAAGCGCGGGAATGCTCGCTATCGCATTGGCGATCGTGAAAGGGCTATTGATGACTATAACAAAGCTATTGATATCAACCCATCAGACCCGGAACCTTATTATAACCGAGCCATCAGTCGCTACCAAATTGGCGATCGCCAAGGCGCTATCTTTGACCTACAGAAGTCCGCAGACCTATATCTGGATTTGGGTAATTTCGAGAAATACCAAAAGGCGATCGATACCTTAGAAAAATTTGAGAATTAATTCCCGTTAGCACACACCTTTACCGAATCTTTACAAACTTCCGGCAAATTTTACCAAAGTTTTATAGACTTGGTGTTATGTTTTGCCTAGAATGTGGGTAGACGGGTGTTAGATACTTAACCTTAGTGTCCGTCTGACTCCTGTACCACAGGACAGACATAGAGACTAAACAAAGTATCGCATCTATAATATAGCATTTTTCCCGGTTTCCTCTCGTCATGGGCTGGGTTTAGGGACATATTTTAAGGATTTGATCAGACCTATCAGTTTTGATCAGTTTTGATCGCGGCAGTCTCAAGGGTCAGTCAGCACCCCCGGCTGAAGCACGGGGGCTTCGTGCCCCCCGCTTTCAGGTAGCTGACCAGCTTAAGCCTTAACTGGCTACGTTCAGAGCAAGAGTTAAAGTTCCTACCCTGGAATGCGTGCTAGTTCCAGGCACTAGAACCAAATCGTTAAACAGTTCTAAGGGGTTAAGACAGTGCGATTTGGAAAGTACCGACTCTGAACATTAGCGTTCGCGCAGCGTGCGCGTTAGCGCAAGCGCAAACGTTACGAGCAATCAGAACAGACGCAACAATGTCTAACCATATTTTCGTTTTAGATACCAACCGCAAGCCCCTGACACCGTGCAAGCCAGGGGTAGCACGATCACTGCTCAAAGCCGGGAAAGCATCGGTATTTCGACGCTACCCATTCACCATTATTCTAAACAAGGAGGTTGACGCTAATCCTGAACCGCTCGAACTCAAATTAGACCCAGGCTCTAAAGTCACTGGAATTGCCTTGAAGCAAGGGAATCATATTATCTTTGCTGCCGAGTTGCAGCACCGAGGACAGCAGATTAAAGAAGCATTGCTCTCTCGTCGTCAACTCCGACGTTCTCGACGAAACCGCAAGACCCGATATCGACCAGCTCGGTTCTTGAATCGGACTCGTCCCGAAGGTTGGTTAGCTCCCAGCTGGCAGCATCGAGTAGATACTCTAATGACCTGGGTTCACCGATTTCGTAGACTTGCCCCAGTTGGCCGCATTACCCAAGAGCTAGTACGGTTCGACCTGCAATTGATGGAAAACCCTGAGATATCAGGTGTTGAGTATCAGCAGGGAGAATTACAAGGCTATGAAGTCAGAGAATACCTGTTGGAGAAGTGGGGCAGAACCTGTGCTTACTGTGGGGCTCAAAATGTACCACTTGAAGTTGAGCATATCCAGCCTCGGTCTAAGGGTGGCTCTGACCGGGTTTCTAACCTGACGATGGCTTGCCACTCATGCAATCAAGCCAAAGGCAATGGGGACATTCGGGATTTTTTATCGAGCCAGCCTGATGTACTGAGTCGTCTTCTCAGGCAGGTAAAATCGCCGCTTAAAGATGCAGCAGCCGTTAACTCGACCCGATGGGCTTTGTTCAATGCTTTGAAAGCAACAGGACTCCCAGTTACCACAGGAACGGGCGGACAAACGAAGTTCAATCGACTGAGGCTCAACCTACCTAAAGCTCACTGGCTTGATACTGCCTGTGTTGGACCAGTCGAATCACTCGAAGTTCTGACTTCAAAACCGTTGCTGATTTTAGCAAAGGGGCATGGAACCCGTCAGATGTGCGGGACGAATAAGTACGGATTCCCGAATCGTCACCGCTCCAGGAGGCAAATTCATAAAGGCTTTCAGACTGGCGACATGGTGACGGCACTGGTCACAGCGGGGAAGAAAATTGGCTCATATCTAGGACGGGTTCTCTGCCGTGCGTCTGGTAGTTTTGATATTACCACCGCTTCGGTACGGGTGGCAGGCATCAGCCACAAATACTGCCAACCGATTCACAGGAAGGATGGTTACGCCTATGCTTGAAAGATTGACGGGGACTAAAGTCCCCCTGTCGCGTTTCCTCCCCGGTCTAAAGACACGGGGCTTCCACGCTCCCAAGAGGTTTACGTGATGAATTATGGGTTCACCCACTATCATCAGACGACCTTGGACGAGCAACTCCTGTACAACCACTTGCAAAAGTTGGTTGGGGTGTCATCCCCACAGGATATGCTTGCTTGTTTTCGTTGTCTGTTTTTGGGTGACCAGGAATATCAAGTCACGGAAGTTTGGGAAGCCTTGGAAAGAATTGTTGATTCCGAATCAGTCCGCGATCGCTTTCCGTTTATAATTAACCGCTGCTGCTATATTTTGGTTAACCAATGGCAGAAGCAGTCCCGTCTACAGTGGGCTATTCCAGAACTGATTGATCTACTTCTCATAGAACCGACTACTTTACCCTCTTCCTGGACCGCTCATCGTTTGCGTAGATTACTCTACAAATTTGTGCAAACTGACGAATATCGCGCACTACGTCGGCTCGCTAATGCTTTTAAAGATAGCACCAAACCCGAACCAGATTGTCAACCCAAGCTAGAAAATTTGATTGTTCGTTATCCCTATCTGTACGAACATTGTTTTTTGACCGATCATAGTGAAATTGATCAACGTCAGCAAATTCGGAAAATGCAGGAGGCGGCGGGACGTAAATTCGATCGCGACTTGTATCAATACATTACTTATCAACAAAAAACTACCATCCAGGAATTGGGCGTAAATCCTCCCCATAATCCTACCCTATTGAGCGATCGTAAACTTAGCCAAGCTATTGACCACTTTACCGGACAAGTAGATGGGGGATACACCTATAATGAGTCCTCTCAACTATTTCTGAAACAGAGTAGTAAGGCTAGTTCATATCATGCTTTTAAAGGGGAGCTATATGAGTATTTGACAAACTCTATGGATGGTAAATATGCTAACCGTTACTTTAAAAGGCGGCTGGAGCAAACCCTAAAAGACACCCTATCCCACAATGATTCTGTTATGGTCAACAGTAGTCTAGTTGCCGGAACCTGTAAAAGACTATTCGATTTTTTGGTAGTTGAAAGCGCCCAAAAACCTCAGCATTTTGTCTTAGTTGACCTCACCAATAACCTAGGCGTTACTAACGTCATGGGTTTAATGCTAAAAATTGTTTTGGTATGTCGGCAAACCAAACGAGAACTAGAAAAACGATTCGCTGTGTTATTTACGCATTATGGCAATTTTGAACGACCCCAAGTTGTTTGGCTGGTTGAGTCCCTGGAAAATCTAAATATTGCTTTTAGCACTCATTTCGGATCATCCGCTATGCGATCGCTCAAGATTTCCTAGACCAGAATGGGGAGGGAGAATCAATCATAATCAACCCTCCCCCCAACCAACAATATAGCCCTTTGATTAATTATTAATTAGCAGGGTTTGTTGTTCCTCATGTAAATCTTGGAATAGCGGGGTACTGAGGTAACGTTCGCCGTAACTCGGTTGAATCATCACAATTAACTTATCTCGATTTTCTGGTCTTTGAGCCACTTTAATCGCCGCACACAAAGCCGCACCCGAGGAAATCCCAGATAGTAACCCCTCTTCCCTCGCTAGACGGCGACTATAGCTAAAGGCTTCGTCATCACTAACTGTAATTACCTCATCAATTAGGGCTACTTTCAGCACCTCTGGGACAAATCCTGCACCAATACCCTGAATTTTGTGGGGTCCAGGTTCACCACCAGAAAGAACCGGACTGTTAGTGGGTTCAACTGCGATCGCTTTTAATTGTGGTTTCCGTTGTTTAAGCACATCCGCCGCCCCCGTGATTGTACCACCGGTTCCCACTCCCGCGATTAAAATATCAACCCGTCCATCCGTATCATGCCAAATTTCTTCAGCCGTAGTGCGGCGGTGAACCTCTGGATTAGCCAAATTGTTAAACTGCTGTAACATATAGGTATTGGGAACCGTATCGACCAGTTCATAGGCGCGCTGAATCGCTCCTTTCATCCCTTTGGAACCGGGGGTTAATTCTAATTTAGCTCCATAGGCGCGGAGCATAGAACGCCGTTCTAAACTCATGCTATCAGGCATCGTTAAAATTAACTCATAGCCTTTCGCCGCCGCTGTCATAGCCAACGCAATGCCAGTATTTCCTGATGTCGGTTCCACTAGGGTAGTCTTACCTGGAGCGATCAAGCCTTCGAGTTCCGCAACTTCGATCATATATGCTCCAATGCGATCTTTAACTGAGGCTGTCGGGTTCATCCCTTCGAGTTTAACCACAATTTGAGCTAAACAGCCTTCAGCTTGAGGAATTCGATTCAGTTGTACCAAAGGGGTACGACCAATCAATTCTGTGATGTTGTGAGCAATACGCATGGTGATCTCAATAACTACAGTTAACCTCAATTCTATAGTGATTTGGGCAGAGAAAAGTCAACCGTGAACCTGACCAGTGTGGACAGCAGAAATTGTCAAACTCTCAATATATATGCTAAAATAAGGGGCTTTTTGCTGATACTTCCCCATAATTGAATGCCCACATATCTGCGGCAATTTAATCATAATTAACCTAGTATATCCTCGATATATTATGTTATAATTATGGTTAAATCCACAGATGGTAGATACCATAAAAGTTAAATTTGAGGTCATTAAAGTTGCAAAAGTTTAACCGAGTTAGTCATCCACAAAGACAAAATCAGTTAGAAAAGTTAATTGAACGCTTGGGATTATCTACTCAACAGAAGATTGCATGGCAATTACTTGATTTGGCACTAACTCATCCCAGTGTTTCCACTCAGGATAATTATGAACAACTGGAATTTGTTGGTGATTCCGTGGTGCGTCTGGTGGCTTCAGAACTTTTGTTAGAAACCTATCCTAATGCACCCGTGGGAGAGTTTGCGGCGGTGCGATCTATTTTGGTGAGCGATCGCATTCTGGCGGAAATTTCTAATAGCTATGGTTTGGGAAGATATTTGCTCGTGGGAGGAAGTGCTACCCGCGATCGCCTGGGAGAAGAATCTCGTTTAGCAGATTGTTTTGAGGCTGTTTTGGCTGCACTTTATCTCAGTACCAATACCCTAGAGTTAATTCGTCCTTGGTTAGATCAGCACCTGCTAGAGCGAGCTACTGATATTTTTAATGATCCGGCTCGCCAAAATTATAAGGCTGCTCTCCAAGAATGGACTCAAAGTTGCTATAAAATTTTGCCCCAATATAAAGTTAATGAAACAGGTTATGCTGGTGATGAAGCGCGGTTTACCGCTTCCGTGTGGCTGAGGGGAGAACAATTAGGTACAGGAACAGGTAGAACTATTAAGGCTGCTGAACAGGCGGCGGCTCGTGTGGCTTTTTTATCAGTAGCCAAAAATGGAGGACAAACAGATAATGAATGACCCGATTAAAATAGCAGTTCTCGGTACAGGACGCTGGGGTGTCCACTTGCTCCGAAACTTTCAAAATCATTCTGGGTTTGAGTTAATAGCAGTAGCTGATAGTAATTCCGAACAGTTAAAAGCTGTGGGAGAACGATTTACACTCAACCCTGAACAAATGTTTGAGCATGGGTTGGCGGCTCTGGAAGTTCCGGGACTACAAGCTGTGGCGATCGCTACTCCCGCCTGCACTCATTATGACTTAATTTCAGTCGCGCTACAACGTGGCTATCATGTCTTAGCCGAAAAACCTTTAACCATAAACCCCGCTAAATCTTGGGAACTTTGGGAACTGGCTCAACAGCAAAATCGACAATTATTTGTCGATCATACCTATCTATTCCATCCAGTAGTTAACCAGGGTAAACAAGTCCTTGCTCAAGGTGTCTTAGGTCAACTACGCTACGGCTATGCTACCCGCACTCACCTAGAACCTGTCCGACAAGATGTTGATGCTCTTTGGGATTTAGCGATTCATGATATTGCTATCTTTAATACCTGGTTGGGTCAAAAACCTGTAGCCGTACAAGCCACCGGAACTGTCTGGCTACAAGGCGATCGTCTTTTGCAAACCGAGGATAATTCCCCAGCCTTTCCCGATAGTAAACCAGGTTTATCTGATTTAGTAGTAGCTACCCTCACTTACCCCGATAACTTTCGAGTTTTCCTACATCTATGCTGGTTAAATCCTGACAAACAGCGCCGTTTAGCAGTCGTCGGAAGCCAAGGAACATTGATTTTTGATGAATTATCCTCCGAGTCTCCTTTAACTCTACAACGCGGCTATTTAGAGCCTGTCAATGGTGGCTGGAAAGGAGCAGGTCAAAGTCGGGAAGTTTTACAGGTCGAACCTGGGGAACCTTTAAAACAAGTATGCGATCGCTTTTTTCAATGTGTTAAAGCCAATCAACCCTGTCCAATTTCTTCCGGTAAAATCGGAGCCGAATTAGTCGATATTCTGTGGGGTTTAAGTCAATCTCTACAAACAGGAGGACTCCCTCACCCCGTCCGTGATAATTCCTCAGAGACTTAAACAAACAAAAAGCGCCCCCCGACCGGGAGGCGCTCTATTTAATCCAAGCTATAAATTAGCCGATTTGAGGTGCAACCAAAGCTACAGGCTCAGACTCAGCAGAAGCCAAATCTAAGGGGAAGTTGTGAGCGTTGCGCTCGTGCATTACTTCCATACCCAGGTTAGCGCGGTTGATGACATCAGCCCAGGTGTTAACTACCCGACCGCTGGAGTCCATTACGGATTGGTTGAAGTTGAAACCGTTGAGGTTAAAGGCCATGGTGGATACACCTAAAGCGGTGAACCAGATGCCGATTACCGGCCAAGCACCCAAGAAGAAGTGCAGGGAACGGCTGTTGTTGAAAGAAGCATATTGGAAGATCAGGCGACCGAAGTAACCGTGAGCTGCCACAATGTTGTAAGTTTCTTCTTCTTGACCGAATTTGTAACCGTAGTTTTGAGATTCGATTTCGGTGGTTTCACGCACCAAGGAAGAAGTTACCAAAGAACCGTGCATCGCGGAGAACAGAGCACCACCGAATACACCAGCAACTCCCAACATATGGAAGGGGTGCATCAGGATGTTGTGTTCTGCTTGGAACACCAACATGAAGTTGAAGGTTCCAGAGATACCCAGAGGCATACCGTCGGAGAAAGAACCTTGTCCGATGGGGTAGATCAAGAATACTGCACTAGCAGCGGCAACAGGTGCGCTGTAAGCTACGCAGATCCAAGGACGCATTCCCAAGCGGTAGGACAGTTCCCACTCACGACCCATGTAGCAGAATACACCGACCAGGAAGTGGAAAATTACCAACTGGTAAGGGCCACCGTTGTAGAGCCACTCATCCAAGCTGGCTGCTTCCCAAATGGGATAGAAGTGCAGACCGATCGCATTGGAGGAAGGAACAACCGCACCAGAGATGATGTTGTTGCCGTACAACAGAGAACCAGCTACGGGTTCGCGGATACCGTCAATGTCCACGGGAGGAGCAGCGATAAAAGCGATGATGTAGCAGATGGTAGCAGTTAGTAGGGTAGGGATCATCAGAACACCGAACCAGCCTACATAAAGGCGGTTGTTGGTGGATGTTACCCAGCTACAGAACCGTTCCCAAGCGTTGGCGCTCTCGCGCTGCTGAATGGTAGTAGTCATGTTGGATATGATTGCTATATTGAGTTTTCGAGGTACTTATCCGGCAGTTGTTTTTCTACCGTGTCTATAATATGACACACTCTGTTAAGGTTTGTAAAGGGGTTGAGCCACATTTATTTTAATGGCTGTCATAAGTAGAGCTTATCATCAATTCAACCATAATCGAGTCGAACCCTGAGAGAGCCTGTGGTTCCAGGCGACTATCGGCGGCTTGGGATATAATCATCAGCAACTGAGAAACACGAGAGACGGGGGAACCGCAAATGTCAGTTGAACTCACTGCCAATACTAGCCCCGAAACTGCTACCGAAACGGACTGGGAACCCCCCATGCCGCCCACAGACTTGATTTTTGATGATGGAGAGCCTTTGGAAAGTAACCGTCACCGCATTGCTATGAACGTCCTGATTAGGTCATTGCAACAGGCTTGGAGCGAGCGCCATGATTTCTATACAGGCGGGAATATGTTTATTTACTATAGCAGCGAACAAGCTAGGAACCGAGATTTTCGCGGGCCAGATTTCTTTGCGGTGTTAGATGTAGATGGCACCAAAGAACGACAGGGTTGGGTAGTATGGCAGGAAGGGGGTCGCTACCCAGATGTCATTGTGGAGCTAATGTCTCCCAGTACCGCCAGAGTAGATAAAGGAAAGAAAAAGGAGCTCTATCAGCAGATATTCCGAACCCCAGATTACTTTGTATTTGACCCGTTTGAAGCCAACGCCTTTCAAGGATGGCATTTGCATAGTTCGGGAGGTTATCAGCTTTTAGAGGCGAATGAGCGAGGTTGGCTGTGGTGTGAGACCTTGGGCTTTTGGCTGGGAACCTGGTCAGGAACTATAGACCGTGAGGAGGCAATTTGGCTGCGGTTTTATGATACGGAAGGTAATTTGGTGTTGTTACCGGAAGAGGCCGAACGCCAAAAAGCCGAACAAGCTCAACAGCTTGCTGAGGCCGAACGCCAAAAAGCCGAACAAGCTCAACAGCTTGCTGAGGCAGAACGCCAAAAGGCTGAGGCCGAACGCCAGAGGGCAGAACGTCTGGCGGAAAGGTTGCGCGCGCTGGGTTTAGATCCAGAGGAACTATAAAAGAAGCGATCGCACAACATCTACTTTAAATATTTATAGACATAGTTCCCCCTTGAGCAGCAACCATGCCAGGAATTACTGAGGTCAGGAAATGTTATAACAAGTAGAGCGTTAGCATTAATGGCTCAACTATGCCCCCAAGTAAACCACAGGATTGGATTAACCTCGCTAATGAACGCGCTGCCGATGCGGACGAGATTAGCAAGACTCGAAAGACTTCAGTCGCTTCTGTTTATTTAGCGGGATACGCCATTGAATGCAGTTTAAAAGCACTTTTACAGGAGCGAGGGACAGGTTTTCCAAAACATGGTCAACAGGGGCATAATTTGCGAGAATTATGGGAATCTGCCAACTTTCGCCTCTCTGATCTTTCTGATCCTACCGGAGCAAAAACGTTTTATCTGGAAAAATGGAACACCTCACTACGATATGAAGTCACTTGTGATAGTCTTCTGAGCCATCAAGAATTAGTAGAGAAAGCTAAACAGTTAACAGGTTGGATACAAACTCAAATGCGTCGTACTCGACCTAGGAGGCCTAGATGAATTATTCAGAAATTAAAGATAAAATTGAACAAAATATGTCGGCGGCTCATGTAAAGATTGAGGATTTACGCATTCAACAGGATCAATATATGGGGTGGCGTATTGTAGTTATTTCTTCAGATTTTGCCGGAAAAGCTCAATCAGAACGACAAAAAATAGTCCTAGATGGACTAGAATCCCTCACCATTCAATGGTTAGATTTACTCACCCCTCAAGAACAAAAATGGGCAGGTTCTCTTCCCCTCGATGCCCCCCTAGACTTGCCTCTATGGCCAGAAGCATTAGCACGCCGCAGTCATCCTGAAACTGTCATGTTTGCCTCAGATTTAGAAGACGATTTAGAACGTCCCATTATTGCCACATTTTACTCTCTCAGAGGGGGAGTCGGTCGTTCCACCGCCCTAGCTTATACAGCACGAATTCTAGCTAATCATGGACGAACCGTCTTGTGTGTTGATATGGATTTAGAAGCCCCTGGATTAGCAGCTTTGTTCGGCAAGGAAAATGAAATTCAGCCAGAACAAGGTTTAATTTTCTCACTGCTTAGTTTAGACCAAGGCGAACATCCTGATCTACAGAATCAGATTATTCGTATTTCGGAAACAGAGGAACTTTATTGCCTGCCCGCAGGTTTACCCAATGCCAATTATGCCAGATTATTAAATTTTATTGATCCAGAGGCTTGGTATCGAGAAGACCGGAATCCTCTGCGGGACTTAATTAAGATTTTAAGCACAGAACTTTCTTTTAAACCCGATGTTATTTTATTAGATGCCAGAACCGGAATAACTCCCCTCAATGGTCCGTTGCTCTTTGACTTAGCCGATTTAGCAATTATTGTTTTCTTTCCTCACCCTCAAACTCAAATCGGAACGGGGGCGCTAGTTCAAGCTTTACTCGCTTCCCGTAACCGTAGAACTGACCCTAAACTCACGCCTGACCCTAGATTTATTGTTTCTCCGGTCCCTGCCAGTCAAGCTCCAGAAGTGATTGAACGGTATCATCATCGTTCCCTTGATTGGATTAACAATTGGTTAAAAAGCCTCAGTGATCAAAGATTAGGTCTTGAGCCAATTATGGAATCAGAAATAACTCATTTTATTCCCTATCGAGAAACCATTGCTACATCGGATAAAATTTTAGAAACTCCAGAATATTGGCGTGATTTTGAGCCAGTGGCAGAGTGGATAGAGGGCTTGCTTCCCATGGCTAGTGAGCAGCCGTTACCTGTAAATTTATCCCAATATAAAGCCAAAATTTTGCAAGATTTAGAATTCTCAGCCAGTAGTGCAGAATATCAAAGCAATTTGCTAGAAACCTTTGTGGAGACGGATTTAGTTGAACGTGCGATGCAGCCTAATATTCCGCTTGTTTTAGGGCGAAAAGGCACAGGGAAGACTGCAATTTTTCGTCGTCTGTTAGAAGATGATCAACAGCATTCAATTGTGATTCTTGCGCCAAATCCTCTCAAAAATAATCGTCTTTGGGTTTTTACGGCTGAATCTTCTAAAGTGATTGATCAGCAGTTGAAAAAGTATCAAAAAAGTTGGCGTGAATTTTGGCTTATTCAAATGTGCCTTGCCTGTTATTTGTCTTGGGAAGGGGAAAAACCTCAACCGAATGAAGATTTAGGTGATCTTCTATCCACTCCATTAAATACTGAACTTGACTTAAGTAACTGGATTGAAAGTTTCTTACAAAAACCAAAATGTGGTATCTTGATGAAAGATTGGCTGATGCGGTTTGATCGGGCTGCTTCAGACAGAACTTTTTTATTAATTGATGGGTTAGATACAGGTTTTGGCAGTGGGAAACCAGAGCAAGCACTCAGAACAAAATCTATTGCTGATTTGCTTTCCTTAATCAATGATTTAGAACATGATTTGACTCACTTTAAGTTTAAAGTCATGTTACGGGAAGATATTTGGCGCAGATTGCAGTTTGAGAATAAAAGCCATTTTTTCGGTCGTTCAGTCACGCTCCAATGGTCAGAATCTGTAGACTTCTTTAAGGTAATTGTCAAAACAGCTTTACAGGCAAATACGTTTAAAACTTTAGTACAATCCATTCAAGGACAACAGGGCCAAGGGCGTTTTTTATTCCACGGTGATGATTCAAATTTAACGGAGCAACAAGTCAGGAATATTTGGAATGTGCTAGTGGGTGAACGAATGCGGGGAGGAAAATCAGCCTTTACTCGGAATTGGGTTTGGAAACGGATTGCCGATGGCAGTAATAATCATAGTCCCCGTGCGCTGTTACAACTGTTTAAGCAAGGGCAAGAGTGGGAAATGCGAGAAAATGAAAAGAAATTCTATGGGAAAACTGTGATTCGACCTAAAGCTTTAATTGCTTCCCTAGAAGAGGTGTCAAAACAGACGTTAGATGCTTTAATTAACGAAGAGTTTCCTGATTTAACCAACTTAGTTGACCAGTTAAGAAAAATCGGACGATCTCCTTTTAAAGCCAGTGAAGTCGAGAATCTTAAAGATGAATTAAATTTGGCAATGGAAGTTGGTTTACTGTCAATTTATGAGGGGACAAATGATGAAGTTGAACGCTACAAAGTACCGGATTTATATTTATCAGGCATTGGGATGACGAGGAAAGGTCAAGCGTAATAAATGACCTATTTAATACCAGTTCTGGATTAACCAATTTTAGAATCTCAGTTAGAACGATTATCCCAATTAGAACAACAGGTGATTTCTGGTTTCCGAGAAAATCAAGCGATCGCCCTTTCTGAACAACCCACTAATCCTGAATTATCCCCATCTGAATTATGGTCAGCCATCCAATCTTTAGTTAGACGGGGGTTGCTAGAAAAAATATCAGAGGGAGAGCGAGGAATGTTTCAACTGCATCCGATTTGGCAACAGTATCTTAAATTTAAGCTAAGTTAGAATAGTTGAAAGAGAAAAACTAGGAGAATCCCTAAAATGCGTTCACCTTTACCCCTCTTTACCGTTGAAGACTATATCATCGCTGAAGCCGAAAGCACCATTCGCCATGAGTATATGGGCGGTTATGTGTTTGCTATGGCGGGTGCTAGTGAAGAACACAATCTCATTGCCGTTAATCTTTGTACCTTATTACGTTCTCATCTGCGGGGGAGTTCCTGTCGGGTATTCATGTCTGATATGAAAGTCAAAGTTCAAGACGATATTTTTTATTACCCTGACTTACTCGTGACTTGTAACCCCGAAGATAATCACCGATACTTCAAAACACAACCTAACTTAATTATTGAAGTGCTGTCAGAAAGTACCGAAAGCACTGACCGACGAGAAAAATTAATGAACTACCAAACCTTAGAAACTTTGAAGGAATATGTTTTAGTCTCTCAAGATGTTATGCAAGTGGAAGTCTATCGTCAAGAAACTCCGGGGGAGTTGGACAGTTGAAATCTTAGGAGAAGATAATCAGTTAACCTGGGAATCTGTGGGGCTAACTATGACCGTGGCGCAAATTTATGAAGATGTATTGAATGTGGGTCAGTGAATTTAAGCACGAAAAAGCGCCCCCCGACTGGGAGGCGCTCTATTTCATCTAAGCTATAAATTAGCCGATTTGAGGTGCAACCAAAGCTACAGGCTCAGACTCAGCAGAAGCTAAATCTAAGGGGAAGTTGTGAGCGTTGCGCTCGTGCATTACTTCCATACCCAGGTTAGCGCGGTTGATGACATCAGCCCAGGTGTTAACTACCCGACCGCTGGAGTCCATTACGGATTGGTTGAAGTTGAAACCGTTGAGGTTAAAGGCCATGGTGGATACACCTAAAGCGGTGAACCAGATGCCGATTACCGGCCAAGCACCCAAGAAGAAGTGCAGGGAACGGCTGTTGTTGAAAGAAGCATATTGGAAGATCAGGCGACCGAAGTAACCGTGAGCTGCCACAATGTTGTAAGTTTCTTCTTCTTGACCGAATTTGTAACCGTAGTTTTGAGATTCGATTTCGGTGGTTTCACGCACCAAGGAAGAAGTTACCAAAGAACCGTGCATCGCGGAGAACAGAGCACCACCGAATACACCAGCAACTCCCAACATATGGAAGGGGTGCATCAGGATGTTGTGTTCTGCTTGGAATACCAACATGAAGTTGAAGGTTCCAGAGATACCCAGAGGCATACCGTCGGAGAAAGAACCTTGTCCGATGGGGTAGATCAAGAATACTGCACTAGCAGCGGCAACGGGTGCGCTGTAAGCTACGCAGATCCAAGGACGCATTCCCAAGCGGTAGGATAGTTCCCACTCACGACCCATGTAGCAAAATACACCGATCAAGAAGTGGAAAATTACCAACTGGTAAGGGCCACCGTTGTAGAGCCACTCATCCAAGCTGGCTGCTTCCCAAATGGGATAGAAGTGCAGACCGATCGCATTGGAAGAAGGAACAACCGCACCAGAGATGATGTTGTTGCCGTACAACAGAGAACCAGCTACGGGTTCGCGGATACCGTCAATGTCCACGGGAGGAGCAGCGATAAAAGCGATGATGTAGCAGATGGTAGCAGTTAGTAGGGTAGGGATCATCAGAACACCGAACCAGCCTACATAAAGGCGGTTGTTGGTGGATGTTACCCAGCTACAGAACCGTTCCCAAGCGTTGGCGCTCTCGCGCTGCTGAATGGTAGTAGTCATGTTGGATACGATTGCTATATTGAATTTTCGAGGTACTTATCCGGCAGTTGTTTTTCTACCGTGTCTATAATATGACACACTCTATGAGGGTTTGTAAAGGGGTTGAGCCACATTTATTTTAATGGCTGTCATAACTAGGACTTATCATTAATTTAACCATAAGGAGTCAAACCCTGAGAATGCCTGTGGTATCAGGCGGCTATGGGCGGCTTGGGATATAATCATCATCAGCAACTGAGAAACACGAGAGACGGGGGAAGCGCAAATGTCAGTAACTCACTGCCAATACTTGCTCGAAAACGGGGAAGGAGACGGACTGGGAACCCCCCATGCCACCCACTGATTTCCAGTTACAGCCGAGAAGTCGCACTAAACATTACCCTCACTCTCAATCCCTCTCCCACCTGCGGAGAGGGACTTTCAAGGGGTATTGCATGATTACTGAAAGGGCTGTAAAAGACGATCGCACTAGAGAAAATTGATGGCATTGGTAATTTTACAAGCCACCAATCGTCTCAACTTCAGTAATCAAAAATGGCGGCTTATTATGGTAATGTAGCATTTATTTGGCAAAATGAAAGTGCCTTACCAATTCGATGGTCATCAATTCCTCTTATGCTTGTTAAGCCTAATCTTAACGTTACTGGTGTCTAGTAATCCGGGAGTTGCCCAACAAACGGGTGAGCGGTTAGTAGTTGAATTAACCCCAGCCGAACAAGCGTATATTCAGGCTAATCCAGTTATCCGAGTTCATGGGGAGTCGGATTGGCCGCCTTATAACTTTGTTAAGAATGGTAATCCTACAGGATTTAGCAATGAGTATATTAAGATGATCGCGGAAAAAGTGGGGCTGGAAGTTGAGTTGGTGGTGGGTCCAACTTGGTCGGAATGTATGACGATGTTGGCTCAGAAAGAAATTGATGTGGTCACTAATATGGTGATCACTCCAGATCGTCACAAATTCGCGCTCTATTCTGAGCAATATGTATTTGACTTGGTGAATTCTTTGTTAACGCGCAAAGATGGGGAAGATTATACTGAGATTAAACAGCTTAAAGGTAAAAATTTAGCGATTGTCAGAGGTTTCTTTTTCGAGGAAATATTAACCAAATACTATCCTGAGATTAACCTACTGTTGACTAACAACACATTGGATGCCATGAAGCAGGTGGAAGCGGGGAGAGCCGATGCGGCTTTAGAAAGCCATGCCACTTTTAACTATTATATTGAACGCTATTTTTTGACAGAGTTAATCAGTCGTCCTCTGATTAATCACCCTCATTTATCGAATGTACCTCAATATTTAGGCATCCGCAACGATCGCCCAATTTTGAAATCAATTTTAGACAAAGCTATGGCAGCGGTTTCGGAAGAAGACTATGCCAATCTCCTTCGCCGCTGGTATTTGGCTGCGGATACCGCCAGCTTTAATTTTACCAGAACAGAATTGGAATATTTACAAGATAAAGGTGAGATAAAAATGTGTGTTGACCCTAATTGGATGCCCCTAGATGCAATCATTGATGGGCAACATACGGGGATGAGTGCAGACTTCATGCAATTGTTGATAGACCGGATTGGCATCCCAATTACGCTGCTTAAAACTCAGACTTGGGTAGAAAGTATTGAGCAATTTAAACAGCGACAATGTGACATTCTCTCCCTAGCTGTGGCTACGCCAGATCGCCTAGAATATGCCAACTTTACGAGACCCCATCTTGAGTTACCTTTAGTGATTGCGACGCGAGAAAGGGAACCGTTTATTCCCGATATCAGGGATGTTCTTAATCACAAAATTGGCATGGTTAAAAGCTACGCTTTTGTAGAAATATTGCGGAACCAATACCCGGATATGCAAATTGTGGAGGTGGCTTCGATTGAGGATGGTTTACAGCAAGTAGAACATGGGCATTTGTTTGGCTATGTGGATGTTTTACCGACGACTTCATATACTATTCAGAAACGATTTCCTTCCCTGAAAATCGCGGGTCGATTTGATAAAATTTTGCCTTTGAGTATTGCGGTTCGTAATGATGAGCCGGAACTTCTGGCCATTTTTGAAAAAGCGATCGCTTCTATCGATGAAAAAGCCAGACAAGGCATCATCAACAATTGGATTTCTGTTCGATATGAACAAGGTGTCGATTATCGGGCTATTGGGCGATTTGTATTCATCGGGCTAGGGGTTTTAGCGATTGTTCTGTATCGCCAATATTTACTACAAACTTATAACCGCAAGCTGGAAAAAATCTCGGTTACGGATCCTTTGACAGGCTGCTTCAATCGCCTAAAAATTGAAAAATGCTTGCAGGAACAGGAGTCTCTTTTCCATCGAAACGGACAGAAATTTAGCGTGATTCTCTGTGATATCGATTACTTCAAAAAGATTAACGACACCTTTGGGCATCTCCCGGGAGATGCTGTATTAATCGAAATGGTGGCACTGTTCCATCAAAGACTGAGGAAAACAGATATTTTAGGGCGATGGGGTGGTGAAGAGTTTATCATCATCAGTCCCCAGACTGATTTATGGGGAGCGAAGGCTCTAGCTGAGGCACTACGTCAAGATTTAGCCAGTCACAAGTTTCCCACGGTTGGTTATCAAACGGCTAGTTTTGGGGTGGCTGAATTTCACAGCGGTAATTACTCCATCAGCCATCTAATCAGCCAGGTGGATGAAGCGTTGTACAAAGCCAAAGAAAGAGGTCGTAACTGTGCGATCGCCTATCAACAAAGGCAGGTCATGTAGTCAATGATCATCATCCTGGTGGGGGATGGATAAGTGGCTTTCTTTAGCAGTCGGTACAATATAGCACAGAACAGGCCATCAATAGCCAGAACCCAAATTAGTGGTTGAGCTATAAATGTATGTCACTGGTATTTAAAGGACTTTAATCAATCAATGACTGGCTGAATTCTTGTAAACCTTGATGGTTTAAAATCTGAATTTGCGAACCATTAACTGCAATTAAACCTTTTTGGCTCAATTTAGCAAATGCCCTTGATAGTGTGGCCGGAATAGTTCCTAATAAGGAGGCGAGTTCACCTTTATTTATATCGAGAGTAACCAGACGATCAGTCTCCCTACCAGAATTGATTTGTTGAAAATCGCGATTACTTAAATTTAACAAATAGTCTGCCAATCGCTGTGGGACATCTTGAAATGAGAGAGAATCAATTAAAGAGGTTAATTCTCGCAGATGTTGACAAAGACTGGTCAGTAGATTAACTGAGACAGTAGGAGATTGATGTAGTACCTTTAAAAAAAGTTCACGGGGAAAGAATACTAACTCTGTCGGTTCTAAAGCTGCCGCCGAATTCGGGAAAGGTTGACCATCTAAAGCAGGAACTTCGGCAAAGTAATCTCCGAGTTGGAAGATATGAACAATTTGCTCTTTACCATTGGCCGAAACTTTAAATACTTTAACCTTACCCATTTTCACAATAAAAAAACCTATGGCAGGGTTACCTTGATTAAAAACCATCTCAGATTTGGCAAAGTTTTGAATTTTAGCAATTTGTGTAAAAGGCATTACTTCTGATTCACTTAATCCAGAAAATAGCAATGTTTGAGACAACCAATTATTTAACAACAAGGGATCTATCATGAATAATTAATGATAATTTTAATCTTGAACAAAGTTGATGATATTTGCAATTATCAACATAGTTAATTTGTGAATTTAGACTAGGGAATAAGTGTGAGCATTATTTGATGAGATTATCTCAAGTATAATTGCCGAACTTTGAAGATGTTATGAATTATACCACATCTGTAGCAGAATTATACTATTTTGTGGAAATAAGTTACATGGTGTTAATTGATATATTTTATAATTATATAATTAATTAGGCATTAAAATATACTAGGACATCAACAGGAACATATAAGCCATAATACTTATTATTATCAAAAAATGGTTGAGTAATTGAGGATCACCAGCCACAATTTAAGAATTTCTACAGATGATTTTTGACTTAAGTCAAAGAAATTGATCCGGTTACCATCCTAAATTTAGCTTGACCGGAAGAAAACTTGACATCATGGCAAACCTAACATTAGATAGAGTGACGACTACAGGTGGTTCTTCCAGGCAATTTAGTCTTCCCACCTGGTTGGTGCTAATTTGCATTGTGACGTTCACTGTCCTCATCTCAGCGGGTGCAGCAATTTATAAAAATGCGCCTCCTATACCTGCAACAATTGTTTCTCCACAACAGGAGATGATTCTCAGCCAAGCTGAGATTCAACAGGGTCAAGAAACTTATTTAGCCCGTGGCGGACAGCACATTGGGAGTGTTTGGGGTCATGGGAGTTATCTGGCCCCTGACTGGACAGCAGATGTATTGCACCGTTGGGGATTAGCGACAGCGGGGGTTATTTATAACAGCAATCCTGTTTTTACCCAAGAGGATTTAGAATCGCTACCAGATATCGATCGCGCTACTTTACAAATTCAGGTAGAGAAACAATTTAAAACCAATCGATATGACCCAGAAACCAAGGCTTTAACCTTAACTGAAGCTCAAACCATTGGTTTACAAAAAGTCTTTGAAGACTATCAAACCTGGCTTTCTCAAGGGTCGGTTGTGCATTCTATTCCTAGTGGTTGGTTTACGGATAATACCCAAATCCACAACGTTACCGCATTCTTTGCTTGGACGGCTTGGGCAGCTTCAGCAAATCGTCCCAATGCGCCCTTTTCCTATACGGCGAATTTCCCCCATGATGATCTGATTGGCAACCAAGCCCCGCCTCAGTTTCTGATTTGGTCAATTGTATCAGTGATTGTGTTAATTGCAGCGATCGCCGTATTTCTGTTTATTTATCTCACCCAAGAAGACCCAGAAGAAGTCCAGGTAGTCACAGAACGTCCCAGTATTCGCCTTGCCACCCCTAGCCAAAAAGTGACCACCCTATTTTTTGGGGTCGCCATGGCTCTGTTTTTAGTGCAAATTCTCATGGGGATGGTGACAGCACACTATGCCGTAGAAGGGGATGGTTTTTATGGTGTACCGTTGCAACAGTATTTACCCTATGCAGCCTCTCGGACTTGGCACTTACAACTGGCTGTCTTTTGGATTGCCACTTGCTGGTTAGCAGCGGGACTCTATTTTGCACCCCGATTTGGCAAAAATGAACCACCAGGACAATCCTGGGGCAATGGAGCCTTACTAGGGGCTTTAACCGTGGTCGTTGTCGGTTCTCTGATTGGTGCTTGGGCGGGAGTACAAGGATTTTTAGGAGATAAAAGTTTTTGGTTTGGACACCAAGGCTACGAATATGTCGAACTCGGTCGCCTTTGGCAACTGCTACTAATTGGCGGTATGGTATTTTGGCTGTGGTTAATGTACCGAGCCTTGAAACCAGCCTTAAAAGCCGAGGGCAGTAAAACCGGACTAAATCACTTTTTCCTATATAGTGCGATTACAATTCCCCTGTTTTATGCGTCGGGGTTAATGTACACCAACCATACCCCTTTGAGCATTGCAGAATATTGGCGTTGGTGGGTAGTTCACCTGTGGGTAGAGGGTTTTTTTGAAGTCTTTGCAACGGTTACAATCGCCTATTTATGCAGTGAACTTGGATTTCTTAAACGTTCTTCAGCCCTGCGAGCAACCTATCTGACTACCATTCTCTATCTCGGTAGTGGGGTAATTGGCACTCTACACCATCTGTATTTTTCGGGAACTCCAGTATTTATTACTGCAATGGGTGCTGTAGCTTCTGCTTTAGAGGTTGTTCCTTTAACCCTGATTGGTTTTGAAGTCGTTAAATCCATTCGACTCTCTCAAGAAGCCCAAGGATTTTATCGAGTTCCCCTCAAATTCTTGATCGGGACTTGCTTCTGGAATTTAGTAGGGGCTGGAGTATTTGGATTTTTGATTAATCCTCCCATTGTCCTCTACTACTCTCAGGGAATTAACACCACTCCCATTCATGCTCACTCGGCGTTATTTGGGGTCTATGGCTCTTTAGCCTTAGCCCTGATGCTATTTGCCTTACGGGAAATTACCCCAGATCATGCTGGGAATGAAAAACTATTTAATTTGTCATTCTGGGGCATTAATATCGGTCTGGTGATGATGATGGTATTTGGCTTAATTCCCAGTGGTTTTTATCAACTGGTGCAATCAGTCAATTATGGCACTTGGTACGCCCGCAGTGCTGAGGTGATTAATTCGTCTTGGATGCACTGGACTGTATGGCTAAGGATTCCTGGGGACATTGTTTTTAGCCTAGGTGCTTTACTAATGGTTCTGTGTGTGTTGCGTTCAATTATCGCAATTTTTCAACAACCCACCCAACCTCAACCTGATGCACCCTTAACTGCTGACTATCCTATGTAACCATGATGTATAAAAGATTGAGATTTTCCCTCAAACTTATTTTCTGATGAAGCAACGAAAAACCGATGCTAATGTACACATTCACCAGGTAAAAGATGGCGACTTTATTTGAAAAACTGGGCGGTAAGGATGCGGTTGACCTGGCTGTTGATAAGTTTTATGAACGGGTTTTAAACGACGATCGCATCAAGCATTTCTTTGTTAATACGGATATGAAAAAACAGCGATCGCACCAGAAAGCCTTTCTCACCTATGCCTTTGGTGGCAGCGATAAATATGATGGGCGCTATATGCGGGAAGCCCATAAAGCCTTAGTCGAAGAACAAGGTCTAAGCAGCGAACATTTTGATGCAGTAGCAGAAGACCTAATGGAAACCCTAAAAGAAATGGGAGTTCCTGATGACTTATTAGCAGAAGTTGCCGCTGTAGCCGCGGCCCCGCAACACAAAAAAGATGTCTTAAACCAGTAAGTCAAAAAAACTTAGCCTTTTCCTTTATCCGGGAAAGGCTGGCTTCCCTCTAATCGTCAAAAAAGGAACAAAAGCCATGAATATTCGCGCTCAAATTTCCATGATGTTTCATCTGGACAAGTGCATTGGTTGCCATACCTGTAGCGTTTCCTGTAAAAATATTTGGACCGATCGCCAAGGCCCCGAATATATGTGGTGGAATAACGTAGAAACCAAACCAGGAACAGGTTATCCTACCCAATGGGAAAATCAAGAACAGTATCAAGGAGGCTGGAAAAAACCAGAAGGTAAGGAAAAAATCGAGTTACCTTCCACCAACAAAGTTAAAGGTTTAGCTAATATTTTTCATCAACCCTACTTACCTACTATTGATGATGATTATGAACCTTGGACTTACAAATATGAAGACTTATTTAACGCCCCAGCTAGTGACGATCAACCCACCGCTAAACCCATTTCGCTAATCACTGGAGACGAAATCGATATCAAGGCAGGTCCCAACTGGGATGATGACCTCGGTGGTTCCCCAATTTACGCCAGCAACGCCCCCAACCTAGAGGCAATTAGCGAACAAGATCGGCAAACCTTATTTGAAATCGATCGCCTTTTTTTCTTCTATCTTCCTATCTGGTGCATTATATAAACGGGGAGAAGATGGCATGGTTTTAGTCAATCAAAATGTCTGTCGGGGTTGGCGTTTTGGAGTCACCGCCTGTCCCTAAAAAAAAGTTTATTATAACTGGAAATCAGGCAAATCAGAGAAATATATCCTCTGTTTCCCCCGCTTAGAAACGGGTCAACCCCCCGCTTGTTTCCATTCCTGTGTCGGACGCATTCGCTATCTGGGAGTTCTGCTTTATGATGGCGATCGCATTCAAGAAATCGCCTCCTGTGATGAATCAGAATTAGTCACAAAACAACGGGAATTAATCCTCAATCCATTCGCTCCCGAAGTCATTGCCCAAGCCGAAAAAGATGGGGTTAATACTTCAGTCATTGAAGCCGCCCAAAAATCCCCAGTTTAGAAATTCGTCAAAGAATGGAAACTGGCTTTACCTCTGCATCCAGAATTTCGCACCTTACCCATGTTATTCTACGTTCCGCCTTTGCTTCCGGTATTAGGACGGGTAGACAACGGCACCTATAACACCAATAGCGACAACTTTTTTGGCAACTTATAACAGGCTAGAATCCCCATTGAATACTTAGCCAAAATGTTGACAGCCGGAAATAAAGACTTAATTAAAGAAACCTACCGCAAGTTGATTTCTGTACGATTATCTAAACGGTTGCAAGAAGTTGGAGATTTAGATGCTGACAAAGTGCAAGAAGCAATTTCCCAAGCCGGTTTAACCCCTGAAGCGAAGAAATCTATCGCTTGACTTCTCTGGCAACCTGGGACGAACGATTTGTCATTCCTCCCATGCACAGGGAATATGCCATTTCAATGATTGAAGATACTCAACTGCATAAGGGAGAAGTTGGAGTGGGTTTCAGCACCAGACCAGCGAGAGGACTGTCAACCAATTATTAACACTATAACATCAGTATTTCCTGAGAAATTTTCTCCCAGACTCTCTCAGCAAATACATCACTAAATAAGCCAAATCATCAGCATGAATTCATGGGCGAAAGGAAGGAAACCAGAAAACACACCTCACTGCCCAGCTTGATTGTGTGACACAGACTTATCCGAATATTGAGCCATTTTTAGCAGATTTTGTTCAGTTTTTGCAAAATACCCCCACCCCCAACCTAGAAGAAATTTACACCAGCACCTTTGATCTGAATCCAACTTGTTACCCATATCTGGGATATCAACTGTTTGGAGATGGCTATCAACGGGGATAATTCTTGGTTAAATTAAAAGAAAAATACCAGGAACATAACTTTATTGATAACAGTCCAGAATTGCCGAATCATTTAACCATTTTCCGGGAATTCTTGGGTTAGTTAAAACCAGATATCAACTAACTCAACAATTAATTAATGATGGGTTAGTCCCCGCGTTGAAAAAATTAAAGCAGGGTTTAAAGAGCAGAAGCCCTACGGTCAGCTTTCAGAGAGTTTACTGATGATTGTTCAGCCAACTTTAAACCCCGTCACTGAGGTCACTTATTGGGATTACTCATTCCCCAGTCGGTCTGAGCTTGGAATGGCGTACCTTGGCGGTTATATGTCCTATAAGGAACGGGTTTATCCTTGGCATTTTTAACCTTTTTTGGTTTAATCATGTTAATGATTCGCCGAGCATTTCCACCGAGAATTAGGGCGATTACTTCGGTGATGGATGTTGTCCTATTAGTCGGGTTATTTGTGCAAGTTGTTGCCGGAATTTGGACAGCAATATTCTATGGTTGGGGGTCATCCTGGTATGCAGGGGCAGCAGTTCCTTATCTGTGGTCAGTTTTGCAATTTAACCCCAATATTTCCCTAGTCGAAAATTTACCTTTGATGGTCAAAGTTCATATAGTGGGAGCTTTCTCATTGGTAGGATTATTCCCCTTTACTCGGTTAGTTCACTTCCTGTCTTTACCGATTCAATATATCTGGCGATCGCCCCAAGTAGTAGTTGGGAATCAGTCCGTCGGTGCCGTGACTCACTCCGAAAGCAAACTTTAACCAAAAATCCCCTAAAAACAGGAGACTTAAAACTATGTCTCAAGCTAATTCCCATCAAATTCAAGCCCAACAAAACCTCTGGTTAGCCACTCTTGGCTTTGCCGTTTCCTTTGCTTGTTGGGGAATTGAGCCTGTGCCTTGTTGCTCAATATGACCTTTTTGCGTAGTGGCACCATAAACACGCTCACGAATAATTTGCTGATGTATTCTGAAAAAATCAGGGAAATTACAAGGAGTAGCATTCATGTTAAATAAATTTATTAAAGTTTTCCTCATCTCTGCTGTTATCTTTGGGCTGGCAATATTGAACCATACACCCGCAGCCATAGCCGCCGAAAATGGTCAAGTTTGATTTGAACAATCCTGTGGGGGATGTCATACTTTAGATGGCACGGGGAAAGGATTTGCTCCCGACTTACAAGGAGTCACAGAAAACCGCGATCGCCAATGGTTAATTAATTGGATTGCTGAACCGGATAAACTGATCCAAAATGGCGATCCTCTCGCCCAAGAAATTCTCGCCAAATATAATGGCGTTCCCATGCCCAATATAGGATTAACTCTCGAACAAAGCGAAGCAATTGTTGACTATCTGGCTGGAGGAAATCAACACTTTACGGAAGCAAAAAAAGCCGCCCTATTAGCATTTTTTGAACAGCAAAATGCGGTGGTCAATGAACCCGCAGCTACGGAGATTTTTTGCACTTCTTTAACCCCTAGTTGGCAATTAGTATTAATGGCTTTAGGAGGTTGCTTAATCTTACTGATTCTGAGTAATTTAACTTGGCGCGATCGCTTTACCGGAGTTCGCAACAAATTAGTCGAAAAATCAATGCAGCATTAAACCCAACCCACTAACTCTGAGTGAGATTTGGGCATAAATTTGGGAAAAAAACGAACCCTGGACTTCTATTATGAATAACCCCTAAAAACGCCGGGAATATCAACAAGCGAGAGGGAAAGGTGGTTTTCGTCGCAGTAGTTGGGATTAAGTGTTAGAAATTATTAGCGCATCCATCACTCATACTGTTAAAAAAGAAGGAGCCGATCGCATCATTGGATTTTCTCCAATTCCCGCCCTGTCTATGTTGAGTTATGCAGCGGGTTCGCGATTTTTGCAACTTTTAGGACTGGTACAATTATCATGGAGAAATTGACCCCTTATTAACCATACTGGAGAATGGCGATCGCCATTTATCGGTCACCTTTACCGACTTCTCCGATAACGAATCAACTTGCCAACGGGAAGTCCCCGTCAAATATCTAGAAACCGCCAATGGCAGCCTAAAAGTCACCACCATTTATGACCTATTAATGGCGCAATTTGGAGTTACTCGAGGCTTAGGGGGAGACTATCCCGAAAACTATGACGATGAAACCAAACCTTATACCCCCGCATGGCAAGAAAAATTCACAGGAATTGACCGACAAACCGTGATTCAACTAGCCCGTGAATGGGCAGCAAATGCCGAAATTACCGAAGGCAAATCCAGCATTATTATTGGTGCCGGGATTAACCATTGGTATCACAATAATCTCATGTATTGTGCCGCTATTGTCGGCTTAATTCTCTGTGGCTGTGTCGGTCGTAATGGGGGAGGATTAAATCACTATGTGGGACCAGAAAAATTAGCCCCTAATTCTTCTGGGAGTACCCTAGCCTTTGCCTTAGACTGGCAAAAACCACCGCGATTACAAAATACGCCCAATTTCCACTATGTTCATTCCGGTCAATGGCGCTATGAACGGACTCTATTTGAAAGTGTGAATCGGGAGGATCTGCGATCGCTTATGATGAAGAAACCCCCAGGATTTAATCTTCTGGTTAGGGGTCAATAACTACCGATGTGGGGAACGATAGAAGGGACGTTTAACAACCGTTGCGGGGTAGATTTGATTACGGATTTCTACTTCTACTTGGCTGCCGATTTTGGCTAATTCTACGGGAACATAGGCTAAGGCGATCGCCTTTCCCAGGGTAGGCGACATCGTGCCGCTGGTAATTTCTCCCACCACTTCGCCGCCAGCCTTCACAGAATAACCGTGGCGGGCAATATATCGGCCCTGCATTTCTAGCCCCACTAACCGCCTCGATAAACCCCCGGATTTTTGCGCTTCTAGGGACTCACGACCGATAAAGTCCCCCTTCTCATCCCAATGGATTAACCAGCCTAAACCAGCCTCTAAAGGGGTGCTATGGGTATCAATATCTTGCCCATACAAAGCCATTGCCGCTTCTAAACGCAGGGTATCTCTAGCCCCCAAACCACAGGGCGTGGCTCCCACTTCTATTAACTCCCGAAATAGATTTACTCCGGTGTCGGGATTTACCATGACTTCAAACCCATCCTCTCCCGTGTATCCAGTCCGGGCGATAAATGCAGGTTTTCCGAAAAGGGTAGTTTCTATATGTCCAAAATTGGCAACTGCTGATAAGTCCGCTTCTACTAGGGATCCAAGGACAGCTTCCGCTTGGGGTCCCTGGACTGCAATTAATACCTGGCTGCGAGATAGGTCTTCTAGGGCGACTCCGGTTCCTTCCAAATGGGCGACCACCCAAGCCTTATCTCTGGACTTGGTGGCTGCATTAACAATCATCATTCCCCGCTGGTTTCCCGTGGCTGGGTCTAAGCCTTGGTAGTAAAAAATCACATCATCCAATATGCCGCCACTGCCATTTAATAGGACTGTATATTGGGCTTGACCGGGTTGCAGACGACTGAGACTAGAGGGAAATAGGGGTTCGAGGGCATTGATTAGCTGTTCACCTTCGAGGTAAAATTTGCCCATGTGGGAGATGTCAAATAGTCCCACTTGCGATCGCACTGCTTGATGTTCTTGGGTAATACCGGAATACTGAACCGCCATTTCCCAGCCCGAAAAGGGAACCATCCTGCCTTTTAGTTCAACGGATAGGTCATACAGAGGGGTGCGAGTCAGGGTTGGTTTCATTGCCGGAGTCCACGGTAATGGGATAAGTATCTATTTTAAAGCAAACTTTCACAACTGCGATCGCCTCCCTGGAAACTCTCCGTGGTGGACCTGGGCCGTAGGGATGCCACAATTTCCATGAAATCATCCGTATTTTCACGTAATTAAATCGGCAAGTAATTTCCCTAATTAAAATGTTCCCTATTTACAGAAACTTTACAGTAATTCCCCTCACTGCGGTAGCAATCTTTATATAAAACCAGTTATGTTGAAAATGCAAAGGATAAAGAGAAGTTAGCGGAGCTTGAGTTATGAAATCTAATTATGCTAAAACATTAATCGGAAGTGCGATCGCAGCCACCTGCATGATTGCGGCTACTGCTACCACCGCCACTGCTGGACAGTTTCACAATGGCTGGAACTATGCAATTGATGCCATTGGCGACGGTTCCGGTGGTGCCCAATATGATATCTACGGTATGGCAACCATGCAAACCTCCGATACTATATGGGTTGCCTTAACAGGCGGTACACCATTGGCGGGAGTTAACACTAGAGATGCCAGAAGTGGTGTAATTGGTTGGGGTGACTTGTTCTTCAATTTCACCGGAGATGATTTCCTAACCGCCAGCCAAAATAACGCTCTCTTTGGTGTGCGTTTTGCCGAAACTAATGATTCTGGTGCATCCGAGTTAGGTGTTTATAGCAATGTTCGCGCCAAAAGTGTGACTAGCATTAACAACGGATACAACAGCCTGCAACACTACTACAACTCTGGATTTTATCGCCAGAACACCATGGGTACTGACATCGCTACCAGACAGGAGGCTTACGACTATTTCGGTCAAAGAACTTCTATCGATAACGTGATCGCCTCTGGTAACTTGGTTGGTGGCATTAATATGCACTCCCAACAGGAATTGTTAAATGCTGGCTTAGATTTTGGTAACTTTAACCGAGCGGGAACCCATACCTTTGGTTTCAGCTTCAGTAAGTCTTTGATTGGCAGTGGTGACTATTTAGCCAGCCTATTCCTAGAATGTGGTAATGATGGTGTAGCCTTGGCGGGTGTCTCTGTCCCGGAACCCGGTACTCTTGCTGGTTTAGCTTTGCTGGGTGTGACTTTCATGGGTAGCAAAGTCCGCAAGGGTCAAAAAGCCTAATCAACGTCAAAATTAAATGGAGTGCGATCGCCATTGCAGCCCCTCGCCCTTTTTGGGAGAGGGGTTTGACGTGAGAAGTCTCAGATCAGATTTAGTCGATCGCATCGGGTTCATTTTCAGGTAAGGTTTGTAGAACAGCGATCGCTTTCTCCAGTAACTCCGCGATGGCTAACCGATATTTTGCCTTGTTCACTGAGATTCACTGAAAATTCATGCACCCGATTGATTGGCTGATTGTCCTAGTTTACCTAATCTTGACCATGGCGATGGGACTCTACCTGTCGCGGAAAGGGTCGAAAAGTTTGGCGGATTTCTTTGTTTCTGGTCGATCGCTTCCCTGGTGGTTAGCTGGTATCAGTATGGCTGCTACTACCTTTTCCATCGATACCCCCCTCTATATTACCGGGGTTGTGGCTAACCGGGGAATTGCCGGAAACTGGGAATGGTGGACCTTTGGCATCTCCCACGTGATTATGATCTACATTTTTGCCAAAATGTGGCGGCGATCGGAAGTTCTCACGGATGCGGAATTGACAGAATTACGCTATGGCGGTGATATGGGCGCAATTTTGCGGGGGGTGAAGGCCTTTATTTTTGCCGTCCCCATGAATTGTATTGCGATCGGTTATGCCATGTTAGCCATGGTTAAGGTGGTTGATGCTTTGGAAATTTGGCAAAGTTTGGGTATTGAGGCGGGAGACAATAACCTTAAACTTTTTAGTGTGGTTGGGGTCAGTATTTTTGTCTTGATTTATGCCGGTTTGGCGGGACTTTGGGGAGTCGTAGCCACCGACTTTTTCCAGTTTTTTCTGGCATTATTTGGGGCGATAGTTGTGGCATATTTTGCCCTGGGAAGTGTCGGGGGGATTCACTCCCTGGTTGAACAGGTGCCGATCGCTTATCCTGACCAAGATATTTTGTCTCTACTTCCCGTTAATTTTGGCGGCGGCGAGGGTTGGATTAGTTTTAGTAAAACGGCGGGAATTACCGCTAGTACATTTTTCGCTTATATCTTTCTTCAGTGGTGGTCTTGGCGACGCAGTGACGGCGGCGGGGAATTTGTCCAACGATTTGCAGCCGCCAAAAATGAAGCCGACGCAGAAAAGGCGGCTTGGACTTTTAATATTATGCACTATGTGATCAGAACCTGGCCTTGGATTTTGGTGGCTTTGGCTTCTGTGGTGCTGTATCCTGATTTAGCCGATAAGGAATTAGGCTATCCTAAGTTAATGTTAGATTTCCTCCCCGTGGGAATTTTGGGGATGGTGGTTGCGTCCTTATTAGCCGCGTTTATGAGTACGGTTTCCACCTCCATTAATTGGGGTGCATCGTTTATTACCAATGACCTCTATTTGCGGTTTGTCAAGCCGACAGCCACTCAAACTGAGTTGGTATTGGTGGGTAGGTTATCGTCGGTTTTAGTCACGGTTTTAGGGGCGATCGCTGCCTTTTTAGCCACGGATGTAGCCACAGTTTTTCGCCTGGTAATTGCCATTGGTACGGGGTCGGGTTTAGTATTAATATTGCGGTGGTTTTGGTGGCGGGTAAATGCGGCGGCGGAATTAAGTGCGATCGTCGGTAGTTTCTTGGTGGGAATGGTCACGAGTCTTTCCCCTTGGTTCAAAATTGAAGACTTTGGTTGGCGGATAATTTTTATCACCATTAGCGTGACTTGTTTATGGGTGATTGTCTTAGTATTAACTCCCCCAGAGTCCGAAACCACCCTAGAAACATTTTATCAAAAAGTGCGACCAGGAGGACCCGGTTGGAGTCGGGAAAGGATGAAAACTGGTTTATTTCCCGCCCAGGATTTAGGCTTAGATTTACAACGGGTTTTAGCCTCTATATTTTTATTGCTGGGGTTACTATTAGCGACGGGAGGATTTCTACTCCTACAACAGGCGATCGCATGGATATCACTAATTGTGGCGGTTATAGGTGGTGTCTGGTTGCGACATTTATCAAGGCTGAAAATTCAACCGACACCCAGACCGGGATTAGATGATCCCATCTAAACTGAGGGCTAGTCATGGTGTGATACGCCTACAAATGGCTGCTATAATAATGCTGGTCAAACATGGCAGTTATAATTTATCATGAGTGCAAATTCTACCAACACCGGAGCCGACGCTATTGATGTGGCGATCGCCCAAGGACTGGATTTTGATGGGAGTCCCATTCCCCCAGAAAAGCTAGAACTATATCATAAAGTGATGGCTTTGGAAGGACAGCGCCAACGCAGTGGGGTTAGTAATACTATGCGATCGCGCATCGTCCGCATTGGAGCGAAACATATCGCCCAGTCGGAACTAAACCAGATGCTAGAAGCGGCAGGTTTTGCACCCCTAAAAGATAAAGAAATCGAGTTTTATTATAACAAATAACCCTCGGGTTTGCTGGCGGCTCATTTCTAATCGCCATGGCTTGACCATTAAATATCTGGTTGGGCTATGGCGATATTAACTCAATCTTTAATTATGCCATATTCCAGAACTTTTGTGAATGGGTAAAACCGATGAAAATTGAATCGATTAACTTGCAGTATTTTAAAAAATTTCGGCACCTGGAGTTGGATTTTACGGACTCGGAAACCGGATTAGCAAAAGATTTGATTGTTTTAATCGGAATGAATGGTGCTGGCAAAACCAGCATTTTACAAGCTATAGCAGCCACTTTAGGGATGGCAACGGGTCGGATCCATCACTTTCATGACTTAAAATGGCTGGGATTTAACTATGAATTATTAGGGAGTAATTGGGGAAAGTTTGAGCCAGGGGTTGCCGTAAAAGTTCAATTTTCATCTCAGGAAATTAAGGCGATTCAAGAGTTTTATCAAAATCTGGAAGGCTCTGGTTATTCTCATGCTCCGGCTCAAGAAAATGTGGTAACTATTAAATGGCGAGATGGACGAGTTCAGGCTGAGACAGCGGCTGAACTTTTCCAATTTAAGGGTAGAGAATATGCCAAAAAATTGGTACGTTCCCACGGATTTAATGTCTTCGAGCGAGTGGGTACAGTGCTGTGGTACACAGAACAAAGAACTTCAACTAGCTTGACTACTGAAGATCCAGATAAAACAGTTGAAATTACCGATGATATTCTGCGCGATCGTTTATCTAAGTGGCGACAGTTTCATCAAGATATTAAATCGGGTAAAATCAAAAATTTACGACCCGGACAAAGAGATTTATATGGGGATCTCGAACGTGCTTATCAAGCTATTTTTCCCGAACGGAGTTTTGATGGTCCTGTGCTACGAGAGGGAGTAGATGACATTTTAAGTGAGCCTTGGTTTTACCTGTATGATAGTAAGAATCAGTACGAAATTTCGGAAATGTCGGGAGGAGAGCGATCGACTTTTCCCATATTGGTAGATTTTGCTAGTTGGAATATTCATAATTCAGTGATTTTAATTGATGAAATTGAACTGCATTTACATCCGCCTATGCAACAAGCATTACTGAGATCTTTGCCGAAACTTGGGAAAAACAATCAATTTATAATTACTACTCATTCGGATTATATAGAGCAGCTAGTCCCCGATGCAAATATTATCAGATTCGAGATATAGTTATGAGTGTAATTAGTGGTGGAAAAACTATTTTTTGCGAGGGGAAGGAAAGCAGCTTAGATTATCGTTTCCTTAATCGATTAGTTGAGGATATATCAGGCGATCGCCCCACGATTGTACCCACGGGTGGAAAGTTTGGATTTTCCATCTTTGCACAGGCTTACTTCGGACAAAATCAAACCACAAATCCAAGATATATTGCTTTTCGCGATCGGGATTTTGATCAGCAACCGACTCCCCAGACCCAACTGCTTTCACTGCGCCATAAAAGGGGTAAAGTATCGGCATACTTGACTTACAGATCTTGTCTGGAAAATTATCTATTGAATGCAGATTTAATTGATAAATATTGGCAGGAAAAGTATCAGGAAAAAATAGAAAATCCTTCCTCAAAATGGAGTTATAATAACTCACCGGGAATCAATAAAATTTCCGAATGGATTGAAACGAGTGCTAGAAATATACAAGATTATCAAGCTGTGCGATGGTCTTTAGGTGAGTTATTAGCTGGTAGTAGCGCCCGCGAAACACTGAAAACAACCTGGACAGGAGGCAGTGGCACTCTTCCGAGTTCATTAGTTTTACAGGAGTGTAAAATTAGTGCCTTAGAAATGATTACAAAATTTCGACAAGCTGTTGATACAGTGACATCGGAGAATTTGGAAAAACGTCTGACAACTTATCAAGAAAAATTTAGTGATGAAGAATTTTGGAATCGCCAACAATACTTAATTTGGTTTCACGGAAAAGATCTGATCAAACAAATGCAGAGACAGGAGAATAGATACCCCCCTTTAAAACAATTTTTAGATTGGG
This sequence comes from Limnospira indica PCC 8005, assembly GCF_000973065.1. Classification (NCBI taxonomy): domain Bacteria; kingdom Bacillati; phylum Cyanobacteriota; class Cyanophyceae; order Oscillatoriales; family Sirenicapillariaceae; genus Limnospira; species Limnospira indica. Next base: position 344,761 of record NZ_FO818640.1, read on the forward strand.
GAATTACTAGAATAAATATTAATCAATATCCTGATCTATTGGAGTTGAAAAATAAAATTGAGTCCCTTTAGTTGGAAGTGGCGATCGCCTTTTAATTGACAATCGCCTAAACTGCTGCGAGGTTAACGTTGGGGAGTCCTTTTTACTAACTGGATAAATTCGGATCGATAGCCGTGTAAATCAACACCTTTGGATGATTCTGCTAATTGTAAGACTTGTGGAAAACTGGAATTTCCGCGATAGGGGGAGTTTCTTAACAGCATCCCAAACTCAGCCACAGCCGCCGCAAATCGGAAGTTATCCGAGGTTTGATTCAGGGGAAGACTACGGTTAATTATGGGCTGTTCAAGTAACCGTGATTCTGTGTCCGTTGGGGGTTTATAACGGATTTTCAACCTCATTAATTCATTGCTATTATAGGCTTCTGAACTGACGACATTTTGCTGATAAGTTAACTGATCCACCGCCGGTAAATTTACATCTGATTCTACACCAACGGGGATAATTTCATAAAGGGCTGTTACGGAATGTCCCGCCCCAATTTCTCCCGCATCTTTGGTATCATCATGAAAGTCCTGATTTTCCAGGCGGCGATTTTCATAGCCAATTAACCGATATGCTTGAACTTGGGTGGGGTTAAACTCTACTTGAATTTTCACATCTTTAGCAATGGTAAATAGGGTTCCTGTTAATTCGGTAGACATCACTTTTTTGGCTTCCATTAGGTTGTCTATATAGGCATAGTTACCATTGCCATGATTCGATAGTTTCTCCATTTTGGAGTCTTTATAATTCCCCATACCGAAGCCTAACACGGTTAAATAAATACCGCGATCGCGATAAGATTCAATCAGCCGCACCAATTCCGCATCACTGGATACACCCACATTAAAATCGCCATCAGTAGCCAGAATTACCCGATTATTTTTGGCTTCACTTAGCATCCTGGTAGCTAACTCATAGGCTAATTTAATACCTTCACCGCCAGCGGTTGAACCTTGGGCTTGTAAGCCATCTATGGCGGCGATAATTTTCTGTTTTTCATTACCAGGGGTAGGAGGTAAAACCACACCAGCCGCCCCCGCATAAACAGCGATCGCCACCGTATCCTGTTCGGTGAGTTGGTCAACTAATAACTTAAATCCTTCCTTCAATAGGGGTAGTCTATTGGGCTGATTCATGGAACCAGATACATCCAATAAAAATACCAAATTACTAGGGGGTAATTCCTCGATCGCTAAAGTTTTACCCTGTAACCCAATATGAACTAATTGATGTTGCGGGTTCCAAGGGGCTGAGGATACTTCTGTGGTAACTGAAAAGGGTTCTTCGCCTTGGGGTTGAGGATAATCGTAGGAAAAATAATTAATCAATTCCTCAATTCGGACTGCATCAATGGGCGGACGTTGACGCTGGTTAATAAAGCGGCGTATATTACTATAGGATGCTGTATCAACATCAATCGAGAAGGTAGACAGGGGATTAGCTGCTACTAATTGAAAGTTATTTTCGGCAATTAAATCATAGGTTTCTGTGTTGGGAATTTCGGCATCCAATTCCAGCGGTATTGGTGACGGTGTGGCTGGTGTTAAGCCTGCATCTAAATGGGTTTCCCCTACGGGAGGGGTAGCTAACTCCCGTGGAGGAGACTGTAAGGATCTATTATAGGCATCATCACAGGAGGTAATTAGCAATACTGGTATCAAGCTAATTCCGACTAGCCAAGGTGAAGATTTGCGAGTAATCATTTTGCTGTCATCCTCACTAATTATTAGAGGTTGATAATCAGGCTTAAACCAGCATTATCTGGGGAATCATCACCAGTCAAGGACGAGGTACAGAAGTAGGATTTAGGAGAAACATGGCTCCTTGTTGAGCGATTTCCTCAGATAGATAGATTTGTTTAATGCTGACTAAACCTTCCTGAACGAACATATCCCGCAGCATAGCTTTTTCCCCACTATTAAAAACCTTCTCATAGTAGACTTCCTTAATCCCTGTAGAAATAATCAATTTCAGGCAATAAATACAGGGTTCTAAGGTGACATAAATACTGGCACCAGCGCAGCAAATACCATGTTTGGCGGCTTGAGCGATCGCATTAGCTTCAGCATGAACCGCCCGCGAAGGTAGGGTTTGACTAGCATCACAACTACTAAGTCCAGGATAACAGAAACCCTGGGTAGTACAGTGAACCGAACCGGAGGGGGAACCATTATAACCGGTTGCGAGAATTTGCCTATCTTTGACAATTACCGCCCCCACTGGGAAAGCCAAACAGGTTGATCGGGTGGCTGCTAGTTTAGCAAACATCAAAAAATACTCATCCCAGGTAGGTCTGATGGGGGGTTGGTAATTGGGCGCGATATCTTCCATAACATTAAACCCCGAAACCTGTCGATCCAAATCCATTATAACCCCTAAAGGTTGAATTGAGTTGTTCTACGGCTTCAACTTCGACCCGTACAATTGGCGAGATGACCATCTGGGCGATTTTCATGCCTATTTCTACTTTAAATGAGGTGGTGCCATGATTAATCAAGATCACGCCAATTTCTCCCCGATATCCGCCGTCAATGGTTCCGGGACTATTTAAGACTGTGATTTGGTGTTTGAGGGCTAAACCGCTGCGAGGACGAACCTGGGCTTCGGTGTTGGGGGGAAGGGCGATCGCAATTCCGGTGCGGACTAAATGACTTTTACCAGGGGGGATTTCTATATTTTCCACTGAGAATAAATCCAGCCCGGCATCATCTTCATGGGCATATTTGGGCAAAATGGCTGATGGTTTTAGTTGCTGAACTTCGAGTTTCATGATAGCTATATTTTCCAAGAGTTTAACCCCTAAGTATTGGGGCTGATTGTTGACCAGTTTACTTGACCGGATAACTTAGGGAGCGAGTCGGCTTTTACCGAGGCGATTTTTTTGATACCATTGGGCAATGGCTGGAGTCCATTCTTGTAGATGGGGCCACATCAAATCACAGAGTTTTTGGATTTCTAGTTGAGCGTCTTTTTTATAGCGTAAATCCAGAAAATGTAGAAGCGATCGCAGATTGAAACTCACGACAAAATGCTGTCGGTAGTCAAAGGGAATTTTACCCCTAGCGTGTTCTTCTGACAAACCATTATCTAAATCGGCTTTATAGCGTTTAGCTGCTTCTAAACACCAGTCCAAATCAGCTTGTCGCTGTTGGGGGGAATAATAGTATTTTTTTCCTTGGCGGTCTGTGTAGTCTCCTACTGGACGCAAATAAAAGATATCTTCCAAGTCTTTTTTGTTTTCGGCAAGTTCAAGGATCTGATTTCCCGTATACCGATAAGAATTGTGAACCACAATCCCATTAGCCACGAAATTATGCCAGGGTCCGTCAACCTCCAGATCATAAGTCATTTGTTTTCCAATATATTCGATTTGAGTGACTTTGACCGGATGTGCTTTTAAACTTTTAACTTCTCCTCTGGGTTGGTAAAACTTAGCCAATTGCAGATTTTGATTGGGCTGATTCAATTGTGCAACTTCCCCCAGCCGAGGATTTTCCCGAAGATTCAAACCTTGATTAATCTGGTCATCACAGCAATTTTTATGGGTATAAATAGCATCATTTGTCCAAACTCCATTACACATCAACTGACAATTTTGGGTGGTCGCCAAAACTTCGTGATTTTCGTCAACTATCAAACCCAAAGCATCGCCCATGGTCTGCCAACCTGCACTGGTTAAGAGACGGTGATTGATGGTACAATTTAGGGTTTTTCCATCCGCAAGGGTCAGCCGATAGACGGGTTGCAAACCACTACACATCACATTATTGACATGACCGATTTGGAAAGTTCCGGTTTCCTCATTCAGAACCCGCAGGGACATTTTCTGAATCCGTTTCTTGCCATGGCGGCGGTATTCTCCCGGGGGTTCGCCGTTGCGACCGATAATTTGGCGAGTCCGAATCGCTTTTTCTCCATTTTCCCAAACATCATATAAATCGGCAATTTTGATTTTTCTCAAACTGCCACTGGCTTGAATAAAGGTGACTTCTGTATCACCATCTAAACATTGGACATCGAAGGAAATTCCCACGCGATGAGTACGTGCTTGCTGCATCACACTATGGGGAAAATAGCCACAGTTAAATGTGATGCTAGGATGTTCTAAGGGGCCGTAGTGTCCACGCTCCCCTGCTAGTAGACGCTTAACAATTATCTCCCCCGCTTCCAATTCTGACGGCCAATGGCTTCTACCATCAAAAACAAACTTGTCTGTATAGTCCTGGTGCATCGCTGCATAAATTACCTGTTGCGGGTTGTGGGTTTTAGCGATGACTTCAACTCGGAACCGATCCATTATGATTAAAAAAAACGCCTCTATCTATTAAACCCTAGAATGGCAACTATGCAGTTATCAAAACGATTTACCCAGGCTGTGACCTACGCGACGGAATTACACGCTAATCAGGTTCGCAAGGGGTCTGGGGTTCCTTATGTGGCGCATTTGTTGGGGGTGGCGAGTTTGGCCCTAGAATATGGGGCCGATGAGGATGAAGCGATCGCCGCCTTACTTCATGATGCGATCGAAGACCAAGGGGGAGTGAAGACGGAAAAAGAAATCCGGCGTAAATTTGGCGATCGGGTCACGGAAATTGTGAAAGGCTGTACAGATAACCATCAGACCCCATTACCACCTTGGCGGGAACGTAAACAGGCTTATATTGCACATATTCCCACGGCTTCGGCTTCTGTGCAGTTAGTGTCTGCTTGCGACAAACTTCACAACGCCCGTTCGATTTTAAAAGATTATCGAGAAATTGGAGAGCAATTATGGGATCGCTTTAGTGGCAAGCGGGACGGTACGCTGTGGTATTATCGATCATTAATAACTGCTTTTCGTGCTGGGGGACTAACGCCCTTGGTAGATGAATTAGATCGGGTGGTTTCAGAACTTGAACGGCTAGTTAAAGCAAATTAAACCCTAATTTACTGGAAAGCTAATGGCAACTGTTCGTTTGGAAAATATTACCCGTAGTTATGATAGCGCTACGGCGATTGAGGGGATTAGCCTAAATATTCCTGATGGTCAGTTTTGGGTGTTGGTAGGACCTTCGGGCTGCGGTAAATCAACGATTTTGCGGACAATTGCGGGTTTAGAAAAAGCTACCAGTGGCGATATTTATATAGGCGATCGCTTAGTTAATGACATTATGGCACGCGATCGCAATGTGGCTATGGTATTTCAGAATTACGCCCTCTATCCGCATTTGACGGTCGCAGAAAACCTGGCTTTTGGTTTAAAAATGCGGGGGACTGATAGCGCTAAGATAGAACAACGGATTCAGGAAGTAGCGCGATCGCTATCTATTGAACATCTGTTAAGCCGCAAACCTAAACAATTGTCGGGGGGTCAACAGCAACGGGTGGCTTTAGGTAGGGCGATCGCCAGGGAACCTGATGTGTTCCTTTTAGATGAACCTCTATCTAATTTAGACGCACAATTACGAGACGATACACGCGCGGAACTGAAGCAACTTCACCAGCGCCTAGGAATTACCACAATTTATGTGACTCATGATCAGGTTGAGGCTATGACCTTAGCCGATCGGATTGTGATTTTAGAACAAGGTCGTATCCAACAGGTCGGGACTCCTCAACAGGTTTACAGTAAGCCTGCTAATAGGATGGTTGCCACTTTTTTGGGTAATCCTCCCATGAATATTATCCCGGCTACCTATGGTAATAGTTTATTTTGGGTGGGTAGTCAATCGGTGGCTTGTCCGATGGTTATTCGGGAGAAAATACACCCCCAGGAAGGACAGAGATTTGAGTTAGGAATTAGACCGGAACATTTACAATTAAACCTCAGCGAGTCGGAGACTGATCCGGTTGAAAAAGATGTTTGGGCTTTGGATAAAGTCCCTCTGGAATTAGAAGTTAGTGTGGTTGAACCCCTAGGACGGGAAACTTTAGTGAGGGCTACCTGGCCATCAAATGACCCGAAAACTGTACAGGGAAACATATTACAATTGATGGCTTCCCCCAGTGTGCGTGTGCGTCCTGGCGATCGCATTCCAGTCACCCTAGATTTAAACTATTTAATGATTTTTGACCCGGCTACAGGGAAAGTTTTATAATCAATCATCATCGGTGGCTCGCAGACCAGAGGCGATCGACCTCCAATTGTCGTTGCTATAATGGTTAAATATCAACCACTATCAACCCCACGGAGGAATTTTTTATGGATACTCAGAAAATTCTCAACAATCCTGAATCGAATCGGGAAGATAATCAGGTTTCGATTCAAGAACAATTCCATCAAGAAATTGAACAAACCCCCGATGAAATTTTAGCGATCGCTTTAGAATTTCTACTATTTATGAGGTCTCGCGCCTCGGATTCATCGCGATCGACAGCAGCATCAATCCTTAAAACTCTGGAAAAAATTGGTCAATGGGAAGGAGATGACTTGGAGGAATGTTTAGAGTTAGTCCATACATCTCGTGGTCAATTATATATTTCCACTGATGACACAGATACTCAAGCATTGAAAGCAGACTAACAGATTATATGTATTTATTAGATACCAATCACTGTAGTTTAGCCATGAATCATCAACCGGATATTATGGCTAGGTTAGCAGAACTTTATCAGTCCCAAATTTGTACTTGTGTGATTGTACAAGCCGAGTTAATTTATATGGCGGAGAATTCTCGACAGCGAGACAATAATCTGAATCGGGTAATCGAGTTTTTGCAAAATATTTTGATTTACGAAATTGATTCAAAGACTGCCGAAATTTATGGCTCATTTCAAGCAGATTTGATGAACAATTTTGGACCAAAAGAGAAAAATAAACGCCGTAAAACTCGACTGATTGATATTGGAGTCAGTCAACACGACTTATGGATTGCTTCAATTGCATGGCAACACAATCTGATTTTAGTTTCAGCAGATAGTGACTTTCAACGAATCCAAACGGTGCGGGATTTGACTGTGGAAAGTTGGTACAGACCAACTAACTAAACTTGAGGCGATCGCCTGCTCTATGTGGTCGGCTTAACCTACTAAAATCGACCATTAGGTGGCTGAAATAAGACGCTGTAAATAGGGGATTATAGGGGATTATGACCAGCATATTGACATCAAAAACTGCCCCAATGATGATGAGGGAATGACTAAGTAATAAGCTACCCGATGACCTAGTTTTGTTAGGTGACTTACTAAAAATAACCATCACCCAACTTGGCTTATATCTGCTGGAATAAGTAATTCATGGCTTCCCCCTGTGTGTGCGTCATGGCGATCGCATTCCAGTCACCCTAGATTTAAACTATATCGGTGGCTCGCAGACCAGAGGTGATCGACCTCCAATTGTCGTTGCTATAATGGTTAAATATCAACCACTATCAACCCCACGGAGTAATTTTTTATGGATACTCATAAAATTCTCAACAATCCTGAATCGAATCGGGAAGCTAATCAGGTTTCGATTCAAGAACAATTCCATCAAGAAATTGAGCAAACCCCCGATGAAATTTTAGCGATCGCTTTAGAATTTCTACTATTTATGAGGTCTCGCGCCTCGGATTCATCAACGGCAAAAACGACAAAGGACGCATCAGAAACATCTAACAAACTGTCTCAATTACCTTATCGTCAAGCGTCCGGAAAATCTCTAGTAGATTACCAAGGAGAATGGGTAGGAGATGATTTTGAAGAATGTCTGCGACTGGTTTTAGATAGCCGTAGCCAGGTCAATTTATCCAACCATCAGCCATTTTAAAGTATGTATTTACTAGACACGAATCATTGTAGTTATCTAATCAAAAAAGAAGCGACCGTATGGGAAAAAGCGCTGGCGATCGGTACAGAAAACTTGGCTACTTGTGTGATAGTTCAGGGGGAACTTATTTTGATGGCTGAAAAGTCGGCACAAAAGACACAAAACTTAGCTAATGTCAATGATTTTCTACAATACTTGCGGATTTATCTGACTGATGAAACGACAGCGGTTATTTATGGGCAAATTAAAGCAGCGTTGTTCGATCAGTTTGCTCCGAAAGAAAAAAGCCAAAGACGAAAAACTAAAATTAGAGATATTGGTTTTGATGATAATGACCTATGGATTGCTTCAATTGCATGGCAACACAATCTGATTTTAGTTTCAGCAGATAGTGACTTTCAACGAATCCAAACGGTGCGGGATTTGACTGTGGAAAGTTGGTACAGACCAACTAACTAAACTTGAGGCGATCGCCTGCTCTATGTGGTCGGCTTAACCTAGTCAAATCGACCATTAGGTGGCTGAAATCAGACGCTGTAAATAGGGGATTATGACCAGCATATTGACCTCAAAAACTGCCCCAATGATGATGAGGGAATGACTAAGTAAGAAGCTACCCGATGACCTAGTTTTGTTAGGTTACTTACTAAAAATAACCATCACCCAACTTGGCTTATATCTGCTGGAATAAGTAGGCGTAGCCAGGACAGATTATCGACATAGTAAACCTAACTAATAAGTGATATTTTTGATGACATTATCACCGATTAAACAGTTAGTTATAATCCGCTCAATTCCTAAATCTACTAATCTCTCAAAGTCTATAATCTTGTCTACAGTCCAGACTACTATATCAACTCCTTTATTCCGAGTTTCCTGAATTATACTAGGTTGGTCTAATATCACTTGATATTGACTACTTAAAATGGCATTACCGGCGGCTTCTGCTTTGCTAATTTGTTGGGGTAGTTGTGAAGCATTCACTACAAAATATCCCAGTTTTATTTGAGGATCTGACTGGCGACATTGCCATAGTAAATCTTCGTCAAAGGATGTTAAAATAGTGCGATCGCCCAAATTGGCTTCCTGAATCAGACCCAGGAGAGTTTTGATTTCTAAGTCCGACCATATAGCATGGGGTTTAATATCAAAATACAGCCATCCTTTAATCGATTTTAGGGCAGCTAATGCCTCCTCTAAGGTGGGGATACGTTCTCCCCTATAAGACTCCGCAAACCACGTCCCAGCGTCTAATTCTTTCAGTTCGGAAATGGTTTTTTCGCGGATAGTTCCGGGGGTTCCAGTAATTCGATTTAGGCTTTTGTCATGAAAAACCACAGGGACACTATCTGCGGTAATCTGTACATCAAATTCTATGGAATTTGCCTGATTATAAATGGCGGCGAGTAAAGCGGTTAAGGTATTTTCCGGGGCGATACTAGAAAATCCTCGATGGGCAATTATTTCTACGCTCAAGGTGACATCCTCACGGTCTAATTGTGCTGATTTAAAAATTCGGAAATGGTTTGATTGAAGGATTCTGATGCAACTAAAAACGGCCAGTGATTTCCCGGCACTTGTTTAATAGTTAGATTGGTGAGATACTTTTGATAGGGTTTTAATTGCCATTCCATACGATTAACTCCCCTTTCCGGTTTAACCAGCAGGGTCGGTAAGGCGATCGCTTCTGTTAATCCCGGAACTTTCATCACTTCTAAAAATATTTCATTGCGCGCGCTAATGCTAAACTTACTCCCCCATTTTCCATCGGGTTTGGCTTCCATGGCGGCGGCAAAAACTTGCTGTTGCTGAGGACTCCAACCGGAAAACTGACTCAATTCTTTAGCTAGGGTTTCGGCGGCGGTGAAACTCTCAAAAGGTCCCATACATTTTAATGAGTCTAATTTACGATACACTATGGGAAGGGTTAATTTTAGCAGCCCGGGCATTTTAGTGATGAAAATAGGATCGACTAAAATCATACAGCGGAAACGTTCGGGGTGTTTTTTTGCCCAAATAGGTAGTAATTTACCCGTCCAAGAATGACCTAAAATGTGGGCGTTTGACCAGTGATGGTGATCCATTAACTCTTCGAGATCGGCGATCGCGTCATCGAATGTATAACCGTGATCTGGTTTGTCGCTGTCTCCGTGACCTCTCATGTCAGGGGCGATGATATGATAGCGATCGCCCAGATCTTCTGCTAAACTTGTCCAAACTAGGGCATGATCGGCTAGTCCATGTAGAAGCAACAACGGCTGTTGACCGTTAGGGTTCCACTCTAAATAGGAAAGTTTCAGGGTTTTTAATTCTAGGGTTTGGCGAGTCGGTGACATAGCAGAAATCACAAATTTTGATTAAGGATTGGGAATTGCCCCTACTGGTGAACAAGATTAATGGTAATCTTAAATGAAATCATCAATTTTGGCAACTAGGCTGACTGCCTAATCTGGGACTGATAATTTTTCGATGAGCTAAAATTGACAACAGTTTGGTTATGTTTTCGCGCTTTACCCCTAATTTAACCCATGATTCCACCTTCTGATTCTAACACAACTGAACAAGTAAAAAACGCCCTAAAACGTTTTTGGGGTTATGATGATTTTCGCCCCCCTCAGCAGGAAATTGTTGAGGCTATTATCAGGGGTCAAGATGCGTTGATTGTTCTGCCCACTGGAGGCGGTAAATCTATCTGTTTTCAACTGCCAGCGTTATTAAAAAATGGCTTAACCATAATAGTTTCGCCGCTGGTAGCCTTGATGGAAAATCAGGTAAAAGAATTACACGATCGCCATTTAAGTGCGGGTATTATTCATAGTCAAATGTCCCCCATACAACGGCGGCAAACTTTACATCAATTGCAAAACAACAGCCTACGATTGCTATATTTATCCCCGGAAACTTTATTAAGTAAACCTGTGTGGAATTTAATCAATAAACCCCAGGTTTCTATTAATGGTTTGATTTTAGATGAATCTCACTGTTTAGTTCAATGGGGGGATACATTTAGACCTGATTATCGCCGTTTGGGGGCGGTGCGTCCCACTTTATTAAAACATAAACCACCAGGTAGCAAAATAGCGATCGCTGCCTTTACCGCTACCGCTGACCCCACTGCCCAAAACACTATTAAAACGGTGTTACAGTTACAAGATCCTCAAGAATTTATACTGAGTCCATATCGAGATAATTTACACCTTAAAATTCGCCGAGTTTTTACTCCCATGGGACGGCGAAAATGCTTGCTAAGTTTGATGAAACAACATCAAAAGCAAACCGGTTTAATTTATGTTCGCACCCGTCGAGATAGTCAAGAATTGACAGCCTGGCTGGAGACATTTGGCTATAAAACTGCCCCTTATCATGCTGGACTATCGGCGGAAAAAAGGCGAAAAATTGAATCTCAATGGTTAGAAGGCAAGCTGCAATTTGTGGTGTGTACTTCTGCTTTTGGGATGGGAATTAACAAGCCCAATGTCCGGTGGGTGGTTCAGTTTCAACCGCCCCTATTACTATCAGAATATATCCAAGAAGTAGGAAGGGCTGGACGAGACGGAAAACCAGCAGAAGCCTTGACTATTCTCTGTGAACCGACGGGCTTGCTGTACCCTGAAGATAGACAAAGGCTGTCGTTTTTACAAGATAATTTTCGCCAACAAATGATGACCGCTAAACCCTTGATTAAAAAACTTCCCCAAAAAGGCCATTTAGAAACAGTGATCAGTCGTTTTCCCGACAGTGCGATCGCCTTGTCTCTTTTGCATTCTCAGGGAAAATTAGAGTGGGTTGATTTGTTTAATTATCAAATTAAAGATACATCACTATCTTTAACTGAAAATTCTAACACAGTTGCGATTCGCCAAATGACTCGCTATTTTGCTACCCGTGACTGTCGCTGGAAATTTATACTAGAGGCGTTTGGCTTGGGGACAGAAGCACAATCATTTCGCTGTGGTCATTGTGACAACTGCGATCGCCATGGGTCTTAAATTAGTGGCGATCGTCAATCTATTAATGCTATAATTGAAGTTGACAGTGTTACCCCAATTTTATGCCATGATTAAAAGTTGGATTAAACGGCATCCTAAGCGCATCTATTTTTCATTTTTTGCCTTGGTCTTCCTAATTAGTTGTTTGGGAATAATAGCTGCGATATGGTCCTCATTGCTCGAGAGACGAGATAGAAAAAATGAAAAAGTCGCCAGAGAAGTCTTAACCGACTTACTGCAAAACCAAAGCCAACAGCTTTTTCATTACAATCGATTCACCGACAATTTAGATGCTTTATATCGCACAACATCTGAGGGTAGACCTGGGTATAACTTTGCGATGAATGTTAATGAAAACCTGGTTTTAATTGATGCTATACCTACCAATTCACGTCTGCCTAATTTTGCTGGTGCTGTATTTATTATTCCTGGAGATAACCTCATACAAACAGTGGCGGGAATGTGTAAAAGTCAGGATAAATTATCAGCGCCGATTCAATTATCACGGGGTAACTCTCCCGTGGTTGAATGTCCTGATGATTCCGAGTTAATCATTTCTTTGGCTAGTGCTTTATTGGCAGTTACTGATGAAAATGTTACTCAAAATTTCGGAGGAGTTTGTCTAGTAGATCATTCATCTAATCAGTTGCGTAAACCGCCCAGAGCAGATGCGATCGCCCCTCCCGAAACCGGCGAAAACAGAATTAAATGTCCGGCGGGTTCTTCTCTCAAAAAATCTTGGGTGATTCCCGTTAGTCAATAGCCCATCAACTCAGTATATTATACAGTAGATGATTACCCCAGCATCTCTCATATTGTTATGTCCAAAAGTTACCTATACCGAAAAGAGAAATCATAGGTTAAACTAGAATATTGTTGTAAAATTCATTAGTTATGTCTGATCTCAATCAACCCCTGATTTATCCTCATACCCGCCAAAGTGATCAAGTAGACGAATATCATGGCATCCAAGTAACTGACCCCTATCGGTGGTTAGAAGATCTGGACTCTGACGAAACCAAGGCTTGGGTAACAGCCCAAAATCAGGTAACATTTGATTACCTCTCCACCATTCCCAGCCGCCAAAAATTAAGCGATCGCTTGACCCAATTATGGAATTATGAAAGATATAGCATCCCTTTTCGAGAAGGTCAACGCTATTTTTACTTTAAAAATGATGGCTTACAAAACCAAAGTGTTCTCTATGTAATGGACTCATGGGAAGGCGAACCCAGAGTTTTATTAGACCCAAACCAACTGTCAGAAGATGGAACCGTTGCCTTATCAGGAATTGCCATTAGTGAAGATGGGAATTTAATCGCCTATGGTCTTTCCGCATCAGGTTCCGACTGGCAAGAATGGAAAGTTATGGATATTAACACCCTCAAACCACTCGAAGATCATCTCAAGTGGATTAAATTTTCCGGTGCATCTTGGACTCATGACAATCAAGGATTCTTTTATAGTCGCTATGATGAACCAAACGAAGAAACTCAATTTGAGGATATTAACTATTACCAAAAACTGTTTTACCATCGCCTAGGAACCTCTCAATCAGAAGATGTTTTAATCTACGAACGTCCTGATCAAAAAGAATGGGGTTTCAATGGATTTGTCACCGAAGATGGTCAATATCTGATTATTTCTGTATGGCGAGGAACCGACCCCAAAAACCTAGTCTTTTATCGCGATTTAACTAAACCTGATAGCCCCGTAGTCGAATTAATATCCGAATTTGAAGCAGAATATAGCTTCATTGATAACCAAGGAGAAACCTTTTGGTTTAAGACGGATTTAGATGCCCCAATGGGTCGAGTTATCGCCATTGATATTAACACCGGAAATCGCTATCAAATCATCCCAGAAGCCATAGAAACCCTGGAAGGAGTCAGCACCCTAAATAATCAGTTTGTTGCCCTGTACCTCAAAGATGCCCGTTCCCAGGTGAATATTTTTCACCTAGATGGAACCTTAGTCCGGGAAGTAGAGTTGCCGGGTATTGGTTCAGTGGGGGGATTTGATGGTAAACGAGAGGACACAGAAACCTTTTATTCTTTTACCAGTTTCACGACTCCTCCCACCATTTATAAGTATAATATAGTCACAGGAGAAAGTCAACTTTATCGACAGCCAACTGTCGATTTTAACCCGGAAGATTACCAGACCAATCAGGTTTTTTATAGCAGTCCTGATGGCGCAATGGTTCCCATGTTTATCACCCATAAAAAGGGCTTAAAATTGGACGGCAATAACCCGACAATTCTTTATGGATATGGTGGTTTTTCTATCTCCTTAACCCCCAATTTTTCGGTAAGTCGTTTAGTATGGATGGAAATGGGAGGCCTGTATGCTGTGGCTAACCTGCGGGGGGGTGGCGAGTATGGTCAACAATGGCATCAAGCCGGAATGAAACTGAAAAAACAAAATGTTTTTGATGACTTTATAGCAGCGGCTGAATGGTTAATTCACCACAATTATACCCAGGTAAATAAACTAGCTATATCTGGTGGTAGTAATGGCGGTTTATTAGTGGGTGCTTGTATGACCCAACGCCCAGAATTGTTTGGGGCGGCACTACCAGCAGTGGCGGTAATGGATATGTTACGCTTCCATAAGTTTACCATTGGCTGGGCTTGGACTTCTGAATATGGTTCCCCTGAAAATGAGGAAGAATTCCAAGTTCTTTATCGTTATTCTCCCCTGCATAATTTACAGCCAGGAACAGCCTATCCTGCTACTTTAATCACCACGGGAGACCATGACGATCGCGTAGTTCCCGCCCACAGTTTTAAGTTTATCTCAGCCTTACAAGCCGCCCACAGTGGCGACAACCCTGTGTTAATTCGGATTGAAACTAAAGCCGGACATGGGGCGGGAAAACCGATGGCTAAAATCATCGAAGAAATTGCTGATCAGTTTGCTTTTTTAGTGCGAGTTTTAGACATTAATTAAAATTCCCACTCAACCAGCCAGTATTATTCGGACTTGGAAACAATCACTTCCACCGGACGCAAAAGGCGATCGCCATATTGAAATCCTCGCCGGACAATTTTGGTGATCGTTTCATTTTCGAGGTCGGGATTAACTTCGCGATCGATAATTTTACACACATCAAAATCCGGTTTTTCGCCCTGAAAATCAATAGTGAGCACCTCTCGTTTTTCCAGGGTATTGAGTAATTTTTTATGAATGCTGCCGATTAATTGGGGAAAACGGGCGATCGCTTTGGGATCGGGTTGGGGGTTATTGTGCAAATATTCCATCAAAAAATCGAGAGAATCCACAACCTCTAGTAGTTCTAAAAAAAGCATTTCTAGCCGGGCAAATTCTTCCTGTTCTTTACCCATTAATGCTTGTTGCATTAAAGTTTTTTCTTGGAGAAGCTGCCCTATTTTTTGTTGAATCTCGTCACGAAGTTCGGCAGGAATTTCGAGTTTGCTTGCATGATTCATAATCTTAAATACTCAAAAATTGAATAAAGATTTTTTGTCCTAATTGTTGAGCCACCTCGCCGGATTTTTCCGCGCCAATGGCTGACGATAGATCATCAAATTCGGAAATCATCTCGAAAACTGGAATCGGTTTTTCAAGTTCCGAGAAATCCTGTCGCTTAAACCGCTGAATGGGTGGTAAAACCGGATGCAAATAATCAGCAATTAAACGTTCTTTGTCATCCATCAAGGCTTTTCTCGCCCTAGCAATTAAATCGGGGGAGTATTTTTTCCGCTTCATTGCCATCGCAAAAGCCTTGGTAATTTCAGCCTTAGATGCCGAAGGAGAAACCTCTAAAACCTGATAAGGGTTAGGATTGGGTAGTTGATTTGACATAATTTAATAAATTCCACATTGACGATAAATATCCACAAATTCGGGGTCATTGGGGCAAATTTGATGCGCCCAACGGGCAAATTGTACGGCAGTTTCCCCGTTCATTTTACCTTCATTAACTCCCGCAATTAAAATTTCTATTAACATAGCAGCAATATGTCGCTTCACTTTCTGATTATGGCAGTTTTTGGCGCGACGTACCGCATCATTTAAATTAGATGGCATCAAACCAATAATTTCATTAACCTCAATCTCAAATTCTAAGGTTTCAATGACATAAATTAAACGGGGGTTTTTACTATCGGTTTTTTGCAGTTCTCGAAGCTGAGATAAAGCTCGATTTTTATCAATTTTATGATGCTGTAAATTTTCGCAAATTTCTTGAATACGAGATTCAACCCAATAGCTACAGGAGGCTTCAGTTCCCAATAGTTGATACCAAAAATCGCTAAAAGCCAGATGGTCTGATAAACTGTTTAACGCCTGACGCTGAGACTCACATAAGCGCTCAAGTTCTCGATGCCATTCTGGGTGCGATCGCCATTCATTTTTGAGAGCATTTAAAGCCGCGATTGACTCTCGCCAGCGTTGTTTTTGCAGATAGTGAATTCCCTCGGAGTAAGCTACAAATTTTTGGGCAAAATATTCGTTTTTTTGAGAAGAGTTAAATTGATAACTCTGAGAAGGTTTAAGTTTAATAGCGCGTTCTCCATCTCCGTCAAATGCCGCCGCCACAGCCAAACCCCAGGAGGTATAAAGCGCGGGCAAAATATTGGTTTCTGTTGATGCAGAATTGGCAGTTTGAGGAATCTTAATATTGCTAAATTGATGGCGATAGCGATGGTAACATCCCGGCAATAAAATTAGGTGATTAATTTGGGCGGCTTGATGGGGGAACTTTTTAACTAATTTCAGGGCGATCGCATCCAGACGAAATTGATCTCGCAGTTTCAGATACTCGGCTAAGTTATCGTCTTTTAAGCTATCGATCGCCGTTTCTAGGGTAGCCAGAAAATGACTAAAAATTTCCTCAATATCAATGGAAATTTTCGGCAGCCAAGGAATATTTTGCCAAGCCGGATCGCGCTCTAAATTCGCTAAAGCCGTGGTAGCAGCCACCACCCAATCCCGGCGGGTGTGGCTGTTAATTTGAGCATTATAATAGGTAGCGATCGCCCAATTATGCAGAGATTTACAATCTCCGTTTTTTAGCCAAACTTGTTCCGTGATTTGGGCAATTTTTGGCCAATCTTGACCCTCCCAAATTTTAGCTTCTAGGCGCGGCAAAATATGGTTATTGAGATTAGCTTCAACCACCGTATCTGAGCCGTAACTATGTAAAAATTGACGGCTCATAGCACCAGCATTGTCCAGGTTATTATCATCAACCAACTGTTGAATAGACAACATCAATTTTAAGCGATCGCGCCCCCTTAATGTGCGGACAATTTCCAATTGACTTTTAACTTGGGGATGGGATAGCGATCGCCATTCCACTTCAGCCTGTTGAAAATCACCCTGTTGGAGGTAAGCAAAACCACGCAGATATTTAATTTTTTCTCCTGAATGTCCCTGCAAATGTGCGATCGCCTGTTGCCAATTTGCTGTTTTTAGGGAAACAATTGCCAAGCGAATTTGGGTTTCTGTTAATTCCGGGAGTAACTGATATGATTTTTGGTAAAATGATATAGCCTGTCCTAAATTTCCCGACTTTTCCGCCCCAAGTCCTTGACTATAATAGTCTTTTCCTTGCATCACCCGGTTTAGTGTCCCCCGCAATGTTTGACCATCTTCGCGCTCGAACTTATCTAAGGCTAAATTAATCACATTTAGGGCGGCCTTAAATTCACCATTTTTCGCTAAATTTACCGCTTTTTCTAATGCTAATTCATACTGATTTTGTCCCTGAATATATCCTGAACAATCGGCGATCGCTTCTTCTAGCAGTGGAATGGGAAATAATGTTTTCGCTCGCTCAAAACTCAGTTTCCCTTTTTTATAATCTTTTTCTTGGCAATATTTTTGACCTTCTGTAAATAATGTCCTAAATTGATTATATTTCATCATTTTGTGTTCACAGCGAGCGATCGCCTGATTGACAAGACTTATATCAATAATTGTTCGACATTTTTTATATGTTGACAAAGCCTTTGATAAATTTGTCGTATCCAGCGGATCGCCAGCATCAGATTTTTCTAAAGCCTGAGCCGAAGCGATCATGCTTTTAGCAAATTTGATTTTCTGTTTCCACGAATTAATCTCTGACTTAAAATCAGTTAACAAATTTCCCATCAATAGCTGTCGCAGTTTTTGCTCAACCAAAGCCGGGGAATTTGACCATTTGCTAAGAGTAGATTGCCCCTTTTTAGTAGCCTCAATTAGCTTTTTTTTGGCAGCAAGTTTGTGGGCGGTTTTGATGTCCTGCTTAGTAACAGAAACTTTCTTAAAGAAATCAACAATTTCTACCTTAAACAGTGCGTATGTCAGAGCATCAACCCAATTAATAATTGCATTCATAGGCAGTATTCTGGTAAGTTTTGGATCAAAATCACTTCCCCAACTTCGATCTGATTTTCTCTACCTTTTAAATTCGGGTTCGTTTCGATTAATTGTGGCCAGCGCGACCCCTCCCCATAAAACTTGCGCGCAATTCTCGACAGGGAATCTCCCCGTTGAACCGAGTAGTAAAATCCCCCACAGGATGCCGGGCTATTTTTATCGATTTTCGGTTTATTCAGGGAGGGAAGAAATCGAGCAGTTTCTATAACTTCTGTAGGATAAACCGAGGCAGTTTGCACATCAGATTCACCCCTGATAAATCTTCCCAAGGCAATTCCCAAAAGTAAAATTATGATGCCCATTACCAACAACAACTGTTGGATATTTTGAGAGGATTTAGGGGCGGCAATAACCGCAGGTTCAACCGCCAATTGGGGGAGTTCTTGCAGTTGCCGAATGAGGGTGAGATCAGTTTCGCAGTTGGGGCAAATATTGCCCTCAATTTCGGCGCGACCGCACACCGGACAGGTGAGTTTAATCGTCATCGTGTCAATCCTGTAGCAATAGTTCCTGTGGGTAATTCCCGATCTAAATAGGGAATAATCTCAGCCTGGAGTTCTTGCAGCAGGCTATTAGCTTGGCTGCCATTTCCTTGCTGTAATGCGTTCAACAATTGATTAAATTTGACCTCCATACCTCCCGCTTGACTGGGGTTAAGATGGTGAATGCGGCCGATCTCCTCCCGAATTACCACAATCAGTTTGACGCTATCGGGAAGGTTATCAAACTCTCGTTTGCTATCTTCTATTAATTTTTGCAAGCTGGCAATATTCTTGCTATTCAAGGCTTGTTGCAGTTGATCTACTAAATTCCGCAACCGATATTTTTGATCTTCATGGATTAGCTGATCGCACACTTCCAGCGCTAATTCAAATCGCATTATGAAAATCTTGGCAATATCTAACTCATCATTAGCAAATTCTTCTAATTCCTTGAGTTTGCTTTCAGCTTGGTTAAGGCGATCGCGCTGCACTTGACCATTATAATAAATTTGGTTAGCCGATCGCACCACTTCCCCGGCGATTTCATTAGCACGTTTCACACCGATTTCCGTTAAGTTACCCGCCGCATTCAGTTGTTTAATTCGTTCCTCAACCTGGCGAGAAATCTCCTCATTAACTCCCCCCCGCGAGAATGAACAACTAACTTTAACCTGGGGATTGTTTTTGAGAGCCGCCGTCATTTGCAGCGAGTTATTTTCCTCGTCAAGTTCCACCGTCACTAAAATTTCCGTACCTTTTGGATAGGGGCGATCGAGCGCTAACCACATATCCCCGATCCGCTCGTCTTGAAATCGGCGATCGAGTTCCTGGCGGACGCGATCTGGGCTAAAAAATTTAAAGTGAATTAGCGATTGTCCGTCCGCTTCAGTTTTAAAAGTATGGAACTTTTGCACCGGAAGAATATCGCCCTGACTAATGATTACAAATCGCGGCTCATCCACCAATTCAATGCAATAATCACGGGAAACAGTCGTGACTTTTTCCGTAAGTCCCGCCGCCACGATCGCCGCCCCTTCCGCCACCGCATACATGGGGCGATCGTGAACCACAACTTGATGTTGGGGGAAGGCTTGGCGGATTTTTTGTTGCACGATCGGCACCTGCGCGGAACCGCCAACTAACAGAATTGCATCAATTTGATCGAGGGGATAATCTGAATATTTAATCGCGTCCTGAGCAATTTTTACTGAGCGATCGATTAACGGTTCGATGCGTTTTTCAAACTCTTGGCGACTGATGGTAACTTGAATCGGAATTGCCATTCCCATTTCATCAATTAAATGTGCCGAGGTAATAATTTCCGCTGCACCTTGGGTACTCAGTCTAATTTTCGCCTGTTCCGCCTGAATTTTCAATTCCGCCAGCAGCCGCACTCGTTGATAATGCGGCATTTTTTTAATTAAGCGATCGACATTATCGAGGTTTTCAATCCGGGCGATTTCCTGTTTGGCAAATTCCACAATACAGTTATCAAAATCGTCCCCACCTAACCACAAATCCCCCGATTTGGCTGACTCAATAAATTGATTACCAACCGAAGTAATAATCGAACAGTCCAAAGTACCCCCACCAAAGTCATAAACTAAGATGGTACTCACCTCATCTGAGTCCGGACGATAACCATAGGAAATAGCTGCTGCTGTCGGTTCTGGGAGAAGTTCCCGGAGTTTTAATCCGGCTTTTTGCGTGGCGATTTCCGTGGCGTATCGCTGCTTATCATTGAAATAAGCGGGAACGGTAATTACAGCTTCTGTAATGCGGCTAGTTTGCCCCGATCGCTCCTGATAAGTTTGGGCATTACTGACAACTTTTTTAAGAATTTCCGCCGATATATCTTCCGGTAGATATTCCCGTCCCCCCAACCAAACCGATAGGCTATTTTCCGTCCCTTGGCTGGATTTATCAATCTTATAATTGAAGCGAGATAATTGTTGTTGCACAACCGGATCATTAAAGCCTCTTCCGATTAGTCGCTTGATGGAAATTATCACATTTTCGGTATCTCCATCGCCCAGTTGGCGATAGGCTTGTTCACCCACGATTAACCCATTGCGATCCGCCGCCACCACTGACCGGGTTAATTTGCGATCGGGCGGTGAGTTCTCAGCAGCAGTCACTACATTGACCTCAGCCCACTTAAAAGCTGCTACTGAATTGGTAGTCCCCAAATCTATCCCAACTATATTTCCCATGATTAATTTAACCTTGATTATTTATACTTTAATTGTCTTCCGCTATTTTGGCAAGTTTTATCCGAAAATTTTAACAAATCTTAACTATCATGATTTATCCAGTTCTTAATTTAGGAATATTGTCGCTCAAGTAAGGGTGATCACAGAGCAGTTTTTTGGCGATCGCCTGCTGTTTGAGAAAATGGGAGTCGAAGTCTTGCGGGTTGCTGCCTAGTCCTAACTTATACATCACTTCTTTGGCGGCAGTCGAACGATTATCAAATCCCATCGAGTCCGCAGTTAGGGCTGATAAAGTGTCCTGTTTTTCAAGATTTAAGGCTTGTCGCCAATAGGTTAGCGATGCCTCAATTTGTAATGCTGCTGTCAGGGCTGTTGCTAATTTTAAGGTTGACCAGTAGTGATTAGAATCGAGTTTTATGGCTTTCAGATAACACAAGCAACTAATCACTAAAGAATCGCGGGAATTTTTGATAATCGTTGTGGCTTCCTGTTTGGCGGTTTCCATTCCCACCACATCAATTGATATCCCCAACATTTTGATAAAATGGCGATCATAGTTGCCAGAAAAAATGCCATCTCCCCAGAATGAACTATAGCTGCGATCGTACATTTCTCCGGCTTGAAAAAAGATGTGAGGATCTTGGGATTGTTCGGCTTTTTGATAAAGTTTATAACCCTCTGGATTCAAGGTTTGCATTTTGGCGATCGCTGCATTATTTACCCTCCTCGGTATAGGGGGAGTCATCGGTTTTGGTGGTTTTGGTGGTTTCGGTGGTGGTGGTGCAGGTGGTGGTGCAGGTGGTGGTGGTGCAGGTGCAGGTGGTGGTGCAGGTGGTCTATTTGTAAGATTGGAAAGATTGGTCAAAATAGCCGAATTTGATTGAATGGGAATAGGATTATTGACATTATCTTGATATTGGTAATTAGGATGAACCCCAGAATTTAATCCCCATTTTTCATCGAGTTGATAAATGGCGAACGGCGCAGCCCATACCCTTTTGAAGGCAGTATAAAATAAATGCAATACCCAACGTAAAAATATATTTAATAGTGAAACTGATATGATGACAGCTATAAAAGTCCCGAATCCATTCATTAAACTCGCTAATACCCAGAAAATGCTCATCAATACTGACATCCAAAATGCCAGCCAAGCATAAATATATAAGACAAACACAAACCAGATGGCGAAATAAGCTGCTAGTTTTGCTTTCCGTTTCAGAAAATAAGCAGTTAGAAAATATGGTGATATATTCGATAGTAAAAATAAAGGCAGAAGAATTACCCCAGCACCTACCTCATTGATGGCGAATAAAGACAAAAGGAATACTAAGCCAACAATACCAGCCCCAATTTTCCAGATGTTCGTAAAGATGTTATAAGCCTTTTGGAGTTGAGTTTCAGGATCGGTTTCGGAACCGGGAACCGGTCGATCGCGCCACAGAATTTGTAAATACCAAAAAATAAAGTCACGAATCAGCTTAACTTTAATTTGCGTGCCGTCTTTCAAATCAAAGCATTGTCCGTCTTTGATAGCTTGAGGATTGACAAATTTACCGAGTTCCCGTCCATCTAAATAAATGGTAAAATTTTGCCATCCCTTCTCCCAGGAAACAACCAATCTTTCGGGTCCCCCTGGTTGTAGTGCATATTGCTCTTTAAACACCATTCAAACCCTCAAATAAAATAATTGTTTCCTTGGTCCTGCGAATCTAAAAAGCTGTTGTGTCGTGGCGTTTGGCTGAATAGAAAAACCTCCCCGATCAGATCGCCAAGTTTGGTGAATTGATCACACAACTGACCGAGGGGAGGTGAATCATCAGAAGCGGGGGAATTTTCACAGAGGAGATATTCGCCACTTTTGACGATCGCCGAAAATGCGATCGCCGATAGTATCAGACCCAAAATCGTCCTGTGGCTGATGGTTTTCATCTCCTGGTCACCTGGGAGATGTGGTCGCGCGCGCCAACTGGAATAGACCATTGCTCACCTTTGCTCGAATGTTCTATGGAGTTATCGACAAATTTCGCAGGTTTTACGCAATCGTCATATTTCTTTACAAACTGAGCGATCGCCGCAGAGGTCAATCACCCCAAAACCCCTTATCCCCCAATTTGGGCAAATCTGTTAACTTAGTGATGGCATAGCAGCCACTAACTTACGGAATAACTAAAATCTGACCTTATACATTTCCCACAATTCCCCCGACTGTTTTTTAACAATCTTAGCCCCAGCTTTTTTAATCAAACTTTCCCAATTTTCCAGAGATTCTAAATAAACCTCCGTTCCCAAATAAGTCTCTAAAATCGCCCAATCTTCTGCTAGGGGTAGTTCCCCATTGAGGATATCAAATACCAAAATTCCCTGTGGTTTTAAGACTCGTTTAACCTCCGCCATAACTTCTAGCCAATATTCCAGGGGATAGTAACAACTAAAGCCAGTGGCTATAGCTAAATCAAACTTTCCAGTTTCGTACTGTAACTGGTGAGCGGGGGCTAGTTCAACCCCCTTAAATAACTTAGAATTTAACTGAGGACTTCGGGAATTCAAACCATCTCTAGCCACGGAACTAATTTCTTGACCATGAAATAAAGCATTCCATTCTCGCCAGGGATAAATTAAAAAACTTACTCCGCAACCAATATCTAAACAATATTGATTTTTCTGAGGTTTGGCTAACTCCCAAAATGGGGAAGTGAGTTTTTGTTGGAGAGTTCCCGAAATGCGATCGCGAAAAATCGGCATATTTTCGACTTCTTCGGGGAGTTCAAAAGGTTCGCCTTGATATTCCTGGTTAAAACGGCGGGCTACGGAAGTAATTTGGGACTGCCACTGGTCAGCAGTCCCGCCAGTTGATAATCCGAAAAATCCCAAGGAAGGGTTAGAGTCTGGTTTTTTAGACATTATAGCTGATACAAATTAGCGCTTCGAGCCTTTTAGAGCTTTAGAAAAGTTTTGGCGATAGGAACGATTAGCGATCAACAAAATCGGCCATAATAATGATAATGAGACACGATTTCCAAAACTCTTTTCAAAGTTGGTGCGCCCAAACCCAGACCAAAACTTCCAGACTCCACCAACATAGACGATTAATAGTGCGATCGGAATTAGGACATTCATAATATGACTCTGCTTGCCTAATTTAAGTGGTATTAGCGATTATCTGTCATCTTATCAGAAATTATCAAAGGTCTGCAGATGTTCCCTCAGATGCGATCGCCCTCAAATCTTCTGGGGTGTTACAATTGAGGAGCATCTGGGATTCTACAGTTACGACTGATATGGGTGTTACGGGAACCTGATCTAGCCACCGTTGCAGCGATCGCTCTCCAGTTGCCATAAATTCCTGTAAAGATTCTAAAGCCTGGTGGCGGTAGAATCCACAGAGAGGTTCCCACCGCGACCCATGACGGGGAATCATAGCCAAATGGGATGGTGGGACCACAGTTAACTGCTCCTTCCAGCCTCGCAAAATATCGGGTTGTAGTTGAGGTAAATCGCAAGCCAGCAACAATAGCCAAAGACAGTCAATTTGACTCAACCCAGTAGCCAAAGCCACCATTGGACCCTGACCGGGGTTAGTTTCCATCAGCAAATTATAACTAGCCCCCACAGCCTGGTAACGTTCTGGCCAAGGTGTTAATACATAGACCTGCTGAGAACAACTCCCCGCCGCCTCAACCACCCGGCGCAGTAGGGGAACCCCCGCCACGGGAATTAAAGCCTTATCCCGACCCATGCGAGAACTACGTCCCCCCGCCAGAATTAAAGCCGCCAGGAAATTATCAGCCATTCCCAAAGACCTAAATTAAGCCATCAATCTTTAACTCTTCAATAATTTGTAACCCGCGCGGATCACCAACCCGTAGCAGAGAAGACTTAGCATCATCGCGGACACTCAAATCCTCATCCTCCTCTAGGGCTTCAATTAAGGCATCGATCGCCCCAGCATAGACGACATTAGAAGGTAATTCCCGGCTTAACTGTCCCAAAGACCAAGCGCAGTTACTGCGAACCGCAGCCACCTCATCCCCACGCAAAGCCTCAATCACGGGGGGAATAGCTTTGACCACCCCATCATATCCCACCTTAGCCATTTGACCCAAAGAACTAGCCGCCCAGAGTCTCACGGCGGGAATATCAGTTTTAATAGCCTCTAGGAGAGTATCTAAAGCCCTCGGATCGCGACAATTTCCCAAAGCCCAAACCAACCCCTTGCGGACATAACCATTCCAATCGGAATTATATTGTTTAATTAGGGCTTCCACGGCATCCGGGCTAGGATTACGCCCCAAAGCATAGGCGACGCTTACCCGCACGAGGGGGCAGGAGTCCTCTAGTAAACTTATCAAAGGTGCGATCGCCCGTTGGTCTTGAAGTTCACAAAAAGCCCGCGCCGCAATCATCCGGTGTTGCGGTTCCGGGGACTCAAGCAACGGCAACATTTCCTCTGGATCTGGCTTAGGGGCTTCTTCCTCTTGCCAATGGTCTAGGGGACTATCAGCGGTTTGCTCAAAATTAACTACACTCAGATCTTGATCCTCCATAATTTCGATTCTACCAAAAAATTGGTTTTCTATAACCCCCATACTAAATTGATAATTAGTTTGGCGATCGGGTGGGTGGGGGGTTTATCATACAGTAGCTGGGCCATGGGGTGAACATTTGCCCCTTCTTTCCGGGTCAAGGTTAGCGCCGCCTTAATCCTCACCCGCCCTAGAGCATGACTGAGAATTTACAATTGATAGTTATAATTGATATTTACTAAGATGCCTCAGTGTTCAATTGTCGGGTGATTATTTATATTATTTATTGGGTGTGACGCGCCCTCCCAAAATGTAGAGGATATCATTTATCGGATTTAGAGCTGCTTAACTAAACCCAAAGATTGAGGTTGATAGCCCAATTTTTCATACAAACTCAGAGCGGGTTTATTGTTAGTAAAAACCTGTAAACTGATTTGGCGATCGCCTCTGGTTTGAGTCCATTGTTCCCCATAATTCATCAAAGCCGCCCCAATTCCCCGTCGTCGATGTTCTGGGTGAACATAAACCAGAAAAATATGAGAAATCCGATCGCCTGTCACCTGATTAATAGCAGTTCCCATCCATAAACAGGCGATCGGGGTGATGTTTGGACCGCCGGACATTTCCACCCACCAGAGAGGGGTTTGGGGTGAGAAATACTGTTCTACAGTGTTCGCCAGGTGAGAGAAATCCTGATCGGGGTACAATTCCCGATAGGTGCGATTCATGAACTTAACCAACAAAGAGCGATCGCGAGTAGATCCAGAACGGATAGTATAACCGGTGACCAAAATTTCAGACACGGATCATTAATTTATGAACAATGGGGGCCATCTCCCCTGAAGAGTTAATGACTCCCATAGGTGCTGGTGCTTGCATATCACCCGGTAGGAAAATACGCGCACTAACGGCGACCAAAGCCAACAGAAAAATCATAACCACCAACAGTGGCGCGATATATTGACGAAAAAAAGCCATAACGGGAACTCTAGCAGTTAGTTATCAAAGGGAAAAAATCTGATAGTTAATTGTAACCCTGATTGACCTGAAATGCCAAACTTACAGGGATGAACCCAACATTATGGGGGTGTCTGGCTGGGGGAGTGCTAAATTAGTGGAATGTCCTAATATATTGCCATAATTCCATAAACTACCGAAGCCCTAAAATTCCTAACTGTGGACGATATCGATCGCTACTACCAACTTCTGAACGTCAAACCTGGTGCTTCCCTAGAGGAAATCAAACAGGCTTATCGGACTCTAGCATTATTATGGCATCCCGATCGCTATCCGGCCGACTCCCATATTCAGTATCAAGCTACAGAAAAATTCAAAGAGATCAACTATGCTTACGATCGCCTCATGACCCTATTAAGGGATCCCAACTTCTCCCCTTACCCAGTCATCTCCCCGCCGCCACCCACCCCACCAGTAACCGCCACACCTATTCAACCCCCACCAAGACCCCCGAAAGTCAATCCTAGGGAAACGGAGACCAGTGACGAACTCATCCCCTGGGGTTGGTTAACCGGGGCATTTTTCAGTTATACCCTAGTAGGTTGGATTTTAGGATATTTAGACATTTACCCAGGGACGTGGTTATTAGTCGCATTGGTTTGGGTAGGACTATCTTTAGAAGCCAGTTATGGTTCCCAGACCCAGTATCCTTGGTTAATTTCTCTGATGATAGCGGGAGGAATAGCGGGAGCGATCGCCGGAAGTCAAGCGGGGGGGCTAATTACCGCGATCGCCTGGGCTATAGCCGGAACTGCTTTAGGGTCAATTATCGGTTCCGATAGTAACTCACGCACGATTATTTGGGGGTTTAGCTTCACCGGAATTTTAGCGATCGCTGGTTGGGTAGCCGGGGCTGAAACCGGGAATGGTTTAGGATCTCTAATTGGGGGAATAATTGGTTCTTCGACTGGGTGGATAATTGGCATTATTTCTGATGCTATGTTTCAAGTCAAAAAACGCGGCGGCGTTGGTAGTTGGTTCGGATTTCAATTAGGAGCGTGGTTAGGAGCGTGGTCAGGAGCCGGGTCTGGGGCAGTCAGAGCGGCGATCGCCAACACCGGACTTGATGCGATCGTCGGCGCTTGGGGAGCCATTGCCATTATTTTTGGCGTAGTCGCGCAAATGGTAGCCGGGGAAAAATTATTGGTTTCCTTCAACAAATTTTATACCGCTTTGATATTAGTTTCGATTTCCGGCTTAGGATTGACATTAGGTAAACTTCTATCAAATTAACGTAAATTTTCTCCATAACCTACGGATTAGTATAATCAACACCCGAAAATTCAACTAGGGTCAAAATCTTTAAATTGAGTGGACAACAATGAAACTAGATTTACGCCAATTTTTTCGGGCGTGTAACCCCGCCAAAACCATAGACGTAGGGAACCCGGAAGAGCGAAAATATTATATCAATTTTTCCCAAGTTCGCGGAGGTACACTCATCGAACAAATTGCTCGCACCATTTCCCGTCTCTCCCCCGATAGCCCAACCTGTCAACTGTTTACCGGACATATCGGCTCGGGAAAATCGACAGAATTATTGCGCCTGAAAGCCGAATTAGAACAGCAGGAATTTCATGTAGTCTACTTTGAGTCCTCTAAAGACTTAGATATGGCTGATGTAGATATTACTGATATCCTGTTGGCGATCGCCCGTCAGGTCAGCGAAAGTGTAGAATCAATGAACATCAAACTGAACCCCATAGGCTTTAAAAACCTGATTCAGGGTTTACTTGATGTCATTAACACCCAAATTAATGTCAAAGCAGAACTGGCCATCCCTGGACTCTCGGAACCGGGGGAATTTTCCCTCACCGTCGGAATTGGTAAACTCACCGCTAAAGCCAAAGACTCCCGCGACCTGCGATCGCTATTACGACAATACCTCGAACCGCGCACTAATAATATCCTGGAAGCCATCAATCAAGAATTACTACTTCCAGCCATTCAACAACTCAAACAACAGGGAAAAGCCGGGTTAGTCGTCATTATTGATAACCTCGACCGGATCATGAATTCCAAAAGCGCCACCGGACGACCACAACCAGAATATTTATTTATCGATCGCGGCGACCAACTCAATCAACTTCAGTGCCATGTCGTTTATACTATTCCCATCGGGTTAATTTTCTCCAGCGACTTGGGACGACTAACCAGCCGATTTGCTAGTGAACCTAAAACACTACCCATGGTTCCGGTTAAATTTCCTGATGGTACACCATACCCAGAAGGTATTGAACATCTGCGAAAAATGGTCATGGTGCGAGCTTTTCCCGCTATTGACCTCAATAATTATACTCATTTAATTACTAAGGTTTTTGATAGTGCAGAAACTCTCGATCGCCTCTGTATTATGAGTGGTGGTCATGTCCGCACTTTACTCGCCCTCCTGTATAGTTGTTTACAACAAGAAGATCCACCTATTGTCAGGAGTATCTTGGAAAATGTCATCCGCCAACGTTGTCATCAGTTACTGTTGGCTATATCATCAGAAGAATGGCAACTCTTACGTCAGGTCGCCCAAACTAAAAAAATTATGGGTCTCAGGGAATATCAAACCCTCTTACGCAGTTTATGGGTCTTTGAATATCGCCATGAGGATGAATATTGGTTTGATATTAATCCAGTTATCGCCGAAGCCAATCAATTTAACCTGATTGACCTTTAATAGTTAGTTAGTATTAATACAGCTTGTTCGCAAGTAACTTAAAACGTTACCCTCACCCTAAATCCCTCTCCTAGGCAGGGAGAGGGACTTTGAAATCGTATTACATGATTACTGAAAGGGCTGTACACCAGTTTTATCGTAAAATGTTACCGATGTCAATACCGGTAAACTTTGATGATTAAAGGCACAACCAAACTATTAGGAATTGTTGGCTATCCTGTGGAACATTCTATGTCCCCAATTATGCACAACGCCGCGATCGCTCATCTCGGCGTTGATTATGTCTATGTACCCTTTCCAGTGGCTCCTGACCAGTTAGCATCAGCTTATCGAGGCTTTCAAGCTATCGGTGTTCAGGGATTTAATCTCACCATTCCCCACAAACAAGCCATTATTCCCCTACTAGATAATGTGTCTAAATTAGCTACAGCAGTAGGGGCAGTTAATACCGTTTGGTACAGTGATCAAGGTTGGAGTGGTACTAATACAGATGTAGCGGGTTTCTTGGCTCCTCTCAAGGATTTAAACTTCCCCAATTGGCATGAAAAAATCGCCGTGATTTTAGGTAATGGCGGCGCGTCTAGAGCCGTAGTCGCTGGTTGTGCTGAATTGGGAATGGCAGAAATTCATATCGTCGGCAGAAACCCCCAAAAGTTAGAAGAATTTAGGCAAAGTTGGCTACATTCTCCCCTTCCTATTAAGGTTAATGTTCACAATTGGCAGGAATTAAACCCCTTAATTAAACAAGCAGATTTATTGGTAAATACTACCCCGGTGGGAATGTCTCCCCATATCGATCGCTCTCCGGTAGATGCCGAAAATTTTGAGGGTTTAAAATCTGGGGCGATCGCCTACGATTTGATTTACACTCCCCGCCCTACCCGCTTTTTACAACTGGCTAAAAATCAAGGTGCTGTGGCGATCGATGGCTTAGAAATGCTGATTCAACAAGGAGCCGCCGCCCTGGAAATTTGGCTACAACAACCCATCCCGATCTCAGTAATGCGTCAATCTTTAATCATCGATAATTGAGCTATAATGGTAGGGGACGGGTCGGCTCTTCGGTGGGACAACCTGCCCCTGGGGAATGGTGCAGTAGTACCGACAGATTAAGACCCTAGCAAGTATTTTTAGGTAAATGGGGACAAAATTATGATAACCCTATATATTGTCTGTCTAACGGTGGGTGGAGTATGTGTCATATTAGCCGCTGTGGAGGGATTAGACGGTGTAGAGTTTGAGGGCGAATTTGATAGCGATGTAGAATTAGAACATCGCAGGGATGATACCGAAAACCAGCCCAGCCATAGATCCAAAAGAAAAACTCTCCGGTTAAGGCTGCCTTTTGGGAGTGTGCGCTTCTGGACTTTTGGGGTGTGCTTTTTTGGGTTGACCGGAACAATTATGTCAGTTTTGAACCCCGACTTAACCCCGGCTTTTGTGGCTACAGCAGCGATCGCTATTGGGGTGTCCTGCGGAACTGCTGTCGTGTGGGTCTTTGATATTCTGCGATCGCAACAAGCCAACAGTTTAGTTCAATCCCATGATTTCATTGGTCTATCCGCCATCGTGGAAATTCCCTTTAATAGAGACAGTCGTGGAAAAGTACGCCTCAGCGCCGGAGGGTCCGTGCTGTATTTGAGCGCAATTACTGAAGAAAATCAGGAATTTTCCCAGGGCGATCGCGTTTTTGTGGTAGGAATGGAGAAAAATAAAGTTTTGGTGGTCTCAGAAGCATCCTTCGGTGTCTCAGAAGCATAATCGACAAGTCCAACGTCAGGGTAAGCGGATAGGATGACCCGACATTTCACCTTTTAAATGTTTGCTCAAACCCTTTTGGGGGAAAAACTATGAATCAGAAATTTGTTGCATCTTTAGACAAACAGAACCAAGAAATAGTCGTCTTGGTAGCCCAGGCACAAATTCCGACTCAAGGAA
Source organism: Limnospira indica PCC 8005 (assembly GCF_000973065.1). NCBI lineage: Bacteria > Bacillati > Cyanobacteriota > Cyanophyceae > Oscillatoriales > Sirenicapillariaceae > Limnospira > Limnospira indica. The sequence continues at coordinate 375,752 of NZ_FO818640.1, forward strand.
GAAACACAAATCAGCTAAGTGATCAGATTATAACTGCCCTACCCATAGCCCTATCAATTTTTGGAGTATTGGTTTTAATCTGGTTTCTCAATGTCTTTATGCAGATTTGCAAACCCAGTGAGGTCCTGATTTTGTCTGGTCGCAAACACCGTACCAAAGACGGACGGGAGGTAGGTTATCGGGTGATTTTTGGTGGACGGGCTATTTGTATTCCCATTCTGGAAACCGTCAAAACCATGGACTTGCGGACAATGCCAGTTCCCGTTGAAGTCAAAAACGCCTACTCCAAAGGGGGAACACCCCTAAATATTCAAGCGATCGCCAATGTGAAAATCTCCAACGATCCTGAAGTCGTCGGAAATGCGATCGAAAGATTTTTAGACCGCGATCGCTCCGAAATTTCCCGCGTTGCTCGCGAAACCCTAGAAGGAAACCTGCGGGGAGTTGTTAGCACCCTCACCCCCGAACAGCTTAACGAAGACCGCCTACGGTTCGCTGAACATATCGCTGAGGATGTTTCCAGGGATTTAGCCAGATTAGGATTACAATTAGACACCCTCAAAATTCAGAGCGTCTCTGATGATGTCGATTATCTTAACTCCATCGGTCGGCGCCAAATTGCTCTCATTGCCAGAGATGCCGAAATTGCCGAATCTAATGCTGTCGCTGAAGCTGAACAGGTAGAAGCCGACTGTCGCCGCCAATCGGAAGTCGCCCTAAGTCAAGCCAGAACCTTTGTCCAAAAGAAAGAAAACGAACTGCGGAAAATTCGCGCCGAACTTGAACAGCAAGCTAGGTCCGAAGAAGAACGCACCATCGCTGCTGGTAAAGAAGCCCGCGCTAGGGCTGAACAACTCCTGCAAACTGTCCGCGCTGAGTTGGAAAGGTTACGACTCGAAGCTGATACCGTCCTACCTGCGGACGCGGAACGACAAGCTAGGGAACTGCAAGCCAGAGGTAATGCGGCTGCTTTAGCGGAAAATGCCCGCGCGGCGGCGGAAGTAAACGACCTGATTAACGCAGTTTGGCAGGAAATGGGCGAGGATGCTTCGGAACTGTTCTACTTACAACAAATCGAGATGGTATTGCGGGAAGCTGCCCAAATTCCCCGCCGGGTTGGTCTGGAATATGTCAATGTGATTGATAGTGGAGACGGAGAAGCGATCGCTGGTTTGGTTCGCGCCTATCCGGAAATTTTCCGTCAATTCCTCGAAAGTGTCGATCGCACTTTGGGAATTAATGTATCTAGGACTTTGGGGAACACAAGCAGAAATTAAATAACAATCAGTAAATTTCATGGCAGCCCAACACAGGTATAGGAATTATGGAAATTATCATCGCCTTATTAGCAGCCCTAGGTTTAGGAAGCGGAGCCACTGTATTTATTATCCGCAATCTCTACTATATTTGTCAGCCTAGCGAAGTGTTGATTTTTGCGGGTAGTCGTCGCTCAACAGAAAATGATCGCACTGTGGGATATCGCCTGGTGAAAGGTGGTAGCAGCATTCGGACACCCCTGTTAGAACAAGCCTTTCACATGGATTTAACCAATATGATTATTGAGTTAAAGGTGGCTAATGCTTACTCGAAAGGAGGCATTCCTTTACAGGTTGATGGGGTGGCGAATATTAAAATTGCTGGGGAAGAACCCACAATTCATAATGCGATCGAGCGTTTATTGGGGAAAACTCGCCAGGAAATTGAACGCATTGCTAAAGATACTCTGGAAGGAAACCTGCGCGGGGTGTTAGCCAGCCTTACCCCTGAACAGGTCAATGGGGATAAATTGGCTTTTGCTAAAAGTCTCCTCGAAGAAGCTGAAGATGATTTACAACAACTGGGGTTGATTTTGGATACTCTCCAAATTCAAAATATTTCCGATGAGGTGGGGTATCTTGACTCGATTGGACGACAACAACGGGCGGAATTGTTTAGAGATTCTCGTGTTGCTGAAGCACAAGCTAAGGCTGATGCTGCTATCCGTACTGCGGAAAATCATAAAATGACTCAGTTGAAAAAGTTGGAAACTGAGGTAGAGGTATCTAAGGCGGAAGCTGAACGCCGGGTGGCTGATGCTATGACTAAACGGGCGGCGGTGGTCGCAGAGTCGGAGTCGGAAACAGCCGCTGAGGTGGCTAGGACTCAGGCTGAGGTCTCTGTTCAAAAAGAAAGGATTAAGCAGGTAGAACAGCAACTACAAGCTGATGTGGTCGCACCAGCAGAAGCGGAATGTAAAAAGGCGATCGCTAGGGCGCGTGGGGATGCTGCCCAAATTATTGAAGATGGGAAAGCTCAAGCTGAAGGTACACGACGGCTGGCTGAGTCCTGGAAAGCAGCCGGTCCTAATGCTCGGGAAATTTTCCTTTATCAGAAGTTGGAAGTCTTACTAAAAACTATGGCTTCTACTGTTCCTGAAATTACTGTTGATAGTGCTACTATTGTTGATGCTAATAAGGGGAATACAGCTTCTAAAATGGCTGCGTTTTTGGAAGAGTTGCGCCAAACTACCGGTATTGATGTGGCGACGGCTGTCCAAAATTGGGGCGGCGGTTCTTCTCAACCTCAACCTGCTTCAACAGCTAAAAATCTCAAATCTGCCCGCACTAATGGTCAAGCTGTACGCCGCACTAATGGCGCTGCACCTAAGCCAGAAGATACTACACAAAGCCTACAGACCGAGGTTAAACAACTACTTGATCATGTCGCACAAAATACTAAGAATAATGCTGAGGCTGAAGAGGCGATCGCTCAGGCTTTGCGACAGTATCCTAACTTCAAGCGTCGTTTACAGATGGTTTTCAAGTCTCAGGGAACTCAGGCGATCCGAAATATGTTTAATCACCCTACTATCTACATCCCTACCGCTATGCTGCAAATGTGGCTAGAACAGGATTAGATTCTATTCCCCCCCCTCTCCTCTAGGGTGGGGGATCTGTCTCTGGATCGGTCTATGCACAAAATGGCGTTTTTGTCAATAGGTCTAAAAATCGACCCCGCTTTCAACCCCAAAACTCGTGCATCGCCAGTTTTATTTTTTGCTCAGATAATAATTATAACCGCCACATAATCAGGGTTGTAGCCTTGATTTTGGGAAATAGACAGAGGAACCCCTTGGGTGCGATTTCCTAGAGCATAGCATAACCCCCATAATCTCGTCAACTTTTGGCGAGGTATTTGCCCTAAAATTGTATCAATTCTTAACAATATTTTAAAAATCAAATTTATCTAGCCGTATAAATTAGCAAAATTTATGTAATTTTCAGATTTGAGAACAATTAATAGAGGGTGTAGGTGTGGGGAGGTTTATATTCAAATTAATGTGATTGGATCTCATTTAACCTCTGACGTACTGCTTGCATATCCTGCCACATTAACCATTTAGGTTTACCAACATCTCGGGAGGAATTTCTGAGTAGGTATGCGGGGTGAAAAATCGGCATACATTGACGACCTTCCCACTGAAACCACTGACCGCGAATTTTAGTAATCGGGCGTTTATCTCCTAGAAGAGACTTAACTGCAGTCGCCCCCGTGAGGAGGATAATTTGAGGATTAATGAGGCGGATTTGTTCTAATAGATAAGGCTTACAGGCTTGGAGTTCTGAAGCAGTTGGGGTGCGATTTTCCGGGGGACGACAGCGGATAGCATTAGAAATATAAACTTCGGTATCTGTACTAAGTCCTACGGAGTCTAAAATCTTATCAAGAAGCTGTCCAGATCTACCCACAAAAGGAAGACCTTGTTCATCTTCATGTTGTCCTGGTGCTTCTCCGATAATCATAATGGGGGCGGTGGGGTTCCCACGACCAATCACAGCATGAGTGCGGTTTTTTCCCAGTTGACAGCGCGAGCACCTATTACAATGATCAGCAATTTGTGCAAGAGTTTGATAGGTTCCCGGCGGTATGGGAGTATGAGCATTTTTGGGAATTTCTTCTAGGTCAAAATCTACGGACTCAGGGTCTTGATTAAGACTAGGAATATCGAAAAGGCTGAGTTGTTGGTCTTGGTTAGACATGAATTTCTAAGTAAAAGTTCAAATCCTGGTATATGCTGAACTGGGATAGTTGCAACTATGAGCCACACCAGTCATTATATATCTAACGGGACTGCTAAGGATGAACCGATTATGTTCCCTAACCCACTATTTCGCGATCGCACCCATGCCGGGGAGGAACTAGCTCAGGTAGTTATTGATAAGATTACCACCGACTCCCCTGGGGCTATGAGTCCGTTGGTGTATGCTTTACCGAGGGGGGGTTTACCCGTGGCTGAACCGATAGCCCGCCGTTTGGCTTGTCCCCTCAGTGTAATTGTGGCTAAAAAAATCACCCAGCCAGATAATCCCGAGTTAGCATTAGGGGCTGTTACTGCTGATGGTTATGTGATTTGGTCTAACCGTCGTCCTAGCCAGTTTTGGGAAAGCCATTCTATTCTGCGTGACGCACAAGAAAAAGCCTATAGTCAATGGCAGGAATTCGCCACCTATTGTCCTTCTAATTCGGTTAAGGATAATTTAATTATAGTAGTTGATGATGGTATTGCTACGGGTATGACTATGGTAGCGGCGATTAAGGCTTTGCGATCGCAAAAACCCGGCGCTATTTGGATTTGTGTTCCCCTCGCACCTATCGAGTTAGTCAATTCTTTACAACAGTTATGCGATCGACTAATTATCCTAGCCACACCAGAAGTTTTCCTGAGTGTTAGCCGTTTTTATCAGGAATTTGACCAGGTGGAAACTACTATAGCGATCGCCTGTCTTCAGCAGCAAACAGAATGGTTATCTTAGATTTTGATATGGGAGGCAATAATTATCATCATCTCACAGTTTTTACCCAGATACTTGATTAAATTAGTCTACCCTCATCTTGATAATTAATCAGATCATTTTCCTCAGTTTCCAGGTGAAACTCAATACGACTTTGTATAACTATTTCCTCAATTACATCTGGTGCTTTTCCTTGTGTTAAAACTGCATCAAAACGGTGCATCAGTTCGGGGATATTGATGACTTCTTCTATAGACTCTAAATATCTTTGAACAATAGCTTTTATATGATATTTAGCTGTAGCTTGTTTCTTAACTTGATCTAAAACTTCCTCCGGTGGCTGTTCAGTTTTCACAACAAAGGTAATAGGGTATCTCTGTACTTTATCGATATCTAAGAAATATTTACCAGCATCAATAGTTTCTGTCACTTGGAAGAATTTACCTAGGGGTTTCATCACAAAATCTATACCACCATCATTCGCATTAGTTCTACCAGTTTTATACAAAATTAAGTATTCAGTATTTAGACTATTAAGAGACCCAGTAGATTTTTTGCTCTCCGTAATACTGTTTTAAAATCGCATAACTCACAATTTCAAACACTCTGGCATCTACATCCTTGTTTAACAAACTGCGAATAAACTCAATAGCTTGTAAAGGTTCTTGGTTATGAATCTCAATCATCTGTTTACAATAGATAATAAACTGATTAAAAGACTGTCTTCTGGCTATCACAAAAGCATCTATAATATCTATGATTGCCTCAGCAATGTTGATTTGATTACCATTGATAGAAACCTGAAGCAGATTTTCATTTATCCAGTATCTATTAGTTTTTGTATCTCTGATTACCGGTACATAAGATAAAGTGGGGAAGTATTTTTTAAACTCCTGATTTAGTCGATGATTCAGGGCATGATTTTGCAGTTTATTCCCAAAGGGAAGTTGTCTTTGTCTCTGTAAAAGATTAATAAACTGAGCCCCTTCATAATCATCATAGCCACCTCTAATGTGAAATTTATTATTGAGATAGTCTTCAACTAATACATAGATAGCATAGTGGTTAGCAAATCCAGCCCGTGATTTAGAACCTCGATTAGCAGCTTTGGTTTTAATATTGAGATATTGCAATAACTCACTATTTATCAAAACTTGCTCTCCCTGATTGGGAAAATGAGAATTGAGAATTTCGATAATCTTTAGAGTGAATTCATGCTGTAGTATCGGCATCAAAAATACTGGGTTGAATGAATTGATTTGTAGGAAAATTGGTATTTTGTTTAGTCTGATTTTTCGCGGGTGGTAGTAGCTTTTCTCCTTGGTATTCTTGCCATCCTAAAACCCGCCTTAGACCAATTTTAAGATATTCTTCTTGAGATTCTATACTCATAGAAATTCGTCCTAAGCGTTTAGCTACGGCCGCAGTGGTAAAAGTTCCAGCAAAGGGATCAAGTACCAAATCATGTGTGTTGGTACTTGCTAGAATAATTCTTTCTAACAATGATTCTGGTTTCTGTGCTGGATGATTTTCATATTCTGCCATGCGATACCTTACACGGGGAAAATACCAGACATTACCAGGCACTTTTTCACTGTTGTATTGAGTAGGTACTGGTTTTCTATAATCAATTAATTTACGTTGTGCGCCAGTCTTGGCTTCCACTTTAATATCGGCTGAATTGAAAATATAATTTTTCTGGTCTTTCACGCAATGAAGTATGGGTTCATACATAGACCCAAAATACTTCTTTGCTTGCACTCCAGAACTATCATAATGCCAGACAATACGACTAAGAATTGACATTTTTTGCCGCAAGTAAATATCAAAGTATGGCATAGATTGAGTGCTGGTCATTACATATAATGTTCCGTTAGGTTTCAATACCCTGACACATTCATCAAGCCATTGATATGACCAATTGATATAATCTTCTTCGGAATTCCATTGGTCATGAAACTTGGAAAATTTCTTCCCTATATTGTAGGGAGGATCTGCAAAAATCAGATTCACAGAATTAGCTGCAATTTGACTAGATAAAATCTGAATTGCATCTCCATGAAATATAGTATTTCTATCATCTTGATACCGTTGAAACATAAGGATATATCGCCTTTAAAATTAGCCGCCACCCGATATTTTAGCCAGACAAGTAATCAGTTCATCAATTTCTGATGGCTGAGTGAAATAATGAACGCAGGCGCGAATACAGTCGGGGTCGAGGATAGTTCGCACTAAAATATTTTCCGATTCTAAGGCTCTGACTATCTGTGGGTGGGGGAGACTTTGGGTAACTTTAAATGATACTAAACCCGATTCTGGTGGAGAAGTGCGTAAACAATCAATTTGGGGAAGTTCTGATAAACGTTCCCATAGGTATTGACTAAGATTACAAATTTGTTGATAACGTTCGGTGGCAGTTCCCCATTGGTTATGAATAGCGATCGCCTCTCGTAAACCCACCATCAAAGGATAAGCTGAGGTGGCTATTTCATAGCGTCTTCCGTCAGATTTCCAATTAGTCGGTGTTCCCCTTTCGTCAACTTCAATACCCCGCCACCCGATAAAAGTAGGACTCAGATCTGATACAGCATCAGGACTGACGTATAAACCCCCTAAACCCTCTGGACCACATAACCATTTATGACCCGTAAAACCATAAAAATCTACTCCAGATTCCGCTAAATTTAACGGCAGAACCCCTACAGACTGCGCCGCATCCACCAATACCCTAACCCCTCCTGAAGCGGCTTTACAGGCTTGCATAATCGCGGTGAGAGGCAAAACCTGTCCTGTATTCCATAAGATATGACTAATTACTACCAGGCGAGTGTTGGATTTGATTCGAGATGCGATCGCCTCTACCGGATCACCCTCATTTAAAGTCTCTAACAGGGGACAGACAGATACCTCTATCTGAAACCGCCGCACCAATTCCCCCACCGTGGCCACTACCCCTGGGTGTTCACAATCCGAGATTAATAGATGATCTCCTCGTTGCCAATCAATCCCCCATAGGGCAATATTACAGCCTACGGTCACATCTTCCGTCAGGGTAATAGTTGCAGATTGTACCCCTAACTCAGAGGCGATCGCCTCCCGTGTTAAGCCTAACTCCTGCTGAACCCAGCTATTTACCTTTTGGGAAAAAGGACCACACTCCTGGACAAACTGATAGGATTTGATAATCTTATCCATCGAGACTTGTGGCAAGGGTCCCTGTCCCCCATAGTTAAAATATGCCTTATTCTCCAAAGCTGGAAAATTTTGTCGGTGGGTTTCTAATGACTTGTTCATGGGTATCAGATATCGCCTTATGATCCACTTTTACCACGAATTTTCAACAACTAACCCATCTACATCAGAATTGGTGCTACCATAGCCTATAATCATAAATTTACCTTGCCCATCCTCAACAATATTAATGCTGATCGAAGATCAACAGCTTCTATTTTACCAACGTTGCGATCGACGGGCCTTTTTAGATGTCTACGGCGATCGCACCCTGAAAGAACCCCCTAGCGATTTTCTCCTGAAATTGATAGCTGATAGTGTCACCTATCGAAAAACTATCATTGCCGATCGCATTTATTCACAGCCTAAATATCCCCCACAAGACTGGGAAGCCGGAATGCAAGCTACCCTAGAATTGATGCGGCAGGGAGTAGATTATATTTACCGTGGGGTGTTATTATATCATAGCCATTCCTCCGATTCTGCTTATGGCGATCGCTCCTTTTTTGACCAACTCCCTGAACAGGTAAGTTATCTCAGTCGCCCAGATTTGTTAGTCAAAAAACCTGGGGCTTCCCAGTTTGGTGATTGGCTATATATCCCCCAAGATATCCGCCTAGGAAAACGTCCGAAACTTGATTATCAAATTGTAGCCGTATTTCATGGGGAAATATTGGCGGCGATTCAAGGGGTAATGCCAGAAGAAGTGGTGCTACTATTACGCGATCGCGGTGCTTATTCCGTAGACCTCAAACAGCGACTTCCTCAAATGCGGGAAATTGTCCAGGATTATCTGACTCTGATCAAAAACGCTCAGGAACCGGATATTTTTATCAGTCGCCAAAAATGCAGTCTCTGTCAATGGTATACTAACTGCCATGATATTGCTAAATCCCAAAAAAATATCTGTTTATTACCAGGAATTACCCCCATTCGTCAAACTCGCCTTAATAGTTTAAATTTGACCAGTGTTGAGTCTCTCGCACAAACTCAACCCGAAATCCTCCAAACTTATCCAGAGTTTGATAATGGTGTCGCTGTCCAAGTAATTAGGCAAGCTGAATCTGTTTGGAAAAATCAAGCCATTCTCAAGCAAAATATTGATGATATTATTAATGTTAAACTATCGACAAAAACCAGCCATAAATATCTGCCAGATCCCTTTTGGTTACAAGCACCTGTAGAACTATATTTTGATATTGAAGCACAGCCGGATCTAAACTTAGATTATCTTCATGGTGTGTTGGTAGTTGATAGGCGATCGCAAAGGGAAAAATTCTATCCCTTATTAGCCGAAACTACCGCCGATGAACAAATAGCCTGGGAGCATTTTTTAACCCTCGTGTGGCGATATCCCATTGCGCCAATTTTCCACTTTTGCGACTATGAAGCCAAAACTATTAGCCGTTTGGCTAAACTGTATCAGACTCCATCTTATTTGTGGCGACCTTTGATTAAACGCTTAGTTGATGTTCATTATCAAATTGTAGAAACCGTCACATTACCTGTGGAAAGCTACGCCTTAAAATCGATCGCACGCTGGATGGGTTTTGAGTGGCGAGATGCTAAGGCTAATGGCGCGCAATGTGTTTGTTGGTATGAGGAATGGTTAAAAACAGGCGATCGCAGTTTATTAGATGCGATCGTTCGTTATAATGAAGATGATTGTCGTGCTACCTATCACGTTAGACGGTGGTTAGCCGATTTTATCCACAGTCAATCTGTTGGCGCAGAAGTCAATTTTTTGTAGGTCAACTTTGTAATAGGTAAATAATGAGTCACTTGTTTAAATTTGAGGATGATTTTGTCTCTTCCCTACGCTGTATTCCTATGGCGGTTCGCTACAAACTCGATACCTGTGGGATTAAATTAAAACTAGCCCACTGGAATCAATTTCCCCTGTCGGTGCGTCAACAATTAATACAACACCCGACCGAAACCCAAAACGATATTAATACCTATCGTAATTTACTGCAAGATTTCGCCAGTAAATATACAGATATACCCCTAAAAGATTTGCCAGTTGATTCACAGCCAGCTTGGTTAGATGCTAGTCAAGTTCCTGAAGCCGTCCAAAATAAAGCCGCCGAAACCCATTTACAAATTTCTGTAGAACAGTGGGAAAAACTCACACCTATCCAGCGTTTTGCATTGATTAAACTCAGTCGTTCTAACCATGAAAACGCCAACTTTATTCCAGCCATGAAAGAGTTTAACTTAACAGATGCGGGGTAGTTGTTCCCCACTGAGTAAGTCAACAATGCGAGTCGATCCGATTTTACTTCGCATAGTCACTAATCCCCCAGCTTTGTCTTGAACTTGACCAATCACAGACGCTTGGGGATTTTTGGCAGTTAAAATTGAGCAGGTTTTTTCAACATCCTTAGCAGGTATAAAAGCCACAAAACGACCTTCATTCGCTACATAAATAGGGTCAAAACCCAGAATTTCACAGGCTCCTTGGACATCTTCCCGGATGGGTAGTTGATTCTCGTCTATTTCCATTTGTAAGTTACTGGCTGTCGCTATTTCATGTAAAGCACTAGCTAAACCACCTCTAGTTAAATCCCGCAAACAGTGAATTTCTACCCCTGCATTTAATAATTCTAAAACCAGGTCAGCCACTGGTGCAGAATCACTCTCAATTGTGGTTTCAAATTCCAACCCTTCACGCACTGCCATAATAGCAATACCATGACGACCTAAATCACCACTAACTAAGATGATATCACCTGGCTGTACAGACTCAGGACAAATCCTTAATTCATGTTCAATAATTCCAATTCCTGCTGTATTAATAAATATGCCATCTCCCTTGCCGCGATCTACTACTTTGGTGTCCCCGGTAACAATCTGAATATCAGCCCCTTTAGCTGCCATTTGCATCCTTTGAATGATTTGCCATAAAGTGGTCATGGGTAGTCCTTCTTCGAGGATAAATCCCACGCTAAGATATAAAGGACGCGCCCCCGCCATAGCTAAATCATTCACAGTTCCATAAATTGCCATTGAACCGATATCTCCCCCTGGGAAAAATAGGGGATTAACCACATAAGAATCTGTGGTCATTGCGATTTTTTTGCCCGTTAAAGTCAGGGTGGTTGCATCATGGGGAATATCTGATGATGTGCCGAAGGCGGGACGAAACATTTGCTCAATTAATTGATTCATTAATCGTCCACCACCACCATGCGCTAATAAAACTTGGGGATAGTTGTCAATGGGAATAGGACAGGTTAAATTAAAGTCGGGGTTGCTTTCCATGGGTTAATTAATTGGCTGAAATTTGCTGTTGCTCAGATGTTCTTGTATAATATACAATATCGTGATAACTGTTAAAGAGACTGTGGCTGATAAATTTTACAGCTATCCCCGATTTTGGATCTATACTATCACTTTATTTTTGGGCTATACTGTGGCTGGGTGGTTCCTGGCGGCGTTTGAGGTTCCCTGGTTGGTGTGGTTAATCACTTTCGCGGTTATCCTACATTTGGCTAAGGTCGGGGAAGAAGCTATTGTTTTGGCGAATGCTTGGCTAGTGTTGATTATGTTTATTGGCACTATTCTCAAGACATGGCCAACGGTGTGGCTGCCAGATTTACCATTCCAAAATGCACCCCTTTGGGCGATGATTTTAATGGGATTATGGGCTTTTTCTATACTGCTAATTATGGCTTTAGCATGGGGTCGCACTATCCTATCTACGGTGGGTTTAAATGACGATCGCCTTTTTTATATACTACTGGGTATCCCGGGGGTCGCTTTCATAGTCGGTTCGGTAATTTTTCGCTTAGGTTGGATGATTTAATATGAACAGGAAATCTCAACAATATCCGAGAAATTTACCTCGGATTCAACCCCCAAATGCTGATGAATATTTACAAAAAATGACTCCCGAAGTTTTGGCAAGTTTTAACCCCCAACAACTGGCAGAAATTCGGCAAACTTTAGATGCAGCTATACCCCAACCTTCCTCGAAAATTGTCGATCTGAGATTTACTGTCGATTTGATTATAGATCGGTTTTATGTGGTGGTTTTCGTGGGTAAGGAACGCCGACAAAAAAAGCGATCGCCTTTCTTTACCCAAGCCCATAAAATTGCTAATATCATAGCCGCTTCCTTATTGCTCATCGGCTTAAACCTGATGATTAGTGCTATCATATTTCTGGTGCTATATTTAATCAAATCAGCTTTAGGAATTGACTTATTTCCAGGGGAACACCTGATAGACATTTTACCTATCAATTAAAATTTTAATCCTCACTTTATAATTGGTCTGGTGCGTCAGTCATCAATTATCGGGTTTTTCTCCTGGTTTTCCCTGTCTGACGCACCCTACTATATAATTGGTCTAATAATCTAATACCTTTCCAAGTAATTCCCCCGTGGGGTAGGGCGGGTTTATTAATATCGTCGTGGGGAATTGAGAATTGACAGCAGAACCCGCCCCTACAATAATTAATTATTAATTATTAATTATTAATTAATTCTGATTGAGGGTGAGGGTAATATTTTAAGCTATTTCCGAACAAGTATTCTGGTGCGTCAGAAATAAATTATCGTGTTTTTCTGATGGTTTCTGGTGTCTGACGCACCCTACTGTAATAACTCGGTTTCTCCATGGTGACGGTAACGATAATAGGCGGCGCAAGCGCCTTCCGAAGAAACCATGGGCGCACCGAGAGGATGTTCTGGTTTACAGCGGCTTCCAAAGGCGGGACACTGATGGGGTTTTTTGATTCCCTGCATAATTTCACCGCTAATACATTCGCTATAATTATCCGGTTGTGGCGGTGACAAATTAAACCGATGTTCTGCGTCAAATTCCGCGTAGGGCGATCGCAACCCTAAACCACTTTCGGAAATTTCTCCTATGCCGCGCCATTGACGATTGACTACTTCAAATACTTGTGATATAATGGTTTTTGCCGTCTTATTTCCCTCTCTTTGTACCGAACGAGTGTATTGATTTTCTAATGTAGCTTGTCCCTCTTCTAGCTGTTTAATACATAGATAAATCCCCTGAAGAATATCCACAGGTTCAAAACCAGTCACAACAATGGGAATATTATATTTTTTTACAATCGGCTCATATTCAGTGTATCCCATCACTGTGCAAACATGACCAGCCGCTAAAAACCCCTGTACTCGACAGTTAGGACTAGATAAAATAGCCGCGATCGCCGGAGGAACTAACACATGAGAAACCAGCATCGAAAAATTCTCAATTGAGAGTTCTTTGGCTTGATAAACCGCCATAGCTGTAGCGGGTGCTGTAGTTTCAAAGCCGACCGCCAAAAATACCACCTGTTTGTCGGGGTTATTCTGAGCAATTTTTAAACTATCTAAAGGGGAATAAACGATGCGAATATCTCCCCCCATAGCCTTAACTGAAAGCAAGTCTTTTTCGGTTCCAGGGACTCGTAACATATCCCCAAAGGAACAGAGAATAGTATTAGGAAGGGTGGCTATTTCAACAGCGCGATCAATCATGTGAATGGGAGTCACACAGACGGGACATCCAGGGCCATGAATTAAAGTAATTTGTTCAGGTAATAACTTGTCAATGCCATATTTAACAATGGAGTGGGTTTGTCCCCCACAAATTTCCATGATTGTCCAGGGTTGGCTAGTAATAGATGCGATCGCCTGAGCGTATTTTTGGGACAATTCCAAATCCCGATACTCATCCACAAATTTCATCTTGATATGTCCCCATAAGCTGCTGTGATGTTATTCAGCTTGACCATGATAGATGAAAGGTGGATCAGTTTTGGTAGTCGAAAAAACCGCCTCAACTAATAAGATCCTACCCTTCACCTAATTTTTGTCATTAACGGAATGGTGGAGAAAAGAGTAAACCCCCATTAGTCCATAGCTCATTTTCATTGCGAGGAAGATTAAACTGGGAACCTGCACCTAAATTGCGATCGTAAACTTCCGCATAGTTTCCGACGTGCCTAATCACCCTAGCAGCAAAATCATTAGTTAAACCCATTCCTGTACCTAAATCCCCTTCCACGCCAAGAAAACGGCGAATGGTAGGATTCTCGCTAGTTTGGGCAATTTCTTCGACATTAGCTTGAGTAATTCCTAGTTCTTCGGCTTCAAACAAAGCAAATGTCACCCATTTGACGGTATCAAACCAAGCTGAGTCATTATTGAGGGTTACAGGTCCGAGGGGTTCCTTAGACATAGTAACATCCAGGATAATATGATCATTGGGGTTGGGAAGGGTGCTGCGACGAGCGAGGAGTTGAGATTTATCAGAGGTCATACCTTCACAACGACCCTCAGCATAAGCCGCATAGGCGGGGTCAGCCTGTTGGAATGTCACGGTCTCAAAGGTGATACCCCGTTCGCGCATATTATCAGTAAGATTAAGTTCGGTGGTAGTTCCCGCTTCTACACAGACGGCGCGATCCTGAAAATCTTCTAAGCTGGTAATTCCACTATCTGCGCGAACCATCATACCCTGACCATCATGGAATGTGGTAGGGGCAAATTCCATCCCTACAGATGTATCACGGCTGAGAGTCCAGGTAGTATTGCGCGAAAGCATATCTACTTCCCCGGCTCTCATGGCTTCAAAACGTTCTGTGGAATCTAAGTTCCGATACTGAACTGCATTAGGGTCATCAAATAAGGCTGCTGCTACGGCTTTACAGACATCTACATCTAAGCCAGAGTATTCGCCACTCTGATCAACAAAACTGAAGCCAGGAATACCACCATCTACCCCACAAATGAGGAATCCTCGGTTTTTGACAACATTTAGGCGACTTTGACCGCTGCCTCCGGCGGCTAGTCCGTCAGAACCTGGAGATCCTCCGGGTTCACAAGCTGTGAGTGATAAGGCTGACAAGCAACTTACCAATAATAGAAAACCTCGTTTACCCATAGTTTTTGAATTGTCTTTGAATCGGTTTACATATCGCCACTAAGCTACCCACTATTAAGGTTTGCACCTATGAGGGAGACTTAAGAGAATAGGGAGAGCCCAATTAATTTGCCATCCTACTACAGGACTACCTTACAACAGCCTGAGAAGGGAGTTGACAATTTTCATAAGCTTACCTTAACCTGGCGATATCGTTCGTGGACAATTTCAAGGGAGTTTGACATAAATTGGCTATATATCGCGATCTTCGGGGAAATTGTGGGGGGGTAATATATAGAGCGATCGCACACTATACTCCGTCCCTATTGAATATTAAGCCATTGATTCCCCAGACAGACGAGCCTCGGCTAGGTCACGAATTAGAGATATACGAGAGTTGATATACTCATCCAACATATCCACCTCCTGACCATTGATGCTTGACTGACTCTTTAGGCGACCCATCAAGCACTGAACCAGGCTATCATCATCCAGACTAACTAAATGTGAAGGTTGGGTATTTTCAACTAAAGACCAAAGTTGACGGAGCATTGTTGGAGTCATAAGACCTCCTTATGGTTTGTTCATTTTCTCCCCAAAGCCGGGAGTGGGTGAGCGTCTTAGATATGCAGCCTGTTCACACTAATCTTAAATTTGTGGTGGCCGCCTTTATTTTTTCTTTATAGTCTCAACCATAACTCAAATTCGCCTGATCAAACATCAAATTACACAAGATTTCACATGATTTACAAATCTCTTAACTAACTGAAGCATAACTTGACATAAAGGGTTAATTGTAATAATTTATACAAACTTATGGCAGATAATTCTCAGAGAGTCTTCTAGTGGTAGCTGATCTGCTCAGTTATGGAGGCTAATTATTGATAATTATTAATTACCCACCGCCACAGGGGATGAGTCGAACCCTGTTGGCGAATTTTGAGGACTTGTCTTTCTAGGCGTTGGCGATAACGAAGGGGGAAACCCATAAGAATGTTGCGACTTTGCCAAAGTAAGGTGCTGGTAGTCATGCCTACACATATACCTAAACCGATCGCAGATAGGCGATTATGAAATAGGCCGTGGCGGACTGTAGCCCAGGTAAAATGTTCCATGAGTAGGGAAATGTCCGATCGCATTCCCCACAAACTCAGTGAGCCAATAACCAACCATAATAGGATAATCACCAGCCAGCGACTCCAAATTATCAACTCATGGAGTCGTTTCATTTGAGTTTTCAGGACTGGATCATCTAATGAGGGTTCAGGATAGGACATGGGACTGTAATTATTTATTTTTCCCTAGACACTGGCTGAGGTTCATCATTAGGGACGATGGTTGACTTAGACGCTTTGCGATCGCGCCACCAACCCAGAAGGGTACTAGCAATAAAAATACTAGAGTAGGAACCTGCAATAAAACCTATAATCAGGGTGAGGGCAAAATATTTGAGAGTTTCCCCGCCAAACAGGAAAATGCAAAACAGGGGTAGGATGGTGGTAACTGTGGTATTGATAGAGCGCGCCAAGGTTTGGTTAACGGCATTATCAACGACTTCCCCGGTAGAAGCATCAGGCATTTGTTTCAAGATTTCCCGGATGCGATCGTAAATTACCACGGTGTCATTAACAGAAAACCCGATAATTGTCAAGAGGGCTACTAAAAATAGGGTATCGGCTTCTAAGCCAAAAACCAGACCGAAAATGGAGAATATCCCCATAGTCAGAAAAACATCATGGAATAGGGCGACAAATGCAAATACTGCATAGTCAAACTGGAACCGGAAAGTTAGATAGACGGTAATTCCGGCGAAAGCGACGAGTAAGGCTTGGAGTCCAGAAATAAAGATTTGACGGCCGAGAGTTGGTCCCACGGTGTCGATTTGGGTAGCGAGGGGGTCAAAAACTCCGATCGCCTCTCGCAAGGCGGCTTCTAGCTGAGTTCGTTCATCAACATTGAGGTTTTTAGTGCGAACGGAAACAATTTGGCGATCGCGTTGAATGGGGTCTTTATCCAAAAGTTGAATGGAACTGCTACCCAAGTCCTGAGCCTGCAAAACTTCCCGCACCTGGTCAATCTCAATGGGGCCATCACAATTACCGGGAACAGTGCAATCAAGTTCCAACTGGAGGCGAGTTCCTCCCACAAAGTCTAGTCCGGGGCGTATGGGTGAGCCAATATCAGGATTAGTCCAGGAAATTAACATCCCCACTATTCCGGCGAGGATAACCGCCGCCGAAATCATCCACCAAAGCGATCGCCGTTTTGTCACACTAAAAGTCATAGTTTCAGATCAAGCCATAATTTAGGGGCAACACAAGAGTTGAGAAAACCATCAAACCTAATTAGTCTTAGGGAGATTTGGACAAAACAATTCAGGCTTGCGGAACTCAGGTAAACTAATCACGGTAAACATGAGAGTGCGGCTAAAGGTAACAGCGGTAAACATACTCACAGCCACCCCCAAACCGAGGGTAAGGGCAAATCCCTTCACCAGTCCAGTTCCCAGCCAGAACAGAGCGGCACAAGCAATACCAGTGGTAACATTTCCATCCAGGATACTGCCAAAAGCCCGATAAAAACCAGACTCGACGGAACGATAGAGGGTTTTTCCGGCTCGGAGTTCTTCCCGGGTGCGTTCAAAAATCAGGACGTTAGCATCAACAGCCATACCGATACTAAGGATAAACCCAGCAATTCCCGGTAGGGTAAGGGTAACTCCCAAGAGGGCAAAAATGGCTAGGGTAAATAGGGCGTAAACCACCAAAGCCACATCAGCGATCGCCCCTGGTAGGCGATAATAAGCCACCATAAAAATTAGCACCAAAATCAAGCCGCCACTGCCGGCATAAATACTGCGCTGAATGCTATCACGTCCCAGAGTTGCACCGACGGTGCGGTTTTCGACAATTTCCACCGGAACCGGAAGCGCTCCCCCTCGCAATTGTACGGCGAGATCATTAGCTTCGGCGGCGCTAAAATTGCCGGTAATTACGGCACTTCCCCCGGTAATTCCGGTATCGGCAAATTCCACGGAAACGGTGGGAGAACTTAACAGACTGTCATCTAAAAAGATGCCAATGGTGCGTCCTGTCCCGGCTAAGTTTTTGGTAAGTTCAGCAAAATTTCTGCCGCCTTCACTATTAAAGCGCAGGACAATTTCCCAACCATTCCCCCCTTGAGTGGGTTGGGGGAAGGCATCTTGTAGCTGCTGGCCGCGAATTATGGGTTCTTTATAGAATGAGGCGATCGCCTGATTACTTTCATTGAGTTGTTGGAGGAGTTGTTCGAGTCTATCATCGTCTCCGGTGGCGATCGCCTGTCTTAAATCAGCATCTAATGCTCGATTAACCTGTATTTCCGCAAAAAGCTCTCCCTCAGTCCCCGGTCTTTGCTCCCGGAAATCCAACTGAGCCGTCCCTCCCAAAACCCGTTCCGCTTGTTCTGGGTCACTGACACCGGGGAGTTGCACCAGAATCTGATCATCTCCTACAGTTTGCACCACAGCCTCAGAAACACCCAAACCGTTGACACGGTTTTCGATGACACTCTGAACCCCCTCCAAAACCCGCTCATCAATGCGTGGCACATCATCGGAGGTTTGCAACTGAATTGTGAGTTGAGAACCACCCCGCAAGTCTAGTCCCAGGCGAATAGGAACCCGGACCAAAATAATCAGGGAAGTGATGACCAGGAGTAAGATCAGGAAAAGGAGCGATCGCTGTTTTCGCATACTGAATTCAAAATCAGGGATAACGACTCATTTTATCATTAAAATCCGATCCCACGCCGAACTACCAGGAAAGCCATGGAACTTCACCCCAACTCAACCCAGAAGTCCAGACGCGGAACCCATTAAGCTAAACCTGGTGGGATAACATCTTCTGAACCGCCTCCAGAACCTGTTCCGGCTGTACAATCGTCAACCTTTCCAACATCCCGTTATAGGGGGTAGGGATATCCTGGGAGGAAAGCCGCAACACAGGAGCATCAAGTTCATCAAAGAAATTATCATTAATCGAGGCCGTCAGTTCCGCCCCAATTCCCCCGGTTTTCATGCACTCTTCCACAATAATCACACGGTGAGTTTTCCGAATCGACTCGCCAATGGTATTCAGGTCTAAAGGCTTGAGGGAAATTAAATCAATCACCTCTGGGTCAAAACCCTGTTTCACCATAGCCGGAACCGCCTGCATTACATGATGGCGCATCCGAGAGTAGGTAAGAATCGTGACATCTTTACCCGATCGCACAATTTCCGCCTGGTCAATAGGAACCAAATATTCCTCTTCCGGTAGATCTTCCTTGAGGTTATACAGCAGGACGTGCTCAAAGAACAAAACCGGGTTATCATCCCGAATTGCCGATTTGAGTAGACCCTTAGCATTATAGGGCGTAGAACAGGCGACAATTTTTAGACCCGGAACCGCTTGGAAATAGGACTCTAGGCGTTGAGAGTGTTCGGCTCCCAATTGACGACCCACCCCGCCGGGTCCACGAATTACCAAAGGCATTTTAAAGTTACCCCCGGAAGTGTAGCGCAGCATTCCACCATTATTAGCAATTTGGTTGAAAGCCAGCAGCAGGAATCCCATGTTCATCCCTTCGATTATGGGTCGCAGTCCGGTCATAGCGGCACCAACTGCCATCCCTGTGAAACTATTTTCAGCAATGGGGGTATCGAGAACTCGCAGATCCCCATATTTCTTATGCAAGTCTTTGGTCACTTTGTAGGAACCACCATAGTGACCTACATCTTCCCCTAGAACCAATACAGCAGGATCGCGAGCCATTTCTTCGTCAGTGGCTTGACGCAGTGCATTAAAAAGTAGAGTCTGTGCCATGAAGATTATCCGAGTATAGTGGATTAATTATTTTAACCAGGGAAGGCGACACAAATATAGAGTAGGCGCGACTCTGTAGGGGCGGGTGCTAGAGCAGCCACGGGAGAAACCAGCCCACTAGCTGCACCCGCCCTAACCTAACCCTAACCCTAACCCACGATTCCCACCGCCAGTAGGGGCGGGTGCTAGAGCAGCCACGGGAGAAACCAGCCCACTAGCTGCACCCGCCCTAACCCACGATTCCCACCGCCAGTAGGGGCGGGTGCTAGAGCAGCCACGGGAGAAACCAGCCCACTAGCTGCACCCGCCCTAACCCACGATTCCCACCGCCAGTAGGGGCGGGTGCTAGAGCAGCCACGGGAGAAACCAGCCCACTAGCTGCACCCGCCCTAACCCACGATTCCCACGGCCAGTAGGGGCGGGTGCTAGAGCAGCCACGGGAGAAACCAGCCCACTAGCTGCACCCGCCCTAACCCACGATTCCCACCGCCAGTAGGGGCGGGTGCTAGAGCAGCCACGGGAGAAACCAGCCCACTAGCTGCACCCGCCCTAACCCACGATTCCCACCGCCAGTAGGGGCGGGTGCTAGAGCAGCCACGGGAGAAACCAGCCCACTAGCTGCACCCGCCCTAACCCACGATTCCCACGGCCAGTAGGGGCGGGTGCTAGAGCAGCCACGGGAGAAACCAGCCAACTAGCTGCACCCGCCCTAACCCACGATTCCCACCGCCAGTAGGGGCGGGTGCTAGAGCAGCCACGGGAGAAACCAGCCCACTAGCTGCACCCGCCCTAACCCACGATTCCCACGGCCAGTAGGGGCGGGTGCTAGAGCAGCCACGGGAGAAACCAGCCAACTAGCTGCACCCGCCCTAACCCACGATTCCCACGGCCAGTAGGGGCGGGTGCTAGAGCAGCCACGGGAGAAACCAGCCCACTAGCTGCACCCGCCCTAACCCACGATTCCCACGGCCAGTAGGGGCGGGTGCTAGAGCAGCCACGGGAGAAACCAGCCCACTAGCTGCACCCGCCCTAACCCACGATTCCCACGGCCAGTAGGGGCGGGTGCTAGAGCAGCCACGGGAGAAACCAGCCCACTAGCTGCACCCGCCCTAACCCACGATTCCCACGGCCAGTAGGGGCGGGTGCTAGAGCAGCCACGGGAGAAACCAGCCCACTAGCTGCACCCGCCCTAACCCACGATTCCCACGGCCAGTAGGGGCGGGTGCTAGAGCAGCCACGGGAGAAACCAGCCCACTAGCTGCACCCGCCCTAACCCACGATTCCCACGGCCAGTAGGGGCGGGTGCTAGAGCAGCCACGGGAGAAACCAGCCCACTAGCTGCACCCGCCCTAACCCACGATTCCCACGGCCAGTAGGGGCGGGTGCTAGAGCAGCCACGGGAGAAACCAGCCCACTAGCTGCACCCGCCCTAACCCACGATTCCCACGGCCAGTAGGGGCGGGTGCTAGAGCAGCCACGGGAGAAACCAGCCCACTAGCTGCACCCGCCCTAACCCACGATTCCCACCGCCAGTAGGGGCGGGTGCTAGAGCAGCCACGGGAGAAACCAGCCAACTAGCTGCACCCGCCCTAACCTAACCCTAAACCTAACCCACGATTCCCACCAGCCCACGGAAAGCGATCGCCCTAACCCACGATTCCCACCAGCCCACGGAAAGCGATCGCCCTAACCCACGATTCCCACCAGCCCACTGAAAGCGATCGCCCTAACCCACGATTCCCACGGCCAGTAGGGGCGGGTGCTAGAGCAGCCACGGGAGAAACCAGCCAACTGAAAGCGATCGCCCTAACCCACGATTCCCACCGCCAGTAGGGGCGGGTGCTAGAGCAGCCACGGGAGAAACCAGCCAACTAGCTGCACCCGCCCTAACCTAACCCTAAACCTAACCCACGATTCCCACCAGCCCACGGAAAGCGATCGCCCTAACCCACGATTCCCACCAGCCCACTGAAAGCGATCGCCCTAACCCACGATTCCCACCAGCCCACTGAAAGCGATCGCCCTAATAGGGGGGATATAGGCGCTTTGTGAGTTCGTCCCCGGTCATATCAACGGGTAATAGTCGCCAGATTATAGGGAAATGGTATGAACTTCTTCCCAATGAAGACGGTAAAGCTGGAGGGCTTGATCCTTACCTTTCACTCGAATATGGGGCATTTTTTCCAGGGGGAAACTATGGTCGCCCAGTTGCTTAAATGTACTTGCCGAAATCATAATTTCTCCGGCTTGGGCGGCACTACAAATGCGGCTGGCAACGTTCATAGTATCACCAATATGGGCGTATTGAATTAATCGCTCAGAACCTATATTTCCGGCCGCTACGAGTCCGGTATTTAAGCCTATGTGAATTTGCAAAGGTTCCGCATAATCCTTAGTCCAGCGATCGTTCATGCGGCGGACAGCCCATTGCATATCAATGGCTGCTTTAACTGCTCTTTCCACATCATCTTTGCGGGCGTAGGGAGCGCCCCAAACGGCTACTAAAGCATCACCGATATATTTTTCTAAGGTTCCTTGATAGGGGAAAACAATATCCTCTACCATGACTTTAAAGTATTCATTCAACATAGATATTACTTGGCGGGGTTCCAGGCGAGAAGACATTTGCGTAAAGCGAGTAATATCAGAAAATAAGGCGGTAACTTCAGCTTCGATAATTTCTAGTTTGCCTTCTTCCCGTAGTTTGCGACTCACCGCCGGAGCAAAAAATTGCTCTAGTTTGTTACGCATTACCGCTTCTTCCTGCATTTTTTTGCGCAGTTCGGCGTTGTCGATCGCAATAGCCGCTTGATTGGCTAAAGTGCTTAAAAACTCCACATCTTCATTAGAATAAACATCAGACATCGATAGATTATCTACATATAAAACCCCAATTACTTTGTCTCTGGGTTTGAGAGGAACGCACACGGAAGCATGAATACCCTGGTAAATAATTGACTCGCAATCCTGAAAACGCTCGTCTACATGGGCATCTGAAGTTAAGATGGCGTTCCCAGTTTCTAGGACTGTATTAGTAATACTTTTACTATAAAAATATTCATCCTCTAACACTTGAGAACGATAACGAACTGCTTTTTCTTCGATTGCTTTAGTTTTGTTATTTACTAATAAAATTGCCGCGCGGTCAACCCCCATAATTTTAAACAGTAAATCTAGGATTTTATCAAGTAGTTTATTCGTGGATTCTGGGGATGATAATTGTTGGCTAACATCTAATAATATTTTGAGTTTATCTACGGCTCGTAAATGGGTATCGGATGACCGCAGATTAAGAACTGAGTGACGATCTCGTTCTTCGGGTTCCAATAAATCCTGCATCCCAATCATATCTGAACGGGGAGAAAACTGGGTAACTACAGCCGTGGGCGATCGCTCAATACGGGGAGACTTTTGGGAGGAGGTGACACCGGAGGCGACAAATTTTAACACCACCCTCCCTAAGCGGAGTACATCTCCATCTTTGAGTTGACAATTTTGGATCATGGCTTCATTGACAAACACATGATTACTGCTGTTGCGATCGCTCACAGTTACCCGGTTGTCCTGAACCTCAATCACGGCGTGTTGTCGGGACAGACTCATATCTGTAATACAGATAGTATTATCCCGGCTACGCCCGATGGTATTGACACCGCGCATTAACTCATAAGTGACCGGACTCGATGTATCGGGGTTATAGATTAGATATGGCACGTTTGCTCAAGTTTAGTTAAGATAACATAGTGAAGATCGTCCCTGATGTGGCAGCAGAAAGAATTTATCTGGTTAGATGAGACAATTAAGACCGGATCTTTTTTTCTCCTGACTCTATGTATCTGAAAACGCTACATCTCCGACAGTTTCGCAACTACGAAGCTCAAGACGTGGCGTTTGATGCTCCCAAAACTATTTTAGTGGGCAACAACGCTCAAGGCAAATCCAATCTACTCGAAGCCGTCGAATTGCTGTCTACCCTCAAAAGTCATCGGGTTAACCGCGATCGCGATCTGGTTTTGGACAATCATGCGATCGCCCAAATTACTGCTACCCTTGAGCGTGATAGTGGTACACTTGACCTGGCTTTGACTTTGAGGAGTCAAGGTCGCCGAACAGTTGCCATCAATGGTCAATCGGTCAAACGTCATCTTGATTTTCTCAGTATCCTTAATGTTGTCCAGTTTTCTAGTCTGGATTTGGATCTTGTGCGCGGTAGTCCCGCTGAACGCCGCCACTGGCTTGATCGGCTTCTGATTCAACTAGAACCAGTTTATGCCTATATGTTAGATCAATATAACCGGGTGTTGCGACAACGTAATGCTTTGTTAAAACGGGGACCCATGGCAGGAACTACCCCGGAAGAATTAGCCGTTTGGGATGCTCAATTGGCAGTGGCTGGGGCGCGGGTACTCCGTCGCCGCGATCGCGTTATTGAAAGGCTCGAACCTTTAGCGCGGATGTGGCATCAAAGTATTAGTGGCAGTAGGGAAACCCTGAATATCACCTATCAGCCTAACATTGAACCCCCTTCTAAACAACAACAGAGGTGGTCTCGGTGGCCTCCTGAACAGGTACAACAGGCATTTTTGACCAAAATTAGCACCAGAGCGATCGCCGAACGTTCTCAAGGGTTGACTCTAGTGGGTCCACACCGTGATGATGTCATTTTTACCATTAACCAAACTCCCGCCCGCCAATATGGATCATCCGGTCAGCAGCGGACTTTGGTTTTAGCCCTCAAGTTGGCGGAATTGCAACTCATTGAGTCCGTCATCGGTGAACCCCCTTTACTTCTGTTGGACGATGTACTAGCAGAACTTGACCCCCATCGCCAAAATCAGCTTCTACAAGCCATCTCTGAGCGATTTCAAACTCTGATTACTACTACCCATTTAGGCGCTTTTGACCATCAGTGGTTGCAACAAAGCCAAATTCTCATGGTGGAACAAGGTAAAATTACTGATTTTTTCTGATTTTGCCAAATTTGATACCACCCAAAATCAAAATTAGCTGCTAACATATCTATCTAATGTTTTGTAGACCACTATTATCATACTGATTCAACATGAAGCGACTTTCTGTATTAGCATCTGCTATGGCGATCGCCACCATTTCCTTGACTGCTACTGCGACTACCGCTTGTGTGTTCAGCAGCAAAGGTCAAGCTAATGAAGGGGCTGCAACTACTAAGTTGACCTCTTTCTGGCATAATATGAGCCTTTTTAAATCCGACTATAAAGCGATCGCAGCCATTGCTGGTGTCGCTGGGTTGGCTGCCGCTGGTGGGGCTTATGCCTATCGCCGGATGGCTATTTCTACCCAACACCCAGAAGCCCCTGGCGGTTCCCTGGATCTTAATGATGACATCATTACCGAAAATACTGCGATCGAAGCCGAACAGCCCACCGAATCAGAAGTGGTTGCTGTCAAATAACTTGACCTCAATTCCAGTTTAGGACAGTACAATTATGGGGTGTGATTTACTCGCACCCCTTTTTCGCGCCCCTCCATCCTTAATCACCTTGCCCCTCAATCAACCCCTTCACAGTGAAGATTATATCTAAGCTAAAATTCCCCGCAAAAGCTAAATATAAAATTATCACCATCCTGGCATTTTTGATATGTTTAATCATGCCATTATTTTTGCCTTATTTCTGGATTTTACCCTCGCAAAAAAGTTGTGATATAACCATTTATATAACCGGAAATATATTACATACAGATATCTTGGTGCCAGTGGAAACCTCCGTATTTGACTGGCATCAGTTTATCGACTTATCAGAAGTTGGGAGACAAACCTCTGGCAATTATCGATATCTAGCCATGGGTTGGGGCGATCGCCAAGTTTACCTAGAATCTCCGACCTTCGCGGATTTACAATTAACAACCGCCCTGAAAGCATTATTTATACCTACTCCATCAGTTTTGCGAGTTCAAGTATATCAGACCCTCCCAGTAGCACAAGATTTACAACCCCTTAATATCAGTGAGGATAATTACTTAAAATTGGTCGATTTTCTGCAAAATTCCTTTAAACTTGACTCCGCCGGAAATCCCATCAGAATCGGCTATGGTTATGGTATCAGAGACAGTTTTTATGAAGCCCAAGGTGTTTATTCCCTCCTCAGACATTGCAATACATGGATAGCAGAAGCATTACGGACCGCCCGGGTGCAAACCCCACGCCACCCTAGCTTACCCATTTTGCTACTCCCGAAAGCTAGAAGCAATTGTTAAATTACCTACCTCCTAGGGTAGATAAAAGTTAAATGTTGTCCGATTAAGATGATGTTTTGGTTAAAACTAGCGGGTATATCTCGGCATTAATTTGGGGATGCCCCACCAGGGGATACTTGGCAAAAAAAATATTTTGGTTTTATCTCAGAAAAACTGTATTTTTTCAGGACTCAAGCTATAATTTCCTCAAGACCAGATGCTAGAGAAAGTGGTTGCAAATTTAAGTCGCCGATGACATCAAGGGAAAATCAAATGTCCGACAATGAAAATTGGTCCAGTAATGGTGTATACTTGACCGTTAACGATAGCTTATCCAATAATTCTTGTGATTGTGATTATTCAGAAGTGGAACCGACCAACCATCTGCAAGGGGAACTTGCCGAATTACGTCGTCATGTAGTCCAACTGCAACAGGAAAATCACAGTCTGAGGCAAAAATTACAGCAGCAGAAAATTAATGTGATTGCCAATCACTCCAATTCCATAAATTGTGACCACCTGTTACAGATGGTAATTGATTATGTTCCTCAAGCCGTTTTTTGGAAAGACTGTAACTCTGTTTACTTGGGATGTAACCGTCAATTTGCGGAGAAAGTCGGATTACAAGACCCCAGAGAAATTGTGGGTAAAACTGATGATGATTTACCTTGGACTCCTCAAGAGGCTAAATTGTATCAGGAATTCGATCGCCAAGTTATATCCTCAAAATCGCCTCAAATCAAAGTCAGAGGAACCCGCCACCTAGTCCAAGGAAAAGAAATTCTGGTCGAAACTACCAAAATTCCCCTTGATAATCACCAGGGAAATATAGTTGGAGTGTTGGGAATATTAGATGATATTAGCGATCGCCTACAACAAGAGGAACTACTCAAACAGCGACTCGCCGCCATTGAAGCCAGCACCGACGGTATCGCCTTACAAAATTCCGAGGGAGTATTTACCTATGTTAACCGTGCTTATTTAGAAATGTTCGGCTACAGCCAAGCTGAAGAGATTTTAGGCAAAACTTGGCAGGAATTATATGATGGGGATGAGATAGAATATATCCGGCGAGAAGTCTCTCCCGTCTTTGCTGCTGAAAATGAATGGCAAGGAGAACTCCGTAGTCGTCGCCAAGATGGTAGTTTCTTCATCCAGGAGATGTCTGTAACTAAAAGTGCCGCTGGGGTGGTGTGTATTTGCCGTGATGTTACCGAACGCAAACAGGCTGAAGCTACCTTAATGCTTTATAAACAGGCTGTGGAAAGCTCTAGTGATGCGATCGCTATGGCTGATGCACAGTGGAATCACTTTTATCAAAATCCCGCCTTTTCTGAGATGTTTGGGTGTGAAACCCCAGAAGAATTTAACCAAGTATTTGGGGGGATATCTGGCGCTTATACTGACCCGCAAATTCCCCGACAAATTTTTGCGGTCATTAGCCAAGGCAAAAACTGGGTGGGTGAAGTCGAACACCGCGCTAAAAATAACCGTGTCTTTCAGGTGTTACTGCGTGCTAGTGCTATCAAAGATGGTCGGGGTAATGTTTTGGGTGCTGTAGCATCTTTAAATGATATTACATCCCGGAAAAAAGCCGAAGCCAGCCTGCGGGAAATCACCTCCGATCTTCAGGAAGCCCAGGAATTAGCCCATATTGGTAATTGGGAATTGGATATCGATACTGGGGAACTTACTTGGTCTGATGAGGTATTTAGGATTTTGGGCTTAGACCAGACCTTGGGTATACCTTCCGTAGAGCAATGTCTGCAATGCTATCACCCCGAAGATAGACCATTGGTTGAGAAAGCCCTAGCAGAAACTCGCAATAATGGAACTACTTGTCAGGCAGAAGCAAGAATTATCAAGGATGAAAACTCAGTTAGCTATGTTCATATTAAGTTTAAAGCCATTTTGAATCACGATAACCAAATTGTCAGCCTGTTTGGGACGATTATGGATATTACTGAGCGGAAACGGGCGGAAATTCACCTCCAACAACAGACCGAGAAACTAGAAAAAGCCTTAACTAAACTCAAACGCACCCAAACCCAACTAATTCAGAGCGAGAAAATGTCTGGCTTGGGACAAATGGTGGCCGGGGTGGCTCATGAAATTAATAATCCCGTGGGATTTATTGTTGGTAATGTGCCTCACCTGGAAGAATATACCCAGGATTTACTGTTGCTAATTGAATCCTATCGACAATATTATACAGAACCACCATTGGCAATTACAGAATTAATCGAAGAGATTGATCTCAATTTTTTAATTACTGATATTCCTCAGTTGATTAATTCCATTCAGAATGGTGCTAAAAGGATTCAGGAAATTGTTAACTCCCTGCAAAGTTTTTCCCGATTGAATGAGTCGGCAATTAAGGAAATAGACCTTCATCAGGGGATTGATAGCACTTTGATGGTCTTGACAAGTCGCCTCCGACCCTTACCTGGAGAGCGGGAAATTGTGGTGATTAAAAATTACGGTGATTTGCCTAAAGTTGAATGCTATGCTGGCCAGATAAATCAGGTGTTTTTGCATATCTTTAATAATGCTATTGATGCCCTAAAAAGCTCCGAATGTCAGCAATCTGCTAAGGAACCTACACTGACAATTACTACTGGTTTAACTAAAAATAACCTGGCATTTATTCGCATTGCTGATAATGGAGTGGGTATACCTGAAGAGTTGCGATCGCGCATTTTTGACCCATTCTTTACCACTAAGCCTGTGGGTCAGGGGACTGGGTTGGGTCTATCCGTTAGCTATCAAATTGTCGTCGATTTGCACAAAGGGAAGTTAAACTGCACATCAGAACCAGGTGTGGGTTCGGAGTTCTGTATTCAGATCCCCATACATAGCGAATATAACACCTAGAACCTGTATCAATATAGCCAAGCCGGGGAGTTTGGGCAGTTCCGCATCCCTCCGGCTAATGGCTAGAGTATCTTAAACAAAAGCCTGATGCCCCAACTCTAACATATTCATCGGAAAATTGGGTTGTTGATCACATAATCTTCACAATTGCTGTTTATATTTGGTAAGTAGTTGTACGGGAGGTCATTCAGTAAGGGACTCTGGGGGAACTAAAAGTCTGATGGCTGGTTACCGGACTGTTATGGGACTGGTTAGTAAAAAGTCATTGGTCAATAACCTGGGGTCGTGGGGTCGATAATTGATGATTGGATCATTAATCCTCCTCTCCCTGTCACCTGTTCTTGATTTCCTCCATTGATGGGATTGTGTGAAATTATCAAACTAGATTTATCGGATTGAATCGGTGTCGCACTATTCCTAGTTAATACACTGTGGGGACAAAATTATGATATTTGATATTTTATGGGTGGAAGAAAACCAGGATTTTAACTCAACTTTAGAGGATGCGATCGCCTTGGAGCAGTTTAATATTATCTGTGCAGAAGGCGGGAACTGGGCGGTGCAAATCGCTAAAGAAATCAAACCGCATCTCATTATCAGTAGTTTAAATTTGAGCGATCGCAATACCTATAGATTTATTCATCGGCTACAGCAGAATCAGAAAACCGCTGATATTCCCGTCATCCTAATTCAATCAGAATCGGCGGTTAGTTCTCGCTCCCTGGGTTTTCAATTGGCACGAAATCATTATGTGACTACTGCGAAAAACGTCAATAATTTGATTAAAACCATCTTTAATGACCTGAGCCAAAAAGCCGCATCTCGCTCAATTTTTATGCCCTACGTGGCTTAATCTCATTTCACATAAAAATCTTAATCGGGAAACCGGAAACCGGATCGGCACTTGTCGGTTAAAATGTAGGGACGGCAACCGGACTTCCTAAATATGACGATTATATTAACTAATGATGATGGAATTGATGCACCTGGAATTAAAGCCTTATCGGCCGCTGTAAAGAGTCCCTGCCTTTGGGTCGCTCCCCGCGATCACCTTTCCGGCTGTGGTCATCAAGTCACCACCGCTACCCCCATTAATATATCACGCCGTTCTCCCACTCATTATGCGATCGCTGGAACTCCTGCCGATTGTGTTCGCCTGGCCATTAGCCATTTATGTCCAGATTTGTCCTGGGTTCTCTCAGGGATTAATGCCGGGGGTAATTTAGGTGTTGATACCTACATATCTGGGACTGTAGCCGCTGTTAGAGAAGCCGCTATACATGGTATTCCGGCTATTGCTATTTCTCAGTATCGAAAAGGCGGTAAACCAGCCGACTGGGAACGCGCGACTCGCCTCACCCAAGCCGTCTTGGAAAACCTGCTTAATCAACCTTGTTTACCGCGCAGTTTCTGGAATGTCAATCTCCCCTATCTACAGCCAGAAGAACCAGACCCGGAAATGGTCTTCTGTACTCCCTCCTGTGACCCGCTTCCGGCTAAATATCAGGTGAATGGGGAACAATACCAATATATCGGAGATTATGGTCAACGCGATCGCACCCCTGGTACAGATGTAGATGTTTGTTTCAGCGGCAAAATTGCTATTAGTCAAATTTTCCTCTAAGCAACAGCGGTTTCTGGTACTCTCAATCTCTCCTGTCTACTATCTGTGACAATTCTTAACACTATTTTTAAGCAAATAGGTTTAAGGTAGAAAATCGGGCGGTATAATCAGCCGTTTCCCCAAGATAATACATCTGCTGTAAAATCTCGTTAACAGATCAAATAAATTTACTATGAGTGTTAATCTAGCCACCCAGTTGCGGGAAGGAACCAAAAAGTCCCACACCATGGCGGAAAATGTGGGTTTTATCAAATGCTTTTTAAGAGGGACAGTTGAGAAAACCTCCTATCGGAAATTAGCCGGGAATCTCTACTTTGTCTATACGGCAATGGAAGAGGAAATGGATCGCCATAAAAATCACCCCGTCCTCTCGAAACTATATTTTCCTGAGTTAAACCGCAAGTCTGCTATTGAGCAGGATTTATTGTTCTACTATGGTAGCAACTGGCGGGAGGAAGTTCAGCCTTCCGAAGCGGCTCAGACTTATGTGGCTAGAATTAGAGAGATTTCTGAGCAAGATCCGGTTTTGTTGATTTCTCACCTGTACACCCGTTATTTGGGAGACCTTTCGGGGGGACAAATCCTGAAAGGTATTGCTCAAACAGCCATGAATTTATCGGACGGTCAAGGAACTCAGTTTTATGAGTTTGACGAAATTCCTGATGAGAAGGAATTTAAGAACAATTACCGTCAGATCATGAATGATTTGCCGATTGACCAGGAAACAGCCGATCGCATTGTGGAGGAAGCTAACGCCGCTTTCGGAATGAACATGAAAATGTTTAATGAACTCGAAGGCAATTTGGTAAAAGCGATCGGAATTATGCTATTTAATAGCTTAACTCGCCGACGCGGTAAAGGTTCCACAGAACTAGCGACCGCTACTGACTCGGTGAACTAACGCCATAAGCAGGGGTGGGGTCAACTCTGAGTTAAACCCCTTCCCCTTTTAAGGCTCGATCGCACTGTTGATACAAGTGCTGTAGACTACCATCATTGTATATGATCACATCCGCGCGATCGCATTTTTCGCTCAAAGGCATTTGGCTATCAATTCTAGCTTGGATCTGTGTAGTGTAGGAGTTAGGGAAGATCCATGTCGCTGGATAAGTCGCTGTTTTTGGGTAGACGGTGAACAGTACACCACCCAAATTTCCGTGACTAAATCAGTCATATTCGCTTCAAATAGCAGAGGAATGGCTAAAACCGCCGTAGCTTCTGCTAAATGAGACTGTTTTTCTAGTTCTTGGCGTTTTTCCAGGAAGCGATCGCGCACAAAAGGATGGATTTGGCTTTCTACCCATTGCCTTTCCGTTAAGCTATTAAAGATAATATCCCCCAACTTGCCTCGATTTAAGCTACCATCGGGATATAGTAAATCTGAGCCGTAGCGAACCGCCAAAGTATTGAGAACAGGTGAGTGAGGTTCTACCGCTAGGCGAGAATAAATGTCCGCATCCCATATCGGTAGTTTATGGGTAGCAGCCAAATAGTTAGAAACAGTGGTTTTCCCCGTACCAATACCGCCTGTCAAGCCAATTAACCGCATGAGTGAGCCAATCAAATACTACAACTACCACTACAGAAGTGAAAATGGGGTGCGAAAAGGGAGGATATCATAAACTTGTAACCAGTTAGGGAAGGGGAGGAGATAATTATGAACCCAGTACACCATCTGCAGTTAGTGCTGATCCCGGTTTCCTGTGCCAGTTTGATGGTTCTGGATATCCTCTCCATTATACCACAAAACTTTTTCGATATCCGGTATAACAGAGCGATCGCTCAACCAATTGTACCCGAACCCAACAGCACCAACACCATTACCCATCAACAGGGAAACCAGACCAACATCACTGGGGGACAACTTTCGGGAAATGGGAGTAATCTGTTCCACAGTTTTACACACTTTAACGTAGAATCCGGCGCTGTGGCTAACTTTATTGCCACTCCCGAAATCCAAAACATCCTCACCCGTGTGGTGGGTGGGGATGCTTCCCGCATTAACGGACTTTTGCAGGTCACAGGCGGCGCTTCTAACCTGTTTTTAATCAACCCAGCCGGGATTTTATTCGGTGCGGGTGCGCGGTTAGATGTTCCAGGTTCCTTTACCGCTACTACCGCTTCTGGTCTGGTATCGGTTTTGGCGATCGCTGGATGAGTGCGATCGGTGCAAATGATTATAGCACCCTAGTCGGCACTCCCAACGCCTTCGCCTTTGGGACTAATCCTGGTAGCATTGTCAACGCCGGAGAACTCGCCGTTACCCAGGGAGAACAAATCACCCTACTGGGGGGAACTGTCATCAATACCGGGTCACTGGTAGCTCCTGGGGGAGAAATTACCATGGCGGCGGTCGAAGGTGAAAATATCCTCCGCATTTCCCAAGCCGGACACCTTCTCAGTTTAGAAGTTAGTCCAGCCGCCTCCCCTGATGGATTATCAACTAATCTTACCCCCCTATCCTTGCCGGAACTACTCACCGGAGGGGACGAAAATTATGCCACCGGAGTCAATATTTTAGCTGATGGTCGCATACAACTAACTGGTTCTAATACCCCCATTACTCCTAATCCTGGAGTTGTGGCTGTGTCGGGAACCATCGACACCGACTCCACTATTTTTAACCATTCCCCCCAGATTAACATTTTTGGCGATCGCATCGGAATTTGGGGTGCGAATATCAGCGCCTCCGCACCAGATAACGGCGGTACAATTAGAATTGGAGGTGATTACCTCGGACAGGGTACTGTTCCTAATGCCATCTATACCCTCATCGATGATAATTCTACCCTAGCAGCCAACGCCACCACTAACGGAGATGGCGGCAGGATTATTATTTGGTCTGACGGACATACCCAATTTTCCGGCAATATTTCCGCACAAGGACAACACCAGGGAGGGTTTGTAGAAATCTCCGGTCTCGAAACTCTCAGCGTTGATGGTAGTGTCAATTTGCGCGGCGGAGATGGTAACTTAGGAACCCTACTTTTAGACCCTTTAAATATCAGGATTGTAGACTCCGAAGCCTCTCCCAATAATAATATCGACTTTGATGGTGTAGTCACCGCTGACCAAGGACCAGCAGAATATACCCTCTCCCAAACTACCTTGGAAAATTTAGCCGCTGATGCTGATATTACTCTGGAAGCACGAAATGATATTCGCATCGACCAGTTATCTAACCAAAAACTCGACTTGAGAACTACCACCGGAACCGTGACTTTCCGCGCTGATGCTAACGGAGATGGTCAGGGTTCTTTTATCATGCACAGTGGCGATACTATCTTAACTAGAGGTGGTAATCTCAATATTTTTGGTGTCAATATTGCTACCGGGAATATTAGAACCAGTGGCGGAGATGTTAATCTAACTGCTAGTGGTATTGGTCAGATTAATACCGGGGTTATATCTACTGCTAATAGTGACAATACAGGCGGTGATATTACTCTCCGTAGTAGCCAGGGTTCAATTACTACTAATAATCTGAAAACAGACGGGAGATTTTCCGGCGGTAATATTACTATTAATAGTGGTCGGCAAATTTTCACCGGTCCCCTATCTTCCCAGGCGACTGATACAACCGGAGTCGGGGGAAATATCCAACTAGAAGCCAGTCGGGAGATTTTTTTAGAGGGTATCAATACTTCTGGCTTTCGGGGTGGTGGTGATGTGTCTATTATTAGCGAAGGTAGTCGGATTATTATGGATGATACTAATAATCGGACGAGACCATCTCGGATTATTACCTCCTCCGTTAGGGGTGAGGGAGGCGATGTCTTGATTACCACTAGCGAGAGTATGGATTTAGGTGCGATCGACTCGCGCGGACGGCAATCTGGTGGTAATATTACTTTGGATGCTGGTATAGAAATTAGTGTGGGTGCTATCTCCACCGGGGTTTGGGATGGTCTACTATCTCCTGATACTACAGGGGGTAATATTATGTTGACGGGAGATACTATTAATCTTAATGGTGGTCTTTCCGGGAGTGGGTCTCTCTTATTACAACCTGCTTCACCAACCCAAGATATTAGGTTAGGTAGAAACTCGGGACTCTCTGCTAACTCTTCGCCAACAGGAGACCCTTTATCTCTGAATTTTAACAGCTTGGAATTGTCACAAATTACTAGGGGGTTTTCCGAGATTATTATTGGTAGGTCTGATTCTCAGGGGACTATTTATATTGAGGGAGATCTCAGGTTTCAAGACCCCGTGATGATGCGATCGCCTCAAGGTAGAATTATCGCCACTGGTGATGAAAGTTTACCCACCATTAGAGGTGTAGGGAATTCTAGCTTAACCTTAGAGGCGGAAAATGAGATTATTCTCGGAAATCTCGTGACAGAAGGCGGAGATATTAGCGTAATTAGTCAATCGGATATCATCCAAATAGAGGGAATCCACACCCTCCCAAATGGCTCTAATCAAGGCAATATTTTATTACGAGGTTCCGAAATTAATTTAGTCGGTGGTTCTCATTCAGTTCGTGGTAGCGGTTCTTTACGATTAGAATCCAGCCATTCCGGTCAAATCATGACTTTAGGAAGTGAGGAAAATACCACTGGTTTGGATATCAAGTTATCAGATATAGACGCTTTCGCGCCGGGGTTTGAAAGGATTATTATTGGTAGTCCTGATGGAAATAGTATCATAGAAATAGCTCAAGATATCACCTTTACCAGTCCCGTCTTATTACAATCTTCCAGTGATTTAGGTCAAATTATAGCTGAGGGAAATATTACCGGAATTGGTGATGCTTCCATCTCCTTACAAGCTGATGGTGATATCCGCATTCGTGACATTAATAGCAGTGGATTAAATATATACATTAATAGTGCTAGAGGTGAGGTGATTACCGGGAATTTGCAGTCGGGAGGTAATATTAATATACGGTCTCAAGGGAATATTCAGACCGGAGAACTTCGTTCTAATGCAAGTTTAGATAATCTGGCTTTTCGGACAATTGACCTCAGCAGTCAGCGGGGACAAATTACAGTTGATGGCAATATTTTGGGGGATGCAACCTTTTTAAGTCTCGTAGGTCGGGATGATATCCAAACCGGAAATATCACCGCCGGACGTGGTATGAGTTTAAATAGCGATCGCGGAACCATTACCACCGGAAATCTGCAAATAGCATCCCCTGACAGCCTCGACAGTAGCATTAATATCACCGCCTTGGGAAATATTAACACAGGTGATATCAGCACCGCTACCGACTCAGGAACAGGCGCAAATATTACCATTACCAGCCGCCAAGGAGGAGTACAAAGCCGTAATCTTAACACCTCCGGTTCCACCGCCGGAGGGTCTATAGTAGTACAAGCACAAGACCAGATTTTTCTAGGTGCTATTAACACCAATTCCTCCGAGGGAAATGCGGGTTCCGTCAGGCTAACGAGCGAGAATGATATTGAAGTCTCCCTAATTAATACCGAAGCCCAATTGCGGGGAGGTTCCCTAATAATTGACACCTCTCGATTTTTCCGAGTTACAGATACCTTTGAAGCCATGAATGATGTAGAAGCAAGTATCTCTACTATCGGTTCAACAGGTAGCGGGACAATTAGATTACCCGCTTTTTCCACCCCTCTAGTTATTGGTGATCCTAGTCAAAATGGGACCGCTGGAGCTATTACTGATGGTCAATTAACCGCTGGTGCAGATACTACAATTGTCGGCAATAATTTTGAGCAAAACTCAATTAGACAAACCACCGTTAACCAACCAGAAATTACCACTGAAAATCAAGATTTATCTGATGTAGAAACCACCGGATCTTCTGTTTCTAGTATCCCCGAAAATTTAAGCAACAGTAACTCTAACACCTCCGACAGTGATCAGAATATCTCCGGTAACTCCAATCATGATGCAGAGTCACCCCTAATCAATTCCAACACCGAAGCCAACCCCGACATAGACCAGGCTGGAAACCTCGTAGTTCAGGTAGAACCAACCACCGTACCTACTGACCAAATGGCTCGTTCTCCCTTAGTTTCCTCAGTGTTGCAAATTGATTCATTCCGAGGTCGGGAATTTCTCAACTATTTCGGCTATAATCTCAGTAAAAACACCGTAGATGACCAAAGTATCCGTCAAACCCTCAGCGATATTGTCCGCATCACCAACTACAAACCCGCAATTATTTATGTGTCCATACAACCTGAAATACTAGAATTAAGATTGCTTTTACCCAATGGGGAAGCAGTGTTTAAAAGCGTGGCGGTTAATCGTGAGGAACTCCTACAAGTAGCGCGACAATTTAGCCATCAAATTCGCACCCCCCAAAATTTCCAAGATACTCAGTATAAAGAATCAGGACAACAATTATATAATTGGTTAATTGAACCCATCAAACAGGAGTTAGAAAAACATGGCATTGATATCCTAATTTTCTCAATGGATGCTGGTTTGCGTACCCTCCCCCTAGCCGCATTATATGACGGGGAACAGTTCCTAATAGAAAACTATAGCCTCAGTCTGATTCCTAGCCTCAGTCTAACTGATACCAGTTATGTTAACCTGCAAAATGCTAGGGTTTTGGCTATGGGTGCTTCTAAGTTTCCTAATTCTAACCTAGATCCTTTACCAGCAGTTCCCCTAGAATTAGATTTGATTGTTGGCAATATTTGGCCAGGTCAAGCCTTTTTAAATGAGGAATTTACCATAGCTAATCTGAAATCCCAAAGGGAACAGGGAGAATATAAAATTGTTCACCTAGCAACTCATGGAGAATTTGTATCTGGGGGTGCTGACCGTTCTTATATTCAATTTTGGGACCAAAAGCTATGGTTAAATCAACTGCGAGAGTTACGACTAAATCAACCTCCGGTAGAATTATTGGTATTGAGTGCTTGTACTACGGCTGTGGGGGATGAAAAAGCGGAATTGGGATTTGCTGGACTAGCTGTTCAAGCTGGGGTGAAGTCGGCTATGGCTAGTTTATGGTATGTTAGTGATGCGGGAACTTTGGGATTAATGACGACATTCTATAATGCTCTAACTGCTACTCCCATTAAAGCAGAAGCTCTCCGACAGTCTCAATTAGCGATGTTAAATGGTCAGGTACGTTTAGAAAATGGTTACCTACTTAGTCAGACTAACATGAACACTCGTCGCGGTGATATATCAACTCCAGTCCCCCAAGAATTAGCCAAACAAAACCCTGTTGATTTATCTCATCCTTTTTACTGGGCTGGGTTTACTCTTATTGGTAGCCCTTGGTAATAATATATAGTAGGGTGCGTCAGACCAGGCGACACCAATAAGAACCGGAGAACTGATAAACTGACGCACCAGGTATCTATAGCATAAGACAGAACACTTAGGACGTATAATGGAGAGGACGAGATGACTAAGAAGACCAAAAATGCCAGCCCCCTATAGTTACGACCTCAGACAAAAAGTTATTGATGCCATTGAACTAGACGGTATGCCCAAAACATAAGCCAGTCAAGTTTTCCATGTCAGCAGGAACACCATTAATCTCTGGCTGCAAAGAAAAGCACAGACCGGAGACTTCCTCCCTAAAGCTCATCACCGACCTGGCAATAACCACAAAATTACCGACTGGCAAAAATTCAAGGCTTTTGCCCAAGAGCATGGCGATCAAACCTCCGCTCAAATGGCTGAACTTTGGGATGACGACATCTCTCCTCGCACCATATCCAGAGCCTTGAAGAAAATTGGCTTCACCAGAAAAAAAACTTACGGCTACCAAGAACGTGATGAGCAACAGCGAGAGGAGTTTATGGCTCAGATTGAACATATGGAGCCACAAGAAGTGGTCTACCTCGATGAAGCCGGCATGAATAGTCAGGACTCGGATTACCCTTATGGTTACTGCGAGGAAGGAAAACGCTTCCATGCCCTCAAATCAGGGAAGAGGCAGGGCAGGGTGAGCTATATGGCCCCATGGTGTCATCAACAACTCTTAGCCCCCTTTAGCTTTGAGGGTTGTTGTAATCGGACAGTGTTTGAGTTGTGGTTGGAGTTCATCTTAATTCCAACACTGAAGCCAGGTCAGACTCTAGTGCTAGACAATGCAACGTTTCATAAAGGGGGACGGATTCCTGAGCTAGTGGAGGCGGCTCAATGCCGTTTGCTCTATCTACCACCTTATTCGCCAGACCTCAACAAGATAGAGAAATGTTGGTCGTGGTTGAAAGCCCGCATTCGCCATTGTATTGAGCAGTTTGATTCTCTCTATGATGCCATGGATTCCGTTCTCAAAACTGCGTCCTAACCACCTTGACTAATGCTATAGCTGAGACTGAGTTATCGGTGTTGAGCCAACAGTGTTTGAAGCGACGTTTAGAAAGTGCCGAGAAGCTCGAACGCGAAGTAGTGGCGTGGCAGCAAGAGCGTAATGAGAAGCGAGCCCAAGTGAGTTGGCAATTTACGACCGAAGATGCACGAGTGACTCTGCGTCATCTTTACCCAAGGTTTGAGGAGGTCTCGTCCTCCTCAAACTAATGCACTATTTTAAGCGTGTCATGCCACTACAAGGTTATTTACAGCCTTTACACAAAACACAAAGTACGGTATAATGTATGGCTATTGTATAAGTTATCACAACCAACTACCATGAGCCGTTACTCTTTAGATTTTCGGAAAAAGATAGTAGAAGCCTATGAAAAAGGAGACACTTCTATCCGAAAAGTAGCGAAACGCTTTTTGGTGAGTCCAGACACGGTAAGGCGACTGGTCAAACAGTATCGATTAACGGGAGACTTATCTCCTCGTAAGTGTGGCTCTAAAAAGAAAAGCATTTGATCTAAGCATGAGGAAGCCGTGATAGATATTGTAGAAGCCCACCCCGACCTGACCTTATGGCAATATAGTGATAAGCTCAGAGACAAGCTGGGCATAAATGTCAGTACGACCATGATAGATAGATTTTTAAAGCAGCACGATATAAGTCTAAAAAAAAACATACAGGAGCGAAAAAGTAGTAACTGAAGAAGTACAGAAAGCGCGAGTAGATTATTGGTAAAGAATTAGAGATGTGGCTCCTGAAAAGCTTGTGTTTATTGATGAAAGTGGGTTATGGGTAGGGATGAGCAGACCGTTAGCCAGAGCTACGAAAGGGAAAAAAGTCTATGAACTGCGGAAATCCTATCGAGGTCAAAAAATGACAATAATTGGTGCAATTAAGCTCTCCGGAGTGGTAGCGACTCAAACATTAGAAGGGTCCATGAAAAAAGAGGATTTTCTCCAATTCATCAAGTTAGATTTATTGCCAAAATTAAAAAAAGGAGATGTAGTGGTAATGGATAACTTAAATTCTCATCATCGAGAAGAAGTCAAAGAAATGATAGAGTCAGTAGGAGCCAGGGTAGAATATCTGCCGGTGTATTCCCCTGAGTTTAACCCGATAGAGATGATGTGGTCACAGCTCAAAAGTTTAGTGTGCAAGTTCAGGACGGAGACCATGGAATTATTAGTGAGATTGGTAGAAGTGGCGGTAAGCCTTGTGGATTTACAGTGTTTGAATAACTGGTTTACCAAGTGTTGTTAATGTGCTTAATGATTGAGAGAAAGGCTGTAATTAGATACCTGGTGCGTCAGTTTATCAGTTCTCCGGTTCTTATCGGTGTCGCCTGGTCTGACGCACCCTACAAGGTTATTTAATTATAGCATTAGTCAAGGTAGTTAGGACGCAGCTTGGAGAACGGAATCCATGGCATCATGGAGAGAATCAAACTGCTCACGTGCAGTGGCGAATACGGGCTTTCAGCCACGACCAACATTTCTCTATCTTGTTGAGGTCTGGCGAATAAGGCGGAAGATAGAGTAAACGGCATTGAGCTGCCTCCACCAGTTCAGCAATCCGTCCCCCTTTATGAAACGTTGCATTGTCCAATACTAGAGTCTGACCTGGCTTCAATGTTGGAATTAAGATGAACTCCAACCACAACTCAAACACTGTCCGATTACAACAACCCTCAAAGCTAAAGGGAGCTAAGAGTTGTTGATGACACCATGCGGCTATCATACTTACCCTGCCCTGCCTCTTCCCTGATTTGAGTGCATGGAAGCGTTTTCCTTCCTCGCAGTAACCATAAGGGTAATCCGAGTCCTGACTATTCATGCCGGCTTCATCGAGGTAGACCACTTCTTCCGGCTCCATCTGTTCAATCTGAGCCATAAACTCCTCTCGCTGTTACTCATCACGTTCTTGGTAGCCGTAAGTTTTTTTTCTGGTGAAGCCAATTTTCTTCAAGGCTCTGGATATGGTGCGAGGAGAGATGTCGTCATCCCAAAGTTCAGCCATTTGAGCTGCTGTTTTGTCGCCATGCTCTTGGGCAAAAGCCTTGAATTTTTCCCAGTCAGTAATTTTGTGGTTATTGCCAGGTCGGTGACGGTGATGAGGTTTAGGGAGGAAGTCTCCGGTCTGTGCTTTTCTTTGCAGCCAGAGATTAATGGTGTTCCGGCTGACATGGAAAACTTGACTGGCTTCTGTTTTGGGCATACCGTCTA
The DNA here is from genome assembly GCF_000973065.1 of Limnospira indica PCC 8005. NCBI lineage: Bacteria > Bacillati > Cyanobacteriota > Cyanophyceae > Oscillatoriales > Sirenicapillariaceae > Limnospira > Limnospira indica. The sequence goes on from NZ_FO818640.1 coordinate 416,676, forward strand.
GTTCAATGGCATCAATAACTTTTTGTCTGAGATCGTAACTATAGGGGGCTGGCATTTTTGGTCTTCTTAGTCATCTCGTCCTCTCCATTATACGTCCTAAGTGTTCTGTCTTGTGCTATATCTTATTAGGTTGACCTGGGTGGTTGTTCCTTTATTCGGATACATTTCTTTAACTAGCCTTTCCATACCATCCAGTGCGATGTTGGCTAGGAGTGGACTTATTACCCCTCCTTGGGGTGTCCCTGCTTCTGTATCCTCGAATACGCCGTTATCTAGCACACCCGCTTTGAGCCATTGTTTCAGGTCTCTCTTCAGGCTGCTTGGACAATTAATTTTTGACAGTAGATAATCATGGTTTATTCGGTCAAAACACTTCGTTATATCCGCGTCTAACACATAGTATTCATCTTTGTTAATACTCTGAAAAATTCGTGCTATTGCATCTTGGGCAGACCTACCCGGTCTAAACCCATAACTAGTGCCTTCAAATCTCGATTCCCATTCAGGTTCGAGAGCCGATTTAACCAAGGCTTGCCTCGCTCTATCTTGGATTGTGGGTATTCCCAGGGGGCGTTTTTCATCCCTACCGGGTTTTGGAATCCACACTCGTCGCAGTGGTTTTGCTTTGAGGTTTCCTTTAATGTTCTCAACAAGTTCAAACCTTTGCCTTGGAGAGATTGCTCTCATTCCATCGACACCGGCTGTTTTCTTGCCTTGATTATCTTGGGTCACTCGCCGCACTGCTAAGAGTCGGGCATAATATGACTTCACCAGTAGACGTTGCAACCTTCGTGCCTTTGCGTCTTGTCCCGATTTAGCTGCTTGAAATATCCTCTTTTGGAGCTTGAAAACTTTTCTCTGAACTTTCGCCCAGGGAATTTGTTTCCATACAAACGCACGTCTTGATTGGCTTCGATTTCTCAAAACCTTTCTTTAAACTCGCTTTCGTCATAGTAACTCCTACTAGACTCTATTCTTTACAATCAAACCGTGACCCGTTAGCATATCCCTACCATTACAGTCGGGCATTAGCTTCTGGTCACATCTCACCCCCTAATAGGCTTACGCTTACACTTTCACTACTAACTTTCTCGACCAGATTGTTAGAGCCTAAAAGGGGTTACAACGTTCCGTTTATATGGGCATTCCATCTTTAGACTTGTCCTATCCACCGGGGTACTTTTAAAGGTCTGTGTAGGTGATGATAGAATTACCCTACTTTTTCCCTTTCTCTTTTGAGTGCAGCGTATCAACCTGTTTCGCTACTAAATAATTACGATGGTTCAAGTCGGAGCATTCAGATTTCCTTAGTCATGGATGGTTGGCAGTGGTCGCGTCTGGCAGTAGGTTCTACTTTACGCCTTCCGTTCCCCGCTTCAATCCTGGGGTTGTGATTCCCAAAACTGGGGGTGGCTATCGCCGTTACTCTCGACGCAATTGTTAAGGAATCATTAAGATTTCCAATTTTGCGTTTTGACCCCGAGTTCCCTGCCTTGTTTTGGTAGGGGTCGAGAGGGAAGTCGCCTTCCCCCACTCCCATTCAAAACCGTGCTTGATACTTTCGCATCACACGGCTCCTGATGTAGATACCCCTTGGCAACGGGAACAGAGTTACCAACCCCTGCTTTTGTACTTCAACTTTTGGAGCTAAATACAACATCGTAGTGTTTAAACTCGCTTTCGCCGTTAAACTCCTGTTGATTGCAGTAACTATATCTACACCGTGACTAGTGGGCATATCCTAACCATTACAATTAGGCTTTGGCTTTCAGTCACATCCCTTCCCCTTAAAGGCATACGATTACACTTTCACTACTCAACAAGATGTACTTGTCGAGAGCCTAAAAGGGGTTTAAACGTTCCGTTTATACGGGCATTCCATCTTTAGATTTGTCCTATCCACCGGGGTACATTAAAGGTCTGTGCACAACTTTCGTTGCTTCTGGGTAGTATATACAAACCCCCACTTTTCCCCTTGTTCTTTTGAACGCAGCGTGTCAACCTATTTCGCTACTTTATATTGACGATGGTTCAAGCCGGACATTCGGTTTCCCTAATCATGGATGGTTGGCAGTGGTCTCGTTTCTGGTGTTGGGTTACACCACACCTCGGAACCTTCCGTTCCCCGCTTCAATCTGACGGGTTGTGAATCCTGAAATTGGGGGTGGCTATCGCCGTTACTCTCAACGTCCTGATTTCTCAGTTTGTTTATGACCTTGAGTCCCCTGCCTTGCTTAGATTTCTCCAAGCGTCGGGACATATAAACAGTTATGGGATGGTCAGGAATATGAATTCCTTATATTCCACCAAGGGGTGAAAGTCCCATTAGGAGGTTATTTCGGGCATCGCAGCCCTATTTCACTCCTAAACGTTTCGCACGTATATTTCTATACTAAACGTCGGGACATATAAACAGTTATGAGGATGGTCAGGAGTTCGCTCCTTATATTCAACCAAGGGGTTGAAATCCTCACCAGGCGGTTATTTCGGGTATTGCAACCCTATTTCATGCCTGAACGTCTCGCACTCAATACCCTATTTTAGCAATGTCACGCCACTAGGCAAAAATGAAGCCTTAGGCCTCAAGATTGATCAGGTCGTGATCACCACCAAAAAAGACAACTGGATTGGCAACCGTTTCCCAGAAATCGAGGTAAAAAATGCCCTTAATGCCGTCCTAGTTGATGCTAAAGTAGACCTACCCGTTGACACCATTTTAGAGTTAATTAAACAGCAACATGACTACCAGTAAATCTCCCACAGATTACCAGATAACCATTGCTCAAATTCCCGTGCAAGTGATTCGCAAATCGATTAAAAATCTGCATATTGGAGTCTATCCCCCAGAGGGTCGGGTGCGGGTAGCTGCGCCGCTTCACTTCACTGATGATAATATCCGACTGGCGATTATCTCCCGCCTATCTTGGATTAAAAAACACCAGGCAAAATTCGCCGCCCAACCCCGTCAATCCCCGCGATAAATGGTATCCGGCGAAACTCATTATATCTTCGGTAAACGCTACGGCTTAGAATTCATAGAACGCCGAGGGAAACATGAACTTAAAATTCCCAATTCTCGGATAGTGCAATTATTCGTTAATCCCGGAACTTCTCGGGACAATCGCGCCCAAGTTTTAGCCGAATGGTATCGGCAAAAATTCCATGATATTATACCACAATTGCTGAATAAATGGCAACCCATTATCGGGGAAAATGTGACCGATTGGGGGATTAAGAAAATGCGGACTAAATGGGGGAGTTGTAATATCACTCAGCGCCGCATTTGGCTAAATTTAGAACTCGCAAAAAAGCCCATAGAGTGCTTGGAATATGTGGTAGTTCATGAGTTAGTACATCTCTTAGAACGTTATCATAATCACCGTTTTCAGGCTTATATGGACGAGTATCTTCCCCCATGGCGACAATATCGAGATATTCTGAACCGGGAACCCTTAGAAGACTTCTAAATCTGCCGGAACCGGAGCATAATGACCATCAACGGTCAACTGAAAACCGTCATAGTTACCATCTTGATTAAAGTACCACATAAAATCCGGGTCAGGACCGGGAGCATACCAGAGAATATCTGTGATTCCCGAACCATTAAAGTCGCCCGCTATGGGAATATAATAACCATTAATCATGAACAAACGACTCCCATAACTACCATCTGCATGAAAGTACCACATAAAATCCGGGTCAGGACCGGGAGCATACCAGAGAATATCTGTGATTCCCGAACCATTAAAGTCGCCCGCTATGGGAATATAATCACCGTTGAGAGGTAACAATGGGTCGATAAATTCCGGTGGCGGCGGTACAGGTTCCGCTACAGTCCCATCGACTATCACCCTAACAAAGGCATTTCCGGCCATATAAATAGACCCATCAATTCCCGTGGTGAGGTCATTAACTGTGTCCCAGTCATTGCTGGCTAACAGCCTTGTCCACGCCAAAGCGCCATCAGTTTCGTATTTGGCGATAAACCCATCGGAGTAACCACGATTCATTTCCTCAGCCAGGTTGCCTTGAGTCCAACCCGCCATATAAATAGACCCATCAAGGCCGGTGGTGAGGGCATTGGCTTGGTCAGCATTAGGGGTTCCCAACTGTGTTGTCCATACCAGAGCCCCATCCTCCGGTTCGTATTTGCTGATTAAGGCATTTCCGCCACGACTAAAAATTTCCTCGTTGATGTCGCCCTCGGTTAGACCAGCGACATAAATAAACCCATCAATTCCGGTGGTCAAGGCATGGGCTGCCCCCCAACCATTGCTTCCCAACAGTCTCGTCCATACCAGAGTCCCATCAGGTTCGTATTTGGCAATAAAGCCATCAGCACCACTCTGATTAATTTCCCCATTCAGGTCGCCCCAAGTCTCACCCGCCATATAAATAGACCCATCAAAGCCAGTGGTGAGGGCTCTGGCACCATCCCAATTACTGGTTCCTAACAGCCTTGTCCATGTCAGAGTCCCATCGGGTTCGTATTTGCTGATAAAGGCATCCGTGCCACCATTATTTATTTCCCCACCTAGGTCGCCGCTAGTAAAGCCAGCTACATAAATGGACCCATCAAGGCCGGTGGTGAGGGCATGGGCTATTTCCGACCTATTGCTTGCTAACCGGGTTGTCCATACCTGGCTGCCATCGGGTTCATACCGGGCGAGAAATACATCGTTTTCATTACTGGGAATTTCGTATGGCTGTCGAGGAATTTCTACAATCTGGTCACTCCGAGTCCAACCCGCCATATAAATAGACCCATCAAGGCCGGTGGTGAGGGCATTGCCATAAGAGTTAGAATAATTACCTCCCAACAGTCTTGTCCATACCAGAGTCCCATCGGGTTCATATTTGACAATGAAGCTATCAGTACCACTCTGATTGATTTCTCCATTCAGGTCCTCTCTAGTAGAACCTGTTATATAAATAGACCCATCAAGGCCGGTGGTGAGGGCATTGCCACCAGTTCCATAACTGGTTTCCAGTAGCCAGGTCTGGCTGAACTCTGGTGGCGTTGAAATCTGTACTGTTAGCATCTGTACTGTTAGCAGTTGTTCTGATACATTTACGCGACATTTTTCCGGCTGTTCCCTGACAATGCGACGATAGCACTATTACCCGTTAAGGTAACAGAGGCGGTATCCCGCAAAGCTTTTAGAAAGATTCCAAAAGCACCGTTCCAGTCCCGTGGTAGAGTGAACCCGCACTCAGGACATCGGAACACTTTTGAGCCACCTAGCTGGGAATGGACATGACCACAGTGAGTACAGGTTTTGCTGGTGTATTCTTCGGTCACATCTACAACTGTTCAGTTATTTCCGCGCTTATGTCTCAGGGTTAGTTTGAATCGATAATGCGCCCATGTCAGCATGGCGCGGGCAGTCTTAGACCTGATTAGACGCTTCACCTTGGCAACCATATTGGAAGTCTCGAAGGTGGGCCAAAAAATCCGGCTGTGTTATGGGATGGCCAGGGATGCGACCCAATCAAGCAAGGGGTTGAAGTCCTCACCGGGTAGTCCCCACGCCCATTTCAGCTCTATTTCATACCCGAAGGTCTCGCACCATACTTGGTATTATACCGTATTGCCGTAAAATGTTAACCTAATTTGAGATTAAATCATGCTCCTACCGAGATTAATTCCCTATCATCGGTTACAGGATTTATATCATTCGATGACTCAATCATCTGGGTATCCCCCTCAATGAATTGAGGCGATTTTTACTGCTGAGATTTTGCGGCAATTTCGCCTGTTGACACTCCCCGCTCTGAAGAGACGGGGATTCTTGGCTCACCGAGACCACTTAAACGAGATTCCTTGCGTCGTCTAGCCCAGAGGTGGGACTCTCCCCAAGCGTTACTTTCGGTATGCCCTACCGTAGTTGCATTTCTGCCAATCCTGTTTAGATTGAAGCCAATATACCTCAAAGACTGATTTGTCTAGTTCCTGTGAATCTTTTACCTGCTGCCAGGAGGAAGCTAGAACAATGCAGCCAAACCGCATAGATTCAATGGTCAAGGTTCAGTGTACGCCTTGAGGCAACAAGGTTTTTTAAGTGGTTGGTTACCTGGCACTACTAAAATCAGTGTAGCATTTATCTAGTAAGCGTGTCAAGTCAAACAGCGATGTTGTTCGAGAGTTGATCAGATCTTGGGCTGACGGGCACTAAAGTACCCGTGTCGCCTTTCATCCTTGCTCTCTTGAGACAAGGTTTTCATGCTCCAGTGCTGTTCGTATAATCTCACCTACCCACCCAGATTGGCAAGCTGCTAATCTGTAGCACCGGGCGGCTTTATTCATAAAGTCGTGAGTAATTCAGAATTTACAGGGGAGGCGCGCCCCCGCCATTAACAATTAATAATTGTTACACATTTATCATAATTCCTCTTGACAAATCTCCTAACTTGACGTATCCTAGGATAATGGGAAACAGTGCCACTATATATGGTATAATCAGAGGTCTATGGTAAATTTTCCCTGCCCTAGGATGGGGTTTTTAGCCACCGCCAAGATTTGTATGAGCCTAGATCTGCAACCAGAAAACCATTAAAGTTAATTGAAAGCCGATTATCAATTATCCAGATGAATAATAAACAGGTACTAATCACTGGCGGAACTGGGGGACTAGGTTTAGGAGTGACCCCCCTAGTGCTTAACCAAAAAGCTAAGGTCACGATACCCTATCGCAGTGAAGCAGAAGTCGATCGCCTTAAAGGTATCCTTTCCCCGACGGACTTTGAGCAAATTCGGTTTGTGGCGGTCGATCTCACGGACGAAAACGCGGTTAGTAAACTGATTAATGATATGGGTCGGGTTGATGTTCTGATTCATCTAGTGGGGGGTTTCTCCATGGGGGCTACCCACGAATATAGCTATGATAGCTGGAAACAAGACATAGACCTTAACTTAAATACCACATTCCTTGTATGCAAGCACAGCCTAGCTAAAATGCGACAAAATAACTACGGTAGAATCGTGACGGTAGGGAGTCGTGGTGCTATAGACCCAGCCGGACAATTAGCGGCTTACTGTGCTTCTAAGGCGGCGGTAGTGGCTTTAACTAAAGCGATCGCAGATGAAACCAAAAACACCAATATCACCGCCAACTGTGTGCTTCCCAGCGTCATTGACACCCCCAGCAACCGCGAAGCCATGGGTAGTGATAACGCTCACCAATGGGTAACACCCCAATCTCTAGGAGAGGTGATCTGCTTCTTAGCTTCAGAAGCCGCCAAAGACCTACGCGGTGCTGCTATTCCCGTCTACGGCAACATTTAAGCCTACATTCCCGTAGCGTCAGAAGCGACCATATCCAAACCCACCCAGATGGATATATTCTGACGCACCAGCACCACCTAGGTTTTTTGAGCCATATCCAAAATGTCAACCTCTACCAACCTTTCTGGGTCTGACCTGCTACTTTTAACGGGGGTTTGATGAATAGGAATCTCTACTCCCAATTCTGTTCCTTGGTGGGGGGTTGACCGACAAATCAATTGACCTTGATGCAGTTGGGTGATAATCTGATAACTAATTGATAACCCTAATCCCGTACCTTTCCCGACAGGTTTGGTCGTAAAAAACGGGTTAAAAATGTGAGGACAAACTTGGTCACAAATTCCTGAGCCATTATCTTTAATGGAAATCCTAATAGACTTGTGATCAATGAGTTGGGTAGAAATTATAATTTGGCTATAATGTGGGGAGTTGCGGTCTGGGGGTGGTTTTTGGTCGGATTCTACTAAAGCATCGATCGCATTACTAATCAAGTTCATAAATACCTGATTAAGTTGACCTGGATAACATTCTATTAAAGGTAAGTTTCCATAGTCTCGGATTACCTCGATTTTACCAGATTGTAAGGAAGTTTCTAAGCGATCGCGTAAAATCACTAAAGTGCTTTCAATACCTTCGTGAATATCCACCGCTTTGCACCCCGACTCATCCAACCGCGAGAAATTGCGTAGGGATTTAACAATCTTTAAAATCCGTTGAGTCCCTTTACGCATGGAATCTAACAAATTCTCTAAATCCTCTACCACAAAATCCAGATCTATTTCTGCTTTAAACTCTTCAATTTCTGGCGATGAGTCTGGATATGCTGTTTCATACATTTGGACTAGCTGCAATAAAGTCTCAATATATTCTTCAGCATGAACCAAATTGCCATCAATAAAGGTAACCGGGTTATTAATTTCATGAGCTATCCCGGCTACTAATTGACCGAGACTGGACATTTTTTCCGTTTGTATTAACTGAAGTTGAGTATTTTTTAATTGACGAAATGCCTCTTCTAATTCCTGGTTTTTCAGGGATAATGCGGCTTCGGCTTGTTTCCGATGGTGAATTTCTTGGCTGAGTTGATCAATTTTTTGATTTAAGACGGCAAAATCTAAATTGGCGGCTGCACTATTTTGTAAACGCAGTAAAATCAAAGCCGGAGATTCATGGGAAGCTGGTTGAATTACCGCACCCTCCGCACGACAGCTTAAATGCTCATCATTGGGGAGGATAAAATTTAAGGAACCGAAGGAGAATTGACGATTTCTGGCGCAGGTTTTTAAATATTCAAGAACTGAATCATGGGGGTTTTCAACAATTTCTAATAAATTCTTACCTCGTAGGTCTTTACTGCGACAATTAAGAAGTTTAGCAACCGGACGATTTGCTGCCAAAATATCACCGCTAACTGTAGCCAAAATTAACGGCTCTGGCAATACAGAAGCCACCTCTAAAAACTGTTCCGGTGTCATCTTTCTTATATTCCAAAATACTCCCGACCTTCGGCATCTTCGGCATCTTCCGTCTGTTGAAGATACACAACTACTCGACAGCCTGAATGACCTTGAGCAATAGTTTCCTGTAATTCTACTTTCGCATAACCGAGATTATCCGCAGCAATTGACCCAAATACATTAGAGGTCATCATACACATAGAAGGACGATTTAAGACCTTATCTCCAAAGGGACAAACTCGATTCCCAAAAACTATTTTTTCGTCGTCTTCTTCAATGACATAAAAATCGCCGTTAATGCGTCGCTTGAGGTCTACCAACACTTGAGCGACTTGTGAACGGGAGAGTTGAGAAAGTTGCAGGGCTGATTTATAATCTTGCTCAATGGCTCTACCCATTGACTGACCGACAACGCTGATAAAACCGGATGCTTCTTGTAAGCCGACAACGTTTTCCAGTGTCCCAGCGAGTTCTCTGATTAAGGTACGGAGAAAAATATCTCGTTCCAGGGGAATATCTAACTCCGTGAAAGATTGGTTGTTATCAGGGGATGAATGGGTAAGATTACTCATATTCCTGTGATTTGGTTAAGACTGATGTGCTTATTGACGTGACCCTAGGGAGATTATCGCATAAATAACTTGTATATGTCCACCGCTGAGATATTTATGCTGACCGGGTGGCTGGAGGAACAGAGATTGATTATGATTAGGGGGTTGATGAATGTTTTAGGTATGGGAACTGCCGATATATTTAAACTTCCAGAGAAAACCGGATATAAAATTAGTAAAAATGTGAGCCACAATGGGCACGACAAGGTTGCCTGTAGCTAAGGCACTATAGCCTAAAATTACTCCCACTAGGGTAGCCCAAATAATGTAAGGCCACTGTTGAGAACCGCTGAAATGGAGTAAGCCAAAAAAGATGCTGGAAACGACTAAACCCAGGGGATTCAACCCAATGGCTGCGAAAATTACACCCCGAAATAGTAACTCTTCACTGAGACCGGGAAGCAATCCCAACCAAATTAAATCTGGCCAGATTAAGGGGGTGAGAATTAGTTTTAAATAAATATCGGCACTGCGACTATAAGCCGGCCAAAGACGATAGAGAATTGCACTAGCCCCAGTAATTCCTACACCGATCGCTAATCCTTGAATTATGCCCAAAGTGGTGATTTCCACAGGTAAGATATAAAAATCACCAAAGAAAGACACGACTTTAGCAATGACTAGCAACAATAGGGCTGTCCCCCCCATGGCGATTAAAATTTGGGTACGGGTAAAGGATTCAAATTCTGGCTGATTGGGGATTTTTTCCACGATGATATTAGGGCTGGAGTATGGTTCTGTTAAGGGGTGTGCAGTCGGTTGAGAGTTGTTAGATTTGGTCTGAGGGCTTGATGATTAACTCCCTGTCGCCATGTTACCAAAACTCCGATCGCCTCTAAATATGATTTTACCGGGACGGTCTTAATACCGATCGCCTCTGGGGGGGTTGCCATAGTGGTGCGATTTTCGGCTACGGTGATCATCAGTTTGGCACTATTAGCAAAACTCAGGATAGCACTACCACCACAGGCGGTTTCTGGAACTACCACCGCATCAACTTGATTAGCCCAGATGCTATCAGGTGCTGTCAACCGAGACTGGACATATTGGGGCGCACGACTCAACCCGGCTAATACACAGGGAAGGAATGTATAGCCTATTTCTTCGGCGGCGGAACGGGGTGATAAATGGGGGTCTAGGGGTAAAGGTAACAGAGCGGGAGCGTGGGCGCAGGGGATGCGAAAATGTCGGACAATGAGATGGCTAATAATAGCCTCGGCTCCGGCGAGAGGATCAACACCCTGTCCCTGTCGATACTGGCTGAGAGCCACACTGCCTTCATCATCGGGAAATCTAGCCACCACTGCGATCGCTTCCGCTCCCGCTTTATCGATCAACTGTTTTGCCCCCCGCAGTAAACTATCTGGGTTGCCAATGGTTCCCCAAGAAGCACCAGAGGGGGCTATTCTATTCTTAGCTCTACGTTGAGGGGAGCATCGGTAATGACATAATCAGTCATATTGATGCCCAGAGTCGCTCTAGCGCCATCGGCGGCCTGTAGGTGTCGCAGTTGCAATTCTGGTTCCATACCGCGATCGAGTAATAGTCCCACTCGGTTACTGTGGACGGGTTGGAGTCCCCAACACCCCGCGGCCATTTGGTCTAGGGCATATCCTTCCACATAGAGGGCATTAGGTATAGGCCAGTACAACTGAGCGCCGTTAAGGACGTTGGGATGGGTGATTAACCTATCACAGACTCCAGATAGCGATCGAGCAATGGGTAAGGCATCCCCCGCATAGCCACCCAAATCCGCCCCTATTCCAGTAGGGACTATCATTACCACAGTAAAGGGGCGAGCCATGATTGTCTATTGAGGCTGACCGGGATGGTCGCCTGTCGTGACAACTGCTTCTACATGGGCGATTTGGCGGTCAGTATCCACCTTGGTAATCGCCCAGCGCAGGGGTTCGCCCCGGCTTTCTAATTCCGTGGCGATCGCTTCTTGTAAAGCCTTTGGGGATTCAGTTAAATCTATTTCAGCAGTAATAAAGTGGGTAGTCATTTGTCGTCAATTCAAAAATCCTATGAACTTGCACCAAATTGGCGCTGATAGACCTCTTCTTCCTTTCCGGTTTCCACCTTCAAATCTGAGCGCGGATGGGCTATACACAGCAATACATAGCCCTGTGCTTGCAGATCGGGGCTCAACCCCATACCCTCACTCTGATCAACTTCTCCTTCCAGGATTTTAGCAGCACAGGTAGTGCAAACTCCAGCATTGCAGGAATTTGGTAAACTAAACCCCGCCTCTTCCGCTACTTGCAGGATATACTTATCCGACGGCACATCAATCTCGTGAATTTGGCCCTCGTGGTGAATCTCCACCCTATAGGTGTTAGACATGATTGGGTTAATACTCCTTCCACATTGAACAATCAGTTTTATAGTTTACAATGACAGGGTCAAATATATCCCTGATTGTTCGCTGAACCTAACCATTCAGGATAATAGCGCCCGCCGGGTTAACTTCCTCTATTGCAACTTTATCGGAAATTATTGTTCTGTATGATAGAGTAATTCCAGGTTTTTGTTATAAACTTTTTGGGTAAAAGTCAGAAACCTTGTAGATCTACTTTTGGTCGTTATCACCTATAAGTTTAACCGGCCTTCCCTCCATTGTGCTTTGACCTTCTTGCCTAATCTGGGTATGGCTCCCGGGTTATCCCATTCAAGTTCAATAATTGGTCTAGCATTAACAGATGAATCGATTTGATAGTCAACTTTGGAGACGATTTCTCAGCATCGCACAACCGTTTTTTTATCCCCTAGGACCTGGTAGTGGCAGGGTTTTTTTGTTATTGATGTTGCTGCTGCTGGTTTTCTTGTTTGGGGTCGCTTTTGTGTTGGTCACCGCCGTTACTTTCGCTAGTCAACTGCTGTTTCCTGAGTTTTTTAATCGCATCGCTCCCGGCTTATTGGAAACTATACAAGGGGTGATTTATTCTCCCTCTATTATAGTCGTGGCTTTGATGCTGCTTGTACCCGCCATGGTATTCTACTGGTATCGCCGTCAATGGTTGACTCGCTGGCAACCTTGGGCTTTTTTGAGTGTCCTGCTATTTATTTCTTTGGCTGTTAGTGGCTTAAATGTCATTATTAGCTATGTGGGAAACTTTTTTATGACCGCTCTCTCAGAGAGAAATGAGGAGGAATTTTGGCGGTTTCTGTTTGTTTATGCTGGTGTCTTTGTCGTGGGTACTCCCATCGTGGTTCTCTATGGTTACACACGCGATCGCCTCGGGAACTATTGGAGGAAATGGTTAACTAATCGATTTCTGGATAATTATTTTCAGAATCGCTCCTACTATGAAATAGACTCCCATAAAGATATTGATAACCCTGACCAACGTATCTCTGAGGATATTCGGGCTTTTACGATTACTAGCCTCCGATTTTTACTGATTATTTTAGGCGCGGTAATTGATGTAATTTCCTTCACGGGTATTCTGTGGTCTATTTCTAAACAATTGTCCCTGTTCCTGTTAATTTATGCCGTATTTGGTACAGGGGTCACAGTCTTATTAGGTCGGCGCTTAATTACCCTCAATTTTAATCAGCTTAAACTGGAGGCAAATTTCCGTTATGGTTTAGTCCATGTCCGCGACAATGCCGAATCTATCGCCTTTTATCAGGGAGAAGACCGCGAATCAGAGCAAGTTAAAAAACGCTTTTTCCAAGCCTTTAATAATTTTAACCTCCTGATTGGTTGGCAGAGAAATGTAGATTATTTCACTACTGGGTATCGCTATCTTGTGATTATTTTACCCTCTCTGATTATGGCTCCTCTGTATTTTTCCGAACAAATCAGATTTGGAGATATTACCCAGGCGGGTTTTGCCTTTTCTCAAGTGTTAAGCGCTTTTTCGATTGTGGTCAGTCAAATTGAACCCTTGAGTAGATTTGCGGCGGGTATTAATCGTTTGACTGGGTTCTCCGAAGCCCTGGAAGTGAGCGATCGCACCCCCACAGGGAAACCTCAAATTGACCTCATGATAGACTCTCCTTTGGCGGTGAAAAATCTCACCTTAGAAACTCCTAACTATCAGAAAACATTGGTGCGGGATTTATCCCTAGAGTTAGCACCCGGTGAGGGTTTATTAATTGTTGGTCAAAGTGGAGTAGGGAAAAGTTCCCTATTACGAGGAATCGCGGGTTTATGGCGATCGGGAACTGGGGTGCTAGTGCGTCCGGAACTTAGCGAAATGCTATTTCTCCCCCAGCGTCCTTATATGATTCTGGGAACCCTGCGAGAACAATTACTCTATCCTAACTCCCATCTAAACATCGACGACACCGAATTAGAATCCGTTTTGAAACTCGTTAATCTGGGTGATTTAAGCGATCGTGTTGGTAGCTTTGATGTAGAATTGGATTGGGCTAATGTTCTCTCCCTCGGAGAACAGCAACGCCTGGCTTTTGCTCGTCTGTTGCTCACTCAACCTCGCTATGCTATCCTTGATGAAGCTACCAGCGCCCTTGATATGAAAAATGAGGAGTCGCTGTATCAGAAACTCAACCAGATGAACACCACTTACGTTAGTGTCGGACACCGGATGAGTTTACTGCGATATCATCACCACGTTTTAGAGTTGATGGAAAACCAAAAATGGCGTTTAATATCCGTACAGGAATATGAAGCAGACCTGAATTTATTTGCGGGATAGTCTCCGTTTTTGACCGCTTCTGATTTCGCCGTCATTATCCGGGGGGTGTTTCTTCCAGGGACTCATAAAAGCGACATCGATCGCAGGGTCCCTGGGGATTTACCGCACAGCGAAATAACTCCGATCGCGCATTAAACCGACAACTAGCATCCCCTATTACCCAATGTCCATTGACTAAACTCTTCTCCTGGGGTTCTTCAGCCGACTGTACATATAGAGCAATTTTACTTAGGCGGTAACGACCTGATTTTAAATGATAACGGTGTCGGCGTTCCAAAACTGCATAGGTTTGACCCTCTAAAACCAAATAATGGCCAGGTTGGGGAGTCCAATCAAAACACACATTTCCTAGGGACTTACGCGGCTCGGTTAAAATTACTTCTGTTGGTAGTGAATATGATTCCATGAATTTCCCCAATTTTCACAAAACACCTGCCCAATTGTATCTTAAAATATACCCCCAGAAGCTGAACCAAGATTGGTCCACTTTTCTGGCAAAATGTCAAGGGTCTTAGGTAGTCCCTCCCGCTTCCCCACTGACCCGAATAATTCCCGGAAATCCCCAATTATCGATGATTTCAGGCGATCGGGAACTGTGATTTTCCCCGCCGGGAGTTTGAGATTTGCCTATTTCATGTCAAGATAAAAAACTGTCTGTTCTAGTGAGTGTCGCTGGGTGGTCGCACAACTATCGCAGCCACTTCTGTAGGCATTTTTACCGAAATACATGAGTTGGAATTTATGAAAGTCGGCGATCGTGTTCGCGTCAAAGAGTCAGTGATTATCTATGTCAATCCCGAACACCGCAATCAACCTTCTGATGCTAAGGGATTGGAGGGGGAAATTGTATCCATCCTAACAGACTGGAATGGTAGACCTATTACCCCTAATCTGCCTGTTATAGTACAGTTTAACCCCAAGTTTAAGGTTCACTTCAGAGAGGAGGAGTTAGAAGTGATTGAGGAGAGTTAGAAACTATCTGGGGAACTATTGGGGACAAAGAGACATCAGTTGACCGTTTCTTGAGTCCCTCACCCCGGCAGCTTTAGTGGCGACCCCGCAAAAACCACCCCAGCAGGTTAAAATCACCTAGCATTTTCTGCATCTCTTGACGGTGGCGATTGGCTGTCTCATAATACCACTGGCAATAGCGATCGAAGTCCTCACGATATTCGACTTCCTGATAAAATTCCCGTGTTGTCGTCGTGGCTTCTAATGCTTCTATGATTTCCCCTGGGGGTGGCGGCGCTTGTGGAATTATGTGTTCCCAGTTGGAGTGCATAATCTTTCTGGCTAAGGTTGACTTTTCCGTACATCAAGCAGGGGTCGCTGTTAGTAAAATCCAGGCGATCGCTAAACCGATGGCTACAAACAGCTTTAATATGACCCCTTTACCTGTCTTTAATTTCTCTTTCACCGATTCATAGAACCGAGTTACTTTCGGTTACAAATAGCATCCACATCATATCACCGCCTAGATTTTTTGTCAACCTGTTGGTGAGAGTTTAGAAACCCGGTTTCTCACCAGCCATCTCTTGGGGAAAGAGAAACTCTCCTAGAAACCGGGTTTCTCCTGGGGTGGGTGAGAGTTTAGAAACCCGGTTTCTCACCAGCCATCCCTTGGGGAAGGAGAAACTCTCCCAGAAACCGGGTTTCTCCTGGGGTGGGTGAGCGAAAAAAAACTGCCCCGGCTTTCACCAGAGCAGTTTTAAATTAGAACTCAGAAGTTACTTAGTATCCTAAACGGAACTCTATTTAGCCTGAGCGACTTCCATGATATCATCAACCAAAACGCCAGACTCTTCCATCTTGCCAATGTCGAGGATGGTCTTAATCACAGAGTCGGGGTTCAAACTCATCGAGTCAATACCCAACTCAACCAAGAACCGAGCAAACTCTGGATAGTCACTAGGCGCTTGACCACAAATACCAATCTTGCGACCATATTTCTTAGCTGCTTTGATGGCGATCGTGACCATCCGACGTACCGCCTCATTGCGTTCGTCAAAGATATGAGCCACCAGTGCGGAGTCACGGTCCAAGCCTAGAGTTAACTGGGTCAAGTCGTTCGATCCGATGGAGAAGCCATCGAACACTTGAGCGAACTCATCAGCAAAGATGACATTACTCGGCAATTCGCACATCACATAAACCTGGAGACCGTTTTCGCCTCGTTTCAGGCCATGTTTCTCCATTTCAGCCAACACCTTGCGGCCTTCATCAGGAGTCCGACAGAAAGGAATCATCGGCACCACATTGGTCAGACCCATTTCGTCGCGCACCCGTTTCAGAGCCACACATTCCAGACCGTAGGCTTCCCGGTAGTTGGGGTCGTAGTAACGGGATGCACCCCGCCAGCCGATCATCGGGTTCTCTTCTTTGGGTTCAAACTGACGACCACCTAACAGGTTGGCGTATTCGTTACTCTTGAAGTCCGACATCCGCACAATCACTGGGTTCGGATAGAAAGCCGCTGCGATCGTGCCAATACCATGAGCCAGTTTATCAACAAAGAAGTCCGGCTTATGATCATAGAGTTTGGTCAGTTCGCCAATTTCCCGCTTAACTGATTCATCTTCCAGTTGGTCATACTTGAGCAACGCCAAGGGGTGAGCCTTAATATGATTAGCGATAATAAACTCAAGACGAGCCAAACCTACACCATCGCAGGGAATAGATGCCAAACCAAAGGCTTCTTCTGGGTTCCCCACATTCATCAGAATTTGAGTGCGGGTCTTAGGTAAGTTGTCCAGAACAGTTTCGTTCACATCAAAGGGCACTAACCCTTCATACACCCGTCCTTCTTCCCCTTCCGAACAGGAAACTGTAATGTCTTGTCCGGTCTTGACCACTTCCGTAGCATCTCCGCAACCAACGATCGCCGGAATACCCATTTCACGAGCAATAATCGCCGCGTGACAAGTCCGACCGCCAGCGTTAGTGACAATAGCACTGGAACGCTTCATAATCGGTTCCCAGTCGGGGTCAGTCTTGTTGGTAACTAATACTTCTCCCGGTTGGAAATCATCAATCCGGTGAACATCCATAATTACCCGTGCTTTACCCTGACCGATCATTTCGCCAACTGCACGACCGCGAGATAGCACGTTGCTAGTTCCGTTGAGTTTGTAAGACCGCAGGACACTGCCCGATTTTTGGGATTGTACCGTTTCTGGACGTGCTTGGACGATGAACAGTTCACCCGTGACACCATCTTTCGCCCACTCAATATCCATAGGTGTATAGCACCCACGAACTGTTGAGTAGTGATTTTCGATGATAACCGCCCATTCAGCCAGCTTCAGGATTTCATCATCTGTAATACAGAACTTCTCGCGTTCGGAAACTGGGACGCTTACGTTTTTGGTGAGTTTCGTGCCACCAATGTCGTAAACCATCTTCAGTTCTTTTGTGCCTAAGCGCTTCTCTAGGATAGGACGGAATCCTTGTTTCAGAGTAGGCTTGAATACAAAGTATTCATCAGGGTTAACTGCACCTTGTACCACGTTTTCCCCTAAACCATAGGCCGCTGTCACTAGGGCAGCATTCTTAAAGCCCGTTTCTGTGTCAATTGAGAACATGACACCGGAGGAAGCTAGGTCAGACCTAACCATTTTCTGTACACCCACCGACAAGGCAACATCGAAGTGATCAAAGCCTTTAATTGTCCGGTAGGAAATCGCCCGATCTGTAAAGATGGAAGCAAAACACTTATGGCAAGATTTTAAGACTGTATCTTCCCCATAAACGTTTAAGTATGTTTCTTGCTGACCTGCAAAACTCGCATCAGGCAAGTCTTCTGCTGTAGCACTAGACCGCACCGCTACGTCAATATCACTGGCATAGCGTTTGCATTCTTCCTTATAATCTGAATCGAACTTCTCACAGAATTCTGCTGAAGTCCCGTAACGTTCACACAGTTTTCTGTAATAACTAACAATTGCTTCTTCAAGTTCTGGAGGGAAGGGGGTATCTAGGATCAAAGCGCGAGCCTGCTTACCCCGCTGCCGCAGGTTGGGCATATCTTCTACATCTAGATCCGAGAACAGTTCGCGTAGTTTGACTTCTAAGCCCGCTTTTTCGATAAAGTAGCGATAAGCATAGGCCGTGGTAGCAAAACCTGTGGGAACGCTAACCCCTTGGGAGCCTAGCTGTTGGATCATCTCCCCTAGGGATGCGTTTTTTCCACCTACTAATGGAACATCGACAATTCCTACTTCCTCAAACCACAGTACGAATGCTTTTTCTTTATTTTCAACCATTATGAAATTCCTCCAAACTTGAATAACAGTCTGGTAGAGAGTACAGCCAAATCTTTCTACACTTCCAGAATATTCAGTCTTACTGATACTCTGATTTTCATGCAAATAGACTATCTGGCAATAGGTATGGCAAACCTTATTGCTCCAAAACTCAGCATTTAGACTTAGTTAATTTTGGTTTGACTGTCGATCTACAGGCTGAGATTTTTTTTCGTCACAGAGGGTTTTTTTTCCCTCTGTTTATAGAGTATTACTTTCTATAAAAATTACAATATAGTTTACTAAAGTTATCTTAGTTACCCAAAGTACAAAAATATTGCTATGATGGAAATACAGCCGCTTATTAAAAAAGTTTAAAACTTCTGTGGCGGTTGGTAACCACTAAAG
The DNA here is from genome assembly GCF_000973065.1 of Limnospira indica PCC 8005. NCBI lineage: Bacteria > Bacillati > Cyanobacteriota > Cyanophyceae > Oscillatoriales > Sirenicapillariaceae > Limnospira > Limnospira indica. The sequence continues at coordinate 435,345 of NZ_FO818640.1, forward strand.
TAAACCTTAAAATTTGTTAAAATGAAAGTTACAAAACATTGCGAAAACTCCCAAGCAGGCCCAATGTCAACTAGTTCGGAAAACTCTACTGAGACCGAACAGCCTTGTCCTATAGAATATATATTGGATAGAATTAATAGTAAGTGGTCTTTTCTAATTTTGCGGGAACTTTTGATAGATAACCGCCGTACTCATCAACTACAGGAAGCACTTCCGATTAGTACGAAAACCTTGACAATTCGGTTGAGGGAATTAGAAAAATATGGTATGATAGAAAGGAAGGTTTATCCAGAAATACCCCCTAGGGTAGAATATTCTCTCACACCTAGGGGACGAAATATCAAGCCAGTCATTGATGCCCTACAAGAGGCAGGAGAAGCTTGGTTATCTGATGAACAGGTAGTCGGAGGTAGTTAAACCTCGACTTTTACGCCTCTCCAGAAGGCGATATAACCTTGGATCTTCTGGGCAGCGGGTAATGGGCTAGGATAATACCAAGCAGCATCTTTGTTAACTTCGCCTCCCACCTCCAGGGTATAGTAACTAGCGACCCCCTTCCAGCCACAGGTGGTGTGGGTGTCGCTATTTCGGAAGTATTCTTTTTTAATGGAGTCTGGGGGGAAATATTGATTGCCTTCGACGACTTCACAATTATTGCTTTCGGCAATAACGACCCCATTCCAAATTGCTTTGGCCATAAAATTTTCCTAAACTCAAGTTTTGTGATGGCTTAATTATACATAGTTTTTGATGGTTGGTGAGGGGATAACTTCTAACCTGCTTCTTTTCAACAATTATGATGTTGGCGCTGGAGATAGTCTTCGAGTGCGGCTACGGACATGGGTTGAGCGAGTAGATATCCTTGGATGGTTTGATATTTGAGGTTTTGTAGTTGTCTGAGTTGACCTTGGGTTTCGACCCCTTCAGCTACTAAGTTGATATCTAAACAGTTTGCCATTAAGGCGATCGTTCTGACAATTTCAACACTTTTCTGATCTCGTTCCATACCGCTAATAAATGATTTATCAACCTTAATGGTGTCGAAGGGGAAATTGTGGAGATAGCTTAAAGATGAATACCCGGTGCCAAAATCATCTATACATAGGTTAATTTTACGGGATTTGATTTGTTTTAAGATGTCGGTAATATCTTCGGCATTATTCATTAAGGCGGTTTCGGTAATTTCGAGTTGAATTTGTTGGGGGGGAATTTCAGTAACTTTTAAGATATGATCAATTTGGCTTAATAAATTGGGCTGCATCAGTTGTATCACGGAAACATTAATGTTAATAAACATGGAGGCGACCTGGGGAAATTGCGATCGCCACTGTTGAAATTGCCAACAAGCCTGACCAAATCCCCAGGTTCCCAAGGGAATAATAAAACCGGTTTCTTCCGCCAAAGGAATAAATTCAAAGTTAGAAATAAGCTGAGTGTTATTATACCATCTAATCAGGGATTCAAAGCCGACTATTTTGAGGGTCTCAGCGCCGAAAATTGGTTGATAATAAAGCTGAAACTTACGGTCATTAAAGTCTCGTCTCATTTGATTATCCAACTCTAGCTGACGACTAGCATAGGCTTTAAATTCGTGATTAAATATCGTATAACTTGTATTGGGGGAACGGCGACATTGATGCACAGCTAATTCTGCTGCTTGTAACATTTATTCGGGATTTTCCCCACAGTCATAACTCAAAGCCAACCCCATTTTTACCTGTTTAAAAAGTTCATGTTCTGAGAGATTAAATGGTTGAATAAACAGATGGCTAATATAATTGAGAATTTGATGGGCTGATTCCAAGTCTCCTACCTGTTCCCAGAGAATGATAAACTCATCAGCCATACCGACTCTAGCAATCATGACGGCATCAGGAAGATAGGTAGTCAGGCGGTTAGTGATAGCGATTAATAGCTGTTATGAGAATTCATATCCCAGGGTATATTTAATGGATTTGAAATGGACAACATCAAGGTGAATAACTGCAAATGTATGATTTTATGGGTGAGTTTGTTTTAATAAAGACTCCAGTTTATCTAACAAGAAAGACCGCCAAGGCAGTTTAGTCAAAGAGTCATATTCAATGTAGCTTCTCAGTTGCTTTTGTAACTTAATATATTCGGTAATTTTGCTTAAAATTATCAGTAATTGCATGGTTTTTTTGGATGCCATTTTATGGTTCATTTCCTGAAGCGATCGCTGATATTTTTGGAGAAGCTGATATAATAAAAGGCTGGTAATAGCCATAAATATTAAGCCTTTGAAAGTAGTCAGATAAGTAAACTGGCTATAATTACCAATAATAGTTTCTATAGCCTGATCAGAAATGAGTATCCAGACCGCGCCAATAACAGCGTAACTGAGGACTATTCGACGAGGGAGGTCTTTGGTTAATGTATGTATATTCATGGTCAAAGCCATTGACAAGGTAAACATCAGAGCATAGACTCTGTTATGGTGAAACCAGGATGGCTCACCATTATGGAGTCTTACCCATTAACAGTATTCTATCTGAGATGCTACAATGTCCAGTGTTTATGGAATTAATGGGAGTGACAATGTGTGCCTAGATTCGCTTGAATAGCAGTAATTGCTACTGTATTAACAATATCGGTGACGGTGCAACCGCGACTCAAATCATTAACGGGTTTTTTCAATCCCTGCAAAATTGGTCCGATCGCCACAGCATTAGCCGATCGCTGTACAGCCTTGTAAGTATTATTCCCGGTATTCAAATCGGGAAAAATAAAAACTGTGGCACGACCAGCCACCTGGCTATCAGGTAGCTTAGTTTTAGCGACACTCTCATCAATAGCAGCATCATACTGGATCGGGCCTTCAATTTTCAAGTCGGGGCGCAGTTGACGAGCGATGATGGTAGCTTGCTTAACCTTTTCGACATCCTCACCCTGTCCGGATTCTCCAGTAGAATAAGACAACATAGCCACCCTAGGTTCAATGCCAAACATTTGAGCAGTCAAAGCGGAACTGATAGCAATATCAGCCAATTGTTGAGGATTAGGATTAGGATTTACGGCACAGTCGCCATAAACCAAAATCCGATCTTCCAACCCCATTAAAAAGACACTAGAGACAATAGAAGTACCGGGAATGGTGCGAATAAACTCCAAAGCGGGGCGGATCGTGTGACCTGTGGTATGGACTGCTCCCGACACCATACCATCAGCGTGTCCCTTATAAACCATCATGGTACCAAAATAGCTAACATCGAGCATGACATCATAGGCCCCGTCTTTAGCAATACCCTTATGTTTACGGAGATTAAAATAGGTTTCAGCATAGTCTTCATACCAGGGGGATCTAGCCGGATCAATAATCTGGACTTGGGATAAATTCAAACCGAGGGCGGCAATACGTCCGCGAATTTCTGCTTCTGAACCTAATAAGGTAATATCTGCGACTCCCCGCCGCCACAAAATCTCAGCGGCTTGTAAAATCCGATCTTCGCGTCCTTCGGGTAGAACAATATGCTGTCGATTAGCTTTAGCCCTTTGAATCAATTGATACTCAAACATGATCGGAGTCATGCGAGAGGGACGGGAAACCTGTATGCGCTCCTCAATTTGACCCAAGTTGACATGAGTTTCAAATAACCCCAAAGCTGAGGCAATTTTGCGATCGTTGTCCGGGGTAATAGCACCATGTACCCGGTCTACATTCATGGCAGTTTCGTAGGTATCAGTCTTAACTGTGATCATGGGAACTGCCCAATGGGGACATCCATCGATGAGGCTTTGGATAGTGGCTGGTAGTTCCAGACCGCCACTAAGAATAATTCCGGCAATATTAGGATAGTTCTCGGAAGTAGCGGCGACGGCGCAGGCGAGAATAATATCAGCCCGATCGCCTGGGGTAATAATTAGGCTACCTTCTTTGAGGTATTTGAGGAAATTGGGAACTTGCATGGCGGCAACGCGCAAATCAAAAACCTCGCGGTTAAGGCGATCGTCGGATGGGCCATAGATTTGTTGACCGCCGAGTTTCTGGGCAATTTCGGCGACTGTGGGTTTAGCTAAAATAGGTTCTTCTGGAATGACAAATAGGGGATCTGGAAATTTCCAGAGAGTTGTCAACTGTTCCATAATTCCTGGAACATTGTGGTTATCGACACGGTTAACTACAGTAGCGGCGATCGCGCAACCTTCTTCAATAAAGGCTTCCCGTTCGGCTAGTAAGGCACTCATTAATTGATTGGGGGTTTTACCGCTACCGCTGGCTACAATCAAAATGGGACAACCTAGGTGGTTAGCAAATCGGACGTTAAAATCAAACTCGAAGGCGGAAGCGATATCAGTAAAATCGGTTCCCTCGCAGACTACAAAATCACAATCTTGCTCAACGGCTTTATATTTTTCGATGACTTGCTTAATGACTTCATCATAGCGACCCTCACCAATCAAATTTTGAGCTTCTTCGTGGGTGAGAGCATAGTAAGATTCATAGGGTAGGGCTTGGTGTAGGCGACTGCGAACTAATTGGATATCTCTGTCAGGAGTGGTGTGACTACGAATAATGGGACGGAAAAATCCCAATTTTTGAATTCGTTTGGAAAGCAATTCTATGATTCCGAGTACGACTAGGGATTTGCCACTCCCGGGTTCAATGGTAGCAATGTAGAGGTTCTCAGCCATTCCTTTCACTCCTAGTTATGTCCTGCCCTCCCATGCTACACCAATGAAAACTTACCCGATCTGTGGGGGGAGAAAGACCGGGTGAATAGGAATTATGGATTGGGCGCTAGTGGGTTAAGTTTAGCGCCATTTGGCGATCAGTTGGCCGGGTTTACTGGGGTCTCCGCTCAATTCTACTCCTCGGTCATTAGCTGCTAGGTGACGCAGGATTTTATATAGGGTTTCTACCTGTTCCTGGGCATCTATTTTGGTGGCTAAGTCGGAGATAGAAATACCTTGGCTATGGCTGCGTAAGGCTTGTAAACTTTGGTGTTGTAACTCTAGGACTTGGGCGGCGGCTTTTTTCCCGGCTTCGACTCCCGGTTGGTGATAGGCGTTGATGTTGACTAGGGAAGCATATAGACTGACAGCACGTTCATAGAGAGCGACTAGAGCGCCTACAGTGTATGGATTTACTTCGGTAATAGTTACGGTAATGGAGTCTCGTTGGTTGTCGTATAGAGCCTCTCGTGTGCCTTGTAGGAAGCCTGAGAGATAGTCTCCGGCGGTGACTCCGGGTTCGATTTCTGGGGATTGTCCTTGGCGATCGCGTAGGACTTCGATAAAGGTGGCGAAGAAGTTAGGAACCCCATCTCGAAGCTGTTGGACGTAGGCGTGTTGGTCTGTGGAACCTTTGTTACCGTAGACGGAGATACCTTGGTTGACGATGTTTCCATCTAGGTCTTTTTCTTTTCCCAAGGATTCCATGACTAATTGTTGCAGATAACGGCTCAAGAGTATGAGTCTGTCCTTGTAGGGGAGAATTACCATATCTTTTTGACCACGGCCACCTCCGACGGCATACCAACATAGGGCCAGCAGGGCGGCGGGGTTGGTTTTGATGTCGGGTTGGCGGGTGGCTATATCCATGGTTTGAGCCCCTTGGAGTAGGGCATGAATATCTATGCCTTGTAGGGCGGCGGGAAGTAGTCCTACGGCTGACATTTCCGAGGTGCGACCACCGATCCAGTCTTCCATGGGGAAGGTTTCCAACCATCCTTGGCTGGTGGCTTCTTGGTAGAGTTTACTACCGATTTGGGTAGTGGCGATCGCTTGATCGGGAAAGTGGAGGTTTTGCTTGAGTAAGGCTTGTTTAACTTCCATCATGCCGTTACGGGGTTCTGGGGTGCCGCCGGATTTGGAAATTACTAAGATTAGGGTACTCTTTAGGCGATCGCCTAGTCGTTGCAGAATCCGATCTATGCCATCGGGGTCACTATTATCAATAAAGTGGATGTTGATCAGTGGGTAATCTGGGGCTAAAGCATCAGCCACAAATTGTGGTCCTAGGGCTGATCCTCCAATACCAATGGAGAGTAAATCTGTAAATTTTTCGGCTTGGGGGGGTTTAATCTCACCCTTATGGACTTTAGCGACAAAGGTTTCTATTTTGTTAACTGTGTCGATAATTTGCTGTTTGATTTGGGGAGTAGGTGCTAACTCCGGGTTTCGCAGCCAATAATGGCCTACCATTCGCTGTTCATCTGGATTAGCGATCGCCCCACCTTCGAGGGCTTCCATGTCTCGAAATGCCCCGTCAAACTTGGGCTTCATGGCTTCCAGAAAAGCCTGATCAAACCTAATCCGACTGATATCGAGGTACAGTCCTATTTCTTCGTGGTAGTACAGCCAGTCTTGGTATCTTTGCCAGAGTGTAATGGCATCCATAATCACTGTTTCCCCGTTATGTACAAGTTGCCAGTCCAGAACATCTATGAGGGTTTAACCGCTTTTACCCTTCCGCAATTCATTGATAGAGCCTTATCTATCAGCACATATTCTACAACAGTTCTCAAAACTTAAACATGGGGTTTAGGCAGAATTCTCAGAAACTTGACGATTTGGCCCGTCATCTCTAGGCCGATTAAATAGCGATCGATGGTGAATCGATAAAAAATACCAGTCGAACCCACCGCACGAAATTCCGGTAATTCTTGTAAGCGATTAATTTGGGGAAACTTGACGAAAACGATTTGATAAACTCGCCAATAGGCATCCGTGTCTAAGGCAGTTAAGTCTTGTAAAAAAGAGCGTGCATAACGAACTTCAACATTCACGTAAACCTCTTGGGAGCGTGGAAGCCCCGTGTCTTTAGACCGGGGAGGAAACGCGACAGGGGGACTTTAGTCCCCGTCAATCTTTCAAGCATAGGCGTAACCATCCTTCCTGTGAATGGGTTGGCAGTATTTGTGGCTGATGCCTGCCACCCGTACAGAAGCGGTGGTAATATCAAAACTACCAGACGCACGGCAGAGAACCCGTCCTAGATATGAGCCAATTTTCTTCCCCGCTGTGACCAGTACCGTCACCATGTCGCCAGTCTGAAAGCCTTTATGAATTTGCCTCCTGGAGCGGTGACGATTCGGGAATCCGTACTTATTCGTCCCGCACATCTGACGGGTTCCATGCCCCTTTGCTAAAATCAGCAACGGTTTTGAAGTCAGAACTTCCAGTGATTCGACTGGTCCAACACAGGCAGCATCAAGCCAGTGAGCTTTAGGTAGGTTGAGCCTCAGTCGATTGAACTTCGTTTGTCCGCCCGTTCCTGTGGTAACTGGGAGTCCTGTTGCTTTCAGAGCCTTGAACAAGGCCCATCGGGTCGAGTTAACGGCAGCCGCATCTTTAAGGGGTGATTTGGCCTGCCTGAGAAGACGACTCAGGACATCAGGCTGGCCCGATAAAAAATCCCGAATGTCCCCATTGCCTTTGGCTTGATTGCATGAGTGGCAAGCCATCGTCAGGTTAGAAACCCGGTCAGAGCCACCCTTAGACCGAGGGTGGATATGCTCAACTTCAAGTGGTACATTTTGAGCCCCACAGTAAGCACAGGTTCTGTCCCACTTGAACAACAGGTATTCCCTGACTTCATAGCCTTGTAATTCTCCCTGCTGATACTCAACACCTGATATCTCAGGGTTTTCCATCAATTGCAGGTCGAACCGTACTAGCTCTTGAGCAATGCAGCCAACTGGGGCAAGTCTACGAAATCGGTGAACCCAGGTCATTAGAGTATCTACTCGATGCTGCCAGCTGGGAGCTAACCAACCCTTGCTCCGAGTCCGATTCAAGAACCGAGCTGGTCGATATCGGGTCTTGCGGTTTCGTCGAGAACGTCGGAGTTGACGACGAGAGAGCAATGCTTCTTTAATCTGCTGTCCTCGGTGCTGCAACTCGGCAGCAAAGATAATATGATTCCCTTGCTTCAAGGCAATTCCAGTGACTTTAGAGCCTGGGTCTAATTTGAGTTCGAGGGGTTCAGGATTAGCGTCAACCTCCTTGTTTAGAATAATGGTGAATGGGTAGCGTCGAAATACCGATGCTTTCCCCGCTTTGAGCAGTGATCGTGCTACCCCTGGCTTGCACGGTGTCAGGGGCTTGCGGTTGGTATCTAAAACGAAAATATGGTTAGACATTGTTGCGTCTGTTCTGATTGCTCGTAACGTTTGCGCTTGCGCTAACGCGCACGCTGCGCGAACGCTAATGTTCAGAGTCGGTACTTTCCAAATCGCACTGTCTTAACCCCTTAGAACTGTTTAACGATTTGGTTCTAGTGCCTGGAACTAGCACGCATTCCAGGGTAGGAACTTTAACTCTTGCTCTGAACGTAGCCAGTTAAGGCTTAAGCTGGTCAGCTACCTGAAAGCGGGGGGCACGAAGCCCCCGTGCTTCAGCCGGGGGTGCTGACGACATAACCAATATCAAATGCTTTCTATATCGGGATTCAATCCATGGGGGGCTAGGGGGACACGCCCATAATCAAAATACAGCACTTGTAGGGCTTCTTCTCTCGTCAAGGCATCTCCTGGCCTTAATTTTTGATGGGCATTATCAATGGCTTTGAGCATGAAAGCATCCTCATAGAGGGGGGTCAGAAACTCCCAGGCAGTTTTCAGGTCCTCGTCTGATATTCCTTCTATTAAACGGTGTAGTTTTTTTCTCAAAGATATCATGACTCTTGCCTCCCTTTCCATGATTTCAATCTAGCAGAAAACTATGAAAGTTGATCATAATATCAGCCCAAACTAGATGCCCACACTACCTGAGTAGTTCTTGAATTATATTGTAGTGGGAGCATCAATTAACAATTAACTATAAAAACTGCATCAGGAAACTGGCAAGGCCCTTAGCACCTTTGGGTAATACCCCGCAATGAATCCATCAAGTTCTGATATTCAGGAGGATTAATCAACCCTGAACTGTAAAACTGTGCTAGACAGCTATTTAGGGCATTAAATGCTGTTTCCTTATCAATCCAGGACTTGCCCCCAAGCAGTGCCTCTTCTGGAGTGGAGTAGTCGTTATTGGAAGTTAGATGGTCACCGTAGGGCAGGATGATCTGCCACTTCCAACGGTGACGGAAACTGAGGGTTGATATCAGTAGCCCATAATAATCCTTGTGCATTGATTTTTGTTACCTAGGTGACAAAACTTAATTTTTATTTAACAATTGTATTATATTTTCTAATCAATATCAAGTTTGGGCGGCGTGATACCAAATCTTCACGAGTCGGTCAGATCCGCCACTAGCTATGGTTTTGCCGTCAAGACTAAATGCTAGGGATAATACGTCTGCTGAATGGGCGGCGATGGTTTCTAATAATGTGCCGTCGCCCAGTTGCCAAATGTCGATTTGGCCTTTACTGTTGCCAGTAATTAACTCTGTACTATCGGGTTTAAAGGCGATCGCAAATATATCGGCATCATCAGCCCGCAGGGTACGCCATAGCTTCCAGGTCTGGTCTTGTTGATGCCATAGACCGATGGAACCATCCCGACATCCTCCGGCTAACATTTGACCGTTAGGACTAAAAGCAACGGTTCTCACCCAGTCAGACCAACGGGGTAGGCTTCCTAATTCTTGTCTTTGCTGTAGGTTCCACAGGCGGACAGTTTTATCCCTAGAGGCGCTGGCTAGGGTCTGACCATCTGGGGAAAAGGCGAGTCCATAAATGCGATCGCTATGACCATAGAGAGTGTAGGAAGGCTTCCCTTTTTTGAGATCCCAAATTTGTATGGTTTTGTCCCGGGAGGCGCTGGCTAGAATATCTCCCTGGGGGGAAAAGGCCACCTGTTCCACAGCATCTTGATGACCAATGAGGGTATACCAGCGTTTACCTTTTTTGAGATCCCAAATTTCCACAGTCTGATCACGACTACCACTAGCTAAAATGTCTTCCTTCGGGGAAAAGGCGATCGATGTTACCCAATTTTCATGACCAGTTAGCGTGTACCAACGTTTCCCAGTTTTGAGTCTCCAAATTTCTATAGTCAGATCTTGGCTACTGCTGGCCAGTATTTCCTGATCAGGAGAGAAAGCTACACAGGTGACTTGATTACGGTGTCCTGTCAGCGTATGTAGCAGTTTCCAGCTAGGTGATGACCGTTGAGGTTGAACACGGCTAGGTTTTGGTGGGGTGGGTGGCTGAGAAGTTCTAGCCGTCGGTGGTGGGGTGATTTGCTGACTGGTTCTAGCTGTCCGTGGTGGCGGTGGGGGCAGTGGTGGCCGCGGTACTCTCACCGATGCAGCCGGGCTAGGGAGTGCCGTATTATCAAAGTTATTAATATTAATGTTGTGCAGAATCGTCGGGGGTAGTCCACTAGGATGCAGTGCCCTCAGTACATTCAGTGGGGAATTATAGCGCTGGGAAGGTAGGGAAGCCACCATTCTATCTAAAACTAAGCCCAGTTTATTACTAACCGTATTTTCCTGTAAATAATCTCGCCAAACCCATTTATCTTGGTGAATATCATAGAGGTCAAAGGGCGAGATTTGGGTGAGTAAATATAAGCAAGTCACCCCCAAACTATAAATATCACTAGCATATATGGCTTGACCCCTAGTTTGTTCTGGAGCCACATATTCAGGACTGCCGATAATAGTTCCTGGTCCTGATAAGTTGGTGCTTTGTACTACTTTCGCCGCCCCAAAGTCCACTAATACCAACTTACCCGATGTCGAGCTATTTACTACTGTTTGAGATTGAATAATATTGGCGGGTTTAATATCCCTATGAATGACTTTATTTTGATGTATAAATTCTAAAACTGGCAAGAGTTCATCAAGTAGTTGAATTATTTGAGTTTCGTTAAAAGTTCCCTGGCTAATTACTAAGTCTTCTAAATTGGGGCCGTTAATATATTCTTGGACTAAGTATTGATTATTGTCCTGTTGAAAATGTGCCAGCAAATCTGGGATGTGGGGATGTTTTCCTAGTTCATCGAGACGTTGGGCTTCTTGGTGGAATAATTCCGCCGCTTTGCGAGTAGTTTCTACCCCTTGGGTTTGGGGGAAAAATTGCTTAATGACGCAGGGGGGATGGGAGGGTTTATCGTGATCAACTGCCAAAAATGTTTTCCCAAATCCGCCATGACCAATAGGTTTAATAGCCTGGTATCTCTCCCGTAGAAACAGTTTAGCACCACAGGTGAGGCAGAATTTAGCATCATCTGGATTTTGGGGATGAGAACATTGGGGATTGAGGCAATAACTCATGGTAGAAAATAATTACCAGGGGACTAGGTTGGGGTTTTTATTCTGTTTCTAAGCGGAAGGTTTGACCATTATGATTGGTGCGGTAAAGCCAATGGCGCTGACCATCAGACACTCGGACCCGCCAGCCATCTACTAACATTTGACCACATAATTCGTCTGGCTGGGCGAGTCCTAAACAGGTATTTGGCCAAGTCTGTCTTTCGGCGGCGAGGATTTCGATTTCATCTGGGGAACTTCCAGTGCGATCGATGACATCTTGGCGCAATTTGGTGGTAATTTCCGGGGGGAGATCGGCTAAATTTTGGGAGGTTTCATCCATGATCATCACGGCTTCAGGGTTTTCTACCATAATGGGGTCTGGAGTAGGAGAGTCGGTTTTGACTAAAACCACATAGGCGACTAGGGCTAACACGCCTATCAGTAGGGCGAAGATGACCCGGGGAGGTTGTAGGTAGATGGGTCGGTCTGGCTGGTCTTGGTTGGCAGAATCCTGGGGCTTAGGTTTCATAACTAGGACTCGCAAAAACTAGATGATGACGCTTGGAAATATTATAGCTTAATAATTATGGGAAGGAAATGATACAGTATTAAATTAAGTACAATTGTGGGGGTTTGATGTATGGATGTACTATTAGAGGGGGGTGCAGTCCTGGAAAAACGGGATTATACCTTAATTGTGGATGTCAGCGAGAGTATGGCAATGGCTGGCAATAAAAAGGGGCAGTCTCGCTGGGAGTTAATGCGACAATCGATTTTAGAGTTGGCAACCTATTGCGAACATTTTGACCCGGATGGGATTACTTTATATTTATTTGCTGAAGAGTTTAAGCGCTACGATCGCATTACTTCTGACCATGTGGGAGAGGTTTTTGAGAATCATAAACCAGCCGGAAAAGCTGATTTAGCCTCGGTTCTCAAAGATGCCACTGATAGTTATTTTGCTAGACGGGCGACGGAACAATCACAGCCTAATGGTGAAACTATTTTTGTGGTGACGGGTGGGGAGATTATTAATACGTTATTGGAGGTTAAACGCATCTTGATTAATGCTTCCAATCAATTAACCCATGAGGAAGAGTTGGCTGTGGAAATGATTAGGGTGGGCTCTAGTGAAGAGGCTACGGCGTTTTTTAAGGTGCTTGATGATGAGTTAACGGCGGCGGGCGCTCGTTACAATATTTGTGATACAGTGAGTTTGGAAGATATGGAAGAGATTAGTTTGACGGATGTTCTATTGCGGGCAATTACTGATTAGATTTGAGGGGATTTCCTGGAAATAGGCAACCATTGGGGTTGCCTTGATTGATGTTATTGCGGATGCCATTTGATATTGCAACCAATACTGGGTTTTTGGTCGCTGTTGATGGGTTTGTCGGCGATAATGGCATCTAAAGCCGCCCGCAAATCTGCCCCGGTGACGGGTAAGTTATTCCCGGGGCGACTGTCATCTAATTGACCGCGATAGACTAATTGGCGATCGCTATTAAACAAGAAGAAATCGGGGGTACAGGCTGCTGTATAGGCTTGGGCTACTTCTTGGGTTTCATCGTAGCAGTAAGGGAAGGAAAAACCTACTGTTTCCGCTTGGTTTTTCAGGTGTTCGGGTCCGTCTTGGGGATGGGTTTTGATGGAGTTGGCGCTAATGGCAACTATTCCTATTCCTAGGGGTTGATAATCACGTCCTAATTGGGCTAGTTCATCTTGAATATGTTTAACGAAGGGACAGTGACAACATATAAACATGACTAGCAAGGCTTTTTTATCCTTAAATGTATCGACGGATATCATTTCCCCAGAGGTCACGTCTGGGAGTTGAAAATCTGGGGCGCGCGTCCCCAAACTTAACATGGTTGATGCTGTTAAAGCCATGATTCAAGATTCCTAATTTCTACTATTGGATAACATCTGTTATCATTATAGCGGATCATTCTCGACTCAGGTTAGGTAACGCCATGGCTGATAACTAGGATGTTTGGGGGTGGGGGGTAAGTTGACATGAAGGGAATGTGATATGATCTCAAATAGCCACCCATAAAATGGAGAGAGCTATTATGAGCGATATCATATCCCTAAATACTTCAACGGCTATTAAGTTGGATGATTATATCCAATATGCGGAGGGGGGAATTGTTAGCCGGGTTTTGCTGAAAGATGCTCACTGTCAATATACCCTATTTTGTTTGGGGGCTGGCACGGAAATTTCGGAACATACAGCTACCAAAAACGCGACGGTTAACGTTTTGGCAGGTCGCGGAATTTTAATTCTGGAGGGGAAAGAGATTACCTTAGAGGCGGGAGTGTTTGTATTTATGAAAGCCAACGCACCCCACGCCCTGAAAACTGAGGAAAATCTGGCATTTTTACTGACTCTTTCGGCTGGTAATGAGTAGGGAAATTAAGTGACTTTAGCGCCTTGGGTATCAATTGCAAGCGATCGCACATCTACCCCGATGTTATAGCCCCTCCAAGCCTCCCTCATGGCAGATACACATAAGTGGGTGTGGGGGGGGTCTGTGAGGGCTAGAAGGGTCGGTCCTGCCCCGCTAATGGCTAATTCGTAAGCGCCTGCATCTAAGGCGGCTTGTCTGACGGTATCATAACCCTGAATCAGAGATTGGCGGTAGGGCTGATGGATTTTGTCAGCCATAGCCACGCGCAACCAGTCTCCCTGTCCGGTTTCTAAGCCTCGGACTAATAAACCTAGGTGGGCGGTGTTGAAAATGGCATCGGCGCGGGTATAATGGGAGGGGAGGACGCTGCGGGCTTCGGCGGTGGATAGTTCAAAGTCGGGAATAGCGACGACGGGGACTATATCTTGATGCCAAGGAATTTCGCAGATCTGCCAGCGGTGGTTATGGTCGGCTACTGATAACTGACAGCCCCCCAACAGGGCGGGAACTACGTTGTCGGGGTGTCCTTCTATGGCGATCGCCATTTCCATAATTTCTGTTGGAGTTAGGGGGTTTCCGGCTAGGGTATTTGCACCCACTAAACCCCCGACAATTGCTGTGGCTGAACTTCCTAAACCTCTGGCGAGGGGGACTCCTAGTTTGATGTGAATTTTGACGGGAGGGGGAGTTTGATTGATGTGATGGTAGAATTTGAGAAAGGCTTGATAAACTAAGTTGCGATCGTCTGTGGCTACGCGATCGCTTTCTAGTCCTTCGGCGGTAATTTGGTGGGGTTTTTCTGTATCTGTTAAAGGCGAAAATTCTAGGGTATTATATAGGCTGAGGGCTGCACCAATACAATCAAACCCTGGTCCAATATTGGCGGTGGTGGCGGGGACGGTAACGGTAATTGGGTGAGACATTGAAAATGATGAATATGGGCTAATTTTGTGGGAAAATTAGGGATTTTATCCCTGGCTTGTAGTTATGCAGACCATGGCTAGTTATTCTGGGTCTTGGTTGGCTGAATTTTCGCCAATATTAAGATTCTTTTTGGACTCTTTTAATTCTTTCCAGAGTTGTTTGATTCTTTGGTAAGCCACTTCGGAACTCAGTTTACCATTGGTTTCTAACCCACAGATATAGTTCACCTTATGTGCAAACTCTTGGAGGTTAGAGTTAAACATCATATTTTGGGGGCTAAATTCTCCACGATAACGGGTTTTGGGGTAAAGAAATTCGTCTTTTTCGTTCATATATTTAGGCTGAATATGTTAGTTGGTATCCTGGGGGAAAGCTACTACTAACTCCCTCAAAAAAAATGCTATTCTGGCTACATTTTTAGGTGCTAGTAATATCATTAATGAAAATCAAGGACTGACACTTAGGGGGTATCTGGGTTTAAGTCTGACCGTGGTGATTATAGTATTTCAGGCGGGTTATACAAGGGAAAGGATTATATTTTTGACCAGTATTTATACTGACTCAATCCGATTAAATGATTAACTAAATCCGGGTCAACTTAGCTGAAGATCATATAGCATTATGTATTATATGTTAGGCGATACCAAAAGGGGAGTCAATATGTCTATGGGTTTAGACAAACTCCCCATGGTCAAAGAGGTTTCTAGCCTATTATAGGTTATTGTGGCGCACCATATCCCCCGCCGCCGGGAGTTTGGATGGTCAACACATCCCCTATACCCATAAGGGCGATCGCCGTACTACCGAGATCTTCAACAGTCCCATTTTGGCGAGTAATGGAATTACGCCCCACCATACCCGGTTCACCCCCAGCCATACCAAAAGGTGGAATGATGCGATGTCCCGATAGGATAGTGGCAGTCATTTCCTCCAAAAATCGAATTTGGCGGATAATACCATTACCACCGCGATAGTTTCCGCCGCCGCCGCTGTGGGGGCGAATAGCAAAAGCATCGATCAGAACTGGATAACGCCATTCTAACACTTCTGGATCAGTTAGGCGAGAATTAGTCATGTGAGTATGTACCGCGTCGGTCCCGTGAAAATTTGGACCTGCGCCAGATCCGCCGCAGATGGTTTCATAATACTGATAGCGATCGCTTCCAAAGGTCAAATTATTCATAGTTCCCTGGGAAGCCGCCATAACCCCCAAAGCGCCATATAAAGCATCAACCACAGCCTGAGAAGTTTCGACATTTCCCGCTACTACAGCCGCCGGAAATTTGGGGTTAAGCATACAGCCTTGAGGGATGACAATTTCCAAAGGTTTTAGACATCCAGCATTGAGGGGAATACTATCAGCCACCAAAGTCCGAAATACATACAAAACCGCCGCTTTACAAACCGCCTGGGGCGCATTAAAATTACTTTCCAATTGTCGAGAAGTTCCGGTGAAATCTATTTTGGCGCTGCGGTTTTGGCGATTAATGCTAATCGCCACTTGAATAACTCCCCCATTATCCAGAATATAAATAAACTGACCATCCCGCAGAACATCAATAGCCTTTCTAACGCACTCCTCAGCATTATCCTGGACAAATTTCATATAAGCCTGGACTGTAGCTAACCCATATTGTGCGACCATTTTCTGTAATTCCGTCACCCCTTTTTCATTAGCCGCAATTTGTGCTTGTAGGTCAGCAATATTAGTCTCCGGGTTCCGCGCCGGGTAGGGATGATGAGTTAATAATTTCAGCACTTCTGCTTCTCGGAATTTGCCACTATCAACTAACTGGAACTTATCGATTACAATCCCTTCTTCCAAGACTGTTTGACTATGGGGCGGCATAGAACCGGGTGTTATCCCTCCCAGGTCAGCATGATGACCGCGAGATGCTACATAAAATAAAATGTTTAATCCGGCGGTATCAAATACTGGAGTAATGACGGTAATATCAGGTAAGTGAGTCCCGCCATCATAGGGATTATTTAGCATATAAACATCCCCAGATTTGAGAGTTTCGGCTTTGGCTTTAATTAGGCTGCGGACACTTTCTCCCATAGAGCCTAAATGTACAGGAATATGGGGAGCGTTAGCTACGAGTTCCCCCAATTCATCGAAAATTGCACAGGAAAAATCTAGGCGTTCTTTAATGTTAACTGATGATGCGGTATTTTGTAGGGTAATTCCCATCTGTTCAGCGATAAACTGAAACAGGTTTTTAAAAATTTCCAGACGCACGGGATCTGGTTTATTGGTCAAGGTATTGGTGTCAATGGGGGAGGTTTGGGGCTGGGAAATTTTGGCTAAAACTAAGTGATTGCGTTCGGTTAATTGGGCAGACCAACCTGGTTCAACAATATTAGTTCCGGTGGCTTCAAGAATAATCGCGGGTCCGATTACTTCATCTCCTGGCTGTAAAATCTCTCTGGGAAATACGGGGGTTTGTTGCCATTTCTGATTAGCAAACATAGGGACGGTAGCAATAGGAGATGGGGGTTGATCATTTCGACGAGATAATATGGTTTCCGGGGGATTTTCCATCTGGCGGACTACTTCGACGGATACAGATTCAACTATTAATTTTTTGTCGGCTTTGACAAAACCATAACGGGTGCGGTGTTCGGTTTCAAAGGCGGCTTTCATGGGTTCGACTTGGGGGGAAAATGGGACGGTTAGGGTGGAGTCAGTCCCCTGATATTTTAAATTAGCGCGATAAAAAACTATGTCGTTGGGGGAATTGTGGGGGTCAAGTTCCGATCGCATTTCGGTTTCTAAATCGGCTAAAACTGGGGTGATATCTGCTAATAAATGTTCGTTTAGCGTGGCTTCTATGGCTTTCTCGCGGATGTTACCTACATCTGCTAGGGCCATGCCATAGGCAGATAAAACGCCAGCGTAGGGATGAATAAACACCCGTGTAATGCCTAATGTATCTGCGATCGCACAGGCGTGTTGACCTCCTGCGCCGCCAAAGCAACAGAGGGTATATTCGGATACGTCATAACCCCGCTGTAGGGATATTTTCTTAATCGCATTAGCCATATTTTCTACGGCGATCGCAATAAAACCCGCCGCCACTTCTTCCGGTTGGCGAGGGTCTCCGGTGGCTTGAGTAATATCTGCGGCTAACTGGTTAAATTTGGCTTTAACTACTTCTGCATCAAGGGGTGAATTGGCTTGGGGTCCGAATACTTGGGGGAAAAATTCGGGTCTAATTTTGCCTAACATTACGTTACAGTCAGTAACTGTTAAAGGTCCCCCACCACCATAGCAAGCGGGACCTGGATCAGCACCCGCAGACTCTGGACCGACACGATAGCGGAAACCGTCAAAGCATAAAATTGAACCTCCCCCGGCTGCTACAGTATGAATAGAAAGGATAGGCGTTCGCATTCTGACTCCCGCAATTTCGGTCTCAAATTGTCTTTCATATTCGCCATTATAATGCGCGACATCTGTGGATGTTCCACCCATATCAAAGGTGATAATTTTGTCAAAACCTGCCTGTTTACTGGTTTTCACTGCGCCGACAATGCCGCCAGCAGGTCCTGATAAAATGCTGTCTTTTCCTTGGAAGTTTTGGGCGTTAGTTAAAGCACCATTGGACTGCATAAACATTAATTTAGGCAGGTTTTGCGGCGGGCTAGATACTGCATCTATTGGGGGCTGGTTGCCATATAATTCCTGGGCAACTTTATCAATATAACGCCTTAAAATGGGTGAGAGGTAAGCATCCACTACGGTGGTATCTCCCCGGCTGATTAGCTTCATTAGGGGGCTAATTTGGTGGGATGCGGAAATTTGGGTAAAGCCAATTTCGGCGGCTAGTTGGGCGATTTGTTGTTCGTGTTTGGGGTAGCGGTAGCTGTGCATTAGGGCGATCGCACAACTGCGAATTCCGTCTTGATAAGCCTTTTGTAGGGCGATTTTTAAGGGTTCTAATTGGAGAGGTTGCAGTTCTTCCCCTTGGGCGCTGTAGCGTTCTTCTGCTTCGATTACCCTTTCATATAGCAAAGATGGTAAAATGATTTCTTGGGCAAAAATATCGGGGCGATTTTGATAGCCAATGCGGAGAGCATCTTTAAAGCCTTTGGTGATGATTAATAGGGTGCGATCGCCTTGGCGTTCCAGGAGTGCATTGGTTGCTACTGTGGTTCCCATTTTTACCTCAGAAATACAATTTTCTGGGATGGGTTGATGCAAACCAATTCCTAAAATTTCTTTGATACCAGCTACCACAGCATCCTGATAACGTTGAGGATTTTCTGATAGGAGTTTATGGGTCACTAAACTACCGTCTGGTTTCCGCGCGACAATATCTGTAAATGTACCGCCTCTATCTACCCAAAATTGATATTTATTTCCTAAGTTTTCAGCCATTGAATAATTCCCAATCATGTGAATTGTTGACAGTTACTCTAGTCCCATTCTATATAGCCATTCTCAATCAATACAGAAATCAGCCCCCACCCCCCCACCTTCTCACCTTCTGGGAGAGGGTGGTTAGGGGGTTAGGTGATCTGGTCTTATTTATGAGACAGTTGCTTTAGTCTTTGGTCGGGAGGTATGACTATATATTCACCATAAAAGAGACTAAATTCGATGGTATTGTGTATCAGTTTGATGAGACGATCGCCCCAAAGATGCGATCGGGATAATAACCGATGATTTTGCCAATTCTGTTGTTTCACCATAAAAACCCCCTGAATCAAAAATTGGGTATAAGTAGGGTCTAACCTACTGACAGACTCAATAGATATCCCTCAGATATTGGGTTGATAAATAATCGGCGGATTATTTAGAATAGCGGGATTCTAACCAAATTCTGACATCTTGTTCCGTATAAAAACGTTGATTGCGCCGAGTGAAAGGGTCATAAACATCCCAGACTAAATCACCATCTTGATCATAACTTTCAGAGATTCTGATATCCCCGCCACCCAGCAGAAAATTACACAATAAACTAGGTATTTTTTGCCACCAATTAACAATACCTTTTTTGGGGTAAATGCCGGAATAATTCACCAAAGCATTACCCGTCAATGGCATGGTACTACAAGCAGTTCGTTCCGTTGATTTCATCGCCACAATTCCTCCATGAATATTCAGTTGTAACAAACCATAAAGTAGAGGAGATGCTAACTTTAAACTCCCTTATTTATCGCGGTTCACATAAATAAGCGATCGCCAAAATAAGTAAATTTCGATCACTCTATAAAAAGTATGACCTACCCTAGCCAAAAATAACAGATGCAGTTATGATGAATTGTAGCCATAACAGTTTAATTTTTGGCAACTGTTATGGTAAGAAAATCAGCAACTGTATCCTTGTAAGGGATTTGGAGGTATGACCATGAAAGCCAGACCCGTGGAAAAGTCTCCCGGAGTGAATTTGTATGAACAGGTAGCCAACCGCATTCAGTCCCTCATTAAAGAAGGGACCCTGAAACCAGGCTCGCGCATTCCCTCAGTCCGCAAAATGCACCAACAGATGAGTGTTAGCATCACCACAGTATTAGAAGCCTATCGCCTCCTCGAAGACAGAGGGCTAATTGTCGCGCGTCCTCAGTCGGGGTACTATGTTCGCCATATTCTGTCACTTCCACCCGCAGAACCCACCTCCTCAGCCCCTCCGGGACTAGCCTGTAACGTAGATACCTCAATAGCTTTTAAGATCAATAAAGTCCTACGGGAACCAGGAATGATTAAACTCGGTGCGGCCGTCCCTGACCCGGAACTATTCCCCCTCGCCGCATTAAATCGACTGATGGGACAGGTAATGCGTCAAAACCCAGAAGTCTGTCACTCCTATAACGCGCTACCAGGGTTGGAACCTTTACGCGATGAAGTAGCCAGGAGATTAATGGATGCGGGTTGTTCCCTCACCCCAGACCAAATTTTGATTGTGAATGGGACGACAGAGGGGATGTATTTATCTCTACGCGCGATCACAAAACCGGGGGATACAGTGGCGATCGAGTCCCCATCCTATTATGGATTGTTAGAAATTTTGCAATCTCTACACCTAAAAGCGTTGGAACTTCCCACCCACCCGCGATCCGGCTTATCATTACCAGATTTGGAAAACGCCCTGAGTCAAGGTCAGGTGGCTGCTTGTGCGATCGTTTCCAATTTTAGTAATCCCCTGGGAAGCTGTATGGAAGATAGCAAGAAAAAAGCCTTAGTGGAAATTCTGGAACGCTACGATATTCCTTTGGTGGAAGATGACGTTTATGGAGATTTAGGTTTTGATGAGATGCGTCCGAAGGCGATTAAAGCGTTTGATAAAAAGGGTTTGGTTTTATATTGCTCTTCTTGTAGTAAAACCATTTCTCCCGGTTTGCGGGTAGGTTGGGTGGTCGCTGGTCGTTATCAAAACACCGTCGAACAACTCAAATTGTTTACTAACATTGTCACAGCGGCAGCTAATCAATTAGCGATCGCTGCCTTTTTAGCCAATGGAGGTTATGACCGCCATCTCCGACACCTACGACGGGCTTATGGGGAACAGGTTTTACGAATGACTCAGGCAATTTGTGATTATTTTCCCCCAGAAACTAAAGTAACGCGCCCCACAGGAGGTCACGTCTTATGGGTAGAACTTCCACCCCATTTTGATGCGATCGCACTTTACCAAGAAGCCTACCAACGCCAAATTAGCATTGCTCCTGGAACCATGTTTTCTGCATCAGGAAACTATCAAAACTGCTTTCGCTTAAATTGTGGTTTACTTTGGTCCCCCAAAATAGATATGGCTATGAAAACTTTAGGAGAATTAATTGCCAATCAAGACTCTGATAAAACTCGGTTACGCCCGCTATTTTTCGCTTGATCCAATCCCCTATCTGCACTTAATATCAGGTCTTCTGGTGATAAATCATCCCCAATAATTTGACTGGCAACTCCCGCACTTAGCGTAATACATGAACCAATCTCAGACCCACAGTGGGGGATATTTTTAGCCAAAACCTTCAGGCGAATTTGGTTCGCTACATTCAGGGCTTCTTTTAATTTAAGACCCGGTAGGATAATCGCAAACTCTTCACCACCGTAGCGGGCGGCTAAGTAGGGCTTTTGCTTATGAGAAGCCGTGATAGCTTCTTGAATAGCTTTGGCAATTCTTGGCAGACATAAATCTCCCGCTAAGTGACCATAATTATCATTGTAGGGCTTGAAAAAATCTATGTCTAAGAGAATTAAAGAGATGGGTTGTCCTTTTTGGCTTGGTAAAGTATGTTCCATATAAAGATAGAACTTACGTCGATTTGCTAATTGCGTTAAATCATCCAAAAAAGCTAGTTCTTTCAGCTTTCTGTTTTCTTGCTGTAGCTGCCGAATCCTGATATTTTGATAGTAAATCTTACGATACAGTTTCCGCTAGAGCAATATTGTGGAGGATGTTAATGGGATATTGATCAATATTCTCCATGGTATTACTATCAACTAAAATGTCCTGAACTATTGGGCGATTTAGGATGTCAATATTCATGGTAGTATTATCTTGATAGTTCCTCGAAAAATGGGGATGTTCATGATGCAAGTTTTGGTGATTATTTAAACCCAACTTGCTGACCATTTTAGTGAAGATGACTTCCAGCTTGGACTTCAGATTAATTTCCTGGAAATATCTTGACTTTTCGATGGAAATAAGATTTAATAGTTGTGGGTTCAGAATCACGGTTAACTTACCTATCTCTCGGTTTCAACAATATCGATTATTGACGATCTGCCGTAAGATTGCCGTGACGACTATCCGCCGATACCGTGATAATCCTGAAAAAGTCTCGTGATCGGCTAGTTTGAATGATTGTGATCATTTGACCAAATTTATGTGACTGTGATCACAATGGGCTAAAAACCTGTCTGAGGGTAGATACGGAGAAATTCCCACCCAAAATGGCGAAGCAGGTTAATATTGTGGTAGATACTCACGAGGCAATCAATCTATGTCACCTTGGCCAAGCCTAATCACTGCATCTGCGCTTATCCTATACCTGGTTGTCACCATCAACGTAGGTAGAGCTAGAATGAAATATAAGGTTATGCCTCCTGACATGACAGGCGATCCCAACTTTGAAAGAGTTTTGCGGGTACAGCAAAATACCCTAGAACAGTTAATTATGTTCCTTCCAGCGTTGTGGCTGTTTTCTGAGTTTGTCAGTCCCTTAGTGGCTGCGGGTTTGGGGGCAGTATGGATAGTTGGGCGCATTCTCTATGCGTGGGGATACTATCAGGCGGCGGAAAAGCGGATGATTGGCTTTGGGGTCAGTATCTTATGCTTATTTTCCCTATTGGGGGGGTCTCTAATCGGAATTATCATCCCCTTGGTTAAACAACTGATCTAAATTCGTGGAGTCAAGGACATGGCAGAGAATCAGCCAGAAGATCCGATCATGTTTAGGATCAGCGATCGCCTCTTTCAACAATTAACCGAATTTACCGAAACCCTAGAATCCGAGGATATGAACCCGCGTCCCAATTCCGAGGGTGATCGGACAGTCAACCCGCCAACGGACTTAACCAATTCACCGCTACCCTCGGAGTCCCCCAATTCCCCATCTGAATAACTTAATTAACGAATGGCTGATCTCGAACAATTAAAATCTGCCTTGGTCAGGACTAAAAATCCTAACCAAATATCTGCCCTAATTGTTGATTTCACCCACCAAGAGATACTTAGTGTCTACCATCAACTACCGTCCCAAAAGCAGCAACGAATTTGTCAAATTTGGGCGATCGAATTTGAATCAGGGTGACAATTAGTAAGGGTAAAGTGCATCCATGTCAGAACCCAACAATCATCCTTCATCATTACAGTATCAAAATGAATCTCCCCCTCATTCCTCCGCTTTCACAGAGGAAGAAAACGAGATACCTACAGTCACCGACTCCGAATCTTTATTTAATCACACATCAGGCTTAGTTCCCTATCTGGGTTGGGTGAGTGTTTTCTCATTAATTGTCGCTATGGTCATGTTTGGAAATGACCTAGGGGCGATCGCGATTATTTATGTAATTATCACCATTTTCTGTGCGGCTTTATCCTACCGATATCCCCGCCAAGGATTATGGGGTTTACTGATTTATTTACCTTTGGCGGGGACGATCGCCTATTGGGTAGGGGATGATCGACCTATTTTTCACTTACTGAAAAATATATTATTTTACATTCCCGCACTCTTAGGAATGCTGGTTGTTCTAATTCGTGAAGGCAAAGAAATTCTGATTAATAAAAATCTCAAAATCCCCCTATTAATCTTTGTGGGGATTGCTTTAATTAACCTAATTATCGTCAATGGAGGGCAACATTTTAGTGATGACCCTAGGGGAATTCCCATAGTTATGGGGATTTTCGGATTAGCCATCTTAATCGGATATATCCCCCTAATCACCTGTGGATATTACCTGATCCGTAAAAGTAAAGATGTCTATTTCCTCAATCGTTTACAGGTAGTTTTAGCCATAGTATGTTGTCTGCTAGGTATCGCTCAATTTTGGTTAGTCATCACAGGCGTTTGTCCAGACAATAGCGGCTTAGAACCCCATCTTTTACTAACAGCCAACCTACAGCGCAAGTGTCTAGTTGGGGGTTCTTTGGGCTACCTACCAGAAGCCAATTTTATCCGACTTCCCGGAACCTTTGTCTCCCCATGGCATTGGACATGGTTTTTAATTTCCAGTGCCTTTTTTGCTTTTCTAACTGCCCTCAATGACCCGAAAATCACTTGGCAGATAACTGGCGGATTTTCCCTATTCTTAATCATGATAAATGCCGTCATCTCAGGTCAGAGAACCGCTTTTTTGGCCGTACCTGTGGTGCTGATATTATTAATGGTTGCCACCAGTCATATATCTCGTTGGAAGCGATTATTAATTAGCTTTTTAGCCATCGGACTATTTTTGTTAACTACCCTCGTCATATTTCCCAATCTAGCCGAGGGACGAATTGAAAGTTTTACCGGACGCTGGATAGCATCCCCCCCTCCCGAATTTGTCATAGATCAAACTCAGTGGACTCTCAGAAATAGCGGAGGCTTATTAGGTAATGGACTCGGACGAGGGACTAATGCCACCCGCAGTCTAGGTAGCACACGGCTACTAGAAACCTATTATTCTAAACTCATCTACGAATTAGGCATCATAGGAGCGATCGCCTTTTTAATATTGGTAACCACCCTGATGATCGAAGGTTTCAAATCTTATCATCAAGTCCGCAATTCTCATCTGAGAAATGATGGTATTGTCTTCTGGATTTTTATTATCATCATCGGTTACAACCCCTACTGGTATCCTCTCGATACCGACCCCGTTGCCGTTTATTACTGGTTGATTGCTGGGGTGATGTTGAAAATCCCCAGCCTAACCGAATAACCGTTGTTGCTTGTTTAAATCAGCTTCTCCCAGATAAATTTGGCGCTGACCTTTGGGAATAGTAATCCAACCCAAATCTTGTAGGCGGTTAGTCAGATTAGAAATACTCACCCCCAACTCATCCCTAATACTGTAGAGATGAGACCACTTACTGAGATCGCGACCCGATCGCTTTTCCTCCAAAATATGACGAGGCATCAGCAGACAACTGGCAAAATATTGAGCCTGCCATTCAATGGAAGCAATTTGAGAGGAAACCGCACCACTGCGACAGACAAATGGTTCCTGGGCTGTTGAGGATGACCAACCGTAATTTCCCAGATTCAATTCTAACTGTCGAGCTACCCCGTCCACCTCATCCTGATTAATATGAAGGACCCAGTGTCCGATTTCATGGGCGATCGTAGACTCGATAAACCCTTGGGGTTTTTCTAAAATCTCTTCGTTAATCTCAATTTGTCTAGAGGCGGGAATAATGCGGGCGGCGATCGCCCCTTGTTCGTCCGCTGGTATGTAATCCCATACTACCCCCAAATCCAAAAAGTCCGCCACCAAACTCGACTCAAAAGGCCACTGAGGAGCAAAATTAGGGGTAGCCGCCATGCGCTGAAGAATCTGATCAGCGCGACGTTCAATAGATTCTTTCGCATAAAAGCGATAGGGTTTGAGAATACTCACTTATCTTTCCCCGAAGCTGCATCAAATACCTGTTTAGCAAAATTAGGGTTTTCCTGAAGTCGTCGAAATAGCGCTGTGATCTCCCGGTTATTCTGTTTGAGGAAATTCTCGTAATGGTGGGGAATGCGTCCCGCCAAAAAGATTAACTCCTCCTCATCTATGCCCAAATTTCGCGCTAAACCCCGGATTACCTCCTCTTTGGGAGCATAATCAGCGCGATCGTTCTCTAGCTTTGATAGATAGGTAAAGTCCACACCAAGCAACCCCGCCAGTTCTCGCTGGGAGTAGCCCCTATCCTTGCGAGCCTGACGGATCAATTTACCAAAAGTTTGTGTTTCGTCCACGGCATTGTCCTCCTGGTCTCTATTATAAGACACCTTGAACAAAATTTCAACTGATAACTTGACGAAACCATCAACACTTGTTAGTATAGATGTAGTTGAACAAAGCATCAACTGCCAAGGCTCTACTGATAGCGCTCAACTGTCAATAAAACCACATCATGCCATAGATGTAGAGTCTAAGGCTTCCAGATGTTGGGTGAAATGGCGAACCGGAGGACAGATCCCATGCTCAGGACTTGGACTGATACCCATTACCAACTAAATGATCACGACTGGCTCTATATTGCCACCCATGAGGAACTAGGTTCAGCGTCCCTAGTCTGTCCGGGTTATACGCGCGACGGTACAGGATTTAGCATTCATTTTACTGCCGCTCACACGGACACTTTAGAGAAACTGATCGCCGCCTTAAAGATTTTGAAAGCACAACCCCAACCATTATCTACTTATCCCGAACCAGAAAAAACAGTTTCTGTGATTCGCTAAACGCTGATTTTGTCCACATTTTCACGAGTTGTAGAAACCATGAATAAAACTAACGAAAAACCCACAATTTCTGTATTTGGAAGTAAGCACAAAGAAGCGATGCTAGTGCCGGAAATGCCGATCGCTGTCCGTAATAATTGCCAATCGGGAAAATGGATGATTGGAGATGAAGAATATGGCTCTAAATGCTCGATGACGATTATCAAATTTAGCAAATTTTTTGGCAGTTTAGGGCAAACTAACAACACATTATGGGGACAAATTTGGTTTGTAGCTGAATCGGGAGAACTCCCCCAAGGTGTTGTATTGGTCACTTATATTAAAAGTCGCTCTCTCAGTGATTTTAACCGGTTGGTGGCTTCTGTACAAAGCCAAGGTGTAGAACCTGCTATGGGGATTTTTGTGCCGGAATTTGTCCGCCATTCTGGTCAGAAACCGGATGAAAATGGAGTGGTAAAACCGATTAATTACTATAGTTTAAAGTGGTCTTGGGTAGAACGTAGTGATTGGTCGATTTTAGAACAGGCGGCGGCGGTTTTAGCTGATCCGGCTAACCTGTCCCGTATGATTGATTTGGAAGGAACCCGACAAATGATCTGTTTGGATAATTTGTCACCCCATGAAGTGGCTTGTTTAATGGCGGCTCATTCTCCCTCAGATCGCGACAATGAGATGATGTTACCTCCGGTTAATGATCAACAAGTTCCGGTAGCAGTGTCTTAGGGATTGAATCGGATGGATAGCTTAACTCTCCTCTTACCGAGGGGAGGGTTAGCCAGTTGAAATTTAGAGGGTATCTGATGAAAAATGTAGTCCGGTTAACGCGAAAGGATTTGTGGGAACGTCAACTGCTGGAAAACTTGAGTTTAAGCGATCGCCTCCGAAATCATACCCTAGAAGATATTTCCAGTCTATCTGATGATTTGCAACATATTAGTTTTGTGGTAAAATCAATTCAGACAAACTATCAGGCTGTTCTCGAAGAAAATCAACGTTTGAAGTCTTTGCTAATCGGATTAATGGATGGTTGCTATTGCTGGGAAGGTAATCGCTGCCCCAATTTCCGCGCCATTTTAGCAACTTTAAACCCGGATAAACCCGCTAGAAGTGAGCATCAAAACAACTCAGATATAAGTATCGCTAAAATCCGGAGATTTGTCGATACCCAAGAGAGTTAAGTTAGCCATTTTTGGGGTATTTTCTGACTCTAAAATTAGCATTTGAGGTGAAATAATGAGCAAATTAGCATCTTTAGAAACCCAGTCTCAAATTATGGCGGCGTTCTCTAAAATTATTAGCGATCGCCAAAATATAGTTTCCAAGGTAGCCACGAAAGAAGAACAAGCCGAACGGGAGAAACGGAAACAGGTTCTGGAACAGGCGGCGACTTATACGGTTGATAGCCTGGTGAAAGGATTAGCAGATTTACAGCTAGATTTTAGTGGTGTAATCACGGAACTCTCGGAAAAACTGGAAACCGAATCTGCGAAATTAGATGCGATCAAACGGGGTATTAGTATTCAATCTCAGCAACTGGAGGAACTCCAGAAAATTCGGGTTGTGGCTGATGTTCTGCATCTTTTAACCCAAGAACATCAAGAAAAGATGAACTTGTTAGAGGAACAAGCCAGCCAACGCCAAGAAAGCCTGGAAAAAGAGATAGCTAGGGAACGTAAGTTATGGGAAAAAGAGGAACAGGACTTTGAAGCGGCTGTGGCTGAATATCAAGAAAATACTGCTAAACATCGTCAGCAGGAAGCGGAGGATTATAGCTATAATTTACAGCGCCAGCGACAAATTGAAACTGATCAATATGAGGAAGCGAAACGTCGCATAGAACGTGGGATTCAAGAAACCACTAAAGAGAAGCAGAAAAATTGGCAGGAAAGGGAAAAAGTGTTGAATGCGGAACAGGCTAAATTTGAGAGCGATCGCCAACGGGTGGCGACCTTTGAGGAAGAGTTAAAACAGACTTTAAATAAAGCTAAAGAAGAGGCGATTCAAGAAGCTACTCGCGAGGCGAAAGTGAAGGCGGATCTGTTGGCTAAGGAATGGGAATCTAATCAACAGGGATATGAATTGCAAGTGGCATCTTTAGAAGCAACTATTGAGCGACAAAATGAACAAATCACGAATTTGTCGGCACAGTTACAGGAAACCATGAAACAGGCTCAAGATTTGGCAATGAGAGCGTTTTCTGGGAATCGTAACAATCAATAATTTCGGAAATATTAAACTCGCAAAAATCGGAGATAAATGATCATGGCAAAAATTAGCGATCGCAACACAAAAGCCGAAATTTTAGCAGCCTATCATGAACTGCAAAAAGAACAGGAAGCTCTGAAAGCAGAGATTAGTAAATCCCCCGCCGCCGCGCCACCACCGCCGCCTACACCCCCAGCAACTACACCCGTGAAGACGGTTACACCACCCGCACAACCTCCTAAGTTTAATAAGTCAAAATTGCAATCTACCCTAGATAACTTAACTATACTTCAGTCAAGTTTTGGGGGGGTAATTAGTGAATTATCAGACCAGTTAACCTCAGAAGCTACCCGACTGCAAGAATTACGAAATGGGGTAGCAGAGGCGGAACAGCATTTGCTAGAACTGCATAATATTGAGTCAATAAGTGATGATACTTTAGATGTTTTAATTGAGCAGTATCATCAGAGTTTTAAAGAATTTGAGGAGGAATTAAGCGATCGCCAGGAGACTTTAGAACAGGAATGGCAAGGACAACAAGCCACCTGGAAGAAGGAAAAAGAAGAACATCAACAGTTAGTTAAAGAACGCAATCAGACGGAGACTAAAAACCGGGAGCGTGACCAGGAAAGTTATCAATATAACCTCCAGCTTGAGCGAGACTTAGACGAAGAACAATATCAACAAAATCAGGCGGAACTCTACCAACAGCTTGAGGAATTGCAACAGCAAAAGCAGCAAGAATGGTTAGAAAAAGAAACGGCGATCGCTCAACGAGAACAAGAACACTTAGAAGTTAAAACTAAGGTGGCAGAATTTGAGCAAAACCTGGAAGATGCCATTAAAAAAGGTAAAGACATGGGGCGGAATATCGGCAATTATCAAGCTAAAATTAAGGCAGATTTATGGGGTAAAGAAGTGGAAGGGCAAAAACAGTTCTACGAACTGCGAGTTAAATCCCTCAGCGAAACCATTAGCAATCAAGAAAATCGCATTCAAAGCATCTCCAAACAACTAGACTCCGCTCTAAAACAAGTTCAAGATTTGGCGGTGAAAGCGATCGAAGGTTCCTCTAATTCTAATTCATTCCAAGCCATGAAAGAAATCGCCTTAGAACAGGCGAAAAATCAACAAAAGGGTAAATAGTCCCATAGGGGCGGGTTAACTAACATGAATCAACCCGCCCTAATTACTGTAGGCAGATATAATTATGAATTATGAATTAATCAAGGCAGTTTGATTATCTATTGTTGAATATCAGATATAGTTTGTGTTCCCTGACTGGAAGTTACATAACCCAAAAATGCCTGGACTGGTGGACTTGCTGGATTTTTGTAAACATAAGATAATGGTCGCTGATAGGGATAGTTAGTAGCTTCTGGTGTCACCCCATCAATAGCGACCACCCGCACAGTTTGCTGATTTACCACCTGAGAGTAAGTAGCATAACCAATACCATCATTATTAAGCTGTCTTAGCATTCCAGTAGTTTCGTCACGGGGAAGAGTAGTGATATTAGATGTAGTGCCAAAATTCTGACCTTGGAGAGCAATTTCTTGGAACATTTGATGAGTTCCACTAATGGGAGGTCGGTTAATAACTCGGATAGTTGCATCAGGACCACCAACTGCTGACCAATTAGTTATTTTTCCGGTAAAAATCTGCTGAATTTGGTCTGAGGTTAACCCCAGTCGGAAAGGGTTATTAATAGACACTACTACAGCAATTTGATCTGTAGCAATGGGAACCTCAACTAACCCTTGATTTTTCTCTTCAGAAGTCAGGGGACGAGAAACCGCAGCCAGGTCAATTTGTCCGGCCATCAATGCTTGTATACCTTTCTCAGTTCCGGTAGCTTGGGTATTAACTATGCTTCCGGGAAACTGTCTTTCAAAACTTGATTTTAAGCCTTGATTAAAAGCGACCATTGCGGTAGAACCATCTATGCTGATAGTTGTACCATTAGGAACTGATGTCGGTAGGCTAAAGGTGGTATTATTAGAGGTTGGTGGAGGGGATACGGTGGAAGGTGGGGACACTGTGACTGTAGTTAAATTATCAGGTTGTGGAGAGGAGTTTTGGCTCAAATACCAATAACCTACACCCCCAATGATGATAAAAATGACAATGTAAACAACGGGAGGCGTACCAGTTCGTTTAGCCATGATTTTGGGTAATAGTTAATTATGATTAATGGTGGTTAACTGTCTAATCTTTTCCAACTTTCGGAAATAGTTGTTTCCCCAGAGTCTTGGTTGTTGCTAGTGGCTAGTTTCCCAGCCTTTGACTCTGAGGATAGTTCACTCTCGGCCGATGGTTATAGCGATCGCCATTGTACCGGACTACTGATAATCCCCCAACATAACCGCCATCCTGATTTTGTCTTAGGTTGTTTAAATCATGGTTAAAAGCAGGTTAATTTTCGCTGGTGGCTTGAGTGGCCATGGTCTGGCTGTAATTGTAGTTATTGTAATAGAGAACAGCCCGATCTTGAGCAGTTAGATAATTAGGGTCATCAAAGGAGACTTCCTGCATGAGTTGGCTGGCGAGCTGCCAATTTCGCGCTATGGTTTCCCAGTCCTGTTTTGATTGAGCAGTTTGGGTTAAATTGGCTGCTTCTATGGCTTTGCGGACGGCTTCACCAAAAGGATCTGAATTAACTAGGGGTTCTGTGGGTGGGTCTATCTCTGCTGCTGGTGCGGGTTCTGTGGGTGGGTCTATCTCTGCTTGTGGTGCGGGTTCTGTGGGTGGGTCTATCTCTACTTGTGGTGCGGGTTCCGTGGGTGGGTCTATCTCTACTTG
The DNA here is from genome assembly GCF_000973065.1 of Limnospira indica PCC 8005. Lineage (NCBI taxonomy): Bacteria > Bacillati > Cyanobacteriota > Cyanophyceae > Oscillatoriales > Sirenicapillariaceae > Limnospira > Limnospira indica. The sequence continues at coordinate 466,734 of NZ_FO818640.1, forward strand.
TGGTGCGGGTTCGGAATTAATTAGGGGTTCTGTTGTTTGTTGGGTTGTGGTAGCGATTAGACTTTGGGAATTGGCGACAATATTGGTCACTATAACTTTGATGTATTCTAAGTTCCTATAACCTATGGGCAAGCTAATCATAATGATACATGAAACGGCGGCAATGGAGGCAAATTTTAAGATTTGTTGGCGAGAAATGTGCTTTCTGATTAAGAATTCCGCCTGATATAAATACAGGGTTGAAATAAAGGAAACTAACATACCTGAACTAACTACCAATTCGGCTGATTCCCAATATCTTACATGACAATAAGAGCTGTATATGGAACAGCTTTCAGGATAAAAAGGCACAACAACTATCAGAAAGATTAATGTAGCTATAAATAAGAAAATTACAGCTAGTATGCCTTCCCAAATACTCTGTGAACCGGGATATTTGGAGAATTTTCGAGGTGTTTTAAAAGCGGATGTTATGAAATGATGGCTATAGGAAAAAACGGCAATTGCTGCAATTAAGCTAATAGCTAAAATCAACAATGCTAGGTGATGATTATTTGATATATCATAGATAAAAGAACTCCAAAACCCCCCCCATCGCGCGAAAATAGTCAAGACAATAAAAGCCCATAAAAATAAGCAAGTTGCCCTTAACCAGGAACTAGGATAAGGGAACCATCGCGGCCATTGAAAGCGATATGCTGATAGCTTGGGTGGTTTATGAGTGGGGGTTTGAGTGATGTCAAGAGATTGAGTCCAGGCGGGGTTAAATTGCCCTAATTCTCGACCTTGAACGACAATGTTGGTAATATGCTGAGGCTGAATTTGACTAATAATTTGTTTAACTAAATCAACGGAATAATCCTGATGAGGAAGTTCTGGAGATTCTAGGGTGATTTCGAGATAATCATTTTTGAGCTGGGTGTAAACAGTGGTATCCTCAAGGGGGAGGATGTGTTGAATGACGGATGCGATCGCCTCCGGATCACCCAGCCTAGCTTGTTTAATGGAAGGTTGATTTTGCATAGCCCCTGATTGCCTGCTCGATCATCCAATTATAACAAGGTCAGCACCCCCGGCTGAAGCACGGGGGCTTCGTGCCCCCCTTTCAGGTAGCTGACCAGCTATAGCCTTAACTGGCTCCGTTCAGAGCAAGAGTTAAAGTTCCTACCCTGGAATGCGTGCTAGTTCCAGGCTCATGAACCGAATTGTTAAACATCTCTAAGGGGTTAAGGACGTGCGATTTGGATAGTACCGACTCTGAACATTGGCGAAGCAAACATTACCCCGCAAGGGAGTCGGAGCCAACCATAGCTCCATGGAGGGGCAACCATACCCCTCCACCCCGCAAGGGGGTGCTGGCGGCTTTAGCCGCTTGAGTCGGTTTTCCTCTCCGTGATCAATCACGGAGCTTCCAACCCTCCCAGGAGTTTTACGTGATGATGCGGGGTGATCATGGAAGTGGGAAAAAGTGGCTAGAGTAGGCTGTGCATTGTATCCCAAGTCAATCCTCGTTGAATATATTTAGGGTTGGCGGGGTCATAGGGACTGACGAGGCGATCTATCTCCAAAATTTCGGCATGGTCAGGTAAAACGGGAATATCCGGGTCAAAAGCAGTAGGTCGCATGAGAGAACTAGAAAAACCCTTAAAAATGGCAATCTCATCTAATTCGCCGTCAACTGAGACCCGCACGAGCAAAACTTCCCCAGGATGTTTTTTGGTGTAATTTTCCAAGGTATCTTGCATCAGATTAATTTCCGGTAGCAGAACGTCCCTGTCTTCCGAGACGAATGACAACAAAATAGGCAAAACATCCGACATAAATTAAGAGGCCGACAATTGCCAAAAAGCCCAAAAATGGGGGATTCCAACCGGGATGAAAAATCTCTTTATACATCCAAGGGGGGTCAAGCCAAATTCTACAGCCGGGGTCAGCCAATAAATCCTCAGCGCCTAAAAAAGCACATCGGAGGGAAGGGAGAAAAATCAAGGCCCCGATCGCATTATAAACAGTAATAGCCCATCGCCAACTGGTGAGGGTCAATTTTAAGGGGGAAGGCTGCATATCCTCGATTTCCTCATTGAGATCGACCCAAAACCATAAACTAATTGGAATGAGGATACGAGAAGCGATCGCACAAATAAAACCTATGGGGATAGCGGCGATCATCAGATAAAGGGTAATCATCAACAGACTAGCGACCCGCCAATAGATAATCAACAGGTGAGTAATAGCTTCCAGCTTTTTGACGAGAGCCCAAATCAGTAAAATTAGGGGAAGGATAATCGTAAATATAACCGCGAGTCTGTAATCCATCCAAACCCAAGTCTCCAGACTTGACGGAGTAGCAGCTATGGATATGGGGTTTAACATTATATTTTGATAGAGAGTGCTGAGACAGTGCAGGAGCGACCCAAGACAATTTCGGTCAGTTTTCCCAAAACCGAAAAAATATGACCCATTATGGGTCAAGGATGCCCCCTAGCATGGCGATTTAGCCAAGGCTAGGGGAGTTAGGTAAACCAGGGGCAGTTAATCGTCGTAAAGCCGGCACTCTGCGGCTTCTGGGTTATTGTCACAATAAACCTCAAAAGAGCTTTTCTTGGGTTTTTGCTTTTTATGAGCCGACTCCGCCTGAACTTCTTCTACAGCATCCCAAGCCGCGGCACACTCTGGGGAGGTTCCGCCTTTGATATCACAGATGATACGGGCTTCTTCCCGTTCTTTTTCGATGATTTCGTCAATGTTGTTGTTCATATAACCTCTTGTCCAATCTTACAAATTTTACCAAAAGCCTGACCCAATCAACTATCATAGCAGGCAATCATTGAGATAGTTCCCTACATCAGATCGATTTAGGCTGCCCATAGTTTGTAATAGATCACTCGAAAGCGTCAACCCAAAATCGGAAGTAATCTTTTAATATTTCTCGTAACCCACCATAAATCAAGTCAGCACCCCCGGCTGAAGCACGGGGGCTTCGTGCCCCCCTTTCAGGTAGCTGACCAGCTATAGCCTTAACTGGCTCCGTTCAGAGCAAGAGTTAAAGTTCCTACCCTGGAATGCGTGCTAGTTCCAGGCCCTAGAACCGAATCGTTAAACATCTCTAAGGGGTTAAGGACGTGCGATTTGGATAGTACCGACTCTGAACATTGGCGTTCGCGCAGCGTGCGCGTTAGCGCAAGCGCAAACATTACCCCGCAAGGGAGTCGGAGCCAACCATAGCTCCATGGAGGGGCAACCATACCCCTCCACCCCGCAAGGGGGTGCTGGCGGCGGTCAGCCGCTTGAGTCGGTTTTCCTCTCCGTGATCAATCACGGAGCTTCCAACCCTCCCAGGAGTTTTACGTGATAGCAACTTTAGGATAATGATAAATACAACAGGACCCATGGAGTGGGTCAGCGCGATTTCCACTCGTCCATCGTTAGAAGCAGCAGTGACGGAGGTAGTTAAACAATGTCAAGAATCGCTGAAATCTTCGCCAGATCTAGGTTTGGTGTTTATCTCTTCGGCGTTTAGCAGTGATTATCCCAGACTCATGCCATTATTAGCGGAACAGCTTTCGGTGCGGGTGCTAATTGGCTGTACAGGTGGCGGTATAGTTGGTATGCAGACGGAAACACAGGTAAAAGAAATCGAGGGTAAACCCGCATTATGCTTATGTTTAGCCCATCTTCCGGGGGTTGATATTTGTCCGTTTCATCTAAATACCAATGATCTACCTGATTTAGATAACCCCCCAGAGGACTGGGTAGAATTAATTGGGGTTCATCCCCAAAATGACCCTCAATTTATTTTGTTGATTGACCCGTTTTATGGGAAGATTAATGATCTACTCCAAGGGTTAGATTATGCCTATCCAGAATCGCCGAAAGTGGGAGGATTAGCTAGTTCTGGGATGATGGGTCGGGCGACGGCTGTATTTTGTAACGGCGAGATGTACTCTGCTGAAGCTGTGGGAGTGGCCTTAACGGGAAATATTGTCTTGGAAACTATTGTCGCCCAGGGATGTCGTCCCATTGGGGAGCCTTATCGGGTGAGTGAAGGGGAAAGAAATATTATCTTGACGGTGGAGAAATGTTCGGAAACTGATGGTCTGAATATTAACGATCGCCGTGAAGTTGCGCCTTTAGAAGCACTACAGGAATTGATAGCGGAATTGGGGGAAGATGACCGCAAACTGGCTCAAAATTCGTTATTTGTGGGTGTGGCGCGCGATGAGTTTAAAGCTAAATTAGAATCGGGGGATTTTTTAATTCGTAATTTGATGGGAGTTGACCCCAGAGTGGGGGCTATGGCTATAGGCGATCGCGTTAGACCAGGACAACGCATTCAGTTTCATTTGCGCGATAGTCGCACTTCTGCGGAAGACTTGAAAGGCTTGCTAAGTGGTCACCAGAAGCTGACAGAAACGACGGCACCAGTGGCCACGGAAGGGGCGCTGATATTTTCCTGTTTGGGACGGGGAGAAAATCTTTATGGTCAGCCAGATTTTGACTCGAATCTGTTTCGGGAGTATTTTAAAATACCCCTAACGGGATTTTTCTGTAATGGTGAAATCGGACCCGTGGGAAATGCTACATTTTTGCATGGGTATACTTGTGTGTTTGGCATTCTGCGTCAACGGTAATATTTGAAGATCACATCATGCAAATCCAAAAAGCGTTAGTAACAGGGGCTTCATTCGGTATTGGTGAAACCTTTGCTAGACAAATAGCAGCCCAAAAGGGCGATCTGGTTTTGGTAGCCCGATCGCAAGATAAACTGGAAAAGTTAGCCGGGGAGTTACAATCCCAATATGGGGTAAAAGTCCAGGTAATCAGCCAAGACCTCACCGAAGCCAACGCCGGACAGGTAATCTTTGACCAGGTGGCGGGGGGACCTGAGACGGTGGATCTGCTGGTGAATAATGCCGGGTTTGGGGACTATGGACCTTTGGATGAGCGATCGCTCACTAAACAATTGGCAATGGTGCAACTCAATGTTACCGTCCTGGTAGAGTTGACCTATCTATTCCTGGGGGTGATGAAAGCCCGCCGCTTTGGGGCGATCGTCAATGTATCATCGATCGCCGGATATCAAGCCCTACCCTATATGTCTGTATACTCTGCCACTAAAGCCTTTGTGGTCAACTTTAGTCAGGCTATATGGGCAGAAAATCAGGATACAGGGGTGCGGATTTTATGCCTTTGTCCTGGCCCGACAGAATCGAATTTTTTTGAAAATGCCGAATTTCCCCAGTCCATGAAAAGCTCTGGTAACAATTATGCCAGCGCCGCCGAAGTGGTGAAGGAAACCCTCTCTAGCTTAGACAAAAAAGACTCTACCCTGGTGACCGGAGGCATCTCTAATCAGATTATTGTCAACTTACCTCGGTTAATGCCCAGAGATATCATAGCCAGTTTGGTAGAAAAGCAATTCCGACCCAAAGGGTAGCTTGACCCTGTGTTTAGCCTAATTTATCAATTCAATAAGCTGTGGTAGATGTTTTCTGCCACAATGGTTTGTTAAACCGTTTGTGCTTTGTGCAAATCGGAGCAGATTTCAAAAAAACAATTTTGGTTATGAAGCGTTATCGTTCAATTTTGGCTTGTGTTTTGGCATTTGTAACCGCCTTCGTGGTGGGTTGCAGTTCTCCTGTGGCGGTGGAACCTCCCAGCTATAGCAGTATTCAGCTTGAAAAAATCCAGGAGTATAAGTCTAATATCGCGGCTATACGCGATCGCTCCACCACAGAACTGGCAGGTTATATCCAAAAGGGTGACTGGATCAATATCGATAATTTTGCTCACGGTCCCTTTGGTACTGTACTTCAGGAAATGAACTATGTAGTTCGCAACCTACTTCCCAATGAACAACCAGAAGCCCGCAAGTTGTCCCGCGAGGTGTTTGAGCATTTACAGGATATGAGTGAGGCGGCGGCTAAAGCCGATCGCCAACAGGCTGCTATCAGCTATCAGGAAGCCCTGAAAGACCTGGATTTGTTTTTGAGCAAATTTCCCCAAGTTTAGGGAATAGGTAGTTAGGGAAGGCGGTATAGTGGCTTATGACTAGGGTTGTGATTGTCGGGTGTGGCATTATCGGGGCGGCGATCGCCTATGAACTTAGTCTGGTGTCGGGGTTAACCGTCACCGTGGTAGATCGTCATCCACCCGCTACCCAGTCAACCGCCGCCGCTTTGGGGGTATTAATGGGGGTCATCAGTCACAAAACCAAGGGGCGGGCTTGGGCTTTACGGCGCGACAGTATGGCTCGCTATGAAACCCTAATTCCTGAATTGGAAGCCTGTAATGGGTATGCCATTCCTTTTAACCGCCAAGGGATTTTGATGTTAGGGTTTGAGGGGGAAAATTGGCATCGTTGGCAGGAATTAGCTACTATCCGCCGTGAACAAGGTTTTCATCTGGAGTTAATGGATCAGCCAACTGTGCGATCGCATTATCCCCAGATTGATTGTTCGCGAGTCACAGGGGCTATATATTCCCCAAGCGATCGTCAAGTTAACCCCACAACCATAACTAAGGCTTTGGTCGAAGCCGCCCAAAAAAATGGGGCTACATTTAACTTTGGTGTTAATGTCGAGGGCTGGGAAATTACCCAGTTGGGTCATGGTCAGAAACTCTGTCAGCGCCTAAATACTGACTCTGGAAGCCTTCCGGCTGACTGGGTGGTGGTGGCGGCGGGTTTGGGGACTACACCCCTACTTCAGAGCCAATCTTTGCCCTCTGGGTTAACCATTAAACCCGTCCTCGGACAAGCCCTCAAGTTCCGCTTTCGTGAACCTTTGGGGGGTAATCATCCCCAACCTGTGATTACAGGAGATGATGTGCATATTGTACCTTTGGGGGGTTCTGAATATTGGGTGGGTGCAACCGTGGAATTTCCAGACCCCAGCGGGGAAGTCCAACCGCAACTACAACAAGTTGATTTTCTTCTGGAAAGGGCGATCGCTATTTGTCCCGCCCTCGCCCAAGGGGAAATTATCCACCAATGGCATGGGCTAAGGCCCCGTCCCGAAGGTAGACCCGCCCCCGTTATCGGTCCTTTGGCGGGTTTTGGTAATGTCCTACTCGCTACGGGACACTACCGCAACGGCGTGTTATTAGCCCCAGCAACTGCTTTAGAAATACGTCAGATGATTAATGGTGGCATTTAGACCGCCAAAAACTCTTTAATTAGTTCCGCGCTGAGATCTTCGGTTAAGCCAGAGGCAACTATTCCGCCTTTTTGCATGGCATAATAGCGATCGGCTTGGCGGACAAAGTGTAAATGCTGTTCCACCAATAGCACAGAAATTCCCCTAGTTTCAATAATCCGCCGCACCGCTGCTTCAATTTCTAGGATAATTGAAGGTTGAATGCCCTCTGTGGGTTCATCTAAGACTAATAGACGTGGCTTTCCCATTAACGCCCTGGCGATCGCTAACTGTTGCTGCTGACCACCGCTAAGGTCTCCCCCCATACGAGACAGCATAGTTTTTAACACTGGGAATAAATCAAAAATATCCTCTGGTATTTCTCTTTTACCTCTCCCGACTTCCCCAGAGGCTTCTAAGCCTAACAGGAGATTTTCCTGCACCGTGACGCGGGGGATAATTTCTCGCCCTTGGGGAACATAACCAATGCCTAATTTAGCCCGTTTGTGGGTGGGAATTTGGGTAATGGGAACATCGGCAAATTTTACCTGTCCGGTGCGGGGTTTGAGTAGTCCCATGATGGTTTTTAATAAGGTAGTTTTTCCCACACCATTACGACCAATTAGACAAACCATCTCCCCGACCGGAACACTTAAATCAACATCGCGTAAAATGTGGCTTTCTCCGTAATAAACATTCACACCAGAAACCTGTAACATTAGGTTTGATGGGATAATATGGGGTTGGATATCCGCTTGAGTTGATGTCATTTTACTTACTCCTCTTTTCCTAAATAAACCTCAATCACTCTGGGGTCATTTTGCACCTGTTCCATATTTCCCTCACACAAAACCGAACCTTGATGTAATACTGTCACCTGACGCGCTATTTGTCGGACAAATTCCATATCATGTTCAATCACAATAATTGAGTGGCTTTCCGCTAAGGCTAACAATAAATTACCGACGTTTTCCGTTTCCTCATCAGTTAGTCCCGCCACCGGTTCATCAACTAATAATAAATCGGGGGACTGGGCGACTAGCATACCAATTTCTAGGCGCTGCTTTTCACCGTGGGCTAAAAATTCCGCTTTTAAATCTCCTTTGGCTGCTAAACCCACCGTTTCCAACAGTCCCGCCACCGTTCGTTTTTCCCCAGAAATAGGGCGACGAAATAGGGTGGGAAACACATTTTTATTTTGATTAACCACCAGAACCAAATTTTCGGCTACGGTCAAATTTAGATAAACTCTGGGAGTCTGAAACTTGCGACCAATTCCTAGCCGGGCGATTTTATATTCCGGGATATTTCGTAAATTCCGCCCCTTAAATTTAACTTGTCCTTCGGTGGGTTGAACTTTTCCGGTGATGGTATCTAAAAAGGTGGTTTTTCCCGCACCATTAGGACCGATAATTACCCGCAATTCCCCAGCTTTCATGCTAAAGTTAAGGTTATTGAGAGCTTTAAATCCATCAAAATTGACGGTAACATTTTCGATTTCTAAGATGTTCATTGCCAGTCCATTAATCCACTCAATATTAACTCTCAAGTTCTTCGCGTTCTAGTTGCAATTCTGGGTCTTCTTCTAGTTGAGGGTAGGTCATTATGGGCTGTCGGAAACCTAATAGCGATCGCATATATTCCCAACCATCTGTCCGTAACCATCCCACTATACCACTAGGGAGAACTGTCACCACAATTAAGAATAATGCGCCTTGAAAAAACAGCCAAACTTGGGGGAATTGTTCACTGAGGAAGGTTTGACCGAGGCGAACTAAGACAGTTCCCAAAATCGCCCCCACCAGAGTCGCCCTACCACCAACGGCGACCCAAATCACCATTTCAATAGAAAAGGCTACCTCCATAAAACTAGGGGTGATAATACCACTTTGAACAGTATATAATGCCCCAGCAATTCCGGCGATCGCCCCAGAAATAGCAAAGACCAAAACCTTAAACCCGGTGGGGTCATAGCCGGAAAATCTCACCCGATTTTCATCATCTCGAATGGCTACCAATAAACGCCCAAACCTCCCACTGGTCAGCCACCGACACAGTAAATAAATTAAAATCATCAACAGAATAGACAATTCATAAAATACCAGTTGGGCGGCGGGGGAACCCGCCTGAGTCCCAAAAATCATAGTGGTATCTGTTTTGAGTCCATTGCTTCCGTTGATATATTTTTGTTGACCGTTAAACAGATGAAAAAATACCAGCAAAGCCGCCTGGGTGAGGATGGAAAAGTAAACCCCTTTAATGCGGTTACGAAATACCAAATATCCCAATATTGCCGCCACTATACCCGGAATCAAAAAGATGGCAACTAGGGTAAACGGAAAGGAATAAAAGGGTTCCCAAAACCAGGGGAGTTGTTCAACTCCATACAGCATAAAAAAGTCAGGTATTTGACCTTCTGGAAGCTGTAACTGTAAATACATAGCCAGGGCGTATCCTCCCAGGCTAAAAAAGATGCCATGTCCTAAACTTAGCAGCCCTGTATATCCCCAGATTAAATCAATACCGAGGGCGACAATAGATAGAGATAAGAAACGCCCCAATAGCTTTAATCTAAAGGGTTGCAAAGCTAAAGGCATTATCACACCCAAAATAATAGCGATCGCTATAATTACCCCAATTTCAATGAGTCGCTGTTGTTGCTTCTGTTTTTGTTGGGCGACCCTACCGATTTCCTGATTCATATATATGACCAAATTAACCTTAATTAACCATGGATAAGATGTTGATTTTTCAAGTGTTCGCAAATTCCCATCTACAACTCAGCAGTTCTGCCTTTCGGCGGGAAAATTCCAGCAGGTTTAATTTGCAAAAAGGCAATAATTAGCGCAAAGACTAACACCTTAGACATACTGGTTGTCGCAAAGAAACTCAAGAAATCGACCACAGGCTGTAGAACATCCACAGAGGATAATAAGAACGCCAATGTTCCCGAACCAATCAAATAAATTAAGCTACCAATAACTAAAGCGGCTAACACCGTCCCCAGCAAATTTCCCACCCCACCAACTACCACCACCATAAAGGTATCAACGATATAATTTTGTCCGGTATTCGGTCCAACTGAACCCAATAAAGTAATCGCACAACCTGCTACCCCAGCCAGTCCCGAACCCATGGCAAATGTCAAAGCATCAACCTGGTCTGTAGGGATACCCAGACAAGCACTCATTTGGCGATTTTGAGTTACTGACCTAATCCTTAAACCCCAATTAGAGCGATTAAGAAATAGGTAAATCAACCCCAAACATACCAACCCCAGAATAATAATAAATACCCGCGCATAAGGAACTTGAAAATTCCCTAGGGCGAACCCTCCTCGTAACCAAGCGGGGGCGGTAACATCGACATTTCGGGCGCTAAACCAGGGTCGAGTCAAAACTTGTCCAGCCGCGTTACCAATCAGAATACTAGCGGTTGTAGAAATTCCGATAGATAAGACTAACAAAACCCCCATAGCCCAATTGCGAATTTTCTCCCAGTCCTGGCGACGCTTAACCCAGAATAACCCCCCAAAAAACAAGAGGCAAAATAAGCCCAAACCAATTACCATTTGCCAGTTGACACTACGGACAAATTGGCGTAGAATTAGACTAACCCCCCAAGTGGCTAATAAGGTTTCTAAAGGTCTGCCATATAGGTATCGAATCACGCCTCTTTCTAAGAAGAACCCGACTAAAGCGGCGACAATGAAGGCGACGGGAATAGCCAGGATTATATAGAAATTAAACAGGGGTTCTCCCAGGGGTCTAAAGATATTCTGCACAACAAATGTGGCATAAGCACCCAGCATCATTAACTCTCCGTGGGCGAGATTAATTACCCCCATTAATCCAAAGGTGATTGAGAGTCCTAAAGCCGCTAGGAGTAAGACGGAACCGATACTGATGCCATTAAAAAAAGCGATCGCAAGTTCTTGCATTTTTCAAGATTTAAACAACATAGATTCAGGCTATTTAGGAAAGGGCAACCCTTCCGAGTTGCCCTTAATTTAGGAACCTTTAAACCCCTTCCATTCGGAATCTTTCGCCACGGGCGGGGTCAGTCCAATCGCAGGCATAACCCCTGGTGCTAGGAACATACTGATTCCAGGGTAATGGTTCAACCGGACCATCGGAAGACCAGATAATATCAAATAAACCATCATCACGGATTTGACCAATTCTCACAGTCTTAGATAAGTGATGATTAGGATTAAGAGTTACTAACCCATGGGGGGCTTGTAATTGCTGACCTATTGCCGCCGCCCTAACGGCTTCTAAATCGTCCGCTGTCCCGGCTTGTTCAACTGCTTGTTTCCACAGATAAACCATAGTATAAGCAGCCTCCATGGGGTCATTAGTAACCCGGTCTTGACCATGTTTAGCCTTAAATGCCTCCACCCAAGTCTGATTTTCTGGGGTCTCTACAGTTTGAAAATAGTTCCAAGAGGCATAGTGTCCAATGAGGAACTCTCGGCCGATTTGTCGCACTTCTTCCTCAGCGATACTCACGGACATAACCGGGTATAAATCCGGTGTTAATCCTGAACCCTGTAGCTGTTTAAAGAAAGCGACATTACTATCACCATTTAGGCTATTAAAAATAACTCCACCGTTGGGCAATGCCTGCCTAATCTTGGTAATGATTCCGGTAACTTCTGTATTTCCTAAAGGTAGATAATCTTCCCCGACGGTAGTGCCACCTTTAGCCATAAGCTGTTCTTTAATAATGGTGTTGGCTGTGCGGGGGAACACATAGTCAGACCCGACCAAAAAGAACTCTCGACCTTTATTTTCTAATAGCCAATCGACCGCTGGTTCAATTTGTTGATTGGGTGCAGCCCCAGTATAAAAAATATTCCGAGAACATTCCTGACCTTCATATTGCACGGGATACCATAACATATGGTTCCGGGATTCAAACACATCTTTAACTGCTTTACGACTGGCAGAAGTCCAGCAACCAAAAACGGTAACCACTTGGTCTTGGTCAATGAGTTTTTCGGCTTTTTCGGCAAAGGTCGGCCAGTCAGAAGCGCCATCTTCAACTACTGCTTCAATCTGTTTTCCTAACACACCTCCGGCTGCATTTATTTCAGCGATCGCCATTTTTTCCGCTTCCACAACCGTGGTTTCACTAATTGCCATAGTTCCACTTAAAGAGTGGAGAATACCCACCTTAATCGTATCGCCTGTAGTTTGAGTTGTGGCATCTTCCGAGGGAGTACCACAGGCTTTTAAGAGTACACTAGCACCCAAGGTAGCCGATCCATACAATAAAAACTTGCGTCGCCCTAATCTTCTGTTTATCATATCAATTTTACCAGTTGTAACGGGAACTAATCGAAGCCGGAAATTCTCACAAGTTTGACAATTTATTTTTAATTACTAGCCAATTTCCGAGAGTTGATGCTACTTGAGTAAATTTAAGACCGATTACATACCACCAAGCTTAGTTTTACCATGGATAAATCTACTCAAGCCCATAGACTTAATTAAGCATTTACCCTTAGCTAACTTGGTGACAGAGAAATGGTCTTAACTTTTACTTAACTTTAAGGCTAGTCGTGTATCCTAGGCTAAGTCAACCGCAAAAAATGTAGCTATTAATACAGTTTTCCGGTCAAAAGTGAGCATTGGGGGCTAATCATCAGTTATGGAGGTTAACAAGTATGTGTTACCGGAATATGATACTATACAAAAGTTTTGTTTCTGGTTGTGGACATTTTCAGCTAAATAGCGATCGCATGAATGTTGAATGGTTGAGTATTGCCATGTTTATCGTGGCTTTAATAGTGTTAGCATTAGGCTATCCGGTGGCTTTTTCCCTGGGTGGTGTCGCCTTAATTTTCACCCTAATTGGCATAATTTTCGGAGTATTTGACCCCATTTTATGGTCAGCCATGCCACAGCAGATATTTGGGATTATGAACAATTTTACACTGCTGGCAATTCCCTATTTTATTTTCCTAGGTTCAATGCTAGAAAAAACAGGCATAGCGGAAAACCTGTTAGAAACCATGGGAATATTATTCGGAAGAATGCGGGGAGGATTAGCGATCGCAGTAATTATAGTAGGAGGACTCCTAGCCGCCACCACCGGAGTAGTCGCCGCCACCGTCATAGCTATGGGCTTAATTTCCCTCCCCACCATGGTACGCTACAGCTATAATCCCAGACTCGCCGCCGGAGTAATTGTAGCATCAGGAACCCTAGGGCAAATCATCCCCCCCAGTGTAGTCTTAGTAGTCCTAGGAGATCAATTAGGAATTTCCGTTGGCAACCTATTTATTGGCTCAGTAATTCCCGGATTATTAATGACCACCGCCTTTATTATTCATGTAGCGATCGCCTCCTGGTTACGCCCGGATCTCGCCCCCGCCTTACCCACAGAAGTCATCACAGCACCCGGTCTCAAACAGCGAATCATCAAAGTATTAATTCCGCCCATATTACTGATTTTGTTAATCTTGGGAAGTATATTTTTTGGCATAGCCACACCCACAGAAGCCGGAGCCGTGGGATGTGTCGGAGCAATTATCCTAGCCGCTTTTAACCGTCAACTGACCAGAGACAACCTATATCGCGCTTGTGATGCCACCCTACGAACCACCAGTATGGTAATATTTATCCTGATAGGTTCACGAGCTTTTAGTTTAGTATTTCGGGGACTAGGGGGAGACAACGTAGTTAAAGATATGTTCCTCAATCTTCCTGGGGGTCAAATCGGCTTTTTGCTCATCTCCATGTTAATCGTATTCCTGTTGGGATTCTTTATCGATTTTTTCGAGATCGTCTTTATCGTAGTTCCCCTTTTACTTCCCATTGCTCAAAGCTATAATATGGATTTAGTCTGGTTCGGGGTATTATTAGGCGCTAATTTACAAACCTCCTTCCTCACCCCTCCCTTTGGCTTTGCCCTATTTTACCTACGGGGTGTGGCTCCTGCGTCTATCAGCACCGAAGACATTTATCACGGTGTGATTCCATTCATCACCCTACAGCTTATCGTTTTAGGGTTGATAGTCGTCTTTCCCTCCCTGGTCAACTTTTTGCCAGATCTGGCTCAGAACATCGGCCGTTAGAATACATATAGTTAGCAAAATTCCTTATTTGTGCAATTAGATAATCATTATGGCGAAACCCACTCAGGAACAGTTACAACAAGAACTCGAGCAAACTAAATCCGAATTGCGTGATGTTTGGGAGGAATTAGAACGAGTCCAGTCTCAGTTTGAACAGGTATCCGGGGAACTCCAACAGGCTCAGACCCAAATTCCACAGCAGGAAACAGCCTATGATACTGACTGTCAACAGGAATTAGAAGCGGTCCGGTCTCAGTTAAATCAGGTTTTGGCGGAATTGGAGCAGGCTAAGGCTCAAATTCACCAGCAGGAAGCGGAAAAAGCACAACTGGAGTCCCTACAACAAGAGCTACAGACTACTCAAGATAGTTTGAACACCACTCGCACCCAGTTAGACCAGGTTCAGGCTCAAATTCAGCAGGGGGAAACGGACAAGGCGGAACTGGAGTCGGTCCAACAGCAGTTACAGGAAACTCAAGCCAAGCTAACTAGCACTACTGAGGAGTTAGAAAAGGCTAAGACTCAAATTCAGGAGGCGCAAGGGTCAAAAGCACAACTGGAGTCGGTCAAACAGCAGTTACAGGAAACTCAAGCCAAGCTAACTAGCACTACTGAGGAGTTAGAAAAGGTCAACTGTCAGTTTGATGAGGTATTGGGGGAACTGGAGGAAACCCATTTTAAGTTACATCAAATTCAGCAGGAAACAGCCTCGGATACGGAGAGCAAGCAAGAATTGGAACGGGTCAATTCTCAGTTAAATCAGGTTTTGGGGGAATTGGAACAGGCTAAGACTCAAATTCAGGAGGCGCAAGGGTCAAAAGCGGAACTGGAGTCGGTCAAACAGCAGTTACAGGAAACTCAAGCCAAGCTAACTAGGACTACTGAGGAGCTAGAAAAGGCTAAGACTCAAATTCAGGAGGCGCAAGGGTCAAAAGCGGAACTGGAGTCCCTACAAAAAGAGTTACAGACTATTCAAGGTCAGCTAACCAGCACTACTGAACAGTTAGACCTGGCTCAGTGTCAGTTTGATGAGGTATTGGGGGAACTGGAACAGGCTCATATTCAGGCTCAAGAGGCGCAACGGTCAAAAGCACAACTGGAGTCTGTCCAACAGGAGTTGCAGGAAACTAAAGAGAAATTTACTAGCATTCAGCAGGAGTTACAGCAGGGTCAGTTGAAGTTTGATGAGGTATTAGAGGAACTAGAACAGGCTCATATTCAGGTTCAAGAGGCGCAAGGGTCAAAAGCACAACTGGGGTCTGTCCAACAGGAGTTACAGGAAACTAAAGACAAGCTGAATAATAAGACTGAGGAGTTGAAACAGGCTCAGTTTATGCAAAAAGAAGCGGCTGAGGAAGTTGATAAGACTAAGGCTGAGTTACAGGAGGCGCGACAAAATCTGCAAACACTGCGATCGCAAAAAGAGGAGACGGAGGGACTTTTACGGAAGTGTCACGCTCAACTTCAGGAAACTATGGAGGTATTAGAGTCCTCCCACAGTCAACACAAACAGACTCAAGGGGAATTGGAACAATTGCGATCGCAAAAAGAGGAGACGGAGGGACTTTTAGAGAAGTGTCACGCTCAACTTCAGGAAACCATGCAGGTATTAGAGTCCTCCCACAGTAAACAACAACAGACTCAAGAGGAATTGGAGCAATTGCGATCGCAAAAAGAGGAGACGGAGGGACTTTTAGAGAAGTGTCACGCTCAACTTCAGGAAACCATGCAGGTATTAGAGTCCTCCCACAGTAAACAACAACAGACTCAAGAGGAATTGGAGCAATTGCGATCGCAACTACAAGAAAAGCCACAGGAATTGACAAATCATGCGGTTCAAGTCTCACCAGTTCCAGCTTCCCCCCCAGCACCTGTAGCAGTAGCAGCAATCGACTGGGAAACCTTTTAACCCATCATCTGATTGTAGCATCCGCCAGGACTATATGGAGGGTGACCAAATATCCTGGCGGCGGTTTTCCAGTTAATTTAAGTCATCAGAAATCAGTGATTTTTATTCCTGTACCCAAACAGATACAGAACCCCCGTCACAGGAAAAGTGACCCCATCCCCATTCATTGGTATAAACAGGTTCTTTGATGTGTTCTGTCAGGTCAATAAACTTAGCATTAGGTTTACCAACTTCCATCCATTTTTGACCAGGAATGTTATCACTCATAATCACAGCCATACCTTGGGGGTGTTCTTCATCACCTAAACGAGTCCAACCGATGACATTGTAGTTGTCGAAGTAATCGTATTGTTCCCCGTAGGAGTAATGATGTCGCGCATATAATAACTTATCAATTATCCAACGGTGGGAGGGTAAAACAATTTTATAACTGTTACCATCTTTGCCATAATCTTCGTATTCTGCGCCATAATAGTCAGCATAGAAAATACAGGGATAACCTTCTCGTCGCAGCAGAATAATCGCATAAGCCAACGGTTTAAACCAAGGTTCAACGGGTGCTTCTAAGGCTTGTAAAGGTTGAGAATCATGATTTTCTACAAAGGTGACCGCATTAATGGGGCGTTCCTGTATAAAAGTGCGATCGAGAATAGTTCTCATGTCGAAGTTACCCCCCGACTTACTGGCATAATAAAACTTATAGTGTAGGGGAACATCAAACACAGACATTCGACCCCCCACCGTATCTACATACCAATGTAGAGTATCAATGTCATTATACCAATATTTCCCTACCATAAACAAGTCTTTACCGACGTGATTTTCTAGGGTTTCTATCCATTCTGGGAAGAACCAAGCCGAAATATGTTTAATGGCATCAAGGCGGAAACCATTAACCCCCGTAGTATCAAGATACCATTTAGCCCAGTTAGTGATTTCGTCCCTAACTTCTCGACTTTGGAAATCGAGATCACAACCCATTAAATAGTTAAAATTCCCCTTTTCCAACGACACATAATCATCAAAAACCTTACCTTCCAAAAGATAAATATTCGAGGAATCTTTAGTAAAATCATCATAATCAACCGCATCAAAATGCCACCAATGCCATTGAAAATCAGAATGTTTGCCTTGACGACCGGGAAAAGTAAAATGAGTATAGGCTTTAATCTCTCGCATTTCCCCAATCGGATGAATCCGATTATTCATAGCAAAAGGAGTAGCTTTAACCACCTCAGTTTCATCAGCCCCCATGCGATGATTAACCACCACATCAGCGTAAACCTGAATCCCGGCACTTTGGGCGGCATGAATAGCATCTAAATACTGTTGATGATTGCCATATTTGGTTCTGACAGTTCCCTGTTGATCAAACTCCCCCAGATCATACAAATCATAAACACCATAGCCCACATCAGATTTACCTTTCTTCCCTTTATAAGCTGGGGGAAGCCAGAGGGCGGTAATACCAGCATCGACTAATTCTTGGGCGTTTTCTTTAAGTTGATTCCATAAAATCAAATCGGGATCGATGTACCAATGGAAGTATTGCATGATTACGCCATTAATCATCTAAATTTCTCCTGTCTGAGTCCCAAAAAATATATTTCAATTATAGGATGGTTTTCCGAAACCGATAAGAATACCAGACAAAGCCCCAAGTTGCCGGCTGGTGTGAGGACAGGGGAGAGAACAACCTCCAACCCGATGACTTTCCCCCTAATCATGGCTGAGGTGGGGGGCAGCTAACATAATCTCAGGCTAAACTATACAGTAATGGTTAGATTCAAAGATACAGCAACAGCAAAGGTAAATGTGAATATGAAAAGTTCCTGGATCAACAGATTGGGACAACCAGTTAAATCATCAGCCATGTCCAAAAAGCATTTGTGGCGGATTTTGGGAGGTTGGGTGATTTCCCAAAGTATCCTTTTGGGGACTCCAGCTTTGGCTAATCGTGATTCTGGGTCGATGAGTTATACAGACTTGTTGCAGAAAATCGAAGCGGGACAGGTCATCAGAATTCAAGAAGACCCATCACGACAACTTGCTAAAGTCACATTCACAGACGAAGCCAACGGACAACAGATTAGGTATGTGGCACTATTTGACCATAACCCGGAACTGATGGCCGCGCTGCGGGCAAACCCGGTAGACTATGAGGTAAGACCTTCGGCAGACAATAGCGTGGCTATGGGTTTAGTGGTCAATGTTTTGGTGATTGTGGCGGTCTTAGCATTTCTGCTGATGATTCTGCGGCGGTCTTCCCAGTCTTCGGGAAATGCGATGAATTTTGGTAAATCTAAGGCTAGGTTCCAAATGGAAGCGAAAACCGGGATTCTGTTTGATGATGTGGCTGGTATTGAAGAAGCTAAGGAAGAATTGCAAGAGGTGGTCACATTCCTAAAATCCCCGGAAAAGTTTACCGCCATTGGTGCGAAAATTCCTAGGGGGGTGCTATTGGTGGGACCTCCGGGAACTGGGAAAACCCTGTTAGCTAAGGCTGTAGCGGGGGAAGCGGGGGTTCCGTTTTTCAGCATTTCTGGTTCGGAATTTGTGGAGATGTTTGTGGGGGTCGGTGCATCCCGGGTGCGGGATCTTTTTAAAAAGGCTAAGGATAATTCCCCCTGTCTGATTTTTATTGATGAAATTGATGCTGTCGGTCGCCAACGGGGGGCGGGAATTGGCGGCGGTAATGATGAACGGGAACAGACCCTTAACCAATTACTGACGGAAATGGATGGATTTGAGGGTAATCCGGGAATTATTGTGATTGCAGCCACTAATCGCCCTGATGTGTTGGATACAGCCCTATTGCGTCCGGGACGGTTTGACCGACAGGTGATTGTTGATTTACCTGGTTACAATGGCCGTTTAGGGATTTTACAGGTTCATGCGCGCAATAAAAAGCTGGCTGATGATGTTTCCCTAGAGGCGATCGCCCGCAGAACACCAGGATTAGCAGGGGCGGATCTGGCTAATTTACTTAATGAAGCGGCGATTTTAACGGCTAGACGACGCAAGGAAGCGATTACCCTCTTAGAAATTGATGATGCTATTGACCGCATTACTATTGGTTTGGCTTTAACTCCCCTTCTCGACAGCAAGAAAAAGCGACTGATTGCTTATCATGAGGTGGGACACGCTTTGCTGATGACTCTGTTGAAAAATTCTGATCCTCTTAATAAGGTGACAATTATTCCCCGGTCTGGAGGAATTGGCGGTTTTGCTCAACAGATGTTTAATGAGGATATGGTTGATAGTGGTCTGTATACCCGCGCTTGGTTGATTGATCAAATTACTATTGCTTTGGGGGGAAGGGCTGCTGAACAGGAAGTATTTGGTGAAGCAGAGGTGACTATTGGCGCTAGTAATGATATTCAGATGGTCAGTAATTTGGCGCGGGAAATGGTGACTCGTTACGGGATGTCTGATTTGGGATTGGTGGCTTTGGAAAGTCCCGGAGAACAGGTATTCTTGGGGCGAGGCTTTCCTAGTCAATCGGAATATTCTGAGGAAGTGGCGACTAAGATTGATCATCAAATTAGAGCGATCGCCTTTCGCTGTTATGATCAAGCCTGCCGCCTTATCCGTCAACACCGAGTTTTGCTAGACCAGTTGGTAGAAGTTCTCCTAGAAAAGGAAACCATTGAGGGGGACGAGTTCCGCCGCCTAGTCTCGGAATATACTCCTCTTCCTGAAAAGCAAATGGCGATTATTCTAAACAAATAAGCTACATACAGCTTGTTCACCAGTCGCTGAATACATTGCCCTCACCCTGAATCTGGATCCCAGAGATGGAGAGGGACTTTGAGAGGTGATCAGATGATTTCTGAACAGGCTGTATCAACTACCAAACAGTTGTTAGGGGGCGGTAGGGGGGGAGTCTATCCCCTTCCCCACCAGCCCTTAATCATTTTTTGTGCTGATTCTATGCTGGTTGTGGAACACCCCGCAGAATCCGCAAAAACTGTCCGGCTTGCTGGCGACCATTACTCATCAATTTCTGAATGAAAGCATCATCCCGGTTGAGTTTAGAAGAATAATCAAGTTCTTCGGCTAGGTCATGACTCATACTGATCCAGCGAATATCAATGGGTTTAATTTCATCAGCTAATGGTGTCCCCTCAAAAATTCCCGCCCGAATCCACTTGTTAACTAACTCAATGAAATTAACTTCTTGATACAGGGACAGATTCCCGGCTAATTCATTGCGTCGGTCTAGGATATCTTGGGCGGTTTTGGGTTCAGAACCACGGGTTTTAGGGTTAATTTGAATAATCCAAATCTCGTCAGGTCTTCTGACCATATTTTCTGTCAAAAATTCGGTAACTGGGGGATTTTTAGAAAATAGACCATCCCAGTAAGCATCTTGACCAATATGAACGGCTGGGAATACATTAGGAATAGCAGCAGAAGCCATCACGGCTTCTACGATAATTTCCCCTTTGCGAGAATCAAAGGCTTTAAAATCACCAGATAGAATATTGACTGCACCTAACAATAGGGTGGGACTCGATGAATTCACTAGGGTTTTAATTTCATCAAAATCAATGTGATTTTCTAGGAGTTCTCGCAGGTTAATATACTCTTTGCGGGGAGATATCATGGTGAGAAAATCCACAATCCATTGATTAGCATAAGGATTGGGGGGATAGCTGGGAATTATGCCAGAATCCTGCAAGTGGACTGTGTTAATGACAAAGTTATTTAAACTTTTTTCCCAGACACTTTGAGTAGAGTTATCTTCCCAAATTTTGACTAACCATTTATAGGGGGGTTCTTTTGAACCGGCTGCATATTTGAGTAAACCATACCAAACTGCGGTAGCGCAGATCGCGCCGCCAGAAGTGCCGCTTAATTCGGTAATATTGTATTCTTCGTGAACTCCCTCTAGTAGTAAGTCATGGAGAACACCAGCAGTAAAAGCTGTATGACTACCGCCACCTTGACAAGCGATCGCAATATTTTTTTTGCTCATAATACACCTTACAATTAATTACAAAAAGCTGGTCGATTTTACACTACAATTTTTTCCTGTTTGTTGACTGAAAATTCAGCGGAATAACTGTAGTCAATATTTAGCCAAAACTCCCCACTTATAGAGCCTCTGGTTTCAATCTGAATAGGGCGAATAGTGGTGGTGGGGACAGGTTCAATATCTGGGTTATAGGGGTTGATATCGCCAAAATAAATCGGGGGATTTGGCTGTAATAGAATGGGGGGAATTTCGTCAGGTAAATTGGGTACAGGAGTCCGTTCATCAATGGTGACGGCGGACAAGAACACGGTCACATCCCGAAAGGTGATGTTACTGTACTTATTGGTAACAGCGATCGCCGCAGTTTCCACCTGATTTGCACCTAGGCTAGGTTGAGAACAAATCAACTCAAAAGAGGGAGCATACTTATCTATTTCTAGGTAAGATTCTGGCGTAAAACTCGCCGCTACGACCGATAATAAAGCCGACGACCAACCCTGATTATCTAGGGGATGACTAAATGATAATCCCCCCGTTTGTGTGCTGATGGCTACATCATCTCCCGAAGATTGTCGATAACTATGAACTGTCACCACGGCAGACTTAGCGGCGGCGATCGCTTTTTCCCACTGGTCTAAATTTAGTGATTCATTATCCGATGAAATCCCCAATTCTCCCAGATAAAAAATCGCCCTATTTGCGCCTAAACGCCAGTCAAAGTGATTACATACATCGGCGATCGCTCCCGCGCCATCCCGCCGCGCCGGGTCATTCCTTCCATTACTACGGGTAACCTTTAACCCAGTCAATTCGGACTCATTTACCCCACCATTAATTAAATAATTACGCAGGGTACGACTAAAGGGGGTTCCGTGCCAAATTCCCTCTATTCCCAACCAGGTAATCTGCAAATCACAGGGATAGCTTTCCCTGACATTTTCGATCACATCTTCCGCCACCTTACTGATAGTATCAGCATCATCACGCAGTGGGGAACTGGTATCGATAATTACCACCAGGTCAACTTTATTGATTGTATTTTTCTGACTCATATCGCCATCCTCTTCGAGGTATTTTACCAGGTATTTTAGGGTTAATGAGCTCCCTTATTTACCATCAACTTTAAGCGATCACGACCTCGACCACTCACCGAAACCCGACCAGAGTATTGTATTTTCACCGTTTCTATTTTAGCCGGTTCATCTTCAGCATCTAGGATAATTTCTCCCGTCAGCTTAGATGGTTCACTATCCTTAGCGGGTAGGTTTCCCAGAGAGAGAAATTCTCCCTCTTCCAAAACTTGCACACTTTCACCTGGCGAACTAATTACCTCCGCTGCAACTACCCGAAAATCCAGAACATCTGCATTCAGATAACTATTGGTTACTTCCAGGCACAATTTTGACCTATCCTCGGAAGTAGTGACGGCAAAATTTAAACCATCTAAACTGTCGGGAAGTTCCGCCAGCAATGGCTGACTGGTTACCGTCTTCTGGGAAGTTTCACCCCCCAAAGATACAGGAGTTTCTGACACAGTTGCCGATGAGACACCCGCCGCCAATTTGAACTCATAAATACGATGCTTACCCTTACCTTTAGCGGTAGTTAAAGTTATCGTATGTTCACCTTCACTCAGGCTTCCCAGTTGTAGTTCAGTTTGACGTTTCTGATTTTCTCCTGCACCCCAAATGCGGATTAATAGGATACCATCTAGGAATAACCAATCCTCTCCCAAACCATCGCGGTGGTAAGATAAAGTTAATTCCCCTTCCTGATAATCCCTATACAGGCGGAAGTGAATATTCAGGCAATCTGTTGATGCCACTCCCGGCGGTTTTTCCGCATCAGGAGCAGTTATAATTGTCGGTAAGCTAGGGTATTTAATCGGGTCAGCATCACTACCGATATAATAGTTATATTCGGGAGTCCAGACACCTTGGGGAGAAACCTTTAGCCGTTTGGAAGATGTGCCAATTTGCCATAAAATCGCTGGGTAAGATTCGGGAATATCTGAATTGATATTAACCTGACTTTCTGGGTAAAGTATATCCTCTAAATCTCTGGCATTTAACAGGGGTTCTACGAAAGAATCAGCCTGTGCAAATCCCACCGATATCAGGTGGTTAATTAAACTAGGATGCCGGTCAAATTTAGAGGCATAGTCTAATCCTTCTAAATGCGATCGCTTAATTTCTAACTGGCGAACTTGCACCGGACTAATTCCCGCTAGATCTCCATTTAAAAACCCCTTTTGTAACCAGCGATTAGTTTTTTCGATCAACTCTAAACTTTGATACAGAGAAAGATTCCCTGATAGTTGATTTCGCCGATCTAAAATCTCTGGCGTAGTCCTAGGTATACTGTCACAGGCGCGAGGGTTGACCTGTATAACCCATAATTCATCCGGCCATTGTTCCGGGGGAATAATTTGTTCATCTACTAGGGATAAAATTGGCGGATTTTCTGCAAATAAACTATCCCAATAAGCAGCATCCCCAATTTCCACAGCTTTGAATAGGGTGGGAATAGCCGCCGAGGCGAGAATGGCATCAATTTCAATTTCGTTTTGGCGAGAGTCAAAGATTTTTGATTCCCCAGATATCACATTAACCGCACCTAGAAATAATCGGGGACTGCTACTATTAATCAGCCTAGGAAGTTGCGAAAAATTGATGTGCTTTTCCAGCAGTTTCTTCAGGTCTAAATATTCTCGTCTCGGCGTGACAGATTGCCAAAATTCCTGAACTCCTCCCCAGGTATAGGGATTAGAAATGTAGCTAGGAATAATCCCCTTATCGTAAAATCTACAGGATTGAACCGTTAAATAATTTAGGTATTGTTCCCAAAGATGGTTGGCTGAGTTATCTTCCCAAAAATCAATTAATTGGTGATAGGGTTCTCTCGCCGTTTCCTGTTGATTTTTGACTAAACCATACCAAGCTAGTAGACTACATAAACCGCCGCCAGAGGTGCCGCTTAAACTCACAATTTCATAGCGATCGCATACATCACTTTGCAGAAATCTCTTTAAAACTCCCGCCGTAAATGCCGCGTGGCTTCCCCCTCCTTGACAGGCGATCGCAATTTTACCTTTTTTCCGCTTCTTCATTTTTTCGCTTCCTAGTAATGGGTGAATAATTCTTTAGTCAACCTCCAGTTTGAATTGGTTTCGGTCACATCAACTCTCTTTTCTCATCATGATGATCACTTCACCACAATACAGCCCAAAGCTAACGTTTGCGGTTGTTTGAACGCCAACGCCCGTATTTTTTGAATCCTTTGTATCGCGCTATGTAGTTGATGCTAAACGGGTAAACCTCCCAATTTTATAGGTGAATTTTTTTGGGGCTGTACCTTATTATTTTATAGAATTTCTCCAAAGGACTCAACCCCCTGACAAAACCTTTATAAAATTTTAACATTTCCCCCAAACGAATGACCCATAAAATTAATCGGTTTTGTTGTGGATAAAAAGCCCAGTTCGATTTACAATTACCAAAGAAGAAGCTAAAATCTGGGTAGCCTTTTTTGTTCTCAGTTTCATGTTTGAGGGAACGCCAGAACAGGAGAAGCCAAAATTACAGCTTCACACGAAGAGCATGATTTAATCTCAAATTAGGTTAACATTTTACGGCAATACGGTATAATAAGCGAGAAGGGTTGAGGATAAACCTATTGCCAGATATGTCAAACCCAAGGAAGCGGCCCAAATCCTTGGAGTCCATGAAAGAACACTCCGCAGATGGGACGAAAATGGCTCAATCGAGACCATCAGAACCCCCGCTGGGCAACGACGATACAACGTTGAGTGATATACTGCTGCCATATCAGGCAGTGACAAACGCAAAGTCGTTATCTATGCCAGAGTTAGTAGCCGCGCCCAGCAGTCCGACCTCAACCGACAGGTGGCCGCACTATCCACCCTCTACCCCGAAGCAGAAGTCGTCTCAGAAATCGGAGGCGGGCTCAACTTCAAGGGAAAGAAAATGCTGGCCTTACTGGGACATCATTGGTCAGGAGATGTCGGCATAGTTAAGGTCGATGGTTTGCGATTTTCCCTGAACCAGTTGCCGTTACCCCAACTGAAGCGAATGGCGTAATTGCATTAGACCCGGGTGTGCGAACTTTCATAACTGGGTTTCTGGAATTTGGCTCCGGGGATATAGGACGCATTACTAGGCTATGTCAACATTTGGATGATTTGATGAGCAGAATCGCCAAGGAACCCTGTCGTTCAAGGAGGCGACGGATGAGGCAAGTGGCTCAACGAATGAGAACCAAAATCCGCAATCTAGTTGATGAAGCCCACAAACAAATTGCTCACTACTTGACTCACAACTACAGCCTAATTTTTTTGCCCACCTTCGAGACTTCCGATATGGCCAGTCAGGTGAAGCGTCTAATCAGGTCTAAGACTGCCCGCGCCATGCTGACATGGGCGCATTATCGATTCAAACTGACCCTGAGACATCAAGGGGAAATAACTGGAACCACAGTTGTAGATGTGACGGAAGAATACACCAGCAAAACCTGTACTTACTGTGGTCATGTGCATTCCCAGCTAGGTGGCTCAAAAGTGTTCCGATGTCCTGAGTGCGGGTTCACTCTACCCAGGGACTGGAACGGTGCTTTGGGAATCTTTCTAAAAGCTTTGCGGGATACCGCCTCTGTTACCTTAACGGGTAATAGTGCTATCGTCGCATTGTCAGGCAATAGCCGGATAAATGTCGCGTAAATGTATCAGGTATAGACAATGGAAAACGAAACAAATCCGTGGAACGAAATGGCCAATCAATGGGTAAACACCTGGACTCAGACCGGAAATGACATCTGGAAAAACTGGTTTGATCTGATGAGTGGGTCAGGAGTATCTGACACCGATAAAAATGGCCAGTCCCACTCCGGGGGAATAACCGAACAAATGGCAAAAAATCAGGCCTCATTGATGCGTTTTCTACAATTTTCCTTTGAAGCCTGGAAAGATATATTACCAAAAGTTGAATCTGGTGCGAATTGGGAACAAACCCTAGAAAACTACTCCCAGCAAATTCGCCAGCAAATGGAACAATATATGAGTGTTCCCACTAAGATGACCGGAAGCGGCACGACCCTGGGGAAACTCTACATGGAACAAATGCAGAAGTTTAACCAAATGTGGATGAACTACAGCGGCGCGGCTATGGTTCCCATGGGTGAAGCCATGATGGGTAAAAGTGAAGCATTAATCGAGTTAAATAACCTCTACTGGGAACAACTGTATCAACCCAGCCTAGGAACCCTGCTACAAAGTCCGATGTTTGGTATTAGTCGCGAGTTGAATAGTACCATGATGAGTCATTTTCAGGCTTGGATAAATTTTTATCGCGCTAGTAATGATTATCAGGTAGTTTTAGCAGATATCCAAGTCCGCGCCTTTGAGAAGTTAATCGAAAAATTAGCGGCGGGAGTTAGCAAAGGCGAAAAAGTCGAAACTTGGCGGCAGTTTCAGCAGTTATGGAGTGTGGCTATAGATGATGTATTTGAGGAAACTTTCTGTTCCGAAGATAAACTCAAAATTAGGGGAAGGTTTATTAACTCCCTCAACGCCTATCGACTAGAACAACAAAAGTTGATGGAGATTTCTATGCGATCGCTCAATCTCCCCCTCCGCAGCGAAATTGACGAAATGCACAAAATCATTTACGAACTCCGCAAAGAGGTTAAATCTCTCAAAAAACAGATATCCACCATGACAGCATCTTCACCCAAACCCGAGTCAATTCAAGAAGTAAGTTGAGAGAAAGTTACTCCTAATATTTGTCTCAACAGTCTGACTCAATTCGTGATCCAATTTAATATGTCTTTGCTTGGAGGACATCAAGCTATGTTACCTTTCGCCTTACAAATGGGTTTAGAAGACTTAACCCAGGAATATGCAGACCTCACCGAAAAAATTGTTCATGGTATGGACAACCTTAGCAGTTTACGGGAGGAAGAAATTATCGTTGGGGTCACACCCAAAGAAGCAGTTTATCAGGAAGATAAAGTCACCCTTTATCGTTTTGAACCCAAAGTCAAAAAAACCCTTTCTGTACCCCTGCTAATTGTTTATGCTTTAGTCAATCGTCCCTTTATGGTAGATTTGCAAGAGGGTCGTTCCTTAGTTGCTAATTTACTCAGTTTGGGATTAGATGTCTATTTGATTGACTGGGGATATCCTACCCGTAGCGATCGCTGGTTAACCTTAGATGATTACATCAACGGTTATATTAATAACTGTGTTGATTTTCTGCGCGATCACTATGAACTCGATAAAATCAACCTCCTAGGAGTTTGTCAGGGAGGAACCTTTAGCCTCTGCTACAGTTCCCTATATCCCGAAAAAGTGCAAAACCTCATCACCATGGTTGCGCCAGTCAACTTTGATATGCCAAATACCCTGTTAAATGCGCGGGGAGGCTGTACATTGGGACCGGAAGCCATAGATGTTGACCTCATGGTTGAGGCTTTAGGTAACATTCCCGGCGACTATTTAAACATCGAGTTTCTGATGTTAAAACCCCTACAATTAGGATATCAAAAATATCTCGATTTACCCGAAATCATGGGAAGTCGCGACAAACTGCTAAACTTCCTCCGCATGGAAAAATGGATTTTTGATAGTCCCGACCAAGCCGGAGAAACCTATCGCCAATTCCTGAAAGATTTTTATCAGGAAAACAAACTAATCAAAGGCGAAGTAATGATTGGTGATTCTCGGGTAGATTTAAGCAATATTACCATGCCAGTTCTCAACCTCTACGCCGAGAAAGATCACCTAGTCCCCCCTTCCTCTTCCCTAGCCTTAGAGGAATACATCAGCAGTGAGGACTACACCGCCAAATCCTTCCCTGTAGGTCATATCGGTATGTATGTCAGTGGTAAAGTACAGCGAGACCTACCCCCAACCATTGTTGATTGGTTAAAAGTGCGAGAGTAATTTGATTAGCGGCTAATTAGGGGGGGTTGACAAAAACAATCTACCCCCTTCCGCTTTTTTGATGCCTTACTTCACACTCTCGGCAGTTTTACGCATAGTATTAAAATACTCTGTCCAGAGTTGTTTTTGAGCATCCAGCATCATTTGGGTGGTCTGCTTTTGTGTCTCCAGATAAGACTTAACCATTTCCTCCTGCAATTTCAGAGTCTGTTCAAAACCCTCTGATAAATTAGAGGGAGGCTTCCAACCCGGAAAACCCTCCATCCAAGTGTCAAACCATTTTTTCTGCAAGTCTACCATTTGCTTTTGGTAATCTTCAAAAAGCTTAGTATCCATATTGCATAAACCAGTAAATTACTTCTCGCCAATCAAATCTGACTCTGATTGACTCCATAGCGATTCCCGGCCAGTCGTTTCCTAAAGCCTGGGAAACACTACCCTAAATTATAAGATAATTTGCTCAAAATTGATGCTTTTTAGCTAATCTATAGATTTGTAACAAAATCTCATTTTTCCCATCAATTGACCCCAGGTATTCTCAAAAAGCCGCCGACCTAAGCGCTAGGGAGGATCTTAGTTTACGGAATATTAACCGAATTTTAATCTTTAGAAGCGATCGCCAACAACAATCTATCCCCAGACATAAATTGTAGTTTGAGATACCACTGCTGAGGGATTTTAGCCACATCAGTTCACCAAGAACTTTTTTA
Organism: Limnospira indica PCC 8005; assembly: GCF_000973065.1. Taxonomy (NCBI): domain Bacteria; kingdom Bacillati; phylum Cyanobacteriota; class Cyanophyceae; order Oscillatoriales; family Sirenicapillariaceae; genus Limnospira; species Limnospira indica. The sequence continues at coordinate 495,512 of NZ_FO818640.1, forward strand.
TTAAGTTTTATTATGTTAAGCTGTGTTACAGTAGATTGCTAAAACACTACCATCCAGGTAAAGACCACTGCCAACTTAGGAGAGCAGCATCCCATGATACAAGCAGTTGCAACAACCAAGTTTGCGCCCACCCATACGAAACAGACCCCCCTAAGAATTATCGCTTTGGGGGACAGTCTGATTTATGGATTCGGAGATCCAGTCGGCGGAGGTTGGGTAGAACAATTGCGACGCGAGTGGATGTCTCCAGAGAAGGGCGGTCATGCGCTTTACAACCTAGGGATTCGTGGTAATACCGTCGCCCAAGTTACCCAGCGTCTCGAGCAGGAATTTCGGCAACGGGGAGAATTAAGAAACCGCCTACCAGACCTAATTATTTTATCAGTAGGACTCAATGACACCCCCCGCTTAGGAAGACCCAACGGCCGATCGCTCACAGATTTCGACGCATTTCGCATCCATGTCGCCACCCTTCTGGAAAGGGCCCAAAGCCTCTGTCCAGTCATCTTCGTAGGAATGCCTCCCGTTGACGAAAGCAAAATGCCCTTTTTAGGCTGTATGTACTACAACCACGCGGACCAATACGCCTACAAAGAAGCCACACGGCGAGGCTGCGAAGTCCGGGATATCCCCTATTTAGATATATTCGACCTGTGGCTGTCTCGTGGGGAAGATTGGGTGCGATCGCAACTGAGTTCCGACGGTTTACATCCCAATGTTCAAGGCTACCAAAGTTTACTGAAAGACGTTCAGAATTGGGAGCCCATCGCCAACCTAGGTTAAACCCAACCCCCCCAACTTCTGGTTATTTATTGGTAACCAGAGGTATCTGTTTAGCCCAATCAAAATAACTATCCCACCACTGTTTTTGAGCAGTGGCGATAGTTTCCAGGGCTTCCTGCTGTATTTTCAGAGTCCCATTGACAGTTTCTTGTTGAAAATCTAACGCCTTCGTCATAGCCTCAGAAGTATTAGATAGATCCTTGATACTGTCCCAACTATTTTTCCAGGTATCCAGCCATTGTTGCTGATAGTCTTCAAACCAATTTTTGCTCATGATTCCCTCAACGGTGAAAACAACAAAATAACCACAACTCGCAGCGGGTAAGCACCTACTGCTTATGATCAGTCTCAGCAACCACCACCCCACCAGTCGCCGTCCCAGGTAGTGGCGATCGCTACTCTCAAAATCTATAAACGTCAATTCTGTTTCGTCTGGTGAGTAATTATACCATCATTATCTGAGATTGAATACCTGATTCTACCAATTTCAGGTGTTGAAACCCGATCTTTGGCTGACATTGTGATCCAGCCTTCCCCGTCCGTCATCACAACCCCCACCATAGCTCTGGCTAAACTGTCAAGATATCATGACATTATCAATTCCCAGTAAAATTAAGTAGATATCAAAAAGTTCTATTTAATGTGCAACACTTCCCTTTCGGCAAAAAAGTTATACCATGACAGGTCTAGCCACTTCAGCATTTTACCAATCCCTGACAATCCCGGTTTATCCTCAGTAAATTTACGGAAACAGACCCCACAAACAACCCCGGAAATTTCAGTGAAAATACATATTGGCAAAATGTAGTCAAAAATGTAATCTGGAATCAGAGTATAAATTTTCCATGCTAATAACTCAGCCGAGATTCTCTAATTCATTGACACAACCGCGAAAATATGGCGCTGGTATCGGCAAATTGTCAGTGTAATTATGACTGTGGAACCCCCAGAGAGTGTTAATCCCAGGGAAAATGGCAGATTTCCCCCTTGTGGTCTAGTCCTGTGGCGGCGCACGGCTCCAATCAGAAGCTATGGGAGAAGCGGGAGATGATGTACTTCAAGCTAACTTGGCGGGTGATTGTTTGAGTGATGGCGGAAGTTATCTAAATTCTGAGAGTATTTATTAATGCTAGGAATTAGGGAACTTTAAGTATAGCGATCGCCTGTGGAGTTAGTCATTAATAACCAAGAAGATTTGGGAGTGACATCTCATGGATGAAATCGTAAGAAAATTAGCAGGTGTGGGTTTACCAGCGGTGGTTCTGTTAATTACCATGGCGACTACAGGACTGACGGGAGCCGCCGCGATCACAGCGGCTTTAGCAATGCTAGGACCTGGTGGGATGCTGGGCGGAATTGTATTATTAGGAATCATTGGACTAGCATCGGACGCATTGACTAAATATGGTTTAAAAACGCTTCTAGTGGAAGTTTATTGGCAACGGCTCCAAGATGGTGAAAGTCCGTCGAAGTTATGCCGTGAAATTGATTGGCTGCCAATTACCAAGGAATTGAAATTGGTACTTAAAGATTCCCTGGGTCAGTTGTGACGGAAAAAGCGATCGCCCTTTGTGGCTCGGGTTTCACCCAACACTTGTGGCTCGGGTTTCACCCAACACTTGTTGCTGGGGTGAAACCGGAACGCGATCGCCCTTATCAAGGGTAACACAATTTACCATGTTCGATGTAGCTTGGTAGGTTGGGTGAAACTCCGTGAAACCCAACAGGGAGAGAGATGGTGGCGTTGGGTTTCGTAGCGACCCCCAACCTACTTAACTGGGTAGCGGAGCCATCGGGTTACATCGAAGGTGGTTCCCGTCAACTTGATCGCCCGACCAGAGCGATCGAAAACCGGACCGCCTCGGGCGTTGATATGGCGAATTTCCCCATCGTTGGCTCGAATGATGCGTAAGTTCACTTCAAAGGCTTTTCTTTGCAGTGCCGGAATCCGAATCGCCTCCTCGTGGAGTGGGAGATCGTCGGGGTGAATCAGGGCCGAAACTTCTTCGGGTTTGGGAGCCGGCAGATTCGGATCGAGGCCATGGATGAGAAAAAGTTCCTCCGTCCAATAGGTTTCGCGAGTTTCGACATCGAACTCCCAACACCCGACATGAGCCATTCGTTGAGCATTTCGCAACATCATTTCCGATCGCCGCAGTCGAGCTTCAATATGTTTGCGATGCTCAATTTCTCCGTGCAGGCGGGCATTCGCCACCATCAATTCTTGCCAGATGTTGGCGGCCATGGAATCGAGCATCTCTTTCGGGGGATCGGATAATCCCTTGGCGGACTGGGTTTCAATGTTGTAAACCGGATCGAGACAGTATCCCCGACCGTAGTGGGTTTGAATCAAATTGTTAATTCCCGCCTGTTCGAGTTTACGGCGAATGCTGCGGATGTGGCTGTTGATGGTGGCATCGGTGGGCAATTCATCGTCCAATGTCCAGAGGCGATCGCCAATTTTGTCGCGAGAAAACATTTGCCGGGGATGCTTCAAAAATAGCTCCAGAATTTGATATTCCTTGCGGTTGACTTTCAAAATTTGACCGCAGCAGGTGATCTGCCCGGAGGCGGGATTGAGAGACATGGGCCCCCAGGTGAGCAGGGGACTAGCCCGACGCAGGCTCCGCCGCGCCAGAGCCCGGAGATGAGCCAGCAGTTCTGGGATGCGAATGGGTTTCACCAAACAAGTATCCGCGCCGCTATCTAAACCCTCGATACAAGTCTCCGCATCGGAAGGCTCCAACATCAGCAAAACGATCACCGGGTTGCCCACATCCCGCAACCGACTACAGAAGGCAATTCCATCCAACTTGGGTAACAGCAACTCCAGCAAAACCGCATCGTACATAAATGCCTGGATCAATTCCCAAGCCTCCTCGCCATCGGTGGCCACATCGACGACAAAGTTTTGGCGAGATAAGTCTTGATGCAGTTGGTTCTGTAGGGTTGTGTCCGGGGAGGTGAGCAGAATTCTCATGGTTTGGTGTCCGGCTCGGGTAAATCGGCGGGAGCATACCTCCCACATTACACAAACTTTTCAGATTTCGATCATATATTATTCGGGTGTAGTTAAATCGGTCAGAGTGACTCTATGGTTCCCGCCTCACATCAGGCCAATGATTTCATTCAAAAGAATGCCGTAACGAGCGGTGTAATCAACGCCATCATCAACGGCGTGATCGGCTGGCTTATGTTTCGAGGAAAAGAGACGATACCTCTGACCGTTGACACGATATCAGCCCATGAAAAAACGGTCTTCTCGACGGGGGTGATGACGGCATTCATGCTGTCGCTCATCTTAGGAACGATCGCCTTTTTTACATTCGGCAAAAAAGCCAAAGATTTCTCAGTTCCATTCCCCGAACTTTTAAACCGACCCTTTTTATTTTTTGGGGTGAGAACTATCCTATTTTATTCTCTGTTTGCCTTCGGTACGGTGACATTGTTTGCCCTCTTTTTACAAAAGTTTTTGGGAACGATTCCCGTGACACCATTAGTCGGTGCCATCATCTTGGGTATCATTGCCGGGATTGCCTCTTGGTTTATCAATGCGGCGGTCATGAAAGCCATGCTGCGGCACGAGTAGTAGAGCCGTTTCATTAGCCCTCGAAAACTAGCGAGCAGGAGAGGGATATTTGGCGGGAGAAAGGGTTAATTTTGATTATTTTTACGCCCGATTGAAGACTCTCTCCCCCATGTTTTCAGGTTGATAATTCGGATGGGATATGACGAGTATTTAATATTGTGGAGATTTTGCAAGTATGACAGTTTTGGAAACCTTCGGACTCCAGGATCAAGTCGCCATTGTCACGGGGGGCGGTGCCGGTATCGGTCGGGGCATTGCCGAATTATTTGCCCAGGCTGGGGCGGCGGTGGTCGTCAGTGATTTAAAAGAAGAAACGGCCACAGCAGTAGCCGACGGCATCAAGGAAAAAGGCGGTCGCTCTATAGCCGTGCCTTGCGATGTCACCAAGGATTCCGACTTGGAAAATTTGGTCCAGTCTACCCTCGACGCTTTTGGCAAAATTACCCTGCTAATCAACAATGCCGGGGGGGGCGGTCCTCAACCTTTCGATATGCCGATGGATACGTTTATTTGGGCTTACAAAATCAATGTATTTTCCGTGTTTCATCTGTGCCAATTGTGCGCCCCCCACATGGAAGCAGCCGGACAGGGGGCGATTTTAAATATCTCTTCGATGTCGGCGGAAAATAAGAATATCAACATGGCATCTTACAGTTCTTCCAAAGCCGCCGTCAGCCACCTGACCAGGAATATCGCCTTCGATTTGGGACCCAAGGGAATTCGGGTGAATGCGATCGCCCCCGGTGCCATCAAAACCGACGCGCTGGCGAAGGTGCTGACCCCCGAAGTCGAAAAAGTCATGCTCAAACATACCCCCTTGGCGCGGTTGGGAGAACCCAAGGATATCGCCTATGCGGCATTGTTTCTCTGTTCCCCCGCAGCCAGTTGGATCAGCGGGCAAGTGCTGACCGTCAGCGGCGGCGGCGTTCAGGAATTGGATTAATTTTTCGCCTGAGAAACTGACTGTATTTCAAAGTATTTAAACCCCAAAAGGAGACCACCATGAGCAATTTTGATTCCTTCGCCGACTTTCGGATGAATAACCATGTGGCGATCGTCACTGGCGGCGCTCAAAACATCGGGGAAGCGATCGCCAAAACCTTTTCCGGTGCCGGGGCGAAGGTGATGATTGCCGACTTGAACGGAGAAAAAGCCCAGGCTACCGCAGCCGCTATTCAAGCCGAAACTGGCAATGAAGCATTGGGCATCGGCTGCAACGTCACCGTCGAGGCAGACATCCAAGCCTGCGTCGCCAAAACCGTCGAAGCCTTCGGTGGCATTTCAACCCTGGTCAATAACGTCGGTTGGGGCAAAGCCTACGACGACCCCCTCGACGTTCCCTTGGAAGAGATGGTCGAAAGCTACAAACTCAATACCCTGTCAGCCATGCGGATGACCTCCGCCTGCCGCCCCTATCTCCTGCAAGCCGAAAATGCCACCATCACCAACTCCGGTTCCCTGGTGGGGGTCTTGCCCGCTTTTGACTTCATCGCCTACTCCGCCGCCAAAGCCGCACTCAACCACATGATGCTGGGTTTAGCCCACTATTTTGCCAAGCAGGTCCGCATCAACACGGTGCTGATCGGTACAGTCATCACCCCGGGCTACGCGGAGGCGGGTTTAGATGAACAGGCTCAGTACGCCCTGGCTCACCCCGACAACCTGACCGGGCGGGCTGGCAAACCCCAGGATATTGCCAACGCCTTCCTGTGGCTGGCTTCACCGGCGGGGTCCTGGGTGAGCGGCCAGACCTTGCAAGTCTCCGGCGGTGGCAAGCGGGTCCGCCTAAAGCCCGAATAAATCCGAGGGGGCGATTCCAGATGAAAATTTGGACCCTTTTTCACCCCCGGCAAACAACCAAAACATGGGCTGAGTCCCGCCGTTCCCACGGTTGCAGAAGTCGGGGGAGATGCCGTCCGCCCAGGGGGGTTATGTGTGGCTAGGTTATACGAACAGCACTGGAGCATGAAAACCTTGTCTCTTTAGCTCTTGGTAGGTTGGGTTTCACCCAACATTTGTAGGTTGGGTGAAACGAGGGTGAAACCCAATATAACGGAGAGATGGTGGTGTTGGGTTCCGTACCTCCACCCAACCTACTTAAATAAGCGATCGCTCTTGGTAGGTTGGGTTTCACCCAACATTTGTAGGTTGGGTGAAACGAGGGTGAAACCCAATATACAGCCTTTATCTCAATCATTAAGCACAGTAATAAAACTTGGTAAACCAGTTATTCAAACACTGTAAATCCACAAGGATTACCGCCACTTCTACCAATCTCACTAATAATTCCATTGTCTCCGTCCTGAACTTGCACACTCAACTTTTGAGCTGTGACCACATCATCTCTATCGGGTTAAACTCAGGGGAATACACCGGCAGATATTCTACCCTGGCTCCCACTGACTCTATCATTTCTTTGACTTCTTCTCGATGATGAGAATTGAAGTTATCCATTACCACTACATCTCCTTTTTTAATTTTGGCAATAAATCTAACTTGATGAATTGGAGAAAATCCTCTTTTTTCATTGACCCTTATAATGTTTGAGTCGCCACCACTCCGGAGAGCTTAATTGCACCAATTATTGTCATTTTTTGCCTCGATAGGATTTCCGCATTTCATATACTTTTTTCCCTTTCGTAGCTCTGGCTAACGGTCTCCTCATCCCTACCCATAACCCCATCAATCAACACAATCTTTTCAGTATCCACATCTCTAATTCTTTCCCAATAATCTACTCGCGCTTTCTGTACTTCTTCTGTTACTACTTTTTCGCTCCTGTATGTTTTTTTTGAGGCTTATATCGTGCTGCTTTAAAAATCTATCTATCATGCTCGTACTGACATTTATGCCCAGCTTTTCTCTGACCTTCTCACTATATTGCCATAAGGTCAGGTCGGGGTGGGCTTCTACAATATCTATCACGGCTTCCTCATGCTTAGATCAAATGCTTTTCTTTTTAGTGCCGCACTTACGAGGAGATAAGTCTCCCGTTAATCGATACTGTTTGACCAGTCGCCTTACCGTGTCTGGACTCACCAAAAAGCGTTTCGCTAATTTTCGGATATAAGTGTCCCCTTTTTCATAGGCTTCTACTATCTTTTTCCGAAAATCTAAAGAGTAACGGCTCATGGTAGTTGGTTGTGATCACTTATACAATAGCCATACATTATACTGTACTTTGTGTTTTGGGTAAAGGCTGTATTATTTGAGTTTTTGAAAAATTCGTTAGATCAGATAGTTTGTAAAAAACAGTTAGAAGATAAAAAGCAATCACCCCATCTCCCAATCAACAGAGATGATATTGATGATGATGGTTGGCGTAAGCCCTAACAGCTAACAGATAACCCCTAACTCAATAACTTAATAGCCCCCTATGGTTTCTGACTGTAGGGGGTGTCTATGTATTTTTTGAATACAAGCCCGTTACAACACGCCTGTAACGGGTTTATATGAATGCTCACCCTATCATGTCCAGATATTACCCAGAACTACTTTACCCCTAACAGATAGCTTTACCTACAACCTACGACTAAGATTTTGGGGGTGAACTGATTATGTTGGTATCGGTTTCCGCACGGGGTGATTGCCAACAAAGATTGGAGACTTGCTGAGAATTATGTGGGTATCGATTCCCATCTCGGTAATTGTCACCAGTTGAAAAGTTGTTTAGGGGTATCGGGTTGGAGCCGGTAGATGATAGCTCATAGTTTCCCCTCACCGGAGATGATGAATCAGACCCATAGATAACCGGATAGGCGATCGCTCATAGGTTTACCTATAGGTCTAGTCCACGGAAAGGCGGTCTGATATCTTTGTACATTGATTACTTAGCGGGTTCCCCCCTACGGCTACCTACGGCTATCGTGTTGGCTTTGAAACATACCCTCCCCCCATAACCGGAATAAGCACTATTGGGGAAGTGACCGATGTGATAGCGGTCAAGGGTGAGGTACGAACCGATAGGCTTGCCATTGACGGGTATCACAAGGGAACTACCCTATCAGCGTCCGGTTATGGGGGTGATATGGATATTTGACAGATTGATTAAGTTGTGCTTATTGATTAACCCGTCAATAATTAAGATTTGCTGCTAAGGGATATGCACCAATTGTCCCGTGTGCTAAGACTGAATGGAGTGCATTTTGAATGTAACGGTGCGGTGCGACTATCGGGTTAAGTGAATTCCGATAATCGCAGTCAGGATAAGAGATTGCTTCAAAAGCCGATGGCGGGATTTGAACCCGCGACCGCTCGATTACGAATCGAGTCGGTATCAATACCCATTACCCTTATCCGTAAATGATTGTGGCGGTTTCTTGTGTCTGTAGGCTAAAATTTTATAGCCAAATTATAGCCAAAATGTCCTAAAGTTTGGGAATAGAAAGCCCCCGGTTTCGGCCTGCATAGTTTTGGTAAATAACTTGGGGTGAGTTGCCGACCCAAGCCGCAACGTCTTTAGCATCAATCCCGACATCAAGACAGAGAGTGATAAAAGTGTGTCTCATTTGGTAGGGTTTCCGTTGCTTTATCCGCGTTTTTTTGAGGACTGGGTGCCAGTGTCTTTTACCAAAATTACAGTCTTGGATCGGCTTGCCCGTTTTGCTGGGGAAAACTATTTCTGAATGTTTTTGCGATCGCGCCTCTCTGAGAATAGTTTGGACTTGTTCATTGCAGGGAAAATCGCGGCGCGTTTGACTCTTGAGGCCGTCGCAGCGCTTGCGCCCCCCTTCCCCGCGAACAATCACACTACTAAAAGTGATTTGACTTAGATCGGCAGCAACGTCTGACCATCGTAGAGCGATCGCCTCCGATGGGCGACACCCAGTAAAGAAACAGAAACGGACATACAAACTATAATGGCTGTGAAGTGGATCCGAATCAAAAACCTGGATAATGCGATCGCGTTCGTTAGCCGTAAAAGGGTTAATCTCGTCAGAATCACTTGCTTTTTTTAACCGATCAGCCTTAGCGCTTAAATCTTTAAATGGTGAGGGTTCGCTCACTAGCCTTTTTTCGATCGCCCACTTAAAACAAGCATTAAGTTGCGTCATCAACCGGGATGTGGTGTCAATTGTCAGGTTCTGAATAGCCCAATCAAATACATCCTGACCAATTATCATTGATATGTCCCCATTGCAGAACGGCGACCTTTGTATGTGCCTCAACGCCACCATATAGTTATTATTCCAAGTCCCCGGTCTGACTGTTTTTTTGCGCGTATTAATATATTCATAATACAGGTATTGAAGGGTTGTGATTTTCACTTCATCCTGATTTGGTGGTGGCTGCTGTTTGTATTTTTTCAGCGTGTAATCAAAGCGCTCATAAACGATATCACTTTCAATTTCTTTGGCTTTGGCTTCGGCCAATTCTCTGTTATCGGGAGTGTCTTGCAACCCCAGGTAAATATATTTCCGTTGTCCTGGAAATAAATGCCGGGGCAGTCCAATTCTGAGTACACCATTACAGTCATGAACATTTACCTTGCCCTTGTGACGTTTAGATGATTGATTTTTCATGTTTTGATTATTTTTCTAACTGTATTAGTGGCTTAACCTTGTTTAGGTTTTAAATGCTTGATTTCATACATCCCAGGTTTGTTGCCAGCCATTACTATAACTGTATTTTTTGTATTAACCTGAGTGATTACAGCATAATAAGAGTCAAGTGGATCATCTTCTTTGTTAATCACAACTGTCTTACCTACTGAAAACCAAGCATTTCTTTGGGTTGGGGATATAGCCGAAATATACCCTTTGTCTTCCTGGAGTCGCCAATTTTCTTTTAACCTAGTTATGGTTGATTCAGCCAAAGCTGGGTTATCAAATTTTGCTATAAGCTGATTTTTGCCAATCCGACACTTGTTGTTATTGTGTAAGTCTTTGAAAATCTGCCTGATAGATTCCTCACATTCCTCTGTAGTGTCACAGTGAAAAGTGTCTGGGATTTCACCGACATCAAACCCACTACTATGGGACTGACTACCGGAATCTGGAGGGTAAGATCCGTTTTGGCTAGGGCGATCGCTATCTGTTTTTGGGTTCAGATCGTTTTTTACAAAATTTGCCTGTCTGCCTGTCCTGCCTGTCCGCTCAGTCTGAAACCCTTGCTCTGTCTGGTTTTCAGGGTGGACACCCTGCCTGTCTCCTGCCTGTCCGCTACCTGTCTGCCTGTCCACTATCTGGACAAGCTGATCTCTTTTGTACCCACTTTTCTTAGACTTGTCACGCCAACATCGTTTGGGAGAAAATCCTAGGCTTGTCATTATTTTCTTGATTTCTCGCTCAATGCGACAAAAATCAATATATTTTGTTGCTTGTTGATCTAAACTGTCAAGATATACTTTTATCTCTTCAGTTGTTACCTCATTTCTATTAGCTACAAATCTTTCTATCAAATCGTGTAGATAGCTGTGTTCTGTGAACTCTTTATTAAGTAAATTAGCTTGTTGCTGTTCCTCACGGGTCAGATAAAAAGAATGGCCTTGTTGATATAGTTCTACTACCTCACCCCAAAGCTGATCGCGTTCATCCTCTACCAAATGTATAGGGATATTTTGAGAGACTGGGATAACCATAAAACGCCGCGCCCCAGTCTCGTCATGGTTAAAATCGGTGCGGTTGGTTGAACCGACTAACACATTCGCGCGCGGGTACGCTGTTGAACGTTGTGCGTAAGGGGGGCGGATATTGTCTGTTTGAGTTGTGATAAATGCCTTGATTTTACCTGATGTACTTCTGTTGATATTGTTTTCTACTTCTGCCCATTCTGTCCAGACAGATTGGTGCATTTTTAGGCGTTCATCTTTATCCTTGAAATCCCCCATGTCGTCACAGAAAAAGTTATCACCCACCATTGTTCTAAACCAGGTTGATTTCCCTATCCCTTGCTGACCGTGTAATATTAACAGCGTGTCAAATTTACGCCCTGGTATTTTAGTCCTAGCCACAGTTCCGACCAACAAACACTCTAAATAACGTTGATGTAATGGATTATCTGTCCCAAAATAACGTTTGGCAGCCCCATAGATACGACTCTTTCTATCCCATTTTTTATGGCAATCCTCAAGATAATCATTAAATGGGTCAAAGCTATGATTTTTGGCTACATCAAGAATGATTTGATTTTTGACTCGTAAACTTCCTTTAATCTCAATCCCACCTTTTTTCGCTAAATCAATTTCGGGAGCGTCAGGATTAATAGGCTCCCCGTCAATTTCAATCGTTTTGAATCGGGTATTGTAGCGAATTCTCTTACCAAAAGCCCCTTGGATTTTTTCTATGTCTTTGAGAATTTGTAAATCATATTTAGCTACCGTGTTTTTAGCATCTTTTTCTGTCCAGTGTGTGGGTGTGTGTATGGGCTGTTTCCGGTAAGACTTAACACAGTTCATCAAATAATCATCCGACAATGTTGGTGTGGGATTACTTTTTTCTGCGGACTTCCATATTGTTTCTCTTTCCCGTGATGATATTGGCGGGTTGCAGCGATCGCAAAAATCATCAAACAAAGTCCGTGAGTTATCCCGACACACTTCCCCTAAGAAGTGTAGCCTGTTGTAGGTTCCGATTAAATTCCTAGCAAGTTTAGCCGCACTCTCGTTCCGGCTTCCTTGTGATGCTCCGGTTTCTAATAGTTGGCGATCGTCTTTGGTTAAGCAGGCTTCTAACGGTACAGGCTCCGATGATTCAACTAACGGGAGTGATTGGGATGTGTCTTTTGACATTTTGTCTATTACCCATAATGGGGCTTGGGTAATATCAATTTCCTTGGGAGAATTAAGCCATTTATACTGTCCGGTTTCTGGGTGTACTGATGGGGGTAAAACTGACTGACAACCATCCCAGCGTAACTCTAGTAACTCATCTTTACCGTCAGATGATTTGTGACCTGTTGATAATTTCTTGGTGGCAATTTTTTCCCAGTATTTTTCGGGGATTAGATACAAATATTGGGCGCGCCCTTCTTTGCCACTGGTAAAGCTAACAGTGCTTGGTAATCCCCCCAATGATTCGGCTAATTTATGTGCTTCCCGACCGTCCGCGTCAATGGCTACAATACCACCACTAATCTGCCCCGTTCTCAGACCATAGCCTTTTGCACGTCCAGACTTTATCTCGTTAAGCAATACATCCCTGGATATAGCTGATTCTTTCTGCCAACCATTTCTGTAGGGGGCTTTATTCCCGTTAACTGGCGTTAATACCCAATTACTAGGGATATCAGAAATTTCCGCAATTAGCTTGCTAATTGTGTCTTTTTGTTGTATAGTGTTCATAATTCTGAAAATGATTTTTTAGCGATTGAGCCACAGTGACTTGAGAGCTAATAATCCGTTAGGGTCTGGAAAAAGGGCATTCCAGACTCTAATTATTTTTTTGTGTAGTATAACCGCAATAGCGGACGGTCATCAGTCAGTCACTGATTGACTGAACAGCTACACCCCATAACCGTGTTTTTTTTGATGGTTGCCCTATTTAGTCTCCTGTCCTGTTAACGAATTATTAGGCTTTCTCTCCCAACTGTCATCTTCTCAATAAGAAAGTTAGACCGTCTGTTGATGGTTTTACTTTCTTGTTAAAACCGATCAGATTCCCCCTCCCAATGCCTTAACCTCATACAATCGCGCTTTCACGGCCTGCTACTCTCCCCAAAGGGGTATCAGAAAAGTGGTTTTTAGAGTAGTCGCGAAACGGGTTAGGGGTGATGAAGTATTTTACCCAAAATGGGTAAAGGGTTTAATCGGCTAACCGCCACTATTCCTTTTAAATAGACCATGATACAACCTCCTACTGGGAAAATCAAGCAAGCCATTAGGGAAAATAATCAGACAGTGGCAGTATGAAAGCGTACAAGAAAGCCAATCGGTAAGTCCTGTGTTTATTCAGGCAATTACTTGGGATTCGGTTAGATGAGGTATGCGAACATATACGGAAACCCTATAGGTTTCCGGATATGCAAGCAGTCTAGGCTAGGGCCGCGACTATCCTGGGGATGGCTTTCTGATGGGTGCGGGACATTACGGAAACTGAACTGCAATGAATTCGCTTTCCGCTACCCCGACTCACCTGGGGGGATGAACGTTAAATAAACCCGGCCATCATTGTTGTTTGGCGGACGGCAGGGGTAGATTTTGGAAACATCGGATAGCACATAGCCATCTAATTCAAATCGTTCGGCAAGTTCATTGGCAGCCTTGGCAACCAGCGTGTTAGCAGTCATGACCCGGACGCGAATCACGCTACTGGGTGGATGTGAATCCTCTGGCTCAACAAACACCCAAGACTGATCTCTACTATTCCACCAATACCCCATACCACTTAGGTGACTGTAAAGGGATTCATGATCAGAATGGGAAAACTCCGGGGCGATTTCAAGCGCTAAACTATATTTTTTCGTCATCTTAGCCATAACAACTCCTATCAAAACCAATCCCAAAAAGGAAAATAGGGGCGTAACCATTCGTGGGCTTCACACAACCAAACTATATGTTCGTTTGGGTAGAGAAACCTAATCGGTGATAACTGTATGTTGACCACATACCACCGAATACTATAGACATCAATTCTGAGGTAGAAAATATATTTAAACCTCGGATTAGTTGGAATTTTTATCACAATATGATTAGCCATCTTAAAACACTCCACGCCAAAAAGGAAAATAGGGGCGTAACCATTCGTGGGCTTCACACAACCATTTAATATGGTCTGGGTCTTCCTCAAACCGAGGTATTACAATCTCAAGGTTGATTAAGATAGTCCCATCCAGCAATTTGGTTACAGCTAAATAGTTTTTGTAGTGCGGTTTAGTCGTCATATTCTGCATCCTGTTTAATTAACTCAAGTACAGCACGCCCCTTGGAATATTTAGCACCGCCTAACCCTATTATGTCTTTGATAATCTTGGATTCTATTACTCCTTTATCCAAGGCATCTAATACGGCTTGGCGGTAGCGTTCGGCAAGTTTAGAAAGTTCGGTAAGTTCAAACTGACTAGCTAACTCAGAACTTTCTAACTTTTCTGGTAACTCGCTTAACTCCCCATATACTGCGGACTCTAGCAGTTCTGGTTGGGCATAAAGGGAGTCATGTCTTTGAAAATTTAGGAACTCGGCAATTGCCTGGTTAGTCTGCTGAGTTAAATACAGTGAACTGGCGACCGAATGCTTAAAGTCTGCCTCCTCTTGTTTATTTAATGCGGTAATTTTTGGTTTGAGTTTGGCTAATTCATTACTGGTTAAGAGTAATCCGGCACCGCCCCCCATACCATAGCCAATAGATAACCATCTTAGGGTATTTTGATGGATGAGGAAGGGCGTAAAAAACCAAACTGGTGTAGCAGTAACTGCTATTAAGACTGATATGCCGTTTAACAATCTCCAATTGCTCCGAATGGCTTGATTATTGGCGCTGGGATTAATTACGTCCACTGGATTGCACCCCCAATAATTAGAACGGCAGCCACAGCGATCGCAAAAACTAACCACTGCCACCATTCCTCAGATTTACCTTTGTGATAGTAAGCGATCGCCCCCATTGCACCCAAGATGCTGGCGGCAATTAAGGCAAGCCAGAAAGCCGGGAGGCGGAAACTTTGGTAGCTAACAGCCAACAGTGATACAGTGGAAGCACTAGCACCAAATAACAAAATCAATCCAAGAATTCTGTACAATTGAATCATTCTGCTCACTTTCCTTTAGCATTTTTGCCCCCAATGATGGGGGCATTTTTATGGGATTACAGAGTAGACATCAGGGCGTTAATTTTCTGGTCAGCCAGTTGTGCAGACTTTTCCAGACCCTGCCCTAAACGTGCATATTTAGGTCGCAATCCATGCAGGTATTTGGCAGAATCGTGTTTAGCCGATTGAATCTTGTGTTCATTTCCAGCCTGATGGCGACGGAGTTTCTCATAAGATTCGTTGACCTTACGGCTATTGTTATCTAGTCGCTTTAAGGCTCGGTATCCTTTGCGGGTACTGACAACGTGCTTATCGGATTCATCAGCCAGGTCGGTGAGGGCATCGGCTTCGGCCGGATCAAGGACACGGGGACGGTCAAGCACGGGAGCGAAACGGAAATGTTCCCAACTACCGGGGTTGTCGGGAGTGATGCCGTTCGGGCTGGTGACAAAAACCGACCCTTTGTCAAGGTTGCTATGCTGACCCTCTACGGGTGCGATCGCTCCACCTTTTACATCGTCGCCTCTGAGAAATCCAATCATGGTTTATTGTTCCTAACTAATGGTTAACAGGCTTGGTGATAACGGGCAGCCACCCTCACTCGCGTGGCAATCGCATTTTTTATCAAGTGTTAATTGCCGGATTTTTCTGAGGATTCTTGTTCCTCAATCCACTGGTCTTGGACTGCCAAGAAATCGGCGGCGGCATCAAAACAGAGTGCTGCAATATGGCGGCGCACCGACTCGGATTTAAGTGGTATCGTCTCAGGATGGGAAAGCATGAAACAATACAATTTCATGGCTAACTGTTTGATTTGCCCATATTTAGGGTTCATTTCTGTTGCTCTGTGTTGGGGTTGGCAATATCTACAGTGAGGGTAAAGGGGGGGATTCTCAGATCACCAGTCCCTAGCCAGAATCCTAGCCACAGGAGAGCGATCGCCATGGCAGTTAGGGAAGCCTTGAACCCCACCCATCCGGCATCCCTCACCCCAGGGCGAAAAAACTCAACACCAAACCAACAACTACACCAGTGGCAGGGATTGGCTCAAGTAAGCCTTCCAGAAAACCCAAAACGACTGCGGCTCCGGTAACGCAAAGGGGCGCGGCGTTCAATTCAGCAATATCGGCATCGGATACCCCGGCTTGGCGGAATTTTTCAATAATTTCGTCACGGGTATCATCGTCAGCTTCTGGGGTGTACTGAATCAGATGACTAAGCCGAAAGGTTTGGGTTTCCTCATCCCCATCGGCGATCGCGTGACAGTTCCCCCACTTGTCAAAACCAACAATGGTAAAGCGGTTTCCCCGGGGTGTAGTAAATTTAGCGCCTACTTTCATCCATGGGCTCCAACAATCAAAGCGATCGTCTTTATCCTTGAGTTCGGGCAGGATGTCGGGGTCAACCTCATCATCGTGGCGACGGTAGAATATCTGACCACTACCATCAAACTCTCGGATTATGATTTGCTGCCCAAAAGTTAACTTAACTTGATCGGCAATGTGTTTCGCCTCTTTAATGTCAGCACCAGAGCTAATAACTTCCTCAATACCATCACAGGCCCCTGTAACCAAAATTACATCTTGTTGGTAGCGGCAATGATTCTCCGATTCTTTCAATGTACATTGATTTTCTGGCTGTTGGGTGGGGTCGGATTCAACCTGATGTAAGGGGTTGACCATAGCCTGGTTTGGCAAAAATTCGGGGATAGGCTCGGCCTCTGGTACGGCTTCGGATTCGGCTTGGGCAATAGCGGCTTCCCAAGTGGATTTTGACCGCAGGTCGCCAAACTGGCGGATATCATCTTTTGACAATCCTAGGGCGATCGCATTAGCTTTAAGTTCTGCTAAAGTCATAGTTACTCCTGTAAAGGGGTTTTCAGACCCACTGGTGGCGGCCGGCAAAGCGAGCCACCAGTGGGTATTTTGTTGGAAATTGCCAACACAGGCTATATATATCACGCACAGACTAATCTAGTTGTGTATAGGCTGTGTTAGCATAAAACCATAATAGCACGTTGTGGTATAATTGCAAGGAAATTATGTTTAGCGGACTAAAAACTGTGGGCGGGCCAACCAAATTAGCCAGAATTGCTTTTTATGTTGACCCCGAAATTAAGGAGAAACTAGAAAAATTGGCTGGGATTCAACGACGCACACTGTCAAATTTGATGGCTGTGATAGCGGAAAAGGCTGTAGAGGAAGCGGAAAAGGAAGAATTAACAGACAATTCAAAGTAACAACTTATTTGTTGTTGCGTTTACTCACCCCCGATCGCACCAGGTCGGGTATTTTTTTGTCCAACAGAAGTGGACAGGCAGACAGGCAGAGGACAGGCAGAATTTTTCCTGCCTGTCCACCTTGTAACTCCCTTGCTACAGCAGTTACAGCCACAGTGGACAGGCAGGACACCCAAAAATAAAAATTTGTGATTTTTTTTCAATCCATTACTGACTGTATACAAAAATGGCCCGTTTTATGTTTTGGGCCTACTCTTGACGGGTTGATGGGGACAGGATGATTGTTGGCGATTGGTGGGTTTAGGGTTGAGGCGATCGCCTATCAGATTATCAATGTACATTGATACAGTAATCACCTAAGGCAAGGGGCTAATATATGGCCAGACTATTGGACAATAGGGCGCAAAGTGCGATCGCTTACTTGACTGCTATCAATGTACAATGATAGCATTATCAATGTACAATGATAGATGTATAGGATAATTATGGCCAACTACAATCCTGATACCAGTGGTTAAAAACAACCCAAATGGATCAACACCCCGACCCGCGCGATCCGAGTTCCTGATGTATTTGCAGATGAACTATTGGCGATCGCTCATCGTTTGGATCAGGGTGATGTGATTGAGAAACCAGCAAACAGTAATGGCAACCACCAGGCAGTCGGTGAGCTTCTGTCTGATCAGAGCCGCCAACAGATAATTGATATCCTCCTGGCTGCTACACAAATGAAAGCTGGTAATGGAGGCGCGATCAAATTGGAGATTGCCAAGGTTCTGACGCTGTTAGGAGTTGATGTCAAATTGAGGCGAAAAGGCTCCCGTTAATCTTCTCATGTATCAATGTACATTGATATTATGGCAGTTTTGGAGGCGACATGGTACAGACTGGCTGTGGCTTGTATCTAGCCCCAAAATCTAACCACTGTACAATAGCAATCCGTTTGGCTAACGCATATATAAGGAACGGATTATATTTTGTGGATGGGGGCGGGGGGGTGATTTTTTAAATTTTTGTTTTGGCTATAATCGCCTAAATTTATAGCCAAATTATAGCCAAATTATAGCCAAAAGTATTTGTTTAGGGGCTGAAACATCTGATTTGTGAAGCCGATGGCGGGATTTGAACCCGCGACCGCTCGATTACGAATCGAGTGCTCTACCACTGAGCTACATCGGCACAGTCGCCCATTATAACATATAATTGAGCGATCGCCAGCCAAAAACTTGTCAACGCTGATTATACAGGATCAGGAGTCGAGGCAGTTGCGCCCGAGTAAACCACACCCCGCTGCATATCCAAAGTAAGAATCACCCCATCACGAATCACCTGGGTAGCATTTTTCACCCCAACAATCACCGGAACCCCGAGGCGCAAACCAATAACCGCCGCATGGCTAGTCAAACTATCAGCTTCCGTCACCACACCAGCCGCCTTACGCATAACCTCCACAAAATCCGCATTAGTTTGGGAAACCACCAAAATTTCTCCAGGGTTAAAATCACCCACCTGAGAAGGCTGGTTAACCACACGAGCGCGACCAGTAAAAGTTCCCTGACCGATAGCAGTTCCCTTACCGAGGACCGCCGTCACCACTTCCACCTTAACCAAATCCGTAGAACCCGCGACCCCCTGCAAAGTCCCAGCAGTAGTCACCACCAAATCCCCATCAGCGACAAAATCATTTTCCCGCGCCACATTAACCGCCGATTGGAAAGTCTGATCCGTAGAAGGTAAATCCAAAACCAAAAGCGGTTTAACCCCCCAAACCAAACTCAACTGACGCGCCACCTCCACATGGGGAGTAATCGCCAAAATCGGAGTTTGGGGTCGAAACTTCGAGACATTGCGAGCCGTAGCGCCAGTTTTAGTCAAAGTCATAATCGCCGCCGCATCTAACTGAATCGCAATTTGACTAACAGCCTGACTAATCGCATTAGGAATAGATCGCCCCGTATCCTCCACCTTGAGAACATTACGAGTAATCCCATCTCGTTCAATCCTGTTAGCAATTCTAGCCATAGTCGCCACCGCTTCCACCGGAAACTGACCCACAGCCGTTTCATTAGACAGCATCACCGCATCAGTACCATCAAGAATAGCATTAGCCACATCAGAAATTTCCGCCCTAGTCGGACGAGGATTGCTCACCATACTATCAAGCATCTGAGTAGCAGTAATCACCGGAATTCCCATGCGGTTAGCCGTCACAATCAAGCGTTTTTGCAAAAGTGGCACATCTTCAGCAGGTAACTCCACCCCCAAATCACCCCGCGCCACCATCACACCATTACACAGAGCTAAAATCTCCTCCATTTGTTCGATCGCCTCATGTTTTTCTATTTTGGCGATCACGGGAACATCCTTACCCGCACTAGCAATCAATTCTTTAATTTCCAAGACATCCTGGGGATTGCGGACAAAACTGAGAGCCACCCAATCGACCCCCTGATCTAAGCCAAACATCAAATCGCGCCGGTCTTTGTCCGTCATAGCTTTAATGGAGAGATAGACCCCCGGAAAATTAACCCCTTTACTATTGGAGAGGACACCACCGACGACTACCCGACAGTGTAGATCTCCCTTGTCTCGGTCTACTTTTTCCACCAGCATCTCCACCTTACCATCATCCAAAAGGATCGTCGCGCCATCGGGGACCTCATCAGCGAGAGGTTCGTAGGTAACAGAGGAGATCTCATGAGTTCCAGGAAGGTGACGGCTGGTGAGGATAAAATGATCATCTCGGTTCAATCTGATCGACCCCTGCTCGAATTTTCCTAAGCGAATCTTGGGTCCTTGTAAATCCTGAAGAATACCTACAGGCTTATTCAATTCAAAGGATACCTGACGAATCAAACGAATGCTGCGCTGGTGGTCTTCATGGCTACCGTGGGAAAAATTCAAGCGCAAAGTCGTGGCTCCCGCTTCAATCAACGCCTTGAGTACATCAGGTTTTTGGGTCGCAGGTCCAATGGTGGCCACAATTTTGGTTCTATGTATTAAGTTTGGCGATCGCATAACGTTAACTCAGTCCCAGGCGTTGATAGTTGTTAGTTTGGCGCACAAAATAGGTGTGCGGCTAGAATAACTTTTAAGAAAATTTAACCATGATCGTGACATATTTATCGCAAAACCCCCCTAGAATCTGACTGCGAGAGTATATGAATCGGTCCTAGCGCCGGACAGGCTAGGTCTAGGTAGCGCCTGCTCTAGGCTCGTTATTTGCCCGCGCGAACCTCCCTTCTCCCCCTGTGGTGTCTATTGATAAAAATGACCGTTTCGCGCCTCTAGTGGTGCTTTCTGACCGGGATTCAACCCTTAACTATGGGGAACCCGTGAGTTACTGTAGGGGCCTCACCCAGAGATAAATCTTGTTTTGGGCATCTCTCCAAGTACAATTGTAGTATGTTTGTCCCTGTGAAACAGAACACCACCATCTCTGACGGAAAAAATCGGTTTCACCGTAGTTTCACCGAACGGACAAAGAAGATTAGCCCCGGAAACTTAATGATTGGTAAAATTCGAGACAATGAAGCTCAATTTAGGCATTTATGCAGTAATCTGGTTAATGAGTAGCTACGTCTTGTTAGCGACTCCGGCGCAGTCGCAGCGTCCATCACCCTGTTCTAATGATAACCAAGAACGACCCTCCCAACGTCGCCGCCAAATTATTAACCGTGAATATGGTTTGCGCTTTGATATTCCGGCTAATTATTACACGGAACTACGAAGTGAGACGGGACATAGACAACAGTTATCTATTGCGGTTCGTAACCCTACTGATGTCGAGTTTTTGGAATGTGCAAGAAGGGAAGGAATGAGAGGCTATGGACACCAAGTTTCCGACGTGAGAGTTACGATTGAACCACGTCCTAGCAATATCAGTAATGTTCGTGATATTTTACGCGATGCGGCTGGAGGCGGTTACAGCCAGATTTTAGAGTCTAATTTTGGGACTATTGCGGGACAGGATGCGGTAATTTATACAGTGCAAACGAGTTATCCTGAGCGTTATCGGTATGCGCGGCTAATCCATCCTAATGGACGATATATCATTAGTATTGCGGCGGGTGATTATGGGGAAAGAATAGATGTGATTGATTTACAGGTGATGAACCTGATCATGTCTACGATGAGGATAGATTAGCAACTATACAGTAGGTAAAACCCAACACGATGCTTTTAATGAGTAGGAGAAAATGAGAAAGGCGATCGCCCAATTTGAGTAGGTTGGGTGGAGGTACGAAACCCAACGCCAGTTTTGGGAAGTAGGTTGGGTGGAGGTACGAAACCCAACGCCAGCATCTCTCAGTGCCAAAAAATGAGGCGATCGCCCAATTTGAGTAGGTTGGGTGGAGGTACGAAACCCAACGCCAGCATCTGTAAATGATGTTGGGTTTCACTGCGTTTCACCCAACCTACATGGCTAAAATTATTAATTATTAATTATTAATTATTAATTATTATAGTAGGTTGGGTGGAGGTACGAAACCCAACGCCACCATCTCTCAGTGTGAAAAAATCAGGCGATCGCCCAATTTGAGTAGGTTGGGTGGAGGTCACGAAACCCAACGCCACCATCTCTTAGTATGGCCTTTTTCCCCAATTTGAGTAGGTTGGGTGGAGGTCACGAAACCCAACGCCACCATCTCTCAGTGTCAAAAAATCAGGCGATCGCCTTTTTCCCCAATTTAA
Organism: Limnospira indica PCC 8005; assembly: GCF_000973065.1. Lineage (NCBI taxonomy): Bacteria > Bacillati > Cyanobacteriota > Cyanophyceae > Oscillatoriales > Sirenicapillariaceae > Limnospira > Limnospira indica. The sequence continues at coordinate 517,501 of NZ_FO818640.1, forward strand.
GTAGGTTGGGTGGAGGTACGAAACCCAACGCCACCATCTCTCAGTTATGTTGGGTTTCACTACGTTTCACCCAACCTACATGGCTAAAATTATTAATTATCAATTATTAATTATTATAGGTTGGGTGGAGGTTACGAAACCCAACGCCACCATCTCTCAGTTATGTTGGGTTTCACTACGTTTCACCCAACCTACATGGCTAAAATTATTAATTATTAATTATTAATTGTTAATTATTATAGGTTGGGTGGAGGTACGAAACCCAACGCCACCATCTCTCAGTGTGAAAAAATCAGGCGATCGCCTTTTTCCCCAATTTAAGTAGGTTGGGTGGAGGTACGAAACCCAACGCCACCATCTCTCAGTTATGTTGGGTTTCACTACGTTTCACCCAACCTACATGGCTAAAATTATTAATTATCAATTATTAATTATTATAGGTTGGGTGGAGGTTACGAAACCCAACGCCACCATCTCTCAGTTATGTTGGGTTTCACTACGTTTCACCCAACCTACATGGCTAAAATTATTAATTATTAATTATTAATTGTTAATTATTATAGGTTGGGTGGAGGTACGAAACCCAACGCCAGCATCTGTAAATGATGTTGGGTTTCACTGCGTTTCACCCAACCTACATGGCTACTCCTCTGCGATTAGCCGGTAAGCCGCGATTACTGGGGGTAAAGCAGTAAGCATTGCCATCAATCTTATGAATGTTCTGACGTAAGAAGCGATCGCAATTTCCTTCAGGAACAATAATCGTTTGATAGAGTCTTCGTCCTGAGAGATTTTCATAATAGGGAATCCAGAGAACCCCTAAATTCCCAAATCCATGCTCAAAATGAAGAGCCTCACCTCTTTTTTGAGCCTCTGCCTCAGTTTGCCAAGCCGACTCCGCAATCACTCTTCGACCTTCAAAATCAGCACTGCGCCAGTTAAGACGGGGATAGGCGAAAGAAGTCTCTATTGTGGCTAAAGTGCCAAATATTAAGCATAGAAAAGACAGGGCAAGTTTCTGCATTAGAAAATAAATAAATTTAGATTTCATAGTGTAACTTACGGGGTTAAAGCCTACATTCCAAAAACCGAGAATTTTCCACAACTACACCCCCACAAAAGCCAGGTGCTCTCCCTGAGTCACAGGCTGTGTAACAATGATTTACTGAATTTCCCGAATAACAAGGTAAATGTCCTGGAGGTGCTTGCAAATCAAATATAAAGTTCTGGTAATTCCTCTTAGAAGAAGGAGTAATCAACCATCCCAAAGCTGCATATAACCGAAGAGATGCTTGAAAAACTTCACGATTTCGCTCCCCCTCCATCAACCCTTGAAGTTGAGTAGTATTGAATTGCTCTCTCCAAACTTTAAGTTGAACACTATAACCAAAGTTTCCATTTGAGTGCTTCTTCCAAACCTCATCAATTCTCCTCAAATCTGAACAAGAAATTTGAGCAATTTCTTCTGGATGGATTTGGCTTCCTAAATTGCCCCATCTATTACCAACTTGCTTTATTAATTCCCAGTTTTGCTCATCAGCCTTACGCCAGTCTCCCTCCTGTGCAAAGTTTTCTAAACGAGAATACATAGCCTCCACATCCTGTCCTCCTTGGCTCTTTAAAACAGGCAAACTAGACCTAGTTATAAGAACATGGTATTGGCTATCTATTTTTGAATTAGCAGGAAATTGAACCAAAATAAGCCATAAAACAATGATTGATAATCCCCAAAAATAAAAAAACTTTTTGTATTTTATTAACTTCGGCTTGTGCATAGTCATAAGCTGAATGAATAGTTTTCCAATAATTAAATCAAGGAAAAGTGGAAAATTGATCGATGTCAATTCTAACTTTATCTATTTCTGTACCGTCCGCAATCTGCTGAATGTTGCCAGTCCCTGCAAAAACCCAGTCAGATACCCAAAATAATATCAGAAATACACCCCAATGATTGGCCAATTTTAAAAAACTCATTATTTTCTTTACTCGAACATTCTTTCATAAACTAAGCGTGAAATAATTGGAAAAAATTCCCAATCCTCTCCATAAGCAGCCCCATCGCCAAAGACTGATATAATATAGGCTCTATTTTTAGACCTATGATGAATTAAAGCGACTTCGAGCCGAGAATCATTAGTCCACCCGACTTTTGAATAAAAATCAATCTTTTGTCGATTTTGATAAATTCCTTTTCCTAAAAAACCATCAACTGAATCATATTCCTCGGGCTTCCAAACTTGAGGATTTAAATCTATTTTAAGCAGTGACATTATTTGCATTGATGTGGTTTGAGAAACAGCTTGATAAGTAGCAATTTCATACATTAATCTAGACGCATGTCGAGCCGTCATTTGATTACGAATTGGAGGCTGATTATCACCACGCATACGCAGATCCCATCCTTGAGGATAATTCATTCCCAAATAGGGGATGGGAAAATTTTTCTGACTGATATTTATTCCTGAATATCCTGATTTTTGAAAGAAATAATTGACAGAATAGCGTTTATTTAGCCAAGTTTGGTAGTCTTCTGTATGGGAAATAGATGTGGTATCAGTGATAAAATCTACAATTCGGCTAGCTGCTTCATTATCAGATTTTTGGATGAGTTTACAAATAGTAGTAACACATCCCATTTTTGGTAAATCAATTGGTTGAGGAGGAATGTTGCGCTCTGCTTGTAAGGAATAATACGCGACTAACCAAAACAATTTCGGGATACTGGCAGGATAACGAAAAACATCAGCTTGATAAGTGCCTTCAGTTTGTTTATTTAAATCAATCAAGTGTATAGATAAAGAATTAGTTGGAAGACCTCGCATTCTGGCAGTATAAACAACTTCATTAACAATATTTTGTAAATTATCATTGGGCTTAAAGTGAGTAGGATTAGTGACATTATAAACCCAATTGGGGTTAATACCTTCTCTTGATTCCAGTCTAGAAGTTATATTTAAATCTACAGAATCTGGAGATAAATCTATACTATTAGGTGGCTCTCGAAAAATTGTATTATCTAAATAGCGATCATTATTTAATGAAGGTTTAGGAGGAAATACAAAGTACAAAATAGCTGCTCCACTTAGTCCTAAAACTAAACTCACTGACATAACAATTGTAGTCCAAGCTAACCTTGATAAATGCTTTTTATTCGGGTAATTATTAGTCGCTAAATAGGCACGTCTCAATCCTTGACGTTCACCCTGATTTTTATGATTATTTTTGAAAAAATATTTATGCACAGCCATGATGTATTTAATCAACTTTTTGATACCAGGATATTTTTAACTGATTATTTTCTTTTTTTATGGTATATCGATATCTGGATGTACTGAAATAAGCATTATTGGGATCGGGTCTGCCGTTGCGATATAATGTGCCATCTTCTGTAACTATCAGCTCTATTGTTGCATTGTTTTCATCTGATTCAAAACGCTCTACAGAATCAACGCGCTGAATTCCATACTGATAATAAGCATTATTATTTTGTAGCCAATTTATGGGGCCATCGGCTTTAACTAAATCAGTGAGTAATGCACCTGTGGTTAAATTACGGGCAGCATCTCGACTATAAGGAGGTGCAAAAATTTTGGATTTAGACTGAAGCCATTGTTTAACTAATGCAACAGCTTTTTCTTCTGTAATAGATGGTATTGCTTGTACAGCAGGCTTTGGTGGCTGAGATTCGGCTTCTGATTCCGATTGCGATGGTGTCTGGCTTGCAGAAGCTGTAGTTGTCGGCTGAACCTCAACGGCTATAGGATTGTCTATTGCATTATCAGCAACACTATTCCAAAATCTTGAGACAAAAAGTCCAACAATAATGCAACTGCCAATTATTCCACCCGTTAATACTGCTTTAGCCCATTCTGGCATTGTTGATGGATTTTGTAATGCTGTCGGACTCATAGACTGAGCTGGAGAAAGAATAGTAGCTGCTTGACTTACGGGAACAGAAGAAACAATTGTTGGAGGTTGCTGGTTGGGATTGCTAGAAATTATTGTAGCTGTAGGTTGCCCAGTCCGGGAAACAGAAGTACCTGTATGAGATGTGAAATTCAGCGCAGCTCGCATTTCGCCAGCCGTCGAAAAACGCTTGTCTGGATGAGATTGAATAGCTTGTTCAATGGCGTTAGCAAAACTTGGTGTAATTGTCGGAACTTCAGAGCGCCAAAGGAGATTTCCGCTGAGAGGATCTGTTGAAAATTCTTGCGGAACTTTTCCAGTTAGGCAGAAAATGGCAGTCAATCCTAAAGCGTATAAATCACTGCTGTATATAGGGCGACCTATAGCTTGTTCACTAGCCATGAACCCCGGTGTACCAACAACCACCGATCGCGTCGGATTTCCAGAGTGACTCAGTACAGTTCCCATCGTCTCTTTGACGGCACCGAAATCAAGCAATACAGGTTCTAAATTGCTCGATCGCAGCATAATATTGTCAGGTTTAATGTCGCGATGAACAATTTGCTTACTGTGAACATATTCCAGAACAGACAGTAAGCTGACTAGCATGGCTCGGACAGAGCTTTCACGCATTGAAGCGTGGCGATGAACGTAGTCCGTTAAGGTTTGACCTTCGATCCACTCTTGAACCAGATAAAATAAGTCATTTTCACGAAAATAGGCGTAGAGGGTTGGAATTTGTTGATGAGCCGTTCCCAGTTCCTCTAAAATAGCAGCTTCTCGTTGAAACCGATCTTGTACTAATTGATAAATATCAGGATTATCCGTAACAGGCTTTAGTTGTTTAATGACGCACCTTCGCCCGGATGGCATTTGAGTATCTTCAGCCAGAAATGTTTCTCCAAAACCGCCAGAACCTAAAGGCTGAATGATTTGATAGCGGTGGTTTAATAAAGAATGGTCAGCCATAGTAATTCCTCAACCAGTTCATTGGTAAGTACGAACTGTCTTTATTGCTTATACCTATTTATTCCAACAATAACACGCTTAACTCTGAAACTCAAGCCAAGAAATATAAATTTTCTTTTAAGTTTTAACGGATTGACCTTGAAAAAATTTAAGATAAAAAACTTAATAGCATAGTTTTCATAACCCATGAGCCATAGTCTACCTAAAACCCAGCTTGAAAAATCTTCCGATCCATATCTGGAACTGACAAACCAGACCCAAACCGTCACATTTGCACTGACAAAGGCTCAACTGATACTTGGTAGGGCTACTGATGCAGATTTAAAGATTCCCGAAGACTGGTTAGCAATTTCTCGTTACCAGGCTACTTTAACTCGCAACGGCGATGAATATGAGATTTACGACGGTATCACCAAAAATGGTACTCGCCAACCCAGTCGAAATGGACTGCTTGTTGATCAACGCCGGGTAGGGGTTGTGGAATATTATCAATTATTCGACGGGGCTGAGTTGCAAATTGGTCAAGATCCTATGACTCTCATTCGTCTGAAATACCATAATCCCCAAAACCCTAAATTCATTGTCTCTAGCACCACGAGAAATCAATCAATTAGTATCAAAAACCGTTCGATTGTGCTAGGTCGCGACCCATCTTGTAACTTGGTTCTTGATTCTCCTGTAGTTTCCAGAAAGCACGCTGTCATTGACAAGTTTGATGGTGGGTACTACCAGTTATTTGACTACAGTACAAATGGTGTTTTCGTCAACGAACAGAAAGTCAATCAATCTATGCGGCTTCCCGATGGTTGCACAATTCGCATCGGTTCATTTATTTTGGTGTTGAGTGGCGATCGCCTCACCCTTCAAGACCGGGGGGATAAATTGCGTCTTGATGCTTGGGAAGTTACCCGCATTGTTTCCAAACATTCCCGAAACAGCCAAACTTTGCTCAATTGTGTTTCAATTCCACTCGAACCCGGTCAACTGATTGCAATTGTTGGCGGAAGTGGAACGGGAAAATCAACTCTTTTGAAGACACTGCTAGGTATTCAACCTCTTTCTGGAGGATATGTTTATTTAAACGGCTCAGACCTGCAACAAAATTTTAATATCTACCGTACCCAAATTGGCTATGTACCTCAAGAAGATATCGTACATAGAAATCTGACGGTTGATCGGGTTCTCACTTTTGCTGCTCAATTACGCCTTCCCCCTGATACAAATATTGAGGCAGTTATTCAAAAAACTCTGACTGAAATTGAACTTTTAGATCGACGGCATACCCTAATTAGCCAACTAAGTGGTGGTCAATTGAAGCGAGTCAGCATTGGCGTTGAACTTTTAGCAGACCCCAAGTTATTTTTCCTCGACGAACCCACATCAGGACTCGATCCAGGATTAGACAAAAAAATGATGCAACTTCTGCGAAAGTTAGCTCACTCAGAAAATCGAACTGTAGCTCTTGTTACCCATGCTACTGCAAACATCACTTTGTGCGATCGCGTTGCCTTTATGGGAAGGGGAGGAAATCTCTGTTACTTCGGACCCCCTAGCGAAGCTCCTAGTTTTTTTAATGTAGGACGGGATGACTTTGCAGAAATTTATAATGAACTGGAAAAGTCTCCAGAAGAAAATCAAGGCTGCTCCATCGAAGATTATTGCCAACAGTGGAATACTCGATTTAAACAGCATACTGACTACCAAAAATATGTCCGAGATGCTCTGATTATTCCCGGTAAAATTAATGCCAATTCTCCTGGAATAAATCAAGCAAATCAAACGACGACAAAATTCAAAGATAAACCAAAACAGGTTAAGCCTTCTGCTCTGAGGCAAATAAGGGTACTTTTACAACGAGACATCCAATTGGTTTTAGCTGACCGATTTAACTTAGGACTATCATTGCTAACTGCTCCCATTGGAATTGCCTTGATTACTTTGGCTATCCGCGAGCAAGAACCCCTGATTCTTGGCGACGGTTCCGATCCGACCCTGGCTCCTTTAGCTCTGCGCGTTCTATTTGTATTTACCTGTGCGGCTATTTGGGTCGGGTTGTCAGGATCATTGCAAACGATTATCCGAGAATCAGCTATTTATGCCCGTGAACGTCTTGTGAACTTGGGTTTGTTTCCTTACCTGGGATCCAAAATTCTGGTTTTATGCTTTTTAGGATTAGCGCAAACATTGTTAATGGCTGCGGTTGTGATACTGGGTTTTAAATCTCCAGAACCAACATTAATACCTTGGCTTATTGGACTCAGTATAACCACCTTTCTAACCTTAGTTACGAGTGGTTGTTTGGGTTGGGCAGTTTCCTGTTTTGTTCATAATGAGACTCAAGCAAATACAGCCCTTCCTCTATTGTTACTTCCTCAAATTATTTTTTCGGGAGTGTTGTTCAAAATGGAAGGAATCGGAAAAATTATTTCTTGGTTGATGCTCAGTCGTTGGTCTGTGGGGGCTTATGGGGCTTTGCTTTAGTTGATGTGAATGCAATGGTGCCGGAACCGATGAAAACTCCCGACGGGAGCATTATTCCTCAACCTTTTGAAGTGACACCTGTTTACGATCCAACCTGGTCTAATTTGAGTTTAAACTGGTTTTTACTTGGATTGCACGCAATTGTTTATTTGACATTAGCATTGTGGAAACAAAAGCAGAAAGATATTTTTTAATCTCTCCACAGTCATTGCATGAATGCCACATCAAATGAAAGTATAGCGTTTTGAATCTATGAAACTCTACTCCCATCTGCTCTAGGAAAAAGGAGCCACGCAGATTATGAGATGCTTCCAATAGAAGTTGCAATTTGACTTAGACATATAATAATTTCACCCTGATACCGTATGGGAAAATAAATCCTCAAAAATTTTCAATTGTCTTCATAAAGCAGTAACTTCAACCGTTTCAGCAGTCCCTCAATTTCAGAACGTTTTTGAGGGGATAGCCTAGCCTTTGAACGTCGGAATTGTTTGGCTAGGTCGGAGATCTCAGTTTCCAATTGGTCTGGCAGTTCTGATACTTTCGTTTCCTTCACCAATTTCTGCACCTGTCTCAGGGTCAATTTTTGACCGATCGCCTTTTCTATAGCATTAGTCAAGGTGGTTAGGACGCAGCTTTGAGAACGGAATCCATGGCATCATGGAGAGAATCAAACTGCTCAATGCAGTGGCGAATACGGGCTTTCAGCCACGACCAACATTTCTCTATCTTGTTGAGGTCTGGCGAATAAGGTGGTAGATAGAGTAAACGGCATTGAGCTGAGCTGCCTCCACCCCACCAGTTCAGCAATCCGTCCCCCTTTATGAAACGTTGCATTGTCCAATACTAGAGTCTGACCTGGCTTCAATGTTGGAATTAAGATGAACTCCAACCACAACTCAAACACTGTCCGATTACAACAACCCTCAAAGCTAAAGGGAGCTAAGAGTTGTTGATGACACCATGCGGCTATCATACTTACCCTGCCCTGCCTCTTCCCTGATTTGAGTGCATGGAAGCGTTTTCCTTCCTCGCAGTAACCATAAGGGTAATCCGAGTCCTGACTATTCATGGCGGCTTCATCGAGGTAAGGTAGACCACTTCTTCCGGCTCCATCTGTTCAATCCAATCTGAGCCATAAACTCCTCTCGCTGTTGCTCATCACGTTCTTGGTAGCCGTAAGTTTTTTTTTCTGGTGAAGCCAATTTTCTTCAAGGCTCTGCTCTGGATATGGTGCGAGGAGAGATGTCGTCATCCCAAAGTTCAGCCATTTGAGCTGCTGTTTTGTCGCCATGCTCTTGGGCAAAAGCCTTGAATTTTTCCCAGTCGGTAATTTTGTGGTTATTGCCAGGTCGGTGATGAGGTTTAGGGAGGAAGTCTCCGGTCTGTGCTTTTCTTTGCAGCCAGAGATTAATGGTGTTCCTGCTGACATGGAAAACTTGACTGGCTTCTGTTTTGGGCATACCGTCTAGTTCAATGGCATCAATAACTTTTTGTCTGAGGTCGTAACTATAGGGGGCTGGCATTTTTGGTCTTCTTAGTCATCTCGTCCTCTCCATTATACGTCCTAAGTGTTCTGTCTTGTGCTATAGTAGCGCCAACCTTTCCTCCTCGGACTTTAACTTGGCTATTTCCTTCGCTTTGGTGTAATCAATATCGCCCTCACCCAGAGCTTTCAGAATTTCCGGTGGCAGTTTCAACAGTGGTAATTGATTGCTCACGAATCAATCCCACGACATTCGACCCAGAGAGTCAAATGTGGATTTGACAATTTCGGCTTCCGATGTACCCATAGCGCTATGGGTAGTTACTTTTTTCTTAGCGTCGTTTTTCATTCGGTGCAGTAGCGTAGCGATCGCACCTTTTCCACAGAGTCATTTAAGTTGATAGCCAACAGCCGCAAAATCGCCTCGGTTTCCTCAATCGGGTTCAAATCCTCCCGCTGGATATTCTCAGTCAGGTAGTGCCTAATATGTAATGATAGAGGTGTAGTGCGAAACGTTTAGGAGACAAAATAAGGCTGCAATGCCTGAAATAACCTCCTAGAGGGGCTTCAACCACCCCTTAACTGTTTATATGTCACAACGCTTAGGCGTTATGAATCTAAGCAAGGCAGGGGACTCAAGGTCAATCCCATTTGAAGAAATCGCAATATACCGTCCAAGTATACCTAGGAGGAGTATTAAACCCACTTGGGGCGATTATGGGAGAGTAACGGAACGGCGATAGCCACCCCCAGTTTTGGGAATCACAAACTCAGGATTGAAGCGGGGAACGGAAGGCGTGAGGGAAAACCTATCCCAATAAATCCGACCACTGCCAACCATCTATGACTAAGGAAATCTGAATGTTCCGACTTGAACCATCGTAACTACTAAGCCAGCGAAAAGGTTTGATACGCTGGGCCCAAAAGGGTACGGAGAAAAGTAGGGTACTTACACCAACACCTACACAGACCTTTAAAAGTAACCCGGTGGATAGGACAAGTCTAAAGATGGAATGCCCGTATAAACGGAACGTTTAAACCCCTCATTGGCTCTCTAATAAATAAGTGAGCAATATTACTCACAAGAGTAGTGAAAAGTGTAAGCGTATGGTGCGAGACGTTCGGGTATGAAATAGGGCTGAAATGCCCGAAATAACTACCCGGTGAGGATTCCAGCTCCGAATCTGGATATAAGGAGACCTCTCCTGACCATCCTCATAACTGGTTATATGTCCCGACGCTTAGGGAACTAAGCAAGGCAGGGAACTCAAGGTCATAAACGAACTGAGAAATCAGGGAGTAGAGAGTAACGGCGATAGCCACCCCCAGTTTTGGAAATCATAACTCCAGGATTGAAGCGGGGAACGGAAGGCGTAGGTCGGAACCCACCTCCTACTCGACCACTGCCAACCATCTATGATTAAGGAGACTGAATGTCCGGCTTGAACCATCGTAATACACTAGCAGCGAAATAGGTTGACACGCTGCGCCCAAAAGGGCAAGGGGAACAGTAGGGGGTTCGTCCGACTACCTACACAGACCTTTAAAAGTACCCCGGCGGAGAGGACAAATCTAACGATGGAATGCCCATATAATCGGAACGTTGTAACCTAACCCCTCTAATGCTCTGCTCTGCCTATAAACAAGTGAGTAATGCTATTCACAAGGCAGTAGTGAAAAATGTAAGCGCATGCTTAGAGGATGAAGGATGTGACCAGAAGCTAAAGCCCAATTGTAATGGTTGGGATATGCCCACAGGTCACGGTGGGGATATAGATACTGCGGTCAGTAAGAGTATAATGGCGAGGACGAGTGTAAAGACTACGTGGTGCATATAGCTCTGAACATCGAAGTAGAAAGCAGGTCTCTTGATTCTGCTCCTTTGACAAATAGGGTATCCACACCAGGAGCCGTGTGATGGGAAACTATCAAGCACGGTTCTGAATGGGAGTTCGGGAAGGTGACTTCACTCTCGACCCCTAACCCTTAAAGGTATACGCTTACACTTTTCACTACTCCGCAGGTACATCCTGCCACTTGAGAGCCTAAAAGGGGTTTAAACGTTCCGTTTATACGGGCATTCCATCTTTAGACTTGTCCTATCCACAGGGGTGCACTTTAAAGGTCTGTGTAGGTAGTGAGTTGAGACTCCTACTTTTCCCCTTACTCTTTTGAGCGCAGCGTGTCAACCTATTTCGCTACTTACTCATTACGGTGGTTCAAGTCGGAACATTCAGATTTCCTTAGTCATGGATGGTTGGCAGTGGTCGCATCTGGTAGTAGGTTCTACTTCACACCTTCCGTTCCCCGCTTCAATCTGACGGGTTATGATTCCTAAAACTGGGGGTGGCTACCGCCGTTACTCTCAACTTCGCGCTATAATAGGAGGCTCACAACACAACTTCCTCCGTTCTAACGTTCTGTCTTGTCTTGACCCAGAGTTCCCTGCCTTACTTAGATTTCTCCAAGCGTCGGGACATATAAACAGTTATGGGATGGTCTAGGGATAAGAATGAGAGTGCGTCTCCCTATATTTCACCAAGGGGTGAAAGTCCCACTCAGAGGTGATTTCGGGCATTGCAGCCCTATTTCACTCCTAAACGTTTCGCACGAACCCCTTGAGTATAACGTAAGGTTGAGAGTAACGGCGGTAGCCACCCCCAATTCAGCAATTCTCATTTTGGAAATTCAACTGCTATCGGGTGGGATGTCGTGCGAGACGTTCAGGCATCAAATAGGGCTGCAATGCCCGAAATAACTGCCTGGTGAGGACTCCAACCCCTTGGTTGAATATAAGGAGCGCACTCCTGACCATCCTCATAACTGTTTATATGTCCCAACGTTTAGTATAGAAATATACAAAACAAGGCAGGGAACTCAAGGTCAAAACGCAAAACTGGAAATCTTAATGATTCCTTAACAATTGCGGAGAGAGTAACGGCGATAGCCACCCCCAATTTCAGGATTCACAATTCTGGGATTGAAGCGGGGAACGGAAGGCGTGAGGGAAAACCTATTCCCAAAAATCCGACCACTGCTAACCATCCATGACTAAGGAAATCTGAATGTTCCGACTTGAACCATCGTAAACACGAAGTAGCGAAACAGGTTGATACGCTGCACTCAAAAGGGCAAGGGGAAAAGTAGGGTAATGACAACAACACCTACACAGACCTTTAAAGTACCCCGGTGGATAGGACAAGTCTAAAGATGGAATGCCCATATAAACGGAACGTTTTAACCCCTCTCAGGCTCTGATTATCTGGTCGAGGTAACCAGTAGTGATAAGTGTAAGCGCAAGCTGTCAGGGGGTGAGATGTGACCAGAAGCCAACGCCCGACTGTAATGGTAGGGATATGCTAACAGGTCACGGTTTGATTGTAAAGAATAGAGTCTAGTAGGAGTTACTATGACGAAAGCGAGTTCAAAGAAAGGATTTGAGAAATCAAAACCAATCAAGACGTGCGTTTGTATGGAAACAAATTCCCTGGGCGAAAGTTCAGAGAAAAGTTTTCAAGCTCCAAAAGAGGATATTTCAAGCAGCTAAATCGGGACAAGACGCAAAGGCACGAAGGTTGCAACGTCTACTGGTGAAGTCATATTATGCCCGACTCTTAGCAGTGCGGCGAGTAACTCAAGATAACCAAGGCAAGAAAACAGCCGGTGTTGATGGAATGAGAGCAATCTCTCCAAGGCAAAGGTTTGAAATTGTTAAGAGCATCAAAGGAAACCTCAAAGCAAAACCACTGCGACGGGTTTGGATTCCAAAACCTGGAAGGGATGAAAAACGCCCTCTGGGAATACCCACAATCCAAGACAGAGCGAGGCAAGCCTTGGTTAAATCGGCTCTCGAACCTGAATGGGAATCGAGATTTGAAAGCAACAGCTATGGGTTCCGACCCGGTCGGTCAGCCCATGATGCAATATCCAGAATCTTTCAAAGTATAAACAAAGGAAGTTATTACATACTGGATGCAGATATAGCGAAATGCTTTGACCGAATAAACCATGATTATCTACTGTCAAAAATTCATTGTCCAAGCAGCCTGAAAAGAGACCTAAAACAATGGCTCAAAGCAGGTGTGTTAGATAACGGTGTATTCGAGGATACAGAAACAGGGACACCCCAAGGAGGGGTAATAAGTCCACTCCTAGCCAACATCGCACTGGATGGAATGGTTAGGTTCATAGAAACAATGTATCCTAAAAAGAAAAACATGGTTCAAGCAACAATAATCAGATACGCCGATGATTTTTTAGTGATATCTCCATCACTTGAAATCATTGAACAGTGCAAAACTGCTATTTCCGAATGGTTAAAACCTGTAGGACTAGAAATAAAACCCGAAAAAACTCGAATCTGTCATACGCTCAAACTCATTGAGTACAACGGCAAAGTAGAGAAACCAGGGTTCGACTTTCTAGGATTTAATATCAGGCAATACCCGGTGGGAAAATATAAATCTGGGAAACATGGGGGAAGAAGAAAAGGAGGCTTCTTATTTAATAAAACCCCCCACAAAATGTTAGGATTCAAAACTCACATAAAACCCAGTAATAAAGCAGTTAAAGCCCACACTGAAGCGATTAAAGGTGTAATAAAACAACATAAAACAGCACCTCAATCAGCCCTGATTTGATTAGCAAACTAAACCCAATCATAAGGGGATGGTCAACTACTATTCTATTCAGCGGTAGTCTCATCAGAGACCTTCAAAAAGCTGGACAACAAAGTTTGGTTAATGTTACGGGCATGGACAATATCAAGATGCGGAAAGGCAAGTTACGAAAAGCTAGGAAACTATTTCAAACGTGGAACGGTTAAACTAAGCAACGGGAAAGAACGGCATGAAACCTGGTTATTCAAGACTAGGGATGGATTCCAACTATGGAAACACAACTGGACTCCGATTGTCAGACACACCCTAATACGCCCTGACGCAACACCATATGACGGAAATTGGACTTACTGGGCAACCAGGAAAGGACAAGCAATCGACACGCCAATCAGAGTAGCAAAACTACTCAAAAAGCAAAAAGGTAGATGTACTTGGTGTGGACAGTATTTCGCGCCATCGGATTTAGTTGAAGTAGACCACATTGTACCCCGAAGCCTAGGCGGAAAGGATGAATACAAAAATCTTCAGCTATTACATCGCCACTGTCACGATGATAAGACGGCACTAGATAGCGCCAATGCTGTATCCCTAACAATGGAGCAGTCAGACTAGGAGCCATGTGAAGGGAAACTTTCACGCACGGTTTTGAATGGGAGGGCGTGAAGGTGACTTCAATCTCGACCCCTACTTAACTCGAGACCCTCAAGCATAAAGGTCAGAAGGTGGTCCCAACTGTCTCAGCGTACAGTCTGGGTAAGCGCGCGCAAATCATTAAAGAAGGTTTGGCGGGTAGGTATAGCATTAGTCAAGGTGGTTAGGACGCAGCTTTGAGAACGGAATCCATGGCATCATGGAGAGAATCAAACTGCTCAATGCAGTGGCGAATACGGGCTTTCAGCCACGACCAACATTTCTCTATCTTGTTGAGGTCTGGCGAATAAGGTGGTAGATAGAGTAAACGGCATTGAGCTGCCTCCACCAGTTCAGCAATCCGTCCCCCTTTATGAAACGTTGCATTGTCCAATACTAGAGTCTGACCTGGCTTCAATGTTGGAATTAAGATGAACTCCAACCACAACTCAAACACTGTCCGATTACAACAACCCTCAAAGCTAAAGGGAGCTAAGAGTTGTTGATGACACCATGCGGCTATCATACTTACCCTGCCCTGCCTCTTCCCTGATTTGAGTGCATGGAAGCGTTTTCCTTCCTCGCAGTAACCATAAGGGTAATCCGAGTCCTGACTATTCATGCCGGCTTCATCGAGGTAGACCACTTCTTCCGGCTCCATCTGTTCAATCTGAGCCATAAACTCCTCTCGCTGTTGCTCATCACGTTCTTGGTAGCCGTAAGTTTTTTTTTCTGGTGAAGCCAATTTTCTTCAAGGCTCTGGATATGGTGCGAGGAGAGATGTCGTCATCCCAAAGTTCAGCCATTTGAGCTGCTGTTTTGTCGCCATGCTCTTGGGCAAAAGCCTTGAATTTTTCCCAGTCGGTAATTTTGTGGTTATTGCCAGGTCGGTGATGAGGTTTAGGGAGGAAGTCTCCGGTCTGTGCTTTTCTTTGCAGCCAGAGATTAATGGTGTTCCTGCTGACATGGAAAACTTGACTGGCTTCTGTTTTGGGCATACCGTCTAGTTCAATGGCATCAATAACTTTTTGTCTGAGGTCGTAACTATAGGGGGCTGGCATTTTTGGTCTTCTTAGTCATCTCGTCCTCTCCATTATACGTCCTAAGTGTTCTGTCTTGTGCTATAAGTGCGCTCGTAGCAACTGGTACTTGTTATCGAGCAACTCCAGCAGGGTGTGGAAGAGCAGCGAGAGGATGTTGAGGGTCGCCAGCAAGGAAGAAAGATGCTGCTTGCCATGGCCAAAATTGTGTTCGAGATGGTAGCCCTTGGTCTTGAGAGTGTTGTTGTTCTCATTCTCAACTTTCCAACGAGTCAGCCCGGCCCGAACCACCTCGGCTACATTCTCATCGCTGAGAGGATAATTCGTGGCAAAGGAGTTGTGATAGGTTACCTGGCCATCAGCGGTGGTGACAGTAAGTTCGCACCAGTTAACCAACAGGGCCTCATCGCTATCTTTGAGGGGGACTCCGTTGAGATAGCGGTAGGTATAGGTTTTCTCGACTTGACCAGTCCACTTCTTGGTCGTGAGGGTCGGGAGTTCGATGCCCTCTAGGTGTTCATAGAGGGTAGTATGAGACTCGGGGCGACAGACGACGATGAAGTTATAGCATTAGTCAAGGTGGTTAAAACGCAGCTTTGAGAACGGAATCCATGGCATCATGGAGAGAATCAAACTGCTCACGTGCAGTGGCGAATACGGGCTTTCAGCCACGACCAACATTTCTCTATCTTGTTGAGGTCTGGCGAATAAGGCGGAAGATAGAGTAAACGGCATTGAGCTGCCTCCACCAGTTCAGCAATCCGTCCCCCTTTATGAAACGTTGCATTGTCCAATACTAGAGTCTGACCTGGCTTCAATGTTGGAATTAAGATGAACTCCAACCACAACTCAAACACTGTCCGATGACAACAACCCTCAAAGCTAAAGGGAGCTAAGAGTTGTTGATGACACCATGCGGCTATCATACTTACCCTGCCCTGCCTCTTCCCTGATTTGAGTGCATGGAAGCGTTTTCCTTCCTCGCAGTAACCATAAGGGTAATCCGAGTCCTGACTATTCATGCCGGCTTCATCGAGGTAGACCACTTCTTGTGGCTCCATCTGTTCAATCTGAGCCATAAACTCCTCTCGCTGTTGCTCATCACGTTCTTGGTAGCCGTAAGTTTTTTTTTCTGGTGAAGCCAATTTTCTTCAAGGCTCTGGATATGGTGCGAGGAGAGATGTCGTCATCCCAAAGTTCAGCCATTTGAGCTGCTGTTTTGTCGCCATGCTCTTGGGCAAAAGCCTTGAATTTTTGCCAGTCGGTAATTTTGTGGTTATTGCCAGGTCGGTGATGAGGTTTAGGGAGGAAGTCTCCGGTCTGTGCTTTTCTTTGCAGCCAGAGATTAATGGTGTTCCGGCTGACATGGAAAACTTGACTGGCTTCTGTTTTGGGCATACCGTCTAGTTCAATGGCATCAATAACTTTTTGTCTGAGGTCGTAACTATAGGGGGCTGGCATTTTTGGTCTTCTTAGTCATCTCGTCCTCTCCATTATACGTCCTAAGTGTTCTGTCTTGTACTATATATCATGCTATATTTAAATATGTAGTGCGAGACGTTTAGGAGTCAAATAAGGCTGCAATGCCTGAAATAACCTCCTAGTGGGACTTTCACCCCTTGGTGGAATATAAGGAACTCGTATCCTGACCATCCCATAACTGTTTATATGTCCCAACGTTTGGTATAAAAAAATATACCAAACAAGGCAGGGAACTCAAGGTCAAAACGCAAAACCGGAAATCTTAATGATTCCTTAACAATTGCGTTGAGAGTAACGGCGATAGCCACCCCCAATTTTAGGATTCACAACCCTGGGATTGAAGCGGGGAACGGAAGGCATGAGGGAAACCTAGTTCCAATAATATGACCACTGCCAACCATCCATGACTAAGGAAATCTGAATGCTCCGACTTGAACCATCGTCATTAATAAGTAGCGAAATAGGTTGACACGCTGCGTTCAAAAGAATAAGGGGAAAAGTAGGGTAATTACAACAACACCTACACAGACCTTTAAAGTACCCCGGTGGACAGGACAAGTCTAAAGATGGAATGCCCATATAAACGGAACGTTTTAACCCCTTTTAGGCTAGGCTCTGAGTATCTGGTCGAGATAATCAGTAGTGAAAGTGTAAGCGCAAGCCTATTAGGGGGTGAGATGTGACCAAAAGCCAACGCCCAACTGTAATGGTAGGGATATGCTAACGGGTCACGGTTTGATTGTAAAGAATAGAGTCTAGTAGGAGTTACTATGGCGAATGCGAGTTTAAAGAAAGGTTTTGAGAAATCAAAGCTAATCAAGACTACGAATGCATGGAAACAAATTCCCTGGGCAAAAGCTCAGAGAAAAGTTTTCAAGCTCCAAAAGAGGATATATCAAGCAGCTAAATCGGGACAGAACGCAAAGGCACGAAGGTTGCAACGTCTACTGGTGAAATCATATTATGCCCGACTCTTAGCAGTGCGGCGAGTGACCCAAGATAATCAAGGCAAGAAAACAGCCGGTGTCGATGGAATGAGAGCAATCTCACCAAGGCAAAGGTTTGAAATTGTTGAGAACATCAAAGGAAATCTCAAAGCAAAACCACTGCGACGGGAGTGGATTCCAAAACCTGGAAGGGATGAAAAACGCCCTCTGGGAATACCCACCATCCAAGATAGAGCAAGGCAAGCCTTGGTTAAATCGGCTCTCGAACCTGAATGGGAATCGAGATTTGAAGACACTAGCTATGGATTCAGACCTGGAAGGTCTGCCCATGATGCAATATCCAGAATCTTTCAGAGTATCAACAAAGGAGGTTATTACGTTCTGGATGCAGATATAGCTAAATGTTTTGACCGAATAAACCATGATTACCTTCTGTCCAAAATTCATTGTCCAAGCAGTCTAAAAAGAGACCTGAAATCATGGCTCAAAGCAGGCGTGCTAGATAACGGTGTATTCGAGGATACAGAAGCAGGGACACCCCAAGGAGGGGTAATAAGTCCACTCCTAGCCAACATCGCACTGGATGGGATGGTTAGGTTCATAAAGACAATGTATCCAAATAAAGGAACAACCTTTCAGGTAAACCTCATAAGATACGCCGATGATTTTGTGGTCATATCCAAAGACCTAAGAATCATTGAACAGTGCAAAATTGCCATTTCCGAATGGCTAAAACCTGTAGGACTAGAAATAAAACCTGAAAAGACTCGAATTTGCCATACGCTCAATCCCATTGAGTATAACGGCAAAACAGAAGAACCAGGATTTGACTTTCTAGGATTCAATATCAGGCAATATCCAGTAGGAAAATATAAATCTGGAAAAAGTGGGGGAAGAAGAAAAGGAGGCTTCCTATTTAATAAAAACCCTCACAAAATGTTGGGACTCAAAACTCATATCAAACCCAACAAAAAGGCAATTAAAGCCCATACAGAAGTGATAAAAGGTGTAATTGAACAACATAAAACAGCACCTCAATCAGCCCTGATTAGCAGACTAAACCCAATCATAAGGGGATGGTCAAACTACTATTCAGGAGTCGT
Source organism: Limnospira indica PCC 8005 (assembly GCF_000973065.1). Lineage (NCBI taxonomy): Bacteria > Bacillati > Cyanobacteriota > Cyanophyceae > Oscillatoriales > Sirenicapillariaceae > Limnospira > Limnospira indica. The sequence continues at coordinate 536,164 of NZ_FO818640.1, forward strand.
CTCATCTGAGACCTTCGTTAAACTAGACCACATAGTGCGAAACGTTTAGGAGTCAAATAAGGCTGCAATGCCGAAATAACCTCCTAGAGGGCAATTAGACCTTTACACGGTTACTCAGTATCGGTCTAACCACCCCTCAACTGTATATATGTCCCGACGCTTAGGGAGTTGTGAATCTAAGCAAGGCAGGGAACTCAGGGTCAATCCCATTTAAGAAATCACAGAATACACTTTTATCTTCCAAGTATACTACAAGGAGGAGTATTTCAACCCACTTGGGGTGATTTGGGAAAGAGTAAAGGCGGTAGCCACCCCCAGTTTCAGAAATCACAAATCTGGGATTGAAGCGGGGAACGGAAGGCGTGAAGTAGAACCTACTACCAGAGGCGACCACTGCCAACCATCCATGATTAGGGAAACCGAATGTCTGGCTTGAACCACCGTAACTAGTTAGCAGCGAAATAGGCTGATACGCTGCGTCCAAAAGGACAAGGGGAAAAGTAGGGTAATTATGTCATCACCTATAGCACAAGACAGAACACTTAGGACGTATAATGGCAAGGATATCTACAGAAGACCCAACATGCCAGCTCCCTACAGTTACGACCTTAGACAAAAAGTTATCAATGCAATTGAACTATACAGTATGTCCAAAACCAAAGCCAGTCAATTTTTCCATGTCAGCAGGAATACTATCCATCTCTGGCTGCAAAGAAAAGAACACACCGGCGACTTCCTCCCTAAACTTAATCGCCCACCTGGTCATAGCCACAAAATTACCGACTGGCATAAATTCAAGGCTTTTGCCCAAGAGCATGGCCACAAAACCTCCGCTCAAATGGCTGAACTTTGGGATGACGACATCTCTCCTCGCACCATATCCAGAGCCTTGAAGAAAATTGGCTTCACCAGAAAAAAAACTTACGGCTACCAAGAACGTTGGAAGCAACAGCGATAGGAGTTTATTGCTCAGATTGAACAGATGGAGCCGGAAGGGTTGGTTTACCTCGATGAAGCTGGCATGAATAGTCAAGACTCGGATTATCCTTATGGTTACTGCGAGGAAGGAAAACGCTTCCATGCCCTCAAATCAGGGAAGAGGCAGGGCAGGGTGAGCTATATGGCCCCATGGTGTCATCAACAACTCTTAGCCCCCTTTACCTTTGAGGGTTGTTGTAATCGGACAGTGTTTGAGTTGTGGTTGGAGTTCATCTTAATTCCAACATTGAAGCCAGGTCAAACTCTAGTACTGGACAATGCAACGTTTCATAAAGGGGGGCGGATTGCTGAACTGGTGGAGGCGGCTCAATGCCGTTTACTCTATCTTCCGCCTTATTCGCCAGACCTCAACAAGATAGAGAAATGTTGGTCGTGGTTGAAAGCCCGCATTCGCCATTGTATTGAGCAGTTTGATTCTCTCCATGATGCCATGGATTCTGTTCTCAAGGCTGCGTCCTAACCGTATTGACTAGTGCTATACAAAGCAGGGGGTCGTAACCCTGTTCCCATGACAAAGGGGTGTCCACATCAGGAGCCCTATGAGGTGAAAGTCTCAAGTACGGTTTGGAATGGGAGTTGGGGAGGGTGACTTCCCTTTCGACCCCTACCCTTTTGAGGGTGAAGGATGCGACCAGAAGCCAAAGCCCAATTGTCATGGTGGGGATATGCCCACAGGTCGCGGTGTGGATATAGATACTGCGATTAGTAGGAGTATTATGACGAGAGCGAGTTTAAGGACTACGTGGTTGTATACAGCTCTGAAAGTTGAAGTTACAAAGCAGGGGGTCGTAACCCTGTTCCCATGACAAGGGGTGTCCACATCAGGAGCCGTGTGAGGTGAAAGTCTCAAGTACGGTTTGGAATGGGAGTTGGGGAGGGTGACTTCCCTTTCGACCCCTACCGACAATACTTTACCACATCTGATCTAATTGAAATAGACCACATTGTACCTCGAAGCCTTGGTGGAAAGGATGAATACAAAAACCTTCAATTATTACACCGCCACTGTCATGATGATAAGACGGCGCTAGATAACGCCAACGCTGTATCCTTAACAATGGAACAATCAGATTAGGAGCCGTATGAGGTGAAAGTCTCAAGTACGGTTTTGTATGGGAGGGGGAGATGGCGACATCTCTCTCGACCCCTACTTGTCAATGTCCTTAGCAGGTAATGGCCAATTAGGACTTTGGGTTTGAGTCTTGCATACTCTCGATGTGCTATGCTATCATAAACCACTAAGTGCGAGATGTTTAGGAGACCAAATAAGGCTGAGATGCCTGAAATAAGCTCCTAGTGGGATTTCAACCCCTTGGTTGAATAAAAGAGGGCTGAAACTCTTTGAATATCCCATAACTATTTATGCGTCCCAACGTTTGGAGATGAGAATCCAAACTAGGCAGGGAACTCAGGGTCAATATACGGACTGTTTGAGGGAGTTATGACCCCAATATAGCAGAAAGTTGAGAGTAACGGCGGTAGCCACCCCCAATTTAAGGATTCACACCCTTAGGTTGAAGCGGGGAACGGAAGGCGTAATGGAAAAACCTATTTCCTACTCGACCACTGCCAACTATCTATGATTAGGAAAACCGAATGTCTGGCTTGAACCATCGTAATTATGAAGCAGCGAAATAGGTTGACACGCTGCGTCTAAAAGGACAAGGGGAAAAAGAAGAGGTTTTAACAAGCCATCTTCAAGATGTAGGATAATTTTGTGCTATACCTACACAGACCTTTAAAGTACCCCGGTGGAAAGGACGAATCTAAGGATAGAATGCCCACATAAATGGAACGTCGTAACCCCTCTTAGGCTCTCATATGGCAGGATTTACCTGCGGAGTAGTGATAAGTGTAAGCGCAAGGTGCGAGACGTTAGGGTATGAAATAGGGCTGAAATGCCATAAATCACTAGCCGGTGAAGATTCCAGCCCCGAGTTGGGATATAAGGAAACCTTTCCTGACCATCCTCATAACTGTTTATATGTCCCGACGCTTAGGGAACTAAGCAAGGCAGGGAACCCAAGGTCCTAAGCGAACTGAGAAATCACAGAGCAGAGGGTAACGGCGATAGCCACCCCTAGTTTTAGGACTCACAACCCTAGGACTAAAGCGGGGAACGGAAGGCTCCGAGGTGTAACCTAATACCGGAATCGAGACCACTGCCAACCATCCATGATTAAGGAAACTGAATGTCCGGCTTGAACCATCGTAATACACTAGCAGCGAAATAGGTGGACACGCTGCGCCCAAAAGGGCAAGGGGAAAAGTTGGGGGCTCTTACGACTACCTGCACAGACCTTTAAACTACCCCGGTTCTGAGGACAAATCTAACCATGGAATGCCCATATAAACGGAACGTTGTAACCCCTCTAATGCTCTGCCTATAAACAAGTGAGTAATGCTATTCACAAGGCAGTAGTGAAAAATGTAAGCGCATGGTTAGAGGGTGAAGGATGTGACCAGAAGCTAAAGCCCAATTGTCATGGTGGGGATATGCCCACAGGTCACGGTGTGGATATAGATACTGCGATTATTAGGAGTGTAGTGGCGAGAACGAGTTGAAAGACTACGTGCTGCATAAAGCTCTGAACATTGAAGTACGAAAGCAGGGGGTAGTAACCCTGTTCCGATGACAAAAGGGTATCCACATCAGGAGCCGTGTGATGGGAAACTATCAAGCAAGGTTTTGAATGGGAGGGGGTGAAGGTGACTTCACTCTCGACCCCTACCCCTGGAGGGTGAAGGATGCGACCAGAAGCCAATGCCCATCTGTAATGGCTGGGATATGCCCACAGGTCGCGGTGTGGATATAGATACTGCGATTAGTAGGAGTATAATGGCGAGAGCGAGTTGAAAGACTACGTGGTGCATAAAGCTCCAAAAGTTGAAGTACGAAAGCAGGGGGTAGTAACTCTGTTCCTATGAAAAAGGGTGTCCACATCAGGAGCCGTGTGATGCGAAAGTATCAAGCACGGTTTTTAATGGGAGTTCGGGAAGGTGACTTCCCGTTCGACCCCTACCGATTTGTGCGCCCTTGGCCGATTGGGGAGGCAGCGAACTCATAATTCGCCTTCAGACTGGTTCGATTCCAGTAGGGCGCATTCCTGACAATACTTTATCCTGACTACTATCGCGTGATATCGCTCAAACCGATATTCGTACCGTTACACTCAAAATGCACTCCATTCAGTCTTAGCACACGGGACAATTAGTGCATATCCCTTAGCAACAAATTTTAATTATTGACGGGTTAATCAATAAGCACAACTTAATCAATCTGTCAAATACCCATATCACCCCCCAGCAATTCTCATTTTGGCGAAAACCTGTTCAAGTCCCCGATTAGGGGTCGAGAATGGAGTCGCCTCCATCCCCTCCCATTCAGAACCGTGCGTGAAAGTTTCCCTTCACACGGCTCCTAGTTTGACTGCTCCATTGTTAAGGACACAGCGTTGGCCTTGTCAAGTGCCGTCTTATCGTCGCGGGTGTGGCGGTGTAATAGCTGAAGATTTTTGTATTCATCCTTTCCACCGAGGCTTCGAGGTACAATGTGGTCTACTTCAATTAGGTCTGATGGGGTAAAGTATTGCCCACACCAGGTACACTTGCCTTTTTGCTTTTTGAGTAGTTTTGCTACCCTAATTGGCGTGTCGATTGCTTGTCCTTTTCTGGTTGCCCAGTAAGTCCAGTTTCCGTCGTATGGTGTTGCATCAGGGCGTATTGTGGTATGTCTGACAATCGGAGTCTAATTATGTTTCCATAGTTGAAATCCATCTTTAGTCTTGAATAACCAAGATTCATGTCTTTCTTTCCCATTGCTAAGTTTAACCGTTCCTTGTTGGAAGTAGTTTCCTAGCTTCTCGTAGTTTACCTTTCTGCATCTTGATACTGTCCATGCCCGTAACATTAACCAGACTATGTTATCCAGTTTATTGAAGGTCTCAGATGAGACTACCCCTGAGTAGTAGTTTGACCATCCCTTTATACTTGGGTTTAGTTTGCTTATCAGAGCTGATTGGGGTGCTGTTTTATGTTGTTTTATTACACCCTTAATTACTTCTGTATGAGCTTTACAGCCTTTCACACAAAACACAAAGTACGGTATAATGTATGGCTATTGTATAAGTTATCACAACCAACTACCATGAGCCGTTACTCTTTAGATTTTCGGAAAAAGATAGTAGAAGCCTATGAAAAAGGAGACACTTCTATCCGAAAAGTAGCGAAACGCTTTTTGGTGAGTCCAGACACGGTAAGGCGACTGGTCAAACAGTATCGATTAACGGGAGACTTATCTCCTCGTAAGTGTGGCACTAAAAAGAAAAGCATTTGATCTCAGCATGAGGAAGCCGTGATAGATATTGTAGAAGCCCACCCCGACTTGACCTTATGGCAATATAGTGATAAGCTCAGAGACAAGCTGGGCATAAATGTCAGTACGACCATGATAGATAGATTTTTAAAGCAGCACGATATAAGTCTCAAAAAAAAACATACAGGAGCGAAAAAGTAGTAACAGAAGAAGTACAGAAAGCGCGAGTAGATTATTGGGAAAGAATTAGAGCCTACATTCCGCAGGTTGATAGGTAATTAACCGGATGCGTAGTAATAGCGCTCAACGGGTGGACCGAAGAGGTGAATAATCAATCGCCGTTCATCATTGAGATTGCTAATCTGCCTTTGCCCATCGAGATTAACCCAGTGGATTCCTTGAAACTTCTGCATAATCCAGCGAAAGGTCGGTTTAGCGGTGGGTTGTTGGCGTTGGTCGCGCACCGTTTGCTTCTGAGCATCTAGCGCCTGTCGCAGTTGGCGTTCGGCGAGGGTATACACACACCATAAGGGTTAGGGCCATGATGAGAGCTAAGGCCTCGACCCGCTGCGGCTTTTTGACAAAGACGCTACTGGCAAAGAAGAGGGGGTCTTTGAGGAAGCGAAAGCCTCTCTCGACGGTCTGTTGCCCTTTATAGCATTAGTCAAGGTGGTTAGGACGCAGCTTTGAGAACGGAATCCATGGCATCATGGAGAGAATCAAACTGCTCAATGCAGTGGCGAATACGGGCTTTCAGCCACGACCAACATTTCTCTATCTTGTTGAGGTCTGGCGAATAAGGTGGTAGATAGAGTAAACGGCATTGAGCTGCCTCCACCAGTTCAGCAATCCGCCCCCCTTTATGAAACGTTGCATTGTCCAATACTAGAGTCTGACCTGGCTTCAATGTTGGAATTAAGATGAACTCCAACCACAACTCAAACACTGTCCGATTACAACAACCCTCAAAGCTAAAGGGAGCTAAGAGTTATTGATGACACCATGCGGCTATCATACTTACCCTGCCCTGCCTCTTCCCTGATTTGAGTGCATGGAAGCGTTTTCCTTCCTCGCAGTAACCATAAGGGTAATCCGAGTCCTGACTATTCATGCCGGCTTCATCGAGGTAGACCACTTCTTCCGGCTCCATCTGTTCAATCTGAGCCATAAACTCCTCTCGCTGTTGCTTCCAACGTTCTTGGTAGCCGTAAGTTTTTTTTCTGGTGAAGCCAATTTTCTTCAAGGCTCTGGATATGGTGCGAGGAGAGATGTCGTCATCCCAAAGTTCAGCCATTTGAGCGGAGGTTTTGTGGCCATGCTCTTGGGCAAAAGCCTTGAATTTTTGCCAGTCGGTAATTTTGTGGTTATTGCCAGGTCGGTGATGAGGTTTAGGGAGGAAGTCTCCGGTCTGTGCTTTTCTTTGCAGCCAGAGATTAATGGTGTTCCTGCTGACATGGAAAACTTGACTGGCTTCTGTTTTGGGCATACCGTCTAGTTCAATGGCATCAATAACTTTTTGTCTGAGGTCGTAACTATAGGGGGCTGGCATTTTTGGTCTTCTTAGTCATCTCGTCCTCTCCATTATACGTCCTAAGTGTTCTGTCTTGTGCTATATATTCGCTCAAGCAGGTCTGAGCCGGCCAGAGGGATTGCTCCAGTTGATTGGTGGCTAGAATAAAGCGACTACGCTGACGGCTAAAGCGGTCTTCCGCCGTGGCGGTCTGCTGTAACGTGGCCTGGAGCCGATAGCCCTGAACTGGGGTGGGTTCGGCGGATTTGGCGGGACGACCGGGGGGTCGCTTGGCCCGCACCGTCTCCAGGGAGACCTGAGTGAGCTGATGCACCTCGAGTCCATCTTGAAACTGCATCAAGGCCTCGAGGGCATCGGGTTTGCAAGCAAAGACCCGCTGGGTCAGCTTTTTCAATTGGCGGTTGAGGCGGTGTTCGAGCTTCTCTAATTCGGGTTGCCAGAGGTCGGCATTGGCTTTGCGGGTTTGGCTTTCGACGAGGCGCCAGCGCTGGCGCACTCCGGCATAGGCCTGCTCAATCTCCCACATCCGGTAATCCTTGGAGTTGCAGGGGACTTCAGTCAGTCGGGTGACATCGCTGTGCACCAGCTCTTGAGCCGCTTTTAGGGTCAGCGGCACCCGTGATAGCCACCCCGTGGTCTCCATCTGCTGCAGATTGGCTGCTGTGTAAAAGGCGGCATCCATCACAACGATACCGTCGCTAGTCCATTGGTCACCAAACGCCTTGAGCACCTCTGCAAACTGCTGAGTGTCCTGTTCATTGCCACTGGCCAACTGCAACCATAGCGGCACGCCACCGTCGGCGGCACAGACTAGAGTCATCAAAAACTGTTTCAAATCTGGACGATGGTCTCGGGAATAGCCTCGACACAGCCGAATTGGGCTGGGTTCTGCTGATGTCTCACCGGGGGGAGCTGACTCAAGTCCTACCTCGGATTTCCCCTTCGAGCACCGCTGATACTTCCCTTCTACTGAGATCGAGGTGGCATCGAGATGACGCTGTTGAATATCAATTCCAAATCGTTCCACAGCCTGGAGCGCCACCTGGAGAAAAAATGATGTCGTCCCTTCTGCGTAGAGTTCATCCAACACTCCACTCGACCTAAGCGGTCGTCATTCAAGTGACGAGCCTCTACCCCTTCCCCGAGCAGATGAGACACCGCTTTACTCTCAAAAAACTCGCTGAATAAATACAACGGTGCACTGAGAAAGCCTAGGGCGTTCAAAATCATGGCTTTAACCACTTGTCCGGCACTCACATGCTCCAAGCTATGAGGTTCAATCCGCTTATCCGTCAACTCGACCAGGCCAAGTTCGTCAATCACTCCAGCCACTAAACCCAGATGGTCTAAATTTTTAATCTGCATCGCCAGAGCCTACCGCTCGAAGGAACCCTTTCTAGCCTAGACTAGCACCATATCTTTTATTCCCTGTCAACCTGCGGAATGTAGGTTAGAGATGTGGCTCCTGAAAAGCTTGTGTTTATTGATGAAAGTGGGTTATGGGTAGGGATGAGCAGACCGTTAGCCAGAGCGACGAAAGGGAAAAAAGTCTATGAACTGCGGAAATCCTATCGAGGTCAAAAAATGACAATAATTGGTGCAATTAAGCTCTCCGGAGTGGTGGCGACTCAAACATTAGAAGGGTCCATGAAAAAAGAGGATTTTCTCCAATTAATCAAGTTAGATTTATTGCCAAAATTAAAAAAAGGAGATGTAGTGGTAATGGATAACTGAAATTCTCATCATCGAGAAGAAGTCAAAGAAATGATAGAGTCAGTAGGAGCCAGGGTAGAATATCTGCCGGTGTATTCCCCTGAGTTTAACCCGATAGAGATGATGTGGTCACAGCTCAAAAGTTTAGTGTGCAATTTCAGGACGGAGACCATGGAATTATTAGTGAGATTGGTAGAAGTGGCGGTAAGCCTTGTGGATTTACAGTGTTTGAATAACTGGTTTACCAAGTGTTGTTAATGTGCTTAATGATTGAGATAAAGGCTGTATCGCCGCCAGCATTGAAGATTACGCCGAGAGGATTAATGTTCGCCTTGATGGTTTTTCGAGGGAAAAGCCAGAACATCTAGCCGAAGTGATTGGTTATCTACAACTAATCAAAGACCTAACCACTCAAGGATTAAAGGAGGCTAAAAAATTGTGACCAATGACCGCGACCATCTGGACGAACAATTGAGGCGACTGCCAGGGTTTAAGGAAGAAATCTTAGATATCAGCTACATGGTGAGGAAACTTTACTATGACATCGACCAGATTTTTAGCTACTGCTTTAGCGACAAACTCACTAAACCTTACGCCCAAAAGCAATTTCTCAACAAACTAGAGAAATTTGTTACCAACACCCAGGAAGCCGGAAAACTCATTCCCCAACTCATTGAAAAAATTGGAGGCTCTGATGATGAATAGCACAAACCAGCGAAACCCACAAACCCAATACACCAAACAGCTAAAAGAGGAAGTCTTAAAGTCCATTGAAAATATTAGCGTACAGGTTTCCTCTCTGTGGTTAAAAGCCCAAGTCCAGAATCCCAACGAACCCTTAACCAGGGAAAACATCAGCAACTACTTGGAACAGTTAGCACGGGCTGTGAAAGTAGAAGCCAACAACTACAGCGAGAATCTTACCGACAATGAGGATAAACATTCCCCTTCCTCATGGGTCCACTTAGTAGTCAATGTAAACTCGCTTATGGACTGTTTAGTTCACACTAAAGCAAAGATTGAGAACACCATTATCAATTTAACAGTTATCGATTTTGCGTCTAACACTTCCTTAATCAATGAGCCGGAGGCTTACGCAAAACACCTTGAATACTGCCATGGCCGAATTTATGTAGCTTTGGAGGATGCACTCGCTGAATTAGAAGATCTAGATTTCACCGCCTGATGAGTCCTGACCGGTAAAGGACGAAACTTCCTCCCGCCGCTGGGGGGAAGTCGCGGATAACCGGGTGATTCCCTCCGCATTGATGACTAGCCCCCCACCTGGAAACGGGAGGGAAACCTCCCCAAGTTTTTACTGGGGGCAGAAGTCAGCAATCATTTCTAGCTGGGTTCCAACCCCAGCAGTCGAAGCGAGTTTACTCCCCCGGATAGAATGGGCGAAAGCCGTAACAGCTTCTTGGGAGTGATTTTCCACCATACTTAACAGGAAAAATGAATAGTTTAATAGTAGGCCTTGACGTTAGTTCGTCGTGGTGCGATGCCGTGTGGCTGGAATCCATGCCAACCGGTGCCGTGCGGGATTTTTTCGACTCCCCAGCATTTGCTGAGTGTCACCGAAAACTGGAAGCGAACGCGAAGTCTATCCAGTTTCTGGTGTCTTTGGAGCCGTCTGTCGTGGTATTAGAGCCGACCGGAACTTATAGCAAATTCTGGATTGACTCTCTCCATCGGGAATGAATCCCAGTCTTGAAAGCGGATCAAACCATGATTAAAGACAGTCGGAAAAGCTATGGGGGAACTTCCAACAAATCTGACCCCTATGATGCCCTCATCATGGTGATTACTTACTTTCAGCACTACCAAACCAATTACGATCGCCGGTATTGGGTACGGGAGCGGCCGCCAGCGGTTGCCAAAATTGAGCAATGCCTGAGAGATATTCAGTCCTTTACCAAGCGCCGCACTCAAGTCATAAACCAAGCCAAGTCGCGGCTGGTCTATGAATTTCCCGCCAAGGCTAAAGTTAAACCACTGAAAGAAGCTGGGAGGCTAGATCCGGGCAAACTGCCAGCTTGGTGGGGTTGGGCTTGTGGCTGGACTTCCCAAGGTAGTTGGGAAATTCCCAAAGGGGTTAAAACCAAGTTTGACAATGAATATGCGAAAGCGATCGCGGCGGGTGAAGGAACTGGCATTAGTGTAGTGACTGCCCGACTAGCCCAACAGATTTGTATGTGGCATCAGTCGGAGGCGATGGTAGAGCAGGAGATGTTAGGCTACCTAAACCTTCCAGAGTTTGATTGTTACCACCGGGTGTTTGATAAGTTCGGTTTTGGTTCCCGCGAACGAGGCTGGCTGCTCACTCGGATCGTACCCTTTGATGAGATGTTTAAATGCCTTCCCAAGTCTAAAGCCATGCGACGATTCCGGCAGTTGTGCGGGTTGGGGGCTACTCAAGTGCAATCTGGGCAGGCTGACACTCGTAGCAGTTTTACCGGAAGTAAAGAGGCGTGATCGACCTGGCATCAGTTTGTTGTCCGGGCAATCGAGAGGGGGACCCATCGCGAACAGAAACCGGGTGGGGGTGCGATCGCGACAACCCCCTACGATTGCCTACCAAAATCCCCAGAGGCTCAGTCTGTTAGAGTGTACTGGGTTACTATAGCACCAGACAGGAAAGTTAGGACGTATAATGGAGAGGACGAGATGACTAAGAAGACCCAAAATGCCAGCCCCCTATAGTTACGACCTCAGACAAAAAGTTATTAATGCAATTGAACTAGACGGTATGCCCAAAACATAAGCCAGTCAACTTTTCCATGTCAGCCGGAACACCATTAATCTCTGGCTGCCAAGAAAAGCACAGACCGGAGACTTCCTCCCTCAACCTATAGCACCAGACAGGAAAGTTAGGACGTATAATGGAGAGGACGAGATGACTAAGAAGACCAAAAAGGCCAGCCCCCTATAGTTACGACCTCAGACAAAAAGTTATTGATGCAATTGAACTAGACGGTATGCCCAAAACAGAAGCCAGTCAAGTTTTCCATGTCAGCCGGAACACCATTAATCTCTGGCTGCCAAGAAAAGCACAGACCGGAGACTTCCTCCCTAAACCTCATCACCCACCTGGCAATAACCACAAAATTACCGACTGGCATAAATTCAAAGCTTTTGCCCAAGAGCATGGCGATCAAACCTCCGCTCAAATGGCTGAACTTTGGGATGACGACATCTCTCCTCGCACCATATCCAGAGCCTTGAAGAAAATTGGCTTCACCAGAAAAAAAACTTACGGCTACCAAGAACGTGATGAGCAACAGCGAGAGGAGTTTATTGCTCAGATTGAACAGATGGAGCCGGAAGGGTTGGTTTACCTCGATGAAGCTGGCATGAATAGTCAAGACTCCGATTATCCTTATGGTTACTGCCAGGAAGGACAACGCTTCCATGCCCTCAAATCAGGGAAGAGGCAGGGCAGGGTAAGTATGATAGCCGCATGGTGTCATCAACAACTCTTAGCTCCCTTTAGCTTTGAGGGTTGTTGTAATCGGACAGTGTTTGAGTTGTGGTTGGAGTTCATCTTAATTCCAACATTGAAGCCAGGTCAGACTCTAGTATTGGACAATGCAACGTTTCATAAAGGGGGGCGGATTGCTGAACTGGTGGAGGCAGCTCAATGCCGTTTACTCTATCTACCACCTTATTCGCCAGACCTCAAGAAGATAGAGAAATGTTGGTCGTGGCTGAAAGCCCGTATTCGCCACTGCATTGAGCAGTTTGATTCTCTCCATGATGCCATGGATTCCGTTCTCAAAGCTGCGTCCTAACCACCTTGACTAATGCTATAATATCACCATCACTAGAAATCATTGAACAGTGCAAAACTGCAATTTCCGAATGGCTAAAACCTGTAGGATTAGAGATTAAACCTGGAAAGACTCGAATCTGTCATACACTCAATTCCATTGAGTATAATGGCAAAACTGAAGAACCAGGGTTGGATTTTCTCGGATTCAATATCAGGCAATACCCAGCAGGAAAATATAAATCTGGAAAAATAGGTGGGACAACAAACCGATTAATCGGTCATAAAACTCACATCAAACCCAGTAACAAAGCAGTCAAAGCCCACACAGAACTGATAAAAGGTGTAATTAAACAACCTAAGTACAGGACAAAAGTTGTAGAGCCTGGTGAAACCGCCCTGAAAACAAAGGCAGATTAGAGAAAGTGCGGCGTAGAAAATCGAAGCCAGTGCGGAAAAGACTCTGGGAGCGTCGTCCGTGAGCCTTCAAAGGAATGGGTGAACCTTGGTGAATCCACAAACCCACCTTCATAGCCCAAGTAAAAGCCAGGCTAAGCAAAGCCAATAAACGGCTCAAGCGCTCAGGGTCCTTAAAGTGAGTCGATTCGAGACAGAAGCCCCGAGTCTTCAAGGCTCCGAAGAGGTTTTCAATACCCCAACGCCGAGCATAGTCGGGGAGGGCCGTTTCGGGGCAAGCGTTAGTGATGAGAATCAACAACTCCCCCGAATCAGCCAGACGAGAGCCAATGACGTAAACCTGCCGTCCCCAAACCCAACGGCGACCCGAAAGCTGGCGAAATTCTCCGGGTCGCAGAGAATCAAACATTCGTTCGCCGCTACGCCGAGTTCCTCCTAACTTAGGACTAATCAGCTCGCTGTGGCGGATGCGTAGGCGGAAAGGAACCTCGGGGTCGATGAGAAGATACGAGAGCCAATCTCGCCCCACAAATTCCCGGTCAGCGGTCAGACAAGCCACCTCCACGTCAGGAAATAGTGCCTCGAAGCGGTCGAATAAGTCCATGCGTTCGCCACTGTTGCTATTGCCCTTTTTGTCAAGCATCGTCCACAGCAGGGGAAAGGCAATCCCCTCGTGGACGACTGCCAACATCAAGATGTTGAAATGGGTTTGACCGAAAGACCAACAGGTGCGGTCGAGACTAAGAGTCCAAGGTTGGGGAATGTCAATGAGGCTAACGACGAAACGGGCAATCTCTGCCCGGTCAAATTTGAATTGCCGAAAAAAACGTTGTAATCGCTGGTAATTTGAGGAAATTTGCACAGGATTTGCGAATACAGTCGCTATTTCCATCAGATTAACCGTCTTTGTTTGGAATAGCGCCATCAGGAACAGGCAGACAAAGTTTAATCTCGCCCCGTGCCAGGGCAAGTGAGGGCGCAAAGTGTCTCGTAATCGGTTAAGCTCGTTCATGAGAGGGAAGTTTGGTTTGTGGTAATTCCGATGTAACCCTCTCACCCCAACTTGGCGCTACCCCCCACCCCTCGACTTTCACCTCAGCCCGGAGCGCCCCCTTCAGAATTTTCGGCTAGATTCCCTTTTGGCTAAGACTTTCAGCTTTTTTGTCCTGTACTGAGTTAAACAACATAAAACAGCACCTCAATCAGCCCTGATTAGTAAACTAAACCCGATTATTCGTGGATGGTCAAATTACTACTCAGGGGTCGTCTCAATGGAGACTTTCAGTAAGCTAGACAATATAATCTGGCAAATGTTGCGGGCATGGACAATCTCAAGATGCGGAAAGGCAAGCTATGAAAAGCTAGGAAACTACTTTCATAAAGGAACGGTTAAACTTAGCCATGGGAAAGAAAGACAGGAATCCTGGTTATTCAAGACTAAGGACGGACTTCAACTATGGAAACATAATTGGACACAGATTGTTAGACACACCCTAATACGCCCTGACGCAACACCATATGACGGAAATTGGACTTACTGGGCAACCAGGAAAGGACAAGCAATCGACACGCCAAATAGAGTAGCAAAGCTACTCAAAAAGCAAAAAGGCAGGTGTTCTTGGTGTGGGCAATATTTTGCACCATCGGATTTAGTTGAAGTAGACCACATTATACCTCGAAACCACGGTGGAAAGGACGAATATAAAAACCTTCAGCTATTACACCGCCACTGTCATGATGATAAAACGGCATTTGACAACGCCAACGCTGTATCCTTAACAATGGAACAATCAGACTAGGAGCCGTGTGAAGGGAAACTTTCATGCACGGTTCTGAATGGGAGGGGATGAAGGTGACTTCACTCTCGACCCCTAATCTTACAATCAAACCGTGACCTGTTAGCATTTCCCGTCCATTACAGCCGGGCGTTGGCTTCTGGTCACATCTCACATCCTCTAGGACTTGCGCTTACATTTGTCACTACTAACTACCTCGACCAGATAGTTAGAGTCCGGGAGGACTTAAAACGTTCCGTTTATACGGGCATTCCATCGTTAGATTTGTCCTTTCCACCGGGGTACTTTTAAAGGTCTGTGTAGGTAGTAATGGTAACCTCCTACTTTTTCTCCTTACTCTTTTGATCGCAGCGTGTCAACCTATTTCGCTACTCTGTATTTACGATGGTTCAAGCCGGACATTCGGTTTCCCTAATCATGGATGGTTGGCAGTGGTCTCGATTCCGGTGTTGGGTTACACCTCGGAGCCTTCCGTTCCCCGCTTCAATCCTGGGGTTATGATTCCCAAAACTGGGGGTGGCTTTCGCCGTTACTCTCTACTCCCTGATTTCTCAGTTGGTTTATGACCTTGAGTTCCCTGCCTTGCTATAATAGTTATCTACCATAGCGTCGGGACATATAAACAGTTATGAGGATGGTCAGGAGTGCGCTCCTTATATCCAACCGAGGGGTTGGAGTCCCCACCAGGCGGTTATTTTGGGTATTACAACCCTATTTCATGCCTGAACGTCTCGCACATAGTATATATAGTATCACAGGAGATCAGCTTGAATTCAACAGTAATCATGACAATTGTACTGCTGGTTATGATGTTTGGAGCGGGTATCTTCAGTTCTTCGACAGGATATAAACTCGGTCGTGATGCACTCAAGGAAATCACTCAGCCAGACGTGCGACCCAGCAACATTAGCGATCGCATTAATAACTCATCTTCCCGTCAAGAGGGAGTAAAACTCCTCAGAGAAGAAGATATTATCGCTCAAGTCAAAAAACGCATAGCAGCCGGGGGTGTTGATCCGGATACCCCACCTCCTCAACCCCAAACCCAGGAGAAACCCAAAGAAGAGGATCAGGCGCGATCGGAAACCACTAACCAAGTTACATTTCCTATTGTTAGCAGTGATGGGGGTGTCACTATGGAAATCACCTCCACCCAACGCCGCAGCAATTCTTTACAGCTAAATGTCAATCTCAAAAACGAAAGTGATCAATCAGTGCGGTTTCTTTATAGTTTCCTGAATGTAACTGATGACCAGGGACGTGCTTTAAGTGCTAGTGTAGATTCTCTACCTGGTCAACTACCACCAGGGACTCAAACTTATACTGGAACTATTGCTATCTCTACGGCTTTGCTAGATAATGTTCAGGAACTGGCTATCAGTTTAACGGACTATCCAGAACAAAATTTGCAATTACAAATGTCGGGTATTCCTGTGGCACAATAACAATGAACAATGAGCAATGAACAATGAACAATGAACAATGAACAATGAACAATGAACAATGAACAATTAATAATTAATAATGAACAATTAATAATTGTTATGCTGCCGATAAGCACATCCGATAAACACAACAATAAGCATGAAATATAGTGATAGTTTCTCCAGCATCATATCCCTAAATCCCTCACCCAGGGGGAGAGATGGACGAGTGAAAGCCTATGGCATGATTCCCCCAAAAGCTGTAATTAATAATTATTAATTGTTAATTATTAATTATTAATTGTATGGATACAAGTTCCTTGGGTGATTTATCAGGATTAACGCTGACGGCTCAGGATATTTTTGGGCGATTATTATCGGTGTTTTTGCTGATTGCTGTTAATGCCTTTTTTGTGACGGCTGAATTTTCGATGGTGTCGGTAAGGCGATCGCGAATTAGCCAGTTAGTGGATGAAGGAGATTTACCTGCTATCACGGTTCAGCAATTACAAAGACGCATAGATTTATTGCTGTCTACTACCCAATTTGGGATTACGCTGTCGAGTCTGGCTTTGGGTTGGATTGGTGAATCAACTATGGCGGTGGTGATTCGCCAGATACTTAATCAAATTCCTTTATACCAATTCCAAGGGTGGCTGGCTCATTCCCTGTCTATTTCCATTGTCACCTTTTTTATGCTGGCTTATCTGCAAATTGTGCTGGGGGAATTAGTCCCCAAATCTCTGGCGCTATTATATCCTGAACAGATAGCCAGAATGTGGGCCCCTTATTCTTTGGCGATCGCTCGAATTTTTAAGCCATTTGTCTGGTGTTTAAATCAGTCTACCCGGCTGTTATTGCGTCTGTTGGGAATTAACTACACCGGACAACCTTACACCCGCGTAACCCCAGAAGAATTGCAGCTAATTATCACTACATCTAGTGAATCCATGGGTTTAGAAGCTGAGGAAAGACAGATACTTAATAATGTGTTTGAATTTGGGGATGTACTCACTGAAGAGGTGATGATTCCTCGCACCAGTATTGTCTCGCTTCCTCATACCGCCACCTTTCAAAACCTCCTAGAAGAAATGGCAGTTTCTAACCATTCTCGTTACCCTATTACGGGGGAATCCTTAGATGATATTTTGGGGATTTTAGACTTTCGGGATTTAGCCAAACCTTTAGCGGAAAGACAGCTTGATGAGGAGACACCTATTTTAACCTGGGTTCGCGCGGCTCGGTTTGTTTCTGAGCAAATGTTACTCAGTGAATTATTACCCCTAATACAGCGATCGCAACAGGAAATGGCTATTGTGGTAGATGAGTTTGGCGGTACAGCCGGACTGGTAACCATTGACGATTTAATCTCCGAAATTATTGGGGATGGTTCGGAATTAGCCGAAGGGGAAGATGGGGATATTAAGTTTGTCGATGACCAGACTTTTTTAGTCCAGGCTCAGTTGGATGTTGAGGAAGTTAACGAACTGTTAAATTTGGATTTACCCTTAAATGAAGAGTATCAAACTTTGGGGGGTTTTCTCACCTATCAACTGCAAAAAATCCCAGCCGTTGGGGAAGTCTTGACCTACCACAACCTAGAATTTAAGGTGGTGTTAGTCGAGGGTCCCCGTTTGGAACAAATCCAAATCTCTCAGTTGCGACCTAAAACTACATCAGATGCTGAACTGACTATTGCGGAACTTTTGGAGTCGCCAGACTCTCAGGATAGGGAAGCCGATAGTTTAACGGCTATGGATGAAATCACCCCCCCACCCGATAATGATACCCCCAAAATATCGGATAATTCCCCATCAGAAAAAAGCGAGGTTGATTATACCATTGCGGAACTGTTGGAGTCGGGAGACTCTGAGGATAGGGAAGCCGATGAGGATAGGGAAGCCGATAGTTTAACGGCTATGGATGAAATCACCCCCCCACCCGATAATGATACCCCCAAAATATCCGATAATTCCCCCTTAGAAAATAGCCAGGTTGATGATGCGATCGCAGAACTTTGGGAGTCTTCGGACTCTGAGGATACAGAAGGAGAGGAGAGGGGGAGGTAACTGTTAACTCTCAGCCTTTTCTGAGGTTTCAGTGTTCTGGTCACTGGTTTGCGGAATAACGGACGGTGCGAGAATCTTTAACCCGTTGGGAATACATTGAATTTCTATGGGTGTAGTCCCGATAATTTCACCATCTAGGACAACTTTTTGAGGGGGTTCAGTTTTCACCTTAACGTTAGTGGCGCGTAACCCAATCATGTGATCGCGCTGGGTTCCGGTTTTCAGCAAAGCCGACCCAAACAATTCTACCATACCAGCGATCGCCCTAACTTTAGTAAATTTCTGATTTTCGTTTTGATTAGCAGCAAAAATCAACACCTCTAACTTCCCATCATTAGGGATAACCTCTCCCAAACCTTGAGCTAAAATTGAGGTAGCCGGAGCCGCATTAGCAATAGTGACAGCACCAGAACGAACTCGGCTGATAGTTCCATCAATCTCGATTTCCGTATCAAAAAGGACTTGCTCATCGAGTTGTTGTAATCCCGCCATTATATAAGCCAGAGCGCCCCAACGCTGCTTAGTTTCCCGATCAGCTTTATCAATGGTTTCGGCTTCATAACCAATTCCAGCCAATAGAATCATAGGGCGCGCGTTACAGGTAGCAATGTCAACTGTGCGAATTAACCCAGCGATAATATTATTACAAGCGCCGCGAATATTCCCAGGAATTCCCATAGCCATACAAAAAGCATTAGCCGTCCCGCGCGGAATGATACCCAGAGGGATATCTGTTCCCATCACCGCACCAGCGACCGCCGAGACGGTTCCATCCCCTCCAGAAGCAATAACGATATCCACCCCGGATTCAACGGCTTCCTTAGCCAACTGTTCGGCGCTAATGGTAGGAGTTGTGAAGGATACCTTGAGATATATATGGGGTTCTAACAATTGTCGAATCAAAACCAAGTCCTGTTGGGAGTTCCCCGTCCCGGAAACCGGGTTAAAAATTAAACAAGCCGACCGACTACGGGTGAGACCGCTTAACATAGCCCTAGCAGTAGCGCGGTTGGTGGCTAGGGGTACATTTTGCAGGTTACAAGCGCGAATCAATACTTGAATTTCGGGGGAGGATAAGTTAAAACCAGGATCGAGGAAGAAAATTACAGCGGCGATTTCTGTTTCCTGTAGGATGCGATAGGCTAGTTCAATATCTCCTCCGTGATGGAGAGATGATAACACCTGCACCTCTACTCCCGTTCCCTGTAGGAGATATTGGGCGGTCCTTTCTGGAGCGATTAGTTCGTAGAAGGACAAAGCCACAGTATTCTCTTCTACAAAGCTGACAAGTTCCTCTCGTTGGCTATCATGGGCGATTAGGGCGATGGTTGTAGACATGGGGGATTATAGTTGACAGTTAAAAGTAGACAGTCAACAATTATCAATTATTTGGGCATAAGTTTCACCAATTCCCGTGATGGTTTCGGGCTGTTTCTCCCCCAAAAACTCAAAATTAGCTGATATCTAGGGTATCCATATCTATGCAATTAAATCCCCAAACTACATCAGAGCAGCAGTTAACCTCGACTACCCTACCCACACAGACGATTATTTTGGATGTTGGGGGAATGAAATGCGCTGGTTGTGTGATGGCGGTAGAACGTCAACTAAACCAGCAGCAGGGGGTGATTGCTGTTCGGGTTAACTTAGCCACGGAAGTGGCGACGGTTGAATGTGAACCCGGTACAGTCGATCCACAAAAACTGGCCGATATTTTAACAGAAACGGGGTTTAATAGTCAACTGCGTTATGGGTCTGCGGCTCACCAAAAGCTGACTTTTGAGGAACGTCACCGCCAAGAAATGCGCGACCAAATTGGGCGGGTGATTATTTGTGGGGTGCTGATTTTTCTGTCGGGAATAGGTCACTTTCATCATATAGCTTGGGGAGGGCTTCCCCTAGTGAGTAGTATTTGGTTTCACTGGGGGTTAGCCACTTTGGCTTTACTATTCCCAGGCCGATCGCTTATAGTGGATGGCGTGCGTAGTCTGGCGCGAAATGCTCCTAATATGAATACCCTCGTGGGATTGGGGACTATTAGCGCCTATACTGCGAGTTTGGTGGCTCTGTTATTTCCTCGGTTGGGTTGGGAGTGTTTCTTTGATGAACCTGTGATGCTGTTGGGGTTTATTTTGCTGGGAAAAACCCTGGAACAACAAGCAAGAATTAGGGCGGCTAGGGCTTTTGAGGCTTTGTGGGGTTTGCAACCGACAACGGCTCAGGTGATTCTCTCGACACAACTACCTGAACTAACTCAGGAAAATTCGGCGATCGCCTGGTCATCTCCGACGGTGGAGGTTCCGGCGGAACAGGTGCGGGTGGGGGATTTGGTTAAGGTTTTTCCGGGTGAGAAAATCCCCGTTGATGGTAGGGTGATTATGGGGAGTAGTACGGTTGATGAGTCGATGCTCACGGGAGAGTCTTTCCCAGTGACTAAACAACGGGATTTAATGGTTTTTGCGGGAACTTTAAACCAGTCGGGAGGGCTGATAATTGCGGCAACTCGCACGGGAGAAGAAACTACTGTTGCCCAAATTATCAGTTTAGTAGAAACGGCTCAAACTCGCAAAGCACCGATTCAATTTTTGGCGGATAAGGTGGCGGGATATTTTACTTATCTGGTCATGGGTTTGGCGACGCTGACTCTCATTTTTTGGTACACAATTGGCACTAAAATTTGGCCGGAGGTGATGACCTCGGGAGGGGTGAATTTGGCGGTTGATGCACCTTTGCTATTGAGTCTCAAATTGGCGATCGCTGTTTTGGTGATTGCTTGTCCCTGTGCTTTGGGACTGGCTACCCCTACGGCTATTTTAGTGGGTTCTGCGATCGGTGCGGAACGAGGTATATTGATTAAAGGTGGTGATATCCTAGAGAGGGTTCACCAACTCCACACTGTGGTTTTTGATAAGACGGGAACTTTGACGACGGCTTCTCCCCAGGTGACTACCTGCGTTAGTTTGTCTCACGGCTTTAGTGATGACCGGATTTTGCAATTGGCGGCGGCGGTGGAACAGGGAACCCATCACCCTATCGCTACCGCCATCTGTAGAGCCTTAGAAGGGCGTAACCTGCCTATTATAGATGCCGAAGGTTTTGTGACTCAGACGGGGCTGGGTGCGGCTGCTATGGTCGATGGAGAGAGAGTTTGGGTGGGTAGTGCAGAAGGTTTGAGCGGCTGTGGGGTGATTTTGTCGGAGTCGGTGTTATCGATAATTCCACCAGGAGAAACGGTGGTATATGTGACTGTGGGTGATGAGTTGGTGGGGGTGATTGGTATTTGCGATCGCCTCAAGTCTGATGCTAAAATGACGGTGGAACGGCTCCAGAAAATGGGGTTAAATGTAGTTCTACTCACAGGCGATCGCTTTTCGGTAGCCGAGGCGATCGCTTCCGAGCTACAATTGTCTGAGGGGTCGGTGCTGGCAGAAGTGCGACCGGAAGATAAGGCTAAGGCGATCGCTGCTTACCAACAGCAAGGACACCGGGTAGCCATGGTGGGGGATGGGATTAATGATGCTCCGGCTTTAGCTCAGGCTGATGTAGCGATCGCTTTGGGAACCGGAACTGATGTGGCGATCGAAACTGCTGATATTGTACTCATGGGAGACGCACTCGGTGACGTAGTGGAGTCTATTCGGTTGAGTCAACAAACATTCAACAAAATTCGCCAAAATCTGTTCTGGGCTTTTGCTTATAATACCATCGGTTTACCCATGGCGGCGGGTGTCCTGCTACCAGGTTTTGGTATAGTTTTCAGTCCCTCCGTAGCAGCGGCATTTATGGCTTTTAGTTCCGTGAGTGTAGTCACCAATTCCCTACTATTACGTCGCCAGTTCACCCCCGCCGATTTTCCCCCATCAATAAAATCCCAGCCGGAATAGCTGGTTATATAACGGCTGAAATTATCGCCTCCACGGGAATAGTAATATCAGGAAAAGCCACGGGGGAAACCTCTCCATAAGTGAGGGTAATTTTAGAACCATATTCC
This sequence comes from Limnospira indica PCC 8005, assembly GCF_000973065.1. Classification (NCBI taxonomy): domain Bacteria; kingdom Bacillati; phylum Cyanobacteriota; class Cyanophyceae; order Oscillatoriales; family Sirenicapillariaceae; genus Limnospira; species Limnospira indica. The sequence continues at coordinate 558,188 of NZ_FO818640.1, forward strand.
CGTCCTCTCGGTTCCCGGTGAATAATCAACTCTCCCGTTTGTAAATTCACCAGCCAATATTCTGGAATACCAGCCTCAGCATAGATATGATATTTCACTGTTTTATCTTTGAGTAGGCTGCTGTCCGCATATTCAATCACCCAGAAAATATTTTCCGGGTAGGGGTGATGATTGAGATATTCCCGACCCAAAGGTGCAACAATAGCGATATCTGGTTCCGGTTCGGAGTTATTGGGGAGAGTAATGGGTTTGGCTGGACTGACTAAAGCGCGATCGGCTAAAATACGAGTAAGATAAGATCCAGCCGCGCGACTAAAAAAGGCATGAGATTCACCTTCTGGGGGCATTTCGACAATTTCTCCGGCTAGGAATTCTACGGGACGACCCACCAGCAACCCGGTTTTAATCATGTGATGATAATCGTCTAAACTCCATTTGATGGTTGACTGTAGCATATTTTTTCCCCTAACCCAAATAGGAATTTTATTGATAGGCTATATCTCAAAGCGTGACCGACCACACTCTCCCATGATAACATAATTTTACCCCTGGGGTGAAACCGGCTTAATTTACAGGTGAGGATTTCCGGGGTCGATTTCTCTTAAAGTGGCGATCGCTCTGCTACTGGGAAAAGAAACCCGGTTTCTGGGAGATACCGGGTTTCTAAAAGTCTCAACAAGCCACCGGGTTTCGGAAGTCCGGTGAAGGGTGAAAGCGGCTTGATTTACAGGTGAGGATTTCCGGGGTCGATTTCTCTTAAAGTGGCGATCGCTCTGCTACTGGGAAAAGAAACCCGGTTTCTTAGAGAAACCGGGTTTCTAAGAGTCTCAACAAGCCACCGGGTTTCGGAAGTCCGGTGAAGGGTGAAAGCGGCTTGATTTACAGATGAGGATTTCCGGTGTCGATTTTTCTTAAAGTGGCGATCGCTCTGCTACTACTGGGAAAAGAAACCCGGTTTCTTAGAGAAACCGGGTTTCTAAAAGTCTCAACAAGCCACCGGGTTTCGGAAGTCCGGTGAAGGGTGAAAGCGGCTTGATTTACAGATGAGGATTTCCGGTGTCGATTTTTCTTAAAGTGGCGATCGCTCTGCTACTGGGAAAAGAAATGGGAAAAGAAACCGGGTTTCTAAGAGTCTCAACAAGCCACCGGGTTTCGGAAGTCCGGTGAAGGGTGAAAGCGGCTTGATTTACAGGTGAGGATTTCCGGGGTCGATTTTTCTTAAAGTGGCGATCGCCTTCTTACGGGTATTTTGATTCCGAGTATTTTGAATAACTTGAACCAACGCAGCGATCGCTTCAGGATTTCCGACACCGATTTTCTCTAAACTCTCAATCGCCTGCCTACGGGTCTTTTCATCCTGAGTATTTTGAATCACTTGAACCAACCCGGCGATCGCTTCAGGATTTCCGACACCGATTTCTTCTAAACTCTCAGCCGCCCGCCTACGGGTATCTTCATCCTCAGTATTTTCAATAACTTGAACCAACCCCGCGATCGCTTCAGGATTTCCGACACCGATTTTCTCTAAACTCTCAATTGCACGCCTACGGGTATATTCATCCTGAGTATTTTCAATAACTTGAACCAACGCAGCGATCGCTTGAGGATTTCCGACACCAATTTCTCCTAAACTCTCAATCGCCTGCCTACGGGTATATTCATGCTGAGTATTTTCAATAACTTGAACCAACCCAGCAATAGCTTGTGGATTTCCGGGGTCGATTTTCGCTAAACTCTCAGCCACCTGCCTCCGGGTATTTTCATCCTTAGTATTTTGAATAACTTGAACCAACCCAGTAATAACTTGAGGATTTCCGGGGTCGATTTTTGCTAAACTCTTAGCCGCCAGCATACGGTTATATTCATCCTGAGTATTTTGAATAACTTGAACTAACCCAGAAATAGCTTCAGAATTTCCGACACTGATTTTCTCTAAACTCTCAGCCGCCTGCCAACGGGTATCTTCATTCTGAGTATTTTGAATCACTTGAACTAACCCGGCAATAACTTGAGGATTTCCAACACCGATTTTCTCTAAACTCTCAGCCGCCTGCCTCCGGGTATTTTCATGCTGAGTATTTTGAATAACTTGAACCAACCCAGAAATAGCTTGAGGATTTCCGGGGTCGATTTTTGCTAAACTCTCAGCCGCCTCCCTACGGGTAGATTCATTCTGAGTATTTTGAATAAGTTGAACCAACCCAGAAATAGCTTGAGGATTTCCGGGGTCGATTTTTGCTAAACTCTCAGCCGCCTCCCTACGGGTAGATTCATTCTGAGTATTTTGAATAAGTTGAACCAACCCAGTAATAGCTTGAGGATTTCCGGGGTCGATTTTTGCTAAACTCTCAGCCGCCTCTATACGGGTATATTCAGACTGAGTATTTTCAATAACTTGAACTAACCCAGAAATAGCTTCAGAATTTCCGACACCGATTTTCTCTAGACTCTCAGCCGCCAGCTTACGGATATTTTCATTCTGAGTATTTTCAATAAGTTGAACTAACCCAGAAATAGCTTCAGAATTTCCGACACCGATTTTCTCTAAACTCTCAGCCGCCAGCTTACGGATATTTTCATTCTGAGTATTTTCAATAAGTTGAACTAACCCAGAAATAGCTTCAGAATTTCCGACACCGATTTTTGCTAAACTCTTAGCCGCCAGCTTACGGATATTTTCATTCTGAGTATTTTCAATAAGTTGAACCAACCCAGTAATAGCTTCAGGATTTCCGGGGTCGATTTTTGCTAAACTCTTAGCCGCCAGCATACGGTTATATTCATCCTGAGTATTTTCAATAACTTGAACTAACCCAGAAATAGCTTCAGAATTTCCGACACCGATTTTCTCTAAACTCTCAGCCGCCCACCTCTGGGTATCTTTATTATGAGTATTTTGAATAACTTGAACCAACCCAACAATAGCTTCAGGATTTCCGACACCGATTTTGGCTAAACTCTTAGCCGCAAGCATACGGTTATATTCATCCTGAGTATTTTCAATAACTTGAACTAACCCAGAAATAGCTTCAGAATTTCCGACACCGATTTTCTCTAAACTCTCAGCCGCCCACCTCTGGGTATCTTTATTATGAGTATTTTGAATAACTTGAACCAACCCAACAATAGCTTCAGGATTTCCGACACCGATTTTCCCTAAACTTACGATCACCTTCCTCCGGGTATCTTCATCCTGAGTATTTTGCATAACTTGAACCAACCCAGCAATAGCTTGAGAATTTCCGACACCGATTTTCCCTAAACTCTCAATCACCCACCTACGGGTATTTTCATCCTGAGTATTTTCAATAACTCCAAGCAACTTAGCGATTTCTTCATCCTCAACCGTCTTAATAACAGGTAACAACTCGTGGGGAATGGGAATCTTAATCTTGTCACTCACAGAAACTACCCCGCCCTCATTCGGTAACTGGGCGATCCCTGCCTTTGCTTCTTCAAACTTCTTGCGTCGATAATGCCCCATTGCCCTGGCAAAAATTCGTAGGCCTTCAAACTCTTTGAGATTCGCTTGACCAATCATCTCCGTCAGCGTAGAAAGTCGCATCAAATCCCTAGGATTTTCTTGATATGCCCGCCGGAAAGCCGCCGCCAATAACTCCACTGATTTCTGAGGTTTAGCATAAGCCCAAGCCGCCCAACTTTGCGACTCGGCAAACTCCCGGTCATAACTATCTTGACTGTTTAAATCTTTCTGCACATACTGCAATAAAAAACACGCCACTTCCTTCAGGCGTTGCCCTGTAAATCGAGGATTAGCTTTCAACTGGTCTAACAATTCTTGGCGGACTGTCGCATCCATTTCATACAATTCATGCCCCACCTCATCACACAAACTCGAGAGAATTAAATCCGAAACCGCAATCCAAGGAATATCGAGCCATTTATCCTGAATATCCCGCCGAAAATTCGCCCAAATCTGATACAGCAAATCGGGAGTTATCGCCAACGGTAACGCGGCATGATAAGCAAAAAAAAGGTGAGGCTCCCCAAACCTTTTCTGAAAAGCATTAATCCGACGTTTAGCCGCTTCTAGTTCCATGATGACGATTCAATGTTAATAAATTTGTGATTCCCAAAATCTCTCAGCTATTTTTTCAATAGCTATTTCTAATTCCGGTAAATAATTTTCAACAATATCCCAGACAACATCTAAATCAACATCTAAGTATTCATGAGCTAATTTATTCCTAAAACCTACAATTTTATGCCAAGGTGTATTTGGTTCTGATGCTTTCCATTCATCGGGTAATTTTTTAATTGATTCACACATCACCTCAAGATTTCTCATCACTGCATCTTGAATTAAATTTTCTTCATAAAAACTCTCTTTCCCTTTACTGGTATAGTCTTTCACTCGCGTTAAACAATCTCGTATATGAATCAAATAAAGCCGATAATCCTTCATAATTCAATCGCCTCTGCTATAACTTTATCCCGAATAAAATAATGTAATGACTTGGTGGTAACCACATCAACTTTCCGATTTAAGAGTTGTTCTAAATCTTGAATTAGTCCCACCGGAAACCAAGACGAGATTTTGGCTAAATCATAATCAATCAAGAAATCAATATCACTATCCTCCCGTTCTTCCCCCCTCGCCACCGACCCAAATATCCGCACATTGAACGCCCCATGCTGTTGTGCAACCGCTAAAATTTCATCTCGTCTTTGTTGTAATTCATCCTTCAGTTTCATGATTGATTGCCGATAAAATTACTAATATTTTACGCTTCAAATCAGGCAGATTCTGTTCAACAACATTCCAAACTTCTTCTAAATTAATTTCCTCGTAGTCGTGAATCAGAACATCTCTCAATCCCGCCATTCTGCGCCAAGGAATATCTGAATAACTTTGCCTCAACTCCTGAGAAAGTCGCTTAACTGCTTCTCCAATCACTTCAAAACTACGAATCACCCCATCCTGAATCAAAAGAGATTGCATAAATTCTGTTTGTCCTCCCTCTGTATAAGTCTCAATCCGACAGATGCGTTCATAAATATCTTGTAAATATATTTCATCATCTGTCATAGCGGAATCGCCTGATTGATAATCCGTTCTCTAAAATAATCCCGTAAACCTTTAACCGTCGTGACATCAACTTTTCGGTTTAACAAGTCCTCTAAATCTTGGATTAAGGCAATTCTATCCAATAAACTGCAATTACTGTTCATTTCCACCAAGAAATCAATATCACTATCCTCCTGTTCTTCCCCCCTCGCCACCGACCCAAATATCCGCACATTGAACGCCCCATGCTGTTGTGCAACCGCTAAAATTTCATCTCGTCTTTGTTGTAATTCATCTTTGAGTTTCATACAATAATACCCTTGACAATTAGATGAAAAAATGCTAGGATTTATGACCAACTCACTGGATTTCCCCGTAACACCTTAACGGCATTTTGTAACCCAAGGCGATCGCATTCCAACATCGGGATTAACTTAGCGATTTCCCCAGCCGTGGACCTTGCCCACCGTTCTCTCGGCACAGGATTCACCCAAACCAGATAACGTAAGTGTTGCTGACACTGCCGCAGGAATCTCTCAGTCAATTGTAACCTATCTTCACTATATCCCCCCGTGCCGCGCCAGCATCGCTAAAAATGAGCATACAAGCGCGATTGGCAGATAATCCGCTCAACATATCCTCCACCCTCACCGCCTCAGAATATCCCGGCTTCCCATAAACATAATCCACCGGACAATTATGGAAATAATAAACCCGCGATGCACCCAACTTTCCCCCCCGCGTCGCAGTGTCTTTCAGTCTATCCCCCAAAGGATGAAAAGCCACCATTGAACCATCAATATCCAACAGCAAAACCAACTCAACCAGATTCCTGCGTCGGGGGACTAACACCGGTTCCAAGAAAAACCCATCCCGGATAATTTTTTCTATGGTTGCCGTCACATCTAATTCAACCAATGGCCCCTCGCGAATCGGAAGCCGTAAATAACGCCAAGTTTGTTTCATTTCCCTTTTGGTTAACGGCAAATAATCCGAATATAAAAAAAACTGTTCACTGGTTATGGTTTTCAGTAACTGTACCTCATCATCCATTTCTACCGCCACCTCTTGCGGCATAAATTCAGATTCATCAGGTTCTCTTATTTCCCCCTGATAAGGCTCTCTTATTTCCCCCTGATAAGGTGGCGGAATTTGCGACTTTTCTTGATTGTCTGGAATCTGTTGATTTTCTGATTTTGATTGTGAATGGTCTAAAGGTTTATTAGTCGGTTTAGTGATGATTTTTTTGATACGGTCTAACCCAGACCTCAGTAGAGACTTTAATGGGTTGAATGGGACTGGTGGCTGTGCTGTCGGAATTGGGGGCTGTTGGGCGATAGGTTTCTCGACTGTTACCAATGGATTCTCAAGGGGTTTAGACATCACCTCCTCAAAATAAGAATTGAAAATTTTTTCATCTTCAACGGACTTCACCCACAAAGTTTTACAGAGTCTTTTTAACGCGGCTTCATCCTCAATGCCAAACCCTTTCATCAAGGCTTCTAACAGCAGTTCATATTCATCAATCCCCAACACAAAACCCGCTTGACGCAGCTTGTCAAATAACTCTCGCAGGGGTAAATCATTAACTTTCATCCTTCCCCCTAGATTTGCTTAAATAAAGTCGGTGGTCATCCCAAGTTTTCAGTAAAACCCCTAAATAGGGAAGTGGACCCTGTAACTTTTTCAGCACCTCATCATGAGGATATTGACGCAGGACCTCAAACCAATCAATCAACTCACTGGTACTGATATTTTTACCCCTTTCTCCTTTTTCCTCCCGCAAAAATTCCCGCAACTCCTGGAACTTATCCACCGCTGCTTCAATCAACTCATTTTCATTTTCAGGAATCGTTGATTTATCTTGTGTCACCCCAAAAACCCGAGCCATAATAATCTCAATTAACCGTTCTTTTTTGGGAAACTCAATATAATGAAATAAACAGCGCCTTAAAAAAGCATCGGGTAAATCTCGTTCCTGATTACTGGTAATAAAGATAATCGGAGAATGTCTAGCCGTCTTTTCCTTTTTCGTTTCGGGTATAGAGAAGCGTTTTTCGTCTAACTCCAATAATAAATCATTGGGGAAATCAATATCCGCCTTGTCAATTTCATCAATCAATAAAACGGTAGGTTTATCGCTGAGAAAAGCCTCCCCAAGTTTACCCAATTCTACATAGGTTTTAGGGTCTTTAACCCGCCGTTTTTCTTGCGGGTCAGTAATTTGACCTAACCCCAGTAATTGAGAGTCCCGCAGTCTGGCTAAGTTATTATAGGTATAGAGGCCATCTTGTGCGCGACTGGTGGATTTAATCGTCCAGCAGAGATAGGGTAATTCCAACTCATAGGCGACAGCTTGGGCTAATTTAGTTTTACCACAACCGGGTTCACCTTGCAGCAGCAAAGGACGCTGTAAAGTAATGGCTAAATTAACGGCTTCCACAAGTTCATCACTGGGTAAATAGGGATAAACTCGCTGTCCATTCTCCTTATGGTCTTTAGGAGGATGCTTTTTTCCGGTATAGCGTAAGTTTTCTGTGGGTGTTGTTAATATTTCATCCATGTTGATACATAGTCCTCCCATTCAATTTGACAGAGACAGCATATTTTTTCCAAGATATATTGATGAAGTCCATTTTGACTTTCTCGGAAAACTTCATCAACTAAGCGATCGCTATATTGTAATAGGTTTCTCGCACAAATATCTAATTCTAGCCAACTCGATAATTGTCGGGGTTTGATTGGCTGTATTTCCATAAATTTAATCATGGTTTTGGGGATTAACTCTGAGGTTGGATCTTGAGTATAGGTAATATTCCAATCATTTGTATATCCATCTTCATCAAGCAAAAATAAAAGTAAACTTTTGTTTTTATCCGTGGTTCCCTTCTGACTTGCTAACTCCGCCAATGGTTGCCAAAACTCTTGCAAAAATGCCTCAAGATAAGATTCCTCTACCTCTTGAGTATTTTCAAAAATTAAAATCACTGTTTGAGATTGCCATACTTCCAAAATTTTCTCATAAATTGCGGCAACTGAACTTGTTTGAACTCTGCAAATTTTACGACTAATCTCTTGAAAAAGACGCTCTAATGAGCTAGTATTAATTCGGCGCGAAAACTTAATTTGTTTAACATAATTTGATGTATTTCCATTGGGTACGTTCCGAATTAGACGATTGAGCAGCCAACGCGGTGCGCTTTCACATGAACCGTGAACTAAACAAGCACCAATTTGATGATTCTCCACAAACTCTTTAAACAAATTCGCCTGTTTATCATAATCTAAATTCAGCAAGGCTTTAAGTAGTTTCTCCTCGGTAGTTTCCCTAGGGTGAGGTTGATTAAGGCTTTTAATATCCTGCCGTAGCTCACTAACTTCATCCTGCATAGATGCCAGAGATTCTTTGATTTCTGTAGTATTTTGTCGAATAACTGTTGTATCTTCTTTAATCTCAACCAGTGATTCTCGGATTGTTTGCAGGTTTTTGTTAATGTTGGTCTCAAGAAGTCCGAATTCGTGGCAAAGTTGCTCAAACCCGGTTTGCATCCGGTCAGAAATATCGATAAATAATTCCTGGATCTCCTGTTCGGTTCCGGTTAACTGCTGTTCTATCTGTTCGAGTTTTGCCAAGGAAATTAGGGCAATTTCACCCTGTTGGGCTACTTGTTGCCCAATTACTGTGATGAGTTGAATCATTAACCCAGCAAAGGCTTTACCATCGGCTTTAAAGTCCTGTTTTAATGCTTCTCGTAAGACTCGCGGAAATTCTTTCTGGAGTAATTCCGCAACATCTTGGCGGATATAACTTGGCAAATCAACGCCTTTGGCTGAGTCTACCGCCTTTAAATCTAATTTCGCTAAAATATTCCGCCACTCTTCAACTGTCAAAATTTTAGCTTGGGTTAACCCTTCTTCTGTGGGGGTAATAATTAAGGGGATTTCTCCCTCGGTTAACTGTTTATATTTAGATTGAGCAAATTCAAAACGCGCCAATTCTACCCAGTTTTCTGTGGCTTTGGCGGCTATCATTTTCAGATGCTTGGAATAGGGGTTATTAGAATTTTGGGCAGCCAAATGAATAATTTGCGCGATCGCCTTTCCACAAACGCGAATTAAATCCTCATTCTCTAGCCTAACGTAATCAGAACCTCTGCTTCGGTCAAAGTTATCAATTGCATTAGCCGTATTACCCGCCGTCACATCGCTAATCATTTCGCCCACTTTGGTCAAGATGTCTTGACCTTTCTCAGTCGATAAAAAAGCGACCGGGATGGCCAACTCGGGTAATAAGACGGAAGCCCCAAAACATATTCCCCCATAAATCGCTACGCGACAAAGCGATCGCCCAATGGTCATAAGTAACTACTGATTAGGAAGTATTCCGATGATACCACAATTGGGAAAAGACACTGGGAAAAGAAACCCGGTTTCTGGGAGAAACCGGGTTTCTGGGAGATACCGGGTTTCTGGAAGTCTCTTATTGATTAGCGATCGCATAATCAATTAACTGTGCAATGCGGCGGCGGAGAGTTTCCAAACCGAGGGCATTAGCAGCCGAAATAAATACAGCTTGGGGGTATTCTTCTTGGGCAAAACGGAGAGTTTCCCCATCCACAGAATCGATTTTATTAAAAGCCAATAAAGCCGGACCGGGAGTAATCGGCATTTGAGTTAAAATCTCCATCACCGATTGAATTTGTGCCTGCCACGCTGGGTGAGATAAATCTACCAAATGCAGCAGGGCATCAGCATCAGTCACCTCCTCTAAAGTAGCGCGAAAAGCATCAATTAAAGCTGGGGGTAATTCATGAATAAACCCCACCGTATCAGTAATTACAATATTTTGGGGTTCTTCCGTAATCGCATCGGGGATAGTTAGGCGGCGGCTAGTGGGGTCGAGAGTAGCAAATAATTGGTCAGCCGCGTAAATTTCCGAAGCGGTGAGAACATTAAGCAAAGTAGACTTACCCGCATTCGTATAACCCACAATAGCCAATGTAGGAACCTCCTGGCGTTGGCGACGTTGGCGGAGACGGGCGCGATGGGCCTGTAGTTGGTTAACCTCCTGCTGAAGGCGGGCGATGCGCCGCTGAATGGCCCGTCTTTCGGTTTCTAGTTTAGTTTCCCCAGGTCCACGAGTACCAATACCGCCACCTAACCGAGACATAGCCTGACCCCTTCCGGTGAGACGCGGTAGACTGTATTCTAGCTGCGCCAGTTCAACCTGTAATTTTCCCGCCCCAGACTGGGCGCGTTGGGCGAAAATATCTAGGATAACTTCGGTGCGATCGACTACTCGGACTCCAATGCGGGTTTCCAAATTACGGACTTGCGCCGGAGATAAACTGCGATCGAAAACAATTAAGGTCGCCCCCAGAGTTTGCGCCGCCAGGGCAATTTCCTGGGTTTTTCCCTCTCCGACTACCGTTTGGGGATGGGGACGCGATCGCTTTTGGCGAAGAGTTTGCAGGACAATACCCCCCGCCGTATCCACCAGGCGGGCTAATTCGGCTAACCCTTCTTCAAATCTCTGGGTGGAAATTTTGTCAGTTTGTACCCCCACCAATAGCACCCTATCTTGGTCAGAGTTGACATCAAGGGCGACAAATTCCCGCTGAAATTCGGCTTCTAGTCCATCTACCAAATCCAGGAAATCTTGGTTAGAGAGAACATCAAGACTCATGGGGGATGAAACATAATAGGGTACTGGAGCCAGAGGACTATCAAGTTGGGTCTGGTTTTCCCCTTCCCCTTGGGGTAACAAATGGGCGAGATAGGCTTCTTTCACATAACCTGTCCCACCCCCCCCACGACGTTCAAACCCGCTTCCGGTCAGGGTCAAAATCGCCAAAACATCTAACCGTTGCATAGCCATGGCGGTTAAGACTGACTCCCTAGGTACATCAGATTTTAACTGGGTGGCTATACACCGAATACCACTGAGGCGACCATTACCATAGCGGGGCAATTCTAGGGCAGGAATGCGGGTCTGACTGACCGTGCCTACTCCCACCCTAATCACCTGCCCACGACGGTTTATATAGGCGCAGACTGGCTCTTTGATGTCTGTACTTACCCCGGCGAGTCGCTGGGCAAATTCTGAAGTAGTAATGCGATCGCCTGGTAGTTTTTGATGGTACAGGCGTTGCAGTTGTTTAAGCTGACTCGGTTTGAGACCTTGCAGGTTTCCGTGTATGGTTTCGATAGGCGCTCCTTTTGGTTGCTTAACATTTCCCCAAAATATAACAAAAAAATGAGTTTTGAGAACCGATATGGGGTCGCTCAAAACTCAATCTGCTAATATCTGAATGGAACTGGGGTTAGAACTGGAATGTAGTTCTCAGGGTTCCTACGAAAATGGTGGCATTGCGATCGTTATGACCGGGATTGGTGATGAAGTATCCTCCGGGAGTAATGGAAATATACTCGCTGAAGGGGAAGTGATAGAAGGCTTCAATGTGCAGTGAAGTATCACTATTTTCTAGGCTTGGTCTGTCATGGGAGGTCACTTTAGGAGGCATTCCCACAATTAATGCGCCTGTGTCGCCTTCTCGCAGTAAATCGGGGAAACCAAGAGTTACCGCCCAGTTGAGAATGGTCGCGCTATCACTGCCATTATTCTGTTGGTTAGCCCAGGTAGCACCGAACCAACCTCCTAATTGGAAGCTGTTAGCCAGCCGCCAATTGAATTGGAAACCTAGGTTATCACTGGTGGTCGCATTATCACCAAAGGGGCGATCGGCAATCCAGCTACCAGTCCCGCCAGCTACCTCTACACCGCCGTTAGTGAAATACTTGCGGGCATATTCTACCGCAAATCCCAGTTTTTCCGTCGGTTCAAACACAAACTGAGCCGATGCTGTATTACTACCGTTGAATAAGCCATTCCCAGCAGTAGCATCCGATGCGTTACCAGCTAAATAACTCAGATTCAATCGGTAACGGTCTCGATCGCCAAAGGCGAAGTTAGCCCCTACCCCGGCTCCTTCTGGACCCCGGAAAATGGCAGGGTTGCGCTGACCAAACATGGAAATTGAGCCTGTACCTTCACTATTAAAGGGGGTCAGAATTTCCATGGTGTCATCTAAATCGAGGCTGTTAGCACCGATAAAGATTTGCGCCCTGCCATTGAAAGCTGGGAAACGATAGTATAAATCATCTAGCTCTACTCCGTTGGAAGTCCCATCAAAGGGAGTCCGAGACATCAGGCTATTGGTTAGGTCGAAGTCGCTCAGGTTGGGATTGTCGTAAACCTGTAAACGGGTTTTTAACAGATCCTGTCCGGTGAAGCTAGTATCGAAGTCTAAGCGAACTCGATAGCCAAGATAGGTTTGGGTCGGGTCACTATTGCGGCGGCTAAAGGGACCTCCTGCCACGTTATGTCTAGCGCGATCGCCAAAGCTATCACCCGGCCAAAAGATGACTTCCCCATGCAGCCTGGTAGTGGTGGAGAATTGGTTAGCTTCCAATTCCGCAGTACGAGCTTCTAACACGGTTACCCGTCCGCGAATGCTGGCTAGTTCCGCCGCGAACTCTTCCATCAGTCGCTGCATTTTCGCCAGGTCTTCCCGAGTCACTAGGTCGGCTGTGGCGGCGTTAATTAATTCGTTAACCCTTTCTAAACAGGCGTTAACCCCCGCCGCAAATTCAAAACGGGTTAAGGCACGGTTTCCTCGGAATGTCCCATCTGGATAACCTGCAATACAACCATAGCGCTCAACTAAAGACTGGAGTGCTTGGAATGCCCAATCTGTAGGCTGTACGTCGGACAACTGAGAAACGGAAGTCACCTGAGACTGTCTCCGGCTTTGTCCTTCTCTACCGTATTGATTGAGCTGATTTAGCGTATTCCCATCGGAACTGGGAGCATCTAGGTCAGCGAGGGGAATTTCTGTGCCACGGTCCGCGACTGAGTTACCTTGGGAAAATACACCGCCAGCATGGGGGTTAACCGGAACTTGAGCTAGTTGCTGGGGTAACTCGGCTGTGACATCCTCAATAGATGCGATCGTGATAGCGTTGTTTGTCGTTAATTCTGTTTCTCCTGTCTCAGTAGCCGAAATTTCCGCCACCGCAGGTAGAGAGGCTAATAGACTAGCTCCCAATACTGCTGGACTGAGCAGCCAAAGATTTAATGATCGTTTCGACACTCTCTCTCTCCTCACACGGATAACTTGGTTGATAAGGTTTCGCAACGAGGAGATCAAAACCTCCCCTCGCTATTTTATACACCCTAGATTCGCCTTCGCGAAGCCCAGGTCTATAATATAACCAATTTATTCTGACATCTTCCCGTCATCGAATCCAAGATTACGATGAGGGCTTCCTTACCTTGCGATAAGGCATTCCTGTTTCCTTGGTCTTCCCTAGCAGTTCGTTGGTACAAGTGGCCTAAGCCTCCCAACATTGTTGCCCCGTTCCGATACCTGATACATTTACGCGACATTTTTCCGGTTGTTCCCGGACAATGCGACGATAGCACTATTACCCGTTAAGGTAACAGAGGCGGTATCCCGCAAAGCTTTTAGAAAGATTCCAAAAGCACCGTTCCAGTCCCGTGGTAGAGTGAACCCGCACTCAGGACATCGGAACACTTTTGAGCCACCTAGCTGGGAATGGACATGACCACAGTGAGTACAGGTTTTGCTGGTGTATTCTTCGGTCATATCTACAACTGTTCAGTTATTTCCGCGCTTATGTCTCAGGGTTAGTTTGAATCGATAATGCGCCCATGTCAGCATGGCGCGGGCAGTCTTAGACCTGATTAGACGCTTCACCTTGGCAACCATATTGGAAGTCTCGAAGGGGGGCCAAAAAATCAGGCTGTGTTATGGGATGGCCAGGGATGCGACCCAATCAATCAAGGGGTTGAAGTCCTCACCGGGTAGTTATTTCGCCCATTTCAGCTCTATTTCATACCCGAAGGTCTCGCACCATACTTGGTATTATACCGTATTGCCGTCAAATGTTAACCTAATTTGAGATTAAATCATGCTCCACAGGCATTACCACCCAGAGTCCCTGGGCTATTCAAGCATCATAGCAGATACAAGACTTCCTTCTTACGGTTAGGTTTTTACCTCAGCACCGCAGCGGGAAATCTCTACCTAATTTCTAGCACAGAACACCATAACCTGAATTGTCAAGTGACACCTATTGTTAAGTTTGATCACGTCCCTGTCAACTTCGCAATATCTGCCACAGAGATGAGGATAAGGCACATTAAGCGATCGAAGATACTAAAGACCAGAACAGGTTCCGCGTCCCCATTGACCATCATAGGATACGGAAACTTTAGTTCCGGGTCTAGGTTGAAACTCTGCCAAATCAATTAAAGTGACACTAGCCATACCGCTGACATTGCCACGATAAACCCGTTGACCTTGATCATTTCTGCGATCGAATTGTAAACGGGAAGATTGAGCGATACCCGCACCCGTCCGAGCATTACGAAACTCTACTTCCTGTTCAAAGCCAGTATTAGGACTCCAGGGAACAGAAAAAGATAGGTTATCTGCGTCGGTCCGGAAAATAGTTCCCCGACAGACAATATCAGCCAAGGCTTTAGGAACAGCAACTCCTAAAACACTTATACCAATAATAGTTGGGGTAGCGACAATGAAATTCAACCTATTTGTCCACTGCATTGGAATTACTCCTCACCACAAATTAATTCAACCTTGTAGCATACTCTGTCGGGTTCACTCTAGCCACATTAACAAATATTAACATCAGCAATAGTTTCTCAAACCTCAATGGCAATTCACCCATATTGATCATGGTATAGAGCCGGATTTCCATCAGAACTTATGGAGCATAAATATATACAAATTTGAGACACTATGCTATAATTACCCAGTCGATAGTATAGAAACCCAATTTTCTCTAAGTTAGACTAATTAACCAAGGGTGAGTCAGAAGCACTAATTTTGATGTCCTGTAGCATAATTAACAATCATGAGCAATCCGCAACCAAAGCCCGAGATAGATCCGATCACAGTAACAGTGGTGTTAACAGCCCTGATATTAATTCCCCTAATTATTGCGGGATTCTCGCCCTAAAGGCTAATTAATCAGGTAAAATAGCGCCCCGCAAATCAGCATCACGCAAATTAGCGCGGTAGAGTACCGTGTCCAACATGACAGCCTCAATCAAATTAACGCCACTAAGATTAGACCAATTGAGTTTAGTGCGATAAAGTCGCGCGCGACTCATATTAGCCCCCCTTAAACTGGTCCAACTGACATTAGCCGCCCGTAGATTCGCCTCACTGAGGTTAGCATCAGTTAAATCAGCCCCCACCATAGTAACCCGACTCAAATCAGCTCGATGAAAATTAGCTCCCATCAGCATCGCGCCACTGAGGGTAGCATTAGATAAATTAGCACCCTCAAGGGTAGAATCGCGCATAATCACATTAGTGAGATTAGCTCCATCCAAGTTAGCACCACTCAAATTAGCTTTTAACAAATTAGTTCGGATCAAAGTGCTGTTAACTAGATGAGCGCCAATAAAATTAGCCTCTGTAAAATTAGCCTCAGCCAAATTAGCATCAGTAAGATTAGCCATATTTAGGGTGACATTTTTGGAGATAGACCCCCGCATACTAGCCCCGGTTAGATTAGCCCTAGAAAAATTAGCATCAGTTAAATTAGCGCTAATCAGGTTAGCATCAGCGAGTTGAGCATCAGTGAGATCCACGCCCATCAATTTAGACTCACGGAAATTAGAGCCACTCAGATTAGTATTAATGAAGCTAGTATTTTCGAGATTAGCCCGGATAAAGCTAACCTCCCGCAGATCCATATCACTGAGATTGACCCCAACCAGGTTAACAGACCGAAACATTCTCTCTCCGGCGGCATATTGTTTGAGTAGCTCCTCAACCTCCATGTTTAATTAACCTCATCATCAGTATTGCAGTATTAAACAACTGAGGGCTAAAATCCCTCAGAATTATGATTTCAACAAGTTTCCCTACTTTCCGCACTATATGTCCAACCGCGTAGTTATACCCTGTATGTAATAATCATCTCCTGAAAACGGCACATTGGTGGTGATAGTTCATAATTTGAGGGGTAACCCCCACATCCTGTCCCCAATTAGCGATCGCTTAGGCATCACTAACCTGGTAAATTATAGGATCGTTAGGGAAAGATACCAGAGAAAATAGGTCAACCCCCCAAGATTTACTAGAAACAGGAAACCAGGGATGTCAGATAATTTGAGAAGTAAAGCAATTACCCAGGGCAATCAGCGAACCCCTAACCGGGCTATGTTAAGGGCTGTAGGCTTTGGCGATGAGGATTTCAATAAACCCATTGTGGGCATTGCTAATGGTTATAGTACCATTACTCCCTGCAATATGGGCTTAAATGATTTAGCATTACGGGCAGAAGCGGCCCTGAGACAATCGGGAACTATGCCCCAACTGTTTGGAACCATTACTATCAGTGATGGTATCTCTATGGGTACGGAGGGGATGAAATATTCCCTAGTGTCGCGGGATGTAATTGCCGATTCCATAGAAACTGTCTGTAATGGTCAGAGTATGGATGGGGTGTTAGCTATTGGCGGATGTGATAAAAATATGCCTGGGGCGATGATTGCCATTGCTCGCATGAATATTCCGGCAATTTTCGTTTACGGGGGAACTATCAAACCGGGTCACTATAATGGCTGTGACCTCACTGTGGTTAGCGCCTTTGAAGCGGTGGGACAACATAGCGCGGGGAAAATCCCTGATGAGGAATTACTGGGGATTGAACGCAATGCTTGTCCTGGGGCGGGTTCCTGTGGTGGTATGTTTACGGCTAATACTATGTCGTCAGCTTTTGAGGCTATGGGGATGAGTTTGATGTACTCTTCGACTATGGCGGCTGAAGATGCGGAGAAAGCGGAAAGCACTGAACAATCGGCGTTTGTATTGGCTGAGGCGATTCGGAAACAGATTTTACCGAGCCAAATTCTCACCCGTGATGCTTTTGAAAATGGTATGGCGGTGATTATGGCTGTGGGGGGTTCTACTAATGCGGTGCTACATTTACTGGCGATCGCCAGTTCTATGGGGGTAGAACTAACTCTGGATGATTTTGAAACTATGCGACAACGGGTTCCGGTATTGTGCGACCTGAAACCTAGTGGTCGGTTTGTAACTACAGAATTTCACCAAGCTGGGGGAGTTCCCCAGGTGATGAAAATGTTGTTGGAACATGGCTTGTTACATGGCGATGCTTTGACGATTACTGGTAAAACTATTGCGGAACAGTTGACTGATATCCCGGCTGAACCTGACCCTAACCAGGAGGTGATTCGCCCTTGGGATAATCCTATGTATGCTCAAGGACATTTGGCTATTCTCAAGGGTAATTTGGCTTCGGAGGGGTCTGTGGCTAAAATTACTGGGGTCAAAAATCCTCAAATTACTGGACCGGCTAGGGTGTTTGAGTCGGAGGAGGAATGTCTTGAGGCAATTCTGGCGGGTTCAATTAATCCGGGAGATGTGATTATCGTCCGCTATGAAGGCCCGAAAGGGGGGCCGGGAATGCGGGAGATGCTGGCTCCTACTTCGGCGATTATTGGGGCTGGTTTAGGGGATTCTGTGGGGCTGATTACTGATGGTCGCTTCTCAGGGGGAACCTATGGTCTGGTTGTGGGTCATGTGGCTCCAGAGGCGGCGGTCGGAGGTGCGATCGCCTTAGTGAAGGAGGGCGATAGTATTACTATTGATGCTAAAGCCCGCCTATTACAAATTAATATCTCTGATGAGGAATTACAGGCGCGACGAGAGGTGTGGCAGCCTCGTCAACCTCGCTATACGAGGGGAGTCCTAGCTAAGTATGCTAAGTTGGTATCCACTAGCAGTCGCGGCGCGGTCACGGATGTAAATTTGTAACCTAGGTTCGACTTAATCATTTTCGTAGGGTGCGTCAGAAGCAGGCTATCTACATCCTCACCGAATCATTATCGGCGCTACGCACCTCAATCAATTATCCGGGCTTTGATGATAATTCTCGGTGTCCGGTGCGTCAGAAATCAATTATCGGGTGTTGATGATAATTCTCGGTGTCTGACGCACCCTACTGGACCGACACACCTTAAACGGTGGGTTACGGCGGATTGATATATGGCTTTCACAGCATGGGTTTCAGCCGCCTAACCCACCCTACGCGAAAGCACATTTTTAGCCGTGTCGGTCCACTACGGTATGATTACCTGGGAGTGTCAAAAAAAGGAGTCAACGGTTTGGTCGGCAGTAATGGTAGGGGAAAAGCCCTGCTGTGGTGTCCAATGTAGTGCGCCATCTCGCCCGGTCCAAAATAGTTGAATGTTAAGATTTTCGAGCATTTGAGATGTTTCAGGACTGAGGGTATCAGTGCTGGCGATCGCTACTTGAGGTTTGAGGGTGTCTAGTAGTTGATAATTCAAATCGTTACCCAACCACCACAGGACATCAACGGGGGATAAATCATGCTGTTGTAACAACTGTGATTGTTGTTCTTTGGGGATATTTCCCATGAGTAACCAGCGGCGATCGCTCATAATAAATTCCACCAGAGGAACCTCAGCATTAATCAGTGTAACCTGAGTTTCTCCTAAATCCAAATTTTGCTGAACTGGCAGAGTTAGATATTCTCCTTGGGCGGTAACAATTTTATTTTGAATAGCCTGGGCGCTAACTTGGTAAGCATTCTTAGAAGCGGGAGTATCATAGAATTTCTGAATTGGTAAAGTGTCTAAAATATGTGGGAAACCGATAGTCAAGCCTAGCTGAGGGTGAGTGAGAATAGCCCAATCAATCTGATTAATTCCCTGCCTTAGTAAAAAGGGCAAAACGGTAAATTTAACGGTGCGTTCATCCCCGGCATTTACTAACAAAACGCGATCGCGATCTTCCACGACCAGAATAGGTTTTTCGGCGGTAGCTAAAACGGTGACTCGAAATTGGGTAAATTGAGCATAAGCCATGGGTAAAGTGATGATGGCGATCGCCATTAATATACCAGCGATAACGGCATAAAATCGGCTATGGTTTCTGGTTTTCTTCTTCTGGTCAGTTTTACCAACTTTTTCCGGTAGGAGTATCGGCAATAAACAGAGCAATATATTAATGGTATATAAACCGATTAATTGTGCCATATATAAACTGCCTACAGCGATGGAATTGCCAGGTAAATCATTAAAAAATTCGACTATATAAATTAACCCTTCTAGGGGGTAATATAAAGCGGTGGCTAGAGCGGCAGCCGCCCAGGGCGAGATGATCGCGACCGATGCAGTTAGCATTCCTCCCAGGGTAATGACTGTAATAAAAGGCACCACCAAAATATTGACAAAAATACTGAATGGTGATACCAAATTAAACACATAAATTTGCAGGGGAAGAATCCAAACGGTGGCGGCGATAGGAACTGCTATACAACTAGCAATTACTGGGGGAAGCCATTGTAGCGATCGCATCAAAGGTGGTACAGTCACCAATAGCCCCAGAGTTGCCAAAAAGCTGAATTGAAATCCTAAGTCTTGAATCAATAGAGGATTCCATAACAATAAGAAAACGGCTACAGCTAATAACACAGCCAAGGGTCGCACCTGTCGTTTCATGACGACACCCACCAACGCAGCTAACCCCATTAAAGCCGCCCGCAGTACGGAAGCCGAACCCCCAGTTAATCCGACATATAACAATAGGATAGTTGCACCAAAAACCAATCTCAACTTAGGAGACCAGCGGGCTGTCAAAGCTAGGACTACGCCCAGAAGTAAAGAGACATGAAACCCAGAAGCGGCTAAAGTATGAGCTAAACCAACTCGCACAAAGCGATCGCTAATTTCTGGGGAGATATCCACAGCCCGCCGCCCCAAAACCATGGCTGATAATAGTGTGCCTTTGGTAACATCCAAACCCTGAACCTTAGCCCTGACAATTCGCTGTCGCACCCTAGACAGTCCCCACCTAGGGGTAGTGTTAATAGAGAGGTGGCGACCATACATTCCCGCAAACCCCCCTTGTCTGGCGAGATAGGCTTTAAAATCAAAGCTACCAGGATTTAAAGGGGATTTTGGTGCATATAAAGTTCCGGTCACAGAAACAGTTTCGTTGCCTTGTAATCCTGTGGCTTGTAGAATGGGTACGGTAACATAAAGTTTACCTGTAACTGTTTTGTTAACCTGAACCGGGCTGTTCTGATCATTACTGGTAATCTGGTTAACAAGGTTAGCCTGTAGCCAAAACTGGACATTTCCTGAACGAGTGACCCGTGGAGAACTAATCACCCTTCCCCAGACGGTGATTACCAGGTTTTCGGCATTACCACCGCTGACAATTAATCTGCTAATGTCATGAGGCCCTGGTTGTGGAGTTTGTAGTTGAAAATATAGGGTAGCGAGGAAACCTATTAATCCAGCTACTAGCCAAAGGCTTCTAGGGATAGGAGGTCGGGGGACTGTCAACCTATCTGGATCAGATGTCCTTTGTCTACGTTGCCTTTGACGGCGGTTTGTAGTAGTCGGAGAATTTGGCTTAATCAGACGGCCACGGAGTTTATATTGCCAAATGGTTGTCATAATTGCCATTCCGACTCCTAGGGCGAGGAGAGAATATCCTCCCCAGCTAAAGCTCGCCATTAGTAATCCGACAATATAGGCTAATCCTAGGGCGATCGCAGCGGTTTGGTTCATCTATCCGGGAAGTGATGGAGGACCGGTTAGGGTTGGGATTAGGAACCAACCCTGATTGTTTGCTAAATGGATAGTCCCAATTTTAGACCGAGTACGGTGTGAATGACCATCATTAATAGGGCGACACTGCCAATATAAGCATGAGCCTTGCGCCATTGGTCTTGGTTGCCGCCAAATTTGCTGAGGGAAATAGCGCCGTTAATTCCTAATAGGCCTAAAACTGCGGTACTGGTCCAAAAATGGGGACTTTCAAAAATTGGTTGTCCCTGCATAATTAAGGATAGTAGCCCGCCGCTAAACCCCAAAGCCATAAATAGGGTCATAAAAGGGGCAAGTTTTCGGTGACTAGACCGAGAAGCGATCGCCGCCTCTTGGTCTGTGGCTAAACGTCCCTGCCAGCCAGTATAACCGACAAAACTACCCATCACAAAAATTACAATTCCCATCATCAGGGGGTGTCCCCAATGAACAATAGGTTCGGGAACTCCTAAACTAGCAAAAAAATTGGCGATCGGTTCTAATAAGCCTCTGATGTCCATAACTGGCTCTGGTTCTCTTCTCTATGCGCTATCAATCCCGATATTATAAATGTTTGTTGAGCCGTTATCAATCTTTGATTAACTGAAAACCCGCCCCTACTATTCACTAATAAGAGCGGGTTCATAAGTATGGTATGAGCGAAACCTTGTCTAGAGTTAAACACTCACGTAAAACTCCTGGGAGGGTTGGAAGCTCCGTGATTGATCACGGAGAGGAAAACCGACTCAAGCGGCTGACCGCCGCCAGCACCCCCTTGCGGGGTGGAGGGGTATGGTTGCCCCTCCATGGAGCTATGGTTGGCTCCGACTCCCTTGCGGGGTAATGTTTGCGCTTGCGCTAACGCGCACGCTGCGCGAACGCCAATGTTCAGAGTCGGTACTATCCAAATCGCACGTCCTTAACCCCTTAGAGATGTTTAACGATTCGGTTCATGAGCCTGGAACTAGCACGCATTCCAGGGTAGGAACTTTAACTCTTGCTCTGAACGGAGCCAGTTAAGGCTATAGCTGGTCAGCTACCTGAAAGGGGGGCACGAAGCCCCCGTGCTTCAGCCGGGGGTGCTGACATCAAGCCAAGTTAAAAGTTATTCGACCACACCCGGCAAGATTACGGTGTCAACAGCATGAATCACCCCATTGCTGCCCAAAATGTCAGATTGAATGACACTGGCTTCATTCACCATTACAGTGCCGTCCATAACAGTAATAGTTAAGGGCATTCCGGCAACGGTTTCCACAGACCCATCAGTAATGTTAGCAGACAGAACTTGGGCGGGGACAACGTGATAGGTAAGAATTTGAACCAGTTGATCGCGATTTTCGGGTTTGAGAAGTTCTTCAACAGTGCCTTCCGGTAGGGCCGCAAATGCTTCGTCAGTGGGAGCAAAAACGGTGAAAGGTCCTTCACCAGAAAGGATTTCGGCTAATTCGGCTGCTTCTAAAGCAGCTACTAGAGTGCTGAATTGGTCGTCACCACTAGCAATACCAACAATGGTTTCTGTGGGGTCTGAGTCAACTACAGCAGTCATTTCTTCCCCGGCGGGTTCTGCTTGGGCTTCGATGGTTTCATCAGAAACGGTTTCAGTGGCTACAGGCTCACTGGTTTCGGCAATTTGTTCGGTGGGTTCGCCTTGGGTTTCGGTGGCAGTAGGTTCGCCACAAGCCGCCAAGAATGCTGTACCACCTAGGGTCACTAACAGGATCAAAAGCCGTTTAGCCATCAAAGTCATAGTTTTCCTTTAGAGAGTTTTCTACAGAACTGTTCAAATAATCTTGACTTAATTTAACTTATCTTAACACAAGTTTACTGGCCGTCAAGTCCCATGCTAATTCTTGCTTAACCATGCCCGCTATCCCCTGCCCTTTAGTATGGGGTGGTGAGGATTAACGACGGTCTTTGAGCCAGAATGTCATCATTTTGCCTCTTCCTTTTACATCAATTACACCCCTTTCCTCAAAAATAAAATTATCGTTGAGTAGCGCTTTGGTGGCGGCGGTGATCTGAATTCTTCCCACTTCGCCTTGAGACTCCATACGGGAGGCGACATTGACGGCATCCCCCCACAGGTCATAGATAAATTTACGAGTGCCAATTACCCCGGCTACCACAGGTCCGGTATTCATCCCAATGCGTAAATTGAAGGGTTCGCCGTCTTGGCGACGGAAACGGACAATTTCTCGCTGCATATCTAGAGCCATCTGAGCGATCGCTTCTGCATGGTTTTCTCTAGGGGTGGGTAAACCTCCGACTACCATATAGGAATCCCCAATAGTCTTAATTTTCTCGAGTTGGTGTTTTTGAGCGAGTTCATCAAAACAGGAAAATATATCATTGAGTAAATCCACCAATTCCGTGGGGGATATCTGTGCGGAAAACCCGGTAAAATTGACCAAATCTGCAAACATGACTGTTGCTTGCTCAAAGCGTTCCGCAATAGAATGGGGGCTCTGTTTTAAACGTTCCGCAATAGAGTGAGGCAAAATATTCAATAGCAGCCGCTCGGATTTTTGTTGTTCAACCCGCAAAGCATCTAAAACCCGGCGGCGCTCGGTAGTATTACGAGCCACCCAAATTACACTATTGTCTGGCATGGGGGAAACTGTGGCAGCAAACCACACCAGATCGGCATCAGCAGCAGAGGGTAAGATATTAACAGGGCCTTGCTGCCCGGGTTCTGGGGGTGCTAATTGCATACTGTATTCTAGGTTGATGGTTTGTCCGGTTTGAAGGACTTTCTGGATATTTTCGTAAAAAAGCTGTGCTTGGGGGGTCGGAAATATGTCAAATACTGTTTTTCCGAGTAAATCGCTACTAGGTGTATAGACTACTTCCGCGTTAGTGGTGACTATTTTCTTATAGCGTCCCTCTCCATCAAAAACCGCGATCACGTCGGTCATGGCTGCAAATAAGGCTCGCAATTCGGCTTCTGAGGCTCGTAAGGCTGCTTCTATCCTTCGTCTTTCGGCCACTTCTCTGATTAGGTGATGGTTGGCTTCTTGTAAGGCGGCGGTGCGTTCGACGACCCGCTTTTCTAGTTCCTCTTTGGCTTGTTGGAGGCCGATTTGTCCTAGTTTGCGATCGGTAATATCTTCGACAGTTCCTTCATAATAAAGAATTTCTCCCTGGGGACTACGGACGGCGGTGGCATTTTCCGAAATCCAACGAACTTGACCATCTATCCGTCGAATTTGGGACTCAAAATCTACTACGGAACCTTGGCTTTCTAAGAGATAAACAAATTCCTGGCGGCGCTTGGGGTCGATATACAGTTGGGATTGAATATCGGTTAAATTGGTCATTAATATGGTCGGGGATTCGTAGCCGTAAATCCTGGCTAAGGCGGGATTAGCGCTGATATAACGACCTTCTGGGGTAGTTTGAAATATTCCTTCTAGGGCATTTTCAAAAATGCTACGATAGTTGGATTCTGCCTGTTTTAAGGCTTCTTCTGCGCGCCGACGATCCGTAATATCAATACCTACAAAAAAGGCGGCACTACCGCTGTTGTATTTCCGGGCGGCAATTAGGTAATCTCTGGGTTCATTTTTAATATAAGATGTCACTTCTTTATAGGCTTCAAAACTACCGCTATTAAAGAAGTCTTCCACAAAGTCATTAAATTCCGGACTAGCTTTCAGAAAACCGATGTGCTGACCAATAAATGCCTCGGCGGGGAGGTCGAAGGTTTGGGCTAGATATTGATTAACCCCTAAATAACGTTGGTTAGAATCAATCCAAGATACTGTTCCTGGGACGACATTTAACACAGCTTCTAACTGGTCTTGAGTCGTTTTTAATGCGGCTTCTGCACGTTTGCGATCGCTAATATCAATTCCCACCACAAAAGCCGCTTGATTATTATTATACTTGTGGGCAGCAATCAGATAATAATATTCCTCATTTTCTAGGGAAGATGATATTTCTTGATATGCTTCTAATTCGGGACTTTCAAAGAAATATTGTATAAAATTCTGAAACTGAGAACCCCTACCCAGAAAACCAATATGTTGATTAGAAAAATCTTCTCTGGGTAAGCCATATAAATCAGCTAATTTTTGATTAACTTCGATATAGTGCAGGTCTGATGTCACCCAGGAAACCGTACCAGGAACCGCTGCTAAAACCGCTTGTAAACGCATATTAGCTTGGCGGAGTTCTTCCTCAGCTTGGCGACGTTGCGTAATATCAATTCCCACCACAAATACAGCTTGATTATTATCATATTTCTGAGCCACAATTAGA
This sequence comes from Limnospira indica PCC 8005, assembly GCF_000973065.1. Classification (NCBI taxonomy): domain Bacteria; kingdom Bacillati; phylum Cyanobacteriota; class Cyanophyceae; order Oscillatoriales; family Sirenicapillariaceae; genus Limnospira; species Limnospira indica. The sequence continues at coordinate 583,183 of NZ_FO818640.1, forward strand.
TAATGGCGTTCTTGATTGTCCACATGAGTCCGCACCTCGCGATGGGCTTCTTTTTCCGGGCGATTAAATAGGTCAGTTACAAAGTCATTAAATTCGGAACTGGTTCCCAAAAAGCCAATATGTTGATTAGCAAAAGTTTCTCGTGGCAATTTAAATAAGTCTGCCAAAGATTGATTAACTTCCAAATAGCGTAAATCCCTACTAATCCAAGAAACCGTGCCAGGTACAGCTTCTAACACCGCTTGCAGTCTAGCATTAGCCATTCTTAGAGCCTCCGCAACTCTAGTGCGTTCGACAATTTCTTGCAGTAGTTGAGTGTTGGATTCTCGTAGGGCGGCGGTGCGTTCCGCGACGATATTTTCTAAGCCTTCATTAACCAATTGCAGTTGGGCTTCTACCTGTTTCCTGATTTCGATTTCTTGTTCAAGTTGCTTTCTGGTTTCTTCTAATTCGCGGGTTTTTTGTTTGAGTTTTTCGGCGCGTTCGGTACTTTGGCTAACTTCAGCAAGTAAGCCAATCACAATTTCGGAAGCATTAAAGTTATTGGCTTCAAACCCTAACCATGGCAAGGGTTTAATGCGATGGGGACTGGTGTAAATAATCTCAAACTGACCATCAGATTTAGCCCTACCAATGCGGCATAATTTCCTAATATGATGGTTGGGTTCCATGCGGATAATACCACTGGGGGCTGAGAAACTTTGACCATAGGTAGCAATTCGTACCCTTTCCGGGTCGAAAGATTCGGCTAACTCTACGGCTTGTTTCCATAGATAAACTTGACTATAGGCGGCTTCTATGGGGTCGCTAGTAACGCGATCGCTTCCATATCTCGCCTGAAAATGTTGAACAAACCGACGATTTTCGGGAGTATCTAAACTCTGAAAATAACTCCAACAACTCAGATGACCGGTCGCCGCATTCCCGATGCTTTTCAGTTCCGTTTCCGAAACAGAAATAGCCAAAATGGGGATTTGTTTCGCGTTTAAACCTGCCGCTTGAAATTGTTGGTAAAATGCTATATTGCTATCACCAGTAAGCGTATTAAACACCACATCAGGTTTCGCTCGCACAATACGCGCAATAATCGACCTAAAATCCTTAGCCCCCAAGGGTTGATATGCTTGACCCACCACATAGCCTTCATTTTGCTGAAGCTGAATTTTGATCAGTTTACTCACCGTATGGGGGAATGTATAATCAGAACCGAGCAAATAAAAGCGCTTGCCAATATTTTCCAACAACCAGGAAACGACAGGTTCAACCTGTTGATTAGCACAGGCTCCTGTGTGAAAAATGTTGGGGGAGTCTTCTAGTCCTTCGTATTGGACGGGATACCACAACCCCACCCCTAATTCTTCTAAAACGGGTTTGACAGCCTGACGACTGGCTGAAGTCCAACACCCAAAGAGGGTGACAACCTGTTTGTCCTGAATTAGATTTTTGGCTTTCTGAGCAAAGCAAGCCGGATCTGATTGACAATCTTCAATAACAGGTTCAATAAACTTTCCGAGAATTCCTCCACTTCGGTTAATTTCTCGAATGGCCATCAACTCGGCATCTCTGAGGGGCGCTTCGCTAATTGCCATTGTCCCACTCAAAGAATGCAGTATCCCGACTCGTACACCTGGCATAGCTACTGCTTAACGGTTTATAAAATTGATATCAAGGGAACCTCCGACCTGGCTGCACCCAATTTTCGGGCCGGGGTCTAGCTAGTCTCATATAACTATATTAACCAACTATGGCATAATATGCTCTAGTTCCACCCCTTGCTCCTCAAATATTGGCCAATCATGATCTTAAACAGATAGATGTAATTGTGATCCGGTAGCGGTTTTAGTGACTTCTATTTTGGCTTGAAATGCCTCTTTCAGGTGGGGAATGTGGGTGACAGCTAAAATGCAGGAAAAATCTGGGGCGATCGCATTGATCGCAGCAATTAGGCGATCGCATCCTTCCGCGTCTTGGGTACCAAACCCTTCATCAATAATCAGCATTTGTAGCGCACATCCCGCTCTTTGTGCTAATAATTTAGCTAGGGCTAATCGAATCGCAAAATTAATCCTAAACGCCTCGCCGCCAGAATAGGTTTCATAGGGTCTAGTTCCCCTGGCATCAGCAATTAATATATCCAGTGTATCAATTAACTTAGCCTTTTTCCGTTTCGCGCTGCCACTGCGTCCACTCCGTTGGGTAACAAACTGGACATGGAGTTGATTCGCCGACAGCCTCGCTAAAATTTGATTCGTTTCGGCTTCTAATTGCGGTAACACATTTTCAATCATCAGTGCTTGAATACCATTTTTCCCAAAGGCTTGGGCTAATTCCTTATAAATTAGGGCTTGGTGACGATATTCCGATAATTCCTGTTTTTGCTGGCTTTGCTGCTGGCTCAGATTTTCTAAATGGATTCGTTGTTGTTGCAGCTTTCCTAATTGACTTAAATATTGATCAAGTTGTTGTCGCTGCTGTTTTATTTTCCCTTCTAGGTTACTAATATATAACCTAGGATTTGGTGTATCTTCCAACTGTTTAGTTAAGAGTAGTATCTGTGATTTTACCCCCGATAAATCCTGCGATCGCACTTGATTTAATTGTCGTAATTCAGTCAGCCGTTGTTGAATTTGTGGATACTGACTTTCCGCCACTTTCAACTGTTCTGCTTTCCTCACCCATTGCTGTGCCTCACGCAACCGCACCCGGACTTGATTATGGTCTTCCAAATTATAACCGCTCTCATTTAACTGTTTTTTGAGCTGAATAATCCTCTGCTGTAATTCCGAGGCGGTTTGTAGATAAATTATCTGGTCTAATGCCGACTGTAATTGTGCCACCATTGGCGGTTTGTCGGCTTGTAGTTGCCCTAGTTTTTGTTGGGAATCCCGAATTTGTATTTGCTTCATTTCTGCCCATCTCCAGCGCTTTTCTTCATTCCTAGCCAGAGCGTGGCTTTGTTCATTATAATCTAGTTCTTGCAGTTGCAGATCTAGTTGTTGCAGTTGCTGATACAGCGTCGCGGAGTGACTACCATCAGATAGCGATCGCTCAATTTGACTAGCTTCATCTCTCCACTGTTGTAGCTGCAATTCATCACTACCGAAACCCTCTAAGCGTGCTTGTAGTTGACCTCGTTTTTCTCGCAATTCTTCATAATTAGAGATTTGCCTTTGTAAGGTTGTATATTCAACCCGTAACGCAGCTATTTCCTGTTCGGAACGCGCCAAATCTTCCCGAATTATCCACAGGCGATCGCGAATTTCCTGTTGTTGGTTTTGGTGTTTACCCATTACCAAATTCCAGTGATGTTCATCTAAAGGGCGATCGCATAGGGGACAAACAGGCGCAGAGTCCCCCCTATTTTCCTCACTAAAAGAACGCCCTAACATTTCCATCTTTTTGTCTAATTCCGCTAATTTCGACTCATACTCCTGCTGTTGATGAGCCAATTTTTCCAAGTGGTTATGGCGTGACTGACCCTTAGCTGTGACCCGATTTTGATAAGTGCGTTTCTTCTCAATTTCCTCAATAGTTTGATGGAGATTTTGTAACTCTTGTTCTAATTTAGGGCGGTTATTTTCCAGGCGGTTCTGCATTTTGTGCATCGACGTATATAGTTCATCAAAACGGGCGCTAAGACGCGCTTGAGCGCGGTCTATTTCCCCCTGTATACGTTGATGTTCTTGCAGGATAGGGGTAACTTCAATTTGTAGTTTATCTAACTCATTCAGGCGCAAACGAGCCTGAAACAGTTGAGCCATTCCTGCTTCGACTTCCGGCTGTTCAACCAGCACCTTTTGATATTCTTGTTCCTGTTTATGGAGAGATTCCAGGCGAGTTTCAATCGTATCTTTATCCCGTTGTAATTGGTGGATTTTATCCTGTTGTTGCTGCTGAAGTTCCCGGAGTTGCTGTTGAATTTTTTGGTGAGTTTGAAACTGTAAACTCATCGTTTCTTCTGTAGCCTGTAGGGTCTGAAATTCCACAATCCCAGCGTTTATTTCTTCCTGTTGTTGCCGAATAAAATCTAATTGTTGTAGTTGAGTTTGGGTGACGATAATTTCCTGTTGAAGGCGATCGCATTCTTGTTTAATCCCATGATATTGTTGTCGCTGTCCCTCTAATAGTTGTTCACAGGTTTGGCGATATTGTTGTTGTTCTCGGTAGGCTTGCAGTTGCTTTTGCTCAGACTCTTGTTGTTTCTGAAGTTTACCAAGGGTAGCTTCTAACTGAGTCATTTGAGCCACTATTTCCGGCAGTTTTTGTGTCTCCAACTCTCCGATAGTTAAAGTTTGTTCTAATTGCTCAATCTTGAATTTATATTCCTTCGAGATATCTTTAGCTTTCTCCACTAAAGTATCATATTCATCTAACTTGAGTAAGCTGCCTAACACTTCTTTGCGATCGCTGGGACGTTTTAACATAAACTCATCAGCTTTTCCCTGACGCAAATAGGCAGAATTAATAAAAGTATCGTAGTCTAGGCGCAGATGTTCTAAAATCTTTTGTTGTGTGCTACGGACTCCCCCTTGACTGAGGGCAGTAAACTTAATTTGCTCCGCTTTTTTGTCCGGTTCTAATGGTGCGATTTGAAAATCCAGAGTCCCCGACTGACCACGGCGACGAGTCCTAATTACCCGGTATAAGTTACCATGACTAATAAAGATAAAATCCACCCGCATTTGGGTTTCGCCAATTTGAATTAAATCATCTTCCGTCCCCGCCCGACTATGACCCCAAATCGACCAGGCGATCGCCTCTAACAGCGAAGACTTACCCGCCCCATTCGGTCCACAAATGCAGGCAGTGTGCAAGCCACTAAAATCTAGGCTGGCGTCGCGATAACTGAGAAAATTCTTCAGGGTGAGTTTCTGTGGGATCATATCGCGATATTCAGATGAAATTCCGTTTGATATCAGTTTGAGCGAAGCTCCCATAATTATAGCACCAATCAATCCTATTGGTTAACCTAGACCAATCTGCTCATATTAATTGTGTCACTAGCTTTTCTCCAACCATTGCTAAGGATGATATTAGCTCATAAAAAGTGTCGCTATGAGGTCAAACAAGCTGCTAAAATCGTAATATTGTTATTGTGGGCAGCGATTATGACAGGAGATTATCGATCGCCACAGGGAATAGTAGATCAGTTTCAAGCATTGCAACATCAACTCCGAGAGTCTTTCAGTCAAGGGGGAAACCTGGGATTTGATGATTTTGATGTATTAGTGATTCCATCCCTCACCTTAGATCAGCAGCAATTGCAGAAAATTCCCGGAGTTCATCAGTATGAGGAGAGATTTCTGTTTTCTCTGACTCGTTTACGAAATCCTAGAGTTAGATTAATTTATGTAACTTCCCAACCCCTTCACCCCAGCGTTATTGACTATTATCTGCATTTAATGCCTGGAATTCCCTTTTCTCACGCGCGCGATCGCCTACTATTATTTTCTACCTACGATTCCTCTAATCGCTCCCTCACCGAAAAAATCCTAGAACGTCCCCGGTTAGTCGAAAGAATACGCCAAGTCCTGCGACCTAACCGCACCTATATGGTCTGCTTTAACTCTACTCAATGGGAACGAAAATTATCAGTTAAATTACAAATTCCCCTCTGGGCTTCTGACCCCGATTTAGCCCATTGGGGAACCAAAAGCGGCAGTCGCCAGATTTTCGCAGAAGCCAATATTCCCCACCCAGACGGCAGTAAATTAGTCTGGAATGAAACAGCTTTAGCCGCAGAAGTTAACGCTTTATGGGAACGACAACCCCAGTTAAAACGAGCAGTAATTAAGCTAAATGAGGGCTTTTCTGGAGAAGGCAATGCTATCCTTAATCTCCAAGGAATTGGCGACATTCCCCCTCATCAAAGGGTCGCAAAAATTAGCGATCGCTTGGTGAATTTAAGTTTTCAAGCCAGCCATGAAACCTGGTCTAGTTTCCGTAGCAGAATCCCTGAATTAGGCGCAATTGTCGAAGCCTTTATCGAAGGAGACATTAAGCGATCGCCTAGTGTTCAATGTCAGATTTACCCTTCCGGGGAGGTCGAAGTTCTATCTACCCATGACCAAATTCTGGGGGGTCCAGATGGTCAAATTTTTGAGGGTTGTAGTTTCCCCGCTGACCAAGCCTATCGATTACAACTGCAAGAATTAGGCGAAAAAGTCGGTAAAATCTTAGCCCAAAAAGGAGCCCTAGAAAGATTTGGTTTAGATTGTATTGCCGTTCGTCAACCACAGCCACCAGAGGCACAATGGGAACTACAAGCCATTGAAATTAACCTGCGTCGGGGTGGCACAACTCATCCATTTATGACCCTCCAATTATTAACTAATGGCGAATATGATCGCCATACTGGCTTATTCTATAGCCAGCATAAACAACCCAAATATTATATTGCCTCAGATAATCTTCAGAGCCATCATTATCGCGGTCTTTTACCCAATGATTTAATGGATATTATCGCCCAATATCATCTGCATTTTAACAATAAAACAGAAACCGGAACCGTATTTCACTTAATCGGCTGTTTGTCTCAATTCGGGAAACTGGGTTTAACCTGTATTGGTGACTCTCCCACACAAGCACAGGAAATCTACGATCGCATTGTCGCCGTTTTAGATCGAGAAACTCAGGCGATCGAACAGTCAGAAGACACACTAGACCTATCCCCAAACCTGGGAAAAGTCTGTGAACATTTATCAGGATCTATTTATTAGTTAGCGTTATTTAGGCTGATAATGATCACAGCTAGAACAGCAACCTGTAGGATTAACAGCACATAACAAAAATGCCGAGTTAGCGTTAAATTTACAGGTCGCCTGTTTATTAACCGTCTTTGATAGCAGGTTATAACGCTGTTCGTGATGTTCTATAAATCGTTTGATTTGTTGATGGGACTGTAGCCGCATTCTTTCCATACCTAGGTTGTTCATCGCCCAGCTTTGCGTAAATGTTCATGATTATAGATTGTATCTATATCTTATCCTATCCGCTTGTGTTTTTGATCACAGAAGCGCCCAGGTATCTTAGAGTCTCAGCGAGAGGTTACGCCAAGCGGCGGGTTGAGAGATAGGTTTTTTGATTACCACCCCAACCCGCCGGATTCGAGTTAAGCTACTTTTACCAATTCTAACTCCTGTTTTTTCTTGACATATTCAGCCAGTTGTGATTCGATTTGCTGGCGCACTTCTTGGCGGTAGTCGTAGAAGTGTTCAAAGTGAGCGCACATGACTAGATACATTTCCACAACACCGGGGTTTTTGCGGATAATATCCAGTAGATAAATCCAAAAAGTCCAGCGAGTCTTACGGACTACTCCCTGTCGCCATATCAGAATTGACAAGGCTTTTATAGTTTTCCAGCTTAGGGTTCTTCCCCCAGCTTTTTTGCGACGAGGTGCGCCTAGTTTCAGATAATAGCGGTGAGTGCGATCGAGAAACACTTGCGGATCGTAGAGTTTCCAAAAACCGTCTATATATTCCTGTGCAATTTCCTCAATGGGACGAGTAGGAATAAAATTCATCAGAGTAGTCTGGTTAATATTGGCGGTTTCTGAGCCTTCCAGCAGCCTCCCTTCTTTCTTTAAACGATGCCATAATCCCGTATTAGGGAGAACCTGTAGCATACTAAACATAGCCACTGGAATAGCCGTAGTTTCTACAAATTGGATAATGCGATCGCCAGCCCCAGACTTTTCACCATCAAAGCCAATAATAAAACCAGCCATTACCCGCAGTCCAGACCTAGTAATATTATCCACAGCATCAACTAGGGAATTACGGGTATTTTGGAATTTTTTAGTCAGCGCGAGACTACCTTCGTCCGGGGTTTCAATTCCCAGGAAAACCGCATAGAAATTAGCCTCTACCATCATGTTCATTAATTCTTGGTCTTGGGCGAGATCAACTGATGCTTCTGTCATCATACGGAAGGGATAGTTATTTTTTTCCATCCATTCTTTCAACGCCGGAAGCAGCAATTTGACATTGCGTTTATTCCCAATGAAGTTATCATCAACCAAAAAGATAGTTTGAGTAAATCCTAGTTCTAGGAGGCGATCCAGTTCCGCCAGTAACTGTTCCGGTGCTTTGGTGCGAGGTTTGCGACCATATAACACAATAATATCACAGAATTCGCACTGAAACGGGCAGCCTCTGGAGAATTGCAAAGCCATCATATCATAGGCTTGTTTTTCCAACAAATCAAACCTAGGAATTGGGGTAGTAGTTACATCAGGTTTTTCGCCATTAGCGGCGCGTAATATCCCACTTGTTTCCCCTCTTTCCAGGGCTGCTACAAACATAGGGAGGGTAATTTCTCCCTCATCTAACACTAGAAAATCAGCCCCCATTTTTTCAGCTTCGTGGGGTAGTGCGGTCGGGAAAGGACCCCCAACTGCTACAATTTTGCCGCGTTTTTTGGCTTCCTGAATTTGGTCGAGGAAGTCATTTTTTTGAACAATCATGGCGGACAAAATCACTAATTCTGCCCATTCCCATTCTGCTTCCGTGACGGCTCGCACATTGCGATCGACCAGCTTAAATTCCCATTCTTGGGGGAGAATAGCCGCTACTGTGATTAAACCCAAAGGCGGTAATAGAGCCTTGCAATCGACTAAATCTAAGGTTTTTTCAAAAGACCAAAAACTTTTTGGGAAAATTGGATAAACCAGTAAGACTCTCATGGAATGCACCAGATTAAGGATAAACTAGAGATGGGAATTTCATGATATATGAGGGTTCTAAGAAACCGCCATTTGTGCAATTTCTTCGGTGAGAATTTCCACCGTTTGATAAATTTGTTCTTCCGTATGCTGACAGGTAACAAAAAAACGCAGACGGGCTGCATTTTGAGGAACGGAAGGATAGAACATAAATGGGACGTTAATACCCCGATGAAACAGATTTTGGGACAGTTGCACAGAAGCCAGGGAATCGCCCACAATAATCGGAATAATGGGCGAATCTTTGCTGGTTCCTGTGTTGAGATTATGTTGTTTAGCGAGATTCAGGAACAATTGACCACGATCGCGTAGTCTTTGCACCCGTTCTGGTTCTGATATTAACACATTAATTGAAGCCAGAACCGATGCCGCGTTAGGTGGCGAAATACCCACGCTGTAGACAAAACCGGGGGCCGTATATTTCAAGTATTCCACTAAAGCACTAGACCCCGCAATATATCCCCCACAACTGGCGAAAGATTTACTAAGGGTTCCCATCCACAAATCTACATCATTGGGGTCAACGCCAAAGTGTTCACTAAGCCCTCGGCCATGTTGACCTAATACCCCAATTGAATGGGCCTCATCCACCATCAGAAAGGCTTTATACTGTTGTTTTAACTCAATAAACCTGGGTAGATCGGGAATATCACCATCGGTGCTATAAATGCCTTCTATCAGGATTAAAGTGCGTCTATAACGGTGGCGGCGGTCTTTGAGAATTTGGTGCAGGCTTTCCCAATCATTATGGGGAAAAGCAATAGTAGTGGCTCCCGAAAGTAAACAGCCTTGTAATAGACTATTATGGCTGAGGACATCATGAAGGATCAGGTCATTTTGTCCAAACAGGTGGCCAACGGTGGTGACGTTGGTAGCATGACCGCCAACATAAACGATGCTGTCTTGGGTGCCGATAAAATTGGCGATCGCCTTTTCTAACTCCCGATGAATAGGTTTTTCCCCCGAAAGCAGGCGGCTGGCGGAAGCCGATGTACCATAGCGGTCTATAGCATCCTTCGTAGCTTGGGAAACTATCGGATCACCAGACATCCCCAAATAGTTATAGGTAGCATAGTTAATCAACTCACGACCGTCAATAATCGTGGTATTGCTGGCGATACCTTCTTGGGGGGCAAAGAAGGGGTTATTAATGCCCAAGGCTGCAATTTCCTGCTGTTGCTGTTTAATTTTCAGGTATTCTGGATACAGTTCAAACCGATAGTATTCCGGGGGAATATCTGGTAAGGTTTGGCTGGTGGCTCTTTGGCGCAACAATTCGGCAAGCAGATCCCGTTTTTGTTGTGGTGAAAGGTTAGCGGTGCGATCGGATATATTGGTCATTAATGATTTTCCTGTTCAGACAACATTGAATTCAGCAGGGACTCTACCTCGGCATCGGACATTTGATTGAGTCTTTCTAGCAGTTGTTGTGCCTGTTGTGGACTCACAGACTGACCACTGCTGTTGGTTGTCGCTTTAGGGGTGGTATCCTGGGCTAGATAATCAGCGATCGCCTTAATAGTCGGATAATCCCACAGTAACGTCGGGGGAAGTCTACGTCCAAATTGATTTTCCAGGTCTCCAGATAAATTAACCGCCTCAATAGAATTAAGGCCATAATTGGCAAAGTCTTCATCAATATCAATGTCATCTGGATTTAACCCCAATCTCTCAGCCATTTGGGTAATTAACCAGCCTTGGATCGCTTCCGCATCAGGGGATAAACCCACAGAATTTGGCGATTTAGGTTGGCTACCCAGTTGGTCAATATCTTTTCCATTCCAAGAGTGGTTCAACACTTGCACTATTCACTCCTCCATCACATTTTAGGCTGGCTATGCAAGATTCCGGGGCAGATTAGGCAGCCCGTCGGCGGTGAATCTTAAATCGCACCTAGACGGTTATTGTGCCACGAAGCCGATCTGATCAATCCTTTGCTGTTTCTGTTATTACCTCTAACGGGCAGAATAAGTTTAGTCTTCGACTACCTCCAAAGTCCCCGCTAGAAAACCAGCACGGCAAGCATGACGTTGGATCTTACCACTTGATGTTTTGGGAATGGTTCCAGGTTTGAGTAGCAGGGTACTATAAACTTGCAAATCATGATTTTGGGAAACCGCACGCCGGATTGATTGAATTAGGTCCTTAGTGCTGAAGGATTCCTCCCTGGAAACATTGGTTGAGGTTTCACGACGAGGACTAGATTGCCGTTTCCAATAGTAGCGTTCTACTTCTGCAATCACCACTAACCTTTCTTCCCCCCCCACATCTACGGAAAATCCCGCCGCACAACTAGGACGGATTAAGGGGTGACTTTGTTCAACCGTCCATTCTATGTCTTGGGGATAATGGTTGCGGCCGTTAATGATAATTACATCTTTCAGGCGACCAGTAATAAATAGTTCGCCGTTTTCGATGAAGCCTAAATCTCCAGTCCGCAAAAATGGTCCTTCTCCGGTGGTGGCTAGATATTGACTAAAGATGGACTCGGTTTCTGATGGTCGATTCCAGTAACCTTGGGCGATACTTGGTCCTGATACCCAAATTTCTCCTACCTGTCCGGGTTCACAGGGTATCCCCGTGGATGGGTCCACAATGGCGATCGCCTGATCTTCCAAACTTGAGCCACAGCCTACTACTGTGCGAGTATTCTCGGCGTGACCGTTGGTGGCGATCGCCTGATGTTGTTCTAGGGATGATGCTTGAATCGTTTTCAACGTCGGTAGTTGAGTTTTATCGCCGCCACTGACGATTAGGGTAGCCTCCGCCATACCATAGCAGGGATAGAAAGCCTGGGGATTAAATCCACAACTAGCAAACGTCCGCGCAAATTTTTCTAACACTTCATGGGATATCGGTTCCGCCCCATTAAATGCTAAATCCCAACTACTCAGGTCTAGGGTTTCTATTTGGTCTGGTGTGACTCGGCGCACGCACAAGTCATAAGCAAAGTTTGACCCGCCGCTGGTGGTCGCACCATGTCTTGATATTGCTTCTAGCCACCTGATAGGACGTTGGAGGAACATTAGCGGAGACATTAACACCACCGGAAATCCTCCATATAGGGGCTGGATAATCCCCCCAATTAACCCCATATCGTGATAGGGTGGTAGCCAGATCATCCCTATGCTGTCCTGGTTGTGACCGAATTTCTCATAAATCCAGCCCGAATTGTGCATCAGGTTCTGGTGGCTGATCATCACCCCTTTGGGGGTAGCCGTTGAACCTGATGTATATTGGAGAAACGCTAAACTTTCCGGGTTGATGCTTAGGTCCTCATAGCGATCGCTGCAACTTTCGGCTACCTTATCTGTGGCAACCCAGTTCAGTTTCTGTAGTTCCCAAACCTCCCCAAATTGCCGCTGTAGACTCGGTAGCACAGATTCTGTGGTTAGGGCTAGGTGAGAGTCCGCGTCTTCTAAGATACCCATAATCCTCGACAGCGAGCGGTTGGGGCGCGGCGGATAGGCCGGAATTGGTACTATACCTGCATACAAACAGCCAAAAAATGCCGTAATATAATCTATGCCCGGTTGATATAGTAGTAAGGCTCTCTCTCCCGGTTGGCTGAGGCTTTGGAGATGGGCGGCGATCGCTCGACATATTCTGTCTAACTTTTGGTAGGTTAAACTGATGGTTTCAGTTTCTCCATCCACTAAAAATTTATAAGCAACTTGATGGGGTTGATGGATGGCTCGACCCTTTAATATTTCCATTAACGTTGCTGCATCAAACGGATGTTGGAAAGCAGTCATTAAGTCTTAATAAGTGATTGAGTAAGCGAAAAAGTTTCCGGTCTCTTGGATAATATAACCTATTTTAATTTTTTGGCAACTTTTTTGTTGATTGGATGCTGACATCATCTTTTCCGGCTGACCCTAGGGACTATAATTACATCCCTAGAGTCTACAGGCTTATAGCCCGCTTCAAGTTTACGCCGTTTTTTGATTAATCATTATACTGGCTATAAATTACCCCGGGTTACTGTCGGGAATTTTGTGGATCTCTCTGCCATACTTGGTCTAGGCGATCGTTCCATTTTTTCTGATTCGCCGTCGCTTCCTGAATGTATGGAGAAGCCGCAATTAGTTTAATCAATAACTCATTAACTGCCGACAAAGGAAACTTTAAAGGTCGCACAATATCCAAGAATAACACTACCCTAATTCCATTCGTTTCATTCCACGCTTCATGGGGAAATGAATCGTCAAATAACATACATTTTCCCTCTTCCCAATGCCGGATTTCATCCCCCACTCGCAGACGGCACTTTTCCCGGGGTTCCGGCACTTTTAAACCTAACAAACACCGAATTACCCCCTTGTATGGTCCCCGATGTTCCGGGATATGTTTGCCCGGCAGTAATATAGAGAAAAATGCCGTTTTTAAACCTGGGATTTGTTGGATGATTTTGGTGGTTTCAGGACAGCGATCGCAACTTTCCGCAGATTTAACTCCATAGCCATATAAACAGTAGGTTTTCCATAAATTATCCGTACTCGTATTATAGGCTTGATCCGGCGAAATATCCTGAAAATTAGGCAAATTATCCCGATATTTTAACAGTTCGTCTACCTCCTGGCGGATTAAATGCCAATCCCTTTCTAACAGGTCAACCCATTGGAAATGTTCCGGGTATTTGGCAGCGTCAAAAAATGCCGTATCTCCAATTTTGGAATATTTACCAATCGATGTTTCTAAGCCTCTTAATATCGGTTCGCCAATGCCATAAATTAAGAAATTTCGCAGTTTATCTTTAAAATTGCTCTGTAACCCTACCTCAGTCATAAATAGCACTTTTCCTTATTTGATTAATCACCCATATAGTAATACAGGTATATTTAATTATACAAGACCAGGGGCAACCAAAGAGATCCGGTTGCGATGCCCTGGCCAAAGCTGCTTGATGTTTGTTGATTAACTGTTAACTTGTTCCCGGCGCACCAGGTCAGAAATATTGCTTTGTTGCAACTCCTGACATTGCCATTGTCCGACCACCTCCAGAGTTCCCGCGAGAAACTGACGGCCACAGACTTGGCGTTGGACCTTACCGCTGGTAGTTTTCGGGAGAGTTCCAGTTTTCAGTAATACTACCGCAAAAACATCCGCTAGATGCTGATCAGCGATCGCATGACGGATAGCGCCAATAACCTCCTCGACATTCAGCTTTCGCAGAAATTGCCGTTGTACCTCGTAGGCGATGACCAGACGTTCTTCCCCCTCCACTTCAATCGAAAAAGCCGCCCCACAGCCCGGACGTAACTGATCATGACAGGTTTCTAAAGTTTGTTCAATATGTTGGGGATAATGGTTGCGACCCCAGAGAATCATCATCTCCTTAATCCTACCCGTAATAAATAATTCCCCATTCTCCAAAAACCCCAGATCACCCGTCCTCAGAAACCCACCCTGATTACCTAATTTAGCCTTAAACGTGCGATCGCTTTCCTCTGGGTTATTCCAATAACCCAAACCAATACCCGCGCCGCGCAGCCAAATTTCCCCTACTTCTCCCTCAGCACAACGGGTTAGGGTTTCCGGGTTAGCAATGACAATTTCATCCCCTAGCCAACCATGACCACAGCCAACCACAGCTTTCGCCGACCGATGATCACTCTCCACAGCTACCACCTTATTTTCCTCCAAAGCCGTGCGATCGACATAGCGAATCACCGGAAGATCTGCTTTTCGACCCCCAGAAATAAATAAAGTCGTCTCCGCCATACCATAACAGGGATAAAAAGCCGATCGTCGAAAACCACACTCCGCGAACGTTTTGGCAAAATTCTCTAAAGTTTCGGCGCGGACAGGTTCAGCCCCAGAAAATGCCACCTCCCAGCTACTTAAATCCAATTTTTTGATCTCACTAGGGGTCGCCTGTCGCCACAGTAAATCATAGGCAAAATTCGGCCCGCCGCTGGTCGTCGCTTGGTACCGAGATATGGCTTTTAACCAGTTCATGGGTTTCTGTACTAGCGCCACCGGAGACATTAACGTTACCGGAAAACCACCATATAGCGGTTGAATGACTCCCCCAATAAGTCCCATATCGTGGAATAGGGGTAGCCAGATCAAGCCTTGACTTTCCCCCCTGTGTTCAAAGGCTTGATAAATCATTTCCGAGTTGTGTAGGACGTTTTGGTGAGTCACCATTACTCCTTTTGGTGTTCCCGTAGAACCCGAAGTATATTGCAGAAATGCTAGGGTTTCCGGGTTGATGTCTGGGGGAGACCAGGACTCTCCTAGCTTCGGGTTTAGACTGTCTGTAGTTATCCAGGGGAGTTGCTCGAATTTGGGCGCTAATTCCGGCACTTTTTTTAATAGTCCTTGTATATGGGATAACAAGGGTTTACTGGTTAGGGCTATTGTAGCGTTTGATAATTCGATGCGTTCTTGCAGTTTTCCTAATCCTTGGCTAGACCGGGGTGGGTTATCCGTTACCGCTACTACCCCCGCATACAGACACCCAAAAAAAGCCGCGATAAATTCTAGTCCGGTGGTGTAGGGATACACTACTAATACATGGGTTCCGGGGGGGACGTGGCGACGAATTTCTGTGGCGATCGCTTTCGCTTGTTCGTCTAGTTCCCTATAGGTTAAGCGCCCCGACTCCGTTTCTCCGTCCGCTAAAAATGTATAGGCGTTTTGGTCTCTTAATTTTTCGGCGCGATCGCGCAGTAGGTCTACTAACGTTTGATACTCAGTCATTTGGCTTGCATATCCCATCTTTTTGATCAAACCACATTTTGCCACTTCCTACCCCCCCTTTAACTTCCCTCACATTTTTACCCAAATTCTCCATTTTCTATTGACAAATATTAGGGCTTGACTTATTATATAAGCATGGGAATCTGTGGCCGCATATATATAGAAATTTGGCCGATATCTTCATATCCCAAGAATTAAAGACCCGAATTTTCATGGGTCTTTGCTAGTTTTTAACCCCCCCCTACAGAACTTGATGGCGATCGCTTAATGATCGCTACCGATAACGCTGGGGTTGGACGCGCCCCGCATTTAATTAACCTTTAAACAGTTGACAAACCTCGGCACTTGACATACAATTTTATTGTGGGAATCTGTGCCGACATATATATGGCTTTTGAGAGCCGGGACCCCTTCGATATCATTTAGAAATCGGAAAAATTGCCATAAAAGCCTCACCAGAACTTAATCTTATCGCCCTTATCCCAACACCATAGTTCATCTCAGGTCAGTATTAGCTTTTTTATTCCTGAATAGTCCCCAAAGTTACCGAAAAAGCCGACAATAGGGAAATCGTTGTCAATAAATGCGAGGCAATGAGAAACCCACTTGATTGACAGGGACTAAGGGAAGCTATTACTATTTGCTGGCTGACTTTGTGTTTCCCGCATCTGCCCATTTTTCGATAAATCAATAGACTATGCAAATCTTCTTGCGAATCTGGTTAGGACAAATTATCTCCGTAGTCGGCACATACATCACAGACTTCGCTTTAGGGGTGTGGGCTTATCAGACCACAGGTTCCCTAACCCTGTTTGCTCTGATCATGGTGTTAGCCTATCTACCCAATCTGCTAATTTCCCCTATAGCAGGGGTGCTAGTAGATCGGTGGAACCGACGTTGGGTGATGCTAATAGCTGATTCTACCACAGGTGTGACAGCAATAGGGATGATGATCCTGTTACAGTCCGGCAGCCTGGAAATTTGGCACATCTACATAGCCGTTAGCATCAGTTCCGTCGCTAACGCCTTCCATATTCCAGCTTACATGGCAGCGATCGCCCAAATTGTTCCCAAACAGCATTTAGGTCGAGCTAACGGCATGGTACAGATATCGCGGGCGCTGGCTAGAATTTTGGGTCCGACCATTGCCGGATTTTTAGTAGAAGCTGTCCAGTTGCAGGGGGTATTAGTCTTTGATTTTGCCACCTATGTACTAGCCACCATTGCTCTGCTGAGTGTGAGGCTTCCCGATCCGAAACCAGTCGCATCAAGCGATCGCAAAACCGTTAACTTTGAACGGATCTGGGGAGAAATTAGCTCCGGGTGGGATTATGTAGCCGCGCGTCCGGGACTGTTAGGGTTAATGCTATTTTTTGCAGTCATTTATCTAACAGAAGGAATGATCCAGGTTCTTTTCTGGCCGATTATTCTCAGTTTTGCATCTAGTTCCCAATTGGGGATAGTGTTATCTATTAGTGGTTGCGGGATGTTATTCGGTAGCCTAGTAGTCAGCGCCTGGGGAGGATTAAAACGCCAAGTTAATGGAATTCTGTTGTTTGTCGCCCTACAGGGACTCTGTTTATGTTTAGGAGGATTTCAACCTACCCTATTTTTAGCAGCTATTGGCGGATTTGGTTATCTATTCTCCCAGCCCATTGTCATCAGCAGCAACCAAACTATCTGGCAATGCAAAGTTCCCCAATATCTGCAAGGACGAGTTTTCGCTTTACAAGGGTTATTTGAAAAATCCTTGTTAGTCGTAACACAACTCAGCGTCGGACCTTTGGTTGATGGCATTTTTGAACCCATGATGCAGCCTGGGGGAATATTGGCAGATCGAGTCGGACATATTATCGGTATGGGACCCGGACGGGGAAGTGCTTTGCTTTTGTGTGGGGTCGGTATAATTAATATTGCTGCCGTCATTATTGCCTATCGCAGTCCTCGTCTCCGTCGTTTGGAAGCTGAGGTTCCTGATGCGATCGCTCATTCTGCTAATGTAGTTTCTAGTTAACCTTAAACTAGACCCCGTAATGCTGCCAACTCTTCCATAATTGAAGGGGGTTCATATCCTAAATCAAACGCTTGGGAACTGTCTAGGGATGTATCGGGAGAACGGGGTGCGATCGATTTAACATCCTGTTGCTTTCCTGGCGTAATTCTATCCGCTGGTAAATCTAGCACCTGCGCCATTAGCAAGCCAAACTCATAGCGAGATATCCTCTGTTTTCCCCCTAGGTGTAATATCCCATTAACCTTTTTTTCAATCGCTAACAGTAACCCCCTAGCCGCAGTCTTGCCACTAACTGGCGTGCGAAATTCATCCTCAAACAGGTTGAGGCAATTTCCCGATTTTAGCGTTTTGATAAATCCCTGGATAAAACTACCCCCATGAGGCGAGGCTATCCCATACATTAAAGGCATTCGACAGATAGCAGCTTTCGGATATCTGGCTAATATTTCCCCTTCCGCTTTCACTTTCTGTTCCCCATAAGTGTTAATCGGACAAACTAGATCAGTTTCTCGATACGGAGGGTTTAAACCATCAAATACTAGGTCAGTCGAAGTAAACACATAAGGAATTCCCGCCGCGCCGCACAAACTCGCAATATCCCCAGCCGCCACCACGTTAATTTTATGAGATATATCCGGGTTCTCTTCGCAAAAATTCGGTTTTGAAGCCGCCGCTGCATGAATGACCGCATCAGGTTTTATTTCTTCCCATACCTGCTTTAAGTCTCCTAATACCGTCAAATCAGTTTTGATAAATTTGACACCACTCTCTATCACCGGACTGGAATTATACGTTCCGTAAACCTCCCATTCAGATTTGGCTACCTGGCATATATTCCAACCCAAGAAACCGCTCGCACCTGTCACTAACAGTTTTTGAATCATCGCTTTTTATTGTATGGCTTTTGCTTCTGTTATCTTCCCGCCTAGTGGTCGATACTTTTGGGGATAATCCTATATATATGTCGCCACAGATTCCCATGCTTCTATAATAGGTCAAGTTCCAGGGTTTGTCAATACTAAATCATCATTTATTTTCCATTCATTGATATGGGGAAAATTACTTAGTTTTTTATGCCCCTAACCGCCAGATGAGCCATAACGCACAAAATGGCGTTTTTGTCAATAGCCAGATTTTGAGCCGTCCATTTTAGCCCCAAAACTCGTGCATCGTGATTTTAAGTTTTAGCCAGAGAATATTGATAATCCGCGATATAATAAGGGTTGTAGCCTCTTTTTTGGCGTAAAAACACAAGAAGCCCTTGGATGCGATTATTTATAGCATACCAAAACCCCTATAAATTCGTCAAGTGTTTGAGAGATATTCTCAATAAAATTTTAACAATTCTTAACATACTTTTAAAATTCAAAACCTTGGAAATTTATCTATCAGCAAAACTTAACTATGCTCGATGATATAAGGGGATAGGTGAGGGGGGCGGGTTTGTTAATATCGCAGTAAGTTTCATTAACTGTGGAACCCGCCATTAAAGTAGAATTGAGAATTGATAACTAAACCCTAGCCCTAACTACTTGTTGTAATACAGCTTCAAACATTTTAATGCCATCAGTATTACCCAACATAGGGTCAGCAGCTCTTTCGGGGTGAGGCATCATACCGACCACAGTACCGGATTGGTTACAAATTCCGGCAATATTATTGAGAGAACCGTTAGGGTTATCGCCTTCATAGCGGAACACGACCTGGTTATTATCTTCTAATTGTGCCAGAGTTTTTTCGTCGGCATAGTAACAACCCTCACCGTGAGCAATAGGAAGAGTAATCACCTCATTAGGTTGATATTTTCTAGTCCAGGGAGTTTTATTATTGACAACTCTGATGGGAACGCGATCGCAAATAAAATGCAGATCCCGATTGCGAACCAAAGCCCCAGGTAAAAGTCCGGCTTCGGTTAAAACTTGGAAACCATTACAGATACCGATCGCGAATTTACCAGCATTTACATGGTCAATAGTAGCGCGAATAATGGGAGAAAAACGGGCGATCGCACCACAGCGCAGATAATCACCATAACTAAACCCGCCGGGAATGACTACCACATCAATATCAGAAAGGTCTGTATCTTGGTGCCACACCATGCGGGTGGGTTTGTTTAAAAGTCCCTGTGTCACCCAGGCGACATCGCGATCGCAGTTAGAACCAGGGAAAACTAGGATACCAAATTTCATATCTAATGGGCTGTAGTGGTTGCAGTTTCCGATAGGGGGGTTAAATCAAAACGATAGGTTTCGATGACCGGGTTGGCTAAAATGCGATCGCAAATTTGATCAATTTGCTGGACTGCTTCCGCTTCGTCCGCCGCCTGGAGTGTCACCTCTATATATTTACCAATTCGGATTTGTTCGACATTTTGATATCCCATCTGCTGAACGCCGGAACGAACCGCCGTCCCGGCTGGGTCTAACACTGAAGGACGAAGGGTGACGTAAACTTTAGCTTGAAATGTTTGTGCCACAAAACTACCCATACTGCTTAACTAACAAATCTTATTATCCACCAAACCCGGATCACAAGAAACATCTACGAATTATCAACTGCAACAAGACTCTAGTTGGCTTCTGGCAGGTGTCACAAAATCTTCATACACATGACACAGGGCTGTAACAAGGCCTGACTATTCTTAACACTGTAAGCAAGCAAGTTTAGTAACTCGCTCCTCACACCATCATCCTTTGTAGTTCCACCGCCACCGCGTCGGTGGATTTTTTTTGGCTTTATGGTTGATTTTTTGTTCAATTTTTAAAAAAATGTACAGCCAGGGTGGCTGGGGGGGGTTGACAGGCGACGGGAACTCATGCTATATTATTGACATATTTTTATATAATTGGATATTTGCAAAAATAAAAAAATTGAATATATTTCCATTTTCTAAAATAATACCATAAGTCAACCCAAAAAGCAAGGTAACCCCCAAAACAGAAATTTTTTGTAACATTTATTAATTTTTTGTTACAAAACTTAACATAATTCGGTTCCCACTGGTAAGGGGATATACTATTGTGTGAGCGCATAAATGGAGGAAAAACAACGGTTTACACACGCCCCTTAGCCCGTCTAATCGAACAGTTCCAGAGGCTGCCCGGTATTGGCCCCAAAACTGCCCAAAGACTTGCCCTTCATATTATCAAACGGCCAGAGGAAGAAGTACAGGCTTTAGCGAGGGCGTTGTTGGAAGCGAAAAAACAGGTAGGTTTGTGTCAGGTATGTTTTCACCTGTCAGCGGAACCTGTTTGCGAAATTTGCCGTAATCCGCAACGCGATCGCGAAACGATATGTGTAGTTAGCGACTCACGGGATGTAATTGCGTTAGAGAAGACTCGTGAATATAGAGGATTGTATCATGTTTTGGGGGGAGTAATTTCCCCGATGGATGGAATTGGACCAGAACAACTAACAGTTCAACCCCTAGTGAGGCGGGTTAGTCAACAACAGGTTAAGGAAGTGATTATCGCGGTTAACCCAAGCGTGGAAGGGGAAACGACGACATTATATTTAGGCCAATTACTGAAGCCTTTTACGAGGGTAACTCGTATTGCTTTTGGTTTACCTGTGGGTGGAGATTTAGAATATGCTGATGAAGTGACCTTAGCGCGGGCGTTAGAAGGGAGACGGGAGTTAGATTAATTAAGGGTTTGAGATTTCTAGTGTTTAAAGATAAGTTGTGATTAGAGCAGCTATAAGTGAAACCTATTGGATGTAACTGTGACAGTTATCACCAGCTATAAGTGTTTTAACTCACCAAATTACATCTGTATAATCACTGATGGTGGGAGAGCAGATCACGGATCTAATCTGAGAAATGGAGGATGATAAAAGTGTCGAGTTCAAAACGCACTTATGTCTCCAGTCAAACTACTTCCCGGCGCACTCTCCGAAATCACTGCATCGGTAACTGAAACCAGAGCGCTGACTAAAGCCGATCGCTATGGTCTAATGGCAGCGGTACTAGATGAATCCTTAGAAAAAGAAGAACTACGATCCATAGATCGCCTATTGTACTCAATTCGGCGGGGACGGGTCCGGCTAGTAGACGAAATATAAGTAACGGTATGAATAAATCGAGTCGATCAACAGAATGAACTCGACAGCCTTCTGTTTATCCCAGGAGAGTCCGCATAGCGCGGACTCTTTTTGTTCTGCGAAATCAGTAGCGGGGTACGGTATCATCAACGATTACAGAGTAAGCATCAATGCCCCCGGTAATATTTTTAACATTAGTAAAACCCTGTTGAATGAGCCACTGACCCATTTGGGCTGAACGTCTGCCATGATGACACATTACCCAAGTTTCCTTATGGAGGTCAAGTTCAGAGAAAATGGACTCTGACCACTGCTGATGTTCACTCAAGGGGTAATTGACAAAACCATCAATACTAGCGATCGCCAATTCTTGAGGTTCTCGAACATCAATAAGCTGCACCTCTTGGGTAGGCTTTTGTAGGTAATCAGCAACGGTCTTGACATCAATTTCAGGTAAGTAAAAAAATTGAACCGACATATAACTAAGGTATTTTTAGTTCCTGTATCAATTTCAATAATTATGGCAGATTCTGGAGAAGGTTGCCGAAAAGTTGTAGAGGCGGGCCCTGTAGGGGCGGGTGCGCGATCAGCCACAGCACACAGGATAGGACTGCTACACCCGCCCCGGTGCTAAAGCCAGCCACAGCACACAGGATAGGACTACACCCGCCCCGGTGCTAAAGCCAGCCACAGCACACAGGATAAGACTGCTACACCCGCCCCGGTGCTAAAGCCAGCCACAGCACACAGGATAAGACTGCTGCACCCGCCCCAAGCCACCACAGCACACAGGATAGGACTGCTACACCCGCCCCGGTGCTAAAGCCAGCCACAGCACACAGGATAAGACTGCTACACCCGCCCCGGTGCTAAAGCCAGCCACAGCACACAGGATAAGACTGCTACACCCGCCCCGGTGCTAAAGCCAGCCACAGCACACAGGATAAGACTGCTGCACCCGCGTAGGGTGCTTCGCATCGGACAAGCTACGGGAAAAACTAGGATAGGGGCGGGTTATGAAGATTCTGGTGAAATAGAGGATGGATGGGAGAACCCGCCCCTACGGATGGTGATGGACGCGGAAAGATAACAGATTGCTAAAAAATAATAGTAATAGTATCAGGGTGATTGGGTAACTTTATAGGGGCGGGTTATGAAGACTCTGGTGAAATAGAGGATGGATGGGAGAACCCGCCCCTAGGGATGTGATGCACGCCCAAAGATAACAAATTGCTAAAAAACAATAGTATCAGGGTGATTGGGTAACTTTAGTTGAACCAATGGGGGACTCTGACGATAGATAATCGCGCCACTACAGCCAGTAACAGGACCTTGAAACAAAAGACGCTGACCATCATCCGCTTCGACAAACATATTGCCAATACAGACCCTACCGCCGCGACTATCAACCTCGATTTGTAGCAAATTGAGAGTATGCAGATCGGTAATTGTCGCCTTGAGGAGGTGATCGCGTTTAACGACCCGCACTTCAATGGAATCAATACGGAAACTATAAGCATGACCATCGGAAGAGGAAAGATTTAGCTGCACTCCAGGGGGCAACCCTTGGACAAGATTGATAGCGGCTTGCTGGGATTTATGGACTGTCAAACGGTCTATGGGTGGCAGATCGGTAGGTAAAGCGTCTAAATCAATCCTCCAATCAGAGGCTTTGCGGTTAATCTCCTCCTGAATAGCGACAGCCCGCCTAGTGTCAACGTTGGCCGCATAATTTTGCTGTTTAATTTTATTAACAATCCAACGTTGTCGAGCAAACACCTTTAAATGCAGGTTTTCGGCTTGAACAAACTGCTCATAAAATCGTAAAGTCCGCACCAAATCGCCAATTCTTTCGAGGACTATGCCGACTTCGGGAACTGCTAGATAGGTTTTCCAATCGGAATTAGATAATACTTGGTCTATGAGGGTCATATAGCGAGAGCGAGCAATGCGGACCTGTTGTGGGGTCAAATTAGAGCGAGCCAGTTGTCGGATTAACTCAAACTGTAAGCTCTTGATTTCGGATGGAGAACACTCTTCTAAGGCGGCGATCGCATCAGACCATTGTCGGGAGCGCATCAAATATTCTACCCAGTCACGGTAGCGATTTTGTGCAAGTAAAGCGCGTCTAACACATTCGCCATATTTTAACCACTGGGCGGTGACGGGACGACCGGCGCGTTCCCATTCAGCAATAATGCGATCGCTATTTCCGGCTCGTTCCAAATAAGCCAAACCTTCTGGGAAGCCTAATACATCAGCTAAAGCAATATTATATTCCCGTCGGTCAGTAGACCCACAACGCTGCCAACAGCGGACCGCCCGCCGCAAGTTTTTGGCTCGATAGAAGCATTCCCCAGCAATATCTAGGAGGCCATCATATTTGGCTTCATCTAAGGCTTCCAATACATCACCAAATCTTTGCCATTGGGGGAGAGATAATCGCTTTTCGGCCATCAAACGTTTGATTCTGCTGGCATATTCAGAAATGGCAGCTTTCCAGGGTTTGCGGTTGTGGTCCGGCGTGCGAGAACCGAGGTGGGGGCGCCCAGAACTATACTGGGTACTGGCATTTGATCCTACATAATTGGATAAACTGACTTTTCCCGGGTCGGTAGTAGATTTTTGGGCTAGGACTTCTTCTAAAAACAGGGTAAATGCAAAGACCACAGCTAAGGTTTTGGTGGGGGTTGCCATGAATTCTACTAGGGGACGTTCTGCTGGTCTTGATTCAGGGAATTGGTGATACCAGTTGAGTAGGGCTTGCCAACATAGACCATGCCAGAAACATTCCCAGGCTGCGTCATTTTCACCACGGCGATAGAACAATAGCCCGGCTTCTCGAAATCGGCGATCGAATCTCAGAGCCCAGGCTTCACATAGTAGGGCTTCTTGTTCCTTTCCGAGTTCGAGATAGAACTGTTTAGCCCGTCGCAGGGAAACTGGATCTTTCTGCATTCGGCCGTTTTCTTCAAATTCTTGGGCTTGTAATTCCCGGTGATCGAGATCGAGATTTTCGAGACTATCGCCCCAATTTAAACCGCCTATATAGCCGTACCAAATTTGGCGATCGTCTGATGCAGCTAAACATTGTTCTAGTTGGTATGCAGATTGGTGCAACGAGTCTGTGGTTGCATATTGCCAGAGGAGGCGGTCTCCAGCTTCTGTGTCAATGACTATTAGGTTAGTGATTCCTCGACTGGCTGCTACATATAATTTATTGAAAAAATACTCTAATTCTAAGGGATGTTCTTGGTCTAAATTGATATAATCCCAAAGCGATCGCCCAAATTCCTTGGCAAACTGTTCGCCAAATTTATATAAAATTACTAGGGGGAATTCTAAGCCTTTGGCTTGAATGGCACTTAACACATTTTTCGGGGGATTGGTTTCGCTGGCTCCCGGATATAACGAAGATAAAAAATCATCATTTCTGATATATGTTAATTCGCCGTTTGCTTCACATGGTACAATAAAAATGGGGGATTTTTCGATGTGGCTTTTGAGGTCATTTACGGAAAAATTACGCTGACCAAAGATGAATTTTTGGGGATGACGAGCATTGGCTATTGGTTGCCATGCTTCCTGGGGTTTGAGTTTGGGAATTTTAAAAACTAGATGCCGCCATAGGTGAATTAAATTGGTCATTTTGACTATGGCTGGGCTGGATCTGTAATTAGATTCTAGTTCATAAAATGACATTCCTAGATTGAGTTTTTGGTCAGGATCTAGGTGAGAAATTACCTGATCAAAAAATGTGGCTTTGACGCTTTGCCAACGAAATCCGGTGGGGTTAAGGGTCTGAAATGGGTCCCCCGCAAAGGCAAAGGGTAAACTGGGAATGGGGGGATACATAACTGAGTCGGAAAATAGAGAGAGTTTGACGATTAGCAATAGTTCTAACTTGGTGAAATCCTGGGCTTCATCACAAAAAATGGCTGTATATTTGGGGAGGTTATCACCTTGGACTTGCAGGACTCGCCGGATTAAGTCTTGGTCATCCCAATAGCCACCATCATGGGTTAGTTTATAGTACCATGGCCATACCTGTTTATAAATGGCATCAAAGACTTCTGAGGAAATGGTTTTTTCTCGGCGAGGAACATCATCATAATCCTCTGGGGTCATGTATTCATCGTTTTGAGTGACGAGGCTATAGCCTTTGATAAATGTGCGGATAATATGCCAGCATAATTCGGGAGAGTAGCGTTTTTGGCGATGGGTACAGTGTTGGCGGAAGTCGTAAAAGGAGATATAGCGATCGCGATCAAATTTGTCGCTTTCTTCTGGAGGAAGTAAATTAATTAGAAAATCTTGGAAGGATTGAAAGCAAGGTTCTAAGGGGGGTTTTTTCTTCAAATTACTGCTGTTGAGCATGAACTTATAGTTAGTTATTAGCAGCTTTTCTACCCCTTGTTTCGCGCGAGTTAGCAGACGTTCATTATAAGTCAAAAATAGTGGTTTAATGACTTTTTCTGGGAGTTTTTGAGCATAAATTTTCCGGTAGCGATCGCAGTATTCAGCAAACAAATAAACCAACATGGTTGATTTGCCACTCCCCGCGCGACCATTAATAAATAACGGTAGAGAATTTTCAGAATCCGGGCTAGAAAGTTCATGTAAAATTCTTTCTTCTTCCACAGAAAGGGCTAAATTAATACCATTATCTGCTTCAATTTCTAGCCAAATTTCCCGATCTAGGACTAAATAGTCTGGATAAGCGCGACGGGTATAACGCGAGAGAATATCAAATGTAATGGGTGTGGAAAAAATACCCTGGGGAAAGTCGAGAGTTAACAGACGGGTCTGTTGTAGCACCGCCTCAATATCGCCGGGCTGGGGTGGACTATCAAAACTGGCTACTAAGAACACTACCCGACGAGGTAAGCCGTCGGCTGTCTCTAAATGGCTATAGAGGACATAATTACTACTGTCTGGTTTACGGGTTAAGTATAAATTTGGCCAGGAAGTGTCCTGTTTTGCCTCCTGTCCTTCGACAATGGCTAGGACAATTTCACCATAACTCTGCCATTGGTCGCGAGTTTCCTGCTGCTGAAATTGTTTGACCCAGACCTCACCTTCACAAATAATACGATCGTCTGTGTTGCGAGTCCAGGTAGGTCGTTGTAGCCAACCGTGATAGATTTCTGGTAAAAATTTTGGACGTAAAGGCCCTTTTTGTCTTTCTTTTTGGCCTTTGATACTATTTTCCAGGTCAGTATAATAAACTAGAGGGTCTAAATGCTTTTTCCCGTAGTCTTCGGGGTTTTGCAGAAAAGACTCATATTCATTACCCCCCCTAGTCAAAACATCCAGTAAACACAATACTCGCTCATTCTTAAAAGGAAAGATTTTCCCTAGCAGTCTCAGATTACGGACAGGCCGCTTCAGATAGGGATAATTCCAGTTAAAATAGGCATGGACAGCAGAACTGCCCTGGGTCTGAATGGCTACCACTAATTCTGCAATCTGACCCTGAATACCAAATTGTTTGGCTTGTTGATCAAACCTGGGGGTAGTGTAAATATACATAGGTCTTGCGGATTTCCAATTAACCCAGGGAGTGCAAACGAATTACAGCAAATCTAACTAATTATACTTACAGATACCCACTAATTGTGTGATAATAACCGTATAAGTATCCGAAACATTCCGGCTCAGGTCTAAGGTGATAGGCTGAAACCTAAGCAGGGGTATGGTTTCAGAAACTGCTGTCGCTTGTCTCCCTTTAACATAAATTGGGCTGTGGCGGGTTCACTGAAATAATTGGGCCGACGCTTCCTGGCTGATGCACATAGTTGTTCAGGGGGACTTACAATATTCATAACTTGCTTTTTTGGGAACGGCTGTTTTAATTAGGTTTGAGAATGCAATCAACTTACAACCAAAATTCTTTGCGGGAACAACAACACCCGTTAATTCGTAGATTGGCGAACAGTATTGAACGCCTGTGGGGTCAGTATTTGGATCTGCAACCCTATCATCTGCCTGATGATTTAGGATATATTGAGGGGCGATTAGAAGGGGAAAGGTTGACTATTGAAAATCGCTGCTATCAAACTCCACAGTTTCGTAAGATGCACTTGGAATTGGCTAAGGTGGGTAGTGGTTTGGATATTCTCCATTGTGTGATGTTTCCCCGCAGTTCCTATGCTCTGCCTATGTTTGGTACGGATTTGGTGGGGGGACGTGGTAGAATTGGGGCGGCGATTGTGGATTTGTCGCCCATGAATGGCGATCGCACTTTACCCGAAAATTATCACCGAGTCCTGCAAGAATTACCCCAAAATCATTTTTCTCAACCCCGTGATATTCCCGCCTGGGGGGATATTTTTTCCGAGTTTTGTCTGTTTGTGCGTCCGGCAAATGAGCAAGAGGAAAACCTGTTTCTGAGTCGGGTTGAGACTTATATGGAACTACACTGTCAAAGTGCGATCGCTCAAACTCCAGTTTCCCCAGAGCAACAAATTCACATGATCAACGCTCAACGCCACTACTGTCAACAACAACAGCAAAACGATAAGACCAGGCGCGTCCTCGAAAAAGCCTTTGGCGAGGAATGGGCAGAACGCTATATGACCACAGTTTTATTTGATACTCCTGAAGACTGAGACCAGCCACAGTTAAGGGGTAAAATGAGTGTTACCACTCGAAGTAGTTTTACGGCGTTTAGACTTGTTGCGACCTGATGCTGGTAAGGGAGTTTTACCCTGACTTTCCGGGAGTTTCCTATTAGTACGGAACGTAACATTCATGCCTTCGTTAGATTGTTCTAACACTAATAGGGGAGTAGGTTTGGCTTTTTGGTCCCATTCAATATGGGCAATTCTCCCCTGAATTGTCGGTTGCCAATTATCATGGTCATCCGAGGGACTCAAATAGGTTTCCAAGCAGTCAATAATCTGATTAATAGTCGTTGAAGTTGCTTGCGTGGGTAATTTCATCAACCTAATTTGTATCCGAAATAATACCCGTTTTTTGCTATGTTCAGGGTCTCCTGTGTCGTATTCAACATCAAAAATTGAATCAACTTGGCGACCTTGACCAGCATTACTTTTTTCTCCCACAGCCGCCTGTGTAGGTCGCAGAGCCACAGCTATTTGCTGCTTGACCTTCATCTTAATTTGAACAATGATGGCATAATGGAAAACATCCTCAGACATTCTCATCCTGAGATAATCAAGGTTAAATTCCCTGGAGTGAATTAAGTCTGGGTTTTTCTCCATTTTAGAAATAGTCGCCAAGGCTAATTTATATTTTTTATGGAGTTCTTTATTTCTAAAGGTCTCCATTTTCAACTGCTTGGCAAGACCTTTGTTTTTAGAGTTATAAATGACTGAGACTACAATCAGTATTATTAGCATCAAACCTGTAGCCCCCATCCACAACATTTCTGAGGTGACTTTATTACTCAGATTAGTGGTAGGATTTTCGGAAGGAGTTTGTGCTAATATAGATTCAACGAAATTTGTACTATTATCCATCAGCAATCATCAATAAGGTTGACATACTTCCCCAGGGGAATTTTACATTTAAATATTGACTATTTAAGCCGGGGGACAGGGATTCCTCGAAGGTATTTCGGATCTAGCAGTTTCCTGGACTTGAGCGAATAAGTGACCAAACGCACCCCTTATATCTACTCGTGATAGGTGATTAGTTCTGTTGGTCAAGTGTATTTCTCTAATTATACAAGCAGAAAAGCCACTCGTGGTGGTGAGAAACGGGGCCATCAATATACAAGCCCACCTAGCCACAAGTGTCCAAAAAGATGAAGTTAAATTAATTTTTAGATATATAGCGCTGATTGCTATTGGCATATATACACCCGATCGCAATTGTAGCGAAATTGAGCGGGTGAACTAAACACGCCACACCGCCAAGGCGGTTGGCGTTTCCACTATGATCACAGCAGTCCTGTATTAGTTCCCGGCTTCCCAGTGGCTAATTCAACTTTGACAATTTTTCCACCCATTTTCATAATCCGTTGCTGTTCCCGGAACCAGTTGTCATAGGGAACCAGCTTAGTGAAATAGGTATTTTGTAACTCACGCTGAGTGCGAATCCGTGTTTGGCTGGGAACGCAAGCTGTTACTTTGAAAGATCTCATGATTATCTTGCTCCTGAGTTAAGTCAGCAATTTTGACAGTATTTGACAGTAATATTTATCAAATGACTAAAGGCCGGGAGTCATAAGCCAATACTAGCTCGCTAAAACTTATCAATGATACAGACAAGCCTTTGGCGGTCTAGCACTCACTTCAGACTTCCCTGGCCCTAAGTTTATAGGAATTGAAGAACCAAGACTGTAGTATTTCCAAAGGGGATGACTACATTCTAGCTTCCTCTGTGAGCAGTCTTAGCTCAAGCCAGAGCAGATGTAATCAAAGTAAATGCCCATTTCCTTACCAGCATCAGCACCAACTAAGCCAGCAGTAACTTCTTTCATAGCTTGGATAGCTTGAACGGTAGCGCCAATGGGTACACCCAAAGAGTTATAAGTTTCTTTCAGGCCATTGAGTACACGCTCATCCAGGATGGAAGGATCGCCAGCCAGCATAGCATAGGTAGCATAGCGGAGGTAGTAGTCCAGGTCACGGATGCAAGCAGCATAGCGACGAGTGGTGTACATATTACCACCGGGACGGGTGATATCGGAGTACAGCAGAGACTTAGCAACTGCTTCCTTAACGATGTTAGCTGCATTAGCGCTGATGGTGGTTGCTGCACGAACGCGCAGTTCACCAGTAGCGAAATAGGCTTTCAGTTTTTGGATAGCGCTAGCATCCAGGTATTTACCTTGAACGTCAGAGGAGTTGATTACGGAAGTGATTGCGTCTTGCATGATGGTTTCGTTTGCTAATGGTCGCTTGATCTAGGAATTGTTTAGATGAATCTTGGTCGATTAATAAGAGATAATCGCCAGTGCTTATGACATTGCACCAATTAGGTAGTCGAAGTAAGCACCTGCTTCGGCTGCGTCTTCTCCAGACAGCAGGGAAGTGGCTACACTCTTCATAGCCCGTACACCTTCAGCTACTGCTTCGATGGGAGTACCAAGAGATTTGTACATTTCGCGAACACCTACAACCCCGATTTCTTCAATGGGGGTAACATCGCCAGCAACAATTCCGTAGGTGATCAGACGCAGGTAGTAGTCTAGATCCCGCAGGCAGGTGGCAGTCATTTCCTCACCGTAGGCATTTCCACCGGGAGAGACTACATCAGGACGTTTTTGGAAAAGTTGGTTTCCTGCTTCCTTGATGATGCGCTCACGAGCACCTGTCATGGTTTCAGCAATCCGAACCCGGCGTTCGCCAGAGGTAACAAAGGATTTGATCCGATCTAATTCACCAGGGCTCAGATAACGCGCTTCAGCGTCTGCATTGACGATGGATTTGGTAACGATACTCATTTTCTACCACAGGGTTTAGCTAATGTGTTCATGATGAAGCCTACGACTTTCGGTCAGCCCGGTGTCGTGGCTCCTCAGCTTTGGGAAGTACCATTTAACCTGCCACAGGTGGCGGTTAGCAGGCAACTTCTCCTGAGCAGGCAACTTTTGGCTATTACCAAGATTGCCGAGTCATTTATCGATCGCGATCGGGCGTATTTGATTATACGCCGCCACGAGTTTCGGGTGTCCCTATTTGGTCCCCCAAATGAAACCTCATGACATGACTACCTCGAAATGTATTTTGAGGCATTATGTTCACATTATTAGTATATTTGTAATAGTTTTTAACATTTCATGGGGAAAAACTTAATAATTAGGGACGAGGGACTGAGGTAAATGGCCAAATCCGGCGGTGATTTTCCCGATACTGGCTGAATATTCGGGTCATAATCTTGGCGATCGCTGTTGTAAAATGTCGTTAAAAGATTGTAACAATTCCGAAAGCTAGGACTCTCAATTAACTGATGACAGTGCTGAACTCCAACCCAATAACATTCAACCTCCGACTCATACCCAGGGGCTTACTAATCATGGCCTTAGCTGCCTTGCTAACATTTCCCCTGGGAACTGGTCCAGCTTTAGCAAATATTGACGATGATAAGTTTGATGGCAACATTTTTGCTCTTTATGGCGGTAATGGGTCTCTGGTGCCGCCACGAGTTGAACTGTCCCAGTCTTTGAGACTCCATAAACCAGCATTGCTAGTTTTTTTCCTGGACGACAGCCGCGACTGCAAAGTATTTTCGACAACAGTATCGCAACTACAAGAGTATTACGGAAGGGCTGCGGACTTTATCCCAGTTAATATTGATTCAATCCCCATGGACTCGTCCCTACCTCCCACGGAACCGGGTCATTACTATCGAGGATATGTTCCCCAAACAGTGATAATTGACCAATCAGGAGATGTCGTGTTAGATGAGGTGGGGCTAGTCGCCTATGAAAAGGTAGATGATGTATTCCGGGAAGTATTCGACTTATTACCCCGTGAGAAATCTGTAGAACTGCGACGCAAACCCGTTAATGAGATTAATAGTGAAGCGTTCACCTTTGTCTTGGAATTGTAGAAGTCCAGATTGGTGTCAAGGGACTTAATGCGATCGCTTTTTTGTCCTAACTGGGAATTTGTACTTGTTTTGTCCATTTTCCCAGTAGGCTACCTTCCATTGGGTCAGTCTGATAACTTACTCCTTGCTTTCTCCCCTGGGACGGTTAATCCGGCTAGTGCGATCGCTTAATCCTGTTGGGTACTGCCTATATTGATTTAGGATTGTGTAAATCAGCTTCATTAATTCGTTGTCTCTGGAGTTAACCTCTGATATCAGTTTCTGGTTTTGCTTCATTAATTGCCAGACTAAAAAAACCGTAATGCCATCAGTCCCCAGCTTGACTATACAGCCTTTATCTCAATCATTAAGCACAGTAACAACACTTGGTAAACCAGTTATTCAAACACTGTAAATCCACAAGGCTTACCGCCACTTCTACCAATCTCACTAATAATTCCATGGTCTCCGTCCTGAACTTGCACACTAAACTTTTGAGCTGTGACCACATCATCTCTATCGGGTTAAACTCAGGGGAATACACCGGCAGATATTCTACCCTGGCTCCTACTGACTCTATCATTTCTTTGACTTCTTCTCGATGATGAGAATTTCAGTTATCCATTACCACTACATCTCCTTTTTTTAATTTTGGCAATAAATCTAACTTGATGAATTGGAGAAAATCCTCTTTTTTCATGGACCCTTCTAATGTTTGAGTCGCTACCACTCCGGAGAGCTTAATTGCACCAATTATTGTCATTTTTTGACCTCGATAGGATTTCCGCAGTTCATAGACTTTTTTCCCTTTCGTCGCTCTGGCTAACGGTCTGCTCATCCCTACCCATAACCCACTTTCATCAATAAACACAAGCTTTTCAGGAGCCACATCTCTAATTCTTTACCAATAATCTACTCGCGCTTTCTGTACTTCTTCAGTTACTACTTTTTCGCTCCTGTATGTTTTTTTTTGAGACTTATATCGTGCTGCTTTAAAAATCTATCTATCATGGTCGTACTGACATTTATGCCCAGCTTGTCTCTGAGCTTCTCACTATATTGCCATAAGGTCAGGTCGGGGTGGGCTTCCACAATATCTATCACGGCTTCCTCATGCTTAGATAAAATGCTTTTCTTTTTAGTGCCACACTTACGAGGAGATAAGTCTCCCGTTAATCGATACTGTTTGACCAGTCGCCTTACCGTGTCTGGACTCACCAAAAAGCGTTTCGCTACTTTTCGGATAGAAGTGTCTCCTTTTTCATAGGCTTCTACTATCTTTTTCCGAAAATCTAAAGAGTAACGGCTCATGGTAGTTGGTTGTGATAACTGATACAATAGCCATACATTATACTGTACTTTGTGTTTTGTGTAAAGGCTGTATCATCGGGTATAGCATTAGTCAAGCTGCGTCCTAACCACCTTGACTAATGCTATATCATCAAGATATACTTTTTTATAATTGTAATTTGTGTTAAATTATTAAAATTTCCAATATCTGAATTATTTAGCAGTATACCATAACTCCCCGCAAAAAGCAACCACTCCCCCCAAAAAAAAATTTTTGCAGCATTTGTTAATTTTTCGTTACAAAACTTAACATAACTTCCGTAACAAAAAAGTAGAGACAAGGTACGCTTTGTCTCTACTCTTGTTTATTGCCTAATTAGGCACGGTGTTAGAAATCGTCGTCATCAAGGATGTCATCAGTGATGATAGCAGACGAGAAAGGTTCTTCATCGTCGTCATCAATTAAAGGGAAATTATCAGAATCATCATTGATAGCAAACTCATTATCCTCATCATCCTCATTATCTACGAGGTCATCAGAGAACATAGCCTGGTCACTGTAGGCGCGAGCCGAGTGGTCATCAAGAATTACATCTTCCCGCAAATCATCATTATTAACATCATCTTCGAGGTAGCTGTAAGGTTCCTCATCCATAACCGACTCTTCCGCCAAAACCGGGTCTTCATAAGCATTAAAACCGCTACCAGCAGGAATTAGTCGTCCGATGATGACATTTTCCTTGAGACCTCGCAACCAGTCCGACTTACCCTCAATAGCAGCTTCAGTTAAGACGCGAGTAGTCTCTTGGAAACTAGCGGCGGAGATAAAGCTGTCAGTATTGAGAGAAGCCTTAGTAATCCCCAACAGAACAGGAGTATAGCGAGCGGGAGCGCCGCCAGTAATAAACATAGCCTCATTGACCTGTTCAACCTGACGAAGTTCCGTCAACTCTCCCGGAAGAGTAGTAGTATCACCGCCATCATCAATGCGAACCTTAGAGGTCATCTGACGGACAATCACCTCGATATGCTTGTCGGAAATATCAATACCCTGAGATTGATAAACCGATTGAACCTCATTAACCAGGAAAATCTGACACTTTTGGAAGCTCTTGAGAGCCGCCTCATAAACCATCCCATCCTGTTCCAGATAGTAGTTAAAGAACACCTCCAGAATTTCATGAGGATTAGCCGGACCATCAGTGAGAGGCTGTCCGACATCAACGGTTTGTCCATCAGAGACAATAACTGTCTGACCAGGAGTAAGGGGATACTCAGTCGCAGCGCCGCCAGACTCAATCACGCGCAACTGGACCAAATCATCAAAAACCTCCAGCTGAGCCGTACCGGGTTGTTTAGCCAAAATACAAGCCTCTTTAGGTTTACGAGCCTCCAGAAGTTCCTCAATACGAGGTAGACCCTGAATAATATCCCCAGTTTTGGGTCGCTCAAAAACCAAAAGCACCAAATTATCACCCCGTTGGACCAAATCGCCATCGCTCAAATGCAGAACCGCGCCGGAGGAAACGCGATAGGGTCTTCCAATACGGAGAACTATTGATGTTTCCGAGTCATCCTGGTTAATAGCCACAACTTGGCCAGACTGGGACAATTTAACTCCAGGTGCAATTTCGGAATCTTCTACTACCAGTTGACCGACTTTAACAGTAGGAGTGACACCATCGGGTAGTTGAATGGTCATCATATCGGTGTCACGAACAATGAGACAGCGGCGGAGAATTTCAGCACCGGAGCGAATACCGCCAACGACACCGCCATCTTTACCGAGAATTTCGGTGCGAGTGACGACTGCGCCTGGTTCAATTTCCTGACCATCATGGACTAGTAAGCGAGTCCGGGTGCTACCTTGGGTGGAATCAGCGATAATATCGCGCCGAATCACCAAAGACTCTAAAATCACCAATTGGAGGCGCATAATCTCAGGATTATCTTCATCGGGAATCAACTCGATATCAGCCGCCAACTGAGGCGCTTCGGTACCGATGTTAATTACCAACTGAGTACGCAACAGTTCGACTCCTTCGACAGACCGAACCCGCTCGCCGTCTTTATAAGATAGACGTTGTACTGCTTGGAGAGAGATAGACTGATTGAGGGATTCCTGGGAGGGAACTGGGGGAGTTTCTGGAACATGAAATTCCACGACGGGACGCAATAGCAAGGCGGGACCTTCGGGAGATTCCACATACTCAACATAATTAAGTTCTGTGGCTGTAACTCCTGGTATAACTTCTTCTCCGGCGTTTTTAATTTGACCATCGATCGCCATTACCATTTCGGGGTCATCGACCAGATGCAATTCCCCTGGTTTGACGACAATTTCGCGAAG
Organism: Limnospira indica PCC 8005; assembly: GCF_000973065.1. Classification (NCBI taxonomy): domain Bacteria; kingdom Bacillati; phylum Cyanobacteriota; class Cyanophyceae; order Oscillatoriales; family Sirenicapillariaceae; genus Limnospira; species Limnospira indica. The sequence continues at coordinate 618,814 of NZ_FO818640.1, forward strand.
GATATCGTTCTTTTGGGTAACTTCAATGACCCCTTTACTCTGACAGAAGATATCTTTAACTACCTCTGTTCCGGCTTCGACATATTGACCATCTTCAACGATTAACAGAGAGATGTCCTTATTCACTTCGTGACACTCTTCAGGAATCCATAATAAGGTTCCCCCAGAAGTCACCTCATAGCCTTGTTTACCTTTGGAGCGTTTAGCAACTTCCACGCCAGCGTATTTAATAATCCCGCCAGTAGTGGTGCGGTAGCTATCATCCATCAATTCCGCGATCACTTCATGATTTTCGACCTTGCTACCGGGTGTAACTTTGAGGGAGAAACGGTGATTGCTGTTAGTTTCAATCACATATTGTTCCCGTCCCAACTCTGATTGGAGACGTACCAAAGCCTGGTCTAAAAGTACAGAGGCGGTGATAATTTCAATTTCCCGTGGTAGAGCATTTTCCTCACCGGAGGAGGTGGTGATCATACCATCAGCGAGTGTTTCTGTGGCTACAGTGGCGGGGTCTATGTCATTATCATCGGTAATGCGGACAATACCGCCATGTTCGGTTTGCAGTTTAGTTTGAGCCAGGACGCTACCTGGTTCCACACGATCGCCATTTTTGACCACTGGTTCTGCGCCGGGGGGTAAGTTATAAACTTCTCCGGCTAAGACCCACAGCAAGCCACCCCGTTGAGCGATGCGGGTCATATTTCCTTGGCGATCGAGTTTTTCTTCTGGTACAACGTCAGCAAACTTAACCTCTCCGGCTAAATCTGTTGCTACGTCCTTAGTGGCTTTTTCAGTAGTTTTGCGAGCGGTTCGTCCCCCAGCCATAATTTCCACCAGGACTTGGTCGGCGTTAACCGCTTGTCCATCGTGAACCACCACCGTAGAGCCTTGGCTGATGTTAATGCGCTTGTTCCCGTCTTTCCCTTCCACCGTGAGATAACCGTTGCTTTCAGCCAGGAAGGAGTCATCCCCGTGTCGGGTACGGAAAGCACGCAGACGGAGAGTTTTCGGAAATTTAACAGTCCCATCAAAGGGAGCGCGGAGAAACCCAGCCGCTTCAGCGGTAAATACGCCTCCGGTGTGGAAGGTCCGCATAGTCAACTGAGTTCCCGGTTCCCCGATAGACTGAGCCGCGATAATACCGATCGCTTCTCCTAAGTCTACCATTTCCGCATGAGCCAAACTCCAGCCATAGCAGTGGCGACATACGGATCTGTTCGCCTCACAGGTTAGAGGCGATCGCACAAAAACTTTTTTCACCCCAGCATTACAGATAGCGGAGGCTAGGTCATCACAAACGACTTGATTGCGAACAGCGCGGATTTCTCCAAAGCTAATAATTTCCCCGGTCTCTGGGTTTTTTACGTCCTCACCCAAGACGCGACCCATAAGGCGGTCTTTGAGGGGAATCAAAATGCGATCGCCGTCCGTCATATCTCCCAGAGTGATTCCCCGTTCCGTACCGCAGTCAATTTCCCGCAGAATCACATCCTGAGACACATCCACCAACCGTCTGGTCAAGTATCCCGAATCTGCCGTCCGCAGCGCCGTATCTACCAATCCTTTCCGCGCCCCGTAAGACGAGATAATATATTCTGTTACCGTCAATCCTTCCCGGAAATTAGTTTTAATCGGCTGGTCAATAATTTCCCCTTGAGGGTCAGCCATCAAACCCCGCATTCCCACCAATTGACGGACTTGGGAGATATTACCCCGCGCACCAGAGAACGCCATCATATAGACCGAGTTCAGGGGATTTGTCGAGCGGAAATTCCGCACTACTTCATCCTTCAGAGCCTCCGACGTACCGTTCCAGGTATCAATTACTTTTTGAAAACGTTCTACTTCCGTGATTTCTCCCTTCGTGTATCGCCGTTCTGTGCGCCGAATTTCCTCTTCTGCCTCCTCTAATAAATCCTTTTTTGACTGCGGAATTTGCAGGTCATCAACACTAATTGAAACCCCCGCTCTCGTAGCATATTTAAATCCCAAATCCTTCAACTCATCAGCTACTTGAGCCGTGACCGCGCTCCCATGATTCATAAAAGCCCAGGTCATCAATTTTTTCAGTTGACCTTTATCGATAACTCGGTTGCGGAAGATTTTTTTATTGTCAGACATAGCAGTTCACATTCAAAGTGCAAAATTTTTAAAGCCGTAGTCCTGATTTTTTCCCCAGGAATTTCCCCTCGCGAGGCGTTTTTTGGGGAGAGGCGGGTTCACGGCATTAACCTTGGCTATGGCTCCGCGTAGTCCCCCGCCCTTACCCCTCTAGGCAGACATCATATCTGCCTTTAATCATTGTTAAACCAGAGCATCTAGCACGGTTTTATTGAAGATAATTCGACCAGCCGTTGTCCGCACATATTGGGAAATCATGTTACCGTCCTTATCTTCTCGAACTCTCCTGGTCAAATTGCCACTTTTTTGACCCCTGTATAATTTCGTCAGATTGCTTCCATCAGCCGACTTTTCCTCTCCGTCAATTTCTTCAGGTTCATCTAGGTCAACCTCCCCATCAAAACGCACCCAAATCTCAGCGTGTAAATCCAGCAAACCGTGAGTATAAGCCACGCAAGCATCTTCCAGGTTACTGAAATAGCGATCTTTTCCTCGCACCGCCTTCGGATTTTTGGCAGTCAGATAATAGCAACCCAAAACCATATCCTGAGAAGGAGTAACAATAGGTCTTCCCGTAGCCGGAGACAGAATATTATTACTAGCCAACATCAACAAACGCGCTTCCGCCTGAGCCTCAATAGACAAAGGAACGTGAACAGCCATTTGGTCACCGTCAAAGTCAGCGTTAAAAGCCGGACAGACCAGGGGATGCAATTTAATCGCCCTTCCTTCCACCAGCATAGGTTCAAAAGCCTGAATTCCCAGGCGGTGGAGAGTTGGCGCACGGTTAAGCATAACTGGGTGTCCAGAAATCACCTCTTCTAACACATCCCAAACACTCGGATCGCCGCGTTGAATCAACTTTTTCGCCGCCTTAATGTTATTAACCAAATTCTGACGAATCAGGCGATGAATCACAAAAGGCTGGAAAAGTTCGATCGCCATTTCCCGAGGTAGTCCGCACTGGTGCATTTTCAAATTCGGACCCACCACAATCACAGAACGCCCCGAATAATCAACCCGTTTTCCCAGCAAGTTTTGACGGAAGCGGCCTTGTTTACCCTCAATAATATCCGAGAGAGATTTCAAAGGTCGGTTATTAGCACCCACCACAGTCCGACCGCGGCGACCATTATCAATTAAGGCATCCACCGCTTCTTGTAGCATTCGCTTTTCATTGCGGATAATAATTTCCGGCGCTAAAATCTCCTGCAACCTAGCCAGGCGATTATTACGGTTAATCACCCGTCGATAGAGGTCGTTTAGGTCAGAAGTAGCAAAGCGACCCCCATCTAACTGAACCATCGGTCGCAAATCCGGGGGAATTACCGGAATCACATTTAAAACCATCCATTCCGTTTTAGAACTGGTGGCGATAAAGTTATCAATGATCCGCAGTCGCTTAATCAGCTTGGCGCGTTTTTGACCTTTAGCGTTAGCAATATCCGTTCGCAATTTTTCCGCTTCTTCTTCTAGGGGGATATCTTCCAATAAACGGGCGATCGCCTCAGCGCCAATACCCACTTCCACCCCAACCAGTTCGCCTTCTTCTGCGTAAATCTGCTCCTCAATTTCCAGCCATTGTTCTTCCAGCAGCAGTTGTTTATAGGATAGATTATCAGCATTCCCCGGATTCAATACCACATAGGCATTAAAATAAACCACCTGTTCCACATCTCGCAGAGGCATATCCAGCAAAATCGCCATATAGCTAGGAATACCCTTGAGATACCAAACATGAGTCACCGGAGCCGCCAGTTTAATAAAGCCCATGCGATGTCGTCGCACCCGCGATTCTGTAACTTCTACCCCGCAACGTTCGCAAACAATCCCCCGATGTCGAACTCGTTTATATTTACCACAGTGACATTCCCAGTCCTTAGCCGGTCCAAAAATACGCTCACAGAACAACCCATCCATTTCCGGCTTGAGGGTACGGTAGTTAATAGTTTCGGGCTTGGTAACTTCCCCTACCACTTGACCGTTGGGTAAAGTACGTTCTCCCCATTGTCGGATGCGTTCTGGAGACGCTAACCCAATTTTAACGTAATCAAAACGTTGCTCTATCTTAGGCATAATTCTTGTACATTGAATGCTAACACAAAAAACCGTTCCATCGTCGCGGGTGCGCGGAGAGGGGCAGGTGCTTGTAGGTGATGCTTTCCGAATCAGCCATCAAGTCCACCTACCCAATTTCTGAACCCGCCCCAGCAGATGAATTGACCTACAACCGGTTACCCTGATCGTCGTCATCAATGACGCTCAAATCGTATGTAGGCTTAGAAGGTGTTCTGACCCGGTGAGGCTCATCAGCCATCAGGTCTACCTCCAAATCTTTACTAGCACCATCCTTTTTGTTAGTTTCCACCTTATGAGCTGCAATATCCAAACACAAAGATTGCAACTCCCGCATCAGCACTTTAAACGATTCTGGCGTACCTGGTCGAGGGATAGCTTTGCCTTTAACGATCGCATTTAGAGCTTCATTACGGCCTGCCATATCATCAGACTTAACCGTTAGCAACTCTTGCAAAGTATAAGCTGCCCCAAACGCTTCCAATGCCCACACCTCCATTTCTCCGAACCGCTGACCGCCTTGTTGTGCCTTTCCACCCAACGGCTGTTGAGTCACCAAAGAATAAGGACCAGTAGACCGGGCGTGAATCTTATCATCCACCAAGTGAACCAACTTGAGGATATAAGCGATACCCACCGTTACCGGTTGGTCAAAGGCTTCTCCCGTGCGGCCGTCATAAACAATAGTTTTGCCTGGGTATTCCTCACTAAATAACCAATCCTTTTTGAGTTTTTCGCGGGCTTCTTTAAGTTTACTGTGGACTGTCTCACGGGACATTTCTTGACCAAACATTTCATCAAACGGGATCACCTTAAACCGCCGTTTCAGGTTTTCTCCCGCCCATCCCATCAAACACTCAAAGATTTGACCTACATTCATACGACTAGGCACACCCAGGGGATTCAGGACGATATCCATTGGCCGACCATCAGGGAGATAGGGCATATCTTCAATGGGAAGAATACGCGAGACAATCCCCTTATTACCGTGGCGGCCCGCCATTTTGTCTCCCACCTGAATTTTACGTTTTTGTGCCACATAGACCCGCACCACCATATTAGCTCCTGGGGGCAGTTCATCGCCTTGTTCTCGGGTAAACACCCGCACATCGACCACCCGCCCTTTTTCACCATTAGGAACCCGCAGCGAGTTATCCCGCACATCCCTGGCTTTTTCTCCAAAGATAGCCCGCAGCAGTTTTTCTTCTGGGGGTTGGTCCGACTCTCCTTTCGGGGTAACTTTTCCTACCAGAATATCTCCCGACTCTACCCAAGCGCCAATGCGAATAATCCCGGAAGCGTCCAGTTGTCGCAGGGAGTCTTCCCCGACGTTGGGTATTTCGCGGGTAATTTCTTCGGGTCCTAGTTTGGTTTGTCGCGCCTCAATCTCAAATTTTTCGATATGGATTGACGTATAAACATCGTCATAAACCAGACGTTCACTAATTAGGATTGCGTCTTCATAGTTGTAGCCTTCCCAGGGCATATAGGCCACTAAAACGTTATGACCCAGAGCCAATTCTGCCCCTTCCGTCGAGGAACCATCAGCTAACACCTGACCTGCCACTACTTGGTCGCCTTCATAGACTAAGGGGCGCTGGTTTAAGCAGGTATCTTGGTTAGACCGTTGGTATTTTTGCAGTTCATATTCGATTTCCCAACCTTCCGGGTCAATCACCCGAATTTTCGCGCCATCCACATAACTGACTTCTCCATCAGTACGAGATACAATCACCATACCTGAGTCCCGCGCCGCCTGGGCTTCTAGTCCCGTTCCTACAAACGGACGTTCAGGACGCAGCAGCGGAACTGCTTGGCGCTGCATATTGGAACCCATCAGCGCACGGTTAGCGTCATCGTGTTCTAGGAAGGGAATTAGGGAGGTAGCTACCGAGACAATTTGCACCGGGGAAACCGCTACATAGTCCACTTGGTCGGGGCTGGTTTTGGTGAAGTCCTGACGATAACGCACCGGAACTAGGTCGCCGAGGATATATCCCTCGGAGTCATAGCTAATGTCTCCTGGTGCTACCCGTAAATCGTCTTCCTCGTCAGCCGTCATATACACCGGAGACAAATCTCGGCGCACTCGTCCATTTTCTACGGGATAGTAAGGGGTTTCGATGAAGCCGTAGGGGTTAACCCGGGCGTGGGTAGCCAGGGAGCCAATTAGACCCGCGTTCGGTCCTTCTGGGGTTTCGATGGGACAGATACGACCATAGTGGCTTGGGTGAATATCACGCACAGCAAAGCCAGCCCGTTCTCGTGTTAAGCCACCGGGACCTAGGGCAGATAAACGCCGTTTATGGGTTAATTCCGCTAGGGGGTTGGTTTGGTCCATAAATTGGGACAGTTGGCTAGACCCGAAAAATTCTTTGATGGCTGCTACCAAAGGTTTCGGGTTCACTAGGGAGGCGGGGGTTAGGGTTTCGGCATCGCCAACGGTCATCCGTTCCCGAATAATTCTTTCTAAACGGTTTAAACCTACTCGGATTTGGTTTTGCAATAGTTCCCCTACTGAACGCACCCGACGATTACCCAGGTGGTCAATGTCATCGGTTTCGCCGATGTCGTATTCTAGGTTAATCAGGTAGTCGATCGCCGATAGAATATCAGTGGGAGTTAGGACTCTGGTGCTATCTGGCACACTTAGCCTTAGTTTCCGGTTCAGTTTATGCCGTCCTACCCGACCCAAATCATAGCGTTTCGGGTCAAAGAAGCGATTCTGCAAAAGTTGTTCTCCCCCGGTGATGGTGGGAGGTTCCCCTGGTCGCAGTTTTCGATACAACTCCATCAGGGCATCTTCTTCGCTAAATTCCCCTTCTTTTTCGATGGTTTTTTGGAAGTAGTCTGGGTGCCGCAATGCGTCAAATATTTCGTTATTCGTCAATCCTAGGGCTTTCAGAAGTATCTGAGCCGACAGTTTGCGAGTTTTGTCAATTCTTACCCAAACTAGATCATTTTTATCGGTTTCAAATTTCAACCAAGCGCCTCGGTTCGGGATGAGGGAGGCGCTATAGGTACGTCGTTGATTTTTATCGATTTCCGATTTGTAGTATACCCCCGGACTCCGCACAATTTGGTTAACAATAACTCGCTCGGCTCCGTTAATAATAAACGTGCCACGTTCGGTCATTAAGGGCAGGTCTCCGATAAAAACTTCCTGCTCCTTAATCTCCCCGGTTTCTTTGTTAATTAGTCGGGTAGGGACGTACATCTGCACGGAGTATGTACTATCCCGCCGTTTGGCATCGTCTACGTCATATTTGGGCTGTTTCAGCTTGTAATCTCTGGCTAAGAAATGCAGTTCTAGTTTCCCTGTATAATCACTGATGGGCGAGAAACTTTCTAATTCTTCAATTAGCCCGGTTTCTAAAAACCAACGAAAACTCGATCGCTGAATTTCAATTAAATCAGGAAGTCCAAATGCCGATTCGGATTGGGTTGTGTTTGTCATGGTTTGTACAGGTCTGCTGGGATGTTCAAGGTCTGCTGGTATGTTAGGGTTAGGCGAAATCAGGGTTCCCCCTACCACATCATCGCCCCCATTGAGTATCGATATATCCCCACCTCTGGGCAATTGCTCAATGGCTCGTCGGGCTATTGGGGAAATTTGGGAGTTGATTTGTTTGATTAGGGGGTTAGTTTACTAGGAATGACGGACAAGCCAAATAATTCCGAGGCATTTTTAGTAGTCTGCTGACTCAGAGTTTCTAGGGATACACCCCGGAGTTCGGATACTTTTTCGGCAACGTATTTCACGAAGGCGGGTTCGTTCCGTTTACCTCGTCGAGGAACCGGAGCTAGAAAGGGGCAGTCAGTTTCAATCAATAGCCGATCGCTACTAACCCGACGAGCAGATTCCTGAATTTGGGTAGCATTTTTAAAGGTTACCGTTCCGCTGAAACTAATGTAAAACCCCAAGTCTAAAAACCATTGCATTTCTTCAGGACTTCCACCCCAACAGTGCATAACACCTCGCACGGGACCATGATCTTTATCATCGAAGAAATCCCGCAACAGTTCCACCATCGAGGCGGCTGCATCTCGACAGTGGATAATTACGGGTTTATTTAGTTGGCGAGCTATTTCCAGTTGGGCTTGGCAAATTTCCTTTTGACGGGCTTCATCCTTAGCCTTATAAAAGTCTAACCCCGTTTCCCCGATCGCTACTACCCTCGGATCAGATTCAGCTAGAGTCCTAATTTCACTGGCTGTGGTTTCTGTCCATTTCTCTGTATCCAGAGGGTGCAACCCTACGGCAAAGGATAGTTCTTCTACTTGGTCGGCGATCGCCCTGATTTCGGCAAATTCCCCTGGATGAACACAGGAGTGTACCAAAGACACCACTCCAGCAGACCGCCATCGCTGCCGGATACCTCCGAGGTCTGTAGCCAGACTCTTGAAGTTAATGTGAACGTGAGTATCAATTAGCTGCATCTGGTGCTATCTGTCCTTCAGCATAGTTCCCAGCCTTTCGGCTAATATTTTAGCCAACACTGTTGGATTTTTGGTGATCACCGTTTTCTGGGATATCCCATTTAGCATAGCCATCCACTGAAGTTATAGGTTTTTCAACCCCTCACTTCAGTGCGACTTGCTGACATACTCGCGGACGGCACGAGGTTTCCCCCTAGGAGGCTGTCGCTTCCTGGGCGCTAGAATTAGGCTGGTGTCGTTTCAAGAACCGAGCTAATCTCGATTTTTTCCGTGCCGCATTGTTCCGGTGCAGAACACCTACCTTAACGGCTTTATCGATTTTACTGGTGGTTGCTGACATCCGCTGCTGGACTTCCTGCAACGCTTCATCGCTGGGATTAGCCGCATATTGCTCAACAGCGGCAAAATATTTTCTCATGAGAGTCCTGACGGCTGAATTATAGGTTCTATTCCTCAGCCGATTGCGTTCAGCAATTTGGACTCGTTTAATGGCAGATTTGATGTTGGCCATGGCTTCCGGTGTAGGACTACGCGGATCTTTGATAATCAAGATTTCCAGAAATACCAATATAGCACGTCAATAGGGGAATTTGTGCATTAAATTTTTATTTTGCCAATACGGGGGCGCAAAAGTCCAGATGAGGGCTGAAGATCTCGGAGTCAGGCAGAGTCTGTGAATCCGCGTTACACTATATAACAAACGCGGGTTATACTGAAAGTTAGGCTGACCTGGTTCGGCTTAATTAGGTATAAAAGAAATTTAGCCCCATCCGGGTTGCTCAATTCCCTTGCGTTTTGGCTAGTAACTTCTACGGTTTGCACTCCTAATCACCATGCTGCGAATTATTACTCAGTGGGTTGAAGCACAATCAGAACTGCGACGCATCGCCAGTCGTACCCATGATGATACTGTTATCCATAAAGAAGCTACGGTGCGAGAAGTTCTGCAAACCGTGAAGCGACAAGGGGATAAAGCACTGCTGCACTACACCCAAGAATTTGACCACAAAACTCTGACCCTGGAACAGTTGCGGGTCAGTGCTTCGGAGTTGGATGTCGCTTATCAACAGGTTAATTGCGAACTTCTCGATGCAATTCGGTTAGCAAAAAAACAGATTGAGGCATTTCACCGCCAGCGTGTTCCTAAGTCTTGGGTTCAGTTTGGCGATGATAATGTGGTTTTAGGTAAACGATACACCCCTGTTGACCGGGCGGGTTTATATGTGCCGGGAGGCCAAGCGTGCTATCTCAGTACGGTTTTAATGAATGCTATTCCGGCTAATGTGGCTAAAGTGCCTCGCATTGTGATGGTAACTCCCCCAGGCATTGATAATAAGATTAGTCCGGCGATTTTGGTGGCGGCTCAGGAAGCTGGAGTCCAGGAAATTTATCGGGTAGGTGGCGCTCAGGCGATCGCTGCTTTGGCTTATGGTACGGAAACTGTGCCGAAAGTTGATGTGATCACAGGTCCGGGTAATATATATGTAACGCTGGCGAAAAAATTGGTTTATGGTACTGTCGGTATTGACTCGCTGGCGGGACCGTCTGAGGTGCTAATTATTGCCAATAGTATCGCCTCCCCTGTTCATGTGGCCGCGGATATGCTGGCTCAGGCAGAACATGATACAATGGCGGCGGCGATTTTGTTGACGACAGACTCGGCTTTGGCTCGTCAGGTGGTGGCTGAGGTGGAACGACAGCTTGAGCATCACCCGCGCCGAACTATGACGGAAAAGGCGATCGCTCACTATGGCTTAGTGGTGGTGGTGGACTCCCTAGAAGCAGCGGCTCAGTTATCTAATGAATTTGCTCCCGAACACCTAGAGCTAGAAGTTGAGGAGCCGTGGGAACTATTAGAACACATTCGCCATGCGGGGGCAATTTTCCTAGGTTGTTCGACCCCGGAAGCCGTGGGAGATTATTTAGCAGGTCCTAACCACACCCTACCCACTTCAGGTGCGGCTAGGTATGCTTCGGCTTTAGGGGTGGAAGTATTTATGAAACACTCCAGTTTGATTGAATATTCTCCGCAGGCGCTGCAAAAAGTCGCAAATGCTGTTAATATTTTGGCTACTGCAGAAGGGCTACCATCCCATGCAGATTCTGTTCGTCTGCGGACGAAAAATCAGGGAGATGGGGATTTTTAGCGGGTGTTGCTGATTTCTATGTCAGCTTAATGTGAGGAGAAGTTGCCAATGCTGAGGACAATTTTGGTTGCTATTGATGATTCCCCTTCTATGGAGATAATGATGAATGCCTTAAAGCAACTACAATTGGAACCCACAACCCATGTGATATTCTCCCATGTGGTTTCAACTACAGGGCCTGATGTAGATCCAATTGCCGATCGCCCCCATCCTAGCTCATCAGAAGAGTTAGCCTATTGGGATATCGAGAATTATCTACGCAGCTATCAGAAACAGTTAGCTGTTCCCAGTGATGTGGAAATTGTCCAGGGAGATCCAGCGGAAGAAATTATCCGGCTTTCTAATATCTATAAAACTGATTTGATTATTATTGGTAGTCGCGGATTAACTGGACTTAGCCGAGTATTACAAGGGTCCGTTAGTTCCCAAGTGGTAGCCGATGCTAATTGTTCAGTTTTGGTAGTGAAAGAAAAGGTGTAATAACCATGGTGTGAAATGCCGGACTAGCGGAGACTTTTTTGACTAGCTAACCGGTTTTTTTTGCCCATAAAAACAGGTCGAAAATATTTAGGGGATAGCGATTGACTGGATCGGTTGATGAGCGCGAAAGCTGCATACTTGAGGGCGGAACTAGAAAGCTATCATGATCATGATCGACAAATTCCGAACTTCGGGGTTATGCTGGGTTTAAACATCCCTAGATCCTTGCGCTGATGGTTGATTACAATCAGAGTCCGACGGAAACCACCATAGACCCCAAAACCGCGATCGCCCTTAATGTGTTAACTATTTCCCCCGAAGCGACAGTGGAAGAGGCGATCGCCTTGATGAGTAATCCCAGTCGTGAATCAGACAGCAGTTCAATTATAGTCGTCACAGAAAGCGATCGCATTGTCGGTATTGTCACCGAGCGGGATATTGTGCGTCTGGCAGCCCAACAGCAACCCCTGCAAAGTTTGTTGGTAGGCGAGGTAATGAGCCAACCGGTTATCACCCTACAGCAGTCGGAACTAACTGATATTTTTGCGATCATTGACTTTCTGCAAAAGCGTGGCTTGCGCCATTTACCCATTGTCGATGACCACGATCGCCTGCTCGGTTTGATTAGCCACGAAAGCCTACAAAGGCTGACCCGTCCGGTGGACTTGATGCGGTTGCGGTCAGTGGGGGAAGTAATGGCTCAGGACGTGGTGACATCACCCCCCGATCGCACCCTGCTAGATATTGCTCAGTTATTGACCCAAAACCGAGTCAGTTGCGTGATTATCACCGAGTTCGATCCGGCCGACAACCCACCCATAGAGCGTCCTGTGGGAATCATCACCGAGCGGGATATTGTGCAATTCCAGGCTGTCGGTGGTGCGATCAGGGAAACCAGCGCCCAAGAGGTGATGAGTTCTCCCCTGTTTACAGTGCGACCGGATGAGTTTCTGTGGGCAGCCCAGCAACAGATGGAGGAACGGCGGATTCGGCGGGTGGTGGTCACTGGAGAACGGGGGAACCTAGTGGGAATCGTCACCCAAACCACCCTTCTACGGGCGTTTAACCCCATTGAAATCTATAATTTGGCAGAAAACCTCAAACAAAAAGTCAACCGCCTAGAAGCCGAAAAACTGGCGTTGTGGGAACGTCGCAACCAGGAACTACAAGAGGAGGTGGCCGCACAAACTCAGCGGATTCAAACTCAGGCCCAGCGCGATCGCCTGCTGCTGAATATTTCCACAACCATTCGCAATTCCCTGGACTTAGCCACCATTCTCCAGACGGCGGTGGATGAAGTGCGGCAGGTGTTGAGCTGCGATCGCGTGATTATCTACAAGTTTGAAGACGATTTGAGCGGTTCCGTCATTGCCGAATCGATTATGGCCGGTGGTCGTTCGGTGCTGCACAGTCAAGCCAATGACCCCTGTGTGACTCGAGAGTGGCTCGAACCCTATCGCCAAGGTCGCGTGCGGGTGGTGCGAGACATTTATGATGACTCCATGACCCTGTGCCATCAGGAGCTATTATTGAGCTTTGATATCCGAGCCAAGCTGATGGTGCCGCTTGTGGTAGACGATCGCCTCTGGGGGTTGATGATCGCCAGTCACCGAGATCAGCCGCGAGATTGGCAAACCGGGGAAATCCAACTCTTGCAGGCGCTCTCGATTCAATTGGCGATCGCCCTCAAACAAGCCACCCAACATGAACAACTCCAGAACGAGATTAGGCAGCGCCAAAAGGCTCAACTCGCCCTAGCATCTTTAAATAGCGAACTTGAAAGCCGAGTCGAGCAACGCACCGCCGAGTTACAGGCTCGGGAAGCCCGCTATCGTGGCCTCATGGAAGGAGCCAGTGATGCCATTCTCCTAGCCACCCCTGAAGGCTACCTGATCGAAGCCAACCGCGCCGCCGAGGACTTATTCGGCTACTCCCGCGACGATTTCAGCGGACTGAGCCTAGAGCGATCGCCCCTACATATCAGCCAACTCCATCCCCTCGAGGAATTAGACCGCATTGTTAGCAGTTTGGAGCGGATTATTGAGGAAAAACAGCTTTGGGTGTTGGATACCCGGATTCTGAAGGCGGATGGCTCAGAAATTCCCGTTGATATCTCAGGAAGCCTAATTAAAGTGGGCCAGACCCATATAGTGCAAGGGATATTCCGGGATATTAGCGATCGCGCCGCCTTTGAGGAAAAACTACGCAGCAGTGAAACCGAGTTACGCAGCGTCTTTGAAGCCATGGGGGATTTGGTTTTAATCATTGCCCCCGATGCGCGCAAGGTGAATGTGATGCCCACCCGCCACCAAATACTCGAGCCCCAAGCCACCGAGATTCTCGATCAAACCCTCGATTGTCTATTTCAAGACGAGGCCGAATCCCGCACTCGACTGCCGATTCTGGAAGCCTTAACCACCGGAAAAACCGTGTCGTTTGAGTATCAAATCGACCTGGAGGATCGCCGCATATATTTTGAAGCGAGTATTTCTCCCATGAGCGATCGCCGGGTGATTTGGGTCGCCCGGGATATGACCAAACGCAAACAAGCCGAGGCGGAAATTTTCCAACTCTCCCAACGGCTCAAAATTGCCTTATCTTCGGGAAACATCGGCTTTTGGGATTGGGATCTTCGCCAAAATCAAATTACTTGGGATGAGCAGATGTATGCCCTCTATGGGGTTGATAATTCGTCATACTTTTCGTCGCCAGAATCTGTGGTAGCTTACGAGGTTTGGTCTCATGGCGTTCATCCCGACGATCGCCAAGCCGCCGCAGACCTCCTCCAGAAAGCCATTTTAGGAGAAGCTGACTATAACACCGAATTTCGCGTCCTGCATCCCGATGGCAGCCTCCACTATATTAAAGCCTCTGGGTTAGTTGTCCGGGATGAAGCGGGTCAGCCCATCAGCATGATTGGGGTGAATTTAGATATCACCGACATCCGCCAAGCTGAAGCCGCCTTACAAGCCAGTGAAACTCGTTTTCGGCGGGTGTTTGACTCCAACGTAGTGGGGATGATGTTTACCAATTTTGCCGGAGACATCATCGAGGCTAATGATCGCTTTTTAGAGATGTTGGGCTATAGCCGCGCCCAACGGCCTATGGGTTTAATCAACTGGGCAGAAATCACACCCCCTGAATATCGAGAGTTGGATTTGCAGGCGATCGAACATCTACGCCAATCTGGATTTATTCACCCCTTTGAAAAGGCTTATCGGCATCAAGATGGACATTTGGTGTTTGTGTTAATTGGGGTGGCGATGTTATCTCAAACTGATGAGAGTTCTGTTTGTGTAGTGGTGGATATTAGCGCCCAGAAAGCGGCACTTCAGGAACGCACCAAAGCAGAACAGGCTCTGCAAGAAAGTAAACTGCGCTTAGAACTGGGTCTGGCTTCGGCGAATACAGGACTCTGGGATTGGAAGATGCAGACGGGGGAACTTTGGTTCAATAAACAATGGAAATCCATGCTGGGTTATCAGGAGCATGAGATTGAGAACCGGTTGACGGAGTGGCAAAGTCGGGTTCATCCTGACGACTTAGCCCAAGTTTACCAGGACGTGGAGCGACATATTCAAGGAAAAACGGAGTTGTATCGCAATGAACATCGTCTGCGCTGTAAAGATGGCTCCTATCGCTGGATTTTAGCCCAAGGGCGCATGGTGGAACGGGATGCTGAGGGACGACCACTGCGGTTTATCGGCACTCATACGGATATTAGCGATCGCAAAAAAGCCGAACAAACCATTGAGCAGCAAGCGCAACGAGAACGGCTCTTGCGGGAGACGAATCAACGCATCAGTCAATCCCTGGATTTACCCACCATTTTTGACACCGCCTCTCGAGAGATTTGCAACTGTCTGCAAGGGAGCCGAGTGGGTATTTTCAAATTTTACCCCGACTCTGGCTATGACGACGGTGAGTTTGTGGCGGAGTCAGTGGTTAATGACTTCCCCTCGGTGCTGGCTATCCCCGTCCATGACCATTGTTTTGGGGAAAACTATGCCAGTCTCTACGCTCAAGGACGTTATTATGTGGCGGATGATATCCACCACGACGGTTTAGAAAACTGCCATGTAGATATTTTATCTCAGTTTCAGGTGCGGGCTAACTTAGTGATACCGATTATCTGTCAAGATGTCTTATGGGGACTGTTGTGCATTCATCAATGTGACGGCCCCCGCCATTGGGAACAGTCGGATATTGATTTGGCGCAGCAATTCTCGTTCCAGTTGGCGATCGCTATTCAACAGTCTAATCTGTTTGAGCAGTTGCAACAGGAACTCAGAGAACGTCAACAGACGCAACAACAGCTTACTCAACGCAATCAGGAACTAATCCGCGCTACCCGTCTCAAGGATGAGTTTCTGGCTAATATGAGCCATGAACTCCGCACCCCCCTCAATGCCATTTTAGGCATGACGGAAGGGCTACATGAGGAGGTGTTCGGTCCCGTGAATGACAGACAACTGAAAGCCCTGCAAACCGTGGAACGGAGCGCCTCTCACCTGCTGGCTTTGATTAATGATATCTTAGATGTGGCGAAGATAGAATCGGGTCAGGTAGAGTTAGAATGTTCCCCCACGGCGATCGCGCCTCTGTGTAAATCCAGTATCGCCTTCATCAAACAGCAAGCCCTGAAAAAACGGATTCAACTCTCGGTTAATCTGCCCTTAAATTTGCCTGATATTATACTCGATGAACGGCGCATCCGTCAAGTATTAATTAATCTGCTCAATAATGCGGTTAAATTTACCCCAGAAGGGGGAAGCATCACCTTAGAAGTGATATTGCCCCCACCAAGAGAAGCGGAGGGAGAAAGCCCATATCTCCGGTTTTCGGTGAGAGATACTGGCATTGGTATCAGCCCAGAAAATATCAAGAAGCTGTTTCAACCGTTTATGCAAATTGACAGCGCCTTGAATCGCCAATATCAAGGAACTGGCTTGGGTTTGGCCTTGACAAAACAAATTGTAGAATTGCATGGCGGTCGGGTGGGTTTAACCAGTGAAGTGGGGGTGGGTAGTTGTTTTAGTATCGATTTACCCTATCAGGCTTCTGTGATGATTCCCCAACGGATGGACTCGGAGGCGGATTTAAACCCTAATGATGTGGAAACGCCATCAACCCCAAATGCAGCGCCTTTGCTGCTTTTAGCGGAAGATAATGAAGCGAATATCAGCACGATTTCCAGCTATTTAACCGCGAAAGGCTACCGGATTGAGTTGGCGAAAAATGGTCAGGAGGCAATTAATCAGGCTGTGGCTTTATCTCCTGATTTGATATTGATGGATATTCAAATGCCGGGAATGGATGGACTAGAGGCGATGAAACGGATTCGGGAGATTCCAGAGTTAGCGACAACGCCCATCATTGCCTTAACGGCTTTGGCCATGGAAAGCGATCGGAAGGCCTGTTTACTAGCGGGGGCTAATGAATACTTGAGTAAACCAGTGAGATTAAAACAGTTAACCATGACGATTCAAGATCTCCTAAATTCTTCTGAAGATGCCCTGCATCAGAAAACTGATGCCGTCTAAGCATTATCATCAGGATCAGGGCCACCCTACTGGGTGGAAGTAGTTGTCCGGAAAATCTGTAGATCTATGTCGTCTCACAAAGCGAGCGGAAGACCCTGATGTTGGCTATTCCCCACGTCCAACGTCTAACCTAGGATTTACTATTAGGTAGGTGAACTTGACCACCCTAGGGCTGAAAAGCGATCGGCGAATTTCTCAGGAAAATCTTTAGTTAGCTACCATCTAAAGGTTATAATTATGGTAACAGTGCGAGACGTTCAGGCATCAAATAGGGCTGCAATGCCCGAAATAACTGCCTGGAGTGGATTTAAACCCCTTGTTTGAATATAAGGAGCGCACTCCTGACCATCCCTATAACTGTTTATATGTCCCAAAGCGAAAGCAAGGCAGGGAACTCAAGGTTAATTCCACAAAGAAAATCGCAATACTCAACTATATAACACGGAGGATTAAAACCACTTGGGCGATTGTGGGAAAGAGTAACGGCGATAGCCACCCCCAGTTTCAGGAATCACACCCCGTCAGATTGAAGCGGGGAACGGAAGGCGTGAAGTAGAACCTACTACCAGATGCGACCACTGCCAACCATCCATGATTAGGGAGACCGAATGTCCGGCTTGAACCATCAGAACTAATTAAGTAGCGAAATAGGTTGATACGCTGCGCTTAAAAGAGTAAGGGGAAAAGTAGGAGTCTTGTTGCACTACCTACATAGACCTTTAAAAGTACCCCGGTTCTGAGGACAAATCTAAAGATGGAATGCCCATATAAGAAGTGATTAAAGGTGTAATAAAACAACTTAAAACAGCACCTCAATCAGCCCTGATAAGCAAACTAAACCCAATTATTCGGGGATGGTCAAATTACTATTCAGGGGTCGTCTCATCAGAGACCTTCGTTAAGCTAGACCATATAACCTGGCTAATGTTACGGGCATGGACAGTATCAAGATGCGGAAAGGCAAACCACGAAAAGCTAACAAACTATTTCAGACATGGAACGGTTAGACTTAGTAATGGGAAAGAAAGGCATGAATCTTGGTTATTCCAAACTAAAGATGGATTCCAACTATGGAAACATAACTGGACTCCATTGGTCAGACACACCCCAATACGCCCCGATGCAACACCCTACGACGGAAACTGGACTTACTGGGCAACCAGAAAAGGACAAGCAATCGACACGCCTAACAGGGTAGCAAAACTACTCAAAAAGCAAAAAGGCAAGTGTAAATGGTGTGGATTGTATTTCGCACCAACAGATATAGTTGAAGTAGACCACATTGTACCTCGAAGCCAAGGCGGAAAGGATGAATACAAAAACCTTCAACTACTACACCGCCACACCCGCGATGATCAAACGGCACTTGACAATGCCAGAGCTGTTCCTTAACAATGGAGCAGTCAGACTAGGAGCCGTATGAGGTGAAAGTCTCATGTACGGTTCTGAATGGGAGGGAATGGAGGCGACTCCATTCTCGACCCCTAATGGTTTGCCAGGATATAGTCGGGGATTCCTGGGGGGTGATTAAGCGATCGTGAAACCAGACTCTTGCATAAAATCCGGTAATTTCTGGCTCCTGCCGGAAATTACTCCTCACAGAGTCTGCAAGATGCAGGTCCAGGATTAGACCTACGTTAAGGGGGTTATGACACCCACAGGTGAGCGCCAGCCTGTGGCTCTGTCGTCTATCTTTAAGGAACGAGATGAGTGGATTTGTAAGCTCGAGTGAGCTAGACGTAAAAAGCCCCTTTAACATGACCGAGGCAAACATTACCCCATCTGGAAGATAGCTTAAATGCCAAATTACCAAAATTACGTTTTTGTGGTTGACACACTGGGGCAACCGTTAAGTCCCACTCATCCGGCCAGAGCCAGAAAGCTTTTGAAGCAGGGTTTAGCCGCAGTGTTTAGGACTTATCCATTTACAATTATCCTCAAGAAAACCGTTGAGAACCCGGTCAATGAACCTAGTCGGATCAAGTTAGATCCAGGGGCATCAGTGACGGGTATTGCCTTAGTTAATCAGAGTCGGGACACAGTTATCTGGGGGGCTGAATTGGCTCATAGAGGAGATAGAATCCGAGCCAAGTTAACTGCACGTCGCGTGGTTCGTCGCCACCGTCGTTACCGAAAAACTCGCTACCGTCAAGCCAGATTCAATAACAGAAAGCGCGCAGATGGATGGTTGGCTCCCAGCCTCAAACATCGAGTTGAAACCACCTTGACCTCGGTCAATCGACTGATTTCCTCATGCCCGATAACGGACATATCAATGGAGTTAGTACGATTTGACACCCAAAAACTGCTCAACCCGGAAATATCTGGAGTTGAATACCAGCAAGGGGTTTTGTTTGGATACGAGTTGAGAGAATATCTCTTGACGAAATGGCAACACCAGTGTGCCTACTGTGGTGGCCAAAATATCCCTTTAGAAATCGAACACATTCAGCCAAAAAGCCAGGGTGGTTCCGACCGAGTTAGCAATCTGGCTATTGCTTGCCATAAATGCCATCAGAAAAAAGGTTCTCAGGCAGTCGAGCAGTTTCTGGAAAAAAAACCCGAAATCTTGAAGCGGTTGCTAGTTCAGGCCAAGGCCCCCCTGAAAAATGCGGCGGCCGTCAACTCTACCCGATGGGCATTGTTTAACAGCCTGAAGCTAACTGGATTACCCATTGAAATTGGCACTGGAGGTTTAACAAAATATAATCGGACGGTTCAAGGACTACCGAAAACCCATTGGCTAGATGACGCTGATTGTGTGGGAAAAAGCACCCCGACCCGGTTGAAAATCAAAACTCATCAGCCACTACTAATGACTTGTTTTGGGCGTGGTGGCCGTCAAAAAGCGGCTCCTAACAAGAGGCTTCCGATTCGCCATAACCCATTAAAACCAATTAAGGGATGGCTTACCGGGGATATAGCCAAGCATAAGACATAAGGAATTGGTAGAATAACCCCGTCGAGTCGCGGCAGTTTTGTTTTAACCAAACCTGACCAAACTCAGTTTTCAGTCAAGCCAATAGATTTGAAACCTGTTTTTAGGAGAGATGGCTATTTGTATAAATTTTCCAGAGTTTTCCGGTAATTACCAGGTTATAGATATACTGCCGGGTAGAGTAACTGATGAGTAAATGAGTATTGAGCAATATTTATAAACTCATGACTAAATGAACTAAGAAAAGTCATCAAATTTGGGATTTTAGACTTGCTAAGGACTATCGACAAATGTTATCTATTTTAGTTATTGATGATGAACCTGACAACTTTGATGTGATTGAAACCTTTTTGAGTAATCAAGACTATCAGCTACATTATGCTGCTAGTGGACAGGAGGGAATTTCCGCACTCAAATTAATCCAGCCAGATTTGATTTTGCTGGATGTGATGATGCCAGCTATTGATGGGATTGAAGTTTGTCGCCGCATTAAAGCTATGCCACTATGGCAATCTACACCTATTATTATGGTGACGGCATTATCTTCTAAAGAAAGTTTAGCTAAATGTATCGCAGCGGGAGCGGATGACTTTATCGGGAAACCCGTTAATGCTTTAGAATTACGGTCTCGTGTCCATTCAATGCTGAGAATTAAGCAACAATATGACCAAATTTCTCATTTGTCTAATGTGCAGAAGAATACAATTCAAGTACTCGAAAAAACTCTGGTCAGACTGCGGGGTAATTTAGCCTCTAGTCTCTCCCACGAACTAAATACCCCTCTAAATGGTGTTTTAGGAATGCTCGCCCTGGTGATGGAGGATCTGAAGGATATAGAAGATGTGGAGATGTCGGAAACAGTGGAGATGTTAAGGTTGGCGTATCAATCAGCCTGTCGCCTGGAAAATTTAGTCAAAAGATTCCTAATTTATTTGGAATTGGAACTGATAAGTAGCGAGGAAAAAGAAGTTCCGCCCGGGTCTACAATGTTATCTTTGTATTTTGTGGAACCTATCTGCAAAAAATATGCACCGGATAGCCAACGCTATGATGATTTTAAGTTGGATATAGAACCGGCTACCGTGGCGATATCAGAGCGGTATTTGTCGATTATTTTAAATGAGTTGATTGACAACGCTTTGAAATTCTCCAAGCCGGGGAAACCCATCTCGATTCGCTCTCAGATTATCACTGAAGGGGAAAAACTAGGGCTATGGATTCATGATTTGGGGCGTGGGATGACGGAAGAGCAAATCAATCAAATCGGTGCTTTTATGCAGTTTGAACGCAAAAGCTATGAGCAACAAGGCCTGGGTGTTGGTTTAAAAATCGTGGATAAAATTGTTGAATTGGTGGGAGGAACCATACAAATTAATAGCATATACAATCAAGAAACGATGATATATATTACTTTACCGATTGTTCATTAGCTATTAAATAATACAAATAACCCTATTGTCACGTTACAACGTATCATATTTATATTAAGATAGTGAAACTAGATGCCGTGGAACCATAGATAGTTGTTGAATTGCTAAGGAAAATCTACCGATGTTCTCAATTTTAATTGTGGATGATGATCCAGATAATTTTGATGTAGTTGAAACTTGTTTGATTGATGAAAACTATCATTTACACTATGCTTATAGTGGACAAGATGCACTTTCAGTAATTAATGTAATCAAACCGGATCTAATTTTACTGGATGTAATGATGCCAGTTATGGACGGTATTGAGGTTTGTCGCCGTATTAAAGCTATGGGTGAATGGAAAGGAACACCGATTATTATGGTGACGGCATTATCTTCTACAGAGAGTCTAGCTGAATGTCTGGGGGCGGGAGCAGATGACTTTATTGCGAAACCTGTTAATGGCTTAGAATTGCTGGCACGGATTCGCTCTATGCTCAGAATTAAGCAACAATATCAACTTTTAGCCGATTTTAACACGAAATTGGAACTGATGGTTGAAGAACGCACGGCTCAGTTACAAAGGCTAATAGATGAAGATACGCTAACGCAGCTACCAAGTCGAGCGCAGTTATTACACAAACTATCGGATAGCTACGTTGACAGCAGCGGGGAAAATTATGCGATCGCCTATCTCGACTGTGACCAATTCAAACTAGTTAATGGTGCTTTTGGTTACCAGGTGGGAAATCAACTACTGAGAGCGATCGCAGAACGTCTTAAAAAACATCTGCGCCCCGGAGATCTACTATGTAGAGTGGGAGAGTACGAGTTTTGCTTTGGGCTGAAAAACATTTCCGCAACCGGAGAATTAACAGATTGGATTAATGGAGTAATGGGGTCATTTATCCAGGCTTTTTAGGTAGAAAATTGCGATATTTTTATGTCTGTTTGTATGGGAATTCCCCTAGATACGGAAGTAAACTCTAATGCTGAAGCCCTATTACAAGCAGCGGATACGGCAATGTACAAAGCCAAACGACGGGGAAAAGGTTGCCATCAAATCTTTAACCGAGAAATGACGGCGGCTACACTTAAACGGCTGACTCTGGAAACGGATTTACAAAGGGCGATCGCACAACAAGAGTTGATCACTTATTACCAACCTATTGTGAGGCTGGCTACAGAGAAGGTGGTGGGTTTTGAAGCATTAGTGCGTTGGCAACACCCCCAGCGAGGTTTAGTGTCACCGGGAGAGTTTATCCCCTGTATGGAGGAAACGGGTTTAGTGGTGCAGGTGGGTTTATTGGTGCTACAACAAGCCTGTGAACAACTAAACAAGTGGCATCAACAGGGTTATCCATTCTTTGCATGATGAGTGTTAATATGTCGGTGCGTCAGTTTGCCAGTTCTACGCTGTTGGTAGATATAGATCGGGTTCTGGCTAATACGGGAGTGAACCCACAGGCCATCAAGTTGGAGATTACCGAAAGTGCATTAATGGATAATCCGGAAATGGCGATCGCCCTAACATCAAAATTGCGATACGTGCTACGCACACGCTACGCGAACGCGAAAAATTGGGATCAGTTTGGATGATTTTGGTACAGGTTACTCTTCTTTAGGCTACTTGCACCGTTTCCCCATTGACACTTTAAAGATAGATAGATCTTTTGTGAACCAAATGCAGCCAGGAAGTCGGAATCATCAGGTAGTGCAAACGATTGTAGCATTGAGTAATCAATTGGGTAATGGTGCGATCGCCGAAGGTATCGAAACAAGGGAGGTGTTAGAGTATCTTCAGGAGCTAGTAGCTCCTTTGGTCAGGGCTATCTATTTTCTAGGCCCCTACCTGCATCAGATATTGAGGCGAATATTTTAAAATTGTCCCAGGCGCGCTAATTAATGCTAAATGAATCTTGTATAAATACTGAAACCCCCACTGCGGCTTATGTACATATTCCCTTTTGTCGTCGCCGCTGTTACTACTGCGATTTTGCCGTGTCTGTGGTAGGCGATCGCCGCCATGGGGAAAATTCTGGGATGATGGAGGAGTATGTAGATTTTCTGCGATCGGAAATTCTCAATCAAAGGCATTTCGGACCGCCACTGAAAACGGTGTTTTTTGGCGGGGGGACTCCCTCTCTGTTATCGGTTCAGCAGTTCGATCGCCTCATCAAAACCATTAGCGATAACTTGGGAATTGCGAGTGATGCTGAGATCTCCGTGGAAATGGACCCTGGGACTTTTGATTTAGGGAAATTACAGGGATTTGTGGCGGCGGGGGCCAATCGGGTGAGTGTGGGTGTACAAGCGTTTCAGGATGATTTATTAAGGCTTTGTGGTCGATCGCATACTGTGGCGGATATTTGGAGGGCGATCGATTTAATTAATCAAGTGGGTGTTGTCAACTTCAGTATTGATCTGATTTCTGGTTTACCCCATCAAACCCCAGAAATGATGCAAGAGTCCCTAGATCAGGTTTTGAGCATTAATCCTGCTCATGTTTCCCATTATGATCTGATTGTGGAACCTCAAACGGCTTTTGGTCGCTACTATAAGCCGGGAGAGTTTCCCCTTCCTGATGATCAAACTACAGCCAACCTCTACCGACAGGCGCAAAAATGCCTGACTTCCCGGTTTAAACATTATGAGATTTCCAATTATGCGCGACCTGGGTTTGAATGTCGCCATAATTTGGTTTATTGGCACAATCAACCTTACTATGGCTTTGGTATGGGGGCGGCGAGTTATGTGGGGGGCTATCGACTGACCCGACCGAGAACCCGCGATCGCTATTATCAGTGGCTACAGTCCTCCGGGGGGGCAGGTGTAGAAAGTTTGCGGGTTTTTCATAGTGCTGATCTTGCACCCGCCCCTACAGAGGCGATCGCGATTATTTTAGGATCGGATATTCTCTTAGAAACCCTGATGCTGGGACTGCGGTTAGCTAGTGGTGTGGATCTGGTGAGGCTGCAACAGCAATTTGGCCAAGAGACGGTAAGTCAAATTACTGATATTCTCAAACCATTAGGCGATCGGGGTTGGGTGGAAGTAGTCTCTACTCAGGAAGAACCCGACCAGCCAGCGACCCCTCACCTACGACTGACAGACCCGGAGGGGTTTTTATTCTCCAATACCATTTTAGCCGAGCTTTTTGGCCACTTGCAGCTTTCCGAGACTTCCACGGCGATCGGGACAAGTGCAGTCTGAGTGGTCTGGGGATATGACAAAAATAAAAACATATCGGGAACCAATGGGATGTGATAATAAACATGATCAGTCAGTGATAGCGATCGCGACACTTATTTACCCAGATCCATCATACTTAAAAGTAAGCCATTAGATAGACTAGCTAACTCTGGCCTTGTTGTTATTCTTTAGAAATAATTAAAATGGAGACTCTGATTTGATGCAATCTTTTAAGATGATGGACACACACAACGGCTAAGGTCCGAACCGAGAGCTAAACCTCCGTGGGTTAACTCGCCCCAAATCGGCGAAGATCCCGGAAATAGCGATCGGGGTTGGTTTCCCGTAGATCTAACATAGATGGAAGGGAGAATTAGCCTAGGTCATTCTCATCAGGGGAGAAGCATTATCAGTTTCATGGTCCACGGATTTTTAGCAATTTGGCTTAATCTGAGAATTTGGTCCCTCATCAAGTTGGGGTCAGGGATCAAGTTTAACAAAGTCAGTATCGACAAACTTTTTTTAGTTCCCAGAGGATTTAACCATGATGTCAAACTTATATCAATTGAATAACCATCAGACGAGTAAACAACTTTGTTGCTACTATAACGATAGCCCAAAAGTCGAGATTGCTCGGATTTCTAATATTGATAACTGGTATTTAGAGCATATTGTTTTCCCCGGAGAAAGATTTTTATTTGAATCGCCATCAGATGCGGAATTGGAAATTTATCATGCGGGTAAAGGCAAGCCTATTTTGATGCAAAAACTTTTATGTTTGCATTTGATTGTAGACGAAGGCGAAGACCTTAAATTTGCCAGCTAGAAGTTGATGAAAACTGCCAATAATCAGCCAGAACCTGGAGGAGTTTCGCTGCCTATAACTAGGGTTGCCAACTCTCCAGGTTTGGTATTTTTAGCCAGGAAAAATATGCAGGCGATCGCTATTCTAAATGCTGAATATTTCTAGCTTGTTTAGCCTGTTCAACATCTACGAAATATAGACCGACTAAACCAACTATAAAAAACACAATTAATGCCAGAATAGAATTGCGTGCTGTTCCCGTCACCTGGAGGATTACAGCAAATAGTAAAGGTCCGAAAATCGCCGAACCTTTGTTAAAAACTGAGTAAAACCCATAAAATTCAGCCGCCGCCCAAGGTGGAATGATCGACCCATAGAAGGAACGACTGAGGGACTGGGACCCGCCCAAAACCAATCCGACAATTCCCCCCAAGATAAAATACTCAGTGGGGCTGTCCATAAAATAAGCATAGATAACTACAATAGACCATCCCACCAACGAAATCATTAACGCTGTTTTCGAGGTAGTGAATTCGGCGAGTTTACTAAAGCCCAAAGCCCCGAAAAAGCTGACAAACTGGATTACCAATAGGGTAATCATGAGAACATTTGGGGAAAAACCCAACTCCTCCGCCCCGTAGATAGTAGCCATAGTA
Organism: Limnospira indica PCC 8005; assembly: GCF_000973065.1. Taxonomy (NCBI): domain Bacteria; kingdom Bacillati; phylum Cyanobacteriota; class Cyanophyceae; order Oscillatoriales; family Sirenicapillariaceae; genus Limnospira; species Limnospira indica. Next base: position 644,624 of record NZ_FO818640.1, read on the forward strand.
ATCACAGTCTGGATGCCATTGTTATAAATCATGTAAGCAATCAGAAACCTTAGCAAATGCTTAAATAAACGCACCTTCCTAAGTGTGACAATGGTTCGGACAATTCCGACTTTGATATAAGCGCGCCAGGGTGGTAAATGTTGATATTCCGGGGGAATTTCCTCAAAGGTTTGGGCTTCTTTCAGGTTAAAAAATGTGATCAACGAAAAACCACCCCACCAAACTGCTGCCATTAAAATGGCGAGTCTGGCTGCTAATTCGGCGGAAATACCAATCGTCTCATGTCCAGCAATCAAAGCTAAAGATAAGGCTAATTGCAAGCCACCGCCTATATATCCCCAAGCAAAACCTTGACCAGAAACCCAGTCCATTTTGTCTTCTGATGCAATATGGGGGAGGAAGGCATCATAGAAGATATTGCCCCCAACAAAGCCAATCTGGGCTATAATAAAGAGAATGAGCGTTAGCCAGACGTCTCCTTTGCCAGAAAAAAACAATAGACTAGCGGCTAGGCAGCCTGTGTAAGCACAAATTATTAAAAATTTCTTTTTGGATGCGGAAAAGTCGGAAATTGCCCCCATAATAGGGGCTACCATAAACACTAAGAAGGCAGCCAAACTGCTGACAAATCCCCATAAGGCGGTCGCGCTATAGTTAATTCCGGCTATGGTGACTCCGCCGGGGGGGACGACGACGGCCGCAAAGTAAGCAGGGAGAACGGCTACCACAACGGTGGTGACATAGGCAGAATTAGCCCAGTCATACATGATCCAACCGAAAATCTGGCGGCGATCGTTGAGTTCTGGGGTATCATTCATAGGATTTAAAGTGCCAAGGAGGAATTGAGTTTTTATACCTTACTGACGGAAAGGTAATATATTGCTGTAATTGATGCAACTTAAATATAGGTTAAAGTTATCCCATCTGGGAGGGTTTACGGTGGAAATATCTATTGTCCAAATGATTGGCAGTGATGTAGCTGATCGTGAATAGGAGTGGTACAGGTGGATATTAAGGAGTTATTAAGTCGCTATAAGGTGGGCGATCGCGACTTTAGGAAGGCTAATCTAATTGGTGCGAAATTATTTCGCTGTAATCTTCAAGGAATTAACCTAGGGGGGGCTTCCCTAGCTGGGGCGGATTTGAGTAGGGCGTTTTTAGAAGATGCTAATTTGTTTAATGCGTTCCTATATAGGAGTAATTTAACTTTTGCTCATTTGGGACGGGCTATATTGACCAATGCTGATTTGACTAAGGCTGACCTGGGGGGTGCGTTTTTGGTGCATTCTGACCTCAGTGGGGTGAAGTTGAGTGGTGCGATTTTGCAAGGGGTTAATCTTAGGTCGGCTAATTTGACCGGGGTTAATCTATGTGGGGCGAATTTGAGCGGGGTTAATCTTAGGTCGGCTAATTTGACTGAGGCGAATTTGAGTTGGGCTAATCTCAGTCATGGGAGGTTAAGCTGTTCGGTTTTAACTAAGGCTCGTCTCACCAGTGCTAATCTGAGTTATTGTCATTTGGTAGATGTGGATTTAGGGGGGATGGACCTGAATGGGGTAGATCTGTCTGAGGCTAATCTGCGGGGGGTTAACTTACAAAAGGCTGATTTGACTGCTGTTAATCTGAGGTCGGCGAATTTGACGGGGGCTAATCTGGAGGGTGCTATTCTCCACGGCACAAATTTAACTGACGTGATTCTGTGGGGGAGTAATCTGGCTGATGCTGTGCTGATGCGGGCTAATCTGGAAGGTGGTAATTTGGTACGGAGTAATTTGACGGGGGCTAATCTTAACCTGGCTCGTCTTGGCGGGGCTGATCTTAGCTATGCTAATCTGCGGAATGCTTATCTGTGGAAAGCGGACTTAACTGGGGCTAATTTATCTGGGGCGAATCTGCGGGGTGCCAATTTTCGGGGGGCGATTCTTGACGGTGTGAGTTGGACTGATGCTATATTGATGGGGGCGGTGATGCCAGATGGCTGTATTCACGAGTGAACTTGACATAAGGCAAAAATTTAATAGATCTATCTCTCATTATAGCAGAAAACGGGGGTTAAAACAATTCTTTCTTTTGAAGCCATAACAAGGCAAGCTATAAGAGTGTATCAAGTTATGGAGAACCTGCGATGATGCTAAAAGCTAAAGATATTATGACGACCGATGTAGTGACGATTCGGGGGTCGGCTACGGTAGCAGAAGCGGTGAAACAAATGAATGATCTGTGTTTGCGGGCGCTGATTGTTCAACGTCGCCACGAACAGGATGCTTATGGCATTGTGACGGAGACGGATGTGATTTACAAGGTGACGGCTTACGGTAAAGATCCGAAAAAGATGCGGGTTTATGAGATTATGACTAAGCCCTGTATCTCTATTAACCCTGATTTGGGGGTGGAATATGTGGCGCGGTTATTTGCTCAGACTGGTATTCGCCGCGCTCCGGTGATTCAAGAAGAACTGTTGGGGATTGTTTCTATAACTGATATCCTGAGTAAGGGTGACTTTGTAGAGAAGCCTAAGAGTATTGTCCTGGCCGATCGCATAGAACAGGCGATCGAAGACGCTAGGGCTACCTGTGCGGAAAAAGGTGCTACTTCCCGTGAATGTGCGGCGGCTTGGGATATTGTTGAGGAACTTCAGGCTGAAGCGGCACATCAAAGATCAGAACGGATTGAAAAAACTGCTTTTGAGGTTTACTGCGAGGAAAATCCAGAAGCTGTTGAAGCTAGGGTCTACGACAACTAAAGGACTATTAAAGTTGACATTGGGGGGGGTAGATGTTCTATAAACTCCCCCCATGTCAGCGCCTGACTGAGTTTATGTAATTAGGTATGACTGGACTGATGAACAAAACTAGACTGTTAGGGATTTCGGTTCTGTTAATGTCTGCTTGGAGTGCTAAACCATTGATGGCTCAGTTTAACACTACGGATCCGAATGCGTTTTTGAGGGGCGAGTATTCTTCTTGTCAGGGTTGCAACCTAGGAGGCGCTGATATGAGTAATCAGTCTCGCCGCAACGCGCAATTACGACAGGCTAATCTGACTAATGCTAATATGAGTGATGGGGACTTCACGGGTGCTTTTTTCACCTGTAGCAATTTGAGTAATTCTAATTTATCGGGGGGAAACTTTAATTTTGCTAATTTTGTTGATGCTAACCTGAGTGGGGTTGATTTGAGTAATGCTGATTTAAGTCGGGCTGACCTAAGTGGGGCTATCATCGACAGCAGAACTAATCTGGATGGGGCTAATTTAGATGGTGCGAGACTTTGGGATGCTGCAACTATCTATAGCCCAGGAATGAATGTGAGAACTATTGAACGTAGCACCCATACAGAAAGTCAGCGAGTCCAATGCAATAATCGATGAGCCATTAATGTTGATGAACTGCGATCGCTGTTATGCGTGGTTTCCGGTCAAATATCAACTTGGGTTTGAGTAAGACCCTCAACAATAACCATAGCGATCGCAATTCTCCGGGAGTTGACAAATTCTGCCATTGTCCTGGACGACAGAACAGCATTTCTACCAGTTGTCGATGTTGCGATACTGTCAAGGCTTCAAACTCAACCCGAATAGTGGGAAATTCACCGACCCATTGAGTATCAGTAATTTCTCCCTGTAGGCTCAATTGTACATCAATAATTTCCATTTGTAAAGGCAACAATCCGAATTTTTCGCCTTTTTTTTGATGAAGGATAGAGGCGGCGGCGGGTTCTGTTACCACAATTTCTGCGCCTACTTCGGAAATATGACGAGTTATCCCCCATAGCACTTGGTCAGAAATCTGGAGTTTGACAGACCGACGCAATTGGAACCAGTCATAGATATCTGGTAGTGGTGCATCTATGACAATTAGGAGAGAAACACTTAAAACTACTAAGTTATAAATACTCCAGATGATACCCAAATTAAATCCGGGGTAATTATCAACATTTGATGCTAAGAGTGGATAATTCCAGAATAGGCTGACCATTGTGGCTATTAATAGCAATATAATAGGTGATGCCAATTTCCAGGAACAGGTAAATTTTTGCTGTTTTTTACCTTTGGGAGTCACTTTAAAGCCACCTTTAAAAGGGTTAATCATTACTTGAATTACAGTTAATGCCATGGGGAAAGATTGGAAAATGGCATAAATTTCTGATAGGAAGGCTGACCGAGATTTTTGGTTTAACCAAGCAAAAGCCAGGAGAGACACCAGATAATAAGGCATTAAAAAGTAAATAAAATCCCCGATACTAGCTTTAATAGGAATCACACCTAAAAAACGATAAGCCAAAGGCATTAACAGGATAAAAATCCGGGAAATGCTAGTAAACCAATGTAGCAACCCTTCTAAATGTGCTAATCTTTGTCTGAGGGTTAAACCGGGTATGGTTAAAGGATTAGAGTTTATAAAAAAGGCTTGTAATGTACCGCGCGCCCAACGCATTCTTTGATTAAGGTGGTCGGTGATACTTTGTGCGGCTAAACCTGCGCTTAATTTCTCATTTAAATAAATGAGTTTGTATCCCTTGCTGGCTAGGGTAATTCCGGTAAAATAGTCTTCACTAATTGACTCGGTAACAAACCCGCCAATGGCTTGTAATGCTGTGCGTCTAACTACAAATGATGTCCCCGCACAAACTACACTACCCGCACCATCTTTTAGGGGTTGTATATGTCTATAAAATACTTCTTCTTCGGGGGTAATGATATTTTCTAATCCTAAATTGCGGGATACTGGGTCGGGGTTATAAAAGCTTTGGGGGGTTTGGACTAAGGCGGTGTTAGGGTTCTGAAAAAATCCTACTGTTCTAGTTAAGAAATTTTTGGTGGGAATAAAATCGGCATCGAATACTGTAATTAATTCGCCACTTGTGAATTTCAAAGCATGGTTAAGGTTTCCAGCTTTGGCGTGAAGGTTATTAGGTCTAGTGAGATAATGACAGCCTAATTCTTGGGCTAATTGTTTGACTTGGTGGCGGTTTGTGTCATCTAAAAGGTAGACTTTTTTTTGGTGATAGTCTAAGGCTTGACAGCCGATAATTGTGCGCCTCAGAATAAATAAGGGTTCGTCGTAGGTGGGGATTAAAATATCAACGGTTGGGGTAAATTTTCGTTGAATAACTGACTGTTGGAGTTGGTCGGCTTGGCTGCTTCTATCGGTGCTATTTACAATTAAGTAAACTTGAATTATGTTGGCACCAATAATGTAAATTTCGAGACCCATTAGAGTGAGGCTAAATAAACCATTGAGGGGGTCGCTGAGGTTGAGGGTAGAGAGCGATCGCCATAGTAGATAACGGATAGTTAATGCTAAAATTATGGCGACAATTATCGCCCTTGATCTGGCTGTAGGTTTAGGGTAAATTTTGGTAATAATGAAGGCGATCGCACTTAATAAAATGGTGGGCAACCATAAATAACTACTCGGAATATACGGCAATTGCAACCATATCGGTGGGTTTTTTTGCTGGAAATATAGTAGCTGAAAAAAATCCCTGATTAGCGGCTGGTCAGACACCCAACCCCAAGCGATCGCACTGAAACAGCCCATCACACCAAACGCCCACAAAGTAGGCGTATTGGGGCGTTTAATAACTCGGAAATAGCGTTTAATAGACTGATAAATAAACCCTGATGTCATGGAAAATGCTCCGGCTCTGGTTAAATATTTAAAGATTTTCAGGAGAGTGCAAAAAATCAGAATAGGTGAGCATTGGTTTATATGTTAACATTATTTAACAATTTTGTGTCAACTAGCAAATCCCACCTAGGACTATGGAGAAGATGCAATTATCCTGAATCGGGTAATTAAGTCGATAGGTTCAGTAAAGCTGCTATTTCTGAGTTTTCGGGAACAGTTATCTGAAATTTGGCTCAGAATTGGATAATGAATGATTAATGGTATGTTCCCATCTATAAAATAAGGCAGACAAGTGTTGTCTGCCCTCTCACCAGAGACATATTTTAGCTTGGGGGATTAACGGATCAATTCTGTGTCTGGTTTCGATTTGGTGTTCTGGCTCGCCATTGAGCGATCGCCTGTTGAGCCGCCGTATATGGTGGGGTTCCCTCTGGAATTAAAACGGCTGCCAAAATAGCAGACTCAAATTGATTATTTTGAGCGCGGGACTGAGCGAGTTTCCAAATTTCACCACTCCAGCGAGCGATCGCTTCGGTGGCTTGGTCATAACCCAATTCTTCCGGACCAATGGTAGAGACAGCAGCGATCGCATTACTATAGGTCGAAGCCTGTCCCGGCCGAATTTGAGAGCGAGCCGCCTCAATTTTAGCTTGATTCTCGCGCAGTTGTGTGAGAGGCTGTTGCCAATTTTGAATTTGCAATTGCGCCTGTTCATAAATAGGGCGTTTAGTTTCGGGGACTAAAGATGCTGCGGCGATCGCTTCCGACCAATTCCCCATAGCCGCCCGTCCTTCTGCGATATCGAGAATCATTTGACTCCAGCGTTCAATAGCTAATTGTGCTTCAGGATAAAGTGGGTCATTATTCGGAATTTGATTAGCTTGGACGATCGCCTGACTCAAACGAGAAGCGGAGGTATTTTGAACTATCATTCTAGCCTGCTGTAAAAGCTGTTCACCGTTAGCAGGAGTCGGCGCAGGGGTTTCAGGAACATCATCCCCAACTACAGCTTCTGGCGGCGTTAGCGCTTCGGTTTCTGTGGGGTCGGTAGTTTCCGGGGTGGGTGGTTGGGATAACTCCATAGGAGGTAAAGAGGGAGTGGTAGAGGGTTGCGAACCTACGAATAGGGATCGGTTAGTATAGAAAACTCCCAATAACAGTAGTACAGCGATCGCACCACTCCAGATAATAAGCTGTTGAAAGAATGATCTGTCTGACATAATTTCTTCCTGGGGCTGTTCATTGGTCTTTTGGCTGGGGTCTGCTGCTTCTGGGGAAGATTCAGAGGCCGGATCGTGATTTAATGGTTCTGTGGGGTTTTCACTGGGGTCTGGTTGGCTTCCCGGGGCGGTTTTGAACGGTGAAGACAACTTCAGATTAGGTAAAGCTGACGGGTGGCTGCCATTTTGCTTGGGCGCAAAAGTGCTATTGACCGCAGAATTGCTCTGATGGTTTCCCGCCGCCGCCATGGCTTTGGCTGGTTCCGGTTTGAGTCGCAATTGGGTCTGTTCTGCGGTGGCGATCGCAAATACTGGGTTTTGTAAGGGTCGTAAATGTTGATCGGTCAATTCGGGAAGGCGATCGCCTAAAAATGATTTCAAATCAGCCAGAGTCTGACACTTTCCTGATTTCAAACCTTCTAATAGGGCGGCGGTGAAAAAGCCATGTCGTAAGGAGGAGGTTTCCCGAGATACTTCGTCAGGACGACAAGATAAGATCGTGGGAATCCTAAATTTTTCCGATAAGGCGATCGTCTCCCCTCCAATCTGATCGCCTACCTGTACTCCCTGAGTCCGGTTAATATCCAACAGCAGTAATATATTATCCGTAGGTGCATTGTTTAAATGCTTAAACAGTAGGCTGATCGGGATAGCCGTTTCCTCCAGGTTCTCTGGGCTGCCATCAATAGGTATTAGATAATCTTGCCCTTTATGATGAATGCCATAGCCACTAAAAAAGCAAAATAGGGTATCTTCCGCCTGTAGTTGTTCTCGACAGATACTTTCCATCCAGTCTAACAGGTTTCCCCGGCTTGGATAAGTCGGCATATCCCACGTTTCCGGGGATGTATCCGTGATCAACACACAGCGATCGCTCGCAAAACCAGCATCTTCAGCCCAGAACTGATTGAGAGCTTCTGCATCCCTTTGGGCGTAACTTAGGGGTTGCAGGAATTGATACTGGTTAATCCCAATCGTCACACAAACATAATGTTTCATCTAACTTACCTCAATTTGATAGCTTTAACTTGCTGCTTAGACGCTACAGACGGCACTTAAAGACTTTTGATGGCTCAATACCTGATTCCAAAACCCCATAACCACCAATAATAACTACTGTTGTTCTACCTTGACTGGATCATACGACAATATCCGTCGATCATCCCCCACTCAAAAGTCTATTGTACAAAACTAAATAGTTAAATTTTACTAATATCTTTCGCCAAAGAGTTTTTGATTTTCAATCGACGTTAAGAATTGTTAAATTTTTATTGAGAATCTCTCTCAAATTGTTGACGAGTTTATAGGGGTTGTGCTACTCTAAAAATAATCGCATCCAAGGGCTTACTGTGTCTATTTGTAAAAATAATCGCTGAAACCCCCACTGCGTCGCTGGTATGATTATTTTGTCGCCACAATTTAAAATTCACGATGCACGAGTTTTAGGCGATCGCCAGAGGGCCAAAAAATCACCGCTTGACAAAATCGACATTTTGTGCATATACCTATAAATTGTCATAGAAAACTCTCAAAAATCAATTATAAAGCACTTATGACCACAACTTCAGAAACCAGCCAACTACCTCCGATAGTCGAACTTCCCCCCAGTTACGTCATTCCCGTGGTGTTGGTACTTAGTTCAATCCCCTTATTTCTGATTCTGAAATGGGTAGCCCTTCCCGTGTCTTTGTTTGGACTATTCCTAGCCATTCAGACAGCCACCATACGCCTACAGTTTACCCCCACAGATTTAGATATATATCGTTCAGGTAAGATGATTCGGCGTTTTCCCTATCGAGAATGGACAAACTGGGAGATTTTCTGGTCGCCTATACCGATTTTATTCTATTTTCGGGAAGTTAATAGTATCCATTTTCTACCCATGCTATTTAACGCCGGAATGCTGCGTTCTTGCTTAGAAGAAAAAATCACGATTAATCGGTAGTTGATTTAGGGGGGGGTGTAGCAACCCTCCCCGTGGGAGGGAGATAGGGCTGCTGACAAGAACTAACTAACCTTCGAGTTTTTGAGAGATTAACTTGTTGGTTAACTGCGGGTCGGCGCGTCCTTGGGTTTTCTTCATCACCTGTCCCACAAAGAAACCTTTTAGCTTAGTTTTACCAGCCTTAAACTTTTCAACTTCCTGGGGATGACTAGCTATAACTTCATCGATAATCGCTTCTAATTCCCCTGTATCGGAAATCTGAATTAAGCCTTTTTTCTCCACCATTTGTTTGGGGGAACCACCCTTAGCCAAAAGTTCCGGCAGAATATCTTTAGCGATTTTACCACTAATGGTATTTTCGCCAATCAGATTAATTAGTTCCGCTAGTTCTGCGGGTTTAAGGGGAATGTCAGTAATTGCCAGTTTTTCATTTTTCAGATATGCCGTAATATCCCCCATTAACCAGTTAGCCGCTTGTTTAGTATCTGCACCTGCTGCGACTGTAGCCTCGAAATATTGCGCCACAGTGCGATCGTCCGTTAAGACACGGGTATCATAGGGAGATAATCCCAAGTCCGTCTCGTAACGGTGTCGTTTTTGGGCGGGAAGTTCTGGTAATTCCGACTCCCATTGTTTCAATTGTTCCGCTGATACTTGAATAGGAGGAAGGTCAGGTTCTGGAAAATAGCGGTAATCACTCGAACCCTCTTTACTTCTCATGCTGATAGTGCGTTGGCTGCCTTCTTCCCAGAGACGGGTTTCTTGAATAAGAGATTGTCCGGCTTCTAGGGCGGCAATTTGGCGTTCTATTTCGTAGTCGATCGCTTTTTGAATGGCACTAAAGGAGTTCATGTTTTTAATTTCAACTTTAGTACCAAATTCTTTTTGACCGACGGGACGCACAGAAATATTGACATCACAACGTAGGGAACCTTCCTGCATATTCCCATCACTAACGCCTAAATAGCGGACAATGCGGCGCAATTCTTGGGCGTACTCAGCCGCCTCTAAACCCGAACGGATATCAGGTTCCGAAACGATTTCGACTAGGGGAATACCTGCCCGGTTAAAGTCTACCATAGAATAGGTAGAACCAGCCAGGCGATCGCTACCTCCATGGACAAGTTTTCCCGCATCTTCTTCCATGTGGAGGCGGGTAATACCTATGCGTTTACGGATAGGATTATTGTTCTCATCAACAATTTCAATTTCCAGCCAGCCATTAGTAGCAATAGGTAGATCGAATTGGGAAATCTGATAATTTTTAGGCAGATCTGGATAAAAATATTGTTTGCGATCGAACTTACTATAGGGCGCAATTTCACAATTGAGGGCGCGCGCCGCCTTGACCGCATACTCTAATACCTTTTGATTTAAAACCGGAAGCACTCCCGGCAGCCCTAGACATATAGGATCAATATTGGTGTTAGGATCAGCACCAAATTCGGTAGAGGAGTTAGAGAAGATTTTAGTTTGGGTACTAAGCTGACAGTGAGTTTCTAAGCCAATGACAGCCTCGTACTCTGTTTTTACTGGTGCTAGAGTAGACATAGGCGCTTTGTGTAGCAATTGAGCAACAATAATTTGATTCTACATTTTATCTGATCTTACAGCTTGTTCACCAATCGCTTAATACATTGCCCTCACCCTAAATCTGGATCCCAGAGAGGGAGAGGGACTTTGAGAGGTGATCAGATGATTTCTGAACAGGCTGTAACTGATACCAGCAATGATATTATCGAAAACGCGATCGCATTTGAGAAAATGCACAACCCACCATAGACAATGAACCAGACCTTGCTCGCACAAGCTAAAAACCGGGCTGCTGTTTTCGAGAAGTTCCTCCAGATAGAACTAGACCAGGAGGCGAATGCCAGCCAATTAGCCTTTTTGGATAGAGGGATTGAGAATTCCCCATATCAAGCCGAACTTTCCAACTATCCAATTTACTTGGAACAGAAACCCATGGATTTTAGCCCCTATCCTAATCGAGGAAAAGTTCCCCAAATCAACACCACCCACCTGAACTTCTTGGACCCCGATATTCTACAGGCCTGCGTTTGTGTAGGTCGGTTTGTTGATGACCAATTGCAAACTATGTGGATGGGAAAAAATGCCCTGGAGAAAGTCCAGTTTGGGAGTACCACCAAAATTATAGCAGGTTTAAATATATGATCCCAGGTAAATACTAAATTTCCCGATGCTCAGATTAAGAACTGGGTATTTCGAGATCCTCAAGGTAAAAAGCCGGATTTTTCCTTTATTGATGCTATGGCTGATGTGGTCAGCTACAGAAGACAAATTGGGACTTATAACGCCTTTTCAGGGATGTTAAAGCGATTTGAGTCCCGTTTTGGTTTAGAACGTTGGCTAATAGAAATCACAGGTAATCAAAACCTAGAATTTCGCGGGGACTACGGGGAGGATGCGTTTATTCAAAATCCGCGATTGGTGGATGCCAAAACCAAAAAGGTGCTATTATCTGCCGTGGATGATACTCCGCGAGGTGATAATCTGTTATCTGCCTATGATCTAACTCGGATAATTTCTATGGTAAGATGGCATTATCATCTTACCCCATCGGCTCGACTGCCGGGGGTGACTTGGGAAACCCTTAAATATGTGATTCCAGCTTTGGGTCAGGATACGGCTAGATTTGTAGATGTTGCCTTAGATGCTTTAGGATTGACCGACATGATTTATGCTCCGGTAATCCTATCGAAGTTGGGACATGGCCCTAGTCAACTTCGCAACAGCATTGAAACCACATTAGTGGCTTTTGTGCAGTTTATAGATCGGCTTCCTAGCCAGACTGGAGAGCATGATTTAATCTCAAATTAGGTTAATATTTTAGGGCAATATGGTATAAGAAGCGAGAAGAGTTGAGGATAAACCTATTGCCAGATATGTCAAACCCAAGGAAGCGGCCCAAATCCTTGGAGTCCATGAAAGAACACTCCGCAGATGGGACGAAAATGGCTCAATCGAGACCATCAGAACCCCCGCTGGGCAACGACGATACAACGTTGAGTGATATACTGCTGCCAAATCAGGCAGTGACAAACGCAAAGTCGTTATCTATGCCAGAGTTAGTAGCCACGCCCAGCAGTCAGACCTCAACCGACAGGTGGCCGCACTGTCCAACCTCTACCCCGAAGCAGAAGTCGTCTCAGAAATCCGAGGCGGGCTCAACTTCAAGGGAAAGAAAATGCTGGCCTGACTGGGACATCATTTGTCAGGAGATGTCCGCATGGTTGTCATTGCCCATAAAGACTGATTGGCAATATGGGGATTTGACTTGTTTCGATGGCTCTGTGAGTAAAACAGGTGCTCACTCATGGTTCTCAACCAGACAAGTCTCAGTCCAGAACCAGAAATGGTTGAGGACATCCTCGCCCTCCTCCACTGCTTTAGCTCCAGATTATACGGACGGAGTAAATACAAAACTCAGGTCAAAGAAGATCCGGATTTACCCCAGCCCCGAGCTAAATCAAGTCTGGCGTAAATGGCTGGCCGCTTGTCGGTATTGCTACAACCAAGCAATTGCATTATCCCGGAGTGGTAAACGACTAAGCAAGTTAAAGTTACGCTGCGGAAGTGATGCAGAGTGACTTACCCGAATGGGTCAAAGAAACACCCTGCCACATTCGGCAAAATGCCATCTTTGATGCCTATCTCGCCTTTTCAGCCAGTCCTGGCGCAAGGTTTAGGAGCTGTCGGGATAGTTCTCAAGCCATCAAGTTTAACGATACTAATTTCTCTTCAGGGAGTTGGTATCCAAGACTAACGAAAGGATTAACTTTCATGGTTTCCGAAGCTATCCCTAAAACTTGCGGGCAAGGGACTCAGTTGGTGTTTACCAAAGGTCGATGGTTGGCGATTTTCCCTGAACCAGTTGCCGTTACCCCAACTGACGCTACTGGCGTGATTGCATTAGACCCGGGTGTGCGAACTTTCATAACTGGGTTTGATGGCTCTCGGTTTCTGGAATTGGGCTCCGGGGATATTGGAGGCATTACTAGGCTATGTCAACATTTGGATGATTTGATGAGCCGAATCGCCAAGGAACCCTGTCGTTCAAGAAGGCGACGGATGAGGCAAGCGGCTCAACGAATGAGAACCAAAATCCGCAATCTAGTGGATGAGGCCCACAAACAAATTGCTCACTACTTGACTCATAACTACAGTATAATTTTTCTGCCGACCTTCGAGACTTCCAACATGGTTGCCAAGGTGAAGCGTCTAATCAAATCCAAGACTGCCCGCGCCATGCTGACATGGGCGCATTATCGATTCAAACTAACCCTGAGACATCAAGGGGAAATAACTGGAACCACAGTTGTAGATGTGACGGAAGAATACACCAGCAAAACCTGTACTCACTGTGGTCATGTGCATTCCCAGCTAGGTGGCTCAAAAGTGTTCCGATGTCCTGAGTGCGGGTTCACTCTACCCAGGGACTGGAACGGTGCTTTTGGAATCTTTCTAAAAGCTTTGCGGGATACCGCCTCTGTTACCTTAACGGGTAATAGTGCTATCGTCGCATTGTCAGGCAATAGCCGGATAAATGTCGCGTAAATGTATCAGGCTAGAGAACCTTCTCGATTACGAAGCATCTCGATGACTTTGCGAGGATCTATTCCCATCGCTAATTTTCAAGATTATAATCAGGAATCAGTCCGGCTAGATGCTCGTATGGCTGCAGAAGTAACTGAGATCCTGCGACGGTTGGTAAGTGAGGAGTTTAATGCGATCGCTTAGGGGAAACTAGGCTAAGATGGTTTTGGCGCTTTTCCCCGGCTAAATAGCTTGATGTGCGATCGCGCCATGCAGAACCTGTGCCAGGTTGACCAAGCAATCATGGAATTTGAAAATGTACGATGGGGAAAAGGCTAACCAAGACGCGATCAGAACCCTAATCCGCAGTATTACTCGCCTCCAGGGTGATTTTTCGCTGATTCTTGCCTGTTGCAATTATCGTTCCGTTCGGGAAACTATTGTGCAACAGTTGCGGGTAGATTGTCCTGTTCCCATTCAAGAATTAGTTTTGGACCCCAAGGCTAAAACTCTCTATACGACCATTTTTGATACCCTACAGGGGGAAATGCCATCAGCTTTGATGGTGTTTGGCTTGGAGTCGGTGAATAATTTGCAGGGGGTACTCAAGGCGACTAATCAAATGCGGGAGGAATTCCGCAATTTTGAGTTTCCGTTGATTTTGTGGGTAAGCGATCAATTGGTGTCGATGATGATTCGCTTAGTCCCAGATTTTCATAGTTTTGCAACTACAATTCACTTCGAGGTTGAAACTGATCATCTCATTGACTTCCTGAAACAGACCAGTAATCAGATTTTAGAACAGTTACTCGATAGTGGCGCAACTATTTTTTTAGATGAGGCTACCCTGGAGTTAGAAAGCGGTTCTCCCCTACGCAATGAACTAGAATCCGCACAACAGGACCTCCAACGACGGGGAGTAACTCTTGATCAGGATTTAGAAGCTAGTTTAGAGTTGATACTGGGTCGAATTGCTGATCATACTACTCAGGAAGCATTGCAGCATTACCAACGGAGTTTAACATTGTGGCAGCAGACTAACAACCGCTTAGGCTGTGGTCATGTTCTGTTTTATTTGGGTTTCTGGTGGCGTTACTATGGGATGATGAACCGGGGGGAAAAGTGGGAAGCCTGCGCCAAAGCCAAGGATTATTATCGGCAATCTTTACAGGAATTTGAATCGGCTGATCGACCGGATTTGGTGGCAAAGTTTATTAATGCTTTGGGGGAAATATTACACTATTTGGAAAATTGGTCAGAGTTGGATGAAGTGGCTAATTGGGCCTTGGACTTGCATCAAAATCAGTCCCATTCCTTTAGGACAGCGCGCGCCTACCACTTTTTGGCGGAAGTACAATTAGCTAATGGTAACTTTAAAACCGCTAAGTATATTATACAGAAATCTCTGGAAATTATCAACAGTAATTTATCGCAAAATTCCCAGGTTAAGGAGGGGAAGGAGATCCGGAACTATGAATATTTACGAAAGTTGGATTGGGAACGTTCTTATCATTGGGGATGGTATTTGCTGTGTTTCGGGAGATCTCAACAGGGTTTGGGAGAACATGAAGAGGCGATCGCTACTTTTAAACAAGCCAAGAATTTGACCAAACCTTGTTATGATCCAGAACTATATATTAAAATTTTTAAACAGTTACATTACAGCTATTTTAGACAGGGTGAATATCTCGCCGCCTATCAAGTGAAACAGCAACAGCGGGAAATCGAACAACAGTTTAGTTTTCGGCCTTTTATTGGTGCGGGTGCATTACAGCAAAGCCAGTTAATTACTAATCCCAGTTATCCCCAATCTGAAGATAGGACTTTAATTAATTCGGAAATGACCGCCTCGGGAAGATTGCAAGATATTGACCAATTAATGAAGCGGCTGGGGGAAGACAGATATAAATTAACCATAATTTATGGACAGTCAGGAGTCGGGAAAAGTTCTCTATTGCAAGCGGGACTCATTCCCCAACTGAGACATAAAAATACATTGATTCAAGCCAGGCGAGTTCTCCCGATTTATCAAAAAACTTATACTAATTGGGTGGGGGGACTCAGTAATGCGATCGCCAGAGCTTTATCTCAATTAGATAACTCTGAATTAGACTCAGGATTTTTAACTAACCCGACCGAAATTTTAGACCAACTACAGGTTCTGAATTATCGGAATTTAGTGATGATTATTATTTTCGATAAATTTGAAGAGTTTTTCGTAGCCACCAAGGAACCCCAAAAGCGAGAAGAATTTTATCAATTTTTACGGGAATGTTTGAATATTCCCTATATCAAGACTATTTTTGCACTGCGTCAGGACTATTTACACCACCTACTAGAAGGAAATCGTTTAAAATACTTTGATGCGGTTAACGACAATATTTTAGATAAAAATATTCTCTATTATTTGGGTAATTTCATCCCGGAAGATGCCGCCTCAGTTATCAAAAATTTAACCGCCAAAACTCAATTTATCTTGGAACCGGAATTAATTAAACAACTGGTGCAAGAATTAGCAGGAGAGTCGGGAGAAGTCCGACCCATTGAACTACAAATTGTCGGTTCTCAACTTTACACCAATCAAATCACCACCTTGGAAGAATATCGCCTCCAAGGACCGAAAAGGCGGTTAGTAGAGAGTTATTTAGAGGAAGTAGTGGCAGACTGTGGCGAGGAAAATAAAGACATCGCCGAATTAGTCTTATATTTACTCACAGATGAATATAACAACCGACCCTTAAAAACTCGGTATGCTTTGAATAGAGATTTACAAAGTTTGGCGGATAACCTAAAAATCACGGATCAACTAGATACAGTCTTAAAAATATTCGTGTTATCCGGGTTGGTCTGTTTACTCCCAGAAATTCCAGAGGAACGTTATCAGCTTGTCCATGATTATCTAGTATCTTTTATTCGGGAACAACGGAGTAGTGAATTAGTTTATAAGCTGCAAAATGAGAAACAAAAAAGACAGGAAGCTGAAGCCGAAATCACCGAAATCAATCAAGTTTTGAGGAAAAGGCTGGTTAATACGATTGGATTATGTATAGGGTTGAGTTTATTATCAATAGCCGTATTAATGCTGTGGCACAATACTAAAACCCAGGAAAAACAACTAAAATTAGCCAGGTTTAATTATGAATATTTGGCTTTGTTAAAAGGGGAAACGGATCAACTGAAAGCCTCCCTAACTGCTATGGAAGCAGGTAGAATTCTGCAACGCCAACCCGTTACGGAAATTGAACGCCGCACCGCTAGTTCTCTGTGGGAAGTCAATAATATCTTTAGAGAACGCGATCGCCTATCTGAATCTTTTGGCGGTATTCTCAGCCTCAGTTTTAACCCTACTGGTGATCAAATAGTATCAGGCGATCAAGATGGTACAATCAGGATCTGGAACCAAAATCGGGAATTAATAGGAAGTTGGTTAGCCAATAAACGCAAAATTCGCCGCGTGGTTTTTAGTCCCAATTCCTCCGGTCAAGAATTGATTATAGCTTCAGCGGGGGAAGATGAAAATATCAAACTCTGGCGACCTGATGGAACTTTAATTAATACCCTAATAGGACATACCAGAGATATACAATGGCTGAGTTTTAGTCCAGATGGTCAGCAGTTAGCCTCCGCTAGTGAAGATGGAACTATTCGTCTGTGGAGTCGTGACGGTGACACCATAGCCATATTAACCGGACACGAAGCGGAGGTTTTGTCGGTCAGTTTTAGTCCAGATGAACAGTTGATTGTTTCCTCTGATGAAATGGGGGTAATTAAATTATGGAATCGTCAGGGGGAGTTAATCACCAGTTTTCAGGGTCATGACCAAGCCATTTGGAGTGTTAAATTTAGTCCAGATTCTCAAATTTTGGCTTCTGCTAGTAATGATAATACGGTGAAACTGTGGAACCTCGATGGGACATTATCTCAAACTTTAACAGGTCATGAAAAATCAGTAAATAGCGTTAATTTTAGTCCAAATGGTCGCCTGATTGTGACAGCCAGCACCGATACAACTATCAAACTTTGGAACTATGAGGGAATTTTGGTTTCTACTCTCCGGGGTCATAGAAATACTGTCAATCATGCGGTTTTTGCTCCCGACAGTCAAACGCTAATTTCCGCCAGTGCTGATGGTTCTATCCGTTTTTGGGGACTACAAAACCTCCCCAGAGTCTGGCAATCTCCTAGGGATATTTATAACGCTGTTTTTAGTCCGAATAGTGAGTTAATAGCTTCAGTCTCCAGCAATAATATGGCGATAGTATGGGAGACTAATTCCCTAAATATTAGGCTAATGTTTGATGAACATACGGATACTGTTAATAATATCAGCTTTAGTCCTGATAGTCAACTGATTGCTTCTGCTAGTAATGATAAAACGGTGAAAATTTGGAATACAGAAGGTGATGTTTTAAGGACTATCAACCATGATTTCCCAGTGTGGACGGTGAGTTTTAGTCCTGATGGTCAAAAAATTGCTTCGGTTAGTGATGACCAAATCATTCGGTTATGGGATATCAATGGAGTATTACAAACTACTCTGATTGGACATACGGATAGAATTAATGATATTAGTTTTAATCAACAAGCTCAAATCATGGCTTCTGTGGGTGATAATACTATTAAAATTTGGGATATTAACGGTTCTTTAATTCGCGACCTTTCCCAGGGTAGTCACTTCTCTAAGGTGGCTTTTAGTCCTAATGGAACTCTGCTGGCTGTGGGGACGGGGGATGGGTCGGTGAAATTGTGGGAAACCTCGGACTGGAAACCAATTACAACTACTACCATAGGACGACATAACCGGGTGGTGTTTGATTTGAGTTTTAATTCAACTGGGGAGATACTGGCTTCCGCGAGTCAGGATGGGACGGTGAAACTCTGGGATCGTTCTGGTCAGTTAATCACGACTCTGGAAGTGGGAATTAAACCGGTTTTATCGGTGCATTTTAGTGCTGATGACCAAATGTTGGTGGCTACTGATGCTGACAACCGCATGGTATTTTGGGAGTTGGATTATAGCAATTTTAACCAGGTTGATTATTTACTGGATCAGGCTTGCGATCGCCTTCAAAATTATTTAAATCGTCATAATAATAACCCGGCGATTAATCCTAATATTTGTAATTGATTAGCCTCTGGGGGGTCTGGTTTGCTGAACGCGATCGGCTTCCGCTTCCTCTCTGGAGGCGGCTTCGGCTATCTCTTCTGATAGGTGATCCTCTGTAAATTCGCTGGCTAATACCATGGGAGTCATGGCCAAAATACCTGCGATCGCATAAATAGATAGGATGATAGTTTTAGCTAACATAGTTTAGTACAGGGGTTTACGTTTCCCTATACATCAGCTTTTATCCCTATCAGGATAGCCATAAGTTTATGAGAATTTTCTTAGAATTAATCCGGTTGATCAGACCATTGTTAATTAACTAGGGACAGGCTAGGTCAGTTTTCCCAAACTACATTAAAAAGTCAACTCGGAAAACTTAACCATGCGTAGTTGTTCTAACTCTTTCATCCGTTTTTGTTCCGCGTAGAGTTGCTGCTGATAGTATTCCGCTAATTCTAAATTAAGTTTAATATCAGTTTTTTTCCACTTGTCTAAATATTGAAGATAGCGTTTTTCACATAGCACCCATTCTAGGGAAGCTGTAGCGGCGCGAATCCCAATACTAGGACGTTGAATATCATTAATAGTTTTTTCGTTTAAGTAGAATAAATGAGAGACTTCCGAGATTTCCGATGAATGTTCCCGGTCGAAGTTTTGTAGTTGAGAAATCAAATCAATATCTTCTCTGGGTTTCTGTTCCTGTAAACTTAACTCGATTTCCGAAATTTTTATCCACAAAAAACGATGATTGGTTAAACTAAATTCTAAATTTTCTGCCTCCAAAGCCTTAATTATTTCCTGTCGATACTCTGGACAGTGTAGATAAATTCGCAGTAACAAACCTTCGGCTTTTTCTAACAGAGTCCGGTCACGTTGAGCCGAAATAATAAGATCTGATTTCCTGGAATCAGAGGCTTTATTCTGCTGATTTTGTACTAGGGGTTTATTAATCTGTTTTCGCAGACTATCGGCTAACATGGGAATTAACCGTGATTGACCCTGGCTGAGAATTTCCGCGCATGATTGAATGTAAGCAGTCCGTTGGTTTAAATCTTGGACTTTGCGGAGTAATTCCACCATGGCTGTGGCTATTCTCTGTGATTCGGCGACATTTTCGATGCTTTTACCGCCGACAATTTGATGGATTTGCCATTCTAAAAAATAGGGTGATTTTTCCAGTAAATCCTGATAATCATGGCGGGTGTGAATATATAGATATTCATCGGCATCTTTGCCATTGGGAAGGTTTAAAATTCTCAGGTTTACTTCCCCGCGATAGGCGAGAGTTTCAATTTCTCCTATGGCTCTCTCGGTGGCTTTAGTTCCGGCTGCATCTGCATCAAAATTGAGGATAATTTGCTTGGATTCTGTATAGCGTAGCAGCAGACGAATTTGATTAATACTAAGTGCAGTTCCTAGGGATGCTACCACATAATTAATCCCGGCTGCATGGAGAGCGATCGCATCAAAATAACCCTCGACAACTACAGCCATATCTTGTTGGGATATAGCCTTTTTGGCTCGGTCTAAACAAAACAAAGTTCTGCCTTTATCAAATAATTCGGTTTCGGGAGAATTTAGATATTTAGGCTGTTCATCTCCTAAACTTCGACCCCCAAAACCAATCACTCTTCCCTGGATATCATAAATGGGAATAATTAGGCGATCGCGGAAACGATCATAATAACCATTCCCGGCTTTTCGGGGAACAATTAACCCGGCTTTTTCGACTAATTCTACCGGAAAATGTTTTTGTTCTACTAAGTAACCATAAATGGTTTCCCACCCCGCTGGTGCATAACCTAGCTGAAATTCCTGGATAGTTTCCTCTCCCAGACGACGGGAAAATTTCAGATATTCTAAAGCTGCTTCTCCCTGGGGTTGGCGGAGTGCGTGTTGATAAAAACTGGTGGCGATCGCTAAAATTTCGTAGAGTTTTTCCCGCAAGGAAAGGGTCTTTTGGAACTCCTGATGCTGTTCAGGCGATTCCGTTTTGACCGGAACATTATACCGTCGCGCGAGGTCTAAAACTACATCAGCAAAGGAGGATTTATCCAACTCCATTAAAAACTTAATGCTATTTCCCGCCGCACCACAACCAAAACAGTAGTACATCTGTCGGCTAGGACTCACCGTAAAACTTGGGCTTTTTTCTTCATGGAATGGACACAGACCCACAAAGTCTTTACCACGGCGTTTAAGCACCACTTTTTCCGAGATGATATCATAAATATCTGCTCTTTCTTTAACCTCCTCAATTGTGTCGGAATGAATACGGGGACTTGACATATATTCTGGATATTTTATAATCTAATTAATGTCGGTTTTTCCGATATATTATAGCATATTCGGTGTAATTTAGCAAGAGGCAACCCCCGAACCCGCCATAATTCATAGGTTCAGGAATGCACCGAAAAATCAGCAATTGTCAATGATTACATGAAATCATGCCCAAAAATGTGGATAAGTTGTATAATCAAAATTTAAATGGCAGAAATGGCAGCAAGGAGAAATTATCTGTGTATCGATTATCTGAATATCCGCCGCAGAAAGGAAGATGGGTATATTGGTGGCGGTGGTTAAGGTTAGGATATCTGCGGTTAATCAGTCTGCGAGGACAACCAGAATATTTGGCGAGGGGTCTGGCGGCGGGTGTGTTTGCTGGTTTTTTTCCATTTTTTGGGTTTCAAGCAATTATCGGGGTGGCTGTTGCGGTTATTTTACGAGGTCATAAACTCCTAGCGGTGGCGGGAACTTGGGTGAGTAATCCCTTCACCTATGTTCCCCTATTCTTTTTTAACTTGAAATTCGGGATGTGGCTGCTAGGAATTCATCAATTTTCGCTAATGACTGATCATGTCAATCTACAATCAGTTAAAGATTTTAGTGAACTTGTAGAAACTGGGGCAGAATTGGCGGCGGTTTTATTGTTAGGATCGACTGTGATGGGATTGATAGCAGCGATCGCCATTTATACTGTGAGTGTGCCTTTATTCCGATATTGGCAACAAAAGCGATCGCAGCGTCGCTAAAATCCCAGGTCATCTAAAGCGGTCGCGGCGGCTTCAAAAACTACCTCGTCCGGCATTTCTTCCCAAGCTATATCCCCAATTTCGCGGTAAAATGTCTCATCGTATGGTCTAGTGCGAATTACCACAGGCATAGGGACGGCATGACCTAAAACTAAAGCCTGTTGTTTAGAGTCTAGTTTTGCCAAAACCGATCGCAAATTTTGACCACCAGAAACCCCAGTAAAAATCGCATCAATATCTTTATCATCGTTTAATAAAGCGGTGATACGAGTCCCTATTTGAGACATCACCTCCGAGTCAATTCCTGACGGACGTTGATCGACAATTAATAGGGTGACAAAATACTTTCTCATTTCCCTAGCAATAGTGCCAAAAATAGTAGACCTAACTACGGCTGGATCGAGAAATCTATGAGCTTCTTCGATGGTAATAACCAGAGGTTGAGGGCGATCGCTAGGATTTTTAGAAGCCAAAAATGTTTCAGCTTTTCGGACATAGGACTGGTGAATGCGGCGGGTCATCATATTAGTTACCAGCATATAGGATAACATATCCGACTGGGAACCAAACTCAACAATAACGTGCTTTCCAGCCGACAGAGACTGAAGAATGCGATCGATATAATTAAACGGACAACTAGCCCGCATATACTTCAAATTTTCCAGACGCATCAACTTCCGTTGTAGGGACATAATCGACCCTTTATGACCCCGGCGTTCATCGCAAAATATTTGGATTTCTTCATTAGTCATCCCCAACAGTTGGGAAATCCAATCCTGACCAAACTCACTACAGAGAATATTAGCGTTATCTAAAGCAGCTTCCGAGAGATTTAATTCCCGTTGAACTAAGTTTAAATCTTCTACCTCTATCTGATTGTAACTCAAATACAACTCTTGAGCGTCTCGAATTCCTCGGCGGCGGGTAGACTCTGGGTCAAGAGTATAGACTTCTACTTGATTCGGAAAAAGTTGTCGTAATCCCTTAACCGTATTAAATTGTTTACCTTCCGATACAGCCTCCCAACCATATTCAGAGTGCATATCAAAAATCAAGTTAACCGCCGCTTGTTTACGAATAATTCCCGATAATAATAACCGGGTTAAAAAAGATTTTCCGGTTCCCGATTTCCCAAAAACACCGTTACTGCGTTCCACAAATCGATCGAGGTCAAGACAGACGGGAACTGGCATATCAATAGGTTCCCCGATCGCAAAATTACGTCGTTGGGGGTCATCTTCCCAGCCAAAAATCACCCGAAAATCTCGTTCCTTAGCTTCGTAGACCTGAGAGAAGTGGGTGGGGATAGTTTTAACGGGGAGTAGTTCAAACTCTTCGGTGTTGGTGTTAGGTTGAAAAGAGGCGGCACCGTTACCATTTCCGTTAACCTTGAGTTGAATATCATAGCGATCGCAGACATCCCGATTCAGCATTAACATGGGACTAAGTTCAATAGTTCCATAGGTGCTATTTCCGGCTAACACAGCTTGGAGAAAATCATTTTCCGGTAGAGGAGGATTGCTAAGAATACGGGGGCTAGAGGTTCCTAGACAGACATCAGTTAGTAAACAAAAGAAATGCGATCGCATTCCATAGACTACCAAAAACTTACCAACTCTCATGTCCTCGACGGAAACATCGGCGTGTAGTCGCACTTCCAGTCCCTTTGTCAAAGAACCTTGAATCACAGAACCAAGGGGTTGATCAGTAGTCATTAGATACTCATTCCCCGGAGGGGTATAGTTGTTTTTGTCTGTTGATTAATGATACAATCTAATCAGGAGTTATAGCAAATCTTGTGTTCTCAAATAGTTGAGCAACTTTAGCCATATCCTTGTCTCCAGGCGATCGCTCTACTCCACTAGACAAATCTATACCGTCAGGGTGTAGGCAACTGAGAGCATTAATAATGTTATCAGGATTAAGTCCCCCCGCCAAAAACCAGGGTATGGCGGGGCGGAACTCACCCAAAGATTGCCAATCTATGGTGAGACCAGTCCCCCCCAACTGCTGACCATGATAGGCATCTAGCAGCAAAGCATCTACATGGGGAATAAAGCTGTCAGCTAGGCTGAGAGATTGTGGGTTTTTAACCCGGATAGCTTTAATTAACTCGCCATGGGGAAGTTCTTGTCGTAGGCGATCGCAAAATAAGGGGGATTCATCGCCATGAAGTTGTACCCCGGTTAATTTAGCCTGATGGAAAGTTTCCCAAATTTGCTCAAAAGTGGCATTAGCAAAAACCCCAATCCGGTCTACCCTGTCTGGTAGGTGAGAGGTAATCGCCCGAATTTGGTCGGGGCTAATATAGCGAGGGGAAGCCGGAACGCAAATAAACCCCAAAGCAGTCGCCCCCAAAGAGGCGATCGCCTGTCCTTGGTCTAGTCGGGTTATGCCACAAATTTTAATCCGCATGAAATCAACCCACCATTAATCCTGAACCCGAATATCAACCACACTGGCATTAAAATTGTAGGTATTGCCCTCTAGTTCTACCGTATTACCAATGCGAATTTTGACATTACCCAAAACCGGACCCGTATTAGTAACTTGACCCTGGCCCTCCAAAGTGAGCAAAATATTGTTACTGAAAATAAAATCAGCCGTTGGGTCAGGTAATGCCCTCAAACTCCCATCAGGTTGGGTAACTGGGATAGTCCGAGGTAGGAACTCAACCGCTTTAATGTCTACCTGTCCATAGGGTTGGTTACGGATAATCAGATTAGTCTTTTCTCCCGCCTTGAGAAAATCCTGGGGATTACGTCCGCGCATCCCCAAAGCAATCACATCAACTTCCACGGGTTTAGTCGTGACCCCAATTTGAGCCACCGACCCAGAAGTTCCCGGGAAAAAGAAAATTCCGACAATCACCAACAAAATGACAGTCGCAGCGCCGAGGTCGAGAATGCTCACCTTTCCGAATAAGCGACCTTTAGAATCCAAAATAGCCATATAAGCAGATAGTGGGCAGTGTATAACCTTGAGTTTAAGTTATTCCCCAGCATACCATTGACCATCAACGATCCCAACTAGGGATTATTTGGGAATACTGGGCGGTTAAGTTGACAATAGTAGTAGGGGGGAAATCTCTAAGGGAGATGTAGCCTGATCAGTAAGCTGAAATTTATGACCCTCAGATTCCCTGAAAGTAGCCCTAATCCTTATTTTATATAGATTTTGGCCGATGCAAGGGAAAATAGATCAGACATTTACCCCAAATACAATTTATCCTGGAGATAGTAAAGGGGGTTTTACCCCCCCCCAACCACTAAGCCCCCTTGTCATTTTGAGTCAATGATGTTCCATCACTCCCGATCTCACCTTCTCCAATCCCAATCACCAGAAGCTGTCCCATGTTTATTCCCTCCATTTTTCAAGCAATCAACCGCAAACCCCTGACGACCAAGCCAGATACTCTTGTCGAAGATGTCATTTTGCTGATGAGTAGCAACAGGTCAAGCTATGTATTGATTGTAGAAAAACCGGAAAAAGTTGTTAGTTGTGAGAACACCACTCTTCAGGAAGTATATTCTGTATTGGTGGGGATTTTTACAGTCCAGGATATCGTGGAACTTTGCTCAATTAACGATCGCCTCTGTGGGTTTCCCATCTCTCGGATTATGATTCGGTCTGTGATTAGCGCCAAAGAGTCGGACCTGACCGATATCTTTACCCTGTTTGCTTACTTGGAGCAAAACCAGATCCACCATTTACCCATTGTCAATGATCAGGGGGAAGTCACCGGGATGATCTGTCCGGAAAATTTCCTCTGTCTATCTCGGAGCAATAAAAGCCAGAAAAAGCCTCAGTCATTATCCTATTCTACCAATGGTCGTAGTCCCTCGTCCGTCGCTCCTCAGTCCCAACAGACCTTTGTACCAGAAGACGTAATCCAACTGAGTCAAATTGCCAGCAATCAGACATCTAGGCTAGTTCACGCCCCCTCCTCCTCCTCGATTTTCCATATAACTAAGTTAATGTCCAGGTACAGAGTGCCATCTGTAGTTGTCACCGAAACCGTCCCCCCCCCAGAGAACACATCAGCACCCAATTCCGATAAACAGGCGATTAAATTAGTGGGAGTTGTCACCAGCCAAGATATTCTCACCCTGGTAGCTTTAGGGGTGGATTTTTACACAACCCCAGCCCATAGCATCTGTAATAACCCAGCCGTAATTGTGCGATCGCGCATTACCCTAGGAGCCGCCCTAAGAGTTCTGGGGAAATACTATCACCAACTACCCCTAGTAGTGATGGATGAGCGCAACTATCCCATCAGCGTTATGTCCCCTAGCACCATCCTTATGGGTGCATTGCGTCCCCAATCGATGCACGCCGCCCTAGCTAAACTCGCCCAGCAAGTTCAGTCCCGGCCAGAAGTTAAAAATCCGCCGAGGGTTCCGGTCCCGTCTGTCCCCCCACAATGCACCTGGCCCAACGAATTGCAAGAAAGATCCGAGGCGATGACTCAGCTTTATGAAGCAACTATTGGTTCTAACGCCGATTTTGATACCCGTATCACCCGTCTTTTACAAATGGGATGCGATCGCTTTGGTGTGGAAATAGGACTGCTAGGGCGCGTCTGGGGGGGGCGCTATGAAGTGATCGCCACCCGTATTCCTGAAAATTTGACCTTCGGATTTGCCAAAGGCGATACCCTCGCCCTCCATCAAACCTTAGAAGGAGAATCCGCCGGGTCTGATGAGGTAGTAGGTATCGAATCACTCCAGAATTCCCCCTGGAAAGACCACCCAGCCTACGCTGTGCGCCGTTTTGAAGCCTATCTAGGCGTAAAAGTCACCGTCAGTGGTAGAGACTATGGAACCCTCAGTTTCCTGAGTTATCAGCCCCGCTCAAAATTTCGAGCCATTGAAAAGGAAATCCTGAAACTCATGGCTACCTATATTGGTAGTGAAATTGCTCGCGAACAGGCGGCGCAAGCACTTCAGCAACAAAATCAGCATCTAGTATTACTTAAAGAAATTACCCATAAAGTTCGCTCTAAACTGGAAACCCAAGAAGTATTTCAAACTACCGCCAGCCAAATTGGTCGGGTATTTGCTGTTAACCGCTGTTCTATTTATACCTATATTCCCGAACCTTACCCACACCTAACCTGTGTGGCAGAATACCTAGAAACTGGCTATGAGTCTACCCTCAAGCTGGAAATTTCTGTATCTTATAATCCCTATATTGAAGCACTCCTCACCTCTGATAGAGCGATCGCATCTACCGATGTTTTTTCCGAACCTTTACTGGAATCTTCCATTCCCCTCTGTCGTCGCATGGCCTTAAAATCCATGTTAGCCGTTCGCACTTCCTATCAAGACGAACCCAATGGCATTATTATGTTGCATCAATGCCAACAAATGCGCGAGTGGAACCGAGACGAAATCGAATTTCTCGAAGATGTCGCCTCCCAAGTAGGAATTACCATCGCCCAAGCCAAATTACTAGAAGTCGAAGTCAAAAGCCATCGCGCCCTCGAAGCCAAAAATCAAGCCTTAGAAGAAGCCAAACTCGCCGCCGAAATTGCTAGTCGTGCTAAAAGTGAATTTCTGGCAACCATGAGCCACGAAATCCGCACTCCTATGAATGCAGTAATTGGCATGACCGGGTTACTATTAGATATGGAATTAACCCCCGAACAGCGAGATTTTGTCGAAACTATCCGCACCAGTGGCGATGCCCTTTTAACCATTATTAATGATATCCTAGATTTCTCCAAAATTGAATCTGGTAAACTCGAACTAGAAAAGCAACCTTTTAAACTCCGTAACTGTCTCGAAGAGTGTCTAGAATTGCTGTCTGGGCGCGCCGCCGAAAAGGGTTTAGAGTTAGCTTATATCATAGATCCTTCCACTCCTAAAACTATCCTGGGTGATGTCACTCGCCTGCGTCAAGTGTTGGTTAATTTGGTCAGTAATGCTATTAAGTTTACCTCCGAAGGCGAGGTAATTTTAGCAGTGAAAGCTACCCATCCCGATGCTAAAAAAGATGTCAAAAAATCTGATGATTCTGATTTTACTGAAAGTCATTACGTCCTGCAATTTGAAGTCCGAGATACCGGAATTGGCATTCCTCCCGACCGGATAGATCGCCTATTTAAAGCCTTTTCTCAAGTTGACGCTTCCACCACCAGGGAATATGGAGGCACTGGTTTAGGTTTGGCAATTTCTCAGCGGTTGAGTCAATTAATGAATGGGAAAATGTGGGTGGCTAGTTGGGTCAATTTGCTCGATGAATATCACGATGAAACCTCATCTTTGATATCTAGTGTCGCCGGAAATCCTCCCCCCGACTTTGTGCGCCCACAGGTGTTCAGACCTGGCTCTATCTTCTATTTTACCATAGTTTGTAGCGGATTTAATACCCCCGATTTGGGAGAATTTAGTGATGATTTCCTTCATGGTAAGAAAGTGTTAATTGTTGAACATCACGACATTAATCAAAAACTGCTTATCCGTCAGGTTAAATCTTGGGGTATGGTTCCCGTGCGCGTCAAAACTGGCGCTGATGCCTTAAAGGTTTTGCATGATAACCCCGGATTGGATTTAATTATTTTGGGCATCAATTTGCCAGATATGGATGAGGCAACCCTGGCGAGTCGAATTCGCCAATTAGAAAAACAGATGATTGCTGGTAAATACCGCCAAAAACCCTTTAATTTAGTCATGTTTAATTATGCCAGCAATACCGAGGTACTGCGACGACTAGAAGCCCAGGGTGTTAATGTAGCGGGATTGGTTAACAAGCCTCTCAAACAATCTCAGTTTTACAATACCCTGATGCAGATTTTTGCTGATAGCCAGACTATTGAAAAACACTATCATATTAAGAATGCTGAGTCTGGCTATGACCCGGCAATTCCTCAACCTCATGCCAATTTGCGGATTTTATTGGCTGAAGATAATGTCACTAACCAAAAAGTCGCGATTAAACTATTACAACGTTTAGGGTATCGCGCTGATATTGCTGGTAATGGCTTGGAGGTTTTGGATGCCTTAAATCGACAACAGTATGATGTAATTTTGATGGATGTACAAATGCCGGAAATGGATGGCTTGGAGGCTTCTAAACATATCTGTGCGGCTTACTCAGATGGTAGCGATATGGGTCCACGGAAACCTAGAATTATTGCGATGACTGCTAATGCTATGCAAGGCGATCGCGAAATGTGTTTGAATGCAGGCATGGATGATTATATTACTAAACCTGTCCGCCGAGAGGCTTTAGCCGAAGCCTTAGCTAAATGTCATCCGATTTCTCCGACGGTAACTGAAGTTCATGAGATCTCTGCTCAAAATGGATATCGGGTTAAATCTACAACCGTCCCTCAACAAAGTACAAATGGGGGTAGTCCCAATGGACAGGTTATGGTTGTTGATGTTACTGAAACTAATGGACATAAAATGCTCAATAATCATACTGTCGAGGAAGAATTAATGACTGATAATAGCCCCATAGATCATCAAGTTTTGGAAAATCTCAGGGAATATGATGATGAAGATGATCCTTTTGTGGATTTGCTAATTGCTACCTATTTACAGGAAGCACCCCAACATATTGATGGTATGCGTAAAGCTATTGATGCCCAAAATGCTAAAGGCTTAAAAGAGTCCGCCCATACGTTAAAATCTAGTAGCGCACAATTGGGAGCCCTGAGATTTTCTGAGTTTTGCAAGGAACTTGAATATATGGGACGTGCGGGGATGGAAAGTGACAGCCCAGAAGTAGAATGTTTTGTTACTGGTAGTGCGGTTGAACGCTTTGCTGAAACTATGGCTGAATGGCAACGGGTGGAAACAGCCCTCCGCAAAGAAATTAACAATTAACAATTAACAATTATAGTAGGGTTTCTCCCGCAGAGGTTAAGAAACCCGGTTTCCCCCGCAGAGGTTAAGAAACCCGGTTTCTCAAAGAAACCGGGTTTCTCGAAGACAGGTTTCCCCCACAGAGGTTAAGAAACCCGGTTTCCCCCGCAGAGGTTAAGAAACCCGGTTTCTCAAAGAAACCGGGTTTCTCGAAGACAGATTTCTCCCGCAGAGGTCAGGACACCCGGTTTCCCCCGCAGAGGTTAAGAAACCCGGTTTCTCAAAGAAACCGGGTTTCTCGAAGACAGATTTCTCCCGCAGAGGTCAGGACACCCGGTTTCCCCCGCAGAGGTTAAGAAACCCGGTTTCTCAAAGAAACCGGGTTTCTCGAAGACAGATTTCCCCCACAGAGGTTAAGAAACCCGGTTTCCCCCGCAGAGGTTAAGAAACCCGGTTTCTCAAAGAAACCGGGTTTCTCGAAGACAGATTTCCCCCACAGAGGTTAAGAAACCCGGTTTCCCCCGCAGAGGTTAAGAAACCCGGTTTCTCAAAGAAACCGGGTTTCTCGAAGACAGGTTTCCCCCACAGAGGTTAAGAAACCCGGTTTCCCCCGCAGAGGTTAAGAAACCCGGTTTCTCAAAGAAACCGGGTTTCTCGAAGACAGGTTTCTCTCGCAGAGGTTAAGAAACCCGGTTTCTCTCACGGAGGTTAAGAAACCCGGTTTCTCAAAGAAACCTGGTTTCTCGAAGAAAGGTTTCTCCCACAGAGGTCAGGAAACCGGGTTTCTCAGCCGAAACGGTTTGATATCTGACGCACCACCCTAGGAATGATTGGTATTGAACTTTAGGATGATGCAATTGATGATTAATGTACGACTACAGGTAGAAGACTCGATAGAGATGAACCGATAGTATGGGGTTAATGCTGATTTGTGAGGAAAATATCTGTTTATGGATATTAATTTAGTTCTAGGTGAAGTGGCAACAAATGCGCCTCATTTTCCAGTGGCTGCTACTTTATCCTTGGTAGTAGGGTTTATTGCAGCAGCTTCTATTGGTTCTATTGCTTGGTATAACTCTAAGCGTCCTGTCGGTTGGGAGGATAAAGAACGCCCCGACATAGTTCCCAACATTAATAAATAGGGTGATTCATTGACCCAGTAACACAAGATAACTAAGCAATTGTAGCACAAAATTGGAGAAAATTAAATTATGGCAACTCAAAAAAATAATCAAGCCACAGTAGGTGATAACTACGATCGCAACATCATGTCAGCGGAAACAGCCGCCCGCATGGAAAGGGAGGGGGACAACTTTAAAAAGACTCCTGACGCAGCAGAGGGAACCACAGATACTACGGGTGGTTATCGTATGAGTCGAGAAGGGCTATTAGATAATTTTGCGGTTGAACCAGAAATGTACATTGAGGAACCTGGTGATTTACGGGAACAAGAACAAGCTGATAAAGCGAAACGACTCGAAACCCTTAAACAAGTTAATGAAACTGACGAAGAAGGTAAATTAACTATGTCTGAAGATAGCCGAGGTAAGGGAACCGGAATTATATAATTATCCACTACTAGGATAATCAATGATTGATTAGGTATTTACGGGGTGCGTCATCACCAGGACGCACCCTCAAAAACTGGTCTATTTGGGGCTGTTGACGCGCCCGACAAAAGGTTTGGTAATGGCGGGTTGGGAAGTGACAACAATTATGCGATCGGGGTGGATAAGTTCCTTGGCGACTTGGTTAACTAATGAGGGAGTCACCGCGTCAATTTTTTGGTAAAATTGATTAAGTTCTGTGGGGGTAAATTGGAAGATTTCATTCCACATAATTACACCAGCGAGAAACTCAGGATCTCCTAAAGCTACACGATCGCTCGAAATTATACTATGTTTAGCGGTTTCTACTTCGGAGGGGGTAACTCCCTGTTGCTGAACTTGTTTGAGTAGGGCGAGGGTTTTCTCAATTGCTAATGCTGCGTTTTCCGGTGCGGTTTGCATTTCGATAGTGAAACAACCCCAACGCCACCCAGAATTAAACCAACTATACACCCCATAGGTGAGTCCGTGGCGATCGCGCAATTCCAGTCCTAGGCGACTTGACAAAGTGCCACCCCCTAGGATGTGATTAAGAACTAGGGCTGCATAATAGCGGGAATCGTGGCGGTCTATGCTAGGATATCCCATGGCGGTGACTGACTCCACTATACCGGGTATCTCTTCCTGTAGCCAGACAAATTTGGTGGGTAGGGAAACGGGCGGCCAAGGATTTTCCGGGGCGGTGGTTTGGTTTTTCCAGGAGCCAAATTCGGTTTCGATTTGCGATCGCATCAACCCTAAATCAAAATCTCCGACTACTACCAAAACTGTCCGCTCAGGGCAATAATAAGTCCTCTGGAAATTCTTAATCTCATCACGAGAGATGGCTCTGAGGCTGTTCTGGGTGGGGTAACTATGCAGCGGGTGGTTTTTGGGATAAAGCTGCTTTTGTAGGGCGCGGTGGCTCACATAGGCGGGATTCTGTTCAGATTCTAGTAACTCAGATATCTGTTGTTGGCGGATCAGTTCTAACCATTTTTGGGGAAAGGTGGGATTTTGCAATACATCAGCCAGCGTTTCCAAAACCAGAAGCCAATCACCACTGAGAGCGGAAGCCGAAATATCTACCCCTTCCGTGGCGGCAGTAAATTCGAGATTTGCGCCTCGATTTTCCAGACGACGGGCTAATGATTGCCCATTATAACTGACTGTTCCACTCATTAGGTTTTCCGCAGTTAGTAGGGCTAACCCTTCCCGACCTTGGGGGTCAAATTCTTCCCCGGCTTTCACAAATCCCCGAATTGATATCGATGGGGTACTATTGTCCGCTAGTAATAACACTCGCATCCCATTATCTAGGGTGAAAGACTCCGGCGGCGTGATGGTGTGAACTTTCGCGGGGGGAATTTCTGGCAGATATTGGCTGATGGCTGCTGGGTCTGGGGGTTCACTAATGCGATGATGACCGTTCGTTTGGATATTAACTTTAGTGGCGGCGGAATTAAGAGCATTTGGGTCTGTTGTTGACTCGGTTTGGGTCTGGGTGGGTTCAAATCTTCCCAGGGTGCGATATTCTGGTTTGAGATAGGTTTGGGCGACTTTTTGCACGTCTGCTGCTGTGACTTTGGCGATCGCTTTTAGATAATCTTCTGTATAGCGATAATTCCCCGTTGTTGTCCAGTCTAAACCTAATTGCATGGCTTGACTGGTCAGATCACGATTTTCCAGGATGGAACTAGCAATAATTTGGGTTTTGGCGCGATCAAGTTCTTCCGTAGTCACCAATTTTTGTTGTAGTTTGACAATCATTTTTTGCCAGGCTTTATCGAGGCGGTTCAGAGATTTGATGTTAGTGGTAGTTCCCCACATTTCTAACCAACCTCCCGCACTTAAATTAACTACTGTACTGCCAGCATCCGTCGCAATTCCACTATCGATTAATTCTTGATAAATCCGAGAACTACGACCACCATTATCTAAAATATAATCCAGGATATTCAGGGCGGGAATATCATCATGATTAATGGCGGGGATTGGATAAATTGCTAGGCTGAAGGGGACGGCTCCCGGTTCCTGTAGAATAATCGGTTGATTTGATGGTAAAATCTGGGGGGGAAAGGTACTGGGAATTTGTCCGCGCTGTACACGGGTGGGAGGTTCATCCGGGTTAGGAATGCCGCCAAAGATTTCCTGAATTGTGGTGAGGATTGATGCGGGGTCAAAGTCACCAACCACAATTAAAACCGCGTTATCAGGGCGATAATTGAGATGGTAATAAGAACGCACATGATCGACCGTGAAAGTTTCGACATCTGCTTTAGTTCCACCAATCATTAAACCATAGGGATGATGGCGAAAGGCGGCTTCCATTACGGCGCGACTGAGGCGATATTGGGCGCTATTTTCATATCCCTGTAACTCGGAGATAACTACTCCTTTTTCTTTGTCAAGTTGCTCTGGAGAAATCAGGGCATTTTTGAGGCGATCGCCTTCCAAAATGAGAACGCTTTTTAAGGCATTAGATTCCACAGTATTATGATATGCTGTCTGGTCATAACCTGTAAAAGCATTAAAATCTCCCCCCAAGGTTTCTAATAAACTACCATATTGAATAGGGCGGGTAGTAGTACCTTGAAACATCATGTGTTCCAGTTGATGCGCGATACCATTATCCCCCGGTTGTTCGTCTAGTGAGCCGATTTTATACCATACCTGGACTGTCACAACTGGGGCGGTATGGACGGGTTTGGTTAAAACGGTCAGACCATTTTCTAGGATGGTTTGAGTCACGTTTTGGCTGGGGTGAATGGTGGTGGCTTCTGTGGTTAAATTGGGTGGAAAGGATGGATTTAAAATCACTTGGTTTAAAGGGTTAGTTACCATTAAAAATTGGTTGAATCTCGCGCCATACAGGATTAACTAATTATGGCTAATGATACTGGTAATCATGGCTATCTCAAGATTCATATATACTCGGAGATTTGGGGTTATTTAATGACCGCCAGAGGGATAGTTATTAACTGTTCTCTCTAGCGGTGTTCAGGTGAAATGATTAAGGATTTACCAGCCCATTGTCCCCGCCCCACCTTTAAAAGGTCCGACAATATCTTGAGTAATCCAACCGCCGTAAAAATCTCCGGGTTGAGATTGCACTAACTCATCATTAACATAACATTCATCCATGAGACTAGCATAGAAGCTGTAACAGTCTTGGATATCGACAAAACTGGGAGTTGGCTGCACATAACGCCAAGCGGCATTAGATACTCGTTTATTTCCGACAATGACATCATAATAAACACAAACTCCCTTCCATTCGCACATAGTGCGGCGGGAAGTTTCCACAAGATATTCAAGTTGAATATCATCGCCGGGAATGTAGTATGTTGGCGGGTGGCTAGTTTCTAAAACCCGTTTAGCTTGGCGGGAGTCAGCCAGAGTAATGCCATTAAAAATAATCCGCAGGTGTTTATTGGTATCCTCCAATTTGGCGGGACGGGGATAGTCCCAAACTGATTCTTGTCCGGGACCAGGGGTAATCGGTGATGGTCTAAAAAAACTCATGTTTTGTGGTTTCAGGGTTTAATTAATAAGAATCCGAGGAAGGCGATGTTTAAATCCACAGAGGATTTCCCAGGAAATCGTGCCTAACTGTTCCGCCCAATCATCGGCGGAAATGCTATGATGGCGATCGCTTCCCAAAAGGGTGACCACTTCTCCGACCTGTAAATCAGGAATAGCAGTTACATCTAACATTAACTGATCCATTGTGATTGCGCCAATTTGGGGGACGAATTGACCGCGAATTAGGACTTTCATCTGGTTAGACAGGTGGCGGGGTACTCCGTCAGCATAGCCAATACCCACAACTGCAATGGGAGTCTTTTGTTTGGCGATAAATTTATATCCGTAACTAACGCCGCACCCAGCTTCAATGGTTTTGATTTGGGTAACACGGGCGCGAATACTCATGGCGGGCTGAAGATTGACGACCGATCGCAAATGAGGGGCGGGATATAATCCATAAAGGGATAAGCCGACCCTGACCATATCATAATGTAAAGCTGGGTCGGTTAAGGTGGCGGCGGAGTTGGCTAGATGTAAACAGGGTTTGACGGTAGGGATAGAGAAGAGGGTTGTATGTTCCTGAATTTGGGCTAAGACCTGTTGAAAGCGCCAATGTTGCTGATCCATAATGGTGCGATCGCGAATATCAGCGGTGGCGAAGTGGGAATATATGCCAGAAATCTCCAAATTAGGTAATCCCCGCACCAGTTGCACAAATTCTAGGGCTTGTTCCCACCAAGTCCCCAGCCGTGACATTCCGGTATCTATATTAAGTTGAACGGGTAGCGATCGCTTAATTGATTGGAGAGTTTCCGAGAAAAGTAGGGCTTGAGTCGGGGTGCATAAAGTGGGTTGTAGTCCCCAATGGGCGATCGCCTTGATCTCATCAGAAGTATGAACAGCCCCCAGCACTAAAATAGGCTGTTGAATACCTAAGCGCCGCAATTCAATACCTTCGGGAATGGTAGCCACCGCGAAATCGTCAACCCCAATTTCAGACACAATTTTAGCCACACTCACCGCCCCATGACCATAGGCATCTGCTTTAATTACAGCCATCAACCTAGTTTCCGGGGATAGTAGGTGGCGGATCTGTTTGACGTTATTGGCGATCGCCCAGCGGTCTACTTCTACCCAAGCACGATGTTCACATTCACCCTCATAGGTATAGGTGCGATCGTCCTGGGCTAGTGGCTCAGATTTCCTGCTAACCATTATCATTCCTTAGCGCGAAAGTTAAAATACACAGATACCAATTAGATACCAATATCGTCTGGGGATTTCCCGACCCAGGCCAAAAATTTAAATATATGATAATATCGGGTCAAAATCATTACATCGCAGCAATTTATTAGTATGGGCAATGTTCTGGTGTTGAATGCCTCCTATGAACCGCTCAATATCACGACTTGGCGGCGGGCGGTGGTCTTATTGTTGAAGGAAAAGGCGGAACAAGTTGAGCATAATGGTAAGTATCTGCTACCAGATTTTCCCCTCCCAACTGTGATCCGATTACGTCATTATGTCCGAGTCCCCTATAAAGAAATTCCATTAACCC
Organism: Limnospira indica PCC 8005; assembly: GCF_000973065.1. Classification (NCBI taxonomy): domain Bacteria; kingdom Bacillati; phylum Cyanobacteriota; class Cyanophyceae; order Oscillatoriales; family Sirenicapillariaceae; genus Limnospira; species Limnospira indica. The sequence continues at coordinate 680,603 of NZ_FO818640.1, forward strand.
GAAGGAATATCTTGCAGCGCGATTGCCACTCTTGTCAATACTGTGGCTATAAGGGGGATGAATTGACTGTTGATCATGTGATTCCGCGATCGCGCCAAGGGGGTGATACTTGGGAAAATCTGGTAACCGCTTGTATGCGCTGTAATGTCAAAAAGGGCTGTCGCACCCCGAAGGAAGCCGGAATGCCTTTGAGACATCCCCCCCGAAAGCCTTACAGCAGCCTTTATTTTGAGGTGACTCGACACCTCAAAAGTGGCATGAACCAAGAATGGCAAAAATATATGATTGGCTTGTGAAGCCCCTGGATACAATGATACCCAGGGGTTTTTGTATAGGGGAGGTCTTGTGACCGACAGTTGGGAAAATGGCCAGCCAGATCTTCCCACGGCGGCTAAATACTCCAGCTACCCCAATAATACCAATAATAAATGTAGGGGCGGGTTCTACTGTTAATTACAGAAGGGGGCGACAAGATTAATTAACCCGCCCTCTGATACCCCCCGTTAATTACAGAAGGGGGCGACAAGATTAATTAACCCGCCCTCTGATACCCCCCGTTAATTACAGAAGGGGGCGACAAGATTAATTAACCCGCCCTCTGATACAGCTTGTTCACCAGTCGCTTAATACATTGCCCTCACCCTAAATCTGGATCCCAGAGAGGGAGAGGGACTTTGAGAAGTGATCAGATGATTTCTGAACAGGCTGTACCCCCCGTTAATTACAGAAGGAAGAGGGGGCGACAAGATTAATTAACCCGCCCTCTGATACCCCCCGTTAATTACAGAAGGAAGAGGGGGCGACAAGATTAATTAACCCGCCCTCTGGAAGATTGTCGCATACCCGGAAATTTTGGGCCATAGCCAGATTTTTCCACGTTCAATGTATCTTTAGCAATCAATTCGGGAATTTTGAGATGAGTAACTTATATTTAATTCGTCATGGAATCGCCGCCGATCGCGGTACTTACCAAAAGGACGAACAACGTCCCCTCACCCCAGAAGGCGATCGCAAAACCCGTCAAGTAGCCCTTACACTGAAACAGCTCAAAATTCAGTTTCATTGTATACTTTCCAGTCCTCTTGTGCGCGCCAGACAAACCGCCGAAATTCTCCAATCAACCGGACTGAGTTCCCGGTTAGAAATCTTGCCAGCCCTAGCCCCTGATGGTGACATTCAACAATGGTTAGATTGGTACGGAAACCATGACAAAACTAGGGATAAGGATTGGGCGCTAGTCGGACACCAACCGGATTTAGGCAATTGGGCAGAATATCTAATCTGGCAAAAATCTGCAGATGTTTTAATCGTGAAAAAAGCTGGTATAATTGGAATCAAAATTCCCAAACAGGGTATGATACAAGGGAATTCCCGTCTGTTTTGGTTGACAGCTCCTAAATTTTTGTTGGGACTAAATGAACGTTAACTTTTATTAACAGCCATTTGTTAATTAATTATTTTAAAATGGCGTTTGTTTCAATGTGTCTGGTAATGTAATACCTGTACATTCTACACATATAGAAAAGCTCCTATGACTACAACGAGTGAGTTTAAGCCCGGTTTAGAGGGCGTTCCCGCTACGCTGTCAAGCATCAGCTACGTTGATGGACAAAAAGGACTCCTGGAATACCGAGGGATCAGCATCGAGCAGTTGGCTGAACAAAGCACATTTTTGGAAACTGCCTATTTGTTGATCTGGGGAAAACTGCCAACGAAAGACGAACTCGCAGATTTTGAGCATGAAATCCGCTATCACCGTCGGATTAAATATCGGATTCGGGACATGATGAAATGCTTTCCCGAAACCGGTCACCCCATGGATGCTCTGCAAACCTCAGCGGCTGCTTTAGGGCTGTTCTACTCCCGTCGCGCCTTAGATAATCCCGAGTACATTCGCCAAGCGGTAGTGCGACTGCTGGCGAAAATTCCGACGATGGTAGCAGCTTTTAAACTGATGCGGAAAGGGAATGATCCGGTACAACCCAGGGACGATTTGGACTACTCCGCCAACTTCCTATATATGCTGAGTGAAATGGAACCGGACCCGTTAGCAGCTCGTGTTTTTGATGTGTGCTTAACTCTCCATGCAGAACACACCATCAACGCTTCGACATTTTCGGCAATGGTGACAGCTTCGACGTTAACTGACCCCTATGCGGTGATCGCGTCGGCGGTGGGAACTTTAGCAGGTCCACTGCACGGGGGTGCTAACGAGGAAGTTCTGGAAATGCTCGAAGAAATTGGTTCTGTGGAAAATGTCCGGCCCTACCTAGATAGCTTGATGGAGAAAAAAGCCAAAATTATGGGCTTTGGTCATCGGGTGTATAAAGTCAAAGACCCGAGGGCAACTATTCTTCAGAATTTGGCAGAGCAACTGTTTGAGAAGTTTGGTTCCGACCAATACTATGAAGTGGCGGTGGAATTAGAAAAGGTGGTTCAGGAACGGTTGGGACATAAGGGTATTTATGCCAATGTGGACTTCTATTCTGGTTTGGTGTACCGGAAATTGGGTATTCCCTCGGACTTGTTTACTCCGATTTTTGCGATCGCTCGGGTAGCGGGATGGTTAGCGCACTGGAAAGAACAATTGGTCAAGAACCGCATTTATCGACCCACCCAGATCTACACGGGAAATCATGCGGAAACCTATATCCCCATTCATGACCGCAACTGTGCGATCGACCTGCAAGGTCCAGTGATTAAATAGGTATTGAACCACTACAGATTTGGATTGGGGGAAAGGGCAATAGCCCCCCCCCATTTCCTTTTTTTGGGGGCAGAAATTCCCCCGGCGGTGAAAATTTCCCCCGCTCGTGAAGATTTGAGTCCCTCCAGCGGTTATACTGATCAGGGGAATTGCAGCCGTTTTGAATGCGAATAATATATGAATCCAGGAATTGATATACAAGGAAGTTTCATTCAAGTCCTCCTAGATTTGGGTATACCAACAGGGGTGGCTAAAATTCTGTGGATGCCATTTCCCATGGGATTAATGCTAGTTGGTGCTACCGTAGGAGTATTAGGATCGGTTTGGTTGGAACGAAAAATATCCGCCGCCGCTCAACAACGTATCGGACCCGAATATATTGGCCCGATGGGGAGTTTGGCTCCCCTGGCAGATGGCCTGAAACTTTTGCTAAAGGAAGATATTGTCCCGTTTAAGGCAGATCCGCTATTATTTACTCTCGGCCCGATTATTGTGTCGATTCCGGTGTTTTTGTCTTACCTGATTGTGCCGTTTGGACAAAATTTGGCGATCGCTAATCTGGGGACAGCAATATTTTTGTGGATCGCCCTATCGAGTATTCAGCCTATTGGTCTACTGATGTCCGGCTACGCTTCCAATAATAAATACTCCCTACTGGGAGGGCTACGGGCCGCCGCTCAGTCCATCAGTTACGAAATTCCCCTCGCCCTAGCCGTGTTGGCGGTGGTGATGATGTCTAATAGCCTCAGTACCCTTGATATTGTGCAACAACAGTCCGGCTATGGCATCCTGGGTTGGAACGTCTGGCGACAACCTGTGGGTTTTGCGATTTTCTGTATTGCCGCTTTGGCTGAGTGTGAAAGATTACCTTTTGATTTACCAGAAGCTGAGGAAGAGTTGATCGCTGGATATCAGACGGAATATTCCGGGATGAAATTTGCTCTGTATTACCTGGCTTCCTATGTCAACCTGGTACTATCTGCCCTGTTGGTATCAGTTTTGTACCTTGGGGGTTGGAATTTTCCGATTCCCGTCGTGGCGATCGCAGGACTTTTGGGTGTGAGTGAAACCACCCCTTGGTTACAGGTGCTAACCGCCAGTCTCGGCATTACCATGACTATCCTGAAAGCCTATCTACTGGTATTTACTGCTATTCTGATCCGGTGGACCGTCCCTAGGGTTCGTATTGACCAACTGCTTAACCTGGGTTGGAAATTCTTACTCCCCGTGGCTTTGGTAAATCTTTTGCTAACAGCCGCCTTAAAACTAGCATTTCCCATAGCTTTTGGGGGATAAATATTAAAGGGGGCTAATCCCTAAACTTAAGTTAACCCAAGCTAAGACACTCCGAAAACACTATGCTCAAGTTTCTTAACCAAGTTGGCGACTACGCCAAGGAAACCATTCAAGCCGCTAAATATATCGGTCAGGGTCTATCTGTCACCTTTGACCACATGAAGCGGCGACCCATTACTGTTCAATACCCCTATGAAAAACTGATTCCTTCCGAAAGGTTCCGGGGTCGCATTCACTTTGAGTTTGATAAGTGCATCTCCTGCGAGGTCTGCGTCAGGGTATGCCCCATTAACCTCCCCGTCGTAGACTGGGAATTTAACCGGGAAACTAAGAAAAAGAAACTCAAACACTACAGCATCGATTTTGGCGTTTGCATCTTCTGCGGTAATTGTGTCGAATATTGTCCGACTAATTGTCTGTCAATGACCGAAGAATACGAACTGGCAGCTTACGATCGCCATGAGTTGAACTATGATAGTGTGGCACTGGGACGGTTACCCTACAAGGTGACTGATGATCCGATGGTGACTCCCCTGCGGGAACTTGCCTATTTACCCAAGGGAGTTATGGACCCCCACGATCTTCCCCCAAATTCCCGTCGTTCTGGTTTGCGTCCAGAGGAAATTCTCGATAAGATGGAACAACAACGGGATGGGGAATCCCAAGCTAAGGCAGAAAAAGCCTGATTTTAATAACTTTGGCAGGGGTAATGTCTCCATTACCCAAACTTTGATAACTCTAGGATATGCCCGTGAATTTAGCAGAAGGGGTTCAGGTCGTTTCCTTTGGCCTGCTAACCATCATGATGATTGGCTCCGCTTTGGGTGTGGTTTTGCTCAAAAATATCGTTTACTCGGCATTTTTGCTGGGAGGCGTGTTTATGAGCATGGCTGGATTATATCTCCTACTCAATGCGGATTTTGTGGCTGCGGCTCAAGTTTTGATTTATGTCGGTTCTGTTAATGTCTTGATCCTGTTTGGGATCATGTTGGTTAACAAACAACAGGATTTTCGGGTTTTACCTAATGCTGGGCTGCGCCAAATTGCTACGGCTGTGGTCTGTGTGGGCTTATTTGCTCTGTTGTCTACTATGGTGTTATCAACGCCATGGTCGGTTACGACTACAGTGGTGACCATTGAAAGTTCGGCGATCGCTATTGGTGAACATTTCTTTACTGACTTTTTGCTACCCTTTGAGTTAGCTTCTGTGTTCTTGCTAATGGCTATGGTGGGAGCTATTGTTCTCGCTCGTCGGGATTTTCTCCCCGATGCTTCTAACGCGCCAACTACAACTACACCTCTTTTAATGCTCACCGAGCGCCCCCGGGAACTGGTCTCCGTTTCTGGTAGCTCTGAGGAGTCCTCCGAATAATGGCTAGAGTAGCGATCGGTTAATCTACAGCGAGGCTATTTAACCCTGGGTTAGGCCTTCGCTGTGGTGATCCCGATGGCATTACACAGACACTTGGAAATCTTAAAAATTGTTTATGGAATTGCAACTTCAATATTTTCTATTGGTCGCGGCGGCTTTGTTTTGTATTGGTATCTATGGATTGATTACTAGCCGTAATGCGGTCCGGGTTCTCATGTCTATTGAGTTACTGCTTAATGCTGTTAACCTCAATTTGATGGGGTTTTCTAACTATTTGGACTCTGGGAGTATTAAGGGTCAAGTTTTTGCGGTGTTTGTCATTACCGTGGCGGCGGCGGAGGCGGCGGTCGGTTTGGCGATCGTCTTGACAATTTATCGTAACCGTGATACGGTCGATATGGAAGAGTTTAACTTGTTAAAGTGGTAGTCTTCCTAACTCAAACTAATCATTGAAAGCCTGGTTTCTAAGGAAATTAGGCTTTTTTGGTGGTGGACTCTAAGATGAGAGGGGCGATCGCAGAAGTAAGATCTTATTTTCATTGTGCTAGAATGTTGTAGTGCAGGAATCCCTTGAGCTATCAGGGTATTCCCAGGGTCTAGCACAATTGCCAATTGGGGTCAACGGGTTCCCGATAACTGAATATGGTAAACCCTTTCAGTGAGGGGGAGTTGTTGAACTCGGAAAACCCTGGCTTTGATGGCTAGTGGGTTCAGTTTCACTTAGCACTCTTATCATCAGAGAAAATTATTATAGATACTTCACCTATTATTGTTGGACCGGAGACTAAAATAATTGATGCGATCGCTCTAATGAAGGAGTTGGACGCACAAGTTGTTTTGGTTGTCAATGACAGTACCCCGATTGGTTCATTCAGCGCCAAGGAGGTAGTCGATGTCGTGTCGAAAAAAATAGATCTAAATGAGACTAAAGTGGCAGAAGTAATGAAGGAATTACCACTGGTCTTCAAAAAGTCACATTTGCCGAATATCTCTAGCCTAATTTCATTATTTAACAATGCTAAAACTGATTTTTGTGTCGTAGTTAATGACGAAAATCATTTATTGGGATTAATTTCGAGTTACCGACTTTTACAAATTCTGAACAATCCCATATTATATCAATCAGTTTATCAACTCCAAGAACAGCTTGATATTCTGCAAAGTGACAATGATGATTGGCGGGATGAGACCCAAGCACAAATAGACCAAATACAGGCAGAATTTCAAGACCTAAAAACTCGTTTAATTACGACAATTTCCCATGAGTTAAGGACTCCCTTAACTACTATTTCTTTCTCGGCTGGATTATTAGAAAGTTATAGTCAGAGAATTTCCGATGACAAAAAACGCACCCATTTTCAGAGAATCAGGGTAGGAATCCAGCAAATGACAGAACTTTTAAATGATATTCTCATCATTGAAAAAGCGGAATCTGGCAAGTTAATCCCCCATCCCGTGGTGGTGAATCTGAAAGAGTTTTGCGCTAACTTAATTGCGGAAATTCAACTAACCACGGATAAACACAATTTAATTTTTACCTGTCCTAGCAGTTTCCCGGATACCAGACTTGATGAGTATTTAATCTCACAAATACTAACTAACCTGATTTCTAACGCGATTAAGTATTCCCAGGCGGGGGGGGATATTAAAATAGACTTGACTTGTGAGGATGATCGGGTTATCTTGATGATTAAGGACTCAGGTATTGGCATTCCTAAGTTGGATCTCAAACACCTATTTGAGCCGTTTCACCGTGGTAGCAATGTGGGGAATATATCAGGAACAGGACTGGGGTTGCCTTTGGTGAAAAAAGCGGTAGATTTACAGCTTGGTGAAATTCGGGTGGAAAGTGAAGAAGGAATAGGAACAACTTGTACAGTTATCTTGCCATCTAAATTAGAGGAATGAAAAAAATTCTGATTATTGAAGATGAAAGATTGGTCAGAGAGAACTTGGTGGAACTGCTAACATTTGAGAATTTCCAAGTGTTGGAAGCTACCGATGGTCTGCGGGGTGTTAAACTGGCTGAACAGGAGCAACCTGATCTGATTTTGTGTGATGTGATGATGCCGATACTTGATGGTTATGGGGTTCTCGCACAGCTTCGACAGAACCCGAAAACGGCAATTATTCCGTTTATTTTTATGACGGCTTTAGCCGATCGCATGAATACCCGCAAGGCTATGGAGTTGGGTGCTGATGATTATATTACTAAACCCTGTTCAGCAGCGGAGCTAATGCGATCAATTACCGTGCGTTTAGAAAAATATTCCAATATGCAACGGTATTATCAAAATAATCAGAGTCAAATTGTATCTACAGAATCACCACTGAATCAACTGTTGGACTGGGACGGAATCACTAATTTACCGAATCGTTTGGCTTTGCGCGATCGCTTTGAACAAATTTTAGAGAATTTACCAAGTTACGATTCGGGATTAATTCCCATTGTCTGTTTGAGTGTAGATAGATTTAAGCGGATTAATGACATCCTTGGTTATGAGTCGGCGGAAGCACTACTTAAAGCGGTGGGAGAAAGACTGGTTAAAGCTATGGATAATCAGGGGACTGTAGCTTATTTGACCAGTGGAGAGTTTGCGATTATTGGTGAGTTCACTGGCTCGGAAAATCAAGTCCATGAGCAAGCCCAACTACTCAGGGATGCTGTGGCTGAACCCTTATTAATTAGGGGTCATGAAATTGTGATTATGTCTAGTATGGGAATTGCTCTGTATCCTCTTCATGGTCAGGAGATTGATTCGCTGTTAAAAAATAGTCAAATTGCTTTAAATTCGAGTCGCAGTTATGGAGGAAACCGCTGTACAGTATATCGAGATAGTTTACAGGTGATCTCAGCGGATAGTCTGGCTTTAGAAGCGGATTTGCAAAAAGCGATCGCCAGGAATGAGTTACAACTTTATTATCAGCCAAAAGTCTGCTTAAAAACTGGTAAAATTGTGGGTGCTGAGGCTTTGCTGAGGTGGAATAGGCGCAATAATGGTCTAGTCCCACCGGCGTTATTTATTCCTTTGGCTGAAGAAACAGGTTTAATTCAAGCTCTTGGAGAATGGGTAGTTAAAACGGCTTGTAATCAAATCAAAAATTGGGCAAATTTAGGCCTGTTAATTCCGGTAGCGATTAATGTTTCAGCTGATCAGTTTAATCATCCTGATTTTTGCCACCATTTAAGGGAAATTTTACAAAGTGAAGGGGTAGATCCGGCTTATTTGGAACTAGAGTTAACCGAAAGTATCTTGGTGAAAAATGAGGAGTTATCTATCCGGAAGTTAAAGGAATTAAATTCTCTGGGTTTAAAAATTGCCATTGATGATTTTGGGACGGGTTACTCTTCTCTTAACTATTTAAATAAGTTTCGTTTTGATACTTTGAAACTAGACCGTTGCTTTGTGAAGGATGTTGATAAAAATCCGAAAACTCAAGCTATTGTGAAGGCGGTTACTATGATGACCAAACAACTTAACTTAAAGGTGGTGGCGGAAGGGGTACAAACGGAAGAAGAACTGGCGTTTATTTATGACAATTTATGTGATGAAATTCAGGGTTATATTTTCAGTCCCCCCCTGACGGCTGCTCAGTTTGAAGGTTTATTAAAAAGCGATCCTGATTTTAACCTACCCAATTATTGAAATAAAGCGATCGCCTCTTTTAAATCCACATTACCGCCACTAATAATCACCCCAACACGACGATTAGCAGCGGGGACAATTCCCGAAAGTAAAGCGGCTGTGGCTAATGCTCCGGTGGGTTCTACCACCAATTTTAACCTTTCCCATAAAAACCGCATCGCCTCAATAATTTGAGTTTCGGAAACGGTTACCATATCATCAACGGTCTCTAGGATAATCGGAAAGGTGAGACTTCCCAAATAAGGTGTTCTCGCGCCATCAGCAATAGTTTGGGGGTTGTGAATAGTCTGGAGAGTTTTAGTCTTAAATGACCGGGTAGCATCGTCTGCTAAAGCGGGTTCAACGCCGATAATTTGACAAGCGGGAGAAAGTTGGCGAGTAGCGATCGCGCAACCGGAAAGCAAGCCACCGCCGCCACAACAAACTAACAATAAATCCAATTCTCCTACATCCTCAATTAATTCTAATGCTGTAGTTCCCTGTCCGGCGATAATATCGGGATGATTATAGGGGGGAATAATGGTAGCATTTCTTTCCTCCGCTAGTTGTTGACAATATTTTTCTCGCACTACTTCCGAGGGATTATACAGGACAATTTCCGCGCCATAATTGGCTGTAGCCGATCGCTTGACAGCGGGGGCATTGTCTGGCATAATGATAGTGGTGTTGATTCCTAGAATTGACCCGGCTTGTGCGATCGCTTGGGCGTGATTGCCGGAGGAATAGGTAAACACGCCGCCCTGTTGCCGTTTCGGATCTAGCAAAGATAGGGCATTGAAAGCACCACGAAACTTAAATGATCCGGTACGTTGGAAATTCTCGCACTTAAAAAAAACCGTCCCCCCAGTTAGTCGATTCACGGTGGTAGATGTAACCACTGGGGTAGGCTTAATGTAGCCCTGGAGACGTGCGGAGGCGGCAGCAACTGCGTTAAAGTTAACTGGTAACTGGCTATCCATGGTTAGTGCTGAATTTTGCCATCTTCGAGATGTAGAATGCGATCGGCCACATCAATGATGCGGGGGTCGTGAGTCACCATTAACACGGTCGCGCCGTCTTCCTTAGCCAACTTCCGCAAGACATCAATAACCGCGTGACCGCTGGTAGAGTCTAAGGCTGCTGTAGGTTCATCAGCCATAATCAGTTTAGGACTTCCCGCCAACGCGCGAGCGATCGCTACCCGCTGTTTTTGCCCCCCAGAAAGGTCACGGGGTCGCAAATGCTTCTTATCAGCCAAACCCACTTGATCGAGGCGTATTTGGGCTTCCTGGCGCGCTCTCCGTCCACGAATGCCTTTGATATTTAGGGCAACTTCCACATTTTCCGCGGCCGTGAGTGCTGGAAACAAGTTAAACCCCTGAAAAATAAAGCCAATATTCCTGAGTCGGAACTGTGCCAACTGTTGGCGAGACATAACGGTTATATTTTGGTCTAACAACATGACTCGCCCGGCTGTGGGGGTGAGAAGTCCGGCTAAAATTGAGAGTAATGTGGTTTTACCAGACCCACTTGGTCCCATCAAAAGTTGTATGTCCCCAGAGCGAACTTGCAGGTCAATGCCTTTGAGGACTTTAAAACTTTGCCGTCCAGATTGATAAATCATTTCAATCCCACAGGCCCAAATCGCGATCGCTTTGGGATCATGGTTGCGTTCAGCCATTAGGCTTTTGCTTTTGGCTAAGTTCGTCCAATTTAAGTTAGAAGTGATCATTGATGACCCTCGATCTGAAGATTAGCGACAGCTTACTGGCACGGTCTTTAAAACTTTACTGGTAGTTGTGACATGATCGGCAAAAAAATCTGGTTTCCATTTAATTATGACCTATTGGATAGTGGCAGTTTGGTATCAATATGACATTTGGCTAACTGTCACGTAAAACTCCTGGGAGGGTTGGAAGCTCCGTGATTGATCACGGAGAGGAAAACCGACTCAAGCGGCTGACCGCCGCCAGCACCCCTTTGCGGGGTGGAGGGGTATGGTTGCCCCTCCATGGAGCTATGGTTGGCTCCGACTCCCTTGCGGGGTAATGTTTGCGCTTGCGCTAACGCGCACGCTGCGCGAACGCCAATGTTCAGAGTCGGTACTATCCAAATCGCACGTCCTTAACCCCTTAGAGATGTTTAACGATTCGGTTCATGAGCCTGGAACTAGCACGCATTCCAGGGTAGGAACTTTAACTCTTGCTCTGAACGGAGCCAGTTAAGGCTATAGCTGGTCAGCTACCTGAAAGGGGGGCACGAAGCCCCCGTGCTTCAGCCGGGGGTGCTGACTGTCGGGGTCAATCTTTCCCCTGGGTTCAGGGGGGAGTCCAATTTTGGCTGGCACTTGATTCCCAGAATTCTATATATATAATAACCTGAAACCCGGTGGGTCTGTCTAGTGGTAGCCTTGCCCAAATCGCGATCGCTGATTCTGATCTGGCTGGCACTACTAACATAGCCGGGGTCACTCTACCTAGCATGAAAAGCTTATGGAATGGTTATATACGGCTGAGGCTGGACTCAAACTGCTAGTTGATTTGGCGAAGTTTTTATTAGAGACCATTTCGGTTTTTTGTGTGTTATTTGGCGTGGCGAAAACCGGACAACTGGCGATTCGATTTTCTCAATTTAAATATGATGAGTTTCTGTTTATTGAGTTACGGATTAGGTTTGGGGTGTGGTTGGCATTAGCCCTAGAATTTCAACTGGGGGCTGATATTCTGGCGACTACGGTAGCGCCGACGGAGGAAACTCTAATTAAATTGGGGGTGATTGCTGTGATTAGGACGTTTTTAAACTATTTCCTGAATAAGGAACTTGAGAAGGAGTTTGACTTTAAAAAAAATCATGGAAACAAATAAAGGAGTTTTCTGGGTGGGTGAATTAGTAGAATTGAGCAAGGAGTGAGCCGATGAATGATGCGGTTATATTATCTCTGGCTGATGCGATCGCCACCCAAGCTGTGGGGGTGAAATTGGGGCGATCGCTTGGTGCTAATAGTTTAATTCTGCTAGAGGGTAATCTAGGGACAGGTAAAACTACTTTAGTGCAAGGTATCGCTAAAGGTTTGGGGATTTCCGAATCAGTGGATAGTCCGACTTTTACTTTGATTAATGAGTATACAAGCGGACGGCTTCCTCTGTATCATTTGGATTTATATCGCCTGAATGAGTCGGAAATTGAGGGGTTGAATATTTCATTGTATTGGGAGGGGGTGGAGGTGGAACCGGGTATGGTGGCGGTGGAGTGGTCCGAACGTCTCCCCTATCGTCCGGCTGATTATTTGCAGATTATTTTGAGTCATACTCCCCAAGGCGATCGCCAAATTAAATTGATTCCCATGGGGGAGTTGGTGATAGAATTGGATGGGTTAATTGACCCGGTTTAACCAAGCTGGGTAAAGTGGCTCATAAATTGCCGATCAATATGGTCTTTCCATTGCCAAATTAGGGGATGGGGACCCAGACGAAAACAGCCGCGTGAGGCGATCGCCTGTTGGTCCCCTGTACTAATTAGGATTAAAAATTCTTTCTGCGGTCGATAGGCTTGTAGGGGTTGTTGGTTGGCTTTGCGTCGCAGGTTTTCCGCCAGGGGTTTTCCTTGACGGACCGCGAAAACTCCGGCTTTGGGTCGGGGATGGTTTAACATGGTGGCGATATCTCCAGTCGCGAAAATATCAGGGTGAGAGATAGACTGAAGGTAATCGTTAACTAGGATAAATCCTTGTTCGTCCGTCGCTAGTCCTGCGTCTTTTAACCAGGTGGCGGCGCTGGCTTGTGTCACCCAAAACAGGCGATCGCATTTTAGGGTTAATCCTGATTGACAATGAATAGTATGGGGGGATTTTCCTTCGATTTCCGTCACGGTTTCCCCTAGGTGTAGTTTGATACCTCTCTCGCTGAAAAGTTTTTGCAAACGCCGACTAACCTCCCGGTGGTGTTGGGGAATTAGGCGATCGCCTTTTTGAAATAGATGTAACTCTAGGTGATTTTCTGGTAGTGTGCTGTCGAGACCAGAAATCTGTTGGAGACGGGAAAATATGGCTAGGCTTAATTCCACTCCCCCCGCGCCGCCGCCAACCACTGCTAATCGCATTTTCTGCGTCCGGTTTTCCCTCACCGTTTCCACAATTTTATCCCAGTGGTTCAGAAATTTAGCAATAGGTTTCACCGGAATGGCCTGTTGTTGGACACCGGGGACCGTGATAGTGTTGGGGGTACTACCTATATCTATGGATAGGATATCGAAGGGGACGGGGGGACGGTTGGCGCACAGGACTTGATTCGTTTGTAGGTCTAAACCAATGGCGCGATCTATCAATAGTCTGGCTTTCGCCAAATTGGCTAAGGCTTGCACATCTATATGACAATCGTTAAACTTATATAGTCCGGCTATATATCCCGGTAGCATCCCCGAATAGGGAGTATGGTACACATCAGAAATTAGGGTGAGGCGTAGTCTGGGAATAGGATTGATGGCTAATTCTTTGAGAGCGATCGCATGGCTGTGACCCCCTCCAATTAGTACCAGGTCCTTAACAGGGGTAACAGAAAACATCGCTTAACTAAGGGAAACTCCGTTGATTTTCATGTTTTATTGATATTAATCCCCAGCAAAACTAGGTTAAATATCAGCGAGTTGGCTGCCCAAATCCATGATTCCGACACCCATAATATTTTACCATAACTCGATAAAAAAAACTTGATTAAATTTTTCTAAAGATAGCGATCGCTATGTGGTTGGGGGAATGTTGGCTAGGTAGACAGTTAAGCACTGATTTTCTACTGTAACCCCCAGGCCATAGCCTCCCAGAGTCATGCGGGGATCAGGGATTTTAACCTGTTGATAGGATAGATTTAGTTTTTCCTTAACTTAATTCCAGGCAATTTGTGTATAATGTTATAACAGTGAGCGATCGCGAATGTACCAGAAATTTTTGGGAATAGGGAAATTGATAGATTGGTGTAATTGAATACAAATCTTGTTAGCATATTTTGAAATCAATTAGCAATTGCGATCGGTAATATGGCGCATCAGAAAATGTAGATAATACTTCACAACTTATTCACAAAGGCTACCTAGACTGGGTAAACAGAGCTTAATAAATCCGCGTTAACCATCAACTTTGATCAACTTGGAGTTTTAAATTATGAGTACCTGTCCTTGCTGTGGTTCACCTATGTTAAGGCATATCAACCATAACCGAATTTATTGGTACTGCCAACACTGCCACGAAGAAATGCCTAACCTGTCTTTTATAGTAAGTCTCCAACGATCTGCAAGTCGGATATCTAGCCCCCTTGTGGCTCTGAGTTTTGAGGAAACTAACCTAGAAATGCCAGTGCTGGCTTAGTTTTTCCGACTAAAAGGCAGTAAAATGCCTAACTTGTATATTTGTATATACGATACCTTTTGGCTAAATCCGGTTTCTATCTACACAAAGGCTGCAATATACCCTCGCAGGGTCATGACCATATCACTCCATGAGCAAAATCATCAACTCCAACTAATCACGAGGGTATTGGCAAATTTTCCAGAAAATTGATTAAGTGGCGATCGCTAAGGTAAATTGAGCGATAGCTACTATGCAGCAGCCTTGATGGAAACTCCAATATGTCCACGGAACGATCGCAGTCTTCTGAACCCAAGCGACCATTACCCTATTCACCACCGCCTAGGTCTCAACGTCACCCTTGGCGGGATTTGGCGATCGCATTATTACGGAAAATCATTAAAATTTTGGAAGGCACCATTGACCAATTGGAAGCCGACCCTCAAATTCCCCGTCGTCGCCGTGGTTATGTTTGGTGGTGGGGTGCAATTTTATTAGTCATATTTGGTGTAGGACTGCTGCTGTTCTCGAAGTCTGGACCGGAAACCGCTACCAATTATCAGAGAGTTGAGGATATCCCACCAGTGACCACAACGGAGACACCACCACAGGTCCCCGTCACTGCGGAAACTATTTCCGAACCACCAGCCGAACCAGAAACCCCAGAAGTTCCTGAAGGCGAACCCCCTAACCCGGAAACCGAAATAGAGCCGGGTCGTTTACCTCCAGAACTAATTACCCCGAAGGCGGCGGAACCTGTGGGTTTGATTGCTTCTACTTTGACTGTGGAACCTTCTTTAACCAACTCAATTCGCGATCGCCTTGCTAAACTAACTAAAGCCTATGGCGAGGATTTGATTGGGTCAGTTAAAGCGAATTTTGCCGGGAGTTTATTAGAAGTGGAGATTAGCGATCGATGGTATCAGCTAGAATCTAAATATCAAAGTCGTTTGGCTAATCAATTATTTAAGCAAGTGCGATCGCTCGATTTTACTCGTCTGGAAATCCGAGATCGCGATCGTCAGCTTGTAGCTCGTAATGCCGTCATTGGATCTGATATGATTATATTTACTCCCTTGAAAGCAGGCGTTATGGAACTTTCCGACCCTCAATAACCGGGAAAAAATCATGCCAATGACATCTTGTAGCCATAATTTGGGGTTCATCGAATCATCGAGGGTGGCCACCTCAAAACTAACTGGGATGATGAGTAATCAATCAGAGCTGATCTAACATCCTGTGATTTCACCCCTTTGTAATCTGAACCTATGTTAATCAAATTATTAAAGCAGAGAACCTCTAACCTATTTGAGCAAGTCCCTCTCAAACAGATAATTATTGTTCCTTTTGTGCTTCAGCTATTCGCCACAGTGGGAGTCACAGGATATCTATCTTGGCGCAACGGTCAGCAGGCGGTTATGGATATAGCTAACCAACTGAGTCATCAAGCAACTAATCGCGTCAAAAGTAATCTAGCCAAATTGTTACAACGTCCCCATCTTTTATCTGAAATTCTGATTAAAGATACTATTCAAGGAGATATTAGCTTTGATGATATTGAAAGATCCGAAAACTTCTTATGGAGAATTATACAACTTTTTGAGAATGTCTATGCTGTCTATATTGGCAATGAACAAGGGCAATTTATTTATGTGAGTCGGGAATCTGATGGTTCTTTTCGAGCCAAAAGTGTCGAAGAATCACCGAATCGCTTATATTATCTGATCACACCAGAAGGCGCGCGAGGTGATTTTTATAATCAAACTATCTATGACCCGCGAATCCGACCTTGGTACACTAAAACTCTCGCCTTAAATGCACCAAATTGGAGTCCAATTTATGCCTTTCCCAATGGTAAATTAGGGATTACTGCATCCCATCCACTTTCTGACAGTCAAGGTCAATTGATCGGCGTGATTGGGGTGGATTTTGTGCTAACTTTAATTAATGATTTTTTGGGAGGTTTGGAAGTTAGCCCAAATGGGGAAGTTTTTATTGTGGAATCCTCCGGTTTATTAGTGGCTTCCTCCACTAATTTTCCCCCCTATACAATGGATGATCAAAATGTAGCCCAACGCCTGCATATTTCCCAGGTTAATCACCCCATAATTAGCGGCACAGCAGCATATTTTAGCCAAAATTTTGAACATTTAAGCCAGATTAAAACCAGCCATCAAAGTAGCTTTTATATCAACGGAGAAAAGCAGTTTCTTGATGTCGTGCGTTATCAGGATAAATGGGGGTTAAATTGGCTGATTGTCGTCGTCATGCCAGAGTCAGATTTTATGGGCAGAATTAATCATAATGCCAAAATCACTTTTATGCTATCTCTTGTGGCTTTAGCTATTACGATTTGTATCGGTATATTCATGGCTAGTCGGGTAACTAGACCGATAGTTAACTTAAATAAAGCAGCCCGGAAATTTGCCCAAGGTGATTGGGAACATACCGTCCATATTTCCCGTTGTCAAGAAGTCGGAGAATTAGCTGAATCTTTTAATCAAATGGCCGCACAAATTCGGCAATCTTTTAGTGAATTAGAAGCCCAAAACAGCCTCAGTGAAGCATTAAATCGCCAGCTTTCTGACCGAGAATATTGGCTTAAACAATTCCTAGAAGCCTTGCCAGTTGGCGTTTTAGTTTATGATAAACATGGCAAGATATACTATGCCAATCAAAAGTTAAAAAAATTATTCAGGGCTGAACATATCCCAGAGGTTTCTTTAGAAGAATTTGCCGAGATAAATCATTTATATTTAAGTAGCACAGACCAGCTTTATCCCACCAAAGCATTGCCGTTAGTTAGGGCATTAAAAGGCAAAACTGTTCCCATTGAAAATATCGAAATTCGTCACCCAGATCAAACTATTTGCTGTTCCCTGATGGCTACACCAATTTTTGATAGTGAAGAAGATATTGTTTATGGAATTGGAGTTTTTGAAGATATTACTCAGCGCCGACAAGCCGAGATTGAACGCCAAAACTTTACCAAGCAATTGAAAGAGAAAAACGATGCTCTCAAGCGTATGGATGAACTCAAAGATGAGTTTCTCGCTAATACATCCCATGAACTGCGTACTCCTCTTAATGGTATGATTGGCTTGTCGGAATCAATGCTGGATGGTGTCGCGGGACCTTTAACAGAACTTCAGCGCCAAAACTTGTCTATGATTGCTAAAAGTGGACATCGTTTATCTACTCTAGTTAATGATATTCTTGACTTCTCCAAATTGCGCCATCAAACCTTAGAACTACAACTGCAACCTTTAGGTCTGCGGGAAATTGTCGAAGTTGTTGTAGTGCTAAGTAAACCTCTGATTGGCAATAAAGATATTGAGTTAATTAATGAAATACCTGATGATTTTCCGGCGGTTAATGCTGATGAAAATCGCCTCCAACAGATTCTGTATAATTTAATTGGTAATGCCATTAAGTTTACCGATTCGGGAACTGTGAAAATTACCGCCTCGGTGTTAGATACAGACGCGAATAACTCCATGGCTGTGATTAATATTTCTGATACTGGTATTGGTATTCTCCCAGAAAAACATCATCGTATTTTTGAATCCTTTGAACAGGGTGATGGTTCAACGGCGCGACAATATGGCGGCACGGGTTTGGGTTTAGCCATCACTAAACAGTTGGTGGAATTACACCAGGGTAAAATATGGTTAGATTCGGTGGTGGGGTCGGGTTCTACTTTTTCCTTTACTCTTCCTATCAGTGAGGAAATACCAGAAACTACTGCTAAGGCGGACTCACTACTGGTTAATGAGGCGGCGCTGGTGAATGCTGATGTATTGTGGGATGCTGCTATACCAGAAACTGAAAATAATCAATCTATGGCGGGGTCTAAGTTGGCTCCAGATAACAATCAGTTTAAAATTATGATTGTTGATGATGACCCGATTAATTTACAGGTTTTGGCGAATTATCTTTATTTGGAAAATTATGCTGTTACTCAGGCTACTAATGGTATGGAAGCCCTGAAAATTTTAGAGTCCGGTTTTATTCCCGATCTGATTTTATTGGATGTGATGATGCCTCGCATGACTGGTTATGAAGTGACGGAAAAAATTAGGGAAGATTGGCCACCTCATCAACTGCCAATTATGATGTTAACGGCGAAAAATCGGATTTCTGATTTAGTGGTGGGACTGGAATTAGGCGCGAATGATTATTTATCTAAACCGCTGAATAAAGAGGAGTTGCTGGCGCGGATTAAAACCCACATTCGCATTAAAAAACTCCGCACCGAAAAGGCTCATATCCGCAAGACTTTTGGGCGCTATGTAACTGATGAAGTGGTGGCGAATTTGCTAGAAAGTCATGAGCATTTGGAGTTGGGGGGAGAACGACGGACTATCACGATTTTAACTTCGGATTTGCGGGGATTTACGGCAACTTCTGAACGTTTAAATCCTGAAGAAGTGGTCAAAATTCTGAATTTTTATCTGTCAACTATGGCGGATATTATTACTCATTATAATGGGACAATTGATGAGTTTATGGGTGATGGGATTTTGGTGCTATTTGGTGCGCCTAATGTCCGGGAAGATGACCCGCAGCGAGCGATCGCCTGTGCGGTGGCTATGCAGTTGGCTATGGAGTCAATTAACCAAACTATGAAGGCTTGGGGTTATGCTAATTTAGAGATGGGAATTGGGGTGCATACGGGAGAGGTGGTAGTTGGTAATATTGGTTCAGAAAAACGAACTAAATATGGGGTGGTGGGTAAGAATGTTAATTTAACTTATCGGATTGAATCTTACACCACGGGGGGACAAATTCTGATTTCTGAATCTACCCTAGAAGCGGTAGGGAGAATGGCGAGAATTACCGGAGAAAAACAGGTGCAACCCAAGGGGGTACAAAAACCGATTACCATTTATGAATTGGGAGGAGTGGGTGTACCTTATAACTTGTATTTAAAAAGGGAAAAAGAGTTATTTGTGGTCCTACCAGAACCCATCTCTTTACAATATACGGTTTTGGAAGGAAAGCACGTCGGGGAAAATGTCTTTTCTGGTACTATTGTGGAATTGTCGGCGCGGGAAGCTAAGGTTCAAGCTGAGTCAGAGGATGAGGCTTATTTACCTTTACCTATGACTAACATTAAGCTGAATTTTAGTAGTGATATGTGCGGTTCTGGTGCGGAAGATGTCTATGCTAAGGTGTTAGAATATCCAGCAGAACCAGGTCATTTTTACATTCATTTCACGGCAAAATCGCCGGAACTAGAAGCTAAGTTAACTGCCATATATCAAGGATTAAGTTGATAGTTGATAGCCCATCATCAATGGGTAGTCTTTTCATGATTGCTGTCTCCTCCATATAGCAACGGTTCCGTTTTGACTGCCTCCTATTAAGGTGTCATCATTAAGGAAAAATACGGAGTTAATGACGGCGGGAATATCTGTTAAGGTATTCAGTAGCTCTCCGGTGGCTCGGTTCCAAATTCTGACAGTGCGATCGCCACTACTACTGGCAATTTGAGAGGCATCGGGACTGACGGCTACGGAGAGAATTTCCCCTTGATGACCTGTGAGGGTTATGGTTTCTTGTCCGGTTTGTAAGTCCCAAATTTTTATGGTATTATCACTACTACCACTGATGATATTTTGACCATCAGGAGTAATAGCCACGGCTCGGACTTCTCCGTTATGTCCTTGTAAACGGTGGCGTAACTCACCCATTTCTAAATCAATAACATGAACAGTGCGATCGCCTGAACCCGTCACCAGCCAGCGACCATTAGGACTAAAAGCCAGCGCATAAACTGTTTCTGAGTGTTGAGTATGGTTATACAAAACTTGTCCGGTACGGCGATCCCAAACTCGCACAGTATTATCAGCACTGCCAGAAGCAATATTTCTATTATTAGGGCTAATTTGTACTGTCAAAATTGAGGCTGAGTGTTCCAATGGTAAATACAATTCTCGGGTTTGTAAATTCCATTCCAGAATCCGCCAAAATTCCGTCCCTGATGCTAATTCAATGCCATCACTACTAAAGTTGACGGACAGAATAGCCGATCCATCTCCGGTGAGTGTGGAGATATTTTCCCCGGTTTGTGTATTCCAGAGTTTGATAGTATTATCCCGACTGCCACTAGCAATTATTTCTCCATCATTACTAGCTGCTACTGACATTACAGGGGCTGTATGACCTGCCAAAGTCGTTAGGTCTGCCTGTTTCCAATTAACCACACTTTGGCATTGTTCAAGCACTGTCTGTGCTTGGGGATGATAGCTAGAAGATTCGGGAATTTGTTGGGCTTGGGTAATACAACCTTGGTAGTTTCCCGCTTGTACCAAATCGGCGACTGTCTCAAACTGTTGGCTATAAAGTTGTTGTTGATTGGCTCTGGTTAGTTGTAACTGTTGCCATCTTTGATATTGATACAACAGGAAAAGTAACATAGCGATCGCCAAAGAAATACCCCCAATCACCAACCAAAAAGACGGGCGCGGACGAAAAGCGACGGATGATTTAGGCTGTTTATTAGCCACTTCAGTACGGGGATTATCTCCAAAGATATCTAAGATTTTACTCCACCCAGATTTGGGTAAGACATGAGATTTAATCACCTCGATATCTTCATCATAAATACCTAACAATTCCTGGAGTCGATCTAGTTCCCTTTGCGTTTCAGCACTAAAAGGATATTGCTGTTTAACTGCTGCTATTAATGCCTGTTCGTAACGTTCTCCCTTCTCACGATACTTACGATAGGGATTAAGTATTTCATCTTCTAAGGCTTCTGCTTCTTCCTTGGATATTTCTAAAGTGACTCGCAGTTCCTCCAAAATTTGCCTACCAACTACGGAAATATCACCTTTATGACTAGCGCAGCGTTGTATTTCTTCTCGGTAAGTTTGGAGTTTACTAAAATCGGTGGGACTGCGATCGCCCATGGTTCGCAAAGCAGTTAAAACCTCTTCCGCCGATTGATACCTTTCCCGATAGTCCAACTGCACCATGCGATCTATAATGTCGGCAAATTCGGAACTAACAATAGTTAAATGCCTCCAGAACAACTGTCCTGGGTTAGTATGATAATTTTCTCGCAGTTGTGATAATTCATAACTAGGAAGTCCGGTTAAGGCTTGAATAGCGACCATACCCACGGCATAAATATCGCTATTGAGGCGGGGGTTACACTCGAACTGCTCAATAGGCATATATTCTATGGTTCCAATCGGACCTGTGGGGGGGTTATGATTTTGGCTCAAACTAATTTCTTTAACCGCCCCAAAATCCAATAGCATTAACTTTCCGTCCGAGTCTCGCCTGAGTAAATTACTAGGTTTAATATCTCGGTGAATTACTCCGAATCTATGGACAAAAGTCAGGATTTCTAGGACATCGTAAATTATCTGAATTACCAGGTTTTCTGATAGGGGATGACCGGGCCAAAATTCATCAGAGAGGAGATGACCAGGAGTGTAAGACTCCACTAGATAAAATTCTTCGTTTTCCTCAAAATAAGCTAAAAGTTGCGGAATTTGATCATGTCTAGATAATTTTTCCAGAATCTTGGCTTCCTGGCGAAACCGACGACGGGCAATATTCAGCAGCTTGATATCTTCTACCAAAAGTCGCAAATGTTTGATAAAGCAGAGGCATTCCCCTGGGCGACGAGTGTCTCTTGCTAAAAACGTACTACCTAGATCCCCAGACTCAATAACTTCTAGGATTTGATACCGTCTGTCTAAAAGTTGGTCAATCATGATCCATATAAATACTGATGTAGATTCAACCGGTAGAAAGTAACACTATAATTGTTACAACCGTTTTCCGATAGTTTATCCGGGTCTAGTAGACTCAGATAGATATGTAGTAAGTAGACGCCCTGATGTTCTGATTATCTCAAATATACTAGTTCTGTTACTACAATATCATATTGATGAGAAAATTTACATCTAAAATTGTGGCAAATTTTTGAGAGACTTATACCAAAAAGTTTGGCAGCCTACAATCCTCTTCAATGCTTGGGTTTCCGGCAACAATTCAGATGGTATAGGGGACTGGATACCCCTACGGGTAATGGTCTGTCGTTGCCACCCCCCCCCAGGGCTAAAATCCTGATGGTGAACCCCCCCATAACGCCAGATTATCGCTGCCAGACTACAACTGTTCCATCCTGAGTGCCTCCGATTAAGGTGGCGGAGTTAATACCAAAAACTAGAGAATTAACTACGGCTTGAGGGTTAGTTAAAGTATTAAGTAATTCCCCAGTTTTTAAGTTCCAAATTTTGACGGTTCTATCCCGACTACTACTAGCAATTTGTGTCCCATCTGGACTGACAGCTACGGAAAGAACTGCGCCTCTATGACCTGTTAAAGTTATCACTTCTTCTGCTGTTCTTAGGTTCCAAATTTTGATATTGTTATCTGTACCACCACTGATAATTTGCAGAGCATCAGGAGTAATCGCAAGCGATCGCACTTCTCCGGTATGTGCTGGGAATCTATGGCGTAACTGATCTATCTGCCAATCAATAATATGAATATTGCCATCCCCTGAACCCGTAACCAACCAACGACCATTGGGGGTGAAGGCGACGGAATACACAATAGTCGAATGCTGATTGTTGTTATATAAAATTAACCCAGTTCTCCGATTCCACACTCGCACATTACCATCGGCACTTCCGGTGGCGATCGCTCTATTATCAGGGCTAATTTGTATAGCTTCAATGGGAGAGCCTCCGACTAATGGGGGATACCATTCAATGGTTTCCAGATTCCATTCTATCACCTGAGATAGTTGAGTTCCGGCTGCTAATGATAAGCCATCGTTACTAAAATCTACGGAGAGAATAGCTGATGAATTGCCTACAAAATTTTGCAGCACTTCCCCGGTTTCTATATGCCAAAGTCTGGTGGTGTTATCTCGGCTGCCACTAGCAATTATCCTGCCATCAGGACTGACAGCAACTGACTGGACGGCGGCTGTATGAATGGGGAATGTGTTAACTTTTGCTTGTTTCCAGCTAATCACATCTTGACATTGGCTGAGTAACTCCTGGGCGACAGCATACTGAGGTGAAGACTCTGGAAAAGTTTGGGCAGCGGTAATACAATCTTGATAGTTATTGGCGGCTAATAATGACTGAATATAGTCAATTTTTTCGGTATCAAGTTGTTCTTTAATATCGGCTTGTGCTCGGGATTGTATCCAGTTATTATATTGATATAATCCCCAACCTAAACCGATAATAGCTATGATAATTCCACTAATGACAAATCCCCAACGCCAGGACAGAAGACGATCGCGATCGGGATTTAATTTGCTTAAAATCTGATTTAACCAAGATTCCGGTAAAATTTGAGCCTCTATCAAAGCTACATGATCATCGGAAAGACCTAATAACTGCTGAAGTCGCCTTAATTCTTCTCTGGTTTCTCTGGTTAACGGGTATTGTAAAATATTGGCTTCAATGATAGCCATATCCTGATCAGAAATTCCCAACATTTTTTGCAGTCGGTCTAATTCTGCTCTGGTTTTCTTGGCTAATGGATATTGCTGTATAATGGCTTCGGTCAGGGCTTGTTGATAGCGATCGCCTTTCTGGTGATCTCGACGGTAAGGATTAAGAATCTCGTCTTCCATGGCTTTGGCTTGGGGTTCGGAGATTTGTAAACTCACTCGTAGCTCTTCTAAAATTTGGCGACCTACTACTGATATTTCCCCTTCATAATTGCCGATGCGCTTAACTTCTTCTCGGTATCTTTCGAGTTTATTGGCATCAGTTTGAGAAGGATTACTGAGATTATTAATATCTGCCAAAACTACCTCGCTTGACTGATATCTTTCTCGGTAGTCTGGTTTAACCATGCGATCGATAATCTCGGCAAACTCAGGACTAACAATGGCTAAATCTCGCCAGAATAATTCCCCAGCATTGGTCGGATGATTTTCTCGAATTTTTCGTAATTCATAAGCTGCCATTCCAGTTAATGCTTGAATAGCAATCATTCCCAGGGCATAAATATCGCTATTCAAGCGAGGATTACACTCGAATTGCTCGATGGGCATATATTCTAAAGTGCCAATTCTCGCCGTAGGAGGATTATTATTTTGGTGAAAACCAATTTCTTTAACCGCCCCAAAATCTAATAACATAATTTTTTGATCTGCATCCCGCCTCAGCAGATTACTAGGTTTAATATCCCGGTGAATTACTCCTTGATCATGAACAAAATTCAGGATTTCTAGAACTTCTGAGACGATGGCAATTACCGAATTTTCTGATAAAGGTTGACCGGGTAAAATTTCCTGGGCTAGGGACTGTCCATTTATATAGGATTCGACCAGATAAAATTCCTGGTTTTGTTCAAAATAAGCCAGCAGTTGGGGGATTTGGTCGTGGTGGGATAACTTTTCTAGAACCTCGGCTTCCTGTTGAAAGCGACGGTAAGTATTCTTAAATAATTGGGGATCTTCTACCAAAAATCGTAGATGCTTGACAAAGCATATAGGTTCCCCAGGGCGACGGGTATCTTTGGCTAGATAGGTACTCCCAAATTCCCCCGACCTGATTATCTCTAGGATCTGATACCGTCCATCTAAAAGTTGGTCAATCATCTGATGTCCTACCAGTGCTAAATTGTATATCATACCGCAAATTTTATCATTTGAGGTTGATGCAGTATAAAATAGATTGACAGATAGTGGTCAATAAATGGATCTGATGATTAGGGGTTCTGTCCCTAATGGCGATCGCTTGTTGGGTAAGTTTTGCAGAAAAAAATAACCATGAATATTCACCGATTTTGGCTAATTATGCTAGGAATTTTGGTAGGGGTATCCCCTGGGTCTTTAACCGTGATGCCAACACCTATGGCGCGCGCCCAAACTACCCGCCGAGAATTGCAACTTAGTCAAACTGGTAGTGGGATTTATTCCGTTAATAGTCGCTTTCAAGAATCTATTACCGCCGCCTCTATTAATGTTGATAGCAGTGGTAATGCTGAACTAACCTTTTGGGATAGTCGGGAAAATCCGGTCAAGTTAACGGGTAATATAGCCCGCGAAACGGCTTCTGGTTTGGAGATGACAATTACTGGGGCGACAATTCCCGGAGTTATCGGAACTGCCAATATTCGCTATAATTCCCACAATGAGATTAGTTCTATTTTTGTGGCTGGAACTATCGAAGGACAGCGATTTTCTATTAATTTTAGTCAGTAGAATTGGCTGGAAATATTAATATCTTAATAGCTGGCTATCGGGGTAATTTGCCGTCAATTTTTATGGGTATACTGACCATGAATTTGATGTTAAAATAAAGTTCTAATTGGTTTTAAACAAAATGATAAAATCCCAAAACCAGACGGATTCCTGGTTAAAATGGCACGCAATCACTTTAATTTCTGGCTGGATTTTAACAGCGATCGCCTATGGAAACATCATCAACTCTTTTTTCTTATCGGATGATTTTAACTGGATTTATCAAATCAAAACCAGAGGTGTATTTGGTGTCTGGACAACCCCACCAGATGTGTTTTTTCGTCCCCTAATTTCCCTAACTCTATTTGCTGATTATCAACTGTGGGAACTGAACCCCCTTGGTTATCACCTCACCAACTTATTTTTCCATGGCTTAAATGCTTTTCTGGTTTATGCAATGTCTCGGCTGTTGTTTAGGGGTGCAGATCTAGCCGGAAAATTAATTAATATTTTCTCCCTAGTCTCCGGCTTTATTTTCATTATTCTTCATAGTCATGTTGAAGCTGTTACCTGGATATCAGCCAGATCCGATCTCGTCGCTACTTGCTTTGGCTTGGCGGCATTTTGTGGTTATCTTAAATATAAAGAAACCGACAATAACCGATTATTTTTTATATCATATATCCTATTTTTTCTGGGTTTACTATCCAAAGAATCAGTCATTATTTACCCAGGATTAGTATTGTTATATGAATTATATAATTACCTGAATAAAAACAATTATATTAATTTATTAAAAATACTATATTTGCCGCTAATGTATGCCTCGGTTTTGCCAATTTATTTGGGGCTAAGATACTTGGGAATTAGACAATTTTTAGGAGGCTACGGAAGCGGGGTTCACACCAACTTTAATCTTGACATTATCCAGCGAGGTTTGGCTTCTAGCCTCAGAATTATCATTCCCCCACTTCCTAATATTCCAGAAGAAAACTGGGTGATATTTTTTGCCATATTCATGACCATTATTTGTACTTTTGTGGTCGTCTGTTTGTGCCGACAAGGGGTTTATATATTAATTGCAAAATTAGCAATTCTTTTGTTAGGATTATTTGGCACTTCTTTATTACCTGTGATTAATATTCGCATTTCCTTGTCCAATACAGAAGGGGAAAGACTCCTATATTTACCATCGGCATTTTTGGTGATTTTATTGGTATTAGTTATTGGTGTTTCTCTGGCTAGATTTCGTGTACTTTTAGCTATTCAATTCATGATTATATCAATCATTTTATCTTATTATTTGTATAGCTTTAATCAAAACTGGAATTTAGCCGGGAACATAGCTAAACAAGTAATTGAAAGCATTGATCAGGAAATCCAAGGACGCAGAATGTTTTTAATTAATATACCAGACAACTTAAATGGAGTCTATATTTATCGCAATGGCTTATATGCTGCTGGCCAACTTTTTGCAGAGTCAGAAATTGAATTACTCAACAATGCCACATTTAACAATTTGATTAATCCCTCGAATGCTTTAAATATTAACCGCATTGGCGATCGAGAATACTGGGTTAAACTATTATCACCCGGTACTTATTTTATGAATGTGCATATTCCCTTTGACCAAAGATTAGAAACCCAAAACTTTATAATTTCTGATGTGGATTTTCAGACTATGCAATCTTTTCGCATTCAAATAAAAGACAGGATTCAACCTGGGGAAGTAGGTTATTACTCTGGCGGCAGAGTCATTAACACTAAATGGCTAGAATAAATTAGGTTAAATGGTATCCTATGAATTTTTATTTAAGTGGTTGGGGATTTTTGATTTTGGCAGCAATTAATAACTGTGTCGGTAGTCTGCTGTTAAAAAAATCGCGACTGGTAGCTACCGATCCAAGTTTGTTAACTCTGTTGCTTTCTCCCTGGTTTATCGGTGGCATTATGGTCTATGGAGTTAATGTGATTTTATTTGCGAAAGCATTAGATCAGCTTCCGGTTTCGACTGCTTATCCAATTTTTGCCGGAATTAGCTTTACTTTAATTGCGATCGCCGGAAATTTACTATTTGGTGAAAGATTTGATTTGAATCAGTGGATCGGACTTTCCCTAATTTTTACTGGTATCATTATTATGTCTCGCTGAAGAATGTCTATGGTTGAGATTATGGTTAAAGAATTAATTGAACCTGTAAATTCGCTAATTCGTGTTTTAAAATTCATGGTGATCTTTACAATTCACTAACCAAATTTTACCAATAGCTGATATTCAGAAACAAGTTAATTTTTATCTTGGGGTTAAGCCTAAGCAAAACCCCACTCTTTTTTTTAAGTTAACATACCAGCCAAATTTTACAAAACCTCTCGCCCCAAATAAGGCTGTAAAACCTCCGGAACCTTAACGCTTCCATCCGGCTGCTGATAGTTTTCTAAAACGGCAGCCATAGTTCGTCCAACCGCCAATCCCGAACCATTTAAAGCATGAACAAACTCCGTTTTCTTTTTCTTTTTCTTGGGGTCGCCTTTGGCTTCCCGGAACCGAATATTGGCACGTCTGGCTTGAAAATCTTTAACATTAGAACAACTCGAAATTTCTCGGTAAGTTCCTGCTGAAGGTAGCCATACTTCTAAATCATAACATTTAGCTGCTGCAAATCCCAAATCTCCCGTACACAATTCTATCACACGATAGGGTAATTTTAAAGCCTGTAAAATACCTTCAGCATCCGCCACTAATTTTTCATGTTCTAACTCCGAAGTCTCTGGGTGTACTAATTTCACCAATTCCACTTTATTAAACTGATGCAGTCTAATTAGACCTCTGGTATCCTTTCCATAGCTTCCCGCCTCCCGCCGAAAACAGGGAGTAAATGAACAGTGATAAATGGGGAGTTGTTCACTTTCTAAAATTTCATCACGATATAGGTTAACTACCGGAACTTCTGAAGTAGGAATTAACCATAAATCGTCATCAGCACATTTAAAACTTTCTTCCGCAAATTTAGGTAATTGACCTGTAGCAGTTAAAGATATACTATTCACTAGCAGGGGTGGTATAACTTCTAAATAGCCATTAGCTGTGTGGGTATCCAGCATAAATTGAACTAATGCGCGTTCTAATGCCGCGCCAGCCCCCACTAAGCTAACAAAACGACTTTGGGCAATCTTTACCCCTCGTTCAAAGTTAAGAATTCCTAGCTTTTCTCCGATTTCCCAATGGGGTAAAATCTCGGCATTTTGGAGTTTATATTCATCTCCCCAGCGGCGTACTTCCACATTTTCGGCTTCACTTTTTCCCTCTGGGGTGGTGTCACTAGGAAGGTTTGGTAAAGGAAGTAATAGGCTAGTAATTTGCGATTCTAGGTCTTTTTCTTGGGGTTCTAAGTCACTTAACTGGGACTTGATTTGCTGTCCTTCTTCCCTCAATGCTTGAATTTCTGGCCCTTTGGGGTCGGTTCCAGATTTGATTTTTTCTCCTACAAGTTTACCGATCTCGTTGCTGCGGGTTTCTAGTTGAATGCGTTGCTGTTCAAGTTCCCGCCGTTTTTCATCTAATTCTAAGATGGCTTCTAGGTCATAGTTTCCTCGACGGTTGAGGCGTTGTTGAATCTCTTGTGAATTTTCCCGAATCAGTTTAATGTCTAACACTGGTCTTTCCTAAATTATCAAGGTCTGATTAATTAATCTTCAGAAGATTTTACTAGCCTCGTGTCTATAAGTCAATCTAATTTTTATTCTAGTGGTTGGGTCAGCGATCGCCAGATGATAATTAATGGCTAAAAATATTTTTTAATTAGGTGATATTATCTTACCTTAAAGATTAATAGCATCAATCAATCTGATGTGTGTCAGATTATACAGAAATTTTCCGATGGCCACCCCCTAAATATTAAGTAATCTAAAGTTGCCTTGCCATAATCCTCAAAAATTTGTATAATCATAACCCAAGTGAACTCTAACCTGCATTTGATACCAGGGTAAATCAGGTCTATCTCCAGATATAGGGATTGTTTCCGGTTGTCAATTGCAAAAATTTAGTAATGTTACAGAAACACAGAATTAATCGTCAAATCAATAGCCGCTTACTTCATCTAAAATATTCGAGATTTTGGCGAAATTTGGGATTAGCGATCGCCAGTTTATTAGCGGTATTGTGCGTTATTATTCCCGCCTTTAGCCAACAACCCGTAACCGTGAGGGTGTTAGTCCAAGCCTTGGAAGCAGCCCAATGGCAACCCCTGGTTAAAGACTTTAATGAAAACCACGAAAATATCCGCCTAGAAGTCATCAGCGGCCCCAATAACACCAATTTAGTCGAAGACCTATATACCTCGGCTTTTTTACTCGGAGATTCTCCCTACGATCTCGCTTATATGGATATCGTTTGGGTACAAAAGTTTGCAGCAGCCGGGTGGTTATCTGATTTATCGAATCGGGTGACTCCAGGACAGTTACAGGCGTATTTAGAAGGGGATATTGACGGGGGACGCTATCAAGATAAACTTTACCGAATGCCTTTCCGTACAGACGGAGGAATGCTGTATTATCGGACTGATTTATTAGAAAAAATTGGCGCAGAACCTCCGGACACTTTCGATGAATTAATAGAGATATCCCAAAGGCTACAAGAAGAAGATTTAGCCCAATGGGGTTATTTGTGGCAAGGTAGACAATATGAAGGTTTATCGGCTATGTTTACCGAAATTTTAGAAGGTTCTGGAGGATTTTGGATCGACCCAGATACCCAAGAAGTCGGGTTAGATAAACCGGAAGCGATCGCCGCTGTGCAATTTCTCCGAGATACCATTACCAAAAACATTTCTCCCCCTGGAGTTACCACCTACGCCGAAGAAGAAACCCGCCGCCTATTTGAAAGTGGTAATACTGCCTTTTTAAGAAACTGGCCTTATGTTTATTCCCTCGCCTCCAACTCAGACATAGCCGGAAATTTTGCCATTAAACCAATGGTACACGCCCCCGGTAAAAATAGTGGTGCTTGTTTAGGAGGTTGGGGATTTGGCATTGCCTCTACTTCTCGCCATAAAGATGAAGCCTGGGCGGTTATCAACTTCTTTAATAAACCAGAAGTTCAGCGCAAATACTTTTTAGAAACTGGTTATGTTCCCTCCAGAATATCCCTATTTAATGACCCGCCATTAGTCGAGAAGTTTCCCTATCTTCCCAACTTATTGGAAGTAGTGCAGAACCCAGTTTTAAGGCCTCCGATCGCTCAATATGCCCAGGCTTCTGATATTTTGCAACGGTATCTCAGCGCCGCCCTAACCGGAAGCAGAACCCCAGAACAAGCCATGCAAGCTGCCTCCAATGAAACCCGCGCCTTGTTGAATCGATAACTAATTAATCATGAATGAAAGAATTAACAATCAGATGGAACGCCAAGAGAAACTCACCGGATGGATCTTAATAGCACCAGCTTTGATAATTCTTGGCTTTGTGTTTATTTATCCGATAGGTAGGGCATTTTGGTTGAGTTTATTTACCAATAATTTAGGCACTCAATTACAACCAATTTTTGCGGGATTATCCAACTATCAGCGCCTAATTGGAGATGGTCGATTTTGGCAAACCATGTGGAATACTAGCGTTTTTACCATCATCTCTATTTTCTTAGAATTGGTGATTGGTATGGGCATCGCATTAGTGCTAAATCAAGCCTTTTTTGGGCGAGGTTTTGTCCGCACATCTTCCCTAATTCCTTGGGCGTTACCTACAGCCGTGATGGGGTTAGCTTGGGCGTGGATTTTTAATGATCAGTATGGGGTAGTTAATGATATTCTGACCCGCTTAGGATTCATTGATAGCCCCATTACTTGGCTAGGCGATCCTACCCGCGCCATGTTAGCTATGATTATCGCTGATGTGTGGAAAACCACCCCTTTTATTGCCATTATTCTCCTAGCTGGTTTGCAGTCGATTTCTAGTGATTTATACGAAGCCCATGCTATTGATGGCGCTAACCAGTGGCAGAGTTTTTGGCAAATTACCATCCCCTTAGTTATGCCTCAAATTATCATTGCTTTACTGTTTCGGTTTGCCCAAGCATTTGGTATTTTTGACTTGGTGCAAGTCATGACTGGCGGGGGACCCGGTGGGGCTACAGAAACCGTGTCTATTTATATTTATGCTACGGTGCGCCGATATCTGGATTTTGGCTATGGTGCTGCCTTAGTTGTAGTCACCTTTTTACTGCTGATTTTAGCTGTGGCGATCGCTGCCTTTTTCCTATCAAGAACTCGCTTAAATGTTATGGGAGGTAAATAATCAATGACCGTTGCTAATCAATCCTCAGAAACTGATAGCAAAAGCCAAATCAACTGGGGTCGGATTTTTCTGTGGATAGGTGTGATTCTCACCATCATATTTTGTCTAGCGCCCGTGTTATGGCAGTTGCTAACTTCTTTAAAAACCAATGAATCTATTTCCACCATTCCCAATGTTTATTTTCCCAGTCTGGATCAACTCACCTTTCAACACTATCAAAGTTTAGGCTGGCACTTTCTGCGCTATGTGTTTAATAGTGCTTTAGTTTCGCTCATTTCAACCTTTCTATGTTTAGGAGTTGGGGCCCCCGCCGCCTACACCCTAACTAGATTAAAAATACCCGGAGAAAATGTGATCCTCGGCTTTGTCCTAATTATCAGTTTGTTTCCCTATGTTCTCCTATTTTTAGGGTTGCTGGAAATTGTCAAATTTATGGGATTAGGTAACAACTACATCGCCCTAATTATCCCCTACACTGCCATTAATTTACCCCTGACAATTTTGGTCTTGAGAAGTTTTTTCCAACAACTACCAAAAGACCTAGAAGACTCCGCCAAAATTGACGGATATGGAACCGTTGGGATGCTGTTACAGATAGTTCTACCCATGACCATACCTGCTTTAGTAACCACCGGAATTCTCACCTTTATTTTCGCCTGGAATGAGTTTATTTTTGCTCTCACCTTTATCAGCCGCGAAGAAATGTATACCATTCCGGTAGCCGTTGCACAAATTGGAGGTGCATCTATTTTTGAAATCCCCTATGGTCCTATTGCTGCTGCTACCGTAACTGGAACTATTCCCCTGGTTATTTTAGTGTTAATGTTCCAACGTCGTATTGTTCAAGGAATCACAGCCGGCGCTGTCAAAGGCTAAAATCACCTCAATCACTGTTCTGTAATTATCGAAATCATGGCTAAATTAGAACTCAAAAACCTGCGTAAACAATTCGCTCATAATGTCATCCCCGTTAAAGATGTAAGTGTTAATGTTAATGATGGGGAGTTTCTCACTCTTCTGGGTCCCTCTGGTTGTGGGAAATCAACCCTATTAAGGATGATTGCTGGGTTAGATGAACCCACCCAGGGTCAGGTAATTTTAGGGGGAGAAGATTTAACCAATATTCCCCCTGGTAAACGCAATATGGCGATGGTATTTCAGAGTTATGCGTTATATCCTCACATGACGGTTTATGAAAACATTTCAACCTCTTTGAAATTGCGGAAAGTTGATAGCATAGAAATTGAAAAACGGGTTAATGATGTATCGAACCGTTTGGGAATTCAACATCTATTAGAGCGTAAACCCGGACAACTTTCGGGGGGTCAGCGTCAGCGGGTGGCTTTAGCCCGATCGCTAGTGCGTAACCCTGATGTTTTCCTGTTAGATGAACCTCTGAGTAATTTGGATGCGCTGTTGCGGGAACAAGTCCGCGCCGACCTCAAACAGTTATTTGAATCTCAACAAAAACCTGTGGTTTATGTCACCCATGACCAAACGGAAGCCATGACTCTTTCTAGTAAAATTGCGGTACTTTATGATGGGTATTTGCAGCAGTTAGCCTCTCCTACTGAGATTTATATGCAGCCGGCTAATCGGTTTGTAGCCGGATTTGTGGGGAGTCCTCAAATGAATTTATTAACCTTAGACTGTCACGACAATCAGGCAATTTTAGGAGAGTTTGGTTTAACTTTACCTTATTTACAAACTTCCCAAAAAGCTGTGGTTTTTGGGATTCGTCCAGAGGATGTATCTTTAGGAGAAGAAGCCGATGCCGATCTAGTTGAAGGACAGGTCTATTTAATTGAAGACTTGGGGAAAGAAAAACTTTTGAGTGTCCGCATTAACGGCTCTGAACAAACTCTGCGGGCGGTGATTCCGGCTGACCTACTTTGGGAAAGTGAACAGGTAAAATTAAGCCTATCTCGAAAACAGATGCACTGGTTTGATCTCGAATCAGGCGATCGCCTAAATTAACCCAATTTTTGACGACATCCCTAGGGGCAACTAGCAACAGTTGCCCAGTTAATTAATTATAATGGTATACTGATGTCACTCCCTAGCCATTTAATTAGATTAACCTATGCAAGACTTTTTTCAGAATGTATCCCGCTATCCCCGCTACCTGATCACCTTTACTCTGGGGATTTTTTATTTCCTGTTTGAACGTCTCAAACCTCTTTTAAACCGTCCCGTGACAGCGATCGCCCTGTTAGGTTTACTGATAAGTGTCTTCTTATTTACCTACTTTACCCTCAAAGGAATGTTAGGCTTGAATGCAGTTTAGGCTAAAACCTGATAGTTTATAGATAGGGAAGTTGGGACTAAAATTAGCTCTCAACTTCCCCTATTATATCATATAATCACTCACCTAGCTATGATGCGTATCCCCAAAATGTGGTCTATCCGTCGTCGCTTAATTACCGGGATATCCTCTAAAATATCGCTGCGGGGACTGTTAGTTATCCCTTTTGTAGTCCAAATTTTTGCCACTGTTGGTGTCGTGGGATATCTGTCTTTCAAAAACGGACAGAAAGCCGTTGATGATTTAGCCCATCGGTTGATTGTCGAAATTGTAAATCGCATTGAAGAAAATATAACTCACTACTTAGAAATTCCTTTTATAGTAGGTCAGGATATCCAAGATGCGGTAGCTTTGGGATTATTAGATATTGAAGATTTATCAGGATGGGAATTGTATTTCTGGAGAAAAGCCAAGTTTTTTGAATCAATTGATATTATTTCTATTGGTAATGAACAGGGAGAATATCGCTCAACTTCCCGCACTAAAGATGGTCAATTACAAGTAGGAATTGCTGGGGCATCTACCAACTTTGATTTATATCGCTACAATAGCTTAGAGGCAATTAATAGGCAACCACCAGATTATATTGATCCCGATTATGATCCTCGTCTACGACCCTGGTATCGGGTGGCGATCGGCACTGATAAACCTGTTTGGAGCCCAATTTATACCCGGTTTGAACCCCCCCCAATTCTGCAAATTAGTGCTAGTCAAATTATTTCTTCTTCCCCTGATTCCACGGAAGCTGATGGAGTCATGAGTATTGTCATCAGTCTGTCTTATATTGGTCAAGTTTTGAATAGTTTAGATATGGGAGAAATGGGAAAGGCATTTATTATTGATCATGAAGGTTTATTAGTAGCAAGTTCTACCTCAGAACCCCTGTTTACACAGGAAGACGATCGCATAATTAGAAAGGCTGCTTTAGTTAGTGCAAACCCTTTAATTCAAGAAATCAGTAAATATTTAAAAGATGAATTTGATAGATTTGATCGCATCGATAATTCTTATTTTAGAAAAATCCCATTTAATGGTGAAACTCAATATATAAAACTGCTACCTTTTCGGGATGAACGAGGTTTAACATGGTTGATTGTGGTGGTGATTCCCGAAGCCGATTTTATGCAAAATATCCAAAATAATACCCGCCTTACCATGGGATTATCGGTGATTGCTTTAGCAGTAGCGATCGCCATAGGATGGATGACCGGAGAGTGGATTACTCGCCCCATTATCGATTTAGCGAAAGCGGCTAACGCCCTATCTAGGGGTAACTGGAATCAGAAAGTTGGAAATAGTTGCACTCAAGAACTCCGCACCCTGGCTAGGTCTTTTAAACAAATGCGGGGACAATTAAAACTTTCCTATAGTCAACTTCAGGAATACTCCTATAGATTAGAACAAAAAGTTGCCGAACGTACTCAACAACTCGAGCAAAAAGTTAAAATTGCCGAAGCCGCAGTCCGAGAACGTAAAGCTGCAGAAGCTGCACTTAGGGAGTCAGAACAAAAATTTTCGACAGCCTTTCATGCAGCCCCTCACCCCATTACAATTAGTCGTCTTGATGATGGTATTCACCTAGAAGTTAATGAAAGTTTTTGCCTAGTCACCGGATACAATGCGGAAGAAATTATCAATCGCACCCTGGACGAACTCAACCTATGGGTATATTCTGAGCAACGGTCAGAGATGTTAGATCTTATAGCCCAAAATCGTCAAGTCCGCAACTTTGAACTAGAATTTAGAACTAAAAATGGCGAGATTAGAAGCGGATTAGTTTCGGCAGATATCATTAATTTAAACAGCCAAGAATGTCTACTTTCTAGCAGTAATGATATCACAGATCGCCGTCGAGCGGAAGAAGCTCTCCGCCGCCAATTTGAGAGGGAAAGACTGCTGCGACAAATCACGGAGGAACTCAGATCTAGCCTAGATCCCCAGCAAATTTTTCAAACTGCAGCCAACCGTATTGGTCAAACTTTCGGAGTCGATCGCTGTACGATTTACACTTATTTATCTAGCCCCACACCCCAAATTAAAGCCGTTGCCGAATATTTAAAATGCGAGTATCCCCCGATTTTAAATCAGGAATATCCCCTCGAAGATTATCCCTATATTGATAGGATTCTTAGTCAGGATATCGCCATCACTCACGAAAATATTAACACAGATAAAAACCTACAAGGAGCCTTAGAGTTTTGCCAGCAATTTGAGATCCAATCTCTTTTAGCTATTCGCACATCCTATCGCAGTCAACCC
This sequence comes from Limnospira indica PCC 8005, assembly GCF_000973065.1. Taxonomy (NCBI): domain Bacteria; kingdom Bacillati; phylum Cyanobacteriota; class Cyanophyceae; order Oscillatoriales; family Sirenicapillariaceae; genus Limnospira; species Limnospira indica. The sequence goes on from NZ_FO818640.1 coordinate 716,969, forward strand.
AACGGCGCAATTTATCTAAGTCAATGTAGCAACAGTCGCACCTGGACAGATGAAGAAATCGACCTTTTAGAATCAGTAGCTGCTAAAATGGGAATAGCCCTCGCCCAAGCCAATTTATTAGAACGAGAAAAACAACAAAGACTGAAACTAGCTACCCAAAATATTGCCCTAGAAGAAGCCAGACGCGCCGCCGATGCTGCGAACCGTGCCAAAAGTACATTTTTAGCGAATATGAGCCATGAATTAAGAACCCCCCTTAATGCGATTCTGGGGTTTAGTCAATTGATGTCTGATAACCCCATATTTGCTGAAGGTTCCCAGGAATTAGCAATTATTAATCGCAGTGGTGAACACCTCCTAGAACTCATTAATGATATTCTGGATTTATCCAAAATTGAAGCGGGAAAAATCACTTTAGAAATGAATCATTTTGACCTGCATAGGCTTCTGGAAACCCTGGAGGAAATGTTTAAGTTAAAAGCTGCCCATAAAGATATTGTATTAAATATTAATCGCCCCTTAGATTTGCCTCGGTATCTGTTAGGTGATGAGAAAAAGCTGCGACAAGTTTTAATCAATTTACTCGCCAATGCTATTAAATTTACGACCGCCGGGGAAGTGACATTATACACTAAGACTCTACCGACACCTAAAGAAGCTCATACAGATTCTAATACTGTACTGATGCAGTTTATAGTTGAAGATACAGGCCCAGGAATTTCCCCCCAGGAAATCGATGCTTTATTTGATGCTTTTGTGCAAACAGAAACGGGTAAATATTCTCAGGAAGGAACCGGGTTAGGATTGCCAATTAGTCGAAAATTTGTGCAGTTGATGGGAGGAGATATTACAGTTGATAGCACTATGGGTGTGGGGAGTAAATTTATTTTTGAGATTCCCTTAGATTTAGCTACAGTCCAGCCGTTGATTATTACTCCTATGTGTAGCCGGAAAATTGCCATTGAATCTGATGGTCAAAATTACAGGATTTTGGTAGTGGATGAAGTGCCAGAAAATCGACTATTGGTAGCTAGAATTATAGAAACTTTAGGATTTGAGGTTTTGGAAGCAGAAAATGGTCGGGAGGCGATCGCCACTTGGGAAAGTCATAAACCCCAACTAATTTGGATGGATATGCGGATGCCAATTATGGATGGCTATGAGGCGACCCGCCAAATTCGATCGCGCCCCTTTGGTGATACAGTTAAAATAATTGCTCTCACCGCCAGCGCCCTAAGTGAACAGGAGGTAGATATTATCAATGCTGGCTGTGATGATATCCTACGCAAACCTTTTCAGAATCCTGATTTACTGGAAAAAATGGCAATTCATTTAGGTCTGCGCTACCGTTATCTGATGGAACCTAACCCCCTTAGCGTCTCTTCTCAATCACTGCGCGCGCTGACACCGCAGGCTTTAATGGTTATGTCTTTTGATTGGCTAAAACGGCTTCATAAGGCGGCAATTTCTGGGGATGATGCGGAGGTATTCCAATTAATTACTGAAATTCCCGAATCGGAAACGGAATTAGTGGCCACTCTCACGGAGTTGGTAAATAATTTTCGATTAGATACAATAAATGATGTTACGAAAACTTTGATTTGATCGGAAAGCAGATCCGATGCTGCCCTAGGGTCATAGTAATAGTTTTATTATAGGGATTGCGAATATGAGTCGTGATATTAGTTCCGAGTTTCAACCGGATATTTTGATTGTTGATGATATTCCCGAGAACCTCCGCCTCCTCTCCCAAATGTTGCTAGAACAGGGCTATAAAGTCCGTAAGGCTATCAATGGTCAGCGGGCGCTACAGGCTGTAGAAGCGGAAACACCTGATTTAATTTTACTGGATATTATGATGCCAGAATTAGACGGTTATCAGGTAGCTAAATATTTAAAAGATGACCCGACAACTCGGGAGATTCCTATTATTTTTCTGAGTGCGTTGAGTGATACTATGGATAAGGTATTAGCTTTTGATGTGGGAGGGGTAGATTATATTACTAAACCCTTTCATGTTCAGGAAGTATTGGCTAGGGTGAGAACTCAATTAACCATTAGTCAACAAAAACAGCAATTAATCACCCAAAATCAGCAATTAGAGCGAGAAATTAGGGAGCGCCAAAAGATAGAATCTGCCCTGCGAATTTATATTCATGCGATGTCCCATGATTTACGAAATCCGGTTACTGGAATGTTAATGGTGCTGCAAAATCTCCTCAAAAAAATACCAGAAAATTATGATGAATTACCTGTAGCCCCATCAATTTTAAAGCGTATGGCTAACAGTTGCACTCGCCAATTGGCTTTGATTAATTCCCTAGTGCAAACCAGCAATATAGAATTAAAGGGGATTCATTTAAATTGTCAATCCTTAAATTTGCGTCACTTTACTAACAGATTATCCCTGGAATTAGAGCTAATCTTACAAAAAGAACAGGCGGCAATTAATAATCAAATATCGGAAAATTTACCCTCGGTTAACGCTGACCCTAATCAGCTATGGAGGGTTTTTGATAATCTGTTATCTAATGCGATTAAATATAATCCTCCTGGTATTATCATCACTCTGTCAGCGGAGTTGATTACAGAAGTTATCTCCCCTAAAAATACCCGGGTTAAGTTAGTCCGATGCACTGTTCAAGACAATGGTAATGGTATGAGTGAACAGGAATTAGAGGGGATTTTTGATTTATATAAACGGGGGCGAACTGTGGGGAATATTCAAGGGTTAGGTTTGGGTTTATATTTGTGTCGGCAAATTATCAACGCCCACGGTGGTAAAATCGGGGCGATCGCCACTCCGAAGGAAGGGGCAACATTCTGGTTTACTTTACCTATATTTGATGATAAACTATACAGATAAACAATTCTCTCAGCGGGGGGATTATTGCTGATGTCTATTTCCATCCTATCAGGCGTAAAATCGGGATAATTGTATAGTGAATTACTGCCAAAGATAAAGCTATAGTGCAGCCCAATAAACCCACAAAAGTAATAGCATACCTGAACTGTACCCACTCGGCTATCAGACTGACTTGGGGAAATTGTAATAGATAAATGGGCAGGATATTCAAGTTAGCTAAACCCCAAAAAATAGCGCTGGTGGCGCTGGCGGAAACGATCGCATAAACCGAGCGATGGCTTTTCCAATCCAATCCCCAGGTTAAAATCACGGTAGTCATTCCTATACAAAACCATCTCGCCATAGCCAAATTGCCAAACCCTGGCACTAGGGAGATGGTACTGATAATGCGCCACAGTAACCCCCCGGTTAAATATCCGAATACACCCATCACGCCCGCCCATTTATAGTGACGGCGTTGCTGAAAACCTGCGCCATCGGTCAAGCCTAAACCTGTGCCTAATCCGGCTAAACTTAACACTATAATTTCCGCGCCCAAATTGTTAGATAGATGACTAAACAACAGGGGTAAAGAAGGCTTGAGTAAATCCCCTAATATTTGACCGAGGGGAGATTGATAGGCTAAAATTAACCCTAACCCCGCCCCCAGCATTCCTCCTGAACTAGCCAACCCGATTTGCCAAAGGGTTTCGGTGATAGCCTGAGATATAGCCAGGAGGCTGCGCCCAACCAATTTCAATCCCCCCCAGATAATGCGATCGACTTCAATTAATGCAGTTTTGATGACATCAAGAAACAGTTGAGGAAAGGACATCATCCGGCGGGGATGCCTTTTCATCCTGGCGATGCGGAATAGATAGGTTTGAATATCATCAGCATTTTGGGGGCGCTCATTCACATCATTTTCGACCATACAATCAAGTAATTCGGCAAAGCCGGGAGTCACGGCCACTCGATGTTGCCATTGCAATTTTCCGGTCATGGGGTCTTCAAGTTCGGCGGGAAACAGACCCGTTAACAGGTGGATACAGGTTCGCCCCAAAGCATAAAAATCGGTGGCCGGAGTTATGGCGGCCCCAACTATTTGCTCCGGGGGACTATAACCGGGAGAAACTAGGCGGGTGTGGCTTCTGGGGGTAGTTTCTCGATCGCTATGGACTAAAGCCCCAATTTGTTTCGCGCCGCCAAAGTCAATCATCACCAAGGGACTATCCGCAAGCTGGCTGTAGTCGAGGGTTTGCGGGTGGGGTAAACGCAACATCAGGTTAGACGGTTTCAGGTCTCGGTGTACAATTCCCCGTTTGTGTAACTCCCGCAAAATATCCAAAGCCTGATGCAGCCACAGCATGACCAACTCTTCAGGACAGCCTTGGGGATATTCGGCGAGAATTTCCTCGAGAGTAAGGCCGTTAATTTTTTCCATGATTAAGCAGGGAAGTTGTAAGGGGTTACGGTTGCGTCTTCGTAGGAAAAAATAGCCGTCTGGGACTACCCGTGGGACTCCCGAATGCTGTAGGGATGCCAAAACTCTGGCTTCTTGTTCAAATAATTCTAGGGCTTTGGGGTCGGGTTGCACGAGGACTTTCAGGACTTTTTCGGATTGGGTTTTCAAGTCCCAAATGGTGTACAGCCTGGAAAAGCCGCCACTTCCTAGACTGTTTAAGGGAATATAGCGATCGTTGAGTTGCAATGGCGCACCGCAACTTTGACAAAACCTATTACCCCAAGGCTGGCCATGGGGTTTAGGGCATTTGGGGTTAATACAGTGAACAGTAGATGAAACGGGATGTTCCACGATAGCGACCTTAGTGGTCCAACTCAACAGTTAATTGTGCTATCGTCCATGATAACGTTTCTGGGCGAGATGTTCCTAATTAGTCACGCGCCGTAATTGTTCAAAGGTTTGATACATTTGAATGGCTAACTGTTTAGGATTCCACAAGGGGGCGAGAGTTTCTGGTTGTTTAACTCTGGCTAAATGGTTACTAATTTGCTGTCTTAATGTGGCATTTTGACCAAATTCAATCCCTAGTTGGGTGTATTCTTCCCAACTCCAAGCTACACCTATATCAAGGTTAACTGATTTTAGGAAAGCATAACCCATCCGCGATAAATACTGTCTACCTGACCTGGTGACTACGGGTAATTCTGACCATAATGCCTCTAGGTTATGGGTTCCTCCATTGTAGGGGTAGGAATCTAACATGACATCCGCAACTTTATAAATCGCCCGGTGTTCTTCTTCGGTTTTGGTGAGTCCTAAAAAGATTAAACGATTGATGTCAACTCCTAGGTCTTCGCAGGCTTGGTTATACATTTCTCGCAGTAGTTGGGCATCCCCTTGACCTTTGCGAATTAATACACTATTGGGAACCGATCGCAGAATATTAACCTGGGCTTTGATCATCTCCCCATTGGTTTTTCGCCCCGGCGCAACGCATAGATAAGCTACGGCATTTGGGGGGATATTTAACTGTTGTCTCACCATGTTTCTATCTACGGGACGGGTGGGAAGTCCGGCTATGGCTACGGCGGTATCTGGTAGCCTAACTAGGCGTTCGAGATAATGTTTTTCTATTCCGGGTGGGTGAGTATGTTGGTCACAAATTAGATAATGGTTACTGGTGAGATAGGGGGCATCAAATCCTAACCAAGTTACACAAACTGGGGCGGGGGATTTATGCAAAACTTGCACGTTTACAGGAATGGTTACTGAGTCGAGATCAACTAATACATCAATGCGATCGCTTCGGATTTCTTGACTTAATTCTTCTGCGGAGGCAAAACCATTGGGATAGGATTTCGGCCAATAGCATTTAGCGACGGTTTGTTCATATCTGGCTGTTACCTCATCGGGGTGCAGTATGCCACTAATATATAAATTAATATGGGGGGTAATTGCGGACATTTCTTTGATGACTCCTTCGGCACACCAACCCACGGAATGGCGGCGAAAATGTTTGGAAAGAAAACCGATTTTTAAAGGGGAACGCGGTTCGGCATAAATAGACGGGGGAGTGGCTATGGGTTCTTGGTAATAAGATTGACAAATTATCTGATAAAATCGGGCGTTTCCTTCTAAGTTATCCCGGAGGTGGGGAACTGTAAATAAAATGATTTCATAAATTAGCCTGATTTCGATTTCTGTGAGGGTTTCCATGCTGTTATTGCAGATGGTTTCTAAGTGTTCGAGTTTGGCTAATGCCTGTTCACAAGCGCCTGATTGAGTATAGGAAAAAATATAGGCGATCGCGCATAGGACGGGTAGAGTTTTACCGCAGTTTTCCCAGTAGCGATCGGCTACTTTTCTGGCTTTTCCTAAATTGGTGGAATGGCTGAGAAGATCACAGAGTTGTTGATAGGCTTCGGCAAAATCTGGTTTAAGTTCCAGCGCTTTTTCTAGGTTGGCTACGGCTTCTTTGGGTTCCTTTTGTTTTTGAATATGGGCGAGACGACAGTAAACTTCTGCCCATTCTGGTTTTAATTGTAGGGTTTTTTGATAGTTAGCGATCGCCTCTGGTAGTTGTCCAATGGTTGCCTGCATATTCGCTAAATTAGCATAGGCATCGGGAAAATTGGGTTTGAGTTCAATTACTTTTTGATAGTGATTAATGGCATCTTGGTGGCGGCGGAGTTTGGTAAAAATGCGGGCGGTGTGTAGATACAGTTCCGGCATTTGGGGGTTGAGAGAAATGGCTTTTTGTAACTGGTCTAAAGCCTCTTGTAAGCGGTCTTGCTGCACCCGTAAACAGCCGATATTAGCATAGGGTTCCGCCCAATTGGGTTTCCGGGAAATTGCCCGTTGATAACTGGCGATCGCTGGTTCATATTCACCCCGTCGCGCCAGAATATTGCCCAACTCAAAGTGAAAGTCGGCTTCTACTAAATCGGGTTTTAATTCTAAGGCGATTTTCCAGGAATTAATGGCGGCTTCTGTATTTCCTAATTGTTGATAAACTCTCCCTAAATTCCAATGTACCGCCGCCAAGTCCGGTTTAATCTCAATGGACTTTTGATAAGCGGCGATCGCTTCATTTACCTGCCCATTTTGCAGATACATGGTCGCTAGATTAGCATGAACTTCCGCAAAATCGGGATGAATTTCTAAGGCTTGATTGTAGGCGCGAATGGCTGAGGATATTTTGCCTTGAAAATGTAAGGCATTACCCAGGACTACATAGACAAATAAAAAATTAGGATCGAGTTTTAAGATTTGCTGACAGGTGGCAACAGTTTCCTCTAATTTGCCCTGAGATAAATATAATTCTGCTTGTTTTTGTAAGGATAATACCCTGGGATTTATCGGCTTTTGTGCCCAAAATTTTGCATCTGCTTGAATTAATAACTGTTCAGTGGGAGGGGTAACTAAATCCTCTGATTCCTGGGTTTCTTCCTGATAGTGTAATTCCCCTTCTAAGACTTGACCCGAAAAATCTACCCCCTGTTCATCAAAACTATCGGTAGCATCTTCTATAAAATTCATCGATTCACTGATAGACCCGGAAACCGGAGTTTCTAGCCGGGATTTTAATTCGGCAATTTTCCCGATAATATCACTATTATTAGCATCAAGTTTGAGGGCGGTTTTATAAGTAGCGATCGCCTCATTAATCTGACCATTTTTCTCTAGCGCTTCCGCCAGTTTGCGATAAAAATCCGGTCTGTCTTGTAGGTTAATCGCCCGCTGATAACAGGTAATAGCGCCCGCCATATCCCCTGATTTAATCAAAGCATTTCCTAGCATCCAATGAACAATCGCCAAATCAGGATCAATTCCCAGGCATTTCTGATAACAATTAATCGCCTCATGCCATCTCTGTTGCTGATAATAAACACCACCCAAATTACTATAAGCTATGCTATAATTTGGCTCAATTTCCAACCCTTGAGTATAAGCCCAAATAGCCAAATCCAGACAATTACACATTTGCAGAGCATTGCCAACTCGCATATAAGCCCCAGCCAAATCAGGCTGTAATTTTAAAGCCTTTTCTAAAGCCGAAATAGCTGCATCAATTTCCTGATTATAAATATATGATTCTGCCAACATGATATAAACATCGGCATTTTTAATATCCAGTTCTAAAGCCTTCATATAAGCCTCAATACTAGCTGGATAATCACCCCGACTAAAAAAAACCTGGCCCTGACAACAATAAACCTTAATCTGCTCTGAATTCACTAACTTTCCTCAAATGCGTGTTGATACAACTAATAATAATCTGTCAGCGTATTAGGTAGAATTGGCAACCGTCCAACAGTTACCCCAAATTATCACTTATTCAAACCACCGCTCTGCTATGATATAATACAACACCAGGGCGACTTATCCAACCCCAGATAATTTTGGTGTTGACTCAAATATGATGTTTGCCAAGGTACAAAACGCGATAAAGTAAAAATTGTTGATCAAACTACAGTTATCCAAAACTGTCCTTTAGGAGTATTTAGCATGAGTCCAGAACAAGACCCCGTTAAGTTAATGAAGCAACAGGTTGGCAAAGCGGCAGCAGACCGGGTTAAGTCCGGTTCCATTGTCGGACTGGGAACGGGGTCAACCACAGCATACACAATTCAATTTTTAGGAGAACGCCTCAAAAGTGGGGAAATCAAAGATATTAAAGGCGTTCCCACCTCATTCCAAGCCTCTGTACTTGCCAAGGAATATGGCATTCCCCTCACCACTTTAGATGAAATTGACCATATTGATATCGCCATTGATGGTGCTGATGAGGTTGATCCTCACAAAAATTTAATCAAAGGTGGTGGTGCCGCTCACACTCGCGAAAAAATTGTAGACTGTTTAGCAGATCAGTTTATTGTAGTTGTAGATGGTTCTAAAATCGTAGATCGTCTGGGTTCTACATTTTTATTACCCGTGGAAGTTATGCCAATGGCGATGACTCCGGTAATGGCAGCCATTACCAAACTTGGGGGTAAACCTACCCTGAGAATGGGAGTCAAAAAAGCTGGACCTGTGATTACAGACCAGGGAAATATGGTGATTGATGTCAAATTTGATGCGATCGATAATCCCGCCGAATTAGAAAAAACCCTCAACAATATTCCTGGGGTTTTAGAAAATGGTTTGTTTGTGGGTGTGGCTGATGTTATCCTAGTGGGAGAAATCAAAGACGGTCAACCTGTTGTCCGCGAGATTTCCTAATCCTCAAAAAAAACTGGGGGATAGAAACCCAAACGCTGGTTTCTGTTTCCCCTAATTGTTGCCATATAAATAGCTGATGATGCACTATAGAAGGTTTGGACGAACTGAACTGCCGATGCCTGTATTATCCTGTGGTGGAATGCGGTATCAATATCAGTGGCAAGATGCCTCTCCTGAAAAAATACCCCCCGAAAGTCAGCGGAATTTAGAAGCGGTAATTCGCCGTTCCCTAGAGTCGGGAATTAACCATATTGAAACCGCTAGGGGTTATGGTACATCGGAGATGCAACTGGGTTGGATTTTACCAAAACTACCCCGCGAAAGGCTAATTATTCAAACCAAAGTTTCCCCGAAACCAGACCCGGCTGAGTTTCGCCGTGACTTTGACAAATCTCTGAAATATTTACAGTTAGACTATGTGGATTTATTGGGTCTACATGGGATTAATACCCCGGAACTGTTAGAATATTCGATTCGACCCGGTGGCTGTTTAGAAGTCGCTCAAGAATTGCAAAAAGAAGGAAAAGTCAGATTTATTGGGTTTTCCACCCACGGGCCAACGGATGTTATTGTTAATGCGATCGCTACTGATAAATTCGACTATGTTAACCTACACTGGTATTATATCAATCAACTAAATTGGCGCGCCATTGAAGCCGCCAACCGTCATGATATGGGAGTGTTTATCATCAGTCCTTCTGATAAAGGGGGGAAATTATATGATCCGCCTCAAAAGTTAGTAGACCTATGTTCTCCCATTAGTCCCATTGTATTTAACAACTTATTTTGTTTATCTTATCCCCAAGTTCATACCCTCAGTTTAGGCGCATCGAAACCTACAGATTTTGATGAACATTTACAGGCTATGGACCTCCTAGACCGTTGGGATGAAATCTTACCCCCCATTTTAGAAAAGTTAGAGAAAACCGCCATAGAAGCCCTAGGGGAAGATTGGTTCAAGACATGGAATCAGGGTTTACCTAACCCAGAAGATACACCCAATAATATTAATATTCCCATCATTCTCTGGTTAAGAAATTTAGCGATCGCATACGATATGACCGAATATGGTAAAATGCGCTATAACTTACTGGGAAATGGTGGTCATTGGTTCCCCGGACAAAACGCCGCCACTATTGACCAAGTAGATTTAAGTGACTGTTTAAAAAATAGTCCCCACGCCGATAAAATCCCCCAATTATTGCGAGAAACCCATCAACTGCTAGGCGGTCAATCAGTCCCCAGATTATCTCAAAGTTAAGTTAATCATAATCCCGTAATAATTACCCCACTATCCTATTAGCAATAAAGCGCGGAGTAAAACTTGAGGTCTCAGAAGAGTCTTAATAGTTAATCGTGGCGGTTGAGGAATCTCAGTAGATTGACGACTAAAGTGATATTCTTGCCATCGCAAAACCACAATACAAGCCAGATAAATCATATAACCTGGTTCCTCCATCTGAGTAAAAATCAACCCAAAAGACAAGGGACATAAAACCAGAAACTTAGAAATATCATCAAAACAGAGTCTACGCCAAACCACAAACCAAATATACAAAAATGATGCCAGTCCCAAAAATCCGACATCTCCCCAAATTCCCGCCCAACCAAACAGGGGAGAAAACATACTCGATTGATCTCCTAACCAACTAGCTCCTACCGCTTGCCAAATGGTATTAGTAGCGGGGTGGGAAGTAGCCCCAAGGGGTCTTAAAATAAACGCATATTCCCGTAGCATCCAGCCTCCTAGTCTTCCTACAGTGTGACCAGGACCTAAGCCTAGCAAAGGATGAAGGGGAGACTCATAGAAAGCCGGAACAATGCGAAAAGTAGCAGATTTCAGTAAAGTAGCTTCTCCTTCCGGCCCATAAATTTCCGGCCGCATCCAAGTTTGAAAAGCACTCATCTCAGGTACATTATGAATCGCCCACCAAAACACATAAGATAATATCCCAAAAATAATTACAAATTTAATAGCATCAGCCATATTTTTAAATTTAGTTAATAGCAGAAATCCCCCAGCAATACCAAACACTAAAATTACCTGTTTAGCATCAGAAATAACCATGTGCCAAAAAGTTGCTAATACCACGGCAGCCCGCAACCATATAGGCAGATTTTTAGCTGCCAAAAAATAGTAAATCCCAAAGGTTAATGATACAGAAGCACCGATGACATGACCCGCACCTTGGGCAATAAAAACACCTTTGATATTGTCTTCTAATCCCTGGCGTAGATGGAGATGCAGAACATACTGTTGCACATAGGCAAATGCTAGATTAGTGAAGGATGCAAAAACAATATAGCCACGCAATTGGTTTAACTTGTCCAAAGTAATCGGGACAGTCAGAATAATAACAATAAATAAAAAATGTTCACATAACAACAAGAAATTAACGGCAATATTAATTAAACCAGCGGCATTTAATAAGGCACTGGCTACGGAAATAATCAGAAAAATAAATAGAGCCACTACCATTTCTTTAATGATGGTAATTTGTTGTCGGTCTTTGATCTTGGTTTTCCACAGAGCAAAAGCAAACAGCCAGGGAACTATTGCCAGATGCACTAAGTTAACAATCGAGGGAAATTTTAAAAGCTGAAGTACGCGGGAAAAAAATGCGCAAATGAAGGCAAATAGAGTCAGTGTCGAGAGTTTAATATATCCCTTTTTAGGTTTAATTAATCTTGATTGATTGGGGTATGTTTCCATTAATCATGTAATCTACTAGGGTTTACTCAAAACTAACTGGTAAATTGATTTCAGTTGCTCATAATTTTGTTGTGCTGTATATTTGGCTTCAAATTCTGCCCTGGCTTCTCGGCGCATTTGAGGGAGTTTTTCAGGATGGGAAATTAGGGATTCAACTTGTTCGGCAAGACTGATGGGATCGCTGGGTTTAAATCGCAGTCCCGTGCGACCATCTTCTACTAATTCGGCGATCGCACCTAAGTTAGAAGCAATTACAGGAGTACCCTTAGCAAAGGCTTCTACAGCGACTCTACCAAAGGTTTCATACCATTTAGAAGGGAAAATTAAAACCATGGCTTCTCCCATCAATTTATACACTTCTGGGAGGGGTCTACGTCCTAACCATTGAATGTGAGGTAATTTCTCAGCAGCGGCTTGGACACGGGGGACTAAAGGACCATCCCCCACAATTTTTAAGGGTACTGGTTGACGGAGATTTTGCCAAGCATCAATCAGCACATCTAAGCCTTTTTCTACAGATAATCTACCTACAAATAGCGCATATCCCCCTTCCCCGCTGCCGACTCCTGGATCGGGATAGACAAAGTTAGGTTTAACTATTATTCGGTCTTCTGACCACCCGGCTTCAATAAATTTCTGGCGAGCAAATTGGCTGAGGGTAATAAATATATCTACCTGATTTACCCAAGTGCGAGCCATACGGTGTAGGGTTAACATGGTTGCAGTTATGGCACTGGCGGCTCGATTTTCTCGATAACAGGCGTGAATAACTCCGGGATAGGGTACAAATTTACCTAGACAGTCTTCACAAATGCGATCGGAGCGAAAAAACAATCCATTAGGGCAAATTAATCGGTAATTTCGGAGGGTTTGAACTACTGGGACTCCCTCAGATTTAGCCGCATAATATACTGATGGAGAGATTAAGGGGAAAAAGTTTTGAACATGAACAATATCTGTGGGGTGGGTTCGCAACTTTTGTTTAACTATTTGGTAGGCTTCTGTAGACCAAATGGTTGTAGAAGCTAAATGTACTTGATTAAGGCTGGCAACTCGCTCATTGCTATCTTGATAAATATCAACTTGATTACCATTTGCTTTGAGCAAATTAGCTTCGGCTTGGGTTGATTCGTCTTCCCCGCCTCGAATTTGATAATTGTTATGAATAGACAAAATACGCATTGAGATTGAGTTAGTACCTCAGTAAATTGTTATAGTCATTATACCGTAAACTTTCTCATTATGCTGGCTATGTTCCTTTCCCTAATTCAGGCGGCGCTAAAACGGTTGTATAAATTTCTTCTAATCTTCGCGTTTGGCGATCGCGATTAAAATTGGACTGCATATATTTTCGTCCTTGTTGACTAAATTTTTGCCACATTTCCAAATTAGTTAATAATTGCTGTATTGAGTTAGCTAAACCATCTATATCTCTTTCTGGACAAAGAAAGCCAGTTTCTCCATCAATCACCGCTTCTGGGATACCTGCGTGGTAGGTGCTGACCACAGGGAGACCCATCGCCTGTGCTTCTAAAACCACATTCGGTAAACCCTCTGAGTCTCCCTGGGTTCCGGTGATGCTGGGAGTCGCCATAATTTGGGCGCGGTTCATCCAATTTTTGACTATTTCTGGAGATTGTACACCCAAAAATTGATAATTTTTGAGGGTATTGGCGGCGGAGGTTTCGAGGGCGGTTCGTAGGGGGCCATCACCGATGATCACTAATTTGAGAGCAGGTTGTTGGGATTGTATTTTAGCCATAGCTTTAATTAAATATTCACAGCCTTTTTTTTCGGTTAGCCGACCTACAAATAAAACAATTGGCTCTCGTTTAATAGCCAAATCAGGCGTAAATTGATGAACATCAACACCATGATAATGGGTCTGAATTTTATCGGGTGGAAATCCCTGTTCTAGCAGTTTTTTTTCAATAAACTTAGAAACAGTTAAAAATAATGTGGTCTGTTGTTTCAAGGTTGCTAGGCGCTGAAAATAAACCCAATGGTTGAGGGAGCTATAGCGAGATGATTGTTCCTTTACCGTGGCATCAGCGCCCCTATAATGGACAATAAGCGGAATTTTTAGCCGCACCACCCAAGGCAACATTAGCGCCCCACTCAAGCCAAATTGAGCATGAATCAGCAGGGGATTTAATTGGTGGACTTTCCCATAAATTTCCGGCGCAAATCCAGTGATTTTAAAAAGCTGTTCTGCTACTTTATCTATAGGCTTTCCTTGATTAATAACTAAAGTACGTTTTTCAGGTAAATCTAACCCCTTAACCCGCCGACAACCTACATAATAAGGGGTAAATTTCTCAAGTTTTTCGGCGGGATCTCGGATAAAGGTTTGGGAGGGAGGAAGCAGTAGACTATTAAAAATAATGATATTCACTGTAATTATACCGAATTATGAGAATTGTGGATTGTTTCATATAAGTTAGCTAGTTCTGGCCCTTTGTTTTGCCAACTATACAAGTTTTTAACTCTGGCGCGAGAGCGATCGCTTTTTTGTTTCCACAGATGCTTATCATTAGCTACAATAGTCATGGCATTAGCTAAATCATTGATAACTTGATCGGGGTTATTTGGCTCAACTTTAAAGCCTGCATCCTCAGAAACAATTAATGCTGGTCCCCCTAAATTTAAACAAATAACCGGGCGACCTGCCGCCATTGCTTCTACACAAACTAAGCCCCCAGACTCGTGTAAGCTGGGATGAACTAACCCCAAGCATTCTGATAGTTTTTTGAGGGTTTCCGGTCTGGATAACTGATTCCAGAATTTAACTTGGTTGGCAATTCCCAAATTTTGAACTAGGGTTTCAAGTCGGCGACGTTCTGGCCCATCTCCGACGATCCAATATTCGGCATCTGGAGGCAATTTGGCTTCGGCGAAGGCTTTGAGTCCGAGATGAAACCCTTTCCAGTGTAACAGACGGCCGATACTGATAAATTTAACCCCTTGAGGTTGAGAGTCAGCCAACTGGCTGAGTTGAGTGATTTCTAAATCAGATAATCCTAACTGAGATAAAACCTCTACATTTTTCGCCCCTAATTTTCTGAGTCTCTGGGTGGTTTCTGCTGTGGTTCCCCAGACTAAAACACTGCGTTGCGCGGTGAGTTTAACGAAGGGGTCTAATTCTCCTAAATTTCGGGCTATATCTCGCATTATTTCATACATAATTCCCCGCCAACCGAAGTCTAGCCAGAAGGCTTTGGGGGCCGATTCTCCACCGCCTACAGGTCCCCATAAAAAAGGTATAGGAAGAAGTGCTAAAAAACTGGGGGTTGAGTGGCGCTCATAGGTGACATGATGCACTACATCAAAAGTGATGGTTTCCTGGAGTTGTTTGGCAACAAAATAAGCTGCTATTTGCCATAAATAATAGTGCAGGTAAACTACCCTTTGTTTGAGATTTGCTGGCCGCACCCAGGAGGGAGGTTCGCAGTAAATTACCTGTAGTTTAATTATGGGGTTTTGCTTGAGTTCGGCTTCAATGGTTGGGCGGTTATTTTGTCGGGTGAGAACCCAAACATTATGATATTTTGCTACTTCCTGAATGGGATTCCAACCCAAGCCTGGTTCTGAACCTTCTCCTGGACGACAGGCGTAGGCTGAAATTAGAATATTTAAAGGTTCCACGCTTCCTCCTTTGGTCTAGTAATTCGGAAATATAAAAGATGTAACCTGATTGAGAAAATTAGCTGCGGCTTCTGGGGTGTAATTATCCATTAGTTTTTGCGATCGCATTCCCATTAACTTAGCTAATTCGGGATTTTGAATAAACCTGGCCATCAATTCTGCTAAATATTTCGGCTGTTGGGGATGAAAACAATAACCGTTTTCTCCATCAGTAATTAATTCAGATGCTCCCGCCAATTCAGAACACAAAACAGGTCGCCCCAAAACCATTGCCTCTAATACTACCATTCCCCAAGTATCCTCCAAAGTTGGTAAGACAAAAACATCAGCTTGGGTGAAATAAGTGGCTAATTGATGGTATTCTACCCGACCGAACCAACGCACATAATTGGTGAGTTGATTTTGTTGACAAAAAGTTTCTAACTCCGGTCGTTGATGGCCATCACCCACCACCCATAACTGATAATTGGTTTCTCCCTGTTGTTGTAGTATAGCACAGGCTTCTAAAAGATAGCTCAGGCCTTTGCGAGGAATAATTCCCCCCACAAATAAAAAGGTTAGCTGTTGAGAAGATGTGGATTTCAAATGCGGATCAGGAGTACCCAGGGACTGCACCCAAGGCACTTCATAGGGATGAACAAAAACTTGATTTTCTTGGGCATTTAGAACCTCTATTAGATAGTTTTTGCCACCGTGAGAGTTGGTAATACAAGCATCAGCCGCTTTCACCATAACTCGTCTAATAGCTAGACGTAGGGGGGAGTTACGATAGTCTACACCGGGAGAACTTCCTTCGTAGGCGATGACAACTCGCCAACGTCCTATAGGTTTAAATAAAATTGCTAAAATTGTCCACACGCCAAAGGAGTTAGAAAAAATTAAATCTGGTTTAAACTTGAGTAATCGCTTAACAATATTTAGGGGAAGATAGGTAAAATTATCCCCATAGCTATTGGTAGATTTTTTGATGGAAATAATTTGGCGATCGCCTAAAATTTCCACTCGAAAACTATCCTCTAGTCCCGGTGCGAAACCATGCCAGCGACTGGTGAAAACCGTAGTATCCGGGAATTGTTTACTATAGCAACTTAGGGAAGGTTGCCAGTAGTAAAAAGCCGAAGTAAGTAACCAAGCCACACGGAGATTTTTCATGATTTTTAGATTTTCTATATATCAGATTGTTTCAGATTTCTGACTGTAGTTAAATATTGGCTTAAAAATGGCAAGCCTCCTACAGCCGGGAGAAAGTAGCGAGCAGTGCATAATAACCCTAACCCTGCTGCCACTGTAGCATTAAAATAAGGTTCATAAAAAATCACTAAGGCTGCATCCCTCGTACCCACCCCCGCAAAAGTTAAAGGCATTAATCCAGCTAAAATAGCTAAGGGAGAGAGAGCAAGATTCGTAATAAAAGGAACCCAGGCATTAAGTGCAAGGATAAAAAACCAAATTTGTAGTAAATGCAAAAACCAAATAAAAATTGAAGTAGCACTAATTTTGAGAAGCTGGCGCTTATCACTCCAAAAATGTTCGTGCATTGCTGTCCAAGATTCCTGCAACTTTGCGATTTTTTTTCCGATAGTTTTCGGAGTAATTTTCTCTAAAATGAAAAACAAAAAATCTGCAAAATTCCGAGAACTCAAAATCAAAATTCCGATAATTAAACCCGTGGTTACACCCAAAGTCATTGTCAGAAAAATCACATCTTTTCGAGGGTATAAAAATAGACCGAATACACACCATAACAATAAAGATAGTAAATCACAAGATTTCTCAAAGACTACCAAGGACAGGGAAAGAGAACCGCTTAAATGTCCCCTTTCCCGCATGAAGTAGGCTTTAGCAATATCTCCCATTTTTGAGGGTAAAACCATATTTAAAACACTAGCAGCTAGAATCAGGCGATTAGCTTCCCAAAATCCGAGATAGGTGCTTTTGGGCATAAGTTGTTGTAGTCGCCAAGCGGTAAATAAAGTAATAGGAATTACCATAGCTAAACTTACAGGCATCCAAAAACGATGGGAATTGATAAAGATATCTGCTAATGCTTGCAGGTCAATTTTAGAATAAATAATTGACAGGATAATCATGCTAACTGTAATGGAAATAAATCGCTTCATAGATAAGAATCCTCTGGCTAAAATTTAGTTGTCTTTGTGATGGTCATATTCCATCCTACGCAGGCGCAGTTGAATGTCTTCTAGCATTTTTCGATTGACTGCCATTAAATCAGCAATTAAACCGAACATCCACAACTGAAAACCAATTAAAATTAGGATAGCTGCTAAAATTAAACTAGGAGCGCGAGCGCGGGTAGGTTCTCCCACAAATAGCACTAACCAACGGATACATAATATCAGTCCTAAACTCAGGGGAAAACTTCCTAGAAAAGTGAATAATCGCAGCGGTCTATAGGTCATGAAAATTCTAAAAATGGTAAAAATTGACCGCTGGATATAGGAAGGAATACTTTTAACTAATCGGGAAGGTCGTAAATAGGAATTAGTACGGATAGGTACGGATGTAATAGCGATACCTTTTTGACCTGCTTGAATAATGGTTTCTAAGGTATAAGTATATTCATTAAAAACATTAAGCTGCATGGCTGCTTGGCGACTAAAAGCTCTAAAACCACTGGGAGCATCGGCGATCTTAGTGCTACTGGCAAGTCGCACAACACGACTACCGAGTTTTTGCAGGAACTTTTTAGTAGGAGAAAAGTGTTGAATATTCTGAATTGGTCTGGCTCCGATGACTACTTCGGCATAACCTAATAAAATTGGTTCGATGAGTTTCGGTATATCTTGGGCGCAGTATTGGTTATCGGCATCGGTGTTAACAATAATATCGGCTCCGGCTTTTAATGATGCTTCAATTCCTGCCATAAATGCTTTAGCCAAACCTTGATTATGGTCAAAATTTACCACATAATCAACACCACAGGCTTTAGCAACTTCTACAGTATTATCAACACTACCATCATTAATAATTAGCCATTCTACACAATCGATACCCGGTATTTGGCGGGGAAGTTCTGATAGGGTAAGTCCGATGGTTGTTGCTTCGTTAAAACATGGTATCTGAATAATTAGCTTGGTCATAGTTTGAGCTTAATTTTATTTTTCTATGCCTCAAATTAAATATAAATGACAGTAAAATAACCATACCATATATTGATTTAACCTGACTGATAAAGCCGAGCCATCTTAACTATACTTGTTCAAAAATAATTCGGGAAAACTCGGATGCTGAGTTTTGTTTAACCCAATTTTGCATTGGCAGCGGATCGCAAAGTTCCAGGGGATTAGAAATTTCTAAAAACTTAATTAATCCCTTAGCAATTTCTTGGGGTTGGCTAGAATCAACAGTTAATCCCAGATGATACCGTCGCACCATTTCTCCCATTAATCCATAATTAGAACATAGTACAGGTTTGTTAGCTGCCGCCGCCAATAAGAGAATACCACTCATCCCCACATGGCGCTGATACGGTGCTAAAACTACATCGGCAATTTGAAAATAAGCCATAACTTCTGACTCCGGCACAAATTGATAATATCTAATAATTTGAATTGGCTTAGTTTGACAAATTTCGGTAATTTGGCTGTCTAGGGAATTAGCAATGCTAGACTCTCCAACCAGGAGAATACACAGTTTTTGACACAAATCTGCTGGTAAACTAGCAATGCTATCCAGTAGCTGATAGATGCCTTTACGTGCTGTTAAAGCACCAAATAATAAAAATACTCGCCGCTGAGAATCAATTTGGAGACTCTTGCGCCAATCATCTATTATAATTGGTTGGAAATTATCCAATTTGACCGGATCAGGAAGGTAGACAGCTTTAGGTTGACTCGGAAACTTAGGAAACTGATTAAGTTGGGGGACGGCGAAAGGATCAAGGCAAAAAACTGTTTGGAGTTGAGGATTAGACAAAATGCGTTTTAGGGCTATTTTTTCGCGTAACTTTTGCAGGTAATTTTTCCAAGTGCGATCGTAATGATCTAATTGGTGATAGTGAAAGGTCGGCCGAAAATAAATCCCCGAAAATTTGCAGGGTGATTTTGCCCCAAAGGCTAGGGGAATTTGACAGGTATCAAAATACATAATCAGACAATGATCTGGTCTCAAGTTGGTGGCATACTTGCAGAAAATTTCCCACTCTTGAAAATTGCGACTTAGTCTTTTTAACTTAGATTTTCGGGAGTTAAGATGTTCTTCTTCGGCTTGGGTAATTGGCACAAAACGGATGTCTTGATGATGATCACCTTGACTCAATTCAACTACATCCTGATGTTCATCCAGAAATCGGCAAGACACCACAATTTCCAGATTTTTGGGGATTTTATGGATTTGCCAATATTCAATTAAATGGCGAATATAACTGGGATGATGACCTCGAATCGAAAGGTCAAACAGCATCAATTTTTGTGGGTAATTTTTCACGGTTATTTTATCCCCCTAAATTTATCGATATCCGATGATAGTCATACCTCTAAATAACAGGGGGGTGTTGGCTAATTTTTGTCTAAATTTATAAGGAAAAATGTTTAATAAATATTCTACCAACTTCATCACATTAATTGATATACTATTGATGGGAATTTCCAAGTAAATTTTGCCGTTAGACTTCACCCAAATTATCTGAGAAAAACCTACTTTCTTAAAAATATCATACATTTCACTGAGTTTATATTCTTTTAAATGAAAGCCAGTAGCTTGCTGATCAAAGTGGCGAGAAACATCATGGGGACCTGAATACCAATTAGGTGTGATACAAATATACTTACCATTTGCAGCTAAAGTATTGTAGATATTTTCAAGCTGTTCTAGGGCATCATCAGGATGTAAATGCTCCATTAATTGATGACTATAGGCTAAATTAACTGTATTTTCAGGTACGGGAATACTACAACCATCGGAAATAAAAATTTCCATATTATCGGGAATATTCGGTAGTTTAGTAATTTCAGTTGATACATCAACTGCGTAAACTCGTTTTACCCGTTTAGCGACTTCTAGGGATAAACTACAATCACCAGGACCGATTTCTAAATAGGTGATTTCGGAGTTAAGAAAACGGGCTAATAATTGCAGACGCTGGTTAACAATCCAAGTTTGAATTTCGGGGCTAGATTTGCGGGTAAGTTGAGGATGATGCGAGACTTTTTGGAAGAGTTGATTATATACATGAGTGTATAAATGTTGATTAATGCGTTCCTCTCTGGTAGAGTTCATTAACTGGCGGGCGAGTTCTTGTTCAATTTCATAATGTTCTCGAATTTGCTCCCAGGTTCTGCTATCTCTGGCATCAGTTTTGGCAGTAGAAACCTGAGTTGTATCGCTGTTAATTTTAGTCATAATTAATAGGTAAAATTGAGGTGGTACGAATTGGTGCAATTCAACCAAATTCCATAAATTTAGGTGTTTATATTGGTCTGGGTAAGACTCAAAAAACGGATAAATTATACAGAAAGGCTGAATTATAGTAGGCGCGGTTATCACAAAATTTGATGTTTATTATGGCACTGTTTTCATGGGAAGTCAGCTATCAAAAGTTATCAATGGTTAATATATAGTTGTGTTTTTTATAATTAAAACTTATGTTGGGTATATTTAACAATCAAATCAATATTAATTATTATAGAATAATCAAAGCATTGTTGGGAATTATTAACTATGGCTGTAGTTCAGCCCGATGTGGCACTTTTCCTTGGTTATATAGGCGGAGGTGGTGCGGAGAGGGTCATGCTAAATCTGGGTCGTGGTTTGATTGCAGAAGGCTTGAAAGTAGATTTAGTTCTAGGGAAAGCCTGGGGGCCTCACCTGGAAAAAGTACCACCAGAAATAAGGATAGTTGATTTGGGGGCTTCTGGGGTTTGGGCTACTATTTTGGCGCTGAGAAATTATTTGCAGGAATCACAGCCTAAGTCCCTACTTTCTGCCCTCCATTATGCTAATGAAATTGCGGTTTGGGCAAAACGTCTAGGGGGAGTTTCCACCCGGGTCGTTGTGTCTGAACATAATACTTTTTCGGAGGCAATACAACATACTACTAAACTTAGAAAAATTTTGCTGCCGTTGTTTGTTCGCTATTTCTACCCGTGGGCGGATGGAATTGTAGCTGTTTCTCAAGGGGCGGCTGAGAACTTAGCTAAAAGTACGGGTTTAAATAGCGATCGCATTCAATATATTTATAACCCAGTTATCACGCCGGAACTATTACAAAAATCCCGAGAAACTTTAGATCATCCTTGGTTTCAACCGGGGGAACCTCCGGTAATTTTAGGAGTCGGAAAGCTGGAAGCACAAAAGGATTTTCCCACCTTAATTAAAGCCTTTGCTAAAGTGCGACAAGTGCGACAAGTGCGCCTAGGAATTTTAGGTTGGGGACCTGATGGCGATCGCCTGAAAAATCTCATTCAAGATCATGGTTTAGGAGATGATGCCGCCCTATTAGGATATGCTGATAATCCCTATCCTTATATGGCAAATGCTGCAGTATTTGTGTTATCTTCTCGCTGGGAAGGTTTACCAACAGTTTTAATTGAAGCTATGGCGGTTGGCACTCCGGTAATTTCCACCAATTGTAAAAGTGGGGCCGCAGAAATTTTAGCAGAGGGTCGATATGGTTCCCTAGTTCCGGTGGGCGATGCTACAGCAATGGCAGAGGCGATTTTAGCCACCATTGAAGGTAACACCCCGACTGTAAACACCTCATGGCTAGAACAGTTTAGCCAGAAAATGGCAACCCAAGAATATCTGAAAATTTTAGGACTTGATCAACATTTAATTAATCACCAATAGGAGAAATATGTCACCAGGAGTTGTCTATATTGCATCGGGCCAAAAATACATCGCAGAAGCCTCTCAGTCTGCGGCAACTTTGCATGAAAAAATGCCCCATATTCCGATTACTTTGATTGCTAGTGAGAACACCAGTAATCAACATTTTGAGCAAGTAATTATCATGGAAAATTCGCAATATAGTTTATTGGATAAAGTTCAATACATGATTAAATCTCCCTACGATTATACCTTATTTTTAGATACGGATACATATATTTGTGAACCGTTTTATGAACTTTTTGAACTGCTAGAAAAATTTGATATTGCTACTTCCCATGAACAAACCCGGATTAGTTATCAGGTTGATGGAGTTCCTGATAGTTTTCCGGAAATGAACACAGGAGTTATTCTCTTTAAAAAATCTCCTCAATTAGAAAAAGTTTTTCAAGACTGGCTCAATTTTTACCAGCGAGATCTACAAAAAACCCGAAAACCTAAACATGATCAGCCGGCTTTTAGAGAAGCACTTTACCAAAATTCAGAATACCTGAAAATTGCCACTCTCCCACCTGAGTATAACTGTAGAACCGAAAAAGCTGTGTTTATTCAGGGAACTGTTAAAATCATCCATATGCACCCAAAACCGGAACGCATGGAACTAGGAAAGCTGGCAAAATACATCAATACAAACAAGGAGATACGCGTTTTTATTCCTGGCTTAGGATTAATCAATACCAGACGTTGGCAGTTGCGTTTTTATACGCGATATTTTACTCTTATATTACCCATGTATTTTCCCAGGCTTTTAGGTTGGTTAAGTTATCGATTTAAGAAAGCTAAGTTAAAATCTGATTAAAAAGTGATAAATATTGCTGGGCTTGTCTTCCTAGGGGAAATACTTGTATGGCTTTTTCTCTGGCTTTTTCTTTGAGTTTTTGCAGGCGATCGCTATCATTTAATACCCATTTAATCCCCTCGCTTAAATCATCAATTTCATAGGGTTTGACCAGATAACCATTAACTTGGTGATCAACAATATCCTTGAGTCCAGTAGCATTAAAAGCCACCACCGGAGTACCACAGGCTAAGGCTTCAGAGGCCGTTTGTCCGAAGGATTCTTGCAAGGATGGAACAATCATCACATCGGCGGCAGAATAGACCAAAGCCAAAGCAATATCATCAGAGAAACTGCCTAGATAATTAGCTGGAAAACCTAAATCTACTGGGTTTTCCGGTTCCGCAGATCCAAAAACTACTAATTCAAGCTGATTTTGCCACCCTGACTGACTCAGCTTTTGCAGCGCCGGAAGTAGCAAATTAAAACCCTTTCTGGGGTCAGCAGTCGCAGCGATCGCCCCAAATAAAACCAGTTGTTTGTCCTGGGGTAAATTCAGTAAATGTCGGGCGATTTTCGTTTCTATAGGTCGATAAATTTGGGTATCCAGACAGAAGGGAATCACCTCTACTCGCCGCTGTCCAAATAAGGAACTTGAACGCACACAATCCGCCATCCAACTACTAGGAGTTACAATAGTTAAGTTGAGATTTTTCCAGGCTTTAAATTTCCGTTTCCAAACCTGTCGAGATAAATCCCGATCGCGACCACTTTTCAGTTGCGGACATTGACCGCAGGAATTTTGGTAGCGATCGCATCCCTCGCTGTAATGACAACCCCCAGTTAAAGGCCACATATCTTGAAGAGTCCACACTAAGGGTTTGTTCAATTTAGCCAAAGTTTCAATCTGGATAAAGCCATTACAAACCCAGTGTAAATTTACCACATCTGGGTTAATTTTAGTTACTCTACTAGCTATGACATCGGGGAACCATTGAGGAGAAAAAAGCAGGCGATCGCGTTTTGGGTAGCGTCTCAGGGGGATACTATTAGCACCAGGACCTAGTTTAGTGATGATACTTTTTTCGGCTATAACAGTGCGATCGCCACTAAATTTTCCCCGCACCAACATTCGAGATTCAACCCCCATAGAAATTAAACCTCGATGTACTCTATACGCGGCTCTAGCCGCACCGCCTTCGACATCAGTTGAACTGAGAATTACTGGTTTCATCTGTGTATTTCCATGGGTTATGATTGAATATTTCCTAGGACAATTTCGTTATAAGTCCCCGACCTAACAATGCGGCCTTTTTCCATGACATAAAGGCGATCGCAATGTTGTATAGTCGTCAAACGATGAGCAATCATAATCATAGTTTTAATTCCACTCAGAGATTTAATAGACTCAGTGACCAAACTTTCCGTCTCATTATCTAACGCCGAAGTCGCCTCATCTAACACCAGAATATCCCGTTCATGGTAAAGAGCGCGAGCAATACCAATCCGTTGGCGTTGACCCCCAGAAAGGCGCACTCCTCTTTCCCCGACCATGGTATTTATTCCATCGGGAAGTTCTTTGACCAAATCCATAAGTTGAGCCATTTCTAAAGCCTGTTGTAGACGTTTATGATCAATTAAATCATCAGCCACCCCGAAAGCAATATTTCTCTCTATTGTATCTGCCATTAAAAAAATAGACTGGGGAATATAGCCAATCATATTTTGCCACGATCGCAAATTATTATAAATAGAAATATCATCAATTTTAATATCACCACCTTGGGGTATTAATAACCCCAGCATGATATCAACTAACGTAGTCTTTCCGGCTCCAGACTGACCAATAAAAGCAATCGATTCTCCCTTCCTAATCGACAAAAAAACGTCGGAAATGGCTGGCGATTCAGAACCAGGATATTGATAAGTTACACCGTCAAAAATAATCTGACCAAAATCTTTATTCTTGAATTTATGGTCAGCTAATTGACTGATTTTTGTAACTACGGTGCGATTTGAAACTTCGCTGTTTTTGAGAGTTTCAATTTCTCGTAAATCATGACTTAATCTTTCTAATACATAGGTCATACTCCGCAATTTACTCACATCTTTACTCAAATTAGAAATAGCTGGTAGTAAACGAATTGATGACAAAGCGAATATACTTAATGCCGGAATAAATCCATCAATATCTTGTCCCAGTAGAATCATAGTTGATGTGATTCCCACTAAAAATAAAATGAGAATTGCCTCAACTAATATTCTGGGGACAACTTGAAAAGAAAGTAAGAAAGTTCCCGCCTCTATATATTCCCGTGATTGCTCACTCAGTTGTTCTTCAAAAAAGCCAGAACAGCCAATTACCTTAGTTTCTTTAATCCCCCCTAAACTATGATTAACAATACGAATTATCGATTCATCAGCATAACTAACACGCTTACCCCAGTATTTAATTTTATCTTTAAAAGCATTCAGGATTAAAATTAAAGGTAAAAACAGAAATATTAAAACAATTACCACCAATTGACTGGTCATCAATAGCAATCCACTCAAAGCTATAATAATCATTAAATTGGCAGCCGAATTGAGTATAGGCATAAGAATATCTAGTGCAAAAGCCTGGGTATAAATAATTATACATTGAATGACCGCAGCACTATCCTTCGACAAATGGAAAGTATAAGGAACAGACAGATATTCTTGGATTAATTTTTCACACAATTTCCCACGAACTTTCAGACAAAACCCAAATACATAGGTTTTAATCTGCCAGTTTAAGAAAGATTTAATAGCAAATAAAGCAATAATAAACAATCCCAATAATGCTATACCGTGGGATGCTTCTGTTAAATTTAAGCCAGCATATATAGAGGCTACAAATTCACTTTCATTGACTAAATTGGGATGACTAGCTAAATTCAAAAAAGGTCCTATCATGCCAATCCCAAATGCTTCCAGCACTGACATGACTACAAATAAAATTACTAAAATTACTAACTGTTTTGGGGAAGCCGGAAGAATGAAAAAAAACCGATTTATAAAATTCTGCATTGTCGCTATATTTGACTCCCAGTGCCTTGGATATTTTTAATGACCAAAATAGACCAGTACCATGATACCCCAGATGATAGCCACCCATTATATGGACTTTACCCTAACTATAGCAATAATAAATGTTATGTAAAGTCTCCTCAACTCTACTTATACCAGTACGGTGGTCGCTCAGACTGTCTGACTAACTACTGATGTATCATACTAGGCTACAGTAACCTCTTGGCTAACTTACTCTCCGGGGTCAAGCCAGAAGGTCTGGTTACATTTCACCCTAGCTTTACAATCAGCACCCTTATTTAAACTTTTAAGTAAAGATTCTGTAAACTACTCCGTATTTTCACGGATATATGACAAAATCTAAGAAATTAAGCCCATCAGTCAGTTGAGACTGGGACTTGAGTTATTGTTCAGGCAGCTTGCCATCAGCTTTTTAGGTTCCTAGCAACTCACCCATGATTAACCCCACAGCCACCGATATTAACTCAAAGTCTTTCCCCTTGGAATGGCTATTCTCGGCGTTCAGAGTATCCGAAACGCTTAAAACTGGTCAACAGGTAGTAATAATTGACTCCGGGGTTAAAGATTATCGGGAGTTGATTAGTGGCCTTCGCGCGGTGGCAGATGTCATAATTTTGTCCCCCAACAGAGATGGTGTCCTACAGATAGCGGAGACTTTACACCAATATAATACGATCGCACAAATTCATATAATCTGCCATGGCTCACCAGGTTGTCTGAAATTGGGGAATGTGGAACTAACCTCAGAAACCCTCCCCCACTACAGCCAACACCTAGGAACCTTAAACGATAAACTGCACGATAGCTCTATTATCCTCTATGGTTGCCAAGTCGCCGCCGGACCTAAGGGGGAAACCTTCCTTAAACAACTGCATCAACTTACAAGAGCCAATATTACCGCCTCAACTACCCCCACAGGTAATCACCAATTGGGGGGAGACTGGGATTTTCAGATCAACATAGGAAACCCTATCGATACCAATTCCATATTTTCCCCAGTCACAATGGCAACCTACAGCCACACCTTAGCCTTTGAGTCGGACGACTTCAACACCAACAGCCTCAACGCCTGGTGGAATTTTATCACTCCCAACAATAACAGTTCCTACCTACTCACCGGAACAGGTACACCAGATGCTTATGTAGAACTATCAGTCCCCGGTGCTACTGATATGTGGAATGCCAACCGTAGCGCCACCAGACTCATGCAGCCGGCTCAAAATGAAGATTTTGAGTTAGAAATCAAATTTGCCGCCGACCCCGCCTTAAATAAGCAAATGCAGGGGATTTTGGTAGAGCAAGATAATAATAACTGGCTCAGGTTTGATGTCTTTAAAATTAATTCAGATTTAGCCTTATTTGCGGGTTCAACCCGTAACGGTGGTTCCCGGTCGATGATTCGTATGGGGGTACAACCCGGACAAGCGCGACACCTGAAGGTTAACCGCACTGGGGATGTCTGGACTCTCAACTATTCCGCTGATGGTGTGAGTTGGACTACGGCTGGGAGTTTTACGCAAGCCTTACAAGTCCAACAGGTGGGGTTATTTGCGGCTAATGCTGACAGTTCATCATCTCCTCAGTTTACCTCCCAGGTCGATTACTTTTTTAATACAGCCTCTCCTATTATTCCAGAAGATGGTCAGGTTGTTACTCCAGAACCAATTGAAAATCAGCCACCGATAGCCAATGATGATAACGCTACCGTCCGCACCGGAAACACTGTTACCATTAACGTCCTCAATAATGATAGCGACCCGGATGGTGTTTTAATCCCGGATACCGTCGCGGTAGTTGACTCTCCAGATTACGGTACTATCACGGTTAACCCTAACGGAACTATAACCTATAGCCATGACGGTTCATCTACCGGTACGGATAGCTTTACTTATACCGTAGAGGATGATGATGGCGCTACCTCTAACGAAGCCACCGTTTTCCTGACTATCGAGGAAAATCAGCCACCCATAGCCAATGATGATAACGCGACGGTCAGAACCGGAAACACTGTTACCATTAACGTCCTCAATAATGATAGCGACCCGGATGGTGTTTTAATCCCGGATACCGTCGCGGTAGTTGATTTACCAGATTACGGTACTATCACGGTTAACCCTAACGGAACTATCACCTATAGCCATGACGGTTCATCTACCAATAGCGATCGCTTTACTTATACGGTAGAGGATGATGATGGCGCTACCTCTAACGAAGCCACCGTTTTCCTGACTATCGAGGAAAATCAGCCACCCATAGCCAATGATGATAACGCTACCGTCCGCACCGGAAACACTGTTACCATTAACGTCCTTAGTAATGATAGCGACCCGGATGGTGTTTTAGTCCCGGATACGGTGACGGTGGTTGATTTACCAGATTACGGTAATATCACCGTTAACCCTAACGGAACTATCACCTATAGCCATGACGGTTCATCTACCGGTACGGATAGCTTTACTTATACCGTAGAGGATGATGATGGCGCTATCTCCAACCCAGCGAATGTTAGCATCACCATTCAAGAACCATCAGCAGACCCAAATCCCACCGTTCTTGATATCTGGTATGGTTCAGAACAGAGTTTTGGTCATATTGGTAAGCCTCTAGTTTGGGTCAATATCCTTGGTTACGCTTTCGACCCAGACGGTATATCTTCTCTAAGCTACTCACTCAATGGAGGACCAGAAATTCCTCTTCGTCTTAATGTTCATGGTCAACCCAGGAATCCTCGTTTATCAAGAAATGGCGACTTTAACGTTGAAATTGCTTACACAGATCTCAACCCCGCATCTGATCAGGATGATATAGTTGTTATTACAGCAGTTGATACACTGGGTCATATTGCTACCGAATCTGTCACTATTAAACATGAATTAGGAAATGCTTGGCCGAAAACTTATTCCATTGACTGGAGTGAAGTTGATCAAATTAACGATGTAGCACAAGTAGTAGATGGTCTGTGGACTTTAACAGATGATGGAGTCCGCACGGCTGAAACAGGTTATGACCGCTTAATTGCTATTGGTGACATTGGATGGGATGACTACGAAGCCACTGTTCCCATTACGATTCATGAAACTAATACTAATGGGATAATCGGTCTGTTAATGCGATGGAAAGGACATCAACCTGATGGTGGGACTCAGCCTTATGTTCAGTGGCGCACCCATGGGGAAATTGGTTTTTATCACATGAGCAGTGGCTTGTCTTTAGAAGGAACAACGTTCTTTAATAGTGGCAGAAATATCACGCTGGAAGCGGGGAATACCTACAATTTCAAGATGCGATCGCAAACTGTGGATGATGGTAGTATTTATAGCTTTAAAGTTTGGGAGGAAAGCGAACCGGAACCCACAGAATGGGATCGTAAATCCTTTAAATCATCATCAGACATCAGAGCCTTGTCTCATGGTTCGTTGCTGCTAGTTGCTCACTATTATGATGCCACTTTTGGTGATGTTACAGTTGTTCCCTATGGAGAAGAGCGACCTAACCTTGCACCGAT
This sequence comes from Limnospira indica PCC 8005, assembly GCF_000973065.1. NCBI lineage: Bacteria > Bacillati > Cyanobacteriota > Cyanophyceae > Oscillatoriales > Sirenicapillariaceae > Limnospira > Limnospira indica. Next base: position 746,560 of record NZ_FO818640.1, read on the forward strand.
CGCCAATAATGATCACACTAGAGTTAGCCAAGGAAATAGTGTTAATATTAGAGTTCTCAGTAATGATGAAGATATTGACGGTAGCTTGATGCCGAATACTGTAACTATCGTTACTGAACCAAATCACGGCACTGTTAGTATTCAAAATGGGGTAGTTACTTACAATCATAATGGTTCCTATACCAGTGGCGATCGCTTTACTTATACCGTCGAAGATAATCATGGCGCTACCTCCAATGAAGCCACTGTATTTCTGGGTATTTCGGAATTAGATTTAGCCTTCAACTCCGATGATTTTAATAGCAGCACCCTCAAGCCAGAATGGAATTTTATTAAACCCCTAGCCAATTCCTCCTATGCTTTAACTGGAACCGGAACAAGTGATGCTTATTTAGAACTTTCTGTTCCCGCTCAAACTGATCTATGGAATCAAAATCGGACCACGGCGCGACTCATGCAACCCGCCGCCAACGAAGATTTTGAATTAGAAATTAAATTCGCTTCCGACCCCACTGTATCCAAGCAAATGCAGGGAATTTTGGTAGAGCAAGATGAGCGGAACTGGTTAAGGTTTAATGTATCTCAAACCGGGTCAGGTTTATCAGTATTCGCTGCTTCTACGACTAATGGTAGTTCCCGTGTGATGGTTTCTGGTTCCGTGGCTGCTGGACAAGCTCGATATTTGAATGTAAATCGACAAGGAAACTTATGGACTCTCAAATCTTCTGGAGATGGTATCAATTGGAACACAGTTGGCAGTTTTATCCGTGATTTACAAGTCCAAGAAGTGGGGTTGTTTGCGGGTCATGCTGGAAATTCACCAGCAATGTTTACCACCCAGGTCGATTACTTTTTCAATATGGCGGCTCCCATTGTCCCGGAAGATGTCTCCCTAGGAAATCAGCCACCCATAGCCAATGATGATAATGCCAGAGTAGAACCCAGCCAGTCCGTTATCATTGATGTATTGAGCAATGATAGAGATAATGACGGTACTTTGATGGTAGAGACTCTAACAGTGGTTAATCAACCTAGCCACGGTACTGTCACCATCAATGAAAATGGAACTATTACCTACACCCACGACGGTTCATCTACCAGTATAGATAGCTTTACTTATACCGTAGAGGATGATGATGGCGCTATCTCTAACCCAGCCACCGTCTTCCTGACTATCCAAGAAAATCAACCCCCCACCGCTAACGATGATAACGCTACCGTCCGCACTGGAAACACCGTTACCATTGATGTCCTCAATAACGATAGCGACCCGGATGGTGTTTTAATCCCAGATACCGTCACCGTAGTTGACTCTCCAGACTACGGTAATATCACCGTTAACCCTAACGGAACTATCACCTATAGCCATGACGGTTCATCTACCGGTACAGATAGCTTTACTTATACCGTAGAGGATGATGATGGCGCTATCTCCAACTCAGCCACCGTCTTCCTGACTATCGAGGAAAATCAACCCCCCACCGCTAACGATGATAACGCCACCGTCCTCATAGGTAACACTGTTACCATTAACGTCCTCAATAACGATAGCGACCCCGATGGTGTTTTAATCCCAGATACCGTCACCGTAGTTGATTTACCAGATTACGGTAATATCACCGTTAACCCTAACGGAACTATCACCTATAGCCATGACGGTTCATCTACCAGTATGGATAGCTTCACCTATACCGTAGAGGATGATGATGGCGCTATCTCTAACCCAGCCACCGTCTCCCTGGCTATCCAAGAAAATCAACCCCCCACCGCTAACGATGATAACGCCACCGTCCTCATAGGTAACACCGTTACCATTAACGTCCTCAATAACGATAGCGACCCCGATGGTGTTTTAGTCCCAGATACCGTCACCGTAGTTGACTCTCCCAACTACGGTAATATCACCGTTAACCCTAACGGAACCATCACCTATAGCCATGACGGTTCATCTACCAATACGGATAGCTTTACTTATACCGTAGAGGATAATGATGGCGCTATCTCTAACCCAGCCACCGTCTTCCTAACCGTTTCCGAGTTAGACTTAGCCTTTGAGTCCGACGACTTCAACAGCAATAGCCTAGACCCCCGCTGGAATTTTATCAGTCCCAACAATAACAGTTCCTACCTACTCACCGGAACAGGTACACCAGATGCTTATGTAGAACTATCAGTTCCTGGTGCTACTGATATGTGGAATCGCAACCGTAGCGCCGCCAGACTCATGCAGCCGGCCGCCAATGAAGATTTTGAGTTAGAAATCAAATTTGCCGCCGACCCCGCCTTAGATAAGCAAATACAGGGGATTTTGGTAGAGCAAGATGATAATAACTGGGTCAGGTTTGATGTCTTTAAGACTAATTCAGGTTTAGCCTTATTTGCAGCTTCAACCCGTAACGGTGGTTCCCGGTCAATGATTCGTATGGGGGTAGAACCCGGACAAGCGCGACACCTGAAAGTTAACCGCACTGGGGATGTCTGGACTCTCAACTATTCCCCAGATGGTTCAACTTGGACGACCGCCGGGAGTTTTACCCAAGCCTTACAAGTGCAACAGGTAGGGTTATTTGCGGGAAATGCCGGAAGTTCATCATCTCCTACGTTTACCAGCCAGGTCGATTACTTCTTCAATACGGCCGCTCCTATTATTCCAGAAGATGGTCAGGTTGTGATTCCCGAAGATGAACCGCCTGTTATTCCAGAAGATGAACAACTGGAAAATCAACCCCCCACCGCTAACGATGATAACGCCACCGTCAAAACCGGAAACACCGTTACCATTGATGTCCTCAATAACGATAGCGACCCCGATGGTGTTTTAATCCCAGATACCGTCACCGTAGTTGATTTACCAGATTACGGTAATATCACCGTTAACCCTAACGGAACCATCACCTATAGCCATGACGGTTCATCTACCAATAGCGATCGCTTTACTTATACCGTAGAGGATAATGATGGCGCTATCTCCAACTCAGCTACCGTCTTCCTGACTATCGAGGAAAATCAACCCCCCACCGCTAACGATGATAACGCTACCGTCCTCATAGGTAACACCGTTACCATTAACGTCCTCAATAACGATAGCGACCCCGATGGTGTTTTAGTCCCAGATACCGTCACCGTAGTTGACTCTCCCAACTACGGTAATATCACCGTTAACCCTAACGGAACCATCACCTATAGCCATGACGGTTCATCTACCAGTACGGATAGCTTTACTTATACCGTAGAGGATAATGATGGCGCTATCTCTAACCCAGCTACCGTCTCCCTAACCGTTTCCGAGTTAGACTTAGCCTTTGAGTCCGACGACTTCAACAGCAATAGCCTAGACCCCCGCTGGAATTTTATCAGTCCCAACAATAACAGTTCCTACCTACTCACCGGAACAGGTACACCAGATGCTTATGTAGAACTATCAGTCCCTGGTGGTACTGATATGTGGAATAGCAACCGTAGCGCCGCCAGACTCATGCAGCCGGCTCAAAATGAAGATTTTGAGTTAGAAATCAAATTTGCCGCCGACCCCGCCTTAGATAAGCAAATACAGGGGATTTTGGTAGAGCAAGATGATAATAACTGGGTCAGGTTTGATGTCTTTAAGACTAATTCAGGTTTAGCCTTATTTGCAGCTTCAACCCGTAACGGTGGTTCCCGGTCAATGATTCGTATGGGGGTAGAACCCGGACAAGCGCGACACCTGAAAGTTAACCGCACTGGGGATGTCTGGACTCTCAACTATTCCCCAGATGGTTCAACTTGGACGACCGCCGGGAGTTTTACCCAAGCCTTACAAGTGCAACAGGTGGGGTTATTTGCGGGAAATGCCGGAAGTTCATCATCTCCTACCTTTACCAGCCAGGTCGATTACTTCTTCAATACAGCCGCTCCTATTATCCCAGAAGATACCCCAGACCTGTCACCCCCAACGGCGGCTTTACTGGCTCCTGATTTGACTCCTATCTTGGGTAGTGATACCGGATATGCTTTCACGGTTAGCTACTCTGATGACTGGGAAATTCAAGAATCTACTTTAGATGATGCCGATATCCGGGTTATAGGACCATTAGGGGTTCAGCAACTGGCTAGTTTGGTGCGTGTCTACGGTGAGGAAAATGGAAACACCCGGAATGCTACCTATCAAATTACACCTTCTGGCGGCGTTTGGGATGTCTCCGACGGCGGAACTTATACCGTCATCATGGAACCCAATGCTGTTAGTGATATGGCAGGTAATTTTATCCCAACTGCCACTTTGGGTAGTTTTACCGTTGATTTTAGCGCTAATACACCGACTCAAAATATTGTTTTCCCGGCTGATGCAGGTGTGGTTGATGTTAGGGATTATGGAGCGATTCCTAATGATGGTATAGATGATACTGCTGCTATTCAGCAAGCTATTAATGAGAATGCTGGTCAAAATCGGATGATTTACTTCCCTAATGGGGTTTATGATGTTAGTGGAAGGATTGCATACCCTGGCAGTGAAAAGCGCAATATTCTTCAGGGGGAAAGCCGTGATGGCACTATTATTAGACTTCAAGATAATTTGGGTTTTGATACTGCGGTTATTGATACCGGAAATCCACCCGCTCAAAGGTTCCGCAATAGTATCAGGGATTTGACTGTTGATGTGGGTCAGGGAAACCCAGATGCGATCGCTATTAATTTTATAGCAAACAACCAGGGAACTCTCAATAATGTTCGCATAGTTTCCCGTGATGGACAAGGTGCGATCGGTCTTGATCTCGCTACCGATGAAAATGGACCTCTACTGGTTAAGGATGTCGAAGTCGTCGGATTTGATGTCGGTATTCGGACTTGGAATCCTACCGCTACTCAAACACTCGAAGGCGTTAAACTTGTTAATCAAAATGTTTATGGTTGGCAGAATTTTAATCAAACTCTGTTTGTGCGAGACTTAGAAAGCACTAATGCCGTTCCCGTCATTTGGAATATGCCTGATGGTTCCAGTGATTTTACGATTATGGATGCTAACTTAACTGGGGTCGGTGCAGCCGCCACTCAACCTGCTATTCATAATCAAAAAGGGATGTATGTTAATAATCTCAATACCTCTGGTTATGAACTGGCTATTCTACAGGATGATAATGGACGAGGTAACTTGTCTCAACCTGATGGTTATGTGGCTGAGTGGATGGCGCGTGGTGGCTTTAATACCCTATTTGATGCTCCCACTCAGGCTTTTGAACTGGAAGTTTTGCCAACTCCCGTAGTCCCTTGGGATGATTTGTCTGATTGGGTCAGTCCTTTGGCTTTTGGTGGTTTGCCTAATGATGGCATTGATGATACCCTGGCAATTCAGGCGGCGATCGATTCTGGTGCTAGTACCGTTTACCTACCTAATGGGGTATGGAATATTGGTGGTAATCTTCAGTTAAGAAATAATCTACAGCGCTTTATTGGCACAGAAGCTACTATTCTAGGTAGTGGCACAATTACTGTCGCTGATGGCACTACCGATGTCGTCTCTGTGGAGCGTTTGGAAGCTCCAAATATTACCTTTGTTCAAGACAGCGATCGGACTATGGTTATGTCCAATATGATTATTAATCAGTATTTTAACACCAGTCAAGGAACTGGGGATTTATATATTGAAGATATCAGTGGCGGTCCTTGGTCTTTCACTAATCAAAATGTTTGGGCTCGTCAAATTAATCCCGAGACTATTCACACTCCCCGAATTAAGAATGATGGCGGTAATTTGTGGATTCTTGGCTACAAAACTGAGGATGAGGGGACATTAGTTGAGACTGTTAATGGTGGAAAAACTGAAGTTTTGGGCGCTTATATACTCCATGGAGAATTTGGAGATATCCCCGTTTTTATTAATAATGAATCCTCTCTAAGCTATGTCGCAGCCAGTTTCCGATCTTTCAAGGGTGAGCCTTTACCCGCTGTCGGAGTAGAGGAAATTCAGAACCTGGAAACCAGACGAACTGTGGGACTTCCTGGCTACTATAGTTCTACCTCTTTAAATCGGGTTCCCGTTAATACCATAGTTGGTACTCAAGGCGATGATTGGCTGAATGGAACAGACCCCAATTCCTCTAATCCTGGACGCGGACAAATAGATATATTGACAGGAAATGGCGGTTTTGATACATTTGTCTTAGGTGACAGTAATTCTGTGTACTATGATGATGGCATTGATGACCAACCCGGTTGGCAAGATTATGCTCTGATTACTGATTTTGATAATGATGTGATTCAGCTTCACGGTAGCTCAGAAGATTATCGCCTCGCAGATAGTCCCCAAGGCTTACCTAATGGGTTGGCTATCTTCTATAAAGGCGATGTTACTGATGAACTTATTGGTATTGTGCAAGGAATGAACAATATCAGTTTAAATAGTTCCTCTTTTGTTTATGTGTAATCCTGAAAAGGAGGATTGATGGTTGATTGACGGTTGAGTTGAGATCTGCTTATTCAACTTTTATTCACATGAGAGGCTACAGGTAAAATATGGTACAAACTTATCCTCCTCATCCCCGCGTTAGCATTGGTATGCCTGTCTACAATGGGGAAAATTTTATACAGGAAACTTTAGATTGTCTATTGTCTCAGACTTTTGATGATTTTGAACTGATTATTTGTGATAATGCTTCCACGGACAGGACTGAGGAAATTTGCCGAGATTATGCGGCTAGGGATAAACGTATCCGTTACTATCGCCATCCAGAAAATTTGGGTGCCGCTAAAAATTATAATCGAACTTTTGAATTGTCTACCGCTGAATATTTTAAGTGGGCAGCACACGATGATTTATATGCTCCCGAGTTTTTAGAACGCTGTGTAGAAGCCTTGGATAGTCACCCGTCTGCTGTTTTGTGTTACCCTCAAGAATACTGGATTGATGAACAAGGAAATCCGCTCAAATCTCATGCTGATATTTTAAATCTATCTTCTCCCAAAGTTATAGAAAGATTTAAAAAGTATCATGATATTTGGTATGAGCGCGGATATATGTCAGCTATGGTATTTGGCTTGATTCGTTCTGATGTGCTGAAAAAAACCAAGTTGATTGAGGATTATATTTGGGCGGATTTACCTTTGGCGGCTGAGTTGGCACTGCGGGGAGAATTTTATGAAATTCCTGAATATCTATTCTTTTACAGGTATCATTCCCAAACTTCACGAGCCATCCGCAAAGATGCTGGTAATTTGGCTCTTTTGAATTGGTATAACTCTCAGACAACTAGAAAGTTTTCACTCACCAATTGGACGCTTTTATTTCAATATATCAAAGTGATTAATCGGGTTCCTATCACATTTTCCGAAAAGCTATATTGCTATGGTCAAATGGGTAGGTGGGTCTCGTGGAAGTGGAAAAGGCTGGGTTGGGAGTTGATGCAAGCTGCTGTCCAAGCGCCTAGTGTATTTTTCCCAAAAACCCAAAATACTTAATTTATTTGAGCAAGCCATCAAAGACTTTACACCTTTAATGACCATAACCTATTAATTACATTTCCGGTTCCATAAACTCCAAAAATAAGTCCACGGTCTCCGGTTTAACCCATCCCTTACTAATTGCCATTTCTCCAAACCTCAGTCCGGTTTTATGTTGCTTTTCTAAAATTATCTGAATTTGATGTTCATTTAATAAAGCCGCTGATTTTAAATAGTACCCTAAAGGATGCTGTTCTCTGTGAATAGCTAATTCAGGTAACTGCTCTGTGAAAAACTCTATGGTTTCCGGTTTCAGTAAACCTTGGGAAGTTAAAATGTCTCCAAAACGCAGGTTTTTTCCGGCTCGCTGAGTTTGTAAAACCATCTGTACTTGATCTGGAGAAAGTAAACCCGCCCTTTGTAAGACACGCCCCACAGGTCGATAGACTAAACCCCTGGGCGCTTCAATTAATACATTACTAGGAATTTCCGAGTATTGTTTTTTAACCCGGTCTAACCAATGATACTCAGTTAATAGTTGTTTAGTTGCTAATAAAATAAACGGCGGAATAGTCTTAGCATAGCGACCAAACAAACGATTAGGTTCTTGAACTAATCGGTAAAACCATTCTAAGCCGGACTCTCGCACCCACTCTGGGGCGCGATTATGAAAACCTGCATAAACGGGAAACACCGCCCCAATTCCAATCATCACAGCCCGAATTTTGCCTCGATGCTGATGAATAAATTTTTCTTGTTTAGGACATCCCAGAGAAACAAATATTAACCCCGCCCCACTATTGTTAATTTCTTTAATTAATGCGTCATCTTCGGCTTGAGTCAGGGGGCGAAATGGCAAAGATTTAAACCCCGCGACCTTTAAATGGGGAAATTCATTGAGGACTTTGGTTTGCATTTTTTCCAGAACCTCTGGTTTAGAACCTAAGAAAAAAACGCTGACATTATATAAGGGTGCTAAGTTACACAAACTCAGGAGCATATCCATTCCTGCCACTCGGTCTTGAGGAATACCTACTTGCCGAATCATCCAGACTAGAGGCATTCCGTCAGGAGTTACCATATCAGCATTTTCTAATATCCGAGCAAATACAGGATTCCAATAGGCTTCCATGAGCATATGAACATTTGCCACACAAACGACCCGGCTTTGTCGCCGAGAACCCCACTCCAAAATAGTTTCAATTTGGTCTCTGAACTGGAGAGCGGTAATATAAGATCCTACAACTTTCACTTGGCGAATAGGTAAGCTCATAGTTTTTATATAACTTTAATATAAATAAGTTGTTCAACAAAAAATAGAGCAATATGTTTACTACAAGTATACTCGACTCTATAGCAGTTTGGCAAGTCAAGTTTGATTAACTTACATTGTGATTTGTATCTTGGGGAAACGTTACTAGGCAAATCACCAGGACAATGATATGTTAGTAGGTAAATATTAGCACCTATAACTATGTTAGAAACACCTATCTGTCCGGTATGCGGTTCGGAACATCGCCAGGTATTTTGGGAAATGTTGGATATTCCGGTTTTTTGTAATATCCTATGGTCGGATCGTGATGGGGCTATTAATTGTAATCGTGGGGACTTGAAACTGGCTTTCTGTGAAGATTGCGGTTTTATTGATAATATAGCTTTTGACCCACAACGTTTAGAATATACGCAAGTCTATGAAAATGCTCTGGATTTTTCCCCTCGGTTTCAGCAGTATGCTCAGAATTTAGCTGAAAGGTTAATCAATACCTACAATTTACAGGAAAAGACTATTATTGAGATCGGATGCGGTAAAGGGGAATTTCTGACGCTGTTGTGTGAATTGGGGAACAATCGCGGCATCGGTTTTGACCCTACTTATGTGCCTTTACCTGACCATGAAAAATTGGGCGATCGCCTCCAGTTTATTCGGGATTTATATTCGGAAAAATATGCTGATTACCAAGGAGATTTTATCTGCTGTCGCCACACATTAGAACACATACCCACCCCCACAAACCTGCTAAAATCCCTAGCACAAATAGTGGAAAATAAACCAGAAACCGGGATTTTCTTTGAGGTTCCTAATGCCTTAGATATTTTTGATAATCTGGCAGTTTGGGATATTATTTATGAACATTGCTGTTATTTTGCGCCCGTCAGTTTAGCCTATGCTTTCTCATCCTGTAGTTTTGAGGTTAAACAAATAACCGAAGAATTCCGAGGGCAATTTTTATGTCTGGAAGCGCAGCCTAGTCTTGATACCCATGGTCAAAGTAAACCGGAAACCGAACAGGTTAATCAGTTAGCTAACAGCATTGCTGAATTTTCACAAAAGTTTGAGGATAAGTTATCAGAGTGGGAACAAAAACTAGGTGATCTGGTTAACCAAGGCCAGCGGGTGGTCATTTGGGGCAGTGGTTCCAAAGGTGTGACATTCTTAAACTTTATGAAAGCAGCCAAGACAGCAATTGAATATGTTGTTGATATTAACCCTCGCAAACAGGGAATGTATGTAGCGGGAACTGGTCAAAAAATTGTCCCCCCTGCATTTTTAGTAGACTATAAACCAGATGTGGTGATTATCATGAACCCTATTTATGAACAGGAAATCACCCAGATGCTAGAGGCTCTGGGTTTAACATCCTGTCAAGTGCGCTGTGATGTTTGAGGTTAAATCATTCTAATCTTGGAAGGGTCATTAATCCCCAAGTTTCCGGGTCCCAAATTCATGCTGATATCTAACCAGGGGGAACGGGTAATAGTAGCGCTAGTGGAGATATAATCAACACCAATTTCGGCAACTTGGCGAATAGTTTGTAGGGTAATATTTCCTGATGCCTCAATTTTAATGCGGCTATTATACTGGCGAATCATCTCGATCGCCTCTTGCATCATAGCTACGGACATATTATCTAACATGATAATATCCGCCCCCGCATTTACCGCCGTTTTCACCTGTTCAATAGTTTCGGTTTCCACCTCAATGGTCAGAGGATAAGGCATAGTTTCGCGAATTAGGGCGATCGCTTTTTCAATACCCCCAGCCGCCAAAATATGATTATCTTTAATCAAAACCGCATCATCAAGTCCCATGCGATGATTTTTCGCCCCCCCGACTTGGACGGCATATTTTTCTAACAGTCGCAGTCCTGGGGTAGTTTTGCGGGTATCCACCAGTTGAGTCGGTAAATCAGCGATCGCATCCACATATTCACGGGTGGAAGTGGCTACCCCACTCAGTCGCATCGCCAAATTTAGGGCTACCCTTTCCCCCATCAACAAAGCATCTAGGGGTCCTTCTAATTGTAGGATTACTTGTCCACGATCGCACCGATCGCCATCTTTCACCGTTGGTGTCACCTCAAGGCGATCGCTTAACAGTTGAAAAACCCGCGCCGCCACTGCTAACCCCGCCATAATTCCTGGCGCTTTCGCGGACCAATGCGCTGTTCCCCATAAACTTTCCCCCCTCAACAAACCATCAGTAGTGCGATCGCCCCTACCAATATCTTCAGTTAACCACTGTTTTAGCTGAGGGTCTAGGACGATCCAGGGCGGTAAGATTGCTGATTTGGGTTTAATCATGCTATTGTTCCTTAAAAACTAAAGCCCCCCTCCGTTTATCACTGGAAGGAAGCTATAGTTTATATTAATCCTGGCATCTTGCTATTTTCCCAGGCAGCTACCCGCCAAGTATCTTCGCCGTTTCAGCGTTTCACATCCGAGTTCGGGATGGATCGGTGTGGTTCCACTGAGCCATAGACACCAGGAAAGACTTAAAATCTTTCGAGGTTGCTGGAAAGTCGCTCTCGCTTGTTTCCCTCGCACAATTAATAATAGTAGTAGGTTATCGGATATATGTCAACCCCTTTCACCAAATTTTTGGCAAATTTGTTGCCAAACCTCTCTGTGTGGGATTTTCCAGGTATCTGGGAATAGTTTATATTTAGGCAATGTTGCTGAAACTAGGCCCCTGGGAGGGTAAATTATAAAAATTAGCTAGGCTCCCCGGCCACGGCAATTTTTTGGTAAAATGTTGAACTGCTACGCTCAGATTGAAACTATGTTGCCCAAATGGTTAATACTACACTGGCGTTTATTATTGGTGTTATCAGTTATTGGCGGACTGCTTACGCCATTTGTGCTGAACTTATATATTAACTTGATCACCCAAACTCGCCGCTACACTGAGATCGCCGATGTTCCTGACAAACCGGTGGCGATCGTGTTTGGGGCGGGACTTTGGGCGGATGGAACCCCTACACCGATGTTAGCCGATCGCATTCAGGGGGCGATCGACCTGTACAAACTGGGACGGGTTGAAAAGATTTTAATGACCGGAGACAATGGCACTCCCGAATATAATGAGGTAGTGGCCATGCAGCTATATGCGATCGACCAAGGAGTTCCCGCAAACGACATTCGCCTGGACTATGCGGGATTTAGTACCTACGAAAGCTGTTATCGCGCCAGGGAAATTTTTGGCATCGAGACGGCGGTACTAATCACCCAACAATATCACCTACCCCGTGCGGTGTATATATGCAATCGTTTAGGGATTGATGCGATCGGTTTTGGGACACCGGACTGGGGCAAATTTCGGGATGATTCCATGCGATTCTATACCCGGCGAGAACTTCTAGCCGTTGTCAAAGCTGTTGTCCAAGTCCATATTCTTCGCCCTAAACCCACCTTCCTAGGACCCTTTGAGGGAATGTATTAATGACGAAGTCAGCACCCCCGGCTGAAGCACGGGGGCTTCGTGCCCCCCGCTTTCAGGTAGCTGACCAGCTTAAGCCTTAACTGGCTACGTTCAGAGCAAGAGTTAAAGTTCCTACCCTGGAATGCGTGCTAGTTCCAGGCCCTAGAACCAAATCGTTAAACAGTTCTAAGGGGTTAAGACAGTGCGATTTGGAAAGTACCGACTCTGAACCTTGGCGAAGCAAACGTTACGAGCAATCAGAACAGACGCAACAATGTCTAACCATATTTTCGTTTTAGATACCAACCGCAAGCCCCTGACACCGTGCAAGCCAGGGGTGGCACGATCACTGCTCAAAGCCGGGAAAGCATCGGTATTTCGACGCTACCCATTCACCATTATTCTAAACAAGGAGGTTGACGCTAATCCTGAACCCCTCGAACTCAAATTAGACCCAGGCTCTAAAGTCACTGGAATTGCCTTAAAGCAAGGGAATCATATTATCTTTGCTGCCGAGTTGCAGCACCGAGGACAGCAGATTAAAGAAGCATTGCTCTCTCGTCGTCAACTCCGACGTTCTCGACGAAACCGCAAGACCCGATATCGACCAGCTCGGTTCTTGAATCGGACTCGGAGCAAGGGTTGGTTAGCTCCCAGCTTGCAGCATCGAGTAGATACTCTAATGACCTGGGTTCACCGATTTCGTAGACTTGCCCCAGTTGGCCGCATTACCCAAGAGCTAGTACGGTTCGACCTGCAATTGATGGAAAACCCTGAGATATCAGGTGTTGAGTATCAGCAGGGAGAATTACAAGGCTATGAAGTCAGGGAATACCTGTTGGAAAAGTGGGGCAGAACCTGTGCTTACTGTGGGGCTCAAAATGTACCACTTGAAGTTGAGCATATCCAGCCTCGGTCTAAGGGTGGCTCTGACCGGGTTTCTAACCTGACGATGGCTTGCCACTCATGCAATCAAGCCAAAGGCAATGGGGACATTCGGGATTTTTTATCGGGCCAGCCTGATGTCCTGAGTCGTCTTCTCAGGCAGGCCAAATCACCCCTTAAAGATGCGGCTGCCGTTAACTCGACCCGATGGGCCTTGTTCAAGGCTCTCAAAGCAACAGGACTCCCAGTTACCACAGGAACGGGCGGACAAACGAAGTTCAATCGACTGAGGCTCAACCTACCTAAAGCTCACTGGCTTGATGCTGCCTGTGTTGGACCAGTCGAATCACTCGAAGTTCTGACTTCAAAACCGTTGCTGATTTTAGCAAAGGGGCATGGAACCCGTCAGATGTGCGGGACGAATAAGTACGGATTCCCGAATCGTCACCGCTCCAGGAGGCAAATTCATAAAGGCTTTCAGACTGGCGACATGGTGACGGCTACGGTCACAGCGGGGAAGAAAATTGGCTCATATCTAGGACGGGTTCTCTGCCGTGCGTCTGGTAGTTTTGATATTACCACCGCTTCGGTACGGGTGGCAGGCATCAGCCACAAATACTGCCAACCCATTCACAGGAAGGATGGTTACGCCTATGCTTGAAAGATTGACGGGGACTAAAGTCCCCCTGTCGCGTTTCCTCCCCGGTCTAAAGACACGGGGCTTCCACGCTCCCAAGAGGTTTACGTGAATCACCCATTAACCTTCCCCAATTGTCGAAAGTTGCGTTAGACTATCGCCAAAGTATAGCAGTCAGATCAGATCTGGCTGTTTTTTGCAGCCTTTACTACCTTTGATGATTGCTTTATTTTCTGCTGTTATCCCCGTTGGGTGCATTGTTCTGATTGGTTTTATTGCCGGGAAAACCCTGATCATAGATCGCCAAACCATCTCCCGTTTGCTGCTGTATGTTCTGTTTCCCATACTGATTATTGACACACTATATAGAACCACTCTGACCCCCCAAAATATGGCGGGAATGGGGATAGGGTTTATTTTGACTTATATATTATTGTGTTTGGTAGCTTGGGCGATCGCACGTTATTTAAACCTGTCTCGGTCAACGGAAAAAAGTTTAATTGCCACCACCTCCCTATCAAATGTTGGCAATATGGGGTTATCTGTCACCCTCTTAGCTTTAGGAGAAGCCGGACTAGAAAGGGCGATTGTTTATTTAATCGCCTGGAATTTAGTGGTTTTAATCACAGCGCCAGCTATCATCAAAGGGGGAGGTTGGCAATCGTCCTTAAAATTTACCCTCAAATTACCGCTATTTTGGTCAATTATCGCGGCTTTGGTACTTTACGCACTTCAGATAAAATTACCTTTTAATATTGATGATGGATTGAATTTGGTGGCGGAATCGGCTATTCCCCTCGGCTTGTTATTGTTGGGCTTAGAAATTGCCGAAAGTCAGTGGAAAATTAGCCTTTATGAAGTGGGAGCCAGTTTTCTCAGATTAATCGGTGGTGCGATTATTGCCTATAGTGTCGGTTCATTATTAAGACTGAGTGATTTAGATTTACAGGTGTTAATTTTACAGAGTGCTATGCCAACAGCTATCACGGCTTTTCTGATGGTTAATGAATTTGGCGGCGACCAAGTACGCACCGCTCGCGTGGTGGTAGTTTCTACTATATTATCATTCCTAACTCTGCCTTTGGTGTTATGGGGAATTAAGGCGATCGCCTAAAATCTGCTCCTCGATTTCATGGCAGAAATTCCCATAATCCCAATGGGTTATTCAGAGCTGAGTCACAGTTGATCTAAAATATAGACTGAAAGCGATCGCTAAAAATTACCATGTGGAATCAAATTTGCGAACACATAACCACTGCTACCTCCCAAACCTTTAAAGCCAACAACCCTACTTCTGTAGGTGGCGGCTGCATTAACCAGGGATATCGCCTTACTCATGGCGATCGCAGCTATTTTGTGAAACTCAATAGCGCCTCTCAAGTTGCCATGTTTGAAGCGGAAGCCTTGGGAGTTAAACAAATGTGGGAAACCCAAACTATTCGCGTCCCTAAACCCATTTGTTGGGGTACTGCTGGCAATTCTGCTTATATCGTCCTAGAATGGTTAGAGCTAGGGGGTCGTAGCAATTCTCAGGCTATGGAGAAAATGGGGCGACAATTGGCGCGACTACACCAGTGGACTCCCCCGCGAGACTATCCCGGATCTCAGCAATTTGGTTGGGATATCAACAACACTATCGGATCAACTCCCCAAATTAATACCTGGACGACTGACTGGGGAGAATTTTGGCGAGATCATCGCATTGGTTATCAACTGAAACTCGCTAGACGGCGGGGAGGATCGTTTGAAAATAGCGATCGCCTACTTGACAAAATACCAGAATTGTTGTCCGGTCATCACCCTAAACCTGCTTTAGTTCATGGGGATTTATGGGGGGGTAATGCCTCTGTTACCAATGATGGAGAACCAGTCATTTTTGACCCGGCTGCCTATTTTGGCGATCGAGAAGTTGATATCGCCATGACCGAAGTATTTGGCGGATTTTCCCCCGCATTTTATCAGGGTTATAATCAAGTTTACCCTTTAGACTCCGGTTATTCTCGCCGCAAAATTCTTTACAATCTCTACCATATTTTGAATCATTTTAACCTATTTGGTGGCGGTTATGGTTCCCAAGCCAATCAGATGATTCAGCAAATTTTACGTTAAAGAATTTAGTCGCTGATCTTGTCAATTTACCCAATGCGCCAAATGCCAGCAGCTATGGCAGCTAATCGCTTTTGCCGAGACTCAATTTTATGTTCATCCCAGGTATCATAATGTTCAGCGATCGCTTTAGTAATTTGAAAATCACTCTCCGCATAAACATCCCGCTTAGTCCCATAATCCTGATTCCCAACTTCACGGTTTTTAGTCGCTTCGAGGGGGGTCATATTACCGAGGCGGTAGATTAAGCGTTCCTGTTTACTTTCCTCGATATAAGCCCAGGCATCCGAGGGATTTTCCGGGAGAATATGCTCTAAATTATAGGTGGAACTCTCAAAATCAAACGCTTTCCCGGAGCGCTGTTTCTCAATTTCAAAGAGAATATAGCGGACAATTTTCTTATGGCGGGTGTCGGTAGTGCGGAGTTCTTTTTCAGTAAAAGCTCCCTTAAACTGATTATCATCTGGATACACAACACCCAGCGCCGCCAAAACTTCCTCAGCAGTCTTATAGTGACCATGGGAAACCTTCACAGCAATCTCATTATACAAACGTTCTTGTTCATAGGTCTGCAAGTTGCAAATAACATTATAGCGAAATGAAATCACAGCGATCGCTTTCAGGATGCGGGTAAAGGCATCTCTATCGTTGTCAAAAAATTGATGATAACAAGCTAAAAGTATTGCCAAAGGCTGACGCACACGAAACATTAACAGTTGCTTTAATGCTTGTTTTTCCTCGGGTTTCCAACTGGCATAATATGGGTCTCCAAGACTCGCATAAACTCCAGCATCATGCTCCAAACTGCGGACTAAGCCAAAGGCATCTTTACGGCTTTTCACCTGTCGTCGAATGGTTTTGAACAGATCATATTTACGGACAAGTCTATGGCGACTATTCCAAAAAATACGCAGAAATTCCGGGAAACTCTCACTACCCAATAAACCAACAATCCTCTCCCATTTATCTTCTAGGCTACGCATTTCTAGCTCATGAGTATCTGCGTTATTAATTAGTGAGAAGACATAGTTTTTGAGTAGATCAGTGGCGGAAAGACGCACCCCTCTGGCGTTGAGAGTTTCAAAAACCTTAAAAGCGTTCAATTCATCTGTAACGGTGATCACAGTAAAAAAGAGTTTGTCTACTAGGGAATCAATAAAAGCCGCAAAATTTTGTCCACTATCAGATTGATTTCCCAGTCGGACTCTGATTTTGTCTTTAAACCAAATAAAGGCTTGGCGTAGTTGATGTTCGGAGGCTTTTAGACCTCGTTGGGGGAGGGGTTCTAGGGGAACCAAGTAGGTTTGATAAAAACGATCATTATGGCGATTTAGTCTGAGTTTTGATTGGGGAATGAGGGTGACGGGATCGACATAACCAATGTAGCTATTTTGCAGTTGGTATTGGCGGCGACTGTTGTTGAGTGCATCCAAGTCCGCCTTAACTAAATCTTGTAAATAAGACAAACCAGCCAGGATCATAATACTGATGGTAGTCATTCGTTGTTGACCATCAATAATATCGAAGTGTTTGCTATCAGATGATTGTAGCACGAGGTAGCCCATATAATGAGCGGGTTCGCTATCTTCTTCAAATAAAGCAGTCAGATCTTGCCACAGGTCGTCCCATTCGTCATTTCCCCAGGAATAGTCACGCTGAAAGGGAGGTACATGATAGATTAAGCCATTACCCAGAAGTTGGCGGAAGGTGGTGTTGGTGGTGTGGAAATTTAGGGTTGCCATGATTAATTATCACCTCTGGCTGATGATTAAATTCGGGTCAATTGGCGCAGAATAAATGGGATTAGCTTTTATGGGAAAATCTCTGTTTTAATTCGATCGCACATTCGGCTAGTGCTTCCTGTCCTTGACTGATAAATCCGGCTAAATTAATGAAAGCATGAATGGTTCCTGGATAGCAAGATATTTTCACGGGAACTCCGGCTTTTTGGAGGCGATCGCCATAAGCCTGTCCCTCATCGCGTAGGGGGTCTAATTCCGCCGTGATAATCAAAGCGGGAGGCAAATTTGATAAATCTTCCGCTAACAGGGGGGAAGAATATGGATTATTTTTATCGGCAGGGTTGGTGATATAAAAACTGCACAAATGCTTAATATCATCCGTTCTCAGAAAGTAATTTTCCGCAAATAGGCGGCGAGATTCGCTATCAATTTCTATCTGAGTTATGGGATAAATTAACAATTGATAAACTAGGGGGGCTAGTTTTTGATCTCGCCGTTTTAAGGCTACCACCGCCGCTAAATTTCCCCCCGCACTTTCTCCCCCCACCGCAATGCGATCGCTATCCCAGTTGCAAGTTTTAGCCTGATTAAAAACCCACTCAGTCGCGGTCAAACCATCCTCAATGGCGGCTGGAAATGGATGTTCTGGTGCTAGGCGATAGTCTACTGATATAACCACACATTCTGCGCCATTGGCGAGGCTGCGACAAATACTATCTACCATGTCTAAATTACCGATTACATAACCGCCACCGTGAAAATAAACTAGAACCGGAAAAGGTTGATTTCCCTTGGGGGTGTAAATGCGGATTGGTAATTCTCCAGCGGGACCCGCAATGGTGCGATTTTCGACTTTGGCGATCGCTTCCGGTGGGTGACTGGCTTTAACAAACATCTTATTAAGGTTTCTCAATTCGGCGGGTTCCATGGCACTAATTGGGGGGTGATTAGCTGCCAATACATGATTGAGAAATGATTGGGTTTCGGGATTAACTGAATGGTTCATCTATTTATTAAAAAACATCTTTCCGATATTCAATACATAATTGCTGGGCATCAGGACGGTTTTCGGCGACAAATTTATGGCGATTGATTTCGGTCAAGCCGCAGGTTTTAAATGCCGATAATTCTGCCTCTGACAAAGGCCATGGGGGGCCTTCCGGTGCGGCTTCGGTGTCACGAAATCGGGTAATTAACAATAAAATACCATGGGGGGCTACCAGATTGGCGATCGCCTTAATTGCTTGGGATCTGACTTCCAAAGGCATGGATTGAGTAATCCGAGATTCGAGTACAAAATCGAACTTTTCTAGCCAGTTAGGATCGGGGTCTAATAAATCCGCGACTGTATAATTTACCTGAGAATTAGGAAACCTTTGGCGACACCAAGCGATCGCTGTTGGAGAAATATCAAAAGCCGTCACCTGAAAGCCAAAATCTGCTAAGGCTTCTGCATCATCTCCTAACCCGCAACCTAACACTAAAGCGGTTTGATTATTATCCTCAATTGCCTGATTTTCTAGCCATTTTTCTAGTTGGGGATGAGTCGCTAAGGTAGCCCAAGGAATCAAGGATGGGTCGCCTTGGGATTCAGCATAAAGGGTTTCAAACCATGCGGTAGGATGGGATTGAGAATTTTCGACCATTTCTCGAATTTTTTGTCTGATATCATTAGGAGGAACTAGGGACATGATGTGACCTAAGACTAGAATTTAACATTGATTAGGGGTGGATATTTACCATTATAGCCTATTAGTGTGATTCGGCGGGTATCAGGTTATGATATTTACCTCGATTTCAGGGTATTTCTGTCAAGACAATGGTAAAATCCTAGGGTAATGCTATACTATACAGGTATTTTGCGAGTATTTTGCGAGGCTAGTTATGACCATAAAACTTACGGTTTCTTCAATGGTTTGTGATGCTTGTGCTAACAGTGTAACCAAGGCTATTCATAGTGTTGATAGTGATGCTACTGTCAATATTGACTTAAATACAAAGGTGGTGACTGTGGAAGCAACGGCTTCTGAGGCGGCGCTAAAGGCGGCGATCGCTAAAGCTGGTCACACTACAGAATCCTAGGGTTATGGAGGGTTTTGGGAATCCCATAGATGACAGGAAACAAAATGTCCGGGATTAATTTCTCGCAATTGGGGTTCCTCGACCCGACAGCGATCGCCAACTAAATGCGCGGAAGGACAGCGGCTATAAAATCGACATCCACAGGAGGGTAATAAAGGGCTGGGAACATCTCCTTTCAGGATAATTCTTTCCCGTTTGGCTTCGATTTCTGGGTCAGGAATAGGGACAGCAGAAAGTAAGGCTTTAGTATAGGGATGAAGGGGATAATCATAGACAGAATTGCACTCCCCTATTTCGACGATTTTACCTAAATACATGACTGCTACCCGACTGGAAATGTAGCGGACTACACTTAAATCATGGGCGATAAATAGATAGGTTAAATTTAGGCGTTTTTGTAGCGATCGCATTAAATTCACTACCTGTGCTTGAATAGAAACATCCAAAGAGGCGATCGGTTCATCACAGACCAAAAAATCCGGGTCAACCGCTAAAGCCCTAGCTATAGCTATTCGCTGTCTTTGACCACCCGAAAACTCGTGGGGATAACGATTAATAAATTGCCGATTTAGTCCCACTAATTCTAATAACTCTTCCACTCGATGAATCAGGGATTCACCCTTAGCTAATCCATGAATTAATAGGGGTTCCCCAATGATTTTTTTAATGGTCATACGCGGATTTAGGGAGGCGTAGGGGTCTTGGAAAATTATCTGCATTTGGCGGCGCATAACTCGCAACTTTTCGGGTTCTAATTTAGTCAGTTCAATATCATTAAAATAAACCCGGCCACCTGTGGGAGGTTGAAGCTGTAAAATCGCTTTACCTGTGGTGCTTTTCCCGCAGCCAGACTCCCCAACTAAACTAAGAGTTTCACC
Source organism: Limnospira indica PCC 8005 (assembly GCF_000973065.1). Classification (NCBI taxonomy): domain Bacteria; kingdom Bacillati; phylum Cyanobacteriota; class Cyanophyceae; order Oscillatoriales; family Sirenicapillariaceae; genus Limnospira; species Limnospira indica. Next base: position 767,002 of record NZ_FO818640.1, read on the forward strand.
CCGTTTTATGGCAAATGTTAACCCATCTACTGCCCTAATTATCCCTACCTGTTTCTGTCGAAATATCCCCCCAGTGACCGGAAAGTGTACCTGCAAATTATCAACCCTTAATAGGGTATCGGTTTCTGGGTTACTGGGCTGTGTTTTGGCAACCATCAGGTCTCAAACATTCCAAGAAAATAGATAGATTTTAACTAGCATAAAATCATCCTTTTGTCAAGTCATGGTTTAACCCAACAGGCGACTTGATGATGGGTGGCAACTAATTCTAAAACCGGATCTTCCTGAAAACAACGGTCGATCGCATATTGACATCGAGGCGCAAACGGGCAACCTTGAGGATAGTTAATCAAATCTGGGGGAGTCCCTGGGATAGCCGCGAGAGTCTCTCCCATGTCGCAGTCAGGACGGGGGAGGCTTTTTAACAATCCCATTGTGTAGGGGTGACGAGGATGCTTATAGAGTTGATTAACGGGCGCTTCTTCCACAATTTGACCTGCATACATGACTAAAATGCGATCGGCAAATCTCGCCAAAAGTGCTAAATCATGGGTAATCCAAATTACCGCCATTCCCATTTCATTTTGCAACTGTTGAATCATCTCAATAACTTGGGCTTGGACAGTGACATCTAAAGCCGTTGTCGGTTCATCAGCAATTAATAATTTGGGATGACAGGCTAAAGCGATCGCCATCATAACTCGCTGTCGCATTCCCCCAGATAATTGATGGGGATAGCTACCAAGTCGGCGTTTTGCTGGTGATATACCCACCTTTTCTAAAAGTGCGATCGCCTGTTTTTCTGCCTCTAATTTAGTCGCGCCGCAATGTAATTGTATAGCCTCCGTAATTTGTTTACCAATAGTTAAAACCGGATTTAAGCACGTCATCGGGTCTTGAAAAATCATGGAAATATGGTTACCCCGAATTTTTCTTAATGCCGATTTATTTAATTTAAGTAAATCCTGATTTTCAAACCAAATCTCCCCCCCGGTAATCCCGCCAGAATTGTCAGAAATTAGCCGCAAAATTGATAACACCCCGGCACTTTTCCCCGAACCAGATTCCCCGACAATGCCAAGAGTTTCCCCAGGATTAATATGATAGGAAATGCCATTAACAGCCTTAACTACCCCATCATTAGTAATAAAACGAGTTTCTAAATTGTTAACTTGTAGCAGTGGTGAGGTCATCATCAAAAATTGATTTTACATATCTTTTTTTTACCTAGGCTTAGGCTTCTTAGGCTTAGGCTTAGGCTTGGTTTCTGGTTGCGGTTGCGGTTGCGGTTTAGATACGGGTGACAATTCATATTCTTGGATATGTTTACTAATCCTAAAAACCTGTTCATCTGTCAGATATTCGGGAGATTTCCAGATCATGGATATCAAATCTGTCATACTGGTTAAAACTGGCACAGAACAATTTTTAGCCCCCACCCATTTAGCTATAGGAAAAACCACAGGCGCAGTGATACAATCAGTAGGTAAGCCAGGGATTTCTGAAAAAATCCACCGCTGAAACATCTGTTGATGATAGAGACTTTGGGAAGTAGGACTGTTAGATACAGGAACCCACTGGGAACCCTCGCGCCGTTTCCAGTTATCTTGATTTCCCGCCAAGGAACCCTTCCAGGTTTTCACTTCAATTAAAAAAATACCTCGGTTCCCAATCAATAGCAAATCAATTTCTGTTAAACTGCCAGCAGTAGCAGGAATCAGAGCATTTTTAAATAATACCCAATTGTCAGGAAATGTCATCAGCAACAGAGCAATTAAATTTTCCCCTAAACTACCCTTAACTTGATTTCGGATTTGTTTAAATTCAAATACTCCTGCGCCTATCATCCCCAAGAAACCACCACCCCAAGCCTGACTAGCTTCCTCCCGTTGGCTGGATACTTTGCGATTAATATTTTGTTTAAATTTGGCTTTCAGAGATGGGGACTGTTCTAGAACTTTCATATAATGATCACCCTGATTAAACTTGATCAAATAGGGAGCTAAGTTAGCCCCCCAAATGATGCTTAATTAAGCATTCAGCTTAATGACACGACTGTAATCATTTCTGACCCGGTTTTCGTAAGCATTGCGTCTTTCGGCATCTTCATCACCATAGAAGAAAGAAAGCAAGGCAAAACGTCGCCCTGATGTCACATCAGTAGCCTCGTGCATGGTAGAACATGAAAATATGATAGCATCTCCTGTGGCAGGTTTATACAAATGGGGTGCGTGTTCAGGAAATCTTAAACAACCCCCTTCGTATTCTTCAGTATTAAGGTTAATAGTCATCGCAAATCGCCGATGCAATGTTCCCCCAGTGGTGTTGTCTCGATGGGGTCGGAAAAAGCCCCCTGATTCACTATCATAGCAGCCTATTTTGTAGCATTCACGGCGAGTTAGTTGGAATTGAAAGGCTTGCAGAATTTCTGGAAATACCCGCCGCTGCATAATAGAATCGATGTAATTTTTAACAGGTCCGTCCTGTATAAAGTGATCGCGCCGTCGCTTGAAACTGGGGTCAACGTAGCCGACGGTTTTTTCTCCCTCTCTTTTCATGAACCCGGATTCATCATTACCTTGAGTTTCCCAAATCTTGATCAGTTCCCGACAGAAACGTAAATCCAAAACTTTAGGAATTAGCAAGACAGGAGCCTGCATTTCAATGAGTCGAGGAGGTTCTTGGGCGACTAAATCTTGAATTTCTCCTAGGAATTTTTGGGTAAATTCTTCGAGGGGATGTAATGGGTAAATTTTGAGAATGCGAAGACTGCGATCAAGCAGGAAAGCGACACGGTTATAAACGATGGTGTTGCTATTTTTTCCGTCGCAAATATAGGCTCCGTATCTGGTGCTAACTTCTCCTTTTAAATCGGAGAGTAAGGAATAGGTAAGGTGATGATTTTCGGCGAAGGTTTTGCGAGTTGAGGGGGGGTTGAGACTGATGCTAAAAATCTGAAGATCAAAGCGATCGCACATTGACATAATATCCTGCAATCGACAAGCGATTTTTTCGCATTCTGAGATTTGATCCCCTGCATAAAATACTAACAGAATTGGTTTCCCAGCATGGGAACGGAGAACAATATTTTTGCCGTTGGAGTCGGGCAAACTGAACCAGGGGGCAGGATCGCCTACGGTGAGAATAGAAGCAGAATGAACCATGACATCAAAATACTAAACTCCTAGATATTTGTGACCTAAATCAAATAGGTAGTCAAAAAATTAACCTATCCACTGACGTAAAGATTAAGGGATTGGTTCCCGAAAAGGTATTTACCAATGGGGATGAGATGTAAAGAATTGTGTAGCATGGTCAGCAGATATAGGTCTTTGGAAATAGTAACCTTGAGCATATTCACAACCGAGCGATCGCAATTGTTCCAATTGTTCAAAGGTTTCTACTCCTTCGGCGATCGCATCTAAATTTAAGGCTTGTGCCAACATCAAAATAGTTCTGACAATTGCCAAATTTTCCACCTCGGTGGCTTCCCCAATATGAGCAATAAATGAGCGGTCAATTTTCAGGACATCCACGGGAAAACGAGGTAAATAACCTAGGGAGGAAAACCCGGTGCCAAAATCATCAATACTTAACTTGATTTGCAAATTCTTCAACTGATGAAGTAGGCGAATAGTAGCTTCGACATCATCCATAATCACGCTTTCTGTAATCTCCAATCGCAAGCCACTGGGGTCAATACCTGAATCTTGAATAATTCCCTTAATTTCGTCAACTAAATCAGGGTGAATAAACTGTCTGCCTGATAAATTAACGCCCACAATAATCTGACAATTTGATTTTAGGGACTGCTGCCAAATTGCCAATTGATGACAAGCCTCTTGCATAGCCCAGCGACCAATAGGAATAATTAATCCGGTTTCTTTAGCGACTTTTAAAAACCGTTCTGGTGTCACCAAACCTTGACGAGGATGCTGCCAACGCACTAAGGCTTCAAAGCCGACAATTTCCCCAGTTTTTAAGGAAATGACAGGTTGATAATACATGACAAATTCCCCACGGGTTACGGCTAAACGCAGATCAGTTTCTAATTGCAGGCGATCCAAACCACCGACCTGCATAGTGCGTTCAAATACTTGATATCGAATATTTTTGAGAGACTTCGCCCGCAGCATGGCGGTATTACCATTACGGAGTAAATCTTCGGCGCGAGTTTCGGCTGTATCGGCTAAAGCAATGCCAATACTCACGGTTTTAAATACCTCATGACCATTGAGAATAAAGGGAGAAAGTAAGGCTGTTTGGATACGTTCAGCCACGATTGTGGCATTATTTACTGATTTTATATTCCGCAGCAAAATGGCAAATTCATCAGCGCCTAAACGTGCTATAGTATCCCCTAATAGAACGGAGTTTTTGAGTCTTTCTACCAATTGGATGAGCAGTTGATCTCCGGCTAAATCTCCTAAGCTGTCATTAATTAGGCGGAAATTATCGACATTAATAAATAATACGCCACAGATAGATTTATTCCGTTGAGACTTGGCGATCGCTTGTTGAGTGCGATCGAGAAATAGGGAACGATTAGGCAATCCGGTTAAGGAATCATGCAGGAAGTTATGAATTTGTTTATAAGCAATCACCCCAGTAGCGGCTAAAGTCAGGGCTAAAACCGGAGAGGCTAGGGGAATCCAAGCATTGAATAAAAACAGGACGTAGGTAGTGCCAAAAATTGCGAATATCCCCAGGAAAAAGTACAATCCTTGCATTCCTGGATGGTGGATACGCCAAGCCAGAAAACCGCCGCCAATTCCCCAAAGAGTCAACCAGATAATTTCTACCCACTGAGGCAAAAACCAGAACAAATTATCAGCCTGATAATTGCCATGATCTGCCCCTAAAATCTGACTAACTATATTGGCATGAATAAAAACCCCTGGCATTTTCGGTGCGGTTGATTCACTGACACTATAGGGGGTAAAAAATTCGTCTTTAATACTGGGGGCGGTGGCTCCGATTAAGACAATTTTATCAGTGATTAAATCTGGGGAAACTGTAGCCGCCACAACTTCGCTCAAGGTGACGACGGGTGCGGGTTGAACTCCCCGATAGTTGAGCAGGATTTGATAACCGCGATCGTCAATATTGGAGTAGCCCCCATGATGATACCTTAACGGCACAAATACCCGATTATTTAACTCCATATATTCGGGGTTTTGCTGATAATTTTGGGGTTCGATACCGTCAAATTTTAGGTAATGTAGTGCTAATCGTAAACCCAGGGAAAAAAAAGTGTTTCCCTCAGATTCAGCAAATAAGAGTTGGCGGCGCACTACTCCGTCTGGGTCGAGAATTAGGTCATTAAAGCCAATTTGCTTGGGTGGTAGTTGAGGAGGGGGGGGAATAGTGGGATTGTCGGGGTTGCCAATTTTGGTAATCCCAAATATATTAGGAGCCTGGAACTGTTGACTTAGTTCGGCGCTACCGGGTGGGTGAGGTAGATCCCGATATATATCTAAACCGATCGCTCTGGGTTGATGCTGTTGTAGGTTAGCTAAAACTTGGGCTAATACGGCATCAGACATGGGCCATTGTTCTTGGGCGGCAATATCTGATTCAGTAATAGCGACAATCAAAATCCGGTCATCAGGTTCCAATTCGGGTCGGAGGCGAACTAACCCGTCAAACAACCTCAATTCTACGGGTTGCAAATCTCCCCTGAGTTTAATACCAGTTAATAATAAGGTGCTGGTGAGGCTGATAATCAACCACAATGGTGGAGTCATCCGTAAGACTAGCAATCGCCATTTAGATAGCGGTGACCATTGGGAACCAGAGTTGTGACGCAGCATTAATCAGCAGAAATGGAGAACCTGATTCTATCATACCAATTTAGATGGGGCAGTTCTCTAGCCTGGATAGACACAAAATGGTTTGATAATCTAATAAAGGATATTTCTGGTTTAAAGTCATGGTAGGTCAATTTCCAATTCCAGTGGTGGTCAATGGTGCTGGCGGTAAAATGGGTCGAGAAGTGGTCAAAGCGGTGGCTGCTGCACAGGATATGATGCTGTTGGGGGCCATTGATAAAAATCCGGCTTATCTGAATGAAGATGCTGGAAGTCTCGCGGGGATTGAACCTTTAGAGATCCCGATTACAAACGATCGCGAAGGAATGCTGGTTATGGCGGCTCAGGAAAAGCAGCCAGCCGTGATGGTGGACTTTACCCACCCAGACTCAGTATATGACAATATTCGGGCGGCGATCGCCTATGGTGTCCGTCCGGTGGTGGGGACTACTGGGTTAAGTGAAGCCAAAATTCAGGATTTGGCCGAATTTGCTGATAAAGCCAGCATGGGATGTTTATTGGTCCCTAATTTTTGCATCGGCATTGTACTTTTACAACAGGCGGCGATCGCTGCTTCTCAATATTTTGACCATGTAGAGATTATTGAGTTACACCATAATCAAAAGGCTGATGCACCTAGCGGCACGGCGGTTAAAACCGCGCAAATGCTGGCAGAGTTCGGGAAAACCTATAACCAAAGCCAAGTTAAAGAAACCGAACAATTACCCGGTGCTAGAGGTGCGATCGCTGATGAACAAATCCGCATTCATAGTGTCCGTTTACCCGGTTTGATTGCTCACCAAGAGGTAATTTTTGGGGCGGCTGGTCAAATTTATACCCTCCGCCATGATACCACCGATCGCGGTTGCTATATGCCCGGTGTCTTGCTGGCAATTCGTCAAGTCTTATCACTGAAAAGTCTGGTTTATGGATTAGAGAAAATTCTCTGATCATGGATAATCGATAATTAATCATGGATAATGGATAATGGATGATTAATTACTACCCGCCCTGGCTTCGATTAGGCTATGCTCATTTATGGTGCTAATTATATGCTAATTCCACTCACCCGTCAAACTTTCCATGAACTGGTTCCGGCTGTGGCTACTAGCGAACAGTATCAACACTGTTGGGGGAAGCCATCACAATTCATCAGAAGATTGTTAGTCTCCGCTGTGGGGACGTTAATTCTCGCCTTAGTGGAGTTATCAGTACAATTTGAAGGCAGGCAAATTTTGTTAATTCCTTTGGTGATGTTTGCTTTGTACTGGCTGTGGGGTCCCATTTGGGATGCTAGTATACGAAATCGCCAGTTTCGCAAATATCCCTATTGTGGATTTTGGCAGGGCAAAGTTTTGGATTATTATATTTCGGAAGCGGTGACTAATGAGCAAGAATCGGTTAACTCTAAAGGTGATTTAATTATCATTGAAAACTTAGAGCGGCGGATTAATGTAGAAGTGGGGGATAAAACCGGGTTTGTGGTGAAAATTGAAGCCCCCCTTAACCGCAACCATAAACGACTGAGTCGGGGTCAGGTGGCGGTGATGTTGGTAACTTCCTACCTGGATGACCTCAGCAGTATTAATGAGGTGTCTGATGTGTATATTCCTAGCCAAAATATTTGGGTGGGGTCATATCCCTATTTGCGGCGGGATATGTTTATGGAAATTACCCGGGAGATGCGATCGCGTTATGGTCGTCCCCAATCGCGATCGCCTCGTCGGAGTCCTTCTCCCCGTCAGCAGGCCTATGATTAACTCCCCCCTGACTCATTTCTCCCGTAGGCTTGCCAAGCTAGGTCTACCAAGCCATTAACTATGGCTACAGCGACCACTGAACTACCCTTGCGGCCGTCTATACGGATATGAGATACCATAGAATCATTTAAGCGCGATTTGGCTACATCCGCCCCCACAAACCCCGATGGCGTAGCAATCACTAAGGCGGGTTTAATTTCCTCAGCCTCAATTAAATCTACTAAGGCTGATAGGGCCGTTTGTTCCTGACCAATCACAAAAATTCCCTCTGGATAACGTTTCGCTAGGGTTTGAATACCCCAAGCCGTGCGACTTTTTTCCCGTTGGGGTCGAGTCACTGTGTCCAGGGAACAGTACACTGGATTAGCAAAGGTTGACAAAATTTGGGGAGTGATACCCACCTGCACCATGGGTACATCTACTATAATTGTAGTACGGGCAGCTAGGGCCGCTGCTCCGGCTTGCAGGGCTTGGTCTGAAAAGCGCACAAGGCTTTTATATTCAAAATCGGCTGTGGTGTAAATCACCCGCCGGACAATTTCGTACTCTGCGGGTGAAAACACATGAGTACCGATTTCGCGATCGATGATACCCAAACTTTGGGCATCGGTGATATGCCATTCCATCCTGACTCGCCGCTGTTGGGTGTCCTATAATTGGTTCCGGTGTTAGCCAGAACCACAGTTGCGCTGGTTGCGCCTGTTTATTATCGGTTATGGGGGTATCTTATCAAAGATTTGGGATTTAGGGCAGTTCCAGGCTAACTTGACTCAGGAAATATCTGGCCCTGGTCAAGTATGGCAGAAATTAGGTTGACTAGACTAGGGGACAAATACTTATGTTTAAGGTGGGTGAAGTATCTGAGATTTTGGGAATTAATCCACAAACGATTTATTTTTATGAACGGATAGGATTAATTCCTTCTCCCCAACGGACTGAGGCGGGTTATCGTCTCTTTAGTCAAGATGATTTGGAGAGAATTAGCTTTATTATTCGCGGCAAGTCTTTGGGCTTAACTTTGGCGGAAATTCAGGATATTTTAGAACTGAAACATCAGCGATCGCTTACTTGTCAGGCTGTTTATGAACGTTTGAATGGTAAACTTACTCAAATTCGCGATAAAATTGACAAATTACAGGCTTTACATGATGAATTATTGCCCATAGTACAGGAATGTCAGACTCATCTCGATCGCACTAATTCCGAACAACAATGTGTCATCCTGGATAATTATAGCCACAAACACCCGCCAACCCCTTGACATTATACCTAAGTATAAGCTCTACAATAGTCAGCATCAGTTATAGTTCAGGAGAACTCAAATCATGACTGCTGTCAAAATTGAAGTGCTAGGGACTGGCTGCCAAAAGTGTCAGCAACTAGAAGCCAACGCTAAAGAGGCGATCGCCTCCCTCAATATCGAGGCGGAGGTTTTACATATTACCGAACCCCTGAAAATAGCCGAACGAGGAGTTATGAAAACTCCCGCCTTGGTGATTAATGATGTGGTTGTCAGTCAGGGGAAAGTAGCCACCCCGGAACAGATCCAAACTCATCTCAAACCTTAAATATCGGTCGCTGAGATTAAGTCTATACCCTAGAAACCTGGTGGGTTGGGATTATCTAATTTGATTAGACCATACCTTGCCGAAAATCGCAGCAAATTTGACCCCTACCACCAGGTTATTTTAGACATCTAAACTGCGAAAATAGCCGGGAGTAAACATCATGAGAATTTCCACTTTTTGGCGGGAACAGTGGCAACCTCTCGCCTTAATTGTAGCTTTATTTTTACTGTGCTTTTATCTGCCTGTAGAAGCCATAAGACAGTCAGAAAGGCTACAAAATGCCTTCTGGGAGTCTCTTTATCTAGTCCGTTGGTATGCCCAAGAGCACGTTTTATTGTGCCTAATTCCGGCGTTTTTTATTGCGGGTGCGATCGCTGTTTTTATTAGCCAAGACTCAGTAATGAAATACCTGGGAGTCAAGGCTAACCCTTGGCTGGCTTATGGTGTCGCTTCTGTATCCGGTACTATTTTAGCAGTTTGTTCCTGCACTGTACTACCTTTATTTGCCGGAATTTACCGCATGGGCGCGGGTTTGGGTCCGGCGATGGCTTTTTTGTACTCAGGACCCGCCATTAACGTTCTAGCCATTATTCTCACGGCTAGAGTTTTAGGATGGCAATTAGGTCTAGCTAGGGCAATTTGTGCCATGATCTTTAGCATGATTATCGGCTTGTCAATGCAGTGGCTTTTCCGCCGCGAAGAAACCGAAAAAGTCAAAGCAGCTTCTCTGTTGTCTGAGGCGGAAGAGACTCGTCCCCTCTGGCAAAATGCCGTATTTTTTGCCGTCCTGGTCGGTATCCTAGTTTTTGCTAATTGGAGTGCGCCAGATGTTAATACTGGTTTGTGGTATGTTATCTATTCCTTAAAATGGTGGATTACTGGCTTTTTTGGTGTCGCCTTGGCTGCTATTTTAGTGGCTTGGTTAAATCTCAGTCTGGGGAAAGTTTTGTTGATTAGTGCCGTCACTGTGGTATTATCATTACAGTTCCATCAATACCCTTTGATTGCCTTTAGCTTTGCCGTGGTCGGTTTATCTTGGTTGACCAGTAACGATAAAAATGAGGCGGGAGAATGGTTTGAGTCTTCCTGGGATTATGCTAAACAAATTTTCCCTTTGTTATTGTTTGGGGTATTAATTGCGGGCGCTTTATTAGGTCGTCCCGGTGAGGAAGCCTTAATTCCTTCTGAATGGGTGGCTATGGCGGTGGGTGGTAATTCCATTTTGGCGAATTTCTTCGCGGCGATCGCTGGTGCATTTATGTATTTTGCTACCTTAACAGAAGTGCCGATTTTGCAGGGATTAATTGGTAATGGTATGGGAGACGGACCCGCCTTGGCTTTATTATTAGCTGGTCCGGCTTTATCCCTTCCTAATATGCTGGTCATTCGTACCATTATAGGAACCAAAAAAACTGTGGTCTTTGTGGCGCTGGTCGTCGCTATGGCTACGATTAGTGGTATCATCTATGGGGGGATTATGGCCATGTTTTAAAACTTGATTCCCACCTGACGGGCTGCTACAATATATCTGAAAATATATTCGGCTAATTCTACATGATTTTCGGCTTCGGCGGCGGAATTAGCCCAGACTGTCACTCCATGATTACGAATTAACAAAGCCGGGACTTGGGGGGTCTCTCGGTGAAAGCGATCGCTTATTTCCTGAGCGATTTTGGGAACCTGTAAATGGTTGTGAAAAACTGGCATAAACACCTGGGGATTTTCCTCCCACACCCCCAAACCTTTTAACATCTCAATCGGAGGTAAAGGCAATTTTTCCCCTTCCACAAAATTAGTCACTAATTTCGCTTCCACGGAATGGACATGATAGCAGGCTCTAGCATCAGCAAAACAGGAATAAATCGCCTGATGGATACTGGTTTCGGCTGAGGGTTTATTCTCAGGATTGGGCGTTTCCAACAATTCCCCCGTGAGACTCACTCGCACAAAATCATCAGCTACCAATTTCCCCTTTTGTTTACCACTAGCAGTAATCCAAAAACTGCCATCTTCAACCCTAGCGGACAAATTGCCAGCGGTCCCAGCCATCCATCCTAGCTGATAAAATTGGCGAGATGCTTCCATTAAAGATTCACGGGGGTCTGTATTCATTGTCAATTATTAATTATCAATTATTAACTATTAATTCTGTAAAGGTTTTCACACCAGCGGCGGGACCGTCTGGATGATCCATGATACCAGTTCCGGCATTGAGAATAACATCATTGCCATAGTCAGCTAATACCTGGGGAATAATCCCCGCATGGATACCAGCAGAAGGGACTGGGAAAACATTACGCGATCGCAAAGTATCCCGAATTTTGGCTTCTTCGGTGGGGTCAAAAGGTAAACTACCATAATGGGCGGGATATAAAACCGCATCCGCCCCCGCATGGGCCATGAGAGTCCCCAAAACCACAGAATAAGCCAAACCGTGATCCGGTGATGCACAGAGGCTACCAGCAAACGCAGGATGCACAAAAATCGGAACATTGATTTCCGGGTCAGTGGCGAGCGCCTCCAATACCGAAAATCCGTAGGTTAAAACATTTAATAATAGGGCATTTGCGCCCGCCTTAACTAGGGTCCTGGCTTTTTCGATCAGGGCGATCGCAGAACCGGTGATATTTACCGCATAGAGGACGTTGCGACCCGTTTCGCTTCTCACCCTATCTAACACGGTCCGACAGGCCTTTAAGCGTTCGAGAGTGGGCGCTGTGGGCAAGTCTGGGAGGATTTCATCATCTTTAATTAGGTCTAATCCGGCAAAGGCCACCTGTTCCAAAATATCGGCGTGGTCGGCGGCGGACAACCCCAAGGCGGGTTTGAAAATCGCCATAATTAGGGGTCGGTTGGGGACTGCTAGGCGATCGCGAATTCCTGTAATTCCTAGTTTGGGGCGTTTCCCGTAATTTTCCCCCAGCCGGACAGCAATTACCTTTCCACTACCCGCCATGGAATATTTGCCAAAAATCATGGTTAGTAGGCTGGGGATATCGTTTTCTACGTTAGCCTCTGGAAAAGCAACGGTAACAATGCTATATTTTTGATCATCTGTTTGGATATTGATCACCTCTCCTAAATGCGATCGCATCACCTCTTCCCGGTGCTGAAAACGTGCATCCCAAGTTCCCGCTGTTTGTCCAATGGCGATTACTTTCCCTTGACGTTCTGGATCTATTCCCGGGGGAAATCGATAGTCTACCTCAATACTTCTAACCATAGATAAGTTCCTAGCGCTAAAATTATCACTTCTCTGATTATTGATTATCCTACCTTAACCTAATGGCTAAACCTGCGAAATTTTCCGATCTCCAATCTACCATATCCCCGGCTAGTCTGAACACTATTAGAATTATCGGGGCGAGACAGCATAACCTGAAAAATCTCAATCTGGAACTTCCCCGCGATCGCCTGATTGTATTTACTGGCGTTTCAGGTTCTGGGAAATCTAGCCTAGCTTTTGATACCATTTTTGCTGAAGGACAACGGCGTTATGTCGAGTCCCTTAGTGCCTATGCGAGACAATTTTTAGGACAATTAGATAAGCCCGATGTTGATGCGATCGAGGGGTTGAGTCCCGCTATTTCTATTGACCAAAAATCCACCTCCCATAACCCTCGGTCTACCGTGGGAACAGTTACCGAAATTTATGATTATTTACGTTTATTATTTGGTCGGGCGGGTTCCCCTCATTGTCCTATATGCGATCGCCATATTGCCCCCCAAACTATTGACCAAATGTGCGATCAAGTTATGGCACTTCCTGAAGGCACTAAATTCCTTATTCTTGCGCCTGTTGTCCGAGGGAAAAAAGGCACTCATCGCAAACTCTTATCTAGTTTAGCATCTTCAGGTTTTGTCCGGGTCAAAATTGATGGGGAAATTCTCGAATTGTCTGACCATATAGACTTAGACAAAAATCATGTCCATGATATTGAAATTGTCATTGATAGACTTATTGTGAAACCGGGGTTACAGGAACGTTTAGTTGATTCCCTAACTACCTGTTTACGCCATGGGGAAGGTGTTGCTATTATTCAGATTTTGGATAACCTCAGTATATCACCAGAAGAACAATTCCCCAAACCGCAACAATTGGTATTTTCCGAAAACTTTGCTTGTCCTGAACATGGGGCGGTTATGGAAGAACTTTCACCCCGCCTATTTTCTTTTAATTCTCCCTATGGCGCTTGTCCCGCTTGTCATGGTTTGGGACACTGGCGGACTTTTTCCCCAGAATTGATTATTCCTGACCCTTCACAACCTGTTTATAATGCGATCGCCCCTTGGTCAGACAAGGACAATTCCTTTTATTTATCCCTACTTCATAGTGTCGCCCAAGCCTTCGATTTTGAGATTTCTACCCCCTGGAAAAAACTGACACCCGAACAACAGCATATTATTCTTTATGGGAGTGATGAACCCATTTTAATAGAAACTGATTCCCGCTACCGAGAAAATCGCAGTTATTACCGCCCCTATCTCGGTGCAATTCCCATGTTACTCCGACAATATGAGGAGACAGGTTCCGAAGCACAAAAGCAGAAATTAGCCCCTTATTTGGTTGACCAACCCTGCGAAGTCTGTCACGGTAAACGATTGAAGCCAGAGGCGCTATCTGTCTATTTGGGACAGTATAATATAGCAGATTTAACCGAGGTTTCCATTCGGGATTGTTTGGATAAAATTAATCAGCTACAATTGAGCGATCGCCAAGCCCAAATCGGGGATTTAGTCTTACGCGAAATTAAGGCAAGATTACAGTTTTTGATAGATGTCGGTTTGGATTATTTAGCCCTCGCTAGATCCGCTTCTACCTTGTCCGGCGGGGAAGCCCAAAGGATTCGATTGGCTACTCAAATTGGCGCGGGTTTAACCGGTGTTTTATATGTCTTAGATGAACCTAGTATTGGCTTACATCAACGGGATAATGGCAGACTATTAAAGACCTTGATCAAGTTGCGAGATTTAGGCAATACCTTAATTGTAGTTGAACATGACGAGGAAACTATCCGCGCCGCTGATTGGTTGGTTGATATCGGTCCTGGGGCGGGAGTTAATGGCGGAGAAATTGTCGCCCAAGGGGATTTAAAAACTTTATTAACTACTCAAAAATCCCTCACGGGTGCTTATCTTTCTGGACGCAAAAAAATTGAAACTCCCCCCAGCCGCCGTCCCGGAAATGGGCGATCGCTATTTCTCAAAAACGCCCATTGTAATAATCTGCAAAATATCGATGTCGAATTACCCCTCGGTAAATTAGTCTGTATTACTGGGGTATCAGGTTCCGGTAAATCTACCTTAATTAATGAGTTATTATATCCCGCCCTCCAACATCATTTTTACGGGAAAATTGCCTTTCCTAAAAAATTAGATAAAATTCAGGGATTAGATGCTTTGGATAAGGTCATTGTCATTGATCAATCTCCCATAGGACGCACTCCGCGATCTAACCCCGCTACCTATACGGGAGTATTTGATATTATCCGAGGACTGTTTGCAGAAACCATTGAGGCGAAAGCTAGGGGATATAAGCCAGGACAGTTTTCTTTTAATGTTAAAGGCGGACGCTGTGAAGCCTGCGGCGGACAGGGGGTAAATGTGATTGAAATGAATTTTCTTCCTGATGTTTATGTGCAATGTGAGGTATGTAAAGGCGCACGATATAACCGGGAAACTCTCCAGGTTAAATATAAGGGCTATTCTATCGCTGATGTCTTGAATATGACCGCTGACGAGGCTTTAAAGGTTTTTGAAAATATCCCCCGCGCTACCACTCGGCTGCAAACTTTGGTTGATGTCGGTTTGGGTTATATTCAGTTAGGACAACCTGCGCCTACCCTTTCCGGGGGAGAAGCACAACGGGTTAAATTGGCTTCCGAATTGTCAAAACGCGCTACTGGTAAAACTCTGTATTTAATTGATGAACCAACTACCGGTTTATCTTTTTATGATGTTCATCAGTTATTGAATGTTTTACAAAGGTTGGTTGATAAGGGTAATTCTATTATGGTCATTGAACATAATTTAGATGTGATTCGTTGTGCTGATTGGGTGGTGGACTTGGGACCAGAAGGAGGCGATCGCGGTGGTCAAATTGTCGCCACCGGAACACCCGAAGATATTGCTAATAACCCCCATTCCTACACCGGATTTTATTTAAAACAACTGTTAACAACTTCCTAAAAAAACCGAGTTACAGAAACCCGGTTTCTTTCCTATACACAGAGAAACCCGGTTTCTTCAGAGAAACCGGGTTTCTTTGATTCTGGGGTTTCTTTCCTATATACATAGAGACCCGGTTTCTTTCCTATACACATAGAAACCCGGTTTCTTCAGAGAAACCGGGTTTCTTTGATTTTAGGGTTGATTTCCTATATACAGAGAAACCGGGTTTCTTTGATTCTGGGGTTTCTTTTATGATAATTTTTGTTGTATTAACTGCCAATGTTGTAAGGCGTTTTGATGAATATCTAGCCAGGGGATTTGATGCTGTTGGGCGAGGGTAGCGCAGTCCTCATATTCAGGATGCACATTAATAACGCGATCGCCTGAAAAAGCCACCTTAATTCTGACTAAACCATATTCAGTGTCAACCGTCTGTAATTCGCGGTCAAGAATAGTGCGACATTGCCAACTTTGACGAATCCCTAAAGTAGTAGTTTCGGCAAAGAGAATATTCCGGCAAGTATCCACAGCTTCCGGGTGACAAATCACAGTTAATAATATTCCGAGGCGAGACTTTTTCATGGTCACAGGTTGCACAAAAACATCCACCGCCCCCGCCGATAATAAAGCCTGAGAAGCATAGGCGATCGCTTGGGGGCTAAGGTCATCAATTTGAGTTTCTAATACTGCCACCATTTCCTCATCATGATCATGGAAAGTCCCCGCCAAACCATGACTTTCCGCCTTGGGTTTATCTGTATCCTCAGTTTCCCCTAACCAGAGGCGGAGAATATTAGGGATGGGAAAATTTGACGAACCCGCCCCCAGTCCCACCCGTTTCAGAATCATCGGCGGTGGCGGTCCGAATTCTGTAGCCAAAGTTACAGCGATCGCCGCCCCCGTTGGGGTAACTAATTCTCGTTCAATGCCATTGCTATAAACTGGAACACTACGCATTTCCCAGAGTTTCAGAACAGCAGGGGCAGGTACTGGTAAAATTCCATGGGCTGCCCGGAATGTGCCACCACCTACCGGAAAAGCAGAACAATAGAGGCGATCGATTTTTAGCCAGTCCAACCCCAAACAGGTTCCGACAATATCCACGATCGCATCTGTCGCCCCCACTTCGTGAAAATGTACTTTTTCCGGGTCAATACCATGAACCGCCCCTTCCGCCTCCGCCAGCTTGCGGAATACCGCTAAACTCATGTTTTCTGCCCTTGGGGGAAGTTTTGCCGCCTTGATAATGGCTTCAATGTCTGGTAGGTGGCGAGTGTGATGATCGTGGCTGGTCAGGTCTACATGAACCTTCGTGGCTTGTTGACCGTGGCGAGTTACCTTTTCAGCCCATAGCCGATATTCTTCAGCCATTCCCAGCCTTTCTAGCTGTGTCGTGAGATACTCCAGGGGAACCCCGGCATGAACTAACGCTGCGAGGCACATATCCCCAGCTATTCCAGTGGGACATTGAAGGTAGGCTATATTGATCATTTTCCGCCGTCTGGTTTGAGTGATATCGATTTGAGTTTAAAGTTATTTTACTCAAAAATTGGGCATGATCGGATCGTCATTCTGACTTTAAACTTTTAATGGTTCGATCATTATTCTAGTTCATGGACTTTATTATATGGCTACTCTGTACGAAATTCATCCCCACAATCCCCAAAAACGCACCATTGAACAAATTAAGGATGCCCTCAAGCGTGGGGCAGTCATGCTTTACCCTACCGATACCGTTTATGCGATCGGTTGCGACCTCACCGTTAAATCTGCCGTGCAAAAGGTGCGACAAATTAAGCAGATTTCCAATGATAAACCTCTCACCTTTCTCTGTTCATCCTTATCTAATATTGCCGATTATGCCATAGTTACTGATGCCGCCTATCGCACCATCAAAAGATTGATTCCGGGGAGTTATACTTTTGTACTTCCCGCCACTAAACTGGTGCCGAAATTGGTGATGTCACCTAAGCGCAAAACTACCGGAATTAGGGTTCCTGATCATCCCGTGTGTTTAGCTATTTTGGAATCTCTGGGAAACCCAGTAATTTCCACTTCTGCACATATTAAAGAAGAAGATGAACCCTCCGCCTTAATTAAAAAAATTCCCCAAGAGTATGATAAGGTTCAGCTTTTTGATGCTTTGGAGAATTTGGTTGATATTATTGTTGATGATGGCGCTGATTTGGATTATCAAGTTTCCACAATTATTGATTTAAGTGCTGATGATCCTGTGTTGGTGCGGCGCGGAAAAGGATGGGAGGCGATCGCTGATTGGGATCTGCCAGAAGAATAGCTAAATAGCCCCAATTTTAGGGGCTAGGTTAAACTTTCATCAAACTTTAATTAATGCGATCGCACAAATTTCTTTCCTCATCCTTTAATTCCGGGTAATAATCCAGGTAATCTTGGATGACATAACAAGCATAACTCAACTCATCTAAATTCATAATCTCAGCCAAATTCCAGATAATGACTTGATTATCATCTCCCCCAGAAATCATCCATTTTCCATCATCACTAAAACCCACAGTCCGCACCGACCCTTGATGTCGGATCAAAGTTCTTATTTTCACCCCTTCATTAGTCCAAAGTTGAATAGTGCCATCCCAACTAGCCGAAGCAATCATCTGACCATCTGGTGAAAAAGCCACCTTATCAACAGTCCCCTGATGATGCAAAACTATCGGTTCTCTACCATCTAAAAACCATAATCTGAGCGTGTTATCTGTACTAGCAGAAGCAATCATATCACCCTGGGGACTAAAAGCCACCCCCCAAACACTACCCTGATGATTACCAATTAACCGCGTCCCAGACCCGTCTATATATACAACTCTGACTTCCGTATCCTCGCTACCTGTAACCACCATTTTACCATCAGGACTAAAGGCAATTCCCGTAATGGATTCCGAATATTCCCACTCCCGTAGAAACTCCCCCACTCGACTCCACAACTTCACCTTATTATCATTTCCCACCGAGGCTATAACCTCACCATTTGGCGAAAAAGCTAGTTGATTTCCCCCCATAGAATGAGCATTATTAATAACCTTTAATAACTCTCCCTCCATATTCCAGAGGCGAATACTTTCATCCCAGCTACTCGTCGCCAAAATTTCACCATCAGGAGAAACCGCCAGACCAATTACACCCTGATCATGACCTTCTAGGCTTCCCAGTAAATTACCCTGCATATCCCACCGATAAACCTCTCCACCCCAACTACTAGAGAAAACTTGCTGATGGTCTGGAGTGAAAACTGTCGCCCGCACATTGTCTTGATGTGCTGATAGCATAGTAAAAAACCGATTCTTAACTTTCCAGAGTTTAACCTCCCCATGGAAGTCAGCAGAAGCCAGAGTTTCACCATCAGGACTAAAGGAAAGTTGGGTCATAGGCGCAGTATGGGAAGCGAAAGTTTGCAGGTGTCTACCGTCAGGACTCCATAAACGAATACTTCTATCCCAACTCCCAGAGGCAATTATATTACCATCAGGAGAAAAAGCCACAGTTCTAATACTATTCTGATGTTCTCCGAGTACAATGGCAGACCTTTCATTAATAGACCATAATTTCAGTTGTCTATCCTGACCTCCCGCCGCTATATACTGACCATCAGGAGAAAAAGCTAAAGCCTCCACAGCTTGTTGAGAATGTTCAAAACTAGCTACTAACTCCCCTCCTATTTCCCACAGTTTTACTCTGCCATCATTACTCGCAGAAGCTAGGCGGTTACCGTCTGGAGAAAAGGCTATCTTTGTCAGCGATTTAGTATGACCCACAAATTCATTGAGTAAAGTCCCATCCCTGCGCCAAAGTTTTATAGAACCCTTAGTGCTGGTAGTGGCTATGGTGTCTTGACCCCAAATTATCAGATCCAATATTTCTTCCTCATGGGCGGAAAACGTGAACACCAACTTACCTTGATTTGACCAAATTCTGACTTCCCCATTGCTGTCTCCTGTGGCTATATAGCCGTCTGGGAAAAAAGAAAGGGTTCGTAATTCATAGGTAAAGTTATCGATAATATTAAGTAGTTTACCCCGTCGATTAAAAATTAAAACTTGATTATTTTTGTCGATGTCCTCCCTTCCGTCAGTATGGGGATAATTGGCGCGGGAAATAATTCCTATCTGTTCCCCATCTTCCGTCCAATTTAAAGCCCAAACTCGGTCTTGGTGACGACCAAAACTATTATATTCATTCATCCCATAAACAGATTGACTCAGAACGGCATTGACTTTTTTTAGGAGATGATCTTCTACGTTTTGGACATCCTTTAGCCTGATTTTTGCCCGCACAGCATTAACTAAAGCATTCAGGTTATTGTTTGATAAAAACTGACCCTCTGTGGCGGAAATTAGGGCTTCAATTTCTCGGACTTTGGTGATTTCGTAGCTGGCGATCGCTCGACGATATTGGGAGTAAGCTAAACCAGCTAATCCTAGGGAGAAGAATAACGATAAAACCACCGTCGTTAACAGTCGTCGCTGTAGTCTTGAGTTTTTATATTCTTCTAAAAGTCTCGCTTCTACCGCGATTAATTTTTCCGCTTCTAAAGCCTGTTGCATAGCGGCGCGATCGCATTTTTCCGAGGCTGCTAAAAATTTATAATCACCATCACTTAAACTTTTACCTAACGCCCAAGTCCGCGCTTCTAATAACGCTTGACCTCGTAAAAGCCGAGAGTCATCAGTTTGATGAGAAGCTATCCAAGCCTCAAAGTTTTGGGAATAGGGACGTAGTAAATTTAGCTGTGTTTGAGTCCATTCTAAATTAAAAATATGCTCATAAATCGGATTTTTTACTTTTAACATATTCCCGGATTTTTCAATTAATCCAGATAGCAAAACCTCCGTTTCTTCCCGACTACCATCAAAGGGTATTTCTGTCTCTAGGAGTATTTTCTGATAAATCCCTAATAATCTTGACGAGATTTGAGAATTGCTAATTATTCTATTTCTAATGGTTCGTAAATGTTCCGGTTCATCCTGTTTCTCCCAATTGGTGATTATCTGGTCAATTACCAAGTCTTTGATCAACTGTTTTTCCGATAATATATCAGCAAGATTTGGGGAAGTTACACCGTAATAATGTTGGGAATAAATCAGATAACATAACTTCTGAGTTAAAAATGGCTGTCCTCCCGTCCAGTTTAAAATTTCTTCCAGCAAAATTTGGTCATTAAAACCGGGAACATTTAATCCCTGTTGTAGGGGTTTCGCTTCCTCTAGGGTAAACCCCGAAAGTGCGATCGCTGTGCCAATATTAAAAGGGGTTCGGGTGCGATCTCTAATTAAGTCCGAGGGATTAGCTACCCCAAAAATTGCAAAATTTAGCCGCTGATATGCTGGTTCAGTTGCCCGTTGATTATAACAAAATCGAATAAAGGCAAACCAATCATCTACCGGAAATGGCAAACTTAAAATAGTGTCTATTTCATCAACAAAAATGCAAAATTTATCCTGGTTAAATGTAGGCAGTAAAACTTCCACTATAAACTGATTTAATTTTTGTACCAATGAAAGTTCGCCTTGTTCTTGCCACCAGATTTTAAATGGCATAGATTTTAATAACCCAAACCCGCGCCAAAGTTCTACAAAAATTCCCTTATACCACTGCATTGGGGTGACATCTTCACTACCAATAACCGTCATGTCTAACGTCGCACAACGTATTCCTTCTGCTTGTAAACGGTGGCGGGTTTGCACTAACAGAGACGATTTTCCCATCTGACGTGAGTTGAGAACATAAGCAAACTCTCCCCGTTTTAAGGCTTCATATAAGTCTGTGTCTGCCTGTCGCTTAACATAGCTAGGACAGTCTGTATGCAGACTACCCCCGACTTGATAAATTGACCGATATTCAGTTATCATAGTTAAAAATCTATAGCCAATTATGATAATTATCTGACTCTTACAATTACTCTTACAATGGCTCAAATCATCAACAGCTCTATCTTAAATTTTGGTAAAGAAAACATCCGATTCACCAAACGCCTATTTTGTCAAGATGCTAATTTTTTGCCCTAGCCAAATCCTCAAAAACTCGTGCATCGCAATTTAAAAATTTCACCAAAAAATATTAATATTTCACGATATATATAGGGTTTCCAGCTTTTTTTTTGCGTGTAGTCACAAGAATGCCTTTATTGCAATTTATATGAGTATAGCAAAACCCCCATGCTGTCGTCAAGTATTTCAGAGGAGTTATCAATTAAATTGTATTAAATCTTAACATGAGTTGGAAAATCAAAACTATCTTGATGAAGTTATTAGTAAAAGTTATTTTTTGGGGGTGTTTAAAGGCTGTGGGTGAGAGTCCCAAAGAATCTATTTAATTTTGGCAAATTTGGCGATCGCCATTTGGAGTATCGGGATTAATTGGTAAGTAATCGCGCACCCATTCACAAGCATAATTTTTCACCGATTGATAATTAATAGAATTATCGAGATTCCATAGAATAGCCACCCCATCAGTATCAGTAGAAATTAACTTTTTACCATCATTGCTAAAACTCACCGACAAAACCCTAGTTTGACGGGTGCGATGACCATTAAAAACCGCCAATTTTTCACCGCTAACAGTCCATAGTTTCGCACTTCCATCTGTTCCCACCGTCGCCAGTATTTTACTATCTGGGGAAAAATTAACATCAGATACAATATCATTATGATAAGTTTTAAAACTGTTAATTAAATTGCTATTAACATCCCAAATTTTCACCATATCATCCTCAGCTACCGAAGCCAAAAAGCGACCATCAGGAGAAAAATCTAAGCCTAATATAGTTCCGGTGTGGTATTGACTTAGTTCCCGTTTAAGACTACCATCAACTCCCCAAATTTGCACCGTTTCACCACTACCACCATAAGCAATTAACTGACTATCTCGGCTAATAGCAACTGTGCGGATAGTCTGTCCTTGTGAAGACCAACTGTTTTGCAAAACTCCATCTTTATTCCAAAGTTTGATAGTGCCATCACCACCACCACTCACCAGAAATTCACCATTAGGACTAAAAGCCACCGACCAAACAGGTCCAGTATGTTCAGTTAAAGTGTTGAGTAAAGTTATGTTGGTTCCATCAGGTGAAATTTGCCACAGTTGAACAATATTGTCATAGCTACCAGTAGCTAAAATCTGATTGTGATAATCAAAACTGACCGACAAAACTCCCCCATCGCTAGTAGGAATAGTCTGTAATAACTCCCCATTAGGTCGCCAAATTTTGAGAGTTTTATCATCACTACCAGTTACCACAAAACTGTCATCCTCAGAAAATACCGCATCTAAAATACCTCGATTATGTCCCCTCAAAATCGTCAGGCTAGGGTGGTCAAAACTCCAGAGTCGAAGACTGTTATCATTGCTTACCGAAGCCAGAGTTTTACCATCAGGACTAAAGCTAACATTCCAGACCTGTTGTTCATGACCTTCTAGGGTATATAACAAATTACCATCTATATCCCACAGCTTAATATTATTAGCTAAATCAGCGGTAGCAAAAGCGATACCTAAACGGCGGATAATGCTATCGGGAGGACTAATAGCCACAGACCAAACCCAACCTTCCTGGGAGGGTAAAGTAGTAATCAGACTGCCATCAAGTCCCCACACTTTGGCTGTACCGTCATTGCTACCGGAAACGATAGTTTTCCCATCAGGGGAGAATACCACATCCCAGACGGGGTTTTGGTGTCCCCTAAAGGTATTAACTAGACTGCCATCTATTCCCCATAGTTTCACGGTGTGGTCTTTGCTGCTGGTGGCGATATTTTGACCATCTGGAGAAAAAGCGATCGCCTCTACAGCATCATCATGACCTGTTAAAGTCAGGTAAAGATAAGCATCAGTCCATCCCTGGTCACCCCGTCGCCACAGTTGTGCTGTTTTGTCTTGACTGGCTGTTCCTATGGTTTGACCATCTGGAGAAAAAGCGATCGCTCTGACACCATTTTCATGGAGATTTAGGGTAGTAACTAAATTACCATCAAGAGTCCAGACTTTAGCCGTTTTGTCTAAACTAGCTGAGGCTAAAAATTGACCATCTGGCGAAAAAGCCACATCAAAAATGTCCCCTGCATGACCCTCAAAAACCCGTAATAAATTACCGCTTATATCCCAGAGTCTAATAGTTCTATCATTACTGCTAGTAGCGATATATTGACCGTCAGGAGAGAACGTAACTCGCCAAATCAAATTTTGATGGGCTACAATACGATTAAACTCATCAGCGCGGAAAAATGCCCGGCTAACCGTCTCTTTAACTTTCGCAATAATTTCGGGATTAGCTAATTGGATAGTTTCAATTTTTCGGTGTGCTGCTAAAGCCGACAATAAAGCATCCAGGTGATAATTTTGGCTGAATAAAGTGTTGGCAGAATTGATAATAGCCACAATCTTGTTAATTCTAGCTTGTTTTTCATTAATTGAAGCCCGGCGATATAAATTAAATGTCTCCAATGCTAACAGGGAAGTTATCGCCAAACTAACGGTTAAAACCCCGATAAATATTTGTTGTTGTTTGGCGGTTTTGTGTTCCTGTAATAATCTTTTTTGCTGTTCTTGTAATTGGTTAGCAATAGCTTGCGATCGCTCAATTTCTAGTTGCTGTCTAACTTGGAGTTGTTCCAATTCAGCCGAAGCATTTAAAAACTGATAATCTACCGGACTTAAAGCCTTACCCACCATCCATTTTTGAGCATCTTCTAAAGCCTGTCCTCGCAGCAGTCGAGACTCATCAGTTTTACCAGAAAGTACCCAGGCTTCAAAAGTTTGAGAATAGGGTCGTAAATTACTTAACTTTTTATCCACCCATTCTTGATTAAAAATCCTTTGATAAATTTTGTTTTTTATACTTAAATAATTATGGTAGTTAATCACCAATCCAGACATGATTAATTCCGTTTGTTCTGAACTACCGTCAGCCTCAATTATTATACCTATTAAAATCTGCTGATAAAGACTTAGCAAATTCGCCAGACTTTTTTGATTGTGCAATAATCGATTAGAGATAGTCCTTAAATGTTCCGGTTCGTCGTGATATTCCCAATTGTCAATAATGTAATCTTGAACAATTTTATAGATAATCTTTTGCTCTGTTTTGGACTCCCAGAACTTATTTTTCTCTTTTTTAAATATATCTAAATATAAAATATTACAAATTTTCTGAGTTAAAAAAGGCTGTCCTCTCGTCCAATTTAAGATACTTTTCAGCAGACGACGAGAATTTTTACCCGGAATCATTAAACCTGTCATTAAGGGTTCAGCTTCCTTTAAAGTAAATCCTGATAACTGTATAGCTTTACCAATATTAAACGGCGTGCGATTTTTATCTTTAATTAAATCCGAAGGTGTAGCCACTCCAAAAATCGCAAAAGTAATCCGATTATATTCGGGATTAATAGCCCTTTCATTATAACAATAACGGATGAAAGCAAAAAAATCATCCACCGGAAATGGTAAACTTAAAATACTGTCTATTTCATCCACAAATATAAACAGATTTTGGTCGGGTAAATGTTTTAATAACTCTTCAATAAATTGACTTAAACGCTGCAATAAAGATAGGTCTTCTCGTTCATTCCACCAACTTTTCAGCGGAAATTTACTGGTTAGCTTAAAACCTGTCCATAAACAAGTTAAAATCCCTTTATACCACTGTAAAGGTGTCACATTTTCACTACCAATACAAGCCATATCTAAGCTGATACACTTCAGCGACTCCTGTTGTAGTCTATGGGAAGTCCGCACCAACAGGGACGATTTACCCATTTGGCGACTATTGAGAACATAGCAAAATTCCCCAGATTTCAAGGCTTGATAGAGTTCCCTATCCGCCGCCCTCTCTACATAGGTCGGTGAGTCTCTATGAAGGCTACCACCTACTTGATAAATTGATTCGGACCCAAGTATCATAACATTGCATCCATGATGGATTATAGTTAATTATTCGCCTATCAAATGCTCATTGCATAAAATGTCGATTTTGTCAACAGCCAAATCCTCAAACACTCGTGCATCGCTATTTTAAATTTTAGCCACAAAATATTAAGATTTCACGATATATATAGGGTTTACGGTTTTTTTTGGCGTGTAGTTACAATAAGCCCCTGGAAGCGATTTCTCTGAGTATAGCACAACCTCCATTCTGTCGTCAAGTATTTGAGGTTACTGGTATTGAGGCGATCGCATCTCAAATTATGCTTTTTCTAAGAACACTCGGAAATAAATTTCTTGCTGATACTTAACCGATAAATAGTGCTTCGGTATTTCTTTTATATTGTCATCGTCTATTGTTATAGGATAGAGCGATCGCTTTAATTTGTGCTGATTCATCAATTAACTCTGACAGAATTCGATAATCTACCTCCCACACTAAAACCCTTCTCCCCAGACGATCGCTTCTTGAATTTTATTCATGGCTTCAATGGCAGTGTCAAAGCTGGAAATTTCCATACCGAAATCCGGTGTAATTGTCGCTACGGTTAACGTTTGACAGCGACTCCGCCTCGATTTACCCGGTAATTGAACAAGGGCTTCTTCAGCGATATAAACTTTAACACGACTAGCATCGAGAATTTCATCTGGTTGATAGCCTGCTTGTTGGGCAATTTCCTGAATGTGGGGTTTATCGGAATTGAGCATAATCAGGGTGTTCAATTCCTTAACAATATAATCACTGTGGGTCGTGATCAATACCTTGATGCCACTGTTGATCAACCGAGCAATTAAACGAGCAATTCGACGTTGGTTTTCCGGGTGCAAGTTTAGTTCAGGTTCATCAATAATTAGTAATTCACCCCTTTGGGCAATATGTTTTAAATAAAAGCCAATATCCAGTAAAGAACGAACGGCGCTAGAACTTTCATCCATGGTTAACTGAGCTTTTTTATTACCCGTAGGAATATAGTAGAGTTCATCATTTTTGGTAACAACATAACGACCGCCAATAATATCATCAAAATCATCTAAAATGCCGGATTTTATTTCACTTAACTGACTGTTGCGTTTAGATATTGCCTCTAAATTACGCAGAAACTCAACATTAGTCCGAATGGGTAACGCATAATCTTCATAGCCCCTGGAAAAGAGCAGTTTAAACCTATCTTTTTCCCCTTCAACTTGGCTCAGTTCATCCAGGAGGCGATTACGGGCAAAATTGAGTTCTTTGCGAAAAATAGCCGTACCGGTTCTTTCTGAACTGGCAATAAAGGGGCGCGGAAAAAATCGAGAAAACAGGATATTTTTAATCGAATCACTAATGATTTTCTTGATGATTTGCCGAGGAAAATCAATATTTTCTTTTGCTGCTAGGAGTGTAACTGTCAGTTCTGGGCTATTTACAGGTTTGATCAATGAAAAAATTTGCTGATCAGAACCGCTGGCTCCGATATGGGTTTCATAGCTATGATTAACAAAATCTCTATTTAAATCTAAAAAAACTTCAAAGGTTGTCTGAGCAAACCTGGCTCGGTTTGTCCCAAAGATTTCCCCCAGACTGTCTGCGTAGGCTTCGGAGGCTTGGGATAGGATTTTTTCTGGGGAATCAATATCAGTTAGGAGGTTGATCGTCGCCAATCCTTGATTTAAAATCTGGTCAATAATATCATTGGCAATTTCCACTTCAAAGCCATCTCTCCATGTAGCTAAAAATCCAAACAAAGCATAGGTAACATAGGTTTTGCCAGAGTTATTTTCCCCACAAATAATCGTGAGATCTCCTAACTCGAGTTCGGCTTGTTTGATAACACCTAAATTTTGAACCTTGATTTTCATGAATAATTTAAGTGTGAGAGTTTTAGATTTTTATGACTCTGCTATGGTAGGGGTATTGGGAGGATATGGCTCGGAGATTGCATCTGTTAACAATATTTGGAACTCCCAAATACTTTTTGAGTACATAGATGATGGTCAGTGGGGAAAATTCCCCACAGTTAGGAAAACCCTAGAAACCACTCAAACGGCTTTGGAGAATTTCTGCTTGTTTCTCAGCTTCTGCTAAAGCATCTCGCGCCCCCTGTACAACCTGCGGGTCGGCTTTATCGACAAAATTAGGATTACTTAAACGCTTGGTATAGCTGTCAATTTCTTTCTGAATTTTTGCCAATTTCTTCTCGGTTCGTTGCTTCAAGGCTGGTAAATCAACTACCCCAGCCAAAGGAATTAAGGCTTGAATAGTCCCGACTACCCCGGCGATAGTTTGACCTTCATTTCCGGTTAGGGCTTCTGTAATCACCAAGTTATCCACCCCAGCAATTTTATTAATATAGACCTCTCCCCGCTGCAAAATCTCCCTTTCTTTGGCATTTTCACTTTGCAGAATCGCGGTAACTTTCACCTTGGGTTTAATATCAGCGTCGGCGCGCAAATTTCGGAGAGTGCGAATTGTGCCGATAATTAAATCAAAATCGGTTTCTAAGTCGGAACTGATCATCTGTTCTTGCAATACTGGATAAGTCTGCACCGCCAAACAATCTTGTTCCCCGGTTTGGGTTAAGGTGTGCCAAATTTCCTCGGTAATGTGTGGCATAAAAGGATGTAATAGCTTTAAAATGCCTTCTAAAATGTAGGCGAGTACCTGCTGGGCTACTTTCTGAGAAACGCTACCATCTCCCTGTAAACGATACTTGGCTAATTCAATATACCAGTCGCAAAAATCACCCCAAATAAACTCATATAAGCCCTTGGCGGCTTCCCCTAAACTGTAAGCATTCATATAATCACAAGTTTGCTTGACAGTTTGGTTAAACCGAGACAAAATCCAGCGATCGCTTAATTCCAACTCCTCGAAATTCGGTGTTCCCAATTGTGCGGGAGTTTGTCCTTTCAGGTTCATCAACACAAACCGGGCGGCATTCCAGAGTTTATTAGTAAAATTCCGGGAAGCCTCCACGGACGGCGACTCATCCTTGCTGCGGTCATACTCTAAACGGATATCCTGTCCTGCGCCGATCACTTCCCGCATTAAAGTATAACGCAGCGCATCAGTCCCATATTTATCAATCAACAATAAGGGGTCGATACCATTTCCCGCTGATTTCGACATCTTTTTGCCATTTTCATCCAGGATTAAACCATGGATATAAACGGTTTGAAAAGGCATTTGGTCGGTAAAATATCCCCCCATCATCGTCATTCTAGCCACCCAGAAAAAGATGATATCAAACCCAGTAGACAGAGTATTCGTCGGGTAATAGGTTTGCAAATCGGGGGTTTTTTCCGGCCATCCCAAAGTCGAAAACGGCCACAAACCAGAGGAAAACCAGGTATCGAGAACATCGGGATCTTGCTGAAGTTTTACCCCTTCTCCAAAGGAGGCGATCGCTTTTTCCTGTGCTTCTGCTGCTGTCCGCGCCACCAGAAAAGGAGTATGATCAGTAATTTCTCCCCCAGTTTCACTCACCGCATACCAAGCCGGAATTTGATGTCCCCACCACAGTTGACGAGAAATGCACCAATCTTCTAATTTCACCAACCAGTCACGATAGACTTTTTGCCATCTTTGGGGGACAAAATTCGGGCTATGTTGATTATCCAAAGATACCAAAGCGCGATCAGCCAACGGTCTAATCTTGACAAACCACTGAGTAGATAATAGCGGTTCAACCGGAACTTTTCCGCGATCGCTATAAGGTACAGAATGGCTATAGTCTTCTATTTTCACCAAAAACCCTTCGCTTTCCAAGCGTTTCACCACATTTCGCCGCGCCACAAACCTATCTTGTCCGACAAACGGTCCGCTATTTTCATTCAAAGAACCGTTTTTATTCATAATATTAATCATCGGCAAATTATGCCTTTTTCCCATCTCGAAATCATTGGGGTCATGGGCGGGAGTAACCTTAACGCAACCCGTCCCAAATTCTGGATCAACTAACTCGTCCCCAATGATAGGAATTTCCCGATTCATAATTGGTAAAGTCAGAGTTTTACCAATCAAATTTTGATAGCGTTTATCATTAGGATTAACCGCCACAGCCGTATCACCTAACATAGTTTCCGGGCGAGTAGTCGCCACTTCCACAAACCCACTACCATCACTCAGAGGGTAGCGAAAATGCCATAAATTGCCATTAACTTCCTTATTTTCAACTTCCAGATCCGACACCGCCGACTCACTAGCGGGACACCAATTCACCAAATATTCACCCCGATAAATTAAGCCATCTTCATACAAACGCACAAAGGCTTCAATTACCGCTTTTGATAATCCTTCATCCAGCGTAAACCGTTCACGAGTCCAGTCACAGGACACCCCCAAACGTCGCAATTGATTAACAATTGTACCACCGGACTCTTGTTTCCACTGCCAAGCCCGGTCTAAAAACTTATCCCTGCCCAAATCATAGCGAGTTTTACCTTCTTCTCGCAATTGTCGCTCTAAAATAGTCTGTACTGCTATACTAGCGTGATCAGTTCCCGGTAAATATAGCGTATTATAACCGCGCATCCGATGATAGCGAATTAACGCATCAATCAGGGAATTATTGAAAGCGTGACCCATGTGGAGACTTCCCGTCACGTTGGGGGGGGGAATCATGATACAGTAGGGTTCACCTGGATGGTTAGGGTCTGCTTTAAAGACCTGCTTCTGTTCCCAGTATTGCTGCCATTTGGCTTCGGTGGAGAAAGGGTCGTATTGGGGCGCTAGTGTGGGAATAGTTGCAGTCATAGCAGATTAATCGACAGTTTAAGCTGATTACTCGTTCCTAAATATTTTGCCACATCAAGGCATAAATTACAGTAGTTGATTAGATTATTAGTTATTCTCGCCCCTGGCGGTCATCGTAACCGCTACTATTCAAGGCTGTAGAGCCTGTTTTTCCTGTGGTGTGACCAGCCCAGACCCACCCCAAACCCCTTTTATGGAGGACGGGGGGGACTGAATCCGTTGATAGTCTAACTGTATTGTTGACCAGATATAGCTTCTGGGTCAAGGTTAAAGAGAGTTTGCAGGGTTTGCATAGCCCGGCGGCGGGCTTCAATATCCTGCTGCGATCGCAATTGTACCATAGGATCATGGAGAATTTTATTGACAATACCCCTAGTCAGGGCTTCAATAACCTCCTGATGCTTTTCGGCAAATTCCGATCCCAAACGAGATAGGGCTTTTTCCAGTTCCTGTTCTCTAATGCCTTCAATCTTATCGCGCAGACAGTTAATGGTCGGAACCGTTTCCAAACTCCGCCACCAGACATCAAAGGCTTCCACCTCTTCTTCAAGAAGAACCTCCGCCTCCTGCGCCATTTGGCGGCGGCTTTCGTAGTTTTGGGCTACCACCGCCTTTAAGTCATCCACATTAAACGCCTGAATTCCTGGTAACTCCGTGACATCAGCCGCCACATTCCGAGGAACAGAAATATCCACCAACATTAGAGACTGGTTAGGCGCTAAAGTAGTCTCTAATTTAGCCCGATCTAAAATCGGTTCCGTCGCACCTGTGCTAGTAAAGACGATATCGGAATTAGCCACAACAGCCATCATTTCCGACAGAGGACACAAGTTCAAATCCGCTTCTCTAAATTGACCCGCCAACTCTTGCGATCGCTTTAACGAACGATTTATAATAGAGATGTGGTTAGCCCCCTTAGAGAGCAGATGTTGTACCAATAGGCGAGACATTTTACCCGCCCCAACAATAGCCACTCGGTAATCAGACATATCCTGAACTTTCATCTGCACCAATTCCACAGCCGCAGAACTAATAGAAACCGCCCCGGTACCAATGCTAGTTTCTGTCCGCACCCGTTTCCCAGCCGTCAACGCTTGTTTAAATAAACGATTGAGAATGCGCCCTATTCCCTTGTATTGCTGACCCAACTTGTGAGTTTGCTTAACTTGGGCGAGGATCTGTCCTTCTCCCAGAACCAAACTATCCAATCCCGCCGCCACTCGCATTAGGTGCATAATTGCATCATCATGGAGAAGCGTAAATAGATGGGGACGCAGTTCAGCCAGGGGTAGTTGACTCGACTCCGACAGAAACTGAGTCACTTCCCTAATTCCCGGTTGAGCCTCAACTGTGACCAAATAGATTTCCAAGCGATTACAGGTACTAAGAATCGCCACCTCTTCCAAATGAGGATAGCTCAACAAATGCGCGATCGCCCCTTCTATCTGAGGTTCTGGAATACTGAGTTGTTCACGGACGTTAACTGGAGCCGTTTTGTGACTAAGACCTACGACTGCAATATTCATAAAACGGTTTAGTGTTTCGGTTTTTTTATTAGTGCATGGGATCAGGTTTCAGCCATCTCCGGTGTTTCTGCTTTCAGCCCACAGAAATTCACAAAATCTGTGCAATTTCCCTGATCCCGTTTCCCGACTGGAAACTAGCGAAGCTGAATATTTTTCGGCTTCTCAAACATATGGATAGTATCTACAAAGCGAGCCGTTTTCGACTGAGAGGAAATTACCAAGCTCTGAGTCCGAGCGCCGCCACCGAAGAAGCGAACCCCCTCCATCAGAGTACCAGAAGTAATACCACAGGCCGCAAATAGAACAGTTCTGCCGTTAGCCAGTTCTTCTGCATTATAGACCTTATCAGGATTTTCAATCCCCATATCTTTCAAGCGAGCGATGTTGCTTTCCTTGCTTTCACCGATCAGACCAGTCTTGACGACTTCTGGGTCGTAGATCAATTGTCCTTGGAAGTGACCCCCCAGACAGCGCATAGCAGCAGCAGAAATCACCCCTTCAGGAGCCGCACCAATACCCATCAGAGCATGAATGTTAGTTCCAGAGAAAGCACAGGAGATAGCTGCGGACACATCCCCATCACTAATCAGACGAACCCTAGCACCAGCTTCCCGAATTTCCTTAATCAGTTCCTTGTGGCGGGGGCGATCCATAACCACAACCACTAATTCCTCAACCGCGCGACCCATGCAGTCCGAGATAATCTGGAGGTTTTCTGTAGCTGATTTGTTAAGATCAACATGACCACGAGCTACCGGAGGGGCTGCTAGTTTCTTCATGTAGAAATCAGGAGCCGCAAAAAGTCCCCCCTTCTCAGAAATAGCCAGCACAGCCATCGAGCCATTTTGACCGTAGGCTACCAGGTTAGTTCCTTCGCAGGGGTCAACGGCGATGTCAATTTCTACCAATTCTTCTGGGTTACAAAAGGTCGCCGAATTTTCCTGGGTGCAGATACCTACCTCTTCACCAATGTAGAGCATAGGAGCCTCATCGCGCTCCCCTTCACCGATGACGATACGACCGCGCATATGAATTTGATTCATCCGTTGGCGCATGGCTTCCACAGCCACATGGTCGGCGGTATTTTTTTCGCCTTTACCCATCCATCGAGCCGAAGCGATCGCCGCTTGCTCGACTACCTCAATAATCTCTAAACCAATAGCGTTATCCACGAGTTTTATCCTCCCAACATCTGAGACTGCCTGATGGTAGGGGCTGGTTCAGTAAACAGCCTCTATTTGCAACCGGTTATTTGTGAACCCGCCCCTAAGCACTCCCAGTGTTCAAGTCTATCAGGTTATTGAGAGCCTATATGCAGGGAATTGAAATCCTCTTAATAATCTTAACAAATCTTGACACTCTCCTGCCTAAAGGCGAGGGGATTCTTCATTCATAGACCCAACTTGCTTTGACAGGATTGCTCCAGCCATAGTATAGGTCGAATCTCCTGAAGCGTTCGGGTATAAGACCCTTCGCGCTTGCCCTAGCGTACACAAGGCTGACTTTGCTGCGCAACGCTGCGCGAACAGGATGTTGAGCGCAGCATTCCCATCCCGAGCCAAGTTTAACCCACATTGACAAACATGAGTTCGAGTGGATAGGGCTTTTTTGACCACTGCACCACAGTTAGAGCATTCTTGGGAAGTATAAGCCGGGTTAACCGCAACCGTCACCTTGCCAAACTTCACCCCAAAATACTCTAGCTTCCTGAACTGATACCAACTTGCATCATTAATCGACGGGAATGGTGATTTGATTACGAGTTTCTGATAACTTCCAACCACAAGTTGTGTATTCAACTGAACGGCTGTTCTTTTTGAACTTGGGAAAACCTTTCTTTCCTCGAATGGCTTTCCGGCAGTTCTCGTAGAACCTCCTTATTGCCGAATATGCTCTTTCAATGGACGCTTGACAGGCGCTGGAGTTTAAGTTTTTAGCAAAAGGAAATTCATCTCGAGCGTGTTTTGCCCTAGACCATACAAATTATTCTGCCCAATTCCTGAATTATCCATCCAGAAACCGATCGCTTTATTGCCGATGGACTGAGCAGTTCGGATCGCCTCATCAATGGCAATGCACGTGATTTGACTTCCCTTTGGCTTTAAACTCCAGTACAATCATTTATATGGGACAACCCGCCTGTTATGGTCGAAAGGGAAGTCACCTTCCCCAACTCCAATTCCAAACCGTGCTTGATACTTTCACATCACACGGCTCCTAATGTGAATACCCTATTGTCAGTAGGAACGGGACTACAACCCCCCGCTTTATGACTTCAACTTTCAGAGCTATATGACATACGTAGTCTTTAAAGTGCGAAACGTTCAGGCATGAAATAGGGTTGCAATACCCGAAATAACCGCCTGGTGGGGATTTTAACCCCTCGGTTGAATATATGGAGCGTACTCCTGACCATCCCCATAACATAACTGTTTATATGTCCCAACGCTTTGTATAGAAATATACAAAACAAAGGCAGGGAACTCAAGGTCAAAATGCAAAAATCGGAAATCTTAAAATTCCTTAACAATTGCGTTGAGAGTAACGGCGATAGCCACCCCCAGTTTTAGGATACACAACCCTGGGACTGAAGCGGGGAACGGAAGGCGTGAAGTAGAACCTACTACCAAAGGCGACCACTGCCAACCATCCATGACTAAGGAAATCTGAATGTTCCGACTTGAACCATCGTCACTAGTAAGCAGCGAAATAGGTTGATACGCTGCGCTCAAAAGAGTAAGGGGAAAAGTAGGGATTTATTAAACCTACCTTACCTACACAGACCTTTAAAAGTACCCCGGTGGAGAGGACAAGTCTAAAGATGGAATGCCCATATAAACGGAACGTTGTAACCCCTTCCAGGCTCTGATTATCTGGTCGAGGTAATCAAAAGTGATGAGTGTAAGCGCAAGCCTGTTAGGGGATGAGATGTGACCAGAAGCCAATGCCCGACCGTAATGGTAGGGATATGCAGACGGGTCACGGTTTGATTGCCAAGAATAGAGCCAAGTAGGAGCATATATGGCGCAAGCGAGTTTAAAGAAAGGATTTGGTCAACCCAAACCAATCAAGACTACGAAAAACGCATGGAAAGCAATTCCGTGGGCGAAAGTTCAGCGAAAAGTTTTCAAACTCCAAAAGAGGATATTTCAAGCAGCTAAATCGGGACAGGACGCGAAGGCACGAAGGTTCCAACGTCTATTGGTGAAATCATACTATGCTCGGCTTTTAGCAGTGCGGCTGTAGGGGCGGGTTCCACGGTCAGCCATGCTTCCCAACAGTCAGCTTAATAAACCCGCCCTCCAAGATAATCAAGGCAAGAAAACGGCTGGAGTTGATGGAGTAAGAGCAATCTCTCCAAAACAAAGGTTTGAACTCGTCGAGAACATTAAGGGAAACATCAAAGCAAAAGCACTTAGGAGAGTATGGATTCCAAAACCTGGAAGGGATGAAAAACGCCCACTAGGTATTCCTACAATCCAAGATAGAGCAAGGCAAGCTTTGGTCAAGTCGGCACTTGAACCCGAATGGGAGTCAAGATTTGAAGGCACTAGCTACGGGTTCCGTCCTGGACGATCCGCCCATGATGCAATAGCACGAATTTACTCAAGTATCAACAAGGGTAAATACTTCGTGTTAGACGCAGACATAGCGAAATGTTTTGACCGAATAAACCATGATTACCTAATGTCCAAAATTCATTGTTCAAGCAGCCTAAAACGAGATATTAAACAATGGCTCAAAGCAGGCGTTTTGGATAACGGTGTATTTGAGGATACAGAAGCAGGGACACCCCAAGGAGGGGTAATAAGCCCACTCCTAGACAACATCGCACTGTTGGGAATGGTTAGGCTAATTGAAACAATGTATCCTAAGAAAGAAGGTAAGGCTGTCAAAGCCTGCCTAATAAGATATGCCGATGATTTCATAGTAATATCACCATCACTAGAAATCATTGAACAGTGCAAAACTGCAATTTCCGAATAGCTAAAACCTGTAGGATTAGAGATTAAACCTGGAAAGACTCGAATCTGTCATACACTCAATTCCATTGAGTATAATGGCAAAACTGAAGAACCAGGGTTGGATTTTCTCGGATTCAATATCAGGCAATACCCAGCAGGAAAATATAAATCTGGAAAAATAGGTGGGACAACAAACCGATTAATCGGTCATAAAACTCACATCAAACCCAGTAACAAAGCAGTCAAAGCCCACACAGAAATGATAAAAGGTGTAATTAAACAACATAAAACAGCACCTCAATCAGCCCTGATTAGTAAACTAAACCCGATTATTCGTGGATGGTCAAATTACTACTCAGGGGTCGTCTCAATGGAGACTTTCAGTAAGCTAGACAATATAATCTGGCAAATGTTGCGGGCATGGACAATCTCAAGATGCGGAAAGGCAAGCTATGAAAAGCTAGGAAACTACTTCCATAAAGGAACGGTTAAACTTAGCCATGGGAAAGAAAGACAGGAATCCTGGTTATTCAAGACTAAGGACGGACTTCAACTATGGAAACATAATTGGACACAGATTGTTAGACACACCCTAATACGCCCTGACGCAACACTATATGACGGAAATTGGACTTACTGGGCAACCAGGAAAGGACAAGCAATCGACACGCCAAATAGAGTAGCAAAGCTACTCAAAAAGCAAAAAGGCAGGTGTTCTTGGTGTGGGCAATATTTTGCACCATCGGATTTAGTTGAAGTAGACCACATTATACCTCGAAACCACGGTGGAAAGGACGAATATAAAAACCTTCAGCTATTACACCGCCACTGTCATGATGATAAAACGGCATTTGACAACGCCAACGCTGTATCCTTAACAATGGAACAATCAGACTAGGAGCCGTGTGAAGGGAAACTTTCATGCACGGTTCTGAATGGGAGGGGATGAAGGTGACTTCACTCTCGACCCCTAATCTCGCTTTCGCCGTAGGACTCCTACTTACCGCAGTCTCTATATCCACACCGTGACTAGTGGGCATATCCTAACCATTACAGTTAAGTTAGGCATTAGCTTTCAGTCACATCCTTTCCCCTTAAAGGTATACGCTTACACTTTTGACTACTCAATAGACACAACACTACTGAGAGCCTAAAAGGGGTTTAAACGTTCCGTTTATACGGGCATTCCATCTTTAGACTTGTCCTATCCACCGGGTTACTTAAAAAGGTCTGGTCTGTGTAGGTAGCGTGCTCAGACTCCTACTTTTCTCCTTACTCTTTTGAGTGCAGCGTATCAACTTATTTCGCTACTTACTATTGACGATGGTTCAAGTCGGAACATTCAGATTTCCTTAGTCATGGATGGTTGGCAGTGGTCGAGTGAGAGGTAGGTTCCCCTATTACGCCTTCCGTTCCCCGCTTCAACCCTAGGAGTGTGAATCCTCAAATTGGGGGTGGCTATCGCCGTTACTCTATCCCATAATCGCCCCAAGTGGGTTTAATACTCCTCCTAGGTATACTTGGACGGTATATTGCGATTTCTTAAAATGGGATTGACCTTGAGTTCCCTGCCTTGCTTAGATTTCTCCAAGCGTTGCGTTGGGACATATAAACAGTTATGGGATGGTCAGGGTACGAGTCCCTTATATTTCACCAAGGGGTGAAAGTCCCACTAGGAAGTTATTTCAGGCATTGCAGCCCTATTTCACTCCTAAACGTTTCGCACAGACAAAATAGTATAACATAAAAAGCCGTCCTACAAGGCTTGTTGAGCAAAACCGAAGCGACCGGGCTAGTGACCCAGGATCTTTGGTAAATCACCCTCCGCCGACTCTCCCACCCTTCTGTCCCCCTCAAAAGTTAAATTTTGTTGCATTTTGGCGATCGCACCCCCATTCAGGACTGCCCTCGTCACAATTTTGCACTATGGTAATCTAATTAGTGATCAGGAAGTGGTACTAGCCGAGCAGATTTAATGAGTAGCAACGTCATTGTCATTCAAGATTCCCAATTTGAAACCGAAGTCCTGGGTAATACTGGACAGCCGACTTTAGCCTACTTCTGGGCTGGGCTCCCTGGTGTGGTCCTTGTCGTCTGGTTTCCCCCTCCGTCCAAGCCGTAGCAAATACTTACAGCGATCGCCTAAAAGTAGTTAAACTAGAAGTTGACCTCAACCCCCAAGCAGTTAAACTCTGTCAAGTGGAAGGGGTCCCAGCCTTGAGGCTATTTATGGGCGGAGAAATTATCGCCTCCCTAGAGGGAGCAATTACCAAAAACAAGCTAATTGAGTGGATTGACCCTCACCTGTAGAATCTGTAAATCTCTTATTGAGTCCCGTTTGCGTCGGAGTTGAATGCTATGCAATTTTCTAAGCGACTAGAACCTCTACGGTCTAATGTATTTGCTGATATGGATCGAGCCAAAGCCAAAGCATTGGCCGCCGGACAAGATCTCATTGACTTGTCTTTGGGTTCTTCCGATGTACCTGTGGCTAATCACATTATCGATCGCATTCGGGACTCCCTCGACGATACTACAACCCACGGTTACGCCTTATTCCGCAATACTAAGGATTTTCGAGATACCGCCGCTCACTGGTACACTCAAAAGTATGGCGTACCCGTTGACCCGGAAACCGAAGTTCTGCAACTCATAGGCTGTCAGGAAGGGACAGGACATCTACCCTTAGCTATTCTGGACCCCGGAGATTTTGCCCTCTTGCAAGATCCAGGCTATCCTTCCCACGCTGGGGGAGTATATATAGCCGGGGGGCAAATTTATCCGATGACTATGTTAGCCGAAAATGGCTTTCTGCCCAAGTTTGAGGAAATTCCCGAAGCCGTATTGGCTCAAGCCAAAATGATGGTCTTGAGTTATCCCCATAACCCCACAACGGCGATCGCTCCCTTATCATTTTTTCAGGAAGCCGTAGCCTTTTGTCAAAAAAATGATCTCGTCCTGGTTCATGATTTCCCCTACGGGGATTTTGTCTTCCCAGAAGGCAATGCCCTCAATAATGATGCCATTGCCCCCTCTATCTTGCAAGCCGACCCCCAGAAAACCGTCTCCATAGAGTTTTTTACCTTTTCCAAGTCCTATAATATGGGAGGCTTCCGTATCGGTTTCGCCGTCGGAAATCCTCAGTTGATTCTGGCTCTGCGACAGGTCAAGGCGGCGATCGACTTTAATCAGTATCGTGGTATTCTTAATGGAGCGATCGCTGCCTTAACCGGCCCCCAGGAATTAATTAGCCACACCGTTGATACCTTCCGAGAAAGGCGCGATGTCTTTGTTAAAGCCCTCCATGACATCGGTTGGGATGTACCTACCCCCATAGCTACCCTCTACATTTGGGCAAAACTCCCCGAACCCTGGAGTCAAGATTCTATCCGCTTCTGCGCCCAATTAGTCCAACAAACCGGAGTCGCCGTATCTCCCGGCGTTGGCTTTGGTAAATCCGGCGAAGGATATGTCCGCTTTGCTCTCGTCCATCCCCCAGAAGTCTTAAAAGTCGCCGTAGACAGGATTGCCCAATTCTTGCAGTCCCACCAGCCCTAAAGCCAGCTAATACCTAACTTGCCACAACTCATTATAGGAGCCGGTTCTCGACAATTCCCAGCACTGGTCTGGGTTTCATCGAGTCCGGCTCCCTTAAATATACGGATCAATCTCTTAAACATCACCCCCAAAACCCTCTCATTTGCAGTATAAATACGGAGTATTTTTCCCTCTCATCATACCCATCTTAGACCACATCAAATTTGGCAATAACTTTATATAAAATCACCATAACTTTACAGAACCTTTATAGATTTTTCCCAGACCGTCAACTATAATAAACACAGAGTCAAAAAACAGCAGACCTTAAATTTATGTCTATATTAAAGACTCTGCGCCCTAACTTAAAAGCGCACAACCGATGAAAAAAAGCGGTGTCATCTACGAAAAACTAATCATAATTAAAGACAATCCCTTTTCCGGTAAAGCATTACAGCTTCCCCAAAAGGACTAACTCAACCCTCAACCATTCACTTTAGGAGACTTCAATCATGGCTGGACTTATCAACAAATTCTTAGTTAGTGCCTCCCTTGCCGCAGGTATGACCGCAATGGTCGCCGCTCCTGTCTTAGCCCAAAACTTCAGAATCGAAGGTGACGACTATATCCTCTACGATGCCCGAGACACTACTGGTGACGGTGTAGTTGACCAAACCTATGCCAACCCTTCTGCAAACATCGACGACATTTTGCGGAGGCTAGACGGAACCCCCGGCGGTAACATTGAATTGTTCTCCAGCAGTCACATTAATGATCAAAGTATGAACGGGTGGAGGTATAACTCATCTTTCTATGGTGGTGCAAGGACCAGCCTGATTGGTGAAGTTAACGGCCAAACCCTGACTATCAGTAGCCTCAACGCCTTCGATTGGTTCACAACTGCTGATGGTGGCTTCACGAACCAATATGGCTCTGACAACTTAGCTAACCGCTGGTTTGGTGAGTTATTGGACAACTACCAACCTGATTTAGGAAGAATCGGTAGAAGAAATGCCTTTAATGCGTTTTTCGGTATGTATGGCTTTGAACGCGCCAGCGACCCCAACATCTCCTACATTGAAAGCGATCGAAACGGCATTGAAA
The DNA here is from genome assembly GCF_000973065.1 of Limnospira indica PCC 8005. Lineage (NCBI taxonomy): Bacteria > Bacillati > Cyanobacteriota > Cyanophyceae > Oscillatoriales > Sirenicapillariaceae > Limnospira > Limnospira indica. The sequence continues at coordinate 807,123 of NZ_FO818640.1, forward strand.
TCGGTTTAGCCGGACATATGGACTTAGGTAATGTCTACGGAGACTGGTTTGCAGGTTGGCAGGCTAGTGAAGTTCTCAGGTATGAATATGACGGAGTAGTTGATTATCTGTGGAGTTTCAGTGCTACTGCTACTGGACTAACTGAGTACACTGATGGAACTTCCCACAACGGTCTTTACAAAGTCTTCATTCCTACAGGTGACGTGCCTTCTGTTCCTGAACCTTCCACTATGTTAGGTCTGATGGCTGTTGGCGGTTTGTTTGCAGCCTCTTCCCGCAAGTCTCGGAAAAATAGCTAATTAGCTTCCTGTTAGCTACAACTAGCATCCATATCATTTTAAACACTAGCCCGGTGGTAGAGAGCTTAATTTAATCGCAGATTAGTTGAACCAATTAGGGCGATGCGCTACAAGACCAAGTATGGGTGCGAGACGTTTAGGAGTGAAATAGGGATGCAATGCCCGAAATAGCCTCCTAGTGGGACTTCCACCCCTTTGTGGAATATAAGGGATTCACATCCCTGACCATCCCATAACTGTTTATATGTCCCGACGCTTGGAGAAATCTGAGCAAGGCAGGGGACTCAAGGTCATAAACAAACTGAGAAATCAGGGAGTAGAGAGTAAAGGCGATAGCCACCCCCAGTTTCAGGATACACAACCTTGGGATTGAAGCGGGGAACGGAAGGCGTGAAGTAGAACCTACTACCAAATGCGACCACTGCCAACCATCCATGACTAGGGAAACCGAATGTCTGGCTTGAACCATCGTCATTATTGAGTAGCGTAATAGGTTGCCACGCTGCGCTCAAAAGAGCAAGGGGAAAAGTAGGGTTTTCCATACAACACCTACACAGACCTTTTTAAGTACCCCGGTGGAAAGGACAAGTCTAAAGATGGAATGCCCATATAAACGGAACGTTTAAACCCCTTTTTTTAGGCTCTCGGCAGGTACATCTTGTTGAGTAGTGAAAGTGTAATCGTATGCCTTTAAGGGGAAGGGATGTGACTGAAAGCCAATGCCTAATTGTAATGGTTAGGATATGCCCACTAGTCACGGTGTAGATATAGTTACTGCAATCAACAGGAGTTTAACGGCGAAAGCGAGTTTAAACACTACGATGTTGTATTTAGCTCCAAAAGTTGAAGTACAAAAGCAGGGGTTGGTAACCCTGTTCCCGTTGCCAAGGGGTATCTACATCAGGAGCCGTGTGATGCGAAAGTATCAAGCACGGTTTTGAATGGGAGTGGGGGAAGGCGACTTCCCTCTCGACCCCTACCTGCGAGACCTTCGGGTATGAAATAGAGCTGAAATGGGCGTGGGGACTACCCGGTGAGGACTTCAACCCCTTGGTTGATTGGGTCGCATCCCTGACCATCCCATAACACAGCCGGATTTTTGGGCCCACCTTCGAGACTTCCAATATGGTTGCCAAGGTGAAGCGTCTAATCAGGTCTAAGACTGCCCGCGCCATGCTGACATGGGCGCATTATCGATTCAAACTAACCCTGAGACATCAAGGGGAAATAACTGGAACCACAGTTGTAGATGTGACGGAAGAATACACCAGCAAAACCTGTACTCACTGTGGTCATGTCCATTCCCAGCTAGGTGGCTCAAAAGTGTTCCGATGTCCTGAGTGTGGGTTCACTCTACCCAGGGACTGGAACGGTGCTTTTGGAATCTTTCTAAAAGCTTTGCGGGATACCGCCTCTGTTACCTTAACGGGTAATAGTGCTATCGTCGCATTGTCAGGCAATAGCCGGATAAATGTCGCGTAAATGTATCAGTTGACTTGAATCAGAGTCTTTTTCTCTACCACTTGGGCTTTTAACTTGTCCGTATCCTGGGGAGTGCCATCTTCTGGGCCTGTTGCCACCTCTATATATAAGTCACCCGTCCCATAATATGGCCCCTTATCATGTGGTCCTTACATTCGAGACTATCAGACAACCTAGCCCCACGTCCCCGCGTCCTTAGTTATCCGCTCCGTCACCTTCAACTCTCCCAGATTTCCAAAAAACTTTTTTAGGTAAAACCCTTGTGCAGTGGGGGTTTTGGGGTGTCACTGAAAAAAAGTCAAAATTTTTTTGAAAAAAGGGTTGACAAACCTAGTTAGGTAATATACATTGGTAAATGCGCTCGAAGGGGAGGCAACGAACCGGAACGCGCCCGAACCTAGAAAAACTAATAGTTTGAAAGCTTAATGACCACCCCAGGTCAATGAATTTATCGGCTACTACTCAGGTTTACCTGAGAGTTAGCCACAGTATAAGCCAAGCCAGGAGTTCAGAAAAAGCAAGCTGAACTCGTGAAATCCAAAAAATCGGTCTTAGTGCCGACAACACGGAGAGTTTGATCCTGGCTCAGGATGAACGCTGGCGGTCTGCTTAACACATGCAAGTCGAACGGGCTCTTCGGAGCTAGTGGCGGACGGGTGAGTAACACGTGAGAATCTGGCTCCCGGTCGGGGACAACAGAGGGAAACTTCTGCTAATCCCGGATGAGCCGAAAGGTAAAAGATTTATCGCCGGGAGATGAGCTCGCGTCTGATTAGCTAGTTGGTGAGGTAAAGGCTCACCAAGGCGACGATCAGTAGCTGGTCTGAGAGGATGATCAGCCACACTGGGACTGAGACACGGCCCAGACTCCTACGGGAGGCAGCAGTGGGGAATTTTCCGCAATGGGCGCAAGCCTGACGGAGCAAGACCGCGTGGGGGAGGAAGGCTCTTGGGTTGTAAACCCCTTTTCTCAAGGAAGAACACAATGACGGTACTTGAGGAATAAGCCTCGGCTAACTCCGTGCCAGCAGCCGCGGTAATACGGAGGAGGCAAGCGTTATCCGGAATGATTGGGCGTAAAGCGTCCGTAGGTGGCTGTTCAAGTCTGCTGTCAAAGACAGTGGCTTAACTACTGAAAGGCAGTGGAAACTGAACAGCTAGAGTACGGTAGGGGCAGAGGGAATTCCCGGTGTAGCGGTGAAATGCGTAGATATCGGGAAGAACACCGGTGGCGAAAGCGCTCTGCTGGGCCGTAACTGACACTGAGGGACGAAAGCTAGGGGAGCGAATGGGATTAGATACCCCAGTAGTCCTAGCCGTAAACGATGGAAACTAGGTGTAGCCTGTATCGACCCGGGCTGTGCCGAAGCTAACGCGTTAAGTTTCCCGCCTGGGGAGTACGCACGCAAGTGTGAAACTCAAAGGAATTGACGGGGGCCCGCACAAGCGGTGGAGTATGTGGTTTAATTCGATGCAACGCGAAGAACCTTACCAGGGCTTGACATGTCCGGAATCTTGGTGAAAGCCGAGAGTGCCTTCGGGAGCCGGAACACAGGTGGTGCATGGCTGTCGTCAGCTCGTGTCGTGAGATGTTGGGTTAAGTCCCGCAACGAGCGCAACCCTCGTCCTTAGTTGCCATCATTCAGTTGGGCACTTTAGGGAGACTGCCGGTGACAAACCGGAGGAAGGTGGGGATGACGTCAAGTCATCATGCCCCTTACGTCCTGGGCTACACACGTACTACAATGGGGGGGACAAAGGGTAGCCAAGACGCGAGTCTGAGCCAATCCCGTAAACCTCTCCTCAGTTCAGATTGCAGGCTGCAACTCGCCTGCATGAAGGAGGAATCGCTAGTAATCGCAGGTCAGCATACTGCGGTGAATCCGTTCCCGGGCCTTGTACACACCGCCCGTCACACCATGGAAGTTAGCCACGCCCGAAGTCGTTACTCTAACCGTTCGCGGAGGAGGATGCCGAAGGCAGGGCTGATGACTGGGGTGAAGTCGTAACAAGGTAGCCGTACCGGAAGGTGTGGCTGGATCACCTCCTTTTTAGGGAGACCTACTTCAGGACATCGTGCGATGATAATAATAGCCGAGTCTTGAGGTCATCCTTAGGTCGGATGGGGCGGTCAGAGAGCTTTCAAACTTTAGGGTTCGTGTTATGGGCTATTAGCTCAGGTGGTTAGAGCGCACCCCTGATAAGGGTGAGGTCCCTGGTTCAAGTCCAGGATGGCCCACATCCACCCCAAACTGGGGGTATAGCTCAGTTGGTAGAGCGCTGCCTTTGCACGGCAGAAGTCAGCGGTTCGAGTCCGCTTACCTCCACTCTCCTTTAATTAGGTGCTAGTTGGGGTGAGGTAGTCTTGAATTGAGAAATTGAGAGTTGGTGACTGTACAGCTCCTAAGTCTGTAGATGTTAATCTAGGACTAGATAGCTGGACATAAGTTCCAGTCAGAACCTTGAAAACTGCATAGAGAAAAGCATAATGGTGTAGGAAAACGTCGTAAAGACAATTCCAATGTAGGTCAAGCTACAAAGGGCTAACGGTGGATTCCTAGGCACACAGAGGCGATGAAGGACGTGGCGACCCACGAAAGGCTTCGGGGAGCTGGAAGCAAGCTTTGAGCCGAAGATGTCCGAATGGGGCAACCCAGAAACAGCTCGCTGAATCCATAGGCGAGTATGAGCGAACCCGGTGAACTGAAACATCTTAGTAGCCGGAGGAAGAGAAAGCAATAGCGATTTCCCAAGTAGTGGTGAGCGAACGGGAAACAGCCTAAACCAATGGGATTTCCCGTTGGGGTTGTGGGACAGTCATCAGAGACCGCCGAGGCTAGACGAAGCAGTTGAATACTGCACCAGAGAAGGTGAAAGTCCTGTAGTCGAAAGCCAAAACGGCTCGACTGTATCCCGAGTAGCACGGAGCCCGTGAAATTCCGTGTGAATCTGCCTCGACCACGAGGTAAGGCTAAATACTCCTGTGTGACCGATAGAGAACCAGTACCGTGAGGGAAAGGTGAAAAGAACCCCGGGAGGGGAGTGAAATAGAACCTGAAACCGTTAGCCTACAAGCAGTGGGAGGACGATTTAACGTCTGACCGCGTGCCTGTTGAAGCATGAGCCGGCGAGTTACAAGTTATGGCAGGTTAAGACCGAATAGGTTGCAGCCCAAGCGAAAGCGAGTCTGAATAGGGCGTTACGTCATAATTTGTAGACCCGAACCCGGGTGATCTAACCATGTCCAGGATGAAGCTTGGGTAAAACCAAGTGGAGGTCCGAACCGACCGATGTTGAAAAATCGGCGGATGAGGTGTGGTTAGGGGTGAAATGCCAATCGAACCCGGAGCTAGCTGGTTCTCCCCGAAATGCGTTGAGGCGCAGCGGTTGAGGTTTAAACCTGGGGGTAAAGCACTGTTTCGGTGCGGGCTGCGAGAGCGGTACCAAATCGAGACAAACTCTGAATACCAGGGGAACACTCAACCAGTGAGACGGTGGGGGATAAGCTTCATCGTCAAGAGGGAAACAGCCCAGACCACCAGCTAAGGTCCCCAAATCACTACTAAGTGATAAAGGAGGTGGGAGTGCCCAGACAACCAGGAGGTTTGCCTAGAAGCAGCCATCCTTAAAAGAGTGCGTAATAGCTCACTGGTCAAGCGCTCCTGCGCCGAAAATGAACGGGGCTAAGTAGTGTACCGAAGCTGTGGAATAGGCAACTATTGGTAGGGGAGCGTTCTGTAGTAGTGTGAAGCACTAGCGGCAAGCAGGTGTGGACGAATCAGAAGTGAGAATGTCGGCTTAAGTAGCGAAAATGTGGGTGAGAATCCCACACCCCGAAACCCTAAGGGTTCCTCCGGACGGCTCGTCCGCGGAGGGTTAGTCAGGACCTAAGGCGAGGCTGAAAAGCGTAGTCGATGGACAACGGGTTAACATTCCCGTACCGTTTGCAGTTGATGAAGGGGGACGAAGTAGGTGTTCGTCATCCGGATGTTGGTTACCGGTGCAAGTGTTCGAGGTGTTGAGGTCTGGTGAAAACAGACTGAGCTGAGGCACGAGTCCGACCCGCTACGGCGGGGAAGTGATAGTCATCAGGCTTCCTAGAAAAGCCCTATACATCTTAAACTGTAAATGCCTGTACCCGAAACCGACACAGGTGGGGTGGTTGAGAATACTAAGGGGCGCGAGGTAACTCTCTCTAAGGAACTCGGCAAAATGGCTCCGTAACTTCGGGAGAAGGAGTGCCTGCCGAAAGGTAGGTGGCACTGAAGAGGCCCAGGCGACTGTTTACCAAAAACACAGGTCTCCGCTAAGTCGCAAGACGATGTATGGGGGCTGACGCCTGCCCAGTGCCGGAAGGTTAAGGAAGTCGGTTAGGAGTAATCTGAAGCTGATGACCGAAGCCCCGGTGAACGGCGGCCGTAACTATAACGGTCCTAAGGTAGCGAAATTCCTTGTCGGGTAAGTTCCGACCCGCACGAAAGGCGTAACGATCTGGGCGCTGTCTCGGAGAGAGACTCGGCGAAATAGAATTGTCTGTGAAGATACGGACTACCTGCACCCGGACAGAAAGACCCTATGAAGCTTTACTGTAGCCTGGAATTGGGTTCGGGCTTCGCTTGCGCAGGATAGGTGGGAGGCTGTGAAGAATTCCTTGTGGGGGATTCTGAGCCATCGGTGAGATACCACTCTGGCGAAGCTAGAATTCTAACCTTTTCCCGTTATCCGGGAAAGAGACAGTTTCAGGGGGGCAGTTTGACTGGGGCGGTCGCCTCCTAAATGGTAACGGAGGCGCGCAAGGGTTCCCTCAGGCTGGTTGGAAATCAGCCGTAGAGTGCAAAGGCATAAGGGAGCTTGACTGCAAGACCTACAAGTCGAGCAGGGACGAAAGTCGGCCTTAGTGATCCGACGGTGCTGCGTGGAAAGGCCGTCGCTCAACGGATAAAAGTTACTCTAGGGATAACAGGCTGATCTCCCCCAAGAGTTCACATCGACGGGGAGGTTTGGCACCCTCGATGTCGGCTCATCGCAACCTGGGGCGGTAGTACGTCCCAAGGGTTGGGCTGTTCGCCCATTAAAGCGGTACGTGAGCTGGGTTCAGAACGTCGTGAGACAGTTCGGTCCATATCCGGTGCAGGCGTAAGAGCATTGAGAGGAGCCTTCCCTAGTACGAGAGGACCGGGAAGGACGCACCGCTGGTGTACCTGTTATCGTGCCAACGGTATACGCAGGGTAGCCATGTGCGGAGCGGATAACCGCTGAAAGCATCTAAGTGGGAAGCCCACCTCAAGATGAGTGCTCTCACTGGGTTAGCCAGGTAAGGTCACGGGAAGATTACCCGTTAATAGATGTCAGGTGGAAGTCCAGTAATGGATGTAGCCGAGGCACACTAACAGACCGAGGGCTTGACCTCTTTTACACTCGCTTTTTCTCTATGCAGCCTTTAGGGTTTGGTTTCTACACTACAATTTAATATGATGACTCTGCCTCTTTCTTGATTTGATTGAGGCTTTGTCTTTTGATAATCTGGTATTCACCATGAGTTCTGAAAGGTCTGAGTTATCTTATCTGAGTTAGTAGCCCCTGCTTTTCCAAGGGTTCCAACTTGGTGTCGGGCGATCGCATTAGGGATTGACGCATTTCTAGTGTTGTTGATTACTGGTTTATTAGGGCTTAGTGGCTTAGTCGGATTTTTGGTATTTATGCTGCTTTGGATAGCCTCACGGGTGTTTGTCGTTTATCGAAACTACGGACAGAGCTTGGGGCGCTGGGCTTTGAATATGAGGGTAATTGATACACGATTCCACCGAACACCGCAATTGCTAGAATTATCTAAGCGCGAGGGGGTCCTAGGGTTTTTTGTATTCTTGGCCCTAAATGGATTAGGCAGTCTGGCTTCAGGCCATGCCGGAGTTGTGTTATTATTAGTTCCCCTGATCGCTGATGGTGGAACTGTGCTTTTTGATATGGCTCAATACCCGCAAACTTTTCACGATCGCCTGGGCGAAACCATCGTTATTGGTGTTCAGCGAGGCTATTCTCTGGATATTAGAGTCAAAAATTGGATTGACAAAATGCAGCAATACCTGAAATAATAGATGATTGTGCTTTATTAAGAAATCTTTTAGGATTATGGCTAAAGGTGTTCGCATTGTAATCACGCTGGAATGCACTGAGTGTCGCACCAATACCGATAAGCGTTCTAAGGGTGTGTCACGGTATACAACGACCAAAAACCGTCGGAATACAACTGGCAGAATGGAACTCAAGAAATTCTGCACCCACTGTAACAAACATACGGTTCACAAAGAAATCAAATAGTGCTTTCAGATGACTGGTGGGAGAGTAGTCATCCCCATCGACATAGAATCATCCATTAAACTAACAGGAGTCAAAGCCCATGAGCTATTTCCGTCGCCAAGTTTCGCCCATTGATCCCAAAACCCCCATTGATTATAAAAACATCGAGTTGTTGAAAAAGTTTATGACCGAACGGGGCAAAATTCTACCCCGCCGCATTACCGGTTTAACCTGTAAACAACAACGAGACCTGACAAAAGCGATCAAACGGGCTAGAATTTTAGCCATGCTATGCTGCCCTTTGTCAATAAAGAAGGCTGATTGAATTGGTGGAAAAGGGAACCTTAGTTGAATTCCGTCATCATGGGGAGCGCCGTCTCGCTGTGGTAGATCGCCCTGAAGGAAAAAAGCACTGGATCTTAGTTGATGACCAGGGAAATTCCCATACCGTTCATCCCAGACAAATTACCTATGAGGTAGGGGGAACGACTTATCGTCCTGCTGATATTCCCTCTTTTTATGAAGAAATACAACCCTATCTAGATCCAGCTAGTTTAGAGATAGCCTGGGAGATTTTGATTGAAGAGGGGGAAACAGTAGACCCCAAAGGAATGGCATTGTTGCTATTTTCGGAGGAAACTCCAGCCCAGTGTTATGCCAGCCACCTGTTGCTATGCAATGATAAACTCTACTTTAAACAGAAGGGCGATCGCTATGAACCTCGCCCTCCCAACCAGGTAGCAGAAATCAAACATCAACAGGAAGTTGAACAGCAACGGGAACAGGAAACCCAACTGTTTTGGCAGCGAGTTGAACAATGTCTAGCGGGAGAGGTGGTAGAATGGCGGGGGAGCGATCGCACTCGCCTTGATGCTTTAGAACGTTTTGCTCTTTATGGGGAGGAAGCATCCCATACCGGACCCGCCTTAGAAACCCTAAGCAGTCTTAATCGCCCTCAAACTCCCAGTGCCTCTTTTCAATTGTTGGTAGACTTGGGGATATGGAGTCTGCATGAGAATCTTTCCCTATGGCGCAGTCAGATCCCAACCCAGTTTCCCGCAAAGGTGCTAGACGTGGCTCAATATTATTTGCAATCTCCCCAACCTGACCCGGATCAAGGTCATCGGTTCGATTTAACTCATCTGAAGGTCTACACCATTGACGACGAAAGCACCCGCGAAATTGATGATGGAGTTAGCCTAGAATTCCTGGAAGACGGAACCCAAAAAATTTGGATTCACATTGCTGACCCTACTCGTCTAATTACACCGGGAGATGAACTAGACCTAGAAGCGCGGCGCAGGACGACCAGCGTTTACCTACCGACGGGGATGATTCCCATGTTCCCCCCAGAACTAGCCACGGGGCCGATGAGTTTGGTACAGGGTAAAATTTGCTGTGCCTTGAGCTTCGGGGTAGTGCTGAATGAGGATGGCAGCCTGAAGGATTATAGCATTCATACGAGCATCATCAAACCTACCTACCGCCTCACCTATGATGACGTGGATGAGATGCTGCACTTGGGTATTAAGGCTGAACCAGAAATCGAGATTTTAGGACAGTTAGCCAAACGTCGCCAACAATGGCGTTCCTCCCAAGGGGCTATTAGTATTTATATGCCAGAATCGATGATCAAGGTGGAGGGGGATGAGGTAATTGTTAAACTCCTTGATGATTCTCTGTCTCGCCAAATGGTGGCAGAAATGATGATTTTGACTGGGGAGGTAGCGGCTCGCTATGGTCAGGAGCATAATTTAGCATTACCCTATCGCAGCCAGCCTCAACCGGAACTACCCCCAGAAGAGGAGCTGCTGCAACTACCAGCCGGAGCGGTCAGAGCCTGTGCATTGCGTCGTTATATGCCTCGCAGTGAGGTTAGCTTAACTCCGGCTCGCCATGCAAGTTTAGCCTTGGAAACTTATACGCAGGTGACTTCCCCCATTAGGCGTTATAGCGATCTCTTGGCTCACTTCCAGATTAAGGCTCATTTGCGGGGAGATGATCCACCTTTTTCGGTGGAACAAATGCAGGAAATGGTGATGAGTCTCGGTCCGGCGGTGAAAGAAGCCTCGAAGGTGGAACGGGAGACTAACCGCTATTGGAGTTTGGAATATTTGCGTCGTCAAACTGATGAGGTCTGGGAAGCTATTTTGCTGCGGTGGTTGCGCGAGGATAGTAATTTAGGTTTGGTGATGCTGGAGGAATTAGGGTTAGAGTTACCAATGCGGTTTAACCGTGATATAGAACTTGGCGATCGCTTTGAGGTCAAAGTGACCCATTCTGACCCACGCCAAGACGTGATTCAATTCCAGGAAATTATTAGCCCAGCCACGGAACCAGCGGTTTAGGAGAATAGCGACCAGCAGCAGGCGGAGACGGGTTAGAAACCTGCCCCTACCTGCCCTAATAAATTAGTTGTCGCCGAGGGCTTCTACGATCGCCCTAGTATTGGCTTGCATCATCCTAACATAACTATCCCCTTCGGAACCAGGTGCGCCAATAGAATCTGAATATAATTCTTGGGGGGCTAATTCCACCCCGGCTTCTTCCGCAACCGCCCTAATTAATTGGGGATTAAGTGTAGTTTCTGCAAAAATAGCAGGGATTCCTAGGCGGCGGATTTCCTCTGCTAAATTCCGCACAGTTTGGGCGCTAGGTTGTTCTTCGGTGCTGATACCTATTAAGGTTCCGGGTACAGTTAAACCATAGGCGGCGGCGTAATATTGAAAAGCATCATGGGTGGTGACCAGATAACGGCGATCGCTAGGAATTGTGGCAATTTGTTCACCAATCCAAATATGGAGTTTTTCCAACTCCTCAATAAGCTGTTCCGCATTATCCATAAATATCTGCCGATCATCTGGGGATAGTGCTATTAATTCATCCCGAATTACCTCAACCATGACGATCGCATTTTCCACATTTCCCCACACATGGGGATCCGGTTCTACCTCTCCATTTTCTTCAATAGTTAAGGGAGTGATAAACTCAGCAACTGCCACTCTTATGGCCCTTTCTCCCACCGCTTCAATTAACCTAATTAAACCTGGTTCCAAATTATGACCATTATACAGAATTAGGTCAGCGTTTTCTAAGGCTATACTATCCTGGGGGACAGGTTCATAAATATGAGGATCTACCCCCGGCTGTAAAAGACTGGTATGTTGAATTTGGTCAGAGGCGATCGCTTCAGTTAAATCGGCAATAATAGTGGTAGTAGATACCACTTTCGGCATTTCATCCCCAGTAGAAACCACCGACGGCGACTGACAACCCCCCAGCAACAACCCACACAATAACCCAACTACACCTAACCCCTTAGCCATTGGTCTAGCCATTTGTACTTAGTCCTTTTCATTTTGTTTTCATAAATTATTTCATATTTCTTTCATTTTTGTGCTATTCTTGACATAACTTGAAATAAAGCGATCGCAAATCATAGTTATGGATACTCTCAAAATTGCCCACAACTCCTTTATTAAGCAGGTTTCAGCCGATATGAGTATTATCATCAGTAACCTGGGGGTACAGTACCGAGGGATTGAAGCACTGCGGGACATTAATCTACAGGTGAACCCAGGACGGCTAACCGGAATTATTGGACCCAATGGTGCGGGTAAGAGTACCTTGTTAAAAGCTATTTTGGGGCTGATTCCTGCCACAGGAAGCCCTGCCATTTTCGGTGAACGTCCCCTGAGTCAACAACGCCACCGCGTCGCCTACGTCCCCCAGCGATCGCAGATAGACTGGACCTATCCCGCCACAGTTTGGGATGTAGTAATGATGGGAAGAGTCCGCCAAACTGGTTGGTTTAGAGGCTTTTCGGGAGTCAGTCGTCGCTTGGCTACCCAAGCCTTACAGCGGGTAGGAATGGAAAGCTATAGTGCGCGTCCTATTGGTCAACTTTCAGGAGGTCAACAGCAACGGGTTTTCTTAGCTAGATCTTTAGCGCAACAGGCGGAAGTTTTCTGCTTTGATGAACCCTTTGCGGGTATTGATCAAAAAACTGAAAATGTGATTTTTAGTATTTTCAGGGAGTTAGCAGCTTCCGGCAAAATTGTGTTAGTAGTTAATCACGACTTAGGTAAATCCATTACCAATTTTGATGACTTAATTCTGCTAAACAAAGAACTAATCGCCGCCGGAACTAGGGAAGCTGTCTTAACTCAGGAAAATCTTGATCATGCTTATGGTGGTAGGGTCATGTTTTTCTCAGACAATGCAGCTTAATGGCGTTGGAGAATTATCTATTGAGGATAAACCCGGTTTTTTGCCCTGTATATCCATCCACAAAAATCCAGGTTCTGAAGATATAAGAGACAGTATCAACATGATAGTTTGGGAAATATTAATAGAACCTTTGCAATATGGTTTCATGCAGCGATCGCTCACTATTGCTATATTGGTGGGGTTAATTTGTGCCGTGGTTGGTAGTTATTTAATGGTGCAGCGGCTGGCTTTATTAGGGGATGCCATCAGCCATTCCGTTTTACCTGGATTAGCGATCGCCTTTATTTTAGGGTTTAATATTTTTGTAGGTGCGTTTATCGCTGGGGTATTCAGTACAGTATTAATCGAAATAATCCGCACCCACTCCAAAATCAAAGAAGACGCAGCCATGGGGATTGTTTTTTCCGGCTTTTTTGCTTTGGGGATTACTCTAATTACCATCATTCAAAAAGACAATAAAATCGACTTAAATCATTTTCTCTTTGGCAATATCTTGGGAGTTACAGCCTCCGATGTCCGGGATACAATGATTATTGCTGCTATTGTCTTATTGGTCGTCTTCCTCATTTATAAAGAATTATTGTTCTATACCTTTGACCCCCAGGGCGCGGAGGCGGCTGGCTTACCTGTGAACCTGTTAAATTTAGGGTTAATGATGTTAATTTCCTTAACTATTGTCGCCAGTCTCAAAGCTGTAGGAGTCATCTTAGTTTTATCCTTATTAATTACACCATCAGCCACGGCTTATTTATTGGTTAATCGTTTGCATAATGTGATGATTTTAGGGGTGTTAATTGGCGTGGGTTCTAGCATGAGTGGAATGTATCTGAGTTATTTCTATAACTTGCCTTCCGGTCCAGCCATTGTCTTGGTGGCTTCTGGTTTATTCCTAATGGCGTTTTTATTTAGCCCCAGTGAAGGACTGCTAACCCACCCGGTTAAGATATCCAAAGAACCGCCACTTTTAAAGGAAATCAAAAATTTAATTAATCGTTAGGTAATTTCACTAAAATTAAACGGCTATCCTGGATTAATTCATTTTTAAAATTATAATACTCAACACTTTGGCTAATTGGTATCATTTTAAACCCCAACTTTTGATAAAACTCAGGTAAATAAGCATATTCAGGGTTGGCTGTAGTTCTCAAGATATAACCAATGTGATCTGATAAATGACCAAATAAGGTTTTAAACAGTCCTGTGGCGATACCTTGCTGACGGTAATTAATGGCTACACCTAAATCAGCGACATAGTATAATTTATCAATGCTGAGTCCGGTTTGCTGAGTGAATAAATCAGAATTTAGATGAACTTTTTGGTTATTCATATATCCCCAAGTCTCAAAAAATTCTAACTCTCCTATATTGGCGGTTTCAGCTAAGGGGAGTGCCGCAATAAATCCCATGGGGTTTGAGTCAGAATAAGCCAAGTATAAAACCCCGGATTCAATATATTTTTGAAAGTAAAAATTGACTTTTTCTGGGGTTACTTTTTCGTTAAAAGGGGGAGCAGAAAAACACTCATGGACAGTAGTATAAAGACCTTTAGCCATGGCTGATTTAAGTTCATTCCCAGAGTTAATTTGTGTAAAATTAATGCTCATTCAACTTGTCCATTGATGAATTTTGCCGGATTAATTATACCATAGTTGAATAATGGCGCTTAAAAATACTTAACCTAAATACGGATGACAAATCATCAATTTGTCCTTACACTGAAGATAGAGGATTCAGTTTACAGATCCATGCGATCGCGGCTGTAGCAGCCAGAAACTGATGTCCACCGCTTAACCAGATTGAGCAGTTTGATTGACTAACAATTTCAATTGATTAAACACTGTATGACCGACAAGCAAACACTTACAGGATAGGATCATGTTGTATGATGCAATCATTATCGGTGGTGGTGTAACCGGATGCACCATTGCGCGAGAATTGATGCGGTATGCGATTCGAGTTGCGCTAATTGAATCAGAAGCAGAAGTGGGTTTCGGAACCAGCAAAGCCAACAGCGGTATTATTCACGGTGGACATCACAGTTCCCCTAATACGCTGAAAGGTAGGCTAGAATGGGAAGGAAACCAAATGTGGGATACCATCTGCGAAGAATTAGGGTTTGGTTTTAAACGCATTGGAGAACTTACTGTCGCTTTCGCAGAAGACCAAATACCCACACTAGAAAAATTGCAAAAACAGGGGGAAGCTAAAGGAGTTCCTGGCTTAGAAATTTGGCAACGGGAACGCCTGCGAAAAGAAGAACCTCACCTAACATCAGAGGCGATCGCTGCTTTATATGCGCCGACAACTGGGGTGGTTAATCCCTACGAGGCTTGTTTTGCTCTAATTGAAAATGCCTGTATAAACGGCTTAAATCTCTTTACCAATTGTAAAGTTACAGCCATTAATCAAACCCCTGATCATCACTGGGTAATCCATACCCCCAGAGGGGAATTTAATACTCGTTTTGTGATTAATGCGGCTGGACTATATGCAGATGCGATCGCTGAATTTGCGGGAGTGCGTACCTTTACCATCAAACCCCGTAAAGGAGAGGAATATCTCCTCGATAAGCGATTAATTGGACTGGTCAAACGAGTAATTTTTCCCTGTCCTACTCCCGTTTCTAAAGGTATCTTAGTCATCCCCACCTATGACGGGACTTTAATGGTGGGTCCTACCGCCGAAATGGTGGACGATAAGACCGATTTAACCACCTCCCACGAAGGGGGAAAAAAAGTTTTTGATGCAGTTACCCAAACCGTCCCAGGAATTAGTCCTAGGGACTGTATAGCTGAATTTGCGGGACTCCGCGCGGTAGTAGACGGAGAAGATTTTATCATCGGGACTACGGCGAAACCTGGCTTTATTAACGTGGCGGGAATTCAATCACCAGGACTAACCGCAGCACCAGCGATCGCCACTATGGTTAGGGATATTTTACACGAAGAAGGCTTATCCTTAGCCCCCAAAGATAGCTTTATTCCCTCAATTACTAAACCCATTCATTTCGCCTCTCTTTCTACAGAAGCACAAATTGCACTGGTCAACCAAAACCCTAGCTATGGTCGAATTATCTGTCGGTGTGAGTTAATTTCCGAGGGTGAAATTCTGGATGCGATCAGCCGAGGCGCAAAAACATTAGATGGCATTAAATTCCGCACCCGCGCGGGAATGGGTCGCTGTCAGGGGGGATTTTGTACAGGACGCTGTATGCAACTTTTATCCCAGGAATATAACATTCCCATGACCGAAATTACCAAACGTGGCGGCGATACCTGGGTAGTGCGTGAACAGCATTCATAAATACCCACTAATTAACACTGATTACAACCCATAGCTTATTGTGCCTAAAAATGGCGGGTTAATGTCGGTTACTTACTACCGACAAAAATTGACTATATAACCCGCCCCAAATTTAGTCTGTGTTTGTTGTTAGCCATTGAAAAATTATCATGATTACCGAGAGTATTAAGCACCTAAATAGCAACTATGATGTAGTAGTTGTTGGCGGCGGACCCGCTGGGATAGCGGCGGCGTTAGGCGCGAAAGAGTCTGGCGCTGAACGAATTTTAATTGTCGATCGCGAAAAGGAAGCGGGAGGCATTTTATTGCAATGTATTCACCCCGGTTTTGGACTCCAACACTTTAAAGAAGAATTGACCGGACCTGAATATGCTCAACGTTTTTTAGAACAAGCGATCGCCCAGGATATAGACATTATAGCAGATGCCTATATCTTAGATATAGATGGCGATCGGCGAGTTAAATTAATGTCTGGAAGCCACGGAATGCACGTCATTTCCGCCAAAGCCACTGTCTTAGCCATGGGTGCGAGAGAAAGGACTCGTGGCGCTATTCGCACCCCCGGAACCCGCTGTTCAGGAGTCTTAACCGCCGGGTTGGCCCAAAGATTTGTAAATTTACTAGGATTTTTACCTGGAAATAAAGCCGTAATTCTGGGTTCTGGGGATATCGGATTAATTATGGCGAGACGGCTAACCTTGGAAGGGGTAGAAGTGGCGGGAGTATTTGAAATAATGCCCCACGCCAACGGATTAAACCGGAACATTGTGCAATGTTTACAGGACTTTAATATCCCCCTATATCTATCTACCACAGTAGTAGAAATTCATGGACGCGATCGCATTGAAGGAGTCACCGTCGCGCCAGTTAATGAACATCTACAACCCCTCGCCGACCAAAGCTGGTATGTTCCCTGCGACACCCTGTTATTATCGATTGGATTAATTCCCGAAAACGAACTATCTCGTCAATTACAACTGCGAATTGATCCGGTTACCAGTGGTCCAGTGGTTAGCAGCACCATGGAAACTTCTATGAATGGAGTTTTTGCTTGTGGTAATGTCGTCCACATTCATGATCTAGTTGATTTTGTCAGCCAAGAAGCCATTTTAGCTGGTCGAAATGCGGGATTATATGTAACGAAAAATCGCCCACCTACCGATAATATCCGTTTAATTCCTGGTGAAAATGTCGCCTATTGTGTACCTCAAACCATTTCGAGCGATCGGGATCATACCGTTTATATGCGAGTGCGTCGTCCTCTCAAGGAAAGCATTTTAAAACTTGGGGATATTTATGAGAAAAAACTCCGGTATGTATTCCCCGCCGAAATGGTCAACCTGAAAGTCAAACCCCGGTTTTTGCAGAACTTCCACGGAGAGGCTTTAACAATTGATATCCTCCCCCTTGAGTAAATCCCGCCAATTTTGAGGAGAAATAAGCCATGACTAAAACCACAGAAACCACCACAGAAACTACCATTTCTCATTATCTATGTATTGGTTGTCCTTTGGGATGTCGCCTAGAAGTTGAGGAAGAGAATAACCACATTGTCGAAGTGCGAGGCTTCACCTGTAAGCGAGGCGAGGAATATGCGAAACAGGAACACACCGAACCCCGTCGCATGGTGACAACTACAGTGCGAGTTAATAATGGTATTTGGGCAAAATTACCCGTAAAAACTACCGCAGCCATACCGAAAGAAAAAGTGATAGAATTATGTCAGCAATTGCGGCAAGTCAATGTCACCGCCCCGATTCATATCGGCGATACCATCTTATCTAATGTTCTTGATTTAGGTGTCGATGTGGTGGCATCACGAGATATGCCTACTGCCCCCAATTGATGGTCAAAATCGACTAAAATTGATTTATACAAGGTGTTTCGGCACCTTGTATAAGTTCTCGTATCATCTATTTTAGCAGATCACCTAGTAGTTAACTAGATTGTTAAAATTTGTACAAAAATTTTATAAAACCCATAGTTTCCTGTTACTATATATGTTGTAGGAGACTAAATATAGATCCTGTTTATACTCCACCGTAATCAACCGCAGGGCTTGGGAGACTTGGCAATGGCTAAAATTTTAATCGTTGATGATTCTAGTCTCTCCCGTAGGATTATGCGTGGTATCTTAGAAACAGATAAACACGAAGTCATTGAAGCTACAGGGGGACTAGCTGCGCTGGAACGCTACTTTATCGATAAACCAGACCTGGTTTTAATTGATCTGGCTATGCCAGATATGCAGGGGACAGAAGTTTTAGAAAAACTCATGGCAATGGATAACACAGCTAGGGTTATTATTGCCAGTGCTGATGCTCAGGAAATGACTCGCGCTGCAGTTCAAGCCGCTGGGGCTGTGGGCTACATTACCAAGCCTTTTATGGCTCAAAGTGTTCTCGACCAGGTAAATCAAGCTCTCATTACTATATCACAGTCCTAGGGAGGTGCTGCGATGATCCTGACCGAAAAGCAAAAAGATGCTCTAACTGAGTTAATTAATATTGGTTTTGCTCGCACTGCCAATTCTTTATCACAGCTAACGGGTCATCGCATTTTGCTTGATGTTCCTCAAGTTTCTATTCATCCTATTGAAGAATTAGCGGCTAAACTGGCGAGTTTTGTTAATGGTGAAATTGCCACAGTACAGCAGATTTTCACCGGGCCAGTGTCGGGAAATGCTCTATTATTATTAAACTATGAAGGGGCGGTAATGTTGTCCCGTTTAGTGTCCCCAGAGGGTAGCCCATCAAGCGATCGCCTTGACGTTCCCGCCGGAGAAGTGCTAACAGAAATTGGCAATATCCTACTTAACTCCTGTTTAAGTGTATTCGGAAATTTACTAGAAATTCAGATTTCCTTTTCGGTACCGCGCCTTTACCTAGAAGCCCTAGATGGACTGATTCATTCTCTGATTATTGGCAAGGAAGAAGTCCGCTATGCCATGGTAATGTATACCTCCTTTAAAATGCGTGAAGACTCCGTAAACGGCTATCTAGTGCTGGTATTGGGTGTAGTTTCCTTAGAGAAATTATTGGAGTTGATAGACAGTTGGGCAGATGAGGCTGTAGCGCCATCTCTGACTCGGTAATCCACCAATTACTATTAAATATGGGATTTACCTAATTATGTTAGATCATAATATCCATCTTTCCCATAGTCACGCCTTGTTAAAATGGCTCAATAACTTTGCAGAACAGGGCATTTTTACTACTAATAATAAATTAGAATTTCTCAGTTGGAATCATTGGCTAGAAATCCACAGTGGTAGGTCAGCCCAAGATTTAATTGGGTGTCATTTATTCAGCCTTTATCCTGACATGAAAGAACGAGGAATCCATCGATTTTATGAACAAGCTCTCCAAGGTCAAGTAGCTTTCCTGTCTCAGCGCCTCCATTCCTATCTCATTAATATTCCGGCAAATATTGGCAGTCATTCTTTATCCCCAATGCAACAAAGCGTCCGTATTGCTCCCTTAATTGAAGCGGGAGAAATTTGCGGAACTATTACTGTAATTGCTGATGTTACCGAACGGGTAATTCGAGAAACAGAACTACAACAAAAAATCACTAAACTTGAGCAAACCGAAGCGAGATTAAGTTCTATTCAGATTCAACTTGAACATTTATTAGCATCGAGTCCGGCGATTATTTATACTTGTTATCCCACCGATGACTATCCCCCTAAATTTATCAGTGATAATCTCATAACTCAACTAGGATATCAACCTAGTGAATGGATTAATACCCCCAATTTTTGGAGCGATCGCATTCACCCTGATGACCGCCCCAAAATCCATCATCGTTGCTCACAAATTCTCAAATTAAATCACCTAACCACCGAATATCGTTTCCGCCATAAAAATGGCAGTTATCGTTGGTTACGAGACGAAATGAAGCTGGTGTGTGATGCCTCTGGTCACATTGAAGAAATAGTCGGTGTTCTCTCAGATATTACCGAAACCAAGAGACTAGAAATCCAACTACTGAGAGCGCAAAGACTAGAAAGCATTGGCACCCTAGCCAGTGGCATAGCCCATGACCTCAATAATATTTTGACACCGATTCTCGCCTCCGTGCAAATGTTTCAATTAGGACTTGACCAAGAAAAACAAAATAAAATGCTCAAGTTAATTGAAAATAACACCAAACGGGGAGCCCATTTAATTAAGCAAGTTCTTTCCTTCGCCAAAGGCTTTGAAGGGAAACTAGAGATTTTTCAAGTCAGACACTTAATTAGTGAAGTAGCAGATATTGCCAGGGAGACATTCCCCAAATCTATCAATGTTAGCACCAATGTTTCTAAGGAACTCTGGACAGTTTATGGCGACCCCACCCAACTACATCAAATCTTAATGAATCTCTGTGTCAACGCACGAGATGCCATGCCAGGCGGGGGGAATTTATCACTATCAGCTAGTAATGTTATTTTAAACCAAAAAGAAGCTCGTTTAAACCTTGATGCGAGGGAAGGTTGTTATGTAATGATTACCGTCTCTGATACGGGAACTGGCATTACCCAAGAAGTCTTAGACCGGATATTTGAACCGTTTTTTACTACCAAAGAATTTGCTAAAGGTAGTGGCTTAGGACTATCCACAGTCCTAGGTATAGTTAAGGGTCATAATGGCTTTATTGACGTTGATACTCAAATGGGTTGCGGAACTACTTTTAGAGTTTATATACCCGCCTCAGAGGACACAGAAACTACGGTTTATGAGCATTTAGAATTAATTACAGGTCAGGGTCAACTAATTTTAGTGGTTGATGATGAAGAACCTATCCGAGAAATTACTAAAGCGAGTTTAGAGAGTTTTCAATATCAAGTTTTGGTAGCAAGTAATGGAGTTGAGGCGATTAAAATATACCGTCAATATTTAGAGCAAATTGACTGTGTGGTTATCGATATTATGATGCCTGTTATGGCTGGCAAAACTACTATTAGGGAGCTAAAATCCCTGAATCCTCAAATTAAAATTGTCGGAATTAGCGGTTACTTTTCAGTAGATATAGCCAAAGATATAGCTGAGTTAGGAGTTGATATATTTTTAGCAAAACCTTTCACCACACAGGAGTTATTAGAAGTGCTGCAAAAATGCCTTAATTCTAGTCCCCCAAAACCCTAGGCACTTGATTCATAAAAATAAAGGGGTTTGTTCTGCGATGCTCCCTAGAACCGACCCCTAAGTTTGACGAGGTTTGACCCTGACTCAGGAAAAAATCATGCCTTCCCTAAACTAGGAAACTCGATTACAGTCTGAGTTCCTGGCTGAAAAGTTGGCAGATCTAAATTGCCGGGACGGCGACTCTTTTGAGCCAGACGATAGGTAACACTTTGTAGTTCTGCGTGCAGTTGCCGATTTTCCCGTTGCAGTTTTTCCACCCTTTCCATGACCTCTTCGAGGCGTTCTGAAAACTTCTGGCGGTAGACTCCAGGTAATTCTTGAACTACCTGTTCCAGCATTCGAGAGCGATCGGTTAACTCCTGGACAGACTGTCTAAGTTGGTAAACTTCCAGATCCCGCTCATTGATCTGGTCTTGATAAAACTTAACCTGTTCCTCTACTTGCTGGAGTTGTTCCCGCAAGGACTTCATCTGAGCCTGGTGTCGCTCGGCCATTTCTGGATCTGGCGCTAAATTAGCATTTCCCTTCACCAGACGGAATAATTCTTGAGATAACTGCTGCACCAGTTGATCTCGCATTTTTAACTCTTCACTCAGCCGCGCGACTTCTGCTGTGAGTTCCTGGGAGTTGGGATTATTTTTCTGGCTCATGATAACCAATGGCTCCTATAAACTTCCAATATGCCCCCTAAAATACTCCCAATTCCACCCAATCGGCAAGAGAGAGACAAAAGGAGTATCCCCGGGTCGCGAATTGGCACGGCTAACCGTCACCAACTCCTGACCTGACTTGAGCTTTACACCTCTTGGGGTTCGGCTTCTGGTTCGGCTTCGACTTGGACAGCAGATGGGGTGACATCTTGTTTAATCGTCAGATAACGAATTACATCCCCACCTATACGCATGGCTCTTTCCATGACTTTAATCTGGTCGCTGTCGCCACCTTCATAGTTCATCTGGATGTAAATGCCTTCGCGATACTTGTCGATATCATAAGCTAAACGACGCTTACCCAAATTTTGCACCTCAAGATTTTGTGCGCCATGTTCCCGCAGGATGTCTTGATATTTGGCTCGCGCCGCCTCTAGCTGCTCCTCATTTAAGTCAGAGCGCAGGATATACATGGTTTCGTAAATAAAAGGCTTCATTCTAATGATACTCCTTATGGACAATTCAGGCTTCTACCCAGAAGCAAGGATCTATACATTCTACATTAGTTCCCTGCACAATACAATCAACAGCAAAGTTGATTTTTTATTCAATTTTTTTAAAATTGTTCAGCCAAATCACGGTCGGGGGTTGACAAGCGCCGGGAACTAATGGTATGATTTGGGTATACTGTAAAATAATGGAATTATAACCCCAAATAAAATTTTTTAAAATGTTTCCATTATTTAAGACAATAGCATAAGTCAACCGTAAAAGCAACCCCCCGGCTGGGAGGGCTGGGGGGACTTTTTGACAAGTTTTACAAAACTTAACATAATTTCCGAGGACGAGATAGGGTCTAGGGGTATTGGAGACTACTCATGACCCATTTTAATAAGTTTTGCCACTCAGGAGATGTAGATAAATGATCGACATCGAAAATAGCATCGACACTTTCTGAATACTGAGTAAAACTTTCGACCCAATTAATGACGGTTTCAATAGGTAGAAAAGGACTATAAGACCATGAGCGCTGTAAATATTCGACCATCTCAGTATTGAACCCAGTATGGTATAAATACCAGGAACTCCAGACCAAGGTACTATAGCGAACCCAGTCCTCAATTACTTGAATTTCCAAGGGTATATCTGGCAAATTAAAAAATTTATCGAGGACATAATTAATAGACTTGGCTTGAGAGATACCATCTCGCATAGTATTGCGATCGTGCTGACGATAGCACACAGTCGATCGCTTCAGCCAAGCGCTGCGATACCCGCTGGAGGCCAAACGCAAAATCAAATCGACATCCTCCGCATGAGCCAACCCAGGTTCAAACCCTCCGACGGTATCCAAAGCCTGGCGGCGGAACATCAAAGTTCCCATAGTCCCCAAAGGCTTCCAGCGCAACCAATTCTCTAAATTCAACTCAGCGACCATTTCCCAAGGCTGAACATCGATCAGCATTTCGCCAGTTTGGTTAACCCTGCGCCAACCACTATGGACGATCGCCAATTCGGGGTCAGCATCAAATACAGCGAGTTGGCTTTGGAGGGTATCGGGAAAAAAGTAATCATCGGCATCGAGAAAAGTGATAAACTCACCCCTAGCCAAACTCAGACCATGATTTCGCGCCACGGAAACCCCTTGATTATCCTGATAAACATAGCGAACTTGGCTGTCATAGTTGGCTACTACTGAGCGAGTCTGGTCTTGAGAACCATCATCAACAACTATGATTTCATAATCAGTCTCAGTTTGAGCCAGTACACTATCAATGGCTTCGGCAATATACTGTTCACAGTTGTAAGCTGGGATCACAACACTGATACGGGGATAAGATTCAGACATGAGATTATCAATAAAATCAATTCGTCAATTACTGAAATTTTAACTAGAGTGAGTTGTTGTCAACAGAACCGATTGAGTCTATGACTATGAAAAAACCGAGAGCGATTAATAAAAACCACCCGGTCGGTCTGTGGATCGAACGAGGTCTGTCAATGATAGCGGTTGTCAACTATGCCCTAGTTTTATTTAATATTAGTTATATACCCTGGCGCGACTTTTATTTCCGTTATTTTCGAGAGTTAACGGAACTGTATGATCCGATTATGGGGATTGAACCCCACCGGGACACGGTCAGATATATAGAAACTGTAGAAGCTCTTAATAACCAGGTGGTGGAGACGGGACTACAATCACCGGAAGTAGAGGTGATTCTGACGAGTCTGCGACAGCAAAGTATAGAAATGGTTGATACTAACCCTTTTGCGATCGCCAATCAAAGTGGTGCTTTAGAGACTATTAAAAATCGAATGCGCGATCGCGCTCCCAACCCGGACGATTCTTCTAAGCAAGCATTCTCTACTTTTTGGACTGTTGAATATTTAGCCGATCATGGATTTCCACAGGAGATAGGCTGGTTTAAGAGTGAGATCAAGCCGTTCATGGAGGCTAATTATTTTCGAAGTTTATCAGAAACCGGTAACTTTGTCAACGATTTCTGGAGAATTGATTTTCCGTTTGTGATCTTCTTTTTAGTGGAATTTCTGATTCGGACTAGGGTAGTCAGCAGTAAATTTAACACGGTGACTTGGCTAGATGCGATGCTCTGGCGTTGGTACGATATCTTAATGTTTGTTCCGCTGCCAACGGCAAGATTATTAAGGATTATTCCGGTAACTATTCGTTTAGACCAAACGGGATTAATTAAGTTGGAGAAACTCAGAGCATTTGCCAGCCGAGGTTTAGTGTCATCGGTATCGCAGGAATTAACGGAAGCGGTGATTATCCAATTTATTAATCAAGTGCAAGACCAACTGAGAGAAGGTAATATTGGTAAGGCGATCGCTCAATCACAACAGCAGCGGTATATGAATATTAATAACCTGAATGAAATCGAATTTATTTCTAATCAATTAATTCAGGTAGTGGTTGATAAGGTTATCCCACAACTAGATTCAGATATAGAGGCACTAATTCGTTATAATGTGGAGAGTGTAGTCAAAAATTCCCCGGTGGTAGAAAGGTTTAAAAAAGTACCAGGATTTGAGAATCTGGCGAAAGAATTAAGCGATCGCCTGATCGGGGAACTATCCCAATTAGCCACGGAGGGTCCAAATAGTGCCTATGAAGCGATCCGTAAAGCGATGTCGGACCGGAAGGGAAGCCAACTAACAGAGCAACTGGTGCGGGACTTTGGCAAAGTATTATGGCAGGAAATTGAAGGGGAACAAATGCAGCAGTTTGAATATTTACTGGTAGATCTATTAGAAGAAATTAAACTGAATTATATACATCGAGTGGACGAAGAAAACTTCGAGCAAGTTCTAGCCTCAATCCAGGAAAGGCGCAAATTAGAGGGATTGATTGTTTACGAGTCCGACTGAGGCGATCAGACCCCTCCCCCACTCCTAGATAGCCTAGCCACAGGGAATTATGGAGTGGTGATCATCCAATAGTTCAATTGTGAGCTAGAGTAATAGATAAGGAAGTTAAGCTGCGGGTCAGCCCTCAGCTTCTTGTGGGAGATACAGTTTCATCTACAAGTGGGTGACACCCACTTTTTTTAGTGGCAGCATTTCCATAGCCCTACTACCAGGTGAGGTTTATGGTAAAGGATGATCTCCAGGTTTCCGTAACCCTAGGCTGAGGTACAAACCCCAATAGAGCCTAATTGTAGCGTTTTAACATCAAATCTGACTATGGTTCACCCCCTAATTCCCAAAATCATCGACCTAGCCACTCCAGTCGCCAAGCCTCTGGGGTTAGAAGTCGTGGGGGCAATGTTTTACACTAACCAGAAGCCTCCTGTACTGCGGGTTGATATCCGTAATTTGGAGCAAGACACCAGTTTAGAAGATTGTGAGCGGATGAGTCGAGCCCTCGAAGAACAACTCGATGCGGTAGATGTAATTCCCGATGCTTATATTCTGGAAGTATCGAGTCCCGGTGTATCGAGGTCCCTAAGTTGCGATCGCG
Source organism: Limnospira indica PCC 8005 (assembly GCF_000973065.1). Classification (NCBI taxonomy): domain Bacteria; kingdom Bacillati; phylum Cyanobacteriota; class Cyanophyceae; order Oscillatoriales; family Sirenicapillariaceae; genus Limnospira; species Limnospira indica. The sequence goes on from NZ_FO818640.1 coordinate 832,495, forward strand.
ATTTTATCTCCTTCAAAGGATTTCCGGTAACAGTCACCACCTCCGAACCCTACAAAGGACACAAACAGCAAAGTGGAAAATTGGTGGGGCGCGACGAGATGGCAGTCCATATCAATCAGAAAGGGCGACAAATCTCTATCCCCAATTCCTTAATCACGGAAGTCCTGCTAGAGGAGGGGGAATAAAGCCGACTCTCAGGAAACAAGCTAATCTCAATTTGTGTATTTAACTAATTACGAGGACAAATCATTATGTCAATGGTAAGTTTACCCGGGCTCAAAGATATGATTGAGAGCATTTCCACGGAGCGCAACCTACCGAAACAGGCGGTAGAAGAGGCTCTGCGGGAAGCCTTACTGAAAGGGTATGAACGCTATAGGCGCACGGTTCAGATTGACACCCAATTTAGTGAGGACTACTTCGATAATTTTGATGTAGAACTCGATGTTGAGGAAGAGGGATTTAGGGTTTTAGCCAAAAACCTAACTATTGTGGAACAAGCCAGTAACCAAGACCATCAAATTTCCCTGAAGGATGTGCAGGAAGTCGCCCCAGAAGCTCAATTGGGAGATACAGTAACTTTAGATGTTACCCCAGAGCAGAATGAGTTTGGGCGCATGGCTGCCATTCAAACCAAACAGGTTTTGGCTCAGAAGTTACGGGACAAACAGCGGAAGATGATTCAGGATGAGTTCGCCGAACATGAAGGAACCGTCCTACAGGCTCGGGTACTGAGATTTGAGCGCCAGTCGGTGATTATGGCTGTAAGTAGTGTTTATGGACAGCCAGAAGTTGAGGCAGAATTACCCAAACGAGAACAATTACCCAAGGATAACTATCGGGCTAATGCCACTTTTCGGGTATATCTGAAGCGCGTTTCCCAGGGTTCCCAGCGTGGTCCTCAATTGATTGTGTCTAGGTCTGATGCGGGGTTAGTGGTGTACCTGTTTGCGAATGAGGTGCCAGAAATTGAGGACGAAGTGGTGAGAATTGTGGCTGTGGCTAGAGAAGCCAACCCACCCTCGAATCATGTGGGTCCACGAACTAAGATTGCGGTTGATACTTTGGACAGAGATGTTGATCCGGTGGGAGCTTGTATTGGCGCGCGGGGATCTCGAATTCAGGTGGTAGTTAATGAACTGCGGGGAGAGAAAATAGATGTGATCCGCTGGTCTCCTGACCCGTCAATTTATATTGCTAATGCTCTGAGTCCGGCTCGTGTGGATGAAGTGCGGCTGGTGAACCCAGAGGAACGTCGAGCCCATGTGCTGGTAGCGGAAGACCAATTGAGTCTGGCTATTGGTAAGGAAGGGCAGAATGTCCGATTGGCTGCACGTTTGACGGGTTGGAAAATTGATATTAAAGATGCTGCTAAGTATGATGCGGCGGCGGAAGATGAAATGGAGGCTAGAAGGTTTCAGGGACAACTAACTGCGGAAGTATCGGAAGCGGAAAGTTTGGATATGGAAGCTACAGAAACATCTGAAATTCAGGTATAGGGGGTTTTGGGGATGTTACAAATAGGAGCATGATTTAATCTCAAATTAGGTTAATATTTTAGGGCAATACGGTATAATAAGCGAGAAGGGTTGAGGATAAACCTATTGCCAGATATGTCAAACCCAAGGAAGCCGCCCAAATCCTTCGAGTCCATGAAAGAACACTCCGCAGATGGGACGAAAATGGCTCAATCGAGACTATCAGAACCCCCGCTGGGCAACGACGATACAACGTTGAGTCATATACTGCTGCCAAATCAGGCAGTGACAAACGCAAAGTCGTTATCTATGCCAGAGTTAGTAGCCGCGCCCAGCAGTCCGACCTCAACCGACAGGTGGCCGCACTGTCCAACCTCTACCCCGAAGCAGAAGTCGTCTCAGAAATCCGAGGCGGGCTCAACTTCAAGGGAAAGAAAATGCTGGCCTTACTGGGACATCATTTGTCAGGAGATGTCGGCATGGTTGTCGTTGCCCACCCAGACCGATTGGCAATATGGGGATTTGACTTGTTTCGATGGCTCTGTGAGCAAAACAGGTGCTCACTCATGGTTCTCAACGAGACAAGTCTCAGTCCAGAACCAGAAATGGTTGAGGACATCCTCGCCATCCTCCACTGCTTCAGTTCCCGATTATACGGAGTGCGTAAATACAAAACTCAGGTCAAAGAAGATCCGGATTTACCCCAGCCCGGAGCTAAATCAAGTCTGGCGTAAATGGTTGGCCGCTTGTCGGTATTGCTACAACCAAGCAATTGCATTATCTAGGAGTGGTAAACGACTAAGCAAACTGAAATTACGCAACGAAGTGATGCAGAGCGACTTGCCTGCATGGGTCAAAGAAGCACCCTGCCATATTCGGCAGAATGCTATCTTTGATGCCTATCTCGCCTTTTCAGCCAGTCCTGGCGCAAGGTTTAGGAGCTGTCGGGATAGTTCTCAAGCCATCAAGTTTAACGATGCTAATTTCTCTTCAGGGAGTTGGTATCCAAGACTCACGAAAGGATTAACTTTCATGGTTTCCTCAGCTATCCCTAAAACTTGTGTTCAAGGGACTCAATTAGTCTTGGCCAAGGGGCGGTGGTTTGCGGTGTTTCCTGAACCTGTGGCCATCACTCCGACTGACGCTACTGGCGTGATTGCATTAGCTCCGGGCGTCCGAACTTTTATGACCGGGTTTGATGGTTCACGATTTCTGGAATTGGGCTCCGGAGATATGGGACGCATTACTCGGTTATGTCAACATTTGGATGATTTAATGAGCAGAATCGCCAAGGAACTTAATCGTTCACGGCGACGCCGGATGAGGCAAGCGGCTCAACGAATGAGAACTAAAATCCGGAATTTAGTGGATGAGGTCCACAAGCAAATTGCTCATTACTTGACTAATGACTACAGCATAATTTTTCTGCCCACCTTCGAGACTTCCAACATGGTTGCCAAAGCCAAGCGAAAAATCAAATCCAAGACTGCCCGCGCCATGCTGACATGGGCGCATTATCGATTCAAACTAACCCTGAGACATCAAGCCGAGATAACTGGAACCACAGTTGTAGATGTGACCGAAGAATACACCAGCAAAACCTGTACTCACTGTGGTCAGATGCATTCCCAGCTAGGTGGCTCAAAAGTGTTCCGATGTCCGGAGTGTGGGTTCACTCTACCCAGGGACTGGAACGGTGCTTTTGGAATCTTTCTAAAAGCTTTGCGGGATACCGCCTCTGTTACCTTAACGGGTAATAGTGCTATCGTCGCATTGTCAGGCAATAGCCGGATAAATGTCGCGTAAATGTATCAGGATGCTAAATTATGGTAGATCATCTTAGGCGGTGTGTTACCTGTCGCCGCCTGGCTGCTAAACAGGAGTTCTGGCGATTGGTCAGAGTCTATCCATCTCATCAGGTAGAATTAGATCAAGGCATGGGTCGTTCAGCTTATGTTTGTCAAACGGCTGAATGTCTGATGGTTGCTCAGAAGAAAAATCGACTCGGACGAGCATTAAGGGCTCCGGTGCCGGAAAAAGTATTTCAAATCCTGTGGCAGCGTTTAGCTACGGACTCGCAGCCGGGTGGCTAGTGTAGCATAGGAACTGGAATTATTGTACAGCCATCAACCCACAATCTGGAATTAGTAAGGAGCATGATTTAATCTCAAATTAGGTTAATATTTTAGGGCAATACGGTATAATAAGATAATAAGGTGCGAGACGTTCAGGCATGAAATAAGGTTGCAATACCCGAAATCACCGCATGGTGGGACTTCCACCCCTTGGTGGAATATAGGGAGTCGCATCTCTGACCATCCCATAACTGTTTATATGTCCCGACGCTTGGAGAAATCTAAGCAAGGCAGGAGACCCAAGGTCAAGACAGAACGTTTGAACGGTGGAAGTAGTGACCCACCTAGTATAGCAGGAAGTTGAGAGTAACGGCGATAGCCACCCCCAGTTTTAGGAATCACAACCCGTCAGACTGAAGCGGGGAACGGAAGGCGTGAGGGAAAACCTATTCCCAAAATCCGACCACTGCCAACCATCCATGACTAAGGAAATCTGAATGTTCCGACTTGAACCATCGTAATAGTTTGGTAGCGAAATAGGTTGATACGCTGCGTCCAAATGGGCAAGGGGAAAAGTAGGATAATCTTATCAATACCTACACAGACCTTTAAAAGTACCCCGGTGGAGAGGACAAGTCTAAAGATGGAATGCCCGTATAAACGGAACGTTTAAACCCCTTTTAGGCTCTCAAGTGGCAGGATGTACCTGCGGAGTAGTGAAAGTGTAAGCGTATACCTTTAAGGGGAAAGGATGTGACTGAAAGCCAATGCCTAACTGTAATGGTTAGGATATGCCCACTAGTCACGGTGTGGATATAGAGACCGCGACAAGTAAGAGTTTGATGACGAAAGCGAGTTTAAAGACTACGTGTTGTATTTAGCTCCCAAAGTTGAGGTCACAAAGCGGGGGGTAGTAGCCCTGTTCCTATTGACAATTAGGGTATCTACATCAGGAGCCGTGTGCTGGGAAACTCGCAAGCACGGTTTTGAAGTGGAGTTGGGGAAGGTGACTTCTCTTTCGACCATAACCGAGAATAGTTGAGGATAAACCTATTGCCAGATATGTCCAACCCAAGGAAGCGGCCAAAATCCTTGGAGTCCATGAAAGAACACTCCGCAGATGGGACGAAAATGGCTCAATCGAGACCATCAGAACCCCCGCTGGGCAACGACGATACAACGTTGAGTGATATACTGCTGCCAAATCAGGCAGTGACAAACGCAAAGTCGTTATCTATGCCAGAGTTAGTAGCCACGCCCAGCAGTCCGACCTCAACCGACAGGTGGCCGCACTGTCCAACCTCTACCCCGAAGCAGAAGTCGTCTCAGAAATCGGAGGCGGGCTCAACTTCAAGGGAAAGAAAATGCTGGCCTGACTGGGACATCATTTGTCAGGAGATGTCCGCATGGTTGTCATTGCCCATAAAGACCGACTGGCAAGGTTTGGATTTGACTTGTTTCGATGGCTCTGTGAGCAAAACAGGTGCTCACTCATGGTTCTCAACGAGACAAGTCTCAGTCCAGAACGAGAAATGGTTGAGGACATCCTCGCCATCCTCCACTGCTTCAGTTCCCGATTATACGGAGTGCGTAAATACAAAACTCAGGTCAAAGAAGATCCGGATTTACCCCAGCCCCGAGCTAAATCAAGTCTGGCGCAAATGGTTGGCCGCTTGTCGGTATTGCTACAACCAAGCAATTGCATTATCTAGGAGTGGTAAACGACTAAGCAAACTGAAATTACGCAACGAAGTGATGCAGAGCGACTTGCCTGCATGGGTCAAAGAAACACCCGGCCATATTCGGCAGAATGCTATCTTTGATGCCTATCTCGCCTTTTCAGCCAGTCCTGGCGCAAGGTTTAGGAGCTGTCGGGATAGTTCTCAAGCCATCAAGTTTAACAATGCTAATTTCTCTTCAGGGAGTTGGTATCCAAGACTCACGAAAGGATTAACTTTCATGGTTTCCTCAGCTATCCCTAAAACTTGCGGGCAAGGGACTCAGTTGGTGTTTACCAAAGGTCGATGGTTGGCGATTTTCCCTGAACCAGTTGCCGTTACCCCAACTGAAGCTACTGGCGTAATTGCATTAGACCCGGGTGTCCGAACTTTCATAACTGGGTTTGATGGCTCTCGGTTTCTGGAATTGGGCTCCGGGGAGATTGGAGGCATTACTAGGCTATGTCAACATTTGGATGATTTGATGAGCCGAATCGCCAAGGAACCCTGTCGTTCAAGGAGGCGACGGATGAGGCAAGCGGCTCAACGAATGAGAACCAAAATCCGCAATCTAGTTGATGAAGCCCACAAACAAATTGCTCACTACTTGACTCACAACTACAGCATAATTTTTCTGCCGACCTTCGAGACTTCCAACATGGTTGCCAAAGCCAAGCGGAAAATCAAATCCAAGACTGCCCGCGCCATGCTGACATGGGCGCATTATCGATTCAAACTAACCCTGAGACATCAAGCCGAGATAACTGGAACCACAGTTGTAGATGTGACGGAAGAATACACCAGCAAAACCTGTACTCACTGTGGTCATGTCCATTCCCAGCTAGGTGGCTCAAAAGTGTTCCGATGTCCTGAGTGTGGGTTCACTCTACCGAGGGACTGGAACGGTGCTTTTGGAATCTTTCTAAAAGCTTTGCGGGATACCGCCTCTGTTACCTTAACGGGTAATAGTGCTATCGTCGCATTGTCAGGCAATAGCCGGATAAATGTCGCGTAAATGTATCAGGTGATCACAGCATAAGTCAATAACAAGAGTTTCCCAGGTGGCAAATAGGGGTATGAGGGCGGGCCTAATTAGGATTATGTTCTGTTCAAGGCTTAAACTGTTTCTGTCGTAAACAAGGGTGAGTTGATCTAGTGCCGATCGCGATCGCGATCAAAAGTGGTACAGTGTAACCCAGTGGAGGCGATCGCAGTTGGTAACACCCCTAAAATAATGTCAATATAATTAAAAACGGGTTGGTACGAAGAGGCAAGAGTGGATGAACAACGTCAAAGTCAGAATTTACGAACTATCACGAGAGTTAAATTTGGAGAACAAAGACATCTTAGCCGTCTGTGAACGGCTGAATATCTCTGTCAAAAGCCATAGCAGTACGATTACGGAATCAGATGCTGAACGGATCCAGAAATACGTTGCCAGTCATCCCATTTCCGCATGGTCTGATGAAAATCCTGATGCAGCCCATCAGTCCCATGCTGGTGGTGCTGTGGACAAGAAAAAACAACAGATTTTAGAAATTCGCAGGCCAAACCTCATCAGACCAGAAAATCAACCATCACCGGCAGACTCACCCCAGCCTGAGCCTCCTGCTGCATCCGTTGCCACTCCCCCCAAACCCCCTAACTTGTCCGAATCATCTGTCAGTTCCGAAACCAATATATCCGAATTGCCAAAACCCAATAATTCCCCCCAACCCCCCCGCCAACTCCCTGTGGAAGTTACCTCTTCTGGAATTAACACAGCCTTTGATGATGTCAGCGGGGCTAATAGACCCGAAAAAGCGATCGCCAAGATGCCTAAATCGACTACTTCGACCAGCTCAGTTACAACTGAGGAAGAATCGCCCACTTTAGTAGGGCCACCCGCCAGACCTGTACCGACGGCTAGTAAATTCTCCGCAACCGTCTCGTAAGCCCGTTTTAAAACAGAATAAGCCCACTCCCAAACCCAGTCAGTCCGGGAGCGGTCCCGTGGAGAAAAGCGCTGATAAAGCTGATAAAGCTGATAAACCAGTAGCTTCCAAACATAAAAAACGGCCAGTTACCTCTGATAACCAAGAGGTTAGAGAGGTGAAAAAGCGGGTTTCTACGGTGAAACCTGCCAGGTCGATGCCGGAACTGCAACCACCACCTTCGAGACAACCAAGCGTAGCCATTAAAACCGAACCGACTGAAATCATCGAGGATGATAGCGATATCGGGGCTATACCTGAAGATGATGGTCTATTGGATTCTAAGCGCCCCAAACGCGGTTTAACGCTGAAGCGGCCTCAACCCATGACTTCACCTAAGCGTGCGAGTTCTGTGGATGATGATGATGATGATATTGATGAAAAGGGTGGTAAGGCAGGTAAAGCCAAGGTCAAGCGCCCCCGGATTAAGCCTCTGATTGACGATGAGGACGATGATGATTTTGATAGCCTGACCACTGATAGCTCCGAGTCCGAGGCTCTGAGTATATCCTTGGCTCGACCTCCCAAGGCTAAAACTGCTTCGGGAAGCGGAAAATTGGCTGCAGTCTCTAATCAGGGACGAAAGAAATCAGCACCATCTCGCCATTCCGGTGGTAGTGGTGGTAGTGGTAGCGGGGCGGCTGCTTCTCGGCGCGCGCCTACACCAGCATTACCAGAAAAGGTGGAGCGTTTAGTGGTTCAAGGACCGATGACGGTTCAGGAACTCGCCCATGCTCTGTCAATTGCGGAAACCGAAATTATCAAGCGTCTGTTCTCCCGTGGTATTGCGGTTAATATCACAGAAACCCTAGATTTCAAAACTATTTCGATGGTTTGTGAAGAATTAGAGGTTACGGTGGTAACCGAGGAGCAGAAATCAGCGGCTCAAAAACCTGATAATATCCTCAATGCGGAAGATTTGGATAATCTCCAACGCCGTCCGCCAGTGGTAACGATTATGGGTCACGTTGACCACGGAAAAACTACCCTACTCGATTCTATTCGCAAAACTAAGGTAGCCCAGGGAGAAGCGGGAGGCATTACCCAGCATATTGGTGCTTATCATGTTGATGTGCAAAATGAGTCCGGCGAGACTCAACAGGTAGTTTTCTTAGATACTCCTGGTCACGAAGCCTTTACAGCTATGCGAGCCAGGGGAGCGAGAGTTACTGATATTGCTATTCTGGTGGTAGCTGCTGATGATGGGGTGCGACCTCAGACGGTGGAGGCTATTAGCCATGCTAAGGCGGCGGGTGTGCCAATGGTAATTGCCATTAACAAAATGGATAAGGAGTCGGCTCAACCGGACAGAGTTAAGCAGGAACTGACGGAATATGGTTTAGTTCCTGAAGAGTGGGGCGGTGATACGATTATGGTTCCAGTTAGTGCTATTAATGGCGGAAATCTCGACACTCTCCTAGAGATGTTGCTGTTAGTGGCGGAAGTTGAGGACCTCTATGCTAATCCTAACCGTATGGCTAAGGGTACGGTGATTGAGGCTAACCTAGATAAAGCGCGCGGCCCGGTGGCTACTCTGTTAGTACAGAATGGGACTCTGCGGGTAGGAGATGTGATCTTAGCAGGTTCGGCTCTGGGTAAGGTTCGGGCTATGATTGATGATCATGGTCAACGGGTGGAGAATGCCAGCCCTTCCTTTGCTGTTGAGATTTTGGGTTTGCGGGATGTTCCGGCGGCCGGAGATGAGTTTGAGGTGTTTGAGAGCGAAAAAGAGGCGGCGGCTTTGGCTTCGGAACGCGCGAATACAGCTCGACAGTCTCGCTTACTCCAGGGTCGAGTTAGCCTCAGTGCTTTGTCGGCTAGGGTTCAGGAGGGAGAACTTAAAGACCTCAATATTATTCTGAAAGCTGATGTTCAGGGGTCTGTAGAGGCTATAGTTAATGCCCTGAAGAAATTACCCCAGAAGGAGGTACAACTGCGACTGCTGTTAGCAGCGCCGGGTGAGGTGACAGAAACTGATATTGACCTAGCAGCCGCTAGTGATGCGGTCCTGATTGGTTTTAATACTACTACGGCTAGTGGCGCACGCCAAGCGGCTGACCGCGCGGGTGTAGATATTCGTGAGTACAACATTATCTATAACCTCCTCGATGATATTGAAGCAGCGATGGAGGGTATGCTAGAACCGGAATTGGTGGAAGAACCTCTTGGTCAAGCGGAAGTGCGGGCTATTTTCCCTGTGGGTCGTTCCCGTGTGGCTGGGTGTTATGTTCAGTCTGGTAAGCTGATTCGTAACTGCAAAATCCGAGTTCATCGTGGTGGACAGACAGTCCATGATGGCTTCCTTGACTCCCTCAAGCGGATTAAAGATGATGTGAAGGAAGTTAATGCCGGATATGAATGTGGTATTGCGGCTGAAAATTTCAATGACTGGAATGAGGGCGACTCTATTGAAGCCTATCGAATGGTCACTAAGCGTCGGACTCTCTCCCGCTAGGGACTTTGTTGGTTAGCTAGAGATTATTGGTGCGCCAGTAATGAGGGTCTGGCGCAGGCTACCCCGGTTTATTTAATAAGCCGGGGTTTCTGCTGTGAACTAATTTCAGAGGGCTTTAAACTTGTCTGTGATGCGTTCCATGGCGGCTTCTACGTTTTGACGACTGTTAAAGGCTGAAATGCGGAAATATCCCTCCCCGGCTGCACCAAAACCGGAACCTGGTGTTCCTACTACATTACAGGTTTGCAGTAATTTATCAAAAAAGTCCCAACTTGATAGACCGCTGGGGGTTTTGACCCATACATAGGGGGCGTTGACACCACCATAAACTGTGAGTCCGGCTGCGGTCAATTTTTCGCGAATGATTTGGGCGTTTTCTAGGTAGAAATCTACGAGTTGTTGGATTTGGGATTGTCCGGCTGGGGAATACACTGCCTCGGCTCCCCGTTGTATAATGTAGGAGACTCCGTTAAATTTGGTGGACTGGCGGCGGTTCCACAGCTTCCACAGCTCGACATCAGACCCGGAGGATGTTTTTGCCATTAATGTTTTGGGAACGACTGTGAAGGCGCAACGAGTGCCGGTAAAACCAGCATTTTTGGAGAAGGAACGGAATTCGATCGCACATTCACGAGCGCCTTCAATTTCATAGATGGAGTGAGGTAAGCTGGGGTCGGTAATAAAGGCTTCGTAGGCGGCATCAAATAGGATAATTGAACGGTTGGCGCGGGCGTAATCAACCCATTTTTTCAGGTGTTCTTTGGTGGCTGTAGCGCCTGTGGGGTTATTGGGAAAACACAGATAAATTAAATCGACGCGATCGCTGGGAATTTCGGCGGTAAAATTATTCTCGGCGGTAATGGGAAGGTATAGCAACCCCTCATATTCCCCACGCTCATTCACGGGTCCGGTATTTCCTGCCATGACGTTGGTATCTACATAGACGGGATATACTGGATCTGTGACGGCAATGGTGTTATCTTTGCCAAAAATATCCAGAATGTTCCCAGTGTCGCATTTGGAACCGTCAGAGATAAAGATTTCCTCCGCGTCAATATCGCCGCCTCTGGCTTGAAAGTCATGTTGGGCAATTTTTTCGCGCAACCAGCTATAACCCTGTTCTGGTCCATAGCCCTTGAATGTAGAGCGATCGCCCATTTCCTCGACCGCTTTAATCATAGCAGTTCGGCAGGCTTCTGGTAAAGGTTCCGTGACATCACCAATTCCCAGTTTAATTATTTGTGCGTCGGGGTTGGCTTCCGCAAAGGTATTAACCCGCCGGGCGATTTCTGGAAATAGGTAGCCAGCTTTGAGTTTCAGGTAATTATCGTTAATAGTTGTCATCGTTACTGTGCAAACACTCTCCAACAGCTTACCGCCTAGGGGGGACGTGCGATCGCTTATTTTTCAACACAGTCTTTCTAGGGTCCTTCCAACCGACAAGATATCCAGGTCAAGACACCTCCGAATAATTCACGGTTATTTTAGGCTAATTTAACCCCCAAATAATTACCTGTAGGGTGCGTCAAACCTGGCAGATATGGAGGTCAAGACACCTCCCCATAATTGACGCACCATCTTAACTGTATCGCCTGCTGTTAACTACGGAGATTCATAGAGACTTAAACTGAGGCATATTGTTTACTAATTTCTCGCAAAAATTTAGTCAAAATACGCCGATCTGATTCCTGGGGTAACATTTCCAATAAATCTCCCCAGGATTTTTCTAAATCTTGGTACTTAACATAGTGATGGTTCCAGAGAATTCTGTCATCAGTAAAGGCAATTCCTTGGGTAGACATAAAGCCACTGGTATCTATCAGGGCAATAACTTTTTCGTTATCCTTGAGATATAGCCATTTTTCTAAAGCCTTTGATAGCCTATCCAAGGGAATATTAGGAGCAGAAAAACCATTAGTAAATTTATACTGAGACTGTACCTGATTTTGCACAAATTCTCCGATACGACTGGGGATTTCTTCTTCAGTATAGATGTAGGATAGAGTTTCTAGCTGCTCAAGCACTGATTGATCCCGTTTCTTGCCCTTTTTCATGGATGACCAAACCCAAAATGCTGTACCGAACGCAACCGCTGCCGCACCGCCAGTCATCACACTAACTCCACCCAGAGCCGCCATAATTGCAGTAGTTGCGGCTGCACCGGATAAACTTCCGGCTACTCCCAAAGCAGTGGCTGCAGTCCAAGCGCCCAAAATAGTTGTAGCGCCAGCAATTGTGCCTGTTCCGATCGCAATTCCCAGATTTTTTTTGTCTTCACCATCCATTTTTGAGACTAATGCGATCGAGACAACTCCCGCCGCTCCGATCAGGGCTGCTCCTCCCGTAGCTACGGCTAACCCGCCAAGCATTCCCAAACCTCCAGCAGCCACAGAACCACCACCCAAAGCAGCTAACGCCGCATTAGTAGCAGCCCCTCCAGATAACGTGCTAATCAGAGTCCCCGTACCTGCTGACACTCCACTTGCGCTCAAGGCATTTACAGATACCGGGACGATCGCCGATCCTATTTTGGCAGCGTTTTTTGCTGGTTTAACCAGTGAAAGCACATCATAATTGTTCTGGCTCACAATGTTTTCTAAATCCTGCTGGCGGGCAGCCTGGTAAACCATTTTAGCATTATCTGGAATATTCGCTTGAGCGATAAAGGAGTCTAAGGCTTTTAAGGTTCTTGTATCTTCCAGCTTATTGCCGTCACGTACCTCCTGATAAATTGACAGGTAATTTTCTTTTGTTTCTGAGGATAGTTGGGGACTTTGCCAAATCTCGTTGACTAAAATCAGATCAACGGTTAAAGCCCTTGATTTGGCACTTGCTAAAGAGTAAGTTACCTGAATTTCTGGTGGCAAATCTGAACCCACCACAATTGCATCTAAAGCCGTGAGAGCGTTAAAGTCAGGACATGGTTCATTAGCACGCACATAAGCAAAAGTTCCTTTAATTATTTTCTGCTCTTCTGGACTGAGTGTAGACTCGTTTAAAGTAGAGTCAATGGCTTGCTGAAGTCCCACTAAACGGGAATTGGTACTAGCAAGTTGATAGCGAGCCTGAATGGTGCTGTCCAGCTTAGAAGAAGCGATCGCATAATCCAACAAATTTAAAGCGCTCAGATCCTTAACGTACTCACCATCCTCAATTTGCTCATATACTGACTTACATTTTGATCGGCTTGAGCCGGGCCGAATAAATTTGATATTTTGGCCAATTTCTTGATAAATTTTATCGTCTATTCGAGTTTTTTTGTCATACAAAGTATGCAACACAAGCGTAATATCTTTACCCTCAAAACCGCCCCCCTTGATAGTCATCTCTTGGTTATCTTCAATCTGGGCGGGAATTTTCACCGACAAGTCATTTCCCGATCGCAGAGTAACTATCTGCTTTCCCCCATTTCGAGCGATGGTATAAGGAACAAAAATATGATAAGTTTCTAAGGAAATGTTGCCTTTGCCTAATCCTTGGCTATCCGCTTGAACACTCAGTGGATTAATTAAATCTTTAGTCAGCAAACCCAAAGTTACTAAAGCGATCGAACCCAGAAAATGGCGACGATTCAGAGGATAACTGTTTGGTGTCAGCATAACAACTAATACCTGAAAATATGACGGTTAATGGATAATTGACAATTGTCGGGGCGGGTTCTGCTGTCAACTCTCAATTCCCCACGACCAGATGAATAAACCCGCCCCACCCGGTCATTAATTATTAATTATTAATTATTAATTATTAATTATTAATTGTGGGTGTCATGTAAACTGAAATTAGATGGCTTCTAAGGTAGGATTACCTTGTTCATCTACCCAAGCTATTTGGGTAATTCCCCGGCGACGGGCGGACTCTCGGAGGGCGAGTAAATCATCGGAAATACTCAATTCCATTTGTACCTGTGCATCGGGGGACTGACGCAAATCTTGTGCATAAGCAAAGGCGGCGGCTTCAGCTTGGGGGGTTTTGGGAACCACCAAACAATCACCGGAGGGAATATCAGAGGGAAGCTCTCCCATGTCTAATAATACCTGATGCAGTTCCTCAATGGTGAGGGAAAAGCCAATACTGGGTTTAGTTTCTCCCTGGGGATGATAAAGTCCTAAAAGCTGGTCATAACGTCCGCCGCGACCTAATACCCGTGAACCCGAATGACTATCACTGACTACAATAAAGACAATGCCTGTGTAGTAGTCAAAAGTCTGAATCAGACTGAGATCTAGGGTGATAGACATAGGAGATAGAGTATCTGGTCGCAATTTCTGATATTGATTGAGACCATCAATTAAGGATTTTAGGTTGTTGAGGGCAGATCTTTGGCTGTGGTCTAGGTCTAGTTGGGAAACCTTGGCTAAAACGTCTTCAGGACGACCGCGCAAGTCAAAGAGGAATAAAGCCCGTTGTCGCAATTCTGGCGACATGGAAAGGGTTTCCAGAGTAATTCTATCGAGATTAGCGATCGCTTGTCGAACCTGATCGCGTAAGGGTGGCGGAAAGGGAGATAAAAGCGATCGCGTTAATCCAGCTTCCCCTAGGATAAACTGTGGGTTTTGTAAGTTTAGCGATCGCAAACAGTCCCATAGCAGTAGTAAAACTTCCGAGTCAGCGCGGACCCCATCAGCCCCAAGTAATTCTACTCCCGCCTGATAAAATTCTAACTGTGTACCATGTCCCGTCTCTCCACCCTTGCGGAAGATATTAGCATTGTAGTACAGACGTTGCGGCCAGTGGTCATTCCCCGCCATGCGAGAAACCGCCGCCCTAGCAATAGAAGCGGTTAATTCCGGGCGCAGTCCCAAACCTTCATTTTCTGCATCTTGTAATTGTATGACTGTTGAACGTTGTACCGCCCCCCCAGCCATAAGGGTATCAAGCCTTTCCAGGGTAGAGGTGATAATGCGATGATAGCCCCAGCCGTGGAATACTTGCTGTAGTCGGCGTTCAATCCAAATTTTTTGGGCTACATCGAGAGGAAGTAGATCTCGCGCACCCGGTGGCGGTTGATGAATCATGGGATTAAAAAAAGTAGTACAAAATTAGGGGACGGCTTACAGATTATTACAGCTTACCTCCAATTGAGTCGATTTGTTCACCATGGTGGCATTTATTTTTTCTTACTCCCGCCAAATAGTCGCCCTAATAAACCGCCGCTTCCTGAACCTGACTTTTTGCTTTTACCTTTGACACTAGAGGTGGTAGCGGTTTTCTGAATTAGTTGTTGGGCTTCGATCGCTTCCGGCTGATTGGGATCAATACTTAGGGCTTTTTTAATATGGGGTGTACCTAATTTAGGCTGATTTTGTTTCACATAAATCAACCCTAATAGACCATGACAACGGGGGTGTGATGGTTCCCGTTTTACCGCGTCTTTTAGTTCCAGAATAGCTTTAGCATAGTTGCTAGTTTGCATTAACTGGACCGCGCGATCGCAAGCCTTATCCACAAAAGATGTTTTCGCTGGTCGGGGTGGCGGCGCTTCCTCTGAATTAGTGGTGGCTGCGATCGGAGGTGGCGGCGTAGGTGTAGCGGCTGCATTACCTGGGCGCGATCGCATTAAATACACTAAATTCAGTTCGCTAATTTCCCCAATTCTAGCCAGGGCTTGTTTCGGCGATTCATACTGTTTTTCGACCAATTCTTGTAAACTGGTTTCATATGCTTGATTAAAATCACCTATGGTCTGTAGTTCTTTAGCTGATTCTGTGGAGATTTGAATACTGTTGGGGTCTTGTTTAATGCGATCGGCGATCGTTTTGATTAACAACTCATATTCTCGTTTCTCATCATCCTTAGAAAACTTGTTATAAGCCGGACTCACCAATTTCGCCAATAATTCCTTACCAATTTCTTGTTCTTCCGCTTCCTGAAAAGCAGAAGTATCTGGATGCAAACGACGCGCAATCCTCATATATTGTTTACGAATAGCATTAAAATCAGAGTCGATTTTAACACCTAAAATAGCATAATTATCCGTAATTCCAAGCTGGAATAATCCTTGATTTATTTGAAATGACATAGTATTCGCCTTTTGGTATCTCAGAAATGCCAAGTTAAATTCTGATTTTCAGTGATATTCATGGGATTATAACTAGATGCAACCATATCGAGGATATTCCAATAACCTCCAACCCCAAAGCATAACAGTTAAGCCTGGCACAATTACGGATGATTAGCTAGTTAAGCCCACAGAGATAACCGGATCGCGGTATCTGTGTGTACGTCTGACCGCAATTTACTCAAGCTCAACTGCTACTCAATCTTATTTTGACATATTTTCTGACTGATTGGTGATTCTGCTGTGGGAGTCAGAGGCTACCAGGAAGATAAGGGGGGTGTTTCTAACAGGGCTTTACTAAGGCTAGAATGTAGGAAACCATTGGTAGCTAAAATTCGCCCAGATTTAATTTCAAAAGGACTCTCATCATAGGCTGTCACCTTTCCCCCAGCTTCTTGGACTAAGACCACCCCCGCCGCCAAGTCCCAGGGAGATAGTCCTCTCTCCCAATAACCATCTAAACGTCCGCAGGCGACATAGGCTAAATCTACAGAAGCCGACCCACCACGCCTGACTCCCTGAGTGAGGTGAGTCAGATAACAAAATTCCGCATAATTATTATCGGGGGTTTCGCGACGGTCATAAGCAAACCCTGTCACCAATAGACTTTGATCTAGTGAATTGGTTTGAGAGACCTTGATCGGTGTACCGTTACAGGTAGCACCATGACCAGTCGCACCCTGGAATAATTCATCATGAAAGGGATTATATACCGCACCGACCTGGGGGACTCCATCAATCAAAAGAGCGATCGAGGTAGCAAATGCTGGATACTGATGAGCATAGTTAGTGGTACCATCGAGGGGGTCGATCGCCCACAAATAGCGACTGCTAGTATCCCCTAAACTACCAGACTCTTCCGTAAGGATACCATGACCGGGAACATGGCGCTTGAGAACCTCCAAAATTGCCGCTTCTGAGGCTTTATCGGCTTCTGTGACTAAATCTCCTGAGCGTCCTTTCTCTTGAATATCTTGTAAATTACCCCAGTAATACTTTAAGACTGTACCCCCCGCAGTTGCTGCTAGGGTAGCCACATCCAAAAATGTTTGTAATGGTTCTTGAGTCATTTTGGCAAAAATTCCATCAGTTTCAGCTCACAGATAACACCATAACCCGATTAATCAATCATAATTCCCATAGTAGGGAAAGCCTGTGTCTGGGGACAAGTTTTGATTATACGAACAGCACTGGATCATGAAAACCTTGTCTCAAGAGAGCAAGGATGAAAGGCGACACGGGTACTTTAGTGCCCGTCAGCCCAAGACCTGATCAACTCTCGAACAACATCGCTGTTTGACTTTACACGCTTACTAGATAAATGCTACACCGATTGAGCGTGGATAAAGGTAACCAACCACTTAAAAAACCTTGTGGCCGAAAGGCGTACACTGAACCTTGACCATTGAATCTATGGGGTTTGGCTGCATTGTTCTAGCTTCCTCCTTCGAGCAGGTAAAAGATTCACAGGAACTAGACAAATCAGTTTTTGAGGTATATTTGCTTCAATCTAAACAGGATTGGCAGAAATGCAACTACGGTAGGGCATACCGAAAGTAACGCTTGGGGAGAGTCCCACCTCTGGGCTAGACGACGCAAGGAATCTAGTTTAAGTGGTCTCGGTGAGCCAAGAATCCCCGTCTCTTCAGAGCGGGGAGTGTCAAATGGGGAATCTGAAATTGATTAATTTCCGCCTACCCCCAGACTGTCGGCTGCCCTTTTTCAGTCAGGACTGTTGTTGACGAAACTCAGCGGGGGTAAATCTCATGGGTTCTTCTGGGTTCCAGATACCTAACCCCATGATTCTAGCCCACCGTTGGGCATTGTCAAGGCGTTGGCTGTATTTGTTGTTGTAAATTCCAGCTTGGGCGAGGGCGTAACCTTGTTTAACCAATTCCTCATTAATCAGAATTTGATCGCGCCATATATATGCTAATAGGCGATCATAGCGATCGCTTTCCATTTGGTCAAATTCTAATAGCACCTGCTGTCCCTGACAAAGCTGCTCTAGCCTTCGTTTAGCTTCCATTCCCCAGGGGTCTTGTCTTAGGTCTGGCGCATTAATGCCAATCAGTCTTACCCGCTGTAACTTGGGAATATCATCCGTAGGACTGACAATTTCTATAGTCTGACCACTAACCACCCGTTCTACTCTGACAGTCATACCTGTGGGCATTTCCGGCGGTTCAGAACACCCAACCCCCACGATACAACACAACAGGAGTAACAGTCCGGTAAGCATCAATCTCAATGGCATTAGACTAATCTTCATCTAAGGGGAGCCCCGTTCGCACCTTACCTTTACCAAAGTAGCGACCAAACTGGAGTTCGTAGACTTCATCCTCGTCCTGGGTTTCCACTTCCAGGTCTGAACGGGGATAGCTCACACAGAGCAAAGCATATCCTTCTTTTTGGAGTTCTGGAGATAATCCCATCGCCTCCGGCTGATACAACTCCCCTGAGATCACCCGCACCGCGCAAGTTGTACAGGCACCATTGCGACAGGAATAGGGTAAATCTGAACCCTGATTTTCTGCACATGGGAGGATATAGCGATCCTCTGGAACTTGCACACAGTAGGACTTATCCCTTTGGCGATCGTGAATACGAATTGTATGATAGGCGGACATAATATCAGTTCTTGGATTTTTTTCACAACCCCTCCTATCATAGGATATTTTAGCCACCAACAACCAACAGGCAACAGACAACCGCCCACTCACTAACTAAGCGTGGAACCCGCCCGGACAATTAATAATTAATAATTAATAATTAATAATTAATCCATTAATTTACGGGTATTCTGGGGGGTTTATTAAGATGGTCGGTGGGTAATCTAATTAACCGTGGAACCCGCCCCGACAATTAATAATTAATAATTAATAATGAATAATTAATCCATTATCCATTAATTTGCGGATCTTCTGGGAGGTTGATTAATGTGGTCGGTGGGCAATCTAACTAACCGTGGAACCCGCCCCGACAATTAATCCATTATCCATTAATTTGCGGATCTTCTGGGGGGGTGATTAATGTGGTCGGTGGGTAATCTAATTAACCGTGGAACCCGCCCCGACAACATTATCCATTGTTGGGGATAGATAGGGCGGGTTTATTAAGATGATCGGTGATGACTATAACTAACCGTGGAACCCGCCCCGACAACATTAACAATTATTAATTGTTAATTATTAATTGTTAATTATCTTATGGATAGAGTCCCCTATCTTTCATGGCTTGTGAGACCCGACCGACACCGAGAGTATAGGCAGCAAGCCGCAAAGAGACAGACCGTTGTTGGGAATGTTGGCTAACGCGGTGGTAGGCATTACGGAGTAGTTTTTCCATTTCCCGATTCACCCGTTTTTCATCCCAGAAAAGGAAAGATTGACCTTGCACCCATTCCAGATAGCTAACCACGACACCACCCGCATTAGCGAGGATATCTGGTAAGACAGTAATCCCCCGCGTTTCGAGTATTTGGTCGGCGATGAGGGTAATGGGAGCATTAGCAGCCTCTGCCACTAATTTCGCCTGAATGCGATCGGCATTATCTTCAGTAATTTGGTCTTCTAAAGCAGCAGGAATCAAGACATCACAGGGAAGGGTGAGTAATTCAGCATTACTAATGCTATCGCTACCAGGAAAACCGACAACAGTTTTCTGGTTATTCACATGAGATTGCAAAGCCGGAATATCCAAGCCATTAGCATCAAAAACGCCGCCAAAGGCATCAGAAACAGCAATAATTTTAGCCCCGGCTTCGTGAAGGAGTTGTGCCGCTGCGCCGCCGACTTTTCCAAATCCCTGAATAGCAATTGTCACACCTTCTAGGGTTTGTCCTTTCTCTAATAAGGCTTCTCTGACAGTAATCATCACCCCGCGTCCGGTCGCCATATCTCGACCTTTTGAACCGCCAATAGATAGGGGTTTTCCGGTGACGACACCTAGGACAGCATGACCCATATTCATAGAATAGGTATCCATCATCCAAGCCATTTCTCGTGAGGATGTGCCGATATCTGGTGCGGGGATATCGATCGCCGGACCAATATCTTTAATCAATTCGCTAGTGTAGCGACGGGTGAGGCGTTCCAGTTCCCCTACGCTATATTGCGCGGGGTCAATAGCAATCCCACCTTTAGCGCCACCGTAGGGAATCCCTAATAGGGCACATTTCCAGGTCATCAACATGGCTAAGGCTGACAATTCTCCCAGATTAACAGTGGGATGATATCGGGTTCCGCCTTTATAGGGACCGAGGACATCACAGTGCTGCACCCGGTGTCCGGCGAGGATTTGTACTTTTCCATTGTCTAATTTAACCGGAATGGAAACGGTGACGACTTTCCGGGGATGTTCTAAAATCACCAAGATATTTGGGTCCATACCTAGTTCCGCAGCCGCTTGGTTTAAATAGCTACAGGTGCGATCGAATGGACAAATATAAGCCGGAGTTGGGGATGTAGTCGCTACCTGGGATGATACAACCATAATTTATTAAACCTCTTTATTAATTAATTGTTCAGGCTGAAGCCAGAAGCTAGACAGTACAGCGATCTGTTCTGACCAACTTCTTGATCCCCAGCTATATTCCCTCATATCTGTACCATAACTTAAAAAAATCGATAAATACAAAATTATGTAAAAATTGTTACAGTTTTAAATTAGGTGATATGAAAAATCAGCAAAAACTGACTCAGTGAACCCGTTGGGTTTAAAATTAGATGAAATACTCAAGCCTACTGGCCTAATTTCTCTCACCGAAAGTAAGCAAAAATTATGAAACGTCGAAATATCCTCGGTTATGCTGCCACTGGAGTGGCCACCGCCGCCGCCTTGGCTGCCTGTAATCCCCAAAATACAAGTCCGGCTGTTCAAAGTGACTCTTTACCACGGGTACGCTGGAAAATGGCTACAAGTTGGCCAACTTCCCTAGATACGCTATATGGCGCTGCTGAACTAATCGCGGAATTGGTCAGTAAACTAACAGACGGACGATTTACTATCCAAACTTTTGCGGCGGGGGAAATTGTGCCGGGGTTACAGGTGTTGGATGCTATTCAACAGGGAACTGTCGAATGTGGTCACACGGCGAGTTATTACTACATCGGTAAAAACCCGGCTTTGACTTTTGGCACCTGTGTTCCCTTCGGACTTAATACGCAGCAACAGATGGCTTGGCTATATCATGGCGGCGGTATTGAGGCGATGAATAAGCTATATGCCGATTTTAATACTATTGCTTTTCCGGCCGGAAATTCTGGGGCTCAGATGGGGGGATGGTTTAAAAGAGAAGTAAATAATATCGCTGATTTAAATGGGTTAAAAATGCGGATTCCTGGCTTGGGTGGCGAGGTTCTCTCCCGCTTGGGGGTGAATGTTCAGGTTTTACCGGGAGGAGAAATTTTCCTGGCTTTGGAAAGGGGGGCTATTGATGCGGCGGAGTTTGTTGGTCCCTATGATGATGAAAAGTTAGGCTTAAATAATGCGGCGAGGTTATACTATTATCCGGGTTGGTGGGAACCGGGATCTAGTTTTGATTTGCAGATTAATTTGACGGCTTGGAATAGGTTGCCGACTGAGTATCAGGAAATTCTGAAAACAGCAGCGTCGGCGGCTAATATTCAAACTTTAGCTAAGTATGATGTCCAGAACCCTCAAGCGTTGAAAAGGTTGATTGATGGGGGGACTCAGTTAAAGGCTTTTAGCCCAGAAATTTTACAGGCTTCTCTGGCTGCAACTACGGATTTACTGGAGGATATGGCTATTCGTAATTCCTCTTTCCGAGATATTTATGAACCCTGGAAACAGTTTCGAGATAGCATCCGACAGTGGCACGCTGTGGGTGAGTTTGCTTTCAGTAATTTTGTGTCAACACCTATTTTAGAAGGGTTGTAGCAAGGTTAAAGAGGTGCTTTGATGATACGATCGCCTACTGGGGGGTTAATCAGGGGGCGCGCGCTTATATAATCAGCCACAACATCTGACAGTAAAAAACCAGTATCTACCTGATTATTAGACTGTTTGAAAATTTCGTAACCATCGCCGCCTGTCATTAAAAAAGTGTTGGTAACTACCCGATAACTAACATCATCTTCTAGGGGTTTCATGCTACCATCAGGACTGATGACATTAACTGACATAATCCGCGAACCTATGGGCGCTTCTGGATTCCACATCAATTGAATTCCAGACACTTGCGGAAAACTTCCCTCTCCCTTTTCTACTCCACTAACACCATGTTCTAACAGTTTTTTTATCTGATTTCCGGTTAAGTCACAACGAGCGATCGTATTTCCGAAGGGGAGAACTTCCATAACTTGACCAAGGGTGATATTCCCCGCCGGAATACTGGCTCGAATTCCTCCCCCATTAACAATCGCTATTTCGGCACCGTCTGGCTGCATTTTTGCCAGAATTGCATCAGCAATTAGATTTCCTAAGTTGGTCTCAATAGAGCGAATATTTCGGCGATCGCCATCTAGTACAGTATCAGTTTGACCAATAACTTTATTTCGTAATTCTTCCAGGGGGGCTTGGAAAACTTGCAATTGCGCTTCAAAATCCGGGTCAGGAATAATACTTTCATCCACAGCATGAGGAGAACCAGACCAATATATTAGATGACCTCTACCATCAAAAACAACTTGTAAATCCCCCAAATATTTCCCCCATTCCCAATCAGTCACCACTAACACATTATCCCCATTAGGGGAAGTTTCTACCAAAGGATAAGGTTGAGTCGCACCTGGTATATTTCCTAGGGGAGTGTGGGAATGTCCCCCCACAATTAGATCAATTCCATCCACTTGTTGGGCTAATTTAATATCCTCAGAAATGCCTAAATGAGTCAGGGCGATGATTTTATTTACACCACGACCTCTGAGAATTTTAACTGTTTTTTTGGCAGCGGCGATCGGATCAAGAAACTTAATACCTTCCCCAGGACTAGACAAAACCTCCGTGTCTGGTGTCGTTAACCCCAAAATACCTATTTGTTCACGATTGACATGAACAATAATCCAAGATTTGATTAAATCAGACAGCGGTGAGTTGACATCAATTTCCAGATTAGAGGAAATCATCGGAAACGCCGAACTTCTAATAAACTCCGCCAAGGTTTCCTGTCCTCGGTCAAATTCATGATTTCCGATCGCCACAGCCGCATAATTCATTTGATTATAAAAGGGAACATCTGCTTGACCTAAATACTTATTAAAATACAGCGTTCCCTGGAAAATATCCCCCGCATCTAGCAATAGGGTTGTCGTTTCATTCTCAGCCAGGAGTGTATCAATTAGGGTTTTTCGTCGCGCAATACCACCTAACAAGTTATCCCCAACTTCCACCGATTCTAGGCGAGCATGATGGTCGTTTGTATGTAATAATCTTAGGCTAAAATCCTGTGAGTTTACCAAAGCATCATGAAAGGCAATTCCTACAAAAATTGCTCCCACAAATAAAATCCCATACAAGCGTACAGCCCACTTCATGATTATGACTAGATTATCAGTGCAGTTTTATTATACCTTTAATTCTGGCGAATCTGGCTGAGATTGGGGCGCTACAGAAGCATCTAAAACCGCTTGGGGTACTTCGTATTTAGTCCCGCCAAAGAGAGTGCCTAAATTACTTTCATCAGAGGTTTCTCCCATCACCATAAATTGTTCCGGGTTAAGAATCAGGTTTTCATACTCACCCCCCATAGTTAAGTCTACCGAATAACTTTCTTGGGGATTTTCATAACATTCTACAACTGTTCCGACAGTTCCCTTGGGGATAATTTGGCGACCAAAATGGGCTTTTATTTCTATTACCGTTTCAATTCTATCATAGAGTTTAGCTTTCATTGATTTTTGCCTCAATTTTAGGAATCATCAGCCATAAAACAACCCTTCCCCAAGGACTAGGGAAGGGTTTAAGTTAGTCTGGAACCTTGTCCAAACAATCAGGTTTAAACTGGGCTTTCCAATACATTTGGGAAGCGTGATCAACAATCAAAGTTATTTGTATAACTGTTGTTATCACCAACCTAATCACCTACTCAGCCTTAGAATCTTGTTCTGAAGATGTTTGCTCACCCTCAGACGGGCGATCGTTGCGGTTGAAGCGCTTATTACGAGCTGAGTGGGGGTTGAATCTCTTACGATACTGGCGTGCATTGGCCAGGTTGCGTTCAGCCTTTTCTTTTTTTAAATTACGACGCTTGGCCATCACGATTACCTCATAAAGACATAGTTGTGCTTGAACTTCCCCAATACTAAAAGTATGGGGATTCCTGCCTACCCTCAAACGGGGGACAGCGGGACATTCAAGTATCCCTCTAAGCCCTCCAGCCTTGGCAGCTATTGGGCTTACTTTGGTTTTTTTGGTTTCCGAGTCGATCGCCTAGCCATATAGCTACGCTCTGCATCTTCCCATTACTTGTCAGTTGTTTAGGCAGGCGGCGAGCATGGCAGTAGTGACTTACTGTGCCGGGATGGCTCCGAGACTAGAATACTTCCTTGGGTAGATGGTTCTCCGTACTTAATTTGGCTACGCTAGTTCGCCGTGTTTAGGACTGCGAACCGCCTACATCCCCATCGCTGCCGTCACGGACAGGCGATCGCTTTTCGGGTCAAAGGACTTTCTAATATCGTGGTTTGCGGCCCCCTCTATCAGACGGTTTCTTATCTTCCCGAGGACGAGCTAGGTTAACTCGGATTTCTCGTCCCATCCACTCAGCACCATCAAGTTCTTCGATCGCATGAATTTCTTCTTCTTCGGTATTCATTTCCACAAACGCAAAACCACGAAACTTTCCAGTTTCGCGATCGGTGGGAAGATGAACCCGTTTCACCGTGCCATATTCTGCGAAGACTTCTTTTAGATCTTCGTCAGTGACATCATAGGATAAGTTCCCTACATAGATTGACATTTGTTTCCTCCAAAATCATTGATAAACGAGGGGACGACAGACCCGGGAGGAACGTCTGCTAATACCTTACGGAAATAACCAGCTAAGATCAACAACAAACTTTACCACCGAATCAACTGTTCTTAGATCATATCTTAGCACCACCAGGGTTCAGCTAAGGAACTCACCTTGATTTATCCCGATCGCATGAGTTAGCGAACGGAGAGGGAGGGATTCGAACCCTCGTTAGAGTCACCCCTAAACAGCATTTCCAGTGCTGCGCCTTCAACCACTCGGCCACCTCTCCAAAACCGTCGCATTTTTTAGTTTTACTCACAAGATATGTATCTTAGCAGAAGCCTATATGATTTGACAATACCCTTTGCCAAATTTGTTGAGATACACGCTAGACCTTCATTTGAGCCCAACCCAGTTGAGTGGGTTGTTCATAAATACGTCGCAGCGTATTCACATCACGGGGCGAGATCGGGGGAGGTTCCCGAACCTGGGAGTAATACATCACATCAGTTGCCGTGGGACTATGGCCCCAAATCCCCAGGGCGTGTCCAAATTCGTGGCGAGTGGCGGCGGTAATATACTTGCCGCTTTGGGTAGGACTCAGCCAAATAGTAAAGCGATGGACTAAAATATAAGAGTCATTCCCAGTAATCCGTTTAAAAAGCTGATATCTGGCTTCCGCAGAACTAGCCCGCAGCCTTCCTGGTTGTAGGGGAGGGCGACGGCGAAAAATCTGGACCTGGGCGCGATCGCTATCCTCAATAATTTCTATCGGTAAATAGGGGTTCCAGTCCATCACTGCATCTAAGACCAGATCCCGCCAATTTTCAGCCCCTGGATCTTCTGGGGATTCAATATAGACACGAACCGGAAAACTAGACCAGACCAGATGACCAAATGTAGGTGGCGCTATCTGGTCGAAATAATCACCACTGTCCGTAGGATCTTGCCATTGTTCCAGAGATGGGGGGAGGGGATGGGAATCAAACGGGATTGACAGATCAACAGCAGGCGATCGCCAACCGTAAACTACGATCAGGAAAATCGTAAATAGACTCAATCCTATTAGCCGAACCCTCACCAACCCCAAAATCCCTATCCAAGCCAACCAGCGCTTAAAATCGTGGTTAACCCCATAAACACAATTGCTAGTATCCAGGTAATGCGATTTAGGGTAACTTCCGCTGTTTTCGCGCTAGTAAACAGTTGCGCCTGTCCACCAATTCCCCCAATACCATCACCCTTGGGACTGTGCAGGAGTACCAAAATCACCAACCCTAGGGCCGAGAGTGACCAGATTGCCTGTAATATATCAGTAAGAGCCATAGTTCGTCATCAATTCCGTGCGTTTCGATTAGGGGTCGAGAGTGAAGTCGCCTTCACCCCCTCCCATTCAGAACCGTACATGAGACTTTCACCTCATACGGCTCCTAGTCTGACTGCCTCTCTGTTAAGAGTACAACAACCTCTCTTCATCAAGAGCTGTTTTATCATCGTGACAGTGGCGATGTAGTAGCTGAAGGTTCTTGTATTCATCCTTTCCGCCTTGGCTTCGAGGTACAATGTGGTCTACTTCAACTATATCTGATGGGGTAAAGTATTGCCCACACCAGGTACACTTGCCTTTTTGCTTTTTAAGTAGTTTTGCTACCCTATTTGGCGTGTCGATTGCTTGTCCTTTCCTGGTTGCCCAGTAAGTCCAGTTTCCGTCGTATGGTGTTGCTTCCGGGCGTATTAGGGTATGTCTGACAATTGGAGTCCAATTATGTTTCCATAATGTGAATCCATCTTTAGTCTGGAATAACCAAGATTCATGCCTTTCTTTCCCATTACTAAGTTTAACCGTTCCATGTCTGAAATAGTTTCCTAGCTTATCGTAACTTGCCTTTCTGCATCTTGATTCTGTCCATGCCCGCAACATTTGCCAAACTATGTGGTCTAGCTTTGTGAAGGTCTCTGTTGAGACTACCCCTGAATAGTAGTTTGACCATCCCCTTATGATTGGGTTTAGTCTGCTAATCAGGGCTGACTGGGGTGCAGTTTTATGTTGTTTAATTACACCCTTAATCACTTCAGTGTGGGCTTTAACTGCTTTCTTGCTGGGTTTGATGTGGGTTTTGTGACCGATTAATCGGCTTGCCATTCCCCCTGTTTTCCCAGATTTATATTTTCCTACCGGATATTGCCTGATATTGAATCCTAGAAAATCAAACCCGGGTTCTTCAGGCTTGCCATTATACTCAATGGGATTGAGCGTGTGGCAAATTCGAGTCTTTTCAGGTTTAATCTCTAATCCTACAGGTTTTAACCATTCAGAAATTGCAGTCTTGCACTGTTCAATGATTTCAAGGTCTTTTGATATAACTACAAAATCATCGGCGTATCTTATAAGGTTCACCTGAATGGCTGTTCCTTTATTTGGATACATTTCCTTAACTAGCCTCTCCATTCCCAACAGTGCGATGTTGGCGAGTATTGGACTTATTACCCCTCCTTGGGGTGTCCCTGATTCTGTATCCTCGAATACACCGTTATCTAGCACCCCTGCTTTAAGCCATTGTTTCAGGTCTCTTTTCAAGCTGCTTGGACAATGAATTTTGGACAGTAGATAATCATGGTTTATTCGGTCAAAGCATTTTGTTATATCAGCGTCTAACACAAAATAACTGCTGTGTTTGATACACAGATAGATTCGTGCTATCGCATCCTGGGCGGACCGTCCAGGACGGAATCCGTAACTTGTGCCTTCAAACTTCGATTCCCATTCAGGTTCGAGAGCCGACTTAACCAAGGCTTGCCTTGCTCTATCTTGGATGGTGGGTATTCCCAGAGGGCGTTTTTCATCCCTTCCAGGTTTTGGAATCCACACCCTACGCAGCGGTTTTGCTTTGAGATTTCCTTTAATATTCTCAGCAAGTTCAAGCCTTTGCCTTGGGGAGATTACTCTCATTCCATCGACACCGGCTGTCTTTTTGCCTTGATTATCTTGAGTCACTCGTCGCACTGCTAGAAGCTGGGCATAATATGACTTCACCAATAGACGTTGCAACTTTCTAGCCTTTGCATCCTGTCCCGATTTAGCTGCTTGAAATATCCTCTTTTGGAGCTTAAAGACGTATCGCTGAACCTTGGCCCAGTTAATACTTCTCCATACATTCGTAGTCTTTGTAAGTTTTGGTTTCCCAAATCCCTTACTTTCTCTCGATTTCGTCATTTTGACTCCTACTAGACTCTATTCTTACAATCAAACCGTGACCCGTTAGCATATCCCTGTCATTACAACCGGGCGTTTGGCTTTTGGTCACATCTCACATCCTCTAGGACTTGCGGTTACACTTATCCCTACTGAGGTATCGACCATACTCTCAGAGTCCAGGAGGACTTAAAACGTTCCGTTTATATGGGCATTCCATCTTTAGATTTGTCCTCTCCACCGGGGTACTTTAAAGGTCTGTGTAGGTAGTGAAAGGATTCTCCTACTTTTCCCCTTACTCTTTTGAGCGCAGCGTATCAACCTATTTCGCTACAATCTACTTACGATGGTTCAGGCCAGACATTCGGTTTCCCTAATCATGGATGGTTGGCAGTGGTCGCGTCTGGTAGTTGGTTCTACTTCACGCCTTCCGTTCCCCGCTTCAATCCCAGGGGTGTGAGTCCTGAAACTGGGGGTGGCTATCGCCGTTACCCTCATCTCTGTGTCGTCCCATTTCGTTATGTTAAGAGTTGTTACGAGTTGTTACAGAGTGTATTGACCTTGGGTTCCCTGCCTTGATTTTTTATCGTATGATACTAATCATTGGGACATATAAACAGTTATAGGGATGGTCAGGAGTGCGCTCCTTATATTCAACCAAGGGGCTGAATTCCCTACCAGGCGGTTATTTCGGGCATTGCAGCCCTATTTCATGCCTGAACGTCTGGCACGCTTTCAGTATCTTAACATTAAACAGATCAACTCCATGGATGACTGGGAAACAAGAAACGGCTTAGACCTAAGCACACCCGTAGATTACACAGACTACAATTCAAGTTCAACAGGTAACTCCTACAGTTCGTCAGAGACTGCTGGTAAAAAGCCTAGTGCGCCGACACCGCCCAACTCAGACCCCCCTCCCCCTGAGCCAGAGGAACGGGGATTTTTACCAGTTTTGAGAAATCGCAATTTTCTCGCCTTGTGGAGTGGACAGGTTTTCTCTCAACTAGCCGATAAAGTCTACCTAGTCCTAATGATTGCTGTCATCTCCACTGAGTTTCAACAGGCTAACCAGAGTATTAGCGGTTGGGTCTCGGCGGTAATGATTGCCTTTACCATTCCTGCTGTATTATTTGGGGCAGGAGCCGGGGTCTATGTAGACCGCTGGCCGAAAAAAATGGTGTTAGTGTTAACAAATTTGCTGCGGGGTGGGTTGGTTCTTATCCTCCCGATTCTTCTGTGGCTATCTGAGGGAATGAAATTTACCAAATTCCCCTTGGGGTTCTGTTTGCTATTACTGATTACCTTTTTAGTCTCGACTCTCACTCAATTTTTTGCCCCCGCAGAACAGGCGGCTATCCCTTTAATTGTTGAACGGAAACATTTACTATCTGCTAATTCCCTATATACAACTACAATGATGGCTTCTGTGATTGTCGGTTTTGCGGTGGGGGAACCGCTGTTAGCTTTAGCCGATACCTTGCTAGAAAGGCTGGGGAGTCAATTACCTGTGGGTAAAGAGTTGATTGTCGGTAGTGGATATGCGATCGCCGGTTTACTATTACTATTGATGAAAACTGGCGAACAACAAAATGTTAGCTCACAAGAACAACCCCACATCCTCGAAGATTTACGCGAGGGGATGCGCTATCTACGAGATCATCATGGAGTCCGTAATGCTTTACTGCAATTAGTCATTTTATTTTCCATCTTTGCCGCCTTGGCTGTTTTAGCCGTTCGGGTGGCGGAGTTGATTCCTAACCTCAAATCATCACAATTTGGCTTTTTGCTGGCTGCGGCGGGCTTGGGAATGGCAATTGGTGCAGCTATTTTAGGTCATATCGGACACCAATTTTCCCACTTTAGAATCGCACTATTGGGCTCAATTGGCATGGCTATTTGTTTGGTGGGTTTAGCATTTTTTAGTCAGCAACTAGCACCCGCTTTAGGGTTAATTTCGCTGCTAGGCGTATTTGGTGCAATGGTAGGAATTCCCATGCAAACAACCATCCAAGCCGAAACCCCAGAAGAAATGCGTGGTAAGGTGTTTGGCTTACAAAACAACGCCATTAATATTGCCCTATCACTACCCCTCGCTTTGGCGGGTATTACCGAAACCTTATTCGGTCTGTCTTCTGTATTCTTGGCTTTAGCTATACTATCTGTACTCGCAGGTAATTTAACGTGGTATATTTCCAAAAATGAGCGGTGAGTATGGGTAATCAATGGTTAATTATTGATGATTGATTCATCAGAACCATAGGCTATTTTCAGACTCCACCAGAAAATAGCAGTAGAAATAACCATAATTAAGGCAGCCCAAAACCATTGAGGTAGAAACAAGTATTGGGCAATTATAGCAGTATCAGAGACCAAATTTTGACCATTGATGTTAACCCAACTACTGCCAAATAAATAATGTTTTTGGTGGTAGGTACTAACAATGGCTTGCATTCCCATGAATTGTACAGTAAAAGCCTGGATTTTTTGGGGTGTTTGAAAGGCAATGGATAAAATTAATAACCCCCATAATAATATAGCAAAAACTCCGAACAAAGTCCTAATCCATAATAAAACCGATAGCAACATAATCGAACCTAAAGCCATTAAACACCAGTGGGCTGTTTGATAACGACGACTAGATAATATTAAGATTCCACCTGCTACAGCGGGACCCAAAGGACCACCCATTGCTATTAATGCTCTGGCTAAAGAACCAAAGTTACCGGAATTATATGCGAGACCAGAACCATTAGGAAAAAGTAAGAGTTTATGAAAATTTCCTCCCAGTAAAATAGCAGTTAATCCATGACCCATTTCATGAAACCATGTAGCCAAAATGGAGAAAGGATATAAGACATAATTTCCCCAGTAAAATTGCCATAAGATAATGGTAGCAATAGCAGCAACAACTAACCCAAGCACCCCAATTTTAGATGATGATGAGTATTGAAAATCAGACATAAATTATCCCTCTTTTGTAGACCGGGGGCTAAACCAGATCTTAGCCGTGATTATATTTTAGCCTGAAATCCAGTCAAGTCGCCCCAGGGTCAAAAAAGAGGGTCATTGAGCTAAGGTCGGATGAAATGCGCCCAGACATTGCCATCTGGTCCACAAACTCGATTAAGATAGCTATAAGAATAGGGAAGGCGGCGACCCTCGGTGTTGGAATAGCCAGTGTAAGCATCTCCCCAGGGGTCATGAACGATATAGCCATATCGGTTGTAACCAATAACGGTGACAATATGACCGGAAGGAGTAAAATCTCCGGCTAATACGACCGGACGACTATTAATCAACTCGTTGCGAACTTCAGACCAGCGGCGAGTTGTGCTAAAACTGCCTTGAAAACCATAGGCGCGAATTAAGGCTGATAAAACACTATGGTTAGTTTGAGAACCTTGTCCAGCATAATCAAAACACCACTGTAAGAGTTCATCTTCTAACTGTCCACCCCATTTAGAACGCACACCATAGTAGTGCATGACCATGGCGATACAGGTAACATTACAAGTAGACCAATAAAATCGGGGATTATCTCGCTGGGAAAAATAGGGAACATTGATTAGCACTTGTGGGGGAGTCGGATCAAAAACTTTTCCCCCCCGTTGAAACTTGACAAACTTGGGAAATATATAACCGGTATTACCAAAATTCGGCAATTCTTCAGTTAAGGCGACTCGGACATGGCTTTGATCTGTACTGTAGCTACTAACACCATAAACCCGACCCAGAGGAAGGGTAACTTTTTCTGATTCTGCTAGTTGTCCTGAGTCTACGGGGCGTTTTTTGAGGACGGTTGTTTCCCTCATGGTCATGGTAATAGCATCGGGGTTATATGCGATCGCTTTTCCATCTCGCAATAAACTGACGTGCTGCCAATAAACATAACCCACATTACCAAAACCGGGGATAGATTGGTCTAGTGTGACCCGGAAATGACCTTGAAAGGAAGCATATCCGCGAATAGCAAAGTTTTGTCCTAACAGTAACTCAGCAAATTGATCAGGTGCTAAATTGGCAGAATCAATCGGTTGCGCCTTAATTCGGGTAGTGGTGGTCACTAGCATTTGAGCGCTAATATTAGTGTCGGGAACTTCCTCCATGTCAAAGGCTAAGGTGGTGCTTCCTTTCCGTAGCCGAACATGACCCCGGAAAAAATAGCCAAAGGAACCAATGGGAGGAATCCCATTTTCTAACAATAGTTTTAAGTGACCATCTACTAGACCATATTTGCTCACTTTAAATGTTTGACCAGCGGGGACGGTGACTTGTTGTTCAGAACCGAGTAAATTAGAATCGATAGGTGATACTTTAAATAGGGTATCTTCTATAACATCAAGTTGTAGAGATTCCCCTACGGTCATGGCGTTTTCACTGACGGTAATATTGATAATTTGACTGGCTACCAGTTGACCTTGATCATCTGTGGTTTTAAGGCGCAGCCATCGATATCCGGGTTCACTAAATCCGGCTTCTAAATTAACTGTCCAGGTTCC
The DNA here is from genome assembly GCF_000973065.1 of Limnospira indica PCC 8005. Taxonomy (NCBI): domain Bacteria; kingdom Bacillati; phylum Cyanobacteriota; class Cyanophyceae; order Oscillatoriales; family Sirenicapillariaceae; genus Limnospira; species Limnospira indica. Next base: position 864,864 of record NZ_FO818640.1, read on the forward strand.
GGCTTGTCGATTTATAACTACTTCTAAAGGATAACGATCTTCGGCTACTAAAGAAACAGCGATCGCTTGTTGACCATCAAATTGACCCTTCAGAACCACAGGTGTATTTATTAACACTTCTGGGGGGCCTTCATAGGTAAGGCTAGGAGTCGGAGAATAGGAAGCTGTAGCCCGGTTTAATTGCACAAAATTAGGAAAGAAATAACCGGTATTACCAAAACCCGGGAAATTTTCAGTTAAGGCTACTTTTAGATGTCCGTCTTCAGTGGTATAACTTTGTACCCCATAAATCATTCCGGCGGGAAGGGTAACTTGTTCTTCTGGAGATAAATAAGCTGAGTCAATGGGGCGTTTTTTAAACAGGGTGGTATTGATAATGGTTAGGGTAATGGCATTATGATCAAAGGTGATTTCACGGTCTCCCTGAAACATTTGCAAATGGTAGCGATACAGGTAGCCTACATGACCATAACCGGGAAGTGACTCGGTGAGTGTTACCCGAAAATGATCAGCTACACAGGCGTAACCTAGGGCTAGATAACTACTCCCTTGGCTGAGGGGATAGATGGCATTTTCCGGCAGTTGGGATCTATCATCAGGACTACGTTTAAGCACTGTATCATGAGTGACCCATATTAGTTTGGTTCCCGGAGGGTTTGGGGGTATATCATCTCGATTAAACCATAAAATTTGAGCCCCTTGTATCAGCAAAATATGTGACCGATATAAATAACCAGAACGCCCTAAATCACCCAGGGGATTAGTTAATTCAATATAAAAGTGATCATTTTGCAGTTCGTAGCTATCAACTGCTAAAATTTCGCCAATTTCTAAATCATATTTCTGCTCTGAGGTTAGTCTATCAGAGGCGATCGCTTGATGTTTCAATGATGTATTTTGTAAGACGATTAACTGAGTAGATAAACCGACATTAAGCCCAGTATGACCTACAGTAAACTCAGCCCAAGTGTCAGCGACAACCTTACCAGATTGGTCTTTGCCTTGAACTCTTAACCAGCGTTTTCCAGCGGTATTAAAGCCTTTAGGCATGGGAATAAACCAAATCCCTAATCGAGGACTTAGTTGGGTAGGTAAAGGATATTGATCCTCAGCCATAACCGAAATCGTATCAATGTATTGACTAGCGTAGTTACCAATCAAAACGACAGGTTGATCGATGATAATATCGTTGGGACCAAGATAGCTCAGGATAGTTTCACTCATCTTCCTAAAAACCGTAGGGGTAATAACCGTAGGGTGTCTAAGGGTGCATTTGACATTACACATCCCACAATGGTTAGCATAACTCAGTGGCGCACCAATAAAGCCACCCCTAGAAAACTCTACAGGTGGCTCATCGTTAAAAACGGATATTTTTTGAATTAGCGATCGCACTAATTGACTTTAGCAAGAATATCCTGAGCGTGGGTAGAGGTGTTCACCTTGTCATCAACATAGTCAATGACACCCTCGCCATTGATAATATAGGTAACACGCTTGGCATAACCGCCGCCATCTACATCATAGGCTTTGGTAATAGCGCCATCGGTATCCGCCAAAAGTTGGAAAGGTAAGCCATATTTTTCGGTAAACAGCTTGTGGGAGGCTTCGTCATCAGTGCTTACACCCAGAACCACCATATCCCGGCTTTGATAGTTTTCGTAGTTATCCCGGAAACTTTGGGCTTCCTTAGTGCAACCAGGGGTGTCATCCTTGGGGTAGAAGTAGAGAACAACAGTTTTCCCAGCAAAGTCAGAGAGGGAAACCGTATTCCCGTTGGTATCTTTAGCGGTAAATGCGGGGGCCTTAGTACCAGCAGATAAAGCCATGTTATGGTTGTCCTCCTGAAAACGAGTTTGATATGCTTTGTCTATTTGTGAAGTTATTTTAAGATATTTTGCAATCAATTACACAATCCGATCAAAATTTGGGTCTACTGGTGGAGGATAATATACTCAAAACCAGCCATGAGGAAAGCCCATCAACCCATGAGTGCCCCTAATTCGGTTTCCAAGTCGATAGAATATTCTAGCGGGACGATCGCCCGAGCCCAGCGAGCCATCCGCTGTTCTCCATTTCAAATCAAACTTTTAACCGATTCCATTGACCAAAGCGTTAAACTGAGTGCCATTAGCGGAAATCGGGGTGTAGAGTTAGGATATACGCGATCGCCTCTACCGGAATTGAGAGCCGAAAACGCCCTTTTATGGCTAATCCAAGTCGGAGTATTGAGGCGAGAAGTAGACGGTCAGGGAATCACCGATAGTTTTCGACTGACTCCCCTGGGGCGAAAAGTAGCAGAACGACTAGCCGATGATATAAATAACAGCAAACCCCCATCATGGAGCGATCGCCTCAGTAATGCCCTGAGGCGTTGGTTACGCCTTCCCCTATAAATTAGCATCTCTGGTCAAAATCCCGAAATGAAAGCAATCATGGTGGTTGGAACCACATCCCATGCCGGAAAATCCATGCTCGTCACCGCCCTATGTCGGATTCTACGTCGTCAAAATCTGCGGGTAGTTCCCTTCAAAGGGCAAAATATGGCTTTAAACTCCTACGTCACCCCCACCGGCGCAGAAATGGGTTATGCACAAGCCGTACAATCCTGGGCGGCGGGTTTAGTGCCAAATGTAGCCATGAACCCAATTTTGTTAAAACCCCAGGGAAATATGACCTCTCAGGTAATTCTGAAAGGGAAACCACTCGCCACCCTCAAAGCTACCGAATATTATGAGAAATTCTTTGATACCGGGTGGGATACCATCACTAAATGTCTGGATTATCTGAAAAAGGAATTTGATGTAATTGTCTGTGAGGGCGCGGGAAGTCCGGCGGAAATCAATCTCAAGCACCGAGATTTAACCAATATGCGAGTCGCGCAATACCTGCAAGCATTCACCATATTGATAGTTGATATTGACCGTGGGGGGGCTTTTGCTCATGTAGTGGGAACTCTAGAATTGCTAGACCCAGAGGAACGAGCCTTAATCAAGGGCATTGTGATTAACAAATTTCGCGGTATGCGATCGCTGCTCGATTCTGGTATTGAGTGGTTAGAGAAATACACCGGAATCCCCGTCCTCGGAGTAATTCCCTGGGTAGATATCGCCATGCCAGCAGAAGATTCTCTAAGTTTACTCGAACGCCGTTCTCGTTCCGACAATATTGATATAACCATCGCCATAGTGAAGATTCCTCGGATTTCTAACTTTACCGATTTTGACCCCTTAGATGCCGAATCCACCGTTAAAGTCCAATATGTCGAACTCAATCAACCCCTAGGACATCCCGATGCCGTAATTATCCCCGGTTCTAAAACCACCATTGCTGATCTACTAGCCCTGCAAAAAAGTGGCATGGCTTCTCAAATTCAGGATTATGTAGAAGCAGGCGGTCAGGTCATGGGTATCTGTGGGGGGTATCAGATGCTAGGACAACAGGTATCTGATCCCCGTGGCTTAGAGGGTAAAATCGGAGACTTTCCCGGCTTAGGTTTACTTCCCATCAAAACCATACTTTTATCAGACAAAGTCTCCCGCCAGCGGTTGGTAACATCGAATTATCCAGAAATCGGATTTCCCGTAGAAGGCTATGAGATCCACCAAGGGCGGACTCAAATTTTGGACAAACGGGAGACAGTACCCCTATTTGACGATCACGATTTAGGAGTAGTCAGCAGCAATAGATCCGTCTGGGGTCACTATTTGCATGGCATATTTGATAATAGTCCCTGGCGCAGGTCTTGGTTAAATCATCTCCGAAAACCAAGGGGATTAGGAACCTTACCCACCGGGATTCCTAACTATCGCGAACAACGAGATCTGATGCTGGATACCTTAGCTGATGTGGTCGAAGAATATTTAGACCTGAGTACCATTCTCGGTTGACATGGTGGGGGGCGACCCGGAATCGGGTTTCTCGGGGGAATTTGTCTTCCCCCCCTTGTCACTTGTCCCAAGGCGATTAAAATTGAGATTGCTTTGGTTTATGGAAAACAGATAATTTTTTCGTCAATCTTGGCTAATGGGAGATCTGAAGGACAATAGGTTATATGGATATTCAACAAATCTTGGAGAGAGGCGGCCCAGCCATGTGGCCCCTAATGGTATTATCAATTTTATCCATTAGTACCATTATTGAAAGACTGTGGTTTTGGGGAAATACCCTCACCCGTGAACGCCGAATTGTCAACCGGGTTTTGGATGTCGCCCGGAGGGGACAGTGGGGAATGGCTTATCAGATTGCCAAACAAAGCAATAATCGCCCCATGGGAAGGTTTTTTTATGCCCCCCTTAAACTCGCTACCCCAGACCCTGAATTATTTAGTCTCGCCCTGGAAGCCGCCGCTGAGGAGGAATTTGTTTCTATGCGACGGGGCGATAAAATCCTAGAGGCGGTAATTGCCCTCGCCCCTATGTTAGGTTTGTTGGGAACAGTTTTGGGTCTGATTAATTCTTTGGGTTCTATCCGCCTGGGAGATATTGGTACTTCTTCGGCTGCTGATGTCACCCTGGGAATTGGAGAAGCCCTGATTAGTACAGCTACAGGCCTGATTGTGGCTATTATCAGTCTGGCTTTCTATCGCCTGTTTCAAGGCTTTTCCTTTAGCCAAGTTAAGGTCTTCCGAAAAGCCGGAAATGAATTAGAATTACTCTATCGCCAGGATTGGCCAGAGGTTAAAGCTCAGATGCTGCTTCCGGGAGAGGCTAATGATGCCTCTTTGATGGCGGAAGAACCCCAGGAGGATTTTCCCCGAAAAGGTAGTTTAATTAAGCTACCCGATGAGGAGGGGTCGGAGGATGAGGAAACTCCTTTAATCAAATTACCTTCAGAATCTGAGGATGAGGAAACTCCCTCTCAATCAGAATTCCCTGGGTCGGTAGCTGAACAAAATACTTTAATTCAACCTGTGATTAAGGGTAATTCTCGCTTGGCTGATGATGATGATAAACATCAAAAAGGAGAGGTTGAATAATATCAACAACACGCCCAGATCCAATTAAACCTTTGTCATTGATACCAAGATACTAACAAACACCCTTTTTGGTGGGACTATCCACGGAGGCAGATTGATGAAAGTTAACATAGATTATCAGGTTGATGAGGGGCGCATTGAACTGCTACCCCTGATTGATGTGGTTTTTTGTATTTTGACGTTTTTTATTTTGGCAGCCCTACAGCTTACCCGACAACAGGCGATCAATGTGGATTTGCCACGGGCGGGGACTGGTGAAACTCAGATGCAAAAAATGTTGGTGGTTGGGGTGGATATTCGAGGGGATACTTATATTGACCAGCAACGGGTTAATTCTCAACAAATGCAGCGGGCTTTGGAACGTTTTTTAAGGTGGAATCCTAGTGGTTTGGTGGTGCTGTATGCCCCTAAAGATGCCCGTTATAATGATGTTGTACAGGTTTTAGATAAAATGCGGGCTGTGGGAGGCGATCGCGTTGCTTTGGCTACTTTACCGAGTTCTGAGGAAATGCCCTCTCCGGTTGATTCTGAGGGTTTATTAGCCCCTGATGTACTGACACCTAATAATGGGGTGGAACCTCCTATTAATCCTTTCCTCCCCTCTCAGCCGCTTAATGAAATGCAGCCAGGGAGTCCTTTATTGTCGCCTCCGGGTTCCCCCACTTCTCCCACTTCTCCCACTTCTCCCACTTCCCCTCTACTTCCTGACAATTGAAAAATCGATCATTGTTCCGGTCAGCAGCCACGGCTATTACAGTAGATACATTGGGGGGTTAAAAAATAAAATTTAGTTGTAAATGCCAGTGGTGGCGATCGCGAATAATTTGGATTTTTTGCAGAAACTCCCGCAGATAAAATCGCCTCTCCGTTTCTGATAAATCTAGCCAAAATTGGCGGATAGAAACCGCTTGAGCCGTGGCTTGTAAATTCACTGGGGGAAGTTGGGATAATTGATTCTCTAGTTGGGCGATTTCTTGGCGCAATTTATATTCCCTAATGGTGGCAGTTTCCCTGTCTAAGATTCCTGTGTTTTGCAGAGTTGGCAGTTGATTGATGATGTCTTTTTTGTGGGCTATTTCATCATAAATCTGCTGCTTAAATAGGTCTAAATCTGGAATCTGTAATTGGGCAACTGCTGGGGGTAGGTCGGTACAAATTCGGTCAATGGTAGCCGATAAAATATCATGATAATTAAGGGATTTACACTTAGTTAAACGCGGACATTTTAGAGGTCTTAAATATAGATATTCTCGCTTTTTGTTATGTGTAGTTACCCGGCTAATGGTCATCCCTGAACCACATTCACTACACATTACTAAACCAGCTAAAGAACGGGGGGCGCTGGCTGTGCGAGGTGGGAGGCGCTGGTTGCGTCGTAATAACCTGTCGATTTGGGCGGCTTCTTCACGGGAAATAATCGGAAGATGAGTATTAGAAATAATCTCGCCATTTTGATACGCTAAATCCCCTCTATAAACGGGGTTAATTAACCAACGCTTCCCGGTAGTTACCGAGATTTTTTTATGATATCGCTTGTGTAAATACCGAACTGCGCCGCGTAGGGAACCGTACAGTAAAAAATGCTCAAAAAAGTCTTTAACTACAGGTGCGGTGCTGCGATCAATGGTGTAGCGCTCCTTTCCTCTACGGTAGCCATAGGGTGCTTTTCCGGGGGGAGGAATGGCTTTTAAACGGTTGCGCGCGTGTCCTTGGCGGATACAACGGCTGTGGTAACTTTGTTGAATTTCCGAGATAAATTTGATTAAATCTACACGGGAAATATCGGAGGATTTTAGGTCGGATTCAATGGCGATAACTTGGATGTTTAACTGTTGGAGTTGGCGGAGGCGATCGCTAACTTCTAGGACAGAGTTACCCAATTCTTCATAGCGTTGGATTAATAAATAGTTGGGGGGTGGTAGTTGTTGACAATCTTCTAGCATTTGCTCTAGTTGTTGGCGATCGCCAAAATCTTGATAAATCCCATCAATATCCCATCCCCAAATCGTCGGATCTGGCGGCGGTTCTAACAGCGGTTCCGTATAAGAATAGGCGAGAATTTTCATATTTGACTCAATTCGATAATATTACCATCAGGGTCAGCCACAAAAAGGGCTGAACGACCGGAAGCGCTCATTTGAAACGGGTAATTATGGCGGGTGAGTTGTGCTTTGGCGATCGCCAAATCAGCCACAGCGAAAGCTAGATGTCGGTTGCGTCCCCATTTGGCTTCATTGACTCGATCGCCAATTACTTGTTCAGATTCAATTAGATGAATTTGCCAATCACCAATCTGATACCATATTCCTGGGAAATTCAAAGGGCGATCGACAGCAGTTAACTGTAAGATCTGGCTATAAAATTGCTGAGATTTTGCCAAGTCCGAGACTAAAATGGCTGCGTGTAGAGGTTTGGTGATGTTCATAGTTGGGAGCAATTATCGATAATTGTTGTGTTTGACCTGTGGTTGGTAGTATGCGATCGGGCGATCGCATAAACTCAAGTAGTATCAACCAAATTATCACCAAATCCCCGTAACTCTGCTATAACCCCATTAAGATAGATAGGGAAAAGACCACACGGCTAAAGATCCAATGACTTCTATCCTACTTGAATCAAATATCACCCGCTCACTAAACGCTCCCACCATCTACAAATTATCAAATGGTCTCACCATTGTGGCAGAACAGTTACCCGTTGAAGCCGTGAACTTGAATGTTTGGATTGATGTTGGATCCGCTGTCGAACCCGACCCGATCAACGGGATGGCTCACTTTTTAGAACACATGGTGTTCAAAGGGACTCCCAACCTCAAAGCTGGGGAATTTGAAAGACTCATCGAACAACGAGGCGCTTTAACCAATGCAGCCACCAGCCAGGACTACACCCACTATTATGTTACCAGCGCTCCCGCCGACTTTGCTACCCTAGCCCCCCTACAGCTTGAAGTAGTATTTAACCCAATTATTCCCGATGATGCTTTTGAGCGAGAGAGGCTAGTAGTATTAGAAGAAATCCGGCGATCTGAAGACAACCCCGCGCGTCGTTCATTTCAGCGGACCATGGAAACAGCCTTTAAGCGTCTCCCCTATCGTCGGTCTGTACTAGGACCAGCAGCCGCTATTGAACAGTTAACTCCTCAGCAAATGCGAGATTTTCATCGCAGCCATTACTGTCCCCAAAAAACCACGATCGCAGTTGTGGGAAATTTACCTGTAGAGACTTTAATTGGAACAGTAGCCGAGTCTATCCCATTACAGACACCTCCAGAACTTCCCCCAGAAGTAGATCTGCATCATCTGATCCCAGAGTCAGGATTTAGTGAAATTGTCCGCCACGAAATCATAGATGATAGCTTACAGCAAGCTCGATTAATGATGGTGTGGCGGGTTCCCGGACTCAATCAACTCTCAGAAACCTATGCTTTGGATGTTTTGGCTACAATTTTAGGTCAAGGTCGTACCTCCCGCCTAGTGCAGGATTTACGAGAAAATCGGGGTTTAGTGTCTGGGATTAGTTGCAGCAATATGACCCAGAGGCTACAGGGAGTATTTTATATTTCCGCTCGGTTGCGGGTCGAACACTTAGCCGAAGCCGAAGCGGCGATCGCAGAACATATTAACCGACTCCACAGGGAATTAATCACCCCCACCGAAATGACCAGGGTACGGACTCAAGTAGCCAATCGGTTTATTTTTGGTAGTGAAACACCAAGCGATCGCGCTAATTTGTATGGTTACTATCAGGCGATCGTCGGAAATGTGAACCTAGCTTTAGAATATCCCAGCCAAATTCAATCCCTCAATGCCGAACAATTACAACAAGCCATCCGCCAATATTTATTACCCCAAGCCTATGGGGTAGTTATCCTGAAACCTCATACCCCCTAACGAAACTGAAACCGGGAGTTGATATCCCCTTCTAAATCTCGACCCCCTCTGATATTTTGTATCAAATAATGAATTATTTGTAGGGGGGGTCAACAAACCATGTACAATTGCAGTGATTTTGTGACCTAGCACCCAAAATGAGACTACAAGATTTCCTAGGAACCAATACTCGATATGATATACAACAGATTGATGATGACGAAGCTCTGAGTCGTCAAATCCAAACTCGTCTGATTGATTTAGGACTCCTAGATCCCCCAGTCGATGGTATTTTTGGCCCCTTATCAACCGCCGCATTCAAACGCTTTCAGGAGTTAATGAACATCAGTGAATCTGGTATTCTGGCCACTGAAACTGCCCAAAAACTCCTAGACACTACCACTATGCGGCCCCCGAACATGAGGCTTGAGGATTTTCTGGGAACTAATATTCGATATGAAATCAAAGCCATTTATGATAATGAACGTCTGAGCCGTCAAATTCAGACTCGACTGATTGATTTAGGACTCCTAGCGCCGCCAGTTGATGGCATATTCGGCCCCAATTCAACCGCCGCATTCAAACGCTTTCAGGAGTTAATGAACATCAGTGAATCTGGTATTTTAGGCTCTGAAACCGCCAAAAAACTGATAGAAACCACCACTATTCGACGGGAAAATATGAGACTACAGGACTTTGTAGGGACTAATATTCGATATGACTTCCAAGCCATTTATGATAATGAGGCTCTGAGTCGTCAAATTCAGATTAGGCTGATTGATTTAGGACTCCTAGCGCCCCCAGTTGATGGCATATTCGGCCCCTTATCAAGGGCGGCTTTTCGGAATTTTCAGGAGTTAATGAACTGTAGCGAACCCAGTGGCATTCTCGGCACAGATACCGCCAAAAAACTGATAGAAACCAAAACTGTTAGTCGTCCGGGAAATATGCGGCTACAGGACTTCCTGGGAACCAATCTCCGATATGATGTTAAGGCGATTAATGCTGATGCAGGTTTGAGTCGTCAAATTCAAATCCGGCTCATTGATTTAGGGCTGCTAGACCCGCCCGCCGATGGAATCTTCGGTCCCAAGTCAACCGCCGCGCTGCACCGTTTTCAGCAGTTAATGGAATGCTCTGAACCCGGATTTATTGGTTCTGAGACTGCCAAAAAACTCATTGAAACTAAGGTTTCTGACCTCCCCGTAACTACTCCCATTTTAAAAGTCATCAGAAATACAGTTTTCAAGGTGAGACCGATCGCCTCTTCTCAACTGAACAACTCCGAGAAATTTTCCATTCCAGCCGGACGGGAATTTTCAGTTTTGGCTTATGATCCGATCCGGGCGCATTTAAGGGTAGCTTTGCGTAATGAGTCCTTTGGTGGTTATTCCATCTTGTATATTTGGGCTGGCCATGTGGAAGTTTACGAGGGAGGGACCAGAACCCATCCCCGACCCCTACCAACTAGCCGTCGTCTGAATGTCCCCTTCAAGTCACAATTAGATAATTTCTACAACCCCACAGGCGCTTGTAATGTCACTTCCATCGCCATGTGTTTGGCATATTTTAATATTCCGCGTCGCAATTTGAGATATCGTCAATTTGAGGATGAACTATATCGCTATGCCCTGGATATGGGTTATAGTCGCCATAATCCCTACGATTTAGCTCGCATTGTCCGAGACTATGGTGCTAGGGATCATTTTACCGAAAATGCCGTGATTGAGGATGTACAGGACTGGATCGCAGCCGGTTATCCTGCCGTTATCCATGGATACTTTACCTCCTTTGGGCATATTATTGTCGTGGTAGGCTATGACCAAAATGGGTTTATCGTCCATGACCCTTATGGGGAGTGGTTTTCAACCGGATATCGAACCGATCTAAGTGGTGCTTACTTACACTACTCCTATCGACTCATTCGGCGGGTATGTATTCCTGATGGTAATTTTTGGGTGCATTTCATCTCCAGGTGAGATAATTTAAACCCGACTTTACCAACTCCTAATAAATTGCATAACTCCACAGGAGTTATGCAGTACATAGCCAGCCAAAAAACTTGTACAAAACACCAAAATTATAACTATAGACATGAGACTACAGGACTTTGTGGGGACTAATACTCAATATGATATCAAAGCCATTTATGATAATGAAGCTCTGAGTCGTCAAATTCAAACTCGACTGATTGATTTAGGACTCCTAGCGCCGCCAGTTGATGGCATATTCGGCCCCAATTCAACGGCGGCTTTTCGGAGTTTTCAGGAGTTAATGAACTGTAGCGAACCCAGTGGCATTCTCGGCACAGATACCGCCAAAAAACTGATAGAAACAAAAAGTGTGAATCGCCAGGGAAATATGAGGCTACAGAACTTCCTGGGTACAGATATCCGATATGATGTGAAGGAAATTAATGCTGATGCAGGTTTGAGCCGTCAAATTCAAATCCGGCTGATTGATTTAGGGCTGCTAGACCCGCCAGCAGATGGGATATTTGGTCCGAAGTCAACCGCGGCGCTGCATCGTTTTCAGCAGTTAATGGAATGCTCTGAACCGGGATTTATTGGTTCAGATACTGCCAAAAAATTAATTGAAGCTAAGGTTTCTGACCTCCCGGTAACTACTCCCATGTTAAAAGTCATCAGAGATACAGTTTTGAAGGTCAAACCGATCGCCTCTTCTCAACTGAACAACTCCGAGAAATTTTCCATTTCAGCGGGACGGGAATTTTCAGTTTTGGCTTATGATCCGATCCGGGCGCATTTAAGGATAGCTTTGCGTAATGAGTCCTTTGGCGGTTATTCTGTGTTGTATATTTGGGGTGGTCATGCGGAAGTTTACGAGGGAGGAACCCAAACCTACCCCAGACCCCTACCGAGAAGCCATCGTCTGAATGTCCCCTTCAAGTCACAATTAGATAATTTCTACAACCCCACAGGCGCTTGTAATGTCACTTCCCTAGCCATGTGTTTGGAATATTTTAATATTCCCCGCCGTGATACGAGATATCGTCAATTTGAGGATGAACTGTATCGCTATGCTATCAATAAGGGCTATAGTCGCCATAGTCCCTACGATTTAGCCCGCATTGTGCGAGACTATGGTGCTAGGGATTATTTTACCGAAAATGCGGTAATTGAGGATGTACAGGACTGGATAGCTGCGGGTTATCCTGCCGTTATCCACGGATACTTTACCTCCTTTGGGCATATTATTGTCGTGGTAGGCTATGACCAAAATGGGTTTATCGTCCATGACCCTTATGGGGAGTGGTTCTCCAGTGGATATCGAACGGATCTAAGTGGTGCTTATTTACACTACTCCTATCAACTCATTCGGCGGGTGTGTATCCCTGATGGCAGTTTTTGGGTGCATTTTATCTCGAAGTAAAATTGTCTAAACTCTGCTATACCAACGTAGGAGGACTTGGGCGAGTCGTTTGGAGTTGTGGCGGACATAGCCAGTGTCGCTATCAACTTCAATGATATTGGTTAATACCATTCTTCGCCCTAATTCCTTGACGGCTTCCCGGTCAATAAAAACTGGGTGAGAGTCTTCTTGAGCATAGCGGATTAATGCTTGAGCCGGGGGGACTTTTCCTTGCACTAGGACAGCATCAAATAGTTGATGGCCACAAGCGTCATCGATCGCCCGAATGTGGTCGGCGACGCTGTAGTTATCAGTTTCTCCCGGTTGGGTCATGACATTACAAACATAGATGCGGGGGACTTGGCGTTGAGCGATCGCTTCCGTAATTTCTGGGACCAATAAATTGGGGATAACGCTAGTGTAGAGGCTACCAGGTCCGATAATAATCAAATCTGCTTCTTGAATGGCATTAATAGCTTTAGGAAGGGCTGGGGGGTTGGCAGGTGTGCAACCAATTTTGACAATTTTACCCCTAGCTTCTGTAATACTGGACTCTCCATGAATACGACGACCATCTTCTAATTTAGCCCACAGGTGAACATCGCTGAGGGTAGCGGGTAGGACTTGACCGCGAATAGCCAAGACCTTAGAACTAGCTGCGATCGCCCTTTCCAGGTCTCCGGTCACCTCTCCCATAGCCGTGAGAAATAAATTACCAAAACTGTGACCTGTCAAACCATCCCCAGCCCGAAATCGGTATTGGAATAATTCGGTCAATAGCTTTTCCTCATCAGCTAAAGCCGCTAAACAGTTGCGAATATCTCCTGGGGGTAATACTCCAATTTCGCGACGCAAGCGCCCAGAGGAGCCACCATCGTCCGCTACGGTAACAATAGCCGTGATATTAGCGCTGTAATCTTTTAAACCCCGCAGCAGGGTTGATAGACCCGTGCCGCCGCCAATAACTACGATTTTCGGACCTCGGTTGAGGCGGCGCAATGCTAGGAGGCGATCGACCAATTCCTGATCACCTTCCGGGGTGAATACCTGGGTAATAGAGTTAAAGCTGCGACTCTGACCCCAAAAAACGAATAGTAAACCCGCCAAAATTAGCAACGGTCCAGAAACCGAGTTAGGGATAATTTGGGTAATCCATTCCAGAAATCCCCTGAGCAGTTGCAAAATATAGAAAATTGGGGTCATTCCTGTCCAGATAGCTAACCCCAAACTGGTCAACAATACCCCTCCGGCGCTAATAAGTAACCACCGTTTGACTAGCAAACCGGGGGCTAACCATTTGAACCACTGTCCTATTCGTGAGGAGGAACGGTAGCCTGAGCGACTCCAATTTAGTCGGAGTTTGAACAGGCGACGCAGTTTCAATCTAAGGGAAATAATCGACATTGATAATAGACCTCAATAAAAATCTGTGGTGGTTAAATTTTGGCAAACCTAATTCGAGATGATAGCCTGTATCTCGCCATTTCTAGTTATATGGATATGGTGCATAGGGAAGAGTCTATGGCAAATTGGGAATGGCAGTATATCTTGTATATGTGCCATAGCTTGTGTATTACAGGCGGGTTGATTGATAACTATGTCCGGGAACCGAATCCAAATCTAATATGTCTGAGCCACTAATTGAACTGCGAGCAATTTCTAAAGCCTTTGGTTCCAATGTGATTTTAGATGGGGTAGATCTAAAAATCTATCCTGGTCAAGCGTTGGGAATTATCGGTCCTTCTGGGACGGGAAAATCAACGATTTTGCGGATTATAGCGGGGTTATTACCTCCTGATGCTGGAGAAGTATATGTCAAGGGACAACTGCGACGGGGTTGGGTGGATGATCTTAGTGATCCGATTGGTATTGGGATGGTGTTTCAGAATGCGGCTTTGTTTGACTCTCTTAATGTTCAACAAAATGTGGGATTTCGCTTGTATGAACACAGCAGACTTTCCCCGGCTACTATTCGTCAATTAGTTGAGGAAAGGCTAGAAATGGTGGGTCTGCCTAATATTTGCGATCGCTATCCAGCAGAATTATCTGGAGGAATGCGAAAACGGGTGAGTTTCGCCAGAGCCATTATGCCCAACCCAGAAACCCCAAGTGATAATCCCGAAGTTATACTGTATGACGAACCAACCGCCGGTTTAGATCCGATCGCTTCAACGGTGATTGAAGATTTGATTCGCAGCCTACAAAAGCGGGACGGGGGTGGCAGCACCTATGTGATGGTGACACACCAAGATAGTACAATCCGCAGAACCACAGACCAGGTAATTTTTTTGTATAAAGGTCAAATTCAATGGCAAGGGTCAATTGAGGCGGCTTACAAGTCCACCAATCCGGCGCTGAGACAGTTTTTTACGGGCAGTGTAAGCGGACCCATTCAGGTGGTCAATTAGCTGATGGGATCCTGAAATTTGTTAAGTTAGCCTAACATTATGAAGATGGGACAGACAGATGAGAGGATGATTTATGCGATCGCGAAGTGTCCGTGAAGGATCAGTCGGTTTGTTGATTATATTGGGAGTGGGGCTATTTGGGGCCACAGCTTTTTGGCTGCGGGGGATCAGTCTTGGTCAGCAGAGTTACCAAATTCGGGCAGAATTTCCTAGTGCTACTGGTCTTCAAATTGGCGTACCTGTACGATATCGGGGGGTAAGAGTCGGGCGGGTTACCAGAATTCAACCCCAGTCTAATGGGGTGGAGGTGGTGCTAAATATTGAATCTACCGATTTAGTAATGCCACGAAATTCCCAAGTTTTGGTCAATCAGACGGGTTTTCTGAATGAAACATATATTGATATCATCCCCAATATAGTCTTAACTCCTGAGCTGGTGGCTGCTAACCCCATTGCTGCTGACTGTCCCTCGTCAGATATTTTGTGCCATGAGAGTTCCGTTCAAGGTTTACCGGGTATTAGCCCCGATCGCCTCATGGAGACTATGCTTGATTTAGGGGAACTCTATGGCAACCCGGAATTATTTGCTAATCTAAATGCTGCCGTGGAAAATACCGCCCTCGCCGCCGCCGAAGCCACCCAACTGACCACCAAAATGGGGCAATTAGTTGATATAGCTAAATTGGAGTTGGGTAATTTCAGTGCATCGGTGGATCAAAACATGAACTTATTTTCCTCGGAAATGACTCAACTTTCCGAGCAGCTAGAGCGCTCCATGCAGGAAGTCAGCGGAGCAGCACTGCAGTCGGCTAATTCCTTAGACCAGGTTACTGGTGATATAAGTGCCTTAACTCAAGAGGTAAATGCCCTGGTTGCTACCAATCGCTCCACTTTGCTGACGACCTTAAATAATATTAATGAAACCAGCCAGGAATTGAGTGTAGCGATCGCTACACTAACCCCAGTTATAGCCCGATTTGAACAGGGGGAACTATTAACCAATCTGGAAACCTTATCAGCCAATGCCGTGATCGCCTCGGAGAACTTGCGAGATGTTTCTCAGAGTGTCAACAACCCGGATAATATAATCTTACTGCAACAAACCCTAGACTCGGCCCGTTCCACCCTGCAAAATATGCAGAAAGTGACCGCAGATATTGAAGATTTGACAGGAGATCCGAGATTGCGCGATAGTTTACGGAGGATCATCAACGGCTTGGGTAATATTCTCGCCTCCACCCAGGAGTTAGAACGCCAAACCGCTGTTGCCGAAACCCTAGCCCCCCTCAGTCAAGCGGCGGACGCGGGGGATGAAAAAACCATGAAACTGCTATTCTCAGAAATCGATTCAGATATATCCGATTTATGGGCTTTGGTCAGTTCACCAGACACCGCCGCTAATTCTCCCCGGTGGACTATTGACAGCACTTCCTCAGTAGAGATTTATGGGGAATAGTTAACTATGAGCTGGGTATGTTTGGGTTATGCTTATGCCAAGGGGTGGCTTGTTCATAAGCATGGGCGACTTCAAACAGACGACTTTCGCCGAGAACTTTGCCAATTAACTGCATTCCAATGGGGAGACCCTGACTGTCAAATCCACAGGGAACGCTGATCGCGGGTAAACCGGCTAAATTGACGGGAATTGTCATCAGGTCGGAAAGATACATACTCAGGGGGTCAGAGGTTTTTTCTCCGGCTTTAAAAGCGGTGGTGGGAGAGGTAGGACAAACTAGGACCTCTACTTGAGTAAAAGCGCGATCGAAATCTTGTTTAATCAGGGTGCGGACTTTTTGGGCTTTCAGATAATAGGCATCATAGTAACCAGCAGACAAAGTATAGGTTCCTACCATGATCCGACGTTTGACTTCCGCCCCAAAGCCTTCGGCGCGGGTTTTGGCGTACATCTCAATCAGGTTATCAGCATCAGGAGTGCGGAAACCATATTTAACCCCGTCATAGCGGGCGAGATTAGCGGAAGCCTCGCTGGGGGCGATAATATAGTAGGTGGGTAGACCATAGCGGAACCGAGGACAGGAGATGACCTGAATTTCTGCGCCTAGGCTTTGCAGGACATCGATCGCTTTAGTAACGGCTTGTTCTACTACGGGATCTAAGCCTTCCCCGAAGGTTTCTTTAATTACCCCAATTTTGATTTTGCTTCTGGGTTTGAGGGAGGGCTTTAAAAAATCGCTATAGTTGGGGATCTCTACGTTAAGACTGGTGGAGTCTTTGGGGTCGTAACCAGCGATCGCATTTAGCAAAATCGCCGCATCTTCGACCGTGCGACCAAAGGGGCCAATCTGATCCAACGAAGAAGCATAAGCTACCAACCCATAGCGGGATACTAGCCCATAGGTGGGTTTCATGCCTACAACTCCACAGAATGAGGCTGGTTGACGAATGGAACCCCCTGTATCCGAACCAAGGGCAACTACTGCCTGGTTGGCTGCTACGGCTGCTGCTGACCCGCCAGAGGACCCTCCGGGAACTCTGGTTATATCCCAAGGGTTAGCGGTGATTTGAAAGGCTGAGTTTTCGGTGGAACTTCCCATCGCAAACTCATCTAGGTTGGTTTTTCCGAGTATAACTGCTCCGGCTTCTATGAGTTTGGTGGTCACAGTGGACTCATAGGGAGGCACGAAGTTCGCGAGAATTTTCGAGCCACAGGTGGTGGTAATCCCTTCCGTACACATATTGTCTTTGACGGCTATGGGAATGCCTGCTAATAATCCGATTTCGTCTCCGGCTGCAATTTTAGCATCGACCTGTCGGGCTTGTTCTAAGGCTCGATCTGCGGTAATACACAGAAAACTTTTAAGTGTGGGTTCTAGTTTATTAATGCGATCGAGCGCTTCGGTGGTGATTTCCACAGCAGAGCGTTCTTTATTTACCAGTTGTTGGTGCAACTCGCAGATCGATGCCATGCGGTCTCCTCTGTTTTAGTTCCAATATTTGAGTTTAGCGAAAAATTGGTAACACTTTACTACCTGATCAGTGGCGATCGCTAAATTTTTGTTTGATCCGGAAATTTTGCCAAACTGACGATAGATCAAGCAGTGTTGTGGATGATCAGATGAGGAGGTATGCCACCAAAGGCTCATATTGAACCCCATTTATCGGTTGATGATCTCAAAAACCGTTACCGACAAGCTAGAGATACTACTGAGTCGCGTCGGTGGCATCTTCTTCATTTGGTTGGCAGCGGTTGGACGATCAAACAGGCGGCAGAGGTTGTGGGGTTAAATTACGACTACGCCAAAGAGATTATCCGACGTTATAACCACGAGGGCCCACCTTCGGTGAGAAACCGTAGTCGCGATCGCCAGCCCCCTGTGGCGCGATCGCTTTTGACTAAATCACAGCAAAAGGAACTCAAGCAGGCTTTGCAAGGTCCGGCTCCTGATGGGGGACCCTGGTCTGGCCCCAAGGTAGCCCAGTGGATTGCTGAACGCACTGGCCGCCAGCACGTTTGGCCCCAGCGGGGGTGGGACTATCTCAAACGATTAGGGGTCAATTGGAAGCAACGGAACAATTCTGGTTCGGAATTTTGATCTATTCAGTTATCTGGTTCTAAGGACAATGAAACCAAAATATCTCTTTAATTTAGCCACGGGAGGAGCGATGGCGATCGCTTCTTTCTTTGTTGGTAATGGCACAGCCGCTGAAGAAACCGAAATCACACAGTTTCCGCGCCATCGACATCAGCTATATCAGCCACATCAGCGATATAATACAGTAGTGGAACAAGAGTTTTTTTGTGGACGTAGTGATGATGATGTCCCTACTACTTTTGTCCGCAACTCGCGGGGGACTTTTCCCGTAATTCGTTGGGTTTCTTTGGTTTTTAATCAGGCTGGTTATGTGCCACAAACTCGCTGTCGCCAAGTTTCGGCTAAATTTCAGGAGTTCTATGAGCGCGGATTACTTAATTATGTGACTACAGGAACTGTTAATCGACAGCCAGTTATCTGTGTTTCTGATGCTAAGGATGGTCCCTGTTTGGGGGTTCTATTTACTCTCAAACCTAATCAAGATGCTCGCCGCACTATCCGACAGCTTTTTGCTCTACAAGCTAATGCTAATGCTGGTCCTTTGTCGGAAACTGATTCCCGTCTATATTTGGATTTCCAAGAATACCTAGATCAGCAAATTACTTTTAATTCTGATTAAATGCTGATCCTTCTGCCTCCTTAGTTGAGGGGTCCTGGGCGTGAGGAGGGGGCAGGAATAATTAATCATGGCAGTTTTTGATGAGGATTTATATGCTATTACTGCCTTTTTTAATTGCTAATTTTTCGGGAATTTGGCAGCATCATTTAGATTATTTTTTTCTACCTAATAAGTTACCCGCCATTACTTGCTCTACTAATCCGGTATGTGGCGAGGGTGAATGCCGACCTTGTAGCCCTCAAGAGTTGAAGGCGATCGCTGAATCAATTACAGTCAAAATTATTTCTGGGTCAGCTTGGGGGTCGGGAATTATCATTAAAAGAGAAGGTGATTTATATACGGTTTTGACTAATGATCATGTCATCAATACCGAGGAATCTCCCTATTTAATCCAAACTCCTGATGGTCAGATTTATCAAGCCGATTTACTCAAGAATTATTCCTTACAAGGACAAGATTTAGCCCTGATTCAGTTTCAGGGTAAACCTCAAAATTATGCGATCGCTTCTTTCCATCCTTCCGCTACTCTCTCACCCGGTGATAAAGTATTTGGGGCGGGTTTTCCATTTCCGATAGATGCCGATAATATTCAACCCATTAACTTTCACAATAATCATGGCAAACTGATAGACAAAAAACCATCATTAGATCATCTATTTAATCCCAAATCATCCCTCGCCAAATTCCCGGATAAAAAATACCCTCCCACCAGAAATAAAGGATTGAATTTAACCAGAGGGAGAGTCTCTTTAATTCCCGAAAAACCCTTTAAAAACGGTTATCAAATTGGCTATACTAATCCGATCCAAAAAGGCATGAGTGGCGGCCCCCTGTTAGACCGTTGGGGAAAGGTAGTCGGTATTAATGGAATGCACGCTTATCCCCTGTGGGGAGACCCCTATATTTATGATGATGGTGAACAGCCACCCCCAGATTTACGGGAACAAATGAGACATCTAGCTTTTGCCATTCCTAGCGATCGCTTGACTGAATTAGCACCGGAATTTTCCCCAATTACCGATTTATATATTCCTGAAAGTAATGCCATATTATGGCAATTTAACTATCCTGATTTTCCGTGGTTTTTACTGCCAGAAATCACCCAATAACTGGAGAAAATTACCCACATATCTTGTGGTAGCGTCAGACTCCGTAAAGAGTAAGGGCAAGCCGATTAGGGATTTGCTATAATTACTAACGACACATATAAGACATATCCAACATCTGACAAATGCTCAAACACCTGCGATATCTATGCTTATTTATGTTGGGGTTAGGACTATCACTGCTGATAGGTTGTGTTCCTCCGTCAATCAGTTTCAGCCTTAATTCCGAACCGGATACAGTGGCGATCGCCACAGATAGCGTGAGTTTGTCTCCACCGCTGAAATGTGAATTAAATAAAGATTGTTTAGTGATTTTATACACCGATCGCGATCCGAGTCCCCAAGCCGTAGATTTTGGCTGTGGTCGTCAAACCTATGATGGTCATAAAGGAACAGATTTTGCCATTCCCGATGAAAGAATGATGGCCAAAGGAGTCCCCGTATTTGCATCAGCCTCTGGTCAGGTATTAAGAGTCCGTGATGGAGTCGAAGATCGGCGAATTAGACATCCTGCGGAAAGGTCAAGGGTAGAGGGTCAAGAATGCGGTAATGGGGTAGTTATTGACCACGGAAAAGGTTGGGAAACTCAATATTGTCACCTGCGGCGGGGTAGTGTGGCGGTTAAATCAGGCGATCGCGTCAATACTGACACAGTGTTAGGAATGGTGGGAACATCCGGTTTAACCTCCTTTCCCCATGTTCACATCACCGTTACCCACCAAGGACAGGTAGTTGATCCTTTTGTCGGTCCGACCTCCTCACCCGGTTGTCAGATTAGCTTAGATCCGATTTGGAATCAACCTTCTGGGTATAATCCCACAGGTCTAATTAGGGCGGGATTTTCCACAGACCCCCCCGACATGGACCAAATTTGGGATGGGAAGCATTCAGAAACCGTCTTGTCCGCACAAATTCCCGCCCTATTATTCTGGGTGCAAGCCTATGGTATTTTAGCGGGGGATGAGGTGAAATATCGGATGATTGACCCCAGAGGTAATGTGGTAGTTGACCATAATGACCGCATTCAATCTCCCAGTCTCACCTGGGTGGGCTATGTGGGACAAAGAAATTCTGGCGCTAGTCTACTTCCAGGAGTCTGGAAAGCTGAATACAGCCTTACCCGTGGCGATCGAGTTTTAATAAATGTGCAACGACAGGTTGAGTTAAATTTGACCTAACCAGAGTTAAACAGCCGATTAATGGGACAATGGTTATACTGTCGATCGCTGTCAGAGTCGCTCAAGACTCGATCAAGCATCGATTTTGCAGTAATGGAAATGTGTTTCAATGTTCAAACGAATTGCATCAATTATCCTAGTTGTTGTTAGTCTCACCCTGGGGGGATGTGTAGCCACCGGGGGAGGTCTAAAAAGTTTTGTGGACACAGCAGATGGCTATGAGTTTCTTTACCCTAACGGTTGGGTGGAGGTGAGGGTCTCTAATGGACCGGATGTGGTTTTTCACGATATGATCGACTCCACCGAAAATGTTAGTGTGGTGATTAGTTCTGTGACTAGGGGTGATAGTTTAGAGGAAATTGGCACTCCCACAGAGGTGGGATATACCCTCAGTAAAAATGCGATCGCCCCAGAAGGTTCGGGTCGGACAGCCGAGTTGGTGAATGCTGGGAAAAGAGAATCCACCAATAATACTTACTATTTACTGGAATATGCTGTGACTCTTCCTAATCAGCAAAAACGGCATGATTTCGCTAGTATTGCTATCAGTCGGGGTAAGTTGTTTACCTTGAATATATCCACCAGTGAACAGCGTTGGCAAAAAAGCAAAACTCTGTTAGAACAAGTGGTGCGATCGTTTACTGTTTATTAACGGAGATTCTGATATGGTGGACTCAGCTATCACTTTCGTCCTGGCTTCTGCTTCCCCAGCCAGACATAGACTATTAAAAACTGTGGGAATTGAGCCAGTAGTAATTAAGAGTGATTTTGATGAGTCTAGCATTCAGATTGATGATCCGACTGCATTGGTAGAACAACTCGCTAAAGCCAAAGCGGAAGCTGTGGGGAGACGGTTAAAAGACCATCCCCATAGCTATTTGGCAAACGGCAAAAATGCGCTAATTTTGGGCTGTGATTCGGTGTTGGTAATGGGGGGTGAAATTTACGGTAAACCTGCTGATAAACTAGAAGCGATCGCCCGTTGGCAAAATCTTAGTGGTAATGTCGGACAGCTTTATACTGGTCATGCTTTACTGGATTTGAATAAACCCAAACTTTTGGTTTTATCTCGCATAACTCATGTGCATTTTGCGACTGTTGATCAGGAGGAAATCCGGTCTTATGTGGAGACCGGAGAACCTTTGAACTGTGCGGGATGTTTTGCGATTGAAGGGAAAGGGGGGGCTTTTGTTGATAGGTTAGATGGCTGTCATACTAATGTGATTGGTCTGAGTTTACCTCTGCTGCGGTCAATGCTGCGCGAGTTGGGGTATGGCATCACTAATTTTTGGAATTAACCTAATAAACAGGCGATGGGGAATAGTATATATTCCAGAAAAAACAGTTTCCATAAGAGTTGGTAAAAATTGGCGATCGCTTGTTTTTCCCCTAGGTCTACACTGGTGCTTTGCCACCACATAAAACTCAGTAATATCAGATTAGTCATCACTAAAAATACTGGGTTTAAACTTTCATAAACTAGGAAAGCCGCCGCCATCATCCCTAAATAACAGATGGTGATTACTCCCCTAGCTAGATTAAATACGGCTACGGTTCCGAGGCGGATGGTAAAGGTGGTAATATGATATTGGCGATCGCCTTCAATATCGGGGATATCCTTAAAAATGGCAATAGCAAACGTAAACACCAAAATAAATAGGGTTAACACCCAAACCGTCGGGGGTATTACCGGAATTTGCCATAATTGGGGGGTTGATAACTGCTGGCTAAAATGACAAAACAGCCCCAGGTTGACAATCACCCCCCGGACTGTAAATATACATAATGCCGCCCAAACTGGAAATCTTTTTAAGCGTATGGGAGGGAGGGAATAGGCGGTGCCGAGAATTAAACTAATCCCAACAGTAGCTGCCAAAAAAGGCCCCCCAACCACGGCTAAAATAACCGCCAATATCCCTGTAGTGGCTACGATAATTTGACCCTGGCGGCGAGAATATACCCCAGACGCTAAAGGTAAATCGGGTTTATTAATTACGTCTATTTCGATATCTTCTAATTGATTAAGACCGACAATATAGATATTCCCACACAGACAGGCTATCCAACTAATCAGCAGGATGATTAAATTGGTGGGGACAAAAAGGGGATTTTCCCATGTAGTAGGATTAAGTTGAGCACTAAATGCGATCGTAAACAACCCCAACACACTGAGACTGGTTCCGATAATGGTATGTGGTCGGGAAAACTTCCAGAAAGCATACAGCCAAGGCGCATTTTTCTGAACCGAGTTTCCAGTAACTTTTGGTAATGTAGTCGAGGAAGTCTGATTCATAATTGAGTTAAACTGATGGTCAATTAATCGTTAATATGCAATAGAGTTAATTGGTGAGATTTTCCATGGTATCCCACCCACAAAATCAGGGAATTGTGATAGTGTTTAGCAGCATCTTAATCACCTAGATGGATAGTATAGCATACCACCATAATTTTGAGGAGATTATTAATATTAATTAATTGGGCAGTGTGAACAGGCTGGGTTGAATAATAATTTCATCAATTCTATTTTGAGCCATTTTTTGATAGGTCTTGACCAGTTCGCAGCCAATAAACTTTCTGTCATGCTTAATAGCAACAACTCCGGTAGTACCTGAACCAGTAAATGGGTCTAAAACCAGATCTCCTTGACGAGTTGATGCCAGTAGACATATTTTAACTAAATCTTCTGGATAAACCGCAAAATGTGCATCCCTGAACTTACCGAGGGGTATTTCCCAAACAGTTCTCTTGTTTCTTCCTTTGGGGTGAAATGCTTGGTCCCATCGACCATCATGCAAATTCTGATTACCGGAGTTTTTGCCATTTTCTGGGGTGC
Source organism: Limnospira indica PCC 8005 (assembly GCF_000973065.1). NCBI lineage: Bacteria > Bacillati > Cyanobacteriota > Cyanophyceae > Oscillatoriales > Sirenicapillariaceae > Limnospira > Limnospira indica. Next base: position 888,781 of record NZ_FO818640.1, read on the forward strand.
TATTTCGTTTCCCAAAATGATTCCTACCGCCTCTCATTTTTGATTGTTCGGTAAATGTGATATGAGGTTCCCTAATGGCATCAGCATCATAATAATAATCAGTGTTTTTAGAAAACATGAAAATATATTCATGGTCAGTAGTTGGTCTATTTTTCACAGAGGATGGCATAGCATTTGGCTTTTTCCAAATAATATCACTGCGGAGAATCCAACCCCTATCTTTGAGAGCAAATGCCACCCGCCAAGGAACACCCTCAAGTTGTTTATTCCGATAAGTATCACCTAAATTCAGCCACAGCAAACCATTATTTTTTAGTTTGGGTTTTACCACTTCAAAGCAGGTGACCAGATTATTAATATAATCGGTTACATTTGCTTCTCTACCTATCTCGTTGGCACAGCCATCTTTTCCGGTGTAATTTCGATGCCCAAAATAGGGAGGGCTAGTAATTATGGCTTGGATAGAATTATCAGGAATAATTACAGATACAGTGCGGATATCCCCCAACAGAACTTTATTAATAATATGGATGAGATTATCCATTATCTAAAACACCTTGTATATACTTATTTAACTTAATTTGACTGGCTTCATCAAAACCACAAAAGAGGATTCAAATTAAAATGAAAAACCATGTCCATTTGATTGGTAATGGTTGTTATTTCTGATATTGACCAGTTATTGGCGATGATAACCACTATAATATAGCATGGACTTCCCGATGATTTTAAGTCCTGTACAGCCCCCATAATATCCCGAGTAAATAAATGTGCATGACCTCCTTTTTCCATCGACTTATTAGGGGTGCTAACCTCTGCTGAGGTGCATCTCTAATCATCCAGGCAAAAAAGTAAAAGCAGGCTTTTGGGTGGGGGTAAACTCTGCCAATACCATCAAAGAGTAAAGGACGCTTTTCTTCCGGTTCTGCGTAGCAAGCATAAATAATAGATGCCATTTCATCTCGGGTGGCTGACATCATAATCTCGTTGAGTTCTTTATGAGAACCTGTTATCTTTTTGGCGTTTTTTTCTACCCATTGGTAGAAAGGCTTGGCTTGATCAGCAAGTTGGCAGAGTTCTACTAATCGGTAGTGTGTAATATCTACTTGGTGAACTATAATCTCCTTCATCTGATCAGTTTTAGATTCATTGTTTAAGCATTATTACCGAGTTAATGCTAGTAGTTAACTCTAGTCAAATGTCAAAAATTATCTCCAATTTTCCCAAGAACGGTTAAAAATGGAAGTGCGGGGAAATGCGATAGGATTACCATTTTCTTGGATGAACCATTGTAACTCATCTAGTAAAGGCGATCGCCTTGGTAAATCCGCCACTAATTGATAGGGAAAAACATCATTATCAAAAGCAAAAACCGCCGTCATTCCCGCCGCCGCACCCGAAGACCATTCAAAGGAATGCACCCGGTAAGCCGCCGCCGCAATATGGCTAGTAGCAATACTTTTACCCACCACTAATAAATTATCAATTTCCTGGGGAATCATAGCCCGGAGAGGAATTTGGAAGGGGTAAGCCTGTCCTTGTCCGAGACGTTCTCCCTCTCTTTCAGTATTTCCGGGAGTTTCGTGGGGGCTTAAAGTCATACATGGGTGAAAATCGATCGCATAATGTCCAATACCCACCGTATCAGGATAAATGGTAGATCTTCCTCTGCGGGAAGTCTGTTCAACCGTTTGATTTCTAGCGACTAAAGCTGGTAATTCCAACCCAGCCAAAGCCATCCATAACTCCCTAAATTCTGATTCCGAGAGATTTTCCCGGTAAAAATCCCCGGCAAAATCATTACGAGAAATATCAGTTTCCCAAATCATAAACCCTTGAGGTTGACCGAAGGAAGGGCGACCAATAATCCGTCGCGCCTCTCGCATATAGGGAAACTTAGAGAGTCCGTGGGCGGTTCCCATGGGCTGATCAAATCCTCTCAAAAATCGATGTAATGGGTACTTATTTTTCACACCATCGCCCAATTGAGAATCAGTAGTCCCCTTGACTAACCAATAAAAGAAACCTTTGGCATTTTCTTCGCCATATTGCAAGGACTGCACCCGTAGTCCGCCCATCCAATTTCCGGGTTCTAGCTGCCCGCTGGCGGCTAGTTGTCGGGGAGTTAGGATTAAATTGTCCTGAGAGGTTCCCGGACGGTAATCATTGCCCCAAGTCCAGTTTTGCATGGAGATATCCCCTGGATAAATAGTCCACCTGCGTGGGTCGGGGTGAAAAGGTCCTTCTGGGTTTTCGCTGTGAATGCGACGGTAAGTAAACACTAGGGTAAAATTAGCTAATCGCTGCAATTCATAGCTGTAGTAGGGCGCATAGCGTTCGTAAAATGGTGGTTTTTCGATGGGTTCTGGCTCGGCGAGGGCTTTCATGGCGAAGGTATAGGTGAAACCCTGGGTGCAATAGGGGTCTCCGGTGACGCTGGAGGAGGTGGGTTCTAGGGGGTTGCGTGGGTCTATACCCAAGTTGTGGGGAATATTGGTCATTCCGATAATTTCCCCGGTTTCTGTGGCTTCTACCACGTACCAGTTAGCGGTTTGTTTATCTGTATTGGCGGGGAGAAATTCGATAATGGTTTTCGTGAGGCGGGGTGAGTCTTCCCAACTGTAAGCATCTTCAATAATTTGGGATAGGGGTTCGCTATTTAGGGGGGGTGTACCGGGGGCGGCTTGATGTTGAATGGCGATCGCACTGAGAATTTGTCTATCTGCTATTTCTACATATTTGGGAACAGTATTAGGAAACCATTTTAAAGTACCTTTACCCTGTTTTGCCGCATCTTGTAGCATTGATAATAAAATGGCGTGACCGTCATAAGGTCGGAAACAAGACTCGCTTACCCAACAAGCACCAGGGTTCAAAATCCCATATTTTTCTTTGATGCGATCGCGCAATTCTAGGTATCCTCGCGGGAAAAATAATAGCGATCGTTGTGTGGCGCGTTCATCCAAAGCCGAGGTTCCCTGGGAGGAAATTTGACCCCCTACCCAGTCAGTAATATCCGTTAAGCAAACTGTCCGACCTGCTAATAATGCCTCATAGGCTGTGGCTGCGCCTGCTAGTCCGCCACCAAACACTAAAATATCACAAGTTTCTTGAGTATCTGTAGTCCTGGGTAAACTCGCCTCCGCTACTTGCTGACTGAACACCGAAGCCACTAGACCCAAGGCAATTTTTACATAAAACGCAGTTTTAATAATCTTCATAATATGTTACCATATAAAACCTGATCATTGCGCGTGAGTGCGTCAATTGGTAGGATACCTCAGACGGATAAATTGACAATTTCAACCATTATATATTCCCTTGACCAAAATTGGTAAGATGCGTCAGAGAGAGCCATGATAACTTTCACCTGAGATGTTCAGGTCTGACGCACTTATGGTTGGGGTTTAGGGTTGGTGGGGTAGCCAGTCGCCTATGCTATCTTTCATGGCAGCTACCACTAATTGAGAAATATAGGGTAAAATCTCCGGGTTTTTACTTTGGGATTTACCCTCGGTAAAAACTACTAATAAATACGGTAGTAAATCGGGAATTTCAATATAAGCTGCATCATGTCTAACTTGAGAAGTCCAGCCCGCCTTTGACCATAACTTAGCATTCTCAGGTAGTCCCTCCCCTAAAAATTCCTTAACCTGATTTTCGGGGTCTTCTGCTAAGGCTGCTGGCTCAAGATTTCTGTGCATCAATTGCATCATTGTTTGAGAGGCTTCCGAAGATGCTGCTACACCTCCGACAATGCTATGTATTAGCCTGGCTGTGGCATTAGTTGTCAGCATATTACGGTTTTCCATCAGTTCCCCTAAAAAGGCTCTTTCCCTACCATAGGCACCATCACACCAGGTTTTTTGATTGACATTAATTGATTCAAGTTCCGGCCAATTCAGGGATTGAAAATAGCGATTAATGATATTTCGTTGATATTTCCAAGTCTCGAAGGGACCGGGTGATAATTCGGGACCGCTGGTGGTTCCAGTTAATACATCCACTACTAAACTGGTAGCATCATTGCTAGAATGTGCAATCATATCTTTAATGGCACGTTCTAACTCGGGAGAGATTTGCAACATACCCTTTTCCACCCACTCGTAAACAGCCACCAAGTAGAATAGTTTAACTACACTGGCTGGATAAATGCGTTCAATTCCCCGATATGCAAACCCCCTAACAGGATATTTCCAAAATTCTTCGGGAGTAAGTGCGCCTCCGGTATTCACAGAAACTGGCGGGTCATAAATTACCCAGGTCATGGCTATTTGATTGGCGCTTAGTCCTGGAAATTTACTCCGGGTTGCCTCTATAATGCTTGTGCCAAGAGTTTGTATCTTTGGGTCTGGATGGAAAAATGCCATAACAGGAAATTAGTTTTCAATATTGGTGACAAATATGGTCGTTGATGGATTATCGGATATTTTGGGGAAGGTGGCGACAGTTGTTGGCACTGATGCTACAGTGTCACTAAAGCTACTCCCAGTTGAGTATAAATGCAAAGGTGATCTGAATATTTATGATTCTCCTGAGTGTAGCACTCTGGCAACTCAGGCGGCTACTGGACGACACCTGCGCCTGTTTGAGGTTAACACGGCTGAGAATATTTCAGCTATACCTGTGCAATTGTGGGAGGATGATTACCCGGGTTGGTTGGCTGCGGGGGATGTTGAACATTTGCTAAAGCCTCCATCACCATTACCCCGTACAATTATATCATCCGAAACGATTAATCAGGCAATAAATAAGGCGATCGCATTTTGTCACCAAGCTGCAAAAATTGGTAATACTTACCTATGGGGAGGGACGGTCGGACCTAATTATGATTGTTCCGGTTTGATACAAGCTGCTTTTTCTCAACAGGGTATTTGGCTACCCAGAGACGCTTATCAACAACAGGCGTTTGTTCAACCTATACCACCAGTTATCTGGGAAATGCAGCCAGGGGATTTAGTTTTTTTTGGTACAACATCTAAAACTACTCATGTCGGTCTTTATTTGGGTGATGGTCAATATATACATAGTTCCGGCCCGGAACATGGTAACAATGGCATTGGTTATGATGAGTTGTGGCACCACGCAAATAATCCGGTTAGTCAATATTATGCGGAACATTTTATCGGCGCTGGTCGGGTAGTTTCTAGCTATCCTTTTGATGCTTTTGGTAGGTTTCATAGACAGAGGGTTAAGTTTTGAAATCCTATATATCTCGGTGTAAACCTTGGTTACGCTGGCTGGTTTTGGGCATGACTTTATTTTTCCTGGCTACGGCTATTAAAAACCACTGGCGAGAGGTGGCATCACTGCAAATTACTGGCAAAAGTTGGGGATGTTTAGCCATGGCTTTGGCAGTCACTTTTCTGGCTCATTTATGGTCTGCCTGGGTCTGGTTATTGATTTTAAGGGAGTTTCAATCTGTGGGTGATGCGGGGATTAATTATCGCCGGGGACTACAGATTTATTTGAAAACTAATATTGCTAAGTATATTCCTGGTAATATTTGGCATTTTTATGGGCGTATTATAGCTGTTAAAAATACGGATATAGCTTTAGGTATAGCAACTTTAAGTGTTTTACTAGAGCCGTTATTGATGGCGGCAGCGGCTTTATTGATAGCTTTGATAACTATCAATACTGCTCATTTATGGTTGCAAATTTTATGTCTAATTGTGGTTTTAGGTGCTGTTCATCCGGGGATTTTAAATCCGGTTTTGGGGTGGTTAGGAAGAGTTAAATTAAGGTCGAATAATTTGGCGAATACAGAGGAAAAACCATCTACACCTATACAACTACAACGCTATCCGATTAAGCCTTTGTTAGGAGAGTTGGGATTTGTGGGTTTACGGGGCATTGGGTTTATGATAACTCTGGTGGCTATGGGGTATTTTAATTGGCTGGAAGTGCCGAGGGTTTTTGGTGCTTTTAGTTTAGCCTGGTTATTAGGGTTGGTGGTTCCGGGCGCTCCGGGAGGTTTGGGAGTGTTTGAAGCTACAGCTTTGGGATTATTAGAAAGCTCGATCGCACCCGGTATTTTATTGGGGACGATCGCTTTTTATCGGGTAGTTAGTATTACGGCAGAAACGGCGGCTGCGGCTTGGGCGGCTGGAGATGAAAAAAGTAGAAACTCAAGGTAAATTGCTCTGGTTGTGGGTTAATTATCAATGCTGATGGTAATCTAACCATAAATATTATATAATCTGGTCAGCTCAACTTTAGTCTAGTTTGTGTCTTGATTAGATCAAAACATATTCCCCAGTGAAATTTTCTTGAGATCAGCTATGCAACCAGAAGTCAAATCAGCGATAATTCGAGATCCTTTGGTAGTATCAGGTGATTTAACCGTCATGGAAGCGATCGCCTGTATGAGTGGTGTCCGCCTTCAGTGTCAGATGACTGATAATATATCAATATCCGAGTCAGAACCGGACCTATACAGCCACTTAACTTGTGTAATAGTGTTGCAAGACCTAATGGTGGTTGGCATCCTGACACAGCGCGATATTGTGGGTCTAGCCGCCCAACAGCAAAATCTGGAAGAGTTGCTAATTCAGGAAGTAATGACTCCCTCTGTAATTACTGTACGGGAATCAGAACTTACTGACTCACTGACTACAATTAACTTACTACAAAAGCACCGCATTCGACATTTACCTATAGTTGATGATAGCGATCGCTTAGTGGGACTGGTGACCCATGAGAGTCTGCGAAAATTGATGCGCCCCATTGACTTATTACGGTTGCGGTTAGTCTCGGAAGTGATGACCCGCAATGTTGTATCTGCTAACTGTGATCAGACCATGTTAGAAATAGCCCGGTTAATGTCGGAAAGACGGGTGAGTTGTGTGGTAATTGTGGAAACTCAGGGTCATGGTGATCATGCTATGCCAATTCCCGTAGGAATTTTGACCGAGAGAGATTTAGTGCAGTTTCAATCCTTGAGTTTAAACTGGGAAAATATCCGGGCTGAAAATATGATGAGTTCCCCGTTATTTACCATTAAACCACAGGAGAATTTATGGGAAGTTCAGCAACTAATGGAACAGCGCCGCCTGGGGCGGGTGATAGTCACGGGGTCAAGGGGTGAACTATTAGGAATAGTCACCCAAAGCAGTTTGCTGCAATGTTTGAATCCGTTGGAACTCTACAAATTGGCGGAGTTGCTCGAGGAAAAGGTATCGCGGCTAGAATCGGAAAAATTCCAACTGCTAGAAAATCGCGCTGCTGAATTAGAAAAACAAGTTAAACAGCGGACTAATGAATTAGTGAAGCGGGCTGAAGGGGAAAAATTAATATCAGAATTAGCCACAAAAATTCGCTCATCCCTAGATTTACAGACGATTTTGGATACGACTGTTGACCAAGTGCGACAGGTGCTAAAATGCGATCGCGTTAATATTTGGCAGTTTGGCGATAATTGGGAAACGGTAGTTGTCGCAGAGTCTACTAATTCGCCTTTTTCTTTGATGGGAGAACGCATCGCAGATACCTGTTTTCAGCAAAACCAAGCCGAGATTTATCGCCTAGGAAAGACTAGGGTAGTGTCGGATATTTATACCACAGAAATGACGGACTGCCATAGAGAGATGCTGATCCGCCTTCATACCCGCGCTAAAATTTTACTACCTCTGCTGTGTGGTGATCAACTTTGGGGTCTGCTTAATGTTACTGAAAGTGAACATCCACGCCAATGGAAAACGGAAGAAGTGGAACTACTACAAGCGTTAGCTGTACAATTAGCGATCGCCCTTAAACAAGCCACTATCCATCAAAAATTACAGGTAGAATTACAGGAAAAAACTAGGGTAGAAGCGGAACTCAGAAAAACGGAAAATCAACTGCGGAAAGCTCAAAAAATTGCCGGACTTGGAACTTGGAATCTCAATCATAAAACCCAGACATTATCATGGTCTGAGGAGGTGTTTGCTTTCTTTGAAATTGAACCGGAAAACTTTAGCTATACCCACGAGCAATTGATCAGCCTTATACATCCCGAAGATCGCGATTTAGTCAATGATATGTATAACCAACATCTATGCGATCGCCAGTCTTATAGTGTGAGTTACCGGATTTTACTCAATGATGGTAGGATTAAGTATGCACAAGAATATTGCCAGACTATTTATGATGATAATAATCAGCCCATTATATCTGATGGAACTATCCAAGACATCACCCTACAAAAAGAATTAGAACAGGAACATATCCGCGCGGAAGCTATGCGACAACAGGCTGAATCTATTAGCCGGGAAGTGAAACTATTAGATAATATTTTAGATATCATCCTAGCGGGATATTGGGATTGGGATATTCCTGGTAATAAAGAATACATGAGTCCCGGCTTTAAGCGTATGTTTGGCTATGAGGATCACGAACTCCCCAACGTACCGGAAAGTTGGCAAAAACTGATTTTTCCCGAAGATTTACCGGGAGTATTCGATATGTTTGAAAAACATATAAAAAGTCGTGGTAAAATCCCCTACTACAACGAAGTTCGATATCGCCACAAGAATGGTTCCACGGTTTGGGTGGTGTGTTCTGGAAAGGTGATTGAGTGGGACGACGATGGTAATCCGAAGAGGATGGTAGGCTGTCATATTGATATTAGCGATCGCAAAAACTCCGAAATTGCACTTGCAGAAAGCGAGGCGCGTTATCGCAGCATTATTGAAACTACCCTAGAGGGGGTGTGGATAATTGATGGGGACGCTAAAACTACCTTTGTGAATCAGCGAATGGCAGATATGCTGGGTTATACTCCATCGGAAATGCTAGGTATGGGGTTAATGGACTTCTTGAACTCTGAAGACCAACTTGAAGCGGTAAACTACCTGGAAAGGAGAAAGCAAGGTATTCAGGAACAGCATACCTGTCAATTTCAACGCCGAGATGGGACGGCTTTGTGGGCGATCGTTTCTACTACGCATCAGTTAGATAACCAGGGTAACTTTGTGGGGGCTATTAGCTTATTAACTGATATTAGTCAACTGGTGAGTATTCAAGAAGCCTTAAAAACTTCGGAAATGCAGCTTAGTGGGATTCTGAATAGTTCCGAATATGGGATTATGGCGTTTCGTTCGGTTCGGAATGAACAGGGTAAGATTATTGATTTTGAATGGTTATTGGTGAATCCTAGCGCTGGTAAAGTAGTCGGTAAATCAGCAGATGAGTTAATTGGGAAAAGGTTACTGGAGGAATTGCCAGAGTATCAAGAAAGTGGCTTATTTGAACACTATGTGGAAGTGGTAGAATCGGAAAAATCCGTGAAAAAAGAGTTTTATTATAACCAGTATGGCATTGACTTTTGGTTTGAAAATATTTCGGTCAAATTAGGGGATGGTTTCGCGGTTACTTTCCGTGATATCACCGGAATTAAACAATCGGAAAAAGCCCTAAGTCTAGCAAACGAACAATTGAATAATCGGATCAATGAACTAGATCAACGCCATGCAGAAATGTTGCTTTTGAGTGAAATTAGCGACTTTATGCAGGCGGCTTTGACTGTACAAGAAGCCTGTGAAGCGATTAGCTATTTGCTAGAACCCCTTTTCCCAGAATGTGCTGGCGGAATTTTTTTGATGGCGGCTTCCCGGGACTCGCTGGAAATGATTTCTTCTTGGGGAAAAGAATGCACCTCAGTCTCGGTTTTTGTGCCGAAAGATTGTTGGGCTTTGCGCCGGGGAAGGGTACATTTATGTAATCATGAAAAAGGGGGTATTTCTTGCCGACATATTCAGGTAAGTTCTACCCTATCTTGCACATTGTGTGTTCCGATGATGGCTCAGGGAGAGACTTTGGGTTTGTTTTATCTAAGTACAGATTCGGCGACGGCTTTATCTGAGGGTAAACAGCAGCTTGCTCATACGGTGGCGGAACAGATAGGGATGGCGATCGCCAATTTAAACCTCCGCGCCACTCTGGAACATCAGAGCATCCGTGACCCTCTCACCGGACTTTTTAATCGTCGCTATTTAGAGGAATATTTGAGTCAGGAAATAGCCCGCGCCCAACGGCAAAAGCACCCCATTGGGGTCATCATGATGGATATAGACAATTTTAAGCATTTTAATGATACATTCGGTCATGATGCGGGGGATTATGTATTACAAAAAGTGGGAGAACTGCTGAAACAGAAGGTGCGAGAATATGATGTTGCTTGTCGCTATGGGGGTGAAGAAATGACCCTAATTTTGCCGGGGTCTTCCCTAGAAAATACTTCCATGAGGGCTGAACAAATTAGAGAGGCGATCGCCTCCCTTGTAGTAGCCAGTGGTGGTCAACATTTAGGCAGTATCACCGCCTCCTTCGGTGTGGCAGCCTTTCCCAAGCATGGTAGTATAGGTATAGACCTAATCCAGGCGGCTGATGCTGCTCTCTACCGCGCCAAAGCAGACGGACGCAACCGGGTTGTGATTATTCCATAATCATGAGAAACTTACGGCAACCCGCCCCTAAATTATGCTTTAGCGATCGCCGGTTTCCCACAAAGTACGCGCGTAACATTCGCCCCGCGGCTTCCAGTTCATCGTACAGGCGCAGGCTTAGTAAAATAGCCTCTCGCGCCTAATTGATAAGCCATCTGGCGGTGTCTGTCAGCCCCCCCCTAGAAGTTAACATAGCAATAGGTAGACCTTCGAGTTGTGGGTCTTTCTGCATTCCGGAGAGAAGTTCCAAGCCGTCCATACGAGGCATTTCAATATCACAGAAAAAGTTGGCTGGTTTTTTGCGCGGCGTATCTCAGCACCCGCCCCTACAGGGTGGGCGGTTTGTTGTTGGGTTGTTGTTTCCCCTGTTTGAGAACAGTCAGCCAATCTTTGGATTAAGCGATGGCTTTCCCTTCATGGGGTGGAAAGGTAAGGCTATACGTCTTGCTGCCTCGTATCGGACGATTCGGGTATGAAATAAGGCTGAGATGCCTGAAATAACCACCCTGTGGGGAATCCAGCCCCGAGTCTGGATATAAGAGGCTCGTCTCTGACCATCCCCATAACTGTTTATATGTCCCGACGTTTGGAACTCAACCTCTCCAAACAAGGCAGGGAACTCAAGGTCATAAAACAAACTGTTTTGATTGGGAAGTTATGACCCCATGATAACAATGAGTAGAGAGTGCGAAATGTTTAGGAGACCAAATAAGGCTGTTATGCCTGAAATCACCTCCTAGTGGGGAAGCCAGCCCCGAGTCTGGATAAGAGGTCGGAGCCTCGAACCATTCTCCATAACTGTTTATACGTCCCAACGTTTGGATTGAACCCCCAAACAAGGCAGGGAACTCAAGGTCATATAGCATTAGTCAAGGTGGTTAGGACGCAGCTTGGAGAACGGAATCCATGGCATCATCGAGAGAATCAAACTGCTCAATACAATGGCGAATGCGGGCTTTCAACCACGACCAACATTTCTCTATCTTGTTGAGGTCTGGCGAATAAGGTGGTAGATAGAGCCAACGGCATTGAGCCGCCTCCACTAGCTCAGGAATCCGTCCCCCTTTATGAAACGTTGCATTGTCTAGCACTAGAGTCTGACCTGGCTTCAGTGCTGGAATTAAGATGAACTCCAACCACAACTCAAACACTGTCCGATTACAACAACCCTCAAAGCTAAAGGGGGCTAAGAGTTGTTGATGACACCATGCGGCAATCATGCTCACCCTGCCCTACCTCTTCCCTGATTTGAGGGCATGGAAGCGTTTTCCTTCCTCGCAGTAACCATAAGGGTAATCCGAGTCCTGACTATTCATGCCGGCTTCATCGAGGTAGACCACTTCTTGTGGCTCCATCTGTTCAATCTGAGCCATAAACTCCTCTCGCTGTTGCTCATCACGTTCTTGGTAGCCGTAAGTTTTTTTTCTGGTGAAGCCAATTTTCTTCAAGGCTCTGGATATGGTGCGAGGAGAGATGTCGTCATCCCAAAGTTCAGCCATTTGAGCTGCTGTTTTGTCGCCATGCTCTTGGGCAAAAGCCTTGAATTTTTCCCAGTCAGTAATTTTGTGGTTATTGCCAGGTCGGTGATGAGGTTTAGGGAGGAAGTCTCCGGTCTGTGCTTTTCTTTGCAGCCAGAGATTAATGGTGTTCCGGCTGACATGGAAAACTTGACTGGCTTCTGTTTTGGGCATACCGTCTAGTTCAATTGCATCAATAACTTTTTGTCTGAGGTCGTAACTGTAGGGGGCTGGCATTTTGGGTCTTCTTAGTCATCTCGTCCTCTCCATTATACGTCCTAACTTTCCTGTCTGGTGCTATATCAAGCACGGTTTTGAATGGGAGTTGGGGAAGGCGACTTCCCTTTCGACCCCTAACCTTAGAGGGTGAAGGATGTGACCAGAAGCTAAAGCCCAATTGTCATGGTGGGGATATGCCCACAGGTCACGGTGTGGATATAGATACTGCGATTATTAGGAGTGTAGTGGCGAGAACGAGTTGAAAGACTACGTGCTGCATAAAGCTCTGAACATTAAAGTACGAAAGCAGGGGGTAGTAACCCTGTTCATCAGACAAAAAGGGTGTCCACATCAGGAGCCGTGTGATGGGAAGCTATCAAGCACGGTTTTGAATGGGAGTTCGGGAAGGTGACTTCACTCTCGACCCCTACCCTTAGAGGGTGAAGGATGTGACCAGAAGCCAATGCCCAACTGTAATGGTTGGGATATGCCCAGAGGTCACGGTGTGGATATATAGCACTAGTCAATACGGTTAGGACGCAGTCTTGAGAACAGAATCCATGGCATCATGGAGAGAATCAAACTGCTCAATACAATGGCGAATGCGGGCTTTCAACCACGACCAACATTTCTCTATCTTGTTGAGGTCTGGCGAATAAGGCGGAAGATAGAGTAAACGGCATTGAGCTGCCTCCACCAGTTCAGCAATCCGCCCCCCTTTATGAAACGTTGCATTGTCCAATACTAGAGTCTGACCTGGCTTCAATGTTGGAATTAAGATGAACTCCAACCACAACTCAAACACTGTCCGATTACAACAACCCTCAAAGGTAAAGGGGGCTAAGAGTTGTTGATGACACCATGCCGCAATCATGCTCACCCTGCCCTGCCTCTTCCCGGATTTGAGGGCATGGAAGCGTTGTCCTTCCTCGCAGTAACCATAAGGATAATCCGAGTCTTGACTATTCATGCCAGCTTCATCGAGGTAAACCAACCCTTCCGGCTCCATCTGTTCAATCTGAGCAATAAACTCCTCTCGCTGTTGCTCATCACGTTCTTGGTAGCCGTAAGTTTTTTTTCTGGTGAAGCCAATTTTCTTCAAGGCTCTGGATATGGTGCGAGGAGAGATGTCGTCATCCCAAAGTTCAGCCATTTGAGCGGAGGTTTTGTGGCCATGCTCTTAGGCAAAAGCCTTGAATTTGTGCCAGTCGGTAATTTGGTGGCTATGACCAGGTGGGCGATTAAGTTTAGGGAGGAAGTCGCCGGTGTGTTCTTTTCTTTGCAGCCAGAGATTGATGGTGTTCCTGCTGACATGGAAAACTTGACTGGCTTCGGTTTTGGGTATACCGTCTAGTTCAATTGCATTAATAACTTTTTGTCTAAGGTCGTAACTGTAGGGGGCTGGCCTTTTGGGTCTTCTGTAGATATCCTTGCCATTATACGTCCTAACTTCTCTGTCTTGTGCTATAGATACTGCGATTATTAGGAGTATAATGGCGAGAGCGAGTTGAAAGACTACGTGTTGCATATAGCTCTGAACAAAGAAGGACAAAGCAGGGGGTAGTAACTCTGTGCCAATGACAAATAGGGTATCCACATCAGGAGCCGTGTGATGGGAAACTATCAAGCACGGTTTTGAATGGGAGTTGGGGAAGGCGACTTCACTCTCGACCCCTACCCCTAGAGGGATAGAGATGTTGCAAGAAGCAAATGCCTTATGTAATAGTAAGGATAAGCAGACGTGCCACGGTGTAGATGTAAATCCTGTAATAAGTAGGAGTATTACGGCGAGAGCGAGTTGAAAGACTACGTGCTGCATATAGCTCTGAACAAAGAAGGACAAAGCAGGGGGTAGTAACTCTGTGCCAATGACAAATAGGGTATCCACATCAGGAGCCGTGTGATGGGAAACTATCAAGCACGGTTTTGAATGGGAGTTGGGGAAGGCGACTTCACTCTCGACCCCTACCCCTAGAGGGATAGAGATGTTGCAAGAAGCAAATGCCTTATGTAATAGTAAGGATAAGCAGACGTGCCACGGTGTAGATGTAAATCCTGTAATAAGTAGGAGTATTACGGCGAGAGCGAGTTGAAAGACTACGTGTTGCATATAGCTCTGAACAAAGAAGGACAAAGCAGGGGGTAGTAACTCTGTTCCTTTGACAAATAGGGTATCCACATCAGGAGCCGTGTGATGGGAAACTATCAAGCACGGTTTTGAATGGGAGTTGGGGAAGGCGACTTCCCTTTCGACCCCTACCCCTAGAGGGATAGAGATGTTGCAAGAAGCAAATGCCTTATGTAATAATAAGGATAAGCAGACGTGCCACGGTGTAGATGTAAATCCTGTAATAAGTAGGAGTATTACGGCGAGAGCGAGTTGAAAGACTACGTGCTGCATATAGCTCTGAACAAAGAAGGACAAAGCAGGGGGTAGTAACTCTGTGCCAATGACAATGGGCATCTACATCAGGAGCCGTGTGCTGGGAAACTCGCAAGCACGGTTTTGAATGGGAGGCGATGGAGGCGACTCCGTTCTCGACCCCTGCTTGGGTTAAAGGTAAGGCGATACGTGCTACGCACACGCTACGCGATCGCATTTCCGATAGTCACTGGAATCTAAGCTGAACCAATGTGTCTAGCAGAAACTGAGAGATTTTTAGATAATTTAAAAATTCTTAATATGCACTATGCGGGAATTGTGTTCAACCGTATCATTAGACAGGGAGATATCAGTCAAGACTGCTATAATGTATTTTATTAATTGACTTTTGAGGGACTTTATGAGTGATTTATTCAAGGGATTTGAGCAGTTGCTAGAGTTAGTAAAAGCTCTAGAGGAAAAAGTTGAAAATGGAGAAATTAAAACTGAATATCAGTTTAACTCACGCTCATTAAGCAGTATTCCCAGAACCGGTAACATTCCCCGTCCTAATAATACAACTAGTAATGTTGGTACTAGTTCCATTCGTACACCTTCTTCCCCCCCTCGTAATACAGGTGCATCTGACCCCAATGTACAACCTGAACCTAATTTAGGTATAACTCTCAAAGATATTGGGGGATTAAACCAAGAACTCAAAGAACTCAAAGAACTGATTGCTATTCCTTTAAAACGCCCTGACCTGCTAGTTAAGTTAGGACTTGAACCTACACATGGGGTATTATTAGTTGGTCCCCCCGGTACTGGCAAAACACTCACAGCTCGTGCGTTAGCTGAAGAACTGGGGGTTAACTACATTGCCCTTGTTGGCCCTGAAGTCATCACCAAATATTATGGTGAAGCAGAGCAAAAACTGCGGGCAATTTTTGAAAAAGCTGCCAAAAATGCTCCCTGTATTATCTTTATTGACGAGATCGATAGCTTGGCCCCAAACCGTAGTGCAGTAGAAGGGGAAGTAGAAAAGCGTTTAGTTGCTCAACTATTGAGCCTCATGGATGGTTTCTCCCAGAACAAAGGCGTGATTTTACTGGGGGCTACTAATCGCCCTGATCATCTTGACCCAGCTCTACGCCGTCCTGGACGATTCGACAGAGAAATTCAGTTTCGAGTTCCAGATATCAATGGGCGCAAAGAAATCCTGGAAGTTCTGACTCGTGCTATGCCCTTAGATGATTCAGTTGATCTGGAGTTTATTGCCGATCACACCGTGGGATTTGTGGGGGCTGACTTAAAAGCTGTCTGTCAAAAAGCCGCATACACAGCTTTACGCCGTCAGGTTCCTTCCATTGATATGCAAATTCCAGAAGATATCGCGGTAGAGCAATCCGATTTCTTGCAGGCTCTCAAGGAAATCAAACCAGCAGTACTTCGTAGCATGGAAGTTGAAGTTCCTCATGTGGAATGGGAAGATATTGGCGGCTTGGAAACCATAAAACAGACCTTGCGGGAATCTGTGGAAGGGGCTTTGTTGTACCCAGAACTCTACAAAGAAACAAAAGCCAGAGCGCCCAAAGGAATACTGTTGTGGGGTCCTCCCGGTACTGGTAAAACATTATTAGCCAAGGCTGTGGCTTCTCAAGCCCGAGCTAACTTTATTGGTATTAATGGACCAGATTTACTCAGCCGTTGGGTGGGAGCCAGTGAACAGGCGGTAAGAGAATTATTTGCTAAAGCCCGACAAGCAGATCCCTGTGTAATATTTATCGATGAACTGGATACATTAGCTCCAGCACGGGGAACTTACACTGGTGATTCTGGGGTAAGTAACAGGGTAGTGGGGCAATTACTGACGGAGTTAGATGGTTTAGAATCGGGGTCTAACATTTTGGTAATTGGGGCTACCAATCGTCCTGATGCCATAGACCCTGCTTTGTTACGTGCAGGACGGTTAGATTTACAATTGAAGGTAGATTTACCAAATTTAGATAGTCGGTTCAAGATTTTACAAGTTTACAATCAGGGCAGACCTCTGTTAAATGTGGACTTGGAACATTGGGCTAAGATAACAGAAGGTTGGAATGGTGCAGATTTAGTATTACTCTGCAATCAAGCCGCTGTAGGAGCAATTCGCCGTTTTAGGTCTCAAGGTGAAACAGATACTGCTGCGATCAAGATTACTGTTGATGATTTCCAAGCTTCTTATGAAGCTTTAAGCCAGCAACGTACAGTTTAGTTCAACCTACGCTTTGGGGCAATTTATAAATTGCCCTAATCCTCTGCTTAAAGAACTGCACAAGCGGCGGGTCGCCCGTACGCCAGAACTCGCTAAGCGCTAAATTGGACGCAATGAGGACAGACCACTAAAACCTGGTACGCAGTAATGTTTCCGTCCCCTGACTGGGAATTGGTAGGGTTGGACTCTATAGGTTTGAATATTTTATCGAAAATTTTGGGTTTAAAACCCCGTCGTTCTACGACGGCTTTTCTTGGTTTTTAATGTAAGACTTCAGAACCTCTAATGGTGCGCCACCGATTGAAGATACAAAATAACTAGGCGACCATAAAGATTCTTTTCCGTAGGGTTTAGGGAATCTGGCTTGCCCATATCTACGACTGTCAACTCCTTTTAAAGCATTTACTATGACAGAAATAGAGAGTTGAGGAGGGTATTCAACTAAGGTATGAATATGGTCTGACTCCCCATTAAATTCCAGCACTTGAAAATTCATTTTTTCAGCCACTTCTCGAAAAGACTTCAGGATTAACATCCGGCTCTCCACTGTCAAGATTTGGCGACGATACTTAGTCACACAGACCAAATGAATCTTTAAATCCGAAACAGACGCTCTTTTCGTCAAAGGGTTGACATCTACCAGACTCCTCGCTATAGTTAATACAGACCAATACAATTTGACAGTATGAAGCTAAGATATCGATATCGAATTTACCCAACAGACCAACAAAAGAGATTGATGTCTCAATTGTTCGGATGCTGTCGGGTAATATTTAACGATGCCTTAGCATATTGTCAATAACAATACCGTGCGGGTCACAAAAAGCCTAAGTTCAAGGAACTTTATCAAAGACTTACAGAACTCAAAAAAACCGAGGAGAAAATCTGGTTGGGAGAAGTTTCTTCTATTCCCTTACAACAGTATTTAAGAGATTTAGAGCAGGCTTACTCTAACTTTTTCAAATCCTGTAAAGGACAAAGAAAAGGTAAGAAAGTTAAACCTCCCAAGTTTAAAAAGCGTAAATCTAAGCAATCCGCTAGGTTTATGGATAATGGTTTTAAACACCTTAATTCCGATTACATTTACATCGCTAAAATTGGTGATATTAAAGTAGTCTGGAGTAGAGAGTTACCCACAAAACCTTCTAGTGCTACCTTAATCAAAAACAGTGCTGATAGGTATTTTGTCAGTTTTGTTGTTGAGTTTAATCCTCAACCCTTACCGGAAAACCAAAATTCTGTAGGAATTGATTTAGGAATCACTGATTTTGCCACATTAAGCAATGGTGATAAACTTAAATGTCCTAAGCCTTTAAAGAAACAACTAAAGCGTTTAAGAAGATGACAACGTAATTGGTCGAGGAAACAGAAAGGCAGTCAAAGAAGGGAAGTTGCTAGAAAGAAATTAGCTAAACTTCACGCCAAGATTTCTGATACCAGAAACGATTTTCTTCAGAAATTTTCAACTCGGATTATTCGTGAAAACCAAACGATAGTCTTGGAAGATTTAAAGGTTTCAGGGATGATGAAAAACCGAAAACTATCCCGTGCTATTTCGGATTTGGGTTGGCGCAGTTTGAGAACAATGCTAGAAGTTAAATCTGTTATGTACGGGCGTGATTTTCGTGTCATTGATAGATGGATTCCCACTTCTCAAACCGGTTCTGGCTGCGGTTTTCGCGGTGGCAAAAAAGAATTAAATATGAGATAGTGGACTTGTTTAAATTGTGGCACATCTCATGATAGAGATGTTAACGCTGCGATTAATATTAAGGTCGCCGGAGGGCATTTGGAGACTTTAAACGGATGTGGAGAGAGGGTCAGACTTTCTGTAAAGAAAGCACATCTCAATGAAGCGTCAACCCGTCCAGCATTTCAACAATTGTCAATCTTTGATTTGTTGAAATAGATGGAATCCCCGTTAGCGCACGCCGGGACGGATAGGCGGATGTCAATACAGTCCTCTGTTTCCTAAAGTGCAACTATTTGCAGTTGGGAAGGAAGGCGACAGGCTCACACAGAGGAAACAGCATATGCAGGGCTGACGATCGCTTTAGTGGTGGTAGGTGTCGCGTTTGAGCGAGTCGTAGTTTGGGGTGGGTTGGCTGTGGGAAACGCAGTTGTCTGGTTTTTGGATACTTAGGCGATCGCATCCCCGTTTAGTTAGTCGTCTTTTAGAGGCTATTGCCCGGTGGGAAGTGCGGTTGTCTGGTTTTCTAATCTTCGAGAACCCCAAGGCAAGCTTAGTAGGGGCGGGTGCGCGATCAGCCACGGGAAAAACCAGCCAACTATATACACCCGCCCGCGGGTGCGCGATCAGCCATCGGAAACACCAGCACCACTCGCACACAGACCATGCCTTGGCAGCGAAACGCCCAGAGACCCAGCGAACAGAGGAAAAACCAGCCAACCCCCTCAGTACAGGACAAAAAAGCTGAAAGTCTTAGCCAAAAGGGAATCTAGCCGAAAATTCTGAAGGGGGCGCTCCGGGCTGAGGTGAAAGTCGAGGGGTGGGGGGGTAGCGCCAAGTTGGGGTGAGAGGGTTACATCGGAATTACCACAAACCAAACTTCCCTCTCATGAACGAGCTTAACCGATTACGAGACACTTTGCGCCCTCACTTGCCCTGGCACGGGGCGAGATTAAACTTTGTCTGCCTGTTCCTGATGGCGCTATTCCAAACAAAGACGGTTAATCTGATGGAAATAGCGACTGTATTCGCAAATCCTGTGCAAATTTCCTCAAATTACCAGCGATTACAACGTTTTTTCGGCAATTCAAATTTGACCGGGCAGAGATTGCCCGTTTCGTCGTTAGCCTCATTGACATTCCCCAACCTTGGACTCTTAGTCTCGACCGCACCTGTTGGTCTTTCGGTCAAACCCATTTCAACATCTTGATGTTGGCAGTCGTCCACGAGGGGATTGCCTTTCCCCTGCTGTGGAAGATGCTTGACAAAAAGGGCAATAGCAACAGTGGCGAACGCATGGACTTATTCGACCGCTTCGAGGCACTATTTCCTGACGTGGAGGTGGCTTGTCTGACCGCTGACCGGGAATTTGTGGGGCGAGATTGGCTCTCGTATCTTCTCATCGACCCCGAGGTTCCTTTCCGCCTACGCATCCGCCACAGCGAGCTGATTAGTCCTAAGTTAGGAGGAACTCGGCGTAGCGGCGAACGAATGTTTGATTCTCTGCGACCCGGAGAATTTCGCCAGCTTTCGGGTCGCCGTTGGGTTTGGGGACGGCAGGTTTACGTCATTGGCTCTCGTCTGGCTGATTCGGGGGAGTTGTTGATTCTCATCACTAACGCTTGCCCCGAAACGGCCCTCCCCGACTATGCTCGGCGTTGGGGTATTGAAAACCTCTTCGGAGCCTTGAAGACTCGGGGCTTCTGTCTCGAATCGACTCACTTTAAGGACCCTGAGCGCTTGAGCCGTTTATTGGCTTTGCTTAGCCTGGCTTTTATAGCACAAGACAGAACACTTAGGACGTATAATGGAGAGGACGAGATGACTAAGAAGACCCAAAATGCCAGCCCCCTATAGTTACGACCTCAGACAAAAAGTTATTGATGCCATTGAACTAGACGGTATGCCCAAAACAGAAGCCAGTCAAGTTTTCCATGTCAGCCGGAACACCATTAATCTCTGGCTGCAAAGAAAAGCACAGACCGGAGACTTCCTCCCTAAACCTCATCACCGACCTGGCAATAACCACAAAATTACCGACTGGCAAAAATTCAAGGCTTTTGCCCAAGAGCATGGCGACAAAACAGCAGCTCAAATGGCTGAACTTTGGGATGACGACATCTCTCCTCGCACCATATCCAGAGCCTTGAAGAAAATTGGCTTCACCAGAAAAAAAACTTACGGCTACCAAGAACGTGATGAGCAACAGCGAGAGGAGTTTATGGCTCAGATTGAACAGATGGAGCCGGAAGAAGTGGTCTACCTCGATGAAGCCGGCATGAATAGTCAGGACTCGGATTACCCTTATGGTTACTGCGAGGAAGGAAAACGCTTCCATGCACTCAAATCAGGGAAGAGGCAGGGCAGGGTAAGTATGATAGCCGCATGGTGTCATCAACAACTCTTAGCTCCCTTTAGCTTTGAGGGTTGTTGTCATCGGACAGTGTTTGAGTTGTGGTTGGAGTTCATCTTAATTCCAACATTGAAGCCAGGTCAGACTCTAGTATTGGACAATGCAACGTTTCATAAAGGGGGACGGATTGCTGAACTGGTGGAGGCAGCTCAATGCCGTTTACTCTATCTTCCGCCTTATTCGCCAGACCTCAACAAGATAGAGAAATGTTGGTCGTGGCTGAAAGCCCGTATTCGCCACTGCACGTGAGCAGTTTGATTCTCTCCATGATGCCATGGATTCCGTTCTCAAAGCTGCGTCCTAACCACCTTGACTAATGCTATACTTGGGCTATGAAGGTGGGTTTGTGGATTCACCAAGGTTCACCCATTCCTTTGAAGGCTCACGGACGACGCTCCCAGAGTCTTTTCCGCACTGGCTTCGATTTTCTACGCCGCACTTTCTCTAATCTGCCTTTGTTTTCAGGGCGGTTTCACCAGGCTCTACAACTTTTGTCCTGTACTTAGGCCAACCCCATACACCAATTATTAATTATTAATTATTAATTATTAATTATTAATTCCAGCCAACTATATACACTCGCCCCCAGGGTGCGCGATCAGCCATCGGAAACACCAGCACCACTCGCACACAGACCATGCCTTGGCAGCGAAACGCCCAGAGACCCAGCGAACAGAGGAAAAACCAGCCAACCCCATACACCAATTACAGCCTTTACACAAAACACAAAGTACGGTATAATGTATGGCTATTGTATAAGTTATCACAACCAACTACCATGAGCCGTTACTCTTTAGATTTTCGGAAAAAGATAGTAGAAGCCTATGAAAAAGGAGACACTTCTATCCGAAAAGTAGCGAAGCGCTTTTTGGTGAGTCCAGACACGGTAAGGCGACTGGTCAAACAGTATCGATTAACGGGAGACTTATCTCCTCGTAAGTGTGGCACTAAAAAGAAAAGCATTTGATCTCAGCATGAGGAAGCCGTGATAGATATTGTAGAAGCCCACCCCGACCTGACCTTATGGCAATATAGTGATAAGCTCAGAGACAAGCTGGGCATAAATGTCAGTACGACCATGATAGATAGATTTTTAAAGCAGCACGATATAAGTCTCAAAAAAAACATACAGGAGCGAAAAAGTAGTAACAGAAGAAGTACAGAAAGCGCGAGTAGATTATTGGTAAAGAATTAGAGATGTAGCTCCTGAAAAGCTTGTGTTTATTGATGACAGTGGGTTATGGGTAGGGATGAGCAGACCGTTAGCCAGAGCGACGAAAGGGAAAAAAGTCTATGAACTGCGGAAATCCTATCGAGGTCAAAAAATGACAATAATTTGTGCAATTAAGCTCTCCGGAGTGGTAGCGACTCAAACATTAGAAGGGTCCATGAAAAAAGAGGATTTTCTCCAATTCATCAAGTTAGATTTATTGCCAAAATTAAAAAAAGGAGATGTAGTGGTAATGGATAACTGAAATTCTCATCATCGAGAAGAAGTCAAAGAAATGATAGAGTCAGTAGGAGCCAGGGTAGAATATCTGCCGGTGTATTCCCCTGAGTTTAACCCGATAGAGATGATGTGGTCACAGCTCAAAAGTTTAGTGTGCAAGTTCAGGACGGAGACCATGGAATTATTAGTGAGATTGGTAGAAGTGGCGGTAAGCCTTGTGGATTTACAGTGTTTGAATAACTGGTTTACCAAGTGTTGTTGCTGTCCTTAATGATTGAGATAAAGCCTGTATTAATAATTAATAATTAATAATTAATAATTAATTATTAATTATTAATTATTAATTCCAGCCAACTATATACACTCGCCCCCAGGGTGCGCGATCAGCCATCGGAAACACCAGCACCACTCGCACACAGACCATGCCTTGGCAGCGAAACGCCCAGAGACCCAGCGAACAGAGGAAAAACCAGCCAACCCCATACACCAATTATTAATTATTAATTATTAATTATTAATTATTAATTCCAGCCAACTATATACACCCGCCCGCGGGTGCGCGATCAGCCATCGGAAACACCAGCACCACTCGCACACAGACCATGCCTTGGCAGCGAAACGCCCAGAGACCCAGCGAACAGAGGAAAAACCAGCCAACCCCATACACCAATTATTAATTATTAATTATTAATTATTAATTCCAGCCAACTATATACACCCGCCCCATAGGACCCAAACACCAGCACCACTCGCACACAGCTCTGCCCTTTGCACGGTACGGCTACAAGACTGGTAGAAGAGGGGCGGGTGGTAGTAGGGGCGGGTTCCGCAGTCAGCCATAATTCCCGCAGGTAGGCTTTGAAAACCCGCCCTTGCGGGTTCCGCAGTCAGCCATAATTCCCGCAGGTAGGCTTTGAAAACCCGCCCTTGCGGGTTCCGCAGTCAGCCATAATTCCCGCAGGTAGGCTTTGAAAACCCGCCCTTGCGGGTTCCGCAGTCAGCCATAATTCCCGCAGGTAGGCTTTGAAAACCCGCCCTTGCGGGTTCCGCAGTCAGCCATAATTCCCGCAGGTAGGCTTTGAAAACCCGCCCTTGCGGGTTCCGCAGTCAGCCATAATTCCCGCAGGTAGGCTTTGAAAACCCGCCCTTGCGGGTTCCGCAGTCAGCCATAATTCCCGCAGGTAGGCTTTGAAAACCCGCCCTTGCGGGTTCCGCAGTCAGCCATAATTCCCGCAGGTAGGCTTTGAAAACCCGCCCTTGCGGGTTCCGCAGTCAGCCATAATTCCCGCAGGTAGGCTTTGAAAACCCGCCCTTGCGGGTTCCGCAGTCAGCCATAATTCCCGCAGGTAGGCTTTGAAAACCCGCCCTTGCGGGTTCCGCAGTCAGCCATAATTCCCGCAGGTAGGCTTTGAAAACCCGCCCTTGCGGGTTCCGCAGTCAGCCATAATTCCCGCAGGTAGGCTTTGAAAACCCGCCCTTGCGGGTTCCGCAGTCAGCCATAATTCCCGCAGGTAGGCTTTGAAAACCCGCCCTTGCGGGTTCCGCAGTCAGCCATAATTCCCGCAGGTAGGCTTTGAAAACCCGCCCTTGCGGGTTCCGCAGTCAGCCATAATTCCCGCAGGTAGGCTTTGAAAACCCGCCCTTGCGGGTTCCGCAGTCAGCCATAATTCCCGCAGGTAGGCTTTGAAAACCCGCCCTTGCGGGTTCCGCAGTCAGCCATAATTCCCGCAGGTAGGCTTTGAAAACCCGCCCTTGCGGGTTCCGCGATCAGCCATAATTCCCACAAATCAACTTTAAAAACCCCACCGACGACGATGCGCCTAAGACCATGCACCCCACAAACAGCACAGAACACGCGCCACCACGCGGCAGGTGCAAGTCCGCCTATCGGAAACACCAGCACCACTCGCACACAGACCATAGGACCCAAACACCAGCACGACTAGCACACAGCTCGAGTCTGATCGCCCGCCCCCAGCTTCACTTTAGCGCCTGCTGGTTTCCCGACAATTTCACCGCGTAACATTCGCCCCGCCGCTTCGAGTAATTGTTCTTCTAGGTAAGGCTTAGTAAAATAGCCTCTCGCGCCTAATTGATAAGCCATCTGGCGGTGTCTGTCAGCGCCCCTAGAAGTTAACATAGCAATAGGTAGACCTTCGAGTTGTGGGTCTTTCTGCATTCGCGAGAGAAGTTCCAAGCCGTCCATACGGGGCATTTCAATATCGCAGAAGACGATATCACAGGGTAAGCCAGATTTAAGTTTTTCCCAGGCTTCCTTACCGTCGCGGGCTTCTTCAACCCGATAGCCGGATTTTTCAAAGGTCATAGACAACAACGATCGCACTGTAATCGAATCATCAACAATCAGCACAGTCGGCTCAGTTTTAGAGGCGGGAGCATCTATGGGTTCACTGGGGAGATTATCATCCCATCTCATGGTTTCTACAGTTCGGCGTACCCGATCAGTAGCCAGGTCAATTAATTCTAAAACATCGGCGATCGCCACAATTTGACCATCCCCCAAAACAGTCGCCCCGGCGATACCAATAGGTTTAGGTACCGGACCTTCAAGCTGTTTAATTACGATTTCCTGTTCTACCAAAACCTGATCAACTTGAACAGCCAGATAATTAAGCGCCGCCCGTAGTACAATCACAGAAATCATATCCTCTTCGATATTCGCACCATAAACACCGCCGCGACCCAAATGGCGCTTATAGGTAAGTAATTCTCGCAGGTGGCGGAAAGGCAGCACCGAACCCCGCCATTCTAGGGTCTGTTTACCGTCTGGTCCTGTTTTAATTTGCTCACGAGGCACATCGATCATATCCTCCACCCCATCCATAGGGAAAGCAATCCGAGCCCGATCGCTAATACAACAAAGCGCCCGGGAGATACTCATATTGAGTGGGAGGCGGATCGTAAAGGTAGTTCCCTCTCCCAATACCGAATCGGTAGTAATATTGCCTCGAATTTCCGCCAAATTCGTCCGCACCACATCCATACCAACCCCTCTACCTGCAATATCACCCGCCTGATCCTGGGTAGTAAAACCCGGCAGGAAAAGCAAATTGTATGTATCATGGTCTGGCAGATTTGAAGCGGATTCCAGGGTCAATAAACCCTTCTGTATAGCTTTTTCCTTAACCCGATTCACATTAATTCCCGCCCCATCATCAGAAACCGATAACACCGTTTGGTTGCCTTGGTGGAAAACCTTAATGGTAATCTGACCCGTGGGCGACTTACCCGCCGCCTTACGGACTTCTGGGGATTCGATACCGTGAGCGATCGCATTATTTACCAAGTGAGTGAGAGGGTCGCGCAGTTTACCCAAAAGCATTTTATCTATGAGGGTATCTCGACCTTCCACCACCAATTCCGCCTGTTTACCACACTTAATCGACAGATCCCGCACCGGACGTTTCAGGCCATCGGTTGCCCCGGCGAACTGTTCCATTCTCGCTTTATTCAAGCCTTCCTGTAACTGATTAGTTACTTGGCGCAGTTGGCGACTCACCTGATCTGCTTCTTCCACCAAGAATTCAATATCAGCGGCCGACTCTCGCACCCGCACCACCAACTCAATAATTTCTTGAGAGAGTGTGTGGAAGGGGGTAAAGCGATCGAGTTCTGTGGAGTCAAAAGTGTTAGGATCTGATCTAGTCGGGTGTTCATCACCACCGCCATGATAACTTCCGTGGAAAGAAGCTGATTTTTGCCGATTAGACAATAGGGAAATTTCCAGCAGCGATCGCTCATAGAAATCCTGCATCCGCTGACCCACATCACTTAGCAGCGACACCTGATCCAGCAGGTTATCTAAAAACTGTCGCATCCTTTCTTGGTCTTGTTCCAGGCTATTGCGGTTAACCACCAGTTCCCCAATCAGGTTACTGAGATTATCCAATTCTTTCACCGGAACTTTAGCGATCGGATCAAACTTAGTAGTTTGAGATTTTTGATAAGACGGGCTATATTGGGCGGCTATGGGTTCTTCCAGCAGTTCAGCCAACTCCTTGAACTCATCATCCTCACAGGATCGAGCCCTCTGTTCTTCCCAGGTACTCGATTGCGCCCCTGGCGGTGCTGTTTCACCCAAAAGGCGATCGAGATCAGATAGCACCCCATCATCAGCATTATCATCATCAGTCGTATTTTGATCATCCGTAGACCCTAGCAAATCATCCAGGAGACTCAAATCATCTTCCCAATCACTATCTAACCCCACATCTGGAGTCGTGGTTATGTTGTCAGTTGTCTGCGACGAGGCTGGTAATGGTGTGCTTTCAGTTTTCGGTGCGTTACCCAGTTGGTCGGTTTTCCCAGTGTTTTTTTTGCTACCCAAGCTAACGCACTCTACGGTTTCCTCCGTGTCGCTACTACCAAACAAATCATCAAAATCAAACAAATCTGCAGTTCTATCATCCCACTTCGACTCAGGTGGCGTTTGAACCTGTTTGTCCTCAGCAATAGTGTCTACACTAGAGGTTAATTTGCCATTGTTGTTATCCTCACGGGCTAACACCTCAAACCAATCAAGATCCCCATCAGTCCCCCCATCTTGATTATCACTCTCCCAAGGATCCGGGGTATCTAATGATTGACCAATCCCTGTTGAACTTTCAGGCGCGACAGTTGTTTCCTGTTCCTCATCATCAAGTTCCAACAACTGTTGGATAAAATTATCCGGGTCATCATTACTACTTTTCTTGACAGGTTTAGAATCGGCTGGAGAATTTTCTGGGGTCGGTCGATCGCTTGATTCTAGTTCTTCTAACAGGAGGCTAGTTAAATCGTCATCATCATCAGAAACCGGCTTAAAGTTGCTTTCATTAGACGGCGGTTCATTGCTAAAAAAGCTGTCAAAATCTTCTGTATCACTGTTCAAGTCGGAAAGTTTATCAGCTTCTTCGAGCAGCCTTTCCTCTTCCCAAGCATCTTCAATACCGCCCCCATGACGATCAACCACCTCAAACAGATCCGCCAAACTTTTCAACTCTTCCGGTTGCATTTGCGGCCCTGGCGGGTGGCCGCTGTGTTCTTTTTCCATCTCCACATAATCAACCAATGGGAAATCATCTAGTATTGATTCTGATGTCTTCTCCGGTTCCAAATCAATCTCATCAGTTTCTTCTACTTCCGAGTTCGTAGTTAAATCTAATTCCGACCAAAATTCATCATCAGCCGTTAAAATTCCCTTACCATTCCCATTCCCATTATCTACAGGAGGCAGTAATTTTGACAACTCCGAATCTACCACTATTTCACTTTCTCTATTACTTAGCGCTAAATACTGAGCCTGTTTCATGCCAGTAATCACCACCGGAGCCAGAGTTTTATAGCTATTTGCCCCATAAGCGATCGCCTTTTCTACAGTGTCTAAAAATTGCACCCAGTGCATTTTATCAAAAGTTTCTCCACCCCTAGCCAATTCCCGACAAATTTCAATTAAGCGGTTTCTATTGGCGGTATTATCCGACTTTTTAAACAAATCCAGCATTTCCCGCAACCGTGAAGTTACATCACCACAAAAGAAAAGTTCTTCCGCACTATTGATCGCCTTAACTGTCACTTTCGGAGCAACCTTCACCGCCACTGGAGCCTGAGCCGGGGCTGTTTTCGGGACGCTAGTAGCACCTTCCGCCACTACACCATTTAGTTCCGATAGGTTTTTTAAATTATAGTTTAGTGCTTCAAAAACCGGCTCAACTTCCGTTAACAGGCTTTGGGAAGTTTCCTCTGTCAGTCCATAGGGACCCGACAGATTATCTATTAAAGCTTGCAGGGTATCAAATACTCGTAAAAATAGCGATTCTAGTTGTTGATCAACCTCAATATGAGATTGTTCCGTTATTTTTTCCAACGCTTTAAAGTTATCTTCCAGGCGATGGGCACTTTTTTGGATACTATGAAGACCGAGCATAGCTGCTCCCCCTTTCACCGAGTGAGCCGCCCGATACACCTCATATAATAGTTCTCGGTCTTCAATGGTACTTTGCAGATTCAGCAAGCCCTGTTCTATGGTATTGAGGTGGTCTCTCGCCTCCTCAATAAAGTAACCCATTATCCGTTGTTGTTGTTCTGGTTCCATGGCTTTTTAATAGTATAAATAAATGGACAATATTATTTTTTTAAAACTCAGACACTTACTCAGAAAATCACATTTTACGAGGGTTCATTAATCTTTGACTAGGAACTTTGGCTATTAATGTTCCGAAGGATCTACTCGGAACCTTTCCACCGAAGTTAGCAGATCTCGTGCTACTCCTACCAGGTTACTGAGGGCGCTGGCGACCCTTTGGGCTTCTTGGGATGTATCTTGGGCGCTTAGTTCTACCGCCTGCATTACTTCAGCCACCGCCCTAGCTGTTTCGTTTTGCTCCACCGTATCAGCCGTAATTGATCGCACCAAAACATCAATACGATTGGTTACTTGGATGATATCATCAAGCGATCGCTTCGCTTGTTCCGCCAGACGGGTCCCCTCAATTACTTGCTGGTTTCCTTCCTCCATTGCCATCATTACAGAACTGGTTTGGCTTTGGATCTGCATTACAATTTGTTCAATTTCCTTGAGGGACTTAGCCGACTTATCCGCCAGTTGTCGCACCTCATCAGCCACAATAGCAAAACCACGGCCTGCTTCTCCCGCCCTAGCCGCCTCAATACTAGCATTCAAAGCCAGTAAGTTAGTCCGCGAAGCAATATTAGAAATGATTGCGACAATTTTCGAGATTTCCTGAGAAGATTCAGCCAAACGCTTAACATCTCGCGTCGTTTCTGCCACTGTTTCCCTAATTTTCAAGATACCAGCCACAGTCATTTCTACCGCTTCACCACCCTTAGTTGCTACAGCCGCCGCCGTCCTGGCTACTTCCTCAGCTTCCTTGGCGCTATCTGCTACCCGTTGAATAGCATCAGTCAGCAGTTGCACCGAATTAAGAGTCGCGGCCAATTCCTCCGCTTGTCGCAAAGCATCCCCAGCCACATCTTTGGCAAAACTCGCACTATCCGTCGCTCCACGACTCACCTGACGAGCCGCTTGTTTCACCTGAACCACAATTTCCCGCAGGTTCTGAATTGTCAGGTTAAACGAGTCTGCTACCGCCCCCAGCACGTCTGCAGTCACCTCAGCGCTCACAGTCAAATCTCCTCGCGCCGCCCCTTCCACATCATCTAGGAGTCTAATCACTTGACGCTGGAGGTTTTCCTTAGCCTCCTCCTGTTCTTCCGCCTTCCGTTGAGCTTCCCTGGTGGTGCTTTCAATGAACTGAGCCATGTAGTTAAATTTAGCGCACATTTGCCCCAGTTCATCTTCCGCGTAGACATTCACACGGGCATTAAGGTTTCCTCGTGCGATCGCATCAAACTGTTTTTGCAGGTCGCCAGTCGCCTTCTCTAGCTGTTGGCTGGTAATACGGCCCATAGCAAAAGCCGTCCCAAAACTACTAGCCCCAGCCACAATAGTCATCAACCAACCTGAGCGGCGTAGATAGTTAACCACTTCCCCTTGATAACTACTAGCAGCAACCTTAGTAGCAATATTAGTAGCCACAGCCACAGCAATCAAAGTTACTAACCCACTCCCCAATGCTATATAAAAAGACTTAGATCTGAGCGGCTTATTTTCCAGGAAGGCAAATGAGCCCTGTTCTACCGAAATATTAGTATCAACCGAGTCTTCTGATAGGTTAGAAAATGCCGTGATCGCCTCCCTTTCTGTGGGAGTATTGAACACATCATCCTCGTAGATCGCCGAGCTATCGTTATCTGGGATACTGCTAGACCTTCCCAGGAAATTACTATCGAGGTCATCATCATCCAAGTCAGCGCTATCGGGCATAAAAGCATATCCCGCCGCATCTGGAATCCCAAAACCCTCTACATCATCAAACTCTTCAAAATCCTCTAAAAATTCGTTGACTTGAGAACCAGAGGTTTGATTTGTCTTGTTGTGGGCGATCGCACCATTAGCCGTCCCATTGCTTACAGTTGACTCTTCCAGGCTATCGAGGTCAAACGTATCCGGGATATCATCCAGTTCCAACTCCTCAGATACTGAATCATTAATTTTGTCCCCATCCAGATTGAAATCAGAGAAATTTTCTTCTTCCTCATCTAAATTATTATTTGGGGTCTTATTCAGGCTGATCTGATCAGGTTTCACCAATCCTTTACCGTTACCATTACCGTTAGTTTCTGCCACAGTTTGATGCCTAGCATCAGCCATATCTTCTAGGGGAGAAAAAATATCATCCTCCTCTAGTTCCAGTTCTCCGATATCCAGTTCATCCTGCACATCGCCCAAATCCGGCGGTTTAATTTCTTCGGCAACATTATCAACTATCGGTTCATTAGTTATCGGCCCATCAGTTAAAGGTAGATCTGTCAGGCTGAAATCGTCATCCAAATCATCCAAACTGTCTTGATGTTCTTGAGTCACCCCAGGGGTATTTGTCGCGGGGGAGTCTTTATGGGAATCATCGATTAAATCTTCCTCAAACAAGTCTTCTGATAGTTGTTCGAGGGAGCCACTCATGGGGTCTTCTGGATCTAATCCTTCCGTCAACACCAGTTCATCCTCTTCGTCCATCACAAAGGGATATGATGTTTCTAGGTCAAAATTCAAGTCAGGGTCTTCTTCTTCCTCGTCAGTTTCTTGCCCCTGAGCAAAGGGGTTATTTAACGGGTTGGTTAGGTCCGGGTCTACCTCATCATCTAGGTCGAAGTTGGAATCATCTACCAGGGGATTAGCTTCTAATTCTAGGGGATTAAAGTTATCTTCTTCTAAGTCAAATTCATCTTCTAGGGAGTCATTTAGTTCTTCACCCCCTACACTGGCTTTACCATTCAAATTTTCCGGCTCTAGTTCATCTGCAGATCTATCTAAGTCCCCGAGGTCGTCGTCGATCGCCTCTAAGTTTTCCTCTGTTCCTTCCTCAAATTCGAGGTTACTTAGTTCATCTAAATCATCCAAGGCTGACGATATATCTATTTCTTCCATGCCCATATCTTCGTCATCATACAAATCCAGAGCATCATCCAGGGTTTCTATAGTTGCCGAGGGTTTTTGGGGATATTTCCCTAGTTGTTGGGATGCTGCCGTTAATTCTTCCAACTCATCTAATTGTTCATCGATCGCATTTAGATCTAGTTCTTCTTCCAAATCAAAATCGAGGGAACCGTTAGCATCATCACCTACCGAGCTCAAATCCTCTAGGATAGTTTCTTGAGCATCATCAAACTCATCATCAAACTCATCATCCAAGCTAATATCTCCCAAAGACGAACCGGTCTCCGAGTCCTCGCAGAATTGACTAGCTTCTGTCAAGTAGTCTTCCGCCTGTTCCACCAGTGCCGGGTCTTCCGTCAGGCTAAGGACCACCTCATATTGTTCCCGTGCCACATCGTATTGTTGTAAACCGTAGTAAATGTGACCACACAGGAGGCGAGCGAATGGGTCTTCCGGGTAGTCTTCCACTAATTTATAGACTAAAGTAGCCGCCTCGTCCAATTTTCCATCTGTGTAGGCTGCCTCAGTTTTTTGGTACTCCTGCAGATATTCTGCACTTGCTGTCATTGGCCATTCCCCTTACGACTCTATAAAGTTACCGCAAAAATTACATTTAAAACTTAAAACAACTGTATTAGCTTAGTTAGTATCTTGATTACTGCTTGGGCAAATGTTGGACTGATGATGACCACAACCCCCTCAATTGTAATCATCCTGAGCCACAATTAGTTATATTATAGTGATGCAGATAGCTGTATTGGTTCAATCACCTTGTATACAGCTTATTTATACTGCCCACCGAGCCGATCGCAAAACGGCAATTTGGTCTAACAGGCGCAAAGGTTTATCTGGTGAATCCTCCAGAACCCACTCCCCTTTTATATAGGGAGCCATGCTATCGGGAACCTGAACTGGCGTTCTCATTTTTTCTATGGGTAGCCAGTCCATAGCCGTCAGATTGTTTATCGACTCTACTGCTAAACCCAACATAGTATCTTGGTCTTCTACGGCAATTACGGGAATTTCCGTGCGATCGGTGTTTAATTGCATTGTATCTCCCAAAAACTGTCCTAGATCAGCCACCCAAACCACTCGTCCCCTCAAGTTGAGAGTCCCCAACAGTAGGGATGATACATTGGGAATGGGAGTAATGCGGTCAATTGATTGAGATAGGACTTCTTTGATACCCATAGCGGGCAAGGCAAATTCGGCACCCGATGCCACAAAAAAACGCAGATGCAACTCACCCTCTGGGGTTTCTAGCTCCTGAAACTCGGAGCCGTCTGCACCTTGACCCGTGATAAAATCGGGACTTCCAACCATTACCCCTCACCTACCCCCTTAATAGCTGTTTAACCGTCCCTACCAGTTCAGTCGGCTGAAATGGTTTGGCGATATAAGCATCTGCCCCCTGTTTCATGCCCCAATATCGATCGAACTCCTCTCCCTTGGAAGAACACATCACAATGGCAATTTTTTGAGTTTTCGGATCAGACTTGAGACGGCGACACAGTTCGTAGCCATTCATGCGAGGCATTACAATATCCAACACCACTAGATCGGGAGAGATTTGTTGAACTTGTTCTAGTGCCTCTACACCGTCGCTTGCTACCGCGACTTTTAAGCCACTTTCTCTCAGGAGATTTGAGATCATCTCCCGTTGTGTCACACTGTCTTCTACAACCATAATTGTATTCATACTATCTTGCTGAGTTGCTGGGTTCTAAGTTAACTGAGGCAGGGCGCGGAGGGACTGGGGCATTTCCAATATAATTCGGCCAACCCTCAGCTCCGAGACATTCCAGTTACAAGCCATTGGCTTTATTGCAACCGCGATATTCCACCCGCAGAGTTGATTTGATCAAATCCTTAATGCGAATGGATTTAATCTCAAGTATACCTAAGTTCGCCACCTATTGATTACACTTTGAAATCAGACCGAATAAGACTCCTCCGAGTCAAGAGAAGGCCACTTATGGGAAAAAGTCTCGGCGAGTTGACTTTCTAGCTTCCGGGAATGACCGTCGGCTGTACCCACATAGTTTTCTACCAGCGTCAGTAACTCCCTCTTGCTAAACGGTTTGGTCAGATAATTGGTCGCTCTCACCATTCGGGCTTTGAGGCGATCGATAAATCCATCAATGCCTGTTAGCATGATAATCGGAGTTTCCCGAAAAGCACTAGAACTTCGCAACATCGCGCAAATTTCATATCCATTTAGTTCCGGCATGGCGATATCGCATAAAATCAGATCTGGTTTCAGTTGGAACACTTGACTTAATGCCTTCAGGGGATGACCTATAGCCGTCGCCTCGTAGCCATGCTCCGTTAAGATTAACTCTACTGTCTCCCGAATTACGCGATCGTCATCAATACAGACAATGCGGGGAACCTTACTCTCGAACTGAGAACGGGGGTACGGACTTGGTTCGGTCGGCCGAAAGCGCAGTTGCACAAAACCCTGTTGTAAAAAAGGATAGATCGCCTTGGTGACTGCGACAATATCTCGGTTCAAATAACGGGAAATTTGTCGGAAAGTCGTTTTTCCGTCCGCCCAACGGGTTAAAGTTTCAAAGACATTGGGACGCACTACTTGTCTAAGTTTGTCTGGGTCTAAAATGAGGGGGCACTGACTGGGGGATTGGATATGGGGGTGAAAAGTTTTCCACTCCTGCACCTGTTTCATAATTTTAGGTAACACCGTGTTGATTTGTAAAGTCATTAATTGCGGTGCTAGGGGTGAACCCATTTCAAAGTTAAAAGCCCCGTGGTGAAGGCTGAGAAGGTCGAATAGGGTTTCGGAAATCATCCCATGGAGAATGCTGCGCCCCTGGGTGGGGGTAATCGCGTTTTGTTCTAGTAGCACCCACAAATAGCCGTATTCGGGCGCGTTAACTGCCGTAATTGACGGCACTTCTAACTCATTGAGGACTTCTGTTAACTTGTAGCGGTACAGGTAGTCCCGCAGTCTTTTCAGGCTACCCTCGCTTTCCCCAGCATAGACAATTCTACCGTTGGAGCAAAAAACTAGCCAGCAGTGACTCTTCAAGCGATCGCTATATTTTTCCGAAACTACCGAGGCGGCGGGGCTATAGGCTTCCACCATTAACTGACCGGTGCGTTGACCGACTTCGACCAACTGCAATATACTGCGGATATCGATTTCATTTAAAGAGCCTTGCATGAAGCCGCTTGGCCTCCTGACGATCGCTTAAATTTTTTTAATGTCCTCATACAACTCAATTAATGGGATTGAGGAGGGTAAGGGCAACATTACTGTCTTACACTCTCGTTAGGATAGCATAAATAGTGAATTAACTCAATCCATCGTGGTGGATAATGTATAATGGACAATTGATAATGGTGGACGCGGGTTCTCCCAGGACTTGACCTCCTCTGGGTAATACCCCATCACTTGCCCCCCGGCAATAATCAAGAATTGTGAATAATTAATAATTAATAATTAATAATTAATAATTAATTATTCCATTGATAATGGTGGACGCGGGTTCTCCCAGGACTTGACCTCCTCTGGGTAATACCCCATCACTTGCCCCCCGGCAATAATCAAGAATTGTGAATAATTAATAATTAATAATTAATAATTAATAATTAATTATTCCATTGATAATGGTGGACGCGGGTTCTCCCAGGACTTGACCTCCTCTGGGTAATACCCCATCACTTGCCCCCCGGCAATAATCAAGAATTGTGAATAATTAATAATTAATAATTAATAATTAATAATTAATAATTAATTATTCCATTGATAATGGTGGACGCGGGTTCTCCTAGGACTTGACCTCCTCTGGGTAATACCCCATCACTTGCCCCCCGGCAATAATCAAGAATTGTGAATAATTAATAATTAATAATTAATAATTAATAATTAATTATTCCATTGATAATGGTGGACGCGGGTTCTCCTAGGACTTGACCTCCTCTGGGTAATACCCCATCACTTGCCCCCCGGCAATAATCAAGAATTGTGAATAATTAATAATTAATAATTAATAATTAATAATTAATTATTCCATTGATAATGGTGGACGCGGGTTCTCCCAGGACTTGACCTCCTCTGGGTAATACCCCATCACTTGCCCCCCGGCAATAATCAAGAATTGTGAATAATTAATAATTAATAATTAATAATTAATAATTAATTATTCCATTGATAATGGTGGACGCGGGTTCTCCCAGGACTTGACCTCCTCTGGGTAATACCCCATCACTTGCCCCCCGGCAATAATCAAGAATTGTTAATTGTTAATTGTTAATTGTTAATTATTAATTGCTTATGGCTACTTTGAATCTGAAACCTTCCCACAAGGCGGTAAAGTCCTATTACCAAACATTACAAAACTTCCAGAAGTTGGGGGCGGCTAATGAAGGGGCGGTTAAAGTCGCTTTTGCGGATTTGTTAACTTCCTGTTGTCAGCAGTTTAATTGGATTTTGGTACAGGAAAACAGCCTGAAGTTGACCGACACAAAACGGATTCAAGTTGATGGGTTATTTGTCCGAGATGATACCCTAAAACATGGCATTTGGGAAGCTAAAGACACCGCCGACGACTTACCCAAAGAAGTACAAAAGAAATTTGCCAAAGGCTACCCCAAAGATAACATTATTTTTCAGTCCCCTGACCGGGTGATTATTTGGCAAGGGGGAAAACAAGTCTATGACCAGGATATCACCAAACCCGAAGCCTTGGTCGAAAGTCTAAAGTTGTTTTTTGAATATCGCCCACCCCAAATCGAAAATTGGGAGAAAGCCGCGGCCGAATTTGGCGATAAAGTGCGCGGGTTGGGGGAAAAACTGGTTGATTTAATCGAGAGTCAACGCAAAACTAATCCCCAGTTTATTGGGGCTTTTCAAGGGTTTAGTAACCTGTGCCGTCAGTCGATTAATCCTAATATTTCTGATGCGGCTGTGGAAGAGATGCTGATTCAGCATTTACTCACGGAAAGGATTTTCCGACAGATTTTTAATAACCCCGATTTTACCCGGCGCAATATTATCGCCGTGGAAATTGAGAAGGTGATCGAGGCTTTAACCTCGAAGTCGTTTAGTCGCGCTCATTTTCTGGGAGATGTTGATTATTTTTATCGCGCCTTAGAAGAGGCTGCGGCTACTATTACTGAGTATAGCGAAAAGCAGCATTTTTTAAACACGGTTTATGAAAGGTTTTTCCAAGGGTTTGCGGTCAATGTCGCCGATACCCATGGAATTGTTTACACGCCTCAGAGTATTGTCGATTTTATGGTGAGAAGTGTTGATGAGATTCTCCGCACGGAGTTTAAGAAATCTCTGAGTGATAAAGGGGTGCATATTCTTGACCCGTTTGTGGGGACGGGTAACTTTATTATGCGGATAATGCGGGAGATTAGAAAAACTGCCTTATCTCATAAGTATCAGCAGGAGTTACACTGCAATGAGGTGATGTTATTACCCTATTATATCGCTTCGATGAATATTGAGCATGAATATTTGACGGCAACCGGACAATATCAGCCTTTTGACGGGATTTGTTTGGTGGATACTTTCTCGGTGCAAGAAGCATCACAACTCGATTTATTTACTCCCCAAAATACCCAACGGGTCAAGCAGCAGCAAAGTTCCCCCATTTTTGTGGTCATTGGCAACCCTCCCTATAATGTCGGACAGCAAAATGATAACGACAATAACAAAAACCGCAAATATAGCCAAACGGGAGGAGTTGATCAACGGGTGGCGGAAACTTATGCGAAAGACTCGAAAGCGACTAATAAAAATAAACTTTCCGACCCCTACGTTAAGGCATTTCGCTGGGCGGCTGATAGGATTGAAGATGAGGGAATTGTGGCATTTGTCAGCAATAACAGCTTTATTGATAATATTGCTTTTGATGGAATGCGGCAGCATTTAGCCCAAGATTTTGACGCAATTTATATTTTAGATTTGGGGGGTAATATCAGAAAAAATGCCAGCAATCAACCGATTTATAATGTTTTTGATATCAAAGTAGGGGTGAGTATTAACCTGTTGATTAAAAAGAAGGAAGGTAACAAATCTCCGGGTAAAATTTATTATGCAGCGGTGGGTGAGTTTTGGCGGAAACAGGAAAAATACGATTATTTAGAAAAATGTCAGCATTTAGGTGGGGTAGACTGGGAAGAGATTAAACCGGACAAAAAACATACCTGGTTAACCGCAGGGTTGCAGGCGGATTTTGAAACCTTTATCCCCATGGGAAGCAAGGAAACCAAAGCCGACAAGGGAGAAGCAACGGGGGCGATTTTTAAGTTGTTTAGCAATGGAGTAAAAACTAATCGCGATGTTTGGGCGTATAACTTTAATCCTGATGAATTAGCCGCCAATATTCAAAGGGCGATCGCCACCTATAACGAACAAACCCGGAAATGGCTTGATTGTCCCGATAAATCGGCTAACGTCGATGATTTTGTGACCTATGATGATGCTAAAATTAGCTGGTCTGGAGACTTAAAAAATCATTTACAGCGTGGGGTTATCGTAGAATATGACCCGAAGCATATCAGACAGTCTCTGTATCGTCCTTTCACGAAATCTTGGCTTTATTTTGATGCAAAATTAAATAACCGTCGCTATCAATTCCCCTACATATTCCCCACCCCGGAGACAGAGAAAGAGAATCGGGTGATTTGCGTTACTAATCATACACAAATCCCTTTTTTGGTGCAAATAACAGATGTAATTCCTTCTTTAGATGTTGGCGGTCGTCCTGGTCAATGTTTCCCTTTCTACACTTATGACGAAGACGGAAATAACCGCCAGGAAAACATCACGGACTGGGCGTTAGATGCTTTTCGGGAAGAATACGAAAACCCGGCTATCAGTAAATGGGAGATTTTCTATTATATATATGGTTTGTTACACCATCCCAGGTATCGGGAAAAATACGCGGACAACCTGAAAAGGGAGATAGCGCGCATTCCCTACGCCCCCGACTTTGAGAGTTTTGCCAAAGCGGGA
This sequence comes from Limnospira indica PCC 8005, assembly GCF_000973065.1. Lineage (NCBI taxonomy): Bacteria > Bacillati > Cyanobacteriota > Cyanophyceae > Oscillatoriales > Sirenicapillariaceae > Limnospira > Limnospira indica. The sequence goes on from NZ_FO818640.1 coordinate 927,120, forward strand.
AAACGTCTAGCGGAAATTCATCTAAACTATGAAAAGCAACCGGAATATCGGCTGGAATTTATCGAAAATGATGAGGTCGCGTTAAATTGGCGTGTCGAAAAGATGAAACTGAGTAAAGATAAAACCCAGTTAATTTATAACGAGTTTCTGACGTTGGCGGGTATTCCCCCGAAAGTGTTTGCATATCGCCTGGGGAACCGATCAGCTTTAGATTGGATTATTGACCGCTATCAGGTTAAAATAGATAAACGCAGTGGTATTGAAAATGACCCCAACCGCTTAGACGATGAACAATATATTGTGAGGTTAATTGGTCAGGTGATTACAGTTAGCTTAGAAACCGTGGATATTGTCAATCAATTACCCTCCCTGGAATAAGGAAAAGATGATCGTCTACCCCCAGCCATATCGGTGAGTTATGGAAACCTGGGGGGAACCCTTGACAAATATCACCATGGCTGGTAGGTTAAAAGGGGGGGTAAAAATCAGCCTGTTTTGAGATTGCCCACAGAGGGGAAGATTCCCGAAATATCTACCCGCGAAAATCCTAGGAAGTTTACCCGTTGACGGGACTGGCGCAAATTGATGTGGTGGCTGAAGTGTTCGCTGATGACCATATTACCGCTGACCGTAACAGTGGGATTAATCGAAGTAGGAATTACCCCACCATCCCCCGATCGCATTCAGGAATTAACATCGTTTTTGGGTGCGGTCACGATTCCCACAGGTTTCCGATTTGAGGATACAGAAGTGGGGGGACTGTCGGGAATAACTTATAACCGGCAAAAAGATGTATATTATGCGGTGTCGGACTCCCAAGGCGATCGCGGTGACGCGAGATTTTACACGCTGAAATTGCACTGGAGTGGGGACCCTTTCCAATTAGAAGGGGTGGAAGTAATAGGAGTAACGCGGATATTAGACGCCAACGGGGAAGCCTTCCCATTGTATAGTTTAGACCCGGAAGGAATTGCTTTTACGGGAGAAACGGTTTGGATTGCTTCGGAAGGAAATATAGCGGCGGGTTATCCTCCGTTTATCAAGGAGTTTTCCCTAGAGTCGGGTCGCCAACTAAGTGAATTACCCATCCCAAAACAATTGTTTTCGCGGGATAATCCTAATATAGGAGTGAGAAATAATCTGGCTACGGAAAGCCTGACCCTAACCCCGGACGGAAAAACTCTATTTACAGCTACGGAAAATGCTTTAATTCAAGACGGACCGGCGGCCACGGTTAAGGAAGGAAGCCCTAGCCGGATAATTCGCTATAATTTGGAGACGGGTTTAGTAGATGGTCAGTTTCTGTATATGACAGAAGCGATCGCGGGTAGTTCCCTGATGTCTGAGACGTTACAGCTTAACGGACTGGTGGAGTTGCTGGCTGTGAGTGAGAGGCGATCGCTGGCTATGGAAAGGTCATTTTCCCTAGACCGGGGATTTGTGATCCGCCTGTTTGAGGTATCGGTGAAGGAAGCGACGGATATTAGGTCCTTGGACAGCCTGCGAAACCAATTAGAGGGAATTACCCCGGTTAGCAAAACTCCGGTCTTGATTCCCCCAGAGATACAGGCTGAGGTAATCTGGGATAATCTGGAGGGGATGACTTTTGGGCCAACTCTCCCGGACGGAAGGCGATCGCTAATCATGGTCAGCGACAACAATTTCCACCCGCTACTACACACCCGGATCGTAGTTTTTGCGATCGACCGCGAATATAGCGCGAAACCCTATCAGCAAAGGGTTTGGGAGTGGATAGAAAATTTTTTCGGTTCAGGGGTTGACAAAACCGGGAATTAAGCTGATAATAGATCTTGTGCTTAAAACGAAGCACGCGCACCTAAAAACAAATTAGGGTCTATAAATAGGGGACTGTAGTTCAATTGGTTAGAGCACCGCCCTGTCACGGCGGAAGTTGCGGGTTCGAGCCCCGTCAGTCCCGTTTATGTCAAACCCCTACCCTAACTGCGGTTACCGGGATTTACTCAACCCGATAGTCGTACCGTCACACTCAAAATGCACTCCATTTAGTCTTAGCACACGGGACGATTAGTGCATATCCCTTAGCAACAAAACTTAATTATTGACGGGTTAATCAATAAGCACAACTTAATCAATCTGTCAAATAGCTACATCACCCCCCAACCAGACACCGATAGGTTAAGTTAACTCCCTTGTGATACCCGTCAATGGCAAGCCTATCGGTTCGTACCTCACCATTGACTGCTATCACGTCGGTCGTTTCCCCAAAGAGTGTTTGTTCCGGTTGGGGGGAGGATATGTTTCAAAATCAACCACGATAGCCGTAGGTAGCCGTAGGGGGGAACCCGCTAGGGAATCAACGTACAAAGATATCAGACCGCCTTTCCGTGGACTAGACCTATAGGGGAAACTATGTGCGATCGCAAAATCTAAATCATCTCCTATCGGATCCAACCCGATACCCACCAACTTCTAATCAACCGGGAAATATCTGGGATGAGAGCGACTACCCACATAATCCTTAGCAAGTCTCCAATCTTTGGTGGTAATCACCCCGTGCGGAAACCGATACCAACATAATCAGTTCACCTCCAAAATCTTAGCCGTAGGTTGTAGGTAAAGCTATCTGTTGGGGGTAACTCAGTTCTGGGTAATATCTGGACATGATAGGGTAGGCATTCATATTTTAGAAGTTACATAATGTATTTACATAATGTAAATGAGAAAATACATAGACACCCCCTACAGTCAGAAACCATAGGGGGCCATTTTAGGATATTGGATTATGGGTTAGGCGCTAGGCTGTTAGCTGTTAGGGCTTACGCCAACCATCATCATCAATATCATCTCTGTTGATTGGGAGATGGGGTGATTGCTTTTTGCCCCCTAACTGTTGTTTACAGGCTATTTGTTCTAACGATTTTTGTAAAAACTCAAATAATATACCTAACTTATGATTATTTAAATCTAGTTTTGATTCGATAATTTTATTCTCCTTGACTATCGCATACGTTGAACACAAGACCACAATTATTATCAAAGCTAATTCAATAATTACGAATCTTTGACAGATTGATACTGTATTCATTACATTAATCTCCAAAAATAAAGGGTAAACCATTTAATCCTCTCCAAGGGTTCAAAGATTGCGTAAAAATTACTATATGGTGGTGATTCAATTATTTGATATTCATTTAGCCAAATAGTTTCACGTTTAACCATCATATTCTGTTTAACATCATTGTATGCGTAAAATTTTAACCAACCCGCCATTTTCCAATAAGTGGAAACCTGGTCAGCATCAAATAATATTCTAACAAATTTGCTACCCGATATATCTGGCAATCGCTTACTCCCGTGTGGGGTATCATCTTCTTGGATAAAATATTGATTGTAAGCTAAAAACCAATTAGTTTCAGATATATCATATTTGTTAGGCATATTATTAAGTTATCCAATGAGTAGGTTTAATAGTTTGAAGACTAGATTCTGTTATATGGGTTAATCCACTAACGTCTATTGATAACGGACTCCAGGGAAAATAAATATTGATATCATCCTCACACGATAATAAATCCCAACTCACCCCGTTATAACCACTATCTGTAAAGTGAGTTACTAGATATATTTCGTTGTTAGTTTGAGACATATAACAACGCAATCCTGCCACAGACGGGCTAAATGTATGGGCTTGATGATGTGTAGAAAACTGAATCGATATGACACCAGTGGCTAATACTCTATAAAACAATAAAATCGGAATAACACCTAATTCGCTATGAGACGCAATAACTATATCGCCTTTTATCCAGCCATAGGTATCGCTAGAATTAACCGTTATTTTGCAGACTTGGTTCCAATCTGATATAGTCGCAGAATCGTCAAAAAAACCGCCAACATATTTCTTGATTTTAAAATTGCCAACCGGACTACTGCTTCTGTCATTAAAAATAATATTTCTTGTGGTGATATCTCCGTTAACGTCTAACTCTGTTTGTGGTGTTGTGTTTGCAATTCCTAGACGAGAATTTTCAGTTAATACCATACCATCATCGTTGTTCCGTTAGGTCCCGGATTAAACCTTCTGCCATCGTGACTACCGCCCTTGAACCACGCAAAATTGAAGTCAGTTCTATAGTATTGTGTATGGTATTGAATGCCTATACCGTACCCGGGATGGTTCCCCCATAGGTTTATCGTTTGCCTCGTCACGTTAGTACTAAATCTAATAGTACCTAAAAATAATTTATTGCCGTCTATTGTTTGATCTCCAGTCAAATTAACTGTTCCCGGTAAGGTAGTGGGTTTGTCTGTAATATTATCCCAAGATAAATCAGTTAATTTAATTAAATCAGTGTTTGAGTCAATAACGGCTTGTATCCTTTCATTAGTTAAATAAAGGTTAACTTCACCTTCTGGTAAGTCATCGGTTGATTGCCCAAATCTACTGGAATAAATATTAAAGTTAGTCATAAATTAAGTCCTATTTAATAGGGGGAAATCCCCCCATATCATTTAATCAACAGTTACAAACTCAACTACAGTTACCGAAATATTTGCAACAGACTCGGCAATAGCTTGTAGTTTACTAGCGCCAATAGTGAGCATAACAGTATCGCCCGGTTTAACGGAAAATGCTGCATCAGCGATAGTAGTCCCCGTTGGGTCTAAAATTAGGTGAACGGGTACAGTAGACCGATTTTTGATAAATACATTACGTCCGTTTGTGTTAGCTTTTACTGCCACTAATTCGGCAATTGTATTAGCCGTTAAACTAATGGAAGTTGTAGTAGGTGTGCCCGGTATCTTAGCAGTAATATTGAGAGTGTCTAAATTTAGAGCGCTACTATAAACCGAAAAACTCATAATCACCTACCTCCTAAATAATTCCACTGTAGCCGGTTAGTAAGTGATTGTCTGCTCTAACCCGACAATCTGCGAAACACTATCCTCTGTTATCCCGTAGATACTAGCAGTAGATTTTAACTCATCATCCCATGCAGTGTTAGGCGGTAGCCATAAACATTGACCTGGTATGCAATTGCTGATGTGTCCATGACTAAACCAAACCCCAACGCTACCCGTGTTCTGTAGGTGCAAGCGATATCTGTAAGTATTAGCAGCGCGGATTAGGGTAGGTGTATTGCCTACTGAAATTCCAAAATTTTCGGGTTGGGTTAATGATGGTGTTTTCGGTAATGTGTCTAGTTGATATTCTGCCATACCGAAAATATTAATCGAATCATTATTGTGCAATTGATTTAGACATCTAGCCTTTAACACGGAATGTGAATCTATGGCTAACCCTTCTGTTTGATTGGTAATCAATTCGATTAATAAATTTTCGGTATGGATTCCCCCATAATAAGGGAGTTTTACGATACCTAGATTTAACCCGTTTTCTGTGGCTAGGTTCCAATAAAATATCTGTAAGTCTATAGAACCTTGTAACACATCTTGTTTCTTTTCCCATCTTTGGTAATAACTATCTTCTGGGTAAATCTTGGGTATTTGTGATTGATTGATACTAGGGATATAACACCTAGCGTTCAAACTAGAAACATAGGCATAAGCAGTAATATCGTAACGGAATCTATCAGTTATCAAACCTTCTAAAATTGCGCCATTAAATAACTCTACAGCGTTATTCCAATTACTAGCATTAATTTCCGTAGCAATATTTTTAATTCCTCTCATGAATATTCCTCAATTATCTTGTAATATTATATAATATTTCTAAGTTATTAATTAGTCTCATGTAGTTACTCGGTATGGTGAAAGATAGTATCAGGTCAAGTACGTCTAAAAATGTTGGTAGGTCTGGCGGCGTAAGTTCAGGTTTAGCGGGAGATTTAGGCGACCAGACATCTTCAGCAATGGACTTTGGTAGGGGTTTGCCGTATGCAAGAGAAAGAGATAGAGCGGGTATTCCAGGATTGGTAAATCCTTGGGACCCAATTACTAGGCTACCGCGTGGAATTAAGCCAGAAGACCATGGCAGGTGGAAACGAGAGGATGATGCGAGGCGAATAGATGAGGAGTATCGGCGACGTGATGTCAAAAAAGAGGCAACCGTTAAGGAGCCACCAAAAAGAGACGAGCCAAAGGGAGGCAAAAAACCTAAGGGAGGTAGTAGTGGTGGAGGCGGTAATGGTCGTAGCTTTGGGGGTCCTGGTTCAGGCGATAAAATAGATGATGAGGAGGGGAGAGATATCGATGATGATGATGATGATGGTGGCGAATGGATTGTTATAGATGATGAGCCTGACCCAGAAACCGGGAGAGGTAAAAAAGGTAGTAAAGGTTCTGATTCATTACCTGAAAATTGTAACGGTTGTTTAGTTATTTTACATCATAGTTATTATAAAATAACCGTTAAATATCCTAGGATGCCGGAGAAAAATTATGAACGTATCACAATTAGGACGGAAGATGTATCACGAGCAGACGGGGTAGATTATTTAATCGTAAAGAAGACTACTGTTGGCGATTTTTTTGATGTTAACAATGGTATTCGATATTCGGACCCATTCTCATGGAAACGAAACCCGGTGCGTCTAGAGATGTTCCTTTTGCTTACTGGGGGGGTATGACATCAGACGATAATTCACACCCTCCCTCATATAATAGGATTTTCCCTGAAAGAAGTGCTCGCGCAATATTTGTAACAAGCCGTCCCAAACAATTACTAGAGACAATAGAAACATGGACGGGTGTCATTCAACCTAATCGAAGATATACCTATATAGACCATCGCGGTATTTTATATAGACCTAATGATAATTACTGGCTATGGGTGCCACCATCATTTTCCAGGGAAACAACAGAGATAAATCATTACGGTAAAAATCATAGGTGGGAAGGGGAAGTGTACAGTATTACTAATATAGTACACAGAGAGGGTTGGGAATGGAAATGGTTTAGTAATGAGTGTGGAGATATTCAGTGGTATTTCCCTAAAACTAAAAAAAGAAAAATTTGGATACCAGATATGAAAGATGAATGTTGCGGAATGATTAGAAGGATTTATGAGTTTTTAGACCCTGAATCCTTTCCTGCTGAAATGCCAGAAAAAATAACAGTTAATGCCGAGAATCCAGAAAATAGAATTAAACGAATAAACACATTACCAGAATGGCTGATGTACAGGTTTGACATCGATGACGAAAGATGGGGTGAATTTGAAGTTAAAGTAGAGATTGATGATGTCAATCTCATGACCAAAGCCGAAGAAAAAGCCGAAATCAAGTTACCTAATCTAGCCGAAGCTATCGCCGAAATATTTGGGATGGTGATGGAAATTGCTATTAGTCACCAAGTTACCCAAAATGCTGTTTTAACAGCATTACACGAAGCAGGTTTAGCTCATGCTGCTGCTTTTAAAGCAGGTAGAGAAGTGTCGGAGATAATCGACTATTTGGGTTTTGCTACCGAGGAAAAATATGAAACAATTAAAACAGCATTTACCCCGGAGGCTGATAATTTTGAGGAGCTACTGGAACCCAATGAAAGCAAAATTAAGATTACAAATCAAAAGGACGCTAAGGAAACATTACAAACAACATTAAATCAAATCAAAGAAATATTTGCTATTGTACGCGCTCAAGGCACTTTACAGGTGAACAGTAATGACCCTGCAAAGGACATATTAGCTGACTTAACGCGGTTATATGATTCAATGAAAAAACAGGATGATATCAGAGAAGAGGAAACCAGAAAAGTACAAGAATTGCTGAAAAAAGACTTTCCTGATATCAAAATAGAAACCGAATTGATTGATGGCGATAACCCACTAAGAGGGACTTTGTAATGGTTGCCAGAAGTGCAAGAATGCTAAGGAGGACTCGTAGCTTGTCTAGTCGTCAAACCCGTAGCAGTATAGGTAGAAATGGCGTTAGACAAGTTAATTTAGCACAAAGAACATCTACCCAGGAAATGGGTTGGTTTGGCAAATTATGGGCTAAAGTTACCGGTAAAGTTGTCGAATGGGGCAAAAGTTTTGGTGGGTGGCTATGGGAAGGAATTACTAAGTTTTTATCTAACTTTAGCTTTGAGAAAGTAGCGAGATTTATTACCTCTAATTGGGATTCTTTCTGGAATTTTAATTGGAATATTAGCGATAGCGATATTGATAAAAACATCCAAAATATTGCCGGACAATTTATAAGCACTACTGCTGGTTTTTTAGGCAATATGGCTGGGAAATTAGTATGCGGTGTTTTACCAGTAGCAGGTCTCGCTTTTATCAATAAAGCGGCTGCTATGCACGTAGCATTAAGCAAGGGACCTGAAATGCTTATGGAGGTATCTACAGCATTCGGCTCATACGTTAAACAGTCATTTAATATGGCTATGAAAGCAATAGCATGGACGTTATTTAAACACGGTAGACGGGTTGTTAAAATGTTTTTAACAAAAAGCCCAACAACACTAGCAAGGACTGTCACTGGAATGATTCCCGGCGGTAAATCAACAATTGAAAAGTGGGGTGATGAGAAAGGTGAAGAATGGAGTTTTGGGAAACAAAGAAGGGAAGCTAGAGAGAAATTACCAGAAAAATATGATGGTAATATAAACACTATTTGGAACCAAGACAGTTCCGAGGAGTTCTGGGATGAGTTTAGCGATAACTGTAAAGAGGCTATCATCTTAGTCGCTCAAGGTTTGGATGAGTATATTGCACTACAAAGAATAGAACAAAATAGACAACAACAATTAGTTAACGCTGTGGTAGAGACTGGTGGAGAAAGATTCAGACTTGTGTCATCTTTGAGAAATTTACAGGAAAATGTTGCGAGTACATTAGCTCAAACTGAAATACTAGGGAATAGGGATATAGGTCAATTTATGGGGTCAGGTGATTTTCAGGAAATCAGTACATCAGCTAATCTTAAAATACAGTTAACTTTTGTTTTGTACAACTACGAAAAACCACCGTATTGGACTAAAGATAGGCGTTCAAAACTACAAAAAACTCAAATAGAGTTACCGTCGGTCAATAGGGATAAAATTACGTGGGATAGGTTACAAAGGATATTTACTCAACCCAGTAAATCAGCCTTTACTAAAGGGAATATCAAGGTTACTTGTACTATGAGCAATGGCAGAAGATTCTCGTTTTTTGTTAATGAATCAAGCAAAAACGAAGCTGAAGCTCTATGCAAAGAGTTAGTTGACTTAACTGACGCTAGGATAGTTTACCCTATTACTTTTGAGGAAAGAAAAGGTTTTGGTAGTAGACAAAATGCGAAAAGAATTAAAGAGAGTAAAATGTATATCAGTGAAGTGAAAATACTTAACTGGGAATTAATTGATAAATTTGAACAAGCTAAAATCGACTTAGGGGAAGCTAGTGTTTTAGCAATGTATCAGGACCCTAGAAAAGCCAAAGTCAAAATCCCTCTACATTTTGAGAGAAAACCTAGTTGGGTTGATAATGCCATACGGAAAGCCACGAGGACATCGTTAGAATTAAAAACCGGAAATCAACCCCCAACTACAACCTAATCATTGAGTCATATCAGTCACTAACTATCATCCACGATGAAAGAGATTACCAACATACTTAGACATGGTTAAACTGGTAGTTAGCGTAATGTTGGTATTGGTAGCGTACTGTTGAGTTAAACGCAACAGAAGCTACATATATGTAGCAGCTTTTGAGTTAAACGAAACCACCATAATCAGCGAATATACTGCTATAGTCTAAATATTGAATTGAGTAAAAATAAAACTATGGCTACTAAGAAAACGCTAGGCGCTGCGACACTGGAAAACCAATTACTTGAAATTATTGAGCAAACCCAACGGATGCAATCTGTTGCAGCAAACAATCCTGATGGTGTAACCGTTGTCACAAGTTACACCCGTAATATGGCTACCGGTCTTGTAACCGTTTCATTATCAATTCCAACAGATGATGTTTTAGACCCTACAGACGGCAGTATTGATGTAATAGCTACAGAGCTATTTATTGATTAATGGATATCGGGTAGGTGTTAATATCATTATTTTGCCTACCCTAGCTTAGATAATCTAGAAAAAAGGAAACTAATATCATGCCTTTAGCTGACGCATGGAACAAATACAAAGATGGTTGGATGGAAAAGTTAGTAACAGCCAAGGGTCCACACCTAGGCAGAAGTTTAGTAGTTGAAGTTCCAGTGGATGCAACTTCAAAAATAGGCGTACCTACCTATGCCTATGCTTTTACTCCACGTTTTAAGTGGAAGTTCAGTAACTAATGAGCCAGCCGATGTTAGGAATTTAACCATTTGGAGGCCACCTGTTAGCAATACTTCCACGCCTAATGCTAACAGACGTAATATCCTAAGAGGAACTCGAGTAAGAGCATACAAGAAGGCTGAATACACCCGTTTCTTTGTTGAGGCCCCGGTTAATCCTGGCTATTGGCGCAAATACACCCAAACACGGGTAGGTGAAAAAATACTGAGATTTATCAGTATTAAAGCGCCTCCTATCGTTTCTGTTAGTGGCTTGTTATATGTATTTGCTCACTATTTTACTGTCAAGCCAGCATCATTAAGGACCTATAACAGTATGTTCAGAATTCCTAGTAGCGAGGGGCTTACCCTAGCTAACTTAGGTGAATTAACTGTTGGGAGAAGTGAAGCACCAAACCAAGTACAGGGTGAACTTTTCGCTGATGCTCCTGTTAGCAGCGAAGGCAATAAGAGTGTGAAAAAATAAATCAGCATCAAAAAGTAGACAAAGAGAATTGACCACTATATAAAAAAATAGTGGTCTTTTGTTTGAGTTGTATGTGGCGATAATTTAAACATTTCACAATTATGGTATCAAGTCAATAATTCTTTTATTTTTTTGGGCTTATATGTTTCTTATGTATTTATAAGTATTAATTAGATTAAAAATAATCATCATCAACAACAAAAAATATCAAAAACAGTGATTTCCAACTCAATAACTCAATCGTATTTTGGAAAAATGATTTTGTCCATGAGTTGAAAATCACTGACAGATGCGTAAAAACCAAAATACATTAGTAGACCAAAATACCGCTATTTACCAGCTTGACAAAGACAGCGTAAAAACCAAGGATACACATGGACTCTCACCTAGTGAATATCTGGCAATCTTAAAAAGGTTCAGCAACTTTGCCGGATTTCTTGACCAGGTAGTTCCTTATCTGCCATATCCCAAAACATCACCTATCTACACATTAAAAGAAAAGTTGGTGTTTGCATCTGTAACGGACGAAAAGGACTTTAATCTGGAATTAACCTACTCTGAGATTATCGCGTTAAAGAATAGCATTAAAGCTATTCTAACTCTGATTAAACTTGGTGGTGGTGTCAAGATACCACGTAAAGTTTCTGGTGCTATTGCTGACGATATCGCTGCCTTGGAGGGTCACTTTTTGAATCTCTCCGATAATCATGTTGACCCTGATATGCCCGAATCATTGCCTGACCCTGACCCATTTTCAGCCGGGCTTCAAGGTTAATCCCTAACAGTCTAATTACAGCAGTCTAATTGGGAAATAGAAAAGGCTACCCGTAAAAAGGTAGCCAATACACCAAACATCGAGGACTATCACCATGATATCAAAGCACTGGAAAGAAGTGCGGTTAAATCTCAGGAATATTAAACTTGACCCGTTGATGTATGTGGGAATGTCGTTTGCTATAAAGGTTCCTAACTATGCAGGAAGAGGACAACTTCAATGGCAATTAACAGCCGTTAAATTTGACCATAAATTTCTGGCTTATTATCTGGGAGAAATGATTAAAAAATTAATTCCATTACACCCAGATAAAATTGAGGAAATTCTCAACGAGGCACTCGAATATTATCGAGCGGAGTGGAATATTTACCAAGCCGAATCTGGCGGTGATAGAGAGCCCGACAACGAAACTTACTTCGGGGATGTGAATGATGATTAATAAGTATCACGCTAAAGGTCAATACTACGACGGGTATTACTTTGGTTCAACATTAGAAGCCAAAGTGTATCACTTGCTTAAAAAATATGACGATAGGCTGTTAGTTCACCCGCAATTAACTTTAGTTAATGGTAAGAAACCTTGGCGACCAATTACTTGGAAACCTGACTTTTATAGTCCAGTTTTCAACCAATACATCGAAGTAAAGGGAGCGCTAACAACCGAGTTTAAGTTCAAGATGCAGTTGATTAATTATCTCAATCCCGGAATGATTGAAGATATTTGGTTTGTCACTCGGAACAGGTCTTATCGCTGGCAAGGTATTTATTTAATGAATATCGATGAGTTTCAACGACACCTAAAAGCACAAGAATTTAAGTTAACAGGAGAACATCAACCGTGAGAAATCTACACTATAAAGGCATATTTAGCCTCAATGGTGAACTTGTGCAAACTCACTACAATCCGCATGAATTTGATAAAACTACAATCATTGTGGCTTATCAAATTCTGACACATATTGATGAACACAAAACACCTGAAGTAAAGAATATTACCTATCAGGTAATGGGTAGTTACAGACCACGTGGTGATTATCAAGGCTCTGCAATTATTAGACTTATCAAGCAAACTCACTTAGTTAAACTTGTTAAGGAGTCAAGACTTCGAGTCTATTTATCTGGCAATCCACTGTTTTGGGCTGCTTGTCGCCAAATTGCAGCCAGAATCGAATCACCTAACACAATCAACAATCAACAATTAACTGAGGAAGAGTAATCATGAGTATTGGATATTACGGTAAAAAAGATGACGATAAATTCGCATTCTGTAGCGCGGTTAAGCCGGGAGAATCTGGAACATATTTGGAAGTCACTAGCGCTATGTTTGTTGTACAATCGCCTCACCTGTGGCTTATTGGCTATGGATTAAGTGGTGATTTCCAGAACTTCAATGATAGGTCGTGGAAATTTGAAGAGCAATTAATCGCAGTACGCTTCTGTATTGCTGAGTACTCTAGTGAATATCAAGGGAAAAAACGGGAATACAAGCCTACTCCAGTAGAATTGGCGTTACTGCATTTAGTCGAAAGTGACGCTATGCTGACAAACGGTAAAATGATGTTCACGGGAACTGTAAATCTAGGACAATCAGCCACACGGGTAGCCGAGCGACTCCTTGAGGTAAATAGTGAGAATTCAAATGATTTTGAATCAACTAAAATTAAACATGATTTAGCGTCATTTATTCTAGAATACGCTATGGGATTAGATACCTTTGAACCTACTGTTGCGGGTTACACTGTACAGGAAGCTATTGATTTTGTTGAATTAAAATCTAACAAAAAAAATGGTAGCTTTGGTGGTAAAGCTAAGTACAAAACCTGGGAAGAACGAGTTGAAGGGACAGCAAAAATTCTTGATTGTGAGCCCGACTTTGACAGCCTCTACAGCAAGGTTAAAAAATTAGACCCCAACGTTTTGATGGCGTTACTTGAGCTGATGAAACTCAGTTAATCACAACAAAAATCCCCCCAATATTGGGGGGGATGACTACCATACAGCAAGCCAATATATTAAGAGGTCACTACCATGTCTGAGGACTATTTAGATTATAGGCTAATACGCGACTCATTGGCAGATGAATTAGAGGAAATAATCGTTGATGGTGCATTGGGTGAACAAATAGAGTCAATATGTAGAGCTTGTGCTATCCTACCCTATCCGGATGTTCAATTCCCAATTATTACTAGCTTTATTTGCTCACCTGTCACGCTAATGTCAACCGCTGGGTGTCTGTTTCTTTGGGGGTCTAGTGGAACGGGTAAAAGCCAGATAGCTACTATTGCCGCTTCACTATATAACACCGATACAGTGCTGGCTAACAGTACATTTGCGTCACTAAGAAACAAAATCCAACAGGAGAGATATTATGACCCGTTACGGAGTGAGTTTGAACGTAATTTCTTATTAGTCTGGGAAGATATCACACCCAACCTATTGATTGAAAACGAAAATATGTTATCTCTATTTAAAGTCTTAAATAGGAAAAATAGCCGAATAACAATTAGTAGTCAAACGCCTGGTCAAAACATGATGTTTAACGCATTTGCATTAAAGGTTATAAATTCAATACATCCAATCTGGACATTTTGGGAATTAAACGAATTAAAACGCCGTATGTTTCCTATATGGTTTAAAAAACGGCAATCAATGACAAGTGAGGAATACAAGGGAAACGGTTTTGAGTTAACGGAACTTTCTGATATTGAAGATATAAACCTTGGTAAAATATCATCTCGCTTAGAAATGTTTTGGAGAGATATAAATAATTGCACTAATTATGCCAAAACTAAACGGACAATGCAAAAAAAGAAACAAGACATAATTAATTACAGATTATCTATTGATGTAATTGCTACACATTCAATGATATATAAATCATCAATGGATAATTCAATCAAAGCATTTAACCATTACTGGGAGTTAGCGGAAGATAAAATATTTACAGTATCTAGCGGTACAGAACAATTCTTAGATAGCTTTATTACTCAAAGTATTGAGAATAAAACTAAACAAAATGAGCAAGCGATAAAAGCAGGCTGTCCCGAATTAATCGAACCAGTAACAGATATTGACCCCAAGACGCTAAAAATAGCCATAGAAACCGCTAAAAATGATGGTTACCTAGATTCACTGGTTACTGTAAATGAATTGACAAATCTAATGAAAAATAGGGGATATAGCATGATTAATGTTAACGGTAAAAATGTATGGAAACAAATCACTTGATTTCCAGTTAGTTTATTAACCTAGGAGCATAAAAATGATGCAAGATATCACAAATCAGATGTTTGTAAAGTTTAAAACTATGGTAGATAGTTTAGTTTACAACAGCAACAAGGAGGAAGGCTTGGCAGCATTAAAATCAATTTTAGACGATTGTGAAACAGAATTAGCTGCTACAGAACTCAAAAGACAATTACTGATTAAACAGCTAAATTACACACAACATCTGATAAATAAAGTTCAGTAAATACCCGTCCGCAATGACGGTAAACTAAGGTAAAAAACGGCAACCAATCAACGATTAACAGGAGTTTTAATCATGAATGAGGAATATGCAAAAATGGCGGTTATTGCAGAATTAGCGCGCGATATTTATATCCTATCCAGTTAATGTCACGAGACATTCCCTACAGCAACCAAGATACCAGAATTAAGTTAGCTGAGGTTGCGCATAACGCTGCTATTGACTTTGTGACGGTACAGCAACAATGGGTATCATCCCACGAAGCAATTATTCAACCGGCGCCATTTATGCCCGACTTTACCGGCAATGGTTACAGTAGCGATATCTTTATGGGGGGTGACTTCAATGCCTAAGTTATTGCCAGTAATCAGCCTACATACTGGAAATTTCAGCAATTTTCTGCTGGGTTATGGTGGAACTTGTGTAGAACTAGATACGCCTGAGTGGTTTGATTACCTGAGAAAAAACAAGTCATTTTCGGTTGAGTTAAACGGCAAAAGGTTTACAGCTTGCAAAAAAACGTCAATCAATGGCTTTGCATACTGGAATCTGAAAGGTTGGGACGGTACGGTTAACCATCACATCTATATCGGAAAATCCGACCAAGTGACAACAGAAAAAATCCAGCAAGCCGCTATGGCTATGCTTTATCGGTGCAATCCCGATAGCAAGGTAAGCCCTAACAGCTAACAGCCTAGCGCCTAACCCATAATCCAATATCCTAAAATGGCCCCCTATGGTTTCTGACTGTAGGGGGTGTCTATGTATTTTCTCATTTACATTATGTAAATACATTATGTAACTTCTAAAATATGAATGCCTACCCTATCATGTCCAGATATTACCCAGAACTGAGTTACCCCCAACAGATAGCTTTACCTACAACCTACGGCTAAGATTTTGGAGGTGAACTGATTATGTTGGTATCGGTTTCCGCACGGGGTGATTACCACCAAAGATTGGAGACTTGCTAAGGATTATGTGGGTAGTCGCTCTCATCCCAGATATTTCCCGGTTGATTAGAAGTTGGTGGGTATCGGGTTGGATCCGATAGGAGATGATTTAGATTTTGCGATCGCACATAGTTTCCCCTATAGGTCTAGTCCACGGAAAGGCGGTCTGATATCTTTGTACGTTGATTCCCTAGCGGGTTCCCCCCTACGGCTACCTACGGCTATCGTGGTTGATTTTGAAACATATCCTCCCCCCAACCGGAACAAACACTCTTTGGGGAAACGACCGACGTGATAGCAGTCAATGGTGAGGTACGAACCGATAGGCTTGCCATTGACGGGTATCACAAGGGAGTTAACCTATCGGTGTCTGGTTGGGGGGTGATGTAGCTATTTGACAGATTGATTAAGTTGTGCTTATTGATTAACCCGTCAATAATTAAGTTTTGTTGCTAAGGGATATGCACTAATCGTCCCGTGTGCTAAGACTAAATGGAGTGCATTTTGAGTGTGACGGTACGACTATCGGGTTGAGTAAATCCCGGTAACCGCAGTTAGGGTAGGGGTTTGACATAAACGGGACTGACGGGGCTCGAACCCGGTTTAAAGGCTACAACCCCTATTCTACCGTCACTCTAATACACTCAATACCGATCGCACATTTAGGAGTGAGTGCAAAATGAAACCCCCTAAGTATTTAGCCTAGGGGGTATTGTATTGTGGGTTTATTGGGGGTTAATCATCTAGCTGATATATCGTCCTAAGGATTGCCTTGACTTCTGGTAGGTCTGGATTGATACCGATATTAGTTAAGGCTTGTTTCCCCATATCTAGTGGCAATGGTTGCCTTTGGTGTCGTGTTAGGATACCTAGCTCTGTGGCAAGGTTCCGGCGTTTTTTGTACTTACCATCATTAACTGCCACGCTGTGACCAAACGAACGCGCCCTGATTTCCTGTGGTATCCCGTTCATCTCTCCCAGTTGGTTGGCTAGGTGTCGGAAAGCATAAGCCTGAGTAATTCCCCAATCGTGACGATTAAGCCATAACCTGTGATTGTTGTTAAAACTATTAGGGTTCTTGGATGTTGTGATAGGTAAACAGACGTTATGAATCCCTAGGCGGTTAATCAGAGTCTTATCTTTTGACATCGGGACTGCTAACCGTTGACCTGTTTTAGTGCTACTGCCAAAGTAAGTAAACTCACCAATAACTAGCACTAATTCAGTGTTTTGGGGATCAGAGATAGCAGGGAAGGTAATGCCGTCAATTTTAATCGGTTTAGTCAGGTTTTGTCCTGCTGCTATCTCTGATGGTCTTAACCCATACAAAGCACACATTGCCGATACCCAACACCAGCCATCACGTGCTTGATTTTCTGGAACAGAACGATAATCAGTGTTGCGTTCTTTGTTTAGCAAACCTAGCAAGGTATCTAAATCTATACTTTGGGACTTAGTAAACACTGTTTGAGTAGGGTTAATTTTTTCTAATTTCTCCAATGCCTTCTTGCAGCCAGCACGTTCTGCTACTTGTCTTAATCGATAGTAACGATTCTTGAAGTCTTTGTGACCTACCGGACTACTACCGTCTTGTAGTGGGCTATATAGCGCTTCTTTTCTTTTATACCCTACCCTCCCAAGTGACGTAACTATCCCAGTCTTTCACTTTGTCAAATACATCCAGAAAACAGCGAGTAAATGACCTGTTGTCACTAGCGATATCGCGGGAACGTTTCCGTTTAGTGTTTTTGTGTACGCCATTAAAATAATCATCCTCCATTTCTTTAAACACTTGACGATAAGTGATTAAGTCATTCTCTAGGGGAGTTTTGGATTCATCTAGGATAGCAGCCTTGTACCAGTCCAGCCATTCAGATACTGACTGGAATTGTCCTTCAAGGGATTTATGAACTAACCAGGCTTTGTCAACAGCCCTACGGATACCCTCAGAAGTAAATTGACAATTGCATCCCCGTTGTTTACGTCCCCCGGTTTCTGGGTCATTGGTGATATCTAACTGAATCGTCCCCCGGTTACGTTTAATCCTGACACCCTTGGGACATTGTTTACGGGATAGGTTGAAAAATTCAAGCATATCCTCAAAGCCTTGATATACACCACTGTGTGTACTGTTTGTACTTGCACTCATTTTGCACTCACTCCTAAATGTGCGATCGGTATTGAGTGTATTAGAGTGACGGTAGAATAGGGGTTGTAGCCTTTAAACCGGGTTCGAGCCCCGTCAGTCCCGTTATAAATAATTAACAATTAACAATTAATAATTAACAATTAATAATTAACAATTAATGCTGCGCCGTTGATTGATTTCTGGGAAGGCAATGGGCAATGGGCGATGGCTGGGGATAAAATCATCAATGCGATCGCGCTTATTATAGGTTTAATTCAAGCATTTTCTGGGATGCGATCGCTATGGCATCTTCACGGGTGGATATTTGACCCTCAGCCTTAGCAATTTGTATCTCTTGGAGTAGATCCCCTAATAAGGGACTGGGAGAGAGTCCCAATTTTGCCATTAAGAGTTTCCCGCTAATGACGGGTTGGGGGTGAGCGATCGCATCATCGGGATTCAGATAATGGTTAATTAGGGTAGTAAACTCCTGTAGTGATGCTCCGGCGGCTATGGACAGGACTACTAAGGCGGGGAAAAATTCCCCCACATTAGCAAATAGAAAATATTGTTGGCGTATGGATAGATCGGCTATGGGGGTGGGTTGTAGTTGCTGAAAGGTTCCTAGTAAAGCCAGAACTCCCCGGATCTCAACTCGGCTATATTTGAGGGTAATTAACTCGGCTTCGGCTTGGTCCCGATCCTCGCTGGTCATGGTGGCTAATTTGGCGATCGCGAGTTGGGACATTTTAATGGTTTCCCGCACCGACTCCCTCAAGGGTTTGGCTAATGGTGGATAGGTTTGTGAGACGGCGGCGGCGACGTGATCAAGATTTTTGAGGCGATCGCATCTATCTCCCAAACTGCTAAACCAGGGGGAGATCAGACCGATTTTCCAGGCTTCAATTAATTTCGGCACTCCCAAGGGGGTATTGAGTAAATATCCTAACTCAGTGCGGATACGTTCTGCTGCTACCCGTGGTAATAAACTGGCTAAATCGGCGATCGTCTGTTTAGTTTCCGGTTCAATCACAAAGCCTAACTGCGCCGCCTGTCGATATCCCCGCAGCAACCGCAGGGGATCATCAGCTAAGTTTTCCCGACTGATCATGCGCATCAGACCCTGTTTTAAGTCTTGTTGTCCCTGATAGGGGTCGAAAAAAGTTTTGGTTATGGGATGATAGGCGATCGTATTAATTGTAAAATCCCGCCGCCCTAGATCTACCTCTAAACTTCCTCCCTCAGCTTGAGCAAAATCTACTGTTACCCCTGGGAATACTACCCTAGCAATTTGTCGCTCCGCATCTAACAACACAAATCCGGCTTGATAATGGGAGGCGATGGTTTTGGCTGTGTTTACTGCTTCCGACAACACCACAAAATCTAAATCCAAATCACCCACGGCGCGACTCAATAAGGCATCCCGCACCGCACCCCCGACTAAATAAGCTGATTCGGGTAGATTTTCTAAACCAAACGGCCAGTTTTCGGGAGATAATGGGGATGTAATAGCAGCAGACATATAGCAAGCAATACCTATCTATAGAAGAATCCGCGATCGCAAATAGTCAATCAAATTACCAAAGTCCACCCAGTTCAAGTGTTCAGATAACGATAACTTTCCCAGGTAACTTTCTTGATGTTGCCGAAAGGGACTATTTTTGACAAAGCTCAGGATTTGGGTTAATACTATACAATACCATGAGACCAAAAATATTTTGAGGGAAAATGGATCAAGCTATACCGCCAGAATTAGAATTCAGTAATCCTCTTGGTTGTCTCCCATGTCCTGATAGTCCGCTGTCTCTGGATTCTGCTTTTTATGTGGAGCGTCCCCCCATCGAAATTATAGCCTATCAGCAAATAACCCAACCTGGTAGTGTTATGCGAATTAAAGCACCCCGAAAAATGGGCAAAAGTTCGTTAATGCTAAGGTTGATTAACCACGCCAACAGTTTAGGATATAGTACCGTCTTAATTGACTTTCAGCAAGCGGATTTAGGGATTTTTGAAAGTTCGACCAAATTTTTTCGTTGGTTATGTAGTAATGTCACCAGACAGTTAGGAATAGCCTATAATATTAATGATTATTGGGATGAAGACATCGGCGACAAAGTGAGCTGCACGATGTATTTTGAAGAATACTTAATTGCCCAAATTAACCGACCTTTTTTATTGGTTTTTAATGAGGTTAATTTGCTGTTTGAGTATCCCCAAATCTTCATGAACTTTCTGCCATTATTGCGATTTTGGCATGAGAAATCTGCACAGTCAACAATTTGGCAGAAATTGCGCCTGGTTTTGGTTCATTCCACAGAAGTTTATGTTTCTTTAGGGATTAATCAATCTCCCTTTAATGTAGGTGTATTGATTGATTTACCTGAGTTTACGCATCAGCAAGTGGGAGAACTAGCCGACAAATACCAACTCACTTTAACCGAAAATCAGTTACACAAATTAACCTGCTTGGTCGGTGGACATCCCTATTTAATTCATCTAGCTTTTCATTATTTATATGAGCATCAAACAAAATTTGATGATTTTTTTCATCGAGCTTCTACCGATGCAGGTATTTATAAAAATTATCTGAAAAAAATCTGGATATTAATTCAAAAAAAGCCAGAATTAGTGGAAATGATTCAGCAGTTAATCACCGCCAAAACAGCCTTAAAAATTGAGCCAATATCAGCCTATTACTTAGAGAGTATAGGGATAATTAAAAGCCTAGGAAATAATTATATTTTGGCTGGTGATTTGTATCGTGTTTACTTTAGCTATAAACCGATATCCCCCCAAGTGCCTAGTTCTATTTATATAGAACAATTGGAACGTGATAACCAATATTTATCAAATTTAGTTTATGTTGATGAACTCACTAAGGTGGCTAATCGCTCACAATTCCAGAAGGCTTTTAAAATGGAATGGGAATGTATGGCTATCAAACATAATCCCCTGGCATTAATTGTCTGCGATATAGATTACTTTAAACTATATAACGATACTTTTGGTCATCTAGCCGGAGACGTATGTTTACAAAAAATAGCCCAAGCTATTCAACAGAATTTACAACGTCCCAATGATTTATTAGCTAGATATGGTGGAGAAGAGTTTGTGGTGCTTCTACCCCAAACTGATGGGAAGGGAGCCATGTTTGTGGCGGCAAAAATTTGCCTCGCGGTCAAAGAATTAGCTATAGCTTCTGGAGTGCCTAAATCTGTAGATTCTCAGCATCCGGTAGTAACGATAAGTATAGGAATTGCCAGCATAATTCCTAGCAGTGATTATCATCCAGAGACCCTGTTTATGGCAGCAGATCAAGCACTGTATGAATCCAAAAAAGCTGGACGCGATCGCTATACTATGAGTTCAGAATTTAACTTTAAATACTAACCCCATCCCCATGAAATTCCCAGAAATTGGCATCAGGTTCGAGATCGGGTAAAATTGTACTGAGGGGGGTTAAGCCAGTATCATCCCCCAGTCTGAGTCAGAAACAGCCGTAACAGTCATCTGTGGACGCCAAAGTGCCTGAGATAGTGCCTAGACCAGGATAACAGTAGGCGAGACTAATAGCACCATCAGCAAGAATCGATTAATATAAGCTAAATTAGCAGAAAGGGAAATCAAGTAGTCAATCCTTTTGAAAATATACAGAGGGTTTTGAATATGTGTATTTGTGTTAACTGTTACTATGTCGATCGCTGTATCACCTACCACGCCGTAGAAACACAGCATCAGGAACGCCATGTTAGCGACAATCCCACCTTTGACCCCGTTGAACCCAGCATCAACGTTAATATCCGCACCACAGAAGATAGCATCGAGATGGAATGGGATGTAGTTGGCTGTGAAAGTTTTAAACAAGAAACCGGAAAATGGTCAAAATTGCGACCGGGAGAGCCCATCCCCACCTAATCACCAGCGGACAGCCATTAACCATTGGGGGTCAATAGTCACCCCCATCTTTAATTTTTTTTAACATCCTCAGATTATGAGTTACTGTTTTAATCCCCACTGTCCAAATCCCCAAAACCCAGGTGAGGGGGAGTCGTGCCAACACTGTGGCGCTGCTGTCAAACTATCGGCCCCAATTGGGGGGTCAGCCAATAGCTGTTATGCTGCGCTGGAACTCCTGGGACAAGGGGGATTCGGTCGCACATTTTTAGCGGTTGATCAACTGACACCCAACCATCCACAGGTCGCGATTAAACAGTTTTTTCCCCAGGGAAATAATGCCAAGCGATCGGCGGATTTATTTCGTCAGGAAGCCCAGCAACTGGAGATTTTAGGGGAACATTCCCAAATCCCTAACCGGGTGGCTTATTTTGAGTCGGAACCCTATCAATATTTGGTTCAGGAGTTTATAGAGGGTCATAACCTGGCTCAAGAATTGATGCTCAAGGGTCCGTTTACGGAAAATAAAATTTATCAGGTTCTGGATGAATTATTGCCTGTGTTACAGTTTATTCACAGCCATAAGGTGATTCATCGAGATATTAAACCGGAAAATATTATCCGTCGCCGCTGTAGCAGTAAAGGCTCGGAAAATAGCTTGGTTTTGGTGGATTTTGGGGCGGCTAAATTGGTGACAGGGGGGCTATTACCAAAGACGGGGACTCTGATTGGTTCCGCTGCTTATACGGCTCCTGAACAGTTGATGGGAAAGGCTGTATTTGCTAGTGATATTTATAGTTTGGGGGTGACTTGTATTCATTTGTTGACGGGTGTTACCCCTTTTGATTTGTTTGATAGTCATGAGGGAAATTGGGGCTGGCGTAGTTATTTAAAAAGTCCTGTTAGTGACGAATTAGGTGATATTTTAGATAGAATGTTAGCCGGGGCGACTAGCAAGCGTTTTCATTCGGCGGCGGCGTTACTGCTGAAATTGCAACCTACTCCTAAATATATTGAGGCTATGCCGGGTTTAAGGCCAGAACCGGAAACTGGTTTTGTGGCGATCGCCACTAATCCAACCACTATTAAACAGCCAATAAAGCCTAGTACACTCCCCCAGGAAGAACCACAAATCACGGACGTTCTGCAAAAGGCTCTACAATCCTATCAAGTCAAGGTGCAAGTTAATCGGATTAGTAAGTCCAAGTTAACTATTGTCATTAATCGTGCCGACAAACAACAGGTGGATTATCCCCAAATAGCTAAGGCGATCGCCACTGAATTAACTCAATTAAACCTCAAGAATATTGTCCGGGTTAAGTTATTAGGCAGAGTCCAAAATCGTGGGGTTCCTGAATGGCAAATAGTGCTTAAATTAGACCCAAAAGCCAGACGCAAAAATCAGCGCCTGCGGTTTAAGCAGTATTGCCATAAGTTAATTAGCAGTGAAAATTGGCGAAAAAGAATCCAAAGCAAACAGTTCTGGATGGACACATTAACTATGGCTATGGTTGCCTATATTTTTAGCAACAACTTTATAGTGTTTACCCCATTTTTATCACTGCTAATTGCTCCAATATTTATCATGTTTAAAAACTGGATAAAACCATATCATGAGGTTGACGAAAAGCAAGTTTTTGCCATGGTTGTCGGGTTATTCTTGGTGCTAGAGTTCCTGCCATTCAGATGGGTTCGTAACGACCTTTTTGGTATCATTATTGCTGGGATGTTTCTATCTATACCACTGTTTTCAAATCGGAATAATTACTAATTTATAATTGATAGTTAATGCTGCCCAAAGGCGTTGATTAACTTCTGGAAAGGCAATGGGCAAGACGATCGCCTCGCCCATCACTTGGACGCGCGCCCCTAATTGGTAGAGGACAAAATAATTAATAATTAATAATTAATAATTAATCCTGCCCCGTTGATTAATTTCTGGAAAGGCAATGGGCAATGGGCGATCGCCTCGCCCATCACTTGGACGCGCGTCCCTAATTGCTAGAGGACAAAATTTGCTGAATTTCCTCTAATGGTAAACCCAAAATTTGGGCGATCGCTTCCGCACTATTTCCTAAATTAGCCAAACGCAGAACAATATTTATCCTTTCCCGTTGCAGACCTTCTTGCAGCCCTTGTTGGAGACCGTCAGCAAATGCTTCTTGATAGAATCGGGTTTGTTTTAAATCGGTGAGTCCTAACATTTGGGCAATCTCCTCGCGACTTATTTGGGGCAGTTTGTAAACAACAATGGTTTCGATGATGTCAATGATATCCCGTTGAATTGATTCTGGGGTACGGGTTTGTTCGGCTTGTTCGATCAGGTTTATGGCTGATGCGATCGCATCGGATTCTGATTCGAGTACCAGTTTGATTATACCAACTCCCAAACGGTTTTGGGCTTCTAACTCGTCGATATAAACACGAGTTACCCTGCCTGAGTTCAGGAGTTCCCGGAATTGGTGGGGCTGTTCCCGTTCAATGCTCCGGTTGGGATAGATAACCACCACTTGCCACGGGTGGGGCGGTTGGTATTGTCGCAAGTACAGGAACAGTTCCGCGAAAATGCGATAATATAAGTCCTCGTCCGGTTGGAATTGCACCTCGGCTAGGTAGAAGGGCCGATCGCCTTCTGGGGTCGTTGGCAGAAATACTCCGTCGAGGCGGAAGGCTAGTTGCTTCACTTCCACAGAGGTGAATTGATAGCGATCGCTTTCTTCCGGTGGACGGTTCAGCAGCTCAAAAAAACTGCGGGGGTACTGTTGGAAAATTCGGTAGAATATACTATCTGTTTTCACAGGGGATAATCCCTCGATAATTGGCGTTCCACTGCCTTGATTTGCCCTAGTCTCCTTGGCAGTTGAACTTTGATTGTAACCCACTGGTTAACTGATAGGTAGGCAATGGGCAAGGCGATCGCCTCGCCCATCACTTGGACGCGCGCCCCTAATTGCTAGAGGACAAAATAATTAATAATTAATAATTAATAATTAATAATTAATGCTGCCCCGTTGATTAATTTCTGGAAAGGGAATGGGCAATGGCCGATCGCCTTCTGGGGTCGTTGGCAGAAATACTCCGTCGAGGCGGAAGGCTAGTTGCTTCACTTCCACAGAGGTGAATTGATAGCGATCGCTTTCTTCCGGTGGACGGTTCAGCAGTTCAAAGAAGCTGCGGGGGTACTGTTGGAAAATTCGGTAGAATATACTATCTGTTTTCACAGGGGATAATCCCTCGATAATTGGCGTTCCACTGCCTTGATTTTCCCTGGTATCCTTGGCAGTTGGGCTTTGATTATAGCCTACTCCTTAACCTGGCAGCACCTCTCATAAATGCCTATTTCAGTGCGATCGCTCTATCACCCGTGGCGACCTTCAGGACAGCTACCCATAAGACAATCATCATGTTTCCTCTGTGATTGTATGTATAAGGTGTCAGGGTCCGACTGCTAACACCTTGCCCCTTTACCCTCAGCATCAGCAGCCGATATCTACCTTAAAAAGAACCGCCATCACCTATCAGAATTAATGGCGACCAATAAAAGGGATGTATGCCTTCTTGGGCGAAGGTTAATTTCGCCTGCCGTAAGGCTTCGGCTTTCGTCATTCCCTGCTTGACATTCTCATAAAATTCTGTCATAATTAAGAGGGTTGTATTATCCTCCGCATTCCAGAGGCTGGCTATCACGGCATCGGCTCCCGCCCGTTCAAATAAGTAGGCGATCGCTACTAATCCGCCGCCCTCTGATTCGGTTTCCATCCCGGTTGGAAAACCACCACTTAAAACTACCAAGTTGGTTTGGTTTAATCCTAACAATCCTATATCCGCAATATTGAAGGTTTCT
Source organism: Limnospira indica PCC 8005 (assembly GCF_000973065.1). Taxonomy (NCBI): domain Bacteria; kingdom Bacillati; phylum Cyanobacteriota; class Cyanophyceae; order Oscillatoriales; family Sirenicapillariaceae; genus Limnospira; species Limnospira indica. The sequence continues at coordinate 952,872 of NZ_FO818640.1, forward strand.
CCATGGGCAAATAATATCTGATTTGCCCCTAAACCTAGCCCCGGACATCCGTTGGCTTGAAAGCAGATTGGGTTGGCTAAATGGAGGATATTAAACCGGGGAGAATCGTTCTGAAAACGGTCGCGGGTCGCTTCTTCCCTCACCCAATATTCCCCTGAGAAAATTTCCGTAACTTGGCGGGCTTCCTGTTCCGCTCCGGGGGTATCAAAGGGGCTGGGTTGGGGGTTGCCAAAGGCTAAAACACGGGGGGATGAGGTGGTGTTGCTGCGTAATTGGCGACGGGCGGAAATCCTCGTCAGGTAGTGGATGGGGTACTTTTCAATTAGGTGTTGGTTCCTTTGATTATCATACAGAGTTTCAAAGGGGATATAACGCAGTTTTCCGGGGGCAATAATCGCGAGTTTTTCGGGAGAATGGGCGGCAATATCTGCCTCTATGGGACGAATTAGATAATCATACAGGAGTTCTTGATTTCTATCGAAATTTTCGGAGTTGTGGTTTTCGAGTTGGGCGCGATATTCGGTGAGGATGCCATCAAATTCGCTGGGGTTAATCGGGGTTTTTTTCACGATCGCTTTTTGGTCGCGGCTGACGATAAACAGGGCGATGGTGTCGGGAACGTCGCTGATATTTGTTAACAATACCGGTTGAATAACTAGGGTTCCGGGGGCGATATTTTCCCGGAGATTTTCCAGGTCTTGCGGGGTGGTTTCAAAGAGTTCCGCAACTTCGGGATATTGGCGGGCGATATCCTCGGCGATTTGGCTATTTCCGGCTTGTAATTCGTTGATTTGTTGGGATAGTTCCGGTGTCCAGTTGTTGTCAACTTCGGCGTAAAGTAATTTTAGGCGTTCATGGTTTTCATTCCATTGGTCAATCAGTTTCTGGGCGGGTGGATTAATAACTTGGGCATCGATAAGGTGGCTATAGTCCGCGAGGTCGAAGGTGGTGGCGAGGTGATGCCATTTAAAGGCTTGGTCGGGTCGGTTTTCGTCGATGAGAAGATCCACCAGAGCCACCGATATCGCTCGGTTATTTTGTAGGAATTGTTGGCGGTTTTCCTGTGCTAACCCGGCTCGTATTTCTAGGGTGATTTTTAGGGCTTTTTCCAAGTTGTCGATCGCTTTCTGGGGTTCACCAATATCACGGTAAACTAAACCGATATTATACAGGGTAGCCGCTTCCCTGGCGCGATCGCTCACTTCCCGCCTAATGGGTAATGCTTGCTGTAAGTATGTTAAGGCTTCCTGGGGTTTACCGATATCGCCGTAAACTGCACCGATATTATGGAGAGTAGTGGCTTCACCGGTGCGATCGCTCACTTCCCGCGTGATAGATAATGCTTGCTGGAAGTATATTAACCCTTCCTGGGGTAGACCGATATCGCGGTAAACTTCACCGATATTACTGAGGGTAGCGGCTTCCCTGGCGCGATCATTAACTTCTTGAAAAAGTCTCACAGCTTGATGATAGAAGTTTAAGGCTGCCTGGGGTTGACCGCTCCGATTATAGTTTAAACCTAGACCAAGATTGACGAATGCTTCCCCTTCTCGACTTGGGATACTTTGGGCAATAGCTAGGGCTTGTTTAAGTGTTTCTATGGCTTGTAAAGGTTGCCTTTGCTGAGTTTGCTGAAGTCCCAAATCAATCAGTTGTTGCAGTTGTGCCGCCTGAGTCTGGGAGGTTTGGGCATAACTGCGCTGTGTCAGAATTGGGAATATGGCGGGAGTCGCCACTAGCATTGTTACTCCCAATAGAGAACCAATCATTAATCTTTTCATTGCACCACCTACTATTAATGGGAAATCGATGTTGGGTTTCGCGGCGTTACACCCCACCGACGGGAAGTTAGTTGGGTTTCGCGGCGTTACACCCCACTATCATTTCAAGTTTCATCCAGAGATGAAATTATGGAATTATGGGCTAACCACTCGGCTAAAGATTGCTGAGTTTTCTGGTCAGTTGACAAGCGTTCCATTATAGTGACAACCTCTGTCTCTGGAACGTTAAGCAAATATCCATTGACCAATAAAAATGTTGCCATTACTGCAAAAGCAGTCCGTTTGTTTCCATCAATAAATGGATGATTTTTAGTCAAACTGTAGCCATAAGCAGCAGCCAGATCGAATAAGTTACATTGACTGTAAGCAAATAAATGTTGGGGTCTTGCTAAACTCGCAGAAAGCAAATTTTCATCCCTAATCCCCAAACAACCACCATGCTGCTGAATTTGATCTTGATGAATGAATCTAACAATTTCTTCGGATATCCATAATGGTTGGTTCACTTTGCTAATTCCCGCAACGCATTCTTGTACTTATCAGCGATCGCCTTATAAGCCGCGATCGCACGACTCGATTCTGCCTGATTATTGGCAGTATCATTATCTGGAATTATTGGTTTTTTGCGGTCATTGATAAAGCGTAAAAATGTCAGAACATCTGGCAAAACATCATCGGGTAGTTCTCTGGCTAGGTCAATAATTTCTTGACGGATATCGGAATTCATGATGATCTCCTCTTGTCTATTTAGTCTACTTGAGTGGACTTTTGCTATCAGCCTTCAAATTCATTTCAAGGCGGGTCTAAAATTAGTCGCTCAGTCCGAACCGCTCTGGCGGTTGCTATATAATCCTAGAAAGTGTTAGTTGGGTTTCACTGCGTTACACCCAACCTACGGGAAGCGGCGTTACACCCCACCGACGGGAAGTTAGTTGGGTTTCACTGCGTTACACCCAACCTACGGGAAGCCGCTGTCAGCTATTCCCGCTTCCACCATTTGCCTGACATAAATCGAATACATCAGGTCATCCCAAGTCGAATTATCGGGAAGTTCATCAATCAGGCGTTTTGCTTCTTCTTTAATATTGGTCTTTTCCATAATTCATTCCTCAATGAGGTTCAGTTAAAATTATCATCCCAGTTCCCCTAACTATTCGGAAGGGGATAGCAATTTCGCCGTGATAATTAACTCGGAATTCTGGCGGTCAAATTCTATGGCAGTCACCACATAACGACTATGAATTATGTTCCTCATTCCCCTGGGAACACCGGGTTCATCATCTACTGCGATAACGGCTTCTGGTGCGATCGCCAAAATGCCTTTATCCGCATCTTCCCAAACTAATCCATCCACCCGCACCCGGAAGCGTCGGGGGTTTCCGCCTGTGTTCTCATGGTCGCCGCGAATCACCATCCGACCGTCGGAAGTTGGCCACCAAATATCCCCGCTAAATTGCACGCGGGAAACATTGGCGATCGCTTCTTGACCGCGACTCTCACCTCGTGTTACAATGAGATATTGAGGGTTAATTTCAACCAGTTGACCGGAGCGTTGACCGCCATTAACCAGAGTCACCGCCGCCCGGGTCGGCAAGGAAACCGGAATCGGTTTATTTTGTGCTTGGTTTTGGGCTACAATTACCGGGAGGGCGATCGCTGGTTGAATGTCACCGGTGGCGATCGTCAGACCAGCTAGGGATAGGCAAATCATCAGTTGAGGAGTTCTCATCGTAGGTGTCCGTTCAAATCTAATCTCATATTAATATCTTCAAGCTGACTCCGCTATTTTTCGGAAACTTCCCGACCCTCAGCGGCAGATATCCACCTTAAAAAGAACTGCCATCACCAATCAGAATTAAAGGAGACCAATAAAAGGGATGTATGCCTTCTTGGGCGAAGGTTAATTTCGCCTGTCGTAAAGCCTCAACTTTGGTCATTCCCTGGTTGACATTCTCATAAAAATCTGTCATAATTAAGAGGGTTTTATTATCCTCGGCATTCCAGAGGCTGGCAATCACCGCATCCGCCCCCGCCCGTTCAAATAAGTAGGCGATCGCTGCAAATTCCCGCCCGTCTGATTCCGCTTCCATGGCGGTTTGACAAGCACTTAAAACCACCAAATTAGTTTGGTTTAATCCCAACAAGGCGGCATCAGCAATATTGAATTTTTCACCATTAGCAAATAAGATATTATTTGCCTCTAAACCTAGCCCCGGACATCCATTGAGGGTAAAGCAGCCGTGGGTCGCCAAATGGAGGACATTAAACCGGGCAGAATCGTTGTAAAAACGATCGCGGGTCGCTTGTTCCCTCAGCCAATATTCCCCTGATAAAATTTCCGTAACTTGGCGGGCTTCCTGTTCCGCTCCGGGGAGTTCTTGGGCGGTGGGGGTGGGGTTGCCAAAGGCTAAAACATTGGTGGATAATCGGGGATTGTTGGGGATGTTACGGGTGGCGGAAATGCGGGTGAGGTAGTGGATGGGGTATTTTTCAAGTAGGTATTGGTCCCTTTGATTATCATAGAGGGTTTCAAAGGGGATATAACGGAGTTTTCCGGTGGCAATAATGGCGATTTGTTCGGGAGAATAGGCAGCAATATCCGCCTCTACCGGACGAATGAGATAATCATACAGTAGTTCTTGATGGCGCTCGTAGTTGTCGGAGTTGTGGTTTTGGATTTGGGTGCGATATTCGGTGAGGATGGCATCAAATTCGCTGGGGTTAATGGGAATGGTGCGGACGAGGGTGGCTTGGTCGCGGCTGACTAAAAAAATGCCGATTTTATCCTCGACGTTACGAATATTAGTTAACAAAACTGGTTGAATAACCAGGGTTCCGGGGGCGATGTTGGCTTTGAGAGTTTCGATGTCTTGGGGGGTGGTTTCAAAGAGTTCGGAAACTTCTGGATATTGGCGGGAGATATCCTCAGCTAGTTGGCTGTTTTCGGTTTGTAATTGGTTGATTTGTTGAGAGAGTTGGGGTGTCCAGTTGTCGTCAATTTGGGTGTAAAGGAATTGTAGGCGTTGATGGTTTTGATTCCACTGGTCAATCATTTTTTGGGCTTGTGGATTACTAACTTGGGCATCGATAAGGCGGGTATAGTCGGCGAGGTCGAAGGTGGTGGCGAGGTTATACCATTTAAAGGCTTGGTCGGGTTGGTTTTGGTCAATGAGGAGATCGACGAGGCCGACGGGAGTTCCTCGGTTACTTTCTAGGAATGATTCGCGGTTTTCCTGTTGCAAACCTGCACGGATTTCTAGGGTAATTTGTACGGATTTTTCCAAGTTTTCGATGGCGGTCTGGGGTTGACCGATATCGCGGTAAAGTAAACCCATATTACTGAGAGTAGTGGCTTCCCCACTGCGATCGCTAACTTCCCGGCTAATGGGTAATGCTTGCTGTAAGTATGTTAAGGCTTCCTGGGGTTGACCTATTTGACTGTAAGCTGCACCAATATTACTGAGAGTAGCGGCTTCCTGTCTGCGATCGCTGACTTCCTGCGATATGGGTAATGCTTGTTCGTAGTATTTTAAAGCTTCCTGGGGTTGACCAATATCGCTGTAAAATCCACCAATGTTATTGAGAGTATTAGCTTCACCGCTGCGATCGCTTACTTCCCGCCTGATGGATAATGATTGTTCGTAGTATTTTAAAGCTTCCTGGGGTTGACCAATATCGCTGTAAAATCCACCAATGTTATTGAGAGTATTAGCTTCACTCCTGCGATCGCTTACTTCCTGAAAAATGGATAATGCTTGCTGGTAGTATTTTAAAGCTTCCTGGGGTTGACCAATATCGCTGTAAAATCCACCAATGTTATTGAGAGTATTAGCTTCACTCCTGCGATCGCTGACTCCTCGGAAAATGGCTAATGCTTGCTGTAAGTATGTTAAGGCTTCCTGGGGTTGACCAATATCGCGGTAAACTGCACCGATGTTATGGAGAGTCCCGGCTTCCCCAGCGCGATCGCTCACTTCCCGCCTGATGAGTAGTGCTTGTTCGTAGTATTTTAAAGCTTCCTGGGGTTGACCAATATCGCTGTAAAATCCACCAATGTTATTGAGAGTATTAGCTTCACTCCTGCGATCGCTGACTCCTCGGAAAATGGCTAATGCTTGCTGTAAGTATGTTAAGGCTTCCTGGGGTTGACCAATATCGCTGTAAAATCCACCAATGTTATTGAGAGTATTAGCTTCATTCCTGCGATCGATTACTTCCCGAAAAATGGGTAATGCTTGCTGGTAGTATTTTAAGGCTTCCTGCGGTTGACCCATATCGCTGTAAACTGCACCGATATTATTGAGAGTAGTGGCTTCCCCGGCGCGATCGCTTACTTCCCGAAAAATGGATAATGCTTGCTGGTAGTATGTTAAAGCTTCCTGGGGTTGACCAATATCGCTGTAAAATCCACCAATGTTATTGAGAGTATTAGCTTCATTCCTGCGATCGATTACTTCCCGAAAAATGGGTAATGCTTGCTGGTAGTATTTTAAGGCTTCCTGCGGTTGACCCATATCGCTGTAAACTGCACCGATATTATTGAGAGTAGTGGCTTCCCCGGCGCGATCGCTCACTTCCCGCCATATTGGTAATACTTGCTGGTAGTATGTTAAGGCTTCCTGAGGTTGACCTATTTGGCTGTAAACTACACCGATACTATTGAGAGTATTGACTTCCCCGGCGCGATCGCTAACTTCCCGCGTGATAGATAATGCTTGCTGTAAGTATGTTAAGGCTTCCTGGGGTTTACCTATTTGGCGGTAAACTCCAGCGATATTATTGAGGGTATTGGCTTCCTCGCTGCGATCGCTAACTTCCCGCCATATGGGTAATGCTTGCTGTAAGTATGTTAAAGCTTGCTGGGGTTGACCGATAGCGCGGTAAACTGCACCGATATTATTGAGGGTAGTGGCTTCCCTGGCGCGATCGCTTACTTCACGAAAAATGGGTAATGCTTGTTGGTAGTATTTTAAGGCTTCTTGGGGTTGACCAATATTGCTGTAAACTCCACCAATATTACCGAGAGTATCAGCTTCTTCGCTGCGATCGCTAACTTCCCGCCATATGGGTAATGCTTGCTGTAAGTATGTTAAGGCTTCCTGGGGTTGACCGATCCGATGATAGTTGAAACCCAGAACAAGGTTTGCAAAAGCTTCGTCTTCTCGACTTGGAAGGCTTTGGGCAATAGCTAGGGCTTGTTTAAGTGTTTCTATGGCTTGTAAAGGTTGCCCTTGCTGAGTTTGCTGGACTCCCAAATCAATCAGTTGTTGCAGTTGTGCCGCCTGAGTCTGGGAGGTTTGGGCATAACTGCGCTGTGTCAGAATTGGGAATATGGCGGGAGTCGCCACTAGCATTGTTACTCCCAATAGAGAACCAATCATTAATTTTTTCATTGCACCACCTACTATTAATGGGAAATCGATGTTGGGTTTCGCGGCGTTACACCCCACCGACGAGAAGTTAGTTGGGTTTCACTGCGTTACACCCAACCTACGGGAAGCGGCTACGGGAAGCGGCGTTACACCCCACCGACGGGAAGCTAAATTTTTTCCGAACATCTTCAACGGCAGTTACTTTACCATTTTCGCTGTCAGCTATTCCCGCTTCCACCATTTGCCTGACATAAATCGAATACATCAGGTCATCCCAAGTCGAATTATCCGGAAGTTCATCAATCAGGCGTTTTGCTTCTTCCTTAATATTGGTCTTTTCCATAATTCATTCCTCAATGAGGTTCAGTTAAAATTATCATCCCAGTTCCCCTAACTATTCGGAAGGGGATAGCAATTTCGCCGTGATAATTAACTCGGAATTCTGGGGGTAAAATTCTATGGCAGTCACCACATAACGACTATGAATTATGTTCCTCATACTCCTGGGAATGCCGGGTTCATCATCTACTGCGATAACCGCTTCTGGGGCGATCGCCAAAATGCCTTTATCCGCATCTTCCCAAACTAATCCATCCACCCGCACCCGGAAGCGTCGGGGGTTTCCGCCTGTGTTCTCATGGTCGCCGCGAATCACCATCCGACCGTCGGAAGTTGGCCACCAAATATCCCCGCTAAATTGCACGCGGGAAACATTGGCGATCGCTTCTTGACCGCGACTCTCACCTCGTGTTACAACGAGATATTGAGGGTTAATTTCAACCAGTTGACCGGAGCGTTGACCGCCATTAACCAGAGTCACCGCCGCCCGGGTCGGCAAGGAAACCGGAATCGGTTTATTTTGTGCTTGGTTTTGGGCTACAATTACCGGGAGGGCGATCGCTGGTTGAATGTCACCGGTGGCGATCGTCAGACCAGCTAGGGATAGGCAAATCATCAGTTGAGGAGTTCTCATGGCAGGAGTGAGAGACGATATGATTTAATACTAACATCTTCAAGCTGACTCGACCCTTTTTCGGAAACTTCCCCCTTGACATTGGCTAAGTAGTCATTCCCCTACCCCCCATGGTTCTGGGTTCAATTGGCGATAAACGGAGGTTTAATGTTTAGTAAATTAGCCAGTTTATTAACTATCTTAGGAGTCGGCTTGTATTTTACGGGCTGGATTTACCGCTGGGCATATTTCGCCTTTTTTAAACTAGAAGTGACCACGTTAGATTTGCCGATAAAATCATTTTTTATTGCCCCGATTTAGGTATTTTTTGGGCATTTGTCGGGGGGCGATTGGTCTACTTTCTGGCGCACTTTTCGGGTGGCGATCGCTACCTTTCTGCTAATTTTTCTGAGTCTCAAATTACTGGAATGGAGTAGCGGCAAATTCGCGAATTTCATGAACACCAGCCGTCATTATCTGTTAAAAATAAGCATCAAACAGCACCACTCTCGCGCGACTCGCACTTTGAATGCTTTGCCGGATTTCCAACCCATTAACTATGATAAAAACTTTGTCAATGAATTGGTGATTGCGGGTTGGTGTTTGGCGGGTCTATTTTATCTAGGTCAAACCCAGGGAAACCTAGACGCGATTCGAGATGCCCATAACCATACATCAATGTTGCCTGTGGTAACTATAATTACCCCAGAAAATCGGCTTCCCCTAGGTCGCAAAATCTACGACTTGACTGATGACCCAGTAGTGGGAAATTTTCGATTTATCGGGGATTTAGAACTTTATCAGATGTTACTACAGCGAGATTATAACGACAAAACCCAGGCGGATAACTCCAGCATCTGGCGACTGTTAATTGACCGAGACAGTCAATATTATATTTTCCCATCATTACCAGAAAATGCCCCCCCTAATGTGCGCCCTCCCCTGGTGATTATTCAGCAAAGCACAGCGGGAGAATATGTGATTATTCTGAGTCCAGAACCGGGTCCCAAATAACTTTAATGATGGGCGGTTATAGCCTTTTTCCTTGACCTGGGTTTGGTTAACGGGATTTCCATGGGTTGTATGGGGAAACTGACACCTATTAGGATAGCATAATATCAGTGAGTTACACAAGGTACACTAATGGCAAAAAACTATGGTTTCGCTATCCATACCAGTAGCCCCGAATTGGGTTTAGCTATGGGGAAGTTTGGGGAACCTGTGCGCTGCCAAACTTGGCATTTGGGGAGGGATTTATCAACCCAACTCCATCAACATATATCGGAATTTATGCCCCCTCAAACTTGGGCGGATTTACAACTAATAGCGGTGGCGCGGGGTCCGGGAAGTTTTACGGGGACTCGCTTGGGAGTGGTGACGGCGAGAACCCTCGCACAACAGTTAGATATTCCCCTGTTTGCGATTTCTACTTTGGCGGCGGCTGCCTATAATTTAGCGGGGGATTATGCGGGGAATATTGCCCTAGAAATGCCGGCACAACGGGGAGAATTATTTGTGGCTATTTATCAGGTTTCTGCCCAGGGTTTGGTGACCAAATTGCCTGATAGTGTCATGTCTGCCTCACAGTGGGAAATGCGGTTATCTCAAGAAGAAAAACCATTAGAAAAAATCTCGCTGACGGGTGGACTCGGACAGACAAGTTGTGCTATATTGGGATTGGCTACTCTGTTATGGCAACAGGGAAATCGCCCCCACTGGTCGGATGCTTTACCATTTTATGGACAGCATCCGGTTCAGAATTTTAAAGGGGATTAATCCGACCATTTGCGGTTAAGTGGAGATGGTGGAAAGGGTGACAAATAGGGTGGCTAAAATTAAACTGATTCCCAGGGCGATCGCACTAGGCAAGTCGGTCAAAAACTCCCACGGTTTATGGGTTTTGTCGGGGATGCCATAACCTCGCAATTGCATGGCTTTATAGACCTGTTCCGACTGTTGATAACTACGAATTAATAAACTCCCGGCTAAGGCTGCGTAAATCTGCAAATTGCGACGACTGAATTGGTGGGGTTGAAAACCTCTTAATATGGTGGCGCGTTTCATCATTTGCAACTGATGGCTGAGTTCAAATATATATCGGTAGGATATTAATAACATATCGGCTAAAATGGGGGATAAACCAAGCGATCGCATGGCTTTAATTAGGGTGATAAATGAACAGGTCCCCAGCAAGACAACTCCGGTGGTGAAAATGGCTAAAAATCTACTAGCAATTAGCAAAACGGCTAGACTTCCCTCCTGGCGAATAATCAGGGGACCCCAAGACCATAAGACGGTCTGACCGGAAATAAATGGCAATAAGCCAACTACCCCCAATATAAACAGTCCGGGATATTGTAGGCGATCGCCTAAAAAGGATAGCGGCAGTTTGGATATGGTGTATAATGTTAATGTGACTAGCAACATGGGGGGGACTAGCCAGAGTTGTTGAACATTAGCAAAAGCAAACATTAAGATTCCCAATCCAATTAGTTTTGATTGGGGGTTCCATCTATGAATAAATGAATCGAGATTAGCATACTCATCGATCCTAAATTTCATGGTTAATCTCTCCGGTTTAGGAAGGGTGAGTTAAGGGGGGTTATTCAGACTCCCCCATCAATACAGTCTCTTCAGAAATCATCTGATCACATCTCAAAGTCCCTCTCCTCTCTGGGAGAGGGATTTAGGGTGAGGGAAATGTATTAAGGGACTGGGGGATTTAGGGTGAGGGAAATGTATTAAGGGACTGAGGGATTTAGGGTGAGGGAAATGTATTAAGGGACTGAGGGATTTAGGGTGAGGGAAATGTATTAAGGGACTGAGGGATTTAGGGTGAGGGAAATGTATTAAGCGACTGAGGGATTTAGGGTGAGGGAAATGTATTAAGCGACTGGGGGATTTAGGGTGAGGGAAATGTATTAAGCGACTGAGGGATTTAGGGTGAGGGAAATGTATTAAGCGACTGGTAAACAAGTTATAATAGGGGTTATTGGGTTAATAATTCTGGCTTGACTCTATTCAGAAAATTAACCACCATGGCGGTAAATACTCCCTCAATAAACATCAGGGGAATATGGGCGATAATTAGGGCGATAATGGCAGCTTTTTCGGCTTCACTTTCCAGGGTCGAGGGAAGATTGGTAATCAGGATGGTCAAAAATAAGATGGTTGACAAACCTACACTAGACGCACCTGCTACAAACCCGAATAAATTTAGGCTGATGGTAGGTTTAAAACGCTGACTAAATCGATGTCTACTTTGAAAAATTAGGGCGGCTATTATAGCTGGAATTCCCATAATTATGGCATTAATTCCCAGGGTGGTTAATCCCCCATGTCCGAATATAATCGCCTGGAATATTAAGCCGATTAAAATAGCCGGAAAAGCATAATATCCTAAAATCGCCCCCAGTAGACCATTTAAGAGTAGATGAACACTGGCGGGAGGGATGGGGATATGTATGGAGGAAGCGACGAAAAAGGCGGCGGTTAAAAGGGAGGCTTTGGGAATGTTTGCGGTGGGGTTGGCTTGTCGGTTGATTTGACGCAGAGAATACCAGGTTAATAAACCGGTGATTCCATAACCAGCTAAACAAGTTTGCGCGGGAATAATACCCTCGGAAATGTGCATGATTTAATGATATTTGTCAGGTTTGATGGTGGGTTAGTTTTCGGATTCTTGAGAGGTTATAGGGGGGCTGTTGTCTCCCGTCTCATCAGAGGGTTTTAATCGGGTAAAAAATAGGGCGGTGCCGATAAATCCCCAAATTACGGCGGCGGCGGCTACCCATTTCTGTACGGGGTTTGATGCGGAATTGGAAGCGATCGCATTTTCGCTGCTGTGAGATACCTGTTCCCCTGGGGGACTCACGGGAATGGCAATTAACGCCCCATGTCCTGCTTGACGGACGGTGGCTTCCCACAAACCGCTATTATCGTGGTCGGGAATGAAGACAAAGTGACCATTTTCGTCGGTGTTTCCGGTCATCCAAGGGGTAGTGGGGTCTTGGGGGGTGTAAATTCTCACCTCGGCGTTAGCCATGGGTGTCCCGGTGTCGTAGGTGGCATTAATTTTTATGGCTGAGGTGGTTTGAGATTGGACTATGACCCCATGGGCGATCGCTGATTCCGGTATGGCGATCGTCCAAAATAGTAGGGATATACAAAGTTTCCAGTTCATGAAATCCTCCTGATTATTCAACAATAAGTAATTGATAATTTACCCTAATTCCGTGGGAGTTTATCAATCTCTTTGCATCTGCTTTTCGGCGCAGTGACCCTCACCCACATGGGCTAAATTCGGTAAAATTTCCATGATTCTCTGATAGTCCTCGGTCGCTAGTTGTTCTCTGAGTGTATCTAAATTGGCATCTACACCCTCGGAAGTGGCGATCGCTGCTAGGGGTTCAAAACCTAATGCACGAGTATTAATCGCCGCCTCCGCTTCCGCTTCTCGGTCTCCAAATAAGTGATCAAAATGAAAGGTGGCTTCTAGGTTGGCGCGACTCCCTGGCTGCAAAATACCTTTGCGTTTTTCTCCCACATAATCACCACAAGTAAACGCCATTTCTTGATTAAATCTCAGGTTAAATGGTACAGTTAGACCATCTTTTGATGCCCTCCCCACTAGCATTAATGAATAACCCGCAGCCATACCATCTACCGCCGGAACCATTTGCCACGAAATCGCATTATAGCGCCCCGGTGGTGCGGGGACTTGATTAACTAAAATCGTTTCTGCACTCTGGTCACCTCCTGCTAAATCCACGGTTTTAAATTCTACTAAACTGATGATTTGTTGGGCTAGGGGTTCTACTCCCGCGTGGGGATTATAGGGGATTAAAGTTTGATAGGCTTGGGCATTCGCCAAGGTTACATAAACATGATTAAATGCTAGTTCCCAACCATCTTTACTCACGAAACCTTCCCGGATAAAATCTTCTCCATTGGCGCGAAATTCCATAGTCCCAATTTCCGCCGACCCTGGCTGTATAGCAGTGGTTTCGGAGGGAGGGGTTTCTGATGTTTGACTCTGTAGGTTATCGGTGTCAGCACAAGCACATAATGCGATCGTACTCAACAATAATATATTGCCTAATCTGCCCAACTGTTTGTTCATATTACACCAATGGTCGGGTTTGCCACCAACATTATACCTAAAACCACTCAGATTTTCCATAATCATAAATTGTCTGATTTGACAATGCCCTTGGGGGGCATATTTATCAATTCTGTGATTCTTAATTATTGCCCCCAATATCACATTATCTTACTAGGGGGGGTAAATTTCTGGTTTGGTTGAGGCTTGCCAGATATTTAAGGTTCAATAATTCTCGATTAACGCGCCCATATTTCCGGGATTTATGAAAGTTTGACAATTCCCCTAAACCGGACTGCTTAACCACTCCGACCCTGATTAAATTTTTCGATTTACCCCTTGACAAATTTCGTTTTTCATGGTATAAATTAAGCTGAATATCCCTAATGCCATCTCAACCTACTAGCAGCAAATGTTAACTCGTGCCATAATGTCCTATAATCGTTATGGTAATCATGGGGGTTGGGGAAGTTATCAAACCCAGTCCCTTTCAGGGCCGAAGGATGTCAAGCGGGATTCACAGACTAATAGAAAATTATGAGAGACCTTGACCAGGACAAAACCATTGAGCTACTTAACTCCATCATGGAATTTGAGTTAGCTGGGGTGGTTCGATACACTCACTATTCCTTAATGGTGACCGGACCCAATCGTTTACCCATTGTGCAGTTTTTTCAAGCTCAAGCTACCGAGTCCCTCACCCATGCTCAACAAGCGGGGGAAATTCTCACAGGATTAGAAGGACATCCCAGCCAAAAAATTGCTCCCATTGAGGAAACTTATCAGCATTCGGTACAGGATTTATTGGCGGAAAGTTTCAACCATGAGAAAAAAGCTCTATCTTTGTATAAAGAACTACTGGAAACCGTAGAAAATGCCAGTATTTACCTAGAAGAGTATGCTCGCACTATGATTGGTCAGGAAGAACTACACAGCATCGAAATTCGCAAGATGTTACGCGATTATAGCTGAGGTTATGTCGGCCCGGTGAAACTATAGCAATTAATAGCCTAGGCGGTCTAATTCCTCTCAACCACCTAGGCTGAACTATGATCAAGACTCTGGGAAAGATTTTGATGTTATGATTAATTTGAGCTAGACCCAAAAGATGGCCATAACCCTACTATCCCATTTGAGATAAATACCCACGATGAAACTCCAGGATATCGTCAATACAGATAAACGTTACGATGTCAAAGATATCGCCACAGATGAAGAACTCACCCGTCAGATTCAAAATATTTTGGTGAGTTTGAACTTACTTGATCCCCCTGTCGATGGCATTTATGGCCCCAAGTCAAATGCGGCTATGCACCGTTTTCAAGCGTTGTTAGAATGTCGGGAAAGCGGTTTTTTGGGAACTATCACCGCCCAAAAATTACTGAACACGAAACCAGAGGATATTCGCACAGATATACCCATCCTGAAAATCACTAGGGATACAATTCTGAAGCTGAGACCCGTTGATTCTGCTCAATTAAGTGAATCGGAAAAACAAGGTGCTAAAGCTGGGCAAGAATTTCAGTTATTAGCCTTTGAACCAGACCGAAATCACATCAGAGTTGCTCTCAGAAGTGAAACTTTTAAACAGCATTCAATCTGGTATATTTTTGATAAACACGGGGAAATATATCAGGGGAAAAAGTTAGTTTATCCCAAGTTATTACCAGCGGAAGTGAGATTGCGGAACTTTCCCTATTTTTCTCAACTCGATAACTGGTTTAATCCTACGGGATCATGTAATGTTACCTCGATCGCTATGTGTCTCAGCTATTATCAGGCTCGTCGTCGGGTTAGTTATGGTCAATTTGAAGATGAGTTATATGAATATGCTCTCAATAAGGGCTATAGCCGCCACAGTCCCCAAGATTTAGCCAAAATTGTCCGAGAGTATGGCTGTAAAGACTACTTCACCACTAACGCGACTATTGATGATGTGAAAGAATGGTTGGCGGAAGGAAAACCTACGGTAATTCATGGTTATTTTACCTCCTTTGGTCACATCATGCCAGTAGTAGGTTATAATAGCTCTGGGTTCATAGTTCACGACCCCTATGGCGAATGGTTCTCTAGTGGATATCGTACTGATTTAAGTGGCGCATATCTCACCTATTCTTACTCTTTAATCCGGCGGCTGTGCCTCCCTGACGGCAATTTTTGGGTTCACTTTATTGCCCCATAATTTTAGGGATACAGCTTGTTCACCAGTCGCTTAATACATTGCCCTCACCCTAAATCTGGATCCCAGAGAGGGAGAGGGACTTTGAGAGGTGATCAGATGATTTCTGAACAGGCTGTAATTGAAGCACAAAATATCACTAGAAATTCCGGTTTTCTGTGCCTCGGTCTTCACGACTACCAAATTGGTCCACCAGAAGGGGGATTATTTCCTGGGGTGACAGGAGTAGATGGGGTAGCGGGAGTAGATGGGGTAGCGGGAGTAGATGTGCCTTCTACTGGGGTGGCTTCCAGAAAATTGTTAAAGTCAATATACACGCCGCTGTCGTCTTCGCTTTCAAATAGGGGACTACTGGCTCCGGCACGAACATTAAAAAGCTGTTGTACAGTAGTCACAGGGTCTGAGCCGGGTTTGAGAGTGAATAAAACGCGATCGCCTGAACAGGGAATGGCATTGTCACTAGCCACACATACGACATTTTGGCGATTAACTATGCCGTGGGTAATGTAATTTAACCAACCCAAACT
This sequence comes from Limnospira indica PCC 8005, assembly GCF_000973065.1. Classification (NCBI taxonomy): domain Bacteria; kingdom Bacillati; phylum Cyanobacteriota; class Cyanophyceae; order Oscillatoriales; family Sirenicapillariaceae; genus Limnospira; species Limnospira indica. The sequence continues at coordinate 968,784 of NZ_FO818640.1, forward strand.
GTAAAAGTTTTGGAACCGCGCGGAAACTTCCCGACAGCGTTGTTCAGAGGTATAGCCGGAACCACTGAAATAGTCCGAATACCATTTAATCACAGGAACCCTTCCTCTGGGTGTGACTGCATAGGTGGTAGGTAAACCGTCTGGCCCTTGTTCACAGATAAACTGAGTTCTGGAAACTGGGGGAGGGTTGACCATAGCCTGGTTAGAGGAATTATCATTAGTTGGTATCGGCTGAGTTGTTTCCTGGGGGGGGTTTGTGCTTTGGATTCCTAGGGGAATGAGTCCGGGGGGTAACAAAACTCGATCAATCACTACAATTACACTATCATTAGGACCGGGAATTGGTAACTGATCAGCGTTAGCCTCGTTAAGCATTAGTTTTTGGTCTCTGGGGTTGCCACTAATGCGAACAGTGTTCCCTTGCCGAGTCGTGATTTCCCCGGATTCTACCTGCTGCTGGGTGATGCGACCAGCGACAACGTGATAGTTTAAAATCTCTCGCAGCATTCCCTGATTTTCTGGCCGGAAAAGGCGATCGCGCATTTCACGGGGCAGATTAGCAAAAGCTGCGTCTGTTGGCGCTAAAATGGTGTAAGTTTCCCCCTGGAGTTGTTGGCTCAAACCGGTGTCTTGTAAGGCTTTCCCCAGTGTCCTCAATCTGTCCTGTTTACCTATAACCTCTGCTAACCCTAAATCGTCTTCTGACTCGTAGTAGGAAGACATGGGGTTAAAAAAGCTATAGAAGGGATAATACTGAGCTAGACTGGGTGCGACACTATGCAGAGCCAGAATGCCTAACGCTGCTGTGCCTACAGACCAATGTTTAAGACTGGTAATATTCATAGTTTTTCTCCGAACACTTTTCACATAGAAAGGCAAGTCGAGCCTATCACTACTGACGACCTCACCAGCAATTATCTATTTCCTAATGGCTGTACCAACCCTGACGCATGATCGCCGCCCCTCTGTTCCATTGTGGCACATTCCCATCACTCCCATTCTACCCAACTAAATCACTAAATAGGTAATCCCACTCAATATTTACCCTGAATCAGTGGCGATGTACCAGTGGCGATCGCTTCTCCGCACTTGACAAAACTGCCAAAATGTGCATCATTTATCCATAATGTCGAATTGCTGAGTTTTGTTGATTTTTGTCTGGGGTCAGCATCACACTTCTAAAAAGACAGTATACAATAGTAAGTGTACAGTCAATAGCCGATTCAGAGTGAGAGGATAACAAAAATGCCGACAATTAATTTGGCATGGGAAGAGTTAATGATCCAGGCAGATGGGCGTTATCTAAGCGACGCAGAACTAAAACCTTTTCATCAATATATTCAAACCCTGCCGGCGCGGACAAAAACCTATGAAATTCTGCGGGCGAAATCACCGGAACTTATCAAGATTGCCTTGAAAAAGTTTATGCTAATTCACCCGGAAGTAATGCAGCAACACTCCAAGCGCTGTATTTACGATATGAACATGGCGATTTGCTTAATGTCGGTGGCTATGTTACGGGATGACCCCCGCTATTTTCGGGAATCTTTGATGCTGTGGTTAGCTAATATTCTGTCTGCCTATCAGAAAAACGTCGCCTGTCTAAAAGCCTATCACTGCTTGGAAGAAACCATGCAGGAGAAACTTCCCAGCACTTGCAATCAACTACTGAAACCTTACATGGATATCATTATGGAAGTCTTAGACATTCCACCTAAGTTGATGGCAACAGTACAACGGGGCGCGGCGAGTGCTAAAGGTTAGTTAGTATTTTTTGGATGTGATTTTTGGATGCGATTAAAGCATAATAGGAGCGGAAACTATGCCCTTACATGAAACCATCACGACTACCCATAATGCGTCCGTTGAAGAGCGCACATTTGTTCTCAGTAAAATCTATCAGCAAGTCTTAGAACGTCAGCCCTACGAATCGGAACGCAAGCAATTATGGGATTTAGAAAGAGACTTCAAAAAAGGTAAACTAGGAATCCGCCACTTCCTGAAAAGTTTAGTAGTGCGACCTGTTTATTTAGAACATTTCTACGAAAATAGTTCTAACCTGAAGTTTATCGAAAATGCCTGTAAGCATTTTTTAGGGCGCACACCCCACGGAGATGAGGAAATCCACCATTGGGATAATATTCTGCTGCGACATGGTGTAGGCGCACTGGTTTCGGATATGGTGGACTCAGAGGAATATCGTAAATGCTTCGGCTATTTTACTGTTCCCTACTGGCGTGAACAGGCTTTGTATCAGTCGGCGACTGAATACTTAGAAAATGAGCGCCTCGGACATGAACACCCCGGACAGCGCGGCTGGGGTATTCCGAATCACTATCAACAAAAGCTACATATTAACTCTGATAGTGAGAGTGAGGTAGCGAAAACTGAACCAACGCCGCCACAGGAAGACCCGCAACCATCTCCAACGGCGCTGGGAATGATGAACGAAACGGAGGCGGAAAAAATTATGGAGTGTATTCAGACAATTTCTAAAATTCTGTTTGACAACCGCATTCCCGAACAGCGAATATCTCGCAAACGTATGGAAAATGCGATTCGACAACAGGTGTTAGAGTTTATGACTCCAGAAGATGCCGTTTTACTCGGTGAATAGTAGGGTAGTAGGGTGCGTCACCTGACGCACCGCCGGTGGATACCCCGGAGCTCCCTGTTAACTGATTTCGGCATTAGCGACGCTCAAATTAGCGCCTTCTGGGTTGGTATCGAGGATGGGATTACGCGCTTTAATTAAAGCGATCGCCCGATTAACACTCTCAGGTAAAATCACCACCAGAGCCTCCTTGGGAGCCTGGTCTAGGGCGAGATTAATGGCATCTGTCTCATTAAGGATCGTCTCATGCTTAACCCGAGGATCGGGAACCGGTGAAAGGACTTCTTCAATACCCTGAGTAATCAGAACGGCTGCATCTCCGCGAGGTCGTCCTCGGGTATCATCATCTTCCTTAACAATAATCCGGTCAAACATCTTAGCGGACAATTTACCCAGAGTCACAAAATCTTCATCACGGCGATCGCCTGGACCTCCTACCACCCCAATCCGAGGCCCCGGCCAGTTATTGACAAACCCAGACAAGGCTTCATAACTAGCGGGATTATGGGCATAATCGATCAAAGCATGATAACTGCCCATATTAAAGAGATTCATGCGTCCAGGAGTCTGGTCAGCCGACGCAATGAAAGTAGCCAAGGCGGTGCGAATATGCTCAATTTTCACCCCTTGAGCAAAAGCGGCGGCGCAAGCAGCCAAAGCATTAGCAATCATAAACGGAGCCATACCGCCCATAGTGAGGGGAACATTTACCGCCTGTTCAATTCGCAGCGTCCAATCACCCTTGAGAATTGACAGATAGCCATTTTCATAGACGGCGGCCAATCCTCCGGCTTCCGTATGGCGCAGAATAATCTCATTATCGGGATTCATGGAGAAATAAGCCACTTGAGCCTTCACCCGTTCCGACATGGCAGCCACTAGGGGATCATCAGCATTAAGGATAGCATAACCGCGATCGCTAACTGCCTCAGCCACCACACTTTTGACCTTAGCCATTTGTTCAATGGTATCGATATCTCCTAAACCCAGGTGATCAGCAGCGACATTGAGGACGACACCGATATCACAGGTATCAAAACCCAGACCCGATCGCAAAATTCCCCCCCGCGCCGATTCCAGGACGGCGACTTCTACGGTGGGGTCACAGAGGATCAGGTGAGCGCTTTGGGGTCCCGTATTATCCCCCGGTTCAGCCATATAATCGCCGATATAAGTGCCATCGGTGGTGGTATAACCAACTACTTTACCCGTCTGCTTCATAATGTGGGCTAACAGACGAGTGGTGGTAGTTTTGCCATTAGTCCCCGTGACGGAAAGAATGGGAATCCGACTAGGGGAAGACCCAGGGAATAGCATATCCATCACCGCCCCGGCCACATTACGCGGTAGGCCTTCACTGGGGGCGACGTGCATTCTAAATCCTGGGGCGGCGTTGACTTCCACAACCACCCCATCCACCTCCCGCAGGGGTTTAGAAATATCTGGGGTAACTACATCAATTCCGGCCACATCTAGGCCAATAATTTTGGCAACCCGAGCAAATAGCCAGATATTTTCTGGGTGGACTTCATCAGTGCGATCGATAGCACTGCCCCCCGTACTGAGGTTAGCCGTAGCCCGCAAAAAGCAAACTTCCCCCTTTGGTAGGACTGAATCGATAGTATATCCGGCTTCCTCAATCATAGAAAGCACAGTTTGATCAACCACAATTCTGGTGAGGACGTTATCATGTCCATCTCCCCGGCGAGGGTCTTTGTTAGTTTCCTCGATTAATTCCTCAATGGTGGATTTACCATTACCAACCACATGGGCGGGGACTCTTTCCGAAACTGCTACCACCCGACCATTGACGACTAAAACCCGATGATCTCGACCTTTGTAGAATCGCTCAATAATCACACTACGGGTTTTTGAGGCTTCACTGGCTGCATCATAGGCTGTCTGAGCCGTTTCCCAACGAGTCACATCTAGGGTAATACCTCTGCCATGGTTGCCATCTAGGGGTTTAATAGCAATGGGATAGCCCCCCACATCCTCGATCGCATCACTGAGGTCTTCAAAGTAACGAATTACCGTCCCCCGTGGTACAGGAATCCCCGCATCCCGCAGCACTTGTTTAGTGCCTTCCTTATCGCAGGCCAGTTCCACCCCCAAAATACCAGTGCTACTGGTGAGGGTAGCTTGGATACGCTTTTGATTGACACCATAACCAAACTGGATCATAAAGCGGGCGTTTAGTTGCATCCAGGGGATATGGCGAAATTCCGCTTCTTTGATGATCGCTTCCGTACTCGGACCGAGGGACCCTTGGGCTTTTAATTCCTTGAGATCTTCGAGGTCTTGAGTGAGTTCTTCAGCCGGATAACTGCCAGTTTCGGCAATACTCTGACACAGACGCACCGCCGCCCGCCCTGCATATCGGCCCGCCTGTTCATTTTCGTATTCATAGACCACCTGAAACACTCCCGCCGTGGAGGTTTCCCGCGTCCGACCAAACCCCACAGGCATTCCGGCTAGTTGTTGCAGTTCCAGCGCCACGTGCTCAATAATATGACCCATTAATGTTCCCCGTTCCACCCGACTGAGAAAGCCACCCCGCACTCCCGGAGAACAACAATGCTCTACTAAACTAGGCAAAACGGAGGTTAAACCTTGATAAAATCCGGGAATATCTGAGGAGTAGCGTTCTGATAATTCTTCTAGGTCAAGACGCATTACGATCAGCTTGTGTCGTCTGATACTCCAGTAGTTAGGACCTCTGAGAGTTTGGATTCTAAGAATTTTCATATCTGTCTCGGTGGGTGATCCAGGAATTATTTTGGTGACAAGTCTCTGTGTTATTCAATGTCAAACTTCAAAGACCTCAAAACTGTTCAATGCGAACAGTTTTGCGACCTGAATATGATACAGCAATCCGAACTATAAGCTGGCTGCTGCTGGGAAGGCGGTGTGGGTTCGCATATTATAACTGTCACCGTGGCAGAGAATATTGACCCGCAGGTTAAATAAGCTCAGTGGGTCCGTAGCCCCCGCCTGGGCTACATTGGTATAGGATAGATCTTTAGCATCTATTATGGTCACGGTTCCCTTACCAATTACCCGCACTCGCCCTTCTCCTTCAAACATGGCGCAGGTGTCTTCATCAATGCCAATCCCCATTTTATCGGGATGGGCGGCGATCGCACTAATTAGACGAGAGAAGCGGTTGCGATTATGAAAATGTTGGTCTACGATCAAATCCGGTAGAATATCCAGCCCGGTAGCCATATCCACTAGCGATCGATTAGGAGATTCCCCACTACCCCCCCCAGCGATCATGTGATGGCTCATCACCGCCGCCCCGGCACTGGTTCCCGCCAGGGCTATTTTACCCGCCCTAGCTGCTACCCGAATTTTCTCCATTAGCGGCGTATCTGCCAACAAACTGTACAGCCTTAACTGATCTCCTCCCGTCATAAACACCCCTGTACAATCCTCTAAATAATCGTGCCATTGTGGATCTTCACAGTGATGACGTTCCCGAATATCAAATACTTTCAGGGTCTTCGCTCCCATATTCTCAAAAATTTTTTGGTAGCGTTCTCCTTGAATACTCGGTTCTCTGGAGGCTGAGGGAATAATTGCCAGTTGGGCATTTTCCCCCCCAGCACGACTGAAAAAGGTTTGCAGAATCTCACGTCCATGAATCTTATCTTCGGCTCCTCCAATGACTAAAATTGAGGTTTGAGTTTTTGGATTAATCATTTGTTCAAGGGCTTGAGATGTCAACTGCTGCATATTGTTCTCCTCATGATAGGCATGAATTCAACTTAGCGGGCTTCTTTGGCGGACTCCAGATTCTGCACCACCACCCTTTTCCGGGTCTGGTTTGACTTCACTGCCTTCTGACATAAATTTGGCATAAAAGGGGACAGCAAAACTTTGTGTCTTGTGAAGTTGCCCTCCTCGGTTGTAGGTGAGTGACACTAACCATCGCCCTAACCAGAGGATATTTACCCAATTTGACCAAGAATCTGGCTAGTTTCCCAATGGGTTATGGTTCTTTCTCGATTCACCCCATCACCTGCCCGGATTCCCAAATCTCTTGAGTTAGAGATGCTCGAACTTAACATTTGCTTAATAGCCAATTTAACTTAAATCCTGTCAGGGAACCCGGATAAATTTGGACTTGAAGGTGATCACACCAGATTCTATTTGCTTGGCAGACCCTCGCTTAATCTCCTTTTGCCGGAAATGCACACAGATGCTGCCAGGAAAAATTACCAAATTAGCGCAAATATTAGCATTTTAGTATATTTTGATACGGATTTAAACAATTCTTTAGACCCACCAGACCCACCGGACTTTCCCAGATTTTCGGGATCGAGGGTGTTACACCAAGCCCCGCTGCCCGATTTTATAACAAGGAGTCTGTTCTTGTTCACGGATCACATCTGTTTTTATCTTTTTGGTTGGTTGCCAGTAAGGCTCAAGTTGTCTAATGGCTGTGGCTAAAAGTATGACGCGCCCATCTTTTTCAGCCATAGTCGGTACCAATTTGCTACAATGCTTCTATCAGCTCCCAGCAAGCGACCGATTGAGAGTAAAAGTCAGGCATTGCCCCAGCCTGCTAACTCTGGGAACGGTTGGCATCAGTCAGTCGTCAGATCTACTGGTTTTGCTGCCTGTCGAGGTATCTCTCAGGAGCAATTCTGGGAAACAAGCACCTACCCTAGCAGGTACGGTGGCTGGAGGGTTAATCATACAGTTACTGGCTTGGTTTGAGGTTCCGTGCGATTTGACATTATTACTCTGTTCCCTGAATTTTTCTCTAGCCCCCTACAGTCAGGACTTCTAGCTAAAGCAATAGCTCGCCAGATCGCGGCGGTCTACTGCACTAATCCTAGGGATTTTGCCCTGGACAAGCACCGAAGAGTCGATGATGAACCATACGGCGGCGGGGTGGGAATGGTCTTGAAACCTGAGCCGATTTTTGCGGCAGTTGAGTCCCTTCCCTCTCTTCCCCGACGAGAGGTGATTATGTTGACCCCCCAGGGGGAAACTATGCACCAGGGACTATTTCGCGATTTGGCTACTGGTTATGACCAACTGGTTTTGATTTGTGGACACTACGAAGGCATCGATGAGCGGGTCATGCACCTGGTGACTCGCGAGGTGTCTTTGGGTGATTTCGTCCTAACTGGGGGCGAAATTCCAGCCCTGGCTTTGATTAATGGTGTGGTGCGCCTGCGACCGGGTACTGTGGGTAAGGTTGAATCCCTCAAGGCGGAGAGTTTTGAGGATGGACTACTAGACTATCCCCACTATACCCGCCCGGCTGAGTTTCGGGGAATGCGTGTCCCTGATGTTTTGCTCTCTGGTAATCATGCTGATATTCAACAATGGCGACGAGAACAACAACTTCAACGCACACAACAGCGCCGTCCTGACCTGTTATCGGGTCTGGAACTTCCTAAGCCGGAAAATTGAACTGACAAAACCCCTAACCCTCTCTTAAAGGCGATCGCAACTATCTGTGAAATCCCATGAATCACTCACCTGAGCAATATATTACCGCCATCGATCGCGCTTTGAGTCAGGATAATTTCCATCAAGCCGCAGATTTAGCCTGCGAAGCGTTTAAGTCTTATCCTAACTCGGACAAAATTAAACGATATATGCAGCTTTTTGGACCGAAAACCTTGGAGTTTCACCGCTTACCACCTAACCCTGAGATGTCTTTGAATTTTAACTGGGTTGTCCAAAACCGCCAGGGCTACCGAGGTAGATGGGTAGCCCTCAAAGGCGGGAATTTGGTGAGTGATGCAGCCTCCCTAGATGAGTTAAAACAAAAACTGGGCGATCGCGTTAAGTTTTTGTTCTGTACGGTGGTATATTGACGGGTGGCTCTATCCTAAGACCAGTAATTCGGGTTTAGCAATCATCACTAATCCAAAGAATACCATAAAGGCTCCCGCAAATAGTTTCAGTAATCGCCCTTTTTCTTCGGTTAGACGATAGGATGAAAAAGAGTAAATAAAACTGATGAGAATCCCCAATAGCGGCAGAATATAGACTACAGCATAAAAAGCCGTCCAGAGACTATAACACAGTAAAACATTAGTCTGACAATAGTTGACTAGGGTTGCCATATATACAGTGGGTAAAATGGCTGTACATCCTAACTCTACTAGGTTGACGAAAATTGCTAATAAAACTGTAGCCAATAAGGCGGCGGCAAATTTTCGGCGATCGCTTTTAGCTGATTGTAATTGGTTGACGATGTTTCGGGCTTTTTTGGTAATCTCAATTTGCTGTTCTTGGGATAAAGACAGAGACACAGATTTTTTGAACCAAAAGAAGTCTTTAATGTTAATTAAACCAGCAATGGTGATCACAGCACCCAATATAATCATCACTATTTGACCATATCTATCGATGAAAATTGAGCCCACTAATACCATAGCCATGATAAACACAAAATACATGACTCCTGATGTCACCACAAAGGTGGAACCTACTATCGCCATATCTCGCCTACTTTTAGTATAGGTCAGCAGGGATAATAGGATAATTAACACTGTAAAAGCACAGGGGTTAAAGCCGTCTGCTAAGGCGATGATAAATACAAATAGGGGAAAGGGTAAAGCCGCAGCAAATCCTCTAATTACTGCATCTGGGGTAAATGCGATCGCCAAAAATAGACTAACCATAATTACACCGGTTAGCCCCCCCAACCATAATCTCTTCGTTTCGACTGGTTTATCTTTAATGCTGAAAATTGGGTAGGTGACTACATAAGCTAGGGGTAAAAATGATAAAACCCAGACAGGTATACCTTGTGGTGGAGGCGTTGTAGTGGGTGTCGGCTGTACATTAACCGTTTGACCGGGAATGATCACAGCAGTTCCTAACTCGGCTTGAATAGCATTAATAATTTGGTTCTGATAGCCTATATAAGCCTGATAGGATGGGATAAATTCCAACTCTCCTGGGTCTGGAGAAAAACCGATAAAGGATTTATCACCAATTATAGTTCGGGGAACCGCGCGACTACTGATGTTATTCTCATCAAGAAATTCTTGGAATTTTTCCGGCTGGTTGTCAACATCAACCATGGTTAGGCTGATATTGTCATTCGCTTCGACTACGGGGAGTAAAAAGGCTTTTTGTTGACGACAATAGGGACAGTTTTCGCTGGTAAAAAATAACACATCTACGGAAGTCCCATCATTGGCGGATATCGCTCCGGCTGTTACGGTTAGTATTCCCAGTAATAGGGAGAAACAGAAGATGAGAGTTGGACGCAACCAGTTTTTCCTCAACATAAGACTTAGCCTGTTAATTGATCAATGCTTCAAATGGCGATCGCTCCTCAAGTGGCGGACGCTTCAACCAAAATTGCTGATCCCCCTAGACGATTATGGAAAAATCGGTTATGCTTAAAAGCTGGGGATAGTTAGCCTACTACAAACGGTAGCATGATCAGGCCAAAGCATCTACTAAGAACTTGACGCAAATTTGCACTGACTGTTCTCTGCATTTACTATAACTTAATTTACTGTTAAAATGCTAAATTTTAACCTTTCTTAACCTAGGCGCAATTCTCAATATCCTCAGCCCCAGGAGAATTAAGTTGATATTTAATCATCTACTGTATACTGGCTAATTGCTCTCAACAATCGAATCCACAGAGGAAACAATATGAAACCCACGCGATCGACTTATAGTGATTATCAATATTTTTGTATGCGCCTCCAGCCCTTGCTAGAAATCGCTTACGAACCCGCCACAATTCCGAGTATTTTAGACCGTCTATTTGCCGTAATTGGCGAAAATTTATATATTCCCACTGGCTATGAAAACCCCAACAAATGGACAGAAAACAACGTGACATTAATCACCTATGGGGATAGTATTTACAGCCGTCATACTGACCGAAAACCCCTAGAAGTTTTGGCAAAATTCTTAGGAGAAAACCTGAAAGATACCATCACCGGTGTGCATATTTTACCCTTTTTTCCCTATACGTCCGATGATGGATTTGCGGTCAGTGACTATTTAAGCGTTAATCCTCAACTCGGAGACTGGGAAGATATCAAAACCATTGCTCGTCAATTTAACTTAATGGTAGATGTAGTGCTTAATCATGTTTCCAGTAAGCACGATTGGTTCCAACAATTCCAAGCCGGGAAAAAACCAGGCTGTGATTATTTTATAGTGGTTGAACCGGGCAAAAACCTATCAGAAGTTGTCAGACCCCGCAACAGTCCAGTATTAGTCAAAGTAGAGACTGTTGATGGAGAAAAGCACGTTTGGGCGACTTTTAGCGAAGATCAGATTGATGTTAATTTTGCCAATCCTGATGTCTTAATTGAGTTTTTAAAAATCATCAGATTTTATATAGTCAGCGCCAAAGCCAGATATATTCGCCTAGATGCCGTGGGTTTTCTGTGGAAAGAAATCGGCACATCTTGCATTCATTTACCCCCAACCCATGCGATTATTAAACTACTGCGGGAACTGGTAAATATGATAGATCCAGAAGTAGCTGTGATTACGGAAACTAACGTACCAAACCGGGAAAATCTGAGCTATTTTGGCAATCGAAATGAGGCGCACATGATTTATAACTTCAGCTTGCCGCCACTGTTGTTAAATGCGATGCTTCAGGGTAAATCAGACCATCTCAGAACCTGGATGATGAGTATGCCACCGGCACCCCTAGGCTGTGCTTATTTTAATTTTACGGCTTCCCATGATGGCATTGGTTTACGTCCCGCCGAGGGTTTACTTTCCGATGAGGAATATCAAAGCCTGTTGACGACTATGGAGAAATTTGGCGGTAAAATTAGCATGAGGAAAAAGCCAGATGGTAGTGAGAGTCCCTATGAAATTAATATTTCCTTATTTGATGCGATGAAAGGCACAGTTAAGGGAGAGGATACCTGGCAAATTCAGCGATTTATTTGTTCCCAAACTCTGATGATGTCTTTAGAAGGGATTCCCGCATTTTATATTCATAGTTTATTGGCTACTCCCAATGATTATGAAAGGTTACAACAGACGGGAATGAATCGGTCAATCAATCGCTATAAGTGGCAGATTGAGGATTTACAAAAGGATTTAGAGGACCCCCATTCTCCTCGATCGCTTGTATTCCGCGAAATCTGTCGGCGCATTAAAATCCGTCGCCAACAGGGTGCTTTTCATCCTAACGCTACTCAATACACCCTACAATTGAAGCGATCGCTATTTGGGTTTTGGCGACAAAGTATGACCAGAGACCAAAGCATTTTCTGTATCTTTAATTTGACCGATAAACCCCAACAACTGAATTTAAGAGATGTCAACCTGATCTGTATCGATCCTTGGTTAGATTTAATCAGTGGGGAGATGATTACCGACATTTACTCTAAATACATATTACAACCCTATCAAGCGGTGTGGATTACTAACAAATTCTAGCAGAGGTTGATGATAGTTGGCGATCGCTCACAATTTTGAGAGTTAATGGTGCAATCTGTGATAACCTAACAAAACCCGCCTAAAACCCGCCTAACTTACTTAACAGTTGATATGGAACAATTTCTAAACCTGATTCCAGAGAGTCCCATAGTCCCATTTACAATTCTGATCCTAGTCAGTTTAACCATTCCTCCCATTTTCGAGCGTCTTCGACTCCCCGGTTTGGTAGGTTTATTATTTGCGGGAGTAGTATTAGGACCCAACGGAATGCAAGTTTTGTCTCCTGACTCCGAAATCATGAAATTGCTTTCGGATATCGGCAAAATTTACCTGATGTTTGTCGCGGGTTTAGAAATTGACCTAGAAGAGTTTAGACGCAAACGAAATAGATCCCTATCTTTTGGTTTGATGACCTTTGCTTTTCCATTAACAGTAGGAACTGTAATTGGTTTATCAGTTGGCTATAGTCTAAACACATCAATTTTGATGGGGTCTTTACTAGCTTCTCATACCTTATTAGGTTATCCTATTGTAGCACGATTAGGAGTGGTTGCCAATGAAGCGGTAGTCGTCACTATTGGAGCCACAATTTTTACTGATATTGCCGCTTTATTGGTTCTGGCTATTTGTATTTCCATTCATGGGGGAGATTTTTCGGCGACTTCCATAATTGTACAATTAGCAGCTTTAGGGATTTATACTGCTATAGTTCTGTTTGGTTTAGATTGGGCTGGAAAAGAATATTTTAGGCGTACAGGGAATGAAGAAAGTAATCAGTTTCTGTTTGTCATGCTGGCAGTTTTTTTGGTCTCTGTAGGCTCACAAATTATCAATGTTGATCAAATTGTCGGTGCATTTTTAGCAGGTTTGGCGGTTAATGATGTGATCGGTCATAGTCCGGTAGAGGAAAAAGTGGAGTTTGTAGGTAGTACCCTATTTATTCCCTTTTTCTTTGTGGGGATGGGATTACTCATTGATGTTCCGGCTTTTATTCAAAGTTTAACAACTGGTATTGGCTTAACTTTAGCTATTGTTTTAGGCTTACTAGGTAGTAAGTTAATGGCTGCTACTGGGATGAAATTACTGTTTCGTTATAACTGGAACGAAACGATGACTATGTGGGCTTTATCCGTTCCCCAGGTGGCTGCTACCCTCGCCGCTGCCTTAGCCTCTGTGCGGGTAGGGTTGATATCTGAGCAAGTCTTTAATACGGTGATTGTGCTAATGTTGGTCACTTCAGTTTTGGGACCAATATTAACCGCTCGTTTTGGGAGTCGATTATCTATCCCTAAACCTAATTTACAAGCACCCAATGAGGCTTGGATACCTCAAAAAAAATCAGAAATAGGCTTAGAAAATCCCGGGAATAAATTTACAGTTATTGTGGCTGTATCTAACCCTATGTCGGTGCGGTATTTAGTGGAAATGGCGGGTTTATTGGCGCGTCATGAGTCGGGTTTAGTGGTCCCGATCACAATTACCCAAGCTCATCTACAAATGGATGAACCTCAGTTAGATGTTACCTTGCGTCAGAGCGATCGCCTTTTGGAAAAAGCCGCACAAGTGGCTCAGGAGTTTGGTGTCAAAACTGAAACAAGACTCCGCATTGATGATGATATTGCTGAAGGAATTAGCCGCACCGCTAGGGAATTTGACGCGAGTTTAATTGTGATTGGTTGGAATTATAACACTAGCTTACGAGCCAGACTTTTGGGGAACTTGATTGATAATGTATTTTGGTCTTCCCATTGTCCGGTAGCGGTCTTAAAGCTATTGGAAGCACCTATTGACATTCATCGGATTTTGGTTCCGGTTAAAAATATCACCCCCCAGGCGATTAGAACTATTCGGTTTGCTCAACTGTTTGCTGATAGTAACCAAGCTGAGGTAATGTTATTGCAAGTTTGCGATCGCCGCACTTCTAGGGAACAGGTGAATGAGTTGGAGTCGGAATTATCCACAATTCTAGCATCAGGACCCCAGGTCAAATCTGATATTCAGGTCTTAGTCCATGACAATGTATCTGATGCGCTTCTGAAAGCCTCTCAGTCCTTTGATTTGGTGGTATTGCGATCGATGCGTCGTCGCACCGCTGGGGGTCTGGCTGTAAGTGATGTCACCACGGAAATGATTAAGAGTTTGACCTGTTCCTTTATCCTATTTGGTGAACCACACTCTTGATTTTTGGCGAGGAACCTGCTACAATGACTCTCAGGTGTGCGAGACGTTCAGGTATGAAATAAGGTTGAGATGCCTAAAATAACTACTTGGTAGGGACTTCAACCCCTAGGTTGGATATAAGGAGCGCACTCCTGACCATCCCTATAACTTTTTATATGTCCCGACGCTTGGAGAAATCTAAGCAAGGCAGGGAACTCAAGGTCATAAACAAACTGAGAAATCAGGGAGTAGAGAGTAATGGCGATAGCCACCCCCAATTTTGGGATTCACACCCCAGTTGAAGCGGGGAACGGAAGGCGTGAAGTAGAACCTACTACCAGAAGCGACCACTGCCAACTATCTATGATTAGGGAAACCGAATGTCCGGCTTTAACCATCGTAATCACTAAGTAGCAAAATAGGTTGATACGCTGCGTTCAAAAGAACAAGGGGAAAAGTAGGAGTTTGTCTGTACTACCTACACAGACCTTTAAAAGTACCCCGGTGGAAAGGACAAATCTAACGATAGAATGCCCGTATAAATGGAACGTTGTAACCCCTCTAAGACTCAGCCCACAACAAGGCAGTAGTGATAAGTGTAAACGCCAGGTGTGAGACGTTCGGGTATTAAATAGGGCTGAAATGCCATAAATCACTAGCCGGTGAGGATTCCAGCCCCGAGTTTGGATATAAGGAAACCTCTCCTGATAATCCTCATAACTGTTTATATGTCCCGACGCTTAGCGAACTAAGCAAGGCAGGGAACCCAAGGTCCTAAGCGAACTGAGAAATCACAGAGCAGAGGGTAACGGCGATAGCCACCCCTAGTTTTAGGACTCACAACCCTAGGACTAAAGCGGGGAACGGAAGGCTCCGAGGTGTAACCTAATACCGGAATCGAGACCACTGCCAACCATCCATGATTAAGGAAACTGAATGTCCGGCTTGAACCATCGTAATACACTAGCAGCGAAATAGGTGGACACGCTGCGCCCAAAAGGGCAAGGGGAAAAGTTGGGGGTCCTTGCGACTCTAAGTACAGGACAAAAGTTGTAGAGCCTGGTGAAACCGCCCTGAAAACAAAGGCAGATTAGAGAAAGTGCGGCGTAGAAAATCGAAGCCAGTGCGGAAAAGACTCTGGGAGCGTCGTCCGTGAGCCTTCAAAGGAATGGGTGAACCTTGGTGAATCCACAAACCCACCTTCATAGCCCAAGTAAAAGCCAGGCTAAGCAAAGCCAATAAACGGCTCAAGCGCTCAGGGTCCTTAAAGTGAGTCGATTCGAGACAGAAGCCCCGAGTCTTCAAGGCTCCGAAGAGGTTTTCAATACCCCAACGCCGAGCATAGTCGGGGAGGGCCGTTTCGGGGCAAGCGTTAGTGATGAGAATCAACAACTCCCCCGAATCAGCCAGACGAGAGCCAATGACGTAAACCTGCCGTCCCCAAACCCAACGGCGACCCGAAAGCTGGCGAAATTCTCCGGGTCGCAGAGAATCAAATATTCGTTCGCCGCTACGCCGAGTTCCTCCTAACTTAGGACTAATCAGCTCGCTGTGGCGGATGCGTAGGCGGAAAGGAACCTCGGGGTCGATGAGAAGATACGAGAGCCAATCTCGCCCCACAAATTCCCGGTCAGCGGTCAGACAAGCCACCTCCACGTCAGGAAATAGTGCCTCGAAGCGGTCGAATAAGTCCATGCGTTCGCCACTGTTGCTATTGCCCTTTTTGTCAAGCATCGTCCACAGCAGGGGAAAGGCAATCCCCTCGTGGACGACTGCCAACATCAAGATGTTGAAATGGGTTTGACCGAAAGACCAACAGGTGCGGTCGAGACTAAGAGTCCAAGGTTGGGGAATGTCAATGAGGCTAACGACGAAACGGGCAATCTCTGCCCGGTCAAATTTGAATTGCCGAAAAAAACGTTGTAATCGCTGGTAATTTGAGGAAATTTGCACAGGATTTGCGAATACAGTCGCTATTTCCATCAGATTAACCGTCTTTGTTTGGAATAGCGCCATCAGGAACAGGCAGACAAAGTTTAATCTCGCCCCGTGCCAGGGCAAGTGAGGGCGCAAAGTGTCTCGTAATCGGTTAAGCTCGTTCATGAGAGGGAAGTTTGGTTTGTGGTAATTCCGATGTAACCCTCTCACCCCAACTTGGCGCTACCCCCCCACCCCTCGACTTTCACCTCAGCCCGGAGCGCCCCCTTCAGAATTTTCGGCTAGATTCCCTTTTGGCTAAGACTTTCAGCTTTTTTGTCCTGTACTGAGCTTGCGACTACCTACACAGACCTTTAAAAGTACCCCGGTTCTGAGGACAAATCTAACGATGGAATGCCCATATAAACGGAACGTTGTAACCCCTCTAATGCTCTGCCTATAAACAAGTGAGTAATGCTATTCACAAGGAAGTAGTGAAAAATGTAAGCGCATGGTTAGAGGGTGAAGGATGTGACCAGAAGCTAAAGCCCAATTGTCATGGTGGGGATATGCCCACAGGTCACGGTGTGGATATAGATACTGCAATTATTAGGAGTATAGTGGCGAGAACGAGTTGAAAGACTACGTGCTGCATAAAGCTCTGAACATTGAAGTACGAAAGCAGGGGGTAGTAACCCTGTTCCGATGACAAAAGGGTATCCACATCAGGAGCCGTGTGATGGGAAACTATCAAGCAAGGTTTTGAATGGGAGGGGGTGAAGGTGACTTCACTCTCGACCCCTACCTCTTAGAGGGTGAAGGATGTGACCAGAAGCCAATGCCTAACTGTAATGGTTGGGATATGCCCACAGGTCACGGTGTGGATATAGATACTGCGATGAGTAGGAGTACATTGGCGCAAAAGCAAGGCTCAACCACTTGCTGCATAAGGCTCCGAACATGGAAGTACGAAAGCCGGGGGTAGTAACTCTGTTCCTTTGACAAATAGGGTATCCACATCAGGAGCCGTGTGCTGGGAAACTCGCAAGCACGGTTTGAAATGGGAGTTGGGGAAGGTGACTTCCCTTTCGACCCCTACCTAGAGATTAATAGCTAACCATTGCGGACGTAATTCAGTGGTAGAATGTTAGCTTCCCAAGCTAAACATAGTGGGTTCGAGTCCCATCGTCCGCTTATTTTTTAAGCCTTATTCTTACTGCGATCATAGTGAAACACTTAACCCGATAGTCGCACCGTTACACACAAAATGCACTCAATTCAGTCTTAGCATACGGGACAATTAGTGCATATCCCTTAGCAACAAATCTTAATTATTGACGGGTTAATCAATAAGCAGTTATGGTCGAAAGGGAAGTCGCCTTCCCCAACTCCAATTCAAAACCGTGCTTGCGAGTTTCCCAGCACACGGCTCCTGATGTATAGCACCAGACAGGAAAGTTAGGACGTATAATCGAGAGGACGAGATGACTAAGAAGACCCAAAATGCCAGCCCCCTATAGTTACGACCTCAGACAAAAAGTTATTGATGCAATTGAACTAGACGGTATGCCCAAAACAGAAGCCAGTCAAGTTTTCCATGTCAGCCGGAACACCATTAATCTCTGGCTGCAAAGAAAAGCACAGACCGGAGACTTCCTCCCTAAACCTAATCACCCACCTGGCAATAACCACAAAATTACCGACTGGCAAAAATTCAAGGCTTTTGCCCAAGAGCATGGCGACAAAACCGCAGCTCAGATGGCTGAACTTTGGGATGACGACATCTCTCCTCGCACCATATCCAGAGCCTTGAAGAAAATTGGCTTCACCAGAAAAAAAACTTACGGCTACCAAGAACGTGATGAGCAACAGCGAGAGGAGTTTATGGCTCAGATTGAACAGATGGAGCCGGAAGAAGTGGTTTACCTCGATGAAGCTGGCATCAATAGTCAAGACTCGGATTATCCTTATGCTTACTGCCAGGAAGGACAACGCTTCCATGCCCTCAAATCAGGGAAGAGGCAGGGCAGGGTGAGCTATATGGCGGCGTGGTGTCATCAACAACTCTTAGCCCCCTTTACCTTTGAGGGTTGTTGTAATCGGACAGTGTTTGAGTTGTGGTTGGAGTTCATCTTAATTCCAACATTGAAGCCAGGTCAAACTCTAGTACTGGACAATGCAAGTGTGACACGTTTAGGAGTCAAATAAGGCTGCAATGCCTGAAATAACCTCTTAGTGGGACTTTCACCCCTTGGTGAAATATAAGGGACTCGTACCCTGACCATCCCACAACTGTTTATATAGCACCAGACAGGAAAGTTAGGACGTATAATGGAGAGGACGAGATGACTAAGAAGACCCAAAATGCCAGCCCCCTATAGTTACGACCTCAGACAAAAAGTTATTGATGCAATTGAACTAGACGGTATGCCCAAAACAGAAGCCAGTCAAGTTTTCCATGTCAGCCGGAACACCATTAATCTCTGGCTGCAAAGAAAAGCACAGACCGGAGACTTCCTCCCTAAACCTAATCACCCACCTGGCAATAACCACAAAATTACCGACTGGCATAAATTCAAAGCTTTTGCCCAAGAGCATGGCCACAAAACCTCCGCTCAAATGGCTGAACTTTGGGATGACGACATCTCTCCTCGCACCATATCCAGAGCCTTGAAGAAAATTGGCTTCACCAGAAAAAAAAACTTACGGCTACCAAGAACGTGATGAGCAACAGCGAGAGGAGTTTATGGCTCAGATTGAACAGATGGAGCCGGAAGAAGTGGTCTACCTCGATGAAGCCGCCATGAATAGTCAGGACTCGGATTACCCTTATGGTTACTGCGAGGAAGGAAAACGCTTCCATGCACTCAAATCAGGGAAGAGGCAGGGCAGGGTAAGTATGATAGCCGCATGGTGTCATCAACAACTCTTAGCTCCCTTTAGCTTTGAGGGTTGTTGTAATCGGACAGTGTTTGAGTTGTGGTTGGAGTTCATCTTAATTCCAACATTGAAGCCAGGTCAGACTCTAGTATTGGACAATGCAACGTTTCATAAAGGGGGGCGGATTGCTGAACTGGTGGAGGCAGCTCAATGCCGTTTACTCTATCTACCACCTTATTCGCCAGACCTCAACAAGATAGAGAAATGTTGGTCGTGGCTGAAAGCCCGTATTCGCCACTGCATTGAGCAGTTTGATTCTCTCCATGATGCCATGGATTCCGTTCTCAAAGCTGCGTCCTAACCACCTTGACTAATGCTATACATCGAAAGGTTTAACAATACCTTGAGACAACGAGTGTCTCGCTTAGTACCCAAGACCTTGTCCTTTTCCAAGTGTTTGCAGAATCACATTGGTGGCATTTGGTATTTTATCCATCACTACAAGGCATCATTACCTCTTTAGCACTACCCTAATATTTTCACAGAAAGTCGTCCTACAAGGACGGGGTTGAAAACCTAATTTTTCTGATAAGTATTTGGATCGATCGCTACTGGTGCAAACGTTTGTCGAGAGGGATCTGCATTTCTTTCACTCCTAGGGGCTGATTTACCTGGACTGGGCTGATTATCGATGCGAGGCTGGTCTGTCCTATTTCCCAGAAACCCAGTTTTGGGGGAGATAATACCTGATCTAGTTGGCAGCGAATATCGTCAATGCCGAATTTTTGGCTGAGGGTAGCCTGAATTTGGGTGAGTAAACGATCGCCTTGTTTTAGGTCTATATCTACTTTTAGGGTGGCTTCCACGGCATAATAACCTGGTGCGATCGCTATAATCAGCAAATCTTCGACGGCTACAATTCCCGGAAAGTTGGCGATCGCCTCTCGGACTAACTCCCGATCTACCCCCACCGGAGATATATTTAACAAAATCGCCAAACTGTGGCGGATCACAGGTAGCGAACCCAAACCCACCAACACCGACACCCCCAAACCGACGGCACCATCAGCCCAAGTACAATCTGTTAACCAAATAGCGATCGCTGCCACAATAGCGCCAACAGAACTGAGGGTATCAGCTAAGATATGAAGCAAAACCCCCCGCATATTCAGGTCCTGTTGACCATCTCGGTGCAACAGCATGATATTACAGCCATTGACCCCCAAACCAATGATCGCAACTACCAACATAGGTAAACTCAAAATGGTTTCCGGGGGATTTTGTAGGTGTCGGATCGCCTCCAGACCAATGGCGATCGCCATTACCAAAAGTCCCACCCCATTCAACAAAGCCGCCCAGACCTCAATTCCCCGATAACGTCGCGCCACAGAAGCCGCTAAAATCGCTAAAGCGATCGCCAACCCATCCGCCGCCATGTGACCAGAGTCAGCCGTCAAAGCCATACTATGACTAACCCATCCCACCACCGCCTCTACCCCAGCAAAACCCAGGATCGAAATTAAAGCTATCCCCAACAGGCGCAACTTTTGGGGCGACTTGGAAAACCTCACCATTTCACAGCAATCACAACTCACCGACTGTATACCCTCCATTTTGACTTTTTTTTAATTCACACCAATCCCATAGTTATTTCAGGTCATTTGTCAGGATTTCTCATAAATCCGGCGATTAGCTTCTACCGACCTTTGCAGATCCACCATAGGATAGGGATAATCCACCCCCAAACGCATCCCAAACCTGATCTGTTCTTGATTAGATAAACGCCAGGGAGAGTGAACCTTACCATGAGGAATAGACGCTAATTCTGGTAGCCAATGTTTCACATAATCCCCCATCGGGTCATAATCCTGGGACTGTTTAGCTATATTAAAATAGCGAAATCCCCTGCCATCATTACCCACCCCCGCCGTATAATTCCAATTACCCCAATTACTACAGACATCATAATCAATCAGGAGAGACTCAAACCACTCCGCCCCCATTTGCCAATTTATGCCCAAATTCTTAGTTAAAAAACTCGCCACATTTTGCCGTCCTCGATTAGACATAAACCCCGTAGCAGCCAACTCTCGCATATTCGCATCTACCAGGGGAAACCCCGTCAGTCCATCACACCAACTCTGGAACTGTTGCCAATTTTCTCCCCAGGGAATTTTGACACCCTGTAAACCCGATTTATAGAACACCTTACGCCCATGTTTCAGACAAATAAACCGGAAATAATCCCGCCATAATAATTCAAAAACCAGCCAATAAGTGGAATCATTTTTAACTCGTTGTTGTTCATAATCGCACACCTGTTGATAAATCCATCGAGGAGATAGACAACCATTAGCTAACCAGGGAGAAAATTTCGACGAATAATCAGAGCCTAACATCCCATTACGAGTTTGTTTATAGTTTTTGAGACAATCTCGCTGCCAAAAATAATCATTTAATCTGGTTAAACCCGCCGTTTCTCCACCGACAAAATCCAAGACAGCCCGGCTATCAAAGGGTAATTTTGTGATACCAAGTTCCGCCAAAGTTGGGATTTCTCCTGGTTCAATATCTGGGAATGTCGGTAATTGCTTAGGGGGGGTATATGGCGGGTAAATAATTGATTTTTTCTCGACCTGTTTACGGAAGTTGGTAAAAAGTTCCGGTAGTTTTTCAATGGGAAAGGGTAATTCTTTGGGATGATATAATGTGGCTCCCCAGAAAGATTTTACCTCAACTCCCAGGGGGGTTAAGGCTTTCTCTAATGCCCTTTCTACTGCTAATTCTTCGGTGGTAACTTCTTTATGGTAATAAACCGCATCAATATTTAATTGTTTAACCAGGTCAAATATAACCGTTTCTGGCTCACCTATTCTTACTAATAAGTTACTACCAATTTTTTGCAAATTATGGCGTAAATCCGCGACACTTTCTAACAGAAATTTACCCCGAAATCCCCCCATTTTCGGGAAACCAAAGGAAGTTTTGGCAAACTGTCTGGGGTCGAAACAGTAGAGGGGGATAATTTGCGCTTGAGTGGAGGTAGCCAAATCTAGGGGTTCATGGTCATGTAACCGCAGATCATGCCGATACCATAGGATGATTTTTTGAGGATTAGCAGCCATTTAATTGCTAGTTAAAAGTTGACATTTTCTCCTATTATACATCATCCTAAAGCCGTTGGAGATTTACTTAGAGGCGCGATTTTTTTTAAGGCACTTTTTCAATAACTCAGGCAGGTGATAGGGACTAGAAGCCACGGGGATTTTAGCTTTTTCAAATACGGAAATTTTACTCTGAGCCGTCCCTGGGTGAAGGTCTTGGGTAAATCTGGAAGTGATAATTGTACTAGCATGACTAATCAATTGAGCTTTAGGAGTATGGAGACCGGTAATATAAGCTACCACGGGTTTATCAATAGTTTCGGCAATATAAGAGGCTGCTTCTTCTTCACTAGAGCCGCCAACTTCTCCCACCAAAACAATGGCATCTGTATGGTCATCTTCATCTAAAATCTGGAGCCATTGAATAAAGGAGGAACCGACAATTAAATCACTACCAATACAGACACTAATAGACTGCCCCAATTTGGCATCAGTCAAGGCTTGAGCGACTTCATAAGTGAGGGTGCTACTGCGACTAATTAAGCCAATAGAACCGGGGGTATAAAATTGAGGAGGATGGGTTCCCAATAATAGTTTACCGGGGACAATAATACCAGGACAATTAGGACCGACAACTAAAGTTTCGGTGGCTTCCGCCTTTCTGACCAAACGCACCATATCGAGGGGTGGCATTCCTTCAGTAACAATTACAAGCTGTCTAATTCCGGCATCAATAGCCTCTAATGCCGCATCAAGAACGTCATAAGGGTGAACCAAAATGACGCTAGTATCTACAGGTCCTACGGCGGCTTGAGCCTGTTCTACTAGGTCAAAAAATGGGATTTCATGGATGATATCCCCACCTCTTCCGGCGCTGACACAGGCGACGATATTAGTGCTATATGCTTTCATATTGAGGGCTGCCTTTAGGGAAGGTTCAGAATCCCTCAACCCCTGAATAATGACTTTACTATCTGGAGTTAAATTCATATTTTTTCAAGCTATAATTAATCAGAAACCATGCAGCTATGTCCGGGCGGGTTCAGTAAACAGCCTCTATCTACAGGAGATTATTTCTGAACCCTTACCTACCGAGATAAAGCGACGGTTCGTTTAACCGCATCATCGAAATTTGCCACAATTTCCACAGGTAAATCAGCAAATTTAGCTAGGTGACTCTCTGGTTCAGTGACTTGCAAACGTAGGACAAAATGCGGGAGAGTATTGCTCTGATTTTGGCGCTGTAAAAAGTTGGCGATCGCCTCAGCCAGTTGATCAGTAGTAGTCTGGTGTCCCAGCCAGTTAATCATCACGACTTTAATGCGATCGGATGCCATGACCAATGTTAGTCCCTCATAGAAATTCTGCAACAGTGTTTCGGTCAGGTCAAAATGATCTTCTCCTCCCAAGTTGAAGAAATTAGCAGGTTTTCCCTTAGTTGCTATAATCTGATCTAGGGTAGTCATAGTTAAAGCAGCCCCATTGCAGATGATACCAATATTGCCATCAAGTTCGACAAAATTGGGTTGATTAGTGGGTAAATCCGTTGGCTCAATTGCGCTAGTATCTGAACATTGTTCATTAACCAACAGAACTAAATCCGGGTGTCTCTCCAAAGCCTGATTATTAGCGACCACCTTCCCATCAAGAGCCATTAACTCGCCCGTGGAACTAATCCCCAGGGGGTTAATTTCCACCAAATCTAAGTCTTTCTCGACAAATAGCCGATACATTTTCTCCAAAATGTTACTGACAGATAGGACATGGTGTTCTTGTAATCCCATTTTCACCGTCAGACGGCGAGCATAAAAAGGGGAAAATTCCTGATCTACGACGACCTTTTGAATATGGAACATGGTAGCCTCAACGTTAACTCCCCCCTGCACAGACCCCAATAATAGGGGGCGGCGAGTCACCGGATCAAGAATCACCGCCAGATATACTTCTTGATCGGCATCATATTTAGCTTCAGCCAGTAGGACTTGGGGATATTCATCTTGAATAGCCAGATTAAAAATACATTGAGCCGCAGCCACTGCATCAATGGTATTTTCCACAAACTTGATACCACCAGCTTTTCCCCGTCCCCCAGCCCGAACTTGGGATTTGAGAACCACAGGATAGGGGATGGTTAATCCTTTGAGGTCATGAGCAAAATCAATTCTCTGGGAAGGCAATACGGGAATTGCCATCTGACGAAATAGGGTTTTAGCTTGGTACTCTAGCAAATCCATGGGTGGTTCCTCATTGATGGTTTAGGGTTCCTTGATGAACCGTCTTCACCCATTTCAGGCGTTTGGGACGCACACTGATCCGGGCCGTGGCACTGGCAACGACAATGAACCAATGAAACATATACACGGTACCACGCAGGGTTTGGAACAATGTCGTCATGTAGGAAAGTGGGGGATAATATTTGCCTAATGACTCGGTAGCCGCTTGGCGATCGCCATCTGTGGTTAAGTTATCAGGTGAATTAGTTTTCTGGGATGGCATATTTCCACGGCTAACAGTACGCCGCAAGCCGATAAACATTCCGATCAGCGACAGACTAACTGCTAATAGAGTCAGGGGGCTGGTAATGGGGGGGCGACGGAGAATCAATGACATGAATAAATCGGGAATGGCAGCCATGGGTAAGATGTACTGGGTAATCAAAAACCCGAATAAATCAAAGGTTTTGCCAACTCCCATACGGTTAGCGATGATGAATTTCCCATAGTCGAGATATCTTTGATATCCTCCCTCAGCCCAACGGTTCCGCTGATGCCAGAGGGCGACCCAATTGGTAACTCCTTCTTCAAAGACGACGGAAGTATCCAGAAATTCGATATCCCAATGGTCTAAGTGCAGACGAATGGTTAAATCCAGATCATCAGTAATGGTTTCTTCACACCATCCGCCACAGCTTTCGAGGGCGGCGCGACGAATAAACTCCCCATTTCCCCGCAGTTCCCCAATACCGCCCACAGCTACTCGCTGTTTCTGGAAAAAGGCATCTAAAGCCATCTCTGAGGCTTGACAACGGGTTAAAAAGTTGAAGTTGCTATTGGCGATCGCCTTTTGGAGTTGAACGGCTCCCACTTGTTCCGCCTGAAATTTGGGAATCACCTGTTGTAGCAGATCTGAGTCCACAGTAGCATCGGCATCAAAAACCCCTAGTATTTTACCACGGGTGAGGGGTAGGGCTTGATTGAGTGCGCCCGATTTGCCACCAGTGGCGTTTTCGTCTCGGTGCAGAATGTGCAGTTGTTGATACTCTTTGGCTAATTCCTGGAGAACTATGGGAGTGCGATCGCTACTATTATCATCAATCACCCACAGTTCATAGCAATGGCTAGGATAGTTGAGATTGCAGAGATTCTTGACTAAATTGGCAATCACAGCCTCTTCATTTTTAGCAGCCACCAGTAGGGAGACAAAGGGCAATTCTTCTGGCCTATGTTCCGGGTTAATATCTAACCCACGGTGGCCAGCCCACACAATGCGGATAGCTTGAATTACTAATAACCCCGTTAATCCCAGAATTAACCAATATCCCCAGGAAATCAAGTGCCCGATAATCATCAGACTCCAAATCAGGCTTAGGGCGATCGCTGCTTTGCCTCGCCGATTCTGATAACATTCTGGGGGGATATTAAGTTTATTAGCTTGCTCAGGTTTCTGGGGTTGAGACCCCCCCCATCCCCGCCGACGGGAAAGAAGACGAAAACGCCTAATCCCCGGAGGGAATCTATAATTTTGACTATTGGAGTCTGTAACTCCCGAATCACGATGGTTATGGTGCATATCAAATAACTCCGTTGCACCTCTACTGGTTTGATGTTGACGCTGACGGTTCAGCCAAGATTTCTCTGGCATTGATAAATTTGACTTCAATTGTTCTCTATCATTGTGCAGTATTTCACCTTTTTGCAGCCATTGATCCAAGAATTTGCTCCCCACGGAATAATTGCCAGACCAGGTGGTTGGCCCGATGGGGTGGGACAACGCTCATAACCAATTCCCCTTAACCTCTACCCCCTTAACCTCTATACCGAGTTTCCCAGAACCGCTAAGATGGAGTGATACAATGAGCAGGAATTTAATTGTCATGTACCCCGCTCTAAAGAGACGGGGCTTGAATAAGCTCAAGCCATAGAGCAAGTTCAGGTTAAACACGAGGACTAGACTACGCCACAAGGCAAACTGAACGACTTAGCGCGTGGCAGCGCAACCAACACTAGAGACACTTCTCTAATCCCTAGTCCCTTGAGTCGTCAGCGTCGAAGAGATGTACATTAACGGCTTACCGCCATGCAATCTGTACCAGTTGTCGATATAAATCAGCGTCCACTAATGCCCACGACCTTGAACCGAGCAATTCGGTGGAACAAGTCAGGCAAAGCAACCTTGTTCTACAAGAAAGGCGTACTGTGTGCCCGTCTGAATGTAGAGCCATCATCACGATTCACTCAACCTCTTGCGGTTGGGATGGCTCCAGGTTCAAAGCGTGAAGGCTTTACGGTGAAGTCAAGAACGAGAACCTATCTCAATATCCAGGCTCATGCAGTGGATTGGGTCAAGAATGCCGTCGAAGCGAAGCGCAATGCTCGGAGAGCGCGAAGATACCGTAATACTCCTTGCCGGAAGAATTGCCCAAATCGTAAGCGAGGCGGAATCCCACCTAGCACGAAAGCGCGATGGCAATGGAAATTACGAATCTGTCACTGGCTCACCAAGTTATTCCCGGTTACTGCCTTTGTTGTCGAAGACATCAAAGCGCGGACGTTCAAGAACTGTGGCCAGTGGAATGTTTTATTCAGTCCGATGGAAGTGGGCAAGAAGTGGTTCTACTCAGAGCTAGAGCGAATTGCAATTCTTCACACTCTGAAGGGACACGAAACCGCAGAACTTCGGAATCAGTTAGGACTCAAGAAATCAAAGCAGAAGCTTTCAGATAAGTTTTCTGCTCACTGTGTTGATAGTTGGGTCTTAGCAAACTGGTACACCGAAGGGCACGAGCAACCCGATAACAACGAACTGATGGTAGTGATTCCGCTCCGATTTCACCGTAGACAGTTGCATCGATTTCAACCCAGTAAAGGCGGAACTCGTTCACCTTATGGTGGGACGATTTCAGAAGGGTTTAAGCGAGGTGGAATCGCCAAGCATCCCAAATATGGCATTGTCTACATCGGCGGTGCGTCGAAAGGGCGAGTGAGTCTACATTCTCTGGAAACAGGTAAGCGATTGTGCCCAAACGCGAAGCCTTCAGATATCAAGTTCTTGTCATTCAATTCATGGAGATTTCAATATGCTGCAAGCTAGTAGGCGGCTAAAGCCGCACGAGTCACTTTTCCTCCCAGGTCTAAAGACACTGGGTTTCCAAGCTCCCGGAGGTTTCTGATGAGTGATTCGGCTGCTATTCTCAAAGACCTCAAACAGGCTGAAAAACGGGACTTGGTGGTTTATCTACCCTATTATGATGAAAAGAGACGGCGATATTTGCCTTGGTCTATGAGCCTCTACCAACACAAGAGTTTGGAGGGGGCACGGAAAATCGAGGGGGGTGAGGATATTCCTTTTGTGGCCACCTGGAATACTTCTATGCTTCCGGCTGACCTTACTCGATGTCGGGTGATGTTTGAGCATAATGCTGATCTAACTTATGAAGTGATGATGCCCAATTATGAGTTTATGAAGCACTTGATTCAGGTGGTCTACAGTTTCAAGCATCATCATGTGATTGATTTTTCCCAGGAATTTTATAAAAAATTGCTACACATGGAATGAAATAGATACACTCACGTTGACTGTGCGTTAAGCGTGTCAAAATTAAATCTGATTTGATAAGTTTAGGAGTTACTGGTGTGGCTAAACTCGTTAAGTATGTATTAATTGGATCAATTGAGCCTTCTAGTGGTAAGTCTGCTGTCACCCTCGGTTTAGTACCTCAGTTGCGGAATCTGGGGTTTGATATTGCTTACGGGAAACCTTTGGGAACTGATTTTGATGATGATTGTGATCATCAAGTTGATGCTGATTGTGACTTTATTGCTCAGACTTTGGGGCTTTCGGAAGTTTATATGCGATCGCCTATCTTAATGCTTGATCAGGTAACAATTGATAAACATCTATATCATCAAGACCTCAATTATTATCACCAGGCTTTGACTAACTATCGCCACGAAATGGCTGGGGATTTGGTTTTACTTGAGGGTCCGGGAACTTTGCAAGAGGGGAGTCTGTTTAATTTATCTGTACCCCGCATGGCTGAGGTTTTGGATGCGGCGGTTATGTTGGTGGTTCGTTGTCACTCCCATAGTCTCTTGGATGAGGTACTATCGGCGAAAGAACGTTTGGGCGATCGCTTAATCGCAATTGTGCTTAATGATGTCACCGACCAACAGGTTGCTAAGGTCGAAACTCAGATTAAGCCTTTTCTGGAAAATGCGGGGATTCCGGTTTTGGGTATCCTTCCTAGAAATGCGCTGCTTCGTAGTGTCACGGTGCGCGAGTTGGTGGCGCAGCTTGAAGCCCAGGTGGTTTGTGGTCACGAACGTTTGGATTTGATTGTGGAAACTCTCAGTGTGGGGGCGATGAATGTTAGTTCCGCCATGAAGTATTTTAGCCAATCACATAATATGGCGGTGGTGACAGGCGGCGATCGCACTGATATTCAAATGGCCGCTTTGGAACAGTCTACCCATTGCTTGATTCTCACCGGTCAACTTCCCCCAGCTCAAATTGTGATTACCCGCGCTGAAGAGTTGGAGATTCCCATTTTGTGTGTTGACCTCGATACTCTCACCACCGTGGAAAGCATCGATCGCGCTTTTGGTCGCGTCCGTATCCATGATCGGGTTAAGGTTGACTGTATGACCCAAATTATGGCGGAAAAATTCGATACTACCCGATTGCTCCAACTGCTTCAATAGCACACTATCCGGCGATCGTCCAGCCGTAACCCAGTCCCATGGCCCCTTTTTGAGCAACGATAACCACCCTCATACATTTTGCCAGTTCAAAAACTGTGTCCTAGGTTACGAAACATTAAATTTTTCGGGAGGCGATCGCTGATTCTCCGTTGAATAGAGATATAATAATAGAGGAGGCAGGATTAAACCATAAACTTGACATCAAAACCGCTTATCATGAACAAAGATTTTAGAAAAGAAGTCAACCAGCTATCCCAAACCCATCGCGCTAACATCCAAAAACGTCTGGAATATAGACTTGAGGTAGCTAGAGCCAAGGGAGATGAAAATTTAGTCCGAATGCTTGAAGCTGAAATGCGCCAAATGTAGCAACCTTGAACCCCTGAATGGATCATCAAAATCCCTCTCTGGCCCCCTCTCACTCTGGGAGAGAGCCGGGAGAGGGTTTCCGCTATCTGATCAAAAACTTCCATTAGTTCTGGAAAGTACGATTAGCTGCATCTTTTATAACCTCTTCCATCCAAGCATTAATGCTTTTTCCCGCAGAAGCCGCCGCCAGAAAAATTTTTCGGTGTAGATCCGGTGTCGTCCGAAACGGCAATTTTCCAGAGAAAGGCTTATCAGGTTTTTCCCCTAACTCTTCGCAAAACTCCAGATAATCATCAACCGAGTCACGAAAGGCTTGACTCGCTTCCTCAACAGTTTTTCCCTGAAAAGTAATCGTATCCCTAATATCCAAGACGCGACCAAACAGGATGCCGTTTTCTATATCAACTTCAATTTGACCACTGTAACCCTTATATGTCAGCATATTTCCCTCAGTTCTTGACCGTCTAAATGGTAAAATTAAGTTTCTAGGATAATCTGTAGAATTCTGTGGCACGATCCGGCAATGGCTGGACTGGTTAGTATATTTTGGAGTCACTTTGGGTAGGGGTAACATTGCTCGTTACCCCCTTTCTAATAGATATCTTAGTCAGACATGGGGGCAACTCCCGCGTTTTCTAAAAATTCCCGGACGCTTTTAACAGCACCCTTACCCATCTCTTTTTCCGGGTGTGGTTCGTGAAAAACAGCTTTGACACCGTTCAAGGCCACCCGTACCCGAGATCCTCTCCCTTCGCGGGCGATCGCGCCCAGCGCTATAAACAGACTTTCAACATCAGTCCAGACAATATCTGACCGAACCGGGTTTGTGTAAATTGCCTTAAAAGTGCGACGATGTTTCCCATTTAACCCACCTACCACTTGGAGTTCTCGATATTGATTAGTCTTTGGAGGAAGTGTCTGCATTATCACCGATGTTGATAACAGTTAATTGATATCATTAACTGATATCAGTTGTCAAGGGGTACGCTGAGAAAACCGCAAAACCACCATTCCCCATTGACGAAAAAAGCCCGGTACGCAATGGATCGGGCTTTTGTGAATTATTTGGGGCTACCTATGCAGGCTACCTATACAGAATCGGATCAGCCATTCATCATGGTTTTGAGCAGGCTTAAACCCCGTTTAACTCGCCGAGAGACTGTAACCGCACTAATTCCCAATTTTTCCGCTGTTTCTTTTTGGGTGAGGTCATAGAGAAACACAAACTCTAAAACTTTGCGAGTCCCGTCTTCTAAATGTCCCAGTGCTTGCTGGAGACGAATTTGATCTTCTTGGGCTAGTTGGAAACTGCGGTAACGAGTATCTGGAACTAAATCACCAAGGCTGGTTGATCCTTCTTCTTCGTCCTGAATGGGGGCGTCTAAACTCAACAGAGATCTATTTTGGGAAGCAAGTTTAACCTGGTTCCATTCCTCTACAGAAATTTCTAGGGCTGAGGCTATTTCCGCATCGGTCGGCTTGCGTCCCAACTTGACTTGTAAATCTTGAATACATGGGGTGGCTTTACGCAGTAGAGTTAGCCACTGACGGGGAACTCGGACGGAGGGACTCTTATCACGCAAATAGTGCTGAATTTCCCCGCGAATGTAGGGAATAGCAAAGGAGCTAAAGGCATGACCTTTAGACATATCAAACCTTTCTATGGCTCTAATCAAGCCAATACAGCCCACCTGTAACAAATCATCATAGCTTTCCGTACATTGGTTGAGCCAGTGGTGGACTTCTTTACGGACCAATCCAATGTTGATTTGGACAAGTTGATTACGGACACTGTTAGACGGGGAGTGCTGGTACTCGCGCAGCAACTCCAGGCTTTCAGATTTGAGTTGGTTACTAACTGTGGTCTGCATGGCGAGATCCTGAATTAGGTTAAAGCAGGGGTTATGGTTGGGCTGTATTGATTATAACCCAGTTAGAACTAAATGGCAAGCGAAAACTGTTTTCAATGTCGCAGTTTTCAGAAACCAAATACTAGCGATTGATCTGGCTTGACTTACGCAGAAGCGATCGCCATAGCCACAGCATAGACAATGAAAACTCATGCTAATGTTCTATTTGATAGGGCAGTCTAAATCCAAATGGGAAAAATTGCAAGTTCTGCCCCGCAGTCTTAGACTAGGTAGGTAGGTTTTTGGCAGATTCATTCCCCTTCGACTAAGGCCCTATATTCATCAGCAGATAGGGCATCATCAAGGTCTGATTCATCGCCTATGCGGACTTTCAGCAGCCAGCCTTCTCCATAGGGGTCATCGGCTAATTCTTCCGGTGCTTCTACGATCGCATCATTACGTTCCACAACTGTACCACTAACGGGAGCCTTGAGTTCCTCAACGGCTTTGACCGATTCCACATTACCAAAGGTTTCGCCTTTCTCTAAGGCATCATTGACATCGGGCAATTCTAAGAACACAATATCACCTAATTGGTCAACGGCGAAGGCGCTAATACCAATGGTAGCAATTTCGCCATCAAGACGCACATACTCGTGGCTATCTAAATATTTGAGGTCGTCGGGAAATTCCATGGTCATTTATGGTCCTCATCATCTATGAATAATGCCAAAATCAAAAAATGGGTTATTGGAGACTTTTCTCTGCGCCGGATAGTTACTTCAATCTTGGCGATTTATATAATAGTGGGTGTTTGGGCATATTTTAAAAGCGATCGCCTGATTTTTTTGCCTCGTCCCCCCAGTTATGAGAAAACCCAGGATCTCACTTTCCTGACGACCGCTGACGGAGTACCCATTGCTGCTTTGTATCTTCCCAATCCCACCGCTAAGTATACCATTCTCTACAGCCACGGTAATGCTGAAGATTTGGGGGATATTCGGTCTCGCCTGGAAAATCTACGGGATATCGGTTTTTCTGTATTCGCCTATGACTATCCCGGTTATGGGCTTAGTGGCGCCACACCCTCGGTGGCGGGCGCTTATCAAGCCATAGAAGCCGCTTATTACCATCTTACCCAAGTTTTACAGGTTCCCCCTGAGCGTATTATTGTCTACGGGCGATCGGTCGGTAGTGGTCCCTCAACCCACCTGGCGGCGCGGGAATTAGTGGGGGGGTTGGTGATTGAAAGTGGTTTTATTAGTACATTCCGGGTGGTAACGCGGATTCCTATTTTTCCTTTTGACCGTTTCCCCAATTTGGCTAATCTTCAAAATGTCGAGGTTCCGGTTTTGATTATACATGGCGATCGCGATCGGGTGATTCCCTTTGACCACGGACAGAGGCTTTATTATGGTTTTGACGGTCCGAGAATGTCTCTCTGGGTTGAGGGGGCTGGTCATAATGATTTGCTGGAGGTCGCTGGCGATCGCTATGGGTCAACCTTGCTCAAATTTGCCGAAATGTTATCCAAAAAATCAGATAATTAATTTGGGGAGATTTGATTTATAATTCAGATGGTCAGTTTTCAATCCTTTTCCAGGTGCATTTACCGCTTCATTAACCTACAGAAGGAGTGTTGAACCATGAGTAAATGGCGGCGGATTGGAATAGGATTATTATTTTTAGGGGTTGTTTCTCTGCTGACTATTAGCCA
This sequence comes from Limnospira indica PCC 8005, assembly GCF_000973065.1. Lineage (NCBI taxonomy): Bacteria > Bacillati > Cyanobacteriota > Cyanophyceae > Oscillatoriales > Sirenicapillariaceae > Limnospira > Limnospira indica. The sequence goes on from NZ_FO818640.1 coordinate 1,001,723, forward strand.
TAGTGTGGCGGTAGCCAGAGAGTCGATTTGGCAAAGGTATCGGGATGAAAGCAGTAGCCAGACACAAGCAGATCAGAGGTCAATCGCCCGCGTCTGTATTGTCGCTGATCCGACTGATACTCCCCTGAATGTTCGGGCTACCCCTCGTGGTAGAATTATTGGTAGTCTGCCGGATGGTGTTGAGGTGGAAGTGTGGGAACGATCGCCTGATGGTAAGTGGGTTTATATCTATACCCCTGTCATGGAAGGATATGTTTGGGAAAATTACCTAAAATGCTAGTTTCCAGATAATCCCTAACAGGTAAGGGCAACTATTTATGGTTGCCCGCCTGAATAGTTACCTTAATCTATAATTGATCACAACTTCCCAGGCTGGCTGTGTCTTACTGGCTGTCTGGGTCGGTCTGGCTTTGGAAATAGATCTAAACTATGGAAAATCCCTCATCTCCAATAATCCCACCAGCGTGGATAGCTGGTATCATTTGGATGTTCGCAGGTATGGGTTTATTAGCGATCGGTGCAATTCTATGGTTTCACCTGCCCTATCTGCTATTCTTAGATGAATGGCACGCTTTATGGGCGATGGTTTCCCTGACTATCGGATTATTTACGGGTCAAGTCCTGTTCGATCGCCTAGTTGACTGGATCAGAGAACCTCAAACCGATACGCTCCATCCTATTTTAGCACGATTTGGATGGATTACCTTAGCTATTCTGTCCGTGGCGATCGCGATCGGTTTCACCATGAAATTAATAGGGTGGGGAAACGCCATGATTGGTTTGCTTAACCTCAGCTTTGGCATAGCTTTTCTGTGGAGTAGTCGTCAATTTTGGCGATTTGATACCACTAATAATTAATCCTAAAAATCCCGACAAAATTGATAGATAAATTCCACCCTTGCAACTCCATATAAAGTGATGAATCAACCGGAAATTAAACAAATTACCTTACCTCCCCTTAATATCACCATACACGCCGACCAAAAAGTTAGCTTAGAGTGGCTGCATCAACAGCCTCTTCCCGTCAATAATCAACCCCCATTACCCAAATTATCTGACCATTGGCAACAGTGGATAGCCGTCAATAAACTCCTGGAATTTCCCGATCATGTTTTAGTCGAGAAAATGGTAGAAAAGGGCATCGATGTAAAACTAGCTTTAGAGGCAGTTAACCAAGCCAGCAATCACCCATATTTACAAGCAGGAAAGCAGTTTGTCCAACTCTTGCAAAAAGTCGAGTCAATGCTGACCATTCAGAGTCAATTAGCGTCTCTCTCAGAAGCATCTCCAAGCATTGACCGCAAACCCTGGGTATCTCGGTCGGAATTTTTGGAGAGTTACTATTCCCAAAATACCCCCTTAATTTTAACTGATATTCTCACAAACTGGCGCGCATTAGAATTATGGACTCCAGAATATCTTAAACAGAATTATGGACAAGCTATGGTCGAAATTCAAGCAGGAAGAGAAGCCGACCCCGACTATGAAATCAACCTACAGCGCCATCAAAAAACTGTGCGATTTGCTGATTATATTGATTGGGTTGTTTCCGGTAAACAAACCAACGACTATTATATGGTCGCTAATAATAAAAACTTAGACCGTCCTGAATTCAAAGGATTGTTAAATGACCTGGAAATATTCACAGAGTATTTAGACCCGACACAAATATCAGGTTGTATCTTCTTTTGGTATGGACCCGCCGGAACTGTTACCCCCTTGCATCACGACCCAGTTAATTTATTATTAGCCCAAGTTTCTGGTCGTAAATTCATCAGAATGATTCCTCCCTATCAAGTACCTTTTTTGTATAACCATATAGGAGTTTTCAGCGAAGTAGATTTAGAAAATCCTGACTATCGAAAATATCCATTATTTCAAAAGGTGAGACCCATTGAATTTATTTTAGAACCCGGAGAGGTAATTTTTATTCCCGTGGGTTGGTGGCATCATGTTCGGTCTTTAGAACCCAGTATCTCCGTTTCTATGACCAACTTTGTGTTCCCCAATACATACGAATGGAAATATCCACAAGTCAAGCGATAGACAATGACAATTAGTATGGTATACTTGACTGGTGATGTCGAATTATGCTATAATCAAAGGATTGGTTTTTGTCTTGGTATGGGGAAGCATTAATCAGGCTGTTAATCAGTCTAATTAGTGAACAATGAAAGCTGACAGCATCACCTAATCTCTGGTTTGATTTTTACTGGTTATCCTTGAATTATTAACTATGTGTCGTTTACTGGGCTATATCGGATATCCGATTCAACTTGAACAAATTTTGTGCAAGCCTGAACATTCCTTAATTGTGCAAAGTTACCAACCCAAGGAAATGCGGGAAGCCTTGCTAAATGCCGATGGTTTTGGGATTGGTTGGTATCATCCCACCGCCGACACCGAACCCTATCGATATCGTAATATTCAGCCAATTTGGAGTGATTTAAACTTAACTCCTCTCAGTCGCTATATTGAGTCAGGGCGAATTTTAGCTTATGTTCGCAGCGCCACTCCTGGTCAAGCCGTCAACTTGAATAACTGTCAACCTTTCCAGTCAGGAAAACTGATGTTTATCCATAATGGTTATATTCAGGATTTCCGAGAAACTCTATATAAACCCATTCGCGATCGCCTCACAGATACAAGCTATCGTTCCATAGAAGGAAACACCGACTCAGAGCATTTATTTGCCCTGTTTAAAGATAGCCTACAAAGTCAAGGAATAGCTGGCATAATGTCTGCCTTAGAACAAACATTATATACCATTGACAAAATCGCCCATACAATGCAGGTGCGAGTTCTGGCTAATATGATTATTTGTGATGGAAAGCAAATCGTAGCTTCCCGCTATGCTGTAGCAGGTATTCCTCCCAGTCTTTACTGGTTAAAAAATGATAAAAACTTCCCAGAATCAGTTATCATTGCTTCGGAACCTTTATTTCCAGGAAAGTGGCATCTTTGCCCAGAACAAAGTATAATTAGCGTCGGAGAAGATTGTGATATCCATATCCACCCCCTCACTCAAACAGACCATTTATCACGCCCTGCATGAATGCCGTCTCGGCACCTTAAAACTCATTGAAAGAATTGATCGAGAAACCCTCTGTGCCCAGCCTCACCCAGACTTTAGCCCTGTAGGTTGGCATTTAGGGCATATAGCCTTTACCGAAGCCTATTGGCTATTAGAAGAATGTGCAGGCTATCAACCATTATATCCAGAATATAGGCAACTTTTCACTGCTGATGGTCTCCCCAAAAATCAACGAGTTCAGCTTCCGTCCCTAGAGTTTATTTTAGAGTATTTATCCTTGGTGAGAACCCAAGTTATCAAATACTTAGAAACCGCACCCATAGAAACACAGGAAAGGCTATGGCGGTTTATTGTCCAACATGAATCTCAACACGGAGAAACCATCGCCATAGTCCTACAATTATATAGATTTGAGGTACAAAACAGCAATTTTTCCCTATTTTCTGATGTTCCTATGTTGTCAGTTTCCGAGGTCGAAATACCCGCCGGAGAGTTGACCATGGGAAATGAAGCCATTGACGCAATGGATAATGAACGCCGCCTTCATAGTTGTTATTTAGATCAATATTGGATTGATACTTACCCCGTCACCTGCGGTCAATATCGCCAATTTATCGAGGCGGGAGGCTATCATAAAGCTAAATGGTGGTCTAATGATGGTTGGGAGTGGCTTAAACATAACCATTACCAACAACCTCTTTATTGGACTGATAACCCTAGTTTAGATAATCACCCCGTTTGTGGTGTGAGTTGGTATGAAGCCGAAGCCTATTGTAATTTTGTCGGGAAGAGACTTCCCATAGAAGCCGAATGGGAAAAAGCCGCTAGTTGGGATAGGGAAGCTGGAAAAAAACGCACTTATCCCTGGGGCGAAGAACCCCCTACACCCGAAAATTGTAACTGTAACTCCCTGGGAAAAAATATTACTAATCAACCCCTAACTACCCCCGTGGATAGGTATTCTTCAGGAGTTAGCGCCGCTGGAGTTTATGATTTATTAGGTAATGTGTGGGAGTGGACTAGCAGTAATTTTATGGGTTATGAAGGATTTGAGTTTTATCCCTATCGTGGTTATTCTGAAACTTATTTTGATAACCAACATAAAGTTTTGCGCGGTGGTAGTTGGATAACTCGTCCCTGGGCTATGCGTTGCAGTTTTCGCAATTGGTATTATCCCCATGTCCGCGAAATTTTTGCCGGGTTTCGTTGCGCCAGAAGCAATAATTGATAATTAATAATTAATAATTAATAATTAATAATTGGGTAGGGGCGGGTTCCGCCGTCAATTGGGTGATTAATGGCGGTCTAAATAAACCCGCCCCCAACCATGTATAATGGCAATGTAGGGGCGGGTTCCGCCGTCAATTTGGTATTCAACGACGGTCTAAATAAACCCGCCCCCAACCATCGTGAATTGTGGTGATTAATGGCGGTCTAAATAAACCCGCCCCCAACCATGTATAATGGCAATGTAGGGGCGGGTTCCGCCGTCAATTTGGTATTCAACGAAGGTCTAAATAAACCCGCCCCCAACCATCGTGAATTGTGGTGATTAATGGCGGTCTAAATAAACCCGCCCCCAACCATCGTGAATTGTGGTGATTAATGGCGGTCTAAATAAACCCGCCCCCAACCATCGTGAATTGTGGTGATTAATGGCGGTCTAAATAAACCCGCCCCCAACCATCGTGAATTGTGGTGATTAATGGCGGTCTAAATAAACCCGCCCCCAACTTATAGGGGTGGATGAATTAATTTATATTATTGACAAAATCATGGGTAACTTTGACAAAACTTTCGGTTTTTTCGTATGGTAAAACATTACGACCCGGAATTACTATAGACTTGGATTTTTTCCATCCTTTTTCGTAGAATTGCCCACGATTATCTACTGTTTCTGACTTCCCACTGCGACTAATACTAGAGGCTTTTTCGCCAAACACCACCAGGGTCGGCTGAGTCAAATTTGCCATGTCTTGGGTATAGTCTTGTCGCCAAAATCCTGCTAAAAATGAAAAGACTGCATAGCGACTTTTGGGGTCTTTTGAACCTATTGCTAACAGGTCTAACCATTCGCGATCAACATCTTTGGCTTCAGCAAATAATTGTTTAATTGAAAAAGACTGTAAAAACTGTTCCCGACAAGCATAATTCCAAAATAGTCGCCCAGCTGGGGTATCAAAAAATAGGTTCCACAATAGACGCTGTTTAGTGGGTGATGAAGTCTCGGTCATGACTCGCCAAGCTGGGGGACCTGATAACACTATTCCCCGCACACTTTCTGGGTATGTTTTACTGAGGGCGATCGCCACTGGTAATAAAGCACCCTGTGCTACTAAAATCACTGGCTGCTTGATTACTGTTTCAATTAAACACTGTAGTTGTTCCGCCCAGTCTGTGGTTTGATAAGCTACTGCTGGTTTATCACTTTCCCCACACCCCAGCAGGTCTGGGCTATATATGGGGTTATTATATCCCTGCCATTTATCACAAAATCTATACCAAAAACGCCGAGATAATCCTACTCCAATAGGATGGATTAATAGTAGGGGAATATCTGCGGATTTTTCGGAAGATGAGGGATGAAATTCATAGGCGCATTGATACCCACGCCATTGGTAGTATTCTATGGGTTTTTGAGTCGGTTGGGAATTACTCATAATCATGATAGTAAGTGATGTTTATGGCGGCGGTTTACTTGAAGCGATCGCTTGATTCGCTCTCGGTTACAGGTGCTTCCCTGGTTTCAGTTTCTGGTTGGTCTCGCACAATTTTAGGTAAGGCGGCTGGAGTCCCCGGTTTCGTTTCTATTTTAGTTAATCCGGGAATCTCAAAGCTGCTGAAAAAGTTTTTAATTTTCTCTAAAATTGGCGTTTCCGAGTCGTTATTGGAAGATTTGGGTAGTTCCAAGTTTTGCCCAAGTTTCTGTAATTGGTTTCCGGCTACTGGTTCGGAACTTTCTGATGTGGGATTTTCTGGGGGTAAAGGTTCCCTTGGGGCTACAGGTTCAGGTTCTGAGACTTCCTCTTCCTCAACTACAGGTTCAGGTTCTGAGACTTCCTCTTCCTCAACTATAGGTTCAGGTTCTGAGACTTCCTCTTCCTCAACTACAGGTTCAGGTTCTGATATTTCCTCTTCCTGTTCCTCAACTATAGGTTCAGGTTCTGATATTTCCTCTTCCTGTTCCTCAACTATAGGTTCGGGTTCTGAGACTTCCTCTTCCTCAACTATAGGTTCGGGTTCTGAGACTTCCTGTTCCTCAACTATAGGTTCAGGTTCTGATATTTCCTCAATTTCAGGAGAGGGGGCTAAAGTTGGACTGGTATAGTTCGCATCAACTAAACTTCTAGCTTGGGATAGGGATAATTGACCGCGAATCAGTTTAGATAGAGTATCTTGGTTTTTGGGGTCGTAGGTGAGAACTCTCGCGGTGTTGTTGTAGACGTTATTAAGGGGTTCTCCGAGTTCGCCTAAAAATTCCAGTTGTACCCAGTTTTTACCGGGTTGGAATCCTTTTAAATATATGGGTTCCCAGCGATCGATAATAAAACTTTCGCCGTTGACGGTGACGCGGATACGCCAATCGATGATTTCATCTTCTGGATCTTCCTGGGCGATTAAATGTAGGGGGGCGTTGTCTAAATAGAAGTCCAGCAAAATGGGTTCAGCACCATAGGTTCCTTGGGGACGGTTATAGGTAAGTAAGGGAAGGTTGGGATCTGGGTTGTTATTGGGGGTTTTGGTGTAAATGTGAAATGTGGCGATCGCACTTGAACCATCATTTTTGAAACTTTCGCCCCAGGGATAGACCGCAAAAACTCGCAGGGTATGGGTTCCTGGTTTGAGGTCTGATAGGATAATCGGTTCCGTGGGATTGTAAATATCGCGATCGCTGTCGTTGTCGATAATTAAATGTAAGTGGGGACCATCACCTAGTTTTTCGTCTCGGAAGGTGGGGAAGTCCAAAACTTGTAGTTGGACTGTGACATTATTATCCTCTAGCAATTGGTCGGGTTGAGGACTAAGAATTTGGACTTGAGGTTGATAGCGATCGAGGGCTGGGTGTAATTTTTGAATGATATCTGGGGGTGATACTTCCGAAATACTCTGCTTAACAGTTTTCGCTGATGATGGAGTCTGGGTAATTGATGGATCGGTGGGTTCAGAGTCACCACACCCAGTCATCTGAAACGTGATTACTGCGACGAGTAAAATAGTCAGCAGTTTTTTGATGGGAGTCCACCAGAACTTGTTCACAGACACAATTAAATAAACTCCTAAAACCCAAATCGTGCAAAGAAACCGTATTGTATGCAACTATAGCCCAAAACAGATCCGATCCTTAATATATATGTCAAACACATATTGATAAAATGCTGATTATCCTTAACATTTTTATCTATGTCCAGGAGCTGCCATGATCCAGCGACTGGTCCCGCTACCAACTGTATATAAAAGTAGTTGATGGCAGCAAATTTTAAGTTTTGTAACGGTTCAATGCAGATCTTTACAGAGTTTTTCGGCTGATATGGGCTAAATCCAAGATTTTATAGGGGTTTTAGGAATTCTTAATTATTGTTACCGACTCCCCCATGTGACTCGGAAAGATGATATACAATTTACAGACAGCAGCAGCTGACGGCAGAATCAAAAACTGTTGTAGACAGCAGCTACAGTTGTCGTTATAATATGCCTTTAAATGCCCAAGGCAAAACTAAGGGTTTGTTGTTGCCCCCAACAAAGGTTAAGAACACTCTAAACTTTTGTGAAGGATGATGAAGGGGCTTAAAAATCCCGTTTCAGAATCTGCAACAATATTTTGTTATTTGTGATACGGAGAGGAGAGTCTAAATGACCATCAGTCCTCCAGAGCGGGAGGTAAAAGCCAAGGTCACGGTAGACAAAGACCCAACTCCTACCTCTTTTGAAAGGTGGGGAAAACCCGGTCATTTTCGCCGCGATCTTGCCAAAGGTCCAAGTACGACAACCTGGATTTGGAACCTGCACGCCGACGCTCACGACTTCGATAGTCATACCAGCGATTTAGAAGATATTTCGCGCAAAATCTTTAGCGCTCACTTCGGCCATCTGGCAGTAATCTTCATTTGGCTGAGTGGTGCATATTTCCACGGCGCGAAGTTTTCCAACTACGAGGCTTGGTTAACAAACCCAACAGGGATTAAACCGAGCGCACAAGTTGTATGGCCCATCTTTGGCCAAGAAATTTTGAATGCCGATGTAGGTGGTGGCTTCCAGGGCATCCAGATCACTTCTGGATTGTTCCAATTATGGCGAGCTTCCGGTATCACCAACGAGTTCCAACTCTACTGCACAGCGATCGGTGCATTGGTGATGGCGGGTCTAATGCTGTTCGCTGGTTGGTTCCACTACCATAAACGTGCTCCCAAACTGGAATGGTTCCAGAATGTGGAGTCGATGATGAACCATCACCTAGCTGGACTATTGGGCTTAGGCTGCTTGGGTTGGACTGGACACCAAATTCATGTGTCTTTGCCAATTAACAAGCTGCTAGATGCCGGGGTGGCTCCTAAAGACATCCCCTTGCCCCATGAGTTCATTCTGAACTCCAGCTTGATGGCGGAACTGTATCCCAGCTTTAAGCAAGGACTAACCCCATTCTTCACTTTAAATTGGGGAGTTTACGCAGACTTCCTAACCTTTAAGGGTGGTTTAAATCCTCAGACTGGCGGTTTGTGGCTGTCCGATACAGCTCACCACCACCTAGCTCTAGCAGTTCTATTCATCATTGCCGGTCATATGTACCGGACGAACTGGGGTATTGGCCATAGCATGAAGGAATTATTAGAAGCTCACAAAGGCCCCTTCACTGGAGAAGGTCACAAAGGGCTCTATGAAATTCTGACAACTTCTTGGCACGCTCAACTAGCTATTAACTTAGCGATGTTGGGTTCCTTGAGCATCATTGTGGCTCACCACATGTATGCCATGCCTCCCTATCCCTATATCGCAACAGACTACCCCACTCAACTGTCTCTGTTCACTCACCATATGTGGATTGGAGCATTCTGTATTGTGGGTGCTGGTGCTCACGCTGCCATCTTTATGGTGCGGGATTACGATCCGGCTAAGAATGTTAACAACTTGCTAGACCGGGTAATCCGTCATCGGGATGCCATCATCTCTCATCTAAACTGGGTTTGTATCTTCCTGGGCTTCCATAGCTTTGGGCTGTACGTCCATAACGACACCATGCGTGCCTTTGGTCGTCCCCAAGATATGTTCTCTGACACAGGAATTCAACTGCAACCTATCTTTGCTCAGTGGGTGCAAAACCTGCACACCCTAGCACCGGGCAATACAGCCCCCAATGCCCTCGCCAGCGTTAGTCCTGCCTTTGGCGGTGATGTAATTGCTGTGGGTGGCAAGGTCGCAATGATGCCGATCGCATTGGGTACGGCGGACTTCATGGTTCACCACATCCATGCGTTCACCATTCACGTGACCGTTTTAATTCTGCTCAAAGGTGTTCTGTACTCCCGCAGTTCTCGCCTAATTCCCGATAAAAGCGAGTTGGGATTCCGCTTCCCCTGCGACGGCCCTGGTCGTGGCGGCACCTGCCAAGTATCTGGTTGGGACCATGTATTCCTTGGCTTGTTCTGGATGTATAACTCCCTGTCAATTGTGATTTTCCACTTCAGTTGGAAGATGCAGTCTGACGTTTGGGGAACCGTCGCCTCTGACGGCACGATTAGTCACATTACCAATGGCAATTTTGCCCAAAGTGCTATTACCATTAATGGATGGTTGCGTGATTTCTTGTGGGCGCAAGCCTCTCAGGTAATCAACTCCTATGGGTCAGCCCTTTCAGCCTACGGCTTGATGTTCTTGGCGGCTCACTTTGTCTGGGCTTTCAGCCTGATGTTCCTGTTCAGTGGCCGTGGCTACTGGCAAGAACTAATCGAGTCTATTGTTTGGGCACACAACAAGCTCAAAGTGGCTCCAGCCATCCAACCTCGCGCTCTGAGCATCATTCAGGGTCGTGCGGTGGGAGTAGCTCACTACCTTCTGGGGGGAATTGTCACCACCTGGGCATTCTTCCTCGCCCGCATCATCTCCGTAGGATGAGGGTTCTTCGCTCGGGAATCGGGGTAACTACCTCGATTTCCCAGGGCGGACTTAATGAGAACACCATTTAGTTAGGACTTATGGCAACGAAATTCCCAAAATTTAGCCAGGATTTGGCTCAAGATCCGACCACTCGTCGGATTTGGTACGGGATTGCCACAGCCCATGATTTTGAGACTCATGATGGAATGACCGAGGAGAATCTTTACCAAAAGATTTTTGCCTCTCACTTTGGACACATCGCCATCATTTTTCTCTGGACTTCTGGCAGCCTGTTCCACGTCGCTTGGCAAGGCAATTTTGAACAGTGGATCAAAGATCCCTTAAATGTACGTCCCATCGCTCACGCCATTTGGGACCCCCAATTTGGGCAACCCGCTGTTGACGCATTTACCCAAGCTGGCGCTTCTAACCCGGTTGATATCGCATACTCTGGTGTTTACCACTGGTGGTACACCATCGGGATGCGGACCAATGGAGACCTCTACCAAGGTTCTATCTTCCTGCTTTTACTGGCTGCAGTGTTCCTGTTTGCTGGTTGGTTGCACCTGCAACCCAAGTACCGCCCCAGTCTGTCCTGGTTCAAAAACGCTGAATCTCGTTTGAACCACCACTTGGCAGGTCTGTTCGGTGTTAGTTCCTTGGCTTGGACTGGTCACTTGGTTCACGTCGCTATCCCCGAATCTCGCGGACAGCACGTGGGTTGGGATAACTTCTTGAGCACTCTGCCTCACCCGGCGGGTTTGGCTCCCTTCTTTACTGGTAACTGGGGAGTTTACGCTCAGAATCCTGACACCGTTCGTCATGTGTTCGGTACTTCTGAAGGTGCAGGGACTGCAATTCTGACTTTCTTAGGTGGATTTCATCCCCAAACCGAGTCCCTGTGGCTGACCGATATGGCTCACCACCATCTGGCGATCGCAGTGATTTTCATCATTGCGGGTCATATGTACCGGACTAACTTCGGAATCGGTCACAGCATCAAAGAAATGTGCGATGCCAAAGACTTCTTTGGTCGTCGTCTCGAAGGTCCTTTTAATATGCCTCACCAAGGCATTTATGAGACCTATAACAACTCTCTCCACTTCCAGTTAGGATGGCACTTGGCTTGTCTGGGTGTAATCACCTCCCTGGTTGCCCAGCATATGTACTCCATTCCTCCTTATGCTTTCATTGCTAAGGACTACACCACGATGGCTGCTCTTTACACGCACCATCAGTACATTGCTGGCTTCTTAATGGTCGGTGCTTTTGCTCACGGCGCTATCTTCCTGGTTCGTGACTATGATCCTGAGCAAAACAAAGGTAACGTTTTAGCTCGCGTTTTGGATCACAAAGAGGCAATCATCTCTCACCTGAGCTGGGTGTCTCTGTTCCTCGGATTCCACACCTTAGGCATTTATGTCCATAACGATGTTGTGGTCGCCTTCGGTACTCCTGAAAAGCAAATCCTGATTGAGCCTGTGTTCGCTCAGTTCATTCAGGCTGCTCATGGTAAAGCGGTTTATGCAATGGATGTGCTGCTTTCCAATCCTGAAAGCATTGCCACCACTGCTTGGCCTAACTACGGTAACGTTTGGTTGCCTGGCTGGCTGGATGCCATCAACTCCGGCACTAACTCTCTGTTCCTAACCATCGGCCCTGGCGATTTCTTGGTTCACCATGCGATCGCTCTCGGTCTGCACACCACCACCCTGATTCTGGTCAAAGGTGCGTTGGATGCTCGTGGTTCCAAGCTGATGCCCGACAAAAAAGACTTCGGCTATGCCTTCCCTTGTGATGGCCCCGGCCGTGGCGGTACTTGCGACATCTCCGCTTGGGATTCCTTCTACCTAGCTATGTTCTGGATGCTCAACACCCTGGGCTGGTTAACCTTCTACTGGCACTGGAAGCACCTGGGTATCTGGCAAGGTAACGTTGCTCAGTTCAACGAATCTTCTACCTACTTGATGGGATGGTTCCGCGATTATCTGTGGTTGAACTCTTCCCAGTTAATCAATGGTTACAACCCCTTCGGAACTAACAACCTCTCTGTTTGGGCCTGGATGTTCCTGTTCGGACACTTGGTTTGGGCAACTGGTTTCATGTTCCTGATTTCCTGGCGTGGTTACTGGCAAGAACTCATCGAGACCATTGTTTGGGCTCATGAGCGCACTCCTTTGGCGAACCTGGTTCGCTGGAAAGATAAGCCAGTGGCTCTGTCCATCATTCAAGCTCGCGTTGTTGGTTTAGCTCACTTCACGGTTGGCTATATCCTCACCTATGCAGCCTTCCTAATTGCCTCAACTGCTGGTAAGTTCGGTTAAACTGAACCCTAATGTTAGGTAATTAGTTGCAAGTCCTCCACCATTGGTGGGGGGCTTTTTTTTGACTAATAATTAATTGATGGACTAATTAAAACCATGTTCGCTGAGAAATTCTGGGGTAATTTCTGGGGTGGCTGTGAGAGATTGCTGATGATAAATATTCAGGGAATCGGTGGAATTTATACTGAGAAGTTTGGCGACATATTTACCCAAAATATCGGCTTCCAAGTTGACTAAACTACCAGTTTCCAAGGTGCAAAGATTAGTATTTTGGTAGGTGTGAGGGATAACAGCGACTGCAAACCAACGACTATGACGATCGCATTCGGAAATAGTCAGACTCACCCCATTAACAGCAATACTACCCTTAGCAACCAAATAGGGAGCAATCTGTTGATTCCACAGACCAGCATCACTGGGGGGAACAAAACGCATTTCCCAGGAATTCCCCACAGACACCGCCGCCTCGAGAGTGGCGATCGCATCAACATGACCCGTAACAAAATGTCCTCCCAACTTACTTCCCGCACGCAGGGAAGCCTCCAAATTCACATAACCATTTAAATTACTACCCAAAGTAGTCCGACCCAAAGTTTCCGGGGAAGCCTCCGCCACCAAGCCACGGGGCATAATTTCCACCACTGTTAGACAAACCCCATTAACCGCGACACTATCACCGATCGCCAAATCCCCCAAAATCAGATCAATTGCACCCACCTGACAATCGATCTGAAAACGCGATCGCCCCAAACTCTCAATCGTCCCCAAGGCCTGAATTAATCCGGTAAACATAACTTTTTTCCCGTATCAAGTGAACGTTAAACAAACAAAACCAATCACCGAGGTGGTAATTCCCATGACCACCAAAACCCCTAGCGATTACCTTCCCGGTAAGCTAGAATCCCCATTACACCTAGATTTTTAGGCTAACACCAGTTAATTATGCGGCATTGTTTGACCATATTCACATCCGGGCTGTCCACAATTTCGGAGCAATTGTCGTCAATTCGGGTAAAAATCAAGGCATACTGGAATTGCTGGATTCTTACTGGCGGGTCTAACCACTTGTTGTTTGTCTATCGTATTTTATCGAGGCTGAACCGATGATTGAAATGAAAGTCGCCGGAATTGCACTAGACGCTACCACACGCAGCCCTATTGTTTTACTCAGAGATGCGTCTGAGCGACGAGCCTTACCTATTTTTATCGGTCAGGATCAGGCTAAATCGATAATCGGCGCTTTGGAAAACCATCAACCCCCCCGACCCCTAACCCATGATTTATTTGTCAATCTCATGGAAACCTGGGATATGGTTTTAGAGCGGATTGTGATTCACTCCCTCCAAGACAATACATTTTATGCTGTCTTGATTGTACGTCAAGGGGAGAATCGTAAAGAAATTGATGCGCGTCCTTCTGATGCTATTTCCATTGCACTGCGTACCGATAGCCCCATCTGGGTCATGGAAGAAGTCATCGCTGATGCTTCTATCCCTGTTGATCGTGATGCTGACGAAGCCGAAAGACGCGCCTTTCGCGATTTTGTCGCTAACCTGAGTCCAGAAGAGTTGATTAGACGAGCCGATTTTCGCAAAGACGAAGCTCAATAACTAAAATCATGCGTTATCGACGCTTTGGTAAAACCAATTTATCCCTATCAGTATTTTCCCTGGGGACGATGCGCTATTTAGCATCCCCGGAAAATGCCCACCAAACCATAGAAAGGGCAGTTTCTATGGGAATTAACCATATAGAGACTGCCAAAGGTTATGGCAAAAGTGAGGAGTATCTGGGAGCGAGTTGGCTGGGTGGTCTACCTGTGGAGCGATCGCAGCTTTATATTACTACCAAGATCCCACCCATGTCTGATCCTGATGCTTTAGAAAAGGCGATCGATGATTCCCTAACTAGGCTGAATCTTGACTATCTCGATGGTTTGGCGATTCATGGTATTAATACCCCCGAACATCTCACGGAGGCGATCGCTGGTATTGTGGGTATTGACAGAGCCATTGCAGATGGACGGGTCAGACATCTGGGGTTCTCGACCCATGCTCCGGTTGAGGTGATTCTGGAAGCCATTAATAGCGATCGCTTTGAGTTTGTCAATCTCCATTATTACTATTTTTTCCAGCGCCATGCTCCCGCCATCACCCTAGCATCTCAAAAGGATATGGGGATTTTCATTATTTCCCCAGCCGATAAAGGGGGAAGACTCTACACCCCCCCAGCTAAGTTAACTCAGCTATGCGACCCATTTTCACCCCTGCACTTGAATTATCGATTCCTATTGAGCGATCGCCGCATTACTACCCTCAGTTTAGGAGCCGCTAACCCTCAAGAATTGGATTTACCGCTGCAAGTAGCCGATTCTGTAGAATCCCTCACGGAGTCGGAACAAAGCACCTTCATGGCTCTGGAAACCGCCTTAGAGGAAACATTAGCAACCGATACCTGTAAACAGTGTTATGAATGTTTACCATGTCCTGAACTGATTAATATCCCGGAAGTCCTGAGATTGCGAAATTTGGCGATCGCCTACGATATGACGGAATTTGGTAAGTATCGCTATGGTATGTTTGAGAATGCCGGACATTGGTTTCCTGGACGTAGAGGCGATCGATGTACCGACTGCGGCGACTGTTTACCCCGCTGTCCTGAAAATTTAGATATTCCCCGTCTGTTGCGAGACACTCACCAACGATTGGGAGGATCTAAAGGGCGACGTTTGTGGGAATCTTAGGGTTTTTAGGATATGTTTTATTAATCGATTTTAGGCTTGCATCAAAAGCTCTAAAAACTCTATGACAACGAGATCAGGCTTTTCGGTACATTCAGTGATATCATAATGCTGGACAATGCAAATACCCTGCGACTGTAGAAGAAAATCCATATTGGTTTCGCGATCGCGATCGTCTACATCTACCGCTAAAATACCCAGTTTTGTTTTGTAACAGACCAGGAAATGAGGAGATGGGTTTTGCTTTCCATCTGGGGTAGTCAACCGGGCTTTAGCATTTGGGAAAAACAAAACATCGGCGCGATCTAGTGCTTCGGCAATATTCACTTCTGCTTGAGAGCGAAACTGCCAGCCATTCCAAGAATAGGTTAAAGATTGATAGTTGAACTCCTTTTCCGATTCAGCATTTGTCTGTTTTTCTGATTCTTCATAGCTTTGAGCCTTATACAAATCTGCTTGACAAAAGTTGGATTCATATAAGTTTCCCACAACTCTTGTGCTATCAAGATTGGTTCCAATAACATTAACCCCAGTCACCTTATTACGGTGTACGATAATTTGATGCCGCCGTAAATATCGCTTCAGAACAGATTTTAAATTACCTTTTTTTACCTTTTCTCCAAAGGCATTAGTCAGCATTTGCCAGAGTTTCGCGCCTGCATCCTTGAGGTAATCCTCTGCATAGCCAGTGCTTTTAGCCATTTCACGGTAAGATAAACCTTCCCAAGCCTGACGAAATACGACCTCTTGAACATCGTTGAGGCGTTCATAATCGAGTACGGCTTCCACAATTACCAGTGCTTCGTCAACTATCATCACTCAAAGTCCCTCAAAAGGTAAGCACTTGTGAGCAAAAAGCTACACATTGATCAAATGCAACTTAGGCAACCACATATAGCTACTTGCCAAAAGTTAACTACTGTTTTTCTATGATACTCGAAAAACGTCAACTTAACCAGCAACTAAGTACAGGACAAAAGTTGTAGAGCCTGGTGAAACCGCCCTGAAAACAAAGGCAGATTAGAGAAAATGCGGCGTAGAAAATCGAAGCCAGTGCGGAAAAGACTCTTCGAGCGTCGTCCGTGAGCCTTCAAAGGAATGGGTGAACCTTGGTGAATCCACAAACCCACCTTCATAGCCCAAGTAAAAGCCAAACTGAGCAAAGCCAATAAACGGCTCAAGCGCTCAGGGTCGTTAAAGTGAGTCGATTCGAGACAAAAGCCCCGAGTCTTCAAGGCTCCGAAGAGGTTTTCAATACCCCAACGCCGAGCATAATCGCGAAGGGCGGTTTCGGGGCAAGCGTTAGTGATGAGAATCAACAACTCCCCCAAATCAGCCAGACGAGAGCCAATGACGTAAACCTGCCGTCCCCAAACCCAACGGCGACCCGAAAGCTGGCGAAATTCTCCGGGTCGCAGAGAATCAAACATTCGTTCGCCGCTACGCCGAGTTCCTCCCAACTTAGGACTAATCAGCTCGCTGTGGCGGATGCGTAGGCGGAAAGGAACCTCGGGGTCGATGAGAAGATACGAGAGCCAATCTCGCCCCACAAATTCCCGGTCAGCGGTCAGACAAGCCACCTCCACGTCAGGAAATAGTGCCTCGAAGCGGTCGAATAAGTCCATGCGTTCGCCACTGTTGCTATTGCCCTTTTTGTCAAGCATCGTCCACAGCAGGGGAAAGGCAATCCCCTCGTGGACGACTGCCAACATCAAGATGTTGAAATGGGTTTGACCGAAAGACCAACAGGTGCGGTCGAGACTAAGAGTCCAAGGTTGGGGAATGTCAATGAGGCTAACGACGAAACGGGCAATCTCTGCCCGGTCAAATTTGAATTGCCGGAAAAAACGTTGTAATCGCTTGTAATTTGAGGAAATTTGCACAGGAGTTGCGAAGACCGTCGCCAATTCCGTCAGATTAACCGTCTTTGTTTGGAATAGCGCCATCAGGAACAGGCAGACAAAGTTTAATCTCGCCCCGTGCCAGGGCAAGTGAGGGCGCAAAGTGTCTCGTAATCGGTTAAGCTCGTTCATGAGAGGGAAGTTTGGTTTGTGGTAATTCCGATCTAACCCTCTCACCCTAACTTGGCGCTACCCCCCCACCCCTCGACTTTCACCTCAGCCCGCAGCGCCCCCTTCAGAATTTTCGGCTAGATTCCTCCTGAGCAAAGACTTTCAGCTTTTTTGTCCTGTACTGAGAACCAGCAAAGCTGGTAGCATAGATTCCAGTTCAGCTATATGACCAGTCTTATTGTCTATATCCAAACATTAGCGTTCAGCATAATCATCAATATATTACTTTATTATTACTTTATTATTACTTTAGATTACTTTTTGTTTACGCTAAAGATGTATAATGAGCAAAGATGTTTTAGAACCATGTTTAATTATTATTAATAAATTAATCAAAAATAATGTCAAATGATACTCAAAACAAAGACAAATTATTCAGCAAAAAAACAAGTTTTTATAGTATTTTTGAAAAATACTTGGAAAATTCATCCGTTGTTAAACATCCTATGTATCAAGAAAAAATCAAAACTTTATCGCCATATATTTGTGAGATGGATCAGCTATATCAAGGAAAGCATGATCTAGATAATTTAGAATTTAGTCAAACACTAAAAACCCTAATTTCTAACTTTTTGGAATTAACCAAACAATATTTTTCGGGAATAGATAACCAAAAAATTACACAGGGACTTGAAACTTTATCAAAAACTTTTGAATTGCCAGGTACAAAAATCAATCAACCTGTGACAGAATTACGACATGAATTTCTACAATGTTGGGATAACTTTATCCAAGAAATACTAATAACTTTAGAAGATAAAAATAATCAACAAAAATTGAAAAACAGCCAAAATAATTCGACTAGTAAAATTTTTGCTTTCATGGTAATACTAAGTTTATTGCTCGGACTTCCTTTGGCTTTTATTATAGTAGAATTACAAACTTCATCTAATGAATTGCCCCACAGAGAAAATCAATCATTTCCCGAAGACAGTAGCTTGGAAAATGATGCACAAACAGAACATTTTTTGCCAGAAAAACGTGATAAAAGTTATGATGCTTCACCTGATTCTAAATTCCAGGACTTCAAGGAAAAGGAAATTGATCGACTTCCTTCACCTTGATATCAATTTTGCTTAGTCAACATCTATAAAATTAACAATCTTTCCTCATAATTAAACGGAACCAAATGAATATAAAAACTATCTTGATTTGTGCTTTATTTTTTCCAATGGTCTGGGATGTAATTACCACTGCACTTGGTATAGTTGGTATTTTAGGAACCAATATTATAGCATGGGGAATTGCTGTTGTTGTGGCTATTACTATTGCATCTGTCAATCTTTGTACTAAAGGTATTTTGAAGTTGGCTCGTTCTGGAACGAATGATTTGACATTGTTTTTGCCGGTAATATTAGTATTATGTATTTTATTTGATTTTACCACTTCACTAAATGGTAATGCTCGTTATCTTATATTGAGTAATGTAGCGGCTGGTAAAGATATGGGCATCATGGAAGTCCTACAAAAAGCTGAGACTGGAGAGCAGTTTTTTTACATTATATTAGTCACAATAATTACCACAGCGAGCCCTGCAATTGTTGGATGGTTAACAGATATAGATTGGTTGGATTAAACATTTAGATTTAACATTAATCATGTTTTGGCTGATATTAGTCACATCTTTTTCAATAGCCACTATCTTAAGCTTTTCCGTAATATTTATGGGAATGATATCAATATTAGGATATAATAATTTTTGGAATTACTTGATATCAGCCATCGTATCAGGAACCATAATCTGTTTTTTTCTGGAAAGTAGAAAACTTTACCAATACTTGGGATTGGGTAATTTTTGGAAAAAGTTAGCATATTGGATTGCGGGTTTATTGTTAACAATTGTTAATATTTTTATTGCTTTAAGTGGTATCACTTATTTTTTTAATATAAAAAATGATAAATTTGATTTTTACCAGATATTAACCCATTGGCGTGAATATAGTTTTGATAAAATAATCATTATATTTTTCATCATCATTTTAGCTGTAATCAGTCCTATTGTTGTCAGTAAATGTATCACCATAAAACCATTATTTCCTACTTATCAATTTTTATTTTTAATGTCTTTATTTTCCTCTGTTTTAGTATATCACAATATACCCAGCTATTCGTCTATGGAGAATATCCCAAATATGGAATCAACAAATTACCAATTTCCCCTCAATAGCTGCGGAGATTTCACGGCTGGAGGCGCTAATGTATGGTATCCAATTTGGGTTGAATATAGCTACATAAATTTACAAAATATTCGCAGAAAATTTTGTTGTGATGCTTGGCACGACCCGGAAGTAAATAAAATTCAGGTCGCTTCTTTTTATCAGGTATCTAAAGCTAAATCTTTCGTCATTTTTTTGCAAAAAAATGGTTTTCACAATGCTGAAATTGGTCATGGCAGATGGATCTATACTTATCCTTCATTAAAAATAAATTATTGTGAATAAATATCAGCAAGCGATCGCATTTTTTTGTATAGTATAGGCAAGAATTTCATGTTCATCACCAAAATTTAATTGGAGATATTTTTACAATTATCGGTTAAATCTGATGGACGGAGACAGTCACAGTCGCGATTTAATAATTCATCGATATTTTCCGCCTTGCAAAGTTTAACGGTTCCGTCAGCAGAAGCTGAAACTATCCGATTACCATCAGGGTTAAAATTAACGCTACTAACTAAAGCATAATAGCTATTAAGTATATTGATTTACCCAATATCTCATAGCATCTTATGGAGAAAATAAATAGACTGTAATGTGGGATATTGAGGTTTTGATGGTACTTTTTTTTAAAAAAAATATCCAATTTTAGCGAAAAGCCATAGCACCTCCAATTCTTTATTAAAGTCAAATTGACGCATTGCTAAACGATAATAATTATCGATTTTGGTGGCAGCGGTAATATTGCAAACATCCGATTTTAGTCAAATTCATCTGGGAAGTGTGCGGGTTTTAGCGCCGGAGTGTCGGGGTCCGGTGGTGCGGATTCAACGTTATTGATTTTGGCTTGGTCTAAAAAGTCAATTAAAATATATTCTACTTCTTGGATAGTCTCATTATTTTTGAGTTCGGAACGTAACACATCTAAAAAACGGTTAACTAATCGCTGTTGCAATTCTTGCGCGATGGGATCTGGTTGTTTATTTTGTGAGGCATAATAGGATTTTAGTGGCTGCTGGGAGATAATGGCGGCGATGCGTTTGACCAGATTATCACTCACCTGTTCAGGAAGTTTCCGAATCACCGGAATTTTCTGTAAACGGCGATAAATTCCTGATTGTTTAACAGACTGACTGACCTGATAATGAAGATAGGCTTCTAAGTCCTGTTGAATTTCTGGTAAAACATGACAAGCAGTAACTTTTAATAATTGTTGGCTAATTACTTTGACTTGACTCGGACTCTCTGGCTTGGTGATACTCATCGATTTTTGTTGAGATTTAAAAATCATTTTTCGCAGTTTTCCGCTGCTGACAGTTGCTTTGAGTTGGCTAATGCTTTGGTTAACTACTACCTGGATTAATTCATTCCCAAAACTAGCAATAACTTTGAGTTTAATTTGAGCCCTCAGTGTAGCCATATTAGGTAATTTGGCTCTTTCTAAGTGAATGATAACTGGAATTATCCGAATTAGGCGAATAACCCCAATCAGTAAAAATAGGTCATACCAGATCATCCTAATACATGGCCATAACCCTAGTTGGGGATGGCGACGACGAATAAAGGAGAGTTCCACGAGAAAAATCAGCCAAAAAACGATTACCCAAGGGAAATCAACTAGCCAAAAACGGTCGATAAATTCGCCATTTATTCCCAGGTGGCGGAAATACATCTGACGCATTAAACTAGCTATTTGACTGTCAAAAAAATCTAGTTCTGTTTCCCATCCTTTTTGGCTGAAGTTATCAAGACTCCAGAAGGTGCTAAAGGCTTCTCTTGAGGACTGCTCTACCCAAATAACTTCGGGTGCAAGGATACTTAACACCCTAATTGAATACAAAAATTTTAAGGTGGGTGTTAAGTGATTAGTCGTGGATGGATCGCTACTGTGGATATGTTCGACCATCCTATATTTGATATGAGTGATTAACCCTAAAGTGTTGTCAATTTGGGGGATATAACTGCGGTCTATCATCTCAGTGCTGAGTTGCTGAAGCTGCTGTAATAAGGGTTCAACTTGGGGGGATTCTAAACCCTCATATTCTAAGATGGCTTTCAGGTCTGCTACAATCATCAGATAGCTTTGGGAGGGTCGATAGGCTTCGACTCCCTTAATTATATCATAGCTTAATTGGGGTTCATATAGTGTAAATAGATGTCGTAAATTGATATTAAAAAATCTCAGGGAATTTTCCCAACCATTATCAGTGAAATATGCTCGACTCCAAAAGGTATTGATGGCTGTTTCTAGGTCATCGGTGTTGAGATGTTCCCGGAGTCGGTTATTAATAACTGCTAAAGTTCCGTGGGAGTCTTGAACCCGAAATGGTGGTTGTTTTATGAGAATTTCGATGCTAGATTGTCTAATTTCGGATAAGATAGGGTCAACTTGGGGAGAGTTTAAGCCTTCCTGTTCTAGGATGGTCTGGAGATTATCTACGAGTTGTAAATATTTCCTTTGGGGAGTGTTAGATATTTGTTGGCGATAATCATCGATGCGTATATATAAATGGCGGTTTTTGAGGTAGATAAAGTCAAAAACTACTAAGCTGAGGTTGGCGAGAATTAAGATAGCGATCGCCCTATCAATGAATAGCCGAAAATGCGATCGCCAAACCTTTCTGTCGAGATCAGATTTTGGTCGGAACCCAGATAATGATAGAAAAGAAATCAGTTGGCGACCAAACAACCCCCATCTCCTTGTTTGTTATTGATGACTATGCCCAAACTATGCTATCAGTAAATTATACCGAAAAACGCACGGGGTTAACATCAAGGAAGTGGCACAAAATCATAACCCAATCCCGATCGCCTTCCGGGTTCAACCTTAACCAATTCTGCGGCTTGGTTGCGATCGCCAGAAGGTAAAAAACGGATATTTCCGCCACCCCCCTTAGGGGAAAAACCGGGTTCTGATAGTGTCCTTTGGACTCCCTGGCGGCTAGAATCTCCAGAAATACCAGCAATCAAGGCTTTAGTGGCATCATAAGCCATAGTAGTCCGCCAGTTAATATCACCACCCCATAACTGAGTCGCCGCGTCTGGAAACGCGGAATTAGTGTGGCTAAGAATATGCCAGGGAATAGCGACCACCATGCCTTCACTATCGCCTCCGACCTGTAAAACTTCAGGTCTGTAGAGACTATCTCCCCCCAACACAGGTAAGTTTCTAGCATTAACACGCACGACCTGTAAAGCCTGACTAACAGTTTCGGTATTAGCCAATAATACGATCGCCTCTGCACCCTGTCGCGTAGCTGATTCTACGGCATCAAAGCTATTAAAATTCCCCTCAGCCAGATTAATCTCTGCGACGACTGCGCCGCCATCTCCATATAAAGCGGTAGTAAACTCATCTTTGAGGGAACGACTATAACTACTATCCTGGTTATAAAAAATAGCCGCCTGGTTCAGATTCAGGGTATCTACCATATATTTAGCCAGGGTATTAGCGGTAAAGCGATCGCTGGGAACAGTCCGAAAAATGAAATTCCCCGCCCTAGATAACTCCATCGAGGTACTGGTGGGAGAAATCGCCACTAATTGACCCCTTTCATAAATGGGGGATGCAGCCAAAGTCACATCACTAGCAAAATGCCCCACGACTCCCAAAACCTGGTCATCTGCGACTAGAGACTGAGCCACTTGTTCAGCGACACTAGGGTTATTAGCATCATCAGCAATCAGCACCCGCAGGGGAACGCCGTTAATACCCCCGGCTTGGTTAACTTCATTTTGAGCCTGGGCTACTCCCCGCAGGATTTCCTGGGCTGCATTTTCTGCGGTAGTGATAGGAACAGAAACGGCTATTGTATGGGACTGTCCAGCACCAATGCGGGCATTATTGAGATAAATTAGGGCTTCTGGATCATTGCGATTTTGCTGTAGGGAGGCTTCCAACTGGGAAACAGCCCTAGAATAATCTCCGGCAGCGATCGCCTCAATTCCCTCTTGTTTAGCGGGGGAAGTTGTGCTGGCAACCAATAACTGTTGCCCACCACTAATCGCCCTAGGTCGGGAGTCATTCCTAGCTGTTGGGGAAGTCGGAGATGTTGTCATACCTGCCTCTGTTTGTGATTGCCACTGGGTAAAGGCAAAATACCCGACGGCTAATAATCCTCCCGTAAGCAGCAAGGCTACAATCAGAATGGCTGTTTCGTTCTTTTGAGACATGATCAAATCTGCTCTATAAAACTTAAACAAAACCGGACATAGCCGGATCTTGATGTTTATTTCTTGCTTCGTCCGGGACTGTCGGCAGCACCCCGTCCACAAGTGTAATCGTCTGAACCAGGCGATTTTTCTAAATTTATACTGGCGTTCAAATCTCTATCAATCTTCAGGCCACAGTTTGGACATTCAAAAGTCCGACGGACTAGGGGCATTTTTTGACGATAACCGCAATTAGAACACAGTTGACTGGATGGATAAAATCTATCGGCAATAATCAACTTTGAACCATAACGTTCTGCCTTGTAACCTAGTTGACGACGGAACTCATAAAATGAAGCATCAGCGATAGAACCCGCCAAACCATGATTTTTCAGCATACCTGACACATTCAAATCTTCAATGACGACTTGGCTGTGGTTCTTAGCCAAGAAAGTAGTTATTTTATGAATGGTGTCCCGCCGAATGTTTGCTACTCTTTGATGTAGCTTTTGAACTTTTAAGAGACATTTGGCCCAATTTTTCGAGCCTTTGACTTTGCGACTTAAATGACGTTGTAATTGAGCTAGTTTTTTGGTCGTTGCTTTATAAGCCTTGGGATTAGAGAATTGGGTCCCATCGGAGCAAGTCGCCAAATTGTTAATTCCTAGGTCTACCCCGATTCTCTCTCGGAATTTCGGTGTGATTTCTGGTGTGATTTCTACGAAAAAGCTCATATACCAGTCACCTGCTTGGCGCGTTATAGTGACTTTCTTAACCCAACTTTCGGGTTGTGCCTCAAATGTAGAAACCCAGCCCACAAAAGGCAGCTTATGGCGAGTTCCTGACAACTTGAATGGCTTTCCGGAATTGTCAAGGGTAAAGCTATCATGGTGGCCTTTCTTCTTAAATTTAGGATAACTGCTTATTCCCTTGAAGAAGCGCTTAAAGGCATCCCCTAGATTAATGAAGGCATATTGATAAACTTTAGAAGACAATTCGGACATCCAAGGATATTGAGGTTTCACATAATGAGTAAAAACCTTTTTAATGGAGTTGATATTAGGCTTGAGTCCCTCTTCATAAGCTGACCTCCATAAGTGTAATCCCCAATTAAACACGAACCGAGCATAACCCGCGTGTTTGGCCATCAAGGTGGCTTGACGGTCATTGAGTTTTAGTTTTGTCCGGAAAGCTTTGTAAGGCATGATTGGATTTTACCATGAAGAATCCGACTTGATGAGTATGTCGTCAGGGAAATTTGGCATGGTCTGGGGTTTGACCGTATACTCATTATTGAGTTGCGAATCTTTGGGGGTATTGTACCTTATTGTCATAAGATGTCAAGCAAATCTTGGATTAAATTCTGGCTCCAATCCCGTTTTTGTTGTAGTTCAACTCAAGAAATGAGCCGTTTGAGAATCCCGTAAATTAGACGAAATAGGGCAGTTACGGCGACGGCTGATAGTGCTGTCAATATTGGTAAAATGATGACCTGGGTAACTTCAAGATTACCGGGTCCAGTGCCAACCCAAAAAATGATCGCAAAAGATATCCCAGCAATAATCAGCAGATCCCATTTTTCTACCCAACGGCGCACTTGAGCTAATAGTAACCCCGCTAACAGGAAGCCAGCAATCCCCAAAATCAAAGGTATTGTATCTAACAACGACCACAACACCATCACCAGTAATCCCCCCTCAAAGCCGGTAAATGCTGCTGAGGCTAGAATTTCCAGGATGGAAAAAGGCCGCCTGACGGTGGGGGTTGGCGGTTGAATTTGAGTAGCTAGTGCGGACACTGGGGCGCTTTGAGGAGTTACAGAAGGCGCAGGAACTACGGGAGGAGGTGGCGGTGGCGGTGGCCGCGATATCATGGCATTGAGGGCTGTTAATACCTCGGTAGCGGCTCCAAAGCGATCGCTAGGGGTAGGTTGTAACATCCGGTCAAGAATATTAGCCAGGGAATCAGAAATTGTCACCTGATCTTTCCAAATCCAAGCATTGCTGTAGTTATCAAACAAATCTTCAGGGTCTTTGGCTGTTAATAACATAATTGCTGTGACCGCCAAAGCATATAAATCGGTAGATGGATATACACTGCGACCTCGCATTTGTTCTGGGGGAGCAAATCCGGCAGAATAGATTCCGGTGGATTTATTTCCTGGTGCTTGGGTGACTTCCTTAACCGCGCCAAAATCGAGCAAATGGAGAGTGCCAGAGCGATCGCGCATAATATTAGAGGGCTTAATATCGCGGTGGATGACATCTTCCCCGTGGACAAATTCCAGGATATTCAGAATTTCCCGCATTACTTCCAGCACTTCCGTTTCGGAAAACGGACCCCGGCTTGATAGTTCCTGTTCCAGGTTCTGACCGTCGATATATTCTTGAACTAGATAGAAAAATTGCTGAGGGGTGCGAGTTTGCCAACCTGTTGCTTCCAGGGGAAAATAGGCTAACAAATTGGGGATTTGAGGATGTTGGTGTCCGAGGCGATCGAGAACCTGGGCTTCCCGTTCAAATAATCCTTGGGCGATCGCTAATTGTTGGGGGCCCAAGTCTCCGGCGGGGAGAAACTGCTTAACAACACAGGTGCGTAAACTTGGCGATCGGCGATCGCGCGCCAAAAACGCCGCCCCAAACCCCCCCTGACCCAATAGACGTTCCGTGAGGTAGCGCCCATCTAAAATCAGGGGCATACCGCAGGTGATACAATACTTCTGTTGTACTGTTTTGAGGTTGGCATGATCATCAAGGTCAGGATATAAGTTTTCTGGCTTGGGACAACCGGGGCGAGTACAGTAGATTTTCATCGGAAGTTAGGTTGGGCTTATCGCCTGAGTTTATTTTCACTAAAAAAGTGCGGCTACCCTAGGATTTTGGCAAAAATGCACCTGATGGTCAATTAATCTGCGGATCAGAATGAGAAAATAGGGGTAAGATCTCACGGCTGAAGGCTTCGGCGGCTTTGGATTGATAGCGATTAGGATTAACAATTACTGATAACATCCGTTTAACCGTTACTGAATCAATGGTAGCCCGATGCAGCATCCCCATTTGGATCTCTTTTTCAATAGCCGAGGTAGAAACAAAAGCGGCTCCCAGTCCGGCTTGTACAGTATTTTTAATAGCCTCAATGGAGTTAAGTTCCATTTCTATCCGTAAGCGACGCGGATCAATATCATAGCGACTGAGGACTTGATCAATCACCTTGCGAATAGTCGATTGAGCATCTAGGGCGATAAACTTTAGGTTATACAGGTCTTCCTTTTGAATAAAGTCTTTTTCAGCCAAGGGGTGAAATACAGGTAAAACCAGGGCTAGTTCATCCTCAATATAAGGCTGAACCTTGAGACAGTCCTGCAATTCCGGCGGGATCTTTCCCCCAATGATGGCTAAGTCAATTTGTCCGTTAGCAACACTCCAAGCGGTGCGACGGGTAGAGTGGACATGAAGTTGCACGGCCACATCTGGGTATTTTTGCCGAAACATCCCAATCATCCCCGGTAGGAGATAGGTTCCGGTAGTCTGGGAAGCACCAACAATTAGGGTTCCCCCTTGTAGGTTTTGTAAGTCTTCGATCGCACGACAGGTTTCTTGACATAGGGAAAGTATCTTTTCCCCATAACTAATCAGTAAATGTCCGGCTTCGGTAAGTTTAGCGCGACGACCAGCGCGATCGAACAGAGGAACATTTAATTGTCGCTCTAAATTCTGTACTTGTAGGCTGATCGCAGGTTGGGAGACATAGAGACTATCGGCGGCTCTTTTAAAACTCCCTTCAGAGGCGATCGCCTTGAGAATTCGTAATTGATCCAGGGTAAACGGAACGTCTGACATCAGTAAATAAAAGTGCTATTCGATGTGCTAGTGTGTTGGAAGTCGAACCCCCCACTACAGACTACAAGGGCATCTGTTCTGAGGTCGCTTCGTTAACCTCCACAACAGAAATCTCTAAGTTTTCCGGTGGGAGTTGTGTACTAGAGAAATTGGGTAAAATCTCCTGCATGAATGCAGATGCTGCTTTTGATCTATAGCGATTAGGGTTATAAATCACTGATAACATCCGTTTGATAGTGACTCGATCAATTTTAGGAATTTGCAATACTTCCATTTGTAACTCTTTCTCAATGGCTGATGTGGAAACAAAGGCCACCCCCAAACCCGACTGCACCGCATTTTTGATCGCTTCAATAGAACTTAGTTCCATTTCGATTTTGAGGCGACTGGTATCAATCCCAGACCGACTCAATACCTGGTCAATCACTTTGCGGATAGTCGATTGAGCATCAAGGCTGATAAACTTCAACTCGTATAAATCATCATGTTCGATAATCTCCTGTGTGGCGAGGGGATGGGAAACCGACATAATTAGAGCTAGTTCATCTTCTGCGAAAGGAATTACCTCTAATGACTGCGCCAATTCCGGGGAGATCTCCCCCCCGACGATCGCTAAATCAATTTGTCCATTCACCACACTCCAAGCCGTGCGACGGGTAGAGTGAACATGAAGTTGTACCGCTACTTCGGGATATTTGGAGCGAAACATCCCAATCATCCGAGGTAGCAAATAGGTTCCCGTAGTTTGGGAAGCACCGACAATTAGGGTTCCTCCTTGCAGGTTTTGTAAGTCTTCTAGCGCACGACAGGTTTCCTGACACAGGGAAAGCACTTTTTCCCCATAACTCAATAATAGATGACCCGCTTCTGTCAGTTGGGCGCGACGACCTCCCCGATCAAATAAGGGTACATTTAATTGGCGTTCCAGGTTCTGCACTTGCAAGCTGACCGCAGGTTGGGATACATATAGGCGATCGGCGGCTCGCTTGAAACTTCCCTCGGAAGCGATCGCTTGCAAAATGCGTAACTGATCTAAAGTGAATGGAAGATCGGACATGGTGTTAACCTCATCGGCAGACAAAAGATCCGAGAATAGGTAGCTGAGGATCGTCTTCTTTGAGCATACTGCGAGATGATCTGTATTGGAGTTAACTTTATTATCCGTTGAAGAGGTCAAAATGTCTGATCAATGGCTCAGTCTTAGCCATTTTGTTATGGTGGGGCTACTTCTATGCTTTGCGATCGCCCATAGTGGTCTAGCCGCCCTCCGCCCTGTTGTCGAACAGGTCATCGGTCCCCGGTTGTATCGCATTTTTTTCGCCCTCGTCAGTTTATCCCTGGCTGTGGTCTTGATTATCTATTTCTTTAATCACCGCTATGATGGCCTACAACTCTGGCAAGTTCAGGGTGTACCCGCCGTTAAACCTATCGTTTGGGTCCTCTCGGCTATCTCCTTTCTGTTTTTATACCCCTCTACTTTCAATCTACTGGAAATTGCTGCGATCGCTAAACCAGAAGTCCATCTTCATCAAACTGGCATTATCCGTATTACCCGACATCCCCAAATGGTCGGACAAGTTATCTGGTGTATTGCCCATACTCTCTGGATTGGTACCACCTTTACCCTCCTCACCTCCATTGGTTTGGTTTTGCATCACCTTTTTGGAGTCTGGCACGGCGATCGGCGTTTACAAGCCCGTTTTGGCGAATCCTTTGAAACCCTCAAATCCCAAACCTCCGTCATTCCCTTTTTGGCAATTATCCAGGGACGGCAAACCCTCCTTATACAGGAATTTCTCCGCCCCGCTTATCTGGGGGTTGGGGTTTTCATTATCCTACTTTGGAAAGCTCATCCGCTATTAATTCGTGTCACAGGTAACGTAGGCTGGTAGCATGATCCCAGAGATATAAAATGTTCGTTAATAAAATTTAGAGGCATCATGCTTTTATCGGTCAGTGAGCAGCAATTTTCTAAAGAGGTCTTGAGTGCTTCTACACCTATTCTCGTTCACTTCTGGGCTCCCTGGTGCGGCCTGTGTAAACTTATTGTCCCACAATTGGAACAGTTCCAGACCCAGTGGACAGGTCAGGTTCAGGTATTTGGTATTAATGCTGACCAGAATTTAAAGCTGGCCAGTACCTATCGACTTCAGAATCTACCTACCCTAATTCTCTTTCATCAAGGAGAACCACTCTACCGCATTGAACACTTACTCAGACGCGAAGACCTACTCAAGACCCTTAATGGTTTCATGCTTAACTATCAACATGACTGCTACACCCGTCCTTTGAAAACTCCTGAATATCTCCAGTTGGAAGCCTAATGGGGTTGTCAAAATCTACAATTTGTTGAAACAAATTTAACCGGGTTTCTTATACATGGCTATCGGAAATCCGGTTTTTTTCTTGAAGGTGAGATTCAATTGCGTTATGTTTACCCCTCTGTTCCCCAAAACTTTATCCGGTTTTAGCCTCTTATTTGTCCTGACTGCCTGCCACAATGTCAATAATTTATCATCTGATTTATCCCCTTTATCCCCATCAATTGCACCCCACAACAACCCAGAAACCCCAGTTAAATGGGAACTAAAAACCGTTAATCAGCACGGCGGCTTTTTCTGCTCTAATGGTGAGATAGCTGCCGGACCTATCACCCAAAACATGATTAATAAATGTCTCCAATGGGGCGGCGGTTCCGCCTGTTTTAATAACAAATGGTCAGAAACATTATTTCGCCAAGCATACGGCAATAATATCTGTCCCGATGGTTCTCATCTTAACGCCATTACTGGTTATTGTATGGAAGCGAATGACTCCTTGGGGCCGTTTCCTCAAGATTTAATTACTGCTTGTCAACAAGAAGGCGGCGGTAATTCCTGCTTATCTAATCGTTGGGATTCACATTTTTTATTAAGTTTAATTCGTCAAGCAGGCTTGATTAATCTCCCTAGTCGCCCTCCTCAATTTGTCTTGCTGGCTTTTGACGGTTCCCGTTCCCTGGAAGCATGGAAAAAATCTCGCCACTTTGCTAAAGATAAGGCTGCTCAAAATATCCCCCTCCGCTTTACTTATTTTATCAGTGCTGTCTATTTTGTCAATACTGGCGATCGCCAACTTTATCAACCACCTGGCGGTCACCGGGTCGGTCATTCGGCGATCGGTTGGGGAGGAACCCCACCAGAAGTTAAACAACGCCTAGAACAGCTAAATTTAGCCTATCAAGAAGGTCATGAAATTGCCTCCCATGCAGTAGGTCATTTTAATGGTAGTCGCTGGACTGAGGCGGACTGGACGCGAGAATTTAACTATTTTGATAAGTTTATTTTTCAATCCCACCAAATTAATAACCTAGAAGGTAGTCTCGCCTTTGACAAAACCGCCATTCAAGGATTTCGCGCCCCCGAATTGGGTCAGGGTCCTGGTTTATATCAAACCCTACAAAAAAAAGGTTTTCGTTATGATACCAGTAAAGTCGCTCAATCTAACTACTGGCCACAAAAACAAAACGGCATCTGGAATTTCCCCCTCGCTAGTTTAACTACCGCTAAAACCCGTAAAAATGTCTTGTCAATGGACTATAATTTTTATTATGCTCATTCTCAAGCCAAGCCTAACCCTGCTAATGCTCAATTCTACGAAGAAGATACTTTCCAAACCTATCTAAACTATTTTCAAGCTAACTATACAGGAAATCGCGCCCCTATTCACATCGGTCATCATTTTTCCGCCTGGAATAATGGCGCTTATTGGAATGCTATGTTTCGCTTTGCTGAAGCCGTTTGTGGTCAGCCAGAAGTTAAATGTATCACCTATCGAGAATTGGCGGATTTTATGGATTTACTCACCCCAGAACAAATTGCTACCTATCAAAAAGGTGACTTTCCCAAATGGTCGGCTAACGAGTCAGTTGACACGGCTTTAATATCTAGTGATTTATCGGGTTTGGGGGTTAATAATCCTCAATTTTCTGCCGATGATTTTTGCGGTACAGTAGGAGTATATCACGCTAACCGAAGATAATGTAACGCCCTCTGGGTGAGGGCTGTACCCTAGCCGATTAACTGAGTAAACCACGACCATTTTGGTGAAATTCTTGTACAGTTTTATTGGAGAGTTCATGGGTGGTTAA
This sequence comes from Limnospira indica PCC 8005, assembly GCF_000973065.1. NCBI lineage: Bacteria > Bacillati > Cyanobacteriota > Cyanophyceae > Oscillatoriales > Sirenicapillariaceae > Limnospira > Limnospira indica. The sequence goes on from NZ_FO818640.1 coordinate 1,033,258, forward strand.
AGATTGCAGAATATCCAAGGGTAGGGTGAGGTGATAAGCACCAGCTTTGAGAGTGGCGACGGCTTCCTCTGGGGACTTGATGCTGGCGGCGAGAATTTTGGTTTCACTTCCGGCGAGAATTTCAGCCATATCTTTAACTAGGGTGATTCCATCTCCTAAAAATCTGGTGGCGCGGTTGACATAAGCGATCGCATATTTTGCCCCCGCTTCTTGGGCGACAGCCGCTTGATATGCACTATAAATCCCCGTCACAGAACAGGCAATTTTAGGCGATAGATGAGCCACTACTTGAAAGCCTAAGCTAGTGGCTGGAACTTTTAAAACTGTTTGTTCTCCCAAAATATTATAAGCTGCCCAAGCCTCCTCCAGCATATTCTCAAAATCTAAGGCAGTTAACTGATAGTAAATCTCCCCCCGGAACAGTTGTTTAAGTCCTTTTAAAGTTGCCTCTGGGGATAGGTCACTTTTAGCCAGTAAAGTGGGATTAGTGGTGACTCCTTTCACCCACCCCCATTGACTAGCTGCTTCAGCTTCCGACAGAATAGCAGAATCGAGATATAAAGCCATGATTTCTGTTTAATAATTTAACCGATTACCAGTTTTGACCGAGACTCTCCGACAATATCTATGGAAATTACCACAATGGCAAGTGGCGATCGCTCCGGGATGTGTCCAGGGTAGACTGGTAGGGTCCGCTGGCCGTTTGGCTGAGTAAATACCACCCCCCCCCCGACAAGCCGCGCCGCCACGCCGATAGGGTCAGCTACGATGTCCCCAAAATTGATAGATACATCGTTGATGGTATGAGATACATCCTTGATGGTATGATAGATGCACCCGACATGGCAGTAAATAGCGACAACCAAGCTAAACACAAAACCAGCATTTGTACTTCCATGTTGATGACCTGTGGGACGCGGGGGAAAGCCGATCGCCAAACCGTAAGACCCAATAGTAGAGGGCAAACTGCTATCTCCTGGTTTGGTGGGTAGGAAGCCCGGGCTGTAATCTTCGATTCAGCGTCGGGTAATTCACTAGAAAGTCCCTTGCCTGATAGTCCCTCAAAATGAGATGATCTCAGATGCAGTCTGAGGGCGATTCCAGAGCAATTCTGAAAATAGAACCATTATCATCTGGTTTCTCTACTCCGGCACTCACACTTTAGAGCGATTATATAGAAAAATACAACTATGGCTGTTGCAACTCAATCACTTGAACAACTCTGCATTAACTCAATTCGTTTTTTAGCTATTGACGCAGTAGAGAAAGCGAACTCAGGCCACCCCGGACTTCCTATGGGTGCGGCCCCGATGGCTTTTGTACTCTGGGATCGCTTTATGCGTTATAACCCCAAAAACCCTAAATGGTTCAACCGCGATCGCTTTGTGCTATCCGCCGGTCATGGCTGTATGCTACATTATGCCCTTCTGCATCTGACGGGCTATGATAGCGTCGGCATCGATGATATTAAACAATTTCGTCAGTGGGGGTCGAAAACTCCAGGACACCCAGAAAACCACGTCACCGAAGGGGTGGAAGTAACTACCGGACCCCTAGGACAAGGTATTGCTAACGCTGTGGGTCTGGCTTTGGCTGAGGCTCATCTAGCCGCGCGTTTTAACAAGCCTGATTGTACTGTGGTAGACCACTATACCTATGTCATCCTAGGCGATGGCTGCAACATGGAGGGTATTTCTGGAGAGGCTTGTTCTTTGGCGGGACACTGGGGCCTCGGTAAGCTGATCGCCTTCTATGATGATAACCATATTTCCATTGATGGCTCTACGGATATATCTTTCACAGAAGATGTAGCCAAGCGCTTTGAAGCCTATGGCTGGCACGTTCAGCACGTTGCTGATGGTAATACAGATTTGGAGGCGATCGCCACTGCCATTGAAAAAGCTAAGGCCGTCACTGATAAGCCTTCCTTGATTAAAGTTACCACCACCATCGGTTTTGGTTCTCCCAACAAAGCTAACAGCCATGACGTTCATGGTGCCGCTTTGGGTAAAGCAGAAGTACAGGCTACCCGCGATCATCTGGGTTGGAGTTATCCTGAATTTGTGATTCCTGATGATGCAATTAAGCATTTCCGCAAAGCAGTCGAGCGGGGTGCGAATTATGAGGATGAGTGGAAAGCCGCTTTGGAAACCTACAAATCTAAGTATCCTGAAGAGGCGGCGACTCTCGAACGCTTGCTGAGTGGGAAACTTCCCGAAGGATGGGAAAAATCTCTGCCTACCTATACCCCGGAAACTAAGGCTGATGCAACCCGTAACCAGTCCGGTGTGACTCTAAATGCGATCGCTGGAGTCCTTCCTGAATTGGTTGGCGGTTCTGCTGATTTGGCTCCCTCTAATAAGACTTTACTCAAAGGTTTGGGAGATTTCCAAAAGGGTCAATACCAAAATCGTAACCTCCGCTTTGGGGTGCGTGAACACGCTATGGGAGCCATTTGTAATGGTATCGCTCTGCACCGTTCGGGTCTGATTCCCTATGGCGCGACCTTCCTGGTGTTTACCGATTATATGCGTAATTCTATCCGTTTGTCGGCTCTGTCGGAAGCTCCCGTGCTGTGGGTGATGACTCATGATTCTATTGCTTTGGGTGAAGATGGTCCGACTCACCAACCCGTTGAACATATCGCTTCTCTGCGGTTGATTCCTGATTTGACTGTCATTCGTCCCGCTGATGGTAATGAGACTTCTGGAGCCTATAAGGTGGCGATCGAAAACCGTCACTATCCCACTTTGATGGCATTCTCTCGCCAAAATCTGCCTAACCTGGAAGGTAGTTCCATCGACAATGTGGCTAAGGGTGCTTATGTCCTTAGTGATAACAGTGATGGTACCCCTGATATTATTCTGATTGGTACTGGTGGAGAAACTTACCTCTGTGTTGATGCGGCGGTTAAACTCCGGGAAGAGGGTAAAAAAGTCCGCGTGGTTTCTATGCCTAGTTGGGAACTGTTTGAGAAGCAGGATGCTGCTTACAAGGAGTCCGTTTTCCCTGCCTCTGTTAAGAAGCGTTTGGCGGTGGAAGCCGGTGTTAGCTTTGGCTGGTGCCGCTATGTGACTGATGAAGGTGCTACTATCAGTATTGACACCTTCGGCGCGTCTGCTCCTGGCGGTGTGGTATTGGAGAAATTTGGCTTCACCGTTGATAATGTGGTGGCGAAAGCTAAGGAACTTCTTGGTTAATTAATTACCTAGGTGCGTCAGTCAGAAGAGTTTGTCAGCATTTCATCATCAACATTCTCGCGGTCTGACGCACCCTACCGTCTTAATCGGCAAGGGTGCAACATTGTTTGTACCCTTGTTTTTTTATTTCTACCCGTGAGTATTGATTGATTAACACTGATAAAATATGGAATAGGGCAGGGAAGATTATACAGAGCGATTAATCATACATATTTTAGATATGGTTTAGATAAATTGTGAACTGACCAAACCGACAATGATATGATTTATGATGGAATAAATTATATAATCAATTATTATGAATATGGGCATAACTAAGGTGACAATTTATACGGACGGAGCCTGTAGCGGGAACCCTGGGAAGGGAGGATATGGGGCTGTGTTGATGTGTGGTAGTCACCGGAAGGAAATATCGGGAGGCTTCCGACTAACTACTAATAACCGCATGGAAATGATGGCAGCGATCGCCGCCTTACGAGCCCTCAAATTTCCCTGTTCTGTGACCCTCTATAGTGATTCTAAATATCTCGTAGATGCTATGACCCTGGGATGGGCTAAACGTTGGCAAAAGAATGGATGGCGACGTAATCAGAAGGAATGGGCGAAAAATCCCGATTTGTGGGCGCAATTATTAGGTTTGTGCGAGGAACATCAAGTCCGGTTTGTCTGGGTTAAGGGTCATGCAGGCGATCGCGAAAATGAAATTTGCGATCGTCTTGCTGTAGAAGCTACTCATAGAGATAGTTTACCGCCAGATGCAGGATACGAAAACCCACCCCAACCTCAAGACATCGATTCTATGAGTTAATGTGATCTTAGTGTAATCTTAATTTAATCTCGTGGTTACTCTGTAGAAATTGCCGATAATTGGCTAATCAATTGGCTATAGTTTCTTGAACTGGAATGGTCTGTTGACTTTAAGATAGGGAAGTTGCTTTGTAAATCTTGGAAAAATGGCCCGTTTAGCCCTATTAAGTGTATCTGACAAAACTGGACTGATTGACTTAGCCCGATCGCTTGTGGAAGAATTTGGCTTTGACCTGATTAGTAGTGGGGGAACTGCTAAAGCTATCCAAGAGGCGGGACTACCTGTGACTAAGGTTTCTGACTATACCGGATTTCCTGAAATTCTGGGGGGACGAGTCAAAACCCTGCATCCTCGCATTCATGGCGGTATCCTCGCGCGTCGGGATATTCCCCAGGACGTGGAACAATTACAACAGCATGAGATCCGCCCTATTGACCTGGTAGTGGTTAATCTGTACCCGTTTGAACAAACTATTGCATCCGAAAACGTTACCCTACCAGAGGCGATCGAACAAATTGATATCGGTGGCCCTACCTTACTGCGGGCTTCTGCTAAAAATTTCGCCCATTTGACCGTCCTTTGTCACCCTAACCAATATGGGGACTATCTCCAAGAAATGCGAAACAGCAGCGGCGAACCGAGTTTAGAATTTCGTCAAGGCTGCGCTTTACAAGCCTTCCGTCATACTGGGGCTTATGATCGGGCGATCGCTAATTATTTAGAACATCAAAACACCACCGAAACTAATCCCCTCCCCACCACCTACACTGTCGCCGGAAACCAAATACAAGCCCTCCGCTACGGCGAGAACCCCCACCAACCCGCCGCCTGGTATCAAACCGGAACTGTCCCTAATGGCTGGTCGGCGGGTAAAATTTTGCAGGGAAAACCCCTCAGTTACAATAACTTGGTGGACCTGGAAGCCGCTAGACGGATTATTTGCGAGTTTACTGATGAACCGGCGGCGGCTGTTCTGAAACATACTAACCCCTGTGGGGCGGCGATCGCTAATAGTTTATCGGAGGCTTATCAACGGGCTTTTGCTGCGGACTCCGTTTCTGCTTTTGGGGGTATTGTTGCGCTCAACCGTCCCATTGATGCGGCGACCGCTACAGCCATGACCAAAACTTTTTTAGAGTGTATTGTCGCCCCCGGTTGTGAACCAGAAGCCGAGGCTATTCTCAGGAAAAAGGCTAATTTGCGGGTGTTGATTTTGCCCGATTTAGTTTCTGGTCCCAAGGAAACTATTAAGCTAATTGCTGGGGGTTTTTTGGTGCAGACCTGTGATGATGAAATCGATATCCCTGACCATTGGCAATTAGTCACCGAAAAGAAACCTACCTCGGCACAATTGGCTGAGTTATTGTTTGCTTGGAAAATTGCCAAGCACGTTAAATCTAATGCGATCGTTGTCACCAAAAACCGCACAACTCTAGGGGTGGGAGCCGGACAAATGAATCGCGTAGGAGCCGCTAAAATTGCCCTAGAACTAGCCGGAGAAGATGCTAAGGGCGGATTCCTTGCTAGTGATGGTTTCTTCCCCTTTGATGACTCAGTAAGGACCGCTGCTGCTGCTGGTATTGAGGCTATTGTTCAACCCGGCGGCAGTATGCGAGATCAAGATTCCATTAATGCCGCTAATGAATTAGGTCTGGTCATGGTAATCACCGGAATGCGTCATTTTCTCCATTAAAATAGCCATTCCCCATTGATGTACATCTAAACTCCCCTCTCCCAACAATGGGGAGGGGTTAGGCGTGAGGGAATTTACTGGCTAGGGGAACTGACAAAGTTAGACAAAAGTTTGATATAGCCACTTTGATAATAAATAGCAGGTTCGGTAATTTCCCAGGCTTTTTGGCGGGGGTCATTTTCATCAAAATATGCCTTCATGGGAGGCTCACCAACAGGGGGTTTAGATGAACCAGTATAATATTGATTTGGTCCCCCTACTAAATAGCCAGGAGCCGGACCGCTGGGAGAGTTTAAAGCATGATCATAAATGCCGCCGCCGAACCACTGATGATACATTTTGTTAGCGGATTTTTCCGCTCCGTATTCATACATATTGCTTAAATAAACCATGCTTAATGGGTTGACACCGTGGAGATAATGGAGATGGTCTAAGGCTCGGATTTTATAGCTGTCCGCGTGGTCTGGGTCTACCTCATACAACAAGACATCGTAGTTGGTATTACCATAGTTGGATTCCACTAGGTTACTACCCCAATGATATTGAGGGTCGCTCATATAAGCACGGTAGGGGTCGAGGTCAGAATTACCGTAGGAGGCCTTATTACTTAGCACCATTTCCCGAAAGCGATCGCTTATTTGTTGTTGGATATTTTTATCGCCATTGGCTAGTTTAGTGTATAATAATAGGGCATCCCCTTCATGGGGGTTATACCTCGACCAAGTATCATCTTTAAAGGGTTGAGTTTCCGTTAAATTGGCACTTATATATTGATTATATTTGGTGTCTCCGGTCAGTTGTAATAAATAAACCGCCGCCGTTACAGTTGTCCCTTTTTGTTCCCGTTCGGTTCTATCTGCATCCCCAGATTTAATCGTCTGGGAATCACAATCAGTCCGTTTTGGGTTAGATTGAAACCAGTCCCAAGCAGCGATCGCTCTATTTTGCAGGTCTTCTGCATAGTCCTTCAGAGGCGGAAATTCCCGAAAAACTAACGCCGTATGGGCGAACATTCCCGCCGTCGAGATACTAGCAGAAGAACATTTAGGAGCATAATAACGGGGACGTTTATCAAGACTAGGAAGCTCTGGATTATTATGATCAATCGTACCCAGTTTAATAAACACTCCCCCATCATCATCCTGCATCCGTTTTAACCAATCAATTTCATACTTAATTTCATCTATAATATCTGGGAGATTATTCCCCGATTCGGGAATGTTAAAATCATCAGTCCAAATCTCCCGATTGTGGGAGTAAGCATCCAAAAGTTGATGAATTACCGGAGTCGCAAAAGTTACATATTTATTAGTATCTCCCGCATCAAACCAACCGCCACGCATATCGCGAGCTAAAGCCGGATTATCTGGGTCATAAATATAGCGAGCTTCTGTATCCTGTCCGGGTCCTAAAAAAGCCGCACCATCAGTCCATCTAGGGTCAGCATAAGGGGGTTGTTTAGGAAAGCCACTACGCTGATAAAAAAAGGTACGCATAGCAGTTATCAGAACCTGTTTATAGACATCATCCCTAATCTCAAATTCAAAAGAACGTTGTTGATTTTCGGAATCTATGATATAATAGGAGCCGGGTTTATTGACCGGGGAAAAGTCAAACCACCAAGCGCGATCGCCTGATTGATAATGAATGTTACCATCCAACCAAGGCTGAATTTGACCCCCATAAACTTGTTGATGAGAATTAGCATCCCAAACTTCGTAGGTAGTTCCTGGTGAGAACGATTCCTGGGCATTAAAACCCACTTCGGGAGTAGTAATTACAGCGACTTTATGATCCTGGGGACGATAGCCAAACTGATCAACTTTGATATATTGTCCGGGTTTTATATCAGCTCTGATATTGGGCTGACTCGAAAGGTCAGCATCGCTGATGACTACTATCAAAGCAATAGTTAGCAGGAAACAGACAAACCACCTTAGCATTTAGCTCACCAATTCACCCTAATTCGATCTTATCACTTCTCGAAATTAAAGCCCACCCTGGTTATGATATAGCCAGAATGGGTTATTGTTAAGTTTGATTCAAATTGATTTTCTTTTCGGGGATTGATATTAATTATGCGCCAATTGCTTCTTCCACTGCTGCGAGTCGCTGGGAAGAGTAGCCAATACCGCGAACCGTGAGAATATACTCCGGGTTACGCTGATCAGTCTCAATTTTAGCTCGTAGGCGAGCCACATGAACATCAACAACGCGCATATCAGCAATGCGGCGGGGGGTGTAACCCCACAATTGTTGCAGAATTTCCGAACGAGAAACCGCCTCACCCGATCGCTTAAACAACAGTTCGAGCAAGTTAAACTCGATATATGTTAGGGGCAACAATTTATCGCCTTTGTAAACCCGTCGTTTAATGGTGTCAATGCGGAGGGTGTCAACTTGGATAACTTCAGGACTTAGATCATGGGAAGATGCGTTATCTTTGAACCGACGCAGGATAGCATGAATGCGGGCTTCCAATTCTTTGGGAGAAAAGGGTTTAGTTAAGTAATCATCAGCCCCCAATTCTAAACCAGTGATGCGATCGGCGACATCTCCCAAGGCGGTTAACATAATGATGGGAATATCAGAAATTTCTCGAATTTTTTGACAAACCCCGTAACCGTTCAGCCTTGGCATCATCACATCCAAAACTACCAGGTCTGGACTTTCGCGATCGAACATTTCAATAGCTTGTAAACCATCTGCTGCTGCCACAACACTGTAACCGACCATTGACAGACGGGTTGTCAAAATACGTCGAATTGCAGACTCATCATCGGCAATGAGGATTTTTTCAGGATTGCGCCGTTCGTCAACTCGTGCTTTTATGGTCATGTTTGCTCCCAGTAATTTTTATGGATCGGCTTTTGAGCAAAACCGGCTACGGACTCTCTCAGTCCCCGGACTCAGTTGGACAGGAAATATGTTTGTTGACACTGATACATTTACGCGACATTTTTCCGGTTGTTCCCGGACAATGCGACGATAGCACTATTACCCGTTAAGGTAACAGAGGCGGTATCCCGCAAAGCTTTTAGAAAGATTCCAAAAGCACCGTTCCAGTCCCTGGGTAGAGTGAACCCACACTCCGGACATCGGAACACTTTTGAGCCACCTAGCTGGGAATGCACATGACCACAGTGAGTACAGGTTTTGCTGGTGTATTCTTCCGTCACATCTACAACTGTGGTTCCAGTTATTTCCCCTTGATGTCTCAGGGTTAGTTTGAATCGATAATGCGCCCATGTCAGCATGGCGCGGGCAGTCTTAGACCTGATTAGACGCTTCACCTTGGCAACCATATTGGAAGTCTCGAAGGTGGGCAAAAAAATCAGGCTGTGTTATGGGATGGTTAGGGATGCGACCCAATCAACCAAGGGGTTGAAGTCCTCACCGGGTAGTTATTTCGCCCATTTCAGCTCTATTTCATACCCGAAGGTCTCGCACCATACTTGGTATTGTACCGTATTGCCGTAAAATGTTAACCTAATTTGAGATTAAATCATGCTCTCGCACAAGGCTTTCAGTTTAGCTCTCAAGCTGGCGTGCGGAATTTGAAGGAAGTTCTGATTATTGGGGCTGGCGATATTAATCTCCGGCTTGATGCCGACGTTGAAACCGACCACAATTTTCGCGATTCGGTTCTTGATACCGTGATTAACAATGTAACGGGCGGCTTTGTTGAGATAATCCCTAACCTTGTTATGGCGATTCCGCGTTACCCTAATCTGGCGATCGGTTATTCCCTCGATTTTCTGCAAATCTTTAATCGATTCCAGTCGGGCGTTCTCTGTGTTGTACCAACGGTTAAGGGATTTCAGTTTTTTGCCATCCACGATCAAGGATGCCCCGTTGGTATCGACGCAAGTAGCCAGATTGTCCAGTCCCATATCGATCGCTAGAGCCGTATCGGGTTCGGTGGGAACGGGAGTTTCTTCCTCCTCGTAAATAAACTCGACTTCAAAAAAACGGGCGTTATATCGAGGGTGAATCCGAACTTCCTGGAGAGTATCGGGAGCGATTCTTTCCGGGAAAGGAATCCAAATTTCGCCCCGCAAGTTGCCCAAGTCGCGAGACACGGGAACTCTAAACTTTCCGTCCTTGATTTGAACCCTCGGCATAATCAGGACAAAATAACCGTCTTTGGGCAGATAGTCAGGGAGTCTAACTTTCTGTGGAAAGGTCCCCTCTTTGAGGGCCTGGCTCAAACGGTAGAAGCTCCGAAAAGTGCGATCGACTACTTTAAGAGTTTGTTGGGCTATATCGGTATTCAAGCGTTTATAGTTCTCGTTTCCCTTACAGTAGTGATAGTTGGACTCGTAGGGAAGGTGTTTCCGAGCCTGGAAGTAATACTGCCATTGAGTGTCAAGTCCTACATTGTAGAGATTTTTACTCAGTCGGCAGAGTTCCCGCAAGGCCTTAAACTCTTGCACTTGAAGTCCTCGTATCTGGTTCTTTTGAGTCAGGTACATAGCTTCTCACTACAACTACCTCTATTTCTGTCTCAAAGGTACAGCCGTGCTGGAAGCACGGGGTTGGAAACCGATGATTTCCGATGATAACATAGATTTTCGTAATGTTATCAATTTATCTTTAAGGTTCTTTACAGAACTTTGGGTTACGCAAAAAAACTTTACAAAAAACCATTTACAAGAATGGGGGTCTTAGCTTTACTGTTAAGAAATTAACATATAAGACCAAGATTCTTTTAACTCGATGTCAAAAGAAGTCCCACACTACGCCGTTGGGTTAATGATAGGCAGTGTAGCAAGAGACTGATATCATTAACACACTATTGGCATTCATTGTCAAAAATGTAATCTTATTGAAACTATGCCCAATCCATTCCTAGGTGTCAGGATTCCTTCTGAGGTACACGAAGCACTCATGGCGCGGGTAAAAATCACTGGACAATCCAAGTCCGATCTGGTCATTGATGCCTTGAGATCCTATCTGGGAATATCACCTCAGCAGGAAAAACTTGATCAATTAGAAGTCAGACTATCGGCCTTAGAATTTAAATTGGAACAGTTGGGGGAAGAATCCCATTCAGATGATTAGACCTACCATGAGCCATTTTAATCTGCTCAAATCGGGTGATTCTGGGCGGTTTTCATCTGCCAAATTTTTGGGTTTGATGTTTCCTAATTTGAGGGATTATCAGCTAGGGTAAAGACCGTAAAATAGGATGACCAATGAAGGAACAGCAATGGTCATTAAGAGGGTGAGAAGAAAGCCAACTCGTGTAAAGTCGGAGAATTTATAACCTCCGGGACTATAAACCATGGTATTAGTTTGGTAGCCAATGGGGGTCATAAAGCTACAGGAAGCGGCGAGAGTGACTGCAAACATAAAGGCATAGGGATTTAATTGCAGGGTTTCAGCTACTCGGACAGCAATGGGAATCATGAGTACTACGGTGGCATTATTGGAGAGAATTTCTGTTAATAAAACTGTGATGATAAAGAAAAATGTTAACACCCAATACCCGGAAAGATGACCCCCGACAGACACTAAATTCTTAGCCAGCCATTCAGTTGCGCCGGAATTTTCCATAGCAATTCCTAGGGGAATTAATCCGGCTAATAGAAAAATTACATCCCAACGAACAGCACCATACATTTCACCGGGTTTTAGACATCCAGTGGCGACCATCAAAATCACTCCGGCTAAAGCACTAACTAAAATGGGAACTATGTTAAAGGCTGCTAGTGCAATTACGCCTAAAGTAATGCCAATGGCGATCGCAGCTTTATCGGTGCGTAAGTTTTCGAGCTCTCTCTCTTCTAAGACTAACAGTTCCCTAGTGGTTTGTAAACCAATAAAACTCTGTTTTGGGCCTTGGACTAATAATAAGTCACCAAATCTGAGTTTGATTTTTCCTAAGCGTCCTTGGACTAATTCGGCACCGCGACGTATGGCTAATACGGTGACATTATACCGCTGTCTAAAGCGTAAATCTTTGAGGGTAGTACCAATTAGACGGGAGTTGGATAAAATCAAGACTTCGGCGATTTTTTCTTCTCCAGAACTCAGGACTGTTTCTAGGGATTGTTCCCTAAATTTGACATCAGGTAAAAGATCTAAACCTCTTTCGTTTTTAATTTTGAGTAAATCTTCACGGGTGCTACGAATAATCAGAATATCTCCGGGTTTTAAGACTTTATCGGCTACGGGTTGGGGGAGGTGAATTTTGTTGCGAACTAACTCTAATACGTCTAGGTCAAATTTGCGTTGAATTTCACTTTGGCGGAGGGTTTGTCCGACTAAGCTGGATGTATTAGTGACGACTACTTCGCTGAGATATTCCTGCAAATCATAGCTGTTATCGATGCCACTATTCATGCGTGATTCTCGTTTGGGTAGAAGTTTGGGGGCAACGAAGGAAATGTATAATAAACCAATGATAAAGGTTAATAATCCGACACTGGTAAATTGGAAAATATGAAAGTTCTCATAACCTAATTGTTCAGAGATGCCACCAGCGAGGATATTAGTTGATGTGCCAATTACGGTAATCATTCCCCCTAGAATTGAAGCGTAAGAAAGAGGAATCAGGAATTGAGAGGGGGAAGTTTTTTGCTGTTTACACCAATCTTCGATGATGGGTAGAAAAATAGCGATGACGGCGGTATTATTAATAAAGGCAGAAATAGGTCCGACTAAGCCAACCATCACAAAAAGCTGTTGATTGATGCCGTTTCCTCCCCATTTAATTAGTCGATCGCGTATAATTTGAATGACTCCGGTGCGGGTAATTCCGGCGCTGAGGATAAACATAGCCATAACGGTAATGGTGGCTGAATTGCCAAAGCCAGAAATTCCCTGTTCGGGAGTGACTAAACCCAGGAACATTAATAAAACTGTAACAGCGATCGCCGTTAAATCTACCGGTAGCCATTCAACTATAAAACTAATCAGGGCGAGAACAACTATAGACAGAGTAAGAAAAACTTCCATGGGTGAAGATATGGTAAGGTGGCTGTTCACAAAGGTAACGTTTGATCATACAGCCAATTAGAACAGGTGTCAGGTATAGGGGAGTGAATAACCCTAGACCTGCGAAAAAGGACGATCAGTAGATCGTCCCTTGGGTTAAAGGCTGGGGGCTACAATGAGTTAATTTTTGGATTTGCTATTTCCGCCGCCATTGCTATCATCAGCAACAGTAGCTAAAACTCTTTGGGCTAGTTGTTCGGGGACTTCCTGTAAATGGTCAAATTTCCAGTTAAAGTAACCGACCCCCATAGTTAGCGATCGCAATTCTACAATCAGATCTTGCATTTCCGCCTGTGGTAAATAAGCCGACACCTGATCCCAACCTTTCCAGTCAGCCACAGGTTCATAGCCCAAAATTTGACCACGGCGAGTAGTAATCAATTGGAACAGTTGAGAGGTAAAGTCATTAGGGGCGCATACTTCCACCGTAACAATAGGTTCAAGCAAAGTGGGGTTACATTTAGCCATACCCGTTTGCATAGCCAGCCTGGCGGCTTGTTTAAAAGCCTGTTCGGAACTATCCACAGAGTGATAGGAACCATTAGTCAGGGTGACAGAAACATCAACGACGGGGAACCCTAGGGGACCTTGTTGGAGGTATTCTCGCACGCCCATTTCCACGCCGGGAATGTATTGTTTTGGCACCGCGCCGCCGACAATGGTTTCACTAAAGTTAAAACCTTCACCGCGAGGTAAGGGGGTAATATCTAAATAAACATCACCAAATTGTCCATGTCCGCCGCTTTGGTGTTTGTAGCGCCCGTGGGAGTTGGTATTAGAACGGATCGTTTCTTTATAGGGAATTTGAGGCGGCGAGGTAACTATGGGTAAGTTGTACTTGCGGCGTAGGCGATCGAGGGTTACTTTTAGGTGAATTTCTCCCTGTCCCCAGAGGATAACCTGGTGAGTGTCGGTGTTTTGTTCCCAAGTTAGAGAGGGATCTTCCTCGATCATTTTGGTGAGGGCGGCACTGAGTTTTACTTCATCTTTGCGATTTTCTGGGGCGATCGCAAATGCCAATACTGGTGGCAAAACCTGGGCTTTCGGTAACGGTGCTTTGAGGCGATCGGGTTGAGCGGTCAAAGTATCCCCGGTTTTGATGCCTTCCATACGCGCCAAGGCGACAATTTCCCCGGTTTTGGCAACTTGCACGCCCTGGGTTTGTTGTCCCAGCAGACGGTACATTCCGGCTGCGCGTATACCATTAAGAACAATGCCCTCGGTAAGTTCTCCCTGCCAGACTCGCACTAGGGAGAGTTTACCACCTTGGGGGGTGTAAAAGGTTTTCAGGACTTGGGCGATCGGGATATCGCTGGTTCCTTTGAGTCCCCGACGTTCGGCGGTTAAGCTGGGTTCTGGGGCTTCTCGGACTAGGGCATCAAGAAGCGATCGCACTCCATATTCTAATTCAGCCGCTCCGAAAAATACGGGAACAATCAAATCCGCGCCCAATTCCATTTTTAGGTCTTTGACAATTTCCTCCGTGGGCGGTTCAATTTCTTCGAGAAGTTCTTCCAAAAGGTGATCATCAAAGTTAGATAATTGTTCTAACATCTCCTGGCGGGCGGCGTGTTCCAGGTCTTTTAGTTCTTCCGGCATGGGAACCGGATCTGAGGCGGCACCAGGATGGTAGTTATAGGCTTGTTCTGTGACCAAATCGATAAAACCAATTAATTCTGAACCTTTGGCGATCGGATATTCTTGGGGAACTATGGGGCGACTCGATACAGTTTTCAGGGCATTTAATAACTCTAAAAAGTTGAGGTTGCAGCCTTCTTCATCAGAGAAAGCCCGATCCATTTTATTAATGAACACAATATGGGGAATTTCCCAATCATCCAAAAATTTGAATAACGGGGATAGGGTGAGGATGCGTAATGGTTCCGGTTCACAAACCACTATTGCTAATCCTGCACCCATCAGGGCGTTATAGGTTTCTTGGGCAAATTCTACCGAACCTGGACAGTCGAGGAAGGTAAAGTTAATGCCGCCATATTGAGTATAAGCGGCATTGATTTCTACACTCATATTGCGATCGCGAGCCTCAGCTACGCTATCCCCGATCCGATTGCCTTCTTTAGCCGTACCTTTACGGGTAATCGTTCCCGTCGCAAACAGCAGACTTTCTAGCAGCGCTGTTTTGCCACTCAAATAGGGGCCGACAATCGCGACATTACGATTTTCTGATGCAACATTATTTGTCATCTGACGCTCTCCTGAAACCGGATAAATCAATCATTATAACACGGTGGCAATTGTGATTTTTTGAACGAGAAATCATCTCTCGGAAAATCCAGATTTTTTCAACAATTCACAACCGGGATACCGTGGGACTTTGCTGCTCTCAGTTTCCCTTAGTCTCCGGCTCATATTAGGATAGATACTTCCGGTTAGGGATTGAGAGTGAACTACCTTTTAATTTAGGATATTTTGTCACCAATTTTACACCTAGTTAATCAAACAAAACATTATTAATTTTTGCGAATTTTTGTAAATCAATATGGCGTTTTTTCAGGTTAATTTAAGATTTGCTCTCAGACAGAACACCCCCCCCATAAAGCACTAAGGGGGGGTGAGGGGTTAGAGCAACTAACTGGATAAACCCATCATGTCGCTGTTATCGTGACCGGGGGCTACCATCGGGTAACAGTCCTCATCACGGGTAACCCGAACATCTAGGATCATCGGACCCTTGTGAGATAGAGCTTTAGCGATCGCCTTTGGTAAATCTTCCCGTTGGCGGACTGTCATAGCCTCAATGCCATAAACATCAGCTAACCGGGCAAATTCTGGGGTTCCATCTTCCAGGTTAGTAGCCTCATAGCGGTCATTATAAAACATATGTTGCCACTGGCGCACCATTCCCAACCAGCCATTATTGAGAATAATCACCTTAACCCCAATACCATACTGAGCAATAGTTCCCAATTCTTGCATATTCATTTGGAAACTACCATCACCGCTAATACAGATAACCGTATCATCAGGATGAGCCACCTTAACCCCCACAGCAGCAGGTAAACCGTAACCCATAGTCCCTAAACCGCCGCTAGTCATCCAACGTCGGGGGCCATTTTTCACGAATTGCGCCGCCCACATTTGATGCTGACCCACATCAGTAGTATAGAAAGCATCAGGACATTGATGGCTAAGTTCCACAATCACCTCTTGAGGAGAGATACCATCTTCCGGGTGAGGAACCGTCAGGGGGTATTGGTTACGCAATTGATTAAGGTGCGAGTGCCATTCCTGGGTTTGTTCCGGCTTAATTTCCGTTCCCAACTGATAGCTACGTTGTAGCATATCCCCCAAAACCTGTCGCACATCTCCCACAATAGGAACATCAGTAGTGCGATTTTTGCCCACTTCCGCCGGGTCAATATCAATATGAATCACCTTAGCGCTATGGGCGAATTGATCTCCAGTACCCGCCACCCGGTCATCAAAGCGAACCCCCACCGCGATCAGCAAATCACATTCACTCACCGCAAAATTAGCATAGGCGGTTCCGTGCATTCCCAGCATTCCCAGAGATAGGGGGTGATTTTCATCAAAAGCACCTTTTCCCATCAAAGTGCTAGTAACTGGTATTTGGAAGCGTTCCGACAATTCGGCGATTTCAGCATGAGCCCCCGCCATAATTGCACCTCCCCCCACATATAGGAGGGGTTTAGTAGCTTCAGAAATCAACTGTAAAGCCTGATTAATTTGTCGAGGATTTCCCCGCACCGTGGGACGATATCCCACCCGTCGCACTGACCCTGGTTCTACCGGAATATAATCAATTTGAGCATTACCCACATCTTTGGGAATGTCAATTAACACAGGTCCCGGTCTGCCACTACTGGCTAGGTGAAATGCCTCAGCCACAATTCTCGGTAATTCCGAAGGTTCGCGGACTAGATAGGAATGTTTAACAATGGGTAGGGTAATCCCAAAAATATCAATTTCCTGAAACGCATCTGTTCCCAAGGCGCTGCGGGGGACTTGTCCGGTAATGGCTAACACCGGGACAGAATCGAGATAAGCAGTGGCTAGACCTGTCACTAAATTGGTGGCTCCTGGTCCAGAGGTGGCTAGACATACCCCCACCTTTCCGGTACTCCGGGCATATCCATCGGCAGCGTGAGCCGCTCCTTGTTCGTGCCGCACCAGATAATGTTTGATTTCCCCGGCTTGTTCGGCTCTATATATTTCGTCGTAAATGGGTAAGTTTGAACCTCCTGGATAGCCAAAAATATGCTGCACACCGTGGCGGCGCAGGCTATCAATCAGGGCAAAGGCTCCTGTTACTCTTTTTACGGCTTGTTTTTGGTCCTGCATAACATTCTCCATCTCTGATGCCTAGGATAAATTATGGTTGGGATTACCTGAGCAATTGTCATCAATTTTTTATATTTGTGACAATTTCTGATTAATACTCTTGCCATTATTGCCATTTTATGCTATGCCAATAATGCCATCCCTAGCTGATTATCACTGCTATTTTACAGTGAGGATTCTGCTAATATAACTGAATTGGATGGGGTTTGCTGTTGCAACATTAAGCCATATTCTAAACCTTCTACGACGGCTTGATAGGATGCGTCTAGGATGTTAGTAGAGACTCCCACGGTAGTCCAACGCTGATGACCATTACTAGACTCTACCAATACACGAGTTTTGGCAGAAGTTCCGGCTTTACCATCTAAAATCCGCACTTTATAATCGCGCAGTTGAAATTCGGCTATTTCTGGGTAGAAATTTTGCAGGGCTTTCCGCAAGGCTGCGTCTAAGGCGGAGACGGGTCCGTTACCTTCGGCTACTTCTAAAAGTTCGCGATCGCTTACAATTACCTTAACCGTAGCTAGGGAGTTACAGGTCGCCAGACTTGACTTGTCACAATGCACTTGAAAACCGCGAATTTCAAACCACTGTTTCCGAGTCCCCAAAGCTGACCGCATCAATAACTCAAAACTCGCCTCCGCCGCCTCAAATTGATAACCTTGATTTTCCAATTCTTTCAACTGTTGCAAAAGTTGCCTACTGGTTGGATTATCCCGTTCTAGGTTAATACCATAGTTCCGCGCTTTCGCCAAAACATTGCTTAATCCCGACTGGTCAGAAATCACGATTCGCCGTTTATTTCCCACCTCTTCCGGGGCGATATGTTCGTAGGTTAACGGGTTGCGTTCCACTGCCGAAACATGAATCCCCCCCTTATGGGCAAAAGCTGATAATCCCACAAACGGGGCATGGTCATCTGGAGCTAGATTCACCACCTCACTAATAAATCTACTAGACTCCGACAGTTTACTTAATTGTTCATTGGCTATGCAAGAATAGCCTAATTTTAACTGTAAATTAGGTATCAAAGTACACAAATCGGCATTGCCGCACCGTTCCCCATAACCGTTAATGGTCCCTTGAATCATGGTAGCGCCTTCCATGACTGCTGCTAAAGCATTAGCAACGGCGGTTCCTGAGTCGTTGTGGGTGTGAATGCCTACCTGTACTGAGGTTTCACCCCAATTGGCTAGGGCTGTAACTACGGTTTTGGCGATCGCTGTTACCTCGTGGGGTAGTGTACCACCATTAGTATCACATAGCACTAACCATTCTGCCCCCCCGGCTACAGCCGCTTTTAGGGTTTCTAGGGCATATTCTGGGTTGTTTTTATAGCCATCAAACCAATGTTCAGCATCATAAATTACCCGCCTCCCTTGGCTGCGGAAAAACTCGATTGTATCTTGGATCATTGCCAGGTTTTCCTCTAGGCTGGTTTTGAGGCTTTCCGTAACGTGGAGATCCCAAGATTTGCCAAAGGTAGTAATCCAGATGGTTCCGGCTGATAAAATCGGTTTGAGGCTAGGATCTTCTGCTGCTTTGGTATGGGGGCGGCGGGTCGAACAAAAAGCCACTATTTCCGCTTGGCTGAGGGGTTCTTCCTTCAGTCGCCAAAACAATTGCACATCTTTCGGGTTAGCACCTGGCCAACCACCTTCAATAAACGGAATACCTAGTTGGTCTAGTTTCCGCGCTATCTGGAGTTTATCTTCTAGGGAGAGAGAGAGTCCTTCGCGCTGGGCTCCGTCTCGTAGGGTTGTATCATAAATCCAAAGTTGCTTACTCATAGTCTGTCTTTGGTAGTTGGTGCTGTTTTCAACCATGCGGTGGTATTTTATGCGATCGCTCTTTCCCTCCGCTCTCTAGTATGTCCCCAATTTACCCCATTGGTCTAATATCTAATCTTATTTTCACATTTGATCACCCCGTCGGTCCTTGGACTGTCCCCCTCCTCCTCGTAACCACTAACCCAGTTACAGCCTGTTCAGAAATCATCTGATCACATCTCAAAGTCCCTCTCCCAGAGAGGGAGAGGGATTTAGGGTGAGGGCAATGTATTAAGCGACTGGTGAACAAGCTGTAGTCGCCATTACCCCGAAAAATTACAGCTTTCCCGTAGCGTCAGAACCCGACTAGATCAATCTACTACCGGATAATTATACCCTGACGCACCACTTAATTAATACAATTTTAGTTAATATCAATTTATTTTTACCGTGTTGCCACCATCAGCAAAACCCACCACAGTTCAACTCTCAATTATCGCTCCCTGCTACAACGAAGAACCTAACCTCGATTACTTATTATCTAGGTTGCTGGCTGTGATTGAACCTTTGCAGATTACCTATGAAATTATCTGTGTTAATGATGGCAGTCAGGATGATACTCTCGCCAAACTCATTAAACATCACCATTCCAATCATAACATTAAAGTGATTAACCTGTCAAGGAATTTTGGCAAAGAAATCGCTTTAACGGCGGGTTTAGATCATGCTAAAGGTGAAGCGGTCATTCCTATTGATGCTGACCTACAGGACCCACCGGAATTAATTGTAGAAATGCTGGAAAAGTGGCGAGAAGGTTATGATGTAGTTTACGCCAAAAGGCGATCGCGACAGGGAGAAACCTGGCTTAAACAGATAACCGCCAATGGTTTTTATCGAATTATGCAAAAGATGACTCCGGTTCGCATTCCCCAAGATACTGGAGATTTTCGACTGATGGATCGTCAGGTAGTGGCAGCCTTAAAACAACTCCCCGAAACTCATCGATTTATGAAAGGTTTATTTGCGTGGGTAGGGTTTAAACAAACCGCCCTAGAATATGACCGCTTACCGAGATATAAAGGTCGGACAAAATGGAACTATTGGCAATTGTGGAATTTGGCGATCGAAGGGATTACCTCTTTTAGCGCCCTCCCCCTAAAAGTCTGGAGTTACATGGGATTATTTATCTCATTGGCGGCTTTTCTTTACGCCCTATTTTTAATCATCAGAACTTTGATTTTTGGCATTGATGTTCCCGGTTACGCTTCCTTAATGGTAGCCATTCTATTTATGGGAGGAGTCCAACTTATTAGTTTAGGCGTAATTGGCGAATACTTAGGCAGAATTTATGCGGAAGTCAAAAGAAGACCTCTCTATCTAATTCGAGATACCTATGGCATTGTTGATCATGAATAAAGGTTGGTTAAATTCCATCTGGGAGAGGGTGGGGATAATGGAATCCCCAAAAAAAGCTGCCCAAACCAAGGCAGCTTGTGAATTACTTGAGGTTATAATGGATTCTTGCTAATTTAATCATCTAACATGGTCGGAAGTGGGGCATCATGCGATCGCATGACCTGATCGGGTGATATTTAATAACTGACTGATCCTAACAGCCACTTATTTCTCGCCCAACGATCCAAACGCTTACGCAGTGACAAATCAGCAGTTTTAGTTATGGGTAATCCTAACTGCTGCTGAAACTTACCCACATATTCCTCAGTCCGATGATCATAAATCTCGCTGTAAGGAATCAGAGGACGAGGTTGGAAGATTAAGTTTAAGTTGTGCTGAAGATTCCGAACAATTTTCGCTAAAATTTCCTGGGTTTCTGGGTTAGCTGTCCCGGTTTGAGGTATATCATAATCTCGCTGAAATGACGAAATATTAGCATATCCTAAGCCTTTAATTGTCTCGGCAAAATCTTTAGGTAAATAAATAGGCTTAACTGGATCTGGTTGGGGTCGATTTTCCCACCAATAGGCTGTATCCTCTAACTTATCGCGGACATAGGTATCAGCCACCCCAGTTACGGGTAAATCATACCTTTTCTGAAAATCCTTAACGGCGGCGGTAGTTTTCGGACCATAAAACTGATTTCCGGGTAAGGGAGGATTCGGCCGCACTACAATATTAAGATGATTATGCAGACTACTGACAATGGCAGCCATCTCGGCTTGGGTCTTGTCTCCGACAATTCCATCAACAACCAAATTGCGATCGTGTTGGAAGGCGCGAATGCCTTGTTGAGCGATCGCATCTGTGGGAGAATCATTATTGACTGGGACACCATAGCCCAAGCCATAAAGAACAAAACGTAGTTCTCGGTTCGTATAGTTGCGCCAATCTACCATTGGTCTAGCCTCACGGTTTGTATAATATGATTCAGTTTAAACCCTCAGCAATACAGGCGATCGCGATCGGGTGACTGAAACCCTGGAAGTCTTCTGCAAACTTCCACGGACCGCCCCCGGAATATTTCTGCCTTTTTGTTGCTATACTGCTACCCAAATTACCATGAAAGCACTATTTCCCTTCACGACCAACCTCATTCTCGCAGTGGCGATCGCCGCCGTTGCTATATTATCGGTCCAAAATGCCACCCCGGTTTCCCTACAGTTTATGATATTCGAGTCAATTAACATACCTGTAGGGGTAGTTTTGGCCTTCAGCTTGGCGATCGGCTTAATTGCGGGTGCGATCGGTATATTTATCTATCATCAAAGGTAAACTCTCCAAATTTCCCAATTGTCATATTTAGGTCATCTTTCTTTAATAAGGTATATTTCAACCCCCAAGAAAGAAACAACTGAGATGGCTTTTAGCGAGTTATTCCCCCTTGATCACAACTTTATTCCTGGTGCGATGGTTTCTGGGACTGTCGGTAGCCTAATTGATAACGGCGATGACTTTCTATTCTATCCTATCAACGGTTCAGAAGTCATTGTTGATGTCTCCCCTCTCCCCGCATGGCAACTTGGTTTAATGCCTGGAGAAATCATCACTCTCCAAGTAGGAGAATGGAATGGTCGCGAAATCGACACTAACAATATTATCCGTCCTGATGGGTCTACGGTGTTAGGTTTATCTAACATTCCCCCCATGACTGTACCACCTAATATAGACCCTTTAACAGGTGTCGGATTAACTACTCTCTCAGGTACAGTAATTAGCCAAGCTGAACCGGATAGCTTTTTCTTCCAAAGTGATATCAGACCTATTTTAGTAGATGCTATTCCTCAAGGGGAAGGAATGGTAAGTGTAATTCCGGGAGAAATATTAACCATTGTTGGCAATTTTGATGACTATGATTTTGATGCTTACAGTTTGACCCGTCTGGACGGTTCGGCGGTTGTGCCATTACAGCCAATGATGGCTTTTCCACCGGCTTCTATTCCTCCCGTAACTCCAGAATTTCTGACTCTCTCAGGTACAGTAATTAGCCAAACTGAACCGGATAGCTTTTTCTTCCAAAGTGATATCGGACCGATTTTAGTAGATGCTATTCCTCAAGGGGAAGGAATGGTAAGTGTAATTCCGGGAGAAATATTAACCATTGTTGGCAATTTTGATGACTATGATTTTGATGCTTACAGTTTGACCCGTCTGGACGGTTCGGCGGTTCTACCATTACAGCCAATGATGGCTTTTCCACCGGCTTCTATTCCTCCCGTAACTCCAGAATTTCTGACTCTCTCAGGTACAGTAATTAGCCAAACTGAACCGGATAGCTTTTTCTTCCAAAGTGATATCGGACCGATTTTAGTAGATGCTATTCCTCAAGGGGAAGGAATGGTAAGTGTAATTCCGGGAGAAATATTAACCATTGTTGGCAATTTTGATGACTATGATTTTGATGCTTACAGTTTGACCCGTCTGGACGGTTCGGCGGTTCTACCATTACAGCCAATGATGGCTTTTCCACCGGCTTCTATTCCTCCCGTAAATCCAGAATTTCTGACTCTCTCAGGTACAGTAATTAGCCAAACTGAACCGGATAGCTTTTTCTTCCAAAGTGATATCGGACCGATTTTGGTAGATGCTATTCCTCAAGGGGAAGGAATGGTAAGTGTAATTCCGGGAGAAATATTAACCATTGTTGGCAATTTTGATGACTATGATTTTGATGCTTACAGTTTGACCCGTCTGGACGGTTCGGCGGTTCTACCATTACAGCCAATGATGGCTTTTCCACCGGCTTCTATTCCTCCCGTAACTCCGGTATTATCCAATCGTATTCAGATGGAAATTACTGATATTAATAATCCCGGATTTGCGCCAATTAATAACATTCCTAACCCCCCCTTAAATCCGGGTAATAGGACATCCCCAACAGTAGGCGATCGCGATTATGATTATGATCGGCCTGATTTTGACTATGACCACGGTAGATCTCGTCGTTTTAACTAATAGTTGCAGCCACTCTCATCTATAAACCAATCCCGGTTTTTCATTTAACACAAAAAACATTGATTTAATTAATTTAGGAGATCCTTCGATGAAACCTTCCTGGAAAATTGCGACCCTGTTATCCTTTGCTGCTATTATCGGTTTTGCTGAAGCTGGTCAAGCTGCCATAAATCCCCCATCACCAACCCTCGTAAATCGGATTGAGATAGACATTGAAGACCTACCCAATATCTTACCTAGGGAGGATGCTAATTTACTAGCAAATCGTTTTAATAATAGCGATCGCGATTTTAATTATGACAATGATCGAGGTCGGAATTCCCGCCGAGTTCGTCGTCCTAATGCTGGTCGTTTTAATGGTCAAACTCCCCGCCGTGTTAACCGTCCTAATGCTGGTCGTCGTCAAAGATAGTCACCACTTGATAAACATTGATAAATTTGTCAATTTAGGCTATACTTAGGGTAATCATAAATTACCATCTCAATACTCAAATTTAACTCTTTAGGAGATGCTTCGATGAAACCTTCCTGGAAAATTGCGACCCTGTTATCCTTTGCCGCTATTATCGGTTTTGCTGAAGCTGGTCAAGCTGCGATAAATCCCCCATCATCAACCCTCGTAAATCGGATTCAGATAGACATTGAAGACCTACCGAATATCTTACCTGGAGAGGATGCTAATTTACTAGCTGATTCAGATCGGGATAATGATGTCGATTATGACTATGATAATGATAGGGGTAGTGCTTCCCGTAACCGTCGTCACAGATGGTCTTAACTAAATTATCAGCCTTTAACTGTTGTCAATGGCGGCTATACTTAGGGGGATTAATCGTCCCCCATAAGGTTAGTAAAATCTCGTTTTCTATCTATCAATGCAGACCTTAACCGAATTATTACACCCTTTACCAATTAGCGAATTTTTCGATAAATATTGGACTGAAAAAGCTGTGCTAATTCCGGGTGATAATCATCAAAAATTTGCCGATTTGTTTTCCTGGCAAAAACTCAATAATTTACTCAACTATTATCCCTTAAAACACCCAGAAATCAGATTAGCTAAAACTGGGGAAACTTTGCCAGAAATTACCAACAATGAACAGATAATTAAACAATGTCAGGAAGGTGCTACTCTCATTATAGATCGACTTCATGAAAAAATAGAAGCGATCGCCAAAATGGTAGCCTTATTACGCATAGAAATCGGACATCGTAGCCAAGTCAATAGTTATTGTTCATTTCCCGGACATCAAGGCTTTGCTTGTCATTACGACTCCCACGAAGTTTTCATCCTGCAAATTTCCGGTAGAAAACACTGGCGAGTTTTTTCAGATACCTTTATTTATCCCCTGAGTGAAAATCGATCTTCCCAGTTTTCTCCCCCTGATACTCAACCCTATATAGACGCAATTATTAACCCTGGCGATCTGCTTTATATACCCCGTGGACATTGGCATTATGCGATCGCAATTGATGAACCTTCTTTGCATTTAACCCTAGGAATTGACTGTCAAACTGGTATTGATTTTAGTGATTGGTTAACCAGTCAATTGCAACAACATCCACAATGGCGCAAAAATTTACCTTTATTAAATAAATCCCATCGAGAAAACTGTCGCCAACATCTACAAAACCTAGTCCAAAACTGGCTAGAGATATTAGAGTCAGAGGATTTAATTAATCGCTATTTAGATGAACAACTTTTACAAGGACAACCCGACTTACAATTAGGCTTTCCCAGTCAAATTGGCTATGATATCTTCCCCCAAGGTCAGGAAACTAAATTCTATCGTCCTCAACAACCCGTCTATATTACGCAATTAACTCCCACGGGTAAATTTGAAATTAAAACTGGGGGTAAGAAAATATCTCTGACCGGACTTGACCAACATATATTAGAGAAAATTTTTACATCCACAGAATTTAGTGGCTTAGACATACAACAATGGTTACAAGATTTTGACTGGGATACAGAAATTGTTCCCCTACTGTCGCGTTTGGTTAAAGCTGGAATTTTGCTGGTTATCTCCCATCCATAAACGGCGTTTATTAATCACTGCTTTTGGGTTGAAAAACCATTATATATGCCGGCACATTTTCCCATGATAATATAATAGAGCAAGTCGGCTAGTTTGTCAAGAGGAAATCATCGGAAATTTGGGGAGGATAAACGTGATCAATTTCGGCGACCAACCAAGAACCAAAAGTTGCCAAAAAATCGACAATTTCCTGGGGTGAATTAAGGGGATTAATTGACCAATTTAAGGCTTGATACATGAGTGTTTTTTGTGCGGGATAATATTCGGAAAAAATCTGATAACAAGGATATAAATCACGGGTATAACATTGATGACGTTCCATGACAATTTCTAAGCCAGACCGGAGGATCCTTTTCATAATCCACTGACCGAGTTTATGAACATAAGCAGTTTGTTCATTAGGTGGCTTTTGAGGGGTTGTATATAATAGGTCAAAACTGACTTCCTGGATATCTTCGGACAAATCAAAAGCATGACTAACCGCATCGATATCAGGCTTAAACTTTGGCAATTCTGGGGAGATATCTTGTCCGTAAACACAGGCGGCTTGAGTGACAATTAGCATTCGCAAACCCCCATAACCATAATCATCAAAATCCCGTAAGCGATCGCCTGAAATAGGTGACAATTCGACTCCCTTACAGAAGGGATATTTTGGTCTAACGTGCTGATTAAAACCATCAAACCAATGGCGATCGCAGTCTTGATAATTCCCGGAAACCACGGCGAAACTATCAACATCAGAAATGAAGGGAATAGCTTGTCCTACAGCGACAGACCCGCGAATATAAATGTTATGAACTTGGTCAGACCAATGATTAAGATAAGCTGTGACAATTTCATCAACTAGCGATCGCCAAGGTTCCACAATTTTGTCAATATTAGCTTTCCGAATAATAAAGCCTTGTTCATCAACTCCCAAAACCGAGCCAATTTTAGCAATTTTAGCCATAGTTCAATCATCCCGTAGGTATAGTTAATATTATCACCCAAGTTAATCATAACTGTAATGCTGATCACCAATTAGCCGCCGTCATTTTTTGGTCATATTTGCAGTTTACTATGTAGGGTAGTGCAGTGGCCATCAAATCTTATGAAAGCAACTATTACAGCCTTACTAACTTCCGCACTATTAACGATAGGGGTTCCAGCCGCGAATGCACAAGTTTCTATTCAAAATTTACAGCGTCATTCAGGAGTGACTATATCTGGTACAATTCGCAGTGTTGTAGGTAATGACTTTATCTTAGACGACGGAACTGGACAAATTATTGTTGATGCTGGACCCATGCGCCATCATCAACTGAATTTACAACCCGGAGAACAGGTCACAGTCACAGGTAAATATGATGACTATGACTTTGATGCTTTCACTATTACTCGCAGTAATGGCGAAGTGATTTTTATTCGCGATCCACAGGGTCCCCCACCTTGGTCAGGTGGTTACAGAAGACGGAATTCTGCTTCCCAAAGCTCTCGATAACAACAGTTCATAAGCATTAATTACCGTCAATTCCTGTCCTCTCCCTCACCGGGAGGGGATGGCTTGACGTTGCTGCCAAAATTTAGCTATTAATATAATAACTATATATGGTCTATTTTGGTATAGGTAAAAATGCGGATTTTATTGGTAGAAGATGATCCAGAACAACGGGAGCCAATTCATGCAGCTTTAACTCGTTATGGACATATTGTTGATGGGGTAGAAGATGGCACAACCGCCTTGTGGTTAATGAATGAAACCGAGTATGATCTGTTGATTTTAGATTGGATGTTACCGGGAGAAGATGGTATTATTTTATGTGAAAATTATCGCCAAATGGGGAAAACATCACCAGTGTTAATGCTGACAGCTAAAGATACGACGGCTGATAAAGTTATGGGACTAGACGCTGGCGCAGATGATTATTTAGTTAAACCAGTAGACCTACAAGAATTGTTAGCTAGAATTAGAGCTTTAAGAAGGCGATCGCCTCTTTGGGTGGGGGATATATTAGCAGTCAAAGGATTATCATTAAATCTCGATACTATGATTTTAACATGGGGGAATGATAGCTTAAAGCTGAAAAGTCGCGACTTTCAACTCTTAGAATATATGATGCGTCACCCCCACCAAGTTCTCACTCATAATCAAATAGAACAAGCACTCTGGGAATGGGGAGAAGAACCGGAAAGCAATGCGGTAGTAGCGAGAGTTAAACGACTGCGTAAAACCCTGAAAGCCATAGAAATTGACAGTTGGATTGAAACGGTTTATGGTATGGGTTATCGTCTCGAGCCTCGGACAGATTAAAGATTAAATAATATATATCTATGGTTAAGCTAATTACCAAACTCCAAAAACGTTGGCTATCTCTACCGATTAAATGGCGGGGTACAGCAATTATTGCGATTCCCGTGAGTTGTTTATTGATAGTATTGTTAGCCTTTTCTTGGTTGAAATTTCACATAATTGAAGACGAGGCTTGGGTACAACATACCCAGAATGTTAGATTAGAAACTAAACAACTTTTAAACGCTTTACTTGATGCGGAAACGGGGGTGAGGGGATATGGACTGACTCAACGAGATGAGTTTTTAGAGCGTTATCATCATGCTAAAAGTAGAATTCCTCGAGTTTTAGACACTTTACAAGATTTGGTACAAGACAATGCTGAACAATCAGAATACTTGGAAGATGTCAGGTTTTATATTGATGAAAATATCGCTAATTTTGAAAAAAAAATAATCCTCCAACAAGAATTAATTAGGATTCGCGGACAAAATGATACTTTAGTACCCATCGAGTCTTTATATGATTGGCTGGCTAAAGGTCAAGAAACGATGAATCAAGCACGTCAAGCTATTGATATCTTTGCCGAAAATGAAGAAAAGCTACTAATTGAACGCATCCAACATCGAGATGAGTATCGACAATTAACCTGGATTTTCTTATGTTTTTCTGGGGTAATTAGTGCGATCGCTACTATGTTTACTATTCATCTTTTCTCTAACTTAGAACAAGAATTATCCCAGAGACAAATTAACTTGAAAGTCACCAATCAACGTTTGGAAAATGTTTGTGACCAACTGCAAAGATTTACCGCTAATGCTTCCCATGAATTAAGAGCGCCTTTAGCGGCTGTATTAAGTAATGCTCAGGTGGCTTTACTAGAATTAGATGATGTGGATGAAATCCCCCCATCATTACATCGAAGACTGGAAAACATCGTCAAAACTACTAAACAGATGAGTTCCTTGGTCAGTGATTTATTATTTCTCGCCAGACATGAAGGCTTACTAGCACCTGAGTCTATACAAAAAGTCAATGTCAATCAACTGCTATTGGCGATCGCCTCGGAGTGGATAACTCCCCTCAAAAGTCAATCATTAGAATTAATAACTAACCTACCATTAACCCCCGTTTGGGTATTAGCCGATCGCAGTTTATTAAAACAAGTGATCACCAACCTTCTCAGCAACGCTAGTCGCTACACTCCCCCCGGAGGAATTATTAAAATTAACTTGCACAACTCGGAAAAATATGCTATATTCGAGGTGGAAGACTCTGGAATTGGCATTGCGGCTGAAGCATTGCCTCATGTGTTTGAGCGATTTTATCGAGCGGATTTAAAGCGTTCTAAAGCCTCCGGTGGTTGGGGATTAGGATTAGCGATCGCCCAACAAATTGTCGAGGCTCATGGGGGCGAAATTAGCGTAGTTAGTACCCTAAATGAAGGTACTAAATTTACGATAAAATTGCCCCGGATCCACTAATTGAGTAACTCCTAAGACTTCAAGCCGGGTAAACCCCAACTCTGAACCACCTTAGCGATCGCATCCCTGGTCGCTTCCGCCCCAAAACCCCAAGCCATGAGAGTAAAATAGTCCCGAGAAGGGTTAGCGCCAAAAGTCGAATTTGCCACATATAACTCAGTAAAACCGGCTCCGGCTAATAGCACCACCGCCAACACATAACTCGTCCAAACAAAGGCTCTAATCCGCAAATTTGCGGACACTGCTTGTTCACTCCAAGAAGCGTTGTAATGAGTAGCCGGAGGGAGAGCCACTAAAGACAAACCGGACATAAATCCTAATCCTTTAGAAACCAAATCCGACTCAGCCAGACTTTGTTCATCTACCTGAACCTTTAGCTGTTCTAACTGACGACCGACAGTTTCATCTTTTTGTAACTCCATGGGGGTTAAACGGTCAACCTGGCGATCGAGTTGGCGAATAATTGCAGCCAGAGGCTTTTGGTCATCATCAGTTTCAACGGGGAGGCGTTTTTGTAGTTCCTCAATATCCTTTTTTAAAGGAGCATAACTGTTAATTTGTTTGGCGATCGCCTCCAACTTCTCGCGCAATTGAGGCGGACCTTCCAACTCTGGCGCAGTGTTCAGAGCATCATCCAAATCCCAGCTTACCATCCGCACAAAGGTAGTGGTAGCATCATAATCCTCTAACTTCTGCTTGAGGCGATCGCTATATTCAAACTGCGCCAACCAATCAGACCTTCCCATCACCCAACGTCGCCAAGTTCCCTCAGCGCGATCAATAATCAGCGCCGCCTCTTCCCAGCGTTCCCCCTGAAGTTCCATCTTCACTTCAACTAAATAAGCATTGATGCGACCCTTAAACGCCTTAGCCTTCTCAAGATCTGGGTCTTCCTCCATCTGAGCATAAACCTGTCCTACCCGCATCAAAATCTGATCTCTCGGTCGTCCTTGGTCGCGATAAGCAGAGATGACAATTCCTAATCCTGTCCCAAATACCAGCATTACCAGCGGTAAAAACCAATGATCCTTAACCCTTAACGTCACCGGAATCGCCAGTTGTCCCCCAGAGTAACTTAGGCGCACAGTTCCCACAAATTCACCACTATCAGGAGCCTGGCGTAAATTAAACTCCACGGGTACAATCACCTCATTCGCCTTACCCAGAATTGGCTGTATTTCTCCGGCGGCGATGGCTGCCCCAGGAAACACCGATACCCCATTAGTTCCATTCAGGTCAAACGGAAGCACCTGTAAATCTCTGACGGCGCTATCGGTTCTAATATAAAGCTGGCGGACTTGTTTGGTGGTGCGATCGCCAGCAATGGTCAACTGATCCGGTTCCACAGTCTGAGCGATCGCCACATTTCCCGTCAGCAAAGCCATGGCTGGAATTAGACAACTAGTCAAAACAGATTTAAACGACTTCATCCTAGATTACCCTCAAGCGTCCATAAATCAATATCCAGCTTTTCGATGAAACCTTCTGTATTTTCCCGGAATATTTTAATATGCTCGGTCGCCATGTGTTGTTCCCACAACAAACGACTTTCCCAATTCTCATAGAACAAAAATAAAGTCGGATCATCAATCGACCGATGTAAATCATAATTTAGACATCCACTTTCAGCTAAAGTCAGCGGAATTAGTTTCAGTAACTCCTGATGAACTGTCTCTTCTACTCCGGCTTTAGCTTTGATTCTCGCGACAACTGTTAATTGACTCATGGCCAGCGTTCCTTATAGTTAAGACTTACCCAAAGCTACCCACAAAGCCGCTTTGGTCTCTAAGATAGCTTGTACTAGGGGTGATAGTTAGCGCTCACCCGCCGCCAAGATCGGCGAACCTTAAATAAATAGCACTCCCCCCCCAGCAGAAGGTCGGCTGTTTTCCCCAAAGGCTTCGGCATACGCACCTCCCCTTCTATCATTCCCCAAAATGCGATCGTCATAGAGCCAGATCATAAATGTTAAAAATAGACTTGACGAAAGCACAGATATCACATACAATCAAGAATCGTGATCAAATTGCAGCATAACTGTTGGAGTAGGGATAGCTAACCTATAGGATCTGCCAAGCAGATACAACCCTATAGTGAGAACTTCTCATAAGACATCAATGGCTTTAAGCTACAGCAGCTTCGCCGAACTTGCCAAGCGCCAACAGTAAACTGGGTCAAACCTGATGCTAGTTTGACCCTGAGCAACAGAAACGGATACTGAGTAGATATCTGCTCAAGTCCTAGCGACATCGGGCCGCACTGGGGCTTATGCTTCAGTCTGGGAACAGCTTAAACAAGTTGATAGCCTGAAATACTTCCAGGCAACCAAGCACGTCTATCCTTGCTCCTGAGCCGGAAAGACGGTCGGTTTGCCTGCCCAAAATCGGGTTTAAATTATGATGCCACAAGCATCGTTAACTGGCGGGTTAACCATGATTTAGTCAGTGGAAAATTCCGCCCTATTGTAATGCGTAGAAAAGAGAGGCCAGTTTAAGTGTCTGTAGGTATCCTCGGCACCAAGCTAGGCATGACTCAGGTATTTGACGCAGAGACAGGAAAAGCGATTCCCGTCACCGTAGTTCAAGCCGGGCCATGCACAATCACCCAAGTGAAGACCGAAGCCACCGATGGCTATACGGCCATCCAGCTAGGTTATGGTGAAGTTCCTAACAAAACCCGGAAATTAAACACCCGAAAATCCCCAGACAAAGAGGTTAATAAATACCTCAGCCATGCTGAACAGGGACACCTAACCAAATCTAACAGCCCCTTAGTTCGTCACCTTAAAGAATATCGGCTAGAAAGTACCGATAACTTTGAACTAGGTCAGGAAATCAAAGTAGATACCTTTGAACTCGGACAAATGGTAGATGTGACGGGCATTAGCATGGGTCGGGGTTTTGCGGGAAACCAAAAACGTAATAACTTCCGACGCGGACCAATGGCTCACGGTTCCAAAAACCACCGCCTACCAGGTTCCATCGGACCCGGAACCACACCAGGGCGCGTTTATCCCGGCAAAAAAATGGCGGGACGTTATGGCGGGAAACAGATTACTACTAGGAAGCTGACTATCGTGCGGATAGACCTAGAAAGGAACCTGTTGCTAATTAAAGGATCAATCCCCGGCAAACCCGGTGGCTTGCTTAATATCAAACCAGCCAACCTGGTGGGTGGCAAGTAGAGAGAAGACAGGGGGAAAAATGGTTGACTGTGTAATTCGCAACTGGGAAGGGGAAGAAGTCGGACAGACTACCCTGGAACTAAAAGTTGCTAAAGAAGAAAATGCCTCCCACATCGTCCATAGAGCCTTAGTACGTCAGCAGGCGGCAGCCAGACAGGGAACAGCCAGCACCAAAACTCGCTCAGAAGTGCGAGGCGGTGGCCGTAAACCCTGGAGACAAAAAGGAACAGGACGGGCAAGGGCAGGTTCAATTCGTTCTCCACTATGGCGCGGTGGTGGTGTGATCTTTGGGCCAAAACCGAGAGATTACAGCGTCAAAATGAACCGCAAAGAACGTCGGTTGGCTTTGAGAACGGCGTTTCAGAGTAGGGCAGAGGATATCGTGGTGGTGGAAGAATTTGTGACGCAACTGCCACGTCCTAAAACTAAAGACTTGACAGATGCTTTGGCACGTTGGGGAGTTTCACCAGAAGCTAAAGTGCTGCTGGTACTACCTGAAAAACAAGAAAACGTCTATTTGTCGGGTCGGAATGTGGCGAAAATTAGAATTTGTCTGGCAGATAGCTTGAATGTCTATGATGTTCTGGCAGCAGACAAAATAGTAACCACTGCTAATGCCCTGGCGAAAATTCAGGAGGTTTATGGTGACTGAGTTTAAAACCCGTGATTTAGCTGATGTGATCCGACGACCAATTGTAACTGAAAAAGCCACAATTCAAATGGAGTTGAATCAGTTTACTTTTGATGTGGATCCTAGGGCGGATAAACCAACTATTAAGGCGGCAGTTGAACTGCTATTTCCAGTTAAGGTTTTGAGTGTTAATACCCAGAATCCTCCCCGGCGACGACGTAGGGTCGGCCGTTTCGTCGGGTACAAACCTCGCTATAAAAGAGCGATCGTTACCCTGGAAGATGGGGAAGCCTTGAGAAAAGTCCTCTTCCCTGAAGTTTAATGGTGTCGGGTAAAACGCGGGTGTGCCACCTTCTGAATAACTATCAAAAAAAAGCGGCACCGAGAACCCACCTTTACCCTGGTAATTATTGAACACCGACATGAAGGGCGATCGAGTTTTCTTTCCCTATCCAGAAATCTAGATCTCTAACTTCCACAGAAACAGACATAGGATCGACTATATGGCAATTCGTTCTTACCGACCTTATACCCCAAGCACACGCCAACATACTGTCTCGGAATTTACAGAAATTACTAGATCCGAGCCGGAAAAATCCCTAACCGTCTCTAAACACCGCCTTAAAGGTCGTAATAATCGCGGTGTGATTACCTGTCGCCATAGGGGTGGTGGACATAAAAAACTATATCGGATTATTGACTTTCGCCGGGATAAACATAATGTACCCGCTAAAGTCGCTGAGATTGAATACGACCCCAACCGTAACGCCAGAATTGCCCTACTTAACTATGTGGATGGCGAAAAACGCTATATTCTCCACCCTGTAGGCTTGGCTGTCGGGACTGTGGTTATATCTGGACCTGATGCCCCCATTGAAGTGGGTAACGCTCTCCCCCTATCCCACATTCCCTTGGGTACATCAATCCACAACGTGGAAATGATTCCCGGTAAAGGCGGACAAATGGTGAGAGCAGCCGGAGCCTCGGCTCAGATTATGGCTAAAGAAGGGGATTATGTAACCCTGAAACTGCCATCTGGTGAACAACGGAAAATCCCCGCCCGTTGCTATGCGACGATTGGACAAGTGGGTAATGTGGATGCCAGAAATATCAGCATTGGTAAGGCTGGACGTAATCGCTGGTTGGGTAAACGTCCCACCGTGCGCGGTAGTGTTATGAACCCTGTTGATCACCCCCACGGTGGTGGTGAAGGACGCGCCCCCATTGGTCGCAGTGGCCCGGTTACGCCTTGGGGTAAACCAGCCCTGGGAGCGAAAACCAGAAACAAGAAAAAACGCAGCACTGCTTTAATTGTTCGCCGTCGTCGGAAATCCTCGAAACGAGGCAAAGGTGGCCGTCAGAGCTAATCGCCAAGCCTTGCAGACTGCTATCTGGCTGCATTCCTGGTAAAGGCATCAAAAGAAAATCGGACTAAGCCCCCCACCCCTACCCTGCCCAAAGGGTAATGGGTAGCCTCCGCCCACAGCCTAGATCACCATTGGAATCCTAAACATATACCATGTCTCGATCGCTCAAAAAAGGTCCATTTGTGGCCGATCATCTGCTCGTCAAAATCGAAAAACTCAACGCTGACAATCGTAAGGAAGTGATCAAAACTTGGTCGCGCTCCTCCACCATTGTTCCCCAAATGGTTGGTCATACTATCGCTGTTCATAACGGCCGTCAGCACGTCCCTGTATTTGTTAACGAACAAATGGTGGGACATAAATTGGGAGAATTTGCTCCCACTCGGACATTCCGAGGTCACGCTAAAAGTGATAAAAAAGCTCGCCGATAAGCGGCGCTTCGTTCGCCTGTAGGACTGTGGAGTAGCGGCGGATTATGCGGTATTTTCGGAAAAAACGCGGCTGGGGCTGGTTCTGCCCGTAACCTTAATTCCCCAAAGCGTGTTTTGAGAAACCCGCCCAAGTCCAAAGCGCCCTGACAATTTCTGGGTTGAGCGACCCTAAACCACACCTACATCACGCCCGAATCAAGGAGAAAGATATGGCTAGTTCCAACTCAGAAGTAAAAGCGATCGCTCGTTACATCAGAATGTCCCCATCAAAAGTCCGGCGGGTACTTGATCAAATTCGCGGACGTAGCTATCGCGAAGCCCTGATTATCCTGGAGTTTATGCCCTACCGCGCCTGTACTCCTGTCTTGAAAGTTCTGCGATCGGCTGTTGCTAACGCTGAACATAACCAGGGTTTAGACCCCGCCACTCTCATCGTTTCCCAAGCCTTCGCCGATGCCGGACCAAGCCTTAAACGCTACCGCCCTCGCGCCCAAGGTCGAGCCTATCCCATTCGCAAACCCACCTGTCACATTACCGTGACCGTCGCGGAAGCCCAATAACAACTCCTAGCTTCCCCAGGGTCAGTGGGTTAAGCATTAAACCCTTACCTTGCATGGATAAGCGCCTATCTGGTCGTTTTATGTACAGACTAAATTATTAAGCTGCTATGGGACAAAAAATACATCCAATTGGTTTCCGCCTTGGAGTTACCCAAGAACACAAATCTCGCTGGTTTGCCGATGCTAGTCAGTATCCGCAACTGTTGCAGGAAGACCACACCATCCGTAAGTACATTCAGAAAAATCTCAGCAATGCTGGCATCTCAGATGTTCGCATTGAACGCAAAGCTGATCAAATTGACCTGGAAGTGCTAACCGCTAGACCGGGTGTGGTAGTTGGTCGTGGTGGTGCCGGAATTGACTCCCTCCGCCAAGGACTTCAGAAAGAACTGGGCAGCAATCGCCAGATCCGCATTAACGTTGTGGAAGTGTCCCGCGTTGATGCTGATGCTACCCTCATCGCTGAAAATATCGCCGCTCAACTTGAAAAACGGGTTTCCTTCCGTAGAGTTGTCCGCCAAGCTATTACCCGCGCCCAAAAAGCTGGCATTGAAGGCATTAAAATCCAGGTCAGTGGCCGCTTGAACGGAGCAGAAATTGCTCGGACTGAGTGGACCCGTGAAGGTCGTGTTCCCCTACACACCTTACGAGCTGATATTGACTATGCCTACTGCACCGCTCTCACTATTTACGGCATCCTCGGTGTCAAAGTTTGGGTGTTTAAGGGAGAAATTATTCCCGGTCAGGAAGAAACCCCCGCACCTAATACAAGAGCGCCGAAAAGTCGCCGTACACCCAGACGGCAAAAGTATGATGACCGGTCTAGTGATACATAAAAAGTTCTAGTAGGCGCGATCTCGATAGGTTCATAACCCAAAACCTAACACTTATCTCCCTCATGGGTACGCCTCTGTCTCATTAACTTCACTCACTACTATTTGCGATCATGTTAAGCCCAAGAAGAACTAAATTCCGCAAACAACAGCGGGGTCGAATGCGGGGTCAGGCAACTCGCGGCAACAATATCAACTTTGGTGATTTTGCCCTACAAGCCCTTGAACCCTCTTGGATTACCTCCCGCCAAATTGAAGCAGCCCGTCGGGCAATGACTCGTTATATTCGCCGGGGTGGGAAAATCTGGATTCGTGTATTCCCTGATAAACCTGTCACTATGCGTCCCGCAGAAACCCGTATGGGTTCCGGTAAAGGGGCCCCTGAATACTGGGTCGCTGTTGTTAAACCTGGACGCATCATGTTTGAAATTGCAGGTGTTTCTGAAGAGGTCGCCCGCGAAGCTATGCGCCTAGCCTCCTTTAAACTCCCGATTAAGACTAAGTTTCTCACACGGGAAGATTCACAGTCCTAATACTGATTGCATTGACCTGAAAACTGCCCGCTAATTGTACCGAGGAGATAATTATGGCTCTTTCTAAAATTGAAGAAGCCCGACAGTTAAATGATGATGACCTCTCTGAGCAAATCCTGGAAATTAAAAAACAACTCGCTAATCTGCGCCTCCTGAAAGCTACAGGACGCTTGGAAAAACCTCATGAAATTAGACACACACGACATCGATTGTCACAGTTACTCACCGTGGAGAGGGAACGACAACTTCCAAATCAAAGTCCGGCTTAGTATTCCCTAATTCATTAGTCTAAGGCCCTAGGGAATAGGAAATGGGAAATACTGGTCAGTAATACCCATTACCCATTACCCATTACCTAAACAATCATTCATCTCTTATTTCTCACAATCATGGCAGTTAAAGAAAGAGTTGGCGTAGTCGTCAGCAATAAAATGCAAAAAACTGTGGTGGTAGCTATTGAAAACCGCTCCCCTCACCCTAAATATGGGAAAATTGTCGTTAATACTAAACGATATAAAGCCCACGATGAAGACAATACTTGTCAAGAAGGCGATCGGGTTCGCATTCGAGAAACCCGCCCCCTCAGTCGCACTAAACGCTGGAATGTAGTTGAAATTATCAACAAAAATAACCAGTAATTCTCACCGGTTTCTGTTTATCTTGAACCCCAAATTACGCTTACAGAGACAATACCATGATTCAACAGCAGTCCATACTTAATGTGGCAGATAACAGCGGCGCGCGCAAACTTATGTGTATCCGCGTCCTGGGTGGGGGGAATCGTCGCTACGGCACTATTGGTGATGTCATCATCGCTGTCGTTAAAGATGCAATTCCCAACATGGCCGTCAAAAAATCCGATGTCGTTCGAGCTGTCATTGTTCGCAGTCGCCAAGGACTACGCCGAGATAGCGGTATGAGTATTCGCTTTGACGATAATGCAGCCGTTATCATTAACCAGGATGGCAACCCCAGGGGAACCCGTGTATTTGGACCTGTGGCACGGGAACTACGGGACAAAAATTTCACTAAAATTGTTTCCCTTGCACCGGAGGTACTTTAAATTATGCCCAAGCGTCAGCGCAAATTAGCTCCGCCCCGGGGCTACAAAATGCACGTCAAAAAAGGGGATACTGTTCAGGTAATTGCCGGACGAGATAAAGGAAAAGTTGGGGAGGTGATATCCACTCTACCTAAATTGAGTAAAGTAGTTGTCAAAGATGTTAACGTCCGTACCAAGCACGTTAAACCTCAACAAGAGGGTGAAGGGGGCCGTATTGTCAACTTTGAAGCTCCGATTCACAGTTCTAATGTGATGCTGTATTCGACCAAAGAAAAAGTCGCTAGTCGTATTTCCTACACCTTTACGGAAGACGGGCGCAAGGTCAGAATGCTCAAAAAAACCGGGGAAGTTATTGATTAATCAATGGCACACTTTCTCCCCCGGGGCGGGTTTCCCACCAGCCCTGACTGGACAGGTGGACTCTGTTAAACACTCGTTTTGATTATCCCTGACCAAGCCCAGGGAATGTATTTAGGACAGACAGCAACTATGACATCTCCACTCAAAACCATCTATCAGGAAACCATCGTTCCTAAATTGATGGAACAGTTCAAATATGAGAACATCCATCAGGTTCCCAAGGTTGTTAAAGTTACCATTAACCGAGGACTGGGCGAAGCATCCCAAAATGCCAAGGCTCTGGAATCTTCAGTTAATGAATTGGCGATTATTACCGGACAAAAACCAGTAGTGACCCGCGCTAAAAAAGCGATCGCCGGCTTTAAAATCCGTCAAGGAATGCCCGTTGGGGTAATGGTGACACTCCGTTCTGATCGGATGTATGCCTTTATGGAACGTCTAATTCACCTAGCCCTACCTCGCATTCGAGACTTTCGTGGCATTAGTCCCAAAAGTTTTGACGGTCGGGGTAACTACAGTCTGGGGGTCAAAGAACAACTGATCTTCCCAGAAATCGACTACGATCGCATCGATCAAATTCGAGGTCTGGATATTTCAATTGTCACCACAGCCCAGACAGATGAAGAAGGGCGTGCTTTACTTAAAGAAATGGGAATGCCCTTCCGGGAGAACTGAGGCAGTAAAATAACGAGACAACTATGGCGACGAACGACACTATTGCAGATATGTTAACGCGCA
Organism: Limnospira indica PCC 8005; assembly: GCF_000973065.1. Lineage (NCBI taxonomy): Bacteria > Bacillati > Cyanobacteriota > Cyanophyceae > Oscillatoriales > Sirenicapillariaceae > Limnospira > Limnospira indica. The sequence goes on from NZ_FO818640.1 coordinate 1,071,958, forward strand.
TCCGCAACTCTTGCATGGCGCGGCATCAAACCACAGAAATTCCATCCACCAAAATGACCCGCAGTATTGCCAAAGTCCTCCAGGATGAAGGCTTTATTGCCAACTTTGAAGAAGCAGGTGTTGGTGTCAAAAAACATTTAGTGGTTTCACTAAAATACAACACCAAAACCCGCACCCCCACAATCCGCACCCTTAAACGAGTGAGCCGTCCAGGTTTGCGCGTTTACAAAAACCGCAAAGAACTCCCCCGGGTTTTAGGTGGAATTGGAATTGCGATCATTTCTACCTCCCGTGGGGTAATGACCGACCGAGAAGCCCGCCTTCAGGGCTTAGGCGGAGAAGTGCTTTGCTATGTGTGGTAAATCCATTACCCACAGCCTCGCACTCCGCAGACCCCTAAACACTGCTCATCGACCATTAAACAAGGATTATGTCTAGAATTGGTAAGCGTCCAATTCCGATTCCCGCCAAAGTTACCCTAACCTTAGACGGCCAAAAAGTCACAGTCAAAGGACCAAAAGGGGAGCTTTCCCGCGTATTACCCAACGAAGTGATCCTCTCCCTCGAAGAAGACACACTAATCGTTAAGCGTCGGGATGAATCCCGAGTCGCCCGTCAGCGTCATGGTCTCTGTCGCACCCTGGTAGCCAACATGGTGGATGGAGTTTCCCAAGGATTTGAACGGCGACTGGAAATCCAAGGAGTGGGATATCGGGCTCAGGTTCAAGGTAAAAACCTGATCTTAAATGTCGGCTACAGCAAACCGGTGGAAATGGTTCCCCCTGAAGGTTGCAGCGTAGCCGTTGAAAATAACACCAATGTGATTGTTAGCGGAATTAATAAAGAACTCGTCGGCAACATGGCTGCGAAAATTCGCGCCGTGCGACCCCCTGAACCCTATAAAGGCAAGGGCATTCGCTACGCCGGAGAACAAGTCAGACGTAAAGCTGGTAAGGCAGGGAAAAAATAGATCATGAAACTTACTCGTAACGATTCCCGTCAGCGCCGTCACCGTCGAGTTCGGCGCAAAGTCCTAGGCACTTCAGAGCGTCCTAGATTGGCTGTGTTTCGCTCTCACAAGCACATCTATGTACAGGTGATCGACGATAGCCAGCAACACACCTTAGTTGCCGCGTCTACCTTAGACCCCGAAATAACTGCCGACTTAAAAACTGGGGCCACCTGTGATGCCTCTGTTAAAGTTGGTCAATTAATCGCTAAACGCTCCCTATCTAAAGGAATTGAGCGCGTAGTATTTGACCGGGGAGGTTACATCTATCACGGCCGCGTTAAAGCCTTGGCAGACGCAGCCAGAGAAGCCGGGTTAGAATTTTAATAAGCTGACGGGCAATTTATAATTGCCCTTAACAATCAGGAACTAAAAGTATGGCAGAACAGCAACGTCGTAAAAAAAATACTCGCACCAAAGAAAAAGAATCCGAATGGCAAGAACGGGTTGTTCAAATTCGCCGTGTAACTAAAGTAGTTAAAGGCGGTAAAAAACTCAGCTTCCGTGCCATTGTTATCGTCGGCAACGAAAAAGGCCAGGTGGGTGTCGGTGTCGGAAAAGCAGCAGATGTCATCGGAGCCGTCAAAAAAGGTGTCGCCGATGGCCGCAAAAATGTCGTCGAGATTCCCCTAACCAAATCTAACTCTCTACCTCACCCCGCCAATGGTGTGGGAGGCGGAGCCCAAGTCATTGTTAGACCCGCTGCCCCTGGTACAGGGGTAATCGCTGGGGGTGCTGTCCGCACCGTGCTAGAACTAGCCGGGGTTAAAAACGTTCTAGCTAAACAGCTAGGCTCCAGTAATCCCCTGAATAACGCCCGCGCCACCATTAACGCTCTATCAGGATTGCGGACCCTATCGGATGTGGCTAAAGAACGGGGCATCCCCATCGAACAGCTTTATGCTTAATCATAAGTGGACCATCGGGGCAATTCCTCAATTGCCTCTCACTGATAACCCATCAATTGCAATGCACTGAGACAACCATGAGATTACAAGACGCAAAGCCCAAAGCTGGCTCTCAAAAACGTCGCCGTCGCCTTGGTCGTGGGGTTTCTGCCGGACAAGGAGCTAGTTGTGGCAAAGGAATGCGCGGTCAAAAATCGCGTTCCGGTGGCAGCACCAGACCCGGATTTGAAGGAGGTCAAAACCCCCTCTATCGACGACTACCTAAATTAAAAAGCTTTCCTCTGGTCAACCGAAAACAGTACACTACCATTAATGTGGGTCGTCTGGATTCTCTGAGTGTCAACAGCGAAGTAACTCTATCCTCTCTCATTGCGGCCGGAATTATTACTACTGACCGGGGACCGCTCAAGATTTTGGGAGATGGAGAACTAAATGTAGCACTTCAGGTTAAAGCAGCAGCCTTCACCCAAAGCGCTCGATCTAAAATTGAAGCAGCCGGGGGAAGTTGTGAAGTCTTAGGAGCCAGAAACACCAGCCCGGAAGGTTAAGCATTAGCTTGCTCTGTACATTCCCAATAGTGTTTTCAAGAGGTAGTCCTTCATGGTCGTCAGTCGAGAAAAAACGCCAACTGCACAGGAAACATTCATGCAGATGGCTCAGGCTGCTGGTTTACGGGGTCGTATTCTCGTAACCATTGGTCTGCTCATTCTAGTTCGTTTGGGCGTGTTCCTGCCTATCCCAGGCATTGATCGGCAAGCATTTAGCCAAAATATTCAAAACACCCCCTTTATCGGTTTTCTGGACCTATTTTCCGGGGGTGGATTTTCAGCCCTGGGTATTTTTGCTCTGGGAATTCTCCCCTATATTAACGCCTCCATTATCATGCAGTTGATGACGGCGGCTCTCCCCACTTTAGAAGATTTGCAAAAAAACGAAGGGGAAGCCGGACGGCGGAAAATATCTCAAATTACCCGCTATGTGGCCTTGGGGTGGGCTATCTTGCAAAGTATTGGTATTGCCATTTGGGTCAGCCCCTTTGCTCAAAACCCCAATCAACCACAGTTCATAGTCATGGCTGAAGTAGTCCTGGCTCTGGCTGCTGGGTCTATGTTTGTCATGTGGGTATCGGAACTGATTACAGAACGCGGTATCGGTAATGGCGCTTCCCTGCTCATTTTTATCAACATCGTAGCGGTTCTACCCCAATCATTGGGCAGTACCATTGAATTAGCTCAAAGTGGTGATAGCGCTATTGTAGGACGAGTTGTGATCTTGTTATTGATTTTCCTAGCAATGATTGTTGGGATTGTTTTTGTACAAGAGGGAACCCGTCGTATTCCTATTGTTTCCGCCCGCCGACAAGTGGGTCGCAAACTTTATCGCGAAAAAAGTAGCTATCTACCTTTGCGTCTAAATCAAGGCGGGGTGATGCCGATTATCTTTGCTTCGGCAGTTTTGATTCTTCCGGCTTCTATCTCCCAGTTTGCTAATAATCCGGTTCTGGTACAAATTTCTACTTATCTGAGTCCCGGAGGACCTGCTCCTTGGCTCTATATTGCCTTTTACTTGCTGATGATTCTGTTCTTTAGCTATTTCTACGCTTCTTTAATTATGAATCCCGTAGATATGGCTCAGAACTTGAAGAAAATGGGAGCTAGTATTCCCGGAATTCGTCCAGGTCGCGCCACCAGTGAGTATATTGAGCGGGTTCTGAATCGCTTAACCTTTTTGGGAGCGGTTTTCTTGGGTTTAGTAGCAATTATTCCTACTGTAGTCGAAAGCGCTACCAGAGTTCCTACTTTCCGAGGCTTTGGTGCTACTTCTCTACTGATTCTGGTCGGGGTTGCTATTGATACCGCCAAGCAGGTTCAGACCTATGTAATTTCTCAAAGATATGAAGGGATGGTGAAAAAATAATGCGGGAATTGATTTTTTTGGGGCCGCCTGGTTCGGGAAAGGGAACACAAGCGGCTCGTATGGCTGAGATTATGAAAATTCCTCACATTTCTACTGGAGAGATTTTGAGGGATCATGTCTCTAAGCAAACTCCCCTGGGTCAACAGGCTAAAACCTATATGGATCTGGGTGATTTGGTTCCGGATCAACTGATTTTGGATATGGTGACTCACCGTTTATCAGAGCCTGATGCTGAAACGGGTTGGATTCTCGATGGGTTCCCTCGTAATGTCAGCCAGGCTCAGTTTGTCCAAGAGCATTTGTTGTCGGTTGATGAGAAAACGGGCAAAATTCCAGATAAAGATCACGTCTGGGTCATTAATTTAGAGGTTCCAGATGATGTCATCCTGAAACGATTGCTGGTGCGAGGTCGTGAAGATGACCATGAAGAAACGATTTTACATCGCCTTCAGGTTTATCGGGAACAGACGGCTCCCTTGATTGAATTTTACAGCAGTCGTAACCAACTGCATCATATCAATGGCGATCGCACCATGGAAGAAGTAACCGATAGTTTAAAAGAGGTAATTACCAGCTAATCATTGGCATGGAGAATCCAGGTTCACCAATCTGGGCACCAAATCTCCCCCCGGCGGTTCCCATCGTGGCTTAGTCATTTGTGTTGATGACATGGATGATTACCAGATTTTGATAAGATATGTTAACACGCTCAGGCCCTAGCCCGGACGCTATTCTGCCTGGTTGGATGATTTTAGTCGCCTACTGGGGGGTTTATTTACCGAATTGAGGAACTAACAGTTTGTCTAAACAAGACTTAATAGAAATGGAAGGAACTGTTACCGAGTCCCTTCCCAACGCTATGTTTCGAGTCGATCTCGATAATGGTTTTAATGTACTAGCACACATTTCGGGTAAAATCCGGCGCAACTACATTAAAATTCTACCGGGCGATCGCGTCAAGGTAGAATTAACCCCCTACGATCTCAGCAAAGGTCGGATCACCTATCGACTGAAAAAGAAATAGGTTCCCCTCATAGCTGAATCGCTCCAGGTTGATTTACCTCAATCCTGGCTAAAAATTTTTAGCCTGTGGTATAATTAAGAATTTGTTGTAAACTACTATTAGTAGTTAGTGTCGTTCTATATAGCGTTAGCATCCCCCTGTAAAAACCAGGCTGGTCAACAGCCATGTTTCCGGGGAACTAAGTTATGGACAATAGTTGAATTTCCTAGGGGATAGGGGGGTCGCTAATCTCAAGCACTAAAACCTAAGAGTTAAAAATCAACAAGGGGACTACCTGCGCGTAGGGCTGAGTTGTCAAATAATACTCTGGGGAAAGTACCGCCGACCAGTAACACCATAGTAGCGAAGTAACTTTGTGCTGAAAACAGCCTAAATCAGGCTAACCATAGAAAGATACAGCACCTCTGTCTTTCTTCCCCAGTAGGGTAAGGCAAATTCATGAGCCATAAAATTGTAATCGGCCAGCTAAATCTAGTGGTTTCCCAACTCCCATGAGGTTGACATGAAAGTTAGAGCATCAGTGAAGAAAATTTGTGAAAAATGTCGCGTCATTCGCCGTCGAGGGCGAGTGATGGTGATTTGCTCGAATCCCAAACATAAGCAAAGACAAGGATAGTGATGATGAAGGTAGTGAAGTGCGTCAGAGAGGCAGAATGCACGCAGATTCAATGATTATTAATTGGTCTGGCGCACCCTACCCATATTAACTGTTGATGTCTATTGTACACAGAGGGAAGAAAAGCAAAGTAGCGGGAAAGCTAAATTAAGTATCCCACTAACCCAAGCCAGTGATACCCTCGTCAAACGCACTTAATGGCTGTTATGATGGCCGCGCGAGGCGGCTCAGTCACTAAGCTAGGAAGTGTGAAGTTAGCCTTCACGGTCTGATCACTGGCAGGATTAAATAGAACAACTCGGCACTGTAATTAATTTTGGCACAGCACGATTATTAGGGAGAAAAAAACGTGGCACGGATAGCCGGAGTAGACCTTCCACGCGATAAGCGTGTTGAGATTGGTCTGACCTATATCTACGGAATTGGATTATCTCGCTCCAAAGAAATCTTAGCGGAGACGGGTGTCAACCCCGACACTCGGGTTAAGGATTTAACTGATGCGGACGTAGCAGCTTTACGTTCTGTAATCCAAACTAACTACCAAGTAGAAGGAGACCTGCGGCGCTTAGAAGCGATGAGCATCAAGCGTTTAATGGATATTGGTACTTATCGTGGTCGTCGTCACCGAATGGGATTACCGGTTCGGGGTCAGCGGACGAGGACGAATGCCAGAACCCGGCGTGGAGTTCGCCGAACTGTAGCAGGTAAGAAAAAAGCCGCCTCCAAGAAATAGTCTATGGAGAGGCTTTCCATGGGCCAACTGTATTAATCAATTATTCAGTAGGCAAGTTAATCAACTCAATAGGTCGTTAAAGAGACAACTATGGCGCGACAAACTAAAAAAACTGGACCAAAAAAGCAAAAACGGAATGTCCCCAACGGGGTAGCTTACATTCAGTCTACGTTCAACAACACAATTGTTAGTATTACGGATCAAAATGGGGAAGTAATATCTTGGGCTTCCGCCGGGTCTACAGGATTTAAGGGAGCGAAAAAAGGAACTCCCTTTGCAGCCCAAACAGCGGCTGAAAGTGCTGGCCGTCGAGCGTCCGACCAAGGTATGCGCCAAATTGAAGTAATGGTCAGCGGTCCTGGATCAGGTCGAGAAACAGCAATTAGGGCATTGCAGGGAGCGGGACTAGAAATTACTCTCATTCGTGATGTCACCCCAATTCCTCACAATGGTTGTCGTCCCCCCAAACGTCGTAGGGTGTAAAAAAGCCTGGTGGCGTGCGCCCAAACTAAAGCCGTAACAGGTTTTGAAAAATGAGAAGTTACATCCCCGATACTTTTCATTTTTCATTGGTAATGGGTTAGGTCTAATTTTTGGGGTAAGAGTCGAACGGAGGTCAATCGGTGGCGCAGTTTAAGATTGAGTGTATTGAATCCAATATAAGCACTGACCGTAGTCAGTATGGCAAATTTGTCCTGGGACCGTTAGATCGTGGCCAGGGAATAACCGTTGGAAATGCACTAAGGCGGGTGCTGCTGTCAAATTTAGAAGGGACTGCCATTACAGCGGTCCGAATTGCTGGCGTTAACCACGAATTTGCAACGATTGAAGGGGTTCGGGAAGATGTCCTAGAGATCATGCTGAATTTGAAAGAAGCAGTTCTCAAAAGCCATACCTATCAGAAGCAAATTGGCCGTCTCTTGGTGCAAGGTCCAGCAACCGTAACAGTCGGCCATTTTGATTTACCCTCGGAAGTGGAGGTGGTCAATAAAAATCAATATATTGCTACCTTATCCCCGGGGGCAACTCTGGAGATGGAATGTCAGATTGAAAAGGGGACAGGGTATCGAGCGGTTGATAGACATCGGGATGATTCTGCGGCTTTGGATTTTCTCCAAATTGATGCAATTTTCATGCCGGTACGGAAGGTAAACTACACTGTAGAAGATGCCCGCGATGGTGGATCTTTGGAGAAAGATCGGCTGACGTTGGAAATCTGGACGAGTGGCAGTTTGACTCCCCAAGAAGCGATCAGTCAAGCGGCTGCGATTTTGGTGGATCTATTCGGTGCCCTGAAAGATATCAACCTAGAATCAATTACGAGCGATCAAAGGGATGATATCGATCCTACCAGCCAGATCCCGATTGAGGAGCTACAACTTTCGGTTAGGGCTTATAACTGCCTAAAACGAGCGCAAATCAACTCGGTGGCGGACTTACGAGATTATACAGAGGAAGATCTCCTAGAGATCAAAAATTTCGGTCAAAAGTCTGCTGAAGAGGTGATCGAAGCTCTCCAAAACCGCCTAGGAATTACTTTACCTAAGGAGCGAGCAGCTAAATCTTGAGTAGGTGAGTGCCATAGAAGGTCACGGCTCGAAATGAGTTGTGAGTGCCTGTTTATGGCTGGTTTCGGAACTAAATCTAAGTAACTTATCTAAATAATTTGTCATGCGTCATCGTTGTCGTATTCATCAACTTGGTAAACCTGCGGACCAGCGAAAAGCCCTTTTGCGATCGCTGACTACCGAACTCATCCGTCATGGTCGTGTAACTACGACGAAAGCACGAGCTAAAGCTGTGCGCTCTGAAGTAGAACGGATGATTACTCTAGCTAAAGATGGAACACTCGCCTCTCGTCGCCAAGCGATGGGCTATATCTATGACAAACAACTGGTTCATGCGTTGTTTGAAGGAGCAGCCCAGCGCTATGGCTCCCGTAAAGGGGGATATACTCGCATTGTGCGAACGGTTCCTCGCCGGGGAGATAACTCGGAAATGGCAATCATTGAGCTGGTTTAAGGCGATTGTCAGGGAGCCGGTGACTCAAGCTGAACTCAAGGGAAGGCGGATTGTCAATGACTGATAAACAGCGCATTGCTCTGATTATCCAATACGATGGAACCCACTTCCACGGATGGCAACGGCAACCCAATCAGCGCACGGTTCAGGAGGACATAGAAACAGCTATTGGCAAGGTTTTAAAGCAGGAGCGAGTCCCCCTCCATGCAGCAGGTCGCACGGACTCTGGAGTTCATGCAGCAGCCCAGGTGGCTCATTTTGATGCCCCAGCCCATATTCCTGCCTATCGGTGGGCAACCATTCTCAATAGCCGATTGCCAGCGGATGTCCTGATTAGGGCATCGGCTCCGGTAGCGAAGGATTGGCACGCCAGGTTTGACGCTCAATGGCGACGCTATCGCTATAGCCTTTACACGGATGCTCGACCTAACTTGTTTATCCGTCGGTTTACCTGGCACTACTATCATCAGCGGTTGGATGAAAGCCTAATGTTGGCAGCTCTCAAACCATTACTGGGCTATCACCATTTATCAGCATTCCAACGAGCTGGTTCTAGTCGCCCCCATGCTTGGGTGGATGTCCAGGATGTGCAATGTTGGCGGAGCGAAGCATTTATTCATATTGAAGTTCAAGCGAGCGGATTTCTGTATGGAATGATGCGATTACTGGTGGGGCTGCTGGTACAGGTGGGGGCGGGGGAGCGATCGCTAGAAAACTTCCAAGATATCTGGGTCAACGAACGTCGGGAAATTGTCAAATCGGCAGCCCCTCCCCAGGGGTTGTGCCTACTACGGGTAGGCTATCCGAATTTCCCCTTTACTCCTGATATCTGGTTCGATACTTTTCCTAAATTTATCCTAGGAAAAACTGAACCACAATCACCATTAACTTAGGAGAACTGCAAGATCATGATGACTAAAACCTATCTGCCGCCGGTTGACTCCATTGAACGAAAATGGTACGTCATTGACGCGGCGGATCAAAGACTGGGCCGCCTGGCTACAGAAATTGCTCAAATCATTCGTGGCAAAAATAAACCCACTTACACCCCCCACATGGATACAGGGGATTTTGTAATCGTGGTTAACGCTGACAAAGTGGCAGTAACTGGCAAAAAAGGGGAGCAAAAAATCTATCGTCGCCACTCGGGTAGACCGGGAGGGATGAAGACAGAGACTTTTGATCAACTGCAAAACCGAGTCCCGGAACGAATTATTGAGAAAGCAGTTAAGGGAATGCTCCCCAAAAATGCTTTGGGCCGCCAACTATTTACGAAGCTAAAAGTTTATTCTGGTCCGACTCATCCCCATCAGGCTCAAGATCCTGAAGTGCTGAAAATTGACACAATTCCCACAGGAGGTAAATAATGCAGGCTATAGATACAGGTAAGGCAGTTTACTGGGGTACAGGTCGCCGGAAATCAGCGATCGCTCGTGTGCGTTTAGTTCCGGGCAGTGGCCAGGTAATTATTAATGGTCGCGAGGGCGAATCGTATCTGCAATTTAACACGAGCTATCTTTCAGCTACTAAAGCACCCCTAGAAACTTTAGGGCTAGAAAATGATTACGATGTTCTGGTAAATGTCCAAGGTGGGGGTCTCACAGGTCAAGCGGAGTCCATCCGCTTAGGTGTGGCTCGTGCTTTATGCGAGTTAAGTCCTGATAATCGCCAACCACTGAAAGCAGAAGGCTATTTAACCCGTGACCCTCGCGCTAAAGAGCGGAAAAAATACGGCTTGCGGAAAGCTCGCAAGGCTCCCCAATACTCGAAACGCTAGAGAGTTTTGGCTATCAATCCAGACTCAAGCGCGATCGTGTAAACTATCCTAGACAGGGGGTGGTAATATTGCCCATCCCCAGGTGGGTGCAGAATCTCAATTTATTAGGTTTTGTGACTCAGCCTGTCGCGAGCCAATTATGGCTATAATAGAAAGAAAGTAAAATTTGTTGATTTTGACTTGGTAGCTTAAACCATGCCTAAACCTGATATTCATCCCGAATGGTATCCAGAAGCTGAAGTAATCTGTAACGGCGAAGTCGTTATGAAAGTTGGTTGCACACAGCCATCACTGCACGTTGATATCTGGTCTGGAATCCACCCATTCTATACTGGAACTCAAAAGATTATTGACACAGAAGGACGAGTTGAACGCTTCCTGCGTAAGTATGGCATGATTGATGAGAGTCAAGCCACAGGAACGGAAGCGGATCAATCGAAAAAATAGCCGGGTTGTCGATTGTTTGTCGTCTGTTGTCCGTAGCGTCTGACTACTGGCAACCGACCGATTTTTGGTTTCCGGTTTATCCCTAATATTTAGCAGTGTAAAATAAGTTGTAAACCACCATTAAGTAAGGGTTAATGATGGTGATGGAGGTAATGCCAACGCCTAATTATCGAATATTTAATGATGTAAATCACCCACATTTACCGATAATTTTGATGGTAAAAAGCTGCAAAATTCCGATATTTAAGATATCTTTATACCCGGGGTTCAAGACGGAGACAAAGACAATTTAAGCTAAATTATGCTTCGACAACCGACTACTAACAAGAGGCAACCGAACCGCCATGGCAGAAACTTATTTACTAGATAAACTCAAATCCGTTGAGCAAACCTTTCAGGAGTTAACTTTACGATTAGCAGATCCTGAAATTGCGACAGATCCTGATGAATTTCAACGGGTAGCCAAAACTCGGTCTTCCCTGGAAGATGTGGTTAATGCCTATCAAGATTGGAAAACAACTCAGACGGAGTTAGCCGGGGCCAAACAAATCCTCCGAGAGACGGGGAATGATCCTGAACTCAAGGAAATGAAAGAAATGGCAGCTTTGGAGGTAGAAGAACTAACCACGAAGTTGCAAGAGTTGGAAACACGCCTGAAAATTCTCCTGCTACCCCAAGATCCTAATGATGATAAAAATATCATGTTAGAGATTAGGGCAGGTACTGGCGGCGATGAAGCGAGTATTTGGGCGGGGGATTTGGTGCGGATGTATTCCCGCTATGCTGAAACTAAAGGTTGGCGGGTAAGGCTACTGAGTGAGTCCCTGGCTGATATGGGGGGATTTAAAGAGGCGATTCTGGAAATTCAAGGCGATCGCGTTTATAGTCAGCTTAAATTTGAAGCGGGAGTTCATCGAGTCCAACGAGTTCCTGTAACGGAAGCAGGTGGGAGGGTTCATACTTCCACAGCAACGGTGGCAATTATGCCAGAAGTTGATGATGTGGAAGTGCAAATAGACCCGAAAGATATTGAGATGACTACGGCTAGATCCGGAGGTGCAGGTGGTCAGAACGTAAACAAGGTGGAAACGGCAGTTGATTTGTTCCACAAACCGACGGGTATTCGGGTATTCTGTACGGAAGAACGCAGTCAGCTAAAAAACCGGGAACGGGCTATGCAGATTTTGCGGGCTAAGTTATACGAAGCTAAACTGCGGGAACAACAGGATGCTGTGACTTCCATGCGGCGATCGCAGGTGGGGACAGGTTCAAGGTCGGAAAAAATCCGCACCTATAACTATAAGGATAATCGGGTGACAGACCATCGTCTGGGTCATAATTTCTCGTTAGCCCCAGTATTAGAAGGGGGAATAGGAGATTTGATCCAAGCGTGTATCATTCAAGATCAACAGGAACGATTGGCACAATTAGCAGAATCAACTGCTCCTGCATCTGTATAATAATGGCGATCGCTATTTTATGATTGGGGAAAGAAACCGGGTTGATGTGAGAGTTTTTCGTTTCTGATCAAAGATTTAACCAAGAAACCCGGTTTCTAGTTGGGGGGTTCTGCGATCGTGTTACGGGAAGCAGAGTTGAGTGGAAAAACAGCACCATTACTTCCGAGATAGCAAACAGTGCAGTCTGATGTTGAGAAATGGCTAAAAATAAACTCAAACTGATGGTAGTTGATGACGAACCCGATAACCTCGATTTGCTGTATCGGATATTTCGCCGCGAATTTCAGGTGTTTCGAGTAGATAGCCCAACGGCGGCTTTACAATTACTGGAAACTGAAGGGGAAATGGCGATCATAATTTCCGATCAGAGTATGCCAGAAATGACCGGACTTGAGTTCCTCAGTAAAACTGTGGCCCGTTTTCCCGACACAATTCGGATTTTGCTGAGTGGATACTCCCCAGAAACCCTAGAAGCATCCGGCGAAAATTTAGAGGCGGCGCAATTGTTTCAGTGTATTACTAAACCGTGGGACCCCACAGTGTTTGAGGCTACCATTAAAGATGCTAAAGCAGTTTACCAGCAGCGACAAGGTGCAGAAAATCCATAAACAACCAAGGCCTAATTTGATCACGTTTAGCCATGACTCCAGAAATGGTTGATTTTTGTTAAGATCCAATGCGGGTATGTAATTTTTGGCTTTGATGACAGTGTAGGGGGGTGATGCCATATCTTTCCAGGAAATGGATCTACGGTCGAACCTATCCTTACACGATTTCCTGACCCCACCCTTGAACATATTTTCGTCCTAGGAGACTGTTGATGCTGCGACTAGAACATATTAGCAAAATCTATCCCACAGGTACTATTCTTAAAGATATTAACTGGGAAGTTAAACCGGGCGATCGCATTGGTTTAGTGGGGGTAAATGGGGCGGGAAAGTCTACCCAACTTAAAATTATAGCCGGAGAAGTTGAACCCACATCCGGGGAAGTTATTAAGCCATCAAGTCTACATATCGCCTATTTAACCCAGGAATTTGAAGTTGATCCGGCGCGCACCGTCCGAGAGGAGTTTTGGAGGGTTTTTAATGAGGCTAACGCTACCCATGCAGCTTATGGTGAAGTTCAGCGAGAAATGGAAACGGCTGATCCGGATCGCCTGGATGAATTAATCCATAAATTGGATAAACTCCAACGGAAATTTGAATCCCTTGATGGCTACGGCTTAGAAGCTAAAATTGAGAAGATTTTACCAGAAATGGGGTTTGACTCGGAAGATGGCGATCGCTTAGTTAGCGCCTTTAGTGGTGGCTGGCAAATGCGTATGAGTTTAGGTAAAATTCTTCTGCAAGAACCAGATTTATTACTACTGGACGAACCGACAAACCACCTCGACCTAGAAACGATAGAATGGCTAGAAATTTACCTGAAGGGTTTAACTACCCCCATGGTAATTGTTTCCCATGACCGCGAGTTTTTAGACCGTCTCTGTACTCAAATTGTCGAAACCGAACGGGGAGTTTCTCGGACTTATTTGGGTAACTATTCCGCCTATTTGCTACAAAAGGCGGAAGCTGAGGCTGCTCAATTAAGCGCCTATGAACGTCAGCAGAAGGAACTCGAAAAACAACAGGAATTTGTCGAAAGATTTAGGGCGAGTGCCACCCGTAGTACCCAAGCAAAAAGCCGCGAAAAACAGTTAGATAAAATTGAGAAAATTGAGGCTCCTACAGCTTCTTTAAAAACGCTGAAATTCCACTTTCCAGAGGCTCCCCGTAGTGGCCGGGATGTGGTTAAAATTCAAGATTTGGTGCATACCTATGATGAGAAAATCCTGTTTTTGGGGGCAGAACTGCTAATTGAAAGAGGCGATCGCGTAGCTTTTTTGGGTCCTAATGGTTGCGGTAAATCTACCTTGCTTCGGATGATTATGGGGCTGGAAACCCCCAGCGAAGGAAGTGTATCTCTAGGAAAACATAATGTGATTCCGGGTTACTTTGAACAAAATCAAGCCGAAGCCTTAGACTTGACCAAAACAGTTATGGAAACTATCCATGATGAAGTTCCCGACTGGAAAAATGAGGAAGTTCGCACCCTCCTCGGTCGGTTTTTATTTAGTGGTGAAACTGTCTTTAAAAAAGTGGGTTCTTTGAGTGGTGGAGAAAAGGCGCGGCTGGCTTTGGCTAAAATGTTGCTCCAACCTGTGAATTTGTTGATTTTGGATGAACCAACTAATCACTTGGATATTCCGGCTAAGGAAATGATGGAATCAGCTTTACAGGAGTATGAGGGAACGGTTCTGCTGGTATCCCATGACCGTTACTTTATTTCTCAGGTGGCCAATAAAATTGTGGAAATTCGTGATGGTGAGTTTCGGGTTTATCTGGGAGATTATCACTATTATTTGGACAAGTTGGCTGAGGAAAAAGAACAGGAACGACAAGCTAAGTTAGCAGCCGAAAAAGCCGCGAAAAAAGCAGCTAAGGCGGCTAAGGCGGCTCAGAAAAAGGCAGCGGCTAAGGGTAGATAGTTTTATAAATCTGTAATTCCCCCTAGACCAATTTAGGGGGATATCAAACTCGGCTTTCGGGTGTTTATTAATTGGGTGGGGTTGAAATTATGCGATCGCTCTGTCAGGTTTCCTCGCTTGAGTACAACTGAGGTTAAGTTATGTTAAATTGGGTCTGTTGTAGTGATTTTTACCTATGGTGGCGATCGCATTGGCATCCTACACTTCTTTTAGACTCCAAGGGGGTGCAACTAAACTGCTAATTTTGTCAGCAACCATTAGTGTGTCGTAACTATCGCCATCAATTGTAAACAAAATTCCATCCACCAGCAGCCTAGGCGAATAGTCCCGCAGTAATTGAAACAAACAGGGTGAAACTTTATGAATTTCCAGTTTCAGTGTTTTCATGTCGTTGCCTCACTTGATAGTTTAATGAGCCATTAACACCTATTATAATTGATCCCTATGGTTTTGGGGGATTCTTGGGAAAGTATTAGTAATACTCAATTCGGCTATCTAAATCAGCCAATAAATTAATCATATAATCACCTCAAACCACAGTTTTCATGGTATAATAGCGTTTTCGCCTCATCAGCTATTTACTATTTCAGGCAACTGTGAAAAAAGCGTGAAAAGCGACATAATTTAATATTACGCTTCCCTGGTGGACCTGGTATTGATCAGATACAACTGTGCTGGAATTGGTAAAAGAGCGATCGTAAAGGGAACTAAACTGGGTAAACTATAGGTATTCGGAGAAGTTGGGTGCGTTACACCACCACTCATGGATCAACTCTTAAATAGGGAATTCAGGGTAGAGGTAGGTAGCGCACCATTTTTATTAAACTAGACCCCTCGTGTCATGAATACTGTCTTACTGGTTGAAGACTCCCTCACCCAAAGGGAATGTCTCTCCTACCAACTAACCTGGAGTGGTTTGGAAGTCATACCCGCCTCTGATGGCTTGGAGGCTTTAGATAAGTTACAGCAGGTGTGTCCAGATGTGATTTTGTTGGACGTGGTGATGCCTAAGCTGGACGGCTACAAAACCTGTCGTTTGATTAAATCCAACCCTGACACTCAAAATATCCCCGTTATATTTTTAACCGGAAAAGAACAAAATCTAGCCGTGTATGAAGGCATTAAACACGCCGAAGCCTATGTCAGTAAACCCTGGCGACCTAAAGAACTTTTGCAGACGATTAAATGGGTGACAGTTGCTGCTAAATCTCAACCCACAGTTAATTCTGCTCAAGCCTGGTTCAACTATTTTTTCTTAATTGTCAAGATTATTGATGTCTGTTTTATCTCTAAAGGTAAACCAGATAAGTATGCACTCCAAATAGTTAAACTTTATCAGTCGGCAATTCAAGCCCTTGAACATACCCTAACATTCAATCCTAATTATCCTCAAGCGCGTCAATATTATCGGATAATTAATCATAGATATAAACTTTTTACTAAAGAATTGCAGGCAAATCATTCCTGCCAAATATGTCACTATTTTTATGGGCAGGATGGCATCAATTGTGCAGTGCATCCTCAAGGATCAAAATCTGATAGGTGTCCTGATTGGGAATTGTAGGGGCGTAAAATTTACCAGGATTAAATTGAAAAATCCCCAAACTTAGCCCCACCAACTTTACATATTTTCTGGCAGTTGTATTAGTTCACTCATCGCTTTTTCGAGTTCGCTCATGAGAGACCTTTTATCTGTGGCTATTCTAGCATAACAATCCGGCGGTGCCAACTCCGGCTGGAAATAAATTAACTTAATCCGATTTGGACTAATGCAAATCATCAAAACTTCTATCTCTGGTTTATATCCGTCGATAATTCCCAGGATTTCCTGTAATTTATTATCCGCATTTTGGTTAAGGAGTTCAATGGCTGATTTCGGACAAAAAACAAAGTGAGGAGTTGGCTTGAGGTCAATACCTAAAGTTCCCTGTTCGCTTTCCCCTTCTAGGTGAACTCCCCAAGCTAAGGCGGCTAGTTGCGGATGGTGATTTTCCACAAAGTGATCGAGTTGTTTTTGCCAGCCATTTTGATCTACAGGGGTGGGGGTAATATTCATGGGACTAGAATTCCATTAATTTCTCAATCCATTGTATATTTATTCGTCCTAGGAGGGTATCCTAAGTTTTAGGGAATTGATGGTCACGCTTACATTTACAGTTACGCGGTTGCCCCAAATATTGATACTCCGCTTAGATGCTTGAGTATTTAACATAAAAAACCATAACTCATTCCCATTTCTATAACTCAACCGGAAAATTACGCCCACTAATTGTCCGGATCTATAGAGTGCAAGTTGAAAACGGAATTCAGCGCGATCGCTATTCTGTTTAGCTATTTAAACTTACCCATTTTGCACCCATGAGTTTTACTGCCTTTGAATTTGAAGACGTTAATTTTAATCCGGATCTTCAGTCAGATACTACGGGAATTTCTCCTGATCCGATTTCCACAGCAACTGGTATTCAGGCGCAAAATTCCATAACTGTCTTAACTAATGGTCAAATTTCATCAGAACCCACTGATAACTCGGATTTTATCCTAGGTACAGAATTCGATGATATCATCTTTGCTTTAGGGGGAGATGATACTATCTATGGTTTAGATGGCGATGATATTCTTGGTGGAAATGAAGGTAATGATTTCTTACATGGAAATCAGGGTAATGATACCCTCTATGGCGGTCAGGGGGATGATACCCTTAGAGGTGGTAAAGGCAATGATGTGCTATTTGGTGATCTGGGTGATGACCTCTTATTTGGCGATCGCGACAATGATACATTATTTGGAAATCAAGGTAATGATACCCTCTATGGCGGTCAAGGGGATGATCTCCTCTACGGTGGTCAAGGGGATGACTTATTATTTGGCGATCGCGGAAATGATACATTAATTGGCGATCAGGGTTCTGATACTCTCACAGGTGGAGAAGGAAATAACTGGTTTTATCTGGGTTTGAATACGGGAGGATTTACCCCTGACCGCAGCAATTTTATTATGGATTTTGATATTAATAAAGACTCTATTGGTTTGTTAGATAATCTTACTTTTGCATCTTTAAATATTTATCAAGGTGCCGGTATATATGCGACCGATACAATTATTCAAGACCGCGCTACTAATGAGTTTTTGGCGATTCTTAAAAATGTAAATAGCGATGGTTTCAAGGCTACCATCTTCCCTTCAGATGAACCTACACCGACACCGGAACCCACACCAGAATCGACAGTTTTACCAACTCCTGAACCGACTCCTGAGCCGACTCCTGAACCCGAACCAACTCCTGAACCAGAACCGGAGCCGGAACCTGAACCGACTCCTGAACCGGAGCCGGAACCTGAACCAACTCCTGAACCAACTCCCGAACCAGAACCGGAGCTGGAGCCAGAACCAGAGCCGGAACCCGAACCCGAACCGACTCCTGAACCGGAGCCGGAACCTGAACCCGAACCAGAACCGGAGCCGGAACCTGAACCAACTCCTGAACCCGAACCCGAACCGACTCCTGAACCGGAGCCGGAACCTGAACCCGAACCATTACCGGAACCTGAACCCGAACCATTACCGGAGCCGGAACCGACTCCTGAACCGGAACCAACTCCAGAACCCGAACCCGAACCGACTCCTGAACCAACTCCAGAACCGGAACCAACTCCAGAACCGGAACCGGAACCCGAACCCGAACCGACTCCTGAACCGGAGCCGGAGCCGGAACCAGAACCGGAGCCGGAGCCGGAACCGACTCCGGAACCGGAACCGGAACCCGAACCATTACCGGAACCATTACCGGAACCATTACCAGAACCAACTCCAGAACCAACTCCCGAACCAGAACCGGAGCCGGAACCAGAACCGACTCCTGAACCGGAGCCTGAACCGGAGCCTGAACCAGAACCGGAACCCGAACTTGCAGTTGTAGGGTTTACTATGGAGGAAATAGAAGTTGTTGAAAGTGACGGTAATATTATAATTACAGTCGAAAGAACAGGAGACACAAGTAGTACAGTAACTGTAGATTATGCGACAGTAGATGATACAGCGATCGCCGGAGAAGATTACATCGCTAGTAGCGGAACCCTAATTTTTTCTCCAGGTGAAACCATCCAAAATATTGACATCCAGATTATCGACGATAATCAAGTAGAAGATACGGAACAATTTAGGATTGTGCTGAGTAATCCTACTGGTGGTTTAACTTTAGGCGATCGCGATTCAATAATCTTGAGTATTATTGATGACGATGTAGAGCCGTCAGTTATCGAATTTAGTGATGCCGTTTTCAGTGTTAATGAAGATGGTACACCTATCTCCGAAATTACGGTAATACGAACTGGTGAAAGTATTGGCGAAATTAGTGTTGATGTCATCCAAACTGATGGAACAGCTACCGCTGGGGAAGACTATATTAATACTCCCATTACCATCACTTTTGCCGATGGAGATACCACACCGAAAACCGTCACAATTCCTATTATTGATGATGACATCTTTGAACCAACAGAAACCGTGATTCTGAGTCTGAGTAACCTGACAGGAAGTGCGAACTTGGGAACCCAAGAAACCGCTACTCTGTTCATTGTTGATAATGACTCTACCAATAACTTACAACTTGAAAGCGCAACCTATCTAGGAACACCTGGAAATGATAGTGCTAATGCGGCGGTTATTTCTCCTGTAGATTCGGCTATTATCATTGCTGGAAACTTTGACGGTGTGGGTCAGATTAAACGCTTGGAGGATGGAAATACAGAACCTTTATCAATTACCAACTTAGGAGGAAATGTCCGACATCTTGATGTAGACCGAGACAGTGGAGAAATCGTGGCTGTGGGTGATTTTGGCATTCGGGTTTATGATAGTACGGCGGCAAATATCTTGTGGTCAGACACGGGAATTTTTGACCGAGTTTCTATTGCTAACAATGGTACTATTGCTACCCTAACTAATAGTAGCGATACGGTGACTCTGTGGAGTTCGACAGGAACCCAACTGGCTACTACTACCCTGACCGGAACTGATATCCGTCCCGCAGATATTGCTATTGACCCCAATGGCGATCGCATTTTTGTCACCGGATTTAATCAAGTCACTAGCAACTTACAAACCCCATTTTTACGCGCCTTTGATACCGGATTAAATCAACTCTGGAATACCTGGGATTATAGCGCCTCTCAAATCACCGGACAGAATTTAGGTGCTGATACCCGTGGAGAACGAATTACCTTTGGACAAGATGGCGGACTCTATTTCCTCGGAAAAACCGATGGCGGAAATAACGTCTTTCAAAGGGATGGTCAAGACATCACCCAAAACCTATCAACTATGGTGAATGTTGATCAATTTAATAGCTTTTCTGGCGCGGGTGCTGGTTCCTTTACTTTCCATGCTAAAATAGATCCCAATAACGGAGATATCGAACGCGGTCAATTTATTGTTACCCGCACTGCCACTGGTGCTAATAGTTTTAACCCTAGCTCTATTACCGCTGATGAATTTGGACAGGTCTATATTGGTGGTTCTTCCGCATTCCAACTCCAAAATCGCGGTGATAAAACTATTAACGGTCAACCAGTAGGAAACTACACCTTGGGAGAAATGGCGGTTTTGGGACTTTCTCCAGATTATACAATCAGGAGATTCTGGAATCCACTAACCCAACCTGGTGACAATGGCTCAAGAGGAACTGTTAATGCTTTTACGGTTCGCAATGGTCAAGCCGTGATTTTTGGCACAGTTACTCAACCTGAGGTTTTCACGACTCCCACAGCTATTAACCCTAATGCTTTGGGTGGAAATGATACCTACTTAGCTACCTGGAGGGTTTAGTATAGAGTAGGTAAAATTGGGGGGAAATGAGGTGATGTCAGCACTATTAATTAATGTCTGACACCCTCATGATTTCACCCGAATTTGATTGAAGTAACAGACAGATAAAGCCTTAAATGAGAGGTAAATTTAGCTGGTATAAACCAGGTTTTGGTCTGGCTAAACTAGCCCATCAGTTTTGCCGATGAGATGTTGACAAATTACCTAAAATGTGATATATAGGGTTTGTGCTTGTGTGAGCATAAGTTGATTGAAAAAGCGATCGCATCTCATAGTCAACAATTCCCCCATAGCTTAGGCTTGATATGGGGGGGTTGATCATCTCCCAGAGGGATATGGTTAGTAAAATTATTAATTAATTTCCCGGTTGTCCCTTGCCTTTGGAGAATCGAGTTATAATCGAGTTGAGGCTGTAGAGTTTTGACTATCTAAAGAGTGATGGAAGATAAACTACTACGGGGATTAAAAGTACGGTTAGCGGCAATTTTCTGATAATATTCACGCTCGCGCGCAGTAAGTTCATCAGGTGGCACCACCAATAACTTGACAAACTGATCACCACGTCCGCCGCCCTTTGGTTTCGGCCAACCTTTCCCCCTCAGTCGGAGAGACTGTCCAGACCGAAGCCCAGGGGGAATATTCATTTTGACCATACCATCAGGAGTAGGAACCTGAATAGAGGCTCCCAAAACCAACTCATCGGGAGTTATGGGAATTTCGCAGATCAGATTATCGCCATCCAACTTAAAAAAATTGTGGGGTTGAATATCGACAATCAAATATAAATCTCCCCGTTGCTGGGTATAGGGATCAACCTGTCCTTGTCCCCGTATTCTAATCTTACTTCCCGGCTTCACCCCTGGCGGAATGGAAACCTCACCACCAGCCATACGGCGCTGAGTACCGTGGAAGGCTTCACTAAGAGTCAATGTCACCTTAGTCTCAAGATTAGAACCACCCGGAGAGGAAGAGGAAGAAGTAAAATCCTCAAATCCACCATAACCGGGTGATTTGGACTGATTGGTGCGATAGGAATAGCGACTACCAGCGCCCCCAGGACTTCCCGCCGCGCGTCCTAATAGACTATTGATAAACTCATCAAAACTAGCAAACTGGCTAAAATCAAACCCACTGACATCAGGATTATTAGCACTATTAGTAGTTCCCGACCAACCGGAGTTTCCGGCTTGATGCCAATATTGACCAAAGCGATCGTACTTTTGGCGTTTTTCGGGGTCAGAGAGTACCTCATAAGCCTCATTAACCTCCTTAAAGCGGGTCTCCGCAGCCTTATTACCGGGATTCATATCTGGGTGATATTTACGAGCCAATCGGCGATAGGCTTTTTTAATCTCATCGGCGCTAGAATTTTTAGTTAAGCCGAGAACCGAATAGTAATCTTTATAATCTGTCGTCGGCATTATCTACTCTCCTACTGTTCTCATTTCGTGCTTTTGGGTGCGGATACACAATAACTTGAGTCTGAAAATTCACTCTAATTCGATCCAGCCTAGCAGAGTTACGTCCTGTTAGCAAATTAACTGAATATTGCTTGACAATACTCAACAATCAGTCTAAGCTAGATAAGTACACAACAAGCGAGCTAAATGCCGAAATATACATCACCGAGTGAAACGGCTCAATACTTTGGTGTATGTTTACATACTTTAAGAAGATGGGAAAAAAACGGCAAAATTCAAGCGATCCGGACACCATCAGGGCAGAGACGATATGATATTGCCTCCTACACGGTCTCATCAAACGAGAGAACGCAACGGGCAATTATCGCTTATGCCCGCGTTTCAAGTCGCGGACAAAAAGCAGACCTCGCGCGCCAAGTTGCAAAGTTACTCGAAGTCTACCCCAACGCCGAACTCGTCACTGATATCGCCAGTGGTCTTAATTTCCAAAGAAAAGGACTTAGAGCCATTTGGGAGCGAGTCCGTCAAGGCGATGTCGGATTTATTGTGGTTGCCCACAAAGACAGACTCGCCCGTTTCGGGTTTGACCTCATCTCTTGGTTGTGTGAACAAGATGGTACAAAAATCGTGGTTCTCAAGCAAGACGGTTTATCCCCAGAGCGAGAATTGGTTGAGGACATCCTTGCCATTGTTCACATCTTCAGTTGCCGACTTGACGGACTCAGAAAGTATAAATCTGCCATCAAAAAAGATCCGGATTTATCCCAGTCCTGAACTGGCAAAAACTTGGAAAAAATGGCTGGCTGCTTGTTGTTATTGTTTTAACCAAGCCATCGCCATGCAGCGTCAATCAACAACTCGGATTGGTAAGCTGAAATTGCGAAATCTGGTCATGCAATCCGATTTACCTCAATGGGTGAAAGAAACGCCTTGCCAGATCAGACAAAATGCTATCTTTGACGCACATCAAGCCATAAGTGCGAGTGGTGATGCCCAATTCCGAAGTATCCGTGACCCCCGCCAAACCATCAAATTTAATAATTCCAATTTCACCAAAGGAACATGGTACAGTAAATTCACAAAAACACTGAAGTTTAAGGCAAGTGAACCTATACCAGAGCCATGTGATTATGGTACTCAATTGACTTATCGGCGTGGTAAATGGTTCGCTGTTTTTCCAGAACCTGTAATTAAAAGTCATACATCTTCAAAAAAATAATTGCCTTAGATCCGGGTGTCAGGACCTTTTTGACTGGATATGACGGCGATAAAGTCATTGAAATTGGCAATGGTGACATGGGACGAATCGTGAGATTATGTCAACACTTAGATAATTTAATTAGCCGTTCAACTAAGGTAAGTGCTAAACAACGCCGTTCCCTGAGAAAAGCGGCCAATCCAATTCGAGAAAAGATTCGGAACTTAATTGATGAAGTACACAAAAAAACAGCTCATTATCTGACTAATAACTATGGATTAATTTTTCTTCCTCGCTTCGAGTCCTCCCAAATGGTAGCCAAGTCAAGAAGAAAAATTAGATCTAAAACAGTTAGAAGTATGCTGACTTGGGCGCATTATCGCTTTAAGTTAATCCTAAAACATCAGGCAGCAAAGCGTGGTTGCGTGGTGCTTGATGTGGGCGAAAGTCACACATCTAAAACCTGTGGAGCGTGTGGACATCGCCACGCCCAACTAGGTGGTGCGAAGATACACAAGTGTCCCCACTGTGGTAGTCAAACACCTAGAGATGCGAACGGCGCACGTAATATAATGTTACGTGCTTTGAGGGATTCCTCCTTTACTGTCAGCAATGATGGTATTGCTATAGTTACAGTCCGAGCATGGTCAATCAATGTTCAGGAATGTTCAGCTTAAATGAATCAGGATGCTAGGAAAAGCAGCATATTTATATATTTTGAATCTCAAGGAGGCGATCGAACCCATCACTAAGAGTAGGAGGCGCGTCAGTAAGTTGGCGATACATTTGGAGAATCACCCCTTCAGGAACTTGACGCGATCGCCTTTCATTGCGTGCTAGACAGACCTCCAGGGGAGTATTAACCCATAATCCGACCACGGACTGAAAACCAAAACCACGGACCTGAGCAATTAAATCTCGGCGGCGACGGCGTTGAACATTAGTTGCATCATAAATAACATCAACCATATCAGCAACGGCCTGTTGAAGTTCCCCGCGAACCTGAGCCCAGATTGACAACCAAGGTCCTTGAATACTCTCATCACCAAATAAGCGTTGGCGAATTCTATCAGTGGAGACCCAGCGCTGAAAGTGCGACCCTTGAGATAACCTTTCAGCAATAAAGGACTTCCCACTAGCAGGAAGCCCTATAATCAAGACAATTTTAGACATGGACTAGGGCAGATTGTTTATATGATAGGAAGGTTAAAATAGCCTCCTTTCCCTTAGTCAACCATAGAACTACCCAAAAGGTAAACCTAAATAATTGTCCCATCTGGAATCACGGCATTTTTCAAAATTACGGTTATTCCACCGCGAATGTAGAAGCCATCCTCTTCCCGTTCTGCTTCCTGAACATGGTCCTTGTTGATAATCTGGACATGGCGACCAATGCGAGCATTTTTATCGACAATAGCCCGGCGGATAGTAGTGTTGTTACCGATACCGATAGGAACGCTACCTTTTTCTAAACCATATTGACGTTCAGCAAAAGGTTGATAGAAATCTGACCCCATTAACATGGTGTCTTCAACGAGACTACCGGACTCGACACGAGAGCGCAACCCCAGCACAGAATGATCAATGCGACATTCCTTGAGAATGCAACCCTCAGCAATAATAGATTCAGTGATCTGACAGTCCAGCATCTTGGATGGTGGTAAGTAGCGGGAACGGGTATAAATAGGAGCGTTCTCGTCGTAGAAACTAAAAGCAGGTTGTGGCTGTTGAGTCAAAGCCAAGTTAGCTTCAAAAAAGGCCTCAATAGTTCCGATATCTTCCCAGTAATCGTTAAACAGATAGGCTTGAACATTATGATCCTTAGCGGCACCAGGAATCACTTCCTTACCAAAATCGGTTTGATCTGGGGCATCCTTGAGTAGTTTAAATAAAACATCCTTTTTAAAAACGTAGATGCCCATAGAAGCGATGTAAGGCGACTCGGCAGCCTCTTCGGGGGATAACCCCAAACTGCTGGTATCCACTGCCATTTGTTTTAGGGCTTCTCCCTTGGGTTTTTCGCTGAAATCGATAATCCGACCAGTGCTTTCGTCAATCTTCATCAAACCGAAAGCAGAAGCCCGTTTTTCGTCTACGGGTAAAACTGATAGGGTGATGTCTGCCCCTGTGTCGATATGACGTTGGACAAAATCCCGATAGTCCATGCGGTACAGGTGGTCACCGGACAGAATTAGGAAATGTTCAACATCCCATTCTTCCATGAGCCATAGATATTGGCGCACTGCATC
Organism: Limnospira indica PCC 8005; assembly: GCF_000973065.1. Classification (NCBI taxonomy): domain Bacteria; kingdom Bacillati; phylum Cyanobacteriota; class Cyanophyceae; order Oscillatoriales; family Sirenicapillariaceae; genus Limnospira; species Limnospira indica. The sequence goes on from NZ_FO818640.1 coordinate 1,097,092, forward strand.
AGCAGTTCCCTGAAACCATTGGGGGTTAGTCACACTGGTTTGTTGTGCGGCGAGGACTTCCGCAAAGCCATCTGTAAAGCCAGAAAAGTTGTAGGTTCGGGCAATATGACGGTTAAGGGATGCTGAGTTAAACTGGGTCAGGATATAGATTTTCAGAATTTCTGAGTTTATACAGTTACTGATCGGAATATCGATCAAACGGTACTTACCGGCTAAAGGAACAGCGGGTTTGGCTCGCATTTTGGTTAGGGGGTACAAACGGGTGCCCGCACCGCCACCTAGAATTACTGCTAATACTTGTTTCACTTCAATTACCTGATACATTTACGCGACATTTTTCCGGTTGTTCCCGGACAATGCGACGATAGCACTATTACCCGTTAAGGTAACAGAGGCGGTATCCCGCAAAGCTTTTAGAAAGATTCCAAAAGCACCGTTCCAGTCCCGTGGTAGAGTGAACCCGCACTCAGGACATCGGAACACTTTTGAGCCACCTAGCTGGGAATGGACATGACCACAGTGAGTACAGGTTTTGCTGGTGTATTCTTCGGTCACATCTACAACTGTTCAGTTATTTCCGCGCTTATGTCTCAGGGTTAGTTTGAATCGATAATGCGCCCATGTCAGCATGGATCGGGCAGTCTTAGACCTGATTAGACGCTTCACCTTGGCAACCATATTGGAAGTCTCGAAGGTGGGCCAAAAAATCCGGCTGTGTTATGGGATGGCCAGGGATGCGACCCAATCAAGCAAGGGGTTGAAGTCCTCACCGGGTAGTCCCCACGCCCATTTCAGCTCTATTTCATACCCGAAGGTCTCGCACCATACTTGGTATTATACCGTATTGCCGTAAAATGTTAACCTAATTTGAGATTAAATCATGCTCTCGACTGCATCAGTTCTCCCAAGTCTAAGTGTCCGACTGGATGGCAATCTTGGCAAGTAGCAAAGTTAAAACTGGCAAATAGACGCTCTGGTGGGCTGGGTCAGACGGGCTAAATAGGGACATCAGGGCATCATCAACTACTGAGGCGAGCCCTGGTAGAGGAGTTACGTCCTGTGTTGTAAGGCTGGTCACGTTTTGCCAAGGTGTTTTTGTAGTAGGCGATGAATGAATTGGTAGCGTGAGCCTATTTTTCTGAGCAACAGTAACCCGGTGGCATCATTTAAAAATTGGGCATAGTTCCAGGGTGCATCTCCTTCTCCCCATAGGACAAATCGCAAGATCAGGCGTTCGATCGCCAATTTTAGGCTCAACGGTTGGTAGGTGAGGGCTAATATGATTCCTAGGGTCATGGCGGCGATTAACAATGGCAGCGATCGCCAAATGATTGCTAGGATCATGATTGCTATAATTGACCACCAAATCCCACTTTCGACTATCTTCATACCCAGATGATAAGCCCGTTCTTGTTCGCGGGTATGTAGCCAGGTTTTCGGGATGCGATCGAGGATAAAATCTTGAGTTTGTTCTTTTTCCAGGCGTTTGGCGAGTTCTGTTAGCCAGTGGCGGAATTGTTCGGAACTGTAGTTTTTTCCGGCATCACTATTATGATGGCGATCGCGTAAGCTAGAAATTTGATGGCGCAGATAGGCTTTTAATAAATACTCTTGTTGATCATCAATGGTGTTTAAATGTTTCCAAGATGAGATTAAGATATTTTCATAAGCTAGGGTCATCATTGTTAAAAATAATGGCTTTTGGGCGATTTTTAATAACTGTGGTTCTTCTTCGATGTCATGCCAAAGTTCCCGACTTCTAGCATTCATTAAATACTTGTGTATCTGTCGATTAGTCAAGGGACGTAACAATATTGCACCATTTAGTTGCAACCTTGCCTGACAGGGATGATAGGATTTGACGGTGCTAGATACTACTAAATGTAGGGGGGAGAGATGACTGTCTAAAAAATCATTAATATATTGAATACAGGATTCCCGATGATGTTCTTCGACCTCATCGAAACCATCCAATAAGGGGAGAATCTGGAGTTGTTCCATCCAGTAGCGTCCTGATTCGGGAGCGATCGCATATTTGAGGTGCATTTGCTCTACCATCCAATCGGAGATAGACTGTTGCTCAACTCGCCAAGATGATAAATTGAGCCAAATCGGCATAGGTTCATGTTCATCAGATAAGGCTCTCTCTACTAAGACCTTAGCCAGTCCCACCAGGGTGGTAGTTTTCCCGGAACCAGTCCCCCCCAAAATCAACAGGCGGCCATCAATGTGATCGAATACTTCAATAATTCCGGCATTAGCTGCTAATTTCACACTAGGGCGGCTGCCTATTTTCACTTCCACATCCCAAGCGCGCCTCATGCGTAGGGGGGGTTTTTCCTGGGCTAACTTGGTGAGAACATGGCGATGGGGAGACTGTAGCCGATATTGTCTCACCTCCTGTTTAACTTGGGTGAGTAATTGATGGCGTTTGGGAACTTGTACCCGAGTACCAGTTAATCTAGGCATTGAATAGAGTCAGGATTTGCGATCGGGACAGGAAATAATGGTTATGTTAAAAATACACTGAACTATGACTTTAGGGATAATTATCATGTTAAGTTTTAGGTTAGAGTCCTGAAGGATTGGGGAAGAGGGGGTAAGTTTTGATATATTTGGAATTGGGAACTCTGCAATTTTTGAAGATGATTTTTGTCTACCAGCGAGGTCTGTCCCATGTCCTTCAAACCCAAGCAATTGATAGTTGCCAGTGTAGCCGGACTGGTGACAGCAGTTATAGTAGCAGCGATCGCTATTCAGTGGCGATCTTCACAGGAAACTCCCGCCGCCTCACCTCAAGGAACAGTTACTGATTCCCCGGTTCCTAGTGCGCCAAGTCAAGCACCTGGGGTTATAGAGTCGCCACCAATTGTGGTGAGACCCCCGACAACTGGCTGCGAGATTACTATGGCAATTGTCCAAGACCCTGACCCTCCTTTAAATGTACGGCGCGCGCCTCAAGTTCAGGAAGGTAACATTGTTGGTCAACTACCCAATAATACTTTTATTTCGGTAGTAAATGAGCAAGACGGTTGGCTAGAAATTAGCGATCCGGTTCCGGGATGGGTTGCTAAAAACCGAACCCATAGCAGTTGTCCGAATGTCCGCCAACCGATTCAATTTTTACCGGGTGGTAATTCAGCTATTATCCAAGGTGAAATTATTGGCGGTGGTAGCCATAGCTATACCTTGGAAGCTGAAGCAGGTCAAACCCTGACAGTTACGGCGGAAAACTCTATTTTCCCCTATATTATCACTCCAGATGGTCAACTTTTAGGGGATGATGTTAATGCTAATGATGACCTAACGGAATGGACGGGAATGATTCCGGAATCGGGAACCTATACTTTCGAGCTTGACTCGAATTTCCGAGGTTTTACCTATGAGTTTTTGGTGAGATTAGAATGAGGTAAATGCTTTAATTTTTGCACAACACCAACATATCCTGATAACTAGCGGAACGACTCCGACGACACCACATCCCATAATCTTGGCGTTGTACTGATAGACCAGAATCCTTAATCCAATCCATTACTAATGCTTCGGAATGTGCGATCGCATCTTCGGGATTATCAGGATCATCGATAAAACTTTCGCCGACAGCATAGGCAAAATTCCGGGAACTGCGACCGGATTTAATCAAGGATTCGGTTTCATCATTTAATAGAAAAAACGTGCATAAACACCTACCACCCGGCTTTAACACTCGCGCTATCTGTTGTAAATAATTCCGACTGGCGGCTGCATATAAATGGGTAAAAACGGAAGTTAACAGCACAAAATTAAATTGGTTATTAGGGTAGGGAAACACAAAATTTTCGGCGGGAGTTTTGCCAGTGGGATTATAGCGATCGCTGTATAAATCCGCACATTCAAAATGAAAATTAGGACGGGTAGCACTAATCACTTGCTGACACCAATCAATCCAATGGGGAACAATATCAAACCCGTGATAAGAGGCTTGAGAGTTGAGATAATAAGCCAAACCATAAGCGATGCGACCGACCCCGCAACCCGCATCAAGAACCGCCTCTGCTGGTTGTAAATTGGCTTTATTAACAAAGTGTCCTAAAAAGTCCGCCGCCACAAACTTAAAACTACCACCGACCCCAACCCGATCGCTTTTTTCGGGAACCGGAAGCGAAGGTTCCAAGAACCCAAATAAAACATCACCTTCTCCCGATGCAAATATAGGAGTTAGCCTTACCAAACTATTGAATAAACCTGTTTGTTGAATCCAACTTAGGGGGATATAAATTAAAAATCTAGCCTGGTCAGCGTGATCTAAACTAGGAAATAACTGTTGGACATCCTGACTAATTAACCCTTTCTCTACCCGAAACTCAGGAACATCTAAGCCACCAATATTAATACGAAAATCCAGGACGAGACCACCTCCCCAGGAAGCAGACCAACCTTTAAGGCGTACCAGATCACCTTCTAAGGTAACTTGACCAAGACAGCCAAGGGTTTCGAGGCTTTTAGTTGCAGTCATAACCAGATGAACACTATAGAATAATGGTCTATCCTACAGCAGAATAGACCAATTATCGCATTTTCTCAGAAATCGAAAGTATAAACTTAATGGGGTGCTAAACTCTGATGGTATCTATAGGATTTATCTGGGGATTTCGATGTCTTCACTTTCATTATCTTCAGTTATTTCGGGGGTTATGGGTAGTTCTGGGAGCCGAGTATTTAAGGTGGTTGATACCAATATATATCCCAAATAAGCGGGGAGAATAATGGCGATTAAAAAGGCGAAACCTGTTAGTAAACCCATCAAGTTAAAACTAGACCCATAGGAAGACCGATAGGGGTCAATCAAGGCTACCTGATCTGACTGGGATGGTTGGTAATTGCTAGGACGACGAAAGCGAATGCGGCGATCGTCTAGTTTTTCCACCATTACCCAACCAGCGATCGCCTCTTCCTGACAAAGTTTTTCAAAGGTTTTAGGGTTCCGAAATAAATCTCTTTGAGCGCGAACAATTTTATATTCCCAGTCTTGATGATTAGGGGAGGATATCTGAGATTGAGATGATGCAATAGTGGTGGTGTTAGGATTATCGGAATCATAATGAGTCAAGATTTCTTCCTCCTCTTCATATTCTTGTTGTTGTTCATCCTGCAATTGACATAGCCAGCTTCCAGCGAGGACGGCTTCCACACCGAGGCTGCTGACCATCAAGCCTAAAATAACCACCTCATTCATAGGGCTTTACTCCCTGTAGTCTGGAATTGAAAAGCCTCTGGTAAGGCTCCAGACCAGCCATTCGACAAATAACCCTCAATTAGGTAATCTGAACCGATCGCTCGCAGGCTTACTCCTTCTAGGGATAAGGCTTCAGTCATTTGACTAAAGCCTAAATTACCGACCGGAGAGGGTGCAGCCTGTCCACCAATAATTTTAGGAGCAATAAACGCCAAAATCTTGTGAACGCACCCCTGAGTTATGGCTTCAGAGGCTAGACGACCCCCACATTCCCATAGCACGGACAAAAATTGACGCTCATAGAAATATGACATAACTTTAGCGGGTGTCAATGGTGCAAATTCCACCACCTCTACCCCCTTTTTCCGCAAGTGTTCTTGGAAATCGGGACGGGAACCAACTTCTGTAAAAACTATGGTAGCAGCCTCGGAAGTGTCCCACAGTCGCGCTGATGATGGTAAATCTAAACTACGACTCATGACTACCCGCAACGGGTTGGGTTCCCCTTGACCGTGGGTGGTTAAGTGAGGATTATCTCGCCTGACCGTATTTCCCCCCACAATTACCGCATCACAGGCGACCCGTAGACGGTGGACTTCCTGGCGAGCGATCGCACCTGTTACCCAAGCACTATGACCTGTATCTGTGGCTATTTTCCCATCCAGGGTCATGGCGTATTTCAATATACCAAAGGTTTGTTTATAAATAATCCGATGAACAAATGCTTCGTTTAATTTTAAACAGGCTGATTCTTCTACTCCCACAATTACTTCTATTCCGGCTTGGCGCAGTTTAGCAATTCCCTGTCCACCTACCAGAGGATTCGGATCCACCATTCCCGCCACTACTTTAGCAACTCCTGCTTTAATTAACGCTTCGCTACAGGGGGGAGTTCTTCCGTAATGGTTACACGGTTCTAGGTTCACATATACTGTCGCTCCCCTGGCTAATTCTCCCGCAGACCGCAAGGCGAAAATTTCTGCATGGGGTTGTCCTGGTCCGGGGTGAAATCCCTCCCCGATAATTTGGTCATCACGGACAATCACACAACCTACTAGGGGATTTGGTGCCGTTTTTCCTAGCCCTTCCTTTGCCAGATTTAGACAATTACGCATCATCTGGCGGTCAAATTCTGAGACAGATTGAGCATTTGGTAAATTCATCAGCCGACAATTTTTGTTAAAGGGGTTGACAGGGGCTCAGGATTAATGATAGTATATTTGTATTAAGTTCAATAATTGAGTATTGCCTAAAATAAAAATTTTGCAACCATCCCATTATACTAAAAGTGTAGCGCAAGTGCCGCGAAAAAGCAACCCCCCTCCCCAAAAAAAAATTTTTTTGCAACAAAACTTAATTTTTTTTTACAAAAGTTAACATTAGGCGAGCCAGAAGGGGGCAAGAAGATTGTATACAAAAAAGCTGCCCCAATGTTAAGTCAGTTAAATGTTGGCGAAGGTCCCATGTAAGCCATAGGGGATATGGTGTTGAAGGTGTAAGGTAGCGATCGCATTTTTTTCAAGGTTTTTCGCATCCAAAATAACGACATCTGAGCGATGGTGTTGTGCATTATAAACGAGAGTCAATAACCAGCCATCATCTTCGGAGGTAGCATGAGGACGGGGAACAAAGACAGGTTCTCCGGTAAAGCCGTGTGGTGCAGCAGTCCAAAGTTGACGCAAACCGGTTTCCAGGTCAAACTTAATAATCGCCTGAAGGGGTGCATTTCCCTGGCTATTATGGGCGGCGGCGGAGTAGAGATATCGGTAAGGGCGACCGACAGAATTAGGGTGAGTAGTAGGAAACTCACAACAGCGAGATTCTATTAATTGACGCTGAACCTGTCCGGTAGTGAGGTCAAGGGTAAACCGCCAGAGTTGACCAGGTTCTAAGGCATTAAAATCAGTATCGCGAAAATTAGCTTGTGGGTCAACCCCTGGTAAAGATTGGTAACATATAGAATCAACGCCAATCTTATTTTCCTGTTCAAAAGCATTAGCATGATGGAAAACAAAGCCAGATTGAGCGTCAAAATGTCGGATATTTTGTCGTTGTGCGGGGTCACGAGGAATAACAATGATGCGGGTAGGTTGATTAGTTTGAAAATGCACACATTGTCCTGCGCCACAGAGTCCAAACAGATAAGGAAGGGGATTAAATTTTACAGGATTTTGGAAGAAAATACAGTAGTTAGGGGTGATGGCAAAATCATGGATAAAGGCAAATCCGGGGACTGTATGGGCGTATTTTTGTAGGAGGCTACCATGGCTGTCGAGTTCATAAATACGGATAGTGGTTGATAGTCCTGGTTTAATGGAAAAATTAACTAAACTTGGGGAACCGCCATTAAACTTAGAACTGGGGTCAATGCGGGGGTGGGCGGCGAAAGATTCTCCGGGTTCGAGGATACCGTTAAGGTTATCTAGCCCAATAGTTTCTAAGGTTTGATGGTTGAGATGATAGGGTAGGTCTGCTTCCCATAAGGCGAGTAATTTACCACCCCAATAAATGACTTGAGTATTGGCAATATTTTTAATCCGCAGGTCAAAGGCGTTGTGGAGAAAACCGCCAGGCTTTTGGGTTCCAAATACACCGCGATAAAGAATAGTTTTGGCTTGTTGTTCGTCTATATAGCCTTGGGTGCGGACATAGCGATTTTGATAGTGTGCTTGTCCGTCCTGAAAACGGATAGCGGAAATCATGCCATCTCCATCAAAGGGGTGATGAATGGGTAAGCCACCGATATCTAATAAACCGGGACCGTTACGGAATAGGGTTCCTTTCAGGTCTGGGGGGATTTCTCCATCAATATTGGTGATGGTATAGTTGTATTCATTGGGTTGAGACAAATAGCCTTTTTGCCATTCTTGGGGGTTATATGATAGTTGATTTTGGGAGGGTTCAGATATGGTATTTTGCATGATTCAATGATTTGGTTTAAGGTGATTAACTGAGAAATTATGGTTAATTGATATCAGACATCAGTTAGTAGATATATTTAGTATATATCAAGATGTGTGATAGGTCAAGATAGGTTGAGAATAGCAGGCATAAATCCCGCCGATTAGGTGAGGGGGAGGGAGTCGGAAAGGGGGATTGATTACCGATTCCCAGTTATTAATTAATCGGTGGTGACTAATTCGGGGACTAATTCTGCGGTTGATTCTAGGTTGGGTGAATGGATGTTATGGGTGTTAGTTTCGGCGGTGGTAGATGGTAGCCAGCGAATTAGGGGTAATGGTAAAAGGGTAGTTAAGTTAGTGATAATGACTAACAACCATAATTTATCGAAGTTAGTCTCGGTGACTCCTAATAAGTGGGTGAGAAGTGCGCCAGACTCGTGGGATAGGAGTCGGGAAAGGTTAGAGATGGACATTAATAGGGCGAAAAGAGTGGCTTCTACACCGGGGGGACATAGGCGGGCGGCGAGGACTAAAACAGGCATATAGGCGATTTCTCCGGCTACGGTGAGGATGAGACTATCTCCGAGGCTAAACCAGTGGTCGTCTATTCCTAGGGCGCGGTTGGTGTGGGTAACTAGGAGTAACATGGTCATACCGAGGGCGGCGGAGAGAAGGGTTGAGACTAGGAAGATTTTACGGAAGGGGACAGATTTAAAGAATCGCTGAAATAACCAAATACCGAGGAGGGCGGCGATACTGGTAACTAGGCGGACTCGTCCTAAAAACTCTGGTTGAAATCCTAATTCGTTGGTGGTGAAATAGAAAAAGGCTGAGTCGGCGGTGGGGGTAGCTTGCCACAAGAAGATAAAGGCAGTGGGTAGCCAGATGGATTTTTGGGTGATGGCAGCCCGCAGTTGTTGGACTTGGTGTTTGACGGTTTGCCAATTGGAGATGTTAGTAATTTTATCTTCAGCGATCGCCCATGCGACAACCATCACCAATAGGGGAAAGGTAGCGGTAATGAGGAAAACTGTTTCGGAGGTAAAGATTTCCAGGAGATAGCCGCTGAGGTAGGCGGTAATTAACCCCCCCAGGGCTGAGGAAGCCCAACAGAGGGATTGAAGGGAACCGATATTGCTGATAGACTCGTTTCGCGCCCTTTCTACAACTAAGGAGTCTACAATCACATCGCTGATAGCTACGGATAGGGAATTAAGGGCGATCGCAATTGTCGCGGTAATGGGATGATCAACGAAGGTAGCTAGGTAAACCCAGGAGAAAGTCCCCATTAACCCGGATAGGATTAAATAGGGTCGGCGGCGATATCCAAAAATTGGCAACCCGTCGGACATAAAGCCGAATAGGGGTTTAATCACCCAGGGAATAGAGACTATTCCGAATAGGGCGGCGGTTTCGGCGGGACTCATACCCAAATCATCTTTGAGGAAGAAGCTAACGGCGAGACGGGAGAGGCCCAGAATACCTTGCACAAAGTACACGGTCAGAATAGCGACCAATTCTGGGTTAGGTTCATTGCCAAATAGTATATGCTTCTTGAGCCATGCCTTGGTATTGCCAAAGCTAACTGGGGATAATTCCATTTTGTAAACAAAAGTTAAGAAATTTCAATATTGATATCATAGCGAGTTCAATCAAAAACGACACAATGATGCGATCGCTTTAAGTCTAGGCAGTATAAATCACTATGGAAACGGCATTTGATCAGTGGTGGCATCTAATCTTAGGGGCGCTGTCCCTAAACCGAGATGCTTTTGTAGAAATTAATATCCTACCCCTAGGTAGAGGACTAGCCCTAACAATAGTGTTGGTGGCGGGAGTCTCCCAGGCGATAGGTCAATCGATTGTTTTATTTATTAACCGAGTCCGACCCTTCCGATTTGTGCTGAGTTTAGGAATGGCCGCGATTTTGTTTGTGTTCACGTTTTGGTTTTGGGCGGCGAGTATTTGGCTAGTCCACAATGCGATATTTAATAGCGGACTTAACCTACAAGCAACGATTACGACGCTAGGATTAAGCTACGCGCCGCAAATTTTACGATTCATAGTGGGTCTTCCCTATTTTGGCATTCCCATTGGTGTATTTCTGTCGATTTGGTCATTACTAGCGGAAGTAACGGCGATTAAAGCAGTAACCAATTTTGACACCTGGGCTACTTTTTCGTCGGTAGGGTTAGGCTGGGTACTATTGCAGATTTTACAACGAACGATCGGCAGTCCGTTAATGATTCTGGGTCAAAAGTTAACTAACCTAGTGGCGGGAACCGAGGTAGTAACCGATCGCCAAAAACTCACACAAATGGTGATATCAGGTAATATCGAAAGCATCGATGATGTGGGTAATGAAGTAATACTGGATGCTGCGACCCGCCACAGTCCAGAAACCATCAAACGCAACCGGGCGATCCAATTGATCGCATTAGGATTAACGGGGTTTTTCGTGTTTGTGTTAATTTCCTCCCAGTCCCCAGGTTGGTTTAGTCGTTGGTACAATGCGTTAGAACAAACTTTGCAATTAGCGATCGACCTGACGACTATTGGCTTGATCGCGCTATTCTTTTCGATATTCCTAACTCCCCTAGAAGCCCTAAGTTGGTGGGCGGGATGGTATGGCGATCGCACCCTGAAATATACAGGAACCCCGGTCAAAGAAATCGAGAACCCCAACAGTATTTCCCGTTATGTAATGTACCTAGACGGTATCAATCAAGGTTCCCATGAATACCTCCCCCAAGTTGAAAATATGTTGGATAAGGTAGCTGAGTCCTTACCTGATGATATTCTCATCGTCAAAGGAATCATGCCTTATAGTGTCACCAATAAACCCCTAACCTCAGACCGTCCCCTATCGTTTATTTGGCAAATCATTGAATCAATATCCCTAAAAAATCCGGCTAACCCGATCGCTTTTATTATCAATTTCCGCAATGTAGTTTCTGTAGCGATCGCCGCCGACCCCCGTTATGGTCCGATTCAAAACCAAGGATTAGCCCAAGTCATTTATAATAGTCTAATTAGCTTTGGCTATCCCCTCGGTAGTGGTAAACCGATTACCCTGATTGGTTACAGTGGGGGTGGTCAGATGTCTATGGGTGCGGTTAGCTTCCTGAAATACAATATTAATGCCCCCATTGAGGTGATTTCTTTAGCGGGGGTAATTAGTGGGAATACCGGGGCTATGGCGATTCAAAGACTCTATCACCTAGTGGGGGAAAAAGATAATGTGGAAAAACTCGGTCCGATTATGTTTTCAGGACGCTGGCCGATTTCCGTTCTTTCTAATTGGAATTGTGCCAAAAGACGGGGCAGAATTATCTTGATTTCTTTGGGTCCAGTAGGTCATAATGGCGATGATGGACCCATGGGGGATGCGCTGTTACCGGACGGACGGACGCACCTGGAACAGACGGTGCAAATTATTACAGGTATTCTCTGTCAAAATTGGGAAATCACCGGATTAGACCCGCAGAAGTTTATCACCATTAGCGAATATGAACGCTACAAGCAGGGGTTATTTAATCAGGTGGGTTATTATCCAATTCAACAAAGGTTAAATCCCGAGTTATATCACCCCAATTATACTTGGATAGGTCGGTTAATTTTACCAAGTAAAGATGAACGGGAAACCCTGAAAGGGGTGCGGCTGGAAATTTATCATGCTGACCCGGAAAATCAACATCGCATCGGACAGGTAGTAATTTTGCGCTGGAGTGATGAACAGTGGGTGCAAAACTACTCGAAATTGTTAAAAATGGATGTGAATTTCTCTGATCAAGCGCGGCTTAGTCAACGACAGGGAAAGGTTCATCCTCACCGACTTGATGGTTGGGAAAATGTCGATCCTTTGGAGTCTTTGGCGGGGGCGAGACCTGATGATGATATGATTGTGGCACTTCGTGAACCGGTGGTAATTAAGGATACTGGGGAGGGTGTTCCGGTGGTGTATATTCAACGGGAACCGATGCAAATTTCGGGGCGGTTTTATGGGGTGGTAAGGTTTGTTAAAAACTTGGGCAATGACCTGTTTCAAGTTCGGCATTTTAACCCGTCTACAGGGGATTTTGATGGGGATGAGGAGATAGTTTATATGCCGACGGTAATCCCTAATCGTAATGGGGTTTATTCTTTTAATAATCAGGGGGTGGAAGAGTCTCCGGTTAACAGGGGAGGATGGTATATTTATGGGGCGAGAAATAACCAAGGTCGGTTTACGGTACAGGCGATCGCACCTAGGGAAATGTTCCGCCTCTCCCCTCAACGGGTGATTCACGGTCTGACACCATGCTTGGATTACTTGAGGCGTGATTATTTGAGTAATTTAAAGGCGGAAAAGGGGAAGATTAAAAATGTGTTATTATCTCCGCACAATGAGGGTGAAGATGATCATATGGCGATTTCTCAATGGCGAGAAGGCGATCGCGCTTTGATGATGCACCTGTTTGGCGGTATTGGCGGAAAGAAAGCCGAATTAGCATCAATGAAAATCTATTTTGGGCATTTTGCTTTCGGGGTAGCTACGGTGAAACGAGACCCTTTAACGGGGGAGTTACGTTTTGCGATCGAGTACCGACAAATTTATACTAATAATACTGATGGTATTATTTCTGGGGCGAATGCTTGGGAACATTATGGAGGCGATCGTCAATGGGGATGGTTGGGTGTGCGACCATTATGCGAAACTCTAATTAAGTTTAGCCCCCTCACCGAAGATTATGATTTTGATGGCATCAAATTCTCCCCCCTAAATGCCGTTATTCAGGAATTAGATATTATGGCTGCGCGTTATCGTGTCGGAGACGGAACCGGAACTACTTTTGTGAGTCCCGTTAATTCCTGTTGTCAGGACTCTAGCCAAGCCTTATATTCCTCTTTGCGGCAAATTTTAGCCGAGTTAGAATTAAATCCCCTAATCATTAAATGGATGCGAGAACACCCTAATCATGAGCAAACTCTCCGTTTCCAACAGTTAGGCGATTTACTGAATACCCTCGAACATTATTTAACCCCCATGGGAAAGGTACGCCCAGACTGGCGATTTAATGCCCCCAAATTAGGTGATTTGACTGTCGAAAACCCCCGCGACACTCTGATTAAGGCTTTGTCTAGTTGGCGAACTCTTCTACCTCGTTGGGTTCACGACCAAATCGCCATGATTTTTCTGCAATTAGGGGCGGATTTATGGATACTCAGGACTAATCAAGTAGGTGGTTTTGACCCCGACATTGAACCAGTCGCACCTACAGATTTTCGATTAGGAGTCCCTCACATTAAACCAGCCAAAAAGAACTGGTCTTAGCTAGTTGATTCGGTCTCTCTTTCAGGTAATTTTACCGGGAGAGACTGAACCCCTCCCTAAACCATTATATATGTCGGCACGGTTTCCCATTCTTTTATAATAAGTCAAGTTCCGGTATTTGTCAATAGAAAAACCTGGGATTTTTTGAGCCTATTTTAAGTAGGTTGGGTGGAGGAACGGAACCCAACGCCACCATCTCACCCCTGTTGGGTTTCACCCAACCTACTATTCAGAGCGATCGCCTATTTGAGTAGGTTGGGGGGTCCGAACGCCACCCAACAACACCATCTCACCCCTGTTGGGTTTCACCCAACCTACTATTCGGAGCGATCGCCTATTTGAGTAGGTTGGGGGGTCCGAACGCCACCCAACAACACCATCTCACCCCTGTTGGGTTTCACCCAACCTACTATTCGGAGCGATCGCCTATTTGAGTAGGTTGGGGGGTCCGAACGCCACCCCACACCACCATCTCACCCCTGTTGGGTTTCACCCAACCTACTATTCGGAGCGATCGCCTATTTGAGTAGGTTGGGGGGTCCGAACGCCACCCCACACCACCATCTCACCCCTGTTGGGTTTCACCCAACCTACTATTCGGAGCGATCGCCTATTTGAGTAGGTTGGGGGGTCCGAACGCCACCCCACACCACCATCTCACCGCTGTTGGGTTTCACCCAACCTACTATTCGGAGCGATCGCCTATTTGAGTCGGTTGGGGGGTCCGAACGCCACCCCACACCACCATCTCACCCCTGTTGGGTTTCACCCAACCTACTATTCGGAGCGATCGCACTGAGGCTATTTCATATATATTTCGGCACGGATTCCCATTATTTAATAATAGGTCAAGTTTCGGTATTTGTCAAGGGGAAAGATCAGATGTAATCAGGTAAATGAATAAATGAATAGAGGCGATTTTTGTAAGTGTTACAAAAATCGCCTCCTTTGATAGTTTTATGGCATTAGACCATCGGGTAGTTTAGCGGAAATACCAGATGTAATCTTGACCGGGACCGGGACGATACCACAGAATATCGGTCAGACCTGAACCATTGAAGTCACCTTGAAGGGGGATATAATCACCATTGACCGTGAAGGGACGGCTGTCATAGGTTCCATCTTCATTAAAAGACCAGATATAATCGGGTGCTGTTCCGGGTGCATACCAGAGGATATCGGTAATACCTGAACCGTTGAAGTCACCTTGAACGGGGATATAATAACCATTGACGGTGAAGGGACGGCTTTCATAGGTTCCATCTTCATTAAAAGACCAGATATAATCGGGTGCGGGGCCGGGTGCATACCAGAGGATATCGGTAATACCTGAACCGTTGAAGTCACCTTGGACGGGGATATAATCACCATTGACGGTGAAGGGACGGCTTTCATAGGTTCCATCTTCATTAAAAGACCAGATGTAGTCGGGTGCTGTTCCGGGTGCATACCAGAGGATATCGCTAATACCCGAGCCGTTGAAGTCTCCAGGAATGGGGGTGTAAACGCCATTAACAGTAAACGGACTACTGGTATAGTTGCCACCTTTGTCGAAATACCAGATATAATCAGGTGCGGGGCCGGGTGCATACCAGAGAATATCTGAGACATCGTTTCCGTTAAAGTCTCCGACCACGGGGGTGTAGGTGCCGTTGACGGTAAAGTAAAAGGCTGGCTTTCGTAGTTTCCATCCTCATCAAAGAACCAGATATAATCCTGTCCTGGTCCAGGGACATACCAAAGGACATCTGAGATTCCATCGCCGTTAAAATCTCCGATAATTCCTTCATAGGTGCCGTTAATGGTGATGGGGACACTGGTGTAGGGTTGTTCTGTTGATGTGCCGATCGTAATATTACGAACAGCGGTATTATTCGACTCATTGGTTTCGATTACAAAGCCGAAAGGATCAACAATCAAACCAATCGTATATTCCCCATCCCCACTCCAGAAAGAATCACTGGTATTGGGTAATGAAATTTGTTTAGTCAAAGTCCCTGTGCTGCTATTTCCGGGGATGGGATCAACCCAAGTCCAGCCGAGTAAATAATCCTCGCCAGGATCGATACTGGAATCATCGGACAGGTAAAAGTCTACCCAGAATCCACCTTCAGAACTGTCAGCATCGTCGCTACCCGTATTCATAATGGAATAGGTAACTTGAATCGAATCTCCGGGATTAGATTGGGTGGTATTCAGGGTAAAGTTACCAGGAATCAGATCGACATTATTACCCTGAGTTTCTGAGTAAATCAGTTCTAGGTTAATGTTACCAGATGCGCCATTATATCCATCAACAGCAATGTTGTAATTGGTTCCCCCTATAACGTCAAAGATAATTTCGCTTTGCCGTCCATACCACAAAGAATCATCATTGCTGGCTACTTCGGTCAAATTGGAAATAGAAGAACCCGTATAGGCTGCCAATGTGGTGTCAAAATCACTACCTCCAGTATTGATCGCCACATTACCTGAACCGGGAGCAGTCCAATTCCACCACAGGGAACTACCGCCAGAATTACCAGCGTGGTTGGGTTCTCCTGGCTGTTTGGTAGCACCGATGTTGCTACTGGTAACGCTGGCGTAGGAACCACCGAGGGAGGTACTGTTAGCAAAATCATCATTGCTTAACAGGCTGGTTTCTAGCAACAGAGATAAATTAATGTCTCCAGAGGCTCCCCCAAATCCATCAACGGCAATTTTATAAGTAGTTCCTGGTTCGACAACAAAGGAAATTTGGCTTTGTAGGCCATTGGTATCATCATTGCTGTCTATTTCGGTTAAGTTAGACAAAGATGAACCAGTATATGCAGCTAGGATGGTGTCAAAGTTGCTACCAAAAGTATCAATGGTCACTAATCCTGAATCAGGAGCAGTCCAATTCCACCAAACTGAACTACCGCCATATAGTCCGGCATGATTGGGTTCGCCAGGTTCTTTGGTGGCGTTGACGTTGCTACTGGTGATATTTACGGAAGTCCCACTTAAAGTAGCACTGCTGGAGAAGTCATCGTTAGGTAGTTGACTGGTGGCGAACACTAAATCTAAGTTAATATTGCCCTGGGCTCCGTTAAATCCATCAACGGCAATTTTGTAGTTGGTTCCACCTACGGCATTAAAGGTAACTTGGCTTTGTAGTCCAAAGCCGCTATCATCGTCACTGGCAATTTCTGTTAAACCGGAGATGGAAGAACCCGTGTAGACCCCAAGAACGGTATCAAAATCACTGCCGTTGGTGTTGATGGTGGCTGTTCCAGAACTAGGCGCTGTCCAATTCCACCAGACGGAACTGCCACCTGTTCCGGCGTGGCTGGGTTCACCCGACTGTTGGGTGGCATTAATATTGGTCCCGGTGGTGCTGACTGATGCCCCACTTAAAGCAATACTGTTGGCGAGATTATCATTCGCGGGGCTTGCTGTAGCCAGGGAGAGATCGAGGGTGATATTTCCTGTGGCTCCTTGATATCCATCAACTGCAATGTAATAGCTGGTTCCTGCTATGGCATCAAAGATGATTTCGCTTTGCCGACCACCACCACTATCATCATTGCTGGCAATAGTATTTAAGTTGGAGACTGAGGAACCGGTATAAGCAGCTAGGACGGTATCAAAGTTACTGCCAAATGTGTTGATGGTGACTTCTCCAGAAATAGGGGCTGTCCAAGTCCACCAGACGGAACTGCCACCTGTTCCGGCATGGTTGGGTTCACCCGACTGTTGAGTCGCTCCGATGTTACTACCTGTTCTGTTACGGTGATTGATGTTCCTGAGAGAACTGCGGCTTGTCCAAAGTTGTCGTTATCGGGTCGGGAAGATTCGACTTGCAGGGCAGAAGCGAGGTTAATCCGATTTTTCGTAATGTTATTGCGGTGGTCGGTAATTGGATCTCCGCTGTTGATCAGTCGCTGTAGGAGTTGTTCTGAACTTTCATTGGGGAAGGCTTCACGGAGAACGGCAATTGCTCCTGCCACGTGGGGGGCTGCCATGGAAGTACCACTATAATTTGATAATCCTCCAGCAGTAATCTCAGAACCAGGGGCTAGAATATCTAAAAATGGGCTACTATTGGAAAAACTGGAAACGCGATCGGGGCTGGCGCTGTCCCATCCATAAGTTCCAGTGAAGTCATAAACTGAGCCGACGGAAATGGCACTTTCAAAAGCAGCAGGCCATGATATCCCATTCGTAAAGCCATCATTTCCAGAGGAGACGATTGGTAGGATTCCGTTGTTCCTGGCATTGGCGATCGCTTGACCTAGAGCATCTTCATTATCTGGGAGAGGGCTGGTATGTTTCCAGTCATATACACCTAAACTCATATTGATGGCAGCAATATTGTAAGTATTACGATTTTGGATTGACCAGTTTATTGCTGCAATTATATCTGAGTCATATGCTCCATCCCCATCAAAAACATCTAGGGCAGCAATTTGAGTGCCGGGGGCAACTCCAGCCACGATTGCACTGACATTGGTTCCGTGACCACTATCATCATCATCTTGCCCATCATCGGGGGCAAAATCCCGAGCATAAACAATTCGTCCTTGCAGTCCAGGAGCATTGGGATCAGCACCTGTATCCAGTACCGCTACAGTTGTCCCACTTCCAGTAAAACCTGTTGCTTCGATCGCTCTGGGTTGCCGAATTAAAGGCAAACTTTCGGCTAAGGCTTTTTCATGAATTCGAGGAACATCTACCCGTAAAACATCCGGATTTTGCAGCAATTCGATTAATGGATCTACCTCCTCAAATTTGGCAAAGGTAATCGGTAGATTTTCATAGTCGTCGAGGATTTCCAAATCTTGGCTGAAGGGGGATAAGATGTCATCTTTCAGTTCCGAGAACAGGCTGGCTTGATAGTTAATTACTTCATCGCTACCAACAGACCAATTCTCTAACTCCATTTTCTCCTCAACGGCTTGATGGATATCCCTGCTATTAAAGGAAATCAGGAGTTCCTGTGCTTCTCCATCTATGAGAGCATCTAAGGCGGTTAGGGAAATTTTATCAGCGATCGCACTTAATATTTCCGAGTCAATAACAATCTCATTGTTACTGGTCTGAGAATCGTTGTTACTGGTCTGAGAATCTGAACTCCTGGAATCATTGGTATTTTCTGATCGCGGATTTTCTGGACGGGAACGGGAGTCGGATTCAGCAGTCATTAATCCAGTTGAGGCCCCTGAATCATAGGGGACTAAATTAAGAATATCGGGGTTTTTCAGGATGTAGTTTAGTTCATCTACGGATTCAATCCTGAGAGCGACTGCTGAGAAATTGCGATAGTTCTCTATAACTTCAATATCTGCGGGTAAGCCAGTAATAAAATCTGTGGTGATGCTAGTAGTTGAAGTTTTGCTGTCTACTGGCTGATCGTTGGCAGCCAGAATAAATGTGATCTCTTGGGCATAGCCCAATTTGAGGTTGTTTAGGGTGTTCGGAGCAATTAAACCGTATTCTCCTGGTTCTTCAATGGCAAGGGGGTCAACTTTTGGTTCCGATGAACTGACGGGGAAAAAGTCATAGTTAATATCAAAGACATCAAGAGTCGGAAGACCGGAGGAGAGCAGTGTATTGGGATCGTAAGGATCGTGTTCTGGAGATACCACTTGAAAGCCGCTGATAGAATCCATTACAATTACCTCTCATATCTAGTGAAACTGTAAATGCCATAAAAATAGGTAAAACACCTTACCACTTTTAATAGATATAGCCTAACACAATAACTGTGATAAAATGTGAGTTGTTGAAATTAAGTTTTGTCAACAAAAATGATTAAATCTTAACGGTTAAGTTTTATGAAAATTGGCGTTGTCATAACCGATTATATCCAGTCAGCGGGAGCATCTAAGCAATGAACTTAAAAAAAGCTAAAATTATTCGCGATCGCCTCTTATCCATGTTAAAGCCAGGTTTCCAGTTGAGCGACATCCAAGAACAGGTTTTCTGTGAGTCTTGGGAAAAACGCTCCTACCGGGAAATTGCTACTCGTTTGGGATACGAACACGACTATATTCGTCAGATTGGCGCTCAGTTGTGGAAAATGCTGTCTAAAGCAACGGGAAAGACGGTCACAAAACGCAATCTTCATACAGTGTTACAGGAGGAATACTGTCGGTGGCAGGAAGCCCGCCAATTTCCAACTTGTTGGCAAGACTGGGGGGAAGCGACGAATGTTTCTCAGTTTTGGGGACGGGAGGCGGAGTTGGAAAGGTTAAAACGGTGGGTTTTGAGCGATCGCTGTTCTTTGGTGGGAATAGTTGGTTTTGGGGGGGTGGGTAAAACAGCACTTTCTGTTAAGTTTTCTCAAGAAGTGCAGCAGGAGTTTGAGGTGGTCATCTGGCGTAGTCTCCGCGATCGCCCCCCACTTCTGAGTCTATTGGCGGATATCCTGTCAGTAATCAACTACACCCAAACGGTGACTGTTGAGCCTTCAGAAACAAGGATGCTGTCTATGCTGATCAAAGTTCTCCAGCAACGCCGATGTCTGTTGGTACTGGACAACTGGGACACTGTTCTGGATCCTCGCCGAGAATGTCTGAAGTTGTATCTATCTGGATATGAAGGCTATGGTGAGTTACTCAAATATATAGGAGAAATTCAACATCAAAGTTGTGCGATCGTCACCAGTCGAGAGAAACCGGATGAAATCACCACTTGAGAAGGAGAATTACTCCCAGTTCGTATTTTCAAGTTGGGGGGGCTTACAGAAAAAGCAGGAGCCAAACTGATTGAGGCAAAAGGCTTACAATCAGGTTATACAGAAGTGAATAAACTGGTTAATTACTATCGAGGCAATCCCTTAGCTATTAAAATGGCTGTGGCGAAGATTAAGGAATTATGTTTAGAAAATGTTAATGATTTTTGGAGTAGCAATCAAATTATTTGTGGTGGTATCTGTCAATTAATAAAACCCCAATTAGAGGGACTATCGGCTCTGGAAAGACAAATTTTATACACACTGGCGAGGAGTGAGCAACCTCTGGCGATCGCTTTGTGGCAAAACATACTATCATCAACAACTGCTGATCAGATTACCAAAGCATTAAGCCTCCTAGAAGAGCGATCGCTCATTGAGAAACAAGAGCCAGGCTATCTTTTACCTCCGGCGATCGCAGAGTATATCAACATCACCCCAGAGTTTTGTCCTTTCTGTATGGAGTTTATGAACCCGTAACCAGAGACTTTAACCGTCATGGTTACACCCAAATTCCTAAGATTTCTCCCTCTGAACTATGGAGGGGAATAACTCTGGTTTTTGCGCCAGTTAAGTTCATAGGGGTTTCATTTACTAGCAGCTCACTCCCATTGACTATTTGACAAAGTCATTATATATGTCCGCACGGATTTCCATTCTTTGATAATAAGTCAAGCTCCCAGATTTGTCAAGGGGAAAAATAGGGATTTTTAGAGTTTTTTTAGGATTGCCTAATCTGCTGATGGGTAGCGGGTTTTAGAGAGTGTGAGGGAATAGTGCGATCGCTTTTTTTAACCATGAGGGTGGCAGGTTATATAGCCTATTTAAGTAGGTTGGGTGGAGTACGGGAACCCCACACCACCATCTCACCGCTGTTGGGTTTCACCCAACCTACCCAGAGCTATAGGCTCAAAAAACCATTATATATGTCGGCACGGTTTCCCATTCTTTAATAATAAGTCAAGTTTCCGCATTTGTCAAGGAAAAAATCGGGATTTTTAGAGTTTTTTTAGGATTGCCTAATCTGCTGATTGGTAGCGGGTTTTAGAGAGTGTGGGGAAATGGTGCGATCGCTTTTTTTAACCATGAGGGTGGCAGGTTATATAGCCTATTTAAGTAGGTTGGGTGGAGGAACGGAACCCAACGCCACCATCTCACCGCTGTTGGGTTTCACCCAACCTACCGAGAGCCATTTAACCCCACTTCTCTATAGGCTCAAAAAACCATTATATATGTCGGCACGGTTTCCCATGATTTAATAGTAGGTCAGGTCAAGCCCTCGTATTTGTCAAGAGAAAAATCGGGATTTTTAGAGTTTTTTTAGGATTGCCTAAGCTGCTGATGAGTGGCGGGTTTTAGAGAGTGTGGGGAAATGGTGCGATCGCTTTTTTTAACCATGAGGGTGGCAGGTTATATAGCCTATTTAAGTAGGTTGGGTGGAGGAACGGAACCCAACGCCACCATCTCACCGCTGTTGGGTTTCACCCAACCTACTACCCAGATATATAGGCTCAAAAAACCATTATATATGCCGGCACGGTTTTCAATTATTTAATAATAAGTCAAGCCCCCATATTTGTCAAGGAAAAAATTGGGATTTTTAGAGTTTTTTTGGGATTGCCTAAGCTGCTGATGAGTGGGGGGTTTTAGAGAGTGTGAGGTAATAGTGCGATCGCTTTTTTTCCGCCCTGATGGTGGCCGGTTATATTGAGAGCCAAGTACAATTGTCGTTAGCCATGTAAATACCAATCCAGGTATGAAATCTTTATGGCTCCATTGGAGGGGGATACCCTAATGAACAATACTAGCGAAATATCCGATATTTTTGAATCATCAGATTCTCAGAATTTCATGCCCTCACAGGGATTCAGTGGGGTAGAAGGTGAACCAGTAGCAGTACAGATGTCCGCGCCGCCAGAGTTCGCCTGGACGCGCCTGTTGGGAACCAGTGCTTGGGACGTGGCATTAGCCCTGACCACCGGTAGTGATGGCTCGATTTATGTGGCGGGCAAGACTTGGGGCGACCTAGATGGACAAACCAATAGTGGTCTTTATGATGCCTTTATCACCAGGTTCCAGCCTGATGGCACTAAAGCCTGGACGCGCCTGTTGGGAACCCATAGGACTGAGGATGCATCAGCCCTGACCACTGGCCTTGATGGCTCGATTTATGTGGCGGGCTCGACTGGGGGCGACCTAGATGGACAAACCAATAATGCTGAGTTTGAGGCCTTTATCAGTAGGTTCCAGCCTGATGGCACTCAAGACTGGACGCGCCTGTTGGGAAGCAGTAGTTTTGACGGGGCTCATGCCCTGACCACCGGTAGTGATGGCTCGATTTATGTGGCCGGCTATACTGCGGGCGACCTAGATGTACAAACCAATAGTGGTGAGCGGGATGCCTTTATCAGCAGGTTTCAGCCTGATGGCACTCAAGACTGGACGCGCCTGTTGGGAACCAGTGGTTGGGACGGGGCTAATGCCCTGACTACCGGTAGTGATGGGTCTATTTATGTGGCCGGCTATACTTATGGCGACCTAAATGGACAAACCCTTCGTGGTCTTTCTGATGCCTTTATCAGTAGGTTCCAGCCTGATGGCACTCAAGACTGGACGCGCCTGTTGGGAAGCAGTGGTTGGGGCGTGGCATCAGCCCTGACCACCGCTGGTGATGGCTCAATTTATGTGGGGGGCTGGACTTGGGGCAACCTAGACGGACAAACCCATAGTGGTAGGGAAGATGCCTTTATCAGCAGGTTCCAGCCTGATGGCACTCAAGACTGGACGCGCCTGTTGGGAACCCGTGGTTCTGACCGGGCTAATGCCCTGACCACCGGTAGTGATGGGTCTATTTATGTGGCGGGCTATACTAATGGCGACCTAGATGGACAAACCAATAGTGGTGGTGGTGATGCCTTTATCAGCAGGTTCCAGCCTGATGGCACTCAAGACTGGACGCGCCTGTTGGGAACCCATAGGACTGAGGATGCATCAGCCCTGACCACCGGTAGTGATGGCTCGATTTATGTGGGGGGCTGGACTGCGGGCGACCTAGATGGACAAACCAATAGTGGTATGACTGATGCCTTTATTAGCAGGTTGATAGTAGATGGTACTGACACACCGGGGAGACCAGAAATTCATCAAGTCATTAATTGGGATAGTTTCCCGCCTCAAATTACCGGAGTTTTGCCAACCGAGAATCAAGGCTCTATTACTCAACCTTTACCCAATCAATGGTTTGGGACTGACCATCATGATGTAATTATCGGGACGGCTTCTGATGAAACTTTGCTGGGTTTTCAAGGTGATGATTGGCTCCAGGTTTCCCAGGGAGATAATACTCTGTTTGGCGGTCAGGGTAATGATATCTTAGTTGCTGGTCAGGGGGATGATATCCTATGGGGAAATAAAGATGATGATATCCTATTTGGAGGCGACGGGAATGATTCCCTTTATGGTGGTCAGGGGAATGATACGTTGGTAGCAGGTAATGGGAATCAGATTTTGTTTGGAGACCAGGGTAATGATATCCTATTTGGAGGCACTCAAGGTGTTGATACTCTGGTGGGAGGCGAGGGAAATGATACTTTGGTAATGCTTCCGGGAGAAGGTTACAGCATAGTAACTGACTTTCAGGTAAATCAGGATATGGTGGTTTTGCTCGGTAGCCCTGATGACTATGAAATTGGGTCACTACCCAGCGGTTTTCATAGTGGTACAGCTATTTATGTAGCCGGTTCTGACCAACTGGTGGGTGTCCTGGAAGGGGTTACTAATGTCAGTTTAGAAGATGGTAATATCTTCGGTTGGGGGTAGGTGATGGTTGGGCGGCTTTCCGTTTAGCTACTTGTCTATGAGATGGGCTGAAAGTGCGATCGCTTTTTTCGATTTACTGCCTAATTAGAACCTTGACCCGTTTCTAGGCATATATATGTCGCCACGGATTTCCATTCTTTAATAATAAGTCAAGTTTCGGGATTTGTCAAGGGGTAAAACTGGGATTTTGGGAGTTTTTTTAAGGATGGCTGAAATGGGTGATTTGGCGGCGGTTGGGTGAGGGGTTAGAGAAGGGGTTGATTGACGGTGTTGGGTTGCACCTAACCTACTTTCATCAGATGACGGTGTTGGGTTGCACCTAACCTACTTTCATCAGATGACCGTTTTGGGTTGGGTTGCACCTAACCTACTTTCATCAGATGACGGTGTTGGGTTGCACCTAACCTACTTTCATCAGATGACGGTGTTGGGTTGCACCCAACCTACTTTCATCAGATGACGGTGTTGGGTTGGGTTGCACCTAACCTACTTTCATCAGATGACGGTGTTGGGTTGCACCTAACCTACTTTCATCAGATGACGGTGTTGGGTTGCACCCAACCTACTTTCATCAGATGACGGTGTTGGGTTGCACCTAACCTACTTTCATCAGATGACGGTGTTGGGTTGCACCTAACCTACTTTCATCAGATGACGGTGTTGGGTTGCACCTAACCTACTTTCATCAGATGACGGTGTTGGGTTGCACCTAACCTACTTTCATCAGATGACGGTGCTGGGTTGCACCTAACCTACTTTCATCAGATGACGGTGTTGGGTTGCACCCAACCTACTTTCATCAGATGACGGTGTTGGGTTGCACCTAACCTACTTTCATCAGATGACGGTGTTGGGTTGCACCTAACCTACTTTCATCAGATGACGGTGTTGGGTTGCACCCAACCTACTTTCATCAGATGACGGTGTTGGGTTGCACCTAACCTACTTTCATCAGATGACGGTGTTGGGTTGCACCTAACCTACTTTCATCAGATGACGGTGTTGGGTTGCACCCAACCTACTTTCATCAGATGACGGTGTTGGGTTGCACCTAACCTACTTTCATCAGATGACGGTGTTGGGTTGCACCTAACCTACTTTCATCAGATGACGGTGTTGGGTTGCACCTAACCTACTTTCATCAGATGACGGTGTTGGGTTGCACCCAACCTACTTTCATGATTTGATGGTGTTGGGTTGCACCCAACCTACTTTCATGATTTGATGGCGCTAATTGCTGATATTTAAGTGAGTATGAAAATTATCACCCTAGAAACAGTTAGTCTAGTCTGATTTCTGTTGATGCTATTGTCGGCACAATAACCGATTATTTGTTGTCCATAAATCAACGGTGCGATCGCCTTCTGATTATCTGTGAAGATGTCACCCGTTCCACACCTATTGACCTCTTTTTTTCCCAATTATTAGCCTTTATTAACAGAAGTTTATCCCCAGAAATTACCGTAATCTTTGCCTTGGGAACTCATCGACCGATGACTGAGACCGAAATGCTCAATAAATTGGGAATATCCCCCACAGAGGCTGAACAGATAAACCTGTTAAATCATAATGCCTTTGATGATAGTCATTTAGTCGAAATTGGCGTGATTGATGGGGTCACTGTCAAGTTAAACAGGGTGATGATGAATCAGGATGTCGTCATGTGTTTGGGGAGTGTATTTCCTCATCGAGTTGTGGGTTTTTCTGGGGGGACAAAATATCTGTGTCCGGGAATTGCTAATCAAGCCATAATTGATTACACTCACTGGAAAAGTAACCTCTTCCCTACTGAAGAAATTATGGCAAAAGTGGATAACCCAATTAGGGATATATTAGCTCAAGTGGGAGAGTTAGCTACTCAAGCCTTTCCGGCTACTTTCGTTTCCGTTAACTTTGTTACCCTTCCCACTGGTATTGTCGATGTGTTTGTGGGTGATTTACAATCTTCCTATCGTCAGGCGGCCGCACTTAGTGCTAAATTGTTTTTAAAAACTGTTGAACCCTGCGATAAATTGCTGGCTATTGTGGATGACAAAAGTGCCGATTTTTGGCAGGCTGCTAAAGCCGTTTATAACTGTGCAGATATGGTCAGAGATGGGGGAACTTTGGTGGTGAGAGGGAAGTTGGCTGAGGGGATTTCTGCCACCCACGGGGATATTATTAATCAATTCGGTTATGCTATTCCTGAACAGGTGAAAACCTGGGTTGATTCGGGAGAGTTAAATAATCCCCTAGTGGCTAGTCATTTAATTAGGGTTGGGCAGCATTTACAGAGAATTAAGGTGTTTTTGGCATCGGAATATATTGATGAGAAAATGTGCGATCGCATTAATTTAGGCTATCGCGACCCCGCCAGTTTAGATCCCTCGGAATTTGATGCTATTGTTTACCATGCTACCGATTTAATTTTAAGGCGCAAATAGCCATAACCACATCGGGATTGTCATTAATAAACCCACCGAACCTAAAGCTACAGTAGCTACGGATAAATCCTTGTCAAGACCGTAGGCGATCGCATAAATTACCGTAGCAATAGAAGGCGGCATAGCCATTTGGAGAACAATAGCTAATCTCGGTAAACCTGTCACTCCCAAAAACATCAAACCTGTTCCTACTACTAACGGAACTACAATCATTTTAATAGCCAGACAAATTAACGCTTGGCTTAATTTTTGCAGTTTCCCTAATTGACTAAGTTGAATCCCAATCATAATAATCGCTAACGTGACAATAGACCAAGCCGAAGTTCTTAAACCATTTTCTGCCAGGTCTGGGAGGGGAACATGGCGGAAAAAAAACCCAAACCCAAAACTCCATAAAGCCGGATTTCCGAAAATAATTTGTAGTGGACTTTTCCGACGTTGTGCTAGGGGATTATTCCCATAATTAGCCGAAATCATATAGCCGATGCCGTGGAGTCCGGGACTGGTGGCGAGGGTATTATAAAGGACTGCCCATAAAAAGTATTCAGGACCAATTAAAGACAAGACTACAGGAAAGCCTAAATAAGAGGTATTTCCTACCATCATAGCTAGTAAAAAACTGCCTTGGGTTGGTCGAGTCCAGGCGGTGTCTGGGATGGGTTGATCTGATTTTAAATCGCGAGGGTTAATCAGACCAGAAGCGATCGCTTTAATACGTTCATCACTGATTTCTAATTCCATCCAAAAACGCGCAAAAACTGCCCCAACCAACATAGCAAGCCATCCCGCTATCGGGGAAATCCAAATATATCCAGAGATATCAACTCCCCGCATAAAGGCAATGATACCAAGGGGAACACCAATCCAATAGAGAAACTGGCCTAAATACTTGGATGTACTATCGGGGAGTTTTTTGCCGAGAATAAATCCTAGTAAAGCCCAGCCAATTAAATTGATGTATAATCTAACAATTGGATTTTCTAATAGAGTTAAAATCATGACAGGTTAATGTTAGAATCAGAATGAATTTGACTGGTTGACAAAGGAAATGCGAAAGGTTCTGATTACGGGTGCGGCTGGACAAATTGGCCGATCGCTTCGAGAATTGTTAGCTGGCTGTTACCAATTCCGATGTTTGGATCTTAAACCGATTTCTGGTGCTGATGATGTCATCATAGCCGATATTACTGATTTTGAAGCCGTATCCCAGGCTATGGACGGGGTTGATGGAGTAATTCATTTGGCGAGTAACCCAGACGTACAACAGCCTTGGGAGGATGTCTATCGGGGGGGAATTGCGGGAACTTATAATGTCTTTGAGGCGGCGAGACGGGTGGGGATAAAGCAGTTAATTTATGCTAGTAGTAATCATGTTTCCGGGTGGCGAGAAGTTGTGGGAGAGTCCCATATCACCCCGGAAATGGTCGTGAGACCTGATTCTTTATATGGGGTTGGTAAGGCTTTTGGGGAGGCGTTGGCGCAGTTTTTTGTAGACCAATATGGGATGTCGATTATTTGCTTGCGGATTGGTTCATTTTTGCCATATCCTAATAGCGATCGCAGTTTGAAGACTTGGTGTAGTCCCAGAGATTTGGCGCAATTGGTGCAAAAATCCCTAGATCATCAAGATTTGGGTTTTCAGATTTTTTATGGGGTTTCTAACAATACTAATCGGATTTGGAACATTGACAACGCCCGTCAATTGATTGATTATCAACCCCAAGATAATGCCGAATTAAATTATATCACGGATAAACCCAATGTTTAAAAAAAAGTTGCAGCGAATTTTAAATCAGTTTCAAGATGAGAATTTTTTGGGGATGATTCACTGGGTGGAGAATTGCGTCTCTAAAATTTTGTCCGTGGCTTTAATTTTGGTAATCATCGTTTCTCTGGTGGATTTAATTCGGGTGTTGTTAACGGATTTATTTGCTGCCAAGCCAACCGGGTTTTTTGATGCAACTTTAATTGAGATTTTTGGGCTATTCTTGAATATTTTAATTGCTTTGGAGTTGCTGGAAAATATAACAGCTTATTTAAAAAAGCATATTGTTCAAGTTGAGTTAGTGGTGGTGACAGCTTTAATTGCTGTATCCCGAAAGATTATCATTTTTGACACCAATAAATATCAAAAAATCGATGTGATCGCTTTGGCGGGTGCGAGTTTAGCTTTGGCTGCTAGTTATTGGTTAATTCGGACTATGAATGAAGATATTGCCATCAAAAATAAAAGGTTTAACAAGTCTCGCAAATCTCGCCCTGATGAAGAAGAAGACCAAGAACATGAGTAACATCAATTTTATCGGAATTAGACAGGAAGTTAACATAACATTATGTAACTATCCATGTTTATATAGCTTAATATTTCGGAAGATAACTTAACTAAATGATGGGCAATAATCCCCAGCAGCTATGGTATCCAGTCAACTGATCAAATCTTGAGAATCTTAATAGATTCCGTGGTAAAATTGGATATAGTTATGATTTAACTTGACACAATAGTTGTGGGTAGTATTTTACCATGCAAACACGCCAAGAATTTATTAAATATGGTCTTCTGTTCTTCTTATCATTAGGGGTAGTTACCTGTAACGCATCCCCATCGTCTGTGGGTTCTGGTGCTGGGGATAGGCCATTTAGGGTTTGGTGGCAACAGGGTTTTTATCCAGAAGAAACTCAAGAGATTCAGAGATTAGTCCAAGAGTGGGAAAATGAGACCGGAAATCGGGTAGAATTGACCTTCTACAGTGACGCAGATATGCTGAGAGAAACTAATAATGCGATCGCATCAGTTAATCCTCCCGACCTGTTATTTAGCACTGGGAAAGTAGAAACCTTAATCCCTAGTTTAGCGTGGGATAATCAACTGGTTGATCTATCGGATATAATTACTCCCCTGCGAAGCATTTACGATCGCGAAGCCCTGGAATCCGTAGCATACAAGAATTCCCACACCCGACAAACTGGGAAATATGCCGCCCCCCTCAGCCAGCAAACTATTCATATTCACTACTGGAAACCCCTAGTTGAACAAGCCGGATTTAGTAGCGATCGCATTCCTCAAGACTGGGAGGGATTTTGGCAATTTTGGAAAGACATTCAAGACGAATTACGTTCCCAGGGTCAGCAAAATATCTACGCCTTTGGTTTTCCCATGTCTCCCGCCGCCAGTGATACCTACTTCACCTTTGAGCAATTTTTAACAGCCCACGCCCACAATGTACAATTAATCAGCCCCACAGGACAACTGCAAATTAGGGAACCCCGGGTGCGTCAAGGTCTGATTAACGCCCTGACTGAATACACCAACCTTTATAAAGATGGCTATGTTCCCCCTAGTGCCATCGATTGGGCAAATCCTGATAATAACGTCTCTTTCCTGAGTCGAAATTCAATTTTAACCGCTAACCCATCCCTATCAATTCCCGGTTCCCAGCGTCAGGATACCCAGACCTATTTTCAAGATTTAGTCACCATCGACTGGCCCAACACACTGAATGGCGATCGCCTTAATTCCGTTTCCAGTGTCAAAATGGTTGTTATATTTAAAGAGTCCCCCAATCAGGAACAAGCCAAAAGTCTACTATCCTATCTAATTCAACCAGAGAACTTAGGTTCCTATCTCCAGGGTGCTCAAGGACGCTATTTTCCGGTAATGCCAAAACTATTAGAAGATCCATTTTGGACAAATCCTGAAGATCCGCATATTTCAGCGTCTGTTCAGCAATATCAGCAAGCTAGGCCATTTGCACAATCATTTAATCCGGCTTATTCTCAAGTGCTATCGGATAATATTTGGGGTCAGGTGATCCGTGCTATTGTAGCTGATGGTATCTCACCAGAACAGGCAGCGGATCGGGCGATCGCTCAAATTGAGGGAATTTTCTCCAATTGGGAGCAATAATAGTTTATGGCCCACCATAGGAACCCGAATCAGGTTATAGCGAGAGTCTCCATGAGGTAAACAAATGAAACTCCTCAATCAAAGCCTACTGTCAAAATTGGTGGGTTACTTTTTTCTACTTTCCGGTGTCACCGTTGGGCTGGTTAGCTTTACTGTTAATATCCGCGCGCGGGAGTCCCTGAAACAATCAGTTTTTGAACGATTGCAAGTCGCCACCTCCCTTAAAGCCCATCAGGTCAACAAATGGGCCGAAAATCAACGCCGAGAAACCCTAGCTACAGCTAGTAACTTAACCGTCAGGACTCAAGCCGCAATTCTGGTAGACCCCAACGCCACACAAGCCCAAAAAGCCCAAGCCCAAGAGATCATCAACCAAGAATTAACTCACCTCCTCGCCCTCAAACCCGAAATTGATCGCATTTCCCTACTGACTACCGCCGGAATTATCATCTATTCTACCGACCCCACCATTATCGGAAACTATCAACCTCTAGGTAATACCACCACCTATTTTGACAGCATAGAGTCAGGCGATCGAGTCCGTCCTAATTTTTACACCTCCACCAAAACTGGGCGACCCATGATCACCCTAGCCGCCCCCGTTTTTCGTCCTACCTCTTCCACTAGCGCCACCCTCGATATACCAGAGTTAGACGATATCCTTGCTATTCAAACCCTGTTGGCTAACGGAGGGTTTTATAATGGTTCCATTGATAATATATGGGGTCTGCAAACCCAAACAGCGATCGAAAACGCTCAAAATGCCTATGGACTCCCAGTAACTGGACAACCCGATCGCCCTACCCTAGAACAATTGGTGCAATCAACCAGCAATATTAATTTACCCCCAGAAAATCAACGTATAGCTGTCATTGCACTAGATTTGAACCTGAATAGCATCGATGAAATTATCCGAAAAAGGGCGGGTTTAGGAAACAGTGGCGAAACTTATTTGGTCGGTCGTTTAGAAAGCCAAAGCGCTTTGATTTCTAGTCACCAAATCGGAGAAGAAAAACTGATCCAAGCTGTTAGCAGTCCCGGAATTGATGCAGCTTTGCGGGGAGAAACCGGAGAGGGTATTTATCGCAATTATGATGGTATTCCCGTGATTGGGGTATATACCTGGTTAGAGAAGCAAAATTTGGCTTTGATTGCCGAAATGGAACAACAAGAAGCCTTTGCTCCCGCTAATCGACTTGCTAAAGATATCTTGTTACTAGGGTTGACTTCCATCAGTTTACTGTTGATTGCTGTCTATCTGTTAACCAGGAAAATTACCCAGCCCATTCTGGCGATTACTGAGACTGCGTTAAAAGTTTCTGATGGCAACTTTGACTGTCAAGCACCCGTTTTAACTCAAGACGAAATTGGGATTTTGGCTCGGACTTTTAATCAGATGATTACTGATATCAAAGAGTTTAATCAACAGTTATCTGATGCTAATCAATATTTAGAAGAAAGGGTGAAAATGGCTACCGTTGAACTTCAGGAAACTTTGGCTAATCTGACTTCAATTATTGACCACATTGCTGATGGATTGTTAGTCACTGATACCGAAGGTAAAATTACTCGCACTAATCCCGCTTTGGCTAATTTGTTTGATTTGGGAGATGTGGATATACGCGGTAAATTGTGCAGCGAAGCCTTTGATGGGGATGTGATGGATTTGCTTTTGCAGTCTAAAGCTAAACCTCTGGATGCTTTCGGGGGAGAGGTGAAATTAGAAGGCGATCGCATTGGTCAAGCCGTCGCTAAGGGTGTACTTAAACAGGTATCTTCCCCATCAGGTTCAGAAGAATTAATATATATTGGTTCAGTCGTATTATTTAGGGATATTACAGCCGAAAAAGAAATAGATCGGATGAAAACTGATTTTATCTCCACCGTATCCCACGAATTAAGAACACCTTTAACCTCTGTTTTAGGGTTTGCTAAATTGATTCAGAAAAAACTCGATGATGTGATTTTCCCCTTCATTAAAACTGATGATAAGAAAATCAATAGAGCCGTTAATCAAGTCGCTAGTAATGTAGATATTATTGTTTCCGAAGGCATACGATTAACCAATCTAATTAATGATGTGCTTGATATTGCTAAAATGGAAGCTGGTAAGACCGAATGGCATATAGAACCCTTATCTATCAAAACCGTAGTAGAACGAGCCATATCTGCCACTACTTCTTTATTTAATAACAAGCCCATTAAATTAATTGTTAATATTCCCGAAAATCTCCCCGATATTATGGGAGACAATGATAAATTAATGCAGGTTTTTATTAACTTAATTTCTAATGCTGTCAAATTCACCGAAACAGGTAATGTAACCTTAGAATTAATGGCGGTTAATTCCGTGATTAAGGTTTCCGTAAAAGACACAGGTTGTGGTATTGATGCTGCTGATAGAGAACAAGTTTTTGAGAAATTTAAACAGGTAGGTAATACCTTAACCAATAAACCGCAAGGAACTGGTTTAGGCTTGCCAATTTGCCAAGAAATTATCCAGCATCACGGCGGGTCGATTTGGGTAGAAAGTCAGGTGGGAGTGGGTAGTACCTTCTATTTTACCTTGCCTTTACCTGACGTTAAAGACATTGAAAACGCTGTTAAAACCCTCGATTTACAATCTTTAATTAATCACCTAACTAATGAAAAATATCAGGATAATCAGTCCATAGGAGAACATAAAAAGACTATTTTAATCGTGGATGATGACCCAAGTATTAGAGAGTTATTGCGTCAAGAATTAGATGCGGAAGGCTATAATGTCCGCTTGGCGAAAGATGGTCGAGAAGCCATTAGTCAAATTAAACAAAATCCACCAGATTTAGTAATTCTTGATATTATTATGCCGGAGATTAATGGTTTTGATGTGGCAGCTATTTTAAAACATGACCCGGAAACTCAGCATATTCCTATTTTGGTTGTCTCTGCTGATGACTCAGTTAGTCGTGGCTATCAGGTAGGGGTTGATAAATACCTAACTAAGCCAGTGGCTCAAGAAACTTTATTACAAGAAGTTAAATCTTTGTTTGCTCGTGGAGAGTCTCCTAAACGGGTGTTAATTGTCGATCGCGATATTTCTACCCTTGAGATTTTAAATGAAGTCCTAAAAACTCAAGGTTATCTTGTATCTCAGACCCAAGGGGAGGAAGAGTTTTTGCCTCAAATTCGAGCCATGAAACCAGATTTAGTTATTGCTAATGCGGAATTTTCCAAAAAGTATAATTTAGTCCGTAGTTTTAAGTTTGAAAAAGAACTAGCTAATATCTTTCTATTTTTGTTAGAAGACTCCCGTAGCAACCATGAAGATTAAACTTAAACAAATTTTACGTTTTCCTGATATTGCCTCAATTATCGATGAAATGATTAAGTTGAATAATGGCTCGATTTCTATTTTTGACCATGAGGGTAATTGTCTATTGGGGAACCTTCAACCACTCCCTACAGAAACTTATCCGATTTTACTTCATAATCAATCTATTGGTTGGGTGGAAGGCGATCGACAAGCCGCCACAGTCGCTTCCCTCCTCACTTATTTAGTTAATCGAGAATGGGAACGGAAAACTTTGGCTCATGAAACCTTGGAAAGGTACAAGGAAATTAATCTGCTTTACCGAATTTCGGAAAAATTGAGTGCCGTTTTGGATAATAAATCTTTGGCTTTACTGATTTTAGAAGAAGCTATGCAAGCCATTCGAGCTACTGGCGGTTTTGTGATGACTTGTAATCAGGACAATCCACCAAATCAACAGTGTCAAATGATTGTAGTATCTGGTGAATCTTCTCAACTGAGTTATCCCTTGGCTGAGAAAATTGCCGATGCTATTTTTGATTTTACTCAGCCGGAAATTATTAATAATATTGCTTATGATTTTCGCTTTGCTTTCATGGCTTCCCAAATATCGGCTCTGTTATTTTCGCCTCTCAAACATCAAAACCGGATTTTGGGGTTTATTGTTTTATTCAGCACTCAATCTGTCTCCTATAATGCTAGTGACTTAAAGCTATTGACAGCGATCGCATCTCAGGCGGCTAATGCTATTGAAAATATCCGATTTCATGAATATCGATTGCAGGAAGAACGGATTAAAAGCAACTTGGAAAGATATATGTCACCTCAGTTAGTCGAGGCTGTCATTAACTCCAAAGATGAAAATTTGCTGAAAAACTGCCGCAAAAATTTAGTGATTTTATTTGCTGATATCCGCGATTTTACCACTAAGTGCGAAGAATTGCCACCGGAAAAAATTGTCGAATATTTGAATATTTATTTTGAAGAGATGGTTAATGTCATTTTTGAACATGGGGGGACTGTCAATAAGTTTGTCGGAGATATGATGGTTTGTATGTTTGGCGCTCCCGCTAGTCTGACTAATTGTGAACAACGAGCCATAGAAGCCGCCATTGGAATGCAAAATCGCTTACAAGAAATCTCTAATCATTGGATTCGAGACAATTTTCATACCGGAATTGGTATTAGTTCCGGCGAGGTGGTGGTTGGGAATATTGGCTCACCCCATCACGTTGATTATACTGCGATCGGAGATGAGGTTAATGTGGCCTCTCGATTACAATCTTTGGCCAAGGGTAGACAAATACTGGTAGGACGTAGTATATATGATGCAACACAAAATGATTTCTCTTTTAAAGAGGTGGGTATTGTTAAGCTCAAAGGTAAAAAAAATAAGATAGAAGTCTTTGAAGTGTTATATTGAGGAGTTTAGGGAAAAGCTGATGTCACCAAGTATTTTAATTGTAGATGATGAACCTCATATCAGGCTATTGCTTCAACAAACTTTGGAAGAACTAGAAGATGAGGGTGTAGAATTATTAATTGCTGATAATGGTGAGGCGGCGTTAGCCATTATCAAAGAACAAAAGCCGGATTTAATTTTTCTGGATGTGATGATGCCGAAAATGAATGGTTTTGATGTCTGTAACGCCGTCAAAAATGAACTGGGATTATCTGATGTTTTTGTGATTATGCTCACTGCTAAAGGTCAGGAATTTGATAAACAACAGGGTGAAAAGGTGGGAGCCAATTTGTATATGACTAAGCCTTTTGACCCTGATGAAGTCCTAGAAAAGTCCATGGAAATCCTAGGGATGTGTTAACCGCTAATCACGCGGACTTTAGCACCTAACCCCTAACTAAAAAAAATAGATTCCCACTTGCTCTTAACTATCTAAGTTGAGAGTTTGTTTAATTTTATCAATGCAATTATCAGGATTCACAATGGTTAAGCCTCGCAGTGTAGTCAGATCTCCTGTTTGTTGTGTATCTGCTTGTAATAATACCATCATCGACGATTCTTTCGGTAATTCTAGGGAATTTCTATGATTCTCATAGGTACTGATAGTCGGGTTATAATTTTTACCTGATTTGCATTCAACCCAGAGAACTTGTTGGTTAACCCAAAATAGAAAATCTAACTCAAATACATTTCCATTCGCAAATTCTAGCTTGGGATTAATTAAGCACTGATAGCTCAGATTATACTCATTAAATAAATTGGTGATTTTGTGGTAAATAAACCTCTCAAACCAAATACCATTAAAGAAATTGATGATTTGTCCTTGGGGGTCAACTTGACCGGAAATGGTTCTGTTATGGTCGAAGGGAAAGTCACCTTTCCCAACTCCAATTCAAAACCGTGCTTGCGAGTTTCCCAGCACACGGCTCCTGATGTGGATACCCTCTTTGTCAAAGGAACAAGGTTACGACCCCCTGCTTTATGACTTCAACTTTGGGAGCTATATGCTTGCGTTAGTCTTTAAACTCGCTTTCGCCATTAAACTCTTACTTATCGCAGTCTCTATATCCACACCGTGACTAGTGGGCATATCCCAACCATTACAGTTAGGCATTGGCTTTCAGTCACATCCCTTCCCCTTATGAGCTTGCGCTTACACTTTTCACTACTCTACGAGATGTACTCGTAGAGAGCCCAACAGGGGTTTCAACGTTCCGTATATATGGGCATTCCATCTTTAGATTTGTCCTATCCACCGGGGTACATTTTAAAAGTCTGTGTAGGTGTTGATAACAGTACCCTACTTTTCCCCTTACTCTTTTGAGCGCAGCGTGTCAACCTATTTCGCTACTTAATACTTACGGTGGTTCAAGCCAGACATTTGGTTTCCCTAATCATGGATGGTTGGCAGTGGTCGGATTGGGAATAGGTTTCCCTTACGCCTTCCGTTCCCCGCTTCAATCCCAGATTTGTGATTTCTGAAACTGGGGGTGGCTATCGCCTTTACTCTTTCCCAAATCACCCCAAGTGGGTTAAATACTCCTCCTTATAGTATACTTGGAGGATAAATAGTGTATTCTGTGATTTCTTATATGGGATTGACCTTGAGTTCCCTGCCTTGCTTAGTCTATGCTTAGTCTATACTCTAAGCACTCTAAGCGTCGGGACATATATACAGTTAAGGGGTTAGACTGGTTGAAGGTCTAATTGCCCTCTAGGAGGTTATTTCAGGCATTGCAGCCTTATTTGACTCCTAAACGTCTCGCACAGTATTTTTATTATAGTGATAGGTTGACAGAAAGCTGAGACGACTTAGCTTATTACATAATTGTGTCGATTGAGATATCTCTGAGTGAGTACCATTTGATAAGTTGAGATGAAAAGGAGTCCGGCTACAAATACTCTGGACGATCGCTTGATGTAATCTGCTTAAATTTTGGTAGTTATTACCAATGATATCAGCTAGTTGATTTAGCACATCATCTGAATCACTAGGTTGATTACTACTGTTAACTTTAATCTCCAGTTGTTCTAGCCAGTTAATTAATTCGGTCGGTTCTTGGTTGGTTTTTACGGGTTCAGGTGAAGGAATCTTAGGTTCTAATACCTGTAACACCCTTTCTAATTGGGATGAAATTTTAGACAGACGGTTAATTTCAGTTTTGACAGATTCGTGTAACTGCTCCAAGTCTTGTTTCAGAGGGAGTAAGTCGGAAGAATTACCGTTTATTTCTGGTGTGCTAAGAGTCGGTGGGGAGTTGAATTTTAACGGGATTACATTGTCAGTCTTCTTCTGCTCAACTTCGACTCGATAAACTAATTTCCAACGACCTTCATTCGTCTTATAGATTTTTATATAGTTAATAGACTGTAAGTTAAACTTGCTGGCTTCCACATACTTATAAACAGCATCCCCTACGGTTTTTCCTCCCAGTTGGGAAGATTCTAAAAATAACTTAATGTCTCCTTGAACACAGTCAAACTTTACCCGAATACCTTTCGATTCTAGTTTGTTTTTAATTAATGTAGCGATCGCATTAATATCCCCTTGTTTGGCTAGGTCTAAAACAGAGAAAGCCGTACTCATCCTAAGATTCCTCGTTAATTGAGCCGTTGGCAACAACTGTCTACTGTTGCCAGTAAATTCATTTTAAGCCGCATACCATAAACTAGGCAATGTGGAAATTACGGAAAATTCCCTGGTCAAATCTGCTTATACGGTTCAACAAATCCGTAAAAACACTGATTGATAGTGCTACAGTAATGATAATCAATGATTACTCATTCGCGCCAAAACTTAAATATTATTAAATGTTGAAATCTCCCCGACATCATCTTTTTTAAGCTAAAATAATCAATAGGAGTCGGAAATTCTCCCAATTGGCAAAGATAAATGGCAACCAGGAACAAAAATTATGGCTTCCGAAAACCAAGTGAAACAATACCTAGCCTACTGGTTTCAGTTAGGCAAAAAGGTTGTCCTGAATAACGGCAACCAAACTCAACTACCATTACCCACGATTACAGGCGATCGCTATAGCCGAGAATTCGAGAAGTGCTGGGAACAAATTTTAAGTCCAGAGTCTGGCGACTGCTACCTAGAGGGAACCAATGAGACCATAGCAGAACTGCTGACACCAGAATGGGAAATCATGGACTGCGCTAGGTGTGCAATACCTATTCCGGTCCGCATTCACGGTATGCCAACACCCTGCTGTCCCTGTTTTGACTTAAAAGATTGGCCAAACTCCGAATCACCTCCTCCCAGGGTTCCCGTCAACAGCCGTAGTCATTTACTTAATCTATGTCATAGATTGATGCGAGAGTCAATTCAACACGGTTAGAACTTTAGCTGAAAATTTGTTAAGATAGTTTACAATCACAATCAGACCCTAACCAAGATTTACATGACAGCTAAACCAGTGTTGCCTACATTGTCCGAGGCTGACTCCAACTCACTAACGCCGAAAGCACTCGAAACCGAGGCTATTGATGTGAACTACTCGGAAACCATAGATACACCAGCCAACTCGGAGGATGTCTTATTGCGTTATGACCCCGAAGCGATCGCCAATCATTATCGTTCGCGGATTTTTGAGGTTTGGGGTCGCCTGTTGTCAATTATCTGGAAACTAGGATTCTGGTATTGGGGAATTTGGAGCGATCGCCGATTTGCTAGAGGCGATCGTAATCAGCGAAAACGAGCCATTCAACTGCGAAACCTGCTGACGGAACTCGGTCCAGCCTTCATCAAAATCGGACAAGCCTTATCAACCCGTCCTGATTTAGTACCGCCACTATATCTTGAGGAATTAACCAAACTCCAGGACCAATTACCCCCCTTCCCCAACGAAGTAGCCTATCGGTTTATTGAAGAGGAATTAGGCGATCGACCGGAAAACATCTATGCTGAACTTAGCCGCGACCCCCTCGCCGCCGCGTCCCTGGGACAAGTTTATAAAGGCAAACTGAAAACAGGTGAAACTGTAGCCGTCAAAGTTCAGCGTCCTGACCTGTGCGAAAGAATAGGACTAGATATTTATATTCTGCGAACTTTGGCAATTTGGGCCAACCAAAACTTTAAATTTATTCGCAGCGACTTAGTAGCGATTATGGATGAGTTGGGGAGTCGCATTTATGAAGAAATGGACTACAACCAAGAAGGCCATAATGCGGAACGCTTCCAAGAACTCTACGGACATTTAAAAGATATTTATGTACCCCGTATCTATTGGGAATATACCGGACGGCGGGTGCTAACAATGGAGTGGGTGACGGGAACCAAACTCACGAATTTAGAAGAAATTGCGGCTCAGGGAATTGATGCTCGTTATTTGATTGAAGTGGGGGTGCAATGTTCCCTCCGTCAACTCCTAGAACATGGCTTTTTTCATGCTGACCCTCACCCCGGAAACTTGCTGGCTAGTCCAGATGGCAAGTTAGTTTATCTCGATTTCGGGATGATGAGCGAGGTTAAACCCTATCAGCGTTATGGTCTACTAGAAGCAGTGGTGCATCTAGTTAATCGGGATTTTGAAGGTTTAGCCAACGACTATGTAAAACTGGAGTTTTTGAGTCCTGACACTGACCTAACCCCGATTATCCCAGCTTTAGGGGAAGTTTTTAATAATGCTTTGGGTGCTAGTGTAGCCGAGTTGAATTTTAAAAGCATTACCGATGAACTTTCGGCTTTGATGTATGAGTACCCGTTTAAGGTTCCGGCTTATTATGCGCTAATTATCCGATCGCTGGTAACTTTAGAGGGAATTGCGATTAATGTAGACCCCAATTTTAAAGTTCTCAGCAAAGCCTATCCTTATGTAGCCAAACGCTTGTTAAGTGACCCATCGCCAGAGTTGCGAACTTCTCTGCGCCTACTACTATTTAAAGATGGTTCCTTCCGGTGGAATCGTTTGGAAAATTTGCTGAAAAATGCTAAAAATAGCGATGATTATGATATCAATAAGGTTCTGGATCAGACTTTAGATTTCCTGTTCTCGGAAAGAGGAGAGTTTATCCGAGAAAATCTGGCGCGGGAACTGGTTAATAATATTGATTTGGCTTCCCAAAGTGCGATCGCTAAAGCACAAAGGACTATTGCTCAATGGATGGGGGTTAAGACTAAAACACCGGTCAAGCCAGTATCAGAAACTGACAGCAAAAATCTTGATCATGTTCAGCGGATTATTGCTATTCTTCAGGAAACTAAAGGTTTCGACCCCATGCTATTAGTCCAGCGGGTTCCCAACTTATTAGGAAAACCGGAAGTCCGAGATTTGAGTCAGCAGGTCGCGGGAGATTTAGCACAAAGAGCGATCGCTCGTCTCCTTCGAGAGATGTTAGCCTCGGATGAATCTAACCCCGCATCCCAAAACGGAAATTCGGCTAAACCCGCTGAGGTTAAACCTTTCCCACAATTATCTCTCCCCGCCGCCTTTCGGTTTGATAATTAATGATTAATTGACCCGCCCTATTATCACAGGTAATTACAATGACGACTAACTAACCAAATTAATGTCGTGTTTTATATCTGCAATCCAATTAAAAATCGAGTCATCAGGATTGCAGTTATAGACCTCTGAATATAAGTCGCGGATTAACTGCTGTACAAGGGTTTGGGGTAACTTGTCATGATGTTTTTCGCCGATAATCATTAACATCATTTCGGTGGTTGTAGTGCCATCTAAGGCAGGAAAAATGTAGATAATATCCTGAAATATCTTAGCGCCTAACCTTCGATAAAAGGCAACGCGGCGCTGTTTCAACTCGCGATTTTCGCCAAAATCTGGATGTTCCACCTCTAGGATAAGTGATTTATCATCCTGTTGAACCACATTGATAATATACTCTAAAAACCGAGAACCGATTTTAATGTTTCTTAAATGGGGAACGGTGGCTAAATATCCTAACAAAACAAATTCGGAATTTGGCAGAGGATGGACAATGGACATCAGGGCAAATTCTTGCTGATAATATCCCCCCCATAGTTGAATATTGCCTAACTTGAGCGACCGGGATATGATGGGAATGGGGATGATTTCCTGGGGTAAAAAACTCTGTTGATAGAGTGCGATCGCCTTGGCAAAATCAGGATTTTCGAGGGTAATTTGTTGGAACTCGACCTCGGACATACTAATCAATTAACTCCCAGTTGATATCCTACTTAATCGAAGAAACCCCTTGAAACAGTAAAATGAGACCCCCGACCAAAATAGCGATCGCCAAAAAGCCGATAATCCCATCAAGTAGGGCCGTATCTTCCATAATCTACCTTCCTAGCCTTTCACAGGTCCCCATGTTAGCACGATTACGGAAAAAGCCACTAACCATATATGCTACCCTAATGGGTAAACCCCTATAATACCTGATTGGCAATCTTAACCAGCCTCAATGGTTCACATTAAGCGCGTGGAACTTACCAACTTTAAATCCTTCGGTGGCACTACATCAATTCCCCTGCTACCGGGGTTTACTGTGGTGTCTGGACCGAATGGTTCTGGGAAATCCAACATTCTTGATGCTCTATTATTCGCGCTAGGTCTGTCTTCCTCGAAAGGAATGCGCGCGGAAAGATTACCTGATTTGGTGAATAATTCCCAAAGCCGGAAAACGACGGTAGAAACTCGGGTTACGGTTACCTTTGACCTATCAGACCTAACATTTGCAGAACTAGAAGAGGAACCGACGGAACTGGAAGGGGAGGGAGAAACGGGAGCAAGGGGACTGGTAGCTGAGGGGGAATGGAGTGTGACCCGGAAATTGCGGGTGACGAAACAGGGAACTTATACCTCCACCTACTACATTAATGGGGAACCCTGTACGCAAACAGAACTACACGAACAACTAAACCGTCTGCGGATCTACCCAGAAGGTTATAACGTGGTGCTTCAGGGAGACGTGACGGGTATTATCACGATGAAACCCAGGGAAAGGCGGGAAATTATCGACGAACTGGCGGGAGTGGCACAATTCGATCGCAAAATTGTTCTAGCGCGGGAAAAACTGGATACAGTGAAGGAACGGGAGGAACGTAGCCGCATAGTTGAACAGGAACTTATTAGCCAACGCGATCGCCTAGCGAAGGACCGCGCCCAAGCTATGAAATATCAGCAACTGAAAGCTGAATTACAGGAAAAAAGCCTTTGGTGGGCGGTACTAAACTATCAAACCCTACAACAACAACTCTGGCGGTACAGGGAACAAATAGAAGCAGGCGATCGCAGTCATAGTGAATTGACGGAACAATTCCAGTTGCAGCAAAGCCAAATTAAACAAGCAACCACTACCCTGGAAGCATTAAACGCTCTAGTAAAAGCCATGGGGGAAGAGGAACTGCTGCAACTCCAGTCTACCCTGGCTACCCAGGAAGCGGAATTGGCTTCTCAGCAGCAAAGGCGGCGGGAATTGGAAACGGCGGCGCAAAAGGCGAGTGAGCAGCTCGGACAAACTCAAGCGGCTATTGAAGAACATAGCCAAACCCTGGCTAATTTGCAAGCCCAAAAAAAGACGGAAACCGAGTTAGAACAACAACGGGAAAGCGATCGCCATGTGGCAGAAACTAGCCTTAACCAAACCCGTAGGGAAGCGGACCAAATAGCCAACCAAGCGGAAAGTTGGATGGTACAACAGACGGACCTACACCGCCAAATAGAAGCCTTGCAAAAAAGCCTGAACCCCCAAAAGACAGAACAAGCGA
Organism: Limnospira indica PCC 8005; assembly: GCF_000973065.1. Lineage (NCBI taxonomy): Bacteria > Bacillati > Cyanobacteriota > Cyanophyceae > Oscillatoriales > Sirenicapillariaceae > Limnospira > Limnospira indica. The sequence continues at coordinate 1,139,817 of NZ_FO818640.1, forward strand.
GACTGCGGGAGAGGGCGGAACAGTTGGCGCGCCAAACCCAGGAAAGGGAACAGGCGCTAGAATCTTTACAAGGGGAATTAACTACCCACCAGCAAACCCTGCAAAGGGCAACCAGTGGGGTTAGCGAGGCGACGGCTCAGGTAGAGTCTCTCTCGCGGATAGTTACGGCGGTAGAAGAAGATCTGTCTGTCCAACAAGACACCCTTAACCGCTTATTAGAAGAACAGCGGGAACGTCAACGCAAGCTAGACCGCCTAGAAGCTGAACAACAAGCCCGAGCGGAGGCGGCGGGGACCTATGCGACCATGGCGATTCAAAAAGCGGGGTTAACTGGGGTCTGTGGTTTGGTCTGTCAGTTGGGGAGGGTAGAGCCTCAATACCAACTAGCCCTAGACATTGCGGCGGGAGGTAGATTAGGGCATATAGTGGTGGAAGATGATACGGTGGCGGCGGAAGCGATCGCCCTGTTGAAACGACAAAAAGCCGGACGGGCTACGTTTCTCCCCCTCAACAAAATCAGACCATCATCAGAGAGAATGGAAACGGACACCCTGGCGACTCTGGATGGCTTAGTAGACCTGGCAGTAAATTTAATTGAATACGATCGCCCTTATCATCACATTTTCGTATATGTGTTTGGCACAACCTTAGTATTTAAGTCCCTAAATCAAGCCCGGCGCTATCTGGGACAATATCGGATGGTGACATTAGATGGGGAATTGTTAGAATCTAGTGGAGCCATGACCGGGGGCAGTAGCACATCCCGTTCTAGCCTACACTTTGGCAGTGCAGATAATCAACTTAGAGCCGCCACTGGTGCGATCGCCTCTCTCAAAGAAAGATTAGCGGAAATAGAACGTATCCTCACCCGTTGCCATCAAGCTATTACAGAAGGCACACAAACTGTTAAACAACGTTCTGCGGAATTAATCGAGGCTAAACAAAATCTGCGAGAGGCTACCCAACAGGTGGCTCAAGTCCAGTCGCAAATTGTGGCTATCACCACCACCATAGAACAAACACGATCGCAACTAAACACCGCCCAGCAAGAATTATCCACCGCCAGGGAACGTCTAGCAGCACTAGATAGCACCATTCCCGCCGCAGAACAACAACTACAAAGCGATCGGGAAACCCTAGCCCAATTGGAAAGAACCAACAGCCACACGGAATGGCAACAGATACAAGTTCGCCTCCGCCAACAAGAAGCGCACCTACAAGCCCAAGAAACGGCTCTGCGAGAGGTTCAACAGCGGTTAGGGTACATTGAGACCACTACAGCCGCCCTGGGCGAAAAATTAGCAGCCGACCATCTCCGCGCCGCCGACTTCCAGCAGCAGCAACAGTCCCTTAACCAACAAATCACGGACACCCAAAACCGCATCACCACCATCAATAGCCAAATTAGCCAAACCCGCGCAGCCATCTCCCAGGTTGAGCAACGTTTGGGAACCGCCAAACAAGAACGCGATCGCGCGGAAGCACAACTACGGGAAATGCAAACCGCCCAGTCGCAGTTGGAATGGCAGATCCAGAAACTTGAGGAAACCCAACAGGGACGGCGTGAACAACTGAACATTAAACAGCAACAGCTAGAGACCCAAAAAGCTGAACTTCCCGACCCACTACCGACCATTCCCGAAAAACTGGATCTAGCTACCCTCCAACGAGAGATTAAATCCCTGACCAAGGGGATGGAAGATCTAGAACCTGTGAATATGTTAGCCTTGGAAGAGTACGAGCATACTACTACCCGCCTAGAGGAGTTAAGCCAAAAATTGGCTACCCTACACGGGGAGAGGACAGAGCTACTATTACGCATTGAAAACTTTACGACTCTCCGCCGTCGCGCTTTTCAGGAAGCCTTTGATGCAGTTAACCAAAACTTCCAAACCATTTTTGCCGAATTGTCGGAGGGAGATGGATATTTACAAATTGATGACCCAGAAGACCCCTTTAATAGCGGTCTAAATTTAGTGGCTCACCCCAAGGGTAAGCCTGTACAGCGACTAACTTCTATGTCGGGAGGGGAGAAGTCCCTAACGGCGCTAAGTTTTATTTTTGCCCTCCAGCGTTACCGACCCTCCCCATTTTATGCCTTCGATGAGGTGGATATGTTCTTGGACGGAGCGAATGTGGAACGATTAGCTAAAATGATTAAAGGACAAGCAGAACAAGCCCAGTTTATTGTGGTTAGTCTGCGTCGCCCCATGATGGAAGCCTCCCAGCGGACGATTGGAGTTACACAAGCTAGGGGGGCTTATACTCAGGTTCTGGGTATCAAATTATCGTAAGTGTTTTTAGAGGTAAGGCGATCGCACCGGGTCGGTTGGGTGGAGGTACGAAACCCAACACCAACATCTCTCAGTGGGGAGGTAAAGCGATCGCATTTCCTAAAAGGTGATTTAATGTATTTTACTTTACAATAAGTCACAAAAATTTTCACTATACTTGACAATTGCAAATTCATTAACCATACTGGACATATCTCTAAACAATTGAGGACTCAATATTATTCTCTTCTGTCTTATGACTGAAGTCTGAGGAGACTTAGATATCGCTAAACCCGAAAACTTTATCATCAGGTAGATTGAAGATAATAGACAGCAATTGAGGTGATGTTATGTGGGTTTTTAATGCGATTTTAATTTTAGTTTGAATAGTCGTTTTTATGGCAAGAACCCCTGTGTTATCACGTTTCTTATGTTTGGTATTTGCTATTTTAGTAAATATTTTTGTGTTATGGACGGCCGCTGGTTTTTTTGCAATGTTGGGTGCTTGTGCGGGTCTATTTTTATATTTGGTGTTTGAGGCGGCCGGAGCCTCTGATGCAGCGCTAGGATTAACCATAATAACAATATGTTATGGAATAGGCGGATTGGTGGGATTCATTTTATGGTTTCCTGAATTTTATAAAAATCTTTCCTGCGCTTTCCTCGAATTCCTCGAAAGTGAGTAGGGCGATCGCATTTCGGCGGCGAGCTTATTTAGTAGGTTGGGTGGAGGTACGGAACCCAACAACAACATCTCTCAGTTATGTTGGGTTTCACCCAACCTACCCAGCTCGAATTTATCGAAAGTGAGTAGGGCGATCGCATTTCGGCGGCGAGCTTATTTAGTAGGTTGGGTGGAGGTACGAAACCCAACAACAACATCTCTCAGTTATGTTGGGTTTCACCCAACCTACCCAGCTCGAATTTATCGAAAGTGAGTAGGGCGATCGCATTTCGGCGCCGAGCTTATTTAGTAGGTTGGGTGGAGGTACGGAACCCAACAACAACATCTCTCAGTTATGTTGGGTTTCACCCAACCTACCCAGCTCGAATTTATCGAAAGTGAGTAGGGCGATCGCATTTCGGCGCCGAGCTTATTTAGTAGGTTGGGTGGAGGTACGGAACCCAACAACAACATCTCTCAGTTATGTTGGGTTTCACCCAACCTACCCAGCTCGAATTTATCGAAAGTGAGTAGGGCGATCGCATTTCGGCGGCGAGCTTATTTAGTAGGTTGGGTGGAGGTACGGAACCCAACAACAACATCTCTCAGTTATGTTGGGTTTCACCCAACCTACCCAGCTCGAATTTATCGAAAGTGAGTAGGGCGATCGCATTTCGGCGGCGAGCTTATTTAGTAGGTTGGGTGGAGGTACGGAACCCAACAACAACATCTCTCAGTTATGTTGGGTTTCACCCAACCTACCCAGCTCGAATTTACCGAAAGTGAGTAGGGCGATCGTATTTCGGCGGCGAGCTTATTTAGTAGGTTGGGTGGAGGTACGGAACCCAACAACAACATCTCTCAGTTATGTTGGGTTTCACCCAACCTACCCAGCTCGAATTTATCGAAAGTGAGTAGGGCGATCGCATTTCGGCGCCGAGCTTATTTAGTAGGTTGGGTGGAGTACGGGAACCCAACAACAACATCTCTCAGTTATGTTGGGTTTCACCCAACCTACCCAGCTCGAATTTATCGAAAGTGAGTAGGGCGATCGCATTTCGGCGCCGAGCTTATTTAGTAGGTTGGGTGGAGTACGGGAACCCAACAACAACATCTCTCAGTTATGTTGGGTTTCACCCAACCTACCCAGCTCGAATTTATCGAAAGTGAGTAGGGCGATCGCATTTCGGCGGCGAGCTTATTTAGTAGGTTGGGTGGAGGTACGGAACCCAACAACAACATCTCTCAGTTATGTTGGGTTTCACCCAACCTACCCAGCTCGAATTTACCGAAAGTGAGTAGGGCGATCGCATTTCGGCGCCGAGCTTATTTAGTAGGTTGGGTGGAGGTACGGAACCCAACAACAACATCTCTCAGTTATGTTGGGTTTCACCCAACCTACCCAGCTCGAATTTATCGAAAGTGAGTAGGGCGATCGCATTTCGGCGGCGAGCTTATTTAGTAGGTTGGGTGGAGGTACGAAACCCAACAACAACATCTCTCAGTTATGTTGGGTTTCACCCAACCTACCCAGCTCGAATTTATCGAAAGTGAGTAGGGCGATCGCATTTCGGCGCCGAGCTTATTTAGTAGGTTGGGTGGAGGTACGGAACCCAACAACAACATCTCTCAGTTATGTTGGGTTTCACCCAACCTACCCAGCTCGAATTTATCGAAAGTGAGTAGGGCGATCGCATTTCGGCGCCGAGCTTATTTAGTAGGTTGGGTGGAGGTACGGAACCCAACAACAACATCTCTCAGTTATGTTGGGTTTCACCCAACCTACCCAGCTCGAATTTATCGAAAGTGAGTAGGGCGATCGCATTTCGGCGCCGAGCTTATTTAGTAGGTTGGGTGGAGGTACGGAACCCAACAACAACATCTCTCAGTTATGTTGGGTTTCACCCAACCTACCCAGCTCGAATTTATCGAAAGTGAGTAGGGCGATCGCATTTCGGCGGCGAGCTTATTTAGTAGGTTGGGTGGAGGTACGGAACCCAACAACAACATCTCTCAGTTATGTTGGGTTTCACCCAACCTACCCAGCTCGAATTTACCGAAAGTGAGTAGGGCGATCGTATTTCGGCGGCGAGCTTATTTAGTAGGTTGGGTGGAGGTACGGAACCCAACAACAACATCTCTCAGTTATGTTGGGTTTCACCCAACCTACCCAGCTCGAATTTACCGAAAGTGAGTAGGGCGATCGTATTTCGGCGGCGAGCTTATTTAGTAGGTTGGGTGGAGGTACGGAACCCAACAACAACATCTCTCAGTTATGTTGGGTTTCACCCAACCTACCCAGCTCGAATTTATCGAAAGTGAGTAGGGCGATCGCATTTCGGCGGCGAGCTTATTTAGTAGGTTGGGTGGAGGTACGGAACCCAACAACAACATCTCTCAGTTATGTTGGGTTTCACCCAACCTACCCAGCTCGAATTTATCGAAAGTGAGTAGGGCGATCGCATTTCGGCGCCGAGCTTATTTAGTAGGTTGGGTGGAGTACGGGAACCCAACAACAACATCTCTCAGTTATGTTGGGTTTCACCCAACCTACCCAGCTCGAATTTATCGAAAGTGAGTAGGGCGATCGCATTTCGGCGGCGAGCTTATTTAGTAGGTTGGGTGGAGGTACGGAACCCAACAACAACATCTCTCAGTTATGTTGGGTTTCACCCAACCTACCCAGCTCGAATTTACCGAAAGTGAGTAGGGCGATCGCATTTCGGCGCCGAGCTTATTTAGTAGGTTGGGTGGAGGTACGGAACCCAACAACAACATCTCTCAGTTATGTTGGGTTTCACCCAACCTACCCAGCTCGAATTTATCGAAAGTGAGTAGGGCGATCGCATTTCGGCGGCGAGCTTATTTAGTAGGTTGGGTGGAGGTACGGAACCCAACAACAACATCTCTCAGTTATGTTGGGTTTCACCCAACCTACCCAGGAGGTAAGGCGATCGCCTATTTAGTAGGTTGGGTGGAGGTACGGAACCCAACAACAACATCTCTCAGTTATGTTGGGTTTCACCCAACCTACCCAGGAGGTAAGGCGATCGCCTATTTAGTAGGTTGGGTGGAGGTACGGAACCCAACAACAACATCTCTCAGTTATGTTGGGTTTCACCCTATCAGTGATGTTGGGTTTCACCCAACCTACCCAGTAGTTGGGTTTCACCCAACCTACATGGCTTATATGTCGGGAGGGGAGAAGTCCCTAACAGCCCTCCAGCCTTACCGACCCTCCCCATTTTATGCCTTCGATGAGGTCGATATGTTCTTCGACGGGGCAAATGTGGAACTATTAGCTAAAATGATTAAAGGAGAAGCAGAACAAGCCCAGTTTATTGTGGTTAGTCTGCGTCGCCCAATGATGGAAGCCTCCCAGCAGACCTGGGGTCACACAAGCTAGGGGGGCTTATACTCAGGTTCTGGGTATCAAACTGTAGTAAGTTGACCCGGTAACATATATTTACGTTTGGAATTAAATTTAGCCAAGTATGACATCTGAACATATCCGCCAACGTTCCGATCTTCTCGGCACTCAAGTGATTACCCGCGATCGCGGTAAGCGACTAGGAGTCGTTAGCCAGTTGTGGGTTGATGTGGACCGACGAGAAATTGTAGCCCTGGGGTTGCGAGACAATTTTCTGGCTGTGGCTGGACTCCCTAAATACATCTATCTCAACAGGATCTGTGAGATCGGCGACGTGATCTTGGTGGATAACGACCAGGTTCTTGAAGATGATGTTGATATAGAAGGTTACAGCGATTTGATCAACAGTGAGGTAATTACAGAAACCGGAGAACCCCTCGGACGAGTGCGGGGCTTCCGCTTCGATACCCGTGATGGTAAGCTCGAATCCATTATTATTGCCTCTCTGGGTTTCCCACAAATTCCAGATCAGGTTATTAGTACCTATGAACTTTCCATAGATGCGATCGTTAGTAGTGGTCCGAACCGCTTAATTGTCTTTGAAGGCTCGGAAGATCAACTTCAACAGTTGACGGTCGGTGTTCTGGAACGTCTCGGACTGGGTGAAGCACCCTGGAACCGCGAAGAAGAAGGAATGTATTATCCCCCCACGGTTAAACCTGCTAACCAATTGGGTACTGGTGTTCCTCAAGCACCACCACAACAACAATATCGCACCCCCGCCCCGGTTGAGGAAGCCTGGGAAGAAGAAGAAACCTGGCAAGAGGCGATCGCCCCTCCCCCCGTTAGACAGCCTGAACCAGTTTATGATGATTATGAAGATGATAACTGGGGAGATGCTGAACGAGATGATTATGATGATGCGGAATATGTGCCGATAGAACCGCCCCGCCAAGAACGTCTCTATGCCCGAGAATATCAGTATGAATATGAGGATGATGTGGAGTCTGATGCTTGGGCTGATGATGAAACCCCTAAACCTTATAAAGCCCCCCGTGTCAATATTCCTGACAAAAAGAAAATGCCGGAATATGAGGAAGAACCCGGCGGCTACTAACTAACCTGCTCCCACGCTAAATATTCCGATCATGTCATGGCGTGGGATTCCCATTTGGGGGTTGACAAATTTTGCAAAATGTGGTAGCTATGTAGCGCCAGAGTCTGTTTTTTTAGGGAGACAGGGGCGATCGAAAAATGTTAAGCTGGCAAATGTTTAGTATTTGACTGCATAGTTATTTATGGCTTCAATTCAATTTTCACGGGGAGTTGACGAAGAAGTAATCCCAGATGTGCGATTGACTCGTTCCCGAGATGGTAGCCAAGGAACGGCTACATTTCGTTTCCAAAATCCCAAGGCTTTGGCTGATGATGCGACTGAGGAAATTACTGGGATGTATTTGATTGACGAGGAAGGAGAAATTGTCACTCGTGAAGTTAAGGGAAAATTCATTAATGGTAAAGCTACCGATATTGAGGCGACTTACTTAATGAGAAGCCCTGAAGAGTGGGATAGGTTTATGCGATTTATGGGTCGCTATGCTGAAGAAAACGGTTTACAATTCAATAAGTCCTAACATATCCGGTAGTTATGGAAACTCCCACCGTCATGACTATAGCTTGGCGGCGGGGTTTTCCTCCCTATCCTCCCAACTGTGATTGGTTAAAATTATGTCAGTATACTATGGGCGGACTCGACATATAATTCTTAGATAGCTGATGATAATTTTACGGAAACTATGATCGAAATTCGCCGCCATTCTCCTAACCCTTCTGTTGATGTCCTCAATCTCAGTTACCAAATAGTCACACCAGATGCTAAACCACGACATATATTAGAAGAAATAGTCTGGCAAAAAGAAAAGGAAGTTAGCCAAAAACGCGATCGCCTACCATTACTAGAATTAAGAAAACGGGTGATGGACTTGCCCCCCTGTCGGGATTTTCTGGGGGCGCTAAAAACCTCGGCTACCCGTCCCGCCGTCATCGCAGAAGTGAAAAAAGCCTCCCCTAGTAAAGGCATAATTAGAGAAGATTTTGACTGTGTGGCGATCGCTAAAAGTTACTCACTTGGCGGCGCAAGCTGTATCTCCGTTTTAACTGACGAAAAATTCTTTCAGGGTAGCTTTGAAAACCTCGCGAAAGTCCGCGCCGCCGTAGATCTGCCCCTACTGTGCAAGGATTTCATGATCTACCCCTATCAATTCTATCTAGCACGACTACATGGGGCTGATGCAGTTTTGCTAATTGCAGCAATTTTGTCTGACCAGGATCTGCAATATTTTCTCAAAATTGCTAAGATGCTCACCATGACTGCCCTGGTAGAAGTTCATACCCTCGCGGAACTCGATCGCGTTTTGGCACTTGATGGAGTTAACCTGATTGGCATAAATAACCGCAACCTCTCGGATTTTACCGTAGACCTCAACACCACAACCACCCTATTAGAAAAACGGCGATCGCAAATCAACTCCAGTAATATCCTGGTGGTCAGTGAGTCCGGTTTGCATCAAAGCACCGACCTAGATATTGTACTCCAAGCTGGCGCGGAAGCCGTCTTAATCGGGGAATCCCTGGTTAAACAACCAGATCCTCAAATCGCCCTGCAACAAATGTTAGCTAGAGCTTAAAAGCCAGTAGAATAGTTAGTTCCCCATAACCTAGTACAAATACGGATAGATACCGCAATGGATGATAAGTTAATGTTGATGATTCCGGGACCAACCCCAGTACCCGAAAAAGCATTACTCGCCCTGGCTAAACACCCCATAGGACACCGCAGCGGTGATTTTAGTCAAATTATGGCGGAGGTACAAGAAAACCTCAAATGGCTACACCAAACCCAAAATGATGTCTTAATCCTTACCGCCAGCGGGACTGGTGCAATGGAAGCCGGAATTATTAATTTCCTCAAACGTGGCGATCGCGTTTTATGTGGTTGTAACGGTAAATTTGGCGATCGCTGGGCGGAAGTCGCTACAGCATACGGGTTAAATGTAGAAATCATTTCCGCTGAATGGGGACAACCCCTAGACCCCGAAAAATTCCGCGAAGTCCTCGAAGCGGACACCGAAAAGCAAATTAAAGCAGTCATTATCACCCACAGCGAAACCTCAACCGGGGTTCTCAATGACCTGGAAACCATCAACCGCCACGTCAAAAACCACGGGGAAGCCCTAATTATTGTTGATGCAGTCACCAGTTTAGGCGCTGTTAATCTTCCTATTGATGAATGGGGATTAGATGTGGTAGGGTCCGGTTCCCAAAAGGGTTATATGATTCCCCCAGGACTAGCTTTTGTCTCTGTCAGTCCTAAAGCATGGGAAGCCTACAAAACCGCTGACCTACCCCGCTATTACTTAGACCTGGGACCATACCGGAAAACGGCAGCTAAAAATACTAACCCCTTTACCCCCCCGGTTAATCTGTTTTATGCACTCCAGGTGAGTTTGCAAATGATGAAAGCCGAGGGGTTAGAGAATATTTTTGCCCGTCATCATCGCTTAATGACCATGACACGGGATGCCGTCAAAGGCCTGAATTTGCCCCTATTTGCCCCCGATCATGCTGCTAGTCCCGCTATAACTGCGGTTTGCCCTCCTGAGTCTATAGACGCGGAAAAGGTGCGCTCTATCATGCGAAAACAGTTTGATATCGTTTTGGCTGGAGGACAAGATCACCTCAAGGGTAAAATCTTCCGTATTGGGCATTTGGGTTTTGTTTGCGATCGCGATATTCTTTGTGCGATCGCCGCCTTAGAAACTACCCTCCAACAGTTGAACTAAAATAAAGTTTGACAGTTAAAGCGCCATCATAGCCAGAAACTGGGTTTCTATGACCATCTTGGTGAGACCATCAAAAACCTAGAAACCCCGTTTCTGCTTTTATATCTCAATAAGCTGTTGCCAGCCAATCAAAGATTTTCTCAAGTTGTTCAAGGGTCACAAGTCCATATTGCCAAAGTGTCATCGATAGGGGACTTGGATCAGGATACTTATGTTTCTCTTCTGACCGCTTATGTACCCTCTGTGCCGCCTCAATAGAAGCCTGGGAAATTGATAAGTCTTCTGTTAAAAAATTCAGAAATTGTGCATATTTTGTGGGTGTCAATTTTGGTTTCACCTCCTAGATAGTAGACACCACCTGATCTGTCTGTTGACTTCGCAAAGAAATCCAAATCTATGGCTGTTGTATACGTTGATTAAGCAACTAGCGCAAAGCATACCCACCCCTTAGCACCAGGGGTAAAAGCCCACCAGTACCGTAAGCCGGGTTCACTGCTACGAACCTACATCGGTCTCTAATTAAATTCCGCAAGATTTGAAAATCACGGCGGACTTTCATTGGTGAGGTAGCAGGATCTTGATATCTTCCGCTCTACAAACTAACCGAATTAAGCGGCTGATTCTGCTACTGGTTCCGTTGATTGATTAAGTCGGATATTTGCCATATCCCTAACAGAAGTTAGACCCTATCAATCACTAGAATCATTCACCAATAAGCGTGCATATAATGAGTTGACCATCCTTAATTTGTGGATTGAAGCGCAACTCGAGCAGACCTCCGCTCGCTTCTCACACCTAACTATTGTAGAACTGAGGTGTTGACTGAAAAGGCAACAAAACAATCTACTAGGAACGGTATCATATCACATAAATCTGAATTTGGGTAAAAATTTGATGTCGGCTTGGAGATTTCTGTAAACTTTGATGCAATTGCGCCAAATTCTCAGACCTAGGCTAGGACCACGGGAATCAATAACAACCAATTGATGGCTAATTCCTGATATCCTAATCATCGCAGTATCGTGGACCTACCTGAACTATGCCTTCCCCCCAACCTCGGAAACGATTTGCTCAACATTGGCTACGCAGTCCTGCGACCCTGAACCATATCCTAGAAGCTGCGGATCTATCTCTGGGCGATCGCATCTTGGAAATTGGACCGGGAACAGGTATATTAACAGAACGGCTACTCCCCAAGGTCAGCTCAGTGGTAGCTGTGGAAATTGACCGCGATCTTTGTGTTCAACTAGCCAAAAAATTTGGCAAAATCGATAACTTCCTATTGCTACAAGGAGATATCCTCAACTTCGACCTGAATGGATACCTGAGCGGATTTCCCAAATTCCAAAACCCCAATAAGGTAGTGGCGAATATTCCCTATAATATTACCGGACCAATCATCGAAGGGTTACTGGGAACTATTGCTAAACCGGCAGTTAAACCCTTTGATGCGATCGTGCTACTGGTACAGAAAGAAGTAGGCGCGCGCCTCTGTGCTAAACCCAGTTCCAAAGCCTTTGGAGCCTTATCAGTCAGAGTCCAATATTTAGCCGAATGTGACTGGATCTGTCATGTCCCCGCCACAGCCTTTTATCCGCCCCCTAAAGTCGATTCAGCCGTAGTCCGCCTGCGTCCTCGTCCCATAGCATCCCCCGCCCAAAACCCCCAACTTCTTGAGACCCTAGTTAAATTAGGATTTTCTACCCGTCGCAAAATGTTACGCAATAACCTCAAAAGCCAGGTAGAACCGCAAACATTAAACCAACTGCTGGAAACATTAGACATCAACCCCCAAGTCCGCGCAGAAGACCTCAGCCTACAACAATGGGTTCAACTCAGTAATTTGCTATTAGCCCCTCAATAATCAATGGTAAACTTGCCTTGTGTTACCTTACACTACTACTAATGCGTTCTGTCACCTTAATTGCTCCCGCCAAGATTAATTTGTATTTAGAAATTATCGGATCGCGCCCCGATGGTTTCCACGAACTCGCTATGGTCCTGCAAACTATCAGTTTAAGCGATCGCATTACCATTAACCCTATTGGTATAGATGCCATTACCATTCGCTCCAACGACCCTAGCCTCCCCAACGACCATAGTAACCTCGCCTATCGCGCAGCAGCCTTGATGGTTAAACAATTCCCCGATATGATGGCGCGTTATGGCGGTATCGAAATCGAAATTAACAAACGAATACCCGTAGCCGCCGGACTCGCGGGCGGTTCCAGCAATGCGGCGGCGGTGTTGGTCGGTTTAGATTTAATCTGGGATCTCGGTTTAACCCAAGATGAACTACAAACCCTAGGCGCTGAAATTGGTTCTGATGTTCCCTTCTGTATCAGTGGCGGAACAGCCCTAGCTACCGGACGGGGAGAGGTACTATCACCCTTGCTGAATTTAGATAACTTATATGTGGTCCTCGCTAAGTTCCGTAATATCGCTATATCCACCCCTTGGGCTTATCAAACCTACCGCCAGCAGTTCAGCAGTTCATACATTTCTGAAGCCGATGATCTGAAAAGTCGTCAGCAACGGGTGCATTCAGGACCTATGGTAGCAGCTATTATGAAACGTGATGGGGCTAAAATTGGTCAGTTGTTGCACAATGATTTAGAGAAAGTCGCTTTACCTGAATATCCCCAAGTCGCAGACCTGCGAGATGCCTTTATCGCCCAAGGAGTTTTGGGCGCGATGATGTCTGGTTCCGGTCCGACCGTATTCGCTTTAGTGGAGAGTCAGGCGGAAGCTGACCGGGTTTCCGATGCTGTCCAAAATCAAATCGCTAATCAGAATTTATTATTGTGGACTACTAAATTTGTCTCCACAGGTATTCATTTGGCTGAATCTTAAACTTGCCTATTTTTTGAGAGTGCATCAATTATGTCTGATCTGCCTGAAAAATCATCAATTTCTACTTCTGATTCCGGCGACCAGTCTCGCCGTGATTTATCGCCGGATTTATCATCAGTCAACCCCTTTCAGGTGCTGATGGGAGGATTGTTTTCTGGGGGTTTTGCGATCGCCATGTATTCCTTAACTGCAGCGATCGCTCACACTTTTGCCAACCAAAACATCTATTCCGATAATCGAACCGCCCTGCAAATTTCCATAGCCATTCGCACCTTAGTAATTGGGGGTGCTGCCTTAGTTACCGGAATATTTACCATCGCCTCTTTGGGTTTATTAGCCTTAACCGTCCAAGTCTTATTTGTCCGATTAACCCAAAAAAATTCCGCCTCTGAAAAATAGCGAACAGTGGAGACAGTCAACCCCTGGTCTCCACCGATTTCGCCTTACTTAATTATACCTTACACAAAGGCAGCACGACCCGCGAACTTAGCAGCCTTTCCTAAGTCTCGCTCAATGCGTAGCAGTTGGTTAAATTTAGCCGTCCGTTCACCGCGACAACCCGAACCAGTTTTGATTTTACCTGTGCAAGTTGCCACCACCAAATCCGAGATAGTAGTATCTTCCGTTTCTCCTGAACGGTGGGACACAAAGCACTTGTAATTATGTTTTTTCGCCAACTCAATTGTATCTAAAGTTTCCGTTAAAGTCCCAATTTGGTTAACCTTAATCAGAATTGAATTAGCAATTCCGGCTTGAATACCCTCTGCCAAAATAGCCGGGTTAGTACAGAATAAATCATCCCCCACCAGTTCCACCTTATCACCAATGGAATTAGTTAGCACTTTCCAACCATCCCAATCATTTTCTCCCATACCATCTTCTATGGAAATAATCGGGTATTGATTAGCCCAACTTTTCCACAATTCCGCCATTTCTTCAGGAGTCTTAGTAGATTGATCTGATTTGAAAAACAGATATTTACCATCTTTCCACAATTCCGAAGTGGCTGGGTCGAGACAGATGGAAATATCCTCACCTGGCTTATATCCCGCCGCCGTAATCGCCTCTAAAATACACTCAACCGCCTCATCATTAGATTTTAAGTTAGGCGCAAATCCACCCTCGTCGCCAATTCCAGTGCTTAATCCTTTCTTTTTCAACAGCGATTTAAGACTATGGAAAGTTTCCACACCCATACGGATAGATTCCGCAAAATTGGGGGCATTATGGGGAGCAATCATAAACTCCTGGAAATCAACAGTATTGTCGGCGTGAACCCCACCGTTAATTACATTCATGCAAGGAACGGGCAATACACAAGCGTTGCTGCCCCCTAAATACCTATATAGGGGAATTCCTAAGTAATTAGCAGCCGCGCGCGCTACGGCTAAGGAAACCGCTAAAATTGCATTAGCCCCCATTTGGGATTTGTTGGGTGTGCCGTCCAGTTCAATCATGGTTAAATCAATTAACCGCTGTTGGGTGACATCCATACCAACTAAAGCCGGGGCTATACGATTATTGACATTTTCAACGGCTTTTAGAACCCCTTTGCCGCCATAGCGTTTCGGGTCGCCGTCTCGTAATTCTGCTGCTTCTTTTTCTCCCGTTGAAGCGCCAGAGGGAACTAAGGCACTCCCACGGGTTCCGTCCTCTAAAATTACTTCGGCTTCCACGGTGGGGTTCCCACGAGAATCAAGAATCTCGCCAGCAATAATTTCGTCAATGTACATTAATTTCTCCTTAATTGATTAAGATGGTTTGATGGTTAATGAGGTAGTTTAACCGGATTGGTTAGTGGTTTGCCTTCCTCAAATTCACTAATATTCGCCATGGTGGTTTCGGCAATGGCAGTTAGGGCATTTTGGGTAAAAAATGCCTGATGACCTGTAATCACAACATTCTGGAAAGATTGGAGTAGCTGAAATGTATCATCTTGGATAATTTCATCGGACCAATCTTCAAAGAAAAGTGTTTCCTCTTGTTCATACACATCAATTCCCAAGTAGCCAATTATCCCGGATTTTATCCCTTCAATGACAGAAACTGTATCAACCAGAGGTCCGCGACTGGTGTTGATTAACATGACCCCTCGCTTCATTTGAGCGATCGCATTTTGGTTAATAATGTGATGGGTTTCTGGTAATAAGGGACAGTGCAGAGAGATAATATCTGACTGTGAAAACAGTTCCGGCAAATCTACATATCGGGCATCTCCTAACTTGATAAAATCATCGTTAGGGTAGGCATCATAACCCAAAAGATGACAGCCAAAACCGTGCATAATCTGAGCGAAAATCATCCCGATTTTGCCAGTGCCAATCACGCCAACGGTAGTACCATGTAGGTCAAAACCTAGTAAACCATTCAGGGTAAAGTTATCTTCCCGGACTCGGTTATAGGCTTTGTGCAGTTTCCGGTTTAATGTAAGGATTAAACCCACAGTATGTTCAGCTACTGAATATGGTGAATAAGCTGGAACCCTAACTACAGAAATACCTACTTCTTCTGCTGTTTTCAGGTCAACATTATTAAATCCAGCACAGCGCAGGGCTATTAATTTAGTGCCATTGGCTGCTAAGGTTTTTAGGGTGGTGGCATCTACTTCATCATTCACAAAAACGCAAACAACCGGAAAACCAGCGGCTAAGGAGGCGGTTTTCGCCCTTAACCTGGTTTCAAAGTAAACTAACTCATGGGGACTTCCTCCTTGGGCATTAGCCGCATCAAAGAATTTAGTATCGTAGGGCTGGCTACCAAAAACAGCAACTTTCATAGTCAAGTTATAAACCTCTTCAACAATTGTCCCTACTAGCTTACCAGGCGATCGCCCTAACTTGGTTGCTTACTTGACCGTATTATATGGGATAGGTCAAGGTATTGAACTTAAAAAAAGATTAAGAAAATCTCTATTGAGCAGAAATTTTGTAGGCAAATCTTGATAGTATTATTGATGATTTGGGAGTCCGATCTTATTTCGGACAGTAATTAATACTAAAGCCGCCAAGATACAACCTATAGCATAATAAAGAAAGTCCCACCAATCAAAGGTAGTTCCTAATAGGAGTTTCCCGATAATATGCGATCGCATCATAGCTAAAATTGGCGGATTCCACAATTGCAGAAATTCCAAAATTGAGGTAACAATAAATACCCCCACCGCTACGGATATGGGGGAAAGATGCGGCCAGATTAATACCACTAACCACACCCAAAACATCTCATAAAATATCGAGGATACGGAATCGTTAATCCACCCATCAAATGGCCCGCTATAAAATTTACTAAACCAGCCAATGGGAATCACAATTATTAAACACATCAAGATTATTAAGCGATAGCGTTTCATGATTATTTAACTTCTAAATTTTCGGTTTCCACAGTAAAAGCAGAGTTGCTGCCATCCTCAATAGATAAAGATTGAATCTGGGATGCAATTACCTCTATTTGTACCTCGCTAAGATTGACAGTAGCATCAAGTTCATCAATAATATCCTGAGCATTTTCGGTCATATATCTAATCTGTTCCAGGATTTCTTCTTTATAGGCTTCTAGGTTTTGGCAACAGGCTTTAACCTGTTGTGCTTGTCGGAAAAACCAGACTAAAATTGTGATTGATATGGTACTAGGAATTAACACGGCTATCAATATCCATGTATTCAAAAAAGGATTTAACCGTTTCCTGGTATGGTTAACTTCTTTCTGAATTAAAAAGCGTTGACTCGCGGAGTTACGGTTAATAAAAGAGGGATTTTGCGCCCAGATATCTGTCGGGTTTAATTCCTGAATTTCTGACGGTATAGCTGCGGATGATACCCCCGAACAACCCATCAATAACAGCCATCCTGCCACCATATAGAGATAGGTTTTAGTCAAATTTATCATATTTAGTCAATCTCCCAATACCTAACTTTAATTATTTAGTTTTCAGCAATTGTTGAAATCTTTGTTCCTGACAAATGCCGGCAAAATCAGGTTCTTGTTGAGCAAACTTTTGCACGGCATCTGGGTTAATCCGCAGGGCGCGTTTAAGGTTTTCGATCGCCAATTCTCGATTCCCCGTGAGGGCATAGCAACGAGCCTTATTGTACCAGATTTTATAAAAATTAGGACGAATTTTAGCAGCCTGATTATAAGAAGCGATCGCCTCGTCATACTGTTCCAAATTCATCAAGGCTTGACCGCGATTATTCCAAGCATCTAAATAATCAGGTTTTAAAGCGAGCGCCCGGTCATAGGAAAAAATCGCGGCTTGATAATAATTAAGTTTCCCTAAAGCCACCCCACGATTACTCCAAGCATCAGGATAATCTGTGCGAATTTGGATGGCTTTTTCATAGGAAGCGATCGCCTCTTGATAGCGCTTGAGTTTGGTTAACACCACCCCTCGATTATTCCAAACTTCCGCCAAATTAGGCTCAAGTTTTAACGCCTGATTATAAGCATCTACTGCCGATTCTAATTGATTTGACAAAAATAACTTTTCTGCCTGTTTAGCCAGCTCATGAGCCTCAGCTATGATGCGATCACGACTAGGGGTTTCCGGTTCTTTTTCCTTATCCTCAGAAGTCTCAGCCGTCTCAGGAGTCTGAGAATTAGAATCATCAGATATCCCAGCGGAATTATTAGCGATCGCGTTTTGGGTAGTCTCCGAGACTGGCGAGACTAGGGAATCATCAGTCTCCGACTCAGGGACTTGAATCATAGTTTGCACCTTGAGACTCTCGATAGCTTCATCAGCCTTAGTAGTATTTTGTTCCAATTGATAGAGAGTATTTCTCGCCTCATTAATACTCTGTTCAATTTGACCAATAGCATCAGCTTTCAGGCTCTCAATTTCTTGCTGAACAATAAATACTTGATCCGTCAACTTAGACAGCAAAAACCAGACTCCCACCCCCGCGATAGTTGGGAGCAAAAATAGGAACACTAGCACTAAATTCAATAAAGCCAGAGTGCGGCGAAAAGAACTATCTACCTCAGTTTGAACACGATCGCGCAATTCCCAGTCCGACTCAGTTACCGCCTGAGCTACAATGTGGGAACTCGACCTAGACCCGTCCCACTGTAGAGGTTCCACAAAAATTGTAGTCGTACCCAAAGATAGTAGAATAGGAATCACAGCTAAACTAGCTTGTTGTTGTGGGATACGATGCTTGATAGTTCCCCCCGGTAGGGAGAAAATGGGAACTTGTCGAGAACTCCGCGTCATAAGTTACTAAGCCAATGCTGGTTAAAATGCTGAAATCTTATCATGTGTTGTGTCGGGGTTCAGGAGACTGGCCAGATGTCTGATTGGATCGAAATTGGTAAAATTGTAGCTGCTCAGGGTTTAGATGGCGAGATGCGGGTATATCCAAATTCTGACTTCCCGGAAAGATTTATCGAACCCGGAACCCGCTGGCTACAAAAACCCGGACAAAATGAACCATCACCCGTAGAACTTCTGGGGGGGAGGTTTATTCCTGGAAAAGGACTCTATGCTATTGAAATGGTAGGGGTGGAAACCCGCGAACAAGCGGAAGCCTTGCGGGATAGTCGCCTATTCATTCAATATGGCGCGCGCCCCCATTTAGACGATAATGAGTTTTATGTATTAGACCTGATTGGCTTAGAAGTCTTTAATCAAGACACCCAAGACATGATCGGTACAGTTATTGATGTCATCCCCGCCGGAAATGACTTGTTAGAGGTCCAGTTAAATTTTACCCCCACCGAGGAAGACCTCGCCACCGATACAGAACGACAAGCTAAACTAGAGAAAATTCCCCAAAATAAACGTCGCAAGCGCCATTTCCAAACCAAAGCAAAGCAACCCAAAACCGTATTAATTCCCTTTGTTAAGGATATCGTCCCCGTTGTGGATTTAGAGAATCGCCGTTTGGAAATCACCCCTCCCCAAGGCTTAATCGAATCGCAAACATAGCCCCCCTCGAATATTATCAGGTAATACTAGAGACCAAGTAGGCCTTGGCTCCAGGGCTGTGCTCAATTCATTAATTATCAATTGTTCGTTTCCGACGCTTCCCTTTATTGTCAATATAGCGCTGTACTTCTTCCCGAGATGTCACCCAAGCATCAATAGTATTATCCCAGGTAAATTCTATGTAATGTCGCTTCCTAATAGTCTGCACTCGCTGAAACGAAACATTAAGAATGCGGGCTACATCAGCCTGTCGTAGACTATTACTAGGCTGTGATAAATTAGCCTTAACAGTTTTGACATCTTTGAGAGAATCCAAAGAACTTAACTTATGTTGCATCAAATTAATCGAGATGGCGGAAGGCTGAGAATGTCCATTTTCCCAGCGGTTAATAGTTTGTGCAGATACACCCAGAAATTCCGCCAGTTCAGCTTGGGACAACTCTAAATCTCCCCGGAGTTGACGAAGCAGTTGGGGGATATCCTGTAAATTTTTTTCGGAGAACGATATCGGTTTCATCATCATAGCAGGTGTGGGATGGAGCAATTTTGTAATAGTCAGGCTGACAGCTAACTAATTGGCAGCCCCTATATTCAGGTTAAGATAAATTCCCAGAAACACCAACAGTAATTTCTCGGACATTTCTTGAATTGTGAACACCAATCACTGCTAAAATGTCCGTAAAAATACGGAGATTTTGATTGGCAAAAGCGATCGCATTAATGAAAACACCCCTCAATGCCCCATCTGACAACGCCCCCAGGCCTGTGAAAATTACCATCATTCCCGAAAATGGCGATTAATATTGGGCATTTTCGAGTAATACTTCAACCTTGCTTTAAAATGAGTTCTGGACTTGCAGACTGAGTATATTGAAAAAATTATGCCTGTTCTTCGCTATTTGATGGCTGTGGGAGTGAGTGGAGCAATTGTGTTGTTCAATGTTGGGCAGGGAGAAGCAGTGCCTTCGCCTGTTGAGTCCCAGGATAGCTTATCTGACCATCCTCTAACTCAAGAATCAACTCTCAAGCAAAAACCAACCAAATTTGTAGCCTCACCAACTGCTCAAACCCCCATTACTGACCATGAACCTAACGACACTAGCCTTGTAGCTGGTCAAATTGACCCACAGACTCCAGAATTGTCTTCCCATGACACCATTGGAGAAACCTTGAGTAACGACGGGTTCATGGAAACCCCCCCCAACCTGCTGGGAAAATATGAGGCTAAGTCTCCTAACCATGATGGGTTAGCCTTAGAATCAGTAGACTTGCCGGGAAAATATCAGGCTAAGTCTCCTAACCATGATGCGATCGCCCCCTCAACTGATGTAAACTCCGCCACAGAGGTATCTTCCGAAAGCCCCTCACAAGAAGTGGCTATCAGTAACAATTCTCATGGTCAATCTGCGATCGCAAATAATCTGACAGCACCAGTACAACTGTCCCAAGTAGATACACCAGAAATTCAAATCCCTGACTTGACACCCCCTACCGAGCCATACCCCCAAAGGTATCCAGATGGAACCTTACGCACTGAACCACCTTCAATAGTTTTACCCAGCACTAACCCCCTGCATTTTCCCAGTCAACCTGGGGAAGTAGAAATCGAAGAAACCGTTCCGATTACCCTAGAACAAGCATTTGATTTGGTGCGGCGCAACAGCCCAGAAATCCAAGTTCTACAACTCCAGGTTGAGCAAAATCTCGCGGGGTTGCGAGTTGCTCAAGCAGAACTGTTCCCTTCCCTATCATTCACCTCCAGCTTGACCCGTTCCGAAACAGCAGGAGCCACCATATCCACCCGCGCCCAAAATCGTCGGATTCGCAATCAACGCCGTCAAGCCGCCGCTAGAGGTGAAGTTGACACAACCTCCTTTCAGATCCCCTTTGGATCTACCAGCTTTGATAACTCCCTGCAAATTCAATATGATTTTGGTTTAAGTGGAGCCAGAGGATCGCGAATTAGAGAAGCCGAACAGCAACTGCGAGCCGCAGAGTTAGAACTCGAACGGGTGATTGAAGAAAGTTATCTTAGCGTCGCCCAAACCTACTATAACCTACAAGCCTCCGATGCGGAAGTCGAAATTCAGCGCGCCGCTGTTCGCAATGCTCAAAAAAGTTTGGAGGATGCAGAAGCCCTCGAACGCGCTGGGGTGGGTACTCGGTTTGAGGTTTTACAGGCTCGTGTTACCCTCGCCAGCACCCAGCAGGATTTGACTAGCGCTATTAGCACCCAAAGAACATCTCGGCGCAATCTCGCTAGCCTATTAAATGTCAGTCAAAATGTCAATTTAGTCGCAGCAGACCCGATATCCTTGGCGGGAACTTGGGAATTTACCCTCAATGAAACTATCATCCTCGCCTATAGGAATCGCCCCGAGTTGGAAACACAGTTAGTTAACCGTAATCTAGCTGCAGAAAGACGCAGACAGGCTTTATCTGCAACTCGACCTAATTTAACTGGTTCCGCTAGTTATAACGTTCTTGGACAGCTTTCTGATGACGCTAATCGCTTTGCGGCTCAGGGTTGGGCTGATGGTTATAATGTTCAACTACAGCTACGTTGGAATTTCTTTGATGGGGGTGCGGCTAGGTCTAGGGCTAGACAACAGGAACTTGGTATAGCGATCGCTGAAGAACGCTTTTCCCAAACCCGCAACCAGATCCGCCGAGAAATTGAAGAGGCCTTCTTTAACCTACAAGCTAGTTTTGAGAACATTGGAGTTGCTAACTTAGGCGTTGAGGAGGCTACAGAAGCTCTCCGATTGGCTAGACTCCGTTTCCAAGCTGGTGTCGGTACTCAAACTGATGTCATTAACCAAGAAACTAGCCTCACTCGCGCCCAAAACCAGTTACTCAGAGCAATTATTGGTTATAACCGCGCTCTGGCTCAATTGAGGCGATTTGTTAGCAATCTCCCCGATAATATCCTTCAAGATCAACCTTAACTGCAATTCACTTGTCCAAGGATGTCGGTTTCCCCAAAAACGGATTATTTGGTAGACACTTTGGGAAACTTCCTTTCCTCAAAGCCTTGTCTGATAACAACAAAATCTCTGTCAACCTAACCTTCCTAGATTCAAAAATTCATCATGGCTAACATCAATTTTGTCAACGAAAACCGCGAAGTTATTGCCGCTGATGGCGCAAATCTCCGACTCAAAGCGATGGAAAATCAGATTGATTTGTATACCTTAAAGGGAAAACTCCTCAACTGTGGCGGCTACGGTCAATGTGGTACTTGTATTGTGGAAGTGGTTGAGGGTATGGAAAATCTCTCCCCTAAAACTCCGGTGGAAGAACGAATGCTCAAGAAAAAACCTGATACCTACCGCTTGGCTTGTCAAACTACTGTTAATGGCCCGGTAAGTGTTAGAACTAAACCTAAATAGATCCGTTTAAACTTACCGGGACTCTGTTCCCATTTGGGCGATCGCTATTTGATTTCGTTTGATCTTAATGTTTTCTTAATGGCGATCGCTACTCTGTACTACTAAAACCGAACAGGGGGCGCGATGAACCACAAAGTTGCTCACACTTCCCAGCAACGCCTCAATTACCCCCTCGTATCCCCTGCGTCCTACCACGATTAGATCCGCATTCCAGTCTTTGGCTATTTGACAAATGCACCGCCCCGCATCCCCCATTTTCCAATTCCAGTCAGCAGTGATATTCTGGTCCGTAGCACGACGAGTACAACTTGTTAGCCAACTGCGGATCTGGTCCAGTTCACTCTCTAGCCGATCCTGCATAATTCGCGAGTAACGAGCAATATTAGTCGCATGAAGATCGCTAAAACCATAGGGGTCCGGTTCGCTCACCTCCAGGCGGTGAAAAATCATTAGTTCCGCTGAGTTGTTTTGCGCTAGTTCCATCGCCTGCTCTAAAACCAGTTCGCTATGATTCGATCTATCTAGCGCTACTAAAATCCTATGATATGCCATGATTCAACTCCCTTTGATATTGATACCCTACTTCTCAAGGGCTATCGCTCAAGGGTTCTGGCTCATTGTTTCCCTCTTTCGTCTTCCTGAAGCAATTTAACAGGAATCTCACACCCGACTCCGTTACTCATCATCTATAAGATTTCTGAAACTAAGTCTTGGGGAAAACACTAGACGGGTACACCCTATAACAACCCTACAGAGGCAGGAAAAATAACCGATTTTCAATTCAATTAGGGGTCGAGATAGACCTACCCCTCCAATTTAAAAGGTGTGCGTGAAAGTTTCCCTTCACACGGCTCCTAGTTTGATTGCTCCTCTGTTAAGGACACAGCATCAGCCTCATCTAGGGCTGTTTTGTCATCGCGGGTGTGGCGGTGTAATAGCTGAAGGTTCTTGTACTCATCTTTACCACCCTGGCTTCGAGGTACAATGTGGTCTACCTCAACTAAATCTGATGGGGTGAAGTATTGCCCACACCAGGCACACTTACCTTTTTGCTTTTTGAGTAGTTTGGCTACTCTTGTCGGTGTATCGATTGCTTGTCCTTTTCTGGTTGCCCAGTAAGTCCAATTTCCGTCGTATGGCGTCGCGTCCGGGCGAACTAGCGTGTGTCTGACCAATGGAGTCCAATCATGTTGCCATAATGTGAGTCCATCTCTGGTTTGAAATAACCAAGTTTCCTGTCTTTCTTTTCCATTGCTAAGTTTAATTTTTCCACGTTTGAAGTAGTTTCCTAACTTATCGTGGTTTGCCTTTCCGCATCTTGAAGCTGTCCATGCCCTTAACATTTGCCAGACTATGTGGTCTAGTTTACTGAAGGTTTCGGTTGAAACTGCCCCTGAGTAGTAATTTGACCATCCCCGTATTATCGGGTTAAGTCTACTTATCAAGGTTGACTGGGGTGCTATTTTATGTTTTTTTATTACACCCTTAATCACTTCTGTGTGGGCTTTAACTGCTTTTCTGCTGGGTTTTATGCAGGTTTTATGTCCGATGAGTCGGCTTGCCATTCCACCTGTTTTTCCAGATTTGTATTTTCCAACTGGGTATTGTCTGATATTAAATCCTAAGAAATCGAATCCTGGCTCTTCAGTTTTACCCTCGTATTGTATGGGGTTTAGTGTATGACACACTCTTTTCTTTTCAGGTTTGATTTCTAGTCCTACAGGTTTTAACCATTTGGAAATTGCAGTTTTGCACTGTTCAATGATATCGAGTGAAGGTGATATTACTACGAAATCATCGGCGTATCTTATTGTGGTTGCTTGTATTACTCCCTTTTTCTTGGGATACATTGTTTCAATTAACCTAGCCATCCCATCCAGTGCAATGTTGGCTAGGAGTGGGCTAATCACCCCTCCTTGTGGTGTCCCTGCTTCTGTATCCTTGAATACACCGTTGTCTAGCACTCCCGCTTTTAACCATTGTTTCAGGTTGCGTTTGATTATGCTGGGACAATGAATTTTGGACAGTAAGTAATCATGGTTCACGGTAAGAGCATTTTGTTAGGGGTCGAGAATGGAGTCACCACCATCCCCTCCCATTCAGAACCATACGTGAAAGTTTCCCAGCACACGGCTCCTGATGTAGATACCCCTTTTGTCACTGGGAACAGGGTTACAACCCCCTGCTTTATGACCTCAACTTTCAAAGCTATATGCTTGCGTTAGTCTTTAAACTCGCTTTCGCCATTAAACTCTTACTTATCGCGGTCTCTATATCCACACCGTGATTAGTGGGCATATCCTAACCATTACAGTTAGGCATTAGCTTTCCATCACATCCTTTCCCCTTAAAGGCATACGCTTACACTTTTTCACTACTCCACGGGTACATCCCGCCACTTGAGAGCCAATGAGGGGTTTAAACGTTCCATCTATGCGGGCATTCCATCTTTAGATTTGTCCTATCCACCGGGGTACTTTTAAAGGTCTGTGTAGGTAGTTATAGCAGCCTCCTACTTTTTTTCCCTCGCCCTTTTGAGCGCAGCGTATCAACCTATTTCGCTACTGACGCATTACAATGGTTCAAGCCGGACATTCGGTTTCCCTAATCATGGATGGTTGGCAGTGGTCGAGTGAGAGGTAGGTTCCTCTATTACGCCTTCCGTTCCCCGCTTCAACCCTAGGAGTGTGAATCCTCAAATTGGGGGTGGCTACCGCCGTTACTCTCAACCTTACGTTATACTCAAGGGGTTCACAACTTCC
This sequence comes from Limnospira indica PCC 8005, assembly GCF_000973065.1. NCBI lineage: Bacteria > Bacillati > Cyanobacteriota > Cyanophyceae > Oscillatoriales > Sirenicapillariaceae > Limnospira > Limnospira indica. Next base: position 1,164,899 of record NZ_FO818640.1, read on the forward strand.
CTCTTTTTTTTCGCTCAGTCTTGACCTTGAGTCTCTCTGCCTTATCTGGTTGTCGAAGCCAGATGTTGAGACACATAGATAGTTATGGGATGGTCAGGGGTGCGAATCCCTTATATTCCACCAAGGGGTGGAAGTACCACTAGGAGGTTATTTCAGGCATTGCAGCCCTATTTCATTCCTAAACGTCTCGCACGCTATCACCCCATCTACTCCAGCCGTCTTTTTGCCTTGACCCGCTTGAGGGGCGGGTTTATTAGGCTGACTGTTGGGAAGCATGGCTGACCGTGGAACCCGCCCCTACAGCCGCACTGCTAAGAGCCGGGCATAATATGATTTCACCAGTAGACGTTGCAACTTTCTAACCTTTGCATCTTGTCCCGATTTAGCTGCTTGGTATATCCTCTTTTGGAGCTTAAAGACGTACCGCTGAACTTTAGCCCAGTTGATACCTCTCCAAACAAACGCACATCTTAGTAAGATTCGGTTTCCCGAATCCTTTACCGTCTGATACATTTACGCGACATTTTTCCGGTTGTTCCCGGACAATGCGACGATAGCACTATTACCCGTTAAGGTAACAGAGGCGGTATCCCGCAAAGCTTTTAGAAAGATTCCAAAAGCACCGTTCCAGTCCCGTGGTAGAGTGAACCCGCACTCAGGACATCGGAACACTTTTGAGCCACCTAGCTGGGAATGGACATGACCACAGTGAGTACAGGTTTTGCTGGTGTATTCTTCGGTCACATCTACAACTGTTCAGTTATTTCCGCGCTTGATGTCTCAGGGTTAGTTTGAATCGATAATGCGCCCATGTCAGCATGGCTCGGGCAGTCTTAGACCTGATTAGACGCTTCACCTTGGCAACCATATTGGAAGTCTCGAAGGTGGGCCCAAAAATCCGGCTGTGTTATGGGATGGTCAGGGATGCGACCCAATCAACCAAGGGGTTGAAGTCCTCACCGGGTAGTCCCCACGCCCATTTCAGCTCTATTTCATACCCGAAGGTCTCGCAGGTAGGGGTCGAGAGGGAAGTCGCCTTCCCCCACTCCTATTCAAAACCGTGCTTGATACTTTCGCATCACACGGCTCCTGATGTAGATACCCCTTGGCAACGGGAACAGGGTTACCAACCCCTGCTTTTGTACTTCAACTTTTGGAGCTAAATACAACATCGTAGTGTTTAAACTCGCTTTCGCCGTTAAACTCCTGTTGATTGCAGTAACTATATCTACACCGTGACTAGTGGGCATATCCTAACCATTACAATTAGGCATTGGCTTTCAGTCACATCCCTTCCCCTTAAAGGCATACGATTACACTTTCACTACTCAACAAGATGTACCTGCCGAGAGCCTAAAAAAAAAAGGGGTTTAAACGTTCCGTTTATATGGGCATTCCATCTTTAGACTTGTCCTTTCCACCGGGGTACTTAAAAAGGTCTGTGTAGGTGTTGTATGGAAAACCCTACTTTTCCCCTTGCTCTTTTGAGCGCAGCGTGGCAACCTATTACGCTACTCAATAATGACGATGGTTCAAGCCAGACATTCGGTTTCCCTAATCATGGATGGTTGGCAGTGGTCTCGATTCTGGTGTTAGGTTACACCTCGGAGCCTTCCGTTCCCCGCTTCAGTCCTAGGATTGTGAGTCCCAAAACTGGGGGTGGCTATCGCTTTTACCCTTAGCACCTTTATCATAACTTTCTCATTATGTTAAGAATTATTACGATTTGTTACAATGTGCCTTGACCCTGGGTTCCCTGCCTTGATTTGGTATCGTATGATACAAATCGTCGGGACATATAAACAGTTATAGGGATGTTCAGGAGTGCGCTCCTTATATTCAACCGAGGGGTTTAAGTCCCTACCGGGCGGTTATTTCAGGTATCTCAACCCTATTTCATGCCCGAACGTTTCGCACCTTTCGTATCCATGATAACATTTTTTTCTTCCTAAACGTTGTACTTATCAAAAAAAACGAACAGTTGACCACCAGCTATTAACTCTTGCATAAAATCCGGTAATTTCCGGCAGGAGCCGGAAATTACTCCTCACAGAGTCTGCAAGATGCAGGTCTAGGATTAGACCTACGTTAAGGGGGTGATGACACCCACAGGTGAACGCCAGCCTGTTGCTCTGTCGTCTATCTTTAAGGAATGAGATGAGTGGATTGGCAATCTCGAGTGAGCTAGACGTAAAAAGCCCCTTTAACATGACCGAGGCAAACATTACCCCATATGGGAGATGGCTTAAATGCCAAATTACCAAAATTACGTTTTTGTGGTTGACACACTGGGGCAACCGTTAAGTCCCACTCATCCGGCTAGAGCCAGAAAGCCTTTGAAGCAGGGTTTAGCCGCAGTCTTTAGGACTTATCCATTTACAATTATCCTCAAGAAAACCGTTGAGAACCCGGGCAATGAACCATTACGGGTCAAGTTAGACCCAGGGGCATCAGTGACGGGTATTGCCTTAGTCAGTCAGAAGACAGGTGCAGTTATCTGGGGGGCTGAATTGGCTCATAGAGGAGATAGAATCCGAGCCAAGTTAGCTGCACGTCGCCTGGTTCGCCGCCACCGTCGTTGCCGAAAAACTCGTTACCGTCAAGCCAGATTCAATAACAGAAAGCGCCCAGATGGATGGTTGGCTCCCAGCCTCAAACATCGAGTTGAAACCACCTTGACCTGGGTAAATCGACTGATTTCCTCATGTCCGATAACGGACATATCAATGGAGTTGGTACGGTTTGACACCCAAAAGCTGCTCAACCCGGAAATATCTGGAGTTGAATACCAGCAAGGGGTGTTGTTTGGATACGAGTTGAGAGAATATCTCTTGACGAAATGGCAACACCAGTGTGCCTACTGTGGTGCCAAAAATATCCCTTTAGAAATCGAACACATTCAGCCAAAAAGCAAGGGTGGTTCCGACCGAGTTAGCAATCTGGCTATTGCTTGCCATAAATGCCATCAGAAAAAAGGTTCTCAGTCGGCCCGTGAGTTTCTGGATACCAAACCCGAAATCTTGAAGCTGTTGCTAGTTCAGGCCAAGGCCCCCCTGAAAAATGCGGCGGCCGTCAACTCTACCCGATGGGCATTGTTTAACGGCCTGAAGCTAACTGGATTACCCATTGAAATTGGCACTGGAGGTTTAACAAAATATAATCGGACGGTTCAAGGATTACCGAAAACCCATTGGCTAGATGCGGCTTGTGTTGGGAAAAGCACCCCGACCCGGTTGAAAATTAAAACTCACCAGCCACTACTAATTACTTGTTTTGGGCGCGGTGGTCGTCAAAAAGCGGCTCCTAACAAGAGGCTTCCGATTCGCCATAACCCATTAAAACCAATTAAGGGATGGCTTACCGGGGATATAGCCAAGCATAAGACATAAGGAATCGGTAGAATCACCCCGTCGAGTCGTGGCAGTTTTGTTTTAACCAAACCTGACCAAACTCAGTTTTCAGTGAAGCCAATAGATTTGAAACCTGTTTTTAGGAGAGATGGCTATTTGTATAAATTTTCCTGAGTTTTCCGGTAATTACCAGGTTATAGATATACTGATTTTATGGTGGGGGTTTTACCAATCCTGATTAGGCGATCGCTCTGGAAACTGCTTAGGAAGCCGTAGGCGGGGAAATCGATAGAAGGTATTACCATCTTGATCAAACTCAGGAATAGCAGCAAATACCCCGGCTTGTCGGTCTAAATATTCTTGAGCGACATCAGCACTAACCCGCGCCAAAGCGGCTAATTGAATTAAAGAAATTTCGCCATCTTGGGATTCAATTAATTGATAAAAAGCATTATCAAGCTGGCGTTGTTCTTCCCGTTTAGAATTGATATTAAACAGGAATAATCCCACGAGAACACCCAAAGCAGCCACAGATACTAATTCTAAAATAGCCATAATAGCTGGCACAAATGATGAGAGAGTACAATCATCGATAATAGTGGGTAGTGGCAATTTATTAATTGCCACTTTCAAGGCTTGGTTAAGCGGACTTCTTAGGTTGAACCAAATTTTCTAACCCTTGAATGACCTTAGCAGATGCGATCGCATCACCCTGTGTCAAATTCCGCAAAACTTCCTTACCTTCGGTCACATATCCAAACACAGAATAGCGACCATCAAGCAAATTAAGTCCCGCCGGAGTCAGTTCTGGTTCAAACAAGAAGAAGAAAAACTGAGAAGAGCCGCCGTCCGGGTCACTTTCAGGACGAGCCATAGCGACAGTTCCATAAGCAGAAAAGGGCAAAACTGGCTGATCACGATAACGACCCGCCGCCTCTAGGGTAATCCCATAAGTAGGCTCATCGTCCCCACGCACCAAAATTTCCAGAGGAACAGCCCTATATTCGCCTGTGTCGGGGTCAATAAATCCCTCCTCTGGACCGGGTGGATCTCCGACTTGCAAAACATAGGACTCTTCGGAGCGGATAAACTCCAACCCATCATAAAACCCACGTTGCACCAAATCCACAAAATTACCGGCCGTTACCGGAGCGCTATAACCATCGACGACGAGGGTAATATCGCCTTCAGAGGTAGTCATCTTGACGGTAGCACGGCCTTTGAGTTGGGGGATATTGGCATATTCTGCGGGGACCTCAAAAGGAAATTCTCCAACCATCATTTCCTGAAGCTGAGTCACCTGAGACAACATAGAGGCGCGGGTTTCTAGGAGTGTTTCACCATCTTTAACATCCAAAGCCGATCGCATTCGCTCAATTTCGGCTCTGAGTTCCTCAATAATAGCCTTAGCTTCAGCTTGGCGCGCGTCGGGGATACTAGCCAAAATATCCCCTTCATTGATAGATAGAATCCTAGCAGCAGTGGTAATATCTCCCTTAATAGGACTCCAGCGTTTACCCCTAATGCGATCAGCAATCTCTTCAAGGCTACCCTGAAATTTGCGAATCGGCTCATTGTCAATAGGGAGAGCATAGCGCAGGAGAGCCTTACCATCAGTAATAGCATTACCAGCAGGTAAGACACTTTCCCGTTTTGGCGTACTATTGCCGCCATCCCACCAAGCGGCGCTCAGACCGACGGAAAGAACACACAGCAATAGGGCAATCAGGCCAGTTTTCAGCCAGCGTTTACAGGTATTCATTATGGACTTGGACAAATTCAGCATAAATTATTATTTTTTTCCCTAACCCATCTTGCCATATTCCGGCGCAGTTCAGAGAAACTATAGCAGCCAACAGATAACAAACTCAATCTGGTGGTTTATATAACTCTCCCAAATCGGAGTCAAAATAGATAATAGAGTTTTGGTTAATCTATAAGCCTATGAATAGTCGGGCAAGATTGAGTTTAAACCTGGTGCAACTAGAGACATGGGTTGAAGCTGCTAAGTCTCGCAGCGATGAAGGCAGTTTACCGACCTATATTCCTCAGTTAGCCATAGCCTGTCCCAAGGCATTCGCAGTTCAAGTTTTAGATTCCCAGGGGAACTGTTATTTATTAGGCAATGGTGATCTGAGATTTTCCCTGATGAGTGTGGTTAAGCCATTTCTGTTGTTGTATATGTTGGTAGAGTTGGGGGGCGATCGCATATTTGCACAGGTGGGAATGGAACCTTCTGATTACCCGTTCAATTCTCTGGAACAATTGCAGGCTGATGGTGGCTGGCCCCGTAATCCTATGATTAATAGTGGTGCGATCGCTTTATCGGCGTTGCTTCCTGGCCCTGATGGACAAACACGATGCCAAGTATTATGTGATTGGTTAAATCATTGGGGCGGCTGTTGTCTGCAATTGGATCACGATACGCTCAATTCTGTGCGTTCGGCCCCCAATTCTCGTAATGATGCCATCACTACGGAATTATATCACCGGGGGACTATTTCTGATGCGATCACTGCTATTGATGCTTACAATCATATTTGTTGTTTGTCTGCCACAGTGGAAGATCTGGCTAAATTGGGGATGTTATTATTGCAGCCTCCTCAACCGACTTGGATAGAACCCTGTAGACAGGTGAAAGCATTGATGATGACCTGTGGGTTATATGAAGCCTCTAGTCGATTTGCGGTCCGGGTGGGAGTCCCTACTAAGTCGGGAGTCAGTGGGGTGGTTTTATCGGTGATTCCCGGTTGGGGGGCGATCGCTTGTTATAGTCCTCCTCTTGATGATACCGGAAATTCAGTAGCCGGTTTATTTTTAATTGAAGAAATAGTGCGATCGCTTAATCTGAGTATTTTTAATTGAATCCTTAATCAGGTACGCAGTTCATCACTTCCTAGGTCTTTGATGAGCAAGCGATCGCGTACAATTCCATAATTGACTATCTGGTGCGTCAGGTTCATTCATTCCCATAACACTTATTATACAAGGGTCTGACGCTACCAGTTCATCAATCCTTAATATAATACGCGGTTCATCACTTCCTGGGTTGGTGATTATGAAGCGATCGCGTACCCACCATCTCGCTAATTTTGCCATTCTCCCTGAATAGTAAAACCCGCCCAATAATAGGGAGAATGCCATTGAGAGTTTTGCCAGATTTCAATTTGTGCTTGACGAAGTGCGGCGGCGGGGGAGAGACCATTGTCGAGCATATAACGATAGAATAACACCATTAATTCTGCTGTAGCTTGGTCATCTACACTCCATAAACTCACCACCACACGCGCCGCGCCAGCATACATAAATCCCCTCGTAAGTCCCACCAAACCTTCTCCCCTAACCTGTTGCCCTAAACCCGTTTCGCAGGCACTTAAAACCACCAAATCAGCGGGTAAATTTAGGTTAAAAATATCATGTAGTCTCACAAAACCATTGACAGGCTGACCGTCAGGATTAACCAAGGAAAGCACCAAGCCAGACAGTTCAGGATTTTGGCTGTTGAGTATCCCATGAGTAGCATAATGAATAATTCTATACTGACTCATTTTATCACTGATAGCCACCTCGCGGGTAGCCGCAAAACCATATTCTTTGCTAAAAGATTCTGCGGGAAATAAAGATACAATTTGTTCGGCTTCCGTCTGTGTAAAAGGTAGGCGGTCAAATAAGATGCCGGACTCTCGCGCCGATTGCTCTAAATCAGGAGGCAAAGAAGTTGAAGTAATCTCATTATTATTATGCAATCTTTCATCATTAGTGCCAAACACCGGATCTGCCAAAATTGCTAAGTATCTTTCTGCTGGTTGCCGGCCAAAAAGTTCATTTCTCAGAACCGCTAAAGCGGAAGCAGATGGGAGAGTTACGACTTCTCTGGTAATAATTAATGGTCGATATTCTTCATCACTGGATTGATAAGCGAGGGCGACAAAAGGAACAAAGTTTAAGACTCCATAAGGTACTATTAAAACCCGACTTTTATCAGTATAATTAGATAAGGGTTCGAGGAGAATTTGACCCAAGTTTTTACCAGCATTTTCTGCTAAAGTTCGTCTAATTCTGAGATTGCCAAAAATGAAACTATCCCTAAACCTCTTGGTTTCGGCTTCTAAAACTTCTCGACCTGGGAGTTCATAACTACTAATATAGTTGTGAGTAACTATCCAGAGAAAACTCCGTTTTTCTCCAACAAAATAAGCCAACAATACACTGTCTTTGTCGATAACGCTTTCTTGAATTTCGGCTAAATTTAAGGGTTCTGGTTGAGTTAGGGCGGCATAGCGGGGACTGGTAGCGCGAATTTGACCTAAAATACTGCGGTATTTAATTAGTAGCTGTTCTAATTCATTATCAATGGCGGTTTTTTGAGAGTCTGTATGTTGTTGACTGAGTAGTTGAATGCGACGTTCTTCTGCAGCGGCTAATTGTTGCTGAATTTGTTGTTTTTCAGCTAGTATTTGCGGGTCAATACCTCCTTGAACTTCTCCGGAAATTTCGGCTAGTAAATCTAAAAGCGATCGCGCTTTTGCTCGTTCACTAACTGCTAAGGCTAAACCATCATATCCTTGTCCCGGATTTTGTTGATGGAAGTCCATTAACAAGTCAATATAAAACTCATAATATTCTTGTTTGGATGCAAAAAATGAGGTTCTTAAATCTTGGCTAACTACATTAGTCCGCAAGTCTTCTATAATCTCAATAGCGGCTTGAATAGCCATTAAAGAATCATCTTGATTACCTAATTCCCTCTGGGCGATCGCTATTCGATATAAAGATAGGGCTTCCCGAGAGCGATCGCCAATTTCTTGGCGTATAACTAAAGCCTGCTGATAAAATTCTAAAGCCCGGTCAAACTCTCCCAGTGCAGCAGAAACCACACCGATATTATTTAAAGTGCTTCCCAGTCCGCTACGGTTGCCAATTTCCTCCCATAAAGGTAAGGCTTGCTGATAAGACTGTTGTGCAGCATTCCAGTTTTCCAACCTAGTATAGGTAAAGCCAATATTATTAAGAGTAGTAGCCTCTCCGCGAAGATCGCCAATTTCCTGATATCGTCCTAAAGCCTGTTGAAAACTTTGTAAAGCCGGCTGGAAATCATCCTGAGACTCATGATATAACCCTATATTATTGAGGGTACTAGCTTCCCCATGGGCATGATTTAACTCTTGCCACAAACTAAGCGATCGCTTATAATAATCTAAACTCAGTTCAAAATTTCCCAAAGCATCATAAAGCAAACCCAAATTATTCAGACTACTAGCCAATCCTACCCTATTATTAGCCCGCTCGTGTAATTCTAAGGCTTGGGTGTAAACTTCCAGGGCTTCTTGAAACTTCCCTAAAGGTTCATATACCGCCCCCAAATTATTTAAAGCGTAGGCTTTCCCCCGGAGATCTCCCCCTTGAGTATAAAAAATAATCGCCTGTTGATAGACTTCAACTGCTTTTTGATAATCCCCTAACTCATAATGAATTTTGCCAATTTGGTTGAGGCTATAGGCAGCATCCAAAATGCGATCGCTACTCTGATAATAACTCAAAGCCTCCTGATAAGCCTCTAAACTGGCTCGCAAGTCCCCCAAGGTCTTATAAACTAATCCCAAACCCAGGAAAGTCTCAGCCGCCTGAGACCCTAAACCCAGTTGTTGATACAATATTAGGGCTTGGTTAAGCTCAACCAGGGCTTGTTGTAGAGATTCTGGAGATCCCTCTTGTACTAATTTTACCCCCGCAGCAAAAGCGGTATCAGCCTCTGTCAGACGTGGATCTGGGGTAGTAACCTCCTCACCTATGGCAACTAAAATCGGAGTAAATCCGACTAAAGCTAAGGAGACCACAGCAACTAAGGGGATAACCCGGCGGGTAAATTGCGTAAACTGAAGCGACAGCATAGATTTAATTAGGAAAATGGTAACAACAGGGACGAGTTGGCTAAAGCCCAACGGTGACAACTTTTTCAAGTATGCCTTCTTTCTGATACCGGGAATGACGGCGATCGCCATTACCATGATGGAATTAGGTATCTTCGGGGCTATTAAACCGGCGATCGCTAATACCTCCCCATTATCCCAGGTTGACCGGACCGCCACCCGCAGTTTGATGGTAGAGGAACTCCAGGGGAGAGTTACCATTAATGGTAGACCAGCCCAATTTGGCGATCGCTTAGGGGTGGGAGACGTGATCACAACCGGAAGACGTGCGATCGCTATTTTACGAGTAGATAGCAATATCGGTGTTTTGGAATTAGCAGAAAACACCACCCTGGAAATTAGAAGCCTATCAGGACAACCAGGACTCGACCCTAACCAAGAAACCGTTGTTTTTATTTCCAAAGGTCGGGTTAGGTCTTCCATCGCCCGTTTTGTTAGCGCCCCATTCCGTAATTCTACCGCTTCTCACCCCCCCCAGGAAATCGCCGCCCTAAACTGGGAAGGAATATTTAGCCAAGACTCCCAAAACTCTGAAGAGTCTGTGGAAACCTCCCCTTTTCGAGTAGAAACCCCTGTAACTGTCGCCGGAGTTAGGGGAACTTCCTTTGGGGTCGATGTTGGACCAGATGGTAAAACGGGTATTAGCACCGTTGAAGGTATTGTGGGCGCTTCCGCAGAGGGACAAGAAACCCAAATTAACAGAGAAAAATCCTCCGTAGTTAACCTTAACCTACCTCCCACTGCTCCTGATCTAACTCCACCTTTGTCTGATTTACAAGTGTTTCAGGTAACGCGACTTAGCCCTAGGAGAGCTAGAATTGTAGGACAAGTTGATCCGATGGATATAGTTTATATTGATAATCGGGCGATCGTCACGGATTCTGAAGGTAAATTCGATTTAATCGCCAACCTCCCCCCGTCTCGTCGCTTCCGCATTGTGGTCAGAGGTCCCGCCGTCCGAGAAAGAGAATATTCTGTGCCTGTTCCCTAAAATCTCGGTTAATATTTAACCCAGATAGACTATAGAGACAGGGTGAGCGCTGATGTGCTAAATACCGCCAGTACAGCCTAATTAACCTACCCTGTCGCTCAACTAAGCGATCGCCGTTTCCGTCAGCTTTTTGCCAACTTTAACTGTCCGGGTTAAACAAATTTCTCCAGAAATTGTGAACTAAATTCAAACAACCCACGTCAATAGAGACAAATCAATTAATTTACACCCGAGGATAATGTAAACTATGTTCCACCAAAAACTCTACCGTTCTGCTACATCTATCTTCCTCACCCTCGGTTTAACTACTGGACTAGCAGCCCCTCTATTGCTGCATCAAACCGTAGCGCGCGCCCAACAATTACCGGGTTCTCTACAACGGGAAAGAATTTCCGCCGGAACAACTATCCCCGTGGAATACCCAGAAGCTGATAGAATCGTTCTCACCCCCACAGAAACGACCGCTCTGACTATGGTAGTCGCCCAAGATATCCGTACTAACCAAGGACGGGTTTGGATACCCGCAGGGGCGGAAATTGTTGGGGAATTGCGACCCGCTTCTGGTGGTTCTCAGTTTGTGGCTAATGAGGTGATTATCAGCAACAATCGCCGATATCGTCTTGATGCTAATTCTAACGTTGTCACCCGCACGGAAACCGTCCGTCGTGGTCCTTCTGCTGGTAATATCCTTAAAGGTGCTGCTGTGGGTGCGGCGGCGGCGGCGGCTTTGGCGGGGGTACTCGGAGATAAAGCGATCGCCACTGAGGAAGTTCTCGGCGGCGCGGGACTAGGGGCTCTGGCGGGAGTCTTCATTGGTCGCGGTCAGGTGGATGTCGTTGTGATTAACCCAGAACAAGATCTGACCCTGACAATGCGATCAGATGTACTTTTCCGCTAAATTCATCCAGAATAGTTAAAAAACCCGGTTTCTGCACCTGGCTCGCCTGCCACCTCGGAAACCGGGTGTCTACTACTATCTGTCGTCTTTAAAGTGTTAAGTTTATAGCCTCAACCAACTCCATCTTAGACAGTAGGAATTAACCTAATTTGAGATTAAATCATGCTCTTCGCTTAAACCAAAGACATCCTATGCCAAATCTTGTATTTTCAAAGCAACCAATTATCTAACTTCATCGTAGTTCACACGCCACAATGATGCTAGTACAAACGCTGTCTTCCCAGACATCTACAATATGCTGGAAAATCCGACCTTGAGGATGTCTGACCAAATCTGACAGGATATTTGTATCAAGGAGGTATTGATAGGTCATTGGGTGGTACTAAAGTGTGATGTCATCAAGGGGAAGTAACCCCTCATCTATATTAGGGAAATCATCCGTAATGTCTGGCAACGTAGTTAGCAAAGAAAGGAGAGAATTAGCAGGAATGGGTTCAATGATTAAGCGATGACCTGCTTTGCGTAACAAAACTTCTGTACCCGATAGGGCAAGTTCATGGGGAATGGTTAGGACTTGATCTTGTCCATTTGTTAGTAAGGAAACATGACGATAGTTTTGCATAAGTGACCTCTTTGTTGTTTCAACTGTCAGAAAATCGGTGAAAATCTATCTCTGTATCTGCTAGTTTGGCAAGAATATCGGGAGACCGGGAGAATGAATTATCCCAGAGCGCGAAGCGATCGCATCTTGCTCATCAGCAGGCAAAGTTTTCAATTAGGCGATCGCACCCTCAAGCAACTCAGTCATTGCCACTTCACCCAGAACTTTGTACTCATTCTATCCATTATCGCCGCTCTCAGGCAGATTGAGCATAGCCCGATCGCGCTCTTGGAAAGCGGGTAGACTTCCCTGAGCCTGCCAATGTTGTCCTCTGCCAAAAATCGAGCCGCGATCGCATCTTGTTGGTCGGGTGGGAGTTGTTGGATTTGGGCGATCGCCTGTTGAAGATGGTTTCCCGTCGGGGTCGGTAAGCGAAGCTATGCCCAACGGGCTTATCGCTACTGCTTCTACCCGGTTACTATGTCCTCCCATGGCTTCCCGTGGTGCGATCGCCATTTCACCCGGTGCGATCGCCGTTGATGCAGATTTGCTAGAATTGAGGAGCTACCATCACCCATCAAATCTCTCAATTATCCCTAACCCTAATCACCTTATCGATCCCGTCTAACGCACCCTAATCCTACTGACTAAATCCGTTTTAGCAATTCATCGTAATCATCGTGTGTGCCAATCCAATACCAGTAAATATCGTCGCCTTCGAGTAAACCTAAAACACGATAATTGAGACTGACACGAGCAGAATAAATCCGTTGCTTCTGACTGACTCGCTTGAACTGAAGGCTCGGATGATAAGGATCTTCTTGCCAAAGGGCGTAAGCTTTATGGGCTTGTTCTTGAACTGATGCAGGCAAATCACCTAGCCGCTGGCGAAATGACTTTGTGACGCTTGATTTCATTTTTGTGTTGGGAATACCTCATCAAGGGCAAGAGTTTCTCCTGCTGCGATTTCCTGCCGTACCATTGCGGCCATCTGATCCCATTGCTCGTCTGTCGTGGTAGCAAAACTGGTTTCCCATTTTTGCTCGTCCTGCAACTCTGCCAACAATCGAGCGGCGATCGCATCTTGTTGGTCGGGTGGGAGTTGTTGGATTTGGGCGATCGCCTGTTGAAGTAGTTTTGTCATTTTTCAGAAGCAGTTAACACCACCAAATCACATCGCTTCTTTATTTTACCCAAGGCTGTGCTTTTTTTGGGGCGGTTTCGCAGCTATTGAGTCTACCTACTTACGAAAATCCAGCACCTCGTTTGAGTGTTGCATCCAAAAGTATGGCTACCCAACCACCAAGATAAGCCGCGACAGATAACCTTTGGATCCCGATCAAGATATCTCAAGCGTCCGCTGCCAAGGGGTTGTTAGCTGGGGTTTTAGGGCAACAACTCAACAAAAAACTGGTGTCAAGTATTGCGGTCATGCCAAATTACTTGGCTGGGAACTCCACCCATACACAGGGTCAATCTCATTAAGGAGGATCTCCTCATCCCGCTCTGAAACATCCTGTTGACCAGACTTACCTAAGCCGGCAACAGAGAGCAAAAAGTTTTGTTGACAAAGATCAGGTTTCTTATCCTGAGACGTTTTATAGCGCAAGTAGTCAAGAAAATTTGCCAACTCTACCAAAACCTCATCAGGCAGAGCATTTACTACCTCAACAAGATCTTGCCGCTCGACTATTGTTTTAGACATGGCTATATTGCTAATGAAACCGCGTTGCTGCCCTATTCTAGCATCTGAGTAAGTAAACGAGGAGCGATCGCATCTTGCTCATCAGCAGGCTTTTCAATTAGGCGATCGCCCCCTCAAGCAACTCAGTCATTGCCACTTCACCCAGAACTTTGTACTCATTCTATCCATTATCGCCGCTCTCAGGCAGATTGAGCATAGCCCGATCGCGCTCTTGGAAAGCGGGTAGACTTCCCTGAGCCTGCCAATGTTGTCCTCTGCCAAAAATCGAGCGGCGATCGCATCTTGTTGGTCGGGTGGGAGTTGTTGGATTTGGGCGATCGCCTGTTGAAGTAGTTTTGTCATTTTTCAGAAGCAGTTAACACCACCAAATCACATCGCTTCTTTATTTTACCCAAGGCTGTGCTTTTTTTGGGGCGGTTTCGCAGCTATTGAGTCTACCTACTTACGAAAATCCAGCACCTCGTTTGAGTGTGGCATCCAAAAGTATGGCTACCCAACCACCAAGATAAGCGGCGACAGATAACCTTTGGATCCCGATCAAGATATCTCAAGCGTCCGCTGCCAAGGGGTTGTTAGCTGGCGTTTTAGGGCAACAACTCAACAAAAAACTGGTGTCAAGTATTGCGGTCATGCCAAATTACTTGGCTGGGAACTCCACCCATACACAGGGTCAATCTCATTAACGAGGATATCCTCATCCCGCTCTGAAACATCCTGTTGACCAGTGTTAGCCTCGATCGCACCCCCTCAATTGGCTTTGGGTTTGCGGGTCGATTTTGCTTTGCGTTTGGGTTGCGTCTGCCGTTGGGCTTGGATGCGTTCTAACAAGACTGCGGCGGGTTCGTCGTTGGGGTCTTGGGGTACGAGTTCGCCCCGAAAGGCTTTGGATAGGGTGGCTTTCTCTAGGCGATCGAGTAGTTTGCTGGCTTTTTGATGTTCCTGCTCGATGATATCTATCACTTTGAACAGCTTTTCAACCCGCCGAACAATTTCTTGCTGCTCATCAATAGGGGGTAAGGTCAAAGCAATATAAACCATCCTTGTTAATCCAAGATCCTGATTTCCTACTCCATGTGTCTGAGCTTGAGATTGCTGATAAGCGTAAGAGGATGATAGAGCATCTCTTAAATACTCAGGAATTACAAAGCGATGTACTATTTTCAACAATGCAATATGCACCCAAATCCCAAATTCTCTATCGGTTTCTACAACTGTTGATATACCAGTCGTTCCACCTTTAGTCAGCAGAACATCACCTACCTCCGGTTTTGCCCGTTGAATAAAAGTTTGATAATCTTCAAGTGAAATATATTTTGCATCAGCAAAGTCAATTCCGCTATATTTAACGTTTCGAGCCGAAATAAAAGGAATACCATTATTAGAATCTACATATTTAGGTGAGAAATGCGGACCATCTGAGACATCCCAAACTATTTGTCCTAATGATATCCATGTCCAAGTTTCGGGTAATTCAAAAAGTTTTTCGATACCTTTTGTTCTACCTTCTAAATCAATTTCAACAGCTTTCTTGTACTTTATCTTTCTCGGATCTTTTCCTCGTAAAATTTGATTCTCTTGCCATATCTTCTGTCTTGCTTGATCTAAATCATGCAGTTTATTATTCATTGATATTGTTGGATTCTCTTCCCGCCAATCTGCTGTGAGATCGCCACGGAAGGCGGCGGCTAGGACGGCTTGTTTGTAGCGCTGAACTAACCCAGACACCCGCCCCAACTCCTCACGGGCACAACGACTACGGGCAAAGAGGCGATCGAGCTTGGCAACAATCCGCCGTTGTTCGTTGAGTGGGGGAAGGGGAACACTAAGTTCTGCTAATTTTTTAGCATTCACATTAGCTAATGCAATTCCCGCTGAAGCCTCAGAAATCTGTTTCCAGTATTCTGGAGACCTCAAAAAATACGCTACATAATATGGTTCTATTTTTTTTAAAGGAACAAAGCGGATGAGATAAGACGCAAATACGGTCAGAAATGGAGCTTGATCAATCAATACACTAAACCCAACCGATCCAGCCCGTGAAATCAGGATGTCATTCTCTTGAATTTGATATTTATCTAGTTCAACGGGAGCTTCTTGACAATAAGGCACAGAATCCCACTCTATTTGACCTTTGGTAATATCTGTAGTGCGTAGATACTTTACATCTCCCTGGCTAGATGCTTTCGTAGTCCAGCCATACTGCCCAGTACCACAAATATTTCCAAATGTAGTTGTATCCCACCCCTTCGGCAATTCACTCACGCTGCTCTCTCCTTTTGTGGCTCATCGCCTTCCATCTTCTCATTATATGCCCCAATTTCTGCCAGAGCATTTCGCAAATGATTAGGGGCGATCGCGCGATTTTGGTTAATCTCGAACTCCATTGGTAATTGTCTCATGGGGTTGTTTCCTTTAGCCGCGATAATGCGATCGCTCTGCCAACATCATCTGGGATCGTCCAGCCGCAATCTTAGCTTGAAATCATCAAAGTTTTCGGGTAGCACCACTGGAATGGTTGCGGCGCTAAACCCAGTAACATCACGAGTAACAATGACATCTACAGGATGGCTAATACCACATACATACTGTACAGCATCCTCAAAATCAGCGAATTGTAGAGCGATCGCTCCTTCTAAAACATCTCGATTCACAGGGGCGATCGTGAGATCGATCAGAATTTGGGCGATCGCGTCTCGAGCAACTCCATCTCCGGCGAACTTCCGAATAATATAATAAATATTAGTGATTGTGGTAGCGGTAATCACTCCTTCAATTTCCCCAGCATCAATCTGCTGAAAAATTCTCGCTGCATTCTCTACAAAAGGTTCCCGCTCTTGTAGAAAGTCAAGCACCACATTGGTATCGATTAAAACTCGCATTATGTGTATTTGTTCGTTAGATAATCAACATAGTCTGTCTGAGGATCAGACTGTTCTAAAACCGATACAGGTTTAGCAATCCCTCGGAGTTTAGACAAGTTTTTGGGACTGAAGTGAGTGGTAGCTCCTGGGTGCTTCTGAATGACTTGCTTTGGTGACTGAATGCTTTTTTTATAGTGCAAGAAATCAGCAAAAGCGATTACCATATTTATCTCTTCAGGAGTTAGTGTTTCTAGCTGCTCTAGCAGTTTATTCGTTTGTTGAATCTTAGTCATCATGGCGATCGCTCCAATGGTTGGTGTATTTGGGGGCAAAGTTGGTGATAGACATAAACCAGTCTCCTGATCAGGAATTTTTGAAAATCGAGTTTTGAGATCGCCCGATATGTCTTTAACATAAAGCACAACTTGTTCTGGAATACGATCCCGTAAAACAGCAGAAACTAAAACGTTTGTATCGATTAAAATTTTCACTCGCCTCTACGATATGCCTCAATTTCAGCCGCAATATCTTCCTCAGTAATCTGGCTTACACCGGGTAATGCTTGGGTTTCTCGAAATAGGTCTCGTAGGCGTTTGCCCAAAGAGCTATGCTTTCTCTGGTGTAGTAAACTGACAAAATCAATGACTAAATCAAGGTCATCTGGGGCTAGAGTTGCGAGTTGTTTGAGTAGGCGATCGGCTAAACGCTCGCGATCGCCCCGCTTAGACATAAATCAAACTCCTCTGTTGTCGTAAACAATGAATAATTGCTTCTTGAGTTGTATTCATAGATAAATCACCTCAGCTTGGGTTTTCATGGATTTTCGGCCTCCCAATCTTCGCAAATATACACATCGTCGGGAGATAATGCCATGAGGTGTTGATAAACGCTCATGCTACGCCGATTAATATAATTGATGCAGGTATTAGTATCCAGCAAATAAGACATTAAAACGACTCCCGCTCGGATGCCTCCTCTTGAACAGCCCTCACAAGTGGCTCACCTTCCCAAGCTCCAAATACACTTAAAAAATCGGGAGACCATTGTCGTTTTGACGATGTTTTTACTAATGGTTTTGCTGGCTGATATACCAAAACAATATCAACCTCCGTATCCTGTAAGTCAGGCAACGAAATATGTAATAATCCATCACTGCCGACATAAGACCTTAATTGAATTGTGTGCATACTCAGATCTGTTTCCATATCATCTTCATTGGGTGTAAATTTATTGATGACGAATAAACGTTTCATCGTCAATGCAGCCGTAAAGTCATCGGCTATCTGCTCCGTTGGTCAACTCCTCCATCATAATCTCAATTTCCCGCAGGGCGTTGCCTAAATGGGTAGCGATCGCCTCCGCAATTTCCTCCGGCTCGGTTAGGTCATCCTCTGGGTCATCGCTGGTATCCCGCAACCAGCTAATGTCTAGGTTATCATTGCGGGCAGCAATCTCCTCACGGGTGAAGCAGCGGAATCGCCCTTCCTCCCCCTGGTCAGTGCGCGGCGCTTTCCCCAACGGGTCATCCCCAAAAGCCGCTTCAAACTCGGCAAAATCCGCCACCGTCAGCAGTCTCGTCTTACCAAAACTGATCATATTTGCCCGCAGGTCATACACCCACACTGCCTTTGTGTTGCCCCTGTCCGTCTTGCCCCGCGTGAAAAACAGCACATTAGTTTTCACCCCCTGAGCATAGAAAATCCCCGTCGGCAAGCGCAAAATGGTATGCAGATCGCACAAATCCATAAGCTGCTGCCTCAGCTTGCGCCCCGTATTATCCTCAAACAACACATTATCCGGCAACACCACCGCCGCCCTGCCCCCTGGTTTCAGAGCGCGGTAAATATGCTCCACAAACGCCAACTGCTTGTTAGAGGTTTCTGCGGTCACCGAAAAATCCGATCGGGTAGGTCGTCCGCCCCCCTTCTTGGTTCCGAAGGGTGGATTGGTCAGAATCACATCAGCCTTGCCCAAACTCTCCCCATCCGGTGACAGGCTATCCCCACACATCACCACGCTTTCAATGCCATGCAACATCAAATTCATCAGGCAAAGACGGTGCGTATCGGGTACTAACTCCAACCCTCGATAAGCCTCATTACGCTGGAAACGCCCCTGCTCCTGGGTCAGGGTGTACAAGTCATCCGTCTGGTTTTTGACATACTGATCCGCCGCCACCAAAAAACCCCCCGTCCCCGCTGCCGGGTCTTGGATCACCTCGCCCGCCTGGGGCTGCACCAGCCTGACAATGCAATCAATCAAGGGGCGCGGTGTGAAGTATTGCCCTGCCCCGGATTTCTTCTCGGCGGCGTTCTTCTCCAACAACCCTTCATAAAGGTTGCCTAAGCCTTCTTCTCGTGCCGAAAACCAGTCCAGCCGATCAATAGCATCCGTGAGCGATTTCAAATTGGTGGGCTTTCTCAGTCTGGTTTGAGCATCGGTAAAAATAGCCAGAATCACGGGGTCAGCAACCTTCTTCTGATTCCCCAAATCAAGCAGAAGCTGGCGATAAAACTCCAACTGCTCCAACCCTTCGCGGCTATCCAATGCGCTCCAGCGATACTCCTGCGGTAAACAATCTTCCCGCCCCGTCTCCGCCAGCATCTTGAGAAATAACAAATAGGTTAATTCGGTGACATATTCGTTATAGGTAATGCCATCATCTCGCAGGATATGACACAAATTCCAAAGTTTCGCGACAATATCACGGGTGACGTTATTGCTACTCATTGACTGATACATTTACGCGACATTTTTCGGGTTGTTCCCGGACAATGCGACGATAGCACTATTACCGGTTAAGGTAACAGAGGCGGTATCCCGCAAAGCTTTTAGAAAGATTCCAAAAGCACCGTTCCAGTCCCGTGGTAGAGTGAACCCACACTCAGGACATCGGAACACTTTTGAGCCACCTAGCTGGGAATGGACATGACCACAGTGAGTACAGGTTTTGCTGGTGTATTCTTCGGTCACATCTACAACTGTTCAGTTATTTCCGCGCTTATGTCTCAGGGTTAGTTTGAATCGATAATGCGCCCATGTCAGCATGGCTCGGGCAGTCTTAGACCTGATTAGACGCTTCACCTTGGCAACCATATTGGAAGTCTCGAAGGTGGGCAAAAAAATCAGGCTGTGTTATGGGATGGCCAGGGATGCGACCCAATCAACCAAGGGGTTGAAGTCCTCACCGGGTAGTTATTTCGCCCATTTCAGCTCTATTTCATACCCGAAGGTCTCGCACCATACTTGGTATTGTACCGTATTGCCGTAAAATGTTAACCTAATTTGAGATTAAATCATGCTCTCCCTCACCCTAAATCCCTCTCCCAAAGAGGGAGAGGGACTTTGATTGGCTCCCCTTCTCCCTGCTTGGCAGAATGAGCTGGGGGATTGGCTCCCCTTCTCCCTGCTTGGCAGAAGGGGCTGGGGGATTGGCTCCCCTTCTCCCTGCTTGGCAGAAGGGGCTGGGGGATTGGCTCCCCTTCTCCCTGCTTGGCAGAAGGGGCTGGGGGATTGGCTCCCCTTCTCCCTGCTTGGCAGAATGAGCTGGGGGATTGGCTCCCCTTCTCCCTGCTTGGCAGAATGAGCTGGGGGATTGGCTCCCCTTCTCCCTGCTTGGCAGAATGAGCTGGGGGATTGGCTCCCCTTCTCCCTGCTTGGCAGAAAATGAGCTGGGGGATTGGCTCCCCTTCTCCCTGCTTGGCAGAAGGGGCTGGGGGATTGGCTCCCCTTCTCCCTGCTTGGCAGAATGAGCTGGGGGATTGGCTCCCCTTCTCCCTGCTTGGCAGAAAATGAGCTGGGGGATTGGCTCCCCTTCTCCCTGCTTGGCAGAAAATGAGCTGGGGGATTGGCTCCCCTTCTCCCTGCTTGGCAGAAGGGGCTGGGGGATTGGCTCCCCTTCTCCCTGCTTGGCAGAATGAGCTGGGGGATTGGCTCCCCTTCTCCCTGCTTGGCAGAATGAGCTGGGGGATTGGCTCCCCTTCTCCCTGCTTGGCAGAATGAGCTGGGGGATTGGCTCCCCTTCTCCCTGCTTGGCAGAAAATGAGCTGGGGGATTGGCTCCCCTTCTCCCTGCTTGGGAGAAGGGGCTGGGGGATGAGGGCAATCAAGCTGTCCTTCGCCATAACTCCTCGTTTATATCTCCTAAAATAGCTTCCAGTTGTCCCTCAAAAATACGGTTGAGGCGATTAAACCCCCCGTCCTTTCGGAAAGGCTCCTGATCCAGGGCAGCGCGATCGACAATAAACTCACGGGCGACCTGTTCCCCAATCCGCTTTAACCATTTGCGCTGCGGGTCTGTCCAGGCTCGTTTTGCCAGGATGCGTTTCATGGCTGCTTTTACCCGCTCATCATAGGGAATCAGCGGATCGCCCAGCGCCGCTTGACGGATAAAGTCAATGATCGAGGCGGCAATATCCTCATTCTTGGCTTCCTGCCACGCTTGGCGCAAATTGGTTTCTGAATAGCCCATCTTATCAAGCTCTAGGCGCAATTCACGAAGCTGGGCGCGGGTTAGCTCCCTTGGCCTTTGCAATACCACGGTCAAAGCTGCCAGTTGGTTGACGTTATCACGCACATAGGCGGTAAAGCTATCGAGAAAATCATCAGGTTTTTGCCCCGATCCATAACCACGGGTCACGGCAACAACCTCATCAGGGTGATGAGAAATCGGCAGCAAGCTCCCCTCACCCCCTTCTGGATTCCAATCCAAAATCCGCCCGATACCGGGGCGATCGCTCACCCAGCCCGCCAACTCGGGCAGCGGGGAAGTCCTGAACCGCTCGAGCGTCTCTTCTGGGGTTTCCCCGATATCGGCCTCATAGCGATCTCTGGCTTGATCCGCCAACCGCCCCAACTTCCGCCGCAGTTTAACCACGATCTGATCCCGGATGACAGCACGGTGATCCGCCTCGGTAACCTGAGCAAACTCATCAAATAACTGCTCAAGGCTGATGGCAGGATTGACCACAACGGGTTTCATCTCGGTCAAAGTCTGTAACTTGGCATATAAATCAACCGCATCAAAAATACGGAACGTTTCTTTATCAATCTCAGGGCATTGGCGGGTTGCCCGTCCCAACATCTGCTCATAAAGAATCCGGCTATTCACCCGCCGCAAAAACACCAGATTGGTAATCTTCGGAACATCAATGCCGGTGGTCAAGAGGTCAACCGTGACCGCGATCTGAGGCATGGCATCATTACGGTAAGAACGGATCAAATCCCCTACCTTGTCCACACTGCCTGTAATCTTGCGAACGGCGGCATCCTCGATCTCGCCGTAATAATCAGCCATTGCCTGCTTCACCTGATCGACCACAATATCCGCATGGGCATCATTCACGGCAAAAATCAAGGTCTTACCGGGCAAGTTCGGATCGATATGTTTGGCTAGTTCCTTGGCAACTGCCTTATTGAAAGGAATCGTGATCACCTTCTTATTGAACTCCTCTACCTCGAAATTGAGATCGTCTGGGGCGTAAATGCGCTGTAGATGCCCGGTGGGAGAGTAGATCGCATCGAGTGCTTCCCCCGCCCGAAACTGAATCCCACTCCGACTCAAGGTAGTGGTAATCTGCACGGGTGGTTCATGGTCAATCAGAAACCCATCGATCACAGCCTCCCGGTAAGCGTAGGTAAACACGGGTTCACCAAAAATCTGCACCGTATGCAGGGCTGGCGTGGCTGTCAATCCGATCTTGACCGCATCAAAATGCTCTAAAACTCGACGATACTTAGAGATATAATCATCCTGACTGCGAAAACTTAGCTCGGCATCGGACATTTCCCGATCCAGCAGATAGCCTCGGTGACATTCATCAATCAACAGCAGATCATATTGGTCAATGGGGGGAACTGTTCGGGGTTCGCTGGCATACAGCACCCGCTTCACTAGCCCCTGAATGGTGCAGATATGCACCTTGGTTTCTGACTCTGGGGTAATATCTTCTAACCCCTGTAACCCGAAAATATCCCCAAAGGCTTTAGCGGTGACAACCTTGGTCGTCCGAAACTCACCGGCTGCCTGACTGCCTAAAGCACTGCGATCGACCACAAAACAAACCCGGCGAAACCTTTTGGCGGTTAAGAGTCGGTAGAGCAGGGCGATCGCCAGTTTTGTCTTACCCGTTCCGGTGGCCATTGCCACCAACATCTCACGGCGATCGGACTCTAGGGCCATTTCCACCGCTGCGATCGCTCGTTGTTGATAAGGACGCAACGGAAAACCAAACCGATAGGGCTGGGTTTTCAGGTGAGCATGGGCAGTTTCACGATCCATCCCTAGCAGCGCTGCCAAGCCTTCCGGGGTGTACCAGCCTACTAAGGCACGGCGGCGATTGGTGGGCTGGCGCACATCCCGAAACCAGATCCCGCTTTCGGTCTCAATCTGTTTGAGATAAGGTCGCCCATTGGTGGCAAACACAAAAGGAACCTGGAACTCACCCCATGCGCCACCCGCGATCGCCGCAAACCCATCACCCGCCTGAAACCCTCTGGCGTATCGCTCCGCCTGATCAATGGCAGCAGAAACATTCTTGCGCCTGCGCTTGGCTTCAATGAAGCCGATACAGCTTGTACCCACAAACAGGGCATAGTCAGCAATACCGTTAGCCGTTGGCCATTCGGCGATCGCCATATTCTTCCCCTTAACGGGTCTTACGCCCTTGTCATGACGCAAGTTTTGGGTATCAGCTAACCAGCCTGCATCCTGCAATTGCTGATCAATAATTGCCCGTGTTTCATCTTCATCGAGATCAATCACGGTCGCCGCCCGATCAGCCAGAGAAATAATAGCGGCGGTCTGTTGGGCGGGTAACTGCTTCGATGCTGCCTGAAGGGTGGCTAACTGAACTTCAAGGGCTGATCTTGCCTGTTCCGACTCGACCGCAAGCTGCTCCCATAATGAACGGTTTTCAGCTTCCTGACGGGCTTTCTCCTCGGCACTCAGCACCGCCCTAGCCTGTTCTTCGGCTGCCAGCCTTGCCCTTTCTGCCTCGCTGCGGGTCTCTTCAAGGGCAATCCGCAAGCGTTCAAGTTCGGCTGCCAGTTCGGCTGTTACATCTGTTGGGTTCGGCGGCGGCACAAAAGCACCCGCCCTAAAGCTGGTATTGCCACTGAATGTTCGATGAAACCAGATAGCCAGTTGTCTGGCCATCTTTAACATGGTCAGGGCTGACCTATGATCGCCAATATATTCATGGGTTGCCCTATTGCCTGCAATTCTGATCTGATGGAACAGATCAGCGACTTCGGGCGAGATCACCCGTTGAAACTTCAACCGTTTCAATAAATCTGCCTGGGCTTCCTCGGTAGAAACAAACTGACCTGTTTTGGCGGCGGTCAATTGTGCCAGCACTTCAGCAAACTGCCGTAACTTAATCAGGCAAGTACCGGGGTCATCTCGGAAATAGCGTTCAGCTAAAGCCCCAAGACGTACTAACTGAAGGTCATGCGATCGCAAAAATTCAAAATTGGCTGATTCCCCTGACATACTTTATTTTAATGTGAGATTATGAAAGCAAACAATAATACTACAGCCATGGTCAAGATGATTAGGACGTAATATACACTAACGACTAGCCAGGTGAGCAATGCCCACCCTACAGATCCTCAAGATTGGCAATGTCTTAATCGCTTTGGCGACTGCGATATCTCTGTATCTGCCAGTTTGGCAAGAATATCGGGAGACCGGGAGCATGAGTTATCCCAGAGCGCGAAGCGATCGCATTCTGCTCACTTTCAGGTAAGGCTGGTAACAAAGGCGATCGCACGATCCAGCAACTCAGTCATTGCCACTCTACCCAGAACTTTGTACCCATTCTATCGATGATCACGGCTCTCAGGTAGATTGAGCATAGTGCGATCGCGCTGTTGGAAAGCCGGTATACTTCCCTGATTCTGCCAATGTTGTTAAAAAGTAGGCATTGTCTCGAAAAACATCACATCCCCACCTTAATAAGATTTAACGACCTCGAGCTCACCCGCACGCGCGGGTGCGGTGCCAGCACCACCGCCAGTCAACTAGCTTCAAGGCGCGGCTCTCCGCCGCCACCACGCGCGCAGCGCGTGTCGGGTGCAGCGAGTTGTTAGACGCTATCTCTTAAGAACATATTGCTATATTCCTCAAAGGCGATTTTGGCCTCCGTCAAGTGAAAATCTTGCAAGGAACGGGGTTGATTCCCCTTTTTATCACGCTTATGATCGTCAAGGTAAGCCTGCATAGCCGCCTTCGCCTCTGCGGTTGGTTTTTCATCAAAACACATCTCGTAGATTCGCCCGATACACTCAACCATATTCGGTGCCAACTCCGAGAACAAGAAATCGATACGGTGGTCTTCATCCGGCGGATTTGCCTTAGTGTAATCAACAATCCCGCTCAAGAAAAAGTTAGTCTTTTCCAAAGCATACTGTCCCCACTCTGCTGAAGTGGTTCCCGGTGCGCCGGGTTCAACAAAGATACATGTAAAAACCACGAACAACTTTGCCATACTGGGTAAAATCTCACGGGGAGGGCGATGGGTAAAAATGAAGCGGGCATCCGGAAATTGCTGCCGGAGTTGCGGCAGGAAGGCCGTGTGGTTAGGGTCTTTCATCAGCCACGTCTTGTCGCTATCGGGCTCCAAAGTTTGATGAATGCGCATAACCATATCGAGCCAAGCATAACGATAGGCAGCCAGTTCAGCACTTTCAAGAGGCATTCCACGGGCCCGCTGCTCTGGATAAAGAAGCATTAGCGTATCTTGGTAGCCAAAGCCAAGTCCAGAATCATAGATACCCAAGTCTTCATCCACTTGGTTAGGTTTCATCGCATGCATTGTCTCCAAGCACTCATACCAACCCGGATAAATTCGTTTAAGTGGCTCGATAAAATTCTTTTGCACTTTCTCGGCCAACTGATCACGGCGCGCGCGGTCTGAACGGGGGATAGGCGGCAAGGGCATAATCATATCCGCCAAGTCGAAGGCTCGCCAACGCGAAGTATCTGTAGCCAGCGTGCGGTGGAGAATGGTAGTAGCCGTACGCGGCATAGACACGATGAAGACGGGTTGACGCACAACTTCATTATGCGCTTCTGCACCTAATTTGAGTAAACCCGCATGATTAGAAAGATAGTGCAATGCTCCGGCGTAGTTGGATACTTTGGCAAGCGCGTTGAGGGTGACAGAGGCGCGCATATCATCCGCGTAGTTTGCCAATCGCGACCGCATAGCTTGACGTGCGGCGGCATCACATAGAATAGCAGGGACACGTCCACTGGCTTCGGCCTCTTCCATTTGCCGAACAGACTTCTTCAAAGCTGATGCGATGGCTGTTTTCTCTAAGAGCGTGATCAAAAGTGAAGCGCCGCGTTTATCAATGATGATATTAAAAAGACGGGCAAATAACGACGGTTTCGGCAAGAGATGGATGTGCCAATCGCGTTGGTTCATTTCCACAAAAGCGCAATCCGCAGCCCTCAATTTGAGATATAAATAACATAACAGAAGTAATGATACAACAGCGATACCTAAAGCCATAATTCCCCCGATCTTCTAAGATTATCTGGCCCAAACTTAATCAGCATACTTTTGCAAATAACGAAGCGTCTAACCGTTGAGATGAGCCGCCGCAGATAACCTCGGTTTCCCACAGATAATCTTGATACGGTCGGCTCCATCGATTTGTTAGCCCGATCTCAGAGGATGTAGATTCAAGTTGAGCGGTGTACTTTAGTCTACGTAGTGAGGCTTTAAGTGTGCTTGTCTAATAACCTTTGAAACAAACTGTCAGATGCCCAAAAAGATGTAGCTTGAAGGCTTTGAACGGCAAGAGGTAGGTCGATGAGCTTTAGGGTTGCTGCCTGATCCAAAATTCCGAGGATACCTGTAATGCTCAAACCTCTGTCTATCGCAGTGCGTCGCGCTTTCATGTCATCTAGCAAAAGTAAGTTAGCTTTCAGTTCTTGGGCTAGAAGGATAGCTGCACGTTCTCCAGGATCAAGCAAATTAATGATTGTATCCGAAGCTTGGCTGACAGGTTGAGGTTGAATTTTGAGCCAATTGGGTGGAGTTGTTATCCAAGTTCGGACAAGGTTTGGAGCTTCCGTATCAGATAGTTCGCTATAAACTGCTTGGGGAATGATGACCTGCCGGAACAATTCAGGTAGTAAGTCGATCTGCCCAATCAGAATCAGGTAGTTGATTGGGGAGGTATTGGAAACAATAATCATTCCGTAGCCAACAGATTGCGAATCGCTTGGACATCCTGCTCTAAATCGTCTTCAGTATAGGGCAAATAAGCTTTCTCACGCTTAAGAAATTTGTAGGTTTCCCAACGAGAGGAAAAGTTAAGTATTTGTCGCACTTCGGCGGCTCCAATACGACCTTGACGATAGTGATCGGCAGCGATAAGTTCTAGAACTCGGCGGGAAACATTGACGGGTTGTAATTGATTGGCTATGTCGTCGGGAAGTTCAATCGTAATCTGCATGATAATTTTCTCCTTATGACCACTCATCAGTGCCTCAACCGCCCAAACTTCTTGATCGCGTGCGCCAAGCCATCCGCTTTAGGCATCTCAGTCGCAAAACCGAGAAGTTCCATACTCTACTATATCCGAGACTTCATCTTGTTTCAACAAAAACGCCACCCCAGAGAGATGGGAGTACCAGAACTCCGCGCCTCTTACTACCTCGCGGTCGATAAAAAAATGGCTGCCTCCACCCAAAACGTTGCCCTCAGTGCCTTGCTCTTTCTCTACCGCCAAGTTCTTGACCCTCCCTTGCCAGACCTTGATGTCCTTGAGCGGCCCCAGTGCCCCAAGCGGTTGCCCACTGTGTTCTCGCGCCCGGAAGTGCTGGCAATCCTGGCTAAGGTTGGGGATGACCCAGAGGCCTTGGTCATCCGCCTACTCTACGGGACTGGGATGCGGTTGACTGAATGCCTACGACTGCGAGTTAAGGACGTGGACTTTGACCATGGCCAAATCCTCATCCGTAACAGCAAAGGCAAAAAGGATCGCATCACCATGTTGCCCCGATCGCTCATTCTCCCCCTTCAACAACAAATTACCCGCACCAAACTCGCCCACGATCGCGAACTCCTCGACGGGTACGGCGAAGTTGAGCTACCCGATGCCCTCGCCCGCAAATATCCCAATGCCCAACGAGAATGGGGCTGGCAGTATGTATTTCCAGCCGCTCATCGTTCTCGTGACCCCCGTTCCGGAGCCGTTCGCCGTCATCATCTCTCTGAAGATCGCATTCAACGCAGGATGAAGCCAGCCAAACAACAAGCCAGTATCACCAAACACGGGAGTTGCCACACCCTCCGCCATAGCTTTGCCACCCACTTGCTTGAGGATGGCTATGACATTCGCACAGTGCAAGAACTGTTAGGCCACAAAGATGTGAAAACCACCAGGATTTACACCCACGTTCTTAATCGCGGTGGCTGAGGGGTTCGCAGTCCTTTGGATGAACTGGGTGAGTGAGCGTTCAGAAACAGACTTAAACCCACATTCCGGAGGTTGACAAAATCCACCACCCAACTGTTGATTAAACACAAAGGTCGGTGGGCACACCCCACACCTTACTCCGTTGCATTGGCCAACTGCTCCAGCCGCTCCTGCTGATCCTGAGAAATACAAGCCTCCATCACCTGATCAATATCCCCATCGAGGATATTTGCCAGCGTGAAATTTTGCCCCAAACGGTGATCCGTGATCCGGTTGTCCTTGTAATTGTAGGTGCGGATCTTCTCCGATCGCGCCCCCGTCCCCACCTGCGATCGCCGCAACGAAGTCACCTTCTCCTGCCGCTCTTGGAGTTTAATATCGTAGAGCTTCGCCCGCAGGATCTGTATTGCCCGCTCAAGCAACTCAGTCATTGCTACAAAAACAGCACATCCCCACCTTGATAGAATTTAACGGTGAAGTTAGCCCGCGCCTAGCGGTTATACGGTTGCTCTATTTTTAGTCCTGGAATGACTCGATAATGCTTAGTATTGAAGGTGCAAAGGGTAAAGCCCTGACCTACAGCACAGGCAGCTATCAAAGCATCAATTAATCCCACTTTATGTGATAAATGGTAAGCCGTGAAATCTGAGAGCGCACGCGCACAGTCAATTTCAGTAGGCCAGACTACAGGTAGTGGTGCAACAAGTTGCAAGGCTTTACGAACTTGTTGCTTATTTTGTGCGTCCTGAATCAACTCCATAACAACGAAGCCAGGGATACTGGGCAGTTCTTGGAGAGAGACAAACCAACTTAAAGCAGGTGTAAAGCCTCTTTGAATGTCAATAAAAATATCGGTATCAAGTAAATACATGGAGCCACCTAGAATCACTCACGGGTTTCAGCTTCACGACGTAATCTGCGAGCATATTCTTGACTATCGGTAATATCAGGACGAGAGTTGATAATTCCGCTATTTTCCCAGTAAGTAACAAGTTCTGCACCTGTTTTTGGCGGATTTTGAAGAAACGGGCGAAACGATAGGACACGCAAAATATACTCTGTGATAGGTAGCTTTAACTGGGATGCCTCAAGAGACAGTTCATCTTCTAATTCTGCTGGCAGATCTAGTGTGACAATCATTTTAATCCTCTATTTTTTAGTAAGCAAGGGGGTAAAATCAAGCTGGTTATCAGCATACTGTTCCAAAATTTCATGCACCCGTACTAAGTCCTCTGGAATGAGAGGCTCAACTTGAACCGTATTAGGTGTCATGTTGGATACAAAACGACGCATCGCTTGATGACCCAATCTTGATGCAAATCGCACGCTCCAGCAACTCAGTCATTGCCACTCTACCCAGAACTTTATCCCCATTCTATCGATGATCGCGGCTCTCAGGTAGATTGAGCATAGTGCGATCGCGCTCTTGGAAAGGGGGTAGACCTCCCTGATCCTACCAATGTTGTTAAAAAGTAGGCATTGTCTCGAAAAACATCACATTCCCACCTTGATAAAATTTAACGGTGAAGTTGTGCGGCGGCAGATAATATCGGACTCCCATCGATAACCTCTGTTCCGTCCGCACCAACGCAGTGTTAGCTAGTCAAGAGGTTATATAGGAGTAAAAAGGGTGTTCACCGACAACTTCGACTCTAAGGCTTTAACAATTTGCTCAAGTTCAATATTCGCCTCTGCTTGAAGACCAAGGCATCTAGCAATACCCTCCACATCTGTACTTAAACGACAACCCAACGCTAACCTGAAAGAATGGTCTGGTTGCTCCGTCATCTGATATGCATGAATATGCATAGAATCTCCTAATTGAGCTTGATGACTAACATGTGAAAAGCTAAATTCACGCTGTATATAATCTAGAAAACAATCTTGAATTACAAGAACAAGCTTTTTATTGATGTGCTCAAAAGTCTCAATCTTATGATGTAGCTGTATAAGGATTGTTTTTGCTGTCATTTTCCAGTTCATACCGAAGGTCTTTTTAGATTGACTTTGGTTATCTTCTGTAGGAACTCCAAGTTCTTCAAGTAACCGTTGGCGTTCCGGCCAAACAGTGCCAGTTGTATCCAGTGTTTGGAGTTCAATGCCAACGAAATCCTTCACCTTATTATTTAAGGCAGATACGAGAAAATAATCTACATTGCCTCCTGGAATTGAAATTTCTGAAACAACATGCAATTCATTTCCAGGTTCATGGTTGGTGAGCAAGTGTAAGCAGTCTATAAAGATCTGTTTTCTCTCTAGTAACCTATGAGGACAAATAATGACCGGAATAGAATTTTTGCCATAGACTACTGAGCAGGTGCCTATAGATATATCAGGTTGGCTTTTGCGGACTTTTATACAACGTCTTTTTAAATATGGACAATGTTGCCCTTGAATAAGACTGGCCAAATCTATATGTTCGGGTTGATTTCTTGAATATCCAAAAATCTCAATTATTTTGCTCATAAAATTGTTTCGCTTCTTTCTTTCGCTATCTCTAAGTACTGAGGGGAAAGATCTATCCCGCAGGACTTTCTGCCAAGTAGCTGGGCTACAAGCATCGTAGTTCCAGTACCACAAAAAGGATCTAGAATAATCCCGTTAGGTGGACACGTGGAAGATATTGGGATTTTACAAAGATCGACGGGATAGGGCGCAAAGTGAAGTTCTCGTTTTTGAGTATCTTCTGGAAGAATTTCCCAAACATCACTTGGTTTAGATCCTTTAGGATGATATTTCAGAAAGTAAAATCCTTTTTCCTTGAGTTCTTTGGCTCGACCAGAAACTTTCTCAGAATCAGAATGTGTGGTTCTTTGTTGTCCTCGAATAATCATCCTGAAATCAGAAATGATGCCATCAGAAACTTGACGGAGAATTTCTTCCAATGCCTGATAAGCATTGTGTTTTTCATTTTCAGATAGGTCAGTGGATAGCTCGATTTTTCGTTTATAGCGAACCCCAGTGACACCCGTCGCAGAAACAACAGAACCATTCACTACTTTCGTCTTTCTGGGTGAAGAACGAATAGAATCTATATCGTAGTAATATCTTGATGACTTCACGAAGTGAAACACATTTTCATGTATATTTCTCAATCTATCCTTTGAATTGTCTGGTCCTCCTTTTACTTTGTTCCAAATAACGCTATTCCTTAGAATCCAGCCTTGATTATCTGTCAAGTTCAAGGCAATACGCCACGGTAAGCCGAGTAAGTTTTTGTTGTAGTAAGAATCACCAATATTGAGCCAAAAAGAGCCTGTTTTCTTCAGAACTCTATGAACCTCAGAGAAAACTAAGCATAAGTTATCTATATAAGTATTGAAATCCGGCTCTAATCCGATTCCGCCTGCGTCATATTCTCTTTTTCCCCAATAGGGTGGACTAGTCATACAACAATCGAAAGAATCACTGGGTAGCTCTTTCATAACTTCAAGAACATCTCCCAACATAAGCAAAGGGGCGATGCTTTCATTGACTTGATAATTTTCAAATTTCTTTTGAAAGTCTTGATTGGCTATGACACAATCACCAAATAGTGGTAATCGAAGGTTCTCTGGTGGTTGTGATGGAGCATCATCCTCTATTCGCATTTTTGAGCCTTGAACTTTCAAGCAGTACTGGTGTTTCTACAGGTCTTTAAACCTTTAGGGGATTATACAGTAGATAGAGCTAATGTATTAGTCTAGGGCAGCATCAAAGTCAAGCTACACTCAACCCCAAAGTTGCAACCACTCAGCAACAGCACTTGTAGTCCCATCTACGGGGCATTCATAAATCAGGGGGAGGGGGTTTACCCTTCGCTACCGGTCTAGCTAACGGCGGAGTTGAGCCGCGAACGACGCTTAGCCAGCGTCGTCGGGCTAACGGTGTTTGTCGGCTCCAACGAAGTGTTGTGGTGACTGCGCTTCTTAGATGGTAGCATAGTATGTCAAGTCCCGTACTACGCAGGCAGTACAACTATTTATTAGACCGCAATTACAGGATAACTCACCCCTGGAGGATGTTGTCAAGCACTGGCGGTCTAACTCCGATATTATGGTTATTATCGCGCACGTGCGGTCTAACACCCCTTTTCGTCGTCTTTTAGCGCAAGTCCTGTCATGGAAGTGCCTCAACCGTCCCAACTTCTCGATCGCCTGCGCCAAGCCATCCGCTTCCGGCATCTCAGCCGCAAAACCGAGAAGTCCTATCTCTATTACATCCAAGACTTCATCCTCTTTCACCAAAAACGCCACCCCAGAGAGATGGGAGCGCCAGAAGTCCGCGCCTACCTATCTCACCTCGCGGTCGCTAAAAAAATGGCTGCCTCCACCCAAAACGTTGCCCTCAGTGCCTTGCTCTTTCTCTACCGCCAAGTTCTTGACCCTCCCTTGCCAGACCTTGATGTCCTTGAGCGGCCCCAGTGCCCCAAGCGGTTGCCCACTGTGTTCTCGCGCCCGGAAGTGCTGGCAATCCTGGCTAAGGTTGGGGATGACCCAGAGGCCTTGGTCATCCGCCTACTCTACGGGACTGGGATGCGGTTGACTGAATGCCTACGACTGCGAGTTAAGGACGTGGACTTTGACCATGGCCAAATCCTCATCCGTAACAGCAAAGGCAAAAAGGATCGCATCACCATGTTGCCCCGATCGCTCATTCTCCCCCTTCAACAACAAATTACCCGCACCAAACTCGCCCACGATCGCGAACTCCTCGACGGGTACGGCGAAGTTGAGCTACCCGATGCCCTCGCCCGCAAATATCCCAATGCCCAACGAGAATGGGGCTGGCAGTATGTATTTCCAGCCGCTCATCGTTCTCGTGACCCCCGTTCCGGAGCCGTTCGCCGTCATCATCTCTCTGAAGATCGCATTCAACGCAGGATGAAGCCAGCCAAACAACAAGCCAGTATCACCAAACACGGGAGTTGCCACACCCTCCGCCATAGCTTTGCCACCCACTTGCTTGAGGATGGCTATGACATTCGCACAGTGCAAGAACTGTTAGGCCACAAAGATGTGAAAACCACCAGGATTTACACCCACGTTCTTAATCGCGGTGGCCGAGGGGTTCGCAGTCCTTTGGATGAACTGGGTGAGTGAGCGTTCAGAAACAGACTTAAACCCACATTCCGGAGGTTGACAAAATCCACCACCCAACTGTTGACAATGGGCAGGCTTGCAATCTTCGCCTCCCAAACCCCTAATCGTTATTGGGTTCTTCCAAGCGATGCAAGCACTCCTGAACCGATAACACAGGTACAGATGAATTTAAAAAAACTTGACTATCGCGGGTCAAGATGGCATCAAGCCCCTGAGCTACAGCACAAGCAACCTGAATGGCATCCTCGTAGTCAGCCAAACCTGAGCTAAACGCTACCTCTAAAACCTCCCGGTTCACAGGGCAGATCTCCATCACTGTCAATGTCTCTAAAACTGCTTGCCGTGCTTGTTCGATGCTGCCTGTGTGCCTTCGAGCAATGTAGAAAATATCTGTGAGCGTTGTAGCGGTGGCATACCCAACGATCTGACCAGAATCGATCGCCTGGAACATTCGTTCTGCATCGTGGAAAAATGGCTCTCTCTGCAATAGAAAATCTAGGAGAATATTGGTATCGATTAAAACTCTCACTGAAGGTAATTCTCCACCCGACGCTCTTCTAGCATCGCAGCTACTTCTTCGTCAGTGGGTGCAGGCTGGTCTGTTTTGAGTAAGCCGCGCATCCGTCGAATTGCACCAGAACGATCAGGCTTTGGACTTGGGGTATTCTGCAAGGACTCAATGATGGCACTGACCAACGCAAGTCGATCGCTCGGTGATAACTTGACCGCTTCTTCCTTGAGGTTTTGCAGTAACATAGATCGCCCTCTAGTGCAGATAGTCTAGATTATATTAAAAACGATTCTGATCGCGCCCCCGTCCCCACCTGCGATCGCCGCAACGAAGTCACCTCCTCCTGCCGCTCCTGGAGTTTAATATCGTAGAGCTTCGCCCGCAGGATCTGCATTGCCCCCTCAAGCAACTCAGTCATTGCCCCTTCACCCAGAATTTTATCCCCATTTTATCAATTATCGCGGCTCTCAGGTAGATTGAGCATAGTGCGATCGCGCTCTTGGAAAGCGGGTAGACTTCCCTGCTCCTGCCAATGTTGTTGAAAAGTAGGCATTGTCTCCAAAAACATCACATCACCACCTTGATAAGATTTAACGGTTAAGTTAGCCCTCGGCATATTCCATCGCCATTTCAGGGGACAACATCAAAAGGTTGATTTCCTGGAAGACGATAAATATAAAAATCCCTGTCAAGAGTAAAGATTTGTTTCTGATTAAGGGATTCAGCAGTAGCCACTAGAGATGCATCTGCTAGATCCATCGGGATATCCCGATACTGTTCCATCAATGCCTGCATTCGCATCTGTTCTGGCTTATCAGAGAAATGAAACACAAGGATTTGGTCAGCGATGTAGCCCCATAACTCCATCTGTGCTGGCCACTCACCATACCGACCTAATAAATACATGGCTTCGGTAAAACATGACCAAGTGGTGACTAGAGGTGCTGGAAGAGATGGCAGAACACTAACACAGCGATCATGGTTGTCATCATCCTGATTAATCAGAGCAATCAGCGCAGAAGCATCACAGAGTGTCACTGGTCTAATCTCGGTAACTTGTATTTATCCGCCAGAATGTCTGCAAAGGCTGCTTTGGTACGTGCGGATAAGCTAGATGGTTGAAACCGAATCCGTCCTACCCTCCCTCTCAAGATCTGATCTAGAGTAACTGGGTGTTGGGAGTTAGAATCGTCAGAGGATAGTACAGTCAGCTTTACCCGCCGTCCAGCCAGTTCAGGCGCGTAAAGTAGAATCTCTTCCCAGGTTCCTTCAAGAGTTCGTTGTTCCAT
This sequence comes from Limnospira indica PCC 8005, assembly GCF_000973065.1. Classification (NCBI taxonomy): domain Bacteria; kingdom Bacillati; phylum Cyanobacteriota; class Cyanophyceae; order Oscillatoriales; family Sirenicapillariaceae; genus Limnospira; species Limnospira indica. The sequence goes on from NZ_FO818640.1 coordinate 1,199,551, forward strand.
CATCTCACCTCCAGGTGCATATCTTGCATTATGGCAGGATTGACACTGAACGGTTAACGGGTGATGGGGGGAATCAAGCTCCACTGGGTACCGGTTTCATCGTTGATCACCCCTTTAGGCAACAGTGCCGTCATCTTGCTCATCAGCAGGCAAAGTTTTCAATTAGGCGATCGCCCCCTCAAGCAACTCAGTCATTGCCCCTTCACCCAGAACTTTGTACCCATTCTATCCATTATCGCAGCTCTCAGGCAGATTGAGCATAGTGCGATCGCGCTCTTGGAAAGGGGGTATACTTCCCTGAACCTGCCAATGTTGTTGAAAGGTAGGTATTGTCTTCAAAAACAGCACATCCCCACCTTGATAGAATTTAACGGTTCTGGTCAGCGGCTGTCAATAACCTCTGCCGCAACACCAACCAACTTTGTTAGTCCGCTGCACCAGAATTGTTGTATCGCTCTACCATACTTCACTCGCTTATCAAGTGGTAACTATCCCTCTGTATAAACTTACTGTATAAACTTACTAAATCAACTCCTTGATATAAGGCAAGAGAACTATAGCGAGAAATATCTTGTCTAGTTTCTGGAAGATATAAACTTAAACCACACAACTCCTCTGAATTAGTGTTGCTATAGGGACGACTGCCATAAAGTTCTCCTCCTGTTTTGTAAGATGCAATAACTGATGAACTTAGGAACTCAGCAAACTCAGCAAACTCATTTTGCTCCTGATTACTAACCCTTGAGAGATAACCAAGTAGAACAAGCACATCACAATGTTGATCACCAAAGTAGTGATAGGTTGGGAGGTCTGATTGGCTAATTGCTAGTAAACGATTGTTAAGAATCGGCTGAAGCAATCTTGAGAGCTTCTCTGGAATGCGCTCAACCGCTTGATTGTCCACTAAAGTTAGCGTGTGAAACATATCAGCCCTTTCAGAATCCATGATAGCTATGGCTGCTTCACGCCCATCAGCCGACGATGCAAGGTGATTTAGAAAGCCTTCGTAGTAGTAATTAGGAGCACCAAGAGTAAGCTGGGAGGCAAGAGTGTACTTAGCACAATTCCTCGCTTCGTATACGACTTCTAGCGTGGCTTTATTACAGTTTTGAAAGAAGAGCAGTTCAACCCGCCCATGCACGGATTGATTGAAGGTGCTAACTGCATCTGCAAACTGGTCAACTCTCATCCATGTGCGGGTTTGACGATTTATTCCGTGATCGTCGGGACTAACTTCATTAATCTTTCCTCCGTGACCCATAACAATGACTGCCCAATGCTCTGCTTCAAAAGTCTGATTTGCCCAATCAAGATACGCTGTAAAAGCAGATGCATCGCTACTATCTTCTCCTGATACATCAACTTCAGTGATAGTGCCATTAATAAGCTGGCGACGGCGCATTTGGGGATCACCCCAATAGTCTGATTGAACAACTACGGCTATTTCAGAGTTTTGTGTACCATTGGTTAACATTTCAACGATTGGCTCGCCAAAACGTGCAAGGTCATTGTCATAAGGCATCCAGTACAAAACGACCCATTTGTGGCGTGACTTGACTTGAGAAGACGCAGAACTCATGGCAAAGGTCAAATCTCTGCCCACAATCCCAGCAAAAGACGCTGACCCCATTGCAACATATTGGCAGAAACTTCTTCGCTTCATAATGATGAGTTTGAGCTTTGTGGTTATTGGAAACTAAATTAGCATTTAGATACCAACAGGTAACGTTTCGGTACTGCCCCTACCAAGAATTGAGCGGTACAACTATATATTAGACCGCAATTGCAGGATAACTCACTTCTGGAGAGTGTTGTCAAGCATTGGCGGTCTAACTCCGATATTATGGGTGTTATCCCGCACGTGCGGGATAACACCCCTTTTCGTCGTCTTTTAGCGCAAGTCCTGTCATGGAAGTGCCTCAATCGCCTAAACTTCTTGATCGCGTGCGCCAAGCCATCCGCTTCCGGCATCTCAGTCGCAAAATCGAGAAGTCCTATCTCTATTACATCCAAGACTTCATCTTGTTTCACCAAAAACGCCACCCCAGAGAGATGGGAGTCACAGAAGTCCGCGTCTACTCCGTTGCATTGGCCAACTGCTCCAGCCGCTCCTGCTGATCCTGAGAGATACAAGCCTCCATCACCTGATCAATATCCCCATCGAGGATATTTGCCAGCGTGAAATTTTGCCCCAAACGGTGATCCGTGATCCGGTTGTCCTTGTAATTGTAGGTGCGGATCTTCTCCGATCGCGCCCCCGTCCCCACCTGCGATCGCCGCAACGAAGTCACCTTCTCCTGCCGCTCTTGGAGTTTAATATCGTAGAGCTTCGCCCGCAGGATCTGTATTGCCCGCTCAAGCAACTCAGTCATTGCTACAAAAACAGCACATCCCCACCTTGATAGAATTTAACGGTGAAGTTAGCCCGCGCCTAGCGGTTATACGGTTGCTCTATTTTTAGTCCTGGAATGACTCGATAATGCTTAGTATTGAAGGTGCAAAGGGTAAAGCCCTGACCTACAGCACAGGCAGCTATCAAAGCATCAATTAATCCCACTTTATGTGATAAATGGTAAGCCGTGAAATCTGAGAGCGCACGCGCACAGTCAATTTCAGTAGGCCAGACTACAGGTAGTGGTGCAACAAGTTGCAAGGCTTTACGAACTTGTTGCTTATTTTGTGCGTCCTGAATCAACTCCATAACAACGAAGCCAGGGATACTGGGCAGTTCTTGGAGAGAGACAAACCAACTTAAAGCAGGTGTAAAGCCTCTTTGAATGTCAATAAAAATATCGGTATCAAGTAAATACATGGAGCTACCTAGAATCACTCACGGGTTTCGGCTTCACGACGTAATCTGCGAGCATATTCTTGACTATCGGTAATATCAGGACGAGAATTGATAATTTCGCTATTTTCCCAGTAAGTAACAAGTTCTGCACCTGTTTTTGGCGGATTTTGAAGAAACGGGCGAAACGATAGGACACGCAAAATATACTCTGTGATAGGTAGCTTTAACTGGGATGCCTCAAGAGACAGTTCATCTTCTAATTCTGCTGGCAGATCTAGTGTGACAATCATTTTAATCCTCTATTTTTTAGTAAGCAAGGGGGTAAAATCAAGCTGGTTATCAGCATACTGTTCCAAAATTTCATGCACCCGTACTAAGTCCTCTGGAATGAGAGGCTCAACTTGAACCGTATTAGGTGTCATGTTGGATACAAAACGACGCATCGCTTGATGACCCAATCTTGATGCAAATCGCACGCTCCAGCAACTCAGTCATTGCCACTCTACCCAGAACTTTATCCCCATTCTATCGATGATCGCGGCTCTCAGGTAGATTGAGCATAGTGCGATCGCGCTCTTGGAAAGGGGGTAGACCTCCCTGATCCTACCAATGTTGTTAAAAAGTAGGCATTGTCTCGAAAAACATCACATCCCCACCTTAATAAGATTTAACGGTGAAGCTCAACGGCGGCAGACAACCTCAAACTTAGCACCAGCAGCTTTTGTCCGTCCGCTGCATTTGAATTGTTAGCCTGCACTGTCACGCACCGACAAGCCCTTACAACTCGTCAATCGTCACCAATCCACCCTCTATAAACTGAATCACCAACTCTTGTTCATCTAACAAAGCGGTTCCAAGCAGAGGTCGCCTTCCTGTCGCAATGACCAAAACATCCCGCTCCGTACCATCCCAAAGGACAACCGCTTCGTAAAGGGGGAGTGATACTTCGCTGTTATCTGCTAAATTTGCAAAAGTATCGTGTCTAAAGGTTAAACCCATCAGTGAAACTGCTTCTAGCGGAAGGCACAATTCTCCTGTGAATCCTGTATCGATGACAAATTCGATAGAAACAGTTGAGCCATTTGGTAATAAGAACGTTAGAGCGACCGTTGCGTGTGTATCTGTTAAAATCCCAGAAATCACTTGTAAACACGCTCCATGACACCACCAAAGGAGACGGCAACATTGTATCCAATCCGAATGCCAAAGAGTCTAGCATTTGGATGTTTCTTACTCAGATTGCGAGAGGCCTGCAAGCCAGTCTTATCGACCTCATAGTCACCTGTCTCAATGTCGATGATGACCATCTTGCCAATATTCTCGTCAATTTCGACCTTTTGACGGATTCCACCCTCGTACAGTTGCTTTGCTCGATGCCCAACCTGCTCGCGGCTTAACAGAATTGCTTGCATACACTGGCTCCTAATCGCTAGGCATCTCTTTGTTCCCCTTCATAATATCTTACAAGTGAACTACTCCGCCCATAAGGGGACGGGGCTTCCCAACTCAACGGCAGATGCCTCTACGGATGACTTACGCCCCCGATGCAGGCCTTACACTCCCTCCTTGGGCAGTATCGCTGGTTCCCAACGATGATCGCATTCTGCTCACTTTCAGGTAAGGCTTGTAACAAAGGCGATCGCACGATCCAGCAACTCAGTCATTGCCACTCTACCCAGAACTTTATCCCCATTCTATCGATGATCGCGGCTCTCAGGTAGATTGAGCATAGTGCGATCGCGCTCTTGGAAAGCGGGTATACTTCCCTGATTCTGCCAATGTTGTTAAAAAGTAGGCATTGTCTCCAAAAACATCACATTCCCAGCTTAATAAGATTTAACGGTGAAGCTCAACGGCGGCAGATAACCTTTGGGACTAAACCAGGATCTCCATTCCGTCCGTTGCAGTGCAGTGTTAGGCAGATGACAACTTCAATTATTTGCGGCTTTTCCAGTATCCAGGCTCACGACTGCAATGCATGACCGCCAAAATCAGAATGTAGTCTTGCTCAATTGTGTAGAGAATACCATAAGGAAACTTACGCGCCATACACCGCCGAACATCTTCATCAATTGCAGCATAACGGGTTGGAGACTCCCCGATCCGATAAACTGTATCCTCAATTGCGTTTATGAACGCTTGAGCCGCCTCAACTCGCTGCTCTGTGTAGTATTGAACCGCCTCAGCGTATTCATTCAGCGCTTGAGGATGAAATACATACCTCATGGCTCAATCAGCCGTCTAACTTGCGCTAAAGCATCTTCGCCTGAAATTGGTTGAACAGAGCCATCTCTTACCTCATCTCTCCGGCGCTTGGCTTCAGTTACCCAAAATGTCTGGATTGCTGAATCAGTGTCGAACTCCAAGCTTTCTACTAACTTGTCTGCCAGAAGTGCTCTTGATTCGCTAGGCAGAGACAATATTTCCTCAGTCAGTTGCTCAATTGACCGCATAATCCCAATCCCTCGTAGAAGGCTCAATCCTAAATGAATTGTATCAAACTAGGTAATCTGTCCCCAAAAACTGCTTTCGAGGGATTCATTGCCGGCTAACTATTTACTAGACCGCAATTGCAGGATAACTCGCCTCTGGAGGGTGTTGTCAAGCATTGGCGGTCTAACTCCGATATTATGGGTATTATCGCGCCGGTGCGGGATAACACCCCTTTTCGTCGCCTTTTAGCGCAAGTTTGCCATGGAAGTGTCTCAACCGTCCCAACTTCTCGATCGCCTCCGCCAAGCCATCCCGGCATCTCAGTCGCAAAACCGAGAACTCCTATCTCGATTACATCCAAGACTTCATCTTGTTTCACCAAAAACGCCACCCCAGACAGATGGGAACGCCAGAAGTCCGCGCCTCGTCCTCCCATGGCTTACCGTAGTGCGATCGCCATTTCACCCGGTGCGATCGCCCTGAAGTGTCGATCAAAGACCGCAACCAGCCAATAGCCCTCGTTGGGAAAGTTAGCGGGTTGGAGTTCTGGGTCTGGTGGTGGGGGGGTTGAGTTGATGAATCCCTGAGCACCAGAGTTCGTTGAGTGTCATATCTAGCTCCTGGGGTGCTGTATCTACTCTTTTACCTTCTGGAAACGCCAGAGGGCGATCGCCGATCATCAGGTTAAGGCTTTGAGCAAATCATCCCAGCCACTTAGACCACAGAAACTCGGTTTCTATGACAATCTTTGCATCCTCACCGAAATTCGATTAATAAACCCGGTTTCTAACCCCCATCTAGGTCTGTCGCCAATTCTCAGTTTTAAGACCCACAACGCGATTAAATTCTCGTTGGTTGGCGGTAATCATTATCAGTTGATGTTGCAGTGCAGTGGCGGCTATCAAGACATCATAAGCCCCAATTGGCTGTCTTTGAGATTTGAGTATGGCACGAATTTCAGCCGCTTTTTCAGCTTCAGCGGTTGTGAAAGGGAGAATCGTCACAGAAGACAGAAAACTGAGAATAATCGGTTTGATTTTTTCTGCCCGCTGTGGATTGAGGATTAAACCATAGTTGAGTTCCATCACTGTAATTGAGGAAACAGCAATGTTAACTGGGGCGGTTTGCTGGATTCTGCCTTGAGTACCCGGTTCGCCTTTGATGAAGTCACTGATGACACAGGTATCGAGGAGGTATTGCATCAAAATAGTTTCTCTTCGCGAGGGGGAAGCAATTCATCCCGATAGGACTCGAAAGCGGGGAAATCAGGGACTCCTTGATAAGACAAAATCGCCTCTGACCATTGAGAATTTGAAATCGGTGGCGTTTGCATTTGATGGCGTAAAACTTGCAGAATTAAAGTAGGCAGGGGAATATTAGATTGTGTGGCTTTACGAATGAGGTCTTGTTCAAGGTCGGGCGGTAGGTCTATGGTAATTTGCATCGGTGATTTTCCTCAATTTATCCCTCGAATATATTTTATCACACTCCCACACCCACCGACAACCCACCGACTATTGCAGAAAGAAATCGAGTTTCTCGGACAATCTTTGCATCCTCACCGAAATCTGATTAAGCAACCCGGTTTCTCAACCCCACCGAGGTTTATTGCAGGTCGTCCTCTGTCATCCCAGCATCTTTGAGAATACCTTTTAATGTTCCAGTCGGTAAATCTCGATCGCTATCAACTGGAATCGACAGAATAACTGCCACACCCTCTTTGGCATAAATATGATGGCTACCTGTGATTCGTTTGAGTTGCCAACCCTGTTGCTCCACAATTTTGCAGAGTGCTTTCCCCGAAATCGATTTCATAAAGACAACTCAATTAACTGTTTTTCTGGGGTGACTTCTTGTTGTTCACTGGCTACTTCTAGCCAACCCTGAACCGCATCAGCAAGCATTTCTAACAACTCTTCATAACTCGATGCCCAGGTGTGACAACCCGGAAGGGCAGGAACTGAACCGCACCAAACATCATCTTCTTGCCAAATCATTGCCTTCATTTTCATGGTTTGTCTCTAATGGCTATCTAATCAAGATTTTAGCCCATCCATTAACGTATCACCCACCGATCATCCCAGAAACCGGGTTTCTGCGACAATCTCTGCATCCTCACCCAAATCTGATTAAGAAACCCGGTTTCTTTTCTCCACTCAACTTTGAGTTATCAGAATGGTCAGGGCGCGTTCTATGGCCTCCTCTTCTGTGCTACAAATTCCCCTGGCTAGGATACGATCGCCATTTCACCCGGTGCGATCGCTCCATCTGCCGCCTCACCCCAATCGGGTTAAGCAACCCCGTTTCTCAACCCCTCAACGCTTTCCCGGTAAAGGTGGCTAATGGTTTACCTGTTGCTAAGTTCCACCACAGTTCCAGGGTCTGATCGTTAGAAGCAGTCTATAATCAATTCAATCCTAGTATTGAGCGAGATATTCTATGACGGCAAAACCGCTAGAAATCAAGGGAACTTGGGAAGAAATTATCAGTCATTCCGATGCTTTAGCTGGATGTCAGGTTCGGGTTGGGGAAGGGGCTATAATGGGCTGTGCGGTCTCTGGTGTTTTTATGAGTCAGCAACCCACCGACGACCCCCATAACCTGCATCTGCTTTCTACGCCCCGGACGGAGTGGGTGTGGGAGGAGATTGAGGGGATTGATGAGCCGAGGCGGACGAAGGTGGATCTGATTGGTATTGACCCCACCTTTGATGTGGGGGCGAATTTTTCGATGAATGTGGCGATCGCCGAATCGGTTTATGAATGATGATTCCTGATCGAATCCTGAAATCCTCTTTGAAATCGTCCCCCCTCTTGGCTTCTGTGTTCGCACAACTGCCGAGTATTGGCAGTTTATTGTCACCGTTAAGCATCCAATCATGATCAACCGCTTGACCGAGGTACAAAATACATTAAGCGACCCAGACGAAGTTCGTCTTAGTAACACTGATGCTCAGGTTTACCTATTCTACCGTAATGATGGTACAAAACGTTGGGTTTGTGCGGTGACTAGACGCTTAAATGGAGAAGGATTTTTAATTACAGCCTATCGAACCAGTGCTATTAAGGAAGGAGAGCAATTATGGCAGAAGTAAAAGTATTCTATGACCGCACCGGCAATACACTTGTTGTCTGGTTTGGTAATCCTCAAGATGAGGTGGAAGCGGAAGAAACGGGGGATGAGGTGATTTTAATGAAGGACCAACAGGGGCAAGTGATTGGGTTTGAAAAGCTCAACTTTTTACCGCATTCTGATAATCCCCTACGCATTGCCTTTGAAACAGTAGCACTCTAAGTTTGTGGTCATGGCTCGGGCTGGTATCTACTATTTTGCCTTCTGGAAACATCAGGGGACAATTTCCCAACATTAGGTTAAAGCTTTGATAAAATCGTCCCAGCAACCTAGACCCCAGAAATCCGGTGGCTGCCCTAACCTTTGCCTTCTCACCCAAACCTGATTAACAAAGCGATCGCATCTGGGGTTAGAATGGCTGCAGCTATTTTCATCCTTCCTCGCCATCAATCGCTCAACCATTCTTCTCGGTCTTGTCTGCCATGTAAAACTCGCCATATTTCGACAATTTCTCCTCTGACCGGAGCCAAAATCCTGTAGCCATCTCAAGGGAAACCCCGCCAGTCTACCCATACATAATGGTAACTTTTTCCCAGATTGGGTATCAACTGCAATCATGCCATGGCTCCAGAATGCCTGGGCTAATAGCCGCTTCCATATCCTCTCAGTTTTTGGGTGAACCGTTATACTTCCAACACCGGGCTACTTCATTTAAAGTAGTAGGAGGAAAAGGCGGTTTGGGCTGAATTAAAATTCCTTTGCCTGTATCAGTCAAGATGATTTCTGTCCCCACGTCCAATCTATAGATTTTCCGCATTTCTGGTGGAATGATAATCTGTCCTGTTTCCGAGACTTTGGCAATTTCCATGAGTGAATCAGTTGATATATTTCGGTAATTCTAACAAAATTAGATAGTCCACAGTGATATTAACCCCTCAACCCCTCCAACCGCAGCAAATACACCCGCCCCGACCCATCCCCCGCCACCACCGTCACCCCATCCGGTGCGATCGCACAGGACTTCATCGCACCACTTTCCCCGATAAAGGTGGCTAACACTTCCCCCGTCTCCAAATCCAAGAGTTTCAGGGTGTTATCCCAGGATGCCGAGACCGCTAGGAACCCGTCGGGGGCGATCGCTACTGCTTCTACCCCGTTACTATGTCCTCCCATGACTTCCCGTGGTGCGATCGCCATTTCACCCGGTGCGATCGCCCTTGATGCAGAGTTGCTAGAATTGAGTAGCTACCATCAACCATCAAATCTCTCAATTATCGCTAACCCTAATGACCTTCCAACAATTGCCAAAACAAGTCTTAGATTTACCTCCAGGCGATCGCTGGGTATTGCTCAAACTCTTGGTAGAATCTTTACAGCCAACTCCGCCGCCTTTTCCACAAGCAACACCCACAGTAGAAAGCACCTCTGGAAACGAGGATAATTCCCTGGCGCAATACTATGGCTGTATTGACGATGAAACCTTTATCCGCCATCCCCAACCCCAACAGGGCGATCGCCAACCGACCACCACAGCCCAGAACCCGGGTGGCTGGGAGTTGCCGGTTTTTCTCCAAGCTAATCGGAGAAACCCGGTTGTAGATTTTCAGATATTCAATGATTCTAGGTCTCGATAACCATTAATGATGCGAACAATATCGATACCGTCAGGTCGAGGGAAGTAAAATATGATGTGATTTTCCACAATCAAACCTCGGAGATTTGTCTTGATGTGACTGTAGTTTTTGCCCATATTGGGAAATTGAGCAAACTGACGGCATTTATCCCGGACTTTTTCAAAAAATCTAATAGCTAAGTCTGGGTTTATTTCCGATAGGGATACAGAAATGGTCTCCAAGTCAGCTAGAGCAGCATCAGAGAATGAATAAGTCCCCATTAGGAATCCTCTATCTGTTGCTGTAAACCGTTGAGCAGACGACTAAACACCAGTTCTCCATCGGTAACTTTTCCTTGTTGAATTTGGCTTGACCCGATTTCGATTTGCTGGCGGAGTTCGGCTAAATATTGTTCTCGTTTCTCTAGGAGTTCTAAGGCGGCTAATATCACTTCATCAGCGGAACGGTATTGTCCCTGATTGAGGGTATGGGCAATGCGTTGTTCAGTTTCTGGCGTAAGGGATAAACTCATGGTGGCTCACTTCAATACAGATTAATTGAGAAATCAGGTTATGGAATTGATGGGTTTGGGGGCGAAAAATTTTTCGCCCCTACTGGGTGATAATTTTTCTTGTCCTTTGTTTAAGGTGATTGGCATCCTGTTTTCCAGAGGTTTCTTTTTGCCATTATAGCGGTCGGGTTGGTGATTCGGATGCAGGGAAAGAAACCCGGTGGCTGCCCTAACCTTTGCCGCCTCACCCCAATCGGGTTAAGCAACCCCATTTCTCAACCCCTCAACCCCTCCAACCGCAGAAAATACACGCGCCCCCCTTCATCCCCCGCCACCACCGTCACCCCATCCGGTGCAATGGCGCAGGAACTCATCTCCGCTTCTCCAAGAAACATAGCTACTTCTGTACCTGTCTCTAAGTTCCATACTTTTAAAGTGTTATCCCATGAACTGGAAATAGCAAATTTACCGTCCAGGGCGATCGCTACTGCTTCTACCCCGTTATTCTGTCCTCCCATCGCTTCCCGTAGTGCGATCGCCATTTCACCCGGTGCGATCGCCCTTGATGCAGATTTGCTAGAATTGAGGAGCTACCATCAACCCTCAAATCTCTCAATTATCCCTAACCCTAATGGACTTCATAAAGACAATTCAATCAGTTTTTTTTCTGGGGTGATTTCTGGTTCTTCGCTGGCAACTTCGAGCCCACCCTGAACAGCATCTGCGAGCATAACTAACAATTCTTCCTCACTGGATGCCCAGGTGTGGCAACCGGGAAGGGCGGGGACTGAACCGCACCAAACATCTTTTTCGTGCCAAATGATTGCTTTAATTTTCATGGTTTGTCTCTAATGGCTATTTGAAACTCGCTTTCTCAACCTTCAGCGATTAAAATGCTCAGGGCGCGTTCTCTGGCTTCCTCTTCTGTACTACAAATTCCCCCGGCTAGGATGCGATGAGCGTAAATTACGGATATCGGGTCGGGATAAAATCTGATAGGCTTGGCGTTCAGCATGGCGCTGTTCTAATGCCGTTGTTAGGGTCATCACATCTTGATGAACATCATCGGCGGATAGTAACTCGGCATTGGGTTCGGGAACTTGTTTAGTCATAGTTTACCTTCCGGTTTCAGATAGGAATTATGCACGCCCTACCGTTTATAGAAACTTAGGTTTAACCTCAAATTCCATCCGGGAACGGTAAAAACACACCTCAAATTCCATAAAAAAGTTTGTTTGTCCTAAAATCAGAGATGTATCGAGGTTTTTTGTCCAAGCAAACACCAACTGAATCGGTGGAATATCGCCAATTTAAACCATTGCCAACAAAGGTATCGCGGGTTGCTTTCCTAAATTACCAGTCAGTTGAATGATTGCCTTGTTGTCTTCCCAGACAGCCCCTAATTGTTGTCCCATATCTAATTGCATAACGTTTACCGTTGCACCACTATCAACTAATCCAATGGCTTCAACCGTATGACCCTCTCGCCGAATAATCATGGGGATTTGCGGCAGGCTATCAAATTCATTTTGAGATGAATCAGTGGTAGAGTAAAAAAATCGCATTGTCATTAAGCCTCATCACTGGATTCTATGACCTGCATCAGAATCGCCCCCGCACCAAAACTATTGTAAGGAGTTGGTAAATTATAGGCTTTACCGGGTTCTAAAGGGGCAATTTTTTCTCGTGATTCCATTTCTTCAGCCAACAAACGAATCAGTTTAATTTTGTCAAGGGGTGAAAGTTGTTTAATGGCTGGGAGTAGTTCTGTAAGGGTCATCATAAATTGAAAAAGGAGTGATTTTGACAGGGGGTTAGATGGGACAGTTGTGATTTTATGGCCGGGCTGAATCAGTATCGAAGTTTACCAGAATTAGTGGATCAAGAACCCCTTAGTATTGTACAATAATGTTGTAGAAGTTATCTAGCAAAAATGATGTTAAGCAAAGAAACCACTTATTCTCAAGCGAGAATGAATTTAGCCACTATTTTGGATGAAGTGTGTGATCAGCGTCAGATTGTGGTCATTAAGCGCCCCAATGAGAAAAATGTGGCGTTAATTGCCGAAGATGAGCTAGAGAGTTTATTAGAATGTGTCTATTTACTGCGATCGCCCGAAAATGCAAAACGTTTATTTCGTGCTTTAGAATGGTCAGAAAATAGCACCGCAACTCCTCAAACGGTAGATGAATTAAAAGAGGAGTTAGGAATTGAGTCCTAAAAAGAAAAAACAAGCCAATGAAACCCCTAACGATCATATTTCAGGTTATTTTCCTGTATTTAGTCCTGATTTTAAAGCAGATTTAGCTTGGTGGTATCGCACTGAACCCAAAAAAGGAGATAAAATCCTAGATTTAGTCGCAGATATCCTTGATGGTGAACCGTTTACCGGGTTAGGAAAACCTGAACCGCTAAAATATATTGCCGCAGATACTTGGTCAAGACGCATTGATTTAGAGCATCGTTTAGTTTACAAAGTAACAGGAAATAAGGTTTATTTTTTACAAGCACGTTATCATTATCAATCAGATTAAACTGAAAATAATGGCTCTTGAGACAAAATGGGGTAAAATGTAATTGTCATTACATTAGCTAAAAATCACTCTTCGTAGGGTGGGTGCGGGTTTTTGACGAGATGTTAGAGCAAAACTAGAGCGGACGCACCCACCGCTATTGTCAAGGAAAACAGAGGGTGGTGGGTTACGGCGCGATTTGAGATTCACTGTTTTAGCTGAAAATTATCTCGCGCCTAACCCACCCTACCCAATATCTTACGGTTGAGCTAAAAATCACTCTTCGTAGGGTGGGTGCGGGTTTTTGACGAGATGTTAGAGCAAAACTAGAGCGGACGCACCCACCGCTATTTTAGGGGAAAACAGAGGGTGCCGGTGGGTTACGGCGCGATTTGAGATCACTATTTTGGCTGAAAATAGTCTCGCGCCTAACCCACCCCACCCAATATCTTACTACAATATTGGTATCAACTGCAATCATGCCATGGCTCCTGAATGCCTTGGCTAATAGCCGCTTCCATATCCTCTCAGGTTTTGGGTGAACCGTTATACTTCCAACAGCGGGCTACTTCATTTAAAGTAGTAGGAGGAAAAGGCGGTTTGGGCTGAATTAAAATCCCCTTGCCTGTATCAGTCAAGATGATTTCTGTCCCCACCTCCAAGCTAGAGATTTTCGGCATTTCTGGTGGAATGATAATCTGTCCTGTTTCGGAGACTTTGGCAATTTCCCTGAGTGAATCAGTTGAGATATTTCGGTAATTTTCACAAAATTAGAGAGTCCACAGTGATATTAACCCCTCAACCCCTCCAACCGCAGAAAATGCACCCGACCCGACTTATCCCCCGCCACCACCGTCACCCCATCCGGTGCAATGGCACAGGACTCCATCGCACCTTCCCCGGTGAAGGTGGCTAACACTTCCCCCGTCTCCAAATCCCACAGTTTCAGGGTTTTATCATCCGATGCAGAGACGGCTCGTTTCCCGTCGGGGGCGATCGCTACTGCATTTACCGACCAACTATGCCCTCTGAGGGTGGCCAGTTCCGTCGCCCTCTCCAAATCCCACAGTTTCAGGGTTTTATCCATGGATGCCGAGACCGCTCGTTTCCCGTCGGGGGCGATCGCTACTGCATTTACCCCGCGACTATGCCCGGTGAGGGTAGCCAGTTCCGTCCCCGTCGCCAAATACCATAGTTTCAGGGTTTTATCCATGGATGCCGAGACCGCTCGGAACCCGTCGGGGGCGATCGCTACTGCATTTACCGACCAACTATGCCCAGTAAGGGTGGCCAGTTCCGTCCCGGTCTCCAAATCCCACAGTTTCAGGGTTTTATCCGACGATGCCGAGACCGCTCGTTTCCCGTCGGGGGCGATCGCTACTGCTTCTACCCGGTTACTATGTCCTCCCATGGCTTCCCGTGGTGCGATCGCCATTTCACCCGGTGCGATCGCCGTTGATGCAGATTGGCTAGAATTGAGGAGCTACCATCAACCCTCAAATCTCTCAATTATCCCTAACCCTAATGGACTTCATAAAGACAATTCAATCAGTTTTTTCTGGGGTGATTTCTGGTTCTTTGCTGGCAACTTCGAGCCAACCCTGAACAGCATCTGCGAGCATAACTAACAATTCTTCCTCACTGGATGCCCAGGTGTGGCAACCGGGAAGGGCGGGGACTGAACCGCACCAAACATCTTTTTCGTGCCAAATGATTGCTTTAATTTTAATGGTTTGTCTCTAATGGCTATTTGAAACTCGCTTTCTCAACCTTCAGCGATTAAAATGCTCAGGGCGCGTTCTCTGGCTTCCTCTTCTGTACTACAAATTCCCTTGGATAGGATGCGATGAGCGTAAATTACGGATATCGGGTCGGGATAAAATCTGATAGGCTTGGCGTTCAGCATGGCGCTGTTCTAATGCCGTTGTTAGGGTCATCACATCTTGATGAACATCATCGGCGGATAGTAACTCGGCATTGGGTTCGGGAACTTGTTGAGTCATAGTTTACCTTCCGTAAGTTTCTGCAAGGGTCTCAATTAATTGATTGCTGTAACAGGTACTTTGTTGCTGGCATATTTTGAGTTTTTGCCTATCAAGCAATCTATTTTGCCACAAATTTTGCTTGTTGTTTTTCGGAATAGGTTAAGTCGGCAACTACCACAAATCCCTCACGAATAAGTTGATTGATTTCATCTATCCTTCGGGCAAACTTCAAAAGCCGACTCGTGTCGATAAAAACATACGTTGAACTCGGCAAAGAAGTTCATTTGTCCAAGAATAACGGGTATATCTCTCGATTCAGTCCAAGCAAATGCAAGTAGCACGGGAGGAAACTGAGCGATCGCACCAGATACAACCAAACCTCGTGAATCGCTCCGACCCAAATTACCGCTTAAGGGGATTGAAACCGTCTGATTTTCCCAGATTGCTCCTAGTTGTAAACCGATTTCGTAGGGCAAAACATTGACACTTGCGCCTGTATCTAGCAACGCAGTCACGTCCACAGAGCGATCGCCTAACGTGAGCGTCAAGGGTAAATAGGGCATGATGGCAGATCGCCCAAAACTATCAATGCGTTCAGTGAATGAATATCGTTGTCCATCAAGCATTAGATGCTACCTTCCTTTGCAGCCACCAGAAGATCCGACAAAGCCTGAACAGATGCGCTATCTGTTTGCGGCGACCATACCACTGCCTCAGTCGATGCAAGCTGCTGGAGCAACTCATTCGCTGAGTCAACTTCTCCGGTTAGTTCTAGGCTACACCCTTCCTCCTTAGCGACTGCCAAGAGGAGAAAGTGGATCAGTCGAAGTTTATCTTGATGAGATAACTGATTAACGGTAGGTAACAGTTCGCTGAGTAACATAGAGTGGGCTCCGGGAAATGTGCTTCTCCATTATAGGGTTGACTCTCTTTCCCTGAAATGACTTTAAATCGGCTGTTGTCGAGGGAACGCAAAAATTGAACTACGGTAGGAATTCCCGCATCTCGCCCCAATAAATAAGCAATTTCGGTTAGTGCAGGTTGGGGAAGGGCAATGGTTGGGTGCTGTTGATAAATTGTGGCAACAGCAACGTGCTGGCGATCTTTGCGATTGAGCAAGGCAACTACAAATCCAGTATCAGCGATCGCCCCTATTTTTTCCATGATAAACCCGAAGCGGATTGAATTTCTGCGGTGAGGATGGCTTCTGCTTCGGTAGAAAGTTCGGCACTACCGTCATAGAGACCTGTGAGAAAGGGGTCGGGGGGAGTGGGGGATGGGGAAAGGGGGTTAGGGGTTAAATTTGCTTGTAGATACTGAGCGATCGCCTCATCGAGGAGAGTTTCTAAACTTTTCTGTTCTTGGATGGCGACCTGTACCAGTTGGGTCAAGGTTTGGGGGTCTGGTTTCCAGTTTAGGGTTATGTCTAGCATAGTTTGATGTTTTGAATAGCATTTTACAAGGCTAGAAGCCGAACTACAATATTGGTATCAACTGCAATCATGCCATTGCTCCTGAATGCCTTGGCTAATAGCAGATTCCATATCCTCTAAGGTTTTGGGTGAACCTTGATACTTCAAACATCCCGCTACTTCATTTAAAGTAGTAGGAGAAAAAGGCGGTTTGGGCTGAATTAAAATCCCTTTGCCTGTATCCGTCAAGATGATTTCTGTCCCCACGTCCAAGCTATAGATTTTCCGCATTTCTGGTGGAATGATAATCTGTCCGGTTTCGGAGACTTTGGCAATTTCCATGAGTGAATCAGTTGATATATTTCGGTAATTCTAACAAAATTAGAGAGTCCACAGTGATATTAACCCCTCAACCCCTCCAACCGCAGAAAATGCACCCGACCCGACTTATCCCCCGCCACCACCGTCACCCCATCCGGTGCAACGGCACAGGACTCCATCGCACCTTCCCCGGTGAAGGTGGCTAACACTTCCCCCGTCTCCAAATCCCACAGTTTCAGGGTTTTATCATCCGATGCAGAGACGGCTCGTTTCCCGTCGGGGGCGATCGCTACTGCATTTACCGACCAACTATGCCCTCTGAGGGTGGCCAGTTCCGTCGCCCTCTCCAAATCCCACAGTTTCAGGGTTTTATCCATGGATGCCGAGACCGCTCGGAACCCGTCGGGGGCGATCGCTACTGCATTTACCACGCTACTATGCCCTCTGAGGGTAGCCAGTTCCCTCCCCCTCTCCAAATCCCACAGTTTCAGGGTGTTATCCGACGATGCCGAGACCGCTCGGAACCCGTCGGGGGCGATCGCTACTGCATTTACCCCGCGACTATGCCCGGTGAGGGTAGCCAGTTCCGTCCCCGTCGCCAAATACCATAGTTTCAGGGTGGTATTCTTGGATAACGAAAAAACCGAACAATTCAATATATTTTCATGTGCTTTATTATTCTAAATCCAATATGGGTAATCTGGGCTGCGCTTCAATTTTTTGAATCCGTTTTCTTGCCAATTCACAATATTCATGACTAATTTCAATCCCGATATATTGCCTTCCAAGTTGAAATGCAGATCTACAAGTAGTCCCGCTTCCACACATTGGATCAAGCACTATTTCTCCTGGATTTGTCCAGGATTTAATATGGTCACAAGCCAGGGCACAAGGGAAGGGAGCCGGATGATCTTTTGCTTCTTGATCTTCTGATTTTTTGCCAACAACATATTCCCAAATATTACCTTTTATCTTTTGATTTTTGACCGGGTGGGCCATTTTCCCCCGCTTTTGCTTGCCTCTAGAATAATTTTTATAAGTAGTTCCATGGAGTTCAAGTCCTGCGTGTAAGCAATCAATTTTTATGGGATTATGGGTTTTGACATTTCCCTTGCTGAAAACAAACATATACTCAAAAATGTTATTATATCTTTTCCTATAAATCTGTGGTATGGGATTAGATTTTTGAAAAATCATTGTGTCATGAAGATTAAAGCCAATTTCTTCTTTAAAATAAAGAGCTTGCTTAAAACTTGTACCAGTTTCACTTCCTTTGATAGTGGCATCGCCAACTATCCAAACAACAATACCACCTGGCTTGGTCACACGATACAATTGCCGTGCTATTTCTTCAAAAGGAAAAGTATATCCTTTGTATTTTCTTAAATTATCGTAAGGAGGGGAGGTGATAGTTAAGTCAATTGAATTTTCATCAAAGGACTTCATCACTTCGATACAATTTCCTTTAATAATCTGATTAACATCAACCATGATTAATTCACCTTATTTGATTGCAAATAAATTACTATCACTAATAGACTGAATTTTGTTAATTTTACTATCTATTTTGCTAACTTTAATCAGTTCCATCACAGCTTCTTCACGGTTCATTCTCATGATTTTTTCCCGCTCAGAAGCCAAAAATCTGATTCCTTCATTTTTGGCAATCCTTGTCGATTCAGTAGCTGCTTCTTTCTCCAATTTCCAAAGCTCATCAATGATACTTGAAAAACTCAAAATTGTCTTGTTTACAGCCAACCAATAATCAACCGCACTTGTAGAAGGATTTAATGCAGGAATTGTAGTAAAAATTTGGTTGAGTAACTCCTCTGCTTTAGATTTACCTTCTCTTCTTGCATAGTTAACAAATAGGGACAAATGTGAATAAGTTACAATACAAACATTTCTACTTGATGCTTGCTCATAAATTTGACTTTTTCGAGTTGGCAATTGATAAATTGGGGCAACTACCATTGCATAGGGTTTACCTCTTTTCCAATTATCCAGTGCTTGAATTTTGAAGTCCTTTTGATTTTTAGCTGTTCTACTGAGTCTAAAGACTTTAGCGTCCGCAACGAAGCTATAGTTTTTCGCAACTGCTTCAACGTCTGCTGAATTGGACTTTTCCGTTAAAACAATACTGGTCAGCCCCATTTCGTTATATGTAAAAGATAAAAGGCTGTCCGTGTACTTTGAGTATAATTTCTCTTCACTGGAGTCATGCTTATATTCTTCGGGAATATTGCCACAAAGTCGCAAATGATCAATCAATACATCTGAGCCAAATTGTTTTATTTCTCTTTTCAATTCGTTTTCTACGCTTTCCACATTGACCCCAAATCTTCCGCTCAGATTTTTGATTTTTTGAATCCACTGTTCTCGCCTTTTTATAGCATCTTCTGAAATTACTTGAGTCATTTAAAATCACCTTAATTCTGTTGTTTGCATGATTATCTTAACATCAGTGAGAAAATCACAACAACCGCCCCAATAACTGCCCCGCCAACTGACTGCTATCCTTCTCCAACACATGAGCCGATAACCGCAACGCCCCTTCCAGCCGCTTCAGCCCACTGTCCCGACTCTCCCCAACCGTCACCGCCTCAAAATCTGCCAACAACGCCCGACTATCCGTTGCCTCTAACTTCCCTTGTAACCAATCAAAATCCCATAACAACCGCCGAAACGCTGCTATTTCCCCCGCTTCTCGGAAATGATAAAGCCCCTGCCGATACAGATAAACCTCTGCCGCCACCTCCGCCCCCGTCCAGGGAAACTGGCCGCCGCCATAACTCCGCAACCAGTCTCGATGCAACGTCGCCGGATTCTGCACCTGTTCCCGTAAATACTTCTGCGGCACGTCATGCAACGACATCCACCGCGAGGGCGACTCCCCCGACACAATCACTAAGGCCCGTTGCGCCAACTCCGTCAACCACTGCCGCAACCGATAGTCCGGCATATCCCCCCGCCGTCCCCACAACTTGACTAACGCCGCCTCCGACACTTGCACATCCGCTGCCACAATCCCTAAGTCTAAATACGCCTGTCGCAAGGGTGCGGCTAACTGCTCCACACTGGTTTTGAGGACTTTATAAATACTGCCCTCGGAAGGGTCGAGATAGTGCAAATCCGCCGCATCCAACGCCGTCAGCAAATCCGCCCAATTGTTGCCCATGCCAATTTGCGCCCCAGCCAAGGTCAAGGCTAAGGGCAAATTTCCGCAATGTTTCCGCACCGCCTCCGCTTCTGGGGGTAACATTTCGACAGGGACTCTCGCCCAATTGGCTAATAATTGTCGCGATTGGGTCTCATCCAGCATCCCCAACTCATAGCCATTCGCCCCCAACCCGGCAATTAACCGGGCATCCCGCGTCGTCAGCAACAGGCGACAGTCACGCCCCAACACCTCCACAAATCGCTCGGCTTCCCGTTGTGACCACACATCATCGAGAACCAATAAACAGCGTTTCTCCCGCAACAGATTGGAGAGATAGGCATTCCACTGGGGTTCTCCTTCCTGATAGGCACTGGTTTCCCCCAAGGCTTCGGCAATGCGTTGATATAAGGCGATACAGTCCGGGTTAATCCCCACCGTCAGCCAGATAATCCCATCGGGAAACTGTCGCCGCACCTCGTTATCCCGGGCTAAGGCTGCCGCTAACACCGTTTTCCCTAGTCCTCCCATCCCCTGCACCCCCACTTTCTGCGCCTGTCCGGTCATCACTAGGGTTTGATGGTTGGGGGTCAAAAGTCGTTCTTTTAAAGCGGCAATATCTTCTGGACGGGGGAGAAAATGAGGGGGAGGTTGGGGAACCGTATCCACAGCCCCTAAACCGTGCCAAGGGGTCGCGGGTGCGGGTTGGCTGGGGCGTTGTAATTGGGCAATGGCAGCCAATACCCGGCGCATATCCTCACAGGTCGCCAGTTGCGGTAAATAGTCCCGAATCTCCTCAACTTTCGCCAAAGTCGCCCCATGCAGGTCAAATAACATCCCCACAAAGGCTTTCCCGCCGTTGTTGGCATCGTCTTTCAGGACTTGGCGCAAGTGTTTATTGAAGTTAGTGGCTAATTCCGCCGCCAAGTCGGTGATGACATCTTGATAACTCTCCGGGGTATCCCCCAAAACCCCCTTCTCGCATCCCTGTTGGAATAACCAGGTGACGACCTCCCGCCATTCCGGTTCCGGTAGAACCTGATACTCGGTAAACTGCTCCGGTGGTTGGCAGAAAATCTGATATAATTGCTGTTCTTGGAGGGTTTCAAACAGGTTCAGGGTTTGGGCTTGTTCGGCCCATTCCACCCAATAACCCTCGATATTGTCGCCCAATTTATCTAAGGACTTCCGAATATCGGGATACTTGGGGCTGATTTTTTCCGTCAAGGCTTTGGCTACGGTGCGTCCGGCGGCTTTGGCGATATCTTCATTCCGCAGCACATCGCTACTCTGGCTGCGTAATCGGTCTATTAATGTGCCTAGGTTGTTAGCAATTAAGCCATAGGTAACATTAGTCCCCAGGGCTAAAACAGGTCCGCTTAATGCTCCGGTGACAATAGCACCCAACCCCAACAAAGCGGTTCCCCCCAATAGCGGACTATTCAAAAGAATCAACCTATTTAAATCCATGGTTATCCTGCCACGAATGCACTGACTACAACTGCCTTGATTGTCTACTTAAACCTGGGGGGTGGGCGGGGATTTTTCCGGTCTTGGTAACTGGGAATATCACCCCATTAAAATGACTGTATCAATGACATGAATCACGCCATTGTCTGCTTCAATATCCGGGTTGATAACTGTGGCATTTTTCACCTCAAATCCCTCGGTAAAATTCAGAGAAATAGGCGCACCTTCCACCGAAGTTAAATAATCCAGTTTTTCTAGGTCTGCCTTCAGGAACTTGCCAGCAGCGACATGATATGTTAAAATCCGCGCTAACTGGGGTGGGTTCTGCACTAAGGTCTGAACAGTTCCGGGGGGGAGTTTCGCAAAAGCATCATCATGGGGCGCAAAAACGGTAAAAGGACCGGGAGTTTTCAGGGTTTCCACTAATCCCGCTGCCTGTACGGCTGCCACCAAGGTGGTGAAACACCCGGCACTCACTGCTATATCTACAATATCCGCCATTTATCCTAATTTCCCCAACTCGAAAATAACAATTTCCACTTAATCCTAGACTAAATTGGAGCTAAAATTCAGCTTGGCAACCACCAACGGGGGACGGGCGGATGCGGAAATGATAGGAAGTTTGATATAATGATATCATCGGACTACGGCTACTAGCCACCAGGTATACAATTTGCTACTGCAACCATAGTCAGTTCCTTGAATCCTACTAAAACCCGTTCTAGCCTTGGTATTTGGACTCAACGCTTTATCGCCTCGCTGTTTTTGGGGGGACAGGTTCTGCTGCACATCCTACAGGGGAAAATTCACCGCCGCAATACCCTAGAACAAATGGCGATCGTTGGTCCAGAATCGTTATTTATCGCCCTGCTGACGGCTAGTTTCGTGGGTATGGTGTTCACTATTCAAGTGGCACAGGAATTTATTACCCTGGGCGCAGGTCACTTGGTGGGAGGAATTCTGGCTTTGTCTCTCAGCCGTGAACTTACCCCGGTTCTCACTTCTGTGATTATTGCGGGAAGGGTCTGTTCGGCTTTTGCTGCTGAATTGGGAACTATGCGAGTTACAGAACAAATTGATGCGCTTTATATGATGAAAACTGACCCGGTGGACTATCTGGTGATTCCCCGTGTCCTGGCTTGTTCTCTCATGCTTCCCCTACTGACCATCATTTGTCTGATTACGGGGTTAGCAGGTGGGTTACTCATAGCTACCAGTTTTTACAATATACCATCGGTGCTGTTCCTCGATTCGATTCGAGATTTAATGGGATTGTGGGATTTGATTAGCGCGGAAATTAAGTCGGTGGTCTTTGGGTGGGCGATCGCTGTGATTGGAACCAGTTGGGGTCTGACCACGACGGGAGGCGCTAAAGGAGTCGGACAATCAACTACAACTGCTGTAGTCACGTCCCTGCTGGCTATCTTTATTCTGGATTTCTTTTTGTCCTGGTTACTATTCAAAGTCGCATTTTCCCCGGTCTGAATATCGATCGCTTTAGCCAGACTCCATCAACTAGATCAGAAACTTATGGAAAATGTCGGGGAGAATGCGTTATGGTTACGAGAATTAATGCCAGACCAATATATTAACGTCAGTTCGGACGACAAAACTTAACTTAACTTTTTGAATCCAAATAGATAGGCTATGCTATGATGGGTTGGAGGAGGTACAGGTATCAGACATGGGTAATAAGGCATACCGTTTTCGGCTCTATCCGAATCCACCACAAAAAGCATTTTTCGCCCAATGTTTTGGTGATTCTCGGTTGGTCTATAACCATGTTTTGCGCTTAACTACCGATGTCAAAACCAAGGAGGCAATATGAATGGTTCCCAGAAGTTAATTTCCCACCGTTCGCGCCAACTTTAAAAGATGTATAAACGGCTGAGGTTAGATGTTTGGAAAGTATGAGTAAATTTCCCCCATTAAGGCTGACATCAACAGTCTTTTAGGGTTCCTCAAGATTTCTCAATCACTGAAAACGGCGAGCTGAATTGCGGAAAATGACCCGGATTCAAATGGTCACTCATGGAGAAATTGAAGGGTAAATCCAAAGCGTTACAGTCACTCAAACACCATCGGGTCAATAGGCGGTATGGTTACGGAATTATAAATCCCATTACAGCTTGTTCACCAGTCGCTTAATACATTACCCTCACCCTAAATCTGGCTCCCAGAGAGGAAGAGGGACTTTGACAGGTGATCAGATGATTTCTGAACAGGCTGTAGCTCCTTTAAATGGGGGGAAAATCGGCGCGGACTTTGGGTGAAAAATTTTTGCCATTACCTCCAAGCCGGAAACAGTTGATTAAGACGCTTGAGAATTAGACAAAGGAGGCTAAGTCGAAAATTCCCAGGCTGTAATAATCGCCGAAAAGGCAGGATTATGGTAGCTAAAATCAAGGAAAAAGTCGCGAATAAACGATGAGATTCCCAGCCTAAAATTAGTCGATAACTAAGGTGCAAAAACCAAGCTATTAGTGGCGAATACTTGCCAATCAAATTCCTGGTAAACAATCGCCAATTTGCCCAACAGATTAGGGTAGATGGGAACTGTTAACGCTACTGCTGTTAATTGGCTGGAGGGGTGGATGATTTCCGAATTATAAAATATGTTATAATTGTGGATATATCAAAGATGATTTAACTGCCTGAAAGAGAGAATGGACTTTTCCTGAATGCGAGACATTCCATGACGGCACTGTTAATGCTTGTCTAAACCTTTTGCCGTCGGCGGAGTTTCAAATAGGGCGGGAAGTGTCGGAATTTACGCCTAACCAGACAGTTGAAACACGCTGGTATCAAAAGCGTTAGTTCTTGGGGGTTGTTACCCCACGCTACTAGGTTGAGGGTGGGGTACTTGGCAGCCATCATCAGGCGCGTTCAGTTAAATTAGTAAAAAGGGTGTATATACTATCTATTCTGGGTGGGGTTTAGCCTAAAAACTGCCGGGCAGGAATTTCAACCCCTTGGTTGGATACAGCTTGTTCACCAGTCGCTTAATACATTGCCCTCACCCTAAATCCCTCTCCCAGAAAGGGAGAGGGACTTTGAGAGGTGATCAGATGATTTCTGAACAGGCTGTAACAGGATTCCTTCTAAATCTGGCTCCCAGAAAGGGAGAGGGACTTTGAGAGGTGATCAGATGATTTCTGAACAGGCTGTAACAGGATTCCTTCTAAATCTGGCTCCCAGAAAGGGAGAGGGACTTTGAGAGGTGATCAGATGATTTCTGAACAGGCTGTAACAGGATTCCTTCTAAATCTGGCTCCCAGAAAGGGAGAGGGACTTTGAGAGGTGATCAGATGATTTCTGAACAGGCTGTAACAGGATTCCTTCTAAATCTGGTTCCCAGAAAGGGAGAGGGACTTTGAGAGGTGATCAGATGATTTCTGAACAGGCTGTAACAGGATTCCTTCTAAATCTGGCTCCCAGAAAGGGAGAGGGACTTTGAGAGGTGATCAGATGATTTCTGAACAGGCTGTAACAGGATTCCTTCTAAATCTGGCTCCCAGAAAGGGAGAGGGACTTTGAGAGGTGATCAGATGATTTCTGAACAGGCTGTAACAGGATTCCTTCTAAATCTGGCTACCACAGAGGGAGAGGGACTTTGAGAGGTGATCAGATGATTTCTGAACAGGCTGTAACAGGATTCCTTCTAAATCTGGCTACCACAGAGGGAGAGGGACTTTGAGAGGTGATCAGATGATTTCTGAACAGGCTGTAACAGGATTCCTTCTAAATCTGGTTCCTAGAGAGGGAGAGGGACTTTGAGAGGTGATCAAATGATTTCTGAACAGGCTGTAACAGGATTCCTTCTAAATCTGGCTACCACAGAGGGAGAGGGACTTTGAGAGGTGATCAGATGATTTCTGAACAGGCTGTAACAGGATTCCTTCTAAATCTGGCTCCCAGAGAGGGAGAGGGACTTTGAGAGGTGATCAGATGATTTCTGAACAGGCTGTAACAGGATTCCTTCTAAATCTGGCTCCCAGAGAGGGAGAGGGACTTTGAGAGGTGATCAGATGATTTCTGAACAGGCTGTAACAGGATTCCTTGGGGTCAAGGGATGAATTGACCTATTATGGGGGCTCTTTGGGGTGCAAAGCATGACTCTAGGGGTCGCAGCCAGGAATATCAGCCAGAATAGATGGCAGTAACAATAGGCGGGTATCTACTTCCGGTCAGCCTAGGGACTGATAGGGTATCAGCTGATTGATATCTGTTGGCCAGCTATGGGTATTCGGTTCCTTCAACCCTACTGGATCTAAAAATCCCCTAAAATTAAGAAACTTATTTGAGTCTACTTTGGATCCACCCCTGTTAAAAAGGAGTATTATACAAATGACCTCAACTTCCCCGGCTACCAACGAAATTCAGACAGAATCTCTGCTGAAACGCTATAATCCCAAGGCTCATAACCATTATAGATTTCAAGATTTTTTTAGCCTGGAATCGTCCACGGGTTCGATCACGGATTGGAATAACTCCCGCAATATCCTCACCAGCGAAGATTTTATTATTGGTCTGGTAGAAGGATTGGAAGAAGAAGTTGGTCCAGCTTCATCAGTGATTATGTACACGATTGGACATCAGTGGGGACTAGAAGATGCGGAATTTTTCCAAAAATGGTTTGAGGAAGAATTTGGCCGTAGTATCCGCAAGTCTAACCTCATGTTCCTGTTAGAAACCTGGTGGTGGCCCTTTACGGCCCAAGGTTGGGGACGATGGGAGGTAGATATGAGCGATCGCCAACATGGCTGCATTTTTATTAACCTATTCGACTCGGCTGTGGCTCGTAGTCTCGGAGATGTGGGAAAACCTGTCTGTCACATCTACGCTGGGCTATTTTCGGGATTTTTTAGCACGCTGGTTAAAAAACCCCTCAGTTGCATTGAACTGCAATGCTACTCGATGGGGGAAACTTACTGTAAATTTCTACTGGGCAACCCCGATCGCATTGATGCAGCAGCATTCTGGCTTAACGAAGGAGCAACAGCCCGCGACATTCAACGGAAATTACAAGATGGAAAGCGAAGATAATGACTGACCAACCCAAGGACTGGCTATCTATTTCTGTTCAGGAATTCTTCAATAATCTTAACTGGCAAGGAACTAGCCAAAGTTCCAGCAGCCCCAATAATACGGGGGGTGAAGACTTAGAAACGTTGAGCATTTCTGTGGCGGAATTTTTTAATCGGTTTGTCTGGGAAGGCACACCAGAAGTGGGAGTCTTCCCCAGCAAATCATCGGTTTCTTTCGCGGAAAATTCGCCAGAAACAGAAAATGATGTCACCATCGACGATCTGGTAAATTTGTTCTAAAACTATAAGTTAATTATCAGGGAAAATCTGACCACATAATCCAACTTCCACATCCATAATTCCTAGGTAAAACTTATGTCCTCAGATGTTAATAGCTTGTTGACTCAAGCTGAAAATCGCTATCTGAAACCTGAAGAACTTCAGGAATTTAAACGCCATACGTCAACTTTGGCTCAAAGACTCAAGATCTACGAATTTTTGCGCGATCGCGAAGCGACGATTTTTGAACCTATTGCGGAAAAATTACAGACGGCTTTTTCTGATGCACAACAGCCTATTGTAGAAAAATCTCTACAACATTGGATTCTGATTATGCGTCATTGTGCCATGGCTATGTTGCTAGATGATACGGAGTACCTAAAAAATAATGTATTGGACTGGCTGAGAGGTTTTGTGAAGACTCGCCAAAGTCAAGCGATTGAAACCAAAATTTATGAACTTTTACAAGGTAAGCTGGAAGAAATGCTCTCTCCTAAAGCTATGATTTACCTGGAAGATTACCTAAATCTAGCGAAAGAAACATTACTGAATCACTCAGATTAGCCTCTACAGACGGGCGATGGCTTATTACTTAGAATAAGGAGAACTACGATGATCGAAATTGATGAACTGCTTAGACAAACTCAACTCCCCGGTAACTACTTCGCATTCAATAGTTACGTTAGGGGTGATTTAGAACTGGGTTTATTAGAAAATCGGCGCGGCGATCGCATTTTAGCCCTACCGGATACCCTAGTCAGAGCGATTTATAAGGGCTTAGAACAAGAAACAGGTCAAGCCGCCCGTCTGGTACTATTTAACTGTGGTCGCTGGTGGGGGAAACACTTTTACGTTAGATTTTGCGAAGAAATCGCCGAATATTACCATCAGCCCCTGGGCAGTATGGAAATGATACAATTTACTCAATGCTTACAACAATGTTGGAAAACTCACGGTTGGGGAACTTTAGAAATAGATGGATCTTATAATCAACAAGGATTTCTGTTGATTAAGACAACTCACTCCCCCTTTAGCCTGGGGGCTCCTGAATGGAAACGGCCGGTTTGCTACCTAGAGGCGGGGTTATTGAGCATATTTTTTAGCCAGTTAACTGGCCGTGATTTGCATTGTGTGCAAACGACTTGTCAATCCCTAGGGGCAGATTATAACTGCTTTATTGTGGGATTGAGCGATCGTCTCAAGGGTGCAGAAGCAATGGTTGATGAAAATCAAGACCATGACACTATTCTCCGGCAACTCTGCCAACAAAAGTCTGGATAACAGAGGGGAGGTTAAACCAGATTGATTTTTGCCCTAACTTATGGATGCCACAGAACTTATCAGTCGATATGCAGAAGGAGAGAGAAACTTTAAAGGAATTAGCCTGCGTGGCATTATCCTCACCACCAGGAACCATCCCGAAAGTAGTAGTATCTCTACCATCGGCGTAGGAGCCTCACAGATCAATAACAGAGCACAACTGATTGGGGCTGATTTTAGTGAAGCCGATCTCAGCGGCGCTCATCTCAGTTTAGCAAATCTAAGTAAAGTCAACCTCAGTGGAGCTAACTTAACTGGGGCTAACCTCAGCGGGTCTAGTCTCAATGGAGCCAATCTACAAGGTGCAACTTTAAGTGGTGTCAACCTAGAATCGGCTCATCTAAATTGGGCTGATTTAACTGAGGCTATTTTTATCAAAACCAATTTGCACAAAGCTGATCTCAGTTCCGCGAATTTAACCAAAAGCAATTTACAATCAGCTAACTTTGTTCGTGCCTATTTAATTAAAGCTAATTTATCTGAGGCGGACTTATTTCAAGCTGATCTAAGTTCTGCTAACCTCAAGGATGTCAACCTTAGCGCCGCCAATCTGAGTGAGTGCAAAATGACTCGCGCTAATCTCATGGGTGCTAACTTGACGGAAGCTGATTTAACTAAAGCTAATCTTGGTCGTGCTAATTTGCGTGGTGCTAACCTGACAGATGCCTATCTCAACTCAGCATCCCTGGTAGAAGCTGATTTGTATCAAGCTAACCTAACTAGAGCCAACCTCAGTAGAGCTAATCTCAGCAAAACCTATTTGCGAGATATCTGTCTTAATGGCGCTCACCTCACTAAGGTTAACCTCAGTGGTGCTGATTTGGGGGGGGTGGACCTGAGCCAAAAATTATTAACTGGGATTAATCTAGCCGGAGCCTATTTGAGTGAAGCTACTTTAGTGGGTGCATTGTTAATGGAAGCTAATCTTAGTGCTGCTAACCTCAGTGGCGCTAATTTGCAAAGTGCTTGCTTGATTCATGCTGACCTAGGCGGCGCTTATCTCGATCGCGTTGATTTAACTGATGCGAACCTTACCGGAGCTAATTTAACTAAGGCTGACCTCCGAGAAGCTAATCTTCGCGCCGCTATTTTGGCGGGGGTTGAACTCAAAGGCGCTCAACTGGCTGGGGCTACCCTCCCCAATGGCAAAGTTTACAAACCATCGACAAAATGATGTTTTTTTGCGAGTAATATACCCTCTCCCTGGTTTCCAGGTTGGGGGAGAGGGGTGGCAATCCTCAAACCCTGTGAAGTGTAAACTTATTTAGCATCTGTAGTACGAGACATATATTCACCAACCTGGAACTGAGTTTCTTTGAGTTGATTAATAATCGAGCGGGTAATCAGTTTACCAGTTTCCACAACTACATCCCCGGTAATAGGATGCAGGAGTTCCTGTTCGGCGCGTCTTCCGATTAAAGACTCCACATCCTCAATAGCATTAATATACATCCCGGAAGGTAGTTCAATGACAATACCCTCTCCGAGAACGTGGGCTTGACAAGCGAGGCGGGATGTTTTTTGGGCGGTAGTAATTACTTCTAGGGTTCTTTGTTCTCGTCGGTTAACTGGCGACAGACTCTCCATGCCATCTTTAATATAAACATGACAGGTGGCGCACATTCCACGACCGCCACATTCTTTCAAGACATGAAGTTCTTTAGAAAGCAAAGCAGATAAAATGTTAGAATTAGTTTTAACCTCCATCTCCTCAGCGATAGGTTCGAGGCGAATAACTTTAGCCATAATGATGTGGTTCAGTCTTGATTGTAATTTAGTTAAAGTATAGCGTTGGGCGCTAGTGTATTGACACTGGACTAAGGGTTTAATTGACAGGGTATCGGGTGTCAGATTTAATTAAATGACCCCTTCCCTGTTGTCTTTCCCCTGGTGGTTACCTTTGACATAGGGACGCTTGGGGTTCAAGGACCCAAATCACATAGGCTGTGGGTACTCTAGTAATAACTGTATTTTCCCCCATGTTGCTCAATTTGGCTATAATCTCAAAGGTTTTGTCAGCGTTGGGGACGGCCCGAAAAAAACTATAATATTCCTGACCGACAGAAATAGCAGGAACAGGTCGTTCCAGATCAGGGACATTAATATGGCAAGATTGATATTGGCTCCTAGATTGTATGATTCTAGTAGGAGCAGGATAATTTGATTGGGAATTGGGTTGAGACTCAATTTTAGATGACATAGTAATCCTGTGAGCTTCGGTTGTATATGAACAAATTCAAAAAGTGGGAGCAGCTTACTGTAAATTCATTTCTATTTTAATTGGATTTGGGGGGACACTAGCTAAAGCTATGCAGCGTTCTAAATATAGAATTTTGGGATTGGTAGGACAAGGACAGTACGGGAAGGTTTATTGCGCGAGCGATCGCCAAAAAGGTAAATTGGTGGCACTCAAGGAATTGAGCCATGAGCGATCGCCAACCAATCAGTTCCTACAAGAACTTTGGTATATCATTAGTTTACAGCATCCTAACATTGCTGCCTGTCTGGGTTTGGAACATATCCAAAACGGGCGCTATCTAGTGATGGACTACTGTGAGGCTGGAACTTTGCGGGGTTTAATTGAGGGTGATCAAACTCTAGGACTCCTCGAAGGTCTACAGATTATAGTAGAGATACTCGAAGGCTTAGACTATGCTCATCAGCGGGGCATAATTCACTGTGATCTTAAACCAGAGAATATACTCCTGACGATAGTTGCTGGTAAATGGCAGCCGAAACTATCTGATTTTGGCATTGCTCGTCGTCTACCCAGTCACCATGATATAGGTTCTTCCAGTCAATCGCCAGGGGGTTCTCCGGCTTATATGGCCCCGGAAAGGTTTTATGGTATGTACTCGGCTCAATCTGATGTATATGCTATGGGGGTGGTATTGTATGAATTATTAGTAGGCGATCGCCCCTTTCATGGTTTATTTAGTGAACTTATGTGGGCGCACATGAACCATCGAGTTGAACGGCCTACTTTTTTGCCGGAGTGCCTACAAAATATATTACAAAAATCCCTGGAAAAACTGCCAGCCCGCCGTTTTCCGAGCGCCGGCGCTATGGCGGAAAGTTTAAAGGCGGCTATGGCTGATCCATCTGTGCAAGAAATAGGCGATCGCTTAATTCCCTGGTATTTGCCATCACAGATGACCAGAACCGGGGAGGCGGCGGACTCCCTAGACCCGGACAGCAATGCGATCGACTCCCTGGAATTTTATGATCTCCCCCATAAATTCAACAACCCTCCCCCCTCTGACAGCCAACCCCTTCTAGCATCAAATCCGACCCATCTCTACAGTGCCACAGGTAGCAATGTGATCGCCTGGTCCTACACAGAACAACAGTCTCAATCCTTCACCGTATCAGAATCTGTAGTTAGTTTATATCCCATGTCTCATGGGTGTTATATTTTGACCAATAATTATCTCCATTGGTGGCATAACTCCAGTCCTCAGCCAGACTCCCAATCTCTAGGGTTTCTGCCCCAAATCTTTAAAGACACTGGCACAAATATTAAAAAAACTACCCTGAGTATATCCCAGGATGTAGTTCAATCTCATTTGAACTCTTCCCGACAGGCACATCTACTGCCAGAATGGCAACGGGACTATTTAACGATCGCTGTACCTGGTCAACTGCGATTTTACTCTCTCACCAAAGGATTAACTAACCCCCACCATAGCACCGACGATAAGGGTCACTCATCGGTAAAACTCCTAAAAGTGATTTCCGTTTCCACACAAATACTACCTCAATTAACCTTTATTGATGGGCGGCATTTATTGGCTACTTGGTCAAACACTAAACCCTCATCACCGAAAACTATTTTTCAGATGTACAGTCGCCGAGGTGCGCCCATGGGAACCATAAAATTACCCATCAATGTTAACCAAGTATTCGCCACCCCTCATCCTTATACGATCCTGGCTTTATGTCAGCATCAACCCTTAACCCTACTGCAAATCAATCTTAAACCTCTCAGTGTCATTCGTGTGGCTGTAGCATCCCCCCCGACAGCTTTATTTATGGCAGACTGGGGTTATGGTTGGACGATCGAACCTGGAAAAATGCAAATTTTTAATTGGTCAGGTCATCGTTTAGTTGAGTATAACTGTCCTGTCGCTACAGCCTTAGCACCTTGGAAACAAACTGGTTTAGCCTTAGTTCCCTCAACAGGGTACTCTATCAAGGTAGTGGATAGTCTAGGTTTACCTTTACAAGAATTATCGGAGGACATTGATGTCTGATCTAATTATCTATGGCGACGATAGTACCACGGCTAAAAATATGTCGATCGCCCAACAGTTAACTTTAGTGAAAGTTGATGTTTCCCGTCTCAGAGATTTGGGTAAAGGTGTGGGAACAGGCGCTTTAATTAACAGTCTGGAAAAGTTGGTAGAACTGATATTTAGTCTGCGATCGCTAGTTAATGATTCATCATCTGATGCTCTCCTACAGACTAATGCTGAGATTAACTCTGATTCCCTCTCTGTCGCCAGTGAGCCACCTTTGGCCGCCGAAGAACGTCTGATTCCCTACGTTGCCGAGGAACTGGTGGATATTTGGCATCATTTTTTAGAAGGGCAAAAAACCACAGAAAAAAGTTACCCTAAGTCCGGGAATTTATCGGATAAGAGTCCATCGGAAATTGTAACTCTCGGTGATTTGCAAACCCTATTATTGTGGCGCTTAGGCTGTAGTGCTGAAAATATTATGGCGCTGCTAACTGGAATTGAGGTGATGGTAACTTCCCCTCGAGGTACAAGAAAACCAGGGGTTTTGCGACTGGTAGCTAGTTTAATCCTGAAAACTCCCCAGGGTCAATATGATTTAGACCTGGCTACGGGTGAGAGTCCTAAATTTAATTTACATCATAATGCGATCGTGCAGTCTTTTGACTGTGAGTTATGTACTGTTCCTCGTTCAGCCAAGTCTCTGCTTGAGCAGCTTAAAAATATTATTAATCAAGAATTTGAGGCGCTGGATTTATGGAAATCACAATCAATTGCAGTTCTCGAACCTGGATATAATTGGGAACCCGGTCAACTATTATTAGATTTCGGATTTCAATTTTTAGTTAATTATCCTTCGATGCAGTGGAGTAACCATCAGGTTAATGAGGTTAATTATGATCCCATGGAAGGTAGTTACGATTCCGAGGAAATGACCCCATACCTTTTATTGGTAAGTCAACTGAAACTCACTGATATGAGGATTTTTAGTCGTTCTTTTCAAGAAAGAATTATTCAGAAAATAGCGGTTCCCCTGGAAAAATTCTGTTTAAGTTATGAGAATTTTGCGGCGGCGGATGAACCGGCTCAATCATCGGTTTCTCATAGTAAAAATCGCCGGGTTTCCTCCCCAGAACCTAAACTATCCCCAGATATATTTAATCGTTTTCTGATTCGCAAAGCCTGGGATTTGGTGGAAGCGATCGCCTCAGAATCTCAAGATAATCGCCAATCATCTCCTTATGGCTATGTGATGATTCCTCAAGTTAGCCTCAGTCAGTTGATCCAATCTCTGATGTGGCATACTGTTAGAGGTTCGGCGGCGATCGCTAGACTTATTGGTGGCATTACTGTCCGCGTTCTCGAACCGGGTAAACTATGGTATAAAGGAACCCTTAGATTAGTGGCGATTTTAAGTGCTGATTTCCCAGGCTATCATTGGGAAATTGATATCGCTACCCGTGAACCTCCCCGGTTGATAGGTACTATATTAGATGAAAGTGCTGTGATTGATTGGCAGCCTGACCAGACTGGAGTTGATAATGGCGGTCTAGCATCGGCGATCGATACTCCCAGTCCCGTACAATGCTTAGGTGGTCAAAGGTTTCAGCAAGTAGGTATCTGTAGCGACGCAATTATTACTCAACTGCGAGATGTGTCGCCGGAATTGGGGATATGGATCGATGGGGTAGAAATTGATTGGGAAGAACCCATGATAACTGAATCAATTTTGCGATCGGGACTCGCACAATTGGTATTAGTTTGGGAGTGGGTTAAGTAGGCGCGGGTTCACGCCCGGTATATCATAGTTACCCCGCCCACCACCATACACCAAAAAATGCCTCCTAGGGGCTTTCTTAGAGCCTATATCCTAGGATAAATCTGATTTTTGATAAAAAAGCTGTCGATGGGTAGGAGTGTCTCTAAATGTATGTATATGCCTTTATTAAGAGTCAATCAATTAGTTGGAAATCCGTTCAGGGAATCTATGAACCAGTAGTGTTACTGGAGGCTGGGGCTTTAGCCGCCGTGGTGGAACCAAACCTACAGGCGGAAAATCTCTCGGCTGACAATGAGGAAGAGTTAATGCGGGCGGTTTTGACCCATGATCGGATTGTGTGTCAGATATTTGAGGAAACTACCGTTTTACCTGTGCGGTTTGGGACTTGTTTTGATTCCGAGGCGAGATTGTGCGAACATCTGACCACAGAGGGCGATCGCTATTTTCGGCAATTAGAAAAATTAACAGGTCGGGCTGAGTACCTACTGGAGGCTATCCCCCAACCATTCAACCAGGAGAAGCCATCTTCTGATACCACCGCGCCGCCAACTAAGGGACGGGACTATTTTTTGCAGAAAAAACGTCTACACCAGCAGCGCCTCAATTTTGAACAGCAACAGGAACAACAGTGGCAGGATTTTATAAATGCGATCGCCAGCAAATATCCCATAGTTCAGGGTAAAGCTACCGAAGACGCAGAACGCATTTATTTACTCATTCCCCGCAGTCAAGAAGTCGCCCTAGTCGAGTGGGTCGCCCAACAGCAACAAAACATCGACCTATGGGAGTTCAGTCTGGGAAATGCCGTTCCCGCCTACCATTTTCTTTAAAAATGTACCCTCTACCCAGACCTCATTGGAGCGCGATAAATTATGAAAGTGCCGAAAACTGCCCCTGATTTGCTACAATCTTCAAGGTTGGTGCGAGACGTTCAGGCATGAAATAGAGCTGCAATGCTCGAAATAACCGCCTGATGGGGATTTCAACTCCCTGGTTGAATATAAGAGGCTCGTCTCTGAACATCCCCATAACTGTTTATATGTCCCGACGCTTGGAGAAATCTGAGCAAGGCAGGGAACTCAAGGTCATAGACAAACTGAGAAATCAGGAAGTAGAGAGTGACGGCGATAGCCACCCCCAGTTTAGGGAATCACAACCCCAGGACTGAAGCGGGGAACGGAAGGCTCCGAGGTGTAACCCAACACCAGAATCGAGACCACTGCTAACCATCCAAGATTAGGGAAACCGAATGTCTGGCTTGAACCACCGTAAAGATTGGGCAGCGAAACAGGTTGAAACGCTGCGCTCAAAAGAGTAAGGGGAAAAGTAGGAGGCTCGGTCCTCAGTACAGGACAAAAAAGCTGAAAGTCTTAGCCAAAAGGGAATCTAGACGAAAATTCTGAAGGGGGCGCTCCGGGCTGAGGTGAAAGTCGAGGGGTGGGGGGGTAGCGCCAAGTTGGGGTGAGAGGGTTACATCGGAATTACCACAAACCAAACTTCCCTCTCATGAACGAGCTTAACCGATTACGAGACACTTTGCGCCCTCACTTGCCCTGGCACGGGGCGAGATTAAACTTTGTCTGCCTGTTCCTGATGGCGCTATTCCAAACAAAGACGGTTAATCTGATGGAAATAGCGACTGTATTCGCAAATCCTGTGCAAATTTCCTCAAATTACCAGCGATTACAACGTTTTTTTCGGCAATTCAAATTTGACCGGGCAGAGATTGCCCGTTTCGTCGTTAGCCTCATTGACATTCCCCAACCTTGGACTCTTAGTCTCGACCGCACCTGTTGGTCTTTCGGTCAAACCCATTTCAACATCTTGATGTTGGCAGTCGTCCACGAGGGGATTGCCTTTCCCCTGCTGTGGACGATGCTTGACAAAAAGGGCAATAGCAACAGTGGCGAACGCATGGACTTATTCGACCGCTTCGAGGCACTATTTCCTGACGTGGAGGTGGCTTGTCTGACCGCTGACCGGGAATTTGTGGGGCGAGATTGGCTCTCGTATCTTCTCATCGACCCCGAGGTTCCTTTCCGCCTACGCATCCGCCACAGCGAGCTGATTAGTCCTAAGTTAGGAGGAACTCGGCGTAGCGGCGAACGAATGTTTGATTCTCTGCGACCCGGAGAATTTCGCCAGCTTTCGGGTCGCCGTTGGGTTTGGGGACGGCAGGTTTACGTCATTGGCTCTCGTCTGGCTGATTCGGGGGAGTTGTTGATTCTCATCACTAACGCTTGCCCCGAAACGGCCCTCCCCGACTATGCTCGGCGTTGGGGTATTGAAAACCTCTTCGGAGCCTTGAAGACTCGGGGCTTCTGTCTCGAATCGACTCACTTTAAGGACCCTGAGCGCTTGAGCCGTTTATTGGCTTTGCTTAGCCTGGCTTTTACTTGGGCTATGAAGGTGGGTTTGTGGATTCACCAAGGTTCACCCATTCCTTTGAAGGCTCACGGACGACGCTCCCAGAGTCTTTTCCGCACTGGCTTGGATTTTCTACGCCGCACTTTCTCTAATCTGCCTTTGTTTTCAGGGCGGTTTCACCAGGCTCTACAACTTTTGTCCTGTACTTAGGGCTCGGTCTACTACCTACACAGACCTTTAAAAGTACCCCTGTGGAAAGGACAAATCTAAAGATGGAATGCCCATATAAACGGAACGTTTTAACCTACATTCCGCAGGTTGACAGGGAATAAAAGATATGGTGCTAGTCTAGGCTAGAAAGGGTTCCTTCGAGCGGTAGGCTCTGGCGATGCAGATTAAAAATTTAGACCATCTGGGTTTAGTGGCTGGAGTGATTGACGAACTTGGCCTGGTCGAGTTGACGGATAAGCGGATTGAACCTCATAGCTTGGAGCATGTGAGTGCCGGACAAGTGGTTAAAGCCATGATTTTGAACGCCCTAGGCTTTCTCAGTGCACCGTTGTATTTATTCAGCGAGTTTTTTGAGAGTAAAGCGGTGTCTCATCTGCTCGGGGAAGGGGTAGAGGCTCGTCACTTGAATGACGACCGCTTAGGTCGAGTGTTGGATGAACTCTACGCAGAAGGGACGACATCATTTTTTCTCCAGGTGGCGCTCCAGGCTGTGGAACGATTTGGAATTGATATTCAACAGCGTCATCTCGATGCCACCTCGATCTCAGTAGAAGGGAAGTATCAGCGGTGCTCGAAGGGGAAATCCGAGGTAGGACTTGAGTCAGCTCCCCCCGGTGAGACATCAGCAGAACCCAGCCCAATTCGGCTGTGTCGAGGCTATTCCCGAGACCATCGTCCAGATTTGAAACAGTTTTTGATGACTCTAGTCTGTGCCGCCGACGGTGGCGTGCCGCTATGGTTGCAGTTGGCCAGTGGCAATGAACAGGACACTCAGCAGTTTGCAGAGGTGCTCAAGGCGTTTGGTGACCAATGGACTAGCGACGGTATCGTTGTGATGGATGCCGCCTTTTACACAGCAGCCAATCTGCAGCAGATGGAGACCACGGGGTGGCTATCACGGGTGCCGCTGACCCTAAAAGCGGCTCAAGAGCTGGTGCACAGCGATGTCACCCGACTGACTGAAGTCCCCTGCAACTCCAAGGATTACCGGATGTGGGAGATTGAGCAGACCTATGCCGGAGTGCGCCAGCGCTGGCGCCTCGTCGAAAGCCAAACCCGCAAAGCCAATGCCGACCTCTGGCAACCCGAATTAGAGAAGCTCGAACACCGCCTCAACCGCCAATTGAAAAAGCTGACCCAGCGGGTCTTTGCTTGCAAACCCGATGCCCTCGAGGCCTTGATGCAGTTTCAAGATGGACTCGAGGTGCATCAGCTCACTCAGGTCTCCCTGGAGACGGTGCGGGCCAAGCGACCCCCCGGTCGTCCCGCCAAATCCGCCGAACCCACCCCAGTTCAGGGCTATCGGCTCCAGGCCACGTTACAGCAGACCGCCACGGCGGAAGACCGCTTTAGCCGTCAGCGTAGTCGCTTTATTCTAGCCACCAATCAACTGGAGCAATCCCTCTGGCCGGCTCAGACCTGCTTGAGCGAATATAAAGGGCAACAGACCGTCGAGAGAGGCTTTCGCTTCCTCAAAGACCCCCTCTTCTTTGCCAGTAGCGTCTTTGTCAAAAAGCCGCAGCGGGTCGAGGCCTTAGCTCTCATCATGGCCCTAACCCTTATGGTGTATACCCTCGCCGAACGCCAACTGCGACAGGCGCTAGATGCTCAGAAGCAAACGGTGCGCGACCAACGCCAACAACCCACCGCTAAACCGACCTTTCGCTGGATTATGCAGAAGTTTCAAGGAATCCACTGGGTTAATCTCGATGGGCAAAGGCAGATTAGCAATCTCAATGATGAACGGCGATTGATTATTCACCTCTTCGGTCCACCCGTTGAGCGCTATTACTACGCATCCGGTTAATTACCTATCAACCTGCGGAATGTAGGATCTAAAGATGGAATGCCCATATAAACGGAACGTTTTAACCCCTTTTAGGCTCTGATTATCTGGTCGAGAGAATCAGTAGTGAAAGTGTAAGCGTAAGCCTATTAGGGGGTGAGATGTGACCAGAAGCCAAAGCCCAACTGTAATGGTAGGGATATGCTAACGGGTCACGGTTTGATTGTAAGGAATAAAGTCAAGTAGGTGTACAGATGGCGATAGCGAGTTTAAAGAAAGGGCTTGGGAAACCAAAACCAATCAAGACTACGAACAACGCATGGAAGACAATCCCATGGACTAAGGTTCAGCGGAAAGTATTCAAGCTCCAAAAGAGTATATTTCAAGCAGCTAAATCGGGACAGGATGCAAAGGTAAGAAGGTTGCAACGTCTATTGGTGAAATCATATTATGCCCGACTCTTAGCAGTGCGGCTGTAGGGGCGGGTTCCACGGTCAGCCATGCTTCCCAACAGTCAGCTTAATAAACCCGCCCCCCAAGATAATCAAGGCAAGAAAACTGCCGGAGTTGATGGAATGAGAGCAATCTCACCAAGGCAAAGGTTTGAACTTGTCAAGAATATTAAGGGAAACCTCAAAGCAAAACCACTACGACGGGTGTGGATTCCAAAACCCGGCAGGGATGAAAAAAGCGGGAATGGGAATACCCACAATCCAAGATAGAGCAAAGCAAGCCTTGGTTAAATCGGCTCTCGAACCTGAATGGGAATCGAGATTTGAAGGCACAAGCTATGGGTTCCGTCCTGGACGTTCAGCCCAAGATGCAATAGCACGAATTTATCTATGTATCAATCATAGTGATTACTATGTGTTGGACGCTGATATAGCGTGCGAGACGTTTAGGAGTGAAATAGGGCTGCAATGCCTGAAATAACCTCCTAGTGGTACTTCCACCCCTTGGTGGAATATAAGGGATTCGCACCCCTGACCATCCCATAACTATCTATGTGTCTCAACATCTGGCTTCGACAACCAGATAAGGCAGAGAGACTCAAGGTCAAGACTGAGCGAAAAAAAAGAGGGAAGTTGTGAACCCCTTGAGTATAACGTAAGGTTGATAGTAACGGCGGTAGCCACCCCCAATTTGAGGATTCACACTCCTAGGGTTGAAGCGGGGAACGGAAGGCGTAATAGAGGAACCTACCTCTCACTCGACCACTGCCAACCATCCATGATTAGGGAAACCGAATGTCCGGCTTGAACCATTGTAATGCGTCAGTAGCGAAATAGGTTGATACGCTGCGCTCAAAAGGGCGAGGGAAAAAAAGTAGGAGGCTGCTATAACTACCTACACAGACCTTTAAAAGTAAAAGTACCCCGGTGGATAGGACAAATCTAAAGATGGAATGCCCGCATAGATGGAACGTTTAAACCCCTCATTGGCTCTCAAGTGGCGGGATGTACCCGTGGAGTAGTGAAAAGTGTAAGCGTATGGTGCGAGACGTTCGGGTATGAAATAGGGCTGAAATGCCCGAAATAACTACCCGGTGAGGATTCCAGCTCCGAATCTGGATATAAGGAGACCTCTCCTGACCATCCTCATAACTGGTTATATGTCCCGACGCTTAGGGAACTAAGCAAGGCAGGGAACTCAAGGTCATAAACGAACTGAGAAATCAGGGAGTAGAGAGTAACGGCGATAGCCACCCCCAGTTTTGGAAATCATAACTCCAGGATTGAAGCGGGGAACGGAAGGCGTGAGGTAGAACCTACTACCAAGACGCGACCACTGCCAACCATCTATGATTAGGAAGACCGAATGTCCGACTTGAACCATCGTAATACACTAGCAGCGAAATAGGTTGACACGCTGCGCTCAAAAGGGCAAGGGGAAAAGTAGGGGGTTCGTGCGACTACCTACACAGACCTTTAAAAGTACCCCGGCGGAGAGGACAAATCTAACGATGGAATGCCCATATAATCGGAACGTTGTAACCCCTCTAATGCTCTGCCTATAAACCAGTGAGTAATGCTATTCACAAGGCAGTAGTGAAAAATGTAAGCGCATGCTTAGAGGGTGAAGGATGTGACCAGAAGCTAAAGCCCAATTGTCATGGTTGGGATATGCCCACAGGTCACGGTGGGGATATAGATACTGCGGTCAGTAAGAGTATAATGGCGAGGACGAGTTTAAAGACTACGTGGTGCATATAGCTCTGAACATCGAAGTAGAAAGCAGGTCTCTTGATTCTGCTCCTTTGACAAATAGGGTATCCACACCAGGAGCCGTGTGATGGGAAACTATCAAGCACGGTTCTGAATGGGAGAGGGTGAAGGTGACTTCACTCTCGACCCCTAACCTTAGAGGGTGAAGGATGTGACCAGAAGCTAAAGCCCAATTGTCATGGTTGGGATATGCCCACAGGTCACGGTGAGGATATAGATACTGCGGTCAGTAAGAGTATAATGGCGAGGACGAGTTTAAAGACTACGTGGTGCATATAGCTCTGAACATCGAAGTAGAAAGCAGGTCTCTTGATTCTGCTCCTTTGACAAATAGGGTATCCACACCAGGAGCCGTGTGATGGGAAACTATCAAGCACGGTTCTGAATGGGAGAGGGTGAAGGTGACTTCACTCTCGACCCCTAACCCTTTAAGGGGAAAGGATGTGATTGAAAGCTAATGCCTAACTGTAATAGTTAGGATATGCCCACTAATCACGGTGTGGATATAGAGACCGCGATAAGTAAGAGTTTAATGGCGAAAGCGAGTTTAAAGACTAACGCAAGCATATAGCTTTGAAAGTTGAGGTCATAAAGCAGGGGGTTGTAACCCTGTTCCCAGTGACAAAAGGGGTATCTACATCAGGAGCCGTGTGCTGGGAAACTCGCGAGCACGGTTTTGAATGGGAGGGGTAGGCTGTGAAGTTTATCTCGACCCCTAACAAAATGCTCTTACCGTGAACCATGATTACCTACTGTCCAAAACTCAATGTCCAAGCTGCCTGAAAAGAGACCTGAGACAATGGCTCAAAGCGGGTGTATTGGATAACGGTGTATTTGAGGATACAGAAACAGGGACACCCCAGGGAGGGGTAATATAGCACCAGACAGGAAAGTTAGGACGTATAATGGAGAGGACGAGATGACTAAGAAGACCAAAAATGCCAGCCCCCTATAGTTACGACCTCAGACAAAAAGTTATTGATGCCATTGAACTAGACGGTATGCCCAAAACAGAAGCCAGTCAAGTTTTCCATGTCAGCCGGAACACCATTAATCTCTGGCTGCAAAGAAAAGCACAGACCGGAGACTTCCTCCCTAAACCTAATCACCCACCTGGCAATAACCACAAAATTACCGACTGGCAGAAATTCAAGGCTTTTGCCCAAGAGCATGGCCACAAAACCTCCGCTCAAATGGCTGAACTTTGGGATGACGACATCTCTCCTCGCACCATATCCAGAGCCTTGAAGAAAATTGGCTTCACCAGAAAAAAAACTTACGGCTACCAAGAACGTTGGAAGCAACAGCGAGAGGAGTTTATTGCTCAGATTGAACATATGGAGCCACAAGAAGTGGTCTACCTCGATGAAGCCGGCATGAATAGTCAGGACTCGGATTACCCTTATGGTTACTGCGAGGAAGGAAAACGCTTCCATGCCCTCAAATCAGGGAAGAGGCAGGACAGGGTGAGCTATATAGCCGCATGGTGTCATCAACAACTCTTAGCCCCCTTTAGCTTTGAGGGTTGTTGTAATCGGACAGTGTTTGAGTTGTGGTTGGAGTTCATCTTAATTACAACACTGAAGCCAGGTCAGACTCTAGTGCTAGACAATGCAACGTTTCATAAAGGGGGACGGATTCCTGAGCTAGTGGAGGCGGCTCAATGCCGTTTGCTCTATCTACCACCTTATTCGCCAGACCTCAACAAGATAGAGAAATGTTGGTCGTGGTTGAAAGCCCGCATTCGCCATTGTATTGAGCAGTTTGATTCTCTCCATGATGCCATGGATTCCGTTCTCCAAGCTGCGTCCTAACCACCTTGACTAATGCTATAAATCCAATACTCGCCAACATCGCACTGTTGGGAATGGAAAGGTTAGTTAAAGAAATGTATCCCAATAAAGGAACAACCACCCAGGTGAACTTTATAAGATATGCCGATGATTTTGTGGTCATCTCAAAAGACTTAAAAATCATCGAACAGTGCCAAACTGCAATTTCTGAATGGTTAGAACCTGTAGGACTAGAAATTAAACCCGAAAAAACTCGAATTTGTAACACACTCAATCCTATTGAGTATAACGGCAAGATTGAGGAACCGGGGTTTAATTTTCGAGGATTCAATATCAGGCAATATCCGGTAGGAAAATATAAATCTGGGAAAACAGGGGGAAGAGGAAGCAGATTAATCGGTCACAAAACCCATATTAAACCCAGTAACAAAGCAGTTAAAGCCCAAATTGAAGTGATAAAGGGTGTAATAAAACAACATAAAACGGCACCCCAACCAGCTCTGATAAGTAGACTAAACCCAATTATAAGGGGATGGTCAAACTACTATTCAGGAGTAGTCTCAACAGAGACCTTCAACAAACTAGACCATATAGTCTGGAAGATGCTAAGGGCATGGACAGTATCAAGATGCGGAAAGGCGAATCATGAAAAGTGAAGGAACTACTTCCAGCAGGAAACGGTTAAACTTAGCAACGGAAAAGAAAGGCATGAAACTTGGTTGTTTAAAACTAAAGAGGGACTCCAATTGTGGAAACATAATTGGACCCCAATTGCCAGACATACCCTAGTACGCCCAGAAGCGACACCATACGACGGAAATTGGACTTATTGGGCAACCAGAAAAGGACAAGCAATCGATACGCCAACAAGGGTAGCGAAACTACTCAAAAAGCAAAAAGGCAGGTGTTCCTGGTGTGGACAGTATTTTGCACCATCAGATTGAGTTGAAGTAGACCACATTGTACCTCGAAACTTAGGTGGAAAGGATGAATACAAGAATCTTCAATTATTGCACCGTCACTGTCACGATAATAAAACGGCGCTTGACAAAAACAACGCCAAAGCTGTATCCTTAACAATGGAACAATCAGACTAAGAGCCGGATGAGGTGAAAGTCTCACGTCCGGTTCTGAATGGGAGGGGTAGACCGTGAGGTCTATCTCGACCCCTAATTCTTGGTAAATATATAAGAGTATCCTTGAGTCAGTCCATCAATTTGCCCAGAGTAGATGAATTTTTAGAAGAACTTGCAGCCATTCAGCAAACCGGCTCCAAGCGCATTGCCTTACTCGGTTCCCGCCATATTCCCTTAACCCATCAGAATTTGATTGAGATGATGAGTTATGCCCTAGTTTTGGGGGGAAACCATCTGATTACCTCCGGTGCAACCGGGACTAACTCAGCCGCCATTAGAGGGGCAATGCGGGCTGATCCTAATCTTTTAACAGTCATTCTACCTCAAAGTCTCGAACGTCAGCCTCGCGAGTCACGGTCACAGCTAGAACGAACAGGTCATCCATTTGGTCGAAAATCCCTCTGGAGATACCTTATCTTTGGCCGAAGCTAGTTCCTCCTGCAATCAGGAAATTATTTCCCGGTGTCAGCAGTTGATATGTTTTGCTTTTCATGACAGTGATACTTTGCTGAGGACCTGTGAAGAAGCCGAAAATCAGCGGAAGGTGGTAACTTTGTTCTATTTGGATTGAAGCCAGAGGTTGCCAGTGGCACTTAGTTGGTATAGATCTATTGGGGCAAGTTCTCAGAGATATAAGCTATCTCACCCCATAAGGCCTGATTTGCTGTTCAATGCCAAAATCAGACTGCTGTTACCGAAAAATTGGATACAAAGACCCGTCCTTTAGCCTAGCTGGGGACGGCTTTTTATCAAAATTGTTGCATATTTGGATGTTTGGGGTTAGAATCCTTGTCC
This sequence comes from Limnospira indica PCC 8005, assembly GCF_000973065.1. NCBI lineage: Bacteria > Bacillati > Cyanobacteriota > Cyanophyceae > Oscillatoriales > Sirenicapillariaceae > Limnospira > Limnospira indica. The sequence continues at coordinate 1,243,806 of NZ_FO818640.1, forward strand.
TAAGAAATCAGTAGAACATTACATAGCAACGAAGGCTTATGGCTTCAACATCTTCTTTCGATATTGTCAGCGATTTCGACCGTCAAGAATTGGTCAATGCACTAGACCAAGCCAAACGAGAAATTATTAGTCGCTACGATTTGAAAGATACTAACACTACCCTAGAACTTGGTGATGAGGTAATTGTTGTCAATACCGACAGCGAGTTTACTCTTGATGCGGTCCATACGATTATGCAAACTAAGGCTGCTAAACGTAATCTATCCCTCAAAATTTTTGATTATGGAAAGGTTGAGTCAGCTAGTGGAAACCGAGTCCGCCAAGAAATTACCCTGAAAAAAGGGATTAGCAAGGATGTGGCTAAACAGATTACCAAGATTATTAAAGATAATTTCAAAAAATCTCAGGCTTCTATCCAAGGTGATGCGGTGCGGGTTTCTAGTAAGTCTAAAGATGATTTACAGGAGATAATTAGATATCTCAAGCAGGAAGATTTCCCCGTAGCACTACAATTTACCAATTACAGATAGTTAATATCCTACCAGGCGATCGGGTGCGATCGCCTGGTAGGGTGCGTCAGAACAGCAATTCTCATTTGGGAAATTCAACTGCTATCGGGTGGGATGTCTAACTCGAGACCCTCAAGCATAAAGGTCAGAAGGTGGTCCCAACTGTCTCAGCGTACAGTCTGGGTAAGCGCGCGCAAATCATTAAAGAAGGTTTGGCGGGTAGGTATAGCATTAGTCAAGGTGGTTAGGACGTAGCTTTGAGAACGGAATCCATGGCATCATGGAGAGAATCAAACTGCTCACGTGCAGTGGCGAATACGGGCTTTCAGCCACGACCAACATTTCTCTATCTTGTTGAGGTCTGGCGAATAAGGCGGAAGATAGAGTAAACGGCATTGAGCTGCCTCCACCAGTTCAGCAATCCGTCCCCCTTTATGAAACGTTGCATTGTCCAATACTAGAGTCTGACCGACCTGGCTTCAATGTTGGAATTAAGATGAACTCCAACCACACCACAACTCAAACACTGTCCGATGACAACAACCCTCAAAGCTAAAGGGAGCTAAGAGTTGTTGATGACACCATGCGGCTATCATACTTACCCTGCCCTGCCTCTTCCCTGATTTGAGTGCATGGAAGCGTTTTCCTTCCTCGCAGTAACCATAAGGGTAATCCGAGTCCTGACTATTCATGCCGGCTTCATCGAGGTAGACCACTTCTTCCGGCTCCATCTGTTCAATCTGAGCCATAAACTCCTCTCGCTGTTGCTCATCACGTTCTTGGTAGCCGTAAGTTTTTTTTCTGGTGAAGCCAATTTTCTTCAAGGCTCTGGATATGGTGCGAGGAGAGATGTCGTCATCCCAAAGTTCAGCCATTTGAGCTGCTGTTTTGTCGCCATGCTCTTGGGCAAAAGCCTTGAATTTTTGCCAGTCGGTAATTTTGTGGTTATTGCCAGGTCGGTGATGAGGTTTAGGGAGGAAGTCTCCGGTCTGTGCTTTTCTTTGCAGCCAGAGATTAATGGTGTTCCTGCTGACATGGAAAACTTGACTGGCTTCTGTTTTGGGCATACCGTCTAGTTCAATGGCATCAATAACTTTTTGTCTGAGGTCGTAACTATAGGGGGCTGGCATTTTTGGTCTTCTTAGTCATCTCGTCCTCTCCATTATACGTCCTAAGTATTCTGTCTTGTGCTATAAGTGCGCTCGTAGCAACTGGTACTTGTTATCGAGCAACTCCAGCAGGGTGTGGAAGAGCAGCGAGAGGATGTTGAGGGTCGCCAGCAAGGAAGAAAGATGCTGCTTGCCATGGCCAAAATTGTGTTCGAGATGGTAGCCCTTGGTCTTGAGAGTGTTGTTGTTCTCATTCTCAACTTTCCAACGAGTCAGCCCGGCCCGAACCACCTCGGCTACATTCTCATCGCTGAGAGGATAATTCGTGGCAAAGGAGTTGTGATAGGTTACCTGGCCATCAGCGGTGGTGACAGTAAGTTCGCACCAGTTAACCAACAGGGCCTCATCGCTATCTTTGAGGGGGACTCCGTTGAGATAGCGGTAGGTATAGGTTTTCTCGACTTGACCAGTCCAGTCCACTTCTTGGTCGTGAGGGTCGGGAGTTCGATGCCCTCTAGGTGTTCATAGAGGGTAGTATGAGACTCGGGGCGACAGACGACGATGAAGTTAAGTTGCTGCTCTAAAAACTGCTGACACAACGGTTGGTGGCAATAGAGGTCATCCCCTAAAACCTTGACATTCAAAGCCCTCAAGCATTGTTCTTGCCTCGATAGCCAGCGTTTGGCGGCGGCATTCTCACAGTCTTGCTTATCATGACCATCTTGGGGCACGATAAATTCGGGGACTAAGGGAATCACATGATTCTGTCCCGGACAGACGATGACTGGAGTGACAACACTATGGAAGTAATGGGTTTTTCCTGACTTCTGGGTGCGCGTTGAACAGTGGGGACAGTGAATTTTGTCGGAACTGAAGTATTCCGTGCCATCCAACGCGACTAATAGACTGTCCCCTAGGCAACGGAAGTCTTCTAACTGCCCCTGGGCTTCCAAGACTTGTAGGATCTCCTCAAACACTGGAAACAGGTGCTCTGGGGACACGGCATCTAATAAGTCCCGAATCTGGTGATCACAGGGAATTCGATGAACTCCAAACAGACTTTGGGCATTGCTCTTGCCTTTACTCCCCTCCATCAGACGTTGATAAGCCAGAAACGACGGAGTTTGAGTAAAAAACACACGCTCACGCACTTAAAGCGGCATCCTCCATTCCATAGCGGCGATTTTTACCCCGGCGCTTGTCCGGTAGCGATGACAAGCACTGGCGGAAAGAACCGACTAGAGTCTCAAAGCAACCTGGCTTTTTCAACGGCTCTGGCCCTCCTGGGTTTCTTAGATGTCATTACGATACAATACAGGGATGCTGGGGACTTGAACAGGTTTTCGCCAAAATGAGAATTGCTGCCCAATTTTGGGAATCATAACCCCAGGATTGAAGCGGGGAACGGAAGGCGTGAAGTATAGCATTAGTCAAGGTGGTTAGGACGCAGCTTTGAGAACGGAATCCATGGCATCATGGAGAGAATCAAACTGCTCAATGCAGTGGCGAATACGGGCTTTCAGCCACGACCAACATTTCTCTATCTTGTTGAGGTCTGGCGAATAAGGTGGTAGATAGAGTAAACGGCATTGAGCTGCCTCCACCAGTTCAGCAATCCGCCCCCCTTTATGAAACGTTGCATTGTCCAATACTAGAGTCTGACCTGGCTTCAATGTTGGAATTAAGATGAACTCCAACCACAACTCAAACACTGTCCGATTACAACAACCCTCAAAGCTAGCTAAAGGGAGCTAAGCTAAGAGTTGTTGATGACACCATGCGGCTATCATACTTACCCTGCCCTGCCTCTTCCCTGATTTGAGTGCATGGAAGCGTTTTCCTTCCTCGCAGTAACCATAAGGGTAATCCGAGTCCTGACTATTCATGGCGGCTTCATCGAGGTAGACCACTTCTTCCGGCTCCATCTGTTCAATCTGAGCCATAAACTCCTCTCGCTGTTGCTTCCAACGTTCTTGGTAGCCGTAAGTTTTTTTTCTGGTGAAGCCAATTTTCTTCAAGGCTCTGGATATGGTGCGAGGAGAGATGTCGTCATCCCAAAGTTCAGCCATTTGAGCGGAGGTTTTGTGGCCATGCTCTTGGGCAAAAGCCTTGAATTTATGCCAGTCGGTAATTTTGTGGTTATTGCCAGGTCGGTGATGAGGTTTAGGGAGGAAGTCTCCGGTCTGTGCTTTTCTTTGCAGCCAGAGATTAATGGTGTTCCTGCTGACATGGAAAACTTGACTGGCTTCTGTTTTGGGCATACCGTCTAGTTCAATGGCATCAATAACTTTTTGTCTGAGGTCGTAACTATAGGGGGCTGGCATTTTTGGTCTTCTTAGTCATCTCGTCCTCTCCATTATACGTCCTAAGTGTTCTGTCTTGTGCTATAGCATTAGTCAAGGTGGTTAGGACGCAGCTTTGAGAACGGAATCCATGGCATCATGGAGAGAATCAAACTGCTCAATGCAGTGGCGAATACGGGCTTTCAGCCACGACCAACATTTCTCTATCTTGTTGAGGTCTGGCGAATAAGGTGGTAGATAGAGTAAACGGCATTGAGCTGCCTCCACCAGTTCAGCAATCCGTCCCCCTTTATGAAACGTTGCATTGTCCAATACTAGAGTCTGACCTGGCTTCAATGTTGGAATTAAGATGAACTCCAACCACAACTCAAACACTGTCCGATTACAACAACCCTCAAAGCTAAAGGGAGCTAAGAGTTGTTGATGACACCATGCGGCTATCATACTTACCCTGCCCTGCCCTGCCTCTTCCCTGATTTGAGTGCATGGAAGCGTTTTCCTTCCTCGCAGTAACCATAAGGGTAATCCGAGTCCTGACTATTCATGCCGGCTTCATCGAGGTAGACCACTTCTTCCGGCTCCATCTGTTCAATCTGAGCCATAAACTCCTCTCGCTGTTGCTCATCACGTTCTTGGTAGCCGTAAGTTTTTTTTTCTGGTGAAGCCAATTTTCTTCAAGGCTCTGGATATGGTGCGAGGAGAGATGTCGTCATCCCAAAGTTCAGCCATTTGAGCTGCTGTTTTGTCGCCATGCTCTTGGGCAAAAGCCTTGAATTTTTGCCAGTCGGTAATTTTGTGGTTATTGCCAGGTCGGTGATGAGGTTTAGGGAGGAAGTCTCCGGTCTGTGCTTTTCTTTGCAGCCAGAGATTAATGGTGTTCCTGCTGACATGGAAAACTTGACTGGCTTCTGTTTTGGGCATACCGTCTAGTTCAATGGCATCAATAACTTTTTGTCTGAGGTCGTAACTATAGGGGGCTGGCATTTTTGGTCTTCTTAGTCATCTCGTCCTCTCCATTATACGTCCTAAGTGTTCTGTCTTGTGCTATAATAAGTCCCGAATCTGGTGATCACAGGGAATTCGATGAACTCCAAACAGACTTTGGGCATTGCTCTTGCCTTTACTCCCCTCCATCAGACGTTGATAAGCCAGAAACGACGGAGTTTGAGTAAAAAACACACGCTCACGCACTTAAAGCGGCATCCTCCATTCCATAGCGGCGATTTTTACCCCGGCGCTTGTCCGGTAGCGATGACAAGCACTGGCGGAAAGAACCGACTAGAGTCTCAAAGCAACCTGGCTTTTTCAACGGCTCTGGCCCTCCTGGGTTTCTTAGATGTCATTACGATACAGGGATGCTGGGGACTTGAACAGGTTTTCGCCAAAATGAGAATTGCTGCCCAATTTTGGGAATCATAACCCCAGGATTGAAGCGGGGAACGGAAGGCGTGAAGTATAGCATTAGTCAAGGTGGTTAGGACGCAGCTTTGAGAACGGAATCCATGGCATCATGGAGAGAATCAAACTGCTCAATACCGTGGCGAATACGGGCTTTCAGCCACGACCAACATTTCTCTATCTTCTTGAGGTCTGGCGAATAAGGTGGTAGATAGAGTAAACGGCATTGAGCTGCCTCCACCAGTTCAGCAATCCGCCCCCCTTTATGAAACGTTGCATTGTCCAATACTAGAGTCTGACCTGGCTTCAATGTTGGAATTAAGATGAACTCCAACCACAACTCAAACACTGTCCGATTACAACAACCCTCAAAGCTAAAGGGAGCTAAGAGTTGTTGATGACACCATGCGGCTATCATACTTACCCTGCCCTGCCTCTTCCCTGATTTGAGTGTATGGAAGCGTTTTCCTTCCTCGCAGTAACCATAAGGGTAATCCGAGTCCTGACTATTCATGCCGGCTTCATCGAGGTAGACCACTTCTTGTGGCTCCATCTGTTCAATCTGAGCCATAAACTCCTCTCGCTGTTGCTTCCAACGTTCTTGGTAGCCGTAAGTTTTTTTTCTGGTGAAGCCAATTTTCTTCAAGGCTCTGGATATGGTGCGAGGAGAGATGTCGTCATCCCAAAGTTCAGCCATTTGAGCGGAGGTTTTGTGGCCATGCTCTTGGGCAAAAGCCTTGAATTTCTGCCAGTCGGTAATTTTGTGGTTATTGCCAGGTCGGTGATGAGGTTTAGGGAGGAAGTCTCCGGTCTGTGCTTTTCTTTGCAGCCAGAGATTAATGGTGTTCCTGCTGACATGGAAAACTTGACTGGCTTCTGTTTTGGGCATACCGTCTCGTCTAGTTCAATGGCATCAATAACTTTTTGTCTGAGGTCGTAACTATAGGGGGCTGGCATTTTTGGTCTTCTTAGTCATCTCGTCCTCTCCATTATACGTCCTAAGTGTTCTGTCTTGTGCTATACCTACACAGACCTTTAAAATTACCCCGGTGGACAGGACAAGTCTAAAGATGGAATGCCCGTATAAACGGAACGTTTAAACCCCTTTTAGGCTAGGCTCTCGGCAGGATGTACCTGTGGAGTAGTGAAAAGTGTAAGCGTATACCTTTAAGGGGAAAGGATGTGGCTGAAAGCTAATGCCTAACTGTAATGGTTAGGATATGCCCACTAGCCACGGTGTGGATATAGAGACCGCGACAATTAAGAGTTTGATGACGAGTGCGAGTTTAAAGACTACGACGTTGTATATAGCTCCTAAAGTTGAGGTTACAAAGCGGGGGGTCGTAGCCCTGTTCCTACTGACAAATAGGGTATCTACATCAGGAGCCGTGTGCTGGGAAACTCGCAAGCACGGTTTGGAATTGGAGTTGGGGAAGGTGACTTCTCTTTCGACCATAACCAGTCAAATTAGGAGCCGTATGAGGTGAAAGTCTCATGTACGGTTCTGAGTTGAGTGGGAGGGATAGACCGTGAGGTCTATCTCGACCCCTAATATCCCTTGGGCGAAAGTCCAGAGGAAAGTTTTCAAGCTCCAAAAGAGGATATTCTATTCCAAGCAGCTAAATCGGGACAGGACGCGAAGGCAAGAAGGTTGCAACGTCTATTGGTAAAGTCATATTATGCGTGCGAGACGTTTAGGAGTGAAATAGGGATGCAATGCCCGAAATAGCCTCCTAGTGGGACTTCCACCCCTTGGTGGAATATAAGGGACTCGTATCCTGACCATCCCATAACTGTTTATATGTCCCGACGCTTGGAGAAATCTGAGCAAGGCAGGGGACTCAAGGTCATAAACAAACTGAGAAATCAGGGAGTAGAGAGTAGAGTAAAGGCGATAGCCACCCCCAATTTCAGGATACACGATTCTGGGATTGAAGCGGGGAACGGAAGGCGTGAGGTAGAACCTACTACCAAATGCGACCACTGCCAACCATCCATGACTAGGGAAACCGAATGTCTGGCTTGAACCATCGTAATGATTTAGCAGCGTAATAGGTTGCCACGCTGCGCTCAAAAGAGCAAGGGGAAAAGTAGGGTTTTGCATAAAACACCTACACAGACCTTTTTAAGTACCCCGGTGGAGAGGACAAGTCTAAAGATGGAATGCCCATATAAACGGAACGTTTAAACTCCTCATTGGTTCTCCTTATCAAAAAAGTGAGCAATATTACTCACAAGGAGTAGTGAAAAGTGTAAGCGTATACCATTGAGGGGAAAGGATGTGACTGAAAGCCAATGCCTAATTGTAATGATTAGGATATGCCCACTAGTCACGGTGTAGATATAGAGACTGCGACAAGTAGGAGTAATATGACGAGAGCGAGTTTAAAGACTACGAGTTGTATGCCAAGCTCCCAAAGTTGGAATCATAAAGCGGGGGTTCGTAACCCTGTTCCTAGTGACAAAAAGGGTATCTACATTAGGAGCCGTATGAGGTGAAAGTCTCAAGTACGGTTTTGAAGTGGAGTTGGGGAAGGTGACTTCCCTTTCGACCATAACCCGACTCTTAGCAGTGCGGCTGTAGGGGCGGGTTCCACGGTCAGCCATGCTTCCCAACAGTCAGCTTAATAAACCCGCCCCCCAAGCGGGTCAAGGCAAGAAAACGGCTGGAGTTGATGGAATGAGAGCAATCTCTCCAAGACAAAGGTTTGAACTTGTGGAGAGCATTAAGGGAAACCTCAAAGCAAAACCACTGCGACGGGTGTGGATTCCAAAACCCGGCAGGGATGAAAAACGCCCTCTAGGAATACCCACAATCCAAGACAGAGCAAGGCAAGCCTTGGTTAAATCGGCTCTCGAACCTGAATGGGAATCGAGATTTGAAGGCACAAGCTATGGGTTCCGTCCCGGACGGTCAGCCCAAGATGCAATTGGTATAATTTACAGTGCCATAAATCAAGGACAATACTATGTTCTCGATGCAGATATAGCAAAATGCTCTTACCGTGAACCATGATTACCTACTGTCCAAAATTCATTGTCCAAGCAGCCTAAAGAGAGACCTAAAACAATGGCTCAAAGCGGGCGTGCTAGATAACGGCGTTTTCGATGATACAGAAACAGGGACACCCCAAGGAGGGGTAATAAGTCCAATACTCGCCAACATCGCACTGTTGGGAATGGTTAGGTTCATAGAGACAATGTATCCTAAGAAAGCAAACAGAGCGCAGGCTACTGTTATAAGATACGCCGATGATTTTGTAGTGATATCCCCATCACTCGAAATCATTGAACAGTGCAAAACTGCTATTTCCGAATGGTTAAAACCTGTGGGACTAGAAATAAAACCTGAAAAGACCCGAATCTGTCACACGCTCAAACCCATTGAGTACAATGGCAAAACAGAGGAGCCAGGATTTGATTTTCTAGGATTCACCATTAGGCAATATCCTGTTGGGAAATATAAATCTGGGAAAATAGGGGGAAGGACAAGCCGATTAATCGGTCACAAAACCTGCATTAAACCCAGCAATAAAGCAGTTAAAGCCCACACAGAAGAGATTAAAGGTGCAATAAAACAACTTAAAACCGCACCCCAGTCAGCCCTGATTAGCAGACTAAACCCGATTATTCGAGGATGGTCAAACTATTATTCAGCGGTAGTCTCAACAGAGACCTTCAATAAACTGGACAACAAAGTTGGGTTAATGTTACGGGCATGGACAGTATCAAGATGCGGAAAGGCAAGCCACGATAAGCTAGGAAACTATTTCAGAAATGGAACGGTTAAACTTAGCAATGGGAAAGAAAGACATGAATCTTGGTTGTTCCAGACTAAGGATGGACTCACATTATGGCAACATAATTGGACTCCGATTGTCAGACATACCCTAGTGCGCCCTGACGCAACACCATACGACGGAAACTGGACTTACTGGGCAACCAGACGAGGACAGGCAATTGAAACGCCTAATAGGGTAGCAAAACTACTCAAAAAGCAAAAAGGTAGGTGTACTTGGTGTGGACAGTATTTCGCGCCATCGGATTTAGTTGAAGTAGACCACATTGTACCTCGAAACCTCGGTAGAAAGGGTGAATACAAAAATCTTCAACTATTACATCGCCACACCCGCGATAATAAGACGGCACTAGACAACGCCAACGCATTAGGGGTCGAGAATGGAGTCGCCTCCATTCCCTCCCATTCAAAACCGTGCTTGAGACTTTCACCTCACACAGCTCCTAGTCTGACTGTTCCATTGTTATGGATACAGCTTTAGCCTTGTCTAGTCTAGGGCTGTCTTGTCATCGCGGGTGTGGTGGTGTAGTAATTGAAGATTATTGTATACATCCTTTCCGCCTAGGCATCGAGGTACAATATGGTGAACCTCAATTACGTCTGATGGTGTAAAGTATTGTCCACACCATTTACACTTACCTTTCTGTTTCTTGAGTAGTTTTGCTATCCTTGTTGGTGTTCCAATTGCTTGTCCTTTTCTGGTTGCCCAGTATGTCCAGTTTCCGTCGTATGGTGTTGCGTTCGGTCTCACTAGGGTATGTCTGACTATTGGTGTCCGTGCGTTAAGTACAGGACAAAAGTTGTAGAGCCTGGTGAAACCGCCCTGAAAACAAAGGCAGATTAGAGAAAGTGCGGCGTAGAAAATCGAAGCCAGTGCGGAAAAGACTCTGGGAGCGTCGTCCGTGAGCCTTCAAAGGAATGGGTGAACCTTGGTGAATCCACAAACCCACCTTCATAGCCCAAGTAAAAGCCAGGCTAAGCAAAGCCAATAAACGGCTCAAGCGCTCAGGGTCCTTAAAGTGAGTCGATTCGAGACAGAAGCCCCGAGTCTTCAAGGCTCCGAAGAGGTTTTCAATACCCCAACGCCGAGCATAGTCGGGGAGGGCCGTTTCGGGGCAAGCGTTAGTGATGAGAATCAACAACTCCCCCGAATCAGCCAGACGAGAGCCAATGACGTAAACCTGCCGTCCCCAAACCCAACGGCGACCCGAAAGCTGGCGAAATTCTCCGGGTCGCAGAGAATCAAACATTCGTTCGCCGCTACGCCGAGTTCCTCCTAACTTAGGACTAATCAGCTCGCTGTGGCGGATGCGTAGGCGGAAAGGAACCTCGGGGTCGATGAGAAGATACGAGAGCCAATCTCGCCCCACAAATTCCCGGTCAGCGGTCAGACAAGCCACCTCCACGTCAGGAAATAGTGCCTCGAAGCGGTCGAATAAGTCCATGCGTTCGCCACTGTTGCTATTGCCCTTTTTGTCAAGCATCGTCCACAGCAGGGGAAAGGCAATCCCCTCGTGGACGACTGCCAACATCAAGATGTTGAAATGGGTTTGACCGAAAAACCAACAGGTGCGGTCGAGACTAAGAGTCCAAGGTTGGGGAATGTCAATGAGGCTAACGACGAAACGGGCAATCTCTGCCCGGTCAAATTTGAATTGCCGAAAAAAACGTTGTAATCGCTTGTATAGCATTAGTCAAGGTGGTTAGGACGCAGCTTTGAGAACGGAATCCATGGCATCATGGAGAGAATCAAACTGCTCAATGCAGTGGCGAATACGGGCTTTCAGCCACGACCAACATTTCTCTATCTTGTTGAGGTCTGGCGAATAAGGTGGTAGATAGAGTAAACGGCATTGAGCTGCCTCCACCAGTTCAGCAATCCGTCCCCCTTTATGAAACGTTGCATTGTCCAATACTAGAGTCTGACCTGGCTTCAATGTTGGAATTAAGATGAACTCCAACCACAACTCAAACACTGTCCGATGACAACAACCCTCAAAGCTAAAGGGAGCTAAGAGTTGTTGATGACACCATGCGGCTATCATACTTACCCTGCCCTGCCTCTTCCCTGATTTGAGTGCATGGAAGCGTTTTCCTTCCTCGCAGTAACCATAAGGGTAATCCGAGTCCTGACTATTCATGCCGGCTTCATCGAGGTAGACCACTTCTTCCGGCTCCATCTGTTCAATCTGAGCCATAAACTCCTCTCGCTGTTGCTCATCACGTTCTTGGTAGCCGTAAGTTTTTTTTTCTGGTGAAGCCAATTTTCTTCAAGGCTCTGGATATGGTGCGAGGAGAGATGTCGTCATCCCAAAGTTCAGCCATTTGAGCTGCTGTTTTGTCGCCATGCTCTTGGGCAAAAGCCTTGAATTTTTCCCAGTCGGTAATTTTGTGGTTATTGCCAGGTCGGTGATGAGGTTTAGGGAGGAAGTCTCCGGTCTGTGCTTTTCTTTGCAGCCAGAGATTAATGGTGTTCCTGCTGACATGGAAAACTTGACTGGCTTCTGTTTTGGGCATACCGTCTAGTTCAATGGCATCAATAACTTTTTGTCTGAGGTCGTAACTATAGGGGGCTGGCATTTTTGGTCTTCTTAGTCATCTCGTCCTCTCCATTATACGTCCTAAGTGTTCTGTCTTGTGCTATATAGCATTAGTCAAGGTGGTTAGGACGCAGCTTTGAGAACGGAATCCATGGCATCATGGAGAGAATCAAACTGCTCAATGCAGTGGCGAATACGGGCTTTCAGCCACGACCAACATTTCTCTATCTTCTTGAGGTCTGGCGAATAAGGTGGTAGATAGAGTAAACGGCATTGAGCTGCCTCCACCAGTTCAGCAATCCGTCCCCCTTTATGAAACGTTGCATTGTCCAATACTAGAGTCTGACCTGGCTTCAATGTTGGAATTAAGATGAACTCCAACCACAACTCAAACACTGTCCGATGACAACAACCCTCAAAGCTAAAGGGAGCTAAGAGTTGTTGATGACACCATGCGGCTATATAGCTTACCCTGCCCTGCCTCTTCCCTGATTTGAGTGCATGGAAGCGTTTTCCTTCCTCGCAGTAACCATAAGGGTAATCCGAGTCCTGACTATTCATGCCGGCTTCATCGAGGTAGACCACTTCTTCCGGCTCCATCTGTTCAATCTGAGCCATAAACTCCTCTCGCTGTTGCTTCCAACGTTCTTGGTAGCCGTAAGTTTTTTTTCTGGTGAAGCCAATTTTCTTCAAGGCTCTGGATATGGTGCGAGGAGAGATGTCGTCATCCCAAAGTTCAGCCATTTGAGCGGAGGTTTTGTGGCCATGCTCTTGGGCAAAAGCCTTGAATTTCTGCCAGTCGGTAATTTTGTGGTTATTGCCAGGTCGGTGATGAGCTTTAGGGAGGAAGTCTCCGGTCTGTGCTTTTCTTTGCAGCCAGAGATTAATGGTGTTCCGGCTGACATGGAAAACTTGACTGGCTTCTGTTTTGGGCATACCGTCTAGTTCAATGGCATCAATAACTTTTTGTCTGAGGTCGTAACTATAGGGGAGGGGGCTGGCATTTTTGGTCTTCTTAGTCATCTCGTCCTCTCCATTATACGTCCTAAGTGTTCTGTCTTGTGCTATATTACCCATAACTACTTGACCCCTAACAGATAGCTTTACCTACAACCTACGACTAAGATTTTGGGGGTGAACTGATTATGTTGGTATCGGTTTCCGCACGGGATGATTACCATCAAAGATTGGAGACTTGCTGAGGATTATAGCATTGGTCAAGGTGGTTAGGACGCAGCTTTGAGAACGGAATCCATGGCATCATGGAGAGAATCAAACTGCTCAATGCAGTGGCGAATACGGGCTTTCAGCCACGACCAACATTTCTCTATCTTGTTGAGGTCTGGCGAATAAGGTGGTAGATAGAGTAAACGGCATTGAGCTGCCTCCACCAGTTCAGCAATCCGTCCCCCTTTATGAAACGTTGCATTGTCCAATACTAGAGTCTGACCTGGCTTCAATGTTGGAATTAAGATGAACTCCAACCACAACTCAAACACTGTCCGATTACAACAACCCTCAAAGCTAAAGGGAGCTAAGAGTTGTTGATGACACCATGCGGCTATCATACTTACCCTGCCCTGCCTCTTCCCTGATTTGAGTGCATGGAAGCGTTTTCCTTCCTCGCAGTAACCATAAGGGTAATCCGAGTCCTGACTATTCATGCCGGCTTCATCGAGGTAGACCACTTCTTCCGGCTCCATCTGTTCAATCTGAGCCATAAACTCCTCTCGCTGTTGCTCATCACGTTCTTGGTAGCCGTAAGTTTTTTTTTCTGGTGAAGCCAATTTTCTTCAAGGCTCTGGATATGGTGCGAGGAGAGATGTCGTCATCCCAAAGTTCAGCCATTTGAGCTGCTGTTTTGTCGCCATGCTCTTGGGCAAAAGCCTTGAATTTTTGCCAGTCGGTAATTTTGTGGTTATTGCCAGGTCGGTGATGAGGTTTAGGGAGGAAGTCTCCGGTCTGTGCTTTTCTTTGCAGCCAGAGATTAATGGTGTTCCTGCTGACATGGAAAACTTGACTGGCTTCTGTTTTGGGCATACCGTCTAGTTCAATGGCATCAATAACTTTTTGTCTGAGGTCGTAACTATAGGGGGCTGGCATTTTTGGTCTTCTTAGTCATCTCGTCCTCTCCATTATACGTCCTAAGTGTGTTCTGTCTTGTGCTATATGTGGGTATCGATTCCCATCTCGGTAATTGTCACCAGTTGAAAAGTTGTTTAGGGGTATCGGGTTGGAGTCGGTAGATGATAGCCCATAGTTTCCCCTCACCGGAGATTATGAATCAGACCCATAGATAACCGGATAGGCGATCGCTCATCTCATAGGTTTACCTATAGGTATAGTCCACGGAAAGGCGGTCTGATATCTTTGTACATTGATTACTTAGAAGGTTCCCCTCTACGGCTACCTACGGCTATCGTGTTGACTTTGAATCATACCCTCCCCCCATAACCGGAACAAGTACTATTGGGGAAGTGACCGATGTGATAGCAGTCAATGGTGACGAACGAACCGATAGGCTTGCCATTGACGGGTATCACAAGGGAGCTACCCTATCACTTGTCGGGTTTAGGGGGTGATATGGGTATTTGACAGATTGATTAAGTTGTGCTTATTGATTAACCCGTCAATAATTAAGATTTGTTGCTAAGGGATATGCACTAATTGTCCCGTGTGCTAAGACTGAATGGAGTGCATTTTGAGTGTGACGGTACGACTATCGGGTTAAGTGAATTCCCGCTATCGCCGTCAGGGTAACGCCATAGAAAAAACGAGCCTGGAGGGATTTGAACCCTTCATAAAGGCTATAACCCCTATTCTACCGTTACTCTAGTGCACTCAAGGGCGATCGCACATTTAGGAGTTAGTGCAAAAAAAACCCCTAGGTATTTAGCCTAGAGGGTATTGTGTTGTGGGTTTATTGGGGATTAATCATCGAGTTGATATATTGCCCTAAGAATTGCCTTAACTTCTGGTAAATCTGGATTGATACCGATATTAATTAAGGCTTGTTTCCCCATATCTAGTGGCAATGGTTGCCTTTGATGTCGTGTCAGGATACCTAACTCTGTAGCCAGGTGGCGGCGTTTTTTGTACTTGCTGTCATTAACTGCAACACTATGACCAAATGAACGCGCTCTGATTTCTTGTGGTATCCCGTTCATTTCTCCTAGTTGGTTACCAAGGTGTTGGAAAGCATAAGTTTGAGTGAATCCCCAATCGTGACGTTCTAACCATTTGCGGTGATTATCGTTAAACTTGCTAGGGTCTTTGGATTCTGTGATAGGTAAGCAGACGTTATGAATTCCTAGGCGGTTAATCAGAGTCTTGTCTTTTGACATTGGGATAGCTAACCGCCAACCTGTCTTGGTGCTACCACCAAAGTAAGTAAACTCACCAATAACCAGCACTAACTCAAGGTTGTTAGGGTCAGATACAGCCGGGAAAGTGATACCGTCAACCGTAATGGCTTTGGTTAAGTTTTGACCTGCCGCAACTTCTGACGGTCTCAACCCGTATAAAGCACACATTGCCGACACCCAGCACCAACCATCACGTGCCTGGTTTTCTGTTGACCGCCCATAATCAGTGTTGCGTTCCTTGTCTAGCAAACTTAACAAGGTATCCAAGTCTATACTTTGGGATTCAGCAAATACTGTTTGAGTAGGGTCAATCTTTTCTAATTTCTCCAGTGCTTTCTTGCGTCCAGCGCGTTCTGCTACCTGTTTTAACCGGTAGTATCTGTCTTTAAAGTCTTTATGTCCTACTGGGTTGTTACCGTCTGGTAGTGGACTATACAGTGCTTCTTTGATACCTTCCCAACTAACGTAAGTATCCCAATCTGTGACTTGATCGAATACCTGGGTGAAGCAACGTCGGAAAGATTTCCGGTCACTAGCCATATCGCGGGAACGTTTTCGCTTGGTGTTACGATGTACCCCATTAAAGTAATCATCCTCCATGTCTTTGAATACTTGACGATAAGTGATTAAGTCGTTTTCCATGGGAACTTTGGACTCATCAAGGATAGTAGCCTTGTACCAGTCCAACCATTCAGATACTGACTGGAATTGTCCATCAAGGGATTTATGGACTAGCCAAGCCTTGTCAACAGCCTTGCGGATACCCTCAGAAGTGAACTGACAATTACATCCCCGTTGTTTACGCCCCCCGTTTCCGGGTCAGTGGTGATGTCTAGTTGGATTGTCCCCCGGTTACGTTTAATCCTGACACCCTTGGGACATTGTTTGCGGGATAGATTAAAAAACTCAAGAATGTCTTGAAAGCCTTGATATGTACCACTGTGTGTACTGTTTATACTTGCACTCATTTGGCACTAACTCCTAAATGTGCGATCGCCATTGAGCGCATTAGAATGGCGGTAGAATAAGGGTTATAGCTTTTATGGAGGGTTCAAATCCCTCCATGCTCGTTTTTTCTATGGCCTTATTGAGAAGGAGCCACAGACAACGGATTAACCCAAATACTTGTCGGTGTGAATGGGTAACTGTTTGCAAACATTAGGTAAGAGACTCATCGCCTTGTTGGTTTTTCCCCACCAGGTTAATTGTGAACGGAGAGGGAGGGATTCGAACCCTCGGAGAGGCTGAACACCCCTCAACAGATTAGCAATCTGCCGCTTTCGACCACTCAGCCACCTCTCCCAGTGACATCATTCTACTATAACTGATTCTCAAAAATAAGTCTAGTCTTGTCGCCAAAAAATTTGCTCGACCTTCCCAGAGATTTTAATGGCCCGTTGATTCTCGGTTAATAATCCCATTGAGAAAAATATCAGTGAGTCCTTCAGCCATTTCCTGCATATCGTTGGGGGAGGCGGCTGGGTCAATAATAGTGCGATAACTGAAGCCAGCTACAGCAAACATCCCCAAAAATACCTGGGCGACGATACGGGGATTCATGGGACGATAAACCCCCTTCTCGATGGCGGTTTGAAAGAAAGCCTCAGCCACGTCTGTCATTTTAGCAATAATTTCTGACTGAATGCGATCGCTCAATTCCGGGTGAAACTGCGCTTCTAGGAAACAAACCCGCAGTAAATCGGCGTTACTATGCAGACCCATCATCCGATGTCGCATAATTTGTGAAATCCCTTGATAATTAGCGACTTCACTCAATTCTGTGAGTAAATCCGTCAAAATCTCCACCCATCCCTGAGTCACGACCTCGACCAAAATCGCCTTTTTATTAGGAAAGTAGCGAAATATAGTCCCCTCCGCCACTCCCACCTTAGCAGCCAAGTCCTTGATAGTAGTTGCTTCATAGCCACGTCGCGCAAAAAGTTTAGTCGCCGCTTTCAGGATACGAGTAGGTATGTCAACTTCTCGGGGTGGAGATTGATTAAAGATGTTCATAAATAAATTGGTGCGAGACGTTTAGGAGTGAAATAAGGCTGCAATGCCTGAAATAACCTCCTAGAGGGAGATAAACTAACTCGACCAGTTTACCCCTTAACTGTATATATGTCCCAACGCTTAGAAGTCGTGACTCTAAGCAAGGCAGGGAACTCAAGGTCAATCTCATTTTAAGAAATCGCAATGTACCATCCAAGTATTACCTAGGAGGAGTATTATAACTCACTTGGGGCGATTATGGGAAAGAGTAAAGGCGATAGCCACCCCAAGTTTCAGAAATCACAAATCTGGGATTTAAGCGGGGAACGGAAGGCGTGAAGGAAAACCCATTCCCAAAATCCGACCACTGCCAACCATCCATGATTAGGGAAACCGAATGTCTGGCTTGAACCATCGTAATTATGAAGCAGCGAAATAGGTTGACACGCTGCGTCCAAAAGGACAAGGGGAAAAGTAGGAGGCTCAATTTACTACCTACACAGACCTTTAAAGATACCCCGGTGGATAGGACAAATCTAAAGATGGAATGCCCATATATACGGAACGTTTAAACCCCTATTGGGCTCTCTACGAGTACATCTCGTAGAGTAGTAAAAAGTGTAAGCGTATGCCCATAAGGGGAAGGGATGTGACTGAAAGCTAATGCCTAACTGTAATGGTTGGGATATGCCCACTAGTCACGGTGTGGATATAGAGACTGCGACAAGTAGGAGTGCTTATGACCAGAGCGAGTTTAAAGACTACGTAGTGTATATAGCTCCCAAAGTTGAAGTTATAAAGCAGGGGGTAGTAACCCTGTTCCTACTGACAATAGGGTATCCACATCAGGAGCCGTGTGATGCGAAAGTATCAAGCACGGTTTTGAATGGGAGTTGGGGAAGGCGACTTCCCTTTCGACCCCTACCAAGCTGTGGGGGAGATAATTATCAAAACCCTGAGTTGATGGTATGATAGGCAATTCGCCAGAGTCAAGAGTGGATGAGACATTGTAGTTCACGAATAGTATTTTTCATGGATAGCAGTTGACGGGGGAGTATGTCAATATAGAAACTATGATCTAAACCAGAAACTCAAAAATCTTTATGAATCTAAGTTGGTTCGTGACTTCACATAACCACCATCAAAAACGATTACCCCCTTGGCTAAAACAATTTCTGCTGTTGCTGTTAGCAATTGTCCTGGGGGTGACTACTTTTGGACAGCCAACCCAAGCTGATGAACTTCCCAGCAATTCGCCATCTATCCAACCTTACTTAGATCGAGTTATCGATAAAGTGAGTGAATTTCGCCTGGATAATGGGATGAAATTTATAGTCTTACAAAGAAATCAAGCGCCAGTGGTTTCTTTTTTAATTCATGCAGATGTTGGGGGTGTTGATGAACCGGAAGGACAAACGGGGGTAGCCCATTATTTAGAACATCTAGCTTTTAAGGGGACTAAACGGATTGGGACGAGTAATTATGCGGCGGAAAAACCGCTTTTAGATAAACTAGATCAACTATTTGACCGTATCCTGGTCGCCCAAAATCAGGGTAATACAGAGGAAGTAGCTAAACTGACGGCGGAATTTGTGAAGGTGGAAAAACAAGCGTCTGAGTATGTTAACCAAAATGAATTTGGGCGGATTGTTGAACAGTCGGGGGGAGTGGGAATGAATGCTACGACTTCTGCTGATGAAACGAGATATTTCTACAGTCTACCATCGAATAAGTTAGAATTGTGGATGTCTCTGGAATCGGAGAGATTTTTAGAACCTGTATTCCGAGAATTCTTTAAGGAAAAAGAGGTAATTCTTGAAGAAAGAAGACTGCGGACTGATAATTCTCCGGTGGGTCAAATGGTGGAGGCTTTCGCTGAAACGGCGTTTCAAGTACACCCCTATCGTCGTCCGGTGATTGGTTATTTAGAGGATTTGCAAAGGATGACCCGCCCAAATGTTCAGGATTTCTTTGATACCTATTATGTACCGAGTAATTTGACTGTAGCGGTGGTGGGAGATGTAGAGCCATTACAGGTTAAAAAACTGGCGGAAATCTACTTTGGTCGCTATCCATCTCGACCTCATCCCCCACAACTTGATGTGAAGGAACCGCCACAACTTGAAACTCGCGAAATCACTAAATATCTACGTTCTCAACCTTGGTATTTAGAAGGGTATCATCGCCCGGCTATCAGTGACCCAGACCATGTGGTTATAGATGCGATCGCCAGTATTCTTAGCAGTGGTCGCACTTCCCGGTTATATCAATCTTTGGTAGAACAAAAACAGGTAGCCCTCGCCGCCCAAGGAATTAGCAGTTATCCGGGAAATAAACATGAGAATTTGATGTTGTTTTATGCGTTAACTTCCCCTAATCATACGGTGGATGATGTGGCGGCGGCTTTACAAGTGGAAATAGACCGCCTCAAAAATGAACTGGTTTCTCCCCGGGAATTAGAAAGGGTAAAAACTCAGGCGCGGGCGAGTTTATTGCGATCGCTTGATTCTAATATGGGGATGGCTTTTGCTTTAGTTAACTATGAGGTGAAAACAGGATCTTGGCGGAACCTATTTGAAACTTTGGATGCTATTTCTGCTATCACTCCCCAAGATATTCAAAGGGTCGCCCAGGCTACTTTCCGCCCGGAAAATCGCACGGTGGGTCGTCTTTTATCGCAAAATTAATGTACCACTTCCTAATAATATGCAATTGACAACCTCTATGAAATTGAAAAAATCCAGGTTATTACTAATGGCGATCGCCTGTCTAACCCTGGTCATGACAGTGGTTTGGCATTCCCCCGCAGTCGCCGGAGTTCCCAAACATTATCGGGAACTAGAATTCCCTCCCCTCCGCACTTTGGCACTTCCCGAATACAGTCGCTATGAACTTGACAATGGCATTGTTATTTATTTAATGGAAGACCGGGAACTTCCTTTAGTTAGGGGAAGTGCTATCTTTAAAACTGGCAGCCGTTTTGAACCTAATAATAAGGTGGGATTAGCTAGTTTAACGGGGAGTTTAATGCGCGCTGGGGGAACCAAAAAACATCCCCCCCAAGTGTTAAATGAAATCCTGGAACACAAAGCCGCATCGGTAGAAACGGGAATTAGTGACACTATGGGAAATGCGGGTTTTAGTGCATTAAGTGAAGACCTGGATGCGGTATTTAGTTTATTTGCAGAAGTGATTAGGGAACCAGCTTTTGATTCTCAACAATTAGCGTTAGCGAAAAATCAAATGCGAGGGGCGATCGCTCGTCGAAATGATGACCCTCAACGCATAGCTAGTCGGGAATTTCAAAAGCTAATTTATGGCGAGACAAGTCCCTACGCTCGCAGTGTCGAATATGAACATTTAGCACAGATTTCTAGGTCAGATTTAGTCAAGTTTCATCAACAGTATTTTCACCCCAAAAATATGATATTGGGGATTGTAGGAGATTTTGATTCAGCGGAAATGCGATCGCTAATTGCTGAAAAGTTCGGAGATTGGAAATCTGGCGATCAAGCTATAAATCCTCCCCTTCCTGATGTGAATCAGGTTAATATGGGTGGGGTATTTATGATTGACCAACCCCAACTCACTCAAAGTTATGTGCAGATGGGACATTTAGGCGGTAAGGCTAATAATCCTGATTACCCGGCGCTAATGGTTCTTAATGGTGTGATGAATGGCTTTGGTGGTAGGCTATTTAATGAAGTGCGATCGCGTCAAGGTTTAGCCTATTCTGTGTATGGGGTATGGAGTCCTAATTTTGATTATCCCGGCTTATTTATTTCTGGGGGTCAAACTCGTTCAGATACGACTGTTCCATTAATTCAGGCGATGAAATCGGAAATTAAGCGCATACGCACGGAACCCATTACCGCCGACGAATTAAACTACGCCAAGGAATCAACCCTTAATTCTTTTGTGTTTAATTTCGCTTCCGGCGACCAAACCCTTTCCCGTTTGATGCGTTATGAATACTTCGGTTATCCCGCCGATTTTATCTTCAACTACCGTCGTCAAGTTGAGGAGACCACCATTGAGGATGTTCAGAGGGTGGCGGCTGAGTATCTCCAACCCGAAAAGCTGGTGATTTTAGTGGTGGGTAATCAAAAGAGTATTAATCCCCCCCTTAATAGCTTGAATGAGGATGTCAAAGTTACCTCGATTGATATTACTATCCCCAATCAAACCTAGATATTTTGAAGGCATGATAATTCCTCATTGACAAAAATCTCCCTCTCTCTCAGGGAGAGGGTCATCACCCCCCCTACCAAATGCTGAACTATGGATGGCATAATTTAACTGGGTGGGGTTCAATGCTATTAATGTTGCAGTAAAACGACGGTGGCAATTCCTAACACAAAGAAACCAAAGAATTTTTGTAATCGTTTACCGTCAATAAACTGATTCAAATAAGCGCCGCCGAGAGTCCCTAAACTAGCAGCTATGGTCATGGAAAAGGTGAGAGACCAATTGATAGGAACCTGTCCTAAATAGCCGATAATGCCAGCAATAGAGTTAAATGTGATAATTAATAAGGAAGTGCCGATCGCCTCTTTAATCGGAATTCCCCCCAGCAATACCAATACTGGTACGATCGCAAATCCACCCCCAACCCCGACAAATCCGGTAATTACACCTACGCCTAATCCCCCCAGGGGAATCAACCACCAGCGAGAATTGTCTTTACCCACAGACGGACTGACCGCCTTGGGGACATGATTACTGCGGGAAATCATCAATATACTAGCCAGTAAGGCGATCGCCCCAAAAGTGACCATTTGAATGGTATCGGTAATCCCAGGAAAAGATGCTAAACGAGCGCCAAAATAAGCCCCTACCATGGCTGTTGGGGTAAAAACTGCAAAAGTCTTAAAATTCACGTTTCCACGCCGCCAATGGGGTAACATCCCCAGCAAACTGACTGAACCGACAATGGCTAGACTCATGGCGATCGCTTCTCTAGTCCCTATTCCCATAATATAAACGAGAACCGGAACGGCTAGAATTGACCCTCCGCCCCCAATTAAACCCAGACTCAAACCAATACAAATAGCGAGGAGATGTCCGACAATCAAAATAATCATTAATTTATGAGGAAATAGGGAATATCAAAAAAACATTTGGGGTGGGTTACGCAATTAATAATTAATAATGAATAATTAATAATTAATTATTATCGGCGCGGGTTCTGTAGGGGCGGGTTCTACAGTCAGCTTTGATGTATCACCAGAAAGATAGATAAACCCGCCCTTTCTGACCAGTCAGCTTTGGTGTGTCACCAGAAACATGGATAAACCCGCCCTTTCTTTCTGACCAGTCGGCTTTAATGTATCACCAGAAAGATAGATAAACCCGCCCTTTCTTTCTGACCAGTCAGCTTTGGTGTATTACCAGAAAAATAGATAAACCCGCCCTTTCTGACCAGTCGGCTTTGGTGTATTACCAGAAAGATAGATAAACCCGCCCTTTCTGACCAGTCAGCTTTGGTGTATCACCAGAAAGATAGATAAACCCGCCCTTTCTTTCTGACCAGTCGGCTTTGGTCTATCACTAGAAACCCAGAAAGATAGATAAACCCGCCCTTTCTGACCAGTCGGCTTTGGTGTGTTACTAGAAAGATAGATAAACCCGTCCAGATTTTGCTTAAAGACTTAGGAAAGACTGGGAACTTTTCCGCAGCGTTCATTAGCAGGAACCGCAGCCATAATTTTTTTGGGGTCGGGAAGATTGAGACTATTCATTAATTCAATAAAACTCTGGCGGCTTTTTCCGGCTAAACGGGGGTTGTAAAGTTTTTCTTCTTGAATAGTGGAAACTGTATGACCTCGATAGTCATGACCAGGATAAACTAAAGTATTTTCGGGAAGTGTAAAGAGTTTTTGAACAATGCAATCATAAAGTTGTCCGGGGTCGCCACTTTGGAAATCAGTACGTCCACAACCTCGGATTAATAGGGAATCTCCGGTTAAAATACGATCGCCATTTACCAAATAAGTGATATGGCTGTCAGTGTGTCCGGGAGTAGCGATCGCCTCAATTTTAATCTCCCCTAATTCTAAGACTTCTCCATCACCAATGTAGCGATCGGCACAGGCTGCATTAGCCTTTTGGGGTACAATTCCCAGACATTCGGTAAGCTGGCGTAGTTTCCCCGTCCCGGTAATATGGTCAGCGTGAATATGGGTTTCTAAACAATAGCGTAACTTTAATTCCAATTCTTCCAGCAATTTCAGATCGCGATCGACTTGTTCAAGAACCGGATCGACTAAGGCTGCTTCCTTGGTGACAGTATCAGCAATTAGATAGGTATAAGTGCTGGTTTCCGGGTCGAATAGCTGACGAAATAGCATTGATTCTCCTTTAGCCGTTGCATTTAGATATTATGTGAATACTTAACTAGATAGTAAAATATTAAATGCTAAACGTCAATGGGTGGGGGTTAACGAAAGTAAGGTCTTCCTTTCCAGAAAACGCCGACGAGAACGCCAATAAAGGAAAATCGTGATAAAGTGATCACGATGTCAGGTATGGGAAGTAAGGATTTAATCCATAAACCCAGAAGTAGACAGGCAAGCAAAGCCCAGAGACTGCCGGAATTAAGGATCATATCTTGGTCCCAAAGTTCCAAGAGATAAACAGCCAAAGCGCCGATACCGATCGCCGACAGGATAAACATAATTATGCCCAAGGGTGGGGAATACAAGAAGGCGATCGCCTGAGAGAGACTAGCCGAATAGGTTAAACCCAGAGTCAACAGCAACTCAACCGCCGCCACTATAGCCACTGTGACCCCGGCGCTTTGAAGTAGCCACCGCCAGGGTAAAGATTTCAATTGGTATATTAAACGATTCATGGTCTGATGTCCTATATGAGTAGCCGACAATTTGACTGCTATACTACAATTTTTGGCAGGTTGTCGAATTTGAGAGAGAGCATGATTTAATCTCAAATTAGGTGAATATTTTAGGGCAATACGGTATAATAAGATAAGAAGTGCGAAACGTTTAGGAGTGAAATAGGGCTGCAATGCCTGAAATAACCTTCCAGTGGGACTTCCACCCCTTGGTGGAATATAAGGGATTCACCTCCCTGACCATCCCATAACTGTTTATATGTCCCGACGCTTGGAGAAATCTAAGCAAGGCAGGGAACTCAAGGTCATAGACAAACTGAGAAATCAGGGAGTAGAGAGTAACGGCGGTAGCCACCCCCAGTTTTGGGAATCACAACCCCAGGATTGAAGCGGGGAACGGAAGGCGTGAAGTAGAACCCACTACCAGATGCGACCACTGCCAACCATCCATGACTAAGGAAATCTGAATGATCCGGCTTGAACCATCGTCATTAATAAGTAGCGAAACAGGTTGACACGCTGCGCTCAAAAGAGCAGGGGAAAAGTAGGGGTGTTTCTTGGCTACCTACACAGACCTTTAAAAGTACCCCGGTGGACAGGACAAGTCTAAAGATGGAATGCCCGTATAAACGGAACGTTTAAACCCCTCATTGGCTCTCTCATAAATAAGTGAGCAATATTACTTACAAGAGTAGTGAAAAGTGTAAGCGTATGGTGCGAGACGTTCGGGTATGAAATAGGGCTGAAATGCCCGAAATAACTACCCGGTGAGGATTCCAGCTCCGAATCTGGATATAAGGAGACCTCTCCTGACCATCCTCATAACTGGTTATATGTCCCGACGCTTAGGGAACTAAGCAAGGCAGGGAACTCAAGGTCATAAACGAACTGAGAAATCAGGGAGTAGAGAGTAACGGCGATAGCCACCCCCAGTTTTGGAAATCATAACTCCAGGATTGAAGCGGGGAACGGAAGGCGTGAGGTAGAACCTACTACCAAGACGCGACCACTGCCAACCATCTATGATTAGCAAGACCGAATGTCCGACTTGAACCATCGTAATACACTAGCAGCGAAATAGGTTGACACGCTGCGCTCAAAAGGGCAAGGGGAAAAGTAGGGGGTTCGTGCGACTACCTACACAGACCTTTAAAAGTACCCCGGCGGAGAGGACAAATCTAACGATGGCATGCCCATATAATCGGAACGTTGTAACCCCTCTAATGCTCTGCCTATAAACAAGTGAGTAATGCTATTCACAAGGCAGTAGTGAAAAATGTAAGCGCATGCTTAGAGGGTGAAGGATGTGACCAGAAGCTAAAGTCCAATTGTCATGGTTGGGATATGCCCACAGGTCACGGTGGGGATATAGATACTGCGGTCAGTAAGAGTATAATGGCGAGGACAAGTTTAAAGACTACGTGGTGCATATAGCTCTGAACATCGAAGTAGAAAGCAGGTCTCTTGATTCTGCTCCTTTGACAAATAGGGTATCCACACCAGGAGCCGTGTGATGGGAAACTATCAAGCACGGTTCTGAATGGGAGAGGGTGAAGGTGACTTCACTCTCGACCCCTCACCCTTTAAGGGGAAAGGATGTGACTGAAAGCCAAAGCCTAATTGTAATGATTAGGATATGCCCACTAGTCACGGTGTAGATATAGAGACTGCGACAAATAGGAGTAATATGACGAGAGCGAGTTTAAAGACTACGTGTTGTATTAGTAGCTCCCAAAGTTGGAATCATAAAGCGGGGTTTCGTAACCCTGTTCCTAGTGACAATGAAGGGTATCTACATCAGGAGCCGTATGAGGTGAAAGTCTCAAGTACGGTTTGGAATGGGAGTTGGGGAAGGCGACTTCCCTTTCGACCATAACGCGAGAAGAGTTGAGGATAAACCTATTGCCAGATATGTCAAACCCAAGGAAGCCGCCCAAATCCTTGGAGTCCATGAAAGAACACTCCGCAGATGGGACTCCAATGGCTCAATCGAGACCATCAGAACCCCCGCTGGGCAACGACGATACAACGTTGAGTGATATACTGCTGCCAAATCAGGCAGTGACAAACGCAAAGTCGTTATCTATGCCAGAGTTAGTAGCCGCGCCCAGCAGTCAGACCTCAACCGACAGGTGGCCGCACTGTCCAACCTCTACCCCGAAGCAGAAGTCGTCTCAGAAATCGGAGGCGGGCTCAACTTCAAGGGAAAGAAAATGCTGGCCTTACTGGGACATCATTTGTCAGGAGATGTCCGCATGGTTGTCGTTGCCCACAAAGACTGATTGGCAATATGGGGATTTGACTTGTTTCGATGGCTCTGTGAGCAAAACAGGTGCTCACTCATGGTTCTCAACGAGACAAGTCTCAGTCCAGAACCAGAAATGGTTGAGGACATCCTCGCCATCCTCCACTGCTTCAGTTCCCGATTATACGGACTGCGTAAATATAAAACTCAGGTCAAAGAAGATCCGGATTTACCCCAGCCCCGAGCTAAATCAAGTCTGGCGCAAATGGTTGGCCGCTTGTCGGTATTGCTATAACCAAGCAATTGCATTATCCCGGAGTGGTAAACGACTAAGCAAGTTAAAGTTACGCAATAAAGTGATGCAGAGCGACTTGCCTGCATGGGTCAAAGAAACACCCGGCCATATTCGGCAGAATGCTATCTTTGATGCCTATCTCGCCTTTTCAGCCAGTCCAGGCGCAAGGTTTAGAAGTTGTCGTGACAGCTCTCAAGGGATTAAGTTCAATAATACTAATTTCTCTTCAGGGAGTTGGTATCCAAGACTAACGAAAGGATTAACTTTCATGGTTTCCGAAGCTGTCCCTAAAACTTGCGGGCAAGGGACTCAGTTGGTGTTTACCAAAGGTCGATGGTTGGCGATTTTCCCTGAACCAGTTGCCGTTACCCCAACTGACGCTACTGGCGTAATTGCATTAGACCCGGGCGTCCGAACTTTCATAACTGGGTTTGATGGTTCACGATTTCTGGAATTGGGCTCCGGGGATATTGGAGGCATTACTAGGCTATGTCAACATTTGGATGATTTGATGAGCCGAATCGCCAAGGAACCCTGTCGTTCAAGAAGGCGACGGATGAGGCAAGCGGCTCAACGAATGAGAACCAAAATCCGCAATCTAGTTGATGAAGCCCACAAACAAATTGCTCACTACTTGACTCACAACTACAGTATAATTTTTCTGCCCACCTTCGAGACTTCCAACATGGTTGCCAAAGCCAAGCGGAAAATCAAATCCAAGACTGCCCGCGCCATGCTGACATGGGCGCATTATAGATTCAAACTAACCCTGAGACATCAAGGGGAAATAACTGGAACCACAGTTGTAGATGTGACGGAAGAATACACCAGCAAAACCTGTACTCACTGTGGTCATGTGCATTCCCAGCTAGGTGGCTCAAAAGTGTTCCGATGTCCTGAGTGTGGGTTCACTCTACCCAGGGACTGGAACGGTGCTTTTGGAATCTTTCTAAAAGCTTTGCGGGATACCGCCTCTGTTACCTTAACGGGTAATAGTGCTATCGTCGCATTGTCAGGCAATAGCCGGATAAATGTCGCGTAAATGTATCAGGGAACTATTGTGGAAACTACCATCAATTGTGCAGAAGCCTGTAAAAATGGTTGTATTCTGGGTGATAAATGCCCCCACCGGGAATATGTGAGTTCTGCATCGAGTTTTATTGAAAATACATCTTTAGATCAAATGCTAGATATCGCAGAAGAAGCCGTCCGCAAAAAACGCACAGCACCACCTCAATGGGTAATCCCAGACTTTCCTGATAGTCAATCATAAGTTAACTCAGGCTAGAGTCGAGCAGGAATATTGCCACGGAAAACATAAATATATATCTGTCTTGTGTTTTCTTAGTGGTTGATTAGGGGGATGACATCAAAGCGATCACTATGCGGATTTGGGATATAATCCCTTTTGGTCAAATCACACCCGGGAGGATATTTTATGGCTGGCAGTGAAGTTCAGGCTGATTTTTGGATGACAGAGTACATCACACCTTGGGATATTTATGCTCACGGGGTGATCGATGTTCTGGCCCATAAAAAAACCCCCTATCAGGAAATGTACATAGTTGAAACTGGGGCTTATGGCAAAGCCCTAGTCCTGGACGGTAAATGGCAGTCTTGCACCGGGGATGAGTTTCTGTATCATGAACCCCTAGTCCATCCGGGGATGGTCATTCAAGGTAAACCAGAGAAGGTTTTAGTCTTAGGTGGCGGCGAGGGAGCGACTATCCGGGAAGTGTTGCGCTGGAAAACTGTTGATCGGGTGGTAATGGTTGATATTGATGGGGATGTAGTGGAGGCGTGCCGCGAATATCTGCCAGAAATGCACCAGAATGCTTTTGAAGACCCCCGGACGGAATTAGTGGTTGGGGATGCGTTGGAGTTTCTCGATACCACCGACCAAAAATGGGATGTGATTATTTCTGATCTATCAGACCCCATTGAGGAAGGACCCTCATTTAAACTGTTTACGAAGGAGTATTTTGAGAATATCCAGCGCGTCCTAGCTGATGATGGGATATTTGTAATTCAAGCTGGCCCGGTGGCTCCCGGAAATTTAAATCTTCACGTTCGCATTGTCAATACAGTTAACGCTGTGTTTCCCCATGTTCAATCCTATAC
This sequence comes from Limnospira indica PCC 8005, assembly GCF_000973065.1. NCBI lineage: Bacteria > Bacillati > Cyanobacteriota > Cyanophyceae > Oscillatoriales > Sirenicapillariaceae > Limnospira > Limnospira indica. The sequence continues at coordinate 1,272,335 of NZ_FO818640.1, forward strand.
TAGCTTTATCCCCACCTATGGGGCTCCTTGGGGATTTGCGATCGCCTCGCAACACCCCATTGATCCCTATCCTCAACCGGAGAAAACAGATGAAATCCTCCAACAGCATACTGTAGGCGGTATGCGGATGTTTGACGGTACTACCCTGTTAGGACTATTTCAACTTCCCCGACATCTACGAGAGGCGATCGCCGCCGAAACTGAAGTCTACACACTTTCGGAACCTCCTAAATTCTTTGGCAAAGGCAAGTTAAGTTAGCCTAAAGAATTTTTAATTGAGGCGATAAATTCCCAGATTTTCTAGTCAAGGGAACAGTTAAGCAGCCTAGTTAATCAGATAATTACTAACTAGCGGCTATCTACTGTTCCCCCCCCCTCAAAAAATCCATCATTTCAATCTTTTGCCACCTACGAAAAATTATCATGAACAATCCGCATCTGCACTTACGAATTGAGACTACCAAAAAATCCCGTATTAAAGAACTAGATACCGAACCGATACCCTTCGGCAAAATCTTCAGTGATCATATGTTGGTGGCTAACTATAGCCAGGGGAATTGGCAGGATGTTCAAATTATCCCTTATGGTCCGATAGACCTATCACCCGCTACGTCTGCTCTCCACTACGGACAGGCGATTTTTGAAGGTATGAAAGCCTATAAAAACTCCAATGGTGAGCCACTATTATTCCGACCGGATGCCAACCATCAACGGATTAATCAATCCGCCGAAAGGTTATGTATGCCAGCTATTCCCGAATCCATTTTTATTGATGGATTGAAAGAGTTAATTAAGTTAGATGATGATTGGATTCCTAATAAAAATGGCAGCGTTTTATATATTAGACCCATTTACTTTGCTGTTGATGAATCGGTCGGATTAAAACCCTCAGATTCCTATAAATTTATCATTATCTCCTGTCCGGTAGGCGCTTATTATTCTCATCCAGTTAAATTGATTGTCACGGAAAAATATGTGAGAGCATTTGAAGGGGGAACCGGTGCGGCTAAGGTAGCCGGAAACTACGCCGCCAGCCTTATAGCAGACCGAGAAGCTAAAGAGAAAGGCTATGATAATGTAATTTGGCTCGATGGTATTCATCGCCGATATATCGAAGAATGTGGCACGATGAACCTAGCATTTGTGATTGATGGAGTAGTTGTCACCCCGAAATTAACCGGAACTATTTTAGCTGGAATTACCCGCGATAGTGTGTTAACCTTATGTCGTGATTGGGGCATTCCGGTAGAAGAAAGGGCGATCGCCATTGATGAAATAGTCCAAGCCTACCATCAAGGAACTCTCACGGAAGCCTTTGGTATGGGAACAGCAGCAACTATCGCCCATATTTCCACCATTGGATATCAGGGAGAAGACATGATTTTACCTCCGGTAAGCGATCGCAAAGTAGCCAATCAAGTTTTCCAGAAACTCGAAGAAATAAAAACCGGGAGAACAGAAGATATCCACAATTGGATATGTAGACCATAGTAGTGGGTGCTTTTTCCCCGTAATTGCCGGCTAATTGCCCGTTGGTTGTTACCTAACGGGCTTCTTTAGTGATTATCCGAAAAAGATATCAGGCTTTCTTAATTTCCTTAATGACCCAATCAAAAGTTTCCATAACCTGTTGTAGCGCCGTTTCATCCTGGAGAGTAGACAGACGCAAAGTTAGCGATCGATACTCAGTCGGTTCTACCGGGAGAGATAAACCAATAGAACTAAACTTATTGCGAAGTTCCCCCCATTTTTCCTGACAATCAAAAGGAGGTTGAGAGGCATATTTATTAGAGGAAATTTCCAAACGACCCGAAATATCCACACTAAATAACTTATGGGGTTTTTGACCCTTTTGGTGAAACCAAGCCGTAAACCCGCCATAGATATCCCCGGTTCCCCATTGAATATCAATTTTCGGCTGTTGTTGTTTCGCCCAAGCGTGAATTTTCTGGGCTAGTTGTGCTTCATCATTTCCCCGGCGGATATTTAATTCCTCAAAAAAAGACACCTCATCCCAGCGTCTGCGTTCCCCAGTAGCGCTAGATTTTTTCTGTTGTGCTTCCGCCGTTTGACCAATTACGCGAGGTACTAAAGTCCTTAAACCGTCCTGACTGACATATTGCTTAATTTCCACCGCCCAGACTTCCCCCGGATCAGTTTGCTTATTGAGAAACTCCACCACCCGACGCAAAGAGGGGGAGATTTCATCAGCCACAAAAACCAGGCGAATTTTACCAGCCTGTACATTAGTTTTCACTTTTTGCCAAAAACGCTCTTCTTTAGCATCAGGTCCAAGAAACTCCTCAAAAACCTGTTCTGGATCGCGACCCTGTTCGCGACAGTTAGCCTCAAATTGAGCAATAGTCGATTCAATGGGCCAGTAAAAACTAACATGGGCCGCATAATCCAACATAAGTCCGATCGCCTTTTGGCGCATTTCCGTATTACGGATACGGCGAATATCGACCAAAGTAGGGATAGCATCTTGATCGATAAACAAATGATCCAAAGACCAGCGACCGCCGCTTTCTTCTTCCGGGGGAACCATAGCATCCCTGGAAATCAATAGCCACCGTCTAGGGGTGGCGCGATCGATCTCATCCCCAGCCAGTAAATTCGGATAAGATTCGAGGAGATCCTGAAGTTGGTCTTCAGAATCATAGTCTTGTTCCATCATTTCCACAAGCTGATCATCATCCTGAATGAGATAAATGCCTCCACCCATAGCAATGTCCTTGGTTTACCTAATTATTGATTATTGTTGATTGGAAAGGTTAACTGACCTTGGAAAACTGCTTGCGCTGGTCCAGTCATGTATAACCGTTGGTCTGTAGCTGACCATTCAATTTGTAGACAACCCCCTGGAAGTTCTACAGTTACTTGGCGATCGCATCTTTGGGTCAACACTCCCGCCACCACAGAAGCACAAGCCCCGGTTCCACAGGCTAAAGTTATACCAGCGCCCCTTTCCCAAACCCGCATTTTGACATAATCTGGTCGCACTACTTCAATAAATTCCGTATTGGTTCGTTCAGGAAAAGCGGGATGATGTTCAAACAACGGTCCAATCTCCGTTAATGGAACACTAGCTACATCATCTACAAAGGTGATGCAGTGGGGGTTTCCCATACTGACGCAGGTAACAGACAGAACCTGTCCTGCTACCTCTAGGGGAACATCGATCACCTTGAGGTTATTTTCAGATAGGGTAGTGGGAATTTCCGCAGCCAGTAGCCGTGGTAATCCCATATCTACTTTAACCTGACCATCGGTTAAAAGTTCGGGACAGATGACCCCGGCGGCGGTATTAATTTTATAAGCGATCGCCGTCCCAGTTTTTCCTTCCAACTCAGTGATAAACTTAGCCAGACAGCGAATTCCATTCCCGCACATTTCCGGTTCTGACCCATCAGAGTTAAATATTCTCATGGTGTAGTCACTAGCCCCGTCACCGGGAAGCGCAAAGATTACCCCATCAGCACCAATACCAAAATGGCGATCGCACATTTGCACAGCTTGTCTCTGTGTACAAATCGGCTCCGACTGATGACGGTTATCAATCAGAATAAAATCATTGCCCAAACCGTGATACTTTGTAAACTCAATTGCCATCACTGATATCTCAATCTCCTGCTTTAGTAATAACTAATCGATTATGCCTGAGTTTAATACCGATTTACCAAGCATCCGCAAGTTACAAACCTACATCAAGGATAAACCCACTGTTGAGATTCAATTACTCACCAAAGATCTGCTAGAGGGCAAAATCATCTGGCAAGATCCTAACTGTATCTGTTTACAGCCCCCACAGGGGGAACCGATTTTGATCTGGCGAGAGGCGATCGCTTACATACAAGCCAAATCTTGACCCCTCTCCCCAGAGGGCGGGTTTATTAATGGCGAGGTACTAGCAGAACCCGCTCCGACAATTAATAATTAATAATTAATAATTAATAATTAATGACCGGGTGGGGCGGGGCGGGTTGATTAATATCGTCCTGGGTAGGCGAGATACTCGCAGAACCCGCTCCGACAATTAATAATTAATAATTAATAATTAATAATTAATGACCGGGTGGGGCGGGGCGGGTTGATTAATATCGTCCTGGGTAGGTGAGGTAATAGCAGAACCCGCTCCGACAATTAATAATTAATAATTAATAATTAATAATTAATAATTAATGACCGGGTGGGGCGGGGCGGGTTGATTAATATCGTCCTGGGGAATTGAGAATTGACAGCATAACTCGCCCCTACAGTTAATAATTATCAATTTTTTGTCAACTCCAGAATTCATCCAGGTTAACGTTAGATATTTCCTGCTGAACTTCCTGGAAATAACTACTCTCAGTTAAACTAGCCACTTCTTTCTGACGTTTTTTGTGATCAATTTCAATTTGCAACTCTTGCAATTGTCGCTTGAGTTCCTCCTCCTTGCGCTTCCGTTCAGTAATATCTTGAACAATGCCTTCGTAATACAACACATTGCCATTGTTATCATTCACAACACGCGCATCAATTTGAATCCAGATAATACTACCATCCTTGCAGTAACAACGATATTCAAAATCTTTGACTGAATTTTGTTTAGATAACAAATATCTAAACTCGGTTCTTTTTTCCTGGTCTACATAAAGCTGCTCACTAATGTTGGTAATACTTGCCATCATTTCTTCAGGAGAATCATAGCCATAAATTTTGGCTAAAGCAGGATTAGCATTAATAAATTTTCCTTGAGGGGACGATTGAAAAATCCCTTCTAAAGCATTTTCAAAAATGCTGCGGTAGTTTTCCTCAGCAATACGCAAGGCTTCTTCTGCTTGTTTACGATCGGTAATATCTCGCACGATAATCAAAACTTCATCTTCTGACAAAACCATAATTTGCACCTCTTTATTCACAGACTTATTATCCTGGATAATTTGATTCTTGTAAATTAGTAATTATTCGTTTTTAATACTTGTTAAATATTCTTAATTAATTGTTTATTATTATCGAGTAAATACTCCTGAATAGTGATTGCCTTTGGCAATCGATTAGAGGTTAAAAATTGGTCGCCACTACTATCTACTCCCTCCAGCCGATCACTACCCACCACATCAAGATAACTACCATCCCCCTTAGCGCGAATCATTAAATCTGGAATAGTATTAACAATGGCGCGATTAGTCGCTTCACTTTGGCGGAGGGCAGAAAATGATTGTTTCAGTTGTTGTGCCATACTATTAAAAGACTTCGCCAAGCGATCGATTTCAATAATTGGGCTAGGTTTTACCTGTTGATCTAGTTCACCTTGCGCTAATTCATCAGCCGCATGGGAAACGCGCAAAATCGGTCGAGTCACCCAGCGAGAGGTGAAAATTCCGACAGCGATCGCTATTATTAACGCCCCGAAACTTAACCCAATAGACTTTTGACGACTGGCATTAATTTCGCTCATAAAATCCGATTCCGGAATGGTTACAACTACTAACCAATCCAAATTTCCATCTCGAAATGGCACAACTTGAACATATTGTCGCTCACCCTGCCACTGAAAATCTAATTTTTCAACAGTTTGAATATTGCTGAGATCATTAAAGCGATCGCTCAGGTAATTAGCCGTAGAGCGCACTGCGTCATTTTCACTGGCGATCGCCAACAATCGTTCACGATCATCTCCAACAATTTTAAAAGTAGGTTCTCCCGTAGAAGTAGCCACCAATTTACCGGAACGCTCCATAATAAAAGCCGTCCCAGTTTTACCAATCTCCAAATTTCGCAAAAACCAACTCACTTCTTGGGGTAAAAAAAAGTCAGTTGCACAAACCCCGATCAGAGAACTATCGGTTAAACTATAAACTGGGAGACTTGCTGTTATGGTAGGTAATAGGGTGGAGAAAGAAAGATAAATCTCACTCCACACAGCCTTACCTTCAGCCTGAGCGGCTTTATACCAAGGTCTTTGGCGTGGATCATAAGGTTGTTCAAGAGTGCCAATTTGTTCAGTCCGATTTCCTTGTTCATCAAAAGCAAAATCCTGGCGCATAAAGTCAGTCCAGAAATTGCTATACACCATAATTACATGGGAACGGTCTTCTTAGTCAAGTCTACCTACCCCAAAAAAACTACCATCTTCGTCACCACAATAGACATATAGCACAAGACAGAACACTTAGGACGTATAATGGAGAGGACGAGATGACTAAGAAGACCAAAAATGCCAGCCCCCTATAGTTACGACCTCAGACAAAAAGTTATTGATGCCATTGAACTAAACGGTATGCCCAAAACAGAAGCCAGTCAAGTTTTCCATGTCAGCAGGAACACCATTAATCTCTGGCTGCAAAGAAAAGCACAGACCGGAGACTTCCTCCCTAAAGCTCATCACCGACCTGGCAATAACCACAAAATTACCGACTGGCAGAAATTCAAGGCTTTTGCCCAAGAGCATGGCGACAAAACAGCAGCTCAAATGGCTGAACTTTGGGATGACGACATCTCTCCTCGCACCATATCCAGAGCCTTGAAGAAAATTGGCTTCACCAGAAAAAAAACTTACGGCTACCAAGAACGTTGGAAGCAACAGCGAGAGGAGCTTATGGCTCAGATTGAACAGATGGAGCCGGAAGAAGTGGTCTACCTCGATGAAGCCGCCATGAATAGTCAGGACTCGGATTACCCTTATGGTTACTGCGAGGAAGGAAAACGCTTCCATGCACTCAAATCAGGGAAGAGGCAGGGCAGGGTAAGTATGATAGCCGCATGGTGTCATCAACAACTCTTAGCTCCCTTTAGCTTTGAGGGTTGTTGTCATCGGACAGTGTTTGAGTTGTGGTTGGAGTTCATCTTAATTCCAACATTGAAGCCAGGTCAGACTCTAGTATTGGACAATGCAACGTTTCATAAAGGGGGACGGATTGCTGAACTGGTGGAGGCAGCTCAATGCCGTTTACTCTATCTTCCGCCTTATTCGCCAGACCTCAACAAGATAGAGAAATGTTGGTCGTGGCTGAAAGCCCGTATTCGCCACTGCACGTGAGCAGTTTGATTCTCTCCATGATGCCATGGATTCCGTTCTCAAAGTTACGTCCTAACCACCTTGACTAATGCTATAACTAAAACTAGGATAAATCTGCATCTTCTGCCAGAATTTGTGTTCCCCAAAGGTGTTACTGACATTTAGATAACCATGGGCAAAATCATTAGTATTGAAACGATTAATAGTTTTGGGAATCTCCGTATAGGAGGATAACTTTTCGGTAATCCGATTGGTCAGTTCACTGCGTAATTGGGTAGCTACATTATTCACAGCTTGTTGTCCACTGCTATAACCAATCCATCCTACCAAACCAACCCCTCCCACAATTGGCAAAAGAAAGGGAATCAGTAGGGTTTTTCTGAGACGAAATCGACGAAAAGGTGAGTTTTGATCGAGGTTAATAGCCAGTTTAAATCAAATAGTTTCTGGGGATCAAAAAATTGTTTTCCCCTACAGTATTAAAGCCCCGACTAAAGTGCGGGCGGGGATATATAGCATTAGTCAAGGTGGTTAGGACGCAGCTTTGAGAACGGAATCCATGGCATCATGGAGAGAATCAAACTGCTCAATGCAGTGGCGAATACGGGCTTTCAGCCACGACCAACATTTCTCTATCTTGTTGAGGTCTGGCGAATAAGGTGGTAGATAGAGTAAACGGCATTGAGCTGCCTCCACCAGTTCAGCAATCCGCCCCCCTTTATGAAACGTTGCATTGTCCAATACTAGAGTCTGACCTGGCTTCAATGTTGGAATTAAGATGAACTCCAACCACAACTCAAACACTGTCCGATTACAACAACCCTCAAAGCTAAAGGGAGCTAAGAGTTGTTGATGACACCATGCGGCTATCATACTTACCCTGCCCTGCCTCTTCCCTGATTTGAGTGCATGGAAGCGTTTTCCTTCCTCGCAGTAACCATAAGGGTAATCCGAGTCCTGACTATTCATGCCGGCTTCATCGAGGTAGACCACTTCTTCCGGCTCCATCTGTTCAATCTGAGCCATAAGCTCCTCTCGCTGTTGCTTCCAACGTTCTTGGTAGCCGTAAGTTTTTTTTCTGGTGAAGCCAATTTTCTTCAAGGCTCTGGATATGGTGCGAGGAGAGATGTCGTCATCCCAAAGTTCAGCCATTTGAGCTGCTGTTTTGTCGCCATGCTCTTGGGCAAAAGCCTTGAATTTCTGCCAGTCGGTAATTTTGTGGTTATTGCCAGGTCGGTGATGAGGTTTAGGGAGGAAGTCTCCGGTCTGTGCTTTTCTTTGCAGCCAGAGATTAATGGTGTTCCTGCTGACATGGAAAACTTGACTGGCTTATGTTTTGGGCATACCGTCTAGTTCAATGGCATCAATAACTTTTTGTCTGAGGTCGTAACTATAGGGGGCTGGCATTTTTGGTCTTCTTAGTCATCTCGTCCTCTCCATTATACGTCCTAAGTGTTCTGTCTTGTGCTATAGCTGCTGGTGCCAGAAATTTTAGACAAAAGACTTAGGTTAACCTGGATGTTAGGCTAACATCTGCCACTGTGGATAGTGGAGACTTGTTAGAAGTCATGTAGACCATCACCACCAGCAATCCACTCTTCTAAATTGCGATCGCTTTTAGCTACATTAAACAGGTGTAAACCAAAATCCTGTGATAGGTCTTCACACACCTTAACGCCTCGAATGCTATTACCTTTAGGATCCAAAGGCGGCGAAAATATACCAATCCCCAACTTTCCTGGTACCACGGCTAAAATACCGCCGCCTACGCCACTTTTCGCAGGCATTCCCACCCGATAAGCCCATTCTCCTGATGCGTCATACATCCCACAGGTGAGTAGGGGTCGAGAGAGATGTCGCCATCTCTCCCTCCCTTTCAAAACCGTACTTGATAGTTTCCCATCATACGGCTCCTAGTCTGACTGCTCCATTGTTAAGGATACAGCTCTGGCATTGTCAAGTGCCGTTTTATCATCGCGGGTGTGGCGGTGTAGTAGTTGAAGGTTTTTGTATTCATCCTTTCCGCCTTGGCTTCGAGGTACAATGTGGTCTACTTCAACTATATCTGTTGGTGCGACATACAATCCACACCATTTACACTTGCCTTTTTGCTTTTTGAGTAGTTTTGCTACCCTGTTAGGCGTGTCGATTGCTTGTCCTTTTCTGGTTGCCCAGTAAGTCCAGTTTCCGTCGTAGGGTGTTGCATCGGGGCGTATTGGGGTGTGTCTAACAATTGGAGTCCAGTTATGTTTCCATAGTTGGAATCCATCTTTAGTTTGGAATAACCAAGATTCATGCCTTTCTTTCCCATTACTAAGTCTAACCGTTCTATGTCTGCTAAGTACAGGACAAAAGTTGTAGAGCCTGGTGAAACCGCCCTGAAAACAAAGGCAGATTAGAGAAAGTGCGGCGTAGAAAATCGAAGCCAGTGCGGAAAAGACTCTGGGAGCGTCGTCCGTGAGCCTTCAAAGGAATGGGTGAACCTTGGTGAATCCACAAACCCACCTTCATAGCCCAAGTAAAAGCCAGGCTAAGCAAAGCCAATAAACGGCTCAAGCGCTCAGGGTCCTTAAAGTGAGTCGATTCGAGACAGAAGCCCCGAGTCTTCAAGGCTCCGAAGAGGTTTTCAATACCCCAACGCCGAGCATAGTCGGGGAGGGCCGTTTCGGGGCAAGCGTTAGTGATGAGAATCAACAACTCCCCCGAATCAGCCAGACGAGAGCCAATGACGTAAACCTGCCGTCCCCAAACCCAACGGCGACCCGAAAGCTGGCGAAATTCTCCGGGTCGCAGAGAATCAAACATTCGTTCGCCGCTACGCCGAGTTCCTCCTAACTTAGGACTAATCAGCTCGCTGTGGCGGATGCGTAGGCGGAAAGGAACCTCGGGGTCGATGAGAAGATACGAGAGCCAATCTCGCCCCACAAATTCCCGGTCATATCAAGTCCGGATAATCAATTATAGTAAAGTCTCGGTTTGAGGCCACCAATGATATCAAGTCCGGATAATCAATTATAGTAAAGTCTCGGTTTGATGCCACCAATGAAAACTGGTCAAGCCTCGAATTAATTCGCGCTGTTTCCACAAACTTCGGCAGCGAGCACACAAGAGTTCCTCTAGCTGATCAAGATTCTCAAATGAACGATTGGCAATGGGTTCATCTACCAGAGGCCACAGTCTTTCTGCTGGTTGTAGTTCCGGGGAATGGGACGGTAGAAACATTAAATGCAGTCCTTCGGGTACTTTCAGATTCTTACTGATATGCCATCCGGCTTGATCAACCACTAACATAATGTGTTGATTTGGACCTAATTTAAATTCGGCAGCAAACTCCTGTAACACTCGACTAAATAGAGTTGTATTGACGTAAGGTATAATCCACCAATAAGTCTCTCCCGTTTCCGGTCTCACAAAACCATATAGCCATAACCACTCGAATTTCCAATTAATATGGGCGAGTGGTTGACAATCTTCCGCTACATAAATACGTCGCATCACCGGTTTGAGTCCCAGACGGTGTTCATCTTCGCTCCACAATTGCACCTGTGCATCAGGGTATCTCCGGCGAAGTCCCTCTAACTCCGTTACCAGTTTTTTTTCCAGGCTTGCTGCTCGTCTTCGTCACTTTCGGTGTGAGCCGGTCTCGGTACACGAAGCCGAAATGTCATTTGTCGCAGAATCTCCCATCCCCTTTGTCGGCTAATTTTTCGTCCAGTTACTCCTGTCAACCAGTCTGCCACCTGGCGACCGTTCCACAGTCCCCCATCCGGCGCTGTTCCTTGCAGGGCTTGCCATAACTGAGCTTGAGTCACATCATCAATTAACGGTGGATGTCCGGGATTTCCTTTTCGGCGCGCACCCAGCCCTTTTAATCCCAATTGGTTGTATCTCTTTACCAATTCATAAATCCAGATGCGACTGTAGCCCGTAATTTCTTGGACTTCCTCCGTGGTCTTCCCCTTAGCCAACAACCAAATAATTTGATATTGGCGACTTTCCAAGCCCTCTTGGGCTTGGTGATCAGCCCGGCCAAGTTCTTCGGTACTTAAGTGGGGAGCTATACTAATTCGTCTGGGCATAACGCAAGTTTGGCATTGGTCACTGATATTATAACCGATTAAGCGAACTTGATATGAAAACTGGTCAAGCCTCGAATTAATTCGCGCTGTTTCCACAAACTTCGGCAGCGAGCACACAAGAGTTCCTCTAGCTGATCAAGATTCTCAAATGAACGATTGGCAATGGGTTCATCTACCAGAGGCCACAGTCTTTCTGCTGGTTGTAGTTCCGGGGAATGGGACGGTAGAAACATTAAATGCAGTCCTTCGGGTACTTTCAGATTCTTACTGATATGCCATCCGGCTTGATCAACCACTAACATAATGTGTTGATTTGGACCTAATTTAAATTCGGCAGCAAACTCCTGTAACACTCGACTAAATAGAGTTGTATTGACGTAAGGTATAATCCACCAATAAGTCTCTCCCGTTTCCGGTCTCACAAAACCATATAGCCATAACCACTCGAATTTCCAATTAATATGGGCGAGTGGTTGACAATCTTCCGCTACATAAATACGTCGCATCACCGGTTTGAGTCCCAGACGGTGTTCATCTTCGCTCCACAATTGCACCTGTGCATCAGGGTATCTCCGGCGAAGTCCCTCTAACTCCGTTACCAGTTTTTTTTTCCAGGCTTGCTGCTCGTCTTCGTCACTTTCGGTGTGAGCCGGTCTCGGTACACGAAGCCGAAATGTCATTTGTCGCAGAATCTCCCATCCCCTTTGTCGGCTAATTTTTCGTCCAGTTACTCCTGTCAACCAGTCTGCCACCTGGCGACCGTTCCACAGTCCCCCATCCGGCGCTGTTCCTTGCAGGGCTTGCCATAACTGAGCTTGAGTCACATCATCAATTAACGGTGGATGTCCGGGATTTCCTTTTCGGCGCGCACCCAGCCCTTTTAATCCCAATTGGTTGTATCTCTTTACCAATTCATAAATCCAGATGCGACTGTAGCCCGTAATTTCTTGGACTTCCTCCGTGGTCTTCCCCTTAGCCAACAACCAAATAATTTGATATTGGCGACTTTCCAAGCCCTCTTGGGCTTGGTGATCAGCCCGGCCAAGTTCTTCGGTACTTAAGTGGGGAGCTATACTAATTCGTCTGGGCATAACGCAAGTTTGGCATTGGTCACTGATATTATAACCGATTAAGCGAACTTGATATCATCCGTTTGACTAATGAACTACGGCAAATAAAAGAAATAACCAGAATTTAATCAAAAATTAAGTTTTTATTAACCAGTGATCAGAATTTTTATGGCAGCATTCAAGGTAAAGACTAATTTCTTCATGAGAGATAAAATCTATTCACATATTAGCTATGAGTAATATTCAAGAGCAAGTTCCAGAAAAAAATCGACGGACAACTCAAGGCAACAAACTGCCCCAATGGATTGCCGTGTTAGTGCTGGTTTATATCATTATTGTGGCAGTTGAACTGGTGAGCCGAGGCTTTAGGACAGCTACCGCCGACCAAGCCGAAGAAATCTTTGCCTTTGCCACCAATCCTTTCCTAGGACTGATCGTTGGGACGCTTGCCTCAGCGCTAACTCAGTCTTCCAGTGCTGTTACCTCAATTACGGTTGGTTTGGTAGGGGGAGGCTTACCCGTGGCAACTGCCGTACCGATCATCATGGGAGCCAATGTCGGAACCAGTCTCACTAGCACCCTCGTGAGTCTAGCCAGTATGGGGGATAAAGAGGCTTTTAAGCGAGCGCTGGGGGCCGCCACTATCCTTGATATGTTCAACATCTTCTGTGTGATTATTTTTCTCCCCCTTGAAATTCTCTTTCATCCCCTCCAAACTGCGGCGGGCTATCTTGCACGGTTTTTTATTGGCGATTATTCCCTAAGCATCGGAGATTACAACTTTGTCAGGGCGGCAACAAGCCCGGTGGTCGGTTTTTTCAGAGGCATAGCCAGCAATTTCCCTGAACCTTTTGATGGACTTTTCCTGATCTTTGTAGGGGTTATTGTCATTATATCAGCGATCTATTTTATTAGTAAGCTCCTCAAAGTTGTACTGGTGGGTCGTGCCAAAGATATTTTCGAAATAGCAGTGGGGAGAGGTCCCATTGCTGGCATTGCTGCCGGGATGTTCATGACGATTTTGGTTCAGTCTTCCACAACAACAACCTGTTTAATTGTTCCTTTAGCCGCCGCTGGTGTGATGACCTTACAGCAAGTTTATCCCTTTACCCTGGGGGCTAATATTGGCACGACTGTGACTGCTATACTTGCTGCGACCGCAATTTCGGGAGATACCGAAGTCTATGCTTTACAAATTGCCATGGTTCATTTTCTTTTTAACTTCTTTGGTGTTCTGATTATTTTTTGTATTTCCTTCATGTACAGGATACCGATTTTTCTGGCAGTAACATTTGCTTCTATGGCAAGTGAGAGAAAATATTTAGCCTTTGTTTACATTATCGGGGTATTTTTTGTGATTCCTGGATTTTTCTTGGGGGTTACTAAGCTTTTTGGTTAGATTAGTCCCGTCACTTACTTGAATATGTAAGTACTCAGGCAAAATTAATTGTATATTTTGAGCCAAAGTTTATTAGGATATTTCCCCTTGAATCAATATCTTGTAAAACCGTGGAGGCTCAGGAGCGTGAAATAGAAAGGGCATTAGTTAAGCACGTTACACAATTTTTGTTGGAGTTGGGTGCAGGATTTGCTTTTGTGGGTCGTCAGGTGTTGCTGCAAGTGGGTGAGGAGGAGTTTTTTATTGATCTGTTGTTTTATCATCTGAAATTGCACTGCTATGTTGTGATTGAACTGAAAGCGGACAAGTTTAAGCCTGAGCATTTGGGGCAGTTGGGGTTTTATATGACGGCGGTGGATAGGCAAATGAAGGCTAAAGAGGATGGGGTTACGATCGGTTTGTTGTTGTGCAAAAGCAAAGACAAGGTGGTGGCTGAGTATGCTTTGGGAGATAAAAGCCAGCCTATGGGTATTGCGGAATATAAGTTATTGGAATCTTTGCCTGTTCCGTTACAAACTCAATTGCCGAGTATTGAAGAGATTGAGCGGGAATTGATGGGGTTTGATGGAGGTGTGGGATGAGCGGTAGGAATTTCCTGGGGAGGCTGTTAGATGGGGCGGCGGTGGAGTGGAATACCTTGGGGGAGATTGCTGAGATCAATACTGGACAGAAGCCAACTGAAATTTTTGATAACGCGACAGATTATGATTACATTAACGCAGGAACAACTAGATCTGGATATACCGCAAGCAGCAATTGCGAAGGCGACACAGTTACAACGCCATATCGAGGTCAAGGGGGAATTTGCTATGTTGGATATCAAAAGACCCCGTTTTGGTTGGGGCCGTTATGCTACAAGCTACGATCAACAGATGAAGCTCTACTCATCAACAAATATCTTTTCTATTTTCTTCAGTCAGAAAGCGATCTGCTTTTAGGTCTAAAAAAAGAAGGGGGAGTGCCCGCAGTCAATAAGTCCGATTTGGCTAAATTAGAAATCCCGATCCCACCCCTTGCCATTCAAGCCGAAATCGTGCGGATTTTGGACACTTTTACAGCGTTGACCGCCGAACTGACCGCCGAACTGAGCGATCGCCAAAAACAATATAACTACTACAGCGATTTACTGCTCACCTTTCCTAAAACGGAGGCATAGATGACTAACTACAAGGCGATCGCCCAATCCAATAACGCGATCATGCTGGCTCAACTTCCATCTCTCGGAAAAGAAAGAATTTTTTCTGAGAAATTTGCGCTTGACGTTTAACGTGACTCGTTGAACGCTTGGTAGGCAGTAGAATCGGTCAGTATAGTATCCGAATTAATGACCAATGGAGAATTTGCTTTGGGTGGAAAGATGGGGATGCAACAGATGTAGAAATTGTTGACTATCACTGAGGTGGAATCATGACAAAAAATAAATTAGATAAATTGACCCCTGTACATCCTGGCGAAGTCCTGTTAGAAGAATTTCTCAAGCCCATGAATCTGAGTCAAAATCAGGTTGCTCTAGCCTTGCGTGTACCTGCACGTCGAATTAATGAAATTATTCACGGTAAACGTAGAATTACGGCAGATACAGCCCTACGTTTAGCCTATTATTTCAATATGTCCGCCCGGTTTTGGATGGGTTTGCAAATGGATTATGATCTGGATGTAGCTGAAGATGCACTCGGAGAAAAATTAAAAATGGAAGTTTGTTCCCGGCAAGACTAACAGTAAAGCCATACGAATATTACCGCGATTTACTGCTCACCTTTCCCAAAACGGAGGCATAGATGACCGACTACAACGCGATCGCTCATAGGTTTACCTATAGGTATAGTCCACGGAAAGGCGGTCTGATATCTTTGTACATTGATT
The DNA here is from genome assembly GCF_000973065.1 of Limnospira indica PCC 8005. NCBI lineage: Bacteria > Bacillati > Cyanobacteriota > Cyanophyceae > Oscillatoriales > Sirenicapillariaceae > Limnospira > Limnospira indica. Next base: position 1,287,746 of record NZ_FO818640.1, read on the forward strand.
ACTTAGAAGGTTCCCCTCTACGGCTACCTACGGCTATCGTGTTGACTTTGAATCATACCCTCCCCCCATAACCGGAACAAGTACTATTGGGGAAGTGACCGATGTGATAGCAGTCAATGGTGACGAACGAACCGATAGGCTTGCCATTGACGGGTATCACAAGGGAACTACCCTATCGGTGTTTGGTTGAGGGGAGGTATGGATATTTGACATATTGATTAAGTTGTGCTTATTGATTAACCCGCCAATAATTAAGATTTGTTGCTAAGGGATATGCACCAATTGTCCCGTGTGCTAAGACTGAATGGAGTGCATTTTGAGTGTGACGGTACGACTATCGGGTTAAGTAAATTCCCGCTATCGCCGTCAGGATAAGGCAATAGAAAAAACGAGCATGGAGGGATTTGAACCCCCGACCCTCAGAACCGGAATCTGATGCTCTATCCACTGAGCTACATGCCCTAAGACCAAATTCACTATAACATATATTCGGCAAATATTGATCAACCCAACGACAATTTCATCTCTTAGCAATCAATCCCCTATAGCAGGGAGGGGGTCGGTTCGCCAAATACCAGGAACCTCAACGCTAAAATTTCCTGGGTCATGGGCCTATATTTCTACCATAGGTGGCGCTTTGGGTGAAAATTAAGATCACAATGACAAAAAGGTTAGCTAAAAATATGGACTCAATTGAAATTAAAGGTATCCGCAGTTATGGTTATACGGGATATCTCCAGGAGGAAAGGGTATTAGGTCAGTGGTTTGAAGTTAATGTGCGCTTGTGGTTTGACTTGCGCGTTGCCGGACATAGTGATACGATCGCAGATACGGTGGACTATCGGGGAACCATTGCTACAGTTGAGCATATTGTAAAAACGGCTAAATTTGCTCTGGTGGAAAGACTAGCAGAGGCGATCGCTCAAGCTATCCTGGAACAGTCCCAGGTTGAGCGGGTTCAGATCCAGTTAATTAAACTCGCTCCCCCCATTCCTGACTTTAGCGGACAAATTCAAGTTGAAATCACTAGACCTTAACATTCACCACCGCAATTAGGAGTCGGTTAGCTCCATTTTCAGGTTATACCTTTCCCTAGTTGTCTGATCACAACAGGCTGTGATTTGTGACAAATACATTCAAGACCATAGTCACAAAACTAAAAAGCTACCTTTACAAAAGCCATACATTTATAAATCTTTGGTAAAAAAGGTGTTTTACATTAGACACACCAGGGAAATGATGCTACAACATTAATAGTACGAAAGTACGAAGTCCAGCCCAGTTATCTAAGTTAGTCAAATTATCACACCAGAGGTAAAAATTATGAACACTAAACTAAGTCTATCAGTATTTTTAGGTTTACTAGCCGGTGGTCTAGGATTCGCAGGTTCTGCTCAAGCATTTTCCTTCCAGACAAACTTTGAGTACGCCTTAACAGGGAATAATGCTCCGAGAGGGGATGTCTGGCTGAATTCTGTTGAGGTCAATGACAATATTTTCAGTAATTTTGCCTTTGTCAACCGTGCTGAGATCGTTTATAACGACCCCTTTACAGGTGGTAACACAGGTGCTGCTAGTTCTGATATGGGACCACTAGCAACCGTAGGAACATCCAGGGAAAACCCCACCAATGAAGACATTGTGACATCTTTGGGAAATAATAACCTTAACAGCATTATCGATGGAGAGGACCGCGGAAGTTTCGCCATCAATGTTTGGTTTGATCGTCGGGTTGATAACCTGTTTTTGTGGGAACGTGGCATGAACAGTGCTGTAACAGTTCAAGCGATCGACCGACTAGGCAACAGTTTGGGTAATACCTTTACTATTGGACGGAACAACTGGGATGATGCCGGGTTTGAAATTACTACACTAGAAATTGCCAATACCAGAAATTCTGTTCAACAAGTCGGTTCTCGGGGAGTCTCCTTGGCTGATTTAGGACTTGACCCCTCAGTAAGGTCTATTGGTGGTATTCGTGTAAGTGCTGCATGGTCTGAGTTGGATGGTCCTGGCAATAATCGTATGCGAAGAGATTATAATGGACCAGACTGGCAAGTGGTTGGTGCTGCTGTACCAGAACCAGGTATGATTTTCGGTCTAGGCGCTATTGGTGCTGGTTTGCTTGCTTCCAACCTTCGCAAGAAAGGAAATAAAGCGTAGAATTGCAGTAACGGTTAGCTTCAGATTCTCTACTGCATAGACTCTACAGGAAGGCGGGTTGATCAACTTGATCAACCCGCCCTATATTTTTTAACCAGAAAAAAGGTTGTTTGGTGACTAACGGACTAATTCCTTAACCTTGGTCATAATACCGTTGGGGTCAATACCCTGATGAGGGAACTGTTCCCAGAGACCGCCACAACCTTCCTTGTGAGTAGCAAGATAGGCGTATTTAGGAGTATAGCCACGTTCTAGCAACCAGGAACCAAAACGGCTACCGAGTCCAGTGCGACGGTTAAAGGCTTCGACGACCATGACAAAGGGAGCGTTTCCGATTTTGGCTAACATATCTTCATCAACGACATTGAGGGTAGATTTATTAATTAACCCGACATCAATACCTTCTTGTTTGAGGCGATCGACAGCATCTAAGGAACGGTACAAACTATCGCCAAAGCTGACAATATAACCAGCAGTACCCTCGCGAATGACCTCATCTTTACCAGGGATGAACTTGTAGCCGTGGCCAAAGAAATGATTTCCGTCACTGTTGAGAATATAGGGAACTTTGGAACGGGTAGAGAAGATAAAGCGGAGTCCGGGGTCAAAAAATACGGCTTCGACACAGGCTTTCATCTGGTTAGCGTCGGCGGGGAAATACAAACGAGTTTCGTAACCGTCATCTAAGCCATTGTCGGCGAACATATTATTAATTCCGAAATGGCAGGTATTATCAGCCATGTCGTCAATGCCGCTATGGGAGAAGTGACAGAGGACGTTGGAGTAATTCAGGCGCGCCATAGTGATTTCGGAAATGCACATTTCTAAGAAGGCGCTAAAGGTGCCGAAAATCCCCTGTTTGCCTTTTTCCATACCAAACCCGGCGGCGGCGGAGAAGTTACCGCGCTCCATAATACCGCCTTTGATAAAGATTTCTGGGTAGGCGGTGCGGATTTTTTGTAGACCACAGGAGCCTTCTAAATCGCTATCGACACAAAGGACTTTTTCTTGACGATCGCTATCTGTCATGGTAGCGAGAACGGAAACGACGGCATCCCCAAAGACGTTACGGTTGGAACCGAGATCGTCACTAGAACCGATGAAGGTGTAGTTTTGTTTAGGTGCTTGGATACCTTGGAGATATTTAACCGCTTCGGTGCGACCTTTGGCTTCCAAATAAGCGATCGCCGCCTTGACTGAAATGACATCATGACCGTGGGGGGAACCTTCGAGACCTTCAATTCCGACACACATTTTCCGACGGTTAATCACGGCGACGGGACCATCTGTATTAATAGCTTGGCAGATCAGACCATAGAGGCTATCAATATCTTCTCCATCTCCCTCTAGGACTTTCAGACCGTGACCGATAAGGGTTTGGGCGACTGTGTAGCCAGGAATATAATCAGAAGGGTGTCCGGCGATGGTGACATCGTTATCATCAATAATCAGTTTAACGTTAAGCTGTTGGGAGACAGCCAGACGAGCGGCTTCAGCATCATTTCCTTCCTGTTGAGAACCATCGGAACCCAGACAGAAAAGGGTTTTATTGGGGTTAGCCATGGCTACGCCGTTGACGTAAGGCCACATATGACCGAGACGACCGGAGCTAAATTTTACGCCGGGGGTGAGTCCTAATTCGGGGTGTCCGGGTAGTTTGGAATGTGCGGCGCGATAGCTCAGGAGCTGTTCGGCGGGCATAGAGCCTTCGAGTACGGACATTAAATATTGGGTAGCCACCCGGTGTCCGGCTTCGTCAAAGAAGATAGGGACGAATTTATCGGGGGAACCGCGAAATAAGGCATCAAGGATCATTACTTCTGGGGCGGTGTCGTAGGGTCCCCCTGTGTGTCCGCCAACTCCGCGCGCTGCGCCAGTGGCGGTGAAGAAAACGATCGCATCTCTGACCAGTTCAATATTAGCTTTCAGGGCCTTTCGTTGTTCGTCGGTTAGGGTGCTATTGGCTGGGTCAAGTTTCAGGTATTGGTAGGCTCCCAAGTCAATGGGGAAGACGGCTTGAGCAACAGTCATGAGTATTCCAGTTTAGATATGTCAACTTCATGGGCGATCGTGGTTGCTAAGGACTGCGATCGCCTTGATTTGATTGTTTCACATTTCGGCCCCACTTCAGCACTTACTCTCCACATTTCCCAAAAAAGTCCCAAATTATCCCGCCTATGTTTGACGGGGTGTCTGTTATCAAGAAACTGGGTCTAAAACCCCGTCCTTCTAGGACGGCTTTAATTGTAAATTTTTGTGGCAATATCGAATATTTTGTGCTGATGGCGTTAGTATAAGATAGGAAGTAAACCCATGCTAGTTTTTGAGTTCAAAACCTACGGAAAACCAAGTCAGTTCATTGCAGTAGCTGAGGCAATTCGTACAGCACAGTTTTTTCGCAATAGCTGTTGGCGCTATTGGATGGATAATCCTCAAAAGAATAAGTACGATTTGAACAAATACTGTGCGGTGCTGGCAGCAACTTTTCCATTTGCCGACGAACTCAATTCTCAAGGGAGACAAGCCAGTGCGGAAAGAGCTTGGTCAGCTATCTCTCGATTCTATGAAAACTGCAAGAAGAAGATTCCCGGTAAAAAGGAGTATCCGAAGTTTCAGAAAGATTGTCGCTCAGTTGAATATAAATCAACCGGGTGGAAACTTGCAGACGACAGAAAATCAATAACTTTCACAGATCAAAAAGGAATTGGTAAACTCAAAATCAAAGGTACACGCGATTTACACTTTGACCAAGTCAGCCAGAGCCAACGGGTAAGACTGGTGAAACGTGCTGATGGTGTGTACGTTCAATTCTGTATTAACGTTGACAGGAAAGAAAACACAGCGCCGACAGGCAATACCATTGGCTTAGACGTTGGACTGAAAGAGTATTACACCGATTCAAACGGAGTCACCGTTGAAAATCCTAAATTCCTGAGAAAAGGCGAACGTCTCTTAAAACGTAGTCACCGTCGCGTATCGAAGAAGGTTAAAGGTTCAAAAAACAGAGGCAAAGCTAGACAGATTCTAGGTAAACACTATCTCCAAATAAGTAGGCAACGTAAAGACCATGCTGTGAAGTTGGCAAGGTGCGTAGTTCAGTCAAACGACTTGATAGCCTACGAAGATTTGAGAATTAAAAATATGGTGCAGAATCATTGTTTAGCTAAGTCTATCAACGACGCTTCTTGGTATCAGTTCCGTGTCTGGCTTGAATACTTTGCTAAAGTTTTTGAAAGAGTAACGGTTGCGGTAAATCCGCAATACACTAGCCAAGAATGCTCTAACTGCGGTGCAATTGTGACGAAAACGCTATCCACAAGAACGCACGTTTGTAAGTGTGGTTGCTCAATGGATAGGGATGAAAACGCAGCTAGAAATATTCGGAGTCGAGGATTGAGTACGGTAGGGCATACCGGAACTTTCGGTGTGCCGAGCAACGCTTTGGGAGACAAGTCCTCTACTGTTGTTGGAGAAATCCTGCATCAGCAAGTCGTGTCGTAGAACAAAGAATCCCCGTGCGTTCACGCCGGGGAGTGTCAAGCAATTGAACAAGATATAGGGGGTAGGGATACTGGCGCTAAATCACCAAGAGGTTAGGGTGAGGCGGAAATCGGAAAGTTACTGATAATCTATCAGCAGTTGCTCATAGACATCACTGGCGATAATTTGATGAGTGGTGGTGGTGGGGTGTAGGATATCCCAGAATAAATACTGCTCTGGATTATCAGCAATGGTTCCTAATATAAATGATATACTACTGTCGGTAACGTTGGTTAATCCAAATTGTTCAGGATTGGCGATCGCATCCTCAAATAAACCACCCACATCAAATAAACTCACATTAGCACCAGGTAGGTTTTGATTTAATTGGTCTACAGCTTCCCGTAAACCTTGATTATGTTCTGCACTGAGGCGGTTCAGTTCCTCCGCATCAAAAGAATTAACTGGATCGACGGGATCTAGGGGGTTAAATCTCGCTACTGGTAATTCTCCTAATGGTGGTAAGTTTAACATCAGGAAATCCCGCGCCCCAAACTGATAGAGAGAAGTTACAGCTTCAGTTAAATTATTAACCGGAATAGTACCATCAGTCTGTCGTCCCGCTAAGTAATCATTAGCGCCAACCCAGAGGGTATATAAGGCATTAGGATTAGCTGTTTGACCCGATGCTAACAAAGGAGCAATAAAAGCCTGTAATTGATTTTCCAAACCCGGGAATAATCCCGGTTCTGTGGTATTTAAACCGCTAGTATTAGCCCCACAAAAGGCAAAATTAATCCCCTCATTTGAGGGAGATTTTTCGCTAAAATTGACGGGATTTAAACTCAGTTTATCCCCCAAATAATCTACCCATAATAACCCATTAGAGGCGCGACCTTGAAAGTAGGGTAATCCTGCTAAAACTTGTCCTTCCGAGGCGATAAAAGCGTTTCCGGTATCGGATAAACTATCACCAAATATATAGATTTCCTCGAAGTGCAGAGCCTCGATAAAGTCATCAATGGTTAACGAATTAGCCGAGACATTATTGAGGGTGACTAAGGTTTCACCATTGAACTCAATTACAGTGGATGAATCCGATTGTTGAATGTCTAAATCTGAAAAGGTGGCTCCCCTAAACAAGCGCAATTTATCAATACCTGGTTTAAAGTCGGTAATTAGATCCTGATCCGCACTTGACTGGGATAGTATAAATTCATTAATTCCATCTCCACCAGTGAGGGTGTCTAAACCGCGATCGCCTGATAAAATGTTATTCCCAGAACCACCAATAATCAAATCATTACCCTGACCGCCATAGATGGTATCATTACCCGAATGACCGATGAGAGTATCATTACCCTGGTTTCCTAACAAAATGCGCCCTTCTGGGTCATCATTGATGATATAATCATCACCCTCCAAAAGAGCGATCGCCTCCGTCAGGGGAGAAGCGCTAAAACGAGTAAGCTGTTCCGGTGGTAACTCCGAGATAATGATCACATCGTCACCAAAAGTACCGAGACCCAGATCTAAGCGATTTTAGGTAATAATATCAGAAAGCATATTCCCTTCCTCTGATGTCAAATCTTACACAGTATAGCAGGATATTTTACCCTGGGGTTAATTTACGGGGTTTTTAAATATTCTTGATTTGCTAAATAATTTTCGATATTGATGATAATTTGTCGTAGATAAATTATCACTCTATTCTTAATGATAAAAAGTTCTCTAGCCGTGGTATCTCTGCCTATATCATTAAAGGATTTTAAACCATGTGCTAAATCATTTCTATGATTCTTTATAGACAATAAATCCTCACTATTTTGGGTTCTTCGAGGGGATACTTTACTCGAAAAACCATAAGTTTGGGCTACATCTTTGATTTTTTTAGCGTCTATATTTCCCGAAAAAACATCATCATTATTCCAAGTTTCAATGATAATATCCAGAGAGATTTTATCAATTTTATCTATAATTTTTGCAGGCGATCGCTTTTGGATATTCTTTAATATCACTATCTTCAGCTCTCGTCTCAAAACATCAAAATTCACTTGATGAGTATCGAGGTAATCAAATATATATTCAATGGCTCTCCTCATAGTTCCCTCCACCAAATTATATAGCAATAAAAAACCATTGGCTTTGAGAGTTTTTTCGATATCAGTATTAAAATAAATTTGTTCATATTTATGAATCATTGTGCTGGCATTGATATCACCAATACAAAGTTTATAATTGTCTATCATCGTGGTTTTTTGCTCCAGTCGTTTAAGAAACATAAAGTATTGACTAACTTCTACAGACTGTTTATTAAAATATGCCCATAATGTACTATCCATAGATTAACCCAAAACCTGGTCACGAACATACTCAATTCGACGGCTAACTTTATTACCAGAACTACTAGCATCACTTTTAGTATACTCATTAAAATCTTGTGATTTCAAGAAGTCTGTAGACTTGGGAACTAAATCTTTTTGCTCACGCAAAGCCAAAGCCACACCTACACATAGAGACTCAAATTTGATGCGAGTTATAGGTCTAATTTTATGTTTACCTGTTCGCAAACTCTCAGGAAAGTATGTTTCTATTACCGATAGCATTGACATAAATTCATAGCGCATACGCTCTAATTCTGCTGTGGGATTTTGAGATTGCTTTAATTGTTCATTTTTCTCCTTTAAGTAGTCGTCTAAAAAATCATGAATCTTTCCCGAAAAAGATTTATATTTTTCTAAAAAAGCAAAGAATCTCAAAACATACTCTTGAGGATCACGTTTCTTGATAGATGCTTCCGAAAAAGCACATAAGCTGATAAATTTTGGCTCCGTTGATAACTCTTCTATCAAGTTTAAAAATAATCCTGGCTGACTCCCTCTTCGTTTTTCCATTTGGTTAAGTTCAATGCTTCCTGAGTTAATCCGTTCAAACAAATCTCGGCGGACTTCTTCATCAGCATCTTCAGTTAATTTAATTAATCGAATAGTATTTCTAAGAAATCGTCGCTGACGAGATGGAGACAAATATCGAAAATGAAACCCGTTTAATGCGGTTAACTTTTGGAGTTCACAAAGTTTAAGTTGATTATGGATAAATCTAGCTAAGGTTCGTATTCTCTGGGTTCCATCTATAATTTCTAACCGTGAGTAATCTTGATCATCTTCTTCTTTGGAAACATCAGCGACGAAAATATAGGGAATTGGAAGACCCAGAAAAATCGATTCAATAAATTTGGACTGATGCTGCTCATCCCAAGCCATTTCTCTTTGGTAGTCAGGTATAAATATTTCGTTGGTGTCCTCATCAATTCCAGTTAAATATTTATCCACTAATACCTCAATGGGATATTCAAGGGTATTGTAGTCAATCCGCTTTTGGTTTTCCCTAATCTGATTTTCGGCTGACTCGACTTTGGCGGTAGTAATAACTTCTGTATTCGACATATTGACAATTAAAATAGGTGTATCATCATGGTAGAGATAATCAATGATTAGCAACCAATGCCAGATTTTGGCACTGCGGGGTTAAACTGCCACTATGTTTATCAGTAATTTAGGACTGCCTGGAAATTTACCACATACTTTTTAAATTGTCAATGGATGTAGACTATATAGCTCGCCCGGCTATGCCTGGAAATATCTGGCTATATCAGATATTATTTAAGTGATAAATATCCCCATGGCTTGAGTGTTTTTTATAAGTCATGTAGGATAGCGATAAGTAAACCAACAGGTCAGAATTAAATATGTCGTTACACTCATATACAGTCAAATCAGAAAACCCGGAAAATCCCGAAGGTTTAATCATATTCCTGCATGGTTGGGGTGCGAATTGTGAGGATCTGACCTTTTTGGCTCCCATGTTGAGATTACCCAATTATTGGTTTGAGTTCCCAGAAGCTCCCTTTCCTCACCCACAAGTTCCGGGGGGTCGCGCTTGGTACGCCTTAGAAACTCAGGAATATGAGGGAATTGAGGAAAGCCGGGAAAAACTAATTGATTGGTTAAACGCGATCGCCCAAACTACTGGAATACCACCACAGCGCACGATTTTAGGCGGTTTTTCCCAGGGGGGAGCCATGACTTTTGATGTCGGACGGACAATGGGTTTCGCTGGTCTGATTGTACTCAGTGGCTACTTACACTTTAAACCAGAACCCCAACAGACCCCCCTACCGCCGATTTTAATGGCTCACGGTAAACAAGATATGGTCGTCCCCCTCGGAGCGGCTCACCAGGCGCGGGACAGTTTCCTGAAATTAGGGGCAACGGTGGAATATCATGAGTACAACATGGGTCACGAGATTTGTCCCGATATTTTGGGGTTAATACAAAGTTTTGTGATCAAAACCCTGCCTAACAACCATTAACCCTTTAATATAAAAGAGAGCATGATTTAATCTCAAATTAGGTTAACATTTTACGGCAATACGGTATAATACCAAGTATGGTGCGAGACCTTCGGGTATGAAATAGAGCTGAAATGGGCGAAATAACTACCCGGTGAGGACTTCAACCCCTTGGTTGATTGGATCGCATCCCTGGCCATCCCATAACACAGCCGGATTTTTTGGCCCACCTTCGAGACTTCCAATATGGTTGCCAAGGTGAAGCGTCTAATCAGGTCTAAGACTGCCCGCGCCATGCTGACATGGGCGCATTATCAATTCAAACTAACCCTGAGACATAAGCGCGGAAATAACTGGAACCACAGTTGTAGATGTGACCGAAGAATACACCAGCAAAACCTGTACTCACTGTGGTCATGTCCATTCCCAGCTAGATGGCTCAAAAGTGTTCCGATGTCCTGAGTGCGGGTTCACTCTACCACGGGACTGAAACGGTGCTTTTGGAATCTTTCTAAAAGCTTTGCGGGATACCGCCTCTGTTATCTTAACGGGTAATAGTGCTATCGTCGCATTGTCCGGGAACAACCGGAAAAATGTCGCGTAAATGTATCAGGTATTGCGAGATGGAAATGTTGACTCAATCTTCGCCCAAGATTTCCGCATTGACAGCAGATGATGTGGCTCAGTTAGCTTCCCGCTTGGAAGTGGATAATTACAGCAACGCATTTGAGGGATTGCAGGATTGGCATTTACTCAGAGCGATCGCTTTCCAGCGTCCAGAATTGGTTGAACCTTATATTCACTTATTGGATTTAGAAGCCTATGACGAAGCCTAAAGAATTCTAGGATACGCCAAAACCACAATTTCCCCAGGGTGGGACTATTATAGAAACCGGGTTTCTGGAAAAATCGGTTAGTGAGAAACCCGGTTTCTGCGCCTACCAAATATCACTAATACAGCTATTAGCTTTTATGTCCGACCGGCGACGTATTTTAATTGGGGTAACTGGTGGAATAGCCGCCTACAAAATTTGTGAGGTGGTTTCCACTTTGGCAAAAACGGGGGCGGAAGTTCGTACCATCGTCACCGACTCGGCTCAACAATTTATTACCCCCCTAACTTTAGCTACTTTATCGCGCGATCGCAGTTATAGCGATCGCGACTTTTGGCAGCCTACCCACGGTCGCCCCCTTCATATTCAGTTGGCACAATGGGCTGATATTTTCGTCATTGCACCCCTAACCGCCAATACCCTCAGTAAACTAGCCACCGGAATGGCGGATAACTTGCTCACTAATACGGTTTTGGCTTCCACCTGTCCGATTTTATTGGTTCCAGCTATGAACCGGGAAATGTGGAAACAGCCAGCGGTGGCGCGAAATTGGCAACTACTTTTAACAGATAGTCGCTTTCACAGCATTACTCCCATTCCTGGTATTCTCGCCTGCGATACCCCTAATAATACCGACAGCCAATCAGTTGAGGTGTCAGCAGCCGGACGTATGGCAGAACCTCAACAAATATTAGCCCATATTTATTCCCTACTCCATACCCAAGGAAATCGAGATCTCGCTAATAAACAAGTCCTGATTTCCGCCGGGGGAACTCGCGAACATTTAGACCCGGTGCGGTTTATTGGTAATCCCGCTACTGGTAAAATGGGAATAGCGATCGCTCAAGCCGCAGTCCACCGAGGCGCACGGGTGACAATGGTACATGGTCCCATGAATAATCTGGAGATGGTGGAGACTCTATCAGAGGTTACCTTAGTTAGTGTGACTACCGCCCAGCAAATGTCCGAGGCAATGTTATCATTATTTCCCGCAGCCAACCTGACTATTATGGCGGCGGCGGTCGCTGATGTCCGACCTACGGCTTATCACCCGGAAAAGTTACCTAAGCGATCGCTTCCTCAACAACTAGACTTGGAAACAGTACCCGATATTGTCGCTCAATTGGCACAAAAAAAACGCCCCGACCAGCAGTTAGTTGGCTTTGCGGCGCAAACTGGAGATATTTTAGCCCCCGCTTGGGAAAAATTGCAGCGCAAAAACTTAGATGCGATCGTTGCTAACCCCATTGACCAACCTGGGGCGGGTTTTGGTAGCGACACCAACCAAGCTATCTTACTCGCGCGCCATGGCAGAAAACAGAACATCAGCGGATGCACTAAGTTACAATTAGCTCATCACCTGTTAGATTTCATTGATTTTTCACCAATAACCTAATAGCCGCGGGTTCTGCGATCGCCTTTATATTACAGATTCTTTATAACCCCCCCTGACCCGCCCATAGCTGGTCAGATATTTAACTAAAAGATAGCCCCGTCTCTTGAGATGAGAGCGGGGCGGTAACTTTCGGTTAAACTAGGTTAGGGCGCTAGGGCGCTAGGGCGTGACCGCGTAGCAGACTACCCACAGTTTTGGCTGTGATCTTCATTTGTACTAACGGGTTAGCCGGAACAACTGTCTTATACAGATAGCTGTCAAACGTCATCCGTTGTACATCGAGATCAGAACACATTTCTACAAATGCTTCCCGACTTGCATCAGAACGGTAGAATACCCGTTGCAGGACATCCAGCACTAGGTAGGTCATGCCATACTGTTTATCCCAGCGTTTCAGATACAGTTTCAAATCATCTTCAGTGGGGATACGCTGACCGGCGTTGGAAGTTTCCACAATGGTTTCAGCACACATACGACCAGACTTAGCCGCAAAATAGATACCTTCACCAGAAGACTTAGTTACGGTTCCGGCTGCATCTCCCACCAGGGCTACCCTTCCCACAACCCGACGAGGACGGGGATGTTCTGGAATTGGGTGAGCTTCCACTTTAATGATTTTACCACCTTCAATCCGATGGGCTGCGCGGGCACGGATTCCAGCTTGCAGCTTTTTGATCATGGCTTGGTTAACCTTCATGGTTCCGGTTCCTACCGCCACGTGATCATATTTCGGGAACACCCAAGCGTAAAAGTCCGGGGAAACATCATTCCCTACATACATTTCCGCCCGATCTTCGTAATAAGCCATTTTATCAGCCGGGATGCGAATCCGCTCTTGGAAGGCGATCGCATAATTATAATCCCCAGCGTCAATAGCCTTGGCTACACGGGAGTTAGCTCCATCAGCACCAATGACGAGATCTACTTTCAGGGTTTTGGCAGTTCCTACCGCATCACCACTAGAATGATCATTGTAGTGGATCGTGTAAGGTTCGCCACTGCTGGCGGGGATTTCTAATTTGTGAACAGTACCGTTGATTAGGTTAGCACCCAACGAAGCAGCACGGTCACGCATGAAACCGTCGAGGACCTCCCGACGACACATTCCGATATATTCGTTTTCATTTTCTAAATTGATATCCACCTCACGGTTAGAGGGGGAAATCATTTTCATTTTTCTGACCCGCCGATCAATGATTTCGGGTGGCAGGTCGAATTCACTTACCATACACAGAGGAATAGCACCACCACAGGGTTTGGCGTTATCCAGTTTGCGCTCGAATAAATAGGTTTCAATTCCAGCTTTTACTAGCGTTTCGGCTGCGGATGAACCCGCAGGACCAGATCCGACAACAGCAACCCGTAGAGTCAAAGGTCTTCTCCCAAAAATTTATCTCGTCAGTTACTAAGCCAAAATCCTAACACGAACTTGCAGCCAAGGGGGAGGTTTCTGTTCAGACTTGTGACGTATTGCAACACACCTTAACATAACTTTACAAAACTCCAACTTCATTCTCACTTGCCGCTTTCATAGCCATGAGCAATAGTTAATTATACTTATTGGCTCTCCCCAACCTTACCCACAAGCATCGTGGGAATTGATGATTGACAGGAAAATCCGGTAGTATTGATAATGGCAGACTAAATTAATTATCCATCCCTAACTCAACCGTAAATAAGCCCAAACTATGCCTTGGAATAATCAGCAAAACTCAACCACAACGCCTACTCAACTAATTAATCAAATCTTAACTTCCGGGAAACTGACCTATCTCCAATATCTGGGATTAATCTCAATTATCTTGTCAGACACTCAGATTAATGATTTAGAACGCCATCAAATTAATCGCATTTTTGATTATGTGCAAAATGGTCGCCTGACTCTGATTCCCTAAAATTAATTTTGGTTATGAATACCCCCAGTCACGCAATTATTAATCTGGCTTTATTGGCAAATTCCAGCCAACCCGATGCTAATTTATTCATTGTTTTAGGAGGTATTTTACCAGATATTCCCATCTTTGTATTCTACGGTTGGGCAAAATTTATCGCCAAAATGCCAGAATCTCAAATCTGGTCAGATGCTTATAACTCCCAGCATATACAAAGGATTGTGGCTATTTTTCATTCTATCCCCTTGGCGATTTTAGCCTGGGCGATCGCCTTTAAGTTGGGATGGTTGATAGCTCAAGTTTTGTGTATAAGTATAATTTGGCATAACTTATTAGATTTGCCTGTTCATAACGATGATGCCCATCGCCATTTTTTCCCGCTCAGTAACTACCGTTTTATCAGCCCAATTTCCTACTGGGACCCCCGACATTATGGCTCCCTAGTGTCCCTAATGGAATTGCTGTTAGTATTATGGTCAAGCTATACAGTATTTTCCCAAGTGCGATCGCCCCTAGGTCAAACCCTAATCCTATTGGTTAACCTGCTCTATACAGGTGGCTACAGCTACCATATCCTTAAACGTACCAGAAAGCAGACTCACCACCCCATAAACCGAATCAAAACAGCTATACTAAAGAAGATAGCCCCATAATGAGAGCTTAAATTTTCCGATGAAAGCACAAGAGTTAATCCCCCTCAGCTTATTGATAATAACTGCGATCGCCCCCGTTTCCGCCCAAACCACCGAAACCACCGACAATAGCCGTGAGTCCCTCAGTTCAGTTAATCCTGTTGTAGTGGACCAACCAAAAGCGATCGCTCAAATTGACCAAGCCACATTGAGAAATGCTTGTGCTACCAAACGCTTTGACCTGCTACCAATTCCCTTTTCTGATGTATCCCCCGACCATTGGGCGTTTGAGGCGATAATGAACCTATACTACTGTATGTGTCCATCTACCAAATTCTAACTTTCTGGTAAAATTGATCACATCCTGACATTTAAACTTTTGTATTAGCCCCTCATCCGTTAACATAGATAAGTAATTTGTTTAACAGAAACTGGTTATTGATTGTGCTAAAGACCCTTCGAGCCGACTTTCGCATTATCTTCGATCGCGACCCTGCCGCTCGGAACTGGCTAGAAGTCATGTTCTGCTACCCCGGTCTGCAAGCGTTGCTATTTCACCGTCTCGCTCACTGGTTGTACTGTATCGGTTTACCCCTAATTCCCCGTCTGATATCTCACCTGTCCCGATTTATTACAGGCATTGAAATCCACCCAGGGGCTACCATAGGTCAAGGTGTCTTCATCGATCATGGTATGGGTGTAGTCATTGGAGAAACAGCCATTGTCGGAGACTTCTGCTTAATTTACCAAGGCGTAACCCTCGGCGGTACAGGTAAAGAAAGCGGTAAACGTCACCCCACCCTAGGGGAAAATGTAGTCGTCGGAGCCGGAGCCAAAGTTCTCGGTAATCTCCAAATTGGTAATAATGTTCGCATTGGTGCGGGTTCCGTAGTCTTGCGGGATGTTCCCTCTAACTGCACAGTAGTAGGGGTTCCTGGTCGCATTGTTTACCGCTCCGGTGTCAAAGTTAACCCCCTTGAACATGGCAGTTTACCTGACTCAGAAGCCGTAGTCATTCGGACTCTGCTAGATCGCATTGAAACCCTAGAGCAGCAAATGGAATCCCTACAGCAAGAACGGGTGGCGTTGGTGGAAAAAGTCCCTGTAGGAGCAGGTTTCCGCACCTATAACGGACAATATCAAACCTTAACTACCTCTGAAGGTACGCGCTCTAGCTGTCAGATTAAAAACAGAGCCATCCAAGAATTTTTAGACGGTTCTGGTATTTAAGGATTGACCGCCTTCCCTTTCCAAGTGCCATTACTTTGAGCATCATAAATTGTCCGATTCTGGGGCTCGCCGCGCAATTGTAAATGATCCACCCGCTCAGGTGTTAGCAGCAGGACCGAAAAATTGGGGGGTGGCTGTTGGGGAATGGGGTCGGGAGGGTCAAAATTAGCGTGGCCCGAGTCGCGCCGCTGTTGACCAGGATCCGGCCAGAAAAATTGACTTTTGGCTGCCTCTGATAACTCCTGCCAACTCTGATCACATAGATGCTCTGCGTACTCTACTATGGTTAACTGACCAGAGATGCGGAACTGTTCTCGGGTTTTCGGAAAATACCAGCAAGCCTCACCCCAAGGATTTTCGGCAATTTCTATCACCTTTTGGCTGCGGGTGTCCGTCACAAATTTAAGGCGATCGCCCTTAGTCATAAACCCCCTAAATACTACCGTCCGATTAGCCGGTCGTCCGTCCAGGCGAACCGTCGCTAACTGTAAATAACGGGAATAGGAAAGGCTACGGTTTCGGTGCATAGCCGCCACCAACGCTAATCTCCAGACAGGAGTTTTTATGATTGCCATGTTTGATTTGAAACCCATTACTGCTCTATCTACCCCCCACAATGGTTATCACTGGGAAGGCGGCGATCGCCGTTTTTTTGAAGGCTGGTATTATCGGGTCACTCTCCCCGAACCCCGTCAAACTTTCGCCTTCATGTACTCCATTGAAGACCCCAGCGGCGGACAACCCCACAGCGGCGGTGCTGCCCAAATTTTAGGACCAGATGACCAGTACCTCTGTCGGACTTTCCCTGATGTCAATAAATTCTGGGCATCTACCGACACCCTAGCTCTGGGTCATTGGGGAGACACTGACCTAAAATCTGCCCCCGGATATCTCGACTCTCAACTATTCGATCGCTTTATTCGTCAAGGATATCAGGGAACTGATACCCACCATCAAGGTCGCCTCAAAGATGGAACCCGTAACTGTAGTTGGGAATATACTATCACTCCCGTTTATGGGTGGGGACAACAACAGTCAACCGCTGGCTGGCTATCATTTCTGCCGATTTTTGAACCGGGATGGCAAATATTAATGGCTCACGGTTCGGCTACTGGCTGGATTGACTGGAATGGCACACTCTATCAGTTTACTAACGCCCCCGCTTACGGTGAGAAAAACTGGGGCGGCGCATTTCCTCGAAAGTGGTTTTGGGTTAACTGCAACTGTTTTGACCATATTCCTGATTTGGCTCTCACAGCAGGCGGCGGAAAGCGATCGGTATTGTGGTGGCTCGAATCCGTCGCTATGGTCGGTATTCACTATCGCGGTCAATTTTATGAGTTTGTCCCCTGGAATGCTCAAGTTCACTGGCAAATTGCACCCTGGGGAGATTGGCACATTCAAGCTGACAACGGACGGTTTCAAGTTTCCCTCCAGGCTACCACTACCTACCCCGGTACTCCTCTACGCGCCCCTACTCATCATGGCTTGCAATTCTGCTGTCGCGATACTATGAAAGGTGAAGTAACCCTACAACTCCGACAACAGGGACGCTTAATTCTGGAAGCCCATAGTTCCCTCTGTGGCCTGGAAACTGGAGGTGGTCCCTGGGATGAAACCTGGGTTCATTGATAGTTATGTTAAGTTTTGTAACAAAAAATTAAGCAATGTTAAAAAAAAATCATTTTTTGGGGGAGGGGGTAGCTTTTTGGGGAGACTCATGCTACTATTATAAAATAATGGGAATATTGACAGTTTTTTTATTTTGGCAAATATCCAATTATGTAAGAGTATGTCAATATAATACCAGAAATCCCCGGCTTTTGTCAACCCCTTGGGGCTAACTTGGCGGGCAAATTTTTTAAAATTGTCTAAAAAATCAACATATAAGCACAAGAATCTGTTACCATAGAGTAAATGACTGGGGCTGTGGCTCAGATGGATAGAGCAAGCGCCTCCTGAAGAATCGGGCACCATGTGGGGAAACCCCTTGTGTGAATGTGGTCAAACTCAAGGAAGCCTAAGTTTATGTGAACCATGAATAAGGTAATCTTGAGCCAAGCTCTAACCCCTACGGTTGGAGAAGGTGCAGAGACTGGTTTTGGGAGTTGGATTAAACGACTTCTTGAACATAACGGCCACCACCTAAGAGCATTCTATGAGTGCTTATGGTGAAGGGATAGTCCAGAGAGTGGGGAAACTCACACAAATCTGAAGCGCTAGGTCGCCGGTTCGAGTCCGGCCAGTCCCGTTGGAAATTAATCGCAGATGCTGATATGTAACTGCTGCGATCGCAGATAATAGTAGGTAGACCTAAAATTCTGGGGAGCCAGAATTTAATCCAAGATTTGCTTGACATCTTATGACAATAAGGTACAATACCCAAAAAGATTCGCAACTCAATAATGAGTATACGGTCAAACCCCAGACCATGCCAAATTTCCTTGACGACATACTCATCAAGTCGGATTCTTCATGGTAAAATCCAATCATGCCTTACAAAGCTTTCCGAACCAAACTAAAACTCAATGACCGTCAAGCTACCTTGATGGCCAAACACGCGGGTTATGCTCGGTTCGTGTTTAATTGGGGATTACACTTATGGAGGTCAGCTTATGAAGAGGGACTCAAGCCTAATATAAACTCCATTAAAAAGGTTTTTACGAATTATGTGAAACCTCAATATCCTTGGATGTCTGAATTGTCTTCTAAAGTTGATCAATATGCCTTCATTAATCTAGGGGATGCCTTTAAGCGCTTCTTCAAGGGAATAAGCAGTTATCCTAAATTTAAGAAGAAAGGCCACCATGATAGCTTTACCCTTGACAATTCCGGAAAGCCATTCAATCTGTCAGGAACTCGCCATAAGCTGCCTTTTGTGGGCTGGGTTTCTACATTTGAGGCTCTACCCGAAAGTTGGGTTAAGAAAGTCACTATAACGCGCCAAGCAGGTGACTGGTATATGAGCTTTTTTGTAGAAACCACACCAGAAATCACACCGAAATTCCGAGAGAGAATCGGGGTAGACCTAGGAATTAACAATTTGGCGACTTGCTCCGATGGGACAAAATTCTCTAATCCCAAGGCTTATAAAGCAGCGACCAAAAAACTAGCCAGATTACAACGCCATTTAAGTCGCAAAGTCAAAGGCTCAAAAAATCGGGCTAAATGTCTCTTAAAAGTTCAAAAGCTACATCAAAGAGTAGCTAATATTCGCCGTGACACGATTCATAAAATCACTACTTTTTTGGCTAAAAACCACAGCCAAGTCGTCATTGAGGATTTGAATGTGTCAGGTATGCTGAAAAATCATGGTTTGGCTGGTTCTATCGCTGATGCTTCATTTTATGAGTTCCGTCGTCAACTAGGTTACAAGGCAGAACGTTATGGTTCAAAGTTGATTATTGCCGATAGATTTTATCCATCCAGTCAACTGTGTTCTAACTGTGGCCATCGTCAAAAAATGCCCCTAGTCCGTCGGACTTTTGAATGTCCAAACTGTGGCTTGAAGATTGATAGAGATTTGAACGCCAGTATAAATTTAGAAAAATCGCCTGGTTCAGACGATTACACTTGTGGACGGGGTGCTGCCGACAGTCCCGGACGAAGCCAGAAATAAACATCAATATCCGGCTATGTCCGGTTTTGTTTAAGTTTTATAGAGCATAAATTAAATGTCCCTAAACCTTGGACGATTCTTTCGAGCCTGTAACCCGCGATACACTCTGAATATATCGAAACCTGAAGATCGACAATACTATATTGATTTTTCAACAGTTCGGGGTTCTAATGTAATTCGGGAACTGAAACGGACGATCACCTTTTCTGACCATCAACCTACCTGTCAATTATTTACCGGACATATAGGCTGTGGAAAATCCACCGAATTATCACGATTAAAAACTGAGTTAGAAGCGGATAAATTCCATGTAGTTTACTTCGAGTCTTCCCAGGACTTAGATATGGCAGATGTCGATATTAGTGACATCTTACTGGCGATCGCTCGCCAAGTTTCCCAAAGTTTAGAAAATAGTGGTGTCTGTCTGCAACCCAAACGCTTTCAAGGCATTCTGAAAAGCGCTGCCAACCTTCTGAATACAGAAATTACCAGTTTTCGGAGCAATATTCCCGTCGTCGGTGATATTGGTGTTAGCCAAGACTCCGAGGGTTTTTCCCTATCTTTTGGGATTGGTGAAATTACCGCCAAAGCCAAAGACTCAAGGGATGTGCGATCGCTATTAAGACAACACCTAGAACCCCGAGTTAATAACATTATTGAAGTCATTAACCAGGAATTAATCACCCCCGCTCAACACCAACTACAGCAACGGGGACAAGCCGGATTAGTCGTGATTATTGACAACCTAGATCGCATCGATAATAAAGCCAAATTCGGCATCCGTACCCAACCAGAATATTTATTTGTAGATAGGGGTGAACAACTCAATAAACTTCTGTGTCATGTCATCTATACAATTCCCCTAATTCTCACCTTTTCCAACGATAAAGAAGCCGTTAGCAACCGCTTTGGTTCCCCCGCCAAACTGCTACCAATGGTCAGAGTCAAAGAACGAGACGGTAGCGACTGCGAACCCGGAATTAATCTGCTCAGACAAATGGTATTAGCACGAGCATTTCCAGAATTAAACCAAACCGATCGCCTCCGTGAAATCCCTAAATTATTTGACTCTACCAGCACCCTCGATTATCTCTGTCAGATGAGTGGTGGTCATGTGCGAAACCTGCTAATTTTACTATTTAATTGTCTACAAAAAGACGATCCACCCTTCAGTCGCACCATGATTGAACGGGTAATTAGCGAGAGACGCAACGAATTAGGAAAAGCCATCACCCCCGACGAGTGGGAACTTCTCCGCCAAGTTTCGCAGCAGAAAACCGTCCGAGGAGAGGAAGAATATCAAACTCTCCTCCGCAGTCTATTTGTCTTTGAATATTGCGATCATGATGGTAGTTGGTTTGACCTTAATCCCGTCTTAGAAGGCGCTAAGGATTTTGACAAAGATTAATTACCGCCCCCTCAGAAACCGGGTTTCTTTCCTGAGTTAGAGACCGAGAAACCCGGTTTCTTTCCTGAATTTACCGCCAATCTCCTTGAATAGTAAACGCACCCCAATAATAGGGAGACTGCCATTGACCGGAATTCCACATCTCTAATTGTGCTTGTCTTAAAGCTATAATGGGCGGTTGATTCTCATTCAACATCTGCTGATAAAACCTCGTCATTAACTGGGAAGTCGCCAAATCATTCACATTCCATAAACTCACCACCACTCGCCGCGCTCCTGCATACATAAAACCGCGAGTTAAACCCACTAATCCCTCTCCCCTCACTTGCCGACCTAAACCAGTCTGACAGGCGCTTAATACCACTAATTCGGCGGGTAAATTCAGGTTAAATATATCATTTAACCGCAAAAAGCCATTATCAGATTCTCCCTGGGGATTAAATAATGATAACACTAATCCTGATAATTCCGGGTTGACTGGATCAATTAACCCATGAGTGGCGAAGTGGATGATTTGATATTGCGATAAATTGGGGTGAGTCGCTAGGTAGCGGGAAGCCTCAAAATCCAAGGCTTTCATTCTTTCATTTTCCGGGAATAATTCCGCGATATTTTGGGCTTCATACCGAGTAAATTCTAAGCGGTTTAACTGGGGGGCTGTATCTCCTAAACCTAAACTTCTGGTCGCCCTAGCTAAGGCTAAATTATCTAAGCTGGGGGGGTTATTTTCGGAGGATATTTGAGAATTTAAGCGCGGGTCGTCGGATTCAAAAATCGGGTCAGCAATCACCGCAACAGCTTGAGCAGCCGTCGGTCGATTGGCTAATTGTTCTCGTTGATTAGCAATGAGAGTAGCTGAGGAAGCGGTGACGATTTCATGTTCGACTAATAGGGGGGTATCCGGTTGAGAAGGTATGGGTAAAGCGGCAAAGGGAATGAATTGTAAAATCCCATCTCCGACTATCAATAACCGTTGATTATTCAGTTGATTAACTACGGGAGCAATCAAGATTTCACTCAGGGCTAATCCCTGTGCTACGGTGGTGGTATTATCAAGGTTAATCGCTTCTCGATAGGGGGTAGCTACGGCTTCGATTTCGGTGGAGTTGGGCAGAATATAGCTGGTGATACTATCCTTAGTCACCGCCCAGAGAAAACTGCGTTCTTCTCCTAGGTAATATTGTAACAGCAAGGTATCATCATCAAGTACCTGTTGCTGCACTTGTTCTAAGTTGAGAGGTTGGGGATATTGCAGGTTAGCATAGTTGGGACTGACTACCCTAATTTGGGTTTGTAGTTGATTGAGTTGATTAATGAGAGATTGGGATTGAGTTGTAAGTGCATCGATTTGTGCTGTGGTAAATTGACCCCGGGTGAGTTCATAGCGTTGATGTTCTATGGCGTTGAATTGTTGTATTAGGCTTTGCTCCTGCTGCAAAAGTTGGGGGTCTACGCCTTCACGAATATTCGCACCAGCCTCGGCGAGAAGTTCCAAAAGGCGGCGGGCGCGAGAACGTTCGCTGGCGTGAAAAGCGAGGGCATCATATCCTTTTTGGGGGTTTTGTTGATGCAGTTCCATTAACAATTCAATATATAATTGGTAACGGTCTTGAACGGTGGAGAAAAAGGTTTGGCGGAGTTCGCCGGGAGGGGCTAGGCTGCGGAGTTCTTCAGTTAAGTTAATCGCCTTTTCCATATTAACCAGGGCTTCGGTGAGTTCGCCTTGGGAACGTTGGAGAGAAGCCATATTGGTGAGGGTATTGGCTTCCCCCTCTCTATCCTCCACAGCCCTGAATAGGGGTAAAGCTTGGTTAAGGTAGTCTAGGGCTGTTTGTTTTTCTCCCAGGGAGGAGTACACAGCGCCAATATTGTTGAGAGTATTAGCTTCCCCCCCTCTATCCTCCACAGCCCTTCTTAGGGGTAAAGCTTGGTTGTAGTAGTCTAGGGCTGTTTGTTTTTCTCCCAGGGAGGAGTACACATGGCCAATATTGTTGAGAGTAGTAGCTTCCCCCCGTCTATCCTCCACAGCCCTTAATAGGGGTAAAGCTTGGTTAAGGTAGTCTAGGGCTGTTTGTTTTTCTCCCAGGGAGGAGTACACAGCGCCAATATTGTTGAGAGTAGTAGCTTCCCCCCCTCTATCCTCCACAGCCCTTCTTAGGGGTAAAGCTTGGTTGTAGTAGTCTAGGGCTGTTTGTTTTTCTCCCAGGGAGTCATACACAAGGCCAATATTGTTGAGAGTAGCAGCTTCCCCCCCTCTATCCCCCACAGCCCTTCTTAGGGGTAAAGCTTGGTTGTAGTAGTCTAGGGCTGTTTGTTTTTCTCCCAGGTCGGAGTACACACCGCCAATATTGTTGAGAGTAGTAGCTTCCCCCCCTCTATCCTCCACAGCCCTTGATAGGGGTAAAGCTTGGTTGTAGTAGTCTAGGGCTGTTTGTTTTTCTCCCAGGTCGGAGTACACACCGCCAATATTGTTGAGAGTAGTAGCTTCCCCCCCTCTATCCTCCACAGCCCTTAATAGGGGTAAAGCTTGGTTGTAGTAGTCTAGGGCTGTTTGTTTTTCTCCCAGGTCGGAGTACACACCGCCAATATTGTTGAGAGTAGTAGCTTCCCCCCCTCTATCCTCCACAGCCCTTCTTAGGGGTAAAGCTTGGTTGTAGTAGTCTAGGGCTGTTTGTTTTTCTCCCAGGTCGGAGTACACACCGCCAATATTGTTGAGAGTAGTAGCTTCCCCCCCTCTATCCTCCACAGCCCTTGATAGGGGTAAAGCTTGGTTGTAGTAGTCTAGGGCTGTTTGTTTTTCTCCCAGGTCGGAGTACACACCGCCAATATTGTTGAGAGTAGTAGCTTCCCCCCCTCTATCCTCCACAGCCCTTAATAGGGGTAAAGCTTGGTTGTAGTAGTCTAGGGCTGTTTGTTTTTCTCCCAGGTCGGAGTACACAGCGCCAATATTGTTGAGAGTAGCAGCTTCCCCCCGTCTATCCCCCACAGCCCTTACTAGGGGTAAAGCTTGGTTGTAGTAGTCTAGGGCTGTTTGTTTTTCTCCCAGGTCGGAGTACACAGCGCCAATATTGTTGAGAGTACCAGCTTCCCCCCCTCTATCCTCCACAGCCCTTCTTAGGGGTAAAGCTTGGTTGTAGTAGTCTAGGGCTGTTTGTTTTTCTCCCAGGGAGTGGTACACAAAGCCAATATTGTTGAGAGTAGCAGCTTCCCCCCGTCTATCCTCCACAGCCCTTAATAGGGGTAAAGCTTGGTTGTAGTAGTCTAGGGCTGTTTGTTTTTCTCCCAGGTCGGAGTACACAGCGCCAATATTGTTGAGAGTAGCAGCTTCCCCCCGTCTATCCTCCACAGCCCTTAATAGGGGTAAAGCTTGGTTGTAGTAGTCTAGGGCTGTTTGTTTTTCTCCCAGGTCGGAGTACACACCGCCAATATTGTTGAGAGTAGTAGCTTCCCCCCCTCTATCCTCCACAGCCCTTGATAGGGGTAAAGCTTGGTTGTAGTAGTCTAGGGCTGTTTGTTTTTCTCCCAGGTCGGAGTACACACCGCCAATATTGTTGAGAGTAGTAGCTTCCCCCCCTCTATCCTCCACAGCCCTTAATAGGGGTAAAGCTTGGTTGTAGTAGTCTAGGGCTGTTTGTTTTTCTCCCAGGTCGGAGTACACAGCGCCAATATTGTTGAGAGTAGCAGCTTCCCCCCGTCTATCCTCCACAGCCCTTGATAGGGGTAAAGCTTGGTTGTAGTAGTCTAGGGCTGTTTGTTTTTCTCCCAGGTCGGAGTACACAGCGCCAATATTGTTGAGAGTAGTAGCTTCCCCCCCTCTATCCTCCACAGCCCTTAATAGGGGTAAAGCTTGGTTGTAGTAGTCTAGGGCTGTTTGTTTTTCTCCCAGGGAGGAGTACACAGCGCCAATATTGTTGAGAGTAGTAGCTTCCCCCCCTCTATCCTCCACAGCCCTTCTTAGGGGTAAAGCTTGGTTGTAGTAGTCTAGGGCTGTTTGTTTTTCTCCCAGGGAGGAGTACACAGCGCCAATATTGTTGAGAGTAGTAGCTTCCCCCCGTCTATCCTCCACAGCCCTTAATAGGGGTAAAGCTTGGTTGTAGTAGTCTAGGGCTGTTTGTTTTTCTCCCAGGGAGTCATACACAAGGCCAATATTGTTGAGAGTAGTAGCTTCCCCCCCTCTATCCTCCACAGCCCTTCTTAGGGGTAAAGCTTGGTTGTAGTAGTCTAGGGCTGTTTGTTTTTCTCCCAGGGAGTCATACACAAGGCCAATATTGTTGAGAGTAGCAGCTTCCCCCCCTCTATCCCCCACAGCCCTTCTTAGGGGTAAAGCTTGGTTGTAGTAGTCTAGGGCTGTTTGTTTTTCTCCCAGGGAGTCATACACAAGGCCAATATTGTTGAGAGTAGTAGCTTCCCCCCCTCTATCCCCCACAGCCCTTCTTAGGGGTAAAGCTTGGTTGTAGTAGTCTAGGGCTGTTTGTTTTTCTCCCAGGTCGGAGTACACACCGCCAATATTGTTGAGAGTAGTAGCTTCCCCCCCTCTATCCTCCACAGCCCTTCTTAGGGGTAAAGCTTGGTTGTAGTAGTCTAGGGCTGTTTGTTTTTCTCCCAGGTCGGAGTACACACCGCCAATATTGTTGAGAGTAGTAGCTTCCCCCCCTCTATCCTCCACAGCCCTTGATAGGGGTAAAGCTTGGTTGTAGTAGTCTAGGGCTGTTTGTTTTTCTCCCAGGTCGGAGTACACACCGCCAATATTGTTGAGAGTAGTAGCTTCCCCCCCTCTATCCTCCACAGCCCTTGATAGGGGTAAAGCTTGGTTGTAGTAGTCTAGGGCTGTTTGTTTTTCTCCCAGGTCGGAGTACACAAGGCCAATATTGTTGAGAGTAGCAGCTTCCCCCCCTCTATCCTCCACAGCCCTTAATAGGGGTAAAGCTTGGTTGTAGTAGTCTAGGGCTGTTTGTTTTTCTCCCAGGTCGGAGTACACACCGCCAATATTGTTGAGAGTAGTAGCTTCCCCCCCTCTATCCTCCACAGCCCTTCTTAGGGGTAAAGCTTGGTTGTAGTAGTCTAGGGCTGTTTGTTTTTCTCCCAGGTCGGAGTACACACCGCCAATATTGTTGAGAGTAGCAGCTTCCCCCCCTCTATCCTCCACAGCCCTTCTTAGGGGTAAAGCTTGGTTGTAGTAGTCTAGGGCTGTTTGTTTTTCTCCCAGGTCGGAGTACACAGCGCCAATATTGTGGAGAGTAGCAGCTTCCCCCCCTCTATCCTCCACAGCCCTTGATAGGGGTAAAGCTTGGTTGTAGTAGTCTAGGGCTGTTTGTTTTTCTCCCAGGTCGGAGTACACAGCGCCAATATTGTTGAGAGTAGTAGCTTCCCCCCCTCTATCCTCCACAGCCCTTCTTAGGGGTAAAGCTTGGTTGTAGTAGTCTAGGGCTGTTTGTTTTTCTCCCAGGTCGGAGTACACACCGCCAATATTGTTGAGAGTAGTAGCTTCCCCCCCTCTATCCTCCACAGCCCTTAATAGGGGTAAAGCTTGGTTGTAGTAGTCTAGGGCTGTTTGTTTTTCTCCCAGGTCGGAGTACACACCGCCAATATTGTTGAGAGTAGTAGCTTCCCCCCCTCTATCCTCCACAGCCCTTAATAGGGGTAAAGCTTGGTTGTAGTAGTCTAGGGCTGTTTGTTTTTCTCCCAGGTCGGAGTACACACCGCCAATATTGTTGAGAGTAGTAGCTTCCCCCCCTCTATCCTCCACAGCCCTTGATAGGGGTAAAGCTTGGTTGTAGTAGTCTAGGGCTGTTTGTTTTTCTCCCAGGTCGGAGTACACACCGCCAATATTGTTGAGAGTAGTAGCTTCCCCCCCTCTATCCTCCACAGCCCTTGATAGGGGTAAAGCTTGGTTGTAGTAGTCTAGGGCTGTTTGTTTTTCTCCCAGGTCGGAGTACACACCGCCAATATTGTTGAGAGTAGTAGCTTCCCCCCCTCTATCCTCCACAGCCCTTAATAGGGGTAAAGCTTGGTTGTAGTAGTCTAGGGCTGTTTGTTTTTCTCCCAGGTCGGAGTACACACCGCCAATATTGTTGAGAGTAGTAGCTTCCCCCCCTCTATCCTCCACAGCCCTTAATAGGGGTAAAGCTTGGTTGTAGTAGTCTAGGGCTGTTTGTTTTTCTCCCAGGTCGGAGTACACACCGCCAATATTGTTGAGAGTAGTAGCTTCCCCCCGTCTATCCTCCACAGCCCTTGATAGGGGTAAAGCTTGGTTGTAGTAGTCTAGGGCTGTTTGTTTTTCTCCCAGGGAGTCGTACACAGCGCCAATATTGTTGAGAGTAGTAGCTTCCCCCCGTCTATCTCCCACAGCCCTTGATAGGGGTAAAGCTTGGTTGTAGTAGTCTAGGGCTGTTTGTTTTTCTCCCAGGTCGGAGTACACAGCGCCAATATTGTTGAGAGTAGTAGCTTCCCCCCCTCTATCCCCAGCAGCGCGATAGAGTTCGCGGGCGGCTTGCCACTTTTCTAGGGCTTCTCGTAATGATTCGGCGGTTCCTTGTTGAAATAGTATGAATCCCTCATTTAACAATCTATCCGCTTCAGAATTACTGCTATTTTGGGCGATAATTATAGGCGTTGGTTGAGGGGATGATGAATTGGTTTTTAGCTGTGATGAGGTCGCCAGGACTGACTCCCCTAGCATCACGGATAATGTCGCTGTTATCAATCCTATTTCGATGAGTTGCTGTGGTTTAATCATGGGTTTATTTCTTGATTTTTGCAGACAATTTATGGGTAAGCAAAAGCTAAAAAATCTGGGTTGATTTGAGTCAGTCAATCCCCGCAAATTGAGCCATAATGTGGGGTTTCGTTCCTCAACCCAACCTCCGAATAAAGCTGGGTGAGGGCGAGAGGGGGGATAATGGATAAATGAAAGTTATAAGTCTATTAACCTCCCTGATGCAATAGGGTTCCTACCGTTACTGGTTCCTCGATTTCGGCTTGGGCTAGTATGCCATTCCGGTCAATTATTCGGACTTTTCCTGTACTATTTACCCCGGTTAAGATTGTGCCACTGCTGACATTTCGTAAATTAATCCCCCCTAACCATAATTGGGCGTTACTGCCACTTACCTGGGTGACAACCGCTTGGGCGGGCGGGTTCGGATTATTGATAAAATAGGGAGTTTGGAGTTGATAACCACTACCTACTTTGACTTCATAACGGGGCTGTTGATAGAAGTTTTTGGGAATTTCGGGGATGATTTTGGTAAATAGCTGTTGTATATTACTATCCGAATTCCACATATAATGGGTTAATAAATAACTAAATAAGCCGCAGTCAAAACCATTAACATTCACTTCCCGCGCTAGTTGATGGGGGGCTGTGGCTGATAATACTACCCCTTTTGCAACTCCGGTGCGGTAGCCGTTCACAAATTCTTCTGGGGACATATTTAAGCGTGATAACCACTGCTGCTGATAGCTTCTTTCATAGTCGGAAACTAGGACGTTTTGACCACCATCACGAGACCGGACTCGCGCTTCTCTGGTGGCACCTCCGGCAAAACAACTATCTAATACAACGGTGACGTTTTCGGTCTGTAAGGCGGACATTAATAAAAATAAGGTATGCCCCATAATGTCTTTGACGCTTCCTGGTGCGTTAGGATATCCAGGGGGTAAGTCGCCATCAACGGGAACAAAGGTGCCGTTGAGTTGTTGGGTACTTCCCACTTCTCGGAGAATGGGTTGGGGGTCAAAAATGCGAGAACCATGCCCAGAATAGTGATAAACTACGACATCTCCGGGTTTGGCTTGTTTGATTAAGTATTCTTCAAAGGCGGTTAAAATGCCGTCTCTGGTGGCTTGTTTGTCTTCTAATATGTAGATGTCTTGGGGGTGGAAACCAAAGCGGTGAATCAGTAATTCTCGCTGTAAATAGATGTCGTTGACACAGCCGATTAAGGGCTGTGTGGAATAGCTGTTAATTCCTACGAGTAAGGCGAGTTTGCGGGAGGTACTCTGGGCTAAGACTTGGCGATGGCGTTGGGTTTTTCGGTGAAATAAAACGGGGTCAATTCCTAGGGTGGCTAGGGCTGCGCCTAAGAATTGCAGAAAGTGACGGCGAGTGGAATTACTCATATTTTTACCTCGGAGATTTCCAGAAATTGAGATGAATACAGCCGGAAAATAGCACTAAACGTTACCCTATATCCCCAAACCTCAATTAATTATTAATTATTAATTATTAATTATTAATAATTAATTTTAGGGGCGGGTTCCTTCCCCAAGACTTGATGAATAAACCCGCCCTACGGTCTCGGCTGAGAAACGGGGTTTCTTGGACGGGTTTCTTGACTGATGGGGGAGAAACCTGGCTATAATGAACATTGTAGCCGGATAATTCCTCTGTTAATTCTCAATTTACCACGATTAATAAACCCGCCCTAGGGTTTCGGCTGAGAAACGGGGTTTCTTGACTTCTGGGGGAGAAAGCGGGTTTCTTTACGGACGATATGGGGGTGGTGCTGAATTCCTCACGACTTTATGAATAAACCCGCCTTACCCCACCGGGGAATTAGTTTTGGTGGTGGGAACTCGATAATGAGGGTCTGGGGGGTAGGTGGGGGTATCGCCGGAGTTGTGAAATTCTGAATATGGCTTACAATTGATGGCAAGTTACTAATTGAATGTTTTAACCCTAGACCATGACTAACCCGACTACTACGAATGAAACTACTAACCCAGAAACTCCGGTTTCGCCTGAAACTACTAACCCAGAAACTCGGGTTTCGGCGACTGAAGGGCAACCGAGTTATGTGAAACTGGCAATGCGGAATATGGTTAGGAAAGGTTCAAAATCACTATTTCACTTTTTCTTGACTACTGTGGGTCTCATTGGCCTGCTGGTGGGTCTCGCCTATCTTACCCGTTAAAGATTAAATGCTGTTGGGGGGTGAGAAGGTGCAGTTAGAAGTTAATATTGAAGATAATTTCTGGTGGGGGAAAGAGGGAGAGTCTCTGCGCTTGGGGGAACTGGCGGAAAAGGCGATCGCACCAGAAACCTGGGAATCATGGTTTTGTCAGTGGTTACAACAACTTGATCCGTATTTACCCCCGGCTAAGGGATATGAACTTAGTCTGCGTTTGACGGACGATAGGGAAATACAGGAGTTTAACGCCCAATATAGGCAGTTAGACGAGGCTACAGATGTACTATCCTTCGCGGCGCTAGAAACCAGCCTGGTGATGCCAGCAGAACACCTCTCATTGCATCCCTGCTATCTTGGGGATATAATAATTTCAGTGGAAACAGCATTTAGACAGGCACAACAGGCAGGGCATAATCTTACAACCGAGTTAGCATGGTTGACCAGTCATGGCCTATTACACCTACTGGGGTGGGACCATCCCGACGATCGCAGTTTAACTCGAATGTTGGATCAGCAAAAAGCCCTATTACAGACGGTTAACCTGCAAATTGGTTCAGGTTACGCCTGGGAGTCGGAAGAAAATCTGAACTAAGCCGCGATTGTGCTACATTGCACCCAGAATTGATCAGAAATCCTGATATTCCTAGAGAATGCTGATTTAAGGATACCCAACCATGAAAGCTAAAAAAAACTCTGTTTCGGCACTTCCCACCCCATTAGGTCCTCGGTCTGTCAACTACGCCTATATTCCCACCACCCCAGAGACGAAAACCGCTAACCACCGAGTATCTCAGTCTTGGGCGATCGCCAATAACCTATTGGTTAGCTTTAAATACGCCTGGAATGGTGTGGCTTACGCATTCAGGACCCAGCGCAACTTTCGCATTCATACAGCCATAGGGACTTTAGCGGTCAGTCTGGGTTTCTGGTTGCATCTTAGCTTTGTAGAAATTGCTATTATTGGTTTAACTATCAGCGCGGTCATGGCTTTGGAATTGTTGAACACAGCCATTGAGTCGGTAGTTGATTTAACGGTAGGAAAGTCGTATCATGAATTGGCACGCATTGCTAAGGACTGCGCGGCGGGGGCTGTGTTAATCTCGTCTTTGGCAGCTTTATTAGTGGCGGGAGTGCTGATTTTACCAGCTTTGTTAACGGCAACTCAACTGTGGCTGCAAGGAGTATAGACATTGATAATCGTCATTGATAACTATGATAGTTTCACCTATAACCTGGTGCAATATTTAGGAGAATTAGGGGCAGAAAATCCGGTAGGCGATCGCATAGAAGTTTACCGAAACGATGGCATCACCGTTGAAGAAATTAGACATAAAAAACCCGATGGTTTAGTCATTTCTCCCGGTCCCGGTCGCCCAGAAGATGCCGGAATTTCCCTAGCCATTATCCGAGAATTAGGTAAAACCTTACCGATTTTAGGGGTATGTCTCGGACATCAAAGCATCGGTCAAGCCTTCGGTGCGAAGATTATCTCAGCCCCAGAGTTGATGCACGGGAAAACCTCCCCCATTCATCATAACGGCAAGGGGGTATTTCACGATTTAGAGAACCCCTTTACCGCGACGCGCTATCATAGTTTAGTCATAGACTCCCAAACCTGTCCACCGGTGCTAGAAGTTACCGCCTGGGTGGATGATGGTACAATTATGGGAGTTCAACACCGCCATTATTCCCATATTCAGGGTGTGCAATTTCACCCGGAAAGCATCTTGACAACGGCTGGGAAAACCTTAATTAAGAACTTCCTAAAGAGTTGTCGGTTAATGGCAGTAGAAAGCTAATTAATTAGCGGTAAATTTGCGGTAATATTTTGGTCATATAATTGCTATGAAACGGCGACAGTTTATCCACCTAGCTAAAACCAGTGCTATAGTTACCTTGGCTGCGGGATTTGGTGCGCGGTGGCAGGTTTCCCAAGCGCAGACACCCAGTGAATCTAACTTGACTATTCGCTGGCTTGGACATACGAGTTTTCTGTTTACTGGGGATGGTTTGCGGATACTGGTAAATCCGTTTCGACAAATTGGATGTACCGCCGGATTTGGTAGCCCGAAAATAGAGACTGACCTGGTGTTAATTAGCAGTCGGTTACTTGATGAAGGGTCGATTGATGGGTTTCCCAATAATCCGGCGCTATTACATGAACCGGGAGTTTATCAATTTCAAGGAACCCAAATTCAAGGTATTCGCACTATTAAAGACCGTGAAAGAGGTCGCAGGTTTGGTCAGAATGTCGCCTGGTTATGGACTCAGGGTGGTATCAGAATTCTGCACATGGGAGGGTTAGCCGGACCTATTAATATTGAAGAAAGGATTTTGATTGGTCGCCCCGACTTGTTGTTAATTCCTGTGGGTGGAGGTCCGAAGGCTTATACTCCCACGGAAGCGGCGGCGGTAATTGCTTCCCTCAACCCTAGATTAGTGATTCCCACCCACTATAAAACTCTGGCTGCAGACGTGAATAACTGCGATTTGGTTCCGGTTGATAATTTCCTTGATGTGATGACTAATGCAACTATTAGGAATGTTAATAGCGACACTTTAACGTTGACTCGCAGCCAGCTTAATGATGATGGTTTGACTATTGGGGTGATGAGCTATAATTTTAATAGTTAGGCATCAATTAATAATTAATAATTAATAATTAATAATTGTAGGGGCGGGTTCTGCTGCTAATTCTCATCCTCAATTAATAATTAATAATTAACAATTAATAATTAATAATTGTCGGGGCGGGTTCTGCTGCTAATTCTCATCCTCAATTAATAATTAATAATTAACAATTAATAATTAATAATTGTCGGGGCGGGTTCTGCTGGCAATTCTCGTCCTCACGACTTGATTAATAAACCCGCCCGCCCTCACCAGAAAGCGGCTTCGGAATGTGGTTTATGGTTTGATAAACTTCTAGGCGGGTTGAGCGATCGCCAAGGATATGGGTATTCTATGAAAACACCAAATAATTTATATGAGGAAGATTTTTACCTCTGGACACAAATCACGGCTGAACAGTTAAAAGAAAATCAATTTACTCAAGTTGATGTCGCCAATTTGATTGAAGAAATTGAAAGTATGGGAAGAAATGAAAAACGGGAATTAAAAAGCCGTTTAATTGTGTTGTTAATGCACTTATTAAAATGGCACTATCAACCCACAAAACGCAGTGAGAGTTGGCGCAGCACCATTACAGAACAACGGATTTGTATTGAAGGTTTGTTAGAAGACAGTCCCAGCTTGAAACCTCTACTTACAGAAGTATTTAAAGATTGTTATCAAAAAGCACGTATAAAAGCGTCGGATGAAACAGGGATTAAGTTAAATTTTTTGCCAAAGGAGTCACCCTTTAGTTTAGAGGAAACTTTGGAATCTAGCTATCTTGATGATGAAAGATAATACAGCCTATATTAATAATTTTCGGGACGGTTTCTGCTGGCAATTATCATCCTCAATTATTAATTATTAATTATTAATTATTAATTGTCGGGGCGGGTTCTGCTGGCAATTCTCATCCTCACGACTTGATTAATAAACCCGCCCGCCCTCACCAGAAAGCGACTTCGGAATGTGGTTTATGGTTTGATAAACTTCTAGGCGGGTTGAGCGATCGCCAAGGATATGGGTATTCTATGAAAACACCAAATAATTTATATGAGGAAGATTTTTACCTCTGGACACAAATCACGGCTGAACAGTTAAAAGAAAATCAATTTACTCAAGTTGATGTCGCCAATTTGATTGAAGAAATTGAAAGTCTGGGAAGAAGTGAAAAACGGGAATTAAAAAGCCGTTTAATTGTGTTGTTAATGCACTTATTAAAATGGCACTATCAACCAACCAAACGCAGTGAGAGTTGGCGCAGCACCATTACAGAACAACGCATTTGTATTGAAGGTTTGTTAGAAGACAGTCCCAGCTTGAAACCTCTACTTACAGAAGTATTTAAAGATTGTTATCAAAAAGCACGTATAAAAGCGTCGGATGAAACAGGGATTAAGTTAAATTTTTTGCCAAAGGAGTCACCCTTTAGTTTAGAGGAAACTTTGGAATCTAGCTATCTTGATGATGAAAGATAATACAGCCTATATTAATAATTTTCGGGACGGTTTCTGCTGGCAATTATCATCCTCAATTATTAATTATTAATTATTAATTATTAATTGTAGGGGCGGGTTCTGCTGGCAATTCTCATCCTCACGACTTGATTAATCAACTCGCCCTACCTGACAGACTCTGGGGACGGACGTTAATAACTGCGATTTTGTTCCGGTTGATAATTTCGTTGATGTGATGACTAATGCAACGATTAGGAATGTTAATAGCGACACCTTAACGTTGACTTGCAACCAGCTTAATGATGATGGGTTGACTATGGCGGGTAATGGGCTATAATTATGATATTTCCGCTAATGGCGGAGATTTTTAGGGGAGGGTGTAGACGATTATCCCTGACCGGGGAAATAATTGTGGTAATTATGACTAGCATGGATTAATCAACTATCAGCTTCATTGGGGAGTGAAAAAATATGGCTATCTGTAGTGGTACGAATTATCTGGGTAAAATTGCTATATCTCTGGGTATGGGAATGATTCTCAGTATGTCGGTGGGAACTGGGAGAGCGATCGCCGAAAGTTCCCCAGAATTGCAGTTGGGCTGGGAATCAGACCAGCGGGCGGAATTTGCCCAATTTCCAAGCGATCGCGTCAGACGGGCGGTTAATCAAAATGTGATGAATTTACTGCTAAATGATGGCCGTTTTAGTACCCTAGCCACGGTTTTAAGACTGACGGGATTAATGGATGTTCTCCGCCAAGAGGGTGTATTTACTATCTTAGCCCCCACAGATGAAGCCTTTTCTAGACTCCCCAGGACGGTTTTGGAAAACCTCCTCAAAGGTAATAATATCGAACAGTTAATTAGGATTATGAGGTATGATGGAGATGACAGTGATGCCATCACCTCGGAGGAGTTAATATATAGATATTTGGCAACTCAGGAAAATTTGTTGATTCCGGTGGAGGTGGGTTCGGAGACTGTCACAGTTGAAGGGTCCCATAGTATGGATGGGGATATTCAGACAGAAAATGCCTTGATTCATGTCATTGAGCAATTAATTATTTTGACCAAATAATCGGCTCTGGTGTTACAATGGGGTGAGGCTGCATTGATGGTCAATAGAGGCCCTGAACTCTCAAGGAGATGATTTTGTGAACCAGGAACGACCAACCCTACAATTTAACTGGTCAGGAATTGGCAATTGGATCGTGGTTATAGGAATCATGGGTTTGTTAGCCTCAGTTGGTTTGGGCTGGCTAGTCAACTCGATTCTGATTCTGATTGGTCTGGCTGTCATCACCCCGATTATTTTAGTGTTTGGGGCGCGGTGGTGGCTAAACCGGAATTTGATTGAAGATTCCTGTCCGGTCTGTTCCCATGAGTTTATAGCCCTAAATCAGACTCAATGTCAATGTCCGAATTGTGGTGAGCCTATTCAAATTGAACAGGGACGTTTTACCCGTCTGACTCCACCGGGAACTATTGACGTTAAGGCGGTTGATGTTTCGTCACGAGTCCTAGAAGATTGACAATTAAAGGATGTTTGAAAGTGTCTGAAAATCAGGTAAATGTCTTGGTTACGGGAGGGGCTGGTTATATCGGTTCCCATGGGGTTTTGGCTTTGCAACGGGCGGGTTATAATCCGATAGTTCTTGATAATTTGGTTTACGGACATCAAGAATTGGTGGAAGATGTGCTGAAGGTGGAATTAATCCAGGGAGATACTAACGATCGCCTTTTATTAGATCAGCTATTTTCTAGCCGGAAAATTGACGCGGTGATGCACTTCGCCGCCTATGCTTATGTGGGAGAGTCGGTAACTAATCCTGAGAAATATTATCGTAATAATGTGGTGGGAACTCTCACCCTTTTGGGGGCGATGAACTCAGCGGGAATTGATAAATTTGTGTTTTCTTCTACCTGTGCGACCTACGGGGTTCCCCAAATTATTCCGATTCCTGAAAACCACCCCCAAAATCCCATTAGTCCCTATGGCGCGAGTAAGCTAATGGTTGAACGAATTTTGGCGGATTTTGACACGGCTTATAATTTGCGATCGGTCAGTTTTCGCTATTTTAATGCTGCTGGTGCTGACCCTGATGGATTACTGGGAGAGGACCACGACCCGGAAACTCATTTAATCCCCCTCACCCTATTTACAGCCCTAGGAAAACGAGATCATATCTCTATTTTTGGAACTGATTATCCGACTCCTGACGGTACTTGTATCCGCGATTATATCCATGTTAGTGATTTGGCAGATGCTCACGTTTTGGGGTTACAATATCTATTGTCGGGGGGGAAAACTGAGTTTTTTAACCTCGGAAATGGTAAGGGTTTCTCGGTTCAAGAAGTGATTGAAAGCGCTAGGGAAATCACGGGACGAGAGATTAAAACGGTAGAATGCGATCGCCGCCCCGGAGACCCCCCCAGTTTGGTGGGAACTAGCGAAAAAGCCCAGGAAATCTTGGGCTGGAATCCTCAATATTCCCAAATTCACGATATCATTAGCCATGGCTGGCAGTGGCATCAAAAACGTCATGGCTAACCCTTGACATTTGGGAAAATTTGTGATATGAGATAGTCAGCAATATGATCGCCTGCCCCGGCTTCACCGAGACGGCGGCGACCATTAGCGGCAATAGTGGCTAGTTGTGGGGAGTCCTGTAGAAGCGATCGCACCACTCCTGCCACTGCTTGGGGATTTTCGGCAAGAATTAGTGACGGACCGAGTAGGCGACTTTGTGCCTCAGCAAAGGCTGGTGTAAATTGCGGACCTTTTCCGGGAATAGCGATCGCAGGTTTTCCCAGACCGACAAACTGTTCGGTAGCCGTCCCCGCCATAGCGATCGCCATATCGCCTAGGTGGAGACAATCATTAAACCCCTCACGGGTCAGCAGCATAGTCATTTGGTCGCGCTGAAACAATTGTTGTTCCTTGCTGGTATGACCATCAACTGGAACCCACCCGGTCGCCTTCAGAACCGAACCGAAGGGGTCTAAATCTAAACTAGGTGCGATCGCAGCCAAACACCGGAGGGGTGAGATTTTTAGCTGCGATACTGCTTCTAAAATTAACCGCCAATTCTCATAGGCCTCTGGACTACGAGAACCCGGCAATAAAGTCAAGTTTAACACACCCGGTGGCGACGGCGCAATAATTCCCCCAGGTTCCAAATTATCCATCATAGGATTACCCAAATCAACAGCCGGAATTGACCACCT
Source organism: Limnospira indica PCC 8005 (assembly GCF_000973065.1). NCBI lineage: Bacteria > Bacillati > Cyanobacteriota > Cyanophyceae > Oscillatoriales > Sirenicapillariaceae > Limnospira > Limnospira indica. The sequence continues at coordinate 1,324,959 of NZ_FO818640.1, forward strand.
TTGCAGAGTTTCCGTGGTCAGTCTATCGCGGGGAAACACCACCCGACAACGGGGATGAGTCATTAACCAACGTTCCCAGGGTAAATATACGGAACCTGACCACCCCTCCCATTTTTGCCACCAGGACTGGCGAGATAACTGTCCGTTTTCATCCCGCAAATAATATTCAGATTTCGCCGTCCCCACAAAAGCATATTCTGCACCACTTAACCAGGCTAAAAATAGGGGGACAATATCCCCCACCGCCAAAATAAATCCCCCCTCTTTCCCCCACTGGCGGACGGTCTGCACCTGGGAATATAATAACTGTAATAACCCCCCTTTCAAATCTCCCAGGAGTTGGGAACTGTCCATATAAATAAATCCCCCAGAAGGCATTTTTTGGACTCTCCCAATAATCGGAATATCCGGTAATTGCTGGTAGGCTTTTCCTTCCCCTACTAAGGGTAAAGCGGCTAGGTTATTAACTGGTGTTCGCAGATGTTGCAGTATTCTGACAGCGATGATATCTTCCCCGTGACCATTACTTAAACACAATAGTTTCATATTCCTGAATGCTGCATCAATTATAAGTCTCCAATTATAAGTCTAAAATTTCCTGAATTTTGGCGTTGAGTTGTTTTAATTTAACGGGTTTGGCTACATAATCATTTGCGCCAGCTTCTAGGCATTTTTCGCGATCGCCTGTCATAGCCAAGGCGGTTAAGGCAATAATTGGCACTTGGGTCATGGTGGGGATTTGGCGGATACGGTTAATTGCTTCTAAGCCATCTATTCCCGGCATTTGAATATCCATCAGAATTAAATTAGGAGATTCTGATTGTGCTAAATCAATCGCCTGTTGACCGTCCTTAGCAATAATTAAACGGTAGCCTTTAGCACCCAAATAACTCGACAAACTCATGATATTAGCTTCGTTATCTTCAGCAATTAAAATCAGGGGAGAAACTTGAGCCACATCTTCAGTTTTCGTCAGGAAATCCGAGGTATTAGATGATAGATGGGGGGTGTTAGTTCCGATTAAGATATCATCACAAGGAATCTCAAAAATAAACTGACTTCCTGACCCCACTTTACTAATCACATTAACAGTACCTCCGTGCATTTCGACAATGCGTTTAACTAGGGATAATCCTAAACCTGTTCCCTCATATTGACGATTGAGAGCGCTATCAATTTGAGTAAAGGGTTTAAACAGTTTTGATAATTGTTCTTCATTAATACCAATTCCCGTATCAATCACAGCAAAACGGACTCGGGATTTATCGCTGTCTATCGGGGGTGGCTGTAACTTAACTTCCAGGCTAATTTTACCTCGGGATGGGGTGAATTTAACCGCGTTATTGAGGAGGTTAATTAACACTTGACGCAGGCGGCGTTCATCAATATATAAGTCTGGTAAGGCTTGGGGAATTTGTACATTAATGGAAATCCCTTTTTTAAAGGCTTGCTGCTTAATAAAAGCTATACTAGATTGACACAGGGGGCGAATCGAAGTATAATTAAGGTCTAGTTTCATTTCCCCGGCTTCAATTTTAGCCAGATCTAAAATATCGTTAATTAATTCCAGGAGATGACTGGCGCTGCGTTCAATAGTTTGTAATGCTTGTTTTTGCCGATCGCCTAAAGTACCAAATACCTCTTCTTGCATACCCTCGGTCATTCCTAAAATAGCATTAAGGGGGGTGCGTAGTTCATGACTCATATTGGCGAGAAACTCATCTTTCAGACGGGTAGCGCGCATCAATTCCTGATTAGTCTGGCGCAGTTTGGCTTCGGTTTCTCGGCGATCGCTAATATCTCGACAGACACAAATTAACAGGTTATCTTCCGTTAGGGTCAGAGATAATTCTTCCGCAAAACTCGTCCCGTCTTGACGAGTGGCGATCGCTTCTCCAGTCCAGTAGCGATCGCGCATTACAATCGGGAAAACCTCATTTTCAAAGCGTTGAATTTCTGTAGGAGAATAGATTTTTCTCCAACTATGACCGACTAAATCTTCAGGTTCAGAATAACCAAACATGACCAAATGAGCGTGATTTACATACTGATACAAATCATCCTGAACAATAGCAATACCATCCCCCGCAGCTTCAATACTCGCCAACTGTTTAGCAATTTCCTGTTCAGCGGCTTTCTTAGCCTCTTCCGCCTCATTTCTTTTCCGGTGTAAACGATACCCTTCAATTAAATTGCCACAGGTAACTAAAAAGGCTTGTAAATAATCAATCATTTCCTCATGATAGCCACCTGGTTTATTGGCAATTCCCACTATTCCCACGAGAGTCGAACTGCTAAAAAATGGCAACCCCAAAAAACTATTTAAAGGGGGATGACCATTAGGAGTCCCTCCCCGGCGTGGGTCACTGCTAGGACTGTTAGCTATAACAGGTTTCCCGGTCATAATTACCGCCCCAAATAAGGTATTCATATTATCAAATTCCATGCCTTCTTCATGGTTTTCTTGATAAAATTTCTCCGTGGCTTCATCCCAAGCCACATTACTTATGCTATGGGTTTTTAGATAAGGAACTCCCCGAATTTTTAGGAAAGTTTCTTCCATGGTTGCTCCCCCATTATCTCGGAACATTACCTCGCCAATAAAGCCATATTCACTATCAGTTAAAGTTAGCAAGCTGCTAAGTAAACCATCAAAAATAGTTAGGCGATTTTCCGATGTAATAAACTGGGATTGTGCGAGGGTAATTGACTGTAGAAGGTTGTGGTTTTTTTCTAAGGCTATTTGCGCTGATTTTAGGTCGGTAATATCAAACAAAGTTGAACGACTATAAAGATATTCACCTTGGGGATTATAAACGGCGCTATAATTCAAGAGTACCGGGAAAACGTGACCATTACTACTAATCATCTCCAGCAACATATCTTTGAGATATCCTTGCTGTTTAAATAACTCAAAATTACTCTCAAATATCTCTCGACTGTCCGGGGTGAGAAAATCTGCTAAACGTCTCCCAAGTAATTGTTCACGAGAGTATCCTAACCATTGCAGTTCCGTATCATTAACTTTGACATAGCGACCCTCAGCATCGAGGGAATGATAGCCACAGGGTGCTTTATTATATAAGTCCTCAATCTCATGGGAATAGTCTAATAGCCTAGCTTCCGCCTGTTTGCGAGCGGTGATATCAAAGCGAATAGCTAAATATTGAGAGACTTTTTTATGGGAATTTAAAAAAGGGACAATGGTACTTTCAGTCCAGTAAATAGAACCATTTTTAGAGCGATTACAAATTTCTCCATGCCAAACTTTACCACTAGAAATAGTCCGCCATAAATTCGCGAAAAAACCAGGGGGATGGCATCTTGAGTTAACGATACGATGGCTTTTACCGATTAATTCTTCCGAGGAATAACCGGAAATTTCACAGAAGCGATTATTGACGTAGGTAATCACTCCACTCGCATCAGTAACAGCTACGATCGCTGAATGGTCTATGGCTAACTTTAGATCGGATAACTCCCTTAGTAATTGTTGGCGGTCGGACTCGGCTTGTTTACTCTCGGTAATATCAACATTAGTACCGATCATCCTTTGAGGTTCTCCTTCGGGGTTGCGAATAATTAGAGCATTTGCTTTAATAAAAACTATAGAACCGTCAGGACGTACAATCCGAAATTCTGGATTAAATTCCCTTTCCCCTCGCAGACTTTCCTGTAAAATTGCCTGAGTTAATTCAGCGTCTTCTGGGTGTAGGGAGTTTTTCCATAATTCCACTGTCTGGGGACACTCTAAAGGTGAGACTCCATAAATTTTATACATCTGATCATCCCAGGTTAGATGATTCTGAGAAATATCCCAATCCCAAATTCCCATTTGGGCTGACTTAATCGCTAATTGTAGGCGATCGCTAAGGTGAGAAAGTTCCTGGGTTCGCTGTTTGACCGTCGCTTCTAAAGATTGATTAAGATCTTGTAATGCGGTTTCCGCTTTTTCCCGTTCACAAAGTGCCGCTTTCTGTTCGCTAATATCTGTAATAGTACCCACATAGCCATTTACTGTTTCTTCTACACTAAATTCCGGGACAATTTGACCAAACACCCACAACTGATTTTCCCCGGCTTCTAAACGATATTCTTCCTTAAATGGGTGATGATTTACTTGAGTCTGTTTCCAGGCTTCATTAATGCGATCGCTATCTTCAGGATGCACAGAAATTTGCCAAGATAAACCAATTGTTTCCCCAGGAATACGTCCCGTCATCTGACAATATTCCTCATTGACATAGATACAATCACCCTCCTTATCCGTCCGAAAAACTCCCACCGGGATTAAATCTGTCAGAGTCGCATAACGTTCTTCTGTTTCTTGTAAACAGGTTTGAATTTGTTGGCGTTCCTGTAGTTCCCTTTGTAGGTCATCGTAGGCGATCGCTTGTTGAATAGCGATCGCTACCTGTAGCGCCAACTGTTGGACTATCTGGATTTCTTCTGATAACCACAGCCGCGTATTACTACATTGATGAATCGCAAATAAACCCCACAAACTCTTAGATTGGCTTTCCGCTTCATGGTTAGATAAAACAATTGGAACTACTAAATCTGCTCGGACTTCAAATTGTTTGAGCAGAGATAAATGACATTCACTTAATCCCACCTGATCAATATCTGGTGCTACGAAAATCTTTCCGTCTTGATACATTGATGGGTTGTCCTGAAAACAGGTATCTTTAATATTTTTATCTAAGCAGGATGTATAGGGTTCCATTACTGATTCCGCTACGATATCACCGCTCAAATCTGGGTTGAATTGGTAGATTACTACCCGATCACAATTTAACAAAATCCGGACTTGTTTAACCGTTTCCTCCAGGATTTCCGGTAAATTTAACCAAGACCTAATCCGGTTGGTAATCTCAAATACCAGTTGTTCTCTGTGGTGCGCCTGTTCTAGTTCTAAAGTCCGTTTTTTGACCTGTTCATCTAGTTGTTTCGCCTGAGTTTCTAAAATGCTAATTTTTTCTAATTCTAACTCCGATATGCGACCATCTAAAATCTTCGTCATTTTATACAGATCCAGAGGATTTAGCACTTTGAGCATACTGGTTTGGGTCACTATCCCTAAGAGTTCACCATGGGAACCTGTGACTAGAACTCGCCGGATATATTGGGATGACATCAACTCATGAATTCTCCACAGATTCTCATTGGTGGCGACCGAAAACACTGGGGTACTCATTAACTGTTTACTGCTATAGTTTTCTAGGTCTAAGCAGAAGGTATTAAACTTGACAATATCTCCCTCGGTCAGGATCCCGACCGGAACATTGACAGCCGTTGAATTGTTCACGAAATCGGTTTCTACTAAAACTACACAATTGACCCGGTATTGTGTCATTAAACAGGCAATTTCTAGCAGGTTACTCTCAGGACTAGCACAAATAACCTCTGTTGTCATTACCTCTTCTACCGTTCGTAATCTCAGCAGGTCTATGGGGTGGCTAATATAACGCAGAGTTTCATGGGTTATTAACCCTACTAGGCGATCGCTATCATCCACTAGCGGTAGGTGACAGATTTGATTTTTCCTCAGCAAATCAATCACTTCAAAAAAGTCGCTCAATTCTGACTCCCTCCAGCTTAATACTGAGGCGGTCATGACTTCCCCTACCAATAACTGCTCTAAGGGTCTTTTTTCTGTACAGAGTCGGATGATATCTCCCTGAGTCAGAATACCTACTAATTGCTCCCCTTCTACTACCAAGACGCAACTGGAACGCGCCTCTCCATAAACTTCCTCTAATAGAACACTGGCTTTTGATGATATACTACAACTGGCGCGACTTTCACTCATCAGCGCGATCGCTTCCCTCGCCGTTGTTTCTACTGTTACTAATAACGGCTCTCTAATAATCGCGCTTTCTAATTCGGTCAGGGTATATGATGAGTTGCTTGCCATAGTCTTTCACCACGAAGCGTGGTATTGATAAAACTGCTGCCTATTATATGCCTCTTAATTATAATTGAAATAACTCTTTCTGTCAACCAATTAACTTAATCTTGAGGTGGAGCCCTTGCCAAAGTCGGTTAAATGTGATAAGGTAATCCGCCAGGGGTTAACTTAGGTTAATTATCAGCCAACATATATATTTTTTTAAGCTAATAAAATGCGGGAACTATTTTTTGACTTTGAAGATTTCCAAACTCGCAACTTTGCACCCATTGGCACAATCGATGGGGTGAGATTTTCCCCCAACGCCATAGCTTTGGTCAGTGTTGACGAAGGGGGAGAAGGCTTATTTGATGCCACCAGAACTTCCCCCCCTGGAACTACAGTTATCTCATATTCCGAAGCTATTATAAACACCGAAGATTCCGAAGATTCCGAAGATTCCGAAGAGATAGAAGTCAATGAATTAGTGACAGGCGATCGCATTACCATTGACCTCAGAAATTTATCACCATTAAGCATAGGAGGGGGTAACTTTTCCTTTCACTACACCTCCCCAAATCGAGAACATACCGTCGAACTATTTGACCGAGAAGGCAATTCTCTAGGGACTGGCGTTTTATTAGCCACCCCAGGAGAAACATTTAACGAATTTCGGCGCTTTAGTACCACCCTCCCTCGGAACACCGGAATTATTGCCATTGGTTCGGAAGCGACCGAATTAGCCATAGACAATATTAGAATCTCCTATTTTACCACCCTCGTCGCTGACCCGATTATGACCTCAACCCCCCGCTTAGTTGTAGGTACAGAAAATAATGATTTTCTCCAAGCCGCAGAACCCAGATTAACTATCCCCCTCCCGCCAGATTTTATTAGGGATGAAAAAGCCATCACTAATATTGAGAATGTCAGTAACGGGAGTGCTACCATTCTCCCTGGGGGAGTCGGAGTAGAATTTATCCCCGATACAACCTCCCTTGGCGGTTCTGGTAGCTTTGATTATACATTGCGCGATCGCCATAACCAATTTGCTACCGCTACCGCAACCATTAGTTTTCAGCCAGTAACAGCCATACAAGGGAGAGGCGGAAATGATACCCTAGTGGGAGACCAATTCGACCAAACCCTTGACGGGGGGACCGGAAACGACTCTATCTTGGGGGGAAGTGGTAACGATACCCTCTTAGGGGGTCCTGGTGATGATACCCTCTTTGGCGGTTTAGGGGACGACCTCCTACAAGCCGGGTCAGGAGATAATATCCTTGATGGTGGTCCTGGTAATGATACCCTGTTGGGGGGTATTGGTAATGATTCCCTATTTGGTGGGGAGGGGAATGATTGCTTATCTGGTGGCGGGGGGAATAATTGGCTAGAAGGTGGTGCAGGCGTAAACACCCTCACGGCTGGTACAGGGAATGATACCTTAGTCTACCTGTCCCCTAATGACAGAGGTACACAACCCGATCGCATATTAAACTTTACACCAAATAGCGATCGCCTAGTTTTTCAAAGCCAATCCCTAGAGGAAGGTGGTTTTGGTTTATCCGCTCTCAATACCGAGACCCAAACCCTCAACCCCGAACAGTTTACCACCAATCGAGAATCCCTACCCGAAAATACAGAAATCCCGATTCTGCTTTACGATACCATTACCGGACTTCTGGAATACGATATAGACGGCTTGGGAACCTCTCCACCTATAGCGATCGCGCAGTTACAATCAGAAGATGGCAGCATCCCCAATTTATCCCCCAATGATATTATCCTAGTTGATCCGGTTTCATTGACTCGCCCCGAAACCGTCAACATCATCGCCAGGGAAGTTCGCGCCGCCACTCCCCAGGAAATAGACGGAACCGACTCCGATGATACCATTTTTGCGATCGCGCCAGAACCCTTTAATCCCGTCGAAATTCCAGTTTTAGACAATGATAGTCCCGAGACAGGTTTATCTATCAGCAGCGTCAGCAACATCACAGGCGGGGACGTAGCCTTACTTAATAATAATACCATTGTCAGATTTACCCCCACATTGCCTGGGGGAACCCAAGCCAGCTTTACCTATACCGCCAGTGATGGCAACACCCAAGATAGTGCTAATGTATTTATCGATATTCTTCCCGTCACCCGTATTAACGGCTTAGGTGGCGATGATGTTCTGATTGGAAGTTCAGGACCAGATCTCCTCTATGGCGGACAGGGTAATGATTGCTTATTCGGAGAAGCAGGCGATGATACCCTCTTAGGAGATAGTGGTGATGATATCGTCTTTGGTGGTAGTGGTGATGATATCCTCTTTGGCGGTCCGGGAAATGACCAGCTATATGGAGGGGCTGATAATGATATTCTCTATGGCGGAAAGGGTGATGATTTCTTATCAGGAGATGATGGGGATGATACCCTGTTTGGAAATGCCGGAAATGATACCCTATTCGGAGGTGCTGGCAATGATGTTTTTGCCTATATTTCCCGCAGTCAAATCACCACCGGAACTGATTTGATTTTGGACTTTACCCCCGGAAGCGATCGCCTTCTATTTGACCGTGAGGAATTCGGCTTTATTCAAATAGGTACTACCCCGGAAAATATCCTGAGTCCTCAACAATTGGTTCTCGTGGAAACCGGAACTTATCAAGATAATCTCAGCCTCATAAATAGTCCCATTCTCGCCTATGAATTACAGACCGGAAACCTGCTCTATGACCCGGACGGTTCAGGAACACAACCCCCCGAAATTATTGCTAATTTACAAGGCAACCCTCCCCTATCTGTTAATGATATCATCTTGATTGGTACAGCCGGAGACGATACCCTAGATGATGGTGATGATGATGATCCTACAGATGAAGATACTAGAAATATCACCGCCTTCGCTTTAATTAATGGTACTCCCGGAAATGATGCGATCGCTGCTAACGATACCATCGATTTTGTTGGCGTTCCCGTCACCATTCCCGCTTCTGATAATGAACGCATAGCCGTGATAAATACCATCACCGATTTAATCGGCGGAAATGTGAATATCCTAGAAGGTGGTACAGCCGCCGAGTTTATTCCCACCCTCCCCGGCGGAAATCTTGGCAGTTTTAGTTATGAAGCGATCGACTCCGAAGGAAATCTAATTAGAGTTCCGGTTAATGTTAATATTCTTACTGCCATTGATGGTAATGCAGGTGATGATACCCTCATTGGTTCTGATGGTGATGACTCCCTATTTGGTAATCTAGGTAATGATTGTTTAATTGGTGGTGCTGGGGATGATACCCTCGTCGGTGGTGAAGGAAGCGATACCTTTGCTTATCTATCTCCCAATCAAATTAATTTAGGAGTTGACCTAATTGTTGATTTTACCCCCGGAAGCGATCGCCTTCTATTTGACAGTGATCAATTCGGCTTCACCAGAGGTACTACCCCCGAAAATAGCCTGAGTCCTGAACAATTTATTTTCCTCGAAACCGGAGAATTTAATCCCGATAACCTCGACACCATTAGCAGTCCCATTCTCGCCTATGAATTACAGACCGGAAACCTTATCTATGACCCCGACGGTTCAGGAACACAACCCCCTGTAACCGTCGCCACATTTATCGGTAATCCCCGATTATCTATTGATGATATCCTCTTAATTGGCGTACCCGGAGAAGATACTCTCGAACCACCCAACGGCGAAGAGACTTTGACTGGTGGGACTATTCCTTTTATTCCGACACTAGCACCAGACAATGATCCAGACACAGACGAGAAGTTAGAAGGATCTTTACAGGGAACCGGAGAAATAACTGGATTTTCTAACTTTAGAGATGCACTAACTGGTAACGGTTATTTGATTTCCGATTTAACTGGTCAGTGGGATGCTAATCTGATTGATACAGTCATTGATACAGACAATCAAGAAACTCGTCGCTACAGCGATGGAAGTCTTGATTTACAGCTCAGAGGCGAAGATTTAGTTGGAGGTTCTTTCCCAGACCTGACACTGATATGGGGAGGTTCTTTCCCTGGACAGACAGATTCTTGGTTTCCTCAAAATCAATCAGAGAATAGTTCACCTGGGGTGCAACAAGCAGCCGAGGCGCTGTTAACTGACATCGGCGACCAAGGAATTAGATTTGTTTTTGATGACTTTTTTGGACAATGGATAATTGAATTAAACACCATGTAGGGGCGGGTTCTACTGTCAATCGTCAGTTCCCACCGACAATACCAATAAACCCGCCCTCACCCACCAGTAGGGGCGAAAAATTTTTCGATGCTACCATTGGTAATTAATCATTATCACTCATTCGTAGGGTGAGTCAGAGGGATAACCTATCGGGTGAACGGCAAATTTTGTTCATCTGATGCACCACCTTTCCCCTAGAAGGTGCGTCAGCATTAATCATCTCTGGAATTCCTAAGTATCGGGGTCTGACGCACCCTACAATATCGGGTTTCTCCCCCACAGGTCAAGAAACCCGGTTTCTCGAAGAAACCGGGTTTCTCCCCAATTATTAATTAATTCTTTCTTAGCGACCAGAAGGGGGTAAAGACCGAAAAATACCTCTACCTGTCGGTATTCTGCCATTATCTGGAGTCACTATAGAACGACCATTACGGGGAGATGGACCTCCATTCAAGTCTCCCCTACTCCTGTTAAAGTTGTTTTGTATGGTCTGTAGGGAATCAGATCCTGTGGTAATGGTTTCTGCTGCGCTACTACCATTACTACTCTCTAATGGGTCAGCAACACCCCCCAAAGCATCCCTAAGAAAAGTGTTGGTAAACCCAGGGTCTTGGGTTTCCTCAAAAAAAGGAGCCCTGATCCGCCCTTGAGCGATCGCATTTTCTGCTATAGTCCCCGTAGAGGCGATCGCGATCGCATCAGAACTTACCGCAGCCGTAATAGTCACCATTGGTAGGAGCCACAATAGTCTTGACAAATTAGCCATCATCTCAAATCGTCCTCAAATTATCAAATTAGTAGCTATGCCTTGAAATTAGATCCCAGACCTCCAATTTTCTGCTAAACTGATACATTTACGCGACATTTATCCGGCTATTGCCTGACAATGCGACGATAGCACTATTACCCGTTAAGGTAACAGAGGCGGTATCCCGCAAAGCTTTTAGAAAGATTCCAAAAGCACCGTTCCAGTCCCTGGGTAGAGTGACCCCGCACTCAGGACATCGGAACACTTTTGAGCCACCTAGCTGGGAATGCACATGACCACAGTGAGTACAGGTTTTGCTGGTGTATTCTTCCGTCACATCTACAACTGTTAAGTTATTTCCGCGCTTATGTCTCAGGGTTAGTTTGAATCGATAATGCGCCCATGTCAGCATGGCTCCGGCAGTCTTAGACCTGATTAGACGCTTTACCTTGGCAACCATATTGGAAGTCTCGAAGGTGGGCAAAAAAATCAGGCTGTGTTATGGGATGGTCAGGGATGCGACCCAATCAACCAAGGGGTTGAAGTCCTCACCGGGTAGTCCCCACGCTCATTTCAGCTCTATTTCATACCCGAAGGTCTCGCACCATACTTGGTATTATACCGTATTGCCGTAAAATGTTAACCTAATTGGAGATTAAATCATGCTCCTAACTACAACTATGAAATCAACCTTGGTCAAAAAAGCCAGTTTCCTCATTGCCTTATTTTTTGTCAGCCTAATTGCTGTCATACAAATTCCAGCGATCGCACTCCCCCCAGCTTTCCGTACACCACCGACTTCCCCCGACTTACCCCTGTTTCCCCCAGAAGTTTTTGATGAACCTCTACCCCTAGAGCCACCACAGCCTACCATTACACCTCCTCCCGCACCAGCCACCGAGGAAACCATTACACCTCCTCCCGCACCAGCTATCGAGGAAACCATTACACCCCCACCAGTTCCTGATATACCCCCACCAGTTCCTCAGCCGCCGATCGCACCTCCACCCATTCCCCAAATTCCCAAAACCGAAATTCGTGGCGTTTGGATGACCACCAATGATACAGATGTGTTAATGAATCAACCGAGACTCGAAGAAGCAGTCAGCAAACTCGCCCAATTCAATTTTAACACAATTTATCCAGTGGTTTGGAACTCTGGTTATGTCACCTATAAAAGTTCTGTAGTTAAAGAAGCCGGAATTCAGCCTTTTGTCCGCCGGGGTTTCCAAGGACAAGATATGCTGGCTGATATCATTGAACGCGCTCATCGTCATAACTTGTTAGTGCTTCCCTGGTTTGAGTTCGGTTTTATGGCTCCCCCTAGTTCCGAGTTGGCTTTAAAACATCCCAACTGGCTGACTCAACAGCGAGACGGAACTAAAACTTCCATAAGCGCCGCTGGGGAAGTCGTTTGGTTAAATCCCTTTCACCCGCAAGTCCAGAAGTTTATGACTGATTTAATTGTAGAGGTGGTTACCGACTACGATATTGATGGCGTACAGTTTGACGACCATACCAGTTTACCTAGTACATTTGGATATGACCCTTATACCATTTCTCTTTATCAAAGAGAGACTAATCGCACCCCACCTAGTAACCCCCAAGACCCCGCTTGGGTGCGTTGGCGTGCTCATAAAATCACGGCTTTTATGAGACAATTGCACCAAGCTATTAAAGCCAAAAAACCTCATAGCATTATTTCCGTTAGTCCGAATCCTTATCATATCGCCTATAACGGTCATTTACAAGATTGGGTTACTTGGGTTAGAGATGGTCTTGTTGATGAGTTGGTGGTGCAGGTTTATCGGGATGAATTGGACTTTTTTATTGCTGAGTTAAACCGACCGGAAATGAAAGCCGCACAAAACAAGATTTCTACCGGGGTTGGTATTCTCACCGGTTTGAGAACTAGACCAGTTCCTATCAATTTCATCCAGTCTAAGGTTCGTGCCGCGCGCGATCGCCAATTCGGTGTCGCTTTCTTTTTCTATGAAAGTCTCTGGGACCACGCCGCTGAACCCCTCGCCCAAAGACAGTATAGTTTCCAGTCTATGTTCCCTCAACCTGCTATTCGCGCTTCTATTCGCTAACCGACTTCAATTGTGGGTCAGTTTGGGGCTATGCACAAAATGTCGCTTTTGTCAAGAGGTCGATTTTTGGCCGTCCCTTACTTCCCCAAAACTCGTGATTCGTGAATTATATTCTTTAGCCAGAAAATATTTTGATGGGCGCTAGAATGAGGGTTTCAGCGCTTTTTTTTGCGTGTAGACACAGGAACCCCTTGGGTGCGATTTATTCTAGGATACCAGAACCCCTATTATTTCGTCAACCTTTTGCGAGCTATTTTCAATAAAAACTTATTAATTCTTAATGTCGTTCGGAACATCAAAATTATCTGGGTGGAAGTATTAGCAAAACTTAACTATTTGCGCCAATAATAGGGGGGAGGCGATCGCCTATAGGTGTCTGTGATGTGGTATAGATATTAAGGTTTGGTCAGTTAATGATATGAGACTGAATAAAATCGAGGATAGTAGTTAATCCTTGCTTTTCCTTGAGGTTAGTAAAGACAAAAGGTTTATTTCCGCGCATCTTTTTAGCATCTCTTTCCATGACGGTTAAATCCGCGCCGACAAAGGGAGCCAAGTCAATTTTATTAATCACCAATAAATCGGACTTAGTAATTCCGGGTCCTCCTTTGCGGGGAATTTTATCACCCGCCGCCACATCAATAACATAGATAGTTAAATCGACCAATTCCGGGCTAAAAGTCGCCGCCAAATTATCGCCACCACTCTCTAAAAACACGACATCCAAATTAGGGAAAGTAGACTCCAACTCTTGAATAGCACTAAGATTAATCGAAGCATCTTCGCGGATAGCGGTATGGGGACAGCCTCCGGTTTCGACACCGATAATTCTATCAGTTTCTAAGGCTTGCGATCGCATCAAAAACTGAGCATCTTCTTGGGTGTAAATATCATTAGTAACCACAGCCATTTGAAAGCGATCGCGCATAGCTTTACAGAGTGCATCAAGTAAAGCCGTCTTACCCGACCCCACCGGACCTGCAATTCCCACTCGAAAAGGACTCATTAAATCCCCCTGATGATTATAGACAACTTAAAACTCGATACCCGGTTGAGCCTTAACCCCTTGTTCCCGGAAAGGATGCTTAACCAAAGTCATCTCGGTAACCAGATCCGCGCGTTCTATCAAACTAGGGGGAGCGCCACGACCGGTCAAAATCACATGGGAGTCGTGAGGTTTCTTTTCCAAACCCGCCAAAACCGTTTCTACGGTGAGATATCCCAACTTAATGGCGATGTTAATTTCATCTAAAAGTACCAACTTAATCTCGGGATTTTCAATTAAAGATAGACTAAGTTTCCAGGCTTCACTAACCCTTTGGATATCGCGATCGCGGTCTTGAGTTTCCCAGGTAAAACCTTCCCCCAAAGCATGAAACTGTAATTGTTCCGGCCAGAGACTGAAAACGGCCTTTTCTGCTGGTTCCCATGCGCCCTTAATGTACTGGACGATCGCCACCCGATAGCCATGACCAAGCGATCGTAAAACCATCCCCAAAGCGGCAGTAGTTTTACCCTTCCCATTGCCAGTATTGACAATAATCAAACCCTTTTCCACCTGTCTCTCAGCTACCCGCTGGTCTTGAATTTCCTTGCGGCGCTGCATTTTTTGGCGGTGTTGTTCCGCTGTCAAACCCGTAGTTTCCATAGCGATCGCATCACTGAGTAGGACCTGATCAACTGTAGCATAGAGGCGACTAAAGCTGCTATAGAATATGGAGACGAAAACCCAGAAATGAGATTGTATGTTATCAGCCCAAGCCGCAGAGGCAATTATCCTAGAACAAGTAGGACCACCCCACCAACAAGATATAGAACTGGTCAAATTATCCGAGGCTACCGGACGCATTCTCGCCGCCCCGATTACCAGTGAATTAGACTTTCCCCACTGGGATAACTCCGCCATGGATGGTTATGCCGTCCGTTATGCTGATGTCGCCCAAAGTAGCGCCGAAAATCCTGTAACTTTGGCAGTCATAGAAGAAATACCCGCCGGATATTGTCCCCAAAAAACTATCGCCCCCGGACAAGCGGCGCGCATTTTTACAGGAGCCTGTTTACCTGCTGGGGCTGATACAATTGTAATCCAAGAAGATACCCAACCCGATGGCGATCGCATCAAAATCCTAACCACCCCGGAACTGAGAGCCTTTGTGCGTCATCAGGGGTCCTATAGTCGCGCCGGAGACCCTCTACTCCCTGCCGGAATTAGCTTAGGAGTTGCAGAAATCGCAGTTTTAGCCGCGGCCAAATGTGTGCAGGTCCCAGTTTATGCTAAACTCAAGGTAGGATTGATATCAACCGGGAACGAATTAATCCCCCCAGAGCATCCCATAGCCCCAGGAAAGCTAGTAGACTCTAATCAGTATGCTTTAGCGAGTTGGGTGATGCAAATGGGCGCAGAACCGGTTATTTTAGGGATTATTCCTGATGAACCGGAAGCCCTCAAAACAGCGATCGCCAAAGCCCTACTCAGCGCTGATATAGTATTATCAACTGGGGGAGTGTCCGTCGGGGATTATGATTATGTTGGTCAAATTCTGGCTGACCTTGGGGGAGAAATTCTGGTCAACTCAGTAGCCGTCAAACCCGGAAAACCCCTTACCTTCGCGACTTTTCCCCATTGTTTGTATTTTGGTTTACCGGGAAACCCGGTGTCAGCCTTAGTCACCTGCTGGCGGTTTGTCCAACCAGCCTTGAGAAAACGAAGCGGACTCACTTCTGAGTTTTGGGGACCAGAATGGTGGCGGGTGCGATCGCCAATGGAATTGCGATCGGGGGGTAAGCGAGAAACCTACCTTTGGGGAAATCTGCGATCGGTCAATGGCGAAACCCAATTTATCCTCGCTTCAGGAAGCCAAAATTCTGGAAACCTGATTAACCTCGCCCAAACCAACGCCCTCGCTATGCTTCCAGTCGGTCAGACCTGCATTGAAGCCGGGGAATTTGTCCAAATTCTCAAAGTCCGTTGAGATTTTGGATATATTTGGTTCCACAGGACTCCTCTTGCATCTCTATGTAACGGGGGATTATTAACCACAATAGCTAATATATTGACTATAGTTTCCGCCGTCATTTGTGACCATTGGCAACCCTGCTATTATAACATTCCCGTGAACAATAATGCGCGTTCTAATTGTTGAAGACGATCCTATGATGCAACTAGGGTTAGAGCAAGTCTTATCTGACTGTCCAGGTATTACCCTGGTTGGTATTGCTGAAGATGGTTATTTAGGTGTCGAAGCCGCTAAGGAGAAAAAACCTGATGTTGTGATTATGGATATCGGGTTACCTCGCCTTGATGGTATTGCAGCCACCAAACAGATTAAAGAAATCTTACCAGAAATCAGAGTCGTTATGCTCACCTCCCACACAGCAGAAACGGAGGTACTTGCTTCCCTTTCCAGTGGTGCTGATGCTTATTGTGTGAAGGGAGGAAGTGTTGATAGTTTGATTGTAGCAATACAGGCAGCCTATGAGGGAGCAACCTATCTAGATCCTCAAGTTGCTCGTTTGGTTATGGAACACCTCAAGCCACCCCTACCTCAAAGTAACTTGGGTACTTTATCCCCCCGGGAGTTAGAAGTTCTCAAACTTATGGTGGAAGGTAAAAGCAACCCAGAAATTGCTGAGGCGCTTTATTTAAGTCCTAACACCATTAAAACCCATGTTCGGGGGATTATGAATAAATTAGCCGTTGATGACCGGGTAATGGTCGCTGTCGTCGCTTTGCGATCGGGTTTAGTATAATCAAAATCGCGACGAAAACGCCGCGACCTAATTTTAGACCTTCTTCAGGTATTGGGGGAATTATCCCCCAACCCTTGATTAATCGACAACCGGACCAGCGGCGGTTACTTCCTCTGGTACGTTCACATATTTGCTGAAGTTTTCCACAAACAATTTAGCCAAGTATTTCGCTTGTTTTTCATACTCTTGGGAGTCAGACCAGGTTTTCACCGGATCAAGAATTTCCGTCGGAACTCCTGGTACAGCATTAGGAACCCAAATCTTGAAGATCGGATGCTCATGGAATTCCACATTATCCAAGTCTCCATTCACCGCCGCCGACACCAAGGCGCGAGTGTATTTGATGGAAACACGACTGCCAACTCCGTACACACCACCAGACCAGCCAGTGTTCACCAAATATACATTGGTTTCTGGGTGATCCGCAAGGCGTTTACCCAGTAAATTGGCATAAACCGCCGCTTCTAAGGGTAGGAAACACTTACCAAACCCAGCGGAGAAAGTCGCTTCCGGTTCTTTAATTCCCCGTTCAGTTCCCGCCACCTTGCTGGTGTAACCAGACATGAAGTGATACATCGCTTGTTCGCGGGTTAGTTTGGAGATGGGGGGGAGAACTCCGAAAGCATCTGCTGCCAAAAATAGAATGGTTTTGGGATGACTACCAATACTAGGAATAATCGCATTGGGAATGTAGTCAATGGGATAAGCCACCCGGGTATTTTCTGTTAAGCTACCATCATTGTAGTCGGGAATGCGAGTGTAGTGATCAAGCACTACATTTTCCATCATTGAACCAAACCGGATCGCATCCCAGATTTGCGGCTCATTTTCCCGATATAAGGCGATCGTTTTCCCATAACAACCACCTTCAAAGTTGAAGATACCATCTTCTGACCAGCCGTGTTCGTCATCCCCAATTAGATAGCGTTCCGGGTCAGCCGAAAGGGTGGTTTTTCCGGTTCCTGATAGACCAAAAAATAACGCCGTATTACCAGCGTCATCCACATTAGCTGCACAGTGCATAGGTAGCACATCAGCTTTGGTCATAAAGTAATTCATTAGGGAGAAAACTGATTTTTTGATTTCTCCGGCGTACTTGGAACCACCAATAATTACTAGCCGTTTCGACAGGTTAAGTACGATAAAGGCTTCACTATTGATGCCATCATCTTCGGGATCAGCATGGAGTCCAGGAACTGCAATTACAGTAAAGTCAGGATTGTGGGTTTGCAGTTCTTCGTCTGTTGGACGAATAAACAGTTGATGAACCAACAGGTTTTGAGATGCCAGCTCGTTGATGATCCGCACACCAAAACGACGCTTGGTATCTGCTCCTACAAAACCATCAAAGATATATAAATCACGACCTTGGACGTAGGAACGTACCCGCCGAAATAGGCGATCGAAGTTGCCTTCGGAAATAGGGACGTTCATTTTGCTCCAATGGATTTCGTCCTTATTATTCTCTTCTTGAACAATGAATTTATCGTGAGGAGAACGACCTGTATATTTACCGGTTTTTACGCAAAGGGAACCATTGGCTGCTAATACACCTTCACCCCTAGCTACTGCGTGTTCAATCAGAATAGCAACTGGTAGGTTGTGATAAACATGACCTAGGTTTCTTCAACCCAGACTTTCTAATTCATAGGTAGGATCACCCTGTAGAGGACGCTCGACATATTTTCCGGTTTTAGCTACTGGGAAGTCTTGTTCTTGGTCAGATAACCTTTTATTGATTAGGCTGGGAATTGAAACGTTTTGATAATCACTGCGATCGACTGTACTTACGTTATCCATAATTGATAACCTCTAGTGGTTTTGAAGTGAAGTATTTACGGGCAACTATTTTGGGAGTGGCTGGGGAATATTAATAAGTAACCTAAAACCTTAACCCCAACGCTTGTGGCTTTAATAACAAGCCCCTACACCGAACTCAGCCTGTCCTGTGAATATATAGATTATGTACACTCAGCTAGAAGCGTTATCCTCAATGGAAAGTTTGAGCTTGAAGTTCGGAAACCAGATTTGTATTTTGATGTTTATTCTCAATGCCCGCTCTCGTGTGCATGAAGGTAGTTGTGCTTGGCAATGTTTTTGGTTTGATCTACCTCCACCTCAAAAAATGATACACCGATCGCCCTAATTCTGAAGTGAAATTTTTGGAAGCGCTAATTGTACTTTTATTGCATTTGTTTAAGTTATAATTCTGAATGCAGATTTTGCATCATAGAGCACCGAAATTTCCTCAATCATAGTTTATGTTCCCTAGCTTTGGGAAGGGGTAATTCTAAAGAAAAGATAAATTTCTGTGGCGATCGCTGCGGAGTGCAGGCAAAAATCATGACAGAATAAGGGAAACCTGAAGGTTTATAGTAAGAACAGAGATCATGTACGAAAAAATTACCCCCCCCGATACAGGCGAGAAAATCACCTTCTCTGACGGAGAACCCATTGTTCCCGATAACCCAATTATTCCCTTCATTCGGGGCGACGGCACGGGTGTAGACCTCTGGCCAGCGACAGAACGAGTGATTGACGCAGCAGTGGCCAAAGCCTACGGCGGCGATCGCCAGATCAGTTGGTTTAAAATTTACGCCGGGGACGAAGCCTGCGAACAATACGGCACTTATCAATATTTACCGGAAGACACGCTGACGGCAATCCGAGAATATGGTGTGGCTATCAAAGGCCCCCTAACCACCCCCATAGGCGGCGGCATCAGATCCCTGAACGTGGCGCTACGGCAAATTAATGACCTATATACCTGCGTCCGTCCCTGTCGCTACTATCCTGGTACTCCCTCCCCCCACAAACACCCGGAACAACTCGATGTGATCATCTATCGGGAAAACACAGAAGACATATACTTAGGGATTGAATGGCGCGAGGGTACGGAAATCGCCCAAAAACTCATCGACACCCTCAACAATGAGCTAATTCCGGCTACCCCGGAACATGGCAAAAAACAGATCCGCCTAGACTCGGGTATCGGTATTAAACCGATCAGTAAAACTGGTTCCCAACGGCTAGTCCGTCGCGCCATTAAACACGCCCTGCGCCTCCCCAAAAATAAGCAAATGGTGACTCTGGTGCATAAGGGCAATATCATGAAATACACGGAGGGGGCTTTCCGAGACTGGGGTTATGAACTAGCAACTACGGAGTTTCGCGAAGAATGTATCACTGAACGAGAATCATGGATCCTCGGCAACAAAGAACATAAACCCGACATCTCCCTGGAAGATAACGCGCGCCAGGTAGAACCGGGTTTTGATGCGCTGACCCCAGAAAAACGCCAAGAAATCTGCGATGAGGTGAAGGGGGTTCTGGAGGCGCTATGGGAAAGTCACGGTAATGGTAAATGGAAAGATAAAATTATGGTCAACGATCGCATCGCTGACAGCATCTTCCAACAAATCCAAACCCGTCCTAGCGAATACTCTATCCTGGCTACCATGAACCTTAACGGAGACTACCTATCGGACGCAGCCGCCGCTATGGTAGGAGGGTTGGGTATGGGACCAGGTGCGAACATTGGTGACACCTGCGCGGTATTTGAAGCTACCCACGGTACAGCACCTAAACACGCTGGACTCGATCGCGTTAACCCCGGTTCGTTAATCCTATCGGGAGTGATGATGTTAGAATATATGGGCTGGCAAGAAGCAGCAGACCTGATTAAAAAAGGTCTGGGGGCGGCGATTTCTAACCGTGAGGTAACTTATGATCTGGCCCGACTCATGGAACCCCCGGCTGAACCCCTCAAGTGTTCAGAATTCGCCGAAGCTATCATTCGCAACTTCTAACCTATAGCAATGGGCGATCGCCTATTAACCAGAAAATAGGCAACAAGCCATCTGCTAACATAAAATGGAAATCCCTCTACCCCTTCCCTGAGCTTGTCGCCGGGAGCAGAGGGTTGGGTAGAGGGTCAGATGATCACATAGATCTATTTTTTAGCCCCAATTTTTCCAATTTTTACTCTGAGCAGGATTCAAAGCTAATGGCCAGCAAAACCGAGACCTCCGAAAAGCAGAAAGCCCTAAATTCAGTCCTTAACCAAATCGAAAAGAATTTTGGTAAGGGGTCTATTGTCCGCCTAGGAGACTCCGCCCGCATGAAGGTGGAAACTATCTCCAGTGGCGCACTCACCTTGGATTTGGCCCTAGGTGGTGGTTTGCCCAGGGGAAGGGTGATTGAAATTTATGGCCCCGAAAGTTCCGGTAAAACTACCCTAGCCCTCCATGCGATCGCGGAAATCCAAAAAACTGGCGGAATAGCAGCTTTTGTGGACGCTGAACACGCCCTCGATCCTACCTATGCAGCGGCGCTGGGAGTAGATATTGAAAACCTCCTAGTTTCCCAACCTGACACCGGGGAAATGGCTTTAGAAATAGTAGATCAATTGGTGCGATCGGTGGCGGTTGATATTGTAGTGGTAGACTCCGTAGCTGCTTTAGTTCCCCGCGCGGAAATTGAAGGGGATATGGGCGATTCTCACATGGGACTACAGGCGCGGTTAATGAGTCAAGCCCTGCGGAAAATTACCGGAAATATCGGTAAATCGGGCTGTACGGTCATTTTCCTGAATCAGTTACGCCAAAAAATTGGTATTGTCTACGGCAACCCAGAAACTACCACGGGGGGGAATGCGCTTAAATTCTACGCCTCGGTCCGTCTTGATATTCGCCGCACCCAAACTCTGAAAAAAGGCTCGGACGAGTATGGCATTCGCGCTAAAGTTAAAGTGGCTAAAAATAAGGTCGCGCCACCCTTCCGAATTGCTGAATTTGATATTATTTTTGGACAGGGGATCTCAACTATCGGTTGTTTGATTGACCTCGCAGAAGAAACGGGAGTGATTAAACGCAAGGGCTCCTGGTATAGCTATAACAACGATAACATCGGTCAAGGACGCGATCGCACCATTACCTATATGGAGGAAAACCCAGAATTTACCAAAAAGATTGATGATGAAGTCCGTGCCGCTTTAGCCGGGGGTGCAGTTGTATCAGCCACCTCCGTTGTTAAACTCGATGATAATGATGTCGAAACAGATGATCATGATCTTGAAGACGTTGACGACAATACTGATGAAGAATAAATCATTGAGTTAAATCAAGTCCCCTTTCACCAGCGGAAAAAGGCACGTAATCGCCTCCCCTGGTGGAGTCTGGCACTCCTCACCCCTGTCTCCAACTATAATCAGGGGGAGGAGTTCATTAGTTCCTGAGAAAACTCAATAATTCCCGGTTAACCAGTTGCGGAACTTCCTGCTGCATCCAGTGTCCACAGTCGGCAACTAATTGTAGTCGAAAAGGTGCGGTAATTAACTTATCTAAACCCTCAACCAGTTTCTGGCTAAGAAATGAATCATCTTCTCCCCATAGTACCAATGTGGGTACATTGATTTGGGGCGGACGCATCCAACTGGAAAATAAACCGGCTGGTTGCAGAAGTTGACGATAGTAATTAATTGCCGATCGCAATACTCCCGGCTTCTCTAACGCCGCCTGATAAATTTCGGTTTCCTCCGCACTAAAAGCCCCCTTGCGGATAGCGTGTTCTCGCAGAAAACCACGGATAAACTCTTTCAAATTTTGCTGAATTAGCCATTCAGGAACCCCCGGAACTTGAAAAGCTAAGACCAACCAACTGCGACGAATTTGATCAAAATTACCCATAAGTTCCTGAACCAACCTATGGGGAGGCGGTGCGTTTAAAATAGCTAAACGGTTAACTGATTCTGGAAATTTTTGGGCTAAATTCCAGGCGATCGCACCCCCACAATCATGACCCACAATATGGGCTTTTGCATATCCCAAGCGCTGAATTAACCCTCGGATATCTTGGCTGAGGGTATCGAGATCATAACCACTTTCCGGTTTATCTGAGTCATTGTAACCCCGCAAATCAGGCACAACTACTTTAAAATAACGAGAAAGCGCCGGAATTTGGTAACGCCAAGCATACCAAAACTCAGGAAAACCATGTAACAAAACAACTAATTCACCTTGTCCTTGGGTCACAGAATGAAGGTGAATGTTATTAGTTTCAACATATAGGTGTTCCCACCCAGACTCCAAACCTGTCATATCCTGCCACAATAACTTACCCCAAACCACATCGATTCTTAGAGAACTAGCAGCAGCTTGGGATTGCCAAAGAGCTTGAACATCATGCTCTGGTAGGGGTCGATAATGAAGTCACCTCCATCACCTCCCATTCAAAACCGTGCCGGCGAGTTTCCCTGCACACGGCTCCTGATGTGGATACCCTTTTTTGTTATAGGAACAGAGTTACTACCCCCCGCTTTCGTACTTCAATGTTCTGAGCTTTATGCAGCGCGTAGTCTTTCAACTCGCTCTCGCCATTATACTCCTACTAATCGCAGTATCTATATCCACACCCTGCTGACCTGTGGGCATATCCCAACCATTACAGTTGGGCATTGGCTTATGGTCACATCCTTCACCCTCTAAGCATACGCTTAAATTTTTCACTACTACTACGAGTGCAACTCGCAATAGAGCATTAGAGGGGTTAAAACGTTCCGTCTCGACGGGCATTCCATCTTTAGATTTGTCCTCAGAACCGGGGTACTTTTAAAGGTCTATGTAGGTGATGACATAAATACCCTACTTTTCCCCTTGTTCTTTTGAACGCAGCGTTTCAACCTATTTCGCTACTCCGTATTAACGATGATTCAAGCCGGACATTCGGTTTCCCTAATCATGGATGGTTGGCAGTGGTCGAGTAGGAGGTAGGTTCCGACCTACGCCTTCCGTTCCCCGCTTCTATCCTGGAGTTATGATTTCCAAAACTGGGGGTGGCTATCGCCGTTACTCTCTACTCCCTGATTTCTCAGTTCGTTTATGACCTTGAGTTCCCTGCCTTGCTTAGTTACCTAAGCGTCGGGACATATAATCAGTTATGAGGATGCTCAGGAGAGGTCTCCTTATATCCAGATTCGGAGCTGGAATCCTCACCGGGTAGTTATTTCGGGCATTTCAGCCCTATTTCATACCCGAACGTCTCGCACCTGCATCAAGAACATAGTAATTTCCTTGATTTATGGCTGAATTTATTCAGCCTATTGCGTCTTGGGCTGACCGTCCGGGACGGAACCCATAGCTTGTGCCTTCAAATCTCGATTCCCATTCAGGTTCGAGCGCTGATTTAACCACGGCTTGCCTAGCTCTGTCTTGGATTGTGGGAATTCCTAGAGGGCGTTTTTCATCCCTCCCAGGTTTTGCAATCCACACCCGTGTAGGGTGCGTTACATTGAGAGACTTGGCAGAGAAACGAAAAACTTTCTGGTAACGCACCATGTAGGGTTTTGCTTTGAGGTTTCCCTTAATGCTCTCAGCTAGTTTTAACCTTTGTTTAGGCGATATTACTATCACTCCATCGACTCCGGCTGTCTTTTGGTCTTGACCCGCTTGGGGGGCGGGTTCATTAAGCTGACTGTTGGGAAGCATGGCTGACCGTGGAACCCGCCCCTACAGCCGCACTGCTAAGAGTCGAGCATAATATGACTTCACCAGTAGACGTTGCCACCTTCTAGCCTTTGCATCCTGCCCGGATTTAGCTGCTTGGTATATCCTCTTTTGGAGCTTGAAAACTTTCCGTTGGACCTTAGCCCATGGGATAGCCTTCCATACAAACGCACGTCTTGATTGGCTTTGATTTCTCAAAGCCTTTCTTTGAACTCGCTTTCGTCATAGTAACTCCCACTAGACTCTAACCTTGCAATCAAACCGTAACCTGTCAGCATATCCCAGCCATTACAACTGGGCGTTGGCTTTTGGTCACATCTCACATCCTCTAGGACTTGCGCTTACATTTGTCACTACTGATATCTCGACCAGATATTCAGAGTCCAGGAGGACTTAAAACGTTCCGTTTATATGGGCATTCCATCTTTAGACTTGTCCTTTCCACCGGGGTACTTTTAAAAGTCTGTGTAGGTGTTATGTAGAAAACCCTACTTTTCCCCTTACCCTTTTGGGCGCAGCGTATCAACCTATTTCGCTGCTTAGTAATAACGATGGTTCAAGTCGGAACATTCAGATTTCCTTAGTCATGGATGGTTGGCAGTGGTCGCTTTTGGTAGTAGGTTCTACTTCACGCCTTCCGTTCCCCGCTTCAGTCCCAGGGTTGTGATTCCTGAAATTGGGGGTGGCTATCGCCGTTACTCTTTCCCATAATCGCCCAAGTGGTTTTAATACTCCTCCTTGTGGTATACTTGGATTGGATATTCGATTTCTTTTATGGGATTGACCTTGAGTCCCTTGCCTAGCTTTCGCTTTGAGGACATATAAACAGTTATGGGATGGTCAGGGTACGAGTCCCTTTTATTCCACCAAGGGGTGAAAGTCTCACTAGGAGGTTATTTCAGCCATTGCAGCCTTATTTGACTCCTAAACGTCTCGCACCTATATATTTACATTAGCATTTTAAGACCCGGTTGGATTGGTAATTATCCCTTATCCCTGATGAATGCTTTGGGGTACAGCCGCCGGTCCGAGTATATCATGCTTGACCAGACTCGCGAGTTCCTCTAATTGAGCGATCGCCTCTGCGCCTTCCAACTTCATCAATTCGCGATCGTCGCGCATCTCCGTCCAGGTAATCCCATAATCCGACACCAAAAACCGGATCAGATGATTTTCACTCAGGCTGACCATAAATGAGGCGCTGTTCATTTGACCCCCACAAGTATAGCAGGAAGCCAGGTAGCCCCGTCGTTCCAGCACAATAGCTAGGGCTTGGAGATTCATCACCAAATCCTGAACGAATTTTCGATGTTGCTCCGCAAGTCTGATAAACATAGTTTTTCTCCTGTCACCACAATCTTTAGATTATCTTCAAAATTTAACATAATCTCAGGACTGGGTATCTCGATGTTGGTAAAGTATCACTTCTACTAACCTAATTCACCATGATCCGTTGAATATTTCAGTCCAACCAGAGCCTGAATCAACTGAAAACAACTTGAAAACAAAGCGATCGCGTTATTCCCAAATCCTTGATGGCATTAGGCTTAGAGATAGCCTTCTCAGATCTAGCATAGTGATTCGAGTTTTGCCATAGCTAAAACAAATCCTTATGATAAACATAACTAAATTTAACAAAACTCAATCTTTTTGAGCAGTCCTAGCCAGGGAACCTGTAAGGCTAATTTATCAATTAACCCTACAGGTTAAGATGATTAACTGATTCTAAGGGTGCAAATTACCCCAATTAGCTAATCAACCGTCCACCAGCCCAAAGCCGGACCAACCAACCGAATAGTTAGCCAAAAAATCACTAAAAAGCTAATCCCAAACCAAGCCCCCTTAGTAGTCCATTGCATAAACTGTTCACTTTGGGTTTTAGTAATCGGTACCCAAGGCAAGATAGTTAAACTAAGCCAAGATGTCGCCATCCTAACTCGTCTTCAAAACCGGACGTGAAAGTTTCCCTTCATCCGGCTCCTCAATGTTACAGCTCCTGTCATTAGCACCTCAGCTCTAATCACTGATAATTTCCACAATTGGCTGTACTCCCATAGCTTAAATTGCCATCCTCAGCAGAGGCTGCCTCTTTTCCTTTAACATACCTAAATATATGTATCTGGGAATGTTTGAATAAGGCTATTTCCTCATGTCCTCGTACAGCAAAAGCCCAATTTCTGTTATCAATACTCTGCCAGTATTTGTTAGCCACCCATTTTTCGCTCTGATGGGGATGACGGCGATTTGCCCATCTTCTCAGCTTTCCGAATAGCAGGTAATCCAATTTATTCAACACTTCTTTAGAGACTACTGTTGAGTAATAGTTACTCCATCGGAGAATGATTCGATTCAATCTCCTGATTAGTGCCGCTTGAGGGGCAGCTTGATGAGCATCAATTACCCTCACCAGTAGCTTATAGTGTTCTGTGACTGCATTTCGGGATGGCTTGATGATAGTCTTGAAACCCAGAGATTTTCCCTTTCTATCCTTTCCAGAGTGATATTTTCCGACTCGGTATTGTTGAATATGGAAACCGAGGAAGTCGAAACCCGCATCCTCCCCATCAAGAGTATGGGCTATCCTCGTTTGTTCTGGTTTTAATTCAAGACCCCATGGCTTTAACCACTCCCTGATTACCTGTTGGGAGTGATGGATTACAGCAGCATCTTGGTGAAGTATAACCAACTTATCCGCGTATCTAATTAAACATAGTTGATGGCGGTTAACTGGCTCTCTTCCAGATAGCTGATCAGCCATCTTTAGGATATCTTCTTCGATGCCGTGGAGGGCAATATGTGCCAGTAATGGCTGGATTAAGCCTCCTGGGGGAGTGCCTTCCTTGGTCGGAAATAGCTGTTTTCCATCCATTACACCGGATTTGAGCCATGCTCGTATTTGTCGGCGTAATTTAGGGAATGTTCCTAATTTATCCAACAGGCGATCGCCATTAATGCGATCGCTCAAGCATTTAGTGATCTGGGTATCTAACACCCATTTAGGCTCTGACTCCAGATGATTGGATATTGCTTTTATGGCATCATGGCATGAGCGTCCTGGTCTAAATCCATAACAGTTAGATTCAAATTTGGCTTCCCATTCCGGTTCTAATGCTAGTCTCACCAAACCTTGACCCGCGCGACAAAATATAGTCTGTTCTCCATTCCGACTTGGAGCATTTACGACCGTTTCTGTCGAGTCTACTCTGTGGGTAGGCTTGGGTTTAGCACCTAGCGTCAGTTGTCCGACAAGGTTGATTCGTGCTTGTGAGCATAGGGATTTTACCCCGTCCACACCCGCCGTATTTTTACCTTGATTATCTTGAGTTACCGATCTAACCGCTAATACCTTTGCTGACCAGGACTTTAATAACAACTTTTGGAGATAGCGAACTGCTTTGAAATCACCACGCTTTGAGGCTTTATAGATTCGTTTTTGCAGGCGGAATAAGCGACGTTCAACCTTTTTCCAGTTGATGTCACCCCATTCCAGTCTTTCCGTAGTCTTTACACTCGTTTCAGATTTCATTTCCTGTTACTGGCAACTCTATATTCCGTAACATCGTGGAACTGTCAGCCTATTCTAGGCATTACCCTAGACCTTCGCTTCTGTCCCAATCCTGACCACATACAGCTTGCGGCTGGCTACCTACTCAGTTATCGACCAATACCTGAGAGCATATACATGGGTTACTTCGTTCCGAATTACCTTTGGTTGTACCTTTAGGACGATGCTTTACGCCGGGTTTATAGGGAGTGTATGTTGGTCTGTGAACAATCAGCCAACCCCATTTATCCTTAGCCTTTTGGCTCCAGCGTGTCAGCCTTTTCGCTGGTTTAAGGTGACGACGTTTTGATCACATCTTCAGATTTCCTTATCCATGGGTACTTGCTCGACAGAGTGCCAGTTTAGGCTACCAGCAGAGCTGCCTTTTCATCCCGCTTCACCAAGTCGCGATAGTCCGATCGCCTCAGTGGGGATGATGCTGTCACGTCTACACCAGACGGGAGGGACTTTCACCCTCAAGGTAATTCAGTTGTCAGGGAACAGGTTTTTCTGTTTTTATCTGTCCCCGCTGGTAATCCCCCAAACCTATAACCAGTAGGCTTTAGGCTGGTTTCTACCAAACGAATCGCACTATTCCTCCTTACCGTACTTTTCCCCCATCATCTCTTTGCGACGTTTAGCTTCACCCATAATTTTGGCGCTTCCAACAAATGTACTAACTATCCCCCACCATTCCTAACAGTTTAGGGAGGGGAGATAGTTGTCTATTTTAGATCCAATTCTCAACCTTTGTCCCCTCAGACATCCCTGCTCCTCTGTCCATCGCAATAATCGGGTTATTGGTTGACCGATGATTTCCGTTGATAATCTGATCGCTCGACGTGGAGTTTCTGTTACTAAAGCGATCGCCTCAGCAGCAGAACAGATCCCCCACCTGACTAAATTTTCCGCTCCCCTCAACAGCGATAAAGTAGTTCCCGCCAAAGTTCCATCCTCCAGCCGAGCCACCCCCCCTGTCACCTCAATGCGCCGGTCATCCCACGGATAAACACCATCCGCCAATCCCAAAGGCGCTAAAGCATCACTAACCACAAAAATCTCACCCTTACTCCCCCGTAACAGTACCTCCAGCATGGTTGGACAAACATGATGTCCATCAGCGATCGCCCCACAAAATACCTCTGAGCGACATAAAGCCGCCCCCAATAGTCCTGGTTCCCGGTGGTGTAGGGGAGGCATGGCATTAAAAGCATGAGTTACCATTGTCGCCCCCTGGTTAAATGCTTCATCAGCCACAGTTAAATTAGCCTGAGAGTGACCGAGACTGACGATAATGCCTAAACTCATCAAATAGGGGATAACTGTCCCGGTGGGGTCTAATTCTGGCGCTAGAGTCATCACCTTAACCACCTTCCCATAATCCCCTAGAACCCGTTTGACATTATCTGTGGTTGGGGGTAATAGACAATTTTGAGGATGTGCGCCCCGTTTTTGCACATTCAGAAATGGTCCCTCAAGATGAACTCCTAAAATCTCCGCCGCCGAGTGCTTCCCGTCCTTCCCGTCTGGTTGAAATTCCCCTAGGGTAGCCAGCGATCGCCTAAATTTCTCTACGGTGGTTGTCACTATGGTAGGCAAAAATCCATCAACCCCCTGATCCCATAAATACTCACAAATACCTTGCAGTTGTTGATAATTCTCCCCCGTTAACTCCGGGAAAGCTAACCCTAACCCACCATTAATCTGTAAATCTATCCCCCCTAGGGAAATCCAATCTCCACCTACATCAACCACTGCGGCGGCGGGGTCTGGTTTCGTGGCGATCGCCTTAACTACACCATCACGAATTTGTAGGGTATGTAATCCAGGTTTACCTAGAATCTGACTGTTAATTAAATCTACTGACACATCATTAGGCGGGAGGCTTTCATTCATCATCTTACATAATCATTGATTTATAACTGGGTTAAAAAAACTCTCGCTTTACCCAAATTTATCTCATTAAATAATCTGTTAATTCGGGATATCTAGTAAACTGGCGATCGACACTTGCTAATTGACCTTGATAAACTAACGCCGTTGCTATGATTATCCTATCAAAAGGGTCTTTATGAATCGCAGATAAATTCACCGCTTGACAAGCGACTTCCGCATTCAAAGGCATCAGACTAATACCTGTGGGCGTTAGGGCTTCATGTAGCCACTCATTTACTGGACAGGGTAACTCTAACCTTCCTTTTTTGTAAGCTACTGCGACTTCATAACAAGATACTGGGGAAATACCAACTTCGTCAGCAGCATAAATTTGGTCACACCAATGAGCCGGAAATCTTTCAAACTCTTGTGTAATCAGCCAAATCCATATATGGGTATCTAGGACAATCACTTTAGACATTCCCAGTCATCCTCATCTACAATTGGACTAATTATATCCCCAATGGTTTGGCCTTTTCCGGCAATTGAATCTGGCGGAAATCGCCGTTTCTTATTTCCCTCTCGATTAGATAGATCTGGCTCCGGTAATACAGTGATAATCACTCGTGCTTTGTTCAGGTCTGGCTGGTCTGACAACCATTTAAACTCACCGTTTTCGTAGATCGCTTCGTAACTTTTTAGCATGATTTACTGTTACCTCTCAATAATAGTGGATGATTCCGGGTCTCTCTGCTGCTGGCTTGTAGTCCAACCAGACTGGCGCCATGTCAACCCTCGTATTTCGCCTCTCTCATGATTATAAACATTGTAGCTCAATTTGGGGGGACAATTCCTCAACAGACGTAGTTACTCCCAACTATCTCCACCCCTAATGCTATAATCCGGGTCTGTAGTTTCACTTCGTTATTAACAACTGCTATGGACTCAATCTCTCAGGACCCTAACTCCTCCCCTGCTCAAATTGGTATTATTATGGGCAGTGATTCTGACCTACCTACCATGTCAGCAGCGATCGCCGTATGTCAAGATTTTGGTATTAGTTGGGAAGTAGCGATCGTATCGGCACACCGTACCCCAGACCGGATGTTTGAGTATGCCAAAACTGCCCTAGGACGCGGATTAAAAGTTATTATAGCTGGTGCAGGCGGCGCGGCTCACTTACCCGGAATGGTTGCATCTCTCACCCCTTTACCTGTGATCGGGGTTCCCGTCCCCAGCCGTCACCTAATGGGACTAGATTCTCTCTATTCTATCGTTCAAATGCCAGCCGGTATTCCTGTGGCTACAGTGGCGATCGGAAACGCTAAAAATGCCGGTCTACTCGCTGTTCAGATTTTGGCTTCTCACCAACCTGAACTCATGGCAAAAGTCCAAGCCTATCGACAAGAGTTAACCGAATCTGTACTCGAAAAACAAACAATCCTTGCACAGTTTGGATATCAAGAATACCTTAAACAAATGTAGTGGAAAAACCCCATTATTACACCAGTTTGTATATAACCATACCGGGCCCATAATCTATCAGTCCCTTTATAGCAATTTGCTATATATTTCTGTATTGCAGTATACAGAAATCTGATTAAGATAATGTTAACAAAGTAGATAAAAATCGTAGCTTCAAGTCATAGCCCTGGACTAGAAAGAATCTGATTATCCCTCGAAACTTCTCGTAGTTTATCCGTACTTTTTATGGTTAAATGGTAAGTCCACCTGTTAGCAAATGAACTCAGTTGAGTACAGATGTGGGAGTTTTATCGGTTAACCCACACCTGTTAAAGTCCGGCTAGTTAACACCTACCTATTAAGTAAGGTAGGCATAAAGATTAAGCATCTCTCTAACCAGACGGCTATCATTTGCCGCCTCATTCTTTCCACATTAACGTAAATTGAACAACTGTAAGCAAATGTTGAAACGCCAAAAGTCGAGAACCAGAAGTTATCGGCAATTTGCTGAGGTAGTTGGATCTGCGCCTCAGCCTACTCCGTCAATTTTGCAGCCCAAAAGACCCAGATGGCTTTCTCCTAGCCTACTAGGGTGCATTCCTCTCACGGCCCTGATTATTATATTTTGGAGTTTAGCAGCAGTCGCCCAAGACGACGCACAACCCATAACTCCCGAATATGTGCAGGGTGTTTTAAATACCATTTGGATTGTGATTGCCAGTATTTTGGTAATCTTTATGAACGCTGGTTTCGGGATGTTAGAAACCGGATTTTGTCGTCACAAAAACGCCGTTAACATTCTCTCCAAAAACCTAATCGTATTTGCGATCGCCACCCTAATTTACTGGTTCTTTGGATTCTCAGTCATGTTCGGAGGGGAAAACCCCTTTATTGGTGGTGGTGGCTTCTTCCTGACTGGAGAGCCCAGCGTTTACGGACTTGACCCATTCCCCGAAGGATTACCCAAAGAAGTTTTCTTTCTGTTCCAGGTCGCCTTCGCAGGTACCGCCGCCACTATTGTATCCGGCGCAGTAGCCGAACGGATCGAATTTGTCGCCTTCCTAATATTTAGCCTATTGCTGGTGGGAATATCCTACCCCATTACCGGACACTGGGTCTGGACTGATAACGGCTGGTTAGCAAGTATGGACTTCCATGATTTTGCCGGATCAACCGTAGTTCACTCCGTGGGAGGATGGGCCGCCCTCATGGGGGCAGCATTCCTCGGACCGCGCATGGGCAAATACGGTCCATCCGGTGAACCTAGGGCGATTCCTGGTCATAACATGAGTATTGCTACCCTGGGATGTTTAATTCTGTGGATCGGCTGGTTTGGATTTAACCCCGGTTCCGAATTGGCTGCTAATGAGAATGTTCCCTATATCGCCTTGACCACGAACTTAGCAGCCTCTGCAGGCGGTGTAACTGCTACCCTCACCTCCTGGATTAAGGATGGTAAACCAGACCTATCCATGATTATCAACGGCATTCTCGCCGGTTTAGTGGGAATTACCGCCGGTTGTGATGCTGTACCCTTGTGGGCTGCAGTTGTAATTGGTGCGATCGCCGGAGTTATCGTCGTCTACTCAGTCGCCTTCTTCGATCGCATTCAGATTGACGACCCGGTGGGTGCTACTTCCGTTCACTTAGTTTGTGGAATTTGGGGAACCCTAGCCGTCGGTATCTTTGGCGGCGCTAATCTCGGCGTTCAAATCCTCGGTGTCCTGTCCATCGGCGGATTTACAGTAGTCATGACGACTATTTTCTGGTTAGCCATCAGAGCGATGGTCGGTATCCGCGTCAATCCTGAACATGAATATGAAGGACTCGACATCGCCGAACATGGTATGGAAGCCTATAACGGATTCCTCAAAGAAGTAGGCCCAGCAAGTGTCGGAGGTATTGACCCCGGTATTCCTAGCCGCGAAGGTGGAATTGGCAGAAGCTATTAAACTCTAATCTCATCTGCCATCTTATCTGCTAAAAAATCGTCTCCTAACTGGCACATAGCCCCTACAGGAGGCGATTTTTTCTTTCCACACATTGCTAGACATTGCTAGGGCGATCGCCCCATATATCCAGAGTCTGATGATGAGACAATGCCAAACCTCCTCTTTTTCTAGGGAGGATGTAGCACAACAGCCGTTTTAAACTTCTACATCACAGAGTGGCCAATTGTAGAGGCGATTACTGTTGGTGTAAACCTGCGGCAGGTCGGCGAGTAGCGCGAACCCAGAATCTACCCTTCCCTAAAATCAAAGGTAGAGTGTCAACATAGAAGTAGACAACTTTAGGGCGTTTCTCAGATTCTCGTGTTGATTCCGTTAAAAACTATTCCAGCTTGGGTGATGTTATCCCTCATCGGTAACGGGATACTAACTCTGGTGATTGTCCTACTATTGCTAAGGGGACAATCATTATCCGACACTTCCCAAGCCCAAGCGCAACCCTCAGAAGAAAAACAAGTTGGTGCAGCAGTACAAACCCAACAGACCCATGAAGTTCAGCCTAACGGCACTAACTCCTCATTTCAGCCACCATATCGCTTGACCTACGAAGATTCGGTAGAACAGCTAAAAGAAAAAGCACTTCTCGCGGCTCAGAATCGCCCCGCGCGCCTAACCATTTTAGCCGGAGATTCATTAAGTTTATGGTTTCCCCCTGAACTATTACCCCCAGGGAGAACCTGGTTAAATCAAGGTATATCCGGGGAAACCTCGGCGGGATTACTACGACGACTCAAGGTGTTTGACCTGACCCAACCAGAAACTGTATTTATCATGATCGGTATCAATGACCTGTTACGGGGAATTGACGATCAAACGGTTTTAGCCAACTGGCGGGAAATTATTAGAGATGTGCAATGGGTTCATCCCAGCGCTCAAGTGGTCGTTCAGTCGATTTTACCCCACAGCGATCAAAATGCTAGTTGGGAAGGACGCGATCGCCTACTTAAAATTCCTAATCGTCGTATACGCCGACTTAATAGAGAATTAGAAGCGATCGCGATCGCCAATGGTGCTTATTTCCTAGACCTACATCCTCTATTCACCGACGAAAAAGGAAACCTGCGCCCGGAACTCAGCACCGATGGTCTACATCTCAATGATCGTGGCTATTTAGTCTGGAGTACCGGATTACAATTTTTTAGCCACAAAACACTAGGTTCCCCCTAAAGCGCTAAACTAAACCTCGGAGCATAAACTTCTTACCTACAGACCTACAGATGCGATCGCACAGTCCGCAGTTCTAACACTCAACAGTTGAACAGATTTTGAAGATGAAGATCTCACTAACACAAACCATTACCACCCTAGCAGCAGCTACCTTCTCCATTATCACTGGATTTTCTGGTGCCAATGCAGTCCAATTTGGTCAACAGGAAGTTGATCAGGAGCGATTCGTAGCTATGGCTGTTCCCCGCGCCTTTGGTTACTCCCTAGTAGTCGTTGAACAAATTTCTGATTCCCGACCCTGTTGGAGTGAAAATGGCAGCCGTCCCGTTCAAGTTGAACCCCTACTTCTCAACTTCGACTTTAGCGGAATTTGTGGACGCGCCACCGACAGTAACGGCTATTCGGTTCGCATGGGAGGACAAGACCTCGCCCTCAGCCATAGTCTCACCGTCCAAGCTACTCCAGGAGAGATTTTACTGGTCGCTAACTCTCGCGCTGATGTCTACGCACCACCCATTATCATCGGTCGCAGCTTTGGTCGGTCTAGTGGCTTTACCAAAATCTTTTTAGAACCGGGTTGGCGCTTCACTAAACGAACCTACAACGATCGCACCCTCGGTCATATTTATTTTACCCACGACCACCTACCTCGCTGAAATCCACAATATTCTTCGCCCTGACTCAATATCCACCCGCCATGGGGCGATCGCCTGAAGATCTCACTAACCCCTATCAAATCAGATATGATCCCCTAAATCATAGAGATAATTGCTGATATACTCGCCGATTACCGGATTTCATCAACGTTAAAATTTATGTCTCAGGGGAGAAGCGATCGCCCATATAATTCCGTTATGCTATATCCTAGAGTACATGAGGAATAAAACATAATTCCTATCTGTCCATTCAGGAGGACAAAAAGATGAAGACTTTATCAACAGTCATGATTCTAGGGGCAGCCACAACCATAGTATCCCTAGGCTTCGCCTCTCCAATTCGAGCTGAAAATCCAGCAGACCTGAGACAACTACTAGAAACCAGATTTTGTCAAGGTTGCGATCTTAGAGGGGCTGATCTATCAGGAGCCCATCTTATTGGGGTAGACCTCCGAAATGCTAACCTGGAAAATGCTAACTTAGCTAATGCTAACCTCGAAGGTGCAGACCTTAAAGGGGCAAATCTAACTGGCGCTAATTTGAGCGGTGCATTTCTAAATCAAGCCGAATTGAATGACGCAGTTCTTGATTTAGCTGACCTCAGTGGTGCTAACCTGATTAAGGCTCGACTAACAGGAGCAACTTTCGCTGGGGCGAATTTACAACAAACCCAAATGTTGCCACCTATCATCGGAATTACCCCCCCAGTTGCTACCGGTTCCCTCGATGACCTGGACGGCGATGACTTGAGTATTGGTCGCGACCCCTCTCGGTTGGCTATGCCTATGGGTGGCACGGATTTGGATCAGGACTTTCAGTATACTCAAGAATACCTCGAATCATTATTCGAGCCGATTCAGATTGATCGCCATTCCCTTCCCCCCCTTGAAGGTTTCGCACCTGGCGACAATAACCCAGTTAACCTTAAAATACCCCAAATTCGGTTCTAGTTAATTCTGCTCATCAGGCGATCGCTTAATCACTTAATCAATCACTAGCGGAATTGTGTTAAGTTTTGTAACAAAATGTTAATAAATGTTGCGAAAAATTTTTTTCTGGGGGGGTTGCTTGCTTTTTGGCTGGGCTTGTGATACCATTTTAGATAATGGAAATGTTGGCAATTTTTTTATGGTGAGTAATATTTCCATTATGAAAGAGTATGTCAATACTATGCCATGAGTTCCGGTAGATGTCAACCCCCACAGTAATCTGGCCGAACATTTTTTTTAAAATTGAATAAAAAATCAACTTTTTGGGGATTGTATTGATTTGTATCAACAGGCCAAAACGATAGCGATCGGTGGGATAATAAACAGTCAATTTGGCTGTATAAAAGAAAACAACTGTTATCTCATGTCATCAGAAAACCATAGATTAAACCTTGTCCAACGTCCCCGTCGTCTACGTCGTACCGATGCGCTGCGGCGGATGGTGCAAGAAACACAACTAACAGTTAACGACCTGATATATCCCCTATTCGTGATGGAAGGGGAAAATCAGAAAGTGGAAGTCCCCTCAATGCCGGAAAGCTACCGCTACACCCTAGACCTATTACTGAAAGAAGTAGCAGAAGCATCGGAATTAGGGATTCGGGCTATTGCGTTATTTCCCCTAGTAGCGGAAGAAAAAAAAGACAACGCGGGTACGGAAAGCTATAATCCGGAAGGACTGGTACAGCGGACAGTCAGAGCCATCAAACAAGCTGTTCCCGACATCATGATTATCACGGATGTAGCCCTAGACCCGTTTTCCAGCAAAGGTCATGATGGTATCGTCAGCGATAGCGGTGAAATCCTCAACGATGAAACGGTGGAAGTTCTAGTTAAACAATCGATATCCCACGCGGAAGCGGGAGCGGATATAGTAGCACCCTCGGACATGATGGATGGACGGATCGGCGCAATTCGTGAAGGACTCGATGCAGCAGGTTATACAAACGTTGGTATCCTGGCTTACTCGGCTAAATACGCTTCGGCTTACTATGGCCCCTTCCGGGATGCGTTAGACTCGGCTCCGAAATTTGGCGATAAGAAAACCTATCAAATGGATCCGGCTAATAGCCGCGAAGCGATCAAAGAAGTTATGTTAGATGTGCAAGAGGGAGCGGATATGGTGATGGTGAAACCAGCGCTGGCCTATCTTGATATTATTTCGCAGGTTCGACAAGCTACAAATGTACCTGTGGCGGCCTATAATGTTAGTGGTGAGTATGCGATGATTCGCGCAGCCGGACGTATGGGCTGGATTGATGAGAAAAAGGTGATGCTAGAAACGCTCACCAGCATGAAACGAGCCGGGGCGGATCTGATTCTTACCTATTTCGCTAAGGAAGTTGCTCTAATCCTTCGCTAGACTTTTGGGGGGGTCTCTGGTTTGACTGGTGAACCCTCCCCTCGATCGCGATCGCCATCAAGTCTACATCAACGAATAGGAAAATTTGCGTTAAAATACAAAATCGGCTTATTGACTTGTTGTATATTTATGCTCGTAGAATATCATGGCTTCACCTGTGACTCAACGGCCCCCTGCACTAGATCGCATTGTTCAACGCTTTAAACGCGCCTCCTCTAATAAGCTGCGTTACGAGCAACTACTGACTTTAGCTCAAAAATTGCCGGAATTTCCAGAGGAGCAAAAATTGCCAGAAAACAAGGTTCCTGGTTGTGTTTCTCAGGTTTATGTGACGGCGAGTTTAGACTCGAATGGCTGTATTCAATTTCAGGGTGATTCGGACTCTCAATTAACTAAAGGATTATTGGCTATGTTAATTAAGGGAATGAATGGGTTAACTATTGAACAAATTAGCCAATTAAAACCCGATTTTATTGAAGAAACTGGGCTACAGGCTAGTTTGACTCCCTCCCGTGCGAATGGGTTTTATAACATTTTTAAAACCCTACAAAAACAGGCTAGTGCTTGCGGGGAGTGAAGGGAGCATATTACAGGGATTTTGTCAAGTATATTAGGTCACAAAAGCCGTGAAAACTACGAGGGAAAAACTAACCATAAACCGGGAAGTTCCTGTAATTGTAATTACCGGATTTTTGGGAAGTGGAAAAACTACCCTAGTTAATTATATTCTGAGTCACCGTAATGGTCGGAAAGTGGCGGTTTTTGTGAATGAATTTGGGGAGATTAGTATTGACGGTCAACTGCTGATCAACGTAGAAGATGATATGGTGCAGTTAAATAATGGTTGTATATGCTGTACCCTGAATGACCGCCTAGCAGATACAATTGTGGAGGTTTTACAACGAAATACGTCCATAGATTATCTACTGATTGAAACGACAGGAATAGCGGACCCGTTACCGATTATTATGACTTTTGCGGGGACGGAATTGCGAAAGTTGACTCGACTTGATGCTATTTTTACGCTGGTAGATGCTGATACGTTTTCGCCAGACCTATTGGCTAACAGTGAAGCTGCGCTTAACCAAATTGCTTGGGGTGATCTGATTTTGCTCAATAAAATCGATTTGGTATCCCCAGAAAAATACGATCGCATCCAAAAACAGATCCGCCAGCTTAAACCCGATGCTCGTATAATGACGAGCGAATACGGTGAGGTTCCCTTAGCGAGTATTTGGGGAATAGAATATTCCCACCCAGACTTTGGGGAGCAACCAGACCATGATCACCATTCGGAACATCTAGCTAATGATGGATTTGTGGCTGTATCCTTTAGCAGCGATCGCCCTCTGAGTGTGGAAAAATTCCAGACCTTCTTAAGCGATCGCCTACCAACGAATGTATTTCGCGCCAAAGGATTGATCTGGTATCAAGGTAACAACTCCTCTCACCTATTCCAACTCAGCGGAAAACGCTATCAGCTTACGCCTAATTATCCTCGCGGCGAACCCCCAAATCAATTAGTATTTATCGGTCGAGACCTGAACCGCGAAACCCTCACCCAAGACCTACAACAATGTTTACACGAAATCCCTAACCATGAACCAAGACCAATTATGGATCGATAGCCTAAAATTTAATCCACAAGGTTTAATTCCAGCGATCGCCCAAGACCATAAAGACGGTACAGTATTAATGATGGCTTGGATGAATCGCCAATCGTTGCAACAAACCCTAACAACGGGTGAAGTTCACTATTGGAGTCGATCGCGATCGCAACTGTGGCACAAAGGAGCCACATCAGGACACATTCAAAAGCTCAAAGCCCTATACTACGATTGTGATGCTGATGTCCTCCTGCTCAAAATCGAGCAAATTGGGGACGTAGCCTGTCACACGGGGGCTAGATCCTGTTTCTTTAACGCCGTCCCTATCAAATCAGCCATCCTTAGCTAAACCCTAGCCAGCCTAAGCATTTACACTATTAAGACTCAACATGGTTCTAAAAATCTATAACACCCAAACCCGCCAAAAAGAAACCTTTACCACCCTAGAACCCGGAAAAGTCAAAATGTACTGCTGCGGGGTTACAGTTTATGACTATTGCCATTTGGGTCATGCACGATCCTACACGACCTGGGACGTGGTACGCCGCTATCTGGAATGGTCAGGATATGAAGTTAACTACGTCCAGAATTTTACCGACATTGACGACAAAATCCTTAACCGCGCTAAAGAACAAGAAAGCACTATGGAGGCGGTATCCCAACGCTTTATAGACGCTTACTTTGAAGACCTGCGGCGGCTAAATGTACGGGATGCTAAGGCTTATCCTAGGGTGACAGATCATATCAAGGAAATTCACCAACTTATTGAGCAACTCACGGCTACAGGACACGCTTATGCTGTCGATGGAGACGTTTATTACAATGTCGGTCACTTTCCCGATTATGGTAAACTCTCCCGGCGACAACTCGAAGACCTACAAATGGGGGCTAGTGGTCGCGTAGCTGTGGCTGACCCGGAAACTCTCAAGAAAAAAAATCCGGCGGATTTTGCTCTCTGGAAAGCTGCTAAACCGGGAGAACCCGCCTGGGATTCTCCTTGGGGTCCCGGTCGTCCGGGGTGGCACATTGAATGTTCGGCTATGGTCCGACAACTACTGGGAGAAACTATTGATATTCACGGCGGCGGGGGTGATTTGGTGTTTCCTCACCATGAAAATGAAATCGCTCAGTCTGAGGCGGCGACTGGTAAAACTCTGGCTCGATATTGGATGCACAATGGTATGGTGACGGTCGGTGGGGAAAAAATGTCTAAGTCTTTGGGCAATTTTACGACGATTCGTGAATTGCTCGATCGCCCTGTAGACCCTATGGTGGTGCGCTTATTTATTCTACAGGGTCACTATCGTAAACCTCTCGATTTTACTGATGAGGCGATCGCCTCAGCTAAAAATGGCTGGGAAACCTTGAAAGATGGGTTATTATTTGCGGAACAATACGGCGCGCGCTTGGGGTGGTCTGCTGATTCATCTCCCAGTAAATACGACACGACAGAAGATGCACTCCAACGCTTCCGAGTGGCTATGGATGATGATTTTAATACTCCTGGGGGTTTGGCTGTGTTGTTTGAATTGGCTAAAGAGTTGCGCCGCCAAGGGAATTTATTGGCTCATGAAGGTAAGACTGATACCCCGAGCGATCGCATTTATGCGACCTGGAAAACTTTGGTGGAGTTAGCGGGAGTTTTCGGGTTGGAAGCTGTAACACAAGCACAACCACCAGCGGCGACTCAGGGAATTAGCGACGCTGAAATTGAGGATTTGGTTAAACAACGACAGTCGGCTAGAAAGGCTAAAAACTATGCGGAAGGCGATCGCATTCGTGACCAACTACAGGCTAATGGTGTGACGCTAATTGACCGTCCCGGCGGCGAAACCCTTTGGCGACGTTGAAAACACAGGGGAGCTGATTCTCCCCTCTGGTAAGTTAGGCTATTCAAACTTGGCGAATGGTGCGATCGTATTAATTATGGCCCTTATAAGAGTTGGCGATCGCTTTGAGATGCTGACAGCGGACTAATTCCATAAAACTCAATCCCCGGCGACCCTCAATTGTAGCCACAACTTCGATCGCCTCTGCTAAAGCGGCTGCTGCGATCGCTTCCTCATAACCCCGTCGCGCGGCTACCCTAATGGCGATATCATCAGCTTCTAACTCCATCTCAGAGCGTTGATTAGCCTGCCATACCCGACGCACACCT
This sequence comes from Limnospira indica PCC 8005, assembly GCF_000973065.1. Taxonomy (NCBI): domain Bacteria; kingdom Bacillati; phylum Cyanobacteriota; class Cyanophyceae; order Oscillatoriales; family Sirenicapillariaceae; genus Limnospira; species Limnospira indica. The sequence goes on from NZ_FO818640.1 coordinate 1,365,957, forward strand.
ATAGCAGCTAATCCTCCAGCCAGGAGAACACCAACAGCATCCTGCTGCATAAATTGTACCCCAACTCCGACTATTCCCGCCACCACAATGCCTTGATTCCAGTCAGGTTTAAACCATTGCACATTAGTAACCCAACTAACAGTCCGCAACAACAATAAATCTCGCTGAGGTCTTGATAGCTGTTTCCACAAGTCAAAATTAATCAAAATGGGTCTAGTAGTTTTCCACGGAAGGGGAAATTCACATTGAATTACAGTAGACTGTCGAGGATTAGCAATTAGTCTAGCCATCATGCGACCGGAGGCTGGCATTAAATCTAATAGATGACGGATTTCTGTATCAGGATTCATAGTTAACAATTAATAATTAATAATTGATTATTATCACCCCCGTAGGGTGCGTTATATGGATAACCTATCGGGTCAACGGCCAATTGGGTTCATCTGACGCACCACGACACCACCCCCATATCGTGGTCCAGAAACCCGGTTTCTTTGAGAAACCGGGTTTCTCAGGGGAAACGGTGGGGCGGGTTTATTAATATCCTGGTGGGGATGGAAAATTGACGGCAGAACCCGCCCCTACAATTGATTATCGGCGGTGGGGCGGGTTTATTAATATCCTGGTGGGGATGGAAAATTGACGGCGGAACCCGCCCCTACAATTAATAATTATCAATTAATTATTATCACCCTGGTAGGGTGCGTCACAGGGATAACCTATCGGGTCAACCGCACCAACCCATATCGTGGTCCAGAAACCCGGTTTCTTTGAGAAACCGGGTTTCTCAGGGGAAACGGTGGGGCGGGTTTATTAATATCCTGGTGGGGATGGAAAATTGACGGCAGAACCCGCCCCTACAATTGATTATCGGCGGTGGGGCGGGTTTATTAATATCCTGGTGGGGATGGAAAATTGACGGCGGAACCCGCCCCTACAATTAATAATTATCAATTAATTATTATCACCCTGGTAGGGTGCGTCACAGGGATAACCTATCGGGTCAACCGCACCAACCCATATCGTGGTCCAGAAACCCGGTTTCTTTGAGAAACCGGGTTTCTCAGGGGAAACGGTGGGGCGGGTTTATTAATATCCTGGTGGGGATGGAAAATTGACGGCAGAACCCGCCCCTACAATTGATTATCGGCGGTGGGGCGGGTTTATTAATATCCTGGTGGGGATGGAAAATTGACGGTGGAACCCGCCCCTACAATTAATAATTATCAATTAATTATTATCACCCTGGTAGGGTGCGTCACAGGGATAACCTATCGGGTCAACCGCACCAACCCATATCGTGGTCCAGAAACCCGGTTTCTTTGAGAAACCGGGTTTCTAAAAGAAACGGTGGGGCGGGTTTATTAATATCCTGGTGGGGATGGAAAATTGACGGCAGAACCCGCCCCTACAATTAATAATTAATAATTATTAATTATTAATTATTAATTATTAATTACTTTTACAGAGGTTGTAGTGTGTCGGATAAAGCTGCAACTGCTCCCTCTATGTTGGGGGCTCCTGCTGCTGTGGCAGACACTAATAAAACTAGGATTTGATTACCAGCTTGACGAGCAAAAATTACTCCTGACATAGGCTGGCTTCTGGCTCCGATTTTTAAGGTTCCTGTCCAAGGCATTTGTACTTCCCCAGTCCCCAAAGTTTCAAAATTTCCGGGTCTAAAACCTTCCCCGCGCTCAAAGATTTCGATCGCAATTTGCGCGATCGCTAATTCGGGTAAAGTGCGATCGCTTTCGCGATATCTAGCTACCACTGTATAAGCCAAGTTACCATCTGGTGACTCAAACAGGGGAAAATTGCCCGCAAACCCGACATTAAAATCTTGAATAATCCCCACCTCAAAACGACCTTGGGGGTCCTTGAAGGCGCTACCACTTAGGGGTAATGCTTCCACAGAATTTGTCGGTTCCGGCGGCGGTGCGGGTTCTGGGGTGGCTTCTGGGGTAGCTTCTGGGGTAGCTTCTGGGGTGGGTGTCGGAGTGGGTGTCGGAGTGGTCTGTTGAGCGATCGCCGATTCTCCTGATATGCTGGTAAATGGTAGGCGATCCATATTACCGAACACCAATAAAAGTAAAGCGGTGATGAGTCCCAAGCCTATAATTTTCAGGCGTTTTGGTTGCATAATTCCTCCTCAAAATAAGCCCGAATTAATCTAGTTAATTATTTTCCAAAAATAGCAGGATTTCCAAAGTCAAAGAATCCCGCCATACAGCCTGTCATTAAAGTGGCTAAAGTACCTGCCCATAAGGCAGTAAAGCCTAAAGATGCGACTTCCGAACGTCGGCTAGGAATTAAGGAAGATAAACCACCGACGAAAATTCCATAGGAGGCAAAATGAGTAAATCCGCACAAAACATAGCTAACAATTAACATGGCGCGGTTGCTAATTTCGCCGTTAGCATTAAGTTGAGCGAGGGCTTGATAGGGGGGGATATTAGTTTCCAAAAGCCTTCTGCCAATTAACAGGGAAGACTGCCATAGTTCTTGCCATTCGAGGGAAACCCCAGTTAAAAAAGTCAGAGGTAAAAATAAGGCTCCCAAAATGTTTTGTAGGGTAATGACCTGAAATAGATTACCTATCCAACTAAGGAGGAAAAAATCACTTTCGGAAAATCCTGCCAAAGTAGCAAAAACCAAATTGACTAAAGCGACCATTCCCAAAATTGCAATCAAGGCGGCGGCTATTCCTACTGCCATTTTCACGCCATCTAAAGCACCACCGATTAAGCTATCCATAGGGTTAGGGAGGCTGGCTTTATCGGCTTTTGGTTCTTCGGGAACTTTCCCCAGAGTTTTGGGTTGATCAGTTTCTGGAACTAGAATTTTGGCAATGACAAAACAGGCGGGAATTGTCATTAAAGAGGCAGAAACTAGGTGTCCGGTGATGTTGGGAAAAGTCGGTCTGAGAAATCCTGCATATAATGCTAAAACGGAGGAAGCGATCGACCCGAAACAACTGGCGAGAATGGCACAGAGTTCGCTGCGGGTCATGTCTAATAAATAGGGTTTTACCGCGATCGCAGATTCAATACCCACAAAAATATTAGCAGCACCGGATAGGGATTCAGCGCCACTAATTCCCATGGTTTTCTGAAAGATTTTGGCGAATATTTGTACAACAGGCTGAATGATATTCAGTCTATATAATAAGCTGACCAAACCTGCAAAGAAAATGACTTGGGGAAGGGCGCGAAATGCTAGAACATAAGCAAAACCGGGGTTAAGATTATCGGGACCAATGCGATCGCCCGGAACTGCGACAAAGGGAGTTCCCACAGCCCTAGCAATCCAACGTCCAGCGGGACCCGGACCAGCGCGAAAGTCTGGGTCAGCTACCAAAATTGATTGTGGTCCACCAAATAAGAATCGCGCCCCAGCTTCGGAAGCGTCCAAAATTGAGTTAAGCAGGGTGCTGAGTCCCTCGACTAATTGGCTACCTAAGACAAATACAATGAGTCCAATAACCATTTGTAAGCCTATTCCCCAAAAGATCACATTCCAGGGGATGACGCGCTTGTTTTCGGAACCTAACCAAGCAATAAAGCACAAACCAGCAATTCCCAGTAGGGAAATTAAATTCAGCAGTAGATTCATAAATCTTTCCCTAAGTGCGGAAACTGAATAATGGAGAAGCTGCACCCGCAACCATAGCTTTGACTGATCCGGGGGTGGATATAGACCTTTGAGCTAAGTCATCACCCGATGATAAATGGGTAGCTAAGGATTTTGGTTACTACGAATCTTGCACCAGATCCGGTTGAAATGCAAGCATATTTGAATTGGGTATGTTGCCATAGCCAAATACACTCTACAATAGGGCAAAAAGTCTGATTAAAATGGATGCTTTTCAGCTAACACCGCCTAACTGGACCAGTGATGCTGTTCACGCCTTTGAGTTTTGCTGTCCCCAATGTTCGGCCAGCAGTTTAGAAGCTCAACAGGTGTGGATTAATCGCCGATCGCCTGTGTATGGGGATAATAACCGCCGCAAGTGGCAAGAATTTTATCACTGTCAATGTGGTTGTGCTTGGTGGGCTTGGAGTAGCGATCGCCCACCGTCCCCATTCAAGGCTAATATTGATTCTCCGACGGATTCTTAAAATAGCAGTTACCAGGGCGCAATTAGCCAGCGCCCTAATCAAGCTGACGCGAAGATTTATGCTAATATCCTTATCTATCAATCTAGTCTTCCTTCCAGTCCTCACGACCTAAAAGGTCAATGACTCGATCTCTGAGCAAAAAATCATTTTGTTCTAATTCACACTCGACCCAATCCCACTCACGGGCTGGGATATACTGGCACATGGTGTAAATTGGTTGATGGCGATCGATTAATCCTTTTTCTACGAGGTTACGCGCCTCGTCTTGAATGACTTGAATGGAATATTTGACGGCACTAGGAATCACAGCTTGTACCATATCACAACCTCCTACCCAGTTAATTGGGTAAATAACTAAAACTCAACGGTATCCGGGACTACCCTATCGGTATTCCCTAAACATATTGTCTCGCAATATGTCTATTTTATCTCTATATCTTTACTATTTTTAACAGTAAGATTAAATTCAGGGAATCATCCATCATTATTTGGGGCGATCGCACTAGGGTTAGAGTCGGGGATTTTGCCCCATAATTTGGGCAAGAGTAGCCCCGAATTTTGGCGATATTGTTCAAATTCTGGGTAGCGGGAGAGGGATTCATCTTTTTTGAGCATATTGGGCAGAAAAATAGCGATCGCAAATAAGCCCAGAATCAAAAACGGTAGCCAATGCTGTGCTAACATAGCAAAAGATAGGTAAATCAGAAGTTCTCCCCCATAATTAATATTCCGAGAACGGGCAAAAAATCCCTCAGTAATTAATCCGGGTTTATATTTTAAGGTGTAGTATTTTTGAGCATCACTGCTGTAGTGCAAAAATACCCCGAACAGGTTAATAGAAATGGCGGCAGAAATTAATATAGGGGCTGGTTCTGAGTGACTACTAACTAATATAAATGGAGCCACCCAATATAAGATTAAAAACGTAAACACGCCCACTCCCTGCCACCAAGGAACTTGTTTTTCCCACTGTTTATCTGGATAAATACGGCTTTTTAGCAACCACAAAATCCCATAGGTTCCGTGGAGAGCGAGATAAACCCAGGGGCCGATAGTAAAGTTATTATATGCGACCATCAACCCCAGGACTACCAGGAAAGTCAAGAATTTATGGAGGTCGATCGCCTGTTTAATTTTCATGGTCAATCATCCCGACAATCTCCAATAATTAACAGATGAAATCTTGAGCATTTACCCAATTCTATTATTTACAGTATTATTGATTAGAGCGATCGCCTGATTCCGTAGACAATTCCGACTGTTCATCGGTATCGACACCGGCTGATAAAACCGGAGTTGATGTCGCACCAATAGTATTAGGCAAATAAGGCCCTGAGCGTCCTTTATGGCGCATTTGTCGCATTAGGCTTGCCATTTCCAGGGCATTCATAGCATAATCCCAGCCCTTGTTGCTTTTAATTCCGGCGCGTTCCAAGGCCTGTTGCATAGAGTCAGTAGTTAAGATACCAAATATCACAGGTACGCCAGTTTGGAAGGCAGAAGCGGCAATTCCCTTAGACACTTCCGCCGCCACATAATCAAAATGGGGAGTGTGTCCACGAATGACCGCCCCCAGACAAATAATAGCATCATAGCGACCGCTGAGGGCTAATTGATTAGCAACCATGGGAATTTCAAAACTACCAGGAACCCAAATATAATCAACCTGAGTCCCGTGGGGATCAGGATTTACCCCATGTCGTTTTAAACAATCTTGACACCCTTCTAGTAGTTTAGTGGTAATCAAATCGTTAAACCGACCAATTACGATCGCCAACTTTACCGAGTCAAGCTGAGTAAAAGTACCTTCAAAAACCGTCATAATATAAGTAGTCTAAATTATCTATCGAGGATGTGAGGATAGAGGTTTGGGGCGGAAGATTTCCCCATTCCTCTCACCTCTTCTAAGTTGGTTGTCAATAGCCTAGGGGCTAAACAACCAAGTAGTTAAAAACTCCTACTAAAATCACCAGAACCGCCCACAGGCCAGAACCGATAAAAATGAGGGGCTTAGACTGACTCCAATTTTGAGGAGAAGCATAAGCCACAGGGACTGCGACAATCATGAGGAAGGACACAATCACCAAAGCCGCCAAAAGCACTTGAAACAGAAGTGTTAACATTTTTTTCTCCCAAGCAGAAAGGATAAGCGTAAGTACAAATAACGATAGATTAGCCGAGATCAGCCTTTTCGGCTCGTACTTTATATTTACGCTACCAGAAATTGCACCGTCTGAGAAACCCAGATTTTAGGAATTTTGTGTTGATTGTGCTTCTTGGGCGACTTGGGAAACTTCATCAGTAGCCAATTGTTGCAAAACCTCTTGAACTTCCTCACCCCCCAGGCGAGATAAGGCTTGGGCGATGCGGTGGCGGATCTGCCAATCTGGGTCTGATGCACGAGATATCAATAGGGGTATGGCTTGACGATCGCCCAATTCTCCCAAAGCGCTGATAGCAACGGTTTGGATCAATTCGTTGCCATTAATCAAGCCATCTTGGAGGAGTTCAAAGCCGCGCGGATCTCCCAATTCTCCTAAAGCGGCAATAATGCTCAATTGCACCAACCATTCAGAGGTATTATGGTAAACCTGATGCAGGTCTTCAAAGGCTTCTGTGAGTTTCAAAGCCCCAATGGAATCGGCTGCGGCGGCTTGGACATCAGCTTCTGGGTCATTAAGCAGACAATCGCGCAACAGGGTTAAAGACCGATCGCGATCTTGGTGTCCGAGGCTGGCCATTTGGCTAACTGCTGCATATCGGACTCGGGTATCTCGGTCAGCGATCGCCGTTTGCAGGAGTTGAAAGCCGATATTTTTTTCGAGTTGACGGATTTGGTTAACTGCCCGTAAGCGATCGCCAAGATTTTCCGAACTCAGTTGTTGCATAATGGACTCTGGAGTAATAGTCATTTTGGTTAAACAGTTAAGCAGTTGCTGTCGGTTAAGGTCCGGGGCGACTCTCACCCTAGGGGGAGAACTAACCTTTAAGGACTATTCCCATCTTATTCGGCGATGAGAGAAAACTCACAACAACTGGGGAAACCGATGTGCTTTAGTCGTCATCAGTACCCATAGCCATGACTCGGATAATATCCCCACAGGTCAAAATACCGATTAATTTTTTGGATCCATCCAAAACTGGCAGCCGATGCACTTGTTTTTGGTTCATCAACCGGGCTGCTTCTGACAGAGAGCAATCTGGTTTAATGGTGATCATGGGTCCGTTACTCATCACGTCTCCCACGGTTTGACCTAGGGCTTTATGTAGTTCTTTTTCGTAGCGAGAGGGATTTTCCAGATAAATCACACTGTCGAGAATAGTGATGTAGGCTGGTGGGGTCACGCCACTTTGCTGCCAGATAATATCAGTTTCTGAGATAAAGCCCACCAATTTACCCGTGTTATCCATCACGGGAAGCCCTCCAATTCGGTTCTGGGCTAGTAGGGCGATCGCATCAGCCAGGGGCGCATCAGGACTAATCACAAGGGGATTAGGGGTCATTACATCGGCAACGGTTTTAGCCATGGTATCTGGTTCCGGTTTCACTGTCGGTCTATAGTTCTCATTTTATCAAAATTGGTATACCATGACATATTCCCGACACCCACCCGTTAGGATAGGTGCGGGGCTTCTGCTTCTCTACGGGAGAATGACGGGCGACAGCCGTCGGGAGTCAAGGGGAGATCCGAGTATCTGTGGGAATGACTAGCATGATGTTATGGCTGAGAATTTCCAAAGCGATCGCTTCTTCTCCCAGTGTGCGACCCATGCGATAAGAACCCCGCAGCATTGCCCCTAGGTGTTGATCCAAAACCGCAGCCGTCATGTAAGATTTTACCAAAACTATCGGTTCTTTCACCCAAGTTTTGGTGACCGGACTCCACCAATTGCCATGGGAAAAGGTGGCGTTGTGGCCTCCGGCGGGTCGGGTCAGTTCTTCCAGCCAGCCTTTCGCCTGGGAATATTTCTTAGCCGGAATGTGCCAGCGGACGGCGTAGGGTAGGCGGTCTAGGCTGATAGCAGAGGTGAAGATCGCATTTTCTACCAGGGGATATAAGCCGTTTTGGGCGGTGTTGATATGGGGAATCACGTTGGGCAGAATGTTGGCTATATGTTCCATGATTGTGCCTGCAATTCGATAGTTATATTTGGGGAGAACCCCCCTAGATAACTAACTGGGAAATCGTGATTTTTTATGCAGGGGCAGGTTGCACCCTCAACCGCGATCGCCACCAACAAGCCCCAGGAGGCTCCTAGAGCCTTGCCATCCCTTGGGGGTAGGGGGGCTGGTGATTAATCTTCTGCTCCCCGCAATGACTCGAATAACCGCCGCAAAATCGATCGCAGTTCTTGGCGAGACTCATCTTCGGCATTTTCTCGCACTGCCAATTCTCGCGCTGACTCGGCTACAGATTGGGCGATTAACGCTTCTACTTCCTGGGCGGCGGACTCCACTTGTAGGGGTTCCATGGTTTCCAATAATAAGGCTCTTTCCAGTTGGGCGACAACTGCTTGGCGTGCTTCCGCAGACCATTCACCCAAACCCGACCAATAGGACTCTAATTCGGCAAATCGGGACGGGTCGGCGAGGGGTTCGGCGAGTTCCAATAAATCCAACAGTCGATCGCATTCTAACAGGTCTTCGCGATCGATACTCAATTCCGGGTCTTCTATTTCTAGGGTGGGGGTAAATCCGACAATTTTTCCCCAGGTTTGGGGCGGGTTAATTTCTACTGCAATATAGGCTATGCGATCGCTTATTACGGCACCTTCGGGAATCTCCAAACTTTCGGCATTCGCTGGGAGGGGGATACATTCCACAATGCCCAAACTTTCCCCTTCTTCCCAGATTTCCAAATCCCCCCAATCCGTCAAAACCTGGGCGGCGATATTCCAGGCGCTACTGCTGCGGAAATCCGATTGATAATCGAACCTTTTTAGATATCGATGCACCACCCAAACAGCGATCGCTCTTTCCGCAATCTCTGGAAATTGGGAGGGTTCAATGTCACGGGAAACCCTTTGTAAATAATCGGTGATTTGCGGGGGTATCGGAATCAGTTGACCGAATAATTCTTGAGTGTTCATGATGCTTAAATAATCCTCTGGTTAACAGCTTGTTTCAGGGTAAATATCCCCATCATATAAATCTAGTTCCTGAGATAGGCGATCGCCCATTTTTTTCAACAGGGGACTGATGGTGCGACTCCAAGCAGAGTTGACGACACCCGGCGGGATCTTAAAATGTTCCGCCACCAATTTTAGGGTGTATTTTTCCCCGCGAGACACGCAATCATAAATGAACAATAAAGCATCTTGAACCGTAATCGGCGGCGGTGGGGTTTTGCGTACAAAAGAACTCCTTAACTCCCCCGTTGGGTCATTTTCAATTTCTCGGCGAATGCGTTGTAACCGAGGAATATCTACCGACGGCTGCGGTTCATTTTCAATATTGTAAGGTGTTTCTGGGTCTGGTGTGGGGGGATGATCATCGATTAACTGTCTGCGTTTTTTCAGGATGTCTTGATATGCCCATTTGCAGCGAATATTCCAGAGAGTGAAGGGACTAGCAGCGTTGTCAATATCGGGGTCATAAACTTCGCCACCCCGGACATTTCCATGAATTTTGCGATCGATATAATCCAATCCCAAGCCGCCGCCGTCGCTTCAATATATATCAAATCATCGCGATATTGTGGCGGTTCTCCCTTCCAAAAACAGTGTTCCGGTGCAGCTATCATCATTCGCATCGCCTCCCGTCGTAGGCGTTTACGTTCTTTCACCGATTAGGTTTTTAGCGATCGGCGCAAAATCTCTTTTACTTCCTTATCGGGACATTTAGAATCTCGTGTCATTGCCAGATTTATCAACTCGGTAGACCTCCTGAGATTATCCCACATTTCCCCCAGTGCGATCGCACTTTCCATAATCTTCTTAATCCCCCCAAAATTTCTCCTAATTAGGGGTTGACTTTGAGGAGGACTTGACATATCATAATAGCATGGGAAAAGGTGGGCGCATATATATGCCTGTGGGGGATAACCCATCGGGTAAACGGCTAATTAAAAACCGGGGTTTAACTTAACCGCCGAAATCAAGAAACCCGGTTTCTCAGTAGCCGTAGGGTGTGTCACCTGACGCACCGCATAGTCCTGTTGAAAAAACCGGGGTTTGACCGCCGAAATCAAGAAACCCGGTTTCTCAGCAACCGTAGGGTGTGTCATCTGACGCACCGCATAGCATAGTCCTGTTGAAAACGCGGTTTATCAACCGTTGACGGCGACGGGTTTGGGGGCGGGTTTATTAATATCCTCGTTGGGAGGGAAATTTGACCGCAGAACCCGCCCCTACAATTAATAATTAATAATTATCACCCTCGTAGGGTGCGTCACCTGACGCACCGCATAGTCCTGTTGAAAAAACCGGGGTTTGACCGCCGAAATCAAGAAACCCGGTTTCTCAGCAACCGTAGGGTGTGTCATCTGACGCACCGCATAGTCCTGTTGAAAACGCGGTTTATCAACCGTTGACGGCGACGGGTTTGGGGGCGGGTTTATTAATATCCTCGTTGGGAGGGAAATTTGACCGCAGAACCCGCCCCTACAATTAATAATTAATAATTATCACCCTCGTAGGGTGCGTCACCTGACGCACCGCATAGTCCTGTTGAAAAAACCGGGGTTTGACCGCCGAAATCAAGAAACCCGGTTTCTCAGCAACCGTAGGGTGTGTCATCTGACGCACCGCATAGTCCTGTTGAAAACGCGGTTTATCAACCGTTGACGGCGACGGGTTTGGGGGCGGGTTTATTAATATCCTCGTTGGGAGGGAAATTTGACCGCAGAACCCGCCCCTACAATTAATAATTAATAATTATCACCCTCGTAGGGTGCGTCACCTGACGCACCGCATAGCATAGTCCTGTTGAAAAAACCGGGGTTTGACCGCCGAAATCAAGAAACCCGGTTTCTCAAAGAAACCGGGTTTCTCAGCCGTGGGAGAGGGAAAATTGACCGTTGACGGCGACGGGTTTGGGGGCGGGTTTATTAATATCCTCGTTGGGAGGGAAATTTGACCGCAGAACCCGCCCCTACAATTAATAATTAATAATTATCACCCTCGTAGGGTGCGTCACCTGACGCACCGCATAGTCCTGTTGAAAAAACCGGGGTTTGACCGCCGAAATCAAGAAACCCGGTTTCTCAAAGAAACCGGGTTTCTCAGCCGTGGGAGAGGGAAAATTGACCGTTGACGGCGACGGGTTTGGGGGCGGGTTTATTAATATCCTCGTTGGGAGGGAAATTTGACCGCAGAACCCGCCCCTACAATTAATAATTAATAATTATCACCCTCGTAGGGTGCGTCACCTGACGCACCGCATAGCCAAGAATATCGGAGATAAACTCATGGAACCGGAATATCCGCTTTCCCAAATGAAAAGGAGACCCAATCCTTTTGCGGAACCCTTAAAAAAACAAGTCACTATTTCTCTGGGAATTGAGGTCATCGAATATTTTGAGAAGATGGCTCAACAGGAAGGCTTGTCTGAAATGCCACGCCTTTATATACATGGTTTTTCAGGTTCAAGAGTTGCGGCGCAAACAGGGCTAAATATTCCCCGTCTTCCTGTAGTTGAATGACAATCGTGAAATTCTCGACCTGTTCGGACTGTACCCCAGTAAAGTAATGATGCGATTTCGGTCGGTGTCGCTGTGGTAGTGCCATCGGCGGTTATCCAGAAAACCCGCCACCTGTGCTAAGGTTGTTGCCATCTTCCCAATGCCTCCCAGATATCTTATCTCACTAATTATGCTAACAATGTTCTATCGATTCTGGCAGGGGTTTTTTATGCAGGCTAGAGATGGCGTTGACGGGTGCGGAAATTTTTGGGGATGGGGGCTTGACTTCCGGGGAAATTTGACGTAATATAACACCATGGGAAAGTGTGCCGCCATATATATATTCCGGGCGAGGCAAAAACCGGGTTAATGGTTGGTTTCTAGTTTTCGGTCAGGGAGTCATAGGGCGAGGTTTGTCGCTACGGGAAAGGTTTTCAGCGCGCCAGGCACAGATTCTCATAAAAGGGTTTCATTTTCACGGTAACTCTAAACTCTATGAAAAACCTGTCTATTTCCTCTTGGTCTTCAAGTTTACTGGCGAGTCTCACGGCTTGTACATTAGCACTGGCAACAGGTCCGCTACAAGCGCAACAGGTCATGTATCAACCCATTTCCATCGTTCCGGGTGAGGTGGTAGAGGACATCCTCTCGGAACGAGATATTCCCATAGGAGATGGCGGCTTTTTACGGGATTATCGCGTCCGTCTCCCAAGCAATGAACAAGTGATGATTGAGCTGATGTCGGATGAATTTGATACTGTGGTGGTGTTGTTATCGGATGATGGTATAGCGATCGCAGAAAATGACGACGGCCCGGACGGGACAACCAACTCTCTCCTGTTTGCTCGCATTATGGAGGGAGGGGATTATATTGTGAGAGTTCGCGCCTTTGGGGAAAGAAGAGGCGGAAATTTTCGCCTAAAAGTGACTCGGTTAGTTCCGGCAGGATGAGGTTTAAACTCCCGGCTTCTAAGTAATTGATGATTACCTATTCCTCCCCCGTCGCGCTACAGGGCGATCGCCTCCTGGGATAGAATCGGGGAAGTATCGATATCAATCAATTTAACGGGAGAGTTATATATATGCAGATTTCGCCCCTAAGATTCTTGCACAAGAAATTACTACCGATGGCGATCGCCTTATGGTTGGGACTGGTTGGATATTTTGGGGGGGAAACCGTCGCGGTGGCTGCGCCTACCCATCCCAGCGTCCTAGGGAGTCTGTTTTCCTTCTCAGGAAAGCGACCCGATAACCTAGGAGTACACGACGGCTATCTTTCCGATTGTCCTGCTTCCCCTAACTGCGTTTCCACCCAAAGCCAGGACGGGGTTCACTATATCGAACCTTTCACCTATTCCACCTCTGGGGAGGAAGCATTCGCTCAAATCAAACAAGTGGTGGAGAGTATGGACAACGCCAAAATCGTGACGGCGGATGACCATTATCTTAATGCCGAATTTACCTCGGCGATTATGGGCTTTGTGGATGATGTAGAATTTTATTTGGATGATGAGGCGGGGGTGATTCAAGTGCGATCGGCATCCCGACTCGGAGAGTCAGATTTGGGAGTTAATCGCGATCGGATCGAAACCATCAGAAGCCTTTTGAACCCATAAAATCAAAATCAAACCAAAACCCCCAATCCGTTGAGGAAAGGGGGTTAATTGGTGGTTATGTGAGTAGTCCCAGATTACAGAGCGTTACCGCGAGGTAGAACTTCTTCGGGGAATACAAAGTTTTGGTGAGGTTGATCGGCTGGAGCCATCCAAGCGCGAATACCTTCGTTAAGTAGAATGTTCTTAGTATAGAAGAGAAGGTTTCAAACTCAGGATCTTCTGCCGCGCGCAATTCTTGTGACACGAAGTCATAAGCACGCAGGTTCAAAGCTAGACCTACTACACCGATGGAACACATCCACAGCCCTGTTACAGGAACAAACAGCATGAAGAAGTGTAACCAGCGTTTGTTGGAAAAAGCAATACCGAAAATCTGGGACCAGAAGCGGTTAGCTGTCACCATGGAGTAGGTTTCTTCGGCTTGGGTGGGTTCAAAAGCACGGAAGGTGTTAGATCCTTCTCCGTCTTCAAACAGGGTGTTTTCTACTGTAGCACCGTGAATAGCACAGAGTAGCGCACCACCCAGGATGCCGGCAACTCCCATCATGTGGAAGGGGTTGAGCGTCCAGTTGTGGAATCCTTGGAAGAATAGGATAAACCGGAAGATGCCTGCTACACCAAAGCTGGGAGCAAAGAACCATCCAGATTGACCCAAGGGGTACATTAAGAATACGCTCACGAACACGGCAATAGGACCGGTGAAAGCGATCGCATTATAAGGACGAATGCCAACTAAGCGGGCGATTTCTAACTGACGCAGGCAGAACCCAATTAGCGCGAAAGCTCCGTGTAGAGCTACAAAAGCCCATAAACCCCCTAATTGACACCAGCGGGTAAAGTCCCACTGAGCTTCGGGACCCCACAGGAACAGCAGGGAGTGACCCAAACTGTTGGCGGGGGTGCTGACTGCAGCGGTCAGGAAGTTGCAGCCTTCGAGGTAGGAACTGGCGACGGTCCGTGAGTGTACCAAGAGGTAACAAAGGTAGTTCCGGTGAGCCATCCGCCGATAGATAGATAGGCACAGGGGAAAAGCAGGATACCAGACCATCCTACGAATACAAAGCGATCACGCTTCAGCCAGTCATCGAGGACATCAAACCATCCTCTGGTGACTTGAGGGCGTTCGACTGCTATTGTCATAAACCCAAATCTCCGAATAAATTATGATTTCCAGTAAATCAGCCAACTGCACTCTATTTTAAAATCTAGCTTCCCGTTCTTAACAGAAAGTTAGGGATATGATCGATGCCGTTAACTTTTCTTTACCTATCTTAACAGTATAAACATAAATTCTCAGATTGGCAAGTCTCAGAATAAAATTAATCGCGAGGGTCCTAGTGGGGGTCAGCCGGAAGCCCCAGAAGTGATGCGATCGCCTCAGAGATTGGGATTTAAGGGCTGCGATGTTAACCAGACAGTGCCGATATCTGACATACTGGTGAGAGTCGGTGTTAAACTTAACCTTTTTTTAAGACTTTTCTATGTTCACCATTGACATCATCGTGAAATATGTCCCGGTTCCCCTATCGGTACAAAGAAAGACCCAAGAGGACGCTATGGGGGTCTATAACCAGGTACTAGACATGATGCGTTCGGACCATGGGCAACTGTTGGAGTTAACCTGCGAGAAAATGACCGATAAAAAAGTAGCTGTCCTCAGCAGCGAAATTTCGGCTGTGCAGATTTCCGAAAAATCGGGGACCACAGCTACAGGTAGATCTCCGGGATTTGTAGCCTTAACAGAATGAGCCAATCTGCCCAACCCCAAACACCCCTACCGGCTATTGAAGTCAAAAACCTGAACTTTCAATGGTCGGGAGGTGCTAGACTAGAGTCCTGACTTCTTGTTCCCTAGCCGTCCCCGCCGGGGAATTTTGGATGTTACTTGGTACGAATGGCAGCGGGAAATCAACTCTGTTGCGGCTACTAACTGGACTGCTGGAGTCCCAGTCCGGTGAGATTAACATTAAGGGACGGGTGGGGTTTGTCTTCCAAAATCCTGATCACCAATTGGTTATGCCTACTGTGGGGGCAGATGTGGCCTTTGGTTTGGTGGAAGATCGCCTCCCCCTAGTGGAAGTTAGGCGACGGGTTGAGGATGCTTTGGCGGCGGTGAAATTGCTGGAATTGCAGCGCCGCCCTATTTATGCCCTCAGCGGAGGACAAAAACAACGGATTGCGATCGCCGGTGCGATCGCTAGACATTGTGAAGTCCTACTTTTCGATGAACCCACCGCCCTACTAGACCCAGACAGTCAGCGAGACCTGGTTATTCAAGTTCGCCATTTAGTCAAAAATCGCGGCATTACCGCCCTCTGGGTGACACACCGCCTCGATGAACTTGACTACAGCGATGGTGCTTTTTTGTTGGAAAACGGCCGTGTGGTGGCTCAGGGAAACCCTGAACCCCTGAAACGGCGATTGATGCAAAATCATCAAACCTAGATTTTGGACCTTGATTTTTTCATCCTACCTAACGAAAAAAATGCCATTATTGAAACTAAGCAAAAATTGTCCACTGTTCAATATGAGCTTTGCAGTAATAAATCATGTCACGCCCTTTAACCAATGCCGTCCTGTTTGTAGACGGTTATAACATCATCGGAATCTGGCCCCGTTTACAACAAAAGCGCGACGGGGAAAGCATGGAGTCAGCCCGGCGACATCTGATCGAAACTCTGATTAACTACAGTGCTTTTGAAGGTCTCGATGCTCGCATTGTCTTCGATGCTCACTATCAGAATACTCCCGGTGTCAGTGAAAAGATCAGTCGTAATCTGTTGATTCACTATACAGGTTATGGTCAAACTGCTGACACTTATATAGAAAAAATGTGTGCCTCCCTGTGTCATAAGTTGCGACTATCACGGCGACGGTTGCTGGTGGCTACCTCAGACCGCGCACAACAGTTAACTGTGATGGGCTACGGTGCAGAATGGATGTCTGCAATGCAGTTATCCGAAGCGGTTGAGGCTTCTAATCGACAGCGCCAACGTCGCCACCAAACTCCTAAGCGATCGAGGAGTCGCTTTCTTGACAGTTCCCTAGATCCTGAGTCTCAAAGGCGTTTGGATCAGTTGCGGATGGGGCTAAAATAAATTTGAGCAAAATGCTTGACAAAATTTTACCACTGGGTTACTATAGTTAACTGTGGCTAAGACAACCACAACCCACTTTCCTCGGTAGCTCAGTGGTAGAGCGGTCGGCTGTTAACCGATTGGTCGTAGGTTCGAATCCTACCCGGGGAGTTTTTGCCAAAAATACGGCATTAAATGCGATCGCCCGCCATAGCCTTAACCGGATATCCTGCCCAATTACTCGCCTGATTGGAGGTGCGTTCGGGGAGGGAGACATTTTTCGTTAGGTTGCTGTGGTAAAATGCGATCGCCCCATGGCCAAAATTATAGCAGCCAGAACCTTTCACTAAAGCATTATTATTTATGTTCGATGCCCTTTCTGAACGTTTAGAGTCCGCCTGGAAAAAACTCCGGGGTCAGGACAAAATTACAGAATCCAATATCCAGGAAGCTCTGAAAGAAGTTCGTCGCGCCCTATTGGAAGCCGACGTTAACCTGATGGTAGTTAAAGATTTTATCAAAGAGGTTGGCGTTCAAGCCCAGGGTTCGCAAGTAGTATCCGGCGTGAAACCCGGTCAACAGTTTATCAAAATTGTTCACGATGAGTTAGTGAAAGTCATGGGGGAAAGCAATGTTCCCCTGGCTGAAGCCCAACAACCACCAACCATCGTGTTAATGGCAGGTTTGCAGGGTACAGGTAAAACTACAGCTTCCGCTAAGTTAGCCTTGCACCTACAAAAAGAGAATCGCAGCAGCCTGTTAGTAGCTACGGACGTTTACCGACCAGCAGCTATTGACCAGTTAATGACTCTGGGGAAACAGATAAATGTTCCCGTATTCGAGTTAGGGAAAGATGCCGACCCGGTAGAAATTGCTCGCCAGGGTATTGAGTACGGCAAAGCCCAGGGTATTGATACAATTATCATTGATACGGCTGGTCGGTTACAAATTGACCAGAATATGATGGCGGAACTGGCTCAAATAAAGGAGACGGTTCAACCTCACGAGACCTTGTTAGTAGTTGATGCCATGACGGGTCAGGAAGCAGCTACCCTGACTCAGACCTTTAATGACCGAATTGGCATTACTGGTGCTATCCTCACTAAAATGGACGGGGATAGTCGCGGCGGCGCGGCTCTGTCAATTCGGCGAGTTTCCGGCGCTCCGATTAAGTTTGTCGGGGTCGGGGAAAAGGTAGAAGCCCTACAACCTTTTTACCCGGAACGTATGGCATCCAGAATTTTGGGTATGGGTGACATCCTCACATTGGTGGAAAAGGCTCAGGAAGAGTTTGATATCGCCGATGCTGAGAAGATGCAGGAGAAGATTTTAGAGGCTAAGTTTGACTTCACGGATTTTCTCAAGCAGACCCGGTTGATGAAAAATATGGGGTCTTTGGGGGGGTTGGTTAAACTCATTCCGGGGATGAATAAAATCTCTCAGGAGCAGTTGGACGCGGGGGAAAGCCAGCTTAAACGCTCGGAGGCTATGATTAATTCTATGACTATTGAGGAGCGGAAGAATCCTGAGTTGCTGTCAAATTCGCCCTCAAGACGTAAGCGGGTGGCTAAAGGGGCTGGATATGCGGAAAAGGATGTGATGCGTTTGGTGAGCGATTTTCAGCGGATGCGGAGCTTGATGCAACAAATGGGTAAGGGTCAGTTTCCGGGTATGGGAATGCCGGGTATGGGAATGCCGGGTATGGGAATGCCGGGTATGGCTGGCGGCAAGAAGAAGAAAAAGAAAGCCAAAAAGAAAAAGGGTTTCGGTCAGCTTTAACTGTGGGAGTTGACTTTTGTCGGGTTCTGGGAATGCTATAATACTAAGTTACCCCATTGAGAGGCGGATTTGCTGGTCAGTCTGTCCTAGACTGCTACAATAGCTTAAAATTCATAAGGAGAGTTGATTAAAACCAAATGATCAAACTGAGATTGAAACGTTACGGTAAGAAACGAGAAGCTAGTTATCGGATTGTGGCGATGGATAGTCTGTCGCGTCGTGAAGGTCGTCCTCTGGAAGAGTTGGGTTTTTATAACCCCAGAACGGATGAAACTAGATTGGATACCCCGGCTATTATTCGACGGCTGAAACAAGGGGCTCAACCTACTAGAACTGTGCGTAACATCCTGCAAAAAGCCAATGTATTTGAACAACTCAAGTCCGGAGTCATCGCTGAACCCAGTATCCCAGAACCTGTCAGCCAATCCTAATTATGGGGAGTTGGTACGATTCTTAATTAGCCCGTTTTTGGGGTCGCCAGAGGCGCTGCGGGTTGATTGTGAGCGATCGCCAGCTCACCGCAAAATTTGGGTGAGATTGGCTTTTGAGGCGGAAGATAAGGGCCGTGTTTAGTTTATGGTCGTTCGGGACATAATATCCAGGCGATTCGTAATGTTCTATCTGCGATCGCTAGAGTGGCGGGGGAATCGGTGTATTTAGATATTTACGAAGACAGTCCTACCCCAGGTCGTCCGCCTCGGGCTTCAGCAAACCGTCCGTCTCCGAAACGTACCAGCCGCCCAACTCGTCCATCTACCCCTAGGGGACCAATTCATAGAGACGGATAGTTTTCTGTTGCTAAGGAAAGCGACGCAAGGAACGCCTGTCTGTCGCTTTCCTGATTGATTGTCCTGTATTTGTCTGGTGTATAGATGATGTTTGGTCAGCACCCCCGGCTGAAGCACAGGGGCTTCGTGCCCCCCTTTCAGGTAGCTGACCAGCTATAGCCTTAACTGGCTACGTTCAGAGCAAGAGTTAAAGTTCCTACCCTGGAATGCGTGCTAGTTCCAGGCCCTAGAACCGAATCGTTAAACATCTCTAAGGGGTTAAGGACGTGCGATTTGGATAGTACCGACTCTGAACATTGGCGAAGCAAACATTACCCCGCAAGGGAGTCGGAGCCAACCATAGCTCCATGGAGGGGCAACCATACCCCTCCACCCCGCAAGGGGGTGCTGGCGGCTAAAGCTGCTTGAGTCGGTTTTCCTCTCCGCGATAAATCACGGAGCTTCCAACCCTCCCAGGAGTTTTACGTGAATGACTGAGCGACTGACGATTCAGTTACCTACTATCGAAAGTGCGATCGCTTTAGGGGGTTATCAAGAAGATAATCTCAAAACCCTGTCTAAACAAACTGGAACTCAGATAGTTTTGCGGGGTCAAGATTTGCTGATTAGTGGTACGACTAAACAGGTGGAATTGTGCCGAGTTTTGATAGAATCCCTCAAACCTTTTTGGGAAAATGGTAAAACTATCACAGACCCCGATATTCTAACCGCACGTCATGCTATTAATACCCACCAAGAAGCTAATCTGCGGGAACTTCAGCAGGATGTTTTAGCGAGAACTCGCCGAGGTCAGGATATACGCGCTAAAACTTTCCGTCAGCGACAATATATCCAAGCTATCCGCACCCATGATTTAACTTTTTGCATTGGACCAGCGGGAACTGGTAAAACTTATCTAGCAGCAATTATCGCGCTTCAGGCGTTACTTTCTGACCAATACGAAAGGTTAATTCTTACCCGTCCAGCGGTGGAAGCGGGGGAACGTCTAGGCTTCCTTCCGGGAGATTTGCAGCAAAAGGTTAATCCCTATTTGCGACCTCTTTATGATGCGATTTATGAGTTGGTAGACCCAGAAAAAGCAGCTAATTTGATGGAAAGGGGAGTGATTGAAGTTGCGCCTATTGCTTATATGCGGGGACGCACTCTCAATAATTCCTTTATCATCCTTGATGAGGCGCAAAATACGACTCCCGGACAAATGAAAATGGTGCTGACTCGTTTAGGGTCGCGATCGCGCATGGTGGTAACGGGTGATATTACCCAGACGGATCTACCACTAAATCAATCTTCGGGGTTGACAGTTGCCCTCAAGATTCTGCAAAATATTGAAGGGATAGCTTTCTGTGAGTTTTCTCAGGCGGATGTGGTGCGGAATCCTCTGGTTCAGCGCATTGTCGCCGCCTATGAACGACATGAAAAATAAATGACTATTACTGGATAGGTAATAGCTGAGAATAACTATGGCTGATTTAAAAGAGTTGTTAGAGTCTTGCGAAAGTTTGGGAACTTTGCGCTTAATTGTGACCAGTAGTGCTGCTGTTCTGGAAGTTAAGGGGAAAATTCAAAAGCTATTTTATGCAGAACTTCCGAAAGGAATGTATGCTAATATGCACAGCGATTTGTTTGAATTCCACCTAAATATTGACCAAATTAAAGCGGTTAAATTTGAGACGGGAGAAGCGAAGCGCGGGAATTTTACTACCTATGCGATTCGGTTTTTAGATGCTGAAAATCAACCAGCTTTAAGTGCTTTTTTACAATGGGGAAAACCCGGAGAATATGAACCAGGACAGGTAGAAGCCTGGGAGGGTTTGCGCGCCCAATATGGCGACCACATACAATTATAATTCTCCTGGGTTGGTGGGTTGAAAGGAAGTGGAACCCAACATAGGTTGATGTGGGTGGGGTTAATCAACCAACTGTCCGGGTTCCTAGGGGTTTCCCAGCGGCGGGATGACCATATAGCTGCGGTTATGGGTTAACTTCGTATTTGGCTAAGTCGGCTTTTACCTGTTCCAAAAATTGACGCGATCGCTCTAAATCCGCCCTAGCACGTTCCAGCTTTTCAGATGATATCACAGTTGGGGATTGGGAAACTTGAGCCGATTCAGGAGTTTGGAATCGCACCTGTCCGATAGTAACAATACTATCATCCCGCAAAATAGCCTGTACAGTGAGTTCATTTTCCCCAGAAAATTCCCCCAAATCAATAATTTCTTTAAAGCCACTAATACTGGCGCTTGGTGCGTCAGGGTAAACCCTGGCGACATCAGGACGAGAATCACTGACGGAAATAGTTTTAACAATCTTTTCCCCCTGTAGGATTTCCACAGCAATAGCGGGTAAAGTTTTACCCAATACCCAACCGGAAAATTCAATTTCCGCAGAGTTAAGTTTAGCTTCGGCTTGGGGTCTATCAATCATAAAACCCAGCAGGGACTCACATTCCTCTTTAGGGACTAAGACAACTTCCAGAATGTGAACTTCTTTGTTTTTAGCCATTAGTAAATAATTAATCAAAAATCAGAGTTGTCAGCATAGACTATGATATTATATCATATCTATGTAGGTATTATGGCGATCGCTCCTGTTGCGCTTGCACCATCATTTTGACTATATCAGGCATTTTAACCTGAGCCTCCCATCCTAACTTATGTTTAGCCTTAGCGGGGGAGGCGCGACCGACAGCGATATCTGTAGGACGGTAGAGGCTTTGGTCAGTTTCGACAAAATCTTCCCAGTTTAGACCGACACAATCAAAAGCAGTTTTGACAAAATCCTCAAGAGAGTAAGTTTCCCCGGTAGCGATCGCATAATCATCAGCTTGTGGCTGCTGAAGCATCAAATACATGGCCTCGACATACTCAGGAGCCCAACCCCAATCTCGCTGCACGGAGATTCTACCCAAATATAGTTTATCCTGATTTCCAGAGGCGATCGCACAGGCTCCATGAATAATTTTCTGAGTCACAAACCGGGAGGGTCTCAGGGGGGACTCATGGTTAAATAGTATTCCAGAACAAGCAAATAAACCATAGGCTTCGCGATAGTTAGCGACTTCCCAAAAGGCGGCGGACTTAGCGACCGCGTAGGGACTGCGAGGACGAAAGGGGGTATTTTCATCAGCAGGTTCGCCGTAGGTATCACCAAAACACTCACTAGACCCAGCATTATAGAGTTTAATAGGTGCGCCAGTAAATCGGATCGCTTCTAAGAGGTTGAGGGTTCCCCCAGCGATACTATCGAGGGTTTCCACAGGTTGGTCAAAGGATAGACCCACGGAACTCTGACCCGCCAAGTTATAGACTTCCTGTGGTTCAACCTGGGTCAAAACTTGAAGAACACTACGAAAGTCGGTGAGAGACATGGAATATAATTTCACTCGGTCATAAATTCCCAACCTTTTCAAGTTCCGAAATGATGACATCTGTGCATCACGGGAAGTACCATATACGGCATAGCCTTTATCTAACAGCAGTGAGGCTAAATAGGCTCCATCTTGTCCAGATATTCCACAAATTAGCGCTTTTTTCATATAGCAGGGTGGGTCAGACTACCAAATATAGATAATAACCGAATCATCATTATTCTAGTGCGTAGGGTGCGTCAGAGGGATAACATATCGGGTTAACGGCCAATTTGGTTCATCTGACGCACCACGGCACCACCCCCATATCGTGGTCAAGAAACCGGGTTTCTCAGGGGAAACGGTGGGGCGGGTTTACCACAACCTGGGTGGGGAATTGAGAATTGACGGCCGAGGCGCGCCCCTACAATTAATAATTAATAATTATCACCCTCGTAGGGTGCGTCAGAGGGATAACCTATCGGGTCAACGGCCAATTTGGTTCATCTGACGCACCACCCATATCGTGGTCAAGAAACCCGGTTTCTCAAAGAAACCGGGTTTCTCAGGGGAAACGGTGGGGCGGGTTTACCACAACCTGGGTGGGGAATTGAGAATTGACGGCCGAGGCGCGCCCCTACAATTAATAATTAATAATTATCACCCTCGTAGGGTGCGTCAGAGGGATAACCTATCGGGTCAACGGCCAATTTGGTTCATCTGACGCACCACCCATATCGTGGTCAAGAAACCCGGTTTCTCAAAGAAACCGGGTTTCTCAGGGGAAACGGTGGGGCGGGTTTACCAAAACCTGGGTGGGGAATTGATAATTGACGGCCGAGGCGCGCCCCTACAATTAATAATTAATAATTATCACCCTCGTAGGGTGCGTCAGAGGGATAACCTATCGGGTCAACGGCCAATTTGGTTCATCTGACGCACCACCCATATCGTGGTCAAGAAACCCGGTTTCTCAAAGAAACCGGGTTTCTCAGGGGAAACGGTGGGGCGGGTTTACCACAACCTGGGTGGGGAATTGAGAATTGACGGCCGAGGCGCGCCCCTACAATTAATAATTAATAATTAATAATTATCACCCTCGTAGGGTGCGTCAGAGGGATAACCTATCGGGTCAACGGCCAATTTGGTTCATCTGACGCACCACCCATATCGTGGTCAAGAAACCCGGTTTCTCAAAGAAACCGGGTTTCTCAGGGGAAACGGTGGGGCGGGTTTACCACAACCTGGGTGGGGAATTGAGAATTGACGGCCGAGGCGCGCCCCTACAATTAATAATTAATAATTATCACCCTCGTAGGGTGCGTCAGAGGGATAACCTATCGGGTCAACGGCCAATTTGGTTCATCTGACGCACCACCCATATCGTGGTCAAGAAACCCGGTTTCTTTGAGAAACCGGGTTTCTCAGGGGAAACGGTGGGGCGGGTTTACCACAACCTGGGTGGGGAATTGAGAATTGACGGCCGAGGCGCGCCCCTACAATTAATAATTAATAATTATCACCCTCGTAGGGTGCGTCAGAGGGATAACCTATCGGGTCAACGGCCAATTTGGTTCATCTGACGCACCACCCCCATATCGTGGTCAAGAAACCCGGTTTCTTTGAGAAACCGGGTTTCTCAGGGGAAACGGTGGGGCGGGTTTACCACAACCTGGGTGGGGAATTGAGAATTGACGGCCGAGGCGCGCCCCTACAATTAATAATTAATAATTATCACCCTCGTAGGGTGCGTCAGAGGGATAACCTATCGGGTCAACGGCCAATTTGGTTCATCTGACGCACCACCCATATCGTGGTCAAGAAACCCGGTTTCTTTGAGAAACCGGGTTTCTCAGGGGAAACGGTGGGGCGGGTTTACCAAAACCTGGGTGGGGAATTGATAATTGACGGCTGAGGCGCGCCCCTACAATGAATAATTAATAATTAATAATTATAGCACAAGACAGAAAAGTTAGGACGTATAATGGCAAGGATATCTACATATAGCACAAGACAGAACACTTAGGACGTATAATGGAGAGGACGAGATGACTAAGAAGACCCAAAATGCCAGCCCCCTATAGTTACGACCTCAGACAAAAAGTTATTGATGCCATTGAACTAGACGGTATGCCCAAAACAGAAGCCAGTCAAGTTTTCCATGTCAGCCGGAACACCATTAATCTCTGGCTGCAAAGAAAAGCACAGACCGGAGACTTCCTCCCTAAACCTCATCACCGACCTGGCAATAACCACAAAATTACCGACTGGCAAAAATTCAAGGCTTTTGCCCAAGAGCATGGCGACAAAACAGCAGCTCAAATGGCTGAACTTTGGGATGACGACATCTCTCCTCGCACCATATCCAGAGCCTTGAAGAAAATTGGCTGCACCAGAAAAAAACTTACGGCTACCAAGAACGTTGGAAGCAACAGCGAGAGGAGTTTATGGCTCAGATTGAACAGATGGAGCCACAAGAAGTGGTCTACCTCGATGAAGCCGGCATGAATAGTCAGGACTCGGATTACCCTTATGGTTACTGCGAGGAAGGAAAACGCTTCCATGCACTCAAATCAGGGAAGAGGCAGGGCAGGGTAAGTATGATAGCCGCATGGTGTCATCAACAACTCTTAGCTCCCTTTAGCTTTGAGGGTTGTTGTAATCGGACAGTGTTTGTTTGAGTTGTGGTTGGAGTTCATCTTAATTCCAACATTGAAGCCAGGTCAGACTCTAGTATTGGACAATGCAACGTTTCATAAAGGGGGACGGATTGCTGAACTGGTGGAGGCAGCTCAATGCCGTTTACTCTATCTTTCGCCTTATTCGCCAGACCTCAACAAGATAGAGAAATGTTGGTCGTGGCTGAAAGCCCGTATTCGCCACTGCACGTGAGCAGTTTGATTCTCTCCATGATGCCATGGATTCCGTTCTCCAAGCTGCGTCCTAACCACCTTGACTAATGCTATACGTCCTAACTTTTCTGTCTTGTGCTATAGCTCTGAACAAAGAAGGACAAAGCAGCGGTTGGTATCGCTGTGCCACTGACAATGTGGGCATCCACACCAGGAGCCGTGTGAGGTGAAAATCTCAAGCACGGTTTTGAATGGGAGGGGATGGAGGTGACTCCATTCTCGACCCCTACCCGATTTGTTACAGAGCGTGTTGACCTTGGGTTCCCTGCCTAATTTTGGTATCTTGGGATACAAAACTTAGGGACATATAAACAGTTATGGGGTCGGTCAGGAGTGCGTTCCTTGTATTCCGCCTAGGGGATGAAACCCCCACCAGGCGGCTATTTCAGGTATTTCAACCCTATTTCATGCCTGAAGGTTTCGCACTTATGACTTGACTTGTTTCTGGGTTTCATCCTCAGTTTAGGAAATCAGACCAGATATTAGTTGACTAAGTTCTCCTTGTGTTTGAGTTTGCTGTTGGCTGAGTTCCTGAATTTGATTAAATTGTGTTAACAACGATTCGATCTGCTCTTGTAAATTATTCCAGTTTTCCTCAAGGGATGGTAGTAATTCTTCATAGAGATTAGCGCGACCTTGAATTTCAGCTAACGTTTGTTTTTGTTTAATCCAACTCTGTTCTTGGGCTTCTAGTTGCTGACGTTTCTGTTCCTGTTCAGTTTCTTGTTGGGACAATTGCGCGTCCGTGTTAGAAATTTCAGTTTTTAATTGT
The DNA here is from genome assembly GCF_000973065.1 of Limnospira indica PCC 8005. Taxonomy (NCBI): domain Bacteria; kingdom Bacillati; phylum Cyanobacteriota; class Cyanophyceae; order Oscillatoriales; family Sirenicapillariaceae; genus Limnospira; species Limnospira indica. The sequence continues at coordinate 1,391,990 of NZ_FO818640.1, forward strand.
TCCGTGCGATCGCGCAACTGCTCAAGTTCACTTCGGCTGGCTTGCTGCTGTTTTTCAATAGCAGCCAGAATTGACGGAAAGCCAAGAGCAACCCCCATATCAACAGTTCCGGCGCTACCTTGTCGTTGTAGCAAAACCGCTTGATACTGGTTCATGTGGTCTTCCCTTTCCCCCAAAGTCCGACGCTGTCCTTCTAGGGTTTTATTCAGCATTTGATAGGCATCTTGTTCATCGGCTAGATCCGATTCTTTCTGAGCGCGAACGCTCCCAGAAGCCCGATTAATTTCCTGTTGAAGTTCCTCAATTTCCTCTTGTTTGTATTTGAGTTCCTCTTCTTGTTCTTTAACCATGCGGAACCATCGATCCCATTCTTCCTGCAAGCGTTGAACTTCCGCCTGTAGTTGTTCAATGGGCATTTTCTGCAAGGGTGCCGTATCTACCTTAACTCCAGAAGTGGAACGACTAGCAACCGACTCAGAAAGACGTTGCAGTTGCTCTAACAGGGCCTGTCGGTATTCAATATTTTGTTCTAATCGCTGAATTTGTTGTTCATTGAATTCCAACAGATTTTGGCGGGAGTTCAGTTGTGCCCGATCATTTAACAACGTGATGTGGGACTGATGCCATTCTGACCACTGATGGCGCAGTGTAGTCACTTGGTCTACCTCCTGCTGCAACTCAGAAGCACGGTTGCGGTGTTCTTCCATTTGCTGACGGTAGGTTTGTCCTACAGAGATGCCATCATTGATCTGGTTTTGGGCTCGCTCTATCAATTCTCTGAGAGACTCGATAGAGTTACCACCTGAGAGTAGCTCCAGAAGTGCTTGCATTTCTTGGGCTTTTTCTGGGCTTAATCCTTTATGGGTTTCCAGTTCTGCCCGCTGTTCCTCAAGCGATCGCTTTTCTTCTTCAAGTTGCGATCGGCTACTCTCAACTTCGTGGCGAGCCTTGTCTATTTCAGCTCGCAGTTTCTCCTCTTGTTGTTTGCTCCTTTCCAGGCTCTGTCGTTGTTGTTCGAGCTTATCGAGTTCAGCTTCCAGATGATCCATCTGTTCTCGCCGAGATTCCATTTCCATTTCTCGGCGATTTAGTTCTTGTTCTCGGCGATTTAGTTCTTGAGTTTGGTAGGTGAGGGATTCTTTCCACTGTTCGATTTCTTCTTGTTGATTTTTGAATCTGTCTTGCAATCGGGAAAAATCTTCAAGAATTCTGACCAGTTTTTTGCCGTCCTCGATGCGCTGAACTTGTTTGCTGGCATTGAGTTCGACTAACACTAGAGCGCCATCCTTATAGCTGTTGGCATCCTCCGCCGGAACCAGATCGTCCCCCGGTACGGCGCTCCAATTGTTCTCGCCCCGCTGACAAACCAGCAACTTGAGTTCAGCCCGACCGCCACCTATAAAACCACTTTTCTGCTTTTGTACTTCCGCTAAATAAAGCACGGTGATTATCCTCTGATGCTGTTTAAGCTTTATTCCTAGGTTTAATCATATTCTGGTTTTCGATGTTAACAGTGGGTTGTTGACTGACCTTTAGTGAGGTACTCCCGACACTGATGCCAGATTATGGTGCGGGCTTCTCCCACAAGCTCGTGTATTACCACCGCTTATCGGGTTCGAGCCTTTTATAGTGAGTATTCCGCCTAGCCCCACTATCCAATATTTTCTCCAAATGTGACGATAGCAGTCCCCGCTGGTTATAATTACGCTTGAACATGGTAGCACACACCGCACCAATTCATCTGACCCGATCACAATGGAATGGGCTATCTGGAGCGCTGGAGTATCACAATATTTAAGTTTACCCTACTTTTGACCAAAGCTAATGGGATACAAGCCCCGCAGCAATTCTCATTTTGGCGAAAACCTGTTCAAGTCCCCGATTAGGGGTCGAGAATGGAGTCGCCTCCATCCCCTCCCATTCAGAACCGTGCGTGAAAGTTTCCCTTCACACGGCTCCTAGTTTGACTGCTCCATTGTTAAGGACACAGCGTTGGCCTTGTCAAGTGCCGTCTTATCGTCGCGGGTGTGGCGGTGTAATAGCTGAAGATTTTTGTATTCATCCTTTCCACCGAGGCTTCGAGGTACAATGTGGTCTACTTCAATTAGGTCTGATGGGGTAAAGTATTGCCCACACCAGGTACACTTGCCTTTTTGCTTTTTGAGTAGTTTTGCTACCCTAATTGGCGTGTCGATTGCTTGTCCTTTTCTGGTTGCCCAGTAAGTCCAGTTTCCGTCGTATGGTGTTGCATCAGGGCGTATTGTGGTATGTCTGACAATCGGAGTCCAATTATGTTTCCATAGTTGAAATCCATCTTTAGTCTTGAATAACCAAGATTCATGTCTTTCTTTCCCATTGCTAAGTTTAACCGTTCCTTGTTGGAAGTAGTTTCCTAGCTTCTCGTAGTTTGCCTTTCTGCATCTTGATACTGTCCATGCCCGTAACATTAACCAGACTGTTATGTTATCCAGTTTATTGAATGTCTCAGATGAGACTACCCCTGAGTAGTAGTTTGACCATCCCTTTATACTTGGGTTTAGTTTGCTTATCAGAGCTGATTGGGGTGCTGTTTTATGTTGTTTTATTACACCCTTAATTACTTCTGTATGAGCTTTAACTGCTTTATTGCTGGGTTTGATGTGGGTTTTGAACCTTTTTTGACTTTTCCCAGATTTATATTTTCCTACCGGATATTGCCTAACATTGAATCCTCAAAAATCAAACCCAGGTTCCTCAGTCTTGCCGTTGTACTCAATGGGATTGAGTGTGTAGCAAATTCGAGTCTTTTCAGGTTTTATTTCTAGTCCAACAGGTTTTAGCCACTCGGAAATAGCAGTTTTGCACTGTTCAATGATTTCTAGTGATGGGGATATCACAACAAAGTCATCAGCGTATCTTATAACAGTAGCTTGTGCTCTGTTTGCTTTCTTGGGATACATTGTTTTTATGAGCCTAACCATGCCATCCAGTGCGATGTTGGCGAGTATTGGACTTATTACCCCTCCTTGAGGTGTCCCTGATTCTGTATCCTCAAATACACCGTTGTCTAGCACCCCAGCTTTGAGCCATTGTTTCAGGTCTTTCTTGAGGTTGCTTGGACAATGAATTTTGGACAGTAGGTAATCATGGTTTATTCGGTCAAAGCATTTAGCTATGTCCGGTAGGGGTCGAGAGGGAAGTCGCCTTCCCCCACTCCCATTCAAAACCGTGCTTGATACTTTCGCATCGCACGGCTCCTGATGTAGATACCCCTTGGCAACGGGAACAGAGTTACCAACCCCTGCTTTTGTACTTCAACTTTTGGAGCTAAATACAACATCGTAGTGTTTAAACTCGCTTTCGCCGTTAAACTCCTGTTGATTGCAGTAACTATATCTACACCGTGACTAGTGGGCATATCCTATCCTAACCATTACAATTAGGCTTTGGCTTTCAGTCACATCCCTTCCCCTTAAAGGCATACGATTACACTTTCACTACTCAACAAGATGTACTTGTCGAGAGCCTAAAAGGGGTTTAAACGTTCCGTTTATACGGGCATTCCATCTTTAGATTTGTCCTATCCACCGGGGTACATTAAAGGTCTGTGCACAACTTTCGTTGCTTCTGGGTAGTATATACAAACCCCCACTTTTCCCCTTGTTCTTTTGAACGCAGCGTGTCAACCTATTTCGCTACTTTATATTGACGATGGTTCAAGCCGGACATTCGGTTTCCCTAATCATGGATGGTTGGCAGTGGTCTCGTTTCTGGTGTTGGGTTACACCTCGGAACCTTCCGTTCCCCGCTTCAATCTGACGGGTTGTGAATCCTGAAACTGGGGGTGGCTATCGCCGTTACTCTCAACGTCCTGATTTCTCAGTTTGTTTATGACCTTGAGTCCCCTGCCTTGCTTAGATTTCTCCAAGCGTCGGGACATATAAACAGTTATGGGATGGTCAGGAATATGAATTCCTTATATTCCACCAAGGAGTGAAAGTCCCATTAGGAGGTTATTTCGGGCATCGCAGCCCTATTTCACTCCTAAACGTTTCGCACGAATCCAGTATATAATAACCTCCTTTGTTTATATAGTATTAGTCAAGGTGGTTAGGACGCAGCTTTGAGAACGGAATCCATGGCATCATGGAGAGAATCAAACTGCTCAATGCAGTGGCGAATACGGGCTTTCAGCCACGACCAACATTTCTCTATCTTGTTGAGGTCTGGCGAATAAGGTGGTAGATAGAGTAAACGGCATTGAGCTGCCTCCACCAGTTCAGCAATCCGTCCCCCTTTATGAAACGTTGCATTGTCCAATACTAGAGTCTGACCTGGCTTCAATGTTGGAATTAAGATGAACTCCAACCACAACTCAAACACTGTCCGATGACAACAACCCTCAAAGCTAAAGGGAGCTAAGAGTTGTTGATGACACCATGCGGCTATCATACTTACCCTGCCCTGCCTCTTCCCTGATTTGAGTGCATGGAAGCGTTTTCCTTCCTCGCAGTAACCATAAGGGTAATCCGAGTCCTGACTATTCATGCCGGCTTCATCGAGGTAGACCACTTCTTGTGGCTCCATCTGTTCAATCTGAGCAATAAACTCCTCTCGCTGTTGCTCATCACGTTCTTGGTAGCCGTAAGTTTTTTTTTCTGGTGAAGCCAATTTTCTTCAAGGCTCTGGATATGGTGCGAGGAGAGATGTCGTCATCCCAAAGTTCAGCCATTTGAGCTGCTGTTTTGTCGCCATGCTCTTGGGCAAAAGCCTTGAATTTTTGCCAGTCGGTAATTTTGTGGTTATTGCCAGGTCGGTGATGAGGTTTAGGGAGGAAGTCTCCGGTCTGTGCTTTTCTTTGCAGCCAGAGATTAATGGTGTTCCTGCTGACATGGAAAACTTGACTGGCTTCTGTTTTGGGCATACCGTCTAGTTCAATGGCATCAATAACTTTTTGTCTGAGGTCGTAACTATAGGGGGCTGGCATTTTTGGTCTTCTTAGTCATCTCGTCCTCTCCATTATACGTCCTAAGTGTTCTGTCTTGTGCTATACTTTGGTAGATTCTGGATATTGCATCGTGGGCTGACCGTCCAGGACGGAACCCATAGCTTGTGCTTTCAAATCTCGATTCCCATTCAGGTTCGAGAGCCGACTTAACCAAGGCTTGCCTTGCTCTATCTTGGATTGTGGGTATTGCACAGTGAGGAATGATTAAGAGAACGGAGGAAGTTGTCCATGCTTCAAATAATAGATAAGTAAGCGAATTGATTTGTACAACATCTCAGTGGACTTGGAATCACACAAAGTTTTGCGATGTAGCCTGGCTAAATAGTGCCTCAGACGGCAGTTTTCTCCTTCTACTCTTGTCATAGCCGTTTTGCTGACTAGATGATTGCAATCCTCAATTAAGCAAGGATAAACTTTGTATCCGTCCGTAATATATAGAAAACCAGCCCAGCCCTGAATCATTTGCCATAATGTGGTAAAAGTCAGCAATGAGCGGTCGCCTATGACAAACTTCAGAATTCCAGGCAGTTTGGTATTCACAACTGTCCAGACCCAGATGGTTTTTTTTTGAACCCACAAAAGTCTGAAGCTCATCAATTTGAGCTATTTCAGGAATTTCATAGTTTGCCTCATCAATGTGGGTTTCTGCAACTCTAACCCAGTTAAGTATTGTGTTGTGAGAAATACCAGTGACTCTCTCAATGGCTCGAAATCCCATGCCATTGAGGGACATTTTCACACAAAGCTCTTTGACATCAGAACTGTAACCTCCAGGACAGGGATTTTCTCGAAATTGGCGACCACATTCACGGCACAGGTAACTCTGTTTTCCCTGACGATGACCATTTTTGACTACTTTATGGCTTTGGCAATAAGGACAATTTATCTTGATTTATTTGAGAATATCATTTTCTATGATGCAACACCTGGATTGTGGGTATTCCTAGAGGGCGTTTTTCATCCCTTCCAGGTTTTGGTATCCACACCCGTCGCAGTGGTTTTGTTTTGAGGTTTCCCTTAATGCTCTCAACAAGCTCAAACCTTGGCCTTGGAGAGATTACTCTTACTCCATCGACTCCAGCCGTTTTCTTGCCTTGATTATCTTGGGGGGCGGGTTTATTAAGCTGACTGTTGGGAAGCATGGCTGACCGTGGAACCCGCCCCTACAGCCGTACTGCTAAGAGTCGGGTTATGGTCGAAAGGGAAGTCACCTTCCCCAACTCCACTTCCAAACCGTACTTGAGACTTTCACCTCATACGGCTCCTAATGTAGATACCCTTTTTGTCACTAGGAACAGGGTTACGAACCCCCGCTTTATGATTCCAACTTTGGGAGCTTGGCATACAACTCGTAGTCTTTAAACTCGCTCTCGTCATATTACTCCTACTTGTCGCAGTCTCTATATCTACACCGTGACTAGTGGGCATATCCTAATCATTACAATTAGGCATTGGCTTTCAGTCACATCCTTTCCCCTCAATGGTATACGCTTACACTTTTCACTACTCCTTGTGAGTAATATTGCTCACTTTTTTGATAAGGAGAACCAATGAGGAGTTTAAACGTTCCGTTTATATGGGCATTCCATCTTTAGACTTGTCCTCTCCACCGGGGTACTTAAAAAGGTCTGTGTAGGTGTTTTATGCAAAACCCTACTTTTCCCCTTGCTCTTTTGAGCGCAGCGTGGCAACCTATTACGCTGCTAAATCATTACGATGGTTCAAGCCAGACATTCGGTTTCCCTAGTCATGGATGGTTGGCAGTGGTCGCATTTGGTAGTAGGTTCTACCTCACGCCTTCCGTTCCCCGCTTCAATCCCAGAATCGTGTATCCTGAAATTGGGGGTGGCTATCGCCTTTACTCTCTACTCCCTGATTTCTCAGTTTGTTTATGACCTTGAGTCCCCTGCCTTGCTCAGATTTCTCCAAGCGTCGGGACATATAAACAGTTATGGGATGGTCAGGATACGAGTCCCTTATATTCCACCAAGGGGTGGAAGTCCCACTAGGAGGCTATTTCGGGCATTGCATCCCTATTTCACTCCTAAACGTCTCGCACGCATAATATGATTTCACCAATAGACGTTGCCACCTTCTAGCCTTTGCATCCTGTCCCGATTTAGCTGCTTGAAATATACTCTTTTGGAGCTTGAAAACTTTCCGTTGAACCTTAGTCCATGGGATTACTTTCCATGCGTTGTTCGTAGTCTTGATTGGTTTTGGTTTCCCAAACCCTTTCTTTAAACTCGCTATCGCCATATATATAGCACTAGTCAATACGGTTAGGACGCAGCCTTGAGAACGGAATCCATGGCATCATGGAGAGAATCAAACTGCTCAATACCGTGGCGAATACGGGCTTTCAGCCACGACCAACATTTCTCTATCTTGTTGAGGTCTGGCGAATAAGGCGGAAGATAGAGTAAACGGCATTGAGCTGCCTCCACCAGTTCAGCAATCCGCCCCCCTTTATGAAACGTTGCATTGTCTAGCACTAGAGTCTGACCTGGCTTCAGTGTTGGAATTAAGATGAACTCCAACCACAACTCAACTCAAACACTGTCCGATTACAACAACCCTCAAAGCTAAAGGGGGCTAAGAGTTGTTGATCACACCATGGGGCCATATAGCTCACCCTGCCCTGCCTCTTCCCTGATTTGAGGGCATGGAAGCGTTTTCCTTCCTCGCAGTAACCATAAGGATAATCCGAGTCTTGACTATTCATGCCAGCTTCATCGAGGTAAACCAACCCTTCCGGCTCGGCTCCATCTGTTCAATCTGAGCAATAAACTCCTCTCGCTGTTGCTTCCAACGTTCTTGGTAGCCGTAAGTTTTTTTTCTGGTGAAGCCAATTTTCTTCAAGGCTCTGGATATGGTGCGAGGAGAGATGTCGTCATCCCAAAGTTCAGCCATTGGAGCGGAGGTTTGATCGCCATGCTCTTGGGCAAAAGCCTTGAATTTATGCCAGTCGGTAATTTTGTGGTTATTGCCAGGTGGGTGATTAGGTTTAGGGAGGAAGTCTCCGGTCTGTGCTTTTCTTTGCAGCCAGAGATTAATGGCGTTCCGGCTGACATGGAAAACTTGACTGGCTTCTGTTTTGGGCATACCGTCTAGTTCAATTGTATCAATAACTTTTTGTCTGAGGTCGTAACTGTAGGGGGCTGGCATTTTGGGTCTTCTGTAGATATCCTTGCCATTATACGTCCTAACTGTTCTGTTTTGTGCTATACCTCGAAGCCTCGGCGGAAAGGATGAATACAAGAATCTTCAGCTATTACACCGCCACACCCGCGATGATAAGACGGCACTTGATAACGCTAACGCTGTATCCTTCACAAGGGAGCAATCAAACCAGGAGCCGTGTGAAGGGAAACTTTCACGCACGGTTCTGAAAGGGAGGAGATAGAGGTGACTCTATTTTCGACCCCTAATAAATAGTGAATCATGTTCAGTAGTCAATGGATGTTTTAGGGGCTATTCATCAGGGTAGTAGCTAGAAGGCTAACTCACTTGACCAGAGGATGAGCAGCCATGAACAGTTATCAATCATGGCTGATTGCTATAATGGATGAAACTGTGCGAGACGTTCAGGCATGAAATAGGGTTGCAATACCCGAAATAACCGCCTGGTGGGGATTTCAACCCCTTGGTTGAATATAAGGAGCGCACTCCTGACCATCCCCATAACTGTTTATATGTCCCGACGATTTGTATCTTTATGATACCAAATCAAGGCAGGGAACCCAAGGTCAAAACGCAAAACCGGAAATCTTAACGATTCCTCAACAATTGCGTCAAGAGTAACGGCGATAGCCACCCCCAGTTTTGGGAATCACAACCCCAGGATTGAAGCGGGGAACGGAAGGCGTGAAGTAGAACCTACTACCAGATGCGACCACTGCCAACCATCCATGATTAGGGAAACCGAATGTCCGGCTTGAACCATCGTAACCATTAAGTAGCGAAATGGGTTGACACGCTACGTTCAAAAGAGCAAGGGGAAAAGAAGAGGTTTTGTTTCACCATCTTCATAGACCTTTAAAAGTACCCCGGTGGATAGGACAAATCTACAGATGGAATGCCCATATAAACGGAACGTTGTAACCCCTTTTAGGCTCTGATAATCTGGTCGAGAAAGTCAGTAGTGAAAAGTGTAGTGTAAGCGTAAGCCTATTAGGGGGTGAGATGTGACCAGAAGCCAATGCCCGACTGTAATGCTAGGGATATGTTAACGGGTCACGGTTTGATTGTACAAGAATAGAGTCTAGTAGGAGTTACTATGACGAAAGCGAGTTTAAAGAAAGGATTTGAGAAATCAAAACCAATCAAGACGTGCGTTTGTATCGAAAGCTATTCCATGGGCGAAAGTTCAGAGAAAAGTTTTCAAGCTCCAAAAGAGGATATTTCAAGCAGCTAAATCGGGACAGGACGCAAAGGCACGAAGGTTGCAACGTCTACTGGTGAAGTCACATTATGCCCGACTCTTAGCAGTGCGACGAGTGACTCAAGACAATCAAGGCAAGAAAACAGCCGGTGTTGATGGAATGAGAGCAATCTCTCCAAGGCAAAGGTTTGAAATTGTTAAGAACATCAAGGGAAACCTCAAAGCAAAACCACTGCGACGGGTGTGGATTCCAAAACCTGGAAGGGATGAAAAACGCCCCCTGGGAATACCTGCTATCCAAGACAGAGCAAGGCAAGCCTTGGTTAAATCGGCTCTCGAACCTGAATGGGAATCGAGATTTGAAAGCACAAGCTATGGGTTTCGTCCCGGACGGTCAGCCCACGACGCAATATCCAGAATCTTTCAAAGTATAAACAAAGGAGGTTATTATATTCTGGATTCGTGCGAAACGTTTAGGAGTGAAATAGGGCTGCGATGCGATGCCCGAAATAACCTCCTAATGGGACTTTCACCCCTTGGTGGAATATAAGGAATTCATATTCCTGACCATCCCATAACTGTTTATATGTCCCGACGCTTGGAGAAATCTAAGCAAGGCAGGGGACTCAAGGTCATAAACAAACTGAGAAATCAGGACGTTGAGAGTAACGGCGATAGCCACCCCCCCCCCAGTTTCAGGATTCACAACCCGTCAGATTGAAGCGGGGAACGGAAGGTTCCGAGGTGTAACCCAACCCAACACCAGAAACGAGACCACTGCCAACCATCCATGATTAGGGAAACCGAATGTCCGGCTTGAACCATCGTCAATATAAAGTAGCGAAATAGGTTGACACGCTGCGTTCAAAAGAACAAGGGGAAAAGTGGGGGTTTGTATATACTACCCAGAAGCAACGAAAGTTGTGCACAGACCTTTAATGTACCCCGGTGGATAGGACAAATCTAAAGATGGAATGCCCGTATAAACGGAACGTTTAAACCCCTTTTAGGCTCTCGACAAGTACATCTTGTTGAGTAGTGAAAGTGTAATCGTATGCCTTTAAGGGGAAGGGATGTGACTGAAAGCCAAAGCCTAATTGTAATGGTTAGGATATGCCCACTAGTCACGGTGTAGATATAGTTACTGCAATCAACAGGAGTTTAACAGCGAAAGCGAGTTTAAACACTGCGATGTTGTATTTAGCTCCAAAAGTTGAAGTACAAAAGCAGGGGTTGGTAACTCTGTTCCCGTTGCCAAGGGGTATCTACATCAGGAGCCGTGTGATGCGAAAGTATCAAGCACGGTTTTGAATGGGAGTGGGGGAAGGCGACTTCCCTCTCGACCCCTACAGATATAGCGAAATGTTTTGACCGAATAAACCATGATTATCTACTATCCAAAATTCATTGTCCGAGCAGCCTGAAGAAAGACCTGAAACAATGACTCAAAGCAGGTGTGCTAGATAACGGCGCATTTGAAGATACAGAAACAGGGACACCTCAAGGAGGGGTAATAAGTCCACTCCTAGCTAACATTGCACTGGATGGCATGGTTAGGTTAATTGAGAAACTGTATCCGAAAAGTACCAATGGTAAACCTTATGCCACGGTAATAAGATACGCCGATGATTTTGTGGTCATATCCAAAGACTTAGGAATCATTGAACAGTGCAAAACTGCTATTTCCGAATGGTTAAAACCTGTTGGACTAGAAATAAAACCTGAAAAAACTCGAATTTGCCACACACTCAATCCTATTGAGTACAATGGTAAAACAGAAAAACCAGGGTTCGACTTTCTTGGATTCAATATCAGGCAATACCCGGCAGGAAAATATAAATCTGGGAAACTTGGGGGAAGAAGAAAAGGAGGCTTCTTATTTAATAAAACCCCCCACAAACTATTAGGATTCAAAACTCACATAAAACCCAGCAACAAAGCAGTTAAAGCCCATACACAAACGATTAAAGGTGTAATAAAACAACTTAAAACAGCACCTCAATCAGCCCTGATTAGCAAGCTAAACCCGGTAATACGGGGATGGTCAAACTACTACTCAGGGGTAGTCTCATCAGAGACCTTCGTTAAGCTAGACCACACAGCGTGGCTAATGTTAAGGGCATGGACAGTATCAAGATGCGGAAAGGCAAACCACGAAAAGCTAGGAAACTACTTCCACAAAGGAACGGTTAAACTTAGCAATGGGAAAGAAAGACATGAATCTTGGTTATTCCAGACCGAAGATGGATTCCAACTATGGAAACATAATTGGACTCCGATTGTTAGACACACCCTAATACGCCCTGACGCAACACCATACGACGGAAACTGGACTTACTGGGCAACCAGAAAAGGACAAGCAATCGACACGCCCAACAGGGTAGCAAAACTACTCAAAAAACAAAAAGGTAGATGTACCTGGTGTGGACAGTATTTCGCACCATCGGATATAGTTGAAGTAGACCACATTGTACCTTGAAGCTCAGGCGGAAAGGATGAATACAAAAACCTTCAACTATTACATCGCCATTGTCACGATGATAAAACGGCACTAGATAACGCCAACGCTGTATCCTTAACAATGGAACAATCAGACTAGGAGCCGTGTGAAGGGAAACTTTCACGCACTGTTTTGAATGGGAGGGGGTAGAGGCGACTCTACTCTCGACCCCTAATAGGAGCTAAAAATGTCCAACACTTTGTTAAAACAACTGCGAGATTTTACTATTGTTGTTGCTGATACTGGGGATATCAAAGCTATTCACAACTTTACCCCCCAAGATGCCACTACTAACCCATCTTTGATTACAGCAGCAGCAGGGATGCCAGAATATCAAGGTATTGTTGATGATACCCTGAAACAAGCTCGCGCTGAACTAGGAACCGAAGCGACTCCGAAAGATGTAGCTACCCGAGCCACGGACCGTTTAGCCGTGGCTTTTGGGTTACAAATTCTGGAAATTATTCCGGGTCGCGTCTCGACAGAAGTTGATGCTCGTTTATCTTATGATACTGAAGGCACGCTCGCTACAGCTCGTTATCTGATTTCTGAATATGAATCCCACGGTGTTTCACGCGATCGCATTTTGATTAAAATTGCCTCAACTTGGGAAGGAATTCGCGCCGCCGAAATCTTGGAAAAAGAGGGAATTCACTGTAATCTTACCCTATTATTTGGATTTCATCAAGCTGTAGCCTGTGCTGAAGCTGGAGTGACGTTAATTTCTCCTTTTGTAGGTCGCATTTTAGACTGGTATAAAAAGAAGACCGGACGGGAAAATTATGCCCCTCATGAAGACCCTGGGGTGCAATCTGTTACCCAAATTTATAACTACTACAAAAAATTCGGCTATCCCACGGAAGTGATGGGAGCGAGTTTCCGTAATATTGGCGAAATCACTGAACTGGCTGGCTGTGATTTACTCACAATTTCTCCGAGTCTTCTTGAAGAACTTGATACTAAAACGGGAGATTTACCCCGCAAACTCGACCCCGAATTAGCTAAATCATCGGACATAGAAAAAATCTCAATGGATGGGTCAACCTTTGCTAAAATGCACAAGGAAGATCCGATGGCTTCCGAAAAATTAGAGGAAGGAATCAAGGGGTTTTCTAAGGCTTTAGAATCCTTGGAAGACCTACTCGCCGAACGATTAACTATCCTCGAAAGTTAGGAAACTTTAACCCATGCGGATTAAGAGTTATGACCTGTTGAGGACCCCGATGGAGATGGATTTATCACCCGTAAAGAATGGGCGGGAACCGATCCTGTTTCTCAGGATTTAGATGACAATAAGGATGGTCGGACTACTCCCCCTATCTTACTCCCTCTCCCAGAAGGAGAGGGAGTAAGATAGGGAGTTTTATTACCTGTTTCTCATTGTCCATTGTCAATTGTCAATTATCCATTAGCTATGTTAGAACCTGCACAAACTGTCCAAATTTTTGAAAACCTGCCGGAGCAGATTTTATCGGCCGGAGAGGTAATTTTTGAAGAAGGAGAACCCGGCGATTTAATGTACGGTATTCTTGAGGGGGAAGTAGATTTTGTGGTGAAGGGAAAAGTAATTGAAACCCTGAAAAAGGGGGATGTGTTTGGGGAAGGAGCCCTAGTTCATCCAGAGAAAACTCGCGCCTCTACAGCCATAGCGAAAACTGGCTGTAAACTGGCAACAATGGATGAACGGCGATTTTTATTCGCCATTCAACAGACCCCCCTATTTGCTTTACTGGTAATGAGAAGTTTCTCTAATCGCCTCCGTAATTTAAAGCGATCGCTTTAATTTCTCAGATATCAGTTCAGTATAGTTTCTGGGGTTTCAATATTGACATTATCCTGATGACCATTTTGGCTGGTGGAACAGGTACTGTGTATTTCTGATTCTTCTCCCAGATAGACACCAAGAGCCCTGGCTGTTTCTATCCAAAATCCATTAGGGTCAAGTAGGCGGGGGCTATTCTGAAATACCTTTTCGAGGGAGACGGTGACAACTTGGTGGTTGCTCCAAGCCACCATTTTGCCATAGTCCTCAGCCGCAATCACATCAACAGCAGTTTTACCAAAAGCGGTAGCCAGCAAGCGATCTTGAGAGGAAGGCGCACCACCCCGCTGGACATGACCAAGGACTGTAGCTCGCGATTCTACCCCTAGTGTAGTTTCAATTTCCGTAGCCACATATTCACCTATACCGCGTAATCGCACTTCTCCCAAAGCATCTTTATAAGACCGGGACTCTCCGCTGGTAGTTTTAGCACCTTCAGCGACGACGACGATCGCAAATTTGCGCTCCCATAAATTCCGTAACTGCTGTATGCGTTTACACAAACCAGAGACAGAATAGCGAATTTCTGGAATCAAGATAGCATCTGCGCCGCCAACAATTCCAGAATGTAGAGCTAAGTGTCCGGTGGTGCGACCCATAACTTCGACAACCATCACCCGATCATGGCTCGCAGCCGTACAGCTAAGGCGATCGAGGGAATCTAAAATTGTACTCACAGCGGAATTAAAACCCACCGAGAGTTCCGTACAAGCGACATCATTATCAATAGTCTTGGGAACCCCTACCAGGTTCATATTGCCCTTTTTCGCCAATTTGTGCAAAATGGCAAGGCTACCGTCTCCACCAATAGCGATCAGAGCATCCAATTCCAAGTCATGGTAGCCAGAAATTACCTCATCAGCTTGAGCCTCGGTATCTCCCTTATTAATGGACCCCAGAATAGTCCCACCCATACTCAGTAACGGGTCAATCCCATGGCGTTCTAATCCATAGCGGTTCAACACAACACTTTTACGCTCAATTAGGCCCTGGGTGGCATAGGGAATGCCCCGTACTTCCCAATTATATTCACAAGTAGCATAATTCACGACCGCGCGAATTACTGCATTCAGACCGGGACAGTCTCCTCCACTGGTCAAAATCCCGATACGCTTACGTTTAGTCATAATATGTAAGCCTCCAAAAGTTAGGAACTTCAATTCTTGCCGATCGCCTTCTCCCGGACAGTTCCAGGTTTTCCATCCCAATCTAGTTTTGGTTTTTGGCCAAATTGGTCGTCAACTTATGCAACCTGTCTTTAGGGATATGGGCAATCTTCCCGTTAAACTGGGCTATCTTGGTTAGTCTGGGCTTTAGTTCTTCGAGCCCATTGAGCCGTTGTTACCGTCACACTTCAAATCCTACAGCCAATCACACCAAAGGATGTATAATTTTGGTTTTTTTTAGTTTTTCTTAACCTGGGTTTAAACCCCGTTACTCAAATTTTACAACTAGATCATATCAGCCGATCGCCACTTATCTAGGAGTTGACAAAATCCCATAATTGTGCATAAATGATATCGGCAAATTTGAGGAAATCCTGACATCAGACCACTAATTTAATATTAATTTAAGATTCTTGGGATGCCCCGAAATTTGAGAAAAGCATATAGCTGTGGTAAGGTGGCTATGGTAATCTCCCCCTAGGGCTATCGCATACTTGTTTAACAATTAATAATTGTTTAAGCTGCATTACCAATCTGCTCTCTGTGGTAGAATACCAGCAGTTGAACTCTGTCCCTTGCTATTTTCTCGGCTAGAAAATTATTTCTAGCCCCAAAATTTTGCTGTTAAAACCAAGTTTTTGACAGTATTTAAACAGTGGTGTTATCCCAACGGAGGATTATCTGAATCATGACAATTAAAGTAGGTATTAACGGATTTGGTCGCATCGGACGCTTAGTCATGCGCTATGGTAGCAAACACCCTGACATTCAGTTTGTCGGCATTAATGATCTAGTCCCGGCTGATGCCTTAGCATACCTGTTAAAATACGACTCTACCCACAAACGTTTTGACGGTCAAGTAGAATCCCAAGATGAAGCCATTGTGGTTAATGGACAAACCATTCGCTGTACATCTATCAAAGATCCCACCCAACTACCATGGAAGGAACTAGGAGTAGATTATGTAGTAGAATCTACTGGCTTATTTACCAACTATGATGGCGCTTATAAGCACATCGAAGCAGGTGCTAAACGGGTAGTTATTTCCGCACCCACCAAAGACCCAGAAAAAGTCAAAACCTTAGTGGTTGGGGTTAACCATCAAGACTTCGATCCAGCTTCTCACCCCATTGTTTCCAATGCTAGTTGTACCACCAACTGTTTAGCGCCGATTTCTAAAGTTATTCAAGACAACTTTGGGTTAGCAGAAGGTCTAATGACCACAGTTCACTCTTTGACGGCGACTCAACCAACGGTAGACGGTCCTAGTCGCAAAGACTGGCGTGGTGGACGTGGTGCGACTCAAAACATCATCCCGGCTTCCACCGGAGCGGCTAAAGCTGTTACCCTAGTATTACCAGAACTAAAAGGCCGTTTAACTGGTATGGCTTTCCGGGTTCCCACTCCTAACGTCTCAGCGGTAGACCTAACTTTCCGCACAGAAAAAGCCACGACCTATGACGAGATTTGTGCAGCGATGAAATCGGCTTCCGAAGGTGCGATGAAAGGCATTTTAGGATACACAGATGAAGATGTAGTTTCTTCGGACTTTATTACGGACGGTCATTCTAGCATTTTTGATGCGGGAGCGGGAATCGAACTGAACTCTAATTTCTTTAAAATAGTATCTTGGTACGATAACGAATGGGGTTATTCCTGTCGCGTAATTGACCTAATGCTATCTATGGCTAAGGCTGACGGTTTACTGTAGTTACCATAGCGATTCTGGTTGGGAGACCCTACGCGATCACATCTTAGGGAAACCCGGTTTTGACAAAAATCGGGTTTCTGGTTTCCTAAAAACAAGTCTCATCTACATCGGAGTAAACGGCGATGCACGAAGTTGGTATTATGGAACAAACTTTAGCGATCGCCTTACAAAAAGCTAAAGAACAGGGCGCTAATCAGATTCACCGTATTAAAATGACAGTAGGCGCTGATTCTGGAGTAGCCGTAGAAGCCCTAGAATTTGCTTTTGATGTCGTGGTTGCTGGAACGATCGCCGCCAAAGCCAAATTCGAGATCGACTATCTCCCGGTTCGCTGTTACTGTCACCACTGTAATCAGGAATTTGAACCCAAAACCTGGTTTTATGAATGTCCCCAGTGTGGCGAACCCAGTCTTGACATTCGCCAAGGAAGAGAATTAGAACTGACATCCTTAGAGGTTTCGTAGTTATGTGTACCAATTGCGGTTGCGCCGTTACACCGGGAAACATCCACATTCACAGTCACGCAACAGATCACGATCACGATCATGGTCACGATCACGATCATGATCACCATCACCACCATGGTCACGATCACGATCATGATCACCATCACCACCATGGTCACGATCATCACCACCACCATGATCATAACCATGATCATCAGCACAGCGAACATCAAACAGTGGATGTTCACACAGCCATCCTTTCCAAAAATGACCGACTCGCGGAAAGAAATCGAGGCTTCTTTTTAGCGAAAAAACTGTTTGCGATCAATGTGCTGTCTTCTCCCGGTTCAGGAAAAACAGCATTACTGGAACGCACTTTATCAGATATGGGTTCCCGTCTCAATAGTGCGGTAATTGTGGGAGACCTGGAAACTGATAATGATGCTCAAAGGTTGCGACGAACCGGAATGCAGGTAGTGCAAATTACGACGGGAAGCGTCTGTCACCTGGAAGCGGAAATGATCTCCCAGGCTTTAAGTAAAATCAACCTGGATAATCTGCAATTATTATTTATCGAAAATGTGGGGAACCTAGTTTGTCCCGCCGCCTACGACCTGGGGGAAAATTTGCGGGTAGCTGTGTTGTCGGTGACGGAAGGAGAAGATAAACCCCTAAAATATCCGACTCTGTTCAAAACTGCCAATATAGCCATCATCAATAAAATCGACATTGCGGAAGCGGTAGGGTTCGATCGCGAAACTGCGATTAACAATATCCGCCGCATTGCACCACAAGCTGAGATTTTGGAGGTATCTGCTCGTACTGGGGAAGGTATGGAAGCCTGGTATGATTACCTGGAGAAGGCTTGTTCGTTAGAAGCGATCGCCATCTAAAATCAGGGATGGGGAGTCTGGAGACTTCCAACGAAGGACTCCACCATAGGTCGTCCCGTGAGTAGTAGTCACACAAAAAACCAGGGGGAATTCAGCCCCAGGGCGAACGATGGGATTCGAAGTCATCAGGATAGCTATAACCCCTATTCTACCGCCATTCTAATGCACTCAAAAGCGATCGCACATTTAGGAGTTAGTGCAAAATGAGTGCAAGTACAAACAGTACACATAGTGGTACATATCAAGGCTTTGAGGATATTCTTGAGTTTTTCAACCTATCCCGCAAACAATGTCCCAAAGGTGTCAGGATTAAGCGTAACCGGGGGACAATTCAGCTAGACATCACTACTGACCCGGAGACGGGAGGGCGTAAGCAGCGAGGATGTAATTGTCAGTTCACTTCTGAGGGTATCCGTAAGGCCGTTGATAAGGCTTGGTTAGTTCATAAATCCCTTGACGGACAATTTCAGTCGGTGTCTGAATGGCTGGACTGGTACAAGGCTACTATCCTTGATGAAAACAAAACCCCTTTGGAAAACGACTTAATCACCTATCGCCAAGTGTTTAAAGAGATGGAAGATGATTACTTTAATGGGGTACACAAGAACACTAAACGGAAGCGCTCTCGCGATATATCAAGTGACCAAAGTTCATTTAAACGCTGTTTTCTTACTGTGTTTAACAAAGTCACAGACTGGGATGTTTATGTGAGCTGGGATGGTATCAAAGAAGCACTGTATAGCCCATTACAGGACGGTAATAGTCCGGTAGGTCACAAAGACTTCAAAAATCGTTACTATCGATTAAGACAAGTAGCAGAACGTGCTGGCTGCAAAAAAGCACTAGAGAAATGAGAAAAGATTGACCCCGCCCAGACAGTGTTTACTAAGTCCCAAAGTATAGATTTAGATACCTTGCTAGGTTTGCTAAATAAGGAACGCAACACTGATTATCGTTCTGTCACAGAAAATCAAGTACGTGATGGCTGGTGTTGGGTGTCGGCAATGTGTGCTTTATACGGGTTGAGACCATCAGAGGTCGCGGCAGTACAAAACCTAAACAAGGTAGTCAAGATTGACGGTATCACTTTCCCGGCCATATCTGACCCTAACAACCTTGAGTTAGTGTTGGTTATTGGTGAGTTTACTTACTTTGGTAGTAGCACCAAAACAGGTCAACGGTTGGCTATCCCAATGTCAAAAGACAAGGCTTTGATTGACCGTCTTGGGATTCATAACGTTTGTTTGCCTATTACAACATCTAAAGACCCTAATGGTTTTAATAATAACCACAGGTTATGGCTTAAACGTCACGATTGGGGCTTTACTCAAGCATTAGCTTTCCGACATCTAGCCAACCAATTAGGTGAGATGAATGGGATACCGCAGGAAATCAGAGCACGTTCATTTGGTCACAGTGTTGCGGTCAATGACAGCAAATATAGCACAAGACAGAATACTTAGGACGTATAATGGAGAGGACGAGATGACTAAGAAGACCCAAAATGCCAGCCCCCTATAGTTACGACCTCAGACAAAAAGTTATTGATGCCATTGAACTAGACGGTATGCCCAAAACAGAAGCCAGTCAAGTTTTCCATGTCAGCCGGAACACCATTAATCTCTGGCTGCAAAGAAAAGCACAGACCGGAGACTTCCTCCCTAAACCTAATCACCCACCTGGCAATAACCACAAAATTACCGACTGGCAGAAATTCAAGGCTTTTGCCCAAGAGCATGGCCACAAAACCTCCGCTCAAATGGCTGAACTTTGGGATGACGACATCTCTCCTCGCACCATATCCAGAGCCTTGAAGAAAATTGGCTTCACCAGAAAAAAAAACTTACGGCTACCAAGAACGTTGGAAGCAACAGCGAGAGGAGTTTATGGCTCAGATTGAACATATGGAGCCACAAGAAGTGGTCTACCTCGATGAAGCCGGCATGAATAGTCAGGACTCGGATTACCCTTATGGTTACTGCGAGGAAGGAAAACGCTTCCATGCACTCAAATCAGGGAAGAGGCAGGGCAGGGTAAGTATGATAGCCGCATGGTGTCATCAACAACTCTTAGCTCCCTTTAGCTTTGAGGGTTGTTGTAATCGGACAGTGTTTGAGTTGTGGTTGGAGTTCATCTTAATTCCAACATTGAAGCCAGGTCAGACTCTAGTATTGGACAATGCAACGTTTCATAAAGGGGGGCGGATTGCTGAACTGGTGGAGGCAGCTCAATGCCGTTTACTCTATCTACCACCTTATTCGCCAGACCTCAACAAGATAGAGAAATGTTGGTCGTGGCTGAAAGCCCGTATTCGCCACTGCATTGAGCAGTTTGATTCTCTCCATGATGCCATGGATTCCGTTCTCCAAGCTGCGTCCTAACCACCTTGACTAATGCTATAGTATGAGACTCGGGGCGACAGACCACGATGAAGTTAAGTTGCTGCTCCAGAAACTGCTGGCACAACGGTTGATGGCAATAGAGATCATCTCCTAAAACCGTGACCTTCACAGCCCATTAGCGTTGCCCTTGACTTGATAGCCAGCGTTTCGCGGCAGCATTTTCACAGTCTTGCTTGTCATGACCATCTTGGGGCACGATCAATTCAGGAACCAAGGGAATCACACCAGTCTTTCCCGGACAGACGATGACTGGGGTGACAACGCTATGGAAGTAATGGGTTTCTCCTGACTTCAGGGTGCGCTTCGAGCATTGGGGGCAGTGAATTTTGTAGGAACTGAAGTATTCAGTGCCATCCAACGCTACTAATAGACTGCCCCCAAGTGAACGGAAGCCTTCTAACTGCCCCTGGACTTCCAATACTTGTAAGATATCCTCAAAGACCGGAAAGATGTGGTCTGGTGACACTGAGTCCAACAAATCCCGGATGTGGTTGTCCGAGGGAATTTGATGAATCCCAAACCAGCTTTGAGCATTGCTCTTGCCTTTGTTGCCTTCCATGGTGCGTTGATAGGCAAGGAATGATGGGGTTTGAGTGAAGAACACACTAAACGCGCTTAGAGCTGCGTCTTCCATCCCATAGTGGCTATTCTTACCAGTACGCTTGTCCGGTAACGAGGACAAACGCTGGCGAAAAGAACTGACGATTGTGTCAAACAACTTATGTTTTTCCAACGGCTCTGACCATATTGGCTCTTGGATGTCCTTACACTACCCCATTTTCCGTCCTTGAGTCGCTTTTTTCTAAAATGAGAATTGCTGGGGGGAGGAATGGATATTTGACAGATTGATTAAGTTGTGCTTATTGATTAACCCGTCAATAATTAAGTTTTGTTGCTAAGGGATATGCACTAATCGTCCCGTGTGCTAAGACTGAATGGAGTGCATATTAAGTGTAACGGTACGACTATCGGGTTAAGTAAATCCCGCTATTGCAGCTAGGATAAGGTGATAGACTTCAGGGCGAACGATGGGATTCGAACCCACGAGTGGAGGAACCACAATCCTCTGCCTTAACCACTTGGCTACGCCCGCCATACGATTAGTAATCGTAGCACAGACATCAAATAAAAAGCAATAACCTGAGCGAAATTTTTTTTTCGGCTAGCGGAGACAGGGAAAAGCCGGGTTAACCCAATCATGAGCAGGTATCGAGTCCCTAATGGACAGATGAGTTAACCCATCAGATATAGCACTAGTCAATACGGTTAGGACGCAGCATTGAGAACAGAATCCATGGCATCATGGAGAGAATCAAACTGCTCAATACAATGGCGAATGCGGGCTTTCAACCACGACCAACATTTCTCTATCTTGTTGAGCTCTGGCGAACAAGGCGGAAGATAGAGTAAACGGCATTGAGCTGCCTCCACCAGTTCAGCAATCCGCCCCCCTTTATGAAACGTTGCATTGTCCAATACTAGAGTCTGACCTGGCTTCAATGTTGGAATTAAGATGAACTCCAACCACAACTCAAACACTGTCCGATTACAACAACCCTCAAAGCTAAAGGGAGCTAAGAGTTGTTGATGACACCATGCGGCTATCATACTTACCCTGCCCTGCCTCTTCCCTGATTTGAGTGCATGGAAGCGTTTTCCTTCCTCGCAGTAACCATAAGGGTAATCCGAGTCCTGACTATTCATGGCGGCTTCATCGAGGTAGACCACTTCTTGTGGCTCCATCTGTTCAATCTGAGCCATAAACTCCTCTCGCTGTTGCTTCCAACGTTCTTGGTAGCCGTAAGTTTTTTTTCTGGTGAAGCCAATTTTCTTCAAGGCTCTGGATATGGTGCGAGGAGAGATGTCGTCATCCCAAAGTTCAGCCATTTGAGCGGAGGTTTTGTGGCCATGCTCTTGGGCAAAAGCCTTGAATTTCTGCCAGTCGGTAATTTTGTGGTTATTGCCAGGTCGGTGATGAGGTTTAGGGAGGAAGTCTCCGGTCTGTGCTTTTCTTTGCAGCCAGAGATTAATGGTGTTCCGGCTGACATGGAAAACTTGACTGGCTTCTGTTTTGGGCATACCGTCTAGTTCAATTGCATCAATAACTTTTTGTCTGAGGTCGTAACTATAGGGGGCTGGCATTTTTGGTCTTCTTAGTCATCTCGTCCTCTCCATTATACGTCCTAACTTTCCTGTCTTGTGCTATAGATGTGTTATTGGGAAAAAGCCCCGCTGATTTGTTGGTCAAGCGGGGCTTTTTACTGTTGAAAGTTTGAATGTAGAATAGAAATAGTCCGGTCGCTGACCCGATGCTAGGGAACTCTACCATCGCAGCCAGGTAAAGCTCTGTAAAGAGTTTGGCGTTATTCACGGGATCTTCATATTTTCCCATTAGGCTTGATGTTGTAGCCCAAACCCTGCATCCCCCTGGAGGTAGAAATTATGCCATCAGTGTATCTAGCACTACTTATATTAACATTTGGCTCTCTTTTGGTGTATATGCAAACATCCGAAGATATTCCCTTTGTTTTGGCAGGATTAACCGGAATTGTTTGTTTTATATGGGGTTTCGCCTTTGCACACTGGAGCCTACAAATCTTAATTGTTTTGGGTCTATTAAAACTATATAAACTCCACATTCCTGATAGTCTCACTTCCCGGTAATGGACAAAATACCCCTGAACTATCAGGGGTATTTTTACTTTTAAGGTACTCGGTCAAGACTGACATTAAGTAAACCATACCTTTCCCAGCCTTGAGCATCAAAATGCCACCATTCAGTCATTAAGGGTTCAAAGCCATATTGTTTCATTTTCAACTCTAATAAGTTGCTATTGCGACGGACTTGGGGTTCATTGCCTGTGTAATCTCTCCAGGCTTTCTCGGTAAAATCATCGTAATCTGTAGGCATTTCCAGAGGTTGACCAGTTCTCAAATCTACTAGAGTCAAATCAACCGCCGCGCCGCGATTGTGACGGGAACCCCGCGCCGGATTACCTACATAACGGGAATCTGGGAGAATTTGCCACATTTGCCAAGTCACAGACCAAGGGCGATAACAATCATAAACCATTAACCCTAATCCCATGGTTTCTAGGTCTTTTTGTACATCGGAAAGTCTCTGGGCGAAGGGACGACGGAGTAGGCATCGAGACACAGGGTAAAGGGTTCGGTTGACAAAATTATTGGGGGTTGCATAGCGAATATCTAAGCGAATATTGCGATTGACAGATTGAATATCTACCAGTCGATTAGCTGCTGAAACTTGGCTATAATCTGTAATGAGGTTAGGGGGAGGTGTTTGAGCGATTAAAGGCAGGCTGTAAGCTGGTTCTGCCCACAAGTTACATGACCAAAATACCAGAACAAATGTAATGATAACTAACGCAGTTTTTCTTAGCATATTACCTCTTTATTGTCAAGATTTTTGGCAGTTCAATTTAGATAAATTTCATCGGCAGGGAATTATTAACTAAGTATTGACTATTGATACTGAGAGTAAATTCCCTGAGCCAGAGGATTTAGATGCTTAATCTTTGATAGATGTCATCTAAATGTTTAAGGTGATGTTCAGCCTGAAAACAGGATTCAATTTCATCTGGGGATAGGTAAGACTGGATAGCAGAGTCTTGGGTAATTAATTGATGAAAATCCCCGTCGGGAGTATTCCAAGCCTGATGAGCGCAGGATTGAACAATGCGATAAGCGTCCTCCCGACTCATGCCTTTTTCCACTAGGGTAAGTAAGACGCGCTGGCTGAAGACTACGCCACCATAGAGGTTCATATTCCGCTTCATGTTGTCAGGATAAACCAGAAGATTTTTCACCAAATCTGTGATTTCTACTAACATGAAATGGGTAATAATGGAAGCATCGGGTAAAATCATGCGTTCGACAGAACTATGGGAAATATCCCGTTCATGCCATAGGGCTACATTTTCTAAGGCGGCGATCGCATGACCACGCACAATGCGGGCTAGTCCGGTGAGGCGTTCGCTACGGATAGGGTTGCGTTTGTGAGGCATAGCAGATGAGCCTTTTTGACCCCGTGCGAAAAATTCCTCTACTTCTAAAACGTCTGTACGTTGCAGATTGCGGATTTCTACGGCAAATCTCTCAATGGAAGCAGCCAGCAAGGCGAGGGTTTGCACATATTCAGCATGAATATCTCGGGAAATTACCTGAGTTGAGGCGGTGTCGGGTTGCAGTCCCAGTTTTTGACAGGCGATCGCCTCTACCCTCGGATCAACATTAGCATAGGTTCCCACCGCCCCGGAAATCTTACCTACAGCGATTTGTTGTCGCAGACGTACCAGACGTTCCCGGTTGCGACAGACTTCGGCTAACCATCCGGCTAGTTTAAAGCCAAAGGTGATGGGTTCGGCGTGAATACCATGCGATCGACCAATCATCACGGTATTTCGATGCTGTTGCGCCTGATAGCGAATGGCTTGGGCTAGGGTCTCTACCTGTTCGAGAAGTAAATCCGTACTAGCTACCAGTTGCAAAGCTAGGGCTGTGTCTAAAACGTCGGAACTGGTTAACCCTAGGTGAATGTAGCGTCCAGCATCCCCAACATATTCGTTAACATTGGTAAGAAAGGCAATCACATCATGGCGCACTTGGGCTTCAATTTCTAGGACGCGCGCTAGGTCAAAATTGGCTTTGGCTTGAATTTCCTCCACGGCTGACTCTGGAATATAGCCGAGTTCGGCTTGGGCTTCACAGGCGGCAATTTCCACCTGTAGCCACGTTTTTAGCTTATAGTTGTCTGTCCACAGCGAACCCATTTCGGGTAAGGTATAGCGTTCAATCATTGGGATTGTCAGAACTCTGTTGATTTTTAAGGCTAGTGTCTAAAATTCTCTACTGGCTAGGGTTTAGCAGGTTTTGGCTTAATCGGGAAGTTTGAACACCCGACGATCGCAAAATCACAGCTCCTCGACCAATATTTCATTTTGACATACCACCGTGCCTAAGATTACTAGATTCCCGGTCTGTCAACACCGATCAATCTGGGGATGTATCATGGGTGCATTTGGGAGACCCCCAGATCACCAGCCAGCCCACCCCCAGGACCACTAATCAGCTATGCCTTTTGAGATATTCCTTTCAGCCTGTTGTCAGCTTAGGGGCTTAACATAAAATTAGCAAGCGCTATAATATCAGAGTTTTGTCTTGTCCTGACTCTCTTGAGGTGCTATCGGCTATATGATGAAAGGAAAATTTTATAGGTTTCATCGAGTAATTAAATGTTTTGCGATCGGTTTATTAGCCGTGGGGATGTTCGCCCCTTGGGGAACTGCAGCGATCGCACAATTGCCACCCCTTCCCACATTTCAGGATATCACGAGAGTCAGTAACCCTCGGATTCGAGCTAGAGCCTGTGCTAACTTATTTTGTGCCCCGGTTAGACTCGATAATCGCAGCATCCTTGAAGTCACTTCTCAACCGACTATCTCCCCAGATCATCCTCAAGATTTTGACGTTCAGCAGAGAGTTCAACGCATTGAAAAAATTTTGATGTCCATTGTGGCGGCGGTAGAAAATCCCGACACCCTCCGAATTGAAGTGGGTATCCGCAATGATGAAACTGTCGTGTATGCTCCTGAACAACCGCAAATACAGGATCAGGTGATCATCACAATTACTGATTTTGACTCCCTTCATCAAGGACAATCTAAAAAAGCGATCGCTAAACAGTGGCGAGATACCATCTATCAAGAATTGTACCGTTCCATCTCAGAACGCCGCGCCTTTCAACAGTATTTCTGGAATCGCAAACTTCCCTTTACCCTCCTATTTTTGGGGATAATCATCCTGAGTAGCTGGATATTATGGCAAGTCCAGAAAATCATTGACCGAGAAAATCAACGCATCCAAAATTTATCTCAAACCGCCACAGATATTATTGAAGCTGACCCCAACTCTGACCCTAAAATCATACCTAAATCCCGGTTTAAATTTGGATTTAATCAGATTTGGAGTCGTTTACCCAATCTTTCTCCTAATCAAAAAAAGCAAGTTATTCAATTCCTCCGGCAGGTAACTCAGTGGGGACAAATTTTTATTTGGTTAGGGGGATTAGCCTATCTTTTATATTACTATCCAGCCACCCGCGCCATAGGTGTAGCCCTAGGGGGAGTTCCCCTCTCTTTATTGGTTTATTATCTCATTGTCATTGCCTCCATTAAAATCAGCCATTTGTCTATTGAATATTCCTTGCAAGAATGGGTTAACCAATCTCTGTTTAAATATCCCAATTCGCAGCAAAGATTTCTGTCACGACAAATCACATATATGGCAGCCCTGAAAGGTTTGGCATCATTTACCAGTTACTTTGTTGGCATTTTGTTGACCCTTAATACCATTCTCAGTTCAGTTTTTAATATTCAGATGAATGAAATATTAACCGGGGTCGGTGTCATTGGTTTTGCCTTAACTTACATCTTTCAGAGTACCATTAAAGATGTCTTAAATGGCTGTTTAATTTTGTGGAGTGACCAATATGCCGTCGGTGATGTAATTGCCGTAGAAGATAAAAGTGGTTTGGTCGAGTATATAAATCTTTATATCACCCAAATTCGCAATCTTGATGGCAATTTAATCACCATTCCTAATGGCAGTATTTCCATTGTAGAAAATATGACCAAAAATTGGTCGCGAGTTAATTTTACTATTGAGGTAGCCTATGATTCCGATATCCGCAAAGCCATGGAGGTTATGAAACAAGTCGGAGAAGAAATGCTACAGGAACCCCATTGGCGGAATTTGATTTTAGAATTACCCCAAGTTTTGGGGGTTGATGCCGTGAGTCATCGGGGAATGTTGGTCCGCATTTGGATTACTACTCAACCTGTGAAACAGTGGGAAGTCGGTCGAGAGTTTCGGTGTCGGGTCAAAGAAGCCTTCGACCGTGAAGGGATTAAAATTGGCATTCCTCAGCAAACTTTGTGGCATCAAGGCTATCATCATTTATTAGACCAAAATGGTAATCATGGCGGTGAGTTTTCCTCTTCTGTCAATTGACACCGACAATTTGACCGCCAATTATCCTGCTGAAGTAAGATGCAGGAGGCTAGATTAGAACTAACAGTTCCCAAACAGCCTGTTATTTATATGGGGTAGGAAATGCTCGGCGTGGTAGCTGTAGCGTGAATCCGTTAAACTACTGATACTGACCTGGGTATGGGGTACTGAGAACCCCCTAGTAGAGGAAAATTGATAACTAATGAGGTGGACTTGAGATTATTGTGTTAACTGAACTGAAACCGAAAATTTCTGAATTAGAAAATCTGGCGCGTGCCATTAGCTACGAACATCAGCGGTGTCTAGGAAGTCCCCAGACGGCGTTAGTTCCGGCTTACCATGCGGGAGTTTTATTGCTACAAGCACAAACCAAATTGACCTCGACTGACTGGGAAGGTTGGCTAGAGTCGATTGATATTTCTGCCCAAAGTGCTGACACTTATATGCAGATTGCTCGCACTTGGCCAGGATTTCTGGGGGTGGAAATAGGCATCGAGGCGGCTTGTATTGGGGAATATGCACCACAACCCAAACCTTTGGAATCAGAAGCCCAGAAGGAAGTAGAACCCCCCATAGAGGAAGTAGAACCCCCCATAGAGGAGGTCAAGGACTATGATACCCCTATTGATGTAGAATTTACCCCGGTTCCCCCAGAGGAGGAAATACCGCCCAAGACGGAATTGATTAGCTTTGTAATTGAGGGTGCTGTAGTTCCGAAGGCGCGTCCCCGGGTTACCAGTAATGGGACTTATTTACCTCCTCGATATCGGGAGTGGCGGAACCGGGCGGAAGTTGAATTGTATCGCCAGATATCAGAACGGAATTTAACAAATAAATTTCCCCTCAGACGGGCGGCGGTGACTATCCGTTTGTTTGGTAATCATCGGACCAATTCTGATATTGATAATTTGGCTGGTGCTTGTTTAGATGCTTTGACGTTGCAAGGGGCGGGGGTTTTGATGGATGACCGCTTGAGTTGTTTACCTAAACTGAGGGTAGAGTTTTTTCCAGATATCCCTAAAACTGGAGTATGGATAGACATTGAACCTCTTAGTTATTAACAGTTAATTAGCGGTTAATTATATAGATAACTTTTGACTAATTTAAATGCAGTTTAACCGCTATTTTAGCATCTTGTACTACGTCAATATATAACCTTTCTATATGGGTGATATTCTCATCTAAAGTATATTTTTCTAGGACTCTATTTCGGGCTTTTTTACCTAAAACAGTTGCCATTTCAGGGTGGTCTCTAAACACAGGTAATAAGGTTTGTAGTTGACTGCTAACGCCTTGGGTTTTTAAGACGACACCCGCGCCATTTTCTAAGACTTCACCATCAGCACCAGCATCGGTGGCTATGCAGGCGACACCACAGGCCATAGCTTCCAGTAGAGATAAGGATAGTCCTTCGACTAAGGAGGGTAAAATAAACACATCGGAGCCGCGTAAAATTTCGATGCGCTTATCTTCATCGCCGATAAAACCTGCCCAAATTATGCCGTCTTCTAAGCCATACAAGCCTTGCAGATAAGGGGCTAAGGGTCCATCTCCTACTAATAATAGGCGGCAGTTTTCACCCATGCGGGCTTTTTTCCAGCCTTTTAACATGGCTTCGACATTTTTTTCGGTGGCGATGCGTCCTTGATAGACGAAAATCCGATCGCTTTGAAGTTGAGATTTGAGGCGAGAGGTTCCGGGAGAATATTTTTGGACATCCACGCCATTAGGAATAATGGCTACTTTGTGTTCAGCGACTCCGAGTTTAACCAGTAAATCTTTCTGAATTTGAGAAAAGACAATTACCCGGTGATAATTAGCCAGGAAGGGAGCATAAATCTGGTACATCAGATGCTGAGTCCCAGAAGTCAGGTTGCGGAGTTTGCGATCGAAAGGGGGGTGAAAGGTGGCTACTAAGGGTAAGTTTAATTCTTCGCAAATTTCTGGGAGGAGGAAATCAAGGGGAGACAGGGTTAAGGAGGCATGAACCAGATCAGGCTTTAATGCTTGCAGAGACCGCATCAGTACCTTACTAGATTTGAGGGTAGGGATGGTGTAGATCTGAGACTTATAGAGACAGGGAAGTGGCACTTCTTTGGTTCTCTGAGTGTCACCGAGAGAATCGCTACTAAACTGGAAATCTTGGGCTGTAATTTTCCAGTGTCCATTTTCTGGGGGCCACTGTTCTCGACGTTCGGGGTGGGTGGTTTCTTGGGCAAAATGGATAAAGCTAACCTGATATCCCCGGTCAAGCAGCATATTGGTTACTTCCCGAGAGTAGGTAACGTTACCGCAAAATGGTGATTTTTTTCCAAGCCAAGCAATGTGCATTCAGATATGTTTGTATAAGGGTGATGGTCTTTTCGGATGACTTTATCATGGAGTTATAACCGTTGGCATCCTTCCCGGGGAAAATCGCAGATCAAAATTTACCGAGTCCTCCCCAAATCATGCCGGAAAATATGCCCCAGGCTGAACCAATCCCTGCGGAAACGATAATGGCTCCTAACAATAGGGGGATGCTGTTGTCTGGGGGGCTGGTTTGCAGCAATTGAGGAAATAGGGTAGATGCGATCGCTCCTAAAAAAGCGCCGGTAATAACTCCCAGGAAATTACCCCAAACCATACCCACCCACGCTCCCCGTCGTCCGGCTAGTCGTATAGCAGTGGGGAGGGGTGGTGCGCCGCCAATGGTGCCAAAGGTAGCACCAGATAGAATCCCCCCCAACGCACCCAATCCGGCGGCGACAATGGCTGTGACACAAATGCGAGAGATGATCTCTGGGGTGGAGTTACCAGGCTGGTCTAATTCCATGGCGAGGACGGCGATCGCTCCTAAAAGACTACCGATGGCTGTACCCAAAAAGGCTCCCCATATAGCACCTAGAATCATGCCATTTTTACCGTGTACACGGCCCTTGGGAACCGATAGAGGGGGTTTAAAGAGGTTCCAGATGGTACCCCACACCATACCCATAAACGCGCCCCACATAATCGCCTGACCAATGAGGGCATCTTGTTCTAAAGCGCCGAAAACGACTCCAGCTATGGCGGCGGCGATGAAGGTTCCACATAGACCACCAATGATGA
This sequence comes from Limnospira indica PCC 8005, assembly GCF_000973065.1. Classification (NCBI taxonomy): domain Bacteria; kingdom Bacillati; phylum Cyanobacteriota; class Cyanophyceae; order Oscillatoriales; family Sirenicapillariaceae; genus Limnospira; species Limnospira indica. The sequence continues at coordinate 1,422,420 of NZ_FO818640.1, forward strand.
CGGGGATTTTGCTAGGTCCGGTAATGGGTTCGGGTATGAATAACCCGGCGGTGGCACCGAAAAAACAGCCCCAAATGCTACCGACGATCATGGCTCCGAGTATGCCGCTGGTGGGTCCAAAGAGGGCGAAAATTATGGCGACGATCGCTGATAAACAGGTAACTCCCCAAACACCCCCAACTATTGCGCCTTCGGTAATATGCCAAATTGCTAACCATGTGCGCGGTGATCTGATAATGGCGGGAGGTTGGGGACGTTTGAGGACCCGTCTGGGGCTTTTGGTGGTGGGGGTGATGACTCGCGATGGTTGTTGGGGACGGGTAACTCTAGGGTTGAGGGTGAGACGATGGCGCTTTTTGATTTTTAGTGGTTCTAGGTGTTGACCGGAACGCACAGCCTCTCGGGACGGAAAGGGATCGCGTCCTCCTAGTTGGCGGGTGCGATCGCACCAAGGACAGGATTTGAGATGGTTACTGTATCGGTGTTGTCGATTCTTAGTACAGGTGGTTAGGTCGGATTCTGCTTGCTTGAGCGCCTGTGTCCAAGCTATGGCTGGGGGGCGTTTTTCGGGGTAGTTGTGGCCGTCTTCAAAACAGCGGATAAATAGTTCCTGTAGGCTGGGGTGAAGGGTTTTGAAGGAGGGGGCTAAGGGCATCGGTTGGTAGGGGACTGGTTTTTTCCCATAGACGAAATGACCGGCTTTGATCCGCGCTTCTATGGCTGGGGGGTCGCCACTGCCTTGATATACCCCAGAAAAGGGGTGTGTTCCTTCCATTAGTAGTTGAAATATCAGCACTGCTAAACCAAAGCGATCGTGTTCTGCTGTGCGATCGATATCTCGGAAAGTCTGATTTTGCAATTCTGGCGGCGTAAATTCCGCTTTTCCTACCGGACAGCGAAACGTCAGGTCAGTATAGGGGTCGCGCACTTGGAAGGAGTCTGTATCTACTAGGGTGACAATGGCGGTATCGCTGACTAAAATATTGGATTCGTTGACATCTCCTACTACATAGCCTCCGCTGTGAATGTCGTTAAAAGCGGCAGCTAGGTTGCGCGCAGTACGGTGTAGGTAGAGATAGTTAAATAGGGGTTTCTGTTCCCGGCGGGTTTTGGGGGTGTAAAATGTGTGGATGGGTGCAGCCGCCGTGACTCGCGGCATTAGATACCCAACAATGTGGGGGCGGTTATCGACAGTCCGCAACAGGTCGATCGGCCAAGCGATTAAGGTCATCCCCGGCATTACGTCTAAATTGGCAGGGGGGGCGTTGTACATTAGGGTTAGTTTGTCTGCGTCTTCGTCCGTCGGGTTATGGTAGATTTTGGCTACTAGGGTGGGGTCGTTGGCAACAACGTAGATGCGACCCTCACCACCACTCCCAATGGGGTTTCTGGTGTCGAGGGTGATGATTTTTCCATTAAACTGGCGCTGCAACCGCATTATGCTTAGGAAATTGGGATAGGGCTGATATTATCCTCAAGGATAGCGCTTTCGGACGGTTATCAATGCCAATTTAATTGTCGTCCTAAAAATTCCTCTAGTTTCTGATTATGGGGTTGGAAGAATTCCCGGATTTGCTGGAAAACTGGATCTTGGCGATCGACTTCATATTCTCCAGCGTTGAAGGGGTGATATTTATGGAGTTGGTGGGGGGAGAGTTCCAAAAATTCTAAGACCTGATTTAAAATGGCTTGGGGATGTTCGTAAAAGTCTTCGCTACGAATAATCAAAAACTGCTCCCGGGGAAATACTGACATCCAATTTTCCAGAAAATCGATATATATGCCTCTGGCTAGGTATTGCTTTTCCTCTTGTAGGCTGGGAGAATTAAATTTGATATTGTCCAGGTTAGACATGATTTCTAATTCCGTGGTAAAAGCCTCTTGCCAAGACCTCTTTTCCCACATTAATCTCTGCCAATGATAATAATGTGAAAAACTCCTGATTATCGGATTTCTCAATAATACAATCAGTTTCATGCGCGGAAATACTTCCCAGACGCGGCGGGGAACTTCTGGGGTTTCTAAATAGTGAGGGGTGGCTTCTCCCGTGATAAATTCGGCTGAGGTCGCTAGGTGGGGAAAATGGGAAAGATACCAGTCTAAACCTCGATAAAATAGCATAGTCCAAAAGTAAACTTCTTTTTTGATGCAGGGTAATACTTGCGGATGTTTACTTAAATAGTTGTACAGGGAAGTAGTGCCGCCTTTTTGAGTGCCAATAATTAAAAAATTCGGGTGCATGGGATGGTGATCATCCCAATATTGACTAGCAATTTCTGGGCGATTTTTTAACAGTTTTTTGTGGCTGGCATTTCGATAATGGGTGATGGCTTCTTGGATATTTCCTTGACGACTTAAAGCCTCTCCCAGGTTCATAGAAACTACATGAAAATCGGCAAAGTCTTGGAGTTTCTGGCGATAGATTTCAATGACGACATCAAGTTGATTGTGTTCGGATAATAAATTCCACAGATTCCAATATGACCAATAAAAATGAGGCCGAATATTTACGGCTTTGATATAGGCTTCTATAGCCTTAATTGGTTTTCCTTGGCGCAGAAATATCTGGGCTAATTGCAGACAAGCATCAAAGCATTCTGGGTCGATTTCTAGGGCTTTTTGGTAATTTTTAATCGCCTGATTCCATTTATTGAATCTTACGGCTACCTCGGCTAGTTTTTGGTAAATTATCGCGGAGTTATCTGGATGATTATTTAGGAGTTCTTTATAGTTACTAAAAATTTCCTGCCATGATTCGAGGTGGTTCAAAAGTTCTAAGAGTTTTAAGTAAGGCCATGTTAATTTGGGTTGGATGGTTATGCCTTTTTGATAGGCGGCGATCGCTTGTTTTATATCTCCTTGTTTTTGGCAGATTTCCCCCAGCTTAAAATGTGTCCAATCTATGTCTGGCTTCAGTTTAAGGCATTCTTGATAGGCGGCGATCGCATCCTGGTAATTTTTCTGTTCTGTGAAAACATCCCCCAAACGACTATAGACATAATACAAATCTGGGTCAATTTCCAGAGCCTGTTTATAGGCGTTTATCGCTGATTCCCATTGTTCACAATTGACGAAAGTTTCCCCTAAATTATAGGAAATTTCTGCCACGTTTGGATAAATTGCCATCGCCTTAGCATAAATGGCGATCGCTTGGGGAAATTTTCCCTGATTATCCAGTGCTTTGGCAACCTCCAGATATTCAGGAAGGTTAACATTTTGTGGTTCAATATTGATAGCTTTTAACCAACAGTAGTTGGCTTTATCCTGCTGATTAATTTGCCCAAATACTTTGGCTAAGTTGCGATAAACACCGCCAAAATCCGGTTTAATTTCGATAGCCTTTTCATAGCAGTTAATCGCAGATTGCCAATCATTTTTTTGAGCAAAAAGGCTGCCAAGATTCGCGTAAACTTCGGCAAAATTTGGCTCAATTTCTAAGGCTTTTTTATAGGATGCTTCCGCCTGATCAAACTCCCCTTGTAGCTGTTCAACAGTGCCGATAATTTTGTATGCTGGAGCCAAGTTAGGATGATATTCTAAGGCAGTTTTACAGGAAGCGATTGCCTCAGAAAATTGCTGTTGGGCTAGATATGTGTTAGCCTGCTGATATAGCTGTAATGCTAGTATTTCTTCGGAGGATGGCATTATCAATTTAAATCTTTTTCAAACTTCTAGGATGCTGAAAACATCCACTGATGGCTAATATATATAGCACAAAAATTGCCAAATGTCAATCATTGTCCATCATTAATTTAATCCCAATCAAACTCTAAATTTAAAAAATCCTGTAATCTTTGATTATGAGGATAAAAGTAATCTCGGAGTTGACTATAAACTGAAGGTTCGATTTGGGGATAACGTCCTGAGTTATAGGAACAATAGTTAGATAGTTCATAGCTAGGTAATCCCAAAAAATCCAAAACCCGATTAAAAACTTGGGACGGATTTTGATAAAAATCTTCACTGCGGATAATTAAAAACTGTTCCCTGGGAAAAATCGACATCCATTTTTCCAGAAATGGTAGATATAATCCTCGCCAGAGATATCCGGGATATTGACTTAGTTTCCTCTCCGATTCTAAATTACTTGTAATTAGGTTTAACTCCGATTTCATCACTATTTCTAAGGGTCTATATTCGCGCATTAATCTTACCCAATGGTGATATTGAGATATGGCTCGCGTGATGGGATTACGCAGTAAGAAAATTAATTTGATATCAGGAAATACCTCAAATATACGCTCAGGAACTTTGGCGGATTCCAAATAATTTGGCGTGGCTTCCCCAGTGATAATATTAGGCTCGACAAGACTGGGAGGAAAGTGGGATAAGTACCAATCTAAACCTCTGTCGAAATGCTTATCCCAAAAATGAGTTTCTTTTTTGATACAACCTACAATTTGAGGATGTTCTTCTAAATAACGATACAGAGATGTAGTGCCACCTTTTTGAGCGCCAATAATGATAAAATTAGGTGGGATAGGAGACGATTTATCTCCAGATTTCGCCATAATTTCAGGATGCGATCGCCGCATTTTTTGAGCAGCAGCATCCCGATATGCTACCATAGCCTCCGGGAACTTGTTTTGATGGCTGAGAAGTTCCCCCAAATTCAATTTAACTTGTTCAGAATCATAAAAACGGTCAATGGCTGCTACTAAAATTTCCCTAGCTTGGTCTAGCTGTTCATATTCAGCCAAAATATTCCATAAGTGCCAATAAGACCAAGAAAAATCAGGTTTAATTTCAATGGCTTTAAGAAAGGCATTCATAGCATCTTGAATTTGACCTTGTTGCCGCAAAATTTGACCCAAACTACGATAGGTTTCAAAGCAATTATAATCTACGGTTAAATGTTGAGAATAAACTTTAATGAGTTCGTCCCATTGGTGATGCTCAATTAAGATTTTTTCTAAGCTACGATAGGTCATGGTAGACTGGGGATTAACTTTCAGAGCTTTTTGATAAGACAAAATTGCCTGTTTCGGTCTTTTTAATGCCTTCAAAACTTCCCCTAAGTTATGATAGGCTTCAGAGGTATCAGGATATAATTTAATGGCTTGCCGATAACAGGCGATCGCCTTAGTGAATTCGCGGCACTTGAGCAGCATATTTCCTAACTTTATATAATCATCTGCACTCCCTTTCTCTGGTTCTAATTTCAGAGCTTTATATTGACATTTAATAAAATTATCGGTATCCTCTAACTCAGTCCATACCTTCGCCAAATTTCGATAAGCTCCGGCTAAATTAGGGTTAATTTTTAATGCTTTTTTATAGGCTGTAATAGCAGGTTTCCACCGGCTTTGCTTGGCATATAAACTACCTAAATTTGAGTAAACTTCCGCAAAATTAGGGTTAATTGTTAATGCTTTTTTATAGGATTTTTCTGCCTCGGATAATTGACCTTGGCATTGCCAAGCTATCCCCAAAGTTTTATAGGCGATCGCTAAATCAGGGTAGAGTTGTAAGGCTTCTTCACAAGCTCTTATCGCCGCCTCCCAGTCGCGATTATTAATGTACATAATAGCTTGCTGGTGAAGTTGTAATGCTAACAATTTCGGAGGTAGAGATACCATAAATAATTCAGTGAGATTAATAGTAGGCTTGATTGGGTCCGGAAATTTCTGATAACAACATTTCTAATTCACCTGGCTGGAAACCATCTCCGGTTTTCACTAAAAATAATTGATACCCCTCATCTATAATATCCACCCAATCTTTCACCTTTTCTAAAAATAGATTAATTCCCCGTTTAGCTTCTTGCTCATCGTTATCTTCTTCGGAAACATTATAATCATCAAAAATAGCCATTCCTCCCACCTTTAAAAGTCGCCATGAGAGCAAAGCATCTCGGAAGGCTACCGTCGCCAAATGACAACCATCAATATAAATTAGGTCATAGTAATCAGCCGCCAGAGAATTCAGAATATTTTGAGAATATCCGACTATTTTAATCACGCGATCGCCTGCATTAGTTTGAGCAATATTGCTATTAAATTCCGGTTGAAAATATGGGTCAATACAAGTAATTTTTGCAGTCGGATGAGTCAGGATATAATCAAGCAGCCAACAGGCTGACATCCCCTGAAAACTGCCAACTTCTAAGGCTTGAAAGTCGGGAATACCCGCCAGATGATGTAAATTGTTTTCCCAGGTGGGGATATTACTACTAAACCAGTCTCGGGTAAATCGATAATTACGTTGTTCGCTAACATCCCATCCCCGCAGTTTTAAGGCGGTGCGGTGATAACTAGCAGCTTCATCTAGGCGGTTATGTTCAGATAATAAATTACCCAGTTCTGTATAAGGTTTAGGGGAGGTAGAGTCTTTCTGGGTGGCAAGTTGTAGGGTGCTAATTTTTTCCTCAAACTCCTGGTATTGTTGACAAATATTCTGATATTTTTCCAGGATTTCAGCGTTCTTTGGTTGACATTCACAGGCGAGTTTATGAAAGGCGATCGCTCCTTCAAACTGATAATTTTTAGCTAACATTTCTCCTAATTGTAAATAGGGTTCCGGGTTTGGTTGGCTCAAACCTAAATTTTGCCAATTGTGATCCGGTGGATGATTAATCATTTCCGATAACCACTGACTAGCCTGATCTACGTCTGCTTGACTCTGTTCCCGGATCGCATAACCCAATTGACGATATAAACTATTACTAACTCCCGGCTTGTCTTCAGGAACTTTTTGTAAGGCTTGTAAATATATAGGAATGGCTTCCGAAAAACGTCGGTTTCTGCTTAAAGCATCCCCCAAATTTTCATGAGCCCAGTAGGAGTTTGGGTTTAATTCAACTGCTCGAAAACAAATAGCGATCGCTTCTTGAACTTTACCAACCTCTAACAAAGATCGCCCTAATGGGAGATGAGACCAAGGAGTTAGTGGGTTAATTTCCATGGCTTTTTTATAAACAGAAATCGCTTTTTCTGGTTCCTGTAAGCGAAACCAAGAATTTCCTAATTTATGATAAGCGAGTTCATTTTTGGGGTTAATTTTAATAGCTGTTTGATAGGCGGTGATCGCGGGTTGCCAATTTCCCTGTTGAGCCAACATATTCCCTAGGTCTACATGAATGCGATCGCATTGAGGATTAAGTTCAGCACCACGCTGATAAGCCGTTTCTGCTGCTGACCATTTTTCTAAGCCACTCAGTGCATTTCCCAATAAATAATAGGCTTTAAATGAGTCGGGTTGTTTAGCGATCGCTTGCTGACAATAACTGATAGCATCTTCATATTTTCCAAACATAATTAATAATTGAGCCAGGTTACGATATAACCCCACCAAATCAGGATTAAGACGCAAAGCGACATCATAGGCTTGCACTGCATCTTGCCACAATTTATGTTCGGCATACAGACTTCCCAAATTGCCGTAAACTTCAGCAAAATCTGGTTTAATTTCTAATGCGTTTGTATAGGCAATTAAGGCTTGCTCAAAGTTACCTTGCTTCTGGTAAGCCAGTCCCAAAGTTTTATAACCATCTGGCCAATATGGTTGTCTTTCCAAGGCGAAATTACAGCAGGCGATCGCTTCCTCTAATTTACCTTCGGTGAGATATTCAATTCCTTGTTGGTAGGGGTTAACTGCTAACAATTCCATATTTTCTAGTACATCCATATTATTTATTAGTGATTTAAAAATCAGTAAAGCACACCATACTATTATATTTTTGTTTACGCATTATACCATATTTACTAAATTTTGGTGGTATTTCTAAAAAAATCCAGCTAATTTTAATGTTTGCAACACTGAATCAAGATTAACATTAAAATTTTGTACATGAGCTGCTGTAGGGGTCAGATCTTCTGGAGCTTTTGCGATTAAATAATAATAATCTAAATGACAAATAGAACTTAGTTTCCAGTAATAATCTATAATGCTACCTGGTGCAAATATTTCAATTACTTTAGTTCCGGGAAGACAAAAAACCAAATTTGTCAAACTGGCACCATGTGGAGATATGACCATTTCTGCTTTTGTAAAATAAGCTGCTTGTTCTATGACAGACATACCCTCTAAAGTCAACACTTTAAACCCAAATTTTTCCAAAAAACAAATAAGTTTAGCTTCGTTTAAAATTTTTCTATACTGGGACTTATTTCGAGTAATATAGATATGACTTATTGGTTGTATAGATTGACTAAAAGCCTCAAATTTTTGTGAATTTAATATCAAGTTTTTTAACATCTTACAAGACCATCCATTGGTAATCAGTGGACGTGGACTTACAGAAGGCACAATGAGACAATCAGCTTTAATATAATTAATTGAATTATCAATAACTCTATCCATAGGAATTTTTAGCAATTCAAGAGTTTCTTGTTCATATTTTTTTCCATGTCCTGAAATAAATATACCATCCAAATTATCAAAGGTAATACCTGCTTCTAACAAGAGCATTAACCTAGCCACAATTTCAAACATCCAATGAAAATAGTTGTAAGTATACTGAACAGATAAGATGGCAATTCTACCAGAAACTTTTATAGGTTTAGGCAAATAATTGGAAGTCAAAATAATTTCAGGAGTTCCGGTAGATAAATCATTAATAATTTTTTGGTCTTCAGTAATAATTGCACTTGTGCAACTACTTCCCCAAGCTGTACTATTTTGTACTTGAGCAACAAAAGCATCTGGAAATTTAACTTTTTTATTCACAAAATAACTTAAACTTTCATTATCAGTTGTTTTGGGTTGTAAAAGATTGACTACTTGAGATGAGTATACAAGTTTTTTTTTGAATCTATTATCATCAACAGAAATGGTATAATTTCGCTGTAATTTGCTATATTTAAACATTACCGAAGGAGGAATTTTATATCCCATCCTGCATAGTTTAGAAAAATTTATCTTTCCTAATTTCTCAAAAATTATACCTATTTTATCATAAGCCTGATAATAGTCAGGGTCAATTTCCAGAGACTTAATAAAAATGCTAATAGCTTCATCCCATTTATGCTGGCTGCTCAAAATATTACCAATGCGTTCATAGTACCAAGGACAAGGCTTGATTTCAATGGCTTTTTGATAAGCGTTTATTGCTTCAGATAATCTATTGAGTTGACGTAATGAATCCCCTAATTTTTGATAAAACCAATCATTATGATTATTTAATAAAATCGCTTTTTTGTAAGAATTGGCTGCCGGCTCCCATTTATGTAATCCCATAAAAGCATCACCTAATAGATAGTAATTCCAGGCATTATTGGCTGTATCAATTATAGTCAATTTTTCAAATATATTGACTGCATTTTTCCAATCATTCAAAGTTAAAAATACCTGTCCTAAATTATAATAGGCTTCAGTTAAATTGGGAGACAGTCTGATAGCAGTTTTCAGGATAATAATTGCGTCATTATAAAGTTGCTTTTTAATATAAATTTTGCCTAAAATCATGTATATTTCAGCATAACCAGGCTGCATTTCTAAGGCGAAATTACAGCAGGCGATCGCTTCCTCTAATTTACCTTCTTTGAGATTTTCAATTGCTTGGTTATGGTATATAACGGCACGGTTTGGGGTATTCATCGATAAACTCATCGGCAATTTTTTCACTCAAACAATTAATTAAATTATATCAGCAATTTCCATAGTTTTTAATAAACTCTTGATATCTATATAAAAATTTTGATTTCTATCTATCTCATCATCTATGGTATTTGGGCATTCTGGATTAAATTCGCCCACTAAGTAATAATAATCTAATTGACAAATTTCGCTCATAGTCCAGTAACAGGGAAATGAGCTTGCGGGAGGAAATAACTCAATTACTTTAGTTCCAGGCTCACAGAAAACTAAGTTAGTTAACCCAGCACCATGAGGAGAAATTACCACTTCCGCATGATGTAAACACAATGCTTGTTGTTTCACCGACATATTTTCAAGATAGACCACTTGAAAACCTAATGGTTTGAGGATATCCATTAACTCCTGTTCATTGATAACTTTGCGAATATAAGCATTAGCTCTACTAATATAAATTTTACTAGAGTAATTGCATCGATTATCCTCTGCCATAAATGGATGTTTTAAAACTAAATCTTTGACAAAATTACAAGCCCATTTTGGTGTAGACAAGGTGCGAGATGGGACTATCAAAACCTCAGCTTGAATGTGACGAAAACAGCCAAACATTTTTTGATGTTCGGGAATGTCAAACATAGCTAAAGTTTCATCCTCATATTTGTGACCAAACTTATTAACCACAATTTTATCAATGGGTACTCCGCTGGCTAAAACCAGATGTAACCTAGGTATTACCTCGACCATCCAATGAAAGTAGTTTTGTCCACAATAAGCAGATACAAAAGCAATATTTCCTTTTAAGTGTATGGTCTCTGGTAAATTATGAGCAGCTAAAGCAATTCCTGAGTTGTCGGAAGATAAATCTTTAAGAACTTGATTATTGTCTGTTATTATTGTATGCAAAAAACCAGTATTTAATCCTGTAGATTGTGGAAAAAATTTCACTGTTCCGGCTGGTTGCTGAATTCGATAAGTTTTAAAATCTAAAGAACTATTAGAAACTGTATTTGGCTGTTTAAAATTAACTGAAGTAGATGGATATATCTCGATAGTTTGAACATGACTACAATTGCTACTATTGACTAACCACTTGTCTGGACTTGGTAAATTACAAAATTGAGAAAGCAGATCATTAGGTAATTCTAAATGCTTGCATCTTTGAGCATCTTCATGTCTTCCTAAGTTTTGTAAGTTCAGCCTAATTTGATTGTAGGCTTGATAATATTCTGGGTCATTTTTAAGTAATTTAAAACATAATTCCAGCGCCTCTTCCCACTTTTTTTGAGACATAAATACATTAATAATTGCTTCATAATACCAAGGTAAATTTTTGATGCTAATAGCTTTTCTATAAGCCTCAATTGCTTGGTCAAAATTACCCAATTTGTGTAAGCAATTCCCCAAGCCACAATAAAAACAGTCCTGATTACTATTGATAGATATCGCTTTTTGATAATTTTTTAAGGCGGTTAACCAATCTTTATTTTGATAATAAGCATCTGCTAGGAATCCATAAAACCATTCGCAATCAGGATTTTGAGTAACCAGAATTTGATACTGAGATATCGCCTGTTCATAACGATTTTGGCTGACTAAAATTTTACCCCAATTAACTCGATTATTAGGAGATTCTAAAAAACTTGGGTTTTGTTCAATGATGGCCTCGTAAATAACGAAAGCAGCATCCCAACATTCCTGAGCAACTAAAGTTTCTGCCAGGGAATAATAGTTTTTGATAAAATCAGGCTGTTGTGATAAAATCAAGGGGTATAATTTCACCAAATCTGGCCAGCGTTTTAACTCAAATAATGCCTTAGATAAGCCTAAATAAAACTCCAGAAAGTCTGACTTTAATTGAATGGCTTTTTGGTAAGCATCTGCTACATCTTCCCACTGCTGGAGTTGGGTGGCAGCTTTGGCTAATTGATAATAAGACCAACAAAAATCTGGGTTGATAGCGATCGCCTTCCGAAATGCCTCTACCGCCAAAGCCGGTTTATTTAACACCTGAAAAGCCTCTCCTAAATGGTGATGAGACCAACTAAAATCTGGTTGGATAGCGATCGCCTTCTCAAAAGCCGACACCGCCTCGGCTGGCTGATTTAATTGCATCAGACCTAACCCCAATTTATGGTGCGCTAAAAATAACTGAGGATGGTAAGCGATCGCCTTTTGAAATGCTGACACCGCCTCTGACCATTTCCCGGATTCAGCTAAGGTATTTCCTATCTGTAATTCCTCTTGTCCTCGCTGTTTTAAAATTGCATCTAATTTCAGTCCCTTTTGCCAATAGCTTTGAGCTTCTTCCGGTCGTCCTATCTTGGTTAACACTCTGGCTAAATTGCGATATAATCCCCGAAAATTAGGGTCAATACTGATGGCTTGCTTTAAGGTTACTTCCGCTTCTTCCCACCTTTCCTGTTGCGCGTAAAGACTGCCAAGATTTCCATAAGCAGCCACCAAATTAGGGTCGAGATTGATAGCTTTTTTATAGGCGTTTTCTGCGGCTTCTAGGCGGTTACTTTTTTGTAAAGCCAACCCCAAAGTTTTATAAGCCATAACCCATTCTGGCTGCTGTTGGATAACTTGTTGACAGTTAGCGATCGCCTCATCAAATTTCCCTTCTTCTAAATAGGCGATCGCCTGTTGATGAAGACTCACTAATTCCCCCGGAAGTTGAAAATCACGCTCCATATTATTCACTCACCCCTATACTCACCCTAATTATATACTAATTTTGCCAATTATTTACATCGATTAAAAATCAGCCATTAACCGCTATTCCAGCCAAATTTTACCTCTAATAAGTCCTCTAATGCTTGATTGTAAGGTTCGTAAAATTCTCCCAACTTATAGCGCCATAGTTCAGCAACATCAGGATAAAATCGAGAGTTGTATTTGGGATATGTTTCTAATGAATAATCGGCTAAACCCAAAAACTGATGTACTCTCCTTAAAGTATTGTCTGGACTATTATATAAATCCTCGCTTTTGAGAATCAGAAAATTATCTTTGGGGAAGATAGATAACCAATGTTTCAAAAATTCCACATATATACCACGTGCCAAATAACTATGGGGACAGTCCCAAATCTGACGATTACCCTGTTTAAATCGGTTTATTTCTGAGGCGATCGCTGTTGATAAATCTCGCGATTCCCAACCAATATTAACCCAATGATAGTAATGAGAAATCGCCCTATCTATGGGATTTCTTAGCATTACAATTAATTTCATGTCAGGATAACAGTTAAACAGACGTTCCGCTACAGACTGACAGTCCAAATAACTAGGTGTCGCTTCCCCAGTCATCACCCTATCGGCTTGAGGTATAGTACAAAAATGGCTCAAATACCAGTCTATACCTCGGTCAAACTTCCGAGACCAAAACTCAATTTCTTTGATAACAGATAAAGCCGTTTGTGGATGCTTTTCCAGATAATAATATAGGGAAGTAGTCCCCCCTTTTTGAGTGCCAATAATGATAAATTTAGGGGATAATTGAGGGTTGGTTAACTCCTGGTTAAACTTAATAGCTGTGGCTTGAACGTTACAATTTATCGCTGCTTCTAGGTTGCCTTGTTGGGCAAAAACTTCTCCTAAATTAATATATAATTCGCAGGATTTGGGATTTTTAACAATGGCTTTTTGATATAAATCCACCACTTCCCCTAAGCGTCCTTCCGCTTTAAGCAATGTCCACAAGTCCTTATATAACCAAGGAGGTAAATTCGGCTTTAATTCCATAGACCGTAAATAAGCCTCAATAGCCTGATGCCATTTCCCCACTTTAAATAAAGCATTGCCTAAGCGATAATAAGCATCATAACTATCAGGATGCTGTTTAACAATCTGATTGTGGATATTTAACTGATGTTCAAGTTCCCGTTGGCGTTCCCAAGCCTGATTAAGTTTGGGTAAAATCTCTGGATTTTTGGGCTCAATAGCCAACACTTTGTGATATAATATAATGGCTGCTAACCAATAATCTTTGCTGGCTAAATTGTCGGCTAATTTTTGATAAATTGTGATATCCTGAAAGGATGGCAAAATAGTTAAGTGTTCGATGATATTATCAAGATTTCCCTGACAGTATCCCGCCAAAGCATTACCCAACTTTTCATCAAGGTCTGGTAAATTATCATCAAGCTGAAAAGCTGTTAAATAGGCATCAATAGACTTTTCCCATTCACCGATATAACTGTAAGCATTACCTAAATTATAATAACACCAGGGAAAATTAGTATCAAGAGAAATTGCTTTTTGATATACTTCAATAGCTGCCGACCAATCACCCTGTTTAATCAGAGTATTTCCTAAATTATTATAAGACCAAAAAAAGCCGGAATTAACAGCGATCGCCTTTTGGTAAGCCGACCTAGCATCATCCCACCTTTCCAGTTGAGAGAAAGCATCCCCTAATTTATGGTGAGACCAGGAGAAACGAGGGTTTAGCTGGATCGCCTTTTGGTAAAAAGCGATCGCCTTCTCCAGCTTTCCCTCAGCCAAATAGTTTTCTGCCTTTTCGTGTAAACTCAAAGCCTCTGCTTCCGGGTTAGGTACAGACATCAACTCATTTTCAAAAATAACTAATTGCTAAACCAAACTCGATCAACTTTATGCCTTAGTTGTATAGGCCATCCTCACCCAGCACCATCAACTCTAAACACCCAAATTATGAGGCACTTAGAATAGATCCCGGTTCACAAAATATATGAAACCATAAATAGCCCCAGCTATGACTGGCCCAGCTATCAATAACCCCGCAAAAATCATAGAAATTGATGTACTATAATACACAAAACCCCCATAAGGAATCAGAAATCCCAAAGCCGCAAGAATGATTTTAGTAGGAGTCCACTTAATATCCTTTTTCAGGGTAGTATTGAGCAATTTTTTGTCTTTAATGTATGTTCTTTTGCCCATGCTATTATTTCCTCCATTTTGACGATACTGAGATTAAGTCAATCTGAGTCTAACCATACCCCAATCCCTTAGAGACCATCAACTTCTGTTTTTTTGATCAAGGACCAATCATGTCAGCAACTACTCGCCAACCCAGAGTCAGTGTCATCATTCCCGCTTACAATGCCGATCGCTACATTGCCGAAGCCATCAACAGCATTTTCAGCCAGAGTTATCAGGACTATGAAATTATTGTAGTCGATGACGGCTCTACCGACAGCACCCCAGAAATTCTCCAATCCTACGGGTCACGTATCCACAGTATATCCCAAACTAATGGTGGCATAGCAGCAGCCAGAAATCTCGGTATAGCAGCCGCTAAGGGAGAATTAATCGCCCTATTAGACCATGATGATATTTTCCTCGCGGACAAATTGCCAGCCCAGGTCGCCTGCTTCGACTCTCACCCTGGGGTAGGACTGGTCAACAGTGGTTGGCAAATTATTAGTGCCGACGGTACACCCCAATCAAATATTGAACCCTGGCATAAAGTCCCAACTCTCACCCTAGAAACCTGGTTGACTGATACTCCCATTTTACCCAGTGCGATGATGTTCCGGCGAGAATGGTGGGAAAAGGCGGGAGGCTTTAACTCGCGGTTTGACGGTGCGGACGACGTAGACTTTGTGCTGCGACTAGCCAAAATGGGATGTGAGGCTACCTGGTTAAAACAGATGACCGTGGGTTATCGCCAACACGATCGCGCCATGTCTATTGCCGATCCTACCAAACAGTTAGAGGCTTTTAATGCCGTCCTAGAAAACTTTTTCCAACAACCAGACCTGGACGACTCTATCCGCCAACTAGAGAGGCAGACCCGTTATGAATCATTAACCTGGATGGCTTGGCGATTTTATTATACTGGTCATCCGACCAAAATGGCAGAATTTATCAGGCGATCGCTTTCCTATACCCCCTACACCCTTCCTATCACCGTTTCTGACTGGATACATCGCTTTATGGGTTATTGTACTGGCTACGGTGAATTAATGGATACCCACAGCTTTAGACAACAACCAGAATGGCAACAACTCCTCTTAGAAACCCTCCCCAAAACCACCCCTAAAGTTAGTGTAATTATTCCCGCTTATAATTGCGATCGCTATATTGAACTGTGTGTCCGAAGCGCCCTAGAACAAACCTATACAGACTATGAAATCATCGTAATTGATGACGGTTCCACCGACAACACCCGGCAGGTTCTCGAACCATATTTAGACGTAATTTCCTATCACTATCAACCCAACCAGGGGGCTGCCAAAGCCAGAAATTATGGTTGTAGTTTAGCGCGGGGAGAATTTCTCGCTTTTTTAGATGGCGATGACTTTTTTGTTCCCGAAAAACTCGCCGAACAAGTTGCCCATTTCCAGAAAAATCCCTCCATTGATTTAATCCAAAGTGGCTGGATGGTGGTTGACCAAAATTCGCAAATATTAGCCAAAGTTACACCCTGGGAAAATGCCCCAGTCTTGAACTTAGAAACCTGGGTTTTATATAAATGTGTCCGTCCTAGCGCCTTAATTATGCGGCGTGAATGGTGGGAAAAAGTGGGAGGATTTGATCATCGCCATCCCCCCACAGAAGACCTAGATTTTGTCCTGCGGTTATCTTTAATGGGGTGTCGCACCGTTTGGCTGAAAAAAATGCACGCCTGCTACCGCCAACATGATTCTAATTTGATGTCTGGAGGGGAAAAAGTAATCCGCAATACGGAAGCCTTAATGAATGAGTTTTTCCGCCGCCCGGAATTACCCATATCTATCCGGAAACTGGAAAGAAAAGAACGCTATGAGCGCTGGATATGGTTAGCATGGAGAATGTATCGAGATGGCTACCCTAAATTGATGGCAGAATGTTTACAAAATTCCTTAGAATATAGTGATGTTTCCCCGGTGGATACTTTACTACACTGGACAAATGCCTTTCAGAATATCTCACAAGAGTATGGAGAAAAGTTTTTAATTGAGCAACTGATTAAGATCCCAGAATGGCAAGAGATTTATACATTATTTATCGGCGGTTCAAGGTTCCGCAAAAAATCACAGTTAAATTTATCGAAATCGGCTTTAATGAATCAACACATTATTTTAATCAATACAGATGATCCGGGTATTGGCGGACTGGCACAATATGATCATCTAATTATGTGTGAATTGGCTAAAATTGGTTATCAAGTCACAGCAGTTAGACCAAAACATACTAGCCCTTTGGTGGAACAAGAGGGGAGTTTGGGAGTGCAACAGTTTTGGCTAGATTACAGTACGAGTTCAGATTTGGCTAGAGTGTTGAGAAATTGCCAAGATTACGAAAAATTGTATTCTCAACTGAAGCCGGATTTTATTATCTTTAGTGATGGCTGGCCCTATTCCCATTTTGCGGCTAAACAGGTGGCTATTGAACAAAAAATTCCCTATGCGATCGCCCTAGGTTTAGCCATGAGTGAACACGCCGATTTTTCCATGGGTGATGATATCCCATATCGAGAAGCTGTGCGCTATCAATATGGTTTGGCGCGGGTGGTAAATGTGGCGGCGCGGGAACATTTAAACATTCTCCATCAGGATTTTAAATTACCTGAAAATAAAGGCAATGTGGTTTATTATGGCCGATCGCCAAAATACTTTAACCCCCCCGACCCAGAAGCGCGAAAACGGTTGCGCCAGGAAATTAGCCTTCCCGAAGATGCAGTAATGTGCTTTACTTCAGCCCGACTCGCCCCAATTAAAGGTCACCGTCATCAACTAGAAGCGATCGCCCACTTGAAAAATTCCCCGATTTGGTCAAAACTATATCTGGTATGGGCGGGAACCGGAAAGGGTAGCGATCGTGATGTAGAACCCGAACTTAGGGAAATGGCACAACAGCTAGGGGTAGCCGAAAAGGTGATTTTCCTAGGTCAACGCTGGGATGTTCCCGACTGGCTAGATGCCTGTGACATCTTTGTGTTAACCTCCTATTCAGAAGCCGCCCCCTCCTTCGCCATTATGGAAGCTATGGCTAAGGGTTTACCTATTGTCGCTTCCGCCGCCGGTGGCATTCCTGAAGGTTTAGGCGGAACCGGGAAACTGTTACCTAACCCGAATGTTGACCCAGCAGCTACGGCGCGGGAACTCGCCCACACTCTCGAAGAATGGGCCGTTAATCCTCAACTCCGACAAGCTATGGGACAGGCGAGTAAACTGAGAGCCGAACAACTATTTCGGGAAGAACGGATGCTTAGGGAAACCATAAACATCCTTCATCCGGCTATATCAGCCCCCATAAGCGATGAATTTGCCCAGTGTGAGGAGGTGATAAAAGGGGTACAAAACCTCAGCCACAGGCTTCGCTATCGATCGCAAACGTGGCAAGCATGGCACGCCTACACCACCGGGGACACAGCCGCAGCGGTTGAACATCTCCAACGGTCTCTCAAATATTCTCCTTTCCAATTCACCACTCAAACTATCCTAGACTGGGTTAATGATTTCGTGCGCTTATACTCTCTAAAAGGCGATCGCTTAGATGCGCTTTCCTTTGCTAAATTGATAATGGATAATTATTAATTGTAGCGGCGGGTTTTGCCGTCAATTATCAATTCCCCACCCAGGTTTTGGTAAACCCGCCCCACCGTTTTCCCTGAGAAACCCGGTTTCTTGACTACGATATGGGTGGTGCGTCAGATGAACCAAATTGGCCGTTAACCCGATATGTTATCCCTCTGACGCACCCTACCAGGGTGATAATTATTAATTATTAATTATTAATTATTCATTGTAGGGGCGGGTTTTGCCGTCAATTATCAATTCCCCACCCAGGTTTTGATAAACCCGCCCCACCGTTTCCCCTGAGAAACCCGGTTTCTTGACTACGATATGGGTGGTGCGTCAGATGAACCAAATTGGCCGTTAACCCGATATGTTATCCCTCTGACGCACCCTACCAGGGTGATAATTATTAATTATTAATTATTAATTATTCATTGTAGGGGCGGGTTTTGCCGTCAATTATCAATTCCCCACCCAGGTTTTGATAAACCCGCCCCACCGTTTCCCCTGAGAAACCCGGTTTCTTGACTACGATATGGGTGGTGCGTCAGATGAACCAAATTGGCCGTTAACCCGATATGTTATCCCTCTGACGCACCCTACCAGGGTGATAATTATTAATTATTAATTATTAATTATTCATTGTAGGGGCGGGTTTTGCCGTCAATTATCAATTCCCCACCCAGGTTTTGGTAAACCCGCCCCACCGTTTTCCCTGAGAAACCCGGTTTCTTGACTACGATATGGGTGGTGCGTCAGATGAACCAAATTGGCCGTTAACCCGATATGTTATCCCTCTGACGCACCCTACCAGGGTGATATAGCACTAGTCAATACGGTTAGGACGCAGCCTTGAGAACAGAATCCATGGCATCATGGAGAGAATCAAACTGCTCAATACAATGGCGAATGCGGGCTTTCAACCACGACCAACATTTCTCTATCTTGTTGAGGTCTGGCGAATAAGGCGGAAGATAGAGTAAACGGCATTGAGCTGCCTCCACCAGTTCAGCAATCCGCCCCCCTTTATGAAACGTTGCATTGTCCAATACTAGAGTCTGACCTGGCTTCAATGTTGGAATTAAGATAAACTCCAACCACAACTCAAACACTGTCCGATTACAACAACCCTCAAAGGTAAAGAGAGCTAAGAGTTGTTGATGACACCATGCCGCCATATAGCTCACCCTGCCCTGCCTCTTCCCTGATTTGAGGGCATGGAAGCGTTGTCCTTCCTCGCAGTAACCATAAGGATAATCCGAGTCTTGACTATTCATGGCAGCTTCATCGAGGTAAACTAACCCTTCCGGCTCCATCTTTTCAATATGAGCAATAAACTCCTCTCGCTGTTGCTCATCACGTTCTTGGTAGCCGTAAGTTTTTTTTCTGGTGAAGCCAATTTTCTTCAAGGCTCTGGATATGGATGGTGCGAGGAGAGATGTCGTCATCCCAAAGTTGAGCCATCTGAGCGGAGGTTTGGTTTGATCGCCATGCTCTTGGGCAAAAGCCTTGAATTTGTGCCAGTCGGTAATTTGGTGGTTATGACCAGGTGGGCGATTAGGTTTAGGGAGGAAGTCTCCGGTGTGTTCTTTTCTTTGGAGCCAGAGATTGATAGTGTTCCGGCTGAGATGGAAAAATTGACTGGCTTTGGTTTTGGACATACCGTATAGTTCAATTGCATTGATAACTTTTTGTCTAAGGTCGTAACTGTAGGGGGCTGGCCTTTTGGGTCTTCTGTAGATATCCTTGCTATTATACGTCCTAACTACTCTGTCTTTTGCTATAAGTCCAATACTCGCCAACATTGCACTGTTGGGAATGGTTAGGTTAATTGAAACAATGTATCCCAAGAAAGCTAATGCTAATAGAGTGCAAGCCTCGTTAGTAAGATACGCCGATGATTTCGTAGTAATATCACCTTCACTCGATATCATTGAACCGTGTAAAAATGCTATTTTTGAATGGTTAAAACCTGTAGGATTGGAAATTAAACCTGAAAAGACTAGAGTGTGTCATACACTTAACCCCATACAATACGAGGGCAGAACAGAAGAAGCAGGTTTTGATTTATTAGGATTTAATATCAGGCAATACCCTGTAGGAAAATATAAATCGGGAAAAACAGGTGGGACAGCGAGCCGATTAATCGGTCACAAAACCCACATAAAACCCAGTAAGAAAGCAGTTCAAGCCCATACAGAAGTGATTAAGGGTGTGATAAAACAGCATAAGACCGCACCCCAGTCTGCCCTGATTAGCAGGCTAAACCCGATTATTCGGGGGTGGGAAAATTACTACTCAGGAGTAGTTTCATCCGAGACATTCAGCAAGCTAGATGACATAATTTGGCAAATGTTAAGGGCATGGAAAGTATCAAGATGCGGAAAGGCAAACATCGAAAAACTGAGGAATTATTTGAGACCGGGAACGGTCATACTCAGTAATGGGAAAGAAAGACATGAAACCTGGTTATTTAGAACTAAAGATGGACTTCAGTTATGGAAACATAACTGGACTCCAATTGTCAGACACACCCTGATCAAACCTGAAGCAACACCATACGACGGAAATTGGACTTACTGGTCAAACAGAAAAGGACAAGCAATCGGAACGCCAAATAGGGTAGCAAAACTACTCAAAAAGCAAAAAGGCAAGTGTACCTGGTGCGGGCAATATTTGACCCCATATGACTTAGTTGAAGTAGACCACATTGTACCTCGAAACCTCGGTGGAAAGGATGAATACAACAACCTTCAGCTATTACACCGCCACTGTCATGATGATAAAACGGCGTTAGATAACGTCAATGCTGTATCTTTAACAATGGAGGTGCGAAACGTTCAGGCACGCGCATAGGGTGGCAATACCCGAAATAACTGCCCGGTGGGACTTCCACCCCTTGGTGGAATATAGGGAGTCGCTTCCCTGACCATCCCATAACTGTTTATATGTCCCGACGCTTGGAGAAATCTAAGCAAGGCAGGGAACTCTGGGTCAAGACAGAACGTTAGAACGGAGGAAGTTGTGAGCCTCCTATTATAGCGCGAAGTTGAGAGTAACGGCGGTAGCCACCCCCAGTTTTAGGAATCATAACCCGTCAGATTGAAGCGGGGAATGGAAGGCGTGAAGTAGAACCTACTACCAGATGCGACCACTGCCAACCATCCATGACTAAGGAAATCTGAATGTTCCGACTTGAACCACCGTCATAAAGAGGTAGCGAAACAGGTTGACACGCTGCGCTCAAAAGAGCAAGGGGAAAAGTAGGGGTTTCTCTTTACTACCTACACAGACCTTTGAAATTACCCCGGTGGACAGGACAAGTCTAAAGATGGAATGCCCGTATAAACGGAACGTTTAAACCCCTTTTAGGCTCTCGGCAGGATGTACCTGTGGAGTAGTGAAAAGTGTAAGCGTATACCTTTAAGGGGAAAGGATGTGGCTGAAAGCTAATGCCTAACTGTAATGGTTAGGATATGCCCACTAGCCACGGTGTGGATATAGAGACCGCGACAATTAAGAGTTTGATGACGAGTGCGAGTTTAAAGACTACGAGGTTGTATATAGCTCCTAAAGTTGAGGTTACAAAGCGGGGGGTCGTAGCCCTGTTCCTACTGAAAAATAGGGTATCTACATCAGGAGCCGTGTGCTGGGAAACTCGCAAGCACGATTTGGAATTGGAGTTGGGGAAGGTGACTTCTCTTTCGACCATAACCAGTCTGCGCGTGCGTCACATCAGGAAGTTTTTCGTGTCTATGCCAATTATCTGGATGTGGAAGCACCACTAGAGCCGTATGAGGTGAGGTGAAAGTCTCAAGTACGGTTTTGAATGGGAGGGGGAGATGGTGACATCTCTCTCGACCCCTAATTACTACCATAACTGGAAGAATATTTCCGGAAATCTCCTGAAATTACTTGTTAATCCCCCTCTAATCAGAAACACTCATTCCCGAAACCACTGACAATAGAGTTTTCCTTGGTCATCAGTGCGCCAATGGCCAACGAGTTTGCCTTTTTCGGTGAGAGCTTTAGTGTGACTGCGTTCTGGTCTAATCTCGTTGAAAGTCCGGGACTGTTGAGGGATTTTAACTGGGGTTTTATGAAGAGTTTGTAACATGGTCTTTACCTCTGTTGATTATAGATTTTATTTACCTCTACTACCATTACATTATAACCGATGAAATTTAAACGACAAGTCTACGGCTGCACACCTTGGCAGGAAGGGACAGCAGATAATTTTCACAAGTAAAAATTCATAATTTTCTACCCGACCAACTACCATTGATAAAGCCAGCGTTACCCCAGGGTTAATCGGAGAAGTTTGGTTTCTTGATGGGACTGTGTTGAATAAAAAATCAAGCGTATAGCCATGGTGAATAAAATATATCATGATAGGCGATCGCCAGAAATTTGTCAAGGGGGTTGGGGCAAAAAGGCGGCGACGCGGCGTTGAATAAAAAATCAAGCGTATAGCCATGGTGAGTAAACAAGACAGTGATAGGCGATCGCCAGAAATTTGTCAAGGGGTTAGGGCAAAAAGGCGGCGACGCGGCGTTGAATAAAAAATCAATAATTGATGGTATAGGAGAAATTGGCAATTGTAAAGTTTTGTTAAGCTAGTGTAGGGTTTCACCCATCAGGGGTTATACTACATACCATAGTAGATGCACCCTGATTCAAGCGCCCATCACACTTTATGAGTGTGGGCGTTTTTTTTTGGGAGTGGGAGTGGTGAAGGAATTAAAATATGGGGTTAAGGTTTCACCTTTGCGATCGCAATATTTTATGAACAACACAGTCGCCTCATTTACCGATATCAGCCAACACTGTGCTTATCCGTTTATCCAAGGTCTGCAACGCCAAGGGGTTGTGAGTGGGTTTAAAGATAGAACCTTCCGCCCCGACCAAACGATGACCAGGGCTGAGTTTGCCTCCATTGTCCAAGCGGCCTTTTCCCTAGTACCCCAACGGGAGTATGTACCGTTTACAGATGTTCCCGCCGATTTTTGGGCGGCTGAAGCGATCCGCAATACGTTTAGATCCAGATTTATCAGTGGTTTTCCTGATGGTCGGTTTCTTGCTGGGGAGAACATTTCCCGGTTGCACGTTTTACTGGCTTTAGTGTCGGGCTTACAGATGCAGGCGGGAGCATCTGTGTCTTTAACTGCTATATATAAGGATGGGGGAAATATTCCCAACTACGCCCAACAGGCGATCGCCACAGCGACGCAAAACGGCTTAGTAGTAAACGCGCCTACCATTGATATTTTGAACCCTAACCGTCCCGCCACGAGGGGAGAGGTGGCGGCTTGCATTTACCAGGCGCGAGTATTTCTGAACCAAAGCCCTATAGTAGCTTCCCCGTATATTGTGGAACTTGCTAACCCCGGAGTAATTCGGCGGGGGACTCACCTATCAGTAAATGGTCGGACTTGGCGCGCGGCTTGGGGTCAGTGGAGTTCGGGAATTTGCACTTATACGGGAGTTAGCGACAAAGGGGCGATATTGGTTTTAGGTATGGAGTTACTGAATACTGATGATGTTAACGTTCAGCCTGTTAAGTGGTTTTCAACTATTGGCAAATCTTACCGCATGAAAACTCAACTAGACCGGGAATATCGCTATCTGAATTTGGACGATATCGCCCCGGTAGGGAATTGGGAAATGGTGATTGATAACCAAACTTTACGCATATTCTCTGTACCTACTAAAGTTGAGGATATTACCGTTAATGAAAACGATGATATTTGCCGGATTGAAATACAACTAAGTCAAGCTACCCCTTGGGAACTTTACGAACAAAGTCGAGAATGGGAAGTGGTGTTAGATGCGATCGCTGCTGCATCTCTAGCCAATCGGTTTCCGGAAACGGCAACCACACCCCCTAAATCTGGTAATCAAGAACAACAAAATGAGGGGGAAACTAGCGGCAGTTCTGAGAAACCATCACCCATTGTCGTTCGCATTTCAGCCACTCAAACCGTGATTAAGGGAACTTTACCTGATGGGTATAGAGTCCGCACCCAAACCCTTCATAATCGCGATAGATTGGTAATTGAACTGCGGCGAGATGCTTTAGTGGAACAGAGTATTTTGGTTTATCCAGGACTGCGATCGCGACAGCAATATTTAACTTTAGAAGGGGATAAATTTCCGGCAGTCTGGTTAACGATAACTCCTCGGTCGGGGTTGTCAATCGCCCCGATATGGACCGAAACCAATCAGATGCGGGGGACTAACTCTTTCTTAGCTATTACCAAAACTTGGTCAAGTTTGGGGGGGATTAATGGCGGATATTTTAACCGTAATAACTTATTACCTTTGGGGGTTATTCGTAAGGATAATAAGTGGTTTTCTGGGCCAATACTTAATCGGGGTGCTATGGCTTGGGATAATAATGGAAGAGTGAGAATGGGGCGATTAAAGTTAGTAGAAACTCTGGTGAGTTCTACGGGACAACGCTTTGAGGTAGACCTGCTAAATACTGGATATGTGAAGGCGGGAATTGCTCGTTATACTTCCGAATGGGGAGCAAATTATTTACCTCTAACTCTTAATGAAATTGTGGTGGTAGTTTCGGGAGACCAAGTAACTCGACAAATTGAACTACCTGATGATCAAACTCCCACAGCTATCCCCACTAATGGTTATCTGCTGGTTTTCCGTTCTTTTCGGAGTGCTGTTAGTGCTTTTGGGGTCGGTTCTCGGTTAACAATTACGGCGACAACTACTCCCTCTGAGTTTATAGATTTTCCTCATATTATGGGTGGCGGACCTCTGTTGGTGCAAAATCGCAATATTGTGGTTAATGCAGAGGCGGAAGGGTTTAATTATTGGTTTGGTCAACAGTTGGCTATCCGCAGCGCTGTGGGTGTGACAGCGACGGGAGAAGTGCTTATGATGACTGTTCATAACCGGGTGAATGGGGCGGGACCTAGTTTAACAGAAATGGCAAAATTGATGCAGCAATTAGGGGCGATCGATGCTATAAATTTGGATGGTGGCAGTTCTACCAGTTTGGTGCTGGGTGGGCATTTACTTAATCGCACCCCTGATACAGCCGCCAGGGTTCACAATGGTTTGGGAATATTTATTTAGATTCATCAGGTCAGTCGGGACGGGTTGATTAATGGGGCTGTGGGGATAATTAATTCACAGGATAACCCGCCCCTAAATCAGCTTTGATGATTAATCATTTAATTAATCAGTTAGCCCTAAAACCTGCCTTTGTAATTGACAGAGTTCTGTAATGCCTTTTTCGGCATAGTCTAAGATTTGGTTTAACTGATTTCGGTTCAAACTTTCTGCTTCTGCAGTTCCCTGAAGTTCAATAATTCCCAGGTCATCGCGCATGACCACATTAAAGTCGATATCGGCTGCTACGTCTTCCTGGTAATTGAGATCAAGTAAGGGTTCCCCGTGCATCATTCCCACAGAAATGGCGGCGATCTGATGAATAATAGGCGATCGCTTTAACTGTCCCTGTTTTACCATTTTATTAAAAGCATGAGCCAGGGCGACAAACCCCCCAGTAATCGAGGTGGTGCGGGTTCCTGCGTCCGCCTGTAACACATCAGCATCTACCGTAACAGTTATTTCCCCCATAGCCTGTAAATCTACCGCCGCGCGTAAGCTACGACCAATCAGGCGTTGAATTTCCTGGGTTCTACCTGAGAGTTTCATCAATTCCCGGGGTTGACGTTGGGGAGTCGCCCCCGGAAGCATCCGATATTCTGCGGTTAACCAACCTTTTCCGGTATCCTGCAAAAATCGGGGTACTCCCGGTTGAATTGTTACCGTACAAAGCACTTGGGTATTGCCGGATTTTGCTAGGACTGAGGCAGCCGCAAATTGAGTATAATCTAGCTCAAACTGTACAGGGCGCAGTTGGTGGGGCTGTCTACCGTCGGGACGTTGCCAAGACATCATTTATTTGATCAGTTTAATGTGGTTAACTGAGGTTATTTAAGGATATTTTCCGAAATTTGTCCGGGTGGTTGATCTCCGTTTATATCCGATAAACAACCCCTAGGCTGACAGTATTTTAATATGGGAGTGCCACATTAATACAAGATCTCATCAGCCTGAGTATAATTTCGGGTGTATCATCAATGAGCGATCGCCCAACGACTCGACTAAGCAGTAGTATCGCCCATCCCAGAGTATCACCTATATCTAACACTAGAATCCAATCCCTAGACTCTTTTCCGACCATCCCAATATTGATGTTACGTTTTTTACTGATAATTGACTACCCCGGTCATCCAGTTTGGGAAGATTGATTAATATCTCGAAAAATGCTACAATCTTAGGAAGTCGCGAATATATGGGAATAATCGATTATGGTACAACAAGTTATACCCGAAACCCAACCGACAGTTATTTATCCTGAAAGTGACGGTCAACCCATGTCTGATAACACGCAACAATTTCGCTGGATTGTGATTATCAAAGAAAACCTGGAAATATTGTTTTCCGGGGATGAAAATATCTTTGTGGCGGGTGATTTACTGTGGTATCCAGTGGAAGGAAATAATAAAATCCGTACTGCGCCAGATGTCATGGTAGCTTGTGGTCGTCCCAAGGGGGATAGAGGCTCATATCGACAATGGGAAGAGGATAATATCGCGCCGCAGGTAGTATTTGAAATTCTTTCGCCGGGAAATACATCGAAAAAAATGGCGGAAAAACTACTATTTTATCAACGCTATGGCGTAGACGAATATTATCTATATGACCCGCAGTCACAAGAGATAACTGGTTTTTTGCGGTCAGAAAATTGGCTAGAATCGATTGAAAACATGAAAGGTTGGGTTAGTCCTCGGTTACAAATTAGGTTTGAGTTAACAGAAACTGGGCTAGAAATTTATCGACCAGATGGGGAGAAATTTTTAACACCAGTGGAATTAGATAAGTTACGACAGCAGGAACGTGAAAGGGCTGAACAGGCTGAACTTGAGTTACAACAGGAACGTCAACGCTATGAACAGGAACGCATGAAAGCGCAACAGACGGAAATTGAGTTACAGGAGGAACGTCAACGCTATGAACGATTGATAGAGTTATTGAAGCAGCAGGGAATTGATCCACCACAGATGTTGTAAATTGGGATACTCTAAAGGGGAGGCTGATTGAGGATAGGCTGATGTCATCTACCGATCGCAGTAAGGAAGAACTAAACCCCGACTTAAATTCCCTAGAGTTGGGGTTAGCAGCGATTAAACAGAAACAATACCAACAGGCGATCGCACTTTTAGAACCCATCGCCGACTCTCAACCCCATACGAAAGTCGGATTCAAAGCCCAAATTGGCTTGGTGAAAGCATACGATCGCAGCGGACAAAGCGATCGCGCCATTTCTCTATGTCAAACACTCACACTAGAGACCCCAGAAAAAATCAGAACTTGGGCTAGTAATCAACTCCAGCAACTCCAAAGTCGCCAGCCTAACCCCTCAGTCCCCCCTACCGTAGCGACAGGATTTGTTCCCTTCGACCCCAACTTACAACCGCCCAAAGTTCAATCAACCACCCCTAAAGCCAAACCAAAACCAAAACCCATCCCCCCATTAAACAAACCGCCAATTGAGATCAAATCAGACCAACCGCAGAAACAACAGCCCCAAGTAATCAGCAATTCTCTCCCAGAGAGTCCCCCAGAGGAAGCGCAAACCTGGACCACCCCGACGGAAACTGAGACAGTTTCACATTCCCATCAATGGAAAGAAGCGGAAAGGGCGACCAAGTGGCGAAAAATAGGGAAACTGAAAGTCACCCGATTAAGGATCGAACAATTCCTAACCGTATTTATCCTGCTGTGGATAAGTCCTCGCATTGTGGAATTTCTGTTCAGAAACGCCAATAATATCCTGATATCCCTACCCGTGGTGCGACCCATTCAATGGCTATACCGCAATCCTAACCAATGGCTGTACTGGGTTTTAGGGTTATTATTTATAGTCTCCCCCTGGCTATGGGATGGATTGCTGAAATTATGTTACGGTCAAGAAACCCTCCCCCGGACGAAATTATTAGCATTATCTCCAGAAGCCAATCGCATCCTACAAAACTACTGTAAAGCGCGAAATTGGAAATTTCCGGCGCTGCGAGTGTTACCAACCGCTACCCCGATCGCCATGACATTAGGATGCTGGCCAAGATTTGTGCGAATTGTGGTTAGCCAGGGTTTACTCGATACCCTAACCCCTGACGAAATAGCTACCATTTACGCGCGAGAAATCGCGAGTGTGGGAAATTGGGATTTTCTGGTGATGTCGTTTATTACCCTATTAGTGCAAATTCCCTACTTGATTTATCAATACTCAGCTATCGGCGCGCAATGGTGTTTTGAGCGAGTTAGGTCTGAACCCCCATTAATTCCTGATGTAGCCCTATCTATATTAAAACCAGCGACCTACATTCTGCGGGTGATAGCTTTCCCGGTTTCGGTATTGGCTTATGGAGTTTATCAGATTCTCCGGTTTCCGGCTTTGTGGATTTCGAGGCGGCGGGTTTATTATAGCGATCGCATCTGTTGTAATTTAACCGGAAATCCCAATGGTTTGACCAGGGCGCTGCTAAAAATGGCTATTGGTATCTCACAGACCACACCCCAGTTAGACAATACTACCTTTTTATTAGAAGGGTTGGACTTATTAACCCCGATCGCTCCTACCCAGGGGATGACTCTGGGTAGTGTATTGGTTAGTTCCCCGCCAAGTCCACTGATCGGGTTGAACCAAGGCTGGGACATTGAATCCCTATTAACGTGGGATCTGAGAAATCCCCATCGCTACTGGTTACAGATTAGCAATTCTCATCCCCTATTAGGCGATCGCCTACTGATTCTCAACAGTTATGGCAAATTTTGGCAAATAGAAACTCAGTTAAACCTTGAAGTTAAGTCCCTGTCTGATTCGCGAGGCGATCGCGCTAAACTTTTAATGCAAGCCGCCCCTTATTTAGGATTACCCACGGGATTAGCGATCGGGTTGCTAATCTGGCTATTAGGGGCAATTTTCGGCAAGCTAGGGATTTGGCAACTAGAATGGTTATATGGGGATCGGGCGATTCTGTGGGGTTGTGTTCCCATTGGTGTCAGTTTAGGTATATTTTGGAGAAATAATCAATTTTTCCCCGACATCAAACCCGCGGCCATCATTCACAATCCTAATCTCCGCGATCTATATTGTAATCCCGACAGTATCCCCATTGACAGTAAACCCATTTGCATAGAAGGTCAGCTAATCGGACGGTCGGGAATTAGTAATATCATGGGTCAAGAACTGATCTTAAAAACCGCCAGCGGTATAGTTCCCCTCCACTATATCCCCCAGTGGACACCCCTGGCCAACTTCTGGCAAAAATCCATCCATCCCTCTGATTTGATTGGTAATTCGGTTAAAATAACTGGATGGTGGCGACGGGGGGCTACTCCCTGGATTGATATAGAAAAACTGGAAAATGTGGCAGATCGTAGCCGTATCTATGGCGGACATCCCTTGTGGTCAGTCATTCTAGCCGGATCACTGGCTTTTGGGGGAGCGAGTATCATTTCTAGCGGTAGACTTTAAATACACCTACCATTAGAATTTCTAATGTATCAAGTTTGCATTTTGTCCCAAACAATGTTACATTTGTTAACATCGTGAATATAGGCGATATCTGTGATATCTTGAAAGATGGTCTGTTGCTGCTGTGGTCTTAGCAATGGCAAAAGTCTATGTAGATCATCAGTGGTGGCAGTGATCTGACTGCAAAGATTGCCAAACAAGTTAGTCGTTCCATAAAATTTGTGATTTTGTTTCGCCAAAACATACTAAACTTAAAGAAGCATTTAACAGGTTTGAAGTTGAATTACTTTGACATTAGTTACTGCGATCGCAGCTATAGAAACCTTAAACTTAAAACATATTGACAAAAGTGATAGGAACAGCTATAGCAGATATTTTTGAAGCATGACTCAAATTTCACTCGACCGTTCAA
Organism: Limnospira indica PCC 8005; assembly: GCF_000973065.1. NCBI lineage: Bacteria > Bacillati > Cyanobacteriota > Cyanophyceae > Oscillatoriales > Sirenicapillariaceae > Limnospira > Limnospira indica. Next base: position 1,452,429 of record NZ_FO818640.1, read on the forward strand.
ATCAATCTCAATCTTTTGGATATTTGAGGCTGCTCATCTCAGCCAGCCAGGAAACTCATTTATATATTGAAGCCAATGATCATACTCAGTGAGTTCAGGCTGGAAGTAACACCAAGTGGTCTTTTTTGTCAAGTCAAGGCTGAGTTTAATTATGATTTATTAACGTGATCTGAACTCAACAAGATTTTTCAACTCAAATATCAAATTTTTCCTACTGGAGGTATCACTAATGTCCGTTAGATTGTATGTTGGAAACTTACCCAAAGAACTCGATCGCAAAGAATTGCAAGCTGTATTTGCAGAGGAAGGCGATACGATTTCAGCGAAAGTGATAACCGACCGCAAGACTGGAAAATGTCGCGGTTTCGGGTTTGTCACCGTCCAAAGCGATGATTTAGCCGATCAAATCGTTGAGAAGTACAACGGCTTTATGTTCGGGGAAAATGCGCTAAAAATTGAAAGGGCGCAACCTCGTAAGAAAAACAAGCCAGAGTCTGAAGAGGGTCGTAGTTCTGATGGTGGAGAGGCTACAGCTACGGCTACGCCTGGTGTTGTTGCTGCTAACCAGTCTCCCACTTCTAGCCCAAGTTCTGCACCTACAAAAAGTGGTGGTGGTAAGAAGAAAAAATCTAATCGGAATCAACAAGGTTCTGCTAACGCCAACTCTAGCAGCACTCCCGATTCCATTCAGCCAGATCCCCGCTGGGCGAATGAATTAGAAAAGCTAAAACAGATGCTATCTGCTCAAGCCTAAGTCTCCGGTTGAGGCTTCGGTTTTTGCATATTTGGTCAACCATCCCAGACTGTAAATTTCTCAATTATGATCAGTTCTGGGATGTTGGTTGGTGTGGCTGATCTGGTTGGTATCTTGATCGCCTATTGGGTAACAAATCAATTAGGATTGCTATATTCAGCAATTTTGATAGGATGATCATGATGTACGAGCCGCCATATTTTCTGTTAGCTGCTGGCTTATGGGTTGGTATTATCTGCTGTGTTCCCTTTGTGGCGACCCTCAAGCAACTGGTCAACGACTGGAAAATTAATAAATCTAGTCGTGCGATCGCCCAATTACGGGGATTTAGGATGCTCGCTCCCTATTTAGCTTGCGCGGTAGGGATCTGTGTTTTCCTCGCTTCCTGTTTGCAGATATTTGCCATTTCTAGCCGTGTAGCTTACGCCTTATCCGTTCCCGTCACCGTAATGATGGCGGGTTCGGTATGGTTTCAGTTCACCCGTGTATTAGATCAATTAGAGCAACGAGGATCTCAGGGAATTGATTTAGATGATCTGAGTTTAGGGAAAATCATTCCTCAGTCTAATCCTGGTAGGGAATAGTTACCCTAAATCGGAAGTCGGTTAATATCCTGGTTTGACCCCAAAACCACCATAATAGTCCCCTTCTTTAAACGTTTGTTAGGTAGGGGATTGATTTCTAGTGTTTGATTTTCCGTGCGTATAGCCAATAGGTTCAAACCGTATTTGCTACGGAGTTCTAATTGAGCGATAGTTTTAGTATCAAAATCATCAGGAACCACCATTTCGACGATACTATGATCAGGGTCTAGTTCAAACTGATCCACGAGTCTAGGCTTCGTGAGTAGTCGCGCCAACTCCTGTCCCATTTGTCTTTCGGGGAACACAACTAGATCCGCCCCCACTTTTTTTAACAATTTGACATGGGTTTCCGAGGAAGCCTTAGCCACGACATTCGCTACCCCGGCTTCTTTGAGGTTAAGGGTGGTGGTAATACTTTCGGCGAGGAAACTCCCCACGGCGACAATTACGGTGTCTAGTTCAAATATTCCCGCCTCTCGTAAAGCTGACATTTCGGTTGAGTCTAATTGTAAAGCATGGGTAGCAATGCGATCGGTTAAAGCCGCATTGACCCTTTTTTCGTCATTATCAACGGCGAGAACTTCATAGCCTGAAGCATTGAGAGTCGAACAAACAGCCTGTCCAAAGCGACCCAAGCCAATGACTGCAAATTGTTGTTTTTCGGCGCGTAAATTCCGAAAAAAGTTAAGAGATGAAAGATTCATGATGTCCTAACAATCCTATGAAATAGATAATAATCTGTTGATTTTACCATTGCTAGAGTTTACCTGGTAGATAATCAATAGTTAACCCACCAATAGGTTTTCTTCTGGATAATCAATTGATGAAGGTTGAGGATCACCCAAAACCGCAGACATTAGCAATAATACTCCCACCCGACCAATATACATGGTGGCAATAATAATTAATCTACTGAGCATCGAAAAATCTCCAGTGATGCCAGTAGACAGACCTACGGTTCCAAAGGCTGAGACAATTTCAAAAAAGATGCTACCAAATCCTAATTCTGGTTGCATAATCACAATTAATAATGTGGCTACACAAACCACAGTAATGGAACCGACCAAAACTCCGACGGCTTTTAAAATCAAAGGGGAGGGAATTTTGCGCTGATAACATAAGACTTCATCTCGACCTTGTAGGGCTGCCTTGGTGCAGTTTACCAATATTCTTGATGTAGTGGTTTTTAAGCCGCCTCCTGTACTTCCTGGACTAGCACCAATAAACATTAGGATCATAGTAATCAAAATTCCTGAATATGTCATATCTCCTATAGATATGGTGTTAAATCCAGCGGTTCTGCTGGTGACAGATTGAAACCAGGCGGCTTGCATTTTGCCGAATATGGTTAAACTCTGCAAGGTTTGAGGATTATTAAATTCGGTGATAAAAAAGAGGAAAAACCCGGAAAATAGCAGAATTATAGTGGTACTGGTGACAACTTTAAAGTGTAGAGAAAAATCCCGACGCATTGGTTCTTTATTTAATGTAGTTTTAATCCACAAAAAAAGTTCCATGATTACTTGATATCCTAAACCACCAAAAATAATTAAAATACTCATTGTTATATTGACGATGGGAGAGGATACATAATCAACTAAGCTCTCTTCCAATAAGCTAAATCCGGCATTATTAAAGCCATTTACACTATGAAATATAGCCAGCCACAGACTATTTTTTAAGCCATAATCCGGAAGAAAAACAATCATTAATAAGATAACTCCGGCAATTTGAAATAAGGCCATAGTCGCTATAATAGATCTGAGCAGTGGCATGACTCCAGCGATTCCGGCGGTATCCAAAGATTTTTGGAGTGCTAATTTATCTCGGAGCCCAAATTTTCTGCCAATTAATAGCAGAAGTATGGTGTTGGCGGTCATGTACCCCAAGGCTCCAATTTCCACTAAGCTAACTAAACAAAAATGCCCCCAAAATGAATAAAATTCGCTAACATCAACAACTGATAAACCCGTGACACAGACGGCAGAAGTGGCGAGAAATAGTGCGGTAATAGGATTGCCAAAACTACTGTGATAAATGGTATCATCCATCCATAAGAAGAATGTGCCGATCGCAATTACTGCTAAGAAGCCGAGACAAATAGTTCTTGGTACAGTCATAAGAGGTGTCAAACTTTATATAGAAAACTTTATCCTAGATCATAAAATTTAACACTTGTGTATATAATCAAGACTGTTAACTGGGCAATTTATAAATTTTTGTTGCAAATATTGGCCAAAATTTTGTCGAATTGTGTCAAAAAGTGGCTTCCACTAACCACTTTGGCTCATTTTATGGTAATAATACTCAATGGTGAAGTCATCAGGGTTGTCTCCTAGCGGGACGGCATCCCATGTAGGACGTTGCCAAATGTTGACCGGATCGATCGCTGATCCACAATAGTCTACCTATCCAGACAGCTTTAGAGCAGAACACCGAGGAACGAACACTAAATATGTTTACCTACGTCAAGCCTACCGTTAGACACATTAAACCGGATTCCCTCAACGGACGATCGCTTCTAAAAGTCGTCTATATTGTGCTAGAGGCCCAGTACCAGAGCGCTTTGTCAGCAGCAGTGCGGGCCATAAATGAAAAAAATCCGAACTTGGCGATCGAGATCAGTGGTTATCTGATCGAGGAACTGCGAGACCCGGAAAACTACGAAAACCTTAAAAAAGACCTAGCCGAGGCTAATGTTTTCATCGCCTCATTAATCTTTATCGAAGATTTGGCTGATAAAGTGGTGGAAGCCGTAGCCCCATACCGCGATCGCTTAGATGTGGCGGTGGTGTTTCCTTCCATGCCACAGGTAATGCGCCTTAATAAAATGGGCAGCTTCTCTATGGCACAACTGGGACAAAGCAAAAGCGCGATCGCCCAGTTCATGAAAAAACGGAAGGAAAAATCTGGCTCCTCCTTCCAGGACGGAATGCTGAAACTTCTGCAAACCCTCCCCAAAGTCCTGAAATATATGCCTATTGATAAGGCTCAGGACGCGCGGAACTTTATGCTGAGTTTCCAATATTGGCTGGGTGGTTCTCCAGAAAACCTGGAAAACTTCCTGCTTATGTTGGCAGAGAAATATGTTTTTAAGGGCCAAGAAAAACTGCACTTTGCGGAACCCGTGACGTATCCCGATATGGGAATTTGGCATCCCCTGGCCCCTAAAATGTTCGAGGATGTCAATGATTATCTGAGTTGGTATAACGGGCGCGAAGATATCCCAGAGGACACCAAGGACCCCCTAGCGCCCTGTGTGGGCTTGGTGCTGCAACGCACCCACCTAGTCACGGGAGACGATGCCCATTATGTGGCTATGGTGCAGGAACTGGAAGCTATGGGGGCGCGAGTGGTGGCAGTATTTGCGGGAGGTCTGGATTTTTCCAAACCTGTAGATACCTACTTCTGGGATACGCCACCGAAAGGCATTCCGGCTCAACCTCTGGTTGATATCGTGGTTTCCCTGACGGGGTTCGCATTGGTGGGAGGTCCGGCTCGCCAAGACCACCCGAAAGCGATCGACTCCCTAAAACGGCTCAACCGTCCCTATATGGTAGCCTTGCCCCTGGTATTCCAAACTACGGAAGAATGGGAAGAAAGTGAATTGGGATTGCATCCTATTCAAGTGGCGCTACAAATTGCTATCCCGGAATTGGATGGGGCTATTGAGCCGATTATTGTGTCAGGACGCGACGGAGCGACGGGAAAGGCGATCGCCCTCCAAGACCGCATCGAAGCTATCTGTCAGCGGGCGCTCAAATGGGCTAACCTGCGGAAAAAACCAAAACTTGATAAAAAAGTCGCGATTACTATTTTCAGTTTCCCGCCGGATAAAGGGAATGTCGGAACCGCCGCCTATTTGGACGTATTCGGTTCCATCTATGAGGTGATGAAAGCGTTAAAAAATAACGGTTATGATATCCCGGAAATCCCAGAGTCTCCGGGCGCTTTAATGCAGCAGGTTATCCATGATGCTACTGCTCAATATCAAAGCCCAGAACTGAATATCGCCTATAAAATGTCGGTAGAACAGTATGAACGACTCACCCCCTACTCGGAACGTCTCCACGAAAACTGGGGACCACCTCCGGGACACCTGAACACGGATGGGGAAAATCTGTTAGTTTACGGAAAATCCTTCGGAAATCTGTTTATCGGGGTACAACCGACCTTCGGCTATGAAGGCGACCCCATGCGTTTGCTGTTCTCCCGGTCGGCGAGTCCTCACCACGGCTTCGCGGCTTACTATACCTACCTAGAACAGGTTTGGGGCGCAGATGCTGTGCTGCACTTTGGGACCCATGGTTCCCTAGAATTTATGCCGGGAAAACAGATGGGAATGTCTGGGGAATGCTACCCGGATAACCTGATTGGGACTATTCCTAATCTGTACTATTACGCGGCTAATAACCCCAGTGAGGCGACTATTGCTAAACGCCGTAGCTATGCGGAAACTATCTCTTATCTGACTCCGGCGGCGGAAAATGCGGGACTCTATAAGGGTCTCCAAGAACTTAACGAATTGATTGGGTCTTACCAAACTCTGAAAGATAGTGGTCGCGGGGTGCAAATTGTTAGCACCATTATCGAAAAATCCCGTATGGTGAACTTGGATCAGGATATCGCCCTGCCGGAACAAGACCCAGCAGAACTTACCCAGGAAGAACGCGATCATGTGGTGGGACGGGTTTATCAGAAACTCATGGAAATTGAGTCTCGCCTGCTTCCCTGTGGGTTGCACGTTATTGGTAAGCCTCCGAGTGCGGAAGAGGCGATCGCTACTTTGGTTAATATTGCCAGCTTAGACCGGGAAGAAGAAGGGATACTCAGTCTGCCTCGGATTATCGCTAATAGCATTAATCGGGATATTGAGGAACTCTACCGCAACAGTAACCAAGGCATTCTCGCGGACGTTGACCAATTGCAGCACATCACAAATGCTACCCGTGCGGCGATCGCTGCTTTAGTTCAAGAACAAACCGACGCAGAAGGCCGTGTCTCCAAAATCTCGCAACTCAACTTCTTTAACATGGGGAAAAAAGAACCCTGGTTGCAAGCCTTACACGACTTGGGCTATACCCAGATTGACCCGGAACCCATGAAACCCCTGTTTGAGTATCTGGAATTTTGCTTGAAACAGGTTTGCGCCGATAACGAATTGGGAGCCTTGCTCCGTGCTTTGGAAGGAGAATATATCCTTCCCGGACCTGGCGGCGACCCCATTCGCAACCCCGACGTTCTCCCCACTGGGAAGAATATGCACGCCCTGGACCCTCAGTCTATCCCGACTGTCGCGGCAGTTAAATCGGCTCAAATCGTGGTAGACCGACTCCTAGAACGGCAAAAAATGGAAAATGGGGGTCAATACCCAGAAACTATCGCGGTTGTCCTGTGGGGAACTGATAATATCAAAACCTACGGGGAATCCTTGGCCCAGGTTATGTGGATGGTTGGAGCCAAACCCGTTCCTGATGCTTTGGGTCGGGTCAACAAGTTGGAGTTAATCCCCCTGGAAGAATTGGGCCGCCCTCGCATTGATGTGGTGATTAACTGTTCGGGAGTGTTCCGCGACCTGTTCATCAACCAAATGAATCTGCTCGACAAAGCGGTTAAAATGGCAGCGGAAGCGGATGAACCCCTGGAAATGAACTTTGTTCGCAAACACGCCCTACAACAAGCCGCAGAGCTAGGTATCAACATCCGACAGGCTGCTACCCGTGTTTTCTCCAATGCTTCTGGTTCTTATGCAGCTAACGTTAACTTAGCTGTGGAAAATAGCACCTGGGAAAGTGAGGCAGAATTGCAGGAAATGTATCTAAACCGCAAGTCTTTTGCCTTCAATTCGGATAATCCGGGGATGATGGATGATAACCGTCAGATTTTTGAGGCTTCCCTGAAAACTGCTGATGCTACATTCCAAAACTTGGATTCTTCGGAAATTAGCTTAACTGACGTTTCCCACTATTTCGACTCTGACCCGACCAAAACTATCGCCAGCTTGCGGAAAGACGGGAAAAAACCGGCTTCCTATATCGCGGATACCACGACGGCTAACGCTCAAGTTCGGACTCTCTCGGAAACTGTGCGCCTAGACGCACGGACGAAGATGCTCAACCCTAAATGGTACGAGGGGATGCTTTCTCATGGTTATGAGGGGGTGCGAGAGTTGTCTAAGCGTCTGGTTAATACCATGGGATGGAGTGCTACTGCTGGGGCTGTGGATAATTGGGTTTATGAGGAAACTAACGAAACCTTTATCAAGGACGAGGCTATGCAGCAACGTCTGATGAATCTTAACCCCCATTCTTTCCGTAAAATGGTCACAACTCTGCTGGAGGTGAATGGTCGCGGGTATTGGGAAACTAGCGAAGAAAATCTCGATCGCCTGCGGGAGTTATACCAGGAGGTTGAAGACCGCATTGAGGGGATTGAGTAATCTCGCCTTGGGTGATTGTCAAATTGCCCTGACTGCTGTTGTATGCTGTATCCTGAGCCTGTAAATCCTATTCTGTAGTATTTTCGGGCTCAGGCCCCCCTCAAAAAGGATTCCCAGGGTGCCGAAGGCGTGAAACTTAGCGCGAATTTTAAGGTTTATACTTGTCAATTTCTGATAAGTCTGAACTGCAAAGCGCGATCATCAGGGCAAAATCACCCACTGAAAATGATTCTGGAGGTATTTCGATGAATAAAGAGCAGTTGGTTCAGGAAACATCTATCAAGGCTGGCGTTACCAAAAAACAAGCGGATGCCATTATTTCGGCTATCTGTGAGTGCATTATGGATGCTGTGGCTGAGGGGGAAAAAGTCACTCTAGTGGGCTTTGGTTCTTTTGAGGCTCGCCACCGCAAGGCTCGTGAGGGTCGTAACCCTAGCACGGGACAACCCATGACCATTCCTGCTACTACTGTTCCAGCTTTCTCGGCTGGGAAAGCCTTTAAGGAACGGGTGGCTAACGAAAGTAACGAAAACGTGGCATAGACTTGCTGACAGGGGCGATCGGCAATTTTCAGCCTCACCCCTGTTTTTTTGTGGCATTTTCTCAACCGCGACGGCTACCCCCTATCAGTACAACACCATCACCTAACCGGGAGAGGCGATCGCATTTTTTACCACTAGCATATATGGCGATTCTCTATGGGTTGCCATGATTTAGGAGTTTTGGGAACTGGGCAAAATTATGGGATTTACCGTTAATCAAGTGATTCCTTGGGGACGCAGTTTTGATGAGTATTTGCAAATGTTTGCTCTGAGTGAGGATGATTTGCACTGCTCTTATTTGGACTGTGCTGGGGGTCCGGCGAGTTTTAATGCAGTGATGACCCGCCGAGGTTATTCTGTGGTTTCCTGTGACCCTCTTTATCGGTTTTCCACTGCCCAAATTAGCGATCGTATTCAATTCGTTTTGCCTATAGTAATCCAACAGGTAGAAGCTAACCGGGAAGACTACATCTGGCATCAAATAAAATCCCCAGAACACCTCGCACAGGTCCGTAAAGAGGCGATGAATGAGTTTTTGGCTGATTTTGACCAAGGACGACAAACCGGGCGTTATATCGACGCAGAACTGCCGCATTTGCCTTTTGCTGACCGTCAGTTTGACCGAGCTTTATCGGCTCATTTTCTATTTTCCTATAGCGATCGTCTTTCCGAAAAGTTCCACCGAGATGCTATCCTGGAATTATGCCGGGTAGCCAGTATTGTTCTTCTATTTCCCCTAGTTAGTATTGGGGGAGAGACTCCCGAATTTTTCCCAAGATTAATTGAGCAATTAACAGCTTTAAAATATTCCGTAGAAATTCAATCAGTCCCCTACCATTTCCAAAAAGGGGGTAATCTGATGATGAAAATAATTTCCCGTTGACATGATTCTATAGCAGCAATTCTGATGGTGTGTAGCCTCCATAATTATTGGGTGATTATCGAAATTTTCCCGTCCTACTCCCCTAGGAAAATAGTCAAAAAACCCGGTTTTTTAGCCTAATCAAAGCTCAATAAAAACCGGGTTCCACTGGGTAGAGTCTGATGGTGCGTAGGGCCGATAATTATCGGGTTATTATCGGAATTTTGCGGTTATACTCCCCCTAGGGAAATGGGGAAGCTACCAGATAGCTAAAAACTATCGTCATGGTCATCAATAGCTTCACTACCGCCACCAACAGCAACCAAATCAATCTGTTGACGGTAGTAGTCTACGCTCTTAACCTGAACTTCCACATTATCGCCAAGACGGTACTGATTGCGGTTTTTGCGACCGACTAAGGTTTGCTGACGGGAACGGTATTCGTACCAGTCATCTTTCAGAGAAGACACATGAACTAACCCTTCGACCCTGAGAGTTGAACCACCAGGAGACTCTAGTTCAATCTCGACAAAAAAGCCATAGGACTGAACCCCAGTAATTAAACCGATAAAAGTTTGACCGGTGCGTTCTTTCATAAACCCAGTTTTTTTGAGTCCCTCTAGGTCTTCCTCAGCATCAGCGGCGACGCTTTCCCTTTCGCTGAGATGAACGACGAGTTGAGCAAACTGGGTTTCGAGATCATGTTGTAACTCTGAAGGTAAGACATTCCAGGAAATTTTGCCCTCTGATGAGGAATGATGGAGGTTAACTGGTTCTTTGGAACGAGTGGAACGGCGATCGCGTCCCTCTTCAAATACCGCTTTGAGAACCCGACAAATTTGCAGGTCACAATAGCGAGAAATGGGTGAGGTACAGTGAGTATAGGCGGGTAATGCCAAGCCAAAATGCAGTTTAGGAACGGTACTATAAACAGTAGGTTTGAGACTATCTTCAAGTAGATAAGTTAATACCCGTTCGGCACGAGTATTTTTCAGAGCTTGGGTAAATACTTGAAAATCTTGGGGTTGAATTTCGGATTCATCATCAAGCTCTAGTTCAAGGCCATGATGAATAGACAACTTGATCAATTCAGCGACATCAGCGGGGTCTGGGGCGGCTTGAACGCGATAGATAGCAGGAACCCCAAGGGATTGCAGGTGGCAAGCAACTACCTGATTAGCTAAAATCATCAACTCAGATACCATAGCCTGAGAGACTAATTTAGTGCCAGAAATCATGGGTCCGAGTTCCCCTTCGTCATTAAAATGACAATGGGTATCAGGAAGATTGAGTTCAAAACCACCGCGCAACTCCCGCATTTGTCGAATGGCGCGACTGACTTCTAGGAGGTCTTCTATAATCTTATCTTCGGAAGATTCGCCATCAAGAATACTTTGGGCTTCCTGATAAGTTATTTGTCGGTCAACGCGGACGATACTGGGCTGAATTTCATATTCTAGGATTTTTCCGGTAGGACCTAGTTCAATCATGATGGACAAAGCCAGGCGATCTTCTCCTGGTATCAGAGAAATGCGATCGCAACTGAGGGGAGCGGGAACAATAGGAATATATTTATCGGCTAAGTAAATGCCGATACCCCGCCGCCTGGCTTCGCGATCTAAGGAGGTGTCTGGTTGAATATAATGGGAGCTATCTGCGATATGAACCGCTAATTTCCAGTTCCCCGATTCGGTTTCTTTCAAGCTGAGGGCGTGATCAATTGTATATTGACAGGGTTCGTCTTCTGGCTTGAAGACTGAAAATTCAGGATTTCCCAAATCGGGGCTAAAGGAAAGAGTCGGCTCGTCGCGCAGATCAAGTCGATTTTCCAAGTCGCTATTTTTGAGAGTAGCACTAGCTGCTAGGAGGATTTCGGTTTCCTGTAGTACACTTTTGGGAAAGGACCGGGGTAAATCATGTTTACAACAAACAATATCCAGGTCTTCTGCTTCCTCAGCATCAGAACCCAGAACTTGTACCACCCTACCCACAGGGCGATGAATACCCAGAGGATAGCGCACTACTTCGACATGAACCAGGTGATCGACAGCATCAACGAGTTCCTCTGGGGGGTTGACCAGATTCATTTCAAATAGCAATCGGTCATCTAGGGGGACGGCGCGATATCCTTTTTTGGTTTCTTTGACGCGAGCGAGTACGGAGGGGTTAGCTCGCTCTAGGATTAGATAAACTTCTCCTTCGGGGGAACGACGACGGGAGCCTTCTTTAATAATTCTCACCAGGACGCGATCGCCATTCCAGGCGGTACTCAAGTGACTTTCCCGGATGTAGACATCCTCGGCACTTTCCGCGTCTTGAATCGCAAAGCAGAAGCCTTTGCTGGAACATCGCAATTTGGCTTCTACAATACTCTCCTGTTCTATACGACGATAGCGGCCCTTATCTTTTTCCAAAAGGCCAATCCGCTCTAAAGCATCAATGGCGATCTGAAATTTTCGCAGACTCTCTTCATCAGAGGTCAGTTTTTTTTCGAGAGCCTTGGGGGCTACAGATTTATCCTCTGTAAAGTTGGCTAACAGTGTAGCGATTGAAAATTCCATGTAGCGATTTTCCTTCGTGATGTCGATGGGGATAGGTAGTTCTAACGCCACTTCTGCCTTTGTTAGTTTCAGCCACTTTTCCAGGACTCACTTTTTCCCACCATGCCAACCAATCACCCCTGAGAGACAGTGATACAATTTTAGTTGAGAGCGATCGGCAACCTTACAGAAAATGCTAAGGGTGGGATGTACAACGATGCCCCACAGGTGGAAAAGTGTTTTCTGGGGCAGAGGAGCTGCGTCGGAGACCACATTCTAACCAATTATATCCTATAAGTTTACTGAAGATTATGTTCACTCAATTTAGAAGCCGCTATCCCACAGGGGGACTTATCTCTGAGTTAATTGCTATTGAGAACAATCAATATATTGTTCGGGTATCGGTACAGGTGGCCGGGGTAACTCTGGCATCGGGACTAGGTATGGCTGAAACTGTGGAGTTGGCTGAGGATAGGGCCAGAGAGCGATCGCTACAGTGTTTGGGGTTACACAAAATCGGGGATAATTTACCCAAGGCTGATTTACCTAATATGGAAGACAGTTTACCGAGTCCCGTTGTTTATAATCTATCAAATCAGTCGGCTGTGGACTCACCCACCACTGGCGCGGAAACTCTGGGGCTTGACTCCATGGCTATGCCTTCTGATGAGTGGCTATCTGCTACCTATATGAAGCCTAAAACCGGGTCTCCATCTTTACCTGATGCCACAACTACCCAAAACCCAGCCCAAACCAAAGCCCGAGGCGCTTCTCTGCCCCATTTGCCCTCCGATGAACTAGAAACCCCCGAAAATACGATTATTCATGAGCCAGAACCGCCATCAGTGACACTTTCCCAAGGGACTCGTTATAATACTGCTTACCATGTTGATGATATGTCTGACGATATTGCCAAAACAGATATTGAGTTGCGAAGATTAGGTTGGACAGCGGAACAGGGTTCTACACATCTACTAAAAACCTACGGAAAGCGATCGCGTCGCCATTTAACTCCTGAAGAACTGCTAGACTTTTTACACTATTTACAATCTATTTAGCATTTTTGATAGTTCCCAACAACCCCCAACCCCAAAGGGGGGTTTATTAGTCTTCTTGTTAGCATAGGTAATTGACAGCGCCACCCCAAAGGGCGGGTTGATGACTCTTCTGCTGACCAGAGGTAATTGACAGCAGAACCCCAGAGGGCGGGTTGATGACTCTTTTGCTGACCAGAGGTAATTAACAGCAGAACCCGCCCCTACAATTATTAATTATCAATTATCAATTATTCATTATTAATTATTAATTGCCTAACCCGCCCCTACATTAAATCCCAGAGGGAGAGGGGCTTGGGACTGTGCGATCGCCTATGTTAACTATCAACGGGATTAGATGCAGAAGGACGGCGACTAATGACTTGATCGATGAGGCCGTAATTAACCGCATCTTCGGCGGACATAAAGAAATCCCTTTCTGTGTCTTCTTCGATACGGGACAGGGGTTGTTCTGTGTGTTTAGCGAGATTTTCGTTAAGTTGCCGTTTCAGATACAGAATTTCTCTGGCCTGAATTTCAATATCGGTAGCTTGTCCTTGTGCGCCTCCGAGGGGTTGGTGAATCATAATCCGGGAATGGGGGAGGCTGTAACGCTTTCCTTTAGCCCCGGCGCTGAGGAGAAATGCCCCCATACTGGCTGCTAGTCCCAGACAGACGGTGCAGACATCAGGACGAATATGGTTCATGGTGTCAAAGATGCCCAATCCCGCATTAACCCCGCCTCCTGGGGAGTTGATGTATAGATAAATGTCTTTTTCGGGGTCTTCTGCGTCTAAAAATAGCAGTTGGGCCACAATTAAGTTAGCAACATCTGAGTTAACTTGGGTTCCTAGAAACACGATGCGATCGCGCAGGAGTCGGGAGTAAATATCAAAGGCGCGTTCACCACGGCCTGATTGTTCGATGACGGTTGGAATCATAACGTGCTGCTAAGACTGTTAATAGATACTGTAGATATATTGTAGCGATTTTCTGTGCCTAGACTTTCAGAAACCACCGACGATTATACATAATATAGGCGATCGCCCACCAAAATATGACTGTGGCTACAGCATACATCAGCGATCCATTGAGTGGCCCCGCCCAGGATACAAATATATTTTCATAGATCCAGGTTTTCAGATTAGGGCTAACGGGTCCGCTACCTACCGGGATGCGTATTAAGATCCTGGCGAGTAAGCCGGAAGCCACAAATAGAAATATGGCGTTAACTCCCATAATTTCCAAAGGTTTCCCCCACCGTCGCCAGTTTTTTACTTCTATGACCCCATAACAGAAGGCTAATAATAGCAGTCCCCAGCCAGCGGTCACTAATACAAATGAACTGGTCCACAGTGCCTTATTAATGGGAAACCATACCCCCCACAAATAGCCGACCACCAGGCTACTGAGGGCAAACATTACTAGGTTAATGACGGTGAAACTGTTTCGGGGTTGGGATTTTAGCCATTCTCCGGTAAGATAGCCGAGGATTACGGTAACTGTAGCGGGTGCGGTGCTAAATAATCCTTCTGGGTCGTAGGGACCGCCTCGCCACAAGTGATGGGAACCTAAAATTGTTTGGTCTATGAATGCGCCTAAGTTGCCTTCTGGTGACAGGTTTCCTGGGCCATAGCTGGGGACGGGAATTATGGTCATGGCTACCCAGTAACCTATGAGGGTGAGAATGGAAATTAGCCACAATTGCCGTCGCGACAGGTTTAAAATGGCGATCGCAGTTAGTCCATAGGCGATCGCTATTCGTTGTAATACTCCCATGATTCGGATATTGGCTAGGTCATAGTGGGGAAAACCATTTAGGAATAAGCCTAACAGAAATAGTAGTAGACATCGCCGCCCTATTCGACTATAAACTGATGGGGGTACTTTCTCGCCCGGTAAACGATGTTCTCGGGCAAATTTGGACAGAGAAAAGGCGATCGCTACTCCCATAATTAATAGGAAACTGGGGAAAACTACATCGGTGGGGGTGCAGCCATCCCATTCGGCGTGTTGCAATACCGGATACATATAACCCCAGCTTCCGGGGTTATTCACCAGTATCATGGCGGCGATCGCTATACCTCTAAATACATCAAGGGATATTAAGCGCATTTTAGTATTTTTCCAGGTCATCAATTTCCACAATACCTCTGAGTTTACAGTAATTTTAGTAATGCTTGGATGGGATGATTGGGGGTAAAATGACTAAATCTGTGAATTTGCGATCGACAAGAATAACCTGTGACTAAGATTTGATTGGGATTATCTATGGTTGAGATAATTCGCCCCCAACTACTATTATAAATGTCCTGGGATTGCTGATAGTGTTCGGCTTCATGACCATATATTCCCGCCATTCCGCAACAGCTTGTATTGACGATATTTAATTCTAATCCCATAGTAGTAAATAGCTGCTGCCATTGTTTTTGAGAGGTTAAAACCGCAGTTTTTTCCTGGCAATGTCCGAACAGAAAATAAGGCTGACTGGCGCTGAGTTTCGGTAAGCGATCGCTATTTTGGCTCAGAAACTCTTGCAGTAAGTCAATGGTTGGTAAGGCTGGACTAAAATTGAGTATTTTCGGGTATTCATCCCGATAGGTTAAAACTATACTAGGTTCAATACCAATTAGGGGAATTTCTAGGGATTTTAATTGTTGCAACCATTCGCAGTTTTGGGAAGCGATCGCTTTAAACTCTCGTAAAAATCCTTTTACATGAGTGGGTTTACCACTGGGAAAAAAATCGGGTATATATACATTATATCCTAATTTGTGCAGAAAATCATAGATTGCTAATACCAGGGAAGATTCATAAAAACTGGTAAAAGCATCCTGTAGCAAAATCACACTACATTCCTTTTCAGACCCACTTAAATTTTGCAGCCTATCCAGATTAAATTTGGGGTGGTGGCGCGTCCGTAAACCTTCCTTGAGGGTGGGATGACTCACTACCGGAGGATCGACTATATTTAACAGAGTTTTAGTCGCCGCTTTTGATAGAGGATTTTGGCTTAATATATGAGCTATTATCGGATGCACAGATTGCCACTTTGACAGCGTTTCAATATGGGCGATTAGATAATCTCTAAATGGTCGCAAATATCGAGTATGATAAAGATACAAAAACTTAGATTTTATGTCCGGGATATTCACATGAATCGGACATTGACTAGCGCAGGCTTTACAGGATAAACAGCCATTCATAGCCCCATAAACTTCCTGGGAATAATCATAATCTCCCCGCCATTGTTTGAGGGTATTCCAGAGGCGCATGATTAAAGTTGTCGGGGTTTCCGTAATTTCATCACCATGATTTTCTAGGAGTCTTAGCCACTCCCGCAATAAACTCGATCGCCCTTTTGGGGAATGAATGCGATCGCGAGTTACCCGATAGGAAGGACACATCACATCATCAGGATCGAAGTTAAAACAAGCGCCATTACCATTACAATTAAACGCCCCTTCATATTCACTAATTTTACTAGGATTAACTTGGCGGTCAAATTCTCCCCGCATAGGTGAATCTAATTTAACTACTGTATCTAAACTATCTATCGGCGTGACAATTTTACCCGGATTTAGTCTATTTTGGGGGTCAAATAGAGTTTTCACTTCTCGGAAAACTTGATATAATTCATCACCCAAAAACTCCCGTGTATATTCACTCCTAAAACCTTTACCATGTTCTCCCCAAAATACTCCCCCATATTGACGCACTAAAGCTACAACGCGATCGGATAATTTGCGGACTAATTCTGCATCTGCGGGAATCTTCAAATCCAAAGCTGGACGCAAATGCAAACAA
Source organism: Limnospira indica PCC 8005 (assembly GCF_000973065.1). NCBI lineage: Bacteria > Bacillati > Cyanobacteriota > Cyanophyceae > Oscillatoriales > Sirenicapillariaceae > Limnospira > Limnospira indica. The sequence continues at coordinate 1,468,991 of NZ_FO818640.1, forward strand.
CCAACATCTACATGACCATACATCCCATAAATCAGATGATATTCTGCTAATAAACCCCGCAATTCTCCAATATACTTAGCTAGATGCACTGGGGGAACCACAGTATCCTCTATAAAAGGTATCGGTTTACGATTTCCCCGTTGATTTCCCAGGAGTCCCGCCCCTTTACTACGCAGTTTCCAGAGATTGATAATTTCCTGATTATCTCTCGCCAAATAATAACCACTTATACCCTGATTACCCCCTTGAATTTTCGCAATAATTGAGTCTATTTTGGGTTGAATATCAGCCTCGCTTTCTCCCACAAATTCCACTAGATTGATAGTCCCAGAAGACGGGATAAAATCCTTAACTGCATCATAGATTTCATCCTGTTTAGCCAAATTAAGAATCGTCTCATCAATAGTTTCGATCGCCCCTGGTTCCGAGGCTAATAAATCCATAGCCCCTTCTAAAGCATAATTAAAACTTTCATAATGAATAACCAGTAATTTTTTAGCCTGGGGAATTGGCGTAAGTTTAAGTTTGGCTTCCGTGATAATTCCTAAAGTACCTTCCGCACCTGCTAATAAGTAATTAAGGTTAAAAGTTTGTTTGTCCTCAGAATAGACTTTAGCCAAGTTATAGCCAGTCATAAATCGGGTAAGTTGAGGAAATACCTGATTGATTTTATCTTGGTTATCCGTGAGAAGGTCATCCAGACAATTATAAATATTTCCTACTCTCCCCCCTTGCTTTTTAAGGCGGTTTAATGCTATAGTATCTATAGGGAAGGATAGGCTTTCCGTCCCATCTGGTAACACCCAGGTTAACTCTAAAATGTGTTGACTGGTTCGCCCATAAATTCGCGACCCCTTACCACAAGCATCAGTGTTAATCATTCCCCCAATAGTCGCCCGATTACTAGGCGCTACTGAGGGCGCAAAAAAGACACCATGAGGCTGTAAACATGAGTTAAGTTGGTCTAAAACTACTCCCGGCTGAACGCGGACCCATCCCTCCTCTAAATTGATTTCTAAGATGTTATTCATAAACTTAGAACAATCGATAATAATTCCCCTAGATAAGGATTGACCATTAGTTCCGGTTCCCCCTCCCCGTGGAGAAAAGGTGATATTTTGATAGGGAGTTTGACTAGCCAGTTTCAACAGAATCACTAAATCATGATGGTTTCTGGGGTAAACTACTCCCTGGGGAAGTATCTGATAAATACTATTATCAGTGGCGGTTACTAAACGAGTAGCAAAATCTCCCTTAACCTCTCCAGAAAAATCAGTTTTTTCTAACTGATTCAAGAATCCCCAATAATCGGAATTGATAGTATTTTCTGGCTGTAAATTAGGAATCATCAATCCTCCTTTATGCTAGTCAGTGAGAGGTTCATTAGCCAAGTTAAGATTTGGTGGATTTAGGCGTTGATTAAGTATATTTTTAATACTTTCCGCCACATAACTCGAAAGGATATGTTCACCAGCCGGGGTATAGTGACAACAGTTATCAATGTACATCATTTCTGGCGCAGCATCAAAAATATTCACCCCATTAAAAATAGTCACCCCCGCCGCCTCCAAGTCAGCAATTCGATTTAATAGCAGAGGATAACCTGCTACAATAGGCTGGCGGTAAGGGGTATTATCAGTAAATGCGATCGCTTTTTCTTCGCTGCTAAAAACCCTATTAGTGACATGATATTGGTTAGGTTGCAGAATATGGAAATAGGGAATATTTTTCGCAGATAAAATATGATTAATCACCGTAGAAGTTCTCACCCATGTATCAGTAATTTTAGCCAAGGCTTTCTCTTCCGGTAAAACTGACTCTTGAGTATAAAATAAAAATACGCTGCCTTCTCCCCCGTCATGATCAGGAATTTGTTGATATCTTTGAAATCGTTCAACCTCCTGGTAATAATCTTTAATTAATCCCTGGATAGCCAGATTATTGATAGTATAACAAGAAGCCATCCGACAATTTTTTAAGTTAGAAGCAACCTGATTAATTCGGGGTTTAGCTTGCTTAATTTTAAGTATACTTTCTAAGGCTTGGGTAGATAAACTATTATTGGCTAAATTAGTTAAAGGTTGTATGTGGGATGCACTTGGCATTGTTAATTCCAGTTTTTTTTCATTATTAACACTAGATAAAGCCAGTTCATTAAACCCATCAATATTAATCACCATATCAAACACCTGACCCACAGACAGCAGATAATTCAAAATCAAAAGCTGTTGTGGCTGTTTATAGCCTCCCGTAGCAAAGGATAAAATAATTAGTTCTTTATTTTCTAAACCGGGCACTTCTCGAATTTTGGTCTCTAAAATTCCATTTTGAATCTCATAGATAGAATAGTTAGAAGCTACTGACCCCCCAAATACTCCCACGATAAATTGATTTTCGTTAGTTTTGACAAAGGGATAATTATATGGAGAAATAAAGCCATAGTTATTATATTTGAACCCCGGACGAAAATCAGGACCTGGTTTAGGTGCATATCCGAAATAGGGATGTAGTCTTTCTACGATAGAAATTTCCATCCTCATACCTTCTAGGTTCAAACCCATTTCTTCAATGCTGCTTGGTCGTTGACGAGTATAAAATAACTGGTTATGGCGGACTAAATAAAAACCCAGGGAACCCAATTCTACAAAAAACCCTAACAACAATAGGTTAATTAAGATAATTTTGCCAACTTCTTTAATTTGCTTGCGATTAAATTTGTGTTTCATTATCATAGATTAATAGGAGGTGATAATCATCGAAACTGTCAAACATTAGCAACTCATATATAAGTTATAGCCGAATACTTAGGGGGTTATTGACTGGAGACGGTTAACAATGGAATTGCCAATATATTCAGTAAAGATTTCTTGACCTCTGGGTGTATAGTGACAACAACTGTCTCTATATACCGTTTCTGGTTTGGTGTCAAAAACTGTCACAGCATTGATAACATTAACACCAAAATTTGGCAAATCTTTCCCTCTAGCAAGTAACCGAGGATAGCCTTGTATAACTCCTTCTATATACGGGTTATCATCAAAAATGGCAATTTCTTCGGCGGTGAAAGTTCTTTGGGTGGGATGATACTGATTAGGCTGTATTACATGAAAATAAGGGATATTTTTATTTGCTAAAGTTTGATGAATCATTTGGGAAGAGTTAAACCAGATATCTACCATTTTATCAAAGGCTATGTCATCTGGTAAAACCTGGGGATTTTGGGGTATGGAAATTAAACTATTAGCTAAATCATCTTCATTTTGTCGTAACTCAATCTGCATTGTATCTAAGGCGGATACCTGGCTTTGATATCTTCTAGTTAGTTGATTAACTTGATAGGAATTCCAAGCATAACAGGAGGCGAGTTTACAGTTTTCTAAACGCTGAATTTGACGGACTAATTTTTCCCTGGTTTCGTTCATTTCCGCCAAAGCTAAAACCACGGGAATATTAGTATTAGCCAAGGCGGTTAGGGGTTGAATGTGTTGGAAACTCGGCATGGAAACTGGGACGGATGCTTGATTATTTAATGGTGGTAATGCGACTTCATTAAAACCATCAATATTAACCACTAGGTCTAATTCCTGACCAATGGATAAAAAGTAGTTGAGAATTAATAACTGTTGAGGTTGTTTATAACCCCCATGAGCAAAGTTTAAGATAATAAATTCTTTATTTGCTAGTTCGGGAACTGTTCTGAGTTGTTGAATTAAAGTATTTGATAATTCCTTGTGAGTGACTTCATAGTTGGCAAAATCAACGGCTACAGAACCGCCAAAGATACCAATAATAAACTGATTATCATTCAGTCTGATAAAGGGGTAATCGTGGAGAGAAAAAAATCCGTAGTTATTCACCCGCAAGCCAAAGGGATTATCCGCAAATAAGCCGGGTTTTAATACATAGCCAAAAAAGGGGTGAAAACGCTCGACTATAGCATTTTTATCATCATTGTTTCCGGTAGGTTGTTCCCTCACCCCTATCTGTTCTAGAAGTTGATTTGTGGCGGTTTTATCACGATTATGAGTATAAATAAACCGCTGTTCTGTGACTAGGTAAAACAGGAGAGGTACGACTTCTAAGATGAGTAAAATTAGGGCTAAATTAATGCCCACAATTCCGAGCAACTCTCGACTAACCACCCCCCGTTTAGCGGATTTTTCCTCAATGGGGGTTGATGGTCGTTTAAATAATGGCAGATTTTTCATATAATCCAGGTCAGGAAAATCAAGAAATTAGGGGGTTAGAAAATTATTCTTTCCCCCAATTGCCAACAATTTCGACGCTAATACAGTATCAAAATAAAGTATAAATGAAAGGTGCGATCGCTGACCCTTGACTAAGGACAATCAGAGCCCCCAATAACACCATAGTAATAATCAACGGTAGCAGCCAATATTTTTTGCGCTCCCGCAGAAAACCCCACAAATCTTTCAGAAAATCTAATGTTGCTTCAAACACTAGAAAGGACGCTCCATACTTACTCTTGAACGGACTTGACTGGGAACCCGGTAGGTTGATACGTTAGGATCTAGATCTCGTCTCATGGCATCAGAGCCAAATAAACGCTTAATCGCCCCCATCGGTGCAATCATAACGTAAAACACAGCCCCCAAAATAATTCGGGTATTAATCCCAGCCAAAACCAAACCTATCCGCATCCAAGTATAATAAATCGGATTGAGAGTTGACGGAGACAGGAAAGACCAAACCCAGAGAATAGTGGCTACGACCCAGGGCCAAGCTGGGGGCGGCCAGTGGCGGAAAATTAATGGTAGCAGTAAGCCGAACAAGCCAGCACAAATTGCACCTGTTGTCAAGCCAAATTCCCGCAAGCCTTTTCGATCAAGTTTGGGGATATCGTGATCAGTCATAGTGGATTTTTGCAACCAATTATATAACAGAGAACTGAGAACCGGGAAAAACAGCGATCCTGGGGGGAGAGAAGCCACCATAAGTGGCTCCTAGGGATTAATCTAACTCAAACTCATTTTTCCAGGAATCATCTTTTGACCAGGGAGTTTGTGCAGTTTTGGCGAGTAGATAATTTTCCAAAACGAGATAATCCATCTCGGTCCGCATAAAGCAGCGGTAGGCATCTTCGGGGGTGCAAACAATAGGTTCACCCCGCACATTAAAAGAGGTATTAACGAGTAGACCGCAGCCTGTAAGTTTTTCAAAATGACTAATTAGACTGTGATAGCGGGGGTTAGTTTCTGGGTGTACAGTTTGAATGCGTGCGGAATAATCGACATGGGTAATAGCGGGAATTTCGGACCGGGGAATATTGAGCTTTTCAATCCCAAAAAGTTTTTCTTGTTCGGGGGTCATAGGAATCCGGCGAGACTCCTTAACGGGAGCCACCATCAACATATAAGGACTGTGGGTATTGTGTTCAAAATAATCAGCGACACGCTCTGCTAACACGGAAGGCGCAAAGGGTCGGAAAGACTCCCTATATTTAATTTTCAGATTCATGACGGACTGCATTTTAGTGTTACGAGGGTCGCCAATAATTGACCTACCTCCCAAAGCACGCGGCCCAAATTCCATCCGACCTTGGAACCAGCCGACGACATGACCATTAGCTAAAATTTCGGCTAACCTAGGCATCAATTCAACATCTGCCAAATACATATATTTAGCATCAATGGAATTGAGATAATCCTGAATCTCGGAATTGCTAAAAGAGGGACCCAAATAGGAGCCTTTCATCATATCAGCGGGGGCGGTGCTAGGAATAACCCGAGGGGTTATCGTGGCGACTGCTGTTTCGGTGGCTCCGGCGGCTTCGAGTTCGATTTCGTTCTCTATAGCGGCTGACTGCCTCACCTGGCGGGGTTGTTCACAATATTGATACCAAACAGCCAAAGCTGCCCCTAATGCACCTCCTGCGTCTCCTGCTGCGGGCTGTATCCAAATATCCTTAAAGGGACCTTCTCGCAACAGGCGACCATTAGCTACACAGTTGAGGGCGACTCCCCCGGCTAAACACAGATAATCAACATTGAGTTCTTTTTGTACGGTCCGAGCTAGACGCAGCACTACTTCTTCTGTGACTACCTGAATGGAAGCGGCGATATCCATTTCCCGTTGGGTGAGTTGGCCTTCGGCTTTCCGAGGGGGTCCGTCAAACAACTGGTCAAACTTCTTGTTGGTCATGGTTAACCCGGTGGCATAGTTGAAATACTTCATATTCAACCGGAATGTGCCATCATCCTTGAGGTCGATTAAATGGGTTAAAATCCGATCAACATAGCGAGGTTGACCATAGGGCGCTAACCCCATGAGTTTATATTCGCCAGAGTTGACTTTAAAGCCGGTGTAGTAGGTGAAGGCTGAGTACAGTAAACCGAGAGAGTGGGGAAAGTCGATTTCCCACAGGGGGGTCAGGTTATTACCGTCGCCTAACCATACGGAAGTGGTGGCCCATTCCCCTACACCGTCTAAACACATGACGGCTGCTTTCTGGAAGGGACTGGGAAAAAAGGCTGAGGCGGCGTGGGATTGGTGATGTTCGGTAAACATGAGGGGGGGGAGTTTGGCTTTTTTGACCCCCATGATGGCTGAAAGTTCTTTTTTTAATACGGTTTTCAGATAAAGTTTTTCTTTTAACCAAATTGGCATGGCAGCCAGAAAAGACCGAAACCCACGGGGAGCATAGCTGATGTAGGTTTCTAGCAGGCGCTCGAATTTGACTAGGGGTTTATCATAGAAAATGATGCGATCGACATCGAATAGGGTGATATTTGCTTCCTGAAGACAGTAGCGAATGGCGTTGTGGGGAAATCTGGCATCGTGTTTTTTGCGCGAAAACCTCTCCTCTTGGGCGGCGGCGATAATTTCTCCATCCCGCACGAGAGCGGCTGCACTGTCATGATAGTAAGCCGAGATTCCAAGTATGTTCATTCATATTTCCTCACAGAATGGAATTAAGGTTTTTGGGGTTAGTTGTGGGTCAACGGTTAAAATATCCACAGATTATAGCGAATTCCTGGTCAAGGTTAACGCGAATGGGAAAATTTAATTGCATAAGGGCTGGTAGTCATTAGGGTAAGGGGGTTAGCCGAAACTGGCGATCGCCAACAGACTACCACTGATTCGGTTAAACTCGCACTTGTTCCTGTAGTTGTACCCGAATTTAACGTAGACCTCTCGGGAGCGTGGAAGCGCCGTGTCTTTAGACCGGGGAGGAAACGCGACACGGGGACTTTAGTCCCCGTCAGTCTTTCAAGCATAGGTGTAACCATCCTTTCTGTGAATTGGTTGGCAGTATTTATGGCTGATGCCTGCCACTCTGACCGAGGCAGTGGTAATATCGAAACTGCCGGAAGCACGGCAGAGAACCCGTCCTAACATAGGAGCCAATTTTCTTCCCTGCCGTGACAGTGGCAGTAACGATATCGCCAGTCTGAAAGCCTTTGTGAATTTGTCTCCTTGAGCGGTGACGAGTTGGGAATCCGTACTTATCCGTCCCGCACATCTGACGGGTTCCATGCCCCTTCGCTAAAATCAGCAACGGTTTGGAAGTATAGCACAAGACAGAAAACTTAGGACGTATAATGGAGAGGACGAGATGACTAAGAAGACCAAAAATGCCAGCCCCCTATAGTTACGACCTCAGACAAAAAGTTATTGATGCTATTGAACTAGACGGTATGCCCAAAACAGAAGCCAGTCAAGTTTTCCATGTCAGCAGGAACACCATTAATCTCTGGCTGCAAAGAAAAGCACAGACCGGAGACTTCCTCCCTAAACCTCATCACCGACCTGGCAATAACCACAAAATTACCGACTGGCAGAAATTCAAGGCTTTTGCCCAAGAGCATAAGAACTTCGAGTGATTCGACTTGTCCAACACAGGCAGCATCAATCCAATGAGCTTTAGGTAGGTTGAGCCGAATTCGATTGAACTTAGTTTGTCCGCCCGTTCCTGTGGTTACTGGGAGTCCTGTTGCTTTCAAAGCATTGAACAATGCCCATCGAGTTGAATTGACCGCTGCTGCATCTTTAAGGGGTGATTTTGCCTGCCTGAGAAGACGACTCAGTAAATCAGGCTGGCCCGATAAAAAATCTCGAATGTCCCCATTGCCTTTGGCTTGATTGCATGAGTGGCAAGCCATCGTCAGGTTAGAAACCCCGGTCAGAGCCAGCCTTAGACCGGGGCTGGATATGCTCAATTTCAAGCGCTACATTTTTATAGCATTAGTCAAGGTGGTTAGGACGCGGCTTGGAGAACGGAATCCATGGCATCATGGAGAGAATCAAACTGCTCAATACAATGGCGAATGCGGGCTTTCAACCACGACCAACATTTCTCTATCTTGTTGAGGTCTGGCGAATAAGGCGGAAGATAGAGTAAACGGCATTGAGCCGCCTCCACCAGTTCAGCAATCCGCCCCCCTTTATGAAACGTTGCATTGTCCAGTACTAGAGTTTGACCTGGCTTCAATGTTGGAATTAAGATGAACTCCAACCACAACTCAAACACTGTCCGATTACAACAACCCTCAAAGCTAAAGGGGGCTAAGAGTTGTTGATGACACCATGCCGCCATATAGCTCACCCTGCCCTGCCTCTTCCCGGATTTGAGGGCATGGAAGCGTTGTCCTTCCTCACAGTAACCATAAGGATAATCCGAGTCTTGACTATTGATGCCAGCTTCATCGAGGTAAACCAACTCTTCCGGCTCCATATGTTGAATCTGAGCAATAAACGCCTCTCGCTGTTGCTCATCACGTTCTTGGTAGCCGTAAGTTTTTTTTCTGGTGAAGCCAATTTTCTTCAAGGCTCTGGATATGGTGCGAGGAGAGATGTCGTCATCCCAAAGTTCAGCCATCTGAGCGGAGGTTTGATCGCCATGCTCTTGGGCAAAAGCCTTGAATTTGTGCCAGTCGGTAATTTGGTGGTTATGACCAGGTGGGCGATTAGGTTTAGGGAGGAAGTCTCCGGTGTGTTCTTTTCTTTGCAGCCAGAGATTGATAGTGTTCCGGCTGAGATGGAAAAATTGACTGGCTTTAGTTTTGGACATACCGTATAGTTCAATTGCATTGATAACTTTTTGTCTAAGGTCGTAACTGTAGGGGGCTGGCCTTTTGGGTCTTCTGTAGATATCCTTGCTATTATACGTCCTAACTTTTCTGTCTTTTCCTATAATTCTCCCGGATGTGTGAAACGTTCAGACGCAAATAGGCTGCAATGCTGAAATAACCGTCTGGTAGGGACTTCAACCCCCCGGCTGAATATAAGGATACTCTCCTGACCATCCCTATAACTTTTTATATGTCCCGACATTTTGTATAGGGTTATACAAAATAAGGCTGGGAACCCAAGGTCAAAACACTCTGTAACAATTATTAATATTTCTTAACAATTAGAGGGACGGGAAACCGAACCAAAAAAGAAACCGGGAAACCGAACAAGGAATAGACGGAATCAGAGATGAGGGTAACGGCGATAGCCACCCCCAACTTCAGGAATCACACCCCGTCAGATTGAAGCGGGGAACGGAAGGCGTGAGGGAAAACCTATTCCCAATAATACGACCACTGCCAACCATCCATGATTAAGGAGACTGAATGTCCGGCTTGAACCATCGTAAGAATTGAGTAGCGAAACAGGTTGATACGCTGCGCTCAAAAGAGCAAGGGAAAAAGTAGGTGGCTATTCTAACTACCTACACAGACCTTTAAAGTACCCCGGTGGACAGGACAAATCTAAAGATGAAATGCCCATATAAACGGAACGTTATAACCCCTTTCAGGCTCTGACAATCTGGTCGAGGTAGTCAGTAGTGATAAGTGTAAGCGCAAGGTGCGAGACGTTCGGGTATGAAATAGGGCTGAAATGCCCGAAATATAGCATTAGTCAAGGTGGTTAGGACGCAGCTTTGAGAACGGAATCCATGGCATCATGGAGAGAATCAAACTGCTCAATGCAGTGGCGAATACGGGCTTTCAGCCACGACCAACATTTCTCTATCTTGTTGAGGTCTGGCGAATAAGGTGGTAGATAGAGTAAACGGCATTGAGCTGCCTCCACCAGTTCAGCAATCCGTCCCCCTTTATGAAACGTTGCATTGTCCAATACTAGAGTCTGACCTGGCTTCAATGTTGGAATTAAGATGAACTCCAACCACAACTCAAACACTGTCCGATTACAACAACCCTCAAAGCTAAAGGGAGCTAAGAGTTGTTGATGACACCATGCGGCTATCATACTTACCCTGCCCTGCCTCTTCCCTGATTTGAGTGCATGGAAGCGTTTTCCTTCCTCGCAGTAACCATAAGGGTAATCCGAGTCCTGACTATTCATGCCGGCTTCATCGAGGTAGACCACTTCTTCCGGCTCCATCTGTTCAATCTGAGCCATAAACTCCTCTCGCTGTTGCTCATCACGTTCTTGGTAGCCGTAAGTTTTTTTTTCTGGTGAAGCCAATTTTCTTCAAGGCTCTGGATATGGTGCGAGGAGAGATGTCGTCATCCCAAAGTTCAGCCATTTGAGCTGCTGTTTTGTCGCCATGCTCTTGGGCAAAAGCCTTGAATTTTTCCCAGTCGGTAATTTTGTGGTTATTGCCAGGTCGGTGATGAGGTTTAGGGAGGAAGTCTCCGGTCTGTGCTTTTCTTTGCAGCCAGAGATTAATGGTGTTCCTGCTGACATGGAAAACTTGACTGGCTTCTGTTTTGGGCATACCGTCTAGTTCAATGGCATCAATAACTTTTTGTCTGAGGTCGTAACTATAGGGGGCTGGCATTTTTGGTCTTCTTAGTCATCTCGTCCTCTCCATTATACGTCCTAAGTGTTCTGTCTTGTGCTATAACTACCCGGTGAGGATTCCAGTCCAGCTCCGAATCTGGATATAAGGAGACCTCTCCTGACCATCCTCATAACTGGTTATATGTCCCGACGCTTAGGGAACTAAGCAAGGCAGGGAACTCAAGGTCATAAACGAACTGAGAAATCAGGGAGTAGAGAGTAACGGCGATAGCCACCCCCAGTTTTGGAAATCATAACTCCAGGATTGAAGCGGGGAACGGAAGGCGTGAGGTAGAACCTACTACCAAGACGCGACCACTGCCAACCATCTATGATTAGGAAGACCGAATGTCCGACTTGAACCATCGTAATACACTAGCAGCGAAATAGGTTGACACGCTGCGCTCAAAAGGGCAAGGGGAAAAGTAGGGGGTTCGTGCGACTACCTACACAGACCTTTAAAAGTACCCCGGCGGAGAGGACAAATCTAACGATGGAATGCCCATATAATCGGAACGTTGTAACCCCTCTAATGCTCTGCCTATAAACCAGTGAGTAATGCTATTCACAAGGCAGTAGTGAAAAATGTAAGCGCATGGTGCGAGACGTTCGGGTATGAAATAGGGCTGAAATGCCCGAAATAACTACCCGGTGAGGATTCCAGCTCCGAATCTGGATATAAGGAGACCTCTCCTGACCATCCTCATAACTGGTTATATGTCCCGACGCTTAGGGAACTAAGCAAGGCAGGGAACTCAAGGTCATAAACGAACTGAGAAATCAGGGAGTAGAGAGTAACGGCGATAGCCACCCCCAGTTTTGGAAATCATAACTCCAGGATTGAAGCGGGGAACGGAAGGCGTGAGGTAGAACCTACTACCAAGACGCGACCACTGCCAACCATCTATGATTAGGAAGACCGAATGTCCGACTTGAACCATCGTAATACACTAGCAGCGAAATAGGTTGACACGCTGCGCTCAAAAGGGCAAGGGGAAAAGTAGGGGGTTCGTGCGACTACCTATACAGACCTTTAAAAGTACCCCGGCGGAGAGGACAAATCTAACGATGGAATGCCCATATAATCGGAACGTTGTAACCCCTCTAATGCTCTGCCTATAAACCAGTGAGTAATGCTATTCACAAGGCAGTAGTGAAAAATGTAAGCGCATGCTTAGAGGGTGAAGGATGTGACCAGAAGCTAAAGCCCAATTGTCATGGTTGGGATATGCCCACAGGTCACGGTGGGGATATAGATACTGCGGTCAGTAAGAGTATAATGGCGAGGACGAGTTTAAAGACTACGTGGTGCATATAGCTCTGAACATCGAAGTAGAAAGCAGGTCTCTTGATTCTGCTCCTTTGACAAATAGGGTATCCACACCAGGAGCCGTGTGATGGGAAACTATCAAGCACGGTTCTGAATGGGAGTTCGGGAAGGTGACTTCACTCTCGACCCCTAACCCTTTAAGGGGAAGGGATGTGACTGAAAGCTAATGCCTAACTGTAATGGTTAGGATATGCCCACTAGTCACGGTGTGGATATATAGCACCAGACAGGAAAGTTAGGACGTATAATGGAGAGGACGAGATGACTAAGAAGACCAAAAATGCCAGCCCCCTATAGTTACGACCTCAGACAAAAAGTTATTGATGCAATTGAACTAGACGGTATGCCCAAAACAGAAGCCAGTCAAGTTTTCCATGTCAGCCGGAACACCATTAATCTCTGGCTCCAAAGAAAAGCACAGACCGGAGACTTCCTCCCTAAACCTAATCACCCACCTGGCAATAACCACAAAATTACCGACTGGCATAAATTCAAGGCTTTTGCCCAAGAGCATGGCCACAAAACCTCCGCTCAAATGGCTGAACTTTGGGATGACGACATCTCTCCTCGCACCATATCCAGAGTCTTGAAGAAAATTGGCTTCACCAGAAAAAAAAACTTACGGCTACCAAGAACGTGATGAGCAACAGCGAGAGGAGTTTATGGCTCAGATTGAACAGATGGAGCCACAAGAAGTGGTCTACCTCGATGAAGCCGGCATGAATAGTCAGGACTCGGATTACCCTTATGGTTACTGCGAGGAAGGAAAACGCTTCCATGCCCTCAAATCAGGGAAGAGGCAGGGCAGGGTGAGCTATATAGCCGCATGGTGTCATCAACAACTCTTAGCCCCCTTTAGCTTTGAGGGTTGTTGTAATCGGACAGTGTTTGAGTTGTGGTTGGAGTTCATCTTAATTCCAACACTGAAGCCAGGTCAGACTCTAGTGCTAGACAATGCAACGTTTCATAAAGGGGGACGGATTTCTGAGCTAGTGGAGGCGGCTCAATGCCGTTTGCTCTATCTACCACCTTATTCGCCAGACCTCAACAAGATAGAGAAATGTTGGTCGTGGTTGAAAGCCCGCATTCGCCATTGTATTGAGCAGTTTGATTCTCTCCATGATGCCATGGATTCCGTTCTCAAAACTGCGTCCTAACTACCTTGACTAATGCTAATAGCACAAGACAGAATACTTAGGACGTATAATGGAGAGGACGAGATGACTAAGAAGACCAAAAATGCCAGCCCCCTATAGTTACGACCTCAGACAAAAAGTTATTGATGCCATTGAACTAGACGGTATGCCCAAAACAGAAGCCAGTCAAGTTTTCCATGTCAGCCGGAACACCATTAATCTCTGGCTGCAAAGAAAAGCACAGACCGGAGACTTCCTCCCTAAACCTCATCACCGACCTGGCAATAACCACAAAATTACCGACTGGCAAAAATTCAAGGCTTTTGCCCAAGAGCATGGCGACAAAACCTCCGCTCAAATGGCTGAACTTTGGGATGACGACATCTCTCCTCGCACCATATCCAGAGCCTTGAAGAAAATTGGCTTCACCAGAAAAAAAACTTACGGCTACCAAGAACGTGATGAGCAACAGCGAGAGGAGTTTATGGCTCAGATTGAACAGATGGAGCCGGAAGAAGTGGTCTACCTCGATGAAGCCGGCATGAATAGTCAGGACTCGGATTACCCTTATGGTTACTGCGAGGAAGGAAAACGCTTCCATGCACTCAAATCAGGGAAGAGGCAGGGCAGGGTAAGTATGATAGCCGCATGGTGTCATCAACAACTCTTAGCTCCCTTTAGCTTTGAGGGTTATTGTCATCGGACAGTGTTTGAGTTGTGGTTGGAGTTCATCTTAATTCCAACATTGAAGCCAGGTCAGACTCTAGTATTGGACAATGCAACGTTTCATAAAGGGGGACGGATTGCTGAACTGGTGGAGGCAGCTCAATGCCGTTTACTCTATCTTCCGCCTTATTCGCCAGACCTCAACAAGATAGAGAAATGTTGGTCGTGGCTGAAAGCCCGTATTCGCCACTGCACGTGAGCAGTTTGATTCTCTCCATGATGCCATGGATTCCGTTCTCAAAGCTGCGTCCTAACCACCTTGACTAATACTATATCTGGATGTGACGCACCCTACGAGCCGTGTGAGGTGAAAGTCTCAAGCACGGTTTTGCATGGGAGGGGGAGATGGTGACATCTCTCTCGACCCCTACTATGGGTGTGCTGGAAGCGTGGCGTGTATTTTGCCAAGGTTGAAGCAGCAGGCACCAGTCAAGAGTGCCCTCAATGCTCAACAGCGGTCAAGAAAGACCTCAGTATCCGGGTTCATAAATGTCCTGAGTGCGGCTACATCACCAATCGCGACGTGGCCGCCGCCCAAGTCATTCGGAACCGAGGGATTGCAGCGGCAGGGCTTACCGTCAAGAAGCTCGGTGAGGGTAAAGTCGTTGGACTCCCGTAGAACTGCGAATCCCCGCGCCTTTAGGCCGGGGAGTGTCAATCTTTTATCCAAGGGTGGGTTGATTAATCCCAACTAACTAAGGGCCTGATTCCTCAAACCAAGCCCTCGCGCCGCCTAACTCCCCGGTGACAGGCGCGACAGGCGAAACCCGCCACTAACCCTAATGGGAGTGTCAACTATATTATGTGGCTTCACCTACCTACTTTAAGGAGAGGTCGAAGCCCGTTCTGTCAATTCCGCACCAGTTTGACCATTACTGGTCGGAACGCTACCATTGCGGGGTTGGATGACTCCATAACCACCATGATGCGATCGCTGATAGATTACATTAATCTCATCAGTTTCAGCATTACGGAACATATAAAAATCATGATCAATAAGCTGCAACTGTTCTAATGCTTCTTGAATGCTCATTGGAGGCATGGCAAAATATTTCGTCCGCACCACTTCTTCTGGAAGTTTCACAGTGCGATCGCCAATTAAATCATCAACAATGGGCTTCTGTGCAACCACTTCACCAGTCTTAGGAAGCTGATATTGTTTCGCCATGCGTTTTTCTTTGTACTTACGCAATTGACGAGCAATTTTATCTGCTACTAGGTCAATACTGGCATAGAGATTTTCACTGCTTTCTTGAGCACGAATAACTGTGCCATTGGCATAAATCGTGACTTCAGCAGTTTGTCTTGGATTTATCCGAGGGTTCCGAGCCACAGATAAATGGACATCCACTTCGTTTGTCAATTGCTGAAAGTGACTAACAGCTTTGGCAATTTTCTGTTGTACATACTCGTGAATAGCATCGGTAATTTCAAGATTTTTACCCTGGATAACAAGCTTCATACAGCTCCCTCCCGATCATAGTGTGGGCTTAACTTCACCTTAACATTTTGCATTTCAGAAATGTAATTTCTTTAAAATCCTTTGCATCTCTTGACAATTCTTGATGGGTCAATTCACAGATCATCCTATTCAATCATCCATGATTGTCCAGAATATAACTGGCCGACCTATCACCTGGTTTTTCAGTCGTTCCACAGCGGTAGACTCCGGTTAAGAATTACTTTGATGATGCCCTTTGGTTCCCCCAAAATAAGGAAATTGTCGCAACTTAGTAGTGTCGAGAGAGAAGTCACCTTCTCCCCCTCCCATACAAAACCGTACGTGATAGTTTCCCATCATACGGCTCCTAGTCTGATTGCTCCATTGTTAGGGATACAGCGTTGGCATTGTCAAGTGCCGTCTTATCATCGTGACAGTAAAATCCTTTGCATCTCTTGACAATTCTTGATGGGTCAATTCACAGATCATCCTATTCAATCATCCATGATTGTCCAGAATATAACTGGCCGACCTATCACCTGGTTTTTCAGTCGTTCCACAGCGGTAGACTCCGGTTAAGAATTACTTTGATGATGCCCTTTGGTTCCCCCAAAATAAGGAAATTGTCGCAACTTAGTAGTGTCGAGAGAGAAGTCACCTTCTCCCCCTCCCATACAAAACCGTACGTGATAGTTTCCCATCATACGGCTCCTAGTCTGATTGCTCCATTGTTAGGGATACAGCGTTGGCATTGTCAAGTGCCGTCTTATCATCGTGACAGTGGCGGTGTAGTAGTTGAAGATTTTTGTATTCGTCCTTTCCGCCGAGACTTCGAGGTACAATGTGGTCTATTTCAACTATGTCTGATGGGGTAAAGTATTGCCCACACCAGGTACACTTGCCTTTTTGCTTCTTGAGTAGTTTTGCTACCCTTGTTGGCGTGTCGATTGCTTGTCCTTTTCTGGTTGCCCAATAAGTCCAATTTCCGTCGTATGGTGTTGCTTCAGGGCGTATTGTGGTATGTCTGGCAATCGGAGTGTAGCTATGTTTCCATAGTGTGTGTCCATCCTTGGTCTGGAATAACCAAGATTCATGCCTTTCTACCTCATTGCTAAGTTTAACTGTTCCATGTCTGAAATAGTTTCCTAGCTTCTCGTAAACTTGCCTTTCCGCATCTTGATACTGTCCATGCCCGTAACATCTGCCAGATTATATTGTCTAGCTTACCGAAGGTCTCTGATGAGACGACTCCTGAATAATAGTTTGACCATCCCCGAATAATCGGGTTTAGTTTGTTTATCAGGGCTGATTGAGGTGCTGTTTTATGTTGTTTGATTACACCTTTAATCACTTCTGTATGGGCTTTAACTGCTTTATTGCTGGGTTTAATGTGGGTTTTGAATCCCAACATTTTGTGAGGGGTTTTATTAAGTAGAAAACTACCTTTCCTTCGTTCCCCTAATTTCCCAGACTTGTATTTTCCTACCGGGTATTGCCTGATATTGAATCCGAGAAAATCAAACCCGGGTTCTTCTGTTTTGCCATTATACTCAATAGGTTTGAGTGTGTGACAAATTCGAGTCTTTTCAGGTTTAATCTCTAGTCCTACAGGTTTGAGCCATTCAGAAATAGCAGTCTTGCACTGTTCAATAATTTCGAGTGATGGTGATATTACTACGAAATCATCGGCGTATCTTATTGTAGTGGCTTGAGCCCTATTATTTTTCTTAGGATACATTGTTTCAATTAACCTAGCTATTCCATCCAGTGCGATGTTGGCTAGGAGTGGACTTATTACCCCTCCTTGGGGTGTCCCTGTTTCTGTATCATCGAAAACGCCGTTATCTAGCACTCCTGCTTTAAGCCATTGTTTCAGGTCTTTCTTTAGGTTGCTTGGACAATGAATTGTGTTCAGTAGATAATCATGGTTCACGGTAAGAGCATTTGGCTATATCTGCATCCAGTATGTAATAACCTCCTTTGTTTATACTTTGAAAGATTCTGGATATTGCATCATGGGCTGACCGTCCGGGTCGGAACCCATAGCTGTTGCTTTCAAACCTCGATTCCCATTCAGGTTCGAGTGCCGACTTTACCAAGGCTTGCCTTGCTCTATCTTGGATAGTGGGTATTCCCAGAGGACGTTTTTCATCCCTTCCGGGTTTTTGAATCCACACCCTACGCAGTGGTTTTGCTTTGAGATTTCCTTTGATACTCTTAGCTAGTTCCAGTCTTTGTCTTGGGGAGATTGCTCTCATTCCATCGACACCTGCTGTCTTTTTGCCTTGATTATCTTGAGTCACTCGCCGCACTGCTAAGAGTCGGGCATAATATGATTTCACCAGTAGACGTTGCCACCTTCTTGCTTTTGCGTCCTGTCCCGATTTAGCTGCTTGAAATATCCTCTTTTGGAGCTTGAAAACTTGACGTTGAACTTTCGCCCATGGTATAGCTTTCCATACACTCGTAGTCTTGATTGGCTTTGATTTCTCAAACCCTTTCTTTAAACTCGCTTTCGTCATAATGACTCCTACTAGACTCTATTCTTTACAATCAAACCGTGACTTGTCAGCATATCCCTGCCATTACAGCAAGGCATTGGCTTCTGGCTACATCTCACATCCTCTAATAGGCTGGCGCTTACACTTTCACTACTGTTTATCTCGACCAGATAATCAGAGCCTAAGAGGGGTTAAAACGTTCCGTTTATATGGGCATTCCGTCTTTAGACTTGTCCTATCCACCGGAGTACTTTAAAGGTCTGTGTAGGTGTTATATAAAGAACCCTACTTTTCCCCTTACCCTTTTGGGCGCAGCGTGTCAACCTATTTCGCTGCCTGCTAATGACGATGGTTCAAGTCGGAACATTCAGATTTCCTTAGTCATGGATGGTTGGCAGTGGTCGGATTATTGGGAATAGGTTTTCCCTCACGCCTTCCGTTCCCCGCTTCAATCCTAGGGTTGTGATTCCTAAAACTGGGGGTGGCTATCGCCGTTACTCTTTCCCACAATCGCCTAAGTGGTTTTAATACTCCTCCTTATGGTGTAATTGAGCATTACGATTTTCTTTGTGGGATTGACCTTGAGTTCCCTGCCTTGCTTTTCGCTTCGGGACATATAAACAGTTATGGGGATGGTCAGAAGCGAGGTTCTTATATTCAACCGATGGGCTGAAATCCCCACCAGGCGGTTATTTCGGGTATTACAACCCTATTTCATGCCTGAACGTCTCGCACTTTTAGGTGTAGCCTAGCTTTTTACAGTGTTATCGCTACTACTTTGGCTTACTTTTTTAAGTCCATCAAGATCCGCCATGTTTTAGCATATCTTTTCTGAACCCAAGGTCTTGCAACCTGAGCGGATATCCTATTATGTTACCACAATCTGCTCACCTGATCACCGACAGCCAGACTGACATAAATCTATGTAAAGTTTTGTCAAAAACCTCTTGCTTTTTGGGGTAATTTGTTGTATAAGTGCGGAAGTTGACCGTATCCTAATTGCTGTCGTGGATGTTATAGCATTAGTCAAGGTGGTTAGGACGCAGCTTGGAGAACGGAATCCATGGCATCATGGAGAGAATCAAACTGCTCAATACAATGGCGAATGCGGGCTTTCAACCACGAACAACATTTCTCTATCTTGTTGAGGTCTGGCGAATAAGGTGGTAGATAGAGCAAACGGCATTGAGCCGCCTCCACTAGCTCAGGAATCCGTCCCCCTTTATGAAACGTTGCATTGTCTAGCACTAGAGTCTGACCTGGCTTCAGTGTTGGAATTAAGATGAACTCCAACCACAACTCAAACACTGTCCGATTACAACAACCCTCAAAGCTAAAGGGGGCTAAGAGTTGTTGATGACACCATGGGGCCATATAGCTCACCCTGCCCTGCCTCTTCCCTGATTTGAGGGCATGGAAGCGTTTTCCTTCCTCGCAGTAACCATAAGGGTAATCCGAGTCCTGACTATTCATGCCGGCTTCATCGAGGTAGACCACTTCTTGTGGCTCCATCTGTTCAATCTGAGCCATAAACTCCTCTCGCTGTTGCTCATCACGTTCTTGGTAGCCGTAAGTTTTTTTTCTGGTGAAGCCAATTTTCTTCAAGGCTCTGGATATGGTGCGAGGAGAGATGTCGTCATCCCAAAGTTCAGCCATTTGAGCGGAGGTTTGATCGCCATGCTCTTGGGCAAAAGCCTTGAATTTATGCCAGTCGGTAATTTTGTGGTTATTGCCAGGTCGGTGATGAGGTTTAGGGAGGAAGTCTCCGGTCTGTGCTTTTCTTTGCAGCCAGAGATTAATGGTGTTCCGGCTGACATGGAAAACTTGACTGGCTTCTGTTTTGGGCATACCGTCTAGTTCAATGGCATCAATAACTTTTTGTCTGAGGTCGTAACTATACTATAGGGGGCTGGCATTTTTGGTCTTCTTAGTCATCTCGTCCTCTCGATTATACGTCCTAACTTTCCTGTCTTGTGCTATAGGTTGATACGCTGCGCTCAAAAGGGCAAGGGGAAAAGTAGGAGGCTGTTATAACTACCTACACAGACCTTTAAAAGTACCCCGGTGGATAGGACAAATCTAAAGATGGAATGCCCGCATAGATGGAACGTTTAAACCCCTCATTGGCTCTGCTAATAAATAAGTGAGTGTGCGAGATGTTTAGGAATGAAATAGGGCTGAGATGCTCGAAATAACCTCCTAGTGGGGACTTCAACCCCTTGGTTGAATACAAGAAACTCGTATCTCGTTTCTGACCATCCCCATAACTGTTTATATGTCCCGACGTTTGGAGGAATCCAAACAAGGCAGGGAACTCAAGGTCAAGACTGAACGCTGGTTTTATGTACAGCAGGAAGTTGAGAGTAAAGGCGATAGCCACCCCCAGTTTCAGGACTCACAACCCGTCAGATTGAAGCGGGGAACGGAAGGCGTGAGGGAAACCTGTTCCCAATAACCCGACCACTGCCAATCATCTATGATTAGGGAAACCGAATGTCCGGCTTGAACCATCGTCAATTTATAGTAGCGAAACAGGTTGAAACGCTGCGCTCAAAAGAGCAAGGGGAAAAGTAGGAGTTTACTTACACTACCTACACAGACCTTGAAAATACCCCGGTGGATAGGACCAATCTAAAGATGGAATGCCCATATAAACGGAACGTTTAAACCCCTCTTAGGCTCTGCTAATAAACAAGTGAGCAATATTACTCGCAAGCAGAGCGTGAAAAGTGTAAGCGTATGGTGCGAGACGTTCGGGTATGAAATAGGGCTGAAATGCCCGAAATAACTACCCGGTGAGGATTCCAGCTCCGAATCTGGATATAAGGAGACCTCTCCTGACCATCCTCATAACTGGTTATATAGCATTAGTTAAGGTGGTTAGGACGCAGCTTTGAGAACGGAATCCATGGCATCATGGAGAGAATCAAACTGCTCAATGCAGTGGCGAATACGGGCTTTCAGCCACGACCAACATTTCTCTATCTTGTTGAGGTCTGGCGAATAAGGTGGTAGATAGAGTAAACGGCATTGAGCTGCCTCCACCAGTTCAGCAATCCGCCCCCCTTTATGAAACGTTGCATTGTCCAATACTAGAGTCTGACCTGGCTTCAATGTTGGAATTAAGATGAACTCCAACCACAACTCAAACACTGTCCGATTACAACAACCCTCAAAGCTAAAGGGAGCTAAGAGTTGTTGATGACACCATGCGGCTATATAGCTTACCCTGCCCTGCCTCTTCCCTGATTTGAGTGCATGGAAGCGTTTTCCTTCCTCGCAGTAACCATAAGGGTAATCCGAGTCCTGACTATTCATGCCGGCTTCATCGAGGTAGACCACTTCTTCCGGCTCCATCTGTTCAATCTGAGCCATAAACTCCTCTCGCTGTTGCTCATCACGTTCTTGGTAGCCGTAAGTTTTTTTTTCTGGTGAAGCCAATTTTCTTCAAGGCTCTGGATATGGTGCGAGGAGAGATGTCGTGATCCCAAAGTTCAGCCATTTGAGCGGAGGTTTTGTGGCCATGCTCTTGGGCAAAAGCCTTGAATTTCTGCCAGTCGGTAATTTTGTGGTTATTGCCAGGTCGGTGATGAGGTTTAGGGAGGAAGTCTCCGGTCTGTGCTTTTCTTTGCAGCCAGAGATTAATGGTGTTCCTGCTGACATGGAAAACTTGACTGGCTTCTGTTTTGGGCATACCGTCTAGTTCAATGGCATCAATAACTTTTTGTCTGAGGTCGTAACTATAGGGGGCTGGCATTTTTGGTCTTCTTAGTCATCTCGTCCTCTCCATTATACGTCCTAAGTGTTCTGTCTTGTGCTATATGTCCCGACGCTTAGGGAACTAAGCAAGGCAGGGAACTCAAGGTCATAAACGAACTGAGAAATCAGGGAGTAGAGAATAACGGCGATAGCCACCCCCAGTTTTGGAAATCATAACTCCAGGATTGAAGCGGGGAACGGAAGGCGTGAGGTAGAACCTACTACCAAGACGCGACCACTGCTAACCATCTATGATTAGGAAGACCGAATGTCCGACTTGAACCATCGTAATACACTAGCAGCGAAATAGGTTGACACGCTGCGCTCAAAAGGGCAAGGGGAAAAGTAGGGGGTTCGTCCGACTACCTACACAGACCTTGAAAAGTACCCCGGCTAAGTACAGGACAAAAGTTGTAGAGCCTGGTGAAACCGCCCTGAAAACAAAGGCAGATTAGAGAAAGTGCGGCGTAGAAAATCGAAGCCAGTGCGGAAAAGACTCTGGGAGCGTCGTCCGTGAGCCTTCAAAGGAATGGGTGAACCTTGGTGAATCCACAAACCCACCTTCATAGCCCAAGTATAGCACAAGACAGAACACTTAGGACGTATAATGGAGAGGACGAGATGACTAAGAAGACCAAAAATGCCAGCCCCCTATAGTTACGACCTCAGACAAAAAGTTATTGATGCCATTGAACTAGACGGTATGCCCAAAACAGAAGCCAGTCAAGTTTTCCATGTCAGCAGGAACACCATTAATCTCTGGCTGCAAAGAAAAGCACAGACCGGAGACTTCCTCCCTAAACCTCATCACCGACCTGGCAATAACCACAAAATTACCGACTGGCAAAAATTCAAGGCTTTTGCCCAAGAGCATGGCGACAAAACAGCAGCTCAAATGGCTGAACTTTGGGATGACGACATCTCTCCTCGCACCATATCCAGAGCCTTGAAGAAAATTGGCTTCACCAGAAAAAAAAACTTACGGCTACCAAGAACGTGATGAGCAACAGCGAGAGGAGTTTATGGCTCAGATTGAACAGATGGAGCCGGAAGAAGTGGTCTACCTCGATGAAGCCGGCATGAATAGTCAGGACTCGGATTACCCTTATGGTTACTGCGAGGAAGGAAAACGCTTCCATGCACTCAAATCAGGGAAGAGGCAGGGCAGGGTAAGTATGATAGCCGCATGGTGTCATCAACAACTCTTAGCTCCCTTTAGCTTTGAGGGTTGTTGTAATCGGACAGTGTTTGAGTTGTGGTTGGAGTTCATCTTAATTCCAACATTGAAGCCAGGTCAGACTCTAGTATTGGACAATGCAACGTTTCATAAAGGGGGACGGATTGCTGAACTGGTGGAGGCAGCTCAATGCCGTTTACTCTATCTACCACCTTATTCGCCAGACCTCAACAAGATAGAGAAATGTTGGTCGTGGCTGAAAGCCCGTATTCGCCACTGCATTGAGCAGTTTGATTCTCTCCATGATGCCATGGATTCCGTTCTCAAAGCTGCGTCCTAACCACCTTGACTAATGCTATAAAAGCCAGGCTAAGCAAAGCCAATAAACGGCTCAAGCGCTCAGGGTCCTTAAAGTGAGTCGATTCGAGACAGAAGCCCCGAGTCTTCAAGGCTCCGAAGAGGTTTTCAATACCCCAACGCCGAGCATAGTCGGGGAGGGCCGTTTCGGGGCAAGCGTTAGTGATGAGAATCAACAACTCCCCCGAATCAGCCAGACGAGAGCCAATGACGTAAACCTGCCGTCCCCAAACCCAACGGCGACCCGAAAGCTGGCGAAATTCTCCGGGTCGCAGAGAATCAAACATTCGTTCGCCGCTACGCCGAGTTCCTCCTAACTTAGGACTAATCAGCTCGCTGTGGCGGATGCGTAGGCGGAAAGGAACCTCGGGGTCGATGAGAAGATACGAGAGCCAATCTCGCCCCACAAATTCCCGGTCATATCAAGTTCGCTTAATCGGTTATAATATCAGTGACCAATGCCAAACTTGCGTTATGCCCAGACGAATTAGTATAGCTCCCCACTTAAGTACCGAAGAACTTGGCCGGGCTGATCACCAAGCCCAAGAGGGCTTGGAAAGTCGCCAATATCAAATTATTTGGTTGTTGGCTAAGGGGAAGACCACGGAGGAAGTCCAAGAAATTACGGGCTACAGTCGCATCTGGATTTATGAATTGGTAAAGAGATACAACTACAATTGGGATTAAAAGGGCTGGGTGCGCGCCGAAAAGGAAATCCCGGACATCCACCGTTAATTGATGATGTGACTCAAGCTCAGTTATGGCAAGCCCTGCAAGGAACAGCGCCGGATGGGGGACTGTGGAACGGTCGCCAGGTGGCAGACTGGTTGACAGGAGTAACTGGACGAAAAATTAGCCGACAAAGGGGATGGGAGATTCTGCGACAAATGACATTTCGGCTTCGTGTACCGAGACCGGCTCACATCGAAAGTGACGAAGACGAGCAGCAAGCCTGGAAAAAAAACTGGTAACGGAGTTAGAGGGACTTCGCCGGAGATACCCTGATGCACAGGTGCAATTGTGGAGCGAAGATGAACACCGTCTGGGACTCAAACCGGTGATGCGACGTATTTATGTAGCGGAAGATTGTCAACCACTCGCCCATATTAATTGGAAATTCGAGTGGTTATGGCTATATGGTTTTGTGAGACCGGAAACGGGAGAGACTTATTGGTGGATTATACCTTACGTCAATACAACTCTATTTAGTCGAGTGTTACAGGAGTTTGCTGCCGAATTTAAATTAGGTCCAAATCAACACATTATGTTAGTGGTTGATCAAGCCGGATGGCATATCAGTAAGAATCTGAAAGTACCCGAAGGACTGCATTTAATGTTTCTACCGTCCCATTCCCCGGAACTACAACCAGCAGAAAGACTGTGGCCTCTGGTAGATGAACCCATTGCCAATCGTTCATTTGAGAATCTTGATCAGCTAGAGGAACTCTTGTGTGCTCGCTGCCGAAGTTTGTGGAAACAGCGCTAATTAATTCGAGGCTTGACCAGTTTTCATTGGTGGCCTCAAACCGAGACTTTACTATAATTGATTATCCGGACTTGATATCAGCGGTCAGACAAGCCACCTCCACGTCAGGAAATAGTGCCTCGAAGCGGTCGAATAAGTCCATGCGTTCGCCACTGTTGCTATTGCCCTTTTTGTCAAGCATCGTCCACAGCAGGGGAAAGGCAATCCCCTCGTGGACGACTGCCAACATCAAGATGTTGAAATGGGTTTGACCGAAAGACCAACAGGTGCGGTCGAGACTAAGAGTCCAAGGTTGGGGAATGTCAATGAGGCTAACGACGAAACGGGCAATCTCTGCCCGGTCAAATTTGAATTGCCGAAAAAAACGTTGTAATCGCTGGTAATTTGAGGAAATTTGCACAGGATTTGCGAATACAGTCGCTATTTCCATCAGATTAACCGTCTTTGTTTGGAATAGCGCCATCAGGAACAGGCAGACAAAGTTTAATCTCGCCCCGTGCCAGGGCAAGTGAGGGCGCAAAGTGTCTCGTAATCGGTTAAGCTCGTTCATGAGAGGGAAGTTTGGTTTGTGGTAATTCCGATCTAACCCTCTCACCCCAACTTGGCGCTACCCCCCCACCCCTCGACTTTCACCTCAGCCCGGAGCGCCCCCTTCAGAATTTTCGGCTAGATTCCCTTTTGGCTAAGACTTTCAGCTTTTTTGTCCTGTACTGAGGTACCCCGGTTCTGAGGACAAATCTAACGATGGAATGCCCATATAATCGGAACGTTGTAACCCCTCTAATGCTCTGCCTATAAACAAGTGAGTAATGCAATTCACAAGGCAGTAGTGAAACATTTAAGCGCATGCTTAGAGGGTTAAGGATGTGACCAGAAGCTAAAGCCCAATTGTAATGGTTGGGATATGCCCACAGGTCACGGTGGGGATATAGATACTGCGGTCAGTAAGAGTATAATGGCGAGGACGAGTGTAAAGACTACGTGGTGCATATAGCTCTGAACATCGAAGTAGAAAGCAGGTCTCTTGATTCTGCTCCTTTGACAAATAGGGTATCCACACCAGGAGCCGTGTGATGGGAAACTATCAAGCACGGTTCTGAATGGGAGTTCGGGAAGGTGACTTCACTCTCGACCCCTAACCCTCCTAGGGGAAAGGATGTGACTGAAAGCTAATGCCTAACTGTAATGGTTAGGATATGCCCACTAGTCACGGTGTGGATATAGAGACCGCGACAACTAAGAGTGTTTATGACGAGAGCGAGTTAATGACTACGTGGTTGTATATAGCTCCGAAAGTTGAGGTCATAAAGCAGGGGGTTGTAGCCCTGTTCCTACTGACAATAGGGTATCTACATTAGGAGCCGTGTGATGTGAAAGTATCAAGCACGGTTTGGAATTGGAGTTGGGGAAGGCGACTTCCCTTTCGACCATAACTACTTCTACGTTTAACAGCAGCAGTCCGTATATTGACCTTGAGATTCCCTTCCTTGCCTGGAGGTGAGTCCAAGCGTCGGGACATACAAACAGTTATGGGGTGTTCATGTCACCTTCATTTATCCAGACTCGGGGCTGGAACCCCACCAGGAGTTGATTTCAGGCATTGCAGCCTTATTTCTTCTCCTGAACGTTTCGCTCATATAAGAATATTTTACCATGCCCGACGACACTCCTGTTGCTATTGTCGATACTAATGAGGTTTATTGCCAATTTTATAATTTGGGACTAATTTCTTATCAACAGGCTTGGAGATGGCAGCAAGACTTAGTGGCCGATCGCATTAATTGTCCAAATTTAGAGGATATTTTGATTTTATTAGAACACCCGCCCGTTTATACCCTGGGACAGGGGGCTAGTTCTGAATTTCTCAAGTTTGACCCCCATAAGTCTGAATATGAACTGTACAGAGTCGAACGAGGGGGGGAAGTCACCTATCACTGTCCTGGCCAATTGGTAGGATATCCGATTTTGAACCTGCGACGGCATCAAATGGACTTACATTGGTATTTGCGCCAACTAGAAGAAGTATTGATTCGGACAATTAGAGTTTGGGGAATTGAGTCCCAGCGCATCGAGGGTTTGACAGGGGTTTGGGTGGGGGAAACTAAAGTAGCAGCCATTGGGATTAAGGTCAGTCGCTGGATTACTATGCACGGGTTCGCTTTGAATGTTTGTCCTGACTTAACTGGATTTAAAGCGATCGTTCCCTGTGGTATTTCTGATTTCCCCGTAGGGAGTCTGGCTGAATTAGTCCCGGATATTTCCATCGAGCAAGTCCGGGATGTCCTCGCGGCCTGTTTTGCTGAAGTTTTTGGAGTCACCCTCAAACTTACTCGAGAGGAAAAGGCGCCCGGAACGATCGCCATAACTTGAGCCAAAGGAGCCCCACAAGGGTCTATTCACCCATCAAAACTAAGATTTTGACTGAATTGCTGGGGTAGATGGCTCATGCTTGCGGAAAGTTTCCTCCCATTGATTAGGAGATAGTCGGGGGATTAACCACTTGCCAAACTGGGTATATAAGGCTGGAATGACTAACAGGGTTAAAGCCGTAGAGGTGAATAATCCTCCTAATACCACGATGGCGAGGGGTTGTAGAACTTCATTTCCGGCCCCCTGTGCGATCGCCAACGGTAACATTCCCAGAGCAGAAGTTAAAGCCGTCATCAGGATAGGATTTAACCGCTCTAGGGACCCTTGAGTAATAACCTCTTTTAACAGCATCCCTTGAGCAAACTTCTGGTTGTAGTTATCCACCAACAGCAAACCATTGCGGACAGCCACCCCAAACAGGGTAATAAACCCGATCAGAGAAGCAATGGAGATTACCCCCCCCGTTAAGAGAATCGAGACAATACCACCCACCAAGGCCAGGGGAAGATTGAGCATAATCGCCACAGTTGCCGGGAGAGACTTAACCGAGAAGAACATCAAAATGGCAATCATAATCGCGGCCAGGAGGCTATACCAGACCAGATTATTGGTGGCTTTTTGTTCCGCTTCAAACTGTCCGCCATATTGGATAAAGTAGCCATTGGGTAACTGGACATTTTGGCGGATAGCAGCTTGAATGTCACTCACCACACTGCCTAAGTCTCTTTCCGCAACGTTGGCTGATACGACAATTAAACGAGACACATTTTCCCGATTCACCACATTAGCCCCCATACCATATTCAACTCTAGCCACAGCACTGAGGGGAATAATTTGTCCGGTGGGGGTAGAGAGGGGAATCGCCCCAATGGCATCTAAATTATTGCGTGAGGCGATCGGCAAACCGACGATAATATTAATCAGTTGTTGATTTTCCGGGACTTGGGACACCACTTGACCATTGAGGGCGGTTGCCACGACTTCAGAAATGGCAGCCATAGTTAAACCATAACCAGCCGCCGCCGAGCGGTCATAATGGATTTGAACTTGGCGGATGGGTAATTGGGGTTCTAATTGTAAATCTACCACTCCCACAATGGGTTTTATGGCATCGCGGACTTGTTCCCCGACTTGGCGCAACTGGACTAAATCAGGGCCAAAAATTTTCACAGCGATCGCACTTCTGACCCCCGATAAAACTTCATCCATGCGGTGAGAAATAAAACCGCCAATATTGGGAGCAACCCCCGGCAATTGCAGAAACTTCTCCCGCAGTTGCTGAACAGCAGCCTCTCGGTCTTCCAGGGCAACATCACTCAACTCTACATCCACATGAGCCATGTTCACCCCCGCCCCATCAGCATCCCCCGGAGCGCGTCCAGCGCGGACTTGTACCCATTCATAAAGGGGATTATCTTGTAGGGATTGAGCCAGAGCCATTCCCGCCCGATTGGTCATCTCCAAAGAGACACCAGGGAATAAAACCATAGAGTTGACCATGGATTTTTCCTGAAATTCCGGCAGGAAAACCCGTCCCAAGGAAGGCACAACGGCTAGAGTAGCCACTAAGGAGGCTAAGGCTAATCCTAAAATCAGTTGGGGAGTCCTCAGAGACAAATTGAGCAGAGGGCGATACCAACTTTCGGCCAAGCGTGAAATAAAAGTGCCTTCCTGGGGGAGTCTATGATGAGCCAATAAAATGGCACAGAGGGCGGGAGAAAGGGTCATGGCGACCAAAGTAGAGGCCGCAATGGAGAGCAAATAAGCCCAACCCATGGGGGCGAAAATTCGCCCTTCTACCCCCGTTAAACTAAAAATGGGGGCAAAGACGACGATGATAATAACCGTGGAAAAAATGACGGCTAAACGGACCTGAACCGAAGTGTCATAAACCACTTGAAAGGGGGGTTTTGGGGTTTCTTGGGTTTGATTCCGCCGTAAACCACGATAGCAGTTTTCCATATCCACAATGGCATCATCGACCACGGAGCCGATCGCCACCACTAGGCCGCCCAGGGTCATAGTATTGATCCCTAACCCCACAGCTTTCATCAACATTAAGCCAATCAGCAGAGACAAAGGAATAGCACTCAGGGTAATGATGGCCGTGCGCCAATTCATTAAAAAGAGCAACATAATCACCGAAACGATGATGATTCCTTGAATCAGGGAGCCGCTAACGTTGCCAATGGCAGAATCAATGAAGTTTGACTGACGGAAAGTGCGTTGAACTTCCACATCAGGGGGAAAGGTAGACTGTAGGGAGTTCATCACCGCTTCCACGGCTTGGG
The DNA here is from genome assembly GCF_000973065.1 of Limnospira indica PCC 8005. NCBI lineage: Bacteria > Bacillati > Cyanobacteriota > Cyanophyceae > Oscillatoriales > Sirenicapillariaceae > Limnospira > Limnospira indica. Next base: position 1,498,320 of record NZ_FO818640.1, read on the forward strand.
TGACGGTGGGGGTGTCTATATAGGGTTGTTTGTTAATCATCAACACCACCGCCGCCTGTCCGTTAAAGCTGGCATCTCCCCGTTTAAGTGCCGCTCCCGTTTTGACTTCAGCCACATCTTGCAGCAAAATCGGTTCACCGTATTGAACTTTCACCACCGACTGCTGCAAGTCTTCTAGGGTGTTAACCTGTCCGATGCCTCGGATGAGTAACTCTTGACCTCCACCTACGAGAAAACCCCCTGGGGCGTTGGAATTGGCTTCCCTTGCCGCTTCAGTTACTTCAGTAAGGGAGACTTGACGCGATCGCAACAGTTGCGGATCGACCAAAATCTGTTCTTCCCGTTCATCCCCCCCATAAATAGTCACCTGAGACACACCAGGAACCGAGAGAATCTGATTTCTGAGGGTAACATCCACCAAACGGCGTAAATCCATCAGAGACGTTTCTCCCTGACCATTCACCGTAAAGGCATATTGCAGAATCGTTCCCAAAGGAGAGACTAAGGGGGAAATTTCCGGCGGATGAATCCCTTGGGGAAGTTGACTCATCACCTGTTGCAGTCGTTCCGTTACAGCCTGCCGCGCTTGGTAAATATCAGCCTCCTGGTCAAAGACAACATGAACCATAGAGAGTCCCACCTTGGAGGAAGAACGCACCAGGGTAACACTGGGTAAGCCATTAACCGCACTTTCAATAGGAACCGTAATCTGAGCCTCTACTTCCTCGGGAGCCAAACCAACCGCCTCAGTTTGGATATCTACTTGAGGGGGAGCAAAGGGAGGGAAAACATCCAAGGGCATTTGCGTGATGCTCAAAAAGCCCCAGATGGTTATGACTATCGCCCCGATAACGATTAACCATCGTTGAGCAATGGAATTTTTTAGGGTCTGATTAAGGATGGTGTTAAACATCGACTAACAATAATCCTCCCTTATTTGTCGGAAAAGAGATTTTTGTTCCGACGACTCCCTGTCCAGAAGAAAATCCCACCGCAGAGGAGCAAAACTCCTCCCCCAACGGTAGCTAAAGTTCCCATCGGAAAGTTATTGCTTGTGGTTTCCGCCAGATTACCCTCAACATCCTGTTCCTGTGGGATACCTTGAGCTTCCGCTTGAGCATGAACTTCATCGGGGGGAGTGGTGGCGGTTTCTGGACTGGGTGCAGTTGCTGCTGTTTGGGTTTTGCGAGATTCAGCATAGAGGGACAAACTACCCTGGGTAACCAGTTGTTCCCCAACGGATAACCCTTCGATTACTTCGACAAATTCCCCTTCAGTTGCCCCGATTTGCACGGGAACTGGCTCATAAAAATTACCATACAAGACAAAGGCTAACTGTTTCCCATCGGCATCGACTAGGGCGGTCATGGGAACAAGAACGCGGTAACTCCCATCCGCCGCCGGAGCAATGGGGGTAACATTAATCCCTAGGAGGGAATCGGTTTCTGGCTTGACAGGAACCCGATCAATGCCGCCTTCGGCCTGAAACTCATCCCCATGTCCCACATGGGCTAAGGTTAGGGTGGGTGTGCCGAAAATTAAGCTCAGAGCGAACATTGAGCCAATCATAGAAGTTGTGTTCATTAGACCTCCTCATTAAAAAACATCTGGTTTTATGCCAAATCTTCCCCACTGTGCCAAAGAGGAGATGAAATCTAGGTGAAATCTCACCCCTTTTTTCTCGCAGTCTGTTAACCTCGATCCAAGCAGTCTCCCCCTTGCACACGATGCGAATTCTGTTGGTCGAAGATGAGGCGGAATTAGGCTTGGCCATTAAGCAAGTTCTGGTCAATGAGAAATATATTGTCGATTGGGTGACGGATGGAGTGCAGGCCTGGCATTGTTTAGAAAGTCAGTGGACGGATTACACGGTGGCGATTCTGGATTGGCTTGTGCCGGAGTTGTCGGGTTTGGAGTTATGCCAACGCATCCGCTCTCACCAGAACCCCCTACCGATTTTGATGTTAACGGCTCTGGGACAACCGGAAAATCGAATTACTGGACTTGATGCGGGGGCTGATGATTATTTAGTGAAGCCTTTTGTGATGGCGGAATTATTGGCTCGTTTACGCGCTCTCCAAAGGCGATCGCCCACCCTCCAACCCCAAACCCTGACTGTAGGCGCATTTATGCTAGATTACGCCAACAATACCATCTGTAATCGACTCACCCAACCCCCAAAAATGATTCCCTTAACGGTCAAGGAATTTCAGATTTTTGCTTATTTAATGCAAAATCCCGATCGCATTATTCCGGGGAGTAAAATCCGCTATCAACTGTGGGATTTAGAGGAGGAACCCATCAGTAATGTGGTGGCGGCGCAAATGCGCTTATTGCGGCGCAAATTAGCCAGTTATGGCTGTGAATGCCCCATTGAAACCATCCGAGGTCAGGGTTATCGTTTTAATACCTCCCCGCGATGAATAGCTATCAACTGTTTCGCCATAGCAGAATCCGTCTGGCGCTTTGGTATGCGTTAGTGATGGGTGGGATTTTGGGCTTATCGGGGTTTGGGGTGTATCGCTCTCTGATTCAGTCGAATTGGACAGCGATGGAACGGGAAATGGAATCAATCGCCGGGACACTTCATGATAGCTTAGAACCCATGCTCCCTCAATCGGGAGAGCCAACAGGTATCCTACGACAAATTTTTCCCGATTTATGCCTACAAGGACAACCTTGTAACCATCACCCCACCTTAATTCAGCGTCATACTATTGGCATTAGCGATCGCAGTACCTACTATATCCGGGTGTTCAATCATCGCGGTCAACTTTTAGCCTTTTCCCCAAATCACCCTCTCCCCTTACCCCAAACCCTAAACCCCACACCTTGGCAAACCTTTCGCAGTGCGAGAGGGACGCGCTACCATCAATTCACTACCATTCTCCACAGTGGCAAGGTTAATCCTCAAACGCCAATGCACTTAGATTCCTCTTGGGGATATATCCAAATTGGACGCACTTTAGCGACGTTTGATGCAGAAGTTAATCGAATGAGGTGGATTTTAGGTTTAGGGTTTCCCTTGGCGTTAGGTTTAGTCGTGGTGGCTGGTTGGTGGCTTTCTGGATTAGCGATGGGGCCTATTTACCAATCCTATCAACAGCAACAACAGTTTACCGCCAATGCTGCCCATGAACTGCGCTCTCCCCTCGCGACTCTTTTAGCAACTATTGAGGCTATTTTACGGGTTCCCCCATCAAATCCCCAGCAAATGCAGGCGATGCTACAAACCCTTGAACGACAGGGACGACGTTTAAGCCATTTAATCGCCGATTTATTATTTCTCAGTACCTTGGAACATCACACATCTAGCCAAATCTTTAAACCCTGTTGTTTAAATGATTTAATTCATGATTTAACTGAAGAATATGCAGAATTTGCAACTCTGGCGGAAATTAATCTAATGCCAGAAGTTCCTGCTGAGGAAATTTATGTGTTAGGTAATGAATCTCAGCTTTATCGTTTAGTGTCGAATTTAATCGCTAATGCCATTCAATATACGCCTAAAGCAGGGGAAGTGGTGGTGAGTTTAATGGTGCGCGATCGCACGGCTTTAATTACAGTCCAAGATACAGGGATTGGCATGGCCGTAGCAGCCCAAACTCGAATTTTTGAGAGATTTTATCGGGTGGATAGCGATCGCTCTCGCCCAACTGGGGGAACCGGATTAGGACTAGCCATAGCACAGGCGATCGCTTATCATCATCAAGCATCTCTGACGGTCAAAAGTGAACTGGGAAAAGGCAGTTTATTTACCCTGCAATTTCCTTGTATAGCAGAACCCAAGTTGCTTAAAAACTTCCCCTCTCTGAAACGGTGAGTCTTTCAAGGGGATTTGAGATTAGAAGGGAATCGGATCGTCATCACCCGGAGTATCTGATTGAGATGGTTCAGGGTTAGGAGTAACGGGAGAGCGAGTTTCCGGTGCATCATATTCTAATCCAGAGGTTGGGGGATTAGGGCTCGTGCGGTTACGACTACCAAGGGGGACCACATTACTCGGGGCGGAACTGGGGGCGGAACTGGGGGCGGAATGAGTGTTGATCGGGGTTTCTGGGTTGCCAGATATCAAACTACTGATAGTATAAATCCGCGTCGCGACCAATTCGGCTCGCTTCTCTTTAAAGCCTTCGGGTCTTTCCACCACGTTCATCCCCAAGCGACCTTCGATGAGTACACAATCACCCACATGATAGTTTTGTCCAATTTCTTGGGCTGTATTTCCCCACCCAATTACTTTTAAGTGTGATGGGGGGTCATTGGGTCGGTTACTGCTGAACTCGACTAACATTTCGGCAATGGGTATTTGATTATCGGCTGTGTAGCGCAGTTGTGGTTCCTGAATAATTTTCGCGGTCAAAATACAGCTATTCATGCAAATTATATCTCTTGAAAACAGTAGGTTACAGCTAGTTATCGAGAATCAGGGCTAATAGTCTTCTCGGTTCATACCTTGAACTTGATTTACAAAATCTTGTACCATATTTCGGTATTCTCTGAGGGTAGCATCAGCCCAATCTCGATCGTCGCTGTTGGCATAGATATGGATTAGGGGTTCTCCAGCATCAGGAAGAATCAAAATCCAATTATCGTCTTGGTAGTTAATGAGTTTGACTCCATCGATCAATTCTAAGTTTTCTGGCGCATGGGTTTCTACTAGATGTCGCATGAGTGCACCTTTGACAGACCAAGGACAACGAACAGTATAGCGACGGTGTATGACATGGGGGAGATCGGTGCGAATTTGACCGAGCGATCGCTCCTGTGTGGTCAGAATTTCAATCATTTTGGCAATCGAGAACATGGCATCAAAACCGGGGTGCATTTGGGGGAAGATGAACCCCATATCACCACTACCGCCGAGTACGACATTAGGATGAGCTTGACAGGCTTCCATTAAAGCCGTGGGGTTGGCTTTAGTGCGGATAACTATGCCATCGTGTCGTCGGGCGATTTGTTCCACGGCGGAGGAGGCTTGAACGGGTACTACCACCGTGCTTCTGGGGTGAGCGGTCAGAACCATAGTCACCATGAGGGCGGTTAGTTCTTCTCCCCGAATCAGGCTACCACTTTCATCTACCAAAATGAACTGTTCGCCATTTGCATAGACTTGAACCCCGAAGTTAGCTCTGAGGGCTTCAACTACCCGGCCTAGTTGATCCAGTAGATTTTCGCGATCGCTTGGGGAAATAGCAATTTGATTTAGACTAGCATTGAGGACCACCGCATCGCAACCAAACTTAGCAAGTAGGCGGGGTAAAAGGGCTCCCGACACTGCATAGACATAATCTATGACCACTTTAGCATTGCTGTGGCGCAGCCCATCGATATTGAGGTGTCTTTCAAAAGCCGTGCGGTAGGTGTCGATCACCTCGCTGGGGTAAGTCATGTTACCAATTTCCGCCACCCCGGCGCGTCGCAGGTCTTCTTTGAAGTAAGCACCTTCGATTTTTTTCTCTTTAGCTTTGGTGATGTTAATGCCTTTGTTGTCGAGAAATTCAATCAGAATCTGATCCGAGCGATCTGGAGATAGACGCACATGAATACCGCCCACAACAGTGAGCTTACGAATCACCGTGCGGACTACCGGAATGGCTGTATCTTCTAGGTTAAGGACATTGACTCCCACGGACATCAAGCCAGAAATTAGCGATCGCGTTACCATCCGAGAAATGCGGCGTTGGTCACGGGATACCGCCACCGTAGCCACTTGTTTAAGGGTTGACCCGTAGGCTGCTCCCAATTTAACCGCAAATTCCGGTGTAATATCAATGTTAGCCAGTCCGAGAACTCCCCGTTGACCGAAAAGGTTACGCCTAGCCGTGTTTCCCCAAATTAAGTTAATGTTGAGGGTAGCGCCCGATTCAATTTTTTTGCTAGGCCAAACCCGGACATTGGGGCTGATCAGGCTTTCTTCTCCTACCGTAGATAACGAGCCGACCACTGACCCCTCTAGGACATGGGCGCGGCGGTCTACCCTTGCTCCTCTAGCAATCACACAGGCGCGTAAGTGTACATCTTCACCGATAATGGCTCCGTTCCAAACAATCGGGCGTTTAAGGTTGGCATCACTCCCTATGGTGACATTATCTCCGAGGATGGTTCCCGCTTCTATATGCGCTCTAGCTGCAATTCTACAGTTATTACCAATAATCACAGGGGCTTCAATGCGGGCATAATCATCGATATAGGTGTTTTCACCGACCCAGACTCCTGGCGATCGCTCTCGCACGTGAAAATCTAGCTTAACTTTCCCCCGTAGTGCATCATATTGGGATTCACGATAGGCTTCTAAGTGACCCACATCGCACCAGTAACCCTCTGCAATAAAGCCATACATGGGAACCCCTTTTTCTAATAACAGCGGAAAAAGGTCGTTAGAAAAATCGCATTCTTGATTAGGGGGCAAATATTCCAGCACTTCCGGTTCTAGGACATAGATTCCCGTGTTGACCGTATCGGAAAATATTTCGCTAGTCGAGGGTTTTTCTAAAAACCGCTTGATGCGTTGATTTTCGTCCGTAATCACCACCCCAAAATCGAGAGGGTTGGGAACCCGGGTTAATATCAACGTAGCTTTCGATTGTTGGGAAGTGTGAAACTTAACCGCCGCGCTGAGGTCAAAATCAGTTATGCTATCGCCGCTGATCACTAAGAAGGTACTGTCTAGGAGTTCGGCAATGTTTTTCACACATCCTGCAGTTCCCAGGGGTTGATCCTCTTCCACCGAATAGGTGATTTGAACGCCAAAGTCGCTGCCATTATGGAAGTATTCCCGCATGATGTCCGGTAAATAGTGCAGGGTAGCGATAACTTCCTGGAAATGGTGCCGCCTCAGTAGGTTAATGATATGTTCCGCAATGGGGCGATTCAGTATGGGCACCATTGGTTTGGGTAAATCACAGGTAAGAGGTCTGAGTCGTGTTCCTGACCCCCCAGCCATCAGCACTGCTCTCATAGTTCCTCCTGGCGACTTATTAAAGACAATATTAAACTTTTTCGGCTAATATTTAGCTTTTCTTTAGATTCATTTTGGTTTTGCGGACCGAATGCTGCCAAATATGAGATTTTTATTAATTTAGCCGAAAAATTCGAGTGTACAGGGCTAGATTGTATTTAATTTTACCCCTTTATGGGCAGCTTAGTTGATATAACTAAGTTCCATTTCACAGATGATTTGGAGGCAAGTATGCAATACACATTTAACTTGGTGGGAGTTTCTCCAATTCTTTCGTTTTTTTACCAGCAACAGCAGCAACAGGAACAACAGACCAGCGGCATTGAATATCTGGGCCATCGTCAGTGTACCCTGGATATGTTTCTTGAGTCAGTGGAAATGGTGGCATCCAAGCGAGGATGGCAATGCGATCGCGTTGTGGATACCGTGATTAATTTTTGGATGAATAATTCTGAGAGTATCCAGTATTGGAAAGGCCGACTGGAGGATGCTGGTCACGAGAATTTGCTAGTGGCGCGGGTGGCTGATTTAAAGTCTTTGCGGACTACTTTTGAGTCGTTACTTGATGCTTAATTGGTAGATGGGTCGTGGCGGGTGGTTTGAGGAAAAACAGAAAAAACCCGCCCGGTAATAGTCCCACATAAATACCGAACTATTGATATCATTTGTGATCGCACTCTTGAGGTAGTTTGCTGATGGGTGCGAGTTGTTTCGTGGCTTGATCTGATGTCTCGTGCTAAAGCGCTGCAATTTTATGTGATTACTCGGCTGTTGTTGGCCCCGCTGATGTTGTGGACGATTACTTCCGTGGTGTTTCTATTGTTGCGGGCGACACCCGGTGATCCAGTAGATGCTATTCTTGGCCCTAGAGCGCCTAGTGCGGCTAAGGAAGCCTTGCGATCGCAGTTAGGTTTGGGGGGGTCCTTGCTAGAACAATATATAAGTTATATGGGCGCTCTACTGCGCTTCGATTTGGGCATTTCTATAACTACTCAAGGACAGTCCGTCTGGCAGATTATTGGTGATCATTTTCCCGCTACCGTCGAATTAGCAGTTTTTAGTATGTTGGTCGCCCTCGTCGTGGGAATTACTGTCGGGGCTGTGGCCGCTTTTAAACCTAATACTATTTGGGACACTGGGGGACGCTTATTTGGAATTATTACTTATTCGGTTCCCGCTTTTTGGGCGGGGATGCTGTTGCAGTTGATTTTTGCCGTGTGGTTGGGCTGGTTTCCTTTGGGGACCCGTTTTCCGGTGACCGTGACTCCTCCTCCTAGTTATACCGGACTTTATACCGTTGATAGTTTGTTGAGTGGCAATTTGGGCGCTTTCTGGACGACTATATATTATCTGTGTCTACCCTGTGTGACTTTGGGGATTTTGCTGAGTGGCATTTTCGAGCGCATTGTCCGGGTGAATTTGAGACAAACTCTACAAGCTGATTATGTCGAGGCGGCGCGGGCGCGGGGGGTCTCCGAGTTACGGATTTTGCTGGCTCATGCTCTCAAAAATGCCATGATTCCCGTGATTACCGTTTTGGGGCTGACTTTTGCCGCTTTGTTGGGAGGGGCGATTTTAACTGAGGTGACTTTTTCTTGGCCGGGATTAGCTAATCGCTTGTATGAGGCTATTCGTCTGCGAGATTATCCCACAGTCCAGGGGGTGGTTGTGTTTTTGGCCGTAATTGTCGTGATCGCTAGTTTGGCGATCGATATTTTGAATGCTTGCATTGACCCCCGGATTCGCTATTAATTGCTTCTCAGAAAATATACTTAGTTATTAATACTTAGTAAATTTTGAAGAGACTTTAATAAATTTTAACAAACTAAAAGGCACTGGCAGTGTATAAATGATATTTGAAGGGGTGAGAAGGAAGGCGAATGTTGGTTTATGAAGTTTCATTAACATTTGTATCAAAATATTAAATTCTTCTCATAAACCGCGTACAATCTTTTAAGATTTCAGAAAGTGTTCTAGGATACTTGAGAAATGGACCACGGGGCAATTGTGAAAAGCCTTTGTCCAGGGTTCACCCCGGAAGGGGTCTGAGGAGATGGCACCAGTGGATTGATTGTAGTAATCATTCATGGTGTGTAGAATCCCAAGCTAACTCTAAGCAAGTCAACAAGTAGGAGATAAGTCCATGTTTGATGCCTTCACCAAGGTGGTTTCTCAGGCTGATACTCGCGGCGAAATGCTGAGTACAGCTCAAATCGATGCTCTGAGCCAAATGGTTGCTGAAAGCAACAAACGTTTGGATGCCGTTAACCGCATTACTAGCAACGCTTCCACCATCGTTTCTAATGCTGCTCGTTCTTTGTTTGCAGAGCAGCCCCAACTGATTGCTCCCGGTGGAAACGCCTACACCAGCCGTCGTATGGCTGCTTGCTTGCGTGACATGGAAATCATCCTGCGTTATGTTACCTACGCTGTGTTCGCTGGCGACGCAAGTGTTCTCGAAGATCGTTGCTTGAACGGTTTGCGTGAAACTTACCTGGCTTTGGGAACTCCCGGTTCCTCCGTTGCTGTCGGTGTTGGCAAAATGAAAGAAGCTGCTCTGGCGATCGTTAACGATCCCGCAGGTATCACTCCTGGCGATTGTAGCGCTTTGGCTTCAGAAATCGCTAGTTACTTTGATCGTGCATGTGCTGCAGTTTCCTAATCAAGCAGATCCATAGCATATAACAATTGAAACAGTTTAGCTGAAGTCTAAGTGACTGGACTTCTGTTTGTTACCTAATTTTTTGTAAACCAATCGGGAGATAACTCGAGAATGAAAACCCCCCTAACCGAAGCAGTTTCTATCGCTGATTCCCAAGGTCGTTTCCTAAGCAGCACCGAAATCCAAGTGGCTTTTGGCCGTTTTCGTCAAGCCAAAGCTGGTCTGGAAGCTGCTAAAGCTTTGACCTCTAAAGCTGATAGTCTGATCAGTGGTGCTGCCCAAGCAGTGTACAACAAGTTCCCCTACACCACCCAAATGCAGGGACCTAACTACGCGGCAGACCAACGCGGTAAGGACAAATGTGCTCGTGACATAGGCTACTACCTGCGGATGGTAACTTATTGCCTGATTGCTGGTGGAACTGGCCCCATGGATGAGTACCTGATTGCCGGTATTGATGAAATCAACCGGACTTTCGAGCTTTCTCCAAGCTGGTACATTGAAGCCCTGAAATACATCAAAGCTAACCACGGTTTGTCTGGTGACGCTGCTGTTGAAGCTAACTCCTACCTCGACTACGCGATCAACGCCCTAAGCTAGGTCTTTTTTTGCGTTGCCCGGAACGGTAAATAGCTGTTAGCAATTGGGTTATCAGTTATTTAGCAGTCCGGGCATATTTTATTAAAGCGGGATCAGCTTGGTAAAATCGGTATCCGAGATTACCTAACCGATTAAAAAGAGTTTTTTCTCTATAACGTCAAAAAATCGGGAGAAGATTAATAATGGTTGGTTTAGCAGAAGCAAGTCGCCTAGGAATCAGAGCTTTTGAAGAGTCTGAGCGAGTGGAACTGCGCCCTAACTTCACCGAGGGTGATGTCCAAGCTGTGATTTGGGCTGCATATCGTCAGGTGATGGGTAATGAACACCTGATGCAACGGGAGCGCTTAACAAGTGCTGAGTCTTTGTTGCGCCAGGGTGAAATTACGGTGCGGGATTTCGTGCGAGCGTTAGCTGTTTCGGAACTGTACCGGAAAAAGTTTTTTTATGGGAATAGCCAAGTTCGGTTTATTGAGCTGAACTATAAGCATTTGCTGGGTCGGGCTCCTTATGATGAGTCAGAAATCGCGTTTCACGTTGACCTGTATAACGAGGAAGGCTACGAGGCTGAGATTAATTCTTACCTCGATTCTCCTGAGTATTTGGAAAGTTTCGGGGAAAATGTAGTTCCTTACTACCGTGGTTTTGCTACCCAACGGGGTCAGTGGACTGTGGGATTTAACCGGATGTTCCAACTTTACCGGGGATACGCGAATAGCGATCGCGCTCAAAATCAAACCCAAGGACGTTTAACTTGGGAAGTAGCTCGCAATACATCTTCGCCGATTTCTCCAGCCGGGAGCGGACAAGCTCTGGTGGGGGCTAATGGTGGCTCGCGCGGTCAATTGTATCGTGTGGTAGTAGTACAAAAGCCCACACAGTTGACACCGAGAATGCGTAAAGCTACAGCAGAGTATACAGTAGCCTACGAGCAACTTTCAGGACAGTTGCAGCGGATCAACCGCATGGGCGGACGGGTCATCAGCGTGACCCCTGCTTAGAACAGCAAGTTGTTAACTGTTAACCAGTTAATAACAATAGCATAATCAAGTTAGATTGTCTAGGACTAAATCCGCAAGTAATTCGGTTGTGATCATAGGAGGATTTTAGTGGCCATTACAACCCAAGCGTCTCGGTTAGGGACAACAGCTTTCCAGGAGAGTTCTCTGGTAGAGTTGCGCCCCAATTGGAGTCGTGACAATGCCCAAGAGGTAATTCGTGCGGTATACCGTCAATTACTGGGTAATGATTATCTGATGAGTTCTGAGCGCCTCACGAGTGCGGAGTCACTGTTGTGCGATGGTAGCATCACAGTACGGGAGTTGGTGCGGTGTGTGGCGAAGTCAGAGCTTTATAAAAAGAAATTCTTTTACCCGAATTTCCAGACCCGTGTAATTGAACTAAATTACAAACACCTGTTGGGTCGGGCTCCCTATGATGAGTCAGAGGTGGTTTTCCACTTAGACTTATATCAAAACGAAGGGTACGATGCCGATATCGATTCTTATATTGATTCTCCAGAATATCTGGAGAGCTTCGGCGAAAATATTGTTCCCTACTACCGTGGTTTCGAGACTCAGCGGGGACAGAAAACGGTTGGTTTTACCCGGATGTTCCGCCTATATCGGGGTTATGCTAATAGTGATAGCGCTCAAGGTGAAGGCACTATGTCTCGTCTGGCGCAGGAACTAGGTGCTAACCGCGCTTCTGTGGTAGTGGCTCCTTCTGGGGATTCGGATGGTTGGTCCTATCGTCCATCTGGACAGAGTGTGGCTCCTAGCACTGGATTCAGCCAAGGTGGAGTTCTGCAAGCGGGACGGACTTACCGTGTAGAGGTTTCTGGAATCCGTGAGCGCCGTTATCCCAGAGTACGTCGTTGCAGTAAGGCTTTTATTGTTCCTTATGATCAGCTTTCGGCACAACTGAGGGAAATTCAGCGCCAAGGTGGCACAATTGCCAGCATTACGCCTATTTAGAATGGCAAGAGAAAACTTGATTGTTTTGGGAGATTAATAGGGACAATGTTGGGTTACATCAGTGCCGGAAAAATGGGCAGTAGTCCTTCGGGCGCTCGCTTCTTCAAATATGAAGTGGTGGGAATGCGTCAGAATGACGAAACCGACAAGACAGAATATCAGATTCGCTCGAGTGGGAGTCAATTTGTAATTGTTCCTTACAATAGGATGAATCAGGAAATGCGGCGGATTAACCGCATGGGTGGTAAAATTGTTAGCATTGAGCCGATGACTACCGATAATACGGTGTCTGAAGCTGAGGGCGAATAATTTAGACCATTCAATTCTGATTTTCATGCAGGATTCTGAATCAAAAACCCCAGGTGCATCCCCCCTAGTGGGCGCAGATAATGCGCCTTTAACTGGGGGAGAAGCTGAAGGGGGTGATGCTTGGACAGTAGAACAGGCGATCGCCGCCCTAAACCATCAAGAACCAAATCGTCGCTATTATGCGGCTTGGTGGTTGGGGCGTTTTCGTGTGTGTGATGCGATCGCAGTTGATGCCTTAATTATGGCCTTGGATGATGAGTCCGATCGCACTAAGGACGGGGGCTATCCTTTACGCAGAAATGCGGCTCGGGCTTTGGGTAAATTGGGCGATCGTCGCGCGGTGACTCCCCTAGTCAAATGTTTAGATTGCCAAGATTTTTATGTGCGGGAAGCGGCGGCTCAGGCTTTAGAAGGTCTGGGAGACTCTAGCTGTGTTTCTGCTTTGCGTGGGTTATTGGTGGGTGGAGTAGAAGATACTGCACCGATAGCGGGTAAACCCCATTTAAAACAGCCTTATGACGCAGTAATTGAAGCCATAGGAACTCTGGGCGCAACTGAGGCGTTAACTGATATTGAACCTTTCATAAACCATCCGATCGCTAGAATACAGTATGCGGCTTTAAGGGCTATGTATCAGCTTACGGGTGATCCGGTTTATGGCGATCGCTTAATTGCAGCTTTGCGGGGGGAAGATTTACAATTGCGACGCAGTGCTTTAATGGATTTAGGGGCGATCGGATATCTTCAGGCCGCCGAACCTATCGCCAACACCCTAGCTGAAAATAGCCTGAAACTAATTGCTTTACAGGGAATTCTGGAACACCATCTCAGTCAAATTGGGGAAAAATGCCTATCTGAAGAGGCAGTTAAAATCATGAAGCTGATGGATTCTCTATTATGACAAAGGTTGAGGAACTAATTTTAGCGGTTGAACAGGCGGACTCTGCTGGAAAACTGATAGGCGCGGTGTCACAATTGGCCGCGACTGGTTCTGTGGATGCAGTACCAATGTTAATTCGTGTTTTGGGTTATAACAACCCTGGCGCGGCGGTGGCTGCAGTTGAGGGATTGATAGCCATTGGTAAACCTGCTGTGGTTGGTATACTAGAGAGGTTAGATGGTTATAACTATGGTGCTAGGGCTTGGGCGGTTCGCGCTTTGTCTGGTATTGGTGATCCTAGGGGTTTAGATGTTTTGCTGGAGGCGGCGGGTAGTGATTTTGCTCTGAGTGTGCGTCGTGCTGCGGCGCGGGGTTTGGGAGCAATTCGCTGGGAGGATATGTCACCAGAAGCAGTCTCTGAGGCTAAGGAAAGAACCCTAAAAACTCTGCTGCATACTTCTGAAGATACGGAATGGATCGTTCGTTATGCAACGGTTGTGGGTTTGGAAGGTTTGGCGGCTTCTGAGGTGGATAAACCCCATTGGTTTACACAGGTTTCGCAAAGGTTGGAGGGGATGGTTAATAATGATGAAACTCCGGCGGTTTCTGCTAGGGCTAGTCTGGCTAGGATGAACTTAGGGATTAGTTAATAATTAGTTGCTTTTGGGATGTTGAGATTATACCGTGACCTACGAACCGCTTCACCACAAATATCGTCCCCAAACTTTTGCAGATCTGGTGGGTCAAGAGGCGATCGCTCAAACTCTGACTAATGCGATCCGATCGCGGCGTATTGCTCCGGCTTATTTATTTACAGGTCCGAGGGGTACTGGTAAAACTTCTAGTGCGCGGATTTTAGCGAAATCTCTTAACTGTCTACAAACTTCTAACCCGACAGAAACTCCCTGTGGTATTTGCGAGGTCTGTCGGGGTATCACTACGGGAGCAACTTTAGATTTTGTGGAGATTGATGCTGCTAGTAATACGGGGGTTGATCATATCCGGGATTTAATTGAACGGACGCAGTTTTCCCCGGTTCAATGTCGCTATAAGGTCTATGTAATTGATGAATGTCTGACGGGTGATGCTCTGATTTTAAGCGATCGCGGATGGCTGAGAATTGATGATCCGACTCTCCAAGAATGTCGAGTTCTTAGTTATAATGAGTCTACTCAACAATGGGAATGGCAGCAGGTTTTACGCTGGCTTGACCAGGGGGTTCGTGAGACTTGGAAAATTAAAACCTTTCAGACGGAAATTAAATGCACTGGTAATCATCTGATTAGGACAGATAAAGGCTGGATAAAAGCGGCAAATATTACCCCTAAAATGAAAATATTATCACCGGAAATTGATGCGGCGGTCAAGACGGCATTACAAGATGTAGAATCTATCGAAAAGTTAGGGGTTAATCATGTCTATGATATTGAGGTAGAACATAATCATAATTTTGTGGCGAATGGTCTGCTAGTTCACAATTGCCATATGTTGAGTACAGCGGCTTTTAATGCTTTACTGAAAACCCTAGAAGAACCACCTGATCGGGTGGTGTTTGTCCTGGCGACTACAGACCCTCAACGGGTTCTCCCGACGATTATTTCTCGATGTCAGCGCTTTGATTTTCGGCGCATTCCTTTACAAGCCATGGCGACTCATTTAGAAACTATCGCCGCCAAGGAAAACATTGCTATTACACCGGAAGCGGTGATGATGGTGGCTCAAATTGCTCAAGGGGGATTAAGGGATGCGGAAAGCCTGTTAGACCAATTAAGTTTACTGTCAGGTGAAATTACGGTTGAACGGGTTTGGGACTTGGTTGGGGCTGTTCCTGAACGGGATTTGATGACATTATTAGAGGCGATCGCAGAGGGTAAAGCGACGGCAATTTTAGACCAAACCCGCGAGTTACTGAACCGGGGTCGAGAACCTTTAATTTTGCTGCAAAATCTGGGGGAATTTTACCGGGATTTATTAATCGCCAAAACCGCACCAAATCGCCAGGATTTAGTGAAACTTACTCAACCAACTTGGGAAAGTTTATGCGCCTTTTCCCAACGCTGGGAACATGAAATTATCCTGGCTGGTCAAAAACATCTCCGCGATAGCGAGGTACAGATTAAAAATACCACTCAGCCGCGTTTATGGTTGGAGGTGACTTTATTAGGGTTATTACCGGAGGCTTTGCGTCCTCAAACGGTATCTACAGGGGTGGTAAATGTACAGCCTCAGCCTATCTCAAATCAGCCTACCTCAAAAATGAGGTCACAGCCTGTTTCTCAGCCTCCTGCGCCTGCTCAACCTGTCTCACAAGCTGTTTCTGTGCCGGATGCACCCCCGCCGCCACCCCCGCCGCCACAGCCTACTACTGCTAATCAAGAGGAAGCAGTAAACTATAGTCTGGAGGAACTTTGGGAACAGATACTTAGTGCGATCGAACAATTGGGAACTCAGGCTTTGATGCGTCAACATGGCTGTTTGCGATCGCACCATGGTAATGTAGTCTGTATCGGGCTTAAATCCAATCCATTATTGAAAATTGCCCAGGCGAAAATCTCTAGTTTAGAAGTTGCTTGTCAGAAGGTTTTTAATACTAAAATTCAGGTAAATTTAGAAGTGGGAATGGGGGCAGTTTCTCCTGGGGTTGAACCCGAGAAAAAACCGATATCTGAGAGGGTACAATCGCCGCCACCCCCACCACCAGAACCCCCGCCACCTACTCGGAAACCAGAAACTGAGAGACCGCCGGAATTAACAACTCCTAAAATTGAGGATATTTCAGTTAAAGTAGCTGATAATGACAATAATTCTCCGGTTGATGATGTGGCTATGGCGGCTGAAAAACTGGCAGAGTTTTTTGATGGGGAAATTATCCCTTGGTATCCCGAAAATACACAGGTGACAACTGTTTCTTCTTCTTCTGTAGCATTGGAGGATACTATAGAGTTTTATTCTCCAGAAGATGATGACAGTGAAGATGATGTACCCTTTTAAGTCTTACTGGAAAAACCCGATTTCTTGACACTGTTGAATAAAAAATCAAGCGTATAGCCATAGTTACCCCTAGAGATAAGGATAAGCGATCGCCATAAGTTTGTCAAGAGGTTTGGGAGAAACTCGGTTGTTTTGAGAGATGCTTAGAAACCCGGTTTCTGGGAGAAACCGGGTTTCTTTAGAAGCGATCGCCATAAGTTTGTCAAGAGACTGGGAGAAACTCGGTTTTTTGGTTGACTCTCCAGTTCACAGGAGACTTTAAAATCAATGTATAAAATTGTCAAAGGTAAATTTTCGCTATGAAAACCACTCATTTACAAGTGGGGGGGATGAGTTGTGCATCCTGTGCATCCCGCATTGAAATAGTAGTGAATAGACTTGATGGAGTTAATCAATGTCAAGTTAACTTTGGTGCTGAACAAGCTGCTATAGATTATAACCCAGAAGCGGTCAGTTTAGAGGTAATTGAACAAGCGATTTCTGACGCTGGATATACAACCAAACCTTTAGGGGGTTTAGGAAACTTAGAAAAGCCGGGAGAATCCGAGAGTGATGCCGAGGAAAAAGCACTAATTAAGAAGGTGGCATTTTCGGGATTTGTGAGTTTATTCTTGATGATTGGTGGCTTACCAATGATGACAGGTTTAGACATCCATTTTATACCGGGTTGGCTGCATCATCCCTGGCTGCAATTTGTGTTAACTACTCCGGTGATGTTTTGGTGTGGTCAAGGTTGTTTCACGGGTGCAATTAAAGGATTTAAGCAGCGTAACGCTGACATGAATACTCTAACTTCGATTGGTACGGGTGTGGCTTATGTTTACTCGGTGTTTGTGACGTTATTTCCTAATGTTTTGTTGAGTCAGGGATTGAGTCCCGATGTTTTTTATGAGTCGGCGGCGATGATTATTGCGTTGGTTTTAGTGGGGAGATGGTTAGAACATCGCGCCAAAGGGAAAATGTCAGAAGCTATCAAAAAATTAATAGGATTACAGGCAAAAACTGCTCGTGTAGTTCGTAATGGTAAGGAGGAAGATATCGCGATTGAATTGGTGAAGGTTGGGGATATTGTGATAGTTCGTCCGGGGGAAAAAATCCCGGTTGATGGAGAGATAATCGAAGGGCGATCGACTGTAGATGAATCGATGGTGACGGGGGAAAGTGTCCCGGTAGAAAAGCAGATTGGTGATGAAGTGATTGGGGCGACAATTAATAAAACTGGTAGCTTTAAGTTTACGGCTGCACGGGTGGGAGAAGAAACTGTTTTGGCGCAAATTGTGCAGTTAGTAAGACAGGCGCAAGGTGCAAAAGCACCGATTCAAACATTAGCAGATCAGGTAACTAGCTGGTTTGTCCCGGTGGTGATAGCTATAGCGATCGCCACTTTTGTGATCTGGTTTAATTGGACGGGAAATATTACCCTAGCTATAGTGACTACGGTAGGTGTATTAATTATCGCTTGTCCTTGTGCGTTGGGATTAGCGACTCCGACCTCGGTAATGGTTGGGACGGGTTTAGGTGCGGAACATGGTATTTTAATTAAGGGTGGAGACAGCCTAGAATTAGCGCACAAAATCCAGACTATAGTTTTAGATAAAACGGGAACTTTGACGGAAGGTAAACCGAGAGTAATTAATTATATCACTGTGGGAGGAACCACTAATAATCATGAGTTAAAACTGCTGCGGCTGGTGGCGGCGGTGGAAGCCAAATCCGAACATCCTTTGGCTGAAGCGATTGTGGAATATGCGAAATCTCAGGAGGTGGAATTCCCTTTACCGGAAGTAGTGGAATTTGAGGCAATGCCGGGAATGGGTGTACAGGCTAAGGTGTCCGATCGCTTAATTCAAATTGGTACTTCTATATGGATGGAAGAATTGGGGATTGATACGAGTATTTTTAAGGAAAAACAAGGAAGTTGGGAAACCCAAGCACAAACGAAGGCTTGGATTGCTATTGATGGCGAAATAGAGGGATTATTGGGGATTGCAGACAGTCTAAAACCTGCTTCCGTAGCAGCGGTAAGGGCTTTAAAATCGATGGGATTACAGGTGGTAATGGTAACGGGAGATAATCAGAAAACTGCGGAAGCGATCGCCGAACAGGTAGCTATAGATAGGGTATTTGCACAAGTGCGTCCCGACCAGAAATCAGAGATTATTAAATCCCTGCAACAAGAGAGGCTTAAAAGCTCTCAAAAACAGGCGATTGTGGCAATGGTGGGAGATGGAATTAATGACGCGCCAGCTTTAGCGCAAGCTGATGTAGGAATGGCGATCGGGACGGGAACTGATGTAGCGATCGCCGCCGGAGATATTACTTTAATTTCGGGAGATTTACAGGGGATTGTGACGGCGATTAAACTGAGTCGTGCTACCATGAAGAATATCCGCCAAAATCTGTTTTTTGCCTTTTTCTACAATACAGCCAGTATCCCCCTCGCTGCTGGAGTTTTATTCCCGCTAACCAATTGGTTACTTAATCCTATTATAGCCGGGGCGGCGATGGCTATGAGTTCCGTTTCTGTGGTTACCAATGCGTTA
Source organism: Limnospira indica PCC 8005 (assembly GCF_000973065.1). NCBI lineage: Bacteria > Bacillati > Cyanobacteriota > Cyanophyceae > Oscillatoriales > Sirenicapillariaceae > Limnospira > Limnospira indica. Next base: position 1,517,239 of record NZ_FO818640.1, read on the forward strand.
AGATTGCAGCGAACTCGGTTATAGAAACAAATCCCAAATCACTAGGTAGATTAATCATGCTTTATGTACCCAGTAAATAGATCCGGAACCAAAATGAAAGTTAGAATAATCAAGAATTCTTTGACGATGTTAATGTTATTAGGTGCGATCGCATCTATTCCCGTGGAAGCGATCGCATCACCGCACCATCATGATCATGGTGGTGGAGAATATGGTAAATTTAGTAAAATCGAACAACCCCTAGGCTTAAAAGTAGGTATCACCCTAGCCGGGATAGGCTTAATTGGGTTAGAGTTGTGGTGGTTTATGTTCAGCGAACCTCCCAGGAAAAAGTCTAGTGATTAGGTTCGCCAAACCGCCATCTGTGAGAAGATATTGGTGAGACTATGTTGATCAATCAACCGTCCCCTGTCAACTCAGATTAATATGAAGCTGAAGTCGTTTTTCATTCTGCTAGGTATCGCCACTGCGACCCTGCTACTGGTAGGGGTGAGTTTCTTCCTGACGCTGTTAGGTGAAACTCCCCTATCATTATTGGGGGCTAAAGCCAAAACCATTCCCACAGCGACAGTATTTGTGCCAAAAAATGCGCCGTTTACAGCATCGTTGTTGGTCAACCCCGACCGCCTGGAAGCCTTCCGCCAGGTATTAGCTGAACCGAAACAAAGACAGCGATCGCATCAGGAATTTAACCGATTTAAAAAGATACTGCTAGGAAATACAGGACTAAATTACCAACGGGATATCAAACCCTGGTTAGGAGAGGAAATAACCCTGTCTCTGATCGCCGCAGATATTGATCGCGATAGTAGTAATGATAAACAACCGGGATATCTTCTTGCCCTCACCAGCCAAAATCCCCAACAGAGTCAGGAATTTCTGGAATTATTTTGGCAACGACAAGCGGTGTCGGGAGTAATGGTAACCTCGGAAACCTATCGAGGGGTAACTATTACTTACCGCCAAAGGGAGTCGGTAGAATTAGCGCCCACATTAGCGACAGCAGTATTAAGCGATCGCTTTATTTTATTTGCTAACTATCCAAAAGTATTGCGGGAAGCCATTAATAATTTCCAGGTATCCACCCTCAACCTAGCCAACTCCGAGAGTTATCAAAAAGCGATCGCCGCTTTAGACTCCAGCCAAATTGGATTAGTATTTTTAAATTTAGGGAATTGGGAATTAACCCCCGATGAAATCAACGCCCTACCCATTCAACCCAGTTTAGCCCTAGGACTGACCCTAAACCCCCAAGGATTATTAGCAGATACAGCCATAATTGCTACCACCAGCGAAGAATTTGAGCCGCCGTTATTGTCGGAACCCCCCACAGCCTTAAAGTATATCAGCGCCAATAGTCCCCTAGTAGTGACCGGACGAGATTTAAAAGATTTGTGGGCGCAAACCTCCGGGACTATCGGGAGTAATGAGACCTTGGGGGGAGTTTTAAGACGCGCGCAGGTTTCCATACAAGAAAGTTGGGGTGTTGATTTACCCGAAGATATTTTTAATTGGGTAACAGAAGAATACGCGCTCGCCTTAGTCCCCCACCCCATAGGCGATCGCAATGATTGGGTATTTGTTGCCAAACGGACTCCTTTAGCCGAAACTGCTATCGAGGCTTTAGACGCGATCGCCACTGAGAGGGGTTACAGTGTCGGGAGTTTTGTATTAGGGGACTATACCCTATGGGCTTGGACACAACTTAAAACTGTTCCGATCAAGTCTAAAAACAAGACCAGCGCCAGAAAACAGATGATTGAGGCGGAACCCAGAGGAGTTCACGCCACCGTTGGGGATTACGAAATTTTTGCCACTTCTGTTGAGGCGATCGATGCTGCAATTCATGGGGTGGAAACTGGAAACATTCTGACTAATCCTGAATTTAGCAATAGTCTCAAGTTACTCTCCGAGAAAAATGATGGCTATTTTTATATTGATTGGGATGTCAGTCGGGACATTTTACGCCAACAAATGCCTTTGCTAAGATTAGTGGAATTATCCGCCCAGCCTTTCTTTAATCATTTGCGATCGCTGACTATCAGCGCCAGAGGTCGCGAAAATGGCGTACAAAAAGCCACAGTTTTCGCCCACCTCCAATAAACTCCTAGTTAGTTGTCTATCCAAAACATCCAGGTTGGGCAATAATAGAAATAACTCCTCACACTTGATGTTAGCGCGTGTATTTAGGAGAATCATCAAATGAACCGTCGTCTTAATGTAGCCGGACTAGGTGTTGTAACTACCTTGTGTTTATCCTTGGTAGTACAGCCAAAAACCCTTAATGCTTCCGAAACAATTACAGGACTTATTCTCGCCCAAAATCGTCCGGCTGCTTCTACCTATAGCCCCGGACCTTGGCAACCTGTCGCGCGAATTAATCCACAACGGTCGGTTAACCTAACCCTAGTCAATCAATCTAGTGTCACCCTAGAGTATGGTTTGACTACCACCGAAACCGCCAATTTAGCCAATGGACAAAGGATTAGTTATAACAACATTCCCCTAGACTCCTATTTGGTGATTAACCCCTTAGTTGCTTCTTTGAGTCTGCAATATAACCTAGAAGTTGTTAATAACAACGTCACCCTTACAATTCGACCCAGTGGCGACCAAGCTGGGTTACGCACTGTTAATATTCAATCAACTGGAGGTATTTTTATTTACTAAATTCTGATTTAGTTAGTCACAGGTGCGTCAGTTACAGCCTGTTCAGAAATCATCTGATCACCTCTCAAAGTCCCTCTCCCTCTCTGGGATCCAGATTTAGGGTGAGGGCAATGTATTAAGCGACTGGTGAACAAGCTGTACAGCCTTTGCTGACGCACCCAACCCGTTATTAATAGCTGTCAATTATCCCGTGTTCAAATCGTGAAAATACCTTTGGGATTGACAGATAATAATGGTCGTCTTTGCAATCCTTCTTGGTGTATAATATCATTAGCCGCCAATAAGCCACTACTAACCGCCCTTTCCATTAAACCACAGGGAAAAGGCATTTTTACCCAATCTCCCGCAAATTGGAGATTAGGGACACCAGAATCAGTGCAAGGGCGATCGCTATAACTACCCGGTGGATAGCCAGAAAAGTTCTTTTGATTGACTAATTCTCGATGTAATAGAGTGGCGTTTTGCAGTTCAGGGACGATTTCATATAGTTCTTTTTCAAAGGTGGTTAGCAACGCTGATTGAGTAGGGAAATCCGCTTCTTTATAACAGTATGCGTGCAGTTCTACCACACTTCCTCCCGTTTGTTGATGCCATTGTTGATAAGTTTCTTGAATGCGATGATATAGGGTGATACTATCGGTTAATTTATAACCCGATACCGAGGTAAAATCGCTATGTTCCCAGGGGAAATCTCGGTCAAACCAGAATCGACACACCGCAAAAGGGTCAGCGATCGCCAATTTTTCGATTTGTTGTTGAACCTTCCGGTTAACATCCCCTATAGACAGGGAAAATAAAGATTTAACCCCCGGAACATCAGTAGCAAATATGTAATAGTCTGCTGCTAAACTAATCGTCGATTGTGTAACATATGTAACGGAAAGTTGAGAAGCCGCCATTTTAGAGTAGTGCGAGCTTACCTCCTGTTTTAGCTCCCTATTATCCCCCCTACCTTTGGGGGGTTTGTTGGTTTGAGCAATTAACTGTAGGCGAGTAGTGTCATATTTGAGAACCTTAAATCGGGGTAAATCCTGTTGAGTCGGACCCGAAATCACCCGACCTTGTTGATCATAAATAGCGCCATGACAGGGACAGTAAAAACGTCCATCAGACTCCTGATTAACAGTACAACCTTGGTGAGTACAGGTGAGGGAAATCGCTTCCGTTTTATCGGGGTTAACAGCATAAACTTCATCCGCAGCGCCAAAATATTCCCCAGTGTTTCCTAAACTGACATGACGATTTACCCAAAAAGGTGCTGACCCATGACGGTCTCCGGTGGTGTAGGTGAGGGAGTCAATTTTTCCATCTCGCCATTTCACCTCAGAAACTACCCCTCCGGTGATAATTTTACCCCCTTTGGCAATAATTGCATCGGCTATGGGTTGGACGAGACTGCTACCCATATCTTCGCGGGTCCCGTTAAAGGCTAGTCCTTCTGGGTTCCCGAAAAAGTAGAAATGGAAAAACTGCATTAGTTCTCCGGCGCTAAGAGAATCCGGCGCATTTAGGCTAGACTTAGCGAAGGGGAGAAAGTACAGGTCGTAAAGACCTTGGGGAAATTCTCCCTTTACCCAGTCGCTGACGGAGATCTGATCGAGTCTTTCAAAGCTGTCGGGAATGGCGAAACCACCAATTTCTCGGAAAACTTCCCAGTGTTGGCGTTTGGTGAGGTTAATTCCCCACCGGAGTCGGTTGGGTGATGCGATCGCTAAATCTACTATATTCCAGGGAAAGGCTGAATGATTGGGGCGAAACACTTCCGGCTCATAAGTGTTATTTCTCAGAACTACCGAGTAGAATTTAAGAGATAAAAAATTATCTCTGATGTGGAGTTCCTCAATGATGCGGTTGAGGTTATAATACTGGGGGAAAAACCCGTGGAACCCATGTTCCATCATAAACGTCTGGTTTCCTACCTGAATCGGCCAACTGGCAATTTTGCCACCGAGTTGGGGCGCGCGTTCCAATAAGGTCACTGCAAACCCCCGTTGGCTGAGTTCGTAGGCACAGGCTAAACCTGCTAATCCGGCACCGACTACAACAACTTTTTTAGGGTTGTTTAAAGTATAGGGAAGGGCAATTGAGTCTTTTTGGGCGATCGTAGGTTGGGTTTTTTTGAATCGGGAATAGCCTAGGATTCCACCAGCTATACTGACTCCCAAAATCTTGATAGCTTGTCTGCGAGAAATAGATGGCAAATTTAGTAATTGATGAAATTCAGGCATTGGCAACTAATTAGTTGATTGAGATTAAGATTACCAGTCCCAGTGCTATAATCAGCAGTTGGGGTGGAGTTTAAACGGCTATTTGATAGATCATAACACGCAGTCTAAATTTTAGTCAGTCGGATTTCAAGATTTGCTGATTCTTGTTGTTTAAGTTAAGGGTGTCTCTACAAAAACCATCAAAAGCTATTACTGAAGGTTGATTGATTTCGACCGATAGGATTGTGCTTGATTAACAAAAAGTGAGTTTTTGTATGATAAATAACCCTCCGAAAACTGTGCTGGTTGCTCAAATCTCGAAGCCACAGCAAATGATTTGGAATTTAATCTTGTCTTCTCAAGGTCTATCAGTTTACAACTACCATAAATCATCACATTTAAAGTTCTTTTTGCAGAAAAAAGCTCGAGAAAACCAGCTACCAGATTTATGTATAGTTGATGTCATGTATTTTATCAGGCAAGAAGAAAGCCCCTATGAATTTTGTCGTTGGTGTGATTTAAACTATCCCGAAGTTGAAGTTATTTTAACTCATGAAACCGCCCCAAAAGTATCACAAGCAGAACGTCTTTGGGCTATCAAACAAGGGGCGCAGGATTTATTACCCGGATTTCCCGCCCTACACTTACGGGCAGAAATTATTTTAGGATTACAACGAGTTTTAGAAGTGCTGGATTTACTACCTATTGACCAAATAGAATTAGGTTATGTATTCACCAAAATCCAGAAAATCATGTTTAATTACCATCAGTTAGACAGATTAAATATGGGATAATTCATGATAATTGAAAATAGATGTCAACCCGTAGGGTGCGTCAGATAGGGATAATTATCATCAAGGGAGGAAATGGATTTCTGACGCACCATGGCGATCGCTGTGCTGCGTCAGGCCCAAATTTTCCGGTTAGGATTCATATAGTCGGCTTCTGACGCACCCTACGCAGCCCGCTGGCTATGGGACTTTGGGACATGGGTTGAAAAGCAATAAGGAATATAGACAAAATCTGTAACCAAGAATACAATGGAGGGTGAGACCCCCCATAATAATTGCAATGGAACGTAGAAATGGAACATAAATGATCCGAAACGCTCCAATATTCCCCTGTAATTTCTAACTGTGCCGACTAGATGCAATTAACCGGAGTATCGCGAATTGTGAATAACCAGCCCACACAATCTTTTTCATCCCAGGAGACGGCATCAGTTAGCAATGGCTATAATTGTGGCTATAATTCTATGTATAGTGCAGCAGTTCCAGGGAGATCAGGAGATATACTATTTAATCAACTGATGGCATCAATGCCGACAGCGATCGCTATGGTCGATCGCCAAATGCGCTATATTGCCATATCTCAGCAGTGGCAAGACGAGTATAATCGTCAGGTGGCGGATAATTTATTGGGTGTATGCCATTACCAGCTATTTCCGAACTTACCAGATTGTTGGCATGAAAACGCCGGGGCATCTTTAGCAGGAACCTTAGACAGTTGGGAATTAGAAACCTGTCTGAGCCTGAGTGATGGTAGCATAGAATGGGTGAAATGGGTTGTCAGGCCTTGGAAAACGGAAACCGGGGCGATCGCTGGTTTAATCCTGTCCTTAGAAGCCATTACCGCATCGAAACAGTTAAAGGATACCCTACAACTGACCCAATTGGCGATGGATAGGGCGGCGGATGCGGTATTGTGGATTACCCTTGATGGTAGGTTATGCTATGTTAATGACACTGCCTGTAGGTTATTAGGCTATTCCCGGGGGGAATTACTAAAACTGAAAATCTACGATATTGATCCTGACCTATCCCCAACTATCTGGTCTGTCCAGTGCGAGGATATTCGCCATAAAGGTTCGCTGACTTTTGAATCACGCCATAGTTGTCGCCATGGCGTAATTTGTCCCGTGGAAGTCAATGTTAACTATTTAGAGGTTAAACCCTCAGATATTGATATTAAGGTTAATACTGCCATACAAACAGGCGATCGCCATTCTCCCACCTTACCGTTAATCTGTTGGTTTGCCAGAGATATCTCCGAACGTCAAGTGGCTTCCTCAGTCATTACCGAGTCGCGCGACCAACTCGAAGCTGTTTTAAATGCGGTACCAGGGTTAGTGTCTTGGGTAGGTTCAGACCTGAGATATTTAGGGGTTAATCAACACCTAGCTAATGCTTATGGTGTACCGACCCATCAATTCATCGGTAAAGAGGTAGGTTTTCTGCAAACCAGCCCAGAATTTAATGAATTTGTCTATGCTTTTTTTGATAGGAATAACTGGACAAGTTCTCGGGAAATTACTGCTAATGTTAAGGGTGAACCACGCACCTATTTAATTGTAGCTCAAAAATATCATCGGGGCGCGGCGGCGGTATTTGTCGGGTTAGATATTACCGAACGCCGTAATATGGAAATGGCGCTGCGACTAAGTGAGGAACAGGAAACTCGCCGCCGCAACGAGTTAGAAGCGGCTTTAGTACAGTTAAAACGCGCCCAAACCCAATTAGTGCAAACTGAAAAGATGTCTTCTCTGGGACAATTAGTAGCAGGAATTGCTCACGAAATTAATAATCCGGTTAATTTCATTTTTGGTAATCTGGGTCATGGATATAAGTATATTGAGGATCTACTGAGATTGGTAGATTTATATAACGAGTATTATCCAGAAACCCCGGAGGAAATTGAGGAAGAAATGGAGGAAATAGGTCTTGATTTTATCAAGATAGATTTACCCAAAATGTTTGAATCTATGCAGGTGGGGGCGGAACGCATTAGGGACGTGGTGCGATCGCTGCGTGTATTTACCCGTCTAGATGAATCCCAAATGAAGGAGGCGAATATTCATGAAGGCTTGGATAGTACCTTGCTGATTTTGCAAAATCGCCTACAGGCTAAGGGAGGGCGAGGGAGTATTAAATTAGTCAAAGACTATGGATATTTACCGTTAATCGAGTGTTATCCCGGACAATTAAATCAGGTATTTATGAATCTAATCACCTACCATATAGATCGGCTAGAAATGGCGATGGTAGGAGGCGATCGCATGGTTGATCCTACCCTGTCAGTCAGCACTACCATAGTGGAGGAGAAAGACAGAAAAAGGGTAATGATTTCCATAGCTGATAATGGTCCAAGTTTAAGCCCAGATGAATTTCAGCAGGTATTTGAACCATTATTAGCCGCGCCTACTTTTGGTCAAACAACCGCCCTAGGATTGTCTATAGCCCATCACCTAGTAGTTGAAAAGCATGGTGGTGAACTGGCTTGTGTTTCCCAACCCCAAGGCGGCTTGGAGTTCAGAATATATATACCGCTGAAGTCTAACTAGAGAACTTGGTGGGTGTAGGCGTGTTGTTTAACGTTATCTTCCGCGCTAACAATTCGTTCAGAATTAAGTAGGCGTTTGCGTTCGGTGGAAAAGTTCAATTTCTCGAAGGTAGTCCCGACTGAAATATGAGACTTAGCCACCTCACGGCGTTTGTAGGTACGCGCGGCGGCGATGGTACGTTCTCTAAAGTCGTCACAGAGTTGAGTTTCTGGGCTGAAGGCTTCAGGAAGTGTGACAGACTCATCGGTGAGTAAAGTTCCCAGGGTGACAGCAGAGGCGATTTGATAGGAGGTAGGAATACCCTTGATAATCGCTTCTAAGGCGGCTGAGGGGATGGGTTCGGCGATCGTAACCGGTTGGACTTCCCCATCTTCTTTAATAAAGCAGTGGGCTAAACCAATAACAATGTAATCATCACCTGTCAAATCAGGAGCATCGGAAAGTGTAGTTGCAGAAGTCATAGTTATTTGGCGATAAATTTAGCAACAGCTATAGAATATTTTGCCACACAAGTGGCAACGGACAATTGAGGTGAGCTATTGCCTCATGCTATCAGCGATTTGGTGATAACCGTCAGCGATCGCCAACTTGGCGCGTAATAAGCCAATACTAGCCCCAGGACAAATCCATTGTAACGTTTCCGGTGTAAATCTATCCAATAGGACCTGCACACTGCGAACTTGTCTCGACCAGTGAAAAGTTTTAGCAGTTCGTAGGGGGACTGGCTTACCCTTAGCATCAGGTAACAAATGGCGACCGGAAAACAAGATCCCGCCATACTGGGAAGTATAAACACAGGAGGAACCGGGAGAATGTCCAGGAGTCCAAATCACCATAATCTCTGGAGTTAGGGAAAATTCCCTTTCAAAAGATATGACCTCAGCTTCTGGTAACAGATAGGCTTCCTGTTCCTGACACAAAATTTGACAGTCAGTAGCTTTCTGAATTTCCCTAGCTTTACCCATACCGCCGCGATGGGTGATCACTAACCACTTTAGCCCCCCCTGTTGCTGGATAAACTCTTGTTCAGTTTCTGTCCAAGGCGGAGAATCGATCAAGATATTACCTGAGTTTTCTACAATGAAGTAAGCTGTCCCACCCAGAGTATCTCGGTTTGGTGAAAATCCATAAATTGTTTCAAAAATAGGTTTCGGTGGTTTGGTTGTAGACTGCTGCTGGGCCATTACGCTGTTTCCACTGGTGTTCCTATGGGCCATTTTTGAATCTCAACGAGTTATCGGTAAACTATACCAGATCCTTTTTTGTGGTTTCCCTGATTCCCGGTTACGGTGTTCCCTGCGATCAAAATATCATTATGCTTTTATTGCTACTAATTCTAGGACTTGTCACTTATTTGGTTTTGCGTCAAAGTGTCACCCGCATTACCAGGACTCCCGTGTGGATCTTGTGGTTGGTGATGATGGCACCTGCTTTCATCTGGACTGGCTGGGTGATAATTTATGGCAAACAGACCCCGATTCCGGCTTTACTGGTGATTATTCCATTTATTGTCTGTCCTTGTCTATATTGGGTTTTGGTGCATATTGGCCGCCAGTATCCTACCCCAGAAGATGCCGGAAGTGAAACAGATTCTTCTGTCTCAGAAACTACCAAAACTCCAGAACCTGTGTCACCTATCAGCCAGAGTGAGGAGACTAAATTAAGGGCTTGTTTCCCTTGGTCGGTGTTTCCGTTGCATGATGTGGAATATCGACCCCAGGCGGTGATTTGTCGGGGTCAATTGCGATCGCAACCTGATATAGCTTATCAAACCGTAAGAGAGAAAATTGAGGCAAATTTTGGCGATCGCTTTTTGGTAATATTCCAACGAGACTTATCTGATAAACCCCTATTCGCCCTTGTCCCTAATCCCCAACGTCACCCCGACGCTCCTCCCAAATCTGATCAAGACCTGCTGAGTCAGCCTCTGTTAGCCTTGGCGCTAATGGTGATTACCCTGTTTACAACTACTGTCGCGGGAAGCACAATTATGGGAATATCAAATCAGGATTGGCAGGATGATCCTTCCCTATTGTTGACGGGGTTTCCCTATGCTGTCGCTTTAATGGCGATTTTGGGGGTTCATGAGTTATGCCACTACTTGACCGCTAGACACCATCAGATTCAGGTAACCCCTCCCTATTTTATTCCAGTTCCCTTTTTTCTGGGAACTTTTGGCGCTTTTATTCAAACGCGATCGCCATATCCCCACCGCCGCGCTTTATTTGATGTCAGTGTGGCTGGTCCCTGGGCTGGTTTACTGGTGACCATTCCTTTATTATTCTGGGGATTTGCTCATTCGGAAGTCGTCGATATTGTGCCTGATCAGTCGGGAATTTTGACCTTTAATGCCCTCAATCCTAGGTTTTCGATGTTTTTGGCTATCTTGGCAAAACTGGCTTTAGGAGATGCTTTAAGCCGGGATATGGCTATCAGTTTGCACCCGGTGGCGATCGCTGGATATATAGGCTTGGTAGTTTCCGCTTTTAATTTACTCCCTATTGGTCAATTAGATGGAGGCCACATGGTTCATGCTATGTTTGGTCAGCGCCTCAGTCTAATTATTGGTCAAATTACCCGCTTTTTGATGTTATTCGTGGCTTTAATTCAGTCGGAATTTATGATTTTAGCCATCCTGCTATTCTTTTTACCCCTTAATGATGAACCAGCCCTTAATGATGTTAGTGAAGTTGATGATGTCCGAGATATCATCGGATTGATGACTTTAGGCGTTTTACTAACAATTATTTTACCTATGCCTCGCCTATTGGCTCAACTTTTGAATTAACCACCATTCACCACAATTCCTAAAGTTACACCCCATTAAGACAGGTCGAGGGGCCTGGTCATACTGTTCACTATTTGGCTCACCCGATCGCATTACCTAAAATGGTGAGGGCAGATGTCAAGTTTTGTCTGATCATCAAGATGGATGGAAAAAATTAAGAAAACTGACAGCAGGCAGATATGTCATCCGAACAATTCCCGGTGTTCGATGATGCCTAATTTACGGTTGGTGTGATTTGAGAAAGTGGGTAATAAACCCACAATAGTTGCTATACTAAGATGGTTGCTTGGAGTGAAAAAAGATGTTAAAACTAAGTCAATGGAAAGGTTTGCTGGTGGTAGCTACTTGTGCGATCGCTTCTCCGGTATGGTTTGCTAGTCAAGGTATAGCCCAGTCTGGGTCAGTAGTTTATCAAAATATTTCTGAACAATACATGGCTATGAATCACCCCATTGCAGATAGTAGCTGGAAACTCTCATTTTGGAGTCAAGCTGATAGGTTAGTTGATGTGGTTGCTGGTAGTGAAATCACCCTAGCTTTTGACCAAAATGGAATTAGTGGTTCGGCGGGATGTAATCGTTTAATGGCAGGCCATAAAGTCCATGATAATCGCCTAGAAATAAGTGCCGTAGGTAGCACGAGAATGGCTTGCGAAGAAGCCTTAATGAGCCAAGAGTTCCAATTTGTTAAAGCCTTAGAAGGTGTGCAAGAATTTCGGGTCAATGGTGATAATTTAATCATGAATTACCAAAATGATTCGGGGTCGGGTTTTATGGTGTTTAGCAAGTATGATGAACCTAGTGTTAACTCCATGTTAAATAAGCCGTGGCGGTTGTTGTTTTGGACAAAATCTGACTCCATGATTGATTTAGTCGCTGATAGCAAAGTCACCCTAGAGTTTGCCGAAAATAGCATTTCTGGAACTGGTGGCTGTAATCGTTTAATCGGTGGTTATGAGGTCAAAGAACAGCAACTAGAAATTAACACCTTAGCCTCAACTTCCATGGCTTGTGAACCAGAGTTAATGACTCAGGAATCAGAGTTTATTCAGGCTTTAGAAGGCGTGCAAGAGTTTCGGGTAAATGGTAATAATTTGGTGATGACCTTCCAAAACGCATCAGGTTCAGGTATCATGGTATTTGAGCATGATAATTGAGTAAGGATAATTGATAATTAGGCGGTTAATTTGACATCAACCGCCACCAAGAAACCTGGTTGATCTGTTAGCAATTATTTGCCACGGTCAAGTTCTTGGCTGAGTAGGGTCTAAAAATTGGGGACGGGTTGATAAACCCTGTCCCTAGCCCCTAGTCCCCGTTTCAGCAAAATTACGGCTATCCTTACTGCATTATTGCTAGAGTAGCGATAGAGTAGGGATAGGCAAAATACACAAAAGTTTACAAATCTTGGTGGTGTGATGTTCCTCCTGCACGGATCAAAAGCACACCCCAGGGTTAGCTAAGTACAATAGCTGGACGGGAAAAGCACAAATGTTTGAATATTTTTCAGATCAAGCGATCAAGGCCGTGATGCTGTCTCAGGAAGAGGCGCGACGTTTGGGACATAACTTCGTCGGTACTGAACAACTGCTACTGGGTATTATTGGAGAAGGAACCAGTATCGCCGCCAAGGTACTCTCAGACCAAAACCTAAACTTGGATAATACCCGCCGTGAGATAGAATCTATTATTGGGCGCGGTTCTGGTTTTATGCCACCAGAAATTCCGTTTACGCCTCGCGCCAAGAGGGTCTTTGAGTCGGCGATGAAAGAGGCTAGGCAGTTAGGCAATAATTATATTGCGCCAGAACATATATTGCTAGGCCTGTTGCAAGATGAAGAAGGCGTAGCAGCCAAGGTTCTGGAAAACTTCGGTATTGAGCGCCGACAATTGCGGACAGAATTGATTAAAAATTTAGGGGAGGAAGTCCCCGCCTCAGCCGGGGGAAACTCCCGCAGTCAGAGTCGTAAAACGGCGACCCTTGATGAGTTTTCTACTAACTTGACTCAGTTGGCAGCTCAAGGAAAGCTAGATCCTATTGTAGGACGCGATCGCGAAATAGAACGGGTGATTCAAATACTCGGTCGCCGTACCAAAAACAACCCGGTGCTAATTGGTGAACCGGGGGTTGGTAAAACAGCGATCGCAGAAGGACTCGCTCAACGTATTATTAATGGAAATGTGCCGGAACTTCTGGAAAATCGCCAAGTGGTGAGCCTGGAAATGGGAACTCTGGTGGCGGGAACCCGTTTCCGGGGAGAGTTTGAAGAACGACTCAAAAAAATTGTTCAGGAAATTAAGGCTAATGGCAATATTATCCTATTAATTGACGAAATCCATACCCTGGTGGGAGCGGGAGCCATTGAGGGAACTATGGATGCGGCTAATATGCTCAAACCGGCTTTAGCAAGGGGAGAATTGCAGTGTATCGGCGCAACGACTCTGGATGAATACCGGAAGTATATTGAGCGTGATGCCGCCTTAGAACGCCGATTTCAGCCGGTAATGGTGGGAGAACCTAGCGTTGAGGAAACTATCGAGATTCTATTTGGGTTGCGATCGGCTTATGAACAACACCACCGCTTGACTATTTCTGATGAGGCGGTTTTGGCGGCGGCGAAACTATCTCACCGCTATATTAGCGATCGCTTTCTTCCTGATAAGGCGATCGATTTAATTGATGAAGCTGGCTCGCGGGTGAGGGTGATGCACTCTAAGTTACCCCCAGAAGTGCGAGATCTGAAAGTGGAACTGTCCGACATTGTTAAACAAAAAGATGTCGCTGTTCAAGTTCAGGATTTCGATAAGGCTGGAGAATTGCGCGATCGTGAATTGAAATGCAAAGACCAAATTGAAGCCGCTTCCCAAGTGGAAACCAGCATCAAAACTAACTTAATTGTTACCGAAGAAGATATCGCCGATGTCCTCTCAGCCTGGACAGGAATTCCCGTCACTAAAATGACTGAATCTGAGTCCTATAAACTGATGCACATGGAAGATACCCTACATCAGCGCCTGATAGGTCAACATGAGGCTGTGAGCGCCGTTTCCCGCGCTATTCGTCGCGCCAGGGTGGGACTGAAAAACCCCAACCGACCGATCGCCAGCTTTATCTTTTCCGGTCCGACCGGGGTGGGAAAAACCGAACTAACCAAGGCTTTGGCTTATTACTTCTTTGGTTCCATGGAAGCGATGATCCGTTTGGATATGTCCGAGTTTATGGAACGCCACACGGTTTCTAAGTTGATTGGTTCCCCTCCCGGTTTTGTCGGCTATGATGAGGGTGGACAACTGACGGAGGCGGTGCGTCGTCGTCCCTATACGGTGATTCTGTTTGACGAAATCGAAAAGGCTCACCCCGATGTCTTTAATATGCTATTGCAGATTTTGGAGGATGGACGGTTGACTGATGCTAAAGGTCGCACGGTCAGTTTCAAAAATACTCTGATTATCATGACTTCCAATATCGGCTCGAAGGTGATAGAAAAGGGTGGCGGCGGTCTGGGTTTTGAGTTTGAGCAATCACAGGAAGAGGCTCAATATACTCGGATTCGCAATTTGGTTAATGAGGAGTTGAAACAGTATTTCCGACCGGAGTTTATTAACCGTCTCGATGAGATTATTGTTTTCCGTAAGTTGACCAAAGATGAGGTTAAACAGATTGCTGATATCCTGTTGGAGGAAGTGTTTGCTCGCTTGCGGGATAAGGAGATTGTCCTGGAAGTTAGCGATCGCTTTAAAGATCATATTGTTGAGGTGGGATATGATCCTAATTATGGCGCTCGTCCCCTCCGTCGTGCGATTATGAATCTGTTAGAAGATGTCCTGGCGGAAACCATGCTATCGGGTGCGCTTAAACCGGGTGATCAGGCTTTGGTAGACTTGGATGATGATGGACAGGTAAAAGTTCTCACTGGTGAAGAACGTCTGCGTCGGCTTCCTGAATATGCCACTACTAACGGCTAAGTAGTTTATATTTGGAGACAAGGAATTATCCCTTGTCTCTAATTTAGCCATGGATTTTACCTGATTTCAATAATGCGATCGTCATCAGATTTACAAATGCGATCGCATTTCTACACAATCTTACAGTTGCTTCCTCCGACTTCCCTATATCCCTTCTTATCTGGGTTTATCTGGGTGTTTCCCATTCTTTCCCTAGACAATTTTACCGATTCACCGTCGCCTAATACTCATCGGTACAGTCCAAGACCTCAACCCCTATAATCTAATTAGGGCAGACATCATCATAGTGATACTAGCATATCAACCTCCAAATAGTCAACATATTAATCCTAAATTTCCACATCTGATTTTAGCCAACCCACTCAAAGGAGGCGACATGGTAACCGAGATTAAAACCACTCCCCAAACCCCAATTATCTACCCCGAAAGCGACGGTCAACCTATGGCAGAAAACACCGAACAATTCCGCTGGATTGTCACCATTCAAGGAGGGATTGATGCCCTCTTTAAAGATGACCCTAACGTATTTGTAGCCGGAGATTTACTCTGGTATCCCGTAGAAGGCAACAATAAACTGCGAGTAGCTCCAGATGTGATGGTAGCCATAGGACGACCCAAAGTTAAACGGGGGTCTTATTTGCAATGGGAAGAAGATGATATCGCCCCCCAAGTAGTTTTTGAGGTATTATCTCCCGGTAATACCTTAACCGAAATGGCGAAAAAGCTGGACTTTTATCAGCGTTATGGAGTGGAAGAATACTATATATATGACCCCGATAAAATCGATGTCTGTGGTTGGATTCGCACAGAGAATCAACTGACATTAATTGACACCATAAAAGGCTGGATTTCTCCCCGGCTAGGGGTGAGATTTGAAATGTCGGAGTCGGGGTTAGAATTGTATCGTCCCGATGGTCGTAAATTCTCGACTTATATCGAATTGGACAACCAACGCCAACAAGCCGAAGAACGCGCTAACCGCCTGGCTGAAAGACTGCGAGAATTAGGCATTGACCCTGATGCTATGTAATCCCCTTTGACGACGAATACACCCATAAAGCACCCCAAGGAGGCCACATGGTAACCGAGATTAAAACCACTCCCAAAACCCCAATTATCTACCCCGAAAGCGACGGTCAACCTATGGCAGAAAATACCGAACAATTCCGCTGGATTGTCACCATTCAAGGAGGGATTGATGCCCTCTTTAAAGATGACCCTAACGTATTTGTAGCCGGAGATTTACTCTGGTATCCCGTAGAAGGCAACAATAAACTGCGAGTAGCTCCAGATGTGATGGTAGCCATAGGACGACCCAAAGTTAAACGGGGGTCTTATTTACAATGGGAAGAAGATGATATCGCCCCCCAAGTAGTTTTTGAGGTATTATCTCCCGGTAATACCTTAACGGAAATGGCGAAAAAGCTGGACTTTTATCAGCGTTATGGAGTGGAAGAATACTATATATATGACCCTGATAAAATCGATGTCTGTGGCTGGATTCGCACAGAGAATCAACTGACCTTAATTGACACCATAAAAGGCTGGATTTCTCCCCGGTTAGGGGTGAGATTTGAAATGTCGGAGTCGGGGTTAGAATTGTATCGTCCCGATGGTCGTAAATTCTCGACTTATATTGAGTTAGAGAGCGATCGCCAAAAAGCAGAAGAACGCGCCCAACAAGCGGAAGAACGCGCCCAACAGGAAGCAGAACGCGCTAACCGCCTGGCGGAAAGACTGCGGGAATTAGGTATTGACCCTGATACTATGTAAGGGAAAAAGTTGAACCACTTTATGCACAGAACTCACCCCAAGGAGGCAACATGGTAACCGAGATTAAAACCACTGCCCAAACCCCAATTATCTACCCCGAAAGCGACGGTCAACCTATGGCAGAAAATACCGAACAATTCCGCTGGATTGTCACCATTCAAGGAGGGATTGATGCCCTCTTTAAAGATGACCCTAACGTATTTGTAGCCGGAGATTTACTCTGGTATCCCGTAGAAGGCAACAATAAACTGCGAGTAGCTCCAGATGTGATGGTAGCCATAGGACGACCCAAAGTTAAACGGGGGTCTTATTTACAATGGGAAGAAGATGATATCGCCCCCCAAGTAGTTTTTGAGGTATTATCTCCCGGTAATACCTTAACCGAAATGGCGAAAAAGCTGGACTTTTATCAGCGTTATGGAGTGGAAGAATACTATATATATGACCCCGATAAAATCGATGTCTGTGGTTGGATTCGCACAGAGAATCAACTGACATTAATTGACACCATAAAAGGCTGGATTTCTCCCCGGCTAGGGGTGAAATTTGAAATCTCGGAGTCGGGGTTAGAATTGTATCGTCCCGATGGTCGTAAATTCTCGACTTATATTGAGTTAGAGAGCGATCGCCAAAAAGCAGAAGAACGCGCCCAACAGGAAACAGAACGCGCCCAACAGCAGGCAGAACGCGCCCAACAAGCCGAAGAACGCGCCCAACAGGAAGCAGAACGCGCCCAACAGGAAGCAGAACGCGCTAACCGCCTGGCGGAAAGACTGCGGGAATTAGGTATTGACCCTGATACTATGTAAGGGAAAAAGTTGAACCACTTTATGCACAGAACTCACCCCAAGGAGGCAACATGGTAACAGAGATTAAAACCACTGCCCAAACCCCAATTATCTACCCCGAAAACGACGGTCAACCTATGGCAGAAAACACCGAACAATTCCGCTGGATTGTCACCATTCAAGGAGGGATTGATGCCCTCTTTAAAGATGACCCTAACGTATTTGTAGCCGGAGATTTACTCTGGTATCCCGTAGAAGGCAACAATAAACTGCGAGTAGCTCCAGATGTGATGGTAGCCATAGGACGACCCAAAGTTAAACGGGGGTCTTATTTGCAATGGGAAGAAGATGATATCGCCCCCCAAGTAGTTTTTGAGGTATTATCTCCCGGTAATACCTTAACCGAAATGGCGAAAAAGCTGGACTTTTATCAGCGTTATGGAGTGGAAGAATACTATATATATGACCCTGATAAAATCGATATCTGTGGTTGGATTCGCACAGAGAATCAACTGACATTAATTGACACCATAAAAGGCTGGATTTCTCCCCGGTTAGGGGTGAGATTTGAAATGTCGGAGTCGGGGTTAGAATTGTATCGTCCCGATGGTCGTAAATTCTCGACTTATATTGAGTTAGAGAGCGATCGCCAACAAGCCGAAGAACGCGCCCAACAGGAAACAGAACGCGCCCAACAGCAGGCAGAACGCGCCCAACAAGCCGAAGAACGCGCCCAACAGGAAGCAGAACGCGCCCAACAGGAAGCAGAACGCGCTAACCGCCTGGCGGAAAGACTGCGGGAATTAGGTATTGACCCTGATACTATGTAAGGGAAAAAGTTGAACCACTTTATGCACAGAACTCACCCCAAGGAGGCAACATGGTAACAGAGATTAAAACCACTGCCCAAACCCCAATTATCTACCCCGAAAACGACGGTCAACCTATGGCAGAAAACACCGAACAATTCCGCTGGATTGTCACCATTCAAGGAGGGATTGATGCCCTCTTTAAAGATGACCCTAACGTATTTGTAGCCGGAGATTTACTCTGGTATCCCGTAGAAGGCAACAATAAACTGCGAGTAGCTCCAGATGTGATGGTAGCCATAGGACGACCCAAAGTTAAACGGGGGTCTTATTTGCAATGGGAAGAAGATGATATCGCCCCCCAAGTAGTTTTTGAGGTATTATCTCCCGGTAATACCTTAACCGAAATGGCGAAAAAGCTGGACTTTTATCAGCGTTATGGAGTGGAAGAATACTATATATATGACCCTGATAAAATCGATATCTGTGGTTGGATTCGCACAGAGAATCAACTGACATTAATTGACACCATAAAAGGCTGGATTTCTCCCCGGTTAGGGGTGAGATTTGAAATGTCGGAGTCGGGGTTAGAATTGTATCGTCCCGATGGTCGTAAATTCTCGACTTATATTGAGTTAGAGAGCGATCGCCAACAAGCCGAAGAACGCGCCCAACAGGAAACAGAACGCGCCCAACAGCAGGCAGAACGCGCCCAACAAGCCGAAGAACGCGCCCAACAGGAAGCAGAACGCGCCCAACAGGAAGCAGAACGCGCTAACCGCCTGGCGGAAAGACTGCGGGAATTAGGTATTGACCCTGATACTATGTAAGGGAAAAAGTTGAACCACTTTATGCACAGAACTCACCCCAAGGAGGCAACATGGTAACAGAGATTAAAACCACTGCCCAAACCCCAATTATCTACCCCGAAAACGACGGTCAACCTATGGCAGAAAATACCGAACAATTCCGCTGGATTGTCATGTCACCATTCAAGGAGGGATTGATGCCCTCTTTAAAGATGACCCTAACGTATTTGTAGCCGGAGATTTACTCTGGTATCCCGTAGAAGGCAACAATAAACTGCGAGTAGCTCCAGATGTGATGGTAGCCATAGGACGACCCAAAGTTAAACGGGGGTCTTATTTGCAATGGGAAGAAGATGATATCGCCCCCCAAGTAGTTTTTGAGGTATTATCTCCCGGTAATACCTTAACCGAAATGGCGAAAAAGCTGGACTTTTATCAGCGTTATGGAGTGGAAGAATACTATATATATGACCCTGATAAAATCGATATCTGTGGTTGGATTCGCACAGAGAATCAACTGACATTAATTGACACCATAAAAGGCTGGATTTCTCCCCGGTTAGGGGTGAGATTTGAAATGTCGGAGTCGGGGTTAGAATTGTATCGTCCCGATGGTCGTAAATTCTCGACTTATATTGAGTTAGAGAGCGATCGCCAACAAGCCGAAGAACGCGCCCAACAGGAAACAGAACGCGCCCAACAGCAGGCAGAACGCGCCCAACAAGCGGAAGAACGCGCCCAACAGGAAGCAGAACGCGCTAACCGCCTGGCGGAAAGACTGCGGGAATTAGGTATTGACCCTGATACTATGTAAGGGAAAAAGTTGAACCACTTTATGCACAGAACTCACCCCAAGGAGGCCACATGGTAACAGAGATTAAAACCACTGCCCAAACCCCAATTATCTACCCCGAAAACGACGGTCAACCTATGGCAGAAAATACCGAACAATTCCGCTGGATTGTCACCATTCAAGGAGGGATTGATGCCCTCTTTAAAGATGACCCTAACGTATTTGTAGCCGGAGATTTACTCTGGTATCCCGTAGAAGGCAACAATAAACTGCGAGTAGCTCCAGATGTGATGGTAGCCATAGGACGACCCAAAGTTAAACGGGGGTCTTATTTGCAATGGGAAGAAGATGATATCGCCCCCCAAGTAGTTTTTGAGGTATTATCTCCCGGTAATACCTTAACCGAAATGGCGAAAAAGCTGGACTTTTATCAGCTTTATGGAGTGGAAGAATACTATATATATGACCCCGATAAAATCGATGTCTGTGGTTGGATTCGCACAGAGAATCAACTGACATTAATTGACACCATAAAAGGCTGGATTTCTCCCCGGCTAGGGGTGAGATTTGAAATCTCGGAGTCGGGGTTAGAATTGTATCGTCCCGATGGTCGTAAATTCTCGACTTATATTGAGTTAGAGAGCGATCGCCAAAAAGCAGAAGAACGCGCCCAACAGGAAACAGAACGCGCCCAACAGCAGGCAGAACGCGCCCAACAAGCCGAAGAACGCGCCCAACAGCAGGCAGAACGCGCCCAACAGGAAGCAGAACGCGCCCAACAGGAAGCAGAACGCGCTAACCGCCTGGCGGAAAGACTGCGGGAATTAGGTATTGACCCTGATACTATGTAATCCCCTTTGACGACGAATACACCCATAAAGCACCCCAAGGAGGCGACATGGTAACCGAGATTAAAACCACTCCCCAAACGCCAATTATCTATCCTGAAAGCGACGGTCAACCTATGGCAGAAAACACCGAACAATTCCGCTGGATTGTCACCATTCAAGGAGGGATTGATGCCCTCTTTAAAGATGACCCTAACGTATTTGTAGCCGGAGATTTACTCTGGTATCCCGTAGAAGGCAACAATAAACTGCGAGTAGCTCCAGATGTGATGGTAGCCATAGGACGACCCAAAGTTAAACGGGGGTCTTATTTGCAATGGGAAGAAGATGATATCGCCCCCCAAGTAGTTTTTGAGGTATTATCTCCCGGTAATACCTTAACCGAAATGGCGAAAAAGCTGGACTTTTATCAGCGTTATGGAGTGGAAGAATACTATATATATGACCCCGATAAAATCGATGTCTGTGGTTGGATTCGCACAGAGAATCAACTGACATTAATTGACACCATAAAAGGCTGGATTTCTCCCCGGCTAGGGGTGAGATTTGAAATCTCGGAGTCGGGGTTAGAATTGTATCGTCCCGATGGTCGTAAATTCTCGACTTATATTGAGTTAGAGAGCGATCGCCAACAAGCAGAAGAACGCGCCCAACAAGCGGAAGAACGCGCTAACCGCCTGGCGGAAAAACTACGGGAATTAGGCATTGACCCTGATGCTATGTAATCCCCTTTGACAACGAATACACCCATAAAGCACCCCAAGGAGGCAACATGGTAACCGAGATTAAAACCACTGCCCAAACCCCAATTATCTACCCTGAAAGCGACGGTCAACCTATGGCAGAAAACACCGAACAATTCCGCTGGATTGTCACCATTCAAGGAGGGATTGATGCCCTCTTTAAAGATGACCCTAACGTATTTGTAGCCGGAGATTTACTCTGGTATCCCGTAGAAGGCAACAATAAACTGCGAGTAGCTCCAGATGTGATGGTAGCCATAGGAAGACCCAAAGTTAAACGGGGGTCTTATTTGCAATGGGAAGAAGATGATATCGCCCCCCAAGTAGTTTTTGAGGTATTATCTCCCGGTAATACCTTAACCGAAATGGCGAAAAAGCTGGACTTTTATCAGCGTTATGGAGTGGAAGAATACTATATATATGACCCTGATAAAATCGATGTCTGTGGTTGGATTCGCACAGAGAATCAACTGACATTAATTGACACCATAAAAGGCTGGATTTCTCCCCGGCTAGGGGTGAGATTTGAAATCTCGGAGTCGGGGTTAGAATTGTATCGTCCCGATGGTCGTAAATTCTCGACTTATATTGAGTTAGAGAGCGATCGCCAACAAGCAGAAGAACGCGCCCAACAAGCCGAAGAACGCGCCCAACAGGAGGCAGAACGCGCCCAACAGGAGGCAGAACACGCCCAACAGGAGGCAGAACGCGCCCAACAGGAGGCACAACGCGCCCAAAAAGCAGAAGAACGCGCTCAACAGCAGGCAGAACGCGCCCAACAGCAGGCAGAACGCGCCCAACAGCAGGCAGAACGCGCCCAACAGGAAGCAGAACGCGCCCAACAGGAAGCAGAACGCGCCCAACAGGAAGCAGAACGCGCTAACCGCCTGGCGGAAAGACTGCGGGAATTAGGCATTGACCCTGATGCTATGTAAGGGAAAAAGTTGAACCAGTTTAGGCACAGAACCCACCCCAAGGAGGCAACATGGTAACAGAGATTAAAACCACTCCCAAAACCCCAATTATCTACCCCGAAAGCGACGGTCAACCTATGGCAGAAAACACCGAACAATTCCGCTGGATTGTCACCATTCAAGGAGGGATTGATGCCCTCTTTAAAGATGACCCTAACGTATTTGTAGCCGGAGATTTACTCTGGTATCCCGTAGAAGGCAACAATAAACTGCGAGTAGCTCCAGATGTGATGGTAGCCATAGGACGACCCAAAGTTAAACGGGGGTCTTATTTGCAATGGGAAGAAGATGATATCGCCCCCCAAGTAGTTTTTGAGGTATTATCTCCCGGTAATACCTTAACGGAAATGGCGAAAAAGCTGGACTTTTATCAGCGTTATGGAGTGGAAGAATACTATATATATGACCCTGATAAAATCGATGTCTGTGGCTGGATTCGCACAGAGAATCAACTGACCTTAATTGACACCATAAAAGGCTGGATTTCTCCCCGGTTAGGGGTGAGATTTGAAATGTCGGAGTCGGGGTTAGAATTGTATCGTCCCGATGGTCGTAAATTCTCGACTTATATTGAGTTAGAGAGCGATCGCCAAAAAGCAGAAGAACGCGCCCAACAAGCCGAAGAACGCGCCCAACAGGAGGCAGAACACGCCCAACAGGAGGCAGAACGCGCCCAACAGGAGGCACAACGCGCCCAAAAAGCAGAAGAACGCGCTCAACAGCAGGCAGAACGCGCCCAACAGCAGGCAGAACGCGCCCAACAGGAAGCAGAACGCGCCCAACAGGAAGCAGAACGCGCTAACCGCCTGGCGGAAAGACTGCGGGAATTAGGCATTGACCCTGATGCTATGTAAGGGAAAAAGTTGAACCAGTTTAGGCACAGAACCCACCCCAAGGAGGCAACATGGTAACAGAGATTAAAACCACTCCCAAAACCCCAATTATCTACCCCGAAAGCGACGGTCAACCTATGGCAGAAAACACCGAACAATTCCGCTGGATTGTCACCATTCAAGGAGGGATTGATGCCCTCTTTAAAGATGACCCTAACGTATTTGTAGCCGGAGATTTACTCTGGTATCCCGTAGAAGGCAACAATAAACTGCGAGTAGCTCCAGATGTGATGGTAGCCATAGGACGACCCAAAGTTAAACGGGGGTCTTATTTGCAATGGGAAGAAGATGATATCGCCCCCCAAGTAGTTTTTGAGGTATTATCTCCCGGTAATACCTTAACGGAAATGGCGAAAAAGCTGGACTTTTATCAGCGTTATGGAGTGGAAGAATACTATATATATGACCCCGATAAAATCGATGTCTGTGGTTGGATTCGCACAGAGAATCAACTGACATTAATTGACACCATAAAAGGCTGGATTTCTCCCCGGCTAGGGGTGAGATTTGAAATCTCGGAGTCGGGGTTAGAATTGTATCGTCCCGATGGTCGTAAATTCTCGACTTATATTGAGTTAGAGAGCGATCGCCAACAAGCAGAAGAACGCGCCCAACAAGAGGCAGAACGCGCCCAACAGCAGGCACAACGCGCCCAACAGGAGGCAGAACGCGCCCAACAGGAGGCACAACGCGCCCAAAAAGCAGAAGAACGCGCTCAACAGCAGGCAGAACGCGCCCAACAGCAGGCAGAACGCGCCCAACAGGAAGCAGAACGCGCCCAACAGGAAGCAGAACGCGCCCAACAGGAAGCAGAACGCGCTAACCGCCTGGCGGAAAGACTGCGGGAATTAGGCATTGACCCTGATGCTATGTAAGGGAAAAAGTTGAACCAGTTTAGGCACAGAACCCACCCCAAGGAGGCAACATGGTAACAGAGATTAAAACCACTCCCAAAACCCCAATTATCTACCCCGAAAGCGACGGTCAACCTATGGCAGAAAACACCGAACAATTCCGCTGGATTGTCACCATTCAAGGAGGGATTGATGCCCTCTTTAAAGATGACCCTAACGTATTTGTAGCCGGAGATTTACTCTGGTATCCCGTAGAAGGCAACAATAAACTGCGAGTAGCTCCAGATGTGATGGTAGCCATAGGAAGACCCAAAGTTAAACGGGGGTCTTATTTACAATGGGAAGAAGATGATATCGCCCCCCAAGTAGTTTTTGAGGTATTATCTCCCGGTAATACCTTAACTGAAATGGCGAAAAAGCTGGACTTTTATCAGCGTTATGGAGTGGAAGAATACTATATATATGACCCCGATAAAATCGATGTCTGTGGTTGGATTCGCACAGAGAATCAACTGACATTAATTGACACCATAAAAGGCTGGATTTCTCCCCGGCTAGGGGTGAGATTTGAAATCTCGGAGTCGGGGTTAGAATTGTATCGTCCCGATGGTCGTAAATTCTCGACTTATATTGAGTTAGAGAGCGATCGCCAACAAGCAGAAGAACGCGCCCAACAAGAGGCAGAACGCGCCCAACAGCAGGCACAACGCGCCCAAAAAGCAGAAGAACGCGCCCAACAGGAGGCAGAACGCGCCCAACAGGAGGCAGAACGCGCCCAACAGGAGGCAGAACGCGCCCAACAGGAAGCAGAACGCGCCCAACAGGAGGCAGAACGCGCTAACCGCCTGGCGGAAAGACTGCGGGAATTAGGCATTGACCCTGATGCTATGTAATCCCCTTTGACAACGAATACACCCATAAAGCACCCCAAGGAGGCAACATGGTAACCGA
Source organism: Limnospira indica PCC 8005 (assembly GCF_000973065.1). NCBI lineage: Bacteria > Bacillati > Cyanobacteriota > Cyanophyceae > Oscillatoriales > Sirenicapillariaceae > Limnospira > Limnospira indica. Next base: position 1,542,444 of record NZ_FO818640.1, read on the forward strand.
GATTAAAACCACTGCCCAAACCCCAATTATCTACCCTGAAAGCGACGGTCAACCTATGGCAGAAAACACCGAACAATTCCGCTGGATTGTCACCATTCAAGGAGGGATTGATGCCCTCTTTAAAGATGACCCTAACGTATTTGTAGCCGGAGATTTACTCTGGTATCCCGTAGAAGGCAACAATAAACTGCGAGTAGCTCCAGATGTGATGGTAGCCATAGGAAGACCCAAAGTTAAACGGGGGTCTTATTTGCAATGGGAAGAAGATGATATCGCCCCCCAAGTAGTTTTTGAGGTATTATCTCCCGGTAATACCTTAACCGAAATGGCGAAAAAGCTGGACTTTTATCAGCGTTATGGAGTGGAAGAATACTATATATATATATGACCCTGATAAAATCGATGTCTGTGGTTGGATTCGCACAGAGAATCAACTGACATTAATTGACACCATAAAAGGCTGGATTTCTCCCCGGCTAGGGGTGAGATTTGAAATGTCGGAGTCGGGGTTAGAATTGTATCGTCCCGATGGTCGTAAATTCTCGACTTATATTGAGTTAGAGAGCGATCGCCAACAAGCCGAAAAACGCGCCCAACAAGCGGAAGAACGCGCACAACAGCAGGCACAACGCGCCCAAAAAGCAGAAGAACGCGCCCAACAGGAGGCAGAACGCGCCCAACAGCAGGCAGAACGCGCCCAACAGGAAGCAGAACGCGCCCAACAGGAAGCAGAACGCGCTAACCGCCTGACGGGACGGAAAGACTGCGGGAATTAGGCATTGACCCTGATGCTATGTAAGGGAAAAAGTTGAACCAGTTTAGGCACAGAACCCACCCCAAGGAGGCAACATGGTAACAGAGATTAAAACCACTCCCCAAACCCCAATTATCTACCCCGAAAGCGACGGTCAACCTATGGCAGAAAACACCGAACAATTCCGCTGGATTGTCACCATTCAAGGAGGGATTGATGCCCTCTTTAAAGATGACCCTAACGTATTTGTAGCCGGAGATTTACTCTGGTATCCCGTAGAAGGCAACAATAAACTGCGAGTAGCTCCAGATGTGATGGTAGCCATAGGAAGACCCAAAGTTAAACGGGGGTCTTATTTGCAATGGGAAGAAGATGATATCGCCCCCCAAGTAGTTTTTGAGGTATTATCTCCCGGTAATACCTTAACCGAAATGGCGAAAAAGCTGGACTTTTATCAGCGTTATGGAGTGGAAGAATACTATATATATGACCCCGATAAAATCGATGTCTGTGGTTGGATTCGCACAGAGAATCAACTGACATTAATTGACACCATAAAAGGCTGGATTTCTCCCCGGCTAGGGGTGAGATTTGAAATCTCGGAGTCGGGGTTAGAATTGTATCGTCCCGATGGTCGTAAATTCTCGACTTATATTGAGTTAGAGAGCGATCGCCAACAAGCAGAAGAACGCGCCCAACAAGAGGCAGAACGCGCCCAACAGGAAGCAGAACGCGCACAACAGGAAGCAGAACGCGCTAACCGCCTGGCGGAAAAACTGCGGGAATTAGGCATTGACCCTGATGCTATGTAATCCCCTTTGAGGAGGAATACACATAGAAGTTAAAGGAATCTGCCGATTGTGTTCTGGGTGTGTTTATCGCGCCTTAGTTATGTTCGGATAAGATGAGCGATCGCTGTTAGACACACAAGAAACCGGGTTTCCATAATAACCTTAGCCACAAAACCTAGGGTGTCAACCCAATATAAACCCGGTTTGTCTGCTCAAATACGAGGATGTTGAATGCTTCCATTCAATCTCAATCGGCGATCGGTTCTTAATCCCAACGACTATACAATTTCATAGTAATTTTCTCCAGAGAAGCAGTCGGAAACATAATGCCTGATTTTTTAGTTGTAGGATTCAAAGTATTAAATACCCTGTCCCAAAATCCATGAATGCCATAGTTTCCCTTGAAATTGGTATGATGCAGATCGTGAAAATCTGAGGATATGAAAAATATTGACAATGCACTATGACCTTCTAAGTTGTAAGCATTACCGACAAGAGTCCAAGCCAATAGTTGTGTGATATCATATCCAAAGATAAAGATAGGTAAAATATCTGTAATCGTAACGATAATATATTCACCAAAACTCTTATGACCAGCCACAAAACTGGACGAGTCAGAAAATTGATGATGTTTGAGATGTATTTTCTGTAAAAATCTTCTGTGGAATAGCCAATGGGTGACATAAAAACAGAAATCCGCAGCCATTATTCTCATCAAGAACCATCCCAGATTCAGAATAAAATCATTACCTCTATGGACTTCTGGTGCTAGGTAGAGGATAATTAATGCGGCGATAAAACTCTTTAATTCTCCAATCACAATACCTTGAGTAGTAAAGGCAGGGTAAGGTTGTTTTTTGACTTTCTTAGTTCTAGTATTCCTCTTAACTCTAAAATAATCATTTTTTTTAAGTACCTTTTCTATGAAAATACCTATGGCATAAAATGAGACTGAACCAACCAGCCAGTATAGGACAGGACTACTTGGGTGATAAAGTTGACTTCAATATCATGCAATATCCAGTAAAAGAGTTGCTGAAAAATTGTGCAAGTTATCGCAACTTTCAGATAAAATTCTATCTCAAACAATAAATTAAAAAGTTTTTGCATCTGTTTAATCTCTGAACATTAGATAGTTAGCAGTCATTCCATTTATAGTGGTAGATAGAGTTAACCTTTAAAGCAGAGTGGAGACCTAGCCAAGATAGAGCCAGATGATTATACCACATTATCAGTACGTTCGCCTCAGATTGTCGCATCTATGGGCAACTCAACTATCGGCAGCCAGAGTAGAGAGAATGGCATAGCGTGCAAATTACTATTAGAGAAAACACTGGATTCGTTGGCTCGGAGTATGCGATCGCTCCATGAATTGGCCACAGCTCGAATGAGGGATTGCTGACAATAATTAAGTTAGTTGTTCAATTAAATTTTTCCTAACGCTGGCAATGTTTGAATATCTTGTTTTCAATATTCTACATTATAATGAATGCAGATATTGCGACTGTTAATGGTAGCACTAACCCCGCCAGATGGTAGGCGCGATCGCCCGTTAGTTATGTTCGCCTCAGATGAGCGATCGCCTAATTTTCCCGAAAGAAAGGGGGTTTCTGGGGGTTCCCAAAAGAAAACCGGTTTCGGAAACCTCCGCGATAACTAACCTGATGATGAGGAATATACCCCATTTATGCTTCGGTATAGATATTTGGTTTTATAAAACCTCCAATTCCATTGAATTCTGAATATTTAATTCCAGTATTCCATCACCTATTTGATTCGGGACTACTCCCATAACTTTAATCTCTTTATTCTGAAGTTCCAGCAAATTCGTAGCACCAGGAACTTGATTGAGAATTTGCGAAGATACTACCACCCGATAAAGTTGATTACCTTCTGCCATCAAATTTAACCAAACTGTGTCAACAGTCGGCCGCCTCCAGCCATTGACTCGACCCCTGATCTCATTCCCACCATGATTAACTGTTGTAGGAACTGTACCCACCCCAGTTCCACAAAAGAAATTAACGGGATTCTGCCTAAAATTAGAACAAACTAAAATTTCTTCGGTTCTCCGGATAATTCCTCTGAAATTGGTATAATCTGGTTCTGAGCCTGGGCCATAGTTGGCTTGTTTTTGAAGGTCTGGAGGGGCGTTGAGCAAAACTCTTTCGATTACCTTTCTGTCTGATTCTGAAAGTTCGGGAGAGAGATATACTCCTGCACCCGGAATAGCTCGACTCAGGTGGATGATACGGATATCTGGATCGTTTTTGACTGTATCACCTAAAGCCCCCGCACCCAAATCGGCTTTTCCAGTCCTCACCATTTCCCGAATATTCTGCCCTCGGTGTCCCATATCTACGGTTAGAGTTTTGCCATACAAATCGTAAACGGGCATATAAAAACTCGATGCTGAGTTGAACCCGCCCAAGGCAATTACGGTGCTTGGTGTTATGTCATTGATAGATTGAATTGGGCTGTCCGCTCTGACGTACAATGCAGAATAATAATAAGGCGGACCTTCAGGAAACATTAAAGCGGCAAACGTATAACTGTTATCTTTGGCAGCAACAGAAATGATCGGAGACAGGGTAAAGACGACATCCCACTCTTTCTTGGCTATTCTATCCTTGGCTTCTTGGTAAGGTAGATTATGGTCACCATCGATCGCCAAGTCTACTTTTTTACCCAGAAAAAAATCAATAAAATTACTGGGGATTAACTCTTGTCGTAAATAATCTACTAGGTCGGTGTTGTACTTGGGATTGCTTAAACTGCCAATTGTTAAGGATTGGGCTTGTACTTTCGGTTTCCACAGGTAGGGAAGCGATCGCCACCCCAACCCCAGAACAACCAGAGAAACAATCGTCGATAGAACCAATAGCCCACGTTTTGTTGATGTCGATGTGGGTTGTGGTGCAGGAGCGGGAATATTATTATTATCGGGCTGCATATATGTATCCGTAAGGGATTTCAAGGCATCGAGCATTTCTTTGGCGCTAGAGTAGCGATCGCCAGCGTGGGAGCGAACTGCTTTATCTAACACATTGGCTAAACCGACACTCACTTCTGGTGCATCTTGTCGCCAAAGGATTTCTGCCGTCCCAGGATCCATCGCCAAATCTTGCGGCAGCTTACCTGTTAGCATATAAATCGCGGTCAGTCCCAAACTATATAAATCACTAGAATAAACAGGTCTACCGATTGCCTGTTCAGAAGCCATAAACCCAGGAGTACCAATTATAATGGAGTTAACCGCATTTCCTTGGGTATTGAGCTGGGTACTCATGGCTTCCTTAACCGCACCAAAGTCAATCAACACTGGCTTGCCATCTTCCTGGCGCAAAATAATATTGTCCGGTTTGATGTCGCGATGGACTATTTGCTTGCTGTGTATGTATTGAAGCACTCCCAACAGACTGGTCAAAATTTCCCTCACGGCACTTTCGCTGAGTTTACCCTCCCTTTGCACCTTCGCTTCTAGGGTTTCACCCTCGATATACTCCTGCACTAAGTAAAACTTGTTCAGCTCCTCAAAGTAAGCGTACAACCGAGGAATCTGGTTATGCTGCCCCAAAGTTTGCAATGTTGCCGCTTCCTGCCGGAATCGTTCTTTAACAATATTGTTAAACTGGCGTTGAACTTGGCGCTTGAGTTGCTTGATCACATAGTGTTGCTGCAAGGGCATCTGGGTGTCTTGTGCCAGGAATACCTTGCCGAAACTACCGGTTCCCAGGGATTGTATAACTTGATAGCGACCATTGATAAGTTGATGCTGATTATTTAAGGGCGTTTGCATGATCGGTACTCGTGGCTAGGGCTGATTCGGTGAGTGGGACGGACTGGACGGACGGAACGATCGCCTTTTAACGTCAATCATAAGTTCTGCTAATTATCCATTAAAGCCGTTCTGATGTTTCCAGACATCAGTATTTTCACGGAATTTCCTTGACACATAAGCAGGGCGGGGGAGCGATCGCTTGTAAATTGACAATCCGCATGACTCCTGAAATTGTAGGTGATACCTACCTATCGCCTTCGCGGATAACTTTTACGCAAATTGGGAAAAATTTTTGGGGTTAATCGTTAAACAGCCCAGAAACCCCGTTTCTCCCGTCGAGACTAACGACAACAACCGCCGATCGCCTCATTAGCTAGATGACCCAAACCAATAGATTCCAGAAGTTCCGTCCACCCGGCGGCGATATCTGCATTTCCTGCATTATCCCGACGTAATTCGGCGAGAGTCGTGAGGGTATCGTGCCATAACCCATTCGCCGCATAGATTTCCACCCGCTGCATGGGTGTTGTTGCCGCTTCTAGCTGACTGGTTAGACTTCTCGAGGCGGCAACTCTTTCCACCATTGCTTGTACATAGTCATCCTCAGCCCTAATTCTGGGATGACATCTATAGGAGAATTGCCACAAATATTTTTTGCCAATTTCCAAGGGGGGGAGGCTGTCCGGTAGGCGGAAACTCACAATTCCCGGTGTATCGGTAATCCTCACGACGGTTTGGTAAACTTCGGTTTCTTGTTCGTCCAATACCACAAATTCTACCTCACGGGTTAGCTCGGAGGAATAAGGTACATAAAACCAGAATGTGGGATGTCCCGATAGGGTGTAGTTCACTTGACTGGGAATTAATGCGGTCAGAGGTTTATCGACGGCGGGACAAGAGGTGCGACTCCCAGAACCTTCCCGATCTTCTGGGGGTTGGGGGTCTGGTACGTCAAAGGCTGTGGCGACAAGGGTATCGGATAATGGCAATTGATGATTTTCCGGGCGTAATTCCCTGCTATAAGTGCCGTAAACTCGCTGTATTGGCACTATCCCGATTAAGAGAATCAAGGCGATGGATAACTTAAATTGGCGGGGTTTTGGGGGTTTTCTCGAAGGACTGGACAAGCTGCTACTCCTGGGTAGTTGGGGTTATATTTACTTATCGCAGTCAGGGCAGAAATTTACGCAAAAATTTCGTCAAAAAAGGACCGATCGCCAATGTTAATAGTGGGGGGAGGAGGGGAACCCAGGTTCCTTGCAGGAATAGCAGATAGCAAAGGATATATAGGATCGCGATCGCTATCACGATCGCGGCGATCGCCCATCCCCGATGGCTGATATACAATGCGATCGCACTTCCGGCTATTGACCACAATACCACCCAAATCACTTCTTGCCACCAAAGCCATACCCTAATCAGCGGACGACCGTTAAGGGCGGCACTAAGAATATGGCTGACCATCTGTGCTTGGACCATGACTCCTGGTACTTGCTCAGAAGGAGATTTTCCGGCGCGGTAGGGGGTGCTAAAAAATTTGGCGTTGACTCTACTGGTAAAACCAATCAGCACAATTCTGTCTTTGACTAGGTTGGGGTCAAAATCTCCCTGCAAAACTTGGGTGAGGGTCAGAGTTCTGGCTATGGGAAAAGAACGATAATTTAACATCACAGACCAACCTCCGAGCGCTATATTTTGGTATCCTCCTGTATGGGGACTTTGCAGAGGGTGAAAAATGGCTTGACCGAATTTTAATGGGTTGTTTTGATTGCCTTGATTGTCGGGAAAAATATTCTCAGACTCCAGATATTTGCGGGCTAATTGAAAGCTCAAGGAAAAAGCGGTGTTACAGTCGGGGTTGGCTCTCATAAAGAATAGGTGACGGCGCAAAATTCCATCAGGATCGACTAGGACATCATCGAATCCTAAGCGATTTTTGGGGATGACATCAGGCGATCGCACTGCGGGTTCATTAGACCTTGGGAAACTACATATAGCAAATAAATTGTCTTGTTCCTGCATTTGTGTTCGCCATTCTGACTCCCCAGGAGGAACGGGAAAATCTCGATAAATGGTTAACCCGATCGCTCTGGGTTCATGGGGTTCTAATTGCTGCAATACTTGACTAAGAGTGCCATCTGAGATAGAATATTCTTGTCGCAATTGTAAATCATTTTCGGTCACTTCAATGACTAAAATTCGGGGGTCTGGTGGTTCGGGAGGACGCGATCGCATTAAGTGGTCATAGAGTCGCAATTCCCACCCTTGTAAAATTCCCAATTGCCGGATAATTAGAATCATTAAAGTTATCGCCAAACTGGTTAACCCAAAAGAGCGATCGCCCCTTGGTAAAAAATTCCGTTTTGGCGGTGGCGGTTGCTGTCGCCAGACTATGGGTGATTCGGCAGGATTTTGACAGATAATTGGCAACCAACTCGCACAGGGGAATTTATCTTCTAAACCCTGTAAACGTTCCCGGGCTTCTCGCACTGCTAAATAAAAAGAATATCCCCTCGAAAAAGCCTGGATAAATTGCGCCAAAAAGGCATGGGCTACCCTGTCCGACACGGGTTCTCGCATTACAATAATTTGGGGAATATGTAAATCCGCCAATTCTGTAGCTAACGCCAACCCCTGGCAAGAATTAAAAATCGCCAGTTGTAAACCTCTGCTGATAGCCTTTCTTAGAGATAATTTTAGATGAGAAATGCCGATTTTCTCGGTGGAATTAATCGCCAATAACCCCCCGTTCCCATTTTCTTCACTCTCACTATGACCAGCAAAAAATAAAATATCCCAACCGCGATCATCCCATAACTGTTGGTCAACTTCTTGACGGGAAGGTTTCCACAAAAAAACAGTTTCCGCATCATCGTTTTCTGACAACACCTGGCGATCCGCCTCTATGTCGAGACCGTTATCATTGCCTAGAATAGCTAAAATTCTCATCTTTTTTCTGGGGTGCAACTTCTTCTTTACTCGATGATATTCGGGGACGCTTAAAGCAATTTCGGCTTGGGGATAATCAGACAAAAAATCCCACAAATGCCACGGTAAACGCCTCACTAATTCGTCATCGGTTTCCAGAATTAATTGGATTTCGTCATCATGGTAGAGATGCGATCGCAATTGGCGATCGATATTTCTAAATGTCTCTGCACCCAACCACTGATTAATTACCTCAATATACTGCTGGCAAATGTCCGCAAATTCTACCTCAGAAACATTGGTGATATCTTCCTGATCTATTTGAATGCGTGGATACCATCCCGGACGGCGATACAGTGCTTGATAAATCAAATTCCAGCGACGATAAATCCCATCCAATTCCGGGGCGGGAGGTAACGCGCCAGTAAACTTGAAGGGACGGTGATTTTCTGATTCCCAAAGCAGTGCGGTGACATGGGGAAAACCGGATAGCAAATTCCCATATCCTAAATTAATGACGACAAGAGTTGATTTTTGGGGGCTGGTCATTAAATTTGAAAGTTCTCTATAATCATGGCATTTTCTAGGGCGACTTGAATAGAAAAGCGTTCCCCTATTTCTCCGCTAAAGCGGGGTAGTTGGATATAATTATCATGACGGCGCGATCGCACTTCTTCTAAAGTATCCGCCTGGTCTGATAGTAATGCTAACCGTAAATTATGGGGTAAATAAATTTCTCCATCAGGGGGATAAAGTCGCACTCTGACTGCCATGGTGTCAAATTCTGGTGTTAGCGCCACCAACAATACTACCATTTGACTGCCCAACTGCATTTGCAAATCAATCAATTTTGCTTTTTCTATCTCGGCTTGGCTATCTGGTGGAGAATTGCGGAAATTGTAGGCGATATTTTGAGTGCTAAATATTGCCCCCAAATCCTGCCACGTTTCCTCAAAGATGCCTTGGCACCATTGACTAAGGTTAACCAAATTCTGCCGACGCAACCCAGATAAAGTGATCAGCAGTGCTTCTATGGGTTGCAACTGACTCCGGGGAATTTCTGGGCGATCGATATTATTCATAAATCCCAGAATATTGGCGGCTTTTAAAGAATCTTCAATTTCCACGACTACATAGCCAATGCGATCGCCCCAAACTTCTGGGGGAATTCGGCAAATTTGCTGATTTTCGCGGATCGGACGACATTCGAGAATCCCCAATCCGGTCACCTGTAGATCTGCCACATCACTAGCCAAGCGGGCGATCGGATTCCAACTATCACCAGCATTAACTTGGGTAGCAATTCCCATCCACTCTAAATAATTACGCACCACACATACCGCCAGAGTGTTAAAATAAACCTGTTCAGCTTTTTGGCGATTGGGTTGTTCCCTCGCAAATTGTTGGGCGAGGCGGCGCGAATTGATGCCGATCAACATGGGTAAGGCAGAATTTTCGATTTGTTGGGTATGATTAGCCATAATTGTTATTGGTGTAATGACCTTTTTATAGATATCCGGCTGATTTGCCAAATTTACGCAATTGTGGCAGACATTTCCGCTGATAAAAGCTGCTGAGGGTAGAAACTGGTAAACCCAACTGTGCGGAAAGATCCTCCCAGGTAGTTTCTGGGGGTAAACGCCGTAAAATCAACAGTTGACAGGTAACATCTTTTCGACCCCGGAGGTGGACACGCTGCAATTCTCCCTCTGGGTCAGTTTCCGCCCACTGGCGGGTCGCTTGTAGGATCGGCGGGATATCTGGCGGCGCTTCTAAGGTATCCAAAAAGGTGAGGGTGTCATCATCACATAACGCTTGTGAAGCGGAAACCATTTGCTGTTTCTGTTTTTGCTGTTTGATAGCCCTATCTTTGAGGCGCATTTTTAGGTAAACATTTAGCCAGGTGGTGATGCTACTGCGATCGCTATCATATTTCTCTTTCCCGGTGGTGGCTTCACAGAGATTTAGGCAAAAATACAGCCAAGTTTGTTGCCAGACTTCCTCATAATAGGGGGTTTTTTCTCGCCATAGCTTGCCTGAATTGACAATGATTCGATACAGTTGAGTTAACCCTTGCTGCCGTTTGAGGCTGCCGGGAGGGTGCCGACAAGTCTCGGCAATTAGCAATTGTAACTGGTCATTCATCATTTAACTAAAATGCCTCTCAAAAAAAATTGGTCCTGTGTGTTCCTGATTGGGTTTCTGACTCTGGGTAAAATTGAGTTTATCAAATTTCTTTCCTTCCCGGTAATAGGGCTGCCAGTTTTGGCACAAGAAAGGGGAGAAGGTGGGGTCAGTGAAGCGATAGAATTGTATGAACACGGATATAAACAGGTCGATCGCGGTGAGTTGAAAGAAGCGTTGATAACCTTCGATCGCGCTTTGCAAAAGGTGCGTTTTGAAGGCGATCGCCAACTAGAGGCGGTAATCTTAAATGAGATCGGTATTGTCTATCGCCATTTGGGCAATTATCCCCAGGCTGGGCATTTTTTAAACGAGGCTTTAACTATTAGCCAAAATATTAACGACAGACAGGGAATTAGCCAAACTCTGATGAATTTGGGGGCGCTTTATTACTCCCAAGCTAACTATCCCGCCGCCCTGGATATTTATCAGCAAGCCATGGAAGTTTTGCCAGCAGAAGACTATTATGGTTGGGCGGTTATTTATAATAATCTTGGGAACATTTATCGGGCTTTGGGACAACCTCAAAAAGCCCTGATTTATTTTCAACAAGCCGGGGCGCTATTTGCACAAGAAGATGATGATGTTGCGGTGGGAATTACTATCGCTAATATGGGGGCGGTTTATCATGCTCTGGGGGAATATTCCCAAGCGTTAGAATTCTATGCCAAAGGGTTAGCGATCGCCTCGGAAAGAGGAGATGCTGTCGGGGTTGGTCAAACTCTGTTGAATATGGGGGCTGCTTATGAGAAATTAGCCAACTATTCCCAAGCCTTGGAATTGTACAACCAAGGATTAGAAATTATGAGGGCGATCGGTGAAGAAGATTCCCAGGGTCAAGCCTTGAATAATATCGGCTCAGTTCATCGATTAATGGGGGACTATTCCCAAGCGATAGAATTTTACGATCGCGCCTTAGAAATTAGGCGAAATTTACGGAATACAGCCGGAATTGCTGTCACCCTCAACAATAAAGGTGTCGCCTTATTTGAAGCTGGAAAAATCGCCGAAGCTACCCAAACCTTATACGCCGCAATTGACGCATTAGAATCTCTGCGACCCGGCTTGAGCGATATTAATAAAGTCTCGATTTTCGATAAATATCGGTCTAGTTATAGTATACTACAAAAAGCATTAATTAGCGCCAATAAACCGGAAATCGCCTTAGAAATTGCGGAGAGAGGACGCGCCCGTGCTTTCCTGGAATTAATCGCCCAGCAATTATCTCCTGAAGCGGTCGCAGAATATGCGCGGGTAAATAATCCGCCGATGACAATTTCGGACATTCAAAAAGTGGCAGGACAGCAAAATGCTACCCTAGTTCAATATTCGATTATTAGTGATAATTTCGGGGAAAATTCGGCTTTGTTTATCTGGGTGGTGCAACCGACGGGAAACATCACATTTCGGGAAGTCAATTTAAGCCAATTAGAAACCTTTAGGGATACTTTAGTGCCTTTTTTGGCGGAGGGGACGGACTCGGAAGGGGAAAGTTTACTAACGGCTTTGGTGCGGGGAACTCACCAGGTGATCACGGAAAATCTGCCGACGATTTCTACCCGAAATCTCCGCGAGAGTCACCTGCGACAACTCCATGATGTGCTGATAAAACCGATCGCCGATTTACTCCCCCAAAATCCAGAAGAGAAGGTGATATTCATCCCCCACCAGGAGTTATTGTTTGTGCCGTTTCCGGCGTTACTGGATGAAAGCGATCGCTATTTAATTACTCAGCATACTATTCTGATCGCCCCAGCAATTCAAGTGTTAAAATTGACTCGCCAACTGGCAGAAAACCGGATGCCCAACAGAAGCACTAACCCCATAAATGCTCTAGTGGTGGGCAATCCAGTGATGCCAAAATTGTCGATACAACCGGGAGAAGGACCGGAGAGATTAGCTAATTTACCGGGTGCAGAAGCGGAAGCGATCGCCATCGCCTCTATGTTGAATACAGAAGCGTTAATTGGTAGTGCAGCCACGAAATCAGAGGTTTTGGAACGCATTAATGCGGCGGCGATCGTGCATTTGGCAACCCACGGCTTATTGGATGATTTTAGTGAGTCTGGGGGTGTTTTAGGAGCGATCGCACTAACTCCCAGTGATGGCGATCAAGGGTTTCTGAGTTCCGAGGAAATCATGGGATTGAATTTAACAGCTTCCTTGGTGGTTTTAAGTGCTTGTAACACAGGTGGCGGCAGAATTACAGGTGATGGTATCATCGGATTATCTCGTGCGTTTATTGGTGCGGGGGCGGAAAGTGTGATTGTCTCTTTATGGCAAGCCACCGATGAACCCACGGCAAAATTAATGCAGGAATTTTATCGACTTCTACCCGAAAAAGGCGATCGGGCTGTGGCTTTACGACAAGCGATGTTGACCACTATGGAAGAATATCCTCAACCCAAACATTGGGCAGCTTTTACCCTCATTGGGGAATCTCTCAAATAGAAATACAACCCCGTTTCTGACTCCTGGTTTGTGACCCCCCTACCGGAAACTGTAGCGGGGGAGGAAATTTCCCGGTGAATGAATGACCGTTACCAGACCGGGAGAAACCGCTAGGGGGAGGAAAACCCGATCGCCAGGGCGCAATGCCCCACCAAGGGGATATGCTGGTAATGGTTTATACTAATTAACAATTGTTCATCTTCACACTAGGAGTATTTATGACGGCTACACAAGTTTCTGCACGCGAACTTTTCCGGGCGGCTTATGAAAATCGCTACACCTGGGATGCCGATTTCCCAGGCTATACTGCTGATATCACCTACGAACATGATGGCAAGGTGATTCATGGTCGCGCGAAGGTAGGGGCGGACATGAAGGCGGAAGTGTTAGATGTTGCTGACGAGGCGGCGCAAAAGGCTATCCATGGACAACTTTGGGAAACGGCGATCCACCGGGTACGTCGGGATTTTGAATCGGTACATGGAGAAAATACGTTTAGCTATGGCGAAACGGACGAAACCGGGGCGGTGGAAATCATTATCGGCGGGAAAGGAGAAGGCGATCGCTACCAACTCCGCAATAATGAGGTCTGCATGGTGCATCGTCACATTCACGGGGTGGTAGTGACCATCTACACCCACAGCAGCCACCAAACGCCGGAGGGTTATCTTTCCCACCGTTATGATTCGGTTTATCATGACCCCAAAACGGGGGAACAGAAGGGGGAAAAAAGCGATTTTGAAGATTCCTATACCCAAGTGGGTAAGTATCAAATCCTCAATCAGCGGATTATCCACAACCCAGAAAGTGGTCGAAGCGATCGCTTTACCTTCTCCAACATCCAACTTTTGAACAAAGCCACGACGTAGGGGCAGGTTCCGCCGGGAATTCCAATTCACAACCCGGATTTTGATCAACCCGCCCCACCCCGATTTGGTGAATAAACCCGCCCCACCCCGATTTGGTGAATAAACCCGCCCCACCAGGATTTGGTGAATAAACCCGCCCCACCCAACGTAGGGGCGGGTTCCGCCGGGAATTCCAATTCACAACCCGGATTTTGATCAACCCGCCCCACCCCGATTTGGTGAATAAACCCGCCCCACCCCGATTTGGTGAATAAACCCGCCCCACCCAACGTAGGGGCGGGTTCCGCCGGGAATTCCAATTCACAACCCGGATTTTGATAAACCCGCCCCACCCAACGTAGGGGCGGGTTCCGCCGGGAATTCCAATTCACAACCCGGATTTTGATCAACCCGCCCCACCCCGATTTGGTGAATAAACCCGCCCCACCAGGATTTGGTGAATAAACCCGCCCCAACCGACGTAGGGGCGGGTTCCGCCGGGAATTCCAATTCACAACCCGGATTTTGATAAACCCGCCCCACCCCGATTTGGTGAATAAACCCGCCCCACCAGGATTTGGTGAATAAACCCGCCCCACCCAACGTAGGGGCGGGTTCCGCCGGGAATTCCAATTCACAACCCGGATTTTGATAAACCCGCCCCACCCCGATTTGGTGAATAAACCCGCCCCACCAGGATTTGGTGAATAAACCCGCCCCACCCAACGTAGGGGCGGGTTCCGCCGGGAATTCCAATTCACAACCCGGATTTTGATAAACCCGCCCCACCCCGATTTGGTGAATAAACCCGCCCCACCAGGATTTGGTGAATAAACCCGCCCCAACCGACGTAGGGGCGGGTTCCGCCGGGAATTCCAATTCACAACCCGGATTTTGATAAACCCGCCCCACCCCGATTTGGTGAATAAACCCGCCCCACCCGATAATCCCGATCCAGTTAATCACCTAGGGGCTGTGGTTAGTTGATGCAGCTACAGCCTTTTCCCAAGGAGGCGGCTGGGCGCCCAGAAATCGCCCAAATGTGGGAAGCCGCCTCTCTGTGGATTGGCGAATTTAGCCTAGCTTTGATCGCCTCGGTTCATGCGACGCAAGTTGAGAACATCACTGATATTTTTAATTTGTAGACAGGTCTGCTCAAATTGATTGCGATCGCATATTTCGATACCCAACTCAATTAAAGCCGGAGCGTCGCGAAACGTCTTAACCTGAGCGCTACAAACGTTGATATTGTTGTCTTTGAGTCGAGATAAAATATCATTGAGTACCCCCACCCGGTCTAATACCTCAATCTGAATTTTCACCGGATAAGTTTTGGGTCGTCCTTGGTCAATGGGGGTAGGATTCCAACTAACTGGAACTAGGCGATCGCCACTAACCTTGCTAACATTATGGCAGCCTTGGCGGTGAATGGAAATGCCACGAGTCCGGGTCACAGTCCCAATAATTGGCTCTCCAGGAATCGGATTACAGCATCCCGCGATATGGTACATTAACCCCTCTACCCCGGCTATGGGAGACTTGCTAGTAGATGTAGAAGTAGGTACAGACCCATGTAATGTATTTCTAGGGGCTAAATTCTGCATTTGTAGGTTATTAGCCGCCTGTTCCATCGAAACTTCTGGAACCGGACTATTAGCTTTCACGACATCCTGGAGTCGATGCACCACCTGTTTCAGGGTAATTTCTCCATAACCCAAAGCAGCTAATAAATCATCAACACTGTGATAATTGCAGCGATGAACCACTGTTTGCATCGGGGCGGATTTCAGTAGAGATTCCAAACCATTCCGACCCATTTCTTTCTCTAAAAGTTCCCGACCTCTGGCGATATTTTCATCACGATGCGATCGCTTATACCATTGACGGATACGATTTTTAGCCGTGCTAGTTCTGACAAAATTCAACCAGTCTAAACTCGGGTGGCTATTTTTATTGGTTAAAATCTCGACAATATCCCCATTTTTTAACACCGTATCCAGGGGAACCATCCGTTCATTAACCTTCGCCCCCTTGCAATGATTGCCCACTTCACTATGCACCCGATAGGCAAAATCTACCGTAGTGGCACCATTGCTCAAAGCCATCACATCACCATCAGGGGTGAACACATAAACATCCTCATCAAAGAGGTTATTTTTAACCGTATCTAAATATTCCTGAGCATCTTTCAGATCGCTTTGCCATTCCAGTAGTTGCCGTAACCAGGTAAACTTCTCATCGGTTTCTGTTAATTTGCCAAATTCCGAACCGCCAGTTTCCTTATATTTCCAATGGGCAGCAATTCCATATTCCGCTATATGGTGCATTTCTACCGTGCGAATTTGCACTTCTACCGGGCGACCAGTGTTCCCGATAACTCCCGTGTGTAGAGACTGATAACGGTTGGGTTTTGGCAGTCCGATATAATCTTTAAAACGTCCGGGAATGGGGCGATAAGAATCATGAACTATGGCTAAAGCCCGATAACATTCCTCATTAGTTTCTACGATTAAACGCAGGGCGGCAATATCATAAATCTCATGAAACTGTTTGTGACGTTCTTGCATCTTTTTATAGATGCCATAAAGGTGCTTAGGACGACCGGTTACTTCATAACATCGAATCCCCGATTTTTCCATGCGATCGCGTAAAATATCCGCCAAGGCTGCTAGTTTTTCTTCCCGAGTAGCGCGGCGGTCAGCTACGCGGATTTGAATTTCGCGGTAGGCTTCCGGTTCTATATATTTAAAGGCTAAATCTTCCAATTCCCACTTCAGACGACCAATCCCCAAACGGTTCGCTAACGGGGCAAAAATTTCGCGAGTTTCTAAAGCAATACTTCGCTGTTTCGATTCTGACATAAATTCCAGAGTTCGCATATTATGGAGGCGATCGGCTAGTTTAACCACAATCACTCGAATATCTTGAGCCATAGCCAGAAACATTCGCCGGAAATTCTCAGCTTGGCGTTCTGTGGTATTAGAAAAGTTAAACTTAGATAGTTTGGTCACGCCTTCCACTAAATGGCGGACTTCTGGCCCGAAGTGGCTTTCTAATTCTTCCGGAGTGACATCAGTATCTTCGATGATGTCGTGTAGAAAACCCGCCGCCACCATAGCCGTATCACTACCTAAAAATCTCAGGATACCTGCTACAGCAATGGGATGGTTAATATAAGGTTCCCCTGATTTGCGATATTGTCCCTTATGTAGTTGGTAGGCGAATAGGAAAGCGCGCGAGATCAGATCATTGTCTGGAGAAAATGACGGCGTATCTGATGACTCCAGGCTGTGGGAGTTGTCCAAACAATGTTGTAGCCAGTCGGGAACTAAGCATTCGTAGGTGTTTGAGGATGATAGAGTTTTGATGTTCATGGTATTTATGCCTATTCAATTACAGATACTTGATGACTTTGTAGTTTTGGATACAAAATATGTGGGACTGGGGACCCAGAGTAAAATAGGGCTTTCTCCTGACTAACAGCAGTCAGTATGGAAAAAATAATCGATGATTTGACCGCTGGAGTTTCCACAACCCCGGCGGCGATGCTACTATTGGGTTAGCGATTCATACTCCCACACACAGGCCTTTAGCTGGTGGTTCCGGGAGCGATCGCTCTGAATAGGGGATGTTTTCACGCTTTGGGAAATATCCTAACTTATCCGCCAGATATTCCCCACATATCCCTGTATACCCCTATAGGGCGATCGCCCATAGCCGCGAACCACAACAATTCACCCAATTGGATGCTAATTGCATAGGGATCACGATTAAGCTAGATTAACCTGGGGTAGGCTGGGTAGCTGTTAGGTACAATTTTTGTCTATGATGGTTAAATAATAGACAAACTTCTTAACATTATGTTAACAAAGGAGTTCCATAAAGCGATCGCACAATTCAGGCAATCTTTGGAAAAACTCCAAAAAACCATGGTTTCTGACCAATCCGATGTAAATCAGATGACTGAAGCCTTTGGCGAGGTTCAGACGGTGTTTGAGAGTCGAATTATGCAGCTATGCGATAGTGACAGCCAGCTACAACTTCAGTCCTACATTACAGAAACCCATAAGCAGATGCGATTGTTGGGATTAGACCTAAGATTTCTGAAAGCCTCGCGCCATAGTGCTACCACCCGGGAGCGACTTGCTTCTATGCGCGATCGCATTTCCATTCTAATTGGATATTCCACAGTTGTGTTAGACAAAACCACAGATAATTAAGGATTAATTAAGTCCCCACGATTAAAACTAATCGTGCTAAAACAGTAAATGCGATCGAGTACAGCAACAGCTCCCGATATTGATTTGGATTTAACAGGTTTGACCATGACTGCTACCACTTCCGCCATTTCCTACATTCCCTCACTCGTCCGTCAACCCACCACGGTTGCTGTGCTTGCATCCCTTGGTTTACACGCCGTATTTGCTCTCAACCTGGAAAATATCCGTCTTTATCCAAATACTGTGCAATTACCCCCCAGTGTAGAACTGGTGGAACTATCTCCTAGTCAAATTGACCAGGTTTTTCCAGCACCGCCGCCCCAATTTTCCTTTACCCCCTTTCCTGAACCTCCGTCCTTAGCGATGTGGGGTAGCGCCCCCACCCCATCCCCATTTCCTCCCTCAGCCCAACAACTTCCCGTTTTTCCCTCCACATTGCCACAACCGAGGGATTATCCTTTTGGTGTCGTCCCCAGTGGACCCCCCCAAATATTCAACAATCCCAGCAATAGTACATTTTTACCCCCTGTTCAGACTTCCTCCCCGCCGCCTGCTCAATTTAGTTCGCCGCCACCTATTGAGTTTTATCAAACCCCACCTGCTCAACCCAGTTTTCCATGGGACCGAAACAGTGAGGAATTGTCGCGCCTACAAAATAATCCTCGATTTAGTCATCTGTCACCGGAGGAACAACGATTACTCGAGGAGCAGTTTTCCATGTTGCCACCCCCTCCGCCTAGGCCTCGGTTTCCTGAACATGACCCTAACTATAATCAACCTCCCCGAATACCTAGGGAATCTGGGGGCTCTGGGGAACCTACCCAGGAGTTCACCCCGGAAACCCAAGTACAACAACCTGATGGGCGGGGTTCAATATTAGCTAGACTAGAGGCAGACAACCAGCGCCGCGCCGAGGCTGTTGGTTCTCCTTCTTCTGATGATGCGGTTGCACCACCTACCCCTACCGGGGAGGTTTCCGATAGTCAATATGCCATGTTAGAAGGGGGAGGAGCCTATGTAGAATGGGTGCTGTCGATGCTGCCAGATTATCCTGACTTGGACACCAGCCAACCTCGCACTATCTCGGCACTATATCCAGCAGAAGCCTGTGAGCAAAATCTCAGCGGTCAAGCCTTGGTCGGTGTGATGATTGGTTCTGATGGTGGCGTAATTGCCGGACCCCGCTTATTAAGGGGAACGGGTTATCGGATTTTGGATGATGCGGCGGTGGCAGCTATTGCCAATATTCCCTTTGAGGGTCAGGGTCGCCCTATTGCTTATCAGTATGCTTTTAATTTCGATAGCGAGAATTGTCGGTCAATGGCTCCGGCTCCCGCTGCGGCTCCGGCTCCGGCTCCGGCTCCGGCTGCTTCCCCAGAATTAGCCCCGGAAAGTGTCCGGGAACCACAACCGCAACCACAACCGCAACCACAACCGCAACCACAACCGCAACCACAACAGGAATTTAACCCAGAATTAGCCCCGGAAAGTGTCCGCGAACCGGAACCACAACCGCAACCACAACAGGAATTTAACCCAGAATTAGCCCCGGAAAGTGTCCGCGAACCGGAACCACAACCGGAACCAGAGGTGCATTCTGGCTCAATACTTCAACAACTACAGGATTCTCTCGAAAATCCCGAGCAATTTTCGGAGGAATTTATTGATTAGTGATGAGTTATGAGAGTTGGAGAAGGGGCAGTTTTCCGATGAGAAAATAGAGGATTGAGGACTATTTTTCTAAGGGTTCTCCTGCTTCTTTCCAGCCATTAATACTGGGGGCAAATCCTTTGATATTGTTGTAGCCTAATAGTTGTAAGGAAGCTACGGCAATGCCTGTCCGGTAGCCACTGGAGCAGTAAATAACCACCTGGCGGTCATGGGGAATATCGTCTAGGCGTTCGGTGAGGGTCCGTAGGGGAATATTAATTGCTCCTTGGATATGACCTTGCCTGTATTCGGAGGGTTCTCGGACATCAATAAATAAAGCGCGATCGCTTTGGGAAAGTTTTTTAACCTTGGCGATTTTATTTATGTTATAATAGTCGCGGGGCAACTTATGAATAAACTGATCAACACCCTGGGAAACTTCCTCGCTGGGGGTAATAATGACGGGTGTTTTGGCAGCCTCAGCGGGGGGAATTATCCCCCAATTCCACACCGGAAAAAGTAATCCCCAGCAGCAGATACTAATTACTAAAAGCGCTTTTTTGAGTTTCATAATTCCAAACCAGATCAATGGTCGATGGTTGTAGGGTAGCCACAAAACTACCCCCAACCCTATTAAACCATATCGGCATCTGTAAAGTAGATTCCCAGCCTCAGAGAGATTAACCTGCGAGACCAACAGCCACCAATTAAGTAGAGGTAGTAATATCAGCTTGGGTGACAGGTTGCTTAGGACTTTCAAGCATAGTTGATGCTGGTTGTACCCGCTGAGTCAAAGCAGCCGCCATTAGGAAAAATACACCACCAATAATCACAGCAGATAGGCGGTCATTATTCAGGAGATTTCGCATCACCCAACCAAACCCGAGAGAGACGGTGATTTGTGGTAAGACGATAAAGAAATTGAAAATCCCCATATATATACCTGTCCGGTCTGGTGGTAGACATCCCACCAACATAGCATAAGGCATAGATAGAATACTAGACCAAGCAATACCTATACCAATCATTGGTAGGAATAGGAAGTATTGATTATCAATGGTCGCCAGAGAGAATAATCCAACCGCCCCACATATTAAGCAGAAAGAATGGGCAATTTGGCGATTAGTGGATTTTGCTATTTGGGGTAAGATAAAGGAGAACCCGAAACAGACGGCATTATAAGCGGCGATACAAAGTCCAGCCCATTCTATCCCCTCAGAATATAATAGGGAATCCTGATCAACTGCGCCAAAAATATTGCGGGCAACTGCTGGGGGGAAATACAGGAAAATACAATACATTCCCATCCAGGTAAACCACTGTACCCAGGACAATTGTACCATGGTTTCTGGCATATCTCGGAAAGCATCCCAAATGTCTTTTATGCCTTGGAGAATACCGCCTTTATTTTGATTGTTGAAGTTCTGGATATCTTGGGGTGGATATTCTTGGGTGGTTAAGACAGTCCAGAGGACAGTCCCCAAAAAAACGGCCGCGCCGATATAAAAGGAAAATTTGACGGTTAAGGGAATTGCTTGTCCGTCTATTCCGACTGATGAGATGTCAAAAACATGGTTTAAAAACCAGGGGAATACGGAAGCAACTACAGCCCCTAAACCAATGAATAGACTCTGCATAGCAAAGCCTCGCGTTCGCTGGTTTTCGGGTAGTAAATCCCCAACAAAAGCCCTAAAGGGTTCCATGCTGATATTAACGGAGGTATCTAGTATCCATAAGAGACCAGCAGCCATCCAAAGACTGGAGGAACTGGGCATGAAAATTAAGGCGATCGCACTGAGAATAGCACCGACTAAAAAGTAAGGTCTTCTGCGTCCTAAAAAGTTCCAAGTGTTGTCACTCATGTGACCGATAATTGGCTGAACAAATAGCCCGGTGAGTGGTGCAGCCAGCCATAAAATGGGGATTTGGTGGGCTTGAGCGCCTAGGTGTTCAAAAATGGCGCTCATATTTGCCATTTGCAACCCCCAGCCAAACTGAATGCCGAAAAATCCGACACTCATATTGATGAGTTGAAAGAATGTTAAATGTGGTTTTTGGGATGTCATTAATTTAATCGTTATTCAGCAGTTATAGGTCATATTTTGAGAGAGTATGGGTTGAATTAGTTGGGGGGTGTTGAATGTGTAACTATGATTAGATGCAGATGTGCGTTTTTTGCCTATAGGCTTACTCCTATTATACCAAATGTCGATCGCTATATACAGCTTGTTCACCAGTCGCTTAATAAATTGCCCTCACCCTAAATCCTGGATCCCAGACAGGGAGAGGGACTTTGAGAGGTGATCAGATGATTTCTGAACAGGCTATATATCTATCTAAGGTTCAGGTTAAGTTATTTGAATTTCATAGCCAATAATGCCGCGCCTAATGCAGGTTCGTGACGGGGCCATACTATTTCAGCTTGGGGAGCGATCGCATTAATTCCAGTGATAAATTCGGAGCGTAAATTTGACCAGCCGCGCCAAATACCACCTACTGTTACAATTTCGCAAAAATCACCGGAATTAAATAAATCAGCGATCGCCACTTGAGTAGCCAAAACCAATTCCTGAGCCACATCAGTTATGATAGTTTCTGCTACGGGGTCTCCCTCAGCCGCCACGCGGTCAATAATAGTAGATAATGCCGCCATATCTCGCACCCCTAAACCACGCCTATAAACGGCTTCTATGAGCCTTTCAGGAGACTTTAAACCGAGTTCATTGAGTAACTCTTGAGTCAAGCGAGTTGGCGGTAAACGGCCATCAAACGATCGCATAACGGCGCGCAACCCCCGGACAGCGATATCATAACCGCCGCCTTCATCACCCAAAATATAACCCCAACCACCAACCCTTTTTATTTTCCCGTGGTGGTTACGTCCAAACACCTGAGAACCTGTCCCAGCCATAGCGACAATTCCGACATCATGACCCAACCCTCCCACGAGTGCGATCAGACTATCGCCGCCAATAAAAAAATTTTCCGGTGCAATATTCCAATTAATTTGTAGTTGTTCATTGGACTGAATTTGTCGCACCAATTCCCGCACAATTTCGATATCTTCGGGGCGACCCACCCCCGCCAAACCCAACCCCAAACTACCAATACAAATCCCCGGTTGGTGATAGCTAACGGCTTGAGAAATAGCGTTTTTAATAGCCATTGTGGCGGCGGACAAACCGATACTTTGATAATTCGAGGGTCCAGCTTCTCCCCTACCTAAGACCTGATAGCGATCGTCAATTAACAGACAAACAGTTTTCGAGCCACCCCCATCAATTCCTAGTCCATAAACCATCAATAAATCACCATCACTTTATCAGTTAATTCACGGGTTCGGGCAACTAAAAAGCTGCCCGATTTTCGGCGATATTTAAGCTGTAAGTAACTTGCGAGCCCTTTCGGCGCGTGCTTCGGCAGAATCCATCACTTCGGGGAATTTATCGACAATTTCCCCGGGGTAATTTTCCAGAAGTCGAGTAGAAAGAGACACGCGCTGGCGACCCTCTTCTAGGCTAATAACTAAGGCTTTGACGGTTTGACCTATGGTAAATATATCAGGGAGAGAACCGACATATTTTTGGCTAACTTCCTTAATATGAATCAACCCAGTTACGCCTTCTAGTTCGATAAACACACCAAAAGGTTTAATACTTCCGACAGTTCCCTCTACCAGTTGACCAACTTGAAGCTGGCTAAAGGAAACGGATTGAGAAGCCATACGTTGAGACAGTACCAGCTTTTCACGATCGCGATTAAATTCGAGAACAGTGACGGTGATAGTTTCACCGACCAAAGCCTCTAAATTATCCCGAACCAGGAGATGCGATCGAGGAATAAATCCGCGCAAACAATCGGCATCTACAGTCACGCCGCCGCGATTAACGCCAGTAACTACTACCTGTAAACTTTCGGAATTTTCGGCGATTTCTGACAAATTATCCCAAGCCTTTTCAACTTGCAATTTTCGCAGAGACAGTAATACCTGACCATCGGAGTTTTGGTCACGGATAATCAAAAACTCTTGTTCTTCACCTAGGGGTAAAATCTCCGATAGATTATCCCCTGCGGTGAAGGAGATTTCGGACATGGGTAAAAATCCGGGTGATTTACCACCTTTGATTTCAATATATGCACCATTAGAATCATACTCAAATACCCTACCTGTCACGATTTGCCCTTTTTGTAAATCATAATTATGAGCTTCTAGGGCTTTGGCAAAATCATCAATTGAAAACGACTGATTTCCTGTAGTCATAGAATAAACCAACCCAACACAAATTCACACTGTAACCCGTTCTCGCACTTTCCCTGGATTTCCGAGTTTTGGCTGCTCTCTGAGAACAAAAGTCTAAGATATCCTAAGATGAGAAGCCATTTAGTAGACCGAATTGAAAGGGTTAAGCGATATGCGATCGCCAACCCCTCAAGGGTTCCCAAGTTCCTAAGAGCCGGTTAGTTCCTGAGCGAACAGTTCCCTAACTTGTTTCCAGGCATCTTCAGCAGCATCTTTATTATAGCTATCTCGCTGCTCACAGAAAAAACCGTGGGTGGCTTGATAACGAAAAATACGATGGGGAATCTTATATTTTTGCAGTTCCGCCTCAATTTGGTCAACCTCAGAATTAGGGATTAAAGGATCTTCGGTACCAAAGAAGCCATACAGAGTCCCTTTAATTTCGGGAGTGCGAGTGACGGTAGCAGGTCCGCCGCCGGGAGTTCCGGTAACAATTCCCGCGCCATAGAAGGAAGCGATCGCCCCCAGGTCAGGGAGGGTAGCAGCCAAATAAGTCACATGACCACCAAAACAGAAGCCAATAGCCCCAAAAGGCGCATTTTTGACATGATCTTGCTGTTTGAGGAAATCAATAGTGGCTTGAATATCGCTCAGGAGTTCCAGGGCTGTAGTTTGTTCCTTGTATTTGCGTCCCAATTGCAGATCGGCGTCGGTGTAACCGACCTCAAAACCGGGAGCCAAGCGTTGGTAAATAGCAGGAGCGATCGCCACATATCCTAGCCCAGCAATGCGATCGGTAACATCTCGGATATGGGAATTGACCCCAAAAATTTCTTGGATCACCACCACACCGGGATAGGGTCCCCCCTGGGTAGGTTGCGCCAGATAAGCCGCGATATTCAGATCGCCATTTTTAACGGTAACATGATTGGTACGAATTTCTAAATCTGCCATAATTCCATGATTCAGTTATTTTCGGTAACACAGGAAAGCCAGCCCCAAAATCATCCATGGGCTGATCATGCTTTACTGGTTACACTTTAAAGTATCTCTCAAACCCGACAGTTCCCCTAACCGTCAAACCCCACCGCAGGCTAAAGTCTGCTCATACCGACCCTCTGGAAATTGGTTATGGTTCAGTTTTACATTCAACCCGATAGCGACATTCCTGCTTCCAATCAACTTTTTAACCAAATTCGGTTTGCCATAGCTTCTCGCCAGTTTCCCCCAGGACACCGCTTACCCAGCACCCGTCAACTGGCGATGCAGACAGGACTACACCGCAATACGATTAGTAAAGTTTATCGACAATTGGAAGACCATGGTTTAGTAGAAGCCCAAGCCGGGTCAGGAATTTATGTGAAAGCCTTGGGTCATGAAGGCGGTTCCCGGGCTAGTTCTCCCATTTTGGAGCATTACCCACAAGCTAACCAAATTATTCAACAGAGTTTAGATAACTTATTATCCCAAGGCTGTAGCCTCAATGAAGCCCGCGAACTATTTTTAGCGGAAATTGACTGGCGGTTACGTTGTAGCGCCCGCGTCTTAGTCACAGCCCCCACCCAGGATATTGGTATTGGTCAGTTAATGGCTCAGGAGTTAGAAGTCGCCCTAAAAATTCCGGTCCAACTCATACCCATTGAAAAACTAGCAGAAACCATAGAACAGGTTCCGTCGGGAACTGTGGTCACCAGTCGCTATTTTATCGGACAAGCGGAAGCTGTAGCAGGTCCGAGGTCGGTGCGGGTCATTCCGGTAGACATTTATGATTTTGCTAAGGAAATTGCTTTGGTTCAACAGTTACCCAAAGGAACTTATTTGGGAATTATTAGCCTCAGTTCGGGGTTGTTACGAGCCACGGAGGTGATTATTCACAGTCTGCGGGGGGATGATGTATTAGTTATGACTGCTCAACTGCCAAATGACTATAGAATTAATGCTATTGTTCGCAGTGCTAAGGTCGTGATTTGCGATCAGGCTAGTGTCAAAGCTGTTAAGGATGCCATACTGGCTAATCGTGAGGAGATTATCCGCCCCCCTCAGTTGGTCTGCTGTGAAAATTATATCGGTAGCAAGTCGATTAATTTGCTCAAGCGGGAACTAGGCTTAAATTAATGGCTCGCTACAGCTTGTTCACCAGTCGCTTAATAGATTGCCCTCACCCTAAATCTGGATCCCAGAGGGGGAGAGGGACTTTGAGATGTGATCAGATGATTTCTGAACAGGCTGTAATCTAACAATTTTCCTATTATTACGTTAGGAGTGAAGCATGAAGGCAACCCTTCAAGAAAAACCATCATTGACTAGAAACTATCCGACAACGGATACATCTGTCGCCCCGGATTTACCCAATCCTTTTGAGCATGAGTCGGAGTATGATACTGCGATCGATGATGCTGAAAATCCTTTTGACCCGCAGGATTTGGAAGATTTGGTTCTGACTGATGGCTCGGAGGGTGACTCTGAGAAATCTCCGGGTTTACTCAGGAAAATTCTGCTCTCTCCTCAAATGGGGGTTGGGGTGGTGGTGGCTTTGGCTTGTTTGTATACTCTCACCCGTCCCTGTGTGATTGGGGAATGTCGGGAAATTGACCAGGCGAGGAGTTTGGCTCAACAATCCCAAAATACTATCGAAACTGTACCGACGGCGAGAGCGCCGGGATTGGCTCGTCAGGAGTTGGTAGGAGCGATCGCATTACTGCAAAGCATTCCCTGGTGGTCTCCTCATCATTTGGAGGCGCGGATGCTATTGAGGGATTATCAGTCTGAACAACAGAATTTAAGTTCTGTGGTCACGGCTTTGACTATGGCTGGGGTGGCGGCGCAAATGAGTCAAAATCCCCCCCACCCTATAGATGATTGGCTGAAAATGCAGCAGTTATGGGAAGATGCGATCGCTCAACTACAAAAAGTCACCCCAGAGAGCATTATTTATCCCTTTGCTGAAACCCGCTCAACTCAATATCGTGCCAATTTAGCCACAGTCCGTGGGCGGCTCTCATTGGAGCGAGAAGCCCAGCAAACCCTGGAAAGGGCAAAAAACACCGCACAGGTCGCCAGGGCGCGTCAGGGGGTCGCTAGACACGCGCAAAGTTGGCAATCAGTCTATGATACCTGGCAAAGTGCCACCAATATTCTGGCAGCGATTCCGCCGGGTACTATGGCTTACCAGGAGGCTCAATTATTACGGGTTCGTTATCAGCCCAGCTTGGAAGATGCTCGCGATCGCAAAACTATTGAACAGGTCGGTTTGGAAGCCTATAACCGAGCGGTAAATAATGCTGACCAAGCCCGCATTTTTGAAGAAAGGGAAGCCTGGAATGAAGCCTCTCGCTCCTGGGGTCGTGCGATTTCTTTTGCTAATAATGTGCCTCAGAGTAGTTCCTATTACCTGGAAATGCAGTCCCTAATACGAGGTTATAATGAAGCATGGCAACGGGTACAGGCTCAGGTGCAAATTGAATCGCGGTTAGAAAAAGCACGGGGGGATCTCAGTCGCACTTGTGCGGGAAATCCGAAAGTCTGCAATTATGGCATTAGTCGTGATTTGATTACAGTCCGGTTAACTTCTGAGTATGTTCAGCAAATTAAAAACTCGGCAATTGCTGGAGATAGGGCGGGAAATCCACAGCCGCGATCGCAGGCGAGAAACCATGTTAATACACTGATTGTAGCTTTGGAGTCTATTAGCGATAATGCTAAGATTCCCCTACAAGTTTATATGCCAGACGGTCAGAAAATCGGCACTCATTTTCCCTCAATGTAATACCCCTATTAGCATATTGGGCGGGCGAAGACGACCATAACCCGCCCAAACATAGCACCCAACCAAACACGCCAATTATCAATTACTTTGTTGCAGGGGAAAGGTAACAGTAACGGTTGTTCCCTGATTAATTGCACTTTCCACCTCAATTTTACCTCGATGATGATCAACGATCGCTGATACGATCGCCAAACCTAGCCCGGAACCTGATGTCTGGGGGGTGTCGGAAATCTGAGTAACTTCCCCAGATTTTTCCGCCTCTAAATTGGGGCGGGCTGGATCTACTCGATAAAAGCGATCGAAAATGTGGGGAATAGCTTGTGGGGGGATACCAATACCATTATCTTTGACTATCACCTGTAAGCCCTCAAACTGTTCTTGCCAATGGTAGTATTCTTTGGAGTTACCATGATGCGGCGATCGCTTATTTTTGGGGAGATATTGCAGAGTTAAAGACACCTCTCCCCCTCTGGGAGTATAGCGGAGACTATTACTGACTAAATTAATCAACAACCGAACCAATTGATCGCGATCGCCCTCCATAGTAAACCAATCAGTTTCGGTTTCTGGGGGTAAAGTATCACCCGCCGACAACAGGGAAGGAGGATCGACCAAATTCAGTGATAAATTAATATCAGCCGCCTCGGCGTTAGCAGACTGTTCCTCCATGACTTCCATCAGCAAAGCATCGAGGGGAACAGAAGTAAACTGAGATTCCACAATTCTACCATCGGTGCGGGCTAAAAATAGCAAATCATCCACCAAGCGACCTAAGCGTCTGGTCAACCTTTCAATAACCTGTAATTGCTGATGAATATCTGCATTAACATCAGTTTCTGCTAAAGCCACCTGGACATTAGTTTGAATAGTGGCGATCGGGCTACGGAGTTCGTGGGAAGCATCAGCCGTAAACTGTTTAAGATGTTGATAGGATTCTCGCACAGGTTCGATCGCTAATTCCGATAAAAACCAACCAATAGCCGCCACGGAAATTAAAATCATCACCCCCCCCATAGCCAAATCGGTTAATAATTGACGAATAGGCTTTGTGACCTCAAACCAGGGATGACTGACCCGTAAATATCCCAACACCTGGCGACCTCTTTCTACGCGGTCTGTGACCTGTCGCAAGACGACTTCCTGAGAGGTGAGGTGAGAATTTCCAGAAAGTTGACTAGCCAAAGACCAATGATGATCGGTTAGCCTGACAGTTTCGCCATTGCGGTGGGTATGGAGGGGAATATCAAGGGGTTGAGAGAGGGTAGACCATAACAACTCTCCGGTGGGGCTGAACCATTCTAAATCAATATGGTCATCATCAGCAGCAGCATCAACATTATTGCCAAAACTGGCTTCGACATTAACAGTGATAAGCCCCACCCCCTGGGAAGATGGGGAAATGGTGCTGAGGGCGGGTTCAATGACAAGCGATCGCTCTACTACCTCGACGACATGGTTGAGAGTGTCATCAATGCGATCGATTAACGTATTGCGGACATACAGATAAAACCCACTAGCAAATAACAACAACAAAACCGCAGTTACAGCAGTGTACCAAATCGCTAAACGTCTTCGAGTAGCTTGGAACATAGGGGGAGACCATAACCAGAGAAAGTGGGGGTTTTTTGCCCCCACAAGTACCTAGTTAGTATACAAAAGTGTCGAAGTTATTTTGGCTAATGGTATTAGCATCGACACCCAAAAGTTCCGCCAGCACTGCTGACCCAAACAGAATCTGAGTTTGACCCCCAACAGAGGCGATCGTCAGTTCCTCAAAAGTTAATCCACCATCAAGGAGAATCGTATCCTGACCAACGGTGAAATCAGTAATCGTATTAGTGCCATAGGTAGCAGCAATCACAAAGCCATTCCGACCTCCTCCACCTGTCAGCGCATCATTACCTTCCGCACCAATCAGGATATCATCACCTTCTCCACCAAAAATCAGGTCATCACCTTCTTCACCGAAAATGGTGTCATTTCCTTTGTCTCCGAATAGAGTATCATTTCCCGAACCTCCGTGGATGAGGTCATTTCCTTGACCGCCATAGATAAGGTCATTGTCTGAACCACCGAAAATCGTGTCATTACCCTGGTTTCCAAACAAGGTATTATTACCCTCATTTCCTTGGATGAAATCATCACCAATATCACCAAAAATCAGGTCATTTCCACCGCCACCAGAAATGGTGTCATTTCCTTGACCACCATAGATTTCATCATTGCCAGAGCCACCAAAAATCAGGTCATTTCCTTGGTTGCCAAACAGGGTATCATTTCCCGGACCGCCAACAAGGGTATCGTTACCCATTTCGCCGAAAATCAAACTATTGCCATTAGCAATAACCATGTCATCCCCTTGACCGGCGAGGATAGTATCATCTTCTTCAGTACCTACAATCACATCATCCCCTTCTGTTCCCTGAATTACGCCATCATCACTGGTGAAAATTCCGGGAGTTGGAGACATCATTTCCGGCGATAACAACAGAGGGAAGGAGATAGGAGCAACGAAGTTAGCCGGGTTGTATAAGGTAGAAACACGGGGTACTGTTATCGGTGTTTCTTCAGTGTCCTCAGCAATAGGTTCGGGAGTCGGTTCACTCGGTGGCATTGGAGGCATCGGAAACACAGGAGGAACAGGAGGAATTGTGGTAATCACATCATCTTGTACAGGAGTTTCCTCGTCTACAGGAGTTTCCTCGTCTACGGGAGTTTCCTCATCAACAGGAGTTTCCTCGTCTACGGGAGTTTCCTCGTCTACGGGAGTTTCCTCATCAACAGGAGTTTCCTCATCAACAGGAGTTTCCTCGTCTACAGGAGTTTCCTCATCAACAGGAGTTTCCTCGTCTACAGGAGTTTCCTCATCAACGGGTTCATCCTCGTCTACGGGTTCCTCCTCGTCTACAGGAGTTTCCTCATCAACGGGTTCCTCCTCGTCTACGGGAGTTTCCTCATCAACAGGAGTTTCCTCTTCTACAGGAGTTTCCTCATCAACGGGTTCCTCCTCGTCTACAGGAGTTTCCTCATCAACAGGAGTTTCCTCATCAACGGGTTCCTCCTCGTCTACGGGTTCCTCCTCGTCTACGGGAGTTTCCTCATCAACAGGAGTTTCCTCTTCTACAGGAGTTTCCTCATCAACGGGTTCCTCCTCGTCTACAGGAGTTTCCTCATCAACGGGTTCATCGTCGTCTACGGGTTCATCGTCGTCTACGGGTTCATCGTCGTCTACGGGTTCATCGTCGTCGTCTACGGGTTCATCGTCGTCGTCTACGGGTTCATCGTCGTCGTCTACGGGTTCATCGTCGTCTACGGGTTCATCGTCGTCTACGGGTTCATCGTCGTCGTCTACGGGTTCATCGTCGTCGTCTACGGGTTCATCGTCGTCTACGGGTTCATCGTCGTCGTCTACGGGTTCATCGTCGTCGTCTACGGGTTCATCGTCGTCGTCTACGGGTTCATCTAAGGTGAAACCATCAGATGCCTCAGAGATGTTACCAGCAGCATCGGTGGCTGTAGCTGTCAAAATTCCGGCACTGAGTTCCTCACTACTGGTAAATGTCCAGTTTCCATCCCCATCAGCCGTAGCTGTACCGATAGAGTCACCGTCTAGGAAGATTTCGACTGTGCTTCCGGGTTCGGCTGTTCCTTGAATCACGCCGTTGGTGATATCACTGGTGGTAATCGTCGGTGCATCGGGTGGGGTAATATCGATGGTTAAGGTAACTGGGTTAGAAGTCCCAGAAACATTCCCCGCAGCATCGGTGGCAGTAGCCGTGAAGTCAAACTCACCTTCGGCTAAGTCGGTGTCTGGGGTAAATGTCCAGTTGCCATCCCCATCAGCAATGGTTGTCCCCAGAGATGTTCCACCTTTGAAGACTTCGACGGTGCTTCCGGCTTCGGCTTCTCCGGTAATGTCTGGGGTGGGGTTGTTGGTGACACCCGTGCTGGTAATCGTCGGTGCATCGGGTGCAGTGATATCATAAATCCGAGTTAACTGGGGGGCAGCAATATTACTATTCCCTGCTAAATCATCTGCCCCACCGGCGGCAATATCTACCGTAACATCACCCTCATTCGTAGGAGTGACCTCAAAGGTGTAAGTCGTAGCATTAACTACCTCAAAATTACCGACTGTGCCGTTAGCTACGGTAATATCCGAGGCGTTAAAGTCAGTGACATCTTCACTGAAAGTGGCAGTCACGGTAAAGGCAGCATTCACTGTATCCGCTGCATCGGTAGTTAAGGTTACTGTTGGGGGAGTAATATCCGCTGTCCGAGTTAACTGGGTGGTGGCAGGAATATTAGGATTCCCCGCCAAATCCGTTGCCACATCTGCCTCAATATCTACAGTAACCTCACCATCATCCGTAGGAGTGACCTCAAAGGTGTAAGTCGTAGCATTAACTACCTCAAAATTACCGACTGTGCCGTTAGCTACGGTAATATCCGAGGCGTTAAAGTCAGTGACATCTTCACTGAAAGTGGCAGTCACGGTAAAGGCAGCATTCACTGTATCCGCTGCATCGGTCGTTAAGGTTACTGTTGGAGGGGTGATATCATAAATTCGAGTTAACTGGGTGGCAGCCAGATTACTATTCCCTGCCAAATCCGTTGCCCCACCGGCGGCAATATCTACAGTGACATCACCCTCAGCGGTAGGAGTAATATCAAAGGTGTAAGTAGTAGCGTCAACTACCTCAAAATTACTGGCTGTGCCGTTAGCTACGGTAATATCCGAGGCGTTAAAGTCAGTGACATCTTCACTGAAAGTGGCAGTCACGGTAAAGGCAGCATTCACTGTATCCGCTGCATCGGTAGTTAAGGTTACTGTTGGGGGAGTAATATCCGCTGTCCGAGTTAACTGGGTGGTGGCAGGAATATTAGGATTCCCCGCCAAATCCGTTGCCACATCTGCCTCAATATCTACAGTAACCTCACCATCATCCGTAGGAGTAATATCAAAGGTGTAAGTCGTAGCATTAACTACCTCAAAATTACCGACTGTGCCGTTAGCTACGGTAATATCCGAGGCGTTAAAGTCAGTGACCTCTTCACTGAAAGTGGCAGTCACGGTAAAGGCAGCATTCACTGTATCCGCTGCATCGGTAGTTAAGGTTACTGTTGGGGGAGTAATATCCGCTGTCCGAGTTAACTGGGTGGTGGCAGGAATATTAGGATTCCCCGCCAAATCCGTTGCCACATCTGCCTCAATATCTACAGTAACCTCACCATCATCCGTAGGAGTAATATCAAAGGTGTAAGTCGTAGCATTAACTACCTCAAAATTACTGGCTGTGCCGTTAGCTACGGTAATATCCGAGGCGTTAAAGTCAGTGACATCTTCACTGAAAGTGGCAGTCACGGTAAAGGCAGCATTCACTGTATCCGCTGCATCGGTCGTTAAGGTTACTGTTGGAGGGGTGATATCATAAATTCGAGTTAACTGGGTGGCAGCCAGATTACTATTCCCTGCCAAATCCGTTGCCCCACCGGCGGCAATATCTACAGTGACATCACCCTCAGCGGTAGGAGTAATATCAAAGGTGTAAGTAGTAGCGTCAACTACCTCAAAATTACTGGCTGTGCCGTTAGCTACGGTAATATCCGAGGCGTTAAAGTCAGTGACATCTTCACTGAAAGTGGCAGTCACGGTAAAGGCAGCATTCACTGTATCCGCTGCATCGGTAGTTAAGGTTACTGTTGGGGGAGTAATATCCGCTGTCCGAGTTAACTGGGTGGTGGCAGGAATATTAGGATTCCCCGCCAAATCCGTTGCCACATCTGCCTCAATATCTACAGTAACCTCACCATCATCCGTAGGAGTAATATCAAAGGTGTAAGTCGTAGCATTAACTACCTCAAAATTACCGACTGTGCCGTTAGCTACGGTAATATCCGAGGCGTTAAAGTCAGTGACCTCTTCACTGAAAGTGGCAGTCACGGTAAAGGCAGCATTCACTGTATCCGCTGCATCGGTCGTTAAGGTTACTGTTGGAGGGGTGATATCATAAATTCGAGTTAACTGGGTGGCAGCCAGATTACTATTCCCTGCCAAATCCGTTGCCCCACCGGCGGCAATATCTACAGTGACATCACCCTCAGCGGTAGGAGTAATATCAAAGGTGTAAGTAGTAGCGTCAACTACCTCAAAATTACTGGCTGTGCCGTTAGCTACGGTAATATCCGAGGCGTTAAAGTCAGTGACATCTTCACTGAAAGTGGCAGTCACGGTAAAGGCAGCATTCACTGTATCCGCTGCATCGGTAGTTAAGGTTACTGTTGGGGGAGTAATATCCGCTGTCCGAGTTAACTGGGTGGTGGCAGGAATATTAGGATTCCCCGCCAAATCCGTTGCCACATCTGCCTCAATATCTACAGTAACCTCACCATCATCCGTAGGAGTAATATCAAAGGTGTAAGTCGTAGCATTAACTACCTCAAAATTACCGACTGTGCCGTTAGCTACGGTAATATCCGAGGCGTTAAAGTCAGTGACCTCTTCACTGAAAGTGGCAGTCACGGTAAAGGCAGCATTGACTGTATCCGCTGCCTCGGTCGTTAAGGTGACTGTTGGGGGAGTCCTATCAAAAGTTACACTACTAGAGTCAGTTGTATCTGTTACTGCCGTTCCTGCATTACCGGCCACATCGCTAAAGGTAATATTAATCGGTAAATCCCCTTCGGTATCTGCGGCTTGCAGAGTATAGGTGGCGCTGTAATCATTATCACCAGTATTCGTCACTGTGGCAGCTTGACCACCAATAGTCACCGCAGGCAACTCACTGAGGGGTTCACTAGCGGTAAAAGTTACTGTCACCGTATCCCCAAGTTTGGCTAAATCACTGTTGGCATTACTAGAAGCTATGGCTACTGAGGTTAAAGTGGGGGCTACGCCATCAACCAGGATGGCTGTGGTATCGCCGATATTATTTAAGGTTCGGTTAGCCGTGAAGCCATCGTCATTTTGAATGGTGGCACCGGCAGGTAAGACTAAAGCCGTACCAACCTCGATGCCATTGGTATCCTCATCGCCCTCATTAACCGTGTAACGGAAAGTGTGGCTGGTAGAAGATGACCCATCACCCACCAGGGTGGCATTCACCACACCTCCTGTGTCTAGGGTAATGGGCAAGGAGACCGCACCGGTGATAGTCACCGCCTCTGAGAAAGTGACGGTAAATTCGAGTTCCTGTCCGATACCGTAGGTTTGGTCATTGGGTACGGTGACTTCGGTGATGAATGTCCCGATGGTTCCGAAAATATCATTATTATTTTGGTCTTCGCCGACCCCATCTGCGGGTGCAGTCCCGTCGGCGTTGGCTGCACTGTTAGAGGTGAAGCTAACGTTGCCGAGTTGTACGACTGGCAAATCGCTAGGCATTCCTTGGTGGTTACCGTTCGTGTTGGTGGTGGACTTCATGGCGAAGATAGCACCGCCGAGTCCCTGACCCTGGTTAGCCCCTGTTCCACCTGTGGTGCTGTTATTACTGAAGCTGGTGTCCGAAATGCTCAGGCTGCCACTGCGAATGAAAATCGCACCACCGAATCCCGCGCCGCCGCCGCCGCCGCCGCCGCCAAAGCCGCCGCCAAAGCCGCCATTGCCAAAGCCTTCGCCAAAGCCGCCGCCGCCGCCATAGCCACCGAAGCCGAATTCGCCGCCGCCGCCGCCAAAGCCGCCGCGACCGAAGCCGCTGTCGCCGCCGCCGCCGCCAAAGCCGCCGCGGCCGCCGCCGCCGGGGCCGCTTCCGCCGCCAAAGCCGCCTGGGCCGGGGCCGGGGCCGCCGCCAAAGCCGCCATAGTCACCGAAGCCGCCATAGCCACCGAAGCCGTCAACGCCGGAACCACCAAACAACCCGCCGCCGCCGCCGCCGCCAGCATCACCAAACATCCCGCCGCCGCCAGCGTCCAATTCATCTACAGCACCATTCCCACCCTGGGCAAGGTTGTTGGTAAACTGAGCATTCTCAATCGTGACCGTCCCATCATAAATGAACAGCGCACCCCCCATCCCGGCACCCCCGCCGCCCCGGTTACTACTGCCACCCAAGGCTTTCCCCTCGGTGAGAGTCAAGTTGTTGAGGTTGACGGTTCCTGACTTGACAAACAGGGGGCGAAACTTGTCACCACCGCTAATGGTGGCTGTCTCTATTTCCGGGGTATCCGGGTCATCCCCGGTAATGGTGATGTCGCTGTTAATCAACCGCTTCATCACACCTTCAATGGTCACATTGGTTTCTAGGACAATTGTGGCGGCTGCGGGGTCTTTATTCGCCTCAAATATTGCCCAGCTTAGGGTTCCTTCTGTATCGCCTAAACCATTATCTGTGGCTTGATTAACTCTAAAAATTGCCATGATGTTGACCTCCTTTAGATAAATAAAAATGACTGATGGGTGAAAACAGAGTGCAGCTTAGGATGCCTCTCCCGTCTGTGGGGGGAGGCAGGCTAAAGGCTAGGCGGACGAGCTAAATTGGGTTTCACGCTCAGGAGTCTCCTGTTACAGTGGGTAAGAGTCCCGGATAGAACAACTCGTAAAACCAGCGATAAGAGGTTTGCAGTTCGAGTTGCATCCGAGAGGAAATCGGATGTTTCCCTGGGGGCTGAATTTGGGGATAGGTTTGATGGAGATATTTGAAGCGGTAATAACTGTCGGCTTCTGAGGGTCGCACCGTTAGGTTTTGGGGGTCAATCTTCACGGGTTCTAGGTTCAACCAGGTGAATAAGTCCCCCATGACTTCCAGGGGTTGGCTCATCAAATGCTCGAAAACCACGAAAAATAACCGTTCTTGCTGCTCTGGAGTTCTCTCCTGTAGCCCCTGAATCGCTCCCAGAGGACCGCCAACCACTCCTTGAGGGGCAAACAGCCGCTCACATCTTTGGTAAGGGGCGAGATTGGCTAAGTCATCGGGAAAGTCTAGCAGGAGAGTCTTCTGGTGTTGCTGTTCAATGGAACCATAGATTTGTCCCAGTTCCCTGACACAAACGACCATGCGACAGTTGGGGTCTAGGTGTAGGGCTAAATCCAGGGAGTTCAGCCAACCTCGATTTTTATCAACGACCCAGTTTTTCTCCGTTTCGGCAAACCAACCGTTGATAAATCCCCGATAGGCATTCAACAGCCGTTGATAGACGGGTTCAAATTGATGGTCGAGTTGGGAGAGCAAAAACTCGTTATCACTCAGGTGGCGTTGCAGGGTTTTAATCCCACTGAGTAAGGGGGAACTGTGACCGGGACTATAAATGGCTGGATGTTCTCCCAGCAGTTGACAGGTGAGAGTTGAACCGGACCGGGGTAATCCGGTGACATAGATGATATTTTTATGGAGGGTTGGGGTTGATAAAGACATTTTGGCTCGGAATTTTAGACTTGGGCAGCTATGGACTCAAGATGCAGTGGTAGAGGGAAAAACTGTTTTTCCAGCCTGCTCCTGTTGGGGAATGAGGGGGTGGGTCTGAAGTTCTATGACCCTGACTCCCTCCGGTCTGGGGTCGGGTCCAGTGGGGTGAGTGGCAGCCAGGACATAGAGGCGGTCTGAGGTAGCCTGAAGTGCCATGGGAGGGTCAAATTCCCAGATGGGGTGTAGATTTGGCGGTCGGGTTGGAGTCCTCTGAGACAGAGGCGGTTGGTTTGATAGGTGGTGAGTCCTAGGCTGAGTTGCTGTGGGTCTAGCCATTCTCGGAAATGGCGGGAATACGGAATGGTGAAAGTTTTGGGATTTGACATCATCTTAGTTATGGCTGTGTTTCCCCTTTATTTATGAGTCAGGAAAATCATCTGGAATAAGTTGGGGATTGGCTGATAATAGTCAAGAGGTTGGCAGGTTTAATGGTTGGTGTGGGATTTTTGACAGCACAAAAAACCCCCATCAATCTGCATGGGAAAAAACTCAACTACTTGAGCCAAATACAGCCTCGGAGAGAGACACGACGTGAATCTCGGAAACTGGTCGTAATTATCCAGATTATTCAGTCAATAAATCGCAGCCCGTCTGTGTTCAGCTAACAACTGCACACACAGCTTGATTGAGAATATATTGGATTGTTTCCTGACCAGATGGGATTAGGTAGACTCGATTCCCCTGAGCTTCAGAGGATAACCCCGAAACCAGCGAGGAGTCATTGGTCTCGGTTTCTGATTGGGAAAACGAGATGATTAACTAGGGCTTTAGTAAGCCAACCAGATAACTCTATCACACCTCCCTCAATTTTGTAAAACTTTTTGAGGGCTGGGACTGGGGTCTGATGATGCCGGATAGTTGATGTGAAATAGCCCTTTGATGCGGGAGCCAAAAAGCGATCGCTCTACTACAGGGAATCCTATTAAGCGACGATATCCCATTAATAATACAGTATGGGGGCGGGATAATTTATAATGGATAATAAATTGACTCTATTAATCTCATGCCATGACAAGAACTGATATATTATCAATGCTAACCTGGGACTTACTGAATTTGATGTGGATAGCCTGCGGGTTATTTGTGGCAGGAGTTTTAGAAGCATTCTTATGGAAAACTCCACCGTTTCAATTATTAAACTTCCCGGTGCAAAAAGAATGGTTTGGCGAAAACAAAAAATGGCGGGGTCTCATTAGTCTACCCCTCACTTTTATGGTGAGTGTATTCGGGTTTCAATTCCTAGAATCATTGGCGGGAATTAACCCGGATTTTCCTATCCATTTCCAAGACTTTAAGGCGGTTGAATTTGGGTTGCTAACGGGGTTGGTATTTAACCTGTCAGAATTGCCCAACTCTTATATCAAACGTCGGCTAAATATTGCCCCGGGAGAAGAAGCGAATATCATTACTTATCTGTTTGACCATATAGACTCGACCTATGGAGTTCTGATTTTATGGTATTTTTACTTCCACTTTCCCCTACATTTTATCAGTGTGGGTTTAATCGCCACTCCCTTATTATTTATGGGTGCAACTTGGCTACGAAAAAGGTTAGGGTTGAAGTAATATCATACCATATTCACGAGTAGAGGCGGGTTCTGGAGTTGGCTATATTCCTCCCCAAAAGCAGGACATACCCGCCTGTTATAGGCGGGTGAGACTCTCTAAAAAATCAGAAAATCATCGGGTGATAACTCGGTTATCCCTGTGATATTTTGGAGTCTGGCTAAAATCTGGGAGTCGTCCCCGGTAGTATTATCACCATCACCATCATAAATGATGTAAGTATGGCTACCATCATCATAAGCAAACAGATTATTTCCATCCAAGACATTAGATGAAATATCAGTTTGAACGGTTAGGAGAATGCGGTCAGTATTGGGAATCAAATCACTAGATAAAGCGATCGCATCTCCTTCGGTTTCTCCCAGACCTGTGAAATCGGCGATCGTATCATATAACCCCGTACCAATTTGTTCAGTAATACTACCTGTACTATCAGCATTAAATGCTGTGCCGCCACCATCATCAGGACTCTGGTATAAAAAGCGATTATTTCCCTCTCCTCCTACCAAAGAATCACTCCCCAAACCACCAAATAGCGTATCATTACCGCCCAATCCTGATAAGGTATCATTACCAGTACCACCATATAACAAGTCACCAAAATTACCGCCTTCAAGACTGACAGGAGTATCCCCAGGTGCGGGTCTCCTATCAACGATAACTGTGGCTGTTGCTGACTGGCCATCCGCACTCATAGTGTATGTAAATCGATCCTCCTCGGTAAAAGTACCAACAACGGTGTACCTTATTTCATTAGGTGCTTCCGCCGGCGAAAGTATAGTAGGTGATTCGAATTCGCTTTCGCTTAGAGTCAAAGTAGGATTCACACCTTCTGGAAAGATATCATTAGAGAGTATATCAATAAATAATACCTCAAATTCCGATTGGATATTGGTAACAATCGGACCAACATCATTAGCAATCAGAGGAACAAACATATCAATAGTTGTCCGAGGTTGATTACTGTCATCACTGCCATCATTCACGACCACTGTTACTATCCTGTCTGTGGTATTAGGACGGTTTGAGGTATTGTTGTAAAACACGCGGGAAATAGCTGTTTGATAGTTGGCTAAAGAGGCACTACCAGAGAGGCTAAGAACCCCCGTTTCGGGATTATAGGTTTCGGCAGTGATACCCCCCGGAAGTCCGCCAATGACGGATAAACCCTCATCTTCCCCATTGATGGGATTGGTCAGAGTAATAGTTGCGGATTGGATGGTAGTATTATCTGGGTCGGTAATGCTGACATTATTGGAAGCGATCGCCACTGGCTCTCCTCCCCTTTCAAAGGTAGTAGCGAAGTTGTTACCGCCGACGACACTGTTAGTGGTATCTAAATCAATTACAGGGGGGTCATTAACCGCCACGACAGAAATAGTGCTAACAGCTAGGGGGTTATTATCATCCCTGCCATCATTTACCACGACTTCAATAATGCGATCGCTTGTATTTGGATCGAGGGAACGATTTATATATGTTACCGTTGCCAAAACCTCTTCGTAAACACTCAGGGAATTTTCCCCAGAGAGTGTTAACACCCCCGTAGTTTGATTATAATTAGCCGTAATATCGGTATCACCCGTATTAACTGCTAATTCCTCAAAATCCCCATCTAACAGATTAGTAATCCTGACAGTAGCGCCCACTAGGCTATCATTATCAGGGTCGGTAATCCTAACACCATCACCAGAAGCGATCAAAACTGGTGGCTCTTTTTCGGTGAAAGTAGTGGCAAAATTAAGGGTTCCCGAATCATCAGGACTCAGATCCACAACAGGAAGTTCATTAACCCCGGTGACAGTAATGGTGACGGTAGCCGTGGCTGTAAGACCCATATCATCAGCTACTGTGTAAGTAAACGTATCTTCTAAAGTTTCCCCTTCCTGCAATGCTATAAATGATTCTACCTCCCTTGGGTCAAAGGTGTAGCTACCATTAGGATTAACCGTAACTGTAGCACCCCGAGAACTATTAGAGTCAAAATCAACCACCTCTAACGGACCCCCTTCCGGGTCGGTATCATTAACCAAAACTCCTTGAGCCGCATTTACAGTTAAGACTGTATTCGCCAGGATACTATTGCTATCATCGACAGCAACAGGAGGTTCATTAACTCCAGTTACAGTAATGCGGACGGTAGCCGTAGCCTGATTACCATCAATATCCTCGATAGTGTACGTGAAAGTATCAACTATCTCCTGTTCTTCCCGCAACGCCAATAAAGCATTAGCATTTCTGGGGTCGAATGTATAACTACCATCGGGATTAACTTGTACTGTAGCACCCTGAGCGCTCCTGCCATCAAAAGCCACAACCGTTAACGGATCCCCGTCTAAATCGAAGTCATTGGCGAGAACTCCCTCCGATGACTCAACACTCAAAATTTGGTTAGCAAGGGTGTTATTCTCGTCATCAACAGCCGTAGGGAGAGATTTTACCAGCACCGTCACTGTGGCTGTGTCAGTACCTGAACGTCCATCACTAATGGTGTACTCAAAACTAGCTTCTCCGAGAAAGTCCGAGTCCGGGGTAAATAACACATCACCCGCTTCTGGGTCTAGTTCTACTGTACCGTTATTAGCATTAGCCACTTCTATGATGGTCAGAACATCACCATCAGGGTCGCTATCATTAGCTAGTAAAGTTTCCCCAGGGATGTTTATGGCAGTATTTAGTAAAGCATCAACCTGATCATCTTCCGCGACGGGTGGTCGGTTTAGGGTTTCAATGGTGATGGTATCTGTAGCCGTTAAAGGATTATCAGGATCTCCACCACCTTGGTCATTAGTCGTAATTTCCAAGCTACCATTTTCGTTGAGAAACTCTGGTAATGGGGTAAATGTTAACCCTTCTAAGGCTTGGTTAATAGCTGAGAGAGTACCAGTCAAGGTGAGAGTTTCCGTGTTTTCGCCAGTAACTTCCACCGCTTCGGTATTTTCCCCAGGGGTAACTGTCCCATTGGTCGCCACTATAGTCACCACTAACGGGTCATCCCCCGCGTCTGGGTCAGCAATGGTAATAGCATTATCAGTTTCTGTGCTAAATACCAGCGGTGTATCAGTATTAGTGGCTTGGGTTTCTGGTACGTTGTTACTGGGTGGTTCATTAACCCCGGTGACAGTAATGGTGACAGTAGCGGTGGCTGTACTACCCATATCATCAGCTACTGTATAGGTGAAGGTATCTTCTAAGGTGGCACCAGCCCGCAATGCTATAAATGATTCTACTGCGGTTGGGTTGTAGGTGTAGCTACCATTAGAATTAACGGTAACTGTAGCACCCCGAGAACTATTAGAGTCAAAACCAACCACTTCTAACAGACCCCCTTCCGGGTCGGTATCATTAACCAAAACTCCTTGAGCCGCATTTACAGTTAAGACTGTATTCGCCAGGATACTATTGCTATCATCGACAGCAACAGGAGGTTCATTAACTCCAGTTACAGTAATGCGGACGGTAGCCGTAGCCTGATTACCATCAATATCCTCGATAGTGTACGTGAAAGTATCAACTATCTCCTGTTCTTCCCGCAACGCCAATAAAGCATTAGCATTTCTGGGGTCGAATGTATAACTACCATCGGGATTAACTTGTACTGTAGCACCCTGAGCGCTCCTGCCATCAAAAGCCACAACCGTTAACGGATCCCCGTCTAAATCGAAGTCATTGGCGAGAACTCCCTCCGATGACTCAACACTCAAA
This sequence comes from Limnospira indica PCC 8005, assembly GCF_000973065.1. NCBI lineage: Bacteria > Bacillati > Cyanobacteriota > Cyanophyceae > Oscillatoriales > Sirenicapillariaceae > Limnospira > Limnospira indica. The sequence goes on from NZ_FO818640.1 coordinate 1,584,729, forward strand.
ATTTGGTTAGCAAGGGTGTTATTCTCGTCATCAACAGCCGTAGGGAGAGATTTTACCAGCACCGTCACTGTGGCTGTGTCAGTACCTGAACGTCCATCACTAATGGTGTACTCAAAACTAGCTTCTCCGAGAAAGTCCGAGTCCGGGGTAAATAACACATCACCGGCTTCTGGGTCTAGTTCTACTGTACCGTTATTAGCATTAGCCACTTCTATGATGGTCAGAACATCACCATCAGGGTCGCTATCATTAGCTAGTAAAGTTTCCCCAGGGATGTTTATGGCAGTATTTAGTAAAGCATCAACCTGATCATCTTCCGCGACGGGTGGTCGGTTTAGGGTTTCAATGGTGATGGTATCTGTAGCCGTTAAAGGACCGCCTTCTCCGGTGTTTCCGAGGTCGTTGGTGGTAATTTCTAACTGTCCGTTTTGGGCATTAAATCCCTCGGTGGGGGTAAAGGTTAAACCATCTAGGACGCGGTTAAGTGAATCTATTACACCTGTAAGGGTTAGGGTGTCGGTGTCGCTGCCGTTAATTTGCACCCCTTCTGTATTGGTGCCGACTGTTAAAATGCCGTTGGTGGCAACTAGGCTAACTTCTACTGGGCTACTACCAGCATCAGGGTCGGCAATACTAATGGAATTGTTGTTCTCTTCACTGAATACTAAGGGGGTTTCTCCATCGGTTTCTTGTGGTTCGGGAACTGTATTTTCCGGGGGGTTATTAATGGCGGTAATCCTAATGATAGAATTGGCGGGATTACTGTCTTCAATGCCATCACTAAGGATGACGGTAATTAGGCGATCGCTTGTCCCTGGTGCTAGGGATGTGTTATTATAAAATATTCGGGAAATGGCATCTTCATAAGCTACGGGAGGCGCAGTTCCAGTGAGTAGTAAAACCCCCGTATTTGGGTCATAAGCATCGGCGGTAATATTGGGAGATAAAAGCCCGGTAATTGATAAACCTTCTTCCTCTCCATTGGCGGGGTTGGTAATAGTAACAGTGGCTGAAACTATATCATCACCATCTGGGTCGCTAATGCTAATACTACCCAGTGCGCCAATACGGACAGGAGAATCTCCTTCGGTAAAGTCGGTGCTAAAATCGTTCCCAGGTGCGGCAGAATTGAGGTCAATAACAGGAGGCTCATTAACTAACTCTACATTAATGAAAACTGTAGCAGTAGCAGTTTGACCAGCACTATCTCGCACCGTATAAACGAAACTATCTACCCCCACAAAATCCCTGGGTGGTGTATAGATAAAAGATGAATTAGTCCGCTCGATTGTGCCACCTTCGCTGGTGGTTGATGGTAGATCTGTGATGGTGAGAATATCCCCTGGTCTTGACGGACTATCATTCTCTAACAGAGTGGAATTATTAACGTTTAATGAACTGTTCTGTGCCACACTAAGGGTATCATTTCCGGCTTCAATACCATCAGAAGGAGTCGGAGTCGGAGTCGGGGTCGGAGTCGGAGTCGGGGTCGGGGTTGGCGTGGGAACCGGGGGAGGAGTGGGAACAGGAGGAGTGGGAGTCGGTTCAGGACTAGGAGTCGGAGTCGGAGTCGGACTAGGTTCTGGCTCTGGGTCGGGTTCGGGTTCTGGGTCGGGTCCGGGTTCAGGTTCGGGTTCGGGTTCGGGTTCGGGTTCAGGTTCAGGTTCAGGTTCGGGTTCAGGTTCAGGTCCGGGTTCAGGTTCAGGTTCAGGTTCAGGATCTACTAAAGGTCCGTCTGGGTCGATGAGAAAATCTGTTTCGTCCAGCATGGCTGGATCTACATTTAATAAAACTGCTAAAAAGTCTCCGGTATTGCGGTCTATGAGCAATGTATTTCTGATATTGGCACCTTCACCACGACGAATTTCAATATCCGCAAAGGTGAGTCCTCCGGTTAATCCAATTTTGTCAACACCAGCTTGAAAGTCGGTGATCAAATCTGCTAATTCTGGGGAAGCGCCGCCAGTGGTACCTGTAATTACACTACCACCACCTTCAGACGCACTGACAACTAAGCCAACAACAAATATATTTCTACCACCACCACCAGTGAGGGTATCAACACCACGACCGCCTTCTAGTAAATCATTACCTTCATCTCCAAAGAGGCGATCGTTACCCTTTCCGCCTCTTAATATATCATTACCATCACCGCCAAAAATTATGTCGTCACCGGGACCGCCAAAGATAGTATCATTCCCCTTACCACCAACGAGTTCATCATTACCATCATCACCAAAGAGTAAATCGTTACCAGTCCCACCAAACAGGAAATCATTATCAGCGCCACCATAAAGGGTATTATTGCCACCACCAGCTAATAATGTATCGTTACCCTTATCGCCAAACATCAGGTCGTCATTTTCACCCCCTATGAGGCTGTCATTACCTTGACCTCCATACATGGTGTTATTACCAGAGACACCGAAGAGGATATCAGCATCTTTATCACCGAATAACAGGTCATTCCCACCTTCACCAAAAATCAGATCATTACCCTGACCACCCCGGATACAATCATCTCCGTCGCCACCATAGATGGTATCATTACCGGCATTGCCATTAATGGAGTCTGCACCATCACCCCCTCGGATAAAGTCATCTCCCCCTAAACCGAAAATGATGTTATTACCACCTACACCATCGATCGCATCATTAAAATCACTACCCAGAATGGTATCGTTTCCCTCTGTACCAACTCCTGAACCTTGTATGGTGATGATTTCTGGTTCTGGGTCGGGTGCGGGTTCTGGGTCGGGTGCGGGTTCTGGGTCGGGTGCGGGAGTTGGTGCGGGAGTTGGTGCGGGAGTTGGTGCGGGAGTTGGTGCGGGAGTTGGTGCGGGAGTTGGTGCGGGTTCGGGTTCGGGAAACTCAAAACCCTCTGGTCGAAAAAGAATTTCCCCGCCACCACCAGGTAAAGTTTCTCCGACTTGTCCTGTGAGACTTTGCAAGCCTGAGTCAGTTTGTTCAAGATAAACAATGGAACTGGTAGCGATCGAAACAGCTTGTAAAACCGGTTGTTCAGGAATAAATAAGAGTTCCCCATTGGCTCCGGTCATGGTATCCCCGATAGTCCCCCCAAAGGTTTGAAATTTACCAGGAATGGGGTCAGCCGGAAAAATTAATTCAATATTATTAGTGTTTAGTAGACTATTACCAGGAATAACTCGGCGAGAGATGAGAGCGAGGGTGGTAGGGATATTAACACCAGTCATGATGGAACTCCTTAATAGTGATCAAGTATTAGGGGGAATATTGAAACAGGGGAGGATATGGGTTTAACTGTTCTCCCCGGCTTTGGGAAATCAGGAACTATGGCTAGATGATGATGAAATCATTAGAGCCGAGAATGGTACTAATGTTATCGGTCGAAGGATCAATTGATTGCAGAATAGCCAGGTCAAAGGCGGGTAAACTATCATCAGATAAGTCCGGGTCAAAACCGAGAATATAGTTACCTTGGAAACCTGGATAGGTGAGGTTATTCCGGTAGAGGAACAAAGCGGAACCGCCATCTGAACCCCTTTGATTTTTGAGCGCGGCGTTAACGGCTTGAATATTATCAAAGGTGTCTTGGAAGATAATTAATTGTCGTCCGCTAATGTCGGTACCTTCGGAGCCTAGAGCGCTAATGATAGCACTTTGGAGGGGTGCGGCGGCGGTGCCAACGGTGGGAACTAAGCCATCAAAATTGTTTTCTCCAGATACAATTAAGAAGCGATCGTTTCCTGGTTGTTTAAAATCAGTGATGATATCGACTCCCTCGCCGGGGTTGAGGTAGTAGAAGACATTGTTACCGGAATTTCCTGTGAGTAGGTCAGAACCTGCTCCCCCAGATATGGTATCATCTCCAGTGCCACCAAAGATGGTATCATTGCCACTGTCTCCGAAGATGAGGTCGTTACCATCACCACCAAAGACCTGATCATTACCTGGTCCAGCAAATACGGTATCATTACCGGGTCCGGCTATAATCGAATCATTCCCAGCGCCGCCAAAGATGCTGTTATCACCGCCAATTCCATCAATGGTGTCGTTACCTTCACCACCAAACAGGGTGTCATCTCCCTCGCCGCCAACGATAGAATCGTTACCCAGTCCACCAAAAATGGTGTTATTACCAGAGCCAGCAATTAGGGTATCATTGCCTGGTCCGCCTTGAATGAGATCTCGACCAATTCCACCGAAGATTAAATCGTTACCGTCATCTCCAAATAATTGGTTATCGCCTCGCTCAGTAATTATGGTGTCATTACCATCACCACCAAAAATGGTATCGTTACCTGTGCCACCAGTGAGGGAGTCATTACCAACACCACCACTGAGTAAATTACCATCATCACCGCCGATAATGGTATCGTCTCCACCTTCTCCAAATAGACTGTTAATTCCGCTACCGCCAATGATGGAATCGTTACCGGGTCCACCAAAGATGGAGTCGTTACCTTCGTTACCCAATAGGGTATCGTTTCCTTCTCCACCATCAATGACATCATTACCACTTCCCCCCACTATGGAGTCATTTCCCGGACCTCCATCGAGGATATTTCGACCGCCAACACCCACGAGGGTATCATTACCACCAAATCCTTGAATGTACTCACTCAAGGCGGTACCCTCTATGTTGTCATCTTCATCAGTTCCCTGAATGAAGTCATCCACGACTGAGATACTAAAGATTTGCTGGGGTAAGGTGGCCACACTATCTGTGAGTCGGAATACTAAATCATCTACGCCAGACTCTCTACCAGAGGTATAGATAATAGCACCAGTATTAATGCTTTCTTGGCTGAATCGATCGCCAGTTCTAATGCGATCGGTGGAAGTAGTCCCCAATCTCTGCATAATACCAGCTTGAGGCTCTCTTAATACCTCATAAAATACCTCAGTCGGAAGATTGTCTGGGTCTTCGGCAAATAGGTTATTAACTGTGATGGTTTGTTGCTGAGTTGGCAGTAGGATAATCCCGCGATTAACTACTAATTCTGGCGGTTGATTAACCTGTATAAATACAGTGGCTTGGGCAGTGTTACCACTACCATCAGTTATGGTATAGGTAAAGGTTTCCGGCTCTACAAAGCCAGGATTAGGAGTATAAGTAAATGTTCCGCCTCTGGGGTCAGCAGGACTTTGGATTAAGTCCCCCCCTGTGGTCATGGTAAATTCAATCACCCTAATAGGTTGCCCTTCTGGGTCGCTATCATTGGCGAGTACGTCAAAGGTCACTGGTTGGTTCACTGCTCGTCTCACCCGGTCATCAACTGCGTTAGGTGGCAAGTTGATAGGGGGTGGGGGTGGCGGAAGTGGAGGTACAGGAGGGGTCGGTGTGGGTGTCGGTGGTGTCGGTGTGGGTGTCGGTGGTGTCGGTGGTGTCGGTGGTGTCGGTGGTGTCGGTGGTGTCGGTGGTGTCGGTGGTGTCGGTGTGGGTGGTGTGGGTATGCCGATGTCCAAGCCGACGACGGGGACAAAATCGGAGGCGGTTAAGTTATTGCTGTTAACCCCAATGAGAACTGCTAGGAACTCTCCATCACTACCATTACGGATAATAGCATTCCCGGCGTTTTCCTCGCTTTGGGTAATGCTGAGTTGTTCAAAGGTGAGGTTCCCCAACAAACCAATTTTATCAGTCCCACCAGTGAAGTCATTAATGACATTAGCTTCTTCTACGCTACCGCCGCCACTACCTTCGGCGATCGCAAAGGTGTCACTACCGGAACCACCTGTGAGGGTATCGGCTCCGAGACCTCCAAATAATAAATCATCTCCCACTTCTCCAGCAATTTGATCATCACCTTCGCCGCCGATGATAGTATCGTTTCCTGGTCCACCAAAAATGGTATCGTTTCCAACTCCCCCAAATAATAGATCAGCACCATCATTACCGAAGATTAAATCATCTCCTTGGCCACCATAAATCGTGTCGTTGCCGTCATCTCCCCAGAGGATATCATTACCTTTGTCACCAAAAATCAAGTCATTCCCAACACCACCCCGAATGCAGTCGTTGCCGTCCCCGCCATACATAGAATCTGCACCAGGTCCCCCCAATAGGGTATCGTTGCCGAGGTTGCCGAATAGTAAGTCATTACCATCCCCACCAATAATCAGGTCATTGTCCTGACCTCCATAGGCGGTATCATTACCCGGTCCGCCGTCTAGGGTATCGTTGCCTTGGTTGCCGAAGAGTAGATCGTCGCCTTCGTCACCTTGTAGGAGGTCGTTTCCAGCTAAACCGAAGATGGTATCGTTTCCAGCTAAACCATTAATGACATCATCCCCTGATGAGCCGATAATGGAGTCATCTCCGGTGGTTCCTTGACCTATTCCTTCGATAATTTGGGCTAAATCGCCAGGTTGAACTGAGATCACCACTTGCGCTAGGTCGGAGTCTGTCCCGTCGGTGACATTGTAACTAAAGCGATCAGTACCAAAGAAGTCTGGGTTAGGTCGATAGGTGAATATTCCCGCACCGTTGAAGATTAAGGCTCCGTTGGCGGTGCTGCTGAAGTTTTGAACGCTGAGGGTATCTCCGTCTGGGTCTGTGTCGTTGAAGAGTACATCAAAAAAGGTGTCTTGTCCCTGGGTGGTGGTGACAAAAACATCGTTGGCTATGGGAGGTTGATTTTCTCTGGGTTCTGGGTCTGGGTCAGTTCCTGGGTCAGTTCCTGGATCTGGTGATGGGTCAGTCCCTGGGTCTGGCTCTGGGTCTCCTGCATCGTCAGGGATAAAGACAAAGGAGCCGTCTGCACGGCTTTGGAGTCTACCGGGTTCTCGATTTAGAACGGTGAGGAATCCTTGGTCTTGTCCGCCGGCTCTAACTACTATTACGGTTTCACTGCTACCTTGAATTGTAGCTTCAAAGCCTGGCTCATCGGGAACAAATAGTGTGACTCCTCCCTCTCCGAGTAGGGTATCCCCTAAGCCGTTGGAGGCGGGTAATATGTTGGTGATGGACCCAGGGAAGGTTTCAAATCTGTTGGGTATTGGTTCGGCGGGAAAGATGAGGACAACTTGGTTGAGGCTGAGAATTTGATCTCCAGGAGATACTCGCAACGCAAGTTGAGCGGGGGCGGTGGGAATGGTTGAACTGGTCATGAGGTGACTCCTAATTGGTGATGACTTGGGAATTTTGGCATAGACAAGGGGTTATTTTAACGGTTAGGCTATTTAAGTTTTTGGGGGCATGATTTGGGGAAGGTAGCCACATGGGTGATTTGAAGTCATCGCCATAAGATGAATGGCTATCAATTTAAACAGATTAATGATGGCTCAGTCAATGCCCGTATACTAATATCGCAGAAACTGTGACTTTTAATCATAAATTATTGAGGTTTTCCGGTGACTGATTCTGGAAAATCAAGAGGTATTATTGAGTATATTTGTCATGCACAAACACTGAGAATTTACTGGTTCAGGGTGAATTATAGCTGAATTGGGAATTAATCAGCATTAAAAAATATTTGGTATGATTGAGATTATCTGATGAGTTTAGGGGGGTATTGAGCGGGATTTCATAAATTTAATTTGATTCATATGGCGGTTTTCCTAACTTCTCTCTTGGCAGAACTGATATATATACTACCCAGTTTTATCTGAGGTTTATCGACGGTTTCAACTATTGGGGAATGTAGGGTCGCAAAATTTTTCGCCCCTACAGATTAGGTCTAGGGGCGTATTGTACACTATTAACGAGGGGTAGAAGAGGTCCGAGTTGTTCTTGACCGTTAACTGATAATTCACTATGACACAGGTAAAGGCGATCGCTAACCCGACTTAATAAATCCCAGACTATCCTTTGTAGTCTTTGTTGGTTTGCTGCCATCATATCCTCACTGGTCCAAGGCTGTCTCTGCTGTTGAATATCTCTGAGAAACAGAGGCGCACCCCAAAGGCTACTGGCTCCCTCTTGGAACCAGAGGGGTGAGGCCACATCTAGCCAAAAGTGCCAGGAATGGGATTGGTGATTGACACGGTATTGGAAAATGGTGGCGAGGGTGACACGATGAGGTTTAACAGCCATTTCTCCCATGGGATAGGGGTTGGCGGTCACAACTCCCCGGCGCAACAGTTCAATAAATTGGCGAGTGATTTCGACGGTTTCTAAGGGTGATGGCTGGGGTTTGTCTCTGGTATAAATATTCCAAAAGTGGATGGCGGTTTCCATTAATTCCCGCAACAGGTCGATTTGTGCAAAAACCTTTAAGGCTGGGCGATTCATATCCATAATTAAGTAAGATGAACCTGTAGCCCTAGGAAGGAAAAATTCCTGGATGGCTCGCTCTAATAAGGCGACAGGACTGGGGAGGAGGTTCTGATGATACTGCTGTTGCTGTAGGGCTAACCACTCACAAATATATTTATAGGTGTTGGCTGCACGGTAGCCGAGGCAGTCCCAGCGTGGAAAGGTATTAATTGGCAGTAATTTCGGATTTTGCACATCAAGGGCGAAACAGTGATCAGCTAATAAACCGGCTCGCACTGGATCGATCGCATTCTGGATGGGAAAATTGGCCGCGGGTGAGTCGGGGTCTGATGTGCTGCTGTGTTTACTCTCTGGGATATGGCTACTGATAATGGTCAGCATTTCGGCGATCGCATCTCTATCTACTAACCGCCCTAAGCCTGGATATACTAAGGCGAGTAGGATAAGTAGCGATCGCACTACGGAAGAAGTGATCAGCGGTTGCTGTGGTTGGATTTCTTCTAGTGCAATACCCTCATGGGTTAAAATTTCCCGAATGCTATAGCGGGCGATCGCATCTAGCCCCGGAGCGATGATAGCAATATCCTGGGGCTGTACTTCATCATTTTTAATGGCTTCTATGATGGTTGTAGCAGTCCGCCGCAATAGTTCAGCCCTAGAGGTGGTTTCTATGGCAAAAACTGACTGCTGAGAGTTGCTCAAGTCGGGAAAGTGACCATAATCTTGATTTATCCATGACACCACCTGAGTACCGAGAGTTTTCGCTAAACCCTCGACAGGAGAAAGCTGTTCTATCTGACAGCGATCTTGCAACTGTGCTAGATATTTAGGATCTGCCCCTAAACCTAGTCTCACTGCACCTTGGGGATTGTAAGTAAATGCTCCCATCACTTGATTCTCTAATAAAAACTCGAATACATGGCGGGCGATCGCTGGGTATTCATCCACATCATCGGCTAAGATAACTCGATGCTGATTGAGCAGATGCTTTTGATAGGTGGGATGCTTTAACAAATGTGGCCAATATAAATCTGCTATAATCCCATAAGTCAGTAATCCCTTTTGCTGACACCAATTTTGCCAACGCAGGAGCATCTCGGTCATACAGGTATAGGTTGTCTCAGGAATGTCATCAACAGCCTCATGGCGTTCTAAAATACTAGGCAGATCTTCAACAGGCGTGCCGCTGAGTGCTGCTAGTTGTAATAGATCGAGGGTTGTACGGACAATGCGATCGCGTCCTTTCCCAAGGTCCGTTAATTTTCCGCTATCGATTTCAGGACTCCAAAGTTGGCTGGCAAGTTCCTGTTCTAGTTCAGGACGCAACCTCTGGGGAAATTGGGCTCTCAGGTCTAGGGCTTCAATTAGCAGGGGCCAGAACAAAAGCACTTCCTGCTGAAAAAATCCCATAATGGTGATGGCGGAAAATGGATATTGTCCAGCAGATGCTTGGGTTATCCTATCAACTAAATGGCGTTTATTGGTTCCATTAGCAGCTAAAACTAGGGGACGCAAGCCTTGTAGAGGGTGCTTGGGCTTAAATGGGGCTGAATAGGGCGCTTTGAGAGCGCCTAGATACATTTGACTCCAAAGACAAAATTGCTCTACCAAACGGGTAGTTTTACCTGTTCGTGAGCCTCCGGTAATCCACAGTGATTGCCAAACCACAGCCATTTCAGTAAAAGTGCTAATATACCCCGTACATTACCATTTTTTCGCGCCTAACCTCAAATAGGTGTTTATGGCAACTCACTATGACATCCTCAAATTGGACTCAGTTTAAGCGGTTTCTCAATCGCGCTAATCAGTGGTTTCGTGATACTCCTGATCGAGCTTTAGATCAGGCATTAGATGCGGCTCTCAAAATCCGCTCTCTGGAAAATGAGCATTTTCATGGTGAGGCGATCGGGTCGTCTTCTGATGAGTATAGCGATCGAGTCTTGTCTTATTTTAAATCGGAGGTTAATAGGTATTTACAAGTCATTCAAATGCGGTTGGCAGAATTTAACACTAGCCGCTCTATTTTCGCCATTTCCGAACAAATAGACCCCGCCGAACTTAATCGAAAGTTGCGGAATCAGGATGATATTTACGATCGCCATCAAGATGCCGATACCATTGCGATCGTCTGTGAAAAACTAGAATTTATTGATGCTGTAACTAGCCGTTATCATCAAAAAAAATCCCCAAGCAAAGTACCATCAACATCTAAAGCACTGGTAAAACTTGAGGACTTAGAAAGCCGTTCTCTGATACCTAACGATCCAGAAAATGGACTGGTTTCGCTTCCCCAAAAGTCTAAGTCTATTCTCAGTTCAGATATCCCTATTTCTCCCCCCAAAGCGGATAATAATCTTAAAGATAACCTCCAATCTGAAAACTCCGGCACTAGCTTTCTACCTCGAACTTTGCTCAGAACTGTGACTCGCATTAAACGGGAACTTAACCCAGAGTCAGAAGAACAGGTCATTAAAGATTATCGGAAATCGAAAGTTAAAACTATTATTGCAATTAGATTTATTCTCATTTTGATTTTAGTGCCGCTTCTGACTCAGCAATTGTCGAAAAACTTTGTGGTTGGTCCCTTGGTCGATAGATTTTGGGTAAATGAAAACACGCCCATATTTATGAATGTTGACATGGAAGAAGAAGCATTGATGGAAATCGAGAGATATGAGGCCAGGTTAAAGTTTGAGATGATGGTGGGTTTCATACCAGAATTAACCGAGGAAGAGTTGGAGGAAAGAACCCAAGCCAAAGCCATCAAAATTGCCGAGGAATATCGCACATTAAGTTCTAATGCTATTAAAAACATTTTTGCTGATATTATATCAGTGTTTACGTTTGTGTTAATTTTGTCTAACAACAAGCAAGAAGTGCAAGTTTTGAAATCATTTATGGGGGATATAATTTATGGTCTCAGTGATAGCGCCAAGGCATTTATCATTATTTTGTTAACTGATATGTTCGTAGGTTTCCACTCCCCCCACGGTTGGGAGGTAATTCTGGAAAGTGTGGCTAGACATTTCGGAGTAGCAGAAAGTCGAGATTTTAACTTTCTGTTTATTGCAACATTTCCGGTTATATTAGATGCGGTATTTAAGTATTGGATTTTCCGCTACCTCAACCGCAGTTCACCTTCCGCAGTATCGACCTATAAGACTATGAATGAATAACAGCAGCCCCGAGTTGGATCGGGTTTATTAATATGGTGGGGTGGGAAGGCGATCAACTAACAGAACCCGCCCCCATAATTATTAATTATTAATTATTATGGGAGGTAATTATGGAAAGTGTGGCTAGACATTTAGGAGTAGCAGAAAGTCGAGATTTTAACTTTCTCTTTATTGCAACTTTTCCGGTTATATTAGATGCGGTATTTAAGTATTGGATTTTCCGCTACCTCAACCGCAGTTCACCTTCCGCAGTATCGACCTATAAGACTATGAATGAATAACAGCAGCCCCGAGTTGGATCGGGTTTATTAATATGGTGGGGTGGGAAGGCGATCAACTAACAGAACCCGCCCCCATAATTATTAATTATTAATTATTATGGGAGGTAATTATGGAAAGTGTGGCTAGAAATTTAGGAGTAGCAGAAAGTCGAGATTTTAACTTTCTCTTTATTGCAACTTTTCCGGTTATATTAGATGCGGTATTTAAGTATTGGATTTTCCGCTACCTCAACCGCAGTTCACCTTCCGCAGTATCGACCTATAAGACTATGAATGAATAACAGCAGCCCCGAGTTGGATCGGGTTTATTAATATGGTGGGGTGGGAAGGCGATCAACTAACAGAACCCGCCCCCATAATTATTAATTATTAATTATTATGGGAGGTAATTATGGAAAGTGTGGCTAGAAATTTAGGAGTAGCAGAAAGTCGAGATTTTAACTTTCTCTTTATTGCAACTTTTCCGGTTATATTAGATGCGGTATTTAAGTATTGGATTTTCCGCTACCTCAACCGCAGTTCACCTTCCGCAGTATCGACCTATAAGACTATGAATGAATAACAGCAGCCCCGAGTTGGATCGGGTTTATTAATATGGTGGGGTGGGAAGGCGATCAACTAACAGAACCCGCCCCCATAATTATTAATTATTAATTATTATGGGAGGTAATTATGGAAAGTGTGGCTAGAAATTTAGGAGTAGCAGAAAGTCGAGATTTTAACTTTCTCTTTATTGCAACTTTTCCGGTTATATTAGATGCGGTATTTAAGTATTGGATTTTCCGCTACCTCAACCGCAGTTCACCTTCCGCAGTATCGACCTATAAGACTATGAATGAATAACAGCAGCCCCGAGTTGGATCGGGTTTATTAATATGGTGGGGTGGGAAGGCGATCAACTAACAGAACCCGCCCCCATAATTATTAATTATTAATTATTAATTATTAATTGTTAATTATGAGATTTCGGGGGGAATGGGGACGACAGGGGGTTCCTAAGCAAATTTGGGCTGCTGGTAGGTCACTGAAGACGCTGGATCTAGCGCCGACAACTGTATTAGCACCGATCGCCACACCCGGTCCGATAAAGCAATCTGTAGCCACCCACACCCCAGGGGCGATCGCGATTGAGGCGGTTTGTAGACCAAAAGCGGGGTCATGGATATCGTGGCTTCCGGTACACAAATAGGACTTTTGAGAAATCACGCAATGCTCACCGATTTCGATACGGTCTAGGCTATAAAGTACCACATCATCACCAATCCAACTATAATCACCGATCGCCACTTTCCAGGGGTAAGTAAACCTAGCGGTAGGTCGAATAATTACCCCTTGACCAATTTTGGCCCCAAACAGTCGCAAAATCCCACAGCGAATGTTATTAAACGGGTGAGGAGTGAGGGGAAAGGCGATCGCCTGAACCAGCCACCACAGCAAAATAAACCATCCTGGCTTCCCCCGGTCAAACCCAGATTGATCATACTTTCGCAGATCAACCCAGGCTTCTGTCGATGTGTCGGTTTTCGTCATTTTTCCACTGTTTGAGGTACAGACTGAGGCGTGACCGTGTTTGTGGTGGTTTTAGCCACATTCAACTGACCACCAAATTGACGCAATTCGTACAGTTTCACCCCAATTTGATATTCATATTGGCTCAATAGTCGGCCATAAATATAGCCAGCGCGACCATCCAAAAAACCCAGTTGGATAATATAGAATAGGATAAATCGCAACAGAGGCTTAAAGGGCAGTCGGACCCAAATAGTTTTTAAAAAGCGTTTCCGCTGGACTGCATCTCCAAATAAATCAGCCCCAATGGTTTTACTATCGTCCTGACCCGTGAGGATATTGTAGTAAACCCGTGCTTCCCAGTTAGAATAACGGTTATGGCGTTCTATCCAGTGGAACAAATCCCGGAAATCCTCATGAAGCATATCTTCTTGAAGATAACCGACTTTTCCTTCCGAGATAACTACGTGCTCGTGTACTTCGTTATCTCCGGTATTGCGGACATTCTCCGTGTTTAGATTTTCGTAGCGACCTAGTTTATGCTTGAATAGACGCAGGTTCCAGTCGGGATATTTACCGCCGTGGCGAATCCATTTCCCCAGGAAGAATACCCGACGATTAATGTAATAGCCAGAATATTCCGGGTCTTGGATTTTTTGGGCAATTTCTTGCCAAGATTCGGGGGTGATGCGTTCGTCACAGTCCACAATTAGCACCCATTCATTACGAAAGGGGAGGTTTTCTAAGGACCAGTTTTTCTTTTTCGGCCATTGACCATTGAAGTGGAATTGTACAACTTTAGCTCCCAGACTCTCGGAAATTTCCACAGTGCGATCGCTACTTTGAGAATCGACCACCAAAATTTCATCAGCCACAGCCACACTAGCTAGACAAGCGGGGAGGTTTTCCTGTTCATTTTTGGCAGGAATTAGCACGGAAACGGGAATTTTGGATGCAGTAATGCTCATAACACAATGTTGATAAGTAGACCATTAAGATAGGTGATTTCTCATGTTTTGGGTTTGGTGGCTGTGTTGTTGATGTTTAACAAACCAGCGATCGCCGCTCCTAAATAGCCAATTTGACCATAAGCATAAACCAAATTATCAAATCGGGTAGCTGGATCGTTAAAATACTTTAGGGATTTGTAAAGTCCTCTGACCATATTCTCGCCGCCCCGCCCTAATTGTCCCCAGTTGGCGCGTCCTGACAGTTGTTCACGGTAACACTCACTAATTCCCTGCCACCAGCCTCTCTCCATGAACCAACTGCGCTTAACTCTTTCCGGAGCGACATTATGAGCCACCAAAGCATCGGGAATATAAGCCACCTCCCAGCCTCGGTTGAGAGCTTCTTCTGTCATCACCAGTTCTTCGTTAGAAAGCAGCCGTTTTCCCACTCTACCTAGATTAGGGTCAAAGCCTCCAATTTGGTCAAGAAAGGTGCGGCGGATAGAGTAGTTTAGTCCTCTGGGGGTTAAGCCGGGATTAGTGATATAAAGGATATCATCTCCCAGGTTATATGCTCCTAAGTTTTCGGCTAAACCGGGGGATAGCCATGGGGGTGGGGTGATGCCTTCTGGCCAAATTAAGGTAACGCGACCTCCTGCTACGGCTAGTTTATGGTTGTCTTGATACGCTCTGTAGAGTACCCTTAGCCATTGGCGACTAGCGACGGCATCATCGTCTAGGTAAGCTAAAATTTGAGCCTGGGCGGTTTTGGCTCCGGTATTGCGGGCGACGGACAGACCTGTGATCGGCTCGTAGACATAACCGAGTTTAGGGTGATCGAGTTTGCTTTCGACTATTTCACGGGTGCGATCGCTCGAAGCATTATCTACCACTATCACCTCAAACTCATCAAATTCCTGGTCTAGCAAGCTATCGATCGCCGCCCCTAAGTAGTTGGCTCGATTATGGGTACAAATGATCGCAGAAATCAGCGGTTCAGACATAACTAGAGTTCCTAGAGGTTGCTGATGGGTTTCCCAACCGTTGATGCAAATTCCCTGACCACTAATCTGGGTTAACTTAGTCCCCACGGGTCGCAGTTACGAGCCTAGATTAGGATGCTATCATTTTACACAATCTTTATCAAAATTCCCATTATTTTTACAGAACCCCCTGTTAAATTGGTCTAGCCTTGGTGTTTAATCATCCTCGCGGGGATTAAATAATTTTGATAGCGTTCCTCCCTATAACATTAATTACAGCTTGTTCAGTCTTGAATTTTTACAGTAGCAGCATTTAATAAACCAGTTGGTAAAGGCATTTGTTTCAATGAGCATCAGACCGAGTTTAATTACAGCTAAATGGGAAAGAATTGTTGACTTGTGTTGATGTTGGTATTATAATAGAAGTAACTGGTTGTTTTTCATAAACCTAGCGATCGCTGTAAAATTGAGCGAAGGGCGATCGCTTTTTTTGTGATGTTAGCCTTGAGGGAGGTTAGACAGAGGTTAGACCAAGGTATCGCCATTGGAGCATGATTTAATCTCAAATTAGGTTAATATTTTAGGGCAATAGGGTATAATAAGCGAGAAGGGTTGAGGATAAACCTATTGCCAGATATGTCAAACCCAAGGAAGCGGCCCAAATCCTTCGAGTCCATGAAAGAACACTCCGCAGATGGGACTCCAATGGCTCAATCGAGACCATCAGAACCCCCGCTGGGCAACGACGATACAACGTTGAGTGATATACTGCCAAATCAGGCAGTGACAAACGCAAAGTCGTTATCTATGCCAGAGTTAGTAGCCGCGCCCAGCAGTCAGACCTCAACCGACAGGTGGCCGCACTGTCCAACCTCTACCCCGAAGCAGAAGTCGTCTCAGAAATCGGAGGCGGGCTCAACTTCAAGGGAAAGAAAATGCTGGCCTGACTGGGACATCATTTGTCAGGAGATGTCCGCATGGTTGTCGTTGCCCACCAAGACCGATTGGCAATATGGGGATTTGACTTGTTTCGATGGCTCTGTGAGCAAAACAGTTGCTCACTCATGGTTCTCAACGAGACAAGTCTCAGTCCAGAACCAGAAATGGTTGAGGACATCCTCGCCCTCCTCCACTGCTTTAGCTCCAGATTATACGGACGGAGTAAATACAAAACTCAGGTCAAAGAAGATCCGGATTTACCCCAGCCCGGAGCTAAATCAAGTCTGGCGCCAATGGTTGGCCGCTTGTCGGTATTGCTACAACCAAGCAATTGCATTATCCCGGAGTGGTAAACGACTAAGCAAGTTAAAGTTACGCAATAAAGTGATGCAGAGTGACTTACCCGAATGGGTCAAAGAAACACCCTGCCATATTCGGCAGAATGCTATCTTTGATGCCTATCTCGCCTTTTCAGCCAGTCCTGGCGCAAGGTTTAGGAGCTGTCGGGATAGTTCTCAAGCCATCAAGTTTAACGATGCTAATTTCTCTTCAGGGAGTTGGTATCCAAGACTCACGAAAGGATTAACTTTCATGGTTTCCGAACCCATCCCTAAAACTTGCGGGCAAGGGACTCAGTTGGTGTTTACCAAAGGTCGATGGTTGGCGATTTTCCCTGAACCAGTTGCCGTTACCACAACTGACGCTACTGGCGTGATTGCATTAGACCCGGGCGTCCGAACTTTTATGACCGGGTTTGATGGTTCACGATTTCTGGAATTGGGCTCCGGGGATATTGGACGCATTACTAGGCTATGTCAACATTTGGATGATTTGATGAGCCGAATCGCCAAGGAACCCTGTCGTTCAAGAAGGCGACGGATGAGGCAAGCGGCTCAACGAATGAGAACCAAAATCCGCAATCTAGTTGATGAAGCCCACAAACAAATTGCTCACTACTTGACTCACAACTACAGCCTAATTTTTTTGCCGACCTTCGAGACTTCCGATATGGTTGCCAAGGTGAAGCGTCTAATCAGGTCTAAGACTGCCCGCGCCATGCTGACATGGGCGCATTATAGATTCAAACTAACCCTGAGACATCAAGGGGAAATAACTGGAACCACAGTTGTAGATGTGACGGAAGAATACACCAGCAAAACCTGTACTCACTGTGGTCATGTCCATTCCCAGCTAGGTGGCTCAAAAGTGTTCCGATGTCCTGAGTGCGGGTTCACTCTACCCAGGGACTGGAACGGTGCTTTTGGAATCTTTCTAAAAGCTTTGCGGGATACCGCCTCTGTTACCTTAACGGGTAATAGTGCTATCGTCGCATTGTCAGGCAATAGCCGGATAAATGTCGCGTAAATGTATCAGTCTACTAATCCAGAAGACCGGGCGCTTGAGCCGGAGAACTGTGATTGTGCTAAGGTTTGAGGGAAGGTATGCGTTTAGATTAGCTGGTAGTCAACAACAGCTAGTCAGTTTCCCAGCTAATGGAGATATTGCATGAGTTTACCATCAACCAATGCCCAACTCAAAATTCACAGCAGCACATCTGTTTCGGAAATACTCATTGATAATGGGGTAGCTTCCATTGGTCGCGCCCCCGATAACACCGTAGTATTAACAGATATGAGTGTTTCGCGGCATCACGCCGAGATTAAACTAGAAGGCGATCGCTATGTAATTGTGGATTTAGGCAGTACCATTGGCACACTGCTAAACGCAGATACAATTCCCCCCAAAACGCCACAACCCTTAGCCAATAATGACACCATCCAAATAGGCGATACTAAACTAACCTTTTGCTTTAGTTCCCTGGCTGTAGCCCCAACCCAAGCCGCCGCCCCAGCCAGATCAGAAAAAACAGTGATTGATAACACTATAGGGCAGAGCAGTGGCACGGTACTAAGTTTTACCCTAGAGTTACGGGGAAAAGATCTAATTACTATTGGTCGCGATGGGAGTAATCATACAGTCATTAATCATCCCTCCGTGTCTCGCCACCATGCCCAAATTGCCCGGAAAAACGGGTCTTTTGTGTTAACAGACCTAAACTCTACCAATGGAACCTTTGTCAATGGTAAAGTAATTACAGGCGATCGCTCCCTGGCGGTGGGAGATAATATTCGCATCGGTCCTTGTCGGTTCACCTTAAACATTGATGAGACCCTAGTACAGGTCAACGAAGAAGGTAATCTGCGCCTCGATGCGGTAGGCTTAAATAAACAGGTTTCCAAAGAAGTTAACCTACTCAATGATATTTCCCTATCGATACAGGCGCGGGAATTTGTGGTAGTGGCTGGGGTTAGTGGCGGCGGTAAATCTACCCTTCTTGATGCCCTAAACGGCTTTCGTCCAGCTACGGGGGGTCATGTATTAGTCAATGGGGTTGACTTGTACAAAAACTATAACGCCTACCGCACCGAAATTGGTTATGTTCCCCAAAAGGATATTGTCCATACTGAGTTAACTGTGACTCAGGCTTTGGATTATGCAGCCCAATTACGAATGCCTGCTGATACCACTGTAGCAGAAAGACAGAAACGGGTTGATGAGGTTCTCCAGGATTTGGGATTATCTCACCGTCAAGATGTTCCGATTAAAGCCCTCAGTGGCGGTCAACTCAAGCGGGTATCTATTGGGGTGGAATTGTTGACTAAGCCTAGTTTATTCTTTTTGGATGAGGCAACCTCTGGCTTAGATCCGGGTACAGAAGCTGATATTATGAATCTGCTGCGAAATCTGGCAGACCAAGGTAGGACGGTGATTTTGATTACCCATGCTACCGATAATGTGATGCTGTGTGATTTAGTAGTCTTTTTAGGTGCGGGGGGTCGGATTGCTTATTTCGGCCCTCCTCAAGAAGCCCAGGAATATTTTGGGGTTGAGCGCTTTAATCAAATTTATCATAAGGTGGAAAGGGAGCGATCGCCTGAAGATTGGCAGCAGGATTATCTCAACTCTTCCCAATACCAAAGGTTTGTGGTTAAACGCCAAAATACTCTCAGCAATGTTCAGGCTGAAACTAATGGTAATAGGCGATCGCAACAGGTTCCCGGCGCGACAATTAAACGGGTTTCCGCTTGGCGACAGTTTCTGATTTTATCGAATCGGAATTGGTCAATTTTAAGGCGCGATCGAGCTAGTTTAATCTTAATGTTAGCGATCGCGCCTATTCTCGGTATACTGGACTGGTTTACGTGGAATCGCTATATGTTTGACGATACCAAAGGCGATTTTGGGCAGGTCATTACCATGCTATTTGTTACCGCCTTAGTCGCCGTCATGGTCGGTAGTATCGCCACCATGCGCGATATTGTCAAAGAAGCCGATATCTACCGCCGGGAAAGGACTATTGGTTTACAAATTCTTCCCTATATTCTTTCCAAGGTTTGTATAGCTTCAGTATTCGCCTTATATCAAGCTGCAATTTTCCTATTGTTTAAACTGATAGCTGTTCAGATTCCTGGTGACTTTTCCGTTTATGGTTCCTTGTACATAACCTTAGTTTTGGCTACCATGGCAGGAATGGTAATGGGACTATTGGTTTCCGCTATTTCTCCCAATCAGAATATCGCCCCTTTATTGACCATTATCTTTTTGGTTCCTCAAATTACTTTTGGCGGAGGAATGCTACCTATTAACACCTTGGGATTACCAGGACTCATTATTAATCATCTCACCCTCACCAAATGGCCGTTTGAATCCTTTGTTACTATCACTGGAGTAGGTCGAGATGTAGCTGAAGACCCCTGTTGGCAGTTAGATGAGGATGAACGCGATGCCTTAACTGATGCCCAAAAACAGGACTGTATTTGTTTAGGAACTAGCCTATTTAGTCAATGCAGTTTTCCCGGTATTTTAGCTAAGTATAATCCGGCTGTTGACCAGCCAGAACCCGTCCGTCCTGAATCTCCTGGCGACCCTCCCCAACAACCTACTAGACCTGATAACCCATCTTTTCAGGCGCAACTGGACTATGAGGATGAGATGGATCAATATCAAGCCGATTTAGAAGCCTATCAAGACCGGGTTAATGAGTACCAGACAGCTATTCAACAATGGCAGGATGAGTATGGAGAATGGCGAGGTAAATATGAGGGTGCTTTAGGCGAAGCGGAAGGAACCATTAAGCGTTTTTTCCAGGACTATGGTTCCATGTTTAATGTGAATGTCGGCAAATATTGGGGGATTTTGATAGGTTTAATTGCGGTGATGTTTGGCTTGTTATTAGTCGTGCAAAAACGCAAGGACGTAATTTAACAACCCTGATACAATTGAGGGTGGGGGTGAAACTAGATGTCAACGCAACATCAAGTATTAATCTCACCCCCATAGTAACTTGGTTGAAACGCAGAAAAGTAGGTTGGGTGAAACCCAACAGAGTAGGTTGGTTGAAACCCAGAAAAGTAGGTTGGGTGAAACCCAACACAGTAACTTGGTTAAAACGCAGAAAAGTAGGTTGGGTGAAACCCAACACAGTAACTTGGTTGAAACGCAGAAAAGTAGGTTGGGTGAAACCCAACACAGTAGGTTAGGTGAAACCCAGAAAAGTAGGTTGGTTGAAACCCAACACAGTAGGTTGGGTGAAACCCAACACCAAGCCAGGATTGTTCAAAGGTAAGCAATTACACTGATGACGCTGGTTAATTGGTGGATGATAATAGGACTAAGCTAGAACAATTGCTTAATTAGTTAAACCATTGCTGGCTGAATATTTGACCTAATTAATTCTGGAGTCAATCAATGAGTGCCAAGAAACTGTTGCTGTCTGCTGGTCTATCTATGGTTATGATAGCTGCCGCTGTAGTTCCGGCTTGGGCTTATCCGGCGCGTTTATTTGCGAGGGATCCGGGGTCTCAAATTAACATTCGTTCAGGACCTGGAACTAACTATTCTATAGCTCATTATGGTTATGCGGGAGACTATGTTGATGTGATTAATGAAAGGGTAGTTGGTGGCTATAGGTGGTATTATGTGGAGTTTCCAGCGTCTAAGGCTCGTGGTTGGGTTCGGGGTGATTTTATTACCTATAAGAACTAGGTATTAAAGTTTAATTAATCGCGACAAAGTGGGGAAGAAAGCCAATTTTACCCCTGGTTTACTCGCGTTTTCCTTTGAGCAAATAAGTGGTCATTTCACCCTTGCCTTTAATGGGAATTGTGCCGCGCTTTTCAAAGATATAGCGATCGCAAAGTGCCATATATGTTTCTTCTGTCACCTGAATTTCATCAGCGATACCATGGGACTCCATTCGGGAAGCAATATTAACGGTATCTCCCCACAGGTCATAAATAAACTTTTTCAAGCCAATTACCCCCGCAATAACGGGACCGGTAGCAATACCAATACGGATTTTAAAACCCTGTTGATGTTGTCGGTTGAACTCCCGGAGAGTCCGCTGCATATCCAGAGCCATATCAGCGATCGCTTCCGCATAATTGTCTCTAGGTAAAGGCAACCCAGAAACCACCATATAAGCATCCCCAATAGTCTTAATTTTCTCCAAACCGTGTTGTTCTGCTAACCCATCAAATCTGGAAAAAATACCATTTAGCAACTGCACCAAATCCGTGGGACTAAACCTGGTTGAAATCTCGGTAAAACCGACAATATCAGCAAAAAGCACCCCCGCATCGGTAAAATCATCAGCAATAGTTTTAGGGTCTTGTTTAAGGCGTTCGGCGATAGGATATGGTAGAATATTAAGTAGCAGTTTTTCGGAATTTTCCTGTTCTTGTTTAACCTGTTCGTAGGCAGTAACTAAGGCTTTACGGGAGTTAAACTCAGAATGGGCGAGACGGTCATATAAATAAACCGACAAATTGCAAATAACACAGATCCAAAAAAAGTATAACACCAGAAAATCCTGAGTCATCCAATCCACAGGTAACCGGACTGGAAGATCTAGGATAATTTGAGTGCCAAAATAATAAAGTAATACCCCCAATTGAGAAATGAGATGTAACCACCAGCAGATAGGAAGCAGGGTAGCTTGGGAAAAGAACATGAGGGGCCACTCAATAATCGCGGGTTGAGATATGCCCAAAAATGTTGCCCGAATTTGGGGGCTGAGTGTGACCATCCAGGATAATAGCAGAAAAATCAAACCTGGGTATTGGCGACCGATCGCGGTTCGTAATAACACTAACCCTACCAATACCCCCAATTGTACACATACCTGAGTAATTAACCAATCTAGGCGAAAATCTTGGGGATAGAATAGCCAATTCTTGATTTGGGATAGGGAAAAGGTCAAATAGACTATCAAAGCCAGCCATAGTCCCAAACCCAGGCGCTGACGCATAAAACTATGTTGCCAGGTTTGATAGTTAGCCGCTTTAATGATGTCGGGGGCTTTAAATATCTGTTTCATTGTGCGATCTAACCATGGACCCAATTGGCGATCGCCTGGGGTATATTTACTCATAATTTGACCGAGTTTCAGGCAGCCGATAGAATGAAATTAACTGCCATATCGTGATAACTGGTAATTATCGGCCGATACGACCCGTAAAGCCAGAAGCCTTAAATTGCTTAAACTTAAAGGGCTTTTCCAGATTAGAGGCTATAGAAATTCGGATTTCAAAATCGCTAATACCTGGAGGGACAACATCAATACTACCGAGGCGGGTGCGGTTTTGCATTACCCGATTATCGTTAGCATCATAGATCCGCCCGAAGATATCGGCATCGACAACGGTTTTACCAGAGGTATTGTTAGCTTTTCCGGTAACAATAAAACAGTCTGCCTCTTGGATAGAACCACTAGAAACCATACCTTCTGATAACTCTGCCGGACAGTCTTGATAACCGATATCAAATAATTCGATCTGAATCATCGCCCACGCGGGGGGGGTCCACAGCCAACTGAGGAAGCCGATAATCACAGAAGCCAAGATAACTGGAAAGAATCGCGATCGCATAAACTCACTCATTACTACTGATTTTGATAGTTTAACTCAAGTTTAGCCATTGCTAGGGTTCAGCAAAATCAGCGGGTTGGTAAACCCCAAAGGGTTTCAGTGGATATGGGGAATCGGTGACGCGCCCCCATAAAGGCTGATATATGATGGTTAACAATATCAGCATTATAAAGACTGAAGGAGCGATTTGTGAGTCCAGAAACTTTAATCAGAGATGACGGTCTAGGAACGGGGGCTGAACAGTTCAGTATCGATCGCTTTAACGCGAATGTTATGAACACTTATGGGCGGTTTCCTATCGCCCTGGAAAAAGGTTCTGGCTGTAAGGTGTGGGATACAGAGGGGAAAGAATATCTGGATTTTGTGGCGGGAATTGCTACCTGTACCCTCGGACACGCGCACCCCAAGTTAATAGAAGCGGTAACGGAGCAAATCCAAAAGCTGCATCATGTCTCGAATCTCTACTATATCCCGGAACAGGGAGAGTTGGCAGCTTGGTTAACTGAGCATTCCGCAGCCGACCGGGTTTTTTTCTGTAACTCTGGCGCAGAAGCCAACGAGGGGGCGATTAAACTAGCGCGTAAATATGCCCACGATCGCCTTAATATTGAAGATCCGGTAATTATTACCGCCCACGCTAGTTTTCATGGTCGCACTCTGGCTACAATTACGGCGACTGGACAACCCAAATATCAAAAGGGATTTAGTCCCCTGGTTCCAGGTTTTGTCTATACTCCCTATAATGACCTTCCGGCTTTGGAAAATGCGATCGCAGAAGTTGACCAAAACGGTCGCCGGGTGGCGGCTATCCTTTTAGAAGCCCTACAGGGTGAAGGGGGAGTGCGTCCGGGAGATGTGGCCTACTTCCAAAAAATTCGCCAGATTTGCGATGAAAAGGGAATTTTGCTGATTCTCGATGAGGTACAGGTGGGAATGGGTCGCACTGGTCGCTGGTGGGGATATGAAAATCTGGGTATAGAACCGGATATTTTTACTTCCGCTAAGGGACTCGGTGGGGGTATTCCTATCGGTGCGCTGATGTGTAAGTCTTTCTGTGATGTGTTTGAACCGGGAAACCATGCGAGTACCTTTGGTGGTAATCCGTTCGCCTGTGGTGTGGCTTTGGCGGTGTGTCAAACTCTGGAAAGGGAAAATATCCTTAGCAATGTACAACAGCGGGGAGAACAGCTCAGAAACAGCCTACAGGCGATCGCTTCTGAGTATCCTGATTTAATTGCTGAGGTTCGCGGTTGGGGTTTAATTAATGGGATGGAATTAAAACCAGATGTGGAATTGACTTCTATTGATCTGGTTAATGCGGCGATCGCACAAGGGGTTTTATTAGTGCCAGCAGGTCCGAAAGTTGTGCGATTTGTACCTCCTTTAATTGTGACGGAGGCGGAAGTTAATCAAGCCTGTGAGGCGGTAGCTCGCGCCTTACACAATCGATAATGGGGAAGATAATGTAGGGGGGTTGGGCTGTTAATTACCTCTGCTAACCAGAAGATTAATCAACCAGCCTCCTCTTCAATTAATAATTAATAATTAATAATTAATAATTAGGGAGCGATCAGGTTAATATAGCTGCCCTCCGGGAAAGGGAGGATAGGTTTAGGGGCATGATTTATGGATAATATTAAACTGGGGAAATATCTGTTTTTAGAAGAGTTTTGTACTTGTACAAAAACTTATGCTAAATATAGCGATCGCATTAATCCTTACCCACAACAGCCAGAAAGTATCGAGGCGATCTATTTAATTAATAATTAATAATTAATAATTAATAATTAGGGGGCGTTCAGGTTAATATAGCTGCTCTCTGGGAAAGGGAGGATAGGTTTAGGGGCATGATTTATGGATAATATTAAACTGGGGAAATATCTGTTTTTAGAAGAGTTTTGTACTTGTACAAAAACTTATGCTAAATATAGCGATCGCATTAATCCTTACCCACAACAGCCAGAAAGTATCGAGGCGATCAAGGACTTAAATCAAGCAATTCTCGACCCAATTATTGATGAATTTGGGCGCGATCGCTTTCAGTTAACCTATGGATTTTGTTCTAAGGACCTGAAAAGATACCTAGAAAAAAAAGATGACCACACCGGAATCAAAAACGGTAGGGTTGCCCCTAACCTAGACCAACATCTAGCCCATGAACTTAACCAAAAAGGCAAATATTACTGTTCTCGATTAGGGGCTTCCTGTGATTTTATGATCATAAATCTGGAAAGTAACCAACTGGTTGATTGGATTATAGATCATCATTTACCCTTCGACTCTTTATATTTTTATGGATGCGATCGCCCCATTCATATTAGTTATGGTCCCCAACATAAGCGGGATATTTGGGGATTTACCGCATCAGGAAAACCCACTAAAAGAGGAATCGAGACTTGGCTAACAAAAATCATCCCGCCGCCGTCAACAGGGAAGTAAATTAATGTGCTTGAGGGCTTACATAACGCAACCTATCAAAAATAGAGGGTCGCTTGAGGGTAGTGACAATTTCTTCTAGGGGTAGGACACGAAACTTAGAATAGAGTGCATTCACCTGATACACCGTATTAGTATCAAGTTCCAGGGCTGTTAGCCAACCACTCTTAGCATGATAAACCCCTGTATCTATACCCAACCAACCTTGTCCTTGGACAAGATTTCCTGGTTCCACCCCATCAAAAGTAAAAGTGATCGTGTGACCGATAATAATCTGTTTTTTGTCAAAATAGGGTTTTGGGATAGAATGGAACTCTTTACGAATCCAGCAAAAATCGGAAGCAGTTTGCTGTTCAATTGGTCGCCTGGGGTTAACTCCGGCATGAACCAGCCAAGTATCTCCGAGGTCGAGAAATAGGGGCAGCGATCGCATCCAATGCAGATGGTCGCGAGGGATAATTTCCGCCTCTTGATAGGAAGCCACAGTAGTTTGACCACCACTATAAAGCCAAGCCTGCCAAGCCTGTTGATTTCTACCTACTTCCGGGAGGGCTTCCAACATGAGTTGTTCATGGTTACCCATTAAGCACTTATAGGGGCTATTTTTGACAAATTCAACCACCTGAGCGCTTTTCGGGCCGCGATCGATGAGATCCCCAAGAAAGTAGACCTCATCATCACTATTGGGAGCCACCTTGTCAAGAAGGGCCATCATTCCTTTATAGTGGCCGTGTATATCACCAATAACAATCCGCCGCTTAGACATTTTCTTTCTTTATGTCTCAATGAATTGCCCTGAGTGAAAGGTGGCTTATCTACTCAAAGCATTGATAAAACTTTGCAGTTCGGACAGAAAACCTTTTTTCTTAGCAGGTGGTAGGTTGGGTGTAACAGATGACGGGTCATCTCCCTGGGTGGCACGAGCCAAGATTTGTTCTAGCTGATCACCCACAGGTTTAGTTGATTGTTCGGTAATTTTTTGGTATTCCCCCTCAATTTCTAGCCAAACTTCCCAAGTTCCTGGATAGCAGCGAAATAAAGCCGCGCCATCGAGAGGCTTGAGATAGTAGCAAGACTCAATAATGTTTAGGAAGCGTTCCCGCAGTTGGCGAGCCGCGTATCCTATGCCTATGATAGCAACATCTTCTAAACGGGGATTAAGAAGAACCACCGAGCGATCGCCTGCCAATTTATGCAGATTTTCGACTTGGTTAACTTCTACAGGAGATGGAGACACGACCAAAAACTGCCCATCATCGGGTTGTAGGCGAGTTTCTACGGGGGAACGACTGGTTCCTATATCGGTGACTCGGAAAGGAGTTTCTCCCCAATCTCGACGAGCCAAAGCTGCCGACCCTGCATCGGGAAAAAAGACTTTAAG
Organism: Limnospira indica PCC 8005; assembly: GCF_000973065.1. Classification (NCBI taxonomy): domain Bacteria; kingdom Bacillati; phylum Cyanobacteriota; class Cyanophyceae; order Oscillatoriales; family Sirenicapillariaceae; genus Limnospira; species Limnospira indica. Next base: position 1,611,516 of record NZ_FO818640.1, read on the forward strand.
CAGGGTGTCGGGTTTTTCGAGGGCGGGGATAAACTGGGAGGCGATCGACTGAGCTTGAAGTTCAATTTCTGGGAATACCAGTTCAACTTGAATCAATTTGTAGCCATCATCGAGAGCAGCAGTTGCCGCTTGTTTGGCTTGTTCGATCGCTTCAGATAGGGTAGTTGGGAGTTGTGTCATCTCAAAATTCTGTAGGTCGAACCCTTGAATGATACCCACACGGGTTAAAGCGCGGAAATAAATACCGCCTTAGACTCATTCTACCAAAGAATCCGGGACTATGAGGACTATTTTTTCCTAAACTGGCTATCTTGAATGGAAGAACCAATACCTTGAATAATACCGCGGCCAATCAAGCCTATACCCCGACCTAGCACCTGAGTTAATAGATAAACTGCTGTGCTACCAATAAAGGATATAGCTGTTCTCACCCTAGGGGCGATCGCATCGCGACCTTCTAAGACCAATGTCACCGCCAACTGAATGCCGGAAAGTTGTTCTAGTTCTTGGCGACGGGAGGCATAGATTGTCAGTTTTTCAATCCCGCGATCGCCTAAAATGAATAATGTATAGCTACTTTCAAAAATCGCCTGGGGTTCACTCATATAGCGTCTCACGCGATATCGCCAGGACAAGTTATTCCTAAATTTTTCAATTTCCCTAGTTGACAGTAGCCGCCGATCATAGAATGTTTGTTTAACTTCCTCCAGATCCGCAAAATGATTAAGTAAAGGCTGCATTACCCCATTAGCGACTTGAATCACCCAATGTTGCAATAAGGCTTCGGCGCGTCGTGTGGCTTCCCAACTACCTAGGGCATAAACTTGATTATCAATGGTTAGGGGTTCTCCGAATAACAAATGAGCCAGTAAATCCCTAATCAGGGGAATATGATTAAGAATTTCCTTTTCCACTAGGGGAGCATCCCTCAATAATACCGGTACTACTTCCACTTGAGCATCTCTGACATTGAGCGAATAATACTTACCAAAAAAATCGGCGATCGCTTCTTTCCACAAATCTATAATCAGGCTATAACTTTTTCTATCTAGCTGTTCTGGCTGTATCTCCGACAGCCTTAATTCATTGATTAAATCCTCGGATTTACGCAATATTGTATAAATCAGCTCTTGTTTTTTAGTTAGTTTAAGTATATCTATTTCTAAGGGGATACCAGTATAATTAACCAAACCTGATTGCAGTTTAGCCACAGTCACATCAAATAATAGCGACTGTACATCCACCGTAGAAGTCTCAGTAGCTAATACTAAACTAGAATCGTTTGTGGTTGCTAATTGACCAGGGTTGGGGGGTTGGTTAGTTCCTGGGGATGATGGTTGACTAAGGGGGTCTGGGGGTGAGGGAGGATTATTAACAGGGGGTGGTAATGGTGGTATTAACTGACTCACCAGCCACCTGGCGGCGCGTAACTCCCGATAGCGACCCCTAGTAATCAGCAAGTTTAGCATCATAACCTTATCACTAGGGATAGATTCAGCCTCCTGGAGTTCTTTGGTTAATTCTTGTAGCGCTTGTTCAATCGACCTTAGCCCCGGTTTAACTAAACCATAGCGAAATTTTTGCCAACTGGTGAGCGCGCGCTGTGGGTTTCTCTGGGAAGATAGCGCCGCCCCAGAAATAGGACTGACCCAATAGCGTTCTCCGGCTGCTACTTGTCGCAGTGCGATCAAAAGTTCTTCTAATCCTACTCCCTTGGGACAATAACCCTGGACTCCTAAATCCCGGAGAGAGATTAGTAAGTTAGGATCTGATTCCGAGGTAAATAGCAACAGGGGTATATTTTTATAAGAGGCTTGGATTTGCTGACAAAATGCGATCGCTGAACGTTGCTGATTCAAAGTACCCTGATTTTTTTGGGCAGTTAAATCTTTAATCCTCAACTCCAAAATCGCCACTTTCACAGTATCAGGAATCACTCCCGATGTAGGCGCGACTGGTGGCTTTACCCAATTATCTAACACTGCTAAAGCCTCTCTCAGAGTGACCGCTTCTGCAATCACTTCCAGGTCAGAAAATGGCTCACAAATTGATTTGACTCCCATTCTAAATATAGGATCATCATCAATCAGCAGCAGTTGAATAATCGATTGGCTCATATCCAGTCCGAGCAAAATAATAAAAGTATTTTTGTCGTTGGTTTCAGGGACTTATACCTGACCTGATGGCATCAGTACCCAAGCACAACCACCATCGGGAACCATTTTTTTGAGCCTCAACCTACAACCAGAAATCACCTGAGGAATCTTCTCAAAATGTGATTTGTGTTACTCCAAGAAAAAATTAGAATCGGGAGCGCTGTAATCTCCAGAAATAGCCGGCGCTGGGGCTGGTTCATAGGCGGGCGCTGGGGCGGGTTCATAGGCGGGGGCGGGGGCGGGTGCTACATAATCAGAATAACCTGACGAGTAAGAATCCCAATTATTAGAATAACTTGACTCGTTTGAACCCCAATTATCAGAGTAACCTGACGAGTAAGAATCCCAATTATTAGAGTAACTTGGCTCGTTTGAACTCCAGTTATCTGAATAACTTGGCTCGTTTGAACTCCAGTTATCAGAATAACTTGACTCGTAGGACCTAGAGTTATCGTAAGACTGACGAGCCGGAGCGCGGTAAGATTCCTCTGCTGCTCGTTGACTTGCCCAAATAGCGTTGCGTTCTGCTGACCATCGAGCGATCGCATTTCGAGCCTCAAAATATAAAGCGCGACCAGAACCAATCTTAGAGGCTTCGTTAATAGCTGCTGTCAGGCTACCCCGACTTGCTAATGAGTAGGCGCTATCCAAAATTGGCTGATCTTCCGCCGTTTGAATGGTTGTCACCCATGCAGCAATTTTCTCCTGAGCGTCGTTATATAGGGCGCGACCTTGGTCAATTTCTGAAGCCTTTTTCACCGCCTCACTCAATTTATTATCTTGAGCCAGGGCTAATGCTTCGCTAAAAATGGGTTGATCTTCAATAATCTGAATCCGTTTTGTCCACTCGGCAATTAGAGTTTGGGCTTCAATGCGTAAAGGTCGCCCAAGTGCCACATTTTCAGCATAGGCTACCGCTGTCCTAAAACCATCGACGGTTTCCGTTCTGGCTGCTTCTCTCGCTATGAGGATATAGGGTCTATCCTGTATCCGTTGTACTTCATTGCGCCAATGTGCTACTAAGGTTTGAGCCTGAAGGCGACGGGGACGCTCTGGGGCAATCATCTGGGCTTGATCTATCGCCAATTGTAAAGCCCAGGGATGGTTGACTTTAGCTATGGTACTGGCTAATTGTATGCCTACTAAATCCTGAATTTTTGCCGAGGCATCATCCACCATGGCCTTAGTTTCTTGATACAGAAGGCGATCGCTTGGTATTCTTTCTAGCGCCGCTTGACCCTCAATTAACGTGGCCATTTGTAGCAGAGGCTGTCCTAGGGATTGGTTAGAAATCACCTGTTGCAGCTCAGTTAGTAAGATAATATCCTTCGCTTCCCTGTGAACCGGAGAATACGAGGGAACCATTCGGGCGATTTTAATCCCCTGATCAAAATCTTGTTTCTCAGTCGCGGATACCGCCAACTCTAAGAGTTTCTGACTCCAGGAGGTAATTTCTTTTTTGGCTAACGAAACTATAAACAGTTGCTCATCAACCTTGTTAGCCAGTTCTATCGCTTCAACTAAACTCTCGGGAGTAGAACGCTTGGCTATGTTGGCAGCTTCTTTGAGGCGCTGTTCTCCTTGCCTTTCTAAGCTAAGGCGATCGAGTAGTTCATTAAATCGCTTAGTGTTCCAGTGTACATTATTGAGCTTACCCACAGCTTGAATATAGCGGAAAGCCTGATTCCAGTCCTGGGATTTCATCGCGTTTTCCGCTTGTCTGGCTAAATTTAAACCCTCATCCCAATAATTCTGCCAACCCACCATGGCTCGCTGTACTTCCTCATAGGCGGGGCTATCAATCGGGACCACCGCCACCAAATCTAAGGCTCCTTGCAAGTCTCCCGCTTCTAGTCTTTGATTGGCGAAGAATATCAGCCTCTGAGACCATTCTCGCATCATGTGTCTTCCCTGGTTTTTCAGGGGGTGGTCTTCTGGCCAACCGTTAACTAGGGCAAATGCTGCTTGAATATCCTCTAGTTTACCGGATTTTGTACTTTGGTCTGCACAATGTAGGCGATCGCCTGCTGCCGAAATTGCTGAGATTTCTTCACAATTAGGAGGGGGTGGCGTAGTCAGTAGCCATAATAATGCACCCGTTGCCGTCGTTCCGAAACCTAATAGGAAAAATAACCAAAGCAGTTGCCATCCCCAAAAACCCTTGGGGACACCCGGCCTTTTGCCTCGCTTTTTCGGGTAAACTATAGGTTGACTTGTTTCTGCAATCATTCCCGCATCACTAGAGACAACCACATCACTGGATGCACTTGCTTCTAATGCAGGTTGGCTAGAGTGTTCAAATTGGGGAGTTGCCATAACTTCATCTTCCTTTGGTGCTAATGGTTCAGCCTAACCATGGTGGGTGGGTTCCTTTAGTTGTCCCCTGGTTCTGCCCAAGGTTACTTAAAAACACCATTCTAGGGCAACTTGATGTTAACAGATCAATTCCCTTTGAGCATCATTGTTAAGTTTCCCTGGAAACTTCCCAGCTAATGGCACTGTATGTTAGCCTTAATACTCAGGCAATTTTGGCTAACCGCAGCTATACCGATTCCTTTGTCAAGCAATGATAAAATTAAAGTAACCCGCTAATTGTAGCTTGGCCCAAGTTAAACTTAATGACCATTAGAATCACACTAGACTCCCACTGCATCAATCATCTGGATATCTCACCTGTTGACAAGGTTGTTGAGCAACTGATTCAGGAATCACAGCTCAGAAGTGCCGAACCAGAAATCAGCTTTGAGATTGACTATCCCCTAGATGACCAAGACCCCCGCGAGTTGTCTGAGGTGCCAGAGGTTCGACTGTGGTTTATTTGTCTTGATAGCCAATATCCCTGGCTACCTTATGCTTTAGACTGGCGATCGGGAGAGTTGGCTCGTTATGTCGCTATGCTAGTTCCCCACCAGTTTCACGGTCGCGAAGGCATACAATACAATCCAGAAGCTCTGGAGATTTTCCTGATGCAGAAAATTTTTGTGATTACCCGTTGGCTTCAGGAGATGGGATTACCAAGTCGCTCCCGGCTTCAGTCTATGGCTCAAATGTTAGGTTACGATCTCGATGAGGGTTTATTTGATGTGATCGAACAGCGATCCTAAAACACTTTCGATTAACAAGTTAAACTATAGCTATCGGTTCTAGTCAGGGAAGGTCTTAGCCTATACCCTTAAACTAGCTGACTTTAACCAGACTGATTATTCTCAGTCAATTATACACCATTTAAGGAAAAACAGCGCCATGGGATTATTTGACCGTATCGGCCGAGTTGTAAGGGCCAACTTGAATGACTTGGTGAATAAGGCAGAAGACCCGGAAAAGATACTTGAACAAGCTGTTATTGAAATGCAAGAAGACCTGATCCAGTTGCGCCAAGCCGTCGCTCAGACCATCGCCCAGCAAAAACGTTCTCAACAACAGTATAATCAAGCCCAGTCCCAAGCTAACCAATGGCAGTCTCGCGCGCAACTAGCTCTACAAAAGGGCGATGAAAACTTGGCGCGGGAGGCCCTCCAGCGCAAAAAGGGCTATGTCGAAACCGCTAATACCCTGGAAATGAGTCTCAGGCAGCAAACTGAACAGGTAGAGACTCTCAAGCGGAACTTGGTTAGCTTAGAGAGTAAAATTTCCGAAGCCAAGACTAAGAAAAATATGCTCAAGGCTAGAGCTCAGGCGGCTAAGGCTAATGAACAGCTCAATAATCTCCTTGGTGGTATTAATACCAGTAGTGCTACCTCGGCTTTTGAACGCATGGAGGAAAAAGTCATGATTCAGGAAGCCAAGTCTCAAGCGACGGCTGAGTTGACTAGTAGTGGCTTGGAAGAAAAATTCTGCGCCCTGGAAGCGGGAAGTGATATTGATGATGAGTTGGCGGCTATGAAGGCTCAACTGGCTGGCGCTCCTGCTAATCAGCCTCAATTATCACCTTCTGAGCCTACTGATAGTTCGGCTTCTAATCCGGAGATTGACAACGAACTTGAGGAGTTGCGTAGAGAACTTAATAAATAAGTTGCTGTCTCGGAGGCTTCAGTCTGGGGTCGGAAAACCGGGAAGTAGTAGGGTGTAGGGTTTTTTGGGGCGTGGGGTGTAGCGCCCTGCTTTGGGCAACTGTTCCCTGCTCCCTAAATCTTCCCCAGGTTTGAGTGTGGCTAATTCTTTGACTTTGGGGACTAAATCAGCAATAATCTTGTTGAATCCGAATCAAGCACCTACTTATGTTGTTTGGGGTTATAACCATTGGTAAGCATAAATTAACTTCTCATTCTACGATCTCGATGAGGGTTTATTTGATGTGATTGAACAGCGATCCTAAAACACTTTCGATTAACAAGTTAAACTATAGCTATCGGTTCTAGTCAGGGAAGGTCTTAGCCTATACCCTTAAACTAGCTGACTTTAACCAGACTGATTATTCTAAGTCAATTATACACCATTTAAGGAAAAACAGCGTCATGGGATTATTTGACCGTATCGGCCGAGTTGTAAGGGCCAACTTGAATGACTTGGTGAATAAGGCAGAAGACCCGGAAAAGATACTTGAACAAGCTGTTATTGAAATGCAAGAGGATCTGATCCAGTTGCGCCAAGCCGTCGCTCAGACCATCGCCCAGCAAAAACGTTCTCAACAACAGTATAATCAAGCCCAGTCCCAAGCTAACCAATGGCAGTCTCGCGCGCAACTAGCTCTACAAAAGGGCGATGAAAACTTGGCGCGGGAGGCCCTCCAGCGCAAAAAGGGCTATGTCGAAACCGCTAATACCCTGGAAATGAGTCTCAGGCAGCAAACTGAACAGGTAGAGACTCTCAAGCGGAACTTGGTTAGCTTAGAGAGTAAAATTTCCGAAGCCAAGACTAAGAAAAATATGCTCAAGGCTAGAGCTCAGGCGGCTAAGGCTAATGAACAGCTCAATAATGTCCTTGGTGGTATTAATACCAGTAGTGCTACCTCCGTTTTTGAACGCATGGAGGAAAAAGTCCTGGAAATGGAAGCTCGGTCTACTGCGGCGGCTGAGTTGACTGGTGGTGGCTTGGAAGAACAATTCCGCGCCCTGGAAGCGGGAAGTGATGTTGATGATGAGTTGGCGGCTATGAAGGCTCAACTGGCTGGCGCTCCTGCTAATCAGCCTCAATTATCACCTTCTGCGCCTACTGATAGTTCGACTTCTAATTCGGAGATTGACAGCGAACTTGAGGAGTTGCGTAGAGAACTTAACAAATAAGTTGCTGTCTCGGAGGCTTGAGTCTGGGGTCGGGAAACCGGGAAGTAGTAGGGTGTAGGGGTTTTTTGGGGCGTGGGGTGTAGCGCCCTGCTTTGGGCAACTGTTCCCTGCTCCCTAAATCTTCCCCAGGTCTGAGTGTGGATAATTCTTTGACTTTGGGGACTAAATCAGCAATAATCTGTGTAAATCCAGATCAAGCACCTACTTATGTTGTTTGGGGTTATAACCATTGGTAAGCATAAATTAACTTCTCATTCTTTGAACTTATGATGCTCAAAGTTCGATTTTTAACCATCAGTGCATTTGCGGCTGGTTTTGGTCTATGTTCTATTGTATTTGCTCTATTTACGGTGGTTTCCGAGTTGAGTTTAGCGGCGGCTATTAGAACCATTTTAACTTCTTTGTTTTTTGGAATCAATATGGTTTTTATGCTGCACTATTATACATCAATATATAAGGAGCAAAAATTAATTTCGCGACTGCGTGCCGAAGTTAAAAACATGAACTATATTAATTATAATTAATCTGAGTTTTTGCTAAATAATAGGAGTTGATAAAATGCTAGATTTTCTGAATAATATTATCGGCAGAAATCCCGGTAAATTCAAGGCTAAGGTTGAGGTGTACAGTTGGCAAACCTGTCCTTACTGTATCCGCGCCAAACTGCTGCTGTGGTGGAAAGGGGTTGAATATACTGATTATCAAATAGATGGCGATAATAATGCTAGAGAAGCCATGGCACAACGGGCTAACGGTCGGCGCACGGTTCCCCAAATTTTTATCAATAATCAGCATATCGGCGGCTGCGACGACCTCTATCAGTTAGACAGTGAAGGGAAATTAGAACCGTTATTAATTCCGCCACTATCTTAACATTTGGGCTGGGATTGTACATCTAAAATTAATGGTTGGAGAAGTTAAATTATGTCTTTTGTAGGACTGCATATTCACAGTGACTACAGCCTCCTTGATGGTGCTTCTCAACTCCCACAGTTGGTCAGTCGCGCTGTGGAATTAGGAATGCCAGCGATCGCTCTTACGGATCATGGGGTGATGTATGGGGCGATCGAACTTATTAAAATCTGCCGCAGTAAGGGTATTAAACCTATTATTGGCAATGAAATGTATGTCCTCAATGCTGATGTGACAGTTCAACAGCGAGGAATTAAAAAATATCATCAAGTCGTCTTGGCTAAAAATACCCAAGGCTATAAAAACTTGGTGAAATTAACTACTATTTCTCACTTAAAAGGTTTTCAAGGAAAGGGAATTTTTGCTCGTCCTTGTATTAATAAGGAACTATTAGAAGAGTATCACGAAGGCTTAATTGTTACCAGTGCTTGTTTGGGTGGTGAGGTTCCCCAAGCTATTCTTCAGAGGCGCATGGATATCGCACGCCAAACTGTTGAGTGGTATAAAAGGGTGTTTGGGGATGATTACTATTTAGAAATTCAAGATCATGGTTCCCCAGAAGACCGCATTGTTAATGTGGCTTTGGTGCAACTGGCGAGGGAATTTGAAGTCAAAATTGTAGCGACTAATGATTCACACTTTATTTCCTGTAATGATGTGGAAGCACATGATGCCTTATTATGTATTAATACACAAAAGTTAATTACTGAGGATAACCGATTACGTTATAGTGGCACAGAGTACCTAAAATCGGCGGAAGAGATGATGCAACTGTTTCGAGATCATCTCCCAGATGAGGTGATTAAAGAAGCGATCGCTAATACCTTAGAAGTGGCGGAAAAAGTGGAACCCTATACCGGAATTTTAGGGGAACCTCGTATTCCTGATTATCCGATACCTCCGAATCATACCGCTGATACTTATTTAGAAGAAATCGCCTGGGAAGGCTTGAAAAAACGATTAAATGCTCAAGGGCGATCGGAAATTAAGCCCGTCTATCGAGAAAGGCTCGAATATGAATTAAAAATGATGCAAAAAATGGGTTTTGCTACCTATTTTTTAGTAGTTTGGGATTACATAAAACACGCTAGAGATAATCATATCCCTGTCGGTCCTGGTAGGGGTTCGGCGGCGGGTTCCTTGGTCGCTTACGCCTTACAAATTACTAATATTGATCCGGTTCATCACGGGTTACTATTTGAGCGTTTTCTGAACCCAGAACGAAAATCTATGCCGGATATTGATACAGATTTCTGCATAGACCGCCGTGATGAAATGATTAAATATGTTACCTCCAAATATGGGGAAGAGAAAGTTGCTCAAATTATCACCTTTAACCGCATGACTTCTAAGGCGGTACTCAAAGATGTTGCTAGGGTGTTAGGAATACCCTATAGCAAATCGGATCAAATGGCAAAAATGATTCCGGTATCTCGTGGTAAACCGACTAAATTAAAGGTGATGATTTCTGACCAAAGTCCATCCCCGGAATTTAAACAAGCATACGATAATGACTTTGTACCCATTAAAAATGATGCTGGTGAGGAAGTGGGAACTATTGCTGTGCGCCAGTGGGTTGACATGGCAATTCGTATTGAAGGGACTAACAAAACCTTTGGAGTTCACGCAGCGGGGGTGGTGATTTCTAAACAGCCTTTAGATGAAATTGTCCCTCTTCAACGGAATAATGATGGGTCGGTCATTACTCAATATTTTATGGAAGATATAGAAGCCCTGGGTCTGTTGAAAATGGACTTTTTGGGCTTAAAAAACTTGACGATTATTCAAAGAACTTTAAACTATATTTCCCAAAATCATCACATAGATATTGACCCCTATAATTTAGCCGCTGAGGAACGTAAAGCCATGGATATTCTGGCTAAAGGTTCGGTGAAAAAAATGCCGGAGGATGTGGCGAAAACCTATAAGATTTTGGAACGAGGAGATTTGGAAGGTTTATTTCAACTAGAATCTTCGGGAATGCGTCAGATTGTGAAGGACTTAAAGCCTTCCAGTATTGAGGATATTTCTTCTATTTTGGCATTGTATAGACCCGGACCTTTAGATGCTGGTTTAATTCCTCAGTTTATTAATCGTAAGCATAAACGAGAACCAATTCGCTATGAACATAAACTTTTGGAACCTATTTTGAATGAGACCTATGGAATTTTGGTCTATCAAGAACAAATTATGAAAATGGCTCAAGATTTGGCGGGGTATTCTTTGGGTCAGGCGGACTTGCTGCGACGTGCTATGGGGAAAAAGAAAGCATCGGAAATGCAGAAGCATCGGGAAACTTTTATTGATGGTGCGACGCGCAATGGAGTCCCCCAAAATATCGCAGAACATCTGTTCGACCAAATGGTTAAGTTCGCTGAATATTGTTTTAACAAATCCCATTCTACCGCCTACGGTTACATTACTTATCAGACGGCTTACTTAAAGGCTAATTATCCGACAGAGTATATGGCGGCTTTGCTGACGGAGAATAGTGGCAATACTGACAAGGTTAGGGCTTATATTGAATCCTGTAAGCATTTGGGTATTGATGTAGTTCCACCTGATATTAATCGCTCTAATGTGGATTTTACGCCTATAGAAAATAGGATTGTATTTGGGTTGTCGGCGATTAAAAATGTGGGAGATGGCGCGATTGAACATTTGCTATCTGTACGAGAGGAAGGGGGACCTTTTCGCAGTTTGGCGGATTTGTGCGATCGCATTAATCTACAAATGGTTAATAGTCGCGCTTTGGAATCTTTAATTAAATCGGGTGCTTTTGATAGTCTCCATGCTAACCGCAAGCAATCAATTGAATATTTGAATATAGTTATTCCTTGGGCGCAAGATAGGGCGAAAAATCGAGAAATTGGTCAAACGAATTTGTTTGATTTGGTCAATTATGCAACTACTGAGAGTAATTCACCTTCGGGAGAACCTGCTTTTCCGAAAGGTGATGATTATGCGCCTAAAGATAAGTTGCAATTTGAGAAGGAATTACTAGGCTTTTATGTTTCGGATCACCCTCTCAAGTCTTTGTTAGACTCAGGGATACTCCCGGATAATGTGACTTTGGATAAACTGCCAGAACAAAAGTCAAAAGCTGCTGTTAAGGTGGCGGTGATTTTAATTAATATTAAGCCCCATTTGACTAAAAAAGGCGATCGCATGGCGTTTCTACTACTAGAAGATTTGACGGGACAAATTGATGCTGTGGTGTTTCCTAGTAGTTATGAGGCGGTACAACAGGAGTTAAAAGAAAATGCGGTTGTTGTGGTTGAGGGTAAGGTGGAAAAACGGGATGATCAGACTCAAATTATTGTGGACGCTATCAAGTCTGCTGATGAGTTAATTAAACCGAATAATCAGCCAGGTTCCCCCTCGCAACTTCCGCCTAATTTGGCTGCTTCTTCAGTGATTCAACTCTGTTTAACTCCTGAAGAAATTTGCCAATTGGAAAGGTTACAAATTCTCAAAGGCATTTTGGAAGAATATCGAAGTAATCAAGGCTTGGGAAGGGTTCCTATTCAAGCCATTGTTGATGGTCAAGTTTCGCCTAAACCATTGGTACGCTTTGGCTCTCAATTCTGGGTAGAAAATCAAGAGGCGATCGTACAACAGTTAAAAACTTCTGGTTTTACCGTTGATATACTATCAATTGATAATGAATAACCCACCCGGCAATTATTAATTATTAATTATTAATTATTAATTATTAATTATTAATTATTAATTATTAATTATTAATTAGATTGTTGATGGTCAAGTTTCGCCTAAACCATTGGTACGCTTTGGCTCTCAATTCTGGGTAGAAAATCAAGAGGCGATCGTACAACAGTTAAAAACTTCTGGTTTTACCGTTGATATACTATCAATTGATAATGAATAACCCACCGGCAATTATTAATTATTAATTATTAATTATTAATTAGATTGTTGATGGTCAAGTTTCGCCTAAACCATTGGTACGCTTTGGCTCTCAATTCTGGGTAGAAAATCAAGAGGCGATCGTACAACAGTTAAAAACTTCTGGTTTTACCGTTGATATACTATCAATTGATAATGAATAACCCACCGGCAATTATTAATTATTAATTATTAATTATTAATTATTAATTAGATTGTTGATGGTCAAGTTTCGCCTAAACGATTGGTACGCTTTGGCGCTCAATTCTGGGTAGAAAATCAAGAGGCGATCGTACAACAGTTAAAAACTTCTGGTTTTACCGTTGATATACTATCAATTGATAATGAATAACCCACCCGGCAATTATTAATTATTAATTATTAATTATTAATTATTAATTATTAATTATTAATTAGATTGTTGATGGTCAAGTTTCGCCTAAACGATTGGTACGCTTTGGCGCTCAATTCTGGGTAGAAAATCAAGAGGCGATCGTACAACAGTTAAAAACTTCTGGTTTTACCGTTGATGTACTATCAATTGATAATGAATAACCCACCCGGCAATTATTAATTATTAATTATTAATTATTAATTATTAATTATTAATTATTAATTATTAATTAGATTGTTGATGATAATAGCCATGACCTGTCCTAATGCTAACCCGCCATCATTGGTGGGAACCTGTTTAGACCAATAGTGAATAATGCCTTCTGAAGTTAGTCGCTGGATAGTCTTTTCTAATAAATATCGGTTTTGAAAACATCCTCCAGTCAAGACAAGGGGAACCTCTGGAAACTTTTGAGATACCATAATGATTCCCTCTATTAAGGTATTGTGAAATTTAGCAGAGATCAGGCTGACAGGAACATGATTGTTAAAATCTTTAAGTACCTGCTTGACCATGGGTTCCCAATCTAAAATGATTTTACCTGAACTTTGGTGCAAATTAATTGGGTAATGCTCATCAGTAATTACATCGCCGATCGCAAATTCTAAGTCCATGGCGGCTTGTCCTTCAAAACTGATATTGTCGCGATGACCGACCAAAAAAGCGATCGCATCAAATAACCTCCCGACACTAGATGTTCTAGGTGTATTAACTTTCCGGTTCAGCATTTGCAAAATTAACTTTAACTGGGGGAAATTCCCTAAGCTAATTTTCTGCTTATTCAAATAATCCCATAACTGTTCCCCCCACAATTCATATAATAATCCTAAGCCTAATCGTCGGGGTTCTAAGACGGCTTTATCACCTCCAGGAAGTGGGAAATTTCGCCAATGTCCGACTCGCTGAAAGCCGATTTTATTAATTAGTAGAAACTCTCCCCCCCAGATGGTTTCATCTAATCCATAACCAGTCCCGTCCCAAGCTACTCCTAAGACGGGAAATGATAATTGATGTTCTGCCATAACCGCCAAAACATGAGCATAATGATGTTGTACTGGAATGACGGGAACTTGCCGTTTTTCTTGTTGCCAAATATCAGCAGCTAATTGATACGCAAACTCAGTGGAAATATAGTCTGGGTGTGCGTCACAAGCAATCACATCAGGCTTAAAATCATAGATATTACTGAGGCTGTTAATTGCTTCTTTAAATGCCTGAAACGCTTGTGGACTCTGCAAATTGCCAATATATTGACTGATAAAAACTTGTTTTTCTACGGCAATAGCAATGGTATTTTTTAAGTGTCCACCTACTGCCAAAATATATGGGTATTGACAATTAGAAATGCTCTGTGATAGAATAGAATCATGTGTTGTATGGTGGCTATCTTTGTCTAAAATTGTCACAGGTAGGGGTGCATAACCTCTAGCGCGGCGAATAACCATCTGTTCACCCAAAACACTCCGCACGACGGAATCATCTACTGGTCGGGCGATAGGGCGGTTGTGAACCAGAAAGATATCGGCAATTTTCCCCAAACGGTGGAGGGCTTCCGTCTGGTCAGTACAGATAGGCTCGTTGGAAAAATTACCGCTGGTGGCAACAATGGGAAAATCTAACTCAGCCATCAACAAATGATGGAGGGGGGTATAAGGTAACATAACCCCCAAATTAGGATTACCGGGAGCGACATTATCCGCCAAAGCGGATGCACCGGGCAGCCTTGATAATAGCACAATGGGGGCTTGAGGCGATCGCAACCATTGTTCCTCGGCGGCGGATATATCACAAACCTGGGCTATTTGCTGTATACTGCGATACATTACAGCAAAAGGTTTATGGGGTCGATGCTTACGGACTCGCAATTGTTCAACGGCGGCGGCATTAGTAGCATCTACAAGTAACTGGAAGCCTCCCAAACCCTTCATGGCGACAATTTGACCGCGACCCATGGCGGCGGCGGCTTGTAATAAGGCATGATGGCGGTTAGCCAAAACCTGTCCCTGATGATTCCATAATTCTAAAATGGGACCACAGACGGGACAAGCATTAGGTTGAGCATGAAAACGGCGATCGCCAGGGTGGTGATATTCGCGATCGCAATTAGGACACATTGGGAAGGCGGCCATAGTAGTATTCTCCCGGTCATAGGGGAGAGTTTTAATAATGCTGTAGCGCGGCCCGCAATTAGTACAATTGGTAAAGGGATAGCGGAAACGGCGGTTATGGGGGTCAAAAATATCTTGTAAGCATTGGGGACAAGTGGCAAGATCTGGCAAAACGATCGCTGATTTAGCGCCCTGAATAGTTGACTGAGAAGCTCTAATCTCAAAGTGAGAATAGCCAGCCAGAGGCAGCCAAACGGCTTCTAAACTGTGAATATGCGATATTGGTGGTTTTTCTATTTGCAGGCGCTGTTGGAAGCGCTCAAGACTCTCTGAACAGCCTTCGACTTCAATAAAAACCCCCCCCACGGAATTATTTACCCAACCTTTGAGGTTCAGTTGGGTAGCGAGTCGATAGACAAAGGGCCGAAACCCGACACCTTGAACAGCACCGCGAATAGTTAAACTGAGGCGAGACAGATTTTGATCAGAAGTAGACAACATAGGAGATCGGAGAAACACTAAACTCAAACTCTCGAAAATTTATCTGATTGGTTAAAATAAGTCCGAATTGATGAGTTAACAGAAGAAACAGAGATTAATGATACAATTACCAGAGTACGCGATGACTGGTGTTCACGGAAAAAGCCGTCAAATCAAACGACTGACCAGCAGCTTGTTTTTAGCACTTGCTGCTGTGTTGCTGATTGTAACTAAGCCAGCGGTAGCCTTTCAAGTTCAAGTTAGCCCTACCTCCCCTCAGTTGGGAGATACTATTTCGGTGGTGATAAGTGGGGTCAATAGCCAGGAGTCACAACCAACAGTGACAATGGGAGGGAAAAACTATCCTCTGTTTGCGCTGGGTGGCGATCGCTATCGCGCTTTAATTCCGACGACTCCCCTAGACCAACCGGGTGCGAAATCAATTCAGATTAGCAATGGTAGCCAACAGAGTAATGTGAGCGTGCAATTGCGCGATCGCCGTTTTCCCACCCAGTCAATTTGGCTTCCACCAGATAGCGCTGGGCTGCGAGGTACAGACCATGAGTTTGACCGGGTTGATGAATTTAAACGAATTGTTACTCCCAAAAGACATTGGAATGGGCCGTTTTTGCGTCCAAGTTCCGGTGAGGTGACAACAATTTATGGGGTCCGAAGATACTATAACGGGAAGTTCGCCGAAAACTATTATCATCGAGGGGTTGATTATGCCGCTCCGACCGGTTCTCCGGTGATAGCACCAGCAGCGGGTCGGGTGGCTTTGGTGGGGCGTGAGTCCCAAGGATTTGAAATCCACGGTGACACTATTGGTATTGATCACGGTCAGGGAGTTACCAGTATTTTCCTTCACTTGAGTCGAATTGATGTACAGGAAGGACAAATGGTGACAGCAGGCCAGACCATTGGGGCGATCGGATCAACGGGGGCCTCTACGGGACCACACCTTCATTGGGGTCTTTATGTTCACGGCCAATGTGTAGATCCAGTCCCTTGGCGGTTTGACGGTATAGAATAAATGATTCTCTTGATGGTGATTAGAAAATTTAGTTTTGTGGAGTTTGAGTTAATCAGTGGTTGATTGGTGTAGAACTAATTTTATTCTCTGGGCGAATCACGCAACGGAGATTCGGGAATGAACCAAAAGTTCTCACAGGCCTAGTCAAAGCGCCCCTATAGGTGGCTCGAAGGCTTTACTTTTTTTCGATGTCCATTTTGCCCCTCGCCGATGAAACCACTTTGCTACCGAACATTTCTGCATTATGCAAGTCTGCCCTCACGGGATGTTAAGCCCCTAAATAGACGGGGCTATCAAGCTACTGCGTAAAGATTGTCGGTTTCTATCCTACAATTCGTGGCGTATAGTTAATTAATTTGTAAAGCCGTCCTAGAAGGACGGGGTTTTAGACCCAGGAGTTTCGATGAGTATTGAAAAAATTGTTGATCAGGCTTTACAGGATGGTTATTTGACACCATCTATGGAAGCAGAGGTAGGGCGGATATGTAATACAGCTTCAGAATTATCCATCGAGGAGTATATGGCTCTCGATCGCCTCATGGGTGCTTTGTTGACGGGGGAAGTGGTTGTTTTACCCCGCAAGCAGTTTATTAATGTGATGGAAGAGTTAGTTCTCAGTGAGGCGATCGCTCAAGTGGCCCAAATTGATGAAGTAAGCGAGCAGTCTTTGGATGTGGGGGATATTGCCGCCTATGCTCTCAACCGCTTACCCCCACTGTATGCTACTACAGAGGAGGGGGCGCAATATCAGAGGTCTCGCGCTAAGGAGGAACTACAAGCCCTCATTTCTAGCCAAGTGAAAGAGGCTATTGCACGAAACTTAGACCGCGCCGCCCAAAATCAAAAAGTGTTAGGCCAGATATCCGATAGTTCTCTATTGGGACAAATGAGCGGTTTACTGAAAGCCTACGCGGAAGACTACGAACCGGATCACGAAACTAATACCCCAAACTAATTTAAGGCGATCGCTCAGTTGGTGCTAACTAATGCACCTATTGCGATCGCCACCGATAACCACTGGCTTAGGAATCAGACACCTGATCATCTTTGCTAGGGTTCTTGCTACCAGAGGTGGCAGTTTGGCTTTGGGCGGCCCTTTGTTCCCGCTTCTTGCGTTCAGCTTGGGTCATCTCCTCTACCATTAACCGCGCCTGAGCGACCTTTTCTAGGTTGGTGCGGTACAGGTCTAAATCCTTCTCCAGCTTGTCTTTAGGTAGCCTTAAAGCCTCACTAAAATCAATAATGATGTTTTTTAACCCTTCCGAGTCCTGAGCCGCTGTGACATCGCTTTTTTCTAGGAGAGTATATAAACCAATGGCAAATAGCCGAGAGTATTTGAATTTAGGGTTATTGGCGATCGCATGAAAACAGGACTGCAAAGGGTCATCCCCGGAACTTTCCTGAGCTATCTTAGCCCTTTCGGTCAAATCTTTCACAGAAAGGGTCGCCGCTTGTGCCTCTAAAGCCGTAGCATCAGCCCGATATTGATTAGGGTCGCTTTCTTGGGCCATAATCAAAGCCGCCCAAATCGACAATTTATCGGCTTCGGGGATGTATCCTTGCATAAAGCGATCGAAGGCCGTGACCACACCCAGGGCATAAATGGGGTCATATTTAAAATCGACATTGACGGACAACAGGTGCATTTCCACCATTAACTCCTCAACCACGCGACGATAGATAGAGTTAATCGGCCGAGTATGGATGTTGTAAAAAGCTCGCTTGGTATCTGAAACAGTGCGGATATTGTTCACGGTTAAAATTTCTAAAAGCCCCGCGTCTATGTGACCGGGAGGGACTTAAACTAATTGTCCCCTGAGACGGTAAATTTGCC
Source organism: Limnospira indica PCC 8005 (assembly GCF_000973065.1). Taxonomy (NCBI): domain Bacteria; kingdom Bacillati; phylum Cyanobacteriota; class Cyanophyceae; order Oscillatoriales; family Sirenicapillariaceae; genus Limnospira; species Limnospira indica. The sequence continues at coordinate 1,629,561 of NZ_FO818640.1, forward strand.
AAGACTGTCAATAGTAGTTAGAGCAATCAGCGATGATTAGCACCAACAACCGGGACTTCGTAGATGAACCCCCGGCCATTCTTGCCTAACATGAAGCTCACCCCACCTGCCCAAGGCAGGTGGGGGTGTCGGTGCTAACCTGGAACCGTGCTAGTCCACAGGTCACACAAACAAGCCCAGCTTCTAGGCGATCGCCCTCGAACTTTGGATCGAGGGTTCCTCACTGTCCTTTCGGCGAGTGAGCTGAAGAATACCTCGTGCAGCAATATTGAGCGCCCCATTGAGGTCGGCATTGTATCGCTTGCCCGAGGAAAATTTAGCCAGAGCATAGTTGTTGGAGTCTCGCCCTTTCGACTCCACTGCCGTCATAAGCCAGTTTTGAGGTATAGGCGGCTACGACATCAATGACCTTACCGCCTATTTCTTGCCACTTCATCTCGGTCAAATCTCGAATCATCCCTTTGAGCCATCCATGAAAGCGTTGGCGCAGTAAGGAGCGTTTGCGCCCTCCCTTAGCCTTCCATCCTTTCAGGTTCTCAAAGACAATGGCATCGGCATTGAATTGTTGGGCAATCTGCACGATACGCTTGGAGACAATCTGCGCAATTTGACGGTTGATATTACGACATTTGCGGTAGGTATGAGAGCAGAAGCCTTTCTGGAGACTTCCACCTAGCCCCATCGTCTTACTAGCTCGTTTAGATACCGATTTCAGCCGCTTATCCCGACGGTCGCCGTTCCGCTGGACGCAGGTTCGAGCGGCTGCGGCGACTTCGTCTATGTCTCTGGCTGGATGAATAAACTCCCGATAGGTTACAGTGCCGTCAAAATTCACGACTGCCACGGTAGCGGTGGTGTTGATACCCAGGTCAACACTTACAACTCGACCCTCTCCCTCCCGTTGAGGTGGATGACACTCAAATGGAACTGAGAGATGACAGGCTTTTTTCTGCTCATTGAAGATAAGGGACGGTGACAGCAGCTTGTTACTATCTACGGTATGCCGTTCTCGTAGGCTGGTTATCTCAATGGTAGTCCAGACCCAATCAGTTCCGTTAAATACCTTGATGTCGATGCGGTCATAGCCATGGAGTTTATAGCACTGACCCTTATACAGGGTCGGATAACAGCCACTGTTGGGATTGAGTACGGGAGGTTTAGCATCCCGACGTTGACGAGTTCCCGATTGCCATTCCCGATATCGGGTCATGTAGCTACTGACTTGGCCAGCGGCGAAGACGATGGCAGCCCTTCGGTAGTAGCTGGGGAACTTGTAAAAGGTCTGGTCAAATTGCCAGTATTTGGGGTTGGGGTTCTTGGCGGTTTGGTGAATCAGTTTCTCAACGGCTAGAACCCGTTTTTGACTCGATAACCCTCCGATAGACGGCCAATGGGTTAAGAGAATTCCCATCAAATGCCGACAGACACCTAGGGAGACCTCAACCGTTTGGCTCAGAAGCACTCGCGCTGCTGCTGTCGGGTTAAGATTCCATCGGTCTGTACGGATGATTGATGTGGTTTGTGCCATCACGCGCTTGCTATCCCAAGGTTTGTCAGATCGGCGGCTCCTTGACCCCCACCTGCCGTTGGGCGAGGTGGGGGAATGCGTGGCTATTTTTGTTCAAACTCACCGCCTTAACTAGCTCTGACACCGCCCTCTAAGGCTTCCTTTTCCGTCTCAAAAATCTCAAACACAGAATCCATCATCGTCACTTCAAATACCAGTTTGGCTTCTGGGTGAACATTACAGATGCGGAAACTACCCTTAACTTTATCAGCATCTCGCATACCAGCCACTAGGGAGGTCAACCCGGAACTGTCGATAAAGTTCACCTGACCCAAATTCACGACCACATGACGACTCAGCTTAGATATACATTCTTGCAGTTTGAGACGAAACTGCCAGGCGGTGGTGATATCTAAGCGTCCTGTTGGTGCTAATACTATGACCTTAGTGCCATCCTGGGTCGTATGTTCCTTTTGATCGATATGAATCACTGACCGTCCCCTCTGAAATTCTTGATTTTGCGATGGTTGCTTCTTTGACTGTGACAGTCCCCGCCAAAACTGTGACGGGGATTTTCCTTGGTGATTTATACAGTAACCTGCTGGCTGCTGAGTATTCACCCAGTCACCATAATGGTTTTTCTAGGCAGCCTCAAGCCGAAAGAAAATGAAAGTTCTTGGAGCTATCAAAGACCCCATCCCTCAGAAAGTATAACCCCAACAGAGGCGCAAACCTTCCCAACCACAGCTCTTTGTTCACCAAGCGCGTTCTAGTCAGCATCAGGCCAATACCAGCCAAACTTGGGTCTAGCAACAGCATTGACCCTTGACCAAGAATACCATTGCAGTTATCAGATTCGCTGTTGTCCGGGGACTGAATCAAGATCAATTTCTGTCCTTTTCCCTCCATCTGGCAGTCAGTCCCCCCTAGCAAGTCCCATGAGACTTACGGTTGAACCTAGACCTGTGACTGAGGATCCGTCCAGTTAGACCAATCTTGAGGTTTCAAGAACGTCTCATAGAGTTCAGCTTCCGGCGTACCCGCTAATGGTTGATAACCATATTCCCATCTTACCAAAGGAGGTAAAGACATGAGAATCGACTCAGTGCGACCCTTGGTTTGCAACCCGAAAATTGTGCCTCGGTCGTAGACTAAATTAAATTCTACATATCTTCCTCGACGATAAAGCTGGAAGTTCCGTTCACGATCGCCATATTCTATAGAATTACGGCGCTCTACAATCGGACCGTATGAGGGTAAGAAAGATTTACCACAATCTTGGATAAAACTAAACAAGCCCTCCCAGTCCCGTGATTCCGGTGCGCCCATGCGATCGCTATAAGTCGCCGCCTCGCTTTCAGTCTCCTGCCCACGATACAGCAAACCCTCACCGCCTTGGTAATCAAAGAAAATGCCACCAATTCCCCTGGCTTCATTGCGGTGTGTCAGATGAAAATATTCATCACACCAGCGTTTAAACACCGGGTAATATTCGCTATGATGGCGATCGCAAGCCTCCTTTAACGTCTTATGGAAGTGAGCTGCATCTTCCGCAAACGGGTAGTAGGGAGTTAAATCAGCACCCCCACCAAACCACCACACCGGGCCCGCCTCGAAATAGCGATAATTCAGGTGAACAGTTGGCACATAGGGGTTACGGGGATGTAACACCATCGAAGTTCCCGTCGCATAAAATCCATTACCCGCCGCCTCTGGACGCTGGCTTAAAATCGACGGTGGCAAATTCTGGCCCCAAACCTCCGAAAAGTTAACTCCCCCTTGTTCAAACACATTACCTTCTCGGATCACCCTAGTCCGACCGCCACCCCCTTCCGGGCGCTCCCAAGCATCCTCTACAAAGGTTTTCGCCCCATCTAGTTTCTCTAATCCGGCGCAGATTTCATCCTGAATTTGTTTCATCCACTGACTCACGCGCTCCCGCGAGTCCGCCGGAGGGGGTGATTGAACTGTAGCCGTATCAGAAGCCGTCGAAACTGTCATAATCTAATTAAGCTCTTGTATGTTAATATTTTCGCACTTGATGAGCCACCAACTCACAGAAAGCGAAATTATTTCATCTTCCCCGCTTATGGATTCCTCAGTCAAGTTGTTTAACCCATAAGTCCATATAACTTAACAGTTAACTATGGAAATCTGCCCGGTGGGACTACCATTTGCCACTACCAGCAGTAACAACACCCTTTCCCAGTTAAGCTATTAGCAGTATTACCAGATAGCAACAGCCATATATCATGCCAGATAAGTTAGATGCCAGTTCCGTACTGGAAGTTTTAAGACCCGTTCAAGACCCCGAACTACAAAAGAGTTTGGTGGAATTGAATATGATCCGTAATGTGAAAATCACTGGCGGAGATGTCCGTTTTACCCTGGTTTTGACCACCCCCGCTTGTCCTCTGCGCGAGTTTATCGTCGAAGATTGTCAGAAGGCTGTTAAACAGCTTCCCGGAGTCGAAACCGTCGAAGTAGATGTCACGGCGGAAACTCCACAACAAAAATCTCTCCCAGACCGTCAGGGAATTAGCGGGGTGAAAAATATCTTCGCTATTTCTAGCGGTAAGGGTGGGGTTGGTAAAAGTACCGTTGCGGTTAATGTGGCCGTCGCTCTCGCCTCTACCGGCGCTAAGGTCGGTTTGATTGATGCTGATATCTATGGCCCCAATGACCCCACTATGTTGGGTCTGGCTGATACTCAGGTCATGGTTCAGCAAACTCCCGAAGGCGATCGCTTGGAACCCGCTTTTAACTATGGCGTTAAGTTGGTGTCCATGGCTTTTCTGATTGACCGCGATCAACCTGTCATTTGGCGCGGTCCTATGTTAAATGGCATTATCCGACAGTTTCTCTATCAGGTGTATTGGGGTGAGTTGGATTATCTCATTGTCGATATGCCACCCGGAACCGGAGACGCTCAGTTAACCCTCGCACAAGCTGTTCCTATGTCTGGGGCGGTCATTGTTACTACTCCCCAAGAAGTCTCTCTGTTGGACTCCCGCAAAGGCTTAAAAATGTTTGAACAGTTGGGTGTGTCTATTTTGGGCATTGTCGAAAATATGAGCTATTTCGTCCCCCCAGATCTCCCCGATCGCAAATATGATATCTTTGGCACGGGCGGCGGTCAGAAAACTGCTGATGATTTGGGAGTACCACTATTGGGCGCTATTCCCCTGGAAATGCCTGTCCGACAAGGTGGGGATTCTGGGGTTCCTATTGTGGTCTCTCACCCCGACTCCGCCTCCGCTCAGGAGTTGACTGCGATCGCAAAAAAAATCGCCGCTAGGGTCTCGGTTATGGCTCTGGCTTAACTCTCTTCCCTTCCCGGCACCAGGGATAATTGACCTTCATCAATTCCTCTGGCTGCCTGGCTTGCTCATACCTCACTCAGTATCTGAGAAATTACACCATTCTTTTTGAGGATAATAAACACATGATTCTACCAGGTTCCGCCGTTCGCGTTATTAATGCTGATGATACCTACTATGAGTTTCAAGGACAAGTCCAAAGACTCGCTGACGGCAAAGCTGCCGTTTTATTTGAAGGCGGAAATTGGGATAAATTAGTCACTTTTAAACTCTCTGAACTAGAGGCGATCGACACTACCACTGGACGCAAAGGTAAGTAGTTTACATCCTCTCGCTAGAATTATGTTAAGTTTTGTAACGGCCCCGCCTCAGTGGGGTGGGGTGGCTTTTTCCTGACCCCCGTGCTACTATATTAGATAATGGGGATATTCGCAATTTCAAAATTTGTTAACAGATTACCATTATGCTATAAGAGTATGTCAATATCTTACCATGATTTTCCGCCGCCTGTCAACCCCCCAACCCATCTATAATTGATACCAAGATTTCCCTTTTCCCCCAAACCAAAATCATGTTAATTCCTCTAGTCTATGCGACCATAGTTTTTCCAACAGATGCGGGTGTAGTGGACGTGACCACCTATGGCGCTATTCCTAACGATGGAAAGGACGACACGGAGGCAATTCAACAGGCATTAAACGACCACCCAACCGGAAATCATATTTTCTACTTTCCTGATGGAGTGTATAACGTTAGCGGTCAAATTAGATATGCGGGAACCGAAAAACGGAACATTCTACAAGGTCAAAGCCGTGACGGAACCATTATTAAACTTGATGATAACTCCGGTTTAGATACATCAGTAATTTGGACAGGTTCCCCACCAGCGCAAAGATTTCGGAACAGTATTCGAGACCTGACCGTTGATATTGGTCGCGGTAATCCTAACGTTAATGGGATAGATTTTATTGCCAATAATCAGGGTTCAATTCGCAACGTTAAAATCATCTCAAGAGATGGTCAAGGGAGAATCGGCTTAAACCTTTCCATCGATGAAAATGGGCCCCTACTAGCTAAAGATATTCATGTAGTTGGATTTGATATCGGCATCCAAACCTGGAACCCTACAGCCAGTCAAACCCTGGAACATATTACCCTAGAAAACCAAAATCAGTACGGCTGGAAAAATTTTAATCAAAATGTTTTTGTCCGAGGCTTACAGAGTACCAATCAAGTGACAGCAATTTGGAATATGCCTGATGGTGGTAGTGTTTTTACGCTGATTGATTCTGAGTTAACTGGATTCGGTTCTGCTTCGGAATTGCCAGCGATTCATAACCAAAAAGCAATGTATGTTCGCCAATTGAGAACTTCGGGATATCAACAGGCAATTTGGCAGAATGATAAAGGTCGTGGTAATGCTTCTCAACCTGATGGTTATGTGAAGGAGTGGATAGCTAGGGGAGAGTTTCAGAGTCTTTTTGACAGTCCCCAAACTATGCTAAATCTGCCGATTAAAGAAACCCCAGAATTGCCTTGGCATGATTTATCAGAGTGGGTAAGTCCCCTGGCTTATGGGGGGAATCCTAATGATGGTATTGATGACACACAAGCGATACAAGCTGCTATTGATTCGGGAGGGAAAACTGTTTATCTTCCTAATGGGGTTTGGGATGTTAATGGCACTTTGGAATTAAGGGGTAATGTACAGCGGTTAATTGCTACGGAAGCTAGAATTGTTGGTGATGGTGTCATTAGAATTGGACAAGGAACATCCCCGACGGTGATTATCGAAAGAGTAGAGGCAGCTTCTATTTCTATTGTACATGAAAGCGATCGCACTTTGATTATTTCTAGTTCTCTTGTCAATAGCTATAGTAGTACCCAAGGAAACGGCGGAGATGTCTATATTGAAGACGTTGGCGGCGGTCCCTGGGTGTTTACTAATCAAAATGTGTGGATGCGTCAAATTAACCCGGAAATTACACATAGTCCTAGGATTACCAATGATGGCGGGTCTCTGTGGATTCTTGGATATAAAACCGAAGATGAGGGGACTTTGGTTAAAACCATTAATGGCGGGAAAACAGAAGTATTAGGCGGCTTGATTTTAAATGGCAGATTTGCAGATATTCCCGGATTTATTAACATTGATTCATCCCTGAGTTATGCTAATGTTGGGTTTCTCACTTTTAGTGGCGGTTCAATACCTATTGGAGTGGCAGAAACCCGTAATGGTGTCACCCTCATGACTGACCAACTACCACCCTACTACACTGGTTATCAGCAGCCAACATCCTCCCGTCAATCTGAAAATTTCCTAGTCAGTTGGTGGCGGTTTATACTCCGACTATTTGCTATGGTTTAATGGCGAGTTGGGGTAGGCAGTTTACGGTAAAATTAGACGACTTGACCTCAGTAACTCAGGATTAACAACGCCTGAAAACTACGGAAAAATTATTGGCAGGCATGGGGACGGTTTCCACCAATTCTAGGTTATAACCCTTGGCTAATTCTACCACATCATCAAGGTTTCTGACACCCCACTTGGGGTTAGAAGTTCGCAAATATTCATCAAAGGAAGCGTTACTAGGTGCGGTGTGTTTTCCACCGATTTTATAGGGTCCATAGAGATATAAAATTCCCCCTGTTTTCAAAATGCGATCGCTTCCCGCCATTAACCCTTCACAAGCCGACCAAGGCGAGATATGAATCAGGTTAATTGCTACAATAGCAGTGATGGGAAATTCCGATAATTCCAAAGGTAAATTATTCCCTTCGACTGACCAGGGGTTAGCTTCTACGTCTAACCCTAGGGGAGGGTAGAGATTATCTGAAGGGTAATGAGTTTGCCATGCTTTAATACTCTGTTGTAACAAAGGTTGCGGGTCGGAAGGTAGCCACCGCCTAGGTGAGAGACGGGGAGCAAAAAAAACCGCGTGTTGTCCTGTGCCGCTGGCTACTTCTAAGACGGTTCCCGTGGGGGGTAACACCCTTTTTAATACCTCTAAAATCGGTTGACGGTTTCTTTCCGTGGCTGGTGCATTTTGTCGCAAATCTTCGGAAAAATTCATGATTTAATCTGGTCATATATTTGAGATTTGGGCGGCTTTGATAAACCCGAATATTGAGAAATAAGTGATTATCTCCGCTACCCCGATTATACATCTTTTGATGATGCTTGAATGTTAATTTTTACCCAATCTTTGAGATTGTTTAATCCAGGTTTGGATGACATCAACAGATGGACATATTTGGCGAGATTTAATGGTTCCTACATATAGCCGTAAAATCTGTTTATGTAGTTGTTGAATAGACATATGAGAAAGTTGATTGACTGAACTTACGCCACTATGTAATAAGACACCACAATATTGATAACCAATACTGGGAACCCTGGCTAAGTCGGACATTGCTACCCATTTACTGATATTTCTGATGTTGATACCTAGTTGGTTGGATAAGGCGATTTTATGAGCATTATTACTCCCGCGCGCGAGAAGTTGCTGGGTGTTTTCAATACCACATTTATTCAGGAGTTTAATATTATCTGCATCTAACCCAGGTAGTTGAGAAATTTCCCAATAACAGGAGGTAATTTTTGGATGCTTAGTTGTGGGATGATTCATAATTAATTATTTGGATTCAGAATGGTTGTCCAGTCTCAAAGATTTAGCCATCAAAATATCAGGTTTCCCGATACCATTAGCATCGGGGACTACTCCCATAATCACAAAACCGCATTTATGATAAAACTCATAGGGATGGCGACCATGATTTTTTATATTAGCAATATGTTCCCAACAGTGGGGGTATAATTCGACACCAGATAGGGAGGTTAAATGATTTTCGTCATCGGTACCCAACCATAAAGTTAAGCCTCCTTGTAACCGCACATAATCCTCTAAATGAGCGACCAATTTTCGCCCTATTCCCAACCCTTGATAATCCCTTCTGACTACCAAAGGATGTAATTCCCAAACATGACCTTGATATTGACTAATCCCACCAATCCAGCCTAGAATATTATCATGGTCATCGACGGCGACCAGATTAACTCTACCGTCGCCAAAAGACTCCATAACCTCGGCTAAACCACGTTGATAAGTCGGCCAAGCATTCGGCCAATTTTCCCGAAATTCTGCGACTAATAAAGTAGCCGCCTGGTGGATATGATGTTGATGATTAGGGCTGAGATTAATAATCCTCATCCTCAACCTTTGACCCCCGTAGCTGTATCTGTAGGGACAATATACCGTTGTACTATTAAAAATAGTAGTAACACAGGGGCAATAGAAATGACGGAACCGGCGGCGACTATCCGCCAATCGAGAGAGAAAGTTCCGGCTAGATTTGCTACCCCTAAAGGCATGGTATAATATTCTGGGCGATCGACTACAATTAAGGGCCACAGAAAATCACTCCAAGACCCGATAAAGACAAAAATGGCTAAAGTCATTAAGGCGGGACGGACTGAGGGTATCATAATATGCCACCAAATGCCTAATTCTGAACAGCCATCAATTCTGGCTGCTTCTTCTAACTCTTTGGGAACTCCCATAAATGCCTGTCGCAAGAGAAATATACCAAAAGCTGAGGCTAAGGATGGAAAAATAATGCCTAAATAAGTATTTCTTAATCCTAACTGTACGGCTAGAATATACAGGGGAATCATGACAATCTGAAAGGGTATCATGATGGTGGAAACGATCGCACTTAGGAGAAAATCGCGACCCCAAAAGTTTAATCGCGCCAAAGGATAGGCGGCCAAGGAACAAAATAGCAGATTTAATCCGACGGTTAAAACGGCGACGAGGGTACTATTAAATAAATAGCGACCAAAAGGATTAGTTTGCCAAACTCTGACAAAATTCCCGAAAGTAGGTTCCCGAGGAATAAACTGGGGGGGAACCTGAAAGATGTTTTCGGTAGGGGATTTAAAGGCAGTTCCCACCAACCAAAATAGGGGAAATAGCATAGCGATCGCTATAGCAATGAGTACCATATAAGTAGCGATCGCCCGATAATTTACGCGGCCACCAGAAGTTATTTTGACAACTCCCATATACCCTCCTCAGTACAAACCGCGGCCAAAGGTTGGTCCCAACTATCCCTAGGGAGAGTATCCACCCTGGCGGCCGCAAACACAATTCCCACCGTAGGAATTTTAGACCACTCAGACCGACTCAACATCCGGTCATAAAATCCTCCCCCATATCCTAACCGATAGCCACAGCCATCACAGGAAACGGACGGAACCAGGATTAAATCGACCTGAGACGGCTGCAAAACCGGTAAGCGGGGGTCCGGTTCCATTAAACCAAAAGACCCCCTTTGGCGGGCATTTTCCGGCCGCCAGTGATGCCAAATCAAAGACCCATCCACACAGCGAGGAAACCCCCAGACCTTTTCTGGGGAGACGTACCAGAGAGGACTCAAATCGGGTTCTTGGCGAAAACTAAAATAAGCCAAGATAGTCTTGGCTTGCTGAAATCGCCACCAACGGCGTAGATGGTCAGTAATGCGATCGCTATTTTGTCGCCAAACAGTCGTGGCTAGAGATTGGCGATCGCTTAACAAACGGCGGCGTAGTTGAGACTTACTCACAGATCAGGATTTTGTCGATACCAGTCAATAGTATTTTTCAGACCCTGGCGAAACTCGACCTCAGCCACAAACCCAAACCTTTCCTTAGCGCGATTTGTGTCTAAACAGCGGCGCGGTTGACCATTAGGCTTATCAGTTTCCCAGACAATTTCTCCCTGAAACTCCATCAACTCACAAATCAACTCTACCAGGTCCCGAATAGTAATTTCATAATTAGTCCCCAAATTCACCGGGTCTGGTTCGTCATAATGTTGGGTAGCCATGACAATTCCCCGCGCCGCATCAGTCGAGTAGAGAAACTCCCGACTAGGACTACCATCACCCCACACCGGAAGCTGTTTATCCCCCCGTTGTTGTGCTTCATAGACCTTACGCACCAAAGCCGGAATCACATGGGAACTTTTCGGGTTAAAATTATCCTCTGGGCCATAGAGATTCACCGGCAATAAGTAAATCCCATTAAACCCATACTGCTGTCGGTAGGCTTGCAATTGCACCAATAGGGCTTTTTTGGCTATACCATAGGGGGCATTAGTTTCCTCTGGGTAGCCATTCCATAAGTCATCTTCCTGGAAGGGAACCGGGGTAAATTTAGGATAAGCGCAGATAGTCCCCACACAGACAAATTTCTTGACCCCTACTTGATAGGCTGAGTGAATCAACTGAGCCCCCATCATCAGGTTATCGTAGAACAACTCAGCGGGTTTTACCTGATTTAAGCCGATACCCCCCACATGGGCCGCCAAATGGATAATGATATCCTGACCTTTAGCGGCTTGTTGACAGGCTTCTAAGTTTCGCAGGTCACAATTATGCGATCGGGGCACCGAAATATTTTCAGATTTAGCCCCCGCCTTCAGAAGCTGGTCAATCACCTGTTTTCCCAGAAAACCAGCCCCTCCCGTAACCAAAATCCGTTGGTCTTGTAAATCCAGAGTATTCATGTTATTTACCCGTCATTTAGTCTAAAAATTAATCAAAATGGTCTCCCTCTTCATGAGGTTCTTCCAATAGTGTTAGGTCACTATCAACCATCAGCTTTACCAATTCCTCAAAAGACACTAACGGCTTCCAACCCAAGACATTTTGGGCTTTAGTCGAATCCCCAATCAGCAATTCTACCTCAGCCGGGCGTAAATAGCGTTCATCAAATTTGACATAATCATGCCAATCCAAATTGACATAATTAAAAGCCACATCCAAAAACTCTCGAATTGAATGAGTTTCATTAGTTGCCAACACATAATCATCCGGTTGATCATGTTGCAACATCATCCACATTCCCCGGACATAATCCTTAGCATAGCCCCAATCCCGTTTGGCATCCAGATTACCCAGATAAAGTTCCTTCTGCATTCCCTTCACAATCCTGGCTACAGCGCGGGTAATTTTGCGGGTAACAAAAGTCGGACCACGGCGGGGACTTTCATGATTAAACAGGATACCATTACAGGCAAATAAACCGTAGGATTCCCGATAATTAACCGTTTGCCAGTGTCCGTAAACCTTCGCACAAGCATAGGGACTACGAGGGTAAAAAGGTGTAGTTTCTTTCTGGGGGATTTCCTGAACTTTCCCAAACATTTCCGAAGAACCTGCTTGATAAAACCGCACCTGAATCCCTGTGCGCTGCTGATAATCTCGAATAGCTTCTAATAGTCTTAATACCCCTAAACCCACCGTATCAACAGTATATTCTGGACAGTCAAAACTGACCCGCACATGGGATTGAGCCCCCAAATTATAAATTTCTACCGGCTTAACCTCTTCTAAGATACGACGCAGAGTAGTACCATCTGTTAAATCCCCATAGTGTAAGAATAACCGAGCATTAGGATTATGGGGGTCTTTGTAAATATGTTCAATGCGGTCTGTATTAAAACTAGAACTACGACGAATAATTCCGTGAACTTCGTAGCCTTTTTCTAATAGTAACTCACTCAGATATGAACCATCTTGACCTGTGATACCTGTGATTAACGCTGGTTTACTGTTTGACATCTGACTATTTTCCTTTCCATACGAATCAGCCCGCCCATGGCGGTTGTCTATACTCTATTATGCACCCTCATGATTATTCCCTAGTGGGGCAAGTTTGCCACTGGCACTCATTATAAAAAACCCGGTTACTTAGACAAGAACCATAAATATCTTAACTCAGAAACCGGGTAGGACACATAATTTCTGATGACTCACCCCTCCAGGTTAATAAGCACCATTATCCTTGGGAAAAATTACCACACCAATAGTTTTGATAATGATCCATAAGTCAATCCAGAAATTCTTGAAATTAACATAGTGCAAATCAATCTGAACTCGACGAGGATAGGGAATATCATTGCGTCCTGAGACTTGCCAGAGTCCAGTGATTCCCGGTCTGATGGTCAGAACCTTATCCATGTGACGACCATATTTATGTAATTCCTCGGCTACCAGGGGTCTAGGGCCTACTACACTCATATCACCTTTGAGAACATTCCAGAATTGGGGAAACTCATCAAGGCTAGTCACACGCAAGAATCTACCTATCCAGGTAATTCGAGGATCATGTTTAAGTTTAAACGTATCCTGAAACTCTTGGCGGAGATTAGGAGAGGTTTCCATGATCTCCATCAGCATCTCATCTGCATTACTAACCATGGTCCTGAATTTGATACAACCAAACCGTTGGCGATTTTTGCCGACTCTTTCCTGGACGTAAAACACGCTACCAGGGGAACTCAGGGCAATTAACAAGCTCAGTATCAAATAAACCGGAGAAAACAAAATCAGAACCGATAGGGAAAACACAATGTCAAATGAACGCTTAAAAAAATCTCCGTTCAGACTCTGTACCAGAGACAGGGTTCGTTGCTGACGCGGACGCACTAAGGGTACAAAGCCACGCCTTGTAAATGCACGTCGAAGTCCCCTACCGAAGATAAGTTGGCTATTGGCAGTCATCTTACTCCTTCAATTCACACCACACACAGTCATGATCATAAAGCCTTGAGACACTCAATAAGGATGATTGAGTATCTTGTACTCATATACTAAGATCCCAGATGGCAGGTCGTCACCGGGGAACCAGTCTGGACAATCCACCTAAATTAGGGCTTTTCAGCTTTTCTGGCTCTCTTAAATACTTTGGCATTTTAGCTGAAATTTTGGGAGTCCATTGTGTTCAAACACTTATCTACGAAATTAAGATAGTCCTCCCGAAACCGACTTTGATCAAATTGACTCGCATGAGTTCGGATAATTTCAGGATGAAATTGCCCATTGAGACTTTCAAAGACTTGGACTGTCTCCATTAAACCTGTTTCTGTTTGCGGCGTAAATAATAACCCGGTCCCGGAGTCGGGATATTTGCGAATATCTCGCACGGTTTCTGTCGCGCCTCCTACTCCTAATGCGATCGCAGGTGTTCCGCAAGCCATGGCTTCTACGATCGCCATTCCAAAGTCTTCGCAGGCGGCATAGACAAATGCTTTGGCTTTGGACATATATTCCCCTACTGCCTGATCACTTTGCCAACCTAAAAGCTGGATATTATCTTTGGCAATTTTCTTGATGCGATCGCATTCGGGACCTGTGCCAATTACTACCAGCGGATAACCCAATTCGTTAAAGGCTTTGACAATTAGGGAAATTTTCTTGTAACTCACCAGACGGCAAACGGTCAGATAAAAATCTTCTTTTTGGGCCTGAAATTTCATATTGTCCATCGCCACTGGGGGATAAATTACCTTCGCCTCACGACGGTAACATCGCCATATCCTCCGGGCTGTATGTTGAGAGTTAGCAATAAAATAATCAACCCGGTTGGCTGAAATCACATCCCATTGCCGTAGTTGGTGCAGCAACACACGGGTTAACATACCGGGGACTCCTGAGCCGACAGAGCTACCTCTGAGATAGTCAAAGGTGAGATCCCAAGCATAGCGCATAGGAGTGTGACAATAGCAAATATGCCTTTGTTGAGGCGTTGTAATCACTCCCTTGGCTACAGCATGGGATGAAGATAATATTACGTCATACTCCCGCAGGTCCAACTGTTCGATCGCTAACGGTAATAGCGGTAAATATTTCTGTACACCATTTCTCGCCCAGGGAAAGTCCTGTAAAAATGTGGTCCCAATCTTTCGCCCATATAGATAACTGTCAGGATTACTTGATTCAAAATCAATCAGCGCATAAACTTGGGCATCAATATGCTTGAGAATTTCTCGCACCACTAACTCTGACCCCCCTGTGGCTTTCGGTGTTAACCATTCATGGACCAGAGCATACTTCAACGACACAACAGATATCTAACCCCTAATGCCTTCAGAATTTACTATCTCACAGGGCGGAAATTAATTGTGAACTGTGTTAATTTTTTTTAACCAACCCCCCGACCCACACCCTGGACCCACACCCGTGGCTGTTGGAGAAATCACTTTCCACTGGGTCCCCCATAGCCGTTTCTTACGGTCTATTTAGTGGTAGCTTGGCGATTATTTAACATAGTGCGATCGCCTCTTTAATGGTATCATATCCAACTCATAATTTAACTACAATTCAGGCAGAATTATATCACTGGGAATTAATTTCCGCCATTAACTGATCTAAAAACTCCCGAACTTGGTTCAGCTTGCACATTCGATAATCCCAATGTCCGAATCGACCATCGCTGTTAACAGCTTTCACCCAGCGCAAAGCCGCCGCCTTTTTCTCCTCGGTTCCCTCGTAGATATAACCCTTGGTTTCCAGGATAACGTAGTGGGTGGCGGTAGTTTTCAGACGGATGATAAAATCCGGGTGGTAGTCGCGATCGCTGCCATCATAATAATAGGGAATAGTAAACCCTAGCCGTTCATTTTTCACGAATGCCTCAGTAATTGGGTGAGTGTCGATGATGTAGGCGCTGGCTTGTTCCCATTGATCCGTATCTGCTACCACACAGTTGATATGGCAATGCTGGACACTGTAGACTTTCTTACTGGTCCAGAAATTGATATCATCGGTTGAGCCATTACCGCGATTAGCTTCATATTTGGGAATTTCTGGGGCTTCTCCTGCGTCAGTGTCAGGGTAAATCGCACCGTTGAGATTTTCGATCACCCAACCATAATAGGGGGCTAACCAAACATCAACCAACTGACACGGCTTGACCACCTTGATTTTTTCGGTGAGGTAGCGATCGCAAATAGTTCGCAGTTGAGGGAAGAGAACATGAGGCGGCGCTTCACAATTGGGATTTTGACAATAGGTTTTAGTCAAATCTGCGGCTAACTTAAATACTAACTCTTGCAGCCTTTTCCCTTGGCGGTAAGGATTGAGATCCAAACTTTTTAACTTACCTGGGCCACAAAGACTGGGGCGACCTTGATTATTGGGGAGAGTGGCTTTAATCTGCACCTCTGGTGCAATATTGAACGGGTCAATTGTCAATGGTGCGATCGCATCCCAATCCACAGTCACGCGATTTTGGATACCCTGACAGAAGCCTTCCACTCTGGGAAATTCGATGCGGTATTGTGTCTTTCCCGCGACCGAGTAAATATGGTGGCGTTTTTCAGGTTTCTTGAGTTTTCCCCCTTGGGGATTGGCTTTAAAGGGGACAACCTCAAAGGGAACCCCGAAGATATTAGCGGTTTCCTCGGCAAATTTACCGTCTTCGGTGAGTTCATAGCTACGTCGCCGCAAACCTCTCCCCACCACTTGCTCACAGAGTAACTGAGACTGAAAGGGTCGGATACCGATGATGTGGGTCACAGTCCGAGAATCCCAGCCTTCGGTCAGCATTCCCACGGAAATGATACAGCGGATATCCCGACCTGGTGGATGAAGCGATCGCCCTAATTTCATAGCCAGGTCATAGAAATCTTCCGGGTAGATAGGTCTTCCTTGGTCATCACAGGGCCAGTTAACCTGACCCACTGTATCCAGGGTAAAGCGCATCCATTTCGAGTCATCGGATCTGCTGTTCCCGGACTCCAACTCTTCCACCACTTTCGAGTCTACGCGAATGGTATTGGTTTCGGTTTCACTATTGCGAAGGGATGCCAAACCTAATGAGGGGATGTAACCTGGTTTAATATCCTCAGCAATCCATTCATAGAGGACCTTGGCAATTTTGGTATTTTTGCAGACGATGATAAAAACTGGCGGTCTGGGGTCATCGGGGTTTTCTGCCCACAGTTGACGGGTGTTTTCCCAATTCCCACCTAAGATGATAATAGGGTGTTGAGTATGTTTTAGTACAGCTTCCGGTTTCGGTGCGCTGCCTTTTTTACCCCGTTCTGTTGGGGTCATTTGGTTGGTAATCCATTTCCAAATGTTAAAATAGGCTAGTTCTGCCATTTTAGCTCCGGTGGTATCTCGCGCGGGAAGCTGGGGGATTTTCACTAACCCCGATTCAATGGCATCCATCAAGCTAAAGTCACTGACTACCCAAGGAAACGGTTTATTGCTGTCTTTTCCAGCGGCTTGTAAATAGTACGGGGTAGCCGATAAATCTACGCACAGATTCACCGTCCGGTATTTGTGGATGCGATCGAGTCCTTCCACCCAGATAGTGGCTTCCTTTTGGCTGTAGTCGGTTAGTTCCTCATCCTCATCTTGCTCTGACTCAGCTTGTGCGATGCGGTAGGCGTGATGTGCTTCATCATTCAGAACTAGGATGCGTTTTTTGTTCCCAATTTCAGCGGTCAGTATGCGCCGAATCCAAGCCGCGTCACTTTCTAGGTAGCGGGTTTGTTCAACTTTCACAGTTTTGAGATTTCCTTGGCGATCGCGGTCTTCCTCCAAAACTTTAATCTGTCCCAGGTGTTGCTGTTGTTCCAACTTTTCCAGGGTCAGGTAGCGGGTCCCTCGCATGGTGTCATTTTTTGCGCCAATCTTAATGGCTTCTGTGGTAGTAACCGGAACTCCCACTTTCACCACTTTGGCTGACTCATTCCCTGGGGTGGGAGGCGATCGCTTTTCAAAAATATGCCAATTAGTCACCAACACTTTCCCCCGTCTCAGTTTATCCATCAGGTGAGGGGGAACCAAGTCTCGCATTCTGTACAAGCTGGCTTCCCCATTCGCCGGGTTTAATTCTTCTAAGCGTCTCTTGATAGTCACGTTGGGACAGACAATCAACACCACATCAGAGAATTTGGGATTTTGGCGATCGCTCACTTTATTGAGAATTGACCACGCCGCCAACATCCCCATTACCGTCGTTTTTCCCGAACCCGTAGCCATTTTGCAAGCGTAGCGGGTGAAGGTTTTGAGAGTTACATCAGCAGGTGAGTCAATGGGAACATCAATTCCTTGCTTTAAATCTCCTCTGGCTTCGGTTAGGAAAATAATTGTTTCCGTCGCTTCCATTTGTGTAAAAAATAGACGGTGTTCTCTCCCTTCTCGCTGCCAGTAATTCAGCAAGTCTAAAGTAGTCCGGGTTACGCCGGGATAACCGAGCGATCGCCATTCTTTGACCCTTTCCCTCAGTTGGTTAACCAGCGTCATTTCATACCCCGGATAAAACTCTTCCACCGGGGATGGTTTCAGAACCTCCCCCAAATCCCAATCTACATTACCTTCTAGTGGTGGATAAGCGATCGCTGGACGACGACCCTTAATCAGTTCCGGTTCATAGCCATCTCGGATAAACCAATAGTGGGACGGTTCATCAAACGGCGAATTAAGGATTGGTTCGTTTACTTCGTAGGTCATCGTTATAATTCTCCATTTCTTTAAACTAAATATTTTTGATAAATTCTCCCAGATTATGAGCCTAGAAAACAATCTTTTCTTCAATCCCTTCACCGATAATCAGTTTTGGCTTATCAATCCTTATCGGTTTCCTCATTATCTCATCTCCAAGTTCAAAGCGATAGAAGTTTCAATATTTTCTTGTTCATAAATCGCAGCTTGAATAAAATTAGTTTCCGGTTTTCTTTCCAGTCGAAAATATCGAAAGTCATAGCTTGCTAAATTCTCAAAGGCTTCGTGAGCAGAATTAATACATTCCTGGCTATGAGTTGTGGCAAAAATTTGGGTGTTAAATCTCTCGCTGGCTGCCGCTATTGATTCCCAGATTTTAGCCATTACCGAATAGTGTATGCCATTTTCTATTTCGTCGATTAAAACCGTCCCTCCTGAAGCATTCATGATAGATAAAACCATCGATAATAACCGACTCATACCCTCTCCCATTAACGAAACAGGAATTAAATAATTCCCTCCGATATCACCATTAATCATAGGGACTCCCCCTGTCACCAACACAGATAAGCGTTTTAGTCGTGGTTCTAATATCTTCAGTATTTCGACAATTTCATCCTGCTTATTTTGAGCCTCCAAAAAGCTAAATCTTTCCGCGTCTTCAGTTGGGGAAATTCGCAGGCGACTACTAATAAAATAGCTGGGGGAAAAAGTGGGAATTTCTAAGTCTTCCGGTGATTCATCTTGGTTGACTATACCTAAACGTGGCGTATCAGGTTCTTCCTTGTCTGGTGCTAAAAACATGGTAAATTGTAAAGGTTTTTGGTCTCCAATTTTGAACTCTAATTTCAAATCTTTAAGGGTTTTGCGTCGGTGAGAAGTCAAAGTTAGGGGAAATAGTCTGGGACTCGCCGCTTTTTCTAGGCTTAATTTCAGTTCGCTTTTAATGTCTTGTTCATCGATAACTTGGATTTTAATTGCTTTATTGGCTTTTTTTTGGTAGAATAACCATTCACATATTTCTTCTACGTCAAAAGTCCTGGGACTAAAAACTCCCCTATCAAAGTTTAGCTTCAAGGGAATTTCCATAGAACCCAAGCTGGTCATTAAATAAATGGCTTCCAATAAAGCAGTTTTGCCAATATTGTTCATTCCCCCAATTAAGTTGACTCGCTCTATTTGGCTAATAGTCAAGTCTTCAAAACATCTAAAGTTTTTGACTGTGATACTTTTAAACATAATGGAAAACTCATATCTACTTCGATACAATTTCAATTTTTTATGCTGAGAATTATTCGTTAATTGTTAACTCATCTACTCTCACAATTAAATCTTCTCAGTAACTAACAATTCATTGCCTCGGTCATCAATCACCTTAACCGCAATTTCTTTATACTCCCCCGGTTCAAAAGGTGCGCTTTTGGTTCCCGCCAAATGTTCCCAAACTTCATCATCATAGGTTCCTTTTAGTGCTTTTTTAATACCCTCCCAAGCACTGGTGCGGGGGAAGAATGCTTGATTAACGTGGAAACATAGACCATTATAGTCCGTGTCGAGAAACCATGCGGGGACATTTTTTCCGGGTTGTGATTCCACCTCCATTGTGGTGGGGTCGAAAACATCCAAGCCTAGTAACTCTACTTGATATTTTCCATCCTCCGTCCTGTGTACTTTAATTTCAGGGAGTCCACAGACACTAAAGATTTGAGAACTTTTCATGTGTTTGAGTAAGTCCCCCATCAATAAATCAGGGGTGGCTTGAATATAAGTAGCCGGAATACTCATGGTGTCTTGGCAGTGTTCCACAAACTGACGCGCGATCGCTGAAATAGCAAAGCCAATCACAAATAAATGAGCATACTTTTTCGAGTGTGCTTCCCGCGCCGCTTCAAATACTGTCCGTTCCGCGATCGCTCCATTTTCTGGCCCAAACAGGAAGGCGATCGCTTTCTCAGTTTCACCGGTTTCCGCAATTTCTAAATCCCTTGCTTGAGTCATCGCTTCTGCTGATAAATTTCGCGATCGCGCCGTTTCCCGAACTTGATAGAGCCTAATCGTGCGATTTTGGGGAAGGTGCAATATCGGAGACTTCCTGAGAATTTCCAGCATTCGCTGTTCATAAGACCTACTATTTTCAATCACCACCGCTTCTGTTTCCGGTTCCTCTTGGTTTTCCATATCCACCGGAGGCGGTATCGTTCCCTCAATGGTAAACGGACTACACACCCGCACAATACTGTTATCCATTTCGGGACGGTCTACTAAAATTTCCTCCGCCGGAGGTTCATCATTAGCAATACTCTTGAGGGTAATATGCGGCACAATTCCCCCCACTTCTTCCCCTTTCTTGTTCTGCTTCCGTTTATACACAAACCCACCACTGGGGGAATTACCGTCTTTTAGTTCATACCACGGGAAAGTTGCGGTTAATAGTCTCTGTCTTGCTAAGGCTAACGGAACTCTACTCACATCACAAGTTATCCACCTTCTCCCCCACTGTTCCGCTACATAAGCAGTCGTCCCACTTCCGCAGGTTATGTCGAGGACTAAATCACTGGGGTCTGTGGTCATTAATAGACAGCGTTGGATGACTGTAGAAGTGGTTTGAACTACATACATCCTACTTCCAAACTCAATTGTGTCTTGCCATGAATTAATTAGTGAGGTATAGCCAAAATCACTAAGGTACAGTTTATAGTAAAGTTTATTCCCAAGGGTAAATAGTCTATTTTTATTTTTTAAACGTTCAATACCCTCTTGAGTTGTTCTCCAGCTTTTTCCTTTAACAGGATAAAATGTTTGATTATCAAAAACAATAGGAAAAGTGCATGAAGGAGTATAACCAGATGAACTTAAGTTAGAACGCTTAAATATTTTATTTTCCCTAGCGGTATTTTCAAAGTCAAGCATTTCACTTTTGTCTAACTTGCGATATTTGCCATTGTCTACATCAGCGAAAGAAAACTCTGTCCCTATCCCTACATTTTTGGGAACAAAAATATTTCTATATTTAATCGAATTTGAATCTTTGGCATACCAACAAATATAGTCAAAAACTGACTCAATATTACCAGACTCTAATGGCATCATCGTTTTAAAATTTATGTTGGCAACAAAATTCTCCGCCCCAAAAACCTCATCCATAATTTCCCGGACATGATGAACATTCTCATCAGAAATCTGGACAAAAACACTGCCACTCTCAGTTAATAACTCCCGCGCCAATAATAACCTATCTCTTAAATAAGATAAATAACTGTGTAACCCCAATTCCCAAGTATCGCGGTAGGCTTTAACCATCTCCGGTTCGCGGGTGAAGTGTTCATCCTCGTTGTGTTTAACATCCCGTTTTTTCACAAAAGGCTGAAAATTCGAGCCAAACTTCACCCCATAAGGCGGGTCCATATAAATCATCTGTACTTTCCCCGCCATGCCTTCATATTGTACCAGAGAATTCATAGTGATTAAAGAATCCCCCAAAATCATGCGATTAACCCAATTTCCTTGGTATTCGTAAGCCCTCAGAATTTGGTCAGTAATCGACCATTGGGGGTCATTAAATAGGTCGAAAAGATTAAGTTGATCACCCCCAATTTCATGAGATTTGAGAGTTTCAATAATCGCCCTAGTCGAAAGTCTTTCATGCACAAATAGTGGCAATGTTGGCACTTCCAAACTGCTGCGTTCTGCTTTTCCAGACCAATTAAGGAAAGGTTCCCCCATAGACTTCAACTCAAGCGCGGCGGCTTGTGCTTCTTCCAAACTGGTAGCATTGAGAATTTTAGTAATTAAAGCCTCCGCTTTTTCCCTGGCTGGGTTTTCATCCCAATTTAACTCCGGTGCGAGGGAAGAATCATAGCGATAGGTAACGGGAGGTTTAGGCTTCTGAAATTGTGATTCTGTGCCAATATCCGGTCGTTGGGGATGTTGTTTATTGTGGGTGTAGTCCTGAACTTCTTTCAGCTTTTTGGGAGTGTTTTTTCTAGGCATAATTACTCCAGGGGTCTAGTCTGGTAGATAGCAGTTGAGCGAACCCAATCCTCTCTCAGACAGTATACACTCTCCGCTGACATCATAAATATAAAGATTTTCCCATCATTATTCCCCGTCAAAAACCAGGAATTTTAAGATTAATTTAACAATTGCTGAAACCGACCAATCACAGCCTGTCAATTGTCAATCCCCAACCGCCAAGAAATCCCCACCCCAAAGCGATCGCACCTATTGGGACAGCCATATCATTATGCGATCGCTTCTGAGATTTGACCATGAACCGAAATTAAACTCTGATCAAAAACCACAGAAGTCATTAACTATTATGGCTAACAATTAGACAAGTTTAACCGTCACTTAATAGCTACTTTAGCTTGTCCGATTTCACAAGTCATTCCTTGACGACACCAACCCGCCCCTATTATATCATTGAACATCACATCTACATCAACTACAGAAACTTTAAATTCCGCATTTGGGGGCGCACTGAGGCTAAATCTGCATAGATAAGAATTGGAACAGTTAGGGTTCTTAATACTGTCAGGTGTAGAACCATCAGGAATACAAACAGTTCCCAATCTTTGATTAGACAAACAAATTGCCAAATCCGGGGCTCCATTTAATACATCCCAAGACTCATTGTTATATTTGCTCTGTTCCACTGCAACATCAACGGTTATTATATCAGCATGAGACGGTTCAGGAAAGCCGAATACAATTAAAACTAGCAGGACTAGACATAACACATAACTCCTGAACAAATTACGGAAATCCCAGGGTTGATAAATCCCTTTATTTCCTAGTAATTTGGCTAGTGGCGGCCGATATTTAAGGTTAATTTGATGCAGTGTATACATGGAATTTCACCGATTTATAGTTAGTGTTACTATCATTCTGCCAGCACAACCCGCCACTGACAGCATACCCCCTATTGGAGAGGGTAGCTAATCGCCGAACGGCTGTACAAGACGCGAACCAAATCCTCTGTCAGACAGTATACACTCTCCGCTGACATCATAAATCTAAAGATTTTCCCATCATTATTCCCCCTCAAAAACCCCGATTTTTAAGATTAATTTAACAATTGCTGAAACCGACGAATCACAGCCTGTCAATTGTCAATCCCCAACCCCCAAGAAATCCCCACCCCAAAGCGATCGCTCCTTTATTCTCCTTCCCCATAGCCGTTTCTCACCCTCTAGTTAGTGGTAGCTTGGCGATTATTTAAAAGGTGCGATCGCTCCTATATGCTACTTGATTAATCATGTAATACATCCCACGCAGTCCCTCTCCCACCTGGGGAGAGGTATTGAGGCTTAGGGTAATATTTTCAGCCAATTCTCAACAACCTGTCATCTCCAATTCCACCTCAATTAATCGCGTTTTTTCGGGTTACTTTTACTCATTTCTTGACTCAAAGATTCTAAACTCAAAAATTCATCATTATCATCGATTTTTGATGATGATTTATTTTCCGCCTGTTCAAAACTGCTCAAGATATCATCAAGAGTTACATCAGAATCACCCCATTCCGTCAAAGGATTATCTGATACAGTTGCCGATTTTTCGGGTTTACCCGCCGAATTAGAAGCAGCAGAACGCGATGTTTTAACACTCGAATTTAGCTCGCCAAACAAGTTATCAAAAGTAATCATTTCCTCCTCAGAAGGCATAGAAATCGGTTGATAATCCTCCCCGGAATCTTCAGCTAAGATATCTTCAGCTAAGATATCTTCAATCTCATTAGATTCCGGGCTCTCTAACCTAGCCAATTCTGCCTCTAATTGTTCCAGGGTACTCTTATCAACTAACAGCCGAGAATCCATCGATTCATCATCATCGCTACCATCATCAACACCCGGAAGCAAATTCTCATCAGGAGAAGCATAGATAAACTGTTCATCCTCCTTTAAATTGGGTTCTTCAAAGATATTACTAAAATCTTCAAAAGTATCCTGACTAGCAGATGGAGAAGCCTTTTGATTGGGCGTGTCTCTATTCATCTCTACTGGCTGATTTTGATTGATATTTTCGCTCAAAATATCGTCATCCTCCCAGAGAAGTTCCTGAGCATCATCTGGCTGTAAACTTCCGTATAAATCTAATTCTTCCGACACAGAGAAGCCATCAAACGGGTCTGACTGGCTACCATTTCCACCCCCCGCAGAAGATACATTTCTCCGAGTTTCTCTCGCCACTGGTAGCTCTTCCTCTGGGGTATCCTTAAACAAATCTTGAGTATCCAACCTCAGATCTTCCTCATCAGGTTCTGATTCTGATAAATCTGTAGATGTCTCTGTAGATGTCTCTGAGGTATCCCCAAATAAATCCTCAGCATCCCAACCCCCATCATCTACCGATTCAGGAGAGATATCAGCAGCAGTTTCCGCCACTATATCATCACTATCATCAGCCTCATCATCACCGAATAAATCAGCACCCCAATTCCCCTCATCTACGGGTTCAGGGGGGATATCAGCAGCAGTTTCCGCGACTATATCCTCTTTTGGTTCCGGTCGTGGTTTTGATTCGATGGGAGTTTCGGAAACTCTAGTGGGTAAGGGAAGTTCCACCCCCGCAAAAGGAAAGAAATCATCGTGATCGGGAACAGAAGATATCTCTGGAGACGGTTGAGTTTCGGGAGTCATAACCACCCCCTGCTGACCGATCGCATTAGGTTTAAGCGGGGGAGTACCCTGTCTAGGTTGTAGGTCAAGCAGTTGTATAGAAGATTGAAGTTCAGAGGTTGTAGCCTGACTCAACTGCTGGGTGAGATAATTAATCCAAGCCGAAAGAATCACCTCTCCCTGTTGTCCCAAACCGTGCATTTTCTCAATATTTTGGGACAGAGATTCCTGATAAGTTTGTAAATTGCTTTGTAGGGCTTCAAAAATGACACTTAAACTAGAATCAAGGGTCATCAGCATCTGATCAGACTGAGCCTGTAGAGTCCGCATTTGTTCCAGTCGTTGGGCTGGAGTGAGTCGGGGTAACATCTTAGAAGTTTCCAACTCCTCCGCATAGTCCCCACCAGCATCAGAAAAAACCCGAACATCGCGGCTACTGTTTGCGCCTTCACCTCCCCGACGACCCAAAGCCGTAGTGGACTCACTGGGGGTAGTCTGAACAGTATCCCCCAACAGCAGGGCGTTAATAACCTGTTCCTCCAGGTTACTGAGGGTTTCGCTAACACTCTCAGTGAGACTTTCCTGAAGACGATTCATCAATTCTTGCAGAAACTCTGTAATAATTTGCTGCTGGTCGTGGGATTGGTCAACGGAGAGCAGATTTTCCTGTCGCCGCAGTTCTAAAGCTCTGATATCCTGTAATAGCAGTTGTCGCTCATGGCGTAACTCTTCTACCTCAGACTTTAGCAAAGCCGAAAGTCGCGATCGCAAATAACCCATTTCTTCCCGCAAGGCTTGCCAAAAATTCTGCTGTTGGGACTCCGAAAGAGATGATGGGTCAGCGGAACCTGTAGATCTCAGGGACAATGAAGAGTCATCAATATCTTGTTGAAGAGATACGAGATAATTCCGAACACGCTGCAACACTTGACGGGCGCGGGTCACGGTTTCCCCAAAAGCCACCCAAGGTAGCCTGGGGCTGGGTTGACTCAGTACCTCGTCAATTTCAGCAATAAGAGTCTGAATTTGATCCTGATGAGAAGTCAAGGGAGGGACCTCAATTTACTAGCGTTTGACGAGAAAATTTAACCGGGATATCAATATAGTTTGAGTTTCAATAGTCCAGATTTAACCTTTAAAATAGTGTTGTTAGGAGTAGGCGTAGCTCGATGCTGGGCCCAAAGTTGGGGGGACCACCCCCAGCTCACATCTGTGAGTTAACATCCAATTTAGGTTAATTTTGGTAGGATACAGTGATTTTGACTCTATATCCCTTTAAAATGATAACCTGCCTGTGCCAATCTAGTTCTCAACTCATCCCTGGTTAGTCTACTGTGTAGGCTGATGCCCTCAATTATAATCAAAGCCAATCTCGGATTACATCCGTAGTCAAACCTTAGCTATTGTAGTTAAGTACAACGAAACTCCACAATAATAGTGGTATCGTTTGACTAAAGTTGGCTCTGTGAATGGTGACAGTCAATTGTCTATTGGACAACTCCTGCTAACTAGCCACGGATAAGCGCTAATTTCAAACATCATAGCCCAATGGAAGATCGGTACTTCTCCCGCGAGTCACAATCAGATATCACCCGGATGATTCTCTCGACTGCCTTTTTTGAGGGTTTACCCGACGAGGTAGCCGAAAGAGCCACCTCTCATGTGGTGGGTCGAAGCCACCCCCCCAATCAAGTGATTTTGCTGGAGAATGATTGGGGTAGCTCAGTATATTTTATCTTAGATGGTTGGGTCAAAATTAGGACCTACAACCTTGATGGTAAGGAAGTTACACTCAATATTTTGGGGAAAGGTGAATTATTTGGAGAAATGGCAGCCCTTGATGAGGTCCCCCGATCCACAGATGTAATTACCCTCGCCCCAACCATGATTGGCAATATGCCAGCTCAGGATTTTGTCCAACTGATTAACACGGAACCATTGGCAGGTATTAGGTTGGCTCAGTTAATGGGCCGCCGTCTGCGTCAGGTTAATCGGCGGTTACGGTTGCGTGAGTCAGATAGTGCTTCACGAGTGGCAGATATTTTGTTGTTTTTGGCAGAAGGACAAGGTAAAACCACAGAATCAGGAACGACAATTCCTAATTTACCCCACCGAGAACTCAGCAGTTTGAGCGGACTAGCTCGCGAAACTGTGACTAGGGTACTCAGTAAACTGGAGAAAAAGGGATTAATTCATCGCGATCGCGATCTTCTCAGCATTCCCGATGTTCATGCCCTAGAGAGGATGTTGGTTTAACATGGGTTAGCGGTCTTGGTGCTACCATGGCCTCGCCTAACCTCGTTCCTGACCTAAGATAGCATGAGTGATTTTTCTAACCATAGCCCCCAACCATCTCCTAAACCATCGGACAGTTTCCCTTCTGTCTCCCCCCTCGTCATGGTGGAAACTGCCTTTCTGGCATCCACGGCTAGTTTGATTTGGTTTATCAACTACTACTTTCCTCTCGGTCCTCTGTTGCGAGTCTTTTTTCCCCTACCTATTGCTTTGCTATATTTGCGCTGGGATCGACGGGCGGCGATTATGGGTGCTGTAACCTCTGGGTTACTTTTGACAGTTTTAATGGGTCCTACACGCAGCATTCTCTATGTGATCCCCTATGGTTGGATGGCTGTGGTTTTGGGCGGCTTGTGGAAACGAGGAGCCAAATGGCCGGTTACTGTGGCGATCGCCTCCTTAATTGGCGCTATTGGCTTCTTTTTCCGTTACTGGCTGCTGTCAATTCTCTTGAGTCGGGATTTGTGGGTTTATGCGACTACCCAAATTGCACAACTGCTAGAGTCTATCTTTATTCGTTTGGGGATACTTGCACCCCCAAGTTTACTATTTATTCAGATTGTGGCTGTATTGATGGTTTTGGCTAATAATATCGTTTATCTGTTTTTGGTGCATTTGGTGTCTCTGTTGATGCTCGATCGCCTTAAAAGTCCTATTCCCCGCCCCCCCCGTTGGGTACAGATTTTGCTCGACTATGAGGAATAATGGCAGTCCGAATTTATACACAGCCCCGTAATGGTCAGGCTTGGTTAAGCCAATATCGACACCAAAAGCCCATTTTTGCCTGTGTTTTGGGATTTACGGAAACGGGTTTAATTCCCGGAATTTCCGCCGCTGGCGCTACACCTGCCGATCGCCGCCGCACCTATCTCGCAGACGCTGAATTTCTGGTCACAGGTCCTGTGCCATCTCCCCGTTATCCTTTACCGCCTTTGGTGGCTGGTGCTTCCCCGGTATTGATTTCGCGGGCTGTAGTGGCGGCGCTGAATATCCCGATTAACTTATTTAATGCTGGGGTTCCGGTAATTCCTTGTGTACCAACTATCGACCTGGGAGGAGTCCCGGCTAAGTGTCTCAGTTCCGGCGCTGCTTTGAACTCTACCATAGTTCAACATCTATTTGAGTCGGGGTTGGCTTGGGGCGATCGCATTGCTGCTATGGCTGATGATAGTTATGTGATCATCGGAGAATGTGTCGTCGGGGGAACTACCACCGCTCTGGCTGTGTTGATGGGTTTGGGAATTCCCGCGGCCGGAAAAGTTAACAGTAGCCACCCCCAGTGTAACCATGACCAAAAATTAGCGATAGTTACGGCGGGACTCCGGGCGGCTCAAATTACCCCAGGTCAAGTCGATCCCCTGACACTGGTTGCTGCTGTTGGCGACCCTATGCAAATTGCGGTTGCTGCTATGACTATTGCTGCTAGTCGCCGGGTAGGGGTTCTTTTGGCGGGGGGAACCCAAATGCTGGCTGTTTATGCTTTGGCTGAGGCGATCGCTTCTGCTAAAAATCTTTCCTGGTGTCCGGGACGGGTCGCGGTTGGTACTACTCGCTGGGTTGCAGAAGATACCACAGGGGATACTGTCGGACTCGCTAAGGCGATCGGTCCGGTTCCCCTATTGGCAACCCAACTTGATTTTACCCATTCCCATTACCCCCAACTACAAGCATTTGAGCAAGGATATGTTAAAGAGGGTGTCGGAGCCGGAGGATGTGCGATCGCTTCCTATCTGTGCAGTCAGTGGACATTAAGCCAGTTACTGACACAAATTGAACAGCTTGCTGGCCATCTCTAACCCCTCTCCCTTCAAGCGCGCACCCGCCGAGACAATAACTGCTCTTCTAAGGCGGCAATACGATTGTAAGCAGCAGTAAGCTGCGCTGTCAAACGCTGGATCTGAACATCTGCACTAAACATGGTTTCTTGGCTTACCATAGTGCTGCTATTTATATAGTGATCATCACTTAAAATATCTTTGTGTGTACCCTGGCGTTCCTCAAATCTTACAGTCATTGCTGGGGAAGGAACTGGGTATAATCCACTATTGTATTTGCGATCGTGCAGCTCCGATTCTTCCATCACCACACTGCTATCTGTCAGTCCTTCCTCAGCAGTCCGAGTCAATGAAAACATTTCCGAAAAACCATGATCATCCCTAGGAATATTTCGGCGTAGCTGCATGACTACCTCATACAGCGCATCCACTTTATTTGTTAAGGTCATGACTTGTTCTGTCAACATATCCATAGATACTCCATGCTAGGTGATTAATAATCTTTGCCCCCATCCTAAAACAAGATTCCGCTAACCCCTGATTACTTCCGATTTATTTAACCTTTTAACTTCCCATTGAAGTTTACCCAATTCCTGGGGCGATATACTCCTATACCAGAGTCAATCTCTGGCAGTTCAAACCTTAATATAACTTAAAGAATTCCCCCATATATATTCATAATCATGGGCGAGACTATTTCCCACTAATTTGCATAAGTATATTTACGGTTGAAGGCTGCCATCACTCCACCAATTCCCAGCCCAGAGGGCTTGACTAAATATTTGACCAGAATTAAATCCGATAATTAAAGCAAGTGTTGTGTCTGATGTTACCAAATTTTCTCTGATGAGATTTAAGCCAGTAATGACAGTACAATGGTTCTAAACAACAAAGTGGCAACCCATCGCGATCACCCCCGTACAGGTGAGGGTCAAGAATCGGGGAACGCCACCCCACCTTATAAATATGTCACTGAACCGACGATCTTTCCTGTGGGGAACAAGTCTATTAGCACTGGCGGAATTAATCGGGGGATGTGATACCCCCACAAATTTTCGGGTCGAGTTGCTAAATGGCTCTGTTCCCGTTCAACTGGTAAACCGCTTTCGCCGCCAACAACCGCAGCGGCCTGGGTTAAGTTTTGTACCCAAGTTTAATCTCGAAGACCTCTACCAGGAATTACAAGCGGAAGCCACTAGCAACCCCGCTGATTTAGTCATGATTGGCGACTATTGGCTATCAGCAGCCATTAGAGAGGAATTAATCGAACCCCTCAACCCAGAGGATTTATCCCAGTGGCAGCAATTACCCGAAAACTGGCAAAACCTAGTTAGACGTAACCCAAATGGAGAATTGAGCAACTCCCCAGAAGGTCAAATTTGGGGCGCTCCCTATCGCTGGGGGACAACAGCGATCGCTTATCGGGTTGATAGATTTGAGAAATTAGGCTGGACTCCAACCGACTGGCAAGACCTATGGCGGTCTGAGTGCCAGGGTCGTATCTCCCTATTAGATCAAGCGCGAGAGGTGATTGGTTTAACCCTGAAAAAATTGGGCTACTCCTACAACACCCCTGATCTGGATCTAGTTCCCGACTTGAAAGCGGAATTGGAACAACTACACCAAAATGTCCGCCTCTATGATTCTAATAACTATCTCAAACCCCTAATTTTGGGTGATACTTGGCTGGCTGTCGGTTGGTCGGGAGATATTTCTCCCCAAGTGCAACGACAACATAATATAGCGATCGCTATCCCTAAATCTGGTACTGCTTTATGGTCTGATGTGTGGGTCAAACCGATCGCCACCAGTGCCACGAATAACCCCCTAGTTCAAGCCTGGATTGATTTTTGTTGGCAACCTGAAATAGCTACCCAAATGTCATTATTGACTGGCGCAACCTCTCCCATAGTTTGGGGAATGTCGCGAGCCGATTTACCCAAGGATTTACGGGAAAATCCGCAACTGTTACCGGATACCGATATTTTAGAACGCAGTGAATTTTTGCTGCCCCTAACTGTTGCCAGTATGCAACAATATCAGCGCCTCTGGCAGCAGATCCGTTCCGTAGTGCGATCGTAGCGCCTTCCCCGGCTACAAAGCTAGTAAGACACTGATGATGATAATAATCACAATAGCCAGCCCTAGGGGGTTTCTTCGTACCCATTCACCCACAGAGTGTGGAAATCTCCCCTGGTGGTTGACAAACGGCTGAGGCACAATTGGTTTACTCCGGTCTTGATAGAGAGTGCATTCCCTGGCATAAGGACGTTTGGGAAAGTTGCAGGTGTCGTCTTCATGATAAAGACAACTCTGGCACAGAAACTCCCCTTGATCAGCGCGGTGTAACGGAATACCCGGATGACCAAAAGCCTTGAGTTCATATTTGCAGTAGGGACAGGCGATCGCCTGAGAATCAACGGGTTGACGACAACGGGGACATTCTGGCATAGGAAAATCAATAGCGATCGACAGTAGGGGGCTTCCAACAAAAAAAGTGAAAAGTGATACAGTTTGTTTGACCGTAAATCTAGCTTAAATTGTACTAGATACTTAAAAACCTATGGATGACAACAATTTACTCAAACAGCTTTTGATGATCGGCATTGGTACCACCTCCCTGGTAGCCGAGAAATTGCAGGAGGTTACAGATCAGTGGGTCAAAGAGGGAACCCTTAACCCAGATGATGCTAAACGCTTTATTGATGAGATGATGCAGCGCCTGAAAATGGATCAACAAAGCCTGGAAGAGTTGATGCAGCGCCAGATTAAAAATATGATGCAGGATATCGGTGTTCCCCGCCAGGCAGAACTTGATGAGTTGCGGGGACGCTTAGACCGTTTAGAACGTCAGATGCGAGATTTGGAAAATCGCCACTGGCGCTAAGGACCATAACCTGTCAAACTGGAATAGTTACCACCAGTTTTTCTGTCAAATTTCAGGTGTACTCAATGGGGTCATGTTCATCAAAACTTAGGAAGCCAGAACCCTTGGCTATGTCCCCATGGCGGAATGACTCCCCTTGATGTATCTGAATCAACAGTTAGCCGGTTCTTGGTAAAATGATTTTCCCTAACTTAACTGAGGAGGACGATAAAAGGTGCGAGAAATTTTGATCAGCTTTGGGGTAATTGTGGCCTGTTCCCTGGTTCTCATTGTTGCTCAAATTACCTATTCTGGAAAAGAAGCTAATGCTTCCAATATGGGAACCCAGGTCAGACCTGAAACCGAAATCAAGGTTCAGGAAAGGAAGGTTTCTACCAATTCCTTGCTGTCAGGAGGTATAGCAGCACCGACAGCTAATTTCACCATTGCTCAAAATATGACAAATACAGAAGAAAACCTAGTTACAACAGATTCCGGTCTCCAGTATGTGGATTTACAGGAGGGAACTGGTGCTAGTCCCCAAGCGGGTCAGACAGTTACGGTTCACTATACCGGAACTCTGGAAGATGGCACTAAGTTCGACAGTTCCCGCGATCGCAATCGGCCTTTTTCCTTTACAATTGGGGTTGGTCAAGTCATTAAAGGCTGGGATGAGGGAGTCGCCTCTATGCAAGTAGGGGGACGCAGAAAACTGATTATTCCTGCTGACTTGGGATATGGCGCTCGCGGTGCGGGTGGCGTGATTCCTCCGAATGCTACCTTAATTTTTGATGTGGAATTATTGAAAATTTCCTGATAGCAACTCACAGCTAAACTAGGGCAAAATTGACTCAACACCCAGATCTCATCCGGTTAACGGTGGTTAGATTTGCCCTGGTTTTCCCTAGCCCAGCACTTGACAAAACCATTTATTAATGGTAGGGATTTAAAAATTTGTGATCAATCCCCTTTCCCAACCCTAGGCTTGGTATAACCCTGGTGCTTCCAAGGTACAATCGCTGTTTGATTAATTAACAGATCTGTCGCTGCTGTCAATATCCTAAACTTGGCATCTAGGCAGGACTTATTTTAACTTAGGAGTCGAGGAACAGATTGCTTGTGGAAAAAATTCGGATCGCAATTGTTGGTATTGGTAACTGTGCGAGTTCTTTAATCCAAGGGATTGAATATTATCGCGACAAAAATGCCCAGGATGCCATCGGACTTATGCACTGGGAAATCGGCGGCTACAA
This sequence comes from Limnospira indica PCC 8005, assembly GCF_000973065.1. Classification (NCBI taxonomy): domain Bacteria; kingdom Bacillati; phylum Cyanobacteriota; class Cyanophyceae; order Oscillatoriales; family Sirenicapillariaceae; genus Limnospira; species Limnospira indica. The sequence continues at coordinate 1,662,481 of NZ_FO818640.1, forward strand.
ACCCTCTGATATGGAGGTGGTCGCCGCCTTTGATATCGATCGCAGAAAAGTTGGCTTAGATGTGGCAGAGGCAATTTTTGCCCCCCCTAACTGCACCACAGTTTTCTGTTCTCATGTTCCCCCAACTGGGGTTAATGTGTCAATGGGTCGCATTCTCGATGGTGTAGCAGAACACATGGTTGATGTAGATGAACGCTACAGCTTTCAACCCAGCGCGCGACCTGAACCCTCGAAAGCAGAAGTAGTCAAAATTTTACAAGACTCCCGCGCAGAAATTCTAGTTAATTATCTGCCTGTTGGTTCCCAGGAAGCTACCGAATTTTATGCCGAATGTGCCTTAGATGCTGGGGTCGGTTTCGTCAACTGTATCCCCGTATTTATCGCCAGTAATCCCCTCTGGGAGGATAAATTTAGACTTAATAAGGTTCCTATTATCGGCGATGATATTAAATCCCAATTAGGCGCAACTATTACTCACCGCGCCTTAGCTAATCAATTCCAAAAGCGAGGAGTCAAAATCGATCGCACTTACCAAATTAACACGGGCGGAAATACGGACTTTCTGAATATGTTAGACCGTCGCCGCCTCGACTCGAAAAAAGAGTCCAAAACTGAGGCAGTTCAGAGCGTGGTGCGAGAACGTCTAGCCCACGAAAATATCCACGTCGGACCTAGCGATTATGTTCCTTGGCAAAAGGATAATAAAGTCTGCTTTATCCGCATGGAAGGACGACTATTTGGAGATGTTCCCATGAACATCGAATTGCGCCTGTCTGTGGAAGATTCTCCTAACTCAGCCGGAGTAGTTATCGATGCTATCCGCTGCTGTAAATTAGGACTAGACAGGGGACTTGGCGGCGTGTTGGACTCTCCCTCAGCCTTTTTTATGAAGCATCCGCCAAAACAGTTCGTTGATGATGAGGCATACGAAATGACGGAACGATTTATCGCCAACCCATCCTAAAAATGGCGATCGCGTAACTCAACTCTGGGACACCCGTTAACCTGCGGGTTCCTAGGGCTTCTAGTTATGCTTATGTTCTAGTTCAGCTTGTCGCAAGGCTTCCAAAACAGACCCGGCGACAAATCCCATCATGGCTCCCCCTACAGTATATGCTTGGGGATGCCGGGACTGGCTGTAGCCAACATCATTATGAACAGAAACCACGCCACAGCATTGATAGGGTTTTGCTGCTATATGAGACATAGCCAAACCAAACACAGACCCTATACCAGCCATGACAATTCCCGAAAAAATCACTAGCCTTATATTCATGGAAACTCCTGGGTCGGAAACCCCGTCCTTCCAGGACGGCTTTACAAACCGCCTATCTTCAGGCTAACAGAGAATCATCCTATATAGGCGAAAAATTAACGAAAATTAACGATACTTCCCCAATTGTGGCAGGCTAGTTAGGGTTACCTATCGATCAAATTGCCTAGAGAAAGATAAAGGAAGCAATCAGCATGAAAAGTGTACCAAAGAAGAGTATATGATTAATCCAATCATCGGATGACCAATCTTTAAACATTAGCTTATTCTTGAATTAATTAAGGGTGAATTTTGCGAAAAAATGTGATTTATTGTAACCCTTAATCCTGGGTTTTTCCATAGGTGGGGTGCGTCATAAGGATGAAATATAATATTAAGGGGAAGATTGATAACTGACGCACCAGAAACACGCGCAGGGTGGATTAAACGCCACATCGAATCAATCTGGCGAGGAAATAGACTGCCATTTTAGCACCATAAGCCGATCGCCACCAGTTAGAAGGATGACATCCAGGGGGGGCAGATATAGTAAAGTTAAGGTCTGGATAATCTAACCATTTATGTTCTTCGCGCCACCCCAAGCGATCGCTTACTTGAGTAAGCAAATCTATGTCAATCTTAGAGATATCATCATCTCCCCCTAAGTCGGTATAAATTTGTCGTTGAACGCTAAAGCCAAAGCGATTATTGCTATACTTAACCCAGAGGCTATCGATAAGATGTAGAGCGCTACAGGGAAAAATCATGACATCATCAGGCTTCAAATCATCATGATAAGCCTGAGTAGCAATTTCCAACATCACCTTAGTAGTTTCTAAATCTGCTTCTCGCCAATTTCCCTCAGCCAGCAAATTCTGTAACCGTCCGTAACGGTACTTATCACTAAGCAAAGACAAAATCTGGGCTAAAGTATCCTCCAATTTAGTAACTCTTTCCTCAAGGGAGGAGGAACTAACCGGAGCATGGGAAGTTTCCGAGGTTTCCAGAGGTAAATTTGGGGAAGGGGTAGGATCTTCAGAAGGTAGATCGGTAGATTCAAATTGCTGTGTATCTTCAGACATAATCAGTTTTATAGGTAATGCAGGTGCTAATTTTCGGTAAGGGTATGATCTAAGGGTTGACTTTGTGGTTGGTGTTGTTGATGTCCATTGGTCTGAGAACCATTAGAGCCAGAACCATTAGAGCCAGACCCATTAGGTCCAGACCCATTAGGTCCAGAACCATTAGAGCCAGAACTATCAGAAGGTTGAGGCTTTTCACCTTTGAGGAAACGAGCCTCAAGGGTTTTAATAGCAATATAGAGGTTAGGAGTAATCAAGAGACTCAATAGAGTTCCGACTAACATTCCGCCAAAGATAGCAGTTCCCAAAGACCAACGACTAGACGCACCGGCACCGGAAGCAATTACCAGAGGCCAGAATCCGACCAAAGAAGAGATCGCGGTCATCTGAATAGGTCGGAAGCGTTGCTCTGCGGCTAGTGCTGCTGCTTTCTGAATATTAAGTCCCTTGTCTCGTAGTTGGTTAGCAAACTCGACAATGAGAATGGAGTTTTTAGAAGCCAAACCAATCAACATGACGAGAGCGACCTGAGCATAAACATCATTGTTAACTACAGGCCAAATGCCGCCAGCCATCAAGACATTAGAACGGAACCAAATAGCAGCCAAAGCGCCCAAAACAGCGAGAGGGACGGCTAACATAATAATGAGGGGGTCGATGTAGCTTTCATATTGTGCGGAAAGGACTAAAAAGGCAATGACAAATCCGAGTCCGAAGATGACGATCGCCGCACCGCCAGCAGCTTTTTCCTCTAAAGCGCTTCCTTGCCAAGCATAGCCGAAAGATGGGTCAAGGGTCTCGGCGGCGGCTTGTTCAATAGCTGCAATGACCTGTCCAGAACTGAAACCCGGAGCGGGGTCAGCCTGAATTCTCATAGATCGATAAAGATTAAAGCGGGTGATAATTTCCGGCCCGACTATTTCTTCAAACTTAACCAAGTTTTCCAAAGGAATTAAGTTCCCATCAAGCGATCGCACTGATAGGCGGCCGATATCAGAAGGATCAGCCCTAAACTCGGATTCTGCTTGAGCCACAACCCGGTATTGTCGTTGTCCGAGGACAAAATCATTGACATATAGGGAGCCAAAATAAATCTGTAGGGTGCTAAAAACATCACTGATATTGACATTGAGAGCCAGAGCGCGATCGCGTAATACCTGGATATTTTTCTGACCCTTAGATGCAGAAAACTGGCTAAAAGCCCTACCCACAGCCGGATATTTATCAGAGTTCAACTGAGCCAGTAAGCGATTACCATTTTCTACCAAAGCAGAAATCGGCAAATTACCACTGCGGTCTTGAATTTGGATTTCCACCCCCCCAGTGCTACCCATACCAGGAACCGGAGCGGCATTAACCGCAAAAGCCTGTACTGCTGTAACCCCTCTCAAAGCTCGATTAATGCGACCGAGAACCCCATAAACGGACTGTTCCGGGGTGGGTCTTTCACTCCAAGGCTTTAGCTGAACAAACATCACCCCCTGGGATGGATTAAGACCATCAAAACCAAACCCCGCCGCCGCGAATACTGATTCAACTTCTGGTTCTTCTAAGATCAGATCAGTAATTTCCTCAGCAGCATTAGCGGTGTAGTTAAGGGATACGCCATCAGGACCCTGTAGAATTACCAAAAAGAAGCCTTGGTCTTCTTGGGGAACAAATCCAGTAGGTACCCAGCCATACATAAGGACAGTCAGCACCAAACCACCGACAAAAATCCCCATCACCAGGGTATTAATCCGCACCAGAAACCGAATCAACTTGGCATATTGATTTTGTATGAAGCCAAAACCTTGGTTAAATTTCTCAAAAAACCATCCTAAAGGCCCCTTAGTTTTCTTAGCCGGACGCAATAGCACCCCAGCCATAGTCGGAGAGAAGCTGAGGGCGTTAAATGTGGAACAGATAATCGCAAAAGTAATGGTTAGGGAGAACTGCTGAAAGATGATTCCAGTAGTTCCGGGGAAAAAGGCAACGGGAATAAATACAGCCAGCAATACTAAGGAAGTGGATATGGTAGCGCCAGTGAGTTCTTCCATTGCGTCTAAGGCGGCTTGTCGTGGCTTCATGCCCTGAGCAATTTTACTAGAAACTGCTTCCACAATGACGATCGCATCATCAACGACCAAACCCGCAGCCAATGTACAACCAAACAGTGTGAGGGTATTGAGTTCAAACCCCATCGCCTTTAGACCTGCCATTGAGCCAATGAGTGCCACTGGGATAGCAATAGTAGGAATTAGGGTTGTGCGCCAATCCTGCAAAAACACAAAAATTACCAAAATTACCAGGGTAATAGTTTGCAGGAGGGTGATCACCACTTCCTGTAGGGAGGCTTGCACAAATAGAGTTGTATCATAGGGAATGGCATATCTAACCCCTGGAGGGAAAGATGCACTCAACTCTTGCATCTTTGACTTGACCGCCTCGGCTGTTTCCAAGGCATTACTACCGGGTCTTTGGTAAACAGCCATCCCCACGGCGGCTTGATTGTTATAGGTTGCGTCAAGGTTATAGTCCTGTGCGCCTAACTCTACCCGACCTACATCTGTAATTTTAATCAGAGTGCCATCGTTTCCGACACCAACCACCAATTCCTCAAATTCGGAGACATCTCGAAGGCGACCCTGAGCGCGCAAGGGGATCTCAAATCTTTGCTCCGGGGGGGTGGGGGCCTGACCAATTTTACCAGCGCCGACCTGAATATTTTGCTGTCGTAAGGCGGCGACTACATCTTGAGCAACTAATCCCCTAGCTGCGATTTTTTGGGGGTTTAGCCAAATACGCATGGCATATCTACGTTCCCCCAAAATGGTTACACTCCCGACTCCAGGAGCGCGGGTAATTTCATCAAGAACATTTAAATCTAGGAAGTTACTGATAAAAACATCGTCATAAATAGGCTGGTTATTTTGATCAGTATCTGAATAAAATCCCAGTACCAACAGGATACTGGGTGAAGATGCTTCTACGGTGATACCGACCTGTTGAACGACATCAGGTAAACTTGATGCTGCCTGAGATACTCTATTGTTAACGTTAACCTGGGCAATATCTCGATCAACGTTGACAGGGAAGGCTACAGAGACATTAGAAACCCCATTATTAGCGGTGTTTGATGAGATATATCTCATGTTATCAACGCCGTTGATTTCCCGCTCTAAGATGCTAGTCACAGTGGTTTCTGTGGTTTCGGCATCAGCACCAATATTGACTGCAGTTACGTTGATTTGAGTGTTAGCCAGTTGTGGTAGTTGAGAAATAGGTAGCAGCGGAATAGATATCACCCCTACCAATACAATGAGAATGGAGCAAACTGTAGTGAGAACGGGGCGCTTGATGAAGGTGCTAACAAATAACAGCATAGACAATCAAATATAGGTGGTTAAGCATAGCGATCAAGATAAGGAACTTAATTTAGAGCGAGGGGGGGAAAGTAGCCTGATTATCAATGTTATCAGCCAGAAACCAAAGCAACTCTCCCCTATATGAAAGTTGATAATACCCGATTATGGCAATTTTAGGGCTTAGTTATTGGCGGGTGGTATCTAGTATCGGGGTTCCATCTCGCAATTGTAGTATGCCTTCGGTAATAACGCGATCGCCTGCTTGCACCCCAGAAAGCACCTCAAAACTCTGTCCTTGAATGCTTCCCAGTGTTACCGGAGCTTGTCTAGCGACTAAAATGGTTTCCCCGGAGGGGGTAGCTTGTTGTTGTGCTAAAAACACAAAACTCTGTGCGCCAATGCGGGTGACGGCATTAGTGGGAACTGTCACCCCAGTTTCCTGTTGCCAAATTACCCTAGCTCGGACTACTTGATCGGTGCGGAGTTCATTATTAGTGTTAGGGTAAATGGCTTTAGCCAAAATAGTCTGAGTCCCACTTCCGGCGTCAGGAGCAATATAGGATATGCTGGTGGTGCCAATGACTTCCCCAGTTTCTTGGCTTATCAGTTGTACAGGTATCCCCACCCTCAACTGAGGTAATAGGGAAATGGGGATATTGATATTAACCTCTAGGTTCTGGTTTTGTCGGATAGTGGTAACGGTGGTTTGGCTATCGACCAAATCTCCCGCTTTAATCGGCACATTACTGACAATGCCGGAAATAGGAGCGACGACACTATAGTAATCTAACTGTACTTGTTGAGCGACAGCCCCAGACCTAGCCCCTTGGATTTCTCTACCTATGAGGGCTATCTGTGCTTGCTGGGCTTCAATAGCTTTCTCCTGGCTGGCTATTTGAGCCTCTAGGGTAGCAATTTGGCGTTCTAGATCTCGGCGGGAACTTTCCACACTCGCCCTAGCTGCTTCAATGGTGCGCCCTTGACGAGATAAATTCATCCGAGCAGATTGGACTCTAGCGGTGGCGGCGAGAACTTGTTGTTCTTGGTTAGCTACCTCAGCCTCGCTGGTTTGTCTGTCCCGCAGTTTTTCATCATATAGCTCGCTGGAAACTACGCCTTCCTGCCATAATCTCTCGTAGCGCTCGTAGGTAGCCTGTCGCTGTTGTCGCACTGCTTCGCGTCTATCTAATTCGCGACGGGATCCTTCTAGGTTGTCTTGGGCGTTTTGTAGTTCAAATTCTAGTCTTTCCTGTTCTTCAATCTGAGCCTCTAACTCCCGCTCGGAACGCTGTAAATTGGCTCCTTGAGATTGAAATGATAGTTCGGCTCTGGTTCTGGTTAAGTTGGCTCGGAGGGCTTCTAATTCGGCTTCGGCACCACTTAATTGAGCCTGTCTGGCTTGTACTGTGGCGATCGTACCTTCAAAGTTGGCTAACTGTTGGGAACCATCAATTTGAATTATCGGATCTCCTACAGTTACCTGATCACCTAAGCGCACATATACTTCTTTTACTAATCCACTAACTCGCGGTCTGATGATCGAGTTTTCGATACCTTCAACTCTGGCATTATATTCGCTGCTGAATTGAACATCGGTGGTATCTACGTTTTCTATCTTGACGGGGACGGGTGGGCGACCAATGGCTTGAGGTTCGGCTGAACAAGCATTGATGAGTACAAATAATAATAGCAGGGGTAGAGATGCGCTAGTTTTCAATAATATTTTGTTCATGGTACTGTCGGGCAATTCGATGAGGAGATTTTACCAGGTTTAGAGGTAAATTTTCGCCTGACCCTTGGGTTGAGGATGAGATAAATTACTGATATTTTACGGTCATTAACACTCCCGGCTGGGGATTATTGCGGTTTTTCCCAGGGGTTGACAGGAGGCTTTGATGAAAATTATGGATAGCTGACTCAAGCCCGATCGCACAGGGGGGAACGCACACAGAGATATAGCAGAGGTCCGAATAGGGGAATGAGTGTCACCAACCATAACCAAGTCGGAGCCTGGTTGCCGCGCCGCGCGATATCATCTCCTAATAAGGCGGGAAATAATACTGATAATAAACAGAAATCCAGGCTCATCACGTGAATAAAACGGCTATTTTGCCATTGATAGATAAAGTCACGCCAATCTCCCTGAGTGATACCATAAAAGACTAGAACGATCGCTCCTACCATTAGCACTATGGCTGTGAATTTGCTGTCCCAAATGCGGATGAAGAGATTGGGAACTCCAGAAAATTCGGGGTTAGGTTTGCGCCACACCAAATAGGGTAAAATGGCGAAGGCACCCACGGCAAAAGATGCGATCGCAAAAAGCCACGCGGGGTTTTTTTGACCTTGACCATCGGCAAAAATTACACAGCAGTAAATTAACGGCCAAATTCCCATGAGATTAAATAGGGATATAATCAGGGGATTAATCCCCTCCCAATTCCCTACACTCAGGTTTTTAATCAAGTTAAAAGTAATTTCTGGCTGGTCTGGCGGCGCTAAGAAAAAGGCATAAATCACGAAGGTCAACCAGACCATCGCTAAGGCAATTTGAGAAGTTTTGACAGGGTTTTGGCTAGATACAATCATGGTATAAATCTGTCTAAGGCGGCTTTTAGTTCCTCAATTTCCACGTCTATATTACCTTCTTTAGCTGCTCTGGCTATACATTCGGTTAAATGTTCATCTAGGATAATTCTAGCGACGCGATCGAGAGCCCCCCTAACGGCCGCAATTTGCACGAGTACATCGGGACAGGGGCGACTTTCTTGGACCATAGTTTTGACACCGCGAATATGTCCTTCAATGCGGGAGAGTCGATTGATAATACGTTTGAGTGATTCCTCGCTATGGACATGGGGATGAGTATGAGTAGAAGGGTCCCCATGGTGGCGATCGCTCACAGATACGCTAGGAACCCGGTCTGAATCTGATCCGATCATTTAACCCTGTGCCAAGCAACTACATCAACTATTATTGTAGATAAGCGATCGCAAATCTATCAATACCAGCCAGGTCCGGGAGGATTTTAAGATCCCGATAACACCCTGCTGATTCTAACATGGATGTAACCGCTTCTCCCTGTCCTGCCATCATTTCTATGATCCAAATACCCCCAGGTTGTAAAAATTGGGGTGCTGTTTGTACTAGATGATGAATGGAGTCTAAGCCAGATTCGCCGCCATCGAGTGCTAGAGGGGGTTCATATAGGATTACTTCTGGTTGTAGGTTTGGTAGCTCCTGGCTAGGAATATAGGGCGGATTTGCCACCATGCCGCTGACCTTCCCTTTCAGGCTATGGAGGGGACCCCACCAAGACCCCTGGTAAAATTTTACCCTATTTTGATAACCTAGACTTTGGGCATTTTCCAGGGCGATCGCTAAAGCTGACCAACTGCAATCTACAGCATGAATCATGGCTTCGGGGAATACCGATGCTAACCCCAAAGCGATCGCACCACTACCTGTTCCCATATCTACCCAATTTCCTGACCCGGCTGATGGCGCGGCATGATAGGCTATATCAATGATTAACTCTGTCTCTGGACGGGGGATGAGAACGGCAGGAGACACCTTGAGGGTAAAATTTCGCCAGTGAACTACACCTAATATATACTGTAGGGGGACTCGTTCCGTGATGCGACGTTCCCAGAGTTTGACAATTGCTGACCAGGGCTGATTTAGTTTAATGTATGGGCGATCGCCAAAGTCGTCTAATCTCAGGTCTAGGCGAGTCAGATCGGTGAGTGCTTCCAAAAACATATCTAATTCTATGGCGGAAACTTCGGCAGCGATCGCATCATTTTGAGCCTGTTTTTGCCACTGTCGCAGTTCCTCACCAGATATATAGTCACTTTCCCCTGTTTCCACCATTTAGCACCACCTGAAAAATTGTAGAGGCTGATGATATGGGGGGAAGTTGACAAGCAATTCCCCCCCACAAGTTGCCCTAACCCTAATTATTTCTCAAAAATTCCAAGGTTTCCCGGGGTGGAACTAAGATGATCCGATCTAAAAATTGGTTATCATCAGTTCGGAAGGCTTCTAATAACGCTTCCAGGGGAACCACCTGGACAGTAACCGAAGATATTAAGTCCGGTTGCTGTTCTTGAAATTGGGATAACATCCCCTCTAAGTCTTGTTTAGAGAAGAACATGGGAATCACTTGGTCATTGCCACGTTGGATGGTTAAATAACCATTGTCTGGGCCTCCTCTTGCCATAAACAGAGGCACGCCATTAAACTCATTAGGCGATCGACCACTTTGCTGCATTACCGCCCGGGCTGATTCTACCTCTCGCTGCACCGGAACATAAGCAAATTGGATATCATCAGGACGGTTGCGACTCTGTTGGCTCATTTTATAGACTTCCCCCAGAGAAACTGCTGTTACCTCCACGGAGTTAGCCAATTCAGGGTTATTGTTTCTCAGATTTTCCACAAATCTTAGAGCATCCTGACGGCTAATAAATATCCCTGCTACCGCAGCGGTACCGCTGCCATTTTCTCCAGCGGGAACTGTGGCCACTAGGGGGGAACCGGTAGGGTCGGTAATGGTAAATACTGGGACTGGCCGTAATTTTTCCTGAATTTCCTCTAATGTTAATGCTTCAGCCGCCTGGGTTCCCAGCAGAGATGCTCCCACGGTCCTCGGTGGGAGGATGGGACTCATTAACAAATGGCTACTGATAACTCCCAGTAACAGGCTCAAATGGAAAAATGATTTAATCATGTTCTCAAGTTGCGATCGTAATAGTTCATTTTGACATTTCCCCCACGCTTCCATATTGGCGTTATACCTGTAGGCTCATACAAATATGACAGCGAGGGTTGATCCATACCACCCATCAAGTCTGTTGATGGAGGCTAGAGTATTCCTGTATAGCGCAATTCTTACCCTGGCACGATAATAGTTAGACTGACGACCAAAAACAATTTTTTCTCCCGAACTCCCCAATAATTTTATATATTCTCACCCCCGGAGGATATGCCACGGGAGTTTTACCCGCACATTTTCCAGATCCTAACACAAACTTGCCCCGAATGGTCAAATTTGGGGACGAACGCGATCGCATTATTCAATCCCCAACACTACAGAATCATTATTCTCCTGGGATAACATTCGGATATCCATAATTCTTAATGAATAAACATAGAAGATGGTAAAACCAAGATTTATCATAGTCAGAAAAAGGGTCTGTTATTATGTTTTCCGATATCATCACTCAAAACGGGTTGACTTTTGCTATGGCTAGTCCAGCTAACGATTTCATGATCGTCTCGGAACTGCCAGATGAGCAAATTGCGCGCTTGTCAAGTCCGGGATTACCACAAGCGATCGCCCTTTTGCAGGGTGATGATTATTTGGTCAATGATGCACAAGGACGCATCCTCTTAGGACATCAGGGGAATGATACGATTATCGGTAATTCCGGCAATGATACGATTTATGGCGGTCAAAACGATGATTACTTGAATGGTGGTTCTGGTGATGACCTGTTATTTGGTAATCGGGGCAATGATACCATTTATGGCGGGTCTGGCAATGATACTATCTATGGGGGTGTAGGCAATGATTGGATTGTCGGCGGGTCTGGTAATAACGTTTTATCAGGCGATCGAGGTTTAGACACTCTCACCGGAGGCAGTGGTGCTAATCAGTTTATTTTGCAATCATCGACTCTCAATCAAGATCTGATTACCGACTTTAAGCCTGGTATCGATAAATTACGGGTTCCTGATGGGGTTACTATTGCAGATTTACGGATTAAACAATCCGATACCTCTACCTTGATTTTACTCGATGGTCAGACTGTGGCAACCCTGGAAAATGTCGATGTTGAATCAATCACTACTCGCGACTTTATTGGGGAACTAGGAGCAGCAAATCATGCTGATATTCAACTAGACTTAGGTGAAACTGGTTCTAACTTGCGTTTTGAACAGCAAGTGCTGGAATTGGTCAATCAAGAACGAGTTAGGGAAGATTTGCAACCACTAAGGCTGAACCCCCTACTCACCCAGGCGGCGCGTACCCATAGCACTAATATGGCACTGCAAGACTTTTTTAGTCACACCGGAATTGATGGATCTAATTTAACTGACCGGATTAGGGCCACAGGGTTTACATTGATAGTGCCATTTGCCGAAAATATGGCGGCGGGTCATACTACGCCGGAGTTAGTGGTTGAGGGATGGATGGATAGTCCCGGACATCGTGATAATATTCTTAATCCAGATTTTACTCAGATTGGGGTGGGTCACTATTTCCTGGAAAATGATACGGGGGATCTGATGGACTATAACCATTATTGGACTAAAGTCTTCTCTGGTGGCTGATTTCAGCATCTCGGTCCAGAAAGTGCGATCGCCTATTAATCACAAAATAGCCAACTCTCAGCGGTGAGCTTGCACTTTCAGAATTTTGTGTTATCCTGGTTCGTAAGTTTCGGATATCCAGGAGGTGATGCCCATGAGTGACAGTAGTAAACGCATGGGTCACTGTGTTGGAGAACGCCGGCTGTGCGCCGGGGCTGACCTCTAAAATTCGGCCTAGGTTCCTATTGCTAGGAGCCGAAAAGCCTACTAAATGGTCTGGCTGGATTGGAGAGATCCTTCCGGCAGTCAGGTTCCAACAACAGAGACCCGCTAGACCGCTCTCATATCGCTAACTGATGTCCTGGTGGTATCCAAGGCTTGAGTTATCCGTGGGAGCGGATAGTTTTTTTTAGATGTAATAGAATTGGTGTATTTTTGATATGGCTGAACTACTGAGTGCAACTGAAATTCAACAAATGGCTACTCAGGTTCCCGAATGGTCTGTTGAGGGTAAAACTATTAAGTGTCTGAAAACCTTTAAGGGGTTTGTGGAAGCGGTGGCTTTTGTTAATCAACTGGTGGAACCCGCAGAGGCGGCAGGTCATCACCCGGATTTGGAAATTTCCTATAATAAGGTGACAATTACCCTGACTACCCATGATGCTGGGGGGTTGACTAAAAATGATTTTGCTATGGCTGATAAAATTTCCAGTTTGAGCTAGATTCTATCAACGGCCCCACAATCCGCTAGAATTCCACAAAGTTGGGTAGCTGTAAGCTGGTTCTAGGTTATGATGTGGGATTATGGTCTTTGATAATCTTAATGTGTCTGTAGGGGTTAGTGAAGAGTTGCTGCTGATTGAAAAGCTGTTGGATATCGGTACGGCACTTTCGGGAACTCATGATTTGGGAAAGCTGTTAAAGCTGATCCTCAGTAAGAGTCGGGAAATTACCTGTAGCGATGCGGGAAGTGTTTATCTGGTAGATTACAGTGATGATCGCCCTAAACTGCTGTTTAAGGTGGCTCAAAATCAGTCTTTGCCAAATTTGTCGTTCCGAGAATTTGCGATCGCTCTGACTGATAGGAGCCTGGCTGGTCATGTGGCTTTGACTGGGAAAAGTCTCAACATTGATGATGCTTACGACTTACCACAGGGACAGCCTTATCGTCTCGATCGCAGTTTTGATGAGAATATCTGTTATCGGACTCGCTCGGTTTTAGTTCTCCCCATGCAAAACCGGGAAGGGGAAACCCTGGGGGTTCTACAACTGATTAACCGCAAGCTACAATCTGAGCTGGTGCTGACTCCTGAAAATACCATGGAGTACACCCAGCCTTATTCTGATTGGGAAGAACGGATTTTGCGGAGTCTCGCTTCTCAGGCGGCAATTTCCATTGAACGCAGTGATTTACAAGAGAGTATTGAGTTACTATTTGAGGGGTTTGTGAAAACCTCCGTGCAGGTCATTGAGGCGCGAGACCCCTGCACTTTCGGACATTCGGAAAGGGTGGCAGTTTTGACGGTGCGTTTGGGGGAGGAAATTAATCAGATATCTGAGGGTCCCCTGGCGGCGGTACAATTTAGCGATCGCCAACTCCAAGAGTTACGTTATGCGGCACTACTTCATGATTTTGGCAAAGTGGGAGTTCCTGAAGCTGTTTTAAACAAGGCTAAGAAACTTTATCCTTGGGAATTGGAAATCATGAAAAAACGGTTTGCGATCGCTCGACAGAGTTTACAGATAGACTGTCTACAAAGGAAATATCAACTGCTTTTAGACTACAGCAGCAACCACTCCCAGAATAGCACAGAATGCCCCCACTGTCAAACTCTTGAAAGTATGGATTTGGAAATGAATCAGGAGATTGAGCAGTTGCAAGGGTTTTGGGAGATGGTGCAGGAAGCCAACGAACCGGAGATTTTACATTCTAAACCCCTGGAAAAACTCCATGATTTATCAAAGATTACCTATCGGGATATAGATGGCAAGATTAAGCCGCTGGTGACACCAGAAGAGATTGAACAATTGTTAATAACTCAGGGTAATTTGACGGCTTCCGAACGCGAAATTATTGAAGGTCATGTCACCCATACCTATAATTTCTTAAAGCAAATTCCCTGGACTAAGGGACTGGAAAATGTGCCACAGATTAGCTATGGACATCATGAAAAGGTAGATGGTAGTGGCTATCCTTTGGGATTGAAAAAGGAGAAAATTCCGCTCCAATCACAAATGATGGCGATCGCTGATATTTATGACGCACTAACAGCAGGCGATCGACCTTATAAGCATGGAATTCCTACGGTTACAGCTCTGAAAATTCTGCGCAGTGAAGCGGCGGCGAATAAGATTAATGGGGATATTTTAACTGTATTTGAACAGCGCCAAGTCTATGAGTCTCTAGGACATACTTTAGATGTGGTGATGGAACTGGCTTAATGTTAGCATGAGAGTTAAGGATGGTTATGAGTAGCTCAATTCCTCACCCAGATAGCGGTAGTTTTAGCGTCAATTGTGCGGTTTTAACTGTGAGTGATACTCGCACTGAGTCCACGGATAAAAGCGGTGATTTGATTAAGCAAATGCTGAGAGATAATGGTCATCATCTAGGAAATTATGTGATAATTAAAGATGAACCGGACTTGATTACTCAGGCGCTTAATCAATGCTGTGGTGATGCTAAAATTCAGGCGGTGATTGTGAATGGGGGAACGGGAATAGCACCACGAGACACGACTTATGATGCTATTGAGGGGTTACTAGAAAAAACTTTACCTGGCTTTGGGGAACTGTTCCGGTTTTTGAGTTACGATGATATTGGTTCCCGTGCGATCGCCTCTCGCGCCACCGCCGGGGTATATCGGGAAACTCTATTATTTTCGGTTCCCGGTTCCCAAGGAGCAGTTAAACTAGCTATGGAAAAGCTGATTTTACCTGAGTTAGTTCATCTAGTTAAGCAATTACAAAAAGGCAGTTAATGAATCAAAATCAACCCTCAAGTGATAATCCTTGGGACTATAAACCCTGGTGGTGTCAACCGTGGTCAATTATGCTGACGGGAGTTAGCTTAATTAGCGGGAGTTGGTTAATCTTTCATCAGGTTTGGCTATCGGTAATTGTAGGGGTTCCCGTCCTGACCTGGATGGGATTTTTCCTGCTGATCTGGCCGGGATTAATGCGATCGGCTATGATGTCAGATGCTGAAGGTGACGATTAGGCTTTTTCTAGGGGAGCCATTGTCAAACCTTCGCGACTGAGTTGGGTATGGTACAATTCCGCTTGTTCTAGGGGGCCTACCCACACGGTCGCCTGACCTTCATAATGGACGCGGTTGGTCAACTCCCAGGCTTGATCGCTAGTCATTCCCGGAAGATATTTCATCAGACAGTTAGCGACGTGCTGAAAGGTATTAAAATCGTCATTAAGGACAATTACCTTATAGTTAGGGTAAGGCTTACGGACGGTTTGACTAGAACGACTGGGTGTAGTGGTAGGTGAGGCTATCATAGCTCTAGTTTAGGGTTTGACTAAATCAATATTTTGTACTTATCACAAATCTATTATATTATACAATGTCACAGTCTGAGATAATCTCAGATAATCTCAGAGAATTAGTTTAGGGTGGGTATAGTTAGTAGATGCACTCTATATAATCACTGAAAGTTAAGAGAAATGTCGTCGCATAGTTAGGCAGTTACGATGGTCATCCAGGCGACAATAAGTTACTTCATCAGTGAGTTTAGACATCAAAATCAAACCCCTACCTTGTTCCTTTTCCAAAGGTGCAATCTTTTCGTTAAGAATAAAATGCAGGGTTTTGGGGAAATCAAAAGGTTGACCAAAATCCCAGAGTTTGATTTCGATAGAATTAGATAAAATCTTCACCTGAATATCAATGGGAGTGTTTTTAGATAATCCATGGTGTGCATGACGAACCGCATTAGTGAACCCTTCGGTAATAGCAATCTTGCATTCGTAGTTCAGATCGGGAGGCAAAAAGGGAGTAGTTATCTGATCAAACCATTGTAATACTTCCTCTAAAAACAGTAGATCTGTACCTACTTTAAGATGCGATCGCATTAGTAGACTTTCATCTTCCATTAATCTTACATTGCACCACTATTTTTTTTGAACAAAATGACGATCGTGCGGACAATCATTTTGAGATCATACATCAAGCTCCAGTTTTCCTGATATTTGAGATCAAGGCGAATAATATCTTCAAAATCCTTAATCTGCGATCGCCCGCCGACTTGCCATTCTCCAGTCATACCGGGTTTAACATCTAGGCGTTGCCATTGGGGAACCTCATAACGTTCGACTTCATCGGGAGTAGGTGGTCGAGTGCCGACTAGGCTCATTTCCCCCATTAAAACATTCCAAAATTGAGGTAATTCATCCAGGCTAGTGCGCCGCAAAAACCGACCTACTTTAGTAATCCTGGGGTCTTGATCATTTTTAAAGATTTGACCTTTCGCCTGATTAGGAATTGTGTTTTTGAGTTCTTCAGCATTAATCACCATAGAGCGAAACTTCCACATACGGAAACGCTTACCCATCCAACCGCAACGAATTTGACCAAACAAAATCGGACCAGGACTATCAAAGCGAATAGCAATGACAATTGGAATAGATAAAACTGCAGTAATTACTAATCCGACTAGAGCGCCGACAATATCAATAGAGCGTTTAACCACAGAGCGAACGGAAGGATGAGTAACGGGTAATTGGCTATTATCCCCATGAGGTGCGGGTTCATCCTGTTGAAAGGTTAAAACCTGATCAAGGGATGTTAAAGAAAAAACCGCCATTACCTGGGGACTGACATTTTTTAGCAAAAGTTCCACATTTTTGTTTTTGGCGGCTTTGAGGTTACTGACTAAGGCACCGACTCCGCTGCTATCGATAAATGTAGTCTCGCTAAAATCGAGAATAATAGCCTGTGGAACCTGATCTCCCAAAACGAGATTATGACAAGTTGACTTAAAATCCACAGCCTCCAATACACTGAGGCGATCGGGAATTTTGACCCAGGCTATATGATTTTGAAAATGGACAGGAAAATTAACTTCTGGGCTAGGACTGACCATATTAGTCTCTTAATGCTAGTAGGTGTATTTAAACTTACACAAATTATTGGGGTTGCATAGTTCTAATTTTAATCAAGAATTTCTCCGATCGCTACACGAGTGCCATTGACAAAATCCCAACCGGACTGAACCCGTTTTCCGGGTAACTTGACTTCGGAAACCAATAGGTATCCTGACCCGGTCTGAACAATTGGGCCGAAGCGTTTGGCGATCGCCACAATTTCCCCAATGTTACCGGGGTTAAGATCGGCGGTAGACAAACGAGCCAATGGTGGAGGAAGTTCTATTTGGGGAACAGAACCCAAGGGAACCGAGCCGCTAATTTTCAAACTTTGTCCCCTAAAGGTAGTGACACAATGGGGATAAAAGGCTCTAATTTGATTATGGAGGGCAACTGCTGACTTCGACCAATCAAGTTGATAATCTTCTGGCTGAATGAGAGGCGCTAATGTAGCTTGAGTATCATCCTGGGGAATAGGTTGTATCGTTTGCGATCGCATTTGTAGCAAAGTCTCCGTTAAAAGTTCCGCCGCCATATTAGCGAGACGTTCAGCCAAATTAGCTGCTTGGTCCTCCCAACTAATGGGGGTGTAACTCTTCAATAGCATGGGTCCTGTGTCCATGCCTTCATTCATCAACATGGTAGTAATTCCGGTTTCAGTCTCGCCATGATATAAACACCACTGAATAGGTGCCGCTCCGCGATATTTTGGTAAAATCGAGCCGTGAGCGTTGACACATCCTAATTTAGGGATCTGCAAAAGTTCCGGGGAGAGGATTTGTCCATAAGCGACTACCACAAAAACATCAGCCTCAACTTCCCGCAAATTAGCCAAAGTTTGTGGATCCTTTTTAAGGCGACGGGGTTGCCAAACTGGTAGACCTGCACATAATGCGATCGCCTTTACCGGGGAAGGGCTAGTTTTACTACCACGTCCCCGTCGTTTATCTGGTTGAGTAACCACCCCAACCACCTGAAATTGCTCATCAGTCAATAATCGTTGCAAACTAGGCACAGCAAACTCAGGCGTACCAAAAAAAACCAGTCTCATGTATAAATTTTCCCTTTGTGTTTAGATTTAGGTTTTTCAGGGGGGGGTAATGGCAACTTCAATGCGGCGGTTAAGTTGTCTATTGATGTCCGAGGTATTTTCCAACGCTGGGCGAGTCATACCATAACCGATCGCCACCCAATGATAAGCCTGGTAGTCCACAGCATTAGAGAGGTATTGCACCACTGCTTCCGCCTGTGCAGAGGACAAAACCAGATTTTGCTGACGGCGAGCGCTATCATCAGTATGACCTGCCACCCGCACTACTGCCCCCCGATAGTTTTGCAGATCTGGAATCAAGTTATCCAGGATCACATTAGCCCCAGGGCGCAAAGTGCTACTACCTGGGTTAAATAAAATATCACTGGGTAAAGTCATGATCAAGCCACTTCCAGATCTAGACCTAGCAGTGCGGGGAGTTGGTGGGGGTATATTTTCCGCCTCCGGGGAGCTAGGGGCTGTTAATTGCTGTTCTATAATTTGTAAGCGTCTCTCCAACGTTTCTGCTGGCCGACTATTACCGATTTGAATTTCTAGGGCGGCGGTGCGACCGATCAAGGCATTGAGATCTTGTTGTAATTGTTGGAGTTGGGGTTGTAAGGTTTGTTGGACTTCCGGAGTTAGGGAAGTAGGCGACGCTTTGGGGGGAGTGAGTCTAGGAGTTTCTCGGTCTGGGAAAGAGGGTTGATATGCTGGCTCGCGCCTTAATAACTGTTCAGTTAGGGGCATTTCCGAACTGGTGTTCGGGTAAACTTGAGCTACAGCCATTCCCACTACCCAAGCCACAGCACTACCTACCCCCAACAATAACAGACGAAAAATGAAGGACAACAGCCCCACCAAAACCCCGGAATTGGATTTAGGGGAAGATTTACTTGGTTTTGGATCTGCCATAAATTTACCCTCAATTGCCATTAGGTTATCAGTTTTCCCAAGGACGCACTTCTAACGGACCTGCGGGATGATTAAATATCACCATCATATCCGCTTGGGGTTCTGCTGGGTCAGGTCCTACCTGCTGAAAGCGTAACTCTGATAGGGGAATGGGAGCCTCTTCCTCTGGGGTAACATCCTCAACTGCTTCATAATCTATAATTTTGCCATCACTGGCTACTGTAACCCGATAAACTAGGGTTCGGTTAATGCGAGCAACCCATGCTTGGTTTATCTGAGCAAACAATTCTCGCTGTAATCTCTCAATTTCCTGGGGGTCATCAATAGATGGCGGTGAGACTAAATTAGGTTGTAAATTAGACTGGCCAATGGTAGCACCGGGTTCGCCAATAGTGGTATTTTCCCCCTCTGTGTCTGTATTAACTCCCTGTGGTGGAGATTGTCCGGCTGATGGTGGTCTTTCAGTTTCTGATAGTGATTGGGTTTCTGTGGACTCTTGAGGATTAGGTTCTAGGGGTCGCCGAACCTCTGGAACTGGCAGAGCAAATAATGCGATCGCTGCAATAGCCAATCCAGACACCCCTACCGCTACAGGTATCGCCCTTTGGGTAACAGATTGCTCTGCCTTAGTATAACGCTTAGGAATAGCTTTTAACTGCAAGGAAAGCTCAGGTAAAGTCCCAGAATCAGCGAAAAACTGATCCACTGCTTCCACCAGATCAAATAACTGCACCGTGGTTAAATCTAATTCCACTGGGGATGTCGGATCGGTTTTCATCTGGGAATCCCCATCTAACGGGGTATTACGGACAATCAGGCGGTGTAAATTGCCGTCTAGTCTGCGTAACTCCACCATAGGAACCTCAGCAGCAGTGTTAGCAGAGGGGGGATGTGATACGCCGCTGAGAAATTCTTGGGCGTATTGACTCACCCGTTGCAGTAAACACTCGAAAAACTCTTTCCCTCCCACAATAGGCTGAGGATAACCGACAAAATGGCACTCCGCATTCATCAATCGCGATAAACGGGGCCGAGTTTCTGAGGTATTATCTGTGGGACTACTCAACCCATGCAAAATCAGCTTGCAGTTAGGCAAACTGTACTGACGTATAATCGTCATGCTATCTCTCCATCAAACAGACTCATCCAAAACCGTTGCATCCCTGCCGTGCCTGTACAGAATAGCAATTTTCCCAGCAAAGCGATCGCTAAATCATTGAGTTTCTCTGGGGAGTTGTAAGCAATTACACCCGCGCGCCGAGGATTCATCCGACTACGGAAGTGAGCCTGGAACCTTTCCAGATAGCTATATAATTGCAAATGCTGTTCTATGGGGATTTGCTTGCGCTGCATTTGCTCAAAGTCAATCAGCAACTGGCGAATTCTCACTGTTAACTCTCGACTTATCATGGCAATAATCACCACTAGGGCTTTAGCTTCCTTCAGAGTGAGGGGTTGTCGTTGGCTGTAGCGTCGCAGGGGGTTAGTGCTACGCAGTCGCCATAATACCACTCGATTCGGGATAATTCCTTGCAGTTCTAACTCGGATATCTTGACCAGCATTCGTTCGGAACTCCCCAGGGCGAGGGCTTCAATGGCTAGTAACATCAGGTCGATTTGTAATCGCGCCCGACGGGGACATCCTTTGTCGGAGATGGGTATATCCGGCAAACTGTCTAATATGACTGGGTTTAAATTAGTTTGATAGGGTTCTACTTGCATTATGCTCACGGCAACATCGATTCCAACACAATATATAGTTAAAGATTGGTTAGCAAATCTCCTAATATTTACATTACCCTGATGGATCTTAAATCTTTTATTCGCGATATCCCAGATTTTCCTAAGCCCGGTATTGTCTTTAGAGATATTACTACCCTGTTAAGGGATTCTCAGGGCTTACGTTATACGATTGACACTTTGAAGGATAAGTGCGATCGCCTCTCCCCAGATTATGTCGTGGGTATGGAGTCCCGTGGGTTTCTGTTTGGGGTTCCCCTGGCTTATCAGTTGGGTTGTGGGTTTATCCCCGTGCGAAAACCTGGGAAGCTACCAGGACAGGTCATCGCTGCACAATACCAGTTAGAATATGGGAGCGATCGCCTGGAAATGCACATTGATGCCATGGCACCAGGTAGCAAGGTTCTGATTGTTGATGATCTGATAGCTACCGGGGGAACGGCGGCGGCCACGGCTCAATTGGTACAAGAGGCTCAGTGTCATTTGGTGGGTTTTGCTTTTATCATCGAGTTAAAGGCCTTGGGGGGACGAAATCAATTACCTGATGTCCCCATTGTCACTTTAATAGATTATCACTGAAAAAAAAATATGAGCATTGACTCTGATAACTTGTTGTATGTGGCGAAACGACTTTTTCAGGCGCTGATTACTCTGCTATTGGCTTCTGTACTCTGTTTTGCGATCGTCCAACTGGCTCCGGGTGATTATCTTGATAAATATATCAATAATCCCCAAATTTCTGAGGACACTCTCAATCAGTTTAGAGAACAATTCGGATTAGACCAACCTCCTATTATCCAATATTGGAATTGGCTCACCCAAATTGTCACTAGGGGGAACTTTGGCTATAGTTTTGAAAATCAGCGATCGGTCACGGATTTACTCTGGGAAAGAGTCCCCGCTACCCTACTGTTAGCTATTTCTTCCCTCATTCTAACTTGGGCGATCGCACTTCCCCTAGGAATTTTGGCCGCCGTTAATCAAAACCGCCGAGTCGATCGCACCCTACAAGTAATCAGCTACACTGGTCAAGGGTTCCCCAGTTTCATCACCGCCTTACTGTTACTATTTTTAGCCCAAAAAACTTCCCCTCTTTTTCCCGTTGGAGGTATGACCAGCATAGACTATCCTGATTTGTCTCTCTTGGGGAAAATCGGTGATATTGCTTGGCACATGATTTTACCAACCCTGGCTTTAAGTATAACCAGTTTCGCGGGTTTACAGCGACTCATGCGCGGTCAATTACTCGATGTCTTACGTCAAGACTATATCCAAACGGCGCGCGCTAAAGGTCTCCCAGAAAACCGAGTGATTTATGTTCACGCTCTCCGAAATGCCATCAATCCTTTAATTACCTTATTAGGATTTGAATTCGCTAGTTTATTAGGCGGCGCTTTTATTGCCGAAACCTTTTTTAACTGGCCGGGACTAGGAAGGTTAACTTTAGAAGCAGTTAGACAACAGGACCTTTATCTAGTTATGGCTAGTTTAATGATGGGTGCTGTTATGCTGATTCTGGGTAATCTTTTGGCGGATTTACTTTTAAAATCAGTAGACCCTCGCATCAAACTCGAAAACCTGAATTAATCCCCCCTCCGGTGCGTCATACCCCGGTTATATTCATCCTCACCCCTCTCCTCTCCTACACTGGGAGAGGGTATCTAACCTATAAGGTGGCAAATTTATCTGATATGTCAATTAGCGCTTTTTGAATGCCTGGTTCACTCATGGAATGTCCAGCATCAGGAATAATAATTAACTCGGCTTCCGGCCAAGCCTGATGCAATTCCCAGGCGGTTTTCATGGGACAAACTACATCATAACGACCCTGAACGATCGCCGCTGGAATATGACGGATACGCTGAACATTAACTAATAGTTGGTCTTCGGATTCAAAAAAACCTTGATTGACAAAATAGTGGCATTCAATTCTAGCGAAAGCCGTGGCAAAATTGCCATCACCAAATCTTTGGATTAAATGCTGATCTGGCAATAATTTACTGGTGCTGGCTTCCCAAATTGACCAAGCCTTAGCCGCCGCCAATTGTATTTGGGGGTCATCACTGGTTAAACGACGATAATAAGCTGAGATTAAATCGTGACGTTCTTCTGGGGGAATAGGTTTGATATATTCCTGCCAAGCATCAGGGAAAATGTAGCTGGCTCCCTCCTGATAAAACCATTGTAGTTCGGCTTTTCTTAACATGAAAATACCCCGCAAAATCAACCCTTGACAATGTTGGGGGTAAGTCTGACTATAGGCTAGGGATAGGGTACTTCCCCAACTACCACCAAACACCACCCAACTGTTAATATTTAGGTGATTTCGCAGGCGATCGATATCTTCTACTAAATGCCAAGTCGTATTTTCTTCTAATTCTGCATGGGGGATACTTTGACCGCATCCCCGTTGGTCAAACATGATAATTCGCCACTTTTCGGGGTCAAAATATCGACGATATTCTGGTAAGCATCCGCCGCCGGGTCCCCCATGAAGTATCACCACTGGTTTACCTTCTGGGTTCCCGGACTGTTCAAAATAAATGGTATGTAAGGAACTAACTTGTAGTTTGCCTTCGGCGTAGGGTTCTATGGGAGGGTAAAGTTGGCTCATGTTTGAGTTATCCTATGGTTGGTAATTAGTTGTTGATAATGAGGGGATAAACGGCTTGAGGATTAAGCTGTAGGCGACACATTTCTCGCCTAGCTAAACCATCAGCATAGCACTGATTAATTTCTGTGGTTCCGTCTTCTGAGGCGATCGCTTCTATGAAAAACACCTGGGGAACCTCCGCAAAAGCCCAGCCAAATTTACCAGTTTCTCCAGGTTGTAACTCCCCTGGGCTAACGGTGGCTTGGTGGCTTTCTACTTCCACTAAAATATTACCTTCCTGACGGTATAAACGATAAACTACTTGTAGCGATCGCACTACCTCTGAACTCTGATTAGTCAGTTTACCTTCTACCGTATAACGTCCGGCGGTGAGGGTTTCATTAGTCACCATTTGCATTTCACTAATTTGGAAGGGTTGATTTTGGGCTAATAACAATGGAGATGAAACCACTATATGGGGAACTGATATAGCCGGGTTAGGGAGTAAGGTTCCCAGTCCTAATGCTGAAATTAAGAAAATCCGCGAATAACTTAACATAGGTCAAATCTGATATATACTGATGATGGTGGTTAGCCTAGGCAGGAATTGCTAAGGACTGCACCACTCCAATTTTATCGCGATCGCTGTCAATTTTCATCACCTAGAGGAAGAAAAAGGCAGAATTCCCCTAGGGCTGATTATCTGCTAAAATCATGATAAAATTAGTACACCCACAGCCATTATAAATCATCTATGACTGCAACTGTCTCCACTCCCCACCGGGTCAGCACCGAGAAAATTCGCCCGGCAATTCAAGCACTACAGCCACAGTTAGTTAAGTGGCGGCGGCATATTCACCAATACCCAGAGTTAGCATTTCAAGAAAAACTAACCGCTAAGTTTATTGCCGAAAAACTAGAGGAATGGGGAATTAATCATCAAACACAAATTGCCGAAACCGGAATTGT
Source organism: Limnospira indica PCC 8005 (assembly GCF_000973065.1). Classification (NCBI taxonomy): domain Bacteria; kingdom Bacillati; phylum Cyanobacteriota; class Cyanophyceae; order Oscillatoriales; family Sirenicapillariaceae; genus Limnospira; species Limnospira indica. Next base: position 1,686,821 of record NZ_FO818640.1, read on the forward strand.
AGCCATTATTGAAGGTCATCAACCGGGGCCAGTTTTAGCAATTCGGGCGGATTTTGATGCCTTACCTATTCAAGAACAAAATGAGGTGAGTTATAAATCTTGTCATGATGGCATTATGCACGCTTGCGGTCATGACGGACATACAGCGATCGCCCTAGGAACTGCCTATTATTTATCGCAACACAGACAGGATTTGTGTGGTACAATAAAAGTAATCTTTCAACCTGCTGAAGAGGGGCCAGGCGGCGCATTGCCCATGATTGAAGCTGGGGTATTAAAAAATCCTGATGTTGAGGCAATTTTGGGGTTGCATTTGTGGAATAATTTGCCATTGGGAACGGTGGGGGTGCGTGCTGGTGCGTTAATGGCGGCGGTAGATATCTTTGAATGTCGCATATTTGGGAAAGGGGGACATGGAGGGATGCCGCATCAAACCATAGATGCAATCTTGTTAGGTTCCCAAATTGTTAATAACCTGCAAACCATTGTAGCAAGGAATGTTGACCCCTTAGAGTCTGCCGTGGTTACTGTGGGTTCTTTCCATGCTGGAGATGCTCATAATGTGATTGCAGACCAAGCGACAATCAAGGGGACAGTCCGCTATTTCAATCCTCAATTTAATGAATATTTTAGCAACCGAATCGAGTCAATTGTGGCGGGAATTTGTCAAAGTCATGGGGCGAGATATGAGTTAAATTATCAACACAATTATCCGCCAGTAATTAACGATCCATCCCTAGCCAATTTGGTGAGAAGCGTGGCGGAATGTGTGGTAGAAACGCCAGCGGGGATAGTGCCAAAATGTCAGACTATGGGAGGTGAGGATATGTCATTTTTCCTGCAAGAAGTACCGGGGTGTTATTTTTTCATGGGGTCTGCTAATAGCGATCGCAATTTAGCTTATCCGCACCATCATCCTCGGTTTGACTTTGACGAAACCGCCCTAAGTATGGGGGTAGAAATGTTTGTGCGGTGTGTAGAAAAGTTTAGCGGTGAAAAATCCTAACTGCTGAACCCAAAAGAGTGATCGTCATGTCTACAATAGGGTGCAGAGCCTTAAAATGCAGCTCTCGGTAGAGAATAAAAATTGATCACGGTATTCCAAAAGCTCATGAAACGTAGAACTAAGCCCACATCTCCCATAGCTTCCGCCTTTAACTATACCGCGATGGCAGTGATAGCAGGCGTTCTGGTGTTGGGAATTGGTATAGGTATGGCGATAAGTTCCACCGCCACCCTAACCCCCCAGAATGTAGCATCCAGCGAATTCATTGATCGCAGCGCTCCCAACCCAGAAATCTGTGTTAAATTCGGAGCCAGTGCCATGGTGACAGATTTACGGGTATTTGTGACCCTGAACCCGTTTAGTGTTTTCGTCGCTCAACCTCGGATGCAACCGGGATGCGTTTTGCGGACCAGTAACTGGGCTCTACTGAGACAGCGGAACCTGATCACCGTGGAAGAGGAAAGAGACTGTAAACACCGGATGAACACCTTTGGCTATACGGGAGACCTGAACGATGATGCAGAGGTAAGCTGTATTTACCAAAACAATAGCGCCCAGAACGATTTTCTGAATCAATCAGGTCTCATCCCGAACCGTCCTAGACCGGAGTCCGATCGCTTTTAAAACCCTTTAAAATCGTGGGCTAGTTGGTAAAGCTGGGGTGATTCCTAGCAAAAAGTCATTTTGGGCTAATTCCTGAACCAATCGGACTTGGACAACCTGACCCGGTTCAAGAATATGCTGTTGAGGGGAACTAATAGCGCCAACAACAGCCCCTCCCACAGCCCCAGCTAGGAATCCCAATCCATCAAAACCACTAACGAGTAATCCTCCCAAACCGCCAACTCCTGACCCAATAGCCACATTTTCCGGCTTAATTGGTCTCGCACCTGGAATCCAAGTTGATTCAGCCACAAAGGGAATGCTACGACCTTCTAAGTTAATGGCTTGGGCGACAAAACGGGTTCCCTGATTAGTGGTTTCAAACCTTCCGACGACAGGGGTATCTGGAGGTACGACAAAATTACCTGCTGCGTCTACAATTCCCCCTTGCAAAAGTAAAACATCTTGGCGGTTGAATTGGGATTTTAGGCGCACATCGTCAATTCCAGGATATTGGAGAGTGACAGTTGTACCGACGGGTAATAAAATACGACGGTCGGGGCGTTGGGGTTCTGGTACGGGTCGAAAACCTTGGCTAGGTGGTGGTAATTCTGTGGGTAGAGGTTGACCAAAGGGGATAGCTGCAGTTGTGTTAGACATGGGGAGAATTTGAGTTCCGACTTGTTGAGCAAGTGGCTCTGGTCTCACCAAGCTGGTTTGGGTGGGGCGATTTAGGGGGACTCGCAGAAACTCAACATCTGGGAAAGGCTGGGGTTGAGGATTGGGTAAGGCGCTGATGGGGCGTGGTTGGGGGGTTAATTGGGGGGAAATATTGGCGGATGTGGGAGACTGAGTTATGGGGGTTGTGGTTAAGTTATTTTCTGCGGGGGGTTGACGACGGGCTAACAAAACGGGACGCAATACCCACTGATTTTCTACGCCAACTCGTCTGAGTTGAATTTCTCTGTCATCAAGAATGAAGCCAGGAGCGAAATCAACTGTCATTCGCGCTACGGTGGGTTCAAGTTGGCTAACGCTGACCCGACGCACTAAGCCGGACTCGTAGAGTTCGGTGACATTAACACCTAAATCTGTATCTGGTAGGTCGATAATAATGCGGCTGGGTTGTTGGACTACGGCTAGTCGGGGTCTAACTCCTTCTGGTAGTTGGACTTGAACGGTTCCGTTATTGGGGTTGAGGGTCCACTGGGGAACGGTAACGGCTAAAACTGTGTTGACGATCGCCTCTGTACCTACTATCAAAGTGGCGATCGCTGTAGTTAGACCTAATTTGAAAAGACTAGGGAACCGCGGCCGTGTCAATTTCCCGATTGGGAGTGGTTGGGTTGGCGCGGCACTGGAAAAACCAAGTGACACTGGAAACGGTCTATACTTGTTTTGCATGATCGCCACATCAAAAAAAGTTTTCTGAGATGATTGCTACTATAGCTCATCTCTGGAGTTCGTATCATGTTTTTAGTTAGAATGCAACCCTAAACTCCTAGATTTGGAAACTCATGCAAAAGTGGCAAAGATTGCGATCGCAAATGATCATAGATCATCCTTGGTGTCGGGTGCGCCAAGATGCGATCGCCCTTCCCGATGGGAATATTATAGATGATTTTTTTATCAATATTCGGCCTGATGTCGCCTTAGTTTTTGCTGTCACCGAAGACCAGCAGGTGATTTTTGTTCGCCAATACCGACATGGAGTCGAGCAGATTTTATTAGAACTCCCCGCTGGCGGTTTTGACCCGGCTACCGAAACCCCCACCGTCGCCGCCTTACGGGAACTTAGGGAAGAAACAGGTTATGTCGCCTCCTCTTTAATTCCCCTAGCTACCCTATACGATAATCCCGTCAAGGACACTAATTCTATTCACCTATTTTTGGCGGAAAATGTGCAACTGCAGCACCAGACCCAACTGGACCCCACCGAAGATATCCAAGTGGTTCTGATACCAGTGGCTGAAGTTATAGATGCGATCGCCACCCAAAAGATTCAAGTAGCCGGAACCATTGCTGCTATCTTTTTAGCCTGGGAATATCTCCAGAGTAAAAAAACTCAGTAATCGATGAGCTATTATCTGCTATAATCATGTCATAACTCTATTCTTATACTTCCGCTTTCTGAGCAGCGATCGTCCATTAATGCTTGAAATTTGCCGCACCCCAATTCCCCCCGCACGCACTAAGCGCATCGAAATCCCCGTGGCTCGCCTTCCCACTCAAACTATGCTATCCCTACCCGTTATCGTCATCAATGGCTATACAGAGGGACCCATACTCTGGGTGAGTGCCGCTATTCACGGCGACGAAATTAATGGCGTTGAAATCATTCATCAAGTCTTGCAAAAAATTTCCCCCAAGCGTTTGCGGGGGACCGTAATTGCTGTTCCCATTGTCAATGTCTTTGGATTTATCGAACAATCTCGATATTTACCAGATCGCCGAGACTTAAACCGCTCATTTCCGGGTTCCAAAAGAGGAAGCCTCGCCTCCCGTATAGCTCATTTATTCGTCCAAGAAATTGTCAATCACTCCACCCATGGAATTGACCTACATACAGCATCAGGTCACCGTAAAAATTTACCACAAATTAGAGCCAACTTAGATGATCCTGTTACCTACCAATGTGCGCGCGCTTTTGGAACTTCTGTGATTATTCACTCCCAACTTAGGGATGGTTCCCTACGTCAAGCCGCCACTCAAAAAGGGATTCCGGTTCTTCTATATGAAGGAGGGGAGGCGCTACGATTTAATTCCCATGCTATTTATATTGGCGTTCAAGGTATCCTACGGGTGATGGAAACCTTAGATATGTATGACTTCCAATTTGATAACTTTCCCCTGGAACCTATAGAAGTGCAAAATACTCAATGGGTGCGTGCTTCTCGTAGTGGGATATTACAACTATCTATTGAGTTGGGGGAACGGGTATATAAGCGCCAACTCCTAGGTGTTATATCTGATGCTTTTGGTGATACCAGCGTCAAAGTCAGGGCTCCTGCTGATGGGTTAGTTATCGGAAATCAGCAAAATCCCTTAGTTAATCAAGGGGATGCTATAGTTAATTTGGCTCTCCTCAACTCTGAAGAGAATCTCGTTCATTTTCCATCTTAGAATACTGTTCACTTGGGAGATAATATCGTCCGGTTTTGCTTAATACAGAAGGTCGCCGGGGAATTTCGATCGCAAATTCTGACCCCTTAGTTAGTACCGACTTACAGGTTAAATTTCCCCCATGTTTAGCCACAATTTGATAACTCATGGCTAATCCTAAGCCGGTACCATGACCCACAGGTTTAGTGGTAAAAAATGGCTCAAATAATCGTTTTCGCACATCTTCTTCCATACCCAAACCATTATCAGAAATTTTAATTGACACCCAATCCGAGTTAATTAATTCAGTGCTAATCTGAATAGTTGGATCGAAGTCAACCAAGCCATTTTCGAGTTTTTCTACTTCTAAAATCGCATCAATTGCATTACTTAAAATACTCAAAAATACCTGATTCAGTTGACCCGCATAACATTCTACTTTGGGTAAGTATCCATAATTACGAATGACTTTAATTTCGGGAAACTCATGTTTTTCTAAGGTGGGAAGTCGTCCTTTGAGTCGATGTTGCAGGATTAATAATGTACTCTCAATCCCATCATGAATATTGACGGGTTTCATTTCCGACTCATCAAGTCTCGCAAAATTCCGCAGAGACAAAACAATCTGTCGAATCCGATTTGCGCCGACTTCCATTGAATCTAAAATGCGGGGTAAATCGTATACAATAAAACCTAGTTCGACTTCCTCAATGCGATCGCGAATTTCCGCCACTGGCTGTGGATAATATCGCTGATATAATTCAATCAGTGCCAACAAGTCTTGTACATATTGACCCGCATAGCTAATATTACCATAAATAAAAGTAACTGGGTTATTAATTTCATGGGCAATTCCTGCGACCATTTGACCCAGACTGGAAAGTTTTTCATTTTGAATTAATTGTGCTTGAGCCTGTCGGAGTTGTTTAAGGGTTAGTTCCAACTGTAATGCTCTGGCGCGTTCCCTAGCTTCCGACTGTCGCAAAGCATCTTCAGCCTGTTTGCGATCGCTAATATCCCTAACTGTCCCGGTCATGCGTAGGGGTTTACCTTGCTCATCTCGACTCACCACTTGACCATGATTAAGCACCCATTTCCAACCCCCATTATTGGTAAACATCCGGTGTTCAACCTCACAAAAATGCGTGTGATTTTGCCAGTGTTGTTTTAAGCAATAAATCACCTGATGGCGGTCTTCAGGATGCACCAGCTTCAACCAAGACCGAGGATGGTTGTTGATGTGCTTCATATCATAACCCAGCATTTGTCGGCATTGAGGGCTAAAATAGACCTCATCAGTGCCTAAATTCCAATCCCATAAACCCTGATTAGTTCCAGTTAATGCTAATTGTAACCTCTCCTCATTAATCCGCAGAGCTTCCGAGGCTTGTTTTTGTTTAGTAATATCAAAAATTGCCCCCGCCAAACATAAAACTTGTTGGTCATCATCAAAGATACCTTGACCCTTATCATAAACCCATCGTTCGGAACCATTGGCTCGCCGTAACCGATACTCTAAAATATAGGGATGGCGTTTTTCTACGGATATTTGAATCGCGTCTATAACTGTTTGTTGGTCATCAGGATGAATCAGACTTGCAAAGCTGATAGTTCGGTTTAAAATCAAATCATTAGGGCTATAACCAGTAATAGATTCCACCCCCGGACTCATAAAGGTCATGGTGCGATCAATGTCTAAATTAGAGCGATAAACTGCACCGGGAATATTAGAAACCAGGGTGCGAAATTCTCCCTGACGTTCCCGCAGCATTCTCTCAACTTGTTTGCGATCGCTAATATCTCGGATAAACACACATTGATATTCCTGACCTTTAAAGTTCAGATGATTAATCATCATTTCCACGGGAATGAGGCGATTATGTTTAGTCCGATAGCGAGCCTCAATTTTTAAAGACCCACAGCGGCGCAGGATTTGCCAATGTAAATGCCAAGAATCTCGCGGAAAATCCGGGTTAATATCATGAATCGTCAATAACAATAATTCGCTAGGGGAGTAACCCAACAGGCGAGAAGCTGACTCATTCACATAAATAATTTCTCCTTCTATTCCAATCCAAAAAATCGCATCGGCGGCTTTATCAATAGAAAATTGTGTCAGGGATATGGTATCTTCCGCAGACCAGTTATTGATCTTGGCGTTTACTTTGATAGTTAATGGATTGGGATTTCCTGAGTTGGGGGAGTTATTGGCGGCTGAATTATCTAGGCTAGATGTCAAATTCTGGCGGCGGATAAACCCCAACATAGGTATCTGAAACCACCACAGCCAAAAGAATATTAAGTTGGTAGCGAGTAATCCTAAAATGGCTAAGATAGTTATCACAAATATTCCCCCGACGGGATACCAGACAATTTCTGTGTCAAGTATTTGAAAATTCCCCGCCATGACTAACCCCAAGCTGAGTAACCCCGAGTTACCGATGAAATTACCACCGCCGCGCCAAAAGGGTTGATTTGGGGTTGAGAATTTACAGCGATCGCCATAGATTGATAAGCTATTGTTGAGCATACCTGCTGACAAGTAACTAACCAATGCGATCGCAGCAGTTAACCACAAATGTAGCCAGTTTGATAGTGATTCTGGCGAAAAGCTATACCCCCTGAGCATTATATGAGGCTCAAAGGTTAATAATTGGGTAAAAACATATACCAACAATTCTAGCATTTGTTAAATTATTTTTTGGGGTTCGCTTCCCGTCAACAGAGAGAGCAGATATTTGTCCACTAGGGGAAAACCTATCTATAAGCACCCATCATTCGGTGGTTATCCCCATTGAAAAGCATAATTAACCTAGCAAATTAGTTGCCAAATATTGAGATGTCTATAGTAATGGTGATAATAGGTGACAGTTAATACAACCCGATTCCAGAAGATACCGGAATGGGAGGCATTTACTCACCAACCAAGGGGTTGGCGGTTGGCGGGGAAATGGATCATTGATTGCCATAACCAGAAAAGGTGCAAAATGGGAGCAATCCCCCAGGCGATCGCCTCCGAACTGCATAGGGGAATTGCCATCCTGGTTAGGAATTAGCCAGAACCCAATTCACCAGGGTTCGGACAGGGAATCCGGTCGCACCAGTTTTATTATAGCCCTTATCCTTATCTGTCCAAACTGGGCCAGCAATATCCAAATGAGCCCAAGGGGTATCCTTAACAAACTGTTTCAGGAACAGAGTAGCCGTAATCGAACCCCCAGCGCGAGGTCCCGTGTTTTTCATGTCAGCATGAATAGCCTTGAGTCCTTCAAAATATCTTTCCTCAATTGGCATCCGCCAGAATTTTTCCCCAGCTTTTTGGGAAGCAGATTGTAACTGTTGCGCCAGTTGATCATCAGGACTCCATAACCCAGCGATATCATCTCCCAAGGCAATGATACAGGCTCCGGTGAGAGTTGCTAAATCCACCATAGCATCAACCCCTAGGCGGTCAGCAAACACCAAAGCATCAGCCAAAGTTAAACGCCCTTCAGCGTCCGTATTATTGACTTCAATAGTTTTGCCATTAGAAGCGCGCAGGAAGTCTCCAGGGCGCATAGCACGGCCGCTAATCATGTTTTCGGTTACGGCACTGATAAAATGCACCTCAACTGTGGGCTTTAAGGTGGCGATCGCCTTAGCCGCGCCAAAAGTCGCCGCCGCCCCAGCCATATCCATTTTCATCATTTCGATGCCGCTACCCGTGGGTTTCAGGTTCAAACCACCCGAATCAAAAGTCAAACCCTTACCCACAATAGCTAGTTTCCGGGTCGGTGTTCCCTGGGGTTTATAGGTGAGATGGATAAACTTAGGAGGCAAATCCGAGGCTTGAGCCACCCCTAAAAATGCTCCCATTCCCAATTTTTCGCAATCTTCCCGTTCCAAAATTTCCAGTTCCAACCCATACTCAGCAGCCAGAGATTTAGCCAATTCTGCCATAGTTATGGGGTTAACTTCATTAGCCGGAGCCGCCACCAACTCCCGCGCCAAGAACACCCCAGAACAGACCTGTTGAGCCAGGGTAATGGCTGCTTCTGTACCCGGAAACCCTAGCAGATCTACAGACTCGACTTGAATTTCTTTGTCCTTAGTTTCCGACTTAAAGCGATTATCCTGATACAGAACTAACTCTAATCCTTCTACAATAGCCCCCACCGTCTCCGACGCATTACCCACCGGGAAACTGATACCCAGGGTTTTACCTTTGAGTGCTTTCGCCGCCTGTCCTGACGCAGCCGCACCACGTCGGATAGCTTCTAGGGTGTAGTCCTCAGCAGACCCCAACCCCACTAAAACCACCTTACGAATGGGACTATTGCCACCCACACGACCAGAAGCACTACTATCAGCTTTTCCCTGAAAGTCTGATTCTTCGATAAGTTCTTGTAGGGTCCCACCGAGTTTTTGATTGAGTTCTGCTAAATCCCCACTCAGTTGGACTTGTCCTTCAAACAGACCTATCGCTAATACATCTCCACTCCAGTCTAGGCGGTTAGTATCTGTGGCTCTAAATTCCATGTCTTAATCTCAATGCCTTTTAAAGTACGACTTGGGTCATCTTTCTTAATCCTATCGTGAGGGCGGAAATTATTTACCCCAAATTTGGATTACCCTGCTCCCCGGACTGTACCCGCTAAAACTCCCCATTTAAGGGAATTTTTGTTAATCCCGACAAAAAAAGTCGGGTATGGTTGACGGGAATTTGACAACTGTGATAGTCTTCATCCAACAGTTAGAACAGCAGAAAAAGCAGAGGTAAGTGTCATGACCCAGGCAACCCATAACCACACCACCACCCCCACCGCCGGAGCTACTTTTGATAAACTCAAATGTAAAGAGTGCGGCGCGGAATATGCTCTGGAAGCCAAGCACGTTTGCGAGGTGTGTTTTGGTCCCCTGGAAGTTCACTATAACTATGACAACCTTCGCCAACTGGTAACTCGCGAAACTATTGAAGCTGGCCCAAATTCGATCTGGCGTTATCGTCACTTTTTACCGGTAGCTACAGATAATGTTATTGATGTGGGAACTGGGATGACTCCGTTGGTGAAGTCAGAACGGTTAGCCCGCCGCCTCGGTCTCAAAAATCTTTATATTAAAAATGATGCTGTTAATATGCCTACCCTTAGCTTTAAGGATAGGGTGGTATCTGTGGCTCTCAGCCGCGCTAGAGAGTTAGGTTTTTCGACGGTTTCCTGTGCGAGTACGGGAAATTTAGCGAATTCTACGGCAGCGATCGCAGCTAAAGCGGGATTAGATTGTTGTGTATTTATTCCCTCCGATTTAGAAGCTGGGAAGGTGTTAGGAACATTAATTTATAATCCGATTCTGATGGCAGTTAGGGGCAATTATGACCAAGTTAATCGCCTCTGTTCAGAAGTAGCTAATACCTACGGTTGGGGTTTTGTTAATATCAACCTGCGCCCCTATTATTCGGAAGGTTCTAAAACTCTGGGTTTTGAAGTAGCAGAGCAGTTAGGTTGGCGACTGCCAGATCATGTAGTAGCGCCGATCGCTTCTGGTTCGTTATATACCAAGATTCATAAAGGTTTCCAAGAGTTTGTTAAGGTGGGTTTAGTGGAAGATAAACCCGTGCGTTTTAGTGGCGCACAAGCGGAAGGTTGCTCTCCTGTAGCCCATGCTTTCAAGGAAAATCGCGACTTTATTACGCCAGTTAAACCTAATACGATCGCTAAATCTATCGCTATTGGTAATCCGGCTGATGGTGTGTATGCAGTAGAATTAGCCAAAAAGTCTGGCGGTAGTGTGGAGTCAGTTAATGATGCTGAAATTATCGAGGGTATCAAATTACTGGCGGAAACTGAAGGTATCTTTACAGAGACGGCTGGCGGAACTACGATTGCGGTGTTGAAAAAACTGGTGGAAGCGGGTAAAATTGACCCCGATGAAACTACTGTTGTTTACATTACTGGAAATGGCTTAAAAACTCAGGAGGCGGTTCACGGCTACATTGGCGAACCTCTGACCATTGACCCGAAACTAGATAGCTTTGAAGTGGCGATCGAACGCGCACGGACTCTCGATCGCTTAGAATGGCAACAGGTTTTGGTTTAAGATTAGCCAAAATCCGGTAAGATGTCAGCACCCCCGGCTGAAGCACAGGGGCTTCGTGCCCCCCTTTCAGGTAGCTGACCAGCTATAGCCTTAACTGGCTACGTTCAGAGCAAGAGTTAAAGTTCCTACCCTGGAATGCGTGCTAGTTCCAGGCCCTAGAACCGAATCGTTAAACATCTCTAAGGGGTTAAGGACGTGCGATTTGGATAGTACCGACTCTGAACATTGGCGAAGCAAACATTACCCCGCAAGGGAGTCGGAGCCAACCATAGCTCCATGGAGGGGCAACCATACCCCTCCACCCCGCAAGGGGGTGCTGGCGGCGGTCAGCCGCTTGAGTCGGTTTTCCTCTCCGCGATAAATCACGGAGCTTCCAACTCTCCCAGGAGTTTTACGTGAAATCTTGGGGGAAGGTGCAAGCCTTCTCCTTTTGACGGCAATTTTCTATCCAATTAATCAACAATGGCTGTTAAAGTTTTAATTCCCACTCCCCTGCAAAAGTTCACTAACAACCAAGCTACCCTTGAGTGCGAGGGGACGAACATTATGGAACTAATTGATTCCCTGGAAGCTAGTTGTCCGGGTATCAAGAAAAGTCTCTGTGATGATGAAGGAAAACCGAGGCGCTTTTTGAATTTCTACGTCAACAGTGAGGATATTCGCTTCTTAGATGGTACGAATACCGCCTTAGCTGATGGTGATGAAGTGAGTATTGTTCCGGCTGTGGCTGGAGGCTAGAGAGAGGACTGAGAAACCTGGTTTCTGATACTTTGACCGGGTGTAACGGGTTCCGTGACTCCTTTTCGGATAGGAACCCGGTTACCCGGAAAGTCTAGGATATTAAGTCATTTTCTCAGAGCATTAGCGATCGCTCCTTCTAATTCGCTTTGGGAGAGGCTAGTCACAAAAAAGACTTCCTGAACGGTTTTTCCCGCCCTAGCCAAGACCTTAAAGCCGCCGCGAATAGGAACAGATACTCTTAACTTCATGTGCGGACAATGAGCCTTAGCCCTAGTAATTACTCCCGGGGTAATCGTATGAATTCCCTGATACTTGGTTAATCTATCTAAGACAGGGATCAAGCCCTGAAGGTGGGTAGAGTGATTCCAAACCAAGCGCCCCGAGTTTTTATTATTCATGATTTTTGTGAAAACGCTACTACATCATTCTAAAAAAAAGTAGGGACAATTCACGAATTATCCCTACATATATTATCGATGCAATAACAATAGGCTTAAAAACCTACGCCTAGCAATTAGTCAGCGGCTTGGGGGAGCAGTTCCCGTTTTTCGCCTTGTAAGACTTGAACTTGACCGTCCTCATTAACATCAACGATCGCCGTATCGCCTTCTTTGACGCGACCAGAGAGGATTTCCTCGGCGAGGCTATCTTCCAGCAAACGCATAATGGCGCGACGCAGGGGACGCGCACCGTAGCTGGGATTATAACCTTCTTCTACCAGTCTTTCTTTAAAGCGATCGGTAATTTCCAGGCGAATGCCTTTTTCAGTGAGGCGACCGAACACCTCGTTAAGCATAATTACCGCAATTTCCTTGACCTCATCTTTATTGAGTTGACGGAAGACGATAATTTCATCAAGACGGTTAAGGAACTCAGGACGGAAGTATTGTTTAAGTTCTTCATTAACCAGGTTGCGGATGCGGTTATATTGAGCATCAGCTTGATTTTCTTCAAACTCGAACCCAAGACCGCCGCCACCTTTTTCGATCACCTTAGAGCCAATGTTGCTCGTCATGATGATCAGGGTGTTTTTAAAGTCTACGGTGCGACCTTTAGCATCGGTCAAGCGCCCATCTTCCAAAATCTGCAATAACATATTGAAGACATCGGGGTGAGCTTTTTCGATTTCGTCGAACAGCACCACGGTATAAGGACGACGGCGCACGGCTTCGGTGAGTTGTCCACCTTCGTTGTAACCCACATAGCCGGGAGGAGAACCGATGAGTTTAGAAACGGTGTGCCGCTCCATAAATTCCGACATATCCAGGCGGATCATAGCTTCTTCTGAGCCGAAGAAGTAGGCGGCGAGGGATTTAGTCAACTCGGTTTTACCTACGCCTGTGGGTCCAGAGAAGATGAAACTAGCGATGGGTCGGTTGGGGTTCTTGAGTCCGACACGCGCACGACGGATGGCGCGAGAAACGGCTTTGACAGCTTCTTCCTGACCGATAAGACGCTGGTGGAGGGTGTCTTCCATGTGCAGGAGTTTCTCGGACTCGGACTCGGTGAGTTTGTTAACGGGAATCCCGGTCCAACTGGCCACGATTTGGGCGATATCCTCTTCTGTTACCATGGGGGAATCATCGTCGTCGGTGCGAGTTTCGGATTTTTTGTTTTGAGCGATCGCCCGAATTTGGGATTTAATTTCCATTTCGCGATCGCGCAATTCTCCGGCTCGGTCAAAGTCTTGGGAGCGCACCGCGTCGTCTTTTTCCTTGAGGACTTGTCGCAATTCCTTGTCGAGTTCCTTAGCGGCTGGGGGAAGTTGGGAGTTAATCAGGCGCACCCGCGATCCGGCTTCATCAATCAAATCGATCGCCTTATCGGGGAGATAGCGATCGCTAATATAGCGATCGGACAATTTCGCTGCTGCTTCGAGAGCCTCATCGATAATTTTAAGTTTGTGGTGCTGCTCATAGCGTTCCCGCAGTCCATAGAGAATCTCAATGGTTTCCGGTACCGAAGGCTCACCGACCATCACGGGTTGGAACCGACGTTCTAGGGCCGCATCCCGTTCAATATGCTTGCGGTACTCATCGAGGGTAGTAGCACCGATACACTGCAACTCACCCCGCGCCAAAGCTGGCTTGAGGATATTAGCCGCATCGATAGCTCCTTCCGCAGCACCTGCACCAATGAGGGTGTGAACCTCATCAATTACCAGGATGACATTACCGCAAGAGCGGATTTCATCCATAATCTTTTTGAGTCGTTCCTCAAACTCACCCCGATACTTAGTACCCGCCACCAATAGACCGATATCGAGGGTAACAACTCGTTTATCTTCCAGAATGTCGGGAATATCATTTTGAGCAATGCGCTGGGCGAGACCTTCGGCGATCGCTGTTTTACCGACACCCGGTTCTCCAATTAGGACCGGATTATTTTTGGTACGCCGACCCAAAATCTGGATCACCCGCTCAATTTCCTTTTGTCGTCCCACTACCGGGTCAAGTTTGCCCTCAGCGGCCATTTGGGTCAAATTAGAGCCAAACTCATCGAGGGTTGGGGTCTTAGTGCGACCGCTACTTCCCCCGGCGGTGACTTCCGCCGTTTCACCCAACATCCTAATTACCTGGGTGCGAACCTTCGACAGGTCAACGCCCAAATTTTCCAGGACGCGAGCGGCTACTCCTTCTCCTTCTCGGATCAGACCCAGAAGCAAATGTTCTGTGCCGATATAATTATGCCCGAGTTGACGAGCCTCTTCCAAGGAAAGTTCTAAAACCCTCTTGGCGCGCGGAGTGAACGGAATTTCAACGGCTACAAACCCGGAGCCACGGCCGATGATTTTTTCGACCTCGATCCGAGCATCTTTGAGGTTGACCCCCATGGACTTCAGGACTTTGGCTGCTACGCCAGTCCCTTCGCCAATCAGACCCAGGAGGATCTGTTCTGTTCCTACGAAGTTATGTCCCAGGCGGCGTGCTTCCTCCTGGGCTAACATGATCACCTTAATGGCTTTTTCTGTGAAGCGTTCAAACATGGCTAATTTTTATCACCTGCTGCTGGCTCGTATGCTAATTTTAGCGTGATATTTTCAATGATCGGGTAAAACTATGCCGAAAGTTGCTCAACAAGTTTTACTTATGGGATTGACTCATTTTTAATTGTATCTACGGGATGAGGTATTTAGGTTGGCGATCGGCTCGTCTTTGGCCATTGAGTAATCCCCAATGACTACGGGATCTGCCGAATAGGGACAAAGTACCCGAAATGGAATCAGTGATTCTGTATCGTGGTTGTCTGTCTCTGACCCGGATTTTAGCACAATCTCAAATAAGACTTGGCAGACCAGAAAGCCAAAGTATTAGGGCATCTTCTCCGGTGTCGGCATAGTATTTTTTGCGCCTTCCGGCAATTTGGAAGCCGAATTTTTGATATAGAGATAGGGCGATATGATTGGAGGGCTTAACTTCTAGGGTAGCGTGGGATAATCCTCGCTGTTGGGCGAGTTGCAGTAAAGCCCGCAGTAAATCGGCCCCTAGACCTAAGCCGCGATAATCGGGATGAATGGCTAGTAAAGTGATATGGGCTTCGTCTACAATAGCCCAGAGACAACCGATGCCTATGACTGGTAGGGGTGGCGTTTGGGCGACTTGTACGGAAATTGGCTGTAAACCTGATAAGGGTTGTCCCTGGGTTGGGTGTGTCCAGATGACCAGATCGCTATTGGGGCTATCTAATTCCCGTTGATATCCCGATTCATTCCATAGTCCACCTAAGCAAAGGCGATCGAGTTCTACTACTGCGGGTAATAAGTCGGGGGTGAGAAGTTTGAGTTGTAGGATGGTCACAGAGGCTGGGCTGAAAGCTAATAGATAGATTAAGATTAACCATGGTGACAGAAATTTGGTACGATCGCAGATACACGCGCCGATAAAAAAACTAACTATTGATACTAAAACTGTGGAAAATTCAGGACTTCAGTACCTACTCAACTCGGAAGAAAGCACAACCGAGCGATCGCCTAACCAACAACTGTTACCCCTCACCGCTAAGGTCAACCACCAAGACCACCTAGAAATTGGGGGTTGTGATGTCGCGGAAATGGTCAGTCAGTTTGGTTCCCCTCTATATATATTAGATGAAGTGACCCTGCGTACTGCTTGCCGTCAATACCGGGAGGCTTGGGCGAAATACTATCCGGGAGAATCGCTGATTCTCTATGCTTCTAAGGCATGGAATTGTTTAGCGATTTGTGCAATAGTTGCCTCGGAAGGTTTGGGAACTGATGTGGTTTCTGGTGGGGAACTATACACCGCGAAAACGGCGGGGGTGAGTCCCGATAAGATTTACCTACATGGTAATAATAAATCGCGATCGGAACTGGAGTTAGCCATTAGCACTGGCTGTACTGTAGTGGCTGACAACTGGCTAGACCTGACCAACCTGGTGGAATTGGCAGATGAAATGTCTGTACAATCCCCCGTGCGGGTGATGATCAGATTTACCCCAGGAATCGAGTGTCACACCCATGAGTATATTCGCACCGGACATCTTGATAGTAAATTCGGATTTGATCCTAATCAACTTGATGAGGTGTTTAAATTTGTCAGCAGTAACCCATCTCTATGCTGCGAGGGAATTCACGCTCATATTGGCTCTCAGATTTTTGAACTGCAACCCCATCAAGACTTAGCTGGGGTGCTAATGGATGCGGTCACTAAAGGCAGTCAGTATGGTTTAAATATTACCGAAGTTAATGTGGGGGGAGGTCTAGGGATTCGGTATACAGAAGATGATGACCCCCCCAGTATTGAAAGTTGGGTAAGTGCGATCGCCTCATCCGTCGTCGCCGCCTGTGAACAGCGCCAAATCCCTTTACCTAAGCTGTTGTGTGAACCAGGGCGATCGATTATTGGTCCGGCTGCGATCACTGCTTACACGATTGGTTCTCGCAAAGAGATTCCAGATCTGCGGACTTATATAGCCGTTGATGGGGGAATGTCAGATAATCCCCGTCCGATTACTTATCAATCTGTGTATAGAGTGGTAATTGCTAATCGGATGTCCGCACCATTAACCGAAACCATAACAGTAGCTGGCAAACATTGTGAATCTGGGGACATCCTCATTCAACAAGCCCATCTCCCCGGAGATTGTCAAACTGGTGATATCTTGGTGGTAATGGCAACAGGAGCCTACAATTATAGTATGGCTTCTAACTATAATCGTCTGCCTCGTCCGGCAGCCGTTCTGGTGAATGATTCCCTAAGTTCGATAATTATTCAACGGGAGACCTATTCGGATCTGATTCGTCAGGATCGTTTACCCGAGAGGCTTGGCGATCGCCCTTGATGCCTTAATTTAAGTAACTAACGCGGGGTTAGACATCGCCCCGCATCATGCCTCTCCCCATTTAAGGATGAGGAATCGAGTCCCCAGCAATATAGATAATTAATTCATTATCGATAAGTTGGGAGTTCCGGAAGATGTCAATAGTTTTAACCTCATATCGCGTTCAATGAGTTCGGGTCAAAGTCAAGACCCTGCCTGGCTTGAGTCCTGGTTGGTTAACAGCATCGATATTGGACTGGTTTTTGCCGTCGCCTATATCGTCCTTGTGATTATTGGAGAGCGTCGAACCTTGTGGATGGTTCGAGGTTTCATTGTGTTAATGCTGGCAACGGCGATCAGTAATTGGGCTAATCTGAGACTGCTTTATATTGCCCTAAATAGTTTGGTAACTGGTTCCGCAGTGGCTATGGCTGTGATTTTGCAGTCAGAGTTTAGACAATTTCTGGAAAAATTAGGGCGAGGGGAGGTGCTGCAACTGTTTGCTGCCAGCCGAAAAGGTATCCCTGAAACCGATGGAGTCATTGATCAAATTGTCGAGGCGGTCAAAGAACTTTCTCAAAACCGTACTGGGGCTTTGATTATAATTGAAATAGGCAGTCCCATTGATGAGCGTGATTTTTCCGTTCCGGGTGTGCGTTTAAATGCCGAAGTTTCCAGGGAACTGCTACAGACGATTTTTCAGCCTAAAACTCTACTCCATGATGGTGCGGTGCTGATTAGAGCCTCTAGGGTGGCTGCTGCCGGGGTGATTTTGCCCCTGTCTGAAAGGATAGCCTCGCGACAGTTGGGAACCCGCCATCGAGCAGCTATGGGCATTACAGAAAAGGTTGCTAAGTGTGTATGTATTGTGGTTTCTGAAGAAACCGGGTCAATTTCTCTGGCTGATAAAGGTGTACTGAATCGACCCCTAACCAGTAGTAAACTCAAGGAGTTATTAGAAGCTCGGTCTTTTGTGGCGGGGGATGATAGAACTAAGCCTCCTATTTCCATAGATACCCTTAAACGGCGAATAGGATTAAAGAGGTGGTCGTTCATTTCCCAGGTGTTCCGTTTTCGTTCGTCAGCTTCTCGGGAGAAAAAATGAGTCGAAAGCCAAGGGTTATACATGAGTTACCTGCTGACCTTGACCGAAATCGCCTCCCAAACCATGTCGCGGTGATCATGGATGGTAATGGTCGCTGGGCGAAACGTCGGGGACTACCACGCACTATGGGACATCGGCGAGGGATTGATGCTCTCAAGAATTTACTCCGTTACTGTCGTGATTGGGGAATTAATGCTTTAACGGTTTATGCCTTTTCCACGGAAAATTGGGGGCGACCCCTAGAAGAAGTAGATTTTTTGATGGCTTTGTTTGAGCGGGTTCTCATGCGGGAACTTGAGGAGATGATGGAGGAGGAGGTTAGGATTAGGTTTGTGGGTAATTTGCATCGGCTTCCCGGTTCTCTGAGAGAGTGCATTGAGAAGTCAATGGAGACTACCCGCAATAATGAGGGGATTTTGTTGACTGTGGCTACTAATTACGGGGGACGGGAGGAGATTGTTAGGGCTTGTCAGGCGATCGCCAACCAGGTTAAACAGGGTACTCTCGAACCGGAAGCCATTGATGGGGCTTTATTTGAAAAGTATTTGTATACAGCCGGAACTTCTGACCCGGATTTATTGATTCGCACCAGTGGGGAATTACGGATTAGTAATTTTTTGCTGTGGCAAATCGCTTATGCTGAGATTTATGTGACTGACACTCTCTGGCCGGATTTTAACAGCCATGAGTTTCACCTGGCCCTGTGTTCTTATCAGCAGCGAGAGCGTCGATTTGGTAAGGTGGGTACTCGTGAATGAATTAGGGACCGGAAAAAACCGCTTGTTCGATATCTTGACGACTCAGGGAGTATTTAAAAGACCGTTGAATGTCTTGGCCGTCTGTACCTGCGCCAATGTAACGGACTGTTATTTGGTCAATATCTAACCATAGCTCCGCTTTCCAGGTGGGCTTTTCTACTTGCCAAGAATGGAGTTCCTGGGAGTCCTGTTCCCCACCAAGGGAACGTAACCAGTCTTCGATTTCTGGTAGGGGATGATTATATAGGGGGGTATTGGGACTGGGTAAGGTCATAATTGATTGCTGTTGAAAATTTTTCTCGCTTAAAGGGTTATATCTGAACGAAACATGGCGATCGCTATTGCTAATCCTAAACAGCTTATCAAACTGACTGCCATCATTAACAGAGCAAATAGTTCTCCGGGAGATAAAGGCCGATTTTCGGCGGCGATCGCTTCCGTCGCGCTGGAATGCCTCGATTTTGATGGTCTCGAATGGTGCCGATAATTAATCTCAGTGGGGGGAGTGATCACCCGCGTTGTACTAATAGTTTGATCATAGATTTGACGGCGATCGGGATTACTCAGAATGCTATACGCCTCATTCAACTCTTGGAATTTAGCCTTAGCACAATCTTCTGATAAATCTGTTGTATCTGGATGATAACGTTTACTCAGCTCTCGGTAAGCCCGCCGAATTTCCATGGATGATGCCGAGGGATGCAAGCCCAACAGCGTATAATAGGTGGGTTTGATACTGCCCGGCCATGGTTTCTGTGATCTGGCTTGTTTATTAGTCACGGCTATACCTCATATCATATCTTCCCTAGGGCGCAGTGGTCGCACGTTGTTGCGCTATACGCTGATTCTCAGCATACTGGCCAACCCTCTCTTGAGCAGCCTGATAGTTTTCGCTGTCCTGTGGAACCTGGCTCATGAGTTCACTGGCTTTTTGCCACTCACTGGCTACCGCATTCCATTCAGCTTGAGATTGGGCGGTCTGGGCTAGGGTCGCCGCATTCATTGCCGCATTAATGCCGTCACGCCAAGGGTCCGTCGGGACCGTGGGGGGGGCGGCGGGTTCTGCCGTTTGGGGAGTTTCTGGGTCTGTCGGTTCCGCCGTTTGGGGAGTTTCTGGGTCCGTCGGTTCCGCAGTGTCGGCGGGGTCCGGGTCGGTGGTCATTTCTGAACTACCACCAGGGAGGAAAGGTAGAGAGAAGATACCAGCAAAATGCAATCCAGCTAAAGCAGCGATCGCCACCAATAATACGATCGGAATCAGTAACAGGACTTTATTACTTTTCGGATGAGAAGGTTGTACTTCTTGGGTTTTGTCCTCATCATCATCATCATCATCATCATCAGGATCATCATCTTCTTCTGGAATGTAGCCACCCTGGTCATCATCATCAATATCTTGGTCATCATCTATGTAGTCGGGGTCAATGTCATCATCATCGACAACATAATCATCAATATGATCATCCTGATCGAGGAGGGTATCTTGTTCGCTGAAATCGTCCTCAATATCACCTACATCAGGGGGAATCATATCATCTTCCGGGTCGATCGCCTTCGGTGGTGGCTCCTTCAAAACGATCTCTTCTTCCCAAGCGGGATCATCCCCCAATTGTCGTCCATAGATTTTCACAGTATAGATAGAGGGGACATCTAACTTAGTCATCCCATTGCGAACAAATGTCACCAATGATTGTTGATTGTTAGGAACCGCATCCCCTTCTAGCATGATGTGTAGGGAGTTATCTTCCCGACAGACATCGGCATTAATGTTTTTAGCTTTTAGGGAATTGTTAATCACATTGGCAATCGCCTGGGGATCGCCCTGCTTGGCTAGTTCCAGTTGGCTTTGGTTTGGCATGGCTAACCCTCACGAGAACCTTGGGGAATTTTCAGTGATACCTCGGACGTGACACAGATTCAGAAACGGGGGAGCCAGGCTCCAGGGCTTTTAAGCTGCCCTTACACCCGATATTACAGGGGCGTAAAGATACCAGACCCAGACTGAAACGGCGAACTGTGCCACTCAAATGATAATCTATCATACATCAGCGGTGAAATAAGCGACAAAGTTCGATGATCTGTGTTTGTAGCGTTGACTGTTCATCTGCGCCACGTTTAAGGCTAATTTCCAATTGCAGCAGTTTCGGTAAGGTTTGTTGAAGTTGCTGTAACGAAAGGGGCTGCACTTCTTTTTTCAGAAAGTATATCCGCTTGGGGTTCCCCACTTCCGCGAGGCGGGCGATTTCTTTATCATCTCTGGTTCCGGTTTCGATCATCAATTTGACCCATAGCCAGGTGCGGAATTGTCCTACTAGGGTAGCTAGGATTTTGAGGGCGGGTTCGTTGTGGGCGATTAAATCGGCAACTAACCCTAGGGCTTGGCTAGTTTTGCCTTCTCTAATGGCGATCGCCAGTTTTAGACTATTCTGGGTATTGCTGTGAATTAGGGGAGTAATAGTTTTGATGTCTAGGGAACCGTCTGTCGTCTCAGCATATAGTTTAAGTTTTTCCATTTCGCCATAAAGTTGGCGGGTATCATTTCCCACCGCTTCGGCTACAAAAGCCACTGATTCTGCTTTGAGTTTAACCCCCAGTTGTTGGGCTACTTCTCGGACTCGCTGTTCCAATTGGTCAGTTTTCCAGGGGGGTATTGCCGAAAATTCCTGAACTTTGGCATATTTTTGTAGGAGTTTCGTGGATTTGAGGCGGCCATCAGGTTTATTGGGACTGCTAAATAATAGGGTGGTGGTTTCGGGAATAGCCGGTAAGGTTCGCTCTAACTCCTGTAGAATTTCTGGAGAACAATGCTGAGTCAGGGGTGTGTTAACTAGCCATACTAAACGATGTCCCAACCCGAATGGTGGAGTCATAGCTTGATTTAGTCCAGAAATGACTGAATCTGGTGTATCGGGCAGAATTTTGTCAAAATTGAAACTAGACCAATTGGGATCAACGACAGATTCCCGCAAGGTGTCCACTGCTTTGCTCAGGGAGAAGTCGTCGTCCCCCCAGTACAGGTAAATTGGCATAACAAATTGTCTTTGAATAACGAGGAAAACAGACTTGGACGATAACTATCAAACCTATGTCAATCGGGTCGCCAGGATGACTTTAGGGCCGGCTTACCTATCACAACTGGAACATATCCAGGAATCCCCTAAATTTACCCTTGATGCTCAAGGTCAGAGGAAGCCGGTTCCTTTTCCTGGTTACAGTGTGATTACGCCTCCGGCTGGGGAAGATGTTGATAATGCCGATTTTTATCAAAATTTGACCGATTGTCAACAGCAACTGGCACGAATTTTAGACCCTGATTTTTTTGTGAAGATTCCCCCAGATAGCCTCCATTTTACTTTGGCTGATTTGATTTGGGATGATTTGTATCGAGATGCTTCTCAGCAAATACCCGATTTTGAAAGTAAAGTTCAAGAGGCGATCGCCGAATCTTTTACTATTTTTGAATCTCAGAAAATCTCCCAGCCTTTTCAATGGCAGGTTTTGGGTTTGATGGTGATGACTAGGGCGATCGTTGTTTGTTTGGTTCCTAGGGATGAGGAGGCTTATAATTTGTTGATTCAATTCCGAAGGTCTATTTATCAGAATCGTAGTTTAATGGCTTTGGGAATTGAGCAGCAATATCACTTGGTGGCTCATGTTACTTTGGGATATTTTGGCTCTATCCCTAATGATTTAGACCGAGAAACTTTGAGCCAACAAATTTTTGAGTTAAACCATCAATGGCTCGATAATCCCCAAGAAATACTGATAAAAAAAGCCGATTTTAGGAAATTTGAAGACATGATGGCTTATCGCCGAGAACCTCACTGGCCGCGATTTGTTTTTTAAGGCTTTTTTTTGGGTGCGTCAGATGCAGTTTTTTAAGATGCTCTCAATTAGAGTTAATTGTGCTGCTGACGCACTGAACATATCCAATCATAATTGAACGCGACAATATCAGGATATTGTTTAAAGTAGTAAAATCTGGCTAATTATTGACCAAAAATGGCTGTTAATTGATTAATTGTGAATATTGACAATTTACCTAAAGTAGATAGTTGACGATACATATTATTGGCATTAATTTAGATGGATTGGCGGGACTTTCCGACTCCGTTCGCCGGGTGGTTAAACGGGGTAATCTGTTAGTGGGTAACTCTCGAAATTTGGGTTATTTAAGCAGCTATGAGACTATTCCGAAATTGCTGTTAACCGATATGGTCGAAACACTGTCCGAACTGAAACAATGGCTAACCAATTGGGAAAGGAATTATCAGACTAACCCGGAGGTGATATTTTTAGTATCTGGCGATCCGTTATTTTTTGATGTGGGGGGATTATTAGCCGCTCACTTTCCAGCAGATCAGTTAATTTTTTATCCCCATATTAGTCCAATTCAGTTAGCTTTTAACCGTCTGCAAATTCCTTGGGAAGATGCGAGAATCATTAGGGTTGATAGTCGGTCAATAGATAGCTTAACTCAGGCTTTAAAAGAGGGGGTTAAAAAGATAGGCATTTTGACAAGTGTAGATTATCCCCCTCAAGCGATCGCTCAATTAATCTTATCCCTAGATTTAGCGAAAGTTTATCAATTCTGGGTTGCCGAAAATTTGGGGGGCGAAAATGAGCGAGTACAACCCTACCCGGTAGACCGGATAAATAACTATCAATTTTCACCCTTAAACTTGGTGATATTATTACCCGATTTACCAGCGATTATCGACCAGGTTGATTTAGCCAATCTTCCCAGTTTAGGAATACCAGATCACCTATTTTTCGGCAATAGCAATCAACCCGAATTAATCACGCCACGGGAACTGCGTATCTTAGCATTAGGGGAACTAGGGTTACAGCCAAATCAAGTAGTTTGGGATATGCAAGCCAGTCCGGGTTGTCTCTCAGTAGAAATAGCGAGATTATTTCCCCAGTCCACCATTTACGCCATCGAAAAAACGGCATCGGGAACCTGTTTAATTGAACAAAATTGCCGCAGATTTCAGATAAACAATGTGATATCAATTAATGGGGAAGCTCCCTCTATATTACATCATTTGAGAACGCCCGATCGCATTTTTATGGGCATTCCCGACAACAATTTACCGGAGATTTTAGGAATCTGTAGCATTCGACTTTCTCCGGGAGGTAGGATAGTAGTAGTTTTGAGAACTTTAGAACATATCAATTTAGCATTACAGTGGGTTAAAGACAAAATTACCAGGGAAAAACACTGGAATTATCATCTGTTACAAGTACAGCTTTCCCGTTCATTTTCTCTGGGGAGTTTAACCAGATTTGTTTCTGTAAATCCTGTGACCATTTTAACCATTTATAATCACAGCTTATTTAGTTAAACTCGACCAATTCAGCTTAGACAAATCATCGAAGTTTAGCCCCATGATTAACAAACTGCCCAAAATTTGTTATAGTTAATTAATACTGTTCACAAGTCAGCCATGTTAAATTTACCAGTTGACCAAATTTTTAATGTCGCCAACATATTTGTACTGCCTTTTTGGGGTCTAATGGTGTTTGTTCCCAATTGGGGAGTTACCAGAAAAGTGATGGAATCATATATTCCCTTTATCCTGTTGGCGTTAACATATTTGTATCTGTTTGCGGGTAGCATAAACCCGGAAAGTGCGGCGGCTTTATCCAACCCCCAATTAGCAGATATCGCTAAGTTTTTCGGAGATGAAACGATCGCAGCCGCCGGGTGGGTTCACTTTTTAATCTTAGATCTGTTTGTGGGACGTTGGATATATTGGGAAGGACAAAAAACCGGAGTTTGGACAATTCATTCTCTGATTTTATGTTTATTTGCGGGTCCAATGGGTTTACTTTCCCACATTATTACTGCTGCTGTAACTCGCCAATTTTTCGCGGGTGGCGGGTCAGAAACTACCACCGATCCATCTGTGAGTTAATCAGAAGTTGGGGTAATTTTCAGTTATTACTCAGTTAAGTTTCCGGCTACCTTCAGATTAATGAGTTTATCATATTCTGGAGGTAGCAAATTCATGTGATTTAATTAGGGGAAAAATTATGGCTGTGGATTATGATATTATCGTCATTGGTGGGGGTTCCGGGGGTTTGGTTGTGGCTAGTGCTGCCGCACAATTAAAGGCTAAGGTCGCCCTAGTGGAACGCGATCGCTTAGGGGGTGATTGTCTCTGGTTTGGTTGTGTTCCTAGCAAGTCTTTGATTCATGCTTCTCGCCGGGCTTATCAAGTCAAAAATGCCGCTAAATTTGGCATACATACAACCTCGCCAACCATTAATTTTGCCGAAGCGATCGCTCATGTTCAACAAGTAATTAAAAATATAGAACCCCATGACTCCCCACAACGTTTTCAAGGATTAGGGGTTGAGGTAATTTTTGGGGATGGTCAATTTATTGATGCCAAAACTTTTGCAGTCAATGGGAAAAAATTAACAGCTAGAGCGTTTGTTATTGCTACCGGTTCCCGTGCCGCTATTCCCAATATACCAGGTTTAACAGAGGCTGGTTTTCTCACTAATGAACAGGTATTTTCCTTGGAAAAATGCCCGAAATCTCTCGCTATCATTGGGGCGGGTCCTATTGGTTGTGAGTTAGGACAGGCTGTTTCTCGGTTGGGTTCGGAGGTGACAATTATTTCCAGTCGCGATCATATTTTACCGAAAGAAGAACCGGAAGCGGCTAGGGTAGTTGAACAGCAATTTCAGGCTGAAGGAATCCGCATTTTGCCGAAATCACGGGCGGAAACTGTGGAAATTGCCCAGGGTAAAAAACTGATTAAAGCCGGGAATAATACGGTTATTGTTGATGAAATTTTGCTGGCTTCAGGGCGATCGCCTAATGTGGAATCCCTCAATTTAGAGGCGGCGGGAGTAGCCGTAGAACCTGGGGGAATTAAGGTCAATGAAAAGCTACAAACTACCAATTCCCGAATTTATGCCTGTGGGGATGTAATTGGGGGTTATCAGTTTACCCATGTGGCGGGTTATGAAGCCGTTGTGGTGTTGACTAATGCCCTGTTTTTCCCAGTAAGTAAGGTAAATTATCGCGTAATTCCTTGGGCGACATTTACTGACCCAGAATTGGCGCGGGTGGGGTTGACAGAAGCACAGGCGAAGGCTGCTTATGGGGATGATGTTTATATTCTTAGACAACAGTTTTCTGATGTGGATCGCGCCCAAGCTGAGGGAGAAACGGGGGGTTTTGGGAAAATTATTGTGCGCGGAAATGGGGAGATTCTTGGGGCTCATCTTGTCGGACCAGTGGCGGGGGAATTAATCCATGAGGTAGTTTTGGCAATGGCTAATAATTTGAAGGTTTCGGCGTTAACAGGTATTCACGTTTACCCGACTCTTTCGGAGGTAAATAGCAAGGCTGCTTTATTGTTGAAAAAGCGGAAATTTGCTGAAAGTAAATGGCAGCAAAGTTTATTAAACAGGTTTTTTGACTGGCGGCGATCGCTACATTAACAGACCTTCTCTGGGATTTCTGGCAGATATTAGGATACTAACAGTTTCAGATTGGGAATGAGAATAGCCAGCAGAAAAATGGCTAACTGCATGGTGACAATACTGGGACCGGAGGGCAAGTTTAATAAGGCTGATAACATCATACCTAAAACCGCACTAAATCCACCTAAAGCCGATGATACGATAATGTAACTGATAAAATTGCGGGTTAGTAACCTAGCCGCACAGGCGGGAATTACCACAAAAGCACTAATTAGCAATACACCGATCGCCCTGATGGATATTCCCACCAGTAGGGATAATAAGACTATAAAGACAGTGCGATGGGGTGTGACAGCCACGCCGCGCGCAATGGCTAAAGGTTCATTTAAGGTTAGTAACATCTGCGATCGCAAAGTGAGGGCAATAAATGCAATGCAGATTAATAGTAACAAACCAGACAAGATTAAATCCGATTCGCGAATCCCCAAAATATCGCCAAATAAAATATTATTAATTCCCCCTCGGTAATCGTCTCTAAAACTCAGGATAATAATACCAATAGCCAGAGATGAAGAGTAAATTATATTTAATAAAGCATCAGTCCAGAGTTGGGTACGTTCCATAAAATAGGTAACACCGAGGGCAAATAATACGGCAAAAGGTAGAATCACCCAAGACGGATCAAGCCTTAATAACAGGCTAATACTAATGCCTAATAATGCGGAATGTCCGAGGGCATCACTAAAAAAAGAAAGCTGTCTTAAAATGGTGAAACTGCCTAACATTCCCCCCATCAACCCAGTCAGAATGCCACCCATGATAGCTCGCTGCATAAAAGGCAGTTGAAAAAGCTCAATCATACGCATTAAGTCGGCTGGAATATTCAAGGGTTAATCTCCTTATAATTAGATCAGATTTCCATGTTACCGGGTAATAATTAACCCGTGATTTGATTGTTTATATGATGATTATTGGTATGGATTAATCGTAATTGAGAACCATAAGCGATCGCTATATTTTCGGGAGAAAGGATAGTTTCCGGGGTTCCTTCTGACAATACCATGCGATTTAAACACAGTACGCGATCGCAGTGTTTTTTCACCTGATCTAGGTCGTGGGAAATCTGCAAAATTGCCCAACCTTCTTCTTTTTTGAGTTGATATAATAATTGGTAAAAATCCAACTCTCCCTGAACATCTAAACCAGCCAAAGCCTCATCAAGTATCAATAAGCGGCGGGGACGCACCACACAATAAGCTAATAAAACTCGCTTCATTTCACCACCGGAAAGACCACCAATCAAGTGATGGCGTAGGTTCCAAGCATCCACCTTAATTAAGGCTTGTCTAATAGCCTGATAACGGCTTCTGGAACCCACCCAAGGCAGTTGTAAACCTAATTTATCCCATCCCAAACCGACTAATTCCTGAACAGTGATAGGAATGCGGCGATCGAACATAAAATTTTGAGGTAAATAGGCAATTTCCCGGCGGACATAATTAGGCAAATATCCTGAGCGACTCAAAGGCTGTCCTAGGATAAATACATCACCATTTTGGCGGGGTAAAATGCCTAAAATAGACTGAATTAATGTACTTTTCCCAGCCCCATTGGGTCCAATAATTGCCATATCGGTTCCTTCTTCTAAGCTAAAAGAAACCTGGTCAACAGCCAAATATGTCTCATGATAAACAGTTAGTTTATCTACTATTAACACGGGATTGTTCAATTTTAATCTCCTTAAATTTAGCACAATTAATGATTAATTACCGGGCTAAATAACCCGGCAATCTCAGAGGGTTTAACCTAGAAGCGTAAGCCAACTGGTTGGGGAATAACCGCCACAGATTTAGGCGTTGATAAAGGTAGCCATGACTGTGTTTGTCCGCCGAGAGCATCTAATACATTTTGAGCATTTTGCCGCATGACACGCAGATAATATTCAGGTTCGATCGCTTCAGGTCCGCCAGTTTCCATAGGGTTAAAGACACCGACACGAATTCCCATATCTCGGGCGATCGTAGAAAACATATCCTGATCTACTTGGGGTTCAGTCAGGATAGTTTGTAGTCCTGATTCGGCAACTGTATTCATAACTCTTTGTACATCTTGGGGGGATGGATTTTGTTCCGGGATACCCACAAAAGATTGAGATATGAGGTTATACCTTTCGGCAAAGTAGGGGGCAAAATCATGGAAGACTACAAAAGTTTGTCCAGCAAAAGGCGCTAGTTTTTGGGTAATCTCAGCATCAAGTTCTCGCAGTTTTTCGATGAATGCAGCCGCATTGGCTGTGTATTTTTCGGCCCCTTCTGGATCAGTGGCTATTAACCCATCTCGAATATTTTCGACTTGCTGAATTGCGCGTTTAGGATCTAGCCAAATATGGGGGTTAAATTCTCCATGATGGTGGTGATGATGTCCGTGACCGTGATCATGACCGTGACCGTGACGTGATCATGACCGTGACCGTGACCGTGACCGTGACCGTGACCGTGATCATGTCCGTGACCGTGACCATGACCGTGATCATGATCATGATCTTCATTAGCAACGGTAGGGATGCCTTGACTAGAGTCAATAATTACTAGGTTATCATTGCGGGCATTCTCAATCAAACTATCTAGGAAAAACTCCATTTCCAAGCCGTTTTTCACCAAGACATCAGCGTTGACGATCGCCTGTATATCTCCTGGTCTAGCCTGAAAATCATGGGGTCCCACATTGGTCGGCATTAATTGCACTACTGTGGCGCGATCGCCTACCACAGCTCTGGTAAACTGTGTCATGGGTAAGAATGTGGTCACCACCTGCAACTGTGCTTCTGTGGCTACAGTTGTAGCTTGAGTCTCTGGTGTTTCTGTCTCGCCAGTGGTATCTGTCGGACCACAACCTCCTAAACCTAGGGCGACTGTTGAAGCCACCAATACTGTTAAACGTCCGAATAATCGAGATCTGGAAATCATCAAAACCTCCTGCTAACTGGTGATCATGCTTTTCACGTAAAACTCCTGGGAGGGTTGGAAGCTCCGTGATTGATCACGGAGAGGAAAACCTACTCAAGCGGCTGACCGCCGCCAGCACCCCCTTGCGGGGTGGAGGGGTATGGTTGCCCCTCCATGGAGCTATGGTTGGCTCCGACTCCCTTGCGGGGTAATGTTTGCTTCGCCAATGTTCAGAGTCGGTACTATCCAAATCGCACGTCCTTAACCCCTTAGAGATGTTTAACGATTCGGTTCATGAGCCTGGAACTAGCACGCATTCCAGGGTAGGAACTTTAACTCTTGCTCTGAACGGAGCCAGTTAAGGCTTAAGCTGGTCAGCTACCTGAAAGGGGGGCACGAAGCCCCCGTGCTTCAGTCGGGGGTGCTGACTCCACGGGAATAATCGCTTCTGATATGGGTGAGTTGGCTGCCCTGGGTGAGAATGATTATCATTGTAGACAATTTTAGCACCAAGTGACGGCGACAAGACTTGAAAAATGATTAAAAATCTCAGGCTGGGGTCTGGGGGACGATTAAGCTGCGGTAGATCAACAGAAATAATTAATTTGGTGTGGAATGCTATATAATGTGTAAACTGTGGTATAATGCCATAAGAAGTTTAACCGAAAACTTGGGGCTATAATTATGGCTGCTGCCATCACTTTTGCACTGGGAAATTTAGCTGATCATGCCGTTTATGTGGGGTTTATGGGGAAAGATGCCATAGACATCTATACCTTTAATCATCCGGTGAAGGGACGGTTAAATTGTTCTGTGGAGGGCTTTAGTGCTGGGGTGGAATTGCGACTAAAAACGGCTAGGGGTCGCCTGGTAAGTCGCCAATTAGTGCAGCCGAATGAAGGGTCGGCGATCGCCTTTAATTTACCGGCTGGTGTTTATGTGCTAGAAATAGCGGCAGCCGATGGAAATACTACCTATCAATTAACTCTACAACAGGAACGCGACCTGGCAGCGACGGAAACAATTATTATTAACCCTTCAAGGCGGCGACCCGGCGATAGACCGCTAAAACCAAGTCGCCAATCCCCCAAAACGGCTATTTTGGCGAGTTTAGGGATGAGGATAAAAGGGAGAATTTGGCAGTTATTGAATGCCCAAAATATGACCAACTTGGGGAATTTTAGGAGATGTATATTTAGGAGCGATCGCTTATTGGCTTTAGCCAGAGGTCATCCCAATTTACCTATCAAGTGTCGGGAATATATACCGACTGGTTAAATCCCCGGAATGTTCACTGCTAAGACTTGATAAAGATTCGTGAAAACTGACCAGGTTAATCCCACAGCGATCGCTCCTTTTGTGAGATGTGCTTTAGGGTGTATCAATAGGGAATATCCCCATGTACATTTCTATGGTTTATCAGAGGAAACTGATTTAGTTCCTCATCGTCAACTCAACCCAGCCTTTTATGGTTGTTTGGACTGGCATTCTGCAGTTCATAATCATTGGCTGTTAGTGCGGGTGATGCGTTGTTTTCCGGGAGTGGAATTTAGGGAAGAAGCCAGGGAAAAAGTCAGCCAAAACTTGACCCCAGAAGCGATCGCTCAAGAAGCCGACTATCTGAAAGATAGACCAGAGTTTGAGTGTCCCTATGGTTTGGCGTGGTTATTACAATTAACCGCCGAATTGCGAGGATGGAATGATAGCCAGGGAAAACAGTGGGGGGAAATACTGCAACCCTTAGAAGAAGTAGCAGTTAATAACCTGCGACAATGGCTGTTAGATTTAGCCTTTCCTAACCGCAGTGGGACCCATATTCAAACCGCCTTTGCTATGGGTTTAATCTGGGATTGGTCTAAAACTACCGATAATCAGGATCTGGCTGGTTTACTGAAAGAACGAGCTAAGATGTTTTATCATGGCGATCGCAACTATCCCTTACACATTGAACCTCTCGGCTGTGATTTCCTGTCTCCGACCCTAGCGGAAGCCGATTTAATGAGGCGTTTTTTAGATGCTGAAAACTTCGCCAATTGGCTGGGGGAATTTCTCCCAAACATCCCAGAAACCCCGGAAATAGACTGGTTATCTCCAGTAATTCCCAGCAACCCCACCGACTATCAACAATCCCATTTTGATGGTCTCAACCTAAGTCGCGCTTGGATGTTAGAGGGAATTATCGCGGGACTTCCCCCCGATGATCGACGCATTAACAGTTTACAAGCCGTGGCGGCGGTACATCGTCGAGTAGGGTTAAAACCGGTTTCTCTGTGTGATTACGCCGGAAGTCATTGGTTGGGGAGTTTTGCGGTTTATTTATTAACCCAAAGGGGGTTAAGATAAATTTAGGCTGTGGGGGGGTTGTCGCTATTGCGAATAACCTGGGCGGCGAGGTAAATTTTTGACCATTCACTGTATATCCGGGAAACTTTGGTTTTGAGGGTTTTGGCGATCGCATCAATAGAATTATTAGCTTTGAGGAGATCAATAAGGCGACGTTGAGTAGGGGTCAAATCCTGATAAAACTTTTCCCACTGAGAGGGAGTCAGACCGAGGCGATGGTTAGCCAGGGAAATTCCCAGCCAGTCCATAACCAATTCTGGGGCGATTTTGACAGCAAAGTTGCGGATCGCATGATAACCGACCTTTTCCCGCATTCGATATACCTGTTTGATGGGTAGCTGCAACTTTTCGGCGATCGCCTCTTGAGTGTAGCCCCGCAGGTATAATTCTAGCCATTGAGCGGCGATCGGATCGACATTTTCCCGGAGATAGGTTTGAAACTCTTTTTGGATGAATACCCGCTGGGCTTTTTGTTCCTCCAAATACTGAGACTCCTGATATTGAGCGATCGCCGAATCATCCAATAGGCTGATCGGTTCATCGTGATCTCCCAACACAATTTCCTCAGAGACTTGTTTAACCCACTCTCCTGTCGGAACCTGAGTCAGTCCCCCCCGGTGAGACCGATAAAGATAGTTAACAAACCGATAAACCAGTAGGGGTTGATTGCGAATGGGACGCAGACAATATTCCTCAACTGTGGTCAATAACAAACTATTACGCAGTCGCGGATCGTCTGTACATTCAGCGATCCACTGAATTTGCTGTTTAAGATAGCGATCGCGATCCAACATATTTTGGATGATCTCTTGTAGGACATCCACCACCTGACGTTGGCGATCGCGACTGGTAGCGACCCAAGTTTGAATTTTCTGACGCAGGATCACCAAACCCCCCAAACGTTGCATCAAATTCCGATAGGCTTGATCTGAGGAAACCCCCCAATAACGTTCTTTCAGAATCCGATAACGAAAATTTAACCCAGCTTCCAAGGCAGGACGGCGATCGGGTTCTAAACTATCCCAGCGATCGGGATTTTCTCCCAACAGCCAAACCACCACACTAGACCAAGTATCAGGACTAGCTTGAGGATAATCATTCTGTAAGCGGGAAAGCCAATGCTTTTCCAAAGTTTGACAGTATCTCAACAACTTTCACCAAAGCCAACCAAACACCTATGCTACCATTAACAGATAATGAATACCATCTGATTCCAGGTTAGTGGAGTTTTTGTTGATTCATCAAATAGGGTATTAGCCGTGAATCTAGCTACTGTCAAAAGTTTGTTAAAAGAAACCATCACCGAATGGCAAAAAGACAAAGTTCCCATTCTCGCCGCCGCCTTAGCCTATTATATGGTATTTTCCCTAGCCCCTTTGTTAATGATTGTCATTGCTGTAGCTGGTTCCATTGTCGGGGAAGCCGTAGCCCAAAAAGAAGTTATTGAGCAACTAGAAACTTTGATGGGTGAACAAGGAGCCTCAGTCATTGCCAATGCTATCCAATCTCAATTTCAGCCTAGTTCTAGCATAATCACCACCATCATTGGTGTAGTGACTCTCCTATTTGCGGCTACCACAATATTTGCTCAATTAAAAGAATCCCTCAATATAATTTGGCACGTTGAAGTCAGACCCGGGCAAGGAATCTGGGAATTTATCCGCAGCCGAATCCTCTCAGTCATCATGGTGTTAATTGTCGGGTTATTGCTGCTAATGTCCCTAGGAATTAGCTCATTTTTGGCGGGAATGAGTGACTGGTTAGATAAGGTAGTATCCATTCCCAGCCTATTGCGATCGCTCATAGATAATGGCGTTTCTTTTATTTTAATCACCATCTTATTTGGTCAAATATATCGAATTTTACCAGATGTCAAAATTGCCTGGTCAGACGTAGCCGTTGGTTCAGGTATTACCGCGATTTTATTTATTATCGGTCGCACCTTAATTAGTTTCTATTTAGGACGTGCTACTGTAGCTTCTGCTTACGGTGCCGCCAGTTCCTTCGTCGTCCTTCTGCTGTGGATCTTCTATTCTTGTCAAATCTTTCTATTAGGGGCAGAACTCACTAAAATATGGTCAAGGCGATATGGTTCCCAAATTCGCCCTAGTTCCAACGCCGTTATGACTAAAAATTACCGTCCCTAGCAGTCCCCAAAAGCCATCAAACCGCCGTGTTTTCCCCTTTCCCCAGCACTCTCCCAGAGTCAGAGGGGGGGAATGTACCATAATTAAATGTCAAAACAGCCATTTTCCTCTACAATAGGTAAATGCAAATGCTAAGGATGTAAACTCCATGCCTCCCCGTTGGCCCCGTGAACCCGATCGCCAAGATCCCGACTACCGTCGTTTAGACGATCGCATGAATTTCGCCGTCCATGTAGCCATTTTCGCCGCCTGCAACTCAGGACTGTGGTTTTTTCACAACCTATCTCAAGCCTCATGGTCTTGGGCGGTTTGGGTAACAGGCATTTGGGCATTAATATTATTAGCGCACATGGTCTATATTTTTGCCATTGCCGACTATACTTCCGCCCGCATTAACAATTAATAATTAATAATTAATAATTAATAATTAATTGTAGGTTGGGTGTAGGAGTAGGTTGGGTGTAGGAGTAGGTTGGGTGAAACCCAACAGAGTAGGTTGGGTGTAGGAGTAGGTTGGGTGAAACCCAACAGAGTAGGTTGGGTGAAACCCAACAGAGTAGGTTGGGTGAAACCCAACAGAGTAGGTTGGGTGAAACCCAACAGAGTAGGTTGGGTGAAACCCAACAGAGTAGGTTGGGTGAAACCCAACACTAGGCAAATCAGCTTTTTTTGCAAATCACCGGAGTTTTCTAAATGTCTAATTCTGGCAATACCCAAGCGATCGAAAAACTCGCCGCCGAAATTGGCGAAAACGTTTATATGGATATTACCAAATGGAATTTATACCTAGGTGATGCCAATTTACACACCCCAGTTGCGGAAAAACTCTATCCCATATTAGAAGAAGCCGCCGACTTAGAGGAAGAAACAGTCATTAACATTCTGAAAGATACCCCCGTGAAGTTGGGGGGTGGTAAAACAACCCTTTCCCTAGCGGATCTAATTCCCAGCCGGGTAATTACCGATTTAATGAAGCTGTTGGAAGAGTTCAAAAAAGATATGTAAATTGCGACTAGGTGCGTCAGTAGGTCAAACGCGCCTGGTCTGCTATATATAGGTTTGTCAGATGACTAAGACTAGAAATTGGCAATTATTATTAATTGGTCTGACTGCCTCAAGTTTAGGTATGATTGGGGTAGTTGTTCCCTGGTTAGGGGTAGCGATCGCCACAGAGGGAATTACCCTAATTAGTGCTAATACTGATGAACTAACAGCCACAGAAGTTAATGCGATCGCCGCCGAAATCACCGTCCGCATTGAAGGTCCCAAAGGTGGTTCTGGGGTAATTGTCGAAAAACAGGATCACACCTACTATGTGCTAACCAACTGGCACGTCGTCAACCGAATTGGGGACTATGAAATCATCACCGCAGACGGTCGTCGCCACTCAGTCTACTATAGCCTAATTCAACGGATACCCGGACTAGACTTAGCGATCGTCCCCTTCAGTAGTTCCCAACGCTATCAGATAGCAACCATGGCGAACCCTGAGAGCGTCAATGTAGGAGATACCGTCCATGTAGCAGGATGGCCGAGATCCGGTAGTAGTTTAGGACAAAGGCTTTTTTTCAGTAGCCAAGGACAAGTTACCCACCGCCAAAATCGCCAACAGGGTTACAGCCTAGTATATACCAATCTAGTCCGCAGTGGTATGAGTGGCGGTCCGGTTTTAGACTCTCGCGGTAATCTGATTGGCATTAATGGTATTGTTCAATTTGGGCTAAACCCGGATACCATTGCAGCCGCAGCTATTGAAATTAATCGATTTTGGCAGTGGCGGAAAACAGCAACATTGCCATCTATCCCCACACCGCCTCAGCCGGTCGCTAGAGAGGATATACCCACAGTAGTTAGTCCCCCCACTTTGCCGGTTACAGGGGGTGCGAATGGCGCACCAGGAGCCGCTGAGGGAGGATTTGCCATGGCATCCCGGTTTAAACAAACATCAGGACAAATAATGGCGATCGCCACTACAGACTCCCTGGGAATTAGTGGCAATAGCAATGGCACAGTTGACATCTGGAATTTAGCCACGGGGGGATTAAGACAGTCCTTTTCCGCCCATAATAGGGAAGCTACCAGGGTGTTAGTCACTCCTAATGGTCAGCAACTAATCACCGCCGGAGAAGATGGGATAATTAGAATTTGGGATCTGGCGGCGGGTTTACAAACAGGTAGCTTTTCTCCTGTACAAACCATAACCGGACATAATAGCGCCATATTAGCGATCGCCATTAGTTCCGACGGCAAAACCCTAGCCAGTGGAGGCTGGGACGGTAGCGTTAAATTATGGGATCTGGCAACTGGTTCCCTACAACAGACCCTAGAGGGACATTCCCAACTGGTGGGAGCGATCGCCATTAGTCCCGATGGTAAAACCTTAGCCACAGGTAGCCGCGATCGTACTATCCGGCTGTGGAACTTAGAAACAGGAGCGCTAAAGCGGACCCTAGAAGGTCACGAACTCTCAGTTTTATCTTTAGCGATCAGTCCCAATGGAGAAATCCTCGCCTCTGGTAGTGCTGATGGGACTATTACCATCTGGAAACTAGACAACGGACAACCGATCCGCCGTCTCAGCGGACATAGAGACGGGGTTTGGTCAGTGGCGATCGCTTCTAATAACCAAACTCTGGTCAGTGGGAGTTGGGATAAAACCGTGAAAGTCTGGAATCTCACCAGCGGCACCATAGAAGCCAACCTAGGAGGTCATACCGGTTATGTGACCGCTATTGCTATCAGCTCTGATCAAACCATGATTCTCAGTGGGGACTGGGATGGAGAAGTGAAAGTCTGGAAGCGTCCCTAATCCCCCACCTTGGGGGGACTTGTTGTTATAAAACCCTCAACAAACTAGGAAAGCGATCGACGATATCCATGTGTTTTAACTCATCTAGGGCGGCACGGAAATTTCCCTCTCGCACATCATGGGTGACCACCACAATCTCAGCTTGTTTCCCGTGGGTGTCAATTTGCACAATTGATTCTATGCTGACTTCATGGTTGCCAAAACAGGTTCCCAATTTACCAATCACTCCTGGTAGGTCGCGGGTAATAAATCGGGCGTAGAATCGGGTGATTAATTCTTCTATGGGGGCGAGTTCACAATAATGTTGGTGGGTACAAGTCATCAGGGGATGGGCGGACTCGGCTAAACCATGGGGGGTGTTAGTGGTGGTGATAATTCCGGCAATATTGAGAATGTCCGAAACTACGGCGCTGGCGGTAGGTCCCGCTCCCGCTCCCGGACCGAAAAACATCACTTGTCCGATAGGTTCCCCTTCGATGAAAATGGCATTATTAACGCCGTTAATACTGGCTAGGGGGTGGAGTTTCGGCACTAGGGTAGGATGCACCCGCACGGATATATTATCGGTATCAGATTCAAGGCTACGGGAGGCGATCGCTAATAGTTTAATGGTAAAACCTAGGCGATCGGCATAGTCAATATCGGTGGCACTAATTCCCCGAATTCCCTCACAATAGACTTGCTCAAGTTTAATCCTTTCCCCAAAAGCTAGGGATGCCAAAATCGCGATTTTATCTGCTGCATCCAAACCATCCACATCAGCCGTGGGGTCTGCTTCCGCATAACCCAATTCTTGCGCCTGTTGCAGAACTTCATCAAAGTTCGCCGCCTCTGCCTGCATCCGAGTTAGGATATAGTTAGTTGTACCGTTAACAATACCCATAACTGTATTAATCCGGTTAGCCCCCAGGCATTCCTTCATGGGTTGAATAACTGGTATCCCCCCACCTACAGCCGCTTCTAGGAGAACATAAACGCCTTTTTGGTTGGCGGCTGAGAAGATTTCCGCCCCATGACGGGAGATGAGGGCTTTATTGGCGGTGACAATATGTTTCCCATGGTCGATCGCCTTGAGGATTAGCGATCGCGCTGGTTCAACTCCCCCAATCAACTCTACCACAATATCTATTTCTGGATCGGTGACGATCGCTTCTAAATCTGTGGTTAATAGGTTTTCTGGTAATGCGATCGTCCGGGACTTGGAAAGCGATCGCACCCCTACCCTCACCAGTTCGATTTCTTTGAGCAGGGGATGGCGACCCTCACGATCTAATAAAATTGCAGCAGTTCCCTGACCAACGGTTCCCAATCCCAATAAACCAATTTTGAAAGCCACGATTTCAACCTATCCATCAACACTTCTATCAACCATTTTGACACAAAATAACACCGGAGCCTTTCCGCCGGGTTCTTTAGATGGCAGTCCCAAAGCCACGCGCCGGCTACGCCGCAGTCCGATCTAGTGAGGGCGATCGCCACCATTTTAAACTATAATAATCCACATCAACAACCTTTCACATATTGGCTACCTAATGGGAAATACCTGGGGGTAAAGAAACCCAGTTTCTCCCTGGGGGGGTCAAGAAACCTAGTCGTAGGTTGGGTAAAGCGAAGCGACACCCAACAAATTCAGGTATTGTGGGAGGTAAAGAAACCCGGTTTCTAGTCGTAGGTTGGGTAAAGCGAAGCGACACCCAACAAATCCGGGTATACAAATTAGGCGATCGCTCCCCATTTCTCAGGGTCGGTTTCTCCCTGGGGGGGTAAAGAAACCCGGTTTCTAGTCGTAGGTTGGGTAAAGCGAAGCGACACCCAACAAATCCGGGTATACAAATTAGGCGATCGCTCCCCGTTTCTCAAGTTCGGTTTCTCCCTGGGGGGGTAAAGAAACCTAGTCGTAGGTTGGGTAAAGCGAAGCGACACCCAACAAATCCGGGTATACAAATTAGGCGATCGCTCCCCATTTCTCAAGGTCGGTTTCTCCCTAGGGGGGTAAAGAAACCTAGTCGTAGGTTGGGTAAAGCGAAGCGACACCCAACAAATCCGGGTATACAAATTAGGCGATCGCTCCCCGTTTGTCAAGGTCGGTTTCTCCCTGGGGGGGTAAAGAAACCCGGTTTCTTTGAGAAACCGGGTTTCTAGTCGTAGGTTGGGTAAAGCGAAGCGACACCCAACAAATCCGGGTATACAAATTAGGCGATCGCTCCCCGTTTCTCAAGTTCGGTTTCTCCCTGGGGGGGTAAAGAAACCTAGTCGTAGGTTGGGTAAAGCGAAGCGACACCCAACAAATCCGGGTATACAAATTAGACGATCGCACCTTGAGCGATCGCTTCTTTCATTGATGCTAAATAAACCGGTTTTCTGTCTGGGTAAGAGAGGCAGCCCGAGCCGGTGACGACATCAATTTTAGCCGCTTTGGGGGCGGGTTATAAATAGACTTTGCCAGAGGGGGTAAATGGCGATATTAATAATGCGATCGCCTGGTTTTCATGGCAGCCATTCCATAATTTCTGGGGGAATAGTTGCCCTTCCCTCTGGGGTGATTCCGGTCAGTGCCATCAGGGGGTAATTCCATGGGTGGGATGCCATCTATTTTAACCGAAATGTAGCCGAATTGTGCAGGTAAAATCCCTAAAATAGCAGCAGGTCGGGGCAAAAAAAACCCAGTTTCTGGCAGGATAGCGATTCCTTCACAAAGATTTAAGAAATCAACCGGGTGTCTCAGGGTTGGTCAGGGGGTAAAATGGGGGTGACTTCTCCCGGTGCGCCGCTATGGATGAACAACGAGTGCAAGCCTATCTCTCCCTAATTCAAGAACTCCTCACCTGTCCGAGTGGGGAGGAACCGGATATCCTCAACCAGTCCAGTGAGTTGGTGGATGAGGGGTTTGTGCAGGTGTGTGAGCAGGTGGCGGCACAGTTGCAGCAAGGGGGACAAGAGGACGAGGCGGCGTTTCTGCGGAATGTGGCGCAACAGGTGGGGGCGTTTTTGGCGCAGCGGGGGACTGGTGGAAATCAGCAAGCGGCGTTACTACAATTTTGGGAGCAACTGCTGCAAGCACAAATGCAGGGCGATACAGTCGCCGTACATCAGGTGATGCGGCAAAATATGGGGTTGATTGTTCCCGCCTTGGGGGATACGATTGCCCAGTCAATGCCAGAACTTCTCGCTCAGAATCCCGACGATGCTGAAGGAGTAGCAGCCTTAGTCCAAGATACCTGCATCAGTATTCAACAATTCCCCTATGGCAGATATGCAGAAGCGGGAACAGTTCCACCCAGACCCAACAAGCCCTAGAAAATGCCTACCGTAGCTTCCAAGAAGCCCTAGACCAGGTGGAATATCTCCGGGGTGAAATTGGAGCCGATAGTGAGGGCTATAAACGCAACTTTAATGAACAATGGAACAAAGTTTATCGCGGCATGGTGGAAGTGTGCCTAGAATTGGGCAGATACCAGGATGCCATTGAATATGTAGACCGCAGTAAAGCCCGCAACTTGGTGGAACTCATTGCTACCCGTGACGCTTATCCGGGGGGCGTGATTCCCGAGGACATCGCCCAACAGTTGAAAGCGCTCAAAATCGCCATTTACCAAGAAGAACGCCGCCTGCAAGAGGAGGACAACCCGGACACGACCCACCTCAACCAATTGCGGCAACAAAAGCAGCAAATCGAACCCTACAAACCCCTGCATTTTCAGGCGATGCAAGAGTTACTGGATGAGGACACCGCCATTTTGGAATGGTACATTCTGGGCGATAAATTCCTCACCTTCACCCTCACCGCCCAAAGTTTCAATCTCTGGACATCTTCCCAGGAAGACCTACAGCAACTCATCGACTGGACAAGAAACTACCTTACCGACTACTACACCAACAAAGACCAATGGCGCAATACCCTAGCCCAACGCCTGGAAGAACTCCCCAAAATCCTGCATCTGGATGAAATCCTGCACAACCTACGGCAAAACTTCCCCAACTGCCAAAAACTAATCCTCATCCCTCACCTGTTGCTGCACCTGTTCCCCCTCCATGCTTTACCCGTTACCACAGAAGAGGGTAAGACCTACCTACAAGACCTCTTCCCCAAAGGCGTGGGTTATGCCCCCAACTGCCAAGTCCTGCAACAAGCCCAAAACCGACAACGCCCCCACTTTAACCGCCTCTTCGCTATCCAAAACCCCACCCAAGACCTCCGATTCACCGATATGGAAGTGGAAGCCATCCAATCCCTGTTTAACCCCCACAAAGTCCTCAAACATGACCAAGCCGAAAAAGCCGCCCTTGATGCCGAAACCCTGAAAAATGCCCACTGTACCCACTTTTCCTGTCACGGCTATTTCAATTTTGAAGATGCCCTCAAATCTGCCCTCATCCTGGCTAAAAGCGAATTTACCCCCCCGCCGCCAACGGATGACCCCAGCCGCTATCTGCCCCTAGAAGATGACAAACTGCTGGACCTGCAAAAATGTCTCACCTTAGAGGATATCTTGCGCCTAGACCTGACCAGTTGCCGTCTCGTCACCCTCTCCGCCTGCGAAACGGGTATCACCGACATCACCTCCACCAGTGATGAATATATCGGTTTACCCAGTGGCTTCATTTTGGCGGGTTCTCCCAATGTGGTCAGTACCCTTTGGGCGGTGGCGGATATCTCTACGGCGATTTTTATGATTCAGTTTTATCAAACTCTCCAGCAGCAACCTGAACTGTCCGTGGTTCTGGCGTTGCGGCAGACTCAGACTTGGTTGCGGGAAGCCACGGTGCAAGATTTGTTAGACTGGGTGGATAGCTGTGAGGTGATTAGTGAGAAACGGCGGGAGGAAATGCAAAAAAGACTCACCTTTAGCTATTGGAAAAATAAACTCGATGCTAAACGGTTTGAGTCTCCTTACTACTGGGCAGCATTTTGCGCGATTGGCGCGTAAAATTATGAGACTGCCCTTGTCTGTATTTTAGTCGTTAAGCCCGGTTAGGATAATTATGAACCCAGAAGAAATTATCAGCGGTTTTCTATCAGTTTGGGAAAACAACCCAGAACTGTTTAACCATCAAGAAATGTCGGACAGTTTAGAAGACTTGCAAACCCAATTGGCTGAGTTGGAAACTGCATCAGATCAAGAAATAGCCGATTGTTTGGAAAATTGGTTTTCTAATTATGAGGCGATCGCCGATGCAGTGGATGCAGCGAGTACCCGCAAGCTAAGAGGTGCTGACAATGATTCCCCCAACACAGAGGACACGGCTTATATAAATCTCTATCCGAAAATTACCGAAATTCTGCTAACCCGCGCCCCGAAAATGGGCAAAAAAGAGGGGCAATCTTGAGGGTTTTTATGGAAAGTTTTAACAATTAACTCAGGAGTTTTATAAATGTCATCCCCAGCTATTCAAGACTTAGTGAATCTAGTTGAATCCTTACCCGATACGGTTCAAATCCAAGTGATTGAACATTTGCGAGACTATATCGCCGATTTACAGGATGAACAACGGTGGGATACCGCCTTTAATCGGACTCAATCTGCCTTAGTCACTGCGGCACGTCACGCCAAACAACAACACGCTGCTGGACAAGCAACTCCCCTGAATGATAATCAGTTATGATGAGAATTTTCGCCCCCAACCTCTATTTATGTGCGTATCATCTCCGCAAGGATAACACCCAGGGAGAAACACACCCCCTCTGGGAAAAAGAGTTTATCGCATTTTAGCCGAGGGGATAGACTTAGAGAGTATTGTAAACTTAATTACTGAGGATTGAGACTAAAGAGATGGGTAGGCCCATCTCCCGAACTTTTAGGTTTTGAGGGGATTGGGAGCTAAGAATCATCATAGCAGGTCTGGTCTGAAGGGCGGTCAAACCTTGCCAGCAGAGCTTGTACCAGTTGGGGAGAAGCCCGAAAATTCGTCATCTTTAACAGTTCTTCTAATGTGGTTGGAAAATCGATCCAGTTGCGCCGTCCAGCTTCGCCTAAAATGCCTAATAAACCAATAATTTTAAGACCTTGTTTTTGGGCAGCTTGACGAGCCGCTAAATCATCGACGATGAGCAAATCGGCACTAATTGATTGTGCCAATAGGATAGCGGCTTGTTCCCCGCGATGGAGGCGTTTTAGGTCGGGTTGATTCATGGGGGGTGTCTGCTGAATTTGTAACCAGGGAGGAGGAGCGGCAATCCATGTTTTTAAAGGGGATGGCGCAGCGATCGCCTGCATTTCTTCAGCGACAATATCGGGAATAATGATTGGGTTGTAAAACCTTGGAAGTAGCTCAACTTTATGGATCAGGATTAGATAAAGAATGGGTGATGTATCGCAAACAACAATCATCAAACTTTTTACTGATTCTGAAGGGTATTGAGGGTTTGCAAATCTTGTTCAAAATCAGCTAAACTGTAGGGATAATAGGCTCCTTTTTGCTTGAGGAGATGCTCGACTGCAAAACGGTCAAGGTTGAGGATATGTCCAACTTCAGCAGCGGTAATCTGTTGGGCTTCGTAGGCGTCAATCACGAGGGTTTCGAGAATCCGCTGCGAAAAATTATCCAGGTTGGGCTGGAGTTGCTGAATGTATTCGTCGGGAATTTCAATGGTGATTTGCATGGGATGTTCTGGGGGATGTTTTGTCGAGTGTAACGGGTTATTTCCTGAAAAGTAAGGGGTATATTGTCCGGCTGAACCTCGGAATTTTACGGGGAGAATGGGAGTCCTGATTTGACGGGCAGCTATGGATAAAGACCTGCAATGGGGTGGCATAAGCCCACTCTATTCAACGGCTGCTCCTTCAACAATAGCTGGTTCCATTTCTGCTAGAGAAACGGGTTTTCTGTCTGGGTTTTAGAGAGAGCCGGATAAAGTACGGACATCAATTTTAGCCGCTTTTGGGGCGGGTTCTAAATCGACGTTGCCATCTGGGGACATGGCGAGATGAATTGGTTCGCCTGGTTTGACTTGCAGCCAGTGGATAAGTTTTGGGGGAATCGTTAGTGCCATCAGGGGGTAATTCCATGGGTGGGATGCCATCTATTTTAACCGAAATGTAGCCCAATTGTGCAGGTAAAATCCCTAAAATAGCAGCAGGTCGGGGCAAAAAAAACCCAGTTTCTGGCAGGATAGCGATTCCTTCACAAAGATTTAAGAAATCAACCGGGTGTCTCAGGGTTGGTCAGGGGGTAAAATGGGGGTGACTTCTCCCGGTGCGCGGCTATGGATGAACAACGAGTGCAAGCCTATCTCTCCCTAATTCAAGAACTCCTCACCTGTCCCAGTGCAGTAGATGATATTATCAACGGTCATCTGGAGTTGGTGGATGAGGGGTTTGTGCAGGTGTGTGAGTTGGTGGCGGCACAGTTGCAGCAAGGGGGACAAGACAACCAGGCGGGGTTTCTGCGAGATTTGGCGCAACAGGTGGGGGCGTTTTTGGCGCAGCGGGGGACTGGTGGAAATCAGCAAGCGGCGTTACTACAATTTTGGGTGCAACTGCTGCAAGCACAAATGCAGGGCAGCACAACAGCAGTACATCAGGTGATGCGGCAAAATATGGGGTTGATTGTTCCCGCCTTGGGGGATACGATTGCCCAGTCAATGCCGGGACTTCTGGCTGAGAATCCTGACCAAGCCGAAGGGGTAGCAGCCTTAGTCGAAAATACCTGCATCAGTATCAGCGACTTTCCCTATGGCAGATATGCAGAAGTGCAAGAGATTGCCATTCGCGGCTATGGGGTGGTGCTGGAACTGCGGGCGGATAACCCCCCAAAACGGGCGCAAACCCTGACTAACCTCGGAGTTGCCCGCCTCACCCAAGCCGAGATGGGCATCGACCCCACCGCCAATCTGGAAAGGGCAATGACTGCCTACGATGAAGCCGCCGGGATTCGGCGCCGGTTGGGGTTAGACAAAGACCTCTCCTCTACCCTGAATAACCTCGGAGTTGCCCGCCGCACCCAAGCGGAGATGGGCA
This sequence comes from Limnospira indica PCC 8005, assembly GCF_000973065.1. Taxonomy (NCBI): domain Bacteria; kingdom Bacillati; phylum Cyanobacteriota; class Cyanophyceae; order Oscillatoriales; family Sirenicapillariaceae; genus Limnospira; species Limnospira indica. The sequence continues at coordinate 1,731,139 of NZ_FO818640.1, forward strand.
TCGACCCCACCGCCAATCTGGAAAGGGCAATGACTGCCTACGATGAAGCGGCCGGGATTCGGCGCCGGTTGGGGTTAGACAAAGACCTCTCCCACACCCTGACTAACCTCGGAAATGCCCGCCGCACCCAAGCGGAGATGGGCATCGACCCCACCGCCAATCTGGAAAGGGCAATGACTGCCTACGATGAAGCGGCCGGGATTCGGCGCCGGTTGGGGTTAGACAAAGACCTCTCCTCTACCCTGACTAACCTCGGACTTGCCCGCAGCACCCAAGCGGAGATGGGCATCGACCCCACCGCCAATCTGGAAAGGGCAATGACTGCCTACGATGAAGCGGCCGGGATTATGCGCCGGTTGGGGTTAGACAAAGACCTCTCCCAAACCCTGAATAACCTAGGGAATGCCCGCCGCACCCAAGCGGAGATGGGCATCGACCCCACCGCCAATCTGGAAAGGGCAATGACTGCCTACGATGAAGCGGCAGGGATTATGCGGGGGTTGGGGTTAGACAAAGACCTCTCCAGAACCCTGAATAACCTCGGAGCTGCCCGTTACACCCAAGCCGAGATGGGCATCGACCCCACCGCCAATCTGGAAAGGGCAATGACTGCCTACGATGAAGCGGCAGGGATTATGCGGGGGTTGGGGTTAGACAAAGACCTCTCCAGAACCCTGACTAACCTCGGGGCTGCCCGCCTCACCCAAGCGGAGATGGGCATCGACCCCACCGCCAATCTGGAAAGGGCAATGACTGCCTACGATGAAGCCGCCGGGATTCGGCGCCGGTTGGGGTTAGACAAAGACCTCTCCCAAACCCTGACTAACCTCGGAGCTGCCTGCTACACCCAAGCGGAGATGGGCATCGACCCCACCGCTAATCTCGAAAGGGCAATTACTGCCTACGATGAAGCGGCAGGGATTCGGCGCCGGTTGGGGTTAGCCCGCGACTTAGCAGGAACTTTGAATAACTTTGGTTTTGCCTACCAAACTCAATCTCGCCTCGCTGGGAACAATCCCACCCAGACACAACAAGCCCTAGAAAATGCCTACCGTAGTTTCCAGGAAGCCCTAGACCAGGTGGAATATCTGCGCGGTGAAATTAAAGCCGATAGTGAGGGCTATAAACGCAACTTTAATGAAGAATGGAATAAAGTTTATCGCGGCATGGTGGAAGTCTGCCTAGAATTGGGCCGATACCAGGATGCCATTGAATATGTAGACCGCAGTAAAGCCCGGAACTTGGTAGAACTCATCGCCACCCGTGACGCTTATCCGGGGGGCGTGATTCCCGAAAACATCCGCCAACAGTTGCAATCTCTCAAACTCGCCATTACCCAAGAAGAACGCCGCCTGCAAGAGGAGGAAAACCCGGACACGACCCACCTCAAGCAACTGCGGCAACAAAAGCAGCAAATCGAACCCTACAAACCCCTGGATTTTCAAGCGATGCAAGGGTTACTGGATGAAGAAACCGCCATTTTGGAATGGTACATCCTGCCGGGTAAATTCCTCACCTTCACCCTCACCGCCCAAAGTCTCAACCTCTGGACATCTTCCCAGGAAGACCTACAGCAACTCATCGACTGGACAAATGCCTATCGTCGAGATTACTACACCAACAAAGACCAATGGCGCGGAACTCTAGCCCAACGCCTGGAAGAACTCGCCCAAATCCTGCATCTGGATGAAATCCTGCAAAACCTGCGGCAAAACTTCCCCAACTGCAAAAAACTAATCCTTATCCCCCACCGCTTCCTGCACCTGTTCCCCCTCCATGCCTTACCCGTTCATCTTCCCTCATTCCCCAACCCTCTTCTCCTAGATGGGGAGAAGGGTGCTAATTTCCCCTCTTCTCCCCTCTACCAAGTTGGGAGAGGGGCTGGGGGTGAGGGCAGTGAGGGCAAATTCCTCCAAGACCTCTTCCCCAAAGGTGTCACCTATGCCCCCAACTGCCAACTGCTGCAACAAGCCCAAAACCGCCCCCGCTTTAACTTTAAGCGCCTCTTTGCTATCCAAAACCCCACCGAAGACCTGGGTTGGGCTGATGTAGAAGTCGAAACCATCGGCACCCTCTTCCCCAACCCGGACATCCTGGAGACAGAAGAAGCCACTACCGCCAAACTCCTGGACAACCAACACCAGGAACTCCTCCGCCAAACTCATCACCTGTTCTTCTCCTGTCACGCTGCCTTTAACCTTAACTCCCCCCTGGACTCCGGCTTACTCCTGGCGGATGGAGTCCTCACCTTAGAAAACATCATCGCCAAGCTGAACCTGAGCAATTGCAGCCTGGTCACCCTCTCCGCCTGCGAAACGGGACAAGTCGCCGTTGACCGAACCGACGAATATATCAGCCTCTCCAGTGGCTTTATCCTGGCGGGTAGCCCTAGCGTCCTGGTTAGCCTCTGGTCGGTCAATCAGGTTTCTACCGCCCTGCTGCTGATTAGAACCTACGAATTGCTGCAACAACAACCGGGTAAACTCGCCCAAGCGTTGCAGGCGGCTCAAAAGTGGCTGCGAGAAACCACCGTCAGCGGCTTTGAACAATGGCGAGAAAAATGCCCCCTATTTTCTGACGAGTGGCGCGATGAATTACAACCCATTTTTGCACAGATGGGGGAAAATCAAGAGGAGGGGGTCAATCATCGCCCCTATCAATCCCCCTACCACTGGGCTGCATTTTGTATCGTTGGAGAAGGAGAACAAGCTATGGCTAGTGATGCCAAAAAAATCGCCGTTTTTACCGCCCTCCTGGAAGAAAATCCCGATAATTGGATTGCTAAACACGGGGAAAGTTTACTGGAATTACGGCAGCAACTGGGTGATGATGAGGAAAAAAATGCCGCCGCTATTGAAGGGTGGCTGCAACAGCGTCAGGACTTATACGAACAATACACCGCTAAACTCGCCCCCCGTAAACGCAGTTTAAGCCTCAGTGGTGAAAAGGGCGTTTTTAAAACTAAACCCACTGGAAAGGATAACTCTTTAGCTGACCAAATTGAACAAGCGGTTAAAAACCCCACTAACCTAGGCAATTCCGAACCTTCTCCAGACCCAAACCGTGAAAAACCTCAGTCTTAGTCTCTTTGCTTTCCACCTGTGTCAATCCTTAGATGATGCACCGGATACCCACAGCCCAGATGCGGGTTTTTTGTGGAATGATTTGCGAGAATTTGCGGCAAAACTCGACTTTCCGGAACTCAAAAAGTTCACGGAACCGACGGACGCAAACCCAGAACATAACATCGATTTTGCAGGGATTAAAATCGCGGATATCTCCCTAGGGGGAAACCTCAGCACCTTTAAAATGAACGATACCTATTCTGCGGATTTAACCCTGTATTTCGCGGATGAAAAGGCTGATTTTTCCCCAGAAAAGGTGGCGATATTTCAACCCCAAGCGTTAATCGATGTGAGGGCAAATCTGGGCAAGGTGCTATGGTTGAGTGGTGAAAGTGAGGATTTAAATCAACTGGAATTGAGCAGCGCCAAAGAGTGGGCAAAAAACTTGTGTCCACAGGCTGAATATATGACGGAAGATAGGCTGTTTAATTGCCCGTTGTTTATCTTCGCGGCTGAGTCGGTGACGATTTTAATTTCCCTGGCTAAACCGGGTGCGGTAGACTTAAAACGCGCCCAAGATAATTACCGTAATCTGCGGAATTTATTCTGGAATTATCAGAAAATTGTGGTGGCGGCGGGACTGGCGAAAGATGGTTATCAAGGCGCTAGACACCTCTACAGTGAGCTGGAAGGCAAGGTAAAGGAGTTTAACCAGGTTTTCCGGTTGGAGACACCGGAGGAACGCCTAGAAAGGCTGGATGCACTGTTACAAAGCATTCCCCAAAAGCTACTGGACTATAACTGTAAATTGCGCGACCTCAAAGCACATTATACCACAACTGAGGTGAATTTGCAAAACTTCCAGAGGTCTCTGTCCCATATCCTGGCTGAAAAATCAGACGATCGCCTTTCCTACTGGTCAGATTTTGCCACAACAAAGGCTCCCCTGCGTCTCCAGCAAATCAAAACCTATATCGACTATCTCGAACCCGGTCAAGTGCTATTTAGCGATTTGATTAACAGCATTCGCGCGACCACTGAACTGGAACAAGCGAAAAGCGATCGCCAACGTCAACAAGCCGAAGCAGCCTACTACAAACAACAACAAGACGCTAACCAGGACTTACAAGACCATATCCAAGCCGTGGGTGTGGGAATTGCGGCGGGTGCGATCGTCGCTTCAACTTCGGGGTTAATCACCCAACCTTGGCGGTTGCCTAGTCGCGATCGCTTTTGGCTTTGGCCGCATCCGTTTATTATAGCATTGTTGGGGAGCATATTTTGTTCATGGGGTGCGTGGTGGGTGGCAGAGAGATGGATTAAAAAGGGACGACCAAAGGATAAGTGAACGGGGTTTGTCGGTGGGGGGGTCAAGAAACCCGGTTTCTTTGAGAAACCGGGTTTCTAGTCGTAGGTTTGGTAAAGCCAAGCGACACCCAACCCACAAAGTTTATAATCCGAAGGAGTTGGATGTTAGGAAAGAATTATGAGCATTTACTTGGGGATTGACATTGGTGCTAGTACCGTTAAACTGGGATTATTTGAGCCAGAAAAAGGGGTCATCGGAGAAAGGTTAGATCGTCCCAGCAGCGCCTCTGAGGGTCCCGACGCTACCGTAAATGTGATTCAAACCGCCACCCATGAGCTACTCGCAGCCAATGATCTACAATTCCAGGATTTAAAGGCGATCGGTGCTTGTTGTCCGGCTCCCATTGATGCCTCGGGAATGTGTGTTTATCCTACCAATATTGATCGCTCTTGGCAAGGGGTGAATATTGCCCAAAAACTCTCGGAGACTCTCCAGTTACCCGCTCTCCTCCTCAATGATGGAGACGCGGGCGCTTACCGGGAATACAGCATCCGCGAGGCTCAAAATCAGGCTTCTTCTGTCATGGCTCAGTTTATTACGGGAACAGGATTAGGCGGCGCTTTGATTGTCAACGGGAAAATCTGGTCGGCTCCCGCAGTTTCCGCAGAATTCGGTCATATTTGTATTGATAGCTCGGAAAATGCCGACCTGTGCGGATGTGGTGCGAGGGGATGTGCAGAAACCAGAGCCTCTTTATTGGGTCTGAGAAATATGGTTAAACACCGACAGGCTAAGGGGAATGTACCGGAAGCGTTACAAGGAGATCCCATGGAGGTGGCGAAAAACCTGCGTCGCTTGGGTCAAATGGATGAGCCTCTGTCGGATGTTGTGGCTATTTGGCAAGAGTATTTTACCAGCCTCGGTATAGCGGCTCGTAATGTGGTCAATACCATAGGCTGTGACCTGATTGTGATTTCTGGGGGAGCGCAAGAAAAGGAAAAAACGGCATCGGAGGGAGCATATCAACGATTCAAACAAAATGCGATCGCCTGGGTTCGTCAGGAAATTGACCATAGTTTCCCCCATCTCACCCAGACCAGGGTGGAATGGTCTATTGATACGCTCCCAGATAGTGCTGCTTACGGTGCGGCTCAATATGCGAGTGTAACCGCGAACTCGTAGACACCCAACAAATTCAGGTATTCGGGGGGGTGAAGAAACCCGGTTTCTTTGAGAAACCGGGTTTCTAGTCGTGATTTCACCCCACCTACAAATTATGCGATCGCTAAATGTACAGAAGTGGCGATCGCTTCTCGTTGTTGGGTATCATATCCCCATCTCTCCAAAAAGTCTTGATAGGGTCCCTCTCCCGTTTGGGAAGTTTCCAGAAGCTGCTGTAGTAAAGATTTGACTGGTGGTAAATTGAGGCCTTGAATTAACTCAATACAGCGCGATCGCACTAAGTCCGAACTGGCAGCCATATCCTCATTTTGGTGGCGATGATGATAGACTACCATGGCGGCGGACATCGCCAAATTTTTCACCAATAACTCCGAGACTATCTCAGGAGAAGATTCTAACGCTTTTTGGATCTCTGGTGTCATTTGTTCAGGAATAGGGCGAGTATCCGTGAGGTAGGTCACAAAAAATCCCCTCGCCCCATTTTCCGAATGAACCAGTTTGGATATAGCCGCCGCCAAGTCTGAGTCCGAGATACTTCCCGCTTGGGATTGATCAATCAGAGATTGGGTAATGGCGATCGCATCTTCAAAGGTAATATTTTCCGGGATTGAGACAGAATAGATCATGATCGAACTAATTGAAATGTTTTGGGGTATTGCATAAGTTATGGCAATTATATCTTCTCACAATTCCCGCCCACATAAGCCAGCCCGCGAACCTTCATCTACCTATCAGGTGAAGCCACCAGCGGAGGAGTCCCTACTGATACCATCACCCACCTCTGAGGAAAAAAACAATCCCAAACCCGAAGAAAAAATTAGACCCCAACAACTAGCCGACTATATTGGTCAACGGGATCTCAAACAGGTATTGGAAATTGCGATCGCCGCTGCTAAGTCTCGCCGGGAACCCCTCGACCATTTGTTACTTTATGGACCTCCCGGACTCGGTAAAACTACCATGGCGCTAATTTTGGCAACAGAAATGGGCGTCAAATGCCAAATTACTACTGCGCCTTCCCTGGAAAAACCGAGGGATATTGCCGGACTTTTGGTTAATCAAAAACCCGGAGAGATTTTGTTTATTGATGAGATTCACCGCCTCTCTAAAATGGCCGAAGAAATCCTTTATCCTGCTATGGAAGACTCTCGTTTAGATATCACTATTGGTCAGGGACGTAGTGCCAGGACGCGCAGCATTCCCTTAAATAAGTTTACTATTGTCGGCGCAACTACCAGAATCGGTGCTTTGACTTCTCCCCTGCGCGATCGCTTTGGGTTAATTCAACGTTTGCGTTTTTATGAAGTTGATGAACTCGCCCAAATTGTCAACCGTACCGCTAAACTATTAAAAACTCCCATTACTCCCGAAGGTGCCTTAGAAATTGCCCTACGTTCCCGAGGAACTCCCCGAATTGCTAATCGTTTATTAAGACGGGTACGGGATTATTTGGAAGTCAAAGCATCCGGGGATATTACCGGAGAAATTGCCGCGATCGCCTTAGAATTATTTAATGTAGATCCCCTCGGTTTGGATTGGACGGATCAGCATTTACTCCGCATCATTATCGAAAATTTCAATGGGGGACCCGTCGGCTTGGAAACCCTAGCAGCAGCCAGCGGCGAAGATGCCCAAACCTTGGAGGAAGTCCAGGAACCCTATCTTATGCAAATTGGCTTTATACAGCGGACTCATCGCGGTAGAATCGCCACCGCTAAGGCTTGGCAACATTTGGGTTATGAACCACCACAAAAACAGCTTTCTTTGTTTGGTTAAATCACCCCCACAATCTCTATATTACCGCTACTCTCGCTTAACCTGACTCTCCTTCTCGAACCCCGCAACCACCTGATCAACTGTTAAGTTAGCCATCGGGATTTGCAACTCCTGCGAAATGCGATCCAGTGGTTTCATTGAGGACATAACCAACCGACTAAAAAAGCTGGTAAAACTGCTATCTATTTCTAGTTTATCATGGAGGCGGGTATCCTGCTCAATCCACTGGGTAATTTGGTCTAGAGTTACTGAGGCGATCGCACATTCTTGTTGCTGGGAAATTTCCCGTAAACAGCGCAGCGCATAAATAGCCAGACGGGTGGCAAACTTCTCCTTAGATGACAACAAAGCTGCATCTACCTTAACCGCTTCTTCTGGCGTTAAAAATTCTCTATCTGTCTGCATCATAATTAGATAATTACACTATTTCCACAAGATTGGGGAGGCCGCCAGTTAATGACTAATAATCAGATAACCACAACGATGCTCACCATTAACTAGCCAATGAGTCCGTTCTACGGTACAATCATATAGTACAGCCGCAAACATCTCTAACTCATGGCCGCAGACACTCGGAAAAGACTCAGCCACACTAGAAATCGCGCAGTTATGTTCTGTGAAAATATAGCGTTGCTCACCCGTGGCGACTTCCTCTTGAGTCTCTACGGCATACCACTCAGCCATATAACCTTCCCCTTGGCGAATTTCCGCCAATTTAGCTACGCGATCGCCTACTGGACCAGTCCCCACCCGTTGGCGATACTCCATGGCTTTTCTTTGCCACTGTTTGTGTAAAATCTGGCTAACCTGTTCGGGTCCCACGGTTTCAGCCAAAGTATCCAGGAAAGAAATTGCAAATTGATCATAACTATTCGGAAAGCGATCGCGTCCCTGACTGGTTAGGCGATAGATATGTTGGGGCCGTCCCATCCCTATCTGTACAGACTCATAATTGATCAACCCCGACCCCTGGAGATCCTTGAGATGCCGACGGGTGGCTTGGGGACTGATATCGAGAGCCTCCGCGAGTTCCTGAGCCGTAGCCTGATGACGTTTCAGAAGATATTGGAGGATGTCCTGCTTAGTCGAATGCTGTTGGGTCGTGGTCATCATGTTCACAAAAATTCAAAAAATTTTGGCTTTGACAATACAGTTGTTGCTAATGTAACCTAAAATAGACTTAAATAACAAATAGGTTGTTTAAGTCCCAGACAGTGGGACTTGGGATCTGCCATCCCGTGGGAGTTTGTCCAGGTGATGAGCCGGGACACCAGACCGTAAACCAAACCAACACAAGAGAACACAAGATATATGAGTGCTTCAGTCAAAACCCTAGTTAACCAGCCCTATAAATACGGCTTTGTTACTGATATTGAGTCCGACACCATCCCCAAGGGGTTGAGTGAAGATGTGGTGCGGCTGATATCAGCGAAAAAAAATGAGCCGGAATTTATGTTAAATTTCCGTCTCAGGGCTTATCAGCAGTGGCAGAAAATGGCTGAACCCACCTGGCCCCATGTTCACTATCCCCCCATTGACTATCAAGACATTATCTACTATTCCGCCCCCAAAGTAGAGAAGAAAAAAGGCAGTTTAGAAGAAGTAGACCCGACCCTAATAGAAACCTTTGAGAAATTAGGGATTCCCCTATCCGAACAGAAACGGCTGGCTAATGTAGCAGTGGATGCCGTCTTTGATAGTGTGTCCATTGCCACCACTTTTAAAGAAAAACTCGCCGAAGAAGGGGTAATTTTCTGCTCAATTTCCGAAGCCGTAGAAAGCCACCCAGAACTGATTGAGAAATATTTGGGGAGTGTAGTTCCCGTCGGTGATAACTACTTCGCCGCCCTCAACTCAGCCGTATTTAGTGATGGTTCCTTCGTGTACATTCCCAAAGGGGTTAAATGTCCCATGGATCTGTCTACTTATTTCCGCATTAATAACGGTGAATCTGGGCAGTTCGAGCGCACCTTAATTGTAGCAGAATCTGGCAGTTCTGTCACCTATTTAGAAGGCTGTACCGCCCCCATGTTCGATACCAACCAATTACACGCCGCTGTAGTCGAATTGGTCGCTTTGGATAATGCCACCATCGAATATTCTACCGTGCAAAATTGGTTTGCTGGGGACGAAAACGGGAAAGGCGGAATTTATAACTTTGTCACCAAGCGGGGACTCTGTAAAGGCGTAAATTCTAAGATTTCCTGGACTCAGGTAGAAACCGGGTCAGCCATTACTTGGAAATATCCTAGTTGTGTGTTGGTCGGTGATAATTCCGTCGGAGAATTTTACTCCGTCGCCCTCACCAATAACTGTCAACAGGCTGATACCGGAACCAAAATGGTTCATATTGGCAAAAATACCCGCAGCACTATTATTTCTAAAGGTATTTCGGCGGGTCGGTCTGCGAATAGCTATCGTGGCTTAGTGAAAATGGGTCCGAAAGCTGTGGGGGCGCGGAATTATTCCCAGTGCGACTCTATGTTAATTGGCGACTGTGGACAGGCTAATACTTTCCCTTATATTCAAGTCGAAAATAGTACCGCCAAGGTAGAACATGAAGCCTCAACTTCTAAAATTGGGGAAGACCAATTGTTTTACTTTACTCAACGGGGAATTTCTGAGGAAGATGCTGTGTCTATGATTATCAGCGGCTTCTGTAAAGATGTGTTTAATAAATTACCCATGGAGTTTGCAGCCGAAGCCGATAAACTGCTGAGTCTGAAACTAGAAGGCGCTGTCGGTTAAACTATCTATTTCCCTGGGAGATGGTGGGGTTTCCTGTTGAAAACCCCCTAACCTAATTACGTCAGTTAATCACTAACACCAATCACACACATTTAGAGGTTGAGAATGATTCAAGAAAACAGTCCCGTGATTTTGTCCGTTAAGAATTTAACCGCTACCGTTGATGGTAATTCTATTTTAAAAGGCTTAAACCTGGAAATTAAAGCCGGGGAAATTCACGCCATCATGGGTCAGAATGGGTCGGGAAAAAGTACCTTTTCTAAAATCTTAGCCGGACATCCTGCTTATGAAGTGACCGGGGGCGAAGTCACATTTTTAGGACAAAATCTCCTGGAATTAGAAGCTGATGAACGCGCCTTAATCGGTATATTTTTGGCTTTCCAATATCCCATCGAAATCCCTGGGGTTAGTAATCTGGATTTCCTGCGGGTGGCTTACAATTCCCAACGGAAACATCGGGGCTTAGATGAGTTAGATGTGTTTGATTTTGAGGATTTAATCCACGAAAAATTAGAGGTGGTGAAAATGCGTTCAGAGTTTCTGGAACGTAGCGTTAATCAAGGCTTTTCTGGGGGTGAAAAGAAGCGTAATGAAATCTTGCAGATGGCTTTATTAGAACCGAAATTAGCCATTTTGGACGAAACTGATTCCGGCTTGGATATTGATGCGCTGAAAATTGTCGCTAATGGTGTGAATCAATTGGCTAATGCTGAAAATGCCATGCTGGTGATTACTCACTATCAGCGGTTATTGGATTACATTGTCCCTGATTATGTTCATGTCATGGCTGATGGCAGAATTATTAAAACTGGTGCTAAGGAATTGGCGCTAGAGTTGGAAAAACAGGGCTATGATGATATAATTGAAGCAGCCACAGTGGGGGTGTAGTTAATGATTCAGATTCAAGAAAAACCAGAACTTTCCTATTTGAATCAGTTACTTAATCGGGTAACGGGTTCTCTTCCAGTTCCGGTGAGTTTCCCTTTGGAAAGAAACATTGCCGAACAGTTACAAAATATTCGTGATAATGCCGCCAGTTGGGTTAAGGAATTAGCTATTCCTACCCGTCGCCATGAAGATTGGCGATTTACCGACCTTTCCGCTTTGTTGGAATTGCCTTTTCAACCAGCCACAGCGGTAGAACTTTCCCGAGACGAGATTTCACCTTTAATCTTACCGGAAGTTAAAGGGACTAGGTTGGTTTTTGTGAATGGTTTTTACTCCCCCCAACTGTCCTGTTTAGATAATCTTCCTGATGGAGTATTTGTCGGAAATTTAGGACAACTCGATAAACCATTATCCGATAAGTTGGGGAACTACCTAACTCAACAACCCGACAGCCAGGAAGTTTTTACCGCCCTCAATACTTCCTCTTTGGCTGATGCTGCGGTGGTCTGGGTTCACCAAAATCAAGTCATTGATACGCCCATTCATCTGCTATTTATTTCCCTCAGTAGCAGCCAACCTGTAACCAGTCAACCTCGGACTTTAATTGTCGCTGAACCCGGAAGCAAAGCCACAGTAATTGAACACTACGCCACCGCGAATATTTTGGGTTGTTCAGACCGCACCCAAAAAACTCCTTATTTCACTAACACAGTGACAGAGTTATGGGTTGGTGACAATGCCGAATTACAACATACTCGCCTTCAACGAGAATTGGCTTCATCTTTCCATATTGGTCGCACTGTAGTTTCCCAAGGGCGCGATAGCCGTTATACTGGTAACGCGATTAGTTTGGGGGCGAAATTGTCTCGCCATAACTTCGATATTCACCAAACGGCTGCGGGAACCGAAACTCAGCTTAATGGTTTAACTCTGGTCAACGGTCAACAGGTCGCTGATACCCATAGCGCGGTATTTTTGAACCATCCCCATGGTGTCATCAATCAATTACATAAAGCTATTGTGGATGACCGCGCTCATGCTATATTTAATGGTCGGATTGTGGTTCCCCGAGCGGCACAAATGACTGATGCGACTCAACTGAATCGTAATCTGTTGTTATCGGCTAAAGGGCGGGTTAATACCAAACCTCAATTAGAAATTGTGGCTGATAATGTCAAATGTGCCCACGGCGCAACTGTTAGCCAATTAGAAGCGGATGAGATTTTCTATCTGCGGAGTCGGGGACTGGATGAAAAAACCAGCCGTAACCTGTTAATTGATGCTTTTGCGGCGGAAATTTTAGAGAAATTGCCTTTGGTTTCTCTCAAGCAAATTTTAGCTCGCTGTGTGGCTTGTCGCACTGACGAAGGGGAAATGTAAAGGGGGTTAAGGGGGGGGATTAATTTTTGATGACTAATCAACTATCTCCCCTCACCTCTGCTATCTTGATGATGGGGGAGTTACCAGAGATGCTTTAATGGTTACTGGTTGCAAATTGCTAGATTTAGGGATTAGACAAAATGACACTTATTAAAGAGAAAACACTAGGAGAAAAGGTGCGGGGAGATTTCCCCATTCTACATCAGGAGGTGAACGGACATCCTCTGGTTTATTTGGATAATGCGGCTACTTCTCAAAAACCCCAGGTGGTTTTAGATGCTATCCAAAACTATTATCAAACATATAATTCTAATGTTCATCGGGGTATTCATACCCTTAGCGCTAAGGCGACTGATGAATATGAAAAAGCCCGCCAAAAGGTGGTTGAGTTTATTAATGCTGATTCCTACCAGGAGATTATTTATACTCGTAACGCCAGCGAAGCTGTGAATTTGGTTGCCTATTCTTGGGGGTGGGAAAATCTACGGGCTGGGGATGAGATTATTTTGTCGGTAATGGAACATCACAGTAACTTAGTCCCTTGGCAAATGCTGGCTAAGAAAACTGGGGCGGTGATTAAGTATGTGGGATTAACGGCTAACCAGGAGTTTGATTTTGAGGAGTTTAAAACCCTCATTTCCCCTCAGGCTAAGTTGGTGGCTGTCCTGCAAATGTCTAATGTTTTGGGTTGCATTAATCCGGTGAAGGAAATTACGGAAATTGCCCATCAATGTGGGGCAAAGGTGTTGATTGATGCCTGCCAAAGTTTACCACATTTACCGATAAATGTCAAGGAAATTGATTGTGATTGGTTAGTGGGTTCGGGTCATAAAATGTGTGGTCCGACGGGGATTGGTTTTCTGTATGGTAAGCGGGAAATACTGGAGTCGATGTCGCCATTTTTGGGGGGTGGCGAGATGATTGGGGAGGTGTCGTTAGAGGGTTTTACCTGTGGGGAATTACCCCATAAGTTTGAGGCGGGAACTCCGGCGATTGGAGAGGCGATCGCTTTAGGTGCAGCCCTGGATTATTTAATGAAGATTGGCTTGGATAAAATCCACGCCTACGAACAGGAATTAACGGCTTATTTATTCAAGAAATTAAGTGATGTTCCCGAAATTACTATTTATGGACCCCCCCCAACGGCTGAGGGTAAAGGACGGGCGGCATTAGCATCATTTTCAGCGGGAGAAATTCACCCTAATGACTTATCAATGCTGTTGAATGATTCGGGGGTGGCGGTGCGTTCAGGACACCACTGCACCCAACCTTTACATAAGTATCTAAAGGTTAATTCTACGGCGCGGGCGAGTTGTTATTTTTACAATACCCATGAGGATATTGATGCCTTTGTGGTGGCGTTGAAAGAGGCGATCGCTTTTTTTAAGCAGATGTCTTAATCTTAGCTAAGGGCTTCATAATGGAAGCCTTGGAATTCAGGCGATTTGATTCTCCTTGGTGATCAAATCGCCGATTCCATCTTAATCCATTAATTCCTAGGCTTGAAAAAGTCTGCCCCAACCAGTTCCGGGTCCTTCTGCCGTCCAACGATAGGTCATTTCATATTTGCTGTAAATTGCACCCTTACCATTTTCAACCGCTCCGGTGTAGCAATCATTAAGAGAACCATAAGGATCATTAACAACAAAATCCCCGTTTTCAGTGCGCCCCCGGACAACAATCATGTGACCGCCACAAGGATGTTCCGTCGTCCCCCGATGATAAATACCAATCACAACAGGACGCTTCGCTTCTAGTTCTCGATAAACATCATCAAAATCCAGATCGGTGTGCCAAGTGCTTTTCAAACCAAAATCTGATAAGGCTTGGGTTTGCACTGTATGATCGGTGGTATCTCCATATTTAAAAACCACTTCTAAGTAGATATCATCTCCAGTGGTTCCGAGTAAAGTTCCCGGCTTGAAATATTCTAAACACATGGCACAAGACGATGAATTACAAGTTCTTTCTGGATCTCGATAGTTGTCAGTTTGCGGAAACCAAGGAACAGGTAGTAAAATTTTATCGGGTTTAATCTGGAGATTCTGATTGTATATCTCTACATCTCTGCTGTGAACAAACCAAGTATTTTTTACCTTAAATGATTGACCCCAAAATGCAACTTTCAGGTAATCTCCGGTTTGGTACGCATAGGAGTGAACCGGATAAACACTTTGTTCTTTAATTTCGACTTGTTGATCGCTTGAGAGTTCGGAAAGGTCTTCGATGACGGTGCGGAGGGTTGTGGTGTGGATAAATTTAATCTTCACAGCCACTTCTGAATTGGCAGGTTCTGAATTGGCAGGAGAGGAGGCTATTGGGCGCGACTCTGTCACTTTACAGGCTTTGTTATAATATTGGTGACGGTGCGAGACGTTTAGGAGTGAAATAAGGCTGCAATGCCTGAAATAACCTCCTAGAGGGAGATAAACTGTCAACCAGTTTACCCCTTAACTGTATATATGTCCCAACGCTTAGGAAGGTGTGATTCTAAGCAAGGTAGGGAACTCATGGTCAATCCCATTTTAAGAAATCGCAATACACCGTCCAAGTATTACCTAGGAGGAGTATTATAACTTACTTGGAGCGATTATGGGAAAGAGTAACGGCGATAGCCACCCCAAGTTTCAGAAATCACAAATCTGGGATTTAAGCGGGGAACGGAAGGCGTGAGGGAAAACCTATTCCCAAAATCCGACCACTGCCAACCATCCATGATTAGGGAAACCGAATGTCTGGCCTGAACCATCGTCAACATTAAGTAGCGAAATAGGTTGACACGCTGCGCTCAAAAGAGCAAGGGGAAAAGTAGGAGTTTCTTCACACTACCTACACAGACCTTTAATTTTACCCCGGTGGAAAGGACAAATCTAAAGATGGAATACCCATATATACGGAACGTTTAAACCCCTATTGGGCTCTCTGCGAGTACATCTCGTAAAGTAGTGAAAAGTGTAAGCGAATGCCCATAAGGGGAAAGGATGTGACTGAAAGCCAATGCCTAACTGTAATGGTTGGGATATGCCCACTAGTCACGGTGTGGATATAGAGACTGCAATAAATAGGAGTATAGTGGCGAAAACGAGTTTAAAGACTACGTGTGGCATAAAGCTCCTAAAGTTGAAGTCATAAAGCGAGGGGTCGTAACCTTGTTCCTACTGACAATAGGGTATCCACATCAGGAGCCGTGTGATGTGAAAATATCAAGCACGGTTTTGAATTGGAGTTAGGGAAGGTGACTTCCCTTTCGACCATAACATCTTCTAAGCCATTGTAACCCCCGTTGACTCTTAGGGTAATTTCTTCCACGGTTGCGCCGCGATCGCACAATTCATTCATGCGGTTATTGTGCCACCAAAATCCGGCACTGGTAAACGGATAATGCTCCGCCATATAATCGCAACCTTCCATAATTTTGGCATCGCCCAGCGCATCGCAGAAGGCTTTATAATTGTTTCGTCCGGTGAAGCGCCCCCGAACCTTTGTATTTTGGGCCGTCACCAGAACAAGTATTTCCCCAATCGCTGCGCCCTTCCAAATAAGACCCATCACTGAGTTCTTTTAACCACTTCAATCCCCCGGATTCGTGGGCAATTTTACTGATAAAATGACAGATTCTAGGGGGGGTATTGATTTGATAAAAATGCAGACAACGATTCAGATCTGCTAGTTCATCTTCACGGATAAAATTACCAAAAATCGCCTTGCCTTCTGGCTGAGTAATCAATGGCTCTTCCGCCCCTTCTGGCATTACCGATGGCAGTCCATCCCCATCTTTACTAAAGGCATAAAAGGTTCCACTATTGGCGGCTAAAGTGACCTTAATATGTACATTTTCAGCAGGTTCAAATGCTTCAACTTCGTAGGTTTTTCCCGCCGTAACCGCGACCATTTGATCAGGTTTCAGTTCCGAGGACTGGATAGGCAGTTTTTGGAATTTGGTATGGGCTTTGGCGACAATTGTTTTCATGGTTATTTGCAGGTTTCAGATTTGATTTCATGGAAATAACGAATTGAAACAAAGGATTCTGAATTTGGGCATTTTGCAATTATTATCGATAGGATGAAAACATTTATATTGTCTAAATATTCATTGTGATCAGCCTGGGATTTTGTCAAGATCGCAGATCAAAAACCCAACCAGAGCAACATTAAAAGATTGATTGGCTATTTGGTTGATATTTCTCATATTTTCTCTCTCCTTTTTTAGTCATAATTGGTAGGTATTGAATTGCTCCTATGTTGTCATAATTTCCATTTTTTTGATATTTTCCTCTCTCGCATAAAATCCATGATTATAGAAAAATGTTACGCCACCTGTTAAACTCAATAATAGGGCATATACGCAGAAAATTATATACCAAGTTTTACTCACTTTGCGCCTTAATTGTTGCTGATAATTCCACAATTAAAAATCTGCATTAAAATCATCATATTCAGGAGGAAGTAAAAATTTGTCTTCTGGATCAAGATTCTTCATGGCTTCATCTCAAATAATTGTAAATTTATTGTTTTTGTTTGACAGTGGCGGACAAAAAAGAAACAATAGAACCCAAGACAATATTGAAAGACTGGGAAGCAATATTATTTTCGTCTTGATAAGTTTGGGCATCCTCTAGCAGAAGTTCTGCCACCCAATTCATTTTTTCTGGGGAGTCATAATCGCGAGTTATTTGGGCAATATTTTCTGGAGTTTTCGCAAAATAATTATTGCTAAAAAAGTTGATATAACCAGTCGCAAAAAACAAAATCATGTAAGTGGTGAGGATGGCGTACCAAGTTTTACTCATTTGTGTTGTTTGATTTGGGGTGAATGGTTGGTAATATTGTCAATATGAACGGTGGGCGATCGCCAATTAACGGTGGGCGATCGCCAAGATTTACCTCGACGAATGCTCAATGTAATTTGATAAATTGTGGGATTGCATCTCGCACTGGCACCCCTGGCTTCTGATCATAGACTTCGCCACAATCGAGAAAGCATTTCGCCGCCTCGATCAACTCTTGGCAATTTTCGGGATTGTCAATTTCTTCGCCAATCTTTTGATACTTTTGATATTTTTTAAAAATATATCGATTGTGGGGCTTTTCGAGGAGCGATCGCAAACGACCTGGCTGCTTTTCCACTTGCAAGCGATCGTTGAGATCGAAATCCAAACGTAATATATCACTCCCAACACTATCCAGAATTTGATTGCCAATATCTTCGGAATTTTGGGAAGCAGGATTTAAGAAGATGTCCGGTAGATGCTGAACCCAACCCAGAGAACTCCATCCCTTGATTTCTTCATAGCTGTAGGGACAAGTGGTGTTGCCAGTTCCGATGGAGAGTACGGCAATATCTTTTAAAGTTAATCCGTTATTTTTTTCCAGCAATAAAGCGGGGTATGCCTCATTTGCTTGAGCCAGTTGACCGCCGCTAATGTTAATCACATGGGCACCTTGTTCAAGGGCTTGATTGATTTGGCGTGCCAGGTCTAGCTGGGAAAGAGAATCTGGGCGGCGATCGGAAAATACTGGCAAAATTAGACCGCGACAACCCGGAGCGATACGGTTGAGGCGGTGATTTTTTGATGTTTTGGATTTTCTGTTAATATCTTTCGTAATTTCTCAAATTAATTAATCGATTCTATGTCCCCAAAAAAGGTGCGATCGGACCGGAACATTTTCCAGAAATTACCAGGCGATCGCACTCATGCAAAACGGTGGGCGTTTAGTAAAATCAATTCACCAGTTTGGCGAGGGAACCTGTGGCTACTCCCGCTTCCTCTTTCAGCACAGTCACTGGATGGACACCACCCAGCTTTTTCCGAGCTTTTCGATCACCTTGCGAACCTTTAAAACCTTGCACATTAGGATTGGTGCATACATATTCCCCCAAAGGGGCTAGGGTTCGGCTATTACCGCGACTTCCTACCCATCTGACTGATCGATTAGACCTCTGGCTTTATCTACACCCCTAAAACGCGGATTGAATTCAATTTCGGAAAATTTTGAGTTATGGTATTTTCCCAAATGAAGCCCCATCAAAAAAGGGAGCGATCGCCCCCCTTTTGACTAAGTATGATCAGGGCGATCGCTTAGTAAAATAGTGCTGTTAACCCCAAATATTCACGATATCAGGTGAGAGAATACCAATTGCTTTCGCCCAGGTATCATCAAACAATTTACCAACTCCTATCTCATGTTTTTGAGTCCAATCTTTGACAAACCAAAATTGGTAGTCAGCCGCAATTTGAAACAGATGGAGATCGCTGGCAGCTTGAATGTATAAGGAACCGTAGCGATTTATCGCTTCCAGAACAATTGGATGGTCAAATTTACCTTTAAGCACCGTTTCTTCGTCAGGTTCTTTGCGGGTATCAATGGCAATTTTGGGTTTTTCAAGAGCTACCTTGTTCATTTCCTCTTTCCATTTCTCAGCCGAGTGGTATCGGGGACAATTGTTTTGATTGTCAATTTCAATTGGTGAGGAAATCGCCTTTTGTGCTGCGACTAGTTGACTCTTTTTATCTTGGGGGCGAAACTGACTGCCACTTGCCTGAGAAAATAAGCTACATAACTCAAGAAAAGCATGGTTGTATTCCGTAGGATTATCACGCTCTAATGACCATGCACTTTTGGGACTCCAGCAGGGTTTATAGCGATATTTAACGAAGCTGTAATCGGGAAAATGTCCCATCCATCCATGTCCTACATAGCAGGGAGGTACATTGGGAGCAGCTTGCAAATTTTCATGAGATGTACAAGACAGCTTGACTTTTTTCCAACTCTGACCCATATCTTGATACTCAATATTTTGCCAAACATCATTTTTGAGCCAGGAATTGTCAATATCCCAGTAAGTATTGATTACATGATCAAGGGCGCACCAATCTTGGTGGGCCCAAGTATCTCCAATAACATGAGCCCTAACCCCCAACAAAAGCAATCCAAAGCGTTTGAGAATAGACTCCTTATTTGCAGAACTTAATAAGGTCTTACCACCAGCAGATTTGATCAGAATGTTTTCCAAACGGCTTGAATCAGTGAGACAGCGAATTGTGTCTTTGATCATCGCTCTAGACAAAGCACTTTGTGGCCGATTGAGCAACTTACCAATGTCCGGAGTAATTTTGCTCTTAAGGCTCGAATCAGGATCTATTTCCCGTAGGTGATAGTCAGGTAATAAGGCAGCAACATCTTTTCCATGGACATCGATCTTAGTTGGTGTACCAACAGGGTCATTATAGTTTCCAGGAGGAAAGTGAAATGATGCCCATAACCCACTACTTCCACTGGCTCCGGTACTCAAGGTGCCTTGAAATGTGTAACGAGGATAATCGACTTTGGCGATCACATTATAATCTCGCTCTAAAGATTTTTCGGTATTGCTGACAATATGCCAGTATCCGGCATATTTTTCATTGCTCAAAAAATCGATGAAATTAGAGGCTGTAGCAATAACAGTTGCATCCTTTTGACTATAATTGCCGCCGATTCTAGCCGCGTAGTAAGTTCCATAATAATGAAAATCTTGATCCACAATATTTACCTCTTGAGAGTGGGTGATACTTGTGTATTTACATTCTCAAGACGATTGCTATCTTCAATTTATGAATTTTGCCAATTATCAGGTGTGGCTTTGAACATGGCTAGGATTTTTCGCGAGCTATCGAGTTTTTATACTTTTGATGGTTAATATACATTCAGGCTAGATTAAATCTCTGGTTTGTACCAATCTCACCCGCGTAGTTAAGTCAATATCGGCTACAATTGTAGCCGATCGCCGTTTGGTAAATTTCAGTGAAAACTATTTAGTAACCACTTCATATACCCAGATGATTGATTTTCCTTCTTCTTGCATAAAAGCCCGAACTCTGACCAAATCATTGGAACATAATTTATCCGACGGGTCGTCCATCTCATCCCACACCTTCCGAGCCGGACCGTTACCATCTTGATGTATATTGCCGACTGCAATTTTTCGCTTACCAATGACCGGCCAAGAAGCAGCAAATTGTATGAAACCCGATCCCCCTTTGAGCTTATAATTTACCCCAAAGGAAAAGGAATTACAGTCAAATTTACCGACCCCTAACTGCTCGGGTTGGATATCGCCAAGGGGCTAATTTTCCGAGTCATTATGGGATCCCACGCGCTCCAGGACATATTGGGTCTTGTTAATGACTTCAATGACATATTTTTTGTCGTATGTGACCAATCCTTTGATCTGATCGAAAGTTTAATTGACATCAATTGAAATTGAGCCGGTGACTGCCATGGTATTTAACCTTTAATAGTGGTGTTGACTTAGTTATAGCAGCCAACAGGAAATAGGGAACAGGGAATAGGGGTTCAAAAGAGTCCACCTCCCAGGTTTCAGGACCGTGGATGTCCTAAATGTTCTGGCTGCTACTATATTAGACGTTTGAGGGGGGTGATCTGTGAATTTTGCGAATTATCAGGGGTGGTTTTCCGAACCGCGATCGCCATTCATACACCCGTCACTCTTCCTTGCAGTTTTGCCCGTTGTTGTGACTGCCTCGCCGCTTGTAAAATCTTGCACCAATCCCGATAAATTTGGGCATCCTCGCCAGACAGCTTGTAAGCCGTCTCCATTGCCGATGCCGCCTTCTGATATTGTCCGGCATGGAACAAACCCCAACCGTAGGAATGCCAACTCTTGGGGTTAATGGGGTGTTCCTCCGTTAACCGAGCCAAAATTTTGACTCCTTCCGCAAACTCCTCTCGGGCGATGTGATAATAAGCCAGTAACGCCAAACCCTCCACCGTAGTCATCCGTTGCCGTGCCGTGTCAATCATTTTTTTAGTCTGCTTCCCCTCCTTTTCCCATACCAAACCCATCCGGCAACGAGTCTCTATCTGTCGCTTGAGAACGTGACAATCGTCCGGGGCTAATTCCAGCATCCGCAGCAACCGCACCTCCGCTTCCCCGACATCCCCCAGAATCATCAAAGCATCGTAGCTGTCAATTAGCGCCACAATATCATTGGGATGAACTGACAAAATGTGATCAAATGTTCCCAAAGCCCCAGATATATCTTCTTTCTGCATCTGTAGCCGCCCCAATGCCAGCCAGTGCGTCATGTTGTCCGGTTCTAGGGCTGTGGCTGACTCAAAGGCGACAATGGCTGCTTCCAGGTCATGCCGACAGACGGCAATTAATCCGCCGAGATGCTGTTGAGTTGCTTCGTGGCGAACTTGGGATAAGGCTTTTTCATAAACTGCCACTGCGTCGGCTTCTTGCCCCATTAGCTGCAACATTTTCCCTAAGTTTAAATACACCTCAACCAATTGGGGTTGTCGCTCAATAACTTGGTGATACTCTTCGATTGCCCGTTGCCAATCACCCGTCGCATACAACAGATTCGCCAATTCTAGCCGCTTTTTCCATCCCGATGGATATTTTTGTATGTACTGATCTAAGGTTTTTAGCTTCTGGTTGATTCGGGTTGGTTTTTGGTCTAAAACCAAATACACATTTCTCTCACTCCCGGAAAGTAGGGTGACAGATACCATACATGAAAAGGTTTTTTTAGACATCTCGCTATTTGGTGGTGTTTGATTATTGCAGATATGCACCTGGTTATCCTTCGGTGTTCACAAGTCCAATCGATAACTGTCTATCACCGAATTATTTTGGGTGTTTGAATTTTCCAATTAAGTGGACTGATGCCGGTTTTTATAAGCCGCAAAACCAGGCAAAAAATGCCATGTATGAGACATTTGGTCTAGGCAGGTCGCGGTTAAGTGATAACTGACTACCACCGATTTACACTCGACACCAGATAAATCGTCGATTTTTGAGTCTTCTATTAACAAATTATTGGTGACGTAAAAACTCTCAGATAAAGTTGATTCAAAAGGATCTACCCCTGAAAGATAACTTCTCACCTTCTGGGCGAGAATATCTCGTGCCTGTTGAATGCGTTTGTAAGCATTGTCTCTGGAAATTCCGAGTTTTTCGGCGATATCTGGATAAGACAGTTCTCGGTCATAACGGAGAATGAAAGGGATGCGAAGCCGTTCAGGTAGTTGGTTGACAACACTCTGAATAAACTGCCTTAACTCATGCCTCAAAATTTGCGATTCTGGGGATTCACAACTACATAAAATAACATCTTGTGCTTGAATATATGAATCTTCTATGTTGTCAATACTGATTGATTTTCGGCGACGTTCTCGGTGAATATCTAGGCATAGATTATGGGTTAAGCGGGTTAGCCAAGCTCGGAGATTCGTGATTTTTGGGGCGTATTTTGGTAATTTATCCCTGGCTTTTAACATGGCTAGACTGAGGGCTTCTTCCGCTTCCGTCCGGTTATTTTCCATCCAACTAATACAGCGATTATAAAGGTAGTTTTGATGGTAATACCAGAGGGGCCAGAAGGCATTCATTTCCCCTTCTGAAAGACGATTTAATAGTTCTTGTTCTTCTGCCTGTTTCAAGGGTTGGACATCGTTTGCTTTCGGGGAACGATATCGCCTGATGGGGTCTTTAATTTCCATAAGAGGTACGAGGGATTCAAAACGTCAATGGTTTTGGCGATCGGAGCCTGGTTGGCTTCCATCTAATTTGCCTCCACCCTTTTATACCGGGAGGACAACGACAGTATATGCTCGTTTAGACCTTGGTAGATCAGTCCGAATTTTGATCAGGTTTTTGGCTCGTCTGTAATATGATACTCGATCGCTTGATTAAAGTCTATACCACTTATGTAAATTTTTTTGCTGAAAAAATCCCACATCCCAACAGGAAGTTCACTCGATATACTCTCAATCTGGTTGATCTGGGTTTTCACGGGGGAATGGATTGGGGGAACTTCCTACCCGGAAAATGATGGTAAAAATGTTGTCTGTCACCAACATACGATTCCCAAAGGCATCGTTACCATAATCATACTCTTGATGTTGCCACGATGCTGATAGCGTGGGACTGTTGGGCTGATTTTTCAGTCTCCAACTGATGGTGCTACCGTAAACCGACCGGCTGGAGGTTTTGTCGATGGGTGCGATATAACCTGATAAGGTGACGTTATTAACTGGGCGGACTGCTAATTCTATCAGTAGGCGATCGTCGTAGGAATTGGGGAGGATATCCCCGAAATAGTTGGTTAAACCCAGGGAAAATATTTGCCAGTTTAAACGTCCCGATAACCCTAATTCGCTGGCGGGAGAAATGCTGACAACATCCCCAATGCGGGTTTCTCGGTCGATCGCATAATTGAAAAAACTCGACAGGATTAAATTCCTATTATTCCCCAGGCGAAACCTTTTGGAAGCATTCCCAAACACCTGGCTGTAATAGTCGCGATCGGGGTTGACATAGCCGATCGCACCCCCTCGAAAACTCCAGCCGTCCGTCGTGTTAAATGTATAGTCTGCCCCTAGGTAAAGTTTCACCATTTCCGAAGCAATAACCCCCGTATAGTAGCGGAAAATGTCTTGACTTCGCGTCCAGTTTCCGGTTAAACTAAGGTGAGGATAATATCGCCGTTGTTCTAGGTAAACACTTTGGCGGTTCAAGTTGACATCTTGCCGCAAAAAACTCAGATAAACTTGGGCGTAAAAGTTCTGTATATTCTCGGTGGAAAAGATGTCTTGATTGACCACAGACATTAACTGTAGATTATCGACATCTTCTCCCCCTTCCGCCCCCGCCCTAATTGGCATTTGGGGACCGGTCGCCCGGAAAAAAAGGCGATCGCGTCCGAAGCTGCGATCGAGAACCGGAGACAGCCCCAACCAGAGGCTGTGATAACTCGCCCCAGGAATTTCCCTCAAACTTCTGATATTGGGAGTCAAACTTTCCGCCCGCCCCAGACCAGCGGAATAAATCGTAAAACTACTGCTAGGTAAACGGGTATTATTAGCAGCAAAAAATAAGTTACGGTTAATGCTGGTATTCGGGGGATTTTCGCTCCCTTCCAGGTCAGGAATGAGGTCTGGTAAAAATTGTGCCCCCGCTTGGATAACCGTATTGAGACAGCGATTTTCATCATCCCCAAATAGGGTAAATCCGTAAATCGTGCGCCCCAAAACCGCTTGGGGATCGTTGGCTTTCACCACCTGTCGCACCCGGGAAAATGTGCCGGCGATGGTCAGGTCGATTTCTTCTTGGCGTTTAATTGTGCTTCTTTGGGATTGACTATTTCCCGGAAAAGTGCCAGAATTAGGAAAGTACAAATCTAGCCCAATCGGTTGGCTGGCGGTTCCCCCTTGAAAACCGGGAAGCTGCATAAAAGCTAAGGTTTCCGGTGCCAAGACATCCCCCACCTGTGAAGTTTGCAGAACCCGGGTTGGCACAAAAAAGTCGGGGTCGATGCTGTTGCGATCGATGACCAACCCCGGCATATAAGTACATTGTTGGTCACTGGGAGCATCAGGTAAAAAACAAGCCCCCGTCAAACTCATTTGAATTTCCAAACCGTTCATGGTTTGGGGTTCCGTGGTGGTGGTGGTTACTCGCCTTTCCAGCGGCACCGTCCGCAGTTGCAAGTAACTCCCCCGCTGGTCTACCCTGTAAATATTAGTTCGGCTAAGGCTTTCGATAATCTCCGCGTGGAGTTTGAACGTACCATCTAAAACCATGTCGCTATTTGTGGTATTAGCGAAGGCTTGCACGCCGCTCACCTGCCATTCGGTCAGGTGGCTGATGGGGATATCATTAAGGGTTAAAGTAGTGGTAAAGGCGCTAATTTGGTCGTTAGGAGCCACGCGAGGGGGGATGATATAGTCCGGGTCTGACGGTGGCGGAGAAGGTTTGGGGGTTTTATTCAATCCGGGGTCAGGTATCGCCCATGGGAGGGGAGTTTGTGCCAAGGCTGCGGGAATGGCAGTGAGGTGGAGGACAGCTAAGGCAACGACAAAGCTACAGTTGTGTATCTTCACAGATTTCCGAGTTAGTTGAGGGACAGTAGGGGTATATGTTTACCCACAGCGTGTTGGGTTCCCCCAAGGGGGTTCTGAGAAACCCGATTTTTGGGAAAAACCGGGTTTCTTGGCTGAGGAAAGGGGTATATGTTTCCCCAGGGGGTGTTGGGTTCCCCCAGGTAGGTGCGATCGCTCTCCAGTAGTAGGTTGGGTGGAGTGCAACGGAACCCAACAACGGGTATATGTTTCCCCAGGGGGTGTTGGGTTCCCCCAGGTAGGTGCGATCGCTCTCCAGTAGTAGGTTGGGTGGAGTGCAACGGAACCCAACAACGGGTATATGTTTCCCACAGCGTGTTGGGTTCCCCCAAGGGGGTTCTGAGAAACCCGATTTTTGGGAAAACGGGGTTTCTTGGCTGAGGAAAGGGGTATATGTTTACCCACGAGGTGTTGGGTTCCCCCAGGTAGGTGCGATCGCCTTCCAGATATGCTATCGAGGCGATTGGGTCAAACCCTGACTTTTCCTCTTTGGGTGGGTTCCGCAACACCAGCCTGGGATTTTGCCCGACGGGAAACCGCTTTAACTTTTTTAACTTTTGTTTGGGGTTTCTGGGTCGGGAGGGGAGTTGCTTTGGTCTGCTTTTTTTGGATTCAGGGGGGGCGACTGTTTCCGGTGTCAACTGGACCGATTGCCCTGTGACCTTCTTCTTAGATGGCTTCAGCAGACCGTGGCTGTCGCGGTCGTAGCTTTCCAGGCGATCGCGCAAAACCCGCCTGGCGTCGGAAATGCGCTTACGGACGTTGACCGGGGACACGATAAGTCGCCCAGCAACTTCTGGGTAAGACTGCTGTTGTTTCATGTAGAGAATCAAGGTTTCCCGCTTCTTCGGCGGTAATTCCTCCATGGCGCGATCTAAAAATTCTTCCAGTTCCCAGCCGATACAAATCTGTTCCGGCGTGGGTTCGCGACTTACCCATTCATCAGCTAAAGCGATCGGATCGACATTCTCAACTTTCAAATGTTGGCGATCGCGCTGTCTGAGGATATCTGTACAATGATTCCAGGTTACTTTAACTAACCACTGCCTCCAATTCCTAATCCGTTCCGTCCGTTTTTGCAGTTGTTTTTGGGCTTTCAAAAGGGCTTCACTGAGGGCATCTTCGGCTTCAATGGGGTTGCCCATTTGTCTGAGACAACAACGCCAGAGATAGTCTTCATGCTCTAGCCATTGTTGCCAAAACTCGACAGTTAGCTGATAACTACTATTAGATAGATCCATTTTCTGAGAGTTCTCTATTAGGGTTGAGTCAAAAGAAAAGCAGTTAGATATACACCCTTATTTAGCCATCCTAAATAAATCCATGAATGAGCCATAAGGGTTCGGTGTGCTTACACATAATCAACTAATTCACTTCAGGAATCACTTCCACAGGATATTTATTCTACAAGGACTTCCACCAGCAGTGCTAAAAGCTGTTCCAAAAGCATATCTGCTGGCACTTCCGCCCAATCAGGTTCGCACTCAGCACATTGGACCTGCCTTATGGGCAAAAGGCAACTCAAGGGTTGATATGTCATTGAAGATACCTATATATATGTAATTCGTCTCGCGATCCGTGATGTGTCACGATCGCTCAAAACCCGCACCCTCTTGAATATATTTTGCCAACAGAACACCGCCTCACATTAGCCGCAGATTAACTACTTGGTAATGTGGTTAATGATGATAATGATTGGCAAAAATTGCAATCTTAGAGCATATATCTTGAACTGGCTGGGACGATAATTCTACCCTTATTGTTCTGGCTCTAAAAGTATCATAACCTACTTTCCCAAAAAGTTTATATCCGATTTATGAAACTTGTTTAACTAGCCGGCCAAAATTCCACCTAAATCTCCTGGGAGGGGATTGACTCCGTAACAATACCAAAATGCCCGGCCCCATGGTAACAAGCCTGGGGGAGCGATCGCTTTTTTGGCATTCAAAGAAACGGGGTTTTAGCGATCGCTTAGGACGCAACTTATGAGTCGGTTATTAGCGCAAGTGTTACAGTGAATTTTGGATTCCCCCAGGTAGGTGCGATCGCTCTGGGTAGGTTGGGTGGAGTGCAACGGAACCCAACAGCGGGTATATGTTTCCCACAGGGTGTTGGGTTCCCCCAAGGAGGTTCTCAGAAACCCGGTTTTTTGAAAAAACCGGGTTTCTTGGCCTTGGAAAGGGGTATATGTTGACCCACGGAGTGTTGGGTTTCGCTATGCTGCACCCAACCTACACCAACCTACACCAACCTACTTTGGCTAAGATGTAGATAAAAAACCGGGTTTCTCAGGGATAGGAAAGTTTATGAATATTAAATTAGCTCTGGGTAGGTTGGGTGGAGTGCAACGGAACCCAACAGCGGGTATATGTTTCCCACAGGGTGTTGGGTTCCCCCAAGGAGGTTCTCAGAAACCCGGTTTTTTCAAAAAACCGGGTTTCTTGGCCTTTGAAAGGGGTATATGTTGACCCACGGGGTGTTGGGTTTCGCTATGCTTCACCCAACCTACACCAACCTACACCAACCTACTTTGGCTAAGATGTAGATAAAAAACCGGGTTTCTCAGGGATAGGAGAGTTTATGAATATTAAATTAGTGGAATCTTTAGCCCTAGTGGTTCAATCGCTTTCCCCAGAAGAGCGATCGCTTTTAGAGGAGAAGCTGAAAGCACGCCAGCAGGAAACCTCAGCGGCGGGGAAAGATCGTCCTTTTTATGAAACGGCGACTCCAGAAGAAAGGGCGAAAGCGTTTCGGGAATGGGCAGCGAGTCACCCGCGCAACCAGCCCTCTTTATCCGATGAAGCGATTAGCCGAGAAAGCATTTATGGAGAAAGGGGTTAATGTCATTTTTGATTGATACTAATATTCTGTTGCGGAGTGCAGACGCTAATCATTCCATGTACGCCGATGCAGTAACAGCGACAAATATTCTGCTTGCACAAGGGGGAGATGTTTGTATCATTCCCCAAAATTTAATCGAGTTTTGGAATGTTTACACCCGCCCTGTAGATAAGAATGGTTTAGGACATACCCCAACGGAAGCGGCTGCTGAAGTCAATCGATTAAAAGGGCTTTTTTTGCTATTACCGGATAGGTTAGCCATTTATTCGGAGTGGGAAAGGTTGGTGCTGACTTATGGGGTGAGGGGAGTTAATGTCCATGATGCGCGGTTGGTGGCAGCAATGCTGATACATGGATTGACTCATATTCTGACTTTTAATATCAGGGATTTTGCCCGCTATGGGGAAGTGATGGCAGTGCATCCGATGGATGTGCGATCGTAAATTTTGGGCAGCAAAAGAAAGGGGGTTTAGGGCGATCGCTTTGGTATCTTACAGCCTGTTCAGAAATCATATTATCACCTCTCCAAGTCCCTCTCCCTCTGTGGGAGCCAGATTTAGGGCGATCGCTTTGGTATCTTACAGCCTGTTCAGAAATCATATTATCACCTCTCCAAGTCCCTCTCCCTTTGTGGGAGCCAGATTTAGGGCGATCGCTTTGGTATCTTACAGCCTGTTCAGAAATCATATTATCACCTCTCCAAGTCCCTCTCCCTTTGTGGGAGCCAGATTTAGGGCGATCGCTTTGGTATCTTACAGCCTGTTCAGAAATCATATTATCACCTCTCCAAGTCCCTCTCCCTTTGTGGGAGCCAGATTTAGGGCGATCGCTTTGGTATCTTACAGCCTGTTCAGAAATCATATTATCACCTCTCCAAGTCCCTCTCCCTTTGTGGGAGCCAGATTTAGGGCGATCGCTTTGGTATCTTACAGCCTGTTCAGAAATCATATTATCACCTCTCCAAGTCCCTCTCCCTCTGTGGGAGCCAGGTTTAGGGCGATCGCTTTGGTATCTTACAGCCTGTTCAGAAATCATATTATCACCTCTCCAAGTCCCTCTCCCTTTGTGGGAGAGGGATTTAGGGTGAGGGGCAATGTATTAAGCGACTGGTAAACAAGCTGTACCTAAGATGTAGATAAGATACCCGGTTTCTCAGAGTTGATTAACCTTTTCTCCAGCGGACGATCGCCCGATTTGATTCACCAATCCACAGGACGAGGGAGGTTCCGCCTATAATCCATAACCAGTCTGTCAGACACAGGGGAACAGTTCGGAAAATGCTGCCGCCAAATTGAACAATCAGAATTTGTCCGATGAAAATGACTCCGGCGATCGCCAAAAAACTAGGATTTTGCCAGAGTTGGGATAAGACCGAATCCTTGGAACCGAAGCATTTGGCATTAAATAAATTCCAGAATTGCAGCATCACAAAACTGGTGAAAAATAGTGAGAGTTCATAGGCTGTTACCTGATGATCAGATTGGATATACAGTAGAAACCCGACCAGAATCACTAAAAAAGCTGCCCCCACAGTAAAGATTGACGACGACATGGCTGGGGAGATAATAAAGTCTTCCGGGTTTCTGGGTGGTACTTCCATCACCCTTTCGCTGGGGGGTTCTGTGGCTAAGGCGAGGGCGGCGAAGGTATCCATAATTAGGTTTACCCACAAAAGCTGAATTACGGTAAAGGGTAGGTTAATGCCGATAAAAGGTCCTAACAGGGCAATAATGCAGGCGACCACATTAATTGTGAGTTGAAACAAGATGAATTTTTGGATGTTTTGATAGAGCGATCGCCCCCATAAAACTGCCTGTTTGACACTCCGAAAAGAGTCATCTAACAGGATAATATCGCTGGCTTCTTTGGCCACAAAAGTGCCGCTACCCATGGCTAAACCGACTTGGGCTTGATTGAGAGCCGCCGCATCATTGGTTCCGTCTCCGGTAACGGCTACCACCTCTCCTTGAGCCTGTAATAGCTGGACGATGCGCTGTTTATCTTGAGGACGAGCGCGACCTATTACCCGCACTTTTTTGAGGGTTTTGCTGGCGAGTTCATCATCCATGTCTCGGAGTTGGCTTCCGGTAATATAAGCCTCGCTGGTGTCGTTTTCATCGATAATCCCAATTTGACTACCAATTTGGGCGGCGGTTAGCAGACTATCGCCGGTAATCATTTTAATATCAATTCCGGCTTGGCGACATTGGCGGACGGCTTCGGTAACTTCTGGACGTACCGGATCGGCGATCGCCACAAATCCTAACCATACTACATCTTGGCGATCGTCTACATTCAAATCATCCCCTTCGAGTTGCGGTTGAGGGATATAAGCAAATCCCAGGGTTCGCATTCCTCCCGCATCGCAGTTTTTTAACTCCTGAGAAATCAATCTTCTGGATTCTGGGGTGAGGGTAATTACGCCCTTTTCCGACAAATAGGAGGAACAATGACCTAGGACAATATCGGGAGCGCCTTTGATGTGCATTATCTCCTGATTATTGATAGCTGATATTCCCAGGGTCACCATATATTTCAGATCGGGGGTAAAAGCTAGTTGTTGTTTAACCTCAAACCTATTGCGTTCGGAGAGATAATCAATCTGATTTTGTTCTAACCATAACAACAGCGCCGCCTCGGTGGGATTCCCGATCGCCTTAGATTTTTGGTTCTCATGTTGTTCTAAGTTGGCGGTACTGTTGGCGGCTATGGCTTCGGTTAATAAATCACTGGGAATATCGTGGCTGAAACTGGGGAAATTTATCTCTTGTACCTGCATTTTATTCATGGTTAAAGTTCCGGTTTTATCAGAACAAATAACCGTAGCCGCGCCAATGGTTTCGCAGGCGTGCATCCTTCGCACGAGGTTATTTTGTTTGGTCATTTTCCTCATGCTATAGGCGAGGCTGAGGGTGACACTTAGCGCCAGACCTTCCGGGACAGCGACCACAATCACCGCCACCGCAATCATAAAGTAGGTGACAAACTCAGTGGCGGCTGATGCGGGAATCCAATCACTAACATTATCGGGAATAAAATTGCCTCCATAACCGATCGCAATTCCCACCCCAAAAACTAACAAACCTATTAAGGTTGATTTCACCCAGCCAATGGCGTGATCATCTTCTAACCATTCTGGCACAGTCGCCTCATAACCTGAGATTTCTAAACCATCATAAACAATGGGTAACCATACCCTAACTAGGGTAATGATTAAACTGGTAACAGCTAGGGCGACTATATACCACTGTCCTAGGCTTAGGTTAAGGTTTCCGGTGAGGATACCGCGCACCACTAAGGCTATATCAATTAAAACGGCAATGGCTAACCCTAGGACTCCAATTAAGCGACTGAGGCGGTCTAATTGCTGTTTTAGGGGGGTGTCTATATTGGTGATTTCGCACACTAATTGCGCGGTTTGACCGATTTCTGTACTATCGCCAACAGCGGTGACTTCAAAGGTGCCATGACCGTCTGTAACTACTGTTCCTCGTAATAAGCGATCGGGAGGATAGGCGCTATCGGGAAGTTCGCCACTGGCTTCTAATTGCGATTTGCCTAACTTTTTGACGGCTTCTGATTCTCCGGTTAAGCTGGCTTCATTTACCCGCAGCGAAACGGCTTCGACTAATTGACCATCGGCGGGGATTTCGTCCCCCAATTCGATGATCACAATATCACCGACTACTATATCTTTTTTGGGAATGGTGGTAAAACTATGATCTCGGATTACTTTGATGGGGACTTCATCATTCATCCGGTTGAGAATATCAAATTCTTGATTGGCTTTATACTCGTTTAAGAAAGCTAGGGTAGTGGCTAAGGCGATCGCTACAATAATACCAATTCCTTCTACATAATTGCCATTAACTATTCCTAAACTAATGGCGATCGCCGCCGCCATAATCAAAATCCGAATCACCGGATCATCAAACTTTCCCAAAAATTGCCGCCAAGCTGCTTCCCTTGGTGGGGGAGTCATGACATTACTACCGTTAGTTTGGCGACTTGTCTCTACCTCTGGGGGAGTTAATCCTTTTAAGTGATGGATTTCTTGGCGCTGGTCATGGATCGTGGTCATCGGCGAGGCTCCTATATTAGCATCTATACTGAGAAAAATCAGATTGTGTTATCTTAAAAATCACCGTCTTATATTGGCATCAGCCTAGTCAAATATCGGCTTATGTATTCCCATTTGCACAAATGAGAACTCGATTAAATTGCGATCGTCTGTGAACTTCATCAGCTAAAATACTTAACTGATTACATATATTGACTCCGGCTTCAATTTTAACTATACCACTTTCCCCTCAGATTGGGGAACCATTTTCCCGGATTTTTAGTCTCAACCAGCCTGACCCACCGCGACAAAATCCACTCATTTTAACATAAATTAGTGAGACTTCGCAACTAGCCGCCTCCCTATCATTAAATGTATTCAAAATAAAGCATATTACTGTGTAAATATCTCCTCAACAATGCCGTTGGGGGTTCCCATCATGTATGGTATATTATCTACTTTGATTTTCTCGGAAGTATGACCTCACTTGACCCTAACCCGCCGCCTAAAAATCTGAATAATGAGTTGGCGAAAGAACGCAACCGCGCCGCTTCGGAACGGACTTTAATGGCGTGGATTCGTACCTGTTTATCACTGATAGGCTTTGGCTTTGGTATTGACCAAATTGTGACGGTTATCTACGAAGAAACGGGGGATAATTACGTCAACCCTCTGCGTCTGTCTCGCTTCCTCGGTCTTTCGTTTATCGCCTTGGGAACTCTAGCACTAATAGCGGCTTCGATTGACCATCGCCAAGAACTAAAACGCATCTGTAGAGATGATTATTTATACACTCCTAGAATATCTCAAGCGCTGACTGTGGCTGTGATTTTGGCGATTTTAGGGGTGGTGGCATTCTTGGGAATTATGCTGGGTTCATAACCACTCTTTACCCTGAATTTGTGCTGATATAACTAAGGGCGAAGCCTGTGCATTTGTAGTTAGTTGGTTAACCACAACACTACAAATGCCGGCAGATTACAGATGTGTGGAACTTTAGGCTAGGCTGTACAGTAAACGCGGCACAATTTGAGCCACAAACTGAAGCAGGAAAATGGCAATAATGGGGGACAAGTCAATGCCACCCAAGGGGGGAATAAATGAACGGAAAATATTAAGATAAGGGTCAGTTAGTTGGCTAATAACCGATAAAGGACCATCGTATAAATTCACATTGGGGAACCAACTCAGCAGGATTCTAATAAAAATTAGAACCATGTAAATGTT
Source organism: Limnospira indica PCC 8005 (assembly GCF_000973065.1). NCBI lineage: Bacteria > Bacillati > Cyanobacteriota > Cyanophyceae > Oscillatoriales > Sirenicapillariaceae > Limnospira > Limnospira indica. Next base: position 1,764,527 of record NZ_FO818640.1, read on the forward strand.
CAGGAATTGTGCAACTGTATTAGCAAGTAGAAACAATGGTGAACTCATGCAATATCTCCGATAACTGGGAAATGGCTTATGGTGAGACCTCAAGGGTCTGGGAATAGTCAACTACCTAAAGTCTGGGCGGGTTCGACGGTTTCCCTGAGAGTGATTTAGTATGATTGACTTTTAACTGGGGTTTATGAAAGAGTAAACTCTAGCAGCTAATTATATCATACTTTGGGCGCTAGTTGATGCTAGATATCTTCGGCTGAGGGTGAGTCGTGAACCTCAGCAGAGATAGTCCCATTCACTCCCCCAAGTTGATGGCGTACATCATCGATCGCCTGATTGAGTTGAGAAATTTTGTCTTCTAGGTTCAAACGCGCTGTTTCCACATTTTCGGGGGTTAGGCGATCGCCTTTATTGCGGTTGCGCTTATTGTCTCCTAGGGAATTAGAGCTTTCGGAGTTATCCGCAGATAGTCGCGAGGAGAGGACAACCCCCAACACACCACCCACGATACCCCCTAAAGTAGCCCCTAATATCAGTCCGCTGGTAAAGCCTTCTCGATTAGCCATAGTTTTAGATTCACCTCATCATCAAAAATTCAAGTTCCAAAAGTGCGATCGCCCGCATCTCCCAACCCCGGAACAATAAAACCTCGCTCATCGAGACCCTGATCAATAATAGCCGTATAAACTTGTAGACTAGGATACTCTTGGCTAAGGGACTGTAAGGCTTGGGGGGCGGCTATCACGGAGATAATTCGCATCAACCCCGGATCAATACCGCGCTTGGTCAGTTCAGCCATAGTCGCCATAATGGTTCCCCCAGTAGCCAGCATCGGTTCACTAACGATTAACCGGGTTTGAGGGTCAAAGCTATCAGGAAGTTTATTGAGATAGCAACTCACCTGTAGGGTTTCCTCATCGCGGACCATTCCCAGGTGATACACCGACGTTAACGGCACCACGCTTTGGATACCTTCCATAAGGGCTAATCCCGCCCGCAGAATGGGTATAACCACCATCGGCGCTTCTGGGTTGATATAAGTAGCTGGACATTCACACAGGGGAGTTTGTACCGTAGTTTCCACCGTGGTGAACCAATCGCGAGTCGCTTCGTAGGTTAGCCACCGTCCCAGTTCCGTCATAGCGCTGCGGAATAGGGCCGGCGGAGTTGAGACATCACGGGCGATCGCCAACCAATGCTTAATTAGGGGATGGGGGGGGACGTAAACGCGCAGTTGCAGAGTCATTAGGGGGATAGTCAACCAAATTCGGCTTTTCCCTTCCATCATACTCCCCCAGCTACCCAGTCAGACTACCCCCGCATAGTTTTAAGAAATGTTACAAACTTATTGACAATTATTTTTAACAAGTCTAAAGTAGATTCTCAGTGTTCTCCTCTCAAATCAAAGGATCGGCAGACGGGGGCGGTTGATGAAAAAACCGTTCCCGCATTTCTTGTGAAAATGGCTGTGGGAGAGGCATTATCATGATTTTGCCCCCAGAAATGTCGCTTGTGAACGTTATACAAGCATGGTGAGGCGTTACACTGTAGAGTCAGGAAATTCTGGAAGAGAGTTGATCCGATGCCTGTTATTACCCACCAGTCCTTTGCTGATGAACCCCGACCGACTCAAAACTTTGATGTAATTGTCATCGGTTCCGGTATTGGAGGCTTAGTCACTGCCACCCAACTGGCAGCCAAAGGCGCGAATGTACTTGTCCTAGAAAGTTACATCATCCCCGGTGGTAGTTCTGGTTACTTTGAGCGAGAGGGATATCGATTTGATGTCGGAGCATCAATGATTTTTGGATTTGGTGACCAAGGCACAACTAACCTGCTCACCCGGGCTCTAGAAGCTGTTAACGTCAAATTAGAAACTATCCCCGACCCAGTTCAAATTCACTACCACCTACCTGGGGAACTCCAAGTTAGGGTTCACCGAGATTATGAGAAATTTTTGCAAGAACTAGGGGAAAAGTTCCCCGACGAACGAGACGGAATTCGTAAGTTTTATGACGAATGTTGGCAGGTGTTTAACTGCTTGAACGCCATGGAACTCCTGTCCCTGGAGGAACCCCGTTATCTGATGCGGGTTTTCTTCCAAAACCCAGGCGCTTGTCTGGGACTGGTCCAATACCTACCCAAAAATGTGGGCGAAGTCGCTAAACGACACATCAGCAACCCGGAATTACTCAAATTTATTGATATTGAGTGTTACTGCTGGTCTGTGGTTCCCGCTGACTTAACTCCCATGATTAACGCTGGGATGGTCTTTTCTGACCGCCACTACGGTGGGATCAACTACCCCAAGGGGGGAGTAGGTCAAATCGCCCAAAAACTGGCTGAAGGCTTACAGAAAGCCGGAGGAACGATTAAATACAAAGCCAGGGTGAAACAGATTTTAATTGAAAATGGGCAAGCTGTGGGGGTCGAACTCACTAACGGTACAGTTTACCGCGCTCGCCGTATAGTTTCCAATGCTACCCGCTGGGATACCTTTGGGAAACTAATCCCTGAAACAATGATGCCGCCTTCTGAGCGAAAATGGCGCAAACGCTATCAGAAATCGCCGAGTTTTCTCAGCTTACATTTGGGGGTAGAAGCCTCGGTTTTAACACCAGAAACCGACTGTCACCACATCATAGTTCAAGATTGGCAAAAAATGGAGGAGCCAGAAGGGACGATTTTTGTCTCGATTCCGACCCTCCTTGACCAGGATTTGGCCCCGCAAGGCTATCATATCATCCATGCTTTTACCCCGAGTTGGATTGATAATTGGGAAGATTTACCACCCACAGAATATGAACAAAAAAAAGAGGAGGCAGCCTGGGGAATTGTAGACCGTCTCGAAAAGATTTTTCCCGGTTTAGATGCGGGTTTGGATTATATGGAAGTGGGAACAGCGCGATCGCACCGTCGTTTTCTTAACCGGGATGACGGAACCTATGGACCTATTCCTAGCCGCCAACTGCGGGGACTCCTAGGAATGCCTTTTAACCGCACTGCTATTCCCGGTCTGTATTGTGTCGGAGATAGCACCTTTCCTGGTCAGGGATTAAATGCTGTCGCCTTTTCTGGGTTCGCCTGTGCCCACCGCATTGCCGTAGATTTAAAGTTAGGCTAAAACCCCAATTTAATTCGATAATTTAGTGGGAGGAAATCGCTCCCCTCCCCTATTTTCACCTGCTGATATTACTAAAAATTCCAAATTTATGCAAGTCTGTATTGTTACGGGTGGCAACTCCGGTGTCGGGTTAATGACATCCGTGGGTTTGGCTAAATTAGGCTATCATGTCTTTATTGCTTGTCGTTCCCACAGCAAAGCCACCAAAGCCATTGCTTATATCTCTCAAAAAACTGGCAACCCTAACATCGAATATTTGCCCTTAAATCTGGCTTCTCTGGAGTCAGTTCGTCAATGTGTTGAACTGTTTTTAGCCAAAAACTTACCCCTAAATATTTTAATCAATAACGCCGGAATATTCAACGGTCACGGTGTCACCCCAGAAGGATTTGAGTTGATTTGGGGAACTAACTATTTGGGACATTTTTTGCTGACTTACTTACTCTGGGATAAATTACAAGAATCTGCCCCTAGTCGAGTGGTTATGGTATCTTCAGATCTCGCCTTAAAACCCACGACAATTAAATGGGATCTATTTGTAAAATCTACCCCCTTCAACTTTATCGAATTATATAATCAATCTAAACTATGTTTATTACTGTTAACCAGACAACTTTATCAACAATCAAGCCATGTCACTGTTAATGCTGTGCATCCCGGTTTTGTCCAATCTAATATTACCATCGGTCATCGTTTGAGTAAGTTTTTTGGTATCGGAATTAGCCCCAAAAAAGGCTGTTATAGTAGCTTATTCTGTGCTACTTCTCCCGACTGTGAATTAATCACAGGTAAGTTTTTTGACCCTAAAGGGAAGGAAATTCCTTTGCCTCCCTTGGCTTTAAATAATCAGTTATGTCAACAATTGTGGGAACAAAGTTTAGACTGGACTGGTGGTAATAAACCTGTGGGAACCCAGATAATTAATTATGATGGTACTGATGAAGTTTGGGGACCCTATAGCTTAAATTTAACCCCGGAGGAAATCGCTACAATTCGCCAACATATTTTTAAGGAAGTCTTACCTAAGCCACCGATTAAAGTTTTATTGATATCGGCACTAACTGCCTTATTTAAACTACAATTTGGCTCAATTATGTTGCTGTTCGTGCAATGTTATAAACGACAGTTTTACATGGAAAGACATTTAGATTCCCCGCAATTATTGCAGTTGTGTAAAGATGAAAACTTGTTGGCGATTATCAGAAAACATTTAGGGGATAATCTGCGGCTATGGCGTTCGGAATTATGGGTTAATTATCCCTCCCGTCAATTAATCCCATTTTGGCATAGAGATATTTACCCAAAATTATTGTCTGGGGAAGGCAAAACTATTAATATCTATATTGCTTTAACAGAAGTGACCGCCAGAAATGGCTTTGAATATATCCCCAAAACTGAGGCAGAAAATTGTCCCCGGCAAATTACTGACCCTTTCAGCGGTAATCATTTCTACAAGGTTCCTAATTCCGTGAAAAACCAAGTGATTCCGGTGGTTTTGCAGGCGGGAGAATTTGTTTTATTTACTGACCAAGTTATCCATCGTTCGGTTTACAATAGCAGTGGGAAGGTGCGTCTGTCTTTGACTTTAAGAGTTGCCCAAGATACTGTCAAAATTTTGCCGGGATATAGCCCAATTTATCATCAGCCACTATCTTTGTCTAATTAAGGCGATCGCTCTGGGTCTGGTTACGAATCCTATATTAATTGGCTTTTTTCCACCCACTTCCCATAATTCCGAGCAAGCCAGAGATAGTTCCAGCCCCACGCCAGATGGACAGTAAAGCCCTGTTCACGGCATATTGACCCTGTAACAAAGCGATCGGAATAGATACTAAGCCAATCATAATTAAAACACATCCTTTGAGAAAACGGATACCTTGAAGATAAAGAGAAGGATACAACTCTCTTTCAAATAAGCTTCTCGAGCTCCATCCCCAGTAACTTCGCTCTAACAACCACATCAAACTCATTCGAGATTCAGGAATCCGCTCACGCACAATGGCTTCATCAGCCCACACTATTTTTGCCCCTTGCTTATAAAGTCGCATAAATAAATGTGTGTCCTCTGAACCTTGCATGGCCAAACGTTCATCAAAAACTGTTTCTAGTTGCTTTACAAGTTGGCTGCGAACCAAAACATTACCTGTATAAGCAACATCCATAACCGATCCAGTTGGATAGCGCCTCGGCTCTAAAAATTGACCTTTTTCAATCCAATCAGGTACGTCAACACTATTCTCAAAGTAAGGGATAACTGGTCCTGTTACCACATCTGCTTCATATTTTTCCTGAACAATTAAAAGATTTTCTAACCAGTTTTCATCAGCCATCTCATCATCATCAATAATAGCAATAAAATCTGCCAGATCAGATGAGTTGATAATCGTTCGGTTACGAGCATAAGAAACTCCCGTTTGAGTTTCGATATCATAGCGTAAAGGGTACTTAAAACTAGGAGCGACTTCATCAATAATAATTTGGGCAGAACCCGAAGCATCATTATCAACAATGACAATCTCTATTTCGGGTTCATTAATTTGATGAAAAGTGAGCTTTTCTAAACTGTTTAGCAATCTCTTTAAATCATCCGATCGCTTATAGGTGGCTACGCAAATTGATATAAACATATTTTTACCTCATTAAAACTCGAGTCTAATTACTTGAACCATCAAAGTTTAACATTAAATTGGGAGGGAATCAATTAAATGAGATGAAATCTTATTTAATTAATGATTGATTCTTGGTTTTTTATTGATAATTTTAACCATCAAACAAAAATCAAAATCATTAATGTTGATAGTATTGATTAATCGTTCTCAATAAGACCATCTCCATCTGATCAATCATAACTTTAGGACTAAAATTATCCAGTACATGATCACGACAACGCTGGCCAAGTTCCGGGTCATCATCTCGCCAATTAGCAACCTGGTTAAGAACTTCTGCTAATTGTTCAGGAGAACCAGGTTCAACCAGATAACGGCTTAATTCACCTGTCATCATTTCAGGTATTCCCCCCACTCTACTACCGACAACAGGCGTACCAGTTGATAAAGATTCTAAAACCACCCTTGGACAAGGATCAGGCCAAATACTAGGAACAATCGTAACATCACTAACCCGATAAAGATCCGGTGTATTGGGAACATGACCCATAAACTGGACTAATTCTTTAATCCCTAGTTCATCCACCATATCTTTTAAAAATTTAAGATAGTTAATACGCGCTTCTGGTGAATCTTTTTTAGGTTCCAAAATAACATTTCCAGCAATTAATAAACAAATATCTGGTTGATGATTGGCCAGTAATGCAAAGGCTTTAATCAGGACTTCTATTCCTTTATTAGGGTTGAGTCTCCCCAGACACGAAAAAACTCGCCTGTTTCCTAAGATCTTGAAATCACGACGGAGGGATAATTGCTGATGATTATCAACGGAGTGGGGACTAAATTTTGGCGGGTCAATACCATTATAAACCACATCAATTTTCTGATGATCAATACCACAAAAATCAACCCATCTGTCTTTAGTTGCTTGAGAAACAGCTATAAATTTATCCACCCCTGACAATCCGGGTCGCCACTTGAATCTCAAAGAGTTTCCTGGTAGTTGCAAATAAGAGAGTAAAGGAATTTTTTTGATAGTTGATAAGCCATAGCCCCAAAATACAGAACTAAACTCATTAGACAAAATAATGGAATCTAAAGTTGTTTTGATTGGAGAAATATCATTAAAAAAATCCACAGCAAATTTGACCATATCAAGGGGATTTTTGCGGTTAGCTTGGTAGCGTTTGACCGGAATTAAATCTTGGCAGAATTGGCCATAGGTTTGTAGGAGGTCTCCTTCTTTGGTGTAAACCAAACTAACCTGATGTCCACGATTAGCCAGGCTTTGACAAATTTCCAGTAGATTTAACTCTTGACCGCCAAGAGTTGATGAGGGTTCATTTTCTAAAGCAATTAAGTGCATAGATGATGATTTTAAAGTCATTTTTTGATATACCAAATATGTGGTAGTTAACTAATACAGTTTATTGGAAAAAATTGACTGAATATAAACGATGAATTTACTTTTAGTCTGAGTCACCATTATTTCGCACCAATTAAATATCCCACCAATCAAATAACTCGGGCTTTAGATAATCTAAAGTCTTCTTTAATTTTAATTTGATTAACCTTAGAAAACTTACCAATGGCTTGATCAATACAACTTTATCTAAAGAACTGCTGATCATCCTAGGACTAATATCACTGGGGCTACTCCGTTGCCACCCAAGAGACGGACATACAATTAAAGATACAATTTCAGGATTTTGCTTTCGGAATAGATAATATGCCGTATCAATATAGGCTCCATCCAGGTCATCAAAATTAGGATCTTTTTCAAAAAAACAAGTTTGAAAACGTTTTTTCAACAGTTCTTCTAAAAATAATATCAAAGAATCATAAGCTGTATGATTAACAGCATAAAAATGTGTACCTAATGTTGGATAATTAGCTTTTTTTAAGTGAGTCCAAGTTGTTGATATATCGGGGTCGTAAAAATTATAATAGTCTGATAGCTTTAATTTATTATAAGCCAAATATCCTAGAAATAATAGATCCCAATTTACTTGACTAAGTTCATCAAGTAATTGTGTTTGTACAGAACAAAATCTACTAGAAATTGCTAGATCATCTTCCATGACTAATATATGACTAAGTTTGTCTGTTTTAGCAATTTTAATAATTTCTAAATGACTAAGGTAACATCCTAACACACCAATGCTCGGAAAAGCTAATTTTTCGGTGGGCTTGATGGCTGGAAAAATTTTGACTTTTTCAGAATTAAAATTTAATCCTATACTCTTGATTTCTTTCTCCATTTCACGTCTTCTATCAACCCTTTCAGGTAAGTTGATCACATAAATTTTGTCAAAAAAATCTGATATGTTCATATTTCGTTCTCTTTTGAATTTCATCAACATACTACATCATTTTCATGTTAATGTCAATCAAATTTTGCTCAATAACAGCTAACTAAGGTAGTTAATCAATTAAGTTGCAAGCGCTACCATTGTTGCCACATTATGATACTTATCAATACGCACCAGCTTATTATCAAACAATAAGTTAACTAGAATTTTTTAAATTTTTATAATTCAGTCGCCAGAGTAAACCCCAGTAGCACAGGAGAATCAAAGAATCTGTAGTTAAGGTAGCCCAAGCTGCACCCCTCCATGAAAATATGGGAATTAAAAAATAATTTAAACTAATATTAATTAAAGCTGCCATAATTTGAACCAATCCCCGTAACTTTTGATATCCAGAGCCGGTAAGAGTATCTGCTGCAATTAATTGCATACCAATAATTAGTGGCATGGGAGCTAACCAGTATAATACTGGCACTGAATCTATATAGCTTTCTCCCAAAATATAAGGTATAAATGGCGCAAAAAATATACAACCAATAACAAAAAAAATACCATATGTGGAGATAACCGGAATCAAACGTTTGGCAAATTTAAAAGCATTACTAATACCCAAAGCACCTTCTTCAAAAAATCTGGTGTATGTGGAACTAAATATTACTAAAATTGGTATATAGCCAACTTCTATCAATCGATAAGCAGCAGAATAGATACCAGTTACACTTAGAGTTGAAAGACTGCTTAACATTGTTCTATCAATACTGGAATTTATATTAGCAGCAGATCTGTCTAGAGAAAAGTATATACCTTGGAAAATATTGTGCTTTATCTGGGATAATTCTAATTGAGGAAAACCCAGATTTAAACAAACAAAAAAGAACGAAAAAACTGCCGTTATCATCGTCCCCAAAACATATAAAAAAGACCAATTTATAGCATTAGGTTTATCAAACAATATAACCAAAGCTATAGCAGATAAAACTTTGAAAAAGTTATAAAAAATATGTAATTGAGCAGTGTTTTTATGCCGATTAACCCCCAAAAAAGCTCCACAACATAGATTCCAAATAGACAATCCTAAAATATCAGAAACAAGTATAGATACAATCAGGACGTTAGGAATAAATTTTGGCAAAATGGATTTGCCTATTAAAAATGATAAACAAATGACGACTAAACTACAAAAAAAAGTTGTTAAAATAGCATCACCCCAGTATTTTTTAAATAAAATTTTATTTCTTGAAACATTTCTGATTAAAATATCTGCACTACCTAATGTTCCAAATGGAACAGCGATCGAGGCTAGTGCTGTTACTCCCATGAACATACCAAAATTTTCAGAACCCAGATATCTAGCAATCAATATAAAGTATGTAGCTTGCATAAAAATACTTATAACTTTACCCAAAAACATCCATAAAGTATTTTGGACTAATGACTTTTGTGTGATTTTCTTAATTCGTTCTTGCAAATTAGTAAAATATGACATACATTTTTACCTGATTTATGTCTGGAACAGCTACTCAAATTATTTGAACTCTATACTAACTTGATTTTGGTGCATAAACTGCTAATAAATCTTCAGTACCAGAGGAACGTTGAAAGGCTTGATCTAGAGAATAGGTAGGCTGCCAGTTCAAAATCTGTTTAGCCTTCTGATTAGTATACCGCAGTGGCTTAAAACGAGCCTGAAGTTTGGCGGGTACTAAAATACCTGGTAAACGAGCTTTACTCTCAATAAATAGACGGTTAAACAGCCAAGCCATATTGGCAATTAATCCCATAAAAAACCAGTTGATAAAATATATTTTCGGGACTTTATCCATGGTTTCTATGAGTTTTTTGGCATAGACATTTTGAGTAGGTAAATTGTCATCGACAATATTTAAGGTTTGTCCACAGGCTGCTTCTGTCTCGGCGGCAATAACAATGGCTTCTGCACAGTTTTCTACATAGGTTAAAGGCATAATTGCATTACCCCCTATTCTTAACCAGGCACTATCCCCTATTTCAGCGCCTAAGCAAGCATTCCAAAGATAATCTCGACCGTAAATCATCCCCGGACGAATAATAGAAACTTGTCCACCATATCGCTCAAAATCTCGATAAAGTTGTTCTTGAATTAGCTTGGTTTGAGCGTATTCGTCACGATTTAAGGGGTCAGCTTCGATGGGAGAATCTTCGTCTAAAATTTGATGCGATCGCATTTTGACATAATCATAAACTGAAAAGCTACTAATGGCTATGAGCTTAGAAATCCCGGTTTTTTTCATAGCAATTAACATATTTTCGGTGGCTATGACTGTGCCAGCAAATTGGGTGTAAAAATCCCCAGACTTAGAGGCGGCTAAATGAATGACAGCATCCACAGATTGCAGACTTTCTACCAAGCCTGATGATTGCCTTAAATCTAGGCGGACAATTGCCAAATTAGGATGATTAAACCAAGAGAATTTAGTCTCATCAGTTTGGGGACGAAGTACGGCTTTTACTTGGTGTCCCCGTCCCAAGGCTTCCGCCACAATATACTGTCCTAAAAATCCAGATGCGCCAGTGATAAACAATTTCATAGATGATTCTCCTCCGCAATTAATGCGTTAACTAAACGACTGGTTTTATCCATATCTTCAAAGCTAATTGGTAGCGGTTTATCTTCTTGTAAGGCTTGATAAGTCTGCTCTAATAAACTATGTAAACCTTCATATGGAGTCTTTTGTAAGAGTTTCCGACGAAAGTTAGTAAAGCTGGCATTCATGAAAGTCCAACCATTAGCAAACTGATTAGCCAAAGGAGAAAACTGCTTACCAACAGCACGAGGGACTACACAGCGAACAAATGGTTGAAATAAATCAACTTCTGCATAACCCAAGGAACCGCGAACTGTGACGGAAAAACAGTCGGGTTGAGTGTAAGCACTAAACCGTATGCGAGTATGTTGATGACCGGAAAAAATCAGTGCATCTAAATCATCATACTTAAATAAATTACCACCACCATGATTATTCCATCCGGCTTTGACGTAATCAAAAGTTGGCATAAATAATAAGGCAAGATAACACAAGTGGGTAATAAAGTCATGAATCACACCCCCCGGAAGTTTATGGACTGGACTGGGTAGATTTTCGTCTGCGTATCGTCCACCACTACGGATATCTAATGCCATGCGGACTTCTACTTCGCCGATGGTTCCTAGGGTTCCATCTTCCACTAGCTTTTGCAGTGCTAGAATTGGCTGATTGAAGCGATAATTTTGATTTTCGATTAAATGGCGATCGCATTTTTGAGCAAAATCCCATAGTTCTTTAAACTCATCATAAGTGGGAGTGATTGGCTTTTCACAAATCACATGAGCCCCGGCACTCAGACAATCCATAGACATTTTTTTATGGATTTGAGGCGGTGTCAAAATATGCACAACATCCGGCTTGGCTTGCTCCAGCATTTGATGATAATCTGTATAAGCAGCTTCAGCACCGAATCTTTGAACGGCATAGTTAGCAGCAGCCTGGGAAATATCACAAACTCCCACCAAATGAGCCCTTTCCGAGTTAGACAAAAAACTGAGATGTTCTTTAGAAATCAACCCGGTACCAATAACGGCTGCTTTTAACTTGGGTTGTTGATTGTCTTTATCCATTACAATTAGTTTCATCATATAAAAATAGTTGAAAGCCTTGAAATTGTGCTATAAAAAGCCTCAAAAAACGTTGGCTTGATTGTTACACTAATTCATGTTTTCCAGTAATTTTTGATAGCGTTTAATCGGAATACCAGCTTTGGCTGAAATCATAACCGTTACATAATCAGGCTCAATTTCAGATAAAAAATCCTTGATTTGTTGTTCTGATAAATTTTCTGTACCAAAATAGCGTAAACCGGGGTATGTTTCATCAATATAATGATTGGCTTCATGGTCTATAATATAATCACAAAACATTCCATAGAGGATATACTCAGATAAATTCCAAGTATTAGATATGGTTTCCACCCAAGAACGTCTAGACACTTTTTCTAGGTGTTCATATAATTTTAAAACATTATCCTTTTTCCAGGTAATCAAGTCACCAATATAATTAGGAGCCGGAAAATCAACCATAGGGGTAATCAGTAATTTACTAGCAGTTTCATACCAACTATAATGAGACTCCCAAGAGCGAGGAATTGAATTAGGCTCTCGATAAAAGCGAATTTTTCCATCTTTAACAAATCGTTCTTGTGGATTTAAAGGACGCACAAAGGCAACATCTGAATCCACAAACATCAAAATATCTTCAGACACAAATTGTGCCGCTGACAGCTTAATAATTTGCTGAAGCAGCCAGTTACGAATGGGAAGACTTTTAAAGCTAAACCAACCATTTTTGACAAAAGGTATCCTTTTGATCCATCCAGGAATCACCTCTTCAACAACTAAAATTTCTGTGCGATTATTTGGGAGTGACTTAAATATTGATAAATCTTTTCGATCAACAATAATATAATGCTTTGTTGACGAAGGTATGAACTTATCAACTGTAGAACACAAAAATTGGCATCTCTCAAAGTCCGGTGCATAACTCGGTGTAACCAAACAAAAGCTGTATTCTGATCCAGAGGGTTGAGACGTGATGTTCATAATTTTAATTGGTATTTAAATTAATTCAAATTGGGGAGTAGTTTTGATCATCTTGAGCCATCAAATTCAGGATGAGATGGTTTGGGTTTTTCCATAGGTTCCATAATTGAAATGGATAGGGCTGTATATAATACCCAAAATATACTGTTTTGAGAAATTATACCTCCTTCAGTTGCATTAGTTAAGACTAAATAAGTCAGAAATATTAAGGGCCATAAATATTCTATTCCGACACTAAATCTTGCGATAAAAACCGACCTTAACAAGTTAATTCCAAACCCCGAAAAGTAAGTAACAACGCCTAATAAGCCTATGTCTAACCACATATCGAGTATTCCATTATGGGAATAAGGAACCGGCCACCTTGCAGCTCTAATAATATAAGCTGAGGCACTATCTAATCCCTGCCAAAATGCCGTATAACCATATCCTAAATAGGGGCGCTTGTCAATCATCTCTCTAGCCCACACCCACAGTTCTGTGCGACCAGTAAGGGTTGGATCTTTGCCAATTAATCCTAATAATTCATCGGCCATCTCTGTATAGATATAAAATATAGTAGCGCCCAAAGTGACAAGGGCTAGAAATGAAGGAATCAGTAAAATATACCGAAATCGCAGCACCCGATAGGCTATGACACTGGTCAATAAAATTGTAAAGTTAATTAGGGAACTTGATGATTTTGCCATGACTAATAGCAAACAAGCAATAGCGATCGCCATGTAAGCCATCCAGCGCTTTGCCTGGTCAAAAAGACCGGGTGATAATATTAATACTATACCACCTAATGTCATGGCTCTTCCTAAAAGATTTTTATGGTTATATATGCCTCGCCAAGCCCCATAGTGAACGGCTTGTTCGATGCCATAACGAGGTAAAGCGATCGCCAAAACCACGCTAAGGACGGCAATAATTCCATAGGAAATAGCCAAAAGTTTAAGTTGTTCTCTGATGGTATAACGACTACCTAAGTAAACACCAAACAGTGTAGTCCCTATTAAGCCAATACAACTTCTGAGGGTACGAGCCGGAAAATCTGACCAAAAATAGGAGGCGATCGCAATCAAAATCATCACCCAGATAACCGGACCTCTTTTAACAGAAATTAAGCACTTTTTCCACCGTAGCAATAGTAAAGCTACCGAAACCAAATAAGTCAGCAGAAACACCAGCACATTTAATCGAAAATCAAAGGAATTGATATCTGTACCATCACCCTCGCTTGCGCCGCCAGATAAAATCAGAGGCAACCAGTTAGCGCTATAATGAATAATCGCAAAAACCGTAAAACTAGATTCCAAATATTTTAAGTATTTGTCCATTAAAATATTGATGTTTTTGGTCTAAATCTACACCCGTTAACCTGTTGTGCATCATAGCATTTTTATCAGTGAAACCAAGAGAGAAATGTAAAAATTAATGTAGATTATGTAAAGTTTTGGTAAAGTTGTTGCTGTCAGGGAGTCTCCAGGCTTAATTAACCTGGTATAGGGATAGTTTGATATCTAAGAAGAACTCCTAGAAGATATTTTCGGGGGTGCGGAGCGATCGCGCCGATGGGATTTTTGGAGAGGGAAATAGCGTTGAGCATGATAGAAATACTTAGTGGACTCATTCTTGCTAATCCCATTGATCACCGTCCCCAAGATCCGCTGACCCGATCGCCCTAATATTTCCTTAGCGGCTTTAGCGCTATCGCGGTCAAGAATTCGGGGTCTAGCGACCATTAACACCCCACTAGCCATATTAGCTAAAGTTAAAGCATCGGCGGCTAATAACAATGGTGGTGTATCAATAATTACAAAATCATACTCCTCCGAAAAATTCCGAATTAAGGAAGTCATGCGTCGAGAATCCAAAAGTGCTAACGGATTGGGTGGTGTCACCCCAGCGGTCAAAATATCGAGTTGGTCAATTCCCGGCTTCACGGCTTCGGAAAGAGTCGCCTCTTCCACGAGTACATCACTTAATCCCACCGCATTAGTTAAACCCCAGATATGATGTTGAATCGGTTGTCGCATATCCCCATCAATGAGTATCACCCGATGTCCAAGCTGGGCGATCGCCGCCGCCAAATTAGCGGAAACCGTTGATTTTCCCTCCTGTGGTACGGAACTGCTTACCACAATTACCCGCACTTTGCGATCGGAACCCAAAAACTTCAAATTAGCCTGAATCATCCGATAAATTTCGCTAATTAAGGAACCGGGTGTATCCACCACCGGAACCTGTACAGAAGAGCGATCGCCTCCCGTCAAATAGCGGTAAAAAGGCGGCGCTGCAAAAGAAGGAATAATACCCAACAAAGTATATCCAAATAAATCCCTAGTTTCCGCCACAGTCCTCAGAGATTTATCTCCCATTTCCATCAACAGCAATAAAGTAGTTGAGGCGACTAATCCCCCCATTACTCCCAAAGCCAACAACGGTACTTTTGCCGTTTTTCCCTCATCTGGAACGTTAGCCGTTTCGATAATTCTGGCATTATTGGTAATCTTATTGGCTGCCACTTGTGCTTCCTCAAGATTTTGTAGTAAAGTCCGATAAGTCAGACGAGCCACCTCAGCTTTGCGCTCAAGTTCCTGCTGTTGTTGTTCTAATTGTGGCAAGATCCTAGCTCTCCTTTCCAAACCATCACGCGCCTCATAGAGAGAGTCAAGCTGCTTAGTCAAATCCAGCCGCCGAATTTCCGCATTAACAAACTCTTCAATCTTGTTATTTTTGACATCCATAACCCTGAGCAACCCGCGAGAAAAGGGTCTGCTACTACCCAAATACACTTGAATTTCTCTTTGTAACAAATTCTCCAGATTATCTCGCTTTCCCTTTAAAGAAATAATCCGGGGATTTTCATCTCGAAAACGTCTTTGTTCCTGGGCTAATTCCCCCTCCACATTCTCCAATTCTTGTAAAGCTGCTCGCACCACCGGAGACTGACTTAAAGTATTTACGGCTATAGCTTCTTCCAAGTTCAAACCCACTTGATTTCCCAAGGAATTAACCAAAGATTGCACCGCATTTAATTCAGCTTCTAAAGTAGTAATATTGCGATTTAACTGCGCCATTTCTTGTACGGATATAGCAAACTCCGTTCCCAGGTCTACTATCTCATTTCTTTCCTTAAAATCTTGAATAGATTTTTCCGCCAGAAACAACTCCTTTTGTACCCTAGGTAGCTGTTCCTGAATAAACTCTTTCGCGCCGGAAGCGTCTTGTCGAATGCTAGACACATTAGCCTCAATATAAACCTCCATCACGGTATTAATAACATCAGCAACTTCTTGGGGATTTCGGCTTTGATAGGTTAACAGAACAATATCCGTGCCGCCGATAATTCTCATATCTAAATTGCGTCTAATATCCTCTGGAGCCACGGGTTCACCATCCTCATTAGTTAAATTCAAGCGCTCAATCACTGTTTCTAACAGAGGATTAGAATACATTAATTCTATCTGGGTACTCAAAGGAGTCTGATCCGCCAATAGTGCTTTCAGTTCCCCTAACCCTTCACCAATACCAGCTAAAGAAGAAGTACGGTCTACCTTAAATAAAATTTTGCCAGAGTTTTCATAAGTTGGGGTCAAAAATTGGGTAGCATATACAGCCCCAGATACACTCAGCACAAAAACCCCCAGCAGCCAAAACCATCGGCGTTTCAATGTTTGTAAATATCTCCCTAAATCTAAATCAATAGATTCTCGGTGTTCAATATTACTAAAATCCATAACCATTACCTCTTCTCTCAAATACTACCATCTTAGGACTTTAATTATTATCTCTATCCTCTGTTAAAACATGAATGATATTCAGTACAGCAGAGATCCCAATCAGACCCCCCACAGGTCTTAACACTTCTTCAAAAGTATCGGCTACCTCAGTTAAGGCTGAACGGTTCACGACCACGACATCATCTCGTTGTAAAACGGGATTATTCGGTGCATTTAGTCCGGCTTGAAAATCAATGGAAATTTGACGACGGGAAACGGTACCATCAGGATGCAAACGCAGCAGTTGCACGGAGCCAGTATTCGCCCGCCGCTGATTAAACCCCCCCGCCACTAAGATGGCTTGATTAAGGGTTGTATTAATCGGTACTTGCAGCGCCCCTGGTTGTGCGACTTCTCCCACCACATTAACCATCATAGTTCTGGGTGAAAAACTAGCACTGGCGAGGGAAATAATCTCATCGGGTGGCACGGCACTAGCGGTAGGAATTATAATAGAATCTCCTGGCTGTAAACTCATATCCTGAGTAGCATCACCAGTGGTCAGTAATTGCCACAAATCAACAGTTATAGTCTTTAATTCACCCGCCTGAGTCAGTCTTTGTAATTGAATGCGACGCAGGTTAGCTTGAGGCTTAATACCTCCCGCCCTTTGAATAGCTTGAGTAATAGTCGGTAATTCCGGCAAATTCGCCATTCCTTCCCCCATAATATGGGTTCCCGGATTAAATACTTCCCCGACGATAACTACTTGAAAAGGGGGTACTTCCTCGGGCGCAAAATTAGCGGAATTAATCTGTCGAATAGCGACGGGATCAAGACTTTCGGCGGTGGGTACTACAATTGTATCGCGATCGCGCAAAACCAGATCTTGACTTAAATCTCCATTTTCCAACAATTCCTTGAGGTTGACGACAATATTTAGCCTGGTGGGTTCTTGTCGCTGCACCTTAACCTGAGTAATATCTGCTGATTGAGTAATCCCACCCGCCTGCTGGAGAAGCTGAGTTACTGTATAGAACTGAAATTGTCGCTCAACGGTGTTAGATGTGGAAAGGGGGAGAATGTATGTTCCCGGTCTTTGTACTTCCCCCCCAACGGCAATGCTAATGGGACGGGGTGTAATAATTCTCACGCTGGGGAATGGTTGTTGTACAAAGGGAGTATAGGCGGCGGAAATTTTCTCGGTCAGTTGAGAAACTGATAAACCAGCTACGGTAATTTGACCGATTAGAGGCAGATTGAGTGTCCCATCAGTCAAAATCAGGTATTCGCCACTGTACTCAGGAACATCGAGAATATCTACCCTTAGCAAATCTCCTGGACCGAGGGTATAGGCATCAGGAACACGAATTGAGGCGGGGGTAATAGTGGGGATGGGGATAGAAGGTTGAGTTTGCGCTAGGCTGATAGGTGTGCTGCTATGCCATATCAATAGGGACATTAACCCCCAACTCATCAGGGTTGTCGCCTGGGGAGATTTGACAGCATTAGTTATATTAGCTGGAAATGATGGCTGAGTCATAGGTGAGAGTCAAGACACTGACAGATGAAACATGGAATATACAGTTGACAATGACTTGAAGGCTGAGGGTTTCTTCCTCATGGTAACGGCTATTCGGTGAAGTCGCTAGTTATTAGGTCGTCTAACTCAGCATAGTCGGGGATAGAAGCTGATACTGATGCACCGTTTCTGATGATAACCCGATCATGCTGCGATCGCGATAGTAATTCACTGAAATTTCTGCCTTTAAAAGCGATGAGATTGGCGGAAATGCCTACCTTCAGCCTTCCTAGATTTGATAATCCCATTAGATCGGCGGCGGTTTTGGTGACGATTTGGGGCCAGTCACCTGATGGATGATCTAAATGGCCGATTCTGACTGACATTTTGAAGACTTCTAAAACGTCATGATCTCCAAAAGCATAAAAGGGATCACGACAGTTATCACTCGCGACTGTTACGGGGATTCCGGCTTGTTTTAATTCATGCAGAAGTGTGACCCCTCGCCATTTTGGGGTTTTGGGTGTATTTGAATGGTTAGAATATTGTCTATCTTGCAGATATAAATTGCACATGGGCAAGCTGACAATCCCTATATTAGATGATTTAAGCAGATTAATGGTCTGGTTAATCACTTCGGGACTCTGGACGGATAAACTGCAACAATGTCCGCAAATTATGGGATTCTCAAATTGAGATTTAACCGCATATTCGGCGATTTTATATAGGGTATTAGAATCAGGATCGCCATTTTCATCGACATGGAAATCTAAGGATAAATTCCGGTCTTTGGCTAGGTCAAATACTCGCTCCATTTGTTGATCAAGGTCACGGTTAATATAAGCGACACCCCCTAAAATGCCGCCCATTTCTGCTACTCTATCGGCTAGTTTTTCTCCTTGGGGGGTTAAGTAATAATCCAGAGATACCAGGGATACAGCTTGCAAAAATAGTCGATCGCACCATTTTTCCCGCAGACTGTTCAATACTTCCCAGCTAATTTCTGTGAGTTTTCCGGCTGAGTCTAAATGGGTGCGGATAGCCTGAGTCCCATGGGCATAACTACATTTTAAACCAAATTCCATCCGCTGATAGATATCTTCAGGGGTCCAGTATTTTTCACTATCGGAAATAGCAGTATTTAGCGCCCCGGTAAAAGTCCCGTCGGGATTAGGCGATCGCTGCCAAATATGGCCCTTATCTAAATGGGTGTGTAAGTCCACAAAACAGGGCCAAACCTGTCCCCCCCGCAGGTCTACCCAGGGGATATCAGCCGTGTCTGTATTTCCAGCGGGTCGCAGTTGGCTAATTTTCCCCGATGTAATTTCCACATCGATTAATATTAGCCCCTCCCGCGTCTGTTGGCTTAACCAGTCCGGTTGGCTTACTTCCAGTAAACAGTAGGGAATATGGGCATTTTTTAGCCAGTAGCGATCGCTTTTGGGAATACTAATCATGACTACAATTTACCCCATCATGCAAAAATAACATTGTTAATATGCAAAAAGTTCATCAAACTTAGGATTTTGTAATATTAGCTACACTTTAACTGATTTTTCAGCTTTAACCTACTGATCAATTCTTAAAGTCATCGCTCAAATTTTCGGCAGCTTTAGGAGTAGTTTAATTTCCGGTTATCATTCCCTAATCACCCATATTTAGGTTGTTGTTTATGCAATTATCATAAACTTAGGGCTAGTTTTGATGTACTTATCCTCATTTTTGATATAGCCCAATCCATAAAAGTTATGATTAAATAAAGAGGCGATCGCTCATAAAGCTAGGGAAATGTAGTCCGGTGCTAGTCAACTTTACTATCAGAAAATCTCCATGACATCCATTCAAACTACCCCCAACTCGTTAACCTCTTCCGTCGGTCTGAAAATCGTGTCAGTCATTGGCTTAATTGCCTTTTCAGGATTTTATCTTAACAGTTGGCAGCAACTACTATCCAACCACTACGCACAACAGCAACCCCAAGCCGAAACCATTGTAACTGCTGTCGAAATTGTCCCAGAAACCGTAGAAACCCCAACACTAGAGGCCACCGTAACCCCCATCACCGATCCGAATGCGATCGCTGATTTAACCACCCAATTATACACCCAAATTGACCAAAACTGGCAACAGTACCCTACCTTTACCGAGAACCTAGTGTATCAGGTCTCAGTCAATCAAACAGGTGCGATCGCCCAATACAAAACCATCAACCTCGCCGCCGCCAAATATCTTAATCAGACTCCCATTCTCCAATTAAGTCAAGCCACCACCGAAAACCAACCCCAGGCTGAATTTCTCGTAGTCATGACTCCCAGTGGCACTTTACAAGTCAACCCTTGGGTTGCCCAATAGTATTCCCTTACCTGCCTTGATGATTGAGTAATTATACCAATTCATCAAGTCCTGACCCCCGCCAATTTCCACCGTTGTTTTACCCCACCATTTAATCAAAATGCTAACCGAATTATGGTCTTTAAAAGGCCGATACAAAATCCTACACCTAACCTGGTTTGCCTTCTTTCTTTCCTTTGTCGTCTGGTTCAACTTTGCACCTTTAGCCACAGCTATTCAAGACGATATGGGCTTAGAAATAAGTCAAATTCGTACCCTCGCTATTTGTAATGTTGCCCTCACAGTTCCCGCCCGGATTATTATTGGGATGCTGCTAGACAAATACGGTCCTAGAATCACCTACTCATTACTGCTAATTTATGCAGCAATTCCCTGTACAGCATTTGCCTTAGCCCAAAACTTTAATCAATTAGTAATTTCCCGTTTAGCCCTCAGCATAGTGGGTGCAGGATTTGTAATTGGTATCCGCATGGTAGCCGAATGGTTCCCCCCCAAAGAAATCGGTTTAGCCGAGGGAATTTATGGCGGTTGGGGTAATTTTGGTTCCGCCGCCGCTGCCTTTAGCTTACCCACTCTAGCAGCAATTTTAACCTTCGGTTCTGGGGGGGTAATTAACTGGCGAGTAGCCGTAGCATTAACAGGAATTATCGCCGCTGCTTATGGTGCTTTCTACTTCTTTAACGTCCAAGATACCCCCCCAGGAAAAGTCTATCAAAAACCCCAACGCGCCAGAGGTTTAGAAGTAACCACCCCCAAAGACTTCTGGTTTTTGATGCTCATGAATATTCCCCTAGTAGGTGTGTTGGGTATCCTAGCTTGGCGTTTAAGTAAAGTAGGTTTCTTGACCTCACCGCAACTTTATATCGTTTGGGTAGCCTTATTCGGTTTATATCTTTTCCAAGGTTATAACTGCTGGGAAGCGAATAAAGAACTAATCCTTGGTCACAAACACTATCCCCCCGCAGACCGTTACAATTTTTCCCAAGTTGCTATTTTGGAATTGACCTATTTTGTCAACTTCGGCTCAGAATTAGCTGTGGTGTCAATGCTTCCCGCTTTCTTTGAGAATACTTTTGGACTCAGTAAACCAGCCGCTGGAATGATAGCTGCTAGTTATGCTTTCATGAACCTAATGTCTCGCCCCGGTGGAGGTCTAATTTCTGATAAATTAGGTAGCCGTAAAAATACCATGGCGGTTCTGACTGCGGGAATGGCATTTGCTTATTTAATTATGGGTCGAGTTAATGGTGGTTGGTGGCTACCTTTGGCGGTACTTTTAACCATGACTTGTTCATTCTTTGTACAAGCTGGGGAAGGTTCATCTTTTGCGATCGTTCCCCTCATTAAACGCCGTGTTACTGGACAAATTGCCGGAAATGTTGGGGCTTATGGAAATGTGGGTGCAGTCGTTTATCTAACACTATTTAGCCTATTTCCAGAAGGTGATATCGGCAACCGAATTTTCTTCGAGATGTTAGGAGTAACTAGCATGATTGTCGCTTTCCTCTGTTGGTTTTTCCTCAAGGAACCTCAAGGGTCTTTTGCTGACCATCATCAAGAAGAATTACAAGCCAACGAAGACATTATCCCTGTCGCCAAATAACTCCTAAATAGGGGCGGGTTATTAACTAGCATCAAATTAGCTACTCGCCCCTGAACCGACAATAATTCCCTATCCTTCCTAGATGACTATCCTCCGTGGTTACGGTGATTAACTTCCGGTTGGGGTGGATTGATTAATTAATTGGCTGATTTTAGCAGATAATTAATCACAGTCAACTCCCCCCAATTGCCAGCAAATAGGTGACTGATATACTATAATCAAAACTGCCACAATTACCACCCATTAATCTAAAATGACTGAATTAACAAAAACTCTTTGTCCTTACTGCGGTGTTGGTTGCGGCTTAGAAGTTTTACCCCCCGCACAACCCGGAAAAGCGACAAATAGAGACTCCCAAGGAAATCCAATTTGGCAAGTTAGAGGCGATCGCACTCACCCCTCCAGCCTCGGTAAAGTTTGCGTCAAAGGCGCAACAATTGCCGAAGCCATAGACAAAAACCGCCTGAAATATCCCATGATCCGAGAGACCCTCGATCAACCTTTTCGTCGCGCCACCTGGGATGAAGCCTATAACCTTATTGTCAACCGCATTCAAACCGTCCGCCACACCATGGGGGCTGATGCTATCTGTATGTATGGTTCAGGTCAATTCCAAACCGAAGACTATTACATCGCCCAAAAGCTAATTAAAGGCTGTTTGGGAACCAATAATTTTGATGCCAATTCCCGCCTGTGTATGTCTTCAGCCGTCTCCGGTTATATCAAAAGTTTCGGTTCAGACGGTTCCCCCTGTTGTTATGACGACCTAGAAAAAACCGACTGTGCCTTTTTAATTGGCACTAATACCGCTGAATGTCACCCCATAGTTTTTAATCGTTTGCGGGTTCACCATAAGAAAAATCGCCAAGTCAAAATGATTGTGGTGGACCCTCGCCGCACCCAAACCGCTGAAGCCGCAGACCTACATTTAGCCATCCGTCCCGGAACCGATATTGACCTACTTAATGGTATAGCAAACCTCTTAATGCGTTGGGGTTTTATAGATTCTTTATTTATTGATGAATGTACCAAAGGATTCCCTGATTATATGCAGGTAATCCAATCTTATCCCCCGGAATTAGTAGCCAGAACCTGTGGTATTCGTCTGGATGATATTGAACAAGCTGCTAGGTGGTGGGGTGAGTCTCAACGAGTTTTATCTATGTGGTCAATGGGGATAAATCAGTCTTCCGAAGGGACTGCGAAAGTGCGGACTCTGATTAACCTTCATTTGATGACTGGAAATATTGGTAAACCTGGGGCGGGTCCTTTTTCTTTAACAGGTCAACCTAATGCTATGGGAGGTAGAGAAGCGGGAGGACTTGCCCATATTTTACCCGGTTATCGAGTTGTCACAAATCCCCAACACCGGAGAGAGGTTGAGCAATTTTGGGAACTAGAACCCGGTCAGATTTCTGACCAAGTGGGTTTGAATGCTTGGGAAATGATTACCGGATTAGAAACTGGTAAAGTGGGGTTATTATGGGTGGCGGCGACTAATCCAGCAGTCAGTATGCCGGATTTAGAAAGGACTAAAGCGGCTTTAATGCGATCGCCTTTTACCATTTATCAGGACGCTTATTATCCTACAGAAACCGCTGAATATGCCCATATTTTACTACCCGCCGCCCAGTGGGGAGAAAAAACCGGGACTATGACTAATTCTGAACGGGTCGTCACTTTATGTCAGGCTTTTCGTCAACCCCTAGGAGAAGCTAAAGCCGACTGGGAAATTTTCGCCGAAGTAGGGCGGAGGTTAGGTTTTCCAAAACCATTTAATTTCGCTAATTCCGCTCAAGTTTACCAGGAATTTGTCCGCTTAACTCGTAACCGTCCCTGCGATTTATCTGGGTTGAGTCATCATCGTTTAATGGTTTCTGGTCCTATTCAATGGCCTTGTCCTGAGACGGAAACCGAAATTAATCGCACCCCTAAACGTTTATATACTGATTTACGATTTAATACCCCTGACGGTCGCGCACAATTTGCGGCTTATTACTCCAAAGGATTAGCTGAACCCCCAGATCCAGATTATCCTTTAGTGTTGACAACGGGGAGATTATACGGCCATTGGCACACTCAAACACGAACCGGGAGAATTGAGAAAATCCGCAAAATGCACCCCACTCCTTTTATGGAAATTCACCCCAAAGATGCCCAGAAATTAGGCATTGAATCCGGCAATTTAGTGCAAGTGCGATCGCGCCGTGGAAAGGCTTATTTTCCCGCTCAAATTACTAAAGCGATCGCACCGGGAACTGTATTTGTACCCATGCACTGGGGCGCTTTATGGGGAGATAATACCGAAGCCAACGCCATGACTCACCCTGAATGTTGTCCTGAGTCTAAACAACCAGAATTAAAAGCCTGTGCCGTACAATTATCAATAGTTAACCCCGAATTATTACCAACTTCACAAACCCAACCTAACCAACAACAACTCAACCCAACTATTCCCGTCTAAATACCTCCGCTGGGAGGGTACATGATGAATTATTAAAACCGGGTTTTTCCTGCCATAGCAACCCCAAAACCCGGTTTCTCCTGATGATTAATTATCTGTATTGCGTTTGGAATGTTCTTTTAAAACCCATCCCATCAGAGACACAGGACCTTTAGAAACTGGCTCATGGGCAAGTTTTTTTGATTGTTTATTATACTGAGATTTAAACAAAAATTTATGAATCGACTTGTACACCTTGCCAACTTCTGGGTTCGAGGAATTAGACTCCTCAATCTTTGGCAGAGAGTCTATATGCCACCAAGTTATTAATTGATAAGCAGATACACCACCCAAAAAGCTACACAGCAGACTAAATGGCAGCGAATAGCCTACCCAAAAAAAGCCCCCCATAAACAATAAACCAATCACTAATCCGGTGGTTATTGCGCCTGTAGTAGTTGGAGAATCTGACATGGCTCGGCTACTCCATTTAATAGATAAGTTGTTTTAGACCTCATCCAAATCTTCACAAAGTTGTTGTAAATTTTGGTGTTCTAAGCGACGGGAAGATCGGCGATATTTTTTAGACTGCAATTTAGGTTCATATTGTTTTCCCCCTCCAGATTTACTTTTAGATTTGAGGCGATCCTCCTCTAGTGGTTGATGTTGAGACGTTTCCCAAGCCTCGATCGCCTCCTCAAGAAAATGGAGATATTGGGGGTATCTTTCCCAGTCTCCACGCACCACACATGATGGTTCTTCGCGGTGCAAACAATCATCAAATTGACACTTACCCTTAGTTAAGCGATCGCGAATTTCCGGGAAATAATTACCCAACTGGTGAGGGTCGCATTGCAATTCCGGTTGATTAAACCCCGGAGTATCAGCCAGGAAACCCCCGTTATGTAATTCAAACAATTCCACATGGCGGGTAGTATGCCGTCCTCGCCCCAATTTTCCCGACACTTCCCCCACCCGCAAATGACTATTAGGAATCAGTTTATTAATCAAACTAGACTTCCCCACACCAGACGGACCAGAGATAGCCGTAGTTTTCAGGCGCAAGCGATCCAGCAGAGAATTAGCAGTGCCAGAAACCTGGTTTCTATCACCATCTCTAGTGAGGGAAGGCGAACTTTCCCCGAAACCGGGTTTGTCCAACCCAGCCGAATTTGATGATAAATTCAGAGTCGGCGAAGTTTCCATGCGATCGCCCTCAAAGCGATATTCAACCCCATGATAGACACTAATCATCAAAGGGTCATATCCCCAGCCTCTCATGCGATCGTACCATTCTCGGAGGCTATCAGGGGGCAGTAAATCGCACTTATTAAAGCACAAACTCACCTCCAACCCAGTAGACTCCGCCTTGAGTAGAAAGCGGCTGAGAGTCACCGGATCTGGGTCGGGTTCAGCCACTGCAAACACCAATAATAAATGGTCTGCATTAGCAATACTAGGGCGCGCCAGCTCAGTTTTACGGGGTAAAATCTCAGAAATCACCCCTCTACCCCCCTGCCAGTCTGGACAGGAGACCACCACGCGATCGCCCACCATCACCTTCTGACCAATTTTCTTTAAACGAGCGCGACAGGTACAAAGCAAAGTCATCCGTTTAGCTTCCCCCCCGGCCCCATTCCCAGACGGAGACTGGTCAGGACTCAGACAAACCTGATAAAAATTAGCCTGACCAGCAACTACCGTTCCCATTATGCGATCAGCCGTCATAAACTCTTCACAGGCGGACAACGAACCATAATCGCAAAAAACTCTCCGCGATCGCAAACCTCCTCAATAGCATATCCTTCCATCACCAAGCTATCAGGAACCTGTTCAATAGGTTCGCCGCCATCTAACCACACCTCCAGCAAAGTCCCCGGTGTCATTTGTTGCAGACGCAACTTAGTCCGCACAAAATTAATCGGACAGGGGGTGCCGCGCAAATCAAGTTTAGCATCAGCCGAATAAGTATCTGAACCAGTCATAGACTCTTCACACAAAAGGAACAATCAATCCAAGCCATCAATCGAATGTTTTACTTTTGGAACAAATTACCAAGGAACCCTTCCAGGCCTCCTTTTCCGGTACGTTCTCCCTTAATTTGGGCCAACTGTTCCAAAAGTTCTCGCTCCTCATTAGTAATCCGGGTAGGAATATCAATCAAAATTGTAATCAAGTGATCTCCCCGACTCACCGGATTTCCCAAACGAGGGACACCCTGATTTTCCAGAGTCAGCACCGTATTCGGTTGTGTCCCCGCCGGAATAGTTAAAGAAGTCGTACCCTGAACCGTTTCCACCTCCAAAGTGCAGCCTAAAATCGCTTGCAGGTAAGAGATTTTCACATCTGACAGGATATTAATACCATCACGTTTGAAATTCGGTGTTGAGTCCACCGACAGAAATACATACAAATCCCCCGCCGGGCCACCTCGTTTTCCCGAATCCCCCTCATTAGATACCCGCAACCGCGTGCCATTATCTACCCCAGCCGGAATCGTAATTTTCAGCTTTTTAGTTACCTCTTTCAGGCCTTCTCCACCACAACTGACGCATTTTTCCTCAATCATCTGTCCAGTACCATTACAGGTAGGACAAACCGAAACCTGAGTAAAGCTACCAAAGGGAGTACGAGTCGCCCGTCGCACTTGACCACTACCCCCACAGGTAGAACAAGTTTTAGGAGAAGTTCCCGGCTTCGCCCCCGTCCCATTGCAAGTCTCACAGGTTTCTAAGTGACGGATACGGATTTCCTTTTCCCCGCCAAAAATAGCCTCTTTAAACTCCAAGCGCAAATCTAAGCGCAGGTCATCCCCTCGCGTGGGTCCCGTGCGTCGTCTGGCTGCCGTAGGGCCGCCCATACCCCCACCAAAACCACTGAAAAAACTTTCAAAGATATCAGCAAAACTATCGCCAAAGTCCTGACCATAGCCCCCTGCACCAGCACCAGATACCCCAGCTTCCCCAAAGCGATCATAACGGGCGCGGATTTCCGGTTCCGAAAGCACCTCATAGGCGCGGTTGATTTCCTTAAACCTTTCTTCAGCCCCCGGCTCCTTATTTACATCCGGGTGATATTTACGAGCCAGACGACGGTAAGCTCGTTTAATTTCTTCCTTGTCTGCGTCGCGGGAGACACCGAGGACATCATAGTAATCGCCTGCCATAAAGCTTTTTTCTAAAAATTAATTACTAAAACTACAGAACAAACCTAGAGTTAGGTCTTTCCTTAACTAGGGGTTGGATTAAGCATAAACTACCAACCCCACCGTTTAGGGAAACCCCTATTTTACATCATCCCACATCCCAACCTTTAATGGGACCATTTAACCGTTAGCGGTCAACTTATCTCTATGAACCACCCAGACTTTGGCTCTCAGAGCCCTCTAATTCTTTAGATTCTGTCTCGTCACTATTGCCGATTTCAGAGTCCATGTCAGAGTCTGTGCTTTCATCTTCTTCTGAGTCTAGCATCTGGGGTTCTTCAGTCGCTGACCCATTCCCCCTATCTCCCTGCTCATGTGCTGCATAAACCGCAGAACCTAGCTCATAGAGCAAATTTTGGAAACTCTCAACTTGTCGTTGCATATCCCCTAAAGAGATTTTGGGGTCGTTAACTGCTTTCTTTAAAGCGGCTGCTTCGGTTCGGGTTCGCTCTTTAAGTTCATTACTAATTGCTTTGGCATTGTTCTTTAATGTCACCTTACAATTATAGAACAGGGTCTGGGATTGATTTTTCAACTCGGCAATCAGTCTGTGGGCTTCGTCTTCCTCGGCGTAAAGCTCTGCCTCCTGTCGCATTCGCTCAATTTCCGTCTCGCTCAGTCCTCCGGTATTGGTGATTTGAATACTTTGCTCTCGGCCTGTGCCACGATCTATAGCAGATACTTTCAATATCCCATTAGCATCAATATCAAAAGATACCTCAATTTGTGGCACACCCCGTTTAGCGGGAGGAATGCCAGTCAGTAGGAACTTACCCAGGCTTTTGTTATCTTTAACCATGGCTCGTTCCCCTTGCAGCACATGAATTTCCACAGAGGTTTGTCCGTCGGTGGCGGTGGAGAACATTTGGGAACGACTGGTGGGGATGGTAGTATTGCGTTCGATGATTTTGGTGAACACTTCCCCTAGGGTTTCTAAACCCAGGGACAAAGGGGTGACATCCAAAAGCAGTAGGTCTTTGACTTCTCCTCCCAAAATCCCGGCTTGGATTGCTGCTCCTAGGGCTACCGCTTCATCGGGGTTAACAGAGCGATCGGGACTGCGATCGCCAAAATGTTTACTAATTGCTTGCTGTACTGCGGGAATTCTGGTTGAACCTCCCACCAAAATGATTTTATCAATATCCTGGGGTTCTAAACTGGCATCTTTGAGGGCTTGGGTTACTGGTTCGAGGGTACTTTTTACCAGGTCTCCCACTAAAGTTTCAAATTCCGAGCGACTCAGTTCTAGTTCTAGGTGCTTTGGTCCTGAGTCATCAGCACTGATGAATGGCAAGTTAATCGAGGTTTTGGTGCGATTAGAAAGTTCGATCTTCGCTTTTTCCGCTGCTTCGCGCATCCGTTGCAGAGCCATTTTGTCCGATGTTAGATCAATCCCTTCTTGTTTTTTAAAGGTTTCTACCATCCACATCACCAGACAGTTATCAAAGTCATCCCCTCCCAGGTGGTTATTCCCAGATGTGGATCTTACCTCGTAAATTCCATCTCCCAACTGGAGGATAGATACATCAAAAGTGCCTCCCCCTAGGTCAAAAACCAGAATGGTTTGGTCTTGGTCTTGTTTATCCAAACCATAAGATAGGGCTGCTGCTGTGGGTTCGTTGATGATACGCAACACATTTAAACCCGCAATAGTCCCCGCATCCTTGGTGGCCTGGCGTTGAGCATCTGTGAAGTAAGCCGGAACCGTAATCACCGCTTGATCAACAGTTTCCCCTAAATAGGCTTCGGCATCTTCTTTGAGTTTTTGCAACACCATCGCCGATATTTCTTGCGGCGTGTAGACCTGATCACGAATTTTGACATCTACTGTATTATCTTTACCAGAGACGCACTTATAGGGAACTCGCGATCGCTCCACTTCCGTATCTTCCCAGCGTCTGCCAATAAATCGCTTAATACTAAATATGGTATTCTCAGCATTAGTCACGGCTTGTCGTTTACCAAGCTGACCAATTAAGCGATCGCCATATTTACCAAAACCCACAATACTGGGTGTAGTCCGTCCCCCTTCTGAACTGGAAATAACTACAGGTTTACCCCCCTCCAGAACCGCCACACAACTATTAGTCGTACCTAAGTCGATGCCAATGACCTTTCCCATAGCTCCTCATCGATAAATTTGTGCAATGAATGGTAGAGCCATCCCCGTTCTAACATAAGAGCCTAGAAGCTAGACCCACTTACTACATAAGTCTACCCCCTTTCCCTGGCTGTATAACACTTAGGGCGCAGTAGTTGCGCCCATTGAGTTGATTTAGGCGATTAATCCTCAGAACCTTCTGCTGGTGGCTCCTCTGTGGTATCTGAGAGTTCTGGTTCTGTAGCTACTTTCACCATGGCATGACGTAAGACGCGATCGCCTAGTATATACCCCCGCATCAGTTCTTCAATCACTGTTCCCTCTGGATACTCGCTGGTCGGTTCGCGCATCACCGCCTCATGGAGATTAGGATCAAATGGTTCACCCTCCGGGCGCATGGGGGATACTCCAATTTGTTTAAGACACTCCACCATCTGTTTATAAACCCCCTGATAGCTTTTGTGAATGTTCATTTCACCATCATTTTGGGGTTTAATATGGGCTCTGGCTCGCTCAAAGTTATCGATCACTGGCAAAAGCTGCCCGATCGTGGAACACTTGATATTGAGTTCGAGGTCTTCTTTTTCCTTCTGTGTGCGCTTACGGAAGTTCTCAAAATCAGCAGCTAGTCGCTGATATTGACTGGTCATATCCATCAGTTGAGTCTGAAGGGACTCTCGCGCTTGGGCTATGGTCTGCAACTGCTCATTAAGCTGTTCATTGGCAATATAAATCGGATCGGAACTCAGTTCCGCGTCCGTAGCTTCCTCGCCATCATCAGCGATCGTTGCTTGCTCCAATGTTAAATCAGATTCAGTATCCGTCTGTTGATCAATCTGTTCAGACTCAACAGAACCCGGATCTGATGCTACAGGTTCTGTAGTCTCATCCGTTTTGTCACTTGTCGAATTAGGAACCATGTCTTCCTGCTTGTTATCGTCCATAATAGAAAATCGAGCGACGGCATCCCTAAGCCTATAGCCTAGGGAAAACTCCGCTCTCCGTTAACGTGCTTTCGTGATCTTGATCCATTTTAATACCACAGGCGCGATTCGTTCAGCTATAAAATCGGGTTAAAATACCTCAAATCACCCCCTGGTCAAACTTTCATGCCCTCGGCTGCATATAATCACAATTACCCGGCGATCGGTTACCTTACCAAAGAAATTGTCTTGAGTACCACGGGGCAGGTGGGAACTTGGATAATAAATCCAAACCCTTGGGGAGATTTGACCTCTACTCTGGTTTGAGTAATCCTGCTAGAGCAAGTTAAGTCTATGAACGAAGAATCCTCGACCCTTTAGGGCGAGAAGTGTCAAAATAAACCTATCACCCACGGCGACAGGAAAACATATTCACCCGTTGGTAAGTTGAGCTTTAGCACCAGGTAAATAGGGCTAATGTCCTCAGTCCCTAGTTGTGGATATAGCACCAGCGGTTAAACTGTAAATTAACAGTGAGACTTCCATACTCACCCAAGAAACTTTCCCAACTTTTTGGGGAAGCCTAGACATAAGGACCTGACTCCAGCTATGACCAATACATCATCCCCCCGGCGAACTGCTCTTGTTGCTCAAAGTGCAACTCCCTTTGGTAATAAACTTATTCAGTCAGGATATATTGACCCTGAGCGACTACAGCAGGCTATTCAGGACTCTCGTGGCGGAAAACCTCTCACCGAAGTTCTCGAATCCATTACCGGTCAGCCTCTACCCCCGGAATTAGCCCGTCACTATAAAAAACAACAGCTATTTGAGTTAAAAATTGTCTATGGGGTTGAGGCCTTTGACCTAGAAATAGATCAGATTTCGGTGGCTGAACTAGAAGAAATCATCAAAAAGCTGGAAACTTCTATTGAGACCTGCAAACGACATCGTTTTGTGCCTTGGAAAATCATCGAGTCGGAGCCAACTCCTAGCGTGATGATGGCAATGGTTGACCCAGATAACCTGAGTGCTTTGGATGAGTTGAGAAACCAAATCCTGCGTCCGGTAGGATGGAAACTACAGCGGCGGGTTATTACTCAAGAAGATTATGACAAACTGATTACAGCCTACGGTGAGGAGGAAGTTAAGCGCAAGCAAGTAGAAGCGGCTCGGGAGGAAGAGAGAAAACTCCAGTTTGGCGAGGGTGAGTTTGAGGATGTAGAACTGGTAGAAGCCTCTGAGGACATGGGAGACATGAACCTCGATGCACAGCTCCAAGAGGCGGAAACTGCACCAGTTATTAAGGCTGTGAATGTGATTCTGGCGAGAGCTCTGTCCGAGGGTGTTTCTGATATCCATGTGGAACCCCAAGAGCATGATATGCGGATTCGGATGCGTAAAGATGGGGTTTTGCAGGAATATTTTAGTTTCCCGAAAAAGGTGATTTCTGCTATTACCTCCCGCTTTAAAATTATTGCCGATCTTGATATCGCTGAACGTCGCCAAGCTCAGGATGGCCGGATTCGTCGGATTTATCAGGGCCGGACGGTGGATTTTCGGGTCAATAGCCTGCCGAGTCGCTATGGGGAAAAGATTGTTCTGCGGATTCTTGATAGTTCTTCGACTCAATTGGGTTTGGATAAGTTGATCTCTGACCAGGAAACTTTGGAAATGGTCCGAGAAACTGCTAGTCGTCCTTTTGGGTTGATTTTGGTAACAGGACCTACGGGTTCTGGTAAATCTACATCCTTGTATTCGGTTTTGGCAGAGCGCAATGATCCGGGTATTAATATTAGTACGGCGGAAGACCCGATTGAGTATGCTCTACCTGGTATTACCCAATGTCAGGTGATTCGGGAAAAAGATTTGACTTTTGCTAATATCCTGCGGGCATTCTTACGACAAGACCCTGATGTTTTGCTAGTGGGGGAAACGCGGGACTTGGAAACGGCGAAAACTGCTATTGAAGCGGCTCTGACGGGACACTTGGTTTTAACTACTCTTCACACTAATGATGCGGCGGGGGCGATCGCTCGTTTGGATGAGATGGGAGTTGAGCCGTTCATGGTATCTGCGGCTCTGTTGGGTATCCTGGCTCAACGTTTGATGCGGCGGGTATGTACTGAATGTCGTATACCCTATACCCCAACTCCCCAAGAATTTGGTCGTTATGGTCTTTCTGCTTCTGGGGAGGTGGATATTACTTTCTATAAGGCAAATACTGTTCCGGCAGATCAACGCCGGGGACTAGCCGATCGCGGCGAGTTATGTAAAAAATGTGGTGGTCTAGGCTATAAGGGCCGGGTTGGGGTTTATGAATTCCTTAAAGTAACGGAGCGGATGCAAATTCTGATTACTAAGGGAGCGCCCACTGAACAAATTAAGGAGGCTGCTGTTGAGGAAGGGATGAAAACTCTCTTAGCCTACAGTTTGCAGTTGGTGCGTGAAGGCCATACAACTTTTGAGGAGGTGGAACGGGTAACCTTTACAGATTCGGCTCTGGAATCGGAGTTGAAGGCTAAACGGAAGCAGGGTTTGACCTGTAAAGGATGTGCGGCGGAATTAAAGCCGGAATGGTTGGACTGTCCCTATTGTTTGACTCCTCGGTTTACTATGTAAACAGCCTTTGAGTAGTCTTGGGCTGGGAACTTGAGATCACGTTATGAACCCACCCGGACAAAAAATCATTCACAATAGAAGGAGCATGATTTAATCTCAAATTAGGTTAACATTTTACGGCAATACGGTATAATACCAAGTATGGTGCGAGACCTTCGGGTATGAAATCGAGCTGAAATGGGCGTGGGGACTACCCGGTGAGGACTTCAACCCCTTGGTTGATTGGGTCGCATCCCTGGCCATCCCATAACACAGCCTGATTTTTTGCCCCCCTTCGAGACTTCCAATATGGTTGCCAAGGTGAAGCGTCTAATCAGGTCTAAGACTGCCCGCGCCATGCTGACATGGGCGCATTATCGATTCAAACTAACCCTGAGACATAAGCGCGGAAATAACTGAACAGTTGTAGATGTGACCGAAGAATACACCAGCAAAACCTGTACTCACTGTGGTCATGTCCATTCCCAGCTAGGTGGCTCAAAAGTGTTCCGATGTCCGGAGTGCGGGTTCACTCTACCACGGGACTGGAACGGTGCTTTTGGAATCTTTCTAAAAGCTTTGCGGGATACCGCCTCTGTTACCTTAACGGGTAATAGTGCTATCGTTGCATTGTCCGGGAATAGCCGGATAAATGTCGCGTAAATGTATCAGGTGGGATGAAAGTTTAGAAAAATTCTGGCTATGTTCCCCCTTCCGTGTGTTGGGACGCGCGCAAGCGATCGATAAGGTACAAACTCAAATTCCATTGGAGGTTTATCTATGCGTGGTTTGATGATTGAGGATGTTCTCGAGTCTTTGGTTGAACAAGGAGGCTCAGATATTCACATTCAAGCAGGAGCGCCTATCTTTTACCGCGTCAGCGGGAAACTGACTCCACAACCCCAATTTGGAGAAACTCTCTCTGCTGAAGAGGTGCAGGTTTTGATTTTCCAGATGCTCAATAATATGCAGCGTAAGCAGTTGGAGCAAAACTGGGAACTAGACTGCGCCTATGGGGTTAAGGGACTGGCTCGGTTCCGGGTGAATGTCTACCGGGAACGGGGTTGCTGGGCTGCTTGTCTGCGAGCTTTGGCTTCTCAAATTCCCAATGCTGATAAGTTGGGGGTTCCCCAAATCCTGCGGGATTTGACCGAAAGACCTCGTGGTATGGTTCTGGTGACGGGACAGACAGGATCCGGTAAAACTACCACAATGGCCGCTTTACTTGACTTGATCAACCGCACACGCTCAGAACATATCCTGACTGTGGAAGACCCCATTGAGTATGTTTTCCCTAATATCAAGAGTCTGTTTCACCAACGCCAAAAGGGTGAGGATACCAAGAGTTTTGCTAATGCGCTCAAAGCGGCTTTGCGTGAAGACCCAGATATTATTCTGGTGGGGGAAATGCGGGACTTGGAAACTATCGGTCTGGCGATATCGGCCGCAGAAACGGGTCACTTGGTCTTTGGAACTCTGCACACTAACTCGGCTTCAGCAACAGTAGACCGGATGCTGGATGTATTCCCCCCTATTCAACAACCGCAGGTGCGGGCGCAAATGTCCGGTTCTCTGGTGGGGGTTTGTAGTCAAAACCTGGTACCGCGAATTGGTGGCGGTCGTTGTGCGGCTATGGAGATTATGCTTAATACTCCGGCTATGGGTAACTTGATTCGGGAAGGAAAAACTTCTCAAATTTACTCCCAGATCCAAATGGGGGCTAAATTGGGAATGCAGACGATGGAAATGTCTTTGGCCAAACTTTATCAAGAAGGTAAGGCTACTTGGGAGGCTGCTATGAGTAAGAGCTCTAAGCCTGATGAACTTGAACGGCTCATTGGTCCTCAGCCTAAGGCTGGTAAGGGTCAGAAGGTGAAAGCATAATACCACCAAGTTAGGTAGGTAAGCATCCTTAAAAAGGAGAGTTTTTCAGACCCCCCCCTGCTTGTAGTCTCTCATATAAGTGGGGTTGGTCACTACCTTTTTTAGGGTTGCTATAGTTGCGAACTTGGTGTGCTATGGGAGACTGACAATTATATCTATATAAATAGAGGTGAGATATGACAACTAATAGGATGGTCAAGAGCCACTCTCGAAAACAAGGCTTTGACTTCAAGAAATTCGAGGAAGATCTGAATGTAGCGATGGCATCGATTACGGTGAAAGATCTCGCGATCTTTGCCCGTCAGTTTGCGGCTATGTTTAATGCAGGTATCTCGATGGCTCGCTGTTTAAGTGTGCTAGGAGAACAGTGTGAAAATGCGAAGCTAAAAAGGGCTATTAATACTCTGCGTGCTGATGTGGAAGAAGGGGAGGAATTATCATCGTCAATGAGAAAGTTTCCTGATGTGTTTGACCAGCTTTTTGTGAGTATGGTGTCGGCAGGAGAAACTGGGGGGGTTTTGGATGAAACCCTAGAACGTCTGGCGGTGATGATGGAAAAAAACCATAAAACTCAGAGTGAGATTAAGTCGGCAACTTCTTATCCAAAAACAGTATTGTTTATTGCGATCGCTGTGTTTTTTGGTATGGCTACGTTTTTGCTACCTACCTTTTCGGGTATTTTTGAGCAAATTGGGGTGGAGTTACCTCTGTTTACGGTGATGATGCTGAAAATCAGTGATTTTTGTACGACTTGGCCGCCTATTCCCCAAGCTATAGTAATTGGCTCATTGATTGGTATTTATTTTGCCTATACTGTGGCTTATAAAACTGACTCTGGGCGGTTATTTTTTGATAAGATTTACTTGAAACTGCCCCTATTTGGTGCGATTCTGGAAAAGTCGGCGGTGGCGCGTTTCTGTATTATTTTTGGTAGTCTGACTCGTTCTGGTGTGCCGATTATGAACTCTATGGAAATTGTCCGAGATGTAGCTGGTAATCAGGCGATCGCTAATGCCATTGAGTACGCCAGAAATGAGATTCAACAGGGGGGATTGATCAGTCTGGCTTTACAGGAAGAAAATGTGTTCCCAGGTTTGGCGATTCAGATGATTGCGATCGGAGAAGAATCTGGGGAACTTGATAAAATGTTAATGAAAGTAGGCGCTTTCTATGAAACGGAAGTTGAGGAGGCGGTAAAATCTCTAACCAGTGCGCTAGAACCTTTAATGATTGTAGTAGTAGGGGGTATTGTGGCTTCTGTACTGCTGTCGATGTATCTGCCAATGTTTAAGGTGTTTGAGAGTTTATAAGTGCTACGACACCAAATCGCCGGGGAAATTAATTTCTCCTGTGGTCGGAAAAGATGTTACCAGGTTTTTAAAAAATGCCAGTTCAACAATCCCATTATGAAACTTTGCTGTCTGAATACAGCTATGCAAATACAATGATTAATCTTTTGCAACAGCATCGACCTTATTGGGAAATGATTCCCAGTCTGCGCCGCCCGGAAGAAAGTTTGATCACTCTGCCGCTACCCATTGTCAGGTTACGCAATGGTGTTTCCTATGCGGGGCATAATCATATTACTATTAGCCCAAATCAAGCTGTTTGTCTTCCCTGTGATATTGCGGTGTTGATGTGCGATCCAGAATGGAAGGTTAAAGTCGGCTCGGAAATATTGATTTTTATTCATAAACCCCACGAAGATCTTTCGGATTTACTGAGGCGGTGGAGATTAACTCAGGTTTACTTGGATAGTGGCTATGAATGGGTGATGCCTCATCATTATAGTTATTTGTATTCCCAAGAGGCTGAAAATATTTACCCCCTATTTGTGCTGTTTGCAGAAACTCCAGAACGGATTAAACGGGGTTTACAAGGGGCTCATCTGGCTTGTGTGGTGCAACATCCAAATATGACGGTTGAGCCTTCAGAGGGACCAACTCTTGATGAGATTGATTTGGAAGAATACCAGCCTTGGCGTGGATTACCTGGAGAGAATCAATAAGTGGTTATTAATCAATCTTTGCTGTATAACATCCAATAAAATTAACGAATTTAAGTAAAATGCAAACTACTTTAGTAACTGACTCGAACTCCTATGAGGGGACTTATTGGAAGTGGCGCGATCAATTGATTTATTATGTCAGAGAAGGTTCAGCGGGTGAGGATGTGGCAACGACAAAGGTTGACCAACGCCCCTCTTTATTGTTGGTGCATGGGTTCGGTGCATCGACAGACCACTGGCGCAAGAATATTGAGGGATTAAGTTCTGAGTTTGATGTGTGGGCTATTGATTTGTTAGGGTTTGGGCGATCGGCTAAACCTGATTGGGAATATACTGGACAGTTGTGGCGCGATCAGCTTCATGATTTTATGACCGAGGTGATCGGACGGCCAACGGTTTTGGCGGGTAATTCGTTGGGGGGTTATGCTAGTCTGTGCGTGGCGGCGGATTATCCTGATGGGGTGGCGGGGTTGATTTTATTGAATAGTGCGGGTCCGTTTTCGGATACTCAGACTAAGATAGAACCGCCTACCTGGAAACAAAAGACCTCGAGAATGATGCGATCACTCCTAATTCAGGACTGGACGACTTTTTTGGTTTTCCAATGGACTAGGCGACGTTCAGTAATTCGGAAAACTCTGCAAAAAGTTTATTTGGATCAAAGTGCTGTTACCGATCGCCTGGTGGAGGAAATATATCGTCCTTCCTGCACTCCCGGCGCGGCTAAGGTATTTGCATCGGTGTTTAAGAGTCGTCAGGGAGATCCGGTAGATGTTTTATTATCGCGTCTTCGCTGTCCACTGTTGATGTTATGGGGAGAAGGAGATCCTTGGATGAACTGTCGCGCGAGAAGCGATCGCTTTCGTGAATATTACCCCCAACTGACGGAATATTTTTTAAATGCTGGTCACTGTCCCCATGATGAAATACCCGAACAGGTCAACAACCTAATTCAAAATTGGGTTTTAGTTGACATACTCACCGGGCTGAAGCTACGGTGATTCTTGACACTTCGCGCTCGATGTGCTTGCAAGCCAGTCTTATCTTCCCTCTGTGTCCATTTAAGGTCGTGCCGATGCCCCATGCCGACCATTTCTATATTTCGGGCTGCATTTTCATCTCTATCCTGTTGGGCCCCGCAATTGATGCAAAGCACTGAACGGACAGAGAGATCAAGCTGGCCCCATCGGAACCCACAGCCAGAACCAATTTGACTTGTGGGTTCCCAGCGATTGATGACGTTAAACTGACGACCAAACTTTTCAGATTTAGCCTTAACCAAAACCCTGAATTCCCGCCAACCCTGCCAGCTAATAGCTCTACTGAGCTTTCGGTTTTTCAGCATCCCAGACACATTGAGATCTTCCCAAACGATGGATTGATTCTGATACATTTACGCGACATTTATCCGGCTATTGCCTGACAATGCGACGATAGCACTATTACCCGTTAAGGTAACAGAGGCGGTATCCCGCAAAGCTTTTAGAAAGATTCCAAAAGCACCGTTCCAGTCCCTGGGTAGAGTAAACCCACACTCCGGACATCGGAACACTTTTGAGCCACCTAGCTGGGAATGCACATGACCACAGTGAGTACAGATTTTGCTGGTGTATTCTTCCGTCACATCTATAGCACAAGACAGAATACTTAGGACGTATAATGGAGAGGACGAGATGACTAAGAAGACCAAAAATGCCAGCCCCCTATAGTTACGACCTCAGACAAAAAGTTATTGATGCCATTGAACTAGACGGTATGCCCAAAACAGAAGCCAGTCAAGTTTTCCATGTCAGCCGGAACACCATTAATCTCTGGCTGCAAAGAAAAGCACAGACCGGAGACTTCCTCCCTAAACCTCATCACCGACCTGGCAATAACCACAAAATTACCGACTGGCAAAAATTCAAGGCTTTTGCCCAAGAGCATGGCCACAAAACAGCAGCTCAAATGGCTGAACTTTGGGATGACGACATCTCTCCTCGCACCATATCCAGAGCCTTGAAGAAAATTGGCTTCACCAGAAAAAAACTTACGGCTACCAAGAACGTGATGAGCAACAGCGAGAGGAGTTTATGGCTCAGATTGAACAGATGGAGCCGGAAGAAGTGGTCTACCTCGATGAAGCCGGCATGAATAGTCAGGACTCGGATTACCCTTATGGTTACTGCGAGGAAGGAAAACGCTTCCATGCACTCAAATCAGGGAAGAGGCAGGGCAGGGTAAGTATGATAGCCGCATGGTGTCATCAACAACTCTTAGCTCCCTTTAGCTTTGAGGGTTGTTGTCATCGGACAGTGTTTGAGTTGTGGTTGGAGTTCATCTTAATTCCAACATTGAAGCCAGGTCAGACTCTAGTATTGGACAATGCAACGTTTCATAAAGGGGGACGGATTGCTGAACTGGTGGAGGCAGCTCAATGCCGTTTACTCTATCTTCCGCCTTATTCGCCAGACCTCAACAAGATAGAGAAATGTTGGTCGTGGCTGAAAGCCCGTATTCGCCACTGCACGTGAGCAGTTTGATTCTCTCCATGATGCCATGGATTCCGTTCTCAAAGCTGCGTCCTAACCACCTTGACTAATGCTATACATTTACGCGACATTTATCCGGCTATTGCCTGACAATGCGACGATAGCACTATTACCCGTTAAGGTAACAGAGGCGGTATCCCGCAAAGCTTTTAGAAAGATTCCAAAAGCACCGTTCCAGTCCCTGGGTAGAGTGAACCCGCACTCCGGACATCGGAACACTTTTGAGCCACCTAGCTGGGAATGCACATGACCACAGTGAGTACAGGTTTTGCTGGTGTATTCTTCCGTCACATCTACAACTGTGGTTCCAGTTATCTCGGCTTGATGTCTCAGGGTTAGTTTGAATCGATAATGCGCCCATGTCAGCATGGCGCGGGCAGTCTTGGATTTGATTTTCCGCTTCACCTTGGCAACCATATCGGAAGTCTCGAAGGTCGGCAGAAAAATTATGCTGTAGTTGTGAGTCAAGTAGTGAGCAATTTGTTTGTGGGCTTCATCAACTAGATTGCGGATTTTGGTTCTCATTCGTTGAGCCGCTTGCCTCATCCGTCGCCTTCTTGAACGACAGGGTTCCTTGGCGATTCGGCTCATCAAATCATCCAAATGTTGACATAGCCTAGTAATGCCTCCAATATCCCCGGAGCCCAATTCCAGAAATCGTGAACCATCAAACCCAGTTATGAAAGTTCGCACACCCGGGTCTAATGCAATTACGCCAGTAGCTTCAGTTGGGGTAACGGCAACTGGCTCAGGGAAAATCGCCAACCATCGACCTTTGGTAAACACCAACTGAGTCCCTTGCCCGCAAGTTTTAGGGATGGGTTCGGAAACCATGAAAGTTAATCCTTTCGTTAGTCTTGGATACCAACTCCCTGAAGAGAAATTAGCATCGTTAAACTTGATGGCTTGAGAACTATCCCGACAGCTCCTAAACCTTGCGCCAGGACTGGCTGAAAAGGCGAGATAGGCATCAAAGATGGCATTTTGCCGAATGTGGCAGGGTGTTTCTTTGACCCATTCGGGTAAGTCACTCTGCATCACTTCCGCAGCGTAACTTTAACTTGCTTAGTCGTTTACCACTCCGGGATAATGCAATTGCTTGGTTGTAGCAATACCGACAAGCGGCCAGCCATTTACGCCAGACTTGATTTAGCTCGGGGCTGGGGTAAATCCGGATCTTCTTTGACCTGAGTTTTGTATTTACTCCGTCCGTATAATCTGGAGCTAAAGCAGTGGAGGAGGGCGAGGATGTCCTCAACCATTTCTGGTTCTGGACTGAGACTTGTCTGGTTGAGAACCATGAGTGAGCACCTGTTTTACTCACAGAGCCATCGAAACCAGTCAAATCCCCATATTGCCAATCGGTCTTTGTGGGCAACGACAACCATGCGGACATCTCCTGACAAATGATGTCCCAGTAAGGCCAGCATTTTCTTTCGCTTGAAGTTGAGCCCGCCTCCGATTTCTGAGACGACTTCTGCTTCGGGGTAGAGGTTGGACAGTGCGGTTACCTGTCGGTTGAGGTCGGACTGCTGGGCGCGGCTACTAACTCTGGCATAGATAACGACTTTGCGTTTGTCACTGCCTGATATGGAATCAGAATATGACTCAACGTTGTATCGTCGTTGCCCAGCGGGGGTTCTGATGGTCTCGATTGAGCCATTGTCGTCCCATCTGCGGAGTATTCTTTCATGGACTCCAAGGATTTTGGCCGCTTCCTTGGGTTTGACATATCTGGCAATAGGTTTATCCTCAACTCTTCTCGCTTCTTATACCATATTGCCCTAAAATATTAACCTAATTTGAGATTAAATCATGCTCCTATGAGACGAAAGGGTTTTAATTCGATTGGTAGCCCCTGAGTTGATAGCCTTTAGTCCAATGGTAGCATTAGTCAAGCCCCATGAACAGTAATTAGCCTGGGAGTTAGGTTAAAATTTGTTGCTTACGGCTTGCATTTGGGGGTAGTTGGGTGTCGTCAACATCATCAATGGTAATATTTACCTGGATGGTAGCCTGAGCTCTGGTTAGGGCTATAGTCTAGGTGGTTCACCTTGATATAGATACTTTCAGCACCCGGTGGCTATAAAGAGTCTGGACTTCCTGATTGCTAGATGCCTCCCCTACTACGTTGTCAATGATGATAATATGTGTGTTGGCAGTTCCGATGTTAAAAGCTCCTTAAATCGCTTATGAATTTTTCCCCTAGTGGATCGGAATCTTTACCTAATAATGCGGACTACCGACAATTGGATCGCTCTCAACTGTCGGAGATGATGCAGCGATACATTGAGGTGAAAGACCAATATCCCCATGCTTTACTGTTTTTTCGGGTGGGGGATTTCTTTGAGTGTTTTTTTCAGGATGCCGTTACAATTGCCCGCGAATTAGAGTTGGTTCAAACTACTAAATCGGCAGGAAAGGAAATTGGTCGGGTCCCCATGACTGGCGTGCCTTTTGAGCACGTTTACCGCTATAGCAATATGTTGCTGGAAAAGGGCTATCCGGTGGTGATTTGTGATCAGGTGGAAGATGCGGCGATCGCTGCTAAAGAACGACGACAGGTTAAGCGAGAAATTACCCGCATTTTGACTCCCGGAACTTTGACTGATGACCAAATGCTGCCAGGTCGCCAGAATAATTTTTTGGCGGCGGTGGTCATAGCTGGAGACCACTGGGGTCTGGCTTATGCTGATGTGTCAACGGGAGAGTTTTTGGCTACTCAATCTCAGAATTTGGAACATTTGACTCAGGAATTGATGCGGTTACAACCTTCGGAAATATTGTTCCCTACTCATGCGCCTGATTTAGGTAAAATGTTACGACCAGGACAGAAAAGTGAGAGTTTGCCTGATTGTTTGCCTGCGGACTTTTGCTATTCTTTGCGCTCCCAAATCCCTTTTACTTTGGGGGAAGCTAGGTCGCGAATTTTAGAAGAGTTTAAATTGCGATCGCTTGAAGGTATTGGTTGCCACAATTTGCCCCTAGGAGTCAGAGCCGCTGGGGGACTTTTGGAATATCTGGAGGAAACCCAGAAACAAAATGCCGTGCCTTTACAACAGTTACATAGTTATACTCTTAGTGATTATCTGATTTTAGATTATCAAACTCGCCGAAATTTGGAAATTACCCAAACTATTCGT
The DNA here is from genome assembly GCF_000973065.1 of Limnospira indica PCC 8005. Lineage (NCBI taxonomy): Bacteria > Bacillati > Cyanobacteriota > Cyanophyceae > Oscillatoriales > Sirenicapillariaceae > Limnospira > Limnospira indica. Next base: position 1,807,198 of record NZ_FO818640.1, read on the forward strand.
GATGGCACTTTGCAGGGGTCTCTATTATGGGCAATAGATCAAACTTCTACCGCTATGGGGGCTCGTGCTTTACGTCGTTGGTTGCTGCAACCTTTGCTGAGTATTAAGGGGATATGTTCCCGTTATGATACGATTCAAGAATTAATTAATAATGCCGAATTGCGACAAGACCTTCAGCAACTCTTACGGAAAATTTATGACTTGGAAAGGTTGACAGGGAGGGCTGCTAATGGTACCGCTAACGCTAAAGATTTGGTCAGTTTGGCTGATTCTTTATCGAAATTACCACAACTCGCAGCCTTGGCTAAGTCCGCAAAATCTCCCTATTTGAAGGCTTTACAAAATGTGCCTCCCTTGTTAGAAGAACTGGCACGAAAAATTAATAGTTATCTAGTCGAGTCCCCTCCTCTTTATTTAAAGGAAGGGGGATTAATTAAACCGGGGGTTGATCCGCAATTGGATCAAATGCAGGCTGGGGCGGCTGAAGACCAACAATGGATTGCTAATTTGGAAATTCAGGAACGGGAACGCACCGGAATTCCTACCCTCAAAGTGGGTTTTAACAAGACTTTTGGCTACTATATTAGCATTACTCGCTCTAAGTCTGATCAGGCTCCTGATGATTATATCCGTAAACAAACTCTCACCAATGAGGAACGTTACATCACCCCAGAGTTGAAAGAAAGAGAGGCGCGAATTTTAACCGCTAAGGAAGACCTTAATCAGCTTGAATATGAAATCTTTGCTCGCCTGCGAGACGAAGTGGGAGAACACACGGATTTAATTAGGGAAATTTCGCGGGCGATCGCCGCTATTGATGTATTATGTGGATTAGCTGAAATTGCTGTTTATCAGGGTTATTGTCGCCCGGAAATAGTCGGCGGACGGGAACTTAGAATTATAGAAGGTAGGCATCCTGTAGTCGAAAAATCTCTACCTGCTGGCTTTTTTGTGCCAAATACCGCCCAGTTGGGGAGCCCAGAGGTGACCCTACCGACGGCGGACATTTCGCCGCCTTCTCATCCAGATTTGATTATTTTAACAGGTCCTAATGCTAGTGGAAAAAGCTGTTATCTCCGACAAATTGGCTTGATTCAATTAATGGCACAAATCGGCAGCTTTGTTCCGGCTACTTCTGCTAAACTTAGCATTTGCGATCGCATTTTTACGCGAGTAGGCGCGGTGGATGACTTGGCTACAGGTCAATCTACCTTTATGGTAGAAATGAATGAAACTGCTAATATCCTTAACCATGCTACTCCCAAATCATTGGTTTTGTTAGATGAAATTGGTAGGGGAACTGCCACTTTTGATGGGTTGTCTATAGCCTGGTCAGTCGCCGAATATCTCGCTACTACTATTAAGGCTAGGACTATTTTTGCCACTCATTACCATGAGTTAAATGAACTGGCTTCCATTCTTGATAATGTCGCCAATTATCAGGTCACTGTCAAAGAATTGCCAGATAAAATTATCTTTTTGCATCAAGTTCAACCCGGCGGCGCTGATAAGTCCTACGGTATCGAAGCCGGACGCTTGGCGGGGTTGCCTGATGTCGTCATTAAACGCGCTAAACAGGTCATGCGACAAATTGAAAAACACAGCAAAATTGCTATGGGTTTGCGAAAGGGTATTCAAAAACCTCCTGCTAATACTACCAATATTCAACAGTTAAATATTTTTGAGGATGACCAGGAGTAATTATGGCTATATACATATAACCGCGATTTTGTCAATAAGTGGAATGGGGGCCGTCCCCAATTCCTCAAAAACTCGTGCATCGTGAATTTTAAATTGTTGCCGGATAATATTATATTTCGCGATATCATGGGGGTTGTAGTCTATTTTTTGGCGTGTAGACACAGCAAGCCCTTGGATGCGATTTCTTTGAGGATAGCAAAACCCCCATGCTCTCGTCAAGTATTTGAGAGTAATTAGCCATAAAATTGTATTAAATCTTAAAATACTTTTAAAAAACAAAACTATTTTGGCGAAACGATTAGGATAGCTTAATTATAGTTGGTGTTGTTCTAAGGGTTTTGATAGTGTCAGAATATATTTGAGATCAAAGTGTTCCCTGAGTTGTGAGAGCAAAATGAATGGACGTTTATAGACTACCAGCTTTATCAGATAACTACATATTTCTGCTGCATGACCCCGAACAGAATCAGGCGGCGGTAGTTGATCCAGCAGAAGCGGACCCGGTACTAGCAAAATTGTCGGAACTGGGTGCGGAACTGATAGCGATTTTTAATACCCATCACCACGCGGATCATGTGGGAGGAAATCGTGAATTGAGGAAGCATTTTCCCAATTTAACAGTATATGGAGGCGCAGAAGATCGCGATCGCATTCCCGGACAGGAAGTATTTTTAAAAGAAGGCGATCGCGTAGAATTTGGCGGTCGTAAAGCCGATGTATTCTTTGTTCCCGGTCATACTCGCGGTCATATTGCGTACTATTTTCCGGCTACCGATAAGGAAGGGGGGGAATTATTCTGCGGTGATACTTTATTTGCGGGGGGGTGTGGTCGCTTATTTGAAGGAACCCCTAGCCAGATGGTTAGTTCTCTGTCTAAATTGCGATCGCTACCCGATGATACACGGATCTGGTGCGCTCATGAATACACCTTAAACAACCTGAAATTTGCGCTAACAGTAGATGGTGATAATATCAACTTACGCGATCGCTTGGAAAAAGTCACCATAGCTCGCAGTCAAAACCAACCCACTATCCCCTCATTAATAGGCGTAGAAAAGGCAACTAATCCCTTTCTACGTTGGGATGAACCCGCATTACAGTTAGCCGTTCAAGGTAAAGATGATATCCAGACCTTTGCTCGGATCAGGGGAATGAAAGACCAGTTTTAGGGGTGGTCTAGTGGCGTGAGTAGCACTAAGTCAATCAGCATATCATCTGTAGATGGGGTGATCTTCCACCATCTACAGATATCAAATAACCGCCAATTTTCCGGGAAGATTGAGCTATCAACGCATCTGGTGTATCTTGTGAATTAACCAGTTTAGTTTAGCCTCTGCTACTATCATAAAATCTTGCATATTTTGGGTAAATTCGCAACCAAATAGTATATCTTGTTCAGGTTCAGAAGACTGATAACCCAATTGTCGAACCGTCCCGCGCATACGGTTAGCTAAACACCAACAAATCCCCTGATAAAATCTAGCTGAGAATTTAGAACTACTGCGGAGTTTGCTAGTTAGTTGATAGCGAGGAATTGCCAACAATTCCGTAGTTTCCACAGCTTCAACAGTAGCGACAGGAGCGCGGTTATCCAAAAAAGAAATTTCGCCTACTAATTCCCCTTGTGATAGATAAGCCAGGTCACGATCATGGTTATTATTAGAATGAATATATACCCTAAGTGTTCCGCTTAAAATAATATAAAGCGCGTTGATAGGTGTTCCTTCATGAATCAGTATTTCTCCTTGTTCCAAAGTCTGTAACCTACCTTGGTAAGCTACCCACCGCAGGTCATCTTCATCTAGTCCACCCAGGATAAATAGCGCCTTTTTAGATTTTTCATCCATCTTACTTTAACAACTGGTGGATTAGAGGTTGTGACAACAATATAATCAAAGGATAATGATTGATGGCAAAAATTATCAAGCATCAGATATTGAACAGCTAGATTGGACAGCTATTTGAGAGACTTCAGAAATTGAATTAAATTTTCATGAAACTTATTCGGCGCTTTCAGATAACAAGCATGACCAGCATTTTTAAGGATCGCTTTTTGACAATTCGGCATAGTTTGAATTAAGATATCAGCCTGACTAGGCGGCACAATTTGGTCATTACTTCCCCAAATAGCCAAAGTCGGTATTTGAATACCCTCAAGTTTTTCAGCCATTTTTAAAATACCCACCGGAGCCACAGCCACAAAGCCTCGTACTGACTCATGATGTTGAATTAGAAAGGGTAAACTATATCGACCACTCATAGAAGGAGAAACAATGACCGTGTTATGTAATTGTAAATTGTCAGTTAGCTTCACCAAAAATTGTACAGGTTCATCAGAGATAGTTTCCGAGGTTCCATAGCCGGGAAGATCCACAGCCACCACTCGATAATTTTGATTAGTCAATTGTTTGATGGTGCCGATTTCTTCCCAGGTTTTAGCGCGAAAACTAGCCCCATGTAATAATAAGACCGAAGGAGCATCAGGCTGACCTGCTTCTAAATAGTGAATATTTTTATTTTTAATCTGAATTGATTGAGATATAATAGGGGATTTCATAATTTCACAGAATTTACTCTTGACAGTTTCTCCAGTCTGATCATAGTCTTATCATATCCCATAGACTCCTGAACAGTCTCCCCTAGGTGAATCTAGTTAGTCCCCAAGTAAGGGTAGAAAACTATTCAGTCTAAATCACAACATTTTGCTAGGCTAGGAATGAAGAGTTAATTTGGTATCAATTTCCTATAGGTGCTATGGCAATCGACAGTTTACCTGAGTCAACACCCTCGACAGCAACAAATAAGCCACCAAAACCGAAAGTGGGTATGGTGACGATGTTCCGATTGGGTCTATTTCAAATGGGACTGGGGATTATGTCCTTGCTGACCCTGGGAGTCATTAATCGAGTAATGATTGATGAACTAAGGGTTCCAGCTCTCATGGCGACGGGTGCGATCGCTATGCACCAGTTCGTCTCTCCTAGCCGAGTGTGGTTTGGTCAACTCTCCGACGGAAAACCGATCTGGGGTCTACATCGCAGCGTTTATGTGTGGATGGGTGCGGCTCTGTTTACCACTACTTCTTTCCTGGCTATGCAGGTGACATGGCAATTGGGAACCAGTATTCAAAATTATGGTATGACAGGGATAAGCTATGTTTGGGCGGCATTATTAGCGGTAGTGTTTGCTTTCTATGGTTTAGCTCTCAGCGCCAGTTCTACCCCCTTCGCTGCTTTGTTATTTGATGTATCTGATGAAGATGACCGATCTAAACTGATCAGCATTGTCTGGTCTATGTTGATGGTGGGAATTGTAGTCGGAGCTATTATTAGTTCTAAAATTCTCAATCAGCAGGAAGTTGGCGAGATTGACCCGGTTTCTGCTAACCTACCCACCCCTGGGAGTATGGTTGATATATCCACCCTACAAGCAGCCATTAACCCCCTATTTATCATGGTTCCGACGATGGTATTTCTTCTGTGTATGGTGGCGACCTGGGGGGTAGAAAAGCGCTTTTCTCGATATAGTGATCGCTCTACTTTAGCAGACAGAGAAGACCAAATTACCCTAGGTCGTGCTTTACATATCCTCACCGCTAACCGCCAAACAGGTTGGTTTTTTACTTTCCTGTTAATTATGAGCATTAGCCTATTTATGCAGGATGCTGTACTAGAACCTTATGGGGGTGAAGTCTTTGGGATGTCAATTTCTGAAACCGCGCGATTAAATGCTTTTTTTGGGGTCGGAACTTTGGTGGGAATTGGCTCTACCGGATTTTTAGTTGTCCCGCGTATTGGTAAGAAAAATACCGTCCGTTTAGGTTGTGTGGGGGTAGCGATCGCCTTAGTATTGTTTATTATGGCGGGATTTACCACTAACCCCGAAATGCTCAAGGGTTCACTGTTGTTTTTTGGCTTGTTTTCTGGTATCTTAACTGCTGGCGCTATTAGTTTAATGCTAGACCTGACGGCCGCAGAAACTGCTGGAACTTTTATCGGCGCTTGGGGACTGGCTCAGGCTATGGCGCGGGGTTTAGCCACCGTATTGGGGGGAGCATTCCTAGACTTAGGTCGGTTCATATTTGAGGTTCCCGTTTTGGCTTATGGGACTGTATTTGCAACTCAGGCTGTAGGGATGATTTGCGCCATTAGTTTATTAAGCCGTGTCAATGTTCGAGAGTTTCAGGATAGCACTAAAAAAGCGATTTCTAAAATTCTCGAAAGCGAATTAGATTAATCAGTCAGTTTTTGATGTTGGTAGAGAGTTGAGGCGGGTAAATATGCCTTAATCGTCTCTACTCATCAACGGCGAATCGTTGCTCAAAAATAAGCGGACGATGGGACTCGAACCCAAACTAAAGTCGGAAGGGGTCGAGAATGGGGTCGCCCCCATTCCCTCCCATTCAAAACCGTACTTGAGACTTTCGCCTCATACGGCTCCTGATGTGGATGCCCAATTGGTCAGTGGTACAGTGTTGACTTCACCGCTTAGTCCTTCTTCTATAGCACAAAACAGAACAGTTAGGACGTATAATGGCAAGGATATCTACAGAAGACCCAAAATGCCAGCCCCCTACAGTTACGACCTTAGACAAAAAGTTATTAATGCAATTGAACTAGACGGTATACCCAAAACCGAAGCCAGTCAAGTTTTCCATGCCAGCAGGAACACTATCAATCTCTGGCTCCAAAGAAAAGAACACACCGGAGACTTCCTCCCTAAACCTAATCGCCCACCTGGCAATAACCACCAAATTACCGACTGGCACAAATTCAAGGCTTTTGCCCAAGAGCATGGCGATCAAACCTCCGCTCAGATGGCTCAACTTTGGGATGACGACATCTCTCCTCGCACCATATCCAGAGCCTTGAAGAAAATTGGCTTCACCAGAAAAAAAACTTACGGCTACCAAGAACGTGATGAGCAACAGCGAGAGGCGTTTATTGCTCAGATTCAACATATGGAGCCGGAAGAGTTGGTTTACCTCGATGAAGCTGGCATGAATAGTCAGGACTCGGATTATCCTTATGGTTACTGCGAGGAAGGACAACGCTTCCATGCCCTCAAATCCGGGAAGAGGCAGGGCAGGGTGAGCATGATTGTGGCATGGTGTCATCAACAACTCTTAGCCCCCTTTACCTTTGAGGGTTGTTGTAATCGGACAGTGTTTGAGTTGTGGTTGGAGTTCATCTTAATTCCAACACTGAAGCCAGGTCAGACTCTAGTGCTAGACAATGCAACGTTTCATAAAGGGGGACGGATTCCTGAGCTAGTGGAGGCGGCTCAATGCCGTTTGCTCTATCTACCACCTTATTCGCCAGACCTCAACAAGATAGAGAAATGTTGGTCGTGGTTGAAAGCCCGCATTCGCCACTGCATTGAGCAGTTTGATTCTCTCCATGATGCCATGGATTCCTTTCTCTAAGCTGCGTCCTAACCACCTTTACTAATGCTATAAATCCTGGGAATTTGGGTAGTATAAAATGGATGAATCTAGGGTTAATAAGTAGGCAATTAATGGTTAATTAAGTTGTAGTAATTATCCCAGACTTGGGTAAATTACAGCTGGTTCACCAGTCGCTTAATACATTGCCCTCACCCTCAATCCCTCTCCCAGGGGGGGAGAGGGACTTGGAGATAGGAATAGATTGGGTATAATAATACTCAAAGTTTTGGATAAAGTTGATAGAGATGAAACTTAGCTTTTGTATAATTGCCAAAAATGAAGCCCATCAGTTAGGGGAATGTTTACAGACGGTGGGAAAGTTAGTAGATGAAATGATAGTGGTGGATACAGGTTCTAGAGATGGAACGCCGGAAGTAGCTAAAAATATGGGGGCGAGAGTGTATGAGTTTAGCTGGTGTGATGACTTTGCGGCGGCGAGAAATGCGGGTTTAAAATATGTGACAGGTGACTGGGTTTTGGTATTAGATGCAGATGAGCGATTAAGGGAGGGGATTATTCCGAAAATTCGGAGCTTGATTAACCAGGAAGATTATTTGCTGATTAACTTGGTGCGACAGGAAATAGGGGCGGTGCAGTCTCCTTATTCTTTGGTGTCGCGACTGTTTAGAAATCATCCGGATCTGTATTTTTCTCGCCCTTATCATGCTTTGGTTGATGATAGTGTGATGGAGATTTTGCGGCGGGAACCTGACTGGCGGATAGGTTCTATTCCGGAAATAGCGATCGCTCATTATGGATATAGCACGGATGCGATCGCCGCCAGGAATAAACAACAAAGGGCTTGTCAAGCTATGGAAAGCTATTTAAAACAGCATCCCGATGATCCCTACTTAGCGAGTAAATTAGGGGCTCTGTATGTGCAATTAGGTAAACTCTCAGCAGGTATTGACCTGTTAGAAAAAGGGCTAAAGCAGGCATCTGGAATTGAGGGGGGGACTATGTATGAATTGCATTATCACCTAGGAATTGCCTATAGCAAAAGGGGACAACTAGAGGCGGCGGAAGCACAATATAAAAAGGCGATCGCAGTTAATGTATTCCCTCAATTAAAAATAGGGGCTTATAATAATCTGGGAAATCTGCTGAAAGAGAGGGGCCACCTAAAAGGGGCCCAAAGTGCCTATGAAACGACGATAGAAATTGATCCATTATTTAGCTTAGGTTACTATAATCTGGGTATGACTCTACGGGCGATGGGAAATTCCCAAAAAGCGATCGCATCTTATCAAAAAGCGATTTCTCTTAACCCTCACCATGGGGAAGCCTACCAAAATTTAGGGGCGGCTTTGTTAGGTATTGGCAACATTCCCGATAGTCTGAAAGCCTTTCAAACAGCCATAAGCCTATATGAACAAACCAACCCCCACCAGGCCAAACTGCTCAAAAAAACCTTGTCAGAAATGGGATGGCGAATATAGACTTCTGCACTATGGGGAAATTTGATACTACAATGCAGCAACAGAACTAGGATGGGTATGATGTGAAAGTCTCTATCAAAGGTTCTAAAAGGTCTGGGTAAGTCACAAGACTTATCTCAAAAGCTAATCATGTTAGGAGTCATGCAATAGTGCGACCCGTTAGCCTGAAACTGGGGAAAATCCCCTGGGGGAAAGGCTGCAAGGGGATATAAACCCTTGACAACTGAATATCGCTTGTTGGTGCGGAAATCTGAAAAGTCCCAATATGGGAAGTATCAGAATCAAAAAATCTCCAAGTCCAACCCTCCAAGTGCGGGAGTGAAAACAGTTCCCCACGGTAGCGACTGGTCATCAATCCGTGAAGCGGGAATTGGGCGTAAACCCTGTTAAATGGGGATTTAAGCGCCCTGTAGCTGGCTATGAGTAGGGAAGCGAACTTCTGGGAGAACTACCGTTAGACTCCAAATTAGGCGGGTATACCCTGCCTTATATGTATGGGGCGAGAAAACGTTGTTGTTGCCAACGTTAACAGGTTATTTCTGTAGGGAATAACTAGGCACTCAAAGGGCCCCCGGTAGAAAGGAAGACTCTAAGGCCAGGAACCAAAGCGATTTTCGGAACGGGATAACCCCTAAGTTGCTCTCGGTGGGTTTTTAGCCTATTACTGAGTAGTCAACCAAGGCGGATAACTGGGTATTCCAGGCGGCTTAGGGGAGGGATGGTGTCAGAAGCGAAGGCCCCGACTATAAATCGGGGATATGCAGACGGACACACGGAATTGAGTTGTTGTGCTGAATGAGTGAGTTGCTGTGAAGAAGACTAAAGCCAGTCTGATAGGGACGAGGATGGTATGCGTAGATGAGTCGTTGTTGACGGTGAAGGGGGAGATGAAAGGCCGCCGAAACTGTTGGCAACGTGGTCTATGGAAGCTGCAACAACGGATTTACCGCGCCTCGAAACGGGGTGAGATTAAGGTGGTCCGTAAACTCCAAAAAATGCTCTGTCGTTCGGCTTCTGTGAGGTATCTTGCTAGTGATATTTGTGATGGGGGTTCTATAGCTGTTCAAGAGTGTTTGATGCAATGGGCTTTGGAACCGGAATGGCGGGCTCGTTGGGAGTTGGATGATGATAGTAGTTTCGGGGTTTCATCGGTTGGGGAACTGTTGCAAGCGATCGCTCAAAGTCTGGAAAATGGCCCTAAGTTTGTCTGGGTTGTTGATTTAGCCAGGCTGGGTCAACCGAGAATCTTGGCTCAAAGGTTGCCGGATTTACCGCGCTTTATGGCTTTGAATAAGGCTCGGATTGATGGGGCTTTGGGGTGTTTCTTGGATGCGATCGCACTCGTCGAGTTCAACCACCAATTGAGTCGCTTAATCAGGGAACAGGGCAACCCGGAAACTACTCTGATTCGATTCGGCGAAATTATGGTGATTTTAGATGGTGACATGAGGAATATCAACATCTATCAAAAAGCCGTTAGTGAGTGGCTAGACAAATGGGAAATTTCCCCAGTTTCTGATTTCTATGCTGTCACGAACACGGCTAATTGTGTTGACGAAAACTCTCCGGGTGTTGACCTGTTGGGGTTTCATATTCGCCAGTTTAAAAATCATCATCGCCGGGGATTAAACTATCATACGACTATCAGCCCTAGTCGAGAATCTGCCCATCAACACTATCGAGAATTGGCGGCGATAGTTAGTAGCCATAAAGCCAGTCGTCAAGGGGATTTAATTAACCTACTGAATCGGAAAATTGAGGATTGGTCTGGTCAATATCAATGGGCTAATAACCGCAAAATTCACCGAAATTTAGATAGGTTAATTAACCAAAAATTGCGGAGTTGGGCGAAACGTCGTCACCCGGATCAACCTATTAACTATTGGCGGCGAAAATACTGGCAAGGCACCGAAACAGGTGGCTGTAGGTTTGGCTGTTTCCATAAGGGAAAATGGGTGAGCCTTCTTAAACATACAGTATAACAGCATAGCTTGATTCTGAGGAGCCGTGTGAGGTGAAAGTCTCATGCACGGTTTTGGAGACGAGTAGGCTGGGTGACTGGCTTGCTTAGTTTAACTGAGTAATCAACGTACACCTATCGGAATTGTGGGTGCATCAGGTTATGGTGGGGTGCAACTGGTGCGCTTATTACAGGATCACCCCCTGGTTGAAATTGTTTATTTAGGAGGAGAAAGTAGCGCCGGAAAACCTTTTTGTAGTTTATATCCCCACCTGGGTCATCAGGTGGAGTTGATGATTGAACCAATTGATTTGGATAAAATTGCTAGTCGGTGTGAGGTGGTGTTTCTATCTTTGCCGAATGGTTTGGCCTGCGAAATGGCTCCGCAACTGCTAGAAAAAGGCTGTTATGTTCTGGATCTGTCTGCTGATTATCGGTTTACTAATTTAAATACCTATACCAAGTGGTATAACAAAGAAAGAAGCGCTGATCTGGATGTGGCTAGGACGGCGGTTTATGGTTTGCCGGAACTATACCGAGATGCGATCGCCTCAGCGCGATTAGTGGGCTGTCCTGGCTGCTATGTGACCGCTAGTTTGTTGGCTTTATCCCCCCTATTAAAACAGGGGTTAATTGTCCCTGATAGTGCCATTATTGATGCTAAATCGGGTGCTTCTGGTGGGGGACGACAAGCCAAAACTAATATGTTATTGGCGGAAGCAGATGCCTCGGTTTCAGCCTATGGTATTGGTGGACACCATCGCCACACCCCGGAAATTGAGCAAGTTTGTAGTGATTTGGCTGGACATGATGTGAAGGTGCAGTTTACTCCCCATTTAATGCCTATGGTGCGGGGTATTTTGGCCACGGTTTACGCTAACTTGCGCGACCCGGGTTTGGTGCGGGAAGATTTGCTGACCATTTATAAGGCATTTTACCGAAATTCTCCCTGGGTTAAGGTTTTACCTGGGGGAACTTTCCCCCAAAGTAAATGGGCCTGTGGCACAAATCTTTGTTATATCGGTATTGAGGTAGACCAACGCACCGATCGGGCGATCGTGATTTCTACTATTGATAACCTGATTAAGGGTCAAGCTGGACAGGCGGTTCAATGCCTCAATATTATGAAGGGATGGTCGGAAACTCTGGGACTACCTCAGTTGAGTTTTTATCCCTAAAATTAAGTCTGGGGCGGGTTAATCAGTCTCTCACCCGCCCTAAACTTTTACCCGGCGTGGCGGGTTAATAACACTGGACAGTTGGCGTAAACTCGCACATAGTCGGATAGGGAATTCCCCAGTAGGCGATCGATATCAATGAAACTCTTGGCTACCGTGGGACGGCGATCGGGAGAACCCAGCAACAGCAGATCCGCGTTGATATCTTCTGCGATCCGGCAAATTTCCGGGCCGGGTTTTCCGGTTCCGGTAACACAACGATAACTAAGTCCCATTTGTTTGGCTTGGGCTACCGCCGGGGCTAAAACTGGGTCGTTTTCCGCATTGGCGGTGTAGTCTTCTGCTGATTTGCCACTGAGATCTTTATTAACATGGGCGATAATTAATTGTCCGCCTTGGATGTCTTTCACAAAGTCGATCGCCGTTTTTAGGCATTCCTGGGCTTCTGGGGATGAATTGTAAGCTACCATGACCCGCCGTAGCTTCTTGACATAGGTATCGTCTTTGACCAACAGCATGGGCCGAGATGTGAGTTGGAAAACGTATTGACTGACTGAGTTTTCTAAAATGGCTTGCAGTCGTCCTAACCCCCGTGAACCGATAATAATTAGATCGGCGTTTTCTTCGTCTGCTACCTGACAAACGATATCTTTGGGATCACCTTGTTTGAGTCTAGGATTAACTCGCTGAGGATCGACTTTCACCGATTGGACGGCTTGGGCGAGGATTTTGCCTCCCTCTTCTAGTTTGGCGGACATTCCCTCAGCCGTGACTTGGCTGGGGACTACATGGAGAAGGGTGATAGATGCCTGTTGCAGAGATGGTAAATCCATCAGCATATTTAGCATCTCTTCGCACAGTCCACGACCAGCAACAGCAACTAAAATTTTATTGATCATAGGTTTTGCCCACAATTGAAAACAACGCTCATTATCAAACGCACTATATATATAACTTAGGACAAAGCGGCTGATTAACTGATAATTTGTAGAAATGTAGCGTTTTGGAACGAATTGTAAAGTGTCTCGATTAGAATATCCTAGTTCACAAGATCAGCCCACTAGGACCTCAAATTGGTTTGAGTATCTGGTGGAAGTGTTCCCACATCAAACTGACTATGCGGGGGTGGTTTGGCATGGGACTTATGTGGGTTGGATGGAAGAGGCCCGTATTGGGGCGTTGCGGTCTGTGGGGGTTGGTTATGATCAGTTGGTGGCTTTGGGGTTTGAGTTGCCTGTGGTTGAGTTGGAAATCCGCTATCATCAATTTGTACACATGGGCGATCGCATTAACGTTAAAAATCGTATTGCTGGCTTGACAAAAGTTCGCATTCCCTGGGAATTTGAGATTGAGTCCCTAGACGGTAGTCAACGCTATGTTAGCGCTACTACTACTCTGGTGGTTATCGATCGCCAAACTGGCAAAATTAGACGACAATGGCCGCCTATTTTAAATGAGGCGATCGCTAAACTCATCGATAATGGTTAAGTTACGCTATCTTGGGAAATTGGGGCGATCGGTAATTCTACTCGAAATTCTGCCCCCTCTCCAGGAAGAGAAGATAAAATCAACTGTCCGTGATGTTTTTCTACCACAATTTGATAGCTGGTAGCTAGTCCTAATCCCATCCCTTTGCCCACAGTTTTAGTAGTGAAAAATGGGTCAAATAAACGGGATTGTCACTCCGGCGCAATTCCCACACCATTATCACGAATCCGAATCGCTACCCGGTTAGGATTAACTTGTTCTGTGGTTATCCAAATAGTCGGAACCCAGTCGGAATCATCCCCTTGATTTTGAGCAGATATTAAGCTATCAATAGCATTATTAATTAGGTGCATAAATACTTGATTAATTAAGCCGTGATAACCGTTAATTTTCGGCAAATTTTTCGCCTGTTTATTAATAACTTGAATATCAACAGTATCATCGTTTCCCTGCAATCTATGCTTTATTAAATGCAAAATGCTGTTGATAGATTAATGCCAATCAATCGATTTCATATCTGCTTCATTGGTGGTGCGGCAGAAAATTCGCCAAGCTAACATGATTTGATAAATCCGTTTTATCCCTGTTTTCATGGATCTAATTAAGTTCCGAAGATCCTCTAAAACAAAATCTAGTTCCAGTTTTTCTGCTAGGTCTAAAATCCTGGGGGAAGGATGGGGATATTCTTGTCGATATAAATTCATTAACTCAATGATATCTTGACAATATTGATAGGCAGGTTCAAGGTTGCCAGCAATGAAATTAATCGGATTATTAAGTTCATGAAAAATCCCTGCTAATAATTGATTTAAGGCTACCATTGTCTGCTTTTGGATTAGTTCAACTTGGGTGGCTGCTAACTGCTTTTGGGTCGCTTTTAGTTGCTGATTTTGAAGCTGTAAATCTATCTCTTGGCAGATTTGGGATTTTTAGTTGATTGTTAATCCTCGCCATCACCTCTTCTACTTGAAAAGGTTTCGTGATATAATCCACTCCTCCCACTTGAAAAGCCCTAACTTGATCTTCAATTTGATTAATAGCACTCACCAAAATAATCGGAATTTCCGAAGTTTCTGGATTGTTTTTTAAGGCTTGACAAACTTGATAACCATTGAGACCCTGCATATTGATATCAAGTAAAATTAAGTCCGGTTTTAAGGCATTAACTGCCATGAGTGCCATCTTACCGTTAATAGATTTCCGCACCCGAAATCCAAACTCCATTAACATAGTTGATAATAACCTAATATTTTCTGGGACATCATCAACTATTAAGATATCGGCTGATGCAAAATTATGATTATTCATAATTCATGGCTTTTAATAGTTTTAAGTATTGATTATTTAGGAGTTAAAACTAGCGAAATTATTTACCATGTTAGATTTCCGGAGATTAAATCGAGCAATGAACTTTCGGGTAGCGGTGGAGAAAATAAATAACCTTGTGCAAACTCACATTCTAAACTTCTCAATAATGACAGTTGTTCGGGGGTTTCTACACCCTCAGCAATTACCCCCATTTTCATGGTTTTTGCAATGTTAACAATCACGGGAACTAAGCCGCAACTTGAACCATTATTATCCATTCTTTGCACAAAAGATTTGTCGATTTTAAGAGTGTCAACTTGGAAATTATGCAGATAACTTAAAGAAGAGTATCCCGTGCCAAAATCATCAATACTTAGTCGGACATTTTGGCTTTTAAAACCTTCCAGAATAGCTACTGCTGTTTTCGGGTTATCCATAATTGCGCTTTCTGTTATTTCTAATTTTAAGCAATGGGGATCTAGTTTGGTGGCTTCTAAAATTTGTTGTATTTGCTGACTTAGCTCCATATTAGCAAACTGTCTCGCGGATACATTCACACTGATAAACATCGAATCATTAATAAGTTTATTTTCTTGCCAGCTTCTGAATTGCTCACAAGCACTTTTTAACACTAAATAACCAATGGCGTTAATTAAACCTGTTTCTTCGGCTATGGGAATAAATAAGACGGGGGGAATTAATTTTTTGGTGGGATGTTGCCACCTAATTAAGGCTTCAAAACCTGCGATTTTTCCGGTTTTTAGATGGATTATGGGTTGATAATAAACTAGAAATTCATTATTAGTAATGGCTCGCCTTAAATCGTTTTCAAGTTGCAGCTTTTCCGAAACATGGTGGTGCATACTCGGGTCAAATATATGATATTGACCTTTGCCTAAGTCTTTGGCTCGATACATGGCTGTATCTGCATCTCGTAGTATATGTTCCGGTTTTTGATAATCTAAATGTGACAAAGATATGCCAATACTTACATTGATAAATACTTCTTGATTTGGCAAGAAAAAAGGATGGGAAAAACTATCAAGAACTTTTTGAGCAATGGTTTTGGCTTCCGCCATATCCTCGATTTTATTAACCATAATCGCAAATTCGTCGCCTCCTAAACGAGCCAGGGTGTCTTCCGGTTTTAGCAGGGATTTTAGACGTTTGGAAATAGCGACTAATAGTTGATCACCTACGGAATGTCCGAGGGATTCGTTAATCATTTTAAAGCGATCGCAATCCAGAAACAACACCACAAACTGATAGTTAGGATATTGCTGTTTGATGTCAATACCATCAGCCAGACGTTCCAAAAATAAGGCTCGATTTGGTAAATTAGTTAACTCATCACGAAAAGCCATATCCCGGAGTTTACTGTTAGCAATTTCTAATTCTTGAGTTCGCTGTTCAACTCTTGCTTCTAGTTGGGTATTTAAAATTTGTAATTGCTGTTGAGTTCGCCGGAGAGTTAGTTGATTTTTTACCCTGATTAAGACTTCCTGAAACTGAAAGGGTTTACTGATATAGTCTACTCCACCACTTTCAAAGGCTTTCACCTTGTCAAAAATATCGTCCAAAGCACTCAGAAAAATTATGGGTACTTCTGCTGTATTAGGATCGGATTTAAGCTGATTACAAACTGTATAACCATCTATATCAGGCATCATAATATCCAGCAGGATTAAATCGGGTAACTTATTATTGACCTCCTCTAGTGCCGTTTTGCCGTCGATCGCCTCACGAACTTGATACCCTTTTTTTCTAAGAATGCGCGACAGTAGATGCAAATTTCCTGGCGTATCATCAACAATCAAAATATCTGATTCTTGGTGGTTATTTGACTGTTTATAACTCATAATGTATTTTAGTCTAGGTTGTGGGGTAAGCTATTGAACCCCCATGGTCAAGGGATTGATAAATAGGAAATATTAACATTGTACTCAACCCAGTTGTTTTTTGGGTATATGTTGCTTATTTGGGTAGCGATACGCCAAACAGACACCAAGATACCACAGTGTTATCAAGAATAGCCATTTAATTGAATTGTCGCCACCACCTGTCCATGATCTGACTTCCAGGGTTCTATTGATTCATCACTTAGGCTTTGGTCTACAAGGTGATCGTTGAATAAGGCAACATAACTAACCTTCCCAACTTGGCGGGAGTTTTCTAAAACTAATTCTTGACTAACCAAAATATGATCGAGAGTTTCATAATAACCATTATACATATAAGTGTAGTAGCAGTCTCGGTAACTTTGCCTAGCCTGAATATCTTTGACACTATAAAGCTGTAACTCATCATGGTTGTGGTTTGGTTTAAATCGGGTTTTTTTCCAAGAAATATCCCCCGCCATAATTTTGGTGGTAATGGCTAAATCACTATCATTAAAATCTCCTAAAATAATAATCGGATTTTGGCTATGGCTCCAAGTCTTGAGCATAATACATCGTAAAGCAGTAGCTTCGGCGGATCGACGCAGTAAAGACCTGACTTTTCCTTTGGCTTTTTCTACGGGATCTTGGCTATCTACTCCTTCGGGAATTTGGGGACGCTGGGATTTTAGATGCACAACAAAAACCGTACACTGTAGGCTGTCTTGTAGTTGAATATTAACTGCTAACACAGGTCGCGAAAAATGGTTAATGGGAATCATAGTTCCTTCTATATCTATTTGAGACTCTGGGGGGAATTTATCATAAATTTGCCAGGAGATAATTGGTAATTTGGAACAGAGACCTACTACGGGTTTATCACGAGTGGGATTCGTGGTAATTAAATGAGCGTTATGATAGGATTCGGTGGCGGCGAGAATTTCTTGTAGTGCTTCGGGGTCAAAGATTTCTTGAAATCCGATGATGTCGGCTTGCATGGTTGCTAACTGATGAGAAATCCAGGTCTTTTTTTGGTGGTAAAGTTCTGGGGTATATTGTCGAGTTTCGTAATAAGTTCGATTGGGTAAAACTAAGTTATATAGGTTAAATGTGCCTATTTTTAACGTTTTGGATCTGAGAATTGCTGGGGATTTTACGGGTTTGTGAAAGGTTAAATATTCCAGAAATATTGCCCAACTAGCGATCGCATTTTCCTCCCCCCAGGTCTGTCCCCCAGTTGCCTCGGCTAGACGATTATATGCTGTGTCTATTAAGTCTTGACTTAGGGAACTTTGGCGGTTAATATAAATAGTCACATCATGGAGTTTACATGATGCGATCGCTTGATTAATCGCCGTTGTCAAACTGGTGGAGTTTGGCTGACATTCTGTGGGTCTACCCTCCCAGTAATAAATCACTCTCATGGCTTGTGGTCGCCATTGAAAGTCACTACAAATATCCCCAATAGTATCAATAGCCGCCATGGTATTTGGGGGGATACCGTCTTCAACCTGTAACCATTCAACGCGCCAATTTTCCGATGAACTTGAAGCTACTGTAATCATCACTTCAGCAGTTTCTAAAAAATCGGCAAAGGGAGGTTCCAAATCATCAATAGCATTGATTAAAAGCACTATATCAATTGTCATCATTATTCCACCTTAGACATTCGCTGATCAAGATAATTATTAAACAGTCTAATTATCATGGTAGTGCCGACATTTTCTTGGGAGTCACATTCGAGATAACCACCATGTTGCTCAACAATAGTTTTATGAGCAATAGATAAACCCAAACCTGTGCCGCGTCCCACAGATTTAGTCGTAAAAAATGGATCAAAAATTTTCGACTGTATTTCCTGGGGTATTCCCAGACCATTATCAGCAATTTCGATTTTTACCCCCACATTACCAGACTTAGGATGATGAACAGGTAAAGTGCTGACGGTGAGGGTAGGAATAAAGTCTCTATCCACTTTTATCCGGTCTTCCAAAGCATCGATCGCATTATTTAATAAATTCAGAAATACCTGATTGATTTCACTAGCAAAGCATTCAATTCTCGGCAAATCCCCCCAATGGTTAATCAGTTCAATTTGGCATTTTTTGGCAACCATATTAAAGCGACCTTGTAGCATCATGATCGTACTTTCCAAGCCTTCATTAATATCGGCTTTTTTGATTTTAGCCTCATCAAGTCTAGCAAAATTTCGCAAAGATAAAACAATTTTAGTGACTCGCTCGGCTCCCCGTTGCATGGACTCTAAAATATTACCAAAATCTTCCTTAATAAACTCCAGATCGATTTCCTCAATCTTATCTTGAATATCGGGATGAGTTTCGGGATAAACCTGCTGATATAATTCACACAAATCTAATAAATCGGCTAAATATTGTCGAGCCGGATTAACATTACCGTAAATAAAACTAATCGGATTGTTAATTTCATGAGCCACCCCAGCCACTAACTGTCCTAAAGATGCCATTTTTTCACTTTGGATAATTTGCGCCTGGGTACTCTTCAGCTCTTGCAAAGTAGTAGCAAGCTGTTTAGCCTTGCGTCGTTCTCTCGCCTCGGATCTTTTGAGAGCCTCTTCCGCCTGTTTCCGTTCAGCCAGTTCCATTTGTACCTGTTCAAAGAGGCTGCATTGTTGGAGAGCGATCGCCAATTGCACGCCAATTTGTTTAAGGCTAGAAATCTCAAAGGCTTGCCACTTGCGAGTATCCCGACATTGATGAGCAATTAATAATCCCCAAAGTTTACTATTGTCTTTTGCCACATTTTTCGGTTGCAAAATGGGAATTACCAGATTAGCTTTCACCTGTAAACCTTCCAAAAGTCCCACATGACAACGAGTTAAATTAGCATTATAAATATCAGCGATCGCTCTAGTTCTGCCATCTTCATACAACCGCGCATGGGAGGACTCAAAACACTCATCACGAATATCTAAACCCTGCAAAGCCATCCATTCTTCACCCACCGACTCCACCGCAATAAAGCCAGTCCAATCGGCATTAAACTGATAAATCACTGTGCGATCAACCTGCAAGAAATAGCGAACTTCTTCCACTGCAGTTTGCAAAACTTCTTGTAAATTCAAAGATGAGCGTATCCGCTCCAACATAATACCGACAAATCGTTCCTGTAGTAACTTTTGTTGGAGAGTTTCCTCCGCTCGTCGTCGCTCGGTAATATCCGTATGTACAATAATTAATCCAATGGGATTTTGTGCAGTATCAAAAATACAATCAGCGCGGACTAAATTAGGAATAATCACCCCAGAGCGAGTTTTAATCCCCACTTCCCCACTCCATGATCGCAAATTTTGCAGAGAAGACAAAATACTATTACCAACCCGGGTAGAAATATAAAGTTTAATCGGTCCACCGATCGCATTTAATTCTTCCACAGTATAGCCGTAACTTTGAATTAAGGCGCGATTCAAATATAGTGCCTTTCCTTCCAGGTCTGTAATCACAATAGCATCACTGCTGCTATCTACCGCCGCCTTCACCCGCAATAGTTCAATTTCGGCTTGTTTGCGATCGCTAACATCTTTATAAGTCCCCGTCATTCGCAGGGGTCGTCCTTGTTCATCCCATTTAAATATCTTACCACGAGACAGCATCCATTGCCATTTTTGGGAACTATTTAGCATTCGCATTTCCACCTCATAAACATGGCGGCGACCCTTCATAGAATCATTTAAAGCCTCCACAACTCGTTTTTGATCATGGGGGTGAATTAATTGTTTCCAAGATTGGAAAGTATTATCAATTTCCTGTGGTTCATATCCTAACATTCGTTGCCATTGTGGGTCAAAATATACTTCTCCGGTCGAGATATTCCAATCCCATAAACCCAAAGAACTACCTTCCAGAGCCAATTTTAATTGTTCCTCACGACTTTGTAACGCTTCCACCGCTTTTTTAAATTCAATAACCACCGCCATTTGATTAGCAATTACCGCCAAAGTTTCCAAAACTTGCTTAGTCAATAATTCCCGACTAAATAAACCCATTACCCCCACACAAGCACCGTCAACAATTAACGGATACCCGACAAAATTAGTTAAACCTTGCTGGGTAATAGTGGCAAAATCCTCACCCCAAGCATCATGGCATAAATCGAAGCTCAAAATCGATTGTTGTTTACTCACTATTACCCCTATTGGCTGAGAACCAACTGTAATAAAAGCCAAATTTGCTGGGGGATTATCCAAACCATCAATACCTTGTAATTCTAGTAAAGTATTGGCATGATTTATCGCCCAAATACAAGTAATCGTATCATCAAAATAATTCCCCAAAGTCTTAGCACAATTAGTCATAACTTCCGATAAACTACCCCCACGAGTTATCGCAAACCCTACCTCAGATTTGAGAGCCGTTAATTGTACGCGAAGTGCTAACTCAGCCGTGGCTCGTTTGTGTTCGGTAATATCCCTAATTATGCAAATGACTGTTTGGGAGTTGCCACGGATAATGCGGGTTTCATATTGCCTCCATTCCTCTCCATTCTTGACAGGTAATTGATATTCAATGGCTTGAATTTCCGAGAAAAATAAAGCGCGATTATGAGCATCTTGGAGATTATTACCAACTTCATCAGGCAAAATATCTAGGATATTTCTACCTAATAATAATTCTGGTAACATCCAGTCAGAACTGTTATGGGGTGGTTTCACATCAACGATTGTGCCATCCCTCTGACATTGAAGAATTAAATCAGGAATGGCATTTAATAAGGCTCGGTTAGTCGCTTCGCTTTCCAGCAAAGCCACCTCGGAAAGTTTTTGGTTGGTGATATCTGTAGCCAGACAGCAAATAGCTGCTGTTTTTCCGGTATCATCTTCTAACAGAAAACGATTAGATAGGTAGGTTTTTAAGCTGTCATTAAACCGGATTTCTTCTTCCCATTGGATAGGTTCTTGAGTCTCTAATAAAGCTGTATCAGCCGATTGAAAAGCTAGGGCGATTTCTGGGGGAAACAAATCATAATCAGTTTTACCCAGCACCTGATCACGGTGCAAATTAAATCGCTTTTCATACTCTCGGTTCACTAGGAGATAGCGTCCGCCATCGTCTTTCATGTAAATTATGGCGGGAGCGTGATCAAGGATATTTTGTAGTCGCTTTTGGCTTTGGTGTAGAGACCTTTGAGCGATCGCCCTTTCATGAGCCTCCAAAGCTAGAGTTACCCAGTCTGCTAGGTAGGTGGCAAAGTTCTGTTGTTGCAGATCCCAATTAATCACCTCTCCCTGATTTTCTAAACACAGAACCCCGATAGTTTCCCCTCCCAAATGAATGGGAATATCTAACATAGACCTAATATCCAGAGGCTGAAGATAGGCGGCGGTAAATTCCCTAGTGCTGGGGTGATTTTGGGCATCTACTGCCACAATTCTCTCTGTAGTTTCTAGGGCGGAAAAATAGCTCGGATAGTCGGTAGCTTCCAGCTTGCTCCCCTGAGAATAGCAGTCTTTTTCCTGCTCATATAACTTGACACACTCAATGGCATTATGGTATGGTGTATAAAACCATATACTCGCTCTACTTACTTGCAAAGTGCGGGCAGCAATACGAGTCAGGGTCTCAAAGGCTTGGTCAATATCTCCGTGATAAAATTCCCAAGACCGAGCCAGTTCCATTTGTGCCTGTTGTTGATTATGCAGAAACTGCTGTCGCTGTTTTTGGGTGTCGATCGCTTCTGGTGCTAGTGGTCGAACCATTGCCAAAAATCCGATCAATTCCCCATTTGCGTCTCTCACGCCGCTGATCAACAGAGACACAACCACAGTAGTACCATCACGGCGAATATAGGTGTGTTGCTGTTCGTCAGTTTCCCCTAAAATTACGCGCTCTATGAGGGTTTGATGTAGCTGTTCTTTTTGGTCAGTGTGGCGAGTATTTCTGTGGTCTTGGTGATGAAATTCCGTCCAGTGAATATGGTCGATCGCCTCGGAGGCTGTATATCCTAGGAGGTTTTCCGCCGCGCGATTAAATGTGCAAACCATACCATTGCGATCGGTCGCAATGATAGCAATATCAGCACAATGAATAATAGCTTGCTGAAATTCTGGACTCGATGGATAAATTGTCTGAGTAACCATCACAGTTTAATAGAAGTTTAACCAACTCGGCCGATTCAAATCAAGATGCTGGACTTATATTGTAGATGCAGGCTTTAACAGAGTTTGATATTAAAATTTGGTATTATCATCTAGTGTAGCCTGATTAGCGATGAATCGGACAGAAACTAGCCGCGGTGGGACGAAACTACTCAGCAATTAACCGGAAAATCACCTCTGGTGTTAGTTGTTGTACACCATTGACCACTTGAGTCGCTCCGGCTTTTTTCAGCGTCTGGGTGTAGGATGCTATACTCTCCGTAGTTTCTTGAGCATGGGGAGGTAATACACCCACACCCACCCAAGTCCGCGTGCTGTCCTGTTGCTGTGCTTTAGCGACTGTGTACATATCCGCCACCGTGTCACCCACATAAATCACAGGTTTTGGCGACTCTGGGGCTTCCAATTGACCCACGACAGCCAGCAACCCCGTGGGGTCTGGTTTTCCCGGTGCGTCTTCCATAGCAATTAGGGCAATATTAGGCAGATTTAGTTTCCCCTGTAATACATATAATGCCTCATCTCGCATGGCTCCGCTAAAAAACCCCCAGGCGATCGCATTATCGGTTAACTGCTGGAAATATTCCGGGGTACACAACAGGGGTTCAGAACAAATGTAACCCGTCCAATTATCTGGGTCTGGTCCCTGATAGCGGGATTGGAAAAAGGCTACAATTTGCCCATAGTCCAGGTTAATGGCATCGCGATTTTGACCCTGACTCTCAAAATAGCGATAAATCAACTCCCTGGACGCTTCCCAGTCATTATTCCAAACCCCTTCAGACTTGAGGCGATCGATATCTGACACCGTAGGGCGATAGGATTTAGTAAAAAGTTCTACCGTATCTGCGATCGCCCGACGATAGGACCCTCCCACGTCTCGAATTACCCCATCAATATCAAAAATTACAATAGCCTTCATGTCAACCCATCAAAAATGTTACAAACGAGAGATACTGCGATATAATCGAGTGTTGTGTATTTTTTGCAATTAACTCAAATTAGCCCGGAGGTGTAATTGTCAAGATTCATTCTAAAAGTTCTCTGGCTCGATGATAACGTCGCGCTGGCTGTTGACCAAGTAGTAGGGAAAGGGAGTAGTCCACTGACCTCCTACTTTTTCTGGCCACGCAAAGATGCTTGGGAAGAACTCAAAAATGAACTAGAGTCCAAGCGCTGGATCAATGATGTCGAGCGCATTGAGTTACTCAATAAAGCTACCGAAGTCATCAACTACTGGCAAGAGGAAGGCAGGCGGCGGCCCCTTGGTGAGGCTCAATCCAAATTCCCCGAAGTCATTTTCACCGGAAGCAGTTGATAGCGCGCGACAGTTCTTAACATTATAGCGAGTTTGAGCCTACAGCATTCGGTTGTAGGCTTTTGCTCTGTTGGTAACATTGCATATACTTTTTTTTGAGCGATCGGCTAAGTTAAACTGGAAACATCGAGCGCTAGGATAACCAATGAATAGCATCGCTGAATCCACCCAATACAGCAGCCAACAGACTCTCGCCTGGATGAGAGGCCTACTAGCCTTAGCTTGGGCTGACGGTCAGTTTCAAGAGGAGGAACAGCAATTAATTGCCAGCATCACCCATGACATCCTCGCAACAGATATCGATGTTAACACCCTCGAACCCATTTCTCCCCAGGAATTAGCAGAAGTCTTAGGACCCAACCCAATTCTCGCCGAGAACTTCCTGCGAACCGCCGTCATGGTCGCGCTGGCTGACGGCATTTATTCAGTCTGTGAAGATGACCTTCTCCACCAGTTTTGTGAAGCCTTGGGTTTACAAGTCAAAGTCTTAGACTCCCTCAGACACACCTTAGAAGATCTATCAGAAGGTTACTGCAAAGAACCCAAGGAACCCAAGCGCCCAGCACATCATCACCATCATATAGATGTTTTAGCTCCCGTCAAGCATTGGCTAGATGACTGGCAACTACATGACCCCAAAGTAGCCAAATTCATTTGTAAAATGGTTCCTCCTCAGTGTCCTTTTGAAAGGGATATTAAGCTCTTTGGTCACAAAATTGTTCATATCCCCCCCATGTGCAAGATTAACCCCCTCTATGAGCAATTAGTAGGGTTACGCTTTCGGGCTTTATCTTATCTGGCTGATGAGTGTCACGAGGATATCTCGAAGTATTGTTAGCTAATCACCAGAGGCAATTATCTTCCGCTTTCAGTTGTTGATGATTGCCTCTGTGTACAATGTAGGGGCGGGTTCTGCTGTGAATTATATCTCCCCACCCGAAGATGAATAAACCCGCCCTATAAACCCGCCCTCTGGGGTTCTGCGGTGAATTATATCTCCCCACCCGAAGATGAATAAACCCGCCCTCTATCTTCGGCTTTCAGTTGTTGATGATTGCCTCTGTGTACAACGTAGGGGCGGGTTCTGCTGTGAATTATATCTCCCCACCCGAAGATGAATAAACCCGCCCTCTATCTTCGGCTTTCAGTTGTTGATGATTGCCTCTGTGTACAACGTAGGGGCGGGTTCTGCTGTGAATTATATCTCCCCACCCGAAGATGAATAAACCCGCCCTCTATCTTCGGCTTTCAGTTGTTGATGATTGCCTCTGTGTACAACGTAGGGGCGGGTTCTGCTGTGAATTATATCTCCCCACCCGAAGATGAATAAACCCGCCCTATAAACCCGCCCTCTGGGGTTCTGCTGTGAATTATATCTCCCCACCCGAAGATAAATAAATCCGCCCTCTGGGGTTCTGCTGTGAATTATATCTCCCCACCCGAAGATAAATAAACCCGCCCTATAAACCCGCCCTCTGGGGTTCTGCGGTGAATTATATCTCCCCACCCGAAGATAAATAAACCCGCCCTCTATCTTCCGCTTTCAGTTGTTGATGATTGCCTCTGTGTACAATGTAGGGGCGGGTTCTGCGGTGAATTATATCTCCCCACCCGAAGATAAATAAACCCGCCCTATAAACCCGCCCTCTGGGGTTCTGCTGTGAATTATATCTCCCCACGCGCTGAGGATGAATAAACCCGCCCTATAAACCCGCCCTCTGGGGTTCTGCTGTGAATTATATCTCCCCACCCGAAGATGAATAAACCCGCCCTCTGGGGTTCTGCTGTGAATTATATCTCCCCACGCGCTGAGGATGAATAAACCCCCCCTATGGAGAGACGGCGAGAGGAGGTTATTTAGTGGTTTTAAGAGTGGCTTTTTGCCATTGGCGGACAGAATTAATGATATAAATATCCTCCGATTTTTGGAGGGTTTCTATATCAATAATAGCCTCTTTGAGCTTACCCTGCTTGAGTAAGCTACCCCGAAAAGTTCCGGGAAGTAAACCGCTGGTGACTGGGGGGGTAAGCCAATCATCATTGATTTTAATAATCAGATTAGCAATGGTAGTTTCTGTGACCTCTCCCCGTTCATTCCATAAAATCACATCATCACAGTCGGGACGGGAATTCCGGGCGGTTTCATAGATGCTGCGGTTGGTGGTTTTATGATATAAAAAAGGGTTTTGGGAATTAATGGGCGTGGGAGATAAACCTAAATAAATCTGTCGGTTAGGTGGGGATTTCTCAAAGGCAGAAATTTCGTAATTGAGAACACCCTGGCGGTCAACTAATAACCTAACTCGATAGGGAATTGACCAGGATTTACTTAAATCGATTAATTGTTGATTGATGTGTTCTAGGGATAAGGGAATCCCAAAATATATGGCTGACTCTGATAACCTGTTTAGGTGTTCTTCCCGGAGAAAAAATCCTGCCTCTGGGGTCCATAGCATGGTTTCTAATAGGGAAAAATCACAGCTATTATTGATGCTCAGAAACTTGGCTTTGGTTTCACATTCTTGGTATTCATCCTGGCTGTCAGAATCCCACAGAATACCACCACCAACGCCATACTCGGCTTGATTATTTTCGTGGTCAATGATAACTGTACGAATGGCTACGTTAAACTGGGTTCTATAATTATTCGGGGTCTGTTGTGGTTGGATAAAGCCAATGGTTCCAGTATAAAGGTGGCGGGGAGTAGTTTCTAACTGGTGAATTAACTGCATGGTTCTGGGTTTGGGTGCGCCTGTAATGGAAGCACAGGGGAATAAGGCGGCGATGATTTCTGATGGTAAAGCCTGGGTTTTGGCGGTGACTGTGGAGGTCATTTGCCACAGGGTTGGGTATTTTTCGACGGTAAATAATTCGGGAACTTGGACGGTTTTAATATCCCCAATGCGACTAATATCATTGCGGATCATATCCACAATCATGACGTTCTCGGCGCGGTTTTTGGGGGAATTTTGCAGCCATTGGGCGATCGCATTATCTTCGGTTAAAGTGCAACCACGGGCGGCGGTTCCTTTCATGGGACGGGTGATCAGTTCACCGTCAGCTAGTTGGAAAAAGAGTTCCGGGGAAGCAGAACAAATGCTAAAGCGATCGCCACATTCGATATATGCTGCATAGTCGGCTTGTTGCGATCGCACTAATTGCCAAAACCAAGCCAAAGCATCCCCAGAAAACTCCGTCCGTAGGCGAAAAGTATAATTGACCTGATAGGTTTCCCCCCTAGCAATATAACCTCGAATTTGGTTAATAGCCTCCTGATATTCAGTGGGGGTGACAGAAGATAACCACTCACCCACAGTATAATCTGATCGGGAACAGAGGCGGGGTGGGGTGATAATTTGTGGTTGTTGATATAGCCCAAACCAGAGCAAAGGAAACTCATCTGGGGGATAGGTAGTCAAAGCGGAATCGAAAGCGCTAGAGGCTTCATAACTGATAAAACCCGCCGCCCATAAATGCCCTTCCCGGAGACTTTCATCAATCTGTTGTAAGGCAGGAATTACCTGATCGAGACGATCGCAATTAACAATATAGCAGGGATGTTCAAATAGTAACCACTGCTTATTTTGGGCATCATGGATGATTACTCTGTTCATAGTCAACTCAACTAACTTCACCTTCCAAAAGCGATCGCAAAGCCTCCTTCATTTCCGCTATAGAAGTGGTAGCCGTCCCAAACTGACGCACCACCAAACTAGCCGCCAAATTACCCAAAACCGCCGCCTCCCAAAAACTCGCCCCCACAGATAAAGCCAAAGTTAAAGCCGCCACCACAGTATCTCCCGCCCCCGTCACATCAAAAACATCCAAAACATTAAACGGAGGAATATGGCTAACTTGTAGCGTCTGATTTTCCCCCCATTCAAAAAGACTCATCCCCTCCTCACCCCTAGTAATTAGCACCCGTTTCGCCCGAGTCAAATTCAGTAAATCAGTCCCCGCACGTCTGAGACTCTCTTCATTAGCGATCGAATATCCTACCGCCTTTTCCGCTTCAGGAACATTAGGAGTAAACAACATCGCCCCCTGATAGCGTTGTAAATCAACTTGAGCATCCACCACCGAAAACCCATGACCCAAAGCCGCGCCAATAACCGGGGAAGTTAACACCCCATCCCCATAGTCCGAACAAACCACCCCATCAACATTATCTCTGTGTTGTTCGATATATTCAGCCAACCGCCATTGAAGTTCCAAGCTGGGTAAATCATCCGATTTGCGATCGACCCGGACAATTTGCTGAGTCACCGACTGGCGCGCGTGTCCAGAAATCCGAGTTTTAGTCACCGTAGGGCGGTCTGCGTCTGTGAGAATACCCTCCGTATCAATTCCCGCCTCCCGAAAAATCCTCTTGAGAGTCTCCCCTTGGTCATCCTTTCCCACCAACCCCGCCACCGACACTGCAGCCCCCAACTTAGCCAAATTGTAAACCGCATTAGCTCCCCCTCCTGGGATTTGTTGAGTAACTTCATGGCGCAGAATTAGCACTGGTGCTTCCCGCGACAACCTCTCCACCTGACCAGTCATAAACTCATCCAGAGTCAGATCCCCCACCACCAGAATTCGCGCCTTAGCAAAATTATCCAAGTGTTCCATAAGGGTATCCGCAGCCCCCTCAAGCTGATTGAGAAACGAAGATTCTAAGGTCATAATTAACAGTTACTCACCCCTACTTGACTTTTTTGAGTACAAAAGCCTTGATTTGCGCCACCTGTTTTTTCAGGGCTACCATTTCCCTCTGCATAGCAACAATTTTCTGTTCTAAAGCCTTAATCTTAGCTGCATCCGCCGCCGTTGTCGCCGCCACAGGAGGAGGTGCTGTCTCTTGAGTTGGTGCAGGTGCGGGGGGAGCCACTTTCAGAGGTGGGCGAGGTTTCTTAGCCTTTTCAAAAGCCGACTTGATCGCATCTATCAATTGTCCTCTCTCAAAAGGTTTTTCGATAAACTCAAAATACTCGAAAGGTTCAGCAATTTTCTCCGTCACTTCCTCTTTTCGACCAGACATCAACACCAGGGGAATTTTCCTAAGTTCTTCACTAGCTTGGATTTGCTGAAAAACATCCCATCCGCTGAGTTTAGGTAACAGGAAATCCAGCATAATCAGGTTGGGGCGTTCTTCGCGCACTAGGTCTATGCCTTCTTTCCCGTCTTTCGCTTCTAGCACATCAAAGTTACCCTGGGGTAACATCTCCCGAACTTTTACCCGAATCACCTTACTATCATCAATAACTATAATTTTCCGACCTGCCACGGCTTACTCCCCCGGTGATGAATACATAATCTGAATATTGGTGCAGCACTTAACCTTCTCAAATCTGTTGATAGCTTAACAAAGTCGAGAATAGTATGGCATCACCAACAATGGTCAAGGATACCGCCATCAAACCATTACCCTCACCCCAAACCCCTCTCCCAAACGGGGCGAGGGGCTTCCGAATGTACTTGATGGCTTGAGAAGCTGCTATAGTGAGTTCCCATATAATCAGCATCGCAGAAAACTGCTTTGTGTTATAAAAAATAGCTATCCTAGATATCAATACATTATGTCAACCACTCCTGATTCTATCTCATCACGTCACCGAGACGCAATTAAATCTATGCCTGAGTGGTTGCGTCGTCCTATTGGTGCGGCTAGTGAACTCTCGCAGGTGCAACGGATTATCAAACAGCGACAAATTCATACTATTTGTGAGGAGGGGCGCTGTCCCAACCGGGGGGAATGTTATGCTCAGGGGACGGCTACTTTTTTACTTATGGGGCCTACTTGTACCCGCTCCTGTGCTTTTTGTCAAGTTGATAAGGGCCATGCTCCTATGCCACTTGATCACGATGAACCCCGCAAGGTAGCAGAAGCAGTCCAAATTTTGGGGTTGCGTTATGTGGTGTTAACTTCTGTGGCGCGGGATGATTTGGCTGATGGCGGCGCGGGCTGGTTTGTGGCTACTATGGAGCAAATTCGATCGCTTTGTCCCCAAACTCAAATAGAGGTGCTTACTCCCGATTTTTGGGGGGGAAAGGCTGAAGATACTCAACAGCAACAATATCAGCGTATTGATTTCGTGGTGAGGGCGAAACCTGCTTGTTATAACCATAATATTGAAACCGTGCGACGGCTGACGCTTCCGGTGCGACGGGGGGCGAAGTACGATCGCTCTCTCGACCTGTTGCGCCACGTCCGAGAAGTTGACCCGACTATTCCTACTAAGTCCGGTCTCATGTTGGGACATGGGGAAACCGAAGAAGAGATTTTACAGACTTTCGCTGATTTAAGACAAGTTCAATGCGCGCGCCTCACTATCGGTCAATATATGCGCCCTTCCCTCGATCATCTCCCCGTCCATAAATATTGGACCCCCCAAGAGTTTGACCGTCTAGGGGCGATCGCCAAAGATATGGGTTTTTCTCACGTTCGCTCCGGTCCCCTGGTTCGGAGTTCCTATCATGCTGGGGAATTTTAGTCCCACCCATCATCCCAATTTCCCCAATCATTTATGATTAAATAGGGAACCGAGTTGCTCAAATCAGAAATTATCCCTCAACTCTTGTTCGCTTATCTTCCCAAATTGTAAAATGTTTTTGAGGGTACCGTAAGGCACATCTTTGTTAGGATGGGGAACCGTACAAAAAAGGGTTTTTTTGAGGTGAACATGGCTCCCTGTTTGGCGGTAAGTCACAAATTTCAAGCGATGTAGACCTCTGATTACCTCAGAACTGGACAGAGAGGATATGTTGGATATACTGAGGTTGGCTGGGGTAAAGCAATCTTCAGGTTTGATCGAGTCACTGACATCGTAATCACCTACCTGCCTATCCTCAAGGCGACTTTTCAGGTACACAATTTTCGATCTATGTTGCCCCAGTTCATTTTCTAAATCTCTGATTTGGGCTGCCAAACCCTGATTTTCTTCGGTGATATAGGCTACCCATTCCTCCCTATCCTCAAGGCGACTTTCCAGGTCCAAAATTATCGATCTATGTTCCCCCAGTTCATTTTCTAACTGTCTGATTTGGGCTGCCAAACCGTCATTTTCTGCGGTGATATAGACTTCAAAATCTCGGGACTGTTCTTTGATACACTCTGATTCTTCCCTAGCCGATTCCAAGGCTCTTCTCAACTGCTCAACATCAGCTTGTTCCCTCAGTTGGCTTTGCAGGTCTGCCGATTGCTGTATCGCCTGATCATACTCGCGGGTCAGTTCCGCAATCTTTTGATTCAGGCTCACTATCTGCTCATTGGTCCTCCCTTCCCGCTCTTCGGTTTCCTGCAACTGGCGCTGCAACTTTTCCAGGGTGCGCGTCATTTCCTGCTGTTCCCTGTTCTGGCTATTCAGGCAATTTTCCAGGTTGGCGATCGCCTCAGACCGTCTGTCAATTTCCTCTTGCGCCTCTACCTGATATTCCACCGCCCAGGCTAATTGATTCCGCAGTTCTTGCAGAGAGGTCTGGCTATCATCCTGTTGATGTTGGAAATCCACGATTTTCTGTTCGTAGTCGGCGATCGCTATTTTCAGTTCCGTTGCGATCGATTGCTGTTCCCTTCGGTAGTCCTCCAACTCCTCCCGCCCCTTTTCCCTAACAGCGATCAGGGCTTCATTTTGTTTAACTTTCTGCTCCAACTCTTCCCGAATATTCCGCGCCTCTTCCAGTAACTGTTTCTTTTCTCGGCGCTTTCGGTACAACGTGAATTCGATCAGCAACCAAACCACTGCACCCCCCGCCAAAAATATACCCGCAGTCAGCGAGAAAATACTAGGACTGTGCTGGAACCTCAGCAACCCCCTCGCCCATTTCGCGTAACTCTCCGCGAAGGTTGGCGGCACCCGCCGGACGTAATATACCCGCCCGATGATTTCCCCTCTGTTGACCATCCCCGTCGGGTCAGCTTCCGGTTGATAACGCCGTGTATATTTGCGTTCCGCAAACAATGGCGGCGGGTCCCGTAGGAGATCGTAAGGCTCATTAGTTAGGTTTTCCACGTCCAAACCGTCTTTCCAAAGGCGACGGGAATTGGAATAGTAGAGGATTTCCTGCTCTGGACAATCGGCGATCGCACTTTTGCAGTTCGTGACTACTAACCCGAACAGTCCGTAGTTACTGTCCAGGGTCCGCTGCAACTCCTCCGTTTCTCCCTCTAGCAGCGCCAGGGAAAGTTTCGTCGGCAAAGTGTGAGATAAAATGTTAAAATCTACTGTCTGCGTCGCAAAAATTGTCCGCTCCCAGTAGTTTTTATGATTTCCTAAGTTGTTAATCGTTGCCAGAACCAAAGATATGACGCTGATTATGCTTAATCGACCCAACATTTGCAGCGCGATTTTGACATTCACCTTGCCCAGCAGTTCTTTCGGTCTTCTGAATCTCATAAATTAACCTATCCCTATAATTATTTATCAATTTCCGTCAAACAATTTACGCAAATTCTCAGCCCAAATATTCCCCCTACTGCGATCGCATTATCGCCATCACTAGGTCATTATGTTAACTTTTGTAACAAAAAATTAAGAAATGTTGCGAAAAAATTTTTTTGGGGGGGGTGGGGTTGCCTTTTTGGGGGGTCTGCGCTATACTTTAGATAATGGGAATAGTTGCATTTTTTTGGTTGCTGCATATATTCTTATTATTAAACGATATGTCAATATCTTATCATGAGTTCCCGGCTGTTGTCAACCCTCACCCGTTGTCTATAATGAATAAAACGATATTTTTTGGGGTTCCCAATTATGGCAGATTACCATATAGAAAATAATCAGGAATGGTGGACCCAGCAATGGTTAGATATTCGGAATCGCTATCGGTTTAAGAAACGATTGGAAAGGGCGAGAAATTATGCGAGACCGGGTAATGTTCTCAATATTGAATTTACTGGTCAGCGGGTTCTGGCGCAAGTCCAGGGGACGCAAGCGGAACCTTATCAGGTGGAATTGTGGTTAGATGCTTTTACGGAGGAAGAATGGGGATATGTGATTGAAACATTATCCCAGCAGGCGATTTTTTCGGCGAAGTTGTTAGCGGGGGAAATGCCTTACAATATTGAGGATGTATTTGCTAAAAATGGCTGGCGGCTATTTCCTTTGAATTTGGATGAAGTACATTCTCGCGCTCTGTTGTCCAGATCCGGCTAACCCCTGTAAGCATATTGGTGCAGTTTATTATATGTTAGGCGATCGCTTTAGTGAAGATCCATGTGTCTTATTTCAACTGCGGGGACGCTTGAAAGAAGAGATTATCGCTAAATTGCGAAATATACGGAAACCTATAGGGTTTCCGAGCATACAAGGAGGTTTGTTTGATCTAAAAAAATTGGGTAGTGCCTAATATGTAATGATAGAGGTGTAGTGCGAGACGTTCAGGCATGAAATAAGGCTGCAATGCCAGAAATAACCGCCTGGTGGGGACTTCAACCCCTTGGTTGAATATAAGGAGCGCACTCGTGACCATCCTCATAACTGTTTATATGTCCCGACGTTGGGAGGAATCCAAACAAGGCAGGGAACTCAAGGTCAAGACTGAACGCTGGTTTTATGTACAGCAGGAAGTTGAGAGTAAAGGCGATAGCCACCCCCAGTTTCAGGACTCACAACCCGTCAGATTGAAGCGGGGAACGGAAGGCGTGAGGGAAACCTGTTCCCAATAACCCGACCACTGCCAATCATCTATGATTAGGGAAACCGAATGTCCGGCTTGAACCATCGTCAATTTATAGTAGCGAAACAGGTTGAAACGCTGCGCTCAAAAGAGCAAGGGGAAAAGTAGGAGTTTACTTACACTACCTACACAGACCTTGAAAATACCCCGGTGGATAAGACCAATCTAAAGATGGAATGCCCATATAAACGGAACGTTTAAACCCCTCTTAGGCTCTGCTAATAAACAAGTGAGCAATATTCTCGCAAGCAGAGCGTGAAAAGTGTAAGCGTATGGTGCGAGACGTTCGGGTATGAAATAGGGCTGAAATGCCCGAAATAACTACCCGGTGAGGATTCCAGCTCCGAATCTGGATATAAGGAGACCTCTCCTGACCATCCTCATAACTGGTTATATGTCCCGACGCTTAGGGAACTAAGCAAGGCAGGGAACTCAAGGTCATAAACGAACTGAGAAATCAGGGAGTAGAGAGTAACGGCGATAGCCACCCCCAGTTTTAGAAATCATAACTCCAGGATTGAAGCGGGGAACGGAAGGCGTGAGGTAGAACCTACTACCAAGACGCGACCACTGCCAACCATCTATGATTAGCAAGACCGAATGTCCGACTTGAACCATCGTAATACACTAGCAGCGAAATAGGTTGACACGCTGCGCTCAAAAGGGCAAGGGGAAAAGTAGGGGGTTCGTGCGACTACCTATACAGACCTTTAAAAGTACCCCGGCGGAGAGGACAAATCTAACGATGGAATGCCCATATAATCGGAACGTTGTAACCCCTCTAATGCTCTGCCTATAAACCAGTGAGTAATGCTATTCACAAGGCAGTAGTGAAAAATGTAAGCGCATGCTTAGAGGGTGAAGGATGTGACCAGAAGCTAAAGCCCAATTGTCATGGTTGGGATATGCCTACAGGTCACGGTGGGGATATAGATACTGCGGTCAGTAAGAGTATAATGGCGAGGACGAGTTTAAAGACTACGTGGTGCATATAGCTCTGAACATCGAAGTAGAAAGCAGGTCTCTTGATTCTGCTCCTTTGACAAATAGGGTATCCACACCAGGAGCCGTGTGATGGGAAACTATCAAGCACGGTTCTGAATGGGAGAGGGTGAAGGTGACTTCACTCTCGACCCCTAACCTTAGAGGGTGAAGGATGTGACCAGAAGCTAAAGCCCAATTGTCATGGTTGGGATATGCCCACAGGTCACGGTGGGGATATAGATACTGCGGTCAGTAAGAGTATAATGGCGAGGACGAGTTTAAAGACTACGTGGTGCATATAGCTCTGAACATCGAAGTAGAAAGCAGGTCTCTTGATTCTGCTCCTTTGACAAATAGGGTATCCACACCAGGAGCCGTGTGATGGGAAACTATCAAGCACGGTTCTGAATGGGAGAGGGTGAAGGTGACTTCACTCTCGACCCCTAACCCTTTAAGGGGAAAGGATGTGATTGAAAGCTAATGCCTAACTGTAATAGTTAGGATATGCCCACTAGTCACGGTGTGGATATAGAGACTGCGACAACTAAGAGTGTTTATGACGAGAGCGAGTTAATGACTACGTGGTTGTATATAGCTCCGAAAGTTGAGGTCATAAAGCAGGGGGTTGTAGCCCTGTTCCCAATGACAAAAGGGGTATCCACATCAGGAGCCGTATGAGATGAAAGTCTCAAGTACGGTTTGGAATTGGAGTTGGGGAAGGCGACTTCCCTTTCGACCATAACAAAACCGACTCGGGTTCAATTTCCATACCTGCCTGCCCAACTTGTACATCTACCCACACCGTCAAAAATGGACGGATTCACAACGGCAAACAACGGTTCAAGTGTCGTGATTATGGACGACAGTTTGTTGAACACCCCCACCAAAAAGGTGATTGACCAAGAAACACGGTCTCTGATTGACCGTTTGCGGATGGAGAGAATTCCCCTTGCCGGAATAGCACGGGCCGTCCAAGTGTCTGAGCCCTGGCTGCCAAACTACGTCAATCAGAAATATGCCTCTGTGCCCCGCCAAGTCCAGGTGAGGCGCAAAAAACGGGAGGTTAACGATTCAATGTGATGAATTGTGGTCATTTGTCAACCATAAAGGAAACAAACAGTGGATTTGGTTAGCTCTCGACGTAAAAACCCGTGAGATTGTCGGTGTTGACATTGGTGCACGGGATGAAGCCGCAGCCCGCCAATTGTGGGAGTCATTGCCCCCAGTGTATCGCCAATGTGCGGTGGCTTATACAGATTTCTGGGGAGCCTATGAGGCTGTTCTACCGAGTAAACGTCATCAAGGGGTTGGGAAGGATACAGGTTTGACCAGCTACATCGAAAGGTTTAACAATACCTTGAGACAACCAGTGTCTCGCTTAGTACCCAAGACCTTGTCCTTTTCCAAGTGTTTGCAGAATCACATTGGTGGCATTTGGTATGTTATGGTCGAAAGGGAAGTCGCCTCCCCCAACTCCAATTCCAAACCGTGCTTGATACTTTCACATCACACGGCTCCTGATGTGGACACCCTATTGTCAGTAGGAACAGGGCTACAACCCCCTGCTTTGTGACTTCAACTTTGGGAGCTATATACAACACGTAGTCTTTAAACTCGCTCACGTCATAAGCACTCTTACATCATCGCAGTCTCTATATCCACACCGTGACTAGTGGGCATATCCCAACCATTACAGTTAGGCATTGGCTTTCAGTCACATCCTTTCCCCTTATAGGGTTAGGGGTCGAGAGTGAAGTCACCTTCACCCTCTCCCATTCAGAACCGTGCTTGATAGTTTCCCATCACACGGCTCCTGGTGTGGATACCCTATTTGTCAAAGGAGCAGAATCAAGAGACCTGCTTTCTACTTCGATGTTCAGAGCTATATGCACCACGTAGTCTTTAAACTCGTCCTCGCCATTATACTCTTACTGACCGCAGTATCTATATCCCCACCGTGACCTGTGGGCATATCCCCACCATGACAATTGGGCTTTAGCTTCTGGTCACATCCTTCACCCTCTAAGCATGCGCTTACATTTTTCACTACTGCCTTGTGAATAGCATTACTCACTGGTTTATAGGCAGAGCATTAGAGGGGTTACAACGTTCCGATTATAGCATTAGTCAAGGTGGTTAGGACGCAGCTTTGAGAACGGAATCCATGGCATCATGGAGAGAATCAAACTGCTCAATGCAGTGGCGAATACGGGCTTTCAGCCACGACCAACATTTCTCTATCTTCTTGAGGTCTGGCGAATAAGGTGGTAGATAGAGTAAACGGCATTGAGCTGCCTCCACCAGTTCAGCAATCCGCCCCCCTTTATGAAACGTTGCATTGTCCAATACTAGAGTCTGACCTGGCTTCAATGTTGGAATTAAGATGAACTCCAACCACAACTCAAACACTGTCCGATTACAACAACCCTCAAAGCTAAAGGGAGCTAAGAGTTGTTGATGACACCATGCGGCTATCATACTTACCCTGCCCTGCCTCTTCCCTGATTTGAGTGCATGGAAGCGTTTTCCTTCCTCGCAGTAACCATAAGGGTAATCCGAGTCCTGACTATTCATGCCGGCTTCATCGAGGTAGACCACTTCTTCCGGCTCCATCTGTTCAATCTGAGCCATAAACTCCTCTCGCTGTTGCTCATCACGTTCTTGGTAGCCGTAAGTTTTTTTCTGGTGAAGCCAATTTTCTTCAAGGCTCTGGATATGGTGCGAGGAGAGATGTCGTCATCCCAAAGTTCAGCCATTTGAGCTGCTGTTTTGTCGCCATGCTCTTGGGCAAAAGCCTTGAATTTTTGCCAGTCGGTAATTTTGTGGTTATTGCCAGGTCGGTGATGAGGTTTAGGGAGGAAGTCTCCGGTCTGTGCTTTTCTTTGCAGCCAGAGATTAATGGTGTTCCTGCTGACATGGAAAACTTGACTGGCTTCTGTTTTGGGCATACCGTCTAGTTCAATGGCATCAATAACTTTTTGTCTGAGGTCGTAACTATAGGGGGCTGGCATTTTGGGTCTTCTTAGTCATCTCGTCCTCTCCATTATACGTCCTAAGTGTTCTGTCTTGTGCTATAGCTCACCCTGTCCTGCCTCTTCCCTGATTTGAGGGCATGGAAGCGTTTTCCTTCCTCGCAGTAACCATAAGGGTAATCCGAGTCCTGACTATTCATGCCGGCTTCATCGAGGTAGACCACTTCTTGTGGCTCCATCTGTTCAATCTGAGCCATAAACTCCTCTCGCTGTTGCTTCCAACGTTCTTGGTAGCCGTAAGTTTTTTTTCTGGTGAAGCCAATTTTCTTCAAGGCTCTGGATATGGTGCGAGGAGAGATGTCGTCATCCCAAAGTTCAGCCATTTGAGCGGAGGTTTTGTGGCCATGCTCTTGGGCAAAAGCCTTGAATTTTTGCCAGTCGGTAATTTTGTGGTTATTGCCAGGTGGGTGATTAGGTTTAGGGAGGAAGTCTCCGGTCTGTGCTTTTCTTTGCAGCCAGAGATTAATGGTGTTCCGGCTGACATGGAAAACTGGACTGGCTTCTGTTTTGGGCATACCGTCTAGTTCAATTGCATCAATAACTTTTTGTCTGAGGTCGTAACTATAGGGGGCTGGCATTTTTGGTCTTCTTAGTCATCTCGTCCTCTCCATTATACGTCCTAACTTTCCTGTCTTGTGCTATATATGGGCATTCCATCGTTAGATTTGTCCTCTCCGCCGGGGTACTTTTAAAGGTCTGTGTAGGTAGTCGCACGAACCCCCTACTTTTCCCCTTGCCCTTTTGAGCGCAGCGTGTCAACCTATTTCGCTGCTAGTGTATTACGATGGTTCAAGTCGGACATTCGGTCTTGCTAATCATAGATGGTTGGCAGTGGTCGCGTCTTGGTAGTAGGTTCTACCTCACGCCTTCCGTTCCCCGCTTCAATCCTGGAGTTATGATTTCCAAAACTGGGGGTGGCTATCGCCGTTACTCTCTACTCCCTGATTTCTCAGTTCGTTTATGACCTTGAGTTCCCTGCCTTGCTTAGTTCCCTAAGCGTCGGGACATATAACCAGTTATGAGGATGGTCAGGAGAGGTCTCCTTATATCCAGATTCGGAGCTGGAATCCTCACCGGGTAGTTATTTCGGGCATTTCAGCCCTATTTCATACCCGAACGTCTCGCACCATGCGCTTACACTTTTCACTACTCTACGAGATGTGCTCGCAGAGAGCCTAATAGGGGTTTAAACGTTCCGTCTATATGGGCATTCCATCTTTAGATTTGTCCTATCCACCGGGGTACTTATAAAGGTCTGTACAGGTAACTGTAAAATATCCCTGTTGTTCCCCATGCCCTTTTGAGCGCAGCGTATCAACATATTTCGCTGCCTAGTGATAACGATGGTTCAAGCCAGACATTCGGTTTCCCTAATCTCCTGGATGGTTGGCAGTGGTCGCGTCTAGTAGTATGTTCTACATCACGCCTTCCGTTCCCCGCTTCAATCCTGGGTTTGTGATTCCCAAAACTGGGGGTGGCTATCGCCTTTACTCTTTCCCATAATCGCCCCAAGTGGATTTTACTCCTCCTAAGTTCACCTGGACGGTAAATTTGGCGATTTCTTAAAATGGGATTGACCTTGAGTTTCCTGCCTTGCTCGTTTTAAGCCCGAGTGTCGGAACATATAGACAGTTAAGGGGTAAACTGGGTTGATTCAGTCTATCTCCCTCTAGGAGGTTATTTCAGGCATTGCAGCCTTATTTCACTCCTAAACGTCTCGCACTTTATCCATCACTACAACGCATCATTACCTCTTTAGCACTACCCACCCCGGAGCGGCTCCCCCACCAGTTGCTTTCACTGAACACTAGTAAGCCACTGCCGCCTAGGACCGAGCGGTATTTGGAGCCCGCGCCCGCGATCACCTTTCCTGAACACTAGTAACTTTCGTTTTGGCGCGCGGCGATTACGAGAGGAGCGCCACCACTAAACTTCACTGAACACTAGTAAGCCACTGCGCCCAATAACCTGGCATCCCCATAAGTCAACCCCTCTTGTGCGAAGCACCCAGTAACTAGGCATCCCAACCAAGGCACGCCAAGGACTATCCGCGCCGGCGATCGCACGAGAATCTAAAAAACAGAAAACCTTGCCTCCCCACAAATCAACCGCCTCTAAAAACCAGCCAACCGCACCTCCCCACAAGTTAGCCCAAACCAGCCAACTGTCCGCGCCGGCGATCGCCCTACCTCTCAACTCACCCCGACTAAGGAGCATTCCAAAACCCGCCACCCGAAAAGCGATCGCCTCAAGCTCCCCCCATTGGCGGCGGCGGAACCCACCCACCCACGGTATTAAGGGCTTGGTCACAAAGTTAAATTCGTTCCGCTACGCTCCACTCATGGATTTTACCGCTGCGCCCTTAATCCCTCCCCCAGCGCCGCCAAACCCCCCGCCACCCGAAAAGCGATCGCCCTACCTCCCTACCAGATTAGAAAAACAGTCAACCGTCCGGAAAAGCGATCGCCTAACCTCCCCGGTAATCTCTAAACTGCAAATACTTTCACTTTAGGAAAATCTCCCCGGTGTCTCTAAACTGGTTATGGTCGAAAGAGAAGTCACCTTCCCCAACTCCAATTCCAAACCGTGCTTGATACTTTCACATCACACGGCTCCTGATGTGGACACCCTATTGTCAGTAGGAACAGGGCTACAACCCCCTGCTTTGTGACTTCAACTTTGGGAGCTATATACAACACGTAGTCTTTAAACTCGCTCACGTCATAAGCACTCTTACATCATCGCAGTCTCTATATCCACACCGTGACTAGTGGGCATATCCCAACCATTACAGTTAGGCATTGGCTTTCAGTCACATCCTTTCCCCTTATAGGGTTAGGGGTCGAGAGTGAAGTCACCTTCACCCTCTCCCATTCAGAACCGTGCTTGATAGTTTCCCATCACACGGCTCCTGGTGTGGATACCCTATTTGTCAAAGGAGCAGAATCAAGAGACCTGCTTTCTACTTCGATGTTCAGAGCTATATGCACCACGTAGTCTTTAAACTCGTCCTCGCCATTATACTCTTACTGACCGCAGTATCTATATCCCCACCGTGACCTGTGGGCATATCCCAACCATGACAATTGGGCTTTAGCTTCTGGTCACATCCTTCACCCTCTAAGCATGCGCTTACATTTTTCACTACTGCCTTGTGAATAGCATTACTCACTGGTTTATAGGCAGAGCATTAGAGGGGTTACAACGTTCCGATTATATGGGCATTCCATCGTTAGATTTGTCCTCTCCGCCGGGGTACTTTTAAAGGTCTGTATAGGTAGTCGCACGAACCCCCTACTTTTCCCCTTGCCCTTTTGAGCGCAGCGTGTCAACCTATTTCGCTGCTAGTGTATTACGATGGTTCAAGTCGGACATTCGGTCTTCCTAATCATAGATGGTTGGCAGTGGTCGCGTCTTGGTAGTAGGTTCTACCTCACGCCTTCCGTTCCCCGCTTCAATCCTGGAGTTATGATTTCCAAAACTGGGGGTGGCTATCGCCGTTACTCTCTACTCCCTGATTTCTCAGTTCGTTTATGACCTTGAGTTCCCTGCCTTGCTTAGTTCCCTAAGCGTCGGGACATATAACCAGTTATGAGGATGGTCAGGAGAGGTCTCCTTATATCCAGATTCGGAGCTGGAATCCTCACCGGGTAGTTATTTCGGGCATTTCAGCCCTATTTCATACCCGAACGTCTCGCACCATGCGCTTACATTTTTCACTACTGCCTTGTGAATAGCATTACTCACTGGTTTATAGGCAGAGCATTAGAGGGGTTACAACGTTCCGATTATATGGGCATTCCATCGTTAGATTTGTCCTCTCCGCCGGGGTACTTTTAAAGGTCTGTGTAGGTAGTCGCACGAACCCCCTACTTTTCCCCTTGCCCTTTTGAGCGCAGCGTGTCAACCTATTTCGCTGCTAGTGTATTACGATAGTTCAAGTCGGACATTCGGTCTTCCTAATCATAGATGGTTGGCAGTGGTCGCGTCTTGGTAGTAGGTTCTACCTCACGCCTTCCGTTCCCCGCTTCAATCCTGGAGTTATGATTTCCAAAACTGGGGGTGGCTATCGCCGTTACTCTCTACTCCCTGATTTCTCAGTTCGTTTATGACCTTGAGTTCCCTGCCTTGCTTAGTTCCCTAAGCGTCGGGACATATAACCAGTTATGAGGATGGTCAGGAGAGGTCTCCTTATATCCAGATTCGGAGCTGGAATCCTCACCGGGTAGTTATTTCGGGCATTTCAGCCCTATTTCATACCCGAACGTCTCGCACCATGCGCTTACACTTTTCACTACTCTACGAGATGTACTCGCAGAGAGCCTAATAGGAGTTTAAACCTACATTCCGCAGGTTGATAGGTAATTAACCGGATGCGTAGTAATAGCGCTCAACGGGTGGACCGAAGAGGTGAATAATCAATCGCCGTTCATCATTGAGATTGCTAATCTGCCTTTGCCCATCGAGATTAACCCAGTGGATTCCTTGAAACTTCTGCATAATCCAGCGAAAGGTCGGTTTAGCGGTGGGTTGTTGGCGTTGGTCGCGCACCGTTTGCTTCTGAGCATCTAGCGCCTGTCGCAGTTGGCGTTCGGCGAGGGTATACACCATAAGGGTTAGGGCCATGATGAGAGCTAAGGCCTCGACCCGCTGCGGCTTTTTGACAAAGACGCTACTGGCCAAGAAGAGGGGGTCTTTGAGGAAGCGAAAGCCTCTCTCGACGGTCTGTTGCCCTTTATATTCGCTCAAGCAGGTCTGAGCCGGCCAGAGGGATTGCTCCAGTTGATTGGTGGCTAGAATAAAGCGACTACGCTGACGGCTAAAGCGGTCTTCCGCCGTGGCGGTCTGCTGTAACGTGGCCTGGAGCCGATAGCCCTGAACTGGGGTGGGTTCGGCGGATTTGGCGGGACGACCGGGGGGTCGCTTGGCCCGCACCGTCTCCAGGGAGACCTGAGTGAGCTGATGCACCTCGAGTCCATCTTGAAACTGCATCAAGGCCTCGAGGGCATCGGGTTTGCAAGCAAAGACCCGCTGGGTCAGCTTTTTCAATTGGCGGTTGAGGCGGTGTTCGAGCTTCTCTAATTCGGGTTGCCAGAGGTCGGCATTGGCTTTGCGGGTTTGGCTTTCGACGAGGCGCCAGCGCTGGCGCACTCCGGCATAGGTCTGCTCAATCTCCCACATCCGGTAATCCTTGGAGTTGCAGGGGACTTCAGTCAGTCGGGTGACATCGCTGTGCACCAGCTCTTGAGCCGCTTTTAGGGTCAGCGGCACCCGTGATAGCCACCCCGTGGTCTCCATCTGCTGCAGATTGGCTGCTGTGTAAAAGGCGGCATCCATCACAACGATACCGTCGCTAGTCCATTGGTCACCAAACGCCTTGAGCACCTCTGCAAACTGCTGAGTGTCCTGTTCATTGCCACTGGCCAACTGCAACCATAGCGGCACGCCACCGTCGGCGGCACAGACTAGAGTCATCAAAAACTGTTTCAAATCTGGACGATGGTCTCGGGAATAGCCTCGACACAGCCGAATTGGGCTGGGTTCTGCTGATGTCTCACCGGGGGGAGCTGACTCAAGTCCTACCTCGGATTTCCCCTTCGAGCACCGCTGATACTTCCCTTCTACTGAGATCGAGGTGGCATCGAGATGACGCTGTTGAATATCAATTCCAAATCGTTCCACAGCCTGGAGCGCCACCTGGAGAAAAAATGATGTCGTCCCTTCTGCGTAGAGTTCATCCAACACTCGACCTAAGCGGTCGTCATTCAAGTGACGAGCCTCTACCCCTTCCCCGAGCAGATGAGACACCGCTTTACTCTCAAAAAACTCGCTGAATAAATACAACGGTGCACTGAGAAAGCCTAGGGCGTTCAAAATCATGGCTTTAACCACTTGTCCGGCACTCACATGCTCCAAGCTATGAGGTTCAATCCGCTTATCCGTCAACTCGACCAGGCCAAGTTCGTCAATCACTCCAGCCACTAAACCCAGATGGTCTAAATTTTTAATCTGCATCGCCAGAGCCTACCGCTCGAAGGAACCCTTTCTAGCCTAGACTAGCACCATATCTTTTATTCCCTGTCAACCTGCGGAATGTAGGTTTAAACGTTCCATTTATATGGGCATTCCATCTTTAGATTTGTCCTATCCACCGGGGTTACTTATAAAGGTCTGTGCAGGTAATACTAAAAACTTCCTGCTTTTCCCCTTGCTCTTTTGAGCGCAGCGTGACAACCTATTTCGCTGCCTACTTATGACGATGGTTCAAGCCAGACATTCGGTTTCCCTAATCTCCTGGATGGTTGGCAGTGGTCTCGTTTTTGGTGTTAGGTTAAACCTCAGAGCCTTCCGTTCCCCGCTTCAATCCCGGGTTTGTGATTCCCAAAACTGGGGGTGGCTATCGCCGTTACTCTCAACGCAATTGTTAAGGAATCATTAATATTTCCAGTTGGGCGTTTTGACCTTGAGTTCCCTGCCTTGTTTTGTATATTTCTATACCAAACGTTGGGACATATAAACAGTTATGGGATGG
The DNA here is from genome assembly GCF_000973065.1 of Limnospira indica PCC 8005. Lineage (NCBI taxonomy): Bacteria > Bacillati > Cyanobacteriota > Cyanophyceae > Oscillatoriales > Sirenicapillariaceae > Limnospira > Limnospira indica. The sequence goes on from NZ_FO818640.1 coordinate 1,851,254, forward strand.
TCAGGGTACGAGTCCCTTATATTTCACCAAGGGGTGAAAGTCCTACTAGGAGGTTATTTCATGCATTGCAGCCTTATTTGACTCCTAAACGTCTCGCACCAAGAGGTTGCACTTTATGGAAACAGAATGGCCGCGGTTATCCTAAATAAGGGGATTGCCTAACCTGTTATCCGCAAAAAAAAAGCGAGCGAGCTAACAAACGCCCGCCCGCAAGCCACTACAGCGCCCAAACAGAGAGCGGCCAGCCCCGCCCGAACTGGCCAGCCGGCAACGAGCCAACAAACACTGGACAACTAACAACAAACCAGCACCCGCACCGCCGAACAGCCAACGCACCAGCGCCAATTTTATATTGGTTAAATAAAATGGTTGAGCGCAAAAAAGGGAAAAAACTTCAGGTAAAAGTATCTATTGATACAGTTCATGTCGGAGAAAAACAGTTTAATGCACATGGTCAGTTTATCTACTCACATGTATAATCATGAAATTCGCAAAGACGGTCTTATCTCAGCGAGATGAATGGAAAGGAGTAGAAAACCTTTGTATTAAATGTGGTAAATTTCATCCAAGTCAATCTCATTGGGAATTCATGGAAACCATGCCCAGTGATCCTTTGCACATGATCAATGACTTGACCAAGATGGGAGTATATAAACCCCAAACATTTGGTATTGCCGATGCTCTGAGTACCGCCGAACTAAGAAAAGAGTTATTTTTGAAAATGGCGGGTAAAGGTAATCCCAAGCGTGAAAAATTGGTCTTGGAATTAGCAAAACAAGCGGGAGGTTTGGATAATGCCTTTTCTGCCGCCTTTGGAGCAAAATCTGGGCAGTTTTTTGGGGATGCCATCCGTAATGGGGAAGTAAGTCGCCGTAAGTTTTTACAAAATATTGCCATCGGTGCAGCCCTTGTTACCCTGGTAAATGCTTGTGGGGATACGGTAATTGATCCTGATGATCCTCCCCCAGATGTATCGGATTTGGAAAAAACAGATTTACGAGTGGGCTTTATTCCCATTACCTGTGCAACTCCCATTATTATGTCTCAGCCTTTGGGCTTTTATCAAAAACATGGTCTAAATACTCAGAACGTCAGAATGCCAAGCTGGGGAGCGATAAGAGATTCCGCCATTGCGGGGGAATTGGATGCTTATCATATGTTAGCCCCCATGCCCATCGCCATGACTTTAGGATTAGGCTCGGCTACCTTTGGAGTGAAACTGGCTAGTATTGAAAATATTAATGGTCAAGCCATTACCATAGCCGACAAGCATCGGGGTAATGTCAATAAGCCAGAAGATTTTAGAGGCTTTGTTTTGGGTGTACCTTTCCCTTATTCAATGCACAATTTACTGCTCAGATATTATCTTATCTCGCCACTGGTGGTATTAATCCCGATACTGATGTTACCATTCGCTCTGTACCTCCCCCAGATAGTATTGCCCAGCTAATTGCTGGAGATATTGATGGTTTCTTGATGCCTGATCCTTTTAACCAAAGAGCCGTTTTTGAAGGGGCAGGGTTTATTTATAAACTTACCAAAGATCTTTGGGATGGTCATCCCTGTTGTGCTTTTGCAGCCAGTGATACTTGGATAAACGATAATCCTAATACTTTCCGAGCTTTGAATAAAGCAATTATTCAGGCAACGGATTACGCTAGTGAGTCAGGAAATAGGGAGGAAATTGCCGAGGCTATTTCTGGTAGATCTTTCCTTAATCAACCTGTGGAGGTGGTTAAAGCCGTATTAACGGGTAATTTTGAAGATGGTTTGGGTAATAGTTTTAATGTACCCGATCGCATCGATTTTGACCCCTATCCTTGGCAGAGTTTTGCTAACTGGATTACGTCTCAGTTAGTCCGTTGGGATATTTCAGGAAATGGTAGGGCAGCCCAATTGATCGCTGATGGTAGTTATGACGAAATCGGGCAGGATGTGTTTTTAACGGATTTAGCGAGGGAATTGGCTCAGGAATTAGGACAGACTCCCCCTGATGATATTTATCGCACGGAAACCCTGGCTTTGGATGAATTTAACCCTCAAGATCCAGAAGGCTATATACAGGCTCAAATTGATGAGTTTGGCTTCTAGGAGTTTATCCTCCCTAGCCCCTTAATAAGGGGGTAATGAATAGTTACTTATCAATTCCACAATTTTTTGTGGATAGGGGGGTAAAACTAATGCAGAGTTTGCCTTGTTGTTTTGGCAAGAAAGAGAACACTAATTGCAGTCAAGATGAATATTACTCAAGACAATAAATTTAAACAATTCTTAGAAAATGAAAACATAAAAGCGCTGGGGATATTCCTTATTTCCCTCGGCATTTTTCTCTCATCGTGGGAAATAGGGGCAAATCTGGAACTATTTTCCCAAGGAGTACCTACCGCTTCTCTGACTATTAAGGAGTTGTGGTGGTGGTTGACTAATCCTTTTTTCAATAATGGCCCTAATGATATGGGTATTGGTTGGAATTTATTGATTAGTTTGCGACGGGTGGCAATCGGTTATATTATGGCTTCGGTGATTGCCGTACCCTTGGGCATTTTAATCGGTATTTCTAAAATTGCTGCGAAAGCGTTTAACCCCTATGTACAGTTACTCAAACCAGTTTCTCCTTTGGCTTGGTTGCCTTTGGGTTTATATTTATTCCGAGATTCCGAAAAAACAGGTATTTTTATTATCTTAATCAGTAGTATTTGGCCTACCCTTGTCAATACAGCTTTTGGGGTTAGTAATGTTAACTCCGATTATCTTGATGTGGCGAGAACTTTGGGTGCTTCCCGTTGGCGCACTATTTTTAAGGTAATTATTCCGGCGGCACTACCTAATATTATTTCGGGATTAAGAATCAGTATGGGTATTTCTTGGTTGGTAATCGTGGCGGCAGAAATGCTTTTGGGCACAGGGTTAGGTTACTTCATCTGGAATGAATGGAATAACCTATATTTACCTAATATTATCGTTGCCATTATCATCATCGGTTTGGTGGGTTTAATACTTGACCAAATTTTTATCTTCCTTGAAAATCTTGTTTCTTTCGGTAAAAAATAATGACTGTATCTAATCAACCAGAATATTTAACTTATCTTGAAGCCCCAGATACTGTTCAGGTATGTTTAAGGGGAGTATCAAAGGTATTTTCTACTAAGCATGGCTTATTTGGCAGTAAGAAAAAAACTTTTGTCGCCCTTGAAAATATCAATCTCAATATTGAATACAATAATTTTGTCAGTATCATTGGCCCTTCGGGTTGTGGTAAATCTACTTTATTGAGTATTATCGCTGGTTTAACCTCGGCAACCACAGGCTCGGTAATGATGAACAAAGAACCCATCACAGGGCCGGGGCCTGATCGTGGTATGGTGTTCCAAAATTATGCCCTCATGCCTTGGATGACGGTGGAGGAAAATATCCGCTTTGCCCTGGAGACGGTTTACCCGAAAATGTCTCCTACCAATTTAAAAAGAATTGTAAAAGAGCATTTACAAATGGTGAACCTGGAAGGGGCGGCAAAAAAACATCCCCATGAGTTATCAGGGGGTATGAGGCAAAGGGTAGGGATAGCCAGAGCTTTGGCTATTAATCCTGATATTTTGCTGATGGATGAGCCTTTTGGGGCGCTAGATGCTCTAACTCGTGGTTTTTTGCAGGAAGAAATCGAGCGAATTTGGGAAGAACATCGCAAAACTGTAATCATGATTACTCACAGTATTGATGAGGCTTTGTTACTGTCTGATAAGATTATTATGATGACCAAAGGTCCGGCGGCCGGTATTGCTCAGGTGTTGGATGTGCCTTTTCCTCGTCCTCGCAATCGTCTTGAGGTGGAAGAACATCCCGCCTATCATGATTTGAAGGTGGCGATGGAGGAACATTTATACCGAGAAACTCGCGCCGTGGAAGAAGCGAGGGTGGCTTAGGAAGGTGATTATGGTAACTGAATCTAAACCCCCTTTTCCTCCTTTTACCCTAGAGACGGCGACTCAAAAGGTCAAGATGGCTGAGGATGCTTGGAATATCAGAGATCCTGAAAAGGTTGTTTTAGCTTATACGGTTGATTCTCAATGGCGCAATCGTGATGAGTTTTTGTCTGGTAGGAAGGAGATTAAGGCTTTTTTGTATCGTAAATGGGCAACGGAGTTGGATTATCGTTTGCGTAAGGAGCTATGGGCTTTTACGGGCGATCGCATTGCGGTGCGGTTTGAGTATGAGTGGCATGATTCATCTAACCAGTGGTATCGTGCCTATGGTAATGAGATGTGGGAATTTGCGGAAAATGGTTTGATGCAATATCGATTTGCGAGTATCAATGATCTGGCTATTGCTGAATCGGATCGTAAGTTCCTTTGGGAAAGGGATTAGATCCTTGTCTGTTCCCCGCAAATTTGGGGCTAGATCCCCCCCCAACCCTCTTAATAAGGGGGGAGTCTCAACAAAACAATTAATTTATTTATGGTAGTCCTTTTGAATTGTAAGATCAGATCTCCCCTTACCTCCCTTAACAAGGGGGCAATGAAGGCTAATGGTTTACAAGTTTGGATAATCAGTTATATCAAAAGTCGGGGTTTTTGCCCCCTAAATCTCCTAATTCTGGGGGTTTCCACTATTGCTATTTATCTGGACTCAATATTACAAGTTATTTAGGACTACCATGTTTACCAATCAAAAAATCAACAAATAAGGAGAATTTTAAATGACTGCACCTATTACTGAAAAATTATTGGCTGCTAAGAAAGCAAGAGGCGTTAGTTTTACTGAGTTGGAGCAACTTTTAGGACGGGATGAGGTTTGGATTGCGTCAGTGATTTATCGTCAGGCGAGTGCGGATGAGGCTGAAGCCAAAAAGTTGGTGGAGGCTTTGGGTTTACCTGCGGAGTTAGCGGATGAGTTGACTGTGCCTCCTCTCAAGGGTTCTTTAGATCCTGTTATTCCTTCTGATCCTCTGATTTATCGTTTTTATGAAATCATGCAGGTGTATGGGATGCCTATAAAAGAGGTAATCCATGAAAAGTTTGGGGATGGTATCATGAGTGCGATCGATTTTACCCTCGATGTGGAAAAGGTTGAAGATCCTAAGGGCGATCGTGTCCAGGTGATTATGTGTGGTAAGTTCTTACCTTATAAGAAGTGGTAGCACTAATTAAATAGATGGGTGCATCTCAATTAGGAGATGAGTATAATTACTCAGGGCAAAAATCTACTCTTACCCTGATTAAGCAGCTAACGCGCCATTTAGGTAGGCACAGGGATGCCTCAACACCTTCGGCACATTCTCCCTTCGCCATTGTGCCCCCGGCAACTTCACCCTCATCCCAATTTGTTTCACCAACGACTCCACCCGACCCCAACCAATCGATTGCCCCGCTTCCTGCCCAGCCTGGTAGTCTATAATCCTAGTCTGGTGATGCTTTAAGTAATTGATAAACCCCGTCGCTCCCCGACATGGCTCTGGGCGTAGATACTCAATTGCCTTCTGGGTCTCTCCTCGCCATAGCAGTGCTCGCATCTGCGACTGTTGAGCCGGTGTTCCTTGCACCTTGTTGGCATTTTCCATTATTAGATACCAATCGAGCACTTCCATCCGTTGCTGTGATGTCCCCATCTCACTGACAATGTTCCACACCCCCTCATGACCATCTCCAAGACAGGTAAACTGCTCCCCTAGGGGTTGGGCATTCACCCCACTCCAGTAGTCCTTGATTATCTTTAAAGAACGCTACACCCCCTTGCTCATGAACATTTAACCCTTTGTATTCTCTCCACTCACAGGGTTGACTCTCCTCAGTGGGCAGGCGAACCATTCCTCCATCTAGGCTCAGTTCCGTGTGGGGGGTCAGTTATCTCCACCTCACACCAGTCCTCTCGCTGTACAAGGCGTTGGAGCGTACTGTGGGAGATGCTCATCCCGGTCAGTATCGTGATATCCTCTTCGGCTCGTTGGTAAGCGTTATTAGCACTAACGAGCAAGCAACACTTCTCAAAGTATGGACTCCAACGAGTCCCTGGCTTCACTTGCAGTTGTTGACCTTGAGCGGTAGTGAGGGTGAGTTTACCGAGGATACTGGTCAGGGTGAGTTGTTTTCCGCTGTGGCGGTCTGTTGCCTGGTCGATAAAAAAACTCCTAGTTGAGGCAAGACGTGTTCTTGAGTAAGAGCACGAACACTCTTCTCAATGGCTTCAAGGGCGGTGAGTTCAGCAGGGTTAGCTTCGCTGTAGAGAATGGCCGCAATCGCGTCAAGGTGTTGCTGGAGTTGAGCTGGTTTCTGAGAATCCATGAGTAGAGGGAGGGTGAGTGGTGCTTCGCTCATTATGTAGGGCTGTGGGTGAAGGTTGCACTAAGTACAATTACTCATTTCTTAACTGAGATGCACCCAACGTGAGACTATTTGAGTAGGGGTCGAGAGAGATGTCGCCATCTCCCCCTCCCATACAAAACCGTGCTTGCGAGTTTCCCAGCACACGGCTCCTAATTTGACGGTACTGGTCACTTAAGGTGGCAAGTCTCGAAAGCTCCTCAGAGAAAGCCTTGGGCCAACACTCACCGCTCGTGAGGCGAAACCGAGCGCCATGGCAGGAGTCTCCCAACTCGACCATCGCGGTCTAACCCAATTATGGATTAAACGCTGTACCGAGAGTGCTCGCTCGAGTCCTGATGGCGTTTTGGCGTAGAGATTTTGTCGGCGTCGAAAGGCACTATAGCATTAGTCAAGGTGGTTAGGACGCAGTTTGATTCTCTCCATGATGCCATGGATTCTGTTCTCAAGGCTGCGTCCTAACCGTATTGACTAGTGCTATAGAAGATAAAAAGCAATCACCCCATCTCCCAATCAACAGAGATGATATTGATGATGATGGTTGGCGTAAGCCCTAACACCTAACAGCCTAACAGCCTAACAGCTAACCACATACCCCAATAACTTAATCACCCCCTATGGTTTCTGACTGTAGGGGGTGTCTATGTATTTTTTGCTAACAGTCTAACTGCAACAGTCTCATTAAATGTCAATTTTTTCATTAGGTCAAGTGCCAACAGTCTAACTGCAACAGTCTAATTACGGGTTTATATGAATGCTTACCCTATCATGTCCAGATAATACCCAGAACTACTTTACCCCTAACAGATAGCTTTACCTACAACCTACGACTAAGATTTTTGGGTAAGGTGATTATGTTGGTATCGGTTTCCGCACGGGGTGATTGCCAACAAAGATTGGAGACTTGCTGATAATTATGTGGGTATCGAGTCCCATCCCGGTAATTGTCACCAGTTGAAAAGTTGTTTGGGGGTATCGGGTTGGAGCCGGTAGATGATAGCCCATAGTTTCCCCTCACCGGAGATTATGAATCAGACCCATAGATAACCGGATAGGCGATCGCCACCATACTTTCATAATCTGATACTGAAAGGCGGTCTGATATCTTTGTACGTTGATTCCCTAGCGGGTTCCCCCCTACGGCTACCTACGGCTATCGTGTTGGCTTTGAAACATACCCTCCCCCCATAACCGGAACAAGCACTATTGGGGAAGTGACCGCCGTGATAGCAGTCAATGGTGACGAACGAACCGATAGGCTTGCCCTTGACGGGTATCACAAGGGAACCACCCTATCAGCGTCCGGTTATGGGAGTGATATGGGTATTTGACAGATTGATTAAGTTGTGCTTGTTGACTGAGTAATCATCCTATTGAGAGAATTATTTTCCTGTGTTAGGACTAGCTTATGAGTAATATCTGAGTAATTAGGTAGGATAACCATTATAGGCAACTCCCGCCACAGTAGATATATCAACGTTTTCGGTTTAATAGCGGGGAGCGGATTTGAACCACTGACCTTCGGGTTATGAGCCCGACGAGCTACCAGACTGCTCTACCCCGCGCTGTATGAATACAGTATAAACCAACAGCGGAGAAATTGCAACCCCTAAATCATAATTAATTCTCCGCTAACCTCTAAGCGCTTAAAATTATTGAGACTCATGAACTTATCAGCGAGGTTTTCAGCCATTGTGGGAGTAATCCAACCCATCTGAGTGAGTAGATGAATAGCGATCGCATATTTAGCACGATTCGCCCCATCCATAACCTTAATCGCCAATCCCATACCTTCACCGACCCGACCCACGCACTGGACTCCCTCAGCCCCAGACTTACTGATGAGTTCCCCTTGTGTTAATCGCATCAATTCGGTATCAAAATGTCCCTCACAGGCGACAAACTCGGGGTGATGGGTCATAGATCGGACAATGCGTTCCATGTCCAAATTATCACCGGAAGCCAACTGAGCATATAAAGTCGCGATCTGAGACAATTCCATCTGATAAGTTGGGGCTCCGCAATCATCCCTAGCGCCGACAAACTCATCTCCGGGAATACCCAAAAGTTCTCCCAGCTTGGAGATAATCAATTGTTGCACGGGGTGTTTACGCTGTAGATAGGTCTCCAAAGGCCAGTGACGTTGACGACAGACGGCCAGCATTCCGGCGTGTTTCCCAGAACAACCATGTTCAAGGGGGCTACGTTTACCTTGAGGAATAGGGCATTGTAGATGAGAAGGGTCAATATCACAGCGCCACAGAATATTAAAGGCTTGTCTAGCCTGTTCAATCTGTCCGTGATGGGAACTACAAACGATCGCCAAATCACGGTCAGTCAAATCATAACGTTCTAAAGTGCCAGTGGTAGTAATTGCCAAAGCCTGAAAGGGCTTCAAAGCCGACCGAACAAAAGTAGAAGTGTCTGGACTACCAGCCAGAAACAGAAGTTTACCCCGGTTATCACAAACGGCGGCTTGAATGCGATGGACGGCTTCTGTAATCCCCTCGCGCAACAATTTAACTTCCAATTCCGCTGTGTGTGTACGTTTTCCCCTTGTCATATTTTCCGAATCAATAATAATTTTAAATGCCGATCCAAATCATCCCTCCCATAGCCACAACCAACCCTAAACCATAGCAGGTTTGTTGAAGTCGGTATAGGAGGGGTTGCACCTGATGGGTAATAATTAACCGGTCTTGGGTGATAAATTCAGGAGTTTTTACCCAAGTTTGACCGTCATACCATCCCGACTCCTCATAAAAAACCGTTGGACTAATTAAACGCGATCGGATATACCACCATCCCAAATACAACCGCAGCAAAACCAAGGCCAGAAACAGAGTGGAACCTGCGCCCGCACTCAAAATAAAATGGACAGGACTCCGTTGGGGGGCAAAACTAGCAGCCGCGACGGGGGCAAAAATTACACTGGACCATAGCCACACAGTTGCTAACTTGCCCAGATATTTCGGCCATGGTAATGTTACCCAACTAAAAAACCAAGATTCTTGGAGTTCCTGATATTCATTGATGGGAAGTTGTTCTGGGGGGACGGGGCAGACTGAAACAGAAACCTTTCTCATAAGTATTTTTAGGGCTTAGGGTTTAAGTCAGTGCAGACCAGCTAATTTTTTCAGCATGACCCCAGAAGGCTTCTAAATTATAGAACTCTCGTTCCTCTGGTAGCAAAATATGGATCATGACATCACCATAGTCTACCACTATCCAAGAACCTTCGCTTTGACCATCAATTCGCAGCGGTTGTCGCTGGTTTTCCTCTTCTACTTTCTGGATAATGGCTTGATGAATGGCCCTAACCTGAGTATTTGAGAACCCGGTGACAATCAGAAAGTAGTCTGCTAAGTAGGAAACTTCAGTAACTTTCAGCAGTGTAATGTTGTCGGCTTTGCGATCATCAGCAGCGATCGCCGCCGCGATCGCTGTAGCTAGGGTGGGGTCATCAACCCGACCCGTAAGGGTAGTAGACCCATCTGGTGCATATTGACTATGGCTATTATTAAACATTAAGCGATAAAATTCCCCCATTAGTGACAGGTTGGACGGATGCGATCATTCTAACAACTCGAATGAAGATCCGGTGTGCAGGTATCCGGTGTTAGCTGTTAACGAGAGTTGCTGACCTCGGTAAATAGGGCTTCATATTTACTCAAAGCTAAATCAAAGCTAAATTCTTCCTCGGCGAACTTACGGCCCTGCTTACCCAAGGCCTCGACTAAGTGGCGATCGCCATATAATTTCAAGACCGCATCAGCCATAGCCTGGGGATCTTCCGGGGGAACCACCACCCCGCCGCCGCTTTTGATGACAGCCACCTTAGCCGTCCCAGTATCTGGAACCGATGCCACGATCGCCCTACCACTAGCCAAAATCACGGGAATTTTTGAAGGTAGATTAAACGCCGTGACATCTCGTTTTTGCACCACCAAACCCACATCAGCCGCCGCCAACATTTCCGGCAATTTTTCCCGGGGTTCAAAGGGTCGTAATAACACATTATCTGCCTGATGAACCTTACATAACTCTTGGAGATTTGCCAAAGCCTTAGACTCCCCTACAATCACAAAAGCAATGTCACTAATATGCTGAAGTTTAGCGGCTGCTTTAATCACAGTATCCATCCCTTGAGTTAGGGCAATATTGCCAGAATAAAGCACCACGAATTTATCGGTTAATCCGTGGGCTTGCCTAAAGGGGTTGTTTTCTTTAGGCAAAGGATGAATAAACTTGGTATCCACCCAATTAGGAATATAGGCAATTTTATCGGCGGGGACACCTTGCCGTAATAAATTATCCCTAAATCCCTCAGCGATTACACTAACTCGACTCACATTTTTATAACTTAATTCTTCGACTTTGCGGGCGGTCTTCAACACGAAGCTATCCCCCTCAACCAACTTAACCCGCATGGCTGCTTCCGAGACCATATCCTGAAGATTTAACACGACCGGGCAGCGTCTAATGTTCGCATATACAGCCACAGGCAAAGATACAAGTAACGGGGGAATTGTGGCAAAAATCACGTCAGGTTTCCAGCCTTTAAATGCTTGTACAATACTGGTAGTAATAAAACTCCCATCTAACATCAACCTAGCTTTTAAGCCTGGTTTAGGTCCTTTAATCCAAATAAAACTCCGCTGAATTTCTACGCCATTTCTCTGTTCAGTCAGATAAAATTTACCCTGATATTCTGGATAAACGCGACGTTCTGGATAATTAGGCATTCCGGTAACTACCCGCACTTGATGACCCCGTTTAACTAAACCTTCAGCCAGTTCAGTCATTAAGGGAGCAATACCAATGGGTTCAGGATAGTAGTTGTAGGAATAAATTAGGATCCGCATAATTTTCAGCTCATTTTGAGGAAATAAATTCAACTATCTTCATCTCAGTATCTTCTAGGTTTTAGGGTCAGAAGTACCTCAATAGCGATATGATCATCGGTTGGTTGAGTGGTACTGATACCAACTCCTTGGACTGAGTTAAGTAGGCTAATGGTTCTCCTTGGTAGGGCGACAGCAGGCGCAGCTAGAAGGTAGCTTGTCGCCCAGGACAGTAGGTTTTCCATATCTAAGTAAACATAACTGTGTAATGGTTCTGGTAAAGATTTGGTAATTTTCTGAAATCGGGTTGTTTCTGTTAGGGATGGATTAGGAACCTGAGTCATGGCTTCAACGACAGGACCACCAAAGGCGACAAATAGGAGATTAGGGGTTAGCCATCCATGTCCGAACAGAGTTCCTTGTTGGGGGTCATTCCATTCGGTTACTTCGATCCCTTCAATGGTTCGCTGTTCGACGTTAACGGGGGGATTACTTTGGGCGATAATCTCATCAAGTTGGTCTAAGGTGTTTTGGGCGATCGCCTGATTACTGGTTTCTAAGACCAATGCGCCGCCTAATCCCAGGGGGGCGAGAATCCCTTTTTCGGAGGCGATCGCCGCCAGGGCGAATTCTCCATCCATCCAACCAAATACTTCCTCATCTGCATCAAGTTCAATAGCGGCCAATCCATACCTTATCTGTTTTACCATGTCTTGAATACTGGGATCAATTTGGCTTTGGTCAACCAATTTTAACCACAGTGCATTAATTCCCTGACTATTCACCATAGCAACAGTTTCTGAGGGAAATCTGGAAAGAATTTGACCTACTTGGGGGGAGGAGTTAACGGGGGTTGGCGATCGCCTCTGCTGCATTATCCCTCTAATCCTAAATCCTGTTGGTTCTACCCCTAAACTCACCATGGCAGATTTAATTGGGGCTAATTTAGATACCCGACTCCAAGATTCCCAAGACGAGTCGGAAAACTCGGATAATTTGTCTAAAAATAGGTTATAGTCTGCCACAAAAATAGTGATTAAGGGCATGGGAACCATGTGGGATTCGGTAGGAAATGGTGCTGCGGACAAGGGATAACTAATATCAGTTGTGGCTTGATTGGCGGTTTCGGCTGCGTTTATACCTTTCCACAATTGGGCTAAGTTAGGTTCTCCAAAACTCGTGTCGATCGCTTTTTGGATGGGTTCGGGACTAGCTGCTACTAACAGGCGATCGCCCACTCTAGCTATATGGTATATTTTACCACTATCCTCCCCATATTCATAAATAGTAATACCCCGGTATTGTGGCGGTTTTCCTGACACACTGACTTCCGCATTTAGCCGACTCATAAACTGGTTAGCCCGCCAATTATTTTTAATAGCTAATATCATGAGTATATCAGCATCTTCCGACTTTTCTGAGGGCAACACACTCACTAAAATTCCCCCTAGCCAAGGTTTAATATCTCGGTCAAAATTTAGGGAAGTTCCGGCTAAACTCTGTTGTTTAATACTTGACAAAAACTGATTTATATGATACCTACTCTGCTGATTACCAAATTGTCTTAAATAATAGAGTGCCGATGGATTAGGGGTAACAAAAACCGCCATGAGTGCATTTTCAGGAACCAATCGAACGCTGTCTTCTGGGCTATAAACCCTTACTCGCAGGGTTCGCAGATAAAGCAACGCCGCCACCGTCCCCGTAAAGGCGATCGCCACAGTAGCCATAATCAGTTTAGACTTTTTTAAGGTCATGTTCAAAGTTGATAGTTGACAGTTGACAGTTGACACTTGGCAGTTAAAAATTATTAATTATTAATTATTAGTTGAGTTCATGAAAGTAGCAATTACAGGAGCCACCGGATTTGTGGGTTCACATCTGGTCCAACAACTCCACTCCCTAGGTTATCAAATTATCGTGCTTACCCGTAACCCGGACAGAGGGCGGCGGGTGTTTCCCGTAGCCAACTACCCCCAACTAGAGATTGTGGGCTATACTCCCACCGAGTCAGGTTCATGGGAAGATGCGATCGCAGGCTGTGATGGTGTAGTCAACCTAGCCGGAGCCCCCATAGCCGATGAACGTTGGACAGAAGCCCGGAAACAGGAACTATACCAAAGTCGAGTTATCCAAACCGAAAAACTTGTCTTGGCTTGCACCAAAGCCACCCCTAAACCTCAAGTTTTAGTCAGTACCTCCGCCATAGGCTACTACGGAACCAGTGAAACAGCCACCTTTGACGAAAGCAGCCCCCCAGGAAACGATTTCCTAGCCAACCTCTGTCAGCAGTGGGAAGCAGCCGCCGCCCCGGTGAAAAACAGTGATATCCGTTTAGTGATCCTACGATTTGGTATTGTACTCGGTATGGGAGGTGCTTTGGGCAAAATGCTCACCCCCTTTAAACTATTTGCCGGGGGACCCCTGGGCAGCGGTAAACAGTGGTTTTCCTGGATTCATATTAGCGATTTAGTTAATCTAATTCGCTTCAGCTTAGAAAATCCCCAAGTTGAGGGGGTTCTTAATGCTACCGCCCCTAACCCGATCCGCATGAACGAACTATGCCAACAAATGGGTCAAATTATGAATCGTCCTTCCTGGTTGCCTGTGCCTAGTTTTGCTCTGGAAATGCTATTAGGAGATGCTGCTATCGTAGTATTAGAAGGCCAACAGGTGTTACCATTACGCCCCCAATCCTACAATTTTCCATATCAATATTCTACGGTGAAACCAGCCCTAGAGGAGATTCTCGCCTAATGTCTCGATCTGACCCATCCACCGCCCATTTCCAACGTGCGCGCAGCAGTTTACAGCAGGCGTTAAAGCGTTATGGTCAAATGCGCCGCCAACCAGACCCACGGGGTAGCCAACTACAAGCTACAGTACAGGAACAGCTTGATACTCTGGCTGCTAATTTGGAAAAACTAGACCAGGGGTTAATTCGGATCGCCGCTTTTGGTTTGGTTAGTCGTGGAAAGTCGGCGGTTTTGAATGCTTTGTTGGGTCAGCGAGTCCTACAAACTGGACCAACTCACGGGGTCACGCAATGGCCGCGGTCTGTGCGCTGGACGGTGAGACCGGAAGAAATACGGGAAGTAGAACCCATTGATGTGGAGTTAATCGATACCCCTGGACTTGATGAAGTCGCGGGCCAGATTCGGGGTGAAATGGCGCGGGAGGTTAGCCGTCAGGCGGATTTGATTCTGTTTGTGGTGTCCGGGGATTTGACCCGCACGGAGTATGAGGCGATCGCAGAGTTAAAACGTACCCAAAAACCTTTGATTATCGTATTTAACAAGATTGACCTTTACCCAGAATCTGAACAGGAGGCGATTTATCGGAATTTGGAAAAGTTGGCCGTGAGGGGTTCGGCTATGGTTCCCTCCTCTATAGAAATTGTCCGGGTCGCTGCTGAACCTACCCCCCTACAGGTGCGGGTAGAATGGCCAAATGGCCGCACTACTCAGGAATGGGAGTCGCCACCGCCTCAAATTCAAGAGTTACAGCGGGCGATCGCTACTATTGTTTATCGGGAAGGGCGATCGCTTTTGGCTTTAAATGCTTTGGTTCAAGCCCGGGAAGCTGACCGGGCGATCGCACGCCAGACTGTTCGTTTACACCGTGCCGAAGCCGAAGATTTAATCTGGAAGTTTACCCAATATAAAGCCATAGCCGTCGCTATCAATCCCGTCGCCTTTTTAGATGTCGCGGGCGCTTTTTTCGCCGATTTGCTGTTAATTCGCGCCTTGGCTAAGTTGTATGGGTTGCCTATTACCAGTTATGAGGCGGGGAAATTATGGCGGCAAATTTTGGCCAGCTCTGGGGCGATTTTATTGGGTGAAATCGGTAGTGGTTTACTCCTAGGAATCGGCAAAACTGGCGCGGTAGGAGTGGCTAATTTTCCCGGCTATGCAGGAGCCGCTATTACTCAAGCTGCGATCGCTGGTTATGGTACTTATGTTGTCGGTCGCGCCGCCCAGGTTTACTTAGAACAGGGTTGCACTTGGGGGGAATATGGTATTGATACCGTCATTCAAGAGATTATTAATCAGTGCGATCGCGAGACGGTAATTTATCGTTTACGACAAGAATTTGATGATTTTATTGGATAGCATGAATATTCTACACTTACAGCCCGAAACTATTGCCACCATTCAACAAATGTCTGAACCGGAAATTAAAGAACTTGAGGCGTTTGTGCAATTCCTCGCCTGGAAAAAATGCCGAGAATCAACAGAACCCTCTTCCCCCCCTGAATATAGCGCCTTAGTGCCTTCGGTTCCGGGGAATATTACCTTAGCTTCAGAATCTCCCCCTACTCTCACTCAAGAAAATTGGCATAAGGCTTTAGAAATGATCACCCAAGAACGTCTCAGTCAACTGCGAACACTACACCATCGCTTGAATTCTCCCTAGAAACCTAGACAATCACTGCGGGCTATGATATAATTCCATGATATGCTATCATATAAACTTCCCATCATACTCCCATGATAGGCTTAGTCAGCTTCGCCTATAAGGGAGTACCAGTGGTTGATTTGAGTTGAGCTAATAACTACTCAAAGCGCGAAACTCTCAGCACTGGTAAACTCACCCTAATTCATTCACAGATTCTTATAGCAGAAGGTATTGACCGTGTTGAGATTTTTACAGTTTCTCATTCAGGCTATTGAACCTTTTTTAGTTCCTATATGCTTTGTCGTCGCTTGGGGGTTGATGTTCCTCACGATTTGGAATGTCGGAGCAGCGATCGCCCAGACCATCAAAAGAGCTAAAATCATGCATCAAATCCCCTGTGCTAACTGTAGCTTTTTTACCGGAGATTATCGCCTTAAATGTCCCGTCCAACCAACTATAGCCCTTTCCGAAAAAGCGATCGACTGTCCCGACTACGAATCCAAATAACGTAGAAGATCAAGACCCTGCTACATCAACCAAAACTTTTAAAGTTCCCCGCTTTTGAGCATGGTTAAAGGCAGCGATCGCATCATCTAAGGAATATTTAGCCTGAATCAAAGGTTCCACATCAACCCGAAATTCTGCCAAGAGTTGCAAAGCCGGAACGAAAGGACCGCAGCGGGAACCTAGCAAAGTAATCTCATCTACCACCAGAGAAGATACATCAATAGTCAAATTTCCCGTATATGTGCTTTTTAAGACCAGAATACCACGCGATCGCAAACTCCGACGGGCGATCGTAAATCCTTCAGGATTGCCAGTACATTCTACCGCCAAATCAAAACTCCTGTCAACTACAGCATCAGCAAATCCCGTTTTAATACCCCTATTTTCTAATAATTGTAACTTGTCGCGATGACGACCTACAGCCAACAAATCACAACCCGTTAAAGCCAAAGTTTGAGCGATTAGTTGTCCTAGTTTGCCATCTCCGACCACTAAAACCCGCCATTCCGGGTGAATAGATAGCTGTTGCTGAATTTCCAGCGCCGCCGCAATGGGTTCCGTGAAAGTCGCCGCGTCCGTAGAAACACTATGGGGAACTAAATGCAAATTTTGCACTGGAAGCGTGAGATAATCAGCGAATGCACCATTACGGTTAACTATACCTAGAACAGTGCGATTTTCGCAGTGGGTGGGTTGTTGAGTCAGGCAAAATCTACATTTCCCACAGGCGGCGTTAATTTCTCCCACCACCCGCCGTCCCAGAAGATTAGGGGGACCTTGTTCCACCACACCGACAAATTCATGGCCCGGAATGCCTTGGTAGGGATAATATCCCCTAAGTAATTCCAGGTCAGTGTTGCAAATCCCGGCTCGCAGGACTCGCACTAATGCCTCTCCTGGACTCGGTGTAGGCGTGGGTATGTCGGTGCGGAGTTCCAGTTGCTGATGTTCCAGCCAAACTGCTTTCATGGTTCTACCTAATCAGTAACGTTTGCTATATTTTAGTCAATCTTTAAATTTACCGACAACCGGGAATTTGTCACCTAGAATAGAAGCACAGTAAATTTTTACTAAAGGGCACCACTCAGGTGGTGAGTTGGTGGGTAGCACTGATGCCGAAAAAGCTCACACAAAATATATTATCAAGGTCTGGTCTGACAATTACTACTCTTGGTCTGATGACAGTTATTTCTTTATTATATGGCTCTGTTTATTTTTTATCGAGTCATAATCTGCTGCCTTTTGTGATTAGCTTTATTTCCGTGTTAGGAGCTGCTGGAATAGCTTGGCATAGTTACCAAAAACAACAAAAGTGGCATCAAGAGAAACAGGATTTAGAGAATCATATTCAAGACCTGCGCGATTCTTGGCATTTACAACAAACTCAGCTAGAAAAAAGTTTGCAGAATTTAACCCAAAAATTCAATAATCTTGAACTGGAAAATATCCGCCTTAACAATACTAATCTCCGCAAAGATGAATTTCTGAGGCAAACATCCCATGAACTGCGAACACCTCTCAATGGCATTATCTGTTCTCTGCAACTGTTACTGGATGAGTTATATGATAACAGTGACGAAGAAACCGAACTGCTGCAACAAGCCTATCAGTCTTCTCTGCATTTAATTAACCTCATTAATCAGGTTTTGGATTTGGCAAAAATTGAAGCGGGGAAAGTCTCAATTGAGTTAAAGCCTATTGATTTGCACGCATCTCTAACCGCTGCTATTTATTTGCAGTTCGGCAATTTTCGCAAGAAAAATCTACAGCTTTACCGACAAGATTTTTTTCAAGGAATTAAAATTAAAGCCGACCCCAACAAATTAAAACAAGTTTTGATTAATGTGATTGGTAATGCCATTAAATTTACAGACCGTGGTAATATTACGATTATTACTCAACTGCGACAGGTGAAATCTAATCCCAGCGACTCCCCAATCACTATGGCAGTTATCACTGTTCAAGATACCGGAATTGGTATTGAGCCGAAAAATCAACACCGACTTTTTGAGGCATTTCAAGTAGAAAATGAGTCTAACACTAATCCTCAAGGAAGTACGGGACTCGGTTTAATGATATCTAAAAATTTGGTGGAAATGATGGGGGGTAGCATTTATTTAAACAGTCCCGGAAGAAACCAAGGAACTACCGTAGAAATTCTGCTACCCCTAGCTGATCAAGAATCGGAAATTGATGATAGTAATATTAAGTATGATTAGCCATTAATATTACCTGATTAAACTACCCTACAGATTACCAGGGAAGTACCTCACCATTAGCGTGCCAAAATGTGCCAGTATTATCTAAGTTGAGTTGAGCAATTCTGGCTAATAGTCCCTGTACTGACTCGGTGGGAGTAATCCCTGTAAAGTTAGTCATGCGGGTTCTGACTAAGCCTGGGTGTAAAATACCTACAGAAATTCCTCGGGGTTTTAAGTCATGGGAGAGAGATTTTCCCGCCATACTTACGGCTACTTTAGACATTCGATAACCATAGGAACTCCCAGAGGTATTGTCACCAATAGAACCCATGCGACTGGTGATTATAGCAATTTTTGAGCCAGACTGGAGGTGAGGGAGTAAAGCCTGAGTGACTCTCAAGGGTCCCAAGGCGTTGACTTCAAACTGTTGGCGGATACTATCAAAATCCAGGTTTTCCAGGGTGTTACGCTTTAAAATACCCGCGTTGTTAATCAGTACATCAATAGTGGTACCTTTTAAATTGGAGGCTAACTTACTGACGGCTTCTGGGGAGGTGAGATCACACCCCGACTCGACTCGCACCCCTAATTGTTCTAATTCGGCGCTAGAATGGCGACAGACTGCAATCACAGTTTCTTGGCGATCGCATAATTGACGACAAAATTCTAAGCCAATTCCTCCGGTAGCACCCGTAACTAAATAAGTTGTCATTAGGATTCAAATTATTAAACTCTCTTATCTTGTTGTAGCGGGTTGGGCGATGTTTTGAGTAGGCGATCGCCAAAATTTTTCAAATTTAGCTACCTGAACACTTATATAATCAGATATATAATCAGATATATAATCAAAATACATAATTCCCATAAACCCTGATCATCAATATGATAGAAACCGCAACCTTTGCAGCCGGATGCTTTTGGGGAGTCGCCGACAAATTTAGTCAGATCAACGGCGTGATAGAAACCGTCACCGGATATATGGGGGGACATTTTCCCCACCCATCTTATTTAGACGTAGCCGCTAGAATTACGGGTCATGCAGAAGTCGTACAGCTTCAATATAATCCTGATGTAGTTTCCTACGAACAACTATTAGAAGTCTTTTGGCAAATTCATGACCCCACCTCCCTAAACCGCCAAGGTCCTGACCGAGGTGAACAATACCGATCAGCAATTTTTTATCATAATTCCCAACAGGAACAAATCGCCAGAAAATCCAAACATCAACTGCAAATATCAGGAACCTATCCGCGACCTATTGTTACCGAAATTAAACCCGCATCCGAATTTTACCCCGGTTCCGGTGGTCCCTAAAATTAGATACTATATCGCCAATCAATCCACTGCGTCAATGGTCATCATGATCAATTCTCAGAAGACCTCCTAGCAGTAATTTCAATTATATATGGGTGATAGCTATTAGGTTCATAGGAACCCACCCAAATTTCATACCTACCAGATAACCACTGACCGATAATTCCTGGGTTCATACCAATTAAGTCATCATTACACCAACTCCCCCCCGGTCCCCTAACCACAATTACCGTGTCTTCATTGCTTTGAACCGTCAGACTCAGATGGTTAAAAAACTCAGTTAAAACCAGGGTATGGTCTGGCTTTTGATCCACATAACCGATACAGGGACCCGTTGGCGTTTCCTCTCTACCCGCAATATCTTGACTCCTCACCGGACCCCCACTCAGTCCCCTAAGAATCATTGGATCTGGTTCAAAATTCGGTGATAGCGTCACGTTTTCAAACATTACGGTTGGGTTAGAACCCTGAGAATAAGCCACCCCTGAACTATTGACAAATAACCCAACAACTGCCACGATTGAGCTAAATATTATGCTTTTGGTTGGCTCAATTTCCATCAGTCTGTCTCCTTATATCACACAATTTGAGATAACTATATTATAGTTATAATTAGCTTTTAATTATCCGGCTATCATCCCCATGGCCCTGGGGAAGGTCTGGTAGCGCTATTTGAGACTTACAGAATCATGAATAATAGCTGATTAATAGCTATCCCGATTACAACAATCCCCTGTCTTATGTTGAAGACAGGGGAATCATAATATACGGAAGTTACCTAACTTCTAGTTGTATCAAGTCCGTTTTAGCTAGGTGTTATTGACTGATTAAACGGACTTGATATTTACCATGTTTGACGTTGTGTAATTAGAGCGGCAATTAACATTTTTACCAGTAAATAAATGCCAATATTTTTTAGCAATAATTATCCTGATAAATAGTCACTCTAAACAGTATTAATTTTCCCCAAACACATCTTTCTTAAACTCGCGCCACTTATTAACCAGTTCTTCCCGAGTTTCGCTCCGCAGTAAATAGCGATAGACAAACCATCCAGAGAATCCAATTCCCACGATTTCTAAACTGGGTTTAACTAGGGGGATTTGATTAATAATATCAATCACCCCAACTAACACCCGCAGGGTTACAAACAACACAATAATCAGAATTACAGTTGTTAGCGGACGGTAGTATTCACTGAAAAACTTACTAAAGTTTTCTGGTAAATTCGAGAAAAAGTCCAGGACTTTTTCTTTAATCGCTGTTACATCTACTTCCGGCATATCTACACCCCCCTCAAGTGTGGGTTCGGTAGTTATAGCAGCAGGTTGAGCAGCGGCTACAGGTTCCGGTTTTGGTTCCGGTTTTGGTTCCGGTTTTGGTTCCGGTTTCGGTTCTGGGGGTTTAGCAGCCACAGGTTCTGGTTTCGGTTCGGCTTTGGGTTCTGGTTTTGGTTCTGGGGGTTTAGCAGCCACAGGTTCTGGTTTCGGTTCGGCTTTGGGTTCTGGTTTTGGTTCTGGTTTTGGTTCTGGGGGTTTAGCAGCCACAGGTTCTGGTTTGGGTTCTGGTTTGGGTTCTGGTTTGGGTTCTGGTTTGGGTTCTGGGGTTTTAGCAGCAGGTTTAGCCTCAACCACAGGTTCGTGATCTTTGGGAGTAGAGGATTTAGCTGGAGTAGTATCTGCTTTAGTAGCAGACTTTTTATCCTCAATGGGAGTTTTATCGTCTTGTGGTTTGGATTTAGAGCTATCCGCCATAGCATTCAGCCTCAATAACAATTAACGATCTAATATGTTTTGCAAGCGAGTTAGATCAGTTCCTCGCTGATGAAGAAGCAGCCAGGACTCAACTAAATCCGGGCCATGAACAGCCCCAGTGAGAGCTGCTCTGAGCGATCGCATGATCAGCCCTTTTTTAAGTTTCGTCTCTTTGGTAACAGCTTTGATCATATCCTTGACGGTATCTGCTGTCAGTGTAGGCTCAGATTCGAGTTTATCCTTGATAGCTGCCAAGACGGTTTGGGCTCCCTCTTGTTGCAACTGCTGCTGGGCTTCTTCATCTAAACTGACACTGGAGGGAAAGAACATCGCGGCCATATCTACTGCATCTTTGAGACGGGTAAGACTAGGACCAATGAGGGTTGTTAACTGTTCCAACCAAAGGCGATCGCTCTGTGGGTCGAAGTCATAACCCGCCTCTTTCCAATAGGGAATCAACATATCTGTTAATTCCGACACTGGCAGATTATGGATATACTGACCATTCAACCAATCGAGCTTATCCCAGTCAAATTTTGCCCCCGCCTTATTGACCCTATCAAAACCAAAGTTTTTCGCCGCCTGTTCTAGGGTAAAGATTTCCTGAGTAGAATCAGTGGGAGTCCAACCCAATAGTGTCATATAATTAGCCAAAGCGGGGGCTGTGTAACCCAAATTTTGGAAATCTGAGATAGAAGTCACCCCGTCCCGCTTAGATAGTTTACGGCCATCAGGATTCAAAATCAAAGGAGTGTGGGCGAATTCTGGAACCGTTCCCCCCAAGGCTTCGTAGAGTAGTATCTGTTTGGCAGTATTAGCGATATGGTCTTCACCGCGAATTACATGGGTGATCTGCATATCAATATCATCGACCACCACCGCCAAATTATAGAGAGGCTGACCGATCGCATTGCTACTCGAAGCCCTAGCAATGACCATATCTCCCCCCAAGTCGGAGCCTTTCCAGACTACCGAACCCCTGACCAAATCATTCCATCTAATTTCTCGGTTGTCGTCTATTTTAAAGCGAATCACGGCACTGCGGCCTTCAGCTTCCAAAGCCGCCCTTTGTGCTGCGGTTAGGTCGCGGTGGCGGTTATCATAGCGAGGAGCTTGATTTTTAGCTTTTTGAGCCGATCGCATTTCCTCAAGTTCTTCCGGAGTACAATAGCAACGGTAAGCCAAACCCGCATCTAGGAGTTTACAGATAGCTTCCCGGTACAAGTCCAGGCGCTCCGACTGAAAAAACGGCCCTTTATCCCAATTTAGACCCAACCAGGTTAGTCCATCTAAAATATTTTGGGTAAATTCAGGACGCGATCGCTCTTGATCTGTATCTTCAATGCGTAGTATAAACTCACCGCCCTGATTTCGGGCGAAAAGCCAGTTAAATACAGCGGTTCTGGCTGTACCAATGTGTAGATTACCTGTAGGGCTAGGAGCCAAACGAACTCTGACAGTCATAATTTCTGGGTTGCCTTTGTATCTTGATCGCGCCAACGGCTGGCTAATTGTCAATGTTGGCTTTTGTCCACTCAACAAACCACAATCGCCATCTCAACATTGTATCTTTTTTTGTAACTGTCCATACCACCGAAAGCGATCGCAAACCCATTCTACCCTCAACCAACATTGGCTGAGGGTCCAGCAGTCTTGTCCTGTTTCCGGGGGCTGACCTAGCACCCGGCCTTATGGGAGGGCGCTTTTTCGCTCAGAATACAATTGGGCTGCTTCCGATTATTCTACGGAATTTTCCGGCAGTTTTTCCGCTGAAAATGTGATAAAATTACCAAACAGAGCCAGAGTTCTATAGCGATTATTCAACAATTCCGAGGTATAAATGCTAAAAATCATCGCATTTTTTCGGTGAGTAGAATTGTCAATAAAAGCCCTAATTGTACCACGTTGAGAAGTTACCAAAGTATTGCAGGTGTCTACAATAATATTAGAAAAACCTCGGAGAATAGCCGGAACTTCCGCCTCATTACATAGGTTGTTTTTCGCTTCTTGGGATAACTTCACCGAGGCATATTCGAGATAGTCTTGGCGACTGGGGTTAGTTAAAGCCATTGTTCCCGCCAAAATGGCCAGAAAGATAGCCATTTTACTGATATGCCCACCAGCATGGCTTGATTCCATCCGATTAACTTTCATCATTTTAAATAATCACCTCTAACAGCATTTTATCGAGAAAAATAGATCATCATACTAGGTTAAGTTCCATTAACCCGGACTAGGGCTGATCAGAGTTAAAATTGTTAGACAAACAAGTAGGGATCGAGAGAGATGTTACCATCTCCCCCTCCCATTCAAAACCGTACTTGAGACTTTCACCTCATACGGCTCTAGTGGTGCTTCCACATCCAGATAATTGGCATAGACACGAAAAACTTCCTGATGTGACGCACGCGCAGACTGCTCCATTGTTAAGAATGCAGCGTTGACGTTGTCAAGTGCCGTCTTATCATCGCGGGTGTGGCGGTGCAATAGTTGAAGATTCTTGTATTCATCCTTTCCGCCGTGGCTTCGAGGTACAATGTGGTCTACTTCAACTAAATCTGATGGGGTAAAGTATTGCCCACACCAGGCGCATAGGCATTTTTGCTTTTTGAGTAGTTTTGCTACCCTGTTTGGCATATCAATTGCTTGACTTTTTCTGGTTGCCCAGTAAGTCCAGTTTCCGTCATAAAGTGTTGCTTCAGGGCGTATCAGGGTATGTCTGACAATCGGAGTGTAGCTATGCTTCCATAGTCTATGTCCATCCTTGGTACAGAATAACCAAGTTTCATGCCTTTCTCTACCATCGCTGAGTTTAACCGTTTCCGGTCTACAATAGTTACTCAGTTCTTTACGATTTGCCTTTCCGCATCTTGAGACTGTCCATGCCCGTAACATTTGCCAGATTATATGGTCTAACTTATTGAAGGTCTCAGATGAGACGACCCCTGAATAGTAATTTGAGTTATGGTCGAACAGGAAGTCACCTTCCCGAACTCCACTTCAAAACCGTGCTTGCGAGTTTCCCAGCACACGGCTCCTGATATGGACACCCTTTTTCGTAGGAACAGAGTTACTACCCCCTGCTTTCGTACTTCGACTTTTGGAGCTGTATACAACCACGTAGTCTTTAAACTCGCTCTCGTCATAATACTCTTAATCGCCGCAGTATCTATGTCCATACCGTGACTAGTGGGCATATCCTAACCATTACAGTTAGGCATTGGCTTTCAGTCATATCCTACTCCCTCCAAGGGGTAGGGGTCGAAAGGGAAGTCACCCTCCCCAACTCCCATTCAAAACCGTACTTGAGACTTTCACCTCATACGGCTCCTGATGTGGACACCCCTTTGTCATGGGAACAGGGTTACGCCCCCCTGCTTTGTATATAACCTTGAGAAAAAAATAGAATAGACCTGTTGACAAAGCCCCAAATTGTGTTAAAGTGAAGATAAGTTCATAAGGACAACCGAATAACTGGTTAAACCTGTAAGTTTTGGCACTTTCTTTTTAGCCCGGACTTGAGTTCAAACCGAACTCAGCCCGGGGCTGCAAAAGCCAACAGGAAAAACCAATGAACTACCGCAATTCTGACCTTCCGAAAGCAAATCGGCAGACTTCCAGCCCCAAAAAACCAACAGTAGAAGACTTGATCCTGTACATTCAGGAAAGCGGCAAGTATGCTGAGTTAGTAGAGAAGGCGAAAAACCCTAGCCCAAGCCAGAAGAAGCCTAAAAAACTCCGAAAGCTGATTAAGCCACTCCAGGGATTAGTCATTGCTAACCCCAAAGACTTTCGGGGTCGGGCTATTGTCTCCAATAACTTAGAAAAAGATAGCGAACGCACGGCTTGTTTAGTGACCATTAGCGGTGGGATTAATGGGGCAACTAGCTTTCCACTGCTGTACTATGCTTTCAGAGACTTAGGTGTTCTAGGAGTTCCGGTCACGCTACTGGTCAATGGTTTGCTTCTCAAATACACGAACGGTGCAGCTACCGCCGTTTCTGCTCGAAAACCCTATGGTCGTTCTTGGTCAAATTGGGCGATCGCAGGCATGATATCCATTAATACAATTCTATCACTAATCGCCGCAGTGGGAACCGAACTCTTACTCAACCCATCCGGTTTAACTCAACTCAAAGCCCAAGAATTATCCGCAGAAACAATCAACCAGAAAATCAACCAGGTAGAAAGCCTCAAACAACTAGACAGCCCTCAATACAAAGACGCTTTAACCCGATGCGAACAAGGGGACAAAGAACTCAACCAAATGCTTAAAGACCACCCCCGCAGACAATCCCTATTCGTGCAACTGCACGGAACCTGGGAACAACAGAACACCAACTGGGCAACAGTACCCCTGGAAGAATTACCCCTCTGTCCGAAAGCTTCTCGACTCGGTCAACAAGCTCACCAAAACTATGAAACCGCCAAACAGGAACTGGAAGAAAGCCTCGCTCTCCGGGTGAAGATGGGGAACGACTTGGCATTCCTCCAACAACACAAGCCCCAAGTCTACCAGGAACATTTTACCCCCGACGGTGAACTCCGCTCCGGTATCGAAGCCACTCGGCTGGCTATCATCAACTTTCGCAGCAAATTAATTCAGGGAGATTGGTCTAGCTTAGGCTTTCACCTGTTCTCCCTGTTAGTCTCCATCATCACCAGTGGGCCCGCTTGCGGGATGACTATCGCCCTCAGTCTTCGCAAAGATACTCGCCAATCCTTTAGTGAAACGGTTGAACTGCAACGAAACATCTGGCTAGAAAGCCGACGCCAAGAACTACGAGAACTGATGAACTCAGAAGCAGAATTCAACGATTAAACCCCTGGCATTCAAGGCGTTTTTCCCTAACCTCTGTCCCTCAATTCACCTCACTTCAAAAAATAGCTGGAGATTTAACCATGAACAGACAAGACTCCATTTCCTCCAACGGTTCCTCGCAGTTCAACACCAATAAAGTATCCCCCTTACATTCCGTTTCAGTTCTGGCCGAAAATCCTCAAAATTCCTCCTATAAAATGCGGCTACTCAGCTTATGGATAGATGAAATGAAAAAAACCGGAAGAATTGATTACCCAGAATTAGTTCAATACCTCAATCAAGTCTACGAGGTCGAAAATACACCAGATGGACAGTTATTAATGCCCCAACATTGTGAGGGTTTAGTCGAGAATTTAAAAGCAGCACAAGCTGATATTCGCCAATCCGCTCAAATCATTCAGTTAACGCTCAATCAGTTGAATGATGGGATGAATCATGAGAGTTTAACCCCAGACAAACAACAAGAATTAAGAGGGCAGATTCGGGAAAAAACCCAGCAATTTCTACAAGGAGTAGAATACCTAATCGATATTACTCAATACTATGTCTATGAACCTTCATCGTTTTGGCTGAAATGGATACGCCGCACAGAAGATAGTCAAGCAGAAACCCTTCGCAAATGGATAAATGATCTTAATTATATCCGCCAGTACATCGCTCAACAACTCCAAATCGGACGACTGGAATTTCCAGACCATCATCTCAACAGCCCAAATCTCCGAAGACTCCACAAATACTTGGAAAATGCACCAGGTTTAGGGGATTTGTTAGGGAACTTTGTTCAACAGGCTTTGCAGCATAAAATCGCCGGGGGAACTCGGTTTCAAATGCCTAAGCCCTTTCACAAAGACTCGTAAATAATCAGACAATTTCAGTAAAAATCAATTCTAAACAGACTCAAAAAGGAGGATAAAACCATGACTCAATCGCCAAAATTCGTAAATAACGGTGAAGCCATTTCCACTCAAAAGTTTAAAGCAGAATATGCGGAAGGGCGGCGAGATTTCAGTTATACCAACTTGACCCAAATTAACTTGCAGGGGATGAGTTTGTGTGAAATAGACTTGCATTGTGCTGTACTTTACAAAGCTAACTTAGAGGGAGTTAACCTTTTTAAAGCTAATTTGACGGGAGCGAATTGTGCGAATGCTAACTTGAGTTGCGCCAATTTAAGTTTAACCTGTCTTGAAAATGCGAACTTTGCGGGGGGGCGGCTGTCTCAGGCAGATTTGCACGGAGCCAGCGCTTTGGGATGCAATTTCTACAAGGCAGATTTGCTGGGTGCGAACTTGAGTCAAGCTGATTTAGAACGGGCGAATTTAAGTTATGCTAATCTCAGGGATGCGGATTTGAGTTGGGCGAATCTCAGTGGTACAAATTTAGCACAGACGAACTTACAAAATACCAATTTGAGTTGGGCAGATTTGGATATTGCTAACCCGGAACACGCTCAGTTCAAGTTCACGACTCTAACAGGAGTTCGTCTGCCCTGGGGAGTCTATATTGTTAGTCATAAAAAGGCGAGAAAGGAAGAACATTATTAACTTTTCAATCGGTAAAAGCTCAAATTGAAAAACATGACTTTTTACAAAAGCTGGTTCCTCAAGCTGAATATTAAGTGGTTTACAACCCATTTTAAAATAGCAGCACTTTGACTTCTAAGCCGGTATCAAGTATGGAAAGAAACTGAATTTATTTTAATAATATACCCTCTACTTGGGGGGTATTTTTTTTAGTTATTTGCTCTATAGGTTGAATTTTCAAATCAGCAAAAAAATTAGGCCTCATCCTTTTAGGGGGAGGTTGGTGGGGGTTCCATAGGTTGAACTTTCAAAGAAGTTGAAAATATATTTCTCCCCAAAGTTGGGGGGCTAGGGGGGCAGCTAATTTAAGTTTCCATACGTTTAACTTTCAAAGAAGTTTAAAGACGGAACTCTGCTTCCGTTAGAGGTCTATATAGTACCGTCCAAACTCGTTTCCATACGTTTAACTTTCAAAGAAGTTTAAAGGGGGTTGAGGACATCTGCCGGCAAGAATCGGAAACGTTTCCATACGTTTAACTTTCAAAGAAGTTTAAAGCCGTTAGAGGTCTATATAGTACCAGTACCGTCCAAACTGTTTCCATACGTTTAACTTTCAAAGAAGTTTAAAGTGGACATGGCACACCTGGCGCTGGCACACCAAGGTCTGTTTCCATACGTTTAACTTTCAAAGAAGTTTAAAGACTGGAACAATTGGGTAACACACAAGAATGTAAAAAGTTTCCATACGTTTAACTTTCAAAGAAGTTTAAAGCTTATCCTCAACCAGGGGATAATAGAAGAAAAGCATTCCATACGTTTAACTTTCAAAGAAGTTTAAAGAGCTTCGCTTGGATGCCAACCAAATACCTCTTCTGTTTCCATACGTTTAACTTTCAAAGAAGTTTAAAGCAAAATGGTAATCCCACACATCTGTTGGGACCTTCTTGTTTCCATACGTTTAACTTTCAAAGAAGTTTAAAGTTGAACCATATAGCATGGAATCTAATGTTGTTAGTTGTCGTTTCCATACGTTTAACTTTCAAAGAAGTTTAAAGAAGGCCAGACCCTGAGCCTGGGCCGTTACCTCCAAGTTTCCATACGTTTAACTTTCAAAGAAGTTTAAAGGGTTAACTCCGATCAGGATCCTACATCAATTGATCGTTTCCATACGTTTAACTTTCAAAGAAGTTTAAAGAGTGCCGAGTTGAAACCCTTGCTATTACTGGAGTGTAACATTCCATTTCCGG
Organism: Limnospira indica PCC 8005; assembly: GCF_000973065.1. NCBI lineage: Bacteria > Bacillati > Cyanobacteriota > Cyanophyceae > Oscillatoriales > Sirenicapillariaceae > Limnospira > Limnospira indica. The sequence goes on from NZ_FO818640.1 coordinate 1,880,178, forward strand.
GGGGGTCAAGCAAGCACCAAAATAATTGAGACATATTTGCAATAAAATACTCTCCAGAATCCCTCAAACTCAGAGAGAGAAGGCTTTCCGGGGGGGGTTAACGAAACAATGCAGGTTTGAGCAGTTGTCGAACCCCTCCGGAAACTCTAGTTTACCACTTTTCCAGTTTCATAGGCCGATAAACTTCCCGCTCTCCTATCAAGCAAGAAATATACTCCCAAACCTGCAACTCCAAACACCGATAGTAGCTAACCTTGTAACCCGTATGAGGATGAGTCGTTTTCAAGGAAAGCTTATCCTGCCAATGCTTCAGATATTTTTTGAGAGCATCGGAATAAAGATAAACCCCACCTCGTTCGTCACTTGGGGTAAAATCTTCCGGGGTAAAAATTCCCGAATTTACCAGATAGATAACGAGCGAATCCACCACCGGGGCGCGAAACTCCTCAATCAAATCTGACACCAACGCCGGATGGTTGCTACGAGGAACATGAAGATTGCCGTAATGGGGATGTAAACCCACCGCCAGAATTAACGAGTGAATATTTTGATGGAGTAAAGTATAACCCAGACTCAACAAACTATTCACTGGATCAGTTGGAGGGCGACGAGTACGGTGTTCAAAGGTGAACGGAGGTTGTACCAATGCCCCCAAAGCCTGAAAATAGATGCGAGTTCCGAAGCCTTCGTAACCCAATAGAGATTCGAGCAACTCCACCTCAGCAATTTTCTCTTGCCAGACTCCCAATTCTTCAATCGCCTCAATCACTTGAGAAATTTGGCGATCGCGGTTGAGACGACGCAGTAAAATCCGACAGTTGTGCAGTTTTCCGGCAACAATCACTTTAGCCTGACGCAGCACAAAGGTTTCATCTTCAGCACAATGGACTTGTCGGCTGAGGTAGTCTACCCGTGTCATCCCATCGGTTTGCAAGCGACCAAAGTAACGACCCTGATAAGACAAGAACAAAATGGGAATGCGACGACGCAAAGCCAAACCAATCGCACCGTGCGACAAATTACAACAGCCAAAGAGGATAATATAGTCTACGACATTGACGGGAATAGACACTTTCAGATCATTGCCGAGCAAGACCTGAAATTGCTGATGTTTCACCTTGACATAAGCACCCTGATCCGTGACATAAAGTGTTGTCATACCTTCCCTCCAAGAATCCAGAAAATTTCGAGTTGATAAAGACTTGCGGGTTGGGGTAACAATCGAGCAACCAATGGGAGGACGAGACGCTACAGAAACCGCTTTCTTGTTGTGATTTCGTCGGGGTTGCTTGTACTCTGGGGTAATAATTTCTCCAGCTTGAAAGCCATAACCAAGAAAGACAAACTCCTCACCCGGGGCAAAAATGTGAGTTTTCTCTGGTTGCAGGGTTAGATAAATATCTGATAGCCAATCTTCGATTAAATTCAAAAAGCGTGTTGCTTCTAATAGGCTTCTCGCGACCATGACAAAATCATCTCCATAACGGGTAAGAGAGGCACCCGCATTTAAACAGCGTCGGTCAAATTCACTCAAATACAAATTCGCCAAAGCGCCCGACAAAATGCCACCTTGTAAAACCCCACGACCTGACAGGATAGGCATTCCCCCGACAACAATACCCGCCTCCAACTGCCCTTTGATATAACGCACCACCGTTTGATCGACTGACAGTTCCTCCAACTGAGACAGCAGCAATGTTCGACAAAGGCTATCAAAAAACTGTGAAATATCCGCTTTGACTGTCCATGTTTGGGAGGAATACACCTCGGCAACCCGTTCGATCGCGTGTTTCACTCCGACTCCTGGACGGTAAGCAAAAGAGCAGTCTTGAAACGTTTCTTCTAAGGCTGGATAAAGCGATCGCAACAGCAAGCGTTGGACAATGCGATCGCGTACAGTTGGAATTCCAATAAGCCGATGACCACCACTTTTTTTCGCCCGATAAAACCCCAAAGCGGGTAAAGGATGATAGATATCTTGCTGAAGCTGGTGGGCGAGTCGTTTGAGTTCTTCGTCTAGAAAATGAGCAAATAATTCGACAGAGATCCCATCAATCCCGGCTGTTTTGCTGCGAGTGCGGACTTGATACCATGCAGCCAACAAAGCATCTCCCATTGGAAGTTGAGAATCGAAAAAAACCACATTCTTTGAGTTGAACAACAACAGTATCCAGTTAATCAAACGGATTTTTGTGTTCGCACTTGAGTTGTTTTTTTACAACTTCTATCGGAACGCCTATCCCAACACAGAAAAATCTTCTGAATTTTTGTTAAATCTCAGGTTCGATCGCCAAATCGGTTTCGGTTCAATACAGTCATGGAACTTCGGAGAAAGCCAACATGACTGCGATTTACCTCACCGAACCGCAATCCTATTTGGAAGCGGATCTGCGAGACTTTGCGATCGTTTACAATGATCGGATTCAATCTCGCCACTCCATCGACACCACCCAACAGATCATCGCTTTTGAAGGCTGTACGCTGGGGCGGAGTGCGATCGCGGCGATCTATCGTTACCGCATCCGGCTCAGTTTTATCGGCGATAACGGTCATATCACCGCTCAAATTACCCCCCAGGAAACACCGTTCTATACAGCCTTGCAACAAGAGCGCAATAGCGATCGCAACTTCCGCATCGCTTTCATTCATTCACTTTTACGGGGACGGTGGTACAACGCCACTAAAGTTCTACAAAGCTTAGGATACTCTGGCATTCGAGAATGTCTCGAACAGCAACTTGAGGTTCTGCCCGGTTTGAATAGTTGGCTTGCCTTACAAACCTGGCAAGTTCAAGTGTTCCAGGGTTATCAAAAAGCCCTTCGCTCTGTTCTGGTTTCTGTCAAAGATTTTGAGCCAACTTTAGAACTGGCTTATGCTTTGCTGTCCCGTGAACTGTATGTTTTACTGCTATCGTCGGGCTGTTGTGCGGAAGTTGGAACACTGCACCTTCACTGTCAGAACCATTTGCCTTTACCCTGTGACTTGATGGAACCGTTTCGCCCGGTTGTGGAAGCGTGGGTTTTTGAAAAAGCGCCCAAGTTTAGCGATCGCGGAGGGTTGAGTCAGTCCCATCGTGCCACCTTTGTTCAAAACTGGGAATCTTTGATGGCAACCCAGATTTTTCATGCTTATGCAGGTCAAGTGAGTTTGCGGAGTGCGTTAGCGTGGCAAGTCGAGGAATATGTTCGCGCTATTACTGAAACTCTTGAATACCGTCCTTTCTTGTTAAAATCGTGACTTTTTACCTCATTTGCTACGACATCGTTGAGGATCGCCGCCGGACTAAAGTCTCGTCTCTGTTGGAGGCTTACGGCATCAGGGTTCAAAAATCAGTTTTTGAGGCTGTTCTTACCCCTCCACAATTCAAAAAGTTGGAGCAACGGTTAAAAAAACTCATCAACTCTGACTGCGATCAATTGCGCTTTTATCCTCTTTCGGCCAAGTGTCGGACTCAGGTGATTATTCTGGGTATTCAACCTAACTTTGCTGTTGACGATGCAGCTATCTTTAATGTCGTGATCCGACTCCCGTCACAATCAAAGATTTGACGGAGAGATGAATCACGACCAAGACAAAACCGACCAAAAGGAGACATTAAAGAGAGCCTCAAGGTGGTAAAATCATGGTGGCAATGCGCCCAGATGCGCCTAGTGAGCCAGGATTGGTTCTTCTCGCCAGATAACTCGTATCACCAAAAAAAAATACCTGATAGCAGGGGGGTCGAATGTTGTGAGCCAGCGCGTTGGGAGGGTTTCCCGACTTGAAGCGACTGGCGAACCCGTAAGGGTGAATGAGATGACGATAAATATAAATGAGTATTTTGTAGCCTGCTGCCGGGCAGTCAGTGGGTGTAAAACAGATGCTTGTGGAGGGGAATCTGGACGGGGTTTTAGGACTTATATGACCTAGAACTAGACAAACCCGATGAAGCAAGAATCTCCCACTACAACGCAAAGCCTTTAGTGGTGAGAGTGTCAATGTTAAGCGATGGTTTGCACGGGGTAAACGTTACCGTCGTCCAACTCCCACTGACCTGCGACATTTGGCGCTGATGGATTTGCTTTGGGAACGATGGGACGAGCTACCGACCGAATTCAAGGAGCGGTTCAACTGCACAAACAGTTAACTTTGTCAAGGGTAGCCTGCCCTGTTTTGTGCAAATTCTTGGGCTTATCGTGGGGTCAAAGCGTAAGGAGAACGAGCAATGACAGCTTTTGAGAGATTGCATCCCTGGTGTTTGGTGCGATCGCCAAACGCCTCAGAACGAGAATCTGTTACTAATAATCAGTGTTTGGTTGTGGGTCGTTTTCGTTCACAAAATGATGCAGTTAATCATCAGCGCATTTTACAAAAGCTTGTTCCTCAAGCTGAATATCAAGTGGTTTACCACCCATTTGAGAACAGCAACGCTTTGACTTCTAAGCAAGTCTAACGTATGGAAAGAAACTGAATTTAGTTCTAACAATATACCCTCAAATTTGGGGGTATTTTTTTAAAGTTATTTGCTCTATAGGTTGAACTTTCAAATTAGCAAAAAAATTAGGCTTCCTCCTTTTAGGGGGAGGTTGGTGGGGGTTCCATAGGTTGAACTTTCAAAGAAGTTTAAAGAAAGTAACCCCCCAAATTACCCCCAACCAGGAGACGGCAGAAGGTTAATGTTTCCATACGTTTAACTTTCAGAGAAGTTTAAAGATCGCCCCTTTACTATGTTAGATGGGACTCTACTGTTTCCATACGTTTAACTTTCAGAGAAGTTTAAAGGGTGATGGGAGGCGCGATAAGAGGGAGGAAGGAAAAAACTAGTTTCCATACGTTTAACTTTCAAAGAAGTTTAAAGTGCCTCTGCTGTGCCATCGAGTGCATCCTAAAAAGTTTCCATACGTTTAACTTTCAAAGAAGTTTAAAGAGTGTCGAGTTGAAACCCTTGCCCTGACTGTACTCTAGCACTCAAATTTGTGGGGGTCAAGCAAGCACCCAAATTATTGAGACATATTTGCAATAATAGGGTATAAATAATCGCTCAAACTCCGACAGAGAAAGCTTTCCGGGGGGGTCAACGAAAGAATCAGGGTTTCAGCGATTCTTCAACCCCCACAAGATTATTGATCGTGATCCAAAATTTGCCCAACCCATTCCTTAATTTCCGAGTAAAGATAATAGGGTTCAATCGGATCGCGCGTTTTCTGATTCACCTCTAGATAATCTTGTACATTTGGAAAGCCAGAAAGTGAAACCAACTCAACGAAACAGCAATAAATTTGACTCATTTGTGCTATAATCTCTGTGGGTAAACAGGAAACACGAACCGTATTTTTAATCTTCTGATTCTTGGGATTTTTTAAATCTTCTGAGCGCACATCTTCCATCCGTTGTTTAGAGATTCCCTTTGCTCCATGAATCAAGAAATTGCGCTGTTCTGCCCAATAGTCAAGACTTTTTAGAGATGCGATCAGCCCCTCCAAAGTCTCCGAACTCCCCTTTTTAATTAGAATTAATGCCTTAACAAAATTGCGTTTGCTCAAGCGTCCTTGTAGTTTATAATTGCTTTGCTTTTGATTTTGATAAATTTTGGGAAAGGAAGTGTTCGTTTTCTTCTCAATCTTCAGAAAAGTTTCCCCTAGTTGAGTTCCTCGAATCTCATCCAACTTTAAAAACCAATCATTTTCATTTTTAGTCTTATCAAAATAAGAGATTGCGTCTAATTTTTCAAAAGCTTGATGTAAAATCTCCTCATAAAAAGCACTCATACTTCCTAAAAAATCAGCAATTCGCTCCAGTTTCCAAAAGAGACAACATTGAGTATAAAGATTCAGAACAGGTTCATAATTTTTACACAATCGAAAGGGATTTTGTTCACTATTCAAAATGAACCCTTGCTCATTTTTACACAAAACCTCCAATATATCTAATCCGCTATCAGCTTGATTATCAGCCTCGTAACTATCTAAATTCAGATAAGCAATAGACATTTTTAAAGCTTTTACCGCCACCGTCAAACGATGACGACTCTCAGAGATTTCTGTAATCCCAGACCGCTCCAAAGTTTCTAACGTTTCTAACCATTTAGTTAAAATTTCTCGCGCCCCGTCAAAATCCCAACGCGCCAATAGTTTCTTAACTGTTTGATATTTTTGAACCCGTTGATAGCGCCAGTAAGATACCCGACGACAACTCGATGCTTCTCCCTGCAAAAGCTTTTGAATCGAAAGTTGAGGTTCGAGGTAAATTTGATTGGCAATATCAGAAGAAATCGCTTGAACCCGCAGGGCTGTTTGCATTTGGGGCGTACCCCCCTTAACACTAATCAAGATCCCCTCACTCGGATCTAAACCTTTAAAAAAGTTGTAATATTCTCCTAATAAACCATCTTGGTCAATCGGAGAAATCATTTTAGGAATTACCACTTTATGCAGATTAATTTGATTGTTCAATTCACGGTCAAACCAAAGCTGTAAAATCTCAAAAAGATAAACCGTATCGGAATCAGCCCCTTTATTTTTCTCACCGTTCTCCTCTAAAAATTGGTCGGTCACAAAAATATAAATATCTCGAACAGAAGCTTCAACAGCCTCTTTAACCACGCCCCAAAGACGACCCGGACGAATGCAGTCGTGCAACTCCTGGGGAGTCTCTATATATTTTCCCAGTAAGCACTGTGTCAACTCTCGAAAAGTGTTAACTTTCCACGTCTGGTAATACTGTTCTTTAAGCAATTGATAGCGGTTTTGCCAAATCAATAATTCTCCTGTACTCAATTGGCTTTCAGCTTCCTTCAGATTAGGTTCATTGCGATCAAAACCGACGGGAAGGAAATAATTTTGTTCTAAATCTTCATCACTTACAGAGGTTTCTCGTTGAATCTTTTTCAGGGGTTGATAGAACTTCAAAGCCAGGTCAGAAGTACCAATATTAGCAATCAGAATCGTCATCCTTTCCATCCTCCGTTATTATTAACAGTTTAACCACCGATACCAATTTGCACAAGCATTTCATGGGATTGACGAAAAATTAAACCAGTCCGCGATCGCCATCAGCACCCAAACAGGGAACCATTCCATCCTCACACTTCCACCCAACCTGACGGGTTCCCAGGGTAATAATAAGGGTATCGAGGCGATTAAATTCAACTAAAGTTGTTTTCATAAATGACAAAAATTGAGAATATCAAGATAAAAAAGTTAAGTGTCAGAAACTAGAGAAATTTGAATCAATTTCTTTAAGACTTTGAGAACATCTGACAAATTATTCTGACGATTGTTGATGCCAAACAAATCAGACGTTGCGTATTGCGGGTGTTCAGTTTGAATTAATTTCAGAAATAGAAAACTTCCCCCATTTGTGATTAATCCAAAACTGGGTTGATGAGAATTGGGATTAGCCAGCATATATGCTAAGATTTGAGCAAGTCCGGCTTCGACTGAGAGTTTAGCTTGTTTAGATTCAATAACCATCACCCAAACTTGATTTTTTAAGACTAAAGTATCTATATTTCCCTTGACAATTAATTCAGAATCCTCTGATATTGCGGATATTTCAACACTTTTTTCGGCTCTAATGTTAAATGGAGATTGATAGAAACGACCAATAAATAGTAAGGGAGAAACCACAGTTAAGTTAATCGGTTTTTCTAGTAATGGCGGTTGTTTGATTAAATTTGAATAACCTGCTTTAATTTCTTCTAGGAGTTGAACTTCCCAGTCATTGAGTTCAGGTAAATCAATTCTCCACTCCCAAAAGAAGTTATCATCCTCAATACATTCAAGCTGAAAATGAGTTTCCAACTGTTCTAAAGTAATATCCTTCGGCGCTAAAACTTGAACCATAAGATGTTCTCCCAATTATTTATACTCATTCTATCTTTGGTAGATACTGCAGAAGATTAAACTATTCTTGGAGAGGCCATATTTGCCAATAGCTATTTCTGTTTGTATTGCTTCGGAGGCGGTTTAAATATTCACGGCGGGGGTTTTCTGTTGCTCCAAAAACCGTTACAACTTGATAATCTCCTAAATCGGCAATCCAAACGGGAGAGGGCTTAACATGACCCGAAACTTGACCGCAGAGATTCCCGTCATAGTTAATATTTCCGCGTCTATCTTCTACTTTTAAATCTTGGCTATGCAAAACAGCCAAAGCATAAGGTTTTTCAAAATCTTCTTTCCCTGAACAGACGATAATTCTACAATTGCTATCAACTGCTTCCGTCCACTGTTCCCGGCGTACTTGACCAATATTTCGAGGTTGACGGTAATTCATTTGATTTCTGGTAAGCTGAGATAAAGTCTGATAAAATTGCTCTAGCTTTTGCTGAAATTTTCGTTGAAAATCCCGAATATTATCAGGAAGTTCCCAAAGTTGTTCATCACTATCAATATAAAATGTTGAACCTCGATACCAGGGAGCGCGATCGCGATTGTGCCTGGAATAACACGGACGTCTGGCACCCTGACCAATTCCTCCTAAATGAAACATCATCCAAGTGAGAGATTCAAAGAGTTTGTGAATTGGTATATTTTGGTTTGTGGGCGCTTCGGGAGAATAAGATAATATTAACGTTCCGACTTGTTCGCCGCAATCATCATCTTTTCCGTTAAAGTTTGGTCGGGGTTCCCGTTGAGTAACCTTGCCATCTTGAATATCAACTCTAACCCAACCAAATGTTTTAGGATTAATCCCTCCGAATAATTGGGCTTCCCATATTTGAACGGTATCAACATCCAAAACACCTAATGAAAAAGCTCGAAACCAATAACGCAACATTGATTTAAACGCAATTGGGCGCACTTCTGCATCGGCTTGCCCTCTCATTTGCCAATCGTTTCGGCGTTCATTCCAATTCCACTGAGTAAATTTTTGTCGTCCGTGAATGAGTTGACCTTCCAAAGAAAACTCGACTCGCAAAAATTCATTGGAGGAACGACTAGAACCCGCCCGAATTAATTCCCCATAACCCGAATTAACCTGAGAACCTATTCCCGCTTGTAGCCCTGCTGTTAACCACCCTTTTACTTTCTGCAAAATCGTCCGGTCGTCACAGTGGCTTGCCAACTTTAACCCGATTAAAAAGGTGGGTTCTCTCAGAGATAAAAACGGGTTGGGATTGGGATTATATTCGAGTTCGTTATTGTTGTCCCATTTCCAAATATTGTTTGCCATATCCATCTGTAAACCCATTTGATTGGGTAATGGATAAGCATCTAGAAAGATAACTTTTCCACTGCGATGGGGTTTCTCAGCTTCCAAAGAACCAAAGTAAGGTGCTATTTTCTTCTCGGCTTCTTGCCACTCAATCTTATCCCGCTTCATTATTTCTCGAATGGCTTGAGTTCTCGCAACACCTCGCAGGGTTGAAGATGGAATATAGGGCATTCCCAAAGCATCAAAAGCGGGTAACAAAATACTTTCTGGCCCTCGATGTCCACCAACCCGAATTCGCCAGGAACACCTAACCTGAAAACAATTATCTTTTCCTGCTATTAATTTAGTTCTTTCTGTAAGTAGACCGAGACGTTTATTGTAGTTAGCTGAGTCTTCAGCCTTATGCAAAATTTGAGTTTTGGTTCCATCTTTTTGAGGATGATCCGGCGATCGCATCCACCGCAGATATTCAACAAAACTAGCATTATCATCAGGTTCGGGTTCATTCTCTGAGTCTAGCCAGGGAGAGGGCTGCGGAGGGCGATTATCCCCATTACCGCCACCATTTCTCCCCCGGTTTCCGCCACCATTTCCAGGTCTGCGAGGGGCGTTTCCGCCTCTATTGGGTCGGTTTTGTTGAGGATTCGGTCTTGGGGTCGGATTCGGTCTTGAATTTGCTTTATTGGGAGGTTTAGGACGTTCAAATACCATTAGATTATTCCTCTACTTTAATATCGTGATAAATTGCGTTAGCCCAGAATGCAAATTCTTGAGATAATGCCAAACCTAAACCAGTCAAGCCCAGATATTCTTCTGTTCCGAGATTTTTTAGGGTTTCTAAACCCTGATCACCGATTAAATTTTGAACATCAGACAGAGTTTGCAAGCATTGGAAATACTGACGAACAACATCCTTTTTTCCATCTTGACTCAAAGCTTTTTCTTCAGCTTTTAACCGCATCATACCCCAAGTGGAAAGATAGGTATAAAGTTCTACAGCTTGACTTTTTTGTTCTTTGAGACGAGTATCATTTCCATTATATTGCGATCGCAATCCAGACAAAGCATCATAAACGGGTGTTGCAATTGTGCGGGGGTCGAAAACTATCATAATTATTACTCCTGATTATGAATCTAACCACTGTTGAACAAAACCACGACCTAAACTTTCCTGACCTCCAATTTGCAAGAGTTCGTGACTCTCAATTAACTGTTTAAAATCGGATTCAGACTGTTCTGCTGTTCCGTTAGCTTTTGCCGTCAAACCCCAAGGAAAATACATCAGTGTATCGGGAGGAATAGCTTCTTCATAGCGGAAACCACCATCAACAGATTTATGTTGATCGAGTTTAATTTTAACCTGTCGCCACAGACTCATTTGAATCAAAGTTGAACAGTGTTGGTCGGGCAAAATCAAAACCCTTTCAATCATTTGAGTTTGTGTATGTTCGGGCATAAAATGCTCCCAATCACTCCAAGCCCGCAAATGATTCGGTTTGATAATGGCATCTTTTAAATAAATAGGTTTATCAGTGTCTAAATTGGTGCTGTAAGCTTCGGGAATCTCTGGTAAACTTTCCTGAAAACGTCCCCAACGCCGCAATAACATCGGAGAACTAATCCAAACAATACCGTGACTCAGAGATGGGACGGGTAGCCAAAGAAGCGAACCATCGCCGATCCAAATATCCCCCTGTTCGAGTGTAGAAGATTCTTCCAAAGTTGTCCCAAAAAGTCGATTTCTTTTGGTTGTGTCTCCCTCACTAGCGCGTATCCGACCCCGAATGCTACTGGATGGAAGATAGGGTAAATTGGTATGAGACTCACGAGCAATTCCGAGTAAGTTTCCCTCTTGAGTAGTGCCGCCCGTATGCAAGGGAGACAGTAAATAAAGGTAAGCGTAATTGTAAGTCATTAGTTTTTATCTTGATAAGAAATCCACAATAATTCTGAATAGCCAAATTGTCGCCAATGATGAACTTTGCCGCTAGTTTCTTGGTCTTTAAACAGGGTTTGCGGTTGGTTCAAGTAATACAAACTTCCGGTTTTTCCTCGTTTAACGTCTGCCAACCAATATAATCTTTCAGCCCGACACTGGCTCGCCACCCTCCGCGTATGGTACTAGAAGGCAAATAGGGCAAATCTGTATGAGTTTCCCGATCAATACCGACAACATTTCCTTCCTGGGAAGTTCCTCCAGTATGCAAAGGTGATAAAAGGTACAAATAAACAAGATAGCTGTTATTCATCGTCGTCCCCAAAGTAATTTTCCATAATTGAGTTTGCGAAAGGTTTCCCACCAAGGTTTATCTTGAGTGATTGGGAGCAAATGACGGAAAGTTGATTGTAAACGGGTCAATTGAATAGATTTAGAATTGAATAAATACACTGTTCCAGGCGGAGCAAAAGCATATTGGGGTTGCAAGGCAAAGGATTTTTCTTCTAATTCTTCTAACCCGTTTTTTGTGCGAACCTTGCGGCGATTTTTTTTGGCAACTCCGCCCCACCACAATTGGCGATCGCCCACACACCCCAATAAGCAGTCCCGCCAAGCCTGGGGATAAAGACCATAGACCTGTTCTGCCGTTTCTGCAAGTCCAGGGGTGAGGAGGTAGGCAAACAGTCCCGGTTCGAGAACATCCGGTAATGCTTGCTTCCACAGTAAATTCAGGCAGTCTAACCCGTCAGTATCATTTTTAGTAGCTTTCAGCTTGGAAACAATAGCGCGATGTCCTTCCCCACCCAAGCGTACCACAAAAGGTTCATCCGGCAACCCTAGCAACTGCACCCTCGCAACCAAACTCCACCCCGGTTTGAGGCGTGTTGCGACTTCAGTAAAAAAGCCCTCCTCATCCTGAACCTGTCGGGTGCCGTCTTCGATGTGAGTATGGGGGAGAACCTGAATATCCCAGGGGTTATCGGTAAAATTATCAGCAGCAAAATGCGAATTTCCACACAAGTAGGCAGATAAAGCAGAAGCTTTCATCCAGGGTTTGGGTGAACCCGAAACATATTCCTCACCGTTGAGTTCAGGCGGAACCATTGGCGGTAAACTCTCTTGGGAATAACAGACTGACTCCCACGACTCCAGAGTTTCACAAGGCACCAACCGCGTGAGTCGCCGCCAACTTTCTGTTCTTTCGTTGGGCAAATCATCTTTTGTTCGCCGCTTCACCCCGATCAAATCTTTGGGAGTTGGCAACCAAAGGGTATTGTCTCCATCTAATAAAAATACCCCCAAAAATTCGGGATGGGGTTGGGCGGTAGGGGTTGCCGTTCGCAAAGCCTGAAAGACTACACTGGGCATAGGCGGAAACTGTCCTTTAGCCCGTGCGCCTTCCCCTGGACTGAAGGGCTTGGCTTCCCGAAATAGTAGAACATCTAGGGGGTCAATCTTATACCAATCCATCTAAGCCTCCTGATCCTGTCTGTGCCATTGTTGGCGTTGCTGCATTTTATCGAGCCAAAACGCCGAAAAACGCAGAATATTACTTAAGTCCTTAAGGTCAATTCCAATTGGTTTGGGAGTATCGGGGTTTTTCTCCCGGTCGATTAACCATTGAACATGGACTGATCGCGCCCAATCTTCCCAATATCTGAGCCAGAGCAACAGTTTGTCGATATTTTCTTGAACCAAGTCTTTGTCGTCTCGGCGTAAGGCGATCGCTCTGGCGGCTTGAGCAATTAAGTAAGAAGATGGGGTCAAATCCGCATGGCGGGGGAGTTCTTCGGCGAGGCGATAGAGTAGAGAACTCAAGGCTTGATGATGTTCAGTGGTGATCCAATCTCGCCAACCGGCGTATAATTCTCCTTTGATCAGAGCTTCTAGGGTGTTTCCTGAACTGTAGAGAACTCGAAAACATAGGCCGTTTTTGTTGGGAACACTCGATAAACGGAAAATTTCAGACAGGACAAATCGCATCAAAGATAGCGATCGCCATTCCGTCAGTCCCCGCAACAGATCGATGGACATCAGTAGACCACCGGATAATTCTTTAGCCCGGTCGGATTCTGCTTCCCAAAGGGCTTCCAGGGCGACTGGGAGGGGAACACTTTTATCGACGATCACGATACCCAGACTCATCGTTGCCCCGAATCCCATCGTAAACAGCGATCGGTCTGGTAAGCCTTGAAAATCATTTGTATCCGAAGTGGGTCGCCAGTAGCCGCCTTGGGATTGAAATTTCAAGTCTGGATCGCCCGCTTGGGGTTGATAGGGGTCGTCGCCCCCACACCAAGCGGCTCTCAGAGAGAGCAGATAATCGGGTAAATCTTCTAAAGGGAGTACCGTCATCACATCATCTCCGCCACTGTAGACCACGCGACCACAAAACCGCTTTTCGGTAATAAAGGGAACTAAACGGTTAGAGAAGTCTAGCAGGGCGCGGTTTAGACCAACATGAGTGGCGGGTCCCATGCGCTTACGGGTTTTCAGCAGGGAATGTTTATCATCTCTAAAGGCTTTAATGAACTGCCGTTTTTTCTGCTCATACTGGTTTTCATCTAGGTCGGGATAGCGATCGCGATCGATGAAGATTTCGGGGTGAGTTTCTGTTAAATATTGTTGGTAAGAATGGAGTTTTTTACCGGAAACATATTGTCCCATACCGTCCCCATCCCCCAAGACGATTACCCACCAATCCGCCGGGCTACTGTCGCCAAAGCCACATTCGGAGTGAGTTAGGTCTACAATCTTTCGCAACTCGGGTCTCTGTTCTTTTTCTAATCCCATATCTTCGGCAAGCCATTTGCTAGAAAACATCACGCCGTTATAGTATCGCCCCGGTAAATTTTGGCGATTAATACAAATATCGGTTTTAGGGATGTGGAAAGGACGACCCCGAGTTTGAGCCAGAAAATCCTGATATTCTTGACTGGTTTTCCCAAATTGTTGTTTGATATTAATTTGTAATTTCTGCCAATATTGACTGAGTTTACCGTGATTTTGATCTTGTTGCAAATCTTGGTAAGCAAATCGGGCTGAAGCAATAGAACTGAGATTGGGAAAGCGAATTAATTGGCTATAGTCTATTTTTTCATTTTCTAAATTGCTAAAATCAATTCCTAAAGACTCACCCACACCACCATAAACCCAAGCCATGCGCTTCGTTAATTCTAGAGCGTTCAGCATTTCCGAGCCGTCAAATAATCCTGGATAAACTTCTGCTATTAATCGCCAAAATAATCGCATTGATTCAATAGGTAAACCGTATCCTTCCCGGAAGTTTCCAGAATATCGAAATTGAGGATGTAGGGCGCTCAGTTGTCCCGATAATGTAGAACGAACACCCGGAGAAATGGGAATTGCCCAAGTTCTAGTATTTTTAATGGCTTGAATGGCTTGACCGCATCGAGATTGAATTGACCCCCACCAAGTCCCATTATTGAGGGTTGTGTAGAGCATTTTTTCCGCCGTTGTGGGAGGGGGATTGATCACGCGAGTTTGAGCCACTTTTTCTTGTTTTTTGATCCAGTCTTCGCTCAATTGATCGTCATCATTTTTCTCAATCATTAGAGAAGTATTCGGATCACCCAACGGAACAGCCGTCCAGTAGGGTTGCCAAGTTTGGTCAATTTGAGCATTCCATAATCCCCGCCATTCCCAGCAGCTTTTCCGCTTCCAGTTTTCGAGATCATGTCGGTTTTGTTCGTCGTGACCTCCCGACTGGGAAAATTCTTCTAAGATCTTCTCAATCCGCTTATGATTTTGGGGGTTTTGCAGAAATGCGATGGTGCGATCGCGAATTCCTTGTCTAAGTTCGGGTATGGGATGATCGGGGATTCCTTCTCTAATATTTTGGGCGATCGCACTCCATTCAGACCGCAATTTTTCACACAAAGTTTCTCCGAGTTGTTGTGCGGTTTCGGAGCTTCCAACTAAGATGGTTATCGTATTGGGAAAGCCTGCGGTTGCTAGGGTGGTACTCAAACGCTCATTAAAACGAGTCAGGGGGTCTGTTCCATCGGGGCTGAGTTCTTGAAAGCTTTCTCTAAAAATTGGATAGGTTTTGAGTAAGAGTGCGTCGATGATTTCTTGTCCCCAAAGCGAGGGGGTAATCACCGCATCTACACCGTAGGTTTCAGCCACGAACCAACAGAGTTGAGCGCTTAGATAGTGTAGCAAGTATGACCCTGCCCAAAAGTCTAGAAATTTGCGGGAAGCTTTGATAAAGTCCTGAATCGGGGAAAAGGTAAACAGCAGCAAGTAAGGGTATTGAGTGACAATCCCCCGTTCATCAAAGTCTACCGCTCCGGCGATCGCTGAGACTGTGGCACGATAGCTATGAATCGGACAGTCGGGTAAAATGTAGTGTTGAGGGTCGAGTAGAGCGTCAGAATCCTGTTGTCGTCTTAGTTCCGGCATCATACGCCACAACCAATTAAATACGTTTTGGGGGTTTTGTTCCTGTTGAACCCATTGGGGAAAGGCGATTTCTCTGTTGTCTGGAGTTTGAATGGTTTGCTGTTGAGCGCTGATGGGATGTTTAATGATCCGTTCTTTAGTTTGTCGTTCTGTTGAGCTTCCTGGTTTCAAATTGACCCGATCTGAGGAACTGGCGATCGCTTCAAGCTGATGTTGATTTTGTTCCCACCAAAACAGCGCCGCTTGTCCCTCCGAGGTTTTCAAACAATCCAGGCTGTTACAGAGATGGCGATCACCAACTAAAGCACAAAGTTTGCGAAGGAAGACGGTATTGCACAGTGAGGAATGATTAAGAGAACCGAGAAAGTTGTCCATGCTTCAAATAATAGATAAGTAAGCGAATTGATTTGTACAACATCTCAGTGGACTTGGAATCACACAAAGTTTTGCGATGTAGCCTGGCTAAATAGTGCCTCAGACGGCAGTTTTCTCCTTCTACTCTTGTCATAGCCGTTTTGCTGACTAGATGATTGCAATCCTCAATTAAGCAAGGATAAACTTTGTATCGGTCCGTAATATATAGAAAACCAGCCCAGCCCTGAATCATTTGCCATAATGTGGTAAAAGTCAGCAATGAGCTGTCGCCTATGACAAACTTCAGAATTCCAGGCAGTTTGGTATTCACAACTGTCCAGACCCAGATGGTTTTTTTTTGAACCCACAAAAGTCTGAGGCTCATCAATTTGAGCTATTTCAGGAATTTCATAGTTTTCCTCATCAATGTGGGTTTCTGCAACTCTAACCCAGTTAAGTATTGTGTTGTGAGAAATACCAGTGACTCTCTCAATGGCTCGAAATCCCATGCCATTGAGGGACATTTTCACACAAAGCTCTTTGACATCAGAACTGTAACCTCCAGGACAGGGATTTTCTCGAAATTGGCGACCACATTCACGGCACAGGTAACTCTGTTTTCCCTGACGATGACCATTTTTGACTACTTTATGGCTTTGGCAATAAGGA
The DNA here is from genome assembly GCF_000973065.1 of Limnospira indica PCC 8005. Taxonomy (NCBI): domain Bacteria; kingdom Bacillati; phylum Cyanobacteriota; class Cyanophyceae; order Oscillatoriales; family Sirenicapillariaceae; genus Limnospira; species Limnospira indica. The sequence continues at coordinate 1,896,703 of NZ_FO818640.1, forward strand.
CAATCCATCTTGATTTATTTGAGAATATCATTTTCTATTATGCAACACCATAACTTGAGTCGAAGTCAATGGTCGCTCCTGTGCAATCGGGTTCTTGACGAGTTGGGTTTGGGCGACCATCAGGCGTTGGTGGGGCTGCACCACGATGTCAAATATCCCGGTTCAGACAAAACTCGCACCCACGCCCATCTGCTGATTAACTTGGTTAACGATGCGGGGAAGTGCTTCGAGTCCAGTTGTCTCCATATTATCAAGTTGTGTCCATATATGGAAACCCCTTATCCTGTGTTGCATTGCGATCGCAGTGCGGATAAGGGTTTGATGATAGTGGGGGCGGTGGGACTTGAACCTGATACATAGCTTATAACCCCTATTCTACCGTTACTTAGGTGTTACTCAAAACCGTAGCAGAGTAACAAGTGAGTAAAAAATGAGTAACGCTACTAATACCCCTACTGTAGGGGGGAAGGGCAACTATAGCACCAGACAGGAAAGTTAGGACGTATAATGGAGAGGACGAGATGACTAAGAAGACCCAAAATGCCAGCCCCCTATAGTTACGACCTCAGACAAAAAGTTATTGATGCAATTGAACTAGACGGTATGCCCAAAACAGAAGCCAGTCAAGTTTTCCATGTCAGCCGGAACACCATTAATCTCTGGCTGCCAAAAAAAGCACAGACCGGAGACTTCCTCCCTAAACCTAATCACCCACCTGGCAATAACCACAAAATTACCGACTGGCATAAATTCAAAGCTTTTGCCCAAGAGCATAGCGATCAAACCTCCGCTCAAATGGCTGAACTTTGGGATGACGACATCTCTCCTCGCACCATATCCAGAGCCTTGAAGAAAATTGGCTTCACCAGAAAAAAAACTTACGGCTACCAAGAACGTGATGAGCAACAGCGAGAGGAGTTTATTGCTCAGATTGAACAGATGGAGCCGGAAGGGTTGGTTTACCTCGATGAAACTGGCATCAATAGTCCAGACTCCGAATATCCTTATGGTTACTGTGAGCAAGGGCAACGCTTCCATGTCCTCAAATCCGGGAAGAGGCAGGGCAGGGTGAGCATGATTGCGGCATGGTGTCATCAACAACTCTTAGCCCCCTTTAGCTTTGAGGGTTGTTGTAATCGGACAGTGTTTGAGTTGTGGTTGGAGTTCATCTTAATTCCAACACTGAAGCCAGGTCAGACTCTAGTGCTAGACAATGCAACGTTTCATAAAGGGGGACGGATTCCTGAGCTAGTGGAGGCGGCTCAATGCCGTTTACTCTATCTACCACCTTATTCGCCAGACCTCAACAAGATAGAGAAAAATGTTGGTCGTGGTTGAAAGCCCGCATTCGCCATTGTATTGAGCAGTTTGATTCTCTCCATGATGCCATGGATTCCGTTCTCAAAGCTGCGTCCTAACCACCTTGACTAATGCTATACGATGAGAGTTACGCTAGATTCTTGAAAGCCTATCAAGACTTTAAAGGGGAATGTCCCAAAGGAGTGACTCTCCAGTTATAGCACAAGACAGAAAACTTAGGACGTATAATGGAGAGGACGAGATGACTAAGAAGACCAAAAATGCCAGCCTCCTATAGTTACGACCTCAGACAAAAAGTTATTGATGCCATTGAACTAGACGGTATGCCCAAAACAGAAGCCAGTCAAGTTTTCCATGTCAGCAGGAACACCATTAATCTCTGGCTGCAAAGAAAAGCACAGACCGGAGACTTCCTCCCTAAACCTCATCACCGACCTGGCAATAACCACAAAATTACCGACTGGCAAAAATTCAAGGCTTTTGCCCAAGAGCATGGCGACAAAACAGCAGCTCAAATGGCTGAACTTTGGGATGACGACATCTCTCCTCGCACCATATCCAGAGCCTTGAAGAAAATTGGCTTCACCAGAAAAAAAAACTTACGGCTACCAAGAACGTTGGAAGCAACAGCGAGAGGAGTTTATGGCTCAGATTGAACAGATGGAGCCGGAAGAAGTGGTCTACCTCGATGAAGCCGGCATGAATAGTCAGGACTCGGATTACCCTTATGGTTACTGCGAGGAAGGAAAACGCTTCCATGCACTCAAATCAGGGAAGAGGCAGGGCAGGGTAAGTATGATAGCCGCATGGTGTCATCAACAACTCTTAGCTCCCTTTAGCTTTGAGGGTTGTTGTAATCGGACAGTGTTTGAGTTGTGGTTGGAGTTCATCTTAATTCCAACATTGAAGCCAGGTCAGACTCTAGTATTGGACAATGCAACGTTTCATAAAGGGGGGCGGATTGCTGAACTGGTGGAGGCAGCTCAATGCCGTTTACTCTATCTACCACCTTATTCGCCAGACCTCAACAAGATAGAGAAATGTTGGTCGTGGCTGAAAGCCCGCATTCGCCACTGCATTGAGCAGTTTGATTCTCTCCATGATGCCATGGATTCCGTTCTCAAAGCTGCGTCCTAACCACCTTGACTAATGCTATAATTCCCCAAGCTATCAATGTACAAAGATATCAGACCGCCTTTCCGTGGACTAGACCTATAGGTAAGCCTATGTGCGATCGCCTATCCGGTTATCTATGGGTCTGATTCATAATCCTCGGTGAGGGGAAACTATGGGCTATCATCTACCGACTCCAACCCGATACCCCTAAACAACTTTTCAACTGGTGACAATTACCGAGATGGGAATCGATACCCACATAATCCTCAGCAAGTCTCCAATCTTTGATGGTAATCATCCCGTGCGGAAACCGATACCAACATAATCAGTTCACCCCCAAAACCTTAGCCGTAAGTTGTAGGTAAAGCTATCTGTTAGGGGTAAAGTAGTTCTGGGTATTATGTGGACATTATAGGGTGAGCATTCATATAATCTAATTCTCATAATGAGTTCTCATAATGAGAGTAAAAAAATATGCAGACACCCCCTACAGTCAGAAACCATAGGGGGCAATTTAAGTTACAGCCTTTACACAAAACACAAAACACAAAGTACAGTATAATGTATGGCTATTGTATAAGTTATCACAACCAACTACCATGAGCCGTTACTCTTTAGATTTTCGGAAAAAGATAGTAGAAGCCTATGAAAAAGGAGACACTTCTATCCGAAAAGTAGCGAAACGCTTTTTGGTGAGTCCAGACACGGTAAGGCGACTGGTCAAACAGTATCGATTAACGGGAGACTTATCTCCTCGTAAGTGTGGCACTAAAAAGAAAAGCATTTTATCTAAGCATGAGGAAGCCGTGATAGATATTGTAGAAGCCCACCCCGACCTGACCTTATGGCAATATAGTGATAAGCTCAGAGACAAGCTGGGCATAAATGTCAGTACGACCATGATAGATAGATTTTTAAAGCAGCACGATATAAGTCTCAAAAAAAACATACAGGAGCGAAAAAGTAGTAACAGAAGAAGTACAGAAAGCGCGAGTAGATTATTGGTAAAGAATTAGAGATGTGGCTCCTGAAAAGCTTGTGTTTATTGATGAAAGTGGGTTATGGGTAGGGATGAGCAGACCGTTAGCCAGAGCGACGAAAGGGAAAAAAGTCTATGAACTGCGGAAATCCTATCGAGGTCAAAAAATGACAATAATTGGTGCAATTAAGCTCTCCGGAGTGGTAGCGACTCAAACATTAGAAGGGTCCATGAAAAAAGAGGATTTTCTCCAATTAATCAAGTTAGATTTATTGCCAAAATTAAAAAAAGGAGATGTAGTGGTAATGGATAACTGAAATTCTCATCATCGAGAAGAAGTCAAAGAAATGATAGAGTCAGTAGGAGCCAGGGTAGAATATCTGCCGGTGTATTCCCCTGAGTTTAACCCGATAGAGATGATGTGGTCACAGCTCAAAAGTTTAGTGTGCAAGTTCAGGACGGAGACCATGGAATTATTAGTGAGATTGGTAGAAGTGGCGGTAAGCCTTGTGGATTTACAGTGTTTTAATAACTGGTTTACCAAGTGTTGTTACTGTGCTTAATGATTGAAATAAAGGCTGTACTAGATGATTGCGAAAAAGAATTAACCATTACTGAACTCAAAAGACAATTGCTGATTAAAGAACTGAATTACACAAAACACTTAATGGATAAAGTCCAATAAATATCCGTCCGCCATGACGGTAAACTACGGCAAACAACACACTAAGAGGATAAAACCATATCATGAACGAAGAACAAGCAAGGTTGATGGTTATCGCGGAATTAGCACGTGATATTTACACCCAAATGATGTCACGAGATATCCCCTACTCTAACCAAGATATCAGGGTGAAATTAGCCGAAATCGCCCATAACGCCGCTGTTGATTTTATGGCGGTACAAGAAAAGTGGGTATCGTCTCAAGAGACAGTTATTCAGCCAGCATCATTTATGCCCGACTTTAGTGGCAATGGTTACAGTAGCGATATCTTTATGGGGGGTGACTTCAATGCCTAAGTTATTGCCAGTAATCAGCCTACATACTGGAAATTTCAGCAATTTCCTACAGGGCCCCGGTGGAACTTGTGTAGAACTAGATACGCCCGAGTGGTTTGACTACCTGAGAAAAAACAAGTCATTTTCGGTTGAGTTAAACGGCAAAAGGTTTACAGCTTGCAAAAAAACATCTATCAACGGTTTCGCGTACTGGAACCTAAAGGGCTGGGACGGTAAAATCAACCACCATATCTATATCGGAAAATCTGACCAGACTACCAATGAAAAGATTCAACAGGCTGCTATAGCTATGTTTTATCGGTGCAACCCCAAACTGGCGTAAACCCTAACACCTAATATCAAGTCCGGATAATCAATTATAGTAAAGTCTCGGTTTGAGGCCACCAATGAAAACTGGTCAAGCCTCGAATTAATTCGCGCTGTTTCCACAAACTTCGGCAGCGAGCACACAAGAGTTCCTCTAGCTGATCAAGATTCTCAAATGAACGATTGGCAATGGGTTCATCTACCAGAGGCCACAGTCTTTCTGCTGGTTGTAGTTCCGGGGAATGGGACGGTAGAAACATTAAATGCAGTCCTTCGGGTACTTTCAGATTCTTACTGATATGCCATCCGGCTTGATCAACCACTAACATAATGTGTTGATTTGGACCTAATTTAAATTCGGCAGCAAACTCCTGTAACACTCGACTAAATAGAGTTGTATTGACGTAAGGTATAATCCACCAATAAGTCTCTCCCGTTTCCGGTCTCACAAAACCATATAGCCATAACCACTCGAATTTCCAATTAATATGGGCGAGTGGTTGACAATCTTCCGCTACATAAATACGTCGCATCACCGGTTTGAGTCCCAGACGGTGTTCATCTTCGCTCCACAATTGCACCTGTGCATCAGGGTATCTCCGGCGAAGTCCCTCTAACTCCGTTACCAGTTTTTTTTTCCAGGCTTGCTGCTCGTCTTCGTCACTTTCGATGTGAGCCGGTCTCGGTACACGAAGCCGAAATGTCATTTGTCGCAGAATCTCCCATCCCCTTTGTCGGCTAATTTTTCGTCCAGTTACTCCTGTCAACCAGTCTGCCACCTGGCGACCGTTCCACAGTCCCCCATCCGGCGCTGTTCCTTGCAGGGCTTGCCATAACTGAGCTTGAGTCACATCATCAATTAACGGTGGATGTCCGGGATTTCCTTTTCGGCGCGCACCCAGCCCTTTTAATCCCAATTGGTTGTATCTCTTTACCAATTCATAAATCCAGATGCGACTGTAGCCCGTAATTTCTTGGACTTCCTCCGTGGTCTTCCCCTTAGCCAACAACCAAATAATTTGATATTGGCGACTTTCCAAGCCCTCTTGGGCTTGGTGATCAGCCCGGCCAAGTTCTTCGGTACTTAAGTGGGGAGCTATACTAATTCGTCTGGGCATAACGCAAGTTTGGCATTGGTCACTGATATTATAACCGATTAAGCGAACTTGATATAACACCTAACAGCTACCCCAATAACTTAAATTGCCCCCTATGGTTTCTGACTGTAGGGGGTGTCTGCATATTTTCCCAACACAGGCCTGAGAACACAGGCCTGAGAACGGTTTATATGAATGGGGGTGTCTGCATATTTTCCCAACACAGGCCTGAGAACACAGGCCTGAGAACGGTTTATATGAATGCTCACCCTATAATGTCCACATAATACCCAGAACTACTTTACCCCTAACAGATAGCTTTACCTACAACTTACGGCTAAGATTTTGGGGGTGAACTGATTATGTTGGTATCGGTTTCCACACGGGATGATTACCATCAAAGATTGGAGACTTGCTGAGGATTATGTGGGTATCGATTCCCATCTCGGTAATTGTCACCAGTTGAAAAGTTGTTTAGGGGTATCGGGTTGGTTCCGGTAGGAGATAGTTTAGATTAGGCGATCGCACATAGGTTTACCTATAGGTATAGTCCACGGAAAGGCGGTCTGATATCTTTGTACATTGATAGCTTGGGGAATTATCTTCTGCTGTTGTCGTGGTTGATTTTGAAACATATCCTCCCCCCAACCGGAACAAACACTCTTTGGGGAAACGACCGACGTGATAGCAGTCAAGGGTGAGGCACGAACCGATAGGGATACCCTTGACGGGTATCACAAGGGAGTTAACCTATCGCGTGTTTGGTTGGGGGGTGATATGGATATTTGACAGATTGACTAAGTTGTGCTTGTTGACTGAGTAATCATCCTATTGACAGAATTATTTTCCTGTGCTAGGACTAGATTGTGAGTAATATCTGAGTAATTAGGTACGACTACCGGGTTAAGTGTTCCCCGGCTATCGCAGTCAGGATCAGGTTTTTCCAAAAATGCCAGGAGGCGGACTTGAACCGCCGACACGAGGATTTTCAGTCCTCTGCTCTACCGACTGAGCTATCCCGGCTTATTCCCACGATTAACTATCGTATCAGCAGTAAATCGATTTTGTCAACCCCCTAGGCGGAATTTTTTTGATAGTGAACTCAAAAGCCGATGTATATGGGTTGATCAGCTATTGGGGGTCAATAGGGAAAACTCATCAAATTTGATCACTTGACTATTAGGCTGTTCTGTGTTAAAGAGATAGCTGCTAACAGTAGCCGTCCCCGTGTCCAAAATACTAAAAACTGTAATATCATTACTAGCGATATAGGGTTGAGGTGCGCCATCTCTATCAGAAACGGGACTAAGGTTAGGAATGATAGGTTGGAGTCCGTTGGGGTCTCCTAGGGGGGTATATTCTTCGGTAAATGCTGGGGGAACAAATCGGCGATTATTTCCCCAAGCCGCACCATAACTATTTCCGACATTGGAAGATTCTAAAAAGTTAATTCCGGTGGGTCCTATAAATCGGTTCCACAGGTGGGAATGTCCGTAATACACCAGTTGCACTCCGGCGGCTTCTAATAATGGCATAACATCCCTAATTAAATAATCAGATGGTTTGGGATATTCATAGCGAATCATAATAATCTTGCCGTTATTATCAACAGTCTTAATTTGCACAGGGTCTGTATAGGCGGGAACTATATTATCCCCTAAAGTGTGGGGAGGGTGATGGAACATAACGATTTTATATTTAGCCTGTTGAAATTCCGGGCTATTGAGTTCCTGTTGTAACCATATATATTGTTCGCTTCCGGCGGAAATAGGTTCAAACAAATGTTGTCCATAGCCCCAATTTTCCGGACGGTCAAAGTCTGCGTCTCTTTCTCGATAACGTCCTCTAGCGTGGGAGTCTAACCTATCAACTCGCCAAACATTAGTCGCCAATAAAACTACTAACCGGACATCTCCAAAGGTAGTAGCATAATAATTTTGAGGAGAATTGGGGAGAGTAAATATTTGTTTATAGGTATCTAAGTTGAAGCTATGGTCTTGGATCCATTGTTGTGCTATGTCGGGGTCATTATTGGGGTTGATGGTGGCAGAATTTTGTTGATAAAGCTGTTGGGCGGCAAATTGAGGGTAACTATTATTAAACTGGTTGTTTAAGCTGTCGGTTTCGGAAAAAGCCCCCATGATTTCATGATTTCCAATAGCGGGGAATAAGGGTACATTTTGAATTAAAGCGCCGCCTTTATAAGTAGTGGTAACACCATTTTTTTCGAGTTGATAATGGGCGCGACCTTGCAGACAGGGGAAAAAGGCCCCGCCGCGATTATCGTCGAACCATTCGGAAGCGCGATCGGGAATATTGACTAAATCACCAGCCATAAAAACAGCATCAATATCGACTGTTCTTGCACCTATATTGAGATTGGCGGCGGTCATGGGTTTAAGTTGGTGGTCGGAGGTGAGGAGGATTTTTAAAGGTGTCCCGGGTTGGGGTAAGCCAGCTAGGCTGAACACTTGGCTACTGATGGGGATGCCGTTGTCTGTGGTACTGTGAACTTGATAGGGAACCCGTTGGCCTGGGGTTAGGTCTGTAATAGTGGCTTCGTGTCGCCAAATGGGTCTGGAAATAGGTTGGGTGTAGATGCGGTTGTTTGGGGTTTGGACCCCTACCCAGGAATTTTGGTCTTCCCGAGTGCGAGTTAGTTGGGAGGTGGTGGCGATCGCATTTTGTTGGAGGTCTACCCCATAACTCACCTGATGATCAGAACCAGAAAACTCGGTAAACCACACGACCCGGACTGAGTTTTCTGTGGGTAGCTGTAAAAAAGGATCGCTAAGGAGATGAGGTTGTAAGGCTATTGAAACCATAATCAAAATCGAGATCACACTAGACAGTAACAGACCAAAAATCCCAAAATAGCGGGTAGCAGGAATCATGGGTGGAGGGGCGATCGCACCCGACTACAAACCGATCATAAGAAACCTATTAAGTTAAACGGTATCAGAAAAGCCGGCAATTTTTCCCGAATCTTTCCGATACAATATGGGGGATGTCGCGCCCTCGGTCTGGTGAACATGGGCAACCGCGTACAATCCTGGGTGTAACCTATTGTTGAGTTTCCTTATGGTGGAATTACTATGCTGATTGTTCAAAAATATGGTGGTACTTCTGTTGGGTCAGTAGATCGCATTCAAACGGTAGCCCGTCGGGTGGCGCAAACAGCCCAAGACCATTCAGTGGTGGTGGTGGTTTCGGCTATGGGAAAAACTACTGATGGTTTGGTGAAACTAGCCCAGGAAATTTCTAGCCATCCCTCTCGCCGGGAAATGGATATGTTGTTATCTACTGGCGAACAGGTGACGATCGCTTTAATGAGTATGGCACTACAGGAAATGGGACAACCAGCCATTTCCATGACCGGGGCGCAGGTGGGAATTGTCACAGAGGCTGAACATAGCCGCGCCCGGATTTTAAATATCCAAACTGAACGTCTAACTCGTCACCTAAAAGAAGGCAAGGTGGTAGTAGTGGCCGGTTTCCAGGGAATTAGCGATCGCGAAGAATTGGAAATTACCACCCTAGGACGAGGAGGGTCGGATACTTCTGCAGTCGCTTTAGCCGCAGCATTACAAGCCGATCGATGCGAAATTTATACCGATGTACCTGGAATTTTAACTACAGACCCCCGCATTGTTCCTAAAGCACAGTTGATGGATGAAATAACCTGTGATGAAATGCTGGAACTTGCTAGTTTGGGGGCAAAAGTTCTCCATCCCCGGGCCGTGGAAATTGCCCGAAATTATGGGATTCCTTTAGTAGTGCGATCGAGTTGGACTGATGATCCTGGTACACGGGTGACTTCCCCACCACCAGAGGTGCGACCTGTGGAAGGGTTGGAACTGGTGCGACCTGTGGATGGGGTAGAATTCGATCGCGATCAGGCGGCGGTTTCCTTATTGCGTATTCCCGATCGCCCCGGAATTGCAGCCCGTTTATTCGGGGGAATTGCCCTCCAGAAGCTGAATGTGGATTTGATTATTCAGTCGATCCATGAGGCGAATATTAATGATATTACCTTTACCGTCACTCATAACTGCTATAAACGGGCGATCGCTGTAGCTGACGCAATTTTACCAACTTTGGGACGCAACAATGACCCCGAAATTGGAGAACCGGAAGTGCGAGGCTATGATAGCCCTATTGCTAAAGTTAGCATTGTTGGGGCCGGGATGATTGGTCGCCCCAAAGTCGCTTCCCAAATGTTCCGCACTTTGGCGGAAGCCGGAATTAATATTCAGATGATTTCCACCTCCGAGGTTAAGGTTAGTTGTGTGATTGATGCCAATGAGTGCGATCGGGCGGTGGCTGCCCTCTGTCAAACCTTTGATGTGCTAACCCGTAACACCAAAAATATTCCAACTGTTGATCGACCTCATCTTCCGCCAGTGCGAGGGGTCGCCCTAGACCGTAACCAAGCCCGTTTGGCGATCCGCCATGTTCCCGATCGCCCCGGAATGGCTGCCGAGTTGTTTACTCTGCTGGCACATCACAATATTAGCGTTGATATGATTATCCAATCGCAGCGCTGTCACCAGGTTAATGATATTCTCACCCGTGATATTGCTTTTACTGTCGCTCAAGGTGATGCAGAAGAGGCTAAACTCGTGATTAAAAAGGCGATCGCTAAATGGGGTTATGGAGAAGTTACCCTGAATTCAGCGATCGCTAAAGTTAGCGCCGTAGGGGCTGGAATGGTCGATCACCCCGGAGTCGCCGCCCGTATGTTTGAAGCCCTCGCCGCCGAAAATATCAACATCTCCATGATTGCCACTTCCGAAATTAAAATCAGTTGTGTAGTCGATGACAAAGATGGCATCAAAGCCGTCCAGGCGATTCATGATGCCTTTGGTTTGTCCGGTGATGAGGTCGTGACTATTCCCACCCCCGCCGCTGCCTTGTAGAGTCAATAAACCCCCTAGGGCGGGTTGATTAATCTGCTCATCTATACCAGGTGATGATTAATCAGGGAACCCGCCCCCTCCAGACCATTACTCGTGGACAATCGCCAACTGATCAATAATAACTACCATCGGAAGGTGTACAATGTAGCCGTTAACCAGAGAGTGTGTAGTGCGAAAGTAGTGTCAACCATTCAAATTGAGACAGGATGCCATCAATAATAGTTAGCAAACTGAACGCTGTTTTCACCCTGTTTCTCAGCCTGTTAGTGGAGGCTATGCCCTTCCTGTTACTGGGTGTCATGTTGTCCAGTCTACTGCTGTGGTTAGTGGATGAACGCAAACTTCTATACTACGTTCCAACTAACCCTTTCCTGGGGGCGATTTTTGGCAGTCTGTTCGGGTTTATGTTTCCCGTGTGTGAGTGTGGAAATGTTCCCGTTGCCCGTCGCCTCTTGAGTCAAGGAGTACCTGCCTCAGCAGCGATCGGCTTTTTATTTGCTGCCCCCACCATTAATCCTATTGTGATTTGGTCAACTTGGGTAGCCTTCCGGGGACAACCAGAAGTCGTCGTTTTACGGATTTTATTTTCCCTGATAATTGCCATAACATTAGGCTTGGTTTTTAGCGCCCAAAAAGACCTGCGGCCGTTTCTACAAAAAGCCCTCGCCCGTTTAGTTCCTCAACCTGACTTCACCGAAAAAGCCGTCGATGAGATGCCCAAATCTTCCCTACTAACATCGGGAACTTATATTATGGGTCAGTCAGCCACACCCGTGCGTTTGCAGTCCATGCCTATGTGGAAAGCTGAGGGAAAAGGCGTTCAAGCCGTGGCTACTATGCCTCAAACAAGTGTCAGTTTCTCCTCTATTTTTATCCGCCCCACCCGCGACCGGGTTGGTTTAATGATTGAAAGTGGGGTGCAGGAGTTTCGAGAATTGGGGGGAATGTTGGTAGTCGGAAGTGCGATCGCTGCTATTATTCAAACAGTAATACCCCGCGAAATTATCCTCAGCCTAGGTTACGGTCCCATTTCCTCCATTCTGGCTATGTTATTACTAGCCGGAGTAGTTTCTATTTGTTCCACAGTTGACGCATTTTTTGCCCTCTCTTTTGCCGCCACTTTTACCACTGGTTCTTTACTAGCATTTTTAGTATTCGGACCCATGATTGATATTAAAACCGTCGGCTTGATGATGTCGATTTTCCAAACTCGCGCCATCATTTATCTGATGATTCTCGCTGCCCAGCTTACCTTTTTGCTAACCTTGGCTGTCAATCTCAATCTGAACTATTAATCTCAGCGCCTATGAACCGTGTTAGACCTCCATTAAATGGATTACCATCTCGTTTACAACTGTGGTTGCAGTCTCCTTGGGTGGACGCTATAGCTATATTAGCTTGGGGATTCCTCCTCCTCAGATATTGGCTGGCTGGACGACTTTATATCCTCATTCATCCTAACTATTTCCCCCTCGCTATCGGTGGCGGTTTTCTGTTATTAATTTTTGGAGGATTTCGGATTTGGGAACTGTCCCATAATTACCAAAAAACTGAAGCTCAGATAGACCAACAATCCCTACAACATATTAGTTTATTTCCCAAAGGTTGGAGTACCGCCCTACTCTTAATTTCTGTCCTGTTAGGTCTTTTCATTACCCCCCGAAATCTTGGTAGTTATGTCGCCTTACAACGGGGTATCATGGAGTCTTTACCCGCTACACAAATTCAGCCCCAAGAATTTCGTACCGCTTCTCGACCAGAAGAGCGATCGCTGATAGAATGGATTAGGCTACTTAATGTCAATCCCGAACCGGAGACATATAGAGGTCAAAGAGTCAATGTCACCGGGTTTGTCGTTTATCCCCCTAACCTTCCCCAAAATTTTATCTTTATTACCCGGTTTGTAATCACCTGCTGTGCCGCTGATGCTTACCCCATTGCGCTTCCTGTCATGCTTCCTGACAATAACCGGGGGGCATATCCCCAAGACAGTTGGCTACAGGTTGAGGGTGAAATGACTACCGAAGTTCTCAATAATCAACGGAGGTTAACTATCAAAGCCGACAGATTAACCCCTATTCCAGAACCTCGAAATCCCTATGAGTATTGATGTTTGATAATTGCAAATTGTTTTCGGAGACTTGGAAATGCAGCTAATCGATTTCATGAGTTTGATTCATCCATTTCTAGCCATAGTTGTCGTATTTCCCATAATTGGAATTTCTACCCACATGGCTTGGCAAACTCGTCAGCGTCGCCTACAAACCCTAGAAAAAGGAAGCACAAGTCGCATTCCCCCAATGGTAGGTCGGGAACACTTAAAAATGGGGCGTTGGCTGACCGGAACCGTCGTAGGAGTGACCCTGATTGCTTTAGCGTATTCCATTGGATTTAAGGGGGTATTTAAGGAACTTTCTGATGAGAATATGTTTGAGGCTATTTTTATAGTTTTAATCTTTATCGGAACGATCGCCTCCTTAGTTTTTCTGTACCGCGCTAATGCTAATCAACCCCTGTGGCGGGGTGTTTTTGCCACCTTAACTGGGGCAGGATTAGTAATTTTGGGAGCGCAAGATGGGGTATTTCGCCGAGGTTATGAATGGCACGTCTCCCATTACTATTATGGTATTACTTCCTCTTTATTGATGATTTTTGCCTTGGCAATTGTTCCCGATATTTACAAATCCTACAAATGGCGCATGGCTCATACCATACTTAATTGTATAGCCTTATTGCTATTTATAGGACAGGGATTTACCGGGTCTCGCGATTTGTTGGAAATACCCCTGAGTTGGCAACTAGACCATCTGAGAAAGTGCGATTGGGGCGCGCAAACTTGCCCTAATAATTCCCAGTCTCGCACACCGGAAGAGTTGATAATTCAGGCTATGTCGAAATAGTCTCTAATTGTCGGATAGCAGCGATCGCATGAAATTTGACACTATCATTAACATCCGTTTTGAGGACTTGCAGAACCTCCATAGTTTTGGCATCTCCTAACTGACCTAAAGCGTAAGCTACAGCCTGTTTAATCCGTGTTTCGCTGAGGCTAGGATGTTCGGTTCTGAATAAATCTAGCAACATTTGACCCGCCTGATTTTTGAGATTAGCAGTTTTTAAGCGACCTAACAACTGGATAGTTTCCAGGATAACTGTTTCGTGAAAACCTGATATACATTGAGCAATGCAGTCTAAACCTGCTGAACTTTCCATCCAAATTAACGCTTTAATACAGGCAATTTGTAAAGGAATTGGGGTCAGCGAAGATTGTAAAATTGTTGATAGACTTTCAATAGCTGCATCCGTTTTTAAGCGCCCCAGAGCCATTGCGGCTTGCTGACAAACAGTGAGGTTAATATCATACAGTAATGGGTCTATAGACTCTACCAAGTGCCATTGTGTGGCTATATCTGACCGAAATCCTAAACTAATCACCGCTTCCGATCGCACTATGGCTGCATGGTCTTCTAGGGCATTAATTAAAGCCGGAATTACCCGATCATCCCGAAAACTTCCCAAGGTTTCAATGGCGATCGCCCTCACCTGGGGGTCGGGGTCTTCAACAACAGTTAACAGGGGAGAAATCACCTCGGAAATCCGAATTTGAGATAAGGAGCGCACACCCATAAGACGGGTTTTGGGGTCTTCTAAAAGAGTGGTTAAACTTGCTACCGTCTCCGGTCCTAAATTAGCTAAAGCACTAGCAGCGATCGCTATCAATTCATCATCAGCATCGCTACTGAGGAAATTCACCAAACAGGCGATCGCTTCTGGGGTATGAAAATCGCCTAAAATTCGCCCCGCAAACCATCTATATTCTAGATCTGCTGCTTCATCCTCGAAAATTTCTATCAACCGCACACAGGCTGATTTACCCAATTTCGGCAACAGTTTAGCTACATCCCAACGGGTGTGAAAATCTCCATATTGTAAAGCGGTTAAAGCTAAAGCGATCGCCTCTTCCCAGCCATCATTTTCCCCACTCACACCAAACTGTTGTAGGCAATAAACAACCTGAGACCAATCTTGATTATCACTAGCAACCTTAGCCAAATTAACCAATTCATTCATATCATCAAATTCCATTATTTAGTGATGATTTTCAGAGGTACAGGACGACATCCAGACAGAACATTATTTAAGCCAACCACCTCACCAATAACAGCAATAGCTGGCGCTTCAAAACCCGTATTTTCAACCTGTTCAATAATAGTGGCTAAAGTACCTTGTAATTCCTCCTGGTGCGGACAAGTTCCCCAACGAATTAAAGCTATGGGAGTTTGGAGGCTTAAACCACCAGCCACCAAAGCCTCAATAATATTACCCAAATTCTGAACCCCCATATAAATAACAATAGTTTCAGAACCCTTAGCAATAGCCCCCCAATTAACCTCTGGGCGATACTTTCCCGCCGCTTCATGACCTGTTACAAAAGTCACAGAAGAACTATAATCACGGTGAGTTAAAGGAATCCCCGCATAAGCTGGCGCGGCAATACCAGAAGTCACACCCGGAACCACCTCTACCGGAACTCCCGCCGCGATTAAAGCCTCCATTTCCTCCCCACCACGACCAAAAACAAATGGATCGCCGCCTTTTAAACGTACAACTACCCCATGAGTTTGGGCTTGCTCAATCATTAATTGTGTCGTTTCCTCTTGAGGTAAAGAATGGCGACCCCGACGCTTTCCGGCATGGATTTTTTCAGCCTTGGGGTTAATCATTGCTAAAATTTCTTCACTCACCAAAGCATCATAAATAACCACATCCGCTGATTCAATCAAAACCTTGCCTTTTAATGTCAGCAAACCCGGATCACCAGGCCCTGCACCCACTAAATACACCTTGCCAATAGCTTGATTTTTTTCCATAATTGCACCTCGTTAATTAATTACTAAATAATACCCAGACATTAGATAAGTTTAAACTTTCGGTCATCAGGTTGATGAACCCAAATTATGGTGAATTTCCCCGTAATTTGGTATTCAAAAATACTAAAATCTGATTAATATGCGTTTTTTACATATTATATATGCAATAACTGCAAACTCTTGGATTTTATGTATCTTAAACTACAAATTATCACTGATTCTGAATTTAATCTACAAATCATTGTTAACCTCAGTTATAGATAAACTCATGGTTGTCGCCTCTGAACCCAAAGTCAAACTCAATAAAATCGAAAAAGCTAAAGCTGATAAAGATGGATTAGCTGTTAAAGACGAGTTAGAATATTTTGCCAAAATCGGTTGGGAAGCCATGGATAAAACCGATTTAGAAATGCGTCTTAAATGGCTGGGGGTGTTCTTCCGACCTGTTACTCCCGGTAAATTTATGTTGAGATTACGGATTGCTAATGGTACTCTCAACAGCGCACAAATGAGGGTATTAGCCGAAATTGTCCAACGCTATGGAGATGATGGTAGCGCCGATATTACTACCCGCCAAAATATCCAATTACGCGGTATTCGTTTGGAAGACCTCCCGGATATTTTTGCCCAAATGAAAGCTATAGGAATGACCAGCATTCAATCGGGTATGGATAATGTTCGCAACCTGACGGGTTCTCCCATTGCTGGTATTGACCCGGATGAATTGTTCGACACCCGAGAATTGTTGCAAAAATTGGAGAGTGTAATCACCAATCAAGGTGAGGGTAATTATGCTTTTTCTAACCTTCCCCGTAAATTCAATATTGCTATTGAAGGGGGACGAGATAATTCCATTCATGCTGAAATTAATGATTTGGCTTTTGTGCCTGCTTATCGCGATCGCATATTAGGATTTAATGTCCTCGTAGGTGGGTATTTATCCGCACAACGTCAGGTGGAAGCTGTGCCGATTAATGTTTGGGTTCCTGCTAACGATGATGTGATTAAACTTTCCATCGCTATCCTAACAGTTTACACCCAAAATGGTCTCTCTGAAGGATTGCGGGAAAATCGCCAACGGGCACGTTTGATGTGGTTGGTGGATAAATGGGGCGTAGAAGGCTTCCGGGCTAAGGTGGAGGAAGAATTTGGTCAAACTCTCGCACCAGCCGCCTTAAAGGATGAAATAACCCAGGATAAGAAAGATTATTTGGGTGTTCACCCCCAGAAACAACAGGGATATAAGTTTGTTGGGTTGCACGTTCCGGTGGGGCGTTTATCCGCAGACCAAATGTTTGAAGTAGCCCGTTTGGCGGAGGTTTATGGCGAGGGAGAAATTCGCCTGACGGTTGAGCAAAATTTGATTATTCCTTATATTTCGGAGGATAAATTAGAGGCGTTTTTGGCAGAACCTTTGTTAGAGATTTTCTCGATTAATCCTGCCCCTTTGACTCGATCGCTTGTCTCTTGTACGGGAAATAATTATTGCAATTTTGCTTTGATTGAAACTAAACAACGGGCTTTAAAATTAGCTCGAGAACTTGATGAGGAGTTGGAAATAAGCGATCGCGTTCGTATTCACTGGACTGGTTGCCCTAACTCTTGCGGACAGCCGCAAGTGGCTGATATCGGTTTCATCGGTACTAAAGCCCGTAAAGATGGTAAAACAGTGGAAGGTGTTGATATCTATACCGGCGGAAAAGTAGGTCATGAGGCTGAGTTGGGAAGTCGTTTAGAAAAGGGTGTAGCTTGCGATGACCTCAAGCCAATTATCCGGGATTTATTAATTCAAAAGTTTGGCGCACGTCCTAAAAATCCATAATTATCTCAGCACCATGTCTAGCCCTATAGCCCATGGTGCTGTCTATCTCACCCTATAGCCAACAGCCACAGCTATGATATAATGAATCAAAGAAATATCATCATAGCCATGATGACAAGTCTATGACAAGCACTCAAGACAAAATCACGGTCATTTATCCCGAATCCGATGGCAATCCTATGTCAGATAATACTAAACAATTTCGCTGGATTGTTGTTATTAAAGAAAACCTAGAAATCTTGTTTGATGATGATCCTAATGTGTTTGTGGCTGGAGACTTACTCTGGTATCCTCAGCAGGGTGATAATAAAATACGTCAAGCCCCTGATACGATGGTAGTATTTGGGCGACCTAAAGGCGATCGCGGTTCCTATCAACAATGGGAAGAAGGTAACATACCACCACAAGTGGTTTTTGAAATTCTTTCACCGGGAAATCGCTTGAAAGAAATGGCGAGAAAATTTAAGTTTTATGAACAATATGGGGTTGAAGAATACTATATTTTAGACCCCGATCGCCTAGATTTCAACGGTTGGCTGCGTAGTAGTGATGGGACTCTCGAAGTGATCGACGAACCGGAAAATTGGACGAGTCCCCGCTTAGGTATCCGGTTTGAATTGAAAGACGGAAACTTTACGATTTATCGCCCAGACGGTGAACGATTCCTTACACCCACCGAATTGGCTAAACAGGTGCAAACTGAACGCCAAAGGGCTGAAGCCGCCGAGGACAGGGTGCGTGAATTAGAAGAACGTTTGCGACAGCTAGAAGGCGATCGCCATAATTAATCTATATTTTTTGGGGTAAAATTGGGTAAAATCTGAAGATATGATAATAATTCCGTCTTACCCAAAATGCTCGATTATGATGTAGTTATCATTGGTGGCACTTTAGCCGGACGTAAAGCCGCTATAAACGCCTCTAAAATGCAGGGTCGGGTAGCACTATTGGAACCTGACCCACCCCCTGTTCCTGGTCAAATTCTTGGGGCTAACAGACACCACCCCCTTTTACAGATAGCTAAGGTAGCTAAACAAATGCGCCAGGTGTCACAATTCGGCATCGGTTGGGAAACCGCCGATCGCACCCTACCAGAAAATATTTTGATACAGTGGGACTCTAGTTGTCAATGGAGTGAATATATCACCACTAACCTAGAAAGTATTTATTCTCCGGCGGCGATCGCTTCTTTGGGGGTAGATATGATTTTTGGGGTAGGGGAATTTATTAGAGAACCTCGGCTGGCTTTGAAGGTCAATAATCGAATTTTGCGATCGCGTACTTTTTTACTGGCTATGGGTTCCCAACCCCAAATTCCCGACATAGAAGGATTGACTCTTACCGGATATTTCACCGCCGATACTCTTCATAAAATTACCAAAATTCCTAATCATGTTGCCCTCATTGGCGGCGACCCTAGCGCTGTGGAATTAGCCCAAATATTTAGGCGTTTGGGAAGTGATGTTACCATCATAGTTCGCAGTAACCACATACTACCGAGAGCAGAACCCCACACCGCTTTTTTGCTGCAATCTTTGTTAGAAGCTGAAGGGGTGCGGGTGCTGACTAAAACCCCTGTGATTCAGGCTAAACAAATTGATGATACCAAATGGATACAAGCCGGAAATAAGGCGATCGAAGTTGATGAAATTATCCTAGGTATCGGTCGTCAGCCTAATTTGTGTGGCTTAAATTTGGATGATATCGGAGTTCAATTTATTGGGGGTTATTTGCAGCTAAACTCCCGAAGGCAAACCACTAATCATCGAGTTTATGCTTGTGGAGAATTGGCGGGGGGTTATCCTATGCCTCATCTAGCTGAATATGAAGCCCAAATCGCCATAAAAAATGCCCTATATTTACCCATATTTCAGGTCAGTTATGATCATGTTCCTTGGGTGATTTTTACTGACCCACCTTTAGCTAGGGTCGGTTTGACTGAAACTCAGGCACGACGGCGCTATGGAGACCGGGTACAAGTTAGCCGCCAGATGTTTAAACAGGTTCCTAAAACTCAAATTTTGGGGGAAATTATGGGTTTTTGTGAGTTGGTCGGACATTCTGATGGTCGGCTTTTGGGGGCTACTATTTTCGGGGTTGGCGCTGATGAGATCATTAATTTTTTGGCGATCGCTATTCAAAAACGTATTACCATCAATGCGATCGCTAATTTTACCCCTCCCTGGCCAACTCTTACCGGGATAATTTCCCCAACCGCCGCCGCTTGGGTTCATCAACGACATCGAAACCAAAAATTTTGGTATAATACCCTAGAAAATATCTTTCACTGGCGCAGGTCTAATAATTAATTACTCAGATAGTGGATTTACATCATGCTGAAAGCGATTATTTTTGACTTAGATGGGACTCTGGCTAATACCGACCCTATTCATTATCAGACTTGGGTTGATGTCCTCAAAAATTATGATCTGGAAATTAACCCGGATTTTTATCGAGCTAACATTAGCGGACGTTTAAACCCTGATATTGTCCGGGATATTCTCCCGCAACTTTCCCCCGCAAAAGGGCAGATTTTGGCTGACCAAAAAGAAGCTATATTTCGTGAAATTGCCGGGAATTTAAAACCTTTACCCGGTTTAACCAAGTTGTTGGCTTGGATACAAAAACAGCAACTGCAAACTGCTATTGTTACTAATGCGCCTAGGGAAAATGCCGCCTTTATGCTGAAGGTTTTAAACTTGGTTGATTATTTCCAGACCGTTATTGTCTCTGAAGATGTCGGGGTGGGTAAGCCTGACCCGAAACCTTACCAGGTCTGTTTACAACAGTTGAATATATCCCCTCAAGATGCTATCGTTTTTGAGGATTCTACCTCCGGAATTAGATCAGCCGTTGCTGCTGGAATAACTACTATTGGTGTCGCCTCTACCCATGACCCCCAGATCTTAAAAAATTTCGGCGCAACTTATGTCATTGAGGATTTTAATAATCCCCAGTTATGGCAGGATTTGGGCAATTGTAAATAGTTGTAAATAATGCTTGACTTTGTGCTTGACTTTACTTATGCTTTTATCATAATGGGATATTGGCGAGATTCCAAATCAGGCACACATCTAATTTTTTAATATATTATAGTTTGATGTTACCAAAATCGTGAGCAATAGTCAACCTTTTTTGGGGGGGGAATTTTCAGATTTAACTTTTTTTTAATATTACAGTTAACAGTTGCCAGGTAAGCGATCGCCTGGGGGGGGGTAGTTTAAACACAGCACAACGATATAAACTAATAGTATAGCTCAATCGTGAGTCGGGGTCTGCCGCGTCACGGAGGGAAAGATAATCAATGTCTGTTAATCAAAGTAGTCAACAAGCAACCGTCCTAGCAGTAGATGACAGTACAGTTATGCAGGGCCTAGTCAAACAAGCCCTATCTAATACTTATAACGTTTTGCTGGCTGATAATGCCGTCGATGCCTTATCAGTTATATATCATAACAAAGTTTCCGTGCTACTGCTAGATGTATCGATGCCAGGAATAGATGGATTAGAACTATGTCGGACAATTCGGAGTATCCCGCAATTTCAGGCATTGCCAATTATTATGCTAACAGCCCGAGACGGGGCCTTTGATAAAGTGCAGGGGCGACTAGCCGGGGCCACAGAATACCTAACCAAGCCTTTTGATGCCCAGAAATTGTGCGAGGTAATTGATTCGGTATTGAACGTTAAGACTTGATGCCCAAATTAATCATATTTAAAATCAAGGGAGCGATCGCCTCTACCGGGAGAATGTGGCTCGCCGCCCCCAGAGCGATCGCTTCTCGGGGCATTCCAAAAACCACACAGCTTTCCTCATTTTGAGCGATAGTGATACCGCCCCATTGTGTAATTTCCATCATTCCCTCAGCCCCATCGCGGCCCATACCCGTTAATAATACTCCCAGAGTGTGACTACCGTAGAAATTAGCCACAGACTTCATAGTTGCGGTCACCGAAGGTCGATGTCCCCCCAAAGCCGGACTAGAAGAATACAAAAACCGACCATTGCGATCGATTTCCAGGTGTTTCCCCTCCGGGGCGAAATAGACATTTCCCCGTTGAGGCAAATCTCCTGCCTGAGCAATTTTAACCGATATAGAACACTGACAATTCAACCAATTGACCAATCCCTGCAAAAACCCCTCACTAATATGTTGAACACAGATAATCGGAACCGGGAGCTGAGGGGAAAACTGAGTCAGAAGGGTATGGAGAGCCTGGGGTCCTCCCGTAGAGGCACCAATCACCACCACCCGAACAGATTGAGAGCGATGGGGTGAAGTCTTTTTCTGAGGGGAAAAAGAAGTTTTCTGAGGAGTAGGAACCGCCACCGGACTATTAACTCTGCTCCCCGAATAGGATGGACTCGCCGCCGGGGAAGTCGCCTTAACAGTAGCCCCCCGTCGATGCTTAGTAAACACCTTAACCCCAGCCAGAACTCTAATTTTATGGATCAGTTCCCTACCCGCTTGCTGATAGTCAGAAGCCAGCCCAGTTTTCGGCTTAGGAAAAACATCAACCGCCCCCGCATTGAGAAGTTGAAACACATTGTAAGTATCCTCAGCCTGGACAGATGCACTAATTACCAGAATCGGCTTAGGGAAATTAGCCATCACCTCTCCAGTAAATTCCAGGCCATCCATGTGAGGCATATGTAAATCTGTGCAAATCACATCTGGCTGCAATTGAGGAATTAAAGACAAAGCCTCCAAACCGCTGCGAGCAGTACCCACAACCAGAATATCGTTGCATTCAGCCAAAATGCGTTTGAGAATAATCAGAGCAACTGGGGAATCTTCCACCAGCAAAACTCGAATCGCCATGTTGATTTTGCGTGTGTTAAAATACCGGGTGGGTCTAGCGGTTACAGTATATGACCGCCAGCCAGACCAATGAGCTCATCCCCCGTTGGATGCAGTCAAACTAATCGGCTGAGAGTTTGCAGGAGGATATCCTGGTTAAATGAGCCTTTAGTGATGTAGGCATTAGCTCCCGCTTCAGCACCCCGGCGTTTATCGTCATCAGAAGCAAGAGATGTCACCAAGATAATTGGTAACTCGCTATATTCTTGATGTTCGCGGATTTTGGCAGTGAATCCCAAACCATCTAAATTAGGCATTTGGATGTCGGAGATTACCGCATCAAAGGAGCGAGTTTTGAGTTTATTTAATCCGTCTAGTCCATCGACTGCTGTAACCACCTCATAACCTGCTGCTTCCAAAATACGCTTTTCTTGAGTGCGAGTAGCAATGGAGTCCTCCACTAATAGAATAACAGATGGGCGATCGCTTTCTAAATCCAACTCATCTGAATCAGAAAGACTAATAGAAGCCGAGGATTTCCAATTTTTCCGCACCGAGCGAATCATATCTTGGGGATTAAGCACCATACACACTTCCCCCGTGCCCAAAATAGTCGCCCCAGCAACGTTCCTTACTCGTCGCAGTAGTTGGCTTTGGGGCTTGAGGACAACATCTTGTTCATCAATAAGCGTGTCAACGAATAGGCCTAGTCGATTTTCCCCCATCCTTAGAATTATACAAGATCTAGCCTTCGATGGTTGAGATTGATTTCGGTCATGGCTCAGATTAGCTTCCCAGGGTCTGACATTTTCCCTCAGCCTTACCGATAGCATATCCCCTGTTGTTTCTCGTTCCGACTCATCTCGCTGAGACTTCCGTTGGTGATTCCAACCCCTGATAGCATTACGGTTAGATTGCAATTCTAGCAAGTCCACTAAACACATCACCGACACAGGTTGGTCATCAAAAAGAATCGTATCTCGACCCTCAATGGCAAAAATATCCGCATCATCCACCAATAGGGTAGTTTGCACATACTCTACAGGAATCGCATAGGAAATGCTATCAACCGCCACAATCAACACATGGGCTGTAGCCAGGGTAGTTCCCAATTGAATGCGGAAAGTAGATCCCCTTCCAGAGGTCGAATCAACGTTAATCGTCCCTTTGAGGTGTTCAACATTAGTCCTAACCACATCCATACCCACACCCCGCCCCGAAACCTCTGTCACCGATTTACGGGTAGAAAAACCGGGAGTAAAAATCAACGCTTGAATTTGTGGGATAGTCATTCCCACCAATTCTTCTGGCTGACAAATTCCCCGTTTAATGGCGGTTTGTTTAATTTGCTCAATATCTAAACCTCGGCCATCATCGCTCACCTCAATCACCACACTGGTAGCCGTTTGATATCCCCGTAGGCGGATAGTCGCCTTGGGTGGTTTTGCCCTTTTTTGACGTTCCGTGGGAGTTTCTATGCCATGATCAACAGCATTACGCAAAATGTGCATTAGGGGGTCTTTCATCTCCTCTAGGATGCGTTTATCCGCCCTAGTTTCGCCGCCCTCAATTACCAATTCTATCTGTTTATTCTGTTCCCTAGCTAAATCCCGCACCATGCGCGGAAATAGGTTAAATATCGTCGATAGGGGTAACAGTCGCAGGGTACGCACTCCCTCTTCTAGTTCGTCAGAAATTAAATCCAGACGAGCCATATCTTCATAGATGGAAGTTCTTAGCTGATTGACTAATGTGCTAAGAACCTCTAAGCGATCGCCTGTTCTTTGGTGGTAACTTTGTAATTGTCCCATCGTACCCTTACCATTAGATAAACCCTCCTTAGCTTCCAGGTCATGGAGAGCAAATCTATTGATAAAAGCATCCCGACTCCATTCTTCCAATAGGTTGGTAATTTCCTCAATTTCTGCTAACCTATGGGCAATGCGAATTTTAGTTACCGTCAACTCTCCCGTTTGAGTCATCAGAGCATCCAGGTTTCGTGTCGCTACCCGAATTGTCTCAATTTTATAGGTCGAACTAGGGACAACTGCTCGACTAGCAGGGGCTGGATTTTCTACTTCAATAATTGGACTAGCCCCTTGTTCCGGGTTCTCTGGGGTTTGCTCATCCTTCCTGAAACCATCTAGCGGGGCTGGTGTTTCTTCCGTCTCTGGGATAGTTTCCGCCTCTTCCTCCTCGTCTTCCGTGGTTGTTGGCGCTGTCAGGTTCTCATCCCCAGAGTCATCAGAATCAGCTACAGCAGCCGTCTCGGTCTCTGTGGGTGGCGTAGTTTCCCCTTCTGGCTTCGCCCCCATTAAATTCGCTAACACATAAAAAGCATTAATCCCCGAAGGCTCCCCAGTAACAGCTTCTGTCACCAGTTTCCGAATTGCATCAAGTCCTTGACCCATGCGATCGCTCATTTCATGGGAAAACGTATCCTCTCCCCTATTTATAGCCCCTAACAGGTGTTCTAGTTGGTGAGCCAGGGTAGAAACATCCTTAACCCCCAACATTCCCGCATCTCCCTTCAAACTGTGAGCTTCCCGCAGCAGTTCATCTATTTTCCCCTTATCGTGAGGGTTTTGTTCTAGGTACAGAAAACCATCATCAAGTTTTTGTAAATGTTCCTCACTGGCAATTTTAAAGACTTCCCGCAATTCGTCATCTTCAATCATGGTAATTTCTCCTAGCCATAAACTCTTGCTAAACCAGATTTTTTAAGCCCTGGGCGGTATTATTAAGTTGCTCAGTACCTGCTCGACTTTGAGCCAAACCGTTCGCTGTTTCTTGCGCCGCAGTATTTAGGCTATTCATCGCATCAATCACCTGCTCTACCGCCATCGCCTGTTGTTTAGTATTCAGAGAAATTTGTTGAATATTCACCGCCACATCATTGATAGAAACGATAATTTTTTCCACAGCCTTCGTCCCCTCTTCCGTTACTATCACAGTAGAATTAGCCGAATTTTGAATATCAGCAATTAGAGAGCCAATTTTTTCCGCCGACTTGCGACTTTGATCAGCTAATTTGCGGATTTCACTAGCCACCACCCCGAAACCTTTACCATGTTCCCCTGCTCTGACCGCTTCCACCGAAGCATTCAAAGCCAGCATATTAGTTTGATTAGCTAAATCACTAACCAAATTAGTAATATTATATATCTGGCTGAGGTTTTCACTCAAACGCAGGATTTGAGCCTGAACCTGTGACATTTTTTCCCGCAAACTCGGACTACCATCTAATGTATCTTCTTGGCGATTACTTCCCGCCAAAGCCAGCACCTGACGCGCTCCCGAAGACGCAGCAGAAGCCTGTTCAGAACACTGACGGGAGGAAGCCCCCAACTCATCCATACTCGTGCTAGTTTCATTCACAGAAGCAGCCTGTTGAACAGCCACCCTTTCCTGTTCTTCAATAGTAGTAGCAATCTCCGTAGCTGCTAGGGCGATGTTATTGGCTTCTTGGGTAATTTTCTGAACAATA
Organism: Limnospira indica PCC 8005; assembly: GCF_000973065.1. NCBI lineage: Bacteria > Bacillati > Cyanobacteriota > Cyanophyceae > Oscillatoriales > Sirenicapillariaceae > Limnospira > Limnospira indica. Next base: position 1,922,442 of record NZ_FO818640.1, read on the forward strand.
GTAGTGATAATCCAACTTCCTAAAATAATCGAAACTATCACCGCTAGACCAATACTAACCCACACAGATGATAACAGATTATTCAGAGCTTGGCTTTGGCTGGCTACTCGCATATTTACCAGTTCCGCTTCCCGACTCTTCATCTGATCAATTAACTTAGCAGTATCCTCAGCAACTCTGATCCCTATGCCATTTGCTATCCAGGTTTGACGAGCTGCTTCTATGTCACCAGCCCCTACTATTTGGATTAGACCCTCGTGAAATTCGACTAAATCATCATACTGTTTCCGAATTTCCTCCATGGTTTTAAGTTGATTTTCATCAGTCATAGTTTCTGTTAACGAACCTATGATTTGATTAGCATCATTTTTGGCTTGATTCCAGCTATTTATAGATGTAGGATTGTTGGCAATCAAATAGCCTCTCAGGGTTCTGGACATAGCCTGAAGATTCCAGGATATCTCAGCAATATCTTCAGCTATTTGACGAGATACATTTAGTTGCTGGGCTTCGCTTTGCACCCGACCGACGTTAACAGAAACCACCGTGGCACTAGCAATCATCAGGAATATGGGAATAGTATATCCTCCCACAATCCAGTATCTTAACTTTTTAAACATCAGCATTTTTCGTAACTCCTAAAAATGTTAAATAATCGTCAATCCGCTAAATTTACTGTCTGAATATCCCCGGTTTATGAATATTCAAATTATCCCTAAATAATGGACTCCAGCTCATCAGCTATATGTTTTAGCTGTTCCATGCCTTTTTTGGTTTGTCCGATACCATTGGCGGTTTCGTTGGCTCCCTGCTTTAGGGAATTCATGGCTTCCAAAACCTGATTAATGGCGAGGGTTTGTTGCTTAATATTCAGAGATATTTGTTGATTATTCACAACTACATCATTTACTGCTTCTTTGACACCTAAAAAGGCTTCGGCAGTTTTTTGGGCGACATCAACATTGGAGCGAACTGTTTTAGTTCCCTCTTCTGTGACCATCACGGTGGAATTAATCGCGGTCTGAATATCGGAAACTAAAGTACCGATTTTTTGGGCGGATTTCTGACTCTCATCAGCCAGTTTGCGGATTTCGGTGGCAACTACCCCAAAACCGCGACCATGTTCTCCGGCTCGTACTGCTTCAACAGCGGCATTTAGGGCTAACATATTAGTTTGATTAGCCAAATCAGCGACTAATTGGGAGATGTTACCAATTTGATTGGTCTGTTCACTGAGGCGGAGAATTTGTTGGGCTATTCCCTCTACTTTATCTTGGAGGGTTGCCATCCCTTCTAAGGTGCTATTAACTGCAGTTTGACCACTTTCGGACAGGGATAAAGCCTTTTTCGCTCCGGTGACGGCGGCTTCTGCTTGTTGGGTAGCGGCTTCGGAGGAGGCTCCTAATTCATCCATGGTGGAGGTGGTTTCGCTAACGGCTGCTGCTTGTTCTGTAGCAATGCGTTCATGTTGTTCTGTGGCGACAGCAATTTCTGTGGAACTCTCGGAAATAGCTTTAATGGTTTGTTTAAAGGTGTTAGCAATAGATTGGCTTAAAAAGTAACCTAGGGGAGAGGCGATTACTATGGAAAGTAAGATTAATAATCCAAATAATAACAGGGTTTCATTTAATACGGCGCGAGCTTTCTCCCTTTCGATTGAGGCTACCCGCAGTTGTAAATCAATTAACTCCTGAAGTCTGGCGGTGAGGGGGTCTATGACATCATATAATTGTCCGTCAAAGGCGGCTAAGTCTTCGGGATTGCCTCTTTGTAGGGCTTGTTGCAGTTCGGTAATGCGATTTTGGGCGGGAAGAAATAATCGGTCAATTTCGTTGACGAGTTCTCTTTCTTCTCGTGTTAATTCGGTGTTTTTATAACTTTCCCAGTTAGTGCTAATTGTTTCTATGGAACGATTAACAGTGTTTAAGGCTGCATTGGTGCTGATTAAGCCACTATTGGCTTTATTGACGGCATCAATTATCTGAATAGCATAGGCATCGGAGATATTTTTGATTTGCTGAAGGGGTATAACCCGATCATCATAGATAGTGCCAATGCGCGAATCGATGCGCCAGAATGAAAAAACCGAATAGCTACTTATAGCTAGGATGACTGTGGCGGGTATCAGGAAGAAACCGCAGTAAAGTTTGGTGGTTAATCTTTGCATCATGTTAGTAAAAATAGGCGCTGATTGGCATTGCTGTCTATAAATGGTCGAGGGTCGGAGGGTCGGCAACTGTGGCTAATCTGAAAAAATAGCTAAACTCTGATTATCACTACTATTTTACGCGGGAATATGCCAAACGATAGAGTTTTTATAATTAGTTAACAATTGGTTTATATTTCTTCATTAACTACCAGGGTTTCTTGGACTAGGATTTTTTCGAGGTCTAATAAACTCATCATCCGGTTTTGTGCTTGGGGATTTTGGCGATCGCGATAAATTGCTGTCCCTCGTAAATATTCATCTTGGGTAGAATGAACAGCGGCGGGAACTAGCTTAATAGCGGAGGGGTTTAGATAGGTGACATCAAAAATATCATTAACAATAATTCCGGCGACTACTTCACCAACTTGGACGATCGCGGCTTTTTGAGAATTACCGTTAATATCCATTGGTAGACCCAAAATTCCCCTAATATCAACCAAGGTGACAATTTCACCCCGCAGGTTCATATTACCGACGATATGAGGGGGCGTGCAAGGAATAGGGGTAACATTATGAATATCGGTAAATTCCCGAATAATCGAGAGATTTACGCCAAAGTATTCACCGTTTAAACCAATGACAGCCAAGGACATTAACCCGGACAATTCATCTTTCTCGGTCTTGCGCCTCAAATTCTCGGCACGTTCCCGAAAAATCTGCCTTTCTTCTGGTGTTGCGTCAGGACAGAAAGCGGGAATTTTACGGTTTTTGGGGACTGGATAATCATGGTCATCTCGATGAGTTTCACTCCCTAAACTATCTCGATGAGAATTACTGCGATCGGAGATAATTTCGGGACTATCAGATATAATATGATCCCGTAAAGATTCGGGATTTATGATCATAATAATCTGGTCTTCAATTTCGGCATATCCAGCGATCGCATGATGATGAGAGCCGGAACTATGGTAACTTGGTATTTCTACCATCATACTATAGGGAATCTTACTGGTTATATCCTCGGAGGAAATCATCTGCACTTCGCACACTTCATTCACCAAAATTCCCAACTTTTCATCACCTAACTGTAGGACAATAATAATATCATCAATTGCATAAGGATTTTGACTATATGCAAGTCCAAAATGAATATTTAAGTCAATGATTGATAATAGTTCACTGCGTAAATTCAGAATACCTACTAATTCGGGGGCTGCTTCGACAATGGGGGTGAGTTCAGGTAAGGAGAAAATCTCTTGAACTAAGAAGCCATCTACGCCATAATTCAATCCTCCCAACTTAAACATCAGATAAGGTTTAGTTTCCATAATTTTCAGTGCCTTATTTATTAATACAAAATCAGATTTAATTTTTGTTGGAGATAAGCCTTTAAGTCTCCTCCTAAAATTTCCCCTAAATAGGGTACAGGAAGATGAGCAGGAACTGTATTTAACAGGGATAATGCAGTTAAGTACAGTTTTTTGGCTTGGGGTAAATTTCCTTCCCTTTCGTGGACAGTTGCTAATTCGAGATGAGCGCAAATTGACGAAGCAGAAACATCGGATAAATAGATGATTCTTTTGGAGAAAATTTTAGCGTTTTGTAAGTCCCCTTGCTCCTGGGCAATGTGCAACAAAATATAATAAGGTTCAATGGACAATGACTGAATTTCCAAGGCTTTTTGACAATGTAAAATTGCCTGATCATGCTGTCCGCTATTGGCATAAATTTTCGCCATTAAATAATGAGCATCAAAATTTTGGGGATGGTTAGCGACAAATTCTTGAACTTTTTTGAGGGCTTCATTATAGGCTTTTTGGTTGATGAGCTTTTTGGCTTCTTCGAGGCTTTGACTAATGGCGATCGCCTGTTCTGATGCAGTGGGTATCGCGGAAATGGGTGGCGGTACAATCGATAAAGTCGAGAGATTACCTTGTTTCTGTTGACCGTGATTGGCGGGAGGTTGAGAAGGGGATGGTAAACGGCTACCATTGGGGTGATAATAGGCTCGATTTAGCAACGGGGATAAAGGCTGGCGATGGTTTAGGGAGACATTGGGGGAGGATACAGAGAGATTTTGGGGAGGTTTTTCCCGTTGATAAATCACGGACTCTGGAAAAATGCAGGCTTTAAACTCATCAAGTAATAATCCCTGAATTTCTGCATGGGCTGTCATCAGATACCCACCGGGCCTAAGTACCTGATAGAATTTTCTCAGAACCTGTACAATATAGGGTTTCTCGAAATAAACAAAAACATTTCTACATAAAATTAAATCGATTTTACCAAGACTGGCGATCGCATTGGTACAATTATCACTCACCAAGTTAAGTTTCAGGAACCTAACCAAACTTTTAGCGGCGGGATTAACTAACCAATTCTGTCCTTGGGGATAGAAATATTGACGTTGCACCTCGGGGTCAACCATGCGAAAAGACCAATGGCTATATACGCCATCTCTAGCGCGTTGTAGGGCGACTTCATTAACATCAGTTCCGGTAATCTCAATTAACCAATTTGACCAGTCTGGGAGCAACTGTTGCACTAAAATAGCTAAAGAGTAGGCTTCTTCCCCGGTAGAACATCCAGCACTCCACAAACGCAGAGTTTTAGAGGATTTTCGGGCGGCGATCAACTCGGGTAGTATGACCTCACGCAATAACTTAAACTGACCGCGATCGCGAAAAAAGTAGGTTTCCGTGGTGGTCAACAAAGGCATCAATTCCGACCATTCGGTTTGACTCTCGGTATTGGCGGCGGTGAGCAAATTATAGTATTCATTCAAACTAGAAAGATGTAGTTGCTGAACCCGTCGCCAAATTTTTTGGGAGAAAGTCCCATAATCCTGGGGTCGAATATGTAGCCCAGTCATGGTAGCAATTAGTTGAATAAGCTGTTGAATCATTGACCATTAAGTTAAGTTATTTGCCCAAACAACACTATCAAAGGCAAGAGGGAACAGTAGAGAGTGAATTAATTTTTCCTTAAACTTGCTAAAGTTGAAAGGGAAAATAGTTATATTTTAATTATCTATTGTAAACGGAGGCAACCCGAACAGGCTGCCTCTATAGTTGTGATGTGTTTGCTATGCTGGATAAATCCTGATCCGGCGGTTGGGTTCCTCGCCGAAACTGTTAGATTTCAGGCGATAGTGTTCGACCAGTTCATGCTGCATTTTTCGCACTTTTGGGGAACGAGGTAAAAGTTCCACAGGTTGACCCTTGGGAATGACAATTTCCTCTACTGCTAGTCTGGCTTCCTCTAAGGCTTCGAGTTCATCAGAGGAATTCCCGGAAGCAAACAGAGTCAGATCAGGAACTTCTGGAGTGCTAGGATCTGACCTGTGTAGTAACCGATGCAGAGCCTTAGCAATCTGAGGGGGACTGCCAGATTTAACGGTGTGAATGGGTATATGGCGATTTTTTGCCATTTGTCGCAGCTTGGACTGATTGCGAATATGCGATCGCAAAGCCAAGACGACATCAGCACTGTCAATATCCTTAGTCACCACCACAGGCAACATCAGAGTGCGAATCACCTGATCTATCTGATAGCGAGCGATCGCATAGGGATAGATATGCAGAGGCAAATCATCCTCATTAAATCCATTATCCCCCAGATCCAAACCATTGTCATCCCCCAATCCTTGACTATCAAAGGAGGCATTCAGCAACTGTTCAAATTCCTGGGTGGCGGGTTTATTTTCCGGCGCAGACCCTTCGCGAACAGTAGTGCTAGTGGGAAGTGGCATCATTTTCCCGGAAGCCCGCAGACCCCCCAAACCCGGTGCAGACAAAGGGGGTAAGGGTCGGGATGAACCAGTAGATGCTCCTGCTGGCACCGCATTCCGAGCGGCGGGGGTGCTATAACGTTCTTGGGTAACAGTGACTTCACCGCGATCGTTCATTTGTCTGACCTGTAAAGTCGGCTGCATTCCCCGCAGCAAACCATCAACAGTAGTTGATACCGACTCATGGACAACCCAACGTTCCCGTTCCAACATTTCTATGGCAATATCAAAAGTTGGGGGAGCCTTACGTTCCAAAACGGTTTTTTGAGAACCCCGCCGCCGTGCTTCATCATCTCCCAGAGTGACGGCTTGAATTCCGCCAATCAGATCTGCTAAAGTGGGGTTCTTCATCAGGTTTTCAATGCGGTTACCGTGGGCGGTTCCGATTAATTGCACACCCCGCTCGGAAATTGTGCGGGCGGCGAGGGCTTCCAATTCTGTGCCTATTTCGTCAATGACAATCACTTCGGGCATATGGTTTTCCACCGCCTCGATCATGACCTGATGTTGCAGTTCTGGACTGGCTACCTGCATACGTCTGGCTCGTCCAATGGCGGGGTGCGGAATATCTCCATCCCCGGCAATTTCGTTAGATGTATCGATAATTACGACCCGTTTATGGAGTTCATCAGCTAGGACGCGGGCAATTTCTCGCAGGGCAGTAGTTTTGCCGACACCAGGACGACCTAGCATCAAAATTGAGCCTCCGGTTTCTACCAAGTCTCGGATCATGCCGATTTTGCCAAATACGGCGCGACCAACTCGACAGGTTAAGCCGATAATTTTCCCGGTGCGGTTGCGAATGGCACTAATCCGGTGTAGGGTTTTTTCAATACCGGCTCGGTTGTCACCGCTAAACTCACCAATGCGGGATATGCAATGGCCCAAGTCATCCCAGGTAACAGGCTGTTGGGATAGGTATTCGGCATTGCTGGGAAAACGAGCCTCTGGGAGACGACCCAAATCCATAACTATTTCAATCAAACATTCGCGTTCTGGGTGGTTGATCAGGTTTTTTCGGACTGTTGGGGGAACAATATCAAGCAATCTGTTAAGGTCGTCTGTGATCTGCATACTTCTCAGGTTGAAGTGTTCAATCAATAGGGTGAGAACTGGTTGAGGGATTGGGAGGCAGGAAACCTCAAAATCCTTTGATTTGGGCAACTAGGGAACTTGCTAGGTTAACGGCTTTCCATAGTAGGTCTGCTTGGGTTTCTAATTGAGTGATTTTTGACATTTCTAGGGGGTCAGATTCCTGATTAGGAGATTCTAGGGATTCCCAAATGGGGGAAAGTAAGGTGCGAGCATAGCTACCATAGGCGACTCCGGCGACTTTTGGGGAAGTGGAGTTTTTCTCGGTTCCCTCATCGGGGAGAAGTTTTAGCGATCGCAGCTTGGCTACAGTATAATCATTTGTGCCTCCTGCTAGTTGCACATATCCTGGTAGTTGGGCGGATAACACCTTTTGGCTCAGTTGAATGCTGGCTCTGGTGGTGCCACTACCTATGTCGCCACTCATGGGTCTACCGTCGGTTTGCCAAATTAAGGCGGTTGTTGACGGTAGGGGAGTGATTAGCTGGTGCAGACTCCACAAATAATCGATTAGGTCGGGGCTGTTGGGACAGCTAATGGCGATCGCTTTGAGTTGGTGTATCCAAGGCTGAATATGATTCCACAGGCGACGGAAGTCGGCTTCGCGATCGCTTTGGGTGTGGATTTCGATGGCATCAACTCCGGTTTGAAATATCAGCGGCGCGACGGCTTCTGGGGTAAATACATAGGACCGAGCGCGGATCAAATTTGATGGACAAACGGGAATACACCGACCACAGCCATAGCATAGTTCATCTATAACCCCAGCTTGTAGGTCGCTAAAAGCGATCGCCCCCGCCGGACAAATGCTTTCACAGGGACGGGGACAATGGCTGGGACAGGCTGTGGCTTCAAATTCAGCTTTCCGAAAATGGGGATCTTCTCCGTCGTTGAGGCTGACCATTAACCACGGTCTCCCTCGATAGCCAAAACCTCGGCGACGAGCCTGATTTCCTAAATCAGCACATAATGCGATCGCTTCCAGGGTAGCCTTGATCACGGCTGGGTCCGCCGCCACATCAATGCAGTCCGCCCCCGCTAGGGTATAAGCTAGGGCCAAATGGCGCACTGATGGCAGGTGCTGGTAACTGGCTCCACAAATGAGTTTGAACCAGCGACCTGTTTTCAGTGATGTTAGAGGGGAATCAGTAGTGATCACATTTTCTATGTTTACATGGATGCGGGAAATGGTTGGCGCTTAGGCAACGGCGATCGCATTTTTTAAAGGTTTCCAGCTAAATTGGCGATCGCCTCCCATCTCTATGGCAATTTTAACCCGAGGTTCAATACTCGGTAGGCGACTGAGAAAATCGACCTCTTGGCTTGACAAAATATGCCCTTCTATGATCCATAATACTAATCCCTTGGAGTTAGGGGGCAGATTCTCTAACTGATAGTTGACCACCGGAGGAAGATAATAAATATCTCCCACCGCCGCATCATTACCACTGCTTTTTTTACCTAGGTGAGGCGGTCGGACACCATGAACCCCCAACAAGTACGCCGCCAAGTCACCCAATCCCCTGGCTGATAGGCTATAGGTAGTATAACCAGCTATCCTGAGACGGCGGCGGTAACGTCCCTCAAATCCTCCCTCCAACGGAACATAGAGCGCTAAAGCTCCTTCCGACTCCAAATCTCGAATTAGTTTCCCACCGGTTGTAATCAGTGCCATAGGTTCAATTACCGTCTGTTTGCTCAACTGTTACCTTAAATTTACCAGATTTAGGCGATCGGGCAACCTTCCGGCCACACAATTGATAATTCTAGGGGCGGGTTCTTCTATAACCTCGCCCCGGAAATTAATAATTAATTATTAATTATTAATAATTAATAATTAATAATTAATAACTGCTAATTATCAACCTCGCCCCGGAAATTAATAATTAATAATTAATAACTGCTAATTATCTACCTCGCATCCCCACCTAGAAATTGATGATTCATTACAGCCTTTTGAGTAATCATGCCATAGGCTGTCAAAGTCCCTCTCCCCCCTGGGAGAGGGATTTAGGGTGAGGGTAATAGCACGATTTCTGAAGCTGTATTCATTGTTAATTATTCATTGTTAATTATTCATTGCTAATTATTAATTATTAACTGCTAATTATCTACCTCGCATCCCCACCTAGAAATTGATGATTCATTACAGCCTTTTGAGTAATCATGCCATAGGCTGTCAAAGTCCCTCTCCCCCCTGGGAGAGGGATTTAGGGTGAGGGTAATAGCACGATTTCTGAAGCTGTATTCATTGTTAATTATTCATTGTTAATTATTCATTGCTAATTATTAATTATTAACTGCTAATTATCTACCTCGCATCCCCACCTAGAAATTGATGATTCATTACAGCCTTTTGAGTAATCATGCCATAGGCTGTCAAAGTCCCTCTCCCCCCTGGGAGAGGGATTTAGGGTGAGGGTAATAGCACGATTTCTGAAGCTGTATTCATTGTTAATTATTCATTGTTAATTATTCATTGCTAATTATTAATTATTAACTGCTAATTATCTACCTCGCATCCCCACCTAGAAATTGATGATTCATTACAGCCTTTTGAGTAATCATGCCATAGGCTGTCAAAGTCCCTCTCCCCCCTGGGAGAGGGATTTAGGGTGAGGGTAATAGCACGATTTCTGAAGCTGTATTCATTGTTAATTATTCATTGTTAATTATTCATTGCTAATTATTAATTATTAACTGCTAATTATCTACCTCGCATCCCCACCTAGAAATTGATGATTCATTACAGCCTTTTGAGTAATCATGCCATAGGCTGTCAAAGTCCCTCTCCCCCCTGGGAGAGGGATTTAGGGTGAGGGTAATAGCACGATTTCTGAAGCTGTATTCATTGTTAATTATTCATTGTTAATTATTCATTGCTAATTATTAATTATTAACTGCTAATTATCTACCTCGCATCCCCACCTAGAAATTGATGATTCATTACAGCCTTTTGAGTAATCATGCCATAGGCTGTCAAAGTCCCTCTCCCCCCTGGGAGAGGGATTTAGGGTGAGGGTAATAGCACGATTTCTGAAGCTGTATTCATTGTTAATTATTCATTGTTAATTATTCATTGCTAATTATTAATTATTAACTGCTAATTATCTACCTCGCATCCCCACCTAGAAATTGATGATTCATTACAGCCTTTTGAGTAATCATGCCATAGGCTGTCAAAGTCCCTCTCCCCCCTGGGAGAGGGATTTAGGGTGAGGGTAATAGCACGATTTCTGAAGCTGTATTCATTGTTAATTATTCATTGTTAATTATTCATTGCTAATTATTAATTATTTAACTGCTAATTATCTACCTCGCATCCCCACCTAGAAATTGATGATTCATTACAGCCTTTTGAGTAATCATGCCATAGGCTGTCAAAGTCCCTCTCCCCCCTGGGAGAGGGATTTAGGGTGAGGGTAATAGCACGATTTCTGAAGCTGTATTCATTGTTAACTATTAATTATTAATTGTTAATTATTAATTGTTAATTATTAATTGCTAATTATTAATTATTAACTGCTAATTATCAACCTCGCATCCCCACCTAGAAATTGATGATTCATTACAGCCTTTTGAGTAATCATGCCATAGGCTGTCAAAGTCCCTCTCCCCCCTGGGAGAGGGATTTAGGGTGAGGGTAATAGCACGATTTCTGAAGCTGTATTCATTGTTAATTGTTAATTGTTAATTGTTAATTGTTAATTATTAATTAATAACTGCTAATTATCAACCTCGTCTCCCCACCTAGAAATTGATTATTCATTACAGCCTTTTGAGTAATCATGCCATAGGCTGTCAAAGTCCCTCTCCCCCCTGGGAGAGGGATTTAGGGTGAGGGTAATAGCACGATTTCTGAAGCTGTATTCATTGTTAATTATTCATTGTTAATTATTCATTGTTAATTGGGAACTATAATGGCGGGTTCGATGGGGTCAGCATCAAAGACAGCTTGCAGAGATTCATCTAAAGTAGGACGCATGACAATGCGGTTTTCATAAGCCACAATAACCCTGACTAGAGTAGGTAAACTGTTATCAGTCGCCTCGAGATAAATTGGTTCTACATACAACAAAGACTGTTCAATGGGAATTACTAATAAATTACCCTGAAGTACCCGTGAACCTTGACGATTCCACAGTGAGATTTGCTCAGATATTCGGGGTTCTTGGTTGATTAGTGCCTCCACCTGTTCGGGTCCAAATACTAATCGCTGCTTAGGAAACTGATATAATAATAGTTTACCATATTGGGGGGAGTCCGATCGCGCCGCTAACCAAGCAATTAAATTGAGGCGACTGGCGGGAGTAAATGGCTGCAATAGAATAAACTCCGCCATGGCTTCGGTGGGTAGTTTCATAATCAAATAATAAGGCGCGACCCGTTGAGTTTGACCGCCATAAATTTCGGTGGGAATGCGCCAGACATCTTCCCGGTTATAGAACACCCTAGCATCCTGCATGTGGTAAGTTAATAGGCGTTCTGATTGGACTCTAAATAAATCTTGGGGATATCGAATATGCTCATACAAAGATTTTGGCATATTTTCGATAGGTTCCAATAAATCCGGAAAAATCTTACGCAAAGTGATTAAAAGCGGGTCTCTGGGTTCACTGAGATAGTAGAATTTAATGGAGCCATTATAGGCATCAATTACCACTTTAACTGAGTTGCGAATATAGTTAAATTCGCCATCTTCCGGGTCAGAATAGGGGTAGCGACTGCTGGTGGTGTAAGCATCTAAAATCCAATAGAGATATTTACCCTCCTGTGCATTTTCGGGAACCACATCTTGCCCTAAACTGCTATCTGCGGCTACCAAATAGGGATTTTTATCATACCGTAAAAAGGGAGCGATCGCTTTAACTCGCTGTTGAATTTGACGACGAAATAGCACTTTAGTTTCCGGCAAAAAATTCCGGGTAAAAATCATTTGCCAGTTTTTTAAATACTTAGCAAAAAGTAACCGCCGCCATAGGGAATTAATCCGAATACCCCCATCACCGCTATAGGTATTATAGACATTTTCATCACCGGAGGGAAAGTCAAATTCCAAAACTCTAGTACCAGTCATCACATTGGTATTAGTGAGTTGACCGTAATAAATGCGAGGCTTTCCGATAGGGATACTATCTTCAACGCGAGGATCGACTTCTAGGGTAGTATCTGGGTTAAACCGAGGCGCAGGGCCGATATTTTTGATAAAATATTTAGGTAGTCCTCCTTCCGCTACTTTGTTAACTGGAGATAGGGTAAATCCATAACCGTGGGTATAGACGAGGTGTTGATTAATCCAAGTTTGCGCTTTTTCGGGAACTAACTGATAGTCTAATTCCCGTCCTGCAATAATCACCTGTTGTTTTTGAGTACGATTATCTGGTGTTTGTTCCTCTTCTGGTTTCAGCAAAGTATAGCGGTCAATAGCAGCATCAAGAAATTCATAATAAGGTCGAATTTGCTGGAGTTGACGATTAGTTTGTAATAGGGGTCGCTGGTCCCACAGCCGAATATTATCAATGGTGAGAGAATTGCTTTCTAGGTCAGCGAGGGTTAGTTGAGCGTCTGGGTCAAAGGTTTGAATATCAATATTATCAAGATGAAAACCCTTTTGGGTAAATTGAATATTGCGTTCAATATATGGCAATTCTCGCTCTAATTCGTTAGGCTGAACTATGACTCTTTGCACAATTTCTGGCAGCCAAACATTAGCAAAAAATCCCATTAAAATATATACAGATAAAATCGCCCTCAAAGAATAGCTATCTGCGAATAATTTGGCATAGCGTTTTGGCTGCGATCGCCAACGACGCAAGCCCATTCTTTTCAAGAAAAACTCGACATAAGGTTTAATGACTTCTACGGAAAAGAAAGCCTGCCAGAATAAAAACAGTGCAAATAATATACTAATGAAAAACAACCAGGAATAGGCTGGTTCAGCCACATTGGCATCAGTATAGCCAGCCCCAAATACGACCCCGCGTTCTGAATATAGTAACTCATATCGATTTAACCAATAGCGCAGAGCCATAGATAGCATAAACACACCAGCCAAGCCATGTAAATGGCGCTGCTGAAACCGAGAAAATCCGGGAAATTTTCCTTGGTTAAAGCTATCACCAGACAGGAGATAAATCAAGGTGCAGGAAATTAAGGTCAAGATAAATAGACCGAATAGCCAAAATTCTACTAAGTCAATGGCGGAGATGATAAAAATATAAAAACTAATATCTTTGTTAAAAACACCTTCTGTAATCTGAAAATCGGTGGGGTAGAAAAATCCCAGTACATTAATCCAGTGACTAGAGAGAACCCAACCAAAACCGAGGCTAAAAAATACAGCGATCGCACTTAGAGAAAGCTGTGGTTTAATGATAACTACCATAGTCAGAACCACACTAATGGCAATTTGCCACCATTGGATAGGTTGCTGAGTCATCATTTCCCAAATGACGGCAAAATCAAACCGACGGGGTAGCAAGGGAACAACCAAATCCTGCTCTAGGCTGATGTTGAAATCTGTAATAAACTCATAGCCATAGTGGAGTGTCATCACCACCATGAACATAGTTGGCCCAATTACCAGAAAAGATAGCCATGGCAAATTTAAGGCTGGGGGTCGGCTAGGGGGAGGCGGTGAAAATAGGGCATCCTCAAATCGGTGGTAAGATTTAATGGCGGATTGATAGCGAAATTTGTCAGCAATAGCCAAATTGAAGAACAGAAAGGCTGCACTCAAACCCACCCCTAGGACCCATAATCCTACTTGGGTTAGCAGTCGTCGCCTGAATACGGATAAATAGCCAACTTCATCAAACCATAGGTATTCGGCGATCACCCAGGTGATCATATCAAATATCAACCATGCGCCGAACAGAAACAGAAGCGCTTTTAGGACCCAGTTTTTGGATATCATGGCATTGAGTAGGTTAGATTTACGCCCTTTGACCATTTTAGCGTCTGGAGTCGATCGCGTGTCAGGCGATCGCTTTTGATGGTATCGACCATGGGTAGAAGTTTCGGCCCCAGCCATAATTGGCCCTAATGTATGGACGCTCTCACTCAGAACCGTTTACAATCCCAATGGTTAGTCAATTTATCGGGAGGGATACCCCAAATATGGATATCAAGTTAATTTTAGTCGGGTTAACCGTGGTATTTAGCATCGCCTGCATATTCTTCGGCACACAAAACGGCTTCTACGACAGCGACGACTATCATGGTAACGGTTCCGCTCATTAGGAACCCACCACCTCTCAAACCCCTCGGAGACAAGGCCAGCCTTGTCTCTACCCCTTTTGGGGTATTTAGCAAAATTGTTAAAATTTTCTAAAGAAATCCCATAGACCCTTGACATTTATTTGGTAAACGGTAACAATAGATACAGAAACAAAAACAAATCGTTCATCTCTTTTCGCTCTAAGGGTTTTCTAGCCCTAATGTTCAGAGGAGGGGAGACGGAAGTAGGGAGTAATCCCGAAGGAACGCGCCTCACTAAAGTTAACCAATTTGAACAAGAGAGGCGAAAATCATGGGACTTACATATCGCGGCGTTAGCTACAGCCAAAATACCGAATCCGTTGAAACCACCGTTGGTCAAGTAGGTGGCAAGTATCGTGGTCAAGACTGGCGCTTCCGTAACTTGAAAAAAGCACCTGTTCTGCAACCTAGCCATAACCTGACTTATCGTGGGGTGAAATATTGCAATAACCCCGAAGCAGTGGCTACACCTTCTCAAACTCCGCTGTCGGTAGCCGATCGCTCTCGGGAATTAATCCTGAAGCAGCAACGGTCAGCCTGGAAACGGGAAAAATCAATGTTTAATCGTCTGGCTGATCAGGTTGGGTTAGATGCCAACAGTGCCGAAATCTATAACCCAGCTTGGTAGATAACATCTGATTAGCTGTCAATAAATACCTTAATGCACCCCTGTTGGGGTGTTTTTTTTGGCGATCGACTACCCTATTAACGCCCTGGGACTAGCAATCAAGACACCGAATGTGGCACACTTGTCCTCAAACCATTGTCTCTAATAAGATATTTGGCTGTGGTGTGTGTAGTGGACGAGGGACAAAAAATTGCTTAGGTCAATGAAAGGTGTTGTACACAGAGTTTGGGGGGGGATATCTCCAGTTGCCTATAGTCAGTGGCGCACAAAACTCAACTTACTCGCTACCCTTGTACAACGGGACCTAGAGGCGCGATACAAAGGGTCTATTCTGGGAAACCTCTGGCCTTTACTCAATCAGTTGGCGCAACTGCTGATCTATACCTATGTTTTCTCTATTGTTTTGCAGGTTAAACTAAGCATTACAGGAATGCCAGAAGACAGTAAACTGGCTTTTGGACTTTGGCTGTTTGCTGGTCTAATTCCTTGGTTTGCATTTATCAATGGCTTGACCCAGGCGGCTACTTCTGTGATTGGACAAACTAATCTGGTCAAAAAAGTAGTCTTTCCCCTGGGGCTGTTACCAATGGTGCCAATTTTGTCGGCTTTTATTGAGAGTACCTTTGGTTTAGCGGTGTTGATTATCTTTGTGGGCTTCTCCTATCAAGGTCTTCACCAAACCCTCTGGCTACTACCGATGATTTGGGTTCCACAACTTTTGTTAACTGCTGGCTTAGGATATTTGACGGCGGCGCTGACAGTCTTTCTGCGAGACATCCCCCAAACTTTGGGGGTAATTCTCAATTTGTGGTTTTATGTCACACCAATTGTCTACCCAGCCAGCAAAATTCCTGAAGGGTGGCGAGTTTGGGTGTTTTGGCTGAACCCGGTTACGGCGATCGCTGAAAGTTATCGAGATCTAGTCCTAGTTGGAACTATCCAACATGGGGGAGAATTAGCCGTGGCTACAGCCGTATCCATTGTGATTTTCTCTATAGGCTTAGGAGTCTATCGGCGCTTACGTCCTGCCTTTGCTGATGTACTTTAGACCACAACATATAGACAATTGACAATTATCGCTGTTCGCCACCTTACCATTGATAGCCTAATCCTCAATCAGAATCCATGACTGATATTGCAATTTCCGTCAATCAAGTTTCCAAATGTTTTAAGCGATATAAACATCCCGTAGACCGTCTCAAAGAAATATTTTGGCCAAAAACCAGTCTGGCTGAAAATTTTTGGGCGCTACAAGATATCAACCTACAAGTTTTTCGGGGTCAAACTCTGGGAATTGTCGGACGAAATGGATCAGGTAAAAGCACCCTCCTACAAATTATTGCCGGAACCTTAACCCCTACTCATGGCGAAGTTAAAGTTAATGGCCGTGTGTCCGCTTTGCTAGAGTTAGGTAGTGGATTTAATCCTGAATTTACTGGACGACAAAATGTGTTCTTTAATGGTCAGTTGTTGGGATTAAAACCCGAAGAAATTGCGACCAAGTTTGATGATATTGCCGCCTTCGCTGATATCGGGGATTTTATCGATCAGCCTGTCAAAACCTATTCTAGTGGGATGTATATTCGCCTAGGTTTTGCTGTGGCTACTAGCGTTGACCCTGATATCTTGATTGTTGATGAAGCCCTATCTGTGGGAGATGAGGCTTTTCAACGTAAGTGTTTTAGCCGCATTCACGAAATCCAAGACCGGGGCGGTACTATTCTCTTTGTATCCCATTCTGCCCCCTCTATTATCCAGTTATGCGATTCGGCGGTACTTATGGATAAGGGGGAAATGTTATTAGAACATACCCCGAAGATGATTGTTTCTAAATATCAAAAAATGATCTATGCTGATGCTGATGCAGCCGCCCAAGTGCGCGCCGAAATTAAGCAGATTAAAGCCTCATTGCCTCCTCAACATCAAGTCCATAAAGTAGTTAGTATCTCTCAACAAAATGGTAATCATAGTCAGGGTCAGAGTCAGGGAATGATTAAACATAATCCTGATTATCGAGACTATTACGATCCAAATTTAGTCCCTGACCAATTGATTCGTTATCCTAGCCGGGGTGCAACTATCCAAGACCCCCATATTAGAACTTTAAAAGGTAAGCGAGTTAATCATTTGGTCGCCCGTCAAACCTATACTTATAACTACGAAGTTGAGTTTATGAAGTCCGCCTCCCATGTCCGCTTTGGGATGTTGGTTAAAACTGTTAGTGGCTATGAATTGGCGGGGGCTTCTTTTTTGGCAACCTCTCAGTTAATTAAATATGTTGATGCCGGAACTAAAATCATGTTAGAATTTCAGTTTAAGTGCCTCCTGGCTCCTGATGTGTATTTCTTGAATGCTGGTGTATCCGGTATCGTCGAGGGAGAATTTACTTATTTAGATAGGTGCGTTGATGTGGCTATGTTTAGGGTTCAGCCCTGCGAAGAGTCCTGTGGTACGGGTGTTGTTGACCTGTTGGTTGAACCACAACTAACTATTACCTCTGGTAAGGTTCATTGGGAAAATTTAGATGGTGTATCCGTGGGATAAATAACATCTGCCATGAAAACTAATATTTTTGTTAATGATAATCCCCTGGTGGATGCTTTGATTCAGACCTTAGCCCGATCGCCTCAAACTTTTCGACGGGAAATTATGGCGATCGATGAAATGTACTCCTATGTATTTAATCAACTCGATGATAAAAACTCCCATCGTGCTTTAACCTATTACTATACTATCGGTCGCGCGATTTTGGACACTGTAAAACAGTTTGTGGATTGGCATTTTGGCGGATTTGATGCGGTGGAGTCCTTCTTAGATTTTGCCTGTGGATATGGTAGGTTCACTCGCTTTTTAATCGAAGAAATACCACCGGAAAGAATCTGGGTTTCTGATATCTATAAAAAGGCGGTTCAATTTCAAAGCGAATACTTGGGAGTACAGGGAATTGTGTCTGCGTCGGTCCCTGAAGATTACCAAGTTGATCGCGACTTTGATTTGATTATGGCGACTTCCTTTTTTAGCCATATGCCAGCCACTACTTTTGAACGCTGGATGCAAAAACTTTATGATTTAAAATCAAAACGGGGTTTACTATTATTTAGTGTCTTGGATATGGAATTATTGCCCCCCCATATCCCTAGGTCAGAAACGGGGTTGGTATTTAGTCCAGATAGTGAAAGTCAATCTCTCGATAAACAAGAGTATGGCACTACCTGGGTGACAGAAGAATATGTGCGGCGAATACTTGATAGCATTAGTGATGGTAATGCTGAAATTACCCGCATTCCTAAAGGCTTAAACCGCTATCAAGACCTTTATGCGGTAAGCGATCGCTCTGTAGCATCCCCTCATCCCCTGACATTCTATCATCATCCAGAAGGCAAAATTGACTATTGCTATATTCAACCTAACGGAGAAGTCCGCCTGAGTGGATGGGCCATTGATTTGAACCCTGGGGTAACTGTAGAAGTTCAATTATGGTCAGACTCTCGCCTTATTGGTGTCTATCCCTGTTCTGAGGAACGCCCCGATATTGTTGCCCACTACCAACAGCCAGATTTTTTACTCTCAGGTTGGTCCTGTGTCCTCTCTAGTGACCAGATTTCCCCCCAGGATATATTAATCATCAAAATTGTCTCTAGTAAGGGCTTACAGGCGATTATAGAAGGCGATCGCTTAGTGGCCATCTCCAGTCGCAGAAATTGGGAAATTAAACTATCTGCGGCACGCCAGCAACTTAGCCAAACTCAGGCACAGTTGACAGCCACCGTAGACCAATATAACCAGCAAATAGCCCAATATCAATCCCAAATAGACCAATATGAATCCCAGAAAAGCGAATGGGAACATCTAAAATCCCAAATGCAGATAATGGGTCATCAGCTTGATACCCTGGAAAATCGTATTCAGGCAATGGAGAGTAGCAAGTTTTGGAAACTGCGGACAAAATGGTTTAAACTAAAGCGTGTTCTCGGCTTGCCTGTAAATGAATAGGCTGCATGGATGTCAAAAAATTATACATACTGAATTAGTGAAGTAAAATCTATGGATACAGCATCAGAGGGTCAATCACCAACTTTAATTATCACAGGAATGCACCGTTCTGGAACTTCTTTAACGGCTTCTTTACTCCAGAAGTATGGTGTCAATATTGGTCAAAATTTGGTGGGTTCCAATTATGGAAATATCAAGGGACATTTTGAAAATGTTGATTTTGTGGAATTTCATAAAGAGATTTTGCGTGATCATGGTATTGATGAATTGGGCTGCGTCGCGGAAGATAAGATATCAGTAACACCGACTCAAAGACAACAGGCACAACAACTAATCGCCCAAAATCAAGATCCATTATCTCCATGGGGATGGAAAGATCCTAGGACGACTCTGCTGTTGGATTTTTGGGCGGAACTGATACCAGAAGCCAAGTTTATTTTTGTTTATAGAACTCCCTGGGAAGTGGTAGACTCTCTTTATCGTAGGTCTACAGATGAAGCCTTGATTACCTCCCCAGAAATGGCGGTTAAAATGTGGATTTTTTATAATCGACAAATCCTGAATTTTTATCAAAATCATCCTCAAAGATGCTTGCTGGCAAATGTTTATAAAGTAGGCAACTATTCTAAAGATGTGGTCAAAGCACTTAATCAAAAGTTTGATTTAGAGCTAAGAATTGATGATAGCAAAGATAATTTTGACGACAAGCTGTTAAGTAATGATATTATTAAAAGTAAAAAGCCGGGACTAATTGGAGCTTATTTTCCGGAAGCACTGACCCTATATCAAGAACTAGAAGAAGCAGCGAAAAACTTAGGCAGTGGTTTAAATCATTTTGAACGAGAAGCTGTGCAACAACAGCCTAGTCCTAGTTGGGCGTTTAAAGATTGGTCAACTATTCGCAAACTGGAAAAAGAATGCGGTATTTTAGAAGCTGATGTTAAATTGTGGCAAGACCATTTCCATGATGCTGTAGATAGGTTGGTTAGTAAGGAAACTGAACTAGGTAGAACTCAACTAAAACTGAATGGTTTAGAGATTAAACAACAAGATGCGATCGCCAAATTAGTCACTACCGAAGAACAATTAGGAAAAACCCAGGGGGAACTGGAAGCCACGACCCTAGAATTGCGGGGAATGACAGCCCACGCGCACAACCTAGAAGTGGGTTTGCAAGAAGCCACAACTAAACTGGTAGCCACAGAAAAAGAACTCGGAAGAACCCAGGGTGAACTGCAAAATATCCCAGAAAAATATCAGGATTTTGATATCAAATATCAAGATGTCTTGAGTAAATTAATTAATACCGAAACCGAACTGGGAATTACCGACTTTAAACTACATAACGCCCATTTGAAAATTAGCAGTTTAGAAACCGAATTAGGACAGACTCAATTTAGACTACAAACTAGCCAAGTCCAATTTAAACAAGCCTTTGCTAAACTCCGAGAACTAGAAGAGGAACTCGGACAGACCCAAATGGCGCGGAACTTGGCGGAAGGGGAATTAGCCGCTATTAAATCCTCTAAATTGTGGAAAATTCGCACTAAATATGCTACGGCGAAAAGGCAAGCCAGACGCACCCTCAAACCTCGGTTTGTGTCTTCTATTGATAACCCGACTAATTGGGAATTGCTGGGATGTCTCGATACTTATATGCAAATTCAGGGCTGGTGTTTACATACCGGGAAACTTAATTTAGAGGAAGTTCGCGCCCGTATTAATGAGCAAATATTCGAGGGAACCTATAATATAGAACGTCTGGACGTGGGGAATATATATGATTACATCCCCGGTAGTTCTCACTGTGGGTTTCGGGTGCAAATTCCTCTAATTCCAGGTAATCATAGAGTGCAATTAGAAGTTAAAGACACTAGGGGAAAATGGCATCAGTTTGGAGAATATCCCCTGCGAGTTTCACCCCTACAAGCTGCATTTGATGTACCTAATACAAATATCGTCCCCGTAGGAGAAACTCTATTTGCGGGTTGGTGTTGTCACCCTCAATACCAAATTACTAAACTATTCCTGCGTTATGGACAGGAAACTGTAGAATGTGCTTATGGACTTCCCCGGGGTGACGTGGGGGAAATTTTCTCCGACTGGGTAGGTAGTTCCAATAGTGGTTGGGAAGTCTTAATTAATTTACCTCCGGGAACTTGGAATATTTCCCTTGAGGCGCAACTAGAAAATGGGGAAACAGTAGCCGTAGACAAAAAACAGCCCCTCACTGTTAAGCGAATTAGCCCTATCAATAAAGTTTCTGGTAAGACTAAACAGTTAATTAAACTTAGCGCGGCTATTCGACAACGCGCGGCGGAACGTAAACAGCGCCTTGGTCGTTTAATTCCCATGCCTTGGGAAATTCCGACTATTATACGGCGAATGTCGGAAATGTACGACCAAACCAGTCAAATTCCTGGGGAAGTTTTGTTACCAACAGGTTTTGAAGTTCCGGCGACTATTGACCCTTATGATGCTTGGTTAAAAGCTAACACCTGGACAGAAAAAGCGGCTGATATTTTGCGTAACCGTTTGGCGGCGGTTCCGGCGACAGCCCTGCCCAAAATTTCGGTGGTGATGCCAGTTTATAACCCTCCTATAGAGTTTTTACAACAAGCGATCGCCAGTGTTTGTAGTCAAATATACAGCCATTGGGAACTCTGTATAGCTGATGATTGTAGCAGCGACCCCGAAGTTGCTAAAACCCTCAATCAACTAGCCGAAACCGAACCCCGTATCAGGCTACATTTCCGGTCAGAAAATGGCAATATTAGCGCCGCCACCAATAGCGCCGCCTCACTCGCTACCGGAGACTTTATCCTATTTCTCGATAATGATGACGAACTCACTCCCGACGCTTTAGCCGAAATTGCCCTTTATCTAGTCCAACACCCAGAAACTGATATTCTTTATAGTGATGATGACAAAATAGATACCCAAGGTAAACGGTTTGCGCCCCAATTTAAACCCGACTGGTCGCCCGAATTACTACTATCTTATATGTATATGGGTCACGCCCTAGTAGTGCGTCATTCCCTCTTCCAAGAATTAGGAGGGTTTCGCATTGGTTATGAAGGTTCCCAAGACTATGATTTTGCCCTCAGAGCCACCGAAAAAGCTCGCCAAATTGGTCACATTCCCTTAGTATTATATCATTGGCGTACTGCGCCCGGTTCTACTGCTGTTTCCGGTGCCGCCAAACCTGCTAGTTTCCAGGCGGGTCAGAATGCCATAACTGATGCTATCACCCGCCGTCAAAGCGCCGCTACTGTTCATCAACCCCAATGGGCGGTTAAATTAAATCTAGGTATATTTAGCCATACTTTCCCCCATACCGGACCTTCCGTAGCTATTATAATTCCCACCAAAAATCAATTAAAGCTACTGCAAGCCTGTATTAATTCCCTGGCAAAAACCACATATCAAAACTATCAAATTGTAGTCATTGACAACCAAAGTGATGACCCCCAAACTTTGGCATATTTAGCAAGTTTGTCAGAGTTAGATAAATGTAGGGTTATGAAAATTCCTAATCCGGCAACTGGGTTTAGTTTTGCCTACATTAATAATCGCGCCGCCGAACAGGTAGAAGCTGATTATTTGCTATTCCTCAATAATGACACAGAAATACTTAACCCAGACTGGTTATCTCAAATGATTGGTTATGGTCAATTTGAGGGCGTGGGTGCTGTGGGTGCGCGGTTGATTTTCCCCAATGATACTATTCAACACGCCGGAATTATTCATGGGTTACATCATGGGTTAGCCGGTCATGCTTTTAAACTGACTCATCGAGATGATTTTGGTTATTTAGCCTATTCTAAAGTAGTCAAAAATTACTCAGCCGTCACCGCCGCTTGTTTACTAACTCCTAAAGCACTATTTTTAGAAATGGGGGGTTTTAATCAAACGGATTTTGCTGTAGCCTATAACGACGCAGACTATGGCTATCGACTATCTGAGGCGGGATATCGTTGTGTTTATTGTCCTGATGCTGAATTAATTCACCGAGAAGGAACCAGTCGCGGTTTTGGGGATAACCCCAAAGAAGTGGCTACCTTCCGCCGTCGCTATGCTGATAAAATTGACCCCTTTTATAGCCCCCATTTATCCCTAGCTAATGAGTGGTTCCAGATACAACCCAGACGCTATTTTTGGCATAACTTAACTGTAAAAATTCAGCCCAAAGTTTTGATGTGTAGTAATGCTTTGGAATACACAGGAGCCCCTTTACATCAGTTGGAAATCGCCCTAAAATTAGCGGGAGATGGGGATATAGAACCTGTCATCTTTAGTGTCACAGATGGACCCCTGCGACAAGTATATGAACAGCAGGGAATTAAAGTGATAGTCCGAGAACATCCCTTAACTGGTGTTTACGATAGACAGGGTTATCATCAGGCTATTTCGGCTTTAGCTGAAGAGTTAAGCCTTGATAGCTATGACCTGGTTTATGCTAATACCTTAGAGAATTTCTTTATGGTAGCCGCCGCCGAAAATGTGGGGGTCCCCTGTGTGTGGAATGTCCATGAGAGTGAACCATGGCAGACCTATTTTAATCGCTTTGGGGGTGAAATTGCCGCCCAGGCTTTGGAATGTTTCCGCTTCCCCTATCGGGTGATTTTTGTGGCTGATGCTACCCGTAACCAATATTTGCCATTGAATAGCCACCATAATTTTATCACGATTCATAATGGTTTGGATGTCGATCGCCTCTTAACCCAAGCCGAAAAATGGAATCGTAAATCCGCCCGCGAAACCCTGGATATAGACCCCGGAGAAATCGCGATTTTACTATTAGGAACAGTTTGCGATCGCAAAGGTCAACAGGACCTAGTTAAAGCCCTCCCCTTACTACCCCCCCAATGGCATTCTCGCATCCGTTGTTTAATTATAGGCGATCGACCCAGCCTTTACAGTAGTCAATTAGCCAACCTAGTTAATCAACTACCAGAGTCCTTACGCAGTCGCGTTTCCGTAGTCCCAGAAACCCCCGAAACAGCCCTTTATTATCGCGCGGCGGATATCTTCATTTGCACCTCCCGCATCGAAAGTTATCCCCGCGTAATTTTAGAAGCCATGGGTTTTGATTTACCAATTATCACCACCCCTGTATTTGGCATTCCTGAACAAGTGCGCCGTGAAATTAATGCCCTATTTTATACACCCAATCAACCCGATGAGTTAGCCAAATGTCTCACCGAACTGCTCGAAAATGAGCCTAAAAGGCAGCAATTCGCCCAAAATGCCAAATATGTCCTAGACTCCCTCAATCGCTTTGAGGAGATGACAGCAGCCTATGGTGAGATTTTCCAAGAAGCCTATTTAATGAATCCTCATCAGTTATCCCAGGAAGCGCCCGAATTAGAAGCCGCAGAATTAGAACTTGTAGCAACAGAAACAGCCCCAGAAACTCCAGTGCTACCAGAAACCCTTACCATAGAAGCACCCCAGGATAAAAACTACTGGGAAACCAACCCCACTGCAGCCATAGCCAGTCAGTGGGTATCTAACCCCATTGTAGCTGATACCATTTATAAGCGAATGTCTGGTGGTCAGAGTGAAAAATATTGGCTACGATGGCTAATTGAAGACTATTTTTGCCAGCGAAATTTCGACCAATTAATCTCCCTCGGTTGTGGTATCGGCAACCATGAAATCGTCATGGCACAACAACGGTTTGCCAACCATATTGATGCCTTTGATTTCTCCGAAGCATCCCTAAATATTGCCCGCCAAACTGCGGCTAATGTGGGAGTTAATATCAACTTTTATCAGGACGATTTCAATACCTTTACTCTTGATAAAGGCAAAAAATACGATATTGCCTTCTGTTCGGGATCCTTACATCACGTCAAAGAAATCGAGAGATTTTTAGGCATAGTTCACGGCTGCCTTCACCCCGATGGCTACTTTATCATCAATGAATATGTAGGGGATAATTACTGCATTTATAGCCCCCATCAGGTGAAAATAATTAACCGCCTGTATAAATGCTTTGGGGAAATCTTGCGTTCTGGAATTCAAGAAAACTTTATCAATCCCACCATTCATCAAGTCTTCGCCACCGACCCATCCGAAGCCGTGCGTTCTAAGCTAATTTTACCATTCATCGAATACTACTTTAATATCGAGGTATACAATCCCTTTGGCGGTGCTATTCTGCATCCTCTGTATCCCCTGTTAGAACATACGCAACTGTTACCCGGCGACCCCAAATCAGAAGCATTAGTTAGGCTATTATTAGAATTTGAAGAAATCCTGATGGAAATACCCGGAGGTTTAGCGTCAGATTTCTGTTTATGTGTTTTACGCCCCAAACAGTTCTAAAATCATCCGACTCCGTGTGGGAACTTCCCTCTCCCGGAAACCCCAAAACCAGATATCTGCTCCTTGTTCAACATCCCCGCTAAATTTTTCGCCCTCATTCCGTTTCTCATAACCAAAATAACGGTAAACTAAAAACTACAAGACCTAGACTGAAAAACCCATGCTAGACGAACAAGCAAAAACAACCATTCTCCGAAAAATGCCCCACGCCCTATATATTTGTGGAGTCAAAGAAGGAGACGAAATCAATGGTTTTACCGCCAGTTGGGTGATGCAGTCATCCTTTAAACCACCCCTAGTGGTAAACTGCGTTCGCAATGACTCCCGGTCCCACGCCATGATTAAAGCCAGCGGTGTGTTCGCCCTTACCTTTTTAGAATTGGGACAAAAAGACATTGCCCAAAAATTCTTTAAGCCGCAGCGTTTAGTCGGTAGCAAATTCGAGGACCTGGAATTTTACCTAGGAGAAACAGGCTGCCCCATTCTCTCAGATTCTCTAGGCTACATCGAGTGTAATGTAGTTGGTAGCGTCGAAAAAGGTGACCACTCCGTTTTCGTCGGGGAAGTAATCGCGGCTGGAGTTCACCGAGAGGGGGAAATTCTCTCCTTAGCGAGTACAGGATGGAATTACGGAGGTTAAAACAGGATTTATGCCACTGATTAAAGTCAAAACATCGGTTTCTCAACCGGAAAAATCCCAAGTCGAAAGTTTACTCAAGGATTTGTCAGCATCCCTGGCTAAACATCTAAGTAAACCCGAATCCTATGTGATGACTGCTTTTGAACCTGATGTTCCTATGACCTTTGGCGGTACCACAGACCCGGTTTGCTATATGGAAATCAAAAGTATTGGTAACATCACCCCAACCACTACTAAAGCTATGAGTCAGGATTTCTGCCAAAAAATTAATCAGGCTTTAGGTGTCCCCAGCGATCGCATATATATTGAGTTTGCTGATGCACCCCGGACTATGTGGGGCCGGAATGGTGGCACATTCGACTAGGTGACTTAACAGATCCTTAACAGTTGACATCAGACCTGCTGTGAAATTAACGGCAATTGGCAACCCTCTCCCACCGGGAGGGGGAATCAGTTTTAATTATGCCACTGATTAAAGTCAAAACATCGATTTCTCAACCGGAAAAATCCCAAGTTGAAAGTTTACTCAAGGATTTGTCAGCATCCCTGGCTAAACATCTAAGTAAACCCGAATCCTATGTGATGACTGCTTTTGAACCTGATGTTCCTATGACCTTTGGCGGTACCACGGACCCGGTCTGCTATATGGAAGCGTTTACCGTTGTCTTGGAATTGTAGAAGTCCAGATTGGTGTCAAGGGACTTAACGCGATCGCTTTTTTGTCCTAGCTGGGAATTTGTACTTATCTTGTCCATTTTCCCAGTAGGTTGTCCTCGATTTGGCCAGTATGATTAATTACTCCTTGGCTTTTCCTCTGGGATGGTTAATCCGGCTAGCGCGATCGCTTAATCCTGTTGGGTAATGCCTATATTGATTTAGGATTGTGTAAATCGTGCGAGACGTTCAGGTATGAAATAAGGCTGAGATGCCTGAAATAATTACCTGGTGGGGACTTCAGCCCCTTGGTAGAATATAAGAAGCTCGCTTCTGACCATCCCCATAACTGTTTATATGTCCCGACGTTTAGTATCAGACGATACCAAAACCAGGTAGGGAACCCAAGGTCAACACACTTTGCAAAAAAACGTAATAATTCTTAACATAACGGAATAGTTACGGCAAAGGTGAGGGTAACGGCGATAGCCGCCCCCGGTTCCAGGAATCACAAACCTGGGGTTGAAGCGGGGAACGGAAGGCTCCGAGGTGTAATCTAACACCGGAATCGAGACCACTGCTAACCGTCTATGATTAGGGAAACCGAATGTCCGGCTTGAACCACCGTCACAATCTAGCAGCGAAATAGATTGATACGCTGCGCTCAAAAGAGCAAGGGGAAAAGTGGAGGATTGATTATACCATCTACACAGACCTTTAAAAGTACCCCGGTGGATAGGACAAATCTAAGGATGGAATGCCCATATAAACGGAATGTTTTAATCCCTCTTAGGCTCTGATTATTTGGTCGAAGTAATCAGTAGTGAGAAGTGTAAGCGCAAGCCTTTGAGGGGGTGAGATGTGACCAGAAGCTAATGCCCTTCTGTAATGGAAGGGATATGCTAACAGGTCACGGTTTGATTGTAAGGTAAAGAGTTTAGTAGGGGTCAATATGACGAAATCGAGAGTAGGACAAGACTTTGGAAGACAAAGACCTACCAAGACGTGCGTTTGTATGGAGAAGTATCAATTGGGCGAAAGTCCAACGATACGTCTTTAAGCTCCAAAAGAGGATATATAGCACAAGACAGAAAAGTTAGGACGTATAATGGCAAGGATATCTACAGAAGACCCAAAATGCCAGCCCCCTACAGTTACGACCTTAGACAAAAAGTTATCAATGCAATTGAACTATACGGTATGTCCAAAACCAAAGCCAGTCAATTTTTCCATCTCAGCCGGAACACCATTAATCTCTGGCTGCCAAGAAAAGCACAGACCGGAGACTTCCTCCCTAAACCTAATCACCCACCTGGCAATAACCACAAAATTACCGACTGGCATAAATTCAAAGCTTTTGCCCAAGAGCATGGCGATCAAACCTCCGCTCAAATGGCTGAACTTTGGGATGACGACATCTCTCCTCGCACCATATCCAGAGCCTTGAAGAAAATTGGCTTCACCAGAAAAAAAACTTACGGCTACCAAGAACGTGATGAGCAACAGCGAGAGGAGTTTATGGCTCAGATTGAACAGATGGAGCCGGAAGGGTTGGTTTACCTCGATGAAGCTGGCATCAATAGTCAAGACTCGGATTATCCTTATGGTTACTGTGAGCAAGGACAACGCTTCCATGTCCTCAAATCCGGGAAGAGGCAGGGCAGGGTAAGTATGATAGCCGCATGGTGTCATCAACAACTCTTAGCTCCCTTTAGCTTTGAGGGTTGTTGTAATCGGACAGTGTTTGAGTTGTGGTTGGAGTTCATCTTAATTCCAACATTGAAGCCAGGTCAGACTCTAGTATTGGACAATGCAACGTTTCATAAAGGGGGACGGATTGCTGAACTGGTGGAGGCAGCTCAATGCCGTTTACTCTATAGCACCAGACAGGAAAGTTAGGACGTATAATGGAGAGGACGAGATGACTAAGAAGACCCAAAATGCCAGCCCCCTATAGTTACGACCTCAGACAAAAAGTTATTGATGCAATTGAACTAGACGGTATGCCCAAAACAGAAGCCAGTCAAGTTTTCCATGTCAGCCGGAACACCATTAATCTCTGGCTGCAAAGAAAAGCACAGACCGGAGACTTCCTCCCTAAACCTAATCACCCACCTGGCAATAACCACAAAATTACCGACTGGCATAAATTCAAAGCTTTTGCCCAAGAGCATGGCGATCAAACCTCCGCTCAAATGGCTGAACTTTGGGATGACGACATCTCTCCTCGCACCATATCCAGAGCCTTGAAGAAAATTGGCTTCACCAGAAAAAAAACTTACGGCTACCAAGAACGTGATGAGCAACAGCGAGAGGAGTTTATGGCTCAGATTGAACAGATGGAGCCGGAAGGGTTGGTTTACCTCGATGAAGCTGGCATCAATAGTCAAGACTCGGATTATCCTTATGGTTACTGTGAGCAAGGACAACGCTTCCATGTCCTCAAATCAGGGAAGAGGCAGGGCAGGGTAAGTATGATAGCCGCATGGTGTCATCAACAACTCTTAGCTCCCTTTAGCTTTGAGGGTTGTTGTAATCGGACAGTGTTTGAGTTGTGGTTGGAGTTCATCTTAATTCCAACATTGAAGCCAGGTCAGACTCTAGTATTGGACAATGCAACGTTTCATAAAGGGGGACGGATTGCTGAACTGGTGGAGGCAGCTCAATGCCGTTTACTCTATCTTCCGCCTTATTCGCCAGACCTCAACAAGATAGAGAAATGTTGGTCGTGGCTGAAAGCCCGTATTCGCCACTGCACGTGAGCAGTTTGATTCTCTCCATGATGCCATGGATTCCGTTCTCAAAGCTGCGTCCTAACCACCTTGACTAATGCTATATCTTCCGCCTTATTCGCCAGACCTCAACAAGATAGAGAAATGTTGGTCGTGGCTGAAAGCCCGTATTCGCCACTGCACGTGAGCAGTTTGATTCTCTCCATGATGCCATGGATTCCGTTCTCAAAGCTGCGTCCTAACCACCTTGACTAATGCTATAGTATAGTGAACCTGCTCTATAAAACTTAAACAAAACCGGACATAGCCGGATATTGATGTTTATTTCTGGCTTCGTCCGGGACTGTCGGCAGCACCCCGTCCACAAGTGTAATCGTCTGAACCAGGCGATTTTTCTAAATTTCTACTGGCGTTCAAATCTCTATCAATCTTCAGGCCACAGTTCGGACATTCAAAAGTCCGACGGACTAGGGGCATTTTTTGACGATAACCGCAATTAGAACACAGTTGACTGGATGGATAAAATCTATCGGCAATAATCAACTTTGAACCATAACGTTCTGCCTTGTAACCTAGTTGCCGACGGAACTCATAAAATGAAGCATCAGCGATAGAACCAGCCAAACCATGATTTTTCAGCATACCTGACACATTCAAATCTTCAATGACGACTTGGCTGTGGTTCTTAGCCAAGAAAGTAGTTATTTTATGAATGGTGTCCCGCCGAATGTTTGCTACTCTTTGATGTAGCTTTTGAACTTTTAAGAGACATTTGGCCCGATTTTTTGAGCCTTTGACTTTGCGACTTAAATGACGTTGTAATCTGGCTAGTTTTTTGGTCGCTGCTTTATAAGCCTTGGGATTAGAGAATTGGGTCCCATCGGAGCAAGTCGCCCAATTGTTAATTCCTAGGTCTACCCCGATTCTCTCTCGATATTTCGGTGTAATTTCTGGTGTGATTTCTACGAAAAAGCTCATATACCAGTCCCCTGCTTGGCGGGCTATAGTGACTTTCTTAACCCAACTTTCGGGTAGAGCCTCAAATGTAGAAACCCAGCCCACAAAAGGCAGCTTATGGCGAGTTCCTGACAGATTGAATGGCTTTCCGGAATTGTCAAGCGTAAAACTATCATGGTGGCCTTTCTTCTTAAATTTAGGATAACTGCTTATTCCCTTGAAGAAGCGCTTAAAGGCATCCCCTAGATTAATGAAGGCATATTGATCAACTTTAGAAGACAATTCGGACATCCAAGGATATTGAGGTTTCACATAATTAGTAAAAACCTTTTTAATGGAGTTTATATTAGGCTTGAGTCCCTCTTCATAAGCTGACCTCCATAAGTGTAATCCCCAATTAAACACGAACCGAGCATAACCGGCGTGTTTGGCCATCAAGGTGGCTTGACGGTCATTGAGTTTTAGTTTGGTTCGGAAAGCTTTGATTGGTTATGGTCGAAAGGGAAGTCACCTTCCCCAACTCCACTTCCAAACCGTACTTGAGACTTTCACCTCATACGGCTCCTAATGTAGATACCCTTTTTGTCACTAGGAACAGGGTTACGAACCCCCGCTTTATGATTCCAACTTTGGGAGCTTGGCATACAACTCGTAGTCTTTAAACTCGCTCTCGTCATATTACTCCTACTTGTCGCAGTCTCCATATCTACACCGTGACTAGTGGGCATATCCTAATCATTACAATTAGGCATTGGCTTTCAGTCACATCCTTTCCCCTCAATGGTATACGCTTACACTTTTCACTACTCCTTGTGAGTAATATTGCTCACTTTTTTGATAAGGAGAACCAATGAGGAGTTTAAACGTTCCGTTTATATGGGCATTCCATCTTTAGACTTGTCCTCTCCACCGGGGTACTTAAAAAGGTCTGTGTAGGTGTTTTATGCAAAACCCTACTTTTCCCCTTGCTCTTTTGAGCGCAGCGTGGCAACCTATTACGCTGCTAAATCATTACGATGGTTCAAGCCAGACATTCGGTTTCCCTAGTCATGGATGGTTGGCAGTGGTCGCATTTGGTAGTAGGTTCTACCTCACGCCTTCCGTTCCCCGCTTCAATCCCAGAATCGTGTATCCTGAAATTGGGGGTGGCTATCGCCTTTACTCTCTACTCCCTGATTTCTCAGTTTGTTTATGACCTTGAGTCCCCTGCCTTGCTCAGATTTCTCCAAGCGTCGGGACATATAAACAGTTATGGGATGGTCAGGATACGAGTCCCTTATATTCCACCAAGGGGTGGAAGTCCCACTAGGAGGCTATTTCGGGCATTGCATCCCTATTTCACTCCTAAACGTCTCGCACGGTTATGGTCGAAAGGGAAGTCACCTTCCCCAACTCCACTTCCAAACCGTACTTGAGACTTTCACCTCATACGGCTCCTAATGTAGATACCCTTTTTGTCACTAGGAACAGGGTTACGAACCCCCGCTTTATGATTCCAACTTTGGGAGCTTGGCATACAACTCGTAGTCTTTAAACTCGCTCTCGTCATATTACTCCTGCTTGTCGCAGTCTCCATATCTACACCGTGACTAGTGGGCATATCCTAATCATTACAATTAGGCATTGGCTTTCAGTCACATCCTTTCCCCTCAATGGTATACGCTTACACTTTTCACTACTCCTTGTGAGTAATATTGCTCACTTTTTTGATAAGGAGAACCAATGAGGAGTTTAAACGTTCCGTTTATATGGGCATTCCATCTTTAGACTTGTCCTCTCCACCGGGGTACTTAAAAAGGTCTGTGTAGGTGTTTTATGCAAAACCCTACTTTTCCCCTTGCTCTTTTGAGCGCAGCGTGGCAACCTATTACGCTGCTAAATCATTACGATGGTTCAAGCCGGACATTCGGTTTCCCTAATCATGGATGGTTGGCAGTGGTCGCATTTGGTAGTAGGTTCTACTTCACGCCTTCCGTTCCCCGCTTCAATCCTGGGGTTATGATTCCCAAAACTGGGGGTGGCTATCGCCGTTACTCTCAACGCAATTGTTAAGGAATCATTAATATTTCCAGTTGGGCGTTTTGACCTTGAGTTCCCTGCCTTGTTTTGTATATTTCTATACCAAACGTTGGGACATATAAACAGTTATGGGATGGTCAGGGTACGAGTCCCTTATATTTCACCAAGGGGTGAAAGTCCCACTAGGAGGTTATTTCAGGCATTGCAGCCTTATTTGACTCCTAAACGTCTCGCACCATGATTGGATTTTACCATGAATCCGACTTGATGAGTATGTCGTCAGGGAAATTTGGCATGGTCTGGGGTTTGACCGTATATTCATTATTGAGTTGCGAATCTTTTGGGGTATTGTACCTTATTGTCTTAAGATGTTAAGCAAATCTTGGATTAAATTCTTGCTCCTACTTTTCCCCTTGTTCTTTTGAACGCAGCGTATCAACCTATTTCGCTGCTTAGTATTGACGATGGTTCAAGCCGGACATTTGGTTTCCCTAATCATGGATGGTTGGCAGTGGTCTCGATTCTGGTGTTGGGTTACACCTCGGAGCCTTCCGTTCCCCGCTTCAATCCCAGGATTGTGGGTCCTGAAACTAGGAGTGGCTATCGCCGTTACCCTCACCTCTGTTTCGTTACGTTTCCGTTATGTTAAGAATTGTTACGAATTGTTACAGAGTATGTTAACCTGGGGTTCCCTGCCGGGTTTTGGTATCGTATGATACCAAACGTCGGGACATATAAACAGTTATGGGGTCGGTCAGAGGCGAGCCTCTTATATTCAACCAAGGGGTTGAAGCCCCACCAGATAGCTATTTCAGGCATTACCGCCTTATTTCGTATCTGAACGTCTCGCACCACCAAGTATAAACTAATATTTTTGCCCAAGTTTGAAGTGAAAAATCTGGTCAAGAGAGGAAAACGACGCTTGGCCACGAAAACGGGACGCGCCATGGTGACATGGGCTCATTACCGTTTTCAGACTTTGTTGAAGCATCAAGCAGCTAAGTATGGCTGTGTGTAGGGGCGGGTTCTGCGATCAGCCCCCACTAAGAAGAATCAGCTTTGTAAACCCGCCCCCGGACGTAACGAAAGAGTACACCAGCAAAACCTGTTCAAAATGTGGTCACATTCACACCCAACTAGGAGGCAACAAACAATTTGTTTGCCCTAATTGTGGTCATAGGATAGGACGTGATATTAATGGAGCCTTTAACATTCTGCCCTTGGCTTTGAGAGATACCTCCACTAATGGCGTGATTACCTCATTCCAGATGGTGCCATACTCATAAACTTCCGGCTATTGCCAGATTTTTCCTGGTTAAATGTATCTGTCAAAAACACCGTAGCAGTTGTATGCTAAAAGTTTCGGCCGGTAAGGGGCTGATCACATTTTGGCGGTTTAAGGTAAATCTGTGGACTTAAATCAAATTTTTAACACTGAAAATCCCATCATTGGAGTAGTGCATCTGCTGCCGCTTCCCACCTCCCCTCGATGGGGTGGGGATATCAAAGCAGTAATCGATCGCGCTGAACAAGAAGCAACTGCCCTCGCCTCCGGGGGTGTACATGGTATAATTGTCGAGAACTTTTTTGATTCTCCCTTTGCTAAAGATAAGGTAGATCCAGCGGTGGTCAGCGCCATGACCATGATTATCCAACGGCTGATGAATCTAGTTACAGTCCCCGTGGGAGTCAATGTCTTGCGAAATGACGGTGAAAGCGCTTTGGCGATCGCATCCTGTGTAGGAGCCCAATTCATTCGTGTCAACGTCTTAAACGGCGTGATGGCTACCGACCAGGGAATAATTGAAGGCAATGCTCACCGACTCCTGCGCTATCGTCGAGAATTAGGAAGCGATGTTAAAATATTGGCAGATGTCCTAGTCAAACATGGCCGACCTCTGGGTTCTCCCAATCTGACAACAGCAGTTAAGGAAACCACAGAACGAGCCTTAGCTGATGGAATTATTCTATCAGGCTGGTCTACTGGTAGTCCCCCTAGTCTGGAAGACCTGGAACTAGCGCGGACTGCAGCGGGTGATACTCCCGTATTTATCGGCAGTGGGGCTGATTATGAAAATATTTCTACCCTCATTAAAGCTGCTGATGGCGTGATTGTTGCCAGTTCCCTTAAACGACATGGCCGCATTAGCCAACCTATTGATCCCAGTCGCGTTAGTCAGTTTGTCGAGGCTATGCAGCGTGGTTTACAGCCAGGAACAACAGACCCCTGGACACTTAAACCACAGTCGGAACTACCTAGTAAACTGAAACCCTAATCAGAAACTGAAAACATTTCCTATGGTTAGCAGTCCTTCTACTCCCTGGATTTATCGCCACTCTCGTCTAATTATTCTCACCATCGCTATTATAGGGGCGATCGAAACTGCCTATTTAACTGGGGTTAAACTCTTGGGGGGAGTGGCTGTCTGTCCTACCCAAGGATGTCATGAAGTTCTCAATAGTCCATTAGCCACCGTGGCGGGGATACCCATTAGCCTATTTGGGTTTTTAGCCTATTTCACTATGGCAAGTCTAGCCGCTACCCCCTGGCTGGTCAATCCCTCCAGTCAAAAAAAACTACGGACTAAATTAGAATCCGCTACCTGGTGGATTATGTTTGGTTTGGCTACCGTCATGGCCGTTATCAGTGGCTTTTTGATGTATCTGCTGGCTTTTGAACTGCAAGCCTTTTGTCCCTACTGTGTGGCTTCCGCCATTTTCTCCATTAGTCTCTTTCTCCTGACTATGGTGGGGCGATTTTGGGATGATTTCGGACAACAGCTTTTAGTTGGGGTGGCTGTGACTATGGTGGCTTTGGTCACTGTCCTGGGGGTTTATGGTGGACAACCTACCTCAACCACTCAGCCACCTACCCTCGTCAGCCGTCAGATTACTACTAATTCAGGCGCAGCCGAAATATCCCTCGCTACCCATCTTAAACAGATTGGCGCTAAAACTTTTGGTGCTTATTGGTGTCCCCATTGCTACGAACAAAAGCAGCTTTTTGGCCGTCAGGCTTTTGCTATACTGGACTATGTAGAGTGCGATCCACAGGGTCCTAACGCGCGACCACAACTGTGTCAACAAGCTGGAATTAATGCTTATCCGACTTGGGAAATTAACCAGAAATTCTACCAGGGACGGTTATCTTTACAAAAACTGGCGGAGTTGTCTGATTATCAAGACAGACAGGATTTTGCTAATTCTTCCTTTGATTAACTTTCACAGGTTCTGAGGTTGAGCGATCGCTCTCACCATAATTTGAACTGTCTATAATCAGGGTGGGTCTGAGTTCCATCACATTTGTAGGGATAAGCGATCGGATGTTCAGAATCTTACAGGGATTTAGTAAGTATCCTCAGCAGGCTTTAACTTCCCTAAAATTATGGTTTTTGGAACGTAAGCACATCTGGATTACCTCTTCTGGAGTGGCGGCGGCTGTGCTTATAGTCAGGCTTGTAGGACTTCTACAAACCTCCGAATTAGCTGTTTTTGATGTGTTAGTCCGCGCTCGTCTCCCGGAATCTCCAGAAGACCGGATTGTGATTATTGGTATTGATGAACAGGATTTAAGAGAGTATGGGTTCCCCGTTTCTGATGCCATTTTAGCTGATTTATTATACATTATTAATCACGCAGAACCTAGGGCGATCGGTTTGGATTTATATCGGGGTATACCCATGGAACCCGGTCACGATGAATTTACCCAAGCCTTAACAAATATTCCTAATTTGATTGGTATTGAACTCCTGGAAACTCTTAAAGTCGCCGCCGTTCCACCTCCCCCGGCTTTGGCGGAAATAGGTATGATCGGATTTAATAACTTTGTCATTGACTCCGATGGTCGCATCCGTCGCAATTTATTATATGCTGGTAGTGATGATGGTCAGACTCGACGGAGTTTTGCGCTTCAGTTGGCTTTGATAGAACTGGAATATCATGGCATTTTTCCCACTTTAACTGATAATTATGAAGTGCAATTTAATGGGGTGGTTTTTCCGAAATTTCAACCCAATGATGGGCCTTATGTCCGCGCTGATAATGCTGGTTATCAAGTATTAGCTAATTTTCGCAATCCCGCTGTAGGTTTTAAAACCGTTTCCCTCAGAGATGTGTTGAATGGAGATGTCCCACCCTCTCTATTTCAAAATCGCATTGTCATGATTGGGTCTACGGCTTTTAGTGTCAAAGATTTTCACTTAACCCCCTACAGTAGCAGTCTATTTGAAGAACCTCGTTTTATTTATGGCGTGGAACTTCATGCTAATTTTCTCAGCCAAATTTTAACTACAATCCTAGAAGAACGTCCCCTAATGTCTAGTTGGTCAGAACCTGTAGAATGGCTCTGGATTATCTTCTGGTCTTGGGTCGGTGCTAGTTTGTCCTGGAAACTGCGATCGCCTTATCGTTCCATATTGATGATTATTTTACTTAGCGGCGGTATCTTTACAGGCGCTTATCTAGTGCTTTTAATGGGCTGGTGGATTCCCGTTGTACCACCTTTAATTACCCTGGGGGCTTCTGGTATTGTAGTCACCACTTACTTAGCACATATTCAAGAAGAATTTAAACGCTCAACCGATTTCCTTAATAGCATTATTAACACTATTCCTGACCCTATTTATGTCAAAACTAAAGACCATAAAAAAATGGTGGTTAATCAAGCCTATTCGCGATTGGTAGGCTTCCCGGTGGAGATGATTTTAAAGAAAAGTGACCATGATTTATTCCCGAAGAGGGAAGCGGATCTTTTTTATGAACAGGATGAACT
Source organism: Limnospira indica PCC 8005 (assembly GCF_000973065.1). Lineage (NCBI taxonomy): Bacteria > Bacillati > Cyanobacteriota > Cyanophyceae > Oscillatoriales > Sirenicapillariaceae > Limnospira > Limnospira indica. Next base: position 1,959,460 of record NZ_FO818640.1, read on the forward strand.
GGCTTTTCAGACTAACTGGGAACAGGAAAATGAGGAAAAATTAACTGATGCTAGTGGCGTTAATCACTGGATTGCGACTAAGCGATCGCTTCATAAAGACGCAGCAGGTAATCTGTTTTTGGTTGGGATAATTCGCGATATTACCGAACGCAAAAAATCCGAAGAAACCCTCCGACAACTAGCCGAACAGCTGGAAAAATATAACGCTGAACTTCAGCAAAGGGCTGACCATGACCCCCTCACAGGTTTACCCAACCGCCAACTATTTGAGGAACGCCTCACCCAAGCCTTAATCTGGGCTGATACTAATCAAAAGTTTGTCGGGCTATTTTTTCTCGACCTTAACAATTTTAAACCTATTAATGACCAATACGGACACCATGTCGGGGATTTAGTGCTTAAACTGGTCGCCGAACGTTTGCGAGGCTGTTTACGCGCTAGTGACACTGTGAGTCGCCTTGGGGGTGATGAATTTACTATCATCCTACCAGGAATCCCTAGTCATGCTGATGCGGTCAGGGTGGCGGAAAAAATACTAGACCAGGTAACTCAAGAGTCAGAACTCGATGGCCATGTTATTACCATCGGTCTGAGTATCGGAATTAGCCTCTATCCCCTGGACAGTCAAGATTATGAAACTTTAGTTCAAAAAGCTGATGCGGCTATGTATCGCGCCAAAAGCCGACATCAGAACTCCTATGAGTTGACCCCCCCTGTACCTCCAAATATTACAGAAGCGTGACTTGTCTAAAAATACTTAGTGCTGTATATTAAATGGTGAGGGTCTATATCTGAAAACTTAACAATTCTTTACAAAAGCTAGATCCGTGGCAGGATACCACTTTAGAGATTGTGTGTTGGCTCACTAGCTCTTCGGAGAAAAATACATCCGTAAAATCACTGATATAATTAAGTGTAGACAGTAAAGGGAATCTATGAGCCGAGAATCAGGCGATTGAGTTCACAGAGGTTATGTTCCATTATGAGATGCTTACTCAAATTTACAACTGTCTTAGTTTTAGTCATCGGGTCTACGTTCAGCATAACCACTGTTGCTGAGGCTAGAAACTCGTCCCTTAGTGACGGTGAAGTTGTAGCAGCCTGCAATAATCCCTTTAATGCTTCAGCCTGTCAAGCCCAAGATCCTCCTGTTAACGATACTCCTAATTCAGGAGGAGGCGGCGGGGCTTATTAATCAAAAAAACACCTTTTTTTGAGGGCTTTTGACAGTAACTGATTATATTGTTTTTTACTTACAATAAAAGCCCCAAAACGCTCTAAATGAGGGTTATTCATTTGGGCATCAAATAGGCAAAATTCCCGTTTTTGCAGGTGTTCAACGAGCTTGACCATTGCTACTTTTGAGCCGTTAGGAATATTAAAGAACATAGACTCGCCGATAAAAGCGCCGCCGATCGCAATTCCCAAAATCCCCCCAGCGAGGCGATCGCCTTCCCAGGTCTCGAAACTATGAGCCCATCCCTGTCTATTCAATACTTGATAAATGCGCTTTAATTCCGCCGAAATCCAAGTATTTTCGCGGTCAGCGCAGCCTTCCACCACTGCATCAAAATCGCCGTTAATCGCGACTTGAAAGCGATTTTGATTAAGGAATCGTTGAAGCGATCGCGGATAGCGGAAACGTTCATCTAGGGGAATCAAGGCTCGTTGGTGGCTGCTGTACCATCCTAGGGAGTCTTCCCCATCATTTGCCATTAAGAAATAGCCTTGAGCATATCCTTCAATAATTGCTGATATATCATATTGCATATTCGCCGAAATGTGATAGAATGGTAAGTTAGTCTAAAATCAGCTTTTATTGATTCAATAATATGGTTAACAATCTTTCTTATCCGATGCTGGAGAATACTTTAAGCAAACTGTTAAATCAAACCGAAAAAGATTGGGGATATTTACGGATCCACAAAGTTGATAATGCTTACACTGTGAGAATGTGGGGTTCAACGGACACAATTTTACGGTTTCAGAGTAATGAAAATACTCGGTCCTATCGTCTATTTTGGTATCGTCGCCCCAAGCCATCAGTATCAATTCAGAGTCGCACCACCACCAATAAAGTTTTAGACCCCAAAACGAAGACCTATAAAGTCAAGAAGTATAAAACCTATCAAGTTTGCTGCAAAATCGAGGCTAACCAGGTAGAATCATCGATTAACCGCATATTTGCGGAAATGGTGAGAGTTCACCTAGTAGCATTGATCCAAGCTAGAATAGAGCAACTGGACCGAGATGATCAAACTGGGACAGAAAAAACCTTAGAGTCACCAGTTGTGACTGTCATTCAAAACTAACTGAAGCAAACACACTAGAGATAATATGATTATGGCTGAACCGCCCAAACCTATTACCCTACCCCCTGTTGAAAATCCCCTACAGGAAGGGGAGTGGCTGAAAAAGACGTTACATGACTGGCTCGATCGCGAATTTATACCGGAAGCGGTGAACGCCGAGATAGCGGAACGCGCCTCACAGATTTTCGTGCGCCAGCGCATAGAGGGGGAAAACGATCTAGGCTGCTTAGTGATCGCCATTGTGACGGAGATGGAATCATTCGACTTTTCCAAAACCTTTTTCGGTGAGTTTGCGATCGCCAATGCCGTCAGCGATTTACTATTACAGAGCCTAGGATACGAGCGTTGCTGCGGTCAGTAGTCAAGTGTTGATCGGGAATCGGGGAATTATCCCAACTCCCCATCGATACCGATCCTACCAGCTAGACTTAACCACACCGGGTAAAAGTCCCTGGTGAGCCATTTCTCGCAATTGGTTGCGGCACAAGCCAAAATCGCGGTAATATCCCCTAGGCCGTCCTGTTACCCAGCATCGATTCCGCAGACGGGTGCGAGAACTGTTGCGGGGTAGTTGCTGGATCTGGCGGTGAATAGTCATTTTTTGCGCCTGAGAAGTAGCACTGTCAAACTGTTCTTTCAGTTGTTGGCGCTTGTCGGAATATTTATCAACCAATTCTTTGCGCTTTTTATCACGCTCGATCATGCTTTTTTTAGCCATTTTTAGAGTTAACGCCTCCTAATCAAGTTTAGATAATCCTACTAGCCTATCTGTGCTGATGGGCATAAATCTGACAATTTGCAATTGTAACACGCCGGATTGCGGGCTGTACAGATCCCACGCCCATGATAAATCAATCGGATTGACCAATTTTCCCAATCTGGCTGAGGTAGAACCTGCATCAAATCCCGCTCAATGCGAACGGGGTCTTTATGCTGAGTCAATCCCAGCCGTTGACTGAGACGACGCACATGGGTATCAACAGTCACGCCCATATTAATCCCGTAAGCATTAGCCATGACCACATTAGCGGTTTTACGGGCTACTCCGGGTAATTCGAGCAATTGTTCCATGCGTTTAGGAACTTCCCCGCCGAATTTCTCAGCAATCATCCGGCTTGATTCTTTGATATGGCGAGCCTTGTTGCGATAAAATCCAGTCGATCGCACCAAAGTTTCCAGCTCTTGCAAATCCGCGGTCGCCAAAGAGAAAGCATCAGGAAAGCGCTTAAATAAAGCTGGTGTCACCTGATTAACCCGTTCATCAGTACATTGTGCTGAGAGGATAGTGGCTACCAATAGCTGTAAAGGTGTCTCATAGTTGAGAGTACAAGCGGCATCAGGATATAAACGCTTGAGACGCACAAGAACTTCTAGGGCGCGATGTCGGAGTTTATGGTGTTGGTGGCTGCTCATTTTGGGCTCAATCCTATTGGAGTAGCGATCGCACCCAACTGAGATCGGTTAAATTGGCAGTATCCCGAATAATCAGGAAAATACCCAACCCCAACAACAACATCAATCCGGTTTGCATGACGCTTTCTTGTACCCGTTGCGGTAAAGGTTTACCCCGTAGGGCTTCAATCAGCAGAAACGCCAACTGACCGCCATCAAGAGCCGGGAGAGGGAGGATGTTAATTATAGCGAGGTTGATGCTAATTAGGGCAGCAAATTGGAATAAATTACTAGCATCGGAACGGGCTATATTAGCACCGATCGCCACAATAGCGACGGGACCGGAAAGTTGGGGAGCTGTTTCCCGAAAATTATTAATCAGTTGGGAAAACCCCGCCAAAGTCAAGTTAAAAATCCGCTGAAATTCCTCAGCACCTTTGACAAACGCATCAATTATCCCATCAGCCTGATAACGGACAATTTGACCGTTAGGGCTTAGTTGTACTCCAATACGACCCTTACCATCGGAGCCTGGTTCTGGAGTCACTTCTACGGGGATAATGCGATCGCCCCGTTGAACTTCCATTTTTAGAGGTTGGTTAGGGTTAGACTGAATTACCTCAATCAAGCGGGTAATGGACTTAGACTCGGCTCCTAGTTCCTCTCCATTCACGGATATGATTAGATCATTATCCTCAATCCCAGCTTTCGCCGCCGCTGAACTAACATCACTGGCTACAGAGGGGACTCGGACACCCGGTTGATAGTCAAAGTCGGGAACGCCAATCATTCCTACCTGAACCACTAATAACAAGTAGGCAAAAATCAAGTTAGCAATTACACCCGCACTGATTACGATCGCCCTATCTAAAATTGGTCGATTGCTCAACAGGTTTGGGTCATCTTTGGGGATTTCACTATCGGGATCTTCATCGGGAAAGCCGACAAAACCCCCCAAGGGAAAGCCTCGCAGTGCATACTCAGTTTCTGGGCCTTGATATTTCCACAAAACGGGACCGAAGCCTATGGAGAATCGATTAACGTGGATATGTTGAAGTCGCGCCGCCATGAAGTGGCCAAGCTCATGAACGACGATTAAGATTCCAAGAACCGCGATCGCAGCCAAAACTGACATGAACAATTCCAAATATACTAACTACTAGGGTGATAATTTTGTCATTATATCACTGCTTTGGCTGTGTTGGGCTTGTGCTATGTTGCTAATTTTTACTGATTTAGACGGTACTCTACTAAATTCTGATGATTATGGCTACGATGGGGCTATAAGGGCGATCGCAGACCTCCAACAACAACAGATCCCGATTATCCCGGTCAGCAGCAAAACTCGCGCGGAGGTGGAGGTATTATCAACAGAAATCGGGTTGACGGATTCGTTTATTGTGGAAAACGGCAGTGCTATTTTTATTCCCCCACATCAAGATTATCTGTTTTCTGAGGAGATGAAAAGGGCGGGAAAATACTATTTTAGGCAACGGGGGTGCGAGATGTTTAGGAGTCAAATAAGGCTGCAATGCCTGAAATAACCTCCTAGTGGGACTTTCACCCCTTGGTGAAATATAAGGGACTCGTACCCTGACCATCCCATAACTGTTTATATGTCCCAACGTTTGGTATAGAAATATACAAAACAAGGCAGGGAACTCAAGGTCAAAACGCTAAATTGGAAATCTTAATGATTCCTTAACAATTGCGTTGAGAGTAACGGCGATAGCCACCCCCAGTTTTAGGATTCACAACCCTAGGATTGAAGCGGGGAACGGAAGGCGTGAGGGAAAACCTATTCCCAATAATCCGACCACTGCCAACCATCCATGACTAAGGAAATCTGAATGTTCCGACTTGAACCATCGTAACTAATAAGTAGCGAAATAGGTTGACACGCTGCGCTCAAAAGAGCAAGGGGAAAAGTAGGAGTTTCTTCGTACTACCTACACAGACCTTTAAAAATACCCCGGTGGATAGGACAAGTCTAAAGATGGAAAGCCCATATAAACGGAACGTTTTAACCCCTTTTAGGCTCTGATAATCTGGTCGAGAGAGTCAGTAGTGAAAAGTGTAAGCGTAAGCCTACTAGGGGGTGAGATGTGACCAGAAGCTAATGCCCAACTATAATGGTTGGGATACGCAGACGGGTCACGGTTTGATTGTAAAGAATAGAGTCTAGTAGGAGTTACTATGGCGAATGCGAGTTTAAAGAAAGGATTTGGGAAACCAAAACCAATCAAGACTACGAATGTATGGAAACAAATCCCCTGGGCGAAAGTTCAGAGAAAAGTTTTCAAGCTCCAAAAGAGGATATTTCAAGCAGCTAAATCGGGACAGGACGCGAAAGCAAGAAGGTTGCAACGTCTATTGTGCAAATCATATTATGCCCGTCTACTAGCAGTACGGCGAGTGACCCAAGATAATCAAGGCAAGAAAACAGCTGGAGTCGATGGAATGAGAGCAATCTCATCAAGGCAAAGGTTTAAACTTGTTGAGAACATTAAAGGAAATCTCAAAGTAAAACCACTGCGAAGGGTGTGGATTCCAAAACCCGGTAGGGATGAAAAACGCCCTCTAGGAATACCCACAATCCAAGATAGAGCGAGGCAAGCCTTGGTTAAGTCGGCTCTCGAACCTGAATGGGAATCGAGATTTGAAGACACTAGCTATGGGTTTAGACCTGGCAGGTCAGCCCACGATGCAATATCCAGAATCTTTCAGAGTATCAACAAAGGAGGTTATTATGTTCTGGATGCAGATATAGCTAAATGTTTTGACCGAATAAACCATGATTACCTTCTGTCCAAAATTCATTGTCCAAGCAGTCTAAAAAGAGACCTGAAATCATGGCTCAAAGCAGGCGTGCTAGATAACGGTGTATTTGAGGATACAGAAGCAGGGACACCCCAAGGAGGGGTAATAAGTCCACTCCTAGCCAACATCGCACTGGATGGGATGGTTAGGCTCATAAAAACAATGTATCCTAAGAAGAAAAATGTGGTGCAAGCCACAGTAATCAGATACGCCGATGATTTTGTAGTAATATCTCCATCACTAGAAATCATTGAACAGTGCAAAACTGCAATCTCCGAATGGTTAAAACCTGTAGGATTAGAAATTAAACCCGAAAAGACTCGAATCTGCCATACACTCAATCCCATTGAGTACAACGGCAAAACAGAAGAGCCAGGTTTTGATTTTCTAGGATTCAATATCAGGCAATACCCAGTAGGAAAATATAAATCTGGAAAGAGTGGGGGAAGAAGAAAAGGAGGCTTCCTATGTAACAAGACCCCACATAAAATGTTGGGTTTCAAAACCCACATCAAACCCAGCAACAAAGCAGTTAAAGCCCACATTGAAGCGATAAAAGGTGTAATTAAACGATATAAAACATCACCTCAATCAGCCCTGATTAGCAAACTAAACCCGATTATTCGGGGATGGTCAAACTACTACTCAGGGGTCGTTTCATCTGAAACCTTCAACAAGCTAGATAACATAATCTGGCAAATGTTACGGGCATGGACAGCATCAAGATGCGGAAAGGCAAGTTACGAAAAGCTAGGAAACTACTTCCACAAAGGAACGGTTAAACTTAGCAATGGGAAAGAAAGACATGAATCCTGGTTATTCAAGACTAAGGATGGATTCACATTATGGCAACATAGTTGGACTCCAAATGTTAGACACACCCCAATACGCCCTGACGCAACACCATACGACGGAAACTGGACTTACTGGGCAACCAGGAAAGGACAAGCAATTGAAACGCCAACAAGAGTAGCCAAACTACTCAAAAAGCAAAAAGGTAGGTGTACCTGGTGTGGACAGTATTTCGCACCATCGGATTTAGTTGAAGTAGACCACATTATACCTCAAAGCCAAGGTGGAAAGGATGAATATAAGAATCTTCAACTATTACACCGCCACTGTCACGATGATAAAACGGCGTTAGACAACGCCAATGCTGTATCCTTAACAATGGAGCAATCAGACTAGGAGCCGGATGAGGTGAAAGTCTCACGTCCGGTTTTGAATGGGAGGGGATGGAGGCGACTCCATTCTCGACCCCTAATATGTGTTTATGCACAAGTGCGCGACGGTTTGCGAGATTTGAGCGCGGCGATTGGTGAAGATTTGACGGGGTTCGGTGATTTGAATATTGCCGATATTATGCAGTTAACTGGTTTGTCGGAACCGGAAGCACAACGGGCAAAAAATCGAGAGTTTACTGAGCCTTTTATTACTCCTCACCATGTGGATCCGGAGAGGTTAGCACATCAGGTCAAAGCCCTGGGGTTTAATGTGGTGGTTGGCGATCGCTTTTCTCATTTAATTGGAGACCAGGCGGGAAAAGGTGGCGCGGTTCAATGGCTGGTTAATCGATATCAACAGGTTAATAGGGGGGAAAGTATTACGACTATTGGTTTGGGGAATAGTCCTAATGATTTGGCTATGTTGGAGGTGGTTGATATTCCGATTATTATACCCGGAATAAAAGGGGTACATCCTGGGTTGACTAATCAAGGCTGGAAAGTGGCTCCTTTTCCTGGTTCTGTGGGTTGGGGGGTGGCTGTGGCTGAGGAGGTGAAAGGGTTAAGCTACTGAGACTATTTGGGGAGTTGATGGCTGATTCGGAATTGGCTAATTTGAGGCGATCGCTAAGGGAAAGTTTCTGTAATTCCTGATTGAATTGATATAAATCTACGGGTTGATATGAGTTGTTAAATAGTGGGATTAATGCTTTGACTAATGCTACCATACCATCAGGAGGAACCGCGTTTCCAATTTGACGACGAACTTCGGTTACAGACCCTTCAAAGACAAAATCATCCGGGAAAGTCTGCAACCTCGCACGTTCCCGGTTAGTCAGCGATCGCGGTTCTTGATAATGATAACCCCAAGTTCCCCCACCACCCCCAGCGATAATAGTTGTGGAGGGTTGGTCTGGGTGGAGTCGTCGATATACATGACTAATCATTCCTTTGACATAGTATTCGCTATCTTGGGGAATATCTGTATAATTTCCCCCTGGTTTAATGCGCTTGATAATTTCGACGGTGCGAGAATGGATCCTTTGATGTTCATTATTATCAGCCACTTTTTCCACATCTTTTAAGGCTTGTTTGGCGGTGAGATAGGGATAAAGGCGATCGCTTCCATATTCCGGGGAAGGATGAATAAAATTAAAGCCTGTATCCATTCTTACCCCCACAATTAAGACCCTTTCCCGATATTGGGGGACTCCATAATCGGCGAAATTGTACAGTTTTGGCTTGACCACATAACCCGGTTCTATGTTTTCAAAATCCGCAATAATTTTAGCGATCGCCTTATATTTATTGGCACTGAGTAAACCCTTGACATTTTCCGCAATGAATGCTTTAGGTTTATGGTAACGAATAAACTCTAAAAAGTAGGTATACAGATTTCCCCTGGTTCCCGTGAGTCCGGGACGCTTCCAAATCATCGAAAAATCTTGACAGGGAAAACCTCCGGTAATTAAGTCAGCTTGGGGAACTTTAGTGATCTCAATTTCTTGAATATTATCACAGGCGATATTCTCGGAAATATTCCGCCTAAAAGTCTGACAAGCCGCCTCATTACAATCAATCGCCCAAACCACTTGAAAACCCGCCCGATGAAATGGTAAATCCATTCCGCCACACCCAGAAAACAAGGAAATTAACTTAGGTCGATTTTGCCATTTAATCCCATTTAAAATATCTAAAATTGGCATTTTTTATTTAAACAAATTAATCATAAATTGATAGGATAACATTAAGGGTTAATTCCTGGCAAATTGAACGATACCAATACCAGGATAATAGGCATAATCATCTGCTATCAGTCCATTAATTCCTCCATTCTAGTATAGCAGTTCACTGTCACCTATTGACAGCACCAGTATTTTCCAGGTTTTCTGAGCCACCATCCATGTAAAATTTGTAAATACGCCAGCCACCAGACCTATCATCACTCCACCAGGGAAGAACTCCTTTTACATTTCTTAACTAGGCCAGGAGTGTTTCCATACTTGTTAATGTTCCCTTAATCAGGGGATGGGATCATTTATCCTGGCGAGTCTCAGAAATATATTGACAATCTTGCTCCTTGACGGGGGGCAGGAATTATTAAGATTATTGAAGCAAATTCAGGCTGTGATTTATAGCAATGTCAAAAAATATTAAATTTTCATGAATAAACTCCCAATCCTTTAAGCGGCGGATATAATGGTGTCAAGTCAGGGTTGCAGGAGGTCATATATATAGAGTTAATAGCTTTTCCCAAGCCATCTCAAATAGTCACTGAGTCTCGCAAAAAACATGATAGCCACAACCGTTATGGGAAAGCAGTTTTGAGGATTTAGCCCATCCGTAACCACTGAATTGAGGCCCGTCACTGTTGTAAATTTCATGCCAAGAGGCAGTGCTTATGTCTTGATAACTAGGCTACAGCCACAGAATCTCCGAACCAGGATGAAATCAGGATTTTCCTCTTCACTGTTGCCTTTAGCCTCTTCGTGGCAAGTATCGATATAAGAGGCGTTCTCTCCGTCTGTACCTATTCACTAGGAAATCATTTTCCCAGAAGAGATAACTCAGGAGTTAAATATAGAAAAAATTTGCCAGTTGACACTCAACGGATCTAATTGCCTGAAACTTTGAGCTTCGATGATTAGATCACCTGTGAAAATCACAAACATCCACCCTGATTGGGGGTGGCTTAGGTTTTTGTATTCGTTTAATGGAGAAGAAAAATGCCATATCATTCTGATGATGTCTATGTGATTCCAGCTCCAGAATATCCCTGGCCTTATGGCTGGGACAGCGACACAATATTAAGCGAAGACCGTTTCGCTCCTAATCACAGCTTTGAGGCTGCACACTATTTTGGTACTGTCACCTCACAGCTAGTCGAAAATGACCTGGTGATAGTATCGGGAAATGATGACTGGTTTAGGTTTACCACCGATGGAACTGCTGGCAGTGGTGCAGAGGTTCGTATTGACTTCCTCCACAGCCTAGGAGATGTGGATATGCGCCTGTATGATGCCAACAATAACCAGCTCGGCAGTTCCACCAGTGTATCGGATAATGAGAGCATTAGTTTGGCTGGCTTAGGCGCTGGAACCTACTACGTTCGTGTTTGGGGTTGGAGGGATGCTAGTAACCCCAACTATAGCCTGACCATTGACCCCCGCGTTGTCAGCGCAGACGGTGGCGAAGACCGTTTCGCTCCTAATCACAGCTTTGAGGCTGCACACGATTTTGGTACTGTCACCTCACAGCTAGTCGAAAATGACCTGGTGATAGTATCGGGAAATGATGACTGGTTTAGGTTTACCACCGATGGAACTGCTGGCAGTGGTGCAGAGGTTCGTATTGACTTCCTCCACAGCCTAGGAGATGTGGATATGCGCCTGTATGATGCCAACAATAACCAGCTCGGCAGTTCCACCAGTGTATCGGATAATGAGAGCATTAGTTTGGCTGGCTTAGGCGCTGGAACCTACTACGTTCGTGTTTGGGGTTGGAGGGATGCTAGTAACCCCAACTATAGCCTGACCATTGACCCCCGCGTTGTCAGCGCAGACGGTGGCGAAGACCGTTTCGCTCCTAATCACAGCTTTGAGGCTGCACACGATTTTGGTACTGTCACCTCACAGCTAGTCGAAAATGACCTGGTGATAGTATCGGGAAATGATGACTGGTTTAGGTTTACCACCGATGGAACTGCTGGCAGTGGTGCAGAGGTTCGTATTGACTTCCTCCACAGCCTAGGAGATGTGGATATGCGCCTGTATGATGCCAACAATAACCAGCTCGGCAGTTCCACCAGTGTATCGGATAATGAGAGCATTAGTTTGGCTGGCTTAGGCGCTGGAACCTACTACGTTCGTGTTTGGGGTTGGAGTGGTGCTAGTAACCCCAACTATAGCCTGACCATTGACCCCCGCGTTGTCAGCGCAGACGGTGGCGAAGACCGTTTCGCTCCTAATCACAGCTTTGAGGCTGCACACGATTTTGGTACTGTCACCTCACAGCTAGTCGAAAATGACCTGGTGATAGTATCGGGAAATGATGACTGGTTTAGGTTTACCACCGATGGAACTGCTGGCAGTGGTGCAGAGGTTCGTATTGACTTCCTCCACAGCCTAGGAGATGTGGATATGCGCCTGTATGATGCCAACAATAACCAGCTCGGCAGTTCCACCAGTGTATCGGATAATGAGAGCATTAGTTTGGCTGGCTTAGGCGCTGGAACCTACTACGTTCGTGTTTGGGGTTGGAGTGGTGCTAGTAACCCCAACTATAGCCTGACCATTGACCCCCGCGTTGTCAGCGCAGACGGTGGCGAAGACCGTTTCGCTCCTAATCACAGCTTTGAGGCTGCACACGATTTTGGTACTGTCACCTCACAGCTAGTCCAAAATGAGCTGGTGATAGTATCGGGAAATGAAGACTGGTTCAGCTTTACCACTAATGGAACTGCTGGCAGTGGTGCAGAGGTTCGTATTGACTTCCTCCACAGCCTAGGAGATGTGGATATGGTCCTCTACGATGCCAACAATAACTGGCTCGGCAGTTCCACCAGTGTATCGGATAATGAGAGCATTAGTTTGGCTGGCTTAGATGCTGGAACCTACTACGTTCGTGTTTACGGTTGGAGGGATGCTAGTAACCCCAACTATAGCCTGACCATTGACCCCCGCGTTGTCAGCGCAGACGGTGGCGAAGACCGTTTCGCTGGTAATCACAGCTTTGAGGCTGCACACGATTTTGGTACTGTCACCTCACAGCTAGTCCAAAATGAGCTGGTGATAGTATCGGGAAATGAAGACTGGTTCAGCTTTACCACTAATGGAACTGCTGGCAGTGGTGCAGAGGTTCGTATTGACTTCCTCCACAGCCTAGGAGATGTGGATATGCGCCTGTATGATGCCAACAATAACTGGCTCGGCAGTTCAACGAGTGTATCGGATAATGAAAGCATTAGTTTGGCTGGCTTAGGCGCTGGAACCTACTACGTTCATGTTTACGGTTGGAGTGGTGCTAGTAACCCCAACTATAGCCTGACCATTGACCCCCGCGTTGTCAGCGCAGACGGTGGCGAAGACCGTTTCGCTGGTAATCACAGCTTTGAGGCTGCACACGATTTTGGTACTGTCACCTCACAGCTAGTCCAAAATGAGCTGGTGATAGTATCGGGAAATGATGACTGGTTCAGCTTTACCACTAATGGAACTGCTGGCAGTGGTGCAGAGGTTCGTATTGACTTCCTCCACAGCCTAGGAGATGTGGATATGCGCCTGTACGATGCCAACTCTAACTGGCTCGGCAGTTCAACGAGTGTATCGGATAATGAGAGCATTAGTTTGGCTGGCTTAGGCGCTGGAACCTACTACGTTCATGTTTACGGTTGGAGTGGTGCCAGTAACCCCAACTATAGCCTGACCATTGACCCCCGCGTTGTCAGCGGAAATGGTGGCGAAGACCGTTTTGCTGGTAATCACAGCTTTGAGGATGCATATAATTTAGGTCCGGTAAACTCACAGCTAGTCCAAAATGAGCTGGTGATAGTATCGGGAAATGATGACTGGTTCAGCTTTACTACTAATGGAACTGCTGGCAGTGGTGCAGAGGTTCGTATTGACTTCCTCCACAGCCTAGGAGATGTGGATATGCGCCTGTACGATGCCAACAATAACTGGCTCGGCAGTTCCACCAGTGTATCGGATAATGAGAGCATTAGTTTGGCTGGCTTAGGCGCTGGAACCTACTACGTTCATGTTTATGGTTGGAATGGTGCTAGTAACCCGAACTATAGCCTGACCATTGACCCCCGCGTTGTCAGCGGAAATGGCAGCGAAGACCGTTTTGCTGGTAATCACAGCTTTGATACCGCATATAATTTAGGTCCGGTGAACTCACCGCGAGTCGAAGATGACCTGGTGATAGTATCGGGAAATGATGACTGGTTCAGCTTTACCACTAATGGAAATGCTGGCAGTGGTGCAGAGGTTCGTATTGACTTCCTCCACAGCCTAGGAGATGTGGATATGCGCCTGTACGATGCCAACTCTAACTGGCTCGGCAGTTCAACGAGTGTATCGGATAATGAGAGCATTAGTTTGGCTGGCTTAGGCGCTGGAACCTACTACGTTCATGTTTACGGTTGGAGTGGTGCCAGTAACCCCAACTATAGCCTGACCATTGACCCCCGCGTTGTCAGCGGAAATGGTGGCGAAGACCGTTTTGCTGGTAATCACAGCTTTGAGGATGCATATAATTTAGGTCCGGTAAACTCACAGCTAGTCCAAAATGAGCTGGTGATAGTATCGGGAAATGATGACTGGTTCAGCTTTACTACTAATGGAACTGCTGGCAGTGGTGCAGAGGTTCGTATTGACTTCCTCCACAGCCTAGGAGATGTGGATATGCGCCTGTACGATGCCAACAATAACTGGCTCGGCAGTTCCACCAGTGTATCGGATAATGAGAGCATTAGTTTGGCTGGCTTAGGCGCTGGAACCTACTACGTTCATGTTTATGGTTGGAATGGTGCTAGTAACCCGAACTATAGCCTGACCATTGACCCCCGCGTTGTCAGCGGAAATGGCAGCGAAGACCGTTTTGCTGGTAATCACAGCTTTGATACCGCATATAATTTAGGTCCGGTGAACTCACCGCGAGTCGAAGATGACCTGGTGATAGTATCGGGAAATGATGACTGGTTCAGCTTTACCACTAATGGAAATGCTGGCAGTGGTGCAGAGGTTCGTATTGACTTCCTCCACAGCCTAGGAGATGTGGATATGCGCCTGTACGATGCCAACTCTAACTGGCTCGGCAGTTCAACGAGTGTATCGGATAATGAGAGCATTAGTTTGGCTGGCTTAGGCGCTGGAACCTACTACGTTCATGTTTACGGTTGGAATAATGCTAGTAACCCGAACTATAGCCTGACCATTGACCCCCGCGTTGTCAGCGGAAATGGTGGCGAAGACCGTTTTGCTCCTAATCACAGCTTTGAGGCTGCACACGATTTCGGAACTGTCACCTCACAGCTAGTCCAAAATGACCTGGTGATAGTATCGGGAAATGAAGACTGGTTCAGCTTTACCACCGATGGAACTGCTGGCAGTGGTGCAGAGGTTCGTATTGACTTCCTCCACAGCCTAGGAGATGTGGATATGGTCCTCTACGATGCCAACAATAACTGGCTCGACAGTTCAATGAGTGTATCGGATAATGAGAGCATTAGTTTGGCTGGCTTAGATGCTGGAACCTACTACGTTCGTGTTTGGGGTTGGAATGGTGCTAGTAACCCGAACTATAGCCTGACCATTGACCCCCGTGTAAGGGGAGATGTCAGCAGTATTAATCCCGATTACTACGATCAGAACTATGAGAACAGTAGTTGGGATAATGCAGTTCAAATTAACAGCAGTGGCGTGATTCCCCATCAACTCTCCATCCATGAATCAGGTAATGACGACTGGTTCAGATTTACCCTCGCAGAAACAGGCTGGTTTAATCATGTGGTGGTTGTTGATCAGTTTGAACACAGTTTGGGGGACATTGATGTTGAGTTATATGATTCAGACAATAATCTGCTGCGGGCATCTCGTGGAGTAGGTAATGAAGAAGCTATCTTCTTGAACGGATTAAGTCCTGATACCTATTATGTCCGGGTGTTTGGCTACAACGGTGCCACTAATCCAGAATATCGCCTGACTATTGAGGCTCCTCTTGGTGAGTTCCAAAGTTCTGGTGGTATTGCTGCCGATCGCTTTGAAGGAGACGAAGGAAACAACACCCTAGAAACCGCCCACGACTTTGGTTCAATTCGTCAGGTTAGCGAGAATAACCTCACCCTGCATACCGAGGGAGACAGAGACTGGTTCCAATTCAGCCCTGTTGTCAACGGTCAAGTTGAAGTCCGACTCGAGTTTAATCATGGCGATGGAGATATTGACCTGCGAGTTTATGACCAGGATGGGTTACTGGGAATTTCTCAAGGCACTACTAACAGCGAATCTGTGGTATTCAATGGCAGTGTCGAGGACAATTACTGGGTTGAAGTCTACGGCTATCAAGGTGTTACCAACCCTCAATACAGTCTGAATATCACCACTGGTAGTGGTTTGGGTAACATTGAGCCCGATCGCTTTGAACCTAACAACAGTCGCGAACAAGCCACTGAATTACGTTATGTTACCAGTAGCCAAACGAATCTCAGTATTCACAACAGCGATGATGAAGACTGGTTCAGCTTCACTACCGGCGATAATACCCGCGACCACCGAATTTCCATTGAGTTTGATCCCAATTTCGATCTCAATCTGGAGTTGTATGATCAGTCCGGTAGTTTAGTTCCACTCAACAGCTTCGGACCTAGTGGCGAAGGCATCCGGGGAATTAACCTAACTGACTTGGCTGCCAACACCCCATATTATGCTCGGGTTTCTGGAGATGACCCTGTTAACTATAATCTGAACCTAAACGCTCCTCAAGTCCAAGTTGAAGCTGGTGGGGCTGAATGGACAATTATGGTCTACATTGCTGGGGACAACGATCTTCAATTAGCAGCTATTGACGATATCAATCAGATGGAAGCTGTGAACCTGCCGGATCATATCAATGTGGTGGTTCAGGTTGATGTCGAAAATGTTTCCGCCGATCTCATTAGCGGTTATGACCCAGAGGGTAACCGTTGGACGGAGACCCTTCGTGGCTTGATTCAGCATGACAACAACCCCAACCTGATTACCAGCAACCTCACTTCCATTGGGGAAGCGAATATGGGAGATCCAAACACCCTGACTGAGTTTATCCAGTGGGGCGCAGAAAACTATGCCGCCCAAAACTATGCTGTGGTGGTTTGGAATCACGGTAATGGTCGTGATGGAGTCGCATGGGATGAGACTGATGGTAATGACTACTTGCAATTGTCGGAAGTTGCCCAGGCGATTCAAGAGGCTGGTTTGGAGAGTCTTCAATTGGTTGGTTTCGATTCCTGTCTCAACGGAGTGGTTGAGCAAGTCTATGAACTCCACGACCTCACTGAAGTGGTTGTCGCGTCTCAGGGACTTGTACCCTGGAGTGGTTGGGATTATACAGGCTGGCTGCAACAAGTCGCTGACGCAGGCCGTAACATCAGTGCTGAACAAATGGGTACAGCAATTCTAGAATCCTACGGTAATGTTTACAACAATTCGCAAACCCAGTCTGTGACCACAACGGGTGGGTTGGCAAATCTGAACAATGCTCTGGATAGCTTTGTTGACACCGTCCTTGATCATGCGACTGATAATGATTGGAGTGCTATTGTCCAAGCTCGTTCATTATCGACTGAGTTCTCTAACCCCGATGAGCGTGATTTGGGCAGCTTTATGAATGCGATCGACAACCTACTGGGTGACGATAACCAAATTGGTGTCGCAGCCAGGGAGGTTTCCCAAGCCCTAGATGATGCTATCATCGGTCAGGTTGATGTGTCTGGTGCTAATGGTCTGAGTATCTATTTGCCAGCCATCACAGGCCGTGGCTTTGACTCTCGTTACAATGAGAACAATTATCGGTTCGTAGCCGATACTCGCTGGGATGACTTCCTGACAGCCTTGACAAATCCAGACCGCCGTACCCAAGCGAGCGATCGCAGTCGTCGTATTGAGCCTGATTATGCCGAAACCACTGATATCACTGGCAACATTACCGGCAACGTCAATAACGACTCCTCTAGCACAGCCTTTAATCTCGGTCGTCTGACTGGTTCACAAAACTCGTTTGCGGACTTTAACCTCCATAACAGCCAAGATATCGACTGGTATCGGTTTGAGACTGGTCAACATGATGGCAACCTTGACATCAACATTAGCTCCATTCATGGCGGAAACCTGAATCTGGAAATCTATCAGGGTAATGCTAATGGCGGTGTCAGTCGGGATGAACAAGGAAACCGCATTCGACTCGGTGAGGCTTCTGGACAAAATAACCTAGAGGTTAATCTGGAAGGACAATCGGGTGGCACCTATTTCGTGAGGGTTTCCAGTGAAACTGGAGATACCAACCCCAACTACTCCCTACAAGTCAATCATCAACCCCTAGTTCGCCAAGGTGGTGTGGTTGTTGAACCTGATCATCTTGAAGGAGTCGGTGGCAGCACGGACAATAATACTCAGGCCAAGGCTACTGACTTGGGTGAATTGCGACTCAATGACATCATTGAGATTCCTGGCTTGTCAATTCACGCTGGTGATGTCGATTGGTTTAAGGTGACTCCCAGCCGCATTCCTCAGCGTCATCCTAATGGGATTACCATTGAATATGATCCGAGTTTGGGAGAACTAGATCTCGAACTTTACAATGCTGACGGGGAACGCCTCGATCTTGATCTGGTCAGGGGTGACTCATTTATGTCGATTAGTTTCCCATCTACCAACCAGCCATTTTATATTCGGGTGGCAGGTGAGAACGAAGACACCCAAAATCACTACGAACTCAACATCAGCCGTCGGGAGTTAGATATTAATGGAGATGGTAGTGCATCCGCACTGACTGATGGTTTGATGATTTTCAACTATCTCAGCTTAAGCAATACTAATCCGACTCTACTCGATCAGCGACTAGAAAATGTGGCAAGTGACGCTGGTGGCAATCGCGTCTTCTCTGACGAATTGACTCGATACCTCGAGCTAGCCCAAAATACGATGCTCGATGTTAATGGGGATGGCAGTTTCAGTGCGCTATCTGATGGTGTGATGATTTTTAACTATCTGAGCTTAAGGGATACTAACCCTAACCTACTCGATCAGCGCTTAGAATCATTAGCCCAGACAAGTCCAAACGCTACTCGCACAACTGCTGCCGAGATTCGCGATTTCCTGGATATTCATTTACCCAGCACTAACACCCAACGTTCTTCAAATCCCACTCAGCCGGAAGAACGGCCTAACTCGGTGACGGTTGAACCTGAATCTGAAGAATTGGAGGAATCTGACCAGGTGCCTGAAAATGATTCGGAAACACCAGAGGAGTCTCAAGCATCTCCAGAATCTGAGGCAGTGACCAGCAATATTGCTGAGTCTGACGAGCCTGATGAGTCTGACGAGTCTGACGAGCTTGATGAGTCTGACGAGCTTGATGAGTCTGACGAGCTTGATGAGTCTGATGAGCTTGATGAGTCTGATGAGCCTGATGAGTCTGACGAGCCTGATGAATCTGACGAGCTTGATGAGTCTGATGAGTCTGCGGAAGTTGATCCCCTCACTGGTGAGAGTGATTCGTCAGAAACTTCTTCAGAAAATCTGGAAGCGGAAGCGGAGGACATTTTAGTTAATCCCTCCTCCATCGATGACTTGCAAGGCAGTGAAGAAGCTAACTTGATTGCTGGTAGTTCCGAAGATCTCAGTGGCGTGACTGTAATACCAACCACCGATGATGCGATCGCTCTTGAGGTTGAGGAAGCTGAAGGCAGTTCTAATTTTGATCCCGTTGACTTAGAAGAGGAGGATGTTTTATTGGCGGATGAGCCATCGCTGTTCTAACAGCTATTACTGGCTATAATTTGTCCCAGGTCAATCAGTGGAGTAGAAATATCACATAACCATATTTCTACTTCCTCTAGCAAAGTCGAAGCTCCGAAAACTCCATGATGGGTGCATGAGAACAACAATAGTAGTTGAACATGGAATGCTACTAGCTATCTGATGCACCCTATTAACTTGATTGATACCCAAGGAGTAGCGAAAACAGAATACAGTCAAGCTCAGTAAAAATAGTTTCTTGAACTAAATCTGGCTGGCTTGATCCAATCAGATCGGATGTGTCTGAAAACCTTTCATAACCACCTTAAATTCAACGGGAGAGTATGAACAGCAACTATCAGAACCTG
Organism: Limnospira indica PCC 8005; assembly: GCF_000973065.1. Classification (NCBI taxonomy): domain Bacteria; kingdom Bacillati; phylum Cyanobacteriota; class Cyanophyceae; order Oscillatoriales; family Sirenicapillariaceae; genus Limnospira; species Limnospira indica. Next base: position 1,979,073 of record NZ_FO818640.1, read on the forward strand.
CGCTCTGGGCATAGGATGGCTATCTAGGTTATCAACATCTGTGTAGGGTGTCAATTTTTCTGGGCTGTGTTCACTAAAACTTAATTTTGGGATGATCCAGATCCGGAAAAAAAAACGTTTATATGTAGTATTTTTCAGTCAGATCATGTAGACTGCCAGGTGTGACATAGTGAACCATCTACCCTTGGTCCATATTAAAGGTCAAAAGAGGACTCCCGTTAAGCCGATAGGCTCAACGACGAGATGAATTTTGACCAGTAACTAAACCATCCGGAAGCGAATCCTTTTTTGGGAAACGCTTAGTAGCGTACAGTCCTTTGAGTGTTCAAAGGATGTCCACCTTTCCCACTCCTGATTTGACAGGCGAACCCGTGAAATTTTATACCTTGCCATTGTGGTCTTTCTAGTGCTACAATCGCGATGGCTGTTACCAGTAATGTGGGCTGTAAAAAACCAACCAACTCAGTACCTCGAAAGTTAAATAGCACAAGTATAGGGTTATTGACTCGAAACTCGAAAATCGTAAGGTACGTCAGACCGAATAGCTTAGGTAAGGCCACCATAACTCCGATATGGCTGACGCACTGGAGTGGAACTTTTGAGGAAAAAGTACCGCCTAGATACTAGGGTTCGGGCATAACATAGCTGGGAGAAGAAACCCAGATGAAAATGCTTGTGGAGTGAGTATTACGGGGGTTTCAAGAGTAATCTTGGGGTCTAGTTCAGAGGCACGAAAAGGCAATAATCCCCCGTTATATGGCTTGAGCAATTAACTGCGGGAGTCTCAAATTTAGTACAGATAGATGAGGATGATGTCATATTTTATCCATGAGTAAGGATATGAATTTAGCATCCTTAACCGCTATAATTCTACCGATTGTGATGTAGGTGAGATAATTAGGAGAAAAGGCAAAAATGGGTATTCAATTTGTATACGCAAGCGACCAAAGGTCTGAACCAGGAGTTCTTGGAGAACCCCTTGAATCTCTGACTGTATTACCTGGTGAAGAGTTCACCATTTTCATTATATATGACACTCAGGATGCCACTGGACAAGGTTCAGCATTTAATGAACAAGTCAGTGGAATTGGCTTTTTTACCCTGTTTAATGATAACCAGTTGCAATTGATCGAGGTTGCTGATGTTTTACAAACTGGTCAATTCCCTGGCTTATCTGTTGATCCCAGTGCTTCAGAATCGCTAATAGACGACGCTGATAATCGCGATGGTGATCCGGAAACAAATAAGGCTCTCCAGGGTTCATGGGTTGATTTTGGTGGTCAATGGACAGGTGATGGCACACAGCCTGCCACCCTATACAGCTTAACCTTTAATACTGTTAATGATTTTGATGGCACTTCGATTAACTTCTCCGCAACCGACATAGCACCAGGATTTCAGTTTGACTCGCGATCGCTGAGACTAGAACGTGGGGTTCCACCAAGTAGTTTTACTATTCAACCCCTCCAAGGATTGGAAACTACTGAAGCAGGTGGCACAACAGAGTTTACTGTAGTTCTTGACAGTGAACCGACAGCAAATGTAACTCTTAGCATAGTCAGCAATGACGAGTCAGAGGGAACTGTTGCCGTCAATGAATTGGTATTTAATCCCGAAAACTGGGAAACCCCACAAACTGTGACCATCACCGGGGTAGACGACGATATTGATGATGGAGACCAAGAGTTTACCATTACTGTCGGACCTGCTATCAGTCAAGACCCAGCTTTTAGCGGGTTACCTGCCCAAACTGTGTCGGTCACTAATATTGATGATGATACAGCAGGAGTTTCCATTAATCCTACTGACTTCACTATCGCTCAAGTGGGAGAAACAGCTGAGTTTGAGGTATCTCTCACCAGTGAACCTATAGCCCCAGTACAATTTGAGGTTGTCATTTCTGAACCATTGGTAACTGTTAATCCCGGTTCATTAGACTTTACTGCTGAGAACTGGGATATCCCGCAATCAGTTACCATCACCAGAGAGGCAGGAGATGAAGGACAACTCCAAATCTCCCTAAATCCTACCAGTGATGACCCAAATTACAATGATATTCCGGTTGACCCTGTACAGGTCAATAATCCCCCAGTTGTACCCGACGACGACCCAGACCCGGAATTACTAACGGTCAACATAACTAGCGATGCGGATATTGCTACGGGGGATGTTGTATTTACCTTCACTTTCTCCGCAGCGGTCACAGGCTTTACTGTTGATGACATTACTGTCACCAATGGCACTCGTGGTGAGTTAACCACAGATAGCCCTAGTGAATATAGGCTGTTGGTAACTCCTAGCCCCAACTTTGAGGGGAATTTGACTGTGGAGGTAGCCCCAGAAGCTGCTACGGACGCAGCAGGGAACTTGTTGGTGGCTCCTGCACCCTTTGAACAAGTGGTGGATACTCTAGCTCCTACGGTCAACATAACTAGCGATGCGGATATTGCTACGGGGGATGTTGTATTTACCTTCACTTTCTCGGAAGCGGTCACAGACTTTACTGTTGATGACATTAATGTCACCAATGGCACGGCTGGTGAGTTAACCACAGTTAGCCCTAGTGAATATACGCTGTTGGTAACTCCTAACCCCAACTTTGAGGGGAATTTGACTGTGGAGGTAGCCCCAGAAGCTGCTACCGACGCAGCAGGGAACTTGTTGGTGGCTCCTGCACCCTTTGAACAAGTGGTGGATACTCTAGCTCTTACGGTCAACATAACTAGCGATGCGGATATTGCTACGGGGGATGTTGTATTTACCTTCACTTTCTCGGAAGCGGTCACAGACTTTACTGTTGATGACATTACTGTCACCAATGGCACGGCTGGTGAGTTAACCACAGTTAGCTCTAGTGAATATACGCTGTTGGTAACTCCTAACCCCAACTTTGAGGGGAATTTGACTGTGGAGGTAGCCCCAGAAGCTGCTACGGACGCAGCAGGGAACTTGTTGGTGGCTCCTGCACCCTTTGAACAAGTGGTGGATACTCTAGCTCCTACGGTCAACATAACTAGCGATGCGGATATTGCTACGGGGGATGTTGTATTTACCTTCACTTTCTCGGAAGCGGTCACAGACTTTACTGTTGATGACATTAATGTCACCAATGGCACGGCTGGTGAGTTAACCACAGTTAGCTCTAGTGAATATACGCTGTTGGTAACTCCTAACCCCAACTTTGAGGGGAATTTGACTGTGGAGGTAGCCCCAGAAGCTGCTACCGACGCAGCAGGGAACTTGTTGGTGGCTCCTGCACCCTTTGTTCAAGAGGTCAATACGGTGCCGCCTAACAATCCCCCAGAACCTCAAGATGATGAATTTCGTGGTTTCTTAAATCAGGCGTTGACCATTGCGGTTGCTGATTTACTGGCTAATGATACTGACCCAGATGAGGATGTTCTTACTGTTACAGGTGTTAGCAATCCCGAAAATGCTACAGTAAGATTAGATGGTGATAATGTCATCTTTACGCCGCAAGCTGATTTTACCGGAAATGCTGGTTTTGTCTACACAGTTAGTGATGGAACTGATACAGCTACGGCTAATGTGACGGTTACAGTTAACCCAACTCCTGGAGTGACAGTTGAACCTACAGCAGGCTTGGTCACTGCTGAAGACGGACAAACCGACAGATTTACAGTGGTACTGGATAGCCCACCGACTGCTAATGTATCCATTGGGGTTAGTAGTTCCAATCCACAGGAAGGGGTTGTTAGTCCTAATCAGTTGGTATTTACTCCCGCTAATTGGAATCAAGCCCAAACTGTAACTGTGACAGGGGTTCCTGATGATGGCCGTGTTGACGGAGATCAACCCTATCAAATAATTTTAGCTCCTACAGTCAGTTCCGATCCGCTCTTTGATGGTCTCAATGTGCCTGATGTATCGGTGCTTAACCTGGATTTGGATGTTGCTCCTCCCATACCTCGTCCTCCAGTTCAACCGCCGGAAGTCGAACAGCCGGAAGTCGAACAGCCGGAAGTCGAACAGCCTACTATACCTCCCATTGATATCAATTCGGTCAGACCTCCTATACCTGGCATTGCTGATGCGAATTTGGGCTTTATTACTCAGGCTTCCTTAGAGTTCCCAAATCAGTTATTTGGTACGGATGATCCTGATTTGATTCTAGGTAGTGCTTCGGATGAAACTTTGCTAGGTTTTCAGGGTAATGACTTCCTTCAGGGAACTGCTGGTAATAATACCCTGTTTGGAGGTCAGGGTAATGATACGCTTGTGGGTGGCAATGGTAATGATGTGCTGTTTGGAAATAAGGATGATGATATCCTATTTGGACAGGGTGGTAATGATACCCTCTTCGGAGGTCAGGGCAATGATACCTTAATCGGTGGTGCTGGTAATAATGAACTCTGGGGCGATAAGGGTAATGATGTCTTGTACGGAGGAATGCGAGGGATTGATACTCTGCGGGGAGGAGAGGGTAATGATACCTTTATCCTGGTTCCTGGGGATGGCTACAGTGTGGTAGCTGATTTTCAGATGAATCAAGACTTAATTATTCTGCCAGGAACTCCAGCTAATTACGAGATTGGTGATTTACCCCAGGGATTTGCTAATGCTACGGCGATTTACCAAGTTAATCCGCCTAACTCGGAAACTCCCAGGGAACTGGTGGGAGTCTTGCAAGGGTTGACTGATATCAGTTTGCAAGATGATAATATCTTCAGGTTTGTCTAGTGTCTGGTGCTGTCTAGTATTGATGGAAATTTTGCCATTGGTTTGCTAAACTAAATAAGGCTCAAATTCATCAAGTAAATACCTAGTTGGACTGGAAAGCCTGTGACTTAATTTAATAAGTGTACCTACTAACAGTAGAGGCAAGGCATACTTTGTCTCTACTTTTTTATCTATCTAGGTTGGATATCCATGTGGTGAATTTCAATAATTAAGTCTATTTTTTCGGAGGATGATTTCCTAAAGCGATCGCCACATTTTGCCCCCCAAATCCAAACCCTAAACACAGCACATTATTGACCACCGTTGACCGGGGAGTGGTGACTACATCTAGGGGAAATTCTAAATCCTGTAACCCTACACAAGGCGGTAAAAGTTGCTGTTCTAATGCCTTTAAACAAAAGGCGACCCCCAAAGCACCAGAAGCGCCTAAAGTGTGACCTGTTGCGCCTTTGGTGGAACTCACCGCTACACCATGGGGGAATAGTTGATTAATAATAAAGGCTTCGTGTTGATCATTTAAAATGGTAGCAGTTCCGTGGGCGTGAATATAGTCAATATCAGTAGGATGAAGATGGCTGTCATTAAGGCTTCTTTGAATAGCAGCGATCGCACTTTTTCCCTCACCATCAGGCTTATTATGATAGCAGGCATCCACCGTGACACCAAAGCCTAAAATACTCCCATAAATCTTACCATGGCGGCGATGGGCAAGTTCTGCTGACTCCAATACCAAAAGCGCCGCGCCTTCTCCCAAGGCTAAACCATCTCGCCGCCGAGAAAATGGGTAAGCAGACCGAGAGGCTAAAGCACCCATTTTGGCAAATCCGATTAAACTTAGGGGAGTAATGGGAGCCTCGAGTGCCCCAACGATCACGCGCTGACATTGTTGGGTTTTAATTAACTCAAATCCTTGAGCGATCGCCCACAGTCCGGTCGCACAAGCAGCCATAGGACTCAATACCGGACCTTCAGAGCCAATTATAGCGGCGATCGTAGCGCCTAGTTGACCATGCAGAAAACCAGGGAATAATCCCAGACAACTGTCTGTAGTGTCCCTAGCCAGTCCTTCTAAATCGGCTTGGTAGCCACGAGAAGACCCCACTACTACCCCACAATCAGTTAAGGGAAATTCTAACCCGGCATCTGCTAAAGTCTCAGCTACCGTCGGCTGAATTAGTGGCTGTAGGTGGGTGGGTTGGCTTCCCCACATTGCTAGAGGCGACGGGGGAAGTTCCGGGAAAGGTTGAGACAAGGCGATCGCCGTCTGACCCTTAATGATAGCTTCCCAAGTCTGGTTCAGATCACCACTAGCCGAACGCAAACCTATTCCCGTCACCACAACATCCACAGCCACTTACCAACCCAGAAACTTAGTTTCTTGTTGCAAATCGTAACAATCTGCTAATTTTGGAGGTCCTCTAACCCCGTAATAATCTTAGCCGACTCAATGCGATCGCCCTGTTCAATTTGGTCTACAACCGCCATACCATCGACAACATAGCCAAAAACCGCATAATTGCCATCTAGGAAAGGCAAATCCGACAGAGCAAAATAGAACTGAGAGGAAGCAGAATCAGGTAATGCGGAACGAGCCATAGCTACCGCCCCCCGGGTATGGCTTAATAGGGGAGCCACATTAATCTTAGCCTGATCAAAGGTTTTGCCATAAATCGGTTCATCCGCATTCCTCGGTTTAATTTCCAAGGGGATATAGCGCTGTTGGGAAGTGTCCGGGTCAATAAATCCCCCCGTACCTAACCGAGAAGTCGGAACAGTTTCATCCTTACTTTGGGGGTCGCCACCCTGAACCACAAAAGGTTGTGGGTCGCGCACGACACGATGAAAAGACACCCCATCATAAACCCCACGATTAACTAGATCTACAAAATTTCCCGCCGTAATTGGGGCTGCTATGCCGTCTACCTCAATGGTAATCGGCGATCCGTTAACCGTCATGACAATAGTTGCCTTTCCTTCGAGTCTTGGTAAATTGCTCATTATGCTTGAATTATTAGTTGCAGAAATGGAAGCAGCCCTTTGACTGCCGCCGGGTGGCGTGGTATTTTGGACCCCCATGGAGTCCCCAACTGATGGGTTACCACAGCCAGTTACCAGAACCAGGAACACCAGAGACAAAAGCCACAGCCACCCTCTAATCATGGTTAGTAGTCTATTTTTCATGTACCTGATGTTAAAGTCCCTCCAAGGGAACCTGTAGAAACTTAGCCAGTTGGGCCCCATCATTTTCTAGCTCAGATAAAGCCATAGGCTGGCCCACCCTGGTTAAAGGAATTTCCCGCCTGTCCTTTAATTTTAGATACAAGGCGCGACGGGGGCTAAGTCCTTCTTTGAGATCTACCCGAATAGATTGGACTTGGGAACGATTGCAGTTGAACTCAACCCGGCGGTTCTTGCCAGGAAACCCCCAACGAAAAATCTCGATTTCCCCAGTTTCCTGGTCAAATCTATTGTAACCGCCACCAAGATCCCAGATAACGACTAGCCATAGGTATGTCGCTAATAATATGGCAGCAGTGCCATAAAGTCCCATGACCAGCCCCTGGGGAAGAAAAATTAGTTGGGAAGGGTCAGCAAAGGGTAACAGGTTCTGGCCCAAATAGCTGGAAAGCCCAGCCAGCAGAAAACCTACCCCGCCAATAGTGATTGTGGTCGCCCAAAAGTAGTTACTGAAGCGACGCGAACCTAAGATTTGCTTTTCAAGAATGCGATCGCCCATAGCGGCCTTTTCTGTCTGTGTGTTCATAAAAATCTCAGAAATCTTTGCCAAAAATGTGAACTGTAATATATATTTATGTTAACTTGCTTAACAAAGCATGATCTTTAGAAAATCCCGAGGAACGTTCTCAAATGACTATAGCAGTCGAGCGCCCTCAAGTCACTAGAGGATGGTTTGATGTCCTCGATGACTGGCTGAAGCGCGATCGGTTCGTATTTGTGGGATGGTCGGGTATCCTGCTTTTCCCCTGCGCCTATCTATCTATCGGCGGATGGTTGACAGGAACCACCTTTGTTACCTCTTGGTACACCCACGGACTCGCCAGTTCCTACCTAGAAGGTTGCAACTTTCTGACCGCTGCCGTCAGCACCCCCGCTAACAGTTTGGGGCACTCCCTACTGTTCCTGTGGGGTCCCGAAGCTCAGTGGGACTTTACCCGCTGGTGCCAATTAGGGGGTTTATGGGCTTTTGTAGCCCTGCATGGAGCTTTCGCACTGATTGGGTTCTGCCTGCGTCAGTTGGAAATCGCCCGGTTGGTTGGCATTCGTCCTTATAATGCGATCGCTTTCACCGGCCCTATTGCCGTGTTCGTGAGCGTATTCTTAATGTACCCCTTGGGTCAGTCGGGGTGGTTCTTTGCTCCCAGCTTTGGTGTAGCAGGTATCTTCCGGTTTATCCTATTTTTCCAAGGATTCCACAACTGGACTCTAAACCCCTTCCACATGATGGGAGTTGCGGGCATCCTCGGCGGTGCGCTACTATGTGCTATTCATGGTGCTACAGTAGAAAACACCCTGTTTGAAGACGGAGAAGGATCTAACACCTTCCGAGCCTTTGAACCGACCCAAGCGGAAGAAACCTATTCCATGGTGACAGCCAACCGCTTTTGGTCTCAAATTTTCGGTATTGCTTTTTCAAACAAACGTTGGTTACACTTCTTCATGCTGTTCGTTCCCGTAACAGGTCTGTGGATGTGTTCCATCGGTGTAGTGGGTCTAGCTGTAAACCTGCGTGCTTATGACTTCGTGTCACAAGAATTACGCGCCGCAGAAGATCCGGAGTTTGAAACCTTCTATACTAAGAACATTCTGCTCAACGAGGGTATTCGCGCTTGGATGGCTCCAGCCGATCAACCTCATCAAAACTTTGTATTCCCTGAGGAGGTATTACCGCGTGGTAACGCTCTCTAGCAATTCTTACTTAGGCGGTCGCGACCAAGAATCCACAGGGTTCGCCTGGTGGTCTGGTAACGCTCGTTTAATCAATCTTTCTGGAAAACTGCTGGGCGCTCATGTAGCCCATGCTGGACTCATTGTATTCTGGGCTGGGGCAATGGCCCTGTTTGAAGTGTCCCACTTCGTTCCCGAAAAGCCCATGTATGAGCAAGGTCTGATTCTGTTGCCTCACTTGGCTACCCAAGGTTGGGGTGTCGGGCCTGGTGGTGAAGTGATTAACACTTTCCCCTACTTTGTCGTCGGCGTACTACACTTGATCTCCTCTGCAGTTCTCGGCTTAGGTGGCATTTATCACGCTGTTCGTGGTCCTGAAGTCCTGGAAGAATATTCCTCCTTCTTCGGATACGACTGGAAAGATAAAAACCAAATGACCAACATCATCGGTTATCACCTGATTCTGTTGGGCTGCGGTGCGCTTCTACTCGTATTCAAAGCCATGTTCTTTGGCGGTGTCTACGATACTTGGGCTCCTGGTGGTGGTGACGTTCGCATCATCAACAATCCTACCCTAAACCCGTTGGTTATCTTTGGCTACCTACTTAAAGCCCCCTTCGGTGGTGAAGGTTGGATAATTGGTGTGGACAACATGGAAGATATCATCGGCGGTCATATCTGGATCGGTCTGATCTGCATCGCTGGTGGTGTTTGGCACATCTTGACTAAGCCCTTTGGTTGGGCTCGTCGTGCCTTCATCTGGTCTGGAGAAGCCTATCTATCCTACAGCCTCGGTGCTTTGTCTCTGATGGCTTTCATTGCCTCTGCTTTCGTCTGGTTTAACAACACCGCTTATCCCAGCGAATTCTATGGCCCCACTAACGCTGAAGCATCCCAAGCTCAGTCCTTTGTGTTCCTAGTTCGTGACCAAAAACTCGGTGCTAACATCGGTTCCGCCCAAGGCCCCACTGGTCTGGGTAAATACCTGATGCGCTCCCCCACTGGTGAAATCATCTTCGGTGGTGAAACTATGCGTTTCTGGGACTTCAAAGGCCCCTGGCTTGAGCCTCTGCGTGGACCTAACGGCCTTGACCTGAACAAGCTCAAAAATGACATTCAGCCTTGGCAAGTACGTCGCGCTGCTGAGTACATGACCCATGCTCCTAACGGTTCTATCAACTCCGTAGGCGGTATCATTACTGAAGCTCAAGGGTTCAACTACGTTAACCCCCGTGCTTGGCTGGCTGCTTCTCACTTTATTCTCGCTTTCTTCTTCCTGGTTGGTCACTTGTGGCACGCAGGTCGCGCCCGCGCTGCTGTGGCTGGCTTTGAAAAAGGAATTGATCGCGAGACTGAGCCAGTTCTCGCTATGCCTGACCTAGACTAATTCAGTCTCCTTAATTCTCCCTTTATAACAGGGGGAATTAGAGGTTGATTTCCTAACAGTTAGGAAAATTTACCCCACCTATAAACGGTGGGGTTTTTCGCACTTTGATGGGACTTTATTTCCCCGTTTCCGCTGTTTCCATAAAAATTGTTTGGGCGCTTAGTTCAGGAGCCTTATCAGCCGGTTGACGCTGAATATAAATCCCGTCAGACTGTAAATCCCAAGCATGACGATTATCTGATAGCATAATCCCTAGGATTTCCTGTAAATCTTTGACAATTTTCGGATCTTCTACTGGTGCGATCGCCTCTACTCGTCGGTTTAAATTTCTCGGCATCCAATCTGCTGAACCAATATAAACCTCCTCCTCACCATGATTGTGGAAATAGAAAATCCGAGAGTGTTCCAGAAATCGCCCCACAATACTAATTACATTGATATTTTCACTAATTCCTTTCACCCCCGGACGTAAACAACAAATCCCTCGCACAATTAAATCAATCGTTACTCCCGCCATGGAAGCCTCATAAAGAGTAGCAATTATTTCCGGGTCTACTAAAGAATTCATCTTCGCCACAATTCGCCCCGTCTTCCCGGCGTTACAGTTGTCAATTTCCCGGCGAATTAAACCCAAAAAGCGATCGCGCATATTCACAGGCGCAACCAGCAATTTTCGATAGGACTGTTGGCGAGAATACCCCGTCAAGAAATTAAACAAATCCGTTAAATCCTCTCCCAACTCTTCCCGACAACTAAACAACCCCAAATCTGTATAAAGTTTCGCCGTTTTCGGGTTATAGTTCCCCGTACCAATATGAACATAACGGCGGATATGACCTTCTTCATGGCGCACAACCATCACAATTTTGGTATGGGTTTTTAACCCCACCACCCCATAAACCACATGAACTCCCCGCTGTTCTAACTTCCGCGCCCAATGAATATTATTTTCCTCATCAAATCGCGCCTTTAACTCCACTAAAGCCGCCACCTGTTTACCATTCTCCGCCGCCGCAATGAGAGCATTAATAATTGGCGAATCCCCAGAAGTTCGGTACAAAGTCATCTTAATCGCCAACACATTCGGATCATCCGCCGCCTGGGTAATAAACTGCTGTACCGTCGCTGAAAAAGATTGATAGGGATGATGCACCAATACATCACCCTGTCGAATAATTGCAAAAATATCCTTTTCCAGTTCCCCATTACTCGAACAGGTAGTTTCATCACTATCAGCTAACCATTTGGGTAGAGCCGGAGTCCAATCAGGATCTTTTAACTCCGGTATAGGAAGGCCTATAAATGACATCAAATCCTTCAGGTCTAGCAGTCCATCTAAGCTATAAATATCCTCTGGATCTATTTCTAGTTCCTCCATTAACATATCTCGGATATACTCAGGCATGGCGGTATTTACTTCTAATCTCACCACCGAACCGCCTAAACGTCGCTTTCTTAACTCCTGTTCAATCGCTAGTAATAAATCATCTCCCTCATCCTCCTGAACCGATAAATCCGCATCCCGGGTAATTCGGAAGGGATAGTAATCGAGGATATTCATTCCGGGAAATAGAGATTCCAAATTATGAGCAATTAGCTGTTCAATTGGAACTCCCGCCCAAAAACAACTTTCGCTCTCTTCCCGTTTCTGGAATTGGTCGGGAATAGCAATAAATCTAGGTAATAGTTTCGGGACTTTAATTCGAGCCAATAGATCTTCGTTAGTTTCGGGATTTTTTAGCACCACCACTAGATTAAGACTGAGGTTAGATAAGTAGGGAAAAGGATGGCTTCTATCAATGGCTAACGGAGTGAGAACTGGGAAAATTTGTGACTCGAAATACTCGTGTAAATAGTTCCGCTGTTCCTGATTTAAGTCAATGTAGTTCAGGAGGTGAATATTATGTTGTCCTAGTTCAGGTTTGATAATTTTATCAAAAACATTATGTTGCTCAGATACCATGGGTAGCAACTTCTCGTGAATTTCTGTAAGCTGCTGTCTGGGAGTGCGACCGTCAGGGGTACGTTTATTAACATGGGCTTCCATTTGGCGTTTTAACCCGGCTACCCTCACCATAAAAAATTCGTCTAAATTGGAACTAAATATTGCCATGAATTTTAGACGCTCTAATAGTGGCGTGCGAGGATCTAATGCTTCCGCTAGTACCCGGCGGTTAAATTCTAGCCAACTCAGTTCTCGGTTAAAAAAGTATTGAGGGTCCTTCATGTCAATTTTGACAGATGTGGAGTTGTCGGTTTTTTTAGATTTTGCCATAATCTCAAATTAATCCCGGGAGTCCGGGAAACAGGTGATTGATTGGATAATACCTGAATCGGGTAACAGGTAATACATACTACAGGAAGTTTAACACTGAAAAGTAGGGGTAAGCTGTGCCTGGTCTTTACTTACCACAGGGAACAGCCAACTCCCTAATTATCCTGGCAGTTACTATATGTTAAATTTTTGTTAAGTATGATTCAAGCGATCGCCTTTTGATATTTAATTAGGATTAACCCCCAATCTCTGCCCATATATATAGGCAATTCCACATTATTTAACCGCTGAAAGACACAATAATTATTAATGCCAAAACTATGATTGATGTGACGAATAACACCGCCGTAAATATCAGGCAACCTTTACCCGAAAAATTCCCGGCTGAATAGTTTTTAATATTGTTTATATCTTCCCCTTCACAATCACTTAAATATGACTCTAATATATCGACATTTTTAACATTGGCTTGCCAAAATACATCAAATAAATCACCAAATATTGGCACACTTCCTAACACCGTATCTATGACAATATTGTATGTCATAATCAGCAATAATTTCTTAGGTACACCTAATTGCAAAGACCTAAACACAATATATGCAGCTAATACCGCTCCCCATAAATCACCACCACCAGGAATTAATCCGATGAGAGGATCTAAACCAATACCTTGGGAAGTTCCGGGAATGCGAATAGCTCGATCTAAAAAATCACTAAATTGTCTGAGTTCTCGTAGTGCGATCGCTTTTTTCAAAGAACCTCCTCGACAAATTCCCAAAAAAATAGAGGGATATTAATATAATACCCTCTATCATAGAATCCGAGTCAAATTATCTGCAATACTCAACCTTTACTAACTTATTTAGCTTCGGTGAAGTCCGCATCAATTACATCATCAGAACCGCCTCCATCACCATCAGTAGGACCAGCACCCGGTCCAGGCCCCTCAGCACCCGGCGCAGCGCCACCAGCTTGCTGATATAGATTACTGCTGAGAGTATATAGCGCCTGTTGCAGATCTGTAGTCAAGGTTTTAATCTGATCATCATTTTCCTGAGCGATCGCATCCCGCAGGTCCTTAATCATAGCCTCAATCTTAGACTTATCATCAGCGGGAACCTTATCACCCAGTTCCGAAATTTGCTTTTCAGCCTGATAAGCCAAAGTATCAGCCTGGTTCTTACGGTCAATACGTTCACGGCGTTCACGGTCGGTGGCTGCATTCTTTTCAGCTTCCTTAACCATGCGTTCAACTTCCGTATCCGGTAAAGTCGAAGCACCAGTAATGCTGATAGATTGTTCCTTACCAGTACCCTTATCCTTAGCAGTAACATTCAAGATACCATTGGCATCAATATCAAAAGTTACCTCAATTTGAGGAACACCACGGGGAGCCGGAGGAATCCCATCGAGGCGGAAAGTTCCCAAACTCTTGTTATCATTGGACATTTCCCGTTCACCCTGGAGAACGTGAATTTCCACATTAGTCTGACCATCAACTGCTGTTGAGAACACCTCAGACTTCTTAGTAGGAATAGTGGTATTACGGGGAATAATCTTAGTCATCACACCGCCCAGGGTTTCCACACCCAGAGACAGAGGAGTAACATCTAGCAGCAGAATATCCTTAACCTCACCAGCCAGAACACCCGCTTGAATCGCAGCACCCACAGCCACCACTTCATCAGGGTTCACCGTTTGGTTAGGTTCCTTACCCAGAACCCGTTTAACCAACTCCTTAACCGCTGGAATACGGGTAGAACCTCCTACCATTACCACTTCATTAATAGCAGACTTATCCAGTTTCGCATCCCGGATCGCATTTTCCACAGGAATGCGACAGCGGTCAATTAAATCAGAGCAGATTTCCTCAAACTTAGCGCGGGTGAGGGTCATATCCAAATGTTTAGGACCATCGCTAGTCGCCGTAATAAACGGCAAGTTAATTTCAGCTTGGGTAACGCTAGATAGTTCCTGCTTCGCTTTTTCCGACGCTTCTGTTAGACGTTGTAGCGCCTGTTTATCCTTACGCAGATCAACACCTTCTGCTTTCATGAACTCCCCAGCGAGGTAGTCCACTATTTTTTTGTCAAAGTCATCACCACCGAGGTGAGTATCACCAGAGGTAGCCAATACTTCAAATACCCCATCACCCACTTCTAGGATGGAAACATCAAAAGTACCACCCCCAAGGTCAAAGACTAAAATAGTCTCATTGCTTTTTTTATCCATCCCATAGGCTAGGGAAGCAGCGGTAGGCTCGTTGATAATCCGCTTAACTTCAACACCAGCAATTTTACCAGCATCCTTAGTCGCTTGGCGTTGAGAGTCATTAAAGTAAGCCGGAACAGTGATTACAGCTTCCGTTACCGTTTCCCCTAGATAGGTACTAGCATCTTCCACCAGTTTGCGTAGTACCTGGGCGGAAATTTCCTCTGGCGCAAATTGTCTATCTCGTGCGGGACGGGACAGTCTAGCTTAACGTAACGTTGCCGCTACTGTCTCTGAGAACCTTGTAAGAAACTTCTGTAGACTCATTACTAACTTCTTCCTGCTTACGACCAATGAACCGTTTTACTGAATAGAATGTGTTGTCCGGGTTCATGACCGCTTGGCGCTTGGCGATTTGTCCCACTAGCTGATCGCCATTTTTAGCATAAGCAACTACTGACGGGGTGGTGCGAAGACCCTCTGCATTGGCTATTACAGTGGGTTTACCACCTTCCATTACCGCTACACAAGAGTTTGTGGTTCCTAAGTCAATTCCAACTACTTTTCCCATATTGGTGTCTTGGCTCCTATCATAACTACAAAATCGGCTTTACTCAGGCGCTATTGATTTGCCCAAGTATCTGACCACAGGTCAAACCTGGAAACTTTAATTTAGTCCGGGGGTTCTTATTTGAATAAGATCTTCAGGATCGATTCTTATCTCTATACTGTGGGTGGTTAGTCATTTTGATGAAGGGGTATTTACCGAACCTCTAGGGACGGTTAGACTCCTTGCCAACTAACCTTTCCTCGCTGTTGGCGATATCTATTGAATACTGTAGAGGTAGCGATCGCATTTGATGTGGTGGCAAACCCTAACTCCCAGGTTGTATTTCCCGTCCATGGGAAATTAGCGATCATACTGTTGTGTGTCGTTGGTTAGTTCACGCTAATTGGCAGTCTGAAAAACCATCACTAAACATTTTGATAAAAAATGTACAGACAAGGCACGCCCTGTCTATAAGCACGCCTTGTCTCTTTGATCTTGGTGGTTGATTTCACCAGAAACTGGTTATTCCATTGCCTTGTCACCCGCCGCCTGTAGACGGGCTCTGGCACGCTTTAACCCTTGCTTCGCTTTCATTTGCTCCTGCACATTCCCACCAGCGTTAGCAGCTTCTACGGCTGCTTGAGCTTGATTATAGGCTTCGCGGGCTGTCCCCACATCAATATTTGCACCTTTCTCGGCACCATTGACCAGAACAGTTATTTCATTATTTTGAACTTCGGCAAACCCTTCCATGAGGGCAATAGTCACCCATTCATTTTTAGCTCTCACTCTCATAACTCCCGGATCTAAAGCCGTTAGTAGGGGAGCGTGATCACTAAGAATACCAAGCTGACCGGTAGTGCTTGGGAGAATCACCTCTTGAGCCGTATCATCCCAAACCGTTTGGTCAGGGGCTATAACACGCACAGTTAATGTCATTTTCAGTTATTAATAGTAAAATCCACAATTGAAGCGCCTTTTTTGCACTCAAGAATCAGAATCAGGCGGATTATCTCCTCTGACTCTGATTCTCTAACTACACCTTTGCAGGTTAATCAGACCGAGTTATTTATTCTCAGCCTTCATTTTTTCCCATTTAGCGATCGCCATATCGATATCACCGACCATATAGAAGGCTTGTTCTGGCATATCGTCAAGTTCTCCATTGAGAATCATCTGGAAGCCCTTAATAGTTTTTTCCAGGGGCACATATTGACCCGGAGAACCAGTAAACACCTCAGCCACAAAGAAAGGCTGAGATAGGAACCGTTCAATTTTCCGAGCCCGAGCCACAACCAGGCGGTCTTCCTCAGAAAGTTCATCAAGACCCAGAATCGCGATAATATCTTGCAGTTCTTTATAGCGCTGCAAAGTAGACTGTACAGCACGAGCGGTCTGGTAGTGTTCTTCCCCGACCACACTAGGCTGTAACATAGTGGAACTGGAATCGAGGGGGTCAACCGCCGGATAAATACCCTTAGATGCCAAAGAACGAGACAATACAGTGGTCGCGTCCAAGTGAGCGAAAGTAGTAGCCGGAGCCGGGTCGGTCAAGTCATCAGCCGGAACATATACCGCTTGAATAGAGGTAATCGAGCCTTCTTTCGTAGAAGTAATCCGTTCTTGCAGCTCACCCATTTCCGTCCCCAACGTGGGCTGATATCCCACAGCAGAAGGCATCCGTCCCAGGAGAGCAGACACTTCCGAACCCGCTTGTACAAACCGGAAGATATTGTCAATAAATAATAGAACGTCTTGTTTACTGACATCACGGAAGTATTCAGCCATTGTCAGAGCCGACAGAGCCACCCGCATCCGCGCTCCGGGGGGTTCATTCATTTGTCCATAAACCAGAGCCACCTTAGACTGACCCAGATCTTCTTTGTTAATTACGCCGGACTCGATCATTTCGTTGTAGAGGTCATTCCCTTCGCGGGTACGTTCTCCCACACCACCAAACACGGAAACACCCCCGTGAGCCTTAGCGATGTTGTTGATCAACTCCATAATAATTACAGTTTTACCAACACCAGCCCCCCCAAATAGGCCGATTTTGCCTCCACGACGATAGGGAGCCAACAGGTCTACCACTTTAATGCCTGTTTCAAAGACCGATGGGCTAGTCTCCAAATCTACAAAAGCGGGTGCGGGGCGGTGGATAGAAGAAGTTTCATCATTGGGAACCGGACCCAGGTTATCAATGGGTTCGCCCACCACGTTAAAGATACGACCTAGAGTTCCAGAACCCACCGGAACCTGAATCGCTCTCCCTGTGTCTGTGGCTTCCATACCCCGAACCAAGCCATCTGTACCACTCATGGCAACCGATCGCACTTGGTTATCCCCAAGAAGTTGCTGAACTTCACAGACCACGGAAATCTCTTGGCCGGCTTCGTTTTTGCCAGAGATTTTCAGAGCGTTGTAGATTTCCGGCAGTTTGCCATCAGGGAACTTAATATCTACAACTGGACCAATTACTTGGGTAATGTAGCCGATTTTTGTTTTTTCTGCGGTGCTGACCATGCTTTCGCCTATTTCCTTATTTCGCTAATCCGATGTTTCGGCAAGCTTTAGAAGAATTTAATATTGCCATTTCTTAGGGTATCACTCTATGGAGACATCAAGAACAACTTAGCTGATAAAATTGATACCGTCCCCAAAAACTATCCTTCCTTACCACCCCCATTTTTTTGGTCAGTGGGCGGGCTTGCTTTTTGTCTTTCACCGTGCTATTATTTGATATAATCGAAATATTGCCGTTTTTTGGATTTTAGCAAATATTCGATTATTAAACAATATGTCAATATATTAGCATTAACTCTGGGTGGTTGTCAACCCCTGGGGGCTTTTTTTGGGAGGGTCGCCCTAAAGGTTTCTAGGAGAAGGTGACAGAGGGGGGTCGCCCCAGGTCATCAATGCTAGGTCGGGGTCATCCTCGAAGGCTTCCGGGGAAAAGTGACCCGGCGATTGTGGCCATTGTCCGATAAGAGAGTCCAAAGGCGATCGCCCTCTTTTTGGAAGTGAAACCCGGCCGCCCGGAGGATGTTTGAATAGGCTCCAAGTCCCCCGGGTGAAACTGACAACCCATAATCGATCGCATTTTTCCATGATTATGCAACAGGAGACCCAACCCGGCGGCGACCCGGCGAATGAGTGCGCTGGCGAAAAATCCCGACTGGCGATCGTACTGACTACAGTTTTCCCAAGCTGGAATATAAAAGTCGATAAAATTAATCATTAATAATTGATAATTTTATAGTAGGTAATATAACTCCCCCCAAAAAGCCGATTTCCAGAAACCCGGTTTCTGATCCCGCTAACTAATTAATAATTTTACATGAGCAACCCCGTTTGTGTCTGTGCTGGGTTGGCTTTCTTGTGCTAAACTGGTGATGAAACTGGCAAAAACCCGGTTTCTGAGTTGAAGGTGATCATGAGACTCCATGGCTTTGGAAATCCCACCTCTGCTCAAAAATTAGTCATAATTGAGGTAGAGTAGCAGGAGGTACAATCATGTCAAATCCCACAGAAAAGACCATGGGCCGAATTATCACGACTTTAACCATAACGAACCGGATCGACCAAGCCAATGCCAGACAAGGTTTGATTCCAGTCGAACAAGTGCGATCGCTAACTTTAAATAATGTTCTGGTGGATACAGGAGCTACGACATTATGCCTTCCTTCCAATGCGATCGCCCAATTAGGTTTAGAATTACTAAAAGAAGTTGATGTAGCCACGGCTAACGGATTCAGTAAAGCCAGAGTTTTCCGAGACGCTAGTATTTCCCTATTGGGTAGAGAAGGAACTTTTGAATGCTTAGAATTACCTGGAGGACGCGACCCGCTTTTGGGGGTTTTGCCTTTGGAAGCATTAGGAATCGAACTGGATTTGACAAATCAGCAATTAAAGCTATTACCCGAAACCTCAATGGACACTTATTTAACTATTTTGTAATTGAAAGCGATCGCTTGGATAATTAATAATTAATAATTAATAATTGTAGGGTCGGGTTCTGCGAATACCTCTCCTCCTCACGAACTCCCCTAAATCAGGTGGATTGGGTTGATTTTCTGGCAGTTATTAAGTTAAACTGGTAATATCGCTCAATCAATTTATTGTGTGATGGCAATGGTTACACTGCAAATTGAAAACTTGCCTGATGAATTATACTATCTAATTGAAAATATTGCCTCTGAAAATAATCTTACTGTTAATGAGGCAGTTTCTTTATTGTAGGGTGCGTTAGGCGGTGACCAACTTGAGATTTTTACGAAAATTTAGCAATCCGCCGTAACGCACCAATATTTAGCCAAAAAGGTGCGTTACGTTGGCAATAGAGATGGTTAATTGGAGGCAGAAATTTACCCCCAACTAACGCACCCTACCAAAGACTTACTGAGAAATTTTACTTGATTGTAGGGTGCGTTAGGCGGCGACCAACTTGAGATTTTTACGAAAATTTAGCAATCTGCCGTAACGCACCAATATTTAGCCAAAAAGGTGCGTTACGTTGGCAATAGAGATGGTTAATTGGAGGCAGAAATTTACCCCCAACTAACGCACCCTACCAAAGACTTACTGAGAAATTTTACTTGATTGTAGGGTGCGTTAGGCGGCGACCAACTTGAGATTTTTACGAAAATTTAGCAATCCGCCGTAACGCACCAATATTTAGCCAAAAAGTGAGTTTCTTTATTGTAGCGTTAGGCGGCGACCAACTTGAGTTTCTTTATTGTAGGGTGCGTTAGGCGGCGACCAACTTGAGATTTTTACGAGAATTTAGCAATCCGCCGTAACGCACCAATATTTAGCCAAAAAGTGAGTTTCTTTATTGTAGCGTTAGGCGGCGACCAACTTGAGATTGTTACGAAAATTTAGCAATCCGCCGTAACGCACCAATATTTAGCCAAAAAGGTGCGTTACGTTGGCAATAGAGATGGTTAATTGGAGGCAGAAATTTACCCCCAACTAACGCTACCAAAGACTCAATGGACACTTATTTAACTATTTTGTAATGGCAAGCGATCGCCGTTTTGGGGTTGGTAGAGGGCTTCAGAAACCGGGTAATTTACGACCATCGAAAGCCACCCAACCAAAATACTCATAGAAACCCGGTTTTTTTGCTTAGTTGCTTGAGGCGCGATTCCGCGCAGCGGATCCAGAGACGGGAATCGCGCTTTTTTAACCACAAATAAAGGTGAATGAATCAATGGCGATCGTGAGGAAATTTAATCTAGCTTGAAGTGGAGTTTGAGGGCAGTCTCTACTATTTGCATAACTTCCTGACTCAAAAAACCCACGGCATCCCCACCGATCCTTTGTTTAGAAATAGTTCGCACCTGCTGCGCTTGCACCTTGGAAGGCTTGGATAAACCGCTATCCTCTGGATTGATTAACACTTCAAAAGGGTAAACGCGAGTCACATTAGAGGTAATGGGTAGAATTGTCACTGTATCCGCTGCGCGGTTATTTGCATCGTTACTTACTATAAGCACGGGGCGGCGTTTATCCATTTCCGATCCAACCGCCGGACTGAGATTAGCATAGTAAATTTCACCACGTTTCATCGGTTAATCCATCGGCAATTGTAATATCCCAAGCGGAATCAATTTCACTAGATGCTTCTCTGTAAGCGGATTCTAGTTCTTGATTTCTCAATAATTCTAAAGCTAATTGAATCACTTGGTCAGGGGATTGACATCCTTTGGCGGTTTTATAGTTCTCAATAAATTGTACTAGGGATGTTGGTAAGGAAATTGAGATTTCTTTAGCGGGCGACATCTTAGTTATCGATTGTTATAGATATGATTATTTGATTATAGCATCAGCGGTAAACTTAATTCAGAAACCGGGTAATTGACACCAAATCTCTGTCACCCAACCAAAATGCTCACAGAAACCCGGTTTCTTTATTGTAGGGTGCGTTAGGCGGCGACCAACTTGAGATTTTTACGAAAATTTACCAATCCGCCGTAACGCACCAATATTTAGCAACAAAGGTGCGTTAAAGTGAATCTATAAATTACCGATTATATCCATAAATTTTTATCCGCATAACGCACACTATCACGTTCAATTAAACTACTACACAAAAATTTGACGTTTTAATTAAAATCGCCAAATATCTACTTTTATTTCACCATTGTGATAAGCTCTGTGACAGTCTGGGCAAAGCGTCATCATATTTGTTAAATCCGCTGGCCCACCATCACTGTAAGCAATAACATGATGTCCATGTGCGATTTCTCCTATTTTACCGCAAATTTCACATTCGTTCCCATCCCTCTGCTTAACTAATTTTTGTGCTTTTTGGTGTTCTTTTGGTCGCTTTTGACTTGCCACATTAATCACCTTTTATTTTCTTTTTAGAGGAACCTTCAAACACTTCTGGACTTGCCCCTAGAATAGAAATATCACTATTGGGAGCTTCGGACTTGACTGCTTTAACTACCTGATGAGCGACATCCGCGTAGTTATCATCATTCAACCCGTTGACGGTAATTTTAAGAGACTTCTTACCCACTATTTACCTCATTCACCCGTATACGTTATAGACAAAATTTCCTCTCCACTATTAGGATCGATAGCCGAGGCTTCAACTTCACCATCTCCAGAAGTGATAGTAATCGCTGGTTTTTTAGACAATCTAGGCTGTCCACCCTCATCAAGAAAGACGACGTAAATTAAAACTTCCTCGTTTTTTTGGCGCACCACTATATGGATTTGATCGCCAATGTATGAGACATTCAAAACTTGATCGCCTTCTTTAAGGATTTTTATGGTTAGGCTCTGCTTGCTATTGTAGAGCCTAAAAGGTGCAGGTTGCTCTGTGTGCTTCTCTAGAGCTTGCTCCATGTAGTTAACCTTAATAAATCGATAACAGTTGATTTATATTGATCATAGCAACGACTTGTTATGACTGGGTTTGGAAAAAATATAATTTTGTTGGCAATTTTGTTGGCAACTCCAACTCCACCTCGTCAAAAATGTGGTAAAATGCAATAATTTGTGGTAAAATGCTGGTAAATGTTGGCTATAATATGGAAAATCACAAAATCTACCCGACTCCATGAATGTTGATGAAGTGCTAAAAATGGCTGACGCTCTGGTGTTTGCTAAGACTGGGCAACACCTTGATGACTTGCAACAGGCGATCGCACGGGGAACTCTGCAAGGCAAGAAATACAGCGAAATTGCCCAGGAAAAGCACTGTAACGAGAGTTATGTTCGGGATGTTGGAGCGAAATTATGGCAGACTCTTTCAGAGGAGTTGGGAGAAGAGGTTAAGAAATCCAATTTTCGCTCGACCATACAGAGGTGGCAAATTGATCATGTGACAAATTTTGCACAGGACGTTGTAGCCATTAGTAGTTTTAACACTTGTGGACAAGCCAGACAACCACCAGATATACCCAACCAAAACCCGGAAAATCAAGTAACATCTAACCCCCAACAAAGCCCAACTTTCCATCACGATTTAAGTGAAATGCCTAAGTTAGGTAACTTCTATAATCGTACTGCTGAACTGGAACTCCTCAAAACATTAATCCTCACAGAAAAAGCACAAATTTTAACTATTACTGGCATGATAGGGATGGAAAAAACCGCCCTGGGTATCAAACTGGTAGAAGAAATTAAACATGAATTTGAATATGTGATTTGGCGTAGTCTGGAAACTTGCCCCACTGTCGCCCAATTGCAAAATAATTTAACCGAAATTTTTGCCGAGGGGGATAATCAAACTTCACGGCTACCCCTGATGAAATATTTACAAAATCATCGCTGTTTAATTATTTTAGATGATATCAATTACCTATTTAGGCGGGGTGAATTGGCTGGTCACTATCAACCAAAATCTGAGGATTATCGCAGTTTATTTAAACAAATTAAAGAGCGATCGCATCAAAGTTGTTTTATCCTGATGGGTTGGGAATACCCGCGAGAAATTGCTCAAATTAAACACCCAAATACCCATAACTTAATCTTGAGGGGGTTAGACACTGCATCCGCTCACCAAATTATCGCCCAACAAGGATTAGAACCCGAAGCAAATGGCTCCCGATTTATTGACTATTATCAAGGCAACCCGTTATGGTTAAAAACTGTGGCTAATTTCATGGTTGAATTAGGCTTAACCGTGAGTGAATTGTTAGCAAATCAGCCTTTTTTATTGCCTCAAGATTTGCAAGATATTTTACAGCAACCGTTGGCTTACCTATCGGAACCAGAAAAGCAACTTTTATCGCTTTTAGCTAAAGAAGATGAGGCGATCGCCCTAGTCAAACTCTTAGAAATTGCCCCGATGCCATCTGCAGATTTACTCAATACCTTACAATCTCTTAGCCGTCGTTGTTGGCTGGAAAAAACCGATCGCCTTTATCGGATGTCACCTGTATTGAGACAGTACCTAGGATGAGGCGATCGCCTCTATCCAGAAACCGGGTAATTGACGACCATCTCTGTCACCCAACCTTCATGCTGATAGAAACCCGGTTTGTTTGGTTGTAAGATTAATTATCAATATACTGGTAAATTTAGACTAATTTTAGATAAAATATAATAGGTTTTTCTGGAGCAAAATAGATGGAAAAAATTAAGCTAAATTGTCATGTGGGAACCGATGGTATTCTCCAAATTCCGATGCCAGTTTCTTGATTGTAGGGTGCGTTAGGCGGCGACCAACTTGAGATTTTTACCAAAATTTAGAAATCCGCCGTAACGCACCAATATTGAGCCAAAAAGTGAGTTTCTTTATTGTAGCGTTAGGCGGCGACCAACTTGAGATTTTTACCAAAATTTAGCCATCCGCCGTAACGCACCAATATTTAGCCAAAAAGTGAGTTTCTTTATTGTAGGGTGCGTTAGGCGGCGACCAACTTGAGATTTTTACGAAAATTTACCAATCCGCCGTAACGCACCAATATTTATTTAGCCAAAAAGGTGCGTTACGTTGGCAATAGAGATGGTTAATTGGAGGCAGAAATTTACCCCCAACTAACGCACCCTACCAAAGACTTACTGAGAAATTATACTTTATTGTAGGGTGCGTTAGGCGGCGACCAACTTGAGATTTTTACCAAAATTTAGCCATCCGCCGTAACGCACCAATATTGAGCCAAAAAGTGAGTTTCTTTATTGTAGCGTTAGGCGGCGACCAACTTGAGATTTTTACGAAAATTTACCAATCCGCCGTAACGCACCAATATTTATTTAGCCAAAAAGGTGCGTTACGTTGGCAATAGAGATGGTTAATTGGAGGCAGAAATTTACCCCCAACTAACGCACCCTACCAAAGACTTACTGAGAAATTTTACTTGATTGTAGGGTGCGTTAGGCGGCGACCAACTTGAGATTTTTACGAAAATTTAGCCATCCGCCGTAACGCACCAATATTTAGCCAAAAAGTGAGTTTCTTTATTGTAGGGTGCGTTAGGCGGCGACCAACTTGAGATTTTTACGAAAATTTAGCCATCCGCCGTAACGCACCAATATTTAGCCAAAAAGTGAGTTTCTTTATTGTAGGGTGCGTTAGGCGGCGACCAACTTGAGATTTTTACGAAAATTTAGCCATCCGCCGTAACGCACCAATATTTAGCCAAAAAGGTGCGTTACGTTGGCAATAGAGATGGTTAATTGGAGGCAGAAATTTACCCCCAACTAACGCACCCTACCAAAGACTTACTGAGAAATTTTACTTGATTGTAGGGTGCGTTAGGCGGCGACCAACTTGAGATTTTTACGAAAATTTAGCCATCCGCCGTAACGCACCAATATTTAGCCAAAAAGTGAGTTTCTTTATTGTAGGGTGCGTTAGGCGGCGACCAACTTGAGATTTTTACGAAAATTTAGCCATCCGCCGTAACGCACCAATATTTAGCCAAAAAGTGAGTTTCTTTATTGTAGGGTGCGTTAGGCGGCGACCAACTTGAGATTTTTACGAAAATTTAGCCATCCGCCGTAACGCACCAATATTTAGCCAAAAAGGTGCGTTACGTTGGCAATAGAGATGGTTAATTGGAGGCAGAAATTTACCCCCAACTAACGCACCCTACCAAAGACTTACTGAGAAATTTTACTTGATTGTAGGGTGCGTTAGGCGGCGACCAACTTGAGATTTTTACCAAAATTTAGCAATCCGCCGTAACGCACCAATATTGAGCCAAAAAGTGAGTTTCTTTATTGTAGCGTTAGGCGGCGACCAACTTGAGATTTTTACGAAAATTTACCAATCCGCCGTAACGCACCAATATTTAGCCAAAAAGGTGCGTTACGTTGGCAATAGAGATGGTTAATTGGAGGCAGAAATTTACCCCCAACTAACGCTACCAAAGACTTGAGATTTTTACGAAAATTTACCAATCCGCCGTAACGCACCAATATTTAGCCAAAAAGGTGCGTTACGTTGGCAATAGAGATGGTTAATTGGAGGCAGAAATTTACCCCCAACTAACGCTACCAAAGACTCAATGGAAACTTATTTAACTATTTTGTAATGGCAAGCGATCGCTTTGAGAATTAATAATTAATAATTAATAATTGTAGGGTCGGGTTCTGCGAATACCTCTCCTCCCAACGAACTCCCAGAAACCCGGTTTCTCAAAGAAACCCGGTTTCATAATAGGCTAGATGTCTAATGTTGGCAGATAATATACCACTTTTTCCTTAATCTGCTGCACGCGCCGCCGGTTGACTAAAGCCTCCCACTCCGGGTCGGTTTGACAACACAAAAAAGCAGTTCTCCTGGGAGTGCCAGTTTAGGAGTCCGGCGCGACGGTTTTTCTCACTCGTCTGATCGGAAGGTTAGCTATCAAAATAGTCGATCTTTGGTCGCTTTCTAACCCAAATTCTGAGTCATCTGTATCAATTTCCACATACCTAGATACCACCTCCAAAATCTCCCGCCGCATAGCTTCTACAACTTCGGGAGATAAATCAGCGCGATCGTGGGCGAGAACTAATTTTAACCGTTGTTTGACCGCATCACGACTGTTAGGCCTCTTGCGGTTCAAAAATTTGTCGATAAATTCATTAATTTTCATTGCTGTTGCTACATTATCGAACAGTGGATCAAAACCTACACCTGGGCGATAAATACCTCGATGATCCAATACTCCGCACGTCCCTAGTCACCTCTTGAGAAAGCCCCCAGACCCCTACCGCCCCGGCGATGAGTTATTCAAAGGGTTACTACATAATCTTAGACGACAACAGCCTACGCAGTCGCGCAAAAAAACCAGGAGGCGCTGGGTCTAACTCCATAAACGGCACTTTTTCCCCCTCTAGGCGGCGGGCAATATTATTAAAGGCTGTCACCGCCGGAGAAATAGTTTCCGTTAATACCAAAGGTTCACCCTTGTTAGTCGAAACAATTACCTGTTCATCATCGGGAACTACGCCCACCAGTGGAATGGCTAGAATTTCCTCGACATCCTGAACCGACATCATATCATTAGCTTTTACCATCCCCGGTTTAATCCGGTTGATCAGCAGCCGTATCCGCTTGATACCATTCGCCTCCAATAAGCCAATCACACGATCGCCATCTCGCACGGCTGATATTTCCGGTGTCGTTACCACAATAGCCTCACTCGCCGCGGCGATCGCATTTTGGAAACCTTGTTCAATACCCGCCGGACAGTCAATCAAAATATACTCATATTTCGGACTCAACTGGCTGATCAACTCCTTCATTTGTTCCGGCGTTACCGCATCCTTCATCCGATTTTGAGCCGCTGGTAACAATACTAACCGGGGTTGGCGCTTGTCTTTCACTAAAGCCTGTTCCAGACGACACTCCCCTGATAGGACTTCCACCGCCGTATATACAATGCGGTTTTCCAGTCCCAGCAGCAAGTCTAAATTTCTCAAACCAAAGTCAGCATCAATCACCACAACTGAGTGTCCTCGTTGGGCGAGAGCCATGCCAAGATTGGCTGTAGAGGTAGTTTTTCCGACTCCTCCCTTTCCAGAGGTTACAACTATAATGCGACTCATGGGGGTTCTTAGTTGGTTAACAGTTATTAATATTAACGATCGCTACATGGGCAATAAATGCGATCGGATGATAGCAGATTCCCTAGCCATATCCAACAGCAATAGTATTACAGGCTGTCATCACTAGGGGCTTTGCTGATTTGCCAGAGTTTCACTCGCCCCATTTCCGTAGCCCGGCTAATACGGATGCCTTTCGCCGTCATATAAGCTACTTCCGGGTAAAATTCCTCCGGCGGGTTTTCTGGACCCCGCGCCACCTGATCCCCTATGCGGATCAGCATCGGTTCCATTTGCAAGGCCATAATCATGGTTTGCAGGTTTCCGTTAGCCCCAGCATGGACGGTTCCCCGCAAACGACCCCAAATGATTATATCCCCATTAGCAACTATGGAACTACCTGGGTTAACATCTCCCAAAACTACCACCGTCCCCGGATGACGTATTTCTACCCCCGATCGCAAAGTCATCTTTAAGTATAGGGGTTCAGCCTCTACGGTAGTCCTTTCCCTTTCCTTTTGGTTTAAATGGTCGCGATCCGATTCGCGATCGACTGAATATCCCGCCGTCGCCGCCGCTACCGCTGTTTGCGCCCTACCTGTTCTTACCCGCTTTAGCTCTAATTTCGCCGATGTCAGGATATCTCTAATATCCTGCAATTGACGACTATCTAACAGCCTATTTGGGCTGACCAGATGCACTTCTAGCCCCTCTTCCCAGCTATGTTCCTCCCCTGTGATCCGATGTTTCATCACCTGCAACAAATCCCCCCAACTACTACTGTTGGAGTTCTCAGAGCGATCGCCTTCCTCTGGTAAAATCAGCAGTAAATTCTCACCCTCCCGTTTAAACCGGATTTGGGAATTACCATCACTCTGCCCAAATCCCTTTGCCGTTTCTTCGGCGGTTTCTTCGGCGGTTTCTTCGGCGGTTTCTTCGGCGGTTTCTTCTAAGTTTTCTTCAGACATAATAATTGGTTAAGCACATTCTTCACCGGGAACTGTTTACCCGAAATCATCACCAATCACTCACTTTCCACTATCCCATCCCAAATGTCAAGATTTCAGAAACCCGGTTTCTGGGAAGTCAGCTTGTGTTCACAGTGGCGGGTGTATTAATCTTTTCCGTGGGAGGCGAGGTATACCGGAACCCCGTAGGCGATCGCCTTTCCCTGACCGATATCTTGAATTATCAATTAAATTTTCTCCCCTGTAAAAGTCTTCTTTGGTCACAGGGGAGATGATAATTTGAGTGATTTAATACTTGCGTTCCTGGGGTTCAAACATAGTAATAGCCACAGGACGATAAGCCAAATCAATGCCAGCCTGGGAATAGTAAGCAAGAGTATGCTTGAGGAAATTCTGGTCATCGCGGGTAGTATAATCCTCGCGACTGTGAGCGCCCCGACTCTCGCGACGGTTGAGGGCAGAAGTCAAAATCATCTCACCCACAATCATAATATTCCGTAATTCCAAGGCTTCAATAACTTCTGTATTCCACAATTTACCCCGGTCATCCAAATAAATATTTTGGTAACGTTCACGGCATATCTGAAGCTGATTTAAGCCCTCCTGCATGACATCTTCAGTGCGAAAAACTCCACAATGCAAAGTCATAGCATCCTGAAATTCTTGTCGAAGTTGACCAATGCGACAGTCCCCGGACTTATCCAGTAATTCCTGTACCTGATTTTTAGCTTCTTGGAGGTAGTGCGACTCGTTGACATTTGGCAATTTACGGTTTTGTACAAATTGTGCGATCGCCGCCCCCGTCCGCTTCCCATAAACCACACACTCCAACAGAGAATTACTACCCAAACGGTTAGCCCCATGGACAGACACACAAGCCGCCTCACCCGCAGCAAATAACCCATCTACCAAACTATCAGCACTAGCGAGAACCCGACCATCAGTATTAGTGGGAATACCCCCCATAGAATAGTGAACCGTAGGACGCACAGGCATAGGTTCAACCACCGCATCAACCCCCACCAAACGATGGGCTTCTTCCCAACAGAAAGGAATGCGACTCATAATTTTTTCCCGCCCCATGTGTCGCAAGTCCAGATACACAAACGGGCCGCCCGCAGTGCCATCACGATTAATACCCCGTCCGGCACGAATTTCTAACGTAATTGCCCTAGAAGTAATATCACGGGGGGCTAA
Source organism: Limnospira indica PCC 8005 (assembly GCF_000973065.1). Classification (NCBI taxonomy): domain Bacteria; kingdom Bacillati; phylum Cyanobacteriota; class Cyanophyceae; order Oscillatoriales; family Sirenicapillariaceae; genus Limnospira; species Limnospira indica. Next base: position 2,008,265 of record NZ_FO818640.1, read on the forward strand.
CTCCATTTTACCGGGGGCGTAATTTTTCATAAAGCGATCGCCCTCACTATTAATCAAATAAGCCCCTTCACCGCGTACCGCCTCAGAAATTAACACACCCACCGGATAAAGGCCTGTCGGGTGAAACTGGACAAACTCCATATCCTGTAACGGTATCCCCGCCAAAGCCGACATAGCCAAGCCATCCCCCGTAGAGGCAAAATCATTAGAAGTAGTGTTAAAAGCCCGACCATAGCCACCCGTAGCGAACATCACCGCTTTAGCCCTAGCCACTTGGATAGTACCATCGAGGATATTATACATCACCACACCTTTCGCTTCCCCTTCTTCCAGAATCAGGCGCATTACATACCACTCATCATAGATATGCACACCGTAGCGACGCAGGTTATTAACTAACTCGTGGAGGATAGCGTGTCCAGTTTTATCAGCCGCGTAGCAAGTGCGGCGGTGGGTATGACCTCCAAAAGCCCGTTGGGCGATACGACCGTCCGGGAGGCGCGAAAACAAAACCCCCATGTGTTCCAGGTCAATAATTACATCTGGGGCCTCTTTCGCCAGAATTTCCACAGCGTCTTGGTCTGCTAGGTAGTCTGACCCTTTCACCGTATCAAAGGCGTGGGCTTCCCAGGTATCTTCAGGGTCAACATTATTGAGAGTCGCCGCGATACCTCCTTGGGCTGCTACAGAGTGAGACCTAATGGGGTGCGTTTTAGCTATAACAGCAATATTTAGGCTGGGGTCAGTCCGGGCTATCTCAACGGCCGCGCGACTTCCCGCTAAACCACCACCAACGATAATTACATCATGTTCTAGCATAGTTCTCTAGTTTGTTCGATATTTGCACATATTCCATAGTTAAACAAAAAAAAACCTCCCTGCCAAAAGGCAAGGAAGTCTTTAGGGTTGACTGACTGCTATGGTGTCTTAACTGGTAGCTTGCGCTGGCTGTTCAGATCCCTTAATTTCCTGATCTGTTGCTGTTTCTGAGTTGATGTCTGTGGGCATGACTTCGATATGGTTTAACAAGGTGGTAACGAAGGCAAACAGCAGAAACGGCAGCGATAGCACTACAATCAGTCCTAGCATGGTGAGGGCAAAAATTTGCTGAGAACTACTCCACAAGGCTAGGGAGGAGGCTAGGGCGATGAAAATGACGATCAGCCAAATCATGATTTGACCGTAAATGTCGCCATAGGTAAGGGTACAGTTGATCCGGTATTTCTTTAACTTTTCCATCTCAGTTAATCTCGTGACTTATAAAATTCTAGGCTAAGGCTAAGATGAGGTTTTGGAACATTTCTCAATATTTTCACAAAAGTTGTAATTAAACTTTACATTCCCTCGGCTGGCTTCGGTTTGGGGTCTGTCCCGCAGCCCCTGTCAATCTTCACCTATGGAAAAACCCCGCCGATACGGTTTGACTTCGGCTTCCCTCACTTGAAAATTAATGCGATCGCTCATATTTTCACGGGTGACTACTTTCAGGGTAAAATCTCCGATTTCTGGCTGCCAAAATATTGATTTGCTGGTGGTTGTGGCTATCTTATTATCATTAATAAACCATTGGATTTCTTGATTGTCAACTCCCGCAACTTTCAACTCTAGGGGCGAATCATGACCCGCAGTGACCAGGAAATAATCATTATTTTGAGGTAAAACAATCCTCAGTTTTCCTGAACTTAAATGAGGCGATTCCTGTTGCGATAACCACTCATTATATGCGGCGGGTAACTCCCCCGTCACAGACAGGTTATCATAATCCTTAATATCCTCTGGATAGAAATATTCTAACACAATCCCTGAGCCACAATCATCAGTGGGTTTCCATCCCGTATGGCTACAAATCGGCAATTCAAATAATCCCTCTGGCGGCGGGAAATTATCCGGTTTTTTGTTTCTATGAAGATACATCATAATCTGATTCCATAACGGCGCAGCCCCCATGACACCCGAAATATTTTGCATCGGCTGAGAGTCGAAATTTCCCACCCAAGTTGCGACGGTGTAATCAGTAGTAAATCCCACCGTCCAAGTATCTCGATAATCAGAAGAAGTCCCTGTTTTTACGGCTACCGGAAAGGGTAAATTTAACACGGAATCAACTCCAAAGGCTGTAGCCCTAGCATGGGAGTCCGCCAGCATATTTACAATTAATTCCCAACTGGTGGCTGTGTCTATTTGCATACATTTCTGTTTACACGGGGGCGCAATTTCTGGTATAATTGTAGTCACCAGTGGCGTGAACTTTCCCCGGTTCGCAAAAGTTAAATAAGCCTGGGCTAATTCCCAAAGACTCACCTCGCCACTACCTAAACTTAACCCAAGTCCATAATGTTCCGGTTCTCGGTCAAGGTGGGTAAAACCTAGTTGATGTAAACGTGATAAAAACTCACCTACACCGACTTTTTCTAAAACTCGCACAGCCGGAATATTTAAGGAATTACCTAACGCAATTCGTACCCGCACAGGTCCTAAAAAGGTTTCACTATAATCAACGGGTGCATACAGTTTAGCACCGGGAATAGGGTAATATGTGGGTACGTCTGGGAGTATGGTATTCGGTCGGATAATTCCTTGGGCGATCGCTAATTGATATAAAAATGGTTTCAGGGTTGAACCCGGCTGTCGCCAGGCTTGCACTCCATCATTTGAACCTAAATTTTGCCAGTTAAAATAATCAGGAGAACCTACATACGCTAAAACTTCCCCCGTATGATTATTAATCACTATAGCCGCCCCATGATTAACATTTTGACCCCCTAAAGCCGTCACGACATGACGGACTTGGGTTTCTACAAATTGCTGGAGAGTCCGGTCTAAGGTGGTCTGTATTTTGGGGCTGGTAATTTCTGCTTTTGACAGTTGACTAGCTACCCAAAATAAAAAATGAGGCGCGGCGATAATACCCTGTTCCCGAGGTGCAATTCTCAGAGTTTCTCGATAGGCGCGATCGCTTTTTTCTGGGGTTATATACCCATCTTCTACCATGCGATCTAAAACATATTTTTGCCGCTGTTTCAGTCCCTCCCAATTGAAATAAGGATTTAGATCCGTTGGGTCGTTGGGAAGTCCCGCTAATACACTCGCTTGCGATAAACTTAGGTCAGAAGCACCTATACCAAAATAAGTCCGCGCCGCCGCTTCCACACCATACAGGTTACCACCCATAGGAATACGGTTAATATAAGCTGCTAGAATTTCGTCTCGGTTCATTCCAGCAAATAGTCGCCAAGATAACCAAATTTCTCTGATTTTGTGCGGGAGAGTATTGGGTGAGGGTTCTAACATTCGCGCTAGTTGCATGGTAATAGTAGACGCGCCACTAACTATCTCTCTGGCTTGTATGGCTTCCATGACCGCCCTCACGATCGCTATTATATCTACAGCACCATGTTGATAATATCGCTTATCTTCTGCTGCAATAATGGCTTGGATAAAATACGGGGAAACTTCCTTTAAGGGGACTACAGCCGTATGACTTTGGTCTTGGCTGAGAATTGTTCCTAATGCTAAACCTTGGCGATCGCTAAATTCCATCGATACCGAATTTTGACGGATATCTTTCGCCCTAATTGGTATTGAATAAGGAATGCTTCTAATTAACACCACTAGCAGCAACATCACTGCTACAACTTTCACACACCTACTACGCCGCAGAATACCCACATCTGGCCATTTTAACATTCTCTTTGTCCCCTTCCTTCAACAACTCTATTTATCCATATTCATTCATGCGATCGCCTAATCTTCACCCCGTGTTGATTTATTATTCAATTTTTAAAAAATTGTTCCGACAAATTAGCGCCAACAGGTTGACAAGCACCCAGAACTAATGATATTATCTTGACATACTTTTAAATAATCGACTTTTTGCTTAAATAAAAATTTAACAAATATTCCCATTATCTAAAATGATAGCACAAACTTCACCAAAAAACCACCGCCCCCTCCAGAAAAAATTGTTCGCAACATTTATTAACTTTTCGTTACAAAAGTTAACATAACCTTCTATAGATAATTAACAGGGGAACCCGCCGCCACAATTACCACAATTATATAGATTATTATCGATGTCGGCTAAATACTTATCTTTTTCGGCTTGACTGAGAAAGGAAGCGATAAAAGAATTTTTCGCCAACTGTATCAGTTGAGAATTAGTGAAATGCAAAGCATCTTGAACAGCGAGATAATTTTCGTTAATATATCCCCCGAAGTAAGCGGGGTCGTCCGAATTAATAGTAACACATAAACCCAACTCAAGCAATTTTTTAATATTATGGAATTTTATGTCAGGAAAGACCCTCAAATTAACATTAGACAAAGGGCAGACAGTTAAGGGGATTTGTTGCTGTACCAAATAAGCAACCAATTCCGGGTCTTCTGTACAGCGGACACCGTGATCAATCCGGGATACCTGTAAGAGATTAATGGCTTCCCAAATATAATCAGCGCCGGCTTCTTCTCCCCCATGGGCGACAGTTAAAAACCCCTCAGATTTGGCTTTATCAAATACCTGTTTAAATTTACTAGGAGGATTGTGCAATTCCGCCGAATCTAAACCGACAGCCATAATGCCATCTTGATAAGGTAAGGCTTGTTCAAGGGTATTCATGGCAGCTTCTGCGCTTAAATCTCGGAGGAAACAAAGAATCAAGTGGGAGGAGATATTTAGATAGGTTTTGGCATCTTGTAGGGCGGAGTGTATCCCCTGGTAGACAACGGAGAAATCAATACCGCGATCGCTATGAGTTTGGGGGTCAAAAAAGATTTCCGTGTGGCGGACATTCTGCTGAACGCATTTTTGTAAATAAGCCCAGGTTAAATCATAAAAATCCTGGTCAGTGCGGAGAACATTAGCGCCCTGATAATATAAATCCAGAAAGGATTGTAAATTGGAGAAATGATAGGATTGTTGCACATCCGCCACTGACGCGAAAGATAAAGATAGATGGTTTCTTTGAGCGAGGTCAAACATCATCTGTGGTTCTAAAGTCCCTTCGATGTGAAGATGTAGTTCGGCTTTGGGAAGACTATAAATCAACTGATTCATCTGGCGATCATCCTACAACCTGTTGACTGTCAATGATAACTGGAAAGCCATTAACAAATTTGTATGGGCTGTAGATTCAAGTTACCATTAATGGTAAGGTGGTCAGAGAGTCCTACGGTCTGACTCAATCTTTCTCTTGTTACTTCCACACTAAAGCAATGGCACCTAAAATTATAGTTCTGGATGATGACCCCACCGGTTCCCAAACGGTTCATAGTTGTCTGTTATTGACACAATGGGACGTAGAAACCTTACGGCTGGGACTTAGTGACCAGTCTCCGATATTCTTTATCTTAACTAATACCAGAGCATTAACCCCAGAAGCAGCAGCCACAGTTACACGAGAAGTTACCCATAATCTGAAAATAGCGATCGCCGCCGAGTCTATCGAAGACTTTTTAGTGGTGAGTCGGTCTGACTCCACCCTACGGGGTCACTACCCCATAGAAACCGATGTGATCGCCGAAGAATTAGGCCCCTTTGACGCTCATTTTTTAGTTCCCGCTTTCTTTGAAGGGGGACGGATAACCAGAGGGGGAACCCACTACCTGAAAATAGACGGCGTTGATACCCCTGTACACCAAACGGAATTTGCTCGCGATTCAGTATTCAGCTACCATTATTCCTACCTACCCGATTATGTAGAGGAAAAGACCCAAGGACGCATTAAAGCCGAAGCTGTGCAACTTTTCACATTGGGGGACATTCGCAACGGGACCCTAGACCGACTGATGCAACTCAGTGATAACCAATGTGTGGGAGTTGACGGGGAAACCCAAAGCGACCTAGACCAATTCGCCTCGGATATCCTAGCCGCCGCCAGTAAGGGAAAACGTTTCTTATTCCGCAGCGCCGCCAGTATCCTCACCTCCCTAGCCTCCCTGGGTCCCCAACCATTACCACCGGAGTCTATGGGGAAATATACCCGAAATAATCAACCGGGAGTGGTGTTGATGGGTTCCCATGTGAAAAAATCTACCCAACAGCTTGAACAGTTATTGAAAGAACCAGATATCGTGGGGGTTGAGGTAGATGTGTCTCACCTGTTAGATGATAGTCCCTCCCTACGTCAAGAGTTACTCAGCCAAATTAGCGATCGCATTGCTCAAATCCATAAACAGGGTCAAACCCCTGTAGTGTACACCTCTCGCCAAGAAATCACCTTTGACAATACCCAAGTCCGGTTAGAATTTGGGGCGGCGGTTTCAGATTTGTTAATGGATATTGTCCGGGGTTTACCAAAAGATATTGGATTTTTGATTAGCAAGGGAGGCATCACCTCCAATGATGTCCTTAGTAAAGGTCTAAGCCTCCCCACCGCGCGACTCTTGGGACAGGTTATGGCTGGTTGTTCAATGGTGAAAACCCCCGCATCACATACCCAATTCCCTAATCTTCCCGTTGTCCTGTTTCCAGGTAATGTGGGTGATGCTAACGGGTTAGTCACTGTCTATCAACGACTCAAAAACCATTGATTGAGGTGCTACACCTGATCAGATACATCAGATAGATCAGTCTCTCCCACCTCTGATGAGTTTTTGCCGTTACCTGCTGGAAGTTCCAAACAGTAACCAGCACCATAAACGGTTTTGATGTAGCGAGGATGACGTGGATCGGGTTCCATTTTGGTGCGTAAATGGCGAATATGAACCCGGATAGTTTCGATATCATCGTCCGGGTCATAGCCCCAAACTTCCTTGAGAATTTCACTGGGGGCTACGGTTTGACCGTGACGTTGTAGCAAACAGTGCAGTAACTCAAATTCTAGGTGAGTTAGTTTGACTGTCTGATCAAACCAGATCGCCTCGAACCTTTCGGGAACTAGGGTAAGAACTCCATAACTGAGGATCTCGCTGTGTTTAGCCGCTTGCGGAATGCGATCGGTGCGTCGCAATAGCGCGCGGACACGAGCCAGCATTTCTTCGAGTTCAAAGGGTTTAGTTAAATAATCATCAGCCCCTGCGTTAAAGCCTTCGACTTTATCTTGGGTTTGTCCCAAGGCTGTCAACATCAAAACCGGGATATCTCCGGTGCGTTCATCTCGGCGTAGACGCTGACAGACGGTGAACCCATCGACTTTGGGCAGCATTAGGTCTAAAATAATCAGGTCGGGCAGTAGTTGCAGCGCTAGTGCTTGTCCTACTATACCATCAGGGGCTAGGGTGACTTCATAACCAGCCATCTCTAGGTTAATCGCCACCAGCTCTGCGATCGCGGGATCATCATCAATCACTAAAATTCGGGGCATTGTCCAAAACTCTGTCTAAAGGTTTTCAGCTTTAACCGCCTATAGGGACTAATCCTTCCCTTCCAGGGAGGCTATGCGAACAGCAAAACTGCCTATATATTCTACCATATATGGGTATTTCACACCTCCCGCTTGAGTTTGATTGACTAGGGCCAGCCCTAAACACTATAAATGCTAAAAAACGTACAGAAATTTGATGTGAACTGCTAGTTTATTATTGATGGTACTGGTCACTTAAGGTGGCAAGTCTCGAAAGCTCCTCAGAGAAAGCATTGGGCCAACACTCACCGCTCGTGAGGCGAAACCGAGCGCCATGGCAGGAGTCTCCCAACTCGACCATCGCGGTCTAACCAAATTATGGATTAAACGCTGTACCGAGAGTGCTCGATCGAGTCCTGATGGCGTTTTGGCGTAGAGATTTTGTCGGCGCCGAAAGGCACTACAACGACGACGTCAGGCAGCATTGTGTGCTTCACAGTGGTTGCCATGGACTTCGCTCTCGGCACTGATATAGCACTAGTCAATGCGGTTAGGACGCAGCCTTGAGAACGGAATCCATGGCATCATGGAGAGAATCAAACTGCTCACGTGCAGTGGCGAATACGGGCTTTCAGCCACGACCAACATTTCTCTATCTTGTTGAGGTCTGGCGAATAAGGCGGAAGATAGAGTAAACGGCATTGAGCTGCCTCCACCAGTTCAGCAATCCGTCCCCCTTTATGAAACGTTGCATTGTCCAATACTAGAGTCTGACCTGGCTTCAATGTTGGAATTAAGATGAACTCCAACCACAACTCAAACACTGTCCGATTACAACAACCCTCAAAGGTAAAGGGGGCTAAGAGTTGTTGATGACACCATGCCACAATCATGCTCACCCTGCCCTGCCTCTTCCCGGATTTGAGGGCATGGAAGCGTTGTCCTTCCTCGCAGTAACCATAAGGGTAATCCGAGTCCTGACTATTCATGCCGGCTTCATCGAGGTAGACCACTTCTTCCGGCTCCATCTGTTCAATCTGAGCCATAAACTCCTCTCGCTGTTGCTCATCACGTTCTTGGTAGCCGTAAGTTTTTTTTTCTGGTGAAGCCAATTTTCTTCAAGGCTCTGGATATGGTGCGAGGAGAGATGTCGTCATCCCAAAGTTCAGCCATTTGAGCTGCTGTTTTGTGGCCATGCTCTTGGGCAAAAGCCTTGAATTTTTGCCAGTCGGTAATTTTGTGGTTATTGCCAGGTCGGTGATGAGGTTTAGGGAGGAAGTCTCCGGTCTGTGCTTTTCTTTGCAGCCAGAGATTAATGGTGTTCCTGCTGACATGGAAAACTTGACTGGCTTCTGTTTTGGGCATACCGTCTAGTTCAATGGCATCAATAACTTTTTGTCTGAGGTCGTAACTATAGGGGGCTGGCATTTTTGGTCTTCTTAGTCATCTCGTCCTCTCCATTATACGTCCTAACTTTCCTGTCTGGTGCTATATTACCTGAGATAGTCAAACTGGGAACTGATGGCATTACCGTTTTTTTAGTCTGGCAGTTAATGAAGCAAAATCAGAAACTGATATCAGAGGTTAACTCCAGAGACAACGAATTAATGAAGCTGATTTACACAATCCTAAATCAATATAGGCAGTACCCAACAGGATTAAGCGATCGCACTAGCCGAATTAACCATCCTAGGGAAAAAGCCAAGGAGTAATTAATCAGACTGACCCAATGGAGGACAACCTACTGGGAAGATGGACAAAATAAGTACAAATTCCCAGCTAGGGCAAAAAAGCGATCGCATTAAGTCCCTTGACACCAATCTGGACTTCTACAATTCCAAGACAACGGTAAACGCTTCTGTTTAACTCAACTCGACCAGGGTGATGATTAATCAAGGTTCATTATCTGCTTTTGAGTTACCAGCCCCAAGTTTTGATTAAACTAGAGATTCGGCGGCGGCACGAATTTCGCTGCGAACTTCGTAGAATGAAGTAGTCGGGGCTTTGGCGAATAGGGGTGTCATTTGATCTAGCAAAGCCTGATATGCTTCACTTTGATTGGCTTCCATGTCTTGGATATTTTCCCAGAAGATAATGGCAATACCACGATCAGTTCCCGGTTCCTGTAGCAAATAAGACCCTTTGAACCCGGTACTGTAGGTTGAAACTGCTTGTTCAAACAGTTCTCGGGCTTCTTCAAATTTACCAGGCTTAAACTCCCCGATCGCAATATAGGCGTGTTTGTGTTTCAGAAAATCAAAAAATTCGGACATAACTAACCACCGGTTATGAGTTGAGAACATTGGACTCCTGGTGCTAGACCAACCGATACATTTTGGCTAACCAACATTCACAAATGCCAGATGCTGAGGTACTTTACGCGCTCTATAGGAAACAAGTCTTGACACCCCCTCTTTTCCGCCACACGGAGAGGAACTGAGCCCAAAACCCATATTAACCCATATAGGTCAATTTTTATCAATTATTCGCTGTTAATTTCCCCTTAATTATCTATACAGCCTTTACCCAAAACACAAAGTACAGTATAATGTATGGGTAGAGTCGAGAATGGAGTCGCCCCCATCCCCTCCCTTTCCCAACCGTACTTGAGACTTTCGCCTCATACGGCTCCTGATGTGGTTGCCCAATTGTTATTGGTATAGTGTTGATTTCACCGCTTGGTCCTTCTTCGTTCAGAGCTATATGCACCACGTAGTCTTTCAACTCGCTCTCGCCGTAAAACTCCTACTTATTGCCGGATTTACATCTACACCGTGGCACGTCTGGTAGGGGTCGAGAATGGAGTCGCCTCCATCCCCTCCCATTCAAAGGGTGCATCTCAGTTAAGAAATGAGTAATTGTACTTAGTGCAACCTTCACCCACAGCCCTACATAATGAGCGAAGCACCACTCACCCTCCCTCTACTCATGGATTCTCAGAAACCAGCTCAACTCCAGCAACACCTTGACGCGATTGCGGCCATTCTCTACAGCGAAGCTAACCCTACTGAACTGACCACCCTTGAAGCCAATGAGAAGAGTGTTCGTGCTCTTACTCAAGAACACGTCTTGCCTCAACTATAGCATAAGACAGGAAAGTTAGGACGTATAATGGAGAGGACGAGATGACTAAGAAGACCAAAAATGCCAGCCCCCTACAGTTACGACCTTAGACAAAAAGTTATCAATGCAATTGAACTATACGGTATGTCCAAAACCAAAGCCAGTCAATTTTTCCATCTCAGCCGGAACACTATCAATCTCTGGCTCCAAAGAAAAGAACACACCGGAGACTTCCTCCCTAAACCTAATCGCCCACCTGGTCATAACCACAAAATTACCGACTGGCACAAATTCAAGGCTTTTGCCTAAGAGCATGGCCACAAAACCTCCGCTCAAATGGCTGAACTTTGGGATGACGACATCTCTCCTCGCACCATATCCAGAGCCTTGAAGAAAATTGGCTTCACCAGAAAAAAAACTTACGGCTACCAAGAACGTTGGAAGCAACAGCGAGAGGAGTTGATTGCTCAGATTGAACAGATGGAGCCGGAAGGGTTGGTTTACCTCGATGAAGCTGGCATGAATAGTCAAGACTCGGATTATCCTTATGGTTACTGCGAGGAAGGACAACGCTTCCATGCCCTCAAATCAGGGAAGAGGCAGGGCAGGGTGAGCTATATGGCCCCATGGTGTGATCAACAACTCTTAGCCCCCTTTAGCTTTGGGGGTTGTTGTAATCGGACAGTGTTTGAGTTGTGGTTGGAGTTCATCTTAATTCCAACACTGAAGCCAGGTCAGACTCTAGTGCTAGACAATGCAACGTTTCATAAAGGGGGGCGGATTGCTGAACTGGTGGAGGCAGCTCAATGCCGTTTACTCTATCTTCCGCCTTATTCGCCAGACCTCAACAAGATAGAGAAATGTTGGTCGTGGCTGAAAGCCCGTATTCGCCACGGTATTGAGCAGTTTGATTCTCTCCATGATGCCATGGATTCCGTTCTCCAATCTGCGTCCTAACCACCTTGACTAATGCTATAGGTCCAAATCAACACATTATGTTAGTGGTTGACCAAGCCGGATGGCATATCAGTAAGAATCTGAAAGTACCCGAAGGACTGCATTTAATGTTTCTACCGTCCCATTCCCCGGAACTGCAACCGGCGGAAAGACTGTGGCCTCTGGTAGATGAACCCATTGCCAATCGCTCATTTGAGAATCTTGAGCAGCTAGAGGAACTCTTGTGTGCTAGCTGCCGAAGTTTGTGGGAACAGCGCGAATTAATTCGAGGCTTGATGAGTTTTCATTGGTGGCCTCAAATCGAGACTTCACTATAATTGATTATCCGGACTTGATATGACGCACCCTACGAGCCGTGTGAGGTGAAAGTCTCAAGCACGGTTTTGAAGGGGAGGGGGAGAAGGTGACTTCTCTCTCGACCCCTAATAATTATTACCAAAATGCTTGACATTATACCCAAGTACTGATAGACTCCAAACCGTTGTCGTAGGATGATGCCCCATAGCTGTTTAAGGGTGGACGTGAAGTACATAGCCTGTATATCTTGGTTTTAAAAAGGCGATTTGTACGTGACAATAGTCCTCTTTGAACAGAATGTTGGAGGCTTTGAGAGATACCTTCACCAATGGCATGATTGCCTCGCTATTGATTGTATCATACTCAGAAGCTTCGGGCTATTGCCACATTCTTGACGGTTAAATCTGTCTGGATTCTGTATGACGGAGGATAACAGGACTTCCCTGGTAGCCTGGTCAACAGTAATACTAGCAACAATCTACCATCACAGCCTGGCTGGACGGTGGGGGTGTCAATATGAAAATTAAGAGGTAATTGACTCATGGCAGTTGAAAAAGTAAACTCATCTTCGAGCTTGGCTGAGGTTATTGATCGTATCCTAGATAAAGGGATTGTAATTGATGCCTGGGTTCGTGTTTCCTTAGTGGGCATAGAACTGTTATCGGTAGAAGCAAGGGTTGTGATTGCATCTGTGGAAACTTACCTCAAATATGCAGAAGCTGTGGGTCTAACGGCTCAAGCTGCTGTTCCTTCTGTATAAAGGGTTTCACAGTTAACTAGCGGTCGGACATCTGATTCTGTCTTCTGATTAAGTCCATCTAGCTACAGCCTGAATCTGAGTCGGAAAGCCAATGCCTGAGTTTCAGGGGGCTATATGATTCTCTAGGGAAGACCCTAAAGTAAGGCTGACAGGAAAGACTACAGAAAACCACAGAAAACCATAGATGTCCGATGCTTAACCACCAACTGGGGGGATATCCTTAAGTACTATGGCGTTACAGGATGATTGGCAACAAAGCCACCTAGAGCGTCGCCAGGTTTTGGCTGAAAGCCAAAAACAGATTTGGGCGACGATCGGTTTATGGCAACGAGAACGATACAGCCAGGCGATCACTCAAAAACAAGATCGACAGGCTTTTGTATCTCAATTAAAACAAGAAAATCAAGCCTTTTTGGCAGACGCTCATAATAACCATCGTCAGCAAGCAGAACAACTAGCTGAGGATTTAAAAGAGTTTGTGCGATCGCTTCAGAAAGAAACTGCTACCTTTCTGGAGGAGAGCGCCCAGTCCCGAGCCGAAAAAGCTGAGGAATTAGCGCAGGAGTTACGGGATTTTCGGGCGGAACTTCGAGATACGGTTGCTCAATGGCAACAGCAGTGGCAACAACAGAAGCAGGAAAGAGCTGCCGGTCGCCGAAAACTCGCCCAGCAGGTATGGCAATAGTTCAATATGATCTGATCCGCACCATTATGGCTGAAAACTTGCTACAGCCAATCCAAGAGGCGAAAGCCGAACGCCTAGCAGGTATTCAGTCCATGTTTGAGGATATGGGTAAGTTTCGGATGCAATGACGAGAGTATCGTCGGGAACGGGAAAAGTCGGTTTGGGGTGGTGAAAGGGTGAAATCGACCCCAGCAACGCCTTAGAAGGCGAAGGCTAGTCAAACCCTAATAATTATTACCAAAATGCTTGACATTATACCCAAGTACTGATAGACTCCAAACCGTTGTCGTAGGATGATGCTCCATAGCTGTTTAAGGGTGGACGTGAAGTACATATCCTGTATATCTTGGTTTTAAAAAGGCGATTTGTACGTGACAATAGTCCTCTTTGAACAGAATGTTGGAGGCTTTGAGAGATACCTTCACCAATGGCATGATTGCCTCACTATTGATTGTATCATACTCAGAAGCTTCGGGCTATTGCCACATTCTTGACGGTTAAATCTGTCTGGATTCTGTATGACGGAGGATAACAGGACTTCCCTGGTAGCCTGGTCAACAGTAATACTAGCAACAATCTACCATCACAGCCTAGCTGGACGGTGGGGGTGTCAATATGAAAATTAAGAGGTAATTGACTCATGGCAGTTGAAAAAGTAAACTCATCTTCGAGCTTGGCTGAGGTTATTGATCGTATCCTAGATAAAGGGATTGTAATTGATGCCTGGGTTCGTGTTTCCTTAGTGGGCATAGAACTGTTATCGGTAGAAGCAAGGGTTGTGATTGCATCTGTGGAAACTTACCTCAAATATGCAGAAGCTGTGGGTCTAACGGCTCAAGCTGCTGTTCCTTCTGTATAAAGGGTTTCACAGTTAACTAGCGGTCGGACATCTGATTCTGTCTTCTGATTAAGTCCATCTAGCTACAGCCTGAATCTGAGTCGGAAAGCCAATGCCTGAGTTTCAGGGGGCTATATGATTCTCTAGGGAAAACCCTAAAGTAAGGCTGACAGGAAAGACTACAGAAAACCACAGAAAACCACAGATGTCCGATGCTTAACCACCAACTGGGGGGATATCCTTAAGTACTATGGCGTTACAGGATGATTGGCAACAAAGCCACCTAGAGCGTCGCCAGGTTTTGGCTGAAAGCCAAAAACAGATTTGGGCGACGATCAGTTTATGGCAACGAGAACGATACAGCCAGGCGATCACTCAAAAACAAGATCGACAGGCTTTTGTATCTCAATTAAAACAAGAAAATCAAGCCTTTTTGGCAGACGCTCATAATAACCATCGTCAGCAAGCAGAACAACTAGCTGAGGATTTAAAAGAGTTTGTGCGATCGCTTCAGAAAGAAACTGCTACCTTTCTGGAGGAGAGCGCCCAGTCCCGAGCCGAAAAAGCTGAGGAATTAGCGCAGGAGTTACGGGATTTTCGGGCGGAACTTCGAGATACGGTTGCTCAATGGCAACAGCAGTGGCAACAACAGGACCAGGAAAGAGCTGCCGGTCGCCGAAAACTCGCCCAGCAGGTACAAGGGGATTTGCAAGAGTTCAATATTATCCGCACCATTATGGCTGAAAAATTGCTACAGCAAACCCAAGAGGCGAAAGCCGAACGCCTAGCAGGTATTCAGTCCATGTTTGAGGATATGGGTAAGTTTCGGATGCAATTACAAGAGTATCGTCGGGAACGGGAAAAGTCAGTTTGGGGTGGTGAAAGGGTGAAATCGACCCCAGCAACGCCTCAGAAGGCGAAGGCTAGTCAAACATTGGTTCCTCAAACCAAGCCGAAGGCGGTTAAATCAGCGCCTAGTACTACCACAGCAGCCCAATCAACAACACCTACCGCTGTGGTGGTTGCTGAACCAACAAAACCAGCAGTTCCCCCTAATCAGCCTAAACCAACTACTGTTGTTCCTCATCCCCCTAACCCCGGATGAACGGGTTTATGATTACATTTATCAGCAGTCGAGGGTACGATTGACTGATATTGAGGAGGATTTGCAGTTAAATCGCATTCAAACCGTTTATGCTTTGCGATAACTTCTGAACCAAGGTTGGATTGTTCAGAGCGTTCAAGCCTACTATGCCAACAGATCAAATGAAAATAGGGTTCGGGACTAAAATATCCCTAGCCTGGTAGCTTACAATCTAACATTAATATGACCACTGTGCTTCGTGCTGTTCCTAAAGGATTTGTTAACACTCCAGCCATTGAAAGAATTACAGTTAGGGCGTTGCGGTATCTTCAATCAGGGTTTTCTGTGCATTTGCGCGGACCAGCGGGAACCGGAAAAACTACCCTCGCCCTACATTTGGCAGATTTGCTTAATCGTCCGATTATGTTGATTTTTGGGGACGATGAACTCAAGTCCTCCGATATGATTGGTAATCAAACTGGTTACACCCGTAAAAAAGTGGTGGATAACTTTATCCACAGTGTAGTTAAATTAGAAGACTCACTCAAGCAAAACTGGATTGATTCCCGTTTAACCCTCGCCTGTCGCGAAGGATTTACCCTCGTTTATGATGAGTTTAACCGTTCCCGCCCTGAAGTCAATAACGTTCTGTTATCGGCTTTAGAGGAAAAACTATTAGTGCTGCCTCCCAATAACAGCCGTTCCGAATATATTAGGGTTAACCCCCATTTTCGGGCGATTTTTACATCTAATCCTGAAGAATACTGTGGCGTTTATAGCACCCAGGATGCTTTACTTGATCGCCTCATTACCATGAATATGCCGGAACCGGACGAGGCTACCCAACAGGAAATCCTCATCCAAAAAGTGGCAGTTACACCGGAAGAAGCCCAAACTATTGTAACATTAGTGCAGCAATTCCGAGAGGCTACCCATGCGATCGCCCCTAGTAAAATTCAGACGGTAGCCAGACAACAAACTAACGCCGATAAAGCCTCTGGGTTGCGACCTAGTTTGATGCTAGCCAGAATATGTCAAGAACATAATATCCCTATTGTTCCCATTGACCCCGATTTTCAAGAGGTTTGCCGTGATATCCTCTTATCGCGCGCTATTGGAGATATTGCTGAATTAGAAAGCCGACTTCATCAGATATTTGACCATTTATCAGGACTGGAAAATGACCAGATTATCGCTTTACCCCCTAGGGAAGAATTGACCACTTCATCAGTACCTAATAATCTTTCCGATACCGAACAGAAAATCTATACTTATATCAAAGACTCTGATGGGGCGCGAGTCTCCGAAATTGAGATAGCTTTGGGGTTAAACAGGGTGCAAACTACTGATGCTTTGCGCTCGCTGTTAAGAAAAAGTTATTTGACACAACAGGATAATCGCCTGTTTGTTGTTTATGAGGGTGATTAATGACATTACAATCACGTTCATCTAGTCCTCAGCGCGGAGTGCCGATGTCTACCTCCGGTTCATCCCTCGCGGATATCCTAGAGAGGGTTTTGGATAAAGGCATAGTTATTGCTGGGGATATTTCCGTCTCGGTCGGGTCTACGGAATTGTTAAGTATCCGCATTCGTTTATTAATTGCTTCCGTAGATAAGGCTAAGGAAATTGGGATTAATTGGTGGGAAAGTGACCCTTATCTTAGTAGCCAGGCGCAGCAATTATCACAGTCTAATGAACAATTGTTAGAGGAGGTTAAACGACTACAGGAAGAAGTGCGATCGCTTAAAGCCTTGACCTCCCAATCATCACAGCCAGTCACTCCCCCTAACTCCGAAAATGATGATTAATTTGAGCAAGGTAAAGCCGGAACCACTGGACTAAATCGCCGAAACTCCCCTAGATATTCTTCTAGGATAATCATTTGACTCAGGTTAATGCTATAATATATCCAGCGGCCCTCTTGTCGTCCTTTGATTAATCCCACTTCTTTGAGCGTTTTGAGATGAAAGGACAGTTTCGACTGGCTAACCTCTAAGGTTTCGCAGATTTCGCACACGCATAATTCCTGGTGGCGTAAGAGTTCTAGAATCTGAATCCGTAGGGGGTCAGATAGCGCGTGAAAGCTCAGGGAAATGTCTGTGTTGACCATTATTCGGAATCTTAACATATTCTCCACTTTAGCAAATTAATTGGGGGATTTCACACGCCTCACTTGTCCACAAAGTAGCCCAGCTAATATGTAAATTTTTGTAAAAAAACCCATCATTTGGGGGGTATAGGTTGACTTATCCCTTGACCATGGGTTAATATTTTACATAATGGGAATATGCATAATTTTTTTAGTGTTTTATACTCAATTATAAAACACTATATCCAATCTTATCACGGATTCGGGTTCTCGTCAACCCCTGGAAAGGCGGAAGGCGCACCAGTTTTTAAAAACATATCAGACAACCGGGGAAGGGAAAACTTGTGGGGTCTTACCGGACTTGATGAGATAGTGCTGCTAGGGGTTCCCCCCAACTCAAATCGCCCTATCCCTATGGCGGTTGATGAAGGTTAGACTCAGGGTAATCAGTAAGGTATCTCATACACTCTGCTGACCACCCACCTCGCGGGTTGCGCCTGATATCTGATCATATGCCCTAGGAGTAGCCCAGAGCAAGTATTGGGGGAATTCATGACTAAATATTTGTCAGATATTCAGAGGAAGATTATGTTAAAGAAATTACCAGTTTTGGGGTTAATGATAGTTCTAATTGCTGGATTAGTGTTTGGCGTTGGTACAGCAGGGGTTTTAGCGGATACTTCTTTACCACAACCTAATGATAATGGTGATTATATTGGCAATTCTAGTCACCTATATTGGCAGGTAGTTGACCCCGACCCCAATGGCTTAAATTGTCGCATGGGTTCTGAATCAATTAAAGAAGTATGGAACCCGGAAAAATCTGGTTTTCCTAACATTATCAATTTTCCGGTGGTTGAACGTTTACAGACTGATGAGGTATTTACTGGTAAGTTGAGTTATGGTGGGTTTATTGTCACTTTGGATTCTGATTTGAAACCGTGGATATATATTGAAGAAAAAGCTGACGGAACTCCCGCCAATTGTTTTGTTAGGGCTAATAATTTATTTGTTAAACCCATCGAAAAACCGACCATAGAAGAAACCATAGAAGAAACCATGGAAGAAGTCGAAGAAGTTATCGACAATGGATGATTGATAATTGTCTGATAGGGAATGATCACCTCATAATTACCAAATTCTGCCATTCCCTGTTACCTATTAGCCATTCTTAATCATTGAAGATTGCTATAATTATCGATTATCAATTATTCAAGATTAACTGTTCCCATGACAACAACTACCGTAGAAACTCAAACTTGGCTGTGGAAAGGATTTCCTATCTGTTATAGCGCCGCTGGAGACACAGGACCAGCGGTAGTATTAATTCATGGGTTTGGTGCAAGTTGGGGACACTGGCGCAAAAATATCCCTATTTTAGCTAATCAATGTCGGGTATTTGCGATCGACCTTTTAGGGTTTGGTGGGTCAGCTAAACCTTTACCCTGTAGTAGCCTATCTTATACCTTTGAAACTTGGGGTGATCAAGTGGCAGATTTTTGTCGGGAGGTGGTCGGAAGTCCGGCTTTTTTAGTGGGAAATTCTATTGGTTGTATTGTGGCTATGCAGGCGGCTGTCTCTCACCCAGAAATAGCGATCGCTGTAGGTTTATTAAATTGTTCTCTGCGACTATTACACGATCGCAAAAGGGCAGAAATACCCTGGTATCGGGGTATGGGTGCAGAATTAGCCCAAAAAGTGTTAGGTTTACGATGGGTTAGTCAGCTATTTTTTCGACAACTTGCTACTCCTAAAACTGTCCGTAATATCCTCCTACAGGCTTATCGGCGCAAAGAGGCTGTCACCGATGAATTAGTGACCATGCTTATCACCCCCGCCAATGACCCCAATGCTGTCGATGTTTTTGTGGCTTTTACTACTTATTCTCAAGGACCTTTACCAGAAGATTTACTCCCCATTCTTCCCTGTCCGGCGATAATTTTATGGGGGACAGAAGACCCATGGGAACCGATAAAACTTGGACAAGAATTAGCTAAATTTGACACAGTAAAACAGTTTATTCCTCTGGAGGGGGTTGGACATTGCCCCCAGGATGAAGCACCGGAGTTGGTTAACCCTATCCTGTTAAAATGGGTGTTAGATAGTTAACAGTTTATCTAACAGTTTATCCCCCCTATATCACTGACATGGGGGGATTTATTTCTAGGGATTATTAAACAGTTCCGGGACTCTTTGCTGGAGTTGTCTGTTTAACTCTGGGAGGCGATCGCACATTTCTAAATACCAGCGGTGACGCTGTTGGTAATGGTGACAAAGTAGCCGATTTTGTTTAACCCAATTATAGGCATTTTCGGCAATTTGGCGGCGTAAGGTATGGTTATTAATTAGGCGGTTGAGTTGGGTTTCAAATTCTCGGATCGTCCGATAAATTAACCCGGTTTTGTCCGGCTGAATAGATAATTCATAAACGGTAGGACTCGCGAGGACGGCTACCCCACTACCTGCACATTCTAGGAATTTTAAATCTGATTTCATGAGATTAACTGGTGTGGGGGTCAGGGGAAGTAAGGCGATATCGGAGTTTTGCAGAATTTCTAAATAGCGGTTATAATGGCAGAAAGGTTCAAAGGTTTTTTGGTCGGTGGCTAAGGCTTCAAAAAATTGGCGATCGTGAACTACTCGCACCAGGACTCGACCGGAATTGGCTGATAAAACTTTATTTAGAGATGCCATAATGGGTTCCCAGTCCTTCTCGCGGTTTAATGCACCAAAAAATAGACTGATTTTCTCGTTGTCATAATTATGGCGTGGGGGGGAAACTTCGGTTAGTTGGTTAGGAAAAACTGCTATATTAGGATTAAATTGTTGCAGAAATACTCCCAAAGGTTTAGTGGAGGTTTGGACACCGTGACAGCCTCGATAACTCAAATAATTATGATCTGCATATTCTCGGCGACGTAGGGGGTTATCATCAATTTCAGCAATGATTAAATAGTTTTCCTGTAGTAGTCTTTTCAGCACGGAAAGATGTTCTCCCGCTGACATGATGGTGCGCTGCCAGATGAAAATTTTGGCTTCCTGTGGTATAGTGGGTATAATTCGCGCTGATCTGACTGAAGAAAAGGTGCGGACTCCAGGAATAGTGGCACTAAAGCGATCGGGGTCTAAAACTCGAATCCGATCGCACCCAGTTGGTGCCATGATTGCCGTTTGGATTAATAGCCGTCTTGGGGGGTGACTCGACTTGATGCCCCGCACTAGATAGTTTTCCGCTACCGTTTGCGCTCTATACTCTTTCAGGTAGACAACAGTAGAGGGATTGGCTGATTTCTGTCTCTCTAAAAACTGGTTAAACTCCCAAGTGCGATCGCCTTTTGTCCGCACTTCATAGATATATAATCCCGCTTGGTTAAAATGCGATCGGATTTCCTGTAAACTTAAACCTACACCCGACAACTGTGGCTTATCCAACGGTAAACTAACTAGCCGCCG
Organism: Limnospira indica PCC 8005; assembly: GCF_000973065.1. Classification (NCBI taxonomy): domain Bacteria; kingdom Bacillati; phylum Cyanobacteriota; class Cyanophyceae; order Oscillatoriales; family Sirenicapillariaceae; genus Limnospira; species Limnospira indica. The sequence goes on from NZ_FO818640.1 coordinate 2,028,774, forward strand.
CCAATATTGACTGTTAGGAATATCAGCGATAAATTGACCGTTAGGTTTCAGCCAGCGACTGTAATCATTGACCAGTTTACCAAAATCCTGATCCGGAGAATTGACACAGCCATAAACCAAAACATCTATCCTCCCCATCGAATCACAAATTGTGCTTTTTGTCAAGTCCTGATGGGGAGAAATCTGCCAATATTGGCATTCTGGGTTATTCCGCAGATAGGCTGACTTCAGATCTGGGTTAGGGCGATCGCTAATTTCAACAATGACACGGGCATCTATAGGTAACACCCTCAACAATTCCGAATTCAATGTCTTCACCCAATGATTGTTTAAACTATAATCCTGTTGGCTATAGTGCGCCCAAATATTCGCAATTAGACACACTTTCCCACCATTTTACCATGATCTCCCCCTTGTCAAAACCCATTGACAGGGAGTAGAGTATCGTCTGTGATTAATACAATCGGTAAATTATGCAGTGTAAAATTTGTGACTCCGCTACGATACCCTTCGGTAAAACCATAGTTTTGAACAGATATAATGTTAACTATTTTCAATGTCAGAATTGCGGATTTGTGCAAACCGAAAATCCCTACTGGTTGCCAGAAGCCTATAAGCACCCCATTGCTAACAGCGACGATGGTTTAGTTTTCCGTAATCTCATGTTAGCGCAACTAACCAGCCAAATCATCACCAAATTTTTTAATCCCGATAATCAATTTCTCGACTATGGTGGCGGTTATGGTTTATTAGTCCGCCTCATGCGAGATATCCGCTTTAAATTTGACTGGTATGATAGCTTCTGTCCCAATTTTTTAGCCACCGGGTTAGAAGCCAATTTAAACCCAGACAACCCCTATGAACTCATCACCGCCTTTGAAGTATTTGAACATTTCGCTAACCCCCTAGATGAAATCAACAAGATCCTGAAATTATCTAAAAATATTCTCTTCTCAACCGTACTTATCCCCCCCCATAATCCTCACCCTGGTCAGTGGTGGTATTATGCACCCCAGGAAGGACAGCATATAGCTATTTACACACCCCAATCATTACAAATAATCGCCCAAAACTTCGGCTTGAATATTTACTCTAACGGTTCATCCTTGCACTTATTAACCGAGAAGGCTATCCCACCAGAAGAGTTTACCGAAATCACTCAATATAACGCCGCTGAGTTACGAAGATTATTGTGGTTTTCCCGTAGTTATAGCCAAACTTTAGCCAATTTAGAAACAGTCGCACCTTCCCAAAAACCGGAAGTTATAACTCCCGAATTAGGTGTTAATGTCGCTGGCTTTGTTAATGGAGAATTTGGCATTGGTGAAGGAGTACGCGCCACCTTGAGGGCTATGGAAGCGGTTAACTTAAATGTGGCAATTAATAACTTTACCGGGAGTCCTCACCGGAAACAAGATCATAGCTTTGACAATTTTACTTCCGCACATCCTTATCCCATAAACTTAATTCAAATTAATGCTAATGATGTGTTGAGATTTGCTCAACTTGTCGGTGCTGACTATTTTAAAAATCGATATAATATCGGTTTCTGGGCGTGGGAATTACCAGAGTTTCCCCCAGAGTGGGTTAAGGCATTTTCTCTATTTCACGAAATCTGGACTTATAGTGATTATTGTGTCTCTGCTATTCGGCGGGTGTCGCCAATTCCCGTAATTAAAATGATGCCTACCGTGTCACTGCCAGAGGTAAATTTAAGTCGGGAAAATTTATCAATTCCCCCCGACAAGTTTATCTTTTTATTTATGTTTGATTTCTATAGCCGCATAGCACGCAAAAATCCCTTGGCAGTAGTAGAAGCCTTTAAAACCGCTTTCGGAAATCATCCTACTAATGTGGTGTTAATCTTAAAGTGTTCTAACTCTGATCGTTTCCCCAAAGAAAGAAATCACCTTTTTCAAGCGATCGCTAATTGTCCAGCCATTCAAATTATTGATGGCTATTTATCACGGGAACAAATTAATGGTTTAGTTTATAACTGTGATTGTTATATTTCCCTACATCGTTCCGAGGGTTTTGGTTTAACCATGGCGGAAGCTATGTTTTATGGTAAACCCGTCATAGCTACTGGCTATTCTTCCAATACGGAATTTATGAATTTAGCCAATAGTTTTTTGGTCAAATATCGGCGAGTTTTAATTGACCAAACAGACGGACCCTATCGACCGGGGAATGTGTGGGCTGCCCCCAATATTAAACAGGCAGCTGAGTTAATGCAATATGTGGTTAACTACCCAGAAGCTGCTCATCAAATTGGTCAGCAAGCAGCTACCGATATCAGAACCCAATTAAGTCCTCAAACTATCGGCGATCGCATTTTGTCTCGCCTGCAAATTATTCACAATGCTACCCAAAACTTTACTGATATACGTTCAGTTCCCATTATGGAATTGTCACCGGAAACGACAACTCCTCCCTTGGTCAGTATTTGCATTCCCACCTACAACGGCGAAACCTTTATTAGACAAGCAATTCTCAGCGCCTTAAACCAGACCTATAGTAATTGTGAAATCATCCTAGCCGATGATGGTTCCATAGATGATACTATAGCGATCGCCAAATCTTTGCAAGTCTCATCACCTATCCCTTTTCGTATCCTCACCCATATTAACTATGGTTTAGTTGATAACCTCAATTTCTGTATTTCCCAAGCTCAAGGAAAATATGTTAAATTCCTATTCCAAGATGATACCCTTGAACCCAACTGTATAGAACAACTCGTGGCTATGGCTGAAGCCAACCCAGAAATTGGTTTAGTTTTCTCCCGCCGCCATATTATCCTTGATGATAATTCCCAGACTCATCCCCAATGTCAAGCCGCCTACAAAGGAACCCAAAACCTGCATCAAGACTGGTCAAACTTAAAAACCATTCAACCCGGTTCCCAATTATTATCAGACCCTAAATGCTTCCGAGGTCGGTTAAATAAAATCGGCGAACCGACAACTGTTTTAATTCGGCGTAATGTCTTTGCTCAATTAGGAGGCTTTGACCCCGACCTACATCAATTATTAGATGCAGATATGTGGTTTAGAATTATGGCAGATTATCAAATAGCCTTTGTTGATAAAGCCTTATCTACCCTGCGAATTCATCGCCAACAACAAACTCAACTCAATATTATCGCTGGTGAGAATATCCGAGACTATAGCCGACTATATCGGAAAATGATTATTGACCCTGACTATCGGTTTTTGGGGTTAAATATCAAAGAATATATCTTTTATCAACTGTTGTCTAAGTCTCCCCAAGATTATCTAAACTTAGCCGAAGAATTGGTTAATCAATATCGTCATAACCCCCATCATCAACCTACCCAGCAACACCTTCGACTCCTGCGAAAACTGACGGCTATGCTCTGGCTTAAATCTGAGGCTGCTTCCTTGCAAAAATTATCTGATGGTGTTCAAGGAAAAGTGCATAAAATTATCCTTAATAGTGGTATCCGTGAGTTGACATTGACCCCCAGCGAATCTGAGTTTGTCGAATCATTAAAAATCCGGGTTTCTCAGGGGTTTTCTGTTCAAAATGGTTGTCAATCTTGGTTGGCTGCTATGCTATATAAGCCGGCTTATCAATTGGGGATAAATTATCATAATGCGGTGATTCCTAATGATTTATTTGAGGATTTTCTGAAATTCATTTTCTCCCCTAGTTACCACTTTACTGATGACAAAGATAGGGGTGATTATGTGAATTTTACTCGCGGAGTATGGAAATACTTAAAACGCCATATTGACGAATCACCTTCCCAAGTCAGTCTCTGGGTTTATGTGGCTAAAATTGCTTTAGAATTATGGGATGAACGACCTTTGATGAACCTTAATCAAGATATCAGTGAAATATTGAGCGATCGCCACGCGGTTTGGGTTTTTTATGGTCGCCACCACACTCCCTAATTTTGACCGCCAATTATCCCGTAAGTCTGCTTTACAACGCCTTAAATTAATCGCCAATTCCCGGTTAATTGTGATTAGTTCAATTCCCGAAAAGCGCCTTTTATCCTATTGTCAGAAAACTTTATTTTTTAGGGACTTGACATTATCATTAAATTTTGTACAATATAGGAAGGTAAAATGGTCGTGTTTTATGCAAATTTCCGCTAATAGCCCATATCACTGAGACTTGGAGGGAGTTAACCCGAAACACGAATCACTAGCAAAGCCAGATATATAAGGAGTTTCCAGGTATGCTATGGTTACCTAGTGCTGGGTCGGTCAGCCAGTGTCCCCCGCCTAGCCACTGCGCCAATTATGGCTGGCGCGTCACGAGTTTTGGGGTTAATGGCCATAACGGGGTATGGACTTACCACCCTGACTAAGTGTAAGCTGTATCACAAAACACAGAATTTGTCAATAGCAAAAATAAAAAAATGTTGAAATGTTGTGGAGTCAATTAATGTTCCTGACGCGATCGCTACAGATTGGGAATGGTATATAAGGGAGAGTGTGAATATAGTCTGATGATGCAACATATAGAATATATTAGGCAATAATTTAGGGAAGCCAGTGGTATGGCAGGCGGAACCGAAACTTGTTTTGCTTCGTCAGGACAGGAGCGGCAAAAGGTCTGTTATCATCGGTGCATAATATGAAAAACTTGCGTAAACACAATCATTGCCCTAGGGTAGTGAAGCGATAAAGGCTCAGGGGGAAGCCCCAGTCAGTGGGAGAGAGCAATGACCGGAGTGTACAAAGTCGGAGAGACTATTATTAAGGCAGAGGAGATCCCCTCGCGACTAAAGCACTATCAGATGATGGTGCAATTTGTGCGGGAGGTAATTTTAGACGAAGCGATCGCCGACATTACCTGTACAGAAGAGGAAGCAGCGGCGGCGCTGGAAAAATTTGCAGCCCAACACCAACTGACCTCTCCAGAAGCTCAAAAAGCCTGGTTAAACTTAAATAAACTAACCTTAGAGGAAGCTCAGGCGATCGCCGAGCGTCCGATTAAAATAGAAAAATTCAAGCGTGAACGGTGGACTAACAAAGTAGAAAGCCACTTTATCACCAGGAAAAGTAGCTTAGATCATGTAGTGTATTCTTTAATCAGGACCAAAAATCCCGGACTAGCCCACGAATTGTATTTTCGCATATCCGAAGGAGAGCAAGAATTTTCCGAAGCGGCACGGGAATACTCAGAGGGGCCAGAATCCCGCACCGGTGGAATCATGGGGCCAGTATCCTTGGCTCAACCCCACCCGGCAATTAGTAAACTGTTAGCAGTAAGTCAACCGGGACAACTGTGGCCCCCGCGTCCCTTATCAGAATGGATGGTAATTATTAGACTAGAAAAATTTATCCCAGCCCAACTCGATGAGTCCATGCGCCGTCATTTAATTGACGAACTATTTGAGACTTGGCTCCGAGAGGAAATAGCCAAAGTTGGCTGTCTTGAACCCCTGCATACTGAGGTGTCTTCCGTATCATGACCACATCTGCCGTTTCCAACCTACAGATCCAGGAATTTCTGCTGGAAATTAGCCCCTTCGATCGCATTAGCGAAAAGGGGCTACGAGACATATTACCGCAATGTCAGTTATTAAGCTACCGGACAGGACAACCAATTTTTGAGCGAGACAAACTCCCCACCCAGGTAGCAGTAATTTACCAGGGACAAGCTCGACTGTTAGCATACGACTCCAGAAGCCAACGCCATACCAGCTTACAACTACTAGGAGCCAAAGAAATCCTGGGATGGGCTGGTTTGCTAAGGGGAGTTCCCTGCGAAACAGTGATCGCTTCGACAGAGATGATTTGTATAAGCATCCCGGCGGCGGTCTTTATGAAACTAATGGAGAAAGAACGCCAGTTTGCGGAAGCATTTACAGACCATGCAGCCATATCAGAAGTATTTGAATTACTGAGCCAAAACCTGGAACAGGTGGCGAACTCCGGCGGTAACATCAAAGAAATGACCAAAGAATACTGGCCAGATGCGATCGTCGTTAACCTGCTAAACGGTCAAACCAAAGGCTCTGATCTAAAATTCAGACTAGATGCCAATCGTCTCTGGTTAGTCAGTAGCGGAGTGGTGGGAGATTACTCCGTCGGAAATGGCATCAATTTAGAAACCTTGGGTAAAAGCCTGAAAGTCGAAGGACCGAGGGGAGCGCGACTGGTAGGTTTGCGAACAGCACCGACGCGGACGGAAGTAGTATCAGAAGAAGACACCTCAAAAGACGGGTTAAAAGCATTATTACCCAATGTTATCCCCGCGCCAGAAACCCCGCCAGAGCCAGAACTAGACTCGTCCCAACAAATTCAAAGATTCCCCCTAGTGCGGGGACGGGGTACTGTTGACGCTCCCTTAGCTTGCTTCAATATGTTGAGTAAGCATTTTCGGGTAAATTTCCGCAAAGAACTAATTAGGCGCATCATTGAAGGTCAGCTAGAAACGGCGGGTTCTCTAACCCTGCAAGCCTGTGGTGCGATCGCTCAAATGATGGGAATTACCGCCCAGTTAGTGCAAGTCCCCTCCAAAGCCTTATGCCGACTGAAGGCTCCCGCGATGATCCCGTGGCGCAATAGCTTTGCGATCATTTATAGCATCAGTGAAAAAGAACTGGTCATGGCATCCCCAGAAGAAGGGATAGTAAGGATGCGCCCTGGCCAGTTTGTGGAAGTTTACGGAGAAGCCTGTCAAGTTCTCCTACTCCAAGAAACCAAAGGCGACCAGCAGGAACAGTTCAGCTTCTGGTGGTTTGTTCCAGCCATTATGGAACACCGGGGAGTATTTGTAGAAGTCCTGCTCTCCTCCTTCTTTGTGCAACTCTTCGGCTTGGTGAACCCCCTGCTGACCATGATCATCATCGATAAGGTGATGGGACAGCGCAACATTGACGCTCTCAATATTTTGGCATTTTTGATGTTGGGGGTAGCTCTATTTGAAGCCTTGCTGTCTGCGCTGCGAACATATCTGTTTGTTGACACCACCAACCGACTCGATGTTAAACTCAGTTCCGAAGTAATTGACCACCTATTACGCCTACCTCTCAACTATTTCGATAACCGCAAGGTGGGAGACTTGATGGCACGGGTGGGGGAACTCAGTAATATCCGTAACTTCCTCACAGGTACAGCCTTAACGGTAGTGTTGGACGCGGTGTTCTCCGTGGTTTATGTGGCGGTCATGTTCTATCTGAATGTGACTATGGCTCTAGTGGCTTTAGCACCCCTACCCCTGTTTGCTCTGATTATTATCATCAACTCCCCCATTATCCAAAGACTACTCAGGAGAAAAGCTGAGTTGTACGGTCACTCCCAAGCCTATCTGGTGGAGGTGCTTAACGGTATGCAAACCGTGAAGGCTCAAAATATTGAGTTGACCTCCCGCTGGGAATGGCAGGGACGCTATGCCCGTTATATGAGCTCTAGTTTCAAAACTATTCTCACCCAGACCGCGGCTAACTCCATTAGTGGGTTTTTGAATAAACTTTCAGCCTTGGCTCTGTTGTGGGTAGGGGCCTATTTGGTGATTAATAATGAACTGACTATCGGGGGATTGATTGCCTTCCGAATTATTGCTGGAAACGTGACCGGATCTCTGTTGCGCTTTGTCAGTGTGTGGCAAAGTTTCCAAGAGGTGGGAATGTCTGTAGAACGTCTGCGAGATGTCTTAGATACGGCTCCTGAAGCTGACGAAGCCGATCGCAATAATATCCCCATGCCGGAAATTGATGGCTCTGTTATCTTTGAAGAGGTATCTTTCCGTTTTGGACCCAGTGGCCCTTTGCAATTGGCAAATATTAATTTAGAATTCCCGGCCGGCTCCTTTGTGGCAATTGTGGGGTTGAGTGGTTCCGGTAAAAGTACGTTGATGAAACTCCTCGAACGTCTCTATCCACCTATGTCGGGCCGGATTAAAATTGATAATTACGATATCAATAAGGTGGAACTATATTCCCTCCGTCGTCAAATTGGGGTGGTGCTTCAGGATACTTTGCTATTTAGTGGGACAGTACAGGAAAATATCGCCCTCACTAACCCAGAAGCTAGTACGGATGAAATTATCCGAGCAGCTAAGGTGGCTGATGCCCATGAGTTTATTATGGGTTTACCTAATGGGTACAATACGGTGGTGGGTGAGCGTGGTTCGGGTCTCTCTGGTGGACAGCGACAACGGATTGCGATCGCCCGCACGGTTCTACAAAAGCCAAGACTATTGATTCTTGATGAGGCAACTAGCGCCCTCGATTATCAGTCAGAACGCTTAGTTAGTCAAAATCTCAGTCAAGAATTTCATGATCGGACCGTGTTCTTTATTACCCACCGCCTCAGCGCTATCAAAAATGCGGATGCTATCATTATGATGGATCAAGGCTCCATTGTAGAACAAGGAACCCATGATGAGTTAATGGCTATCAAAGGACGTTACTATTGCCTGTATCAACAACAAGAGGCACAACAGTAAGGCGGTCAACGTCATTGGTGGTAGAGGAGTCGAGTTTTTAAGCATTTTCTATTGGTATTGAACAACAGATAACAGGACTTATGAAATCAGCATCTATTTCTGAACAACCGGTCATCCTAGAAAAACCTGGCCTCCTCTCCCACTTGTTTCTGTGGATGATTATGCTAGTAAGCACCACATCGGTCATTTGGGCTTATTTTGCTAATATTGAGCAAACGGTTCCAGCTATGGGACAATTGGCCCTGACATCGGGAGCTAGGGAAATTCAAGCCCCAACTACTGGCGCGGTGGTCCGCTTGCACGTGGAAAATGGCGATCGGGTCGAAAGAAATCAGCCTATACTTACTTTTAGCCCCACTAATCCTAGCGCTGATCTGCGCGCGGTTGAAACTTTGCGAGCTACCCTAGAAAAGGAAAACGAGTTCTATGAGAGCATTGTTAATAATCAAATTACTACTAACTTACCCCCACAGTTAGCAGATTTGATCAGAGACAGAGAAGCTCGCAGTCAAGAAAATCAAACTCTACAATCCTTGGTGGACGAACTTTACCATGGCCGAGGAACTGCTATGAGTTTTAGCCCGGCTATGGCTGGTTTAGTGGCTAACTATCGCGCTGAATATCAATCAAGAGTTGCTACCGGCCAACTGAAAATTATAGAACTGGAAAGACAGCTTCAGCAAAATCGAGATTCTTTGCGTGCTGCCACCGAAAAGCTCGAATATACACAAAATCAATTGACTTATTCGGAACAGCAGTTGAACTTGGCTGGCAATCAGTTATCTAAGTCGGAGGAACTCCTGAGTGTTAATGAGTCGATTTTAGCTCAGATTTCTCCGTTGGTTGAGCAAGGGGCTATGTCTGACCTGCAACGCAAACAGCGGGAACAGGAAATACTCAGAAGTCAAAATGAAGTCATCGGACAACAAGATAGAATTGAACAGCGCCAAGGTGAAATTAACCAGCGCCGTCGGGAGATTCAAGAGCAACGGGCAGAAATTCAACGCCTGGAAAATGAAGAACAGCGCACTCTGGCTTCCATCTCCCGCGCTCAGGAAGAGTTGCAAAATACTAAGGATTCCTGGGCTAGAGATATCTACAATCGTATTCAAGAAAATCATAAACAAATTGCCAGCTCTGATTCTCAACTCAGCCGCTCACGATTGGAGAATGAAAAAAGAATCTCTGACATTAAGTCTCAAATTGAAAAGTTGCAGGAACAGAGAAATACTCAGGTTTTGAGAGCACCTGCTTCGGGGATTATCTTTGAATTGGAGCCTTCGACTAAATCTAATGCTGCTTTGGATATGAATCAGGATGAGATTTGCTCCTATGTCATCAATTCCATTCTCCGGCCTGGCGATCCTATGCCTTCCCGTTGTGATGAAGCCTATTTTGAGGCTCAACAAACTCAACCTCTGGTCACGATTTTAGATGATGATGAAGGCTTAAAAGCAGAGGTTCATATCAATAACAGTGATATGGCACTGGTGTTAAATGCTCTGAGGATGAAACGGGAGTTGTTGACTCCTTTTGATGGTAAGGAAGTGGCAGGAGAGGTGATTGAGTGTCAGGTGGAAAAAGACTGCATCTGTCCTACTTCGGCGGCGGCACGAGAGGAAATTGGCATTGCTGATGAGCAGTGTATTGGGGTGGAAGTTAATATTGATGCCTTCCCTTCTAATGAGTTTGGCACGGTTCCGGGTGAGTTGATATGGATTAGCCAAAATGCTATTCCTCCAGAAGAAGGTCGCCCATTCTTTTCCTTTAGGGCAAATATTAAGTTGGAAAGACAATATTTTATGCTCAATGAAGATATACCAGGACAGGAAATTCAGATTAAATTGCAGTCTGGTATGGCAGTCAATACTAAGGTTAATATCGGTAAGCGCACGGTTCTGCGAATGCTGTTTAGCCGACTCACAGGTAAGTTTGAAAGTATCACTGACTTGAGATAAGCCTAATTGACTTTAAATGTTTGATACCCCTCGGCGATCGCTACTTGAATTTCATCCTGGATTGTGGATTTGTTATCTCCTTCCTGTACTATGTGCGATCGCTTTTGTGGGGTACTTTGCTGTTGATGTGCCTTCCTTTGACCAGTGGGTTTTACCCGGTTTATTTGAAAAGACCGCTACCGGGAACTTAACCTTTGCTGATTTGTTTGCTCTCCATAACACCCATAGAATTCTCTTTCCTAGACTGATTTTTATCGGTCTGGGTTTCCTCTCCCAATGGAATATTAAAGCCGAATTATATTTTAGTCTGGGTCTGGCAATTATCTCGTTTTTGGGGTTATATAAATTATCAGTTTTGGCGAATGGGGTAACTCATATTTATCTCTTTCATCTGGCTAATTTGCTCACCTGTATCCTGTTTTTTTCACTCAATCAAGAATGGCTTTGGGGGTTTCAAATCCCCATTTTTTTGATTAATTTTTGCCTGATTTTCGCGGTGTTAATCTTCATGCCAAGTCCCTTAAATCATCACTATAAGTTCTTGATAGCTGCTGGTTTATGTGCGATCGCTAGTTTTTCCTCCGCCCAAGGTTTGGTGTCCTGGTTGGCGGTTATCCCTTCCCTAATTTCTCTACCAGGAAATGCTACACAGCAAAGAAAGCGATCGCTTATTTGGTTACTCCTCTTTTTGCTATCCTGTGGATTATATGCCATTGGTTATCAACGGGAACCATTATCTATTACCCTCTCCGGTTGGGAGCGAGTTTATACCTTTATTCATTTCTGGTTAAATGTTCTGGCTGCACCCATAGTTCAATCTCCCCAAATCTCCTGGTTATTGGGGTTGGTAATTCTGATATTTTTCCTGTATTTACTATACTATCATAGCGGAAAATACTGGAAATTTCAAACTTTTTTAGATGCTAGTCCCTGGATTTCTTTGGGAATATTTTCCCTATTAACATCTCTATTAATGAGCTGGGGAAGAGTTGATTTGGGCGCTAACTACCCGCTAACAGCCGTTCGCTATACTAGCCATAGCACATTATTACTAATTGCCATAGTTTATCTCAGTATTCAGTGGATTTCTGAGAAATATCCTAGTTTTAACTTGCCTATTCCTACTTTAATTTATAGCTTTATTTGTGGGGTTTTATGCTGTTTAGTTTGGGTGAGTTCAGGAAATGCGATCGCCAGAGTTCAGACCAATTTATTTTATAGCCAAACCGCGCAAACTTGTCTATATTTATTTCCCTATTTGGACTCACAATCAACCTTTTTTCAAAACTCACCTCAACGTTGTTTGCTCCCCCTCAGTAGATCGACTTGGTGGATTCAAGAAGGTGTCGAATCTCTGCAAAATATCGGCTTTAGAAATTTCGCTGACCAACTTCAATTCACCGATCATCCTGAGTTAAACTATGGTTATATTGACTTTCCAATAAATACTAATTCCCCCCAAGTCATTCAATCATCAGAATCCTTAACTCTCAGAGGTTGGGCAATTTTACCAGACCGAGACCAACAACCACAATTAGTATTTTTATCTAAAGACGACCAACAGCTATTTTTTGCTAGTGCTTATGTGAACTTATACAGTCCTGACTTAGCCGATATTCTCCAAAGCGATCGCTACCAACAATCAAGATGGACAACCACCCTCCCCCCCGAATCTCTACCACCCGGAGAAACACAAATCAAGGCTTGGGTTTATGACCCAGATAAACATCAATTTGTCCGCCTCAATGGAAAGGTAATTGTGCAAATTACTCAACTTTAATGATTTGATATCCCCCCATATAGTAAACTAGATATTGATGCCATTTTGCGGAACTGTCAAATGAACGTTATTCCCACGAAAATTCCTGATGTTTTCCTGGTAGAACCCAAAGTTTTTGGAGACGATCGCGGTTTTTTCTTTGAAAGTTTTAACCAGAAAGTATTTACCGAAAAAACAGGTGTAACCACAGACTTTGTACAAGACAATCATTCTCGGTCTAGTCAAGGAGTGTTGCGGGGTCTCCATTATCAAATTCAACAAACCCAAGGTAAACTACTTAGGGTAGTCCTAGGAGAAGTTTTTGATGTAGCAGTAGATATTCGGAAAAGTTCCCCAACTTTTGGTCAGTGGGTAGGCTATTATCTGAGTGCTGAAAATAAGCAACAATTGTGGATTCCTCCCGGATTTGCTCATGGTTTTTTAGTAACTTCTCCTGTAGCTGAGGTTCTCTATAAAACCACTGATTATTATGCACCACAGTATGAGCGATCGCTTCTCTGGAATGACCCAGATATCGCCATTGAATGGCCCCTAGAATCCCTAGAACCTAAGTTATCTGAAAAAGATAAAAATGGCAACACTTTGACCAATGCAGAGATTTTTGAATAATGCGTATTTTACTAACTGGAAAAAACGGACAATTAGGGTCAGAATTACAACCTTTACTCACTCCCCTGGGTGAGGTTTTCGCCGTCGGACGAGATACCCTAGATTTAGCTAAACCTGATGCTATCTCATCATTAATGGCAGAGATTCAACCCAATATAGTCGTTAATGCCGCCGCCTATACAGCCGTTGATAAAGCCGAAACAGAAACCGATTTAGCCACCGCTATTAATGGCATAGCACCCGGTATTTTAGCCGCCGAAAGCCAGCGGATTAATGCTAAATTAATTCACGTCTCCACCGATTATGTCTTTGATGGAACCCAAAGTCATCCCTATGTCGAAACCGACCCCACTAACCCATTAGGACAGTATGGTGCATCAAAATTAGCCGGAGAACAAGCCATTTTAGCTACTGATGCGAATTATGCCATTATTCGCACCGCCTGGGTTTATGGCGCAGGAGGAACCGGAAACTTTGTCAAAACTATGCTGCGTTTAGGTGGGGAACGAGAAGAGTTGAAAGTCGTCATGGATCAGGTGGGGACTCCCACTTGGACAGGAGATTTAGCTACCGCAATTGTCCGGTTAATTCCCCAATTAAATTCAGAAACATCTGGTATCTATCATTATACTAATAGTGGTGTTACCAGTTGGTATGATTTTGCGATCGCTATTTTTGAGGAAGCTAAATTATTGGGTTTACCTCTGAAAATTCAACAGGTTATTCCCATTACAACCGCTGAATATCCTACTCCCGCGCGTCGTCCGGCTTATTCGGTTTTGAATGGTAAAAAGTTAGCCACCCTCCTGGGAAATCATCCTCCTCAGTGGCGGTCTGGACTCCGAACTATGCTCAAAACCCTAGTTAACCAAGGCTAAAACATCACTAAAACAGGCTTCTAGCCTGTTAAAAACTTTTCTAAAACAGTCCTAATTAGGTGAATTTTCATGAAAGCATTAATTCTTTCTGGTGGTAAAGGAACTCGACTAAGACCCCTCACTTATACTGGTGCAAAACAACTCGTTCCCGTCGCTAATAAACCTATTTTATGGTACGGAATTGAAGGAATTGTCGCGGCGGGAATTACCGATATTGGCATTATTATTAGTCCTGAAACTGGCGAAGAAGTTAAAAGTTGGACAGGTAAAGGCGATCGATTTGGCGCAAAAATTACTTATATTTTGCAAGATACCCCTGCTGGTCTCGCTCATGCCGTAAAAATTGCCCAGCCTTTTTTGGGTAATTCTCCCTTTATTATGTACTTGGGAGATAACCTAATTCAAAATCCCCTATCTCCCTTTTTGGAACAGTTTACACAAAAGCAGCTTGATGGTTTGATTTTGCTGCGACCCGTCGAAAATCCCACCTCTTTCGGTGTCGCCGTTGTCGGTGATAATGGTCGGGTATTACAGTTGGTAGAAAAACCCCAAAATCCTCCCTCAAATTTAGCCTTGGTCGGGGTTTATTTCTTTGATAATACTATTCATGAGGCTATAGCAAATATTCAGCCTTCCGCTAGGGGAGAGTTGGAAATTACTGATGCGATTCAACAACTAATCAACACTGATAAGCAAGTCGATGCTTGCACCCTCGATGGTTGGTGGTTAGATACGGGTAAAAAAGATGATTTACTCAGTGCTAATCAGATTATTTTGGATGAACGTTCTACCTATAATGTTGAAGGAGATGTTGACCCCCAAAGTCAGATTATTGGACGAGTTAAAATTGGTCGGGGAACTAAGTTGATTAACTGTACTGTTAGGGGTCCCGTCATAATTGGCGAAAATTGTCACCTGGAAAATAGTTTTATTGGTCCTTATACCAGTATTGCTGATGCTGTAAATTTGATTGATGCTGAAATTGAGCATAGCGTGATTTTATCCGAGGCGAAAATTGTTAATATTAATCACCGCATTGTTGATACTCTAATTGGTCGCCGCGCTCAATTGACTACCGCACCACAAAGACCCAAGGCTTTACGATTTATGTTGGGAGATGATTCTCAGGTGGAATTGACTTGATGGGATTTTCTTAATCTGTTCATCTCTTACCTTTTCTGCGTAGGAGCAATTTCCCCATTGTTCCTACCATCTTTTTTTCATCCCTACTATTGACAAATTATCCGACTTGACTTACTATATAAGAATGGGAATATGTGCCGACATATATATGCTGTTTTCAACTTACTTAATTATGGCTACCCTGGGGTTATTTCTATAAACCCAAATTATGATTATATCTAAAACCAGCTTTTGTGATTTATTGGATAGTTGTTAATTATCACTCTACTGATTTGATTGAGACACTCATTCAATCTATCGCTAATAGTTCAAGTCTTGACCATCAGATTATTATTG
Source organism: Limnospira indica PCC 8005 (assembly GCF_000973065.1). Taxonomy (NCBI): domain Bacteria; kingdom Bacillati; phylum Cyanobacteriota; class Cyanophyceae; order Oscillatoriales; family Sirenicapillariaceae; genus Limnospira; species Limnospira indica. Next base: position 2,043,908 of record NZ_FO818640.1, read on the forward strand.
TCAACAACTCCCCCCAAGATAAAAGCATCTGGAAACTACACACAAAACAAGTCATTATTTTAGATGCTTCCCACAATTTAGGATTTGGTCGCGCCTGTAATTTGGGGTTACAGTGGGTTTATCAGCGAGACAACAATGCTTGGGTGTGGCTAGTTAATCCTGATGTTGTCATTCCAGAAGATACCCCTAACCAAATTTTAGCGGTCTTGAGGAAAAATCCCCAATTCTCAATTTTGGGAACATTAGTTTATCAACCTGATGGACGGGTTTGGTTTGGGGGAGGAGAATTTATACAGGAAACTGGCTTGATTGTCCAGCAACAGCATCTCCCCGCATCGGTCTCTGATTGTATCCCCACTACCTGGGTTACCGCTTGTAGCTTGTTAATGAATCTCAAAAAATTCGGAAACTGTCCTCAGTTTGATGAAGATTATTTTTTATATTACGAAGATTTTGACCTGTGTTTGCGTTATAGTAAACTCGGACATCAAATTGGGATGACTCCCCACATTGGGGTAATTCACCATCCCTCATCGATTACTGGGAGAAATCCTCATCTGAAACTCAAACATAGTATCTATAGCTATCTGCTGAGTTTAGAAAAACACGCTAAAAGTTCGGCTTGCTGGTATCGAATACTACGGATTACTGTGGTTTCCCTAATCACTTTTCCCCGTTATTATCAGGCTAGTTTAGCTAAATTAATGGGAGTTGTAGACTATGTAAAATATAGGTTTTTGAGATAAAATAATTTGCAGTAAATAGTGGTTAGTTATTATGGATATAAAAAAGTGTAAACAGCCCGGAGATAATCACAGCTATCATCAGCTACAGTCGGAATTATTTGGCTTCACTTTTGCACCTCCTCAATATTCGAGAGATCGGATTTTGATGGCTAATAATATGAGTCTCTATTATGACCCTAATCACCCCACCTGGTGCGAATATCCCGATTGGTTTGCGGTAGTTGGTTTATCTGAGTCTCTAGTTGATTTACCTCGGAAACAAGGCTATTATACCTGGCAGGAAGGACGACGACCAGCAATGGTTATGGAGTTTCTCCCTAGCCGAGATGAATCAGCCAAACAACCATCATCACCTCAACAACCTACAGCTTGGGAGGTTTATGAGCAAATTCTGGGGATTCCTTTCTATGTGATTTTTGACTATACTACCAATAGTTTACAGTTGTTTAAGCTGTTAGGCGATCGCTATCAGAAACAGGAGTTAAACAACAATCAGTTTTGGTTTCCTGGATTAGATTTGGGTCTCGGCTTGTGGTCTGGAGAATACCAAGGCTTAAAGCGCTTTTGGCTGCGTTGGTATGATAGCCGTGGTCATTGGATTCCTCTCCCAGAAGAGTTACCGTCAGACACATCAGCATCGGTTTCTGTAGAGGATAGCCAACCCTCTCAGACACCATCTAAACTCGGTCAGCATTTACAACAATTGGGAATCGTTACCCACAAGATTTAACTTAACTCCAGAGGCTAAAAATGGCTTAGGTCTCACTTATAGCCTAAAATTCTCAAAAAAACAGCCACGATACCATGTGTATGATATTTTTTCACAAAAACTGGTTTTTGTCAAGCATACAGCCACAAATGGCTAGGTTGTTGATAGAAATTATGACAATTTAATGGACTTCATCGAATCCATATAAAATATTCATTTAACCTCAGATATATCTGGTTATGAAGTGCGATCGCTTTTGACTAAATACCCATAATTACCTATTGACAAACTCCCTTTATTGACCTATTATAAGAGAATGGGAAATAGTGGCAGGAAAAATTTATGTCCACATCCAAAGTAAAAGTTATCGGCTCTTGATGGAATATTGACATAAATGAATATATCCTCAAGGAGTAAGTTATGGAATATGGGGATATTAAGCCAGGCGATAATTACTATTTATAGAGATTTATTGAGGAGATGATAATTGAAGGGTAAGTTAGCAATTAATCTATCAGTTTTAATACCGAAAGCCACAGGTATATCAGTATATGCTTCTAATCTTATACCCTGGTTGAAACCCCTAGAGCCTTTATTGCTAACTGCTGATGATATAGGTGGTTATGAATGCCAGAAAATTCCGAATAATATGACACCTGACCATGGTACAAAGGGACATTTGAGGCGATTAATTTGGACTCAATTTAAGTTACCATTAATCTATAAAAAATCAGGCGCTACGTTGTTATTTTCACCCCTACCAGAAGCGCCTTTATATACAGGTTGTAGGTCAATAGTAATGGCTCATGATTTAATTCCGCTAAAATTTCCGAAGCGAGGGTCGCGATTAACAGCTTATTTTAAATCCTATGTTCCGGCGGTGCTAAAACAAGCGGAACATATTGTTTGCAATTCGGAAGCGACGGGGAATAGTTTAGTGGAGATGTTAGGAATTAGTGCCAGGAAAATCACTCCAATTTTATTAGGGTACGATCGCCAGAGGTTTCAATTTTTAGATTTACCGACGCAAAACTACTTTTTGTATATTGGTCGCCATGATCATTATAAAAATCTACCGAGGCTAATTACAGCATTTTCCGAATTACCGAAAGATTATGAACTGTGGTTAGCGGGGCCGAGTGACAGCACCTATACACCCCTATTAAAACAACAGGTAAAAGAATTGGGACTAAGGGAACAGGTAAAATTTTTAGACTATGTGGCAGCGGGGGAATTACCGTCAATAATTAATCAGGCGATCGCCTTAGTTTTCCCAAGTTTATGGGAAGGTTTCGGGTTTCCGGTGTTAGAAGCTATGGCCTGTGGAACCCCTGTAATCACGTCAAATTTAGCATCATTGCCGGAAGTAGCTGGAGAGGCAGCCCTACTGATAAATCCCTATGAAGTAGAAGAGATCAGCGCCGCCATGAAAACCCTAATCAGCGATCCACAAATGGCGGGACAACTTAGACAAAAAGGACTCAGTAGATGTCAAGAATTTTCCTGGCAGAAAACCGGAGAGCAAACGGTGGAAGTTTTAGCCCAATGTATGTAAAATCAAAATTAATGGGATGAGATCTTCCCAGTTATGAGTAAAATCGGCTAGAATTAGCGACTTAACGAATTTTGCGAGGGCCTGTATGGAACCTTTATCCTCTCCCCTATTGACCAAAACCACTTATATCAGCCCAACTCCGGCATTAAGTATTGCCCCAGCCCAAGTAATTCGAGGAGTTGACAGACTGGCGGAGGCGGGAGAGGCGATCGCCGCCTTTGGTAGTCGTCCGGTAATAGTGGGAGGCGATCGCACCCTAAAATTAATTCAACCCCATTTACAACCGATTATAGAAACCCATCAACTCAAGGCTAATTGGGCTAACTATACCCCCGACTGTAGCGAAAGCAGTTTAGAGAAACTCCAACAAATTGGCGCGGACCATCAAGGGGACTTGGTGATCGGAGTTGGCGGCGGAAAGGCTTTAGATCTTGCCAAACTCCTAGCTTATAGGACGAGAGTACCCATTATAACTATTCCCACCTCTGGGGCGACCTGCGCCGCCTGGACTGCCCTATCAAATATCTATACAAATGAGGGAGCATTCTTGTATGATGTAGGGTTAGCCAAGTGTCCTGATTTGCTAATCCTGGACTATAGCCTGATTCAAACAGCGCCAATGCGGACTTTAATTGCTGGTATTGGAGATGCGATCGCCAAATGGTATGAAGCGTCAGTCAGTAGCGGACATTCAGAAGAAACCCTGATTGTGGCAGCAGTGCAACAGGCGAGAGTCCTGCGGGACATTTTGTTTCAAAAATCCGTAGCAGCCCTCAATGAACCCGGAAGCCAAACCTGGCGAGAAGTGGTTGATGCCACAGTTTTACTGGCTGGGGCGATCGGTGGTTTAGGGGGGGCGCAGTGTCGGACTGTAGCGGCTCATGCCGTCCATAATGGTTTAACTCACCTATCTGCCACCCACAAGACCCTTCACGGAGAAAAAGTCGCCTATGGCATTTTAGTACAGTTGCGCCTAGAAGAAATGTTGCAAGGAAATCAACTAGCAGCTTCTGCTAGAGGGCAACTGTTGAAGTTTTATAGCGATATCCACTTACCCCAAACTTTGGCGGATTTGGGGTTAGGAAATATTACCTTAGCCGAGTTAAGGCATGGGGCAGAAATTGCCTGTGGTGAAAAGTCTGACATTCACCGACTACCCTTTAAAGTTTGCCCAGAATCATTAATGGCAGCCATGGTTTCTACTACTGTACCTGTGGGCGCAACTAAGAGTTAAAGGTTAACTATGGGCGGTTTAATCTGTCTTCAGGTCTGGGGCAATTAATCACTAATCAAAATAAATTGCACTATCAACTCACCTGTCAAACCGCCCCCTATTCCCTCGACTGACTTTTAAGTTAACAACCAGAAATCAACATGAATTTAGATTGGATTACCCCAGCAGATCGGGTTAAACAGCTTCCCCCCTATGTATTTGCGCGATTAGATGAATTAAAAGCCCATGCCCGTGAACAAGGCCTTGATTTAATTGATTTGGGTATGGGAAACCCGGACGGACCGACTCCTGAACCTGTAGTAGAAGCGGCGATCGCCGCCTTGCGAAATTCAGCCAATCATGGCTATCCACCCTTTGAAGGGACTGCTAGTTTCCGCGCGGCCATTACTCGTTGGTATCACCGTCGCTATGGAGTTAACCTAGACCCCAATAGTGAAGCCTTACCCCTATTAGGGTCTAAAGAAGGTCTCACCCATTTAGCCTTAGCCTATGTCAACCCTCAAGATGTGGTTTTATCGCCAGATCCGGCTTATCCCGCCCATTTTCGGGGTCCGTTAATTTCTGGGGGGGATGTTTACAAAATTCGCCTGAAACCAGAAAATGATTGGATTATAGACTTAGCAGATATCCCGGATCATATTGCTGATCGCGCCAAAATTCTCTATTTTAATTATCCTAATAATCCCACAGGTGCAACCGCCCCCAGGGAGTTTTTTGAGGATTTGGTGGCTTTCGCCCACAAACATCAAATTCTATTGGTTCATGACCTCTGTTATGCGGAACTAGCTTTTGATGGTTATCAACCGACTAGCTTACTAGAAATTCCGGGAGGTAAAGAGATTGGGGTAGAGTTCCATACCATGTCAAAAACCTATAATATGGCGGGTTGGCGGGTAGGTTTTGTGGTGGGAAATTCGCGAGTAATTCAGGGATTAAGAACTCTGAAAACAAACTTAGATTATGGTTTATTTTCGGCTTTACAATCGGCGGCAGAAACAGCTTTAAATTTGCCAGATTCCTACTTAGAAGAGGTACAAAATAGGTATAGCACCCGCCGGGATTTTCTAGTCCGAGAATTGGGAGAATTAGGCTGGAATATTCCTAAACCCAAAGCGGCGATGTATTTGTGGGCTCCCTGTCCCGTGGGTATGAACTCAACGGATTTTGCCCTATCAGTCCTGCAACAAACTGGGGTGGTGGTGACTCCAGGTAATGCTTTTGGGGCGGGAGGAGAAGGCTATGTTAGGATTAGTCTGATTGCTGATTGCGATCGCTTGGCGGAAGCGGTCAAACGCCTAAAAGAAGCCAATATTGGCTATCAACGCCAGATGGTGGCAACGGGAATGCTTTAACTAAAATCATGACTAAAAAAGCGCTATTGGCTAATAGCCTCGGCGCTTTTTTAATTGGGAAAAAACTGGCAAAATGTGAGTTTATCCTTCTTTGCCTTCGCGACTCTGGGTTTGGATATACAGAATCAGAAGAAACACGGCAGGAACTAGCACAAAAAGAATGCTGGCAACAAATCCTAGGTCATTAACTTCCATAATTATCCAACTTTGTTAATACACAAAAGAAACCTACCTCCCTAGGATATCATTAAATTGGCTAGTTGGATCGTAAATTTTAACCTTGGGTGCGATCGCGCGCATTACCTTGTGCGGCATACTTTTCCAGAAACTCCATAATTTTCCTAGGTACATCTACTCCTGTTGCTGTCTCAATTCCTTCTAGTCCCGGTGAGGAGTTAACTTCCATTACCACAGGTCCATGATTGGATCGTAATAAATCCACCCCCGCCACTTTCAGCCCCATAATTTTAGCAGCGCGGACAGCGGTTGATCTTTCCTCTGGGGTTAATTTGACTTTTTGGGCGCTTCCTCCCCGGTGAAGATTAGATCGAAATTCTCCTTCTGCGCCTTGGCGTTTCATGGAAGCCACCACCCTTTCACCAACTACAAAACAGCGTAAATCTGCCCCCCCAGCTTCCTTAATAAATTCCTGGACTAAAATATTGGCATCAAGTCCCCGAAAAGCCTCGATTACAGACTTAGCCGCCTGGTATGTTTCAGCTAAAACTACACCAATTCCCTGGGTTCCTTCTAACAGTTTAATCACTAAGGGGGCCCCACCAACTACGTTAATCAAACCATCAATATCTTTGGTAGAATGGGCAAATCCTGTCACCGGAAGACCTATGCCTTCTCTGGCTAATAATTGCAAGCAACGCAGCTTATCACGAGACCGAGAAATGGCTTGAGACTCATTGGGAGTAAACACACCCATCATCTCAAATTGGCGGACAACAGCAGTACCATAAAAGGTTTTAGATGCACCAATACGAGGAATAATGGCATCAAATCCTTCTAGGGGTTTTCCCCCATACATAACCATGGGTTTATGGGAGGTAATATTCATGTAGCAGCGCAGGTAATCGATTACGTGCATCTCATGGCCCCGCTGTTCCCCTGATTCTTTCAGTCTCCGAGTAGAGTAAAGGGAACTATCTTGAGATAGAATCGCAATTTTCATGGTAGAGTATTAATAGCATCTTAGGTTTTTGTGGTTGCCGATCGCTGTGTGGAATAACCGCGCCCTAAATAACCAGCAACAAACTAACATTGTTCCCATTTCACCTTCTGGTTTTTACGAATCTGAATAACAGTTATTATTTTACCGGACTTGGGATACTCCAAAAATAGAATGTGCATTCCTCTTCGGGGTGGGTTAAATGCAGTACAGCGTCCGGGGTCCATTCTCCCATATCAAAGTCGCGGGAGACAATGCGGGTTCCCGGCTGTAGTTGTTGGAATAATTGGGGTTTTAAGCGTAGGTTAAGCTGAGGTAACAGATAAATAAAGATAACTGTGGCTTCCTGAAAATTACTGTTAAACAGGTTGGCTTGACGGAAGATGACGCGATCGCTAACTCCGGCTATTTTGGCATTTTCTGTGGCTTCCTTAATGCGATCGGGGTCAATATCAATACCAACTCCCCTCGCGCCAAATTTTTCGGCGGCGGCGATCGCTACCCGTCCATCTCCACAACCTAGGTCATATAAAACATCATCAGCACCAACTTTCACCCAACGGAGAACATCCTCTAGCAAATCTTGAGGGGTAGGAACATAACCAATATCGGGTTGATTAGAGTACATAAATTAACTAATAATCAGGGCTTGAGCAAATTAAGGAAATCCTCAGAAGTTTGATTATCATGTTTATGATACCATAAGGAACGCTGAGGAACACCTAGGGCAATTTCTGCTTCATCTAAGGCTTGTTTGAGTCGTAACCGCAGGGTCCTTGCTGCCGCCCATTGTTGGCTAGGTATAGTTTTAACCAGAAACCGGATCACAATCCCCTCATGGGAAATATCATCAACTCCCAGAATCTCAGCAGGTTCTAAAATCTTGTCTGACCATTCCGGCTCATTTTGCATCTTTTGACAGACTTTAAGAATAATTTCCATAGCCTTTCTGATGTCAGCATCCCAGGCAATTTTCAAGCCTAGGTTAACCCTTGACCAGTCTTTAGTATTATTAATAACTGTGGTGATTTGACCATGAGGAATAGTTATTAATTGACCATCTAAATTGCGGAGATTAGTACAATACAAATTCATGCTTTCTACGGCTCCGGCTAAATTGCCAATTTGGACTACATCACCGACAGCATAACGGTCTGTAATAAAAATTAAGATGCCATTTAACATATTTTCTATTAAATTTCGAGATAGAAAAGCTGTCAATAAAGCGAAGGCTCCTGCCCCGGCTATGAAAGCCGTATTGATGCCCATAATTGCCACAGTCAAATAAATTCCCAGACCGGAGAAAAGCCAACTTTTACCACCTTTTAGCGCCGGAGAATAGGTGCTAACTCTCATAGTGTAACGGTTAGAATTAGGATGGGATTCTTGTTTTTCTTTAGCCCAACTATTTAAGGTATTATCAATGAAAAAATCTAACAGCTTATCAATTAAGCTAATACTAATCCACAGGCTAGGTATCAGAATTGCTTGATAGGCAAACATAATAATTAAAGGACGAGTTTGCCGAAATACAAAACAAATTAAACTGATACCCATTAAAATAACTAATAATTCCCCTATAAACAGAAATCTCCGCAATAATTCTACTAAGTTTTTTTCTTGCTGAAGTGATACTTGACTATTTAATCTCCTGGCGATCAGTTTAGGGATTTGATTGATTTTTTCATGAATCTTTTGATTGAGATAACCTGAACTATAGCGTTGACCATTACTTTTCACATCCTCAACTTCATCGGCATCATAACTGATGTCTTCATGCTGGTTAACTACAGCATCAGAAATAGTTTCTCCTGATAAGGTCTCGGGGTTAACTTTCGCCTCATCGACCAGATATTTTAATTTTATTTTAATTCGAGTGCGCCATTGTGTTAGTAATTTGCTTAACCCCGAAATCAGCCTCAGACATAGGAAAGTAAATCCCACAATAACCAAGCTGATTGTAATTCTTGCTAAAGGATATTGAGCATCAAATTCTTTGCCCCATAATGCCTCACTAGCATATTGGGTGATTTGGTCTCGCCAAACTGATGCTAATTCTTCAACTGTTGTGCCATTAACAATGGCATCATGATTATTGACGGTTATTACTACAACTCTAGGGATGCGTAAATCAGGATCTGGTTGAGTATAAATTACCGTTTCATTATTCTTAATACCTATATTTAATTGCGGCGTAAATGGATGGAGAGGTTTATCATTATTAAACAACCGCCAAAACTGCCAATCTTCTCGATGATATGTTGGTGGTAATTCTTGATTTCTGCTAATATTGCGGAGACCTCGATTAAAGGCTTCCTGTACTAATTTTGCACGTCTTTCTAAGGTTAAGGCAGTTTCGCGGTCATCTTGTTCTAAACTCCGTCGCGCACCGAGGGTTAATCCGCCACGAAAACCTTGGCCACCTAAATAAACTTTGCTACACCAACTAGCACCACAGCTATAAGCGCGGTTGACATTCCACAAAAAGGTTTGACTTTGCTGATCAGTGGTTGATGAGGCGGGAGATAAGGAAAATTGAGCGAAAGCGGGACTGTGAAAAGCGACATTTAAGGAAAATGTCAAGACCAAAATGCTGATAAAATAAGTGATTTTTCGGAGTATTTTATTATTCATGGTTACCCCCTAGGGATTTGTCTAAACAAGCGATCGCCTCTAGGGGTAAAATCCACGACCAGGTTTTCATGATCCTCCTCAGTTAGCAACAATGCCTACACATCATAACTGAATTCTGGAAGATTGGCAAATTTTTGATGATCATAGCCTTCAGATGCTATCGGAGATTTAGCTAAGGAGCAAGCGTCCTATCGGGGAGTTTAGGAAAGATGGATACAGTTTACCAATTTGCCACAAATGTTGCAATCGCACACTGTGATAGCCGAGTAGAATCAGAAAAATCAAAATTTGTACCTGGGGATTAGTTAACCAGTGAATATAAAAAATATCTAATTTTCGATTTTTGATAATTTCCAAAATTAGATGAATAATAGCAATCACAAAACCCAAGAAAATTAGGGGACCGAATAAATGGTAGGCGATCGCCTGATTTAAGTCACCTCTGACTGTAGCCATTAACGATCTAGTTAACCCCCAGGCTGGACAAGGAACCCCCACATATCGCATTAGCGGACATCTCAAAAACTCCAGATGAATACCTAGGTTAAACCCTATACTACCGATAATAGGTATTAAGGCGATCGCTAAACTAAACATCCGTTTTTGTCGCTGTTGGCGAGAAAGCAGAACAGGCGATTTGAGTGTTTTACCTACCATTATAATTCCCCATCAATTAGCGACTTTTTAGCAAATCTACCCCAAAACAGGTTAGGTAAATGACCACGGTTGCCAATTGCTGAAATAACACAAGTTCAAAAGTTTTCACGAAAAAATTAATCTCTGACTGGGAATATACCGCCATGGAACTCCCAGCTAATAAGGCAATCAAAAACCAAAATATCGTTTTTCTGTGCTTGAGTTTTAGCATAATTTTGATTCCCACATTAACTTAACCAAAAGCGAGATAGGAGTAGAAAACTAAGGTTCCTACCACAGGAACTATCCACAAAAGAATTAACCATGGAGTTTTTTCTAGTTTTTTACAAATTCTAATCCAGGCTTTAATGAACCAAATTATGGCAATAATATTGACGCAGGGAATGAACATCAAAATTGTCCATAAAATCGGGTTATCTTCATCCCCAGCCACGAAATTTATATAGGTTCCTAAAATGGGAATCCAAGCAAACCAAGCATTTTCTACTCCACATCTTTGATAAATTTTCCATGATCAAAAACCAAACACTAAATAGCCAATTAAATAGCCGAGCAATATTCCTGGGTTTGGTTCTACTTGCTCGTAGGGAATATCTAGTTGTGGAACTGTATTCTGTTGACCTAATATAACTGGGACAAGATTAATCACTACATGAGCCGGGGGGAATATACTAATGTCAATCATCAATAAGTTACTGATAAACTACTGTTATCAGCAAAGTGTAAGGGATGTGATCTGAAAATACCATGTATTTTAGATATTGTTAACAAAAATCAACATTATCAGAAAATCATAATAATATTTAGTATTTGAGACTTACAGCAATATAGTTATCTGTTGAGAGACTATATTCTCCAGGCGATCGCTATATAAATCCCCCCTTCCAGCTATAATCTAGCTAGGCTATTATTGACAACCCAGACATCTACATCTGTAGGAAATTACCCCCATTGATGAATGTCCTAGTATCAGATAGATAATGGCTAGAGTCTTTCACCATAGTAATATTTGGGAAAACTTGATGATGAACACGCCTAATTTTTTGTCAATTCAATCCTGGAAACAGTCAGAATTTTGGCTGATGGCGATCGCCGTTGCCCTTTACTCTATGCTCAATCGGTTCACGACTCCCACTAGACACTTCGTTTATGACCTTGGGTTCCCTGCCTTGTTTGGAAGGTTGAATTCCAAACGTTGGGACATATAAACAGTTATAGGGATGGTCAGAGATTAACCTCTTATATCCAGCGACTAGGGGCTTAAGTCCCCACCAGGTAGTTATTTCGGGCATCTCAGCCCTATTTCATACCTGAACTTCTCGCACGCATATCCCAATCATTACAGTTGGGCATTGGCTTCTGGCTACATCTCACATCCTCTAGGAGTTAGGGGTCGAGAGTGAAGTCACCTTCCCGAACTCCCATTCAAAACCGTGCTTGATAGTTTCCCATCACACGGCTCCTGATGTGGATACCCTTTTGTCATCGGAACAGGGTTACTACCCCCTGCTTTCGTACTTCAATGTTCAGAGCTTTATGCAGCACGTAGTCTTTGAACTCGTTCTCGCCACTATACTCCTAATAATCGCAGTATCTATATCCACACCGTGACCTGTGGGCATATCCCCACCATGACAATTGGGCTTTAGCTTCTGGTCACATCCTTCACCCTCTAACCATGCGCTTACATTTTTCACTACTGCCTTGTGAATAGCATTACTCACTTGTTTATAGGCAGAGCATTAGAGGGGTTACAACGTTCCGTTTATAGCATTAGTCAAGGTGGTTAGGACGCAGCTTTGAGAACGGAATCCATGGCATCATGGAGAGAATCAAACTGCTCAATGCAGTGGCGAATACGGGCTTTCAGCCACGACCAACATTTCTCTATCTTGTTGAGGTCTGGCGAATAAGGTGGTAGATAGAGTAAACGGCATTGAGCTGCCTCCACCAGTTCAGCAATCCGCCCCCCTTTATGAAACGTTGCATTGTCCAATACTAGAGTCTGACCTGGCTTCAATGTTGGAATTAAGATGAACTCCAACCACAACTCAAACACTGTCCGATTACAACAACCCTCAAAGCTAAAGGGAGCTAAGAGTTGTTGATGACACCATGCGGCTATCATACTTACCCTGCCCTGCCTCTTCCCTGATTTGAGTGCATGGAAGCGTTTTCCTTCCTCGCAGTAACCATAGGGGTAATCCGAGTCCTGACTATTCATGGCGGCTTCATCGAGGTAGACCACTTCTTCCGGCTCCATCTGTTCAATCTGAGCCATAAACTCCTCTCGCTGTTGCTTCCAACGTTCTTGGTAGCCGTAAGTTTTTTTTTCTGGTGAAGCCAATTTTCTTCAAGGCTCTGGATATGGTGCGAGGAGAGATGTCGTCATCCCAAAGTTCAGCCATTTGAGCGGAGGTTTTGTGGCCATGCTCTTGGGCAAAAGCCTTGAATTTCTGCCAGTCGGTAATTTTGTGGTTATTGCCAGGTCGGTGATGAGGTTTAGGGAGGAAGTCTCCGGTCTGTGCTTTTCTTTGCAGCCAGAGATTAATGGTGTTCCTGCTGACATGGAAAACTTGACTGGCTTCTGTTTTGGGCATACCGTCTAGTTCAATGGCATCAATAACTTTTTGTCTGAGGTCGTAACTATAGGGGGCTGGCATTTTTGGTCTTCTTAGTCATCTCGTCCTCTCCATTATACGTCCTAAGTGTTCTGTCTTGTGCTATACCTCCGTTTTGAGTCACAGTTTCAGCCCCAAATCAGAACCCGATGATTTGTCAAGTGATTCATAACGCCAGGGTTCGCGCTACTATGAGAATTGGGCAGCCCTGAGCCATAGCACCTCTGTTTGATGTGAATTATGTCTAAACGCGGTCAATCTTCATTTCGCCGTCTTCTGCTATCCCGGATTTTGCTGTTAAGCCTTCCGGTGTTGTTGGTTGGACAATATGTGACCTATCGCAAAGCTCGTTCAGCTTTACTAGAAACGGCTCGTCTGAACTTAACTGAAAGTGCAGTTAAAAAAGCTGCGGGTATTGATGAATGGGCGAAGTCCTTGAGATCAAGTTTGATTTTAGTGGCTCACAGTTCCGTTTTGCAGTCTGGAGAAGAGGAGAATTTTCAAGGTTTTCTCGAAGAGGTCGTCTCCGAATTACCTTTTGAGGTCAACTGTCTGCAAATGACTAATCTGGAAACCAATCAGATGGTAGCTAGTACCTGTGACGAGGGGGCGCGGGTTCAATTTCCCCAGGATTTATGGTCTGCTACTCAATCTCAGAACTGGGCTGTGAGTCAGTCGGAAGCTCATATTATTAATGTGGGAACTGCAGAGGCTGACAAAGGCTTTTTTCCCCAACATCTCGATGATAGTGAGTCCGATAGTCCAGAGGGAAGTAGAGTTTTACTTCGTCGCCAAAATAATCAACTAAGTTTAATCTCTATTGCTCCGGTTTATATTGCTGATGGAGAAGTTAATCGACTCCGTTATGGATTAAGTCTGGAGTCTTATTCTTTACTCAGAGGTGAACACACCCCGAAATCTTTAACAGGTTCGACTGTAATTTTAGATGAAGCTGGAACTATTGTAGCTCATCCTAATCCGCAGTGGGTGGGATTAAATATTAGAGATCACGCTGATTCTCAGCGGCTAGAGAGTTTACTGCGTAGTGCGTTGGCGGGTCGTACTAATTTTATTCATTTGTTTGCTTTTGAACCAAATGGGGAAGAATTATTGGCGGGATATCATGCTATTGAAAGTCCGGTTTTTCCCAAGAATTATGATAGTCAATGGGTTATCTTGGCGGTGGCGAGTTTAGATGATGCTCTCTATGGCTTAAAGGATATTAATTCGGTTTTAGTTGTGCTAATTCTGAGTTTAATTATAGCGATTATTAGTGCAGCATTATATCTATCTAGGGATTTGGCGCGTCCTTTAGAAAAACTCCGAGATTATGCTTTACAAGTTAACAGCATTGAATCCCATGTAGAGGTTCCCAAAAATCTGAAAATCCGGGAAGTTGAGCAGTTGGCTCAGGCTTTGCGGACTATGGTTGATCGTTTGCAGTCTCGCGCTCAAGCCTTGGCTTTTGCGACTAAGGAGGCGCGGGTGGCTAACCAGCTAAAAGATGAATTTTTGCGGGTTATATCCCATGAGTTAAGAACCCCGCTTAATGGCATTATTAATTCCCTGAATTTGATTCAGGAAGGATTTTGTGACGATCGCGATGAGGAAATGGAATATTTACAGATGGCTAATGACTCGGCTCTGCATTTATTTGATATTGTTAATGATATTTTAGATATTGCTTTGATTGAGGAAGGTCAACTATCTTTATTTTTGGAACCGACGGACTTGGGGGTGATTCTCCAAGAGGCGATCGCTTTACAAACTCTGGATCTTCAGCAGAAAGGTTTAGATTTAAACTTAATGTTATCCCCTGAACCTCTGGAAGTACAAGCAGACCGAGATAAACTTAAACAGGTTTTTATCAATATTATTAATAATGCTGTCAAGTTCACCAAAGCTGGTAGTATCACCATTTCTAGCAAACTTGAACGCTTCCCGAATTGGGGGAATGCGATCGCTTCTAATTCCGGTCAGATTATCAAAGCATCTGAACAGGTAATTGTAACTATTGTTGATACAGGAATTGGGGTAATCCCAGAGAAGCAAAGCCAACTATTTCAGCCTTTCGTGATGGTTGATGGTTCCACCACTAGGGAGTCGGGAGGAGTGGGTTTAGGATTAGTGATCGCGCGTCGTCTCATGGAAATGATGGGTGGCGGTATTAAACTTGACAGCGCCGGACATGACCAAGGTACTACAGTTACTATCGCTATGCCAACTTTACAAGCAGCAACACCACCTTCTCAAAATCAGAAGACTACCAGAAAATCTAAAAAGAAAGTTAAAAGTTGACTCATAATTTGGTCTGGCACGGATCATTGGTTATCCTAGAGAAAGAAATAGTCCTCATTATACTGTGTTCAGATTTCGCCTAGGAGTATGTCAAAGCCAAATTTCTGAGTCTCATCATGGATAAAATTAAATTTCGCAGATATAAAAGAACAGCAGTTATCACCCTAGTCCTGATAGCATCAGTCGGTCTGGAAGCCTGCGCCTCTTACCATAAAAGACGAGAAGTATATAGAAATCTTCAGGACTGTCACCAACAATGGGGTGAAGCTGATCTATGTGAACCAATTACCGATGGTTCCTACCCCGTAGGTTACCATTATGGTCCTTACTATAAACATCGCGGGGGTCGCTACTATTACTATCGTAGCTTTAATTCTAGCCCTCGTGCTGTTCCATCTAGTGCAGGTATTCGTAATACCACTCCTGGAGGTAGAAGTCCCTCTGTTGGTGGTGTGACACGAGGTGGTTTTGGTTCCGGTGGTCGCGGCGCTACATTTAGAGGTGCAGGAGGGAGTCGAGGGGGTTAAATTTAACCAGCCTATTGTCGGCGGACTCGGCGTTTATACTGGCTGTCTGCTTCTTGAATATTTAAGTAAGGACTAGGATCTTCGGCAACCCATCCTAAATTGGAGTTATAGCGGACTTCAAAATGAAGGTGGGGGCGATCGCTACTTGGTCGGCCCGTCTGACCCACTAATCCTAGAGTTTCCCCTAATGCTACTTGCTGTCCGGTGTCAACCACCGTTTCCAAAAGGTGAGCGTAGCGGGTTTGTTTTCCCTGGGCGTGATTAACTACCACCAGATTACCATAGCCCTCTCTATATCCAGCAAAAGCTACCACACCTTTGCCTACAGCTAAAACAGGAGTTCCGGTAGGTGCGGATAAATCAATACCTCCATGAAATACTACTTGACCACTAACAGGATCTAACTGCCACCCATAGCGAAACAGTACCTCAGTCATCATTGGCAAGGGATGACCAGATAACAGGTCAGGGGAGAGGGTAACTGGCGGCGCAGGGGCCCAGTTGACTCCGGGAATAAATACTACCCTGGGTTCCGGTTGACAGCCATTGACTTCAAAAATTACATCCGCCCTGGTATTATGGGCGCGGGCTACATCCACCCAGGTCTGACCGGGTTCTACTTCTATCTGAATGCCATTGTAGGGGGGAATCAGGATCTCTTGTCCGACGGAGACTACACCATCGCGTAAACTGGGATTCAGACCCATGAGGGTAGCAGCAATTAAATTGTACTGTCGCGCAATGGTTTCTAGGGTTTCGCCTGGGGCGACACGATGACGTTGCAAACGGGATAAAACCGGAGTTGGACAAACTTCTCGCGCTTCCTGGGAAAATACGTTAGCTAGTCCCACAGGGGCGATCGCACCTAGGAGGATAACAGAGATCAAGGCTGACTTGCAGATCATATTCAGTCCATATTAATTTTGTTTCATGGTAGCAGCCGGGCAATATTGGCTTTAATATAGCCGAGGCTGGGATACAGTTGCTAGAATTGAGGGAAGGAACTTAGCTTGATGGCTGGGGTTCATTTGATTGAGAGCATGATTTAATCTCAAATTAGGTTAACATTTTAGGGCAATACGGTATAATAAAATAATAAGCGAGAAGAGTTGAGGATAAACCTATTGCCAGATATGTCAAACCCAAGGAAGCGGCCAAAATCCTTGGAGTCCATGAAAGAACACTCCGCAGATGGGACGAAAATGGCTCAATCGAGACCATCAGAACCCCCGCTGGGCAACGACGATACAACGTTGAGTCATATTCTGATTCCATTTCAGGCAGTGACAAACGCAAAGTCGTTATCTATGCCAGAGTTAGTAGCCGCGCCCAGCAGTCCGACCTCAACCGACAGGTGGCCGCACTGTCCAACCTCTACCCCGAAGCAGAAGTCGTCTCAGAAATCGGAGGCGGGCTCAACTTCAAGGGAAAGAAAATGCTGGCCTTACTGGGACATCATTTGTCAGGAGATGTCCGCATGGTTGTCGTTGCCCACCCAGACCGATTGGCCAGATTTGGATGGAACTGGTTTCGATGGCTCTGTGAGCAAAACAGGTGCTCACTCATGGTTCTCAACCAGACAAGTCTCAGTCCAGAACGACAAATGGTTGAGGACATCCTCGCCATCCTCCACTGCTTCAGTTCCCGATTATACGGACGGAGTAAATACAAAACTCAGGTCAAAGAAGATCCGGATTTACCCCAGCCCGGAGCTAAATCAAGTCTGGCGCAAATGGTTAGCCGCTTGTCGGTATTGCTACAACCAAGCAATTGCATTATCTAGGAGTGGTAAACGACTAAGTAAACTGAAATTACGCAATAAAGTGATGCAGAGTGACTTACCCGAATGGGTCAAAGAAACACCCTGCCACATTCGGCAAAATGCCATCTTTGATGCCTATCAGGCTTTGACCGCTAGTCCTGATGCAAGGTTTAGAAGTTGTCGTGACAGCTCTCAAGGGATTAAGTTCAATAATACTAATTTCTCTTCAGGGAGTTGTTATCCAAGACTAACGAAAGGATTAACTTTCATGGTTTCCGAACCCATCCCTAAAACTTGCGGGCAAGGGACTCAGTTGGTGTTTACCAAAGGTCGATGGTTGGCGATTTTCCCTGAACCAGTTGCCGTTACCCCAACTGACGCTACTGGCGTGATTGCATTAGACCCGGGCGTCCGAACTTTCATAACTGGGTTTGATGGTTCACGATTTCTGGAATTGGGCTCCGGAGATATAGGACGCATCACTCGGTTATGTCAACATTTGGATGATTTGATGAGCCGAATCGCCAAGGAACCCTGTCGTTCAAGGAGGCGACGGATGAGGCAAGCGGCTCAACGAATGAGAACCAAAATCCGCAATCTAGTTGATGAAGCCCACAAACAAATTGCTCACTACTTGACTCACAACTGCAGCCTAATTTTTTTGCCCACCTTCGAGACTTCCGATATGGCCAGTCAGGTGAAGCGTCTAATCAGGTCTAAGACTGCCCGCGCCATGCTGACATGGGCGCATTATCGATTCAAACTAACCCTGAGACATCAAGGGGAAATAACTGGAACCACAGTTGTAGATGTGACGGAAGAATACACCAGCAAAACCTGTACTCACTGTGGTCATGTGCATTCCCAGCTAGGTGGCTCAAAAGTGTTCCGATGTCCTGAGTGTGGGTTCACTCTACCCAGGGACTGGAACGGTGCTTTTGGAATCTTTCTAAAAGCTTTGCGGGATACCGCCTCTGTTACCTTAACGGGTAATAGTGCTATCGTCGCATTGTCAGGCAATAGCCGGATAAATGTCGCGTAAATGTATCAGATATCGATCCGGTCGGAATATTTAAACATGGATTTATCTTTTAGGCAGCTAACCGTGTATCTGGCCCTACTTTCGATCGGGGGCGGTACTGGTTTAATCGGTGGTCGCTATTTGTATGCTAATCATCTGGTGACTAATTCTCCCGCCGTCCCCGTGGTTCGAGAAGTGTCCCCGGAAACTCAACCCTACTACCGTCAGAGTCCTATTGCTGCTCGCAGTAATTCCAATTTTATCGCTGAAGCTGTACAAAAGGTAGGACACTCGGTTATTCGTATTGATGCTGTGCGGACTGCTTCTAAGAATTTACCAGATGCTTTGAATCATCCCCTGTTTAAACGATTTTTTGGCGATCGCATTCCCCAGGACTCTGAACGGTTGCAGCGGGGAACTGGTTCTGGATTTATTATCAGTTCTGATGGTCGTCTGATTACTAATGCTCATGTCGTTGATGGGGCTAATATAGTCCGTGTCACTCTTAACGATGGTCGCGTGTTTCAAGGTCAGGTGAGGGGGGTCGATGAGTTAACTGATATTGCTGTGGTCAAAATTGAAGCCCAAGACCTACCTACAGCCCCTATTGGTGTTTCTGAGGGGTTGATTCCCGGTCAGTGGGCGATCGCTATTGGTAATCCCCTCGGTTTGGATAATACCGTAACTGTGGGAATTATTAGTGCGATCGGGCGATCGAGTTCTCAGGTCGGTATCCCTAATAAACGGGTGCGCTTTATTCAAACTGATGCTGCTATTAACCCTGGTAACTCAGGAGGTCCCCTGTTAAATGATCGGGGTCAAGTTATTGGCATTAATACCGCTATTCGTTCTAATGCTCAAGGTTTGGGCTTTGCTATCCCTATTGAAACCGCCCTGCGAATTGCTAATCAATTATTTGATAACGGAAGAGCAGACCATTCCTTCCTAGGGGTGAAAATGGTAGCCCTTAACCCCACCATTAAGGACGAGATGGATCAGCAACTTAATCTTAAACTGACTAAGGATCGGGGAGTGTTGGTGGTTCGGGTGGTCGAAGGTTCACCCGCCGCTAATGCTGGTATTCAACGGGGAGATATCATTAATCGAGTCGCCGGAACCCCGGTTAGCACCCCCACCCAAGTCCAAGAGCAAATACAATTGACCCTAGTGGGACAAGAGTTGGAAATTGAGATTGACCGCCTTGGAAAAACCGAAACCATGAAAGTGCAGATGGCTGCAGCTCCAGACTCCGCCCTATCAGGAGTTGACTGATTTTTGGGTAAATTACTATTACCCGTTAATCCGGTTAATCCGGTTAATCCCGTTCTGGTTTAGTTGATTGGGAACGCGAAGACGCGGTCCTGGATATATTTTCCTCCAGGTGCATACGTTGCTCCATCTGACGGAGAAAATAACCAGTCATCATGGCTGAAGCTAGTAAGCCAGCCAGGTTGTCTCTATTGGTTGTGATTTGTACGTCGAAGTCATCTGAGGGTAAAACGCCTACCAGACCTTGGACATTGCGGGAAATTATTTCTTTGATCTCTGGACTGGCTGATTGAGCAATGTGGGCTAAAACATCGGGATGTTGATGTTGTAGATAGTGCAACAGGGGGTTCTCAGAGATTTCTTGGTCATTAGACGAATGAAAGTCGGAGTTAAAAACCATGAGGTGACTTGTTAGTGTCTGCTGTACTTTACTTCTAGTTTAGTCGATTTAACTGGATGCTGTGGTATCTTCGGGCAAATTTGCTTTTAAATTTAGCGACAGTTGCTGGGGAAGTTGGTCTAGTTGAAAGTATTGATGGAATTTTTTACTTACCTGTAACCAATAGGAACGGGCTTGGGGTTGTCGTCGTTTGGTGACAAATTCTAATTCTACCAGTTCCTGAACGTGCTGATAAGCCCCCGAACCTCGTAATTCTACGAGATCGGTTTGGGTAATGCCACCATTAAGGGCGATCGCTGCTAAAGTCCGTAAAGCCCCTACACCTAATTCTGGTGGTACTAGGGTGTGCATTAGTTCCCCGTAGGCTTGGCGCAGTTGCAGGCTGTAACCTTTCTTGGTTTCCACAATTTCTAAGGCAGTATCCCGGTGGGCATAATCTGACATTAGTTGAATTATGGCCTCTTCTGCTTCGGCGCGATCGCATTGAGCTAATTGTACAATCTCGGACAAGGACAAGGCTTGACCTTTCAGGTACAAAATCGCTTCAATCTTAGCTGGGAGACTAATGGACATAAAACTGTCGGTACTTTATAACATTTCCCATTAAGTTGGGAACTATGCCACAATTATAGCCACATGATAGCATAAATTATCCTCCCTAGGGCAATTTACGTTAACAAATAATCATTATTTACTGGATCTATGAAGGTTAAATTAGTGGCATCTTGGGCAGCAATTGTCCCATCTCTTACCCCCCTAACCGCGATCGCTTTTTTCACCTTCACTACAGAAATGGCTGAGTCCTCCCCAACTCCCCCCAACTCCCCTGGGACCTTAACTCCTACCTGGCTGGGGCTAAGGCTGGGATCGAGAGAGATATTTGGATGCGATAATTGGCGGATTTTTGATGACTACATAGATATCAATAATAGTAGATCTTTAGACAGGATCGCTGCCCAATGATTTGAGGTTATTTTATGAAAAAATTATGGGCTAATTCTTGCCAATACATCGGATTATTAATAGCCACGGCTGTCATGGTGGCAGTCAGTGGTTGGGCTGTTGATCAAATTCCAGATTCCCATTTAACATCGGATTTAAGCGCACATCAAACTACGGAAAATATGAGGATTAATTACCAAGTCGCGGCGGCTTACACCGGTTTTGCGTTTAACCTGTTTGATCATGTTTATCAGCATCAAAGTCAGGAAAATATTTTTATTTCTCCGGCGAGTATTACTAATGCTCTGGCTATGACCTATAATGGGGCGGCGGGAACTACTCAAGAGGCGATCGCTGAAACTTGGCAAGTTCAGGGTATCAGTTGAGCAGAACTCAATCAGGCAAATTTGGCTCTCAAGAACTCAATTTCAGCCATTAATCAAGATGTGCAAATTAATATTGCTAATTCTCTGTGGTTACATGAATCTGCTTTTTTCTTACCAGATTTTCTGGATAGGGTAAATCAGTTTGATCAGGCTAAACTCACAGCAGTTGATTTTAGTAGTCCTGATACGCCATCCCAAATTAATGATTGGGTTAAACAGGAAACTAATGGCAAAATTGCTCAGATTGTCAAAACTATCCCCAATCAAACTATTCTGTATCTAATTAATGCCATATATTTTAAGGGGAGATGGTCGGAAAAATTTGAAGAAGAACTCACCGAATCACAGCCTTTTACCCTGATTGATGGTAGCACTAAACTTCATCCCCTGATGTTTAAATTTGGCAATTATTTGTATCTGAAAAACTCTGATTTTCAAGGAATTAGCCTTCCCTACGGTGATGACGCTAGATTTAGTTTATATGTATTTCTCCCCCGTGAAAATGTGAGCCTCGATCGCTTTTATACACGGTTGAATGCACTCTAGGGAAGAGTGGATTAATCAAATGCGATCGCGACCAGGTTCGCTCCGACTCCCCCGGTTTAAACTGGAGTATGAAGTCGGTTTAAACGATAGTTTGAAATCCATGGGGATGGATATAGCTTTTCACCCGAATCAAGCTGATTTTTCTAATATGACTTTAGATAACAATGTACGCATTTCTGAGGTTAAACATAAGACTTTTGTAGAGGTTAATGAGGAGGGAACAGAAGCCGCTGCTGTCACTTCAGTTACGGTATTATCAGAAAGTACCCCCTCCATAACTGAACCATTCTCAATGGTGGTAAATCGTCCATTTTTCGTAGCCATTCGCGATAATCAAACCCGCACCATTTGGTTTATGGGTTCTATAGTAGACCCAGAATTATAGGTGCGTCAGTTTTTAAGAATTGGGTGATGATTGGGATTGACCTATTCTGACGCACCCGACGAAGCTGCTTTTTTTAGGAATTCCCAAAATTACGGGAACCCGTGTAACCGCTTAATTCGGCTAAACGTTCTAAAGAAATTAACCCCGGATGTAATTCGCCGTTAATTTCCCAAGCTGGATATCCGGGAATACCCTTAGCTTGACACAGCTCTGGTTGAGGGTTTTCTCCAGCGGGGTCGCATTCAATATAGGTAAGATAATTGATAGCTTGCCTACCAAATAACTGTTTTTGTTGTTCACAGAAATTACACCAGTAAGCACCATACATCGCAGCACCCACATTAGTTAAATGTTGAGCTAGGGAGATATTATCTGGATTAGAAACTGAGGTGATATTGTAAGAATTTTGACTACCATCAGTGAGGGAGGGGTTATTAATGGGAGCATAAATAGCCAGAGTGCTAATTATAGTAACCATAGCGACAATGACACCTAAAAAAACCAGTTGACCGATATCTTCCCAATTACGGCCAATAATAGTTAATGCTAACAGGCTGAAAGAGGCGATCGCTGAACCGATACAAAACCAGCAAATAGATTGAATTTCAAAAGCCATGATATACATCAAATAGCTACTGAAAATCGCCATAGAACACCCACCTATAAACATCAGTAGCCAGGTGTAATTTTCGGCTTTCTTCCGCCAAGTTGTCTGAGTTTCTGAACTAATCAATAGTGGGATAACCGCCATAGCAATCATATAGACATAAGCCAGAAAGCCAAACAAAGCCAGAGGTAAGCCAAAAACTTCCGCATAGGGACTATCTAGGACACTCTCACAGCCTTCTGTAGGACAGCTAGTCGGTCCTTCCTGTAGTGCTTGTATGGTTAGATAAGAGGTAATAGCAGCACCAAAAGCACCAATTCCAGCAATAATCAAACGTGACTTTTGTTGAATCCAGGGAGTTGAACGCTTACGCATTTGAATCATCTGTAATTTCTCCTAATTAGAGGTTCCAGGGAATGATGGCGGTATGGTAAACCACAAGAGATATAATTGTAACAATTTAGATTGTAATCTGGTATGGCGACTCCTATAACTATAACAGTGAGGGTTGAGCCACGGGGTCTCATCTACCACAGAAACCCCTCCCGGTTGTCTGTGGCTGGCTGGTAAATGACCGCCCCAAGGATTTATGAATGATTGCAGTTTATTATATATTAGTGTATAATGAAAGTTTGATTTGCTTAATTGTCTGCCTGCTATGTCTGCCCTATCTGCTGAATTAAAAGAACGGCTATCCTCACCCCTAAAAATTGGTAAATTAGAGGTAAACAGTAGGGTGTTACAATCGCCTCTGTCAGGGGTGACAGATTTGGTATTTCGGCGCTTGGTGAGGCGCTATGCTCCCAATTCGATGATGTATACAGAGATGGTACACGCTTCCCAAATTATTCATGTGCGGGAGTTACCAATTCTGATGGAAATTGACCCAGGAGAACGCCCGATTAGTATTCAATTATTTGATTGTCGCCCAGATTTTTTAGTGGAGGCGGCGCGAAAAGCTGTGGAAGAAGGGGCGGATACTATTGATGTGAATATGGGTTGTCCGGTGAATAAAATTACTAAAAATGGCGGCGGTTCTTCGCTGTTACGACAACCGGAAATCGCTGAGAAAATAGTGCGATCGCTTAACGAAGCTGTATCAGTTCCCATCACTGTAAAAACTCGTTTAGGTTGGGATGAGGACGAAATCAATATCCTAGATTTTAGCAAACGCATGGAAAATGCGGGAGCGCAAATGCTGACCATTCACGGACGCACTCGCGCTCAGGGTTATACAGGGAAAGCTAACTGGGAATGGATCGCTAGGGTCAAGCAGAATGTATCGATTCCAGTAATTGCTAATGGGGATATTGTCTCGGTGTCCTCGGCGGTTCAGTGTTTACAGGAAACTGGCGCTGATGGAGTTATGTGTTCTCGGGGAACTCTGGGTTATCCGTTTTTGGTGGGGGAAATTGATTATTTCCTGAAAACTGGCCAGATGAAGACAGCGCCGACGGTGGTTGAACGTTTAGAATGTGCGAAGGAACATTTACAAGCACTTTGGGTGTACAAAGGTCAGCGTGGTATTTATCAGTCTCGTAAACACATGACTTGGTATGCTAAAGGTTTCCCAGGAGCAAATGAACTGCGGGAACAACTGGCTAAGGTGGAGACGGTTCAGCAGGGATGTGATTTGCTCGATGGGGCGATCGCCATATTCAAATAATTAGGAGCAATTATGGAATCATTAAAAGGACGAGATTTGCTGAGTTTGGCTGATTTGACTGTGGCTGAGTTACACTCGGTTTTATCTTTGGCGATTCAGTTAAAGTCGGGAATGCGGAAACTACAGCGAAGGAAGGTTTTGGGGTTGATGTTTTCTAAGGCTTCGACTCGCACCCGTGTCAGTTTCTCGGTGGCTATGTATCAATTGGGGGGACATATAATTGATTTAAATCCTAGTGTTACCCAGGTGAGTCGGGGGGAACCTTTGGTTGATACGGCGCGGGTATTGGGTCGATATTTAGATGCGATCGCTATTCGGACTTTTGAACAAAAGGATTTGGAAACTTTTGCTAGTTATGCGGAAATTCCGGTAATTAATGCTCTCACAGATCGGGAGCATCCTTGTCAAGTTTTGGCAGATTTGATGACGGTTCAAGAATGTTTTAATCGCATGGCTGGACTGACTTTAACTTATTTGGGAGATGGGGCTAATAATATGGCTCATTCTCTGCTTTTGGGCTGTGCTATGGTGGGGATGAATATTAGAATTGCTACCCCATCTCAGTATCCGCCAAATCCCGAAATTGTCGAACAGGCTAAGGCGATCGCTGCTGGTAAAACTGAGGTGATTATTACCGATGACCCCGCTGAAGCTGTCCAGAAATCTCATGTGTTATATACTGATGTTTGGGCGAGTATGGGTCAGGAGAGTGAGGCGGATGATCGTATTCCTTTATTTATGCCTTTTCAGGTGAATGACAGTCTATTAGCTAAGGCTGATGATGATGCGATCGTTCTCCATTGTTTACCTGCTCATCGAGATCAGGAAATTACTGATGGGGTAATTGAAGGTGTGCGATCGCGGGTTTGGGACCAGGCGGAAAACCGAATGCACGCCCAAAAAGCATTATTAGCTAGTTTACTTTCTGATGATTAATTAACCGATACTTGCACATTAACCCGGTTCGGGCTGCACCCTATACCTCACCCACCGGGTTGATTATGTCAATTATTATTGGCAATTTAGAGATGCCAAATACAGCAAAATTAAGCTGATTTATCCCTGCCAAAAATCAAAATATCTGAGGTTTTATCTGGTCTCATTAATCATGATTAAGTGGGTATAATTAACTGGAAATTCAATCCTAATCATCATCTGGATCCCCCCAGTCGGCGGGGACTTTGCTGTTGGTGGTAACCCTTTTGAGAATTTTCTTGTCAACATAAAATCGCTTGGGAGGTGCTGGTTTTTTGGCTGGAGCGGGTTCCGTTCGCCATATTAATCCTAGTAAGATAACACCAATGAGAACAGCTTCCATATCTTGAAATTCCTCACTAAATTACGATGGAGAGTACCTGCTACGCGCACGGTACGCGATCGCTTTTTACTACAGCCTCGGTAGGGTGATTCACCCCTCATATGGCTGTAGTTTTTCTGTATTTAACACCAGTCTAATCATCGATTTAGGCAATGTCAATAAAAAGGCCCACTTTTTAGTAAAAAGTCACCACTATCCCTACCGGGTGCTGATTGAGCCATTGTTACTACGGTTCAACCTGGTTGTGTGCTGTGGTTAATGTAATATTAACAACTGTATAATCATGGCTGTGAGGATTAATTTAAAGTTAGCGATACTAGCAATTATATCTGAGGCGATCATCATTCTCTAGGTAGATGTTTTCTAGGCCATTAGGGTGCTACACTCATCAGTGTAAATTTAAGTATGAAAATTGCTTAAAATTACTTCAACAACTAACTCCCACACCTATTAAGTATATATACCATTTAGCTGAAGGGGAAATTAGATTGATATGGCTCCCTATATATATCTCCAACCATCCATAATTTATTTTTATATAAATAAAATTGATGATATGATCGCCTCAGATATGTTTTATAACTACAAATAATCCCATAAATTGAGGGTAGTATGTATGTCCCAATTAGCAACTTTTAAAATTCCTGAATATTCAGTAGAATCTAAATTAGGGGGTGGCTTAACAGTGGTAAACCAGGAACAGTTAACCTGCTTGAGACGAGGGGTTGCATTTTGGAACAAATGGCGAGAAGATTACCCGGAAGTACAGCCGGATCTGATGAATGCTAACCTCAAAGGAATGTATCTCAAAGGGATTAATTTTAGAGAAACTAACCTCACAGATACGGATTTAAAAGGAGCCTATTGTTTAAAGGGAAGTTTCCAAAATGTTGAGGGTGATCAAGCTCATTTTGATGGTAGTTATTTGAAAGAGGCTGATTTTACTGGGGCTTATTTGCAAGGGTCAAGTTTTAAAGGTGCTGACTTGCGAAATGTCAATTTTACTAATGCTCATTTGGTGGGTGTAGATTTTCGAGGTGCTGATATTCAGGGTGCTGATTTTAGTGGCGCAAATCTTTACCGATCGCAATTAATGGGAGCGATCGCCAGTGAAACTAAATGGTGTAAAGCTAATCTATTAAGTGCTAATTTATTAGGTACAGACTTACGGTCGGCTAACCTGGAAAATGCTAATTTAACTCGCGCTAACCTCGAAGAAGTAAATTTGTCAAATGCTTTAGCTTTCCATACAAATTTTGAGCAAGCTACACTGACCGGAGTATGTATAGACCAATTAAAGATTAATAATCAGACTAATTTCCGGCGGGCTGTCTGTGATTTTGTTTATCTGAAAGCTGATAGACAAGGGCGTTATCCTTTCCCTTCTAATTATCAATCTTTAGAAGAAGATGCGATCGCACTAATTTCTCGGATTTCCTCCAAGTTGATACCCATGCGATCGTCTAGTTCTTCCCCCGTTTAATAGTCGCTGAGTAACTGCTTAAACTTTTTTCCTAGCCCAAGCTGTTCCTCTCCAAATAGTCACAAATAAGACACCGGAAACCAAAGCCCCTATATTCCACTTAACCGAATTTTTGAAGAGGGTAATTCTGCGGTTTCTGCGGGTTTGTTCTGCTTCAATTTGAGTCCTTTGCGCCGTAGTAGACAGAAAACCAGAAAGCTCTTCTTTAATTTGGTTCACCTGTTCCCGGTTTTGAATATCAGGAGAGCGTCCTTGGGTATCCAGACGGCTGATAAGTTCCCGCATTTGGTCTTCTGATGTGGTCTGTTCTAACTGCTGCTGAACCGTTTGAATATCCGTGATGCGTTGTTCCACTTGACTATCAATTTGCTCACTGCTTTGTTGCTCAATTCTCAGAGTGTTGAAAATCCCTAGGGGAACCATTAAAATAAATAGTACACCTAACAGTAAGGAAAACCAGGACATGAACATTAACAAAGGTTCTTCAAATCGACCTCGTAAATTGCGTTCCCCAAAGAAAATAAACACCAGAGAAATGAGAGGAACAGCAGACCTTTCCACAATCCCCCCCATAGTTTGAAACTCCCAAACCGGGTTCATAAGTTGGGGAGGAAGTATAATGGTGAGCAAATCTAGCATTGATAAAAATAATAACCCGTAGCCAACCGCTCGCAGGGGAGGAATAGTTTTTAACAGGTTAGAGCTGAACTTCCAAAGTACCTCTATTTTATCATTAAGAGGCTTGCCATCAGATTGAGTCATAGGTTTAAAAGTTGGTAAATTGAGAACGGGTATAATCAGCGCTCAAGTCGAGGGAAACGAGGATGCCACCACTGATACCACACTTGCCAAACTTCCTCTAAAATTGGGTAAGTTTCCTCAAAAGAATTATTGGAAATTGGCAGTGATAAATGAGACCACAAACATCGGTGATCTCTTAGGGGTTCTGCTCCCATGATAACTGGTATAAGTCGGGAAAAGTGTAAGTCATAGGTATAGCGGTTTTGAATGAACTGTTCGTAGGTGATAGCACTAGGCGATCGTGGATTAATACAAGATCGAAGGTAGACACGGTAATTGTCAACCGAAAGGCTATAGGAACCTGTATTATTGGTGCGAGTTAGTGTCGGAAATTGTGCCGTAACAGAAGCATCCCTCGGATCATACTGGCGAAACAGTTTTTCATTGGGATGAGGATGATCAACATATCGCATTTCTATCTGTAGAATTTTATCATTCTGCTGATAACGATAAGTATTTCCCCAGGGTTCTGTCAGTGCTTCACTTTCCTGATGCTGCCATCCAGGTAAGGGGATGATCGCCGGAAAGGTAAAGAGTTCGACAACTTGTTCAGTAGTTTTCTGGGGCTCTAGGATTGATTTTCCTAGAACTATAACTACTCCCCCAAATGTTAGCACAAGTAATGAAATTCGCAAATTTTCCCAGATTTTCATAACATTTATGGGCTGAGGGTGTCTTGATTAGTTGGTGGTGTATCCTGTTTAATCATAAACCAACAAAAACAGCCAAACAATGCCACCGAAATCATAGAAAATATCAGAGAACCTTCTCCGACGTGCCAGTAATCAACTGCTTCGGGTTTTTGGGCATTAGCCAGCACAGCTAATAAGACAATCCGAAATCCATTGACTACAAAACTAATTAATACTGCTACCACGGGAATAATAATTTTTTTCCAGAGTACCTCTAGGGGAAACATCACCAGAAATAGCACTGATAATCCTAACAGGTAAAACATTCCTTCTAACCCGGAACATCCCATATTGACACTCACTCCTCCCTCCGGTAGCATGACGTTAAATTTATCCAGAGAAACATCAGCCCCAGCGTACCATAAAATTAAGGCGGCAAATTTAGCGGTAATACCTGAAATATCTACTAACGGCCAAATAAATACTTTGGGAACACCCAGAAAAAATAAGATTGTTAGTTCCCGCCAGTATTCCCGAAAGCCACTAAAACCGGAAGCTATTAGTGTCCAGCCCAGGGCTGATATAAATGGCGAAATCCCTAACCAGTTAGAAGTAGGACGGGTAGCGCTTTTTAGCAACACTATGGCAATTATTAGCATCCCTAATAAGGTGGCCCAGGGGCTGCTGGTTTGCTTTGCTAATTCCTGGATTTTCTCCCATACCAAGGAAGATGCAGATAGCCAAAACATGATACTTAGTGCCAAAAAACTGACGTTATTACGATGATAAATTAGGGTGAGGTGAATTGACATTAAACCGGCGGCGATCGCCATCAGCCAAAATTCTGACTGTTTCCAGGATTGAATTGACAAAAAATTAGGTGTGTTCATCATCAATTTTTTCCCAAATATTACTATGGTGAAATACTCTAGCCATTATCTATCGGATACTAGGACATTCATCAATGGGGGTAATTTCCTACAGATGTAGATGTCTGGGTTGTCAATAATAGCCTAGCTAGATTATAGCTGGAAGGAGGGATTTATATAGCGATCGCCTGGAGAATATAATCTCTCAACAGATAACTATATGGCTGTAAGTCTCAAATACTAAATATTATTATGATTTTCTGATAATGTTGGTGCGAGACGTTCAGGCATGAAATAGGGTTGAGATACCCGAAATAACCTCCTGGTGGGAATTTCAGCCCCTTGGTTGAATATAAGGATCTCGCTCCTGACCATCCCCATAACTGTTTATATGTCCCAACGTTTGGAAAGACAACCTTCCAAACAAGGCAGGGGACTCAAGGTCATAAACAAACTGTTTTGATTGGAGAGTGTAGACTCCATGATATAGCAGGGAGTAGAGAGTAACGGCGTTAGCCACCCCCAGTTTTGGAAATCATAACTCCAGGATTGAAGCGGGGAACGGAAGGCGTGAGGTAGAACTCACTACCAAGATGCGACCACTGCCAACCATCCATGATTAGGGAAACCGAATGTCTGGCTTGAACCACCGTCATCAGTAAGCAGCGAAATAGGTTGATACGCTGCGTTCAAAAGAACAAGGGGAAAAGAAGAGGTTTCGACACACCATCTTCACAGACTTTTAAAAGTACCCCGGTGGATAGGACAAATCTAACGATGGAATGCCCGTATAAACGGAACGTTGTAACCCCTCTAATGCTCTGCCCATCAATAAGTGAGCAATATTACTCACAGGCAGTAGTGAAAAATGTAAGCGTATGGTGCGAGACGTTCGGGTATGAAATAGGGCTGAAATGGCCGAAATCACTACCCGGTGAGGATTACAGCCCCGAATTTGGATATAAGGAGCGCACTCCTGACCATCCTCATAACTGTTTACATGTCCCGACGCTTAGGGAACTAAGCAAGGCAGGGAACCCAAGGTCCTAAGCGAACCGAGAAATCACAGAGCAGAGGGTAACGGCGATAGCCACCCCCAGTTTTGGGAATCATAACCCCAGGATTGAAGCGGGGAACGGAAGGCGTGTGGAGGAGCCTACCTCCTACTCGACCACTGCCAACCATCTATGATTAAGGAAACTGAATGTCCGACTTGAACCATGGTAATATAGCACTAGTCAATACGGTTAGGACGCAGTCTTGAGAACAGAATCCATGGCATCATGGAAAGAACCAAACTGCTCAATACAATGGCGAATGCGGGCTTTCAACCACGACCAACATTTCTCTATCTTGTTGAGGTCTGGCGAATAAGGCGGAAGATAGAGTAAACGGCATTGAGCCGCCTCCACCAGTTCAGCAATCCGCCCCCCTTTATGAAACGTTGCATTGTCCAGTACTGTGCGAGACGTTTAGGAATGAAATAAGGCTGCAATGCCTGAAATAACCTCCTAGAGGGAGATAGACTGACTCGACCCAGTTTACCCCCTAACTGTATATATAGCACTAGTCAATACGGTTAGGACGCAGCCTTGAGAACAGAATCCATGGCATCATGGAGAGAATCAAACTGCTCAATACAATGGCGAATGCGGGCTTTCAACCACGAACAACATTTCTCTATCTTGTTGAGGTCTGGCGAATAAGGCGGAAGATAGAGTAAACGGCATGGAGCTGCCTCCACCAGTTCAGCAATCCGCCCCCCTTTATGAAACGTTGCATTGTCCAATACTAGAGTCTGACCTGGCTTCAATGTTGGAATTAAGATCAACTCCAACCACAACTCAAACACTGTCCGATTACAACAACCCTCAAAGGTAAAGGGAGCTAAGAGTTGTTGATAACACCATGCGGCTATATAGCTCACCCTGCCCTGCCTCTTCCCTGATTTGAGGGCATGGAAGCGTTTTCCTTCCTCGCAGTAACCATAAGGGTAATCCGAGTCCTGACTATTCATGCCGGCTTCATCGAGGTAGACCACTTCTTGTGGCTCCATCTGTTCAATCTGAGCCATAAACTCCTCTCGCTGTTGCTTCCAACGTTCTTGGTAGCCGTAAGTTTTTTTTCTGGTGAAGCCAATTTTCTTCAAGGCTCTGGATATGGTGCGAGGAGAGATGTCGTCATCCCAAAGTTCAGCCATTTGAGCGGAGGTTTTGTGGCCATGCTCTTGGGCAAAAGCCTTGAATTTGTGCCAGTCGGTAATTTGGTGGCTATGACCAGGTGGGCGATTAGGTTTAGGGAGGAAGTCGCCGGTGTGTTCTTTTCTTTGCAGCCAGAGATTGATGGTGTTCCGGCTGACATGGAAAACTTGACTGGCTTTGGTTTTGGACATACCGTCTAGTTCAATTGCATTGATAACTTTTTGTCTAAGGTCGTAACTGTAGGGGGCTGGCATTTTTGGTCTTCTTAGTCATCTCGTCCTCTCCATTATACGTCCTAACTTTCCTGTCTGGTGCTATATGTTCCGACGCTCGGTCTAAAACGAGCAAGGCAGGAAACTCAAGGTCAATCCCATTTTAAGAAATAGCAATATACCGTCCAAGTATACTTAGGAGGAGTATTAAACTCACTTGGGGCGATTATGGGAAAGAGTAAAGGCGGTAGCCACCCCCAGTTTTGGGAATCACAAACCCAGGATTGAAGCGGGGAACGGAAGACGTGATGTATAGCATTAGTCAAGGTGGTTAGGACGCAGCTTTGAGAACGGAATCCATGGCATCATGGAGAGAATCAAACTGCTCAATGCAGTGGCGAATACGGGCTTTCAGCCACGACCAACATTTCTCTATCTTGTTGAGGTCTGGCGAATAAGGTGGTAGATAGAGTAAACGGCATTGAGCTGCCTCCACCAGTTCAGCAATCCGCCCCCCTTTATGAAACGTTGCATTGTCCAATACTAGAGTCTGACCTGGCTTCAATGTTGGAATTAAGATGAACTCCAACCACAACTCAAACACTGTCCGATTACAACAACCCTCAAAGCTAAAGGGAGCTAAGAGTTGTTGATGACACCATGCGGCTATCATACTTACCCTGCCCTGCCTCTTCCCTGATTTGAGTGCATGGAAGCGTTTTCCTTCCTCGCAGTAACCATAGGGGTAATCCGAGTCCTGACTATTCATGCCGGCTTCATCGAGGTAGACCACTTCTTCCGGCTCCATCTGTTCAATCTGAGCCATAAACTCCTCTCGCTGTTGCTTCCAACGTTCTTGGTAGCCGTAAGTTTTTTTTTCTGGTGAAGCCAATTTTCTTCAAGGCTCTGGATATGGCGCGAGGAGAGATGTCGTCATCCCAAAGTTCAGCCATGTGAGCGGAGGTTTTGTGGCCATGCTCTTGGGCAAAAGCCTTGAATTTTTGCCAGTCGGTAATTTTGTGGTTATTGCCAGGTCGGTGATGAGGTTTAGGGAGGAAGTCTCCGGTCTGTGCTTTTCTTTGCAGCCAGAGATTAATGGTGTTCCTGCTGACATGGAAAACTTGACTGGCTTCTGTTTTGGGCATACCGTCTAGTTCAATGGCATCAATAACTTTTTGTCTGAGGTCGTAACTATAGGGGGCTGGCATTTTGGGTCTTCTTAGTCATCTCGTCCTCTCCATTATACGTCCTAAGTGTTCTGTCTTGTGCTATAGAACATACTACTAAAGGCGACCACTGCCAACCATCCAGGAGATTAGGGAAACCGAATGTCTGGCTTGAACCATCGTTAACAATGGGCAGCGAAATATGTTGACACGCTGCGCCCAAAAGGGCAAGGGGAAAAACAGGGAATTGAAACGGTTACCTGTACAGACCTTTATAAGTACCCCGGTGGATAGGACAAATCTAAAGATGGAATGCCCATATATACGGAACGTTTAAACCCCTATTAGGCTCTCTGCGAGCACATCTCGTAGAGTAGTGAAAAGTGTAAGCGCATGGTGCGAGACGTTCGGGTATGAAATAGGGCTGAAATGCCCGAAATAACTACCCGGTGAGGATTCCAGCTCCGAATCTGGATATAAGGAGACCTCTCCTGACCATCCTCATAACTGGTTATATGTCCCGACGCTTAGGGAACTAAGCAAGGCAGGGAACTCAAGGTCATAAACGAACTGAGAAATCAGGGAGTAGAGAGTAACGGCGATAGCCACCCCCAGTTTTGGAAATCATAACTCCAGGATTGAAGCGGGGAACGGAAGGCGTGAGGTAGAACCTACTACCAAGACGCGACCACTGCCAACCATCTATGATTAGCAAGACCGAATGTCCGACTTGAACCATCGTAATACACTAGCAGCGAAATAGGTTGACACGCTGCGCTCAAAAGGGCAAGGGGAAAAGTAGGGGGTTCGTGCGACTACCTATACAGACCTTTAAAAGTACCCCGGCGGAGAGGACAAATCTAACGATGGAATGCCCATATAATCGGAACGTTGTAACCCCTCTAACGCTCTGCCTATAAACCAGTGAGTAATGCTATTCACAAGGCAGTAGTGAAAAATGTAAGCGCATGCTTAGAGGGTGAAGGATGTGACCAGAAGCTAAAGCCCAATTGTCATGGTGGGGATATGCCCACAGGTCACGGTGGGGATATAGATACTGCGGTCAGTAAGAGTATAATGGCGAGGACGAGTTTAAAGACTACGTGGTGCATATAGCTCTGAACATCGAAGTAGAAAGCAGGTCTCTTGATTCTGCTCCTTTGACAAATAGGGTATCCACACCAGGAGCCGTGTGATGGGAAACTATCAAGCACGGTTCTGAATGGGAGAGGGTGAAGGTGACTTCACTCTCGACCCCTAACCCCATAAGGGGAAAGGATGTGACTAAAAGCCAATGCCTAACTGTAATGGTTGGGATATGCCCACTAGTCACGGTGTGGATATAGAGACTGCGATGATGTAAAAGTGCATGACGTGAGCGAGTTTAAAGACTACGTGTTGTATATAGCTTCCTAAAGTTGAAGTCACAAAAGCAGGGATTTGTCACCCTGTTCCTAATGACAAATAGGGTGTCCACATCAGGAGCCGTGTGATGCGAAAGTATCAAGCACGGTTTTGAATGGGAGTTGGGGAAGGCGACTTCCCTTTCGACCCCTACCAGAGTTTGACCTGGCTTCAATGTTGGAATTAAGATGAACTCCAGCCACAACTCAAACACTGTCCGATTACAACAACCCTCAAAGGTAAAGGGGGCTAAGAGTTGTTGATGACACCATGCGGCCATATAGCTCACCCTGCCCTGCCTCTTCCCGGATTTGAGGGCACCGAAGCGTTGTCCTTCCTCGCAGTAACCATAAGGATAATCCGAGTCTTGACTATTCATGCCAGCTTCATCGAGGTAGACCACTTCTTGTCGCTCCATCTGTTCAATCTGAGCAATAAACTCCTCTCGCTGTTGCTGATCACCTTCTTGGTAGCCGTAAGTTTTTTTTCTGGTGAAGCCAATTTTCTTCAAGGCTCTGGATATGGTGCGAGGAGAGATGTCGTCATCCCAAAGTTGAGCCATTTGAGCGGAGGTTTTGTGGCCATGCTCTTGGGCAAAAGCCTGGAATTTCTGCCAGTCGGTAATTTTGTGGTTATTGCCAGGTGGGTGATTAGGTTTAGGGAGGAAGTCTCCGGTCTGTGCTTTTCTTTGCAGCCAGAGATTAATGGTGTTCCGGCTGACATGGAAAACTTGACTGGCTTCTGTTTTGGGCATACCGTCTAGTGCAATTGCATCAATAACTTTTTGTCTGAGGTCGTAACTATAGGGGGCTGGCATTTTTGTTCTTCTTAGTCATCTCGTCCTCTCCATTATACGTCCTAACTTTCCTGTCTGGTGCTATAAAAGTGCATGACGTGAGCGAGTTTAAAGACTACGTGTTGTATATAGCTTCCTAAAGTTGAAGTCACAAAAGCAGGGATTTGTCACCCTGTTCCTAATGACAAATAGGGTGTCCACATCAGGAGCCGTGTGATGCGAAAGTATCAAGCACGGTTTTGAATGGGAGTTGGGGAAGGCGACTTCCCTTTCGACCCCTACCAGAGTTTGACCTGGCTTCAATGTTGGAATTAAGATGAACTCCAGCCACAACTCAAACACTGTCCGATTACAACAACCCTCAAAGGTAAAGGGGGCTAAGAGTTGTTGATGACACCATGCGGCCATATAGCTCACCCTGCCCTGCCTCTTCCCGGATTTGAGGGCACCGAAGCGTTGTCCTTCCTCGCAGTAACCATAAGGATAATCCGAGTCTTGACTATTCATGCCAGCTTCATCGAGGTAAACCAACCCTTCCGGCTCCATATGTTGAATCTGAGCAATAAACTCCTCTCGCTGTTGCTCATCACGTTCTTGGTAGCCGTAAGTTTTTTTTCTGGTGAAGCCAATTTTCTTCAAGGCTCTGGATATGGTGCGAGGAGAGATGTCGTCATCCCAAAGTTGAGCCATTTGAGCGGAGGTTTTGTGGCCATGCTCTTGGGCAAAAGCCTGGAATTTCTGCCAGTCGGTAATTTGGTGGCTATGACCAGGTGGGCGATTAGGTTTAGGGAGGAAGTCGCCGGTGTGTTCTTTTCTTTGCAGCCAGAGATTGATGGTGTTCCGGCTGACATGGAAAACTTGACTGGCTTCGGTTTTGGGTATACCGTCTAGTTCAATTGCATTAATAACTTTTTGTCTAAGGTCGTAACTGTAGGGGGCTGGCATTTTGGGTCTTCTGTAGATATCCTTGCCATTATACGTCCTAACTTTTCTGTTTTTTGCTATAGCTCTAAAAGTTGAAGTCACAAAGCAGGAAGTTGTTACCCTGTTCCCGATGTCAAAAGGGGTATCCACATCAGGAGCCGTGTGATGTGAAAGTATCAAGCACGGTTTTGAATTGGAGTTGGGGAAGGCGACTTCCCTTTCGACCATAACGCCACAAAATAGTTGGATGGCTGACGCACCAGAATAATTAACACCCTTGGTGGGTCAGACGACCACAGTAATCATGATTAGACATGGGTAGGGGGTAGGGTGCGTCAGATAGAATCATCATGATGGCCACAAATAGTTGGATGGCTGACGCACCAGAATAATTAACTAGGGGTGTTGTATTTGATAATACATAGCCCAAATTGCCATAGCGCGGAGATAGTGACTAGCGCGGAAAGTTCCGGCGGCGGTAATAGCTTCTGGGGTGCGGAACTGGAGGCCGTTTTGATATACTTGAGTGATCACGGCTTCGGCGAGTTGAAAAGCCTCTTCTTTCATCCCCATTTGAATAAAGAAAGCGCCCAGACCGAAATTAATCCCAGTCCATACCTCTAGGGGGTGGGTATCGTTAGGATTCATGGGTTCTCCGGTAGTTCTGACACCGTTAGCGGCTCCAAACTTGCCATTATGAAAATTCTGGAAGCAGGCTTGATAAATGGTTTGTAGCGCCACTTGTGCGCGATGTGGCGGGACAATATCGGGCAAACCTAATAAAGCGGCATAAAACTGACCACAAAGTTGATCAGCCATGACGACATCAGATCCACTCTGACTGTCGAGATTGTAGTAGCTACCATTCCAGAGAGTTTGGTCATAAAGAGGTTTAGCGGTCTCTAGCCAATTAGTCCAGGTAGCGATCGCCTTAGTAGTATCTGGAGTGAGATCACGATTATGGGAAAGTAGGATATTTGCGATCTCAATAGCGGCTTCCAAAGCGGCTAACCATAACCCCCCACAATAGGCGCTAATCCCCACCAGTCGCCAATCATCAAAAGTCTGATCTGGTGCGCCGCCATTTTCTGGGATACCATCTTGATCGCGATCGAAGGTTTTGAGATAATCGAGAGTTTCGACGATCGCCGGCCAACATTCTACCAAAAACTGAATATCATCAGCCCCTGTCAACAGATAATCGCGATAGACCTGCAAGACAAAATCACAGGGTAAATCTTTCCACAAATTGCAATCCTGATAACTGGTGTAGTTAGTCTTTTCCCAGGGATGTTCATTAGGGGCCCCCAAGTCATGGGGAGTCGCCCCAGCCGCTTTCCGAATAGCTGAGGCTTGATTATAACCAATAATTCTGGGGGTATGATCAGCAGTAGCGATCGCCTTAGCAAAAGTCCGTATCACCGATTTTTCCAATTCTGGCCAGGACATCAACAAGCCAAAGGACCCATACAGGCGCACATCGAGACTTTCATACCAACGATAATCCAAGCATTCGAGGACAGCAAACCGTCCCCAAGGTTGATCCTCATCTGTAGCCGTCCATAGACTCCCCCCGTCCGTCAGTAGATAAAGTTCATTAAACAAAGCCATTTTGAACCAAGGGGGTAAATCTTGGCGATTGAGAATTGGATTTTGCCATGCTTCAATATTCTCACGCCAGGTGTCGGAATGCTTCATAGCTGTCCGAATCATTGACCAAGCGTTACGACCATTGCGCCCAAAAAAATCGGTATAGTGGCGGTAGTAACTAACTCCCGCCTCAAACTCACACACGGGTAAATCCCAGGCGATAAAAAAGGGAATTTTGCGAATTTTTCCGGGTCTGAGGATACAGCGGACCGCCAAAGCCGCGCCAATTCTTTCACCTTCAACGGCGGGTCTGTCATCCTGTATATCAATCAGGGACCCATCCTTAGAAAAATATTCCCAAATATCGTAACCATTACCGTTAGGGTTCCAGCGATTGTGATAATATACCTCAACGGCGGGGTTAGAAATAGTGGCGATCGCTATTTGACCCTCCCCTTCTCTCGGTTGGTCATTAATATTCAAGCGAGTCATCACACAACCAACACGGTGGAAGTCTTCGACAAAGCGATTCAAATTATCCTGACTATCTCCCCAGCGGGGCTGATATTCATAGACGGGACTACCATCATCGCGGACCTTGACCGTGGGGTTTTCTAAACTATTGGTAAACCAGCCGATAGTATTTTCCCAGGTTAATAAAATACTGAGGATAATTAGTTTATCGGTCGGGTTGTGGGCTATCCACTCAAAGACAGCAATAGGATAACTGGTTTCTTGGTAATTTCCCCCCCACACTGGGGAAAACTGTTCACAGGTTAATTGAGTTTGAAAGACGTTTTCATAAACAAACCAACTGCGGGGGTAAAGGGCGTAATAGGTTCCGGTTTGGGTATGTTGATCGGAAGTAGGATACCAACTCCATGCTGATAAGCTACCATCTTGGGGAGGCTGGGTAGATAGGGCGTAGGCTTGTCGTTTACCGTCGATTTCCTCAAAAACGCTAAATTGACAGCCAGGAAGGGGGCGAAAGATATGTTCCCCACCATCAAGATGCCATAGATTAAAGTCTCCCCGATGAGACCGACCAATGCAACCCGCGCCAAAACCCCCTAGAGGCATTCCATGAAAGGGACCATCATCTAAATTACTAGGGTAGCGTACTGTATAGGGTTTTTCCCATCCTAGGCCTATGGGACGATTCCAAGTATAGGGGGGAATATTTACGGTTGGGGATGGATATTGCATAGCATTGAATCGTTAAGGGTAGGATAGAAGTTAACTGCGGACCGGCGGGTTTAGCGTTTCATACGGACAAAGGTACAGGGATAGCCAGAAACAGTATTTTCAAAGGTTTCGACTTTGACAAATCCGGCTTTTTCATAAAACCGAATGGCGTTTTTATTCCCCGCCATGACAATAGTCCAGGCTGGGGAACCGATTAAATTAATCGCCAAACGCAAAAGACGGCATCCGATACCTTGGTGTTGATAATCTGGATCGATGTACAACAGGATAATATAGCCTTGGTAGATTGCCATAATCCCAATGACTTTTTTGCCATCACAGGCGACAAACTTGCGACAGAGGGGGAAAATACGGGCGATATAGGGATTTTCTGACAGGGGTCGCATCCCTCTTAAATCACAAGAACCGGCAAATTCGGCGGGTTGGGCGCGATCGTGAACTTGACAGACTTGTTGCCAGTCGCGATCGCGGTAGGGACGAATGGTAATCTGGGAGGTAACAAAATTGGGAGTTGTGGTCATTGATTAATTATCAAAAAATTGGGTCATTAACCTCGTCCTTATAGGACGACTTTATGCGTGTGCTAAGATAAGGTAACTTGCAAATGGTTCATGCCATGATTGTATACGAGTTCAAAGTCAAAGGGAAAGACAAGCAATATCAAGCCATAGACGAAGCCATTCGTACTAGCCAATTTATTCAAAACAAGTGCTTGCGCTACTGGATGGACAACAAAGACATCAAGGTAGACAAGTACGCATTGAATAAATATTGTGCAGTATTGGCGGCTGAGTTTCCTTTTGCCAATGAACTCAACTCAATGGCTAGACAATCGGCTGCGGAACGTTCTTGGTCTGCCATAGCCCGATTTTACGACAACTGCAAGAAGAACATTAAGGGTAAAAAAGGTTTCCCTAAATTTAAAAAGAATTGCCGTTCAGTTGAATACAAATCATCTGGGTGGAAGCTGTCAGAGACTCGAAAAGCGATTACCTTCTCAGACCGGAAAGGAATCGGAACTCTGAAGCTCAAGGGAACTTACGACCTTAATTACTATGACATCAAGCAAATTAAGCGAGTGCGATTAGTGCGACAGAGATATCAATGCCGCTATCAACATTTTCAAGTTAGGACTCAGTACGGTAGGGCATACCGGAACTCACGCGCTCAGGAGATTTGTCCTCTTGGGCGGTTGGCGCCAGTCTGCTGTCTAACGGCGAGTCTGTGAATGTGGAATCCGCACGCCTTTAGTGGGGAGTGTCAATCCGCACTCCGGTACAACAAAAAGCCAGATACTCCTAAACCCAACATTGTTGGTAGCCAAGCTGCCATAAACGGGCTAAGAATTCCTTTCTGGCCCATTGCACCGGTGATAAAAGAGAGTAAATAATAGGCAAATATAATCATAACGCTGATTCCGAAGCTGGTGGCGCGGTTGGTGCGTCCTGGACGAGAACCGAGGGAAGACCCCAGCAGTCCAAACACCACACAGACAAAGGGAAGGGCGTATTTTTGTTGAATGCGTACTTTGGTTTTGAGGATTTTGGCTTGATCGCCACTGAGTTTCATCAATTCTAGGTATTCTTTGGTTTGGGCGATATTCATTTCCCCATAGTCGCGGTCTTGGCTGGCTAAGTCTAGGGGAACACGGGAAAGATATAATTGTTTATGGTCGAAGCGGGCAATATTACGATAAGAACCATCTGGGTCTACAATATAAACGGTGCCGTTATAGAAATCCCAGGTGCTTTCTTCGGGGTTCCAAATGGCGGTTCTTGATGAAATAATTTGGGTGATTCCGGCGCGGGAACGATCTAAAATGGTGACTCCTGACATTTTGCCATCGGCAAATTCTTCGGCATAAAAAAGCCGCCTTAAAACGTTAACGCGGCGGTTAGTACCCTCGACGCTTACCCTTTCATATTCTGGGAAAAAGATGTTAGTTGACCTGATATTTAGTGCGTCTTCATTGAGAGATTTTTGCAGGGTAATTGTAGCCTGAAAGTTGGCGGCTGGTACGATTATTTCATTAAAGGCGAAAGTCATCCCGGTGACGAAAAAACTAAAAATAATTGCGGGAATTACGAGGCGATAAAGACTAATGCCACAACTGCGAATGGCAATTAATTCACTATCGCTAGACAGTCGCCCATACACCATCAATGTGGTTAAAATCATTGACATGGGAAAGGCGAGGACCATAAAATCAGGCATTTTTAACAGGAATACCTGAAAAGCTACACTGACCGGAAGTCCCGATTCTGCTACGCGGCGGACTAATTCAAATACAGTCCCGACGGTGACAGCAACTGAGGTAAATAATCCTACCCCAAAGATAAAGGGAGGTATCAATTCTTGGATGATGTAGCGATCTAACACCGATAGGTTGGGTAGTAGCCATCGAGTTGAAGGTGTAGACTTGGTAATGCTTAATTTCATAATTGAAAACTATCGCCAAGGTAATACTGTCGCACTAGGGGATTGTTGTAAAGTTCTTCTGCTACCCCTGATGCAAAAATCTGTCCGTCTCTCATGATATAGGCGCGATCGGTAATGGCGAGGGTTTCGCGAACATTATGATCGGTAATTAAAATGCCCATATTCCGATCGCGTAAATCGGCGACAATGGCTTGCATCTCTGATACGGCGATCGGGTCAACTCCCGCAAAGGGTTCGTCCAATAGCAAAAAATGGGGCGGTAATGGCCCTGATGCTAAGGCGCGGGCTAATTCTGTCCTGCGTCTTTCACCCCCGGAAACTTGCACGCCTAAGTTGTTAGCGACTTTTTCTAACCGAAAATCCTGCAAGAGACTGTTAAGCCTATGTTCCCATAGACGGCGGGGGACACGGGTTTGTTGGAGAATTAACAGAATATTGTCGCGGACACTTAGATGTCGGAAAATACTGGCTTCTTGGGCTAAATACCCTATACCTAGTCTAGCCCGTTTGTGTATCGGTAGGTGGGTAATATTGCGATCGTCAAGATAAATACGCCCCTGGGTCGGCTTTTCTAATCCAGTGGCTATATAGAAGGTGGTGGTTTTTCCGGCACCATTCGGACCCAGTAAACCAACAATTTCTCCCTGGGAGATAGATAAATTCACGCGACTAACAATAGTGCGCTTTCCATAGGACTTATGGATGTTTTCCAGCACGATTTTCATTGCTGTTTGACAAAATTTGAGTATAGCGCGACGGCTGTTAACGGTGATATAGATAGTTATATCAGGCAACGGAC
The DNA here is from genome assembly GCF_000973065.1 of Limnospira indica PCC 8005. Classification (NCBI taxonomy): domain Bacteria; kingdom Bacillati; phylum Cyanobacteriota; class Cyanophyceae; order Oscillatoriales; family Sirenicapillariaceae; genus Limnospira; species Limnospira indica. Next base: position 2,086,242 of record NZ_FO818640.1, read on the forward strand.
AACAGAGATTACAGGCAACAGAAATATATTCCTGATTATATTCCTGATTACCCATCAGGTTGAATTCTACGGGGAACCTAAAGGGGTTTGAAAGGCGGGTAAGGGGTTAAATGGTTGAGCGGCAGCGTTGTTTTGCTCGCTGGTGTTGTCGGGAAGCAGATAAATTGACTCGACCTGTCCGCCTTGGCGGGGAGTGGCGATAAATCGCCCTTCATCAATTAGATAGGTGACGGTTTCTCCTCGGATAGTGTTGCCATTTTGTAAAACTAAAACATTCCCGCTCAGGATGATGCGACGTTCCTGGCTGAAGTATTGGGCTTGGGCGGCGGTGGCTTGAATTTGACGGGCGGGGTAGTCTATTTGTACGTTTCCCCTAGCGGTGACAATTCCGGTGTTAGCATCGGCTTCCTGTATATCGGAACGGACAGTCATGGCTTGACCAGAACCTCTGGGACTTTGGGCGTTACCTGGATACGGGCTGAAGATACCCCCAGTAGATAAAAATGGAAAGATGGCGATCGCTATTATAACTCCCAGTACATGGGTAATTTTGGGGCTACCAGAACTACAGCCAGACACGGACTGTTTCCACAATAGCAGTTGTAGGTGTTTGGGTAATCTATTCATCAGCATGATCATGTGTGAGGACGACGATAGGAGTATTGAACCCTGATAACGGCCGGCGGTTTCATTATGGCATTAACACTGACTATATTGGAAACTGATACATTTACGCGACATTTTTCCGGTTGTTCCCGGACAATGCGACGATAGCACTATTACCGGTTAAGGTAACAGAGGCGGTATCCCGCAAAGCTTTTAGAAAGATTCCAAAAGCACCGTTCCAGTCCCTGGGTAGAGTGAACCCGCACTCAGGACATCGGAACACTTTTGAGCCACCTAGCTGGGAATGCATCTGACCACAGTGAGTACAGGTTTTGCTGGTGTATTCTTCCGTCACATCTACAACTGTGGTTCCAGTTATTTCCCCTTGATGTCTCAGGGTTAGTTTGAATCGATAATGCGCCCATGTCAGCATGGCGCGGGCAGTCTTAGACCTGATTAGACGCTTCACCTTGGCAACCATATTGGAAGTCTCGAAGGGGGGCCAAAAAATCAGGCTGTGTTATGGGATGGCCAGGGATGCGACCCAATCAACCAAGGGGTTGAAGTCCTCACCGGGTAGTCCCCACGCCCATTTCAGCTCTATTTCATACCCGAAGGTCTCGCACCATACTTGGTATTATACCGTATTGCCGTAAAATGTTAACCTAATTTGAGATTAAATCATGCTCTCAAATGCTCGCGAGCATACCGATTCCTAGCCTTGTGATAGTTCTGGGACTGAGGTTTTGCTCCTTTACGAAACTTTCGAGATTTCCGCCTATTCGCACGATTAAGCTGCTTTTCAGCTTTTCTGTAGAACTGAGGTGCCTCTATTACACTGCCATCACTGGTGGCTATGAAATATCGCAGTCCCATATCTATCCCAATAGCTTTTTGACTGGGTTTTGTCTGCACTCGACAATCTGCTTTGATGCAGAACTGAACATAGTACCCATCCGCCCGACGGACTAGCCGAACCCGCTTAATTTGTGATTCGTCATAATGGGCTAAATCATAGCTACCAATCAAGCGCAACTCGCCGATAGCAAAACCATCTGTAAACTTAATACGCTTAGGTTCAAGTAGCTTCCAGCCAGAGGTTTTGTACTCTACTGAACGAGAGTGTTTCTTAAACTTAGGATACCCTACTGGCTTGATGCCTTTCCTACAGTTCTCAAAGAACCGGCTAATTGCATTCCAAGCGCGTTCTCCTGCCGCTTGACGAGCCATCGAGTTGAGTTTTCTGGCAAAAGGAAATTCCTCAGCTAACTCTTTACAGAGTCGGCTGAGGTCGTACCTGCCAACCCCTTGGTTATCCATCCAATAGCGCAAGGCTTTGTTACGGATGAATTGAGCCGTCCGAATAGCCTCGTCTATGGCTAAAGCTGGTAGCGGTTTGGTTTTTGCCTTAAACTCAAGTACAATCATGCTGTGATGTTAGCACATCTAGCCTAAGGCGACTAAAGTCGCCGTTGTTTTTCATCCCCGCGCTGAAGCAATGGGGCTTTCAAATGATCGTGCTAGTTTCGTAAGTTTTTTCAAAGAAATGCTCATGACTACATTAAATACTCAATATATTTTAGCCCTGGATTTAGGCACAACAGGCAATCGGGCGATTTTGTTTAATGCTGAAGGTTCCATCGCAGGTCAGGCTTATAAAGAACTTACACAACATTATCCTCAACCTGGTTGGTTGGAACATGACCCGCAACAGATTTGGGAAGATACGTCAGAGATGATGCAACGGGTATTTCGGGATACGGGGATTTCTCCGACCCAAGTGCAAGCTATTGGTTTGACGGTGCAGCGCGAAACCTGTATGTTGTGGGATAAGACGACGGGAGAGCCTCTTCATAATGCGATCGTTTGGCAGGATCGCCGCACGGCTGCTAAATGCCGAGAATTAGCCGAGCAAGGAAAGGCTGAGGAAATTCAAGAACGCACAGGATTGGTGGTTGATGCCTATTTTTCGGCAACTAAATTGGCTTGGTTACTTGACTGGGTAAAACGAGAAAAGCCCCATGTTAATTTGGATAATGTCTTAGCCGGAACTGTGGATACCTGGGCGCTATGGAAACTTACGGGGGGAAAGGTTCACGCTACAGACCACAGCAACGCCAGCCGCACTATGTTAATGAATTTGGATCGGGGTGATTGGGGTCCGGTTTTGCTAGATTTGTTTGGTATTCCTCGCCATATCATGCCGGAAATTAAACCCAGTATCGGCTTTTTTGGTAAAACTGACCCGAATCTATTGGGGGTGGAAATTCCGATTACGGCTATTTTGGGAGACCAGCAGGCTGCTTTATTTGCTCACGGTTGCGACCAGCCGGGGATGTTGAAATGTACCTATGGGACGGGATGTTTTTTGATTTCTCAGACTGGGGAGATTTTGACGCGATCGCATAATCAACTTTTGTCTACTATGGCATGGACTCAACAGCAGGGAGACCGCCCGATTTCGGCAAATTATGCCCTGGAGGGGGCTATGTTTACCACCGGCGCTTGTATTCAATGGCTGCGAGATGGAATTAAATTGATTGATTCGGCGGCGGAAACTGAGGGATTGTGTCGCCAGGTTCATGATACTAATGGAGTTTATTTTGTGCCAGCCCTCAGCGGTTTGGGAGCCCCTCACTGGGATATGAGTGCTAGGGGTGCTTTTATGGGTATTACTGGCGGTGTACAGCGACAACATTTGGTGCGATCGGTTTTGGAGTCGATCGCTTATCAAGTCGGTGAGGTCGTGGAAGCTATGAATAAGGATTGTCAAACTTCTATTTCTCTGCTGAAGGTTGATGGCGGCGCTTCCCGAAATAATTTTTTGATGCAGTTTCAAGCCGATTTGTTGGGTATTCCTGTCGAACGTCCCGCCATTTTGGATGCTACCGCCCAAGGGGCCGCTTTTGGTGCGGGTTTGGCGATCGGTTTTTGGGATAGTTACCAGGATTTGATTTCTCGCCGCCAAGTCGATCGCATATTTGAACCCGGAGGAGGCTCCGCACAGGCGCGCGATCATTTTATTATGTGGACACGCGCCATCAGTAGGGCTAAAAATTGGGTTGATTAAAAATCCCTTTTTTATCATAAATATCCGATTTTGTCAACCTCCTATAGGATTAATTTTGACTAGATGGCGGTTGACTTTCTGCTTTTATTCAATCTTAGGAACCTGGGTATTTTCAGCGCGAAAAAATGGCTTTTCCTCAAAACCAAAAATAGCAGCAACTATAGAGTTAGGAAAACGTTGGAGGTATTGATTATATTCTTGGACAGTTTGGTTATATCTTTGTCTTTCAGTAGCTATGCGGTTTTCTGTCCCAGCTAATTCATACATAAGACCGATAAAAGCCGGGGAATAAACCAGTTGGGGCTGGCTGACTACATACTGATTAAATTGCCCAATAGCTAAATTAATTTCATCATTAGCTACTAATTTTTCCGATGCAGAATTGGCTTGTAAAAACTGTTCCCTCGATTCAATTAACAGGTTAATAATTTGCTGTTCGTGTTGTGCTTGCGCTTGAGTTACAGCTAATAAATTCGGAATTAAATCAGCTCGCCGCTGGAGTTGGTTTTCTACTTGACTCCAGGATGCTTGGGTTTGCTGATACCTGGCTGAAATTAAATTATAAGTAACAATAGTCCATAATACCGTTACTACTGCGAAAACTATCCCCCCTAATGTTAACCCAGATTTAAGTTGGGTGGCTTTTTGTTGGGCGATCGCTTCTAGTTGGCGCTGTTTCTCAATTTCGGCGATCGCTTTTTCGATAAATTCTGGCGGAATAGAAACCTCCGCACCCGCTTCCTGGAGTTCGGCGATCGAATAACTATCAATAGCTTCCTGATACAACCGAGAAGCCACTTCTAACACTTCTGGCGCGAGTCTTTCGGGAATATTGCTATCAGCAGCATCATTCATCAATCTTCCTCTCCCCAAAAATTAAGTTTTCTTAAAGAATTGCTCCTCTGCTGATTGTAGGTCCTTATAATATCACATAACTTGCTGATGAGTTAACCTGGAATTATGAAAATTAACAGTATCCAGCGCTACGGTCGCATTTTAGGAGTATGGTGCTTAGGAATTCTCTGTTTTAGCATCATCCTGATATCACAGCCTTCCGTCAGTTATAGTCTCACTCCCTCAGAAGTTCCTAATCCTCAAGAAGTATATGGGGGATGGGTGACAGATATGGCGAATGTTCTCAGCAATGAAACAGAAGACCGATTAAATCAGATGATTTTTGAACTCGAAGAAAAAAACGGGACCGAAATTGCTGTGGTGACAGTTCCTGAAACCGGGTCTTATCCTTCCCCTAAAGCCTTTACCACTGCACTATTTAATCATTGGGGAATTGGTAAACAGGGTCAAGATAACGGTCTTTTATTTTTAACATCTGTAGGCGATCGCCGTGTAGAAATTGAGACCGGATACGGTATTGAGAGAGTTTTACCTGATGCGAGAGTCGGGCGAATTATTGATAATCATGTAGTTCCTTATTTAAGAAATGATAATTTTAATGATGGCATTTTAGCCGGAACTCAAGCCTTAATTCAAGCCGTAGAATACCACGTTTTTGATGCCAGCCTTCAACCCCCTATAGATATCCCTAATTTAGTTTGGTTTTTGACAGGTTCAGCCGGTTTATTATCATGTACTTTTTATAATTTAGCCAGCCGTGAAGCCCAAAAACCTATTTTGGTTAAGCCTGGAGACTATCAGCGGATTACAACATTTGACCCCAGTGAAACTGGCGCTTATACTTATGTCCGCTTAGGTATATTTTGTGTATTATTTGCCTTAACTGCTATCCCCGTATTATGGATGTTGTATCGAACCCCACAATTAGCTCCATTTTCAGGGGTGGCTCTGATAGCTATATTGTTTATAATCCTGGTGGGTAAAGCGTATAAAAAAGCGTATAAAACTATCTTAGTATCAATGACCACAATTAATCAGCCCACCACAATTAATCAGCCCACCACAATTAATCAGCCCATCGGTTCAGCAATTGGCAGTATGGTATTAACTACTATGGTATTTATTGTTTCCATAACTATGGTATTACCTATGGTAGTTATTTTTTCCATACATTTCTTTGGGTGGTTAATATACTATCAAGAATCATGGATTGGCATAATTAAATCGGGAATAATTATCACATCTCTAATTAGTTTGATTGGCTGTTTTACCATCAGTTCTCAACTCATTGAATGGCGTTTTAAGAAAAACAAAAATCAGCGTTCATTCCGTCCTGTTTATAATACTGATTCACAAGTTTTCCTAGAACCCTTAGAAACCGCAGAACTCCAACCCCTATTAACAGACCATGAACAGGTAGCCGCCAAACTCGGAAATGTTAGTTTTGAGGCGTGGTGGAGTCCTGAAGTAGGCGCACTGAGTCGCGATACTATCTATCTAAAAGCCTACGTTAACAAGCCCAGCCATTCAGAATGTCCTATTGGTAAAGAATTAACCGTAACCAGCACATCACAAACCGTCGTCTCACCCACTCAATATAGTACAGGACTCCTACGGATTACCTATCAATGTGAATGTTGCAACTACAATACAAAAACCGACCACACAATTCCCAGCTTATCATCATCCTCCAGTAGTGGTGGAAGTAGCGGTAGTAGTGGTGGCAGTTTTGGTGGGGGTAGTAGTAGTGGTGGGAGTTTTGGTGGGGGTAGTAGTGGTGGGGGTGGTGCTGGTAGTGACTTTTAGGAGGCTTTTAATTAATTTATGATGCTTCTCCTCCCACAACCACATTACGGATACGCAAACTAGGACCACCGCAGCCTACAGGTAGCCCATTTTGACCTCCTTTTCCACAACCTCCCGACTCATCCCAATAGAAATCATCACCAATTTCCTCAATATCTGCCAAAGTGGTAAACACATTACCAGATAGGGTAACATCCCGGACAGGTTCCGCTAATTTTCCATTGCGAATCATACAGGCTTCTCCAGCACTAAAAGTAAACATTTCGCCGTTAGTCATTCCCCCCAACCAATTCCGTGCATAAACCCCCAATTTAATCTCACTAAACAAATCCTCGACGGGAGTATTTCCCCGTTCAATCCAAGTGTTAGTCATCCGTACTAAAGGGGGATAATGGTAATTTAAACAACGAGCATTTCCGGTGGGATTTTCTCCTAATTTACCAGCAGTTTCGCGGGAGTGTAGCCGTCCGACTAATCGCCCATCTTGGATTAATTGAGTTTTAGTAGCGGGGGTTCCTTCATCATCATAAAAATAACTACCCCGATGTCCTGCTGGGGATGCACCATCAAAAATTTGGAGGTTTTTCGGCCCAAATTCTCGCCCTAAAGTCATGACTTCCAAGAGGTCAGGATTTTCGTAAGCCATATCTGCTTCTGAAAGATGCCCAAAGGCTTCATGAACGAATAAACCGGACAAAATTGGGTCAATAACTACAGTGTAAATATTGCCCCGGACGGGAGGTAAATTAAGAGAATTAACAGCCCGTTTGGCGGCGCTGCGAACCTGATGTTCAAGTTGGGTTAGGTCTTCATAGGCTGTTCTGGAACCTGTGGTTTCTCGTCCGGTCTGGACGGTTTCTCCGTGGCGCGCTGTGGCGGCAAAACGCATTTCCATATCTACCCAACCCTGTTCTAGTAAAGTCCCCTCAGAGGTAGCTAGGAGCATCCGTTGAGTGCTATCATTATAGCTAACAGAAATGGTGGTGATTTTGTCATCAACACTGCGGAGAATTTCTCCATAGCGATCGCATAATGTCTTTTTGTCCGACAGGGGAATATGACGAGGATCGGAACCGGTCAGCGGTAAAATATAGCTATCTTCAATAATCGGAATTGGCGCGAGGATAGTTTCTTCAGTACCAATTAATCGCGCCGCCATAATTGATTCTTGAATCCGGTCTTCTAGCTTAGATAAATCATTAAAACTAGCAAAACCCCAACCGCCTCGATAACAAGCGCGTACCTGTCCCCCTAAAGACAAACCCTCGCTCAAAGTTTCAATGCGATCGCCCCTTAATAAAATATTAGTTTCCTCTGATTCCTCAATTCGGATCGCTAAATAATCCACCCGATGACGATAGCGGGTAATTAAATCCTGGACTATAGTTTTGACATCTGCAAAGGTAGTGTTCATAATAGATAACAATATTGATGAATCAGTAGGTGTTACTATAACATTATTAGAGTCATATCAACCCATTGGCCAGGGTTCAATGAATTTCCGATCACCAATCTCGCCATAAGCCAGTGAAAACCGATAGCATATTTTACCGCATCTTCCAACAATACCCGCGCAGCTTCTTTGAACTGCTGAACCTTCCTCTCACAGAAGCTGATCAATATCAATTCACCAACCTAGAAGTCAAACAACTCGCCTTTCGCTTAGACGGGTTATTCTTTCCCAGTACCGACAACCCTAGCCAACCCTTTTATCTGACGGAAGTACAATTTCAACCCGACGATGACCTGTACTATCGGATTTTTGCGGAACTTTTCCTCTATCTGCGACAGTATCAACCCCCTTACCCCTGGAGAGTTGTAGTCATCTACCCTAACCGTAACACAGAGCGCGAAAAGTCTCAACACTTTAGCCAAATTCTCAACTCAGAAGCAGTGACCCGCATTTACCTAGACGAGTTGGAAGGCGAAAACGGCTTAGGGGTAGGTATCATTAAGTTAGTAGTCGCATCGGAGTCTGTAGCTATAGAATCAGCCCAACAACTGATTGAACAAGCTCAACAAATACTCCCACCAGCCCCCCTGAGACGCGATATCATTGATTTAATCGAAACTATTGTAGTCTATAAACTACCCCAAGCTAGTCGCGAGGAGATTGCTAGAATGTTAGGATTAACTGATTTAAAACAAACTCGTTTCTATCAAGAAGCCTTTACGGAAGGTCTCCAGGAAGGTCGCCTAGAAGGTCTCCAGGAAGGTCTCCAGGAAGGTCTCCAGGAAGGTCTCCAGGAAGGTCTCCAGGAAGGTCTCCAGGAAGGTCGCGAAGAAATCACGCGAAACATTGTCCTACGTTTGAATAACCTGGGTTATGCTTCGGAAGCGATCGCCGAAATTTTAGGCTTACCTGTTGATGAAATTCTGCCGATTTTAGAAGATTCTAATAAGGGGTAAAATTTGCAAATCACTATTAATTAACCAGGTTTTTGGGTAAAAACAGGGAACCGATTACCTATTAAATAAATATCCCGAAAACCTGTTTTTTCGGTAGGGTAAGAATTGGCAAGCGATCGCCGCCATCTTACCCTTAGCTATGACTGCATCGTAAGCAGCAAAACATCACCCGGCATTATTGTAGTCTATAAACTACCCCAAGCTAGTCGCCATGAGATTGCTAGAATGTTAGGATTAACTGATTTAAAACAAACTCGTTTCTATCAATCAGTAGGTGTTACTATAGCATTATTAGAGTCATATCAACCCATTGGCCAGGGTTCAATGAATTTCCGATCACCAATCTCGCCATAAGCCAGTGAAAACCGATAGCATATTTTACCGCATCTTCCAACAATACCCGCGCAGCTTCTTTGAACTGCTGAACCTTCCTCTCACAGAAGCTGATCAATATCAATTCACCAACCTAGAAGTCAAACAACTCGCCTTTCGCTTAGACGGGTTATTCTTTCCCAGTACCGACAACCCTAGCCAACCCTTTTATCTGACGGAAGTACAATTTCAACCCGACGATGACCTGTACTATCGGATTTTTGCGGAACTTTTCCTCTATCTGCGACAGTATCAACCCCCTTACCCCTGGAGAGTTGTAGTCATCTACCCTAACCGTAACACAGAGCGCGAAAAGTCTCAACACTTTAGCCAAATTCTCAACTCAGAAGCAGTGACCCGCATTTACCTAGACGAGTTGGAAGGCGAAAACGGCTTAGGGGTAGGTATCATTAAGTTAGTAGTCGCATCGGAGTCTGTAGCTATAGAATCAGCCCAACAACTGATTGAACAAGCTCAACAAATACTCCCACCAGCCCCCCTGAGACGCGATATCATTGATTTAATCGAAACTATTGTAGTCTATAAACTACCCCAAGCTAGTCGCGAGGAGATTGCTAGAATGTTAGGATTAACTGATTTAAAACAAACTCGTTTCTATCAAGAAGCCTTTACGGAAGGTCTCCAGGAAGGTCGCCTAGAAGGTCTCCAGGAAGGTCGCCTAGAAGGTCTCCAGGAAGGTCGCCTAGAAGGTCTCCAGGAAGGTCGCCTAGAAGGTCGCCAGGAAGGTCGCCTAGAAGGTCTCCAGGAAGGTCTCCAGGAAGGTCTCCAGGAAGGTCTCCAGGAAGGTCGCCAGGAAGGTCGCCAGGAAGGTCGCCTAGAAGGTCTCCAGGAAGGTCTCCAGGAAGGTCTCCAGGAAGGTCGCCAGGAAGGTCGCGAAGAAATCACGCGAAACATTGTCCTACGTTTGAATAACCTGGGTTATGCTTCGGAAGCGATCGCCGAAATTTTAGGCTTACCTGTTGATGAAATTCTGCCGATTTTAGAAGATTCTAATGAGGGGTAAAATTTGCCAATCACTATTAATTAACCAGGGTTTTGGGTAAAAACAGGGAACAGATTACCTATCAAATAAATATCCCGAAAAGCTGTTGTTTAGGTAAAACTGGGTAAGAATTGGCAAGCGATCGCCGCCATCTTACCCTTAGCTATGACTGCATCCTAAGCAGCAAAACATCACCCGGCATTATTGTAGTCTATAAACTACCCCAAGCTAGTCGCGAGGAGATTGCTAGAATGTTAGGATTAACTGATTTAAAACAAACTCGTTTCTATCAAGAAGCCTTTACCGAAGGTCTCCAGGAAGGTCGCCTAGAAGGTCGCCAGGAAGGTCGCCAGGAAGGTCGCCTAGAAGGTCTCCAGGAAGGTCTCCAGGAAGGTCTCCAGGAAGGTCGCCAGGAAGGTCGCGAAGAAATCACGCGAAACATTGTCCTACGTTTGAATAACCTGGGTTATGCTTCGGAAGCGATCGCCGAAATTTTAGGCTTACCTGTTGATGAAATTCTGCCGATTTTAGAAGATTCTAATGAGGGGTAAAATTTGCCAATCACTATTAATTAACCAGGGTTTTGGGTAAAAACAGGGAACCGATTACCTATCAAATAAATATCCCGAAAACCTGTTTTTTCGGTAGGGTAAGAATTGGCAAGCGATCGCCGCAATCTTACCCTTAGCTATGACTGCATCCTAAGCAGTAAAACATCACCCGGCATTATTGTAGTCTATAAACTACCCCAAGCTAGTCGCCATGAGATTGCTAGAATGTTAGGATTAACTGATTTAAAACAAACTCGTTTCTATCAATCAGTAGGTGTTACTATAGCATTATTAGAGTCATATCAACCCATTGGCCAGGGTTCAATGAATTTCCGATCACCAATCTCGCCATAAGCCAGTGAAAACCGATAGCATATTTTACCGCATCTTCCAACAATACCCGCGCAGCTTCTTTGAACTGCTGAACCTTCCTCTCACAGAAGCTGATCAATATCAATTCACCAACCTAGAAGTCAAACAACTCGCCTTTCGCTTAGACGGGTTATTCTTTCCCAGTACCGACAACCCTAGCCAACCCTTTTATCTGACGGAAGTACAATTTCAACCCGACGATGACCTGTACTATCGGATTTTTGCGGAACTTTTCCTCTATCTGCGACAGTATCAACCCCCTTACCCCTGGAGAGTTGTAGTCATCTACCCTAACCGTAACACAGAGCGCGAAAAGTCTCAACACTTTAGCCAAATTCTCAACTCAGAAGCAGTGACCCGCATTTACCTAGACGAGTTGGAAGGCGAAAACGGCTTAGGGGTAGGTATCATTAAGTTAGTAGTCGCATCGGAGTCTGTAGCTATAGAATCAGCCCAACAACTGATTGAACAAGCTCAACAAATACTCCCACCAGCCCCCCTGAGACGCGATATCATTGATTTAATCGAAACTATTGTAGTCTATAAACTACCCCAAGCTAGTCGCGAGGAGATTGCTAGAATGTTAGGATTAACTGATTTAAAACAAACTCGTTTCTATCAAGAAGCCTTTACGGAAGGTCTCCAGGAAGGTCGCCAGGAAGGTCGCGAAGAAATCACGCGAAACATTGTCCTACGTTTGAATAACCTGGGTTATGCTTCGGAAGCGATCGCCGAAATTTTAGGCTTACCTGTTGATGAAATTCTGCCGATTTTAGAAGATTCTAATGAGGGGTAAAATTTGCCAATCACTATTAATTAACCAGGGTTTTGGGTAAAAACAGGGAACCGATTACCTATCAAATAAATATCCCGAAAAGCTGTTGTTTAGGTAAAACTGGGTAAGAATTGGCAAGCGATCGCCGCCATCTTACCCTTAGCTATGACTGCATCCTAAGCAGCAAAACATCACCCGGCATTATTGTAGTCTATAAACTACCCCAAGCTAGTCGCCATGAGATTGCTAGAATGTTAGGATTAACTGATTTAAAACAAACTCGTTTCTATCAATCAGTAGGTGTTACTATAGCATTATTAGAGTCATATCAACCCATTGGCCAGGGTTCAATGAATTTCCGATCACCAATCTCGCCATAAGCCAGTGAAAACCGATAGCATATTTTACCGCATCTTCCAACAATACCCGCGCAGCTTCTTTGAACTGCTGAACCTTCCTCTCACAGAAGCTGATCAATATCAATTCACCAACCTAGAAGTCAAACAACTCGCCTTTCGCTTAGACGGGTTATTCTTTCCCAGTACCGACAACCCTAGCCAACCCTTTTATCTGACGGAAGTACAATTTCAACCCGACGATGACCTGTACTATCGGATTTTTGCGGAACTTTTCCTCTATCTGCGACAGTATCAACCCCCTTACCCCTGGAGAGTTGTAGTCATCTACCCTAACCGTAACACAGAGCGCGAAAAGTCTCAACACTTTAGCCAAATTCTCAACTCAGAAGCAGTGACCCGCATTTACCTAGACGAGTTGGAAGGCGAAAACGGCTTAGGGGTAGGTATCATTAAGTTAGTAGTCGCATCGGAGTCTGTAGCTATAGAATCAGCCCAACAACTGATTGAACAAGCTCAACAAATACTCCCACCAGCCCCCCTGAGACGCGATATCATTGATTTAATCGAAACTATTGTAGTCTATAAACTACCCCAAGCTAGTCGCGAGGAGATTGCTAGAATGTTAGGATTAACTGATTTAAAACAAACTCGTTTCTATCAAGAAGCCTTTACGGAAGGTCTCCAGGAAGGTCGCCAGGAAGGTCGCGAAGAAATCACGCGAAACATTGTCCTACGTTTGAATAACCTGGGTTATGCTTCGGAAGCGATCGCCGAAATTTTAGGCTTACCTGTTGATGAAATTCTGCCGATTTTAGAAGATTCTAATGAGGGGTAAAATTGTCGAATCACTATTAATTAACCAGGGTTTTGGGTAAAAACAGGGAACCGATTACCTATCAAATAAATATCCCGAAAACCTGTTTTTTCGGTAGGGTAAGAATTGGCAAGCGATCGCCGCCATCTTACCCTTAGCTATGACTGCATCGTAAGCAGCAAAACATCACCCGGCATTATTGTAGTCTATAAACTACCCCAAGCTAGTCGCGAGGAGATTGCTAGAATGTTAGGATTAACTGATTTAAAACAAACTCGTTTCTATCAAGAAGCCTTTACGGAAGGTCTCCAGGAAGGTCGCCTAGAAGGTCTCCAGGAAGGTCGCCTAGAAGGTCGCCTAGAAGGTCGCCTAGAAGGTCGCCAGGAAGGTCGCCTAGAAGGTCTCCAGGAAGGTCTCCAGGAAGGTCTCCAGGAAGGTCTCCAGGAAGGTCGCCAGGAAGGTCGCGAAGAAATCACGCGAAACATTGTCCTACGTTTGAATAACCTGGGTTATGCTTCGGAAGCGATCGCCGAAATTTTAGGCTTACCTGTTGATGAAATTCTGCCGATTTTAGAAGATTCTAATGAGGGGTAAAATTTGCCAATCACTATTAATTAACCAGGGTTTTGGGTAAAAACAGGGAACCGATTACCTATCAAATAAATATCCCGAAAACCTGTTTTTTCGGTAGGGTAAGAATTGGCAAGCGATCGCCGCCATCTTACCCTTAGCTGTCGCGCAAATTCAACATACTTTTAAATTGAATCATACTGATAATTACTAATATCCGTCGTGGCGGGTAAATTTTAGTCAAAATTGATATAAGTTTAATTGTTGGTGGAGTGAATCAGTGTAGTGGTAGGTTCTGGCTGAGGGGAATAGGATAACGAACGGTTTCTACGGCGTGACGGGTTCGGTTCTACGAATCTACTGGAGCATAATAGCAGATATGCTGAAAATAGGATAAGTTAACCCATATTCAGTATTTCATTTTCCAGAGTCAGGGTAATTATATGAATGGCGCTAATCAATCGGAAACGATGGAGAGAAAGCTATGAGTGATTTTAGTGTAGCAACTTTAAGCGAAATTTTAGCTAGTGAAGCCCTAATAGGCGATCGCAGTCGTTATTCCCGCCAGAAAGCCGAAGCCGACTGGTATGGGGCTATTCGTAGCTTAAATCAATTCCTAGAAGTGACCCCCCCCAGATATCCGAGAATTTCATCAACCAATGACAATCAACTGATCAGCGATATTCCCCCACCTTATTCCCATCGTGGTTATGTCATCTCTGGTCCATCTCCGGTATTAATGAATCCCCGTCTAGCGAGTGATTTCACTACCCTAATTTTGACCTGTGAATCGCAATTCGGGTCTGTAGGATCAGTATGGGGAAGAGAAAGGGGATTTCGGTTATTACCCGCATCCCACAAGGGGGATATTCCCGTTTGTGCAGAAAAAATTAATCAGTTACCCTTTCAGTCAGCTTTTCCCTTATCTGGAGACGATCCACTTATGGGGGAGAGATTTTGTTTAGTCTTGACCGCCGAATTTAGCCTAGTGATGGTGTTAGGGGTTAATCCTGCTAACGATCCGGCGTTTTTGTTTTCTTTTGATCCAGATCTAGTCAAGCGATCGCTGTTGCTGTTGCGCCAACGCATGGTTAAACAGTCCTCAACCGTCCCCAGTCACGATCACCATTATATTACTCAACTAGATGCGATCGCCTCACAATTTCCCCCAGTCGCCCCCCATTATCAAACTGTGACCCAGTTTAGCCGTTTGCTGCTGCAAAACTCAGCCCTACCATGCGATCGCCCAACCCAGCCAAAAACTAACCCCTCCGAAACCGTAGTTGTTCCCCAATCACCTGAAAACCTATTAACAGTTGGGTCATCAGTCGGGACAGACTACACTATTAGACAATCCCAGGCAGAATTATTACAGGCGATCGCCCATGAAGTTCGCACCCCCTTAACCACAATTCTGACCTTAACTCGACTACTGTTGAAGCGTCCGAATTTCGACCCAGAGGTAGTCCGTAAACGCTTAGAGTCCATTGATCGCGAGTGTAGCATCCAAATCGATCGCTTTAACCTGATTTTCCGGGCGGTAGAATTGGAAATGTCCCCAAATCCCCCCTCCTCTTGCGAAATTCCTAGCAATACCGGAGTGCAGTTAACCACCATGTCTTTAGGAGATGTGTTCCAAAACGGACTACCACGATGGCAAAAACAAGCCAGCCAGCGGAATCATACCCTAGAGGTGATTTTACCCAAACAATTACCCTCTGTAGTTAGTGATCCGACCTTATTAGACCAAATGCTAACCGGGGCGATCGAAAACTTTACCCGCAGTCTACCATCTGGTAGCCATATTAAAGTCGGTGTAAGACTCGCCGGACAGTTGTTGAAATTGCAGCTAGAGTCCCATTCTCACACCCAAACTCATTCCCCTTTTACAGTTGCGCCTAAGTCTCCCCTAAAATCTATCGGACCTGTCTTGATGGTGCAGCCAGAAACCGGTAGTCTAAGTTTAAATATAAATGTCACTAAAAATCTGTTCCAAGCCCTTGGGGGGAAATTAGTTGTCCGACAGCGACCCCAGCAAGGGAAGGTGATGACTATTTTCCTACCTGTACAAGTCCGATGATTAAGTGTTTGAGTCTGACTGGGTTAATTCTGATTGCGCTTGAAGGTATCACTAGTGGGGCTATTGTTGCCCAAAATCCCGATCATTACGGGGCGATCGCTACTTCAACCACTAACCCCGCTATCTGGGGTTACTCCCACGACTACCCCACACTCGCCCAAGCCCAACGTTACGCCCTAGAATACTGCGGACAGGCTGATTGTCAGATCCGGGTATGGTTTAAAAATGGTTGTGGTGCGATCGCCACTAATGGCTCTAATATTGGATCAGCTTGGGCTGTAAATAGGGCCGAAGCTGAGGCGCGTTCAATTGTCGCCTGTGGTCAAGGAGACTGTAAAATTGAGGTCTGGGCTTGTACAACCCATTTTAACCCTTAAATTATTGTTCCACAGCTTTGGGAGTGAATCGAATTTCAATCCGGCGGCGACTGGGGTCAGAGGTGCGGTTAATAGAAGCATAATTTCCCGAAGCCTCATATAATTGCGCCGCCGAATAGGCTTTAAATGTTAATCCTAATGACTGCAATTCTTCATTTTCCTGTAATCTTTGGACAACTGCTAAAGCCCGCATTAAGCCTAAGTCCGCATTAGAACCAGGAACTAGGCTAGTAACCGCTTGGTTATTGCGTGCAACTTCTTCTAATACTTGGTCTAGGTTGCTGTAACCGCCCCCTGTAATTTGTCCGTCAGTATGACCGATTACTTCTACCACATATCCCTCATAATCTTCCGCAAAATCCTTAATTTGTCCTACTAATTTATTATCGATAAACTCACCTAATTCTAACGAAATAGCCGCACTACCGGAGTCAAATGTTCGTGATGATGAATCTCGCAATACAATCACTGGTGGAGATTTGAGGCGTTCCACTTCTCCCTGTAATTGCATAATGCGATCGCCTCTATTTCTCAGTTCAGTTTGTAGCCTAGCTACCTCTCCTTGCAGTCCCGTCACCTGAGTGGTTTGCTGTTGTAGTCTACTTTGTAATTCCGACATTTGTACTTCTAATTGTTCGGAACGAGAAGCCGTCGCATCAGAAACCGTTTGAATAAATATCGACTTGATAATTGCTAACAACAGAAACAGGCTCAAAATCATAAACGAATTAGCCATTAAATCCGTAAAAGACGGCCACAAGTTAAACTCTTCTGATTTCTGATTAGAACGGGAATAACGCATATTTTTTGCCTCTTAAATCTTATTATTTACAGCTTGAAATGCTTGACATTATTGCTTTTCTATGGTATGCCTGAGTCGATAAAGTTCATTTTTAGTGTCCTGTAAATGACTCACACATTCTTGTAACCCAGAAATTACTGGTTGTAACTCCATTGAATTAATCGAATTCCCTGGATAATTAGCAGCAACTCCGCCGCCGACTGCTGTATTGACTCCCTGGCTGTAAGTTTGCATAGCTACTACCAACTTCGATAATTCCGCCTGAATTTCTTCCAGATTATCAGTTTTATTCACCATGCGCCTTTGTAGGCTATCCAGGTTATTTACAGCCAATTGAAACCCTTGGGAAGCAGTTTGCACCTGTTCAACGATATGATTAAATGATTGTTGATTCTGATTCTGGGTTTCTAATAAATTTAATGCCGTTTGATTAGTTTGTTGGATTTGTTCACTAAATTTAATCAGGCGTTTGCTGTAGTTTTGCAGTTCAATAACAGCTAAATCCACCGATTGTACTGAGGTAGACAAACCGGAAGCTGATTGGGAAAAACCCCGTTGCGTATTGGCTAAGTTGATAGTAGCATTGGAAAGCTGTTGGGGGAACTCGCTTTGTTCAAAAGCGCGCGCTACTTCCAAAAAGCGATCGCCCGCAATTTGAAAATCCTTAGCACTTTGCGTCACTGTCACTGAAGCATCAATTAACCGACTATAAACCTGTTCAGCCAGTTGATTAGCTTTCAGGTTAGTTGCATAAATTTCATCAATCTTTTGTCGAAATGCTGTCTCGATAGACGTTTGGATACCTTGACCAAAACGGATTAAAAACTGGTCAAATACCTGCACCATCTCTTGAACAATTTTATCAGTTTTCGTTTGACCTTTCAGAGTAGGTTGATAAATATTATCCAGATAGTCTTCTAAAGCACTCATCCAGCGATACTTAGCCAGATTAGTATTAAACATGAAGTTAATCACCACCAGAAGCGCGCTAAATAAAATCGCCGCTAAACTGGTAGTAAAAGCAATTCCCATTCCCTGTAAAGGTGTTTGAATATCCTGGAGTAAACTGCTAATGTCAGTGACATTAGTGGTGCTGACCGTTTCACTGAGGGAATATAAGTTAATCGTAATACCAATAAAAGTTCCCAGTAAACCAAAGGATAGTAATAAATTGGGAAGAATGCGCCCCAATTGTTCAATTTGTTCGCAGGAAATCAACAAAACTCGCTGCTGACTATAAACCTGATCAATAATTGCTGGAGTGTTGACTTGTTCCAATTGTTGGCTGGCTTCAGCTAGTCGAGTTTCTAAATAATTGACTATTTTCGGTGGTTTCCTGAGAGGCTGTCCGTTAATGAGTCTAATTACTTGGTTTCCTTGGTCAATCAAATAATAGTGTAGCGCCATTCGCAGGAGAACCGCTATCACCGATGGTACAATGACCAGGACAACAATCAGAATTATAAGGTAACTAGGAATAGCCATAAAATAACCGTTAGATTGCATGGTTGTAATTCTGCTACAGTTTAGTTTTCCCCAATTCCGGTTGAGGCATTCACCCAAATTTAGGTAAATTCAGCCAAATCTCAGTCAACTGTAACCACCACCATGATCATCATAGCTAATTTTCCCCGGCTTGCGGGAACTCAATGGGTTTTATCTCCCCACAATTTTGAGACCTTCCCGAAAATGTGCCGTAGCGGTTATCGCCGCCACCGAGAAATAAAATAATCTGATTCCCCAGAAGCAAATTCCCATTAACCAATTAACTATGGTTGGGGGAATACCGCTGACTCTGACAAATTTTGAGTTAACTTGTTTTTCCAGTCTATCTAAATCCTGCATTTGTGACTGTCTGGTGGGAATCATCGGAAATTGACCTGTATATAAATAAAAGCCCAAAACTCCCTGATGTCCAATGCGACGTTCTAAAAATGAGTTAGCAATGGTCATGGCTTGACTGTTGCTAATTTGGTCTTGCTGGGAGATGTCCTGAATCCATAGATCGTATTTAATATATTGGGGAATGGCTAAAATAACTGGCACTAAAATAATTAAAAATATGGTGCTGATTCGGCGACTGTCTCGGGTGGGAAGCAAACCGGTTGCTAATCCCAATCCCATCCCCAGTATGGCAAAAACCAGTAAATTTAATAACTCAATAATTTCTAGCCCTCTTAATAAGTCACCAAACACAAAAATCGGATACACAAATCTATGGGCTAACTGGAGGGCGATGACTTTAATGGAAATAGCGATCGCTACTAAAATCACCCCGCAGGTTACATAAGCCAAAGCACAGATCAGATATCTAGCGCCTCGCTTTATGGGTGAAATCGGTGGTTGGGAACGTTGGGATAATTTAATTTTTTGCTTGACCATTTTGGAATTGAATTTGAGTGAATTCAGTCATTTTGGCGATCGCATCTAAACTGGGGATAGCTTCACCTTGATCAGATAACCATAACAGATATTCAATGTTACCAGCCGGACCCTGAATCGGTGATGCTGTTAACCCCCGATACTCCCATCCCATGCTTTCAGCCTTCGACCCGACCCCCAAAATTGCCTCGGCTTGATCAAGTGGCGATCGCACCACCCCTTTTTTGCCAACCCGACCCTTCCCCACCTCAAATTGAGGTTTAACCAACAATACCACCTCTCGTGGAGGTTGTAGTAGTTCCCACAGGGCGGGTAGAATCTTGGTTAGGGAGATGAAAGATACATCCACCACCCCCAAATCAGCAAAACTGTTTCTAGTATAATCCTCTTGGTGATATAATTGCTCCCGAGTCAGATAGCGGAAGTTGGTGCGTTCCCGTAAAATCACCCGGCGATCGTTGCGAAGTCGCCAATCTACCTGTCCGTAACCTACGTCAATACCATAAACCTGTTTAGCCCCACGTTGTAGCAGACAGTCCGTAAATCCACCCGTGGAAATACCAGCATCAATACAGATTCTATCAGTAACATTGATCGCGAATTTCTCCAGCGCTTCCGCTAGTTTTTCCCCGCCACGAGATACATAAGGCGATCGCGCTTTCACATCTATAGTCGCCGAAATATCTACTTCTGTACCTGGTTTATCAACTACTTGGCGATTTACCATGACCTCCCCCGCCCTAATCAAACGTTGGGCTTGTTGTCGTGAGTCTGACAAATGGCGATCGACTAGCAATGTATCAAGACGTTGTTTCATATCATCAAGACTTCTTAGATTAACTATTTTTGGCAAAAATAAATTATTTTATCTTAATCGTTTTCTCTTGGGTATAACATAGTCAGAGATTCCCCAATAACTACAGGCTTGAGAGATATTATATGATAACAAACTTTCCGGCACTTGTGCCAAAGTTGTTGATTTTAACTGATTTACATCTACCCCCAGGGCATCAATTACCGACCCGCCAAGCTGTTTAGCCAGAATCGGAATCACCGCATTTCCAATTTCCCGAAATCCATGCCATATAGTGCGATGAAATTGAAACCAATCCGGGAAAGTATGAAGTCTAGCCGCCTCCCTAATAGTGATACATCGAGGGATAGAGTAGTGAATAGGTCGGGGTGCTGTATAAGCTCCTTTATCGCTATTAGTACCTGCTCTCAGAGTATTACATAATCCCGTAGGTGAGAGTTTAAAAAATCTACTTTTGGGTTCAACTGTACCTGGTGGAGTCTCAGCAAATCTGGCGATCGACAGGGGAGTGTGAACCGAGCCAACATGACCATAAACAGTCGGCTCAATAGTACGTTTATGGCAGAGCGAAAAACTATCACTAGGGACTAAGGAATATTTTTTGCGATCGCCTTCATATTCTAGGAAAGCCGGAGAAATTCCTGGGTCATAATTAGTAAAATGATCTATCTTTTCTAGGTCAGATATTGCTTGATAAACCGTGAACATTTCCGATTTATTTGTGGCAGGATATTCAGCTATTTTCACATCGAATCGACTACCGATTAATATTAGTCTTTTTCGTTTTTGAGGAGCCCCGTATTCACTAGCATCAAGAATTTTAATCGGCTTTTGGATCTGGTAGCCAATAGCTTCAAATTCAGTAATTAGTTCATTTAAAAACCGTTTATGTTTGCCAGTAGCGATACCCGGCACATTTTCAAAAATAAAGTATTTGGGCTGAATTTCCGCAATCATTCTGAGATATTCAAAAACCAGGGAATTTCTCGGGTCATCAAGTTGACGTTTACCTATATGGGAAAATCCCTGACAGGGAGGCCCCCCCCGCAATCAAGTCAACTTGTGTATCTTGATATTTTAATTGTAATTGCTCCAGAATTTCGGCGCTTGTAACTTTTGATATATCTCTGCATATTGTATGACAGTAGGGAAAGTTAAAATGATGTACCAAACAATGAACAGCATCAAACTCTACCGCCACAGCCACATCAAACCCCGCCGCCTCCAAACCCAGAGACATCCCCCCACACCCAGCAAATAAATCAATCGCAATTGGTCTTTTGGTCACTGTTAAATTTTCCCCGAAAAAACAAGAGGCGAACATATAATAATTAATGTCGCCCCTTTTTATGTTAAATTTTCCCCATCTGGAAAATGATCTTAAACGTCAGTTTCGCTCAATTCAGCGATCAAATGGTCAAAGGGCTGTTCCAAATATGCGCCCACTTCAATACCCGCAGCTTGAACCTTCTCAGTCACCAAGTCTTTGAGGATACCGATACCAACAACAGTTGGACCAATAGGAACCCCAAGAGAATTATAAGTTTCGCGCAAGCCTTGTAGCACACGCTCATCGATAACATCTGTATCGCCTGCTACCAAAGCATAAGTTGCATAGCGCAGATAATAATCCATGTCCCGCAGACAGGCTGCATAGCGACGGGTTGTATAAGCATTTCCACCCGGACGAATTAACTCAGGTAGGTCGCCAAACAATTGAGAAGCAGCTTGCTTAACCAACTCTGCTGCATTAGCCGTGATAGTTGCTGCCGCTTGAACCCGTGCGGTTCCGGTGACAAAGTAGGATTTTAAGCTATCAATGGCATCTCGGTCTAAGTACCGCCCGGTAATGTCGTAATTTTTAATCAGGCTCGTTACTGCGTCCCGCATCAAGTCGATCTCCCTATGATATCTTTATCTTTAAATTATTTTGATCCAGGTTGCGTCATAGTGTAGCACTCAATACAAAACTTAATCAATTGAAGTCACTATGATCAACCAGATGTGCTTCGTCAGAAAATCTGGTAAGCTCCTCAAATAGTGGAAATTCTAAGGAGAGATATATGCCCACGACGGCCCAAGAAGTCTTGAGTATGATTCAAGACCAAGATATTAAAGTTATCGACCTGAAATTTATCGATATGCCAGGAACCTGGCAGCATTTGACCGTATACTACGATCAGATTGATGAAACTTCCTTCACCGATGGGGTGGCTTTTGACGGTTCCAGTATTCGGGGTTGGAAAGCCATCAACGAGTCCGATATGATGATGGTGCTAGACCCGACAACAGCCTGGTTTGACCCCTTCATGGCGGAACCGACCCTGAGCGTGATTTGTAGCATCAAAGAGCCTCGGACGGGGGAATGGTATAGTCGCTGTCCGAGGGTGATTGCTCAAAAGGCGATTGACTATTTGAAGGAAACAGGTATTGCCGATACAGCCTTTTTCGGTCCAGAAGCTGAGTTTTTTGTGTTTGATGATGTCCGCTTTGACCAAAATCAACACTCTGGTTACTACTTTTTAGACTCCATTGAGGGCCGTTGGAATTCTGGTCGGGAAGAACCAGGAGGTAACTTAGGCTATAAACCCCGTTATAAAGAGGGTTACTTCCCTGTGTCCCCCACAGATACTATGCAAGACTTGCGGACTGAGATGCTGCTAACGATGGCTCAGTGTGGGGTTCCCATTGAAAAGCATCACCACGAAGTAGCCACAGGCGGACAAAATGAACTGGGTATTAAGTTCGGAACCCTGGTAGAAGCTGCTGATAACTTGATGGTTTACAAATATGTCATCAAGAACGTTGCTAAAAAGTATGGCAAAACTGTCACGTTCATGCCTAAACCAGTTTTTAACGATAACGGTTCTGGTATGCACACTCACCAGTCACTCTGGAAAGGTGGTCAGCCTTTGTTTGCAGGAGATGGCTATGCTGGATTGAGCCAAATGGCTTTACACTATATCGGTGGTATTCTCAAACACGCGCCGGCTTTGTTGGCTCTGACTAACCCAACCACTAACTCCTATAAGCGTCTGGTTCCTGGTTTTGAAGCTCCGGTGAACTTGGCTTATTCCCAAGGAAACCGCTCGGCTTCGGTTCGGATTCCTCTGGCTGGTGATAGCCCCAAAGCCAAGCGTTTTGAGTTCCGCTGTCCTGATGCTACGGCTAACCCCTACCTCGCTTTTGCGGCTATGCTCTGTGCGGGTATTGATGGCATTAAGAACGAAATTGACCCCGGCGAACCGCTGGATGTGGATATCTATGATCTGACTCCTGAAGAACTCCGCAAGATTCCCTCAACTCCTGGTTCTTTGGAATTGGCTCTGGAAGCTCTGGAAAATGATCATGCCTTCCTGACGGATTGTGGGGTGTTTACGGAAGACTTTGTTACTAACTGGATTTCCTACAAACTCGATAATGAGGTTAACCCCATGCGGTTACGTCCTCACCCGTTTGAGTTTTCTCTCTACTACGATTGCTAATCTTCAGAACTTCTATTCTGAGACTTAGCCAGTCACCCCCCTCTGGGGGTGATTTTTTGTTTAACCCCCCCGATTCGATAAAATTGTTAAAATCAATTACAATTCTTAACATTTAGAGATTTTTCACTGGTCATGTCAGATCCCTTAACTCAATTAACTTATCAGGCGTTTCAGTACAGCAAGAGCGTTTTAAGTTTGGCTCATAAAACTTTGAGCAATCAAGTGCTGGAGATGGTAGCACCACCGACCCCAGAGCGTAGACCTCAACCTCTGAAACCAGAGGTGATTAACAAAATTCGGGACTCTTTGGAGAAAATATATCAAAGGGATTGGGAGGAGGCGGAAAGGGGGGTTTATCCCGCCTCGATTTTGTTTGATACGCCGATAGAAGATATATTGCGCTACTATCCGCTGTTATGGTGGGATATGCTGCAAATGCAAGAACGTGCTAATCAGAAGCGATATCAGGAATTTGCGCGGGAAATTGATACGGAGGGCTATCCTGGTTACTACCTCCAGAATTTCCATCATCAGACTGATGGCTATTTGAGTGATTGGTCGGCTAATTTGTATGATCTGGGAGCAAGAATTTAATCCAAGATTTGCTTAATATCTTAGGACAATAAGGTACAATACCCCAAAAGATTCGCAACTCAATAATGAGTATACGGTCAAACCCCAGACCATGCCAAATTTCCTTGACGACATACTCATCAAGTCGGATTCTTCATGGTAAAATCCAATCATGCCTTACAAAGCTTTCCGGACAAAACTAAAACTCAATGACCGTCAAGCTACCTTGATGGCCAAACACGCGGGGTATGCTCGATTTGTGTTCAATTGGGGATTACACTTATGGAGGTCAGCTTATGAAGAGGGACTCAAGCCTAATATCAACTCCATTAAAAAGGTTTTTACGAATTATGTGAAACCTCAATATCCTTGGATGTCTGAATTGTCTTCTAAAGTTTATCAATATGCCTTCATTAATCTAGGGGATGCCTTTAAGCGCTTCTTCAAGGGAATAAGCAGTTATCCTAAATTTAAGAAGAAAGGCCACCATGATAGTTTTACGCTTGACAATTCCGGAAAGCCATTCAAGTTGTCAGGAACTCGCCATAAGCTGCCTTTTGTGGGCTGGGTTTCTACATTTGAGGCACAACCACCCAGTCTAGTTAAGAAAGTCACTATAGCGCGCCAAGCAGGTGACTGGTATATTAGCTTTTTCGTAGAAATCACGCCAGAAATTACACCGAAATTCCGAGAGAGAATCGGGGTAGACCTAGGAATTAACAATTTGGCGACTTGCTCCGATGGGACCCAATTCTCTAATCCCAAGGCTTATAAAGCAGCGACCCAAAAACTAGCCAGATTACAACGCCATTTAAGTCGCAAAGTCAAAGGCTCAAAAAATTGGGCCAAATGTCTCTTAAAAGTTCAAAAGCTACATCAAAGAGTCGCTAATATTCGCCGTGACACGATTCATAAAATCACTACTTTTTTGGCTAAAAACCACAGCCAAGTAGTCATTGAAGATTTGAATGTGTCAGGTATGCTGAAAAATCATTGTTTGGCGGGTTCTATCGCTGATGCTTCATTTTATGAGTTCCGTCGTCAACTAGGTTACAAGGCAGAACGTTATGGTTCAAAGTTGATTATTGCCGATAGATTTTATCCATCCAGTCAACTTTGTTCTAACTGTGGCCATCGTCAACAAATGCCCCTAGTCCGTCGGACTTTTGAATGTCAGAACTGTGGGCTGAAGATTGATAGAGATTTGAACGCCAGTAGAAATTTAGAAAAATCGCCTGGTTCAGACGATTACACTTGTGGACGGGGTGCTGCCGACAGTCCCGGACGAAGCCAGAAATAAACATCAATATCCGGCTATGTCCGGTTTTGTTTAAGTTTTATAGAGCAGTTGATATCCTGTTTAATGGGGGTGCAGATGCGATGAGGCGGCGGGTATTAGCGCCTCTGAAAGGTGGTTTACAGGGTTTTGAGGGGGTTTCGGCTAGGGAATTACGGGTGCTAGATGTGGCTTGTGGGACGGGTCGAACTTTGAAGTTTATGGGAGCTACTTTTCCCAAGGCTAGTTTATATGGGGTGGATTTGTCGGGGGCTTATTTACGCAAGGCTAATCAATTGTTATCGCGAATTCCGGGGGAACTACCTCAATTAATCCAAGCTAATGCTGAGGCTTTACCGTATCAGGATAACTATTTCCATGGTATTACTTCTGTGTTTTTGTTTCACGAACTGCCACCACTCGCGCGTCAGAAGGTGATTGAGGAGGCTTATCGGGTACTGCAACCGGGAGGGGTATTTGTTATTTGTGATTCGATTCAGGCTATTGATTGTCCTGAGTTGAAGGAGATGATGGAAAATTTTGCGGTGATGTTCCATGAGCCTTATTATCGCAATTATATTACGGATGATTTGAGCGATCGCCTCTCTCAGGTAGGATTTGAAGGAATTAGCACGGAACAGCACTTTGTGAGTAAATACTGGATCGCTCACAAGAAGCACACTCTAGCAGGTGATACTGTTAAATAGAGTAAATATAGGCTCAAGAACACTTAATAAACAGATTTGCTATGACATCGACAAATCAGACTAACCTGGACACTATGCCTGAAGATATGACTGACGACATCAGTATTAGCGATCGCTCTAGTATTGGCTACAGGGAAGAAATTGAAACGGTGATTGCGGGTTTAGCCCAAGACCAGAAAGCGATGGTTGGTCAGAGTGACGCGGGTCATCTCTGGAAGTTTCAGTATGGCAGTGTAATAGTGTTTGTACAACTGACGGGAGAAACGGAAGATGATACGCTAACGGTGTGGTCTCCTATTCTGCAATTCCCAGTCAAAAATGAGGATCAGCTGATGAAGAGGCTGCTGGAAATGAATTGGCTTTCGACGTTTGAATCCCATTTTGCCATCACTAATAATCAGGTGGTAGTTCTGACTACCCGCACTTTAGCTGGCATTACGCCGGGGGAAATATCGCGAGCTATTACTATTGTCGCGACGATCGCCGATGATAATGACGATATCCTGATAGAGGAATTTGGCATTCCTGTTACTTGACATGGACCGGGATGCCCAAATGACTGACGATTGGGGTTTCTGCAACATCCCCCTAGCGCGAAGTTAATGGGGGTTTTTTGCAGATCCTACCCCATCAATTCTAGGGGAACTGATACATTTACGCGACATTTATCCGGCTATTGCCGGACAATGCGACGATAGCACTATTACCCGTTAAGGTAACAGAGGCGGTATCCCGCAAAGCTTTTAGAAAGATTCCAAAAGCACCGTTCCAGTCCCTGGGTAGAGTGAACCCACACTCCGGACATCGGAACACTTTTGAGCCACCTAGCTGGGAATGCACATGACCACAGTGAGTACAGGTTTTGCTGGTGTATTCTTCCGTCACATCTACAACTGTGGTTCCAGTTATCTCGGCTTGATGTCTCAGGGTTAGTTTGAATCGATAATGCGCCCATGTCAGCATGGCGCGGGCAGTCTTAGACCTGATTAGACGCTTCACCTTGGCAACCATATCGGAAGTCTCGAAGGTGGGCAAAAAAATTAGGCTGTAGTTGTGAGTCAAGTAGTGAGCAATTTGTTTGTGGGCTTCATCAACTAGATTGCGGATTTTGGTTCTCATTCGTTGAGCCGCTTGCCTCATCCGTCGCCTCCTTGAACGACAGGGTTCCTTGGCGATTCGGCTCATTAAATCATCCAAATGTTGACATAGCCTAGTAATGCGTCCAATATCCCCGGAGCCCAATTCCAGAAATCGTGAACCATCAAACCCGGTTATGAAAGTTCGCACACCCGGGTCTAATGCAATCACGCCAGTAGCGTCAGTTGGGGTAACGGCAACTGGTTCAGGGAAAATCGCCAACCATCGACCTTTGGTAAACACCAACTGAGTCCCTTGCCCGCAAGTTTTAGGGATAGCTTCGGAAACCATGAAAGTTAATCCTTTCGTGAGCCTTGGATACCAACTCCCTGAAGAGAAATTAGTATTATTGAACTTAATCCCTTGAGAGCTGTCACGACAACTTCTAAACCTGGCATCAGGACTGGCGATCAAAGCCTGATAGGCATCAAAGATGGCATTTTGCCGAATGTGGCAGGGTGTTTCTTTGACCCATGCAGGCAAGTCGCTCTGCATCACTTTATTGCGTAACTTTAACTTGCTTAGTCGTTTACCACTCCGGGATAATGCAATTGCTTGGTTGTAGCAATACCGACAAGCGGCCAGCCATTTACGCCAGACTTGATTTAGCTCCGGGCTGGGGTAAATCCGGATCTTCTTTGACCTGAGTTTTGTATTTACTCCGTCCGTATAATCGGGAACTGAAGCAGTGGAGGATAGTGAGGATGTCCTCAACCATTTCTGGTTCTGGACTGAGACTTGTCTCGTTGAGAACCATGAGTGAGCACCTGTTTTGCTCACAGAGCCATCGAAACAAGTCAAATCCCCATATTGCCAATCAGTCTTTGTGGGCAACGACAACCATGCGGACATCTCCTGACAAGACTTGTCCCAGTCAGGCCAGCATTTTCTTTCGCTTGAAGTTGAGCCCGCCTCGGATTTCTGAGACGACTTCTGCTTCGGGGTAGAGGTTGGACAATGCGGCCACCTGTCGGTTGAGGTCGGACTGCTGGGCGCGGCTACTAACTCTGGCATAGATAACGACTTGGCGTTTGTCACTGCCTGATTTGGCAGCAGTATATGACTCAACGTTGTATCGTCGTTGCCCAGCGGGGGTTCTGATGGTCTCGATTGAGCCATTTTCGTCCCATCTGCGGAGTATTCTTTCATGGACTCCAAGGATTTGGGCCGCTTCCTTGGGTTTGACATATCTGGCAATAGGTTTATCCTCAACTCTTCTCGCTTCTTATACCATATTGCCCTAAAATATTAACCTAATTTGAGATTAAATCATGCTCCCTACCTTATGGGTAACTCTGAGATGGGCACAGCATCAATCTGTGAAAGGGGGTATAGGTATATGTAGTTATGTCTACTGATAGTTCTGTCTGGCGTTTAATCCCTCTGACTGAGGCTTCGGGGCGGCTGCAAATGGCGATAGATAGCTGGTTGCTATCACAACATGATCAAGGTTGTCATCCCTCGACATTGCGGTTTTATACTTGGCAACCTGTAGCCATTTCTCTGGGTTATCATCAACGGCGCTGGCCGGAATTTTGGCATGATTTGCAATGGCAGAATCAGCCTATTGAATTGGTGCGCCGCCCTAGTGGAGGACGGGGGGTACTGCATCAAGGGGATCTGACTTATGCGGTGGTGACTTCGGGGTTGTCTGGATCGCGATCGCAAATTTACCAATACATTAGCGAGTTTTTAGTGAGGGGATGGCGAAGTCTAGGATTTCATCTCGATTATGGTTCTGCGGGACGGGGCTATATTCATCATCCTGACTGTTTTGGGACAGCAACCGGAGCGGATTTAGTCCTAGACAATGGTTATAAACTGATTGGTAGCGCTCAACTGTGTCGGGGTCGGGCGGTGCTTCAACATGGGTCTATGCGTTTAACTCCTGACCCGGGTCTACAATCCCAAGTATTTGGGACTGCTATGGCATCCCCACCATTGCTATCTATGGAATTACAAACTGTCATAGATGCTTTAATTATGGCGGCTACGGATAGCTTTGGGATTCAATTAGACACCCAACCCTTAACGGAGGCTGAATGGGATCAGATCGCCAAATTTGCGCCTCAATTCTCGGTGTAGGAGGCGGCGGTTTTAGCGATCGCATCTAGGGGAAGTCCAGGGGGATAACTACCATCTTCTTTGATCCGTTTAATATTAGCTTCGGGAATAGGAACTCTGAGAGATTTAGCCACGGCCCTAACGACATCCCCACGATCTATTATGCCTGAGACGGCTCCGGCTGGGGATAAAACTGTGATTCTAGGAAGTCCTTGGGATTCCATTTGGTTAATTACTTCCACCAGTAGGGCTTTTTCTGGGACTGCAATTAACTGATCTAGAGGTGTGACAATATCATGCAAGGTCTGCGTTTCCCATTGACTACGTTCGACCATTCGCAACTTGTCCACAGACACTAACCCCCGATAGCGACCGGACGAGGCGGCAAAAAATACTGGAATGGAGGAGGGACAAATCAAATAATCATCGGCAAATTGTCGCAGGGTCATCTCGGCATCAATGACTCTAAATTCACGGGTCATCACATCACTAGCTTGAATTTTGAGCAAGACTTCCTGCAAATCGCTCATTCGCGAGTAGGAACTAGCGTTACGGATGACGAACAAACCAATTAAGGCAATCCACAAACCGCTATAGTTATTGCCTGCGAATAGGGCAAATAGACCTAGGAAAATTGCCCCCCAACCCAGAAATTGTCCGCTTCTGGCGGCCCAACGTACTCCAGCAAACCGACTTCCGGTAATCTGCCAAACTGTGGCTTTTAGTACCTGTCCACCGTCTAGGGGTAAACCGGGTATTAAATTAAATATGGCTAGGACTAGGTTAATTTCCCCAATCCGTTGGGCAATTTCTCGCACCAGGTTGGGTTCTGGTAAACTTTGGGCTAATGCGGTTAGTAGAAAAAATAGGGCTAAACTGACTAGGGGACCGGCGATCGCTACTTGGAAAGCCTGACCGGGTGTTTTTGATTCTTTCTCAATGGAGGCAATACCTCCAAACAAAAATAGGGTGATGGAATTGACCTGAATGCCTTGGGATTTGGCAATCAAGCTGTGTCCTAACTCGTGGAGGAGAACAGAAGCAAACAGCAGCAGCGCGACTGCTAAACCTGCGCCCCAGGATAATAGTTCTCCCCATTGCAAATATTCCTGACTATTGAGTAATGTCACCAACACGACGATGACAAACCATGAGGAGTCGATATACAGTGGAATACCAAATATCGTTCCTATCCGCCAACCTGCCTGCATGAATCCCTCCCTTGAATCCCTTGCCGTGATTACAGACAAGGTATACGTTATCTTTACCGGGGGGTTAATTACTTTCCCCCTCTTCCAGTGTAACAGATACATTTAACCCAGAAAAAGCTGGCTATAGTTACGAGTTATGGCCTCACCCCTGCTGTACAAGCCATGGGGAGTCAATAGGGTTAATTGAGCAATTAAGGCTACAGGAAGATGCGGTGAATGTTTAGGCGATCGCCAACTTGAGTTAAGTAAGGTTGGTAAAGGGTTAATTTTAATTGTATTTACCCACAGTTAAGGGGTAATTAACCTTGGCTATCACACCAGGAAATTAGGGAGCAAAATGCTCCCATTACTGCTTGTTTGTGACTAACTATGGCTACTACAGGACTCCAGCATTAGCCAAGCCGAGGACTGAGACTGCCAAGGCACACAGGGGATAGG
>NZ_FO818640.1:2117249-2396680 GCF_000973065.1 Limnospira indica PCC 8005
GATTAGGCACTACCGTTACGAGCAATGACTAACATTTGTTGGTTATCTCCTCTAAAGAATCCTCGTAGCTTTAGCCCGATGGAGTGTCAACAGACTTATAAACTAGGAGCCATCCACCCCCGTAGAAAGTAATAAAAAGTAGCGAGATATTCATCAACCACACGGGTACTGAGAACCAAAGCCTCCGCATTAGGGGCGAAGTCTTGGAAAGAAACCCTCTCCTTACGTTTGCCATAGGGAATAAAAGTAGAAAAATTAGTGGGAGCCGGAATTACCTTAAAACCAGCTTGAGTAAATGTGAGGGCGGCGCGGCGCATTTCTAAGGCAGAAGTAACCAAAATGATAGTTCTTCCTAACCGCCTTTTTTCCATGATTTCTTTGACTTCTAGGGCTTCTTCCCTAACGGTATGGCTTTCAGTTGCCAAAAGAATATCACTAGGCAAAACTCCCATATAAATCAATAACTGTTGAATATCTTTCGCCTCATTAGTCGGATGAATTAACTCATGGCGATCGCCTGCTGCTACAATCACCAAACGAGCTAAACGTTCCCGATAAAGTTCGGCTGTATAGGGAATGCGATCGCCTGTAGCCGTGAGTTGGATCTGAGTTCTGTAGGGCAATTTAGGCTGTGTTGTTCCCCGTCCTAACAAAACAATTGCCCCGGCTCTTTCCCCACAACATAAATCAGTTTGAACTGTTTGCACAGCCACCCTTTCCACCTGCAAAGCCAACCATTGAGCCAAAACGGGGGTACTCGATAAAATCAGAATTAATAATGCAGTTAAAATTAAATTCGGAGCCGGATTTTTAATCCCCCCATTAGTAATCAAAGCCGAGGCAATGGTTAATAGTAAAATTGATAAACCCAGAGGTCTTAGAAAAATCGCCAAAAGCTGAATAACAGATCTACCAACCTGGCTATCAGGAGCGATAAAAGTGACTATAAGTAAAGTGAGAGTTAGTAAAAAAAACAGCCGACTAACTAAGCTATTTTCTTTGCCTGCTAAGAGTCTCCAAATCCTAAAAGAAATGGTAATCAGTAGCAGTAAAACCAGAACTTGGGTGAGTAATACAAACATCATTTTTTCCCTTCATGGTTGACCGTGGAGAATCCCACATCATATCACCCTTTGATTTTTCCTGGTCTACCCCAAATCAAATCACAGAGTGCTTTAGGGACTGAGGAAAACGAGAGCCGTATAACTGACAAATAGTATACGGCTCAAGTTTATAGTGAACTACCCGACGCTGGCAATAGTTTTGCCAAATTGCCTACTAACTATAAAGTTTGAGCGATCGCATCAGCCACCGTTTGCGCCACCTGCACCCGCGCATAAAACTTATCATTACCGGAAACCAAAGTCCAAGGAGCCCTAGGGGTATTAGTCCGATGCACCATTTGGTTGACGGCTACCTCATAACAAGACCATTTTTCCCGGTTCCGCCAGTCCTCATCTGTGAGTTTATATTGCTTAAACGGATTATTCTCGCGTTCAGTAAACCTTTCAAGTTGGGTATCCGGGTCAATATGTAACCAAAACTTCAGCAAAATATAACCCGCCGTAGTCAGTTGTTCCTCAAACTCATTAATTTCTCGATAGGCGCGTCGCCATTGTCGTTCGGAAGCAAACCCCTCAAGGCGTTCTACTAAGACCCGACCATACCAACTGCGGTCAAAAACGCCAATTTTTCCGGCTGGCGGAAGTTTACGCCAAAACCGCCACAGATAATGATGCACCTTTTGCTCATCAGTGGGAGCAGCAAAAGCATGAACTTCATAGCTGCGCGGATCAAGAATATCGGTTAAACGCTTAATGGATCCCCCTTTTCCAGCCGCGTCCCATCCCTCAAATATGGCTAAAACGGGGATTTGCTGTTCAAAAATCATTTGCTGCATCTTACCTAAGCGAACCTGTTGTTCCCGCAACTGTTCCTTATAGTCATCCTCTGACAAGGACAAACTCAGATCCACAGCAGCCAGGGGTTGTGGATCGGTAGGTTCTAGGTGTTGTTGGGGAGGAGTAAAAATAGGAGGCGGTTGCACTTCCAGCCTTTCGAGAGTCTCTTTGATAGTAGACACCATTTTAGATAGCACCTTGACCCTACCCCACCGTTTATCATCTCCCTCTACTAAGGTCCAGGGAACTACACCCGTGCTGGTGTGAATTAGCATCTCTTCGGCATAGG
The DNA here is from genome assembly GCF_000973065.1 of Limnospira indica PCC 8005. NCBI lineage: Bacteria > Bacillati > Cyanobacteriota > Cyanophyceae > Oscillatoriales > Sirenicapillariaceae > Limnospira > Limnospira indica. The sequence goes on from NZ_FO818640.1 coordinate 2,119,440, forward strand.
AACTATAAATATCATAGTTTTTAGCCTGCTCCCAGTCTTCGGGACGCACCCGCCATGCTTCTAGTTCATCGTTAGTGGCCTTTTTCAGGCGGCGCTTGAGTTCTTTTTTGCTCAAGTGAATCCAAAATTTGGCGATCGCTGCCCCATCGTCAATCATTTGACGCTCAAAAGCATTAATTTGACGCATTGCCATCCCTACATTAGCTTCTGGAAGTCTCTCAAATAGACGATCTTCCAGAACATGGGTATACCAACTGTGGTAAAAAATCCCGATTTTCCCATAACCTGGGAACTCTTGCCAAAATCTCCACATGAATGGATACAACCGCTCCTGTTCGGTCGGGGGCCACACCGGAATCACTTTGAACCCACGAGGGTCCATATAGCTAACCATTTTTTTGACTAGAGAACCCTTACCCGCCGCCGCCCAACCCTCCAGGACGATAATCACAGGTAGTTTTTTTTCCCAGCAGATTTGCTGTAGCGATCGCAGCTCCCGCATCAGTCCTTCCGTCTGAGTCTTATAGCTTTCTTTATCTAGCGAAAGCTCCAGGTTTAGTGTGTTGAGCATGAATATGAATCAATATCCGTCTAACTTACATCCAGTCTAGCAGGATCAGGAGTCCGGGAACACCCACTACACAGAACCGCCAGTCCCATTCCTTTTTAGATTATGGTTTGATGATTTTGTGATCCAAACCCGCTTCATTGCTTTTGTTAAAAAAACATTAGATTTTCACCAGAATAGCTCTGGTAACGGCTATGATAAATTTTCCCCCAAAAAAAAGTGCCGTCTGCCCAATTAACTCCCCCGGCACCTATACAGCTCAAACATAATTAGTGACCCAGATCACTTAAATTTCACAAAGAAATCACAATGTTCGGGTGTAATATATCACTGAACTTAGTTAGATAGAAGATAATATAGATACTATAGGAATTCACACCCGACTTAGTTATCTAATCCGACATCCAACAGTTCCCAACTTTTTTACGTTCATGCAGGAAAAAAATGATGATCTCAACCAAGCAAGCCCAGTTAATTCAATTTTTACGTTGGGAATTAGCGATCCCTGCCTCTTCCATCGCCATGGCCCTCCGACATCCTGAGCAAGAATCAGGTCAACTTCCCATGATTTTATGGCAATACGGGCTAGTCACCCTAGAACAGCTTGACCGGATTTTTGATTGGCTTGAAAAGTTCGGAACCTCTCCAGATATCACCTCCCGGTCTTATTCAGACAAAAAAGCTGGTTGAGAATCAATGGACTTAGATAGCATCTCAATTACAGATGCGTCTTAGGTTCCTTGGTTTATGCCGAATTTACACACTAATAGCCAATTTCTCTCAAGACTAAAATCTACCTGCATGACCTAAAAGTTTCAACTGCGAATGTTGAAAAATGATTAGATGATCACTATATATGTCGCCTCAAAAATGTTGGGGGTGAAAAAATTTTTGTATGGAGGTTTGACCAACCTTTTCTACCCTTAAAGGCTAAAACGAAAATTATAGCAACCGGTTGCTCACAATAAATCAACTATTACCGCCCAGATGATAAACATGGCCCATAGACAACAGCCTGGGACAAAAATTCAGCTATTGACCAGGTGCGTCAGTTGTTGATGCTCCGGTTGGGATCCCTATTTACGGGGTCTGACGCACCCTACTATAGCACCAGACAGGAAAGTTAGGACGTATAATGGAGAGGACGAGATGACTAAGAAGACCAAAAATGCCAGCCCCCTATAGTTACGACCTCAGACAAAAAGTTATTGATGCCATTGAACTAGACGGTATGCCCAAAACAGAAGCCAGTCAAGTTTTCCATGTCAGCCGGAACACCATTAATCTCTGGCTGCAAAGAAAAGCACAGACCGGAGACTTCCTCCCTAAACCTAATCACCCACCTGGCAATAACCACAAAATTACCGACTGGCATAAATTCAAGGCTTTTGCCCAAGAGCATGGCGATCAAACCTCCGCTCCAATGGCTGAACTTTGGGATGACGACATCTCTCCTCGCACCATATCCAGAGCCTTGAAGAAAATTGGCTTCACCAGAAAAAAAACTTACGGCTACCAAGAACGTTGGAAGCAACAGCGAGAGGAGTTTATTGCTCAGATTGAACAGATGGAGCCACAAGAAGTGGTCTACCTCGATGAAGCCGGCATGAATAGTCAGGACTCGGATTACCCTTATGGTTACTGCGAGGAAGGAAAACGCTTCCATGCCCTCAAATCAGGGAAGAGGCAGGGCAGGGTGAGCTATATAGCCGCATGGTGTCATCAACAACTCTTAGCCCCCTTTAGCTTTGAGGGTTGTTGTAATCGGACAGTGTTTGAGTTGTGGTTGGAGTTCATCTTAATTCCAACACTGAAGCCAGGTCAGACTCTAGTGCTAGACAATGCAACGTTTCATAAAGGGGGACGGATTCCTGAGCTAGTGGAGGCGGCTCAATGCCGTTTGCTCTATCTACCACCTTATTCGCCAGACCTCAACAAGATAGAGAAATGTTGGTCGTGGTTGAAAGCCCGCATTCGCCATTGTATTGAGCAGTTTGATTCTCTCGATGATGCCATGGATTCCGTTCTCAAAGCTGCGTCCTAACCACCTTGACTAATGCTATAATTCCAACATTGAAGCCAGGTCAGACTCTAGTATTGGACAATGCAACGTTTCATAAAGGGGGGCGGATTGCTGAACTGGTGGAGGCAGCTCAATGCCGTTTACTCTATCTTCCGCCTTATTCGCCAGACCTCAACAAGATAGAGAAATGTTGGTCGTGGTTGAAAGCCCGCATTCGCCACTGCACGTGAGCAGTTTGATTCTCTCCATGATGCCATGGATTCTGTTCTCAAGGCTGCGTCCTAACCGTATTGACTAGTGCTATACTAGATGATTCCGAAAATACCAGGCTGTGTGTGGTAGAGTTTTCAGTAGTGCAAAAAACACATTATGAGATATGCCACACCGAGGGAAGCGTCACAAGTCCTTCAGGTCTCAGAAAAAACACGGCCCGTTACTGGGACAGGGACGGAAAAATACTCACAATTAGAACTCCCCCTGGTCATCGACGATAGGACATTGATTACGTCATTAATCCAGGCGGCCACACAAGAATTAGAATCCTCTACGCCAGAGTCAGTTCGTATAAGCAAAAGTCAGACCTCTTTCGACAAGCCGACTACTTGCAATCGGAGTTTGCAGACGCAAAACTCGTCAAAGAAATCGGATGGGGACTCAACTAGAAACGAAAAGGGCTTTTATCCATTTTGGGACAAGTCCTGTCAGGAGATGTCAGAGAAATTGTGGTCTCGCACAAAGACCGACTCGTCAGGTAAGGTCAGGACCTTATCGAGTGGCTCTGTCAACCAAAAGATGGCCAACTCGTGGTTCTCAACCGAAGTGACTTATCTCCAGAACCAGAAATGGTTGAGGATGTGCGACGTGAAGTCGTGCGGTTAGTGGAACCCATTCCACAAGAACAGAGGAGCCGTCTCCTCCAGGAAATCCTTTCTTCCTGTTCCCATGTAAAAGAGTCCTAGACTCCGCCGATGTCAAAAGTATAGCACCAGACAGGAAAGTTAGGACGTATAATGGAGAGGAAGAGATTACTAAGAAGACCAAAAATGCCAGCCCCCTATAGTTACGACCTCAGACAAAAAGTTATTGATGCAATTGAACTAGACGGTATGCCCAAAACAGAAGCCAGTCCAGTTTTCCATGTCAGTCGGAACACCATTAATCTCTGGCTGCAAAGAAAAGCACAGACAGGAGACTTCCTCCCTAAACCTAATCACCCACCTGGCAATAACCACAAAATTACCGACTGGCAAAAATTCAAGGCTTTTGCCCAAGAGCATGGCGACAAAACAGCAGCTCAAATGGCTGAACTTTGGGATGACGACATCTCTCCTCGCACCATATCCAGAGCCTTGAAGAAAATTGGCTTCACCAGAAAAAAAACTTACGGCTACCAAGAACGTGATGAGCAACAGCGAGAGGAGTTTATTGCTCAGATTGAACAGATGGAGCCACAAGAAGTGGTCTACCTCAATGAAGCCGGCATGAATAGTCAGGACTCGGATTACCCTTATGGTTACTGCGAGGAAGGACAACGCTTCCATGCCCTCAAATCCGGGAAGAGGCAGGGCAGGGTGAGCTCTATCATTAGTCAAGGTGGTTAGGACGCAGCTTTGAGAACGGAATCCATGGCATCATGGAGAGAATCAAACTGCTCACGTGCAGTGGCGAATACGGGCTTTCAGCCATGACCAACATTTCTCTATCTTGTTGAGGTCTGGCGAATAAGGCGGAAGATAGAGTAAACGGCATTGAGCTGCCTCCACCAGTTCAGCAATCCGTCCCCCTTTATGAAACGTTGCATTGTCCAATACTAGAGTCTGACCTGGCTTCAATGTTGGAATTAAGATGAACTCCAACCACAACTCAAACACTGTCCGATTACAACAACCCTCAAAGCTAAAGGGAGCTAAGAGTTGTTGATGACACCATGCGGCTATCATACTTACCCTGCCCTGCCTCTTCCCTGATTTGAGTGCATGGAAGCGTTTTCCTTCCTCGCAGTAACCATAAGGGTAATCCGAGTCCTGACTATTCATGCCGGCTTCATCGAGGTAGACCACTTCTTCCGGCTCCATCTGTTCAATCTGAGCCATAAACCCTACATTCCGCAGGTTGATAGGTAATTAACCGGATGCGTAGTAATAGCGCTCAACGGGTGGACCGAAGAGGTGAATAATCAATCGCCGTTCATCATTGAGATTGCTAATCTGCCTTTGCCCATCGAGATTAACCCAGTGGATTCCTTGAAACTTCTGCATAATCCAGCGAAAGGTCGGTTTAGCGGTGGGTTGTTGGCGTTGGTCGCGCACCGTTTGCTTCTGAGCATCTAGCGCCTGTCGCAGTTGGCGTTCGGCGAGGGTATACACCATAAGGGTTAGGGCCATGATGAGAGCTAAGGCCTCGACCCGCTGCGGCTTTTTGACAAAGACGCTACTGGCCAAGAAGAGGGGGTCTTTGAGGAAGCGAAAGCCTCTCTCGACGGTCTGTTGCCCTTTATATTCGCTCAAGCAGGTCTGAGCCGGCCAGAGGGATTGCTCCAGTTGATTGGTGGCTAGAATAAAGCGACTACGCTGACGGCTAAAGCGGTCTTCCGCCGTGGCGGTCTGCTGTAACGTGGCCTGGAGCCGATAGCCCTGAACTGGGGTGGGTTCGGCGGATTTGGCGGGACGACCGGGGGGTCGCTTGGCCCGCACCGTCTCCAGGGAGACCTGAGTGAGCTGATGCACCTCGAGTCCATCTTGAAACTGCATCAAGGCCTCGAGGGCATCGGGTTTGCAAGCAAAGACCCGCTGGGTCAGCTTTTTCAATTGGCGGTTGAGGCGGTGTTCGAGCTTCTCTAATTCGGGTTGCCAGAGGTCGGCATTGGCTTTGCGGGTTTGGCTTTCGACGAGGCGCCAGCGCTGGCGCACTCCGGCATAGGTCTGCTCAATCTCCCACATCCGGTAATCCTTGGAGTTGCAGGGGACTTCAGTCAGTCGGGTGACATCGCTGTGCACCAGCTCTTGAGCCGCTTTTAGGGTCAGCGGCACCCGTGATAGCCACCCCGTGGTCTCCATCTGCTGCAGATTGGCTGCTGTGTAAAAGGCGGCATCCATCACAACGATACCGTCGCTAGTCCATTGGTCACCAAACGCCTTGAGCACCTCTGCAAACTGCTGAGTGTCCTGTTCATTGCCACTGGCCAACTGCAACCATAGCGGCACGCCACCGTCGGCGGCACAGACTAGAGTCATCAAAAACTGTTTCAAATCTGGACGATGGTCTCGGGAATAGCCTCGACACAGCCGAATTGGGCTGGGTTCTGCTGATGTCTCACCGGGGGGAGCTGACTCAAGTCCTACCTCGGATTTCCCCTTCGAGCACCGCTGATACTTCCCTTCTACTGAGATCGAGGTGGCATCGAGATGACGCTGTTGAATATCAATTCCAAATCGTTCCACAGCCTGGAGCGCCACCTGGAGAAAAAATGATGTCGTCCCTTCTGCGTAGAGTTCATCCAACACTCGACCTAAGCGGTCGTCATTCAAGTGACGAGCCTCTACCCCTTCCCCGAGCAGATGAGACACCGCTTTACTCTCAAAAAACTCGCTGAATAAATACAACGGTGCACTGAGAAAGCCTAGGGCGTTCAAAATCATGGCTTTAACCACTTGTCCGGCACTCACATGCTCCAAGCTATGAGGTTCAATCCGCTTATCCGTCAACTCGACCAGGCCAAGTTCGTCAATCACTCCAGCCACTAAACCCAGATGGTCTAAATTTTTAATCTGCATCGCCAGAGCCTACCACTCGAAGGAACCCTTTCTAGCCTAGACTAGCACCATATCTTTTATTCCCTGTCAACCTGCGGAATGTAGGATAAACTCCTCTCGCTGTTGCTCATCACGTTCTTGGTAGCCGTAAGTTTTTTTTTCTGGTGAAGCCAATTTTCTTCAAGGCTCTGGATATGGTGCGAGGAGAGATGTCGTCATCCCAAAGTTCAGCCATTTGAGCTGCTGTTTTGTCGCCATGCTCTTGGGCAAAAGCCTTGAATTTTTGCCAGTCGGTAATTTTGTGGTTATTGCCAGGTCGGTGATGAGGTTTAGGGAGGAAGTCTCCGGTCTGTGCTTTTCTTTGCAGCCAGAGATTAATGGTGTTCCGGCTGACATGGAAAACTTGACTGGCTTCTGTTTTGGGCATACCGTCTAGTTCAATGGCATCAATAACTTTTTGTCTGAGGTCGTAACTATAGGGGGCTGGCATTTTGGGTCTTCTTAGTCATCTCGTCCTCTCCATTATACGTCCTAAGTGTTCTGTCTTGTGCTATATATAGCCGCATGGTGTCATCAACAACTCTTAGCCCCCTTTAGCTTTGAGGGTTGTTGTAATCAGACAGTGTTTGAGTTGTGGTTGGAGTTCATCTTAATTCCAACACTGAAGCCAGGTCAGACTCTAGTGCTAGACAATGCAACGTTTCATAAAGGGGGGCGGATTGCTGAACTGGTGGAGGCAGCTCAATGCCGTTTACTCTATCTTCCGCCTTATTCGCCAGACCTCAACAAGATAGAGAAATGTTGGTCGTGGTTGAAAGCCCGCATTCGCCATTGTATTGAGCAGTTTGATTCTCTCCATGATGCCATGGATTCCGTTCTCAACACTGCGTCCTAACCACCTTGACTAATGCTATAAGTAATGAAATTGGCATAATGCAAGGCACAGAAGCCTAATATACTTCCAGCCTAAAAGAGGTATAAGAGGCAAGGGAAAGTCCCAGAAGGGTTAACGAAAGTGAATCTCCCCAAGCTCCGTTATCCATTTAAATGTGAAATAAGGCTGATACACATTAACCAAAAGGTGAGCAGAGGGGTAATCAGATGTCTTCGCTGATTACGGAAGGACAAAGCCTCTGTCGGAGCATAGGAGGAACCCAACTGGAACGAAGGTTCTACGCACGAAACACGGTAAACCCTATGAGTTCTCAAAGGTCGAATGAGTAAATCAACCGTAAGGAAGATGAATAACTCAGAGGGTATAGGAGGTTGGAAAAAGCGAATGTCCCTGTGTAATGCAGAGAATAGGGGTTCAAGATTTGCCTCACATCGAAAGATGGCAGACTTCCAACTGGTCTTAAACGATAAACATTTGTGAGGAATCCCAACCGAGATGAAAGATGGAACCAGCAATGGTATTGGAGTCAAGGAACAAGCTTTGGAATGGGCGGACATCAATTGGAAGTCCATAAAGAAGAATGTTAGGAAACTAAGACAGAGAATTTATCGAGCAACTCAGAACGGTGAGTGGAAAAAGGTCAAAAGCCTTATGAAACTCATGATACGCAGTTACTCCAACCTGCTACTGTCAGTAAGACGAGTAACCCAAGAAAACCAGGGAAAAAGCACGGCTGGGATTGATAAACAGACGGCTCTAACCCATCAGGAAAGGGTGAAACTGGTCGGGGAAATGACAAAATACACACCCGGGAAGGCTTCGCCAACTAGGAGAGTGTATATACCAAAAGCAAACGGAAAAAGGAGACCGCTCGGAATTCCCACAATTAAAGACCGAGTTCGACAAGCAGTAGTCAAGAATTCCTATGAACCGCATTTCGAGGCTAGGTTTGAAGCCAATTCCTATGGCTTTCGACCGGGGAGAAGCGCCCATGACGCTATCGATCAATGCTTCCTCCGACTTCAAGGAGGAAAGGACACATGGGTGCTAGACGCGGATATTAAAGGGGCTTTTGACAACATAAACCATGAATTCATACTCAAAGCCGTAGGTAATTTACCAGGTAGAGAGATAATCAAACAATGGCTGAAAGCAGGATATGTTGAGGCAGAGATATTCAACGCAACAGAAAGCGGAACACCCCAAGGCGGTATAATAAGCCCACTATTAGCAAACATTGCCCTAGATGGATTAGACGAACTTCTCAAAAAGTATCAGAAAATAACCATCCAAGTTAGGAAGAGTGGCAATCGCCAGGGGCAACAGGAAAGAGTGAAGTCACCGATGTACGGTTACAGTCGCTATGCAGATGACTTCATCATTACTGCTAGATGTGAGGAAGATATCAAAGCCGTGGTACCCATCATCGAAGAATGGTTGAGCAAAAGGGGACTGACTCTAAATAAAGAAAAGACCTCTATCACCCAGATAGCACAAGGGGTTAATTTCCTTGGGTTTAATCTACGTCAGTACAAAGGCAAGCTTCTCACCAAACCTCAAAAAGAAAAAAGAATGCGAGCTTTCCTTCAAAAGTTACGAGATTGGCTCAAAGCCAACAAATCACTTCCCCAGGACGTAGTAATACCAAATATCAACCAACAATTAATCGGATGGGCAAACTACTACAGAACGGGTGTCAGTAAAGCGGTGTTCTCCTATGTTGACCATATGGTTCACAAGATGTTGTGGGCATGGGCAGTCAGGAGGCATCCAACAAAAGGGAAAGAATGGGTTAAGAACAAATACTTCCGCACCAAGGTAAGGAGGCAATGGATATTCGCGGCAGAGGTAAAGGACAGGCGTGGAAATTCCCAAACCGAATCGGTGGTTAAAATCTCTCTCAAACGCCGATTAAACGCCACGTCAAAGTAAAGGATACCTCATCCCCAGACAATCCCGCCCTAGCCAAATACTGGGAACAGCGATAAACCTCAACAGGGAAGACCCGATGGGATAAAGACTCGAAGTATTACAAAGTGGCTGAAAACCAGAAATAGAAATGTCCAGTATGCGGTGAAAATCTGTTCAACGGAGAAGAACTACACACCCATCACTTAATCAGAGTGAAAGATGGGGGGGACGGATCAAGAATCAAACCTCGTCCACGTACATAAAGCCTGTCATTTACATATACACACAGGCTCACATTCTGATAAGCTAAAGCCTTGAGCCGGATGATGCGAAAGTGTCAAGTCCGGTTCTTAGGAGGGGATGAGATGGTGACATCAATTCCCTACCCGCCATCCTTGCCATCGTCCATGTCTTCAGTTGCCGGCTCTATGGACTCCGAAAGTACAAGTCTGCTATCAAAGAAGATTCGAGTATATCCAGAAACGGCACTAGCTAAAACTTGGTTTCAATGGATATCAGCAGCCAGATGGTGCAACCGATAAGCGATCGCCATACTTAAAACTAAGGTGCGAAACGTTTAGGAGTGAAATAGGGCTGCAATGCCTGAAATAACCTCCTAGAGGGAGATAGACTGAATCAACCCAGTCATCCCTTAACTGTTTATATGTTCCAACGCTCCAATTGCAATGAGGAGCAAGGCAGGAGACTCAAGGTCAATCCCATTTTAAGAAATCGCAATGTACCGTCCAAGTATACCTAGGAGGAGTAAAATCCACTTGGGGCGATTATGGGAAAGAGTAAAGGCGATAGCCACCCCCAGTTTTGGGAATCACAAACCCAGGATTGAAGCGGGGAACGGAAGGCGTGAAGTAGAACCTACTACCAGATGCGACCACTGCCAACCATCCATGATTAGGGAAACCGAATGTTCGGCTTGAACCATCGTTATAAATAAGCAGCGAAATAGGTTTGATACGCTGCGCCCAAAAGGGTAAGGGGAAAAGTAGGAGTTTGTATTTACTACCTACACAGACCTTTTTAAGTACCCCGGTGGATAGAACAAATCTAAAGATGGAATGCCCATATAAACGGAACGTTTAAACCCCTGTTAGGCTCTCAGTAGTGTTGTGTCTATTGAGTAGTGAAAAGTGTAAGCGTATGGTGCGAGACGTTCGGGTATGAAATAGGGCTGAAATGCCCGAAATAACTACCCGGTGAGGATTCCAGCTCCGAATCTGGATATAAGGAGACCTCTCCTGACCATCCTCATAACTGGTTATATGTCCCGACGCTTAGGGAACTAAGCAAGGCAGGGAACTCAAGGTCATAAACGAACTGAGAAATCAGGGAGTAGAGAGTAACGGCGATAGCCACCCCCAGTTTTGGAAATCATAACTCCAGGATTGAAGCGGGGAACGGAAGGCGTGAGGTAGAACCTACTACCAAGACGCGACCACTGCCAACCATCTATGATTAGGAAGACCGAATGTCCGACTTGAACCATCGTAATACACTAGCAGCGAAATAGGTTGACACGCTGCGCTCAAAAGGGCAAGGGGAAAAGTAGGGGGTTCGTCCGACTACCTACACAGACCTTTAAAAGTACCCCGGTTCTGAGGACAAATCTAACGATGGAATGCCCATATAATCGGAACGTTGTAACCCCTCTAATGCTCTGCCTATAAACCAGTGAGTAATGCTATTCACAAGGCAGTAGTGAAAAATGTAAGCGCATGCTTAGAGGGTGAAGGATGTGACCAGAAGCTAAAGCCCAATTGTCATGGTTGGGATATGCCCACAAGTCACGGTGGGGATATAGATACTGCGGTCAGTAAGAGTATAATGGCGAGGACGAGTTTAAAGACTACGTGGTGCATATAGCTCTGAACATCGAAGTAGAAAGCAGGTCTCTTGATTCTGCTCCTTTGACAAATAGGGTATCCACACCAGGAGCCGTGTGATGGGAAACTATCAAGCACGGTTCTGAATGGGAGAGGGTGAAGGTGACTTCACTCTCGACCCCTAACCCTATAAGGGGAAAGGATGTGACTGAAAGCCAATGCCCAATGGTAATGGTTGGGATATGCCCACTAGTCACGGTGTGGATATAGAGACTGCGATAAGTAAGAGTGCTTATGACTTGAGCGAGTTTAAAGACTACGTGTTGTATATAGCTCCCAAAGTTGAAGTCACAAAGCAGGGGTTGTAGCCTGTTCCTATTGACAATAGGGTGTTCACATCAGGAGCCGTGTGCTGAGAAACTCGCATGCACGGTTTTGAATTGGAGTTGGGGAAGGTGACTTCCCTTTCGACCATAACAGGATTGGCAAAGAGGAGCTGCGGACAAACGGTCATGGATACGAGTCCATATGGGGTAGCGCCAATTACCCCATATAACCCACGCCAATTGGCGGTATTCCAAGCTGATGAGGCGCACAAAGCGGCAATAAAATCAGGGGGAGATGCTGTAGGGGCGGGTTCCGCAGTCAGCCATAATTCCCACAAGTCAGCTTTAAAAACCCGCCCCCGGTCTGTGCGCGAAGAAAGTTGTAGGGGCGGGTTCCGCAGTCAGCCATAATTCCCACAAGTCAGCTTTAAAAACCCGCCCCCGATTTCCAAAAGATAATTGGAAAAAGGGGACATTTTATCCGACACAGACCCAGGGATTAAGGTTCAAGGCAAGTGAGCCAATTATCGACAAGATGCACTCGCGACACCTTGGTACTAGATAGAGGGCGCTGGTTTATCTGTTACGTCATAGATGCGCCTATGCGCCAACCACTTTACACGCACGCAGAGCATCGCCCTTGACCCAGGGGTAAGGACATTTATAACTGGGTTTTACGGGCAAGAAATTTGGGAAATTGGCAAGTCGGACCTATGACGTATTTATCGACTGGCTACCCACCTCGATAGGTTAATGTCTCGAATCGGTCTATCCAAGGGACGCCAATTGAAGTGGCTACGGCACTGTCTGCGAAAAGCTGCACAAAAGATTCGGGTGAAAATTCGTGACCTGGTTTCGGAGCTGCACAAGAAAGCAGCTAACTATCTATGCAGCAAGTACAAAGTCATATTTTTGCCTACATTTGAGGTCAAAAATATGGTCAAACGAGGCAAGCGACGGCTGTCAACTAAGACAGCACGGAAAATGGTTACATGGTCTCATTACCGTTTTAAGCAAACATTGAAGCATCAAGCGGCTAAATATGGCTGTGTGTAGGGGCGGGTTCTGCGATCAGCCCCCACTAAGAAGAATCAGCTTTGTAAACCCGCCCCCGGATGTGACGGAAGAGTACACCAGTAAAACCTGCTCCAAGTGTGGCCACATTCACACAAAGCTAAGAGGCAACAAACAATTTGTTTGTCCCGACTGCAGTCACGCTATTGGGCGTGATGTCAATGGCGCTTTCAACATTTTGCCCTTGGCTTTGAGAGATACCTCCGCCAATGGCGCGATAACTTCATTCCAGATTGTGCCATACTCAGAAACTTCCAGCAATTGCTAGATTTTTCCGGGTTAAATGTATCTGTTTCAAGATAGTTGATATGATAAAACTTGTCCTACGGTGGCAGCTTCTGACTAACTTCGGAACTTTAATTTAATGTTTAACATCGAAAACCTGCGAGTAGCTTATCCCAGTCAGAATAAATCACCCTCTTGGGTCGTAGATGATGTTTCCCTAACCCTCAAACCGGGGGAACGTCTGGGACTTGTCGGTGAGTCTGGCTGTGGTAAGTCTACTTTGGGACGCGCTGCTATGCGTCTACTTCCAGAGTCTAGTCTTATTCAAGGTCGAGTCACATTTGGCGGAAAATCGGTTTTTGACCTTAACGAGAAGGAATTGCGACAGTTTCGGGGGGAGGCGATCGCCTTAGTGTTTCAAGACCCCATGACCCGCCTTGATCCACTGATGACTATTGGGGAACATTGCATTGAAACCCTAAAAGCTCATGAGCCACAATTGTCCAGGTCTCAGGCGAAAGAAAGGGCGATCGCTACTTTAGCAGCCGTCCAAATTCAACCGGAACGCTGGTCTCAATACCCTCACGAGTTTAGTGGTGGAATGCGTCAACGGGTGGCGATCGCATTAGCCCTATTGTTAAACCCAAAGTTAATTGTAGCTGATGAACCTACCACCAGTTTAGATGTGACAGTATCAGCGCAAATTTTGCAGGAACTCACCCGGCTATGTCGTGAACGCGGAACTGCTATCCTATTAATTTCCCATGATTTAGCCATGGTGGGAGAGTATTGCGATCGCATTGCGGTTATGTATCAAGGTAAAATTGTCGAACTCGGAGATAGCCGCACCGTTCTACAATACCCCCAACATCAATATACGCGATCGCTCCTAGAATCTGCTCTCCACGTTCATGGAACTTCCCAACAGCCACCAGAACCCAATACTCCCCAAGAACAGACACAGACTAACCCACCACCACCACTTCTCCAAATTGAAAATCTCCAACAGCATTATAGTTTAGAATCCGGCATAATTCAGCAAATATTCACCAAACAAAAGCAATTAATCAAAGCCGTTGATGGCGTGAGTTTCGAGTTATCTCCTGGTGAAATTTTCGGGTTGGTAGGAGAGTCTGGCTGCGGTAAAAGTACCCTTTCCCGCACCATTTTACAGTTAGTTCGCGCCACCGCTGGTACAGTGAAATTTGAGGGTCAAGATTTAACGGCTATGTCAGTGCGACAAGTGCGCTCACAGCGTCGCGATATCCAAATGATATTTCAAGATCCTAACGCTTGTTTAAATCCCATGATGACCATTGGTCGAGCTATTGCTGACCCCCTATTAATTCATAAAATGGCAAAACTACCCCAGGCGAAACGTTGGGTATTAGAAATGCTCGATCGCGTGGGTTTGACTCCGGTAGAGGACTATTATAACCGCTATCCCAAACAACTCTCAGGAGGACAACAGCAACGGGTAGCCATTGCTCGTGCTTTAATTACTCGCCCTAAATTGGTAATCTGTGATGAGCCTGTTAGTATGCTTGATGCTAGTGTTCAGGCTCAAGTATTACAGTTAATGTTAGACCTCAAGCGAGACTTTAATCTTACCTATTTATTTATTACCCACGATTTATGGGTGGCTAGATTTTTGTGCGATCGCATTGCGGTTATGAACGCTGGTAAAATTGTGGAAATAGGAAACACTGAGCAGATTTTTAAACATCCTCAGCATCCCTACACCCAAACCCTTCTCAGCGCCGCCCCTTTGCTCACCAAAATGGTAATTTAGCTACAATACTAAACATCTACTTGACTATCTTTTCCGCTGCGTCTAACTCTTCCGAAATTAGCTTTAATGCTGTCATGGGGTTATTCGCTTCAGTAATAGGTCGTCCAATTACTAAATAATTAGCACCCGCTTTCAATGCTTCCGAAGGAGTGAGCGATCGCTTTTGATCACCTTTAGATGCCCAACTCGGACGCACCCCAGGACACACCAACAGAAAATCATCCCCGCAAGTCCGCCGTAGTTGTGCCACTTCCTGCGGCGAACACACCGCCCCCGCTAAACCGCACTCTTGCCCTAATAATGCCATCTGTAAGGCATACTCTGGCAGTTCCAGGGGAATTTTGAGGTCAAAGGCTAATTCCCTGGCGTTAAGGCTCGTTAACAGGCTAATGGCGATTAATTTAGGTACGGGTACACCCGCCTCATTCGCTCCCATTTCCGCCGCCGACTGAGCAGCTTTTAGGGCGACTTTTCCAGCGGTGGCGTGAATAGTAATTAAGTCTACACCATAGCGAGCGGCGGCGCGACAGGCTCCGGCTACGGTATTGGGTATATCATGGAATTTCAGATCCAAAAATATCCGCTTATTGCGCTGTTTTAGTTGTTTTAAAATTTGCGGACCACAACTGACAAACAGTTCTAAACCCACTTTCCAAAATGTGACTTGTGGCAGGGTTTCAATCAATGCGATCGCATCAGCTTGACTGGAAACATCTAGGGGAACAATAACTTTATCTATGGTCATGGTTGGTATATTTTCCAATTTTTACAGTCAATATAAGCCGGGTAAAACCGGAAATTTATTGATGATAAATTATCCCGATTACACCCCAAGTTAATCAATGATAGGCAACCCATTTACACTAGCCGGATAAATTTCTTTTTCCCAACTTGTAAAACTCGCCCTTTCAGTTCTTCAGCAGAAGCCACAACTAAATTAGGATCCTCAATGCGATCGCCATCTATTTTCACAGCACCTCCCGCAATTTGTCGCCTCGCCTCGCTGCCACTTTTACACAGTCCACTAGCCGAAAGAATATAGAATAACTTAGCCGGAAACTCCACCTCTGACAGAGAAAATTCCGGTACAGCCTCAGCCCTAGTTGCATCTCCTTGCACCAAATTTACAGCCGCTTTTTGCGCCGCCAAAGCCGCCGCTTCTCCGTGGTATTGAGTGACTATATCCAAGGCGAGTAACTTTTGGCGATCGCGAGGATTTTCCGGCAATTCTGCCAATGGGTAATCAGTGAGCAACTCAAAATATTGTGCAATCAAACCATCAGGAACCTTCTCCAATTTGGAGTACATAGTCAAAGGGTCTTCCGACAGTCCCACATAATTACCCAGGGACTTAGACATTTTCTGCACCCCATCAGTACCAATCAAAATAGGCATTAGTAAACCGAACTGTGGTGTTTGTCCAAAATAGCGCTGTAAATCTCTTCCCACAGCCAGATTAAACTTTTGATCCGTTCCTCCCAACTCCACATCAGCCTCAACTGCCACCGAATCATAACCCTGCATTAACGGATAGAGAAACTCATGCAAATATATTGGATTTTCCTGTTCAAACCTCAGCGAAAACCCTTCCTTAGCCAACATTTGTCCCACCGTCATCCGCGACAGCAAATCCAAAGTTTTAGCCAGATCCAACTTAGATAACCATTCCGAGTTACGACGAATTTCCAAACGTCCCGGGGTATCAAAATCTAAAATCGGGCGCAGTTGTTCGAGATAAGTTTGGGCATTTTGTTCTACTTGCTCAGGAGTTAGCTGACGACGAACCTCCGATTTGCCAGTAGGATCACCAATGCGGGCAGTAAAATCGCCAATAATGAGAACCGCCGTATGTCCTGCGTCCTGGAAAGCCCGCAACTTCCGAAAAATGATACTATGTCCTAGGTGAATATCCGAGCCAGTCGGGTCGATACCTAACTTAATCCTAAGAGGGCGGGTACTGAGAGCCAACCGCTGACCCAAATTTTCCTCTGGGTTTTCAGAATTAGGCAATTCCGGGAAAATATCAGTAACCCCCCGGCGCAGTCTCGGAAAATTTTGTAAAGAAACTCCCGCAGAAGTCTCTAGGGCTGGTTGACTCACAATCATAAAAAATCGAAACTTGAGCAAATGTTAGGTTAGGATACCTCAGATCATCCTATCATTTCCCTGTGCCGTTCAAACAAAAATCAACAATCATGTTAGGGGCAGGTTCTACTGTCAATTCTCGATTCCCAGGGATTCCCAGGGGCGATCGCACCGACGAGCCATAACCCCACCAGAAAATCAATTTCCCTCTGTTCTCAACTGCAACTGCGGTTAACCCTGTGCCACAATTAGCAACAGATATCAGCTAAGGGACACTCACCTCATGGCTCATTCAACTCAGTCACCATCTCCCGAAAATCTCCCCCCCAAGCCCACAGTTCCGGTGCGCGCGAGACAACGACAATCGACCAATGTTTCCCCCAGTAACTCCATTAAAGATATGGTTAAGGATGCCTTTGTTAAAAAAGCCTCCGATATTCATATTCGAGTCGGACATACTACCCGATATAGGATACAGGGGGAAATGGTTAGAATTAAAGACCAAGTAAAAGTCACCCCAGAAATATTTGAGCAGTATCTCAGTGAGATTCTCGCCCCACACCAAAGGCAACAATTTGCCGAAATGAAAGAACTCGACACCGCCATTTTTTATCCTGGTATAGTCCGATGTCGGGTTAATTGCTTTGAATCTCTGACCGGGGGAGCCATGGTGCTGCGACTAATTAACTTAAAAATTCCTAGTATCGATGAATTGAGATTACCAGAAGTTCTCAAAAACATTATTAGCTATCCCCATGGGTTAATTTTAGTCACAGGTCCAACGGGTTCAGGTAAATCTACCACCCTCGCTGCCATGTTACGTTATCTCAATGAAAACGCTCGCAAGCACATTGTCACCATTGAAGACCCCATTGAATTTGTCCATGCTTCCCGACAATGCTTAATCTCTCAAAGGGAAGTCGGATTACATACCCTAGAATTTCATCATGCCCTCCGTGCCGTTTTGCGGGAAGACCCAGATGTTATTCTAATTGGGGAAATGCGCGATCGCACCACAGTTAATACTGCCCTCCAAGCATCCCAAACCGGGCACCTAGTCTTGGGAACCGTCCACACTCACAACGCCATTAACTCAGTCAACCGACTGTTAAACCTCTACAACGTAGACGAACAGGCAGCCGTCAGGATTCAGATCTGTGATTCCCTAGTCGCCGTAATTGCTCAATTATTAATCCCCACAGTCGATAACAAAAGGGCTGCAGTTCACGATATCCTAGTTAATACCCCAGCCATGAAAGACTATCTACTCAAAGGCGACGAGGAAAGTGCAACTCACCTCATGGAAAATGACACCTATGAAGGAATGCAACTGATTAACCAGGCGATTTTTGAACAAGTTACCCTAGGACGCATTACCATGGAAGAAGCCGAAAAGTCCTCCCCCGATGCGGCCGATTTAGATCGCCGATTCCGTATGGCTGGGCTTGACTCTTCCGGGGTAGCCCGGGAATTCCGTAAGGGAAAAAGTTTGTTTTAACCATCAAACAGTTTAAGGTAATCTCTGGTAAGACTTCAAGATAACCATAATCTATTGTGATTGCTATATATCCAGGCAGTTTTGACCCAGTTACCTTTGGACATATTGATATAATTGAGCGAGGTTCCCATCTATTTGAATGGGTGATTGTGGCCGTCCTACGCAACCCTAGCAAGACTCCCCTGTTTACAGTCGAACAACGCCTGATTCAAATTCGGCAATCTATCTCCCATTTGGATAATGTCGAGGTTGCCAGTTTTGAGGGTCTCACCGTAGACTATGCCAAACTGAGAAAGGCACAAGTGCTATTGCGCGGCTTGCGAGTCCTGTCTGATTTTGAGATGGAACTGCAAATGGCTCACACTAATAAAACCCTGTCTGATACAATCGAGACAGTTTTCTTGGCAACCTCCAACGAATATAGCTTTTTATCAAGCAGTGTCGTTAAGGAGATCGCCAAGTTTGGCGGTTCAGTCGATCATCTTGTTCCCAACCACGTCGCTATAGATATTAATAGATGTTACGCCAGGAATTAACCCCCAGAATTGAATCTAATCCTAATGGACTTGTCACTAACGGCGAACCGACTCCTACCGCTTCGCCTAGTATAGATATTCAGCGGGAACTTAACCGACTTGAAGAAATGATTCTTGACAGTCCTCGCATTCCCCTGACTCGACGCACTCTTGTGGACGAGGAACAGTTGCTAGATCAACTAGACCTGATCCGCTTAAATCTTCCGAGTGCTTTTCAGGAGGCTGATATTATTGTTCGTCATAAAGATGAAATTCTCCAGGAAGCTGAAGAATATGCAGCCTCTATCCTACAGAATGCTGAACAAAGAGCTACTCAACTTTTTAATGAAACTGGTATTGTCCAACGAGCGACCGAAGAAGCCGATCGCCTTAGACAACAAGTCCAGATAGAGTGTGAAGCCTTACAGCAACAAACTCTCGCCGAGGTTGAACAAATTCGCTATCAGGCTCAACAGGAACTTGATGCTATGCGAAATCGGATCTTAAATGAGTGTAATGAGATCCAAACCGGAGCCGATGAGTATGCTGATCATGTTCTAGCTAAAATTGAGCATGAACTGAGCGACATGGTAAGGATTATCCGCAATGGTCGCGAACAGTTGCAAATTAACGAGTCTCAGCGTCCCCCTCTTTACTAATGAAAAAACTTAAAGAGCTTAATTTAATCGCAGATTAGTTGAACCAATTAGGGCGATGCGCTACCATACCAAGTATGGTGCGGGACCTTCGGGTATGAAATAGAGCTGAAATGAGCCAAATAACTACCCGGTGAGGACTTAAACCCCTTGGTTGATTGGGTCGCATCCCTGACCATCCCATAACACAGCCTAATTTTTGGGCTCATCTTCGAGACTTCCAACATGGCTAGCTAGGTGAAGGGAAAAATCAGGTCTAAGACTACCAAGCTAAACAGTGCTTTGGGATCATCTTTCTAAAAGCTTTGCGGGATACCGCCTCCATTACCTTAATAGGTAATGGTGCTATCGTTGCATTATCCGGAGCCGGAAAAATGTCGCGTAAATGTATCAGGCAACAAATCACACGAAAATAGCCCCTGACCCTAGAGACAAGTTATACCTTGGATAAGGCCCCACTTGTCTCTACACTCTTTTTTCCGCTTCCCTACTCCTCCCCTCATTTGCTGCTTTTTTGAAACAGAGACAGTTGAGAATGTGGCATAAACTATTCTACCAAAATCTGAACATCAAGACAAACTGAACCTATCTGACATAGGCTTTCAATCGATGATTTCAGAAAAGTTTCGTCGCCAATTGCGACAGGAAGCTCGACTATGGAAAGCAGAAGGCTTGGTTAATGATGAACTTTATCAACAATTAGCCGATCGCTATCAGTTTAATAGCCTCGAAACCGCCGCCAGCAATCGCTTTGTCATGATTCTCATGGTAGGTGGTGGCATCCTCTTGGGATTGGGTGTGATTACCTTTGTGGCAGCTAACTGGCAACAATGGCCCCGATATATGCGGGTTTTGCTACTCCTATCCGTCCTCATTGGATTTAATACAGGTGGGTTTTACCTGTGGCAACATCCTACATCAGAATCTAAACAACGCCTCGGACAGGGACTGCTAATGGCTGGCGCATTGTCTTTGGGAGCAAATATAGCACTGCTGGCCCAGATGTTTCATATAGGCGGTTCCCCATACGGATTATATGTCGTTTGGGGGCTAGGTGTCCTGATTATGGCTTATAGCTTAAAATTGCGCTCTCTATCGGTTTTAGCCATAATTCTGTTGGGCTTAGGATACTTTCAGGGCATCAATATAGCCCTATCAGCCAGGGATTTATCTGCTATTGATATTTTGCTCCAATATATGCCGATCGCATCTGCTATTTTATTTATACCCCTAGCCTATTGGTGTCAATCCCGTGTGGTTTTTATCATGGCGCTGTTGGCGATCGCTATCCCATTATTAGTCATTATGGGAAGATTGATTTCCTTCCAGCCCATAAGCGGAATTGAGGTTGTGATCAGCTTAATTTTAATCCCCACTTGGTTATGGTCCTATCGAGATAGTCAATGGCCCTATGTCCATGGTCAGCCTTTTCAAGCGATCGCTCACCGTTTAGCCATTTTGTACTTAGGATTTTTATGCTTCCTCTTTTCATTTTTTCAGGTTTGGAAAAACTTGGACTTCTGGACTTATCGCTCTAACCCAGAAAATCCCAATGTAATGCTAATTAATATCCTGGCTTTTGTGGTCATATCCCTCTGGCAATGGTTCCAGATAATTAAGCCTCATGGTAGCCAAAGATATTGGGGTGTAGATGCCTATACCACCGCTATTAGTGCCTTGATTATCATCACTGGTATAGTCACTTTTTGGCATATCTCAATAGCGGAAATTCCCACCACCGCCACTTTAATTTTCAATGTGCAAATGTTTCTGTTGGGCGCATTCACCGTTCGCTTAGGACTGTTAAAAGGCAATCGGAGTGCTTTTTGGTACGGTATGGTGCTATTAGTCCTCCAAATTATCAGCCGAATGTTTGAATACGAAACCGAACTACTCCTGAAAGCCTTAGTTTTAGTCCTGTGTGGAATTGCTGTAATTATCGCCGGTTTATGGTTTGAAAAAAACTTGTCTCGTCCGACTCTCCCTAATTCCAAGTCCTAATTCATAATTTCATCTTTCATGGTGAGGTAACAGTATGGTTAACACTAACAAAATCCCATCCGCAAAACCCTCAGTTATCCTTCCGGGTTCAGTAAATAGCCGTCAACGTCGCTTACCCAATTGGCGACTTCTGGCTCCCCTATTGTGTCAGGTAGCATTGGTAATATCAATTCCGGCTCAGGCTTTTTACACATATATTACTGGAACAACTGTTGTATTACAAACAGCCCCCGTTGACCCCTATGATTTCTTGCGGGGTTATTATCAAATTCTCAGTTATGAAATTTCTCAACCTAGTACCCTCAGAAATCTTCCCGGTTCCGGTACCATGTCACACAGAAATTCTATCCGAGATGGTGATACAGTTTATGTGATCCTAGAAAAACCCCAAGAACAACCAGAAGGCGATCGCCCCCTTCCTTGGCAACCCGTAGCAGTTAGCAACCAGCGTCCTGATAATTTACCAGAAAATCAGATCGCCATTCGAGGTACAGGTGATGGCTGGGGTCTAAAATACGGTCTGGAAACCTACTATATGCCGGAAAATAAGCGCTTAGAGGTTAACGAGAACATTAGCCGCGCTCAAAGTCGCGATCCTGAGTCTTTTGTGGTTGAAGTCAAAGTGGACTCCCAGGGGAATGCAATTCCACTACGTTTGTGGGTAAGCGATCGCAGCTATCAGTTTTAACCCGGGTGAATAGTGCCATCTGGTAAAATTGCCCCAGCCAAATTGGCCCCGGTTAGTTTCACCATTAAGCGATCGCTATATCCCACTTTCGCCCCGATTAAATTAGCCCCCCGCAAATCCGCACCACTTAAATCCGCACCAATTAGGTTAGCCTCCTGAAGATTAGCGTAACTCAGATTGGCCTGCAAAAAATTAGCCCGGAATAAATTAGCCCGATGCAAACAAGCCCCACTCAAGTTAACTCTATGTAAAAAACAATCCGTCATATCAGCATAACTCAGATCTGCCCCACTCAAATTCCGTCCCGACAAATCTCTTTCCTTCAGGTTCGCCCCCCGAAAATCAGCGTTAGTCAAATCAGAATAGGATGGACGCTGATAAGCTGGTGGTGACTGATACTCCTGTTTGGGGGGACGGTGGGGTGGAGTGGCCGCGCGGTAAGTATAATATGAGTTGGTGTTGTGGCTGGTCTGGGTCTGACGTTTAGCCCCAGCATACTCAGGTCTGGGGGTCGGTTTCGATGGTTTCGTTTTATTAGACCTCAACAGCGATCGCAACTTATCGCGCGCCTGGTTAATTTCCTTGAGTTTATCTTCTGCTAACTGTCGCAGCCGTTGGTTATCTTCTGGAATGCGATCGGGATGCCAGATAAATGCTAAATCTTTATAAGCCCTATCTACAACCTCCAGGGATGCACCGGGTTGCAATTCAAGGACCCTATAACAGTGGTTCAACTCACTTGGTGTCATGGTCAAGGTTTACCCCCCCTAGAAGGTTGTCCCCTGGAAATGGGCGATCGCCATTTCCGGCTTAAATTATTCTAGCTCATGCGATCGCCTAACAGATATTGAGGAAAGTTGAAGGTTTTTTAGTCCCCAAACGGAAATAACCCATTTATTCTGGCGATTGGGATGAAGCCTGTTTTTTGGCTTGCAGATTCCTAAACCATCGCGATCGCTTCATATTTTGAAACACCATTGTTAACCCCGTGATCAGCATCCACAGTAAACCTAAGCCATTTAATAGCACATACACAGGTTCTAAGGTTTGCCCTAAATATTCCCCTTCATGAATCACCATTAAAAAATGTACCTGGTCCCTTGATAAACCAAACCAACTTTTCCCCAATCGGTAAGCTACCCCCGTAAATACCGTCACAAATAGTGGTAGCATCACAATCGGAGCCATCGTGCTATGCAGTTTCCTAAAGTTCCCCAGATTCACAATATTGATGACCCACTCCCTATTAATAATCTATACTAAGCCCCATTCGGCATTATTTACCCACAGATACGCACCTTACAGCCTGTTCAGAAATCATCTGATCACCTTTCAAAGTCCCTCTCCCTCTCTGGCAGAGGGATTTAGGGTGAGGGCAATGTATTAAGCGACTGGTGAACAAGCTGTAATGTTACCACAATATTTCTATATCACACTCATATACATATAATATCGATTTTGTCAATACCCTGTTGGTCTTTTCTTGAAAGGCCTGTAATAATTAACTTTTCAGAGTTCCCATGAATATGTCAAACTGTTGTGGTCTAAGATTTGATCAAAAGAACTATGCCCACTCTCGGTGTAAATATTGACCACATTGCCACAATTAGACAAGCCCGGCGGACAGTGGAACCGGATCCAGTAGCAGCGGCGGCGATCGCAGAACTAGCGGGAGCAGACGGGATTACAGTACATTTGCGCGAAGATCGCCGTCATATCCAAGATAGAGATGTGCGACTGTTACGGGAAACCGTGAGAACTCACCTAAACCTGGAAATGGCCGCCACAGATGAAATGGTAGCGATCGCCCTAGATATTAAACCCGACTACATAACCTTAGTACCCGAACGCCGGGAAGAAGTCACCACCGAAGGAGGATTAGATATCCTGGGTCAACTACAGCGGATGTCAGAAGTAGTCAGCACCCTGCAAAATGCAGGAATCCCCGTAAGTTTATTTATCGATCCTAACCCCGCCCAAATCGAAGCCTCAGCCACAGTTAAAGCCCAATTCATCGAACTACATACAGGTTGTTACTGCGAAGCCAAGGGAGTCCAACAGCAAAAGGAACTCGAGATTTTAGCCCAAGGATGTAAATTAGCCCTAGAAGCCGGACTGCGAGTTAATGCGGGTCACGGCTTGACTTATTGGAATGTGCAACCTGTAGCCCGCTTAGAAGGTATGGAAGAACTCAACATTGGTCATACAATAATAAGTCGGGCAGTTCTTGTCGGTTTAGATAAAGCCGTGCGGGAAATGAAACAGGCTATCCTGGGTTAACGGGAAAGTTACAGTCAGCCCAGTTGTTCTTTAGTTAATTGTAGGTGACAAACAAATGGCAACTTATTATTATCTCCTAGCTAGTAAAGACTTTGTGATCGAGGAACCTATTGAGGAAGTGCTCAAGGAACGTCGGCGCAATTATCAAGAACAGGAAAAGGAGATCGATTTTTGGTTAGTAATTGAGCCAGGATTTTTGGAAGCGCCCGAAATGGCCGAAGTGAAAGCTAAATGTCCTAAACCAGCGGCGGCGTTGGTTTCTACTAACCCTCAGTTTATTACTTGGCTGAAATTGCGACTTGAGCACGTGATTACCGGACAATTTGAAGCGCCTTCAGCTACTATCCCTGATGCGATCGCGTCTCTGGCTACTGCTGGCTAAAAATCCTGATTACCTGTGGTCGCTCAATATACTACTATTTCAGGCTATAGGGGCGGGTTCTCAGATCATGTGGTTGAAATCAGGATTGTCTAAAGAAACCGCCCCTACGCTCAGAAAATCTCAATTCGGGTACAATAGCTGCAAAATCGATCGCAAAAGTTGTTATAGCTATGGTTAAACTTAGGTTGAGGCGATGGTTAACTAGGATTAGTTCTGTAGGGGTGGTTCTGCTTACCATAGGTTTCAGTGCTAAACCCAGCTTTGGTCAAGCCTCCTGTGTTCCCCCTCGACCCGGTGAGTATTTGCTGTTAATCACCAGCAACACCCCCGAGACACAAGCACTAGCGCGTCAAGTCCTACCTAGCAACATAGAAAGCCAGGTGTGTCGCTATCTCAATGATATTGTCACCAGAGTTGGCGGTTTTGATGATGTGCTAATTGCCGAAGACTGGGCGGCTTATTTCAAGGAAACAGCCGGTTTATCCACCCATGTGGTTAAATCTGATGCAGCAGTAACTCCTAGACCCGAACCACGTCCCCCTGTCGGTCCTTCTGGTCCTAGCAGTGATTTGGGTGGTCAACCCCTAGGCATGGGTTATGCCGTCATGGTAGACTATTTCAACCAGCCAGAAATTGCGGCTAGACTTGAGGCAACTATGGGGAGAAGAATTCCCATAGTTTCCTATAATCGGCGCTTCTATTTACTGGTAGAACATACCGCCGAGCCGAATAGTGCCATGGAAGTTTTCCGCCGTCTCAATGATCAGGGATTTTGGTCGCTCATGGTTGATAGCAGTCGGGTGAAAATTGAGCGACCTAACCTAGCTACTGGCGATTAAATTCCCAATATCGTAGCTAATAGGTAAGTTCTGCTAAAGCTGCGATCGCTATTCCCAAACTCAAGCCCACAATCACCTGAAAGGGGGTATGTCCGAGTAATTCCTTGAGGCGGTCCTCATTAAATTGGGGATGCTCTTGGAATAACTCGTCCATAATCTGATTAAGAATGCGAGCCTGTTTCCCTGCTGCTTGTCGGACACCCGCCGCATCATACATAACAATAATAGCAAATACCACAGCGATCGCAAACTCCGGGCTACCCCACCCGATCACCTGACCAACACTGGCGGCTAAAGCACCCACAAAGGCTGAGTGAGAACTAGGCATTCCCCCAGTAGTCACCAGAACCCGCAGATTAATTTTTCCATGCTGTATCAATTCGATCGCCAGTTTAGACGCTTGGGCGAACAGACAAGCAAACAGTGCCACTAACAGCACCCGGTTGTCCAATATGTGACCAAATTCTTGCATGGGGTTGAACACCTCGCTTTAAAAGTTAGTGACTGCGATAGGTAATAAAATCAGCGATCGCCGCCAGAGCGCAACCACCGTTTCCAAAAGCCTGTAATTCAGCCTTAGCCTCCTCCACCAGTTGTTGAGCTTTCGCCCGTGACTTTTCCAAGCCCCATAAACTAGGATAGGTAGCCTTTTGAGCTTCCAGATCCTTGCCTGCGGTTTTACCCAACTCCGACGAGGGTACGGTAATATCGAGAATATCATCGACAATTTGAAACGCCAAGCCAATATTTTTAGCATAGCGAGAGAGTCTCTCCAGGTCAGTTTCATTAGCACCCGCCAAAATCGCACCACAGACCACACAGGCTTCTAATAAAGCCCCAGTTTTGTGGGTATGGATAAAAGTTAGAGTTTCCTCAGATATATCTGATAAACCCTCCGATGCTAAATCTACCACCTGACCGCCCACCAATCCAGTCGCCCCCACCGCACGACCCAGGCGACCGATTACCTGTAGGACTCTTTCCGGGGGTACACCTTGAGTTTGGGTAGCCACGAACTCAAAAGCATAACTTAGCAATCCATCTCCCGCTAAAATAGCAATATCCTCGCCATAGACCTTGTGGTTAGTCAATTTCCCACGCCGATAATCATCATTATCCATTGCTGGTAGATCATCGTGAATTAAAGACATCGTATGAATCATCTCTAGGGCGCAGGCTGTCGGCATTGCCATTTCCACTGTACCCCCAAGCAGTTCACAGGTAGCTAAACATAAAATAGGTCGCAGCCGTTTTCCCCCAGCCATGAGGGAATAGCGCATCGACTCATAAATTTTTTCGGGGTAGGTGACAGCAATAGCAGCATCTAGCGCCGCTTCCACTAATTCCTTTTTTTGGCTAAGATAAGTCGATAGGTCAAATGGTCTGTCTGACCCGGATAAATCCATGTTTTCTGTGACTACCATACCGTCGGTGTTGATATCTGTCATAATTAGGGGCAAACCCCACAGCCCAACCAGCCAAAGTCTGATAGCGGTTTATAGGGACAAGTAGGGCAGTAATCGGTGAACATCAGTTTTTATTGTACGGGTCTTTTGACACCATGCGCGATCGCGAATCCCGTTAATCACATCATCGAGTCGATCAGATGCGTTTTTGATAACTTTCCACCGTATTCTGTAACAGCATAGCCACAGTCATCGGACCGATACCACCCGGTACAGGGGTAATATATCCTGCTATGGGTTCAGCCGCCTGGAAGTCTACATCTCCTACTAACCGCGATTTTCCGTTAGCATCTTCTAAGCGGTTAATTCCCACATCAATCACTACCGCCCCCGGTTTGATACAATTCGCTCCCACCATCTCGGGACGACCTACCGCCGCGATCAGAATATCAGCTTCCGATGCGATCGCTTCTAGGTTTTCCGTCCGAGAGTGGGCTACAGTTACTGTACAATTAGCCTCTAGTAACATCAAAGCCATGGGTTTCCCCACTAAGATACTCCGTCCTAGCACTACCGCTCGTTTTCCCGCTAATGGGATTTGATATTCTTCTAATAGACGCATTACCCCCGCTGGAGTACAACTGCGTAACCCCTTTTCCCCTCTTACTAATCCCCCTAAGTTCATGGGGTGCAACCCGTCTGCGTCTTTGTGCGGCGCTATCTCATACAGCAAACTCACAGCGTCTAGGTGTTCTGGTAACGGCAGTTGTACTAGAATACCATCAACCCGATCATCTTCGTTTAAATTGGCGATCGCCTCTTTAAGTTCTTCCTGGCTTGTATCAGCCGGGAAATGTTGACCAAACGATGCTATTCCTACCCGTTCACAGGATTTCTCTTTGTTGCGGACATAAACGGCGCTGGCGGGGTTATCTCCTACCATTAACACTGCTAAACCTGGAGGTCGTCCCCTTTGCGGTTCTAGGGTTTTAATTTTTTCCCTCAATTGCGATTGAATTTTTTGGGCTGTTGTCTTACCGTCTAATAAATTAGCCATCACAATATATCCAACAATTCCAAGCCAGTATATCTTCCCAGAAATTTGTCCCCTTTTTATACAAAATGACTACATTCGCCATTGTCCTACCCCCACGCTTTGCTAACCGCTTCCATATTCTCTTGATTCTACTATCCCTAACACCAGGGATGATTGGCTGTCGCCAAATTATTGAGTCTACCACTCAATTTACTCGCCAAACTACTAAAATTGAGGCGATCGCACAACAGCGCAAAGTTGGGTCTAAAATCTACATAGAGGGGACTGTCGCTAACCTGGCTCCCTTTGTCGGCGCTGGTGCGTATCAGCTTCAAGACTCCACCGCCACTATCTGGGTTTTTACTACCCAACCTCTACCTTCTGTCGGTGAACAAATGTTAATCCGGGGTCAGGTTAATTATGAACAAATTACTGTCGAAGGACTCCCCGGTTTAGATATTGGTGATTTCTATATTCAAGAATTGGAAAGAATCACCGACAATCAATAATCCACCATCAAACTCCCTTATGTTAACTTTTGTAACGAACAGTTAAGAATTGTTACAAAAATCGACCTCATTGGTGAGGGTGTAGCTTTTTTGCCCGGCTCATGATATTATTTTAAATAATGGGAATATACGCATTTTTGAAATTTGTGGATATATTTCCATTATTTAGCAATATGTCAATATAATACCATCAATTCCCGGAACTTGTCAACCCCCTCGGTTGTTCTGGGGGGACATTTTTTAAAAATTGACTAAAAAATCAACTTAGTAGAAATGGAGAACCCCCCGTCAAAGGTAGGTTATAGGTTATAGGTCAACGGGGGGGAATCAGTTAAGGAACAACTAAGACAGGACAGGGAGAGAGATTAATCACACGGTTAGTGATACTGTCAGCAACACCTTCTTCTGTAAGTCCAGTGCCGCGACTACCCATCACAATCAGATCAGCATCAATCTCATCAGCCACATCACAGATAGTAAAAGCAGGTTTACCTTCACGTTCAATGAGTTTGGCATCAATCCCTAGCTTAGAGAAGATACCATGAGCCTCCTGTAAAAGTTGGCTCACCGTATCAGGGGAAGTCATCGGTTCAGAATGGGGAGGTTCCCCGTCTGGTTCTTTTGGTTCAACAACAGCGAGAAGATAGAGGTTAGACTGATAGGTTTGGACAATATTAATGACCCTTTCAGCCGCCTCGCGGGCTTCCCGACTTTGATCTATAGCAAATAAAACGGTCTTAAACATATCTCGCATCTCCAAGACGCGGACTTAGGTAGAATGTTTACAGTGAACGATTTGATGGCTGGTAGGCCAGCGGGTTGGTAACAACCTAGGGGCCATTTAACCAATAACCCTCACCGTTCCCATTTAATTTCGATTAAACCAGAATAAACGATCAACGAGGTTAATCCTGTGGCTAAAAAAACTGTAGCAAATCTGTCAGCATCAGAACTATCCGGTAAGAAAGTGCTGGTGCGTGCTGACTTTAACGTACCCCTTGATAATGGCTCTATTAGTGATGATACCAGGATTCGGGCGGCTCTGCCTACCATTCAAGATCTGACCTCTAAAGGGGCTAAAGTGATTCTGAGCAGCCACTTTGGCCGTCCCCAAGGTCAAGTAGTTGAATCAATGCGCTTAACTCCTGTGGCGGCGCGTTTGTCGGAACTTTTGGGCAAAACCGTTAAGAAATGTGACGATTGCATTGGAGAGGAAGTCGCCGTAGCAGTGGGGGCCATGAGTGATGGCGATGTGCTGTTACTGGAAAATGTTCGCTTCCATGCAGCCGAAGAGAAAAATGATCCGGAATTTGCCAAGCAGTTGGCTTCGGTAGCGGATCTGTATGTAAATGATGCTTTTGGTACTGCACACCGCGCCCATGCTTCCACTGAAGGGGTGACTAAATATCTGAGTCCCTGTGTGGCGGGTTATTTGATTGAGAAGGAATTGCAGTTCCTCCAAGGGGCGATTGAAAGCCCTCAACGTCCCCTAGCAGCGATTATTGGTGGTTCTAAGGTATCTAGCAAAATTGGTGTCATTGAAGCGTTACTTGACAAATGCGACAAGTTGTTGCTGGGTGGCGGCATGATTTTCACATTCTACAAAGCCAGGGGGCTGAGTGTGGGTAATTCCCTGGTGGAAGAAGATAAGCTGGAGTTGGCTAAGTCCCTGGAAGCGAAGGCGAAAGAAAAAGGGGTAACTATGTTGTTACCTACAGATGTGGTTTTGGCTGATAAGTTTGCGGCTGATGCTGATTCTCAAACTGTTAGCGTTGAAGCAATTCCTGATGGTTGGATGGGATTGGATATTGGCCCTGATTCGGTTAAGGTTTTCCAAGAAGCCTTGGGAGACTGCAAAACTGTCCTCTGGAATGGTCCTATGGGAGTGTTTGAGTTTGAGAAGTTTGCGGCGGGTACTCGGGCGATCGCTCAAACTTTGGCAGAACTAACCAGCACCGGTACTACTACAATTATCGGTGGCGGCGACTCGGTGGCGGCTGTGGAACAATTGAATTTGGGTGAAAAGATGAGCCACATTTCTACAGGTGGTGGGGCTAGTCTGGAACTCCTCGAAGGGAAGCAACTTCCCGGTATTGTGGCTTTAGATGATGCCTAATTGCCGTTGGTAAAAGGATTTTGGGGTAAGTCTGTAAGTGCGATCGCTTACCCCAACACACCTATTTAGAACTGACCCACCGCGTTGAAAATGCTTGTGGAGTCGGTAGTCGCGGGAGTTTCAAGAGTCCGATCATGGTCAATCAATGTTCGGGAATGTTCAGCTTAAATGAATCAGTAATTGAGTGCTATAGTAAAGTTGAAATAAGCAAGAATCCCCCGTTAGATGGCTCTAGCAATTAACGGCGGAAGTATCAAACTATAAAATATCCCATTACTTCGACGAGGTGGGAAGTGGGTGTCTAATGGTCTAGCTTGGTTCGCTTACTCGGTGGATGAACTCAAAAGTAGGAAGCCAGAGACAGCGGTGGTGAGTTTGTGCAACTTGTCTTCAGATTCTAGGAAGTTTGAGGAAGTACCCCAAGGAAGTCGCAAGACTTAGCGCCGGGTAGCTTAATACTGAGGATAATTTCTTTGAGTGTGGGGGAGAAGCAACGGAGGGCAGCAAAATGCTTCAGTTCCATAACATCCTCAGATCTAAACTGGGACGCTACCTAACTATCAATATGGTTGCGCTTCTGGTCTATCTGGGGCTAATCTGGATCACCATTGAGACTTTAATGCTCAATGCCATGGAAGCCATATTATGGCCAGCGGCGGGATGGTCTTTAGTGGTTTTAATCTGGTGGGGGGGTAAATGTTGGCCGGGAATTGTTCTCGGTGCTTTGTTTTCTAACTATTGGCTGACGGGTCACTACGGTTATCTGGGATTCATTAGGACTCTGGGAACCCTCCTAGAAGCTGGCGCGGGTTGGTGGATGTTAAAAAGGATCGGTTTCTCTCCGGCTTTAGCCCGCCTCAAGGATGTACTGGGACTAGCTATTCTAGCTGGAGCCCTCTCGAGTCTGATTAATTCTACTATTACTCCGATCGCATTATTAATCGCTGGAGAAATTAAACCCGATACATTAATCGATATTTGGGTAACATGGTGGCTGGGAGATACCATTGGCGTTCTGCTATTAGCCCCGGTACTTCTGACTTGGGCTCATCGATTTCGGATTAAATATCAACAGACCAGAGACTTGCAGGAGTCAACTGGCAATTATTGGAGTTGGCTATTACCAGAAAGCTGGGAAATTCTCAAAAACCCCAAGCAACAGCTATGGCTGCCTAAATTATTCAGCTATCTGGAAATAACCATCTGGTTCCTACTATTTTCGGCTTTGAATTGGTTTGTATTCTGTTCCAGAACCCGGGTTCTCACTATTCACTACCCCCTAGAGTACCTGCCATTTCCACTATTAGTCTGGGCTTCCCTGCGTTTTGGTCAGCGAGGAACTGCGATCGCTCACTTATTAACGGCAACATTTGCCGTCTGGGGTGTCCTACGGGGTAGTGGTCCTTTTATGAACAACCTTAACGAAAATCCCCAAGTCTTTTCTCTACAAGCCTTTATTTTGGTGATGACTGTCACCGGTTTATTTTTGGCGGGTGCGGTGGAAGAACGACAAACTGTAGAAGCCTCTCTACGTTCGGGGGAAGCTAGTTTAGCTACCGCTCAACGTATTGCTAAGTTAGGACACTGGGAATTAGATATCCCACAACTAACCTGTACTTGGTCTGATCAGTTGTACCGCATTTTTGGCGTTAATCCTCAGCAAGTGACTCCCAGCATTGATAGCTTGATGCAATATATCCATCATCAGGATCGCCCACGGGTGGAAAATGCTATTTCTCAAGCTATCTCAGAGCAAATTCCCTATTCTATAGATTATCGGATTGCACGCCCTGACGGTCAAGAACGATTTGTGGTTGAACAGGCGATCGTTACTCCTACCCATATTACTAGCACTGTTCAGGATATCACGGAACGCAAACGAGCCGAAATTGCTTTAAGAGCTAGTGAGGAAAGGTTTTCGCGGGTGTTTAAGGCTAGTCCCATTGGTATTAGTATTACTACTGTTGAAGAAGGCCGATTTGTGGATGTCAATGATAGTTTTCTTCAGCAATTGGGGTGGAGTCGAGAACAGGTCATTGACCGCACTTTTGAGGATTTGGAAATGTGGGATGCTGAACAGATTAACCCCATTTTACAAAGGATTACTAATGGCGATCGCCTCAGTAATTTAACCGTTCAAGTTCGCCATAAATCAGGAGCAATTCGAGATTGGTTAATCGCCATTGAACCTATCCAATTAGAAAATACTCCCTGTTTGCTTATTCTGGCTAGTGATATCACTGAACATAAGCAGGCTGAGGAACTCCGTAGAGCTAAAGAAGCTGCTGAACAGGCTAACCAAGCTAAAAGCCTATTTTTAGCTAACATGAGTCATGAACTTCGCACTCCCTTAAATGCTATTCTTGGCTACAGTGAATTACTACAAGAAGACGCTGAAGACCTCGGACAGGATGATTGGGTGGCAGACTTGAAAAATATCCACGTGGCTGGTCAACATCTCCTCACCTTAATTAGTGATATTCTCGATTTTTCTAAGATTGAAGCTGGCCGCATGAATTTTCACTTGGAAAAATGTCAAATTAATACCTTGCTTTGGGAAGTGGAAACTACTATAGCACCCTTGGCAGACAAAAATCATAATCAATTTACCCTAGAGGTTGCGCCCGGTCTTGACTTGATGTATACTGATTTAACCAAGGTGAGACAGTCACTGCTTAATCTGTTAAGTAATGCCTGTAAATTTACCGAACAAGGACAGGTGACTTTACGAGTATGGAAACAGTTAATTCCCGCCACAGATTTACCGGATTTACCCGTTTATCACTCCCTAGAATCTCCCGAAGAAGAACTCTCAGAAATTCCCTTTATCTTTTTTCAAGTTCAGGATCACGGAATTGGTATGAATGAGCGACAAATCGCCACGGTTTTTAGCCCCTTTACCCAAGCTGATGAAAGTACAACCCGTAAATATGGGGGGACTGGTTTAGGACTTTCTATCACCCATAAATTATGTCAGATGATGGGTGGTGACCTCTGGGTGGAAAGTGAGTTAAACAAAGGGTCAACCTTCACCATGCGATTACCTCAATATATGTATCAGGGACAAAATCAAACTTGAACATTTCACTTAACTATTAATCCACTATTAACTATTTTCCCAGATTATGACAATTCAATGGTATCCCGGTCATATTGCTAAAGCTGAACGCACCCTCACAGAACAACTTAAACGAGTTGATGTTGTCCTGGAAGTTCGCGATGCTCGTATTCCCTTGGCTACTCACCATCCTAAAGTATCTCAATGGGTATCCCAAAAGCCACGATTATTGATTATTAATCGCCAAGATATGATTCCTCCCCATATACAACAACAATGGCAACAGTGGTTTGAGGAACACCAGGAAATCCCCTATTTTACCAATGCTCAACAGGGAGATGGGGTCGATGCAGTAGTACGCGCTACTAAACAGGCTGGGGAACAGTTGAATCAAAAACGTCAGCAACGGGGAATGTTGCCCCGACCTGTCCGGGCTGTGGTGATTGGATTTCCCAATGTCGGTAAGTCGGCTTTGATTAATCGACTTTTGGGGCGGCGAGTGGTAGAAAGCGCTCGACGGGCTGGGGTGACTCGAAAGTTACAGTGGGTCAGGATTTCTAAGCAAATTGAATTGTTGGATGCGCCAGGGGTCATTCCTAGCCGTATTGAAAATCAACAGGATGCTCTCAAGTTGGCGATTTGTGAGGATATTGGTGAGGCGGGTTATGATAACCAACGGGTGGCCGCGGGTATGGTCGATTTGTTTCAAGATCTCCAAATTCACCATAAACTGACCGATCGCTATTCTCTGGCGATCGCTTCGGAAAATGGAGAGTCTTATCTACAAGCCTTGGCTGATCAACGCTTTCAAGGAGATTTGGAACGCACCGCACGACAACTACTTAATGATTTTCGCAAGGGCTTATTAGGCGCGATCGCTTTGGAAATTCCACCATCTTGATTTTACTCAGTTTGACAGCACATACCATAAATCACTGTTTTTGTCAAGTCGCCGATTTTCGATCGCTCCGAATTTCCCCAAAACTCGTGCATCGCTAAACTTGAAATTCCTACTGCGATCGTCTAAAGCTCACCATATAATCGTCTTTTGGGGCTATATTTTGCTTAGTTCACGTAAAACTCCTGGGAGGGTTGGAAGCTCCGTGATTTATCGCGGAGAGGAAAACCGACTCAAGCGGCTGACCGCCGCCAGCACCCCCTTGCGGGGTGGAGGGGTATGGTTGCCCCTCCATGGAGCTATGGTTGGCTCCGACTCCCTTGCGGGGTAATGTTTGCTTCGCTAATGTTCAGAGTCGGTACTTTCCAAATCGCACTGTCTTAACCCCTTAGGACTGTTTAACGATTTGGTTCTAGTGCCTGGAACTAGCACGCATTCCAGGGTAGGAACTTTAACTCTTGCTCTGAACGTAGCCAGTTAAGGCTTAAACTGGTCAGCTACCTGAAAGCGGGGGGCAGGAAGCCCCCGTGCTTCAGCCGGGGGTGCTGACATAAACCCCAGTGGATTTTTATTTACATAAATCTACCACAACCCCCATTCTGTCGTCAACTATTTGATAATCACTAGCAATAAAAATGTCATAAATATTTACAATCTTTTAAATATTAAAACTATTTGCAAATTTTAAATTAGCAAAACTTATCGCCGCCCGGCTTTTTGGGGAAGGGGGGTTGACAATTTGGGGGAAAATCGGATATACTTTTATTATAATGGTAATCTGTCTTCCAAAAAAATATATATAAATATTACAATTATGTTATATATAACCTATAATATCAGAAAATAGAGGATAATGTCAACCCCTTTTGAATAGAAAAATCGGGTTATTATGGATGATAGTGTATGATGAGTACAATTTGCCCTAGTCGATAATTTGAGTGTGGTGTGATGAAACCGATTTACATTTTAGGTGCAGGTCCAGCGGGGTTAGCTGCGGCTTATACTCTCACCAGTCAGGGAATTCCTGTAGTAGTAGTAGAAAGAGATAAGCGGGTGGGGGGACTAGCGAAAAGTATCGAGTATGAAGGGTTTATTCTCGATTTCGGACCCCATCGATTTTTCACCAAATTATCGCCTGTGGTGAAACTATGGAATCAAGTATTAGGAAAAGACCAGGTAACAGTTAATCGACTTACCCGCATTTATTACGGGGGAAAATACTTTAGTTATCCTCTCCAAGCCAAACAGGTGCTTTCCGCGTTGGGGTTATTAGAGACAGTTAAAATACTTTCGTCTTATGTGAAAGTGCGTTTATTTCCTAAACCCCAGCCCGATAATTTTTCCGAGTGGGTGATTGGTAAATTTGGGAGACGGCTGTTTGAGATTTTCTTTGAAAGTTACACCGAGAAACTTTGGGGAATTCCTTGTACAGAAATTAGCGCCGACTGGGCGGCACAAAGAATTAAGGGTTTGTCCTTATATAAAGCGGTGGTTAATGCCTTATTGGGAAATGATGGTAAAGTCAAAACCTTGATTGACCAATTCCAATTTCCTCGGTTGGGTTCTGGTCAACTTTATGATAAAATAGCTGATTATTTAAATCAGCATCAGCAGCCTTTATTACTGAATACCGAAGTGATTGAGGTACATCATAATGATGGTGAGGCTACCCATGTGACTGTCCGCAACCGTGAGACTAAAGAAGTGCAAACTTTTCCCTGTGGGGGGGTGATTTCTTCTATTCCGTTAACTTTATTGGTGGAAGAGTTGAAAACAGCACCGCCTCAGCCAGTGATAGAATCAGCGCGATCGCTTAAATTTCGGAATACCATTTTAGTCTATTTAATTATTGATGATGGTCATTTATTCCCCGATAACTGGCTATATATTAATGACCCCAGGGTGAAATTAGGAAGGGTGACAAATTTTGCCAATTGGTCGCCGGAAATGTTACCCAATAATCATCAAACTCCCCTCTGTTGTGAGTATTGGTGTAACTTTGATGATCAGTTATGGAATTGTCCAGAGGAAGACCTGCGACAAATGGCGCAAGCCGACCTGATTAAAATTGGATTACTCCAAAAGCAGCAGGTTTCTGGGGGGTTTGTTGTGCGTTTACCTCGGACTTATCCGATATATGCCGGAAATTATAAAGCCTCTTTAGCAACCATTGAGGAGTATTTTAAAGGCTTCCAGAATTTGCAGTTGGTCGGTCGATATGGTGCATTTAAGTATAACAATCAAGACCATAGCCTCTTGATGGGAATTTTGGCGGCGGAAAATGTCATGACCCCCGGAAAACATAACCTCTGGAATGTCAATAGTGATAGTGAATATGTCGAGGAAGCCGAAGCCGACACCCCCACCACAGTGGCGGCGGTTTCCCGAAAATCTCGCCGTCGTCAGACGATCGCTACTTTGCGACAGTTTGGCGGTTATTTACTCACCGGGGGAAGTGCGACAGTTGTAGATGTTTTGGTGTTTTCTCTTCTTACCCAGGCGGGAGTTTGGTATGTTTACGCCTTGGGAATTAGTTACTTTTTGGGATTAAGTACCAATTTCTGGTTAAGTCGTCGGTTTGTGTTTGGTATTTACTGGCGTAATTGGTTGATGCAATATGGGGTATTTGCGACAGTCGCCTTAAATAGCTTATTGGCGAATTTGGGGTTATTACAATTGTTGATTAATGAATTGGGATGGTCTCCTACCCCTGCTAGACTCGTAAGCGCCGCCTGTGTAGCCTTAATTAGTTTTACCGGACATAAGCTATATTCCTTTTCGTCTGGCGATCGCGTTTCCAGTTGGGAGTCTTAGGTAAAAATGAGCGATCGCAAATTTACCCCGTCACCAAGTTTAGCTGTAGTCCTGATAATTACCCTTACCAGTTGGATGATTTTTGTTCCCCTGGTCAACCCCATTGCTATCCCTCTCGGAAACAATACCACCGGGGTAATTTCCCAAGCCAGCATTGAGAATATCAGTCCCTATACAGATTATCTCAAATATCTGATTTTGCTATTTACTCCCCCCCTGCTAACTCTGATAGTTTGGAAATTTGGGAAAATATCGCTGGGAGAATATCTCCATTCTGTCATTAACATTACCGCCAAAACTCTCAGCCAAAATTGGTTTTTAGCAACCGTTACTGGAATTTTACTCTTAGCTTGGGTCATTAATATTCCTTTCAATCAGTTTCCAATTACCTCCCTTTTGCGGGACTCCTTCCACGAGGGAGAGTTTTTAGGATTTTGGCCGAATTTCTCCCAACTGGAAAAGCCATTTATTAATACCGTCTTAATTCATGGCTATGGTATGGATGTTTTCCCCACAGAAGTAGCCATGAGGTTGATTAGCAATGATAATGGAATTGTATTGACTCGGCTATTTGTTAATCTCCAAAATGCACTCACTGCTGTAGGCTATTTTTGGATTTTGTGGGAAATCACCGGGTTAGTAGGATTAAAAAAGTCAAAATTACCCATTTTTTTACTCTTCTGTTTATTCGCGTGTATTTTTGATGGCATTTTCTTCAAGTTTGACGGAAGGCGAGGGACTTGGTTTGTCTTTCAACTCGCCATCACTCTCCGTTATTTTCGCCTATTTATACCCTGGGAAAAGCCAGAAGACTTAAAATCTAATCATGTCCGAGATAACCGCCATTTTCATAGCCGACAAGCCATAATTTTATCCCTGTTGGTGGGGTTGTCTATTCCTGGGGGTTTTTTATATGTGTATGACCGCGCCATATATTTCCTAGCCGTTTATTTGATTACCTGTATCATCAGCCTATTTTTACCTTCCCCAATTCGCAAGACTTGGTTAACTGTAACTTCCACCGGGGTAGTAGTTTCCTTCACGGCGATCGCCATTTTTTTAGGACTAGATCAAGTCAATGCGATCGCCTCTCAAATCGCCTACTGGGGAAAATATGGTCGCTACATTTCCTTCATTCCCCTTCCCCCCTTCCAAATGACCTTTATCTCTCAAAAATTCTGGCTATCTATTCTCATTCAAGCCGGAGTTTTAACCTATCTCACCTGGGACTTAATCAGCCATAAATTCCAACTAAAACCCTTTGTCCGCAAACATTTATTTACCCTAATTCTCCTATCCGCCGCCGGCGTTTATATGAGAATAACCTTAGACCGCAGTGATTTAGGTCATGCTTATCACGGCGCAATGATGACAGCATTGTTAAGTGTATATTTATTACTCTTGGCTTATCGGCGATATCTGGAAAATCCCCTACATAAATTAACCCTAACTTTGCCGCAAAAGCTGAGTATAGGCGTGTTATTGATATTTATTCTGACCTCAGAATCTGGTTTTAATGTCCTGGAAGCATCCCAGAAACTCTCGCGCCTCCCAGCCGCTATCTCTATCCCTGATGCTGAATTACTCAAACCCGATTATTTAGAAGCCAAAAATGTCATGTCAGCCGAAATAGCCAATCAATCCTGTTTTTTTAATGTCACATCAGAGGGATTGTGGTATTATCTATATAATAAGCCATCCTGTTCTAAATATAGCTATGTTTTGTATGCCAAACCTACCGTCGCCCAAAACCGGGTAATTGAAGACTTGGAAACGACCCAACCCCCCATAATTTTATTAACTAATGATGTCTGGTTTCAAAACCCATGGGATGAAGTCTTAAAAGCCGATTCAGCCTCTCTAATTTATCAATACATTTTACAACAATATCGCCCTCACAAATTCGTCCAATCCCATTGGTTTTGGCGACGGAGTGATATGCCCCCAACTTTCGCCACTACCAACCAATTTAATGGCGCAATTGATGTCATTCCAGAATCACCAATTCGGGTAGGTCAACCCTCAGTTTTAACCGGGTGGGGAGTAATTCCCGAAACCCGAAAACCTGCTGATGCTGTTTATCTCAGTGTCGGGGAGAATAACCAGTTAATTGCTGTGGGAGAAGTAAATATTCCTCGCTGGGATGTTGCTAGTGTTTTAGGAATTCGTGAATATGCACAATCTGGCTGGAGGCTAAGGATTCCCACCGCTAGTTTACCCTCTGGCGAAATATCTTTAAAGGTTTGGGCTTATAATTCCGAAAACCACCAGCTAACCCAAATTGGAGAAGCCATTGATATCATTAAACTGAGTCAGGATGGGGCGAGGACCTGATGAGTCCGGTCAATTACCCCATATCTATGGAAGATTCAGCCAATCAATTGACAAAAACTCCACATCTGGGGTTATAGTATAAATCCCCTAAATCCCAATTGATTGTATAGGCAGTGTGGGGTGTGCCTAATTTCCTGGAGATATAGTGAATCATCTGATAGAATGGAACGCAAGCTGCGTTGACCCAGAGCTAACTCAATTGAATGTTATCCCCCTAGAAGGCGATCGCCCTTTAGATTATCTGCTGTATGCCGACAACCTACCCAGACGCAATGGTGGTCGAGTATGCGATCGCATTCTTAAACGCTATAGTCATGTTAACCAAGGGGGCTGGTGGTGTTCAGGTGTCGATATCTTAACCGGAAACGAGGATCTGTGGGGATGCTTCAAACCCGCCAAACCTCGCCTTAGCAGTCACAGCAATAAACCCATAAAATACGAACATCCTCCCCAAACCGCCACCGGAATTTTTGCCTTGCGAGTCTCCC
Source organism: Limnospira indica PCC 8005 (assembly GCF_000973065.1). Taxonomy (NCBI): domain Bacteria; kingdom Bacillati; phylum Cyanobacteriota; class Cyanophyceae; order Oscillatoriales; family Sirenicapillariaceae; genus Limnospira; species Limnospira indica. The sequence goes on from NZ_FO818640.1 coordinate 2,159,450, forward strand.
AATCAATTTGGGAAGCGATCGCCCATCGTCACAGTTTAACCATTTCCCCCGAAGCCATACAACCAGACCGCGCCGATTTAGGATTTTGGGAGTGGGTCATTGATCATCACGAAATTCCCATCTGTATCACCGAAGGCGCAAAAAAAGCCGGATCACTACTTACTGCTGGATACCCAGCCATAGCCCTTCCCGGTATTAACGGCGGCTATCGAGTCCCGCGAGACCAATGGGGAAACCGCATCGGAAAATCTCAGTTAATTCCAGAATTACAAAAACTAGCCAGCCAAGGTCGCCAAATCTATATTGTCTTTGATAGCGATACCAAACCTAACACCATCAAAGCCGTAGACGCAGCTATCCGCCAAATGGGATATCTTCTCAGCCGCAGAGGTTGCCATACTAAAGTCATTACCTGGAAACCCCAATTAGGGAAAGGTGTTGATGATCTCATTGCGACCCAAGGAGTAGAAGCCCTACATCAAGCCTATCAAGCCGCTACACCCCTGGAAACCTGGCGCGCCATCTCCCACTCACGCTTGACCTATTCCGCCGATTTAAACCTCAATTGTCCCTATCTCCCAGAGGATTTAGCTATCCCTCAAGCCTGCCAATTGGTGGCGATTAAATCCCCCAAAGGTAGCGGGAAAACTAGACTCCTAGAAAATCTCGTTAAACAAGCCAGTGATAAAGGTCAGTCTGTCCTGGTTATCGGTCATCGTATCCGCTTAGTAGAATCTCTCTGTCAGCGGTTTGGTTTAAACTATATGAAAGCCGGAATGGGGACGGTTATCAGTCGTCCTGGGGAGGGTTATGGATTATGTATTGATTCCCTGCATCCCTCTTCCTCCCTGGGTTTTAACCCCAATAATTGGTCTAATACTTTGGTGATTTTTGATGAAGTTGAACAGATAATTTGGCATGGTCTAAACTCCGACACCTGTCGCCAATATCGAGTCGCTATATTGCGATCGCTAAAAGTTTTATTGCAAAATGTCTTCATGTCCAATGGTCGGGTAGTTATCGCTGATGCTGACCTCAGTGATACTACTATTGATTATCTCAAAGCCTTATCGGGAATTCCCCTAACTCCCTTTATTATCGAAAACCATTTTCGACCTGCTGCTGATCAGGCTTGGAATGTTTATCACTATGGCGGTCATACTCCTAAACAATTAGTTAAAGACCTAGAAAATCATCTCGCTAATGGCGGTCGTCCCTTTGTGTGTTTGTCCGCCCAAAAGTTAGCTAGTAAGTGGGGGACTTCCACCTTAGAAGCCTATTTTAAAGCCCAATTTCCTCAACTGAAAATCCTCCGTATTGATTCCCAGTCTTTGGCTGACCCTCATCATCCCGCCTACGGTTGCATCAACCGACTTAATCATATTTTAGCAGATTATGATCTGGTTTTGGCTTCCCCTGCTATTGAAACTGGGGTGAGTATTGATTTAAAAGGTCATTTTACCTCCGTATGGGGTATCGCCCAAGGGGTTCAATCTGAAAATTCTGTGCGTCAGGCTTTGGCTAGAATTCGCGAAAATATACCTCGACATCTGTGGATAGCTTCCCACGGTTTAAATAGGTTGGGAAATGGCGCTTTATCTATGGCTTCCCTGCTGAGTTGTAGCCATCGCTTAACTCAGTTAAACATTCGTTTATTACAACAGTCAGATTTTGATGATTTTGATGATTTGGAAATGGGGTTTCAAGCTGAGTCTTTAATGTGTTGGGCTAAAATTGCCGTCCGGTTTAATGCTACTATGACCCGCTATCGGGAATCTGTATTGGCTGGCTTGGAAGCTGAAGGTCATCAATTATCACCCGTTTCTCCCCCTTGCGAAACTTCTGATTCTGATTTGGTGGCTGACCATCACCTTAAACCTAGTTTAACTGATTTGATTGACGCTGTGCGCGATCGCAATTATCAGACCGAATGCTGGGCTATATCTAACGCTACAGATTTAAGTGATTTGGCATATCATGTTTTGCAAAAAAAAGTGTTTAAAACTCCTGCTGAAAGTCAATCTTTACGCAAACATCAGTTAAAATTGCGCTATGGTATTCCCGTTAATCCTGAATTGATAACTAAGGATGACCAGGGATGGTATGAAAAATTAAAATTGCATTATTTCTTAACTGTGGGTCGCCCTTTCCTGTCCGCGAGAGATGCGCGAATAGCACAGGATTTGGGACAACGAGGAAAAGGTAGTTTATTTGGTCCTGATTTTAACCGATCGCAATTAGGCGCGGTCGTCGCTACTCTGGAATTATTACGCTTTCCTACTTTATTACAACAGGAAAATCGGGAGTTTAAAAATACTGATCCTGATTTACAGCAAATGGCGAAGCTGGCTTTAGGCGATCGCACTGCTATTAAGTCTATTATCGGAATAGGGTTAGCACCACGATCTACCCCCATTATGGTATTAAGTCGCTTTCTTGATCAAATTGGCTATGGCTTAAAATGCGATCGTCTCGAAACTTATGCCAAAAAACGACATCGGGTCTATCAATTACTTATCCCTGATGATGACAGAAATCTTGTCTTTCAACAATGGTTGAATCATTCTGGGGGTTGACAACTGTTGTCGAGTCGTGATAGGCTATTGACATATAGTTTATAGCATAATGGATAATTGACCCAAAAAATAAAATTTCTAATATTGCCATTATGTAACATAGTACCACGAGCCACCTACAAAATCAACCCCCCCAGTGCCAAAAAGCCGTTTTTTCTAACACTTCTTAATTTTTTGTTACATAAATTAACACAATAGCCGATATAGAGACAGGGGGTGGTTTGTGTATGGGGTGAGATCAACCGCCAATTCCCAAGCGACTGGCTAAGGTAGGGGTAAGGGGAAAGAGGGTAATAATCATCATAAAGATAGCCAGGAGTCCCAAAGCGGCGCGGGTGTCGTCGGGTTCAGTGAGTTCATTAAGGCTAGGACGTTCGAGGTTACGCTGTAAAATCAGGATAACCGCCGCCCAATACAAAGCCAGGGGATTGACCAAAGAAGCGATCGCCAAAACAATAAAAGTAGCAAAAGTAGACCTTCCAGCGACTTTGCGCCCAAAGATAGACTGGATAATGCGACCACCATCTAACTGTCCGGCTGGCATTAAATTAATAGCAGTAATCACCAAGCCTAGCCAACCAATAATAGTCAAGGGATGAACATCGACAATACTTTGTTTGAGGGCGTTTCCGAGAATCAATTTGGAAAGTAGCCCGACCAAAACAGAACCCTGGAAAAAGCTAGTGGGAACTTGAAACAAACTACCTTGGTGGGAAAGTATCAATCCAGCCAATAGCATAAGTAGTGATAACAAACCCCCGGCGGCGGGTCCAGCTAGGGCGACATCAAATAAAACCTTCCGGTTGGGAAGTAGAGACTCAAATCGGTTAAAAGCGCCAAAGGTGCCGATTTGTACAGTAGGAATGAAAAAGGGGAGACTAAATTTAACCTGGTGGCGGTTGGCGATAACTTGATGGGCGATTTCATGGGCGGCGAGAACCGATCCTATACCGATCGCAATAGGTAAGACTTCCCCATAACGATTATGTTCACCAAAGAAGTCGAAGCCCAAAAGTAGACCCCCGGCTTGAAAAATAGTGGCGACTGTAATCACCAGTAAAACCAGGGCGAGGATTTTTTGTCCATCTGTAGCGGGTTGGGGGTCTTTGCTACTGGGAAGGACAATGACAACGGGTTTACCGTCAGGATTTTCGATTAAAAATAAACGGAAGCGATCGCCCATTTTTTCTTGAAGGCTGCGGCTGAGACGACCATGGACCTCTTCCGGGTCACTGCGAAGGTTCCCCTTAAAAATCACTCCCTCTTGATAGGGGAAAGTTTCCGTGGCGAAAAAGGTATCAATGCCAAAAATACCTTGGATAACTTTTAGGTCTTCTGGGTTGATAGCTGTAGTTTCAGTTTGGGGAGTCCCTGGTGTTTCCCGGCTGGTGTCGCTGAGGTTAACAGCTTCTGGGGTAGGAGTTTCCCCCTCTTGAGGAATCTGTGGGTTGTTGTCATCTAATTCTTCAGCCAGCGATCGCAGTTTTCGCCCCAAGTAAATGTAAATACCCGTGGCGGCGACGAATAACAGCAGAATGCTGACAAAGTTAATATAGATGCCAAAGGCAGTTAGCCCAAAAAATAATAGCCAGGGTCCCATCAGAGATACTGACTGTAGCCATGAGAGAATGCCAGCTTTTCCATAAGGTCTAGCGCGGTAGTACCCCCAAGCCAGAATCCCTAGGGAAATTAGTAAGATAAAAATTGTAGTGTTGTCCGATGCAATAAACATTCTCTTCCTTTTTGTCGAGTCCCAAAAATCAGGCGATCGCGTCTTGTAGTTCCTTTTAATACAATAACCGTTCTGAGAAACAAGACGAGAACCCACAACAGTCTAATTTGCTTCCGAGTCAGCCTCCGGCGAAGGTTCACCAGCATTTTTTTCGGTAAGTTCCCTCCCTTGTACCATATCGCGCCGGGTGGCTTCCCGTAGTTGTTCCCGCAGGGCTGGCATTACCGCTAACGCCCTAGTCCAGTCAGGAATTTGCGCCCCCGCTGGGTTGCGGAAATATTCGTCCCCGGCTTCTGCGATCACCTGTTCAAAGATTTCCACTGTCATTTCTTCCTGGTGGCGATCGTAGTGTAGGTTATTAAATCGGGCATCAAGAAAATATTGTCTCGTGTAGTCTTGTGCTTCTCGCCGAAATTTTACCCGCAAAGTATGGATTTGTTCCCGGCTAATGGTAACTCTTTCCATTTCTACTAGGGTTCTGAGAATTGAACGGAAAATATCCCGGCACATCTTCCGCAGGCCTTCATTGCTGGATCTTCCTAGGCTTTGATGTTTATGGTCGAAAATCCCTAAGTCGATTTGGGCGATACGTTTATCGGCAACATTGCGGTAGACTTCTGCTAATAACCCGATTTCTAACCCCCAGTTACCCGGAATGCGAGTATTCAGGGCCAGGTCATCGGTCAGGGCAAATTCTCCCGACAGGGGGTAACGATAGGCGCTAAGATACCGGAGGTAATTGTTATAACCAAATACATCCATCATTGCTGTCAGTAACGGTGTCACAAACAGACGCACTACCCGACCATGAAAACCTAGGGGTTCCCCTCCTATGCGCGCGTAGTAGGCTTTATTGAAGGCCAAGCCTAAGTCCTTCTCCACTAGGGGAAATAACAATTTGAGCGGATAGGATTTATCATAGGTGGTAATATCTGCATCATGGAGAGCGATCGCTTCCGCTTGCAGGGATGCTAAACCTAGTCCTAACCATACCGCTTGACCTTTACCTTTAAAACTCAATAGATCTAGCCCCTTTTCCCTTAATTTGTTCAAAAGTTGAGTCACGCGGGGTCCGTTTTCCCAAATTACTAGGGTCGGTTGGGGCATGATTTCAAAAAATTGAACCGTGCTGGCATATTGTTCTAAGGTGGTTGCTCGCACACATATTACAACAGTTCTGACAAATTCACAGTCTTTTAAGCAATCGCGAATTTGAGTCAGCGCCGGTCTTTCTAGTTCTTCATACAACGCCGGAATTAGGACGGCTGTTGGGGAAATTTCACTGAGTTGGGTTAAGCGACCTTCTAATAATTCTAGGTCACAGCCAAAATCGTGGATTGTGGTAATTAATTCTTGTTTATAATCCATAAAAAAAGCCCAACTCTCAAACCATTAGATGCTACAATTGTAGAATAGATGGTAACATTTTTATCTCGATATGGCTAGAATTGAACGAGACATTTTGCCGATCGCATAATCATTAAATATTGTTTAAGTTGACACTGCAAATTCTTCCGGGTCAATCCCCCAGTTCACCCACTTAATCGCCGCCCTAGCTGAGGTCATATCTGGGGGAACCCGCAGGACATGAATTGATTTGGTACTCCCACAGGTCATTTTTAATAATAAAATTGGCTCGTTTTCCTGATAGTTATCAATTTTTAATAAATTATATTCCCGCCAATTATCTAATTCTACCGAATCGAGTTCTTGGCAAATTCTGCCATAACCTATCCCCTCAATTAACACCCTTATTCGTTCCGCATTTGGTTCCGTTAATAACCATTGTGATTGCCATGGATTTGGGTGCAGTTTGCCGTATTTTTCCGGTAACCTTACCCCCTGGACGTGACAGCAAAATCCATCGGAAAATTCGATGGCGGCTTCCCCTTCGGCGTGGAGGCGATCGCTTTCATCCACACTATGACGGATTAACTCAACCCCCCATAGATAATCTTCTCGGAAAATCCAGCCATGATGGGCGTAGACCTGATAACCGTCCTCAAATACCATAGCGGGTTTGGCGATCGCGTGCAAGCGAGACCTGTTATCTGTTAACCTCGTGAAATCATGAGGCTGATTAGCTTTTTCCTTGGCTGATTTAATCAGACATCTCATCACTTCCATGTCCCATTGATTTAATTGGTTTCATATTCCCAGCTATCAGGTCAGCCATAGCGCATAACCACTACAAAAACTGTAATCAATTTTACCAAATTTGAGGATAGTTGCTAAGTGATCAACCAGAAATCGCAGATTTTGTTCAAATCAGACTTGCCAAAAAATTCGATTTGTAGTATGGCTTGGTGGAATGGCATAATCGTCCATTATATCAGTTTTCGGGAAAAATACAAATAAATAGTTAAGAATTATTGACCGGGAAAATCATCTGGAAAAAAAATATAAAAATGTCATTTTTATCTTACAATTTTAGGCTAGAAGAAATATGATAATGAATCAAATGGTGTGATCGATTGGTGGTTCAACGTCGCCATAGCTTGTCATTTATACCAAAAAGGTTTGATAATTTTTGATGGTAGAAATAACCGGATAGTTGAGGGAATCAGGCGAGGAATCAGCCAATTGATCCAAAAAAGGGAAATAGTCAATACAGATGCTACCAACAACGGAGGGAAACCGTTAGCCAGCTAAAGCGATCGCATCTGTGTGGGACCAGAGAAGCCGTCAACACTCATCAAATAACTTTGGAGGTATAAAGCCATGATTGCTGTTAGTCGCACCAAAAGCAAAGGATCTAGACTAAGCCTAACGACTACAGAAGAGACATTTCCCGTCAGTTACTCAACCCTAGCCTGTGATGCTTTACTTTCCAAGGTACTGCCTAAGTATAGACTCGAAGCAGTCCAGAGTTGTGAATTTTGGCATCGAGGCTTGAGTGATATATATGTAATCGAAACATCGATCAGATCCTACATTCTCAGAGTGTCCCATCATCATTGGCGGTCCAGGTCAGAAACCCAATTCGAGTTAGACCTGTTGGACTTTCTGCGGAAACGAGATATTCCCGTTTCGCACCCGTTAAGGACTTGGGAGAATCAACTGTTAGTAGAAATTAATGCACCGGAGGGGAAACGATATGCAGCCCTGTTCACCTACGCATCAGGACAAATCCCCCTAGGAGACTTAAACTCTAGCCAAAGTCGCCAACTAGGTCAAACTGTCGCCCGTCTTCATCAGGTTTCTCGTCACTTCCATACAGACCATTACCGATCGCCACTAACCCTAGAATACCTCTTAGATCGTTCCGTAGAAGCGATCGCCCCCTTCCTACAATTGCGATCGTCTGACCTATCAGACTTACATAATACAGCAGAGACAATCCGGGCTCAACTAGCTGATTTCCCCAAAAACGCTGACCTATGGGGAATTTGTTGGGGAGACCCCCACAGTGGAAACGCCCATTTTACCAATTCAGGAGAGATCACCCTATTCGACTTTGATCAATGTGGCTATGGTTGGCGCATTTTTGACATCGCCAAATTTTTACAAGTTTCCCTACAAGCCGGGTTAGGACGTAGTAGCCGAGACGCTTTTATACAAGGATATCAAGATATTTACCCCCTCACTGATTGGGAAAAATATACCTTACCCGCCTTCACCCAAGTTGCCCAAATTTGGTCCTGGGCGATTAGCTTACAAAGCGCCAAAATGTACGACTACAGCCGCTTAAATCATGGTTATTTTTCTCGTTACCTACAACAGCTCAAACGCTTAGAATCCAAAGATTGGCAGCCTGGTTTTTAATTAGCTAGTTCATCCAGAACACTCAGCAGTTTAGGGACTGTCGCATTGGGTTCAAGAAACGAAAATAAATGGCGATATTGTAAGATTCCCTCACGGTCTAAAACAAATTGAGCCGGAAGAGGTGCGCCCAAGGCTTGACCTACATGATAAAGTCGGAAAATACCACAGCTAGAATCACTTAACAACGGCATTTTTAGACCTAAATCTTTAACCACGGTCTGGCTTTGTGCTGTGTCTGTACTGGTAATCATCAATATTTCAGCGCCACGCTCCACAAAAGCTGCATAATTTTCATTGAGAGCTTTTATGTGGGGGTAGCATAGGGGACAATACTGCTTTTCCGTAAAAATTCGCGTAAACGCCAGAATAACAGGCGTATTACCTCGGTATTCAGACAGACGCACTTTCCCATTATTCGTGATGTCTGGTAATTCAAAGTCTGGGGTCTTTTTCCCTAAGTGTAAAGTCCCAGTCGCCGGAATGGGTAAAAAGTTTCGGAAAAATCTTTGATTCAGTAACCCACTAAAGTCATTGGAAGTTAGCATCATCTCAATCTCATATCTACTCTGCTTGATTAGCTATCAATGTAATTCATAATTATGTTAACTTATGTAAAGAAATGTAAAGAAATGTTACGAAAATTTTTTTTCTGGGGGGGTTCCTTGCTTTTTTGGGAAACCTGGGCTATACTTTTAGATAATGGGAATATTGATAATTTTTTTTAAAGGATACATATCTCAATTGTGAAACTGTACATAGATATAGTATCATGGCTTGGCAGCACCTGTCAAGCCTAGCGGCACAAGAATTCCCAGACAGCAGCAGAAGGTTAATCCGGTGGAATCAAAAATCCCAGAAAACCATGACCCCAGACATCAGATTTCTAGGCGGTTTCTGGTAGAATCAGTCCATGAGTTAGACGGAGCAGGATATGGCGGTCAAAAAGACCCTCTATCGGCTGGGAGTATTTGGAGCCTGCTATGTTGCAACCTGCACATTCCCCCCAGCCTTGGGTGTCGTGGGGTTACTCTCGAACCCAGAGGCTCAAGAGTTTTTGGGAGAAACTTGCAAGGCTATTGGCTCAGTTATAGCCGGAAATGTGGCGAATGAGTTAGGGGATGCCACCACCGGACATCCTGGGGTTTCTTTGAAAAACCACGATTTAATACAAGCCGTTGGGAAAGCGATCGCCGCCATTATTACCGATAAAGCGGTTCCTAAGTTTAAGCATGATAGAAAGACTCGTCACCATCTTCTGAAGATTGCCAAAATCACCCCAGAAGAATGGGTAGGTTTATGGAGTCGTTGGCTAAATGAAGATACCGGAGAATCGGAAAGATATCCAGAACTGGGTGAGGGTAAACTCCCAGATATCCTGATTCCAAAAGATGATAAAATCCTGGAACTGGAAGATTGGAAAGATATTTTTAGACGACTGAATTGGAAAGCCTGTCCGGGTGGAGGATTTCAGTTTCCTGATGGAGTTTCTGCCACAGTCTCCGAATTGCTTTATGATGAGTTCCCCCAAGCCTTCCGTCAAACCCTCAAGGAAGATTTTGCCGAAGATGGTAAGGCTTTCGCGGGGTTAATGTTGGATTTACTGACCGGGTTGTGGACTGACTTGGCTCGGCTAAATGAACAGCAAAATTCTCAGTTTGCAAGTGTTTTAAGCCAATTACTGCAACTCAAAAATGACGGCGAAGCGAGTCAAGCCTATCAGATTCTAGAGTTTGCCAAAATCCAAACATATTTTGATGACTTACAGCGTCAACTTGAGGGAAGCCAAGAACAACAACGGCAAACCCTGCGAGATATTTCCGAAAGGCTTGAGTCGAGTTATGGCAGTATTCGAGAGATTTTACAGAGCATTCCCCGGCAGCTTGAAGAACTTCAAGCCGGTATTGACCAAGCGAATCAAGGGATTGAAGAAATCAAATCTCTATTAAAATCATCGATCATCCTACCCGTTCCTGGGATGTTTGAAGATAGAAAACCTATGAATTTTGAAGGGATATCCCAACAAATTCTTCAGATATTGCAGGGGATTGGGTATGATAAAGATGTCGTAGAGTTTGCCCAGACTGCATTGCCAGACGATGCTATTGTAGAGGATACTTTTTTGCCTTCTGAACTCAGCAGTTTGACCCAGATTTTGCGGTATCAATGCTTAGATAAATTCTTAAACCTATTGGAAAATCAGATATCCCAAAAAGAAGCCGATAATTTACCCCATCCCTTAGAGTCTTATGTGCTGGTTACTGTGGAGTCCCAGAAAAAGTCTGAGCAATTCATCGTCAAGGCTTGGCTAGTGAAGGATAATTCCTTAATCCAAAATGACCCCAATACCGCGTTTAAGCCGCTGTTAGATGAACCTGGGGAATATGGGTTAAGTTGTACTCAGGCGGAGATTCAGAGTGTGTTAAATCAATGTCTCAGAAAAGCCTTAAAGTTGCTGAGAGGAAAGCGGTATCATTTAACTATTGAAGTGTTTTTGCCCCAAGAGTTTCTCAGTACCGAAGTTGACCAATGGCAATTAGAATTTGACCCCATTGATAGTGAATTTTGTTGGGGGATGAGGTACGGACTGCGAGTGCGATCGCTCGAACGATTAAATCTCGATTATCTTGACAATTACCTAAATCAGTGGTATGAAAACTGGGGGAAAGTCAGCCAGATTTTAGACCAATATCCCCCGTTAGAAAGTTTTGAGAGCCTAGAAGACCTCCACAGCTTCAACTCTCGGCAACTGCCCCACCAATTAACCCAGAAAATAGGCTTAAAGTTGACTTGTCCCACCGCCTCTGAGCAGTTCCAGGTTTTAGTCAAAGCCATGTTACAAGCAGCAACACCGATCGCCCTTTGGCCCCGATGCCCTGATGCCAATTCCAACTATGCTGAGAGTATCAATCAACTGCTCACCTGTCGCCCTTTGCGTCAGTTAACCGAGTCAGTCCAAGAACTGCGATCGCAATCCCGAGGAAATGGACCCGATCATCTCGGATGTCATTTAGGCTTTCTCTGGGAAGACCCTTATCGTCTCACCCCTGAGATGATGATTGAACTCATGCAACCCGGAGAATAACCCACCTAACCCTATGAACACCTGGAAAATCTTTCAAGGAAATCGTGACCCCCATGATGGGATTGAGAAATTGCCGCCGCCTCCGAGTTGGCGACAGTTTACGGGAGTAGAAGAGAGTTTGGTGGAAGAAATTGCCAGCCGCTGGAACGATTTTTTACAGACCTTAGACTCGGAAACTCGCGACCAGAAACGGGGGAAAAGTTTTCGGATTCATAGCCCTGAGACCCAGGAGCAAAATCGGGTGGTGAATATGGTCAATGCTGCCTTATATCTGAGGCGACCCCTGTTAGTAACCGGGAAACCGGGAACCGGGAAAACCTCCTTAGCCTATGCGGTGGCTTATGAATTGAAACTGGGTCCGGTGTTGCCGTGGTATATTACCGCTCGTTCCACCTTGCAAGATGGACTCTATCGTTATGATGCGATCGCCCGTCTCCAGGACGTTCAAATGGGCGACAAAAGTAAAGATATCGGTCGTTACATCACCCTCGGTCCATTAGGAACCGCCCTCTTACCGGCTCATCGTCCCAGAGTTCTACTCATCGATGAGATTGATAAAAGTGACATCAACCTGCCCAACGACCTCCTCAACCTATTTGAAGAAGGGGAATTCCCCATTCCCGAACTCGCCCGAATTAGCCCAGAGCAAAATCAAGTGGAAGTCACCACGGCTGATGGAATTTCAGTTCCCGTCCAAAATGGAAAAATTCGCTGCTCTAACTTTCCCTTGATTATCCTCACCAACAATGGAGAACGGGATTTTCCCCCAGCCTTTCTCCGGCGTTGTTTAAGACTAACCATGCCCTATGAACCCACTTCTACCGCCCTAAAAGAGATTGTCGAAGCCCATTTAGGAGAAGATAGCCTCACCCAAGACCCCGCCAAAATTAATCAACTCATCGATCAGTTTATCAACCGTCGCAGGCAGGGCGACCTTGCCACCGACCAACTTTTAAATGCCATTTACATGGTCACGCGAGAGTTAAAACCGGAAGTCAGCGAAGAGAAAGAACTCGTAGAAATCTTGATGAAGTACCTTAACAGTTCAGAAGACTAATGAATCCCCACTTGGTTCAAGCCTTACAACAGGAATTTCAACTCTCCGCCCAAGATATTGCGGATATCTTTTGGCTGGCTTGCCACATTGACCAATATTCTGAATCTGTAACTTCCCCAGAGGAAGCCAGTGCTTCTCCTGGGGCTGAACCCTCTGCGGACAGCAGCAGTTCATCCCAACCGCCCACAGAACCAGCCCCTCAAACCCCAACCCCAGAGGATTCCGCCACAACCCCTCCAGAGAATCTCCCAGAAAACCAACCCCCTGCCCCTGTTACCCCAGCAACCCCCCAACCGCCGCAAGGGGAAATTGTCCCCAAACCGGAACCGAGTCAAACCGCCCCTGGTGGAGGGGGTTTACCGATTCGAGTTTCCGATGCCCCTTCACTCCGGGAACCTCTGACCTTAGCCAGAGCCTTAAAACCCCTGATGCGTCGAGTTTCTGGGGGACGAGATTGGGTGATTGATGAAGTCGCCACCAGCGAACAAATTGCCAGCCAAGGGATTTGGATTCCGGTTTTAAAACCTCGCCTAGAACCTTGGTTAGACTTAGATTTAGTGATTGAGGATTGCCTCTCCATGTTGCTTTGGCGGCATACCCTCCGAGACTTAGAAAAACTCCTCAAGAACTATGGAATTTTCCGAGATGTCCGAGTTTGGAGTTTGCTCACGGATAACCCGGAAGCGGTCAAAATTCGGCGGGGGATAGGGGCAACGGCGAAACATCAAGCCCCTCGCAGTCCCAAGGAATTAATCGACCCCACTGGGCGACGGTTAGTGATTGTGGTGAGTGATTGTGTGTCGAAGGTGTGGCGAGAGGGGAAAATGACTCCCATTTTAGACCTGTGGGCGAAACGGGGGTTGATGGCTATTTTGCAGATGCTGCCTGAATGGATGTGGAAAAGAAGCGGTTTAGGTTGGGAAGCGTTGGTGAGGTTACAGGGACTCAATCCGGGAGATTGGAATCAGAATTTAAAAGTTGATGAATTCCCGTTGTGGTGGGATGAGGAAGTGGCTCATTCGGTGGTGAAGGTGCCGATTTTTACCTTAGAACCGGAATCCGTAGGGACTTGGGCGCGATTATTGGCGGGGAAAGGTAAAGTTTGGGCGGCAGGATATCTATTTAAGTATGCGGAACATCAAAGACGGAGGCGCAGACCGAATTCTGGGGGAGAATTGACGGCGGAAAAGCGGGTAAACGGGTTTCGGGCGATGGCTTCTCGGGTAGCGCGAAAATTAGCGGGGTTGTTGGCGGCGGCTCCTGTGGTTACTTTACCTGTTGTGCGCTTGATTCAGGCAACTTTGTTGAAAGAGTCTTTGCCAGTCCACGTGGCAGAGGTGTTTTTGGGTGGGTTATTGAAGCCGATATCGGAGATTGATATCGATACTGACCCGGAGTTGGTGCAATATGATTTTATGCCGGGAGTCCGGGAGTTATTGTTAGAGTTGATGCCGCTGGATGAGACGGTGAGTGTTATTGATGAGGTTTCTGGTTATATCGCGAAAAAGTTTAAATTTGACTCAGCAAAAGATTTTGTTGAAGCGATTCTGAAAAATCCGCAACAGCTAGGGGATGGGGCAGTTCAGGAGAATGCGATCGCTTTTGCCCGGGTAACGGCTCAGGTTTTAAGGTCATTGGGAGGAGCATATATAGAGTTTGCGGAACAGTTGGAATCCTCCTCTGTAGTTGAGGAACCGCCACCGGAAACCGAAGATTCGGAGCCTGAAGAGAATCAGCAAACGGCATTACTGCAATTTTGGGCGCAACTGCTGCAAGCGGAAATGCAGGGTGATACCGCAGCCGTCCATCAGGTGATGCGGGAAAATATAGGATTGATTGTTCCTGAATTAGGAGACATTATTGCCCAGTCAATACCGGAGCTTGTGGCTGAGAATCCCTACCAAGAAGAAGGGATAACCAGGTTAGTAGAAAATACCTGCATCAGTATTCAAGAATTCCCCTATGGTCGGTATGTAGAAGTGCAAGAGATTGCTATCCGGGGCTATGATGTGCTGTTGGCACTAAAGCCTGATAATCCAGCAAAGGCGCGAACCCTGACTAACCTCGGCAATGCCTGCCGGACTCAGGCAGAATTGGGTATGAATCTGGCTGCCAATCTCGAAAGGGCGATCGCCTACTACGATGAAGCCGCCTCTATTCAGCGGCGGTTGGGGTTAGACCTAGACCTCTCCAGAACCCTGACTAACCTCGGACTTGCCCGCCTCACCCAAGCGGAGATGGGCATCAACCCCACCGCCAATCTCGAAAGTGCGATCGCTGCCCACGATGAAGCCGCCTCTATTCAGCGGCGGTTGGGGTTAGACCTAGACCTCTCCAGAACCCTGACTAACCTCGGACTTGCCCACAGCACCCAAGCTAATATGGGCATCAACCCCGCTGCCAATCTGGAAAGGGCGCTCGCCGCCTACGATGAAGCTGCCCATATTCGGCGGCGGTTGGGGTTAGATAAAGACCTCTCCTCTACTCTGGCTAACCTAGGGAATGCCTACCGGACTCAGGCAGAATTGGGTATGAATCCGGCAGCGAATCTCGAAAGTGCGATCGCTGCCCACGATGAAGCCGCCTCTATTCAGCGGCGGTTGGGTTTAGACCTAGACCTCTCCAGAACCCTGACTAATCTCGGACTTGCCCACAGCACCCAAGCTAATATGGGCATTAACCCCGCCGCCAATCTGGAAAGGGCGATCGCCGCCTACGATGAAGCAGCAGAGATTCTGCGGCGGTTAGGGTTAGACAAAGACCTCTCCGAAACCCTGACTAACCTAGGGAATGCCTACCGGACTCAGGCAGAATTGGGTATGAATCCGGCAGCGAATCTCGAAAGGGCGATCGCTGCCTACGATGAAGCAGCAGCCATTCGGCGGCGGTTGGGGTTAGACAAAGACCTCTCAGTAACTCTGACCAACCTAAAAAATGCCCTAGGGATGTTAGGAGAAATACAAAGGAAGGGGGGGCGCTCGGAGGAGGCGGAGATACTCTACTGGCAATCTTTGGAAGTTCAAACCGAATTGGGCGATCGCCAAGGCATGGCAACCTCTTGGGGACAGTTGGGAGATATCCAGCGAAATCGCGGCAATTTCAAGGAGGCGGAGCGTCTGTATCGGCAATGTTTGGCAATTGAAACCGAATTGGGCGATCGCGCCGGGATGGCAACCTCTTGGGGAAAGTTGGGAGATATCTGGCAAACTTGCGGCAACTGGGATGAGGCAGAGAGACTCTACCAGCAATCTTTGGCATTATTTACAGAATTGGGCGATCGCCAAGGGATAGCAACCTCTTGGGGAAAGTTGGGAGATATCCAGCGAAATCGGGGCAACTGGGATGAGGCGGAGCGTCTGTATCAGCAATCTTTGGCAATTGAAACCGAATTGGACGATCGCCAAGGGATAGCAACCTCTTGGGGACAGTTGGGAGATATCCAGCGAAATCGGGGCAACTGGGATGAGGCGGAGACACTCTACCGGGAATCTTTGGCATTATTTACAGAATTGGGCGATCGCTTGATGGTGGCAATCTCTTGGGGACAGTTGGGTTCTATCGAGTTCAATCGCGGCAACTGGAATCAGGCGGAGCGTCTGTATCAGCAATCTTTGGCATTATTTACAGAATTGGGCGATCGCTTGATGGTGGCAATCTCTTGGGGACAGTTGGGTTCTATCGAGTTCAATCGCGGCAACTGGAATCAGGCGGAGCGTCTGTATCGGCAATCTTTGCAATTGAGAATCGAATTGGGCGATCGCGCCGGGATGGCAACCTCTTGGGGAGTCTTGGGAGATATCCAGCGAAATCGCGGCAATTGGGATGAGGCGGAGCATCTGTATCGGCAATCTTTGGAATTGAGATATGAATTGGACGATCGCCAAGGGATAGCAACCTCTTGGGGACAGTTGGGAGATATCCAGCGATTTCGCGGCAACTGGGATGAGGCAGAGAGACTATACCAGCAATCTTTGGCATTATTTACAGAATTGGGCGATCGCCTTATGATGGCAATCTCTTGGGGACAGTTGGGAGATATCCAGCGAAATCGGGGCAACTGGAATGAGGCGGAGCGTCTGTTTCAGCAATGTTTGGCATTGAGAACCGAATTGGGCGATCGCGCCGGGATGGCGGAATCTTGGGCAAGTTTGGGAGATATCCAGCGCCTTCTGGGCAACTGGGAGGAGGCGGAGCGTCTGTATCAGCAATCTTTGGCATTGAGAACCGAATTGGGCGATCGCAAAGGGATGGCCGATGTTTACAATCTTCTCGCCCTTGTCTATCAACACTTTAACCGAATTCCTGAAGCGATCGCCGCCTGGAAAGAAGGGTTAACCATTTGTCCCCCCGAGCAATTCCCCCTAGAAGCCTTGGAACTGGGTCGCAGATTAGGCGATGCTGCCTTTCGGATTCAAGACTGGGAAACCGCCATCTATGGCTATGAGGCTGCGATCGAAGCCGTCGAAACCCGTTGCACTTTCACCGACTCCTACAGCGAGAAACAAAAACGCCGGGAAGCCGCCCTAGACCTCTATCCCCAACTCGTGCAAGCCTGCATCAATGGCGGCGATATCGGGAAAGCCTTAGCCAGCGTCGAACGCAGCAAATCCCGCAACCTGATTGAACTCCTCTTCAGCGCCGACCACTCCTACCCCACAAATGCCACGGACGAACAAAAACAACGCATCAGCGGCCTGCGCCGTCAAATCGCCATCTACCAACAACAACTCGCCTTCACCCCCAGGGACACTCTCACCTCCACCACCGAAAACAACCCCAACCAACCCTCACCAGAAACCCTCATCCGGCTACAACTCGAAGTCGCTAACCTGCAATTCCAACACTTGCTCACCGAACTCGACGACCCCAACTTTACCCTCACCCAACAAGTCCTCCCCGAACTCCCCGACTTGAGCCGCCTCCTCCCGCCCCAAACCGCCCTCATCGAGTGGTATCTCCCAAGCGAAGCCGACTCCGGATTTTACGCCTTCCTCGTCTCTCGCCGCCGAGACGAGCAAATTCAGATTACCCCCCACCACTTCAGCGCCGAGAACCGCCAACACCTGGACCAAGCTCTACAGGACTACCGCAGCGACTACGGACAATTTTCCTGGGATGAGCAACTCACCCAACGCCTGGAAACCCTCAGCGCAGCCCTCCAACTCCCCCACCTTCTGGCTGAATTATCCCAGATTCAACAGCTTATCCTGATTCCCCACCGGGAACTGCACATCATCCCTCTCCACGCTCTCCCCGTTTCATCTTCTCCCCTCTCCCGCTTTGATGCCGAGGGTAAGGGCGTATTCTTGCAAGACCTCTTCCCAAAAGGCGTGAGTTATGCCCTTAATTGCCAACTGCTGGCACTAGCCCAAGACCGCCCTTCACGCCCACACTTTAACCGCCTCTTTGCCATTCAAAACCCTACCGAAGACCTCCCATTCACCGATTTGGAAGTGGAAGCCATCCAATCTCTGTTTGACTCCCATGTAGTCCTCAAACATAACCAAGCCCAAAAAGCCGCCATTGATGCAGAAATTCTGAAAAATGCCGACTGTACTCACTTCGCTTGTCACGGTGCATTTAACTTTCAAAACCCCCTCCAATCGTGCCTTATCCTCGCTAATCCATTTTCTTCCCCCGAAGCTCCAGAGTCCCAACTCCGAAACGGGAACACTCTCGACCCCAGCAAATGCCTAACCCTCGAAGACATTTTCTTCCTTGACTTGAGCAACTGCCACCTCGTCACCCTTTCCTCCTGTGAAACGGGCATCGGCATCACTAACGTCACCTCCACCAGTGATGAATATATCAGTTTAGCTAGTGGATTTCTTGCGGCGGGTTCTGCTAATGTGGTCTGCGCCCTATGGAGTCCACATGATTTATCCACGGCCATCTTAATGATTCGCTTTTATGAAACCCTCCACCAGGAGCCTAACTCATCAGTGGCTCTGGCGTTGCAGCAAAGTCAGCAATGGCTGCGAGAAGCCACAGTGCAAAATTTGTTAGACTGGACTGATTTCTGTCCACTGTTTAGTGAGGGTTGGCGGGAGCAAATCAAAGGCGCATTCACTTCTTTTTTTAGTAAAAATGGGTTGGATGTTAAACCCTTTGAGTCTCCTTACTATTGGGCGGCTTTTGTGGCGATCGGTGGCCTGTCAGGATAATTATAGCCCTGGGCGTTGGGGTAGTTACGGGTTATCAACTCGGTTTAAAGCCTGTAACCCCTATTCTACCGTCACTCTAATACACTCAATGGCGATCACACATTTAGGAGTGAGTGCAAAATGAGTGCAAGTACAAACAGTACACACAGTGGTGTATATCAAGGCTTTGAGGATATGCTTGAATTTTTCAACCTATCCCGTAAACAATGTCCCAAGGGTGTCAGGATTAAGCGTAACCGGGGGACAATTCAGTTAGACATCACAAACGACCCAGAAACCGGGGGACGTAAACAACGGGGATGTAATTGTCAATTTACTTCTGAGGGTATCCGTAAGGCCGTTGACAAGGCTTGGTTAGTTCATAAATCCCTTGAAGGACAATTCCAGTCAGTATCTGAATGGCTGGACTGGTACAAGGCTGCTATCCTAGATGAATCCAAAACTCCCCTAGAAAATGACTTAATCACCTATCGTCAAGTGTTTAAAGAAATGGAAGATGGTTACTTTAATGGAGTACATCGTAACACCAAACGGAAGCGCTCTCGTGATATTGCTAGTGACATTAAGTCATTTAAACGATGTTTTCTAGATGTGTTTAATAAAGTCACAGATTGGGATGCTTACGTTACCTGGGAGGGAATAAAAGAAGCGCTATATAGCCCGTTACAAGATGGCAGTAGTCCGGTTGGTAGCAAAACCTTTAAATTCAGATACTACCAGTTGAGGCAAGTAGCAGAACGTGCTAACTGTAAAAAAGCACTGGAGAAATTAGATAAAATCGATGCTACTCAGACAGTATTTGCTGAATCCCAAAGTGTAGACTTAGATACCCTACTAAGCCTGCTAGACAAGGAGCGCAACACTGATTATGGACGGTTAGCAGAAAATCAAGCACGTGATGGCTGGTGTTGGGTATCGGCAATGTGTGCTTTGTATGGGTTAAGACCATCAGAGATAGCAGCAGTCCAAAACCTAAACAAGGTAGTCAAGATTGACGGCATTACTTTCCCGGCCATATCTGACCCTAATAACCTTGAGTTAGTGCTGGTTATTGGTGAGTTTACTTACTTTGGCAGTAGCACCAAAACAGGTCAAAGGTTAGCAATACCAATGTCAAAAGACAAGGCTTTAATTGACCGTCTTGGGATTCATAACGTCTGTCTGCCTATCACAACATCTAATCACCCTAACGGTTTTAATAACAATCACAGACTATGGCTTAAAAGTCATAATTGGGGATTTACTCAAGCCTATGCTTTCCGACATCTTGGAAATCAACTGGGAGAAATGAACGGGATTCCTCAGGAAATCAGAGCGCGTTCATTTGGTCACAGCGTGGCAGTTAATGATGGTAAGTACAAAAAACGTCGCAACCTTGCCACGGAGCTAGGTATCTTAACACAACATCAAAAGCAGCCATTGCCACTAGAGATGGCAAAGCAAACATTACTCAATCACGGTATTGACCCAGAATCCCCAGAAATGAAAACAGGTCTTAGGTTAATTTATCGGCTAGATGATTAACCCCCAATAAACCCACAATACAACACCCCCTAGGCTAAATACTTAGGGGGTTTCATTTTGCACTCACTCCTAAATGTGTGATCGCCATTGAGTGTATTAGAGTGACGGTAGAATAGGGGTTACAGGCTTTAAACCGAGTTGATAACTCCCCATGCTCGTTTAAACTCAACCTTTATCCTAAGGGCGATTGCGAGACTTCACTTAACCCGATAGTCGTACCGTTACACTCTAAATGCACTCCATTTAGTCTTAGCACATGGGACGATTAGTGCATATCCATATCCCTTAGCAACAAAACTTAATTATTGACGGGTTAATCAATAAGCACAACTTAATCAATCTGTCAAATAGCTACATCACCCCCCAACCAGACACCGATAGGTTAACTCCCTTGTGATACCCGTCAATGGCAAGCCTATCGGTTCGTACCTCACCATTGACTGCTATCACGTCGGTCGTTTCCCCAAAGAGTGTTTGTTCCGGTTGGGGGGAGGATATGTTTCAAAATCAACCACGATAGCCGTAGGTAGCCGTAGGGGGGAACCCGCTAGGGAATCAACGTACAAAGATATCAGACCGCCTTTCCGTGGACTAGACCTATAGGGGAAACCATGTGCGATTGCCAAACCTAAACTATCTCCTACCGGATCCAACCCGATACCCACCAACTTCTAATCAACCGGGAAATATCTGGGATGAGAGCGACTACCCACATAATCCTTAGCAAGTCTCCAATCTTTGGTGGTAATCACCCCGTGCGGAAACCGATACCAACATAATCAGTTCACCCCCAAAATCTTAGTCGTAGGTTGTAGGTAAAGCTATCTGTTGGGGGTAAAGTAGTTCTGGGTAATATCTGGACATGATAGGGTAGGCATTCATATAAACTTCTATCAGGCCTGAATATTCAGGCCTGAAACGGGATAGGCTAAATGATTTTTTAACCTTTTTTCGACTTCTATCAGGCCTGAATATTCAGGCCTGAAACGGAAAAATACATAGACACCCCCTACAGTCAGAAACCATAGGGGGCCATTAAGTTATTGGGGTAGCTGTTAGGAGCTAGGCTGTTAGCTGTTAGGGCTTACGCCAGTTTGGGGTTGCACCGATAAAACATAGCTATAGCAGCCTGTTGAATCTTCTCATTGGTAGTCTGGTCAGATTTTCCGATATAGATATGGTGGTTGATTTTACCGTCCCAACCTTTCAGATTCCAGTATGCAAAGCCATTGATTGACGTTTTTTTGCAAGCTGTAAACCTTTTGCCGTTTAACTCAACCGAAAATGACTTGTTTTTTCTCAGGTAGTCAAACCACTCGGGCGTATCTAGTTCTACACAAGTTCCACCGGGGCCCTGTAGGAAATTGCTGAAATTTCCAGTATGTAGGCTGATTACTGGCAATAACTTAGGCATTGAAGTCACCCCCCATAAAGATATCGCTACTGTAACCTAACCATTGCCACTAAAGTCGGGCATAAATGATGCTGGCTGAATAACTGTCTCTTGAGACGATACCCACTTTTCTTGTACCGCCATAAAATCAACAGCGGCGTTATGGGCGATTTCGGCTAATTTCACCCTGGTATCTTGATTAGCGTAGGGGATATCTCGTGACATCATTTGGGCGTAAATATCACGTGCTAATTCCGCGATAACCATCAACCTTGCTTGTTCTTCGTTCATGATATGGTTTTATCCTCTTAGTGTGTTGTTTGCCGTAGTTTACCGTCATTGCGGACGAATATTTATTGAACTTTATCCATTAAGTGTTTCGTGTAATTCAACTCCTTAATCAGCAATTGTCTTTTGAGTTCAGTGATGGTTAATTCTGTTTCACAGTCGTCTAGTATTGACTTTAATGTTGCCAAACCCTCTTCTTTATTGCTGTTGTAAACTAGACTATCTACCATAGTCTTAAACTTTACAAACATTTGATTATTGATATCTGTCATCATTTTTGTTCTCCTAGGTCAATGAACTAATTGGAAATCAAGTGATTTGCTTCCACAGGTTTTTACCGTTAACATTAATCATGTTATAACCTCTGTTTTTCATTAAATTGGTTAATTCATTTACAGTAACCCGTGAATCTAAATAACCATCATTTTTAGCGGTTTCTATGGCTATTTTTAGCATTTTAGGGTCAATATCTGTCACCGCTTCAATTAACTCAGGACAACCCGCCTTTATCGCTTGCTCATTTTGTTTAGTTTTATTCTCAATACTTTGAGTGATAAAGCTATCTAAAAATTGTTCTGTACCGCTAGATACTGTAAATATTTTATCTTCTGCTAACTCCCAGTAACGGTTAAATGCTTTGATTGAATTATCTATTGATGTTTTGTATATCATTGAATGTGTAGCGATTACATCAATGGATAATCTGTAATTAATTATGTCTTGTTTCTTTTTTTGCATTGTCCGTTTAGTTTTGGCATAATTAGTGCAATTATTTATATCTCTCCAAAACATTTCTAAGCGAGATGATATTTTACCAAGGTTTATATCTTCAATATCAGAAAGTTCCGTTAACTCAAAACCGTTTCCCTTGTATTCCTCACTTGTCATTGATTGCCGTTTTTTAAACCATATAGGAAACATACGGCGTTTTAATTCGTTTAATTCCCAAAATGTCCAGATTGGATGTATTGAATTTATAACCTTTAATGCAAATGCGTTAAACATCATGTTTTGACCAGGCGTTTGACTACTAATTGTTATTCGGCTATTTTTCCTATTTAAGACTTTAAATAGAGATAACATATTTTCGTTTTCAATCAATAGGTTGGGTGTGATATCTTCCCAGACTAATAAGAAATTACGTTCAAACTCACTCCGTAACGGGTCATAATATCTCTCCTGTTGGATTTTGTTTCTTAGTGACGCAAATGTACTGTTAGCCAACACTGTATCGGTGTTATATAGTGAGGCTGCAATAGTAGCTATCTGGCTTTTCCCCGTACCACTAGAACCCCAAAGGAATAAACAGCCTGCGGTTGACATTAGCGTTACGGGTGAGCAAATAAAGCTAGTAATAACTGGGAACTGAATATCCGGGTAGGGTAGAATAGCACAAGCCCTACATATTGACTCTATTTGCTCACCCAATACACCATCAACGATTATTTCTTCTAATTCATTTGCTAATGAATCACGTATTAGCCTATAATCTAAATAGTCGTCAGACATGGTAGTAATCTCCTAGTATGTTGGCTTGCTGTATGGTAGTTATCCCCCCAATATTGGGGGGATTTTTGTTGTGATTAACTGAGTTTCATCAGCTCAAGTAACGCCATCAAAACGTTGGGGTCTAATTTTTTAACCTTGCTGTAGAGGCTGTCAAAGTCGGGCTCACAATCAAGAATTTTTGCTGTCCCTTCAACTCGTTCTTCCCAGGTTTTGTACTTAGCTTTACCACCAAAGCTACCATTTTTTTTGTTAGATTTTAATTCAACAAAATCAATAGCTTCCTGTACAGTGTAACCCGCAACAGTAGGTTCAAAGGTATCTAATCCCATAGCGTATTCTAGAATAAATGACGCTAAATCATGTTTAATTTTAGTTGATTCAAAATCATTTGAATTCTCACTATTTACCTCAAGGAGTCGCTCGGCTACCCGTGTGGCTGATTGTCCTAGATTTACAGTTCCCGTGAACATCATTTTACCGTTTGTCAGCATAGCGTCACTTTCGACTAAATGCAGTAACGCCAATTCTACTGGAGTAGGCTTGTATTCCCGTTTTTTCCCTTGATATTCACTAGAGTACTCAGCTCAGCAATACAGAAGCGTACTGCGATTAATTGCTCTTCAAATTTCCACGACCTATCATTGAAGTTCTGAAAGTCACCAGACAACCCATAACCAAAAAGCCATAAGTGGGGAGGCTTGACAACGAATATAGCGCTCGTGATTTCTAAAAACGTTCCAGATTCTCCAGGTTTAACTGCACTGCAAAACGCGAATTTATCGTCATCTTTTTTACCGTAATATCCAATACTCATGATTACTCTTCCTCAGTTAATTGTTGATTGTTGATTGTGTTAGGTGATTCGATTCTGGCTGCAATTTGGCGACAAGCAGCCCAAAACAGTGGATTGCCAGATAAATAGACTCGAAGTCTTGACTCCTTAACAAGTTTAACTAAGTGAGTTTGCTTGATAAGTCTAATAATTGCAGAGCCTTGATAATCACCACGTGGTCTGTAACTACCCATTACCTGATAGGTAATATTCTTTACTTCAGGTGTTTTGTGTTCCTCAATATGTGTCAGAATTTGATAAGCCACAATGATTGCAGTTTTATCAAATTCATGCGGATTGTAGTGAGTTTGCACAAGTTCACCATTGAGGCTAAATATGCCTTTATAGTGTAGATTTCTCACGGTTGATGTTCTCCTGTTAACTTAAATTCTTGTGCTTTTAGGTGTCGTTGGAACTCATCGATATTCATTAAATAAATACCTTGCCAGCGATAAGACCTGTTCCGAGTGACAAACCAAATATCTTCAATCATTCCGGGATTGAGATAATTAATCAACTGCATCTTGAACTTAAACTCGGTTGTTAGCGCTCCCTTTACTTCGATGTATTGGTTGAAAACTGGACTATAAAAGTCAGGTTTCCAAGTAATTGGTCGCCAAGGTTTCTTACCATTAACTAAAGTTAATTGCGGGTGAACTAACAGCCTATCGTCATATTTTTTAAGCAAGTGATACACTTTGGCTTCTAATGTTGACCCAAAGTAATACCCGTCGTAGTATTGTCCTTTGGCATGATACTTGTTAATCATCATTTATCTCCCCAAAATAAGTTTCATTATCTGGCTCTCTATCGCCGCCAGATTCAGTTTGATAAATGTTCCATTCCGCTCGATAATATTCGAGTGCCTCGTTGAGAATTTCCTCAATTTTGTCTGGGTGTAATGGGATTAATTTTTTGATTATTTCCCCCATGTAATAAGCCAGAAATTCTTTATCAAACTTAACGGCTGTTAATTGCCATTGAAGTTGTTCTCTTCCTACATAGTTAGGAACCTTTATAGCAAACGACGTTCCCACATACATCAACGGGTCAAGTTTAATATTCCTAAGATTTAACCGCACTTCTTTCCAGTGCTTTGATATCATGGTGATAGTCCTCGATGTTTGGTGTATTGGCTACCTATTACAGGTAGCCTTTTTTGTTAGTTGATTGATTAGGCGTTAGTGTGAAGCCAGTCTGAGAAAGGGTCAACAGCATCAGGCCAGGCTCACTGATAACCATTTCGTTATCGTCATTAGACAAGTAGAAAAAATGATTTTCCAGGGCTACGATGTCATCAGCAATAGCACCGGATGCTTTGCGCGGTGTTTTGACACCACAAGTCTTGAGTAAGGTCAAAATAGCTTTTATGCTATTTTTTAGTACAACAATTTCTGAGTAGGTTAACTCTAGTTCAGGTTTTGCTGTTTCTGTGGTTTTAGCCAGTAACAATTTTTCTTTTAGTGTGCAGATAGGTGATGTTTTGGGATATGGCAAAAATGGTGTCACATCTTCAAAAAACCCGATAAATTTACTGAACCTTTGTAGTATTATTAGGTATTCAGTAGGTGAGAGTTGATTGTTTGCCTTAACCTGATAAATGGCAGTATTTTGGTCTGGTGATGTATCTTTGTTTTTAGACATCTGTCAGTGATTTCAAACTCATTGACAAAATCAATTTTTAAAAATACGATTGGGTTGTTGAGTTTGAAATCACTGTTATTTATGCTTTTTGTTATTTATGATTATTGTTGTAGAATTAATCAATACTTATGAATAAGTAATAAATATATAAGCAAAAACGATAAAACAATTATTGACTTTATACGATAATTGTGCAATATTTAAATTATCGCCACAGACAACTCAAACAAAAAACCACTATCTAAAAAAATAGTGGTTAGTTTACTTTGTTTGCTTTTTGGCGGTTTAGCTTTTAGTGCTATTTTTACCACCAGGTGATGACGAGGGCGCATCAGCGGGGATGTCACCTCGTGTTTGATTTTCGCCTTCACTTCTCCCAACAGTTAATTCACCTAAGTTAGCTAGGGTAAGCCCCTCGCTACTAGGAATTCTGAACATACTGTTATAGGTTCTTAATGATGCTGGCTTGATAGTAAAATAGTGAGCAAATACATATAACAAGCCACTAACAGAAACGATAGGAGGCGCTTTAATACTGATAAATCTCAGTATTTTTTCACCTACCCGTGTTTGGGTGTATTTGCGCCAATAGCCAGGATTAACCGGGGCCTCAACAAAGAAACGGGTGTATTCAGCCTTCTTGTATGCTCTTACTCGAGTTCCTTTTAGGACATTACGTCTGTTAGCATTAGGCGTGGAAGTATTACTAACAGGTGGTCTCCAAATGGTTAATTCCCTGACCTCATTTGGTTCATTAGATACTGAACCTCCACTTAAAACGTGAAGCAAAAGCATAGGCATAGGTACGCCTATTTTTGAAGTTGCATCCACTGGAACTTCAACTACTAAACTCCTGCCTAGGTGTGGACCCTTGGCTGTTGCTAACTTTGCCGTCCAGCCTTCTTTGTGTTTATTCCATGCGTCAACTAAAGGCATGATATTAGTTTCCTTTTTTCTAGATTATCTAAGCTAGGGTAGGCAAAATAATGATATTAACACCTACCCGATATCCATTAATCAATAAATAGCTCTGTAGCTATTACATCAATACTACCGTCTGTAGGGTCTAAAACATCATCTGTTGGAATTGACAATGAAACGGTTACAAGACCGGTAGCCATATTACGGGTGTAACTTGTGACAACGGTTGCACCATCAGGATTGTTTGCTGCAAGAGATTGCATCCGTTGGGTTTGCTCAATAATTTCAAGTAATTGGTTTTCCAGTGTCGCAGCGCCTAGCGTTTTCTTAGTAGCCATAGTTTTATTTTTACTCAATTCAATATTTAGACTATAGCAGTATATTCGCTGATTATGGTGGTTTCGTTAAACTCAAAAGCTGCTACATATATGTAGCTTCTGTTTCGTTTAACTCAACAGTACGCTACCAATACCAACATTACGCTAACTACCAGTTTAACCATGTCTAAGTATGTGGGTAATGACTACCATCCCAGGCAATATCAACTACCAACAATCATCAGATAATTAGGTTGACGTTGGGGGTCTGTTTCCTGTTTTCAGTTCTAATGACGTTCTGGTAGCTTTCCTGATAGCATCGTCAACCCAAGTCGGTTTTCTTTCAAAATGTAGAGGGATTTTGACTTTGGCTTTTCTAGGGTCTTGATACATTGCTAAAACACTAGCCTCCCCTAAGTCGATTTTAGCTTGTTCAAATTTATCAATTAATTCCCAGTTAAGTATTTTCACTTCACTGATATACATTTTACTCTCTGTAATTCTTTTCGCATTTTGTCTACTACCAAAACCTTTTCTTTCCTCAAAAGTAATAGGGTAAACTATCCTAGCGTCAGTTAAGTCAACTAACTCTTTGCATAGAGCTTCAGCTTCGTTTTTGCTTGATTCATTAACAAAAAACGAGAATTTTCTGCCATTGCTCATAGTACAAGTAACCTTGATATTCCCTTTAGTAAAGGCTGATTTACTGGGTTGAGTAAATATCCTTTGTAACCTATCCCACGTAATTTTATCCCTATTGACCGACGGTAACTCTATTTGAGTTTTTTGTAGTTTTGAACGCCTATCTTTAGTCCAATACGGTGGTTTTTCGTAGTTGTACAAAACAAAAGTTAACTGTATTTTAAGATTAGCTGATGTACTGATTTCCTGAAAATCACCTGACCCTACAAATTGACCTATATCCCTATTCCCTAGTATTTCAGTTTGAGCTAATGTACTCGCAACATTTTCCTGTAAATTTCTCAAAGATGACACAAGTCTGAATCTTTCTCCACCAGTCTCTACCACGGCGTTAACTAATTGTTGTTGTCTATTTTGTTCTATTCTTTGTAGTGCAATATACTCATCCAAACCTTGAGCGACTAATACAATAGCCTCTTTACAGTTATCGCTAAACTAAACTCATCCCAGAATTCCTCGGAACTGTCTTGGTTCCAGATAGTGTTTATATTACCATCATATTTTTCTGGTAATTTCTCTCTAGCTTCTCTTCTTTGTTTCCCGAAACTCCATTCTTCACCTTTCTCATCACCCCACTTTTCAATTGTTGATTTACCGCCGGGAATCATTCCAGTGACAGTCCTTGCTAGTGTTGTTGGGCTTTTTGTTAAAAACATTTTAACAACCCGTCTACCGTGTTTAAATAACGTCCATGCTATTGCTTTCATAGCCATATTAAATGACTGTTTAACGTATGAGCCGAATGCTGTAGATACCTCCATAAGCATTTCAGGCCCCTTGCTTAATGCTACGTGCATAGCAGCCGCTTTATTGATAAAAGCGAGACCTGCTACTGGTAAAACACCACATACTAATTTCCCAGCCATATTACCTAAAAACCCAGCCGTGGTGGTTATAAATTGTCCGGCAATATTTTGGATGTTTTTATCAATATCGCTATCGCTAATATTCCAATTAAAATTCCAGAAAGAATCCCAATTAGAGGTAATAAATCTCGCTACTTTCTCAAAGCTAAAGTTAGATAAAAACTTAGTAATTCCTTCCCATAGCCACCCACCAAAACTTTTGCCCCATTCGACAACTTTACCGGTAACTTTAGCCCATAATTTGCCAAACCAACCCATTTCCTGGGTAGATGTTCTTTGGGCTAAATTAACTTGTCTAACGCCATTTCTACCTATACTGCTACGGGTTTGACGACTAGACAAGCTACGAGTCCTCCTTAGCATTCTTGCACTTCTGGCAACCATTACAAAGTCCCTCTTAGTGGGTTATCGCCATCAATCAATTCGGTTTCTATTTTGATATCAGGAAAGTCTTTTTTCAACAATTCCTGTACTTTATTTGTTTCCTGTTCCCTGATATCATCTTGTTTTTTCATTGAATCATATAACCGCGTTAAGTCAGCTAATATGTCCTTTGCAGGGTCATTACTGTTCACCTGTAAAGTGCCTTGAGCGCGTACAATAGCAAATATTTCTTTGATTTGATTTAATGTTGTTTGTAATGTTTCCTTAGCGTCCTTTTGATTTGTAATCTTAACTTTACTCTCGTTAGGTTCCAGTAGCTCCTCAAAATTATCAGCCTCCGGGGTAAATGCTGTTTTAATTGTTTCATATTTTTCCTCGGTAGCAAAACCCAAATAGTCGATTATCTCCGACACTTCTCTACCTGCTTTAAAAGCAGCAGCATGAGCTAAACCTGCTTCGTGTAATGCTGTTAAAACAGCATTTTGGGTAACTTGGTGACTAATAGCAATTTCCATCACCATCCCAAATATTTCGGCGATAGCTTCGGCTAGATTAGGTAACTTGATTTCGGCTTTTTCTTCGGCTTTGGTCATGAGATTGACATCATCAATCTCTACTTTAACTTCAAATTCACCCCATCTTTCGTCATCGATGTCAAACCTGTACATCAGCCATTCTGGTAATGTGTTTATTCGTTTAATTCTATTTTCTGGATTCTCGGCATTAACTGTTATTTTTTCTGGCATTTCAGCCGGGAAAGATTCAGGGTCTAAAAACTCATAAATCCTTCTAATCATTCCGCAACATTCTTCGTTCATGTCTGGTATTCCAATGGTATCAACTGGCAATGAGACAGGGTAATCACCGCAATCAGAGTATACATCTAATTCATATGCATCATTACGCGTGACTGTCTGTTCCTCCCAACTCGTGGTAGAGGTCATTGTTGATGGTCTCGTTGGCCTGATAGGAAACCAAAAAGAACCATTTACGAGCGAAAAGTTACCGTGTCTACGAGAATCTGGATAATAAACCCCTGACTGATAATCTTTTTTAGGTCTGTCGTGAGAGGGTGATTTCCACAGGTTTATTACCTTTAAAAATTCCGACGGATACGGTGTCCAGATTATATCTATTATCGCTTCTCCTTCAAAACTGAGCCAGTAATTTTCATAATAGTATCTGTGCGTATTCCCGTTGCCATCATTCACTATAAAGCACCTTTCGGGTTTAGCGAATCTGTACCATTCATTACTAGGGCTCATCCAGTAAAATGGTGATTGATGGATTTTTACGAGATGTGAATCAGTCCCACTGCGTTCATTATCACCATCAAAAATAGTGTAAGCTCTCTCAACCCCTATTTCAATCACAAATCCGTCATCAGGATTCTCACCATTTATTTTATTCACACGATAAGAATAAGAACTATTCCAAATGTAATAAACCATTCCTGTACTAATCGATTTACGGGTTATGTTATAACTAGATGTTTTTCTCCAAAAAATCATCACTTGCCAACCGCAATCATCGTCAACAGGATAATCACGTGGGTCTGGAATAATGTCACCATTTCCCGGTTTTGGTCGGCGCGGTTCACCTCCTTTATCATCATCTATTTTATCGCCTGAATTAGGACCCCCAAAGCTGCGACCACTACCGCCTCCACCACTACTACCTCCCTTAGGTTTTTTGCCTCCCTTTGGTTCATCTCTATTTGGCGGTTCCTTAACGGTTGCCTCTTTTTTGACATCACGTCGCCGATACTCCTCATCTATTCGCCTCGCATCATCCTCTCGTTTCCACCTGCCATGGTCTTCTGGATTAATTCCACGCGGTAGCCTAGCAATTGGGTCCCAAGGATTTACCAATCCTGGAATACCCGCTCTATCTCTTTCTCTTGCATACGGCAAACCCCTACCAAAGTCCATTGCTGAAGATGTCTGGTCGCCTAAATCTCCCGCTAAACCTGAACTTACGCCGCCAGACCTACCAACATTTTTAGACGTACTTGACCTGATACTATCTTTCACCATACCGAGTAACTACATGAGACTAATTAATAACTTAGAAATATTATATAATATTACAAGATAATTGAGGACTATTCATGAGAGGAATTAAAAATATTGCTACGGAAATTAATGCTAGTAACTGGAATAACGCTGTAGAGTTATTTAATGGCGCAATTTTAGAAGGTTTGATAACTGATAGATTCCGTTACGATATTACTGCTTATGCCTATGTTTCTAGTTTGAACGCTAGGTGTTATATCCCTAGTATCAATCAATCACAAATACCCAAGATTTACCCAGAAGATAGTTATTACCAAAGATGGGAAAAGAAACAAGATGTGTTACAAGGTTCTATAGACTTACAGATATTTTATTGGAACCTAGCCACAGAAAACGGGTTAAATCTAGGTATCGTAAAACTCCCTTATTATGGGGGAATCCATACCGAAAATTTATTAATCGAATTGATTACCAATCAAACAGAAGGGTTAGCCATAGATTCACATTCCGTGTTAAAGGCTAGATGTCTAAATCAATTGCACAATAATGATTCGATTAATATTTTCGGTATGGCAGAATATCAACTAGACACATTACCGAAAACACCATCATTAACCCAACCCGAAAATTTTGGAATTTCAGTAGGCAATACACCTACCCTAATCCGCGCTGCTAATACTTACAGATATCGCTTGCACCTACAGAACACGGGTAGCGTTGGGGTTTGGTTTAGTCATGGACTGGACACATCAGCAATTGCATACCAGGTCAATGTTTATGGCTACCGCCTAACACTGCATGGGATGACGAGTTAAAATCTACTGCTAGTATCTACGGGATAACAGAGGATAGTGTTTCGCAGATTGTCGGGTTAGAGCAGACAATCACTTACTAACCGGCTACAATGGAATTATTTAGGAGGTAGGTGATTATGAGTTTTTCGGTTTATAGTAGCGCTCTAAATTTAGACACTCTCAATATTACTGCTAAGATACCGGGCACACCTACTACAACTTCCATTAGTTTAACGGCTAATACAATTGCCGAATTAGTGGCAGTAAAAGCTAACACAAACGGACGTAATGTATTTATCAAAAATCGGTCTAATGTACCCGTTCATTTAATCTTAGACCCCACAAAAAATACCGTAGCTAATGCCGCATTTTCTGTGAAGCCGGGTGATACTGTTATGCTCACTATTGGCGCTAGTAAACTACAAGCTATTGCCGAGTCTGTTGCAGATATTTCGGTAACTGTAGTTGAGTTTGTAACTGTTGATTAAATAGTTGGGGGATTATCCCCCTTTTTGAGGAATCTTTATTATGACTAACTTTAATATTTATTCTAGTAAATTTGGGCAATCAACCGATGACTTGCCAGAAGGTGAAGTCAATCTGTATTTAACCAATGAAAGGGTACAGGCAGTTATTGACTCAAATACTAATTTAGTCAAATTAACTGATTTATCCTGGAATAATATTACTAATAAACCTAGCGCTTTCCCCCCATCTACTCATTCCCATAGCTGGACTGAAATAACGAACAAACCGACTATCTTTGCAAGTGACTGGGCAAACGTGGCGGATAAACCAGCTACGGCAACCCGTTGGCCTACGTGGTCTGAAGTTACAAGCAAACCGACAACGTTACGTTCACGCCTTCAGCGCATACTCATGCTTGGGCTGACATTACGTCAGGTGTTCCAGCTACCGCTTCACGCTGGCCGTCTTGGGCTGAAGTGACTTCTAAACCTACTACGTTTACTCCTAGTGCTCACAACCATGCTTGGAGTGAGATAACATCTATCCCAGCGACTGCCACTAGGTGGCCTACGTGGAATGAGGTGACAGGCTCACCAACTACGTTCCCCCCAACACCGCATAATCATGATGCTTCTAATATTACATCTGGTATTATCGATGTTGCTAGACTCCCTGCTGCTGCGTTGATAGGGGATACCACATACTCAGCGGGTAGTGGTTTAACTCTTAGTGGTACTACTTTCAGTTTACCAGTAGCTACCTCTGGTAGCGGTACATTTGTAACCAGTATCACCCAAACCGCTAATGGTATCACCGCTAATCTGGGGACTCCCCCGAATACAACATATAGCGCAGGTACAGGTATATCGTTATCAGGTACAACCATTATTAACTCTGCGCCTCATCAATCCACTAACCTTTCTATTTCTGGTACAGGTGACACTCGAACAATTACAAGTTCTACTGGTACTGACGTAACTATACCTGTTGCTACAACTTCCACCGCTGGTTTAATGTCTTTGGGAGACAAGACTAAGTTAAATGGAATTGCTGCAAGCGCAAATAATTACGTTCACCCAACTACAGATGGTAATTTACACGTACCTGCCACTGGTACCACAAACAACGGTAAAGTACTAACTGCGGGTGCAACTGCTGGTAGTTTGAATTGGACAACATTGCCTACTGCTCCAGTCACTTCAGTTGCTGGTAAGACAGGCGCTGTAACTTTAATTAAGGGAGATGTTGGTCTAGGTAACGTAGATAATACTGCTGACTCAGTTAAAAGTGTATCAAGTTCAGCTACATTAACTACAGCTAGAACAATTGCATTATCTGGTGCGGCTACAGGTACAGCAACCAGTTTTAATGGCAGTGCTAATATTACTATTCCTGTTACCAGTTTAAATGCAGCTAATCTATCTGGTGCTGTACCAAATGCCAGTATATCTGGTAGCTATAGTGGTATGACTAATTTAACTGGGTCAGGTACAGTAGACTTTGCTAAATTTTTAGGTAATGCTTCAGATACTGTTAATTTACCTAGCTTTAGTTGGACTGGCGATTTAGATACAGGTATTTATCGACCTGTTGCTGACCAGTTAGCAATCACAACTGGTGGTGTACAACGAGCTTTATTTAGTAGCGCTGGTATAACTGGTAATTTAGTGGGTAACGCTTCAACTTCAACTACACTTCAAACAGCTAGAACTATTAATGGAACTTCATTTAATGGAAGCGCTAATATAACGATAACTGCAAATACTCCAAATACATTAACAAATGGTACAGGATTAACTGGAAATAATTTTAATGGTAGTGCTGCTACTACATGGGCTGTAGCGTATGGGACTACAGCGGGAACAGCTTGTCAAGGTAATGATAGTAGATTATCTGATGCTAGAACACCTACAACTCATACTCATTCAAACATTACATTAACCGCAGGAGATGGTTTAAGTGGTGGGGGAACATTAGCAGCTAATAGAACAATTAATGTAGATTCAACTGTATTAAGAACCTCTGGAAATCAAACAATAACCGGAATTAAAACATTTAACATAACAAATAATCCAGTAACTTTTACGACTGATGGAAGTTTCCCCGATGGAAATATGCTTATTGATTTTAATGTTTGGAGGGGGTTTGACATACGCCGAATAGGGTCTATTGCTAGTACGGCAAGTTTAGTACTAAATAGTAGAGTTGGAGGAAATAGCTGGGCGTTTTCTTATCAGGGAAATTATTCTATGCTACTTGAAGCAGAGCCTAATCCTAGAGTATTTATATATCATGGTATTAATTTTCTTGAAAATAGTGTTTGGAGAGGTGCTTCTCCCAATACATATACAATGCAAGTATATAACAATCAAATGTATTTCATAAAAGACCATGGTCTAGGTTCTTCAAACATACATACTAGATTTCGACTAGGTGTCACAGGTATTGCGTACATTAATGACAGCGGGGATTATGTCAAAGGGTCTTCAGATATCAGGTTTAAAACTGTTTTAAATGAGAATGTTAATAGCTTAGATTTAATCAAAAAATTGAATGTAATTAAATTCAAATACAATAAATTAGCAGAGTTGCATGGCTTTTGTGACAAAGAAGCCAAAATAGGTTTAATCGCACAAGAAGTTCAAGAGCACTACCCAGAAGCGGTTGAAGTAGTTAAAAATGACCACACAGATAGCCCTGAAGTTGACGACAAAAAAATAGATTATCTGACGATTCTTTATGAAAAATTAGTTCCTTTATTAGTGGCAGGGATTCAAGAATTATCTCAAAAATTAGACGCACTAGGTAAACCCACAGCATCTACAAATGGTAATATCAGTAATTTACCGACAAGCCCTATCGGTTTAAGTGTAGGTGATTTATGGTGTGACACGGATAACGATAATGTAATCAAGCAGGTGAGATAATGTCTAACAAATATGATATATCTGAAACTAATTGGTTTTTAGCTTACAATCAATATTTTATCCAAGAAGATGATACCCCACACGGGAGTAAGCGATTGCCAGATATATCAGGCAGTAAATTTGTTAGGATATTATTTGATGCTGACCAGGTTTCCACTTATTGGAAAATGGCGGGTTGGTTAAAATTTTACGCATACAATGATGTCAAACAGAATATGATGGTTAAACGTGAGATTGTCTGGCTTAATGAATATCAAATAATTGAATCACCACCATATAGCAGCTTTTATGCGGTATTTGACCCGTTAGAACGGATTAAATGGTTTACCCTTTATTTTTGGAGATTAATGTAATGAATATAGTATCAATCTGTCAAAGATTCATAATTATTGAATTAGCTTTGATAATAATTGTGGTCTTGTGTTCAACGTATGCGATAATCAAGGAGAATAAAATTATCGAATCAAAACTAGATTTAAATAATCATAAGTTAGGTATATTATTTGAGTTTTTACAAAAATCGTTAGAACAAATAATCTGTAAACAACAGTTAGAGAGCAAAAAACAATCACCTCATCTCCCAATCAACAGAGATGATATTGATGATGATGGTTGGCGTAAGCCCTAGCTCCTAACAGCTACCCCAATAACTTAATGGCCCCCTATGGTTTCTGACTGTAGGGGGTGTCTATGTATTTTTCCGTTTCAGGCCTGAATATTCAGGCCTGATAGAAGTCGAAAAAAGGTTAAAAAATCATTTAGCCTATCCCGTTTCAGGCCTGAATATTCAGGCCTGATAGAAGTTTATATGAATGCCTACCCTATCATGTCCAGATATTACCCAGAACTACTTTACCCCCAACAGATAGCTTTACCTACAACCTACGACTAAGATTTTGGGGGTGAACTGATTATGTTGGTATCGGTTTCCGCACGGGGTGATTACCACCAAAGATTGGAGACTTGCTAAGGATTATGTGGGTAGTCGCTCTCATCCCAGATATTTCCCGGTTGATTAGAAGTTGGTGGGTATCGGGTTGGATCCGGTAGGAGATAGTTTAGGTTTGGCAATCGCACATGGTTTCCCCTATAGGTCTAGTCCACGGAAAGGCGGTCTGATATCTTTGTACGTTGATTCCCTAGCGGGTTCCCCCCTACGGCTACCTACGGCTATCGTGGTTGATTTTGAAACATATCCTCCCCCCAACCGGAACAAACACTCTTTGGGGAAACGACCGACGTGATAGCAGTCAATGGTGAGGTACGAACCGATAGGCTTGCCATTGACGGGTATCACAAGGGAGTTAACCTATCGGTGTCTGGTTGGGGGGTGATGTAGCTATTTGACAGATTGATTAAGTTGTGCTTATTGATTAACCCGTCAATAATTAAGTTTTGTTGCTAAGGGATATGCACTAATCGTCCCATGTGCTAAGACTAAATGGAGTGCATTTAGAGTGTAACGGTACGACTATCGGGTTAAGTGAAGTCTCGCAATCGCCCTTAGGATAAAGGTTGAGTTTAAACGAGCATGGGGAGTTATCAACTCCCCAGTGCCAAAATCCTGCTGCGTGTGCGAATACATTGGGGGCAATTTTCGCCTCGACCTCCCCGTTAATCTTTGCAGAAGCGATCGCTTTTCCCTGGGAAGCTAATCCAGGGGATAATTGGCCTATGGCATAGGGGTTATGGGATAGGGGTTATGGGTTATGGCCTATGGCATAGGGGTTATGGGATAGGGCAGGGCGATCGCAGTTGTGCTGAGTTGCCCTTGTCTGATGAATAGTTAGATATCCCCCCTCTACCTGATTGGGAAACTGGTTAAGATTGACAAGCCAAGCGCGTCTGTACTATCATAATAACCACGGTTCATATACCTGGATGAACCCTACTATATAAGATGGTATGACTAGGTAACAACAGAGGAGCAGCATGGAGTTATTCAGTATCGGTCACTCTAATCATGAGATAGATGCTTTTATCTCCCTGCTCCAAAAGCATCAAGTAACCGCTGTTGCTGATGTACGTTCACATCCCTACAGCCGATTCTTGTCACATTTCAATCGCTCATCCCTACAAGAGTTTCTCGCTAAAGAGGGAATTCAATATGTTTTTCTGGGACGGGAACTGGGTGCAAGACCTAGTAACCCCGACTGCTATATCAATGGTAAAGCCGTATATGAAAGAATTGCCCTCACAGATGCGTTTCACCAAGGAATTAAGCGACTTCAGAAAGGTTTGAAAAAACATAAGATTTCGCTGATGTGTGCTGAAAAAGATCCATTAACCTGTCACAGAGCCATCTTGGTCTGTCAGCACTTACGGGATTTGGATATCCCTATAAATCACATCCTCAAGAATGGTGATTTAGAATCTCATGAGCATTTGGAAGATAGAATGCTTGTCAAGCATGGTTTTAGGGATTTTGGCGATTCACAAGAAGTTCAGCTTTCCCTATTTTCCCCCCAAATTTTACCGACAAGAGAAGAATGCTTGAGCCAAGCTTAT
The DNA here is from genome assembly GCF_000973065.1 of Limnospira indica PCC 8005. NCBI lineage: Bacteria > Bacillati > Cyanobacteriota > Cyanophyceae > Oscillatoriales > Sirenicapillariaceae > Limnospira > Limnospira indica. The sequence continues at coordinate 2,196,918 of NZ_FO818640.1, forward strand.
CGACTTCAGGGGGATGAGATTGCTTATGTCGAACCGGATAATAGCCATGAAAAATAAGGTTGATTTATTCACCATAGGTTTCACTAAAAAGAGCGCACAAAATTTCTTTGAAACTCTTAAAAAAGCAGGTGTTAAGACAGTTATAGACACTCGCCTAAATAACGTATCTCAATTGGCGGGATTCGCTAAAAGAGCCGACTTAGAGTATTTCTTGAAAACTATCAACGATATTGATTATGTGCATATTTTAGACTTGGCTCCCACCAAAGATATTCTTGATGAGTACAAAAAGAAAAAAGGAGATTGGTCGATATACGAGCAGAAATTTTTAACGCTGATGGAGGAGCGTCAAATCGAAAAAAAACTGTCCCCAGATTTAGCTCATGGAGCCTGTTTGCTTTGCAGTGAGGCTAAACCTCATAACTGTCATCGTCGCTTAGTTGCTGAATACTTAAACCAAAAATGGGGAAATATAAACATTCATCACCTATCCTATAAGTCGTAAGGATGATGTCAAAATTAATTTGTCTTGCTAATTCTCGGAAGAACAATGACCGTTGTATTGCTGGGATAGAAATATCTACAGGTAAATGGGTTCGTCCTGTGACTAGATTGGATGATGGTCGCATTCCGGTAAATATGTCTCAGATTAATGGAAGGCTTATCCAACCTCTGGATATCGTTGATATACCTCTAAGTGATACAGGAAATGGATATGAATACGAGAATAGACTGATTTTAAGGGGTTCCTGGAAGCACATTGGCAGAGTTGGCCCTATGGACGTAGTTTGTTATTGTGATGATGAAATTATTCATAGTCATTGTCATGATTGGCTGAATGCTATCCCCTATTCATACATATCTTCATTGCCTCGCCATCAAAGACGTACATTACAAATAGTCAAGGTTGACGGGTTTAAAACTTGGTGCAATAATTACGGGAAGTGGAAAGGGGAAATTCCTTTAGAGGGCGGTAACAGCTTGGCTTGGTCTTAAACGTGACTGATCCAGAGCTTTGTACTAAACTAGACAATGACTATATTTTAAGTCCTGAATGTCTGGTGGTTCTTTTCTTAGCCTTTCTCAACCTTGGAAAAAGCGGAATTCTGATGATCAGCTTCTATGTTACAGGCTAGTGGTTGCTGTTCTGGAACTGTAAATAAACCCGCCCCGGCAAAAACCAACTTTTTCCTCGCAGACAACATAGCCCAAGTCCGATGGACTCAGGCTATGCTTTGATCATATAGGCCAGCGATTTTATAAAAGGGGTGCTGGCGGTTTACTAAAGTAGTTAATTCTCATCAAACCATGAGATTGTGAAGATCTTGTGGAGGAAATCAAGAAATTTTCACCAAAATTTTGGCTATGGATCTGACGAAAATCACACGGGATGCCCGCAAGCCCTCGTCTTTCAAGGGAGGGTTAGGGCGACTCGCGGGTTTTAACCCGCGTTTATTTTTTAGGCTATAATGGCTGATACCAGCGCGTACAGTGTCAAAATGTTGGTGATCGAATACAAAGTCCAACCCAAGCCACATCAAGTCGAAGCCATTGATGAAGCAATACGGACAGCACAGTTTGTCGGCAATAAGGTGCTTCGTTATTGGATGGACAATCGTGGCATAGGTAAGGTTGACTTATTTCGATGCAACACAGCACTGCGGAAGGTGTTTGATTTGGTCAAGGATTTAAACTATCATGCTTGTCAAACGGCAGTTGAAAGGGTTCTCGGTGCCATTACTCGTTTTTACGAGAATTGCCAAAACCAGGTCAAGGGGAAGAAGGGGTATCCAAGATTCAAAAAACATTCTCGTTCGGTAGAATATAAAGTCTCTGGATGGAAACTATCAGACAATAAACGGCAGATCACTTTTACCGACCAAAAAGGTATTGGTAAGCTCAAGCTGATCGGCTCTAGGGATATTAATTACTATCAGCCTGAACAGATTAAGCGAGTGAGGATTATTAGACAAGCAGATGGATATTATGTTCAATTCTCCATAAAATTAGATCCTAGAGATACCATAACCCCTTTAACTCCTTAGGCCCAAAAACATTTAAGAGTAAGCAGACAGCGAGAAGAGTTTGTCAAAAGCGTGGCACTCCGTTTAGTCCAATCTAACGGTTTGGTAGTTTGTGAAGACTTGAATGTTCGAGGTATGGTTAGAAATCATCGTTTAGCCAAGTCGATAACCGATGCAGGATGGGCTACTTTTAAACGATGGCGAGGGTATTTTGGGGATAAGTATGGCAAATTGGTTATTGCTGTTCCACCCCATAATACTTCTCAGAATTGTTCTAATTGTGACCAAAGGGTAGAAAAGTCGTTATCTACTCGCACTCATGTCTGCCCTCATTGCAGATATACAGACTTCCGTGATAGAAACGCTGCTTTAAACATATTGCCAAAAGGATTAAGTATGGTGGGGCGCACCAAATCTCAAGCTTCAGAGATTTGCCCTCTAGTTTGGTTGGAGAAATCCTGCTAAATTATGGCAAGTCTATGAATGAAGAATCCCCGTCTATTTAGAGCGGGGAGCGTCAAAACAAGGGTAGTTGCTCAGGGAATTTTTGGGTAAGATTTGTTTGGGTTATGCCTAAACCCGCTGTGGGGACTGCGGATAAGTCATCATACCGGACGATTGATTCTGTGGGTTGCACCACGGCTACTGCTGGAAGTTTTAAGATCTCAACACGCTGAAAGCTCGGTGGCTTGGTAGCCCCGTCTCTTTAACGGGGAGGAAAAGCGACAGGCGTGCTTACGCCGGCGGGTGCTATGGTATCATATAACTGCCTTCTCTAAGACCCGAATGAAAGGGGCTTAACATCCCGTGAGGGCAGACTTGCATAATGCAGAAATGTCGGTAGCAAAGTGGTTTCATCGGCGAGAGGCAAAAGGGACATCGAAAAAAAGTAAAGGGAAGCCTTATGGCTACCTATAGGGGCGCTTTGACTACGCCTGTGAGAACTTTTGGTTCATTCCCGAATCTCCGTTGCTTTAGCGTGGAGAGAGCATGATTTAATCACAAATTCGGTTAATATTTTAGGGCAATACAGTATAATAAGCGAGAAGGGTTGAGGATAAACCTATTGCCAAATATGTCAAACCCAAGGAAGCGGCCTAAATCCTTGGAGTCCATGAAAGAACACTCCGCAGATGGGACGACAATGGCTCAATCGACACCATCAGAACCCCCGCTGGGCAACGACGATACAACGTTGAGTGATATACTGCTGCCAAATCAGGCAGTGACAAACGCAAAGTCGTTATCTATGCCAGAGTTAGTAGCCACGCCCAGCAGTCAGACCTCAACCGACAGGTGGCCGCACTGTCCAACCTCTACCCCGAAGCAGAAGTCGTCTCAGAAATCGGAGGCGGGCTCAACTTCAAGGGAAAGAAAATGCTGGCCTTACTGGGACATCATTTGTCAGGAGATGTCGGCATGGTTGTCGTTGCCCACCCAGACCGATTGGCAATATGGGGATTTGACTTGTTTGGATGGCTCTGTGAGCAAAACAGTTGCTCACTCATGGTTCTCAACCAGACAAGTCTCAGTCCAGAACCAGAAATGGTTGAGGACATCCTCGCCCTCCTCCACTGCTTTAGCTCCAGATTATACGGACGGAGTAAATACAAAACTCAGGTCAAAGAAGATCCGGATTTACCCCAGCCCAGAGCTAAATCAAGTCTGGCGTAAATGGCTGGCTGCTTGTCGGTATTGCTACAACCAAGCAATTGCATTATCTAGGAGTGGTAAACGACTAAGCAAGTTAAAGTTACGCAATAAAGTGATGCAGAGTGACTTACCCGAATGGGTCAAAGAAACACCCGGCCACATTCGGCAAAATGCCATCTTTGATGCCTATCTCGCCTTTTCAGCCAGTCCTGGCGCCAGGTTTAGGAGCTGTCGGGATAGTTCTCAAGCCATCAAGTTTAACGATGCTAATTTCTCTTCAGGGAGTTGGTATCCAAGACTCACGAAAGGATTAACTTTCATGGTTTCCGAACCCATCCCTAAAACTTGCGGGCAAGGGACTCAGTTGGTGTTTACCAAAGGTCGATGGTTGGCGATTTTCCCTGAACCAGTTGCCGTTACCCCAACTGACGCTACTGGCGTGATTGCATTAGACCCGGGTGTGCGAACTTTCATAACCGGGTTTGATGGTTCACGATTTCTGGAATTGGGCTCCGGGGATATTGGACGCATTACTAGGCTATGTCAACATTTGGATGATTTAATGAGCCGAATCGCCAAGGAACCCTGTCGTTCAAGGAGGCGACGGATGAGGCAAGCGGCTCAACGAATGAGAACCAAAATCCGCAATCTAGTTGATGAAGCCCACAAACAAATTGCTCACTACTTGACTCACAACTACAGCCTAATTTTTTTGCCCACCTTCGAGACTTCCGATATGGTTGCCAAGGTGAAGCGTCTAATCAGGTCTAAGACTGCCCGCGCCATGCTGACATGGGCGCATTATCGATTCAAACTAACCCTGAGACATCAAGGGGAAATAACTGGAACCACAGTTGTAGATGTGACGGAAGAATACACCAGCAAAACCTGTACTCACTGTGGTCATGTGCATTCCCAGCTAGGTGGCTCAAAAGTGTTCCGATGTCCGGAGTGTGGGTTCACTCTACCTAGGGACTGGAACGGTGCTTTTGGAATCTTTCTAAAAGCTTTGCGGGATACCGCCTCTGTTACCTTAACGGGTAATAGTGCTATCGTTGCATTGTCCGGGAACAACCGGAAAAATGTCGCGTAAATGTATCAGTCAAATATTCACAAGAAGGATGGTTATTCGTATGCCAACTAAGTGCTGCCCCTCGTTTACTCCGGCAGCCAGCCCAGCTGAATACAGCTATGGCGGGGGTCTCTAGGAGGGAAAAAAGATGACGAATTTGAGTCTAATTAATTCCAACGGACAATCTGCATCTATCCCGTCAGACCAAAACGGGTGCTGTGACGATCGCACTTTAGAGCAACTGGATCTCGATAGCATTAACGATCGCCTCAAAAATGCTAATGCTACTGATATTGTGAAATGGGCTGCGGAAACTTTTGGGTCAGGGTTGTTGATGAGTACCAGTTTCGGTATCCAATCGGCTGTGATGCTACATCTAGTTACCCAGGTAGTTCCAGATATTCCGGTGATTTGGGTCGATACGGGTTATCTTCCCATTGAAACCTACCGCTTTGCTGAAGAATTGACTCAGCGCCTCCAACTCAATCTGAAAGTCTATCAATCTTCCCTGTCTCCGGCTAGGATGGAAGCACTTTATGGTCGTCTGTGGGAACAAAATGATCTCGAAGCCTTTAACCGCTATGACCAAATCCGCAAGGTTGAACCTATGCAACGGGCTTTAAATGAACTTGGGGCTACGGCTTGGTTGGCGGGACTTAGGGCTGATCAGACCGCACACCGCCAAACTTTGCGTTCTATTGATTACCAATCGGGTCGTTATAAGGTTTACCCGATTCTTAATTGGCATTCCCGCGATGTCTATCAATATCTAACCGCCCACGACCTCCCCTATCATCCCTATTTTGACCTCGGTTACACTACTGTTGGTGATTGGCATTCCAGTCGCCCGGTGACTGATAGTGATCAAAGCGATCGTGATACCCGGTTCCGGGGACTTAAACAAGAGTGCGGCTTACACCTTCCCCAAAGCGACGAAGAAGCCAAGAGCTTGGATTCTAGTTCCCTCTAACATAGTCCCGCCTGTTATGGTTACACCCAGGGCGATTCCCCGGTATCGGTCTATTCTGATAATTAGATTAACTTTTGTAACAAAAAATTAATAATTGTTACAAAAATTTCTGGTTGGGGGTCGCGTCTTGATTTTGGGGTGAGGCTGTGGTATTATTTATATAATGGGGAAATACACATTTTTTTTTTGACTAAAACATTCCAATTATGAAAAAAGAATATGTCAATATTATATGATGAGTCGCCAAAACTTGTCAACCCCCAGCGGTTAACGGGGAGTAATGGGGATTTGTACTTCACTATATTTTAAATAGGGGGGAGTCATGGGGGAATTATAAAACAAGCGTCTTGGGGGTCCAAAAATTTGATATTCGGGATGCTGTTGTAACCAGTCTTTCAATTTATCCAAATGTATTTGGTAGCTTTCCCAGGTATAAGGACCTTGAATCCCAATGCTAACGACGATCATTTCTGGGGTATCTGTTACGGTGACATCAGAATCAACAGTTTGGGGATTAATTTCGGGTTGAGAATATAAAAAAGACACATCAGCCGCCGATGTTTCTTCCCAGGAATCTTCCTGTAAATATCGCGCCTCGACGGGGGTTGTCATGGCGATATTATTAGTGCTAATATGTTGAAATAGGGGGTTGAATGCCATGCGGGTGGCGATGGTTAAATCTCCCTGATGACGGTAGGTAACAGCCCGATAATGGGGGTATTTTTTAACTTCAATAGTTCCAATGGCTGTGGGTTCTGGGAATCCTTTTGGTAAATCGGCTGGCATTTTTCTTAACTCCTAGATTCAACAATTATCTTTGATTGTACATGATCAGGCTCCCCAAGTGCTATCAATTGCTGTAAGTGATGTGGTGTAGGACAAAAATCAGATAATTGCTGTGGGTGATTTATGGTGATTTCGGGTTTATCTCGATACATAATAACCCGACCAGTAATATAAACATATCCTCGACCGAGACCAGCATATCGACGATTAATCAATCGGACAATGGGTGCATTTTTATCGCTTTTGGCTTCTGGTATCCATAACTTGATAATATGGTCTTTTGACCCTGTATGAATTAAGGCACTATTACCAATCCATTTGGTGATACCATCTTGTAAGTCACAAAATACAGTAATCCATTGTTGACTAGCGGCGGCGGCTAGAATTTCGGGATAATCAAAACGGACAGAAAGCACTCCGGCTGTTTTGCCATGATGGCGATAATCTTGAATAATACTATCCCTTAATGACCACCAACAGCTTAATAGTTCATAATCACGAAATGGCTTATTTTGAGGTAAATTACGATTCCAAATGATGAGATTATGGGATTGAGCGATCGCTTCTGCTTCCATCATTTGGCGGTGATAAAATTGCGATCGCCCATATTTAATATAATAGGGACTCCAACCTTCTTGAATTAATCGCAAGTTATAATTATCATCGCCCTTATGAACATAGCAAATCAAACGACCATAGGTATCTCGGTATTTGTCTAAGCAGACTTTTAAGGAATCATGACTATCAAATTCCAAATCAACTTGGGTTAAGGTTCCATCAGCTTCGGTGAAGTATTTTTTAGCCATAGCTGAAGCCTCTATTCCGGTTTGCGTGACAGGTTTGGAACCTTTAGCAAATGATTCCTCGGTATCAACGCAATGCAATCGCAGAGGTTCTCGGCGACCATTTAGCAAGACTTTGATAGTATCTCCATCTACAACTTTAGTAACTTGTAGGTTGTTAATTCTAGTTCCCACTTTTCTATAAGTATACTGGTAATTTACAAGAGTCTTCTATAGCAGTTATTAACCTGACTGAATTATGAAGTATTAAGGGATTGTTTCATGGGTATTAATCAGATTTTAACTTATCTAATCCCTCACTGCTAACCCCTCTCCCCAATAGGGTAAGGGGAGTTTAGATGTAGATCAATCAGGAATTGCTATAGATTTTGTGTCCCTCCCAAATAAGCAAGCGATCGCCTCAGTTGGGGATACCAAAATGAGGTAAAGCTACTATTGAAGATAAACAATGATATCATAGATATGGGAAGGTTAAATCTTGAACAATGCAAAGTTTTATCACATAATTGTCAGATGTCCTTTCCCCAGTGTATATAGGTTTCCCTGGGTCTCTAGTTGATTCGGGGATAACCTGTAGGAAGCCCAACCCCTGTGATTAACGCTTAACCATGATTTAACTATGATATCCGCAACATTAGCTAATTTTGGTATTGTATTTGTCGGAAGTGTATTTTTACTAACAGCGATCGCCAAAATTAGTGAACCTTGGAAATTCGCCCAACACATCGCCCAACTGAGGCTATTTACTTCTGGGTTAATTGAACCGATAACCATCACTTTTATAGCTGTTGAAGCGACCATAGGAACCGCGTTAATTTTCGGGGCGACACCCGCCATTATGATCCCGTTTAGTATCATAATTTTAATGGGTCTGTCGTGGTTAACTTATTGGAGTACATCGACGGGAAAAACGGAAGATTGTGGCTGTTATAATGGCTGGCTAAAAATCACCCCCAATCAAAGTTTACTGCTGAATTTATTATATATTATTTTCCTAGGTGTAGGTTTAATTGGCAACTATAACACAGGGACTATTTTATGGCGGTGGATGATTGTTATAGCGACGTTTTTAGTTAGCTATACAGCCGCCTCAGCTTCCCTAGCCTATTTAGATATTCATGGCTATCCATTCCTTGATTTAGCGCCGATTCAAGCTAACCGACCCTGGCAAAATCAATGGTTAGGAGAAGCAGTAGATTTAGACCTCAGTTTGGGTTCAAAATTAATCGTTTTTATGAGTCCCCGCTGTCCTCAGTGCAAGGACTGGTTACAGGTGTTAAAAATTGTCCATGATTGCCCGGAATTGCCTGATGTTTTAGGGGTTGTCGCGTTTACTAATTATGATGAAATGCGGTGGTTTGTTGATAGTTATCAACTCAATTTTTCGGTGGTCGCTTTAGATAGCGTAGCATACGATCGCCTAAAAATTGATACTGTCCCCACCGCTGTAATAGTGGAAGATGGTATCATCCGAGAAAAATGGGTGGCGGGAATGCCTGCATCATTTGTTCAACGCATTAAACAGGCGCTATCTGTAGCTTAAATAGGGAAAGCCACAGACTTAAGAATAGTTAAGGGTTGTTGTTGCTTTAGTTGTGCCAATTGTTGATGATTACCAACCAGTAGCGCCCCCGCAAACCCTAAAGAATTAACGGATATTTCGTCAAAACTTTCTTGCGATCGCGGTATAATTAACAGCCAATTTCGAGTCGCTAATAAGTTATAAGGTGTGGCGGGTTTCCCCTGATCATTAATTGAGATGTTCAGAAAATCCAAGGATTTTAAATACTCTGCCAAAGTCACTTGGGCGGCTAATTTATAATCAGTGACTAAACCGGGTTCAAATAATGATAAAGTATGGCGAAACTCAAAGGGGGGTATTTTACCGATTGAACCGGAAAAAATACTAGATGCGATCGCCTTTTCAATCGGTACATTTAAACCATTAGGAATTAGGGGAAACGGCACAAGTTGAAGGTGTTTATGGCGTTGACTAGCCCCCGCCTCTCGACCACCATTATAGAAGGCTAAACCGTCAATTTCGGTCAAAGCCAGCCACATAGCCTCAAAATCTTCTAAGGTTAGTAAACTATCCTGTTCTTGAAAATCCCGCGTTACTATCAACAGATGATAATCGACGACATTAAACTTATTAAGTAAACCCACATGAGTAGCTGATAAATTCTCGACAAATAAATCAGGGTCATAAGGTAAAAAAGGATTAAATTCTACCCCGGTGGCGGTCTGGGTTTTTTCCTGCTTTTCCTGGACTGTAGCCTTGCGTTGTAGATTATCTATCACCCTGACCAAAAAAGGGATTTCCGCCTGTTCAATGAGCTGATAATGGGTGCTAATAGGCTGTAATGCACCGACCTCTAAAGCCCGTGCGGTTTGCTGTTGAAGTTTTAACAGTAATGTCCCTGGTTCTAGCATGGTTAATTATGGACTCAGTAAGTAATCAGTAAGCCCACTAATTATATCAAGTTTTACCTGTAATTTTTTGCCTAATCACGGGTTGATTAATATCGATGATGTCATGGGGGAAGATATGGCGCAGAGTGATGAGTTAATCCGGGCTGAACATTGAGCAGTTGGTGAGTATTGATCAGATATTTGGGCGGAATGGTTGGGGGGAAAGATTGCCATAAAAATTAGTCATGGTATACTATTATTAGATAGTCTTAGATACTCTAATTATAGTATAGTCTATGATTTTAAACATGACAGCTATCAGTCCCCAACTGAGGTTAAGTGAGGACAATTATCAAAGTCATATCCTGAGTATTGCACCCATGATGGATAGGACCGATCGCCATTTTCGTTACTTCATGCGACAAATTACCCGCCGTCCCCTACTGTATACAGAAATGGTGACAAGTGCTGCAATTATTAACGGCGATCGCCACAAATTACTGGACTTTTCACCAGAAGAAAAACCCCTCGCCTTACAGGTTGGGGGAGATGATCCTAATGAACTGGCGACCTGTGCTAAAATCGCCGAAGATTGGGGTTATGATGAGATTAACCTCAACGTAGGTTGTCCGAGTGCGCGGGTGCAAAATGGTAACTTTGGCGCTTGTTTAATGGCGGAACCGGAAAGAGTTGCTGAAGCTATCTCAGCCATGAAAAAAGCAGTTAATATTCCAGTAACAGTTAAGCATCGTATTGGTATCGATAATCGCGATCGCTATGAAGATATGGCCGCATTTGTGCGGGTGGTCGCCGCCTCTGGGTGTCAGCGTTTTACCGTTCACGCGCGCAAAGCATGGCTACAAGGATTAAGCCCCAAAGATAACCGAAATATACCCCCCCTGCGTTATGGAGATGTTCACCGTCTCAAGGCAGAATTTCCCGATTTGACAATTGAAATTAATGGAGGATTTACTACCCTTGAACAGGTGAAACAACAACTCACAAAAGTTGATGCGGTAATGATTGGTCGCGCCGCCTATGATAATCCCTATTTATTTGCGATCGCTGACCGAGAAATTTACGGCGAAAATATCAACCCACCCACCCGTCATCAGGTAGTAGAACAAATGCTTCCCTATATCGAAAATTGGTTAAGTCAGGGAGGGCGACTTAACAGCGTTGTCCGCCATATCCTACAACTTTTCGCTGGACAACCAGGGACTAAAGCCTGGAAGCGATATTTAAGCGAAAACGCACACCTTCCCGGCACTGGCGTGGAAGTAGTTAAAGCCGCTTTAGCCGAGGTTCCCTGACTCCCAAAAGCGATCGCACTTTTCAGTCAATATAAAAAGGCGATCGCCTCTGACAACAACATCTAACCGACCACATTTATTGCTATAATTGAGGGGCGATAGTTAACGGGACTGGCTTTGATGATGGGTGGGACTATAGGGACAAGGTTAGGGGTTTAAAAGGTTATGAATTAGGTTAGATAAATGTTTTAATTTAATCGGTTGAGTTAGATATTCATTGGCTCCCGCTTCTCGTAATTTTTCCGGTTCGCCAGTGTTTTCTACAGCAGTTAAGGCAATAATTGGTAAGTTAGTTAACTTGAGATTTTGGCGAATATATTTAATGGATGCTAAACCATCAAGCACAGGGATTTGAATATCCATTACAACTAATTGGGGAGATTGGGATTTGATTAAAGCGATCGCCTCCTGTCCATTTCTAGCTATCAATAAACTATAGCCTTTAGCTTCCAGATAACTAGACAGTGTAATCAAATGAGCCTCGTTATCTACCGCCAGCATAATTAACGGAGATTTGGGATAATTAATCGCAGAATAAATCGGCAATTTTAAGTTATAATTATCATCTGTTTTGGAGATGATATTATTTGATGCTTCTTTAAAGGGCAAATAAACCGTAAAACAGCTACCTTTACCCAGTTGACTGCTCACCTCAACACAACCGCCATGTAATTCTATGATTTGTTTAACCAAAGCTAATCCCAGTCCGGTTCCACTATATTGACGATTGAGACTACTATCAATTTGGGTGAAAGGTAAAAACAGTGTATCTAAGTCATCGGGAGCAATCCCAATTCCGTTATCTATGACTGAGAAATAGATTGATTGAGGAGTTGGAATTGCCGGATTAGGAGATAGTCTTATCCCTACATTTAAGTTAATTTTACCAGATTTATGGGTAAATTTTACCGCATTACTTAGCAAGTTAATCAGGACTTGACGCAGCCGCCGATTATCTACTTTGATGAAAGTTTTTTGTAATTGCTGGGGTATGTTACTCTCTATATTAATTTGTTTGGTAAATGCCAAGTGATTGACTAAAGTTAAACTAGAGTTACATAGTTCCTGCACTGATACTTCGGTTAGATATAGTTCGAGTTTCCCCGCCTCGATTTTGGAGATATCCAGAATATCGCTAATTAATTCTAGTAAGTGTTTACCACTTTTTTCAATCATGGCGATCGCATGATGTTGATTAGGGTTCAATGTCCCTAATATGCCTTGTTTTAACGCTTCCGACATCCCCAAAATCCCATTAAGAGGGGTACGCAGTTCATGGCTCATATTTGCCAGAAACTCATCTTTAAGGCGGGTAGCCCGGTCTAACTCGGCTACAGTTTTTTGTAATTTGATTTCCATCAATTTACGTTCACTGATGTCTACCACTACCCCATCCCAAAGAATATCGCCATTAGCTTGTTGTTCGGGTTGAGAAATACCCTGTATCCATTTTTTTTCACCAAATGGGGTAATCAATTTTCCTTCCCAAGACCAGGTGTTTAAGGTGCTTGCAGATAGCAAAATTGAGGATTTAAGAGAGATAAAATCTTCCGCCTCAAAAAGTCTGAATAACTCATTAGCATCTCTGGTGATTGTATAAGCATCTAAACCAAAAATTTGTTGGCAGCGTTCACTCATATAGATAAAATCATGGGAGCCATCAGGATGCAAAACATATTGATATAAAACCCCCGGCATATTATTGGCAATGCGTGCAAATCTGTCCTCACTTTTCTTGATCGTGGCGGCGGATTTTTGGCGTTCACGAACTGCTGCTTGCTGTTCGCTAATATCCCGAATGACAAAAACTACCTCATGGTCACCACAGGGAGCCACCCGGACTTCTTCATGACGCAAAACCCCATCAATCACTACATCTTGTTCATAGGTTTGTAGGGTTTTGGTGGCTAGGGCTGTTTGCGTAACCTGACTATATTTCGCCGCAATAGGGGGGGGTAATAGTTCCTTGATTGAGTGACCAATGGCTAATTTGATGTCCACTAAATTTCCGACATATTCGGATGGATAAATAGCCAGATATTCCCCTTGGCTGTTCAGTCTAAATACTAGGTCGGGAATGGCTTGCAAAGTTGCCTTGAGTTGTTCTTGACTGCGTTGGAGGGCATTGTAGAAAGCCTTGCGCTGGGTAATATCATTGGAAATACCACAGAGGGCGTAGGGTTGCTGATTTTGGTCAAACAGGATAAACTTATGGGAGAGGAAAGTATAATTTTGGTCATGGATGGTCACCTCTTCCTCGAGCTGATGGAAGTGACAAGATTCAATTACTATGCGGTCATGTTTTTCAAAAACATCAGCGACTTCGGGTGGGTAAAAATCATGGTTAACTTTGCCAATGATATCTGCTAGAGTACAGTTAAATAATGTCAGAAATGCCCTGTTAACAAAGGTATGTCGTCCTTGTAAGTCTTTGACATAAATTACCGCCGGAGCAAAATTAAGCATTGCTTCTAACTTAGCTTCACTTTCTCTGAGGGCGGCGGTACGTTCTTCTACCCGCACTTCTAACTGTTGATTTAAGTCGGCTAAGGCTTGGGTAGTCCGATCGCGTTCAATAGCAATGGAGGCAATATGGGCGCTAAGGCTGAGAATTTCTAAGTCTTGATTTTGGGGAGTGCGACAGGTCTTGAAATAAACCGCAAAAGTTCCTAAAACTTGCTGATCACTACCGATCGCCGGAGCCGACCAACAAGCACGCAATTGATGTTCTAGGGCTAAATGTCTGAAGTTTTGCCATAGGGGGTCTGTCGCAATATCAGCAACGATGACAATATCCCGACAAAAAGCAGCTTTTCCACAGGAACCAGCTTCGGGACCAATGATCATCCCATCTAAAGCCTGGGAATAAGCCTTGGGTAAATTAGGGGCTGCGCCGTGGTGTAGTTTCCCGTGGCGATCGCATAGTAAAATCGAACAGAGTCCCCCCTGGAATTGCTTTTCCATTGACCGGGCTAGGGCATCAAGAATTTCGGGAAGCGGGTCTAACTTAGCCATGATAACTTCTGCTTTCTTGCTAAAGATGCTACGGTGAAATGGTGATTGTGCAAGCCTAGCCCCCCTCCCTTATTCTAAGATAAACTGGCAATTTCTGCCAACTCCATCCATCTTTCTGTCGCCTGATCAATTTCCACTGTCAAGGACTCAACTTGCTGGTGTAACTCCTGCACCCGACTGACAGAAGTTGATGAGGCTTGGTAAAGTTCCGCCTCTAACTGCTGTTTTTTCTCCTCTAACTTAGCGATTTCTTTTTCCAGGTTTTCATACTCTCGCTTTTCCTTAGAGGAAAGTTTGCGCCGCCCGTCTTTCCCCCAGGAATAGCGGGGGGATTTTTCCGGTTCTGGTTGGCTGGGGGTAGCCTCGACCTGCATTTGCTGTGACTGTGCTTTGGCGACTTCTTCGGCTTGTTTATAGTCCAAATAAACCGAATAATTACCGGGATATTGACGCAGGACTCCCTGAGACTCAAAGGCGAAAATCATATCGACGGTGCGATCTAAAAAATAGCGATCATGAGACACCACGATCGCGCATCCATTAAACTCCTCTAAATACTCTTCCAACACCGAAAGAGTCTGCACATCTAAATCATTAGTCGGTTCATCTAAAATCAGAACATTGGGTGCTTCCATTAATACCCGTAACAGAAACAAACGCCGTTTTTCGCCGCCAGATAGCTTATTTAAGGGAGCATATTGTTGGGCGGGAGGAAATAGAAACCTCTCCAACATTTGGGAAGCGGTAATTTGGGTTCCGTCAGCGGTAGTCACATATTCTGCCACCTCTTTTAAATAATCAATAACCCGCTGATTTTCATTCATCGCTTCCAGCAGGTTATCACAATGTTGGTCAAAATAGCCAATATGAATAGTGCTGCCAATTTCCACAGTTCCCGAGTCCGGTTCAACCCGACCCGTAATTAAATCTAAAAGGGTAGATTTTCCGACTCCATTACTGCCAATAATTCCCACGCGGTCTTGGGGGTTAAATGTATAGGTAAAATCTTTAATTAAAGTTTTGTCATCATAGGATTTCGCAATATCCTTTAACTCAATTACCTTCTTACCTATGCGGCGACCGGGGGTAGAAATTTCGACTTTGCCGAGGGTTGATTTAAACTCAACATCCTGCATTTCTTCAATGCGTTGAATCCGGGCTTTTTGCTTAGTGCTTCTGGCTTTGGGTCCTCGCTTTAACCATTCTAATTCTCGGCGCAAAACTCCTTTATGTTTATGTTGTTGGCTGACCGCTACATCTTCCATTTCGGCTTTTTTTTCCAAGTAATAGGAATAATTGCCGGAGTAGGTATATAAATCACCGCGATCGATTTCAATAATGCGGTTAGTGACCCTATCTAAAAAATAGCGATCGTGAGTAATTAAAAACAAAGCGCCCCGATAACTATTCAAATAATCCTGTAACCATTCCACAGACATAGCATCAAGATGGTTAGTCGGTTCATCCATTAATAAAACATCTGGTTCTCGCAATAGCGCCGCCGCCAAAGCAATACGTTTGCGATATCCTCCCGAAAGGCTGCCAATTTTGGCATCAAAATCCTCGATTCCCAATTTAGTTAAAATAATTTTTGCCTGAGTTTCCAACTCCCAAGCATTACTAGCATCCATGCGCTGCATAATTTCGGAAAAGCGAGTCATGAGGCTTTCATCATCGGGAAATTTAGCAATTTTTAAGGAAAGTTCCTCATATTCCTGAATCAGATGCAGTTTATCACCACTATCAGCAAAAACCTGTTCTAAAACGGTGTTATTTTCATCAAGTTCTGGTTGTTGCGGCAAATATATTAGTTTAATTTTCGGGTTAACCCAGAGTTGACCGCCATCAATATGTTCGCTACCTACAATCATTTTTAGTAGGGTGGATTTTCCAGAACCATTAGTTCCAATTAAACCCACTTTATCCATAACTCCTAAATTCAGGTTAGCATCCCTAAGAATTTCTTTAGTCCCGAAGTCTTTTTGAACTGATTGTAGAGTTAATATATTCATCTTTTAGCTAAGGGCTTTATTGGCAAATATTAATAGTTTAAATAGGGGCGGATGCCCCTACTAGGAAATAACAACTGGGTGACAATGATTAGGATTTAGTTAGGTCGCCGACGTTAAATAAGAAGGGAACCTTACTTTTAGAATCACCCAAAATCAGGACTTTAGGCATTTGAGAACCCCCTTGTCGCCAAGCCTCGATCGCCTCTTTTTGCAGTACCAACTCACCGCCTTGAGCCTTGAGAGTTTCGGCTAATAAGCGTTGAGCTTCCGCCCGACCCTTAGCGCGGTTAATGTCGGCTTGGGCTTGTTGTTCAGCTTCTTTAGCGACATATACAGCCCGCCGCGCCCGTTGTTCAGCGATTTGTTTTTCTTCAACGGCGCGAGCAAATTCGGGGGAGAAAGTCAGATCGACAACACTGGTATCTAAAACAATAATCCCATATTTATCTAATCGTGACACCAGAGCCTCGTCAAAATCTGCTTTCAGTTGTTCCCGTTGAGTAATGGCTTCCTCAATGGTACGTTTAGCAGCGGCAATTTTAAAAGATTCCTGAGTTTGGGGCGCGACAATTTTAGATACCACATTTTGTAGAGTACCTTGTTCCCGGCGGACTTGCACGACATTTACGGGGTCAAGGCGGAAGTTGATGGCAAAACTAGCGGAAAGTTGCTGTAGATCCTTGGTGGAACTTTGGGCGGGAACTTCAAACTTCTGGACGGTGACATCATAAATATCGACGGCGGAAATTATGGGAGGCTTAAAGTGTAACCCCTCTAGTAGTGCGCCATCCTGGGCTTTTCCGAGAATACTTAACACGGCGGCTTGACCAGGATTAATAATTACAAAAGAATTAAGCCCAATCAGAATAGCCAGTGCGACGATAATTCCCAGAACAATGGCTGGTAAACCCTGTTGGGGTTGTGCGCTTTTCAAAGTTATAACTCCTTAGTTATGAACGACAGTATAGAAGAGGCTGGAAAGCATCATCTTCTAGTTTAAAGGTTTTGCCGATTACCGACATGATTGACGATCGCGTGTAAGTTGTGGTTCTTGCCAATCGTAGGAATAATGGCTGATCGACTGAATTTGGGGAATAGCATTGATAATGTCGCGCATCTGATGTTCTAGGGGGGGGCGGTTTTTAATGGATTTGCCCCAGTCTCCAGCGATCGCTGGGATAATTTTAGTTCCCGGTTGGGCTTGGTTAGCAACAGTTTCCACTTGTTCAACTATACAGCTTGTGGTGCCACAAACTCCATAGGCCATGGGATGCCATTCGATCGCACTAGGGAACCGATCCCAAGGTTGCAGCCGGGAATCAAAACCCTGTTCCCCAACGCGACGGTTAGCCTCCGGGAAAAACACCGCCCCAGCCGGAATGCCGCGTGATTGTACTGGCTGGCTAAACATATTTAAAAAGTCCAGAATCCCCTGTTGGGCGTGAGCCACACTCAACCGCCACAATTGTTGATTAAAGGTATTTCCCAGGCTGGGAATGCCACTGAGAGCGGGGAGGGCGGTTTCATCATGCCACAGGGGTGGTTTTTCTTGTGGCTGTGGTTCCTGTGGCTGTGGTTCCTGTGGCTCTGCTGGTGTTGGCTCGGTTGGCTCAGGATACTTTTGATTGATCTGATTAACATCATTTTCGGTGACAAAACCCTGGCTAACATAGCGTTGTAGCAGTTCCCGTCCCCGGTCGTTGTTGGCTCGTTGCAGCAAGGCAGACAGGGAAGCATCCCCATAAATCCATAAATCCTTAACCCGGCTGGCTACTGATTGAGGTCCCAAACCCCTGGGATAGCGAACATAGTCAAACAGAACACCACTGGGGCGACGGCTAAGGACGGCATTCAGGAGGGTATTAAAATCTTGTCGTGCGGTGGGATTATAGGGGTCAACGAAACCCTGATTGATGTAGCTTTCCCCAAAATCGTTGCTGGCGGTGCCGTCTAAATTCGCGGTGACGGTGGTTTCCCCACTACCATTGACCGCAAGGACTCCGGCGCGGTTAGGTAGTAGGGTGTAGGTATAACCAAAGTTGAGCATAAACATCCAGGCGTAAACCTGTAGCCCCCGTTGTCTGCCTTTTTCGATGGTTTGCGCGAGGAGGTCTACTTGTTCCAAGCCGGGCGATCGCATCACTGACGGCCAAGGGGTGGGGTTATTGGCCGCGGGAAGTAACACCTGACCATCATAAAATACTTCTAGGTAAACTTGGTTATAGCCTTTGTTGATGATGTCATCTAACAGCTTTTCGATGGCTCCGGGTTGGGCATCACAGCTATATAGTCTTAACCATAAGGCCTGATTTTGGGGGCGGCTTTGCTGACGACAGCGATATACAGCTTGGGCGTGTTGAATCAGGATCTGGTTATATTGCTGTTGGGCGTTGCTATCCCCCGATAGAGCGCTTTGGCGCAGGCTTTCTTTAGAGGCGATCGCCTCTGGGGAGAGGCGACAAAAGGCTATGGTTTGCGATCGCCCTGGGCTAGTGGCCAACAGGCTTAATAATATAGCCCCTAACATGGGTTTATAGAGACTCAGCAGACGGTGAAGCCAATTTAAGGCGATCGGTGATTTAGCCATAGCACATATACCAAATAAAAGCAACTCTTAATCATTACAGATCAGATTGAGTTGCCTCGGTTAATTTCCCCATCAGGTTAGCCGGAGTTAAGCGCCCCGTTTCACAGCCGCTTCTACTTGTTTAAACTCCTGTTCTAGTCTTTGCTTGAGTTTATCAGGAACGGGACGGTTAGGGTAGGAACTGTAATGACCTGCTAGGGCATTTAAGGCAGTCCGCATAGTAGTAAAGGAACTGGAAGTAGAAACCGCTGGGTCTCGACGGTAGCGGGAAGCGAAACTATTAATCAGGGTCCGGGCTTCCGCCTGGGCGGCGGCCTTTTCTGGGGCATCTTCCGGTAAAGCGATCGCAGTTCTCAAACTATTCACAACTGCTAAGGTATCCTGGCTATAATTTCCTGTTAGACCATCGGGTGAGTTACCACAGCCCACCAGGGCAACGGTAACGACCATCAGTAGGGCAACCAGACGAGAAACAAAGTATTTCATAAAAAGACTGTCAAAATAACCTAACTACAATCCTACCTCTAATTGCCAACAGCCACCCACATAGTCTGGTTGTGTTACCTAGAATAGCTATCACACCCTCGGCTTTCTTAGTTTTGTTTCCGGCTATTCGCCCATGGGATAATGTATTTGATGCCAGTGCCACAGAATCAATCCCTATTCACCATCTCCTAACTAAGCTAATGATTAGCCAAGATCTACTGTTCTCGAATTTGCCGTTATATAAGGCAATTGATCGACACCCACTGACGGCTTCTCCTGAAACTCCCTTAATGGGGGTCATCTCCATGATCAGCCCACAGCCAAAAAGTGACTCTGACAGGGAAACCCAGCCACACCGGAAAAGTTGCGTCCTGGCCGTAGAACAGGGAAAACTGGTCGGTTTAATTACGGAAAGGGATCTCGTGCGCCTGGCTACCCAATATCGCAGCTTTGACCATTTAACCTTAGCGGCGGTGATGACCCGCGATCTAGTCACCCTATCAATAGAACCCCATCAAGACATTTTTACTGCTATTACCCTGATGCGTCAACATCAGATTCGCCATCTTCCGGTTTTGTCCAAAACTGGTGACCTGCTGGGATTAATTTCCACACAAACCCTGCGCGAGTGTTTGCAACCAGGGGATTTGTTCAAATTACGTCAAGTCGCCGAAGCCATGACGCGAGACGTGATCCATGCTACCCCTAACGCTTCTATTTTACATCTGGCTCAATTGATGGCGGAATATCGGGTTAGTTGTGTGGTCATTGCTGAACCCAAAATCGGGGATAGTTTCCTGTGCCATCCTGTAGGAATAGTCACAGAAAGAGATATTGTCAAGTGTTCAGCCCTGGATCTTAATTTTGATCGGATGATGGCGGCTGACATTATGAGTAGCCCTCTATGCTGTTTGCACCCCACAGAAAATTTATGGGTAGCCCATGAACAAATGCAGCAACGGGGAGTCCGTCGGTTAGTGGTGTGTGATGAACAACAGCAATTAGTGGGTATTTTGACTCAAACCAGTTTACTGCAAACTCTTAATCCCCTGGAACTTTATAATACCATTGAAGCCCTACAACAGCAGGTTAATAAATTACAAGGTGAACGGCTCAAACAGATGCAAAATGACCACCATCATACTCACCAACAACTGCAAAAACAGCGAGATTTGACCGAGGCTATCTTAGATACGGTTCCGGCTTTAATTGTGGTTTTCAATACCCAAGGTTACATCGTCAAATTTAATCAAGCCTGTGTGAAAATTACCGGATATTCTGGGCAAGAAGTTCAAGATAGACCGTTTTGGGAGATTTTATTAGTTCCTGAAGAAGTGAACAGCGTAAAAAAGGCGTTTGCGGATTTAACAGCGGGGAATTTTCCCAGTTATCATGAAAATTATTGGGTGACGAAAACAGGCGATCGCCGTTTAATTGCCTGGTCTCATACAATTTTATGTGATGATGATGGGCAAGTGGAATATATTATCGGCACGGGAAAAGATATTACGGAACGGAGACGGGCAGAAATTGAGTTAGAATCCCAGAAGGAAG
Organism: Limnospira indica PCC 8005; assembly: GCF_000973065.1. Classification (NCBI taxonomy): domain Bacteria; kingdom Bacillati; phylum Cyanobacteriota; class Cyanophyceae; order Oscillatoriales; family Sirenicapillariaceae; genus Limnospira; species Limnospira indica. The sequence goes on from NZ_FO818640.1 coordinate 2,217,605, forward strand.
CCTATCGCCAATTAGCATCATCCCTGGAAGAACAAGTAGAGTCAAAAACCGCTGAAATTGCGGAGATTAAGCATCAACTAGAACTGGAAATTAATCAGGTAAATCAGATTCAAAAACAGCTAATATTTTCTCAAGAAAGATTGAATGATTTACTTAATTCAAGTTTGGCAATTATCTATAGCTCTGACCCGGAAACTATGCGGGTGACATTCATTAGTAGTCATGTGCAAAATGTCCTGGGATACACTCAGAAAGAATTCCAAGAAAGTGTCGAGTTTTGGGAAGAGAGAATTCATCCAGAAGACCGAGATTTTGCCTGGTCTAAAGTTCGTGAGGTTTTGACGAAAGGGACATCTTTTTATGAATATCGTTTTCGCCATGGGGATGGTAGCGATCGCTGGATGCAAGAACATCTAAGGTTAGTATTAGATGCGGCGGAAAAACCCAGAGAAGTGGTGGGCTATGGTTTTGATATTAGCGATCGCAAACAAGCAGAAATAGCAGCAGCGGAACGAGAGGCGATCTTGTCTAGTTTCTATAATAGCACCAGCATGATGATGGGTGTAGTAGAACTCATAGATGGGGATATTATCCACATTTTTAGTAATAATGCAACGGCTGAATTTTTGGGTGTGAGTCCTGAAGCCCTGAAAAATGCCCGGTGTAGTGAAATGGGTGTACCCGCCTCAATTATTGAGTTTTGGTCTCAACATTATCGGGAAAGTCAACAGCTTGGTAAACCGATTAAATTTGAGTATATTCACACCTTAAATAGCCAGGAACATCACTTATCGGTTACGGTTTCGCCTATCCTCAATTCGGGCTTAGACAAGTTGAGGTTTTGCTACATTGCTGAGGATATTACCCAAGCCAAACAAACCGAATATCAATTATATAAAATCACTCAAGATTTGCTCAACTCTCAAAAAATAGCGGGGATTGGCACTTGGGAATATAATGTAAGTTCGGGTAAAATTACTTGGTCAGAAGAGGTGTTCCGGATTTATGGCATGGACCCGACCCAAGGGGAACCTACTTTAGCAGAATTACGAGAAAAAATGCACCCGGATGATCGCGATCGCCACGCGGAAGATACGGAGCGATCGTTAACCTTGGGAGAACCTTTTTATACAGAATATCGTCTGGTTCGTCCCAGTGGAGAAATTCGTTATATTCAAGGTATGGGAGGGGTTGAACATGATGCAGAATGGCAACCATTACGCTTATTTGGCTCGGTAATTGATATCACCGAAAAAAGACAAGCAGAGATGGCTTTAAGTGCTTCTGAGGCTAAATATCGCCGTCTGATTGAACAAATGCCAGCGGCTACCTATACGGCGAATTTAGATGACAAATTTAGCATACTTTATATTAGTCCTCAAATTGAGCGTTTGCTGGGTATTTCAGCCAGTGAGTGGTTAAAAAATAGTAAGGATTGGCTGGAGTTAGTGCATCCAGAAGATCGCGATCGCGTGTTGGAGGAAATCCGTCAAGGTATCGAAGAAAATCAAGGCTTTAGTGTTGAATATCGGATGTTTTCGCGATCGGGAAATGTGGTCTGGGTGCGTGATAACGGCCAAGTTGTCCTCGATGACCAAGGCAACCCCACATTCCTCCAGGGAGTTATGATTAATATTACTGACAAGAAAGAGGCAGAAATTGCCCTCCAAGAAAGCGAGGAAAAATTCCGTCAAATTGCTGAAACAGTGCGAGAAGTGTTTTTTATGACATCTTTTGATGGTCAAACAATTCTGTATATTAATCCTGCCTACGAGAAAATTTGGGGGCAAAGTTGCGCCAGTCTCTACGAAAACCCTCAACATTGGATTAATTCTGTACATCCAGAAGATCTACAGCGGGTGATAGAAGCATATCAGCGCCAGTTTCAGGATAAGTTGGTTTTTGATGAGGAATACAGAATCATTCGCCCTGATAGTACAATTAGATGGGTAGCAGCGCGGGTTTTTCCAGTCACTGATAAATCAGGAAAAATCTATCGTTGGGCGGGAATTGCCGAAGATATTACCTCCCGAAAACTCATGCTTGAACAACTCCAAAACAGTAAAACATTTATTCAGAAAGTTACTGATTATATACCCAATATTTTGTACATATGCGACCTCATCAAAAAGCGCAATGTTTATATCAACCGCAATATTCAAGATATCCTAGGATACACCTACGAAAAAATCCAAGAAACCGGAGGCACTTTACTCTATGAAATTCTCCATCCTGAAGATTTACCCATCATCGAAAAACACTTTCAAGATATGTCCAAAGCACAAGATGGTCAAATATATACCGTAGAATATCGCGTTCAAAAAGCCAATGGAGAATGGCGGTGGTTACTGAGTCGGGATCTCGTTTTTAGTCGCCATTCAGATGGACGGGTTCAAGAAATTTTAGGGACGGCTACAGATTTCACCGATCGCAAACAAACCGAAGAAATATTACACACTACTTATCAGCATCTCAAGCAAAAAAATCGGGAAATGGAAATTGTCAGCAAAATGATTGAATTTCTGCAAGCCTGCGATGCAGTTGAGGAGGGATATGAAGCGATTGCGGAATTTCTCAAACAGCTTTTTCCCGATTTTTCTGGGGCGGTATTGGTAATAGATCCTGATAGCCCGGAATCGGATTTAGAAGTGGTTTCTACATTTGGTGAACTCCCACATCAGGAGATAAAATTTACTTTCAAAGACTGTTGGGCGTTACGAAGGGGAAAAATTCATACCGCCAGTGACCAGCAATCGGGTTTATTTTGTAATCATATAAATTCTGAACTGCTACCTAAATATTCTTTATGTATTCCCCTAATTGCCAAAACCAAAATTTGGGGATTATTATACATGATTACTGAATCGTCTTTCGTTAATATGGAGTCTTCCGAACAACTAGGGCGCACTGTTGCTGATCAGTTATCTTTGGCTTTATTCAACTTGAAACTTCAGGAACAATTACGCCTAGAAAGTATCCGAGATCCTTTGACTGGACTCTTTAACCGTCGCTATCTGCAAGAAACGCTCAATCAAGCCTTAGCCAAGGCTCACCGCAAAAATCAACCCTTATGTATTATCATGATAGATATTGACCATTTTAAACACTTCAATGATACGTTTGGTCATGAAGCTGGGGACTTAGTTTTGCAAGAAATTGCTCATTTCATCCAAACAAATATCAGAAGTTCTGATACGGCTTGCCGTTATGGGGGGGAAGAAATGACGTTAATTTTGCCAGACACTACCCTAGAAATAGCGAGCGATCGCGCCCAGTTTTTATGTGAGGGAATTCGCGGATTAAAACGGCAACACCACAACCGAGATCTCGGTCAAATTACGGCTTCTTTTGGGGTGGCTAGTTTCCCAGAACACGCCCAAACTTTAGATGATTTACTGAGACTGGCTGATGATGCTTTATATCTGGCAAAAAACCAAGGACGCGATCGCGTAGTAGTATGGGAGTTTCTCTAATCAAATAGCTGATAATCAGACCCTAACAACAACTTGATGGAGAACAACAAGACTCGTCGTTATTAATATTAGTGACGTGGTAATTCTCACCTTTAGTTAGTTTAGGGTCGCGGATGGCATTTTGCCGACAATCAAATTCTTTAGCATCCTTTAGATCAATATTTTGATAGGGAGGAATGGGGATAATATCGTCACTGTAGGGACTCCTAGTATAGATGTTAAAGGTTTTATCACAAACTGCCATAGGTTGACCTCGATAAAGGGTATGACCATCATCATCAACTACCTGTTTCCAAGGTCCTTTATAAATTACTGCTTGATGGCGTTCTAAACAAGGACCTTCTTTCCCTTTGTAGGCGCAAACTGTGACAGACCGAAATTCAATGCCATCAATTACCTGCCAAGGTTCGGTCTGACGGGTTAAGATTTCGACCCCATAAAATCCGGCATTTTCAAACATTTGTAAAAATTCGTGTTCTTGAAAAGCGCCAGCAATGCAACCACTCCACAATTCGGGGTCGTTGATAATTGTTTCGGTGGGGGGTTCGTCACACACAATATCAGAAATAACCGCCCTTCCTCCGACTTTTAAGACTCGGTAAATCTCGGCAAATAGTTTCACTTTATCCTGAGATTTAACTAGGTTAAGCACGCAGTTAGACACGACTACATCCACAGTTGCATCAGGGATTAAAGGCTGGTTTTGGCGGAGGCGATCGCACATTGCCTCAAACCGGGATACATCTTCTATGGAGGTAATAGGATTATCATTTAACCAGGTTTGCACCATAGCCAAATTTAGCCCCAAATCCTGGATTTTTCCCTTAACAAACTCAGTATTTTTATAGCCCAACTTATCGGCAATTTCATCTTGATACTTACGGGAAAGCGCCAGCATATCATCATTAAAATCAACCCCAATTACTCGCCCATCTTTGCCGACTTTTTGGGCGATAATATAGCAATTTTTGCCAGCACCAGACCCCAAATCTACCACCACTTCCCCAGAATTAATATATTGGGTGGGGTCGCCACAGCCATAGTCTTTCTCAATAATTTCTGATGGCAAAATCTCCAGATAATTACCATTATATGATGTCGGACAACACAGGGAAGGCTGAACATCTTTCGCCCCGGCTTTATAGCGTTCTAAAACTTCATTTTCTATATCATAATTAACAGCAGTATTTGCCGATTTAGCTGGAGTCATGATTTAAGCATCCTTAGGTTGATGATATGGATCTATACACAGATAGGCTGTAATTCATGCCATAGCTTGATTATACTAGATCCGGTTAATTTCTGGGTTGGGGGGAATGCGCCAGCCACTATAGGTCTGACGCAGGAAATCAGAGTTATTTAATTCCCGAAAATGTCGAGATATCTAGGGAGTCGATACCTTGGAAAAACCCTAATAAACGGTTAGCAATTTTCGCCACGCCACCGACCACATTTGATTCAATATTTAACGGTAAAACCGGATCATGAAGGGATAGGCGCAATAAAAACCAGCCATCCTCGTCGGGGGACCCACAGGAAACCCGAACCCCCTCGTAGTTTTTGGGGACAATTTCCCAGTCGGTTTGTTGGGAGACAAACTGATTGAGTTTTTCAATGACGTTATTACCTAATGATTGAAAATCATCATTTTGAATAGTGATCCGCACTTCTTCACTCTCGGCGGGTTCCTGTAAATTGGCAATTAAATCGGTGAGAGATTTACCTTTTAGGTGGGTTTTAGCTAGTTCAATTAACAGCTTGCTAACTAAATATGCACCATCATCTAAAAAGTAGTTCTCTTTCATAGCACCATGACCGGAAGTTTCAATCGCCAGCCAAGATTCCTGTCCGCTTTCATTAAGTCGTATGGCTTCATTAATTACATTTTTGTAACCGCGCTTAAAGCGATGATGAACCCCTTTTAATTCCTGCTCGATAAAATGAGTTAAGCCATCGGAAGTAATGGAATCAGTGACGATCGCAGAACCGGGATGTTCTCGTAAAACTATCGCCGAAATTAAGGCAATTAGGCGATTTCGGTTAAGTTCTTTCCCCAACTGATCAACGGCTGCACCCCGATCTACATCGGTATCAAAAATAATCCCAAAATCGGCTTTATTGTCAATAACCGCTTGACAAATTGACTGCATAGCCGCTTGATTTTCCGGGTTGGGAACATGATTAGGGAATGTGCCATCAGGGTCTAAAAATTGGCTCCCTGTGGTATCAGCCCCTAGGGGTTTTAAGACTTTTTCGGCATAAAATCCCCCCGCACCATTGCCAGCATCAACGATTATTTTTAATCCAGTTAAAGGCTGTTCCAAGTTGGTGGGATGATTGACACCTTGGCGAATGGTATTAACTAATCCTTCGGCATAGACAGAAATAAAATCATGTTGTATAATAGAACCAGGGGTGGGAGATTTGGCAAAATCGTTGAGTTTCGCTAACTCCAAAATCTCGGAAATATCCGGCTTTCCTAAGCCTCCTTGGGGGGTAAAAAACTTTAAGCCATTACGGTTAAAGGGGAGGTGGCTGGCGGTTAACATAATTGCGCCATCACATTCCCAGCCGGGGGTAACGGTACTCATAAACATGGCGGGAGTTGAGGCGATCGCCAAATCATAAACCTGAGCCCCAGTGGATATAATTCCCTCCATAACTGCTTGACTTAGCACAGGTCCAGATAGACGACTATCTCTACCTACCGCCATAGTTAATTCTGCGGTATTTTTACCCAGTTTTTGGCTGACCCAACTCGCGAAGGCTTTACCTAAGATAGTGGCAATTTCAGGAGTTAGGTTAACTGGTTCATTGGCTACACCTGCTATGGCGACTCCCCGAATATCCGACCCATTTTGTAGCTTTTTCCAGTCCCAATTAGCAACTTGATCCATAGTTAATTTATCCTGAATTGATAACTATACTATCCTATCATACTATAACTAGCAAGTGGTTATCAAAAAGTTAATGAATAATTAAGAATTAGCCCCGTTCCATTTTGCATACCATATAAGTATTGCGGCTTTTTTCTTGAGCTTGATATAGGGCAGACTCTGCGGATTTTAACAGTTCGGGGAGGTATTAATAGATGGAATTATGCTAGAAATACCCTGGCTAACAGTAATGCGATCGCTCACCAGAGAGGCAGGGGAATATTTAATTGTTGAATTGCCACCTAGATTCGCATAGCCACTTGTATAGCACCTTCGCAGTTAGTATTTGATCAAATAATGGCAAACTCTTCCCCCCCCATAACGAGCCACCAAATCCCCCGGACGCATAGCTGATTCTTGGATAGCTTGAGCTACTCTAATTAAGCAATTATCACCCGCTAAATGTCCGTAAGTATCGTTATATTTTTTCAAGTAATCGACATCACACAGAATCAAGGATAAAGGCAACTTTTACCGGTGCATACGCCGCCACTCCCGCCACCAAAATTCATGAAAATTGCCACGGTTTGCCAACTGAGTTAATCCATCTAAGCGCGCCAAACGGTCTAGTTTAAAATTAGCTTGTTTAAGTTGTTGATCAAGACCAGCCTGTGGCCGGGGAAAACTAAGTTGAGTAGCCACCGCTTGCATTAATTCCAAAATGAGGTGATAGAATTTGGTGGAGTAATTGCCGATTATAATAATTCTCCTCAACCATCAAAATCAGATGTTGACCACGCCGATTATTTACCCGAGGATAATCGTCTAATTTTGGCTGATAATTTTGATAAGTTTTAGCACCATTGTCCCTAGGGTGATGTTCTCGGACTAGCACATTTAATTTAAATTGAAAAGTAGTGCCATTGCCGACCTCCGAGAAAATTTCCATCTCCGAACCCATTAGCTGTAGATATTTTGGACAAATAGTTAACCCCAAGATAGCACATTTTTGAACTGTAGGGACAAAAAGGGCGATCGCACCATCAAGAAGCCATGGTAAAAACTTAATAAATCGTCAATTTGGGGGTGACAGTCTCCGGGGTAAGTTCTGGAAAAACAAAGCCACCTCGGGGCTATTCCCATTAATCCCCCACAGTCGCTGACCTAAAGCATCACCCCAATGGGGAGGTTAACCGCATTGACCATTATGATGGGAATCAAGTTTAACGGAAAAATAAAGCCTCCCAAATATGGGGATATCTTGGTAATAGAAGACTAGGGGAAATTGGGGAGGAAATCCCCTATTCCGGGGATTATTCCACTACCATATAAATCATTAGGTTGGGGAAAATTTCTATGATATAATGGGAAGTTGTGGGCGGAAATTTTGGTGATATATGGTATCTGTAACCCTGGTCGATCGCATTAGTCAACGAATTGGCAACCATCCCCAAAATCGGATTACTTTTGCGGAGTATATGGAGATGGCACTCTATGACCCCAAACAGGGCTACTATAACCATAACTCCCCCCAAATAGGCGCACAGGGGGACTTTTTCACTTCCCCTCACCTAGGTTCAGATTTTGGCGAGTTACTAGCTGAACAGTTAGTAGAAATGTGGGAAATTTTGGGAAAGCCGGAACCGTTTACCTTAGTGGAAATGGGGGCGGGTCAAGGAATTTTAGCTGCGGATATTATCGGCTATCTGCAAGGACAATATCCCCAAGTTGTCGGGGTATTAGATTATGCGATCGCCGAAAAATCCACGCGACTAAAAACCGAACAACAGCGGCGCTTTCAGCAATTGGGCGCACCCTTTACCCAAATCCGTTGGTGTGATTTAGATGAAATTGCCAACCATTCAATTACCGGATGTTTTTTCTCCAATGAATTAATCGACGCTTTCCCGGTGCATTTAGTCACCCGCCAGAATAATCAATTACAGGAAATTTATCTAACCACTACCGGGTCAAAATCCGATTACCAATTAGCCGAAGTAGTCGGGGAACTTTCCACCCCCCAACTAGCTGACTATTTTCGGTTAGTCGGTATTGATTTATTATCGGAGGCTTACCCCGAAGGCTACCGAACCGAGGTTAATCTAGCCGCTTTGGGGTGGGTAGAAACTGTGGCTAGAAAATTGCGGCGGGGATTTGTGCTAACTATTGATTATGGCTATAGTGCCGATCGCCTTTATAGTCCGACCCGCCGGGAAGGAACCCTACAATGTTACTATCAACATCGCCATCATAATAACCCCTATATATATATAGGTGAACAGGATATAACCGCCCATGTAGATTTTACCGCCTTACAGCAAAAAGGGCGATCGCTGGGACTCCAAACCATCGGCTTTACCCAACAGGCTTTATTTATGATGGCTTTGGGATTAGGCGATCGTATAGCCACCGTTTCCGAAGGCCCAAAAATTTCTCAAGTATTACGGCGGCGGGAGGCTTTACATTCCCTAATTGACCCCATGGGATTAGGTAACTTTGGGGTTCTGATCCAGGGTACCTTCTCCGAAGATGTAAAACTGAGGGGGTTAAGTTCACCTCAATGGTAGAAAATTGGACCATATCTAGCTACTCTCACTAAAATTTCCCCCGCAAAAAAAAATCGCATATAAAAAAAAGTCAATTATTAATTAGTTTTTGTCTACATCTAACAATCTTTGATCATCATGGGTTAATTTTCCTGAATTCATGAAGCCAATGTAAACCTTATGTAAAGATACTGTAAATCAGTAGAAACACTGAAGAAATAATGGGTCATCTCCTGTATAATAATTACTATATTGAAACAGCTAACCTCCTCGTGTTTAGTGCTTAGTTAAATTTATATTTTGGGAGGACGGAAATGAAAGTTAGATTTTTAAATATCACCACAGCCGCAGTTTTAGCCACTGGCTTAGTGTCCGCCTTTGCACCGGATGCCATGGCCAGACCTGGCAACCCCGCTGTTTGTCAGGATAATATTTTTGGTGGTTTGTTTGAAGAGTGTCGGCAAGTATCTGGTGGACCCGCTGGAAATGACAATGCTACTCGCATTGCAGCGCTATTTGACCGAGAAGTAATTGCCGATTTCAAAGTTGATGCCAGCAGTGGCCAGGTCGCAAATGTTTTCGACATCAACAGCACTGGAGAAGGTTTCGGGACTATGAACTTCCTCGACTCTACACTGGCTAATTCTACCTTTGCCTTTGTGCTGAAAGGTGGTAACGGTTTTGCAGCTTATCTGTTTGACGGTATTAGCCAACTAACTGATTTAAGCTGGTCAACTGGTGGCCCTGGTCTGTCTCACGCGACTCTGTATGTGTTCGATAGCCCAATTCCCCCAATACCAGTTCCTGAACCCGGAACCCTGTTAGGTTTAGTAGCCATTGGTGGTGTGATGGTTGGTCAAAAAGCCATCTCTCGCAAAAGCTAGATGAATTAGCATCTCTACTCAACTTCAAAAACTAGGGACAATAACCCGGTGCTATGGTCTTTAAGACTAATTGCCGGGTTATCTCCTTTTCGGGGTTCTGTGGAGAGTCAGGCTCTGGCGGTTAAGTTCACGGGAATCATAGAAAATACGACTATAGTTAGTTAGGATAACTAGAATTTCCGCAATTAAAGAAGTTTAAATAAACTGATAATATCTATTAGCGTCAATTATTAACTGTATTGCATCCATAAATGATAGGATTGGATAGCGGATACTTTACTTAACAGAAACTTAAAGTAAGTGTGAGCATTATGTAAAGATCCTGTAAATCAGTACAAACACTGAGGACGGTTCTGGTGGTGTTGGGTATAATGGTGAACAGATAGGGAAACAAGCGCCATGTTTCCAGCCTAGTCCCACCTAGATTTTTGGAGAGCCAAGATGAAAGTTAAATTATTAAATATAGTAACTTCCGTAGTTTTAGCCGCTGGCTTAGTGTCCACCTTTGCACCGGATGCCATGGCCCAAGGCAACTCTGGCAACCGTGGCAACTCTGGCAACTCTGGCAACTCTGGCAACTCTGGCAACACTGGCGGTGGCAACACTGGCGGTGGCAACACTGGCGGTGGCAACACTGGCGGTGGTGGTAGCAACCTTGCTACTTGCCAAGACAATTTGTTTGCGGGATTAACTTACGTCTGCCAAGATAGTTCTGGAAATGACAATGTTTCTGCCATTGAATCTATGTTTGGTAAAACAGTAATCGATGGTTTTAGACTAGACGACTACAAAGTTGATGCCAGCAGTGGTTCTAACGCCTTTTTCACCATCACCAGCACCAGTGAAGGTAAAGGGACTCTGACGTTTTTTGATGATAGCCTCAGAAATTCCACTTTTGCCTTTGTGATCAAAGGTGGTCCAGGTTTTGCGGCTTATCTGTTTGACGGGATCGACCAATTAGAGAATTTAAACTGGGAAACAGGAAGACCTGGCTTGTCTCATGCGACTCTGTATGTGTTCGACACCCCCAGCAGCAGACCAGGCGGCCGGACAGAAATTCCCGAACCGGGAATGCTGTTAGGTTTGGTAGCCGTTGGCGGTATGATGGTTGGTCAAAAAGCGATCTCTGGCAAAAACTAGACGTTAGTTAGTAGGAACAATTTAGATCTTGACTGAGCTTCCAAAACTAGGCGATAGATTAGATATCAGGGTTGATTATTGTATTCGCCAAATCACTTGTCACATTCAGGCTGTGTAGGAGCAGGTTCTAAGATTGGTTTTCGGTTCGGAGGGGGTTTTGTAAACTGACCCCCACAGGAAAAAATAGGCATCTACTAAAAATCACTAGGTATATATTCATATTGGCGTACCAACCCGGTAGTGAGTCTGTGGGACATCATTACCGGGTTTTTGACTGTTTCTGATTAGCAAATAGCGCTATAATCGCTAGATACTGTGCTGAGTGTGTAACGATCGCAATGGAAGTGGCAGAGATTAAACGAGAAATCGAATTGTTGGCAGACCGCCTGGGTAAAACCCAGGAGTATCTTTGACGTACCCGCCATTGAAGCCAAAATTCAAGACTTGGAACAATTAGCAGCCCAACCGAACTTTTGGGATGATCAAACCCAGGCACAAAAGACGCTCCAGACTTTGAGTGACCTTAAATCGGTTTTGCAACAACAGCAGGACTGGCGAAAGACGCTGGAAGATACTGGGGCGATCGCAGAGTTACTAGAGTTAGAGGATGATGAGTCCCTACGACAGGAGGCTGAGTCTAATGTAGTCCATCTCGGTCGGGATATCGATCGCTGGGAGTTACAGCAACTGCTATCGGGTCCCTACGATCGCAGTGGGGCGGTTTTGACCATTAACGCTGGGGCGGGGGGTACGGATGCCCAAGACTGGGCGGAAATGCTATTACGAATGTACACCCGTTGGGGGGAAGCCCAAGGCTATAAGGTCCACCTGGCGGAAATTTCGGAAGGAGACGAGGCGGGGATTAAATCTGCTACTTTGGAAATGGAGGGACCCTACGCCTATGGCTATTTAAAGGCAGAAAAAGGAACCCATCGCCTGGTCAGAATTTCCCCATTTAACGCCAATGGTAAACGCCAGACCAGTTTCGCGGGAGTGGAAATCATGCCGATTCTGGATGAAGGGGCTATAAATTTAGATATCCCGGAAAAAGACCTGGAAATTACCACGTCTCGCGCTGGGGGAAAGGGTGGTCAGAATGTCAATAAGGTGGAAACGGCGGTCCGCATAGTTCATATTCCCACGGGGATAGCGGTTCGTTGTACGCAGGAACGTAGCCAACTACAAAACCGGGAAAAAGCCATGGCTTTACTGAAAGCTAAGTTATTGGTCGTGGCGCAGGAACAAAGGGCGCAGGCGATCGCAGAAATTCGCGGCGACCTGGTAGAGGCGGCTTGGGGAAATCAAATCCGCAACTATGTATTTCATCCCTATCAGATGGTTAAAGATTTGCGGACTGGTGAGGAAACGACGGCTATTAATGATGTGATGAATGGTGAATTGGATGGGTTTATTCAAGCCCTATCTACGCCAAGAAAATCAGGTGATGATAAATCAGTCTGCTTAGTAAATCAGGAGTTCCGGGAGGAGTCAATTAATAGTTAATTACTAATTGTTATGGGCTGCCTCCCGCTGCCTTTTAGGGGATAGTTTCCATGTCCAAAGTTTATACTACACAGGAACTGCTACACATTTTGCAAGAGGAGAAAAGGGCTTGTTTAAACGGTAAAAGACTGAATTTAAAGGCGACTCCTGGGGTGGGAAATCCGGTGATTGATCACTTTTTGAAACCTGATGCTATTCAGAAGTTTACCGCCTATCAGGATTTTAAGGCGGCGGTTCATGAATATCAACGGGAAAATCAGGTTTCTGGGATTGTGTGGCGACAGATACAAGTGGCAGAAATTAGCCTAGATTATCCGATGATTGGAGAACAACTGATTGCTTTACCAGAAGATTTGGCAATTCTCAAACAGGCTAAGGATAGGTTGATTGATTTCTGGTATCGGGTGACGCAAAATATGGATTTATATTTGAGTCTGAATGGTGGGAAAAATCACCGCAAAATTAAGGGTTCTGATATAGATGCGATCGCCCAAAGGACTGAGTGGGCTTGTGTTTGGAAGTGGGAAAAATCCCATTTCTTAGAGATGTTGTTACAATTGGGTTGGGGACAGCCAGGAGAAGCCTCGGATCGGCGGGGATGGCCGGATTCTGGTAGTGAATATATACACGCTGTGCGATCGGGTAAATTACCTATTTGCTAATTCATGAAGCGGTATTATCCGGCTATCATAGCTATAATAAATAATAGACTTTAATGGTTAGGTGATGTTATGAATTATACTCCATCAGGTTCTCAGACAATTCTCCCAACTTTGGAAAATGGCGATCGCTTATCGATGATAGAATTTGAGCGGCGCTATAGTTTGCTACCGGACATAAAAAAGGCTGAATTAGTGGAAGGAGTAGTTTATATGACATCCCCTGTTAGGGTCCGACAACACGCCGACCCTCACGCCAAAATCATCACTTGGTTACAAGTTTATGCAGCTTCTACACCAGAGACTCAAGTGGCGGATAACGCAAGTGTTCGCCTAGACATGGATAATGAACCGCAACCAGACGCTTTATTGCGTATCGAAGAGGCGGCGGGGGGACAGTCGCGCATTAGTGAGGATGATTATATAGAAGGACCCCCAGAATTGATTGTAGAAATTGCAGCCAGTAGCGTCTCAAAAGACCTCCACGATAAGCTACACGCCTATCGCCGTAATGGTGTAAGGGAATATTTAGTCTGGCTGGTTGATGGGTCAGAATTTCGCTGGTATGTACTCTGTGAAGGACGCTATCAGCTACAACAGATAGATAATTCTGGTTGTCTGAAAAGTACATTTTTCCCAGGTTTATGGTTAGATGTAAATGCGCTATTATCGGGTAATATGGCGCAGGTTTTAGCTAAGTTACAGGAAGGAATAGCTACCCCAGAATATCAGGAATTTGTACAAAGATTGTCAATGAATCCCTAAAATGGCGGAAGTGGCTGGAAAGGCGATCGCTGATAGCTATAATAAATAATAGACTTTAATGGTTAGGTGATGTTATGAATTATACTCCATCAGGTTCTCAAACAATTCTCCCAACTTTGGAAAATGGCGATCGCTTATCGATGATAGAATTTGAGCGGCGCTATAGTTTGCTACCGGATATAAAAAAGGCTGAATTAGTGGAAGGAGTCGTTTATATGACATCCCCTGTTAGAGTCCGACAACACGGAAAACCTCATAGTGATGTTATGGGTTGGCTGGTTTTTTACCGCAGTTTTACGCCTAACATTATGGTTTGTGACAACACCAGTGTTCGCCTAGACATGGATAATGAACCGCAACCAGACGCTTTATTGCGTATCGAAGAGGCGGCGGGGGGACAGTCGCGCATTAGTGAGGATGATTATATAGAAGGACCCCCAGAATTGATTGTAGAAATTGCAGCCAGTAGCGTCTCAAAAGACCTCCACGATAAGCTACACGCCTATCGCCGTAATGGTGTAAGGGAATATTTAGTCTGGCTGGTTGATGGGTCAGAATTTCGCTGGTATGTACTCTGTGAAGGACGCTATCAGCTACAACAGATAGATAATTCTGGTTGTCTGAAAAGTACATTTTTCCCAGGTTTATGGTTAGATGTAAATGCGCTATTATCGGGTAATATGGCGCAGGTTTTAGCTAAGTTACAGGAAGGAATAGCTACCCCAGAATATCAGGAATTTGTACAAAGATTGTCAATGAATCCCTAAAATGGCGGAAGTGGTTGGAAAGGCGATCGCTTCTCGGTGCTACAATGGCGACTATCCGGGGAAACTATAAATTGATTTGAGTTGACTCATTCTACAGGTAGCCTGGATGGTTTTTAGGGAAACTTCACAGAAATATTGGCGGGTAAATTGTTCTTCTTCAATGGTGGCAAAAAAGATATCTAGTAACGATGCAAAATCCTGGTTATCTTCAGAGATGTCTCCCCGGTCAGCAGTAGTCTGGGAGGTAATATATAACTGCTTATTTGATGGGGTATCCTCAGCTAATTCTATCTGGTAGCCTAGGGATTTTAAACAATCTAAACCCCTACTTAAAGCTATATCCCCAATTCCCAAGATTTCTCGTAATTCCTGGGGACTAATCCCTTGGTGATTATGGCTTAAATTATCGGCGATTTCGGTGAGTTTTTCCCACACTTCTGGGGGTGATATTCTGGGAGGGAGAGAATAGGCGATCGCCAATTTTTTCTCAGCGTTGAAAGCCTCAATAAACTTGGCTGTTAATTCCTCCCAACTGGTCGGACAATTACTCACCACCAAATAACTACTTTCTATGGGGTTATTCTCACCAGGGAAAACTGTACTTTCCCCATGTTCACGATTCCGAAAATCCACTATCTCAACAGTAATTAATGGCGGGTTAATCTCAGCTTCTGATAAGGCTGGACACACAGCTAATAATCGCACTTCGCAGTTACTTCTATTAGCATTAAAATCCAACTCGACTATCGCATCATATCGACCGGGGGGTAATTCTTCTTTATAGTGACCCCACCACACCCCAGGAAAACCTGATTCCGTAGAATCATCAAATAGCTGATAGGTAGTCTTAATATACTTAACTTGTTTACGCCGTAAATCCACAATATTTTTATTCCAAACATCCTCAAACCAACAATTCTTAATTAATAACTTGGGGACTGGATTTCCTATTCCAAAGGGTTCGAGGAATTTTAGTTCTTGGAATAAATTATAACCCAATTCTGCCACAGTACAAACCAAATCGATTATAATGGGAGATTTAGGGAGTAATATTTCCCCCATACGTTGTCGGAGTTGCTGGTCTATGACTTGTTTAAATATGGGGATATTCTCAATGGGTAAACTCAAACTGGCGGCGAAAGGATGACCCCCAAAACTATGCAATAGATGCCGTTGACTATATACTAAATCATAGAGGTCAATAGGATTAATTGAACTGGCTGACCCCCTAGCTAGTCCGGTTTCGGTCCCGCCTTCGGTAGTCAGTAAAATAGTGGGGCGACGATATTCTTGGGCGATTTGACCCGCGACTAATCCTAATAATCCCACATACCATTGAGAGTCACTCAGGACGATCGCATAAGTAGTAGATAAGTCGATTTTTTGCAGCTTTTTCCGCACATCATAGGCGAGATTTTTCTGCAACTCTCGGCGGCGACTGTTGGCTATTTCGGTATTCCAGGCTAATTTGTACGCCTGTTGTTTGTCGCGGGTGGTGAGTAATTCCACGACACAACTAACGTCCCCATAAATGCGACTAACTGCATTAATTCTCGGACCGATACCAAAGGATATATCCGTAGGGCGATCGCCATTGTTTTTGCATAATTTCAGCAATTGGGAAACTCCCGGACGGGTGGGGTTTTTCTGTTGTTTTTGGAGTTGTTGAATCCCCCGTTTGGCTAAGTAGCGACAGTCTCCCGTAATTTCAACCAAATCCGCAATTAAACCAATAGCCACTAAGTCGAGTAAATTCTCTAAAGGCTGTTGAGAAACGCCTGGTAAAGCCATATATAATGCTTCTACTAACTTATAAGCGATCGCTACTCCTGAGAGATGATAAAGGGGATGGTCTGAGGGTAAATTGCGGGGATTAATAATCGCCACCACGGGGGGGCGTGTGGGTGGTAAGGTATGGTGGTCTGTGATAATGACATCAATACCCAAATTTTGCGCGAGTTGTAATTCGGCTAAGTTTGTGCTTCCCGTATCGCAGGTAATAATCAGACTACAACCTTGCGCCGCCAACGTTTCAATTCCCCGTTGGTTTAGTCCGTGGGAGTCGGTCAAACGGTTAGGAATAGTGTAGGAAACAGAGGACCCAAAAAAATGTCGCAACCCTTCCCACAAAACGGCGGTCGCGGTGATACCGTCTGCGTCAAAGTCTCCCCAAATCACGATTTTTTCAGGGTTATTGTCGCTGATACATCTCTGATAAGCGAGAGTTAATCGAGCGATCGCCTGCTGCATTTCCGCCCCAAATTCAGCGGGACTGGCGGGTTGATAGCTGTCAATTTCCAGAAATCTAGTCAACTTGTCGGGTGTAGAAATTCCCCGAGAGAGTAACAGTTGAGACAAGTATTTCCCGGAAATATTAGGGTGATGTCGCCGGATTTCTGCTATCATCCAATCAGGAATTTTTCGGGATGGTTGCACCTGCCACATAGTTTAATTATCAGTTAATTATATCTAGTTAATTCGACTCGATAGCGCTGTTTTTTGGTGACAGAAACCTCCCCAATTTCCAATCTGCCTTTCCCGCGAATAGCGATTAAATCTCCGGTTTTAACCGCAATGCTGGCTTGTTTAACTTCTTTCCAATTAACTCGCACATCACCGCCATCAATGAGGTTGACCATTTTACTCCGAGACATCCCAAACCCCGCAGAAGCGATCGCATCTAAACGCAAAGAAGCCTCAACCGTAGTCATGGCTTTTTTCTTAGGTTCTCGAACTTTCAACTCGCTTAAATCAATCGGTTGCACCTTAACGGGAACTGTCCGCACTTGGGTTAGGTTCATCTCCAGATATTCCACCAATTCAGGAATCACAATAGCCTGGGCTCCCCGTTCTCCTAACACTATTAAATCCCCAGTTTTTTCCCGGACAATTCCCGTCCCTAATAAGGAACCCAAAAAATCCCGGTGAGTCGCGGTATCAAATAAAAAGTTCCCGGAAATGTCGATCGCTGCGATTTCTACATGGCTTGAGTCGAGGGGGATTTCTGATCGTGCGATCGCCATTCGCTGACGTTCTGCTTGCGGATAACCCCCCCAGGATAACGCTTGTATTTCTGTCAGTCGCCGAAAAATTCCTTGTGCTTCTGCGATTTCTGGGGGTGAGAGAAACTCGGTTTGGGTAATTTCCCAGGTTTTCAATGCTTGTTCCGCCAGGTCGATAATTCTGGCGATACAATCTCGATTTTCAATTCCGTTAAGTAGTTCTTGCCTTGGCAGCATCAGTTTTTGAGTTCTAGGTCGATGCAATTATCATTTTTCATTGTAACAGATTTTGTGCGATCGTCACATTTTCTTTTCCCAAATCCGCCCATATCTTGCTGACTGGTTATTTTGTTATGTAGTCGTGGGACTAGGTGGGTCTAAGGTAGGTTAGGATGATTTCACCTGACCCAATCCACAGATATACAGTTTTCCCCCCATCAAATCACCACCTACAAAATCGGGGTTTTTTATAATAATTAATCATTGTGGCGCACCCAACCTTAAAAATGGTATAATCTCCGTGGGTACACCCCAACCCAAATACACGAGTAGAAATCTGATGTATAGCCAGCACCTAAAAAATCCACTATGGGCGTATAATCAGATATAATTGATAGTGCCATCCCCAGCAGATATCTACTCTGGGATAGGCTCAAAACCACATCTACCAGGACTAACTGAAAATGCAACCACAAGAATTGCTTGACAGATTCGCAGAAGGTGAACGCGACTTCCCCGGAGTCGATTTATCTGATACTAATTGGCCAGCATCTGATTTGAGTGAGATTAACCTAGAAGGTGCTGATTTAAGCAACTCTGAGCTTAAAAATATGACCTTTGATAATGCTAATCTCAAGAATTGTAACTTTAGTGGGTCAACTTTGCAATTCGTAGAATTTGTTAATGCCGATTTAACTAACGCCTGTTTTATCAAGTCTGATTTGTCCGACATAGATTTTTCTGGGGCAGATTTAACCGGGGTTCAATTCCAGGAATCTAGTCGATTTAGTGATATTAATATGGCTAAAGCTATTATCAAAAATGTCAATTTTTCTGGCATTAACATGACTGGGATAAAGTGGTCGCTTTTTGATTTAGAAGGCTGTAATTTTTATCGCATCAATGGAACCTGCATAAACTTAGCTGGTTCTAACTGCAAAAACTGCAATTTTAAAATGGCAATTCTCGAAAATGCTATCTTAAAAGACACTTGTTTAGAGGGAGCTAATTTAAAGCAAGCCAACCTCAAAAAAGCTAATCTGATGAAAGCCAAAGTTAAAAATGCTAGTTTTATCGGAGCCAATTTAACTAATGCTTATGTTTATGCGTCTAACTATCAAGAAGCTGAAATAATTGGCGCAATTATGCCAGACGGTGAAGTTTACGACCCTGATGATTATTCGATTGTGGAAGGGGGGGAGTCTGGGGGAAACTCGACTAAGGCAGAATTTATTAGTACAGAAAACGCGCCGAAATCTCCTAATAGTCCTCACCAAGCAGTTATCATTAATGACTGTATATATATTGCGGGTCAAATAGCGATAGACCCCCGCCTAAATATTATGTTATGTGATGACGAAATTACCGACCAGACGCGGCGAGTTATGGATAATATTGGCGCGATTTTAACGGCGGCGGGAGTAGGTTGGTCTAAGGTGGTGAACACCACCATTTTTATGGTAAACTTAAAGGAAAGCGATCGCATGAATAGCGTTTACTCTAGCTATTTCACGGATGGAAATCTGCCAATTTGTACCTGTGTAGCCGTGTCGCAACTCCCGGAAAATGCACGAGTGCAAATCCAATGTATAGCCAGCACCTAAAAAATCCACTATGGGGGTATAATCAGATATAATTGATAGTGCCATCCCCAGCAGATATCTACTCTGGGATAGGCTCAAAACCACATCTACCAGGACTAACTGAAAATGGAACCACAAGAATTGCTTGACAGATACGCAGAAGGTGAACGCGACTTCCCCGGAGTCGATTTATCTGATACTGATTGGCAAGGATATGATTTGAGTGAGATTAACTTAGAAGGTGCTGATTTCAGCAACTCTGACTTTAAAAATATGGTTTTTAATAGGGCTAATCTCAAGAATTGTAACTTTAGGGGGTCAACTTTCCAATCCGTAAAATTTGTTAATGCCGATTTAACTAATGCCTGTTTTATCAAGTCTGATTTGCACATCATAGATTTTGCTTGGGCAGATTTAACCGGAGCGCAATTCGGAGAATGTCGTCAATTTAGTTCTTGTGAAATCGCTAAAGCCACCACCAAAAATGTCAATTTTGACAAACTTAACCTTTATAGCGTAAACTGGTCTTTTTTAGACTTAGAAGGATGTAGCTTTTATAAAACTAATTTACATGGAACTAATTGGACAGAAACTAACTGCAAAAACTGCAATTTTAAACTGGCAAACCTCGAAAATGCCATCTTCAGAGAGGCTTGTTTAGAGGGGGCTAATTTAAAGCAAGCCAAGCTCAAAAAAGCTAATCTGATGAAAGCAAAACTTAAAAATGCTAGTTTTATAGGAGCCGATTTAACTGATGTCAATTCGTACCTAACTAACTATCAAGAAGCTCAAATCATTGGCGCAATTATGCCAGACGGTGAAGTTTACGACCCTGATGATTATTCGATTGTGGAAGGGGGGGAGTCTGGGGGAAACTCGACTAAGGCAGAATTTATTAATACAGAAAACGCGCCGAAATCTCCTAATAGTCCTCACCAAGCGGTTATCGTTAATGACTGTATATATATTGCGGGTCAAATAGCGATAGACCCCCGCCTAAATATTATGTTATGTGATGACGAAATTACCGACCAGACGCGGCGAGTTATGGATAATATTGGCGCGATTTTAACGGCGGCGGGAGTAGGTTGGTCTAAGGTGGTGACCACCACCATTTTTATGGTAAACTTGCAGGAAAGCGATCGCATGAATAGCGTTTACTCTAGCTATTTCACAAATGAAAATCTGCCAATTTGTACCTGTGTAGCCGTGTCGCAACTCCCGGAAAATGCCCGAGTCCAAATCCAATGTATAGCCAGCACCTAAAAAATGCACTATTGGCGTATAATCAGATATAATTGATAGTGCGATACCCAGCAGATATCTACTCTGGGATAGGGTCAAAACCACATCTACCAGGACTAACTGAAAATGGAAGCACAAAAATTGTTTGACAGATACAAACTAGGTGAACGCGACTTCCCCGGAGTCGATTTATCTTATACTACTTGGAAAGGATGTAATTTGAGTGAGATTAACTTAGAAGGTGCTGATTTAAGCAACTCTGACTTTCAAGAGATGACCTTTGATCATGCTAATCTCAAGAATTGTAACTTTAGTGGGTCAACTTTCCAATCCGTACAATTTGTTAATGCCAACTTAACTAACGCCTGTTTTATCAAGTCTGATTTGCAAACCATAGATTTTTCTGGGGCAGATTTAACCGGGGCTCAATTCGAGGAATCTAGTCGATTTGATGATATTAACATGGCTAAAGCTATAATCAAAAATGTTAATTTTTCGGGTAGTAAAATGTTTTCCATAAATTGGTCGTATTTGGATTTAGAAGGATGTAATTTTTCTGGCATTTATGGATTCCGCATCAACTTGGCTGCAGCTAACTGCAAAAAATGTAATTTTAAAATGGCAAATCTAGAGGAAGCCATCTTGAGAGAGACTTGTTTAGAGGGGGCTAATTTCAAGCAAGCTAACATCAAAACAGCTAATCTAATGAAAGCCAAAGTTAAAAATGCGAGTTTTGTCGGAGCCAATTTAACTGATGCAAATTTGTACCTAACTAACTATCAAGAAGCTCAAATCATTGGCGCAATTATGCCAGACGGTGAAGTTTATGACCTCGATGATGATTTGATTATGGAAGTGGGGGAGTCTGGGAGAAACTCGACTAAGGCAGAATTTATTAATACAGAAAACGCGCCGAAATCTCCTAATAGTCCTCACCAAGCAGTTATCATTAATGACTGTATATATATTGCGGGTCAAATAGCCATAGCCCCCCGCCTAAATATTATGTTATGCGATGACGAAATTACCGACCAGACGCGGCGAGTGATGGATAATATTGGCGCGATTTTAACGGCGGCGGG
The DNA here is from genome assembly GCF_000973065.1 of Limnospira indica PCC 8005. Lineage (NCBI taxonomy): Bacteria > Bacillati > Cyanobacteriota > Cyanophyceae > Oscillatoriales > Sirenicapillariaceae > Limnospira > Limnospira indica. The sequence goes on from NZ_FO818640.1 coordinate 2,239,349, forward strand.
AGTAGGTTGGTCTAAGGTGGTGAAAACGACGATTTTTATGGTAGACTTGCAGGAAAGCGATCGCATGAATAGCGTTTACTCTAGCTATTTCACCGATGGAAATCTGCCAATTTGTACCTGTGTAGCGGTGTCGCAACTCCCGGAAAATGCACGAGTGCAAATAGAATGTATAGCCACCTTATAGCATAAAGCAGCCCCCCAGAGGTGGGGGGTTTGTGGGTGAGGGAAAACTCAGTTAATCACGAAGGGACTAAACCTGAGAATTAATCAACATTAGTCCATTCAGTATGGAAAAACTGCCCCCGGGGTTTATCGATACGCTCATAAGTATGAGCGCCAAAATAGTCTCGTTGTGCTTGAGTTAAATTTTGAGGTAAACTCACGCGGCGATAACTATCAAAATAATCCAAAGAAGCACTAAAAGCCGGGACGGGAATACCCATAGTATTGGCAGTGACGAGAACTTCCCGCCAAGCGGACTGACGGTCAAGAATAGTCTGCTTAAACTCGGGCGCAAGTAGCAAATTAGGCAATTGTGGATTTTGGTCATAAGCCTGCTTAATTTTATTCAAAAATCCCGCCCGAATAATGCAGCCACCTTTCCAAATGCGGGCAATTTCGCCCAAATTCAGATGATAATTAAACTCCTGAGAAGCCTTACCAATAAGCGCCATACCCTGAGCATAAGAACAGATTTTCGAGCAGTACAAGGCATCACGAACCTTATTAATAAAAGCGCTAACATCGCCATCAAAATTAGCACTAGGTCCCGGCAATTGCTGAGAGGCGGCTACCCGTTCATCCTTATAGGAAGAAATAATCCGGCTATTCACAGCAGCAGTAATGGTAGGGATAGAAACGCCCAACTCCAAAGCACTAACGACGGTCCAGCGTCCGGTTCCTTTTTGTCCAGCCGAGTCCAAAATCAAGTCAACCAGAGGCTTGCCAGTTTCGGGGTCTTTTTGCTTAAAAATATCGGCAGTAATTTCAACCAGAAAAGAGTTTAACTCATCGGTGGTGTTCCACTCAGCAAAGACCTCATAAAGCTGTTGTTCATTCAAGCCAATGACATTACGCAGGAGGTCATAGGCTTCTGCGATCAGCTGCATATCGCCATATTCAATGCCGTTGTGAACCATTTTGACATAGTGACCGGCACCGCCAGGGCCAATATAAGTGACACAGGGGCCGTCATCAACTTGAGCGGCAATTTTAGTTAAAATGGGTTCAAGGGCCTGATAGGAATTCTCGGTTCCTCCGGGCATTAAACTAGGACCCCATAATGCGCCTTCCTCGCCACCACTGACACCCATACCCATAAACCCTAAACCAGTAGCTTCGAGTTCCTTGGTGCGCCTCTCTGTGTCCTCATAGAGAGAATTTCCCCCGTCGATAATCATATCATCCTGATCCAACAGGGGTTTCAATTGGTCAATGACGGCATCGACAGGTTTACCGGCTTTGACCATGACGAGGATACGCCGGGGACGTTCCAGGGACTGGACAAATTCTTCGAGGCTGTAGGCGGGTTTGACATTTTTTCCTGGGGCGCGTTTTTGCATAAACTCATCAGTTTTGGCACTGGTGCGGTTATAAACAGCGACAGGAAAGCCATTGCGTTCGACATTTAGGGCGAGGTTTTCACCCATGACCGCTAGACCAATGACACCAAATTTTTGCTCTGACATAAACTTCCCTATAATGGTTGGCTGATTTGTACTTTAGACTGTATCGTTAATTTTTATAGCAGACTAAGGCGATCGCTTTTTTTTAAAACTCTGGTGCTAATTCTCCCAGCGACTACACAGACAAGAAGGCAACCAGAGCAGTTATATGGACTTTCAGCAGTGGGACATAATTTAAGGCTGCGATAGTTCTGTGAACGAAAAAAGGGCGACTTGTAGCCGCCCCAAACACCCACGAGAATGTAGTTATTTACCGAGATTCAAACCAGCATTTTCTTGGCTGTATTCTTCCATCTCAATAGGTACAGGCTGCACATTCCAGATTTCATTACAATACTCTCGAATAGTGCGATCGCTAGAAAACTTAGCCATCCGCAGTGCATTCAAAATAGACATCCGAGTCCACTTATCCTGATCACTGTAAGTTTTGGAGACCTGTTTATGGCAGTCCACATAAGCCTGATAATCAGCAAAAAGCATATACTGATCATGGTACATCAGGGAATCAACCAAAGGCTTAAACAGCTCTTTATCACCGTGGGAGAAATAGCCAGCAGCAATGCGATCGATTACCGCTTTCAGGGACGGATTACTGCTATAATAATCCCTGGGATTATAACCTTTCGCCTTAGTATCAGCGACTTCCTGTGCGGTCAAACCAAACAGGAAGAAATTTTCCTCGCCTGCTTCTTCGCGGATTTCAATATTAGCACCATCCAAGGTGCCAATAGTCATCGCGCCATTCATAGCAAACTTCATGTTTCCGGTTCCAGAGGCTTCTTTTCCAGCGGTAGAAACTTGTTCAGACAAATCGGCAGCCGGATAGATACGCTGACCCAAAGAAACATTAAAATTGTTGAGGAAAACAATCTTTAAGCGACCTCTAACATCAGGATCATGGTTAATGACATCAGCCACGGAATTAGTGAGCTTGATAATCAACTTCGCCATAAAATAACCGGGGGCAGCCTTACCACCAAAGATAAAAGTACAGGGTACAATATGCTGGTCAGGATTCTGCTTAATCTGATTATACAGGGCGATAATATGCAGCAAATTCAAATGCTGACGCTTGTACTCATGAATCCGTTTCACCTGTATATCAAACATCGAATGGGGGTCAACTTCGATGCCGTTATGTTCCCAGATATATTGGGCTAACTGTCGCTTATTGTGCAGCTTAATTTCTCGCCACTGCTGACAGAAATCGGGGTCATCAACATATTTTTCCAACTGCTTGAGTTGACTAAGGTCTTTCAACCAACCCTCACCGATTTTCGAGTTGTAAAGTTCAGCGAGTTTAGGATTACACATCAAAATCCAGCGTCGGGGAGTGACACCATTAGTCTTATTAATGAACTTTCCGGGCCACAACTTATAGAAATCCCGGAGAGTGTCTTGTTTAAGGAGTTGGGTATGCAATGCAGCCACGCCATTAACAGCATGACTACCGACGCAAGCCAAATTCGCCATACGGACATACTTTTCGCCGGACTCATCAATCAGAGAAAGACGACTGATCAAATTATCATCACCAGGATACCAGCGTTTAACGTCCTCCAAGAAGCGGCGGTTAATTTCATAGATAATCTCTAGGTGGCGGGGAAGTAGATATTCAAACAAACCCACAGACCATTTTTCCAGAGCTTCTGGCAGTAAGGTATGGTTGGTATAGGAGAAGGTCTTTTGAGTCACCCGCCAAGCGGTATTCCAGTCCATCTCATGTTCATCCATTAACAATCGCATCATTTCAGCGATCGCTACTGCCGGGTGAGTATCATTAAGTTGGATAGCGGCGGTATCATGAAGATTATGCAGGCTAGGATGTCGCAGTAGGTGAGTGCGGATAATATCCTGTAGGGAACAAGAAACAAAGAAAAACTGTTGTTCTAGTCGCAATTGCTTACCTTGGGGGGTGTTATCGTTGGGGTATAACACCTTAGAGATAGTTTCCGATCGCATTTTTTCAGCGACCGCGCCATCATAGTTGCCAGCATTGAAGGCATCAAAATTGAAATCATCAGAAGCCTCAGCCCGCCACAGACGCAGGGGATTAACCGTATTAGTATCATAACCGGGAACGGGAGTATCATAGGGAATCCCTACTACCCGGTTAGCGGGAATCCAACGAACCTTATACTCTCCCTTTTCATTATGGTACATTTCGGTATGGCCCCCCAATTTCACCTCAACGGCTTGGTCAGGGTGGGCAATTTCCCAAGGATTACCAAAGCGCAACCATTTATCAGGGACTTCTGCTTGCCATCCATCGCGGATCGCCTGGGTAAAAATCCCAAATTCGTATCGAATACCATAACCCACAGCGGGAATTTCCAGAGTAGCCAAGGAATCGACGAAGCAAGCGGCTAACCGCCCCAAACCGCCATTACCCAAGCCGGGGTCGGGTTCATGTTCGAGGATTTCATCCAAGTCTAACCCAGACTCTTCGACGGCCTGACGTACCCGATCATAAAGATGGAGGTTAATCAGACTATTACCCATGTGGCGACCCATGAGAAACTCAGCGGAGAGGTAGTAAACTACCTTAACATCTTTCTCCATGTAAGTTTTCATGGTCTTTAGCCAACGACTCAGGAGGCGATCGCGCAAAGTGTAAGCCAAAGCCATATAAAAGTCATCCTGGGTAGCCAGGGACTCATACTTACCCTGAAGATAAAACAGGTTATCTGCAAAAGCCCGTTTGAGAGTTTCCACATTTGTACCTGTGCGATCGTCCTCAATCTGAATTGGACATTGATCGATAGGGATAAGAGGCTGCGTCATAAATTCTCCTTTTCCTGTCTGATACATTTACGCGACATTTTTCCGGTTGTTCCCGGATAATGCGACGATAGCACTATTACCCGTAAAGATAACAGAGGCGGTATCCCGCAAAGCTTTTAGAAAGATTCCAAAAGCACCGTTCCAGTCCCGTGGTAGAGTGAACCCCCACTCCGGACATCGGAACACTTTTGAGCCACCTAGCTGGGAATGGACATGACCACAGTGAGTACAGGTTTTGCTGGTGTATTCTTCGGTCACATCTACAACTCTTGATAAGTATGGCTCAACTCGGCACTAATTGATAGTAATGACCAAAAACCTTCTGGAAACCCCCCAGACCCCCAGAGTTAATCAATCCACATCGGAACCCTTGACCCGGTGGACAGTCCCATCAATCCAACCATCTGGAAACCCTGACAAACTCTTCCCAACTATTATCAATTGCGGATTCCCCGACCCACCGCTATAGTTAGCAGTAGGTCTTAGCAGCGAAATTATGAGTACAATTCCCAAAATCGAATATCTCAAAGTTATAAATTACCGCGCCTTACAAAATCTCGAATTAAAAAGAATTACTCCCCTCACCGTATTTTTAGGTCCCAATGGCAGTGGCAAATCCACAATTTTTGATGTGTTTGCCTTTCTATCTGAATGCTTTACCGAAAGCCTCAGCAAAGCCTGGGATAGACGGGGGAGATTTCGAGAACTCCGCACCCGAGATAGTCAAGGCTGCATTGTGATTGAATTAAAATACCGAGAAACCTCCGACTCACCTTTAATTACCTATCATCTCGCCATCAATGAAGAAAATAATCGCCCTTTTATCGCCGAAGAATGGCTGCATTGGCGACGAGGAGGACAAGGTAAACCCTTCCGTTTTTTGGACTTTAAAAATGGGGAAGGACAAGTCATCAGTGGGGAAATGCCAGACCCACAAGACGAAAGAATCACGGAACAACTTGACTCCCCGGAATTATTAGCGGTTAATACTTTGGGGCAATTTGCCAAACATCCCCGGGTTAGTGCTTTAAGGCGGTTCATCACCGGATGGTATTTATCCTATTTAACCGCCGACAATACCCGCAGCATTCCCGAAGCAGGAACCCAAGAAAGATTATCCACAACGGGGAATAATTTACCCAATGTTATCCAATATTTAAAAGAACAACATCCCCAGCGTTTAGAGGAAATCTTAAAAACTTTATCTTCCCGAATTCCTCGCTTAGAAAAAGTAGAAGCATCAATTATGCCAGATGGTCGTCTGTTATTACAAATAAAAGACGCACCTTTTTCTCATCCAATTCTCGCCAAATTTGCCTCAGACGGAACTTTAAAACTATTGGCATATTTAACTGTATTATATGACCCAAAACCTCCTCAATTAGTCGGCATTGAAGAACCCGAAAATCACTTACACCCGGTTTTATTGCCACAACTGGCTGAAGAATGCCGGACAGCTTCTGCTAATACTCAATTAATGGTAACTACCCATTCTCCATTTTTTGTAAATAGTCTAAAGCCAGAAGAGTTATGGGTACTTTATCGAGATAGCCAGGGTTTTACTCAAGCTAAAAAAACCGCAGATATGCAGGGAGTCAAAGAGTTTATAAATCAAGGTGCCTTGCTTGGTTCTCTCTGGATGGAAGATTTTTTTGACGTGGGAAATCCTCTCATAAATTTGTGATTTTTTTAACTATACTTAATCCCCCAATTCGCCCCGGAGGTTTACATTTTATCCGGCGAGGTTTTGGGATAAATTACTATGATAATATGATAATATATAAATTAGGCGATCGCCTTTAATGAATTCCCGGAATCATCAGAAAATGAGTTGGTCAAATCAACCCCCAAACCCCTCCCCTCAACGATTAGAGATTTTCATTAATCCCGCCAGCGGTAAAGGTAAATCCTTACAGATATTTGAGCAAATAAAACCCATTTTAGCACACCATAACACCGCCTTTAATGTCACCTGCACCCGTCATGCTGGCGACCTCCAAAACCGCGTCAAAAATATGGATTTATCCTCAATTGATGGCTTAGTAGTTGTGGGGGGAGATGGTAGCATTCATGAGGTAATTAACGGCTTAATGAACCGTCAAGACTGGGAAAAAGCCATTAAAACACCTCTGGGAATCATCCCCGCCGGTACCAGTAATGGCTTATGTAAAACCCTGCTACAAGAAGCTGGAGAAACCTATAATCATATCAATGCTACCATTGCCATCACCAGAGGCAATATTCAACCCCTGGATATCTTGGGAGTCCAACAAAGCGAAGGCGAAAGCGATCGCTTTTATTATAGCATTCTCTCCATAGCCTGGGGATTAATTGCTGCCGTCGATATCAAATCGGATAATCTGCGGTTTTTGGGTTCTTTAAAAACCGACATTTATGCACTATGGGAAATCTGGAAACTGCGTCATTATCGAGGCAAATTATCGCTAATTACTGCCGACTGTGAATCTCCCCTTATAATTGAGGATGATTATATACTGTTATGGGCGATGAATGTTCCCTGGGCGGCTTATAATCTTAATCCCGCACCTCACTCTCACCCCACAGATGGAAATATAGATGTTTTATTAGTGCGGCGTGGTATCTCTAAATTCAACTTAATTAAGGCTTTTTTATTGTGCAATAAAGGACAGCATCTAGCCATCCCAGGAATCGAATATTATAAGCTGCGAGGTTTTCACCTAGACCCCCAAGATGGAGAATTTTTAGCCATAGACGGGGAACCTATTTCCTCAGCCCCCATTAAAGTTGAAGTCCTACCCAATTTGGCGCGTGTCTTTCATCCTTAAATACCTAGCCATGCCTGAGTCAGTGTCTGATTATGATTGACTTCTGCCAACTAATGTGATACTTATTGGCTGATAACAAAACATTTATCAACCATCAAAATATGTCAGATACCGTCTACGAAAAGACCTCGGAACTTCCCGAAAATTCCATCGTTTCCCCTCAATCTCCCCTAGACAAAATCCTGCAATTTTTCACGCTCAAAATCGCCAAAGTCTTGATTAATGTGTCTTGGATAACCCCCAACGGCATCACCTGGACTTCTTTATTGATTGGCGGCGGGTTGGCAGGTTTTTTAATCTTAAAACATTACTATCTTTGGGCAGTTGTAGCCATAGTAATTAGTGGGTTACTAGACTGTTTGGATGGAGACCTAGCCCGGAGTAGGGGTATCGCTTCGGATACGGGAAACTTACTGGATAGTGTCTTAGATCGCTATGTGGATTTTTTGATAATATCAGCCCTAATCTTAGATAACCCTAGGGATAACTTAGTCGTGGGATTAATAGCACTTTTGGGAACTACAATGGTTCCCTATATCCGCGCCAAAAGTGAATCATTAGGTCGCAGCAGTATCGCTAGTATTGGTAGCCGGGCTGTGCGAACAGTTTTGATTATTGTAGGATTATTAACCGGGCAAATTTTCCCCCTACTGATAGCTTTGGCGGTAATATCTAATGTGGCGGCTATACATAGATTTGCTCACGCCCTGAACCCAGGGAACGAATAAACCCAACAACTCAATCGGGGTGAGTCTCCCAAATGGGTGGATTGATCAATTCATGGCGATCGCCTTTAGTTGTAGAATGAATCAGGATTTCTGCTCTTCCCCATTAGGGGGGATAATCGCCCTGACTTAGGGTTTCTGGGGGTGTAACTGCATAAACAACCTATCTCGATTGCGATCGGATTTTCGCTTTATACAATAACCAACTACTGAATAGCCCATGGCATCTTCCCGAAAGTACCCACTCACAGCCATTCTGACTGGTATTATAATTAATCTCTCCGCCTGGTTTCCTGGACCAGTGAAAGCCGAAACAATTTTGGGAGTAGTACGTTCCCCATTACCGACAGCAGACTGGAATAGTGTAGAAAGCCGACTACAAAGCAGTCGCATCAACTATCAAACCATTGATATAGATAATCTCAATAGCGCGGAAGCATTACGGGGACTGCGAGTATTATTTCTTCCCAATGTGGAAGTAATGACCACAGACCAAATTCGTATATTAGAACAATGGGTACAACAGGGAGGGCGCTTAATAGCCAGTGGGACAGTGGGGAACCGTTCAACTCCCTTAGCGCGTGAAAGACTAAGAACCCTAATCGGGTCTTATTGGGCTTTTCCCCTGAGTAACCCAGCCACGCCGATTTCTCAAAGCGATCGCTGTCAAGATCAGATTTGTCGTAATATAACAGAGTGGGCCGCCACAGTGAACACCAGTGGAACCGTAGCAGGTGGGGTATTAATTCCCGCCACTCAAGAAAGCTACACCGCCGGAGTTTGGCAGGGTAGCAGCGCTTCCGCCGCCGCTATTGCAACCACCCAGGCTATTTATTTAGGATGGCATTGGGGACGCGGAGAGTCACCAGAAGTAGATACAGCTTGGTTACAGGCTGCTATTAATCGTGACACTGGGGCTAGCAGTCCCCCACAATCCTCTGTAGCCCGCCAAAATCACACCATACAAACCCCCCCTCAGCAGTCAAATACAGCGTCTCAGACAACTATTCAAACCCCCCCTCAGCGGTCAAATACAGGGTCTCAGACAACTATTCAAACCCCCCCACCAGCTAATCGAGTTAGTAACCCCAACCTAGCCTCAGTCAACCCCCGTCCTTCTTTGCTGCAATTATTTACAGACCCCTCGGAACAATCAGCGCCAGCAGGGTTAGAGGTCAAACCGGGTAACGACCCCATTGATAACACTACCGCCATTTTGATGAGGGAAGAATTAGAGAATCTGTTGGGTAGGTTTGAAAATGCTGTTATAGCTTCGGCTTCTGGTAGTACCCCCATTAACTTGCAGATAGCTTCGGCTGAACCGAAAAATCCAGTGACTACAATTGCTAGACACGCCACATCTTCTATACCATCAAGGACACAAAATGCGATCGCCCTAGCCCAACAAGCGATTAAACAGTTTCCCGAATTGGTAGCCGCCCAAAATTGGGTAGCTGCCAGAAGATTATGGTTAGATGCCCGTCAAAAATTGTGGGAAAATTACCCCACCGACGGAGAGCGATCGGGTGCAGAAATTCGGGCAGTTTGGCTAGATCGTGGTACAATCGTCGCGGCCAGAGGAGAAGCCGGACTCGCCCAAATATTTGACCGTTTGGCAGATGCCGGAATTAATACCGTATTTTTTGAAACTGTCAACGCCGGATATACTATCTACCCCTCGCGAGTTGCACCCTCCCAGAATCCTTTGACCGTCGGTTGGGACCCTTTAGCTGCGGCGGTGAAACTAGCAAAAGCTAGGGGTATGGAATTACACGCCTGGGTTTGGGTATTTGCGATCGCTAATCAGCGACACAATGCCCTCTTGCGACAACCTGACAGTTATTTAGGTCCTGTGTTGTCCGCTTACCCGGAATGGGCTAATTTGGATAACCAGGGTCGGACTTGGCATGAAAACGATCGCAAGGCTTACCTAGATCCAGCTAACCGGGAAGTCCGCAGTTATCTATTACGTTTGGTCGGAGAAATAGCCCACAATTATCAGGTTGATGGCATTCATCTCGACTATATCCGCTATCCTTTTCAGGATGCTAACCGAAATTTTAATTTTGGCTATGGTACAGCCTCCAGAACCCAGTTTAGAGATTTAACTGGAGTTGACCCCATTTCTCTGACTCCCCGTGATGGGGCATTATGGCAACAGTGGACACAATTTCGCTCTGATCAGGTGACATCTTTTGTCCGCGATGTCCGACAACTGTTAAGCACTAATTATCCGAATGTCATTCTCTCGGCGGCGGTGTTTCCACACCCGGAAACTGAACGCATTGCCAAAATTCAACAACATTGGGAAGTTTGGGCGCGTCAAGGATATCTTGATTTGCTAGTCCCTATGACTTATTCCCTCGATACTAATCGCCTACAGCGCATTACTCAACCTCTCACCGGACCACAACAGTTAGGGCTTACTTTAATCGCCCCCTCCGTCAAACTTTTGGATATTCCTAATGTGGTGGCGATCGACCAAATTCAAGCCCTCCGAGATTTACCTAGTGGCGGCTATTCCATTTTTGCCGTGGAAACTATTGATAGCAACTTACAGGGATTTTTGCGTCGCACTCAAAATAATGGCGGAAACCAGAGCGCCATTATACCCTACCGTCAGCCTCTCCAGGCTGCCAGCGATCGCTATTTAGCCCTCAAGCGAGAGTGGAGTTTTCTCCTCGCTAATGACCAACTCTGGATCAGGGAATCTCAACTAAACAGCTTTAGAAACCAAGCAGAGGTTTTAGCACAGGCTTTGCAAAATTTGGCTGAGTCCCCCAATCCTCAAGCCTTGAGTCGCGCTCAACGAGAATTAGCTACTTTTCAATCTCAATTTAACGGTTATATGACCCTCCATGCTAGGGAAAAACCCTACCAAGTCCAAAGTTGGCAAAATCGATTGGCTAGTTTAGATATGCTGTTACGATACGGCGCACACAGACTCAACTGATAATAGATGCGATCGCGCGGGGGGTGGGTTCCACCACTAATCACATCTAAGGGCGAGAAGATTTATCAACTCGCCCTCTGACTCTGACCACAGTAGCTATGAATCCTAACCGGACAATTTTCGGTATATTTAATTTAAGCCGATTCGTGCTGGCGTCGCCAAGCCGGATGCCAGAGAACCTCTGCAGTTGACCGTTTTTCCACCATTTCCTTAGTAATCACACAGCGGTTAACATCCTTGCGGGAGGGTAACTCATACATTACCTCTAACATTAGTTCTTCCAAAATCCCGCGCAACGCACGAGCCCCTGTTTTACGTCGGTAGGCTTCTTTAGCGATCGCAATTAAAGCATCAGGTTCAAACTCCAAAGAGACATTATCCATTTTCAGCAGTTGTTTATACTGCTTAACCAAAGCATTATGAGGCTCAGTCAAGATTTTCACCAGCGCCTCCTCATCCAGAGGTGAAATCACAGTCAGGACTGGAACCCGACCGATAAACTCAGGAATCAAGCCAAATTTCACCAAATCTTGAGGTTCCACATTTTGGAGAATTTCCGTCGTGTCCACAGATGTTTTCTGCACCTCTTCTCCTGGCTTAACACCTGGTTGAATAAAGCCCAGGGACTTTTTACCCATCCGTTGTTCAACCAGCTTATCGAGACCCACAAAAGCACCGCCGCAGATAAACAGAATCTTGCTCGTATCAATTTGGATAAAATCTTGATAGGGGTGCTTCCTTCCCCCTTGGGGTGGCACATTAACCACAGTTCCTTCTAAGATTTTCAACAGAGCTTGTTGTACCCCTTCCCCAGAAACATCTCGCGTGATAGAGGTATTTTCACTTTTGCGGGCAATTTTATCAATTTCGTCTATATAGATAATTCCCTGCTGTGCTGCTTCGATATCGAAATCAGCTACCTGTAGCAACCGCAGTAGGATATTTTCTACATCATCTCCCACATAGCCAGCTTCTGTCAGCGTAGTAGCATCAGCCACCGCAAACGGAACATCCAGGAGTTTAGCCAGAGATTCTGCTAGGAGAGTTTTACCACATCCAGTCGGTCCCATTAGTAGAATATTCGATTTCTGTAATTCTACCTGCTCGTCGCTATAGCCTTGTGTTTCGTCAAAGTCCTGATTGCTAATGTTTCCCGCATCTACACTAAGACGCTTGTAGTGGTTGTAGACTGCCACTGATAAAACTTTTTTGGTATTGTTTTGGCCAATGACGTGCTTATCCAGGTACTGTTTGATTTCCACTGGCTTAGGAAGTTCTGTTAGGGGTGTTAGTCTCGGCTGGGAAGGAGATGGTCTAGTTTCTACACCTAGACCCGGTTGTGGTTTATTTCCAGCCCTTTCTGAAAACTCTTCTTCCAGGATTTCATTACAAAGTTCCACACACTCATCGCAGATATAGACCCCAGGGCCTGCGATTAACTTGCGAACTTGTTCCTGAGATTTGCCACAAAAAGAACACCGTAAATGGGAATCATACCTGGACATATTGGTAGGGGTCGAAAGGAAAGTCACCTTTCCCAACTCCCATTCAAAACCGTGCTTGATACTTTCACATCACACGGCTCCTGATGTGGATACCCTATTTTGTCAGTAGGAACAGGGTTACTACCCCCTGCTTTATGACTTCAACTTTAGGAGCTATATACACCACGTAGTCTTTAAACTCGCTCACGGTCGTAAGCACTCTTACATCATCGCAGTCTCTATATCCACACCGTGACTAGTGGGCATATCCCAACCATTACAGTTAGGCATTAGCTTTCAGTCACATCCTTTCCCCTTATGGGCATACGCTTACACTTTTCACTACTCCAGTGAGTAATATTGCTCACTTTCTTATATGGAGAGCCTAACAGGGGTTTCAACGTTCCGTATATATGGGCATTCCATCTTTAGATTTGTCCTATCCACCGGGGTACTTTTAAAGGTCTGTGAAGATGGCTAGTCAAGTCCTCTTCTTTTCCCCTTGTTCTTTTGAACGCAGCGTGTCAACCTATTTCGCTACCTCGATATTACGATGGTTCAAGCCAGACATTCGGTTTCCCTAATCATGGATGGTTGGCAGTGGTCGGATTTTGGGAATGGGTTTTCCCTCACGCCTTCCGTTCCCCGCTTCAATCCCAGATTTGTGATTTCTGAAACTGGGGGTGGCTATCGCCTTTACTCTTTCCCATAATCACCCCAAGTGGGTTGAAATACTCCTCCTAAGTATACTTGGACGGTATTTTGTGATTTCTTAAAATGGGATTGACCTTGAGTTCCTTGCCTTGCTTAGTGCAACAACTCACTAAACGTCGGGACATATATACAGTTAAGGGGTTAGACTGGTTGAAGGTCTAATTTTCCCTCTAGGAGGTTATTTCAGGCATTGCAGCCTTATTTCACTCCTAAACGTCTCGCACTAACCTTATTGTCGATAGTTTCTAGCTTTTCTGGGGGAAAAAAATCTTTAAGTAAATCTAAAGATTCAGTCATTTCGCCCCTGTTGGGTTTTCTAGCCGTGTTTTGCTCTACCTTAAACTTAACATTTAATCATGCTAGGGTGGTAGCTAATACTGTTAAAAGATGTTGCTAACTATTTGACCAGCCAACAACCAAGCTCAACAGGGATGGGTTGACAGGTGGGGTAAATTATGATATATTTCACAACCCCGATCATCTTTCATGATAACAGAGGTCAATTGAAAAAGCAACCCACCCCCGGCTCCCAGGGTCAGATTGATAATTAACGATCGCGTAAAACTTTTAATAGAGTCGTCATGGTGTGAGGTAGGGGTGCGATCGCTTCTATTAATTCCCCTGAAGTGGGATGCTGTAGCGTCAGTTTCCAGGCGTGGAGGGCTTGTCCGGGGAGGTTGACTCCCACGGAACGACCTTTTCCATAGACGCGATCGCCCACGATAGGATGACCCATGCTGGCGCTGTGAACGCGAATTTGGTGGGTGCGACCTGTCTCTAGTTCAAATTCTATCAAAGTGTAGTTTCCCAGGCGTTCCTTGACTTTCCAGTGCGTGATAGCGCTACGTCCGCCTTGGTGTTGGGGTACAATTGCCATTTTTTTGCGATCGCTTGGGTGGCGACCTATAGGCTGGTCAATGACACCGGAGGTAGTTTTCGGGACACCATAGATGATCCCTAAATATTGGCGGCGGGCGGTTTTGGCTTGAATTTGCGCTTGTAGGTGTTGGTGGGCGTGGTCAGTTTTGGCGATCGCGATCGCTCCTGTCGTATCTTTATCTAGGCGATGAACTATACCCGGACGCTGTACGCCGCCAATACCAGCTAAGGTTTCACAATGGGCTAATAGGGCGTTGACTAGCGTATCATTTTCGTGTCCTGGGGCGGGATGAACTACCAAGCCAGCCGGTTTATTTATGATGAGTAGTTCTTCATCTTCATAGAGTATATCTAGGGGGATATTAGTAGCCTTTAATTCTAACGGAATGGCTGGCGGGATTTCCACTTGAATGCGATCGCCAATTTGAACTGTAGCCTTTTTCGACGTACAGGGCGAATTATTTACCCAAACATGACCCGACGAAATTAAGGCTTGCAGACGGGACCTAGATAACTGGTCTACCCTTTCTGATAACCACTTATCCAGGCGTTGATTTTCCCCATCTTTATCTTCGCAAATTAATTCAATAACCATAGATTTTTACAAGGGAGTTTCTGTTTCCACAATAATATCCCATCTTTCTAATGTTGTGCCTAAAATTCGGTCTAATTCAGTTAACGAGTTGAGGTAGTCAATTTTGGCATTTAATTCCGCATTTTGGGCGTTGACTAAATCATCTTGAAACCGGACTAAATCGACTACAGAAGTATTCCCTACACCTAGCCTAATCTTTTCTTCCTCATTATTGAGTTCCTGTCTCCTCAATTCTGTCAACTCTTGAGCCAACTCTAATTTTTGATAATTATCCCGAACATCACGCACAGCATTGGCTACATTAATATCAATTTGTTGTCTTTCTTCTACCAAATCATTTTGGGCTTGTATTAGATTAATACGACGGCGTTCAAACTCTTGTTCTATAGTGCGATCGCCCAATTCTTTACTAAACACAATTCCCGCCCTTAATTCCGTTCTCTCTTCCACCAGATTGGGGGAGGGGTTGTAGCGAAGCCCTGTATCAAAATCAATTTGCCATCTTCGATTATTTTCAGCTATAATTAAAGCAGTTTCTGCCTTTTCAATTTCTAGTTGAGCCTGTAAATAATCTGGTCTATTTACTAAGGCGATTTCTCTAATTTCCTGCAATTCTGGCATTTCTAGTTCATCCAAATCAATTTGGACAGCCACCGGAATAATATCTTGTTCTAAATCCAGAATATTCAATAATGCTAATTGTTGTCTTTTCAGGTTATTTTTAACATCTAAAAGGCTAATTTCATTATTTTTAACTCCGCGTTGGGCGGGAATTAACTCAATAGCAGGAAGACGACCTACATTGATTAAAAATTGAGTATTTTCTACTTGTTGTTGAGAGGAAGCCAAAGACTGCACTTGAATTTTGACCCTTTCCTGGGCTTGGATTAAATTTCGATAAGCTAAAATAACTTGAGTTATTTGGTCAATCAAAGTATTCTTGAGGTTTAAAATATTAATAGCTTCATCAAGGCGAGCAATTTTTATCGACGCTTGATTTACGGCGATTCCACTATCTCTTAAAAGGGGTTGTCGGAAGGATAATTCTAAATTCTGTCTTAATCTATTTTCCGTATTAAGGCCGCTTCCTTGTCTTTCGCCGCGACCTGTCCAGCCCATATTTAACTCGCCACCTGTGGGAATTTTTATCACCATTTGAGCATCTAAAACTAACCCTGATGTCATAGAAATACTTTGTCCCCCCTGTCGAATATCTTGCCATTCAATTGATAAATTGGGGGTAAACTCTGGAGAAAATTTATCCTCCGCTACTTGTAAATCTCGCCGCTGTATAATTCTTTCTAGGTACTGATTTTTAATACTACGATTATTTTCAAGCGTCAAAAATACTACATCTTGTAGGGTTAATTGCACAGCATTATCTTGATTCTCTGGGATAAACTGGGGAATTTCTGGGGAGGGTGTACCTTCATTTGTGGGGGAGTTAATCAGGGGTTGAGATTGGCTAAATTGGGGTGCGATTTCTATGCCATCTAACCAATTATCTAAGCTATTATTGACGCGGTATTCTGCTGATTCGGGGAGGGTTGCGGCAATGGTTGGTCGGGGTTGGGGGTTAGCGATCGCCTTTTGACTCCTAGGATTTTGACTCCTAGGATTTTGACTCCTAGGATTTTGACTCCTAGGATTTTGATTGCTATCTCTTTCTAACGAAGATTCTGGCGAGATAATCTGTAAATTGGGTTCAGTTGGCGAGGGTTCATTTTCTAGTTTGAAGGGAGAGAACCTGGCTATATTCCCGATAATTTGGGGGAGTTTAACCCGAGTTTTTTCTGTCCTATGATTATCTAAATTAATGCTGGGATTGGGTGACGTTTGGGGAAGGTCGGGAGGGTTTAGTAATGGCGTGTTACGGGAGGCGTTAGCTTGGGTAACTGGAGGAGTTTCTAAGCTAACAGCCAGGGTAATACATAAACCTGATGTGGCGATCGCAATTAGTAAAAATCTCAGCCACCAAAAGCGATCGCTCATTGTAGATGGTTCGGGATTTTTATCCATAATTACTGTCCCTTTAATGCTTTCACTGGGTCTAGTTTACTAGCGCGGAGCGCCGGAAAGAACGCCGCCCCTACCCCCACTAATACCGAGGAACTCAGGGCGATTATAGCAGTTTCGTGGTCAAATTCGTATGGTAAGTTAAACTGTTCTGTAACTACTATAGTCGCGCCGTGAACAGTGGCGATCGCTATAGTTCCACCCATGAAACTCAAAACCACCGCCTCTACAATAAACTGTAGCATAACATCGAGTTGTGTAGCTCCAATAGCTCGTCTTAATCCAATTTCTGGGGTACGTTCAATCACAGAAGCAATCGTCACATTAGCAATTCCCACCCCTCCCACAATTAAGGATATTGCACCTACAACTAGCAACGCTTGGGAAACTGATTCCAGGGTTTTCTGTTGTTCTAAAATATCGTTAATATTTTGCCAACCTCGATATTCTTGGGTGGGAATTCGTTGTTGTAAAAGGGCGATCGCTTGCTGTTGTATTTTATCTATTTCTTCTAGGCGTTCTACTCCCACAGTGATATTATGTAAATGACGCGCTCCCGTCGCCGCCGCGTCTAATGGTAGAGGTATCAGCAATAAACCCTGTTGACCAGACCGTGATGATATTTCTCTAGTTTCAGTAACCCCCACGATAATATAAGGTCGATTTTGAATATATACTGATTGGTTAATCGGGTCAATATTTCCAAATAATTCAGTTGCCAAAATTTCATCAACGATAACCACTGGTCGATATTGCTCAAAGTCAGTTGTATTAAAAAAACGACCTTTAATCATGCGCCTACCAGAGGTTATTTGATATTCCAAAGAAACAGCTAATGCCGATTCTGGATTAACACTGCGATCCTGAAATACAACCGCATTTATCCACCAAGCACTTCTTTGACCAGCAATGGCAGTTACACCCGTTAACCTACTCTGCAAAAACTCTAAATCACTAAGTGTCAAACCCTGAAATTCTACTCCCCGTCTCCAAGCCGGAGATAATCTAATTACTGGCGCTTCTCTGGCTGCAATTTGTTGAGCAATTACTGACTCCGAAATATTCCTAACTTGTAGAGTCGCCGTAACTGCTGCCACTCCCATAAATACCCCTACCGCTGACAGAGTAGACCGAAGAGGATTACCCATTAAAGACTGACAACTTAAACCGAATAAATTGAATGTAGATAAACTCATGCTAATCTCCTTTTAAGGCTTGTACTGGTTCAATTTTGCTGGCGCGAATCGCGGGAAATAGGGCTGAACTTACACCAATTATTAGTGATGATGTTAGGGATAATTTAGCGGTATTATAGTCAATTGTATAGGGTAAATTAAATCGTTGACTCACCATAATAGTGACTCCGTGAACTGTGGCTATAGCTAAAATACCAGCCCCTAAACTGATGATAACTACTTCTAGAATAAATTGTAGCATAATCTCAAAACGAGTCGCTCCTATGGCTCGTTTTAAACCGATTTCAGGTGTTCTTTGAATAACTGCAGCAATCGTCACATTAGCGATACCCACCCCACCCACTAATAGGGCGATGATACTGACCACTAATAATGCTTGGGAAATAGATGCTAAAGTTTCTCTTTGTTCTAGAATGTCTGTAATGTTTACCCAATCTCCATATTGTTGAGTGGGTATACGTTTTTGTAAAATAGAAATCGCTTGTGTCTTGATTTGATCAACATTGTCTAAATCTTGAATACCAATCATCAACTCGTCAAGCTGTAAATTTCCGGTAATTGCCATATCTAACGAAAGGGGAATCATTAATAATCCTTGTCTTTGCATCGACGGAAAAATATCTTTGCTTTCAATCACTCCAACAATGGTATAGGGTCGATTTTCAATATAAACTCTTTGATTAATAGGGTCCATATTATCAAATAAATGATTCGCTAATACGTCATCGACAATAGCCACTGATAAATATTGCTCTACATCAGTGGAATTAAAAAAACGTCCCTTGATAATTTTACGCCCGGAAACTTGCTGATATTCTGGGGTAACAGCAATTGTCATGTCAGGATGTCCCGTGCGGTCTTGAAATTGCACAGAATCTATCCACCAAACAAACCTTAATGTCATCACTTTGGTGATACCTTGTAAATTATTATTAAGAAACTCTACATCATCCATAGTAAAAGATTGTACTTTACCACTTTGATGGTCAGATATCCACAGGTATAAAATCGGAGATTCCCGTTCATTCATCTGTTGTTCAATGACCGCTTCCGAAATATTCCTAACTTGCATAGTTGCTGTGACTACAGCGACTCCCATAAATACCCCTACCGCTGACAGAGTAGACCGGAGAGGATTACCCATTAAAGACTGACAACTTAAACCCAATAAATTAAAGATAGATAAACTCATGGAATTATTTGATGATAATGATTAGGTATAATCCTTAATTAACGATGATAAATTTATTGAGGTTCATGGACAATAACTTTACCGGGTTCTAAGCTTTGGTTAAAGGGAGGCGAAATCACTAAATCTCCTGAATTTAAACCCGAAGTAATTTCTACCTCTATTAATCCTTCTAGACCGAGGGTTACAGGCTGCTTTTGAGCCGTATTATTATCGTCTAATACCCATACATAGCGAGAGTCTCTATCTCTTTGGATTAATTCGGTATTCAGCACCACAACATTTTCTCGTTGATTTAAGACAATTTCTACACTAACTGGACTCCCTGGAATTAAACGTCCAGTGGGTCTATCTAATTTAACAGTAGCAAAAACCGACGCTTGTCCTGAACCTGAGTCTTGATTTCCTTCCGACTGTCTGGTGGCGAGATCAACCTGGTCTACTCGTCCTATAAATACTTCAGGATTAGGCCCTATTTCCGTAATCCGGGCTAGTTGATTTTGTCTAACTTGAACAGCGTTAAGGGTTGATAATTGCAGCCTAACGATTTCCTGATTAGGGTCGCCTAATGTGATTAAATCGTGACCGCGATTCAGTCCATCTCCCGCTTTAACATTGATATTAAGTACCACTCCATTAATAGGAGATGTAATCACAAAATTTTGTAATTTCAGTGCTTCCTCTTGATATTCTATTTGTAGGCGTTCTAGTTCACTGAGGCTTTGTCTCAAAGTGGTTTTAGCCTGTCTTAGCCTAATCTCAGACTCTACCACGGGGGAAGTGTTAACTGTAGTAGAAACCGTGATTAATTCCGCTTTAGCTGATGCCAATTCCATTAAGGTAGTATTAAGGTCATGTTTGGCGTTTCTTAACGCGGTGGTTTGCTGACGAACACTTTCTTCTCCCCCTTCAATTTCTTGTTGTGCCACAAATCCTCTTTCCAGTAGTTCTCGGCTGCTGGCTAATTTTTCCTCAGCCGCCGCTAATTCTATCTCGGCTTCTTCCACTTTTTGGCGATTCCGATTCACCTGGGATTCAAGTCTCTGAATTGTTAAATCTTTGACCGCTTTTTTGGAGGTTAATTCTTGCTGATATTGTGCTTGGTCAATTTGTAACTGGCGTTGAGCGGCGGCTAGTTGTTCTTCGGCTTCGGTTACTTCTTGGCGATGGCGTTCTACAGTAATTTCCTGTTTTTGGATTTCTAGCTGTTTTTTCTGTAAAATCGTTTGTTGGTTGGGGTTGCGTAAACTGATAAGTTGTTGACCCTGAGTGACGCGATCGCCTACTTGTACGAAAATATTTTCAACCGCACCATCTTCAGGAGATTTAATGCTACGCTGTCCGCCTAGTTCTAAAATTCCCCCTTCATTAATGCGGTTTTCTACATCTCCGAGTTTTACAGGAATTACCTCGGCAGAAATGGGCGCTGGTGGTCGATTTTGGATGAGATCATAACCCAAAACTCCACCCACTCCGACCACAGCCAAGACAGCGGAACCCACGAGCCATTTGAGACCCCGCTGATAGGCTTGTTTGGCAGGATAATCTACAATAGACACGGTATAAAAGTTGCTATTTCAGCTAACCTATAGTAGTTGGCAATCGCTTTTGAGGTGTTTTCCAGCATCATCGATGTAACCATTAGCTCATCGATAGCCTAATTAAGATATGATAGCAAACTAACACTGTCTGCCCCAAAGAAAACCGGGTTATGTCCCCGACACACTGTAGTATATAGCAGTTAATATAGCCGTTAGGCGTCCTCTCGCGTCAGGTTAACTTGTCCACCAGGAGTAGTCTGAGGGGACTGTGTTATCAGTGGTTAAGGCTCCTACCTGCTTTTTTTGTGATTTTGTTCAACGGGATCAATATGTACAAGAACTTGGACAATGTTCCGCCCATGACCAGCGAAGATATCCCGGAAGCGATTCGAGATACTCCCAACTCCGATCATAGTACCCTTGGTAAGTCTCAGCGATCGCCAAAATTTTGGCAGTGGTTAGCCCTGGGTATAGTGGCCTTTGTAGTGGCTCTCGCCCTTAACTACCAATTTGGGATTTTGGTCGTCGATCGCACCTCTGTTAACCTGTCAGCATCAGAAACAACTGATGCTATGCAACCCCCACCAACAACTAACCCACTACCCACACCATCCGTCATCCCTAACCAAGTTTCCCAACTACCAGTTAACCTTCTGGGACATCTTCCCTATGAGGAAGCCCCCGAGAGTGAACTGAAAAATATTACCGCTGATGGTGTGATCAGGTTACGTCGCGCCGCCGCTTATGCCTTTTTGGACATGACTGATGCAGCCAGAAGAAGCGGAATTATTTTGGTTCCCATATCTGGGTTTCGGGGTTTGGAAGATCAGGAATTTTTGTTTTTTGACATCAAAGCCCAAAGGGGACAAGTCCCCAGTCAACGCGCCCAAGTAAGCGCCCCTCCTGGCTACAGTGAACATCACACCGGCTATGCTATTGATGTGGGCGATGCTAACTTTCCCGATACCGATCTGAGAGAGACTTTTGATCAAACTCCCGCTTTTAAATGGCTAGTCGATAATGCCGCTTTCTATAGTTTTGAGCTATCATTTCCCAAAGATAACCCCCTCGGGGTGAGTTATGAACCGTGGCACTGGCGTTATGTGGGCGATCGCCATAGTTTGGAAACCTTCTATAAAGCGCGGTCTATAGATGTTGCGTCTCCCTCTGACCTAGTGAACGGTGACAATTGATAATAAGTCAGCACCCCCGGCTGAAGCACGGGGGCTTCGTGCCCCCCGCTTTCAGGTAGCTGACCAGCTTAAGCCTTAACTGGCTACGTTCAGAGCAAGAGTTAAAGTTCCTACCCTGGAATGCGTGCTAGTTCCAGGCCCTAGAACCGAATCGTTAAACATCTCTAAGGGGTTAAGGACGTGCGATTTGGATAGTACCGACTCTGAACATTGGCGAAGCAAACATTACCCCGCAAGGGAGTCGGAGCCAACCATAGCTCCATGGAGGGGCAACCATACCCCTCCACCCCGCAAGGGGGTGCTGGCGGCGGTCAGCCGCTTGAGTCGGTTTTCCTCTCCGTGATCAATCACGGAGCTTCCAACCCTCCCAGGAGTTTTACGTGATAAATGCGGGATACTTCTTTAAATCTGATTGCGATTACTATTTTTACCCTGACTTTAACTACCCTGGTAGCGCCTCTGTTTCATATATCCGCCGCCGTCCCAGCCGGAATGGTGTTTGTATTATTGGGATTGGCTACTCTGGATACTTTTAGCCTACAGGGTCAAGGCTCCACTATTTTAGTGGATTGGTTCGCCGGTTCTTCTGGTTCCCGGCGCGATCGCATTGTCCACCACGAAGCTGGTCACTTTTTAATGGCTTATTTATTGGGTGTTCCCGTGGAAGGATATGCGCTGACCGCTTGGGAAGCCTTTAGACAAGGACAAAAAGCCCAAGGAGGAGTCCGCTTTAATGATGTCGAGTTGATGGAACAACTTGACCATGGCGTGATTTCCTCAGAAGCGATCGATAAATACTGTAAGGTTTGGATGGCGGGTATTGCTGCCGAAATTTTGGTTTATGATCAGGCTCTGGGGGGACTTTCCGATCGCCAAAATATTAGGCGCTTATGGACTCAATTAGGGCGCTCACCTCAAGATGCTGAAATTAAGGAACGCTGGGCTATCTTACAGGCTAAAACTTTGCTCAAGCAAAACTGGTCAGCATTAGAAGCCTTGGCGGCTGCTATGGCTGAGGGTGCTTCTGTGGCTGAGTGTTATCAGTTAATTGGCGATCGCAAAGCCAGTTAGTCAAAATATCCTCAAATAGTGATTTCATTGACCAAACGCTGGTTAACAAACGCGATAAATTAGATGTCAAAAGTCAATGGACACCCCTTGCTGTTTTCATAAACAGGTAAGGATAAGGATGTGGAGTGGGACAGGCTGATGACCTTTGAGGATATCTATCGATTTTTTCAAGACCCGCCGCCGATTTATCTCAATCGGGAGTTAGCGGTTTGCTATGTCTTATCGGTCTTTTTGGGTGAGGACTCCTATGGAACTGAGTTGATTAAACGCTTGGAGCAAGAATATAGGATCTATCGTCTCTCAGATACCGTTCTCTATAGCGCTTTGAAGTTTTTGGAACGGGAGGGAACTATTAGCGGATATTGGCAAAAAGTTGACGGTCGAGGAAGACCCCGCCGAATGTACCAAGTTTTACCCGAGTGTCGTCCCCTAGCAGGAGAACTGGCTCAACTTTGGTATGACTACACCAATAGCCGTAAAATAATATAGTGTCCGCTAGTCGTTCCCGAAATTTATGACCATTCCTGTTATTCCATCCACCTTTTTTCTGACCCTGTTATTGGCTGTCGGTCTGTTTTTCTTTATCAAGGCTTCGGTTAAGGAGCGAACTGAGCAGCAAACTATCTGTGTCCCCCAAGACGCGGACACTCTCCTAGAGCAAATTCAGAATTATTTTCACTCGCGAGCCTACCGTGCGATCGCTATTGATCGCCAGGAAAATTCTATCACCTATGAAGGCTTAGTCCGCCCCAGTTGGTTCATGGCCATTTTTCTCACCCTGTTAACCGCTATTGGTAGCCTGTGTTTGGGTTTGGTGTTGTCAATGGCTATCCCCGCTTCTGGCTATGGTTTTCTCGCCCTGGTGCTGTTTTCTCCTCTCGCTGGCTTTTTTTATTGGCAAAAGGCCAAGCGACCAGAGCAGGTGTTCCTACAACTGGAAGCCGTTAGAAGTTCTGAGAGCAGAACCGAGAGTCTGATTCGGGTTACAGCCCATAGAGATGAACTGGCTACCTTAAAACAAGCTCTCGCTTCTAAGCAATCAGAGAACATTTAAGGCTAATAGCAACCCGCTCTAACTTTTGGCATCAATTCCCCTAGCACGACCAGTAATTGGCCGCCTAGCTTCTCCCCCTCTCCCCAAGCCAACGGGGACGCTCCCCAATTCAGGAACGATTAAATCAGAGAGGGTTCTCATACCTAGTCCTCGGCATCTTCCTCCCGTTAACTTCTGGTATAACGGGAGACTCCTGCCGACATTAAGTTAATCCGATGACAAACCAATGTCTGGTTAATCTCCCTGTTCGGAACAGTTTGATCTCCCCAAATATGGCGGAATCCTGACAAAAAAAATGATGTTGTCAGTTACAACATCCACAATTAAACTCTCGCGGTTGTCGTCACCAGGTTATTGTTTTTTTCAGCAATATGCTTTAGGCTGGGGAACAAAAAATGGTTTTCTTCGACATACTGAGCACCAAATAGACCTTTTTCGGCCCAGAAATAGCGATCGGTCGTGTGTTCGTTTCTTTTGACCAGTAGCAAAGCCGGAGGAATTATGCCCTCAGAGTGAATATACTTGCGGGCGGCGGTTACCGGTTTATCTTCGCCACTGGAAATGCTATATTGAGGCACGCACTCAAGAATGCGCCGTCCTTCTTGTCTGCGACGGCTCTTGCGCTTACGTCTTCTAGCCAATTTCTTTACCTCCTCTTTGAGCAGATGGGTGTAAATCTAGCTACCAAATACGAGTGAATTATATATCTTCTGGCCAGAAATTTCAATAGATTTTAATACATTGATACAAATAAAAAATAATCGCCCAGTTTTGGGAACTCAAGGGATTATCCCTAGATGGTTTGACCCCCAAGGTGAGTTGATTAGGGTCCCATTCCTCAAAAGGCAAAAGTGGACAGCCATGGCCTGTGAAATCCAGACTACTATATAATCGGGATAGCGCCGTTGAGATCAAGTTTGATGGTTTCTGGGTCGAGTTAGTTTACCATACCACGGGGCAAATTAGTTATCCCCTGGTAGGGAGGGATCTCGTTGTGAGGGCTAAAGGGTATCAAATTAATTGTTAATAAACCTTGCTCATGGCTACCAGTTCGGAATTTATCACCCTTTGTCAAGCTCAAGTTTCCCTAATCACGGGTTGGGGAGCCTCTTTAAGTGTGGTATATCTGGCGGAAGATTGGGCGGCGGGTCAGCCAGGAAAACTGATCCCGATCGCTGCTTATCCAGAAATACCTCGGTCATGGTCTGATGATCAAGTTCTGCTCCAACTACCCCAGTGGGATTTTACCTGGTCTGTGAAACCTAGTCTCCTCCCCAGGTTAGCTCCCCCATCAGAAACTATTGCGAGGACAGAGACAGAAGAAGTGGAATCATTCGGGGACCCACCCCCAGAGTCGGACTGGCAAAATGTTGATTCTCCTCAAAAACAAGTCCTCCCACTAATTCACGATCGCATGGTGATGGGTTTTTTGGTGACAGGTCGCGATGACCGACCCTGGAATTCCCAGGAACAGCGACAACT
This sequence comes from Limnospira indica PCC 8005, assembly GCF_000973065.1. NCBI lineage: Bacteria > Bacillati > Cyanobacteriota > Cyanophyceae > Oscillatoriales > Sirenicapillariaceae > Limnospira > Limnospira indica. The sequence goes on from NZ_FO818640.1 coordinate 2,264,717, forward strand.
GAGAGCGATCGCTCATACTCTTACTACTGCGTGTATTTTGGATCGACGTTCTCAATGGCTACAACAGGAAGTTAGACAACAATATCAGCTACAAAGCCAAGAATACCAAACTCTACAGGGGTTATTGCATCAGCTAAAAAGTCCCCTGACTGCTTTGCGGACCTTTGGGAAACTTTTGCTAAAGCGCCTCAGTCCCGATGACCGTAACTATAAACTCGCTGATAATATCCTCAGCCAAAGCGATCGCATTGAGGAACTACTCCAACAGGTCGATCGCACTGCGGAAAGAGGAGAAAATCTCCTCAGTCTCCCCTTTTCCTCCATTGGAGATAGCCAAACAGCTACAGTAGAATATGTAAACACTAGCCGCGAACCTCCGACACCAGTGGCTAAGTCCCCGGTTTTGCTACCTGCTACTGATATTATTGAACCGATTAAGGTTCAGGAGATTATTAACCCCCTATGGACGGCCACTTGTGCGATCGCCGATGAACGACAACTTATATGTATTGCGGAAATTCCCCCAAAAGTCCCTACAGTGAGAGGAAATGCTAAGGCGCTGCGGGAGGTGATTAGCAATCTTTTGGATAATGCACTTAAATATACTCCCCCCGGCGGCGAGATTTATCTGAAAGTGGCCCAGAATTATGCGATCGACCATTGGCCGGCTCCCGGTGTGGCTATTGCTATCAGTGACACCGGACCGGGAATTCCACCAGGCGATCGCGATCGTCTATTTGAAAGAGGATATCGGGGTATTCAGGCTCAAGGGAATATCCCTGGTACTGGCCTGGGTTTGGCGATCGTCCAAGATTTACTCAAGCCAATGCAAGGGGAAATAATGGTCTATTCTCCCTGTCTTCCTGAATGGCTACCCCAGGGAGTCACTCCCAAAACTGAAGCCGGAACAACTTTTATGATCGGCTTACCCGTCACTTCCGGTCGCGCTCCTGTTTCATAGCCTCACATAATATCGTATAATTTTTGAGCGCAGTTACCACCTGAAACATCAACCCCACTGCTCGAAAAATACTAGGGACATCTATAGTATGAATGAATTGGTTAAACGAGAGGATATTCTCGCTAGAGCCGAAGATAGAAGAAATTTATGTAGAATTATGTCTTGGGCGCATCTTTATGTGTCAATTCGTTGGTCTCACACTAATTTATATATCGGTATTCCCAGCACCGTTTTAGCCGCCGCTGCTAGTGTACAAGCGATCGCAGATTTGCAAGCCGAAAATGGCGCAAGCTATGGATTATATATTATCTTGTCAGTTATGGTTGCTAGTTTGGCTCCTTTATTGACTTTTCTTAATCCTATGGATAGGGCGAATAACCACTTAGCCGCTTCTCGTGTCTATGAACAAATGGGAGATGCCTATGATAAATTCTTGCTCTATTGTCGCGTTAATCCCCAGGATCTGATCCTTGAACTGGAAAAATTAGTATCCTTAAATGAGCAGTATAATGAACTTAAAAAACCTCTGCCAATTACCCCAGAATGGGCTTATCAAAAATCTGTAAAACAGTCTAAAGAGAAAAATTTAGTAGCCACTTTGGCTGAGAATTATGATGGAAAAGTCAAGGTAAAATAAGCCGGAAAACTCACCCATGACACCCGATTTACAGGGATTGGAAATTAGCCGAGGAGAACTGAAACACCTCAGCGGACTAGGTATCAACCGAGTCTATCGACCTGCTACTGTCAAAAAGTTGTTGCAGGAGGGATTAAAAACTTTGCTGGCTATGGGTTTAGTCTTACTCAGTTATGGGATACTAATTGGGATTTTTCCAGCCTCTCAAACGGTTTTGGTAGTCATTCATGCGATCGCCTGTTTCGGCTTAATTGTTGATGAGACCCTCAAAATTATCACGACTTGGCGACATAAATCTTTAATAGCTATTTGGATGCAAGTTGAGCGATATAATAGAATTATTCATGCGATCGCTTTTTGTGATCAACTGGAAAATGCCGGAAATTCTACCGCTAAAGTCCCTGACCGTTCCCAAATTCTTAGCGCCTTGAAAATGATTAGGAAAGAATTAGTTAGAACCCTCAATACAGAGGTCATGATTCGCCGGAATCGTTGCTTAATTAAAGAATCCTCCCATCTGTTTCCCTGTGATGTTTCTAATTTGACTATACCTCAATGGCAAGATTATACTACCCCGGAGCATAAAATTTTAGCAGAAGCCTGGGATATTGCGATCGCTGTGGAAGCTATAGTGATCAAATCTGTGAAGCTACGGGACAAGTATCTTTAACATTAACCATCAAACCAACAGCCAAATTAAGATGAAATCACCTACTGCTACTTTACTGGTTTTCTGTCCTGACCGTCGTGGACTGGTGGCTAAAATTGCCAATTTTATCTACTCTAATGGTGGCAATATTATTCACGCTGATCAACATACTGATGCTTCAGCCCAATTATTTTTAACTAGGATTGAATGGGAGTTAAAAGACTTTAATTTGCCCAGAGATGTGATTGCGCCTGCTTTTAGTGCGATCGCCAAACCTTTAGAGGCTAATTGGCAACTACATTTTTCCGATACTATTCCCCGAATTGCCATCTGGGTGACTAAGCAAGACCATTGTTTATTAGACCTGTTATGGCGATGGCAAGCTAAAGAAATGCCGGCGGAAATTCCCCTAATTATTAGTAATCATCCCGACCTTAAACCTATTGCGGATCAGTTGGCGATCGCCTTTCATCATATCCCCATTACTCCCGACAACAAAAGCGATCAAGAAACCCAGCAGTTGGAGTTATTAAGACAACACAAAATAGATTTAGTAGTTTTAGCTAAATATATGCAAATTCTCAGCCCTCAATTTGTTAGTAGTTTCCCTTCAATCATTAATATTCATCACTCTTTTTTACCTGCTTTTCCGGGGGCTAATCCCTATCAGCGCGCCTATGATCGCGGCGTTAAAATTATCGGTGCCACCGCCCATTATGTCACTGCCGATCTCGATGAAGGACCTATAATAGAACAAGATGTTGTTCGTGTCAGCCACCGAGATACAGTTGCTGACTTGGTTCGCAAAGGAAAAGATTTAGAACGATTAGTCTTATCTCGCGCTGTCCGTCTTCACCTCCAACATCGTGTTTTAGCCTATGGTAATCGCACCGTAGTTTTTGCTTAAAATTAGCCGAATTTGGTCAGATTTTATCTGGTATGGTAACTGGGAAAGTTTCCCCGTTAAAAGTTACGCGATCGCCTTCTATTAATTTCCGTCCCCGTCTAGTTTCTATTTGTCCATTAACCATCACATAACCCGACTGAATAAAAGCCTTAGCCTGTCCGCCACTTTCCACTAACCCCGACAGTTTCAAAAACTTATCTAGTTTGATGTTTTGTTCTGTAACTTTCACCACCATTTCCTCAATTTAATTTATCAATCCACTCAGGAATTACCTCAATTGAACCATACCACTTTCCTGGGGAACTGGGGGAATGCCAAACATTATCTAACGTGATATTTTCTGCCCCTTCTAAATGGGCAGCCTCAACAGGTGTAATGCCATCACCCCAAGTATTTCCCACCCCCACAGTGATTTTATAGCTATTATAAGCTAGTAGTTGTCCTCGCTTACGTCCCCCCATAATCGCTTTACCAGCGATACAAACATAGCGGATATCTTCATAGAATGCACCGGGATAATTAAACTTAACAAAATCTAAATTTTTGCGAGTCCATTGTTCCCGACTAATATGGGGAGTTCCCAAGGTGATGAGACTCTTTATATATGGTCGCCCATTCCACAAACCCTGAGTATCTTCATTAACATCATTATGAATAGTATAGGGTTTTTCTCCCATATAAATTCTGGCAATCCAACCCCCAGCCGAATGACCAATTAAGTTAACTTGATCAGAATTATACTGAAGCCGAGTTTGCTGTACTGTCGTATTAATTTTACGCAAAATCGGTACCATTGATCTGCCTCCCACTGTCGGCAACCAATCAAGTTTTTTGATGGGAACAATAAGGGTCGGTATCCCTTCCTTTTCCAGAGATTGTGCTAACTCCTGATAGTCTTTGAATGAGGCAAAATAGCCGGGAATAATCACAGTAGGTCTGGGCATTTTTCAGAAATTTAATCCTTTTGAGTCCGTTTAGCCGTTGGCAAATCTTGGCGATCGCCTCCAAGACTTCAATCAAATGATACAATGAAGCGTTTACCCTTGTCGTTTTGTGCGAGTACAGATTGGTGTCAAGGGATTTAATGCGATCGCTTTTTTGTCCTAGGTGGGAATTTGTACTTATTTTGTCCATTTTCCCAGTAGGCTGTCATCCATTGGGCCAGTATGATAACTTACTCATTGCTTTCTGCTCTGGGACGGTTAATTCGGCTAGTGCGATCGCTTAATTCTGTTGGGTACTGCCTATATTGATTTAGGATTGTGTCAATCAGCTTCATTAGTTCGTTGTCTCTGGAGTTAACCTCTGATATCAGTTTCTGGTTTTGCTTCATTAACTGCCAGACTAAAAAAACTGTAATGCCATCAGTTCCCAGTTTGACTATATCTGGTAATACATTAGAGTCCATTGTTGTTGATTTCGTTGTCTCTTAAATGAAGTCCATGATCATCAGTTGTTTTAGTTAAATATTTTTCAATATGTCTGAAAACCAGCCAGATTATTTTTCTCTCTTCTCTAGTCTCTTTTCTTATTGAAGCTGCTAATCTATTGATGTCTTCTGTATTTTGTTTAACAGTTGTGTGTAGTTCAGAATATTTAGCGGATATAGCACCAGACAGGAAAGTTAGGACGTATAATGGAGAGGACGAGATGACTAAGAAGAACAAAAATGCCAGCCCCCTATAGTTACGACCTCAGACAAAAAGTTATTGATGCAATTGCACTAGACGGTATGCCCAAAACAGAAGCCAGTCAAGTTTTCCATGTCAGCCGGAACACCATTAATCTCTGGCTGCAAAGAAAAGCACAGACCGGAGACTTCCTCCCTAAACCTAATCACCCACCTGGCAATAACCACAAAATTACCGACTGGCATAAATTCAAGGCTTTTGCCCAAGAGCATGGCGATCAAACCTCCGCTCAAATGGCTGAACTTTGGGATGACGACATCTCTCCTCGCACCATATCCAGAGCCTTGAAGAAAATTGGCTTCACCAGAAAAAAAACTTACGGCTACCAAGAACGTTGGAAGCAACAGCGAGAGGAGTTTATTGCTCAGATTGAACATATGGAGCCACAAGAAGTGGTCTACCTCGATGAAGCCGGCATGAATAGTCAGGACTCGGATTACCCTTATGGTTACTGCGAGGAAGGAAAACGCTTCCATGCCCTCAAATCAGGGAAGAGGCAGGGCAGGGTGAGCTATATAGCCGCATGGTGTCATCAACAACTCTTAGCCCCCTTTAGCTTTGAGGGTTGTTGTAATCGGACAGTGTTTGAGTTGTGGTTGGAGTTTATCTTAATTCCAACACTGAAGCCAGGTCAGACTCTAGTGCTAGACAATGCAACGTTTCATAAAGGGGGACGGATTCCTGAGCTAGTGGAGGCGGCTCAATGCCGTTGGCTCTATCTACCACCTTATTCGCCAGACCTCAACAAGATAGAGAAATGTTGGTCGTGGTTGAAAGCCCGCATTCGCCATTGTATTGAGCAGTTTGATTCTCTCCATGATGCCATGGATTCCGTTCTCAAAGCTGCGTCCTAACCACCTTGACTAATGCTATAATTTGAGGAAATTTGCACAGGATTTGCGAAGACCGTCGCCAATTCCGCCAGATTGACCGTCTTGGCTTGAAACAGCGCCATCAGGAACAGGCAGACAAAGTTTCATCTCGCCCCGTGCCAGGGCAAGTGAGGGCGCAAAGTGTCTCGTAATCGGTTAAGCTCGTTCATGAGAGGGAAGTTTGGTTTGCGGTAATTCCGATCTAACCCTCTCACCCTAACTTGGCGCTACCCCCCCCACCCCTCGACTTTCGCCTCAGCCCGGAGCGCCCCCTTCAGCATTTTCGGCTAGATTCCCTTTTGGCTAAGACTTTCAGCTTTTTTGTCCTGTACTGAGGTGGCAACCCTATTTCATGCCTGAACGTCTCGCACAAGTGGTTATATTTAAACTTATGACCTCTTTGTGTCGCCAGCCAATAAGCGAAAGTAATTCACAAAAATAAGGCGAAAAATCGGGTTGAATCCACCCGAGTATATTCCATGTTATCGCCCACACTTTTACAATCTCTAAACATCATTTCGATACCCCATCGCGCTTGATAAATTTGCTTAACCAGCTGGGGATTGTCAAGTTTGGTTAGTAAATACCACGTTTCTTTTACCTTTTTTCCAGGATGATTTTTTTGCCCATAAACTCCTAGGTTAAATCCCTGAATAGGTTCATATTTTTGAAAGGTTACATTTTTTAAAAAGGAGGATTTGCAAAATTTACATTCCTGGGCTTTTAAAGACTTGCATGGATGGTTTTATGTGGCTACAAAAGCGCTCTTTTGATGGCGAAATACAACGTTTACCCCTCTGGCTATTAGCCAGTCTGCTAGTTGGGCGCTATGAAATTCGCGCGTCTCCTATTACCACAACCGGATAAGGTTTTAAAAGAGCTAGTACTGGCCCTAATACTCGTTTCTGTTCCCGAAAAGAACTACTGCCCAACTTGAAGAGTAGCTCCCCATATATTGGTAAAGCATGATTTCCCAAAATTATCGTGACCATCAGGAGATTCCGGTCTCTCCATTGAGTGCTCTCGATAGCAACCGCTACATAGTTTTTTGTTTTCAAACTTAATCTTGAGCGCTTTCTCCTTTGTTCTCTATTTAAATGTTTTTCTCGAAATTCAGATTTTAAAGCGGCCTTGATTATCGTAAACCACAGCAATTTAGCCGAAAGTTGGGGGAGTTTTAGAAATCGCTGGATATTTCGGATTCGACTCTTGTATTGAATGGGTTGGGGAAATAAGTTTGCGAGCGTTGATAATCTGACTTGCCGATAACTTTGAAGCATCATAACGAAGAGTTCTAAGGTCTGTGCTTGACTCTCGCTCAAATGGATTCGTAATAGTTTCTGGTATAATGTCTTTAGCATTTTTGGTCAGGGTAGCTCCAAGGGCCACCCGCTTTTTGACGACCTCTCCATTATCTCAAACAATTGCCCCATCTGGGTTTTCCCTCCGTTGTCACCCTCTCAGGCTTGAGGGTCTCGAGTTAGACATCCCACCCGATAGCAGTTGAATTTCCATAATGAGAATTACTGGTTTCTTTAGAGAAATTCTGTACAAAATCTGATGCTGTGATAGTATCTGGGTGGATTTGTCCGAGTACGGGCGGGTTCTCCAATCATCCTCTATCTTGACCAGATTATTGGTGAACCTGCCCCTACGGCTTAATTGTCTTTTGTGTGTGGTGGAGAAGATTCCAGGAGTGCTCAATAGGATGTCAACAGGATATTCAAGCATTAGTGTAGGGCGAGGTCAACTAGACCCTCTACGGATTGGGGTAATTGGTGTTGGCAATATGGGACAGCATCACACGCGGGTTCTCAGTTTGCTGAAGGATGTACAACTGGTGGGAGTTTCCGATGTTAATGTGGAACGGGGACTCGACACAGCCAGTAAATACCAGGTTCGCTTTTTTGAAGATTATCGGGATTTGTTGGAATATGTGGATGCGGTTTGTGTGGCGGTTCCCACCCGTCTACATCACTCGGTAGGAATGACTTGCCTCAAGGCCGGAGTTCATGTGTTGATTGAAAAACCCATCGCTGCTAGTATTTCCGAAGCAGAGTCTTTAGTCAATGCAGCCGCAGAATATCAGCGCATCCTGCAGGTCGGACATATTGAAAGGTTTAATCCGGCTTTTGCTGAACTTGGTAAAGTCTTGAAAACTGAGGAAGTTTTGGCTTTAGAAGCACATCGCATGAGTCCATACTCCCACCGGGCTAATGATGTGTCGGTGGTGCTGGATTTAATGATTCATGATATCGACTTGTTAATGGATTTAGTCCCCGCCCCGGTGGTGAAGTTAACTGCTAGTGGCAGTCGTGCTTCAAATTCGGGTTATCTTGATTATGTGACGGCTACTTTGGGTTTTGGTAATGGCATTATTGCCACTCTCATCGCTAGTAAAGTCACCCACAGGAAATTGCGATCTATTGTAGCTCATTGTAAAAATTCCCTCACGGAAGCAGATTTCCTTAATAATGAGATTTTAATACACCGCCAAACTACGGCGGATTATGTGACTGACTATGGCCAGATTCTCTATCGTCAGGATGGATTAATTGAAAAAGTCCACACTAGCAATATTGAACCTCTCCATGCGGAATTAGAGCATTTTGTCAGTTGCGTTCATGGTGGAAATCAGCCGTCAGTAGGGGGAGAACAAGCCTTAAAAGCCTTGCGATTGGCAAGTTTGATTGAACAAATGGCTTTGGATGGTCAGGTCTGGTCGGCGAGAGAACTACCATATCCTATCAACTCCCCGACGGTTCAAGTCGGTTGATAGCTGATATCCTCGAAGATGCTCTCCCCTGGGAAACAGACCCACCGAGTGGCTCTCTCTCGGTCTCCCAGAGGGAGCCTTAAAAGTCTCTTGACCGCGAGGGCAGTTTAGATGTATAGCATTAGTCAAGGTAGTTAGGACGCAGCTTGGAGAACGGAATCCATGGCATCATGGAGAGAATCAAACTGCTCAATACAATGGCGAATGCGGGCTTTCAACCACGACCAACATTTCTCTATCTTGTTGAGGTCTGGCGAATAAGGTGGTAGATAGAGCAAACGGCATTGAGCCGCCTCCACTAGCTCAGGAATCCGCCCCCCTTTATGAAACGTTGCATTGTCCAATACTAGAGTCTGACCTGGCTTCAATGCTGGAATTATAGCACAAGATAGAACAGTTAGGACGTATAATGGCAAGGATATCTACAGAAGACCCAAAATGCCAGCCCCCTACAGTTACGACCTTAGACAAAAAGTTATTAATGCAATTGAACTAGACGGTATACCCAAAACCGAAGCCAGTCAAGTTTTCCATGTCAGCAGGAACACTATCAATCTCTGGCTGCAAAGAAAAGAACACACCGGCGACTTCCTCCCTAAACCTAATCGCCCACCTGGTCATAGCCACCAAATTACCGACTGGCACAAATTCCAGGCTTTTGCCCAAGAGCATGGCGACAAAACCTCCGCTCAAATGGCTCAACTTTGGGATGACGACATCTCTCCTCGCACCATATCCAGGGTATTGCACAGTGAGGAATGATTAAGAGAACGGAGGAAGTTGTCCATGCTTCAAATAATAGATAAGTAAGCGAATTGATTTGTACAACATCTCAGTGGACTTGGAATCACACAAAGTTTTGCGATGTAGCCTGCCTAAATAGTGCCTCAGACGGCAGTTTTCTCCTTCTACTCTTGTCATAGCCGTTTTGCTGACTAGATGATTGCAATCCTCAATTAAGCAAGGATAAACTTTGTATCCGTCCGTAATATATATAGCATTAGTCAAGGTGGTTAGGACGCAGCTTTGAGAACGGAATCCATGGCATCATGGAGAGAATCAAACTGCTCAATGCAGTGGCGAATACGGGCTTTCAGCCACGACCAACATTTCTCTATCTTGTTGAGGTCTGGCGAATAAGGTGGTAGATAGAGTAAACGGCATTGAGCTGCCTCCACCAGTTCAGCAATCCGTCCCCCTTTATGAAACGTTGCATTGTCCAATACTAGAGTCTGACCTGGCTTCAATGTTGGAATTAAGATGAACTCCAACCACAACTCAAACACTGTCCGATTACAACAACCCTCAAAGCTAAAGGGAGCTAAGAGTTGTTGATGACACCATGCGGCTATCATACTTACCCTGCCCTGCCTCTTCCCTGATTTGAGTGCATGGAAGCGTTTTCCTTCCTCGCAGTAACCATAAGGGTAATCCGAGTCCTGACTATTCATGCCGGCTTCATCGAGGTAGACCACTTCTTCCGGCTCCATCTGTTCAATCTGAGCCATAAACTCCTCTCGCTGTTGCTTCCAACGTTCTTGGTAGCCGTAAGTTTTTTTTTCTGGTGAAGCCAATTTTCTTCAAGGCTCTGGATATGGTGCGAGGAGAGATGTCGTCATCCCAAAGTTCAGCCATTTGAGCTGCTGTTTTGTCGCCATGCTCTTGGGCAAAAGCCTTGAATTTTTGCCAGTCGGTAATTTTGTGGTTATTGCCAGGTCGGTGATGAGGTTTAGGGAGGAAGTCTCCGGTCTGTGCTTTTCTTTGCAGCCAGAGATTAATGGTGTTCCTGCTGACATGGAAAACTTGACTGGCTTCTGTTTTGGGCATACCGTCTAGTTCAATGGCATCAATAACTTTTTGTCTGAGGTCGTAACTATAGGGGGCTGGCATTTTGGGTCTTCTTAGTCATCTCGTCCTCTCCATTATACGTCCTAAGTATTCTGTCTTGTGCTATAGCTCACCCTGTCCTGCCTCTTCCCGGATTTGAGGACATGGAAGCGTTGTCCTTGCTCACAGTAACCATAAGGGTAATCCGAGTCCTGACTATTCATGCCGGCTTCATCGAGGTAGACCACTTCTTGTGGCTCCATCTGTTCAATCTGAGCCATAAACTCCTCTCGCTGTTGCTTCCAACGTTCTTGGTAGCCGTAAGTTTTTTTTCTGGTGAAGCCAATTTTCTTCAAGGCTCTGGATATGGTGCGAGGAGAGATGTCGTCATCCCAAAGTTCAGCCATTTGAGCGGAGGTTTTGTGGCCATGCTCTTGGGCAAAAGCCTTGAATTTATGCCAGTCGGTAATTTTGTGGTTATTGCCAGGTGGGTGATTAGGTTTAGGGAGGAAGTCTCCGGTCTGTGCTTTTCTTTGCAGCCAGAGATTAATGGTGTTCCGGCTGACATGGAAAACTTGACTGGCTTCTGTTTTGGGCATACCGTCTAGTTCAATGGCATCAATAACTTTTTGTCTGAGGTCGTAACTATAGGGGGCTGGCATTTTTGGTCTTCTTAGTCATCTCGTCCTCTCCATTATACGTCCTAACTTTCCTGTCTTGTGCTATAACTCCTACTAGACTCTATTCATGCAATCAAACCGTAACCTGTCAGCATATCCCTGCCATTACAGCAGGGCGTTGGCTTTTGGTCACATCTCACTTCCTCTAGGACTTGCGCTTACATTTGTTACTACTGATATCTCGACCAGATATTCAGAGTCCAGGAGGATTTAAAACGTTCCGTTTATATGGGCATTCCATCTTTAGACTTGTCCTATCCACCGGGGTACTTTTAAAGGTCTGTGAAGATGGTATATAAAAACCTCTTCTTTTCCCCTTGCTCTTTTGAGCGCAGCGTGTCAATCTATTTCGCTGCTTGCTAATTACGATGGTTCAAGTCGGAACATTCAGATTTCCTTAGTCATGGATGGTTGGCAGTGGTCACATTTTTGGTAGTAGGTTCTACCTCATGCCTTCCGTTCCCCGCTTCAATCCTAGGGTTATGAATCCTAAAACTGGGGGTGGCTATCGCCGTTACTCTCTACTCCCTGATTTCTCAGTTTGTTTATGACCTTGAGTTCCCTGCCTTGCTTAGATTTCTCCAAGCGTCGGGACATATAAACAGTTATGAGGATGGTCAGGAGTGCGATCCTTATATTCAATCAAGGGGTTGAAATCCCCACTAGGAGGTTATTTCAGGCATTGCAGCCTTATTTGGTCTCCTAAACGTCTCGCACTTATCAATTAGCCTAGCCTCTGGTGATTGTTGGGATCACAGTCGCCGTAATAAGTGTATAATAGGCACTTAGTCTCACTCATCCTAAACTATGCTGTTAAAGTCTACAACCCGTCACATTCACATTTTGACTGCGGAACTTCAGGATAACGAAATCATTCCCAGTGAAGAAAAATTGACCATTGACATTGACCCAGATAATGAATTTAACTGGAATGATGAAGCCCTGCAACAAGTCTATCGAAAGTTTGATGAGTTAGTCGCAGCATCGGAAGGGGAAGATTTGACAGAATATAATCTCCGTCGCATTGGATCAGATTTAGAGCATTTTGTGCGATCGCTTTTGCAATCCGGTCAAATCTCCTATAATCTCGGTACTAGGGCGGTCAACTATAGTATGGGACTGCCGCGAGTAGAAACCCCATCCTAAAATTAATCGTGCGAGACGTTTAGGCATCAAATAGGGCTGCAATGCCTGAAATAACAGCAAGCGTGAGGGTTCCAGCTCGTAGCTGGATATAAGAAGCTCGCTTCTGACCAACCTCATAACTGTTTATATGTCCCGACGCTTGGATCAATCTAAGCAAGGCAGGGAACCCAAGGTCATAAACAAACTGAGAAATCAGGGAGTAGAGGGTGCGAAATGTTGAGGAGACCAAATAAGGCTGTTATGCCTGAAATCACCTCCTAGTGGGGAAGCCAGCCCCGAGTCTGGATAAGAGGTCGGAGCCTCGAACCATTCCCCATAACTGTTTATACGTCCCAACGTTTGGATTGAACCCCCAAACAAGGCAGGGAACTCAAGGCCATCAAACAAACTGTTTTGATTGGGAAGTTATGACCCCATGATAACAATGAGTAGAGAGTGCGAAATCTTTAGGAGACCAAATAAGGCTGTGATGCCTGAAATCACCTCCTAGTGGGGAAGCCAGCCCCGAGTCTGGATAAGAGGTCGGAGCCTCGAACCATTCCCCATAACTGTTTATACGTCCCAACGTTTGGATTGAACCCCCAAACAAGGCAGGGAACTCAAGGCCATCAAACAAACTGTTTTGATTGGGAAGTTATGACCCCATGATAACAATGAGTAGAGAGTGCGAAATCTTTAGGAGACCAAATAAGGCTGTTATGCCTGAAATCACCTCCTAGTGGGGAAGCCAGCCTCGAGTCTGGATAAGAGGTCGGAGCCTCGAACCATTCCCCATAACTGTTTATACGTCCCAACGTTTGGATTGAACCCCCAAACAAGGCAGGGAACTCAAGGTCATCAAACAAACTGTTTTGATTGGGAAGTTATGACCCCATGATAACAATGAGTAGAGAGTAACGGCGATAGCCACCCCCAGTTTGAGGAATCATAACCCGTCAGATTGAAGCGGGGAACGGAAGGCGTGAGGTAGAACCTACTACCAAGACGCGACCACTGCCAACCATCCATGATTAGGGAAACCGAATGTCTGGCTTGAACCATCGTAACTCTGTAGTAGCGAAATAGGTTGACACGCTACGTTCAAAAGAACAAGGGGAAAAGTAGGAGGCTTCTTTACCTACCTGCACAGACCTTTAAAGTACCCCGGTGGACAGGACAAATCTCAAGATGGAATGCCCGTATAAACGGAACGTTGTAACCCCTCTAATGGTCTGCCTATAAACAAGTGAGTAATGCTATTCACAAGGCAGTAGTGAAAAATGTAAGCACATGGTGCGAGACGTTCGGGTATGAAATAGGGCTGAAATGCCCTAAATCACTACCCGGTGAGGATTACAGCCCCGAATTTGGATATAAGGATCGCACTCCTGACCATCCTCATAACTGTTTATATGTCCCGACGCTTAGGGAACTAAGCAAGGCAGGGAACCCAAGGTCCTAAGCGAACTGAGAAATCACAGAGCAGAGGGTAACGGCGATAGCCACCCCCAGTTTGGGGAATCATAACCCCAGGATTGAAGCGGGGAACGGAAGGCGTGTGGAGGAACCTACCTCCTACTCGACCACTGCCAACCATCTATGATTAAGGAAACTGAATGTCCGACTTGAACCATGGTAATACATTAGCAGCGAAATAGGTTGACACGCTGCGCCCAAAAGGGCAAGGGGAAAAGTAGGGGGCTCATACGACTACCTGCACATATAGCACAAGACAGAAAAGTTAGGACGTATAATGGCAAGGATATCTACAGAAGACCCAAAATGCCAGCCCCCTACAGTTACGACCTTAGACAAAAAGTTATTAATGCAATTGAACTAGACGGTATACCCAAAACCGAAGCCAGTCAAGTTTTCCATGTCAGCAGGAACACTATCAATCTCTGGCTGCAAAGAAAAGAACACACCGGCGACTTCCTCCCTAAACCTAATCGCCCACCTGGTCATAGCCACCAAATTACCGACTGGCACAAATTCAAGGCTTTTGCCCAAGAGCATGGCCACAAAACCTCCGCTCAAATGGCTCAACTTTGGGATGACGACATCTCTCCTCGCACCATATCCAGAGCCTTGAAGAAAATTGGCTTCACCAGAAAAAAAACTTACGGCTACCAAGAACGTGATGAGCAACAGCGAGAGGAGTTTATTGCTCATATTGAAAAGATGGAGCCGGAAGAGTTGGTTTACCTCGATGAAGCTGGCATCAATAGTCAAGACTCGGATTATCCTTATGGTTACTGTGAGGAAGGACAACGCTTCCATGCCCTCAAATCCGGGAAGAGGCAGGGCAGGGTGAGCTATAGCACAAGACAGAACACTTAGGACGTATAATGGGAGAAGGACGAGATGACTAAGAAGACCAAAAATGCCAGCCCCCTATAGTTACGACCTCAGACAAAAAGTTATTGATGCCATTGAACTAGACGGTATGCCCAAAACAGAAGCCAGTCAAGTTTTCCATGTCAGCCGGAACACCATTAATCTCTGGCTGCAAAGAAAAGCACAGACCGGAGACTTCCTCCCTAAACCTCATCACCGACCTGGCAATAACCACAAAATTACCGACTGGCAAAAATTCAAGGCTTTTGCCCAAGAGCATGGCCACAAAACAGCAGCTCAAATGGCTGAACTTTGGGATGACGACATCTCTCCTCGCACCATATCCAGAGCCTTGAAGAAAATTGGCTTCACCAGAAAAAAAAACTTACGGCTACCAAGAACGTTGGAAGCAACAGCGAGAGGAGTTTATGGCTCAGATTGAACATATGGAGCCGGAAGAAGTGGTCTACCTCGATGAAGCCGGCATGAATAGTCAGGACTCGGATTACCCTTATGGTTACTGCGAGGAAGGAAAACGCTTCCATGCACTCAAATCAGGGAAGAGGCAGGGCAGGGTAAGTATGATAGCCGCATGGTGTCATCAACAACTCTTAGCTCCCTTTAGCTTTGAGGGTTGTTGTAATCGGACAGCGTTTGAGTTGTGGTTGGAGTTCATCTTAATTCCAACATTGAAGCCAGGTCAGACTCTAGTATTGGACAATGCAACGTTTCATAAAGGGGGACGGATTGCTGAACTGGTGGAGGCAGCTCAATGCCGTTTACTCTATCTTCCGCCTTATTCGCCAGACCTCAACAAGATAGAGAAATGTTGGTCGTGGCTGAAAGCCCGTATTCGCCACTGCACGTGAGCAGTTTGATTCTCTCCATGATGCCATGGATTCCGTTCTCAAAGCTACGTCCTAACCACCTTGACTAATGCTATATATGGCCGCATGGTGTCATCAACAACTCTTAGCCCCCTTTACCTTTGAGGGTTGTTGTAATCGGACAGTGTTTGAGTTGTGGTTGGAGTTCATCTTAATTCCAACATTGAAGCCTGGTCAAACTCTAGTACTGGACAATGCAACGTTTCATCAAGGGGGGCGGATTGCTGAACTGGCGGAGGCGGCTCAATGCCGTTTACTCTATCTTCCGCCTTATTCGCCAGACCTCAACAAGATAGAGAAATGTTGGTCGTGGTTGAAAGCCCGCATTCGCCATTGTATTGAGCAGTTTGATTCTCTCCATGATGCCATGGATTCTGTTCTCAAGGCTGCGTCCTAACCGTATTGACTAGTGCTATACGTCCTAACTTTCCTGTCTTGTGCTATACGTCCTAACTTTTCTGTCTTGTGCTATAAATCCCGGTCCTATGATAACTATACTGGGAGATAATAAGCGCTACAATAGTTCACACCAGCCAGTCACTCAGCGCCAATAACTGTAGGGTGCGTCACATCCCGACAATTTTCGGAAAACACGAAAAGATTACATTTCGTGACGCACGCGCCCCTTCTGCACCACTCTATGTGTTGTTGTTCCAATGCTTGGCTGCTGTCTGTGTCGTAACCCTCGATTGTATTGGTATGAAACGAGACACTCTGGTCTGGTATCCAAATATTCCCTGAACCCAATTTGGTGGCTACTCCAGATGTGAGAACCCTCTATGCAAAATGATATGCGAAAATACTATCTATGGGCGCTCGTTACGGGCTTTGAGGATATGCCCGCTGGAACTTTGATTGCCGATCGCTATCTCAGCCAGGGCGGTCGTATTTTTGTGGACACTCAACCCGAACAACTTCCGCAAACTCCCGGAAATGATATTACCGCCGAGGAGATTTCCTGTTACCTGAAACTGTTTTCTGAGCGACTCCACATTCCCCAGGTCTATGGGTGGATACCTGCAGCCAAAAGTCCCCTAAAAAAAGATATATGGCTGTTAGAAGGATGCCCCATTGAACCTAAGTCGGGGGAACTTCGACCATTACTATCCCAAGTCTGGGAAGAAACATCAGCCATGCGTCAATTAAGCTGGTTATGGCAGATAGCTACATTGTGGTATCCCTTGAGTTGTCAGGGGGTCGCTTCCAGTCTACTTGATTTTGACCTGCTGCGGGTAGAAGGGCCTCTGGTCAGATTATTGGAATTACGCTACCAAGCTAAAGCCGCAGGACTATCTCAACTGGGGTCAGTTTGGCAATCGTTAATTCCTACAGCAGATCGCCGGATTCAGAAATTTTTGGAACAACTTACCCAACAACTGATAGCCGGGGAAATTAGAAAGTCGATGCGCTTGGCCAGTCAACTAGACCAAGCCTTAGTCATTTGTGGACGGTCTTTAGAAAGACAAGTCGATATTGTCACCGTCACAGATGCAGGTCCTACGCGATCGCATAATGAGGATGCCTGCTATCGGTCCGCGTACAACGATGGTATTGATGAAAACTCCATGGCTTTGGCTATTGTCTGCGATGGTATTGGCGGACAGGAAGGCGGCGAGGTGGCTTCTGGTTTAGCTATTGAAATTGTACGGGAACAAATGGAAAAAATTCCCCTACATCCCGCCAATTGGGACCCCCTTTCCTTGACCAATCGGTTGAAGCGAGCCATTAGTATTGCTAACGATGCCATTAGCGATCGCAATGATACCGAAGAGCGCCAGGGTCGTCAACGCATGGGAACTACTATAGTCATGGCTTTGGCTCATGTTCATGAAATATATTTAACCCATATTGGAGACTCCCGCGCCTACTGGATTACACCTGAGGGTTGCTACCAGGTTACCCTTGATGATGATGTCGCCTCCCGAGAAGTTAGACTAGGCTATACTATCTATCGTGAAGCATTACAGCAAGTATCATCGGGAGCCCTAATTCAAGCCCTCGGAATTACCCACTCTCTCAATTTACATCCTACCATCCAGAGATTTCCCGTTGACTCCGATTGTATCTTTGTCCTATGTTCCGATGGATTGAGCGATCGCGATCGGGTAGAACAATATTGGGAGAGCGAAATCTTACCAGTTTTGCAGGGTCAAACTACCCTCCCATCAGTACGAGATCGCCTCTTGAAAATTGCCAACACCCAAAACGGCCATGATAACGTTACCATCGCCCTACTGCATTTTCAAGTTTCCCCCAAGACAATTCAAGACTTACCGGAAATTTCCGTTCCTACCGCCATTAGTCTCAACGATGACACCATAGCCGATAGCTCATCAGACCTCAGCGGTTCTGACGACTCAGCTATGCAAACCGAATTAATTGTAGTTGACAAAAACAAAAGCCGTTCAATTTGGTTATTATCATTAGGCATTTTAATACTGTTGGGTATTGGCGGGGCCTTAGCTTGGACATTCCTAGGGGGTGATCAGACCACAGAACCCGACGAACCGCCTACTAGCACCCCCCTTACCACCAGACCCGCTGATCCTTCTCTCCCTACCCCAACTGTCCCCTATGGCGCAGGTGTTCCGCTTGGATCAGTCATCCAATTGAGTTCTGCTCGCACTATACAGAATAACATCCCCCCAAGTCCTATTGTATTGCACCAAGACTTTGTGGAAGGGGAATTAAAAGGGGAAGTTCCTAGCAATAGTGTCTTTCAGGTTCTCGAACGACAAACAACCCAAAATGACGGAACTTGGGTAGAGTTAAAAGTGTGTTCGGTTCCCTCATCGCATAATCTAGCTACACCAGACAATAATACCCCTTTACCGACAGAATTGGACGACTCCGACCCTCAAGGGATTAATCAACCCATAGATAACCTAGAGGAAATCACCACCCTACAGCCAGGAGACAGAGGCTGGCTCCGAGAGGATGATGTTCAAAGTCTCTGGCTGACTGATGTGATTATTCCACCGGAACAATACGGAAATTGCCAAGTTAATTCAGTCGGAACATTGGGCGATAATTAGCCAGATCTACCACCTAAGAAAGTAGGTTGCTAACTACCTTCCTAGGTGGTTTTGTCTCCCCTCATGGGGCTATGCTAACTCTACCTCTACTATTGCTAATATCCCTCACTAGACCGCGACAGCATCGTTTCGTGGATATGTTCGTCATGGTGACGGGTTTCGGCTAACAGTTCCCGCGCCTGTTCGTCCGCCATACTGTGATTAGGCTCCGAACCAGCTCCACGTGCGCGATCGCTTTCCTGGGCCACCCGCGAAAGCATGGTTTCGTGTAAATGTTCCTCATGGTGACGGGTTTCGGCTAACAGTTCCCGTGCTTGTTCGTCCGCCATACTGTGATTAGGCTCCGAACCAGCTCCAGGTGCGCGATCGCTTTCCTGGGCCGCCCGCGAAAGCATGGTTTCGTGTAAATGTTCCTCATGGTGACGGGTTTCGGCTAACAGTTCCCGTGCTTGTTCGTCCGCCATACTGTGATTAGGCTCCGAACCAGCTCCAGGTGCGCGATCGCTTTCCTGGGCCGCCCGCGAAAGCATCGTTTCGTCAAGATGCTGCTTATGGTGACGATTCTGGACCAACAATTCCCGGGCTTGTTCTTCTAAACTCATGATTTTAAATCTCCGATTTTATGATTAAAAAATTCCCCTACTAAAATTTTGGCATAATTTTAGAAAAAATGTATCCAAATTTACAGATTTTTTACTGTAAGTATATATGCGGATGTTGAAGTTGCCACTCGACCGGGCTGACGTTTTCGTAAACTTTTATAAACAGACTATTGAGAAAAGATATCATTTGTGTTATCAATGAAATATGGGACTATCCGAGTCATTTGTGAGCTAGGGCAGCAGTCATCAGCCCAATTTAGTGCAAATCTCTTTCATTTAGATGTGGTAATGAATTCATCAGAATTAGATCCGAAGTCCGGTGAAGTAGTAGAAGTGGCCTGGTCAAAAAGGTGGCAGGTCTATCGGCGGCTGCAAGAATTGGGAATTAGCTGTTGGTGTCAGGTAGATCACCCGCTGCGGGTAAAGATTACCAACACCACCGAAGCTGTTCAGCTTGCTAGTGTCCTGAGAAGGTTAAGTGCATCGCCACGGGAACTAGCCCTATCTCTGGAAAGGGCCTGGAATCGTAGTTAGGCAATAAATCCCATGAACCCAAGCACACCAAACAAACCGCAAAAATTATGTCTAAATTCAATAAGCAAGTTTCGGATTTCAGCCTTTCGGGTAGAGTTTTGCAGATTTTATTAAAAGGCAAAACCCCGCAAATCCTGCAACTGATGACTACATCAGGATTGTATACAATTAAGCTATCTAAGCGATTACGTGACGAGGCAAAACACCTGTTATCTGAGGGGTTAGAGGTGAGAGTATTTGGCGAAAAAATCCTCAATTTAAAAAATGCCAAAGTCAAACTCAAAGCCACCAAGATTATACCAGCATCTGAACCCTCAGTGCGCCCAGTCAACTCTGTGAGGCCCTCAACCAAAAGCCAGCCTAAACCGGCGAAAATTCTAGTTTGTCAGAAATCTGATTGTCGCCAGCGAGGAGGACAAGCAGTTTGTCGAGTCCTGGAGCAAGCCTTATGCGATCGCGGATTGCATGATCAAGTTAAAATTGAAAAAACAGGTTGTCTGAAAAAATGTAAATTAGGGCCCAACTTAGTTGTCATGCCAGATAAGGCTCATTATACGCGAGTCAAACCCTCAGATATTTCTGAGGTGATTGAGAAGCATTTGGCATCAACAACTACATAGAGTAATAGGGGCGTTTCGACTTCCCCTGCTGTAGCCGCCGCCTCTAGCAATCATCCTCTATTTCGAGCAGATTGTTCGTGAACCCGCCCCTAATTACCGTTTTTGGGTCGATTGTGAATCCCCCTCTCAAGATAGGGGGGAGAGCGATCGTGACATAAAAAAGTCTAGTTATGGGTAGGTTTGGGTAAGTCTGATGTAATGGATTATCCTCAAAAAACCCTGAGCAAATTTGAACAAAAATAGCGACGCATTCCCCCACCTCGCCCAACGGCAGGTGGGGGTCAAGGAGCCGCCGATCTGACAAGCCTTAGGTTATCATACCGTTATGGCACAAACCACATCAATCATCCGTACAGACCTATGGAATCTTAACCCGACAGCCAGCCAGCAAGTGCTGCTGCTCCAGACGGTTGAGGTCTCCCTAGGTGTCTGTCGGCATTTGATGGGAATTCTCTTAACTCATTGGCCATCTCTAGGGGGGTTATCGAGTCAAAAACGGGTTCTAGCCGTTGAGAAACTGATTCACCAAACCGCCAAGAACCCTAACCCCAAATACCGGCAATTTGACCAAACCTTTTACAAGTTCCCCAGCTACTACCGAAGAGCCGCCATTGTTTTCGCCGCTGGCCAAGTCAGTAGCTACATGACCCGATATCGGGAATGGCAATCGGGAACTCGTCAACGTCGGGATGCCAAACCTCCCGTACTCAATCCCAACAGTGGCTGTTATCCGACCCTGTATAAGGGTCAGTGCTATAAACTCCATGGCTATGACCGCATCGACATCAAGGTATTTAACGGAACTGATTGGGTCTGGACTACCATTGAGATAACCAGCCTACGAGAACGGCATACCGTAGATAGTAACAAGCTGCTGTCACCGTCCCTTATCTTCAATGAGCAGAAAAAAGCCTGTCATCTCTCAGTTCCATTTGAGTGTCATCCACCTCAACGGGAGGGAGAGGGTCGAGTTGTAAGTGTTGACCTGGGTATCAACACCACCGCTACTGTGGCAGTCGTGAATTTTGACGGCACTGTAACCTATCGGGAGTTTATTCACCCAGCCAGAGACATAGACGAAGTCGCCGCAGCCGCTGGAACCTGCGTCCAGCGGAACGGCGACCGTCGAGATAAGCGGCTGAAATCGGTATCTAAACGAGCTAGTAAGACAATGGGGCTAGGTGGAAGTCTCCAGAAAGGCTTCTGCTCTCATACCTACCGCAAATGCCGTAATATCAACCGTCAAATTGGGCAGATTGTCTCGAAGCGTATTGTGCAGATTGCCCAACAGTTCAATGCCGATGCCATTGTCTTTGAGAACCTGAAAGGATGGAACCTACATTCCGCAGGTTGACAGGGAATAAAAGATATGGTGCTAGTCTAGGCTAGAAAGGGTTCCTTCGAGCGGTAGGCTCTGGCGATGCAGATTAAAAATTTAGACCATCTGGGTTTAGTGGCTGGAGTGATTGACGAACTTGGCCTGGTCGAGTTGACGGATAAGCGGATTGAACCTCATAGCTTGGAGCATGTGAGTGCCGGACAAGTGGTTAAAGCCATGATTTTGAACGCCCTAGGCTTTCTCAGTGCACCGTTGTATTTATTCAGCGAGTTTTTTGAGAGTAAAGCGGTGTCTCATCTGCTCGGGGAAGGGGTAGAGGCTCGTCACTTGAATGACGACCGCTTAGGTCGAGTGTTGGATGAACTCTACGCAGAAGGGACGACATCATTTTTTCTCCAGGTGGCGCTCCAGGCTGTGGAACGATTTGGAATTGATATTCAACAGCGTCATCTCGATGCCACCTCGATCTCAGTAGAAGGGAAGTATCAGCGGTGCTCGAAGGGGAAATCCGAGGTAGGACTTGAGTCAGCTCCCCCCGGTGAGACATCAGCAGAACCCAGCCCAATTCGGCTGTGTCGAGGCTATTCCCGAGACCATCGTCCAGATTTGAAACAGTTTTTGATGACTCTAGTCTGTGCCGCCGACGGTGGCGTGCCGCTATGGTTGCAGTTGGCCAGTGGCAATGAACAGGACACTCAGCAGTTTGCAGAGGTGCTCAAGGCGTTTGGTGACCAATGGACTAGCGACGGTATCGTTGTGATGGATGCCGCCTTTTACACAGCAGCCAATCTGCAGCAGATGGAGACCACGGGGTGGCTATCACGGGTGCCGCTGACCCTAAAAGCGGCTCAAGAGCTGGTGCACAGCGATGTCACCCGACTGACTGAAGTCCCCTGCAACTCCAAGGATTACCGGATGTGGGAGATTGAGCAGACCTATGCCGGAGTGCGCCAGCGCTGGCGCCTCGTCGAAAGCCAAACCCGCAAAGCCAATGCCGACCTCTGGCAACCCGAATTAGAGAAGCTCGAACACCGCCTCAACCGCCAATTGAAAAAGCTGACCCAGCGGGTCTTTGCTTGCAAACCCGATGCCCTCGAGGCCTTGATGCAGTTTCAAGATGGACTCGAGGTGCATCAGCTCACTCAGGTCTCCCTGGAGACGGTGCGGGCCAAGCGACCCCCCGGTCGTCCCGCCAAATCCGCCGAACCCACCCCAGTTCAGGGCTATCGGCTCCAGGCCACGTTACAGCAGACCGCCACGGCGGAAGACCGCTTTAGCCGTCAGCGTAGTCGCTTTATTCTAGCCACCAATCAACTGGAGCAATCCCTCTGGCCGGCTCAGACCTGCTTGAGCGAATATAAAGGGCAACAGACCGTCGAGAGAGGCTTTCGCTTCCTCAAAGACCCCCTCTTCTTGGCCAGTAGCGTCTTTGTCAAAAAGCCGCAGCGGGTCGAGGCCTTAGCTCTCATCATGGCCCTAACCCTTATGGTGTATACCCTCGCCGAACGCCAACTGCGACAGGCGCTAGATGCTCAGAAGCAAACGGTGCGCGACCAACGCCAACAACCCACCGCTAAACCGACCTTTCGCTGGATTATGCAGAAGTTTCAAGGAATCCACTGGGTTAATCTCGATGGGCAAAGGCAGATTAGCAATCTCAATGATGAACGGCGATTGATTATTCACCTCTTCGGTCCACCCGTTGAGCGCTATTACTACGCATCCGGTTAATTACCTATCAACCTGCGGAATGTAGGATGGAAGACTAAGGGGGGGCGCAAGCGCTCCTTACTTCGCCAACGCTTTCATGGATGGCTTAAAGGTATGATTCGAGATTTGACGGAGATGAAATGGCAAGAGATAGGCGGTAAGGTCATTGATGTCGTAGCTCCACCTAAAAGCTGGCTTATGACGGCAGTGGAGTCGAAAGGGCGGGATGGCAAAAACTATGCCCTGGCTAAATTTTCCTAGGGCAAGCGATACAATGCCGACCTCAATGGGGCGCTCAATATTGCTGCACGAGGTATTCTTAAGCTCACTCGCCGTAGAGCGAAGCTCTTCTCGAAGAGCATGATTTAATCTCAAATTAGGTTAACATTTGACGGCAATACGGTATAATACCAAGTATGGTGCGAGACCTTCGGGTATGAAATAGAGCTGAAATGGGCGAAATAACTACCCGGTGAGGACTTCAACCCCTTGGTTGATTGGGTCGCATCCCTGGCCATCCCATAACACAGCCTGATTTTTGGGCCCACCTTCGAGACTTCCAATATGGTTGCCAAGGTGAAGCGTCTAATCAGGTCTAAGACTGCCCGCGCCATGCTGAAATGGGCGCATTATCGATTCAAACTAACCCTGAGACATCAAGGGGAAATAACTGAACAGTTGTAGATGTGACCGAAGAATACACCAGCAAAACCTGTACTCACTGTGGTCATGTCCATTCCCAGCTAGGTGGCTCAAAAGTGTTCCGATGTCCTGAGTGCGGGTTCACTCTACCACGGGACTGGAACGGTGCTTTTGGAATCTTTCTAAAAGCTTTGCGGGATACCGCCTCTGTTACCTTAACGGGTAATAGTGCTATCGTTGCATTGTCCGGGAACAACCGGAAAAATGTCGCGTAAATGTATCAGTAAGGACAGTGAGGAACCCTCGATCCAAAGTTCTCGAGGTTCGCCTAGAAGCTGGGCTTGTTTGTGTGACCTGTGGACTAGCACAGTTCGAGGTTAGCACCGACACCCCCACCTGCCCAAGGCAGGTGGGGTGAGCTTCATCAGCCACCAGGGTAGATCGAGAAACATGAGACAATAGAGCAAACTCGTTCAACCCTGGAGATGCTGTACTGTTGCAACCCAAGTTGCCCTAACCCATTTAATAATGAGGGTTATCGATTTTGTCAAAGCTGTGGGGCGCCGATTTTGCTGCCATTGTTCCGAAACCGCTATCGCGTAATTCGACAATTGGGATACGGGGGGTTCAGTCGCACCTATGAAGCCAAAGATGTTGATCGGATGAATGATCCCTGTGTGATTAAGCAATTTATGCCCCAAGTTCAGGGAACAGCAGCGCGACAAAAAGCCACAGAATTATTTAAACAAGAAGCCCAGCGGTTATATGAGTTAGGGGAACATCCCCAAATTCCGGGGTTGATTGCCTATTTTGAACAGGATAGGCGACTTTATTTGGTGCAAGAATATATTGATGGACAGAATCTGTTGCAGGAGTTACAGCAAAAGGGACATTTTAATCCTGATCAGATTTATCAAATTTTGTCTGAATTGCTTGAGATCCTCCAGATTATCCACAACCGCAATATAATTCACCGTGACATCAAACCAGAAAATATCATGCGCCGTAGCCGCGATAATCAGTTAATCCTGATTGATTTTGGTGTCTCTAAACAGGTGACGGGAACTACCACGGTGGGACAGGGAACTACTGTCGGGACACCTGGATATATACCTATGGAACAGTTACGAGGTCAGGTCTACCCCGCTAGTGATTTGTATAGTTTAGGGGTGACTTGTTTGCGTTTGCTGACTGGGTGTTTACCCTCAGAAGATGGTAGAGATGACCTCTATGATGCTATGGAAGGGCGTTGGGTATGGCGAGAACGTTTACCAGCTAATGTTTCTGTCCCCCGACAGTTAGCAGAGGTTTTGGACCGCTTAACCCGGGATTTTGTTCGCGATCGCTATCAGTCGGCTCAAGAAGTGCTACAAATTCTTAAACAGCCCTATCCCTATCAGTATCAACCTATACCTACCCAGAACTATCAGCGCATTGTTCCACCGATCACCCAAAAATATACCCACGCTGCCACTCCCCCACCTCCCCCCAAAGTTACCCCTAAACTGAATCCTTATCAAAAGTTACAGGATCTCATGAAAGCCGGAAAATGGCGGGAGGCTGATGCTGAAACTTCTCGGTTAATGCTGGAAATTGTCGGTAGTCAGGCTGGGTGTTTTAGTACCGCACAAATAGCTACTTTTCCCTGTCGAGAGTTAAGGGAAATTAATCAAGTTTGGGAACAGGCTAGTCGCGGTCGCTTTGGCTTTGGGGTTCAAAGGCGGATTTGGGAACAGGTTAACCAAAACACATCTGAATTTGCTCAACGGGTGGGATGGTGCGATCGCCACCCATCAGATGATATATATGTCAAAGACTATGATCAGTTATCATTTTCTCTGAAAGCCCCCGAAGGTCATCTACCCGCCTTGAGTGTGATGGCTGGTCGAGAGTGGGATAGAACTCTATGGCTGCTGGAACATTTATTTTTAAGTGTGGAGGCTTGCGGACTTTGACAGACTATCACGGAAATATGATCACAATACAATTGTTCTGATCTGTCCCTGGGGAAATCTCACCCAGAAGTCCAGAAGGCTGATAGAATTGACCTTGAAGAGCATTTATGGAGGTTTTCATGTCTCAAGATACCCCTCAACCTAATGCTGAACCAACTTTTAGCCAAAAAATTCAAGCTGCTGTTAAGCAACTATATCAGCAGGCGAATACTTGTGTGGCGGAAAATAAACTTGAAGAGGCGATCACCTGTTATCGTCAAGTTACTGTCTTGGTCCCCAGTTGGGCTGATGCTTACCAAAAATGGGGTAATCTTCTGGTGAAAGCTGGTAGATTAGAAGAGGCGATCGGTGCTTATCAACAAGCTATTAAACTTAATCCCGAAGATTCCTGGTCTTATAATAGTTTGGGTGGGATTTTTATTAAACTTGAACGCTGGGAAGATGCTGTTCCAGTCTGTCAGCAGGCTATTCAACTAGACCCTAACTTTTTCTGGGCTTATAATAACCTAGGACAAGCTCTCAGTCAACAAGAACAATGGGAAGATGCTGCTTCTGTTTATCAAAAAGCATCTCAGATTAACTCGACTTTTTTCTGGACTTATAATAATTGGGGTGAGGCTTTAATTCAACTTGAAAGATGGTCGGAGGCGGTTACCGTTTATCAAAAGGCTATAGAAATTGACCCTAACTTTTGTTGGGCTTATAATCATTTGGGAGATGCACTCAGACACCTTAAACGCTGGTCGGATGCGGTTCCCGTTTATCAAAAAGCTGCTGAAATTAACCCTAATTTTTTCTGGACTCATAGTAATTTAGCTGATACCTTAGTCTATCTCAAGCGATCTGACCAGGCGATTCCGGTTTACCAAAGCGCCATCAAACTGAACCCCAATTCCCCTCAAACTTACTATAAATTGGCTAAGTGTTTACAGAAAGTTAAAAGGGTTGATGAAGCGATCGCTTATTTTCAAAAAGTTTTGGAACTAAAGCCAGATTTTACAACCGCACAGAATAAACTACAAGAACTGCAAAAAAAATCCGATGATCTGGAATCAAAAGCGCCTCAAATTTCCCATAATCTTGAACCTATTGATTGGCTCAAATATTACCCAAAATCAGGGGATTCAGTATCCTACATGATGCCTAAACCTACCCCCCCACAACAAGACTATAAAACCAAAACCTGGCAGTTTCCTGTCCCTCCACGTCCCCTGATGCTAGTATTTGCAGACAGGGGGGAGGACTACTATCTTGAATCTGGTAAAATTCAAATTCGCCTACTGTTAGAATCCCTAGAAAAAGCTAAGTTTTCTTTAAACCCAGGAAGCCGGATATTAGACTTTGGTTGTGCGTCTGGAAGAATGATGAGATTTTTAAGCGATCAAGCTAATACCTGCGAAATTTGGGGGGCTGATATTAATGCTGACTGCATTAACTGGTGTAAGCAATATATGAGGCCTCCTTTTCACTTTTTGACCTGTACCACTAATCCTCATTTACCCTTTGAGGATCGATATTTTGATTTGATTTATGCGGGTTCAGTTTTTACCCATATTGACGATTTGGCTGAGGCTTGGTTATTAGAACTTCGTCGGATTATTAGTCCTGGTGGTATGGCTTATATTACTATCCAAGAACAGCATCTGATGAATCTAATTAAAGACTTTAAGGAAAAGTGGTTATCTAATAATAATGTTTGGCCGCCAGATAAAAGGGCTGAATGTTTACAAAAATATGATGAATATAGTAAGTCGGATTTTGCTATGTTTACTTTGGGTCGAGATACGCGATCGCTCGTTTTTTATGACCTCGATTATTTCTGTAAGATGGTACAACCGTTTTTTCAAGTCATTGAAATTCGCCAAGAAGCCTATTATTGGCAAACCGCCATTTTACTACAACGTCAATAAATCTCTCTAGTCTGGATCATTAATTAAGAATAAGGAATCTCTAACAGGGATGACTGAGGAGGCTAGGCTGTTACTGTTCCGCCATGCGGTCTAGGCGTTCACGAATGGAGAGGTTGAGAAGCGATCGCAAAAATATTACCACCCCCACCCCAGCGATGACTAGGAAAAAAACAGCCCAGCCATTTTTACCAGCAATTATTAATAGTATTCCCGAAATCAGAGTAAATCCTGACCAACAACCATGAATCAAAGTTTTGAGGGCAAAATTAACCCGTTTCAAAGCGCGATCGCTTTCAATCGAACGAACCCTAAACTTAATTTCCCCTTCCTCAATGCGTTGTTCTAGGCGACTAATAAATAACTCAGCGCGGCTAGGTTGGTTGAATTTAAAATTGATAAAATCTCGCGCCTGTTTAGTCAACTCTCCCACTAAACTACCCCGTTCCTGCTTAGAAACAGTAACACTTTTAATAAAAGGTTGGGCGCAGTCTACCAAATTATATTCCGGGTCTAGGGCGCGGGCTACTCCGTCTAAAGTAGTTAAAGATTTCAGTAAAAATGTCATCTCAGCAGGTAGGCGAAAAGGCTGCTGTTCAAACATTATATAAAGCTCATCTTTAATCACATTAAATGCTTGAAAATCAATAGGTTTTTCCGTAAATTCATCTAACAAAAACCTGATCAAGCGCCGCACCGGAGTCATATCAGACATCGGTTCAACTAAACCAATATCAATCAGAGTATCAATCACCACATCCACATCTTTTCGCATCACTGCAAAAAAGCTGCGGATCATCTGATCCTTAGCCAAAGCCTTGATTTCAGCCATCATCCCGAAATCGTAGAAAATCAGACTACCATTAGAACTAACAGCAATATTTCCGGGGTGGGGGTCTGCTTGAAAAAAGCCATCCTGTAAAATCTGTTTAAGATAGCAACAAATCCCTAATTGATTAACTCGTTTAATGTCAACACCGCAGGCTTGTAGAGTTTTCCGGTCATCAACCTTAATCCCCGGCAAATATTCCAAAGTTAAAACTTTATGGGTGGTATATTCCCAGTAAACTTTAGGAACAATAATTCCCGAATAGTTATCAAAATTATCTCGAAATCTATCGGCGTTTTTACCTTCTTTAATATAATCAATTTCCTGATATAAAATCATGAAAAATTCATTATATATAGCATCGAGATCATAGAGTCTTGCCCAAGCAAAGGAACGTTGACAGAAGCGCATCACACGACGGACGGCTTGCATATCCAGATCAAAAAGTTCTTTAAGTCCTGGGCGTTGAACCTTAACTATGACCTGTTCTCCTGTATGCAATTTAGCCCGATGAACTTGTCCGAGACTGGCGGCGGCTAGGGGACGCTCATTAAACTCACGATAAAGGCTAAATAAAGAGTTACCCAATTCTGACTCAATAATAGCTACAGCGCGATCGGCACTAAAAGGAGGTACTTTATCCTGGAGTTTTTCTAACTCCGCCACATATTCTAAGGGCAGAATATCAGCACGGGTGGAAAGGGCTTGTCCAATTTTAATAAATGTTGGCCCCAGGTCAAGCATGGTTTGAATTAACCATTTTGCCCGCTTTTGTTTAGTGGCAGAGGCATTATTTCCCCAAAGCCGATCCCACCACAAATAGAACAGAAACGTCCCAGCGGCAGAAAAAACATCAATCTGTCGGGTGAGGGGTGAGTATTTGCTGCGCTGCCAACGGAGGGGTTTAGGGGTTTTCTGAGTTAGCATTCGAGGATTTCGGGCAATTTGTCTATTTTAGTCGCATTAGGTGTCGATTTTCTACTGAGCGCGAAAACAGGAGACATATTAGAGTCTCCTGGGATTTTTTTCCATAGATGACCAATCCTCATCTCAATCTAGGGTTCAACAATGACGGGAGTTCCCAGTTGCACTTTGTTAAATAGTGCTAACACATCCCGGTTAAACATACGAACGCAACCATGGGAAACGGCTTGTCCGACGGTTTCTTCATTGGGGGTGCCATGAAAACCTATGTAGTTAGTGCCATCAGTCCAAAATCCAATCCAGTGACTACCAAGGGGGTTATCTCGACCTGGGGGGATAATATCTCCATTTAGAGGATGTTCCCAGGTTGGGTCTTCGATCATTTGAATAACCTGATAGTGGCCGATGGGGGTTTCCCATCCGTTTCTACCAATGGCTATGGGATAGCTAGTGACAACACGCGCGTTGTTCATGACATAAACCCGACGTTCTCCTAAGCGAATAACTAATTCTAGTTGACTAGGAGAATATTGTAGCCAATCGCTGACATGATAGGCCGTGGCAAATTTTGGGGAAATTCCCGTTTTTGCCACATCTACTCCTGGGGTAGTAGTGGCAGCCATACTACTATAAGGCAGTAGTATTGATAATAATGATAGTAATATCATGGGACTGAGGGCCGGTGACAGAAATGTTCTGAACATAACTCTCAATAACTTACCTAGGGGTTTAAACAAGAAAATGGCGATCGCCAAGCGTGCTATGATTGGGGTATGGGTGTGCTAATAAATATCAAATCCCGTCAAGTTTTGTACCTGACAGTAAAAACCGTGACACAGTAAATCCACAAACTAGAATCATTAATAATTGCCGGTTTAAGTTAAATTTTCAGGAAACCAAAGATAGTTACTATTGTCAAGTTGGCTCATGTTAACAAATTCGGAAACAGGCGAAATGGAATATTTAGATGCTGGACAGATTTTTCCATTAGTTGATAGTATTTTGCCTTTTGAAGTCTGTCTTCATCATCGGATTTTGCCCATATCTCTCAAGGATAATACCCTTTACTTAGGTATGGTCGATCCTGATGATGAATTAGCCATAAATTATGCCCACCAGATATTAGCATATCTAAATTGCTCTGTTGTCAGTCAGCCGATTTCGGCTGAGAGCCATCGCTCCATTCTGACTGCTTATTTGTACCATAGCGAAAAACCCACCACCGAAAAAACTCCTTTAGATAACTCTCCTACCCCTCCCGATGAACCATTAGCCTCCGGGGAAACATCCCCGCCAGATTCCCCAAGACTACCAAAGGCTAAACAACCTCCAGCCTCAAAGATTAATGAAATGTTACCTAAGCTGGATCTTCGTCCCGAATACCTCAGTAGTCCCATAGAGCGACTGGCCAAGTTACCACCACCCAAGTTATTGGAAGAGTTACTAGCTAGGGTGTTGTTGGAGGGTATTGGCCGACTGTATTTTGAGAGGCAAGAATCCAAAGGACGGATTTTATGGAGCCAAAATGGTATTCTCAAGTCTGTTATTGATAATTTAGAACCATCGCAGTTTCAATGGGTGATTAATGAGTTAAAGCGGTTGGTGAAACTGCCTATGCTACCAATTTCCCAACCCAAACAGATAGAAATTGAGCGGATTTATTATAATACTCATCTGCTGTTGCGGCTGCGATTGGTTCCTGGGAATTATGGCGAGGAAGCTAATTTACAGGTATTACGAGGAGCGGCTTTAAAGTTTTATCAACAGCAACAACTATCAAAATTGAGTTTGGATGCTTTGCGTCTGGCTCAACAATTGCAAAGGAAACTTAATGACTTGCAAGGACATTGTAATTCCGCTAATCTCTCATCGGAAAATTTGCCTCTGCTGTACCAGCTACTTAAAAATGTCACCCATCAGGTGGATATGCTGATTAAAAATAGTGATTCCTCCCATACAGACTAATAAATAATGCACGAGCCTTAACCCGTGCATTTGAGACTTATATGGTGGTTAAACCTTTATTAGACTAGGCGGGGACTGCAACTGACTTCTCCGACCAGCGATTAACCGATTTACCAATAACCGATAGGTCTTGCATTAGTTGATCAAAATCTGCCGGAGTCAGGGATTGGGGACCATCTGACATGGCTTTGGCTGGGTTGGGGTGAACTTCGATCATCAGGGAGTCTGTCCCGGCGGCGATCGCCGCTCTAGCCATAGATGGAACGTGCTCCGCAAATCCCGTGCCGTGGCTCGGGTCAATCATAATTGGTAAGTGAGTGAGCGATCGCAATACCGGAATTACCGACAAATCAAGGGTATTGCGGGTATATTGGCGATCGAAAGTGCGGATTCCCCGTTCACACAGAATCACATTCGGGTTTCCCGCCGCTAAGATATATTCCGCAGCCATTAGCCATTCTTCAATAGTCGCAGACATACCCCGCTTCAGCAATACTGGTTTATCCTGAGCCCCTACTTTTTTCAGCAGCGAGAAATTCTGCATATTACGAGCGCCAATTTGGATCACATCCGCCACCTCAGACAACTTTTCTAAGTCGTCTGCGTCCATTAACTCCGTAATCACTCCCAGTCCTGACGCTTCACGCGCAGCAGCTAAAAGGTTCAGAGCGCTTTCTCCATGACCTTGGAAAGCGTATGGAGACGTGCGAGGTTTAAATGCGCCACCGCGTAAGAACTTCGCCCCAGCAGCTTTCACCCGCAGCGCCGTCTCCACGATCATTTGTTCATTTTCTACCGAACAGGGACCCGCCACCACCACTAGGGGACGATTTTCGCCAAAGTGAACTATTCCACTGGGAGTGGTAACAGCTACATCACTGGACTCGCCGTGACGAAATTCCCGACTAGCACGTTTGTAGGGTTTTTCGACTCGTAACACCTGTTCAATAAATGGGCTAATTTCCTGGAGTTGTAGGGGATCAAGACCTGCTGTTTCTCCTACTAGCCCGATTACAACTTTATGTTTTCCGACGATTTTTTCTGGTGTTAAACCCCAACCGCTGCGGAGTTCATCACTAAGACGTTCGATTTCGGCTTCTGGAGAGCCAACTTTCATTACAATAATCATGTAAACCTCACAAAATTGTCGCAGCCACCATTTTTGAGTGGCTAATAAAGGGTACAGACCTAATGTCAACTGTCCCTACGCGCTACGCAAGCATACAGCGCCGGATTCTTACCCAGAGACCAGCACAGTAGTAGATGTCTTTGGTCCTCTACTACTATGACTTACAGATACATTTAACCCCGAAAAATCTGGCCAGAGCCGGAAGTTTCTGAGTAGGGCACCATCTGAAGTGAAGTAATCACGCCAGATGATGTGTCACTCTAAGAGCCTTTAACAGTTAGGTTAAAAGCGCTATTGTTGAGTCCATTCTGGTGGTCTATTCAACTGCTCACTACAATATAGCTATAGTCAGCTACTTGATGCTTCAGCAAACCATCTTTGGCTATTGCTTAACTCTCTACTCAATAGACTACCATACTTAGAAAAATATTTCCCGAAATATCTGGTTATTACCAGTGAATCCCCCTCTAATCACCAACAGTCTGACGATCAGCTTTGCCCCGCGTCCCACAGGTAAAAACTCGTAGCCCCTCATCTCTGAGAGAAATCGCTCAGTGAATATCTCTATCCTGTTTGGTTTGGCAATTTTCACAAGTCTATTCCCTGATGTCAAGCCGTAAACTACCCACCTGATTTAAGCCCACATCACAAGTTTTATCTGAAGGAAAAACCTATCAACTTCTTGATAAACTTTAACCATCATTTTCCGCGTATTTAAGCATAGTCATAAACATTCCCCATCCCACTTTTTCAAGGTCAGCCAGACAGTGGTTTTTCATCATGTCTTTGACATTTAGATTCTCCGTCACAATGACTTGGTTTTCGCCTACTATCCTACGCGATCGCTTGTGTATAAAATCCTCACGACAGTTAGTGATTTTACCGTAAACTCTAGCGACTTTCTTCGTTCCGGCTTTATTAAGGCTATTAGACCCTTTCTGCTTTCGGGATAGTTGCTGTTGTTTACGCTTTAAATTCTTTTCATCCCCTACCTTTTCGGGTAAGGGAATTCCTGTAGGCTTTTTTAATTTTTGGGTGAACTTGGCTGGCGACTTTCTTTCCAAGCCTCTATCGCCCGCCCTAGGTTGATCTTAAATTCCTGCCAGCCGAGGAAACTCCCACTTAGGTTTTCGTCCCAGGAAGCCGAGAGAACTCCGTAGCTAAGACCCACCACACTCAAGCCAAAGCACCCCAGACTCACCAGCAAGACTGCTGTGTTGGGTAGGGGGAATATCTCATTGGTGACAATAAAATAACTGCCCACAAAGGTAGATATAGCCATTAACAGAGGAATACCGGATAAAACCACCATCCGGGACACCATCCGCTGACTGACTACTTCCGGAATAGTCATATCTTCCCGTCTAGGTTGACGGCGGGGCGCAGAGGTGTCCGATGTGCGGCTAGTTTTTGGGGTTTTAGCTACCTTGGGCGAAGCCGATTTATCCGATTTTCCCTGGTCTGAGGCGGCTGGTTTGCTACTTTCAGCCTGCTTTTTGCGGGTTTTTTTCGGTTCAAAGGGAAGTGGTTGGCGGGGGCGATCGGAGGACATGGTAGATTGTGAGTGCTGTGGGTGGGTTGACAGGAATTTGGTACGATTGGGTAAATCTGCTATCGGATTTAGCCCCGGATTCCCAAACGGGTGATCAGTTCGCGATAGCGTTGCTGATCCTGTTTATTAATATAGGCTAATAATCTTTTTCTGCGTCCGATAATCTGGAGAAGGCCACGACGGGAAGCGTGATCATGCTTATTGGCTTTGAGGTGTTGGCTGAGTCGGTTAATTCTTTCGGTGAGCATGGCTACCTGTAGATCGGAAGATCCGGTGTCTGTTTCGTGAGCTTGATGCTCGGCCATGATTTTTTGCTTATCTTGTTGTGTCAGAGCCATAGTTGAGAATTTTACGGTTGGTTAAATTTACACAATTCTTGATCTTAGCATATTGTAGCTTGGGCAGATGGTGCTGAGAAGAATTTATGCCTGGAGATGGATGGCGCTAGGTGCGATCGCCCTTTATAATTAGATCAGGTACTCTGGTTGAGTCTGGTTCTGGTAAAGGATTGCGGGTTAACGGGTTAACGGGTGATGGCGATGTCTGATACACACATTCACCACTAATGGATGCCTTGATATCTTCTCAACGAGTCCTGGTTATGGTTGAGAGTTGAATGGTTTATGGTTGAAACAACATCAGATGCGATCGTTTTGGGGTTTAATCCTCTACTGAAATTGGTATTGGTACTGTTGGGGTTAATCTCCGCTTTGATGGGTTTATGGCTACTACCAAAACTATGGCGAATGGCGATCGCTAAGTTGATTCCTGAAGAACGCATATCTAGTTATTCTGAGATTTTATCATCCTATAAAATCCCGGCTGCTGTCGCTGTATTGTTGGTGATCATTGAAATTATATGGGTTAATTCTCCCTTGAGCATCGCTCTAGGTTTCCTAGAAGTTATCATCAGTTTATCCCTAACCATTCTGCTCAGTTGGTTGGCTTCTCAAATATTTAAGAGATTTTTTGACTTATATATTATTGACGTAGCCTCAAAACAAGGTCGCAATATTAACAGTGAGTTTTTATTGGTAGGCAAAATTCTAGCCAACTGCGTAATTATTCTAGTCGCAATTGTTGTATTTGCTCAGACTCACCAAATTAATATTGTCGGATTAATTGCTAGTTTAGGGGTAGGTGGTTTGGCTGTCGCTTTTGCAGCTCAAAATACCCTCAGCCAAATTCTAGGGGGAATTGTTCTGTATCTGGATCGCCCGTTTGTCGTTGATGATTATATCGGTTTACCTGATGGGACTTTCGGGCGGGTAGAATCTTTGGGATTGCGATCGACCAAAATTCGCACATCAGGAAAAGGAACCATAGTTATAGTCCCTAATAGTTCCCTAACTCAACTCAGTATAGAAAACTATACCGGAGCCAGAAAAATTATATCCATCCTAGGATTAACCTTTCATTCTGCCATTGACTCTGAGGAACAAGCTCTCATCCGTCAAGTGATTTTAGAAAGCACTAAAAACACCTTTGGTATTGACCCTAGAGGCACTGATGTTAGCTTTAAGAATTTACAGCCAATCACCGGAGAAAACAAAACTCAAGCCCAAGTAACCTTCTTTATATTAGCTGCTAATCGTAATAACTTAGAACTGCGCCGTCAGATGCTCGATCTAGCCAGTCAAGACATTAGCATGAATTTACAGCAATACGGAATCGCCTTTGATATCGAAGATCAAAATATTTACGTTGATTCACCCATCACAGTCTAATTACAGTTAAAACGCTAAATACCATCATGTGGAACCCCATTGATCCTGATGCCGCAATTTTTGAGATTATTCAGGAATATTCTATTCCTAAGCCTCTGATTTTCATAATCTTTGTATTGATATCTTGCTTAATAGGAAAATACACCCCTAGCCTCATACAATATATTATTAGGCGGGCTATACCTATCAATGGAAAAGAAATTTCCGAGAACTTTGTGCGACCTATCCAACAACCTTTTAGGATGGTTGGCATTTTTACTCTGATTTCTATGTCAATGATTTGGTTAGAAGAAAATCGGGCTTTATATCGTTTTATTCGCCCCTTTGTTAGTCTAGCCCTAATTGCTAGTATAGCCTGGTTAGCCTCCCGGTTATTTAGGCAATTGGTGCGGATTTATGGTATTCCGATTATCCGAAAATATGGCATGGAAGTTGACGAGACTTTTTTGGTATTTGAAACCATTGCCAATGTTTTAATTGGATTTACAGCAGCGATCGCATTTGCCCAAAGTCAACAACTGCCCCTAGGTGCATTAGTAGCAGGGGCTTCAGTAAGTGGTTTAGCGGTAGCATTTGCCGCCCAAAGCACCTTAGAACAGATTTTAGGCACAATAGTTTTACGTTTAGATCGTCCGTTTGTCCGTGGAGAATATATCCGACTACCAAAACGTGGTGATGATCTTGAGGGTATTTATGGGAGAGTAGAATCTATTGGGTTACGGTCTACTAAAATTCGGATTGCAGCTAAGGGAACTTTGGCAATTATTCCCAACTCTAATTTAATGAGGCTGGCGATCGAAAATATCAGTCGTGGTAAAAAAGTGATGGTTTTACTATATCTGGATTTTATCACTCAACTTGACGATCGCGAACAGGCTTTAGTAGAACAAGCCATTAAAGAATGTACCGATTCAGTTTTTGGTATAGACCCCGGAAGCACCCAGATTTCCCTATTTAATTATGGAGAAACGGGTAATCTTCGCGCTAGGGTGACATTCTTTATTTTAGGTTCTAGTGAAAATGCCATTTCACTGCGTAAGAGTTTACTAGCATCAACTAATCAAAGTTTGACGGAAAGACTCAAGCGGTATGGCATTAAGTACAATATGCAAGAACCGAATATTTATGTTGAGTCTCCTGTGACGATTTAATATCAAGTCGGCTTGTATTAAGCCGACACTTTTTTGATGCCAATAAAAAACAAAGCCTCAATCTAATGATGAAGAAAGAGGCAGAGTCATCATATTAAATTGTAGTGTAAAACAGAAACCTTCAAGGCTGCATAGAGAAAAAGCGAGTGTAAAAGAGGTCAAGCCCTCGGTCTGTTAGTGTGCCTCGGCTACATCCATTACTGGACTTCCACCTGACATCTATTAACGGGTAATCTTCCCGTGACCTTACCTGGCTAACCCAGTGAGAGCACTCATCTTGAGGTGGGCTTCCCACTTAGATGCTTTCAGCGGTTATCCGCTCCGCACATGGCTACCCTGCGTATACCGTTGGCACGATAACAGGTACACCAGCGGTGCGTCCTTCCCGGTCCTCTCGTACTAGGGAAGGCTCCTCTCAATGCTCTTACGCCTGCACCGGATATGGACCGAACTGTCTCACGACGTTCTGAACCCAGCTCACGTACCGCTTTAATGGGCGAACAGCCCAACCCTTGGGACGTACTACCGCCCCAGGTTGCGATGAGCCGACATCGAGGTGCCAAACCTCCCCGTCGATGTGAACTCTTGGGGGAGATCAGCCTGTTATCCCTAGAGTAACTTTTATCCGTTGAGCGACGGCCTTTCCACGCAGCACCGTCGGATCACTAAGGCCGACTTTCGTCCCTGCTCGACTTGTAGGTCTTGCAGTCAAGCTCCCTTATGCCTTTGCACTCTACGGCTGATTTCCAACCAGCCTGAGGGAACCCTTGCGCGCCTCCGTTACCATTTAGGAGGCGACCGCCCCAGTCAAACTGCCCCCCTGAAACTGTCTCTTTCCCGGATAACGGGAAAAGGTTAGAATTCTAGCTTCGCCAGAGTGGTATCTCACCGATGGCTCAGAATCCCCCACAAGGAATTCTTCACAGCCTCCCACCTATCCTGCGCAAGCGAAGCCCGAACCCAATTCCAGGCTACAGTAAAGCTTCATAGGGTCTTTCTGTCCGGGTGCAGGTAGTCCGTATCTTCACAGACAATTCTATTTCGCCGAGTCTCTCTCCGAGACAGCGCCCAGATCGTTACGCCTTTCGTGCGGGTCGGAACTTACCCGACAAGGAATTTCGCTACCTTAGGACCGTTATAGTTACGGCCGCCGTTCACCGGGGCTTCGGTCATCAGCTTCAGATTACTCCTAACCGACTTCCTTAACCTTCCGGCACTGGGCAGGCGTCAGCCCCCATACATCGTCTTGCGACTTAGCGGAGACCTGTGTTTTTGGTAAACAGTCGCCTGGGCCTCTTCAGTGCCACCTACCTTTCGGCAGGCACTCCTTCTCCCGAAGTTACGGAGCCATTTTGCCGAGTTCCTTAGAGAGAGTTACCTCGCGCCCCTTAGTATTCTCAACCACCCCACCTGTGTCGGTTTCGGGTACAGGCATTTACAGTTTAAGATGTATAGGGCTTTTCTAGGAAGCCTGATGACTATCACTTCCCCGCCGTAGCGGGTCGGACTCGTGCCTCAGCTCAGTCTGTTTTCACCAGACCTCAACACCTCGAACACTTGCACCGGTAACCAACATCCGGATGACGAACACCTACTTCGTCCCCCTTCATCAACTGCAAACGGTACGGGAATGTTAACCCGTTGTCCATCGACTACGCTTTTCAGCCTCGCCTTAGGTCCTGACTAACCCTCCGCGGACGAGCCGTCCGGAGGAACCCTTAGGGTTTCGGGGTGTGGGATTCTCACCCACATTTTCGCTACTTAAGCCGACATTCTCACTTCTGATTCGTCCACACCTGCTTGCCGCTAGTGCTTCACACTACTACAGAACGCTCCCCTACCAATAGTTGCCTATTCCACAGCTTCGGTACACTACTTAGCCCCGTTCATTTTCGGCGCAGGAGCGCTTGACCAGTGAGCTATTACGCACTCTTTTAAGGATGGCTGCTTCTAGGCAAACCTCCTGGTTGTCTGGGCACTCCCACCTCCTTTATCACTTAGTAGTGATTTGGGGACCTTAGCTGGTGGTCTGGGCTGTTTCCCTCTTGACGATGAAGCTTATCCCCCACCGTCTCACTGGTTGAGTGTTCCCCTGGTATTCAGAGTTTGTCTCGATTTGGTACCGCTCTCGCAGCCCGCACCGAAACAGTGCTTTACCCCCAGGTTTAAACCTCAACCGCTGCGCCTCAACGCATTTCGGGGAGAACCAGCTAGCTCCGGGTTCGATTGGCATTTCACCCCTAACCACACCTCATCCGCCGATTTTTCAACATCGGTCGGTTCGGACCTCCACTTGGTTTTACCCAAGCTTCATCCTGGACATGGTTAGATCACCCGGGTTCGGGTCTACAAATTATGACGTAACGCCCTATTCAGACTCGCTTTCGCTTGGGCTGCAACCTATTCGGTCTTAACCTGCCATAACTTGTAACTCGCCGGCTCATGCTTCAACAGGCACGCGGTCAGACGTTAAATCGTCCTCCCACTGCTTGTAGGCTAACGGTTTCAGGTTCTATTTCACTCCCCTCCCGGGGTTCTTTTCACCTTTCCCTCACGGTACTGGTTCTCTATCGGTCACACAGGAGTATTTAGCCTTACCTCGTGGTCGAGGCAGATTCACACGGAATTTCACGGGCTCCGTGCTACTCGGGATACAGTCGAGCCGTTTTGGCTTTCGACTACAGGACTTTCACCTTCTCTGGTGCAGTATTCAACTGCTTCGTCTAGCCTCGGCGGTCTCTGATGACTGTCCCACAACCCCAACGGGAAATCCCATTGGTTTAGGCTGTTTCCCGTTCGCTCACCACTACTTGGGAAATCGCTATTGCTTTCTCTTCCTCCGGCTACTAAGATGTTTCAGTTCACCGGGTTCGCTCATACTCGCCTATGGATTCAGCGAGCTGTTTCTGGGTTGCCCCATTCGGACATCTTCGGCTCAAAGCTTGCTTCCAGCTCCCCGAAGCCTTTCGTGGGTCGCCACGTCCTTCATCGCCTCTGTGTGCCTAGGAATCCACCGTTAGCCCTTTGTAGCTTGACCTACATTGGAATTGTCTTTACGACGTTTTCCTACACCATTATGCTTTTCTCTATGCAGTTTTCAAGGTTCTGACTGGAACTTATGTCCAGCTATCTAGTCCTAGATTAACATCTACAGACTTAGGAGCTGTACAGTCACCAACTCTCAATTTCTCAATTCAAGACTACCTCACCCCAACTAGCACCTAATTAAAGGAGAGTGGAGGTAAGCGGACTCGAACCGCTGACTTCTGCCGTGCAAAGGCAGCGCTCTACCAACTGAGCTATACCCCCAGTTTGGGGTGGATGTGGGCCATCCTGGACTTGAACCAGGGACCTCACCCTTATCAGGGGTGCGCTCTAACCACCTGAGCTAATAGCCCATAACACGAACCCTAAAGTTTGAAAGCTCTCTGACCGCCCCATCCGACCTAAGGATGACCTCAAGACTCGGCTATTATTATCATCGCACGATGTCCTGAAGTAGGTCTCCCTAAAAAGGAGGTGATCCAGCCACACCTTCCGGTACGGCTACCTTGTTACGACTTCACCCCAGTCATCAGCCCTGCCTTCGGCATCCTCCTCCGCGAACGGTTAGAGTAACGACTTCGGGCGTGGCTAACTTCCATGGTGTGACGGGCGGTGTGTACAAGGCCCGGGAACGGATTCACCGCAGTATGCTGACCTGCGATTACTAGCGATTCCTCCTTCATGCAGGCGAGTTGCAGCCTGCAATCTGAACTGAGGAGAGGTTTACGGGATTGGCTCAGACTCGCGTCTTGGCTACCCTTTGTCCCCCCCATTGTAGTACGTGTGTAGCCCAGGACGTAAGGGGCATGATGACTTGACGTCATCCCCACCTTCCTCCGGTTTGTCACCGGCAGTCTCCCTAAAGTGCCCAACTGAATGATGGCAACTAAGGACGAGGGTTGCGCTCGTTGCGGGACTTAACCCAACATCTCACGACACGAGCTGACGACAGCCATGCACCACCTGTGTTCCGGCTCCCGAAGGCACTCTCGGCTTTCACCAAGATTCCGGACATGTCAAGCCCTGGTAAGGTTCTTCGCGTTGCATCGAATTAAACCACATACTCCACCGCTTGTGCGGGCCCCCGTCAATTCCTTTGAGTTTCACACTTGCGTGCGTACTCCCCAGGCGGGAAACTTAACGCGTTAGCTTCGGCACAGCCCGGGTCGATACAGGCTACACCTAGTTTCCATCGTTTACGGCTAGGACTACTGGGGTATCTAATCCCATTCGCTCCCCTAGCTTTCGTCCCTCAGTGTCAGTTACGGCCCAGCAGAGCGCTTTCGCCACCGGTGTTCTTCCCGATATCTACGCATTTCACCGCTACACCGGGAATTCCCTCTGCCCCTACCGTACTCTAGCTGTTCAGTTTCCACTGCCTTTCAGTAGTTAAGCCACTGTCTTTGACAGCAGACTTGAACAGCCACCTACGGACGCTTTACGCCCAATCATTCCGGATAACGCTTGCCTCCTCCGTATTACCGCGGCTGCTGGCACGGAGTTAGCCGAGGCTTATTCCTCAAGTACCGTCATTGTGTTCTTCCTTGAGAAAAGGGGTTTACAACCCAAGAGCCTTCCTCCCCCACGCGGTCTTGCTCCGTCAGGCTTGCGCCCATTGCGGAAAATTCCCCACTGCTGCCTCCCGTAGGAGTCTGGGCCGTGTCTCAGTCCCAGTGTGGCTGATCATCCTCTCAGACCAGCTACTGATCGTCGCCTTGGTGAGCCTTTACCTCACCAACTAGCTAATCAGACGCGAGCTCATCTCCCGGCGATAAATCTTTTACCTTTCGGCTCATCCGGGATTAGCAGAAGTTTCCCTCTGTTGTCCCCGACCGGGAGCCAGATTCTCACGTGTTACTCACCCGTCCGCCACTAGCTCCGAAGAGCCCGTTCGACTTGCATGTGTTAAGCAGACCGCCAGCGTTCATCCTGAGCCAGGATCAAACTCTCCGTGTTGTCGGCACTAAGACCGATTTTTTGGATTTCACGAGTTCAGCTTGCTTTTTCTGAACTCCTGGCTTATACTGTGGCTAACTCTCAGGTAAACCTGAGTAGTAGCCGATAAATTCATTGACCTGGGGTGGTCATTAAGCTTTCAAACTATTAGTTTTTCTAGGTTCGGGCGCGTTCCGGTTCGTTGCCTCCCCTTCGAGCGCATTTACCAATGTATATTACCTAACTAGGTTTGTCAACCCTTTTTTCAAAAAAATTTTGACTTTTTTTCAGTGACACCCCAAAACCCCCACTGCACAAGGGTTTTACCTAAAAAAGTTTTTTGGAAATCTGGGAGAGTTGAAGGTGACGGAGCGGATAACTGGGGACGCGGGGACGTGGGGCTAGGTTGGCGGATAGTGTCCCACCCTAGGGTCTATATCAGTTGTGAGGCCACAGGGTGTCGGGAGCAAGAATTTAATCCAAGATTTGCTTTACATCTTAGGACAATAAGGTACAATACCCAAAAAGATTCGCAACTCAATAATGAGTATACGGTCAAACCCCAGACCATGCCAAATTTCCCTGACGACATACTCATCAAGTTGGATTCTTCATGGTAAAATCCAATCATGGTGCGAGACGTTTAGGAGTCAAATAAGGCTGCAATGCCTGAAATAACCTCCTAGTGGGACTTTCCCCCCTTGGTGAAATATAAGGGACTCGTACCCTGACCATCCCATAACTGTTTATATGTCCCAACGTTTGGTATAGAAATATACAAAACAAGGCAGGGAACTCAAGGTCAAAACGCCCAACTGGAAATATTAATGATTCCTTAACAATTGCGTTGAGAGTAACGGCGATAGCCACCCCCAGTTTTGGGAATCATAACCCCAGGATTGAAGCGGGGAACGGAAGGCGTGAAGTAGAACCTACTACCAAATGCGACCACTGCCAACCATCCATGATTAGGGAAACCGAATGTCCGGCTTGAACCATCGTAATGATTTAGCAGCGTAATAGGTTGCCACGCTGCGCTCAAAAGAGCAAGGGGAAAAGTAGGGTTTTGCATAAAACACCTACACAGACCTTTTTAAGTACCCCGGTGGAGAGGACAAGTCTAAAGATGGAATGCCCATATAAACGGAACGTTTAAACTCCTCATTGGTTCTCCTTATCAAAAAAGTGAGCAATATTACTCACAAGGAGTAGTGAAAAGTGTAAGCGTATACCATTGAGGGGAAAGGATGTGACTGAAAGCCAATGCCTAATTGTAATGATTAGGATATGCCCACTAGTCACGGTGTAGATATGGAGACTGCGACAAGTAGGAGTAATATGACGAGAGCGAGTTTAAAGACTACGAGTTGTATGCCAAGCTCCCAAAGTTGGAATCATAAAGCGGGGGTTCGTAACCCTGTTCCTAGTGACAAAAAGGGTATCTACATTAGGAGCCGTATGAGGTGAAAGTCTCAAGTACGGTTTGGAAGTGGAGTTGGGGAAGGTGACTTCCCT
Organism: Limnospira indica PCC 8005; assembly: GCF_000973065.1. Lineage (NCBI taxonomy): Bacteria > Bacillati > Cyanobacteriota > Cyanophyceae > Oscillatoriales > Sirenicapillariaceae > Limnospira > Limnospira indica. The sequence continues at coordinate 2,308,182 of NZ_FO818640.1, forward strand.
TTCGACCATAACCCTTACAAAGCTTTCCGGACAAAACTAAAACTCAATCACCGTCAAGCTACCTTGATGGCCAAACACGCTGGGTATGCTCGATTTGTGTTCAATTGGGGATTACACTTATGGATGTCAGCTTATGAAGAGGGACTCAAGCCTAACGTCAACTCCATCAAAAAGGTTTTTACGAATTATGTGAAACCTCAATATCCTTGGATGTCTGAATTGTCTTCTAAAGTTGATCAATATGCCTTCATTAATCTAGGGGATGCCTTTAAGCGCTTCTTCAAGGGAATAAGCAGTTATCCTAAATTTAAGAAGAAAGGCCACCATGATAGTTTTACGCTTGACAATTCCGGAAGGCCATTCAATCTGTCAGGAACTCGCCATAAGCTGCCTTTTGTGGGCTGGGTTTCTACATTTGAGGGTCTACCCGAAAGTTGGGTTAAGAAAGTCACTATAACGCGCCAAGCAGGTGACTGGTATATTAGCTTTTTCGTAGAAATCACGCCAGAAATTACACCGAAATATCGAGAGAGAATCGGGGTAGACCTAGGAATTAACAATTTGGCGACTTGCTCCGATGGGACAAAATTCTCTAATCCCAAGGCTTATAAAGCAGCGACCAAAAAACTAGCTCGATTACAACGTCATTTAAGTCGCAAAGTCAAAGGCTCGAAAAATTGGGCCAAATGTCTCTTAAAAGTTCAAAAGCTACATCAAAGAGTAGCAAACATTCGGCGGGACACGATTCATAAAATCACTACTTTTTTGGCTAAAAACCACAGCCAAGTAGTCATTGAAGATTTGAATGTGTCTGGAATGTTGAAAAATCATTGTTTGGCGGGTTCTATCGCTGATGCTTCATTTTATGAGTTCCGTCGGCAACTAGGTGACAAGGCAGAACGTTATGGTTCAAAGTTAATGATTGCGGATAGATTTTATCCATCCAGTCAACTTTGTTCTAACTGTGGCCATCGTCAAAAAATGCCCCTAGTCCGTCGGACTTTTGAATGTCAGAACTGTGGGCTGAAGATTGATAGAGATTTGAACGCCAGTATAAATTTAGAAGTGCGAGACGTTTAGGAGTGAAATAAGGCTGCAATGCCTGAAATAACCTCCTAGAGGGAGATAGACTGACTCGACCAGTTTACCCCTTAACTGTATATATGTCCCAACGCTTAGGAAGTTGTGATTCTAAGCAAGGCAGGGAACTCAAGGTCAATCCCATTTTAAGAAATCGCAATATACCGTCCAAGTATTACCTAGGAGGAGTATTATAACTCACTTGGGGCGATTATGGGAAAGAGTAAAGGCGGTAGCCACCCCCAGTTTCAGAAATCACAAATCTGGGATTGAAGCGGGGAACGGAAGGCGTGATGTAGAACCTACTACTATAGGCGACCACTGCCAACCATCCATGATTAGGGAAACCGAATGTCTGGCCTGAACCATCGTCATTATAAAGTAGCGAAATAGGTTGACACGCTGCGCTCAAAAGAGTAAGGGGAAAAGTAGGAGTCTTGCTATACTACCTACACAGACCTTTAAATGTACCCCGGTGGATAGGACAAATCTAAAGATGGAATGCCCATATATACGGAACGTTTAAACCCCTATTGGGCTCTCTGCGAGTACATCTCGTAGAGTAGTGAAAAGTGTAAGCGCATGGTGCGAGACGTTCGGGTATGAAATAGGGCTGAAATGCCCGAAATAACTACCCGGTGAGGATTCCAGCTCCGAATCTGGATATAAGGAGACCTCTCCTGACCATCCTCATAACTGGTTATATGTCCCGACGCTTAGGGAACTAAGCAAGGCAGGGAACTCAAGGTCATAAACGAACTGAGAAATCAGGGAGTAGAGAGTAACGGCGATAGCCACCCCCAGTTTTGGAAATCATAACTCCAGGATTGAAGCGGGGAACGGAAGGCGTGAGGTAGAACCTACTACCAAGACGCGACCACTGCCAACCATCTATGATTAGCAAGACCGAATGTCCGACTTGAACCATCGTAATACACTAGCAGCGAAATAGGTTGACACGCTGCGCTCAAAAGGGCAAGGGGAAAAGTAGGGGGTTCGTGCGACTACCTACACAGACCTTTAAAAGTACCCCGGCGGAGAGGACAAATCTAACGATGGAATGCCCATATAATCGGAACGTTGTAACCCCTCTAATGCTCTGCCTATAAACCAGTGAGTAATGCTATTCACAAGGCAGTAGTGAAAAATGTAAGCGCATGCTTAGAGAGGGATAGAGGGTGAAGGATGTGACCAGAAGCTAAAGCCCAATTGTCATGGTTGGGATATGCCCACAGGTCACGGTGGGGATATAGATACTGCGGTCAGTAAGAGTATAATGGCGAGGACGAGTTTAAAGACTACGTGGTGCATATAGCTCTGAACATCGAAGTAGAAAGCAGGTCTCTTGATTCTGCTCCTTTGACAAATAGGGTATCCACACCAGGAGCCGTGTGATGGGAAACTATCAAGCACGGTTCTGAATGGGAGAGGGTGAAGGTGACTTCACTCTCGACCCCTAACCCCATAAGGGGAAAGGATGTGACTGAAAGCCAATGCCTAACTGTAATGGTTGGGATATGCCCACTAGTCACGGTGTGGATATAGAGACTGCGACAAGTAAGAGTGCTTATGACGTGAGCGAGTTTAAAGACTACGTGGTGTATATAGCTCCCAAAGTTGAGGTCATAAAGCAGGGGGTAGTAACCCTGTTCCTACTGATAATAGGGTGTTCACATCAGGAGCCGTGTGCTGGGAAACTCGCATGCACGGTTTGGAATTGGAGTTGGAGGGGGCGACCTCTCTTTCGACCATACCAAATCGCTTTCTTTCCGACGATTACACTTGTGGACGGGGTGCTGCCGACAGTCCCGGACGAAGCCAGAAATAAACATCAATATCCGGCTATGTCCGGTTTTGTTTAAGTTTTATAGAGCAGAATTGATAAACGATCGCTCACTGCCAGATCACTGCTATATGGTCACTGCGACTATATATTGCGACTATATATATGGAGAGGCAGATCTTGGTTGGAGGGGTGATAGGTGTTCAATTCGAGAAATTCGGGAGCAAATCGTTAGTTGTTGAAGTCATTACTAAGTAGGCGATGACTGACTAATCCCCGGATCCCCGTTGTAAAATGGAGGGGATATATATTTAAGTGAAGTTAAAAACGCTCTCGAACTGACCTAACTCTGAGACGGAGACCAATGACCCAGGAGTTTCTGATTTCTGTTACCCCAGTGGGGGATGATGAATATTTGGTACGGACGGAAAGAACACCGAAAGTGCCATCCGGTGTCCCGTTGGCGGAAGAACAGGTGAAGTGGCCAGTGGAAGAATGGCTACAATATACGCGTTATTTAATGAAAGATCCTCTATTGGAAGTGCTGGAGGGTTCATCATTAGCTATGCGGGGAGATGCTAAGGGCGGGATAGTTTTGGCAAATGGGTCGCGGTCTTTGAGTTTAGTAGAACTGGGTCAAGAACTTTATAACAGTCTCTTCCAGGGGAGGCTGCGGGACAGTTGGGCCAGCGCCCAAGCGATCGCCTGTAATCGACAAAAACCTTTACAGCTGCGCTTAGGTTTGAAAGGAAAACGGCTCAATAGCCTACCCTGGGAAGTCCTCCACGAAGGGGGAAGACCACTGGCTACGGGATGTGATGTCTTTTTTTCTCGCTACCAACCAGAAAGCCGACTACGTCTACCCAGACATTCTGGGAAACCTAACCAACCTTTAAGAATTTTAATGGCGATCGCCGCCCCCAATGACCTAAATAGTTTACAACTCAAACAAGAGGCCCTACATCTGAAAGAGGAACTACAGCCGGAATTGAGTGATAATGGAGGATACCATAGTGCCATTGAGATTACGATATTAGAACAGCCTGATCGTCAGAAAATCACCCAAGCCTTAGAACAGGGTCAATATCAGATATTTCATTATGCTGGACACAGCAGCTATACCTCGACGGGTGGCGCTTTATATTTGGTCAACGGTCGTACAGGATTAAGTGAAACTATCAGTGGGGATGATTTAGCGGGACTGCTGGTAAATAATGGGGTACTTCTAGCGGTATTAAACTCCTGTAGAGGTGCTTATAATAATCCCCTGGCGGATGCTAATGATACAGCAGAACTTAACCTGGCAGAAGCATTAGTGCGGCGAGGAGTTCCCGGGGTGTTGGCGATGGCTGAACGCATTCCTGATGAGGTAGCTTTGACGCTAACGCGCCTGTTGTACCGCCAACTCAATCAAGGATTACCAATAGATTTAAGTTTAAGTCGGGCTAGACAGGGGCTAATTTCTGCCTATGGTTCCAATCAAATATATTGGGCATTACCTGTATTGTACTTACACCATGAGTTTGATGGCATCTTAACACCAAATCCTAGGGCTGATTCAGGTAACTACCGGGAGGATATAAAAGGGAGTAGTCCAGATCTGTCTGAGGCTAACTATACAAACCTTTGGGAATTAGCAGACACTGAGGACTTGCTGGATGATGAGAGTTTTGATGAGACTTTAGACTTAGAAGCGAATGGGGAAGATTTGGGATTTATTGGGGATACTCTCCAACAACTTATGACACCTGGAATAGTTGGTGTTAATCATCAAAATAGTGGTTCTGGTTCCCAGAGACTGCCCCAAAGCTATGATGGAGACCCAAGGGATGATCAAAGGCGGGTTCAGGAGTCTGATAGTCCCAGAGGTGCCCAACGCCAGCTCAGTGGTGTGTTAGGACTGCTGCTGGTGATGATTTTATTACCGATCAGTTTCGGGGTGTGGATTTTCCGCGATCGCATTAATGATATGTTGGGCTATCCTTTAAGGGTTAATCAAACAATCAGCAATAATATCAATTCTTCAGAAAGGTTAGCAACAGCTTTGGAAGATGCTACGACTGACAAAGTTTCAGGAATTGCGATCGAACAGTTTGATCGGGCTAATTTGGAAGCAGGGGTGCAGGCTACGGAAGAGTTATTAAATCGTGGGGCGCTAGCTGAAGCTCGTGCAGCTTTGTCTGCAGTTCCGTTTCGGTATGAAGACGAACCTGCTATCAATTTTTTACAGGGACGTTTAGCCTGGCAATCTATTGAGAGGGGTAGTGCTAATTATAGTCTGGATGATGTGCGCCGATTTTGGGTGAGAGCAGTTGATGGGGAGCCAAATTCCCGGGAATATAACACAGCGTTAGGATTTGCTTACTATAGGTCGGGTGATTTACGACGGGCTTATCAAACTTGGTATCGTAGTTTGGAGTTAGCAGAGCCGATTTTCAGCTGGGAGGGAAGTTCTTTTAACGATCAATTAGCATCAGTGAATAAGGGAACATGGGCTTTGACTGGGGGGGATGTTCGCACTAAGGAGACAGACGTGGGCGAAGACAGGGATAGCTTAGATCATGTGGATGGTTCAACGCTGGAGAATATGGATGTGTTAAATGCCTATGCAGGTTTGGGATTGGTATTAATGAAATCGGCTGAGTCCCTAACTGCTGATCAACAGGCGATAGAGTGGAGTAAGGCGCGTAAATTTAGAGATAAGGTGCTTTCAGAAGCACCGGAAGCGTTTAAACCTCATGCCCTAGGGTCCAAATGGCTGTGGTCAACAGACACGATACGAGACTGGGAACTACTGCTACGGATGTAGTTCGGTTATGGTGTTTGAAAGCGGGTAACGCGATTCGAACGCGCGACATTCACCTTGGCAAGGTGACGCTCTACCACTGAGCTATACCCGCATTTGAATTGACTCTAACTATACTGTCATAAAAATTTGAGTTTGTCAAGATTGTTTGGGAAAAAATTTGAGGAATCTTCAAGGGACTAGAAGGGACTAAGGATGAGACCCGGTGGCTGAGTCTGGTGGTCTGGTGGTTGGGAATGGGAACATATATACATCAACTCCTGGTGGGGGGTGATCTGAAGGGGATTTGATATGACTATTGGTTTTTGGTCCCTAGGATTTTTTTGATAAATGCTTCCAACTCTGGGGATAACTCGAGGGGAACCTGACCTCGAATATGTAGATCCCGCTGAGGAAAGGGAATTTCAATATGGCGTTGTCGGAAGAACGCGTCAATTTGATAGTATAAATCGCTTTTAATGATAACTTGGCGGTTGGGATAGCGAGTCCAAACCCGCAGTTCAAAATTTAGGGAGCTGTCGCCAAAACCTTTAAATAAAACTTGGGGGGAAGGAATGGTTAATACATCAGAATTTGCTTGGGCGACATCTAGGAGGCTTTTTCGCACCAATTCTACATCGGAACCGTAAGCGACCCTAAGGGGAAGTCGTAAACCGGAGAGGGAGTTATCATGATCCCAGTTAATTAATTCGGATTCTAAAAATCGGGAGTTAGGAACAATAATAGACACTCTATCTAAGGTTTTAATGACGGTACTACGAGCGCCGACCCTTTCAACGGTTCCTTGATATTCTCCGACTTCAATAAAGTCTCCAATTTGAATTGGTCGCTCGAATAATAAGACTAAACCACTACCGAAGTTTTTGGCGATATCCTGGAAGCCAAAACCAATCCCGACACCGAATGCACTAGCTAGGATGGTGAGAGAACTAAGGTTTAAACCCCAAACTTGGAGGAGAACAATAGTACCAATAGAGATTAAGGAATATTTAACTATTACGGCGATGACTTCCTGAGCGCCTCGACCAATTCCGGTGGCTTGTAAAATACGCGATCGCAGAACATCAGCCAATAATTTTGCGCCCAAAACTAATGCCCATAATAGGAGTAATAAAACCAACAGATCAGGGATGGAGTAAGATTTATTGTCTAGGTTAATAATATCGGAAGTCAAGGTAGCCAGGAGAGTTCCCCGAATTTGATAACTCCATTGTCTAGTTATGGGGAATTGATTGGCTATATAAATAATAATAGCCAGCCATAAGCCGAATCTGACACTACCGAGAGTCAAGTTAATAAATATTTCGAGACTATGATGATACTTTTTTTGGTCTTCTGGGGATAATTGAGATTGGGGCAAAAAAGATGATAAAATTGAGCGGAAATAATATTTCCAAATTTTGCCTAAAGTCCAATGAATAAATATGGCTAATAATAAAATTGTTAATGAACGTAATAAGGCGCTTCTCATAAACTCGCTAGTGCGCTCTCTTTGACCGCGATTAATAGCCAACTGAATTTGACGTTGCCAGATTTGTGCTTGTTCGAGAACATGATTACCCGCGTCGGTATCTCGTTCGGTAACAGTCAATAAATATCCATCATTTAGCCAAAGAGTTGGTAAAATATCATTAGTCCTAAGTGTGACTTCTATGGGGATAGGTGAACGAGCAGCTTCTAGAATTTTGGATTCAATGAGATTAGCCCGAAACTGCGCCGGATATCCTTCAGCATTACTAACTTTGAGTATGAGTCGCCCATCGAGGATGACGGGAGCGGTTTGAGAGTCTAAATTCATACCAAACCTATCTTGGCTATGGGCTGGATGTGCGGAAAAAATAGCGAGTAATACCGCGATTATGAAACCGATAAAGAAAGCTAATGTATAAGTGGCTTTACGAGTGAAAGAGCGATGTAGCACGGCTGTTATAGGATTTTTATTAAACTAGGTAGGAATAGGGAAACCCTGTAGTAAATATTAGCGCTAATTTTCAAATCCGGTGGCTAGTTTACGATCGCCACTAAGTTGGCTAAGGTTGTCAGGTGGCCGAAAATCGGTATGATAGGGTAAGTTTTTTTGACATTACTACCCTAATCATGACTCAAACCGTTTGGATCGCTAGACACGGAAACCGGATTGATTTTGTCAATCCTGAATGGTTTAATACCGCAGAACGTCGTTATGACCCTCATCTGTCCCCGGACGGCTTGGTTCAGGCTAAACAATTAGCTAGACGACTGGTGGGGGAAGGAATCACCCAAATTTTCTCATCACCATTTCTGCGGACGGTTCAAACTGCGGAGGCGATCGCCAAAACCCTAGACCTACCCATAAAATTAGATTGGGGACTGGGAGAATGGCTAAATCCTGAATGGATGAAGGAAAGCCCGGAAATTCTCCCGCTGGAAACTCTGAGGGCTAAATTTCCGCGCATTGATACCACTTACCCCATGGGAACACCGAAGTATCCAGAAACTTGGGAGGAATGTTTGATGCGTACTAAAGAGGTGGTACAGCGTCTGATGGCGGCTTATCCAGATGATAACTTATTATTAATAGGACATGGTGCGTCAGTTTTAGGGACCGCAATGGGGCTAATTCCTACCCTACAGGAAACGGATATTCATGCGAGTTTATGCTGTTTGGTTAAATTAGTGCATAAACAAGGAGAATGGGTGATGGAACTTAATGGGGATACTTCCCATCTTAGTGACACTGAAGAGGAGATCCGTTTTCATTAATACTGAGTTTTTTGAGATTTGGAAAAATTGTTGATTAGGTATGGCTGGACACAGTAAATGGGCGAATATTAAACGCCAGAAAGCTAGGGTTGATGCGGTTAAAGGTAAGGTTTTTACGAAAATTTCTCGGGAAATTATTGTGGCGGCGCGACAAGGTGCTGATCCGGGGGGAAATTTTCAGTTAAGAACAGCTATTGAGAAGGCGAAGGCGGCGGGTATTCCTAATGAAAATATCGAAAGGGCGATCGCTAAAGGCTCCGGGACTTTTTCGGAGGGGTCGCAGTTGGAGTCTATCCGATATGAGGGTTATGGTATCGGTGGCGTGGCGGTTTTAATTGAGGGATTAACGGATAACCGGAACCGGACGGCGGCGGATCTGCGATCGGCTTTTACTAAGAATGGGGGAAACCTGGGGGAAACGGGTTGTGTGAGTTGGATGTTTGAACAAAAGGGGGTTGTAACTTTGGCGGGTCCTATTGATGAGGAGAAGTTGTTAGAGGCTTCTGTGGAAGGGGAGGCTGAGTCCTACGAGTTGACTCCTGTTGATGATACTGATGGGGTGGAAGTGTTTACAGTGGTGGAAAATTTGGAACATTTGAATCAGGTTTTAGATGATTTTGGGTTTCGGGTGGTGGAAGCCGAATTGCGTTGGATTCCTAGCAATATTGTGGAGATTGATGATGTGGAAAAAGCCCGATCGCTCATGAAGTTAATGAATGCTTTGGATGATTTGGATGATGTGCAAAATGTGACGGCTAATTTTGAGATGTCTGATAGTTGCTATGAGATGCTTTATGGTGCTTAATCGGCAATAATTAAGTAAGAATAAGTTTCTAAAAAAAGGTTGAGTGAGATGGTAAATGGGTAAATTATGGGATGGTTTGGGGGTAATATGTATAGTGGGTTTAACTACTGCTACTGTGGCGGTGGGGGCGGTGGGGGCGGTGTTCCCGTCGTTAAAATCTGGGTGGGATTTAAGGGCGATCGTCCAGTTGGAAGGGCTGAATTTACCCCGTCCTCAAACTACGGGAGAAAGCCAGGTTTCTCTGCATCCGATTGAGGGTAGTCAGGTGTTTGCGGTTGATGTGGAAATCGGGGAAAGTAGGGGGGGCTTTTTGTTTGATACGGGCGCTTCTACTACTATGGTGGGAAGTCCCTTAGTCGCCGATTTGGGATTGGTGGGAGAGGAAATTTCAGGCGATCGCGTTAAGTCAGCAGTAGCGGGTGATGATTGTCCAGAGATGGATGCAACTTTACATCTTCTTCCTACTCTGAAAATGGGGGAAGCACAGGTGATGGATTTACAGGTTTTGGAATTTGCTAATAAGACAATTCCTGATGGCTTATCTGGGGTGTTGGGAATGGATGTTTTGGCGGAATTTGATCTGATCGTAAATCCTGAAACTAGACAGCTTCAGCTTTTGTCACCCTCTCCTCTTCCCCCACATTTATCGGCGACGGCGATACCTTTAAAAAGTCGTTTGGGGGTCATGTTAGCAGAGGTGGCGATCGCTGATCGGGGGTCGTTTACTTTTATGTTGGATACCGGGGCTGATACTATCTTTATTTCCGAAGATTTAGCCGATCGCTTGGAAATCGATCCAGCATCCCGTAGTCCTGTCCAGGTTTTGGGATTTTGTGGGTTAGAGGCGGCGACCCTATCAACCCTCACCACGGTGGAATTAGGAACCCATAAACTGACCAATTTAGAAGCCGTTATTTTGTCCTCTCCCTCCGTTTTGGATATGTTAGAAGTTGATGGAATTTTGGGACAAACTTTTTTTAACAATTATCAACAATATTGGCGGTTTGATAGGCGATCGACATCATCAGAATGGGGCGGTAGTTTACTATTAAATCCCTATAGATAGGTTAAATCAAGCTGCTATAGCCATGGTTTTAATGATTTTCTAATCACCGAGAGAGACTAATAGTATTATATCGCAAGTTGGTGTAATCAGCAAACCTCTGATTATTAATTGTTAAGAGTTGGTGGCGATAGGACTCCCCCAAAATTGGCAAGTTTCAGATAATCTTAAACAAGTTCCGCTACAATATCTTGAGTAATATCATCAATAGGGAATGCAATTATGACCCAGGCGAAAATTGGCATTATTGGCGGCAGTGGTCTTTATCAAATGGAAGCCCTCACCGACTTAGAAGAAGTCCTAGTTGAGACACCCTTTGGGTCTCCCTCTGATCTGGTTATTTTAGGAACCTTAGAAGGGATGAGGGTAGCTTTTCTGGCGCGTCATGGACGAGATCATAAACTTCTTCCCAGTGAGTTACCTTATCGGGCGAATATTTACGCCATGAAAAGTTTGGGAGTCGAATATATTATTTCCGCCTCCGCTGTCGGTTCTCTGAAAGCTGAGGTTAAGCCTTTAGATATGGTAATTCCTGACCAATTTATTGACAGGACAAAAAACAGAATTTCGACTTTTTTTGGGGATGGAATTGTCGCCCATATTGGTTTTGGTCATCCGGTTTGTAACCAGTTGGCTGCTGTTGTCGGTGATGCGATATCCGCTTTGAATTTCCCAGAAGTAACCCTACACAGAGGCGGAACTTATATTTGTATGGAAGGACCCGCTTTTTCCACCCAAGCTGAGTCTAATTTGTATCGAAGTTGGGGGGGGACTGTAATTGGTATGACTAATTTAACAGAAGCCAAACTCGCACGGGAAGCTGAAATAGCCTATGCTACATTAGCCTTAGTAACTGACTATGATTGTTGGCATCCCGACCATGATCATGTAACCGTTGATTTAGTGATTGATAACCTCAAGCATAATGCAGTTAATGCCCAAAAAGTAATTCAGGAAACCGTTAAACGACTCTCTCAAAATATGCCAGAGTCCGAGGCACATTCTGCCTTAAAATATGCCATTCTTACTCCTTTAGCAAAAGTACCACAACCTCGAAAACAACAGCTTCAGTTACTGTTGAAAAAGTATCTTTAAGTTATCCTGAGTAGCTTGGGGCTAAATTATTAACAGGTTTTTAGCCCCGCCAGGACTTACCTATGGTTAATTAAGAACCGGGATTAAACACTTGAGATGCTGTTAAATCAAGCTGTCTAAATTGGGGTGATATGATTAAATTATCTCCCGCAAAAACTCCGATTTCTGTGTAGCCAGTTTCGGTGATTTCTAAAACTAGGATGGTTTGAGTTTGGGGGTCAACTATCCAATATTCGGGAATGGCTAAATCTTGATATTGTATTCTTTTGGCTACATAGTCTCTATCTCTTTGTAACTCTCCAGGACTCACTACTTCTATGACTAATAAAGGTGGTAACATCGACAGGCGAATGGTATTACGTTGGGAGAGTTGCTCAATATGTTCTGGTCGAATAATGGTTAAATCTGGATAACGATTTTTGGGTTCACCTCTCACTTCTAATTCTAATCCTTGACCTCGGACGCGACGATAGCCGACAATAGCAGCAAATTGAATTAGTAAAAATGTGGCTATTTCAATATTTAAACCTGATTCTGGAGGCATTTCTATGAGTTCTCCGTTGAATAATTCATAGAGTTTTTCGGAAGCATCATGATAAGATAAATATTCATCAAAACTTTGAAATCTGGGTTTGGCTTCTAGCATAAGATGAACTCCTTTAACTAATAGGGTTAATTAAGAACCGGGATTAAACACTTGATATGCTGTTAAATCAAGCTGTCTAAATTGGGGTGATATGATTAAATTATCTCCCGCAAAAACTCCGATTTCTGTGTAGCCAGTTTCGGTGATTTCTAAAACTAGGATGGTTTGAGTTTGGGGGTCAACTATCCAATATTCGGGAATGGATAAATCTTGATATTGTATTCTTTTGGCTACATAGTCTCTGTCTCTTTGTAACTCTCCAGGACTCACGACTTCTATGGCTAATAAAGGTGGTAACATCGACAGGCGAATGGTATTACGTTGGGAGAGTTGCTCAATATGTTCTGGTCTAATAATGGTTAAATCTGGATAACGATTTTTGGGTTCGCCTCTCACTTCTAATTCTAATCCTTGACCTCGGACTCTATCTGTTCCTATCATCAAAGCAAAAACCAAAAACAGACGATTAGCAATTTGTATATTTAAACCTGATTCTGGGGGCATTTCTATGAGTTTTCCGTTAAATAATTCATAGAGTTTTTCGGAAGTATCATGATAAGATAAATATTCGTCAAAACTTTGAAATCTGGGTTTGGCTTGTAGCATGATATGAACTCCTTTGTATTTGTAGTGGTAAGCATGAATGGTTAAGGAGGATTTGACTATAATTTCGCCCTAGGATAATTATAACAGGTCAAATGGTGTAGTTTACTTGATGAGACTAGATTTGGGAAGCACAAATATCTACATTTATGGCAGAATAGTTATAGCACCCTGTTTGAAGATTATGTATCAATGTTATCAACTGAGACTATTCTAGCCGATCGCTTTCAACTCCGGGAATCCCTAAACAGTAACCCAGTCCGCCAAACCTGGTTAGGGCGAGATCTCCAAAGGCGCGATCGCGTGGTAATTAAACTATTAGCCATGGGAAATGGTATGCAATGGGATGATGTGAAACTCCTAGAAAGGGAAGCAGAAGTTCTCCAACGACTCGACCATCCTCGTCTAGTGCGTTACCGGGATTATTTCTCGGTTGATGACCAGAATTTATGGTTTGGTTTAGTCACAGAATATTTACCCGGTGTATCCCTGAAGCAAAAACTAGAATCTGGATACACTTTTAGTCGTCCAGAAGTTTTGTGGATCGCGACAGAAGTTTTAGAAATTCTCAGTTATTTACATCAATTTGCGCCGCCAATTTTGCACCGAGACATTAAACCAAGTAACTTAATTTGGGGTGAAGATAACCGCATATATTTAATTGATTTTGGTTCGGTACAGATTCAATTTCCCACCCCTGGCGCGACTTTTACGGTGGTGGGAACTTTAGGTTATACACCCATTGAACAATTTGGCGGTCAGTCAACGACGGCTTCTGACCTTTATGCGTTAGGGATGACGTTAGTACATTTATTAACAGGTTGTCCTCCGGCTGATTTTCCCCAAGAAAGTTTTAGGGTAAAATTTCGCGATCGCATTCCCCCCAAAACAGATATCCGTTTAATCACCTGGTTAGAATGTCTGACAGAACCCCTACCAGAAAACCGTTTTCCTAGTGCTGATGACGCATTATTAGAGTTACAAAAACTCAATTTTCGGGCATTAATTGCACCCGCCACAGAGTCAAATATCAACTTATCCCAAACTGATGATAAATTGACAATTCAAATTCCCTGTCGGTTTTCCCTGCAATTTATTCGCCCTATGCGCCACACAGCCAAATGGTTAGTAGCCACGACTAAGGAAAAGTTAAATAATCTGAATATTCTAGTTAAGTCGGGGGTATTTGTATCGATAATCATCACTTTAATAATCTTGGAAAAGCTACCGATACCCACCGGAAAAATCGCCCTATTTTTATTAGAGGTGATCGCGGCACTGCCATTAATTGGGTTAATTTTAGCTATGCCGGTCAGTCTGATATTTCTAGTAGCTATCCTGACATCTGGGGAAAAATATTTCGAGAGAATTAGCCTCAACTTTGATAGTAGCACCTATGAAATATGCTGGCATTCCTCGGCTTTCACTCGCCGCCAGAGGGGGAAACTTTCTTATATCCAAGAAATTAATCCTTTATGTCTACAGGATAGCGAAGGCAATTTTCACCACAGCTTAGAAATTGTGACTCAAGAACCGTTATTTTTTGTATTTTCTCGCCGTCGCACCTACCGTATCGGACAGCAACTACAGGAAGCAGAAGTTAAGCATATTCAACAGGAAATCAGCCATTGGATAGGCAATCAAAATCATGGATAATTGAGGGAGGCAAATAAATAGTGCGTCAGACTGATGTTTGAGTCGGACGCACCGTAGGAAATTCAGGGGATTAAACGGAAGTTTCGGTCATAGCGGGACATCCCACACCAGTGCCACCTAAACCACAATAACCATTGGGATTTTTGCCTAGGTATTGCTGATGATAGGCTTCAGCATAATAGAATTCCTGGGCGGGAGCAATTTCTGTGGTAATCTCACCGTAACTCGCGGCGGAGAGTGCTTGTTGATAGCGATCGCGAGAAGCCAAAGCTAGGCGTTGTTGTTCGTCTGAATAGGTATAAATAGCGGATCGATATTGAGTTCCGGTATCATTACCCTGGCGCATTCCCTGGGTGGGGTTATGGCTTTCCCAGAAGAGTTTGAGTAAATCAGTATAACTGATAACTTTGGGGTCAAATACCACCAATACCACTTCTGTATGACCAGTCATACCGCTGCAAACCTCTTCATAGGTGGGATTTTTGGTATATCCTCCCGCATAGCCTACAGCGGTGCTAAACACGCCCTGCTGTTGCCAGAATTTCCGTTCAGCGCCCCAAAAGCAGCCCAAACCAAAAACGGCTTGTTCCATGCCTTCGGGAAAAGGGGGTTTAAGGGGGTTCCCATTGATATAGTGGCGATCAGGAACTGACATGACTCGATCGCGTCCAGGAAGGGCTTCTTCTGGCTTAGGGAGAGATTTTTTCTTGCCGAATCCGAATAGTACCATGATATTTTGTGGATTTTGTCTTAACGTTACTTTACATTTTAGTGTTATTGGTCAGCAAGGGTAAGGGCGAGTTGATAAATTTGGCGACGGGACAGTGATAAATTTTCGGCTAACTGGCGACTGGCTTGCGATCGCGACAGTCCCTGCTGTAGTAACTGTTGTAATTGCGCGAGGATATCTTCCTCTGACAGGGTGGGGGTTGTGGGTGTAACTGGTGCGATCGCAATAGTTAATTCTCCTCGGACTTCCCTGTTTTGGTAATATTCCGCCGCCCCCCTCAGGCTACCGCGCCAAAATTCCTCATGGAGTTTGGTTAATTCCCGCGCGATCACCACACCATGATCGTCGCCCAAAATATCGATTAAATCACTCAAAGTCTGTCGCAGTCGGTGGGGAGACTCATATAAAATCATCGTCCGACACTGGGAACGCAAGGCTTCTAGGCGTTTTTGGCGGTCTTTACCTTTGGCGGGTAAAAAGCCTTCAAACACAAAGCGATCGGTTGGTAGTCCCGACCCACTCAGTGCGGTTAAACAGGCGCTAACACCAGGAATGGGAACTACAGGAACACCAGCTTCGATACAGGCTTGTACCAACTCGGTACCGGGGTCAGAAATTCCCGGCATTCCCGCATCAGTTACTATAGCGATCGCACTTCCACCATTAAGGCGATCGATTAATTCAGGAAGCCGACGGCTTTGGTTATGTTGATGGTAGCTAATTTGGGGCGTTTCAATCTGAAAGTGATGTAGTAATTTCCCCGTGTGGCGGGTATCTTCCGCCGCAATGAGATCCACTGATTTTAAAGTCTGCAAAGCCCGAAATGTTATATCATCTAGGTTCCCTATGGGAGTACCAACAATATATAGGGTTCCCATTTGTAGATGTGTCATTGAACGTTATCGTTATTTGGGGAGTCCGTTAGAGATATTTGGCGGGCAGGTCAAACAGGCCCAGATTACCACTTACTCTCCTTGGCTGAAACTATTGTACTGTGATTGTCTCCATTGTGCTAGAGTTGGTCATATTTTAGTTAACTCTTCTACAGGAGCCAAATCACATGACCTCAATCGAAACCCCTACAACTCTAATTGTTGCTGCATATAATGACAAAAATCAAGCCAAGGAAGTTCTGAAAGTCCTTAAAGATATGCAGCGCGCTGGCATTATTTTGATTGTTAATGCGGCGGTCATGGTCAAGAATGAAAAAGGCAAAGTTTCCATTAGTGAAACCGGAGACACTGGCCCGCGTGGGGGTGCAATTATGGGGGGTATCACCGCTGGATTAATTGCTTTATTTAATCCCATTGGTGCTTTAGGCGTAATTGCTATGACTGCTGGCGGTGCGGGTGTTGGGGCTTTAGTTACCCACTTTATTGATTTGGGTTTCCCCCAAGAAGACCTCAAGGATTTATCGGAGTCTTTAACCCCTGGTAGTTCTGCTTTAATTGCTTTGGTAGAACAAACTTGGGTAGAAAAGGTATGTGAGGAATTGGCGAAATTTGAGGGAAAACTTTATCGCCGTGCTATTAAAGAAGATATTGCGGCTCAGTTAACAGAAACAGCTAAAACTGTTGAGGTGGAACCGGAAACCGAGTCGGAGTCAAATCAGTAAATTATCCATCTCACTCACCAGAGACTTGAGAAGTTACCTAAAAGTTAACAGTAAATATGGTAAATGTTAAGTGGATATATTTACTGTTAGCCAAAATTGTGCTATAATCAATGGCAGGG
Source organism: Limnospira indica PCC 8005 (assembly GCF_000973065.1). Taxonomy (NCBI): domain Bacteria; kingdom Bacillati; phylum Cyanobacteriota; class Cyanophyceae; order Oscillatoriales; family Sirenicapillariaceae; genus Limnospira; species Limnospira indica. The sequence continues at coordinate 2,324,925 of NZ_FO818640.1, forward strand.
TGTGACTGGATAGGTTAAACTAACTTTAAAATTATCAGATAAATGTGAGGTTCTATGGCTCAGTATATCCTCGCGCTATTGATTTCGTTAGGCATTGGATTTGGGGTAAATTCCTCAATTAGAATTATCAGTGATGGAGACGAAGCATTAGTGGCTCGGTTAGGGAAATATAACCGAACTCTGAAGCCTGGCTTACAGTTTGTGATCCCGGTGATTGAAAAAATAGTACACTATGATACTTTGCGGGAGAGGCTGTTAGATATTCCCAAACAAGAGGCAATTACTAAAGATAATGTTCCCCTAACCATTGATGCTTTAGTGTTTTGGAAAATCCAAGATATGCGAAAATCCTTCTATGACATTCAGGGAGTAGAAGATGCGATCGCTAATTTAGTAACTACCACTTTGCGGGCGGAAGTGGGATTAAGAAATATGGAGGATATGTTTTCCTCTATTAATGAAATTAATACCGCACTGCTGCATAGCCTAGCCGAAAAAACGGTAAATTGGGGAGTGCAAGTAGTACGGGTTGATTTACAAAGCATTGAACCTCCGGCTAAGGTGAAATTAGCCATGGAGGCTCAAAGGGCTGCCGAGAGTCAAAAAAAGGCTGATATCAGTATAGCAGAAGGTAAAGCCGCATCAATTAAAGTGTTAGCAGAAGTGCTGAAGCTAGATCCAAACAGTCGAGAATTTTTACAGTTTTTAATTGCTAAACAGTTCGTAGACGCTAATCAACAAATTAGCATGAGTGAGAATGCCAAAGTAATATTTATGGACCCGTCCCAATTAACGGAAGCCCTCACCGGACTAATAGACCAGGATATGTCAAGAGTTGAGTCCCAGGCGGCTATGAGATCAAAACTATTCTCTAAGGGAAATAGTCAGCCGAAAGAATAGTAATCATGAAGCCGGGAAATTAGGCGTTAATTTTCTGCCAAGTGTCCTGCAAATATTGGCACCACTGGGCGGCGAGGGAAAGTTGCGTAAAGGGAACACGGATCGGGTCAGGTTCATCTTGCAGGATAAATTCTAACTCGACGGATTTTCCTTTTTGGGGGAGTTGATCGAGGCTGACAGATTTATGATCCACCAATAGCCATATTGACTGAACATCCCGGAGAGAAAAAGTTTGTAAGTTAACGGGACCCTGGCGAGTGGGTTTACCCCAGGTCAGTTGGTCGCCACTGTGACCTAAGACCGCATAGATATCATATTTGGCTTGATCAAATTTTTCGGCCCACGGCTTATAGGCTTCTAACTTCTGATATTCATTCCACCCAGACCAGGCGAGTCCAATAAACACAGCCAGCAGGGGAAGCCACAGTAATCCTCGTTCCATAATTTATCTGATTTGAGCGTTTAATACGAATTTAGAATCTTCGAGATACAATAGAGTCACCAATTTGATGATTTGTCTGGTCGGTAACTGACCGTTGGACGAATTAGCCGTTAACTATGGCAAAAACCCATGAAAAGATTTCTACTACTTTGCCTATTCCTGCTTGGGTTGGGCTGGGCGGTGTCTAACTTCACTGGCTTGGCTACCCAAGGCACATTCGATTCGATTGTACTAGATTTTCGGGAAGATTTGACTCAAACGGAAATAGCCGATCGCATTAGAACGATCGCCGATCAGTATCAAGTAGTTCCTCAGTTAAACAGTAAATTCTCAAAGGACGATAACATTTATGTGGTTCGTGGCGATCGCGATCTACTCAGATCCCTAAGAAGGTCTTTCCGCCAAGACACAGAAGCGATCGAACCTAACTTTATTTACAGCATTGACACTCAACCCATGAATGTGGGGGCGATTATTTGGGGTGACTCCAACAACTTTCCCAACGACCCCCTCTACGGTAAACAGTGGAATTTACGCAGCATCAATGTAGAGGAAGCCTGGAAAGAAACCCAAGGAGAAGGGGTGACCGTCGCGGTCATTGATACCGGAGTCAGTCGGGTTCCCGATTTAAAAGATACCGAATTTGTCCCCGGTTATGACTTTGTGAATAACCGCCGGGAAGCCTCCGATGATAACGGACATGGAACCCATGTAGCCGGAACTATTGCCCAATCCACCAACAATGGCTATGGGGTGGCAGGTATTGCCCACCGCGCCAAAATCATGCCCTTAAAAGTCCTCTCAGCCGGTGGTGGTGGCACAATTTCCGACATTGCAGAGGCGATTAGATTTGCGGCTGACAATGGCGCTGATGTCATTAACATGAGTCTCGGTGGTGGCGGCGAAACTCAATTGATGAAAGATGCGATCGACTACGCCTATAACAAGGGTGTAGTAATTATTGCAGCCGCTGGTAACTCTGGAGAAAATGCCGCAGCTTATCCCGCCCGTTATCCCAGAGTGGTCGCAGTTTCTGCCCTCGACTCTACCGGAAACAAAACCCCCTACTCTAATTTTGGCGCAGGTGTGGATATTTCTGCCCCCGGCGGCTTGACCCAAGGCGGCAATGAAGATGGAGGCATTCTCCAGGAAACCATTAACCCCGACACAGGCGGCTCAACCTTTGCCGCTTTTCAGGGGACCAGTATGGCTTCCCCCCATGTGGCTGGAGTGGCGGCTTTAATTCGCGCCACCGGGGTTGATAGCCCTGATGAAATTGTAGCCATTCTCAAAGAGTCCTCCCGTCAAGTGGCGGAAGACCCCTTTAATCATTTTGGCGCTGGTCATTTGGACGCTGCTAGTGCTGTACAAGTGGCGCTGCGGGGACAAATTTCCTTCCGTGACTTTTTCCGCTGGCTGCGGGAAAGTGGTTATCTGAGTCCGCGTTTCTGGATTGATGGCGGTGCGGTGGCTTTATTGCCCAAAATTGCCATGGTTTTGGGGTCCTATTTATTGGCTTGGTTCCTCCGCAATTATTTCCCCTTCCGCTGGGGTTGGTCTATGGCTGGCGGTTTGATAGCCGGAAGCAGTGGTCTATTTTTATTGCGGGGTCTGTATATCTTTGATTTGCCTCAATGGCCGATGCGGGTTATGGGTAGTTCTTTACCTGAACTTGGCGGCGCAATTCAGGGTAGCAGTATCTTGAATCCTGTGTTTGCTAGTGTATTGATTCCGGCGGTTTTGGTGGTACTATTCCTCGGTCATCCAGAATGGAAGTGGCTGGCGATCGGTACTACTATTGGCGTGGCTAGTTTTTTGGTGATCAGTGCCTTTATTTCCCCAGCCGTTTGGGGTCTGGGAAGTGGTGCGATCGCCCGTGGTTTCTTGGTGATTAACGCCCTATTATGTATCGGTTTGGCGAGTTTAGCCTTGAAGTCGGAAACGACGATCGCTTAACTATTAGCACCTTGACTTCTATTTCCCCTCTGCTATGTCGGTGGAGGGGAATTATTCGGAATCTATCAAGTTTTTGACATCATTGGAGGGTGACTCAATATGACTATCACTGTTGAAGGTGTTGTGGAAAAAAAAGGTTTTGGGACGGGGACTTGGGCGCTGGTTAGTGCTGAACAAACCTATGAGTTGAAGGATGCACCCCCGGAGTTACAGCAGTCGGGGAAAAAGGCGATCGTTCAGGGGATTATTCGCGAAGATGTGATGACTCTGGCGATGATTGGTCCGGTTTTACAGGTGGAGTCTTTTCAGACGCTATCTTAGGGTTAATTTAGGAGAGATGACTAGACAATGAAGCGACTGTTAACGTTAATATTACTGTTTGTATTGGGCGTGATTTTGCCTTGGGGTTGTGCGGCTACCAGTCCTGATGGGTCTCTGACTGGGACAGGTTCACAGAATGTTCTCAATATCTATAACTGGTCAAGTTATATTGACCCACAGGCGATCGCTCAATTTGAACGAGAATATAACGTTAAAATTAACTATGATACCTACGAGAGTGGGGAAAGTATGTATGCCAAACTACAAGCCGGCAATCCGGGTTATGATGTGGTATTTTCCCCCGATTATATGGTAAAAATTATGGTTAATCAGGGAATGTTACAACCTCTCGATTTGGCGAGGATTCCTAATATTATCCATCTCGACCCGCAGTTTGCTAACCCTCCCTATGACCCCGGAAATCAATATAGTATTCCCTATCAGTGGGTGACTTTGGGAATAGGTTATAACATTGATAGAGTCGGGGAAAATATTAACAGTTGGTCTCAATTATTTGACCCTAATTTTGCCTCCAGGGTTTCCCTATTAGATGATATGCGACACACCATGGGGGCGGTATTAATTTATTTGGGTTATGATCCTAATACTACTAACCAAAATGAAATTTTTGCCGCTAGGGATTTCTTAATTCAAAATAGTTCTCATATCACCGCCTTTGTTCCTGATACTGGTCAAAATCTCCTTAATCAAGGTGAAGTTGATATGACTATGGAATACAGCGGCGATATCTTTCAAGTAATGCAAGAAAATCCTAGGTTGCGTTATGCAATTCCTCAAGAAGGCACAATTATTGGTATGGATAATATGGTCATTCCTACAGGCGCACCTAACCCGGATCTGGCTTTGAAATTCATTAATTTTATCATGGAACCAGAAATTAGTGCCAAAATCTCCAATTTTATTAACTATGGTTCCCCTAATAAAACGGCGATCGCTGAAAAGTTGATTAAACCAGAAAATTTGGCAAATCCTGGTATTTATCCCCCCCCCGAAGTTTTTGCGAAACTCAGATATTTGGAAGATGTCGGAGAAGCTACCATCTTTTATGATCAAGCCTGGACAGAGGTTAAGTTGGGTGTAGGGTCTTAATTTAGCTACTATGAATCATGCGGTTGAACTCGTCAATGTTTCTAAGACCTTTCGGGGGAGTAAGCATCGAGATTTTTTAGCAGTCAATGACTTAAATTTACAGATTCGAGATGGGGAGTTTTTCTCCCTCCTCGGACCTTCTGGCTGTGGGAAAACTACCACATTAAGAATGATTGCTGGGTTTGAATTACCTACCACCGGAGAAGTTTATATTCACGGTCAAGCTATGGGTAAGCGACCTCCCTTTCACCGTCCGGTTAATACTGTATTCCAACATTATGCTTTGTTTCCTCATTTGACTGTCGCCCAAAATATCGCCTTTGGACTGGAGATGGAAAATTTACCCTCTGCGGAAATTAGCGATCGCCTCTCTCAGGTGTTGGAGTTAGTCAAATTAACCGAAATGCGCGATCGCTATCCTCGTCAGCTATCCGGGGGACAGCAGCAGCGCGTCGCCTTAGCTAGGTCTCTAGTTAAACAGCCAGAGGTTTTATTATTTGACGAACCTTTAGGCGCTTTAGACATGAAATTGCGGAAACAAATGCAACTGGAACTTAAACAAATGCAGCAACGTATCGGAATTACTTTTATTTATGTTACCCACGACCAAGAAGAAGCCCTAACTATGTCCGATCGCATTGCTATTATGAACCAGGGAGAGGTTCAACAGGTCGGAACTCCTATCGAAATTTACGAGTATCCAAAAACTAGATTTGTCGCTGATTTTATTGGGGAGAGTAACTTCCTCACCGGACGGGTTATACAAATTAATAATGAACAGCAAACCGTGTTAGTTGATGAATCTCTACCTATTCAAATTGCCGCCGAACATAGTCTTTCTGTTGGACAAATTGTAACATTAGTAATTAGACCCGAAAAAATTACTCTATATCCAGCCAAGTCTGTTCATATTCCCAGTTGGTCTGGACTCTTGGAAGAAAGGGTTTATATTGGTACTGATACCCGCTACAAAGTTAAACTATCCCCCAACTGTTATGTTATGGTCAGAGTCCAAAATTGGCATCGAGATGACCTCCAAAGATACCAGCCAGGTCAACAGGTTGAAGTGTTTGTATCTCCTGAAAGTATTGGGGTTCTGGAATCTTAGTTATTTGCACCTCCTCTTGAGGAAAATAACCCCAGTATCGGCGCAAGAATTATACCAAAAATAAACCCTCCCGCATGAGCCCAATAAGCTACCCCCCCGACTTCTTCTCCCGTAGCTGTATCTATATTAGCAGTAGAAGTCCCGGCAATAAATTGGAATGCAAACCATAAAATTAGGAAGAAATAAGCCGGAAGCCTCATGGGAATAAACGGGAAAAATGGGAATATTACTAATAATTTTGCCCGGGGAAAGCGAATTAAATAGGCTCCTAAAACTCCGGCGATCGCTCCACTTGCTCCCAACAATGGTATGATAGAATCAGGGGAGGAAAACCCTTGAATCAACGCCGCTGCTATTCCGCATAGTATATAGAAAATCAAAAACTTGAAATGACCTAAACAATCTTCAATATTATTGCCAAAAATACTCAGAAACAACATATTTCCCACAATATGACCAATACCACCGTGCATAAATTGCGAGGTAATTAGAGTCAACCAAGCTGGAAAAGTAAATGTCGCTGCTGGTATATCAGATGGACAACTTTGGGCGAGTTGACAGGGTATAAATGCACCAGTATAGATAATTTTTTCTACTTGTTCAGGCTCGGAAAAAATCACCAGAAATTGTAGTGCAAAAACTATCAGATTGATAATAATTAACACCTTGGTTACCCAAGGGTTAATCTGAGTTGGGTTATCATCATGAATGGGAATCAGGGGAGAGTACCTCTTAATTGATATACATTACATCTGCGATTATACCATTTTTGATATATGACCCGGACTCTATCCCCAGGGGTATAATTAACCCATAATGGACATATCACCACTTAGCCTCCCCTAACCCTTATCTGGTAGGAGTTACAGCTAAGTTGGTATCTGATGCGATCGGCACAATTTCAGTGGGAAAGATGCAAGTTTTGGCAAAAATGCAACCGATCGCATTTTTTTTTGACAATTTGGGGAGCAAAAACTATCCTAGTGTAGTCAATAGACTTGGGATTCTACAATTTGTAGAATGGAATATACTATGGCTGTCGGTCAAAGCGATCGGCGGCTTTTCTCAAGTTAGAGGGTAAAGAGGATTTGAGTAAGTCATGATACTATTATACGAACAGCACTGGAGCATGAAAACCTTGTCTCAAGAGAGCAAGGATGAAAGGCGACACGGGTACTTTAGTGCCCGTCAGCCCAAGACCTGATCAACTCTCGAACAACATCGCTGTTTGACTTGACACGCTTACTAGATAAATGCTACACAGATTGAGCGTGGCTCAAGGTAACCAACCACTTAAAAAACCTTGTTGCCTCAAGGCGTACACTGAACCTTGACAATTGAATCTATGCGGTTCTGCTGCATTGTTCTAGCTTCCTCCTTCGAGCAGGTAAAAGATTCACAGGAACTAGAGAAATCAGTTTTTGAGGTATATTTGCTTCAATCTAAACAGGATTGGCAGAAATGCAACTACGGTAGGGCATACCGAAAGTAACGCTTGGGGAGAGTCCCACCTCTGGGCTAGACGACGCAAGGAATCTAGTTTAAGTGGTCTCGGTGAGCCAAGAATCCCCGTCTCTTCAGAGCGGGGAGTGTCAAAACTCGGTAATTTCACAGTTGCCCCAAAATTTATATAAGATTTCTCAGGTGTACTATGAACCTCAGCCCTAGACTTCGGGGATGGCAACTAGGGGCGATCGCTTTTTTATTAATAGGCGCAACTCTAGTTTTTTATGGCTATGAACTAGGATCAGCTAATCTCCGTAATCAACTACCAGCCATAGCTTTTCTGGTAGATACTCATCTTTACCCTCGCGATTTTTATGTACAGGAAATGGTGGAATTTAACCCCCGTTTTTTTTATTACCATTTAATAGCTTTCCCGGCTAAGTTAGGATTGAGTATTGCCGGAATTATCTGGGTTTATTATATCATAGCATTTACCAGTTTTATGCTGGCTTTATATGCGATCGGCAAAATTTTCCTATCCGACTCTATATCCCCAAGTATTCTGGTATTTTTAGGCTTAACCGCCGCCAATGGAACTATTGGTTTTACCAATTTATTTCGCCAAGAACCCATCCCCGCCGTCTTAGCTATGGGTTTAGCCATTTGGGGGATTTACTATAGTTTTCGCAGTCGTTGGATTATCGGATATAGCCTATTTGGTTTAGCCATTTTACTGCAATTTTTAATAGGTTTTATTCCTGGAATATTATTTATTCCGATTATGGCTATAAAAAAAATTAATGATAATAAATCCAGTAAATCGATAATCATCGGATTAATAATTTGGCTAATTTTTGCCGCCTGTGTATATGTTCCTATGAAGTTATTATCAGAAACTGACAGCCAGATAATTACCCCGGAAAAATTCATTCATTTATACGCTTATATTCGCCATCCCCATCATCTAATTTATTCCCAGTTTGGTTTAAGGGGTTGGTTAAATTTTATCGGTTTCGTGATTTCTGGGTTAATTATGATGCGGACTTCATCCATATTAAAAGCCGAGCAAAAAACCAATTTACAAATCCTCTTAATTTTCGGTTTAGCATTATTATCTATGGGTTATATTTTTGTAGAAGTGATTCCCGTGGCGACCTTCGCTAAACTACAATTAGCGCGCACCAGTCCTTTTATACAACTACTAGGATTAATAGCGATCGCTCTTTGGGTGAAACAAGCATATCGAACCGGAAATATCCCCCTAGGCTGTTTATTAATTAGCATATCTGTAATTAAAAATAGTGGGATTGTCTTATTAATTGTAGCCATCACCCTAGGAATATCATTAAATTATAGTTCACAACTCAAAAAAACCTGGATAATTGCTGTATTAACAGGATTAATTTTAGGAATATCAATTATGCTATGTTCCTATTTTGGGGTGATCATAGCCCTGATGTATTTAGGTTTTTTAATTAGACAAAATCACCCAGCTATTAAATCTCCATGGATTAACTATATTTCAGTGCTTTTTCTCATATTAACTTTAGTGTTAAATTATCACTATCACCTATTTTTAGGATTCACCCTAGCTTACCCAATTATTGCCTGTAAAAGTAGACTACCAAAACCCCTAAAAATTTCGATATTATCACTATTAATAATTACCGGAATATGGTCGATACCACATCGGCTAAAAATCACCGCCACACCCCACCAACCAGTCGAAATTTTAGCCCAGCGTTTTCAACAGCAAAGTTCCCCAAATGCCCTAGTTTTAGTTCCCCCTTCCGATGAAAAATTCCGTTTCTACTCTCAACGTTCGGTCCTCTGGTCTTTTAAAAGTTTTCCGTTTACAGATAGGGGTATAATAGAATGGGAAAAACGGATGCAAAGCATCACAGGAATCGTCCATCAATCACCCAGCGTTTTAGATGAACAATATCGCCAAAAATCAGCATCAGAATTGATAGCAGTAGCCCGAAGTTTTGACGCTGATTATATTCTGACCCGCCGAGACTGGCATCCTCAGCTAGAAGGAAAAATGATAGACCAAGCCGAAAACTGGGTAATTTGGCAAATACCTAGGTAGCGTAATATTGATAATACATAAACTCCGGTTTTAAGATATCATACATTTGATAACTATTTTGCCCAAATATTTATGAGTAAGACTTCTGGTGTCATCCCCCCGTTAAAAAAAGGCGATCGCATCTCCCCAAAGTGGATAATTGCCACCGTCCTATTTTTTCTAACCATTCTAACTAGACTCCCATTTCATACCCAATTCCCCCAGGGAGACGAGGGGCATTTTGCCATGGCAGTGTTAGAGTTTGATGTTAGCAAAACACAGCCGCAAATGCCAGGAATGTTTATCATTTTTATCTGGATGGCGCGATTTTTTCACCTATTTTTAGATGACCCTACCTTGAGTCTGGTAGCCGTTAATATCGTCGCCTCTGGGGTGACAGTAGCCGCCCTTTATCTATTAGCAAAAAGCTGGTATAATCATCAAGTAGGTTTATCTGTAGCCCTCCTAACTCTCACCAGTCCCCTGTTTTGGTATCACAGTGTAACTGCCTTTTCCCATACCCTATAATTTAGCTGGGTGGTGCTAATTATTGCCGCCGCTTATTTAACCAGTTTCGCAAATAGACCCGCCCTATTTACCCTAACTATATTGATGGGATTAGCCGGAGGTATTCGCCCTAGTACCCCATTTTTTATGTTGCCCCTAGCCCTGACTTCCCTATTTTTAGGATGGCGTTTTGGGTCTCCCAATTCGGGATATAGGTTCAAATTAACCGATGTATTTATAGCTGTAAGTTTGGGATTGGCAGCCGTGGCTGTTGGGTTTATTCCCTTAATTGCAAGTAGCGGCGGCTGGGATAATTATTGGCAATTAGTACAGGAATGGCTCCCCCTACATACAGAACGCAGAGACGCTGATTCTTTGGTGAAAATCTTTGACAATTTAATGGTTTTTATGAAAGAATATTTCCGCCTAATAGGTGTAGCCATTATTCCGATGTTGTGGATTTTGGTATGCGATCGCCAAGCTATTGCACACCTAATTCGGCGCGATCGACGCATTCAAACCCTGTCTTTATCTTGTGTTCCCGGAATGCTTTATTTTCTATTTGTACATCTGCGCCGCAAGTCTCAAACTTTTACAATTATGCCAGGAATTATGATGATGGCAGGTCTAACAATTGTATGGTTAGGAGACCGTTGGGAAAAACAAAAACCCGATTTGTTTATAACTATATCCGCCACTATACCCAAGCCTTTTCAGAAATCTGTCGTCTTCTCAGGTTGGGGGATAGTAACAGCGGCGATCGTCTGTGTAAATGGTTTATTTTTCCTCTTCGGTTCAGCGGGAATGCCTACCGCCCAGGATGTACGGGTGTTTAACCGCGATATAGGCGAGAGGATCGAGTTTGTGCGCGATCGCTTTTCCCCCGAAACCACCGTGGTTTTGACTCGCCATTACTATTATCGCCTGGTAGACCTATATTTATCTGACTACCAACAACAGGGTTTATCTCGCGATTTGGGACCAGAGGCGATCGTTCTCCCCCCCATGTAGAGACCTTGGTTTTGTTGGATAACCGCATTTTCCCAGACCCTACACAAACACCCGGTTTCCAAGCTCTGGAAATGCCTAGCGGAAACCCAATCCGCTATATAACCTGGTCTGAGGACTCCCAGTTACAACTGGGCGACCAGGGCGCTATACTCATCTATAAATCTAATTTCTAATTCACAGAAAAGCCGATAGATCGGCGCGGGTGGGTTGCCCAAATTAACTCAAGGGGCTCTACCCGTCTTTTCGCATCATCACCTTACCCTTGTAGCCTTGTAGGTTCGGTTTTCTTAATATTCCAGCTTACCTCGTATCTTGAGAAAGTAACACGAAACCCCCTCAAAAGAAAACTGCTATACTAGAAAACAGCTTCAGAGATTAGCCCGACTCATCTAGTCGGAGAAAATAACTATGATTCAACAAGTTTCCCCAACCGTAATTTATCCAGACAGTGACGGACAGCCGATGGCAGAAAATACCCAGCAATTCCAGTGGATTGTGGTAATTAAAGAAAACTTAGAAATTTTGTTCGCCAATCGGCCTGATGTGTTCGTGGCGGGAGATTTACTCTGGTATCCGGTGGAAGGAGATAATAAAACCCGTCAAGCCCCCGATGCCATGGTAGCCATAGGCAGGCCGAAAGGTCATCGAGGTTCCTATCGGCAGTGGGAGGAAGATAATATAGCGCCCCAGGTGGTGTTTGAAATTCTCTCACCGGGGAATCGTTTGGCGGAGATGAACCGGAAATTTAAGTTTTATGAGCGTTATGGGGTGGAAGAATATTATATATATGACCCGGAGCGTTTGGATTTGGCGGGATGGCGGCGTGGTGAGAGTGAGTTAAAAATGATTGAGGAAATGTCTGGTTGGGTGAGTCCTCGCCTCCAGATTCGCTTTGAATTTCCGCCCACGGGTTTAGAGTTATATTATCCCGATGGTCGTCGTTTTTTGACTTCTGTAGAGTTACACCAACAAGCGGAAGCGGCACAGCGAAAAGCCCAAGAGTCAGAAGAACGGGCGCGGCGGGCGGAAGAAGAATTAGCCGAGGAAAAATTGCGATCGCAACGTCTCGCCGAACAGCTAAAACGCTTAGGCATTGACCCTGATTCACAGGTATAAACTATAAGCCTGGTAGGGTGCGTCAGAGCGAATACATCAGGTCAATAATCATCTTCTCGACTGACGCACCATCACTGACGCACTGCACATTTCTAATCTAAAGAAAAGCCGATAGATGGGCGCGGGTACGTTGTCCCCAAAACCGATAATTATTCATCATCATCTGATGCCAACTCCGACTGTTGCTGAGACTCTTCTAGGGCGATAATTTCTCGTAATAACTGTTCCTCTTCTTCCTCGAAATCTTCCTCTGAAATATCGCCCATATCATAGGCTAATTGAAGAGCCAAAAGACGCTTATTTAAATTTTCTTTATCGTCTAGTTCAGCATCAGCGCGTTCTAAGATTTGTTCACCTATCCATACAATACCATCCAGGGGAGCGGTCAGAGGGGCGAGTAATAATCGTAAAACCATAGATTTATCCTCTCATTAATCAAGTTGTGTGAAATTATAGGGGGCTGTAAAATTATTATAGCGAATCCTCAGCCGTTTGGGAAAGTAATTGTCGATTTCCTCCACCTTCTGACTAAACTTTTCTTCACTATTCCAAGGAATTAAATAGGCGGCGTTATAAATCATTAAATCCGTCATCGATTCATTTTCTACATAATCTAAAGCCAGGGGAATTAAGCCATCTTGAAAAGCGGTGATAATCTCATTTTCGCGGTCTAAAATGTTTGACTCTATCTCCCGACCAATAGCAATCACTTCATCCATACTGAGGGGTTGACCTTCCAGGCGATCGCGTCTTTCTCTCAGGTCTTGATTTTCCTCCATTAAAGCATTAAGTTCAGCGGTTTCATTCCAAAAAACCTTCACCCCCACCTCGCGATTACCCTCCAACTTAACGAACAGTTCTTTCAGTCTTTCATGATAAGGATTAACTAACTGTTTAGCTACCGCATCCCAATCAGAAACAATCAAGCCAAATTGCAAAGGTAGTATCGTCCTATATCCCTCCTGCATCATGGCTTCTAACACCTTTTCATGACCTAGCAAATTCCTGCGGCTGGCCAAATACCGTTCCTGTTGCGCCTCGGAATACAGAAAAATAAACCCATCAATTTCATGAGTATAAACTGGCTGATTATCTAAGCCTTGCAAATGCCAAGACTTCAGCTTAGTTTTCGGTAAAATTCCGTATAAATACAGACTGTAACTCATATTAGTCACTCATCAAAAAGTAATTATCAGCAGTCTAGCACCTATCACTAGCCCCCCACAACCCAAAACTTGCCCATGGGATAAATTTGGGTAATCCCTAGGCTATAATAGAGGCTTTGATGTTAGCACCAATCTCAGCTTGGCATGAATCAGGTTAATTTGGGCTAAACCCAGATCAACACTTCCCTCTACTACTATACCCGTATTCAGAAGGCGATCGAGAAGTTCCAAGATCGAGGGATTTCCCAAGGACACCCCTGGGTAATAGCCACCGGACTTAGGGAGAAGGGAACCCAACTCCGACAGTTCGATATTCAAGTCTGCTGGGTCGATATCAAAAATTTCGCAGAGGTCCAACACCTGCGCCTCCAATTTACGCAGACTTTCGGCCGCGCGGTCAAGTTCTTCATCTGTTAGGGTATCAGCTTCCATGCGCCGGATAACTTGCGCTTCCATCAGCTGGCGGATTAATTCAACCACGGTAAGGAGTAGGGGGGCTAAACCTGCATCCTTACCAGATGATTTGGGAACCAAGGCTGTTTCTTCTGGACTTGACACTTGTGATTCTCATTAAGGTTCGGCTTGCTGTCAATCCTAGCAGATAGGAGATACTATCCGCAATACATAGCTAGGCCAATTATGCCCAAATTGATCTGATGTTCACAGTCTCAGTGCCACCAGATCATAATTTGACCACTAACTACTATGGTATTATGGTGATCGTGCGTCATATTTAGGTTGAAATATTTTCATAAGTGGCTGTATAAGTGACTTAGCAATTTATACGCCCTAAATATATATTGGTGTTTTCCAAATCGTAACCATGACAATTTACACTCCAGACTGGGTAAAACATTCGGTATTTTATCAAATTTTTCCTGACCGTTTTGCCCAAAACCAATTACCTCGACCCTCAGTTATTAGTCATCCTAAGTGGGAAGATTGGCACAAACCACCCACTTTGCAGGGGTATAAAGGCGGTAACTTGTGGGGGGTAATTGAACACCTCGACTATCTGCAAGATTTGGGGATTAATGCGATTTATTTTACCCCCATATTTCAATCAGCCAGTAACCATCGCTACCATACCCATGACTATTATCAAGTTGACCCGATTTTAGGCGGTAATCCAGCCCTGCGAGAATTGATAGATGCTGCCCATAGTCGCCATATTAAAATCGTCCTAGATGGGGTTTTTAACCATGCTAGTCGAGGCTTTTTCTTCTTTAATGATATCCTAGAAAATGGCCCTCACTCTCCTTGGTTAGACTGGTTTAAGGTGGAAAACTGGCCTCTGTCTGCCTATGATGGTAGTCAACCCGCCAATTATGTCGGTTGGATGAATAACCGGGCTTTACCGGAATTTAATCATGAGCATCCCGATGTGCGTGAATATATTATGGCGATCGCCGAATATTGGATTAACTTTGGTATAGACGGCTGGCGTTTAGACGTTCCTTTTGAAATAGAAACACCCGGATTTTGGCAAGAATTTCGCAGTCGTGTCAAAGCCGGTAACCCGGAAGCCTATATCGTCGGAGAAGTGTGGACAGATGCCCGTCAGTGGCTCGATGGCAGCCAATTTGATGGCGTAATGAACTATCTATTTACCGGACCTACCATCGCCTTTACAGCCCAATCCAGAGTCCGTAGAGAATTAGTAGAAGCGCCTTCTTATTATCCCTATCCTCCCCTTTCCGCCGCCGAATATAGCAGTAAAATCCAGGAACTTCTTGCTCTCTATCCTTGGGAGATTCAACTCACCCAACTTAACCTACTTAATAGCCACGATGTCGCCCGTTTAATTACCATAGTTCAGGAAGATCAAGCCAGCGTTAAACTCGCTACCTTACTATTATTAACCTTCCCGGGCGCTCCCAGTATATATTATGGTGATGAAGTCGGTTTACCAGGAGAATTTGACCCCGATTGTCGTCGTGGTTTCCCGCCCCAAGAACAATGGGATTTAGACTTACTAGAATACCACAAAAATCTCATCACCCTCCGCCATAAATACCCGGCTCTCAGAATCGGGACTTATCAAGTTCTCTTCGCCCAAGATCTAGTTTATAGCTTTGCCAGAATTTTAACCACCAATTCCCCGGAAGGTCAGGAAGAATTAATCATCACAGTTAATAGTAGCTTAGAATCTGCTACAATTAATATACCAGTTCCCCAACTCACCACTAAACCTGAAAGAGTTGTCTATGGAAATTGTACCGCCCGCTGGCTTAATTTAGAGGGAGAGAATCATCTGGAACTGATATTACCCCCTCGCAGTGGTTGTATTCTAGCCAACCGTTAAAACTCTGCCTGATCAGCCTATTATTGCCATGAGTAAACATCAAAACTCCATCCTCACTGAAATCAAAGACCTCACCAATTCCCTATATCCCCGTTTAGTAGAAATTCGTCGTCACATTCATGCACACCCAGAACTTAGCGGTCAAGAATATCAAACCTCTGCATATATAGCGGGGGTATTATCTTCCTGTGGGTTGCACATTCAAGAAGCGGTAGGAAAAACCGGAGTAGTAGGGGAATTAAAAGGAACTGGTAACCATCATCAATGGTTAGCAATTCGTACTGATATGGATGCCCTCCCTATTCAAGAATTAACTAACCTAGAATATGCCTCTCGTCATCCCGGCGTAATGCACGCTTGTGGGCATGATGTACATACTACGGTAGGATTAGGTACAGCGATGGTTTTATCACGCCTACAGGACTCGCTACCGGGGGCTGTGCGATTCTTATTTCAACCGGCTGAAGAAATCGCTAGGGGTTCCACTTGGATGGTAGAAGATGGGGTAATGAATGACGTTATATCTATCTTTGGATTGCACGTTTTTCCGACTATTACGGCGGGGTGTATTGGCATTAGAGTAGGGGCATTAACAGCGGCGGCGGATGATTTGGAATTGACTATTTTGGGAGAGTCTGGACATGGTGCGCGTCCCCATGAAGCCATTGATGCAATTTGGATCGCCGCCCAAGTAATTACGACTCTACAACAGGCAATTAGTCGCACTCATAACCCCCTTAGACCAGTGGTATTAACTATTGGTCAAATTACTGGCGGACGTGCTTCTAATGTGATTGCGGATCAGGTAAAATTATTGGGAACAGTGCGATCGCTTCATCAATCAACCTATGAAACTTTACCCGCATGGATAGAGAATATAGTAGCTAATGTTTGTCAAACCTATGGGGCTAAGTATCAAATGAACTATCGCCGGGGTGTTCCCAGTGTGCAGAATGATCCAGCCTTAACTCAATTAATCGAAGCCTCAGTTAGGGAAGCCTGGGGAAATGAAAGTGTAGAAATTCTCCCGGAACCTTCTCTGGGTGCGGAAGATTTTTCGGTGTATTTAAATTATGCACCGGGCGCAATGTTTCGCCTAGGAATAGGACAACCAGACCAACCCAATTATCCCCTACATCACCCTAAGTTTCAGGTAGATGAATCAGCAATTAAAACCGGAGTAGTTACCCTAGCTTATTCAGCTTATCAGTTTTGGCAAAAGCGTTGTCAATAACACCATAGCCACCAATTTACCTATGGTCTATTTTGATTATTCATCTTGGGGTGATGGATGTTCTAGGGTCTGTTTCGCCTGTTTAATTTGATCAAAGAGGGTCGCGCGCGATCGCACAGATTTCTCCATAATTAAGCGATCGATGCCATACTTAGCCTTGAGTTGATCTCGAACCTCCTTAGATACAGGTTCAGGGGGCGCTTGAAAATCTGCGGCTGTATACACCGGAAGCCGCGACCCCAAAACTTCAATAGGCATATCAGGAAGTCTAACCAAAAAATATTCTCGTCGCCTGCGAATAGTTTGGGCGCGGTTTTCCATTTCGGTCAGAATAGCCATCACCTGAGACAAATCATGAGATACCATCGCCATTTGTACCTCAACATCTCCCAGGGGAATTTTTAAGGCCTGCGCCCTTTCTAACACATCTGGCGGCAAATGTTCCAAACTAGGGGGGTTAATCGCCGCCTCTATATGGGCTAGAGTATTCCTAATCTTCTCCTCAACTTCCCTAACCTGTAGAATTTTAGCCTGTTCGGGAGGAACATGATCAACCATATTCTTTAGTTCAGTGGCGGCAGCTTCTAATTGAGCGATCGCCTGTTGAATATAGCTATAATCCATATATCAGTCTCCATCATCAAGTTCTTGGGTAGACTGCCACCCAGGTTCCCACAGATTACGATCTTTAAGCTGTTTAGCATTCAACCAAAATCTAACTGTCGGGTCACAGGAAGCCACCAACTCCGCAAAAACCAACTGACCCTGATTTTTACGGTTAACCACCTGAAAATGTCGCCATCCCCAAGTTTTTTGGGTAGCCGTCCATTTAGAACCCACCAGATAGGGAAATTTTGTCTTTTTTGGCATTACCAGTCCATATTCTTAATTCCTGATTCTGCCATAAATTTTCACCAGACAACAGCCCACCCACACAGAACATGATTCAACCGTGACCTATCATCCAAGGGCGATCGCACCTACTTTGTTTATATCGGGGAGATGATGGTTGGCGATCGCTTTTCACCAATTTGGGTTCTTTACTTTCTCCCCGTCGCAAACTTAACCCCCTCGAATTCAAATTAATATTGGGCGGCGAAAAGATTTTTTCACTCTGATTTTGGCATTGAGGACAGGCAACCGGAGTTCCCACCTCCGCCAAAGTCTGCCATGTTTCAAACTCTCCGCAATTAGCACAACGAAATTCATACAGTGGCATTTTCTTTATTCTCCTTATCTAACTGCCCCCAGTTCCCAATGACTAGGGGCGATAATTACACTACTAAGTTGGCAAAATATTGCGATCAAAAATCTCCGTTGGTATTGCCACGGTACAACAAGCATTCGGAATATCCACAATACCACTAATTCGACCTTCTACCGGGGCTGAACTCAATAGCAAATAAGCCTGTTCTCCCGTAAATCCAAACTTTTGCAAATATGCGATCGCATTCAAACAAGCCCGACGATAGGAAACATGAGCATCCAAATAATACTGTTTCCCAGTAAACTCATCAACCGAAATTCCCTCAAATACCAAATACTCCGAATAGCGAGGTTCCACCGGACCAGGTTTAAAAATCGGATTCACCATTGCATACTTTTCCACCCCTCCTTTAATCAGATCAACATGGAGGTCGATATATCCCGACATTTCAATAGCGCCACAAAACGAAATTTCCCCATCTCCCTGGGAAAAATGAATATCTCCCATAGACAATTTCGCCCCCTCTACATACACCGGAAAATAAATCCGCGACCCCCGCGACAAATTCTTAATATCGCAGTTTCCGCCATGTTCCCGAGGTGGAACCGTCCGCGCTGCTTCCGCCGCCACCCGCTCAAATTCCGACCCAGTTAATGTTCCCAAAACCGCATTTTCTGGGTTGGGTAAAGCCGCCAGAGGTGGAATTTCTGGTTTCCAAACCGGACCCCCTGTTTCTACTAATTCCCTTTCCCGTTTATTCCACTGCATCAACAGTTCATAGGAAGGCGCACAGCCAATTAATCCAGGGTGAGTAATACCCGCAAAACGTACTCCCGGAATATGGCGAGAACTCGTATAAATTCCCTGTAAATCCCAAATAGCTTTAGCTGCATTCGGAAAATGATCAGTTAGAAAACCACCCCCATTTTCCCGCGCAAAAATTCCCGTAAAGCCCCATTCATCTCCCTGTAATGCACCAATATCCAGAATATCTACAACTAAAATATCTCCTGGTTGGGCACCGTTTACATAAATCGGCCCACTGAGAACGTGAACCACACTTAGATCTACATCTCGAACGTCGTCGGGACTATCATTATTTTTGATTTGTCCGTCTGTCCAGTCCTTGCATTCAATCCGAAAAATGTCTCCCGGATTAACAGAAACCACCGCCGGAATGTCTGGATGCCAGCGATTATGTCCCGGCATTTCTTGTTCCGACATTGGTTTAGTTAGATCAACTTTAAATAGTGTTTGCGGCATTTTTTTCCTGATTACCCTTCATCATGATGGTTTTTTAATCAACAAAACTTAATGATTCAATTCTTTTTGAATCTTAGTCTCTCGATGTTAAGACATCTTCACCTATTTCCTAGATAACAAAATGTAATTTTAGATACAAAATATCAATTTATCTGGATATTTTTAATAATGATAATCATTCTCTAAAATCTCAGAACCAGCTATCTCAAACCTGCCCAAAGTTAGAGTTTCCTAAATCATGACAATATTGGGGTATAAAAAACTCAAAAGTTTACCGATTTTTTATTTACAAATTCCCCAACTTGACCTATATTTATAGCATGGGAATATGTGGCGGAATATATATGGCTTTTGGCTGCCTACTGTTTAAGTTAAACCCCGGCGAGTCATTACCCATAAAATCGGGAATTGCAGTTAGCGACATTCCCACAACTGTCCTCAGCAAAAAAAGGGGAATTCATCAATTCCCCCCATATATTTCCCAAGTCATAATTTACATTCAAGATGATTATCGAGCAAAAACCCCCACCCCGTAATAGCAGGTTGAAGCATTACAGTTAGCCATTGTTACCTCAACCTTAAATCGACCACTCCATTTGGGGTCAACTTCTACCATGGGGTAGTCATCAAGGGCGGTATCAGAGTCAATCAGATTGTTATTTTCATCATAAAGCGATAAGTCTATATCTCGACAATCTTCATCACAAACGCCGACCAGAATGTAAGATGAACCCGAATTTAAGTTTAGGTAGAAATAATCCTTTTGGTTATGACCAATATCACCCAAATATGGTTCATGACTAAGCTGATAACTCCCCGAAATTCCCAAAGCCACTCCCGCTTGCATCAATTGTTGACGCACTTGTTGAACGAAGCGGTTATCTGAAGCCGCACCAGGTAGCCCTAGGGTAATTGCCATAGCAATACTGATGGCTAAAGTGCTGTAACTTGCCACATTACGTGATGGTTTGAATCTTAGTTTCATATAGGCTCGACTAAGTATATGAGGTGGATTAACTCGATTATATCCTCTCCCTCTTATTGGCAAGTAAAGGGGGTTACTTTTTAATGAAAATTTAATCATTTTGGCTATGGTCAAGTCATGGGAAAATATATGCTGTCCCAGGGTGCGGCTCTCAATTATTGACACAGTGATAAAATGCGATCGCCTTTGACGGTAGACCCTCCACCAGTCAGTTAGGGGAACCAAACAAATCCCCAAAATCCCCCCATTTTTCCTTGACAAATCTCCGAACTTGACCTATACTTAGAGAATGGGAATCCGTGCCGACATATATATCACTTTTCTGGGACCTTTCCATGTCAAAGTCGGAGCAGTTAGCGAACCACCCCGACACCATTAATTAATCAGCCAGCCAGTCTACTTATTAATCAGTTTTAGCCACTTCAAGCCAGACTCCCGACCCCCTCCACAAACCGAAAGATACTACTATCTTCCAAGTTCAAACTCGTCACACCCTCAATAATACCGACAATTTTATCAGTCTCGCCAATTTGGTAAATAGCAGTAGCATTAGTAAATCCCAGGGGTAAGTCCCCTATGCGATAGTTAGTAGCATTACCCAACAAAACCATCACATCTTGATTCATCTCCCAATCAGCCACCACAGTATAACCCTCACCGGGAAGCATCACAAAAGTATCATTTCCCTCTCCCCCATTCAACGTATCAATTCCCTCGGAACCCCCATACAAGATATCATTCCCCTTATCACCAAACAACAGAGAATTACCCTCACCCGCCACTAGAGTATCATGACCTTGACCGCCATAGAGAGTATCACCAGAGTTCCCACCAAACAGGATATCATCATCCTTATTTCCCAACAAAGCGTCACGACCGGAACCCCCAACTAAAGTATCATTTCCCTGACCCCCAAATAGGGTATTATTTCCTTGCTGTCCATCGAGGTAGTCATCCCCTTCAAAACCTAGTAAAGTTTCATCAGAATCACTACCCATAATCACATCATCCCCATCACTACCAAACCACTGATTAGGGAAAGGTTGAGTAATCGAGTTATTAGCAGAAAGTGGCGGCGCTTCCGGTATTGCAGGTATCACCTCACCCACATCAACCAGTAAATTAATCGGTTCCATGACTGGGGGTTCCGGTTCACTCACAGTTTCCGTATCCTCGGAAGCCTCAGGAGAACTCACAGAAGGAAAACTCGGAAATTGAATCGGCACAAAAATCGGTTGTTCAAAGACTTCGGGTTCCTCAACAACTAGTTCGGTTTCCGGCTCCTCAACAATAGGTTCTGGTTCGGTTTCCGTTTCCGGTTCCTCAACAATAGGTTCGGTTTCCGGTTCCTCAACAATAGGTTCTGGTTCGGTTTCCGTTTCCGGCTCCTCAACAATAGGTTCTGGTTCGGTTTCCGTTTCCGGTTCCTCAACAATAGGTTCTGGTTCGGTTTCCGTTTCCGGTTCCTCAACAATAGGTTCTGGTTCGGTTTCCGTTTCCGGCTCCTCAACAATAGGTTCTGGTTCCGTTTCCGTTTCCGGCTCCTCAACAATAGGTTCTGGTTCCGTTTCCGGTTCCTCAACAATAGGTTCTGGTTCGGGTTCTGGTTCGGGTTCGGGTATCAGATCAAATGCCTGGATTGCCATACTATAGTTATAAGCATCAACTTCATCAACACCATATACGTGAATATGATAGGTTCCTGGTTCGAGTTCATTTAGGCTAATCCGATCTTGATTACCAGATTCAATCAAAACCCCTTCGGCATCATACAGGTCTAATCCTACCTCTTGATTCATATAAGGATACAAACGCCAAATTAAGATATCATAACTTACTCCTCCCGGCTGATTGATCTCAAACTTGAACCAGTCAGAATCACCAGAATGAATACTAAGATCACCCGAAGAATTCCATTCATTGTCTGAGAGCAAACCCAAATCTGTAGCCATTTCAAGACTATCATTGGGTTCAAAATCATCTGGAATTACTGCCATGGGAGGCTCAATGATCAGAGTATAGTCATGATTTGTTGCTCCCTCATCGCCATACACCTGAACATAGTAAGTTCCAGCTTCAAGTGCCTCTAAACTAATCCGCTCCCCATCACCACTAATGGAAGTGTCAATCAAGACTCCTTCAGCATCATACAGGGCAAAATTCAGATAGTTACTAGAGTAGTCATAGTGCCTAACTGAGACATAATCACCTACTCCTCCAAACCTATCTATCTCAAACTTAAACCAATCCGAGTCTCCAGAGTGAATACTCAAGGCATTCCAGAAATAAGAGGGAGGATCAAATCCATGTGAGAATACAGAAGTCCACCAATCCTTTGACAAAAATCCCAAATCTGTGGCAGTTTCCATACTATCGTTAGGTTCAAACCTGTCTGGGAATGCCTCTAGGGGAGCCTGAATATTGATGCTATATTCAGGGTTAATTGCTCCGTCATCGCCATAGACCTGGATATGGTAAGTGCCAGCTTCCAGTCCTTCTAGGCTGATCGAAGTACCACTGGTTGAATCTTCAATCAGGACTCCCTCAGCATCATACAGGGCAAAATTCAGGTTGTAACCACGGTATGAGGCGGAGATTAAAACATAATCATAGGTTCCGCCAGTCTCAGTAATATCAAACTTGAACCAGTCTGAGTCCCCAGAGTGAATACTCATACCACTCCATGAACTAGACGGGTATGGTAGAGTGTCATAACAGTACAACTCATCTTTTGGATATAAGCCTAAATCGGTGGCGGTTTCCAGACTATCGTTAGGTTCAAATTGATCTGGTTCATCTTCGGTCCTAGTGATATCCCAGGGAACGTTAATAGAGAGACTGTATTCAGGATTAAGAACACCCTCATCGCCATATACCTGGATATAGTAAGTTCCGGCTTCTCGTCCCTCTAAACTAATTCCCGACAAATAATAACTAATGCCAGTTTTCATCAAGACTCCCTCAGCATCATATAGGGAGAATTTTAGGGTTTCATTAGAGTAGGAGGAACGAATTGATACGGAATTATACCCTCTTCCGGTTTGAGCCATCGCAAACTTAAACCAGTCGGAGTCTTCAGCATGAATACTGAGACCAGACCAGGTATTATCTTCAGATAGTAAGCCTAAATCTGTAGCTGTTTCCAGACTATCGTTAGGTTCAAATTCATCTGGGGTAATAGTTCTATCCCAGGGAACGTCGATATAAAGGCTATAGTCAGGGTTAGTAATACCTTCATCTCCATAAACCTTAATATGGTAAGTACCGGCTTCTAGTCCCTCTAAACTAATATACTCCCAATCATCACTACTGGAAGTCTCAATCAAGACTCCCTCAGCATCATACAGAGAGAAATTTAGGGGGTCATCGTAATCGGAACGAATTGATACGGAATTATACCCTCTTCCGGTATTGGCGATCGCAAACTTAAACCAATCCGAGTCTTCGGCATCAATACTGAGACCATACCAACGATTTGATTCAGATAGCAACCCTAAATCGGTGGCGGTTTCCAGACTATCGTTAGGTTCAAATTCATCTGGGGTAATAGTTCTATCCCAGGGAACGTCGATATAAAGGCTATAGTTAGGACTAGTGATGCCTTCATCCCCATAAACTTGAACATGGTAAGTTCCTGCTTCTAGTCCCTCTAAACTAATAAACGACAGCTCTTCATCACTGTTGGAAGTGTTAATCAAGACTCCCTCAGCATCATACAGAGAGAAATTTATGGGGTCATCGTAATAGTACCAACAATGAATTGATACCCAATTCTCATATCTTCCGGTATCGGCGATCGCAAACTTAAACCAGTCCGAGTCTCCAGAATGAATACTGAGGTTATCCCAACAATTCCATTCAGATAGCAAGCCTAAATCTGTAGCTGTTGCCAGACTATCGTTAGGTTCAAATTCATCTGGGATAATCTCGAAGAGAGCTAGATCATCCCCCAAATTACCTTCAGATAGCAAGTTTAAATCGGTGGCGATTTCAATGGTATCATTTTCAATGGTATCATTGGCTTCAAATTCATCTGAGGTGATAGTTATGTCCCAAGGAGCATCGATCCAGAGGCTGTAGCTAGAGCTAGTGTCTGCATCATATCCATAAACCTGAATATGATAAGTTCCCGCTTCTAGTCCCTCTAAACTAATATCCTCCCAATCATCACTACTGGAAGTCTCAATCAAGACTCCCTCAGCATCATAGAGGGCAATATTTAGGTTTTCATCGTACCCAGAATGAATTGATAGGACATTATAAGCTCTTCCGGTTTGAGCGATCGCAAACTTAAACCAATCTGAGTCTCCAGCATGAATACTGAGACCAGACCAGTTATTCCATTCAGATAGCAAGCCTAAATCGGTGGCGGTTTCAATACTATCGTTAGGTTCAAATTCATCAGGTGTACGATCCCAGGGAGCTGTGATGCTAAGGCTATAATTAGGGTTAGTGCTACCAGGATCTCCATAAACCTTAACATGGTAAGTTCCAGCGTCTAGCCCCTCTAAACTAATTGTACGCACATCATAGTTATTAACTAAAATGTCAATCAAGACCCCCTCAGCATCATACAGGGCAAGATTTAGGTTTGGATCTAAGTAGACAACGGGAGCATCTAGGTAATCATAAAATCCCATAGGAATAATTGATACATGATCATCAGGTCTTCCAGTATCGGCGATCGCAAACTTAAACCAGTCCGAGTCTCCCTCATGAATACTGAGACTAGACCAGTAATTCCATTCAGATAGCAACCCTAAATCGGTCGCGGTTTCGAGACTATCATTAGGTTCAAATTCATCTGGGATGATATTGTTGACAGCTTCATCAGGCATTTTAATTTCTCCATGAAACGAAATGTATTTAATGTCTATTCGTCCCCTCAGTCACGGTGATGGGTATACTTGAGAAATCGGACACGACAAACCCGACTCAAGATTTCCTTAAACTTCTACCCTGAGTCACGTTTTTTATATAGATTCAACCGCTGGTTTCTTTGCTGTTAGCAGGAGATGTGGTAGGTATTGATTCACCCCCACCCATAACCCAAGAGGGTTCCGACTTTGATCGCTGTTTCTCTACTTGTTTCTCAAAAGCACGCCGTCTACCAAATTGGTTTGATTATCAGTAGATTAGCTTGATTATATCCTATAAATCCAGTTGGGAAGTTATCCGATGAATTTTTAAGGAAAATTTAATCATTTAGGCTATGGTAAAGTCATGGGAAAATCTATGCTGTCCCAGGGTGCGGCTCTCAATTATTGACACAGTGATAAAGTGCGATCGCCTTTGACGGTAGACCCTCCACCAGTACCCCCAGTTAGGGGAACCCAAAAAATCCCAAAAATCCCCCCATTTTTCCTTGACAAATCCCCGAACTTGACCTATACTTAGAGAATGGGAATCCGTGCCGACATATATATGGTATTTTAGGGGTTTGTCGGTGGTAAGGAAAAGCGAAAAGGTTTGTTAACAGTGGTGAAAGGGCGATCGCCTTGAGGAGAAGAGGGGAAGGGGAGAAGGGGTAGAGATAGCGATCGCCCGAAAAGAAACGGTTGTGTGGTTGTTGATGGTTAGGTAGTGGGAGAGGGGGCTAGTGGCAGTGACGAACTGAGGAGATTTCCTTAAAATAACAAGTAAGGACTAATCTTCATAAGGAGGAGAACCAATCTCATGAGACTTTTACACACAATGCTGCGGGTCGGCAACTTGGATGAGTCGCTGAAATTTTACTGTGATATTCTGGGAATGAAGCTGCTGCGACAGAAAGATTATCCTGGGGGAAAGTTTACCCTAGCCTTTGTGGGATATGGGGATGAAGCTGATCATAGTGTCATTGAACTGACCTATAACTGGGGCGTTGATAGCTACAACCTGGGGGACGGTTACGGCCATATTGCCCTCGGTGTGGATGATATTTATAGCACCTGTGAGCAAATTCGGGCAGCAGGGGGTAAAATTAGCCGAGAACCAGGGCCGATGAAACACGGATCAACAGTGATTGCTTTCGTGGAAGACCCGGACGGGTATAAAGTTGAATTGATTCAACTGGGAACCCAGGGCTCGGCTGAGGCAAGTAAACAGTTAGCAGTAAACAGTTAAGATCTGAACGGATAAGGTGATCGATTGCCCATAGTAGGATAAAATCCTTGGGGCAATCGGCTCTGGTGGTCCCCAGAAAAATACATCGGCAACATCTATTTGAGAGTCATAATTCCCCGTTCCCTATTTGGTGTCAATAAAAATAAGCAATGCAACCGACCGATCCGAGTAAATTTACAGATAAAGCCTGGGAAGCGATAGTAAAATCCCAAGATGTTGCTCGTCGCTTCCAAAATCAGCATTTAGAAGTGGAGCACGTGGCGATCGCCGCCTTAGAACAAAATGGACTGGCTAATAATATATTAGGGCGGGCTGGTTTTAATCCCGAACAGGTCCAGCAACAATTAGAAGCCTTCACCAAACGGCAACCCCGAGTCGGAACTATTGACCATCTCTACCTAGGTCGTGGGTTAGAATTGATGCTAGATACGGCTGAAGCGACGCGGTCCGCATGGCAAGACCGCTACATTGCTATTGAACACCTGATTATTGCCCTAGCAGAAGATGATCGCGTCGGTCGTAGGATTTTGGGTAGTGGAAACCCCACCAGAGCCACACCAGGAAGACCAGGGTTCGATCGCCCTACCAATGACTCCAAAGCTACAGTCCGGGAGAAACTGGAAGAAGCCATCAAATCCATGCGTGGCAGTGCTAAAGTTGACAACCAGAACCCGGAAAATAGTTATGATGCCCTGAGTAAGTATGGCCGAGATCTAACCGAATTGGCTAAGGCAGGGAAACTAGACCCGGTGATCGGACGGGATGAAGAAATTCGCCGGGTGGTTAGTTGTCTGTCCAGACGAACCAAAAATAATCCGGTGTTAATTGGAGAACCGGGAGTCGGTAAAACAGCGATCGCCGAAGGGTTAGCCCAACGCATTGTTAACGGAGATGTGCCAGAGTCCCTCAAAAACCGCCAGTTGATTTCCCTGGATATGGGTAGTTTAATCGCCGGAGCCAAATATAGGGGGGAATTTGAAGAAAGACTGCGATCGGTATTGCGGGAAGTTACCCACTCCGACGGTCAAATAGTCCTGTTTATCGACGAACTACATACCGTCGTGGGGGCAGGATCGGGTTCTGGAGGTTCGGGAATGGATGCCGGAAACCTGCTTAAACCTATGTTAGCCCGGGGAGAATTGCGCTGTATCGGTGCTTCTACTGTTGATGAATACCGTAAGCATATCGAAAAAGACCCAGCCCTAGAAAGACGATTTCAACAGGTCTATGTTGATCAACCTAGTCCAGAGGATACCGTGTCAATCCTGCGGGGGTTGAAAGACCGTTACGAACGCCATCACGGGGTCAAAATTACAGATTCCGCATTGGTGGCGGCGGCAATGCTGTCCGCGCGATATATTAGCGATCGCTTCCTTCCTGATAAGGCGATCGACCTAGTAGACGAAGCCGCCGCCCAGTTGAAAATGGAAATCACCTCCAAACCCGTGGAGTTAGAACAAATTGAGCGTCGCCTCATGCAGTTGGAGATGGAAAAACTCTCCGTCGAAGGGGAAAGCCAAAGAAGTACACCCCCACGCACAGGGGAACAAGATCGAACTGCTGATCTGGGTTTAAATATGCGTATCCAATCCCTACTGCAAGAAATTAACACCCTCAAAGACAAGCAGAAAACTCTATCGTCCCAGTGGCAGAGTGAAAAGGAACTCCTCGAAGCTATTAACCGCCTCAAAGAAGAAGAAGAAAAACTGCGGGTGCAAATTGAACAAGCCGAACGCGCTTATGATCTCAATAAAGCAGCTCAGTTAAAATACGGCCGCTTAGAGACTCTTCACCACGACCGAGAGGCGCGGGAGGCAGAATTGTTAAAATTGCAGGCTCAGGGGTCTTCCTTGCTGCGAGAGCAGGTGACAGAAGCCGATATTGCTGCCATTGTCGCTAAGTGGACGGGGATTCCCGTTAATCGCCTGTTGGAGTCCGAACGACAAAAATTATTACAATTGGAATCCCATTTACATCGGCGCGTAATTGGTCAGCAGGAAGCCGTGGAAGCTGTATCTGCCGCTATTCGCCGCGCTAGGGCGGGGATGAAAGACCCCGGACGGCCTATCGGTTCGTTTCTGTTTATGGGACCCACAGGGGTCGGTAAAACTGAGTTGGCTAGGGCTTTGGCGGAGTTCCTCTTTGACAGCGAGGAAGCTATGATTCGCATTGATATGTCCGAATATATGGAAAAACACGCTGTCTCTCGGTTGGTGGGTGCGCCTCCGGGATATGTGGGCTATGACGAAGGCGGACAACTATCAGAAGCGGTCCGCCGCCATCCCTATTCAGTGATTCTATTTGATGAGGTGGAAAAAGCTCATCCTGATGTCTTTAATATCCTCTTACAAGTATTGGATGATGGCAGAATTACTGACTCCCAAGGACGATTGGTGGATTTCCGCAATACGGTAATTGTCATGACTAGCAATATCGGCGGTGAGTATATTCTGGGGGTGGCTGGGGATGACTCTCGCTATGGGGAAATGTCTGCTTTGGTTATGCAGGCTTTGCGATCGCATTTCCGACCCGAATTTTTGAATCGGGTAGATGAAATTATCCTCTTCCACACCCTCAGTAAAGCTGAATTGCGCGATATCGTTGCCATTCAAATGCATCGCCTCCAAAGACTTTTGGCTGATCAAAAAATTGCTCTGGATTTATCACCTGCTGCTATTGATCATGTGGCTGATGTGGGTTATGATCCTGTTTATGGGGCTAGACCTCTGAAACGGGCGATTCAACGGGAGTTGGAAAATCCGATCGCTAACCTGATTTTAGAGCAGAAGTTTGTCACGGGCGATACTATTCAAATTCAGGTGAAAGATGGAACACTCACTTTTGATCATCCCTTGAAGACACCAGAAGCCCCATTAAATCAGGGTCAGTTGACCATGTTACCAGTGGCAGTCAACAGCCCAGGTGATGATAATTAAAATCTTTAAGTGTGCCGTCTCTATCTCGAATTGCCAAGGAAGACTCCCGTGGAAAGCCTAGCAGAATAGCGATAGTGTTAATATCCTACGATAGGAAGTTAATCATGATCCAGTTAACAGTAGCAATTCCTACCTATAATGGGGAAAACCGGTTGCCAGAAGTGCTCGAACAGTTGCGATGTCAAAGGGCGACCGAAAGCATCCGTTGGGAAGTTCTCGTCGTGGATAATAATAGTTCCGATGGTACGGCAGCAGTGGTACAGCAGTTTCAGAAGGACTGGCCCCAAGAAGTCCCCCTGCGATATGTGTTAGAAACTCAACAGGGTTTAGCATTTGCGAGGAAGCGATCGGTGTCTGAGTCCCAAGCTGAGTTGATCGGTTTTTTGGATGATGACAATATACCTGAATTAAATTGGGTAGCTGAGGCGGTTAGATTTTCTCAAGAAAACCCAAAGGCGGGAGCCTATGGTAGTCAAATTCACGCCATATTTGAGGTAGAACCGCCCCCTAACTTTAATCGAATTAAACCATTTTTCGCCATTACGGAATTAGGGAAAAATCCGAGGCTTTATAATGCTCGAAAAAATCTCTTGCCTCCAGGAGCAGGGTTAGTTATTAGGAGAGAGGTCTGGAGTGAATTTGTGCCAGACAAATGTATCTTGAGTGGTAGAGTTGATGGCAGTATGTTGGGCGGAGAAGATATAGAGGCTTTATCCTATATTCAACGCAAGTCCGACTGGGAAATTTGGTATAATCCCCAAATGCAGGTCGATCATAAAATTCCTAGAAAACGTTTGGAGATTGAGTATTTGATACCCTTATTTCGGGGAATTGGATTAAGTCGTTACGTCACTCGTACAGCGGGAGTTAAGCCAATTTTAAAGCCTGTTTTAACAACAGCGTACTTGGCAAACGACTGTCGAAAATTGCTGCTTCACGTCCTCCGTTACGGTGTGTCGGATCTGGATGATATTGCTGCTTGTGAACGAGCCTTATTAATGGGGAGTTTAAACAGCTTTTTTTATTTGTGGTATAACGGTTACTTAAAGCTAGACAAAAAAACAGCAACTCTGCTAATACTACTGTCAGTGCAGTTGTTCATGAGTAACCAGAATTTGCTCTCAGCTTGCACTACTCCCTAAGCAAACATATTAACAGTTTCAATACCTCCAATCTAGTATATCTTATGCTAGGACATCTCAAGTCTTCATTTGGTCCCAGTTATCCCACCAACTAGTACAAACTTTAGTTATGACCCAGGATTCATTTTCTCTCACGGTAGCTATTCCGACCTACAATGGAGCGCAACGCTTACCCGAAGTATTAGAGGCACTTCGTCATCAAAGCCATAGGTCAAAAATTGACTGGGACATTGTGGTTATTGATAATAATAGCACTGATACAACTCATCAAGTGATTCAAGCTTATCAAAGCAACTGGGAGAAACATTATCCCCTCACCTACTATTTTGAACCCAAGCAAGGACCAGCTTTTGCTAGACAACGAGCAATTAAAGAAGCAAAAGGACTTTATATCGCTTTCCTAGATGATGATAATATTCCAGCAACAAGCTGGATTTCCTCTATCTATGAATTTAGCCAAAACTACCCCCAAGCGGGAGCATTTGGCGGACAAATTAACGGCGAATATGAAGTAAAACCTCCTGAAAACTTTAAACAAATTGCCGCATTTTTAGCGATTGGCGAACATGGCAATCAACCCTTTCGCTTTGACCCAGATAATTTAATATTACCACCAACTGCTGGATTAGTGGTTAAAAAACAGGCTTGGCAAGAAGCTGTTCCGAAAACCCCTCAACTTGTTGGAAGTCAGAGGAATTTTTTGGCGCGAGGAGACGATTATGAGTTATTGCTTTATCTACACAAACAAGGCTGGGAAATTTGGTATAATCCCCAGATGCACATTAACCATAAAATTCCCGCGTTTCGATTAGAACGCAATTATTTATTATCCTTAGCGCGTGCCTGTGGTTTAGCCACTTTTCAGTTACGGATGATTAATGCTAAAACCATAGACAAGCCAGTGATTTTTGTCAGGACAATTTTGGGCAATCTCCGCCGTATTATTAAGCAACGACTGAAGTATGGAGAAATGCTGAAAAGTGAACTAATTCCAGCAGTTGAAATGGAATTTTATCGGGGTAGTATGATGAGTGTCTTGGTTGGGCTCAACAATGTCTGGAATGCTAAATTCGGGTCTGTAGAAAAGTCAGAGGATCAATAAAATGCCCCAAATATCAATAATTATTCCTGCCTATAATGCTGATAAGACGATTAAGGAAACCATTGATTCCGTTATCAATCAGACCTTTAAGGATTTTGAAATAATTATAATTAATGATGGGTCTACTGATAGAACATTAGATATTATTTCCAGTATTAATGACCCGCGTATTCAAGTATTTTCTTATCCCAATTCAGGGGCTTCTGTTAGTCGAAATCGAGGATTTTCTAAAGCCAGCGCTCAGTATATTGCTTTCTTAGATGCTGACGATTTATGGACCTCTGATAAATTGGAATTACAATATGCAGCACTTGAAGCAGATCCAGAAGCATCTGTAGCCTATAGCTGGACAAATTATATTGATCAATATGGTGAATTTTTATACCCGGGATTTCATCAAAGCTATCAAGGCGATGTTTATTCCATATTATTAGTGAAAAACTTTCTGGAAAATGGTTCTAATCCTTTAATTACCCGTCATGCTTTATCAGCAATTGGAGGTTTTGATGAGTCTTTGAAGGGTGGGCAGGATTGGGATTTATATTTGCGTTTAGCTGCCCAGTATAAATTTGTTTGTATATCTCAAGCGCAAATCTTATACCGCATATCTGAGCATTCGATTTCCTCTAATATTGAGCGTCAATAATCTTCCTGCTTATTGGTACTTAACAAAGCGTTTAACAATGCTCCCAGCTCCTTAAAAAATCTGAAAAAAGATAGCCTTTCACACTTATATAGTTATCTAACTTTTAAATCACTTGAATCGCCATTAACGAGAAAAAAAGCAAGGATAGGAGCGAGATGTTTTTGGATGTCTATTTACCACGATCCTGGTTTGATCAAACGTCGCTCACGTATGATGGCTATCGTATTTGTGAAAATCATGGTAGGTCTGATGTTACCCAACGGACAGGCTGAACCTTTACTTAAATTCGTTAAAGAATTTAAAGGATTTTTCCCCACAACTCATAACTCTAAAAATTTATCTCATTAGCCACATGAGTGATACTGTCAAAATCTACGCAGTTACTATAATTAGCGATCTACAGCACACCTTCCATGGATCTCGTTTTGATGGCCTCATTTGAGAATTATCGTCTGATCATTCCTTTCCTGGGTCTGATTCATGGGTCTGATGCTACCATATATATCGATTGTCCATGATCCATGGTTGATATACGGAAATCCGAATCATCTCATGGGGGTGATCCATGCCCATGATGTCATGGCGATCGCCCAAGATCAGGAAATGATAACTATGTATATTTGAGAAATAACGCCCATGACCGTACTTGAACAGGGAACAATCACGATCCATACTGAAAACATCTTCCCGATTATCAAGAAATCTCTCTACACTGATCATGAGGTATTCTTGCGGGAATTGGTTTCTAACGCGGTAGATGCGATCGCTAAATTAAAAATGGTGGCCCGCACCGGAGAATATTCCGGGGACATCAGCAACCCACAAATTACCATTGCGATCGACAAAGACGCTAAAACCCTATCTGTTAGTGATACTGGTATCGGTCTCACCGCCGACGAGGTTAAAAAATATATTAACCAAGTCGCCTTTTCCAGCGCCGAAGAATTTATCCAAAAATACCAAGCCACCGACGGAGAAGCCATCATCGGCCACTTTGGTCTAGGGTTTTACTCCTCATTCATGGTAGCCAAACAAGTAGAGATCGACACCCTCTCCTACAAAGAAGGCGCAGAAGCCGTCCATTGGACCTGCGACGGTTCCCCAGAATTCAAATTAGAAGATTCTGCCCGCACCACCCGTGGGACTACCATCACCCTCACCTTGATGGATGATGAATTAGAGT
Organism: Limnospira indica PCC 8005; assembly: GCF_000973065.1. NCBI lineage: Bacteria > Bacillati > Cyanobacteriota > Cyanophyceae > Oscillatoriales > Sirenicapillariaceae > Limnospira > Limnospira indica. Next base: position 2,358,187 of record NZ_FO818640.1, read on the forward strand.
ATCTCGAAACCAGTCGCATTCAGCAACTGATTAAAACCTATTGCGACTTTATGCCCGTCCCCATTATTATGGACGGCGAAACCATCAACCGCCACACAGCGCCCTGGCGTGAGTCTCCCAATAACCTCACCAAAGAAGATTATTTAGACCTTTATCGTTATCTGTATCCTTTCCAAGAAGAACCCCTGCTGTGGGTTCACCTGAACACTGACTATCCCTTCATTGTTAACGGTATTCTATACTTCCCCAAACTGCGGCCTGATGTTGATGTCACCCAGGGCAATATTAAACTATTTTGTAATCAGGTTTTTGTCAGCGACCACTGCGAGGAAATTATCCCGAAATTCCTGATGCCTTTGCGGGGTGTAATTGACAGCACCGATATTCCTTTGAATATCTCCCGTAGCGCCCTACAAACTAACCGCACAGTCCGCAAAATTGCTGACTATATCGCCAAAAAAGTAGGCGATCGCCTCAAAGAATTATATCGAGACAATCGCCAAGAATATATCCGTTGTTGGCAGGATGTTGGTACTTTTATCAAGTTCGGTTCCCTCAATGACGATAAATTTAAGAAACAGGTAGAAGAGATTCTCATCTTCCGCAGCACTTATAAACCCCCCACTGAGTCCGGGGAAGCTCAAACCCCAGAAGTACAAGTCCAAAGCGAAGATGGGGATGTTTGGGAAGAAGTGAAAACCGAAAAATCCCTTAGCACTGATGAACAGGGACGCTATTATACTACCCTCAGTGAATACCTAGAACGCAATCAATCCCGCCACGAAAACCGGGTTTTTTACTGCACCGATGAAGCCGCCCAAGCTACATACATAGAACTGCACAAAAGTCAAGGTTTAGAAGTGCTATTCCTCGACTCATTTATCGATACCCATTTTATCAGTTTCTTGGAGCGGGAACACTCAGAGGTTAAGTTTTTGCGGGTAGACTCGGAACTTGATGAGACTCTCATTGAAAAAGATAAGCCAGCCGAAATTGTTGACCCCAAAACTAATAAAACCCGCAGCGAACAAATTAAGGAGTTATTTGAGAAGTCCCTCAATAAGCCACGGGTGAATATTCGCACGGAATCTCTCAAATCTGAGGATACCCCGCCCGCCATGGTTTTACTACCGGAAGCCATGCGCCGTTTACAGGATATGACCGCCTTATTGCAACAGCAGAAGGCTGATTTCCCCGAAGACCATATTTTACTGGTAAATACTGCTCACCCTCTCATTCAAAATCTGGCTAATTTAAGTCAGGGTAGCATTATTCAAGAGGGCGGTTCTTCCCCCTCAGAAGAGTTGGCAAAAATGATTTGTCACCATGTTTATGACTTAGCATTAATGGCTCAAAAAGGCTTTGATGCTGAAGGAATGAAGGATTTTGTTGAACGTTCTAATCATGTTTTAACTCGGTTAACAGAACGGGCCATGTAAACATTAGGGGACAATTCACTAATTGTCCCCACCAGATAGGGGAATTTGGTGATATATCCTGGTCATGATCACACCGAAAGGTTAAAATCTTTAATAAAGCCGGATTAGATTTAACCAACCCTATGGATACAAAAGCATTTAGACGTTCACTCCAACAGTCAGACACCTACCACCGCAAAGGCTTCGGTCATCAGGAAGAGGTGGCGGGTGTCATGGACAGCGCCTACCAAAGTAGCTTAATTCAACAAATTAGACAAAATAACTATATCCTGACCCAAGGTAATGTGACCATCCGGTTAGCAGAGGCTTTCGGCTTCTGCTGGGGGGTAGAAAGGGCTGTGGCTATGGCTTACGAGACTCGCCAACACTTCCCGACTGAAAGAATATGGATCACTAATGAAATTATCCATAATCCTTCAGTTAATCAACATTTGCGGGATATGAATGTTGAGTTTATCCCGGTCAATGACTCCCACAAAGATTTTTCGGTGGTGGGTAGTGGTGATGTGGTTATCCTTCCTGCTTTTGGGGCGAGTGTTCAGGAAATGCAAATCCTGAATGATAAGGGGTGTAAAATTATTGATACTACCTGTCCCTGGGTTTCTAAGGTTTGGAATACGGTAGAAAAGCATAAGAAAAAACAGTACACCTCGATTATTCACGGTAAATATAAGCATGAAGAAACTGTGGCTACCAGTTCTTTTGCTGATAAGTATTTGGTGCTGTTGAATTTAGAAGAAGCAGAATATGTGGCTGATTATATCCTTAATGGTGGCAACCGTGAGGAGTTTTTGGCTAAGTTCGCTAATGCTTATTCGGCTAATTTTGACCCGGATCGGGATTTGGAATCTGTCGGTATCGCTAACCAAACTACTATGTTAAAAAGCGAAACTGAACAAATTGGGAAGCTGTTTGAACGCACGATGATGCAAAAATACGGCCCGGCTAATCTCAATGAACATTTCCAAAGTTTCAATACTATCTGTGATGCTACCCAGGAACGTCAAGATGCGATGATTGGGTTATTAGAAGAAAAGCTGGATTTAATGGTAGTGATTGGCGGTTTTAACTCTTCTAATACGACTCACTTGCAAGAGATGGCGATTGAACGGGGTATCCCTTCTTATCATATCGATAGCAGCGATCGCATTCTTGAGGGAAATCAAATTCAACATAAACCCCTTAATAAAGACTTGGAAATGGCGACAAAATGGCTCCCAGAAGGAGAAATTATTGTCGGTGTAACCTCTGGTGCATCCACCCCTGACCGGGTAGTGGAAGAGGCGATTCAAAAAATCTTCGCTCAGAAAGCCTTAGCGGTGGCAGTGTAGTTAGTTATATCCCCCTTGGGCATAATTTGCGGATGCTCCGGTAGGTAGAAATGCTGTAAATGTTATGCGATCGCCAAACCGGAGTATAATCAAAAAATACATTGTTCCTATCACAATTTGGAGAAAATAAAACCATGACTTTGCGATTAGGTGATACCGTCCCTAACTTTACCCAAGCCTCTTCAGAAGGAGATATTAACTTCTATGATTGGGCTGGGGATAGCTGGGTTGTCCTGTTCTCTCATCCAGCAGACTATACCCCTGTTTGTACCACAGAATTAGGCACTGTTGCTAAACTCAAACCAGAGTTTGATAAACGCAATGTTAAAGTAATCGCCCTGAGTGTGGATGATGCGGACTCCCATAAAGGTTGGATTGGTGATATCAACGAGACTCAGCAAACTAATATTAACTACCCGATTTTAGCTGATAGCGATCGCCAAGTATCGGATCTTTACGATATGATTCACCCCAACGCTAACGCATCTTTAACCGTTCGTACTGTTTTCGTCATTGACTCTAACAAAAAGTTACGCCTGACCCTAACTTATCCCCCTAGTACCGGACGTAATTTTAGCGAAATTTTGCGGGTGATTGACTCCTTACAACTCACCGACAACTACAGTGTGGCTACCCCTGCTGATTGGCAAGATGGGGAAGATTGTGTAATTGTGCCTTCCCTCAAAGACCCGGAAGAACTCAAACAGAAATTTCCCAAAGGTTACAAGGAAATTAAGCCATATTTACGCATGACTCCTCAACCTAATAAGTAGGATATTTAGCCTTTAAAATATGGGATGAGTGGATAGATTCAAAAGTGCCATAATCTTGAGCATCTCTCATCCCTTAATTGTCACCCCACCTTTGAAAAACCCAACTTTTTAAAAAATTAGCAATGGATATTAAACGTGGCTTTGTAGAAGCTGTGGGAAACACTCCCTTAATCAGATTAAATAGTTTTAGTGATGAGACAGGTTGTGAAATTTTAGGAAAAGCAGAATTTTTAAATCCTGGCGGTTCTGTTAAAGATAGGGCGGCTTTATATATTATCGAAGATGCCGAAAAAAAAGGTTTGCTAAAACCCGGTGGCACAGTGGTAGAGGGTACCGCCGGAAATACAGGTATTGGTCTAGCCCATATTTGTAATGCTAAGGGCTATAAATGCGTCATTGTCATACCTGAAACTCAATCTGTGGAAAAAATGGAAGCCTTGAGAACTTTGGGCGCTGAAGTGCGTGCAGTTCCCGCTGTTCCCTATAAAGACCCTAATAATTATGTGAAATTATCGGGACGTTTGGCGGCGGAAATGGATAATGCAATTTGGGCGAATCAGTTTGATAATTTAGCGAACCGGGAAGCGCATTATCAAACCACTGGACCGGAAATTTGGTCTCAAACTGACGGTAAAATTGATGCTTGGGTGGCGGCTACGGGTACGGGGGGAACCTTTGCGGGGGTGTCTCTGTTTTTGAAGGAAAAAAACCCGAATATTAAAACTGTGGTGGCTGACCCGATGGGTAGTGGTTTATACAGTTATGTGAAAACTGGTGAAATTCAACCCCAGGGAAACTCAATTACTGAGGGAATTGGTAATAGTAGGATTACTGCTAATATGCAGGATGTTCCTATTGATGATGCTATACAAGTTGATGACCAGGAGGCGGTGCGCGTGGTTTATCAACTCTTAGAAAAAGATGGGTTATTTATGGGGGGGTCTGTTGGTATTAATGTCGGTGCGGCGATCGCATTAGCTAAACAAATGGGACCCGGACATACCATTGTTACTGTGTTATGTGATGGCGGCGGACGTTATCAATCTAAACTATACAATAAACAATGGTTGGCTGAACGGGGACTATTACCAGTCAGTTAAAATTTACCCTCATCGGGAATCGGATTAGCTAGGGTTTAGGGCTGAATTTCCCATGATTGGGGCTGATTATCGGGGATGTTTAGCAAGTCCTATTCCCTATCTTTCCACAACTCTCAATCAATGTAATTTTGGCGATCGCTATAGTCACCGCTTGGCTGATTTTTGCCCCTTCTGGCGTGAGATTTTCGCCTCTGTAGATACATTTAGGAACCAGTAGGGTTGAGACTCCCGCCGCCTCTAATGCTGCGGCTTCCGCGACGCTGGGGGTGGTGATTTTTTGCTGTACCACCATGGAAGGATTGGGAACCTTGACACCCTGCAATTGTTGGGGTGAAAATGTCTGTAAAATCCAGTGGCGATCGCTACATAATTCTACTAACCCTCCTTCATCAGCCTTTCCCTCTATGGTAGCAATCCCAATGATAGCATCTTCCGCTAATTGATGTTCCTGAAATACCTGTTTAATAGCGGTTTCTATCACGAGTCTGGGGGTGTGACGTTGACAACCTATACCGACCCACAAAACCTTCTGAGACGATGATATTTTTAGCCACAGGTTTGTCATTAATTCACAAAAAGGGTGATTCTATATACCATTACCCTCATTTTAGCAAACTTTTATCTCATGGAAAAAATGATTAAGCGCCTACTACATGACCCACCTCCGTTAAGTGAAACGACGACGAAAACGGCGATCGTGATAATGGAGTTTTTTCCGATTACACTCCCAGCAGAGGGTCTGTAAATTACTCAGGTCATTACTTCCCCCCCTAGCCAATGCAATAATATGGTCAATCGTTAGCCGCGCCTCTTTATTGGTTTTTCCGCAACTTTGACAAGTAAAATTATCTCGTTCATAAACATATTTACGAACAGCCGGAGGGAAAGGAATGCGGGGTGTTTTACTCATGTTTATTTCCTGGTTTGGGGTTTCTATAGCCAACAATCAACGGGGGGGGTTAGCTTCAGCCAGATACCAGCATAACCCACCCCTACAAAACTTTTACTCGCTCATCACCGGATTTTTCTCTGTTGGTGTAAACTCAGCATCCACTATTTCTGAGGAAGTTTCCTGATCATCCTCAAGATTATAATTATATGATGGTTCTGTAAAAGCTGGTTGTTGGTAATTGAAAACCGGATCAAAGTCTGTGTCCTTAATATCCGGTAATTTACCTCGTCCTAAACCCATAGCCACTAAACAATCATTAATCGCTATTACTGAGTCATTATAAGCATCAATTTTCTGCTTAATTTGTTCTTGTAATTTATGATTATCTTCCAGCTTTTCTTCCGCTTCCTGTTCCAAGGTTTTAGCTAAATTAGCTCGTGCCATCTCGTATTGAGAAAAAATCGCCCCAGATTGATGTTTAGCACCCACCTGCAAATTATCATTGAGAGTCAGATTAATCACAGTCCGAAAATGGCGGAGAACTGTTCTTTTAACCTTTTTCTCAAAGTCAATTTTCAGCAGTTGACGAATAGCCGGTTCCGCTTCAACCATCCCTTGATAATCAGCACTATTACAGGCTTCCCGTAACGTTTGACGCAGTTGGAAATGGGGAACTGTTCCCTCTGCATAAAACTCTGGGGTTTCCCGTACATAAGCACCGCATTCGGTCTGAGCCGCACTAATTACAGCATCATGAACTTTACGGTGAAGTTGATTTAACGTAGCATCAATACCGCCATCATTACCCAAAAGACGATATAGATGATGGTAAAAATCAGCTTGATGGACTTGCTCAGTTAACTGTTGGAAAAAGTTAGCCACCAAGGACTCACAGGACTCTACTAGGGTGGCTTTTAAATCATCCGATAAGCTATAAAAAGCCTCCGCTAATATGGCTAATAGAGGAACCACAGCACTATTGGGGTGGTTACTTTGAGCGCGTTTGTAGGCTTCACCCACTGAGAATTTTTGAATCAGTGTATCTAAACGCTCAATCATCTTTCTTTGTAAGTTCCGAAAATCTCGCTCATAAATAGCGTTTTCGTTACTCGCTACAGTGTGATTAAGATGAGCCTTAATATACTGCTCAAATTCATCGCCAATGGTTTTTAAGTCTTGGCTAAGTTGTCGTAATTGTAAATCCTTAATTGCATCGATTTCTTTGGGTTGATTTTCTAAATCCCACCAGTTTTGCAGATAATAAGACCTTAACGAAATGCAGACAGGTCGGAGGTCTTCTGCTAAGGCTTGAAAAAGCTGGGGTCGGCGGTCTTCTGTGAGATAGCGGGTGATATCATCACGAAACTGATCAATCCCACTATCAAGAACTAATTGCTCCATCAAATTGTAGCCGTGAGCATTCAGAATTTGTAGATACTTTTCTTGATGGGTGTCCGCATAACCTATGGCTGGAGTAATGGGAAAGCTACTGCGGGAAAGTTGACCAGAAGTGAAGAAGTAGTTATTAAATTCTACTATAAATTTTGGTGTCTCTTCCGCCTCTGGATTAGAGAGATTACCCTTGGCAAAAATTGAATCTAAACCCCAGCGATCGCTACCATGAGTCTGACGAATTAACTCCCCATAAAACCCTAATAATCCACTGGTTTTATAAACGCGATCGCTACTACTGAATTGAGTATTTAGATGACGGTTTAAACAGTTTTTTAGCTGGTCATCGTACCAAGTCGCATCAATATAATTGAATACATAAAAAACGCGATCGCGAATCCCCGAATTATTCTGAATGCGTTCTAGTAACTGAGTCTCTTCTGAGGTCAGTTCCCCATTAGCTGCTGTTTTAAATACACAGACCACCGCCGAGGTATCAGAATGCTCAATTTTATCATAAGCAATCTGTGTATCTCGTTGGACAGGTGCATCAATTCCCGGAGTATCAATAATTACATTACCATCTTCTAAGAGGGGATGATGGCAGTAATATTCTATCTTTTTAATAACTGCACTATTTTGACTACGACGAGCATATAGGGAGGCTGAATCAACACCATTATCAGCGATTTCTCCCATAGATAAAATAGTATTATTATGGGCGTTGATTTTATCCCGATTCGCTACAAAACCAGCTAACAATTGTTCCAAGGCTTTCGCTCGTTTGGCGCGCTGATTCCGACTTTCCCCCCCCTCTTGTTCATAGAGTGTTTTCGCCGCTTCCTGGAGTCCTTTCGCTTCCTCTATTTCATGAAGATTCCCAGGAGTCGATAACCCCAATGTTTGACAAAGTTCGTGGACTTGCTCCCGGATTTCTACTTCACTTAAAAAGGTCAGCACTACCTTTTCATCCGATGGAGTAGCAGCATATTCAATGTAGCAAATAGTACCCGTGGCGTGTCCCTGAGCGCTATACAGCAATTCTCGCCCTAACAGAGCGTTAATTAGCATCGATTTTCCCGCACTGAAAGCGCCAGCAAATACAATCTCAAATCTCGGAGAAATTGCCTTTTCTAATGAGGTTCTGACTGCTGATAAATCCTGCGATCGCAAAGATGATTCCTGCAACAATAGCTTAATTACACTATTGACTTGCTGATCCAAATTCTGGCATTGCGGAATATTCACAGACATGATCTGTACCATCCTTTAATATCTTAAAATCGTCCCTGCTAACTACAGCATCACTTTTAGCTATTCCCGAAAAGATTGTGATTTTTTTGGTCTGACAATTACTAGCCACACCAACACTGACTCCCACCATTGGGGAAGCCTGAATCCAGCCACTGTAGTCAGCCAAGACCCTGACACATTATTCTAGGATAAATAGGGGATTGAGTCAACCCCTATAAATAGCAAGTTTTCCCCCTCCTAAGCAGCACCTAATACCTTAATCAGCCATCATCCGTGTTTCTACAGATTGCCATTTATTTAATGCCCAAAAATTATGGGTTAGCCACATTTTAAGGGCGGATAAATGATCTATAAATTTGGGGCAATTTACCCGATTTATTAGAAAGTCAAAAACCGCCCCATCATATAATTAAACCATCACTTTAAATCCAGAATACCCTGAGTTTTAAGTTTAGGGTTAAAGCGGATTTCTTCCTGTAATCCTCGTTTTTCCAAGGCAGATAAAATATTTGCCTCGACTCTTTTGGCGACGGTTTTAAGTAGTTTATCCTTGCCAATTTCATCAAGACTATCAAACTTAGCCACTTCCTCCGAGGTCATTTGTGGCTTGACATCAATAGGTTGATTCCAGCGATCGCTGTGTTCAGCATTACCAGGAGGAACCGAACCATTTTCAGCTATCCAACCATCGCGAATTTCCTCTAGCAGGGTCCGACTAGGGCGATTAATAGTTTGTACTTTCAGCCAATAGCACCCTTCTGGTTCACGCACTAAATGCTGTTTTATGCTTTGGAAAATATCACGAGAATAGCCTACATATTGTAAAATATGTTGTTGATTAAAAATTGCATAAACCCCGATTTTTCCTGATAAAGATTCTGGTAATTTCCCGGAATTATCCAGATAAGCAATAAATTCCAGACCGCTAAGGGGAATCATCTCAGTTGAGGAAGTCATGATTGATTAATTAGGTGCAATGAACAACAATACCACCAGCTAGTTAGCTAGGGCTATAAACAAAGGCATTTAAGCCATTAAACTCGACGATAGATAGCACAGAGGCGACTAGGTTTAAAAATCTTCGCCTGGAACATATAATTAGGCGGAACATTCACAATGATATAATCATCAGAGTGATAATATTCTTCTAATTCCGGTGGCATTCCTTTGGGGGTATTAATGCTGTAGGGGACAGGTTGAAAGAGTAACTCCGTAAATTCTACCCCATTCCCTTCAGTTTGCTGTCGCATTTGGTTGATAAATGTATCACTGGTTAGGAGGCTAAACAGTATGGATTTTGCTTGTGGTTCTAGGGTAAAAGAACCATCAAAATTTTCGATAACTTTTAACTTCATAACTCCCTTTCAAGGCTAGTTGAGCAATCACAGGTAATCTTCCCGTTGTTGACTGTATATTCTAAACCGCTAGGGGGGATATTCCCAAGGGTATAATTGCCCAAAACCTCAAAAATCTGGAGACCGAAAAGAATAATCTCAAAAATAGTGGCTATCTGGCGGACAGTTTGCGTTAGCATAACTCTATAACAGTTTTCTCCAAAATAGCGACAGCCATGCAAACGACAGAACCCTCGCCCCCAACCTCTGAAAATCAGCGAGATTGGCTCAAAATTGCCGAATATGTGTCTGTGGTCGCCTCTGGGGTAGGTTCACTGGTAGCAGCGATTATATTTCGCCCGTTGTTACTGGCGGCGGCTCCTTTAACTGTGGCTGTGGCGTTGAATATCATCAACCGCCAACGGTTTGAGCAGCAAGTGCGACAGAGTACAGATGCAGCGATCGCTGATGTTCGTGCGGTGGTAAAATCCCTTTATGATCAGGTTCAGATGTTACCAGGACCGACAGAGGAAAACAGCGACCTAGATCAAATTACAGAAGTGCTGACGGAATTACAAAGGGTAACTCAGCGTTTAGAACAAAATGCTTTGCGTCATGAGGATTGGGAAGTGATGAATGTTCGGTTTCGGTTAATGGAAAATACCATCAATGATATCAAACAACACCCACCAGCTACCAATTCGGAGCATTTATCCCAACCCTCTGTTTCTCCCGGAAACTTGATTAAACTGGAACAACAACTAGGGATTCTTTACCAGCAGGTCAGGGAACTGCAAAACCATAATCGAGAGATTGTTAAACCCTATTTAAAACGTCTGACTGTCGCGGTCAAAAAACTACAACAAGGTGACAATATACCGAGCTAGTTTAACGGTACTCATCCCCGCAGTCGCCAATAATTTCAAATAGGTTTTTTCCTCGATTGGTGACTTGATGAATTTGCTGCCGATCGCTTTCATCTAGGCTAAAATCAAAAACTCTAGCATTCTCATCAATATGTTGAGAAATGCTTAATCGCGCTCCCACCATGGCTCCCGCTACCGTAGGCTGTTCGAGGATGTAGCGAACCGCCACATTAGCAATACTGACCCCATGGCGATCGCCAATGGATTTTAACACAGTCAGCAACTCTTGAAATAACTTCCAGCCTCCCCAAGCATCAATCATATTTTTATATTTTTTGAGGCTAACAGTTTTTAACATCATAGCCATAGGTTCAGGCTTCCCTAAATACTGTTCCGATAAGAACCCACCACAGAGAACCCCATAGGGAACTAACTTAATATCATGGGTTTGACAGAACTCTACCATAGCCACCAAAGGACGGCGATCGACTAGGGAAAACTGCACCTGATTAGAGACTATTTTAATCCCATTTTCCACAATGACCCGCAAATGTTCAGTATCAAAGTTAGTCAAAGCCAAATGTTTAATTTTCCCCTCGGATTGTAGAATAGTCATCTGTCGCAATGCTTCCAAATAGTTATCATCGCGATAATCCCACCAGTGAAATTGAAGCAAATCCAGACAATCCACATTCATTCTCTTGAGAGAAATATCAATATTTTTCTCAACAATATTGCGAGTCATTTTTTGAGGTCTAGGAACCCATTTAGTAAACGCCTGAATAGTTGATAAGGCTTCCTGACCGCGAGAATTAGCCATTTGTCGCCTAAATTCCCCGATGAAATCTTCCGCCGGTCCATAATGATCCGCCAGATCCCAAGTAGTGTAACCTGCATCATGGTATTGAAACATGGTTTCGATCGCCACCTTGGGGTCAATGCGTCCATGATACCCAGAAACCTGCCACATTCCATTTAAGATACGACAGATATTGAGGTCTTCGGTAAATTGGAATCGAGAAGATGATGTTAACATGGCCAATGAAAGTTCCTTTAAAGGTTTGCTATCCCCCGAATGGGTGAGTTTTATGGAAAAAGTGGGTAATTGCAACAGACCCCTTGCGGTTTCACAATCGAACTGCCATGATGATAACAGAAAGGCACATTACGAGGGTTTCAAAAGGCGAGAAAGTAAGTGTTTATGGGAACACTGCACTTCTGGCCTTTTTTCTTTTTGGGTAATTTTTGGGTAATTCATGGCGATCGCGAAAAAGTGGGTAATTGCAACAGACCCCTTGCGGTTTTACCATGCAACTCCTCTGATAATAACAGAAAGGCACATTACGAGGGTTTCAAAGGGTTGGGAGCATGATTTAATCTCAAATTAGGTTAACATTTTACGGCAATACAGTATAATACCAAGTATGGGTGCGAGACGTTTAGGAGTGAAATAGGGATGCAATGCCCGAAATAGCCTCCTAGTGGGACTTCCACTCCTTTGTGGAATATAAGGGATTCACATCCCTGACCATCCCATAACTGTTTATATGTCCCGACGCTTGGAGAAATCTGAGCAAGGCAGGGGACTCAAGGTCATAAACAAACTGAGAAATCAGGGAGTAGAGAGTAAAGGCGATAGCCACCCCCAGTTTCAGGATACACAACCTTGGGATTGAAGCGGGGAACGGAAGGCGTGAAGTAGAACCTACTACCAAATGCGACCACTGCCAACCATCCATGACTAGGGAAACCGAATGTCTGGCTTGAACCATCGTCATTATTGAGTAGCGTAATAGGTTGCCACGCTGCGCTCAAAAGAGCAAGGGGAAAAGTAGGGTTTTCCATACAACACCTACACAGACCTTTTTAAGTACCCCGGTGGAAAGGACAAGTCTAAAGATGGAATGCCCATATAAACGGAACGTTTAAACCCCCTTTTTTTTTTAGGCTCTCGGCAGGTACATCTTGTTGAGTAGTGAAAGTGTAATCGTATGCCTTTAAGGGGAAGGGATGTGACTGAAAGCCAATGCCTAATTGTAATGGTTAGGATATGCCCACTAGTCACGGTGTAGATATAGTTACTGCAATCAACAGGAGTTTAACGGCGAAAGCGAGTTTAAACACTACGATGTTGTATTTAGCTCCAAAAGTTGAAGTACAAAAGCAGGGGTTGGTAACCCTGTTCCCGTTGCCAAGGGGTATCTACATCAGGAGCCGTGTGATACGAAAGTATCAAGCACGGTTTTGAATGGGAGTGGGGGAAGGCGACTTCCCTCTCGACCCCTACCTGCGAGACCTTCGGGTATGAAATAGAGCTGAAATGGGCGTGGGGACTACCCGGTGAGGACTTCAACCCCTTGGTTGATTGGGTCGCATCCCTGACCATCCCATAACACAGCCGGATTTTTGGGCCCACCTTCGAGACTTCCAATATGGTTGCCAAGGTGAAGCGTCTAATCAGGTCTAAGACTGCCCGAGCCATGCTGACATGGGCGCATTATCGATTCAAACTAACCCTGAGACATCAAGCGCGGAAATAACTGAACAGTTGTAGATGTGACCGAAGAATACACCAGCAAAACCTGTACTCACTGTGGTCATGTCCATTCCCAGCTAGGTGGCTCAAAAGTGTTCCGATGTCCGGAGTGCGGGTTCACTCTACCACGGGACTGGAACGGTGCTTTTGGAATCTTTCTAAAAGCTTTGCGGGATACCGCCTCTGTTACCTTAACGGGTAATAGTGCTATCGTCGCATTGTCCGGGAACAACCGGAAAAATGCCGCGTAAATGTATCAGATAAGTGTTTATGGGAACACTGCACTTCCGACCTTTTTCTTTGGCGGTAATTTAGAGCGAACGAGAAAAAGTGGGTAATTGCAACAGACCCCTTGCCGTTTGACAAGAAACCTGCCATGATCATAAGAGAAAGGCACATTACGAGGGTTTCAAAAGGCCGGAAGCTGAGTGTTTATGGGAGCACTACAACTTCTAGCCTTTTTCTTTTGGCGACATGGTGATGCTCTACTATTGGGGAGGTTTCTATGGATTAATCCTCATCAATAGCGGTTCTCAAACTCTGACAAAAAGTGGCGATCGCCTCTAACCCATGTTCTGGGGAAGCCGCCGCCAGTCGATTCACAAAAGCACTTCCCACAATCACAGCATCAGCCCCCCAGGAGCGAACTTGTTTGGCGTGTTCGAGTTGAGAAATACCAAACCCCACACCAATAGGCTTATCGGTGAGAGAGCGCATTTGTTTAAGTAAATCCTCAACCCGGGTCTGAACCTGCGATCGCATTCCGGTAACTCCGGTAACACTGACCAGGTAAATAAAACCCTGGGACTGACGAGCGATCGCCTCAATGCGATCGGGGGAACTGGTAGGAGCCACCAACAACACCAATTCAATCCCCTGTTCCTTAGCTGGATATAGGAGAATCTCAGCCTCTTCTAGGGGTAAATCTGGAACCACTAACCCCTTGACCCCAGCATCCTTAATCTGTGCGAGAAACTCAGGAATCCCCCGATACAGAATGGGATTGTAATAAGTAAATAAGATAATCGGAGCCTTGATAGTAGGGCTAACAGTTTTCAGCATCTCCAAAACCCCATCTAGTCGAGTTCCCCGATTTAAGGAACGGGTAGCAGCAGCTTGGATAACTGGACCATCAGCCAAGGGGTCAGAGTAGGGAACCCCTAACTCGATCAGGTCTGCTCCATTTTTATCTAAAACCTGGAGGGCTTTAGCGGTAGTATCTAAATCGGGATCTCCGGCTGTGATAAATGGAATCAGCGCACATTGGCGGCGATCGCCATTAGCTGGACTCTCAGAGCGCAACTTTTGGAAACATTCAGAAACTGAGATCATTTCAAACTCGAATATGTGGGGATAGTCCGGTTAGCTTTTTGATTGCTCATCTACAGACCCAGACTCCCGATGGACAGATTTTTGCTGTTTTTCTTGCTCAACTTCAGCCTGAAGTTGTTGGAGTTGTTCCGGTGTCATTTCCGCTATGCGCTTCTCAATCACCGCTTCCTCGTAATCTTTGAGCTGTTGATTATAGGTCATGGTCTGGGTGACGGCGCGCCATAGGTAGGTGAGTAGCCACAGGACTAACCCTCCCACCAAGATCGCCTGACTCCAAATTCCCGCCTTGCTACTATCAAAGCCTGATAACTGAAAAACCCAGTACAACAGACCTCCGGCTACAAAAATGCCAATCCCAATCCCAATTACATCAATTCGTCGCATTAGCTTTCAATTTGTCGGGGTTGGGGACGAAAATTTAGGAATGGTGACAGCAAAATCAGCCCTGGAAATAAAAAGAAAACCAGAAAGTACATCAGTAACCGCTCTACGGAACCAGCTACATACCAGCGACTTTTCAGGTAAAAGTACAAAGCCCCAGGAGCCACCACCAGGTAGGTTCCACCAAGAATAACATACAGTAACAGTGTAATCAGCATAGTTGGGTGATCCGACAATCCAACGACAGTCTTTATAATTAAACCGCGAAAAGTGACCAGTGACCAGTTTTGCTACGTCACCAATGACCAGCGATCGGGTCATAAATATTTGTAGGCGCGGGTTTACGCCGGGTATATGATATTACAGATAGGCTGCTGCTCTATGAGGCTCTCCCACCACTTGCGATCGCTCCGATTTTTCCCTACCGTTCAAAAAATTTGGGAAAATAGTTGCCAAAATTCCAGAAAGATGCTCAAATATAGATTGTGCTTTTAAATAAGCGACCTGGGGGCGTGGCGGAATGGTAGACGCTACGGACTTAGAAAACTGAGCCTTGGGGTGAGAAATCCCTCAAGTGACGGCTCTCAAACTCAGGGAAACCTAAATCTGTTCGCAGACAAGGCAATCCTGAGCCAAGCCTTTGAAGGGGTGAAGGAAATACCTAATTTCTGGAACTTCTTGATCGGAAGGTGCAGAGACTCGACGGGAGCTACCCTAACGTTAAGCCGAGGGTAAAGGGAGAGTCCAATTCTCAAGGCAATTAGGCGGGGATCAACCTACCTGATGCTGTAGCGAAAGCTGCGAGAGGATGAAAATCCGTTGACCTTCACCGGTCGTGTGGGTTCAAGTCCCACCGCCCCCACTATCATCAAACCCTTATCCGCACTGCGATAGCCGGGAAACACTTAACCCGATCGCCGTACCTAATTACTCAGATATTACTCACAATCTAGTCCTAGCACAGGACAATTATTCCGTCAATAGGATGATTACTCAGTCAACAAGCACAACTTAGTCAATCTGTCAAATATCCATACCTCCCCCCAACCAAACACGCGATAGGTTAACTCCCTTGTGATACCCGTCAAGGGTATCCCTATCGGTTCGTGCCTCACCCTTGACTGCTATCACGTCGGTCGTTTCCCCAAAGAGTGTTTGTTCCGGTTGGGGGGAGGATATGTTTCAAAATCAACCACGACAACAGCAGAAGATAATTCCCCAAGCTATCAATGTACAAAGATAAACCTATCAATGTACAAAGATATCAGACCGCCTTTCCGTGGACTAGACCTATAGGTAAACCTATGAGCGATCGCCTATCCGGTTATCTATGGGTCTGATTCATAATCCTCGGTGAGGGGAAACTATGGGCTATCATCTACCGACTCCAACCCGATACCCCTAAACAACTTTTCAACTGGTGACAATTACCGAGATGGGAATCGATACCCACATAATCCTCAGCAAGTCTCCAATCTTTGATGGTAATCATCCCGTGCGGAAACCGATACCAACATAATCAGTTCACCCCCAAAACCTTAGCCGTAAGTTGTAGGTAAAGCTATCTGTTAGGGGTAAAGTAGTTCTGGGCTCAGTACAGGACAAAAAAGCTGAAAGTCTTAGCCAAAAGGGAATCTAGCCGAAAATTCTGAAGGGGGCGCTCCGGGCTGAGGTGAAAGTCGAGGGGTGGGGGGGTAGCGCCAAGTTGGGGTGAGAGGGTTACATCGGAATTACCACAAACCAAACTTCCCTCTCATGAACGAGCTTAACCGATTACGAGACACTTTGCGCCCTCACTTGCCCTGGCACGGGGCGAGATTAAACTTTGTCTGCCTGTTCCTGATGGCGCTATTCCAAACAAAGACGGTTAATCTGATGGAAATAGCGACTGTATTCGCAAATCCTGTGCAAATTTCCTCAAATTACCAGCGATTACAACGTTTTTTTCGGCAATTCAAATTTGACCGGGCAGAGATTGCCCGTTTCGTCGTTAGCCTCATTGACATTCCCCAACCTTGGACTCTTAGTCTCGACCGCACCTGTTGGTCTTTCGGTCAAACCCATTTCAACATCTTGATGTTGGCAGTCGTCCACGAGGGGATTGCCTTTCCCCTGCTGTGGACGATGCTTGACAAAAAGGGCAATAGCAACAGTGGCGAACGCATGGACTTATTCGACCGCTTCGAGGCACTATTTCCTGACGTGGAGGTGGCTTGTCTGACCGCTGACCGGGAATTTGTGGGGCGAGATTGGCTCTCGTATCTTCTCATCGACCCCCAGGTTCCTTTCCGCCTACGCATCCGCCACAGCGAGCTGATTAGTCCTAAGTTAGGAGGAACTCGGCGTAGCGGCGAACGAATGTTTGATTCTCTGCGACCCGGAGAATTTCGCCAGCTTTCGGGTCGCCGTTGGGTTTGGGGACGGCAGGTTTACGTCATTGGCTCTCGTCTGGCTGATTCGGGGGAGTTGTTGATTCTCATCACTAACGCTTGCCCCGAAACGGCCCTCCCCGACTATGCTCGGCGTTGGGGTATTGAAAACCTCTTCGGAGCCTTGAAGACTCGGGGCTTCTGTCTCGAATCGACTCACTTTAAGGACCCTGAGCGCTTGAGCCGTTTATTGGCTTTGCTTAGCCTGGCTTTTATAGCACAAGACAGAACACTTAGGACGTATAATGGAGAGGACGAGATGACTAAGAAGACCAAAAATGCCAGCCCCCTATAGTTACGACCTCAGACAAAAAGTTATTGATGCCATTGAACTAGACGGTATGCCCAAAACAGAAGCCAGTCAAGTTTTCCATGTCAGCAGGAACACCATTAATCTCTGGCTGCAAAGAAAAGCACAGACCGGAGACTTCCTCCCTAAACCTCATCACCGACCTGGCAATAACCACAAAATTACCGACTGGCAGAAATTCAAGGCTTTTGCCCAAGAGCATGGCCACAAAACCTCCGCTCAAATGGCTGAACTTTGGGATGACGACATCTCTCCTCGCACCATATCCAGAGCCTTGAAGAAAATTGGCTTCACCAGAAAAAAAACTTACGGCTACCAAGAACGTTGGAAGCAACAGCGAGAGGAGTTTATGGCTCAGATTGAACAGATGGAGCCGGAAGAAGTGGTCTACCTCGATGAAGCCGGCATGAATAGTCAGGACTCGGATTACCCTTATGGTTACTGCGAGGAAGGAAAACGCTTCCATGCACTCAAATCAGGGAAGAGGCAGGGCAGGGTAAGTATGATAGCCGCATGGTGTCATCAACAACTCTTAGCTCCCTTTAGCTTTGAGGGTTGTTGTAATCGGACAGTGTTTGAGTTGTGGTTGGAGTTCATCTTAATTCCAACATTGAAGCCAGGTCAGACTCTAGTATTGGACAATGCAACGTTTCATAAAGGGGGGCGGATTGCTGAACTGGTGGAGGCAGCTCAATGCCGTTTACTCTATCTACCACCTTATTCGCCAGACCTCAACAAGATAGAGAAATGTTGGTCGTGGCTGAAAGCCCGTATTCGCCACTGCATTGAGCAGTTTGATTCTCTCCATGATGCCATGGATTCCGTTCTCAAAGCTGCGTCCTAACCACCTTGACTAATGCTATAGCTTACCTCGGTCGAAGCGAAAAAACTCCTAATAATTTTCCCCATCATATCAAGTTCGCTTAATCGGTTATAATATCAGTGACCAATGCCAAACTTGCGTTATGCCCA
The DNA here is from genome assembly GCF_000973065.1 of Limnospira indica PCC 8005. NCBI lineage: Bacteria > Bacillati > Cyanobacteriota > Cyanophyceae > Oscillatoriales > Sirenicapillariaceae > Limnospira > Limnospira indica. The sequence continues at coordinate 2,376,528 of NZ_FO818640.1, forward strand.
GACGAATTAGTATAGCTCCCCACTTAAGTACCGAAGAACTTGGCCGGGCTGATCACCAAGCCCAAGAGGGCTTGGAAAGTCGCCAATATCAAATTATTTGGTTGTTGGCTAAGGGGAAGACCACGGAGGAAGTCCAAGAAATTACGGGCTACAGTCGCATCTGGATTTATGAATTGGTAAAGAGATACAACCAATTGGGATTAAAAGGGCTGGGTGCGCGCCGAAAAGGAAATCCCGGACATCCACCGTTAATTGATGATGTGACTCAAGCTCAGTTATGGCAAGCCCTGCAAGGAACAGCGCCGGATGGGGGACTTTGGAACGGTCGCCAGGTGGCAGACTGGTTGACAGGAGTAACTGGACGAAAAATTAGCCGACAAAGGGGATGGGAGATTCTGCGACAAATGACATTTCGGCTTCGTGTACCGAGACCGGCTCACATCGAAAGTGACGAAGACGAGCAGCAAGCCTGGAAAAAAAACTGGTAACGGAGTTAGAGGGACTTCGCCGGAGATACCCTGATGCACAGGTGCAATTGTGGAGCGAAGATGAACACCGTCTGGGACTCAAACCGGTGATGCGACGTATTTATGTAGCGGAAGATTGTCAACCACTCGCCCATATTAATTGGAAATTCGAGTGGTTATGGCTATATGGTTTTGTGAGACCGGAAACGGGAGAGACTTATTGGTGGACTAAGTACAGGACAAAAGTTGTAGAGCCTGGTGAAACCGCCCTGAAAACAAAGGCAGATTAGAGAAAGTGCGGCGTAGAAAATCGAAGCCAGTGCGGAAAAGACTCTGGGAGCGTCGTCCGTGAGCCTTCAAAGGAATGGGTGAACCTTGGTGAATCCACAAACCCACCTTCATAGCCCAAGTAAAAGCCAGGCTAAGCAAAGCCAATAAACGGCTCAAGCGCTCAGGGTCCTTAAAGTGAGTCGATTCGAGACAGAAGCCCCGAGTCTTCAAGGCTCCGAAGAGGTTTTCAATACCCCAACGCCGAGCATAGTCGGGGAGGGCCGTTTCGGGGCAAGCGTTAGTGATGAGAATCAACAACTCCCCCGAATCAGCCAGACGAGAGCCAATGACGTAAACCTGCCGTCCCCAAACCCAACGGCGACCCGAAAGCTGGCGAAATTCTCCGGGTCGCAGAGAATCAAACATTCGTTCGCCGCTACGCCGAGTTCCTCCTAACTTAGGACTAATCAGCTCGCTGTGGCGGATGCGTAGGCGGAAAGGAACCTCGGGGTCGATGAGAAGATACGAGAGCCAATCTCGCCCCACAAATTCCCGGTCAGCGGTCAGACAAGCCACCTCCACGTCAGGAAATAGTGCCTCGAAGCGGTCGAATAAGTCCATGCGTTCGCCACTGTTGCTATTGCCCTTTTTGTCAAGCATCGTCCACAGCAGGGGAAAGGCAATCCCCTCGTGGACGACTGCCAACATCAAGATGTTGAAATGGGTTTGACCGAAAGACCAACAGGTGCGGTCGAGACTAAGAGTCCAAGGTTGGGGAATGTCAATGAGGCTAACGACGAAACGGGCAATCTCTGCCCGGTCAAATTTGAATTGCCGAAAAAAACGTTGTAATCGCTGGTAATTTGAGGAAATTTGCACAGGATTTGCGAATACAGTCGCTATTTCCATCAGATTAACCGTCTTTGTTTGGAATAGCGCCATCAGGAACAGGCAGACAAAGTTTAATCTCGCCCCGTGCCAGGGCAAGTGAGGGCGCAAAGTGTCTCGTAATCGGTTAAGCTCGTTCATGAGAGGGAAGTTTGGTTTGTGGTAATTCCGATGTAACCCTCTCACCCCAACTTGGCGCTACCCCCCCACCCCTCGACTTTCACCTCAGCCCGGAGCGCCCCCTTCAGAATTTTCGGCTAGATTCCCTTTTGGCTAAGACTTTCAGCTTTTTTGTCCTGTACTGAGATTGGTGGATTATACCTTACGTCAATACAACTCTATTTAGTCGAGTGTTACAGGAGTTTGCTGCCGAATTTAAATTAGGTCCAAATCAACACATTATGTTAGTGGTTGATCAAGCCGGATGGCATATCAGTAAGAATCTGAAAGTACCCGAAGGACTGCATTTAATGTTTCTACCGTCCCATTCCCCGGAACTACAACCAGCAGAAAGACTGTGACCTCTGGTAGATGAACCCATTGCCAATCGTTCATTTGAGAATCTTGATCAGCTAGAGGAACTCTTGTGTGCTCGCTGCCGAAGTTTGTGGAAACAGCGCGAATTAATTCGAGGCTTGACCAGTTTTCATTGGTGGCCTCAAACCGAGACTTTACTATAATTGATTATCCGGACTTGATATCACAGTATTTTTGGGCTCGGATTATCGGGTTATGCTTGGAGCCAGTCGCTAGTTTTCTGGCAAGAAGAGATGTTAGCATTGATGGCCCTCAAGCCTCATAAAGCTCAGAATTTTCGGCAAGGACTAAATGCTCTATCCCTTGTACAGCAATCAGTCTAGCTCTCTTGTCACCCTCTCAGGGTGTACACTCAAGATTGGCTATCTTGGGTAGTCGTTTCCCGGTAGGTGGCTGCTTAAACTGCAATAGCAGATTGTACCTAGTCCCGGACTTTTGTAACTTGAGAGTCACTCCTTTGGGACATTCCCCTTTAAAGTCTTGATAGGCTTTCAAGAATCTAGCGTAACTCTCATCGTAGTTGCCCTTCCCCCCTACAGTAGGGGTATTAGTAGCGTTACTCATTTTTTACTCACTTGTTACTCTGCTACGGTTTTGAGTAACACCTAAGTAACGGTAGAATAGGGGTTATAGGCTATGTATCAGGTTCAAGTCCGCCTCCTGGCATTTTCGGAAAAACCTGATCCTGACTGCGATCGCAGCTTATTGCTTAACTCGATAGTCGCAGTCGATTAGTAGGCTATTACTCATAACCTAGCCCTGGCATGGTAGGAAAAAAGCGGGCGGGGGGAATCGAACCCCCATCATTAGCTTGGAAGGCTAAGGTTTTACCACTAAACTACGCCCGCAAATTTGCACTTAACTAATCTAACACAGGAAAATAAAAATTGCAATAGTGCGATCGCATTTTTTCCCCAATTATCTGCCATTAAGCTGTATCCCTTACTGATTCAGGTTTTGGGTTAATCACACAAGTCATTACCGGCTCATCAATGCCTTTAAGTTCGAGAAATTCGCGCTTAATAATCTCCTCATCGGGGACATACTGAGCCACCATAGCGGATACCATAATGCTGTTGGGGGCAGTAGCCTCCTGAAGACGGGCAGCAATATTAACCGAAGGACCGATCGCCGTAAAATCCGATCGCTCTTGGGAACCAAACAACCCCACCACAGCCATACCCTGGTGAATCCCACAGCGGAACCGCACCGGAGGAACCTCATTACGGCCCACCAAACCTCGTTCCTGCCAACCCTGGTTAAGTTTTTCGAGAGCCACCAACATTTGTCTAGCCGTAGCGATCGCGCGTCGGACTTGTTCAGAGGGGCTCATCTCCTCCGGGGCTCCATACAAAGCCATAATCGCATCTCCTACAAACTTGTCAACAGTCCCCTGATTCTCAAAAACCGCCCGAGTCATTTCTCCCAAATACTCATTAAGCAATTCCGCCACCCCCTGAGACTGTAGAGCATTAGACATCCGAGTAAAACCGACAATATCACTAAATAAAATGGTAATCAGCCTCGGTTCCGGGCGCAAATCCAGAGTCAAGTCCCCCGCCGCCGCCTTTTTGACCATAGACTCCGGCAAAAACCGTCGCAATACTGATTCAGTCAGATACTTATTCAAATGGGCTACCCGTCGTTCCTCTGCCTTGAGGGCCTGTAAATTCCTGACCTCAGCTATCAACTCCCGGTCATTAAAAGGCTTAGAAACATAGGCATCAGCGCCGCGCTCAACCCCTTCGATGCGGGTATCCTCATCAGCCTTAGCAGTCAACAAAATAATTGGAGTTCCCCTAAGTTCAGGTGAGGAGCGAATCATGCGAATCAACTCCAACCCAGACACCTGGGGCATCATCAAATCAGTAACAATCACATCAGGATGATAAGTCTGAGCCTTGTTAAAACCATCAGCGCCATTCTTAGCCAAAACTGCATTAAATCCGGCATTTTGCAACATCATCGACACATAGCGGCGCAAATCGGGGTTATCATCCACCACCAGGACAGTATTAGACCCCAACTGTCCGTGGTCCGTGAGGGAAGCCGAACCGTCAGCAACCAAAACCTCCGGCAGATTTATGTCGTCAATTTGTACATCTGGTAAATCGACCTCCACATCAGCCAATTCTACGGCTGCTCGACGTGCATCAAACTCAGCGGGAACATCAAGGACTTGCTCTGGTGGTAGATGAAGATTCCCCATTTGTAGCCAGACGGTAAATGTAGTTCCCTGACCATACTCAGACTCTACAGTAATGCGACCATGATGGAGTTCGACCAACTCTTTAACCAGAGCCAATCCCAAGCCACTCCCCTCAAAGGAGCGATTGGCTGAACCTTCAGCTTGTCGGAAGCGTTCAAATAAATGGGGGAGTTGTTCTTGTTTAATACCAATCCCGGTATCTTTGACCATAAGACGGCAATAATTCCCTTCGGGCTGGAGACTAACGGTAATAGTGCCATCGGTGGGGGTAAACTTCATGGCATTAGAGAGCAAATTGTAAAGGACTTTATCAAACCTTTCCAGATCAAGATAAAGTTGGGGGCAACTCTGTAAATTGGTAACTAGATTAATTTGTTTGCGATCGCAATAAGACTTAAATGATTCCACCGTTTGCTGACAAAACTCCACCAGGTCACAGGGGCGAAAACTGGGCTGCATTCGTCCCGCATCAAACCGTTGCAAATCCAATAATTGATTAACCAAGCGCAATAGTCGCCTGGAGTTACGCAGAGCAATTTTCGCTTGGTCTAATGACAGATCCTGCTGTTGATTAACCACCGTTTCCAAAGGACCTATCATCAAAGTCAAAGGGGTGCGAAACTCGTGGGAGACATTTTGAAAAAACTCAGTTTTGAGGCGGTCGGCTTCTAATAGGCGTTCTGCTTGCTGGCGTGTTTTTTGGTATAGACGAGCCTGCTGTACCGCCAAAGCGGCTTGGGCTGCCACTAACAGGACCATATCAATTTCGGAGGGTTGCCAATGGCGAACTTGGTGATTTTGGCGTAGGGATATGCTGCCAATAATATCACCATCGAGCAATAGTGGCACGACCAATAGAGCCTTAGAAGGCGATCGCAAAGGCAACATCACCATCGAGTCTGGTCGCTGTTCGATATCAGCGATCGCCACCGGAGCGCGAGTTCTAATCAATTCCTGAAGCACCGGGTTGCCACTAATAGGAGCCGCCGACTGAGGCAAATCATCGGACTGATCGGACTCAATGGATTGATTAGTTTCTACCCCCAATAGGGGCAAATTCGTCGTCGTGCTGGTATCAGGTTCAGACAAAGCCGCCGGTCTAGTCTCTACTACTGTTTCTTTAATCGCCGCATTATAAAGGCCTACACACTGCATATATTCATCTCCCGGACTCCAGAGAGACAAAGCACAGCCATCAACCTCCAAAGCCTCCCCCAATTGCTCAGTGATAGCCGCAAAAATTTTCTGAGGGTCAAGACTAGACCGAATAGCATTGGTAATCGTATTAACCAGCGCTTCCCTACGAGCCAATTCTCGCACCTGCTCGTATGCGCGCACCTGAGACAATGCCAAAGCCGCCTGATCTGCTACACCCGCAGCTAACTGCACTTCATGTTCATGCCAATTACGGGGCGATCCCGTGTGGTGCAGCGCCAAAACCGCCAACAATTCCTGACGGTAATACAGAGGCACTATCAAACTGGAGCGAATATCTGCACGTTGGTAAACGTCTCGTCGCTGCTGCCATTCTGGTCCATCGTGGTCAGAAATATCATTTCCCAAACCTTCCGAAAGAATCATTACTTCCGTAGTTTCCCAAACCAGGGATCTCAATTCCAGATCATTATTATTGATAACGCTGATGTTGTCTGTCGTGGAATTTTGATGATTCTGACCTTCCGCTAAGTATGCGAACCACTCCTTCCCTTGTGTAGCAGTGATATCCTGTTTGGTAGGGCTGACTCCAGCCCCCAGCCCTATCAGGTCTGAACCCACACCGAATGAACGCAGCAGACAATAGCTCACCTCAAACATTTTACCCACTGTTTCAACTATGCGCTGCAACATTTCCTGGGAATTAGGACAGGCGCGAATGGTACTTGTCACTTCATAAAGTAACGATTCCTGTTTTTGTGCTAGGCGTAGTTCCTCTGTGCGAGATTTCAGGACATTATGAGTTTCTAAACCTTGCTGAACGATCGCCTTGAGTTCATCAGATTTCCAAGGTTTAGTGACATATTTAAACACCTTACCGGAGTTAATTGCCTCTACCAGGTCTTCAACATCCGTATAACCAGTGAGGATAATGCGGATCGAATCGGGATATTGAGTCGCGGTCAAACTGAGAAACTCTGTGCCACTCATATAGGGCATCCGCTGATCAGAGATAATTACTGCTACTTCCCCCACCTCTTCTAAGATCTTCAATGCAGCCGGCCCACTTTCGGCTTTGAGAACTTTAAATTCCCGATGGAAAGTCCGGTATAGCAGATCTAAATTATCTGGCTCATCATCAACCACTAATATGGTGGGCTTCAATTTTCTGTTGGGGGAACTCATGCACCGATCTCCTGCTGGAAGGGCTCATCAATTCGGGGGCTTCGATGGTCAGTACTGGCACTAATGTGTCTGTAGGGGAGTAGATTACACCGTAGGTGACTCTTCACCATAAGCAAGCCAACCCACCAACCCGCCCGTCTAATTTGAGAGTTGTTCGCGATTAGGTAGACCATTGTAGACCGCTGAGTTCCAGAGGGAGCTATATTCATCTACAAGTGAGCGATACGGAATGTTTGACTATGTGCCTTTTCATCAACTGAGTTTAGTGGGAGGTTTAGCAATATTGTTCCAGCGGTCCCCAGACTGTTACACCCTCATGTTAATCATACTTTATCAAGAAACTGGGTCTCAAACCTTGCACTTCAGGGCGACTTCGTGATACAATAGTAATGGTTGTGCGAGACGTTTAGGAGTGAAATAGGGCTGCAATGCCTGAAATAACCTCCTATTGGGACTTCTATTCCTTGGTAGAATATAAGGAGTGCGCCCTGACCATCCCATAACTATCTATGTGTTCCAACATCTGGACTCGACACCCAGATAAGGCAGAGAGACTCAAGGTCAAGACAGAACACTAGAACGATGGAGTTGTAACCCATCTAGTAAAGCAGGAAGTTGAGAGTAACGGCGGTAGCCACCCCCAGTTTCAGGATTCACAACCCGTCAGATTGAAGCGGGGAACGGAAGGCGTAATAGAGGAACCTACCTCTCACTCGACCACTGCCAACCATCCATGATTAGGGAAACCGAATGTCTGGCTTGAACCATCGTAACTATTGGGCAGCGAAACAGGTTGACACGCTGCGCTCAAAGAGTAAGGGGAAAAGTAGGAGTTTAAGCAAGCTACCCAGAAGCAACGTTTCGTTGTGCATAGACCTTTAAAGTACCCCGGTGGACAGGACAAATCTAAAGATGGAATGCCCACACAGATGGAACGTTTAAAACCCCTCATTGGCTCTCAAGTGGCGGGATGTACCCGTGGAGTAGTGAAAAGTGTAAGCGTATGGTGCGAGACGTTCGGGTATGAAATAGGGCTGAAATGCCCGAAATAACTACCCGGTGAGGATTCCAGCTCCGAATCTGGATATAAGGAGACCTCTCCTGAGCATCCTCATAACTGGTTATATGTCCCGACGCTTAGGGAACTAAGCAAGGCAGGGAACTCAAGGTCATAAACGAACTGAGAAATCAGGGAGTAGAGAGTAACGGCGATAGCCACCCCCAGTTTTGGAAATCATAACTCCAGGATTGAAGCGGGGAACGGAAGGCGTGAGGTAGAACCTACTACCAAGACGCGACCAATGCCAACCATCCATGATTAGGAAGACCGAATGTCCGACTTGAACCATCGTAATACACTAGCAGCGAAATAGGTTGACACGCTGCGCTCAAAAGGGCAAGGGGAAAAGTAGGGGGTTCATCCGACTACCTACACAGACCTTTAAAAGTACCCCGGCGGAGAGGACAAATCTAACGATGGAATGCCCATATAATCGGAACGTTGTAACCCCTCTAATGCTCTGCCTATAAACCAGTGAGTAATGCTATTCACAAGGCAGTAGTGAAAAATGTAAGCGCATGCTTAGAGGGTGAAGGATGTGACCAGAAGCTAAAGCCCAATTGTCATGGTTGGGATATGCCCACAGGTCACGGTGGGGATATATAGCATTAGTCAAGGTGGTTAGGACGCAGCTTTGAGAACGGAATCCATGGCATCATGGAGAGGATCAAACTGCTCAATGCAGTGACGAATACGGGCTTTCAGCCACGACCAACATTTCTCTATCTTGTTGAGGTCTGGCGAATAAGGTGGTAGATAGAGTAAACGGCATTGAGCTGCCTCCACCAGTTCAGCAATCCGCCCCCCTTTATGAAACGTTGCATTGTCCAATACTAGAGTCTGACCTGGCTTCAATGCTGGAATTAAGATGAACTCCAACCACAACTCAAACACTGTCCGATTACAACAACCCTCAAAGCTAAAGGGAGCTAAGAGTTGTTGATGACACCATGCGGCTATCATACTTACCCTGCCCTGCCTCTTCCCTGATTTGAGTGCATGGAAGCGTTTTCCTTCCTCGCAGTAACCATAAGGGTAATCCGAGTCCTGACTATTCATGCCGGCTTCATCGAGGTAGACCACTTCTTCCGGCTCCATCTATTCAATCTGAGCCATAAACTCCTCTCGCTGTTGCTTCCAACGTTCTTGGTAGCCGTAAGTTTTTTTCTGGTGAAGCCAATTTTCTTCAAGGCTCTGGATATGGTGCGAGGAGAGATGTCGTCATCCCAAAGTTCAGCCATTTGAGCGGAGGTTTTGTGGCCATGCTCTTGGGCAAAAGCCTTGAATTTCTGCCAGTCGGTAATTTTGTGGTTATTGCCAGGTCGGTGATGAGGTTTAGGGAGGAAGTCTCCGGTCTGTGCTTTTCTTTGCAGCCAGAGATTAATGGTGTTCCTGCTGACATGGAAAACTTGACTGGCTTCTGTTTTGGGCATACCGTCTAGTTCAATGGCATCAATAACTTTTTGTCTGAGGTCGTAACTATAGGGGGCTGGCATTTTTGGTCTTCTTAGTCATCTCGTCCTCTCCATTATACGTCCTAAGTGTTCTGTCTTGTGCTATAGATACTGCGGTCAGTAAGAGTATAATGGCGAGGACGAGTTTAAAGACTACGTGGTGCATATAGCTCTGAACATCGAAGTAGAAAGCAGGTCTCTTGATTCTGCTCCTTTGACAAATAGGGTATCCACACCAGGAGCCGTGTGATGGGAAACTATCAAGCACGGTTCTGAATGGTCGAGGGTGAAGGTGACTTCACTCTCGACCCCTAACCCTTTAAGGGGAAAGGATGTGATTGAAAGCTAATGCCTAACTGTAATGGTTAGGATATGCCCACTAATCACGGTGTGGATATAGAGACCGCGATAAGTAGGAGTTTAATGGCGAAAGCGAGTTTAAAGACTAACGCAAGCATATAGCTCTGAAAGTTGAAGTACGAAAGCAAGGGGTAGTAACCTTGTTCCTACTGACAAATAGGGTATCCACATCAGGAGCCGTGTGATGGGAAACTATCAAGCACGGTTTGGAAGTGGAGTTGGGGAAGGTGACTTCCCTTTCGACCATAACCAGGTGGCAATACCGCTCACATCGTGAAAATTCTGCTGAAATAGCGCAGCACTTTTGAGGAGAAAATAAACAAGCAAGAGCTACCGAAAACTCTTTAAACAGGGCAGTAACCGAAAACTCGGCGAATGAATTAGTCAGCGTAGTGCTGTAGAAATATTTTTGCTGTAAGGTAGATAGGGTAGGGCATACCCGAATCTTGGTTGCAATACCAAAACGCTTGGAGAGCATGATTTAATCTCAAATTAGGTTAATATTTTAGGGCAATATGGTATAAGAAGCGAGAAGAGTTGAGGATAAACCTATTGCCAGATATGTCAAACCCAAGGAAGCGGCTCAAATCCTTGGAGTCCATGAAAGAACACTCCGCAGATGGGACGAAAATGGCTCAATCGAGACCATCAGAACCCCCGCTGGGCAACGACGATACAACGTTGAGTGATATACTGCCAAATCAGGCAGTGACAAACGCAAAGTCGTTATCTATGCCAGAGTTAGTAGCCGCGCCCAGCAGTCCGACCTCAACCGACAGGTGGCCGCACTGTCCAACCTCTACCCCGAAGCAGAAGTCGTCTCAGAAATCCGAGGCGGGCTCAACTTCAAGGGAAAGAAAATGCTGGCCTTACTGGGACATCATTTGTCAGGAGATGTCGGCATGGTTGTCGTTGCCCACAAAGACTGATTGGCAATATGGGGATTTGACTTGTTTCGATGGCTCTGTGAGCAAAACAGGTGTTCACTCATGGTTCTCAACCAGACAAGTCTCAGTCCAGAACGACAAATGGTTGAGGACAGGACATCCTCGCCCTCCTCCACTGCTTCAGTTCCCGATTATACGGAGTGCGTAAATACAAAACTCAGGTCAAAGAAGATCCGGATTTACCCCAGCCCAGAGCTAAATCAAGTCTGGCGTAAATGGCTGGCTGCTTGTCGGTATTGCTACAACCAAGCAATTGCATTATCTAGGAGTGGTAAACGACTAAGCAAACTGAAATTACGCAACGAAGTGATGCAGAGTGACTTACCCGAATGGGTCAAAGAAACACCCTGCCACATTCGGCAAAATGCCATCTTTGATGCCTATCAGGCTTTGAGCGCCAGTCCTGATGCCAGGTTTAGAAGTTGTCGTGACAGCTCTCAAGGGATTAAGTTCAATAATACTAATTTCTCTTCAGGGAGTTGGTATCCAAGACTAACGAAAGGATTAACTTTCATGGTTTCCGAACCCATCCCTAAAACTTGCGGGCAAGGGACTCAGTTGGTGTTTACCAAAGGTCGATGGTTGGCGATTTTCCCTGAACCAGTTGCCGTTACCCCAACTGACGCTACTGGCGTGATTGCATTAGACCCGGGCGTCCGAACTTTTATGACCGGGTTTGATGGTTCACGGTTTCTGGAATTGGGCTCCGGGGATATTGGACGCATTACTAGGCTATGTCAACATTTGGATGATTTGATGAGCCGAATCGCCAAGGAACCCTGTCGTTCAAGAAGGCGACGGATGAGGCAAGCGGCTCAACGAATGAGAACCAAAATCCGCAATCTAGTTGATGAAGCCCACAAACAAATTGCTCACTACTTGACTCACAACTACAGCATAATTTTTCTGCCGACCTTCGAGACTTCCGATATGGTTGCCAAGGTGAAGCGTCTAATTAGGTCTAAGACTGCCCGCGCCATGCTGACATGGGCGCATTATCGATTCAAACTAACCCTGAGACATCAAGGGGAAATAACTGGAACCACAGTTGTAGATGTGACGGAAGAATACACCAGCAAAACCTGTACTCACTGTGGTCAGATGCATTCCCAGCTAGGTGGCTCAAAAGTGTTCCGATGTCCTGAGTGTGGGTTCACTCTACCCAGGGACTGGAACGGTGCTTTTGGAATCTTTCTAAAAGCTTTGCGGGATACCGCCTCTGTTACCTTAACGGGTAATAGTGCTATCGTCGCATTGTCAGGCAATAGCCGGATAAATGTCGCGTAAATGTATCAGTGAACCACTAATAGGGTATCTAGATAACAAGGTGCGAGACGTTTAGGAATCAAATAAGGCTGCAATGCCTGAAATAACTTCCTAATGGGACTTTCACCCCTTGGTGGAATATAAGGGATTCACATTCCTGACCATCCCATAACTGTTTATATGTCCCGACGCTTGGAGAAATCTAAGCAAGGCAGGGGACTCAAGGTCATAAACAAACTGAGAAATCAGGGCGTTGAGAGTAACGGCGATAGCCACCCCCAGTTTCAGGATTCACAACCCGTGAGATTGAAGCGGGGAACGGAAGGCATGAGGGAAACCTAATCCCAACAATCCGACCACTGCCAACCATCCATGACTAAGGAAATCTGAATGTTCCGGCTTGAACCATCGTAATCTAGAAGCAGCGAAATAGGTTGATACGCTGCGTCCAAAAGGGCAAGGGGAAAAGTAGGGTAATCTTGTTATCACCTACACAGACCTTTAAAGGTACCCCGGTGGAAAGGACAAGTCTAAAGATGGAATGCCCATATAAACGGTACGTTTAAACCCCTTTTAGGCTCTCGGCAGGTACATCTTGTTGAGTAGTGAAAGTGTAATCGTATGCCTTTAAGGGGAAGGGATGTGACTGAAAGCCAATGCCTAATTGTAATGGTTAGGATATGCCCACTAGTCACGGTGTAGATATAGTTACTGCAATCAACAGGAGTTTAACGGCGAAAGCGAGTTTAAACACTACGATGTTGTATTTAGCTCCAAAAGTTGAAGTACAAAAGCAGGGGTTGGTAACCCTGTTCCCGTTGCCAAGGGGTATCTACATCAGGAGCCGTGTGATGCGAAAGTATCAAGCACGGTTTTGAATGGGAGTGGGGGAAGGCGACTTCCCTCTCGACCCCTACCTAATCTTCTAGCAAGCTCGGTTCAGACATAACAGTTTAAGACCTAAATAGGGGTAAAACCTGAAAGGGCAATTGTTAGCTCAAGAATCCTCGCACTTCAGGGCGAGGAGTGTCAAAAGCTATAATGGGCCACCCTAGTCCGCTCACCCGCCTTGTTAATTGATCCGATGCCAATGGAGTAATGGTACAGTGTAAAGAAGTTGGCTTGGAATCGTGGAGCCGTTCTTCTTGACCTCAACAACTTACAAACGAGAAGGTTCCGGTGGTGCCTCACACGGGTATCCCCTAAAAATTAGGGCAGCCCTACGGGCTGATGTTACCCGATTAACGGAGATCCTCGCTGAGAGTTTTCATACTCGACAGGGACTCGGTGGCTTGATGTATCCTATTTTTCGCCTGGGCATTTACGAGGATTTGCGTAATCGCTTGGCTACTAGCTCGGGGTATTATACCTGTCTAGTGGCTGCGATCGCAGATTCTCCTCATAAATTAGGTAATATACCTCTAAATGTCCCAGAACATTTGGTAGGAACCGTAGAAATGGCGTTAAGATCGCACAATCCCTGGTCAATTGGCGATCGCTATCCATATATTTCTAATTTAGCTGTTCATCCCACAGCCCGCCGCCAGGGTGTAGCCAGGGAACTCCTGATTGGTTGCGAACAAGTCGCCATGAAATGGGGTTTCTCTGATTTGTACCTTCATGTTCTGGAAAATAATTCCCAAGCACGACAACTGTATCATCAAGTGGGCTATCGCATAGCCCAGATAGATTGGAGTTGGGACTCTGTGTTTTTGGGTCAGCCGAGGCGACTGTTTTTGTGCAAAAACTTGTCTCAGTCTTGATCCATTTTTCTGTTTAATCGCTCTCCCACTCGCAGGATTTGGCCAGCCAAGATAGCCGCGCCAAATCCGTTATCTATATTGACTACTCCTACACCCGCCGCACAGGAATTCAGCATAGTTAATAGGGGTGCTAACCCATTAAAACTTGCACCATAGCCAATACTGGTGGGGACAGCAATTACTGGACAATCAGCTAAACCAGCCACGACACTGGGTAAAGCTCCTTCCATCCCCGCTACTACAATTAAAACATCAGCATCCGAGATTAAATGCCAGTTTCCTAATAGTCGGTGAATTCCTGCTACCCCCACATCCCACAGTCGCTTTACCTGAAACCCTGATAAGCTGGCGGTGACCGCTGCTTCCTCCGCCACAGATATATCAGCAGTTCCGGCGGTTAAAATTCCTATTACACCCACAGATTGCGGTTCAGCAGACCGATAACGCCTATCTAAGGCACAAATCTTAGCTTCTCGATAATATTCTAAATCTGGCATTTCCCGCCGCAGTTCTTCATAAACTTCCGGCTCAATTCGGGTCGCCATCACTACCGGATTTCGTCCCTGCATAGTCTGCATTATTTCTCGGATTTGCTCTGGGGTTTTTCCCGGTCCCCAAATCACTTCGGGAAATCCGGTTCTCAGTTGTCGGTGATTATCTATTTTGGCATAATTTCCGACCGTCTCAAAATCAAAATATCGCATTTTGTTCAGGGCTTCTCTGGGGGATAAATAGCCTTGTGCGACATATTCTAATAGCTGTTTTAAGGCTTCCGGTGTCATTGACAATTTCCTGAATACGGGTTATCTGAGGATACCGTTTATTTATCCCTATTCGCGAATTTTTAACTCGTATAAATTCCAGAACCCTCTGCCGATGGGTGTATAGTTAATGCCTTCTATGCGATCGCGTATGGCATCGAATACCAAAGGATTAACCATATACAGAAACGGCAAATTTTCCGCAATAATCTTCTGGGCTTCTCCATAAAGTTCCCTACGTTTATCATTATCTAGTTCCTGGGAAGCCTGCACATATAAATCATCAATTTTTTGCTCCCAGTCTGATACCACCCAACCTTCTATTTCAGGTTCTCCCGGTTGCTGACCTTGATTAAACGTATGGAGACGACCATTAACAGACCAAATATTATAGCCACCATGGGGCTCTAAAACTCCCCCAGTAAATCCACCCAAAAAAGCCTCCCAATTGCGAGTCTTAGACAACCTATTTACATAAGTATTAAAACTCAAAAATAGCGGATCCACTCGGATGCCAATTCTGGATAAATCTTGAGCAATTTGGGTCGCCATTTGTTCCCGAACTTTTCGACCCGCCGCCACCAACAACGTCAACCGGACTTGATTACCTTCGTCATCGATTAAATTGCCATTATCATCATAGGAAAAACCCGCCTCTCGCAATAATTCCCTAGCATTTTCCGGGTTATAGCTATAGGTTCTTAATCCCTGTTCTGGAGATAGATAAAAAGGACTTTGCACCGGGAACGGCGAATGTTGTAACTCACCCAATCCTAAAAAAATATTATTTTTCATCACCTCTCTATTTATGCTATAATATACTGCTTGACGAAAGGCTAGATTATTAAACCATCGGGATTTATAGGGTTCCACAAAAGGTCTACCGTCGGCATTTTTGCCCTGATTAAGATTAAAAGACATAAACACAGTTCCGGTATCCGGGCCAGGACTGTAGATGGTATATTGCCCTCTGGTTTCTTCAGGTTTCAGCAGGGGGAATGCTTCTGGTTGAACATCTAGGGTATCGAGGGAACCAGACCTAAAATTGAGTAGTTGGGTATCGCTACTCTCGATAATTTGCCACACTATTTGCTCTATATAGGGTTGGGGGTTCCCCTGTGAGTCTTCCCGCCAATAGTAGGGGTTACGTTCTAGGATAACCCGTTGATTGGGGTTATAGCTTCTGATGCGGTACATACCATTACCAACAATTTCCTGGGGGTCGGTATTGGTTCCCCAGGTACTCAAAAATAGGAGATTTCCTTGAGAGTCGAAATTCCGAACGGAGTCAGCCAAAACATGGGCGGGTAAAATTGGTAAACCGCCTGCATATCGGAGGAAAGGGGCGAAGGGTTCGGGGACGGAAAATTCGACCCGCCGATCATCGAGTTTTTTAACGGTGGGTAGGGTGCGATCGCGTCCTACTCTGAGAATATCTTTAAAGCTGCTGGGGATTTGGTCATTGAAATAGATCTCGTTGTAGGTGAAAATCACATCATCTACGGTCATGGGTTCACCGTCAGACCATTTTAAACCCGATCGCAGGGTGATGATAATCCTTTGACCATTTGGGGCAATTTCCCAAGACTCTGCTAGACCTGGTTGGAGTTCTCCGGTAACGGGGTGTTCTTCGATGACGGGACTATAAATATAGCCAAAAACGCTATAGGCGGATTCATTTAGCGGATAGTTAAACGTACTCGGACCGCTAGGGGTGGGAATAACTAGGCGGGAGGGTCTGTCGGCAGATTGGGCGACACCACAACCCCATAAGCCTAGGGCTAATAATATTACTAATAATACTGAGGCTAGGCGGATGAGTAACCCGCGCTTTGACCCTGGATAGACTAAATGGTTCATAACTGGCAAAGTTTATGGCGATTGCGCTTTTAGGCTGATACATTTACGCGACATTTATCCGGCTATTGCCTGACAATGCGACGATAGCACTATTACCCGTTAAGGTAACAGAGGCGGTATCCCGCAAAGCTTTTAGAAAGATTCCAAAAGCACCGTTCCAGTCCCTGGGTAGAGTGAACCCACACTCAGGACATCGGAACACTTTTGAGCCACCTAGCTGGGAATGCATCTGACCACAGTGAGTACAGGTTTTGCTGGTGTATTCTTCCGTCACATCTACAACTGTGGTTCCAGTTATCTCGGCTTGATGTCTCAGGGTTAGTTTGAATCGATAATGCGCCCATGTCAGCATGGCGCGGGCAGTCTTAGACCTGATTAGACGCTTCACCTGACTGGCCATATCGGAAGTCTCGAAGGTGGGCAAAAAAATTAGGCTGTAGTTGTGAGTCAAGTAGTGAGCAATTTGTTTGTGGGCTTCATCAACTAGATTGCGGATTTTGGTTCTCATTCGTTGAGCCGCTTGCCTCATCCGTCGCCTTCTTGAACGACAGGGTTCCTTGGCGATTCGGCTCATCAAATCATCCAAATGTTGACATAACCTAGTAATGCCTCCAATATCCCCGGAGCCCAATTCCAGAAATCGTGAACCATCAAACCCGGTCATAAAAGTTCGGACGCCCGGGTCTAATGCAATCACGCCAGTAGCGTCAGTTGGGGTAACGGCAACTGGTTCAGGGAAAATCGCCAACCATCGACCTTTGGTAAACACCAACTGAGTCCCTTGCCCGCAAGTTTTAGGGATAGCTTCGGAAACCATGAAAGTTAATCCTTTCGTTAGTCTTGGATACCAACTCCCTGAAGAGAAATTAGTATTATTGAACTTAATCCCTTGAGAGCTGTCACGACAACTTCTAAACCTGGCGCCAGGACTGGCTGAAAAGGCGAGATAGGCATCAAAGATAGCATTCTGCCGAATATGGCAGGGTGTTTCTTTGACCCATTCAGGTAAGTCACTCTGCATCACTTCGTTGCGTAACTTTAACTTGCTTAGTCGTTTACCACTCCTAGATAATGCAATTGCTTGGTTGTAGCAATACCTACAAGCAGCCAGCCATTTACGCCAGACTTGATTTAGCTCTGGGCTGGGGTAAATCCGGATCTTCTTTGACCTGAGTTTTGTATTTACTCCGTCGGTATAATCGGGAACTGAAGCAGTGGAGGATGGCGAGGATGTCCTCAACCATTTCTGGTTCTGGACTGAGACTTGTCTCGTTGAGAACCATGAGTGAGCAACTGTTTTGCTCACAGAGCCATCGAAACAAGTCAAATCCCCATATTGCCAATCGGTCTGGGTGGGCAACGACAACCATGCGGACATCTCCTGACAAGACTTGTCCCAGTCAGGCCAGCATTTTCTTTCGCTTGAAGTTGAGCCCGCCTCGGATTTCTGAGACGACTTCTGCTTCGGGGTAGAGGTTGGACAATGCGGCCACCTGTCGGTTGAGGTCGGACTGCTGGGCGCGGCTACTAACCTAACTCTGGCATAGATAACGACTTGGCGTTTGTCACTGCCTGATTTGGCAGCAGTATATGACATGACTCAACGTTGTATCGTCGTTGCCCAGCGGGGGTTCTGATGGTCTCGATTGAGCCATTTTCGTCCCATCTGCGGAGTATTCTTTCATGGACTCCAAGGATTTGGGCCGCTTCCTTGGGTTTGACATATCTGGCAATAGGTTTATCCTCAACTCTTCTCGCTTCTTATACCATATTGCCCTAAAATATTAACCTAATTTGAGATTAAATCATGCTCTTTTTAGGAGGGTGACGGCGTAAGCGGCTATTCCTTCCTCTCGTCCTACGGGTCCGAGTTTTTCGTTGGTGGTGGCTTTGATGCCTACCTGGTCCGGTTCTAATTTTAGGACATTGGCGATGCGATCGCGCATTGTCGGGATATGGGGTTTGAGTTGGGGACGTTCAGCCACAATTACTGAGTCTATGTTACATAACTGCCAGCCTCGCTGTTGTATGAGGCTATGAACTTGTTCTAGTAAGACTAGGCTATCAGCACCCGCCCAGCGTTCATCTGTGGGGGGAAAGTAAACGCCGATATCTCCTAAACTAAACTTAGCGCCCCTAACATAGCATCCATGATGGCATGGGTGAGGACATCGGCATCGCTGTGACCGAGTAATCCTAGATGATGCTCAATTTTAACGCCGCCTAGTATTAGGGGACGGTTTTCGACTAGCTGGTGAATGTCGTATCCGTTTCCGATGCGAATGTCCATGGGGCCCTCTCTACTGCTACGGTTTTTATTATCGGCTAGTTTGTTGATTAGATGCGATCGCCCATCAGTCCCGCTAGAGGATAAACCCTTGATTTGACTCGGTTTCGGCGGTTGGCGAATTTTTTTTTCAGAAAAGCGTAAAGAAATGTTGCAAAGTTGGTGGTAAGTGTGTTAAGTTTTCTTTAGTTGAATCAAGCAAACCTATCTAGGAGTAACTCACAATGGAAAATCAAGGAACTAAATTTGGTTTCACCGAATTCGCGGAAACCTGGAACGGTCGCCTCGCTATGCTTGGTTTCGTCATCGGTGTTGGTACCGAGTTACTGACCGGCCAAGGTATTCTGTCTCAATTAGGCTTAATGTAGTTTTCCTCAAGTGACGGGGATCTATTTTTCCTAATTCTGGGGATTCGGCTCTATAATTAACTTCTAAGGATTCTGAGGCTATAGCTTCGGAATCCTTTAATTTTTGTGGTTTTTGGTATCAATGAAGCTCACCCCACCTGCCCAAGGCAGGTGGGGGTGTCAGTGCTAACCTGAGACTGTACGAGTCCACAGGTCACACAAACAAGCCCAGCTTCTAGGCGAGGAGCCCTCGAACGTTGGATCGAGGGCTCCTCGCTGTCCTTTCGGCGAGTGAGCTGAAGAATACCTCGTGCAGCAATATTGAGCGCCCCATTGAGGTCTGCATTGTATCGCTTGCCCGAGGAAAATTTAGCCAGAGCATAGTTGTTGGAGTCTCGCCCTTTCGACTCCACTACCGTCATAAGCCAACTTTTAGGTGGAGCTACGATACCTTGGCCGGNCAGTAACTCGGTACCAACACCGATGACGAAACCAAGCATAGCGAGGCGACCGTTCCAGGTTTCCGCGATTTTTTTTAAACCCCCCCCCCTTCCTTGATTTTCCATTGGTGAAAACAAATAGATAGGTTTGCTTGAATCCACTAAAGAAAACTTAACACACTTACCACCAACTTTGCAACATTTCTTTACGCTTTTCTGAAAAAAAAATTCGCCAACCGCCGAAACCAAGTCAAATCAAGGGTTTATCCTCTAAGCGGACTGAATGGGCAACGCATCTAATCAACCAACTAACCAAATAATAAAACCCGTACAGTAGAAAAGGGCCCCATGGACAATCGCACTCGAAAACGATACCAAATTCAACCAACTAGCCAAAACGTCCCCTAAATACTAAGGGGGGTTAAATTTAACCACCACTTGGATTACCTCGGTCCCAACGAGCCCAATTTCCCCACCCCTGCCCATATGGATGCTTAGTTAAGGGGCCCTTAATTTAAAGAAATTCTCGGCGTTTAACTTCCCCCCCCAAAATGAACGCTGGGCGGGGTCTTGAATACCCTAATTCTTATTAAAAACAAAATTCAAAGTCCTTTAAAAAACGGGAGAGGGGGGAAAGTTTATGTAAAAAAAAAAACCAATATATTTGGGGGGTAGAACCCTTCCCCAACCTAAAAAACCTCAATATTCCCGCAACAATAGGCCCGAATTTTCATTTTCCCCCAATATGTCTTTAAAAATATTAAAAAAACCCCGCCACACACCGGGGGGGGGGCCATAAAAAAAAGCACCCCCCCCCCCCCCCCACCCACGAAAAAAAAAAAACCTTCCCGTCGCACACCACACCGCGGCGCAGAGAAGAGAAAGGGCAATAAGAAA
>NZ_FO818640.1:2396780-3254617 GCF_000973065.1 Limnospira indica PCC 8005
CTTCCTTTCTTTTCTCTCTCCCTTCCCTTTTCTTTCTTTCACACCCGGGGGGGGTGTTGCGCAGGAGGGTTTTTTTTTTTTTGTGTTGGGGGGGGGGGGGGGGTTCTTTAAGAAGGCGCCCCCCACCCTTGGTTTCCCGGGTTTTTTTTAATTTTTTAAAGAGAAAATTGGAGGAGATATGGAATTCGCGCCAATTTTTTCGGGGAAAATGGGGGGTGTTAGAAATTGGGGAGCCTTTTCCCCCCCAAAATTTAGAAGAGTTTTATTTTAAAATAAAATCCCAAAGCCTTGGCTGTGTTTATGAGGGCTTAGAAACTTTTTTTAGATAAAGACTAGGGTTTTCAGGACACCCCCCCCAGGGTTCATTTTGGGGGGGGAAAGTAAAAAGCCGAATTTTTCCTAAAATTAAGGGCCCTTAAACATAGCAATCCATGATGGCAATGGGTGAAGACAATCGGCATTGCTGGTGACCGAGTAATCCTAGGATGATGGTCAATTTTAACGCCGCCCTAGTATAAGGGACGGGTTTTGACTAGCTGGTGAATGTCGTATCCGTTTCCGATGCGAATGTCCATGGGGCCCTCTCTACTGCTACGGTTTTTATTATCGGCTAGTTTGTTGATTAGATGCGATCGCCCATCAGTCCCGCTAGAGGATAAACCCTTGATTTGACTCGGTTTCGGCGGTTGGCGAATTTTTTTTTCAGAAAAGCGTAAAGAAATGTTGCAAAGTTGGTGGTAAGTGTGTTAAGTTTTCTTTAGTTGAATCAAGCAAACCTATCTAGGAGTAACTCACAATGGAAAATCAAGGAACTAAGGTGGGGTTCAAAGAATACGCGGAAACCTGGAACGGTCGCCTCGCTATGCTTGGTTTCGTCATCGGTGTTGGTACCGAGTTACTGACCGGCCAAGGTATTCTGTCTCAATTAGGATTAATGTAGTTTTCCTCAAGTGACGGGGATCTATTTTTCCTAATTCTGGGGATTCGGCTCTATAATTAACTTCTAAGGATTCTGAGGCTATAGCTTCGGAATCCTTTAATTTTTGTGGTTTTTGGTATCAATGAAGCTCACCCCACCTGCCCAAGGCAGGTGGGGGTGTCAGTGCTAACCTGAGACTGTACGAGTCCACAGGTCACACAAACAAGCCCAGCTTCTAGGCGAGGAGCCCTCGAACGTTGGATCGAGGGCTCCTCGCTGTCCTTTCGGCGAGTGAGCTGAAGAATACCTCGTGCAGCAATATTGAGCGCCCCATTGAGGTCTGCATTGTATCGCTTGCCCGAGGAAAATTTAGCCAGAGCATAGTTGTTGGAGTCTCGCCCTTTCGACTCCACTACCGTCATAAGCCAACTTTTAGGTGGAGCTACGACATCAATGACCTTACCGCCTATCTCTTGCCACTTCATCTCAGTCAAATCTCGAATCATCCCTTTGAGCCATCCATGAAAGCGTTGGCGCAGTAAGGAGCGTTTTCGCCCTCCCTTAGCCTTCCATCCTTTCAGGTTCTCAAAGACAATAGCATCGGCATTGAACTGTTGGGCAATCTGCACGATACGCTTCGAGACAATCTGCCCAATTTGACGGTTGATATTACGGCATTTACGGTAGGTATGAGAGCAAAAGCCTTTCTGGAGACTTCCGCCATGTCCCATCGTTTGGCTGGCTCGTTTAGATACCGATTTCAGCCACTTATCCCGACGGTCGCCGTTCCGCTGGACGCAGGTTCCAGCGGCTGCGGCGACTTCGTCTATGTCTCTGGCTGGGTGAATAAACTCCCGATAGGTTACAGTGCCGTCAAAATTCACGACTGCCACAGTAGCGGTGGTGTTGATACCCAGGTCAACACTGACGACTCTACCCTCTCCTTCCCGTTGAGGTGGATGGCACTCAAATGGAACTGAGAGATGACAGGCCGAATTTGGCTCATTGAAGATAAGGGACGGTGACAGCAGCTTGTTGCTGTCCACGGTATGCCGTTCTCGTAGGCTGGGTATGCCAACGTTTGTCCAGACCCAATCAGTTCCGTTAAAGACCTTGATTTCGATGCGGTCATAGCCATGGAGTTTATAGCACTGACCCTTATACAGGGTCGGATAACAGCCACTGTTGGGATTGAGGGCGGGAGGTTTGGCATCCCGACGTTGACGAGTTCCCGATTGCCATTTCCGATATCGGGTCATGTAGCTACTGACTTGGCCAGAGCGCGAAGACGATGGCAGCCCTCCGGTAATAGCTGGGGAACTTGTAAAAGGTTTGGTCAGATTGCCGGTATTTGGGGTTGGGGTTCTTCGCGGTTTGGTGAATGAGTTTTTCGACGGCTAGAACCCGTTTTTGAGTCGATAACCCTCCTAGAGATGGCCAATGAGTTAAGAGAATTCCCATCAAATGCCGACAGACACCTAGGGAGACCTCAACCGTTTGGATTAGCAGCACTCGCGCTGCTGCTGTCGGGTTAAGATTCCATCGGTCTGTATGGATGATTGATGTGGGTTTGTTGGTTAGCATGGTGTCATGTTAACCCATGGTGAACTAAATGTCAAAAGCTCTCAGGTCTTTCTCTCACACCGTTGCCAGCATCAAGATTCATATAGTGTTTGTCACCAAATACCGTCATCCCGTCATCTCTGGGGAGATAGAAGAGGACATGAGCGAACTTTGTCGGAGCATCTGCGAGAAGAATGATTGTCTCCTAGAAGAGGCGAAGGCAGATTTAGGGACTAATGACCATATTCATTTATTGGTTGACCTAGCTCTAATGGTCTCTATTTCTAAGCTCTGCAATACTATGAAGACCGTTACCAGCCGCGAAATCAGGAAGCGTTTTGTGCGACAATTGAAACCGTACTATGGTCGTCCGGTTTTTGGGAAGCGTGGATTTAGTGTCGTCTCGGCTGGTTGCGCCTCGTTGGATGTCCTCAAAGCTTACATAGAGGGGCAAGGCTACGATGATTGACCTGACCGATCCTTGACCACCACCTGCTGACGCGAGGTGGGGGAATGCGTCGCTATTTTTGTTCAATGAAAAGGAGAGATTAGCAAATTGCCAAAAAATGAGCAAACCAGCTTCCGAGATTATCAAGAAGATGGTCATCTTTGGATCACGTTATTTGCTGGTGAATACTATCCAGATATCCTATCATTAGCCTGTGAACTTTATCAACCTGTACTGGTCACATTTGGTCATCTGTTAAAGTCGTCCCATTCTTCAACGGATCTATTTTTGGCAATTACACAAATCCAACCCGTTTAGATGCGGATACAACTTGGTCGAGTATTCAGAAAATATGTGAGTCCAGAAACACCTGTAGAAATGCTCAAAAAAAAATCAAATGCTGATCAAATATGTAATCGATTTGGCAAGGGATTTCGTTTAATTACAGAAGTTCAATCCCAATTTTTGTCGAGACCTATGCCTGATGAGGCTTTATGTGCCGTGCTTTGGGAATATAAGGAGCGTGGTAAAAAAGGATATGATCTAACAGAAAGGCTATTTAAAATCGTTCGTGAACAATATTCAAAACTGGAGATTATCGGCCCTCAACGTGCTGGCAAAGATGTAATATTAGGAGAATTTTTGTGATAATTATCCTCGACCAAATCGCCCAGTAGACTTTGTTTTATTACATAATAATCAGCCAGTTGCTGTGGGTTTAGCTAGGTATGATTCAGACCGAGGTGGTACTCAAGAAGATGATCGAACAGGCCAGTATCGTGATTGTGCTAGTGAGATTCTGAAATATGCTCAAACTAATGGATTAAATCTTAAAGTCATATTCCTTAACGATGGCCCCGGCTTACTTCTGGGTTCAATGTGGCGAGATTATGCGGATCTTGAGGATGCTTGGTATGGTAAAGTTAAGGTGGTTACTCTCCGAATGTTTCCAGAACGCATAAACATCGAGTGGTTAGTATCATAACAGTTAATTTATGGCAATTGGAATACCTAAAAAAGATAAATTGCTTGACGATAATCAAGTTGAGCTGGTCTATGCCCATAAAAAATCATACCAGGAAATTATTAATAGTGATTTAGTCGAATATCAAAGTATTTATTCTCATGCTTCACCTAAAAGGTTATATTTTGGCGATAATTTAGATGTTCTTCGTTTACTGGCTACGGAACCCGAAATATGCGGGAGTATTAATTTAATCTATATAGACCCACCCTTTGCGACAGAAAGCCATTTTTTGTCACGAAAACAGTCGAAGGCTTATGATGATACCTTAACGGGTGCTATGTTCGTGGAATTTTTACGAGAACGTCTGATATGGCTGCATCAATTACTGTCAAATCATGGCTCAATTTATTTACATCTTGATGAAAAGATGATTTTTCATATCAAGCTAATAATGGATGAAATTTTTGGTGCTGAAAACTATCGAAATATGATAGTCAGACAAAAATGCAATCCCCAAAATTATACTCGTAGAACTTATGGGAAAACCGCAGATTTTATATTATTTTATACCAAGTCAGATACATATATATGGAATCAACCCAAAGTCCCCTTGTCGGAAAATAGTAAAAAGGAGTATCAATATATTGAACCAGAAACTGGTCGTCAATTTATGAAGGTTCCACTCCATGCACCAGGTGTGCGTCATGGTGAAACTGGGAAGCCTTGGCGGGGTAAAATGCCGCCTCCGGGTAAACATTGGCAATATCCCCCAAAGACTCTGGATGAAATGGACGCACGAGGTGAAATCTTCTGGTCTAAAAATGGTAATCCTAGAAGGAAGGTTGATCTCAATGAACATTCAGGGGTGGGAGTTCAGGATATTTGGCTAGAGTTCCGGGATGCTTATAATCAAAATGTTAAAATTACGGGATATCCAACTGAAAAAAATCCTGATTTATTGAGAATAATAATTGCGGCTTCATCGAATCCAGGAGATTTGATACTTGATGGTTTTGCCGGTTCGGGGACAAGTTTAGCGATCGCTGATGAAATGCAACGTAATTGGATTGGTGTAGATCATAGTATAGAAGCGTTTAAGACAATTTTAAATCGATTTGAACATGGTATTAAACCTATGGGTGATTTTGTCAAAAGTAGTGGGAGTAATTCAGAGGAAGTTTATATACAACCAACATTATTTGACCAAGGCGCTTCTGACCAATTAGATAATCGGGCTAAAAGATTAGATAATCAGGACACTAAAATCACGGATTTCTCAATTTTTGTACCTAGCCCCATCCCCGCACAAATTGAGGATATTGTGAAGACATGGCAGGGTAATGGATAATTATTCTGGTTAGATGGAATCAGGGTCATGGGAGATAATTTGCTATCACTAGAAAATTAATTAGTTTGGGTAAGACGATCGCGGTCATGGGGTTGATGTAGATCCAGGTCAGGACCGAGGGGGATAATTCCGCCGGGGTTGAGGGGAAATAAATTGCCGTAATAGTCTCGTTTAATAACTTCTAAGTTGCAGGTTTCGGCGACTTCGGGAAGTTGATATATATCGCGCAAATAGGGGTAGAGATTTTGATAATCCACTAGGCGGCGACGGTGGCATTTAAACAGGCTATAATAAACGGTATCAAATCGAAAGAGGGTGGTAAATAATCGGACATCTGCCAAGGTAATGCGATCGCCACATAAATAACGGGAATTGGCTAGGGTTTGGTCGATTAAATCGAGGGTATCAAATAGCTGATTACAGGCGGTTTCATAGGCGGTCTGGGTTTGGGCAAAACCACAGCGATAGACACCATTATTAACATATTGATAAATTTGCTCATTCCAAGAGTCGATCGCTTCTTTTAAGGCGGGAGGATATAAATCTAGATCGGGGTATTTCGCGAACTGCTGAAACTCGGAATTTAACATAACAATAATTTCGGCGCTTTCATTATTGACGATCGCCTTTTGCTGCGTGTCCCACAAGAGGGGGACAGTAGCTCGCCCCTGATAACCCGGTTTAGCATTATGATAGAATTCAGGTAGGGTGTTAAATTCGACTTCTGGCTGGTCAAAAACCCACATTCCCGAGTCGGGGGAAGGAGAAACGATATTTATGGATATCGCAGAGGACAACCCCTTTAAAGCCCGGACAACTAGGGTTCTGTGGGCCCAAGGACAACCCCAGCCCACAATTAACTGATAGCGTCCCGCCTCTGGGGGATAGGCTGCTGTCCCTACCTGGTGGCGAAATTGGCTTTCGGGGCGGATATATTCCCCAGAAGAATTACGGGGGGCTAACTTTGACATCATCAACCGCCACATAGTAGTCCAGGCGAACTTTCCTAAACGGACGATCGCCCCTGGGGGGAGGGGGCTACCGCTTTTTTTGGTGGGAGTGGGAGTGGGGGCCATAATTAGTGAACAGGAATTGTTGTAGTGAGACTAATTTAACTATTATAACCAAGTTAGAGATTATGGAAAATAGCGATTGGTTAAAACAACTGAAAACCCATAAAGCGATCGCTGTAATTCGCCCCCCCAGTTGGGAACTAGGTTTACAAATGGCTGGGGCTGTTAGCCGGGGCGGTATTCGCTTAATTGAAATTACCTGGAATGGTGAAAAGGCACCGGAAATCATTAGTAAACTTAGGTCCGAGTTGCCGGATTGTTTAATTGGGACTGGCACAATTTTAACTGAGCAAAATTTACGGGATGCTGTCAATTGTGGCGCACAATTTATATTTTCTCCCCACATTAATTTATCATTAATTCAATTAGCACAAGCCAGGACAATTCCGATAATTCCGGGGGCTTTATCGCCGACGGAAATTGTGACTGCGTGGCAAAATGGGGCGAGTTGTGTTAAAGTTTTTCCGATTTCAGCGGTGGGAGGTGTTGATTATATTAAAAGTTTACAGGGTCCCCTAGGTCAAATACCCTTGATTCCTACTGGGGGAGTAACTTTAAACAATGCTATGAAGTTTATTCAAGGGGGGGCTATAGCGGTGGGATTATCAGGAGATTTATTCCCTAAACAGGCGATATCCCAGGGTAACTGGCAGGAAATTACTGGGCGCGCGCAACATTTAATAGATATCCTGAACTCTGGGGATAAATCAGAAAACGGGGACAAATCCCATGATTCAGAAGGGGTAAAATTCTTCTAAAATGGATTTAGTCATGCACAGACTCTAGGAAGGTGAAATCATGAAAAGTTCAATTCCATGGCGTAAGCTGGGACTATTGGTAGCGGGGCTGAGTCTAGGGGTAACACTGCTTTACGGGGACTCAACTCCGGTACAAGCCCAAGAATTTCATAACATGATAGCGCGGCGGATGTTGGATTTACAACAGTCTTCGGAACGTTGGATTCAAATTGATCTGACTCGCCAACGGTTGATCGCTTGGGAGGGAAATAAAGCCGTTTATGCGGTGATTGTTTCTACTGGAAAACCCTCAACTCCTACCCGTGTTGGTAATTTTAGGGTTCAAACTAAGTATCGTAGTACCCGTATGACTGGCCCTGGTTATGATGTGCCGGATGTTCCTTATACAATGTACTACGATGGCGGCATGGCAATTCATGGCGCTTATTGGCATAATATGTTTGGAACTCCAGTTAGCCACGGTTGCACAAATGTTGCTGTAGACCATGCTAGATGGCTGTTTGAGTGGGCATCAGTTGGCACACCTGTTATAGTACATGAGTAATAGGATTTACAAGCCTAAACGAACTTTGGCAATTGGTGATATTCACGGTTGTTCGGTGGCTTTTGATACCCTAATTAGGGCGATTAAACTGCAACCAAATGACCAGATTATCACCTTGGGTGACTATGTGGATCGCGGCCCAGACTCGAAGGGAATTATCGATCGCCTCATCGATTTACATGACCGAGGACAATTGATTGCTTTGCGGGGAAATCATGAAATTTTGATGTTGCGATCGCGTTCTTTGGGTTGGGATGCCTGGTATCATTGGCAGGCTTCTGGAGGGGAAGAAACTATCGCTTCTTATGGTCATAATGGCGGGTATAAGGCGATTAATTCTATCCCTGAAAAACACTGGTATTTTCTCGAAAAGGTGTGTCGAAATTGGTGGGAAAACCGATCGCATTTTTTTGTTCATGCTAATGTGTATCCCAATTTACCTTTAAATAAACAACCGGAAAGGATGCTATTTTGGCAATCATTTGATCATCCTTCTCCTCACTATTCTGGAAAAACTATGGTTTGCGGTCATACTACCCAAAAAACTGGTCAACCTCTTAATATTGGTCATGCTATCTGCATTGATACTTGGGTTTGTGGTCAGGGTTGGTTAACTTGTTTAGATGTCAATAGTGGCAGAATTTGGCAAGCTAATCAAAAGGGGGAAAAACAAACTGGCTGGATTGATGATTTTGAGATTCCCTACGTCCCGATTCGATTTAGGATGCGCCTAAATCGGCGTTAAAATAGTAGCAAAATATCTCAATTAATGTTTATGCGAATTTTGGCGATTGGTGATATTCATGGCTGTTCAAAAGCCTTTGATACTCTCATAGATATGGTGAGTATTCAACCAGATGACCGCGTGATTACTCTGGGGGATTATGTCGATCGCGGTCCTGACTCTAAGGGGGTAATTGATAGGTTAATTTATCTGTATAATCAGGGTCAGTTAATCCCTCTACGGGGAAATCATGAAATTATGATGTTAGCAGCGCGATCGCATCCTAATAGTTTAGATACCTGGAAAATTTGTGGCGGTCAACAAACTATATTATCTTACCAAAATTCATCCCGAAAAAAACCTAAAATTAACCATATTTTACCTGAACATTGGGAATTTGTCGAACAAACCTGTTTAGACTATTGGGAAGAAGAAACTCATTTTTTTGTTCATGCTAATGTTGCGCCCAATATCCCCCTATCTAAACAATCCAATGACCATTTATTTTGGGAAAAGTTTTATAGTGCTAAACCTCACTATTCTGGTAAAATTATGGTATGTGGTCATACTAGCCAGAAAAGCGGAAAACCTGTAAATTTTGGCTATGCAATTTGTCTTGATACACGGGTATATAGCCCTAAAGGGTGGCTAACTTGTTTGGATATCAACACAGGTAAAATTTGGCAAGCTAATCAACAGGGAAAACGACGGGAAAGCTGGATTAATGAATTTCTATCTAGCCCCCGCCATTTTAATTATGCACCGTGAAAGATAATCACTAGCCTAACTCCCTGGTGTCAGCTTAATTGGACGACTGTTTGATTATTTAATAAGGTTTGACTGGTCAATATATCCTCGACTGTAATTCGTAAAAAACGCTGTTCATCAATCTGAAATTGTACCCGAATACGATCGCTACCAGGATTTCCCGGAGGGGTTAATTTAGCAATACTGCGTCCGGTGTCAGTATCATTTAAAGGTTGGACAGTAGCTTTTCCAGTGTTGAGACTGCGAGTAACTAGGCGATCGCCATCAAAAAAGACTTCTGTTCCCCCAGTTTCGTCGCCTAATTCACCAATAACTAATTCAATACTGGGTTGATTTTCTAAGGAAGCGCCTAACAATAATTCTACCGCTTCTGTCATGGGGTAGGGTTGACCAGATTTAATAATTGGATGCCAATCATGACAATTATCCCGGCGATTCCAATAGCGAACACCATAGCTATGATAAAGAAAGTCCTCAATTTTAGTGCCTAAACTTAGTTGTAATGCACCATGAGAAATCGCCTCAAAGGGTTTTTCGCTGCGAATTTGACTAGGGTTAAAATATTGCTTTACCCAGTCTTGAACAGCCGGAATTTGTACAGTCCCCCCTACTAATAAAACCGCGTCAATATCCCCCACTTCTATCCCTTGGCGACGCGCCTGCTGTAAAACCTGACCCATGGATTTATCTAGGTTCTCAAAAAATTGGTTTTGTGTCAAGATTTCATTGAAGCGATCGCGAGTCATTTCTAACTCGTAACTCTCGAAGGTTTCCTCATTAAAATAAACTTCACTGGCTTGGGTTTTTAGGGATAACTGAATTTTCAGCTTTTCGGCTAAACGGGTGGTTAAAGCATTTTTGACTAATCCCTGGGTTTGGGCGAAATCATCTACCAGCCAATAGTCGATATCTGAACCTCCTAAATTCTGACCTGATTTGGCGATAACTCTCGCGGTTTTGGCTTTTTGTCCAGAAGATTCCGCTAAGGATTTTTGACCCCATTTCAGAATAAAACCTAGGGGATTTTTGGCGGTCGTGGCATCTAAACGGACTAGGGATAAATCCAGGGTGCCACCACCAAAATCTATGACTAGCAATAATTGGCGATCGCCTAATCCATAACCCAACGCCGCCGCTGTCGGTTCATCTATCATCCTCACTTGTGGGACTTCCAAGGACTCGCAGATACGACCTAACCAGTTGCGATAGGTTTCAAAACTATCTACGGGTACTGTAAAAATTAGGGAATCTACCGTTAGGGGAATGTTGCTGATAGCGGCGATCGCATTTTTTAAAAACCATTCTCCTGCGGTTTCAAAGGTGATTATCTCACCGTCAATTTCTGGTAAAAATCCCTGAATATTACTACCAATTCCCCGTTTAAAGTTACGGAAAAAACGCGGATCGTTGGCTAAATCATAACCGCGATCGCGCACTTGTTGACCTAATAAAACTTGTTTTTCCTTGGCATTTTCTACATAAAGCAGACTAGGAATTAATGGGGGATTTTGGGCTGAAATTTGTGACAAACCAGGTAATTTTAGGGTTTCCGGTTGTTCAGTAACTGGGTTCCAACGGGAAATTACTGTGTTACTGGTTCCCAAATCGATCGCGATCGTCATTGGATACTATATCAATAATATTGGCCTATAGTATATTATAGGACAATCAACCCCTACAGATAATTGTTATCCCCTAACCCACCCTCACCAAACCATACAGACCAGTATGCGGTAGTAAAATGTGACATTTCTCTTGTAACCTTGTTACAATGCTGGGCAAAATTTGTAATGGGAGTCGAACCCAGAATACGCCCAGTATCCAACCATGTTTTTTTTGTTTGATGTTCCCAACTTACCGAGTTGGCGGTTCACACTCGCTTCTGAAGGTTTGGCTACCAACAATTATCCGGGTTTATTCAAGTCTCAATTAGATCGGTTGCCCAATTTAAAGCCTGAATTTTTGTATCTAGTTGTCGATGATTTTGGGCTAAACTATCGGTCAATTTTTGCACCTCAGCCACATTAATCGTAGTTAATACTTTCAGTTCTCCTCTGGTATAGCGATCGTAGCGTTCTGATGCTGCTTCAACTGCCGCTTTATAAACACTGCGCTTGAGTTTGAGTGTATCCCTTTCTGCTAAAGCATCTGATAGAGATTTTCCCTCTAATTGCGTGACTGAGTTAGTCCGATTGATTTGCTGAATTAAACGCAGCAGTTCAGCGCTTAGATTTTCTAACTCCCCCATTAAGTCTTGGGGATCTTCGGGAGGTTCTTCGCCTTCCTGAACTTTCAGAGTTCGCAACAACCGCTGTTGTAATTGAGCGATTCGCTTCTGCAGATCAGCGCGTAAAATTAAGGCTTCTGCTAATTTCACAACCATCACCTCCCCCAAATTAACGGTATATGGTTTAGGACATTTTCCGACAATACCCCCATTTTAAATCTAAAATCAATTTTTGTCAAGACTTAATTTTGCTCTCTAGCAGTCATGGTTACTGTGACAACCTCAAGCCCGACTGAACTCGCCATAAGCCGTTATAAACTCCCTGTTTTTCCAGCAATTCCTCATGTCTTCCCCACTCGACTAATTGACCATCTTCCATCACATAAATACAGTCAGCATTGCGGATAGTGGAAAGACGATGAGCGATCGCAATAGTAGTACGATTTTGGGTGATGTATTCCAGCGATCGCTGAATGGCTGCTTCCGTTTCATTATCTACCGCTGATGTCGCTTCATCTAATATCAAAATGGGGGGATTTTTCAAAACAGCACGAGCGATCGCAATTCGTTGTCGCTGTCCTCCCGATAGTTTCTGACCTCTTTCTCCCACAATTGTATCATATCCTAGGGGAAAACTATTTATAAAACCATCAGCCTCAGCCACTTTCGCTGCACTAACAATCTCATCAAAACTGGCATCAAAAGTGCCATAGGCGATATTTTCGGCTACAGTCCCATGAAACAGAAACACATCCTGACTGACTAAACCGATCGCTTTTCGTAAGTCCTCCAGTTTAATTTGTTGTAATTCTATGCCATCTATCAAAATGGTTCCTGACTGGATTTCATATAACCTTAATAACAGTTTGACCAACGTACTTTTACCAGACCCAGTAGCCCCGACAATAGCAATGGTATCTCCCGCAGGAATATATAGGGATAGGTTTTTAATGACTGGCATTTGAGGGTTATAGGAAAAAGTGATATTTTTAATGTCAATTTCTCCCCTAACTTCCTGACTATTTAAGGCAATATTTCCGGGGTGAGTAGCAATGGGGGTATCTAGTAAATTCATCACCCGATTGGTAGAAGCCATCGCCCGTTGATATTGGTCAAAAGTTTCTCCTAGGCGAGTTAAAGGCCACAGCAGACGCTGAGTAATAAACACCAAAACACTATAGCTGCCTACTGCTAACCGTCCTTCTATGGTTTGTAAACCGCCAACAATTAAGGTGGCAGTAAAACCAAAGAAAATCAAGAATCTAATCAGGGGAATAAAGGCGGCAGAAAAAGCGATCGCACGTCGATTAGCTAGTCTATAGCCTTGACTTTGCTTGCCAATTCTTTCCGCTTCATATTCTTCGGCGGTAAAACTTTTAATGGTGGTAATACCCGTCAAATTATTAGACAATTGACCATTCAGAAAACCAACTTTTTCGCGGACTTCTGCATAACGGGGCGCTAACCTTTTTTGAAACAGTATGGAACCCCCAACAATAAACGGCATCGGTAGCATAGCCAACCAAGCCACTTCGGGAGATATAATGAAAAAACCACCGCCGACAATTAATATTGTGGTCACTACTTGCAGAATTTCATTAGCCCCAACATCTAAAAATCTTTCCAGTTGATTAATGTCATCATTCAGGATAGACATTAAACTGCCGGTGCTGCGTTCTTCAAAATAGGATAACTCCAGATTTTGCAGGTGTCGATAAGCATCTAAACGCAGTTCATGTTGAATGGTTTGGGCGAGGTTACGCCACAGTAGTTTATAAATATATTCAAATAGGGATTCTAAACCCCAAATTATGCCACTGATAATCGATAAAACAATTAGTTGACTTTGGACATTTTCAATACCCCATCCGGCGATAAATGAGTCCTGTTCATTAACTACCACATCCACCGCCGCACCAATGAGAACCGGAGGCGCTAGGTCGAAGATTTTATTGAGAATTGAGCAAATACTGGCCTGCCAAATTTGCAGACGATAGCGATCGGCATATTCAAATAACCGCCTCAGAGGGGACTTAGAAATAGTAGGATTTTTGGTCACAATTTAAAGGTTGTTAAGTTTTGTAGAGATATGATAATTTTTTATTTTATGCACATAGCCAGCTTTTTGTCAAGGGTATCTGGGGATGGTCCAAATATTCTGGGATGTGGTAGTAGCCTAAAAAAAGGTGGGTTTTGGAGGTTTTGGGGGGAGGCAAAAGATTTATAAAGTGGGTTTTGTGGGTAATTTTATTAATCAGTTGATTATCTTGGTAAGCTGGGTTTAAATGGTAGGGCAATTATTAATCATTAGCCTTAGTGAAAATTGAGGGAGGATTGAATATTCAGTATATTTGATCACTGTTTATAGCTGGGTCTAAGTGATTTTTAATGCGATCGAATATTTATTTTTAGCCAATCATCATCAAGATTAATTGGATTGGCTTGCATAGCCTGGAGTGATTGAGATGAAATACCGTCAATTGGAAATCCAAGAAACGCTCGAAGACCTGAATTGTTTAATGTCTCAAACCATAGCAACTGAGGGGTTTGCGAAAGTTAAAGCACTTTATCTGCTCAAGTCTAATAAGGTTAGTAGTATTACTAAATTAGCGGTAGTATTAGGGGTGAACCGAATTACGATCCATCGCTGGTTAAATCGCTATAAACAAGGTGGAATAGATCGTTTAATTTTTAATGAATATAAAAAAGGACGTAGGCAAAAAATTCCCCCGGATGCGTTACAGGAACTCAAGTATAAGCTGACTCGCCAAGACTCTGGCTTTAAAACTTATTGTGATGTCCAAAGCTGGCTACAAGAAAAATATGGGTTACAAGTCTCATATAATGTGGTTTATGCTACTATTAGATATAGGCTCAATATGCAAATTTAGTCTGGCTAAATTGTGGAGAGCTGAAACTGGCAGTGCGGGCTTATCCTAGGGGGCTTTCATGAACAAATTGCCGATTCCGGTTTTCTTTGATAGTCATAAACTTGAGGAAGTGTGGAAAGTACCCTATCAGCAGCGGGAGAGAGAGGCACGGCTTTGGGCGCAGGAACATGACATTCAACCTGCAGCTAGGGATACTAAACGGATCGGTTTATTACTAATTGATGTTCAGAATACATTTTGTCTTCCCGGATTTGAGTTATTTGTAAGGGGTGCAGTACAAGATAATCAACGATTATGTGAGTTTATTTATCGCCATTTGGGTGTAATTACTGGAATTATAGCCACCCTAGATACTCACACTGCTATGCAGATTTTTCATCCGATTTTTTGGGTGAATGATAGTGGTGAATATCCCGAACCGGGAAGGACTATTACTGATGAGGATATCGCTAAAGGTCGATGGCGGGTTAATCCAACGATCGCCCCAAATTTTAGGGGTTGGGATGAACAAACCTTAGCACAACACGCCCGCTATTATACCCATCAATTGACGGAAGGGGGGCGCTATCCTCTGACGATTTGGCCCTATCATGGTATGGTGGGCGGTATTAGTCATGCTTTAGTTTCAGGAGTAGAAGAAGCCCTATTTTTTCATAATATCGCCCGTTACAGTCAAACTCACCTAGAATTAAAAGGTCAACATCCCCTCACGGAAAATTATTCAGCCCTAAAGCCAGAGGTTTCAGTGGCTAGTAATGGCGTGAGTATTGGTAACACAAATAAGGGGCTAATTGAGCAACTGCTGAACTTTGATCTGCTATTTATTGCGGGTCAAGCTAAGAGTCACTGTGTCGCCTGGACTGTGGAGGATTTACTGACAGAAATTCAACAGCGCGATCGCACTTTAGCGCAACGGGTTTATGTGTTAGAAGATTGTACTTCTCCGGTAATAGTTCCAGGTGTAGTCGATTTCACAGAAGCCGCAGAAGCCGCATTTCAAAGGTTTTCTGCCGCCGGAATTAATCTAGTTAAATCCACCGATGCGATCGCCTTATAATGGTTGTGCGGTAATAGCTTCCCAGAAGTGGAGGGAGAAGGCTTGAGGAGTAGCTGTAACCCGCATTTTTTGACCCCAACTGTAAACTTGAAAATCAATTAATTGGGGAGAATTAGTATCAGTGAAATCCATAGCACTGACCACCGCCACCCAATGACTAGGATAAGGTATTAAAGGCGGCTTATTTTTGAGTAAAGCCTCAGCATTTATCAAAGCCAACACCACCCCACCTTGGTCTAAAACAGCAGTGGCATTTTCCATAGCTTGGAGATGACCAAATAAATAAGGTTTGGTGAAATTAACATCAGCAAAGCCGAGAAGTTCCTGAGTCCATCCCACAATTTCCCAGGGCTTAGTAATTCCCGCCAAGTTACGGAGAATATCCGGCGCATTAGGCTCAATAGGAAGCCATAAATTTTGAGATTCTCGCAGGGTAGAAAGTAGCATCCAATCAGCTTGAGGCATCAGAAAGTTGCCGTGGGTATTTCGCAGACGTTCCGACGCAGAAATCCAGGTATTTTTGAGGGTATGAAAGCCGCCGATTTGAAACAAGTTACGACAAATTTTGACATATTGTTGGGGGTGATGTCTAATCAGTTCAAAAATCATCACCGCCGGACCACAAAAAGGCTGTCCTCCCTGACTGAGACTAAAGGGGTTTTGAAGGCGCGATCGCATTTCACTAATCACCTGTTCCCGATCCAAGCCTAGCCAGACCCCAGGAACAGGAGAGGCCTCAAATTGAGCGATCGCATCCATAGCCATTTGTAACTGTTGAGGGTCTGGAAATACCTGCACCCGTCGTCTATCCTCCCTTACCGACACCAATCAAATATAATAAAGCCATCCTGACCGCAATACCGTTAGTAACTTGCTGAGAAATCAAACTGCGATCGGGATTATCCATCAACTCCGAACTAATTTCCACACCGCGATTAACCGGACCGGGATGGAGAATTTTGACATCAGGACGACATAACTTTAAGCGTTCTGTAGTCATCCCATAGAGTTGATGATACTCTCGCAGACTCGGCAATAAATAATTAGTCATCCGTTCTTTTTGCAAGCGCAAAGTCATGACAAAATCAGCATCAGCCAGAGCCTCATCTAAACTCCAATGTAAAAACAATTTTCCCGGGCGATCGCTACCCAACCCCGCAAACCATTTAGGTAGCAAAGTCGGCGGACCAGCTAAATGCAACTCCATTTCCGTAGCCGTCAAACTCCAGATATTAGACCGCGCCACCCGAGAATGCAAAATATCCCCAACCACCGCAATTTTCTTACCCCGCAATAAATCCAGGCGGGGATTTTCCGGGTCAAAAACCCGACAAATAGTAAACAAATCCAATAATCCCTGGGATGGGTGTTCATGTTGACCATCTCCCGCATTCAAAATCGCCACCTGAGTATTAAGGCGATCCATCTCCGAGGCGATCGCCAAAGGAACCCCCGCTTCACGATGTCGGATCACCATCATATCCGTTCCCATAGCCAAATAAGTTTTAGCCGTATCCAAGATAGTTTCACCCTTAGTAAGCGAAGAAGTCCCCGGCGCAAAATTCAACGTATCCGCCGACAGACGTTTCGCGGCCAATTCAAAACTATTGCGAGTCCGGGTCGAAGGTTCAAAGAACAAATTAGCCACCACCTGACCCTGTAAAGCCGGGACTTTTTTAGTCCTACGTCCGAGAACCTCCCGGAAACTAGCAGCAGTTTGCAAAACCGTATCATATTCAGCAGCAGTGAAATCAGCCAGAGATAGGATATGTCGGCGATTCCAGTTTGTCGTAACCATTTAGCCTCATTCAAGAAATATTTATCGATCGCGCCGGAGAACGGGGACAGGTGACTGCTATTCGGAGTCAAGCCTTTTAGCCTTGAATGATTAACTATACCCCATACCCATATACCAGCCATGATTAGTATC
Source organism: Limnospira indica PCC 8005 (assembly GCF_000973065.1). Taxonomy (NCBI): domain Bacteria; kingdom Bacillati; phylum Cyanobacteriota; class Cyanophyceae; order Oscillatoriales; family Sirenicapillariaceae; genus Limnospira; species Limnospira indica. Next base: position 2,413,998 of record NZ_FO818640.1, read on the forward strand.
CAACATTTGTTACCCCCTGTTTTGACTACAGTGATGATTGTCGCCTTGACAAGCTGTAGTGTCCCCGTTGAGGAAAGTTCCGAAACCCCCATCAACCAACCCGACCCCCAAACCAGCAGCGCCCAAAGCAAACCAGAAACCCCTCCCGTGCCGCCGCCCCTAAAAGAACCCACCGTCCCCACAGCAAACACTATCCCAGTCACCCTTTATCAAGCCGACAGCACCTGTCAAAACCTAGTACCAAGAAGCATTACACTTCCGGCGGAACAGTCCCTAGAATTGGCAGTCAAGCAGGTTTTAGACAACCAGGAATCCGCCGACTTTTCCTTGGGGTATCGAATTATCCGCCATCAGCATACCATCACCATAGATTTTCGGGTTCCCAGCAATAGCCCCCGCGTGTTTACCTCCCTGTCCTCCTGTGAACAACTAGCGCTGTTCGGTAGTTTACGCCAAACCCTAACTAGCAACCCCGTTTGGCAAATCCAACAAGTCCACTTTACCAATAGGGGCCAGGAAATTGTACTGTAACTGTGACCCGTTGTATGGTATAATTGGATCCGACAAAAAACACCACTAACTTGGGGTTAACCAGTTGGTATCATTAACTACAGTTCCCGGACGGACTCAGCCCCTTATCATCAGAGGTGTTAGAGCAGTTGGGGCTACAATTTGTGCTATTTGATTCTTACGATCCAGGTGATTTCTACGATGAACTATTTGCCTCTCCAGGGGAACCGAGACCCGAAGGCAAACTGTTAATAGATAGGCTTAATTCCCTGTCCCCAGAAGAAATTAGGATGCGACAACAGGCGGCGAAAACCGCCATGATGAAACTAGGGGCAACGTTTAACGTTTATAGCGATAGTGAGGGGACCGAGAGGATTTTGCCCTTTGATATGATTCCTCGTATTGTTTCCGCGCAGGAATGGGCGTATTTAGAACGAGGACTAATCCAGAGAATTCAGGCTCTCAATTTGTTTATATCTGACATTTACAGTGATCAGAAAATAGTCAAAGATGGTGTGATTCCTGAAGATTTGATTAACTCATCTAAAGGCTTTCTTAAACCCTGTATGGGAATTGAAGCCCCTAAAAATATTTGGTGTCATATCACGGGGACGGATTTAGTACGCGATCGCGATGGTCAATGGTATGTTTTAGAAGATAACCTACGCTGTCCCTCTGGGGTTTCCTATGTTCTGGAAAACCGCCGGGTAATGAAAAGCACCTTTCCCCAAATCTTCGCTACCCTAGGGATTCAACCCGTTGATGAATATCCCAGTCATCTCCTAGATACCCTGCTGAATTTAGCCCCTTCCCACATCGATGACCCGACCGTGGTGGTTCTGACTCCGGGGATTTATAATTCTGCCTATTTTGAACATTCTTTCCTCGCCCAACAAATGGGAGTAGAATTGGTGGAAGGACGGGATTTGGTGATAGCAGATGGTTATGTGCAAATGCGAACCACAAAAGGTTTACAGCGGGTTGATGTAATTTACCGCCGCATTGATGATACCTTTATTGACCCCCTGACCTTTAATCCTGAATCACTTTTAGGAGTTCCTGGTATCACTGAGGTCTATCGCAATGGTCGCGTCGCCCTGGCTAATGCTTTGGGTACCGGTGTCGCTGATGATAAGGTAATTTATGCCTATGTCCCCCAGATGATTCGCTACTATCTGGGAGAAGATCAGATTTTGGCTAATGTTCCTACTTACCTATGTTGGGAACCTCAGCAACTTGAATATGTGGTGGCTAACCTTGATAAATTAGTCGTTAAAGCCGCTAACGAAGCTGGTGGCTATGGGATGCTAGTTGGGACTCAAGCCACAGAAGAAGAACGACTAGAGTTTGCTGGACGCATTAAGGCGAACCCCCGCAATTATATCGCTCAACCTACCCTTTCTTTATCCCGCGTTCCTACCCTGCTAGGCGATAGCTTTGAGGGATGTCATGTCGATTTACGACCCTATATCCTTTACGGTCCTCAAGGGGTTTATGTTCATCCAGGCGGCTTGACCCGCGTGGCTATGAAAAAAGGTTCTTTGGTGGTGAACTCTTCCCAAGGGGGCGGCAGTAAGGATACTTGGGTTTTATTCTAATCTTGGCGGTAACTTTGTTAGCCACAATTGTCGTTACATTTTGAGTCGAAAAAACTATGCTCAGTCGTGTTGCTGATTCTATCTATTGGCTGAATTGCTATATAGAAAGGGCCGAAAATATTGCCCGGTTTGTTGATGTTAACCAAAATTTGTTGTTGGATTCTCCCTCGGGAATGAAGCAACAATGGCGACCTTTGGTGTTAACTACTGGGGATTTAGAACTGTTTAAAGAACGCTACGGAGAGGCGACCGCTGAAAATGTGATTCAATTCCTGACTTTTGATAATCAGTATCCTAACTCGATTTTATCTTGTCTGCGGTTGGCGCGACAAAATGCGCGCTCTGTCCGGGAAATTATTTCCTCGGAAATGTGGGAACAGGTCAATGAGTTCTATATGATGGTGCGCGATGCTGCTATGGGAGATAGTTCCTATTATTTGCCAGAGTTTTTTAATCAGGTGAAGCAGCAAGCCCATTTATTTGCTGGGGTTATGGATGCGACTATGACTCACAATGAGGGCTGGCATTTTGGACGTATGGCCAGAATGCTAGAAAGGGCTGATAAAACTTCTCGGATTCTGGATGTTAAGTATTTTATTTTGCTGCCTTCTGTGGAGGATGTCGGAACTACATTAGATGAAATTCAGTGGATCGCTTTGCTGAAATCTGCTAGTGCTTATGAGATGTATCGTAAACGCAGACAACACCGGATTACCCCTTTTGGTGTGGTAGAATTTTTGATTTTGGATCGGGAATTTCCGCGCTCGATTCAGTATTGCATACTACAGGCAGAGCGATCGCTTCAACATATTACCGGAACTAGACCGGGAACTTGGAAAAATCCTGTAGACCTGGAGTTGGGACGTTTGCGATCGGAGTTGGACTATATCATGATTGATGAGATTATGAATCGAGGATTACATGAATTTCTCGATAATTTGCAAACCCGGGTTAATGGGATTCAAGAGAGAATGTTTGAAACATTTTTTGCCCTGGAACCTATACCGGAGACAGTCAGTCAAAGTCAAGTAGGTTGACATTGACATAAGTATTCCTCTCTCCTTCCCCACCTATTCCTACTAACTGGTAGGTGGGGTGCGGCTGTACCTCGTCAGCCCTATTGCTCGTTGAAATACCCCGGACACAGTGATGATTTATCAGATTGCTCATACCACTACATACACTTATACTAAGTATGTAGAATTAACCCCCCATATCGTCAGGTTACGACCCCGTTCAGATGCCTTTCAGACTCTACAGGATTTTGCTATTGATGTGGTTCCCGAACCTAAAGGAATTTCGGCAATTGTTGACCTCAATGGTAATGATGTCCTGAAATTGTGGTTTGATGAACCGACGAAAGAATTAAAGATTAAAGTCAGTTCCCAAGTAGAAACTCATTGTCATAACCCCTTTAACTATTTGCTGGAACCTTGGGCGATGAAATTGCCGATCGCTGACTATCCCGCACCGATTTTAAGGCATTTACAGCCTTATATGGAAGGCAGAGTTGACCCGGCGGCTGTGCAATTGGCCCAAGAAATTTGGCATGGTTCCCGGGGGGAGATTCTCACGTTTTTAAGTGATTTAAATCAACGCATTTATCGGACTTGTCGCTATACTATTCGGGAAACTGGGGCGGCTTTCCCCCCTGGGATTACTTGGAGACAGCAAGCGGGTTCCTGTCGAGATCTGACGGTTTTGTTTATGGAGGCTTGTCGGGCCATGGGTTTGGCCACTCGGTTTGTTAGTGGCTACCAGGAAGGGGACCTAAATAATAGCGATCGCCATCTTCACGCCTGGGCTGAGGTTTATCTTCCGGGGGGGGGATGGCGCGGTTATGACCCGACTCAGAATTTAGCTATCAGCGATCGCAATATCGCCCTGGTTTCTAGTGCTATTCCTGAATATGCTAGTCCCATAAACGGCAGTTTTCGAGGGCGAGGAGCATATTCTCAGATGAAATATGATTTATCCATTGAAAAACTCTGTTGATTAAGTATCTTAGCGGTCACATCAACAACCGATACCACTGCTATACTAGATAAGGAATTCAATTGTCCTGAACTTTTCCATCCTTTTCGCCTCTAAATGGGCATCAGATACCATAGCCATCACCTGAAAATCCTGAACTTATTGCGATCGACAGAATCAGTGGAATAGAAGATGCTAATCATATAGCCTGTATGTTGAGTCACTATAATTCTGCAAATGAGGGTGAAAATATGAAAACTGTTTTAGTAGTTGAAGATAATCCGATTAATTGGCAGATATTTAAAAGAATTATCACCCGTAAAGGTGGGATGCTTGCCTGTCATACTGAGGATGTGGAAACTGTGATCAATATGGCAACCTCTAAACAAGCTGATCTGATTTTGATGGATATTTATCTAAACAATAGTTATTATGAGGGTCAACCCATTGATGGCATTAAAATTACCCAAATGCTCAAAGCTAATCCTGAAACTGCTAATTTACCAGTGATTTTGGTGACCGCCCAAGGGGATGAAAGCGATCGCGAATATTTCTTAGCCCAAAGTGGCGCTGATGGTTACATCCCCAAACCTATTATAGATCATCAAGCCTTTATTGACCAAATTAAAGCCAAAATAGCGGGGGATGTCCTAGCCGAAAATGACCCCAAATAGAGGTCGCCAAATACTCCATTAATCCACCTGTTGAGCATTACGAATAGCCGTATCCGGTAAAATGCTAGGGGGTGGAGAAATCTCGATCGCCTGTATATTTTCCATGGGAATTACTAACAAACGATCCTCCAACTCTATAATAATTTCATGGGAACCCAAAATCTGTTGCAGAGGACTGACAGCGCTACCCTGCAAAGTTTGCTGAGGCATAAACTCAAACTCGTAGGACTCCCCATTAATATAATGAACCGTTAAGGAAATCGGAGTTAATTTACTCATTGACGACGTGCTTCTAACTGTTCATAAACTTTCCGTAAATCCACCTGATGATAAGCCAGAGCCACCAGGGAATGATAGAATAAATCGGCTACTTCCGAGGCGATCGCCTGCGGCTCATCATCCTTACAAGCCATAACTACTTCCGCCGCCTCTTCTCCGATTTTCTTGAGAATCTTATTATCTCCACCGGCGAATAACTGACAGGTATAGGATTGGGAATTTGGATGATCACGGCGATCGCAAATTACCCGAAACAAACCCGCCAAGGTATGTCCACCAGAGCCATTTAACTCCGAGGGACAATAGGCCACTCCAGCCACCAGAAAATTGCCCCGGTAGTCATAGCTAATGGACTCCAGTATAATATCAGGATGCCAAAGTTCAATCTGTGACTGTTGAACCCACCACAGTTGTTGAGTCGCCAGGGTTTTCTGTAGTGCTTCCCGGTTCATCGACCCCAAAGCCAAAACCCCACCATTTAAGATATCTTGAATGGCGATCGCTACCAGGCCCTGATCATCGTAACGAATTTTATCAATATCAATCAGATTCCCCAATTCTGGGGGTTTCCCGGCTGCCATAACTCCACTAAATTTCATAAAAAACACCACTACTGTTTAGAATATCATTTTGTGTCTCACCGTTAGCAAATTTGGCACCACAGCATCCAAACATATTCAGCATAAGGAGATTAAAGTGGTAAGCACCCCATTAAAAACAACAAAATCTGAGGAAATCTTTAGCGCCGCCCAAAAAATCATGCCAGGGGGGGTTAGCTCCCCAGTGCGTGCATTCAAATCCGTTGGCGGTCAACCCATAGTTTTCGATCGCGTCAAAGGAGCATACGTTTGGGACGTTGACGGGAACCAATATATTGACTATGTTGGCACTTGGGGGCCAGCTATTTGCGGTCATGCTCACCCAGAAGTAATCGCCGCTCTCCACGAAGCGCTAGAAAAAGGGACCAGTTTCGGCGCACCCTGCGCCCTAGAAAACGTTTTAGCGGAAATGGTGATCGACGCTGTTCCCAGCATCGAAATGGTAAGGTTTGTCAACTCTGGTACGGAAGCCTGTATGTCCGTACTGCGACTAATGCGAGCCTTTACGGGTCGCGAAAAAATCATCAAATTTGAGGGCTGCTACCACGGCCACGCGGATATGTTCCTAGTCAAAGCCGGATCGGGTGTGGCGACTCTCGGCTTACCCGATTCTCCCGGCGTACCTAAAAACGTGACTGTAAACACTCTCAACGCCCCCTACAATGACCTAGAAGCGGTCAAAAAACTATTTTCGGAAAATCCAGGTCAAATCGCAGGTATCATCCTAGAAGCCGTTGTAGGCAACTCTGGCTTTATTCCTCCTGATGCGGGTTTCCTGGAAGGTTTGCGGATGCTGACCGAGGAAAATGGCGCTTTACTGGTATTTGATGAGGTGATGACTGGCTTCCGCATTGCTTACGGTGGCGCTCAAGAAAAATTTGGTGTTACCCCAGATTTAACTACTTTGGGTAAAATTATCGGTGGTGGCTTACCTGTGGGAGCCTATGGCGGTCGTCAGGATATTATGGCTATGGTCGCGCCAGCAGGTCCCATGTACCAAGCGGGAACCCTATCAGGAAATCCCCTAGCCATGACGGCGGGAATTAAGACTTTGGAACTATTGCAAAAGCCGGGGACTTATGAATATCTCGACCAAATTACCAAAAAGCTGAGTAATGGCTTATTGGAAATTGCTAAAGAAACAGGTCATGCAGCCTGTGGTGGCCAAATTAGCGCGATGTTTGGGTTCTTTTTTACGGAGGGACCTGTTCATAATTATGATCATGCTAAAAAGTCGGATTTGGCGAAGTTTGGTCGCTTCCATCGAGGTATGTTAGAACGGGGTATTTATTTGGCTCCTTCACAATTTGAGGCTGGTTTTACTTCTTTTGTGCATACTGAGGAAGATATTGATCAAACTCTGGCGGCGGCGCGGGAAGTTTTATCTGGTCTGTAGATAATTCTGACAGTCAAGAACTGGGTTTTTTATGGAATTGATGGTTAAGTCTGTCTGGAATTCCCATAGAAAACCTGGTTTTTGCTGGGGTTTATCGGGCTAATCTTAACCTATTAATTTGGATGAGTAATTACTGTAAAAAAATCTTGATTTTGGGAGGAACGGCGGAAGCGACAGCCCTATATGATAGGGTTCAAACTATGGCGAATATAGAGGCGATCGCTTCTTTTGCGGGTCGCACTCAACAGCCAGTTACCCCGAAAGACCCGGCGGCTTTTCGGATTGGCGGTTTTGGCGGTGTTCAGGGTTTAATCGACTATTTAAAACAACAAAAAATTGATATTTTAATTGATGTTACCCACCCCTTTGCTGCCCAAATTTCTGACCATGCGGCTATAGCAGCTAATGAATGTGGAATTAAACGGTTAATGGTTGTCCGTCCGGCTTGGGAAAAAGTCCCCGGCGATAACTGGGTTGAGGTGGATAGTCACTCACAGGCTACTATGGTTTTATCAGGGTTAGCTGAACGGGTATTTTTAACTATTGGTCGTCAGGAACTTTCCGCCTATGCTGAACTAAAAGATATCTGGTTTTTAATGCGGATGATTGACCCACCTCAGCCGAATTTACCTATACCTAGGGGGGAATTATTGTTACAAAGGGGGCCTTTTTCGGTGATAGATGAACTGTCAATTTTACGGGAATATCAACTGGGTGCAATTGTTAGTAAAAATAGCGGCGGTGATGCTACCTACGCCAAAATTGTGGCGGCGCGAGAGTTGAAATTACCTGTGGTTATGGTGCAACGTCCTCCCATTCCTATGGGGGAAACAGTGGCTGATATTGAGTCGGCGATCGCTTGGTTACACCAACAATAAACCGCCTTTTTAGTTATGGTTTCAGCACTGACCATTGAGTGACAGTAGCTAAGGGTTTCCAGCCTAAAAAATTGCCAATGGCTGCAGTTCTTTCAATGCCAATTCGGGTAAGTTCCCCCCCTAATTGATTATGCCATTGTAACAGAATTAACTCACTCTCAACTGTGACTGTATTAGCCACTAGACGACCTCCCGATCGCAATTTTTTCCAACAGGTTTCTAATAGACCTGGGGTGGTAATACCACCACCAATAAAAATGGCATCAGGGGAAGGTAAATTAATTAATGATTCGGGTGCTTTTCCGGCTATTATTTGCAGGTCTGGAGTCCCTAAAGCTGTGGCATTATCAGCAATATATTCTAAGCGTCTGGGATGCTGTTCTATGGCGATACTTTGACAACGGCGATCACTTCTCATCCACTCAATACCAATGGACCCACAACCTGCACCGACATCCCATAAAAGTTGTCCCGGTAGGGGAGATAATCGACTGAGAGTAATCGCTCGGACCTCCTGTTTAGTTAACTGTCCGTCGTGGTGGTAGGCGCTGTCAGGAAGTCCCGGGAAACTAGGGGAAAAGTTAACGGGATTAGAACTAATACACTCTACGGCGATCGCATTTAAATCAGCCACTTCGTCAACATCCCAAGAGGAAGCGATACCCGAAATTTGTCTCTCTTTTTTGCCTCCCAAATGTTCCAACACCACGATTAAACTATCACCAAATCCTTGATGTGTTAGGAGTTCAGCCACGGCGGCGGGAGTGCGACGATTAGCACTTAAAATTAACAGATGCGCACCCCCATAAATTACCCGATTTAATAAAGCCAGGGGACGACCACATAAACTCAGGGTTTCTACATCGGTTACAGACCAACCCAAACGACTACAAATTAGGCTAAATGTAGAGGGAGAAGGAATTATAGTAATTTCCTCAAGGGGTAGGCGACGGGTAAGGGTAACGCCAATACCATACCACATCGGATCGCCACTAGCTAAAACACAGACGGGTTGACCACGGCGGCGGATAATTTCTGCGATCGACTCATCCAGAGGAGAAGTCCAGAGGAGTTTTTCTCGTTTATCCTCCGGGGGTAACATTGCTAAATGACGTTGACCACCGACAACTACTGAAGCCATAGATAAAAGCGATCGCGCCGTGGCGCTTAACCCTTCTAACCCATCTTCCCCAATTCCTACAATTGATAACCATTTGTGGGAAAAATCCCTGCTGACCATGATTTATAGTTAAAATACCAGTATTCATGATATAGTATTTGGGCTTGTAGTTGGGAAAGTTCGGTGAGATTCCGACACTGTGCCGCAACTGTAATACAATTTTCTGAGTCAGAATGCCAACTACAAGTTATTGATGAGTTGTCAAAATCAGCTAATTTTGCGGCTCATTCTCTGCGTCGCATGGAGAAACAAATCACCATGAATTGGTTAGTTAAAGCAAATGTTTGTCCGGGTCTATTTTATGGAACCCACGCCCAGGATGGTTTTTTAATCCGCATTCGGACTCCGGGCGGATTAATTAATAGTAAACAGGGTAAATTATTGGGTTATTTATTAACGGAGTGGGGAGGGACGCTACAAGTAACTAATCGCGCTAATTTACAAATTCGGGGAGTGCAAAAACCACCAACTAGCGCCGTTTTTGAGATGCTGCAAAAATTAAATTTAGCTGCTCAAAATCCCCACATAGACCACCTACGCAATATTATGGGTAGTCCGACGGCGGGAATTGATAGCCAGGAGTTAATTGATACTAGTCCCCTGATTAAAGCCCTGGATAATCTGATTCAAAATCACCCGTTAATTGGCGAACTTAGTCCTAAGTTTAGCATCGGAGTTGATGGGGGGGGGACTGTGGGAATTGGTATCCGTTCTCCGGTGGCTTGGGAACATCGATATAATGAGATTCAGCTTAATGCGATCTCGGTAGATGATGGGAATAATAGCATTAATTTTCAGTTGGCGATCGCCGGAGATAAAAAGCTATATAATACCCAACTTGTCATCACGCCAGAACAATGTTTATCTGTAGTCGCTACCCTTATTAATGTCTATGGGGAGTATGTCCGAAACAACCCCTTAGATACCGGGAAAAAGCCTCGGATGAAACAGCTAATTGACCATCTAGGATTAGATACATATATCCAGCAAGTCAACAGCCAACTAACCCAGCCCTTGCCGATATTGTCCGCTGAACCTACCCCCAGCCAACCCTATCATCATTTAGGAATTTATCCCCAAAAAAACGCCGAATTGTGTTATATTGGGATATCATTACACCTAGGACAAATTAATGCACAACAATGGTTAGGATTAGTCGAACTTTCAGAAACCTTTGGTAATGCCGAGTTAAGATTAACCCCTTGGCAAACAATTATAATGCCAGATATTCCCCATCAACAAATCAGCCAATTATTGCCGAAACTATCTTTATTAGGCTTCGCGGAAATTGAGTCAAATCAAGTGGCGATCGCTGCTTGTGGTGGTAAGCCTGGCTGTGCCGCATCACTTACCCACACTCAAACTCACGCTTCCCAATTAGCAGAATATCTCCACCAGCGATTAAATTTAGATACTCCTATTAATATTCATGTAACTGGTTGCCCTAAATTTTGCGCTCAACCCAGTCCCGCAGAAATCACCCTTTTAGGGCATACAATTAATCAAAATGGGAAAACTATCGAAGGCTACCAAGTGTATCTTGGGGATGGTGAACAATCCTTAAAACAAAAAATTTTTGAGGGAGTATTTACCGAAATACCCGAATTTTTAGCCAATTTTTTGACCCAAAATCGCCCACTTAATTAATCACTAATTACCTGCAAATTTGCTGATGATAGACTACCTGCGTGACGGCAACCAAATATATCAGAAATCCTTTGGAATAATTCGGGATGAAACCAACTTTCAAGGTTTATCAGATGATTTATCTCATGTAGCAGTTAGGTTAATTCATGCCTGCGGAATGACGGATATTGTCGGAGATTTACAAGCCTCAGAAAATGCCGTTAAAGTCGGACGGGAGGCACTACAACAGGGAAAAGCCATCTTTTGTGATGCCATGATGGTGGCTAGGGGAATTACTAAAAAACGCTTACCTAAAAATAACCCGATTATTTGTACCCTAAATCATCCAGATGTCCCTAATATCGCTCGCCAGATTAATAATACTCGGTCGGCGGCAGCATTGGAGTTATGGGGGGATAATTTACAAGGCGCAGTGGTAGCCATTGGTAATGCACCGACTGCCCTCTTTCACCTGCTGGAAATGTTGGATGATGGTTTAGTGAAACCTGCACTGATTTTAGGGTTTCCGGTCGGCTTTGTCGGCGCGGCAGAGTCGAAACTTGAATTGGCATCTAATAGCCGTGGTATTCCATTTATGACACTCCATGGGCGGCGCGGTGGGAGTGCGATCGCAGCGGCGGCAGTAAATGCGTTAGCAAAGGAAAATGAATTATGACTAAATTAGGGCGACTTTATGGGTTGGGAATTGGTCCGGGAGATCCGGAATTACTAACTTTAAAAGCACATCGTATTTTAACAACTGTTCCCGTCATTGCCTATCCCAGTTTGGAAAATGGCAAGGTTTTAGCTAGGGCGATCGTCGCCGATTTTATCTCCCCTGATCAGATCGAAATTCCTATCCCCCTACCCTTTAGTGTGCAGCGATCGTCACAGCCTTATTATGATATCGGGGCGGAAAAAATTGCCGAACATCTCAGCCAGGGGAAAGATGTGGCGGTTTTGTGTCTGGGAGATCCGATGCTTTATGGTACGTTTATGTACATTTTTAATCGCTTATCAGGGCGGTTTTCAATTGAGGTCATACCTGGGATTTCTTCAGTGATGGCTAGTGCGGCTATGTTGGGAGTACCGATAACTTATCGCAATGATGTCTTTACCATTCTTCCGGCTACATTAGAGGCGGATATATTACGCGATCGCCTCTCGGTAGCTGATGCAGCCGCCATTATGAAATTAGGTCGGCATTTTGCTAAAGTTTATCAAATTTTGGCAGATTTAGGACTACTACAAAGGGCTTTATATATCGAACGCGCTACTTGGAAAAATCAGGCAATTATCCCCATTACAGAAGTTGACCATAACTCAGTTACCTACTGGTCATTAATTTTAGTACCTAGTCAGAACCTGCCCAAATAACCCCGAATTAACCCTTAATTCCCCCTAAGTTATGAACCAACCAGCCATTATTGTTTTAACCGAAAATAGTCTTGATGTGGCTAAGAACATCCAAAAAGCGCTAGGTAATGGGATTATCTATGGTTCCCCAAAACGCACCCAGTCGGCTGATTTAACCTATGATAATTTTGGGGATACCCTGCGGGAACTCTTCCAAACAGGAACCCCCATTATTGGCATTTGTGCGGCGGGGATTTTAATTCGCACTTTAGCACCATTATTAATCAATAAATGGCAGGAACCTCCGGTTTTAGCTGTGGCTGAAGATGGTAGCGCCGTCGTGCCACTTTTAGGGGGTTTACAAGGGGTTAATGATTTGGCGCGTAAAATTGCCCAATTCTTGCAGGTTTCTCCAGCTATTACCACCACAGGAGAAATTAGATTTAAAACTGCTTTATTATCTCCCCCCAAGGGTTATCAATTGATTAATCCTGATGATGCCAAAACCTTTATTTCCGATTTGTTGGCGGGAGAACAAGTTAAATTGATAGGAGATGCACCCTGGTTACAAAATAGTAAATTGCCCTTTGATGAACAGGGAAAATTGACTATTCAAATCGTAGATAAAGCAGATATAGACACTCTTCAACCTAGGGGCGATCGCTTAATTTATCAGTTAGAGAGTTCACCAGAAATCACCGGTAAATTAGCCATAATTGGCACCGGACCCGGAAGCCATGATTGGCTATCTCCCCAAGTTCGCGAGGTCTTAGAAAATGCTAGTGATTGGGTAGGTTATAAAACCTATTTAGACCTAGTTGAATTTTTAAGAAAACCCGAAATTATCCGCCATGAATCTGATAATAGGGTAGAATTAAATAGGGCGGAGACTGCCTTAAATTTAGCCGCTAAAGGGCGTTCAGTGGTGCTAATTTCTTCCGGCGATCCAGGCATTTACGCCATGGCTTCAGCGGTATTTGAAGTATTAGAAACCAAAGCCAAACCAGAATGGGAGGCGATCGCTATCCAGGTCTGTCCAGGTATTTCCGCCATGCAAGCCGCCGCCGCCAGAGTTGGCGCACCATTAGGACACGATTTCTGCGTCATTTCCCTATCAGATATTCTCAAACCCTGGGATGTCATTATCAACCGCATTGAATTAGCCGCCAAAGCCGATTTAGCCATGGCATTTTATAACCCTGTTTCTCAACAAAGAACCTGGCAACTTGACCAAGCAAAACAGATATTATTAAAGTGGAGGTCTCCCCAAACTCCCATTATCTTAGCCCGAAATTTAGGCAGAAAAGGAGAAACCGTCACCGTCAAAATACTCGAACAATTAACCGCTCAAGATGCCGATATGCGAACCATAATTTTAATTGGAAACAGCCAAACTCGCATCATTAACCAAAACCAAAACCAGCAGTGGATTTACACCCCACGCCATTATCCCTCTCTCCCCAAAGGACGGGTTTATTAATCCTCCGGTTGGGAAACGAGAAACTAGCAGAACCCCCCGACAATTAACAATTATTAATTAATCACTGGCTGGGGGCGGGTTTATTAATCCTCTGGTGGCGAGACGAGAAACTGGCAGAACCCGCCCCTACAATTATCAATTATTAATTAATCACCGGGTGGGGGCGAGTTGATTAATCCTCCGGTTGGGAGGCGATAAACTGGCAGAACCCGCCCCTACAATTATCAATTATTAATTAATCACCGGGTGGGGGCGAGTTGATTAATCCTCCGGTTGGGAGGCGATAAACTGGCAGAACCCGCCCCTACAATTATCAATTATTAATTAATCACTGGCTGGGGGCGGGTTTATTAATTCTCTGGTGGCGAGACGAGAAACTGGCAGAACCCGCCCCTACAATTATCAATTATTAATTAATCACTGGCTGGGGGCGGGTTTATTAATTCTCTGGTGGCGAGACGAGAAACTGGCAGAACCCGCCCCTACAATTATCAATTATTAATTAATCACTGGCTGGGGGCGGGTTTATTAATTCTCTGGTGGCGAGACGAGAAACTGGCAGAACCCGCCCCTACAATTATCAATTATTAATTAATCACTGGCTGGGGGCGGGTTTATTAATTCTCTGGTGGCGAGACGAGAAACTGGCAGAACCCGCCCCTACAATTATCAATTATTAATTAATCACCGGGTGGGGGCGGGTTTATTAATCCTCTGGTGGCGAGACGAGAAACTGGCAGAACCCGCCCCGACAATTATCAATTATTAATTAATCACCGGGTGAGGGCGAGTTGATTAATCCTCCGGTTGGGAGGCGATAAACTAGCAGAACCCCCCGACAATTATCAATTATTAATTAATCACTGGCTGGGGGCGGGTTTATTAATTCTCTGGTGGCGAGACGAGAAACTGGCAGAACCCGCCCCGACAATTATCAATTATTAATTAATCACCGGGTGAGGGCGAGTTGATTAATCCTCCGGTTGGGAAACGATAAACTAGCAGAACCCGCCCCGACAATTAACAATTATTAATTAATCACCGGGTGAGGGCGGGTTTATTAATCCTCTCCTAGGCAAACGATAAACTGGCAGAACCCGCCCCGACAATTAACAATTATTAATTATTAATTATTAATTATTAATTATTTGCGTTTTCGATTATTAAGAATCTGTTACCCTAGAGTGTACCCATTCCACAATAGCATCAGCCAAAGTAGTCGCTAATTTCCGCTGTTCAACCGGGTTAATAATCCATTCAAACTCTTCGGGATTAATCATAAACCCTAATTCCAATAATACCGAAGGGGTAACAGAAGGACGAGTTAGGGCGAGATTATTCCAAAAGACACCATAGGAAGGTCGATCCAATTTTTCTACCAAATAATTATGCAGAAAAACCGCTAAATTGTGGGCTTGGGGATGAAACCAAAACATCCCAACTCCCTTGGTATTGATGGCATCTCCATTATCCGGTAAGGCATTATAATGAATCGAAAAAGCCAGATCCGGCTTTTGTTGATTAATCATTTCCACCCGTTCATGAGGCCATAAATCATCATCACCCTCGCGGGTCATAAACACCGTTGCACCCCGTTTAATTAACTCACTTTGCAACAGAGAAGACATGATCAAAGCGACATCTTTTTCCGGGTATCCTGTCGGTCCTCTCGCGCCTAAATCCTCATCACTACCATGTCCGGGGTCTAGTAAAATTTTCACCCCGGTTAGAGGTCTTCCCCGGCGAATAGATGCCAGAAAACTCTGATCATCTAACGCACCCAATTCGGGGGGATGTTTAAGGGATAAAACCAAAGTTGTGCCAGCATAATTAACTTCATATCCCCACTGCTGAGAAGTTCTAAAATGGAAAGTATATTCAACCGCTGCTTGAGTTTCTCCCATGGGTGAGAGAACAGGTTGCCAGTCCATCCGTTCAATTAATGGGTTATCATCAAAGCGGATAGTATCAGTTTGGGCAGTTGTATTATGCAGAGTAATAGTTAAAGTCCGATCGCCCTGTTTAATACTAATCGGAACCGGAACTTGTAAAGGAAAATAAACCTTAGTCCATTGTCCATCTCGGCGCGCACTAGCGCTGCGAATCATGGAATTAGGAGGAATAGAACCGGAGAAAATCCGGGTTTCATCCGCTTTTATCCATCCGCCATAGTCCAGACGTAAATAATCTCCATCCCTACCAGTAATGCGCGACCGGGTTCCTTTGGGAAGGGGAGTTAGACGGGAATAAGTAGTGCTAGGTCCGGTTCTGGCGACCCCTGCATCGACAATTACTTCGGCGATTTCAAATTGAGTCGGAGACAAAATAGACACGGTTCCGGTGGCTGTTTGCGTGACGGTTTCACCATTGAGAATAAGTTGATATCGGGGTTGACCTAAATCGATCGCCTTCCGATTATTAGCAAAATCAGTATCTGGGGAAATAGTGGCGCATCCCCCGAACTTTCCCCCTATATTTATAGGTTCGTTGGTGCCAGTCAAAACCGCCTTATTATCAGGAAGTTGCCGACTTTCAGTTTGCTTAAATAGCGGGATAGTTTCCCCCCCAATATTCACGGAAACTTCGGCGTTAGGAGGTGCGATCGCACTAAAACAAAGAATTTCCCCTGGCAGTCGGGAAATGGGGCTAGAAGGGGTCAAGGATTCCGGCACAAACGCTATTCCATCGGGGATAGGTGGTTGATTAGAAACGCGGGTAATAGTGCGGCGAATTTCCTGATCACCGTGGCGGAGGATAAATTCATTTTCCCCTAATTCCAGAGGAAAAGTGGGGGCGAAATGTCCCCCTTGACTGCGATCGATAACTTGACCATTGATTAATACCTCACCATGGGGGGCGGCGGTGCCAATTAGAAAAATGCGATCGGATATAGTCCTATGTTGGTTAGGAGGATACGCTACAAATAAAGGCTGTTCTGCTAATGCTGGAGTGATCATCACTAAAGCAAAGACTATTAATCCTAATATAATTTTTTTCATCAGTGCTAATTATTCTAATGGTCTCACTGCTATGGATTTTGTCAAAAGGCGATCGCCCTTTCCGGGGCTGATTAACCCCCCTGTTCATAGCAAATCCCTACTGCTATCCTAAATTCTAGCAGCAGGGAGTTAAGATGACCACTGTTTAGTTAATAGTTAATTCCGCAGAACCCCATTCCCCATTTACGCAATCGGTCGCGCATAGAATGAAACCCCTTGACCGTCGAAATTAGGTAAATTATTAGCAAAGGCTGCTTGATTGGGGTCAATCGTATAGAAATGACCATTAGTATCCAGATTAAAAGCTCTGAATACGGGTAATGCACCAGGCACGGGAGACGAAAAAACCCGAATCGGAGTTCCGGGATCATCCGGTACCCATTCTTGCAGAGTTTGCACAAAACTAATTTCCCCGGGATTGCTGGCATAGAAAAAACCACCCTGGGAGTTTCTAAAGCGTTGTAGGACTGTATCTCCCTCTGATACAAATTCAAACCCCTCATTCACAAATCTTTGTGGATTGCTGGCTAAGGTGTTTTTTTCCATTTGATCAGCCGTAAAAATATGGGAACCCGCCTCAGCATCCCAGAATCTAGCTACACCTGTCAAAGGATCGACATCGGGGCCGGCAAACTCATTAGGTCCTAAAATTCCCCCATTAGCAATATCTGGAGGGTTTAAACTTCCTAAATCAACACTAACCGCTAATTGATAGTCTTGGGGTAGTTCTCCCGTCGGGGGAAATGTGCTATTATCCGGCAGAGGATCATAACTTGTTACCCGCACTAAATACCGGGAAACCCCATCGGCTCTCAGGGTACTCGGTGCCCCTAAACCTGTACCAAATTCAATCTGACCTGGCGCAATAGTGGCGTTCCGGTTTCCCAAGGCGCGATCGTCATTGGCTGCGATCGGACTTTGACCAGGGAAAGGAGCAGTATCATTAGGCCCAAGTTGAAAAACTTTCACAATTGGGTCATATTGCATTGTATTAAATGCGTCTACAGCGATCGAAACATTCGCATTGGGAAAGGTAGGCTGAATAATATAATCATCGTAGCGGGTCAGTAAGGCTGGATTACGCAGAGAGGGACTAGCCGGATCGGTGGCGCTTAATTGTTCTCGGACAACTTGAGCATTAGTCATTTTTTACGACTCCTCATGATAAATATTGCACCGAATAATAGCCATAATACCGACACCTGTGGGGAGTTGGTAGTTTTAGGGATTCCATAAACTATGGCTTATACAATCATTTATACCATATTTTTGATCAGGTGAAGATTAAGTTTTTCTTAACTAACCTGACCCGCCAGTGGTTATGGTTTTCCCTGACTATGCACTCCCGTAGTCCCTGGGGGAAATGCACTATTGTTACTCCCAGGTAGTTAGTCAGGGTTTCTCAACAACTAATCACGATTCACTCAACCTCGTAAACCATCCCCACGTATGCGATCGCACTGTGAGTAAACTGTGAGTAAACTGTGAGTAATGCTCAGTGATTAGACAGCTACCAAAATCTGCGATCGCACTTGTGCAATCAACTCATTTAAACCATCAGAATTTAACCGATAGCTGAGGGGATGAGCAATCAGTTGAGCCGTACTTTGAAACAACACCTCAATTTCCACTAAGCCATTTTCCTGTAGCGTGCGACCCGTTGACACCAAATCCACGATCGCCTCAGACATTCCCGTAATCGGCCCTAATTCAACCGACCCATAAAGTGGTATAATCTCCACAGGTAAATCAATGCTCTCAAAATATTCACTCGCACAGTGAACAAACTTAGAAGCAACTCGGCTATGGGGGGGGAGTTGGACCGGACGACTATAGGGGCTAGATTTTTTCACAGCTACCGACATCCGACATCCTCCGAATTGGAGATCAACCACAGAAGCCACCTGAGAACGCTTTTCCCGCAGAACATCATAGCCCACAATCCCCAATTGCGCCTGACCATATTCTACATAAACAGGCACATCCTGGGCTCGTACCAGCAAAGCCTTAGCCGTTTTTGTCGGATCTTCAATCTGTAATTGGCGATTAGCCGAATCCAGAAAAGCGCTAAAATCCAGTCCAACCGCTTTGAACAAACGAATACTATCTTTCAGTAAAGCGCCTTTAGGAAGTGCAACAGTAATCATAATAACTTCGGAAATTTATCTAACCATGAGTTAGCTTAACCTTACTGGAACAATATTGATACAATCTTATTAAATCTTTCCGTTGCAGCCTCGCCCTCAAAGACCCTTTTCCTCTTCCTTCCCCATGTACTGTTTTGGGGTTGACAGGGAGACCTAGACCCGAAACCATGAGGCGAGTTGCTATGAGTCGCCCAGAATCACCGCTGCTTTAGCGCCGTGAGTACGTCAATATGTCAACAAATTTAGCTTAATATTCATGCGGATTCTACTTGTAGATGATGAAGTGGAATTAACCAATTCCCTCAGTCGCGCCCTCAGTCGAGAAGGTTATACAGTCGATAAGGCTTATGAAGGTATACAAGCCGGGACCCTCGCCCAAAACCATCACTATGACCTATTGATTCTTGATTGGATGTTACCCCATCAATCAGGATTAGAAATTTGCGCCCAATTGCGATCGCAGCAAAACCGCACCCCCATACTATTTCTCACCGCCAAAGATACCCTAGACGACCGGGTAAAAGGACTAGACGCAGGCGCAGACGACTATTTAGTTAAACCCTTTGAACTGCGGGAACTACTAGCCAGAGTCAGGGCGCTATTGCGTCGCCCTCCTATTTTAGATGTCGCAGTCACCTCTAACCGCCTAGAATTCGGTGATCTGCAATTCGATTGTGAAACTCAATTAGCCTATCGTGGACAAAGAGCGATCGAATTATCAGAAAAGGAAAGCCAATTACTAGAGTATCTCATGCGCCACCCCGGACAACTCCTCACCCACACCGAAATTCACCAACACCTATGGGGAGAAACAGATAAAAAACCCAGCAGCAACGTCCTAGCTGCTCAAATTCGCCTCCTGCGGCGCAAAATCGAACTACCCAACGAAGTCCCCCTCGTCCACACTGTCTATGGAAAAGGATATCGATTTGGGAATTAGTTTTTCTTGGCCTCCCCTGACTACTTCTGTTCAGGATGAGATGCACCTGGTAAATTTTGCCCCATCTTATTGATAGCAGCAATCATAAGATATAAACGCCCCACGTCCCGTTGATTAAAATAAAAAACTAAGCGGGGTAGATGTTCCGTTTCATCTCCTAATTCCTTGGGAAGGGCGGGGCTTTTTTCTATGCGTCCCCGCGAGAGAATATCCTGAAAATCTTGATTAAGATATTCTACCTGTTCATCACTCAGTTCACAATTTAGGCGCATCACAAATAAATCCCCCACATAGCGACTAGAGTGATACACCTGGTAAAAATCAGCGATCGCCGCCTCTGCTACAGCCAAACTATCTGTAATCGTGTAGATACTAGGGTCATCCTGGGAAATCAAACCCCGTCGCAAAAGCTGTTTTCTGACAAATTCTTGCCAATCATACCAATAATCTCCCCCCGGATGGTCAATCAAAATCACCGGAGCCGGACCAAACTTTCCCGTTTGAGCCAAAGTCAAACCCTCAAAAGTTTCGTCCAAAGTGCCAAAACCACCCGGAAACATAGCCAAAGCGTCACTTTCGCGCAGAAAAAACAATTTGCGGGTGAAAAAATACTTAAACTTAATCAGCTTAGGATCTCCCTCAATGTAGGGATTAGAAAACTGCTCAAAGGGGAGTTTGATATTTAAACCAAACGATCGCTCTGCACCCGCGCCCAAATTAGCCGCTTCCATAATTCCGCCGCCAGCGCCTGTTAGCACCATAAATCCCTGCTGAGTCATCGAACGCGCTAACTCTACCGCCATATCATATTCTGGGGCTTTTGGTGAAGTTCTCGCCGAACCAAAAATGCAGATTTTGCGAACATGGCGATAAGGATAAAAAATCTCAAATCCCTGTTCCATATCCAACACAGCAGCCGAGAGAATTTTCCAGTCCAAGGACTCAATCTCCGATTGTGCTATACGCACCAGGCTAGAAAGCGATCGCAAAATCCATTTTTCGTGCTTTAATTCCGGTAGCTCATCAATGAGTTCGTTAATCTCTCTCTTGAGAGATGCCAGCGTATCTCCATTTCCAGAAGCATTCATAAAATCAGAACAACTGACAACAATTCGCCCTATATTCGCAGTTTGACCGGGCTATCTATCTACAAAATTCCACCAATCATAGCTGAAAATTCCAGGAAAAGGGGCAGGCGGGACAACCCGCTTGCCGACTCTCCACCTTGGACCTGACAGACAGGCTTTTTATTTATTGACACTCCCGCCGCCTTGACTAATGGTGCAGGTAGGATAGGGATAGTTTGCCTCATGGCGGGAAATTTCCGTAACACCTTACGCGCATTAATTAGGGGTCGAGATAGGTTGGAGAACCTTTAATCCCGCTCAAACCTGATTCTTTGGGAGCCTATCACATATAAAGCCCTTAATCTCAAGTTTCGGGTCTAGCCCATGGTTTAAAGGTACTTTTCTAATGTATTAGCAAGGGTACTTTTAGGAACCGCTCCCACCACCATATCGACCTTCTGGCCGCCTTTAAAGATCATTAATGTGGGAATACTGCGAATTCCATATTGGCTTGCTACCTGGGGATTTTCATCGGTATTGAGCTTAACAACTTTAATCTGTCCATCGTACTGCTCTGCAATTTCCTCAACTACAGGGGCGACCATGCGACACGGGCCACACCAGGGAGCCCAGAAATCCACCAGCACCGGAAGTTCGCTTTCCAGTACATCCTGCTCAAAGGTGCTATCAGTAACTTCTACGGCTGTTGACATTCCTTCCAATCCTTAATCTAAATCGTAAATCATTCTACCACCAAACCAACTGGGGCAGAATTAGCAATTTTGTCCCGATGGTTCTGATACCAGGCTGTACAAAAGACTACAGCATATCGAAGTTAATCATATCAGGCGATCGCCAAAAATTTTGGCTAACCTAAACGATTACCCAATTAAGAAACCGCCCGAACCGTAGGTCCAGGCGGAGTGTGGTGTGAGGAGTGAACGGAAACATTTGTCTCCGCCACTTCTATTGTGGCACTTTTTCCCAAATAATTCCAGTGGGTAACACTAAATTTTACGATACTTAATCAGACCACCCCCCGGAAAAATCAGCCAGTCGGGTACAGAAAGCCCAATAATTGCTACTTACCCATTCCCAATTGTTGTGCCTTTTGATAGACCTTACCCTCAGTCAACAGCGAGGGAGCAATCACCACCTCTACCTGCTGCATTTCTTTGATAGTCTTCGCTCCCAAAGTTCCCATACTCGTTTTTAAAGCTCCCAGCAGGTTGTGTGTCCCATCATCCAACTGAGCCGGACCCCGGAGAATTTGCTCTAATGTTCCCGTAGAACCCACCTGAATCCGTGTTCCCCTGGGAAGCACAGGACTAGGAGTAGCCATACCCCAGTGAAATCCCCGTCCTGGAGATTCTTCAGCACGAGCAAAGGGAGAGCCAATCATCACACCATCAGCACCGCAAGCAATACACTTACAGATATCGCCCCCAGTAATTAATCCTCCATCAGCAATCACAGAAACATAACGCCCAGTTTCCTGATAAAAATCATCACGAGCCGCAGCACAATCAGCCACCGCCGTCGCCTGGGGAACTCCCACCCCTAACACACCACGAGAAGTACAAGCCGCACCCGGTCCAATACCTACCAATATTCCCGCCGCTCCGGCTTTCATTAGGTTGAGCGCCACCTCTAATGTGACACAGTTACCTAAAATCACCGGGATAGGCATATTTGCACAAAACTGAGCCAAATCTAAGGGAGTCACCGATTCCGGGGACAGAAAAGCCGTTGAAACCACCGTAGCTTGTACAAAAAATAAGTCTGCTCCCGCTTCAGCAACAGTACCGCCATATTTACTGGCTCCGGCTGGAGTAGCACTAACCGCCGCAATACCGCCCTGAGCCTTAATTTCGGCAATCCGTTTTTTAATCAGTTCCGGCTTAATCGGTTCAGCATAGAGTTCTTGCATCAACGTCACAAACTCCGTTTTTCCCACCGAGGCAATCCGATCTAAAATCGGGTTGGGATCTTCATAACGGGTCTGGATACCCTCTAAGTTCAGAACCCCCAACGCACCGATTTGGCTCAGTTTCACCGCCATATTCACGTCTACCACGCTATCCATGGCACTAGCAATAATCGGAATTTCTCGGTTAATATTGCCAATAGTCCAACTGGTATCCGCTAAACTTGGATCAAGGGTTCGATGGCCAGGAACTAGGGCAATTTCATCAATTCCGTATGCTCGACGAGCCTTTTTGCCACGCCCAATTACAATATCCACTTCTTTACAGGTTCCTAACACTATTTAGTTAGCCTATCAAATTATCAAAATTGGTGGCGCATATCAACCAGGAAATCTCACCTGACCCCGGCTCACTCCTCCTAGTCCCCCCGGCTACAACCCATCCTTACCACTCTTCACAGATTAATTTTGGGTTAAGTTTTGCATTTAGTATTGAATATTTGGGGATATATCGCTAGGCTAATTATAAGTCAATCTTTTCTCTTGATAAGCTATCCCTATGAGTACCACCCGCACTGACCGCAACCACACGACTCTCCCTAATTCTAACCATGATCAAAATTTTGACTTTGACCAGTGGGTGAAAGCCGTCAAACCTCAGCTTATGGCTGCATTGCGCGCTAACCACCCCATTAGTGATATTCATAAAAATGGTAGATATCACCAAAAAAGGTAACCATTGATAACAGGGTATTTTGATGAAAATTTATTCTGTTTATATGTGAAGACAAACTGACTCCCCAAACCGCAACTTATCAGTTGAAAATGGGGAGTTATACTTATGTCAAGATTATCGAAATGACGAAAATCTATTGCTACACTATTTATTAAATACCATAAACTCAGCCTAAGTCTTTATTTTTGGTAATTTTGTAGCCTAGGCTACAGATTTTTTGTTTATATGCACTTACCACATCCAAAAAATGTATAAAAAGCATAATATCCTGAAAGTCCAACTGATTACTCGATTCTGCACCTGTTCCCTGGGACTGTTTTTGGTGTTTCCCCTACTATCAACTATGTATCCATCCTCCCCGGCTTTAGCAGAGTTTCCGCGCGCGGCTTCTGTCAGTTCGTCCGCGCGCCAAAAGATTTTAGAATCTCTCAAAACGGCTAACATCATCTATCTGGGGGAAACCCACGACAACACCCTGGACCATCAAGCCCAATTCGAGATTTTGCAAATATTGCATCAGCACAATCCCCAAATAGCGATCGCCATGGAAATGTTCCAGCGTCCCTATCAGTCAGTGATAGATCAATATTTAGCGGGGGAGATCTCAGAAACCCAACTGGTCCGGGACACGGAATATCTGCAACGTTGGGGTTTTCCCTGGAAATATTACGCCCCCATTGTTAGATTTGCGCGGGAGAATCAACTTCCGGTTTTAGCCATTAATACCCCCACGGAGGTGACGCGACAAGTGGCGGCGGGGGGGTTAGCCAGCCTACAAACTGAACACAAACGCTACATTCCCCCCATTGAGGAAATCAAGACGGATAATGAAAACTATCGGCAAATGCTCTACAATGTCTATAGGCAACACCAACATCAAGGCAGTGAGGGCGGGTTCGATCGCTTTGTGGAAGCCCAAGTTCTTTGGGATGAAACGATGGCTGATGCGATCGCCAATTTTGTCCAAGCTAACCCAGACTTTACCGTGGTAGTTATTGTCGGAAAGGGTCATGTAGTCTACAACTATGGCATCCCCTCCCGCGTGGAAAGACGATTAGCTGATGCCAATATCGTTCAGCGATCGGTTTTATTTCAATCTCCCCACCAAGACAGTCTACCCACAAATATAGCTGATTTCATCTGGAAACACGATACACCACAAACCAAAACCACCCAGCGATATTATAGCTGAGGCGTTCAAGTGGACCTGGGGGGAATTTAAGGCTGTACAGGCTCAAAATTTGTAGCCCCTGGGACTATAAGCCTCTATGCTGTGGTGTTGTAAAGTTTCAATAAGGATATAGTTCAGATATAGTCATATCTGATAACATACGGACGCGGGAACTGTCATAACCCAGAAAAGAAGCAGGAATCAGTTATCAAACTGCCTGGTGGTTAAAACCAGGAAATTTGACGATTCATCAATTGCCGTATTTTAGGATTATCATAACTTAATAGGCGATTGAAAGCCACTTGAATATACTCTACTTTTAAAAACTATTAACCCCGAAAACATTGACCCCAGGAATTTGAGACAATTCAGATGATTAATCAACCCCGTTTCCCGGCGCATATAGGTCAAGGATTGGCTTTTCCACTGTTCGTAAATCAGCAAGGCAATTGGGCTTTGAGTGCAGGCGATCGCAACGTCCGAGAGTCGATCTTACTAATTTTGATGACCAATATTGGGGAGCGAGTCAACCGGCCAGAGTTCGGCTGTCGTTTGTGGGAACTCAGCTTTGCACCAATCAACTCGGAAACCCTGATGTTAATGCGAATCTTCGTGCAAGAAGCCTTAGAACAGTGGGAACCGCGCATCATGCTGAGAGACGTAGAAGCGATTCCCGACCCCGATGGTGGGAGAGTAGATTTAGTGATTAACTATAGTCTCAAACCCAGTGAAGATAAGAGGAGCCTAGTCTATCCTTTCTATCTACAAAAAGATCCGGAATAAGCTGCCATGGTATTCGACTTTTTACCCAACCTTCCCAAAGCCAGCCTAGATGATCGGACCTATGAGGATCTGCTGCAAGAATGCTTGTTAAGAATCCCTCGCTATTGTCCCGAGTGGAGTAACTACAACCCCAGCGATCCAGGGATAACCTTGCTGGAACTGTTTGCATGGTTGATGGACCAGATGCTGAGTCGCTTCAACCAGCTTCCCAGGCGAAACTACGTCCTATTTTTAGAACTGCTAGGAATTCGCCTACAGCCTCCCAACCCCGCCCAAACGGAAATCACCTTTTATCTGGTATCAGATCTTCCCGAAGCCTATACCATCCCCGAAGGCATCGAAATAGCGACCACTAGGCTACCTGATGCGGAATCAATCGTATTTAGTACGGCTCGCCCGTTAGTTATTGGCAGACCCCTGATCGGACACATTCTGCACGCTGAAACCCCAGAAGAGACCCCAAAAATGTTGCGCGATCGGTTAACGAACTGGTGGACGAGGACAGAAGATGGCACATGGTCTGGCCCAGAACTGTCCTTGTTTAGCGATCGCCCCGAACCAGGGCAATGTTTTTACCTAGTCTTTCACCCTGACAGTACCATTGAAGGCAACGTCATCGCTATCTCAGTCAGAGGCCAAGCAGCCACACCCACAGGGATAAACCCCGACCATCCCCCTCGTCGTTGGGAAGCCTGGAATGGGAGATACTGGCAATTAGTCCTACTGACAGAAGCAGACGACGAAAGCCAAGGCTTCAGTTTTCAAGATGTAGTCAAACAGGGTCGAAACCCCCAAGGCGGATCGGATATTATTTTGCATTTACCCGTAGAATTTCCCGTCGCCCAGTTCACCGCCTATCAAGGTCGCTGGCTGCGCTGCGTCTACACAGAACCCACCCCTGACGAATCCCCTTATAGTGCATCCCCCCGCATTGTCGGCATCAGTTCCCGTGCGATCGGAGGAAGCACCATAGCCACCCAGTGTGAAGTAATCAGCGACGAATTACTAGGAGTGAGCGACGGGACTCCAGGCCTAGCATACCGACTCCAACGCACCCCGGTGCTGGCTCGCCTCCCCGGAGAATACCTAACTGTTACCCCGACCGGAGAACTACCTCAAACTTGGGAAGAAGTCCCGGACTTTTCCAATTCCCGACCGGACGATCGCCACTATGTGATCGACTCCCTAACCGGAATAGTACAATTTGGACCCCAGGTGAGCGAACCGACTCAACTGGTGCGAGAAACCGAGTATCGCGCTCTGTGGCAAACCACAGGCAACTCTAGGGCAGTTTTACCGGCCGACCATCAAAAGCGACAGTATGGTGCTATACCCCCAGCCGGAGCCGCTGTGCAAATGGTTCGCTATCGTACCGGAGGAGGAGTCAAGGGGAACGTCCAACCCGGAACCATCACCGTGATGAAAACTGCTGTACCCTACGTCGGGGCTGTGGTCAACCATATTCCAGCCCGATCTGGTTCCGATGCCGAATCCTTGGAGATGGCCGCCATTCGCGTCCCCCAAATGTTGCGAACCCGCGATCGCGCTGTCACCCCCGAAGACTTTGAAACCCTAGCAATAGTAGCAGGACAAGGAGCGATCGCCCGCTCTCGCTGTCTCAGGGCAAGTCCTGGGGAAGCGGGAACCGTTGAATTGCTGTTGATACCCCGCACCAGTTTGCTAGGTATCGAACAAGGAGTCGGCATTTCTCCCGATGAATTAGCCATCAGTTCCGAACTCAATCGCCAGGTTCTCAGCTACCTTGATGAACGTCGCCTGCTGGGGATACAAGTAAAATGTCGCGAACCAGAGTATGTGGGAGTCGTCGTCGCCGCCGAAATCACTATCGGAGCGCAATACAACAACCCCAACGCCCGGGAAGAGATGCGATCGCAATTGCAAATAGCTCTGTATCGGTTCCTTAACCCCATCATTGGCGGCGCTCAATCCCAAGGTTGGCCTTTTGGTCAGCCCCTGTATACAGCCGATATCATCGCCCTACTACAGAAATTTCCTACTGTGATCAGCTTGGGGACTGTGCAACTTTTTGCTATCCGCCGTCAGGGCGGGCGGTGGGTGCGGGGACAACCTACAGCCATCATTGACCCTGGTTCTAACGGCACTATCTGTTCCTGGTCTGATGTGGCAGGGGGTTGGAGTCACATTATCAATATTATCTATTAAGATGCTATCTGAATTATGGCTCTAGTTCCTGATCAACAATCTGTCCTATTAGATATTGTCTCGATCGACTTTCCCGAAACAGAACCCGCTCAGTTATCTGAATTTAATGGTACTTTCTCTGAACTGGACCGCAGAAGTCCCGCGATCCAACTCATTCCTGGAGAAACCAGCCAAATCGTCATTGACCTGGAAAACTTAGATACCCAGCCATTACATCTCACCTGTAGCTTGTCGGGGAATTTTCCCCACCACTGGGGTAGGAGTGAATTTCCCGAAGCCGTGCTGTCACCCGGAGAACGGCGGTCAGTAGTTCTCTCTTTTGGAGTCGATCGCAATTTTTTCGAGACAGAGGAGCTTTCTATGAATACCGAGGGACTGCAACTCAACTATTCTGGTCGCTTTAATGTTTATGGCAGTTATGTTAATAACCAGTCGGACACCAATGAGCCACTTTTGGAATTTATCGAGTTTGACCTATTTGTGCGACCGCGATCGCCATATATCAACCTACTACCGCAAATTTATCGGGAAATCGATTTGGTCGGTCGATTCCTGAAAATTATTGAAACCACTCTCGACCCAGATTTGCAAATATTTGGCCATCTCTGGGCCTACCTAGATCCCCTCACCGCCCCTGAAAGTATGTTGCCATTTTTAGCCCACTGGGTTGGTTGGCAGAACATCCCAACTCTGAGTCTCCAACAGCAACGCCGTTTAATTCGCCACGCTTTAGAGATTTATCGTGCTTCGGGAACTAGGCGGGGGCTGCGGTTTTACCTACACCTCGTAACTGGTTTACCTCTTGATGAAGATTTGCCGGAAGCGTCCAAACACATTTCAATTCTGGAAAACTTTACCCAGGGGGCGGTCATGGGCAGCTCCTATCTGGGTATAGATACCATTTTAGGCGGTGGCAAACCTTTTCACTTTCAGGTCCGCCTGCTGTGCGATCCTGATACTATTGACGAGAAATTGGTTCGCACTGTTATTGAAGCACAGACACCAGCCTTCTGCACTTATGACCTAAAAATAGATTCGGACAATAATATATGATCATCACTGAGAGAAATTCCTCTGATTACCCGCCGCCAGAAATTTATCCCCTCCAACGTTTGATAGTTGACGATGGATTGCTGTTAAATGCCCAGCGTTGGCGACAATCGCACGAATACCACCGAGCGCGACAAAATCTCCATTATCAATCTCTTTACCAACCGGGGATAGTTAGGGGGTTAGGGGTGTGTGTAATCGATGCCCCAGAGAGTATATCTGCCCAATATCGAGATAATCGCTGGGTGCAAATTCAACCGGGAATTGCCATCGATTTGACCGGAAATCCGATTATTGTCGATCGCCCTATCGAGTTTCGGATTAGCTCCGAGTGTCGGACAGAACCAATTACTGTTTATTTAGTTCTCCGCTATGTGGATCCGGAAACCCTCTACCGTGCGTCAGAGCAAGTATTGGTGCCAGAAAGTTTTAGGATAGATGAAAAAAATACCCCCCCCTCAGCCCAGGAAATCGAACTGTGTCGGATCGCTATTTCTGCTAATTTCACCGAAATTCGACCCGCCACAGATGTTTTTTCTCCTGATGTAAATGAGTTGGATTTACGATACCGGGTGCGAGTCCGACCGCGCTCCCAAAAAACTCGGATACGGGTAGGGGTTTTACAGGGTACTGCTGAAGATTTTTATGTAGGGGAGAATCTATTTTATCTATTGCGATCGCTTTCAGTTTTAGCACCGATGACTATGGATGCTGAACCAGTTGAAGAAATCACCTTAACTTCCCAGGTGGCTGATATTCCGCGAGACTATAGCTTGCTATATATGAGATATTCTCAGATGCTGTCTTGGGGAGAAACAGAATACAATCATCTCAAATATTACAGCGATCGAGGCACCATACTGTTGATTGAAGCCTCATCGGTCGAAGTCAATATTGCTGATATTAATTCAGCGATCGGCGAACTTAAACAGGCTCTGAATGATATTCAATTTGCCCAAGTTTCCGAATTCAGAAGGGAATTATCCTCAGAATTAACTATCTGTGAATCTGAACTTCAAAACCGCCTAGAATCCTCCTTAGAGCCTCTGCAAAATATAGCCTATCAATATCTGGGGATTAATATATCGAGTATTGCACCCATATCGGCTCAAGACCCGATTAAAATCCATCCGTTTTTATTTGATGAATTACCAATAATTAATGGAGAGCCAACCCGACTGATAAATTGGGGCAAAATTATTATATCCATAGGCTGTCTGTCTTCGGGTTGGGGGTTAAATAGTCATCAGGGATTATCCCGAGAAACCATCCGCAGCGCCCAAGAATTAGGGATTAATATTCTTAATTTTGCCTCGGAAAATTATCATTTGTCCAACAGTCAAATAAATGCAATTAGCTAGTAATTTAACCCCAAGAAAAGCCATGAAAAAATTTATTTCTATCCGACATTTCATTCCCGCATTAGTAGTATTACCCTTGCTTTGGGCTACCATTACCACAGGAGTTTTAGCTTTTTATAGTGGCAGAAAAGCTGTCAATAGTCTCATGTCAGAATTGAGCCAAAAATCGATAAATTCCATTGAAAAACACATAGATAACTACCTGAAAGTTCCAGAAATAGTCAATACCATAAACCTGATCACGATTGAAAATAACTTAATTGATATCAATAATCGGGAACTATTAACCCGCTATTTTCATGATCAGGTTGATGCTATCGATGGGTTATATTACATTTATCTAGGAACTGAAACCGGGGATTTTCTCGGTGTTCAAAAGCAGCCTGATGGAACCCAAGCATTGGTTATTGGAAATGCCGCCGAAGCTGCCGGTCGAAGTGTTTATCAGCTTGATTCAGCCGGAGTTCGTGCCGAAAAAATCAGAACCTTAGAAGCCCAGTACGATGCTAGACAGCGCCCTTGGTACAGATCATCTCTAGAAATCGGTGAAATAAGTTGGAGTCCCATTTATATTTTTGGCTCCACATTAGAACTAGGAATGACCTCAACAATTCCAGTTAAAAGTCCTGGAGGTGATACTATGGGAGTTGTGGGTATTGACTTGGGCTTGAAAGACCTCAGCAATTTTTTGAGAAGTTTGGAAATCAGCCCCCAGGGTATCGCATTTATTATGGATCGCGCCGGAAATTTAGTAGCCAGTTCTACAGACGAACAACCCTTTTTGAATGAAAATGGTCAACAACGACGATTACTCGCCCTCGAAAGTCAAGAACCGGTGATCCGCTCTACAGTCCAACACTTACTCGATACTGAGTTAAGCCTGAACCAAATTCAACAACCGATTTCCTCTCGCTTTCGATTGAATCGTGAACGCCAATTGCTACAGGTGACTCCCATGGAAAGTATGGGTTTGGATTGGCTAATTGTTGTGGTGATTCCCGAATCCGATTTTATGGAACTGATTTATAACAACCTTCGGTTTACGATGATTATCGGCTTGGGTGTGACGGTGGTAGCGATTACACTGGGGGGGATCGCCTCTTGGTGGATTATCAAACCCATCGATAATCTACACGCGGGAGCGAAAGCTATCAAAGCTAATTCCTTCGACCCAGAAATGCTTGAATCTACTATTTCGCGCTCTGATGAAATGGCCGAATTGGGTCAAGCCTTTGTGGAAATGGCAGCAATTGTCCAGGCTCGTGAGAAAAGCATGAGCGAGGAGTTAGTGGAATTGCATCGCCAGCAAGAACAATGGCGACGCGCGAGCCATCAAAACCTTGATCCTACTGTGCGCTTTCAGGAATTGATGGAGCGAGCCAGACAGGCTAGACAAAACCGCGTGTAGCAGTGCCACCAGCAATTATCAATTCTTCTAGCGACCTGATAACGTGAATCATGAACACAGATATCTCTACTAAGGAATTAACCCTAGACCCTTCTGGAGAGGGTACTACATTTGATGTGGTGGTGATCAATGACAGTCAATTCATGAGTAGCTTTCAACTAGAGATATCAGCCGCAGGAGTCGAATCCGATCGCCAATGGCTTTGGTATCAAGTTACACCGGAAGTCTGTAGCAAAAAACCACCAGGGGACCAAACCAAGTTTCAGGTAAAAGTGCTACGATCGCCAATTCCCGGATTTGTGGGGTTAGTTAATCTCACAGTGAAAGTATTTTCCCTGGAACTTGGGAAGGAAGAACGTCACATTCTCAGGCTGAATGTTATGCAGGGATTGGGAGAATGTCCCTTTCGAGTGGAACTCCCCACCAGCCACATTCAGACTCTGCCCAATAACGAAGTGGAAATTTTAGTCGGTATCCACAATAACAGTCAAAAGGCGATCGCTCTAATTTTATCGGTTATTAGCCCTAAGCGGGAATGGTTGCTGTTGGATAATCAAACCCCCCTCAACCTTCCCCCCCAGCAGAGTCAGAATTACTCCTTTACCTGCAAAGTTCCCGAAATTTTACAAGCTCTAGCGGGAGTCTATCCCTTTACCATTAGGTGTGTTTCAGCTAACCATAATTCACCCGTAGGGGCCGGTTCAAGCCTCAGTCAGTTGAGCGCGAGGACAACCACAGAAGCCTCCTGTACTGGCAGTATAGAGGTTTTACCCACAGGAACCTTAGAATTTGACGCTTTTCCTAAACAGCAACGACAACCAGCACTTCGGCCATGGCTACCTCAGTGGGGTATAGATCCCGCAGTTTACCAATTGGAATTTACCAATAATTCTAATTATCCCCAAGGGGGAACCGTAGAAATTATCAACAATCCCCAGACCCAAGATCCGATTATCAATGAGTTTTCGATTATTCCCGAACAGGTAAGTTTGGAGCCTGGAGAAATCCAAACTGTGGAACTTCTCGCCTATAGCAAACGACCTTGGTGGGGTTTGGGTCGAACACAGACCATTGAAGTAGGCTGGGAAGGCAAAGTGGGGGCTGGTTCTCTGGCGGTCAGACCTACAGGGGAGTTAACCGACCCACTCCAAAGGTTAGAAACCAAAATTTCCCCTAGGGTAGGGGGAATTGATGAATTGACGACGACCAGACCTTCAGAGGATTATGGTTCCGACAGTGAGCATCCACAACCATTGCCAATTCTGGAGTTGAGACTGTTACCCATTATTCCCCGGTGGTTACAGGTGGCGATCGCACTACTGATTTTAGGTGGTATTTGGTGGTTTTTGTATGCTGCTTTCCGGCTTAACTACCATACTGCTCCCGTCAATGTGGTTAGGTTTAACGGTTTGGGGGATATGGCGATTAGCACCTCCAATGACCAGACTCTGCGGGGGTGGCGGGTTCAGGGAAATAGACTGCGACATAACGGTTGGTTGCGGAATTTGGGGAAAGCGGGGCGCACAGGTTTGTATCGCCCTGTGGATAATGATCAGGTGGCTGTGGGGTTGGAAAACGGCGAAATTCAGATTTGGGACTTGCTCCGCTCCACTGACAGCCCCCGGCGCTCCCTGTCCTATCGCCGGGATGATCGGGTCATGGCTTTGGCTTATAGTCAAAATTCCCAGTATTTATTCAGCGCCCACGGCAGCGGTTTAATCTTGCAATGGTATGTGGGACCCACGGTAAATCTCACTAATGTTGAGGAACCTCAGTTAATTCAGGAATTTGATTTCGCTATTTATGATATCGCCCCCGTAGGGCCACGACAGGAAACTCTGGCGATCGCTGGTCGCTATAACCAATTGGTGCTTTGGGATACCACCGGCGGTAATGAAGGGTTGCGAACTGTTCCCTACCCAGCAGGGGGACAAGATGAATACATCACCTCTCTAGCTACAGCAGCAGATCAACCTTTTTTGCTGGCTACAGCAGACGATCGCGGTTCCATCAGTCTCTGGAATCTCAGAGAATGCTTAACCAACCAGTCCGCCACTTGTCAAATTATAGATCAGTGGCAAGCTCACGGGGGCCAGCCCATCCGTTCTCTAGCTTTGACCGCTAATGGCTGCTATTTAGCCAGTACCGGAGATGACGGAGAGGTTATGCTGTGGCTATTGCAGCGCTCTGGAGAGCGATCTACCCAAAATCTCGCGGGTGAGGCGATCGCGCGATCGCGTTACCCAAAAAACAGTCTAGATATGATTGCCATTGGCTCCTACCTCCACATGATCACAGGAAGTAGAGATCACCAAGTTAACCTTCACCGCATTCAACAACCTGCCACTCTCTGTAATTAGCACAGGTAGAACAACTATTAATTATCTATTATTCTTGATTGACTGAGCCATGAGCAGTACAGAACTTTCATATAACGGCCGACAACAACCTAACCAAATCGTCGAGGGGGTTCTGGAACCCGACCTGCCGACTTTGGGAAAATCCCTAACCCTAATTGCCAACCCATCTGGGGATTTTGCTATATCCGCAGGGGAAACCTTCGAGCTGCATATCACCGTAGTTAATCAGGGTATTATCGGTGCGATTATTGACCTTTATATTGATCAAACCTCTGCATCAGTATGGGAATGGTGTCGCACGCCTCAACAACGATTAGCCCTAAGTCCTCAGCAGAGTGCGGAAGTAGTCTTTGAATGTCCTATTCCCCCCCAGGCGACTCCCGGAATTTATAGTTACTTGCTCGTTGTAGATGCACCATTACACTACCCAGAAGATACCCCCATCCACCACCAAGCTAATCTTCAGGTACTCCCACAATTAGCGTCAGCGGTGCAACTCGATGATCCCACTTTTAGCCTGATACCACACACCACATCAACTGAACCAGCGATCGCCATACCAGGACAGCCGTTAACCGTCAGTGTAATAGTCAATAACCGCACGCGGCGAGTGGATCGGTTTCGGTTGCACTGTACCGATGTCCCCCCCGAATGGGTAGAGATCGAATACCCAGAAGGCTTGAATGATTTGGGTTTAGTAGTCGTCACTGATAGTTTAGCCCTCAATCCTGGGGCGATCGGAGAGATTAAGTTAAAGTTAAACCTACCCGTGGACGTTCATGGGGGGCGATATGCCATCACCTTGTCACTGAACTCGGAAAATCTTCCTGATTTAGCCCTGTTGGATATCCTCCACTTTCACATTAAGCCTAACTATGATTTGGTGTGGGATCTACAGACCATCGTGGGTCGCATTCGCAGCGGAAGCGGACAGTTTCAACTGCAAATCCAAAACCGAGGTAATACCGATCGCCAACTGCGGTTTAATCCCAGAGAAGAGGGAGAGGTAGAAAATTGTCTGTATACTCTGATGCCAGATGAGTTTCGGCTACTCCCAGAGGAGAGTGTGGAAATGTCTGTCGAGGTCATGCCAAAACACTGGTGGTACAGACCTTGGTGGGGACGGGGACGGCTATTTGAGTTTTATTTGGAACCCCAAGATTTGCACCGCTTACCCCTCCCTCAAGATCGTATCAATGGTACTCTAATTTGGGAGCCTCGCCCCTGGTGGCAGTTGTTGGTTGCCTGTTTGCTGGGACTCGGAGCGATCGCTGCCTTGATTTTCGCGATCTGGTCCGTTTTTTTTAAGCCTCCCACCCCCCCTCGGATTTTAGAGTTTAGATCCGAGTCCCTCAACTACGCCGCCGCTAATGACGATTTTATTTATTTGGGTTGGGTAATTGGACCGCCGACTCGGGAAATCCGTGCTATAGAAATTGTTGGCAAATCTCCTGATGGTAGTATTTCCAGTGCTGCCGTTACCTATGATTTTAGTCGGGGTATTCCCGATGAGTTGGCTTCTTTGTGTACCCTAGAACAGGTATTGCGATGCTACAACATTCGCACTGATGCTCGTCGTCCCGGAGAGTATATTTTTGAGTTAAGGTTGTTTCCTAAACAGGATATTGACAAGATTCAATTAGCAAAGACCAGTTTAATTAGGATTGAACCTCTACCTATTCCCCAAATTACCAATTTCACAGCCAGATTAAGTAGTCAGCAGCGCCGAGAATTGCCACCAGAACAGGTTGATAATCCGCGCGCCAACAATAACAGCCTTCCTAACAGTGGTTTTTTCTCTGACCCCGAGCCAATGATCGCACAATTGAGTTTTCAGGTTCTCCATGGCGCGCAAGTCGAAACCTTAACATTGGTGGGTCGCTCTCCTGATGGCTTCGTTAATTTTCCCCAGAAAACCTATACTGTCAGTCCTGATGAATTTTCCGAAGATTTACTCGGTCCCTGTCAGGTTGATTGGGATGGGATTTTGACCTGTCGGGGGTTATCGCTACAATTGGAAAAACCCGACACTTATATTTTTGAATTACAGGTCATTTCTTCGGACTCCCCCGCAGAGGTAGCCGACAGTCGCAAAGCTGACCCCATTGTGTGGGAACCGCCACCACCGCCACGGATTACTACTTTTGCTTCCCGCAAAGCTACTTATCGCGTTGGTGAACAGCAACAAATTGAGTTTCAATGGGTGATTGATAATGCCGCACAACTTCAACAGTTGGAGTTACGGAGTTTATCCCCGGAAGGGTTGGTTAATTTCCCCAAGATTACATATCGCTTTGATGGACAAATTCCCCAGGCCTTACAAGATAAATGCCAAGTTACCGGGAAACAATTGGTTTGCGATAATATCGCGATCTCACTACCAGACCCAGGACGCTATAATTTTGAGTTGACAGCTATTCAGCGTTCCCACCTGGCCGAAACAGAGCCATCTCGACAAATTCATGCGATCGCTATTCAACCACCATTAGCCCCAGAAATTACCAATTTTCAGGCAGAAACATCCAACTCTCAGACGGGGACAAATCCTATTCGTTTAAATTGGAACATCAAAAATCCTCAACATTTACTAGGTGTTCGGATCATCGGGCGCTCACCAGAGGGAATTGTCACAGTTCCCGAAGTTCTCTATCCTTTTAATGGTAGTATTCCCCCAGTTCTTCAGAATAACTGCCAGTTAAATGCTGAACAGCTTACCTGTCGTAATGTTCCCACTTCCGCCCAAGAACCCGGAGATTATATCTTTGAGTTAATACCTGTTAATCAGAGTAATTTAGCCGCCAATGCCACATCTGTTAAAAGCGATCGCATTCGTATCCGACCACGCCCCGTTGCTCCTCCTCAAATCAATAATTTTCAAATTAATGGTGAGGATGCTCCCCTAAAATATGTCGTTATTATAGACCCTGAAACTTCTCCATCACCTTTGAATTTATCATGGGA
Organism: Limnospira indica PCC 8005; assembly: GCF_000973065.1. Lineage (NCBI taxonomy): Bacteria > Bacillati > Cyanobacteriota > Cyanophyceae > Oscillatoriales > Sirenicapillariaceae > Limnospira > Limnospira indica. Next base: position 2,450,642 of record NZ_FO818640.1, read on the forward strand.
AGTTAGTGGTAGTGGCGACCTACAAACCGAGTTACTCCCGGTTCCAGGTGTGGTTCCTAACCGTGGAAATTTGACCTATCCCATTGCGCCTCAGTCTGGACAAGATACCCTGACTCTCAGAGTCACTAATACTGACGGGAAACAGGTTCAACGTTCAATTTTGATTGAAAGGGTGCTTCTTCCTCAACCAGAACCTGCACCTTTGATCAGCCCCGATTCAGACACCCCCGATTCAGACACCCCCGATTCAGACACCCCATCAGGTAGACAATTAACACCCTTTTCTCCTGAACTAGAATCTAATCCTTGGGATCTGATTGATAACCCACCGCCATAATTAAATGTCTTTATTCCTAATTATTACATGATTTCAATGAACAATCAACCTATCTTTCAACAACAAGCTATCCCCGGAATTATTGGCGGATTGGGTCCTTTAGCACATATAGAATTTGAACGGCTATTACTGGCTTTAAATTCCACTCGCGGTGCTTGTGGCGATCGCCAACACCCGATTTGGTTTTTAATTAATGCTACAGACCTTCCCGATCGCACCCAAAGTTTACTAGGAAATCAGCCAAGTTGTGTGCCTTGGTTGGTCAAATATGGTAAAATATTAGAAGTGGCTGGGGCAGATTTTTTGGTGATTACCTGTAACACTTCCCACGGATTTTATAATCTGGTACAGTCTCAGTTAAATATTCCCTGGATTCATATTATGCAGGAGACAGTTAGATTTATTAAACTCCATTATCCTGGACTTAATCGCGTGGGAATTTTGGCTACCGATGGCACTTTACAAGCCCATCTCTATCAGGATAGTTTAACGGCGGCGGGATTGACAGCGATCGCCCCGGTTTTAAACTCGGAATTACAGCAAGATATTATGAATGCTATTTACCATCCAATTTGGGGGATTAAATCCACAGGAGTTCAAATTTTGCCCCCCCCTATTCACATCTTAGAAACCGCTATAAAATGGCTTGAAATACAAGGTTCAGAATTATTAATTGCTGGATGTACAGAGATTTCTGTAGCCTTAAAATTACTGGATAAAACTTCATTAATAGCAATAGATCCCTTGGAAATTCTGGCTAATTTGACATTAGATTTAGCATTTGGCTATGAGAATATTCCCGAAATATCAAGTCCCCTTAAATAGTTACCAATTATTCGATAGTAGTATCTTGAGAAAGCGCTAAGGTTCTGGTTGTCTCAGTTGGTAGAGGGTGAGTATCAGCGATCGCTGCTGTCGCTGCTATTCCCGTGTGTACAATAGTTAAAGTTCGGAAAGGGTCAATAATAGGGTCGATCGCAATTAATAATACCAGTATAGCTTCTAGGGGTAATCCTAAAGGTTTTAAAATTAGATCCAACAGGGTCAGCGTTAAAATTCCTGTCGCCCCCGCCGTGGCCATTCCTGCTAAAATAGAAGCGATAATGATAATTACAAAACTCGACAGGTTAAATTCATAGTTATAGAGTTGCGCCACAAACACCGAAGTTGTCGCAAAATAGGCCACCGGACCAAATCGACACACCGTTATCGCTAGGGGAATGACTAAATTAACTGTTTGTTTATCGAAGTTTAAGTGTTCATCTAAAGCCGAAATAGCAGAAGGTAAACAGGTAAAACTACTACGAGTTGCTAAAGCTAAAATTGTCGGTTCTTTTAAGACCATCAAAACCTGACCAAAACCATAGCCAGACTTATGCCAAATTACCAGGGTACTGATAATGTATATAATTATAAAAGCTACAATGGCAATCACTACAAAATTTTGCATAGCTACCAAAATCCCAAAACCAGTAGTTGCCATTTGGGAAGCCAACAGGAAACACAAACCAAAAGGGAGGAATAAAATAATCCAATCAATTAACTTTTTGGATGTATTAAATAAGGTTTCTAAAATCTTAAATACATCCTCCTTGGCGGGTGATTGTGAATATCCCATAGCGATACCAAATACAATGGAAAAAAATAGTATTTCCAGAGAATTACCCTGGCTTAGAGAGGCAAAAATATTCTCAGGAATTAAGTTAAACAAAAAAGATATCAGCAGTGATTCTTCCCTATTTTCGATAATTTTACCCGTCAAAGATAACTCAAAATCTAACTCAGAAGTATTCACAACTACCCCCAAAGCTGCGAGGGTAGAATCCTCTAAATTACCCCCAGGATTAGTTAAAAATGCGGCTGTTGCGCCGATGATACTAACCCCGAATAAACTCACCGAAAATGCTATTAAAATCCGTTTCACATATTTATTGGCTTCATGACTAGAAATCAGCTTACCCACACTCATTGTTATGGCTGAAAATAACAACGGTAAAACGCACATTTTGAGGAGAATTAGATATAGTTCTCCCAACGGGGTTAACAACAAGGCAATATCTTTATGAACAATGCCAATATATAAACCCAGAAGGATAGAAGGAACAATCGACCAGGGATTTTGTAGGATTTTAATTAACTGCTTAGAGACGCTGTAAAAATTCATATTTTATCAATGGGTATTTGTGTTAATTTTGTGAGTTGAGTTGACGAGACTGAGAGGGGGACACTAACAAATCAGAATAATCTTCTAATAACTGACTAACTGTATATTGTTTTTCGTTCATTGTCAGATACAAATTCACAAACTTTAACAGGTGATTACTAGACCACGGTAAAGCGATCGCGATCGGATCTTGGGTATCTGTTAACGCGACAGTTTGAAAATTTAAAGCTACATTGGGGTAATTAATCAGAATCTTTTTAACCTCCAACTCATCCCGGTATGCTGCTAGTATATCTCCCATCATTGCACCTTTAATTAAATCGTCCCAATTGGAATATCTGATAATGGTAGCTTTGGGAAATTTGTCCATGGCAAATCTCTCATAAGAAGAGGCATTAATCACACCCATCCTTCCTTCAAAATCTCTCAAAAACTCAACTAAATCTCTATTTCTTAGCGCTTGAGTTAATTGCAGGCGATTTAATAAGAGACCATGGCGCATAGTTAAATAGGGATGAGAAAATGAAACAATTTTTGCCCTTTCTAAGGTTTGACTCAGTTTAGAAATCGCCATATCTGCCTCACCTTGAGAAACTAAATTTACCACTTCATTAAAGGTATTGGCACGACGATTAAAGGTAACTTTTACTCCTAAATTTCTGGCGATTCCTTTGGCGATCGCCACATCTAATCCGATTAATTCACCGTTGGCATCTTCCGCAAAAAAAGGCGGCGAATCTTCTTGATTTATCGCGACGATTAACTCTCCTCTATCCATGATTTTTTGCAAGTCTGGCGACATGGAGTTTAATGACTGGTTTGCCTGGGAAACTGCCGCAGAATTTCCTAGTAAAGAATCCCAGGTTTCTTGATTCACTATACCAGTGCTTTCTAAGCCTATACTGAGTTGAAAGTTAGAAATAGCTTCTCTGGTTTTTTCCCCATAAATGCCATCGATCGCCCCTAGATAATACCCCTTTTCTTGTAAGCGTTTTTGCAGTTCAATAATATCATAATCTGCCCCAGCTTCAGTCAAGTCTAAATCCCAACTATTACTATCAGGCGAAGTTTCAGCACTGCTTAATTGTGCCAGATTTACTAGAGATTCTGAAGAGACAAAAATGGGCGCATCTTGAGTTTTTACTGAGGGGGTAAAAATCAAAATACTTGCCAAGCATATAGCTACTAATATCAGAACTTTGTATTGCCAGTTAGAGAGTATTTTCATATTAAAAATAATTGCTTTGCTGTTCCTTTCACATCAATTTAGGTTGACAGTTTTCGGAAGTTGTTTTTATCCCCCCCAAACCTTCAAGACTAAATTTTGAGTATTCAGCGATTCAGTTAGTATTCCTAGCTATAGGATTATGGTACTTTACGGTTGTTGCCAATCTTTTCCGGATTAAATCCGAAGTATACAGCCCTTTCAGTAATTATGCAATACGTCTTCACTCGTCTCTCTACCCGGGTGGGAGAGGGATTGAGGGTGAGGGGAATCTTTGAAGCGAACAACCTGTAGCAGCTTCTACAACGGTCTGTATGCAGGTATCCCTAATCCAGCGACACACTTGGACTCTACCATTATACATCATGCGATCGCCATTACCATCATTTTCAGCCAACCCACAGACCCTAAGTAATATAGCCAGTTGGCAGAAATCAGGTTTTTAGGTAATAATTAAAGTATCGCCGATATTCTCAAGTAGTTTCGCACTCATTAACAAATCATGTCTAATCAAAAACGAGAACCTGGAGGCTGTGGATGTGCCAGTATTCCCTTTTCAGTAATTCTGCTGTTTTTAGGTGGAGGTTATTGGCTATTTACACAGCGAGATAACTTGGAAATTAGTCGGTTTTTAAATCATGAGATTATCGCCGATATTCCATTTTTGAATACTTGGGCAACTTCCACTGATAAATCACCGCCTACTTTACCCAATATTCCAGAAATTCCTCAGACTACCAATCCTGAACCGAAACCACAACCCCAACCACAACCGGAAGCCCAACCGGAAACGCCACCCAAATCACCAACCATCAAGCCACCTTCCCCTATACCATCATCCCCACTCAATACCTGGGAAGGTAAACCCATTAGAGGCATTTATTTAAGTCGTTATCAAGCCACAAATAACGCTAGCGAAGAAACCATTAGGGCTAGGGTTCGCTACTATCGCGATCGCGGTATTAATACCATTATTCATGGGGTATGGGGTAACGCTTGTACCATGTATGAAAGTCAAGTAATGCAGGCAAAATTTGGTTATAGTAGCTGTCAAAATTTGTTTGAAGAAGAATGGATTGATTGGTTGATTGATGAAGCCCATAAACACGGCATGGAAGTTCATGCTTACTTTGAAAAAGGCATTAAAATAGATGAAAATAGTCACGCCTTTGATTGGGCAGTCCAGAGAGGTTGGATCGTCCCAGGAGTCGATCGCACTCACCCAGGAGTTGATCATTATGTCTTGAATGTGGGTATCCCAGAAGTTGCTCAATTTTTTACTGATATTGTGGTTGAATTTGTCCAAAAATACCCCACCATTGATGCTGTACAATGGGATGATTATTTGGGTTATCATGATGAGTTACCCGGTCAAATCGATCGCACTCCTAAATTAACTAATTTTGTCCGCAATATGATTGCACAAATGAAAGCCGCTAACCCCTCAGTTAGTTTTGATATCTGCCACCATAACCCCTATTGGGCAAAACAGTATTTTGCCGCAGACCTAGAAGCATGGGGGGTCGATCGCTTTTTTATCCAGGTTTATGCTGAAGAAAATTTTGATGATGAAATGGTCTATGTCGAAGCCTCTGATGGTATTTCCATTACCGAGAGACAATTGAATCGATTGCCCGAGTTGATTGATAATCCTAACATCCCTAATATTTTGCTATTTCCTCTCTCAGGAGAACCCGAAAGACTCGCCGACAAGGTGCATGAATTGACCATTTGAATAAACTTACAAATTAGGTGAATTATCATCATTTCCTCCTGTGGCTTCCCTGCTTCTATTCTACAGTTAAATTATCTCGGGTTGATTTTTTGGTCAATTTTTTTAAAAAATAGCCCGCCGAAATCGGCCAGAGGGGTTGACAGGCGGCGGCGATTAGTGATATCATATTTACATAATCTTAAATAATGGTCATTATTGCAAAAAAATAATTTAGTGCATATCTGTATTATATAATATGATAGCATCAGCCGCTAAAAAAAGCAAGTATCGCCACTGAGGGAGGAGGGATTTTAATTTTTGGAGGTAATCAGTTACAATTATTACAAATATTAAAATTATTGCCATGATTGCCATTGTATAGACTTTTTTTCGATCAGGTCAGCCCTCAAGGCATTTGCTAATACAGATGAATAATCAACCCTTCAGAGATTTAAATAGTAAATGGGCCGACCAGGTAAGGAATGGTTGTCAGGAACTGCGCGACAGCTACGAAATCAGACAGACTTGGGATCATATCATCGCGACTATGGCCCTGCGGATTCGGCGATCGCTGAAACTCAAGGAAATTCTACAGACCACAGCGGATGAGGTGCAAAGATTACTAAAATGCGATCGCGTTTTATTGTACGAAATCGACTTGCATGGGAATGGTGGCATTGTGGTAGAGGCGGTAGAGGATGAGAGGTGGTCCTTAGAGGGTTATATTGTAGAAGACATCTGTTTTCTAGAGTTGGGCAAACCATTATATAGCGAGGGAGAATTTAGAGCGATCGCCAATGTTAGCACAGCGGATTTAGTCCCTTGCTACCGGGAATTTTTGCAGAACTTGCAAGTGGAAGCCAACCTAGTAATTCCCCTATTTCAGGAATCGGATTTATGGGGATTATTAGTTGCCCATCATTGCACGGAACCCAGAGTTTGGGAACAGCCAGAAATTGACGGTTTACAACAAATAGCCATTCAAGTAGGCATAGCCCTAAATCAAGCGAATTTAATAGCCCAATTAAAAAAGACCAAAGCGGAACTACAGCAGCAAGTAGTAGCCCGAACTGCAGAACTTTCCCAACTGAATCAACAACTAAAGCAGAGAAACGAAGCCCTACAAAATGCAGTAGTTGGCATTTCCCAACTAGATCCCCAAGGTCGGTATACCAAGGTCAATGCAGCTTATGCGGGTATCTGTGGCTATGAACCAGAAGAGATGATCGGCAAACCTTGGCAATACACAGTTCATCCCGATGATATCCCGTTACTAGAAGAAAAGTATCAGATTATGCTGCATCGGGGGAAAGTGGAAACGATCGCTTTGGGTGTGCGCCGGGATGGTTCAGTATTTTATAAGCAGGTGATGATGATTGCTAACTATAGCGCCCAGGGGGTGTTGTTGGGGCATCACTGCTTTATGAAGGATATTACACAAGAGAAACAAGCCGAGATAGCCCTACAGGAAAAAACAGAAGAACTCGATCGCTTTTTTTCCGTCACCCTAGACTTACTCTCTATTGCTGATACAAAGGGGCATTTTTTGCGTTTGAATAGCCAATGGGAAAAAACCCTAGGTTATCCAATAGCACAACTGGAAGGCAAACAGTTTATGGATTATGTACATCCAGAAGACCGCCAAAAGACCCTAGAAACGATAGAAAAATTGCGATTAGGAGAGGAAGTGATTAATTTGGTCAACCGCTACCGTTGCCAAGATGGGTGCTATCGTTGGTTAGAATGGCGATCGGTTGCAGTTGGCGATCGCATATATTCAGCAGCCCGTGACATCACCCGTCGCCAACAAGCGGAAGCCCAATTACAAAACCTGTCAACCCGCCTTTCCCTCGCCCTAGAAGCAGGTCAAATTGGGGCTTGGGATTGGGATCTCAAAGATACGGTAAACTGGGATCAGCGGATGTATGAGATTTTTGGGTTGCAAGGTTGGCCGCGTAAAGTAGTCTATCAAGACTGGGCTAATCTCGTCCATCGAGATGATATTACCGAGGTTGAAAAGGCTATCAAAGCAGCCATAGCCCAAGATAATTTTTTTAATGTAGAATTTCGTATTGTTAGACCCGATGGAATCAAGCGTTGGTTGCGAGGGGCAGGCATAGTCCAGCACCATAGTGACGGTACCCGGAGCGATGACGGGGATTAATTACGATATTACCGATCGCAAACAGGCGCTCATTAGCCCTCAAATACAGTGAAGCCAAATATCGCACCATTATTGAAACCACCCAGGAGGGAGTGTGGGTTTTAGATAAGACAGATCACACCAGCTTTGTCAATCAGCAAATGGCAAAAATGCTAGGCTATTCTGTCACGGATATGCTGGGAATGTCTTTCCTAGATTTGATCGACACAGAAGGATCTTCGATGGCTGAAATTTATCTAAACCAGCGTCATCAGGGTATAATGGGTCAACATCGCGCCAAGCTGTGCCACCGTGATGGTAAAGTGGTCTGGGCTTTGGTTTCTGCTACACCTTTGTTTGATGATATGGGGCAATATGACGGCTGCATTAAACTGGTGACAGATATCACCCACATGGTGGAAATACAGGAGGCTTTACAAACTTCTGAGGCGCAGTTGGCTAGTGTATTAAATAGTTCCCTTGATGGGATTATGGCTTTTCGTTCTCTGCGGGATGAGACTGGGGAAATAGTGGATTTTATCTGGTTGTTGACTAATCCCACGGCTGGCAAATTGGTGGGGCGATCGCCTCAAAAATTAATCGGTAAACAATTATTAGAAGAAATGCCGGGAAATAAAACTGATGGTTTATTTGATGCCTATGTCCAAGTGGTGGAGTCCGGCGAACCTTTCCAGTATGAGTTTCATTATCAACATGATGGCATTGACTGTTGGTTTGAAAATGTGGCGGTTAAATTGGGGGATGGTTTTGCGGTCACTTTCCGGGACGTGACCCGAACTAAACAGTCAGAAAAGGCTCTCCAACAAGTTAATCAAGAGTTGGAACAAAGGTTAGATGATCTCAAGCAGCGTCACCAAGAGATGGTGATTTTGGGTGAAATTAACGAATTTTTGCAGGCTTGTAACAATGTCGATGAGGCTTATGAGGCGATCGCCCGCCCAGTCGCACCTTACTCTTCCCTGAGTGTTCGGGTGGTCTGTTTAGAACCTGTAGTTCCCACAACCGGGTTGAAAATGTGGCTCGGTGGGGGTCTGATTTACATTCAGCAGTTGATTTTGACCCTAAGCATTGTTGGGGACTGCGCCGGGGTCGTCCCTATGAAGTAGGAAATCAACGCTCAGGTCCTCGGTGTCAGCATATCCAAAACACTACAGAATTGGCGGTTACCCTTTGTATTCCCATGGTAGCTCAGGGGGAAACTTTGGGATTATTTTATCTAGCTACCAAAACCGCCACGGCTTTATCTGAACCAAAACAGCAATTAGCCCGCACTGTATCGGAACAGTTAAGTTTAGCGATCGCTAATTTAAACCTCCGAGAAACCCTCCAAAATCAGAGTATCCGAGATCCATTAACTGGATTATTTAACCGCCGCTATTTGGAAGAATCCTTTAATCAAGAGATTCTCCGCGCCCAACGTCAACAGCACCCCATTGGTGTGATCATGCTAGATATAGACCATTTTAAGCAGTTTAACGACACCTTTGGTCATGATGCAGGGGATTATGTCTTACGGGTGGTTGCTGAAGTATTGAAAAACAGTGTGCGCGGTTCAGATATTGCTTGTCGCTATGGCGGCGAGGAAATGACTCTAATTATGCCAGAATTGTCTTTACCCGCTATCTGCGATCGGGCTGAAGCTATCCGCACTGCTATTAGCCAACTCCATCTCAACCATAACGGTCAAAATTTAAACACCCTCACCGCCTCTATAGGAGTTGCTTGTTTTCCTCAACATGGAACTACCCCAATGGCTGTAATCAAGGCGGCTGATGGGGCTTTATATCGCGCTAAGGCTAACGGACGTAACTGTGCGATCGTTGCCACCTTATCTTAATTTATTCTACCTGCTTCTGGGAGAGTTTGTCAACCTTGCCTAAAGGGTGAAGTTAGAATAAGAAATAGCGCTGCGCCATGGGTAAAACTGTGGCGGGTTCACAGGTTAGTAGTTCCCCGTCTGCCGTGACTTCGTAGGTTTCTGGATCTACTTCGATCTGGGGTAAACTATCGTTTAATTTCATGTCTAATTTGCTCAAATGGCGGGTATTAGATACGGGAACTGTTGCTTTTTTTAAACCCAGTTTTTGCATAGTTTTACCCTCTAAAGAAGCCTGGGAAACAAAGGTTAAGGATGTGGCAGATATCGCGCCTCCAAAACTAGCAAACATCGGACGCATATAAATGGGTTGGGGTGTGGGAATACTGGCGTTGGGGTCTCCCATTTGTGACCAGGCGATCGCCCCCCCTTTAATCACGATTTCCGGTTTAACTCCAAAAAATGCCGGTTTCCATAGACATAAATCTGCTAATTTACCCTCTTCAACCGAACCGACATAATCATTAATTCCATGGGCAATAGCAGGATTAATGGTATACTTAGCAATGTAGCGTTTAGCCCGGAAATTATCATGGGTTTCTGCCGCATTTTCTGGGGATGGTAATAACCCCCTTTGTACCTTCATTTTATGGGCGGTTTGCCAAGTGCGGATAATGGTTTCTCCTACCCTTCCCATAGCTTGGGAGTCCGAGGCTATCATACTAAATGCGCCTAGGTCGTGAAGGATATCTTCGGCGGCGATCGTTTCCCGACGTATGCGGGACTCGGCAAAGGCGACATCTTCGGGAATATGGCGATCGAGATGGTGACAAACCATCAACATATCTAAATGTTCTTCTAGGGTATTTGCAGTATAAGGACGGGTGGGGTTCGTCGAGGAAGGCAGGACATTTTTATAACTACAAACTTTGATGATATCTGGCGCATGACCACCCCCCGCGCCTTCCGTGTGGTAGGTGTGAATTACCCGGTCTTTAAACGCGGCTATGGTATTCTCTACAAAGCCCGCCTCATTCAGGGTATCTGTGTGAATAGCTACTTGAATATCATATTTATCCGCAACTGTTAAACAAACATCGATCGCCGCTGGTGTAGTTCCCCAATCTTCATGAAGTTTTAAACCCATTGCGCCCGCCATTACCTGTTCAACTAAGCCCTGGGGTTGGGCGCTGTTTCCCTTCCCTAAAAATCCTAAATTCATCGGGAAGGCTTCCGCCGCCTGTAGCATTCTATGAATATTCCATGGTCCGGGAGTACAGGTGGTGGCATTAGTTCCGGTGGCGGGTCCAGTCCCACCCCCTAACATGGTGGTAATTCCAGAGGCGATCGCTGTTTCAATTTGCTGGGGACAAATAAAGTGAATATGGCTATCAATTCCGCCAGCAGTTAGGATTTTACCTTCTCCAGCAATCGCCTCTGTAGACGGACCAATAATAATATCAACGTTGTCTTGAATATAGGGATTTCCCGCTTTACCAATTTTGCAGATTTTACCGTCTTTAATACCCACATCAGCTTTAATAATTCCCCACCAGTCTAAAATTAGGGCGTTAGTAATTACCACATCAACCGCGCCATCTTCCCTGGAAATGGGAGATTGTCCCATACCATCCCTAATTACTTTACCACCCCCAAATTTGACCTCATCTCCGTAGGTAGTTAAGTCTCTTTCAACTTCTATAAATAGTTCTGTATCGGCTAATCGAATGCGATCGCCTACCGTCGGTCCGAAGGTTTCCGCGTAGGCTTGTCTATCCATGCGATAACTCATTTTTAGCTCCTAATTAATCACAATATAGCTATTTTCAAGCTGGCGGCGGGTTAACTCACCAGATTTACTTAGGCTTTTTTTTAGACTTATCTTTTTTGCGTTTTTCCCGCTTAACTTCGGGTGATAATGTGCCATTAATTAACCCATTAAAACCGTAAATTTCACGACTTCCGGCTACAGTCACTAATTCGACTTCCCGGTTATCTCCGGGTTCAAATCTGATGGCTGTACCAGCGGGGATATTTAACCGCATTCCCCTAGCCGTTTCTCGGGCAAATTCTAAGGCGGGATTAACTTCGTAAAAGTGGAAATGAGAACCGACTTGGATGGGGCGATCGCCTGTATTAGCTACATGAATTTTCACAGTTTCGCGACCCGAATTAAGTTCGATTTCTCCTGGTTTAACGATTATTTCTCCGGGAATCATAGTTAATTAAATAGTGATTGTTTTATTGGATGGGATTATGAACTGTTACCAATTTCGTACCATCGGGAAACGTCGCTTCTACCTGTACCTCGTCCACCATTTCCGCTACCCCTTCCATCACATCATCTTTAGTTAATAGAGTCGTTCCATAACTCATTAAATCCGCCACAGTTCGACCATCTCGCGCCCCTTCTAAAATGGCAGCAGATAGGTAGGCGACAGCTTCGGGATAGTTTAATTTAACTCCCCTGGCTTTACGTCTTTCCGCTACTAAGGCGGCAGTAAAAATTAGTAGTTTATCTTTTTCTTGGGGTGATAGTTGCATTCACAACTCCTTAAATGAGTCCAGTTATTAAACATTCCAAACTCGCGGTTTGGTGATGTTTTTTCCTGATAAATTGGGGCGTAATAACTGCCAAATTTCAGTAAACCAGGCGATCGCTTCTTGGCTAGACGGACCACGATAACGACACAATAACCCTGATAACAGTTGAGTCGCCCCGGCTTCCCCTTCCCTTTGGTGTTCACCCCACAGCATTCTAACATGGTTTAGGGTCTCTTTGGAAACAGGTTCACCTACCCAGGTGAGGGTAGCAACCACAGGCCATCCTCCTAAGCCGTGGGGACTCTCTAAAATGGTTTCACCCCCAGGAAGCCATTGTCTATCTATCCATAGGGGTTTCTCATTTTGCCATATTTCCGTGTGCGATCGCCACTCTCCCTCCATAAATTTTTCCCCCCTGGCTGAACGACCAAACCGGGTAATTTCCCATCCTAACCAGGTCGCTTCTGGGGCTAATTCTACCCGTAAATCTTGACGATAAATAGCACCATTAAAAATGATGGTTTCTCGGGGCAGATATTCTAAATAAGCGCCTTTTTCTAGTTTAATCTTAACATTTTGGCTGGCAGTTTTTCCCGTGCTACGATAAACTCTACTCGCCGCCGCCGTAGTTAATAAAACTTTCGTATCCGCTTGTAAATGCAGGTTCTGCGATAGGCGATCGCCCCCCACCATTCCCCCCGCTGTATGTAATGCTACACTCTGGCAAATTTCCTCCCCTGGCGGATAAAAAGGGCGTTGGATTTTATAGGGCGCGATCGTATACTTATTAACTACTTGGGTAATTCCATTATTTTGGGAATATTTCAGGTTAAGAATACCATGCCATTCCGACCGGTTAAAGTCACTCATTAATTGATAATTGATAGAGGAGTTATATCAAAGTCCCCCCACTGGGGATAGGGATTTAGGGTGAGGGAAACCATTAAGCTGGAAATAGATAGTTGACTGCTAATTATTTTTGATGGTTTTTTGATGCTTTAACACCGCATCTCTCAATTGTCCTTGACATTCATCAAGCAGTTTAATTCCCCCTGACGCATCTAAATCAGTCCAATACATTAATAGGGCTAATTTCACCGATTTATTACTGCGTTCTAATAATTCTGCCGCTTGTGAGCGAGTCATACCTGTTAAATCAATTAAAATACGCATCGCCCGATCGCGTAATTTATTATTCGTCACCGCCACATCAACCATGCGATTACCGTAGACTTTTCCTAGCCTCACCATCACACTGGTTGAGATGATATTTAATGCCATTTTGGTGACAGTTCCCGCTTTCAGACGAGTCGAACCCGCCAGGATTTCTGGACCTACTAAAAGGCGGATATCTACATCAGCATCAAAGGTCACTTGTTCCCTGGGAACACAAGCCATAAATATCGTTTTTGCCCCTCGACTTTTCGCTGCTTGTAGCGCCCCATAAACATAGGGAGTTGTGCCGCCAGCCGTAATTCCTAGGACGATATCTAACTCCGTGATTTGGCGGTGGGCGATCGCTTTTTCCCCATCTGTCGCCCTATCTTCTAATTCTTCCGAACTACGAATTAATGCCCCTGCGCCCCCCGCAATAATCCCCTGTACCAGTTCCGGGGGACTACAGAAGGTGGGCGGACATTCAGCCGCATCTAACACCCCTAAACGGCCACTCGTACCCGCCCCGACGTAAAATAACCTCCCCCCTTTTTTTAGGGATTGTGTAGTTATGTCGATGGCTAGGGCCAGGGATTCGCGGGCATGGGCGATCGCCAGTAAAGTTCTGACATCCTCGCGGTTGAACAAATCCACCAATTCTAGGGAAGTCAGGCGATCGAGGTTTTCGCTACTCGCATTAGCCTGTTCCGTCAATAAATGGCCCCGCGTTTCCAAATTAGTCATGTTTTGCTGTTGGTCCTTCACAAGTTATCAGGCTAAAGTAAACCTTCTAGGCGACGGCGAATGCTGTCGAGTTCGTCTGATGGGAATTCTGAAGATTCCTCTGAGTCCCTTTCGTCTTGGGTTTTGCCTTGCTTTTCCCACTCCAACTCCTCCACATTATTTTCTGGAGGAATCGCTAAAGCCCCAGACGGAATCAGCTCCCAATCATAATCTACACTGCGACAGAATTCTTTGATTTCATCATCATCAATTCCCTCAATACAGGGACTGGGGAAATCTTGGGCTTCCAACAAACCACCAAAGCGGATGGCATCGTCTTCCTCCTCAAACATTAACACCTTATTGCGATCGCCCATCTGAATTGTATGGATTCCCTCATTATCAGTCCCGGCATTGAACAGCAAGACATAGACTTTCATGATCTTGAATCGGGTTGTTAACAACAGCTTGATCTTATCTTACAACCTCCGATCACCTTTTTTCTCAACTCCACCATGGATCCCCATTCCAGACCCAGCCCCTTCCGGTTGAGATGTGCTAACCAGTCTGCTAGACTGTCTCCACCAGCTAAATATCACAATATTGGAGGATTATCTTGTATGAATTATACCATATCCGGTGCTGAAATGCCAGCCATTAAAACATTTGTTCACAATCAAGTTAAGTTTCCTGATCGCTTTAATTCAACCATTGACAATCAGGATGAGATGTATTTATTCGCCCTCCAAAATCAAGGCAGCCCTGAACGCGCTATAATTCGTTACTATAGCAATGGCATTCGCATTTTTGATGCCGTCAAACAAGTCGTTGATTGGCATTTTGGCAGCTTTCATAAAATCAGTGCCTTTTTAGACTTTGCTAGTGGCTATGGTCGCTCTACCAGGTTTTTTGTGCAAGAAATACCCTCAGATAAAGTCTGGATTTCTGATATTTATGCCGAGGGGGTAAAGTTTCAGGTTGAACAATTTGGCGTTAATGGTATTGTGTCTACCTCTCAGCCAAAAGACTATCTTTGTAGTCAGAGTTTTGATGTGATTTTGGCTTGTTCCTTTTTTAGCCATCTCCCTAAAGCTACCTTTTCCCAATGGTTAAAGGTGTTATATAACTTACTTAATCCCAACGGTTTATTATTATTTAGCGTCCATGATCGCAGTTTATTACCATCTCATTTAATGATTGATGATTCCGAGTTATTATTTTGTCTGAATAGTGAAAGCAGAACTTTGGACTTGGGGGAATATGGAACCAGTTATGTCGGCGAAAATTTTGTCGCTAATACCATTGCTGATATTTCCGACCATCAGGCTGTTTATCATCGCATACCGCAGGGAATTTGTCGGTATCAAGACCTATATATTTTGGCGAAAAATCCGACCATGACTTGGGAGAATTTTCGATATTATCATCATCCTATAGGAAAAATTGAACATTGTCATCTTACCGCTGATGGGGTTTTGGAATTGGGGGGTTGGGTTTCCGAAATTAACCCTGGTGGTCAGGTTTCCGAAATTTTGGTTTATCTAAATACTCTCTTAGTTTATCGGCAAACAATTACCTGCTCAGATAATTATGACCACCAATGGCATTTTAGCTTAAAGTTAGATCAGGTTAATTTGGACGATATTATTTTAGTCAAAACTATTAATAATTTTGGCTTAGAATGGGTGTTTGATTGTGCGCCACTGGAGTTTTGGTTGAGGGGTAACTAATTGCTATGATGAAAATCACACAGTCTCCAGTTTTAATTATTACCGAAATCCATAAATATGGGACTTTTGGGCATTCCTCAAAGAAGTAATGATGCCTTGTGGCGATCGATAAAATACCATTAGGCACTAATGTGATTCTGCCAACACTTGGAAAAGGACAAGGCCTTGCCTACTAAGCGAGACACTCCTTGCCTCAAGGTATTGTTAAACCCCCTTTTTTTTGAGCCTTACCTGGACTTGGCGGCGTACAGAGACATATTTCTGATTAACGTAGTTTGGCAGCCAGGGTTCAGGCACTTGGACGGCTCCTGCTATTCCAGCCTGGGGAATTCCCTCAGTCCGCAAACGGTCAATCAGAGACCGTGTTCCTTGGTGAATCACCTTTTTGGTGGGGTTTTCAACAAACTGTGGTCCACAATCACGACACTTGAACCGTTGTTGGCCGCTTTTGAATCTGTCTTCAACTTTGGTACAGATACCTAATACTAGCACCGAGATGATGATACCATTTACGGAGGTCAAGGTAATGACTCTCGTAGGTGAAACAGGTAGCGACCTGTTATTGGGTGATAGGGGGGATGATACTTAATGGGTATTAGCGATCGAGTTCCTGGTTATACATTAATTGATCACTTTGCTCTGGATGAGGATATCATCCAGTTAACGGACTTCCGAGGAACTTTTCGACTCTAACCTTCCCCCGAACAATTACCCCCCGGTACAGCAATTGTCGACCAAAATCGCCAAGGAGATTTTGACTTAATTGCCCTAGTCAAGGACGTTTTCTGCTTTGATTTAGAGGAAAATTATTTTATATTTTCTTAATAAATCGCCAGAATGTTCATGTTGTACAAGTAAATGACCATGCCGACCCAAATATCGGATTTTTAGCCAAATTTCCTGAGCTAAAATCAGGGTAGCAGAAAACATAGTCCAAGTCCGAGTTGTTGTTTATTTTTTATACCCATGGAAGACCTAATTCTAAATCTAACCAATACCGAAACCCCGTCAACCCCGTCAACCCCTGTACCTCCCCGTGTATCGACAGATGAGATAGATACCTTATTTGGTGGTCCTGGCAATAATGTTTTCCTGCTTCAGAATCATTTTGATCAATTGCCTCCCCTGAGTCCAGCCACGACTCAAATTGGTACTAACAATGACGATGAGTTATTTGGAACCAATGGGAATGATGTCATCCTAGGTCGCGGCGGTAATGATACCATTTACGGATTTATGGGTGATGATTTCATAGATGGTCAAGGGGGAGATGACCTGATTTATGGCGGTCAGGGTAATGATATCTTATCAGGGGCTGAAGGTAGAGATACCATATTCGGCGATATCGGTGATGATATCATTTACGGTGGCGCAGATGACGACCTGTTATTTGGCAACCAGGGCAATGATACAATTTATGGTGACGGCGGTAATGATACCATCTATGGCGGTCAGGGAGACGACTACCTAGTAGGCGGTAGTGGTAATGATCTGTTATTTGGTGACCAAGGAAATGATACCCTAGTGGGAATAAGTCGCGCCGGAAGAGGTTACACCCTGATCGGTGATTTTGACCCAGAGAAAGATACGGTGATGTTACGGGGACGCAGAGAAAATCATGAATTAGTTCCATCCCAGGAGCTATCTGTTGCTACCAATGTTAGTCTACCAGAAGGAACTGCAATTATTCAGACCACCCTAGATGGTACTCAGCAACTGTTAGCCGTTATTCAGGATAATTTCTTTTTGGATATTGACGCGAGTTATTTCGACTTCTTATGACGGTTTCAGGGCGCTAATGATTAGTCATAGCGCCCTTACCATCATCCCCTTAATTATTGTCCAGTTTCGCACTACAGGTTAAAGCTACATCCACCAATTCATCTGGGGCTTGTCCAGTTTCCTGAAGTTGCTGTACGATGTCCACAAACTCCTCAATCGAAAATCGATCTTGATACTCAAAAATGGTACACTGACAGATAGTTTGCGCTTGTTGGGGGGTTAGCCCTGACCTCTGCGATCGCTCACGACAATTGCTCACATAATTGCTGACAAACTCTTGAGGATAAGCATTCCTGGGTTGTTGTTGGTAACTAGGAGATTCAGCAGCAGCCATCGTAGAGACAGTCACCGTGAAACTTAGGGAACCTAAGAAAAAAAATTGTTGCCAAATTTTGGGTATGCTCATGCTATTAATTGGATTCCGTATCAGCCTGCGGAAGTCTCCACAACTTGACATTATAGCAGTAGGATTTGGTACGCCTTAGATGAGTAAGCCTCAGAACACCCCCAGGTTGATTAGACAAGGCGCGCGCCGCCGAGTCAAAATTTTGCTCATAGCAGCGTGCGCCTTAATGTTATTCATGAGTCTAGGACTGGTCAATCACCTGTTAATAATGCGATCGTCCGCTAGAGAACCCGTTGATACCTTCTTAGTATTGGGGGGAAGTATCCGCCGAGAAATCTATGTTTCCCAACTAGCCACAGAATATCCACAAATCCCCATTATCATTTCTAAAGGTTCCGACGATCCCTGCATTGTCAAGCTATTTGAGCGCAACAAAGCCCCCAGCCAAGGAGTTTGGTTAGAAAAATGTGCCAACTCCACCTTCGGGAATTATATGTTTAGTCAACCCTTACTCACCCAATGGGGTGCGCGCCATGTAAAAATCCTCACCTCAGATACCCACCTTCCCAGGGCCCAATGGATGGCTAAAATCATGTTAGGAGCCCATGGGATTTGGCCTGAAATGGAATTAGTAGAAGAATCCGGGATACCCGGGAACACAGAATCTCTGATCAAAACCATATTAGACCTCAGCAGAGCCATACTTTGGGCTTTTTTTAGCCAGATCTGGCAACCGAGTTGTTCTGATATTGTTCACCTTCCAGAAGTCGATATGGCTTCCTGGTGTGTAAATGGTTTTACCTGCGAGTATCAGGGGGGAGTTGATCCCGAATCCCTATGCAATTAGAAAATCAGCAGAAGTAACCGCCGATCTCTAAAATGGAGTCCAACCAGTTCGCAGCATTAGAGTGGGGTGCTTTTCTGTGTCTGTTGGCCAACCAAGACCTACAGCTTTTTTGTTGAAATTTCCCTGGGAAATGCTATAATGATTAATGAGCTTGGAAATGCCTGGAGAGGTGGCAGAGATGGTCGATTGCGACGGACTCGAAATTCGTTAGGGGTGCAAGCTCCTCGTGGGTTCGAATCCCACCCTCTCCGGTTTTGCTCAGGCTCAATCATGACCAGCCCTGGCGCTAATCCCTACCTGTGCGAGCGATCGCGCGCGAGGGGTTAGGGCAGGGTTTGGCTGTTTTTATGGCTGCTGTGGATATCTGTGTAACGGATCTTTACGATCGCTACTGAGAAGGTATTATCAGTGATAGGATCCCGTAAAAACCTTTGAGATAATTTTCTATGGTAGAAACACTGACAGGAAAAGCTCCCAAATTCGGTGGTAGCACAGGTGGTCTTCTCACCAAAGCCCAAGTTGAGGAGAAATATGCCATTACCTGGACCAGCACCAAAGAACAGGTGTTTGAAATGCCCACAGGTGGCGCAGCTATTATGAACGAGGGAGAAAACTTGCTCTATCTGGCTCGCAAAGAGCAGTGTCTCGCCTTGGGAACCCAACTGCGGACTAAATTCAAGCCGAAAATCGAGGATTTCAAAATCTATCGGATTTTCCCCAATGGCGAAATGGAATATCTCCACCCCAAAGATGGCGTTTTCCCTGAGAAAGTTAACGAAGGTCGGGAGTTCAACGGAAAAATCGATCGCAAGATTGGTGACAACCCCAACCCAGCTAGTGTCAAATTCAGCGGTAAAGCCACCTACGAGTCTTAGGGGTCTATGGGTAGGGGCGGGTTCACCGGACTTTTCATTCAGATAATGAGCTTTTGTAGCACCCACCCCTACAGTACAGGTAAACTCCCTATAAGATCAGGTTTGCTGGTTCCTGATTTTTCACCAAAAACCAGCATTTTCTGTTATTTTTGATACACCGTAGCATTAAATTCAGCTACCAATTTTCCCAAAAATTACAACGATGATTTTTCCAGATTTCTCCCAATTCTGCCAACTACAGGCTAGGGGTAACTTCATTCCTGTCTATCAGGAGTGGGTGGCGGACTTGGATACACCAGTTTCGGCGTGGTATCGGGTTTGTGCAGGTCAACCTTACAGCTTCCTGTTGGAGTCAGTCGAAGGTGGGGAGAAAATTGGGCGTTACAGCTTTCTGGGTTGTGATCCTCTGTGGACTTTATCCGCCCGCGGCGATCGCATGATTCAAAAATTTAGGGACGGTCAACAACAAGATTTTCAAGGCGATCCGTTTAAGGTATTAGCTGACTGTCTTAAACCCTATCAACCTGTCAAATTGCCAGAACTACCGCCGGGAATTGGGGGACTGTTCGGGTTTTGGGGTTATGAATTAATCAACTGGATTGAACCACGAGTCCCCATTTATCCCCTTACAGACGATGATTTACCCGATGGCCTATGGATGCAGCTTGATAGTTTACTAATTTTTGACCAGGTGAAGCGCAAGGTTTGGGCTATATCTTATGCTGACCTGCGGGAAACAGACCCAGAAACAGCCTATCAACAGGCTTGCGATCGCGTTACTCAATTGGTAGATAAACTGAGATCTCCCCTATCTCGTCAGAGTACCCTATTACAATGGACTCCCCCCGATAGCAACAAATCTGATGATACCGAAACATCACGCCAATACAGCAGCAATTTCTCCCGCGACCAGTTTTGTGCTGCTGTTGACCGGGCGAAGGACTATATTAGGGCGGGAGATATCTTTCAGGTCGTCATTTCCCAACGCCTGGCGGCACAATACCAAGGCGATCCTTTCTCCTTGTATAGATCCCTGCGTTTAATCAATCCTTCCCCCTATATGGCTTATTTTAACTTTGGGGATTGGCAGATGATTGGATCTAGCCCGGAAGTGATGGTCAAAGCCGAAAAAAACATTGACGGAAAGGCGCGCGCCACCGTTCGCCCCATTGCTGGAACCCGCCGCCGTGGTAAAAACTCCCAGGAGGATCAACACCTAGAGCAAGATTTGCTACAGGACCCCAAAGAAATCGCCGAGCACGTTATGCTAGTAGACCTCGGACGTAATGATTTAGGGCGCGTCTGCCAAAATGGAACCGTAATGGTTGATCAGTTGATGGTCGTCGAACGCTATTCCCATGTTATGCACATTGTTAGTAATGTGGTGGGAGACTTAGCAGATGATAAAACTGCTTGGGATTTATTAAAAGCCTGTTTTCCCGCTGGGACTGTTAGCGGTGCGCCGAAAATTCGGGCTATGGAAATTATTAATGAGTTGGAACCTAGCCGCCGAGGTCCATATTCCGGCGTTTATGGCTATTATGATTTTGAGGGACAACTAAACACGGCTATTACGATCCGCACTATGATTGTCCGTCAGGGGGAAGATGGTATAAATCAAGTTTCTGTACAAGCGGGGGCTGGACTTGTGGCTGACTCCCAACCGGAAAAGGAATATGAGGAAACCCTCAATAAGGCGCGGGGGTTATTGGAAGCCATTAGCTGTCTGAAAACTTCTCAGAGTTAGTTTTTATGAATTTCTACATCGTTGATGTTTTTGCAGAAGCTAAATATGCCGGAAATCAACTCGCTGTTTTCTTCGGTGAGGGTGTTTCCTCTCTGTCCGATGAGGAAATGTTAGAAATTGCCCAGGAAATTAATTATTCAGAAACTACTTTTATCCGTTCCGAGGGAATGGTTGATGGTGGCTATGATGTCAGGATTTTTACCCCTTCCAAAGAATTGCCTTTTGCGGGTCATCCTACCCTGGGAACTGCTTATATTATTCAACGGGAAATGATTAAAAAACCTGTTGATCAGGTGGTATTGAATTTGGGAGTCGGTCAAATTCCGGTGACTTGGAGTAATGGTAACACTGACCAAGAGTTGTTATGGATGCGCCCCAGTAATCCCGTTTTTTATAATTGTTTAAATCCGGCATATGTCGCCCCGGTTTTGGGTTTGGAAATGGCGGATTTTGACGATAACTTTCCCATTCAAGAAGTGTCAACGGGGATTCCTTTTTTAATCGTCCCTCTCAAAAATCAAAGGGCTTTAAAACAGGCTAAGGTTAATTTAGACCATTATGGTGAGTTTATTAAAAACACTAATGCTAAGGAGATTTTTGTTTTTTGTCCTGAACCCTATGACATGGAAAATGATATCAGCGCTAGGATGTTCGCCCCGGCTTTAGGAATTGCCGAAGACCCAGCCACGGGAAGCGCTAATTCTTGTCTGGCAGCTTATTTGGTGCATAATTCCTATTATAATAGGGATGAGATTAATGTGCGTGTGGAACAGGGTTATGAGATTAATCGCCCTTCTTTACTATTTTTAAAAGCCCAAAAAGTTGGGGATGAAATTGATGTCATGGTGGGGGGAAAAGTGGTGGCGATCGCTAAGGGAGAATGGTTGAATTAACTTAGCTAACTGCGGCTTCTAGCATTTGGATAGTTCCGCGATCGCTATTAATTTCTACCATACCACCTATGGCTATGGTAAATTGGTCGCGAATATGACCTATGGCTGAACCATACCAGGCGGGTATTCCTAGGGGTTGAATATGATCTACTAACACTTCCCATAAGCTAAAAGATGATTCCCCTTCCCTCCCCGGTGAACAACGGCTACATTGTCCGAAAATAAACCCCGATAATTGATCTAAAATTCCGGCTAGTTTTAATTGGGTCAATAGGCGATCGACCCGGTAAACATCCTCGTTAATATCCTCAATAAATAGAATTTTTCCCGACCAATTCGGTAGATATTCCGAACCCACCAACCCCGCTAAAACTGATAAATTACCCCCCACCAGTTGACCCCTGGCGCTACCGCTGGTAATAGTTTCTACCCGAATATTCCCAGGATTTTCAAACGTAACAGCTTCCCCTGTCAACAAAACTCGCTTTAAGTAATTCACCGAAAAACTCCGCCAATGAGAAGTGCCTAATAATCCGTGAAATGTGATAAAATTGCACTGGGAATATATCGCCAATAATAATGATGTGATATCACTATAACCAATAATCACCTTGGGATTGTTGCGGATTATGTTATAATCTAATAAGGGTAAAATACGGGCAGCCCCCCAGCCACCGGCGGCGGTAATAATTCCCCGAATATTCGGATCAGCAAACATGGTATTAACATCGGCGGCGCGGTCTCGATCTAATCCGGCTAAATAACCATATTTATCCATCAGGTGAGGTGCGGCTTTCGGATTAAGTCCTTGTTGCATTAATTGCCAAGTTACAAATTTTAACTCCTGTGTGGTAATCCATCCAGAAGGCGCAATTATTCCCACTGTATCCCCAACCCGCAAACGGGGTGGTTTAATAGGATTAGGAGAAGATGCTAATACCGGAAATCCTGTTGCTAAAAGTGTCAAACCTAACTCACTTATAAATTGGCGGCGATTTTTCATAGATCTAATTTTCATACCATTGTTAAGATTATGAACCTAGATTATTCCCGAATGCAATCAGTCCAATCCCCAATTATTCCGATTATTGGAAAACTAATTAACAATCATCCCGGGACAATTTCCCTAGGTCAAGGGGTAGTTTATTATGGCCCGCCACCTGTGGCATTTGACCATATATCCGAGTTTTTAGCTAGTCCAGAAAATCATAAATATAAACCAGTAATTGGTATCACTCCACTACTTGAGATAATCGCCGATAAACTGCAAACAGAGAATCATATTAATCTCAGCGATCGCCAGAAAATTGTCGTCACTGCTGGTAGTAATATGGGGTTTATGAATGCGATTTTAGCTATTACCTCACCTGGGGATGAAATCATTATACAATCTCCTTACTATTTTAATCATGAAATGGCGATTATGATGGCAAGTTGTCAGCCTGTAGTTATTCAGACCGATGACAATTATCAACTACGAATTGATGCCATTCAAGCCGCCATCACTGATAAAACCAGGGCGATTGTTACCATTTCTCCCAATAACCCCACCGGGGCGGTTTATTCCCCAGAAGCATTACAAGAAATTAATCAAATTTGTAGCGATCGCCACTTATACCATATCAGTGACGAAGCCTACGAATACTTTACCTATAATAACATCAAACACACCTCACCCGCCACCTTTCCTAACAGTGAATCCCACACAATTTCTCTCTTCAGTTTATCCAAAGCCTACGGTTTTGCATCCTGGCGCATTGGATATATGCTAATTCCTGAACACTTACTAATCCCCATCCAAAAAGTTCAAGATACCATCTTAATCTGTCCTCCCGTCATCTCCCAATATGTAGCTTTAGGCGCGTTAAAAGTAGGTTATGAATATTGCCAAAATCATATTAAAACCATCACGGAAGTTCGGGATATATTTCTCAATGAACTCAGCCAATTATCAGATTTTTGCACAATTCCGCAAGCTGATGGCGCGTTTTACTTTCTGCTGAAAATAGACACAGAGTTAGACTCAATGGAATTAGCCCAACAACTGATTAAACAGTTTGGGGTAGCCGTAATTCCGGGGACTACCTTTGGTATGTCACAAGGCTGTTATTTACGGGTAGCTTATGGGGCGTTAAAACCAGACACCGCCGCCGAAGGAATTGGGCGTTTAGTCAAAGGTCTGAAAACCTTAGTTATTTAGATTAACCTATCAATCATCTATCCGGGATTATCCCCCCAAGGGAAACTAATAGCCAGCCATAATTGCATTATACCAGCCCCCCAATTTTGTACCTATACCATTTTAGCCCAAATCCTAATAGCTGCATAGGTCAGTCAAAATCCCCAAATTAACCAGCTATGATAGAAAACAGACTGATTTGAGATTAACCATAAGATTATGCCTTTATACCGCCTTTTCATCATCATTGTGGGTGTTTGTGTCATCCTGGGTTTAATGATTTGGCTAGTCACATCGATTTCTTGGTTATACAGTCAAGTGGCGTGGATGGCTAACCCGATTTTAGCAAATTTGTTGCTAGTTGTGTTAATAGGTTTGCTAGGGTTATTGATGTATACGTTTTTCTACTATTTGAGGCTGTTTCAATTTGGAAGTAATGGGAGGAAAAAACGCCGCCATAACTTGCGTATCCCTTTGGATAAATCCGAGGCGGCTGAAACGTCTTTAAAAGCTATCCGACAACAGGTTAATCAAATTCAAGATGAAGTAGCACGTCAGGCGTTAATAAGTCGTTCTCAGGATATACAAGCTAACCTATCTCAAGGTAGCATTCAGGTGGTGATATTTGGCACAGGTTCCGCCGGGAAAACATCTCTGGTTAATGGGTTAATGGGGGAGATGGTCGGGCGGGTTGACGCACCCATGGGAACTACCATAAATGGGGAAACTTATCGACTCGAATTAAAGGGGTTAAATCGGGAAATTTTAATCATTGATACTCCGGGAATTGGGGAGGTTGGAGAAGGGGGAGTAACTCGTTCAGAAATGGCTAGAACCCTGGCTACCGAGGCAGATTTATTATTATTTGTGGTGGATAATGATTTGCGTCAATCCGAATTATATCCTCTGCGTAATTTGGCGGAAATGGGTAAGCGATCGCTATTAATTTTTAACAAAACCGACTTGTATACAGAAGCTGATAAAAATCAGATTTTAAATCGATTAAAGCAACGAGTGAGCGGGTTTATTTCTCCGGAAGATGTCATAGCGATCGCCGCTAATCCTCAACTAATTAATCTGGACAATGGAGATACATTTAAACCTGAGCCTGATATCATGCCACTTATTCATAAAATCGCCACAATTCTACGCGCCGAAGGGGAAGAATTAATAGCTGATAATATCCTTCTCCAGTCTCAAAGATTAGGCGAAGAAGCGCGGCGTTTAATTGATAATCAACGTCTACGCCAAGCCGAACAAATTGTCGATAGATATCAGTGGATTGGGGCTGGGGCTATTGCTGTTACGCCGCTTCCGGTGGTAGATTTATTAGCGACTGCGGCAGTTAATGCCCAAATGGTAGTAGAAATTGGCAAAATATATGGGTGTAAATTAAATATGGATAGAGGGCGAGAGTTGGCGTTATCTCTCGCGAAAACTTTAGGCAGTTTAGGCATTGTTAAAGGTGCGATTCAATTAGTAGCTACCGCCCTACATTTTCACATCGGTACTATTGTAGTTGGTAAGGCGATTCAAGGGATAACTGCCGCTTATTTAACCCGAATTGCGGGGCGTAGTTTTATCGAGTATTTTCGCCAAAATCAAGATTGGGGAGATGGGGGTATAACAGAGGTGGTGCAGCGACAATTTCAACTTAATCGGCGAGATGAGTTTGTGCGAGGATTTATTCAAGATGCGATCGCCCGCGTGATTGAACCATTGAACCTCGATCAATCATCAGCAGAGTCCGATGATGAACTAGAATTAGAATTAGACAAACCCTCAGATATTGCCCCCTATTTAGATCAAGATTCATCTCAAGATGATTGGGATAATCCCCGTCATCCTCGAGAGAATTGGTAAAAATTTACTACGGAGAATCTTCCCATTCTGGAGTCAAAAGACGGAAGTTATAATCAGATGCACCCGGATGACAGGTTTGGCAATTATGAATATTAATGGGTTCCGTAAATTCTACGCGGGGATGTAGCGCCCTAAAAAAGCGCGATCGCTCAATTCTAAAAGGGATACCCTCTTCAGCCACAGTCATAGAACGGGAAAAATGGCGGAGATAATTCCACACCAACAGGCGAGCCGGATCCACTAAAGGTTCAATTTGAGTGCCATAATGTTGACTATCCTGGAGAATTTGTTGCCAAGTCTGTCTCGGTAAAACTGACGGCGGAATAGGAATATGGCAAGTAGCGCAGTTTTCTAAATAGAGTTCCTGGCCCAGTTGAAATTCTGGCGGTACAAAATCAACAGTACCGATCGCACTAACAGAATACTGACCTATACTTGGCGTTGTAATGCCCAAGGATATCAGGACAGCAACCAGAATCAAACAGCATCGAATCAATAGAGAATATCTCCTTTCGCTGCGCCGATTGGAGAGTCTGGAATTGAACATATTATAGAAGTTAGCTTATTCTAGGGTAATGACCATACCTTCTCTGGCAACAACCCCCTGGGGGAAAGCAGCCTTAAGTTCAAGTTGGACGCGATCGAGAAAATCATCATCGTGGGATGGGTCATGTTGATACATGGCTATCTGCTTAACACCCGCTTTTTTGGCAATTTCTACCCCTACCTCCCAGGTAGAATGTCCCCACCCGATTTTGGGACACTTATGATCATGATACTCCTCATTAGTATAGGTAGCATCATAAATCAGCAAGTCGGCATTGCGAGCCAAGTGCAGAACATTATTATCAAAGCGATCGAGAAAATGCTCTGTATCACTACAGTAAACCGCTGTACGGCCTTCCCAAGTAACCCGATAGCCGACCGCCATATTAGGATGATTTAGAGGAGCCGTTTCGATTTTAATGCCATCGGACAAAGCAATCACATCCCCAGGGATCAGATCATAAAATTTCAGATCTGATTGCATGACGTGCATGGGAACCGGGAAATTAGGATGTACCATTTGATCAGACAGGCGTTCCTTAATCGTTGAGCCATCAGGAGCGATCGCCCCATAGATATGAAAGCGATTAATCGGGATAAATGCTGGCACAAAGAAAGGAAACCCCTGGATATGGTCCCAGTGGGTATGGGAAAAAAAGACAGAGGCTTCAACGGGCATTTGTTTGAGCAGATCCAAACCCAAAACTCTTAACCCAGTCCCTCCGTCAAAAATAAAACGTTGATTTCCCAGACGCATTTCGACACAGGAGGTATTCCCCCCATATCGAACAGTTTTATGGCCAGGGGTAGCAATATTTCCCCTCACCCCCCAAAACTGTACAGAAAACTCCACAGGAGCCGAATTATCATTCATCGCATTATTATCGGAAACTTGAGGATTTTTAACAGGTCGATCATAAACTGGCATTTTAACTGATACAGAGGTTGAACAGCAGTGAGATAAGCAACACTTGAGACCCAATACTCCCTAGTTACTGTTATGACTGATTGGTTATGGTCGAAAGAGAAGTCACCTTCCCCAACTCCACTTCAAAACCGTGCTTGCGAGTTTCCCAGCACACGGCTCCTGATGTAGATACCCTAATTGTCAATAGGAACAGGGCTACTACCCCCCGCTTTGTGACCTCAACTTTGGGAGCTAAATACAACACGTAGTCTTTAAACTCGCTTTCGTCATCAAACTCTTACTTGTCGCGGTCTCTATATCCACACCGTGACTAGTGGGCATATCCTAACCATTACAGTTAGGCATTGGCTTTCAGTCACATCCTTTCCCCTTAAAGGTATACGCTTACACTTTCACTACTCCGCAGGTACATCCTGCCACTTGAGAGCCTAAAAGGGGTTTAAACGTTCCGTTTATACGGGCATTCCATCTTTAGACTTGTCCTCTCCACCGGGGTACTTTTAAAGGTCTGTGTAGGTATTGATAAGATTATCCTACTTTTCCCCTTGCCCATTTGGACGCAGCGTATCAACCTATTTCGCTACCAAACTATTACGATGGTTCAAGTCGGAACATTCAGATTTCCTTAGTCATGGATGGTTGGCAGTGGTCGGATTTTGGGAATAGGTTTTCCCTCACGCCTTCCGTTCCCCGCTTCAGTCTGACGGGTTGTGATTCCTAAAACTGGGGGTGGCTATCGCCGTTACTCTCAACTTCCTGCTATACTAGGTGGGTCACTACTTCCACCGTTCAAACGTTCTGTCTTGACCTTGGGTCTCCTGCCTTGCTTAGATTTCTCCAAGCGTCGGGACATATAAACAGTTATGGGATGGTCAGAGATGCGACTCCCTATATTCCACCAAGGGGTGGAAGTCCCACCATGCGGTGATTTCGGGTATTGCAACCTTATTTCATGCCTGAACGTCTCGCACATCATCCATAATTTCAACACAGTTTCGAGAATTTCTTAGACCCAAACAAGTTCCACAACCAGAACTATTCTAGCGTTTCAGTTAAAATAGACAGATGTGATCATGTTTATCCAACCCTTTTTAAAGGATTAACGTTTAGCAGCCACTCCCTATCCCCAAGGGGTCTCTTTGACACTCCCCAGCCTAAAGGCGTGGGGATTCTTGGGCTGAATCCTGCCTCCACTAACCCTCGTTAGTTTTGGTCTTACAGTTTCATGTCGTATCTGAATTAGGGGTCGAGAATGGAGTCACCTCCATCCCCTCCCATTCAGAACCGTATGTGAGACTTTCCTCAGTACAGGACAAAAAAGCTGAAAGTCTTAGCCAAAAGGGAATCTAGCCGAAAATGCTGAAGGGGGCGCTCCGGGCTGAGGTGAAAGTCGAGGGGTGGGGGGGGTAGCGCCAAGTTGGGGTGAGAGGGTTACATCGGAATTACCACAAACCAAACTTCCCTCTCATGAACGAGCTTAACCGATTACGAGACACTTTGCGCCCTCACTTGCCCTGGCACGGGGCGAGATTAAACTTTGTCTGCCTGTTCCTGATGGCGCTATTCCAAACAAAGACGGTTAATCTGATGGAAATAGCGACTGTATTCGCAAATCCTGTGCAAATTTCCTCAAATTACCAGCGATTACAACGTTTTTTTCGGCAATTCAAATTTGACCGGGCAGAGATTGCCCGTTTCGTCGTTAGCCTCATTGACATTCCCCAACCTTGGACTCTTAGTCTCGACCGCACCTGTTGGTCTTTCGGTCAAACCCATTTCAACATCTTGATGTTGGCAGTCGTCCACGAGGGGATTGCCTTTCCCCTGCTGTGGACGATGCTTGACAAAAAGGGCAATAGCAACAGTGGCGAACGCATGGACTTATTCGACCGCTTCGAGGCACTATTTCCTGACGTGGAGGTGGCTTGTCTGACCGCTGACCGGGAATTTGTGGGGCGAGATTGGCTCTCGTATCTTCTCATCGACCCCGAGGTTCCTTTCCGCCTACGCATCCGCCACAGCGAGCTGATTAGTCCTAAGTTAGGAGGAACTCGGCGTAGCGGCGAACGAATGTTTGATTCTCTGCGACCCGGAGAATTTCGCCAGCTTTCGGGTCGCCGTTGGGTTTGGGGACGGCAGGTTTACGTCATTGGCTCTCGTCTGGCTGATTCGGGGGAGTTGTTGATTCTCATCACTAACGCTTGCCCCGAAACGGCCCTCCCCGACTATGCTCGGCGTTGGGGTATTGAAAACCTCTTCGGAGCCTTGAAGACTCGGGGCTTCTGTCTCGAATCGACTCACTTTAAGGACCCTGAGCGCTTGAGCCGTTTATTGGCTTTGCTTAGCCTGGCTTTTACTTGGGCTATGAAGGTGGGTTTGTGGATTCACCAAGGTTCACCCATTCCTTTGAAGGCTCACGGACGACGCTCCCAGAGTCTTTTCCGCACTGGCTTCGATTTTCTACGCCGCACTTTCTCTAATCTGCCTTTGTTTTCAGGGCGGTTTCACCAGGCTCTACAACTTTTGTCCTGTACTTAGGAGACTTTCACCTCATACGGCTCCTAGTTCGGTTATGGTCGAAAGGGAAGTCGCCTTCCCCAACTCCACTTCAAAACCGTACTTGAGACTTTCACCTCATACGGCTCCTGATGTGGATACCCCTTTGTCATTGGGAACAGGGTTACGATCCCCTGCTTTATGACCTCAACTTTCAGAGCTATAGCACAAGACAGGAAAGTTAGGACGTATAATGGAGAGGACGAGATGACTAAGAAGACCAAAAATGCCAGCCCCCTATAGTTACGACCTCAGACAAAAAGTTATTGATGCAATTGAACTAGACGGTATGCCCAAAACAGAAGCCAGTCAAGTTTTCCATGTCAGCAGGAACACCATTAATCTCTGGCTGCAAAGAAAAGCACAGACCGGAGACTTCCTCCCTAAACCTAATCACCCACCTGGCAATAACCACAAAATTACCGACTGGCAGAAATTCAAGGCTTTTGCCCAAGAGCATGGCGATCAAACCTCCGCTCAAATGGCTGAACTTTGGGATGACGACATCTCTCCTCGCACCATATCCAGAGCCTTGAAGAAAATTGGCTTCACCAGAAAAAAAACTTACGGCTACCAAGAACGTTGGAAGCAACAGCGAGAGGAGTTTATGGCTCAGATTGAACAGATGGAGCCACAAGAAGTGGTCTACCTCGATGAAGCCGGCATGAATAGTCAGGACTCGGATTACCCTTATGGTTACTGCGAGGAAGGAAAACGCTTCCATGCCCTCAAATCAGGGAAGAGGCAGGGCAGGGTGAGCTATATAGCCGCATGGTGTTATCAACAACTCTTAGCCCCCTTTAGCTTTGAGGGTTGTTGTAATCGGACAGTGTTTGAGTTGTGGTTGGAGTTGATCTTAATTCCAACATTGAAGCCAGGTCAGACTCTAGTGCTAGACAATGCAACGTTTCATAAAGGGGGACGGATTCCTGAGCTAGTGGAGGCGGCTCAATGCCGTTTGCTCTATCTACCACCTTATTCGCCAGACCTCAACAAGATAGAGAAATGTTGGTCGTGGTTGAAAGCCCGCATTCGCCATTGTATTGAGCAGTTTGATTCTCTCCATGATGCCATGGATTCCGTTCTCAAAGCTGCGTCCTAACCACCTTAACTAATGCTATACCTCACTCGAATGCTCTAACTGTGGTGCAGTGGTCAAAAAAGCCCTATCCACTCGAACTCATGTTTGTCAATGTCGGTTCAACTTGGATAGGGATTGGAATGCTGCGCTCAACATCCTGAAGTCAGCCTTGTCTACGCTAGGGCATAGCGGAACATGTGTCTATTACCCGAACGCTTCAGGAGATTCGACCTCTACTCTGGCTGGAGCAATCCTGTCAAAGCAAGTTGGGTCTATGAATGAAGAATCCCCTCGCCTTTAGGCAGGGGAGTGTCAACCCAAAGGTTTAGGACTAGGGTTGAACAACCGACGACCAATCAGAGTGAGGATTTAGGTATTGATTGCGTGGGGGTCTCCACGGAGCCAGATTAATAAAGGTAGGAGTTATCAATTAGGGGATTTGTTATACAGCCTTTACACAAAACACAAAGTACAGTATAATGTATGGCTATTGTATAAGTTATCACAACCAACTACCATGAGCCGTTACTCTTTAGATTTTCGGAAAAAGATAGTAGAAGCCTATGAAAAAGGAGACACTTCTATCCGAAAAGTAGCGAAACGCTTTTTGGTGAGTCCAGACACGGTAAGGCGACTGGTCAAACAGTATCGATTAACGGGAGACTTATCTCCTCGTAAATGTGGCACTAAAAAGAAAAGCATTTGATCTAAGCATGAGGAAGCCGTGATAGATATTGTAGAAGCCCACCCCGACCTGACCTTATGGCAATATAGTGATAAGCTCAGAGACAAGCTGGGCATAAATGTCAGTACGACCATGATAGATAGATTTTTAAAGCAGCACGATATAAGTCTCAAAAAAAAACATACAGGAGCGAAAAAGTAGTAACTGAAGAAGCACAGAAAGCGCGAGTAGATTATTGGGAAAGAATTAGAGATGTCGCTCCTGAAAAGCTTGTGTTTATTGATGAAAGTGGGTTATGGGTAGGGATGAGCAGACCGTTAGCCAGAGCGACGAAAGGGAAAAAAGTCTATGAACTGCGGAAATCCTATCGAGGTCAAAAAATGACAATAATTGCTGCAATTAAGCTCTCCGGAGTGGTGGCGACTCAAACATTAGAAGGGTCAATGAAAAAAGAGGATTTTCTCCAATTCATCAAGTTAGATTTATTGCCAAAATTAAAAAAAGGAGATGTAGTGGTAATGGATAACTGAAATTCTCATCATCGAGAAGAAGTCAAAGAAATGATAGAGTCAGTAGGAGCCAGGGTAGAATATCTGCCGGTGTATTCCCCTGAGTTTAACCCGATAGAGATGATGTGGTCACAGCTCAAAAGTTGAGTGTGCAAGTTCAGGACGGAGACCATGGAATTATTAGTGAGATTGGTAGAAGTGGCGGTAAGCCTTGTGGATTTACAGTGTTTGAATAACTGGTTTACCAAGTGTTGTTACTGTGCTTAATGATTGAGATAAAGGCTGTATGTTGTATTAACCTGATACATTTCAGCTTTTCCATGGCAATATAAGGGCAGGTTCAAGATGGTTAAGCTATCCTCCGCCCTAGGGTTTCTATGGTTGGTTTCTAACTATCATCTCTAGTTTCTTCAGAAGAACCGGGGGAAGATTGATAAAGGTTATCTAGCTGAGTTCGCGCATCTTGGACTGAGAGGGAACGCATCACCAGCAAAGGTTCTTTGAGTACATTTCCTGACTCATCTAGTAATTCTGGATGGATGTTCTGGTAATTTCGGGAATCCGCTGACCTAAAGCCACCCGCCGAGTGAGAATTATAGCGCTGAGACTCCATACCAACAGTCAACAGGCTACGAATTAAATTGCGTACTGCTATAAATGCCAGAGTGGTAAAAGCCAGAATATAAAGCAGATGTAACATGATTTACTCCTTGGGGTAGGGATAATTGATGAAAACTGGGCCTTGTTAAAAGCTAATGAATCGAGGCTAAGATTTTGTTCTATTTACCACAACCTTACCGTAAATTAGGGAGCAACCGCTACAGTTTCTCTAAAAATCGAAACCGGGAAAGGAACAGTTGAGAAAACCTACCTATAGCCTGGGGTCCC
Source organism: Limnospira indica PCC 8005 (assembly GCF_000973065.1). NCBI lineage: Bacteria > Bacillati > Cyanobacteriota > Cyanophyceae > Oscillatoriales > Sirenicapillariaceae > Limnospira > Limnospira indica. Next base: position 2,483,939 of record NZ_FO818640.1, read on the forward strand.
TAGAACTTAACTGGGATTTCCATTTTCGATCTGGGGTTTCGATTCCAAACGAAAGCGGTTAGCAATGCGCCAACAATCAGTTAAGAGTTGATGCCACGGCATTAGCACCTTCATTTCAATCCCGGCTTGACATCCGGTGGCGTGAAACAGTGTTTTAGCGGTGTTGACCTCTTCCTGGGCTTGTTTAATGCGATCTAGGACTTCTGATTGTTGCTGTTCACTCAGAAAAGGGATGTTCTCAGTTTCCAGGAGTTGTCGCGATCGCCCAAACCAATATTGGAAGTCTTCCAACATCGGCTCCAGAATTGCCTTGAGCAACTCAGTTTCTGAGGAGTTATGATTCGGCATAGCATCGAGATGAAAGTTTATTAATTAGGGGTCGAGAGTGAAGTCGCCTTCACCCCCTCCCATTCAAAACCGTGCATGAAAGTTTCCCTTCACACGGCTCTAGTGGTGCTTCCACATCCCGATAATTGGCATAGACAGGAAAAACTTCCTGATGTGACGCACGCGCAGACTGCTCCATTGTTAAGGATGCAGCGTTGGCGTTATCGAGCGCCGTCTTATCATCGCGGGTGTGGCGGTGTAATAGCTGAAGGTTCTTGTATTCATCCTTTCCGCCGAGGCTTCTAGGTACAATGTGGTCTACTTCAACTAAGTCTGATGGGGTGAAGTATTGCCCGCACCAGGTACACTTGCCTTTTGGCTTTTTGAGTAGTTTTGCTACCCTGTTTGGCGTGTCGATTGCTTGTCCTTTCCTGGTTGCCCAGTAAGTCCAATTACCGTCATAAAGTGTTGCGTCTGGGCGGACTAGGGTATGTCTGACAATTGGTGTCCAGTTGTGTTTATATAGACGTAACCCGTCTTTGGTTTGGAACATCGATTTTTCATGTCTTTCTTTCCTATTACTGAGCGTGACCGTTCCAGGTCTGAAATAATTACTCAGTTTTTCATGATTTGCCTTTCCGCATCTTGAAACTGTCCATGCCCTTAACATTTGCCAAACTATATTATCTAGTTTGTTGAAGGTTTCGGATGAAACAACCCCTGAGTAGTAGTTTGACCATCCCCGAATAATCGGGTTTAATTTGCTAACCAGGGCAGATTGGGGTGTTGTCTTATGTTGTTGAATTACACCCTTAATCACTTCTGTATGGGCTGTAACTGCTTTCTTACTGGGTTTGATGAGGGTTATATGTCCGATTAATCGGCTTGCTATCCCACCTGTTTTTCCAGATTTGTATTTTCCTACTGGATATTGCCTGATGTTGAATCCCAGAAAGTCGAACCCTGGTTTCTCAAGTTTTCCATCATATTCAATCGTATTGAGCGTGTGACAGATTCGAGTATTTTGGGGTTTGATTTCTAGTCCTGTAGGTTTTAACCATTCGGAAATAGCAGTTTTGCACTGTTCAATGATTCCTAAGTCTTTGGATATGACTACAAAATCATCGGCGTATCTTATCAAGTCAACTTGGGTAGCCGTTCCTTTATTAGGATACATTCCTTTAACTAGCCTTTCAATTCCATCCAGTGCGATGTTGGCTATAAGTGGACTTATTACCCCTCCTTGAGGTGTCCCTGCTTCTGTATCCTCAAATACGCCGTTATCTAGCACACCCGCTTTTAACCATGGTTTTAGATCTCTTTTCATGATGCTTGGAAAATGAGTTTTGGACAGTAGATAATCATGGTTTATTCGGTCAAAGCATTTCGCTATATCTGCATCTAAAATGTAGTAACTATTCGTTTTTATGGCAACGTAGATTCTACCAATTGCGTCTTGGGCTGACCTGCCTGGTCTGAACCCATAGCTTGTGCTTTCAAATCTCGCTTCCCATTCGGGTTCGAGAGCCGACTTAACCAAGGCTTGCCTGGCTCTGTCTTGGATTGTGGGTATTCCCAGCGGTCGTTTTTCATCCCTAGCGGGTTTAGGTATCCACACCCGTCGCAGTGGTTTTGCTTTGAGATTTCCTTTTATTCTCTCGGTCATTTCCAGCCTGTGTTTGGGGGATAGCGCTATCACACCATCTACCCCAGCCGTTTTCTTTCCTTGATTGTCTTGGGGGGCGGGTTCATTAAGCTGACTGTTGGCAAGCATGGCTGACCGTGGAACCCACCCCTACAGCCGCAATGCTAGGAGCCGGGTTATGGTCGAAAGGGAAGTCACCTTCCCCAACTCCACTTCAAAACCGTACTTGAGACTTTCACCTCATACGGCTCCTAATGTAGATACCCTTTTTGTCACTAGGAACAGGGTTACGAACCCCCGCTTTATGATTCCAACTTTGGGAGCTTGGCATACAACTCGTAGTCTTTAAACTCGCTCTCGTCATATTACTCCTACTTGTCGCAGTCTCTATATCTACACCGTGACTAGTGGGCATATCCTAATCATTACAATTAGGCATTGGCTTTCAGTCACATCCTTTCCCCTCAATGGTATACGCTTACACTTTTCACTACTCCTTGTGAGTAATATTGCTCACTTTTTTGATAAGGAGAACCAATGAGGAGTTTAAACGTTCCGTTTATATGGGCATTCCATCTTTAGACTTGTCCTCTCCACCGGGGTACTTAAAAAGGTCTGTGTAGGTGTTTTATGCAAAACCCTACTTTTCCCCTTGCTCTTTTGAGCGCAGCGTGGCAACCTATTACGCTGCTAAATCATTACGATGGTTCAAGCCAGACATTCGGTTTCCCTAGTCATGGATGGTTGGCAGTGGTCGCATTTGGTAGTAGGTTCTACCTCACGCCTTCCGTTCCCCGCTTCAATCCCAGAATCGTGTATCCTGAAATTGGGGGTGGCTATCGCCTTTACTCTCTACTCCCTGATTTCTCAGTTTGTTTATGACCTTGAGTCCCCTGCCTTGCTCAGATTTCTCCAAGCGTCGGGACATATAAACAGTTATGGGATGGTCAGGATACGAGTCCCTTATATTCCACCAAGGGGTGGAAGTCCCACTAGGAGGCTATTTCGGGCATTGCATCCCTATTTCACTCCTAAACGTCTCGCACGCATAATATGATTTCACCAATAGACGTTGCCACCTTCTAGCCTTTGCGTCCTGTCCCGATTTAGCTGCTTGGTATATCCTCTTTTGGAGCTTAAAAACGTACCGCTGAACCTTAGCCCAGTTGATACTTTTCCATACAAACGCACGTCTTAGTAGGTTTCGGTTTTCCGAATCCTTTACCATCTCTCGATTTCGTCATCTTGACTCCTACTAAACTCTATCCTTGCAATCAAACCGTGACCCGTTAGCATATCCCGTCCATTACAGCCGGGCGTTGGCTTTTGGTCACATCTCACCCCCTCAAGGGGGTAGGGTCGAACGAGAAGTCACCTTCCCGAACTCCCATACAAAACCGTGCTTGATACTTTCACATCACACGGCTCCTGATGTGGACACCCCGTGTCATGGGAACAGGGTTACGACCCCCTGCTTTGTAACTTCAACTTTCAGAGCTGTATACAACCACGTAGTCTTTAAACTCGCTCTCGTCATAATACTCCTACTAATCGCAGTATCTATATCCACACCGCGACCTGTGGGCATATCCCCACCATGACAATTGGGCTTGGGCTTCTGGTCGCATCCTTCACCCTCAAAAGCATACGCTTACACTTTCACTACTCCACGGGTACATCCCGCCACTGAGAGCTAATGAGGGGTTACAACGTTCCATCTATGCGGGCATTCCATCTTTAGATTCGTCCTCAGAACCGGGGTACTTTAAAGGTCTGTGCACAACTTTCGTTGTTTTTAGGTAGTTGCATGAGCCCCCTACTTTTCCCCTTGCCCTTTTGGGCGCAGCGTGTCAACCTATTTCGCTGCTAGTGTATTACGATGGTTCCAGCCGGACATTCGGTTTCCCTAATCATGGATGGTTGGCAGTGGTCGAGTGAGAGGTAGGTTCCTCTATTACGCCTTCCGTTCCCCGCTTCAATCTGACGGGTTGTGAATCCTAAAACTGGGGGTGGCTATCGCCGTTACTCTCAACTTCCTGCTTTACTAGATGGGTCACGACTCCATCGTTCTAGCGTTCTGTCTTGACCTTGAGTTTCCCTGCCTTGCTTGGTTGTTGAGACCAAGCGTTGGGACACATAGATAGTTATGGGATGGTCAGCAATCCTATCTATATTGCTATAGCTAGAATGAGACATTCCTTATATTCTACCAAGGGGTATAAGTCCCACTGGGAAGTGATTTCAGGCATTGCAGCCCTATTTGGTCTCCCAAACGTTTCGCACCTTGCGCTTACACTTGTCACTACTGACTACTTCGACCAGATAATCAGAGCCTAAGAGGGGTTAAAACGTTCCGTTTATATGGGCATTCCATCTTTAGATTTGTCCTTTCCACCGGGGTACTTTAAAGGTCTGTGTAGGTAGTTAAAATATCCTCCTACTTTTCCCCTTACTCTTTTGAGCGTAGCGTATCAACCTATTTCGCTACTTTATATTGACGATGGTTCAAGCCGGACATTCGGTTTCCCTAATCATGGATGGTTGGCAGTGGTCTCGATTCTGGTGTTGGGTTACACCTCGGAGCCTTCCGTTCCCCGCTTCAATTCTAGGGTTGTGGGTCCTGAAACTGGGGGTGGCTATCGCCGTTACCCTCATCTCTGTTTCGTCACGTTTCCGTTATGTTAAGAATTGTTACGAAATGTTACAGAGTGTATTGACCTTTGGTTCCCTGCCTTGATTTTGTATCGTAGGATACTAATCGTTGGGACATATAAACAGTTATGAGGATGCTCAGGAGTGCGTTCCTTATATTCAACCAAGGGGTTGAAATCCTCACCAGGCGGTTGTTTCGGGTATTGCAACCCTATTTCATGCCTGAACGTCTCGCACTTAGTCAATATATTAACACTCTTTACAATTCTTAACAATTTTCTTAACAAAAGTTTTAGGATATGGTCCCACAAACTGTCAAGATAAATTTGAGCATATCTACCCTAGTTTAGCTACAATAGGCTCATCCGATGGGAAGGCTAGAGCCTGGTCCGATGGCGATCGTCTCCTTCCCCGAAAGGCTTGGAGTCTGGGTCAAGCTGACCAGCAACCTAAGCCGGTACAAACAACCAATTCACAAATTGATGCTCGATGGCTATCGAAAATTCACAGGCAACTTCAGAACAGCCCCAAAAAATCCATCTTCCCAAAACCAGCCAATCTGATCAACTAAAAAGGATTCGCCACACCACTTCTCATGTAATGGCTATGGCAGTCCATAAGTTGTTTCCCAAGGCTCAAGTAACTATAGGACCATGGATTGAAAACGGCTTCTACTATGACTTTGATAGCCCGGAACCTTTTACGGAACAAGACCTAAAAGCCATCAAAAAAGAGATGGTAAAAATCCTCAAGCGGAAACTACCCGTTATCCGGGAGGAAGTTAGCCGGGAAGAAGCCCAACGGCGCATTGAAACCCTAGGAGAACCCTACAAGCTAGAAATCCTGGCTGACCTAACGGAACCAATTACCATTTACCATCTGGGCGATCAATGGTGGGATTTATGCGCCGGACCTCACGTTGAAACTACCGGAGATATTAACCCAAAAGCGATCGAATTAGAAAGCGTGGCGGGAGCCTATTGGCGGGGAGACGAAACCAAAGCTCAACTCCAACGCATTTACGGTACAGCCTGGGAAACCCCAGAACAACTCGCAGAATATAAACGCCGGAAAGAAGAAGCTCTCAGACGAGACCACCGCCGTTTAGGGAAAGAATTAGGACTATTTATATTTTCCGATCAAGTGGGTCCGGGGCTACCTCTGTGGACTCCTAAAGGTACAATTCTGAGGACAACCCTTGAGGACTTCCTTAAACGAGAACAGGTGCGGCGGGGATATCAACCAGTGGTTACCCCCCATTTGGGGCGGGTCAATTTGTTTAAAACCTCTGGTCACTGGCAAAAATACCGCGAAGACCTCTTTCCCATGATGGGAGAATCAGAGGACGAGGGGTTTGTCCTCAAGGCTATGAACTGCCCCTTCCATGTACAAATTTATAAATCTAGTCTACGCTCCTATAGGGAATTGCCCATCCGTTTGGCTGAATTTGGGACGGTTTACCGCTACGAACAGTCGGGGGAATTGGGAGGATTAACCCGTGTGCGCGGCTTTACCCAAGATGATGCTCACCTGTTTGTTACCCCGGAACAGTTGGATGATGAGTTTCTCAAGGTGGTTGATCTGATTCAGTCTGTCCTCAAAAAACTCAAGTTGGATCAGTCCTTTAAAGCCCGTTTGAGTTTCCGTGACCCTAATTCTGATAAATATATCGGTTCAGACCAAGCCTGGGAAAAGGCAGAAAATGCGATCCGCCGCGCGGTGGAAACTCTGGGAATGAATTATTTTGAGGGTATTGGTGAGGCTGCCTTTTATGGTCCTAAGTTGGATTTTATTGTTCAGGATGCTTTGGAACGAGAATGGCAGTTAGGAACGGTTCAGGTGGATTATAATTTACCAGAAAGGTTTGATCTCGAATATGTGGCCGAAGATGGAACCCGCCAGCGCCCGGTGATGATTCACCGCGCCCCCTTTGGGTCCCTGGAACGGTTGATCGGGATTTTGATTGAGGAGTATACGGGGGATTTTCCCCTATGGTTGGCTCCGGTAATGGTGCGGTTGTTACCTGTTAGTGACGAGTTTTTTCCTTTTGTGGAGTCTGTGGCTGAAAAATGGCGATCGCTTGATATTCGTGCGGAAGCTGATCACAGTCACGATCGCTTGGGTAAAATGATTCGTAATGCAGAAAAGGCTAAAGTCCCAGTTATGGCTGTGGTGGGGGCTAAGGAAGTGGAGTCTAATAGTCTCAGTATCCGTACCCGCGCACTAGGAGAATTGGGGACCTTGACGGTGGCGGAAACCCAAAGCCGACTACAATTTGCGCTCGCTAACTTTGCTGATTTTTAGCCGGGAACGGTTAAAACCTGCTATGATTTAATATCAGGGGTGCGAGACGTTCAGGCATTAAATAGGGTTGAGATACCCGAAATAACCGCCTGGTGGGGACTTCAACCCTTTGGTTGAATATAAGGAACGCACTCCTGACCATCCCCATAACTGTTTATATGTCCCGACGCTTGGAGAAATCTAAGCAAGGCAGGGAACTCAAGGTCATAAACCAACTGAGAAATCAGGGAGTAGAGAGTAACGGCGATAGCCACCCCCAGTTTTGGGAATCATAACCCCAGGATTGAAGCGGGGAACGGAAGGCTCCGAGATACAACCTATAGCACAAGACAGAAAAGTTAGGACGTATAATGGCAAGGATATCTACAGAAGACCCAAAATGACAGCCCCCTACAGTTACGACCTTAGACAAAAAGTTATTAATGCAATTGAACTAGACGGTATACCCAAAACCGAAGCCAGTCAAGTTTTCCATGTCAGCAGGAACACCATCAATCTCTGGCTCCAAAGAAAAGAACACACCGGCGACTTCCTCCCTAAACCTAATCGCCCACCTGGTCATAGCCACTAAATTACCGACTGGCACAAATTCAAGGCTTTTGCCTAAGAGCATGGCCACAAAACCTCCGCTCAAATGGCTGAACTTTGGGATGACGACATCTATCCTCGCACCATATCCAGAGCCTTGAAGAAAATTGGCTTCACCAGAAAAAAAACTTACGGCTACCAAGAACGTGATGAGCAACAGCGAGAGGAGTTTATGGCTCAGATTGAACAGATGGAGCCGGAAGGGTTGGTTTACCTCGATGAAGCTGGCATCAATAGTCAAGACTCCGATTATCCTTATGGTTACTGTGAGCAAGGACAACGCTTCCATGCCCTCAAATCCGGGAAGAGGCAGGGCAGGGTGAGCATGATTGCGGCATGGTGTCATCAACAACTCTTAGCCCCCTTTACCTTTGAGGGTTGTTGTAATCGGACAGTGTTTGAGTTGTGGTTGGAGTTCATCTTAATTCCAACATTGAAGCCAGGTCAGACTCTAGTGCTAGACAATGCAACGTTTCATAAAGGGGGACGGATTCCTGAACTAGTGGAGGCGGCTCAATGCCGTTGGCTCTATCTACCACCTTATTCGCCAGACCTCAACAAGATAGAGAAATGTTGGTCGTGGTTGAAAGCCCGCATTCGCCATTGTATTGAGCAGTTTGATTCTCTCCATGATGCCATGGATTCCGTTCTCCAAGCTGCATCCTAACCACCTTGACTAATGCTATAGTATCAGAAACGAGACCACTGCCAACCATCCATGATTAGGGAGACCGAATGTCCGGCTTGAACCATCGTAAGAATCAAGTAGCGAAATAGGTTGAAACGCTGCGCTCAAAAGAGTAAGGGGAAAAGTAGGAGGCTCCTTATACTACCTACACAGACCTTGAAAGTACCCCGGTTCTAAGGACAAATCTAAAGATGGAAGGCCCATATAAACGGAACGTTTTAAGTCCTCCTGGACTCTGACTATCTGGTCGAGGTAGTTAGTAGGGATAAGTGTAACCGCAAGTCCTAGAGGATGTGAGATGTGACCAAAAGCCAACGCCCGGCTGTAATGGACGGGAAATGCTAACAGGTCACGGTTTGATTGTAAGAATAGAGTCTAGTGGGTGTTTAAATGACGCAAGCGAGTTGAAAGAAAGGATTCGAGAAATCGAAACCAATCAAGGGTATTGCACAGTGAGGAATGATTAAGAGAACGGAGGAAGTTGTCCATGCTTCAAATAATAGATAAGTAAGCGAATTGATTTGTACAACATCTCAGTGGACTTGGAATCACACAAAGTTTTGCGATGTAGCCTGGCTAAATAGTGCCTCAGACGGCAGTTTTCTCCTTCTACTCTTGTCATAGCCGTTTTGCTGACTAGATGATTGCAATCCTCAATTAAGCAAGGATAAACTTTGTATCCGTCCGTAATATATAGAAAACCAGCCCAGCCCTGAATCATTTGCCATAATGTGGTAAAAGTAAGCAATGAGGTGCGAGACGTTCAGGCATGAAATAAGGTTGCAATACCCGAAATCACCGCCTGGTGGGACTTCCACCCCTTGGTGGAATATAGGGAGTCGCATCTCTGACCATCTCATAACTGTTTATATGTCCCGACGCTTGGAGAAATCTAAGCAAGGCAGGAGACCCAAGGTCAAGACAGAACGTTTGAACGGTGGAAGTAGTGTTATGGTCGAAAGGGAAGTCACCTTCGCCAACTCCAATTCCAAACCGTGCTTGATACTTTCACATCACACGGCTCCTAATGTGAATACCCTATTGTCAGTAGGAACGGGACTACAACCCCCCGCTTTATGACTTCAACTTTCAGAGCTATATGAGATACGTAGTCTTTAAACTCGCTTTCGCCGTAGGACTCCTACTTACCGCAGTCTCTATATCCACACCGTGACTAGTGGGCATATCCTAACCATTACAGTTAGGCATTAGCTTTCAGTCACATCCTTTCCCCTTAAAGGTATACGCTTACACTTTTGACTACTCAATAGACACAACACTACTGAGAGCCTAAAAGGGGTTTAAACGTTCCGTTTATACGGGCATTCCATCTTTAGACTTGTCCTATCCACCGGGTTACTTAAAAAGGTCTGTGTAGGTAGCGTGCTCAGACTCCTACTTTTCTCCTTACTCTTTTGAGTGCAGCGTATCAACCTATTTCGCTACTTACTATTGACGATGGTTCAAGTCGGAACATTCAGATTTCCTTAGTCATGGATGGTTGGCAGTGGTCGAGTGAGAGGTAGGTTCCCCTATTACGCCTTCCGTTCCCCGCTTCAACCCTAGGAGTGTGAATCCTCAAATTGGGGGTGGCTATCGCCGTTACTCTATCCCATAATCGCCCCAAGTGGGTTTAATACTCCTCCTAGGTATACTTGGACGGTATATTGCGATTTCTTAAAATGGGATTGACCTTGAGTTCCCTGCCTTGCTTAGATTTCTCCAAGCGTTGGGACATATAAACAGTTATGGGATGGTCAGGGTACGAGTCCCTTATATTTCACCAAGGGGTGAAAGTCCGACTAGGAAGTTATTTCAGGCATTGCAGCCCTATTTCACTCCTAAACGTCTCGCACGACCCACCTAGTATAGCAGGAAGTTGAGAGTAACGGCGATAGCCACCCCCAGTTTTAGGAATCACAACCCGTCAGACTGAAGCGGGGAACGGAAGGCGTGAGGGAAAACCTATTCCCAAAATCCGACCACTGCCAACCATCCATGACTAAGGAAATCTGAATGTTCCGACTTGAACCATCGTAATAGTTTGGTAGCGAAATAGGTTGATACGCTGCGTCCAAATGGGCAAGGGGAAAAGTAGGATAATCTTATCAATACCTACACAGACCTTTAAAAGTACCCCGGTGGAGAGGACAAGTCTAAAGATGGAATGCCCGTATAAACGGAACGTTTAAACCCCTTTTAGGCTCTCAAGTGGCAGGATGTACCTGCGGAGTAGTGAAAGTGTAAGCGTATACCTTTAAGGGGAAAGGATGTGACTGAAAGCCAATGCCTAACTGTAATGGTTAGGATATGCCCACTAGTCACGGTGTGGATATAGAGACCGCGACAAGTAAGAGTTTGATGACGAAAGCGAGTTTAAAGACTACGTGTTGTATTTAGCTCCCAAAGTTGAGGTCACAAAGCGGGGGGTAGTAGCCCTGTTCCTATTGACAATTAGGGTATCTACATCAGGAGCCGTGTGCTGGGAAACTCGCAAGCACGGTTTTGAAGTGGAGTTGGGGAAGGTGACTTCTCTTTCGACCATAACCGGTCGCCTATGACAAACTTCAGAATTCCAGGCAGTTTGGTATTCACAACTGTCCAGACCCAGATGGTTTTTTTTGAACCCACAAAAGTCTGAAGCTCATCAATTTGAGCTATTTCAGGAATTTCATAGTTTTCCTCATCAATGTGGGTTTCTGCAACTCTAACCCAGTTAAGTATTGTGTTGTGAGAAATACCAGTGACTCTCTCAATGGCTCGAAATCCCATGCCATTGAGGGAAATTTTCACACAAAGCTCTTTGACATCAGAACTGTAACCTCCAGGACAGGGATTTTATCGAAATTGGCGACCACATTCACGGCACAGGTAACTCTGTTTTCCATGACGATGACCATTTTTGACTACTTTATGGCTTTGGCAATAAGGACAATCCATCTTGATTTATTTGAGAATATCATTTTCTATTATGCAACACCCAATCAAGACTATGAATAACGTATGGAAAGCTATCCCATGGGCTAAGGTTCAGCGGAAAGTTTTTAAGCTCCAAAAGAGGATATTTCAAGCAGCTAAATCGGGACAGGACGCGAAGGCCAGAAGGTGGCAACGTCTATTGGTGAAATCATATTATGCCCGGCTCTTAGCAGTGCGGCTGTAGGGGCGGGTTCCACGGTCAGCCATGCTTCCCAACAGTCAGCTTAATGAACCCGCCCCCCAAGCGGGTCAAGGCCAAAAGACAGCCGGTGTCGATGGAATGATAGTAATATCTCCAGAACAAAGACTGACTTGAGCGGAGAACATTCAAGGAAATCTCAAAGCCAAAGCACTTAGGAGAGTATGGATACCAAAACCTGGCAGGGATGACAAATGCCCCCTGGGAATACCCACAATCCAAAACAGAGCGAGGCAAGCCTTGGTTAAGTCGGCACTTGAGCCTGAATGGGAATCAAGATTTGAAAGCACAAGCTACGGGTTCAGACCAGGCAGGTCAGCCCAAGATGCAATAGCTCGTATTTTCCTGAGTATAAACCAAGGGGAATACTATATACTAGATGCGGGTGCGAGACGTTCGGGTATGAAATAGGGCTGAAATGCCCGAAATAACTACCCGGTGAGGATTCCAGCTCCGAATCTGGATATAAGGAGACCTCTCCTGACCATCCTCATAACTGATTATATGTCCCGACGCTTAAGTAACTAAGCAAGGCAGGGAACTCAAGGTCATAAACGAACTGAGAAATCAGGGAGTAGAGAGTAACGGCGATAGCCACCCCCAGTTTTGGAAATCATAACTCCAGGATTGAAGCGGGGAACGGAAGGCGTGAGGTAGAACCTACTACCAAGACGCGACCACTGCCAACCATCTATGATTAGGAAGACCGAATGTCCGACTTGAACCATCGTAAAGCACGAGCAGCGAAATAGGTTGACACGCTGCGCCCAAAAGGGCAAGGGGAAAAGTGGGGGATTCTGCATTCTACCCACACAGACCTTTAGAAGTACCCCGGTGGATAGGACAAATCTAACGATGGAATGCCCATATAATCGGAACGTTGTAACCCCTCTAATGCTCTGCCCATAAACAAGTGAGTAATGCTATTCACAAGGCAGTAGTGAAAAATGTAAGCGCATGGTGCGAGACGTTCGGGTATGAAATAGGGCTGAAATGCCCGAAATAACTACCCGGTGAGGATTCCAGCTCCGAATCTGGATATAAGGAGACCTCTCCTGACCATCCTCATAACTGGTTATATGTCCCGACGCTTAGGGAACTAAGCAAGGCAGGGAACTCAAGGTCATAAACGAACTGAGAAATCAGGGAGTAGAGAGTAACGGCGATAGCCACCCCCAGTTTTGGAAATCATAACTCCAGGATTGAAGCGGGGAACGGAAGGCGTGAGGTAGAACCTACTACCAAGACGCGACCACTGCCAACCATCTATGATTAGGAAGACCGAATGTCCGACTTGAACCATCGTAATACACTAGCAGCGAAATAGGTTGACACGCTGCGCTCAAAAGGGCAAGGGGAAAAGTAGGGGGTTCGTGCGACTACCTACACAGACCTTTAAAAGTACCCCGGCGGAGAGGACAAATCTAACGATGGAATGCCCATATAATCGGAACGTTGTAACCCCTCTAATGCTCTGCCTATAAACCAGTGAGTAATGCTATTCACAAGGCAGTAGTGAAAAATGTAAGCGCATGCTTAGAGGGTGAAGGATGTGACCAGAAGCTAAAGCCCAATTGTCATGGTTGGGATATGCCCACAGGTCACGGTGGGGATATAGATACTGCGGTCAGTAAGAGTATAATGGCGAGGACGAGTTTAAAGACTACGTGGTGCATATAGCTCTGAACATCGAAGTAAAAAGCAGGTCTCTTGATTCTGCTCCTTTGACAAAACAGGGTATCCACACCAGGAGCCGTATGAAGGGAAACTTTCACGTATGGTTCTGAATGGGAGGGGATGGTGGTGACTCCATTCTCGACCCCTAACACATAGCGAAATGTTTTGACCGAATAAACCATGATTATCTACTGACCAAAATTCATTGTCCAAGTAGCCTGAAGAAAGACCTGAAACAATTGTTAAAAGCGGGTGTACTAGATAACGGCGTATTTGAGGAGACAGAAGCAGGGACACCCCAAGGAGGGGTAATAAGTCCAATACTCGCCAACATCGCACTGTTGGGAATGGAAAGGTTAATTAAAGAAATGTATCCAAACAAAGGAACAGCTATTCAGGTTAACCTTATGCGATCTGCCGATGATTTCGTGGTCATATCCAAAGACTTAGGAATCATTGAACAGTGCCCCATTGCCATTTCTGAATGGTTAAAGCCAGTGGGATTAGAAATCCAACCTGAAAAGACTCGAATTGGTCATACACTCAATAGGATTGAGTATGATGGCAAAACCCAAGAGCCTGGGTTTGATTTTCTCGGATTCAATATCAGGCAATACCCAGTTGGAAAACACATATCTGGGAAGACAGGCGGGATAGCAAGCCGATTAATCGGACACCCAACCCACATTAAACCCAGCAACAAAGCAGTTAAAGCCCATACAGAAGTGATAAAAGGTGTAATCAAACAACATAAAACTGCACCCCAATCAGCCTTGATTAGTAAGCTAAACCCGATGATTCGGGGATGGTCTAACTATTACTCAGGGGTAGTCTCATCTGAGACCTTCAGAAAACTAGACCACATAGTTTTTGAAATGTTACGGGCATGGACAGATTCGAGATGCGGAATGGCAAGTTACGAAAATCTAAGAAACTATTTCGGACACGGAACGGTCAAACTAAGCAACGGGAAAGAAAGCCATGAAACTTGGGTATTCAAAACCAAGGATGGATTCACATTATGGAATCATAATGTGAATCCAATTGTCCGACATACCCTAATACGCCCCGACGCCACACTTGATGACGGAAACTGGACCTACTGGGCAACCAGAAAAGGACAAGCAATTGAAACGCCAACAAGGGTAGCCATACTACTCAAAAAGCCAAAAAGCCTATGCGCCTGGTGCGGGCAATACTTCACCCCATCAGATTTAGTTGAAGTAGACCACATTGTACCTCGAAGCCACGGCGGAAAGGACGAATACAAGAATCTTCAACTACTACACCGCCACTGTCATGATGATCAAACGGCGCTAGATAACGCCAATGCTGTATCCTTAACAATGGAGCAGTCAAATTAGGAGCCGTGTGCTGGGAAACTCGCAAGCACGGTTTTGTATGGGAGGGGGAGATGGCGACATCTCTCTCGACCCCTACTCGGTTACGGTTCTCCCATGAAGTTTGCATAACCCAATAGTTAACCTAGTTGGGACTAACAGTATTTCCGGGGGAAGTGCGATCGCACCCTCCGGTATCTGCCGATTAACAGTGGGCTATCCCCCACGCCACTCTATCAATATCCTATACTCTCCCTAAATTACATCTTTTTGAGCCGACAAAATTATTATGGCTGCTCTGGAAATTGACGAATGTTAGTAGGTATTTTCCATTTACTATATAATAGACCGAGACTAACTAAATTAAAAGAAACCTTATTTATGAATACCGTCAAACAAGAAATTGAGTTGTTGCTGAAAAATTTACCGGAGGATTGCAGTCTTGAGGATATTCAATATCATCTTTATGTTATAGAAAAGTACCGCCAGGGTATTACTATTGCAGATAGTGAACGAAGATTAACACAAGAGGAAGCGGAAGGTTTAGTAAGTAAATGGGTTATCAAGTAGTTTGGTCACCGACAGCCATTGATGATATCGATGCGATCGCGGCTTATATTGCGCGAGACTCAGTTTCCTATGCGGCGGCGGTGGTACAGAGAATCATTGAGGCTACCAGAAATCTGAGCAAGTGTCCCCTCTCCGGTGGTATTGTTCAGGAGTTTGGTGACGAAACCGTTAGAGAACAGTTTGCTTACACTTACCGGATTATCTACCGTATTCAGGGAGATGTCGTAACGGTTGTGGCTGTGGTTCACGGTAAGCGATTGTTAAAGCTGGATTTGAATACTCACTAGATCCTATATACTGAGGAGAAACCACAGAGACATGAGTACACAGAAGTTTTATCTGTTCTGTCTTTTCTGTCTTTGTGGTTTATTTCTGCTCAGACCATTTATAGGATTAGTCAAGGTGGTTAGGACGCAGCTTTGAGAACGGAATCCATGGCATCATGGAGAGAATCAAACTGCTCAATGCAGTGGCGAATACGGGCTTTCAGCCACGACCAACATTTCTCTATCTTGTTGAGGTCTGGCGAATAAGGTGGTAGATAGAGTAAACGGCATTGAGCTGCCTCCACCAGTTCAGCAATCCGCCCCCCTTTATGAAACGTTGCATTGTCCAATACTAGAGTCTGACCTGGCTTCAATGTTGGAATTAAGATGAACTCCAACCACAACTCAAACACTGTCCGATGACAACAACCCTCAAAGCTAAAGGGAGCTAAGAGTTGTTGATGACACCATGCGGCTATCATACTTACCCTGCCCTGCCTCTTCCCTGATTTGAGTGCATGGAAGCGTTTTCCTTCCTCGCAGTAACCATAAGGGTAATCCGAGTCCTGACTATTCATGCCGGCTTCATCGAGGTAGACCACTTCTTCCGGCTCCATCTGTTCAATCTGAGCCATAAACTCCTCTCGCTGTTGCTCATCACGTTCTTGGTAGCCGTAAGTTTTTTTTCTGGTGAAGCCAATTTTCTTCAAGGCTCTGGATATGGTGCGAGGAGAGATGTCGTCATCCCAAAGTTCAGCCATTTGAGCTGCTGTTTTGTCGCCATGCTCTTGGGCAAAAGCCTTGAATTTTTGCCAGTCGGTAATTTTGTGGTTATTGCCAGGTCGGTGATGAGGTTTAGGGAGGAAGTCTCCGGTCTGTGCTTTTCTTTGCAGCCAGAGATTAATGGTGTTCCGGCTGACATGGAAAACTTGACTGGCTTCTGTTTTGGGCATACCGTCTAGTTCAATGGCATCAATAACTTTTTGTCTGAGGTCGTAACTATAGGGGGCTGGCATTTTTGGTCTTCTTAGTCATCTCGTCCTCTCCATTATACGTCCTAAGTGTTCTGTCTTGTGCTATAGATATAGCACTAGTCAATACGGTTAGGACGCAGCCTTGAGAACAGAATCCATGGCATCATGGAGAGAATCAAACTGCTCAATACAATGGCGAATGCGGGCTTTCAACCACGACCAACATTTCTCTATCTTGTTGAGGTCTGGCGAATAAGGCGGAAGATAGAGTAAACGGCATTGAGCCACCTCCACCAGTTCAGCAATCCGCCCCCCTTTATGAAACGTTGCATTGTCCAGTACTAGAGTTTGACCTGGCTTCAATGTTGGAATTAAGATGAACTCCAACCACAACTCAAACACTGTCCGATTACAACAACCCTCAAAGGTAAAGGGAGCTAAGAGTTGTTGATCACACCATGGGGCCATATATAGCATGAGTCAAGGTGGTTAGGACGCAGCTTTGAGAACGGAATCCATGGCATCATGGAGAGAATCAAACTGCTCACGTGCAGTGGCGAATACGGGCTTTCAGCCACGACCAACATTTCTCTATCTTGTTGAGGTCTGGCGAATAAGGCGGAAGATAGAGTAAACGGCATTGAGCTGCCTCCACCAGTTCAGCAATCCGTCCCCCTTTATGAAACGTTGCATTGTCCAATACTAGAGTCTGACCTGGCTTCAATGTTGGAATTAAGATGAACTCCAACCACAACTCAAACACTGTCCGATTACAACAACCCTCAAAGCTAAAGGGAGCTAAGAGTTGTTGATGACACCATGCGGCTATCATACTTACCCTGCCCTGCCTCTTCCCTGATTTGAGTGCATGGAAGCGTTTTCCTTCCTCGCAGTAACCATAAGGGTAATCCGAGTCCTGACTATTCATGGCGGCTTCATCGAGGTAGACCACTTCTTCCGGCTCCATCTGTTCAATCTGAGCCATAAACTCCTCTCGCTGTTGCTTCCAACGTTCTTGGTAGCCGTAAGTTTTTTTTTCTGGTGAAGCCAATTTTCTTCAAGGCTCTGGATATGGTGCGAGGAGAGATGTCGTCATCCCAAAGTTGAGCCATTTGAGCGGAGGTTTTGTGGCCATGCTCTTGGGCAAAAGCCTTGAATTTCTGCCAGTCGGTAATTTGGTGGCTATGACCAGGTGGGCGATTAGGTTTAGGGAGGAAGTCGCCGGTGTGTTCTTTTCTTTGCAGCCAGAGATTGATAGTGTTCCTGCTGACATGGAAAACTTGACTGGCTTCGGTTTTGGGTATACCGTCTAGTTCAATTGCATTAATAACTTTTTGTCTAAGGTCGTAACTGTAGGGGGCTGGCATTTTGGGTCTTCTGTAGATATCCTTGCCATTATACGTCCTAAATGTTCTGTCTTGTGCTATACAATTGGTGATAGGGGCAGCCTAACCATCCCTCAAAATTGCGCTGCTGTTCCGGGGTGGGTTCTTCAACAGAGGTAATTTTATAAGCACTAGGACGGGGCGATCGCAGTATAGCTTCAGAGGTTCGCAATTCGTCTTGATGGAAGAAACTTATATGGACTTCATCTCCTGGTTTAAAGTCTAGCAAGCGATCGCTAATGTTTTCAACGCTCACCCGAAAACCATTGATAGCTAATAATTCATCCTCAGCATCAATTCCCGCTAATTGTGCTGGACTTCCTGCTTCCACAAATTTAACTATTGTCTTTCCATTTTCCGCCGCCAGTCGCCAACCCAAATCAGGAACAATATCATTATTTTGAGGTTTAATTACTAACCCAAAGGGTTGTAAATAATCATTTAAAGGCAGTTCTTCAGTACCATGAAGATAGCGATTAAAGAAATCGTCTAAATCCATTTCTGCCACCGAAGCGATCGCCGACTGTAACTCCGTCGCCGTATAGCCCTTTTCCGATTTCCCGAATTTTTCCCACATTAGCACCATCACATCATCAAGCGATCGCCGATTTCCATGACGGTTACGGATCAACAGTTCCAGCATAAATGACACCAATTCCCCTTTTAAATAGTAGGACATTTGATTGTTGTCACTATAAGCATCCCGGCGATACAACTTAATCCAAGCATCCCAACTCGACTCACCCAGGGGTTGAACGAACCGCCCAGGAGTCGTCAAGAATCGGGAAATATCCTTAGATAAACCATTCAAAAAATCCTTAACCTCAACAATACCAGATCGGTAAATCATCCAGCCATCATAATAGCTAGTTGCTCCCTCACAAAACCACAAAGAAGTCGTATAACATTCGGATTCATAGTTAAACACTTCCAACTCTTTCGGGCGTAAGCGCTTAACATTCCAGAGGTGAAAAAACTCATGAGCTACCAACTGCATAAAGCGGTTATACTTATCCCGGTCTCGCAATCCTAACCGAGGATAATTAAGAGAGCAGGAATTTTTATGTTCCAGTCCTCCATAACCCTGACTGGACAAATGCAATAGAAACACATAGCGGTCATAGGGAAGACCCGAAAATAGATTGCTAACCTCGTGAATAATTTTCCGACAATCTGTAATTAAGCGATCGACATCACCATTTCCTTGGCCCCAAATTGCCAATTGATGAGGTTTTCCAGCCGCTTCAAAATCATAAACCTGATGGGTGCCAATCTCAAAAGGACTATCAACCAAGGTATCAAAATCCGTCGCCTCAAAGGTATTTTCGACCCCTGAAACGGACGGTAAACTGGTAGTAACCCACCAACCCTTTGGAGGTGCGATCGCCACTTGGATCGGCAAATTTTCCCATCCAGGAACATAAAAGAACAGAGCCGCCCCATTAAAATAGCCGTGGGTGCTATCCAAATGGTTAGTTCTTACCGTCAACTCATTGGCATAGATACGGTAGTGGACTATGAGCGAGTCTGACTCTCCTGCTTGTACCCGCCATGTATTTTTACTGACCTTAGACCAAGACAGAGATTGATCATGGCGATCGCATACCTGAAAATCCTGCAAATGTCTTGCATACTCCCGCACCATATAAGAACCCGGAGTCCACACCGGCATTTTCAAATCAATCACCCCGGAGTCCACCACCGGACCCGCGCCATAGTGTCGAGAGATTTGGAACCGCACCTCAAACAAATGAGACCCCGGTTGAGACATAGAAACCAGGTAATGGGTGGCTACCGTCGAGTCAGCGCCCTCTAGGGAGGGGGTTCTAATAGCTTGAGTCATTAAACAGAAAAATAGCGACAAATTAGGGCTGTTTTAGCTCAAGCCCCAAGAGCAAAGGAGCCAGCTACCAGAGGACTAGCCTACTGATTAGCCAATTGATTAAGGTGCTTGAGGTTAATCAAATGGATCACCTGACGTTCCGTATCAATATTAATCCAACCCTTGCTATTGAGTTTTTCCATAATTTTGCTAGTCTCTTCCAGACTGATATCAGTAACATGAGCCAAATCTTGTTCAGGAATGTTAAAAATATCAGCCCCTTTTTCTGTCAACTGGCCATAATTTTCCGCCAACTCCACCAAAGTATTAGCCAGCTTAACCGCCGGAGGGCGGTGTCGGATCTGATAACGCTGGTTAGTTTGGCGCAAACGTCGCACCATCAGTTGCAACATTCGATGATGGAGTTGTGGGTCTTTAAACAGCGTTTGAATAAATCGTTGAGCCGAGACACTAATCAATCGTACAGAGGACAAAGCAATCACATCATTGGATCGGGGAGACTCATCGAGAATCGCCATTTCGCCAAAAAAATCACCTCGCCCCAAAATAGCCAGGGTGACTACATTATCGCCCGACAGTCGCCGTACCTTGACCCACCCGGAAACGATGAAATAAACTGCATTTCCCCAAGCATCCTCCATCACGATCGCGCGATTAGCTGGATACTCGTGCTTCACAGCCACCGACAACAACCATTCCAGAGTTTCTGGGTTTGCCCCTTTAAAAAGAGGAAAAAGCTCACTAAAAGCCTCAGTCTGCATGAGAACTCGCGCTAAGTCAGAAGTTTTATGTTGACACACCACCTCACAAACTGCAAGGGGCTTCGAGATTTCGATCACTAGAGATTTGAAGTTACCCACCGTTAAGGCTCAGGCCCACAACCTGGGCATCGGTGCTTCTCAGGCTATGTTGTACTCCCCCACCAACCCCGTCGGTAAGCGCGAGAGACTTCCAGTAGCATTAAAGGAAGGCAAATCTAAATCTAATTATACCAAGGGAAGTTCCCTATAAAGCCCACTAACTTGTAATCAGCCTTGTAATCAGCAATGACAGTTAGTGCCAACAAACACAGATAGAAGTGGCAATCCAGTGCAACACTTATATATAGCACTAGTCAATACGGTTAGGACGCAGTCTTGAGAACAGAATCCATGGCATCATGGAGAGAATCAAACTGCTCAATACAATGGCGAATGCGGGCTTTCAACCACGACCAACATTTCTCTATCTTGTTGAGGTCTGGCGAATAAGGCGGAAGATAGAGTAAACGGCATTGAGCTGCCTCCACCAGTTCAGCAATCCGCCCCCCTTTATGAAACGTTGCATTGTCCAATACTAGAGTCTGACCTGGCTTCAATGTTGGAATTAAGATGAACTCCAACCACAACTCAAACACTGTCCGATTACAACAACCCTCAAAGCTAAAGGGGGCTAAGAGTTGTTGATGACACCATGCCGCAATCATGCTCATGCCCTGCCTCTTCCCGGATTTGAGGGCATGGAAGCGTTGTCCTTCCTCGCAGTAACCATAAGGATAATCCGAGTCTTGACTATTGATGCCAGCTTCATCGAGGTAAACCAACCCTTCCGGCTCCATCTGTTCAATCTGAGCCATAAACTCCTCTCGCTGTTGCTCATCACGTTCTTGGTAGCCGTAAGTTTTTTTTTCTGGTGAAGCCAATTTTCTTCAAGGCTCTGGATATGGTGCGAGGATAGATGTCGTCATCCCAAAGTTGAGCCATTTGAGCGGAGGTTTTGTGGCCATGCTCTTAGGCAAAAGCCTTGAATTTGTGCCAGTCGGTAATTTGGTGGCTATGACCAGGTGGGCGATTAAGTTTAGGGAGGAAGTCGCCGGTGTGTTCTTTTCTTTGCAGCCAGAGATTGATGGTGTTCCTGCTGACATGGAAAACTTGACTGGCTTCGGTTTTGGGTATACCGTCTAGTTCAATTGCATTAATAACTTTTTGTCTAAGGTCGTAACTGTAGGGGGCTGGCATTTTGGGTCTTCTGTAGATATCCTTGCCATTATACGTCCTAACTTCTCTGTCTTGTGCTATAATTATCAGCAAAATCCTTGGCAAATTGAGCAATCGGCTACAATGGCCATAAACTGATAAACAGTTGTATATGTCCATGCTTGGGAAAGGTCTCATCCTAATTTCAACTATCTGAAACCGATTGCCCCTGAATATGAGCAAAGATCCAACCTGTTGGTAAAGGTTTATGAAATCCGCATCTTCAAACAATTCGATGCCTCAAAATCCTGCTGTATCTGCTACCGTTGATGTCGATGTCATCGATGGAGACGGAAACATTTTCACATCTTCCCGTCGTCCGGCGGGCAACTCAGCAGGGGGTAAAGCCCCCCATGGTAATAACCCATCATCTTCTGGGTTAGCCCGCACCAGTGGGAATTTCTCTAATTTTTTAGCCCCCCTAAAAAAAGAAACCTTTGTTGAAGTTGTTAAAGATGTTGAAAATAAACTAAAAACCGTTAACGAAACCCTGTCGATGCTCGACAATCTCCTGGATGCCCAGGGATTCGAGGCAATTCTTAACGAAATGTTATCCTCGATTACCTTTAAAACAGGAGAACTTCTCAACGCCGATCGCACCACGATCTGGCTGATGGACGAAGAAAAGCACGAACTCTGGTCTATAGTTGCTAAAGGAGAAGACGGAGAACCCTTAGAATTAAGGATTCCGGCTAGTGCTGGCATTGCCGGGGAAGCAGCCACCCATAAGAAAATCGTTAATATTCCCTACGATTTCTATGATGATCCGCGCTCGGCGGCCGCCAAAAAATTTGATGAAAAAAATGGCTATCGTACCTACACTATGATCGCCATGCCTCTCCTGAATGAGAATGACGATTTAGTAGCGGTAGTACAACTATTAAACAAACTCAAACCCGATATTAATCCATCATCCCCCCTCCAGGAAAAAGTCGATACTATCGGCTTTACAGGGGAAGATGAACAGGTGTTCCATGAGTTCGCCCCGTCCATTCGGCTGATCCTGCAATCGTCTAAATCCTTCTATTCAGCCACCCAGAGACAGCGAGCGGCTTCCGCGCTGATGAATGCCGTTAATGCCCTCAGCAAAAGCAGTCTCGACCTCCAAGAAACCCTCACCAATGTGATGGATCAGGCTAAAGAGTTAATGAATGCCGATCGCAGCACTCTGTGGCTACTAGATGAAGACCGAGACGAACTGTGGACCAAAATTCCCATTAATGGCAATCTGACCGAAATCAGGATTCCCCGAAATGCAGGATTTGCGGGAACTGTTGCCGAAAGTGGTGAGCCTTTACTGATCCCCTTCGATGTATACACAGACCATCGCTCTGAACAATCGAAGAAAACCGACCAAAAAACCGGGTATCGTACCTGTAGCCTCTTGTGTATGCCCGTTTATAATGCTGACAAGCAACTAATCGGTGTTACCCAACTGATTAACAAGAAAAAACAGGGGGAGTACGCCCCTTACGACCCGGCTAGTTGGCCAGAGCCTCCTGAGCAATGGAAAGCCAGCTTTAATAAAAATGATCTCGAATTTATGCGGGCTTTTAATATCCAAGCTGGGATTGCTCTTCAGAATGCCAAACTCTTCCAAAAGGTCAAAGAACAAGAGCAAAGACAGAAAGACATTCTCCGCAGTCTGACTAATGGAGTGATTTCTTCCGACAAGGAGGGTCGGATCATTGCTACCAATGAATGTGCTATGGAATTACTGGGACTCACTGAATCCCAGGTAACTCAAGGCGTATCGGTACGAGAGTTAATCCACCTGAAAGATGGTGATTTCGCCCGGTGGTTCGATTTGGCTTTGAAACCTAAAGATGCTAAAGACCGCCAACAATATTATCCCGATCAAACCCTGTTATCAGGGGCTTCGGAAATTCCCCAAAGTATTAACCTGTCCATCAATTCCATGTCTGACATTAATGATCCTAAAAAAGTCAGCGGGGCTTTGGTGGTCATGGAGGATATTAGCGGGGAAAAAGAAGTTAAGAACTTGATCTATCGGTACATGACCCCTGCTGTGGCGGAATCTCTGTTAGCTAGTGGTGAGATTAAACTAGGGGGAACCCGTAAGGATGTTACGGTTTTATTTAGTGATATCCGTGACTACACCACCCTCACCGAAAAGTTGCAGGCTGAGGAAGTAGTTAGTATGCTTAACGAATATTTTGAGGAGATGGTCGATACAGTCTTGAATCATCAGGGAACCCTAGATAAGTATATTGGGGATGCTTTGATGGCTGTATTTGGTTCTCCTGCGCCTCTACCAAATCATCAGTGGATGGCAGTGCAGGCGGCGGTGGAAATGCGTTACCGTTTGATAGAGTTTAATGATCTGCGTGTGTCTAAAGGACTGATGCCTATTAAAATTGGTATGGGTTTGCATTCTGATGAGGTAATCAGTGGTAATATTGGCTCTAGCAAGCGGATGGAGTTGACATCTATTGGAGATGGCGTTAACTTGGCTTCTCGCTTGGAGGGTACCACCAAGCAATATGGAACTGATATTGTAATTAGTGAAAATACTTATCTCCCTAATGCCGATCGCCTGATTGTTCGCGAACTTGATTTGATTACGGTTAAGGGTAAAAGTCAGCCCGTTAGGATTTATGAGTTGGTTGGTATTCGGGAAGGAAAACAGGCTAGGCCCATTCCTGATGAACAACAACAAATTATCGACCACTACCATCGGGGTCGGGAATTTTACCTGAAACCCGCCATGGAAAAACTCACTGATACCGATATCGTTCCACTTTTGGCACAACTGGAAGATTTTTCTCAGTCCCAACTTAAACAACTCTCCTACAATGAACGTGAACTTATAACACAAATGTTGGAAGAGATGTCCCTTCTCCAGTTGGAGGAGATTCTTGGCTCAAATACTGTCCGACGATTATCTCTGGCCCAGTTACCAGCTACGCCACCGGAAGAAATGGCTGACCGGATGGAGGAAATTCTTAGTGGTTTAACTCCCCGCGAAACTAAAAAAATGCTGGTCGCTAAACTTCAGCAGTTTACTGCTAATGATGAAACTAAGCAGATGTTAGCTGATGAAGGGGCGCACCTGGCTGTTAGTGCTGTGCGTAAACTGATCGATCTGTGTCGCAAAAAATTTGCATCGAAGGCTAAGGAATCCTTTAGAAATGCTAAACACGAATTTTTGGCGGTTTTGGCGATCGATGCTCAAAATAAAGCAGCAAAACTTCATGTCGATCGGTGTATACTATATGAGACCACCAAGCCCCCCAGTGAAACCTGGGATGGTGTTTGGAAGCTCACAGAAAAATAGTGCAGGGGGCTGTTTTCCCTCACCGTTTCTCTGTTGGGGCTTTGGGTCTCACAACTAATCAGAAAATCCCTAAGCCTCATCAAGGCTTGGGGGTGTGTCAACGGAGAGGTTTGCGCCTCCCCATCTCGGAGATGGCGGGTTGGCTATTGATGGGTAGTGAGGAAATTGGTCGTCAACCCCGGATCTTAGATTTCAGCCTGAACCAAGTTTAGATTAGATAATGACTGAGTTAAACGGACCGTATTCTGACCGACAATGGATAGAACAGGTGAATGACCTGTTGATTGAAGTTGCTCGCGCCGCTTTAGCTGATATCCCTAAATTACCTGGTACTGTTTCGACTTCTGCACTACCTCTGGCGCAACAGGCGATCGCTATCAAAAATCAAGCGGGTCTCTACCAGTCTACTAATTGGCAATGGCAAGAAGCAGATCTTGAGTGGGTGGGCCAGGTGCGAGAGTTTCTGTTGGAATTGTCTCGCATTGCTTTATCAGATCGCCCATCACTTCCTGAAAATATTGCCCATCGTGCTTTGATGTTGGCGGAAACATCCCAAGATATTCAGGAAGCCTTGGAAAATAGCGAACCTATTGCCACTTCTCCTACAGATGAAACTGGGGAAGGTTCCGACAAGATCGATGTTAATGGTCGGTTTAACCAATTGCGAAATCAGCTCAAAACTGAGTGCAGTACTAGTGTTAATCCCCATGACCCTCTATGGCAGCAGATCTTAACATTGTTGGATGTGGCTCAAACTCAATATAATGATTTGCCAAAAAACTAGCTCCCTGACCCTTGGAGATGATGGATAAATTCTCCGGGAGAGGGTTGATTTTTCGATGTTTTTATGGTAAAATGTAGGTTGCGTATCTTAGTAAACCAAGTCTGACCTGTTTTTTTAGTGTGATCAGTTTATATGGAATCAGACGGTCAACCTGCCAGTTTATCAGGAAGTCCTACCTACGGATTTTCGGATCTGGTGGGTGCTGTTATTGCATTATTCACCCTCATTTTTCCGTTAATAGCGATCGCTCGCTACTCCCCGAGTCAGTTACAAACGCGACCATCGCCACAGCCTGGGCAGATTAGTACAACCCCATCAGTCAAACCGGCTCCCGAAGGGCTATGATTTGGGCATTAGGATATATAGCATTAGTCAAGGTGGTTAGGACGCAGCTTTGAGAACGGAATCCATGGCATCATGGAGAGAATCAAACTGCTCAATGCAGTGGCGAATACGGGCTTTCAGCCACGACCAACATTTCTCTATCTTGTTGAGGTCTGGCGAATAAGGTGGTAGATAGAGTAAACGGCATTGAGCTGCCTCCACCAGTTCAGCAATCCGTCCCCCTTTATGAAACGTTGCATTGTCCAATACTAGAGTCTGACCTGGCTTCAATGTTGGAATTAAGATGAACTCCAACCACAACTCAAACACTGTCCGATTACAACAACCCTCAAAGCTAAAGGGAGCTAAGAGTTGTTGATGACACCATGCGGCTATCATACTTACCCTGCCCTGCCTCTTCCCTGATTTGAGTGCATGGAAGCGTTTTCCTTCCTCGCAGTAACCATAAGGGTAATCCGAGTCCTGACTATTCATGCCGGCTTCATCGAGGTAGACCACTTCTTCCGGCTCCATCTGTTCAATCTGAGCCATAAACTCCTCTCGCTGTTGCTCATCACGTTCTTGGTAGCCGTAAGTTTTTTTTTCTGGTGAAGCCAATTTTCTTCAAGGCTCTGGATATGGTGCGAGGAGAGATGTCGTCATCCCAAAGTTCAGCCATTTGAGCTGCTGTTTTGTCGCCATGCTCTTGGGCAAAAGCCTTGAATTTTTGCCAGTCGGTAATTTTGTGGTTATTGCCAGGTCGGTGATGAGGTTTAGGGAGGAAGTCTCCGGTCTGTGCTTTTCTTTGCAGCCAGAGATTAATGGTGTTCCTGCTGACATGGAAAACTTGACTGGCTTCTGTTTTGGGCATACCGTCTAGTTCAATGGCATCAATAACTTTTTGTCTGAGGTCGTAACTATAGGGGGCTGGCATTTTTGGTCTTCTTAGTCATCTCGTCCTCTCCATTATACGTCCTAAGTGTTCTGTCTTGTGCTATATAAGCATTAGTCAAGGTGGTTAGGACGCAGCTTTGAGAACGGAATCCATGGCATCATGGAGAGAATCAAACTGCTCACGTGCAGTGGCGAATACGGGCTTTCAGCCACGACCAACATTTCTCTATCTTGTTGAGGTCTGGCGAATAAGGCGGAAGATAGAGTAAACGGCATTGAGCTGCCTCCACCAGTTCAGCAATCCGTCCCCCTTTATGAAACGTTGCATTGTCCAATACTAGAGTCTGACCTGGCTTCAATGTTGGAATTAAGATGAACTCCAACCACAACTCAAACACTGTCCGATTACAACAACCCTCAAAGCTAAAGGGAGCTAAGAGTTGTTGATGACACCATGCGGCTATCATACTTACCCTGCCCTGCCTCTTCCCTGATTTGAGTGCATGGAAGCGTTTTCCTTCCTCGCAGTAACCATAAGGGTAATCCGAGTCCTGACTATTCATGCCGGCTTCATCGAGGTAGACCACTTCTTCCGGCTCCATCTGTTCAATCTGAGCCATAAACTCCTCTTGCTGTTGCTCATCACGTTCTTGGTAGCCGTAAGTTTTTTTTCTGGTGAAGCCAATTTTCTTCAAGGCTCTGGATATGGTGCGAGGAGAGATGTCGTCATCCCAAAGTTCAGCCATTTGAGCTGCTGTTTTGTCGCCATGCTCTTGGGCAAAAGCCTTGAATTTTTGCCAGTCGGTAATTTTGTGGTTATTGCCAGGTCGGTGATGAGGTTTAGGGAGGAAGTCTCCGGTCTGTGCTTTTCTTTGCAGCCAGAGATTAATGGTGTTCCGGCTGACATGGAAAACTTGACTGGCTTCTGTTTTGGGCATACCGTCTAGTTCAATGGCATCAATAACTTTTTGTCTGAGGTCGTAACTATAGGGGGCTGGCATTTTTGGTCTTCTTAGTCATCTCGTCCTCTCCATTATACGTCCTAAGTTTTCTGTCTTGTTCTATATATCTACACCGTGACTAGTGGGCATATCCTAACCATTACAATTAGGCTTTGGCTTTCAGTCACATCCCTTCCCCTTAAAGGCATACGATTACACTTTCACTACTCAACAAGATGTACTTGTCGAGAGCCTAAAAGGGGTTTAAACGTTCCGTTTATACGGGCATTCCATCTTTAGATTTGTCCTATCCACCGGGGTACATTAAAGGTCTGTGCACAACTTTCGTTGCTTCTGGGTATTATATACAAACCCCCACTTTTCCCCTTGTTCTTTTGAACGCAGCGTGTCAACCTATTTCGCTACTTTATATTGACGATGGTTCAAGCCGGACATTCGGTTTCCCTAATCATGGATGGTTGGCAGTGGTCTCGTTTCTGGTGTTGGGTTACACCTCGGAACCTTCCGTTCCCCGCTTCAATCTGACGGGTTGTGAATCCTGAAACTGGGGGTGGCTATCGCCGTTACTCTCAACGTCCTGATTTCTCAGTTTGTTTATGACCTTGAGTCCCCTGCCTTGCTTAGATTTCTCCAAGCGTCGGGACATATAAACAGTTATGGGATGGTCAGGAATATGAATTCCTTATATTCCACCAAGGGGTGAAAGTCGCATTAGCAGGTTATTTCGGGCATCGCAGCCCTATTTCACTCCTAAACGTTTCGCACGTATATTTCTATACTAGACGTTGGGACATATAAACAGTTATGGGATGGTCAGGGTATGAGTCCCTTATATTTCACCAAGGGGTGAAAGTCCCACTAGGAGGTTATTTCAGACATTACAGCCTTATTTGACTCCTAAACGTCTCGCACCACGCCAAATAATGTAGCCAAACTACTCAAAAAGCAAAAAGGTAGGTGCGCCTGGTGTGGGCAATACTTTACCCCATCAGACATAATTGAAGTAGACCACATTGTATAGCACAAGACAGAACACTTAGGACGTATAATGGAGAGGACGAGATGACTAAGAAGACCAAAAATGCCAGCCCCCTATAGTTACGACCTCAGGCAAAAAGTTATTGATGCCATTGAACTAGACGGTATGCCCAAAACAAAAGCCAGTCAAGTTTTCCATGTCAGCAGGAACACCATTAATCTCTGGCTGCAAAGAAAAGCACAGACCGGAGACTTCCTCCCTAAACCTCATCACCGACCTGGCAATAACCACAAAATTACCGACTGGCAGAAATTCAAGGCTTTTGCCCAAGAGCATGGCCACAAAACCTCCGCTCAAATGGCTGAACTTTGGGATGACGACATCTCTCCTCGCACCATATCCAGAGCCTTGAAGAAAATTGGCTTCACCAGAAAAAAAACTTACGGCTACCAAGAACGTTGGAAGCAACAGCGAGAGGAGTTTATGGCTCAGATTGAACAGATGGAGCCGGAAGAAGTGGTCTACCTCGATGAAGCCGGCATGAATAGTCAGGACTCGGATTACCCTTATGGTTACTGCGAGGAAGGAAAACGCTTCCATGCACTCAAATCAGGGAAGAGGCAGGGCAGGGTAAGTATGATAGCCGCATGGTGTCATCAACAACTCTTAGCTCCCTTTAGCTTTGAGGGTTGTTGTAATCGGACAGTGTTTGAGTTGTGGTTGGAGTTCATCTTAATTCCAACATTGAAGCCAGGTCAGACTCTAGTATTGGACAATGCAACGTTTCATAAAGGGGGACGGATTGCTGAACTGGTGGAGGCAGCTCAATGCCGTTTACTCTATCTTCCGCCTTATTCGCCAGACCTCAACAAGATAGAGAAATGTTGGTCGTGGCTGAAAGCCCGTATTCGCCACTGCACGTGAGCAGTTTGATTCTCTCCATGATGCCATGGATTCCGTTCTCAAAGCTGCGTCCTAACCACCTTGACTAATCCTATACAAGCGATTACAACGTTTTTTTCGGCAATTCAAATTTGACCGGGCAGAGATTGCCCGTTTCGTCGTTAGCCTCATTGACATTCCCCAACCTTGGACTCTTAGTCTCGACCGCACCTGTTGGTCTTTCGGTCAAACCCATTTCAACATCTTGATGTTGGCAGTCGTCCACGAGGGGATTGCCTTTCCCCTGCTGTGGACGATGCTTGACAAAAAGGGCAATAGCAACAGTGGCGAACGCATGGACTTATTCGACCGCTTCGAGGCACTATTTCCTGACGTGGAGGTGGCTTGTCTGACCGCTGACCGGGAATTTGTGGGGCGAGATTGGCTCTCGTATCTTCTCATCGACCCCGAGGTTCCTTTCCGCCTACGCATCCGCCACAGCGAGCTGATTAGTCCTAAGTTAGGAGGAACTCGGCGTAGCGGCGAACGAATGTTTGATTCTCTGCGACCCGGAGAATTTCGCCAGCTTTCGGGTCGCCGTTGGGTTTGGGGACGGCAGGTTTACGTCATTGGCTCTCGTCTGGCTGATTCGGGGGAGTTGTTGATTCTCATCACTAACGCTTGCCCCGAAACGGCCCTCCCCGACTATGCTCGGCGTTGGGGTATTGAAAACCTCTTCGGAGCCTTGAAGACTCGGGGCTTCTGTCTCGAATCGACTCACTTTAAGGACCCTGAGCGCTTGAGCCGTTTATTGGCTTTGCTTAGCCTGGCTTTTACTTGGGCTATGAAGGTGGGTTTGTGGATTCACCAAGGTTCACCCATTCCTTTGAAGGCTCACGGACGACGCTCCCAGAGTCTTTTCCGCACTGGCTTCGATTTTCTACGCCGCACTTTCTCTAATCTGCCTTTGTTTTCAGGGCGGTTTCACCAGGCTCTACAACTTTTGTCCTGTACTTAGTGATTCTCTCCATGATGCCATGGATTCCGTTCTCAAAGCTGCGTCCTAACCACCTTGACTAATGCTATATTTCGTTATAAAAAGAGTGCTTTTGTAGCTACCTCATGCCAGCCAGGTAAGTCTTTAAAAACTCAAGGATTTAAGTCGGGCGAATCCCATTTTTTTAAAAATGTAACCTTGCAAAAATTTGCACCTATTCAGGGATTTAACCTAGGAGTTTATTGGCAAAAAATTCACCGAGGAAAAAAGGTAAAATAACCGTGGTATTTACTAACTAGGCTTGATAACCCCAAGCTGGTTAAGCAACTTTATCAAGCACGGTGGGGTATCGAAATGATGTTTAGAGATTGTCAAAGTGGGGGCTATAATATGGAATCTACTCGGGTGGATTCAACCCGATTTTTAGCCTTGGTTTTGTTGATTACTTTTGCTTATTGGCTGGCGACACTAGGAGGTCATGAGTGGGAAGCTAATCACTTAGTAGCTTACCTCGGTCGAAGCGAAAAAACTCCTAATAATTTTCCCCATCATATCAAGTCCGGATAATCAATTATAGTAAAGTCTCGGTTTGAGGCCACCAATGAAAACTGGTCAAGCCTCGAATTAATTCGCGCTGTTTCCACAAACTTCGGCAGCGAGCACACAAGAGTTCCTCTAGCTGATCAAGATTCTCAAATGAACGATTGGCAATGGGTTCATCTACCAGAGGCCACAGTCTTTCTGCTGGTTGTATAGCATTAGTCAAGGTGGTTAGGACGCAGCTTTGAGAACGGAATCCATGGCATCATGGAGAGAATCAAACTGCTCAATACCGTGGCGAATACGGGCTTTCAGCCACGACCAACATTTCTCTATCTTCTTGAGGTCTGGCGAATAAGGTGGTAGATAGAGTAAACGGCATTGAGCTGCCTCCACCAGTTCAGCAATCCGCCCCCCTTTATGAAACGTTGCATTGTCCAATACTAGAGTCTGACCTGGCTTCAATGTTGGAATTAAGATGAACTCCAACCACAACTCAAACACTGTCCGATTACAACAACCCTCAAAGCTAAAGGGAGCTAAGAGTTGTTGATGACACCATGCGGCTATCATACTTACCCTGCCCTGCCTCTTCCCTGATTTGAGTGTATGGAAGCGTTTTCCTTCCTCGCAGTAACCATAAGGGTAATCCGAGTCCTGACTATTCATGCCGGCTTCATCGAGGTAGACCACTTCTTGTGGCTCCATCTGTTCAATCTGAGCCATAAACTCCTCTCGCTGTTGCTTCCAACGTTCTTGGTAGCCGTAAGTTTTTTTTCTGGTGAAGCCAATTTTCTTCAAGGCTCTGGATATGGTGCGAGGAGAGATGTCGTCATCCCAAAGTTCAGCCATTTGAGCGGAGGTTTTGTGGCCATGCTCTTGGGCAAAAGCCTTGAATTTCTGCCAGTCGGTAATTTTGTGGTTATTGCCAGGTCGGTGATGAGGTTTAGGGAGGAAGTCTCCGGTCTGTGCTTTTCTTTGCAGCCAGAGATTAATGGTGTTCCTGCTGACATGGAAAACTTGACTGGCTTCTGTTTTGGGCATACCGTCTAGTTCAATGGCATCAATAACTTTTTGTCTGAGGTCGTAACTATAGGGGGCTGGCATTTTTGGTCTTCTTAGTCATCTCGTCCTCTCCATTATACGTCCTAAGTGTTCTGTCTTGTGCTATAGTTCCGGGGAATGGGACGGTAGAAACATTAAATGCAGTCCTTCGGGTACTTTCAGATTCTTACTGATATGCCATCCGGCTTGATCAACCACTAACATAATGTGTTGATTTGGACCTAATTTAAATTCGGCAGCAAACTCCTGTAACACTCGACTAAATAGAGTTGTATTGACGTAAGGTATAATCCACCAATAAGTCTCTCCCGTTTCCGGTCTCACAAAACCATATAGCCATAACCACTCGAATTTCCAATTAATATGGGCGAGTGGTTGACAATCTTCCGCTACATAAA
Organism: Limnospira indica PCC 8005; assembly: GCF_000973065.1. Classification (NCBI taxonomy): domain Bacteria; kingdom Bacillati; phylum Cyanobacteriota; class Cyanophyceae; order Oscillatoriales; family Sirenicapillariaceae; genus Limnospira; species Limnospira indica. The sequence goes on from NZ_FO818640.1 coordinate 2,516,514, forward strand.
TACGTCGCATCACCGGTTTGAGTCCCAGACGGTGTTCATCTTCGCTCCACAATTGCACCTGTGCATCAGGGTATCTCCGGCGAAGTCCCTCTAACTCCGTTACCAGTTTTTTTTCCAGGCTTGCTGCTCGTCTTCGTCACTTTCGATGTGAGCCGGTCTCGGTACACGAAGCCGAAATGTCATTTGTCGCAGAATCTCCCATCCCCTTTGTCGGCTAATTTTTCGTCCAGTTACTCCTGTCAACCAGTCTGCCACCTGGCGACCGTTCCACAGTCCCCCATCCGGCGCTGTTCCTTGCAGGGCTTGCCATAACTGAGCTTGAGTCACATCATCAATTAACGGTGGATGTCCGGGATTTCCTTTTCGGCGCGCACCCAGCCCTTTTAATCCCAATTGGTTGTATCTCTTTACCAATTCATAAATCCAGATGCGACTGTAGCCCGTAATTTCTTGGACTTCCTCCGTGGTCTTCCCCTTAGCCAACAACCAAATAATTTGATATTGGCGACTTTCCAAGCCCTCTTGGGCTTGGTGATCAGCCCGGCCAAGTTCTTCGGTACTTAAGTGGGGAGCTATACTAATTCGTCTGGGCATAACGCAAGTTTGGCATTGGTCACTGATATTATAACCGATTAAGCGAACTTGATATCACAGTATTTTTGGGCTCGGATTATCGGGTTATGCTTGGAGCCAGTCGCTAGTTTTCTGGCAAGAAGAGATGTTAGCATTGATGGCTCTCAAGCCTCATAAAGCTCAGAATTTTCGGCAAGGACTAAATGCTCTATCCCTTGTACAGCAATCAGTCTAGCTCTCTTGTCACCCTCTCAGCCACATTGCACCTCGAAGCCAAGGCGGAAAGGATGAATACAAGAACCTTCAACTATTACACCGCCACTGTCATGATGATAAGACGGCAATTGACAATGCCAACGCTGTATCCTTAACAATGGAACAATCAAATTAGGAGCCGTATGAGGTGAAAGTCTCAAGTACGGTTCTGTATGGGAGGGGGAGATGGTGACATCTCTCTCGACCCCTACTACGATTTGTTACAGAGTTTGTTGACCTTGGGTTCCCTGCCGGTATTTGGTATCGTATGATACAAATCGTCGGGACATATAAACAGTTATAGGGATGGTCAGAAGTGCGCTTCTTGTATTCAACCAAGGGGTTGAAGTCCCCACCAGGCGGTTATTTCGGGTGTCTCAACCCTATTTCATGCCTGAAGGTCTCGCACCTACACCTTTTACAGTAAGCACTCTTAAAGACTACTCCCCAAGCGTAAATTCGGGTATGCCCTACCCTATTTGATTTTGACTTCGCTCTGGCCATTTGAACTGACGATGAAAGCTTTTCTACCAGTGATGGCTAGAGTTTTAGGGATTACGGAGTGTCTCTTGTTTCCGGCGTTCCCAAAGTCAACGACTTCAATTTATGTTCACACCAAGTCGCCCTAAAAGGACGAGGTTTTCAACCCATTTTTTCTGATAATTTTGTTAAACTATTCATGGCCGCGAATTTCGATCACTTGATTTTTTTCGTCCACAAGAACCACTTTCGGCTGATGAGTGGGGACTTCTTCCGGGGTCAACTGCCCATAGGCCATAATTATCAGGCGATCGCCTGGAATGCCTAAACGAGCCGCCGCCCCATTCAATTGAATTTCACCAGACCCAGGTGGGGCAGGAATGACATAGGTAATCAGTCTAGCCCCGTTAGTGGTGTTAACCACCTGTACCTGTTCATTAACCAAAATTCCGGCAGTGTCCAGTAAGTTTTGGTCAATACTTATACTGCCGACATAATTAAGGTTAGCCTCAGTTAGGGTACAGTTATGAATTTTAGCCAACAACAGGGTTCGATACATATTTTAAGGTCTCATCAGATCACATTGACATCCTCCCCGTAACCGGAAGGGGATTCCCAAACCTAACAATTTGGGTTTCTGGTTCTTTCCCCCTTTGGGGTTTTGAGCACCACTCCCGCAACTCCGGCTGTGTTCTGGTCTTCGGGTCGCCACCCAGACCGACACCGCCAGCCAGGCAGCTAAGATGTTGATCCTGGCGTTTACGTCTGTCTCGGTCGTGATCAGTTTCCCAGTCGGGACATTCCCACTCCCGGACTTTTAACGGCATTTTTAAGGGCGATCGTATCCGCAGTTTAAGCATCCCCTGTAGGGGCGGCCTCCACCGTCAGCCATGCCCAACACCAGCCCACTGGATAAACCCGCCCGATTAAAAGCCGCTTTGGTCAACTCAGCCCTTCCGCCCTTCCTCCTCTTTTTAAACTTCGGGTACTTCGTCCTTCCCGCGAAGAAGTTGGAAAATGCGGACTGCCAATGCCTGAGTCTCTGCGATCGCCGAACCGAACTGACCTGCTTGATCAAGTCCAGCCCTTCCGTCTTGTTCCACCTCCTCAGCATCGAAGAAGTCTCGACGTAATCAATGCCCTCTTGTTCCTCGTACCAACCTTGGTTGGTGAGCGAAGTCCAACCATCAGTCCCCGTGGCTAATGGCTTGTTATACACCAGGCGAACACAACCCAAAGTCCTCCGCAACAGGTTTTCCTGTTCCGGGTAAAATCGGTATCGCTAGGCTTTCTCCGTCATCCTTGCAGTATATCTATAACCTGGTAATTACCTGACAACTCAGGAAAATTTATACAAATAGCCATCTCTTCTCAAAACAGGTTTCAAATCTATTGGTTTGACTGAAAACTGAGTTTTGTCAGGTTTGGTTAAAACAAAACTGCCGCGACTCGACGGGGTTATTCTACCGATTCCATGTGCCATCTGCTTGGCTATATCCCCGGTAAGCCATCCCTTAATTGGTTTTAATGGGTTATGGCGAATCGGAAGCCTCTTGTTAGGAGCCGCTTTTGGACGGTCACCGCGCCCAAAACAAGTAATTAGTAATGGCTGGTGAGTTTTGATTGTCAACCGGGGGGTGGGTGCTTTTTCCCACACAATCAGCGGCATCTAGCCAATGAGTTTTCGGTAGTCCTTGAACCGTCCGATTATATTTTGTTAAACCTCCAGTGCCAATTTCAATGGGTAATCCAGTTGGCTTCAGGCGGTTAAACAATGCCCATCGGGTAGAATTGACGGCTGCCGCATTTTTCAGGGGGGCTTGGGCCTGCACGCTACACCGCTTCAAGATTTCCGGTTTCGGCAAAAGAAACTGCTCGACCGGCTGAGAACCTTTTTTCTGATTGCATTTATGGCAAGCAATACCCAGATTGCTAACTCGGTCGAAACCACCCTGGCTTTTGGGCTGAATGTGTTCGATTTCTAAAGGGATATTTTGGCCACCACAGTAGGCACACTGGTGTTGCCATTTCGTCAAGAGATATTCTCTCAACTCGTATCCAAATAAAACCCCTTGCTGGTATTCAACTCCAGATATTTCCGGGTTGGGCAGCTTTTGGGTGTCAAATCGTACCAACTCCATGGATATGTCCGTTATCGGGCGTGAGGAAATCAGTCGATTTACCCAGGTCAAGGTGGTTTCAACTCGATGTTTGAGGCTGGGAGCCAACCATCCTTCTTGGCGCTTTCTGTTATTGAATCTGGCTTGACGGTAACGAGTTTTTCGGCAACGACGGTGGCGGCGAACCACGCGACGTGCAGTTAACTTGGCTCGGATTCTATCTCCTCTATGAGTCAATTCAGCCGCCCAGATAACTGTGTCCCGACTTTGATTAACTAAGGCAATACCCGTCACTGATGCCCCTGGGTCTAACTTGATCCGACTAGGTTCATTGCCCGGGTTCTCAACAGTTTTCTTGAGTATAATTGTAAATGGATAAGTCCTAAACACTGCGGCTAAACCCTTCTTCAAAAGCTTTCTGGCTCTGGCCGGATGAGTGGGACTTAACGGTTGCCCCAGTGTGTCAACCACAAAAACGTAATTTTGGTAATTTGGCATTTAAGCTATCTCCCAGATGGGGTAATGTTTGCCTCGGTCATGTTAAAGGGGCTTTTTACGTCTAGCTCACTCGAGCTGACAAATCCACTCATGTCGTTCCTTAAAGATAGACGACAGAGCAACAGGCTCGTGTTCACCCGATGGTGTCATCACCCCCTTAACGTAGGTCTAATCCTGGACCTGCATCTTACATCTCCTTTGAGGAGTAATTTCCGGCTCCTGCCGGAAATTACCGGATTTTATGCAAGAGGCTTGCACTATAGCTTGTACCTTGTCCACATCTTGCCAACCCAGAATTTCTGTGACTTTTTTCTCAAGATTTTTGTAGGTTCTGAAAAATTCCGCAATTTCCTCTAGGCGGTGAGGTGCGATATCTTTCAGAGATTTTACCTCACTATAGCGGGGGTCTTTGGCAGGAACACAGAGAATTTTCTCATCGCGATCGCCACCATCAATCATTTCTAGCATACCAATGGGCCGCGCCGCAATCACACAACCAGGAAATGTCGGTTGATCCATCAACACCATGCCATCAAGGGGGTCTCCATCATCCGCTAAAGTATTCGGGATAAACCCATAATCATAGGGGTACTGGACAGAGGAGTATAAAACCCGATCTACGGCGAAGGCTTGTAAATCTTTGTCAAATTCGTATTTATTTTTACTCCCCGCAGGAATTTCGATCAACACATTGACCAATCCTGGTTTCGGTTCCGGGGGAATAAGTGATAAGTCCATATTTGTCGTTCTCCAAGTTGATGTTTCATACTTCCCACTAAGGGGATTTATTCAGAGGCTAGGCTGGCTGAGATAGGATTACCCTTACCCCAGTGCTTGCCAAATCTTGAGTGCTTGCCAAATCTTGATCAGGGTTGACCCAGAAACTTAGCTTAACCGCCGATAAGCCCCGCGCTATAGCCGTAAGGTTAGCGTCCGGTTGACACTCTAGCGCCGTAGAAGGCGGAGATTTTTAAGAGATTTTCACTCTTAACGGCTGTGCCAAACAACCCCCAGACACTCCGCTTAAAGCATTGTGCTTACTTTTCCTCAATATATTAGCCGCCCCGTTACAGTCCGCGTTAACCAGAAAACCATCTTTCGTTCGATACAGCCCCCGTTTAAGCCGTTGGCTAGAGAATTTAGACTGATACATTTACGCGACATTTATCCGGCTATTGCCTGACAATGCGACGATAGCACTATTACCCGTTAAGGTAACAGAGGCGGTATCCCGCAAAGCTTTTAGAAAGATTCCAAAAGCACCGTTCCAGTCCCTGGGTAGAGTGAACCCACACTCAGGACATCGGAACACTTTTGAGCCACCTAGCTGGGAATGCATCTGACCACAGTGAGTACAGGTTTTGCTGGTGTATTCTTCCGTCACATCTACAACTGTGGTTCCAGTTATCTCGGCTTGATGTCTCAGGGTTAGTTTGAATCGATAATGCGCCCATGTCAGCATGGCTCGGGCAGTCTTGGATTTGATTTTCCGCTTGGCTTTGGCAACCATGTTGGAAGTCTCGAAGGTGGGCAGAAAAATTATGCTGTAGTTGTGAGTCAAGTAGTGAGCAATTTGTTTGTGGGCTTCATCAACTAGATTGCGGATTTTGGTTCTCATTCGTTGAGCCGCTTGCCTCATCCGTCGCCTCCTTGAACGACAGGGTTCCTTGGCGATTCGGCTCATCAAATCATCCAAATGTTGACATAGCCTAGTAATGCGTCCTATATCCCCGGAGCCCAATTCCAGAAACCGAGAGCCATCAAACCCAGTTATGAAAGTTCGCACACCCGGGTCTAATGTAATTACGCCATTCGCTTCAGTTGGGGTAACGGCAACTGGTTCAGGGAAAATCGCCAACCATCGACCTTTGGTAAACACCAACTGAGTCCCTTGCCCGCAAGTTTTAGGGATGGGTTCGGAAACCATGAAAGTTAATCCTTTCGTGAGTCTTGGATACCAACTCCCTGAAGAGAAATTAGTATTATTGAACTTAATCGCTTGAGAGCTGTCACGACAACTTCTAAACCTTGCACCAGGACTGGCGGTCAAAGCCTGATAGGCATCAAAGATGGCATTTTGCCGAATGTGGCAGGGTGTTTCTTTGACCCATTCGGGTAAGTCACTCTGCATCACTTCCGCAGCGTAACTTTAACTTGCTTAGTCATTTACCACTCCGGGATAATGCAATTGCTTGGTTGTAGCAATACCGACAAGCAGCCAGCCATTTACGCCAGACTTGATTTAGCTCTAGGCTGGGGTAAATCCGGATCTTCTTTGACCTGAGTTTTGTATTTACTCCGTCCGTATAATCGGGAACTGAAGCAGTGGAGGATGGCGAGGATGTCCTCAACCATTTCTGGTTCTGGACTGAGACTTGTCTGGTTGAGAACCATGAGTGAGCACCTGTTTTGCTCACAGAGCCATCGAAACAAGTCAAATCCCCATATTGCCAATCGGTCTGGGTGGGCAACGACAACCATGCCGACATCTCCTGACAAATGATGTCCCAGTCAGGCCAGCATTTTCTTTCCCTTGAAGTTGAGCCCGCCTCGGATTTCTGAGACGACTTCTGCTTCGGGGTAGAGGTTGGACAGTGCGGCCACCTGTCGGTTGAGGTCTGACTGCTGGGCGCGGCTACTAACTCTGGCATAGATAACGACTTTGCATTTGTCACTGCCTGATATGGAATCAGAATATGACTCAACGTTGTATCGTCGTTGCCCAGCGGGGGTTCTGATGGTCTCGATTGAGCCATTGGAGTCCCATCTGCGGAGTGTTCTTTCATGGACTCCAAGGATTTTGGCTCCTTCCTTGGGTTTGACATATCTGGCAATAGGTTTATCCTCAACTCTTCTCGCTTATTATACCATATTGCCCTAAAATATTAACCTAATTTGAGATTAAATCATACTCTCTCGGTTTATCGGTGTTTCGGCAATTTATCCCCCAATAGGAAAACTAGCTTTAGAAGTATACGATTCCTCCTGTTCAACGTAGGAGATACCGTATCTCCCCCGCAATGCTTTCAGTTTAGCTCTAAAACTGGCGTGGGGAATTTGAAGGAAGTTCTGGTTATTGGGGCTGGCGATATTAATCTCCGGCTTGATACCGACGTTAAAACCTACCACAATTTTCGCGATTCGGTTCTCGATACAGTGATTAACAATGTAACGGGCGGCTTTGTTGAGATAATCCCTAACCTTGCTATGGCGATTCCGCGTTACCCTAGTCTGGCGCTCCTTTATTCCCTCGATTTTCTGCAAATCTTTAATCGATTGCAGTCGGGCGTTCTCTTTGTTGTACCAACGGTTAAGGGATTTCAGTTTTTTGCCATCCACGATAAAGGATGCCCCGTTGGTATCGACGCAAGTAGCCAGATTGTCAAGTCCGATATCGATCTCTAGAGCCGTATCGGGTTCGGTGGGAACGGGAGTTGCTTCCACCTCGTAAATAAACTCCACGTCAAAAAAACGGGCGTTATATCGAGGGTGAATCCGAACTTCCTTGAGAGTGTCGGGAGCGATTCTTTCCGGGAAAGGAATCCAAATTTCGCCCCGCCAGTTGCCCAAGTCGAGAGACACGGGAACTCTAAATTTTCCGTCCTTGATTTTAACCCTCGGCCTAATCCGGACGAAATAAGCGTCTTTGGGCCGGTAGTGAGGGAGTCTAACTTTCTGTGGAAAGGTCTCCTCTTTGAGGGCCTGGCTCAAACGGTAGAAGCTCCGAAAAGTGCGATCGACTACTTTAAGAGTTTGTTGGGCTATATCGGTGTTCAACCGTTTATAGTTCGAGTTTCCCTTACAGTAGTGATAGTTGGACTCGTAGCAAAGATGTTTCCCATCTTGGAAGTAATACTGCCATTGAGTGTAAATTCCTACATTGTAGAGATTTTTACTCAGTCGGCAGAGTTCCCCCAAGGCTTTCAACTCTCGCACTGGAAGTCCTCGTATCTGGTTCTTTTGAGTCAGGTACATAGCTTCTCACTAGAACTATGTGTATTTTAGTGAGAAGTGTCTCCAATGTAAAGCCGTGCTGGAAGCACGGGGTTGGAAACCCATGATTTACTATGATAGTTGTGCGAGACGTTCAGGCATGAAATAAGGCTGCAATGCTGAAATAACTGTCTGGAGGGTACTTCAACCCCTTGGTTGAATATAAGGAGTGCACTCCTGACCATTCCCATAACTGTTTATATGTCCCGACGCTTGGAGGAATCTAAGTAGGGCAGGGAACTCAAGGTCAATCCCACAAAGAAATCGTAATGCTCAATTATACCATAAGGAGGAGTATTAAAACCACTTGGGCGAATGTGGGAAAGAGTAACGGCGATAGCCACCCCCAGTTTCAGGATTCACAACCCTGGGATAGAAGCGGGGAACGGAAGGCGTGAAGTAGAACCTACTACCAAAAACGACCACTGCCAACCATCCATGACTAAGGAAATCTGAATGTTCCGACTTGAACCATCGTAAATAGTAAGCAGCGGTGCGAGACATTCAGGCATTAAATAAAGTTGCAATACCCGAAATAACCCCCTGGTGGGTATTTCAGCCCCTTGGCTGAATATAAGAGGCTCGACTCTGACCATCCCCATAACTGTTTATATGTCCCAACAGCGAAAGCAAGGCTGGGAACTCAAGGTCAATTCCGCAAATCAAATCGAATACCCAACGACTACAAGAAGGAGTATTAAAACCAATTAGGGCGATTGCGGGAAAGAGTGACGGCGATAGCCACCCCCAGTTTCAGGATTCACAACCCTGGGATAGAAGCGGGGAACGGAAGGCGTGAGGGAAACCTATTCCCAACAATCCGACCACTGCCAACCATCCATGACTAAGGAAATCTGAATGTTCCGACTTGAACCATCGTAAACTATACTATAAGTAGCGAAATAGGTTGACACGCTGCGCTCAAAAGAGCAAGGGGAAGAGTAGGTGTTTCGTTGTATAGCATTAGTCAAGGTGGTTAGGACGGGACGCAGCTTTGAGAACGGAATCCATGGCATCATGGAGAGAATCAAACTGCTCAATGCAGTGGCGAATACGGGCTTTCAGCCACGACCAACATTTCTCTATCTTGTTGAGGTCTGGCGAATAAGGTGGTAGATAGAGTAAACGGCATTGAGCTGCCTCCACCAGTTCAGCAATCCGCCCCCCTTTATGAAACGTTGCATTGTCCAATACTAGAGTCTGACCTGGCTTCAATGTTGGAATTAAGATGAACTCCAACCACAACTCAAACACTGTCCGATTACAACAACCCTCAAAGCTAAAGGGAGCTAAGAGTTGTTGATGACACCATGGGGCCATATATAGCACAAGACAGAACACTTAGGACGTATAATGGAGAGGACGAGATGACTAAGAAGACCAAAAATGCCAGCCCCCTATAGTTACGACCTCAGACAAAAAGTTATTGATGCCATTGAACTAGACGGTATGCCCAAAACAGAAGCCAGTCAAGTTTTCCATGTCAGCAGGAACACCATTAATCTCTGGCTGCAAAGAAAAGCACAGACCGGAGACTTCCTCCCTAAAGCTCATCACCGACCTGGCAATAACCACAAAATTACCGACTGGCAGAAATTCAAGGCTTTTGCCCAAGAGCATGGCCACAAAACAGCAGCTCAAATGGCTGAACTTTGGGATGACGACATCTCTCCTCGCACCATATCCAGAGCCTTGAAGAAAATTGGCTTCACCAGAAAAAAAAACTTACGGCTACCAAGAACGTTGGAAGCAACAGCGAGAGGAGTTTATGGCTCAGATTGAACAGATGGAGCCGGAAGAAGTGGTCTACCTCGATGAAGCCGCCATGAATAGTCAGGACTCGGATTACCCTTATGGTTACTGCGAGGAAGGAAAACGCTTCCATGCACTCAAATCAGGGAAGAGGCAGGGCAGGGTAAGTATGATAGCCGCATGGTGTCATCAACAACTCTTAGCTCCCTTTAGCTTTGAGGGTTGTTGTAATCGGACAGTGTTTGATATCAAGTTCGCTTAATCGGTTATAATATCAGTGACCAATGCCAAACTTGCGTTATGCCCAGACGAATTAGTATAGCTCCCCACTTAAGTACCGAAGAACTTGGCCGGGCTGATCACCAAGCCCAAGAGGGCTTGGAAAGTCGCCAATATCAAATTATTTGGTTGTTGGCTAAGGGGAAGACCACGGAGGAAGTCCAAGAAATTACGGGCTACAGTCGCATCTGGATTTATGAATTGGTAAAGAGATACAACCAATTGGGATTAAAAGGGCTGGGTGCGCGCCGAAAAGGAAATCCCGGACATCCACCGTTAATTGATGATGTGACTCAAGCTCAGTTATGGCAAGCCCTGCAAGGAACAGCGCCGGATGGGGGACTGTGGAACGGTCGCCAGGTGGCAGACTGGTTGACAGGAGTAACTGGACGAAAAATTAGCCGACAAAGGGGATGGGAGATTCTGCGACAAATGACATTTCGGCTTCGTGTACCGAGACCGGCTCACACCGAAAGTGACGAAGACGAGCAGCAAGCCTGGAAAAAAAAACTGGTAACGGAGTTAGAGGGACTTCGCCGGAGATACCCTGATGCACAGGTGCAATTGTGAAGCGAAGATGAACACCGTCTGGGACTCAAACCGGTGATGCGACGTATTTATGTAGCGGAAGATTGTCAACCACTCGCCCATATTAATTGGAAATTCGAGTGGTTATGGCTATATGGTTTTGTGAGACCGGAAACGGGAGAGACTTATTGGTGGATTATACCTTACGTCAATACAACTCTATTTAGTCGAGTGTTACAGGAGTTTGCTGCCGAATTTAAATTAGGTCCAAATCAACACATTATGTTAGTGGTTGATCAAGCCGGATGGCATATCAGTAAGAATCTGAAAGTACCCGAAGGACTGCATTTAATGTTTCTACCGTCCCATTCCCCGGAACTACAACCAGCAGAAAGACTGTGGCCTCTGGTAGATGAACCCATTGCCAATCGTTCATTTGAGAATCTTGATCAGCTAGAGGAACTCTTGTGTGCTCGCTGCCGAAGTTTGTGGAAACAGCGCGAATTAATTCGAGGCTTGACCAGTTTTCATTGGTGGCCTCAAACCGAGACTTTACTATAATTGATTATCCGGACTTGATATGAGTTGTGGTTGGAGTTCATCTTAATTCCAACATTGAAGCCAGGTCAGACTCTAGTATTGGACAATGCAACGTTTCATAAAGGGGGGCGGATTGCTGAACTGGTGGAGGCAGCTCAATGCCGTTTACTCTATCTACCACCTTATTCGCCAGACCTCAACAAGATAGAGAAATGTTGGTCGTGGCTGAAAGCCCGTATTCGCCACTGCATTGAGCAGTTTGATTCTCTCCATGATGCCATGGATTCCGTTCTCAAAGCTGCGTCCTAACCACCTTGACTAATGCTATAGCTCACCCTGCCCTGCCTCTTCCCTGATTTGAGGGCATGGAAGCGTTGTCCTTCCTGGCAGTAACCATAAGGATAATCGGAGTCTTGACTATTCATGCCAGCTTCATCGAGGTAAACCAACCCTTCCGGCTCGGCTCCATCTGTTCAATCTGAGCCATAAACTCCTCTCGCTGTTGCTTCCAACGTTCTTGGTAGCCGTAAGTTTTTTTTTCTGGTGAAGCCAATTTTCTTCAAGGCTCTGGATATGGTGCGAGGAGAGATGTCGTCATCCCAAAGTTCAGCCATCTGAGCGGAGGTTTTGTGGCCATGCTCTTGGGCAAAAGCCTTGAATTTTTGCCAGTCGGTAATTTTGTGGTTATTGCCAGGTGGGTGATGAGGTTTAGGGAGGAAGTCTCCGGTCTGTGCTTTTCTTTGCAGCCAGAGATTAATGGTGTTCCGGCTGACATGGAAAAGTTGACTGGCTTATGTTTTGGGCATACCGTCTAGTTCAATTGCATTAATAACTTTTTGTCTGAGGTCGTAACTATAGGGGGCTGGCTTTTTGGGTCTTCTTAGTCATCTCGTCCTCTCCATTATACGTCCTAACTTTCCTGTTTTGTGCTATACCTCGAAGCCTAGGCGGAAAGGATGTATACCAGAACCTTCAATTATTACACCCTACATTCCGCAGGTTGATAGGTAATTAACCGGATGCGTAGTAATAGCGCTCAACGGGTGGACCGAAGAGGTGAATAATCAATCGCCGTTCATCATTGAGATTGCTAATCTGCCTTTGCCCATCGAGATTAACCCAGTGGATTCCTTGAAACTTCTGCATAATCCAGCGAAAGGTCGGTTTAGCGGTGGGTTGTTGGCGTTGGTCGCGCACCGTTTGCTTCTGAGCATCTAGCGCCTGTCGCAGTTGGCGTTCGGCGAGGGTATACACCATAAGGGTTAGGGCCATGATGAGAGCTAAGGCCTCGACCCGCTGCGGCTTTTTGACAAAGACGCTACTGGCAAAGAAGAGGGGGTCTTTGAGGAAGCGAAAGCCTCTCTCGACGGTCTGTTGCCCTTTATATTCGCTCAAGCAGGTCTGAGCCGGCCAGAGGGATTGCTCCAGTTGATTGGTGGCTAGAATAAAGCGACTACGCTGACGGCTAAAGCGGTCTTCCGCCGTGGCGGTCTGCTGTAACGTGGCCTGGAGCCGATAGCCCTGAACTGGGGTGGGTTCGGCGGATTTGGCGGGACGACCGGGGGGTCGCTTGGCCCGCACCGTCTCCAGGGAGACCTGAGTGAGCTGATGCACCTCGAGTCCATCTTGAAACTGCATCAAGGCCTCGAGGGCATCGGGTTTGCAAGCAAAGACCCGCTGGGTCAGCTTTTTCAATTGGCGGTTGAGGCGGTGTTCGAGCTTCTCTAATTCGGGTTGCCAGAGGTCGGCATTGGCTTTGCGGGTTTGGCTTTCGACGAGGCGCCAGCGCTGGCGCACTCCGGCATAGGTCTGCTCAATCTCCCACATCCGGTAATCCTTGGAGTTGCAGGGGACTTCAGTCAGTCGGGTGACATCGCTGTGCACCAGCTCTTGAGCCGCTTTTAGGGTCAGCGGCACCCGTGATAGCCACCCCGTGGTCTCCATCTGCTGCAGATTGGCTGCTGTGTAAAAGGCGGCATCCATCACAACGATACCGTCGCTAGTCCATTGGTCACCAAACGCCTTGAGCACCTCTGCAAACTGCTGAGTGTCCTGTTCATTGCCACTGGCCAACTGCAACCATAGCGGCACGCCACCGTCGGCGGCACAGACTAGAGTCATCAAAAACTGTTTCAAATCTGGACGATGGTCTCGGGAATAGCCTCGACACAGCCGAATTGGGCTGGGTTCTGCTGATGTCTCACCGGGGGGAGCTGACTCAAGTCCTACCTCGGATTTCCCCTTCGAGCACCGCTGATACTTCCCTTCTACTGAGATCGAGGTGGCATCGAGATGACGCTGTTGAATATCAATTCCAAATCGTTCCACAGCCTGGAGCGCCACCTGGAGAAAAAATGATGTCGTCCCTTCTGCGTAGAGTTCATCCAACACTCGACCTAAGCGGTCGTCATTCAAGTGACGAGCCTCTACCCCTTCCCCGAGCAGATGAGACACCGCTTTACTCTCAAAAAACTCGCTGAATAAATACAACGGTGCACTGAGAAAGCCTAGGGCGTTCAAAATCATGGCTTTAACCACTTGTCCGGCACTCACATGCTCCAAGCTATGAGGTTCAATCCGCTTATCCGTCAACTCGACCAGGCCAAGTTCGTCAATCACTCCAGCCACTAAACCCAGATGGTCTAAATTTTTAATCTGCATCGCCAGAGCCTACCGCTCGAAGGAACCCTTTCTAGCCTAGACTAGCACCATATCTTTTATTCCCTGTCAACCTGCGGAATGTAGGTTACACCGCCACTGTCACGACGATAAAACGGCGTTAGACAACGCCAATGCTGTATCCTTAACAATGGAACAATCAGACTAGGAGCCGGATGAGGCGAAAGTCTCACGTCCGGTTCTGAATGGGAGGGGGTAGAGGCGACTCTACTCTCGACCCCTAATTGCTATTGCGTCTTGGGTTGACCGTCCTGGACGGAACCCATAGCTTGTGCCTTCAAATCTTGACTCCCATTCGGGCTCAAGTGCCGACTTAACCAAGGCTTGCCTTGCTCTATCTTGGATTGTGGGAATTCCTAGAGGGCGTTTTTCATCCCTGCCAGGTTTTGGTATCCACACCCGTCGCAGTGGTTTTGCTTTGAGGTTTCCCTTAATGTTCTTAACAAGCTCAAACCTTTGTCTTGGAGAATTAGGGGTCGAGAATGGAGTCACCTCCATCCCCTCCCATTCAAAACCGTGCGTGAAAGTTTCCCTTCACACGGCTCCTAGTTTGACTGCTCCATTGTTAAGGATACAGCGTTGGCGTTGTCTAACGCCGTTTTATCGTCATGACAGTGGCGGTGTAATAATTGAAGGTTTTTGTATACATCCTTTCCGCCTAGGCTTCGAGGTACAATGTGGTCTACTTCAATTATGTCTGATGGGGTAAAGTATTGCCCTGCCCACACCAGGCGCACCTACCTTTTTGCTTTTTGAGTAGTTTGGCTACATTATTTGGCGTGTCGATTGCTTGTCCTTTTCTGGTTGCCCAGTAAGTCCAATTACCATCATATGGTGTTGCGTCAGGGCGCACTAGGGTATGTCTAACAATCGGAGTCCAATTATGTTTCCATAATTGATATCCATCCTTAGTCTTGAATAACCAAGATTCATGCTTTTCTTTCCCATTGCTAAGTTTAACCGTTCCCTTATGGAAGTAGTTTCCTAGCTTTTCGTGGCTTGCCTCTCCGCATCTTGATGCTGTCCATGCCCGTAACATTACCCAGACTATGCTATCCAGTTTATTGAAGGTTTTTGTTGAAACTACCCCTGAGTAGTAGTTTGACCATCCCCTTATGATTGGGTTTAGTTTGCTAATCAGGGCTGATTGAGGTGCTGTTTTATGTTTTTCAATTACACCTTTTATCGCTTCAGTATGGGCTTTAACTGCCTTTTTACTGGGTTTAATGTGGGTCTTGTGACCGATTAATCGGTTTGCTACCCCACCTGTTTTCCCAGACTTATATTTTCCTGTTGGGTATTGCCTGATATTGAATCCTATAAAATCAAACCCAGGTTCTTCAGTCTTGCCATTATACTCAATGGATTTGAGTGTGTGACAAATTCGAGTTTTTTCGGGTTTTATTTCTAGTCCCACAGGTTTTAACCATTCGGAGATAGCAGTTTTGCACTGTTCAATGATTTCTAGGTCTTTTGAGATAACCACAAAATCATCGGCATATCTTATGACCGTCGCATAAGGGCGATTGTCTGTTTTCTGAGGGTACAGTTTTTCTATGAACCTAACCATGCCATCCAGTGCGATGTTGGCTAGGAGTGGACTTATTACCCCTCCTTGGGGTGTCCCTGCATCTGTATCCTCAAATACACCGTTATCTAGCACACCCGCTTTGAGCCATTGTTTCAGGTCTCTCTTCAGGCTGCTTGGACAATGAATTTTGGATAGTAGGTAATCATGGTTTATTCGGTCAAAGCATTTCGGTAGGGGTCGAAATGGAAGTCGCCTTCCCCAACTCCCATTCAAAACCGTGCTTGATACTTTCGCATCACACGGCTCCTGATGTGGACACCCTATTTGTCATTAGGAACAGGGCTACAACCCCCTGCTTTGTGACTTCAACTTTGGGAGCTATATACACCACGTAGTCTTTAAACTCGCTCACGTCATAAGCACTCTTACTTATCGCAGTCTCTATATCCACACCGTGACTAGTGGGCATATCCCAACCATTACAGTTAGGCATTGGCTTTCAGTCACATCCTTTCCCCTTATAGGGTTAGGGGTCGAGAGTGAAGTCACCTTCACCCTCTCCCATTCAGAACCGTGCTTGATAGTTTCCCATCACACGGCTCCTGGTGTGGATACCCTATTTGTCAAAGGAGCAGAATCAAGAGACCTGCTTTCTACTTCGATGTTCAGAGCTATATGCACCACGTAGTCTTTAAACTCGCTCACGTCATAAGCACTCTTACTTATCGCAGTATCTATATCCCCACCGTGACCTGTGGGCATATCCCAACCATGACAATTGGGCTTTAGCTTCTGGTCACATCCTTCACCCTCTAAGGTTAGGGGTCGAGAGTGAAGTCACCTTCACCCTCTCCCATTCAGAACCGTGCTTGATAGTTTCCCATCACACGGCTCCTGGTGTGGATACCCTATTTGTCAAAGGAGCAGAATCAAGAGACCTGCTTTCTACTTCGATGTTCAGAGCTATATGCACCACGTAGTCTTTAAACTCGTCCTCGCCATTATACTCTTACTGACCGCAGTATCTATATCCCCACCGTGACCTGTGGGCATATCCCAACCATGACAATTGGGCTTTAGCTTCTGGTCACATCCTTCACCCTCTAAGCATGCGCTTACATTTTTCACTACTGCCTTGTGAATAGCATTACTCACTGGTTTATAGGCAGAGCATTAGAGGGGTTACAACGTTCCGATTATATGGGCATTCCATCGTTAGATTTGTCCTCTCCGCCGGGGTACTTTTAAAGGTCTGTGTAGGTAGTCGCACGAACCCCCTACTTTTCCCCTTGCCCTTTTGAGCGCAGCGTGTCAACCTATTTCGCTGCTAGTGTATTACGATGGTTCAAGTCGGACATTCGGTCTTCCTAATCATAGATGGTTGGCAGTGGTCGCGTCTTGGTAGTAGGTTCTACCTCACGCCTTCCGTTCCCCGCTTCAATCCTGGAGTTATGATTTCCAAAACTGGGGGTGGCTATCGCCGTTACTCTCTACTCCCTGATTTCTCAGTTCGTTTATGACCTTGAGTTCCCTGCCTTGCTTAGTTCCCTAAGCGTCGGGACATATAACCAGTTATGAGGATGGTCAGGAGAGGTCTCCTTATATCCAGATTCGGAGCTGGAATCCTCACCGGGTAGTTATTTCGGGCATTTCAGCCCTATTTCATACCCGAACGTCTCGCACCATGCGCTTACATTTTTCACTACTGCCTTGTGAATAGCATTACTCACTGGTTTATAGGCAGAGCATTAGAGGGGTTACAACGTTCCGATTATATGGGCATTCCATCGTTAGATTTGTCCTCTCCGCCGGGGTACTTTTAAAGGTCTGTGTAGGTAGTCGCACGAACCCCCTACTTTTCCCCTTGCCCTTTTGAGCGCAGCGTGTCAACCTATTTCGCTGCTAGTGTATTACGATGGTTCAAGTCGGACATTCGGTCTTCCTAATCATAGATGGTTGGCAGTGGTCGCGTCTTGGTAGTAGGTTCTACCTCACGCCTTCCGTTCCCCGCTTCAATCCTGGAGTTATGATTTCCAAAACTGGGGGTGGCTATCGCCGTTACTCTCTACTCCCTGATTTCTCAGTTCGTTTATGACCTTGAGTTCCCTGCCTTGCTTAGTTCCCTAAGCGTCGGGACATATAACCAGTTATGAGGATGGTCAGGAGAGGTCTCCTTATATCCAGATTCGGAGCTGGAATCCTCACCGGGTAGTTATTTCGGGCATTTCAGCCCTATTTCATACCCGAACGTCTCGCACCATGCGCTTACATTTTTCACTACTGCCTTGTGAATAGCATTACTCACTGGTTTATAGGCAGAGCATTAGAGGGGTTACAACGTTCCGATTATATGGGCATTCCATCGTTAGATTTGTCCTCTCCGCCGGGGTACTTTTAAAGGTCTGTGTAGGTAGTCGCACGAACCCCCTACTTTTCCCCTTGCCCTTTTGAGCGCAGCGTGTCAACCTATTTCGCTGCTAGTGTATTACGATGGTTCAAGTCGGACATTCGGTCTTCCTAATCATAGATGGTTGGCAGTGGTCGCGTCTTGGTAGTAGGTTCTACCTCACGCCTTCCGTTCCCCGCTTCAATCCTGGAGTTATGATTTCCAAAACTGGGGGTGGCTATCGCCGTTACTCTCTACTCCCTGATTTCTCAGTTCGTTTATGACCTTGAGTTCCCTGCCTTGCTTAGTTCCCTAAGCGTCGGGACATATAACCAGTTATGAGGATGGTCAGGAGAGGTCTCCTTATATCCAGATTCGGAGCTGGAATCCTCACCGGGTAGTTATTTCGGGCATTTCAGCCCTATTTCATACCCGAACGTCTCGCACCATGCGCTTACATTTTTCACTACTGCCTTGTGAATAGCATTACTCACTGGTTTATAGGCAGAGCATTAGAGGGGTTACAACGTTCCGATTATATGGGCATTCCATCGTTAGATTTGTCCTCTCCGCCGGGGTACTTTTAAAGGTCTGTGTAGGTAGTCGCACGAACCCCCTACTTTTCCCCTTGCCCTTTTGAGCGCAGCGTGTCAACCTATTTCGCTGCTAGTGTATTACGATGGTTCAAGTCGGACATTCGGTCTTCCTAATCATAGATGGTTGGCAGTGGTCGCGTCTTGGTAGTAGGTTCTACCTCACGCCTTCCGTTCCCCGCTTCAATCCTGGAGTTATGATTTCCAAAACTGGGGGTGGCTATCGCCGTTACTCTCTACTCCCTGATTTCTCAGTTCGTTTATGACCTTGAGTTCCCTGCCTTGCTTAGTTCCCTAAGCGTCGGGACATATAACCAGTTATGAGGATGGTCAGGAGAGGTCTCCTTATATCCAGATTCGGAGCTGGAATCCTCACCGGGTAGTTATTTCGGGCATTTCAGCCCTATTTCATACCCGAACGTCTCGCACCTTGCGCTTACACTTATCACTACTGACTACCTCGACCAGATTGTCAGAGCCTGAAAGGGGTTATAACGTTCCGTTTATATGGGCATTTCATCTTTAGATTTGTCCTGTCCACCGGGGTACTTTAAAGGTCTGTGTAGGTAGTTAGAATAGCCACCTACTTTTTCCCTTGCTCTTTTGAGCGCAGCGTATCAACCTGTTTCGCTACTCAATTCTTACGATGGTTCAAGCCGGACATTCAGTCTCCTTAATCATGGATGGTTGGCAGTGGTCGAGTGAGAGGTAGGTTCCCCTATTACGCCTTCCGTTCCCTGCTTCAACCCTAGGAGTGTGAATCCTCAAATTGGGGGTGGCTATCGCCGTTACTCTATCCCATAATCGCACCAAGTGGTTTAATACTCCTCCTAGGTATATTTGGACGGTATTTTGCGATTTCTTAAAATGGGATTGACCTTGAGTTTCCTGCCTTGCTCCTCTGCTCGAGCGTTGGAACATATAAACAGTTAAGGGGTAACTGGGTTGAATCAGTTGATTCCCCTCTAGGAGGTTATTTCGAGCATTGCAGCCCTATTTCACTCCTAAACGTCTCGCACGCTATATCAGCATCTAGTACATAGTATTCACCTTTGCGGATGCTTAGGTAAATTCGTGCTATTGCGTCGTGGGTTGACCGTCCGGGACGGAACCCGTAGCTTGTGCCTTCAAATCTCGATTCCCATTCAGGTTCGAGAGCCGACTTAACCAAGGCTTGCCTTGCTCTGTCTTGGATTGTGGGTATTCCCATTCCCGCTTTTTTCATCCCTTCCAGGTTTTGGTATCCACACCCGTCGCAGTGGTTTTGCTTTGAGATTTCCCTTGATGCTCTTGACAATTTCAAACCTTTGTCTTGGAGAGATTGCTCTCATTCCATCAACACCGGCTGTTTTCTTGCCTTGATTATCTTGGGTCACTCGCCGGACTGCTATGTTATGGTCGAAAGGGAAGTCACCTTCGCCAACTCCAATTCCAAACCGTGCTTGATACTTTCACATCACACGGCTCCTAATGTGAATACCCTATTGTCAGTAGGAACGGGACTACAACCCCCCGCTTTATGACTTCAACTTTCAGAGCTATATGACATACGTAGTCTTTAAACTCGCTTTCGCCGTAGGACTCCTACTTACCGCAGTCTCTATATCCACACCGTGACTAGTGGGCATATCCTAACCATTACAGTTAGGCATTAGCTTTCAGTCACATCCTTTCCCCTTAAAGGTATACGCTTACACTTTTGACTACTCAATAGACACAACACTACTGAGAGCCTAAAAGGGGTTTAAACGTTCCGTTTATACGGGCATTCCATCTTTAGACTTGTCCTATCCACCGGGTTACTTAAAAAGGTCTGTGTAGGTAGCGTGCTCAGACTCCTACTTTTCTCCTTACTCTTTTGAGTGCAGCGTATCAACCTATTTCGCTACTTACTATTGACGATGGTTCAAGTCGGAACATTCAGATTTCCTTAGTCATGGATGGTTGGCAGTGGTCGAGTGAGAGGTAGGTTCCCCTATTACGCCTTCCGTTCCCCGCTTCAACCCTAGGAGTGTGAATCCTCAAATTGGGGGTGGCTATCGCCGTTACTCTATCCCATAATCGCCCCAAGTGGGTTTAATACTCCTCCTAGGTATACTTGGACGGTATATTGCGATTTCTTAAAATGGGATTGACCTTGAGTTCCCTGCCTTGCTTAGATTTCTCCAAGCGTTGGGACATATAAACAGTTATGGGATGGTCAGGGTACGAGTCCCTTATATTTCACCAAGGGGTGAAAGTCCCACTAGGAAGTTATTTCAGGCATTGCAGCCCTATTTCACTCCTAAACGTCTCGCACAAACAAAATAGTATAACATAAAAAGCCGTCCTTCTAGGACGGGGCTTTAGACCCAGGATCTTTGGTAAATGGGGCGACATTGTTATGATAAAATGCGAGCAGGCTCTGTGTAATGCTGACTGGAACATCCCGATTGTGGGTCTGCCACTTATGTCATATAAAAGAAAAACATCAATTGCTACCTTGGCGTTGGTCTGTATCCTTGATCTCGCTCCTAAGTCTTTGGCGACTTCTAGGTTGGTCTCTGCTCAATTATACCCAAATCGTTCGAGAACGGCTTTGACCTCGACTGGGTTGGCGACCAATGAAGTGGTTTTATCTCAGGCTGAACCTTTATCGGAGAGTTCAGAGGGAAGGTCTGTAGAATCAGCACCTAGTAGGACTGACCCCGCAGGATTGGTGGCTGCTTCATCGTCGGGACAGTTTCTCCTGTGGTTATTAATACTATTATCTATTGCTGTCTTAATTGCTTTTCTGCTCTGGAGAAAGCGCGATCGCTATTTGAGGTCAGCACAGGCTAAAACTGAGGGTTTAGGACAATCCCTTCAACCTGAACCAACCCCGGATTTAGCATCGACAACCTTATCGCAGATGTCAAAGGATACATCTACAACGCTAGCATTACATGAATCGGCAAAAACTTCTATATCCTCTGATACTAAACCTGAAGAAACATCAACGCTTATTTCTCCAGAACTATCAGCCAAAACTTTCGATTTCCAAACAGTCTCAGAAACTGTCTCCCAATCCGAGGTGGTGGAAGATGTGGAAACTGAGGAGAGTTACCAGGTAGCAGATATTGGGGATTCGGATTCGGAAAGGGTCTCGGAATCAGAGGTGGTGGAAGATGCGGAAACTCAGGAGAGTCAGGAGAGTTACCAGGTAGCAGATATTGAGTTGGAGGAAGTTATCTCCCAATCCGAGGTGGTGGAAGATGTGGAAACTGAGGAGAGTTACCAGGTAGCAGATATTGGGGATTCCGACTCAGAAAGGGTCTCGGAATCAGAGGTGGTGGAAGATGCGGAAACTCAGGAGAGTGAGGAGAGTTACCAGGTACCAGATATTGGGGATTCGGATTCAGAAAGGGTCTCGGAATTAGAGGTGGTGGAAGATGCGGAAACTCAGGAGAGTGAGGAGAGTGAGGAGAGTTACCAGGTAGCAGATATTGAGTTGGAGGAAGTTATCTCCCAATCCGAGGTGGTGGAAGATGTGGAAACTGAGGAGAGTTACCAGGTAGCAGATATTGGGGATTCCGACTCAGAAAGGGTCTCGGAATCAGAGGTGGTGGAAGATGCGGAAACTCAGGAGAGTGAGGAGAGTTACCAGGTACCAGATATTGGGGATTCGGATTCAGAAAGGGTCTCGGAATTAGAGGTGGTGGAAGATGCGGAAACTCAGGAGAGTGAGGAGAGTGAGGAGAGTTACCAGGTAGCAGATATTGAGTTGGAGGAAGTTATCTCCCAATCCGAGGTGGTGGAAGATGTGGAAACTGAGGAGAGTTACCAGGTAGTAGATATTGGGGATTCGGATTCGGAAAGGGTCTCGGAATCAGAGGTGGTGGAAGATGCGGAAACTCAGGAGAGTGAGGAGAGTTACCAGGTAGCAGATATTGAGTTGGAGGAAGTTATCTCCCAATCCGAGGTGGTGGAAGATGTGGAAACTGAGGAGAGTTACCAGGTAGCAGATATTGGGGATTCGGATTCGGAAAGGGTCTCGGAATTAGAAGTTGTGGAAGATGCGGAAACTCAGGAGAGTGAGGAGAGTTACCAGGTAGCAGATATTGGGGATTCGGATTCGGAAAGGGTCTCGGAATTAGAAGTTGTGGAAGATGCGGAAACTCAGGAGAGTGAGGAGAGTTACCAGGTAGCAGATATTGGGGATTCGGATTCGGAAAGGGTCTCGGAATCAGAGGTGGTGGAAGATGCGGAAACTCAGGAGAGTGAGGAGAGTTACCAGGTAGCAGATATTGAGTTGGA
This sequence comes from Limnospira indica PCC 8005, assembly GCF_000973065.1. Lineage (NCBI taxonomy): Bacteria > Bacillati > Cyanobacteriota > Cyanophyceae > Oscillatoriales > Sirenicapillariaceae > Limnospira > Limnospira indica. Next base: position 2,538,996 of record NZ_FO818640.1, read on the forward strand.
GGAAGTTATCTCCCAATCCGAGGTGGTGGAAGATGTGGAAACTGAGGAGAGTTACCAGGTAGCAGATATTGGGGATTCGGATTCGGAAAGGGTCTCGGAATCAGAGGTGGTGGAAGATGCGGAAACTCAGGAGAGTGAGGAGAGTTACCAGGTAGCAGATATTGAGTTGGAGGAAGTTATCTCCCAATCCGAGGTGGTGGAAGATGTGGAAACTGAGGAGAGTTACCAGGTAGTAGATATTGGGGATTCGGATTCGAAAAGGGTCTCGGAATCAGAGGTGGTGGAAGATGCGGAAACTCAGGAGAGTGAGGAGAGTTACCAGGTAGCAGATATTGAGTTGGAGGAAGTTATCTCCCAATCCGAGGTGGTGGAAGATGTGGAAACTGAGGAGAGTTACCAGGTAGCAGATATTGGGGATTCGGATTCGGAAAGGGTCTCGGAATTAGAAGTTGTGGAAGATGCGGAAACTCAGGAGAGTGAGGAGAGTTACCAGGTAGCAGATATTGGGGATTCGGATTCGGAAAGGGTCTCGGAATTAGAAGTTGTGGAAGATGCGGAAACTCAGGAGAGTGAGGAGAGTTACCAGGTAGCAGATATTGGGGATTCGGATTCGGAAAGGGTCTCGGAATTAGAAGTTGTGGAAGATGCGGAAACTCAGGAGAGTGAGGAGAGTTACCAGGTAGCAGATATTGGGGATTCGGATTCAGAAAGGGTCTCGGAATTAGAGGTGGTGGAAGATGCGGAAACTCAGGAGAGTGAGGAGAGTTACCAGGTAGCAGATATTGAGTTGGAGGAAGTTATCTCCCAATCCGAGGTGGTGGAAGATGTGGAAACTGAGGAGAGTTACCAGGTAGCAGATATTGGGGATTCGGATTCGGAAAGGGTCTCGGAATTAGAGGTGGTGGAAGATGCGGAAACTCAGGAGAGTGAGGAGAGTTACCAGGTAGCAGATATTGAGTTGGAGGAAGTTATCTCCCAATCCGAGGTGGTGGAAGATGTGGAAACTGAGGAGAGTTACCAGGTAGCAGATATTGGGGATTCGGATTCGGAAAGGGTCTCGGAATCAGAGGTGGTGGAAGATGCGGAAACTCAGGAGAGTGAGGAGAGTTACCAGGTAGCAGATATTGAGTTGGAGGAAGTTATCTCCCAATCCGAGGTGGTGGAAGATGTGGAAACTGAGGAGAGTTACCAGGTAGCAGATATTGGGGATTCGGATTCGGAAAGGGTCTCGGAATTAGAAGTTGTGGAAGATGCGGAAACTCAGGAGAGTGAGGAGAGTTACCAGGTAGCAGATATTGGGGATTCGGATTCGGAAAGGGTCTCGGAATTAGAAGTTGTGGAAGATGCGGAAACTCAGGAGGTTTCTGAGGTAGCGGAAATTGAGTTAGGAGATTCCTCCGATGAGGTGTCGGAAAGGGATGGAGAGGCGGATGAGAATTTGAAGCAAGCAACGCTAACAGGTGGTCAAGCATGGGTAGTGGGAGGAGGAGACGATCGCAGTCAGTTAGATGTGGAATCGAAAAAATTCAATGTAGGTCAACAGGATGATGGCGAAATTATAGGTTTGGATGTAGATGAAGGACTCCCGGATTTACCGGGTGGCTATAATCAGAAATGTATCGTGTTGTTGCCACGAGATCCCAGTTGGGCTTATGCTTATTGGGATATTGGTAATGAGTATCGAGAACCCTTGCGACAAAAAGGAGGTAAACAACTGGCGCTGCGGGTTTACGATGTCACCTGGATCGATATGGATAAGCAGCGTCCCCACAGTATGAAACAATATGAGTGCGATGAGTTAACGCAGGAATGGTATATTCCGGTACCGATGAGCGATCGCGACTATATTGTAGAAATTGGCTATGTGACGGAAAGTGGTCATTGGCTGTTGTTGGCGCGTTCAGAATCAGTACATATTCCCCCAGTTTACCCCTGTGACCATTATGGCGATCGCTTTTATACAATTTCCTGGGAAGAAAATCTGCGGGGGAAAAATATATGAGCATTTCCATGTCAATTCTAGCAGAATTGGTGCAGTGTCAACCACAGATTAGACCTCAAATATACTTTAAATCTTCCCTAATTGCTCTCTCTCATGCTATGGAAGATCAGGTGTTGGCGGGGTCAGATTCTCCGTTGGTGATTGCTACATTTCAGCGAGAAAGGTTTTATCGTCAGGAAGCACATAGATATCGGCGAATTGCTGCTTTAACGTCTCAAGTTTATGTGATGGCTGCACCAGAAACTGAGTTTAAAAATGCTTCTGATGCTTATGAAACTGTGGCTTTTCCACCGGAAGATATATTGAGTAAGGAATGGAATTTAGTGGTGTTAGGGGAGAATTATGCAAGCTGTCTGGTTTGTATTGAACGTGAGGATTTAGCGGAAAATTCCGAGATGTCAGAACAGTTGACGATGGACCAAGCGCGTCCCTTTGAGGGTGTATGGACTTCTCATCGTCAGATTTGTTCCCAAGTCGCGATCCTTTTACTAGGAAGAGTTAAGTATTATCGACCGGAAATACAAGGCAAAATTGAAGAGGCTGTTAATAGCTTTAATTTACCGAAAAAGCTGGATAAAAAAGGGAAATCCACAACTCGCAAATCTCGGCACAATCCGAAGGAGGAAGTTGAGCTAGACTCGCCACTAAATGATCCGTTTGCTCATCGTTTGGTAACTTATTTACAAGCAGGTCAACATAAGTTACTGCGGGTTTATCGTTCTTTGGCGGTTCAGGAGTGGAAGGAGCGATTGGTTAATTCCATCACAGCGGCTATTCGTCAATCTCTTGACCCGGAAGAAGTTCTGGAAATTGCTACTCGTGAATTTGGGGAAGCAATGCAGGCTCATCGATGTTTAATTTATCGGTGTAAGTCTACTGATAAAAGTGTTGTTATTGAACATGAATATCTGCGATCGTGCCCTGAACAACCGGAGGGAACAAAGGTTAAATCTTTACGGGGGGAGACTTGGTGGCTGGAAAATAACCCTTTATTTATACAGGTTCTACAACAACAACGTTATGTGTATTTGGGGGAACCGGGGGAGGTGGATTATGGGATAGATGAGGGTGAGAATATTTTGGCTAAACTGGCTGAAAAATGGGAAATTGGCGGCTGGTTGATGGTGCCGATTTTGTCGCAAGGTCGGCTTTTGGGGATGGTAGAATTGCATCAGTGTAATTCGGTTTGTCGCAGTTGGGAAGATGATGAGCTGTCTTTGATGGATGCGATCGCTACTCAGTTGGCTGCGGCTTTAATTCAGGCGGAAACTCATGCAAATCTTGAGGAATTGAATCGGCAATTGGAAGCGTTAGAAAGGACTCGCAGCAATTTGATTGCCATTACAGGTCATGAATTAAGGACTCCTTTATCTACAATTCAGGTCTGTTTGGAGTCTTTGAGTCAGGAACCAGATATGCCTTTGGAAATGCGAGAGGTGATGTTAGAAACGGCTCAAGCTGACGCGGAACGTCTGCGGAAATTGGTGCAGGATTTTCTAACTTTATCCCATTTAGAAAGTGGTAGAGTGGACTGGAACCCGGAATCTTTGCGATTGGAAGAATGTATTGATTTGGCTATTAGTGGTGTGAGTGCTAGATATGCGGAAAATAAGCCTAAAATTGAGGTAGAAATTAATGATAATTTACCGTTAGTTAAAGCTGATGGTGAGTGGTTGGTTGAATTGCTGACTAAACTGTTAGATAATGCTTGCAAGTTTACCAGTTCTGAGGGTAAGGTGACTATTAAGGCTAAATCTAATGGCGATCGAATGTTAGAGGTGACTGTGGCTGATACGGGACGAGGAATTGAGCCTAACCGCTTGGAGGAAGTTTTTGATAGGTTTTATCAGGAGGAGGGTTCCCTACGCCGCACAGTGGGGGGAACGGGTTTAGGATTGGCGATAGGTAGGCAAATTGTCACGGGTTGGGGAGGCCGTATCTGGGCTGATTCTTTGGGGAAAAACCAAGGCAGCCAGTTCCATTTTACCATACCTTTGGTGGAAAGTGAGTTAATAATTAATAATTAGTAATTAGTAATTGATAATTAATTGGGAAGGGAGCGGGATGCTCCCAGTACAATTAGGATTAAAGAAATTAGGATGGCGGAATGCGATCGCAATTTTCTAGGGTCAAACCGGAACAGGTCCGCTTAATTAATCCAGTCAATACTTGACCAGGACCGACTTCTATCACTTTTTGAATACCCTGTTCTGAAAGTTGTAAACAAATTTCGCGCCAACGCACCGAACCCGTCATTTGTTTAACCAGACGTTCCTTGAGAATTTCCCCATCAGTAGCGGGGGTAGGGTCTACATTAGACAAAACCGGAACGGTAGCCTGTTGAAAATGAACTAAGTCTAAAACTTGTTGAAATTGGGTAGCAGCATCAGCCATTAAAGGGGAATGAAAAGCGCCCGATACATTCAATTTAACGGCTCGTTTGACCTTGATTTTACTGAGGAGATTATCAACGGCTTCTGGGGTTCCTGAAATCACGACTTGAGCGGAACTATTATCATTAGCCAAAACCACATTGTCGGTTTGTTCTAGTTGTTGATTGAGTTGTTCAGCATTAAAGCCAATGAGAGCAGCCATTTGTCCCCCCGCCGCCTTATCCATGAGTTCGGCGCGATGTTTAACCAAACGCAAACCCGCCTCAAAATCAAAGACTCCAGCAGCATAAAGAGCGACATATTCTCCTAAACTATGACCCGCGACTAAATCGGGAGTTTGACCTTGTTTTTTGAGAGCATCAACGAGGAGAGTTTCGACTACATATAAACAGGGCTGAGTGTAGAGAGTGCGAGACAATTTATCAGCCTCCCCCTGACACAAATCAGGTAGAGACCAACCGAGGATATCAGCAGCTTGATGTAACTTAGGTTGTGCGTCTGGTGAATCAAATAAATCGGCACCCATACCGACAGCCTGTGAACCTTGTCCAGGAAAAACCCATGCGGTTTTAGTCATTATTGTTTGCTTGTTAACCTTAGCTAAATAGGACAGTAAAAAATGGGGTTTAACTTTTAATTAGTTTCCCCATTTAAAGATTGCCGAACCCCAGGTTAAACCTGCACCAAATCCGGCTGTAGCAATTATATCACCGGATTGTATTTTTCCCGATCGCACTACTTCATCAAGAGCCAAAGGAATAGAAGCGGCGGAAGTATTACCATAATTAGCGAGGTTACTAATCACCTTATGGGGGGGGATTTTTAGCCTTTGAGCGACAGCATCAAGAATCCGTTGGTTAGCTTGGTGAAGGATAAGCCAATCGACATCATCAGCAGTTAAGCCGGAGTTAAATAGAGCTTTTTCGACCACTTCCGGGACTTTTTTAACAGCAAAGCGATAGATATCTTGACCATTCATAGTAATGGGTAGATACTTACCTTGATTGATAGTAATTTCGGGAGTTAAAGCCTTAGCTTCTGGTTGAAAAGCCAGGTTAAGGGAACTATTGAGACTACCATCACTTTTGAGTTCAAAACCCAATAAATTATCGCGATCGCTGGCTTGTAAAACCACCGCACCCGCGCCATCTCCAAATAAAATACAAGTGCGGCGGTCCGACCAATCAACCCATCTGGAGAGAATATCCGCCCCCACTAAAAGCACATTTTTATAAACTCCGTTACGGATAAACTGACTAGCAGTGACCAAGCCAAAAACAAAGCCAGAACAAGCCGCCGTCAAGTCAAAAGCCACCGCTTTGGTCGCGCCAATTTGTGCTTGTATTTGACTAGCACTACCAAATAAATCATCAGCGGTGGAAGTAGCGAGAATAATTAAATCAATATCAGTAGGTTGTAAACCAGCCATAGCGATCGCATTTGCGCAAGCCGATGCCGCCATGTGACTAAGTGTTACCTCTGTAGTCGCCAAGCGCCGTTGACGAATACCTGTGCGGGAACTAATCCACTCATCGGAGGTTTCCACCAGTTGAGAAAGTTGGTTATTATCGAGTAAAACCGACGGAGTAGCCGCGCCACTACCTGTAATAGCTATACCTGTGGTTGTCATTTATCCTTAATTATTTTCTATGAAAGGGGTCAAAATGTGAGTGGTTAGGGTGCAGGGGGGGGGTAAAATCGATAATTGACATTAACAATGATCAATTATTAATTTTCCCCAGAGCATATAGCTGATCACCAAATCCGACGATCGCCAGATTATGAGTCTTGTTCAATCGCCTGTTTTTGGTGTTTTTGATACTGTAAATTAATGCGTTCTAGCACTTCATTATTAACCGCATCTCGCGCCATGCGAATAGCATTACAAATAGTCGGGGCTTTAGAAGACCCATGACCAATAATGCAAATTCCGGCTACACCCAAAAGTAAAGCTCCCCCATGTTCAACGTGATCAACCCTTTGTTTAAAGCGTTTTAAACTAGGCTTCAGCAGAGTAGCCCCCAGTTGCGATCGCAGTCCCGAAGATAACTCCTCCCGCAGCAATTGGAGAACCGCCTCTCCGACTCCCTCGGCAAATTTCAATAGTACATTACCCACAAAGCCATCACAAACTATCACATTAAACTTACCAGTGAGTACATCTCGTCCTTCAGCATTTCCAGCAAAAGAAATCAGAGAATTTTCTTGTAGCATCTGATAAGTCCGCACCGCCAGATCATCACCCTTAGAAGATTCTTCACCAATATTGAGTAATCCCACAGTCGGGTTATCAACACCCAAAACATACTGGCTATAGATGCTTCCCATAACAGCAAACTGTTCTAGGAACTTAGGACGACAATCAACATTAGCCCCCACATCCAGAATCAGAACCGGGGAAGAACGCACCATAGTAGGTAACACAGCACCAATGGCGGGGCGATCAATACCCCGAATGCGTCCTACCCGCAATAGTGCCGAAGCCATCGCCGCCCCAGAGTGACCAGCAGATACAACCGCATCAGCTTTTTTTTGTTTAACCAAATTCATGGCAACATTAATAGAAGCATTAGGCTTGCGTTTAATCGCCCCTAATGGTTCTTCGTGCATTTCGATTGTCCCTTCGGCGGGGACAATTTCTGGCAATGGTGAGTTGCTGTGGTGTTCTTTGAGGGATGCCTCAATCTGCTGAGGATCTCCCACCAGTATGACATCAACCCCAAATTTTTCCTGTGCCATCAGCGCGCCCGCCACTACTTCTGTGGGGGCATGATCTCCACCCATCGCGTCAATTGCAATTCGTGCGCTAGTTAAGCCCATTGACCCAAGTTAGAGAAACCTTGAAGATTTTACCAAAAAACGGGGTTATAACCCTTATCCATAAAGCAAGGGGTTTCGCGCTAAGTGTCTCAGTACGCGATATCCTCTTGCATAAAATCCGGTAATTTCCGGCAGGAGGCGGAAATTACTCCTCACAGAGTCTGCAAGATGCAGGTCCAGGATTAGACCTACGTTAAGGGGGTGATGACACCCACAGGTGAGCGCCAGCCTGTTGCTCTGTCGTCTATCTTTAAGGAACGACATGAGTGGATTTGTCAGCTCGAGTGAGCTAGACGTAAAAAGCCCCTTTAACATGACCGAAGCCAACATTACCCCATCTGGGAGATAGCTTAAATGCCAAATTACCAAAATTACGTTTTTGTGGTTGACACACTGGGGCAACCGTTAAGTCCCACTCATCGGGCCAGGGCCAGAAAGCTTTTGAAGCAGGGTTTGGCTGCAGTGTTTAGGACTTATCCATTTACAATTATCCTCAAGAAAACTGATTCTAATGGTCCGGGAAAATCCTAGAATTGCGGTGTTGATAATTATCTGATTTTTGTTTGACTTTGAGGAAACAGCGGCCGATGTTAGATGTGTTTACTTCTGGGATTATGTCTGTATGGTTGGAGATGGCTGGGATGAATCGCGACCAATTGAATAGGACTTCCCAGCAAATGTGGGAAAGCAGCCTATCGGATATTATCTCTATTGAACGCCCAGATCCAGCAGTAGAGGCGATCGTCCAACAGTATTTGGCGCGTTTATCCAGTCGTGGCATATCCAGCGCCTCTCAGGGGGTATGGATTGAGGCGGGACCTTTTACGGTGGCTAATCATCGGGGGGATATTCCTTTATCGGCCGCTTCGATCACTAAAATAGCTACATCTTTGGCGGCGTTGCAAACCTGGAGTGTTAACCATCAGTTTGAAACCATCATTGGCGCAACTGGTCCCATTGAAAATGGGGTATTGCAAGGGGATTTGGTGATTGTGGGGGGAGGAAATCCCTTTTTTGTCTGGGAAGAGGCTTTTAGTTTGGGATATGCTCTCAATCAGTTGGGTATTCGTCAGGTGCGGGGAAATTTGACGATCGCTGGTAATTTTTCGATGAATTATGAATCGGAACCGCAACTGGTGGGTAATTTACTCCGTCAATCCCTCGATTCCCGGCTGTGGGAGTCAGAAGCAGCTACTCAATATGTCCGTTCAGGGTCGGGGTTGCCAAAACCACAGGTACAAATTTTGGGCTCGGTGCAATATGTCACCTCCCCGCCTAATCTCCAACCCCTAATCCGCCATCGGTCTCTGAGTTTGGCTGAGATTATTAAACAAATGAATATCTACAGTAATAATCCCATCTCGGAAATGTTGGCTGAAACTTTGGGCGGTGCTGAGATGGTGCGACGATTGGCGGCTGAGGCTGCTGGGGTTTCCGTTGATGAAATTCGCCTGATTAATGGTTCTGGTTTGGGTCATGAAAATCAAATTTCTCCTAGGGCTTCGGTGGCTATGTTTATCGCTTTGGATAGACATTTGCGAGATACAGATTTAACTGTGGCGGATTTATTACCTGTTTCGGGACGAGATTTGGGAACTTTGGAATATCGCCGCATTCCTCCAAATTCGGCTGTCAAAACTGGCACTTTGTTTGATGTTAGTGCTTTGGCGGGGGCTATCCCAACTCGCGATCGCGGTGTGGTCTGGTTTGCTATCATTAACCGCGCTACGGGTTTGGATGCTTTGCGTGATGACCAGGATTGGTTATTACAACAGTTGGTAAATTACTGGGGTGCGTCGGATGTTTTGCCAATTACTTTGACAACTAATATTGATGGGACTCGTCCGGCTTTGGGGGATCTAGCTAGAATTGATCGGGTTAATTAGCTCGATTTTTCAGATGCTGCTAACAATGCTAATCAATTATGGGATATTATCAAGAACGCGATCGCTCTATTACTAACTACCAAATGTTTGAGTTGGGAAACACTGGATTATCTTTTCGTGGCCCCCAACCTCACACACTCGCTCAGGGTGATTATTTTACCTGTTTAGGCGCGGCACAGACTTTTGGCTGTTTTTGCGATCGCCCCTATCCTAATTTGTTGGCAAATTGGCTGAAATTACCAGTTTTAAACTTGGGATATGGGGGGGCGGGTCCTTCTTTCTTTCTCCACAATTCTGCCTTAATCGATTACATAAATCGCGGTAAGTTTGCCATTGTTCAGGTCATGTCTGGACGCAGTGAGAGTAACTCCCTATTTGATACCGGAGGCTTGGAATATATCCGCCGACGTTCTGATGGTGAACAGTTGGGTTCAGAACCGGCTTATCAGGAGTTATTGACTACCTGCGATCGCGATTTTTTCAATCAGATTATCGCCGAAACTCGACAAAATTGGGTCAGCAGTTATCAGCTTTTATTGAGCAAAATTAAAGTCCCGAAAATTCTGCTTTGGTTTTCCGAGAGGGAACCTGATTATCAACTTACATACAATAATATTTATTGTCTATTTGGCAAGTTTCCCCACTTGATAAATGCTCAGGCGATCGCTCAAATCATCCCCTTCGCTAATGATTATATTCAATGTGTTTCTACCCGAGGAATGCCACAACTATTAATTAACCGACTCACCGGATACCCTACCACCCTGAATTTAGCCTATCAGCGCCCGGATTTGGGCGATAAAACCTCTTTTTACAATGATTATTATTTTTCTCCCGAAATGCAACGAGACGCGGCTACATTGCTAAAATCAGCCTGTCAGCAATACCTATATTGACATACTCCCCCCTAGGATTCGGATTGAGGGAAAGGGTAATGTTTGCTGTAATTGATAATTAATTCCCCCGGCTTCCCTAGAAAGGAAAAAGCATGGGGGGAAAGAGGTAACGAATGGCTGAAACTACCGACACATAATTAACGTATTAGCAGAGATATATCCAGCCACCGGAGTGGTAATTTTAACCCAATTGCGACGCTCACCATCAGGGTCAGGAATTAAGCGATAGTCAGATGCTAATTGTACCCGTTCTCCCGAATCGACACCACCGCGACGAGCAGATGAGCGGGAAGGAGCAGCCCTGACCGCGACACCTTCTGGAGCCGCCTCGCGATCGACTTGACGACAAAGACTCCCTGATGGTCGTGTGGGTGGAGTTTCAGCCAAATCGGTAGAACAGTCCACCAAATTACCGGAACTATTGGGAAAGCCGTTAGAAATAAAACCCCGGACGGGATTAGTGATTTCCACCCAGGAGCGACCACCAGGACCAGTTATTCCCTGTGCATTAGTGGCTAAAGTCACTTGTTGAGCATAGGAAACCTGACCGACGACGGGAGAATTGGGAGTAGGTCGCGCCCGAACTACTAAACCCCGAGGTTCAGAAATTTTACGACAGCGATCGCTGGTGGTTTGGGCGATATTAGAGTTAGAGTTAGGCAATATTTGAGCGCGCGCCCCCAATTGTGCAACTGAGAGCATCAACAAAACTATAGCTAACCCAGAAACTGACCGATTAAAGGATTTCCCAACTGCCAAAAACATAAAATCCACACCCACCCTAAGAACCTTTAGAATTGTCGCAGAAAGCGCAGATCACTAGCATAAACCCGCCGAATATCATCCAATTGGTGTAAGACCATAGCAAAGCGTTCTACCCCAAACCCCGCAGCAAATCCAGTATATTTTTGAGGATCATAACCCACAGCTTCGAGAACATTCGGATCGACCATACCACAGCCTAACACCTCCAACCATTTACCCTGCCATTCCAAATCCACCTCAGCGGAGGGTTCTGTAAACGGGAAATAACTAGCGCGGAACCGAATTGGTAGATCACCAAACATTTGACCCAGAAACTCTTTAATAGTGCCTTTGAGGTCTGTAAAACGGAGATTTTCCCCGATCGCTAATAACTCCAGTTGATGAAATACCGCCGCATGGGTAGCATCCACAGTATCGCGACGATAAACCCGACCCGGTGCGACAATGCGAATGGGGGGCTGATGTTGTTCCATGTAGCGAATTTGCACCGAAGAGGTATGAGTCCGTAACAGATTCCCATCAGGTAGGTAGAAGGTATCCTGCATATCCCGCGCCGGGTGGTCTGGGGGGGTGTTTAATGCCTCAAAATTATAGTAGTCGCTCTCCATTTCTGGCCCGGTAGCCACGGTGTAGCCCATACCTACGAAGATATCTAAAGCCCGGTCAATTACGGCATTGAGGGGGTGAATTTTGCCCTGGGGACGATACACAGGGGGCATGGTAACATCTATGGTTTCAGTTTTTAGTTGAGCTTCAATGAGGGCGAGTTCTAGGGCTGTGCGACGCTGGTCGAGTTGAGTTTGCAGGGCTTGTTTAACTTCGTTGGCGCGCGCCCCAATACGAGGGCGCGCTTCCGGTTCAAGTTTACCCATTCCCCCCAGAACTTTGGAGAGTTGGCCTTTTTTGCCTAGATAGTTAATCCGCAACTGTTCCAGTCCTGAGAGGGTTTCACAGATGGCGATCGCTCTGTCAGCCTCTTGGCGTAGGGATTCGATTTGGTTTTCTAACGATTGAAGTTCGGTAGTCATTTGAGTGAGAGCATGATTTAATCACAAATTCGGTTAATATTTTAGGGCAATACGGTATAATAAGCGAGAAGGGTTGAGGATAAACCTATTGCCAGATATGTCAAACCCAAGGAAGCCGCCCAAATCCTTCGAGTCCATGAAAGAACACTCCGCAGATGGGACGAAAATGGCTCAATCGAGACTATCAGAACCCCCGCTGGGCAACGACGATACAACGTTGAGTCATATACTGCTGCCAAATCAGGCAGTGACAAACGCAAAGTCGTTATCTATGCCAGAGTTAGTAGCCGCGCCCAGCAGTCCGACCTCAACCGACAGGTGGCCGCACTGTCCAACCTCTACCCCGAAGCAGAAGTCGTCTCAGAAATCGGAGGCGGGCTCAACTTCAAGGGAAAGAAAATGCTGGCCTTACTGGGACAAGTCTTGTCAGGAGATGTCCGCATGGTTGTCGTTGCCCACCCAGACCGATTGGCAATATGGGGATTTGACTTGTTTCGATGGCTCTGTGAGCAAAACAGGTGCTCACTCATGGTTCTCAACCAGACAAGTCTCAGTCCAGAACCAGAAATGGTTGAGGACATCCTCGCCATCCTCCACTGCTTCAGTTCCCGATTATACCGACGGAGTAAATACAAAACTCAGGTCAAAGAAGATCCGGATTTACCCCAGCCTAGAGCTAAATCAAGTCTGGCGTAAATGGCTGGCTGCTTGTCGGTATTGCTACAACCAAGCAATTGCATTATCTAGGAGTGGTAAACGACTAAGCAAACTGAAATTACGCAACGAAGTGATGCAGAGCGACTTGCCTGCATGGGTCAAAGAAACACCCTGCCATATTCGGCAGAATGCTATCTTTGATGCCTATCTCGCCTTTTCAGCCAGTCCTGGCGCCAGGTTTAGGAGCTGTCGGGATAGTTCTCAAGCCATCAAGTTTAACGATGCTAATTTCTCTTCAGGGAGTTGGTATCCAAGACTAACGAAAGGATTAACTTTCATGGTTTCCGAACCCATCCCTAAAACTTGCGGGCAAGGGACTCAGTTGGTGTTTACCAAAGGTCGATGGTTGGCGATTTTCCCTGAACCAGTTGCCGTTACCCCAACTGACGCTACTGGCGTGATTGCATTAGACCCGGGTGTGCGAACTTTCATAACTGGGTTTGATGGTTCACGATTTCTGGAATTGGGCTCCGGGGATATTGGACGCATTACTAGGCTATGTCAACATTTGGATGATTTGATGAGCCGAATCGCCAAGGAACCCTGTCGTTCAAGAAGGCGACGGATGAGGCAAGCGGCTCAACGAATGAGAACCAAAATCCGCAATCTAGTTGATGAAGCCCACAAACAAATTGCTCACTACTTGACTCACAACTACAGCCTAATTTTTTTGCCCACCTTCGAGACTTCCGATATGGTTGCCAAGGTGAAGCGTCTAATCAGGTCTAAGACTGCCCGCGCCATGCTGACATGGGCGCATTATCGATTCAAACTAACCCTGAGACATCAAGCCGAGATAACTGGAACCACAGTTGTAGATGTGACGGAAGAATACACCAGCAAAACCTGTACTCACTGTGGTCATGTGCATTCCCAGCTAGGTGGCTCAAAAGTGTTCCGATGTCCTGAGTGCGGGTTCACTCTACCCAGGGACTGGAACGGTGCTTTTGGAATCTTTCTAAAAGCTTTGCGGGATACCGCCTCTGTTACCTTAACGGGTAATAGTGCTATCGTCGCATTGTCAGGCAATAGCCGGATAAATGTCGCGTAAATGTATCAGGGCGGGGATTCTCGGCCGTTAAACTCAAAAAAGTTCAAATTGTAATGCGCGGAAATGGTGGTCGATGAAACTGTTAATCAGCAATGATGATGGGGTTTTTGCCCTGGGTATTCGTTCCCTAGCTAATAGTTTAGGGGAAGCGGGACATGATGTTACTGTTGTCTGTCCCGATCGCGAACGTTCAGCCACTGGTCACGGATTGACCCTACATCAGCCCATTCGTGCGGAAGAGTGTTCATCAGTCTTTCACCCGACTGTAACCGCCTGGTCTTGTTCAGGAACCCCGGCTGATTGCGTAAAATTGGGGTTGTTTGCTTTACTTGACAGTATGCCAGATATGGTTTTGTCAGGTATCAACCACGGCCCCAACCTAGGAACGGATATCCTGTATTCGGGAACGGTATCCGCTGCTATGGAAGGGTTGATTGAGGGTATCCCCAGTATTGCATTTAGTCTAGCCAGTTATTCGTCGGTTGAATTTGACCTGGCCGCAGGTTTTGCGACCACCCTGGTTAACGCTTTAGAAAATCAGGGATTATCGGAAGCATTTTTGCTTAATGTTAATATTCCTGCTGTTGGCGAACAGGAAATCGCTGGAGTGGCGATCGCTCGCCAAGGTATTCGCCGCTATGTGGATATTTTTGAGAAACGGGTTGATCCGCGCGGTAAAACCTACTACTGGCTTGCCGGAGAACTTCTCGAAGACGTGGAAGAAGTTATCGACCATCAAAATTTTGATCATGCACCCACAGATGTAAGTGCCGTCCGCAGTAACTATATTACCATTACCCCCCTTCAGTACAACCTTACCCAATTTAAAGCCTTAGAACCCCTTGCGGATTTGGTGGCCGCCGTGAGACACTGGAGACAGTAGACTAGAATAGTAGATAGAGAATCATAGCAAGTCCGATCATGGGGGTTGATTAAAGCCAAAGGCTTGGTAGATCCTAGTCAGCACCCCCGGCTGAAGCACGGGGGCTTCGTGCCCCCCTTTCAGGTAGCTGACCAGCTATAGCCTTAACTGGCTCCGTTCAGAGCAAGAGTTAAAGTTCCTACCCTGGAATGCGTGCTAGTTCCAGGCTCTAGAACCGAATCGTTAAACATCTCTAAGGGGTTAAGGACGTGCGATTTGGATAGTACCGACTCTGAACATTGGCGAAGCAAACATTACCCCGCAAGGGAGTCGGAGCCAACCATAGCTCCATGGAGGGGCAACCATACCCCTCCACCCCGCAAGGGGGTGCTGGCGGCGGTCAGCCGCTTGAGTCGGTTTTCCTCTCCGTGATCAATCACGGAGCTTCCAACCCTCCCAGGAGTTTTACGTGATAAGTTCGTTCACTCACACACAGTCATCTATGAATGCTGATACTTTTAACTCTCACTCAGTTAATTGTCCCATTTGCCACCACACTAGCGTTTTGCCTTCAGTAGGGGTGTTTGGCGGACTGTTTACCTGTCCTAACTGCCATACTCATCTGGTAATTAGCAACAGTGGTCATTATGTGCGAGATCCTTTTTCTTGGCAACATTGGGCGATCAGTAGAATGCTAAGGCGGCAGAGTCATCCGTTGGCTAGAATTGGTCGTGATGTTTGTTCAACTAAACCGTTTTCTTTAGTGGCGATCGTTAGTAGTCTGCTACTGTTAAGTTTGGCAGTGGTGGTAAGCGATCGCCTAAATTATCGCCATCAGATACTTGACCCCAATATTACCGAATTTGAGCAAGATGCAGGCGATTACCCTTTTCCCTAAATGGCTTTAATCCTTTGATGGGTTTGGGGATTTCAGAAGGCATAATTAGAGTCCACCCTTCTATAGTTCCCAAAACTCTGCTATCTGGGAGTTGGAGGTTATGGAGGGTTTGCTGATCAACCAGAAAATAGGCTGAGGGTGAGTTGTGCCAGTAATGCTGTAGGGCTTGGCTATCTACGGGACGTATTTGCCGTCCGCTATAAAAATCTAGGGAAGGTCGCGAGTAGGGGTAGGATGTGTAAATCTTTGCCTCCGGGGCTGTATGTTGTTGGATGAGACTAGCAACGGGTTTGACGGGGTAGGACTCGCCCAACTCCCAAACCCAGTGATGTGAGGAAACAAATAGCAGCAGGGATAAATACATCCCCCAGCACAGAATGACTAAAAATTGGCGATCGCATTCGACTAACAATAGGGTACTAACAGCCATGGTTAATGCTACGGAAGCACAGGTTAACTGAAGGTTAATGTCTAAAGTAGTGGTATCAGTTAGGGTTAACATTCCGCCAAAATATAGCCCTCCTAGCCAAGCTACAAAGGCTAAGATACTAAATAGGGGCCAGAGGCGATCGGGACGGGGACAGAGATAATCTGGGGTTAGCAACTGGTCTGGGGGGACGCTGGGGGAAGGCTTTGTTTTTTGCCATCTACCAATTTCATGATCTCCTTCTTCCCAAACTAGGGCTAGATAACTTCCTACCGCTAGGGCGAAGGCTGGATAAATGGGCATAATATACCAAGGGAGTTTGGTATTCATCGCAGATACCGCGATTAAATAAACTCCTGTCCACACTAATGTTAACCGCGCCCAACTTAAATTGCGATCGCGCCAAGCTAATCTTAATCCTCCTAACCAGAATAATAGCCAGGGGGCGCTCAATTTAATGATTTCCAGTAAATAATACCAGGGGGGTCCTTTGTGGTTTTCCACCGACTCCCAAATTCTAACTAGGGACTGATCTACTAGGTTGGCGATTATGAAGTCAAAGCCATAATATTGCCATTGGGAAGCATACCAAAACGCTACGGGTACTAAGCCTAGCCCTAAGCCCCACCACAGGAATTTTGAGGTCAACAGTCGCGGGGTATCCCACAACAAAAATCCGAAGGCGATCGCTCCTAATAATACCCCTAATAGCACTCCTTTGGTGAGACACAATAACCCAAATGCTAACCCAGACCCCAAGGCGTAGCGCAAATCTCGCCGCGCGCGCAATACGCAGACCATCATTAGGACTAGGAAAAATAATACCGCCCCATCTAACATGGCTAAACGACCGTGACGGACTACTGGAATTAGGGTTAAATAAACTAGGGCCGAAAAAATGGCCTGGGTGCGACGGTGGAAAATTTCCCGCCCTAGAGTGTATAATAGGGGTACGGATGTGGCTGTTAATAAGGCTCCTGGTAGACGGGCTGTCCATTCGTTTACGCCCCCTATTTGATAAAATAGGGCGATGAACCAATGGATTAAGGGGGGTTTGTTTAAGTAAGGGTCTCCGTTTAGGGTCGGGTGTAACCAGTTAGCATTCCCTGTGATTAACTCCCGCGCTACTTGGGCGACAATTCCTTCGTCCCAGTCTCTGATGGCCACTCCCCCTAAATCTATGGTAAATAATAGTAAGGCGGTGAGCCATAATCCCCATCCCCATAGGCGATCGGCTTTTTGGTAGGTAGTGAATATTGGGCTTTTTGGTGTTCGGTGTGCGGAAATTCGATGAAACATAGTCCCCCATGCGATCGCTCAGTTTGACGGTATTTGTAGAGTTCTTTCTAGTTGGAAATCTTCCTTAACTAGCTGAGTTGGTGCTGATTTTAACACAATAACTCAGATTTTGGCACTCTGTCGCGATTCTATCTTACTTGGGGAGGCGGCGGGGGGCGATCGCTATATTAATATAGGATTCAGGAATTATTGGGAAACTTTGATGACTGGGAAGAGTCTCGATATGGGTAGTCCGAAAAAAAACCATGGCTTTCAGATGAGAACATTAACTATTGATGATCTCAAAGCCTTTAATGAATTATTGCGCTATGTGTTTCAAGTTACTAATCATGATTTGCATAAGATTGGTTGGAATGAAGAGGAAATTGAGCGCGAAAAACGACCTATACTTGAGGCTGCTCATGTTTTGGGATGGTTTGATCATGATAAGTTAATATCCCAAATTGCTATATATCCTATGAAGGTTAATATTCATGGGGTGATTTATAATATGGGTGGTTTGACTGGCGTGGGAACTTATCCTGAGTATGCACAACATGGTCTGGCTAAGTCTCTGATTATGCAAGGATTACTTGAGATGAAAGCTAGGGGTCAAACTATTTCTTATTTGTACCCCTATTCTATCCCCTATTATCGAAAAAAGGGTTGGGAAATTATTAATGACCAGATTAAATATACTATTCCTGACCATAAATTGCCGCGCATTACTGACGTTTCTGGTTATGTGCGGCGTGACCACGCCGAGGGAGATATTATCAAAGCTGTTTATCAAAAATTTGCTGAACAACAGCATGGCGCATTGATTCGTGGGTCCCTAGAATGGCAGGAATATTGGCGCTGGGATCAAGATGATTTGCGTGCTGCTGTATATTATGATCAGAATGATCAACCGGCGGGTTATGTGCTTTATTACATTGCTAATGATATCTTTCAAATTAAGGATATGATTTATCTGGATGAAGATGGTCGCCGGGGTCTATGGAACTATATTAGCGCACATCAATCTATGGTGGAAAAGGTCATAGGTTGGCGGTATACTAATGACCCCTTGGCTTTTCTACTGGATGATTCCGAGATTACTGAGGAAATTTCACCTTACTATATGGCGCGCATTATTGATGTCGAAAATTTGCTCAAGTTCTATCCTTTTCAGCCTCCGGTTAATGCGACTTCTCTCTCTTTCATTGTGCGCGATGATTTGTTGAATGATAATAATGGTGTGTTTACGGTGGAATGGCTGGATGATGGGACCACTAACATTACCCGTAAAAAAAGCTGTCATGAGGCGAGAATGAGTATTCAAACTCTGGTTTCTTTGTTGATGAATTATCGCCGTCCTAGCTATTTCTATAAGGTGGAAAGGTTGCGCGCTGACCCTCAAGTGGTGGATTTGCTGGAAATGATTATCCCTCGTAATGAACCGTTTTTCTCTGACTATTTTTAAGGGGAACTTTATCGGCATTGATTTTATAGTCAAGTGTATAGACATACTCCGCCTTCCAGTCCAATTATAACCAAGAAATTTTCAGTTGTCAACCCCCAATTCAGAGAATTTCTGATCAATGGTGATTTTGAGAGAGAATGAGATTGAGGATATTTAATTCTGTGGAGGTAAGCAGATAGCGATCGCTAAAAACCTTAGATCGCATTTGTTCAAGACTATAACTTCTAAAGATGACAAAAGGGAATTCTTGATAGCGATCGCCAATAGGTAGGACTTGTTCACATGGGTAGAGTAGATTAATATATTGACTGAGGATATGACGGAAACTGTTATTGTCCGTTTCATGTATTTGGGACTGAAAATAATGGCGGATTTGTTCTCCGACAATAAAGGTAAATAAAGGAATCGCGTAATATTGACAATCCCAGGAGTTGTGTTGTTCAAGTATTTGAGTCCGATAGTGGTGTTCTTGGAGTTGATCAATTAAATCGATCGCACCTTTAATACTAGCGGTGAGACTAGGAGGATATTGGGAACTCTCACGAATCGCAATCATTTTTTTTAAAAGTTCCGTATTCGCATATTCCGCAATTTCCCTTAATCTCATTTGGTAAGACTCTTTTAAACCAGAGTTAATATTAACCAAGATTAAGCTACCACATATATGACCAAGTTCTGGTTTTTTCAGTTCTAGCAAACCTGTCAAGGGGTCACAATATTTAGCAAACTCAGCATTAAATTCTCGGATAAGTGTTAAATAGGAGATGCTGGAATTATCGCGGCTATATTTAGATTCATCACTACCATTGAGCAAAAACTCACACCGATTCAGCAATTCTTGGATATGTGTAGAGACAGTGTTTAAGGTAGTGTTTTTAGGATTTCTTTTGTATTCTTTGTCTAATTGCTTAATTAAGGTAGATAACTGACCCGTGAAACTTTGACCAGAAGCAGAAACAGATTTTCCTCCAATGGGAATCATCAAAAAGTTACCCCTTCCCACTTGACCATATCCTTGTATTCTGGTCATGATCGCAGTTTTGAGAATAACTAGCAAGTTTAACATACTGATCAGACTTTCTTGAATGGAGAGATTAGGGTCGCTATCATCTCCGTAGTAAATAGCGCGATCGCATAAGTAAAAAGTCAAGAATTTCTGGTGATCATCAAAAGTCTGCAATTTTCCTTCTTCCCAAAACTGTCCGCGACAGCGATAAATAACTTGGATAATTTCCATTAAGTTAGTTTCGACTTGAAACCGAGGAACTTCCACTAAAATATGAGTAGATTTCGGGAAGGATAAACCCCGACTAGCGGAGGAAGTCATAAATACCACTTTGACCTGGTTTTGATATTGATGGATTTCTTGTCTTTCCGTATCGCTGAGGTTAGCGTGAACTTCTAAGTAGTCTTGATTTTTGACAAAGGTTTGCTGTTCTTGGATATCTTCAATTAGCAGTTGTAGTCTGGTTTTGTCTTGGATATAAACTAAAATCTGACCCGTATTTGGTTCCTGAATGAGTTGATTAATATCGGTAAAAATCTTAGATAATACAGTTTTGGGAAGTTTGGCTTTGGTTTCCGATAGTTGGTCTTGATTAAATTGGACAGATTCAATAAAGGGTTTATAGGTGATAGTCAGATCTTTCGCGGGATAGGAGTTAGCGTTAATAGCGATCGCCGACTTTTTGTTAAATTCAAATTCCTTAGACGAGATAGAATCAATATCTGGTTGAGATACCCGACGGAAGAAAATTTTATCAGGTTCGGGAGACGTTTCTGATAGGTGTTGTGTAATCACTTCCGGGTCAACAATGGAAGCATCTGCGACAATTACCTTAGTATTGAATCCATATTCACGATTAGTTAATTGGTATTTATTAATAATTTTGCGAATCCCGTCGAGAAATTCAACCCCGCTATTATCTCCGGTAATTTCATCAATCATAATAAATATATTTTTGATGCGTTGGGAGAGAGACTGCATTTTTTTAATATCAACTTTATTAGTTCTTTTGCTGTATGCTGTCTCAAAAATTTTCTCGAAGTTTTCTAAAGTATTCTTACCAGTATTAGTAATGCGTAAAGATTGTATACAAGCTGTAGCCACAATATGATTAGAGAAATCATCATTAATTAAATTAGATATGGCTTCACACAGGGTTGATAATACCCCATTAACCTTATGTGGAGATGGTTTTAGGCGATTATCGGCGATGCGTTCAACTGATTTATAACCGGGATATGAATGCGGTTTTTCTCTTTGGTTAATCGGGATAAATTTAACTGAGTGAAGGATAAACTCATCTTGATGTTTGGTGGCGAGATAATTAACCGTTGAAGAGGGTGCGTTATTTTGGAGAAGGATAAAGTTAGTGGTAACACAAAATAGGCGATCGTCGCTAAGATGATCAGTTTCTGAGTTTTTGAATTTTTCGATAATATCTAGGTTAACTTGTTTGCGAGGACTGACATAAAAGAAGAGAAAACCCTCATCAATATGAGATTTCAAAAAATCCACGATCGCCGTAGTTTTTCCAATTCCGGGATTTCCGGTCAGAAAGATATAAGTATGGACTGAGTTTAGGTATTTTTTGACGGCTTCCGCGTGGGGTTGTCTCAGGTCTAGGGTACAACTAAAATTATCAATAATTTCTGTGTGGGGGGGGATGATATTAATGCGATCGCGACTAATATTAGATAGATTTTTCAGGAAGGATTTACCATTTTTAAAACTTTTGGCGACATTGCGGCGAATTAGATCCATTACCTGTTTTCTCGCTGCGGTAATTTCTGCATCTTTGGGTTCATTTTGATAAATATTCGCACAGGTAGCGAGTAAATCCCAATGGTGTTGACTTTGGGGATTTAGGGATAGGTTGCTAAGACTGCGATCGCTATATCCGACTACATTAATCATCGTAGAGTTTTCGGGTTTGACTATTCCGAATTGTTTTAAAAAACCATAAAAGCTATAAGCATAACTAGCAGCTTGAATTAATTTAACACATTCCTTATCTTGTCGCTTAAATGCGGTAAAGTATCGTTTGATATCCTCCGAAAATTCCACATCAAGATTTTGCGGATCTCCCGTATCCAGCCGCAATTTTACGAAAACACTTTTCGATTTCAGATAATTAATCTCTCGTTTGAGTAACCGACGTTGGTTGTCTAGGTTTTTATCGGTTAAATCCATTAAATCTTCAATCGCTTTCACCGAAAATATGGATAAATCTACCACTAATATTCTCAGGTTATTTCGGTGTCTCAGTAACATTAAAGTGTCAGCTTTCAAAAACTCACCTTTCTGGCTGTATTTTTCCCAATTGATATTCGGTGGTCTAGGTGAAAATTCATCTTTTAACTGCGACGACCACCCCTCAATCTGTAGCCGTTTATCTTTGGGAAATAGGTTGATACTGTTATCATCAGAAAAGCTACACTGATTATAAATAATATGATACTTATGGTAATTTTTTCCCAAGGATTTCAGATATTCTCGAAAAAAGTTCAACCCCGATAACCAACCTTTCTGAATCAAAAATAATCCCCATTTTTGCAGGTTATTCCTAATGGCTTCCTCGTCGGTTATGTTGGCATCTTTGATAATTTTCCGTAGCATTTCTGAGAATCGCAATTTTTGCAAATCCCGACTATACAAATCAGCGAAATTATTGTCAATTTTAGCTTCCGATATCGCTGATAAAATCCCAATATTGAAACCTACCTCAAATAATCTTCCGAAATTTTCTGCGACTTTCATCTGTCAACCTCAATCATTATCGTGATTATTCAACTTATTGATCAACCAGGTTATTGGTGGAATCCGATTGGGGTCTCCGTCGATTCTGGGGATACAAAATCGAGTTAACCTCACTCAAAAAAGCCAAACTATTAAAATTGGCTTTTCCATTAATATGATTAAAAACAGATTTTTTTCGTAAAGAATCATCACCAATAACGCGATCGTAGGGATCTAGTTTAATCTGGATCTTGTTTCTAACTAATTTTTTTTCTAATCTGTAAAAGTGGAAAAAAGTCAAATATTGCAGAATGTCTTGTTTCAGAGAGTTATTATGAATCAATCCCTCCCGAATATGCTGATCGTCCAGGACTCCTTGATAGATATTTAATAAAGTTGCGTAGGACATCACCCCATTATAAAAGCGATCGTCCTCGTTTTTGGTTTTCACAGATAAACCATTAAAGAGATTAAAAAATACCACCACGTTTTTACTAGGGTCCTCTACCAAGTTTAATAATTTAGCAGTATCCTTTAGACTATAGGAAACCTGGTCTAAGGTTTTCATTTTTCTTTTTCTGACATAATACTTATTAAAGAAAACCGGATATATTTTAATATCTGGTAATCCTGATTGGAGAGATTTAATTAAAGTGGGTGACATGAAATAAAACTCATCTTCATTATCCACTTGTTTGGTTAGGTTTAAATTATCAGTAAATGGCGCTTTGGCTATATACAAAAAGTGACGATATCCTAATTCCTCGTAAAGATAATCTACTACATCCATTAAAATTGAGGGTTCTGTATATAAATTGCGAGAGAGATAATTTTCCGAAAAGGTTTTTAATAACTGTACGACAATTTGATTCTCTGACTGCTTCCTAATTCCGATCGCTTCACCGAATACAGTAGAAATCCGGTCTTGGCGATCGCCTTTGAATAAACCATCACTTTCAACACTAGAAACCACAATTAAAGCCAATTTATCCAGGGAGAAACTGGGACGATTAGCAGATTGATCTAGGATAAACTTGCGCGGTAATACCGAATATAACGAACCCAAAGCATTTCCCTTGGTAAAACTTTGGGTCAGATTTTTAATCCGCAACCCTTGAGAATTGGCGCGATATTTATTATTCAATAAATGACTAATTACTTTCGATAAATTAGCCATAAACTTCTCTGATTCAAAAGGTTTATTTTCGCTACCTTCATGAAGTCGAAAAATTGGTAAAAATACCAGTCCCCAACCTTCCAGAATTATCAGCAAAATGATATAAATCAGCAGAGACATGGTAAACCGATAAATAAAACTCTGTACCGAAGAATTATCATGCTCCTTATTTAAGGATTCTTTATTGTAGTGAAAAATAATTCCTGGAATATTGCTAAAAATTTGTTCTGTTTGTTGGCTATTTGGGTTACTTTTAGGAAGGAAGAAAACCGGAAGACATTTTTGAATTTTATCAATCCCATGATAATTGATGGTAAATTGCTGATTTTCTGATGTCTGATAATAGCGGATATCTTCGATTTTCAGATTACCCGGAAGTTGACAAAATATTCCCGTGTCGGGACTAGAATCGCCAATAGTAATGTACTGAAGACACTCTTTGGTATTGCTTTCTACTAGATGATTAAAAAACAAACCATTGCTAATTTTATCAATATCTGATTCTAATATACCCTTATATATGCCAATTTTAATAGGAAAATTTTGGGGTTCTAAAATAGTGGATTGTTTAAGACAATGATGAAGTAGCGATTTGAGTCTATTAATTTTTTTTAATACTTTATATTTGTAAAATCCTTTAATGACACGCTGCAAAAAATTAGACTTTTTATCTTCATCTGTACCCTGAAAAATTGGCAAAAAATAGGTCTCAAAACTCTCGCGAACATTATAAGTTAGTTCCGATTGTGGATCATAATCTTCTTGGTCAGGATTACTGTGAGTCGCAAATGCAAAATAGTAGACAAAAGCTAATTTCAAGACCTTTTGATAATACAGAGATTCCTGATAAAATTCTGGTTTTTTTGCTTCGGCTTTATCAGGATTAATCGTATCAAGATGATAGTCAAATGCTGGTTTACCTCCCCTAGCTTGAACCGGGTTGTTAAATTTAAGTTTTAAGCCAAAAGTAAAGGTTCTCTCGCTTCCGTCTGGACTGGTGGTTTCCCCTAAACTCTCGCTAATTATCGGAATAATGGGGAGAGAGTCAAACACCTCTGACCGGGAAAACCAATCCCGATAATTAATGGTTTCTCCACCATAACTAACTCGATAATCTCCATCCTGTTTGTCATGGTCATAAATATAAGCCACCATATCTTTTAGTCGCCGAATTAAATCCTGTAAATAAACTAAATCGCGATTATTATTAGTGGCTAAATTGGCGGCTAAATATTCTAAATAGCAGATTTTAGCGTGTTTTTTGAGTTTCCCTAGGGATTCGCTATCGACTACTTTCTGTAATTTATAAAAATCAGAAGATTTATCATTAGTTAAATTATCTAGGATTTCCAGAGTATCTTCTACATCCTCGCTGGATTCTTGGTCCAGTTTTTCCTCAATATAGTTACGGAGTCCCTGTTTTAAATCTTGGGTAAATTGATTGATGTTTCTTACGGAAATTGTCAGTTTATGAAACTTGAGGATAGAATGACTACCCACATTCTCATTAACCCGTGTTTCTAACTCTGAAGTTTTGACGTTTTGGATAGCAGGAAAATTATAATATAAATCGAATTTCTGATTGTTGATTTGCTGTAAAGTTCGGATAAAGCTATGAGTTAAAGAGTTGATATCTGGGTGATTATTATCTCTGGCTAATTCCTGTAACTTGTCTTTTAATAAATCCCGAATTTGTCTGATTTGTTGGTTAAATATATTTTGAGTATTACTATTAAAATTAACTGTGGCTGATTTGATGATACCCTTGGAACTAATGGGGTTAGCAATATTTTGTTTAATTAGTTGCTCAGTAATAGTCTCTAGGTCGATAATCAGATGATTTTTATTTTGGGAAATTTTGAATGGTTGTTGTTGGGTAATTTGCTGGATAATTTTATTTAATATATCGCTGTAGTCTACGGGTTCTAAGTTGCTGTCAGCTATTCCTAAAATGTTCATGTTGACTCCTGATGATAAATAATAGTAGCGATCGCCTTAGTAATTATCGGGGTGATTCGCCTTAGTAATTATCGGGGTGATTAAATAGGTGATGACTGAGGCTTGCCTTCACCTATATTGATGTGTGATAATAGACTAGAATGCTTGAATCCACTCTTTCACGTTGTACTCAGTCCAGATCCCATTTTTCCAGTAGGGGTCAGCTTCCACCAAGCCGCGAACGATCGCCTCTGATTCAGCCTCATAAATCCCCAAAACCTGAGTTAGATCTTTGGTGGGTCCAATAGTAATTAAAACCCCCGATTCTTTTTGTTCCTTTAAACCCTGTAAATGTTCTGGTCGGTAGGGTTCCCGTTTCGCCAAAACGTCTTCACAGTAGCTACCCAACATGATATATTTTGCCATAACCTTCTCAATGTCGTCAACTAATCACCACCATAGATATTATCACATTATACCAGAGCCATGGTAATAGGTGTCTATGTGATTTTGAGGAAATTCTCAGAAGTGGGTGGTTATCGACAAGAGGAGTCAACCTCCCCCCAAGAAGGGAAGGAGGGGGGATAAAGGGAGACTAACTAACTTCTCAAACTGACCTGAAACTCCTTAACCAAAGCATCCCTAATTTTTTGCTGTAAGGGTTCTATGTCCTCATCAGTAAGGGTGCGATCGCCAACCCGATAAACCAAACGAAAAGCCAAACTTCGCTGATTTTCGGGAACATTTTTGCCACGGTATTCGTCGAATAAATCCACCGATTCCAGGATTTTACCACCATTTTTAATCATGGTTTTTTGCAAGTCAGCCACCGACACCGAATCCGCCACAAAAAAGGCCAGGTCGCGGTCACTAGCGGGGAAAGTAGAATAGGACTGAAAAGGTCGCTTTAAGTAATCCTTAGCCGTAATAGCAGCCGTGAGTACCGGGAGACGAAACTCGAATAAATAGACAGCTTCAGGAAGTTCTTTTTCCCGTTGAATTTGGGGGTGTAGTTGACCAAAAATTCCCAGCCGATCGCCATTTAACCATAACGTAGCCGTCCGTCCAGGATGAAGCATTTTCACATCAGATTCTTGGCGATATTCCACAGACAAAGACAACCGCTCCCACACCGATTCTAACACACCTTTAGCCTCAAACCAACTCATGGGATTATCCTTGCCACTGTTGACCCAACGACCCTGAGACGGGTCGCCACCAATCACCCCAGCGATCGCATCTTCTTCCTGGTAAACTTCTCCATCACGCCGAAAAATCCGGCCAATTTCCAACCCATTTAACGGACCGTTACCATTTTCCAGGTTAAACACAAAAGCATCAATTAACCCAGATAACATCTCAGTTCGTAAAGCCGAATACTCCACGAACAGAGGATTAGCAATTACCACCTGATTATCCCCTTGTTGTTTAACTAGGGAATAGTGCATCAACTCAGTCAAACCAGCAGCGCGAAAAGCCGATCGCAAGTCTCTTTTAGCCGCTTCTTCTGGTGGTAAATAACCGGGGACACTCTGAGTCGGAAGAGTATCAGAAAAGCGGTCATATCCATATAATCGCGCCACCTCTTCAATCAGGTCAATTTCCCTTTCTAGGTCCCGTTGACGATAGGGGGGAACTGTCACCGTCCAGACTACCGATTCCCCCTCTTGGCGGCTAGTACCACATCCCAAAGCAGTTAAAATACTTTCAACCTCTGGGGGCTGTAAATAGGACTCGACCTCCGTATCTTCTCCCCGCTTGAGGGGTCCTAAAATAGCATTAAGGCGATCGAGACTCAGGGAAACTTCCTGAGTCATCCGCATTTGGGTAGCACCGCTGGCGGATTTCTGAACCGTAGCAGTTCCCCCAGCTAGTTCCGAGATTAATAATATAGCACGACGGCAAGCCAGAGCCAGTTCAGCTTGATTTATGCCGCGTTCATAACGGGTAGACGATTCCGTGCGGATACCCTGAACACGCGCCGATCGCCTAATAGCCACCGGAGAAAACACCGCCGCCTCTAGGATTAAATTAGTCGTCGCGTCGTGAACTTCCGTATCCTCGCCTCCCATAACCCCCGCTAAAGCAACCGGTTGATCATTAGCGGTAATCACCAGATTTTGGTCTTGTAGCTGGCGGGTTTGACCATCAAGAGTTTTGAGAGACTCAGAAGCCTTAGCAAAACGCACCCCGATAGTCAGGTTTTGAGATCCAGTCAGGTTAGTGAGCCGATCGCGATCGAAAGCGTGGAGAGGCTGCCCCCATTCTAGTAAAATGTAGTTGGTGACATCGACGACATTGTTAATGGGACGAATTCCCGCCGCCTGTAGCCGTCGTTTTAGCCAATCAGGAGAGGGGGCAATTTTTACATTGGCGATCGCACCTCCGATATAGGTAGGACAGGCTTGGGATTCCATAATGTCAATTTCCAACCCACCTGCTGGGTCTTGGTCGCCAATTAATACCCCCGCCGCGTCAGGAATTTTCAAACTCCCGCCAGTCAAAGCCGCCACTTCTCTAGCAATTCCTACCATACTCAACCCGTCCGCGCGATTAGCGGTAGCTGTGACATCCAGGATCACGTCATCGAGTCCGATTAGGGGTCGGACATCACTTCCCAGCACAGGGTTGTCTAAATCAAAGCTATGGATACCTGGTGATTCTTTTTCTAAACCCAATTCTGATAGGGAACAAATCATTCCCATAGAGGGGACACCCCGCAGCTTAGTTTTTTTTAGCTTCAGGTCAATGGCGGGGAGATAAGTCCCAATGGTCGCTACAGCCACAATCATATCTGCTGCTGCATTAGGGGCCCCACAAACGATATTTAGGCGATCGCTTTGTCCTATGTCTACCTGACAGACTCGCAGTTTATCCGCATTAGGGTGGGGTGCAATTTCCGCGATTTTCCCTAATACCACACCATCGGCCCAAGTGCGGCGATCTTCGATATCTTCTACTTCAAATCCCGCTACCGTCAGGGTTTCCGCTAATTGTTCGGGACTGATACTGATGTCTACCAGTTCTCGTAACCAGTTTAATGAGATCCGCATATCACTTCAATTTTTTTGTCCGATTCTCCATTCTAAGGAGTCAACTAGCCTAGTGGCGAAACTTTTTTCTGGGGACCTGTTAGCCGATGATGGTAGCAATTACTGGATTTTGGGGTTGCGATCGTTGATAATAGTCGTTAATTCCCCTGATTACAGGTTCCCATAGAAAGTTAGGCAATAATGGGTATACATAGAGATAGAGCAGACCCACCATGTTAATTGTCTTAGAATGGTAGTCTTAGAATGGTAGTTAGGTCTACAGAGTGAGGAGATCGACTATTATTCCTGAAATATCCAAGATCAAATCCTTTGACCTGCTGTTAAGAGCATGATTTAATCTCAAATTAGGTTAACATTTTAGGGCAATACGGTATAATAAGCGAGAAGAGTTGAGGATAAACCTATTGCCAGATATGTCAAACCCAAGGAAGCGGCCAAAATCCTTGGAGTCCATGAAAGAACACTCCGCAGATGGGACGAAAATGGCTCAATCGAGACCATCAGAACCCCCGCTGGGCAACGACGATACAACGTTGAGTCATATTCTGATTCCATTTCAGGCAGTGACAAACGCAAAGTCGTTATCTATGCCAGAGTTAGTAGCCGCGCCCAGCAGTCCGACCTCAACCGACAGGTGGCCGCACTGTCCAACCTCTACCCCGAAGCAGAAGTCGTCTCAGAAATCGGAGGCGGGCTCAACTTCAAGGGAAAGAAAATGCTGGCCTTACTGGGACAAGTCTTGTCAGGAGATGTCCGCATGGTTGTCGTTGCCCACAAAGACCGATTGGCCAGATTTGGATTTGACTGGTTTCGATGGCTCTGTGAGCAAAACAGGTGCCAACTCATGGTTCTCAACCAGACAAGTCTCAGTCCAGAACGACAAATGGTTGAGGACATCCTCGCCATCCTCCACTGCTTTAGCTCCAGATTATACGGACGGAGTAAATACAAAACTCAGGTCAAAGAAGATCCGGATTTACCCCAGCCCCGAGCTAAATCAAGTCTGGCGTAAATGGCTGGCTGCTTGTCGGTATTGCTACAACCAAGCAATTGCATTATCCCGGAGTGGTAAACGACTAAGCAAGTTAAAGTTACGCAATAAAGTGATGCAGAGTGACTTACCCGAATGGGTCAAAGAAACACCCTGCCACATTCGGCAAAATGCCATCTTTGATGCCTATCAGGCTTTGACCGCCAGTCCTGATGCCAGGTTTAGAAGTTGTCGTGACAGCTCTCAAGGGATTAAGTTCAATAATACTAATTTCTCTTCAGGGAGTTGGTATCCAAGACTCACGAAAGGATTAACTTTCATGGTTTCCGAACCCATCCCTAAAACTTGCGGGCAAGGGACTCAGTTGGTGTTTACCAAAGGTCGATGGTTTGCGATTTTCCCTGAACCAGTTGCCGTTACCCCAACTGAAGCGAATGGCGTAATTGCATTAGACCCGGGTGTGCGAACTTTCATAACTGGGTTTGATGGCTCTCGGTTTCTGGAATTTGGCTCCGGGAATATTGGACGCATTACTAGGCTATGTCAACATTTGGATGATTTGATGAGCCGAATCGCCAAGGAACCCTGTCGTTCAAGGAGGCGACGGATGAGGCAAGCGGCTCAACGAATGAGAACCAAAATCCGCAATCTAGTTGATGAAGCCCACAAACAAATTGCTCACTACTTGACTCACAACTACAGCATAATTTTTCTGCCGACCTTCGAGACTTCCAACATGGTTGCCAAAGCCAAGCGGAAAATCAAATCCAAGACTGCCCGCGCCATGCTGACATGGGCGCATTATCGATTCAAACTAACCCTGAGACATCAAGCCGAGATAACTGGAACCACAGTTGTAGATGTGACGGAAGAATACACCAGCAAAACCTGTACTCACTGTGGTCATGTGCATTCCCAGCTAGGTGGCTCAAAAGTGTTCCGATGTCCGGAGTGTGGGTTCACTCTACCCAGGGACTGGAACGGTGCTTTTGGAATCTTTCTAAAAGCTTTGCGGGATACCGCCTCTGTTACCTTAACGGGTAATAGTGCTATCGTCGCATTGTCAGGCAATAGCCGGATAAATGTCGCGTAAATGTATCAGTTCCCTGTGCCTTGCTATATACATAGCTACTTACACGAATTCGCGGTCTGACGTTAATCTTAAATTGAGTTATCTCCAACCGCCATGAGTTACTGTACCAATCCCAGTTGTCCTAATCCCGAAAACCCTAACGAGGCTGTCAAGTGTCAGGCTTGTGGTTCCCGGCTACGGCTACGAAATCGCTACCTAGTCGTTAAACCCATTGGTAAGGGGGGTTTTGGGGCCACATTTCTAGCGCGGGATTTATCCCTTCCCGGCTATCCTGCTTGTGTAGTTAAGCAATTGCGACCTTCTGCCACTTCTAAAAAAGTCCTGGAAATGGCACAACAGCTTTTTCAGCGGGAGGCGAAAACTCTGGGGAAAATTGGTGATCATCCCCAAATTCCCCGTCTTTTAGATTACTTTGTCGGGAAAAAACAGTTTTATTTAGTCCAAGAATTTGTTGATGGTTTGACCCTCAAACAAGAAGTTAGAGCCAATGGACCATTAACCGAAGCACAAACTCAGGAGTTTCTGCGGGATATTTTACCACTACTCGATTATATCCATTCTCAAGAGGTCATTCACCGGGATATTAAACCCGCTAATATCATTCGTCGCCGTCAGGATAATCGTTTAGTTCTCATTGATTTTGGCGCGGTTAAGGATAAAGTAAATCAAGCCACCATGATGGGAACTGGAGAAACCGCTTTTACTAATTTTGCCATTGGAACTTCCGGATTTGCTCCCATGGAACAGATGTCTTTACGACCTGTTTATGCTAGTGATATTTATGCCGTGGGAATGACTTGTATTTATTTACTGACCGGGAAATCTCCCAGCGCTTTGGAACATAACCCCACCACCGGGGAAGTTCACTGGCGAGAACATACCCATGTCAGTGATGCTTTTGGTTTGGTCTTAGAAAGAATGTTGGCGGTGTCCGTTTATCAGCGTTACCAGTCCGCCAAAGATGTTTTATATGCTCTTGATCATCAGGATGATGCAGAAGATGATTTATCTGCTAATATGTCCGTTCAGCCTATAGTTACAGAATTCACACCTGAACCCAAACCAGAACCACCCGAAGAACAAACTATTTATAACGATGATAAAACCTCCATAATGATGACTGCTCCCCAAAGGGAAGTGAAATTGATTCGGGAACGCCGAGAACGCAAAAAACGACAGGAAATGACTGAAATCTCTACCCCTAAACGACCTGTCCGGGGGGGATTAAGTGCTACTCGGGGAGCTCCCGTAACTGCGATTCATAGTGATGGCTTATCTCAGAAAACCGTAACTTCTACTTCCCATAATTGGAATGAAAATAATTTCCGTAGTGCTTTTAGTCAGGGACACCGAGATTTTGGCGATTGTGAATTGAGTGGCTTAAATTTGTCCGGGGGAAAATGGAGAGGTGCTAATTTCTATCAGGCGCGACTTAGTAATATTAATTTTCAAAATGCTGACTTGAGAGATGCGAATTTTGGCCGCGCACGATTGACTCAGGCTAAACTCAAAAATGCTAATCTGGAAAATGCCTATCTGAGTACCGCTAATCTGGAAAAGGCGGATTTGAGAGGTGCTAATTTGCAGGGTGCATATTTGACTCGCGCTAATTTGCGAGGTGCTAATTTATGCGGCGCTAATCTTAGAGGTTGTATTGTGGGGGATGAACAGTTGGCTTTAGCACGCACTAACTGGCGGACTATTTTACCTAATGGAAAACGCAAATTTTGCTTGTGGTAAAATTGCCTATTTATTGCGGTCGATAGGGGTCTGTGGGTTTGGTTTCACCAATTAATGCGGGGTCGGAATTTATGCAGCCTGGTTTTTTCACAAACTGACACACCCGCGCCCATAATCTGGCTCTGGTTCCGGGGGCTCCTACTGAAAATAAAACACGATCGCCTCCGGGTGCTTTCACAATTTTTACGCCACAAATTGGGCAGACCTGGGATGGTTCGTTAGTCATCTTATCTAACCATATCTTTTGGGTCAAGCCAGCACATTATATCACAATCGGAGCAATTTGGCAAGCCCCTTTTACCAAATCAACCCGGTTGCTTATTGGTCAAAATTCCGGGGTATTTCCGATTTATTTGACTCTGTAGCCAGCCTAACCACTGATTGAGATGTTTATAAATATTCACCAGACCTCTGAGATGGGAATATTCAGATCGTCCATAGAGGAAATCATATAGACTCATTTGATAGTTGTCCTGAATGGCTAAATCTAACCACAGACTATGAAAAGGTGAGTTATGGTGGTAGTCGGGAATGGATTGTTGATAATAGGGAAAGGCGGTCAGACAGGTATTAAAAAAGTTCTTTCTCCCTCGATGTTTTAAATAGCTTAATCGGGGTTTAAATAATCCCGGATTTGCTAAGACTTGATGAATGGTATCTGCTAGGGATTCGGGGTCAAATTGGGCGCATAAACCCGCCGCTTCGGGAAAAAGGCGATCGCTTCCCCTCGCGTATTGATTAAACTCCTCAAAACAAATCACCGGAATATTGCAACTCATCGCCTCACTCAGGCTGCGATTTTTACCCTCTAATAATGACCCCAAAATATAAGCCCTTGACCGTGAATAATATGCTGGCATTTCTTGATAATTGTTGGCATACTTGATAAAATTAATATAATCCCAGGGATTCCCTAGTATTGACGTGATTTCTGCCAAAATTTTCCGGGTAATCTCATCATTATTATCAAAGTTATTAAAGTCTAGGTGGCGATCGCCCGCAATTAAAGATAGTTTAATGTGGTGTTGATATTTTTGCCGATACACTTTTAAACCCCTAGCAATCATCGGCAAATTCTTTTCGGGAGCAATCCGAGAAACACAAAGCAAATCAATATCTTTTGTCTCTATGGGTTTCGGGGCGATAATATACTCATTAATAAAGTCCGAATTGTAGCAAGTCATCAACACTTTATCAACGGGATTATTTCGGAAAAACCACCGGGCGCGATCGCGGTTATTATACAAACAGGAATAGGCATCAGCCGTTTGTGACCAAGGATAGGAACACCACATCGAGTAAGCCAACGAGAAGAAATAACGGGATAAATTCGGCAAGACATGATTCAGCAAATCCACCGACTCACTATAATAAAATCCTTTGATAAATCTCCCCTCATAAAAAACTGGGGGTAACACTACATAAAAGCTGACAGTATTAAATCTTGATGGTTGGCTTTTGTCAATCTCATAAGTCCAGCTATCCAAATCAGCATAGATATCCTCAATGGCTTTATCTACCTTGGGATCATGGAAATATGGTTGTTGACGACTATAATCTCCTTGTCCCATGGTTTAACTTATAGCTAATTGAACTTAGGTCAGTATACCAGCCCAGTAACACTTGGGAGGCAATTGCAGTGTCATAACCACCCAGCAGGGATCAACCCCTCCATGGTTACTAACAGCCTGAGTCCCCTGTGAGGAATGGTAACCAAATCTCGCGCCCTTAGTCATAAAATTTAATAATTTCTCTATAGACTTATGATTACTCAATGATTGAGGATGTCAGTTAGGAAAGATTAAGAAAATACTTAAATTTGAAGTTAGTCATTATTCCTGGCTAAAATAAATCAGTGGGAGCAGTTCCTCTGAAAATTGACTCTCATAGGTATCTGCGACCAAACCAGTTTGGGGTTCAAGTTTTTTCATGTTTTCTCAAATCTCTCTTCCGACAATAATCAAGAGGGTGCCAGTTTGTGGTCAGGATATCACCGTTGATCAGTTGTGGTCAGTATTCTCAGAAGGTGATCATGATTGCGTTGTGGTTGTTAACCAACAGCAATATCCCATTGGGGTAGTGTATCTGCGTAATTTAACTACCTATTTATTTTCGACAAAAAATAAAAAGCGGCCATTAACAAAAGCCATCCTAGCCGATCTAAGCGATCGCCTCATTAAACCCTTGCTTCTAATTCCCGCTTATTTAGATTGGCCAGAATTTTGGGCTTATTTGCAGCAAATTGGTTATGATTTAGGATGGCATCCCTATTATTGTCAATCCGGTAATAATCATCAAACAGAGGGTCTGTCCCCTCTGGCTATCATTAATCAAAAACAGGAATTTTTGGGGCTGATTGACTTAGCCAAACTACTGCCATATCTAGTTAGTCAGCCAGTCCAATTGGCGGAATATCAGTCACCCGTCCAGAAAGGGGGGTTTGATTCGTTTCTCGGTTCCCTGTTGCAACTCCTAGACCAATTGCCACTACCCATGATGATTCAAACCCAAAACGGGGAAATCTTGGGGCAGAATACGGCTTGGGTGCAACAGGTCGGAAATCAACCAGAAGTCTTGCAGCAAGCCGCTGAAACAGTCAACCAATGGGTTACTACCTCCACTACAACCCATGTCGATATCAGCAGCAACTCGGACGATTATACCATGGCGAACCCGGTACCAGAGTCCTCCATCTCCCCAACTACAGCCGTTAACCCCAACACCACCCAGTTAGACGAGTGTAGCTCGGATATGCCTAAGTGGTGCGATAATAGCTCAAATTCGGAAACATATATCTGTATTTGTCCACAATCCAAACAGCAGCGAGTGTGGCAATTTACCCGCCGGACTTTGGTACAGCCAAGTTTAACAGAATGCTTTGATAAATGGTGGTTAATTATTGCTCAGGATATCACAGAACAATATCGAGTCGCCCAAGAGTTGACCGCTAAAAATGCGGATTTAATCCAACTAAATCGACTCAAAGATGAGTTTTTAGCCTGTATTAGCCATGAACTGAAAACTCCCTTAACAGCAGTTTTGGGGTTGTCTAGTTTGCTGAAAGATAAAGCCTTGGGGGAATTAAGCGATCGCCAAGCTAAATACGCCAAACTGATCCACCAAAGCGGACGACATCTGATGATGGTGGTTAATGATATCTTAGATTTAACCCGCATTGAGACCGGACAGTTAGAACTAACTCCCGAAGGTGTGAACATTCAAACCGTATGCGATCGCGCTTTAGAAGCCGTCCTGCACCTGCACCAGCAGGGTGATATTAAGGATAGTCAATCTAGCTTAGGTAGCCAAAAATTTAGCATCGAAATCGAACCCGGACTAGAAACTATTGAAGCCGACGAATTGCGTCTACGCCAGATGCTAATCAACCTAATTTCTAATGCCTTTAAATTTACTCCTGATGGTGGTTATATGGGTTTACGGGTTAACCGTTGGGAGGATTGGATCGTGTTTACAGTTTGGGATACAGGTATTGGCATTCCCGAGCAAAAACAACATCTGATTTTTGAAAAGTTCCAACAGCTAGAAAGTCCCCTAAATCGTCAATTTGAAGGCACAGGTTTAGGATTAGTTCTCTGTCAAAGATTAGCCCGGCTTCATGGTGGAGATATTAGCTTTATTTCCCACCAAGGAAAAGGCACTGAGTTTACCTTACTTTTGCCTCCCGTCCCTCCCGTAAACGGCTGGAAATCAGATAAATTAGACTGGGAAAAAGCCGACGTTTATCCATCCTCTCCATACCCTAAAACCAATTTATCTCGTCCCACTACCCAGGGACAATCTCGGTTAATTTTGATTGTCGAAGCCGTCCCCAAATATATTGATGATTTGAGTGATAAACTCTCCAAATTGGGTTATCGAGCCATCGTCGCCAGGACGGGAACCGAGGCTTTAGAAAAAGCCAGAAGGTTGCAACCTCGGATGATTTTTCTCAATCCTTTACTGCCACTTTTATCAGGTTGGGATGTGCTAACCTTGCTGAAAGCCGATGTAGATACCTGTCAAATTCCCGTATTTATTACAGCTACTTTAGGGGAAAAAAAGCGGGCTATGAAAGTAACCTGTGATGGTTTTCTGAGTTTACCTGTCGAGAAGTCAGATTTAAAGTTAGTGATTAATCAACTGGAAAAAACCCCCTCGATCGCACCAATTAAGAGATTAACAGTCCTGTGGTTAAATCCAGTTGACCACGACGAATTAAACCAAGGCTTAGCAGGTAGTTTAACCGACAAAAACTTGCCATCACCCATTAACGACACTTCTCAAACTTCCCCTTGTCGGATTTTGGAAGCTGATGATTTGGGTCAGGCGGAACTACTGGCGAGAATTTGGCATCCTAATGTTATGGTTTTAGAGTCTATTAATTACCTTGATGACCCCATGGCATTTTTGCTGGAATTGAAAGATGAAAAACATCTAGCTAATCTTCCCATAGTCACCCTAGACACACCCACAACTCAAGCAGCCAATCAAATTCAAGGATTATCCGTTTTCCCCTGTCTATTACCTCAAATTAGCCAGACTTATATGGGGTCTAGGAGGCGACAAGCTGACCCAGGTCTTTTACAGGTGATTCAAGTGGCGGCGGGGATGAGTTGGAAATCTCATATTTTGGTGGTGGATTTGTTGACATTACCAGACTTAGTAAACCTAGATGATGATGGAAGTAATCAAAGGGCGAATTTTTATCCCCCGGCTGACCAAACCAGCAAAATTGAGCAAGCCTTG
This sequence comes from Limnospira indica PCC 8005, assembly GCF_000973065.1. Taxonomy (NCBI): domain Bacteria; kingdom Bacillati; phylum Cyanobacteriota; class Cyanophyceae; order Oscillatoriales; family Sirenicapillariaceae; genus Limnospira; species Limnospira indica. The sequence continues at coordinate 2,575,964 of NZ_FO818640.1, forward strand.
ATTCAGTATCTACAAACAGCAGGATTTCGGGGAACTATGGGGAGAACCTGGGAAGAAATTATGCAACAATTACAGTATCAGAGTGTCGATTTATTGCTGATTTGTGTGCGCCATCAAACTTCCCCCATTCTCCGAAACGCTTTAGATGCTTTAGTTAACCTGGGTAATTCTCAGCATGATGATTTAACAATTCCGCCGATTCTGGTTTTAGACAATTCTGGTTTATTTAAAACTTCTCCTGATACCAAACCTAACAGTTCCCCCATTCAACATATCCCCACAGACTTACAGGGTTTAACTCAACATCTCACCCTCAAATTTCTATCGGGTCGGATTTCCATGACTGAACTATTGGATCAGATTCGAGAGTTAATGTAAAGTTTTGTAAAATGATTCCTGATGGCTGATTAAATGTGGGATAATGGGAGTGTTTGGTAGTAATTTTAGCCCGCAAAAAAAAATATGGATGGGCAAGTTAGGCAGGAACTCCCAGATTTGGTCTATGCTGAAGCTGTAGTGCGATCGCGATCGGGAGAGTCTCTGCTGTCAACACAAACGTTAGTTACCAGTGAAAATGTCACCCTGTTTGACGCTGATCCACGGCTGATTGAATACACAGAAGAAAGGCTCAGGGATACCGGATTTAATGTCCTATGCAAAGGTCGCGGTTCTATTAGTATTTGCGGCTCTCCTGAGCTTTATGAGCAGTCTTTCCAGACGACTCTCACTAATGTTGAATATCAGGTAATTAAAGAGTTGGGTCAGCCTAGCACGGCTCAATTTATTGATGCGGTTGATGATAAACCCCCTGGGGAAATTGATATTTCTCAGAGCAGTTGGAATACAGAACTGGTAGGGGTAGCCATTAACGAACCTGTTTCTTATTTAGGGTCAGGTGTTCCCTCTGCTTTTCCGCCGCCAGCAGTCTCGCAATATTTATCTGTACCCGATTGTTTAGCCAAGGGTCTAAATGCAAAACAGGCTCATGATGGGGGAATTGACGGTCGGGGTGTGAAAGTAGTAATGGTGGATTCTGGGTGGTATAATCACCCCTTTTTTACTCACCATAACTATCAGGGTCAGGTGATTCTCGCCCCCGGTTCTACGGATAAACATATTGATGCAAACGGTCACGGAACTGGAGAATCTGCTAATTTATTTGCAGTGGCTCCGGGAGTTGATTTTATCATGGTTAAAGCTGATGTGGCGATCCGTGGTAAATTCCGGAATGTTAATTCTATTGCCGCTTTCAGGACAGCGATCGCCCAACGACCTGATATTATCTCCTGTAGCTGGGGTTCAAATCAGAGAAGTTCGGAACTTTCACCTTATAATAAGGTCTTAGCCACCTTAGTAGCCGATGCGGTGCGGCGGGGAATAATTGTGATTTTTTCGGCGGGAAATGGTGATTGGTCTTTTCCTGGTCAACATCCCAATGCGATCGCTGCTGGGGGAGTTTATAAGCATCTTGACGGACCCACAAAGGGAGAGTTAGAAGCGAGTAACTATTCCAGTGCTTTCCACAGTCCGGTTTATCGAGGGCGACAGGTTCCCGATGTCTGCGGGTTGGTAGGACAGCGCCCCCACGCCGCCTATATTATGCTACCTGTGCCGCCTGGGTCTTCCACTGATATCAAATGTGCTGAGTTTGAGGATGGCACCGAAGCCAATGATGGCTGGGCGGCTTTTAGTGGTACATCGGCGGCTGCGCCCCAAGTGGCGGGGGTTTGTGCGCTATTAAAACAGTTGGATCCGGGTTTATCTCCGGTGCGTGCTAAGAGAATTTTAGAGAAAAGTGCGATCGATGTAGTCAAGGGTTTTTCTAATTACTATTTCAGCCGACCAACAGCCGGTCCGGGTCGCGACCTAGCCACGGGTTACGGCTTAGTTGATGCTGGGAACGCCATTGCTACCCTCAGACAGGTAAATAATCAGGAAGCATCCCACTCTCAAATCATCGATTATTCCCAGGCTGATGATACTTTTAATCCCGCTTTATCAGCCCCTATCAATTGTGATTGTGACAGTCCATCAGCAGCCAGTTATGTACCTGATGCAGCCTCAGATCATGGCTTATCAAATACTTGGCACAGTCACAGCATAGAACCGGAAACACCTCAATCAACTTTACCGACAATTTCAGCAACTAGGAGTCAAGTCACCATGTCTAACAATTATCCCAAACTCAACAATAAATTCGATGAAATTTTAAATGATTTCGACAATATTTTAAAGGGCAAAATCGAAGCCGAAGAAATCGAAGCCGTTGAACTAAATATCTCCCTGCGACATTTTAGCGATCGCTCTCCCCGGACCGAAGGCATACTGGCTCTGGTAGCTTGTTTACAGCAACTAGAGAAAAGTTGGGACGACCCAGAAACAGTTAAGGAATCCCTTGTCAATGATATCCTAAAATCCGCCAAAACCACCCTAGCACAAGCTGGTTTTAACTTGAGAAATCAAGAGATTATTGAGCAAATCAAATCATCATATATCAACAACCTAGCCAGTGTTGAACCCCAACCCATTCAGAAAAAGCACGTTTCCGCCGCCAAAAGCCTGCTCAGGATTCAGAAATATCAAAAGTTAGCCACACGCATTTTAATTAAGGCTATAGAAGAAGCAGACGAGAAAGTAGCCGCCTTAGCAGCCGAAGCATTAGGAGAGTTTCACACCACACAATCATCTCAATATATCGAGATAGAAAGTTACGATTTTCAGGCACAAATTGCTGATGGTATATATCAACTTCAAGATGGCAGAAAAATTGAAATAAGACAGACAAAATTTAATAGTAGTTCTCCACGCTATGTTAAATATTTGTGAAATTAATCATAAAAAGTTTGTTAATTGAATCTATGACAATCTCTATTTTCCAGATGTTTTGATTCTGCTGACAACAAATAATCAGGTAATTTTGTGTCACAAAGGATAGCTGACTCGATTTGATGTTGGCTAAGACCTTTAGTTTGTGTTAAGTCTACTCCTCGTAAATCGGCATTCCGTAAATCGGCATTCCGTAAATCGGCATCCTGTAAATCGGCATTGTGCATTATTGCAGATTCTAAATTAGCTAATTCTAAGTTAGCACCTATTAGGTTAGCACTAATAAGAAAAGCATTATATAAATCTGCTTTGTAAAGTCTTGCTCCCTGAAAATCAGTATCTAGTAAAACTGCTCCACGCAAATTAGCACCATTTAGCCAAGCATCTTGAAAGTTAGATCTTGAAAGTTCTGCTCCTTCAAAATTAATCCCATTGAGAGCCTTACCACAGAGATGAATTCTCTCCCAATTAGTTCTACCGTTTTCCCGTTGATGTTCTAATAAATCTTTTAATTGGGGAGTAGGCTCACAATTTCTCTGAGCTAACAGTATTTCTGTATGAATATTTACACGCATATTTGTAATTTGTTCATCAAATATCAGATAACCAGCAATCATCACAGTAGGAACCAGAGCTAAAACTCCCAGATTTTTAAATATTTTGCGCCATTTTTCAGTCTGACTCGCCTTAATAAATTCCGTGGCTAACTCAGATAATGCCACTTCCTGAGCCGCCGTTTTATTAAACTCCCGAGCATCCCGAAGAATGCGACTTTGTAACAAATAATCTGGGGATTTATTTTGAGAACGCCACTCCTCTGCATATCGCTCAAATTTCTGCTTTTGATGCAATTGTTCCCGACGTTCACTTAACCAACCCTGTAGCTTATCCCAATGGTGAATTAACGCTTCGTGGGTGACTTCCAGAGTTTCACCTCGCTGGGGGTCTTGGGAAGTAGACAGGAAACGGACACCTCTGGCGGAAAAACGCCTAATAATTGATTTGATGGCGGGTTCTTCCTGTTTATTGCTAATTAATTCGGAGACCGGAGCGCGGCGACGGGTGGTTTTGTCGGACTCGTCTGGGTTGACTAAAGCTAGAAAAATGCGACGCGCTAATATTTGGTCTTCTGGAGTTAGGGACTCATATAAACGTTGTACTTCTCCCGCTAAAGCACCCCCGACACCCCCAATTTTTTCTAAGGTTTCTGCGGGGTCTATACCATCTTCTAACCCTTCCCAAATGCGTTGTAATGCAAACTGAAGCAATGGGAGAGCGCCTTCCCTTCCCTGGGTTTGTTCAATTAATAGTTGAATGATTGCAGGTTCGAGGCTATGTCCGGCGAGTTCTGCGGGTTTGGCGATCGCCATTTCTAACTCTTCTCGCTGCATACTCGGCACCAAAAAGCCATTACTAGAAAATAACCCATCTAACCCCGGATATTGTTGAGTTTCCCGCAAGAAATCACTCCGCATGGTGACAATAACCGAAGTATGTCTATCTGCATCCTTCGCCGCACAGAGTAAATTAGCAATAAAAGCCTTCCTTTCTTCATCGTCTTTACAGAGAGTAAAAACTTCCTCAAATTGATCCACTACCACCACCAGAAGCGACTCATGAATATTCGGGATTTGATTCGCAATGCGTCGTAACCCTTCATACTCTCCCCTATCGCTGGGGTTTTTTAACACCCGTTCAAATTCTGCGGTTTTTTCCACTGGTGAAGGGTCATTGGTCACAATTCGCGCCAAAACCGTCGCCAAGGACTCCAGGGGATGAGTAGTCGGAAATAATACCGCAATTTGAGCTTTTTGATAACCGAATAAAGGTTTTTTATCCAATTCTGGAATTAAACCCGATCGCGTCAATGATGATTTCCCCGAACCAGAAGTTCCATAAATCGGCAAAAATCGACAAGCCGATTCATCTTCATTCAAATCGCGGAATTTTTCCCACAGTCGCTCAATTTGCTTTTCTCTCCCAAAAAAGTACATAGAATCTTCTTCTCTAAATACATCTAATCCCCGATAAGGATTCTCCCCCAATTGAGTCGGCTTAGTTTCCTTCTCCGTGGGTATCGTATAAGCAGAAGCAGATAAATAAACAGTTACCGAACTCCCTTGAATAACATTACCATTAACCTCCCAGGTACGTTGATTAAACCCCCCAGTAATATGAGTTTCATCTTCAAGGGGATTCTGATTCAGTTCTGATGATTTTACCATGATTATTTACCTGCAAATTACTCGGTTTTACTATTCATCTTCGGAGTCATTGGTTTTCCGTTGTTTCGCACCGATAACCACATCTCGCTGTGATTGAATCACATCACCGCCAACCTTCCAACCCGGTTGATTAAACCCCCCAGAAATATGGGTTTCCTGTTTCCCAATTTCTCCCACATTTCCAGCAATATTAGTTTGATTGTCAACGGTTTGGTCTTTTTGGTCAAACACCACCGAAGGTTGAGACTTAGCCGCCGTTTCGGTTTCCGGTTCTTCTGTCGCTTGCGGAAATGGCAACCCTTTGGGTTCTATGCTTCCCCCCGCATAATAAGCCACCACAAAATTATCAGCATTTTCATAGTGTAAAACCGGGTGTTGTCGGTCTTGGGTGCGGGTGGGGATGACCTGGCGAGTATGTAAGGCTAAATCGGCGACCCTCACCGAACCATCTTTTTTAGCGACCCCAGAACCACAAAAGGCTTCCATTAAAGCCATGGTAAATTCGCTATTATGTTTGTGTTTATAAAGATATGAGAGTTCATCTTCCTTACAGGAGGCAATCAAGGCTTTTCCTCGACCTTCTTGTAATAACTTGATGGCTTCAGGCGGTAAAGGAGAGGCAGCCATTTCTAGTCCTGGTGCTTTGGCTTCTCCCACGCCTCCCGCATGGCAACAGTCCAATAAAATTAACAGTTTTTGGGAGGTAATAGCTTTAAGTTTTTCGGAAAATTCCTGACCACTAATAGCAGTTTGATAGAGTTTATTAATGTTGTAGCCATAGGGCATGAAATAATAAAACTCCCCGGTAGGTGAGGCGACTTGATAGCCATGACCGGAAAAATAGATAACTACAGTTGACTCGGAATTGGTGGTTTTAGCGAGTTGATCTAGGGCTTCTAATACCTGAGAGCGATCGGCTTTTTCATTAACTAATAATGTCACCTGTTCGGGTGGATAGGCGCATCTGGACGGGTCGGTGAGAATGGCAACTAAACCCTCAGCATCATTAACGGTGTTGGGTAAATCTTGACCAACCCCAATTACTAAAGCGTGTCCGTTTTTATAAGTGCTAGACATAATTTAATGGAAACTATAAATTGCCCTTCTGATACCTATAGGCTAACCTCAGATCCGGAAAGTGGCGAAGAATTTAATTATTGCTTAACACGCTATGACCCTCAGCGCCCAATTCCCATAAATAACCCCTCTACCCGGTAATCAGATGGGTTAAGGGGGGATAGGAATTTAGGAATTTTTGATGCTCTACCGACCAGGAGGCGGACGGCGACGACGGAGAAAATCGGGAATATCAAGTTCCTGGGGCTGAGGTTGTGGCTCAGGAGCAGGAGTCGGTATAGTGCGCTGCTGAGGAATAGAAGTTATGGGTCGAGACAAAGGAACCTCTCTGCCGGATTGGGGAACAGTAGATTTAGATTCACCGGTGAACCCGGTAGCAATGACGGTAATTTTGACTTCACCCTGCATCCGTTCATCAATGACGGCCCCAAAAATAATATTAGCATTAGGATCGACGACTTCATAAATGGTCTCGGCGGCAGCATTGACCTCATGCAAGGTCAGGTCTGTGCCTCCAGTAATATTAAATACAACTCCCCGCGCACCCTCAATGGAGGATTCTAATAAAGGCGAAGAAATAGCAGTTAAGGCAGCTTCCCGCGCGCGTGACTTACCAGAACCAATACCAATACCCAATAAAGCGGAACCGGCATCAGCCATGACGGCACGGACATCAGCAAAGTCCACATTCACCAATCCGGGAATGGTAATAATATCAGAAATACCCTGAACCCCCTGGCGCAATACATCATCAGCATAGCGGAAGGCTTCCTGTACAGGGGTTTGCTCATTAATGACGGACAGGAGCTTATTGTTAGGAATCACAATGAGGGTATCAACGCGAGTTTGAAGGGCGGCAATTCCCTCGTCAGCCTGGGAAATGCGTCGCCGTCCCTCAAAGGTGAAAGGACGGGTAACTACGCCAATAGTTAAGGCTCCAACTTCTTTGGCGATTTCGGCGACAATGGGAGCGCCACCAGTACCGGTGCCGCCACCTAGACCAGCGGTAATAAAGACCAAATCGGCACCGTCTAAGGCTTGGGCGATTTCATCCCGGGACTCTTCAGCGGCTTTTTGACCGATCGCCGGATTTCCGCCAGCTCCCAAACCTCTGGTCAGTTTTTGACCAACCTGAAGGCGTTTAGATGCTTTAGACTGAGTAAGGGCTTGGGCATCGGTATTGACGGCCCAAAACTCGACACCGGAGACCTCGCTATCAATCATCCGGTTAATGGCATTTCCGCCACTTCCCCCTACACCAATAACTTTAATTTTGGCAGCGTTGCTAGGCACAATATCACTACTCCAGGACTGTTCATTAGGGACGGCGTTACCATCATTATTATGATTATTTAATCCTTCATTATTTTGGCGAAAGGGGTTAGCCGATTCTGCTGCCGTCCACAGGCTGGCTTTTCCTTCAGGTTGGTTGTTATTTGGGGTAGATCCCAGATTGCTCTTATCAAGCATCATTTTAAGTATTTGGGGTAGATGAATCAGTTTTAATATTTAAACAAGTCCAAGTCAACTAAGTTTGTTTAAGTTGAGCTAACAACCCAAAACGCTAATATAGCAGTTATCAGGACAGTAGGACTTAGATAGTTAGTGACACCTAGATGGTCAAGTCTTTCCTTTTGGTTCCAGTTAAGCTGTTCCCGGCTCTGAATACTGACCCTAGGAATCTCTCCCCGGTCCTGGTTAGTTTAATAATGATTTAAACTATACAGGGATGTAGTCAAGGGTTCACTTAGAGAAGGAGGCTTCTGATAGTGATGACTGATCTGAGATCATTAACACCAAGGGAGAGTTGGGATTTCTGAGATCAATATAGTCCACTTGACTCACATCAACTTGTTCCGGCAATTTTCTCATGCGATCGATAACCTGCAACTGTTCCCAAAAGTGTGTACTGTATGAGCCAATATGCACCTCGCCGATCTCAGTCATTAAAATAATATTAGCTGGATTTTGCCAGTCAATTTCATGGATGTCAACCGGGGAGCGACTCAGATCACTATACATCTGCTGCCAATGGGGTCGATACATCTCAAAGTTACCGATCACTCTCAGATTTGGCAGTTGACCCGTTTGTTCTAGCTCAGTATAACTTGATAATGGCATCCAACTACCTTCAGCATCCAACCAGCCAACGATCGCCTCAGTTCCTGGGGTAGTAGTTCCTATGGGAGGTTGAGCGATCGCCACAGGTTCTCGTTCAGTCACTTCTATAGTAAGGCGGGGAGGAAATACCTGCCTAATCACGATCGCTTCCGATATGGGAGCATTATCGATCAAGGCTTGTTGAATAGCGGAAGGTTGAATTTGCCATACTGATTGAGGATAGGACAAAGGCAGGTGTGAGCGAATATTGTGCTGAGAAAGTAACTGATTACCCTTAATCTCGACCTGTTCAGCTTCTTTAATTAACCAAATCGGCTGACTAATTCCCCAAAATACCCCCCCAGAAATACCTCCGACCGCCAGAACCTGCCAAATCACCCGAACCAATTTTAAACGTCGCTGACGGCGAAGTTGTCGTCGGCGAGTCCCTAATCGATTGCGAGAAGTAAACACAATATTGGCCATTCCTAATTTTTGTCCCTTCTAATTCCCTTATCTAAAAGACTATCCCCCTTGACTGCTATTCCCCTAGTGGGGGGAGAAACCACATCCCTGGCGTATCAGCATCATCCTACACTCAAAAGGAGGCATCGTAACATAAGTGAGTCAATTATGGTTGGACTTAACCTGAACCAATTTTACAAAGCCTGCAATCCCAGCAAAACCATTGATATGGCGAATCTGGAAGATCAGCAGTATTATATCGATTTTTCGTCGGTTCGCGGCAGCAATATTGTTCGCGAGTTAAGCCGCACTATCACATTGCTTTCCAGTGATGAACCCACCTGTCAGTTATTTTCTGGACACATTGGCTGCGGAAAATCCACAGAACTGTTTAGACTCAAAGATAGTCTGGACCAACAAGGATACCATGTAGTTTACTTTGAGTCATCCCAAGATCTGGATATGGCTGATGTTGACATCAGTGATATTGTACTGGCGATCGCTCGTCAAGTGAGCGAAAGCATTCAAACTGCCGCAGTGCAGTTAAAACCCGGATACTTCGGCCGCCTGTTTACGGAGATTGGTGATTTTTTGCAAACCCCCATTGAATTATCTGGTGAGGCGGAAATTTCCATTGGTATTGCCAGAATTACCGCTCGCACCAAAGATTCCCCTAAACTGAGATCTCAACTGCGACAATACCTTGAACCGAGGGTTAGCACTATTTTAGAGGCGATTAATGAGGAACTACTTAAACCTTCTAACGAGACTCTCAAAAAGAGAGGCAAAAACGGGTTAGTAGTGATTGTTGATAATTTAGATCGGGTAGATAATTCCCCCAAATCCTGGGGACGTACTCAGCCAGAATATTTATTTGTTGATCGGGGTGAGCAACTCAGACGGCTACATTGTCATGTGGTCTATACAATTCCTTTAACTTTAATGTTTTCTAATGATTATGGTCGGCTTTCCAGTCGATTTGGGGTGAAACCAAAAGTCTTGCCGATGGTTCCGGTATGCAATCGAGATGGTTCCGAGAACCCCCAAGGTCTGGCTTTATTGCAACAGATGGTTTTAGCGCGTGCTTTCCCGACTTTACCACCCGAAGAACGGATTTCTTATATTCCCGAATTGTTTGATACCCCCCAAGTTCTCGATCGCCTCTGTCGGGTTAGTGGTGGTCACATGAGACGATTACTAATGTTAATGTACAGTTGTCTACAACAGGATGATCCACCTTTTTCGGCTGATTGTTTAGAGACGGTAATTCGGGAATATCGCGATGACCTATTAGGAGCTATTACCGATGACGAGTGGGATTTACTTTTGCAAGTAGTCGAAAATCAAAGCGTGCGCGGGGAAGATGAATGTCAAACCCTCTTGCGGAGTATGTTTGTCTTTGAATATCGCGATCGCTCTGGTCGTTGGTTTGGCATTAACCCAGCTTTGATAGATACACCCAAATATCAAAATTGGCAACTTAATAAATCTCCCACTCATCCACCAGCAGCCATGAATTAATTAGTATCTGCTCAATATCTGCCAATAAGTCCTAATTAAGACCATCTACCAGCCGATATTATGGTCAGACATATCGGTTATTTTTTGCTGCCAATTTTACCGGAAATCTCGGCCAAGATAGCGACTAGTTTTTCGGGTTTTCTCGCACAAAAATTACGGGAAGTGTTAAATTTTTATTTTTTTTTTAAATTTATCATTATCATGTATAATAAGTAGGAGTCAGGGTGTAGTTTAGTCAGAATGCCAGCATACTATAAGTCAGATTGTAGTGATAGCGTTGAGCATTGGGGGGCCACAGCCACCAGTGTTAATCAACCACAGAAATCACGCTATAGTATTTTGACTAATGAAAAATTGATTGAGTATTGCTATCTGTACTGGATGGTAATTTTCAATTAATTGTGAATATTTAATGATGTCTAAGCCACCGACTGGATAGGCATCTATAATCTCAGGGAATCAGCCACAATTGGAGCCGGGGAAACTCCAAAATTATCAATCCTCACCTAACGAATACTGATTAAATAGCCACCCTCAACTCACCGGGTTAAATTCAGCCATGACTAATCAATTAACGCCTCAGAAATTCGAGAGCCAAAATCAGCGATCGCTACAAAGATTAGCCCGCGCTATTTCTTTTTCCAAAGGTCAATTTTCTCTAATTTTAGTAAGCTGTAACTATTCCTATCTGCAAACGAAAGTGATCAAGCAATTACGGGAAAAATTACCAGAAGCAGAGACCATTCAAACCATCACGCTTTCCCCGAAAGTTACCACCCTCTACACCACATTATTAGATCGCATAGCCACCCCTACCCCTAGCGTCTTAATGGTCATGGGTTTAGACACAGTAGAGGCTTTAGAAACCCTGCTAAGTTCGACCAACCAAGTCCGGGATGAATTTCGGAAGAATTTTTCCTGTCCTTTAGTATTGTGGACTACAGATATCCTAGCCAAAAAACTAATCCGACTAGCGCCAGACTTTAAAAGTTGGGGTGCAGCTACGATTAAATTTGAAATGGCGACCCCAGACCTGATTAAATCACTGACCCTGCAAGGTAACACGCTGTTTTCCTTAGCGGAATTACGAATTAGGTCAGGAGAACTGCAAAGCCGCAAATTTGATGGCAGGTCAAAATCCCCGAAATATGACCTAAGTATTGGTTCGAGTCGTCGCCGGGAATTAGAATTTGCTTGGAAAGATTTACAACACAGGGGAGTGGAACTTAACCTTTTTCTCCAAGGGACGAAACAATTTATTTTTGGCTTAGATAAAGATGCTCAAGACTTAGGAGAGGAGGCGCGCGTTCATTATCAAAAAAGTTTAGCGGATCTGGAAAATTGGATCTCTCCGACCACAACCAGTGCTGACCCCTATCAATTTGCCTATCCTATTTCCTATCAAGTTATCCGGGGGATTATCTTATTTCACATTGCCTTAAACGATCGCCTAAAAGCTATGCGATCGCGACACATTCCCCATGCCAAATCCCCAGGTACTAACGTCAAAGTGCTGCATTCAGCTAAAACCCACTTAGAACAATCCCGACAGGCTTTTGAAATGGCGGGAAGACCAGATTTAGTAGCTGGAATTCTCTGTTATTTAGGGGATGTTCTGAAGGGATTATACCAATGGGAGGATTTACAGAACCTAGCGGAAACGGGAATAAAAATCCATTTAGCATACGGTTGCGATCGCCAATTAGCCCAAGATTATGGATTTATGGCTGAAGTAGCTCTTCAGCAGAAAAAATGGCATAAAGCCTTAGAACTAACTAAACTAGCCCTAGCAATTATTGACTCGGAAAAAAGCCCAAATGAACGGGGAACTTATCTGCTGCTATTGGCTCGCAGTCATAAACATTTAAATGAATGGGAAACAGCGATTAGGGAACTAGAAAAAGCCCGCCAAGAAACCTCCCCCAGTTATGATCCGCAATTGTATATTGATATTTTGGCGGAATTGCGTAATCTCTACTACGAACAAGGTCAATATATCAAAGCATTTCGGATTAAACAAAGACAACGAGAAGTTGAGCATCAATACGGATTTCGTGCTTTTATTGGAGTCCATCAATTGCAGCCATCTAAACAGGCATTAAACCCGGTTAGTTGCTCTCAAAATAATACCTCAAAAGCGGCTATTAGCCCGGGTTTTGAGATGACTAATAATAGCCGTAATCAAGATATTAATAATCTGATTCACAGGTTAGGACGAGATGATCATAAATTAATTGTCCTACATGGTAGTTCTGGAGTCGGTAAAAGTTCGTTAATTAATGCGGGTTTAGTCCCAGCTATGGCGGAAATTAGTTTAGGGGCTCGTAATGTTCTACCCGTGGTAATTAATAGTTATACAGACTGGGTGCGAGAACTAGAAGCAGCCTTAGCTACAGCCTTAATTAATCAAGATAGTCTGAATATTAAAGCCAAGAATTTAAAACGGCTTTGGTATCGGACAATTATCAAGGCTTCCCAAGGTAGTAATGCTATGTATAATAGCATGGATATTGACTCTTTGAATCATCGCGATCGCACCTCATATATTTTGCATCCCGATTCATTTATTAACAGTCGTATCCAGGAAAATACCGATCACAATCTCCTGACTGTTCTGATTTTTGACCAATTTGAGGAATTCTTTTTTCTCTGTCGCGATCGCTCACAACGCCAGACATTTTATGAGTTTTTAAATCTCTGTCTAAACGCGCCTTTTGTTAAGGTAATTATTTCCCTGCGGGAAGAATGTTTACCCTACTTGCTAGAGTCCGAATACCTATCGCCTTTGGGTGCCATAAATAACAATATTTTAGATAAACATATTCGCTACCATTTGCGAGATTTTACCAAGGCGGAAGCTCACCGAGTTATTCAGGCTTTAACCAAACGTGCTAACTTTCATTTAGAACCGGCTTTAATTGATAAATTAGTAAAAGATTTAGCGGATGAAAGCTCCGAAGTGAGACCAATTGAGTTACAGGTAGTTTGCTCGCAACTCCAGGAAGAAGGACTAAGAGGAATCACGACCTTAGCCGAATATGAGAGACTCGGAGACCATCCCAAAAACCAACTAATCGAGCATTTTATTAATGGTATTATTCAAGACTGCGGCCCCCCCAACGCCAATGCAGCATGGGATATTTTATTTGCGCTTACGGATGAAAAACTCGCCCGTCCCATGAAAACGCGATCGCAATTAATCGCGGCGATTAGACCAGATCCATCTACGGTTACTCCCGGTAAATTTGGGGATAATAAACCCAGCGATAATCATCATAATTTTATTGATATTATCCTAGAATCAGGTTTGCTACTCCGTCAGCATGAGCAAACAGAAGACCGCTATCAACTCATGTATGATTATCTCGTATTTCCCATCCGAGAACGCTATAGAATTCTCGCCGCACAGCGCCAGGTAGAAATCGAAAAGAAACTGCAACAAAGTCTGAAAGCAAAAACCCAAGCCGAAGCGGCTCAAAGCGAAAGCGAAAAACAACTGATACACCGGAATCGACTCTTAAAACAACTGCTTTGTGTGTCAATTATTGCCACTCTCGGATTAGGGGTATCAACCAAAATTGCTTACCAACAAAAACGCCTATCTTATATCACCTCATTAACAGCATCTTCCGAGGCACTATTTTTCTCTAATTATCGTTTTGATGCTTTACTGGAAAGTTTAAAAGCGGCTCAAAAAATCAAAAAAATTAAGTCCTTATCTCTCAATGCTAACAGTTTCCATGAGGCGGAAATTCGGGTAGCAGCCACCCTAGGACAAGGAGTTTATGGGATTCATGAACAGAACCGCCTAGAGGGTCACGCGGATATAGTGTGGGATGTAGTTTATAGTCCCACGGGGGATATATTAGCCTCTGCTAGTACAGATAATACTATCAGATTATGGACTCCTGAAGGGAAGGCGATCGCCACTTTAACCGGACATCATCATAATGTAACTAGCCTAGATTTTAGCTCCTGTGGTCAAATGTTAGTTTCGGCTTCCGATGACCATACAGTTAAACTATGGAGTCGGGACGGTAAACTGTTAAAAACATTCATCGGACATACAGATAGAGTAAAATCTGTTCGCTTTTCTCCTGATGGTAAAATGATAGCCTCGGCGGGGAGCGATCGCACCATCAGACTATGGAATTTACAGGGAGAAATCATCCGCACTATTCGTTTTCGCCATACCGCACTCACCTGGATTAACTTTAGTCCTGACGGGGAAATATTAGCCGCCGCAGCCAATCAAGGAGACGTGCAATTTTTCAACCAACAGGGTAGAAGATTAATGAGTATCACCCACACCAAAAATCGGGACTCAGTAATTTATGCAGTTAATTTCTCCCCCAATGGTCAATTCATAGCCACCAGCGGTACAGATGGCACGGTTAAACTCTGGACTCGCCAAGGGGAATTAATCAGGACTTTACAAGTAGATGAAGATATTGTTTTCTGCGTCTCATTTTCTGGGGATGGTCGGACTTTAGCCACAGCCGGATCTGATAAAACCGTCAAAGTCTGGAGTTGGGAAGGGGAATTACTCCAAACCTTTCGCGGTCATGGAGATAAAGTAACAAGGGTACGTTTTTCCCCGGACGATCGCACCCTAGCTTCATCAAGTTATGACAAAACCGTGAAGTTATGGAATCTCCACACTAACCCCAGAGCCACCTTAAAATCTCATAATGATCGAGTTCTCGATGTTAGCTTTAGTCCTGATGGTCAAATCTTAGCTTCTGGGTCTCAAGATACAACCGTGAAATTATGGAGTAGTTCCGGGAAACTCCTACAAACTCTATCAGGTCATAGCGATCGCGTTTCTTCCGTGAGTTTTAGTCCTAACGGAGAATGGTTAGCCACAGCATCCTATGATCACACAGTCAAAATCTGGAAACGCCTTAATCCCCAGTCCGACTTGTCCCGCAATTGGCCCAGTAAACTGCAGCTTTCCAAGTTTAACGGTATTGGGGTCATGCCAAAATCTCTGTTTGTACCCTCTCCAGTCGCCACCTTAGTAGGTCACACTGATAGCGTCATGACTGTGACTTATAGTCCAGACGGTGAGTATATCCTCACCGGAAGCAAGGATGGAACCATTAAACTCTGGACTGCTGATGGTCAATTCCTACGCACCATCAGAGGACATCAGGAATGGGTTAATCAGGTGAGTTTTAGTCCCGATAGTCGGACAGTGATTTCCGCCAGTGATGATGGGACTTTAATTCTGTGGAAGTGGGACCCAGCCAATACTATGCTTGATCGCCTCAAAACTATCCAGGCTCATGAAAGTTATGTCTTGGGGGTTAACTTTAGTCCCGATGGTAAAGTTATAGCCTCTGCTGGATACGACAATACAGTTAAATTGTGGACTCAGGAGGGAGTTTTGCTCAATACCCTATTAAAAGGGACTAGCGATAGTGTCACTCGTGTAGTCTTTAGTCCTGATGGGTCTTTAGTGGCTTCCGCTAGTTATGATAGTCATGTTCGCATTTGGAGCGCTAAGGACGGAACTTTGCTAAAAACTTTGATGGGACATGGTGATAGTGTTATGTCTCTGACTTTCAGTCCAGATGGCCGAACATTAGCCTCCGCTAGTCGCGACCACAGCGTGATTCTGTGGAATTTGGATCTCGATAGTCTCGTAGACAAGGCTTGTGAGTGGGTTCGCAACTATCTTGACCATAATCCTAATGTTAGGGATAGCGATCGCCAATTGTGCGAGAACACCTACCAGAGGAGTTAACAAGCCTCCTTACCCTGATCAGGAATCGTCATAGACACTGGCTGCATTTCTCCGATTTTATGATAAGGTTAACAATTGTAACGAATATGAGTTGGCATTATCTGTGGGTTAAGCAACATCTGCCGTCGTTCACATTTGATTATTTGGTATAAAATATCTATGCAACAAATCTGGTCGCACAAACTCTTCCGATTCATTGCTGTATTCTGTGTCGTGCTTTCCACCTGGGCGATCGCACCTGTAGCAGGCGCTTACAACAACCCTGAACTTTTACCCGAAGTCCAAACCCCGATCATAGATTTAGCTGAACTGCTGACAGACGTTCAAGAAGACCTTTTAGCCGAAGACCTGAAACAGTTTGAATCCCAAACTGGCTGGAAACTCAGGGTCCTAACTCAGTTCGATCGCACTCCCGGTCGCGCCGTTAAGCAATATTGGGGACTTGATGAACACAGTGTCCTATTGGTAGCTGATCAACGCGGCGGTAATATTCTTAACTTTAGTGTCGGTCGGGATCTATACGACCTGCTGACCCGAACCTTTTGGGTGGAACTTCAGACCCGCTACGGTAATCAATACTTTGTCCGCGATAATGGTGAAGATCAATCAATATTGCAATCTATCCAAACCATTGAAACCTGTTTACTCAAAGATGGTGGTTGTCGAGTAGTTCCCGGTCTTCCCAGAGAACAATGGATTCTCACCTTAATCACCTCCGCCTTGGGTGGGGTGATTTGTGGTATTGCGGCTATTCCCCGTAAACCCGGACAAATTGTGGCTTGGCAATGGGCCTTAATCTTTTCTCCCCTGTGGGGCATTTTATTTATAGCCTTCGGTCTGGGTCCGGTAATTAGTCGCACCTCCGACTGGGTTCCGGTAATCCGCAACGTCTCGGCTTTCTTAATCGCTGTTTTGGCGGCTTATCTAACTCCCGCCTTTAACCACTCTTCCACCTCGGAAACTTAAACCTTTGACGATTCCTATAAATTAGGGCGGGTTCAGCAGTTTATTGTCAATTAACCGTGATTTTCTAACCCGCCCATATCTACAAAAACCGCCTTTTTAATTAAAAAGAATTATGGCAGTTTAATCACTCCCAGCAGTCATTTCCACAATTACCCCCCTTGTTTTTACTCAACAAAAACAGCCAATTAACTAATAATTAATTGTTGGCAATTAACTGTTGTTTAATTTGGTCAGCCTTGGCAATTAGATCAACTTGATTGAAGACAGTTTGCTCGCCACTTTTCAACCATTTGAGGTTCACAGTTCCGGCGATCGCTTCAGCATCTCCCAACACCAAACAAGCCACAGCACCACTGCGATCGGCTCGTTTAAACTGTTTACCAAAAGCACTACCACTCAGGTCTAATTCAACCCTCAACCCCGCTTGACGCAGTTTCTGAGCCAAAATCAGACCATTAGCCTCCGCTTTTTCTCCGCGAGACACCAAATATAATTCTGGGGTAACTTGTGGAGGTTGGTGCAATTGCTGAAGCAGAATAATTAAACGTTCCAAACCGATCGCCCAACCCACTGCCGGGACTTCCGGGCCGCCAAGTTCCTGGACCAAACCATCATAGCGACCACCGCCGCAAACGGTAGCCTGAGCGCCAAGGTCATCAGAAATAATCTCAAAAGCAGTATGGGTGTAATAGTCCAAACCGCGAACCAGTCGAGGATTGAGGGTGTAAGAAATCCCCAATTCCTTAATCAAATACTGGACTCGTTCAAAGTGAGATTGCGATCGCTCTCCCAGATAGTCCAAAATACTGGGAGCGTCGCGGGTAATTTCCTGGGTGCGTTCATCCTTACTATCCAAAATCCGCATGGGGTTACGGGTAAGGCGATCGCGAGAGTCTTGATCAAGTTCGTCCTGAAAGGGTGTCAGATAATCCACCAAGGCTTGACGATAATTTTGGCGATCGGTGCGATCGCCTACTGAATTAAGATTCAAATGCAGATTGGTGACTCCCAAACTCTTGAGGATATCCACCGCCACCGCGATCACTTCCACATCAGCGCGGGGGTCATCACTACCGAGAACCTCCACCCCAAGTTGATGAAATTGTCGTTGTCGTCCCGCTTGAGGACGTTCGTAGCGAAACATCGGCCCCATATACCATAGTCGTTGTACACCAGGGTTAGCGAATAGTTTTCGCTCAATATAAGCTCGGACTACCCCGGCTGTACCTTCAGGACGCAGGGTAATAGAGCGATCGCCGCGATCGCAGAAAGTGTACATCTCCTTTCCCACCACATCCGTAGCCTCACCGATACCCCTTTCAAACAAGGCAGTTGGCTCAAAAATCGGTGTTCTGATTTCTTGATAATTACCTCGCGCCAAAGTCTCCTCAGCCACAGAAGCTACCCACTGCCAATAACCGACTTCCTCTGGGAGGATATCACGGGTTCCTCGTAAACTTTGAATTGATTCCATCTCTAATATATAAATCCGTGCCAAAATATGACTCACCGCTAGGAGCATGATCCCCATACTCAGGGAAGTTGTGAGCCTTCTGTACTGATCAATTTCCTGGTGATCAATTTATGTTGATGGTGTCTAAAGATTGCCAAGAACCATAGCGATCGCCATAATAAGCTAAAATCCGTTCAACTTGCGAGTTAATGTCCCCGTCAGATGATTCCGAATATTCAATTGATAGGGCTGCGATTTGACTCTCAATGGGGTCAAATTTCGGCAATTCCCCGCCGTCGGTATCTTTAGACATAGGCACTAAACCCGTCTGTACACCCTCCACCTGTCGCAGGTGAGCAGCCACTTCCCGATAAACCGCTAAAGGTAATCGCGGACAGCAAAGGTGATAACAGATTTTTGAGTCACAACTTGCCATGATGATCAGTGATCTATATTTACTCAACTATAGGAGAGGATACAGTTTCATCAACACTATCAGTTAATTCTGCTGATGATTCTGGTTCTGGTAGGGTGCAGCAATTGATATTATCAATGCAAACTTTACCCCATTGCAAAGACCAGCGGACCAACTCCACCCGATTACCTGTCGAGGTTTTAGTCAGGATGTTACTTATGTGGTTATCTACTGTACGTTTGCTGATTTCCAGCTTTTCGGCGATTTCCTGGTTAGTCAAACCGATCGCCACCAGTTCCACAACCTGTAGTTCTCTTTCCGAGAGGGAGACAGGGGATTTGAATTTACTGTCGGACATAGAGGTATCCTATCTCTGCATATTTACTTACTTATCACCATTTTAAACTGTACAATCCATTTGCGTCTTCTAACCTCAGATGCTTCTGCCCCAGCGCAGATTCTGTGAACTCTATTTTTGACAGTCAAGATGAATCATTCTCGCGTTATTTGCCTCGGTGAAATTTTATTTGATTGCTTGGCAGACGAGCCTAACCAGTCCTGGGGAGAAGTTAAGTCTTGGACGGCTCACCCGGGAGGGGCTCCGGCTAATGTCGCTTGTGCTTTGGTGAAATTGGGAACCTCTGCCGGGTTTATTGGGGCGGTGGGTTCTGATGAAGGCGGCGATCGCCTCCTGGGGTTTCTTCAATTGGTCGGGGTTGATACTACAGGCATTCAAAGACACCCATCAGCACCCACCCGACGGGTTTATGTGTTGCGTTCAGGCACTGGTGAGCGAGAGTTTGCCGGATTTGGGAATCTCAATACTATCGATTTCGCTGATGCCTATTTGCAAGCCGAAGCTATACCAGAGTCTTTGTTTGTAAATGCTGACTTCTTGGTGTTGGGTACATTGGAACTCGCCTATCAGCAAACCCGCCATGCTATTACTCATGCTTTGAGGTTAGCCGATCGCTATAATCTCAAGATTTTAGTAGATATTAACTGGCGACCGAATTTTTGGCCAGACCCGGAAGCAGCCAAACCCCTAATTATGGATTTGCTTAAACAGGTTGATTTTGTCAAATTATCAGAGTCTGAAAGTATCTGGCTATTTGATACCACTGATCCTGGTACCATTAACTATCGCCTAAACTCCGTGGAAGGGGTGTTAGTTACTAAAGGCGATCGCGGCTGTTCTTACTGTCTCGGAGATCATGAGGGTTATTTTCCCGGATTTTCTGTCCCAGTTCAAGATACCACTGGCGCAGGTGATGGCTTTGTGGCTGGCTTTATTCACCAAGTTTTGCAGTTGGGTATCCCTAGCCTCCATAACCCCGAAACCGCTAGGGCGATCGTTACCTATGCTAGTGCAGTGGGAGCCTTGGTTACTACTGAATTAGGAGCGATCGCTGCCCAACCCACCGCCGCCCAAGTTGAGGAATTTCTAAAACAGCAGCCATAGCCACCGAAAATTGATAAGTCTTATTACTGGGGGCGGGTTCAGTAATCAGTTTTGATTCTCAACAGTCCAACTACTCAACCCGCCCTTATTCAATAGGTGCGAGAATTAGAGCCTAGTCAAAGCCGAGATTTTCGCTAATTTATCTTGACCCAAAACCTGTAATTCTTCCAGGCTTAACCATCCCTGTTTAACTAATGTGGCTAACACAAACACACTGGCAGCATCTCGATAGTCATACTTACCATCAATATCGTGTCTTCTGGCACTCAAAAAATCATGCAATTTCCACACCTCGTCAATTTCTGTCAGATTAAACGCTTTTTGTTTAACCTCATCAATCAGAATCTTAACCTCCCGCTCATAAGCCTTGTGTAAGGCATCTACAGCCGCGTTTTTATCCTGTTCAGACCAATTAATTTCACTCACTTATCATTACCTAATTGAGCATTACCACAGCCGATATTTGCTCGATATTTAGTGCGCGAGTACCGTATGAATATATCTAGGCAATAAATAGGTGCTATCAATCATCATATAGCCATCAGAAATCTTCGATAAATCATTATGAACTTTATCTCCTGTGGTTGTAATTTGATCTGAACCGCTGGTAGTTCACAAATCATTTCATAATGCTATATTAAACACGGTCTTCTTTCTCCTATTAACCTCAAGTAACTTTTTACTGCCCGTAACACTACAATCATCGCCACATTCAATCGATGGGGAATCGACTTTATCCCCAGCAGAAAAGGGAGCGCTTTTGTTGAGAAAACGCTCGCCTATATAATTTCTAGGTGAACTCCATTCTAGCGCACCAAGTTCAACAACTCTTTGGGAGATGCTAACAAATCGATCGCCACAAAGAAAACCTTATTTTCTGGGTTCAGCAAGAAGCGCCAAGCAATATTCATCCCCACATTACCACCAAACCAGGGAGTTTGCACTTTACCAGTAACCTTAATCTGAGTATAGCCATCTTCCGTCGGTTCAGAAACACCTCGTTCTGGGATTAACTTCAAGTTCTGGCATTCTTCCCGGAAAAACCGCAGCACATTATCGCGACCAACAATTGGTTTTTGGAAAGGAGGTTGTAACGCTCCATCTTCTGCAAACAGACTAATTAAGTTATCAAAATCGTTAGCATTCAAGTTGTCCATGTATTGCAGGACTGTGGAATTGGTCACACCTTCGATTTGAACTTTAGTCCGTTGGGACATCTCTTGAGGAGGTACAACAGGTTCTGCTACCCGTTGATAGCTGCCTAATTTGCTGGTATCGAACCCCATATCAACAACACAATTACGCAGCACCGTGATTTGTTGACCTGGATCAATACCTTGAATCGTCACTAGGATAGCGTTGGCGTTAGCTGAGAGTTTGTAGCCTTCGGGAATGGGCGCAACAAGTCCTTGATCCATGAAACGCCCTAGTTCATACCAGAAACCCAGCTTGATATTAGGAGACCAACTAGCATAGGTACGACAAATGGGAGTATCTGTCCGGTTCGCCAGGTCACACATAGCTTGGGTTTGCTGTAGGGGAGTCATCTGCCGAATTTCCTCTAGGGTTTTTTCAGCAAACTGCATATTCGCCGCCCCGGGAGCCGCAATGGTGATGGTTTTACCCATTTCCAGATACGCAAACCAAATGAGAGCCAGTTGATCTTCGGCACTAAGCTGCTTGAACCGAGCGATCGTCGCCGGAACTACGTCAGCCGCTAGGGTTTCTGGAAAAATGCTACGAGCCGAGTCAATGGTGAATGGCATTATGTGTACCTCTACTTCAATTTCTGTTAAAGCAACTTTACCATACTTAACAAAAATTTACAAGTTTAGGTATCTCAGAATGCAGAATTTTTTTTATACCACCGATTAGTCAGGGGAGGGCTTAACTTTTCACTCTTGACCCGGATAGCGCGATACAATAGGCGCACAGCTTGGTAAATTGGGCAAATTGACTAAAATATGGCAGTTGAGATCGAACGTAAATTTTTAGTGCGCGGGGACCAGTGGCGATCGCTTTCTGTGGGAGTGGTTTACCGTCAGGGCTATATCACCACCACCCCAGAAAAAACCGTCCGAGTCCGCATCGCCGGAAATCAGGGCTATTTGACCATTAAGGGCGCTTCTGAGGGCTATCAGCGCGCCGAGTTTGAATATCTGATTCCCATTGAGGATGCCGAACAGATGTTATCTAGTTTATGCGTTGGCCCTCTCATTGAAAAGAAACGCTATAAAATTCCCATCGGTGATCTGATCTGGGAAGTTGACGAATTTTTCGGGGATAATCAGGGGTTAATTTTAGCCGAAGTGGAATTAAACAGCCCGGAGCAGGCTGTGGAGTTACCAGAGTGGATCGGGGAAGAAGTTAGTCACGATTACCGATATTATAACGCTAATTTAACCAAGTTTCCCTATACTCAGTGGGCATATCAAGTGAGGACAACAATCATGGAATTTCAGACCCAAGTTCAACGAGAATGTTATGAACAGGTCGCTATCTGGATGGAGGAGATGTTCACTCAGTATCCTTGGGAAAAATTAGACGATCCTGGCTTTGGTTTATTTCTGGGTTCCGCGTGGGTGGAAGTGCGAATTTACCCCTGGCACGAAGATGCTGTCATTGAAACGCGATCGCTCGTAGTTCAAGGGGCAGAAATTACCCCGGAATTGATGCAATTTTTATTATTGAAAAATTCTCAAATGCGCTTTGGTGGTTTTGCGATCGATGACCATGATCATATTTACCTTAGCCATACCATAGTCGGTTCAACCTGTGACCCCGGAGAATTAGAGTCCTCAGTTTTATCTGTCTTAGAAACAGCCGACGATTTTGATGATCAAATCATCCAGAAGTGGGGCGGTAAACGGGCTTTAGACATTGTACCATAATCGTTTTGCTACCAACCATCAAACTAGGGCATTATCCCGAATCTTAACAATTAAACCGCGATCGCCCTTGTTGAGTTGCCGTTAAATACTGTTCTAAAGTCTCCCAGTCTTCCTGTTGAATGGCGAGTGTAATTTTATCTAAACTTTCGCGATAATTAGACAAAGACTTTAACACAGCTTCCCGATTATACTTAGCCATCATCACCCCTAACTCTGGGTTCCCACCACCCACCCGGCTGGTGTCTCGAAACCCAGAACTTGCTAGTTGATAAGCCAGATCCAGGATATCCTGATTTTCCTCAGTAGCCGTCGCAGCAATGAGACTAGCGCTAACCATGACCGGGAGATGAGAGATCCAAGCTACCGCCCGATCATGGTCCATGGGGGAACATTGATAAACCCTCGCGCCTAGTAAATTAGCGATCGCCACCACTACCTCCGTCGCTTCTGGGGGGGTGGTTTCCGTGGGAGTAATTACATAGGGTCGCCCTACAAATAACTTGAACTGTGCCGCATCAATACCACTATAAGCTGTTCCCGCCATGGGATGTCCTCCCACAAAGTTCCGCCTTATGGGAGATATAATATCAACAATAGGAGTTTTTACCGAACCTACATCTGTTAAAATGGCGTGAGGATTCAGGTGTTCCAATAGTTGTTCAACCGTAGAAGCGATCGCCCCTATTGGGGTACAAATAAACACAAGATCCGCCCTAGCCATCAACGACAAACTACAAGAGGCTTCATCAACCGCCCCCATAGCGATCGCCCTTTCACAGGTAGACTGGCGGCGAGAAACCCCCAACACCCGCCCCCCCTGTAGCACTGATTCTCCCAGGGGTTCAGTTAATCCCTCCCCCTCCAACAAAGAACGCAAATCCAAGCCTAGGGAACCGCCAATCAAACCCAATCCGACAATACCAATATTCATTAAATATTATTAAGTGCGATCGCTGCCCTGAGTTTACCAGTGAGAAAAACTGGCAGCCCCAATGCACAACCAAATAACTTTAAATTAATTCCCAATCAAGCAAACTTTTGGCAAATTGTCAACCCAAAACCCCATAGAGATTTATGACACCAGCTCAACGAATTGACATATCCCCCCCAAATTTTGATAGAATAACAGTTTAATTTGCCGACATTAAACTGGAGCGAAAAAGGCATGGATGCCGAAGAACTGCTGCTAGAATACCAATCCGGGAACCGTGATTTTAGTGCCATTCTGCTATGTGAAGCCAATCTGAGCCGGGTCAATCTTAGTCAGGCTAATTTTACCGAAGCCGTTTTGAGCGTTACCAACTTTAGCGGAGCCAACCTAACAGGCGTTAACCTAACTCGAGCCAAACTGAACGTTTCCAAACTTAGCGGCGCTATTCTCCAGGGAGCCAACCTCAATGAAGCAGTTCTCAACGTCGCCAACCTGATCAGAGCCGATCTCAGTCAAGCCAACCTCGTCGATGCGTCCTTAATTCGCGCCGAACTAATGCGAGCCGAACTCAGCGAAGCCATAGTCAATGGGGCGAATTTAACCGAAGCAGATTTAAGAGAAGCCACCCTCAGACACGCCGACCTCCAACAAACCAATTTATCCGGCGCTAACCTATCAGAAGCCTGTTTAATTCTCAGTAACCTAGAAAGATCCAACCTAACCCGTGCTGATCTTACACGAGCCGATCTCAGGGGGGTTAATCTCCGTAACGCTGAACTGCGACAAGCTGAACTAAATGGCGCAGATCTTCGTGGTGCTAACCTGAGTGGCGCAAATCTCCGCTGGGCGAATTTAAGTGGTGCTAACCTGAGTGGCGCCAACTTAGAAGCCACCCAATTAAGTGGCGCAAGTTTACGCGGTGCTAATCTTAGTGGCGCAAGTTTACTCAATTGTAGCGCCATTCATGCTGATTTAACCCAAGCTAATTTGATAGACTGTGACTGGACAGATGCTAACCTGCGAGGTTCCGCATTGACAGGAACTAAACTTTATGGATTGTCCAGATTTAGTTTAATTGCAGATGAGATCACCTGCGATTGGATTGATCTGAGTCCTAACGGTGATGGTAGCAAAATACAGCGTTTTAGTTCCCAACAAGCTCATCAATTTTTTAACGTTGAATCTCCCACCGTTCAAATCCGTATTAATGCCCCCCTAGACCCAGATACCCACTGCATTTTAGCTTCCATATATCGGCAAATTATCCAACACTATCCCTTTATCAAATCTCCCCCTAGCATTGATATAGGTTCGCGCCGAACCCTCTTATCGTTTAGAATAGATGATGAGGAACAGCTATTTCTGACAGCTTATGTAGTGATTCTACCCTTTGCAGATGTCGCCAAAACCAGAGAGTGTATTCTGGAATCATTGCGGATGCTCACCTTGGAAAATAGTTCTCAAATGGGAGTCAGATTATCTAACCAAGTGATTCAGTTTGGCATCGATATAATTAAAAAAATCAGCCGTTTAGAAGACCATTTGTTATCCGAAAAGTTACAGGAAGAAATTGACGGCAATCATCCATTTTTTCACCATCCTACTCAAACCATTTTAAGTAACTTAGTCGGGGAATATTTAGCTATTCATAGCCATCCCGAATTTGGGAGGAAGTTTAGTCATATTCCTGGGTTGATGGATTTATCCAAAATCACACCCGAAAAATATCGGCAAATGGCAATGGCAACACCAGATATTTTCACCAGTTTTGTAGCCAGTTTTGATTCCCCATAATTATGTCATCAAAAATCCTCTAGCTCCCTCGTTAATTGCTCTCTTAATCATTTTAACATCAACAGTGAATTTTCCACAGAATGACAGATACTAACAACCATCAAAATTCTGAGAGTGACGTTCTTAAAGTTTATGAAATTGTCAAAAAATATCGAGATGGAGAACGAGATTTTGAGGACATCAATTTAAACGAAATCAATTTGAGTCGAATTAACCTAGCCGGAGCTAATTTAAGTGGTGCATCCTTGAGTGTAGCTAATTTAAGCGCCTCGGATTTAAGGGAAGTGAATTTGAGTCGTGCTAATCTGAATGTAGCTCGATTAAGTAATGCTAATCTCACCAAAGCTATTTTAAATCAAGCCACCATTAATGTAGCTAATTTAGCAAGAGTAGATTTGACGGAAGCACAGTTAATTAACTCCCTATTAATTCGAGCTGAATTAATTAGAGCGAAACTCACTAAAGCTAACTTCACCCAAGCCAACTTAAATGGGGCGGATCTGCGTGAAACCAAACTTCAGCAGACTAACTTTAATGGTGCTAATTTAAGTGGTGCGAACCTGCGAGGCGCTTCTGGAGCTTTGACTAAATTTACCAAAACCGACCTACGAGGAGCGGATTTAGTTAAAGTTAATTTACCTAAAGCTGATTTTAGTAATGCGGAATTAAGACAAGCAAATCTGACCTATGCTAACTTGAGTAATGCTGATTTTAGTGGTGCAAATATGCGCTGGATTGACCTACAAGGCGCTGACCTCAGTGGTGCTAATTTGACAGAGGCTAACCTCAGTGGCGCTAATTTATCCGGTGCTAATTTAAGCAGCGCGGTGTTAGTAAAGGCTAGTTTAGTTCACGCTGACTTGAGCCAAGCTAACTTAATTCGAGCCAATTGGAGTGGCGCAGACTTGTCGGGAGCCACATTAACTGGCGCTAAACTTTATCAAGTTTCTAGGTTTAATCTAAAAGCTGATGAGATTACCTGTGAATGGGTGGATTTGAGTGCTAATGGTGATCATAGTCAGGTTTATCATTTTGATCGGGAAAGTCTCCGAAAGTTTTTTAATCAAACTCGACCTATAGTTGAGATTCTGGTTAATTCCTCCTTAGATCAAGATGCGAATATGGCTTTAGCCAACATTTACCACAAAATTGCTCAAGAGTTTCCCGTCATGGAACGTCCCCCCAGCCTAGAAGTAGGCGATCGCACTACCAAAATCACATTTATTGCTAACCAAGAACAAGAACTATTTGCTATTGGCTGTCTGGCTATTTTACCCTTTGATGATGCTCCCCAAACCCAGAAAAATATCGTTAATTTACTGCGTCAGATTCAAGATTCTGCCCTGAAAAAGGAGCGGCGATCGCAATTGTTAAGCGCTATGAGTAAAGTCATTGCCAAAGTTAATGAGATGAAAAAAATAGCCCGCACCATTCGCTCAGAATTCAATCCGCCATTTTTTAGTAAACCGACCCGCACGCAATTAACCAATGGCGGCCAGAAAATGATTATGGTTCATGAAAACTCGCAAATCAGCAAACTCAATCCCTCTCCTAATAGTGGTTCCGATGCCAATTCCACCCCTAATTTTGACCAAGTAATGGCTTTTATTAACAGTTTCAATGATATGCCCTAACAGTAGCATCAAATCTCCAGGTTAACCATTAATCATTCATGGGTCCGGGTTCGATGCTGTGGGTTGGTCGGTGTTCTGCTCACTACAAGCTAAACTAGAAGTCGATGGGCTGAAGTTGAGAACCTCTGGCACCATTACTAAATATTTGGCTTGATAACCCTGTGATTGAAGTAGAAGCACATAATCTGGTTCGTCGTTTGGTGCAGTCCGTTGGTGACATGGACTGGCCACACTATTTGACAATGACAAGATTAGTGGCGCGCGCCTTGCGTTTGGGACGTAGTGCATTAATTCAAACCGGGGTGATGCCAAAAGTCCTCGATCATCCCTATCGGTTTAGTTATCTAATTCCGGTTTTAGTTGGGAAAAAAGCCACTGTCATCGTCGCCTCCGAATCGGTAATTGAGCAACTCTTGACCGTAGAAGTTCCCAAAATTCAGGGTATTACAGATGCAGATGATCAGAAATTACCCCTGATGGCGATTCAAAAAGGCGATCGCTGGCCAAGTCAAGATTTTCAGGGTTTGCTACTAACCACCCCTCAAATATGGTTAGCAGATAGACTAGGCGAAAACCAGCACTTTCCCCCACATATTCCCACCATTATTGATGGTGCCGATGATTTAGAACAGTGGAGTCGCGATCGCCTCACCGTCGCCTTAGAATGGTCAGACTGGACCCTATTAACCCAGAATCGACCAGAATGGCGAGACACCCTCCAGTTAACCCAAGTGCGTCTAATTCGCTCAATTTTCGCGCACCCAGCTAATCTTTATGGTTGTCATCTCCTCGACTCCGAAGAACAGGATATTCTCCAAAATCTGTTTGTGGCTCTTACACAACCCACAGAATCAACTACTACCTCAGCCGAAACCTCTAGTCAAGGCTTAGACTCTCGGTGGCACGAGTTTTACCATCAATGGTTATCTGAAAATCAACTAAAGTGGGTAGAAGTTGACCGCGCGCAGGGTTCATTCAAATTATATTGCAGTCCCCTAGAAGTAGCTTCAGCCTTGAGTCCCATTTGGGAAAAACAACCCGTAGTCTTGATTGGCGGCGCTTTAGACTTGGATAAAAACGCTCCCATTTATCGTCAGAGCATGGGATTAGGGGATTTAACCTGTGTGAAATTTACACCCGATCGCCAAAGCCAATTAATCCAACTTTATCTACCTTCTCGGATACCCATGCCAAATACACCCCAGTTTGAGAAGGCATTAATTGAGCAATTGCGGACCTTACTATGTATGAGTATCAATATTAGTGGTTTGAAAGTTATATTGGTTGAGGATATTCCCCTCAAAGGAAGAGTGGCGGCGGTGTTAGCTTCTGAGTTTGGTTCCCTAGTACAGGTGGAAACCACGGCTATCAGCGAAACAGGGGTTTTAGTTACGGGTTGGCAATTTTGGCGAAACCATCAGCATCAGTTAGTTTCTCCCCATTTGTTAGCGATCGCCACTTTACCCTTACCCTCCCTAGAAAATCCCCTAGTAGCCGGGACCGTCGCCTACTACAAACAGCAGCGCCAGGACTGGTTTCGGCTATATTTACTCCCCGCCGCCTTAAGAGAGTTACAGGGTGCTGTCGCTCCCGTTCGCCACAAACAAGGTATCGTAGCCCTATTAGATAGTCGGGTAACTCGTCGCACCTATGGAAAACAGGTACTAACAGCCCTGAGTCCCCACGTTCAAATCGATTATCTCGACACCACCTGGTTAAATATTTAACTGGCTTGATTGTCCTTGCCAACAGTGCTATGATACCATCAATTTCCTTTCCCAAATTGGGCCAAGTTTTTAACTCGGTTTTTTTGATAATCGCCCACCATTTAAATTAGATCTATGAATCAAAAATTGGCAATTCCCCTACTTAGCTTAATCCTGAGTGTGGGCTTTACTGGAT
Organism: Limnospira indica PCC 8005; assembly: GCF_000973065.1. Lineage (NCBI taxonomy): Bacteria > Bacillati > Cyanobacteriota > Cyanophyceae > Oscillatoriales > Sirenicapillariaceae > Limnospira > Limnospira indica. The sequence continues at coordinate 2,605,375 of NZ_FO818640.1, forward strand.
ATGCAGCGGCGGAAACTGTTTTAGAACAAATTGAACGAACTGGAGTCCTGCGGGCGGGTGTACGGACTGATGCGGTTCCCTTTAGCTATTTAAACGATAATGGCGAGATCGAGGGATATTCTGTCGATTTGATTAGGTTGATTCATGGTCGCCTTGAAGAGAAGCTAAACCAGCCGATCCGGTTGGAGATGACTACTGTTACCCTACTCGATCGCTTTGAACAAGTCCAAAAGGGAAACCTAGACCTGGTGTGCGAGGCTACTAGCATCACCGCTGAACGGGAAAATGGGGTGGATTTTTCTACTCCCTTTTTTGTAACGGGGATTCAGATGTTAGTCAAAACTGAAAATCGCGATCGCCTTGACCCCACCCAACTATCCGAAACAGACATTTCAACCGTTAGCTTGGAACGGGTTACCATTGGATTTTTAGAATCTACCACCGCTGATAGCGAGTTGCGCCCAGTTTACCCAGAAGCCCAATGGGAAGCCGTCCCTAGCCGCGCTGAAGGTATCCGCCGCTTACAGGCAGGGGAATTACAAGGCATTGTTAGTGATGGTATTCTGTTGCTTGGACAGTTGTGGAAAGATGGGAGCGATCGCCAGAACTTTCAACTGGTTCCCAGCCAACCCCTGACCTTCGAGAATTACGGATGTATCCTACCCATGAACAGCCGGGAGTGGAGCCGAGTAGTTAATTCAACTATTGCCAGCCCAGAAAACACTACCCTTTGGAATCAATGGTTTGATACCAACCAAGGTAGGTTCCCTTATCGTAAATTTGAATAAGTATTGACCGAGAATATGCCGATCAACAAACCGGGAAATCTGGAGGGGGTTTCTCGTGTTTTGGGGAGGCGAAATTAATCGTATATTCTGCCTGCATGAGTTTTGACATCCGCCTATCCGTCCCGGCGTGCGCTAACGGGGCTTTCCATCTATTTCAACAAATCAAAGATTGACAATTGTTGAAATGCTGGACGGGTTGACGCTTCATTGAGATGTGCTTTCTTTACAGAAAGTCTGACCCTCTCTCCACATCCGTTTAAAGTCTCCAAATGCCCTCCGGCGACCTTAATATTAATCGCAGCGTTAACATCTCTATCATGAGATGTGCCACAATTTAAACAAGTCCACTCTCTCATATTTAATTCTTTTTTGCCACCGCGAAAACCGCAGCCAGAACCGGTTTGAGAAGTGGGAATCCATCTATCAATGACACGAAAATCACGCCCGTACATAACAGATTTAACTTCTAGCATTGTTCTCAAACTGCGCCAACCCAAATCCGAAATAGCACGGGATAGTTTTCGGTTTTTAATCATCCCTGAAACCTTTAAATCTTCCAAGACTATCGTTTGGTTTTCACGAATAATCCGAGTTGACAATTTCTGAAGAAAATCGTTTCTGGTATCAGAAATCTTGGCGTAAAGTTTAGCTAATTTCTTTCTAGCAACTTCCCTTCTTTGACTGCCTTTCTGTTTCCTCGACAAATTACGTTGTCATCTTCTTAAACGCTTTAGTTGTTTCTTTAAAGGCTTAGGAGATTTAACTTTCTCACCATTGCTTAATGTGGCAAAATCAGTGATTCCTAAATCAATTCCTACAGAATTTTGGTTTTCCGGTAAGGGTTGAGGATTAAACTCAACAACAAAACTGACAAAATACCTATCAGCACTGTCTTGGATTAAGGTGGCACTAGAAGGTTTTGTGGGTAACTCTCTACTCCATACTACTTTAATATCACCAATTTTAGCGATGTAAATGTAATCGGAATTAAGGTAGAGTTTAAAACCATTATCCATAAATCTAGCGGATTGCTTAGATTTACGCTTTTTAAACTTGGGAGGTTTAACTTTCTTACCTTTTCTTTGTCCTTTACAGGATTTGAAAAAGTTAGAGTAAGCCTGCTCTAAATCTCTTAAAGACTGTTGTAAGGGAATAGAAGAAACTTCTCCCAACCAGATTTTTTCCTCGGTTTTTTTGAGTTCTGTAAGTCTTTGAGAAAGTTCGTTGATATTAGGCTTTTTGTTACCCGCACGGTATTGTTCTTGACAATATGCTAAGGCATCGTTAAATATTACCCGACAGCATCCGAACAATTGAGACATCAATCTCTATTGTTGGTCTGTTGGGTAAATTCGATATCGATATCTTAGCTTCATACTGTAAAAATGTATGAGTCTGCATTAATTATAGCTAGGAGTCTGGTAGATGTCAACCCTTTGACGAAAAGAGCGTCTGTTTCGGATTTAAAGATTCATTTGGTCTGTGTGACTAAGTATCGTCGCCAAATCTTGACAGTGGAGAGCCTGATGTTAATCCTGAAGTATTTTCGAGAAGTGGCTGAAAAAATGAATTTTCAAGTGCTGGAATTTAATGGGGAGTCAGACCATATTCATACCTTAGTTGAATACCCTCCTCAACTCTCTATTTCTGTCATAGTAAATGCTTTAAAAGGATTTGCCAGTCGTAGATATGGGCAAGCCAGATTCCCTAAACTCTACGGAAAAGAATCTTTATGGTCGCCTAGTTATTTTGTATCTTCAAGCGGTGGCGCACCATTAGAGGTTCTGAAGTCTTACATTAAAAACCAAGAAAAGCCGTCGTAGAACGACGGGGTTTTCAACCAAAAATTTTCGATAATTTACTCAACAACGTGGAGTAATCCCCGACGTAGGCGATCGAATACTTCGTTAATGCAGTCGTGTTCTTCATCACTCAGACATTCCTTGGATAGAAGCAAGTACATAAGTTGCTTTTGGTCCTCGCGGGTGATCTTGCGAGAAACAAAAATGCGATCAATTAGAGCATCGAGATTGTTAGATGAGGGTGAGAATTGCGCCAGCATGGGAACTCATATAACGCTATGTAGCTATTATCTTACGTTCTGGGGATTATGGAAGTGATAGAGCGCGTCAGCCATTGTGATTGTGATCAATATTAAACCTGATTGAGATCACAATTGCCGCATATATACCACCCAAGTCATGGGCGGAAAATGGTATAGAATAAAGGTTCATGAACGCTTACTCGCTACCGGAGATCTTCGATGAAATTCCCAATTCTAACGATGATTACCCTGTCGATTGCTATCCTACCAATGGCTCCGGTCCAGGCTAGTAATTTACAGGAGATCCGACAACTCCTATCAACTAAAGAATGTCCAAACTGCAATCTGACTAATGCGGGCTTGGTGTTAGCAGATCTCAGCGGCGCGAACCTCAGCGGGGCTAACCTGACTGGGGCTAACCTGAGTCGTGCTAACCTGACTGGGGCTAATCTGACTGGGGCTAATCTGACTGGGGCGAGTTTATTTGGGGCGAACCTGACTGGGGCGAACCTGACTGGGGCGAACCTGGCGGGGTCGGATTTGCGAGGCGCTTATTTGGCTAATGCGATCGCCCTTGAGGCTAATATTACTGAGGCTCAATTAATTGGAGTGGTGGGACTCCCGACTAATATTGGCAACGCCGAGGATTTCTATCGCCTGGGAGTTAAAGAAGCCTTGGCAGGAAACTACCAAAATGCCATAGAACACTACAACCGCGCCCTGAGTCTCAATCCTAACCTGGCGGCGGCTTATTTTGCTCGCAGTATGGCTTGGGCTGATAGTGGTGATTTAAATAGAGCCATGTCGGATGCTAAACAGGCTCAAGAACTATATAATAGATGGGGGAGCCAGGAAGGGCAGGAAATTACTGCTCAGTTGATTGAAATTATCGAATTTCGTCAAAATCCCCAGGAACTTAGAGCCCGTAATGGCGGGGTTATGGGACTTCTGGAAAGTGCTACTCCCCTACTGTTAAGATTTCTGTTCTAAGAAGCAGAAATAATTGAGTGAAGACTACTGTTGGTTTAATGCGAGTTGTGATGGAGTTGTAGACTATGGGCGATCGCCAAAATCAATCTTTTTGGGATTCCGTAAACCAGAAAGTATCCGGTCTGCCTAAAAATTGGAGTCAACCCGCATCAGGGTTGGGTAAATCCCTGAGCGATCGAGCCACGGAAACAGCTCGAAAAACAGCAACTGAGATAGGGGATTCGATTACTCATCGCGCTTCCGAAGTGGGGAAAGCCGCAATACATACAGCCACCAATTCTGGGGCTTCTGTGGTGAAACGCGCTCAAGGATGGGTGGAAAATATTTATCCAGAAGCCGAGGACGAAATCCCCACTAATCCAGAATATGACTGGAGTACAGATGAGCTTTATCATATTTTTGTCCCGGCTCCAATTGCCACCAATGGGGGGACTCAAATGGTTATGGTAAAAACAGGTAAAAGATATGAAGTGAAAATCCCACCCCATAGCTCAGAAGGTGCTAATCTGCGTCTGAAAGGGTGTGGATTGCAGGGAGAGGATGCCTTTTTAATTTTGCATACTTTACTCAACCAGCCCTCTGATAATATTGACCGTAAAATCAACAACCTGATTGTACAATCTCCCATTCATGACCGCAGTAAAGTTAGATGTTTTCAGGCTTATAATAATCTGCAATCAGGCTCGGCTATCACAGACCCTAATACCCTCAATTTGCTGGATTATTTGTTTCTGTCTTCTCCTGTATATTCCGAGTTAAGTCAGCGCTATCTTATTGCTAGTTATAATTCCCGATTAATGGCTATTGAAAAATCTATTGAGTCAGCCTTAAATGCAGGTCAATTAGAACTAACAGAACAACGAGATATCCGCAGCACTTATCAATATTTGCGTGCCGGGGAGATGGTTACTAATTTAGACAACCTCACTCGTCTGGATGCGATAGTTTTGCATTCCTCCCTCCCTAAGATTATCAAACAATATTATCTGAGATCTAGTGCAATGGCTTGGTCAATGACTGTAGATGCCATAATTATTAGTAGTATTAATACCTGCCAGACCATTGCACAGGAAGAACGACCAGATTTTTTATCTGTATTTACCAAGTTTCGTCAGGGAAAAAACATTCAGAATCAGCCCCTATTCAAACGCTTTGAGGCTTGGATAGCACAAGCTGAAATTCCCCAAGTGTGTCAGGTGATTTTTTACCTATGGCGAGAAGGTAGCTTTCAGCTGCACAGTGAATTACCATCAGACCATTGGGAACAGTCCTGGAAAGCGATCGCTACTGCTAAAGCCTATATAAACGAGACCCAACCCCAACAGAGACCTTCAGCCAACTTCCCACCCATTGAAGTTTTACCTGGAACTCTAGCCGAGTCGGCTTATAACAGTGTCTCCCGTGGTGGTTTGGGTCTGTTATCGGGAATGCCAATGCTAGAGGGGATAACTGGATTAATTGGGACAGCAGCCCTGGTGGCGATCGCCCAAGTAGCCTTACTCCCCGCTACCGAAAAAATGGCCTTGGGTATAGGTCATAATAGCGATCGCACCACCACAGCCACAGGTAAAAATTGGCAAGCTGTGGGTTCCTTTGGAGACACACCCAACCCTCGATCTAGTAAATTATCTGGCTTACCCGCCTATAGAGACATGATCACAGAACTCCAAGGCTTACAAGCCATAACTCAGCCGGGGGAGTGGCTGCCGGAAAGAGTGTTATCTTCTCAATTTGATGTGAGACAATTATTTACATATCAGAAAACCCGCCAGCAAACCATCAAAGTCTTGGAAACCCAGATGTATGCCTAATCATACAGCCCCCTGCCATGCCACTGATCAGTACAGGGATAAATACTTATCCCTTAAGCTATCCACTTGTCAACTACATATAATGTTAAAATAAACAATCCCAAATAATCATTTAAGTAGTGGCGATTTGAGGATAGCTACAGCATTTGGTATTAACTTCCTAGTTGGTGAGGTGTTTTTTGTGAGTCAGCCTATCTCTAAAACCCATAGAGAATCTAAATCTCTAGTCTTTTATCTCCAGTTCCTATGCCTTTGACACTTCTAGTCGTTGATGATGATTTGGGAACTCGCCTTTCGATTAGCGATTATCTGGAAATGTCAGGATATATGGTCATTTCTGCCACCAATGGTCAGGAAGCACTCGAATTGGTAGAAAAGCATCAACCACACCTGATAGTAACAGATATTGCCATGCCAGAAATGGATGGTTTTGAGCTAGTCAAGCGAGTTCGTTCCCAACCTGGTTTCCGTTTGTTACCAGTGATTTTTTTAACCGCTCATACCAGTACCGAAGAGCGGATTCGGGGCTATCAACTCGGGTGTGATAATTATCTCCCTAAGCCTTTTGAATTAGATGAGTTAGGTGTAGTGATTAGGGCGCTTTTAGAGCGATCGCAACTCATTGAAGCAGAATGGAGGTCTCGGATTAATGAACCCCTATCAAACCATACCAGTCCCAGTTATAAACGGCATCATTTTCACAGTTTATCAACTACCAACATTCATCTCACCGAACGAGAACAACAGGTTTTGAACCTACTTACAGAAGGGTTATCCAACGTCAAAATCGGAAATTCTCTGCATCTGAGTTCTCGCACTGTCGAAAAGTATGTTAGCAGTTTACTCCGCAAAACTGACAGCAGTAACCGCGCTGCACTGGTACGGTTTGCCTTGGAAAATGACCTAATTAATTAACCGATGGTTGATTAACTACAAATTCTAGTAAGCCTTCACAGGCATCTAGTAGCAAATCAATCACCTGATTAAAACCTTCCGGACCACCATAGTAGGGATCGGGAACTTCTTTCAAGGTATGATGGCTACAGAAATCGCACATTAGCTTAACCTTATCACCATATTTTTTCCCTCGATCAAGATACAGAATTTGCTGATAATTGTCCTGATCCATCGCCAAAATTAGATCGAAATTATCAAAATCGGAGGCGGTGAACTGACGAGCAGAACCCTTGAGGACAATGCCTCGTTTTTTCGCAGCCATAGTCATACGAGGATCAGGGGCCGAACCAATATGATAGCCTGATGTCCCCGCCGAATCACAGACAATGCGATCGCTCAAATTAGCCTCTTCGATCAGATGATTCATAATATTCTCGGCTGAAGGCGATCGACAAATATTTCCCAGACAAACAAATAACAATCTATAGGACATAGTTGGAAACACGATTTTTGACTATGGCACTAACGCCATAATTATATAATTTCACATAATTTCATTCGGATCAATTCCCAATTCCTGTAAACGAGCTGCTAGGCGATCGGCTCGTTGTCGTTCCCGTTCCGCTCGTTCTTCACCAGATAACAGTAAATTACCATCACTATCCCACCAACGCAACCAAGGTAATTCCACGTTCTGATATATTCCCGACCAGATACCTAACTCTACTCCCATTTCGGGAATTGGGTAATGATTGCGGTTATTTGGGGTTAGCAACTCATAGAAACTACCCTCTAAACGATACACTTCTACCTGAGATTTTTCCACTTCATAGATGGCATAATACGGCGTTCTTATTACCGTTTCATAAATCCAAAACTTGCCTTTCCAAGCGGTTTTATCCTCGTTCTTCTGAACCATCCCCAGATACAAATTCGATGATGATTTGGGGACAGGATTAATTCTTGCCACAATACATAAGACCGTCGCAGTTTACCATTGAGGGTCGGGGGAACATTCGCCACATAAAACCAGTCCGGTGCTTCCGCTCCTTTCTCGGGTGGGTCTGTAATGCGCCAGTAAATCCCACTATCTTGACCAATGCAATATTGTCCGTCTGGATGTATTTGATTAAGAACCGGACGAATAGAATCGGTTAATAGGATACTTTGGGGGTGTTCTTGAAAGTTTTTCACAAAGGTTCCGTCTTCACAGGGAAGTTGGGTATGATCCGGTAGAGTCGTTAAAGATTCGGTGGCAGTCATATACAAGAGAACCGATAGTTCTGACTTGACTATAGCATATCTGACAAGGCGATCGCTCCTCTCCTTTCCTTCTCTTCTCTACTTCCGGGGATCCACAGATATTTTACCAAGTGAATTAGCAACCAATAAACCCGCCATACTATTGAAGGCGGGTAAATTATCAGTTTTTGGTGGCGCAAAACCTATCGCCTATTGTTGTGCTTTCTCCACGTTTTCTTTAAAGCCAAAGTTGATGGTAGGTGGTTCCAAATTGGGAACAATGATATCCATACCCGGAGGAAGGGGAGGCAGTTGAGGCAAACCAGTTTCCCAGTTCCTCGTTTGGTTAGGTAAGGCAGCAATAAATTCCTCTGCTGGTACCTCAGCCACGCGCAGAGTATTGATTAGTTGAGCGAGGGCAAATTCTATCTGTAATAGTGGATCAATCGCTACCCAGCCTTCATTAGTCAGCTTCCGTAACTCAAAGTGCAGGTGAGGTCCTGTAGACATTCCCGTACTTCCTACCCGTCCAATTACCTCCCCTTGTTGGACAAATTCTCCCGGTTTGACAAACAATTCTGATAGGTGAGCATAAAGGGTTTCTTTCGATTTTTTCTGGTGGTTAAGAACCACGGTTAAACCATATCCCCCTAACCAGTCAGCCAGGGTAACTTCCCCTGAATAAGATGCCACTACAGGAGTTCCGGTATCTGCTCCGAAATCAATACCTGTATGGAAACGGCCAGTTCCCAAAATTGGGTGTTGTCGCCAACCAAATAATGAAGTAATTGGGGCGGGAATACTGAGGGGGAAAAGCAGGTGAGTATCTGAATTTCCGGGAAGTCTGGGGGGTCGCATGGTGCGCTTATAGTAACTCAAACCTGAATTACTCATCGCACTCATGCTGATGGGTCCCACTTGCACCGGACTTAATCCGGCTACAGGGACCTGATAGGAATAGTCTGGAGAGCCACCATAACTGGCGGCGACGTTTGTAGTTCCCCAGCCTCTGCTGTGGGCTGAGTGAGTTCTTCCTGTTGCTTGTTGACCGAATGAATGGGAAGGCTGACGGTGCTGAGTAACTGTTTTCCCTCCCCCGGTGGGATATCCTGTCCCATAAGTAGGCTGACCAGGAATTCCAGCAATAGGTGCGGGTGGCGGAACACACAATCGATCAACAGTTTGACCGACTCCAACCGCTGTTTCACAACCTGTCTGGCGCTCGGAAAAGATGACGGTTGAAGGCGCTTCATAACCACCGCCTCCTGTAGCCCCAATACTGTAATCTGTAGGGTCGATAAAGTTATGATCTGGGTTATTAAATGGTGTTCCCTGGGCTGTGGATGCAGATGGGGGAGAAATATTCTCATAAGAGGGTGGCGATGCCGTTTGGTGCTTTTCTGGCAGATAAATCGGCTGTTCTGGTGGGGCGATGTAACCACCTGAGCTTTCTATGGGTGGCTCATAATAGGGTTCTGGTTCGTAATAGGGTTCTGGTTCGTAGTAAGGTTCTGGCGCTATATAAGATTCCTGAACTGGCGGCGCGTAATAGGGTTCTGGTTCGTAGTAGGGTTCTGGCGCTATATAAGATTCCTGAACTGGCGGCGCGTAATAGGGTTCTGGTTCGTAGTAGGGTTCTGGCGCTATATAAGATTCCTGAACTGGCGGCGCGTAATAGGGTTCTGGTTCGGGGGTGTAGGTGTTGTAGGATTCTAGGGGTTCGTTATCAAAGGGGATAGAAAATTCTTCATAGGCGATCGCACGATTTACCAATAATCCTACCCCACTCAAACAGCTTAATCCCAACGCCAGGGAGCGCCAGGACAGTCTACTATTATGGGAAATAGGCTGGGTAGATTTTACATTAGATTTAGAGTAACTGGATTCTGTCATTTCCTCACACAACCAGATGATAAATTGGGCAATTGTAGAATTGAGTTGTTTAGGCTTTAACCGAGTTTCATTCTACAGAGCCTGACGTACAATGGGGAAATAATTTCCCAGGGGGATGCTACTGCGTAGTCGCTCCGCGAAAGGGTTAAGAGTCCGATGAGTTCAGAAGAAGCAGTTGCATATAGGATGACATCAGACCCTTACTTCCCCTCTGTGCATAGTGCATTAACCCTAACTCGATACCCCAGATCACAATAGCTGCCAACATTTCTCGTGAGTTTACCCCAGGCGTAGTGGGATGTGCATTGAAAAATTCTTGCAGATTAATGCCAGTGGGGGGTACAGAGTTACTCCAATTCAGACCGACTCCAATCACGGCTTGGCTGATTTTTCCCTTGTGGACTTTAGTTTCTGTTAGGATACCACCCAATTTGCGTTTTGTCAGGAGCAGATCATTAGGCCATTTCAGCCATACGGGAATACCGCGCGAGCGTAAAACTGTAGCAATACCCCAAGCACTACATTGGGTTAACCAGGCTATATAGTTATGCTGTGGGGTAGCAGCATCTGTGATAGTCTGATGGAGGGCGAGGGCATAAGACAAGTACAATCCCCCCAATTCTGACTGCCACTCACGCCCCCATTGTCCCCGTCCTGCTGTTTGTTGGAGAGCGATCACTGTGGTTCTAGGGGCGGCTTTACCAGTGTTCAACAACTCCCACAGGGTTTCATTAGTGGAACCAAGCTGATCAAATATGAGGATAGACGGAGAAGCATCAAGGTCAAGGTAGGAGACCGTCGGCGAGCCAACAGCCACGGCGTTTTCTTGTAAAGCCTGTAAAGCACCCAGTATGCGATCGCAATCCATTTAATCAAATATCCCGGTAAGTTAAATCAATAATTGTCGCGCTTTCCCGGTTAAGCTGTTCCCTGAAATCTCTTTTCACTGACACAATGCACATCTGGACTTGGTATCAGTGGCAACAACTGCCCTATTTAACCTGTAGTATCTTAAAAGACTGGCCACATGGTTTTTTTTCGCGACGATTTAGCCCCCGTTCTCCTGTTGATTTAGTGCAGGTTCTGGAACCATCCGCCCAGGTCTACCGTCTCAAACAGGTTCATGGTAACCAGGTTTTCAAAACCACTCAGGTTTCCCCTATACCAAAAACTGAAACCAATAGCGAGGAAATATCCTGGTCGGAAGCTGATGGCTTAATAACCAATAAAGGCTTAGAATCCGTCTGGGTAGCCAGTGCTGACTGTGTTCCTGTGCTTATAGGTGATGTGGTAACCGGGCGAGTAGCTGCCATTCATGCCGGGTGGCGCGGTACATCTACCAGAATTCTACCATTGGCGATCGCTCAATTTCAACAGCAAGGCAGCCAGATTGCTAATTTACGAGTCGCCATGGGTCCAGCTATTTCCGGGGAATGCTATCAAGTCTCACAGGATGTAGCAGTCAAACTAGGCGCTACCCTACAAATGATTGATACAGCCAGCAGTATCTCCGAAATTTTAGAACCCTTATTCCACCTACCAGACCCCCCTCTATTGTCTGACCCGGAACCCGATCGCCTACGGGTCGATATTCGCCGTTTTAACGCTTTGCAACTCGAAGCCGTTGGTTTAGACCCTGAGCAAATAGCTATCTGTTCTGAGTGTACCTACAGCCAGCCTGAGCTATTATTTTCCTATAGGCGCGATCGGCTGAAATTGGTTCAATGGTCTGGAATAGTTAGTTTTTCCTAATCTTGTTGCATCTGCCAAACCACCCCAGCCACACAATTCCAGAGAAGATTGTGTTAAAATCAACCCATCATCTCATCATCTCATCTCTATGAGTTTTGATCGACTCATCACAACCGCAGGGCTGGCGGGGATGGTCTGGGTCCGGACTAGAAGACCAGAAACTCCTTGAGGGTAGAGGTGGGTGCGATGAAACAGTAAACCTAAATCGTCAGGTTTGGGAATCCCCGTCCGTTTGACGGCGGGTCCAATGTCAATTGATTAGACTCCAGTTAAATTAAATGCGATGAGCCAGCAAAGTCCTTATGAACAGCTTGGGGTTACGATTGACGCATCCTTTGATGAAATTCAGGATGCCCGCGATCGCCTGAGAGAACAGCACACCGGTGAGCGCCAGGTGATAGAATCTATTGAGGCCGCTTATGATGCCATCCTTATGGATCGCCTCAGAATGCGCCAAGAGGGTAAAATCAAAGTACCTGAGCGGATTCGCTTTCCTGAACGCATCGCGGGGCCGCCTGCGAAGGAAGTTCAACCCCAGACCACTCCTAAAGCCTCCTGGTTGACTGGAATGTTCGATACGCCTTCTCGTGCGGAGTTGATGTGGCCGTCATTCATTTACCTGGGTTTGGGAGTTGTGAGCCTATATCCAGCTATTGAGATCTCCCTGCTACAACTTCCCCTCGCCTTGGGGGTGGCTACCTCTCTGTATTTTCTCAACCGCAAAGAGAACAAATTTGGTCGCTCGGTTCTGCTGACCGTGGGGGGATTAATTCTGGGATTAATCTTGGGAAGTTTACTTAGCCCCATGGCGGGAGCTACCCTATCAGTTGAACGGTTCATTACCTTAGTCACGCTGATAGTTTTGTGGTTAGTTAGTAGCTTTCTCCGGTAAAGGTGGATTAAGCAAGGTAAGCCTGGATATAGCCTGATTTTTCAGGGTTCACTGGACATTAGATAATCATGGCTTTAAATCAGCAATATCCCTGGATAACCAGGGTATATTTTTTCGTGTTCTGTTTATTGACCATTACGGGATGGGGTGAAATAGGGCGATCGCAAACTTTACCCAATTGGGAATTTAATAAAACCGCCAAACCCTGCTTTCCTCAACGCGCTATCTTACCGCCACCACCCCTATCTCAAACAGAACTAAGTATTCCCAGCCTTTGGTTAGCTGAAAAACGCTACGGCGGCGAAACACTCAATCAGTGGTTTATAGGATTCGATTCTACCCCGATTCTACCAAATGTATATCTGGACAGGTTTATCACTTTAGTGGTTAACCGTTTCCAATGGAACCAGAAACGCTATCTCGAACAGTTTATATTTATCCATCATTTTGCCGAATTTACCCGCCACTATGGATATAATTTGCGGGTGTGTAACGATAATGGTAATTTAGTGGGATATTACATCTGTGATTTCCAGGTCTCTCCCATGAACTGCCAAATTCACCTAGAATCTAAAGGGTGGCGTATTCAGGATTTTCGAGTATTTACTGACTAATCCAACCGTGAACCTATCCACTTTCTGGTTTCGTCAGACAGTCCACAATTGTTCCCAAATTTGGCACCTGTTATATGGGCTTCAGTCAGATTACTACCAAATAAATTTGCACCCAATAAATTAGCATTGGAGAGGTCTGCTTGTGCGAGGTCAGCATGACGAATAGCCGCCCGAAATAGATGGGTATGGCTAAGATTGCTACCAGCTAAATTAGCACGGGTTAAATCAGCATAGCTGAGATTAGCACCCATTAGATTAGCGTGGCTTAAAATACTATAGCGCAGTTGAGCATAAACCAACTTAGCACCAACTAAATGCGATCGCTCTAAACTAGCCTGATTAAGTTTAACATAGGAAAGATTAGCTTGCTCCAGCATCGCTCCCGTCAAATTAACCCTGTCTAGTTGCGCCCCCTGCAAATTGGCACCCTGGAGATTAGCCCCCGTTAAATCAGCTTCCGTCAGCGCCGCCTCTCGCAAACAAGCCCCCCTTAAATCCACACCTCGCAAATTAGCCGATCGCAGTTGAGCGCCGCGTAAATTAACCCCCTGTAAATTAGCTTGACTTAAACAAGCACCATTGAGGTTAGCAAACTCCAAATTTGCCCCTTGTAAATCGGCATTTTCTAAATTAGTTGAGCATAACTTAGCCTCAGTCAAATCAACTGCTGTTAAATTAGCCCGATGAAGATTAGCCCCTGTTAAATCAGCACGATTTAAATTAGCCTGCTGCAAATCCGCCCGGGCTAAATTAGCATCTAGCAGACTCGCTTCTAGCAAATTACTCTGTTTTAAATTAACAATAAATAACTGAGTTCCATTAAGATTAGCCTGTTGGAGATTAGCACCCTCTAAATTTGCCAACCGTAGATCAAGCTCACTCAAATCCATTTGAATCATATTCACACCTCTAAAGTCTGCTCCCTTGAGATCCAGACTTTTTAAGTTAAGATTATTCAGATTAGCTTGACGCAAATCAAGTCCTTTACATTGAGAGAAAACCCGGTAAGCATCCAAGTTATCAGTCAGAGGTCCTGATACATCATCTTGATCCATCTTCACCAGGTGATATTGGACGTTTTCCGTAAAAATTGTCAATACCAGATTGAAAATTTCCAAAAACAATATAAACTGACGACATCGTTCTTCTTCATATTTTTGATAAAATTGAATCAGTTGAGCCACTTTTAACTCTAAGTGTACTTTAGACGAGTGGTCTAGTAAAATAACTTTTAGCATCAGAATAGCCAAGGTAAAAATACTACCATGATTAATCATAAATGTAAAAATAAAAGAGGGGTTCTCTCCATCCTCTATCGTCAAAAAGTCGATGAGACTATGACAGGTCCGAATTTTTAAATCGTCATTGATAATTCTGTAATCATGGAAATTATACAAATCTTTCAGTTGGGCGGAAATTTTTTCCCGCAAAATACGGGTAGTAGATTTTTCCCCGCTCTGAATCATTAAGTATTCAGGTAAGGCATTTTTAAAATCTCTATAAGTAACCTTATTAGTTTGTTTTAAAAACAATTCAGCTTGATGGGTATAGCTGTAAACGCGCTGGGTGGAAATGGTTTTTTTAAGTATATCTAAAACTTGATCTCCTAGCTGAGTAGGGTTTTTCATGTTGGTTTCATTTTGGAGTTGAGTTTTTGGTGATGAGTGAGCCAGATACATCGCCAGGTCAAATTTATACTGTTCTCGGAGTTGTTTAGATATATTTCGCGCTACCTCTTGCTGTTCCTGAGAGTTATTTGGGTCAATATATTGGTTAACTAATAAATAACTCTTATAACGACTACTCCAGCCCTGAGAATGCTGTAATACACAATGACGAATATCTTGAATATCAGCACTTTGCAGAAAATATTTAACCTGAGTTCTGAGTTTTCCTAATTCAGGATCGAGAATGTCATCTTCATCACTTTCGGTATTTTCTAGCTGTTCTAGCAGTAACTCAACGGCTTTATAATTGCGACTAATATACCAGTTATTGGCTAAAATATAACAACTTCTTTTCAGTATCGGATGAATGGCGGCTGTTGATGATGGCTGCTTCAGTTGAGTTCTCAAAGCATGATTAGCCTGTTCATCGCTACAGTTCAGATACCAAAATAATCCGATAAATTCTTCTAAGACTGTCTCGGAGTCATATTTTTTTACAATTTTAATAAAAAAATCAAAGATGATATCTGGTAAGTCTCTACTATCTTGAGCAGAATCCAGATTACCAGAGGAGTCTACCAGGTCAGTACCGGAATTATAAGTGTTGCTCATAAGATTGTATTTTCGGAATGACAAGAAACTAGAGCAAGTCTGTTGAATTACTTAGCCAGTTAGCGATCGCACTTTTTCAGCCGAGGGGATAATAGGGTATAATATAGTGCCAATTATATCCAAACCCACAATTAATGTCAATAATTCCTAAATTACATCATCCCTATTGTGCAGTCGCCGACTGTAATTTGAAAGGATATGCAGGATGTGGGGCTGACTGATACCCGTGGTTTTTTAAATTAAAATAAAGTTTTGCCCGATTGAACAAGAACTTAGGCACAATTGCAGTTAATCATATTGGAGATTAGGAAATTATCATGAATTCACAAGAACTGCTCAACCTTTATGCAGCAGGCGATCGCAATTTCCGGGATACAGACCTATTCCGGGCGGACCTGAGTAATGCTAACCTGAGTGGCGCGAACCTATTTCGGGCGAACCTATTTCGGGCGAACCTATTTCGAGCCAATTTGCTTGGTGTTAGCCTATTCAATGCTAACTTAATAGGAGCAAACCTGTATTGTGCCAACCTCAGCGGAGCCGACCTCAGCGGAGCCAACCTGACCCGGGCAGATCTAACAGGTGCCGATTTGAGTGGGGCCGATTTGAGTGGGGCCGATTTGAGCGGAGCCATTCTCACCCATGCTAACCTTAGTTATGCCGATTTGAGTCGAGCTAACCTCATGCGGGCTGAACTCGTAGATGCAGCACTGAGTCACGCCAAATTTCAGGGTGTCAACCTCAAGGAAGCTAACCTAACCGGGGCATTGTTGCAAAACGTCAAATTTAAACAGGTTACCGGGTTAAATGCTGCTCGTATCCAGGAGTTAAAAGAACAGGGAGCCATTTTTGAGGAAGTTCCTAGTCCCACCCTCAACTCTAAAGTTACTGCCTGAGACAGCGCCCAGTCAAATTAATTGATGATTAACAACTATCAACTTGCCACTCTTGGCGGTTTTCCGCTATAGGTTAAATAGTTCCCCCTGCTGAGTCGGAAGATGGAAGTAGGGGTAACTTCCCGCTTTAGTATGTTATTGAGTAATGAGTTATGGCCCCATATTCGGGAAATTTTGATAGGAAATCGTCTCATAAGAATCGGATCGCTTACTCAGAGTTTGGCAATTCTTCTAATTCCGAAGCTATGGAACCAGGAGTGCCGGACTTACCCCCCCAACAGCAAAACTTAAAAGTGCAGGCAACTCGTAAGGGACGGGGCGGTAAAACAGTCACGGTTATTTCCGGCTTTCAAAGCAATGAACAGACCCTGAGTAAGTTATTAAAACAACTGAAAAATCAGTGCGGCACTGGAGGAACCATGAAAGACCAAACTCTGGAAATTCAGGGTGATCATACTGATAAGTTACTGCAAATACTTACTCAATTGGGATATAAAGCTAAAAAAAGCGGCGGATGATTACAATTCCAGTACATGAGACTTTTCAGCAAACCATCCAAGGGGAGGGTTATTGGGCGGGAACTCCTGTAGATTTTATTCGGTTGGCGGGGTGTCCGGTGGGTTGTCCTTGGTGTGACACCGGATATGCTGATGGCGGGAAAGGTTTACCCCGGAATATGCGTAGCTTTGATGAACTGTTGGCGGAGTTGGTGTCGCCCAGGGTGGTAATTTCTGGGGGTGAACCGTTTATATATCCTCAGTTACCTGATTTGGTGAGGGTATTAGAAGAAACTGGGAGGCAGGTTTCTATTGAGACATCGGGGGCGTTTTGGCAAGATGTTTCTGATCTATGCTGGATTACTCTGAGTCCCAAGGAACATATCAGCCCCCGTTATCCGGTGGTATCACAGATGTGGCGACGGGCTTCCGAAATTAAGTTGGTGATTGATGTGGGGGATGAGTTGGAGTTTTATCGATGCCGTTTGGCGGAAAATTCTACGATTCCGGTTTTTTTACAACCGCAGTGGACTGATATAGACCGCACTTTGCCTTTGGTATTGGCAAAATTAAAACAGTTTCCAGGTTATCGGCTTTCGGTTCAGCTTCATAAATATATTGGTGTGGAATAGATTGATTGATATTTCTTGGCAAACTGTAGTTTAGATAACAGGTTCTTGAGCGATTTTGATAAACAATAAATCAAGTGAGCTCCAGAGGTTTGTCATGCCGATCAAAAATTCTACTCCATCGACTTGTCGCAATTGCCTCCACTATAAATCTGAGGGGCGACGAGGCGGTGTTTGCCAGTTGTTTCACGGTTCTGTGCAAAGTGATTGGGCATCTTGTTCGCTGGCAAGTTCTCCCTTTATTTACTCTTGGGAAAAATTAGACACGGCTATTTCCGACCAGCGGTTAACTGTCAGTCAATCTGCATAGCGATCGCGATCGCCTATTGTCTATGTAACTAAGTAATTTTACCGAGTCTGTTTGTGTGAAGAATATTTCATCATAGAAAAGACCACTCCGCCAAATGGGAGTGGTTGTTTTCAGCGAATTAATGATCGGTGATCAATATAACTAAGAGCGAAAGCGAGAAAATCGCGCTGCTGTATGTTTAGCCACCATCAACAGCAAATAAATAGTCAACACATAACCGGTGGCGAGTAGGGGAATCATTAACGGTAATTCGTGGTAGTTCATAGGTGGTGCGGCTAGTCTGTG
This sequence comes from Limnospira indica PCC 8005, assembly GCF_000973065.1. NCBI lineage: Bacteria > Bacillati > Cyanobacteriota > Cyanophyceae > Oscillatoriales > Sirenicapillariaceae > Limnospira > Limnospira indica. The sequence goes on from NZ_FO818640.1 coordinate 2,623,194, forward strand.
TGTGAGAGAGGAGCATATATGGGAGTTTAAGAGTAGCTACATATACATAGGGGCAGGTTTCCCACGCCAGGTTATAGCTGGGTGGCGATCGCTATCTAATCAGGGATACCACCAGGCACATCAACAAAAACTAACCAGAGATTTGCAACTCCAGAAAGTTTCCCTAATACCTATGCCAAGTTACCAGACTTCTACAGCAAGTCCGCCGCCTAAATATAAGCCTAGACCGTGCTGATTGGTCTTGAACCCACCAAGCCGCCACACCATAATCTGATGCCAGCTTAGGAACTTCTAAAATCGCCCCTAGCTATCCCCTCTTCTGTGGATAACCTGTGCAACAACAGCCAGTTAATATTTGGCTGCCACACCTGTTGCCCTTAATGTGTAGAATTTTCTTAAACTCTTAACAATTAACCTAACACAAAATTAACGAATTGTACCAATTATGAGAAAAAAATTTTCAGGGGCAATGGACAACGGATCATGGACAATAGGTGATGGGGGAGAGGGCAGAGATCATCTAGGGGTAGGCCCGTCTAGTAGCTAATTTGGCATAGTCCAAGATTAATCAACCCGCCCTGTAGGGGGTTCACGGTTAATTAGATTTGATGCAGGTGTGGTGAAGATCTCAAGTTGATGCTCTGGTGGGGTATAATCCCAGTTGAGAGCATGATTTAATCTCAAATTAGGTTAATATTTTAGGGCAATAGGGTCTAATAAGCGAGAAGAGTTGAGGATAAACCTATTGCCAGATATGTCAAACCCAAGGAAGCCGCCCAAATCCTTGGAGTCCATGAAAGAACACTCCGCAGATGGGACGACAATGGCTCAATCGAGACCATCAGAACCCCCGCTGGGCAACGACGATACAACGTTGAGTGATATACTGCTGCCAAATCAGGCAGTGACAAACGCAAAGTCGTTATCTATGCCAGAGTTAGTAGCCGCGCCCAGCAGTCCGACCTCAACCGACAGGTGGCCGCACTGTCCAACCTCTACCCCGAAGCAGAAGTCGTCTCAGAAATCCGAGGCGGGCTCAACTTCAAGGGAAAGGGAAAGAAAATGCTGGCCTTACTGGGACAAGTCTTGTCAGGAGATGTCGGCATGGTTGTCGTTGCCCACCCAGACCGATTGGCAATATGGGGATTTGACTTGTTTCGATGGCTCTGTGAGCAAAACAGTTGCTCACTCATGGTTCTCAACCAGACAAGTCTCAGTCCAGAACCAGAAATGGTTGAGGACATCCTCGCCCTCCTCCACTGCTTCAGTTCCCGATTATACCGACGGAGTAAATACAAAACTCAGGTCAAAGAAGATCCGGATTTACCCCAGCCCGGAGCTAAATCAAGTCTGGCGTAAATGGCTGGCTGCTTGTCGGTATTGCTACAACCAAGCAATTGCATTATCTAGGAGTGGTAAACGACTAAGCAAACTGAAATTACGCAACGAAGTGATGCAGAGTGACTTACCCGAATGGGTCAAAGAAACACCCTGCCACATTCGGCAAAATGCCATCTTTGATGCCTATCAGGCTTTGACCGCCAGTCCTGATGCAAGGTTTAGAAGTTGTCGTGACAGCTCTCAAGGGATTAAGTTCAATAATACTAATTTCTCTTCAGGGAGTTGGTATCCAAGGCTCACGAAAGGATTAACTTTCATGGTTTCCGAAGCTATCCCTAAAACTTGCGGGCAAGGGACTCAGTTGGTGTTTACCAAAGGTCGATGGTTGGCGATTTTCCCTGAACCAGTTGCCGTTACCACAACTGACGCTACTGGCGTGATTGCATTAGACCCGGGTGTCCGAACTTTCATAACTGGGTTTGATGGCTCTCGATTTCTGGAATTGGGCTCCGGGGATATAGGACGCATTACTAGGCTATGTCAACATTTGGATGATTTGATGAGCCGAATCGCCAAGGAACCCTGTCGTTCAAGAAGGCGACGGATGAGGCAAGCGGCTCAACGAATGAGAACTAAAATCCGGAATTTAGTGGATGAGGCCCACAAACAAATTGCTCACTACTTGACTCATAACTACAGTATAATTTTTCTGCCCACCTTCGAGACTTCCGATATGGTTGCCAAGGTGAAGCGTCTAATCAGGTCTAAGACTGCCCGCGCCATGCTGACATGGGCGCATTATCGATTCAAACTAACCCTGAGACATCAAGCCGAGATAACTGGAACCACAGTTGTAGATGTGACGGAAGAATACACCAGCAAAACCTGTACTCACTGTGGTCATGTGCATTCCCAGCTAGGTGGCTCAAAAGTGTTCCGATGTCCGGAGTGCGGGTTCACTCTACCCAGGGACTGGAACGGTGCTTTTGGAATCTTTCTAAAAGCTTTGCGGGATACCGCCTCTGTTACCTTAACGGGTAATAGTGCTATCGTCGCATTGTCAGGCAATAGCCGGATAAATGTCGCGTAAATGTATCAGTTTGGTGAGATGATAGCCTTAGCTTAAAATCGAACTATAATATGTAAAATTTTGTTAATCATCCAGCCTGAGTTGGCAAACCCATGACCTCTCGCACTCTTCTATTTTCGACCGTTGAAGCAGACCTAAAACTGCTAACCGATAACCTGAAACAACTGGTGGGCGCTCGTCACCCGATCCTGTATGCAGCAGCAGAGCATTTATTTAGCGTACAGGGAAAACGGGTGCGTCCGGCGATCGTGCTGCTAATATCTAGGGCAACCATGCCCGATCACGAAATCATACCTAAGCACCGCCGTCTGGCTGAAATCACAGAAATGATCCATACTGCTAGTTTGGTTCATGATGACGTGGTGGATGAATCAGAACTGCGGCGGGGTGTCCCGACAGTTCACAGTTTGTTTAATAACCGGGTGGCGGTTTTAGCCGGAGACTTCCTATTTGCCCAGTCCTCCTGGTATTTAGCCAACCTGGATAACTTAGAGGTAGTTAAACTTCTGTCACAGGTGATCATGGATCTGGCAGAGGGAGAAATTCAACAGGGACTAAATCGATTTGACACTAGCTTGTCCATTGAAGCCTATCTCGAAAAGAGTTACTACAAGACAGCATCTTTAATCGCCAATAGCTCTAAGGCGGCTGGTCTGTTAAGTGGAGTGTCAGCAGAACTAGCAGAAGATTTGTATAAATATGGTCGTAATATTGGCTTGGCGTTTCAAATTGTCGATGATATTTTAGACTTTACAGGTTCGACGGAATCTCTAGGTAAACCGGCTGCTTCGGATCTCAAAAGCGGAAACCTGACAGCCCCGACGCTGTTTGCTTTGGCAGAAAAGCCTTTTCTGGAAACTCTGATCGATCGCGAATTTGCTCAAGATGGGGACTTGGAACAGGCGATCGCCTTAATTCAAGAAAGTTCTGGGATTGAGAAATCCCGAGAACTCGCCATCCACCACGCCCAAGTCGCCGTAGAACATATCAAGCAGTTACCCCCTTCGGAGTCTCGTCAAGCTCTGGTGGAATTAGGGGACTATGTGGTGAGTAGAATATACTGATTTATTAGGTTCGGTGGGGGTGGCGACATCTCCCCCATCAGGGATTTGGTATCAATTTCCATGGTGAAAATTGCCAGTTGGGGAGACTTTGGTTATACCAAAACCCGGAGAGTATGGGCCGCCTGATTCAGGTTTTGAGTACCGACTTGGGTTTGTTGAATGCCACTAGCGGTTTCCACTGCTGCATGATTAATAGCATTGGTAGCTGTGACAATTTGCTGAATAGCGATCGCCTGTTGTTCAGAGATTTGAGCAATTTTTTGATTACTCGCGACCACATTTTTAATGCCATCAGCCACCTCTACAAATACATTAGCAGTATTTTCCGTCATTTTCATACCCACCTTAACGTTTTCTGTTCCCTTTTGTGCAGCTTCAATGGTAGATTTCAGGGAATTTTGAATCAGACCAACCAAATTATCAATCTCCCTAGCTGAGTTTCGGCTTTGGTCTGATAACTTACGAACCTCCAGCGCCACCAAACCAAATCCGCGACCTGCTTCTCCTGCACGCACAGCTTCAACAGAGGCATTCAGAGCCAATATATTAGTCTGATTAGCTAAACTAGATACTAAATTAGATATAGTGCTTATTTCCACTGTATGCTGTCTCAAAACCTCAATTTGTTCTGAGATATTTTCGACATTATCAGTTAATTCGGCAATACTTGCCAAGTTTTGTTGGACTACTTGATTGCCATGTTCACTGATGTCTAAAACCTGTTGAGCCTTTCCTAAAGCGTGATCAGCATCCTCCGCTGATTGTTTAGCCCCTTCGCTAATTTGTTGAATAGCATTAGTAGTTTGATTAATGGAAACAGCTTGATGGCTGGCTAGTCTCTGCTGTTGTTCAGTAGCCACGGCAATTTCTGCTGAGGAGGTAGCCAGAACCTGTGTAACTTGTTGAATAGGATTCATAATCACACGAATCACAATAAAGCTAGTTATAGAGCCAATGGTGATTACCATAAAAAAATTACCCCAATTAATGATTATTGCTAATTTTTGGATGGCTTGATAACGCTGATTTCGGTCAGTCAATAAATTTTGTTCCTCCTCAATCATCCTATTAATTTCACTGCGAATATTATCCATAAGTTGCTTACCAATTCCCGAATTAACCCAGGCTAAAAATTGTTCTGATTCTCCGGATCTAACTGAATTTATGGTTTGTTCAAGTAGCGCCAATTTTTGGTTAGTTAAGTTTTGAAGATTGGTTAATCTCTGGGTTTGTATGGAATTACCTTGCAGCAATTGAGATAAAGTGTCTAAATTACCCTCGATTTTTGTATTAGCTGAATAATAGGGTTCCAAAAAACCTTGGTCTTTGGTAATAATGAATCCCCTTTGAGAGCTTTCTGCATCGACCAAATTTTTGTAAATATCCTGCAAATTCAGCTTAACTTCGTAGGTATGAACTACCAACTTAAAGGATTGATCTAGAGTTCTTTGTTGCCACTCTTCCACTAAGGTACTGATGCCGACTAATAAAAAAATTGCACTAAATCCTAGATATATTACTTGATTAATTTTCATAATACAAAGCTGCCATATTTTGGTGAGAAATAGTTGACCGTGTGAGCAGTTTTGATGAACGGAAATTGCTGCCTGACCCCACCCGAATCCTAGGTGGAAATAGCAGATGCAAGGGGCTGATTTAGGGAAAATTTTTGGGGGTTAATTAACAGTCACTATAATTATATAAAATACCTGTGATTTTGACAATTAAGAAACCATTAAGAAACGGAGTTTTGAGGGTCAAGGGAAGGAGAAAGTGGTACGGGGGTAAGGGGACTGATTTAAGCAATATCTGGAGGGATAGGGCGAGACTTAGAGCGACGCAGAGACTGATATTGTTGTAGGTAAACTTGGATAGTATCCTGTACATCTTGGCGTTTAACCTCAGTAGCAGCGTCAAGATGACCAGGCTGGTCAAAGAAAATAAAACTATCTAGTTGGGGGATAGCGATCGCCTGAAACAAAATGTGGGTAACGGGAACGGGGACAGCGACCACAGAAGTGGAAAGATCTATCCTAGAGTGAACGGAAGCATCATCTAAACTAGAAAAAGCATAAATAACTTGCTTTTGTAGATCGGGATTATCCACATTACCGAGAGTAGTTAATACCAAATTTTGGTCAAGACTGGTCAAAATAAAATACTGTAGGTGTGCTAATTGAGCGGCCAGTAATTTGAGACCGGGAGCGATCGCCTTAATAATGTCAGGAGTAGAACCATCCTGGGGGGCATTTTCAATCAAGGCTTGAATTTGTTGGTCGAAATCCATTGTTAAACTTGAGTAAGTGCTGATTTTCGCGCTACATGATAACCGAGAAAACCCCAATTGATCAGGTAGGCGACTAGAAAATTGCCGGTGTTGTGATCGTAACTAAACACAACCCGGTTGGGAAACCCTCCGGAAACTCAGAGGCTTTACTGGAAAGCATAGGTTAGGGTCATTGTTACTAAAATTATCATCATGGGGGAAATCTGCCAGAGCCATAAAATTTTTCAACGGTTGTCCGGTGAGCTAAAACAGGCCACCCAGGCATCTGAGCAGAACTGTCAGGATATCGCTTGGCGCTTAACAGAAGAAGCAATTCGGATCTGTACAGAAAGCCAGCGCATCCAAGCCTCGGGGGATGTGGAGACTTGGGCGATGACACTCGCACAGCATCGCTTACAACAATGTCTTCACTATTATAAACTCAGGTCAAAGCAGGCACCGTTGGAACTCCACAGCACTCTCAGTGCCATTATCTATCGATATATCACACCGCGCCAGGTTCAATCAAGTTATCACGCTAGATTGGAACTGATTAGGGACTTTTTACAGGGGTTTTATGTTGAATCACTAAATGCCTTCCGCAAGGAAAACCAAATTCCGGCCGATTATCGTCCCCAGACATTACTGGAACTAGCGGAATATCTAGCCTTTACGGAACGATATGGAAAACGGCGTATTCCTCTCGCCCGAGGTCGTAGTCAACAATTAATCATTCTACGATCGCAGACATTTTCTCAACAACAACCCAGAGAAGCGTTTGTGGATCTTGATCAAGCCGCAGAAGGTGGGATACAGGATTCTGATCAAACCTGGAACGACTCATCTGTACAAGAGGTGCGAGCCGCCATGGTGGCTGAGTCTAACGAACCAGAACTAGAATCCCTACGCCAAACGGTTGTGGAAGAGTTAATCGAATATCTTGAGGAACACAATCAAAAAGACTGTGCCGATTATTTCACCTTGCGAATGCAAGATTTGCCCACTCGAGAGATAGAGGCGATTTTGGGGCTAACCCCTCGCCAACGGGATTATCTTCAACAGCGATTTAAATATCATTTGTTGCGATTTGCTTTGAGTCATCGTTGGGAATTGGTGCATCAGTGGTTAGAAGCGGATTTAGATCGCAATTTGGGTTTACTCCCCCACCAGTGGGAGGATTTCCAGAGTCAACTTAGCCAAGATCAAAAGAATTTGCTAAGGTTAAAGCAAAAGGGGCTATCTGATCATGCGATCGCCGAAAATCTAGGTTGCAAGGCGACTCAAGTACAAAAGCGGTGGTTTAAAGTTTTGGAATTAGCCTGGGATCTTAGAAATCGTTCAGTGTCCGGAGCTAGTGCATCTACTGATGAATAACGAAATAAATCCAGATCGTCAACTCTCCGAGTGCCAGTTTTTCGAGGGGTCTGAATCACAACCCCTTGAGACTGCTTCCTCTGCTGCTGGTGAACCTGCTACCTCAGCAGATCAATTAGCAAATAGTTCTAGGGTCGAAGAACCAGGGTGGTCAGAAGCCGATCTACTGGACTATGAAGAGATTGACGTTTTCTACCCCAACGACGAACCAATTAAACTGGGAGAGATACCAACCGTGAAAGACAGATTTGAAAGCCTGTTAAAAAACAGGTTAAGAATTGAGATCCAAGAAAAACCACCGCTATTCCCTTGGGAAACTGAACTCGGCGCTGATGCTATTTACCCAGACGTGATTAGCGATCCGACTGTTCCCAATCCTTCTTGGTGGAATGCTCAAAGGGAAAACCTGAAATGGTCTACTTTTCTACCAGAAACGGTTTTTGCTGATCTTCTGACTCCGTGTCAGAAGGTTTTGCATTCAACCCTACAACAAGGCGCGAAACTGGTGGAAGCGGTGGAAAGTTTTTTCCCACAAGCCTCTGATTTGCTTAATGAATGGGCAGGTAGGCTGGTTTTAGGGGAAGTTCGCGATCCTGAATTGAACAAGCTACAACTCCCCCCCTATGAGACGGCTAATCAACAACAGCAAATGGTTTTGTTGCTACTGGCGGCGCGAGAAATCCTCGATACGCTGACGATAACTTGTTTTTTGAATAAGTCGGTAGGGCTTCAGGAGTGGCAAACTAGCTTAGGGCTGTTAACAGTACAAGCCCAATATCAGACCCGCGATTATGGCAATTGCTTAATGATTTTGGCTAAATTACCTGCCGGTGGATGTCTGCAATTGAAGGGAAATCATGGCGAAACCACGGCTAGACGCACCGAGGCTGGATATGTGACCATGGAGCTGGTAGATCCAGAGCCTAATCATATCTATCGACTCAATGTGTTGTTTTATGACTGCGAACAAAATCCCCTCTGTTTTGCCATTTACCCTCGGATGATGAGTTAAATTTTGATAGGTGAAGCTGATTTTCAGAAATATGGGTTACAGTAATCTGAGAGTGACTAGCAGATTTTCAAATCCATGACAGCCGATATCCCTATCTTCAGTCAATTGTGGCGACGGATCGAAGCAATACCTCAACCTGAGCCAGAGGACTCACTTCTGCTCCGCATTTTCGTGCAGTTATTGGTGGTTGTGGGCATTATTGCTACTGATGTGGCGATCGAGGAGCCACTAAATCTATGGGCGATCCCTGTCAGTTTGGTGGGGGCGACCTGGAGTTGGTTTCGTCGTCGTCATCGTAATGTGCCAATTAAATTTTGTATTGCTATTGGTATGTTGGTAGCAATGGCGGTTTTTTTCAGTCGTCTAGTGCTGGAGTTGATCGATACCAGAATTGTTTTGGCACAACTGTTAATTAATTTGCAGGTTCTCCATAGCTTTGATCTGCCACGACGCAAGGATCTGGGCTATTCGATGGTCATTGGCTTGATTTTAATGGGGGTGGCTGGTACTCTTAGCCAAACTTTGACTTTTGGGCCGGTGATTTTGGTGTTTTTGGCGCTCTCGTTGCCAACTTTAATCTTAGATTACCGTTCCCGGTTGGGATTGGAAAAGTTGAACCCCTCGGAGGCTAGTTCTCCTAAATTGAGGATTCCTTCTAACTTGAATTTCAAGTTTTTGGGGGTTAGCTTTCTGGCTATTGTGGCTTTGGGATTGGTGATTTTTGCCCTTCTCCCTCGGTTTCCTGGCTATCAACTGCGGAACTTTCCGATGAGTTCCCCTATTCAAATGCCACGAGGGGAATTTGATGGCAGACAAATTTTTAACCCTGGTTATACGGGGGATTCTGGAGATGGCACGGGGTCGGGAATTGGACAAAATCAGGAGTCGGGGGCGGGTGTTTTAGATGAGGTTCAATATTATGGTTTTAACACTCGGATTAATCAGAATCTTAGGGGAAATTTAAGGCCGCAGGTTGTGCTGAGGGTTCGATCGCAAGCACGGGGATTTTTTCGGGTGATCGGCTTTGATAAGTACACGGGTCAGGGGTGGGAAATTTCCCGCAATGACCAGGTAGAAACTGTCCAACGCACTTGGTGGTCCTATCTGTTTAATCTGTTTCCGCCACCGACACAGGCTAGAACTAGGGAGGTGATCCAAAGTTATACGGCGGTGATTCAATTACCTAATTTAATCCCGGCTTTAAAACAGGCTAAACAATTGTATTTCCCGACTGAGGAAATTGCGATCGACCGAGAGGGAACTTTGCGATCGCCTTTGATGTTGCGGGAGGGATTAACCTATACGGTGATTTCCAGAGTCCCCTATCGTAACCGCACCCAGTTGGGTCAAGCCTCCACTGACTACACACAAGCTATTCGTGATTACTATTTGCAGGTTCCTGATGAAATTCGGGACAGGGTGCGACAAAGAACCGAGGAGATTTTGGCGGCGCGGAATCAATCCAACCCTGAGCAACAAGCCTTAACATCTCCCTATGAAATAGCCCTTTATTTAGCTCAATACTTAAAACAAAGCCCCGTTTATAAACTACAAGAAGACCCGCCTTTTTTGAGACCTGATGAGGATTTGGTGGAGGCGTTTTTGTTTGGCTATAAAGATAGTCCAGAGGGAGAAATTATCAGAGGCGGTTATCCAGATCACTTTGCGACGGTGTTAACCATTATGTTGCGTTCTATTGGCATTCCGGCGCGACTAACGGCGGGTTTTGAACCGGGTGAGTTTAACCCATTTACGGGGTTATATGTGATTAAAAATACTGATGCTCATGCGATGACGGAGGTTTATTTTCCTGAATATGGTTGGTTTGCTTTTAATCCCATTCCGGGGATGGATTTAATCCCGCCTTCTATTGAGGAAAATCAGACTTTTAGTGCGCTGAGGGCTTTTTGGAATTGGGTGGCGGGATGGCTACCTTCTCCGGTAACAAATAGTTTACAGAGGATATTGGCGACTATTTTCGGGGCGTTGGATACGGTTGTCGGCTGGTTTATCGATCTGTTTACTAGGGGGTGGGTTGGCTTGTTTACGGCGACGATAACTTTATCTGGTGTCGGGTTCCTAAGTTGGTTGCTGTGGGATGGATGGAAAAATTGGCGCGAGAGGCGACGCTTGGCTAAATTACCCCCGGAAGAAAGACTATATCAAAAACTGTTGGCATTATTAGCCCAACGGGGTTATCCGAAACATCCCGCCCAAACTCCGGTGGAGTATGCAGAGGCGATCGCTAATCAATGTTCTGTTGATGAAGCTGAGGCGATATCAGAAGTTTGTCAAACTTATGTGCATTGGCGATATGGACGCAGAAACACTAATTTAACTCAACTGCAACAGTTAGTTAAAAACTTGGAAAAAGCCGGGATTAAGCGATTTCAGCAACGATACAGACGCAGATAGTTAGTGGCTATTGTGTTCTGGGTAATTCGCGATCACATATTGGTTTCTGCCATTGTTTTTGGCTTGGTAAAGGGCGCGATCGGCATCAAAAAGAAGTTGGGTTGGTGATTGTTTGTGGCTGGGAATTTTACTGGCAATTCCCATACTCACAGTCACCCGTTGGAAGTTAGCAGGAATTGCGCCGGGCTGCATATTTAACTTGAACACAGCTTCCTGTATTTGTTGGCTAATTTCTAGACCACCTTCTATGGGTGTGTTGGGTAATAAAATCACAAATTCTTCGCCACCATAACGGGCGACTAAATCCCTCGGTCGTTTCAGGGAATTTTTGATGGCATTAGCTACCCTTTGCAGGCATTTATCCCCGGCAATGTGTCCATAAGTGTCATTATAACACTTAAAATAATCAATATCACACATGATTATTGATAGGGGTTGTTTTTCCCGTTGCAGTTGTAACCATTCCTGCTGTAAAATATGATCAAAATGGCGGCGGTTAGCGATTCCGGTCAGAGAATCGAGATTGTAGACTTTCTCGAGTTCCTCATGGGCTATCTGAAGCTGATGATATAGTTCGCCTTGTTGAATGGCGATCGCTAACTGTTCTGTTAGTTGTTTCAGCATATCGATTTCTGCGGGTTTATAGTTGTTATCTTCTGAGGAAAAATAAGCGATAAGTAGTCCCCAAAGTTGCTCGGCTTCTAACCAAATGGGGAAGATTAAATGAGTCGGTCCTTGAAATTTTTGCCACCTTTCCACAGAAGCATTAATTTTTCCGGTGCGACAAGATTGGGCAATTTCCAAAATTATTTGGTCAATTTTGATAGTCATGACCGGATCTATTGCACAAAAAAGTAGGTCAGAGTCCCTAGATAGTTCCCTAGAATGAGCGATGATTTCATAACTCCAATTTAACTGGAATTTGCAAACTAAAACTATGTCATTTCCCAGAAATTTGGAGACTTCGACAACGGTGGTATTAAGGATATCCTGAACATGGAGCGATCGCCTGATTCTATTGGTGACTTTTGATAAGATATCCTGTCTCTCAGATTGTTGTTGAATGGCAAGTTCTGCCTGTTTTAATGAGGTTAAATCTCGGACAGTGACAATCACTTCATTTACTGTGCCATCAGGTTGCAAAATCGGGGAATAGGTGGCTCCGATAAACCTGGGTTCTCCCGGAAAACTTAACCAGGCTTCATAGCGGACTATTTCTCCGGCTAGACATCTATCAAATAGAGGCTTAACTATTTCATTAAAAATCTGTTTACCTAATACATTTTCGATGATATTGCCAATAATAAAATCCTCGGATTTTCCGGTTAAATTGGCGTAGGTTTGATTAACAATTTGGTAAATATAATCCCGATTAATTAAGGCGATCGCTTCCGCAGTCGTGGCAACAATACCCTGGAAACGCCGCAGATTTTCTTCATATTTTTTGCGTTCACTAATATCAAAAACAATGCCATGCCAAATATTACCTTCTGGGGTTGATTGGGGTTGAGCATTACATTCTACCCACTTCATTTTTCCCGAATTAGTAATAACCCGACCTTGCCAATACCAGGGTAAAAATTCCTGCAAAGATTGTTGCATTGATTCACGCAAAGACGGTAAATCATCTGGGTGGATTAAGTTAATCAGAGAATTGATGTCTGCCAGAATAGTATTAGCTTCTAATTCAAAGATATCAAAGCAGTGATGACTCACAAATTTAAAATCAGGCAGATTTTGGGAGTTGTTTGGACAGTAACTATAGACCATTCCCGGCATATTAGTTACCAATGCTTCAAACTTGGCTTGACTAAGTTTTAGGGAGGTTTCGGCTTGTTTACGGTCAGTTACATCTCTGGAAATACAAAGGATAGATGTAAGATTTTTGCCTTGGTTAATTTCTGGGACGATCGCCATTTCAAAATAGCGCCAACCATTAACTGTCTCAGCTTCAAATTCAATAATCTGTTTTTCACCAGTTGTTAATAACCGATTCGCCGCCGCCTCCCAACTATCAGCCATGGCTACAGAGAATGGCAAATCCCGGCAAGTTTTGCCAATCCAAGTCTGTAGAGGAATTTCGGTTAATTGGCTTAAAATGGGACTGACATAAATATGTTTAAAACTGGTATCAAAGCGTTGAATAATATCCGGGGAATTTTCGATGAGGGTTTGATATTGTCTTTGGGAGTCTAGGAGGATGGCTTCTATTTGCTGTCTGTGGATGATTTCATTTTGCAGTTGCTGGTTAATTTTTTGGGTTTTGCCAGCATAACGCCAAGCATATTGACCTAAATAGACGGTGAGTGCCATAGTCCCAACTATGATTAAACCTGCTGATAAAACCAGGGTAGGAAGGGGAGATTTTTCCTCTTCAATCCAAGCAGGTTGCGGAGAAATTTGGACTGTCCAATCGGCTCCATAGGCGCGGACAATTGAGGTTTTTTGAAAGGGAGATTCTGAGAAATCACCATTGCTATAAACTAAATCCCCACGGTCATATATTTGAATCGTATACAAGGGAGATATGGGCAAAATCCCATCAAAGAAAGATGTAAATTCAAAGACTCCCACAATAAACCCATCATGGCGCTCATTCACAAACAAAGGAATAATTACTAGAAATCCCTCGCCACCCTGAACTAATGAAATATGTTTACTCAGGATAATCTGATTGAGGTCTCTGGCTACTTGTAAACTAATTCGGCGACGGGGTTCTTGTGTCCAATCCATATCCTGGACTTGTTCGTTTCCCTCTAAAGGAACTATCCAACGGACGATAAAAGATGGATCTACCCAGAGTATGGCTTGGTAGCCATGAGTATCATCTAAATAGTTGCTGACATCAGCTTCCCAAAATTCTCGGGAAGTGCCATTACTGAGTTCCCAACGCTTGGCGATACGATTTAGGGATACAATGTGGCTGGATAACTCTCGATTGAGGATAGACTGGATACTGTTGGCTTCTTGCTGAACCAGTTGTGCAAAATGCCGTTGCTCTCGGATGTAGAGTTTGTGCCAAATCAGCAGCACGGCGAGAGTGGCGATCGCACCAATGAATAAAGCTAACCAGCAGTATTTAAATCGCCTCTTAATGGACTGTAACCATCGATGTAAATGTGACAAGACCGCTGACCCCCATATAATAAGAGTCTATATTTGGTATATTATAGCCCTTGGGGTTCCCGTAGAGAGTTACGGCTGTACATATTGTAATGGCGTTTATTGGGATGATGTTGGCTTTTTGGCAGCTAAAATCAGGGTTAAATCATCATCGGTGCGCTGATTTACCCTAGGCGATCGCAAAAATGAAATTAACTGTTGTTCGGCTTCTGTGCGATCGCAGATAGTTTCCACAAATTGAAATAGAGGAGAAAAAAACGGAGCGTGCGGTTTTCCTTCAGGCATTTTTAATCCTAACATTTGTAAACCATCGGAAAATATAGCCAAATACTTAGGCATTCCAGACCATACCTGAATTTGAGCAGATTCTAACGCATTCGGGGAAACCAGAAAGGTGGTTTCGTTTAAATATTCTCCACTGGCGGGAATAGTTAAAGCCATCAAAGTTCCCTGTTGATCTTCAACTACCACCGCGCCATCACCTATCTGAACTACAGCAATGGTGGAAGCGGTAATTACCCCTAAAATTAATGTGGTTGCTAGTTCCCGCGCCAATATATCCCTGTGGTCGGCTTCGGCTTCGATCGCCTGTTTGGTTTGGCTAACAACAGCTAACAATTGACTGTTCCAGTCCACGGCGGCGGTGTCATCGACGGAGGATAGATACTCTTCGATTAATTGGGTGGCGGTTTTAACTGCTAGTTGGGCTCCCACATCAGCAAGGGAAGCTGAACCCGCACCATCGGCTACAGCGACAATAAATTGATGGGGGTCAATCTCCCGATAGATATGAGCATCTTGACAGGGAATGGCTTGCTTTTCGTGACTGGTTCCCGCCACGGAAGCTGAGATAATTTGCCAGTAGGCAGAATTTGGGTTCATGGTAAAAGTCTGCGATCGCATGAGTTTTTGGCTAGACAGTTCCCCATCCTGGCGGTGGTAGGGCTACCTGTTCGTCAACTTTGGAGTGAGAAACTGTTTGCATACTGGCGGATAGCCAAATGAACATTTCCCGAAAATCTAACCCTTTCAGTTTCAGGGGGGTTCGTTGAGCAATCTCTCCTAAGCGCTCCATATTCGCCCCTTCTACGCCTACCGCAAAGAATGCGACCTGTTTGTTGGCTTCCTCGTCTCGAATGCGTTTAATGGCCTGTTCTGTGATGCGATCGCTTTCTCCCTGGGGTTCGCCGTCGGTAATCATGAACACCCAAGGACGATAGTAGGTAATCCCATTATTGCGATACTCGGCTTTGCGACTGGCAATCATGTCTAAAGCCTCCCCTATGGCTGTTCCCATATAGGTTTGACCCTGGGCGTTTAACAGGGGGGGTTCAAAGCGATCGGCTGTGACAAAATCCTGGATGATTTTTACCTGGTTATCAAAGGTGATCAGCGCGATCTCAACCCGTTTTTTCGCGAGTTCGTCTTTGATTAGGTTCTCCCTAAAAGTCATTAATCCTGCATTGAGACCATCTAGGGGTTCTCCCTGCATAGATGCTGATGTGTCTAGCAATAACACACAGGGACACCGGGGTTCCGGGTTTTCGGCAAATTCAACCGCTTCCTCAAGTCTCATATTTTGATTTTTGACTCTGACCATCCACATCACCTAGGATATCAGTCAATTATCAACAATTAAGAATCCACAAAGTGGCGTTTTTGTCAATAGGCATAAAAAAGGCGATCGCTTTTGGCCAGAAAACTCGTGCATCGCCAGTTTAATATTTTCGTGAGAAAATAATGTTAATCGCGATATAATCGGGGTTGTAGGCTCTATTTTTGCATAAGGACAGAGTAATCCCTTGGGTGAGATTTATTTGATGGTATCATAACCCCCAGAATCTCGTCAACTTTTTGCGAGCAATTTTCCATAAATCTGTAATAATTCTTAACAGTCTTTTGAAAATCCAATACCTTGGGGATTGTAGATTATCAGAAATTATGAATAGCCAGCTATATCAATAGTCTGTTTAGGAAGATTAGCTATAATAGTCGCTAATTAATTATTAGATAGCAAATGATGATTAGCAATAAAGAAAGAATTGGGGACGCTTTAGAGTTATTAGCTGAGGGCTTATATCCTCCGTTTAAACAGGAAATGACAAACAAATATTCAGACCAATGGCAGGAGGAAGCTCAAAAATATATCACCAAATACAAAAACATGAAAAAGCGAGAATTGGAGGAGAGGCTATCTCAAGATATCGGAGCATTACTGCAAGTTATATCGAATAAATGGGATAGTATTTTTAAAAACAATGAAAATGTGGATAATCAACATAGGGGGATAATATTTGAGTTAATTCAACTTAGGAATAACTGGGCTCATGGGAATGAATTTTCTCACCGATATACGGAACGTGCTATAGATAACATGGTGCTGCTGTTGACGGCTTTTCAGGCTGAAAACTCCATAATTAATCAATTAAAACAACATCAGGAGATTATGTTAAGTAAAATTATCGAAGACCAAAATATGGATCCTGACCGAGAAAAAAAACTGCGGCGAGAATTATCGAAATTGCTGAAAAAAATACCTTTTCAAAATGTGGATTTACTCAATCACGCCTTAACTCACAGTTCCTATCTATATGAACACCCGAAGGAAGTTAAGCGGGATAATGAATTGTTGGAGTTTTTGGGGGATTCGGTGTTAAATTTTATATCGGGTGAGTATCTTTATAATAAGTATAAAAGTGTCAGGAATGAAGGGGATTTAACTAAGTTGCGATCGGCTTTGGTGGAAAATAAGCAGTTGGCTAAGTTTGCGGAAAAATTAGCCCTACAACAATATATCAGATTAGGGAAAGGCGCGGCGCTGAATCCTTCCTTATTAAGCAATACGTTTGAGGCGATGATTGGGGCTTATTTTTTGGATTCTGGGATGAAGAAAGTACAGGAATTTCTACAACCTTTGTTCGATTCGGTGATAGCTGAAATTACTTCGCTTTCTCAAGGTAATTCGGGGAAAGTGGCGGCGGACTCGAAAAATAGATTACAGGAATGGGTGCAAAAAAATATAGGTCCAATTACACCAGAATATGAAACAATTAAGGAGGAAGGAGCCGACCACAAAAAACAGTTCACTGTCCAGGTTATGGTTCAGGGTAAGGTTTATGGAGAGGGTAAAGGTTCCAGTAAAAAAGAGGCTAGTAAAAAGGCGGCTGAAAAGGCTCTGGGTAAAATAGATAAATTGGGTTTATAACAGTGGTATAAGGTGAAATTGTTATTTACTGGGAGTTACTGTAAAATGTCAAATAATGATAATCTGCAATCGGAAGTTATTCAACTTAATGAAAAAGCAGTTTACTATTTAAAACAAAGGAATTGGGGGGAGTCGATTAACTGTTGTGAACAAGCGTTAAAAATCGACCCTAATTTTGCGTTGTCTTATAAAACTTTGGGGACGATAAGACAGTTACAAGGGGATTTGACGGCGGCGGAGTCTTGTTATCATAGTGCTTTAAAAATCGCGCCTAATTTTGCGGAAGTTTATGCTAATTTAGGAAGTCTTTACGCCCAAAATAAACGCTGGAATGAGGCGATAAATGCCTATGAAAAGGCTCTGGAAATTCGCCCTAATATGGCGGGGTTCTATCGTAATTTGGCTAAGGTGTTTACCCAATGTGGTCAGCCGGAAAAGGCTACAGAATATTGGTGTAAAGCTATTTTGTTAAGTGCTGACCCGGTGAGTTTTCAAGATTATCTGAATTTGGGGAATCAGTTACAACAGCAACAGCAATTAGAAAAGGCGATCGCTATTTATCAAAAAGCAATTGTCAATTATCCTAATCAATCGGATGTATTTTATCATCATTTAGGGGGAATTTTTAAACAACAGGAAAGGTGGGAAGAGGCGGTGAAATGCTATCAAAAGGCTATCGAAATTAACCCGAACCAGTTTTACTATTATTATGGACTAGCCCAAGTTTTGAAAACTCAGGAAAAATGGTCGGAATTAATTCCGGTCTGTGGTCAGGCGATCGCTTTAAAACCTGATGTAGATTGGCTGTATATGAGTTTAGGAGATAGCTTACTAGAAACGGGAGAAATTGAAGAAGCGATCGCTAATTATCGCCAAGCCATTACACTCAATCCTCAACTTTCTTGGTTACATCAAAAATTAGGTCACGCACTGAAATTAGCAGGTCATATTGATGAGGCGATCGCGGCTTATCAAAAAGCGATCGAACTGAAACCAGAGTTAATATGGCTTTATGAGATTCTCGCACAACTGTTAACCGAAAAGCAACGTTGGCAAGAATTACAAGACCTATGTATAGAGGGATTAAAACGGAAGCCAGACTTGCTCAAAGCCTATCATCATTTTGCCCAAATATTAGCCCATAGAGGTTTAATTGAGGATGCCAATAATGCCCTAAACTTCAAAAAATTATCATCAAAATTTATCCGAGAAATATTGCCTAATTTATCAGAAAAAACCACAACCAGCCCAACCCATCCTAGTGTTCAATATATCCTCATATACCCAGCTAAGACTATTGAGATTAAACCCGCTAATATTTTAATTACCAACCTTCCCGAAACATTTACAACCTGTCAGATATCAACCGGAGATTTCGGCGTGGCTATTGTCGAAAATGGGCGCGTGTGGGGAGATATGGCGACCAGTGCAGTTTTCACAGATGATGGCAAATTAGTCACTGATTTAGCTAGTGGTGGGGCGGAGTTTGTCGCCGTATCCGAACACCTACCGCCACCCCATGAAATTGATGGTGTGGTTGCCTTTTTATCCGTGCGTTTTGGGGCGGGATATTTTCACTGGATGTTAGATATTATCGCCCGTTTTCATTTATTAGAAGCTGCGGGAATTGACCTGAACTCAATTGATAAATTTGTGGTAAATGCTTGGGAGACACCTTACCAGAAACAGGCTTTAGAGACCCTCAAAATTCCACCCGAAAAAATCATCAGCAATAAAGATATCAATCATCTGAAAGCCGCGCAAATAATTATCCCAACTCCTAACCTTTCATCCCACCGAGGCTTACAAATTAGCCAGTGGAATTGTGATTTTCTCAAACACACTTTTTGTCCGAGTCTGGGGGATACTAAACAGCGAATTTATATAGATCGCACCTTAGCACAATCTCGCCAGGTCTTGAATAATTCCCAGGTGATAGAATGCCTAACACAGTTTAATATTAAACCAGTACAATTAGAATCAATGACTCTTGAACAACAAGCGGAACTTTTCGCTACTTCCGAAGTGATTATTAGCCCCCACGGTGCGGGACTCACTAATTTAGCTTTCTGTCAAACTGGTACTACAGTTATTGAAATCTTATCCCCAGATTATTGTCCGTCAATTTATCGATTATTGAGTGGTATTTGTGAACTGGAATATTATCCTATATTAGGAGATAATTTGCCGGAAAATGAACCGAAACTTATCGGCAAAAATATTAATATTGTCATCAATATCGACAGGCTTATGCAGACAATTCAAGCCGCTGGTTTAGCTTAATCTTAAAAATAGGGCGGCATATACAGCAACGGACATCCCGCCCATTTCACCAGTTACTCAATTGATAGCCTTTATATAATCCATATTTGAGGATTTCCAAGGGTTATACTTTGGTACTATACCCGCAGTAATAAATCTCCGGTTTATTGACTCCCCATGGATAGTTAAATTGTGGTTAAAAGATTACTGAGACTGGTTATTCCTGGGAACAGACATAATCAATCATATCAGAGGTAGCGTGACTGTTTGGGGAATATACTTCATCGTAACCGCTGACATACCAGGTGCGTGAGTCACAGCAAGCTATTGCATAGATGGTTTCTTCACCAATGCTATAAATAAATCTCAGCCCTTCCCGGTTCCGTGAAATACTATCAGCATCTACATATACATCTTCCCCGGTGGCAGCCTCACCCATAAAAATCCAATTTTCCGCCCAAGCTGGGACAATTCCCCAAGAAAATGCGGTCACAGCTATACCTGCCATTAAAGACCAAGATTTGGTTTTCATGAAACCTATTGCTCAAGTTTGTTTGTAGTTTGAGCATAACTTAACTTTGCTAAAAAGTCTCTAGGAAAAATCAAGATTTACCAACAAATTAAGGGAGGCTCAAAATCTATCAAAATCAGAAAAATTGCTCATCCCCCTTCGATGAAAGGTTGTTGATTCTACTATCATAAATTTGATTAAGCTATCAATTATCCCAATGGTTAATTAATCATAAAAATCAGTCACAAGATACTCTATATAACTTAACTAACAGGTTCAACTGTTGATTGTCAATGGCTTTGACTTGATCGGAACCGCTGAAACTGTGATAAGTTGTTATGTTATTAATCCTAATATCTGATCAAGGAGAGTAGGGGAATCAATGTCTACACCCACGATTAACCCTTGGCTTATGTCCAGTCCAACTTTAAACGACATCATCCATAGAGACCCCCTAACGGTTGTTCCTAATACCTCCCTCATGGAGGTCATGGCTTTAATGAGTCAGGAGCCCTCAGACCAGTGGGGAACAGAAAACTTCCCCCCTAACAGTTGTGTACTGGTGGTGGAAGATGGGAAATTGGTGGGTATGTGGACGGAAAGGGACGTGGTGCAGCTAATTGGTGCGGGGGAAAATCCGGGGGACTTGGTTGTGTCTGAAGTGATGAGACAACCCCCTGTGGTCTGGCGAGAAGCAGATGAGCTGGACATTTATGCAATTATTCAAAAATTAAAAACCCATAAAATTCACTATATCCCAGTTCTAGATGAGAAAGATTATTTAACTGGAATAATTCCTGAGTATCGGGTGATAGAAAAACTTGTTGATTCCCATCCTAACCATGATATTCTCAGTAGAATTAGCCCCACTAAGCTGCAACAGCAACTGGCACAATTTAAGGCTAAATTACAAAATACCAATGCCCAACTACAGGGGGAAATCAGTCAACGGGGTATCATCCGCATGATTGAACAAAAATTGCGAACTGGTGAACCGAATCTTCTGACATTTTTTGATGCTTTGACTGATATTATCCTGATTATTAATACTCGCACCAATTCGATTCAGACTCCCCGCAAGTCCCGGCAAAATAATCATGAATACCTAGGTACAAAATACGAGGGTAATACATCTCCAATAATTAACCAAACTCGGCAGCTATTTTCTCCTGATTACCCGGACAATATTTTTAGAGAAAAAGTTAATCAATGTTTGCAAACGGGGAGAATTATAAATTTTGAATATCATCTGAATGTGGAAGGTGATTGCTTGTGGTTTTCGGCAAATATCTCCCCCATTTCCTCGGAATCTGTAGCTTGGGTTGCTCGTGATATTACTGAAAATAAGCGAGCTGAATCAGCTTTAAAAAGTCTGACGGCGGAATTGGAACAACGGGTACAAGAACGTACCCTTGAACTGCAAAAAACTAATCAAATGCTTACCAGGTACTTGGAGGAACAACAACAGTCAAAAAAAGAGTTATTAAAAGCTCATAATAAAATGCGATCGCACGTGGAAAATTCTCCTCTAGCTGTGATTGAATGGGACCCAGAATTTAAGGTACAATATTGGGGAAAGCAAGCGGAAAAAATCTTTGGGTGGAAGGCTGAAGAAATCATAGGTATTCATTGGGGAGAATGGCCAATTGTTTTTGAAGAAGACCTACAATTAGTAGAAACAGTTATCGGTGATTTACTCGGAGACAAAACCAATAAAAATATTTGTAAGAATCGTAACTATACCAAAGACGGGAGAGTAATCTACTGTGAATGGTATAACTTAGTATTACGGGATGAGTCCCATCAGGTTATATCGATTTTGTCATTAGTTCAAGATGTGACGGAACGGGAGTTATTAGAAATTGAACGTTGTCAGGTTGAGGAGGCTTTGCGGGAAAGTGAGGCTCGCTATGCGACTCTTACAGATATTTCTCCGGTGGGGATATTTCGGACTGATGCTGAAGGTAAATTTGTCTATATCAATGAGCGTGGATGTGATTTGGTTGGCTGTTCAGTCATGGAAATGTTTGGGCATGGTTGGACTAAAAGGCTTCATCCTGATGACCGAGAGCGGGTAATTAATGAATGGAATAAATGCGTTAATAATCATCAAATGTTTCAGTTAGAATATCGTTTTTGTCATGGTGAAGGCCAGGTGGTTTGGGTTTTTTCCCAAGCTGTTCCTGAGCTAAATGATGATGATGAAATAGTTGGTTTTGTGGGAACTCTCACTGATATTAGTGAACTAAAATCCGCTGAAAAATCTCTGCAAGAATTGAACCAAGACTTAGAAATGCTGGTGGAACAGCGAACATCTCAACTACAAGAAACTAACGAAAAGTTGCGAGTTGAAATTGCGGAGCGACAAAAAATTGAGGCGGAAATTGCGACTAAGGCTTATCAGCAGGCTATGGTAGCTGAAGTTGGACAAAAAGCTCTCTTGGGTATTGACTCGGAAATATTAATTCAGGATATTGTCGGGATGGTGGGTCGATGTTTACAGGTGGATTATTGTAAGTTATTAGAAATACGGGTGTCTGAACCCGATCGCCTGACGGTGGCGATCGCTAACCATCAACACACCCATAATCATCGCTTAAAAACTGACAAATATCACCAGGTTTACTCATTTATTTTACCTGAATCATCATCAACTACACCCTCTCCTAGCCACCACCTTAACCTAGGAATAGAACCGTCGTCAAATATTTATCAGTTTCCCCATATTAATGGGATCAGTATTCCCATTGAAAGCCAAAATTCCTATTATGGCATTTTGGGGGTTTATACGACCGAAACTAGAGAATTTGTGCAGGAGGATGTACACTTTCTGCAAAGTGTAGCTAATGTTTTAGCAACGGCGATCGAACGCCAACACGCTGAAGAACAATTAATGAACTCCCTTAAAGAAAAAGAAATTTTGCTGAAAGAAATTCACCACCGAGTGAAAAATAACTTGCTGGTAGTTTCCAATTTATTAGAGTTTCAATCGGATTACACGGACAACCCAGAAGTAATCAAACTTTTGTCAGATAGCCAACAACGCATTCAATCTATGGCTCTGATTCACGAAAAACTATATAAGTCAACAGGTCTGGATAGGATTAACTTTGGCGACTATCTCAATGATTTAGTTGAGCAACTATTTGACTCTTACGGGACAGAAGCTCACACAGTTGACTTAGAATTAGATATAGAATCCGTTGAACTTAACCTGGAAACAGCTAACCCTTGTAGTTTAATTGTCAATGAGCTGATATCTAATGCTTTTAAACACGCCTTTGTCGATGAACGTCCTGGTAAACTTGGGTTAGAACTTCATCAAGATGATCTTGGTATTATTACTTTGATTATCCGGGATAATGGGGTCGGTATTCCAGAAGGACTAGATATTCGCAATGTGGAATCCCTAGGAATGGAGTTGATCTGGACCCTGACTGAGCAGATAGAAGGAAACTTAGAACTATTGGACGTAACCGAGGGAACAGCATTTAAACTGATTTTCTCGGAATTGTCCTATAGACAAAGATATTGAAATTATTAAGTTGTTATATGAGAACATCAATAATGGTGATCAATTTTGTATAATTACGATAATTTTCAGCATACCAAACCAACTAGGTGCAATACCATGAACACTGTCCAAATTCTGATTGTCGAGGATGAGTTATTAATTGCTAAAGGATTGGCCAGAAAACTCAAGTCTTTGGGATATACTGTAGTGGGGATTGTTTCTTCGGGACTAGCGGCGATCGCCAAAGTTGCAGAAACTAACCCTGATTTAGTATTAATGGATATTGTTATTAAAGGGGATATGGATGGTATTGAAACCGCCGCTAAAATTCATGAACAATATGGAACTCCGGTAATTTACCTGACGGCTTATGCTGATGATAGTACCCTAGAAAGAGCTGAATCTACTGGGTCTTATGGTTATCTTTTAAAGCCTTTTAAGGAGCGAGAAGTTCATGCAGCTATTCGCATGGCATTAAAGAGATATGAGCAGGAAGTACAAGTCAAGGAATCTCTGAATTTATTTCAGGAGTTAGAAGCTGAAAAAACACGACTGTTATCCATAGCATCCCATGATTTAAAAAACCCTCTAACTTCTATTCAAATGTCTACGGATTTGTTAGCTAAATATGACTCGAAACTAGATGAGCAGAAAAAACTTAAACATTTTCAGCGAATCCAGTCATCAATTAATAGTATGAATCAATTACTAGAAGATGTCTTAACATTAAGTAAGTCTAGTTCGGGAAAATTGACTTTTGCTCCTAAGTTAGTTAATGTGGTCAAGTTGATCCAACTCTTAATAGACCAGTTAATGGTGCAAGTGAATGACCAACACAAACTCGAATTAAGAACCTCGGGAGATTTAGATGATCCGATCATGTTAGATGACAAATTGCTGGGTCATATTCTAGCTAATTTATTATCCAATGCTATCAAATATTCTCCCGATGGTGGGGTGATTAATTTTGATGTTATTCGCCAAGAAAATCAGATAATTTTTCGGATTAAGGATGCGGGTATAGGTTTACCACCAGAGTATAAACAAAAGCTATTTCAAGCCTTTGAACGTGGTTCTAATGTCGGAAACATCAAAGGTACAGGATTAGGATTATCTATTGTTAAGCAAGCTGTAGATTTGCATGGAGGAGAGATTACTGTTGACAGTGAATTAGGACAGGGAACCACATTTACAGTGATTTTGCCAATCACAGAGGTTTCCTAAATATCTAAATATGGCATAATTGAACCTATTAACTGATTTAACCGATCTAGGTATAGGTACAAAATTAGAATAAACGAAAGCAGAATTAATATGGCTAAAGTTTTAGTAATTGAGGATGAAGAGACAATTCGGGAGAATTTGGTAGAATTACTGGAGATAGAAGATTTTGATGTGATCTCGGCTGAGAATGGCAAGTTGGGTGTAGAACAGGCTCACAAACATTTACCGGATTTAATTCTCTGTGATGTGATGATGCCTGAGTTAGATGGTTATGGAGTATTAAAGGAGTTAAGATCCCATATGGAAACGGCGACAATTCCGTTTATATTTTTAACGGCTAAAGCCGATCGCGATGATTTACGGGAGGGGATGAATTTAGGAGCGGATGATTACCTAACTAAACCCTGTTCTATGGAAGAATTGTTAACAGCGATCGCCATCAGATTAGAAAAACAGTCTTTAATCAAACAGCAATCGGAAATACAGATCCGGGAATTACGGGAAAATATCACCCATTCCCTCCCTCATGAATTACGAACTCCCCTAAATGGCATCATCAGTAATACGGAGTTACTACTCTCAAATTTAGACTTATTTGAACCGGATGAAATCAAGGAAATTTTGCAAGATATTCGGATTTCCGGTCGCCGCCTCTATCGTTTAATCATCAATTTTTTGCTATATGCAGATTTAGAAATTATCGGTTTAAATGTAGAAAAAGTGCGATCGCTCCGATCCATTCAGGTCAAAGACAGCCAATCAGTTATTATCAAAGCCGCCACCCAACAAGCCCAAGAACACCAAAGGGAGACAGACCTAGAATTTGACCTAGAAAATGCCACGGTACAGATGGCAGCTAACCAGCTTGAAAAAGTGGTAGTAGAATTGATTGATAATGCCTGTAAATTTTCGGAACCCGGTACACCAATTCAGGTAATTAGTCAAGTAGGTGAGGAATTTTTATTACTAAAAATAAGCGATCGCGGTCGAGGTATGACCCCGGAACAAATCAGTAAAATTGGCGCTCATGTACAATTTCAGCGAAAACTGTACGAACAGCAAGGCTCAGGACTAGGACTAAGTATTATTAAATGTATTGTAGAACTGCATGGCGGCCAGTGGAGAATTGAAAGCGAATCTAACCAACAAACCACCATTTCCCTAAACTTACCCCTAGGCTTGGATGTACTCCCAGGCTGAAACCAAATAGTTGACAACGAGGAGAGGGAGTCCTCCAATAGCCGCAAGACTCCCTATTCGATGAACTGAGGATATAGGTTATAGGTTGATGGGCAGGAATTACATCATTCCCATGCCACCCATGCCACCCATACCACCCATACCACCCATACCACCCATACCACCCATGCCGTCCATATCTGGCATTGCTGGTTTAGGCTCAGGCTTCTCAACCACGAGAACCTCAGTGGTAATCACCATTCCCGCAATTGAGCCAGCATTTTGCAGGGAAGAGCGAACCACCTTGGCTGGGTCTAAAATTCCTGCCACAATCAAGTCTTCAAAGTTACCCGTTAAAGCATTGTAACCAATATTAGAGTCACTGTTACGGACTTGTTCAACAATTACAGAACCCTCAACCCCTGAATTATTAGCAATTTGACGCAGAGGTGCTTCTAAAGCTCGTGCCACAATTTTAGCTCCCAGCTTTTCCTCTTCTATGCTGAAAGTTGCAGCCAGTTGCTCTACCTTTTTGACCAAGTGAATTAAGGTTGTACCGCCACCGGGAACAATTCCCTCATCCACAGCAGCTTTAGTGGCATTCAGAGCATCTTCAATACGAAGTTTACGCGATTTCAGTTCAGTTTCCGTAGCCGCACCAACTTTAATGACTGCCACACCGCCAGCTAACTTAGCAATACGTTCTTGCAGTTTTTCCTGATCATATTCGGAATCAGTTTCTGCCAGTTGCTTACGCAATTGTTCGACCCGCTGTTGGATCTCACCTTGATGACCGGAACCAGAAACAATGGTGGTGGAGTCCTTGTTAATTGTGACTTTAGTGGCTGTTCCTAGCATCTCTACGGTGGCTGTTTCCAAGTTTAAGCCAATTTCTTCGGAAATCAACTGACCCCCGGTAAGAATGGCAATATCTTGGAGCATGGCTTTCCGACGTTCGCCGAAACCAGGGGCTTTAATAGCAGCTACATTCAACACACCCCGGGCTTTGTTGACAACTAAGGTGGCTAGGGCTTCCCCGTCGATGTCTTCGGCTATAATGAGCAGGGGTTGACCAGAACGGGCGACTTTTTCCAGGACGGAGACAATATCCTGAATGGCACTGATTTTTTTATCGGTAATCAGGACACGAGCATTGTCTAACTCTACTGTCATCCGTTCGCTATCGGTGATGAAGTAGGGGGAAATATAACCGCGATCGATTTGCATCCCTTCCACAACTTCTAATTCGGTGGTTAGGGACTTGGACTCCTCAACGGTGATTACTCCGTCTTTGGTCACTTTGTCCATGGCTAGGGCGATCATCTCTCCCACTTCCTTATCATTCCCGGCGGAAACTGTGGCTACCTGTTCGATCGCACTTCCTTCGACGGGTTTAGCTAAGGATTCAATTTCTTTGACCAGATACTGAACGGTTTTATCAATTCCCCGCCGCAAAGCCACGGGGTTCGCACCCGCCGCCACATTCTTCAAGCCTTCCTGTATCATGGCTTGAGCCAAAACTGCTGCTGTGGTAGTACCATCTCCAGCCACATCATTGGTTTTCGCTGCTACTTCTTGAATTAACCGCGCGCCTGTATTTTCTAGGGGATCTCCTAATTCGATCGCTTTGGCTACGGTAATTCCATCACTGACAATATCCGGTACGCCAAATTTTTTCTCTATCAGTACATTGCGACCTCTTGGACCGAGGGTAACACGAACTGCGTCTGCTAGGGCGTTGACTCCCCGCTCGATCGCTCGCCGTGATTCTTCGTCAAAGGCTACGATTTTCGCCATATTACACCTAATTTAGCTCTCCAAATAGTCAATTTAGCACTCATGGTGTACGAGTGCTAATTCGTGGAAACCGTACCAAATTGGGGTGGGGACAGTCCCAAGTTATTAGTCCTGTGGTTAGAGGTCTAAGCCATGACCATGCCACCATCAACATTGATAACCTGACCCGTGATATAGGCGGCGGCGGGGTCAGCAGCCAAAAATCTGACTAACCCGGCGACTTCTTTGGGTTCACCGTAACGACCTAGGGGAATAAATTTCAGGATCTCTTCGGTGTTTTTTAAGTCTTTGGTCATGTCTGTGGCTATAAAACCCGGGGCGACGGCATTAACTAACACTCCCCGAGTCGCAAATTCTTTGGCTAGGGTTTTGGTTAAACCTATGACTCCGGCTTTGGCGGCGCTGTAGTTGGCTTGACCGGGGTTCCCCATTTGACCCGCCACGGAAGCAATATTGATGATCCTACCCGATCGCGCTTTCAGCATGATTTTAGCTACCGCGCGACAGCATAGAAACACTCCGGTTAGGTTAAGGTTGATTACGGCTTCCCAGTCGGAGGGTTTCATCCTCAACAATAGGGTGTCGCGGGTGATACCAGCGTTGTTGACTAGGATATTGATGCCACCACACTGGTCTACAATATCTTTGATTAGCTGATCTACTTCCTCGGCTTGGGATACGTCCGCTTTCATGGCGATCGCCTCTCCTCCGGCTTCGGTAATTTCCGCTACTACTTTCTCGGCCGCTGTGCTAGAACTGGCATAGTTGACAACTACTTTAGCCCCTTGTTGGGCCAGTTCTAATGCGATCGCTGAACCAATACCCCTAGATGCACCAGTTACTAAGGCCACCTGCTGTTTTAACTGCTGCATTGATTCTGGTAACATTTCCATCGGGATTTTTCCTTTCCAGTTAACTTCCAACTCAATTATGATAAGGGGAATGGGGTTTGAGGTACAGCGATATATAATGGGAAATTGAGCAATAGCTAATTCATGGGGATTATGGCAGTTAAAAAGCAGTTTCAGAATTTTCAGGAACTTCTTGAGAGTTCCGAAGTCCCTGTTTTGGTGGACTTTTACGCCACTTGGTGCGGTCCCTGTCAAATGATGGCTCCGATTTTGCAGGAAGTTAACCAAGAGATGAAAGAACAAATCCAAATCGTCAAAATTGACACCGATAAATATCCGCAAATTGCCTCGGATTATCAAATAGAAGCTCTCCCAACTTTGATATTTTTTAAAAATGGTCAACCGGTAGACCGTTTTGAAGGGGTTAAACGCGCACCAGAACTGATTAAATGGCTTTATGGGTTGCTGTAACCTACGGAGTGGCGATCGCTTGTGGGGGTGTTCCTTTTATAGGCGATCGACTATGAAACTTGAAGTGCGTCAATAAATACCTTATGGTAATTAGGCTTATATTTGGTGTGGGAGTCCTGGATGTATCCCTTTTCTAGTTCCGGTTCCGGTTGTGGTGACATGAAGCCACACAATAGTAAAGTTGTCAATACTTGCACCCCAGAGATTTATGGTCTTTTACCTGTTCCCGAAGGTCCGTTAAGGATTTCTGGAGAAGTTCCACAACCAACGGATTTGGATCGTCCGTCAATTCTGCTGTCCGTAGCTATTCCCACTTTTCGGGAAAGCCAAAATATACCCATCTTGATTGATCGCCTCACCGGGTTATTAGATCAAGTCATTCCTAGACAGTATGAGTTGATTGTAATTGACGATGATAGCCCCGATCGCACTTGGGAAGTCGCCACCAACATAGCTACTTATTATCCCCAGTTGCGGGTTATGCGCCGCCGAGGAGAAAGGGGTCTATCAACCGCCGTAATTAGAGGCTGGCAGGTGGCGTTGGGTGAGATTTTAGCTGTCATTGATGCTGACCTACAACACCCCCTAGACACGATACTACAATTGTGGTCGCAAATCCAGTCTGGGGCTGATTTAGCTGTGGCTAGTCGTCATGTTTCTGGGGGTGGGGTCAGTGATTGGAGTTTGGCGCGACGGATTTTGTCTCGTGGCGCACAAATGCTGGGGTTGATGATTTTACCCGGGGTAGTGGGTCGGGTTTCTGATCCTATGAGTGGTTATTTTATGCTGCGGCGCGATACCCTGGCTAATATCGACCTCAACCCCGTGGGATACAAGATTTTGATTGAGGTATTGGGTCGGGGGAGAATTGCTAACATTCAGGAAGTCGGCTATGTGTTCCAAGAACGTCAGGAGGGGTATAGTAAAGTTACCAGTAGGCAGTATTTTGAGTATTTACAGCATTTGCTAAGATTGCGGATCGATAATTGGCCAGTGGGTCGGTTTGTCAGATTTGCAGTGGTCGGGTTTAGTGGCTTATTTGTCGATATGGCTATCTTTTATCTGTTATTAGATGGCTGGGGTTTACCCCTGACCCTAAGTGCAGTGCTATCGGCGGAAATGGCGATTATCAATAACTTTATCTGGAATGATCAATGGACTTTTCGGGATTTGTCTCGCCAACAGTCTGGCGGTCATCGAAGACTTAAAAGATTGTTAAAATTTAATCTGATTTGCCTGATGGGGTTAGGATTGAATGTAATCATACTCAACCTGTTGGTTTCGGTGTTGGGCTTAAATGCCTATATGGCTAAATTGGGTGCGATCGCGATCGTGACATTTTGGAATTTCTGGGTTAACCTCAAATTGAGTTGGCGAGTTACAGAGGTCAAACCATAAATTTGCCAATTCGAGTTAGGAGTCAAGCCCCATATTTATGGAAACAATAGATCAATTTTCATACCCAAGACTTATGTTATTTAGACCCAGACCACCTTTAACATGATTTGAAAAAATCCCCAGCAAAAATCATACCTAAATCCGTTAATTAATTAGTAAATTTTATCAAAGTCGCAAATGCTCTGAAGGAGGTAATTAATAAGAATGAAAGTTTCCATAATTGTTAGCGATTTATCCTCCCAAGGTGCAGGCCGGTGGGGTGGTGCTGTGCGACCATTTTTGTTGGCTAAAGCCCTCAAAAAAATAGGCTGTGAGGTGGAAATCGTTGGTTTCTCTCGCCGAGATAAAGAAGGGTTAAGCTCTAGTCCAGATGTGCCAATCATTGCCATCCCCACTCATCCGTCCTATCCCAGGTTTTTGGCTTCAGTACCCAAATTTTTTAGTCACATTACTGGAGATATTATTTATGTTTATAAGTCCAAACTACCTACATTAGGTATAGCTTTACTGCACAAAATCAAAAGTGGCTGTCCAGTAATTGTAGATATAGATGATTGGGAGTTAAGTTGGAGTGGTGGTGATGAGTATCAATATAAACCCTCTGTATTTCAATTATTAAAGGATATATTGGAACCCGGTGGAGCATTGCACAACACCGATCATTCAATATATCTAAGATGGGCAGAAAAGTTAGTGGCTAAGGCTGATGCTGTCACTATCCACACCCAGTTTCTACACGATCGCTTTGGTGGGATTTACCTACCTAATGGTAAAGATACCGCACTGTTTGACCCGTCTCTGTACAATCCAGAAAATAGTCGTGAGAAATATGGTCTCAGTAATTATCGCATCCTAATGTTTCCCGGCGCTCCCACCTATTCTAAAGGGGTACAAGATGTTTTAACAGCATTGGACATCTTAAATCAGTCAGATATCAGATTAGTAATTGTTGGTGGTAGTCCTTATGACGACTATGATCAGCAATTGACAGAAAAATGGGGGCGATGGATTATCAAACTTCCCAAGTCTCCACCTGCTGTTATGCCGGAAATTGTAGCTGCTGCCCATATTATTGTGGTTCCTCAAAGAGATACTCCCAGGTCTCGAGCTCAGTTTCCTTTAAAACTTACAGACGGAATGGCAATGGCTAAACCTGTGTTAGCTGCTCGTGTTGGCGATATTCCTGAAATTTTAGGGGATACAGGTTACTTAGTTGATCCTAGTTCACCTGAACAAATTGCGGATACGTTACAATTAATCTTTTCCGATTTAGAAGCAGCTAATAACAGAGCATTAAAAGCCAGGGAAAGATGTAAAGAGTTTTACAGCATTGAAGCTATGGCTAATGTTTTATCTGGTGTGATAGAAAAAGTCCTATAGATTGAGAGCGCATGATTCCGAGGAATGGTTCATATAATGTTAAGAATTACTTGGCGATGATTGAGGCAGCAATAATTGTCTCAGAAATGATCAATGGACTTTTCGGGATTGGTCTTGCCCACAGTCCGATCTTCGTCAAACAGTTAAAATATTATTAAAATTTGGTTAAATTGCTCTGGTTAAGTTAGCATGGAAGGTGATAATGTTCAACTGGTTAGTTTCTCTGTTGGGCTTAAATGCCTATAGGGGTAAATTGGGTGCGATCGCGATCGTGACATTTGGGAATTTCTGGGTTAACCTCAAATTGAGTTGGCGAGTTACAGAAGTGAAGATGTAAAAATTGAAGTGAGGATAACAGCAGCTCCAATGACAATGCCAAATTTTCTTATTATCGGTGCTGCGAAGTCAGGAACCAGTTCTTTAGAATATTATCTCAAGCAGCATCCACAGATTTACATGAGTTATGCTGAAGAAATGCACTTTTTTGCATTTGAGAACCAGAAATTGAACTTTCAAGGAATTGGCGACATTTCTTTGATGCGACGGGCTGTTACCAGCCTAGATGATTACCAAGCTCAATTTCAAGATGTTTCTGAGGAAATAGCAATTGGTGAAAAATCAGCTTGGTATCTTTACCATCCGAAAGTACCGGAAAGAATCAAGCATTACATTCCAAACGTTAAACTCATCACTGTACTTCGCAACCCAGTAGATAGGGCTTATTCGAGTTTTTTGCATCTCATTCGGGATTACAGTGAGCCGATTCATGATTTGGAAGTGGCTCTGGAAGCGGAACCACAGCGCATTGACAACAATTGGGAATATTTGTGGCATTATCAACAGGCTGGATTTGATTACCAGCAGCTTCAACGATATTTCGATATATTTGCTCCTGAACAAATTGGAATTTTTATTTATGAAGACTACCGGAAAAATCCAGAAAAGTTTCTTGTAACTATTTTTGATTTTTTGTGTGTAGACAAAACATTCAAGCCGGACTTGTCAAAGAAAATAAATGTGGGAAAACTAAAGGCAAAAGTTCCTAAAAACCAGACCTTCCATAATTTTGGGAGTGAACCCAATATCATTAAATCTATGGTTAAAAATTTTTTACCTATCAGCTTGAGGGAAAGGATTCGGGAGGGACTCAAACAGACAAATTTAGGTCAGCCTCCACTCCAGCCCCAAGTCAGAAAAAAAACTCTTAGATATCTATCGGTCAGATATTATGAATTTAGAAAGGTTGATTTCCAAAGACTTGTCTCGATGGTTAGAACCATAAATAGACCCATAAACTGTTTGATTGATTCAATATGAAAGTCATCCACAGTCTAAGTTGGTATTTTCCCCAGAGTTCCGGTGGTACAGAGGTCTATGTTGATGGTTTGGTGCAAGAGTTGCGATCCCTAGGAATAGAAAGTGTTGTTGGTGCTTCCCTAAATGGAACAAAGGAGCAGAGCTACCAACATAATAACATTTCCGTTTATCGTTATCCTTTATTTCCAAATCCGACTCAGGCACAACTTTACGAACTCGAACCTCCAACCGGTTTCAACTATTTTTCATCGTGGTTAGCCGACCATAAATCAGATATATACCACCAGCACTCTTGGCGATTCGGCTGTGGAGTACACCACCTTAATTGTGCTAAGGAAAACGGTTTAAAAACTTTAGTGACCATTCATATGCCAGAACCCTTATGTCTTAGGGGTACTATGATGCTACATGGCCAACATCCCTGTGATGGAAAAATTCAAGACGTGCGCTGTAGTCAATGCTTGGGATTGCCGGCAAAAGTGCCGAATTGGGCAATACAAGGATTAAGTCGAGTGCCCTCGTCTTTAGCCACGAATTTTCAAACTCAATTAAAAACTTCGAGTTCGGTTCGATTGCAGCAGTTAGGAAGGACAATAGGTACACCTCCAAAAGTTATAAATCATCAAAAAAAACTGCACAGAATGTTCGAGCTTTCAGACCTGGTTATTGCGCCTTGCCAGTGGATTTATGACGGCTTAATTGCGAACGGTTTTGCCAGAGAAAAAATTGTTTTGTGTCGCCAAGGAGTCTCGAATTTTAATAGAAATTTTGAAAAAAAGCAGAGCCAAGAAAAAAAATTAAAAATCGGCTTTTTAGGACGTTGGCAGGATACTAAAGGAGCGCAAATGTTGGCAGAAGCAGTACATCGCCTGCCACCAAATTGTCCGGTAGAACTGATTATTCATGGTATGGGTGGAAGTAAACAAGATCTGGCGAATCGAGAAAAAGTG
This sequence comes from Limnospira indica PCC 8005, assembly GCF_000973065.1. Lineage (NCBI taxonomy): Bacteria > Bacillati > Cyanobacteriota > Cyanophyceae > Oscillatoriales > Sirenicapillariaceae > Limnospira > Limnospira indica. Next base: position 2,656,938 of record NZ_FO818640.1, read on the forward strand.
ATGGCTTTGGCATCTACCGACTCCCGAATTAAAATAGCCGATCAACTTGCGAGGGAAGACGTTCCAAAGGCTTTGGCACAATTGGATCTCTTGGCCGTACCTTCCCAGTGGTTGGAAACGGGGCCTCTTGTCGTTCTCGAAGCTTTGGCTGTGGGGACTCCAGTTATCGGTTCCAAACAAGGTGGAATTGCTGAATTAGTCCGTCACGGCATCGATGGTTGGCTGGTTCCCGTCACTGTAGAAGCTTGGCAAGAAGCCATTGCCTATCTCGCTGTGAGGCGAGATGTAGTCCACCAATTAAGTCAGTCTATAAAGCCAGTCCGGACGATGAAAGAAGTTAGTAAAGAAATGGTTGTACTTTATCAAAAAGTGTTGAATTAAAATTAGAGAACCCAATTGTATAATTGATTCACTCAAAATTCATGAAAGTCAAAAAAAAGTATGAAAGTCCAACCCCATGATTTCAAAAAATTGAAAATTTCGATCATCAGCCCAGAAATGTCGGGGGCTGGAGTGGTGAGGTCTTTTTTGCTCGCCCAAGCTTTAAAAATGCTAAATTATCAAGTAGAAATTCTGGGTTTTTTGGTAGAAGGTAAAAATATTTATGTGACTCCAGCTTTTGATGTTTCTATTTTCTCCGTAGCCGTAGATGATAATTATCAAAATTTCATATCCGCATCCCCAAAAATTCTTGAAAAAGTTGATGGAGATATCATTTATGCGGTTAAACCCAGAAGCAGCAGCTTCGGTATTTCTCTAATTAAAAAAGTCATGAGTCGTCGCCCCTTAGTGTTAGATATAGATGACTGGGAACTCAGTTGGCAGGGAGGGGATGACTGGAAGTATAGCCCAAATCCGAAGCAATTAGCCAAAGATATCTTGAAGAAAGATGGGGTTCTCAGGAATCCAGACTATCGTTTCTATTTAAAGTTGATGGAGAAATTAGTGTCCTATAGTGATGCCGTGACTGTCAATACTAAGTTTATTCAAAATCGCTTTGGTGGTGTATATTTGCCCAATGGCAAAGATACGACTTTATTCGATCCGAGCAAATATAATCCCGAGATGAGTAGAAGTCGTTATCACCTCAGCGAATATAAAATACTAATGTTTCCCGGCGCTCCCAGACCCTATAAAGGGGTAGAAGATGTATTGATGGCTCTCGATCTGATTGACCAGTCGGATTTCAAGTTGGTAATTGTTGGGGGTAGCCCCTATGATAATTATGATGATATACTCATGGAAACGTGGGGACGCTGGATTATCAAATTGCCAAACTTTCCAGCCGAAAAGATGCCGGAGATCGTTGCCGCCGCCCATGTTATTGTGGTTCCCCAGCGCGATCACCCGGCGACTAGGGCGCAGTTTCCCCTGAAGCTGACCGATGGAATGTCTATGGCTAAACCTGTCTTGGCGAGCCGAGTTGGTGACATTCCCGAAATTTTAGGAGATACTGGGTATTTGGTCGAACCGAACTCTCCTGAACAAATTGCTGACACACTCCAACTGATATTTCAAGATTTACACGTTGCTAATGATAGAGGATTACAGGCTAGAAAAAGATGTGTAGAATTGTACAGTATTGAGGCGATGGCAAATGTTCTGTCTAATGTGATTGATCAAGTCATGTAAATTTTAAAAAGGGGAATAATTTATGTCATCGGAAAAATTACTGTTAAATTTTGCTAGAAAATACCCGGTCAGAATTGTAGTTATCGTCATTCTGGGATTTTCAGGAGCCATATTTAATGGGGTCAGTACGACCTTGATTGTCCCGATTATTCTCAATATATTAGGGGTGCAAGCTAACCTAAAAGATGCCCCAGCATTGATTCAAAATATCATGTCTCCATTTGACTCAGTGCCAGAAATATACCGTCTACCCTTAATGACAGGAGCTATTTTACTAGCGATTATTTTAAAAAATTTAACTAACTATGTCAAAAGTTTGGCTTCCAGTGCGTTAACTCGTGCTTTAACCGCTGACATGAGAGAGTCAGGCTTACGGTTATTACTGAATGTAGATTTGGACTATTACTCTCAAATGAAGGTGGGGGATATCGTCAACAGATTAGGGGGTGAAATCAGTAGAGCATCAAGTACCATTAGCACATACATTGGGATGCTCATAACATCGATTACAATTTTAGTATTTGTGGCGATGCTGTTGGCAATTTCCTGGCAACTGACATTGGTAGCTACAGTTTTGCTTTTATTCGTTACAGCCATTAATCAGGTAATAGTTAATCGTTCTAAAAGATTTGGTAAAAAATTGTCAGAACTATCAAGAGGATATTCAATTAAACTATTAGAAATACTTAATGGTATTAGATTGGTAAAATCTACCGGTAATGAAGAACAGGAATATGAACAAGTTAGCCAGTTAATTCGCGATCGCGAAAAAGCGGATTTTGAGGAGCAGGTAAACTCAGCAGCTATTGGACCCATCAATGAAGTCGTTAATATTTTAGTGATTCTTTTGTTAGTGATGATCGGCAGGATATTTTTGCAAGAACAAGTATCATCATTGGCAACCGTTCTGCTCACCTATTTATTTGTACTATTTAGAACTCTTCCCCTAATTTCCGGGTTAAATAGCTCCCGAAGTCAAGCAGCCAATAAATCGGCATCCGTAGAAATTGTGCATGACTTTTTAAGACAGGATAACAAAAGTTTTATGAAGAATGGTGAGCAAGAATTTAAGCGTTTAGAGAAGGAAATTCATTTTAATCAAATCTCTTTTGCTTATCCAGGGCATAAAGATATGGTCTTAAAAAATATCGATTTGCACTTGCCACGGGGAACTACCTTGGCCTTGGTTGGGGGCTCTGGTTCAGGAAAATCAACCTTAGCATCCCTACTCCCTCGGTTTTATGATCCGAGTCAGGGTGCGGTGATGATAGATGGAAAAGATTTGCGCGATTTTGAGATAAAAAGCATCCGAAAGGCTATGGGAATTGTGAGCCAGGATACATTTTTATTTAATGCCTCAGTTCGCTACAATTTAGCTTATGCCAAGCCAGAGGCCACAGAAGAACAAATCATTGATGCAGCTAAACGAGCCAATGCTTATGAATTTATTGAAAATTTGCCCCAGGGCTGGGATACCCAGATTGGCGATCGCGGTGTGTTATTATCGGGAGGTCAAAGACAACGACTAGCCATTGCTAGAGCTTTGCTACAAAATCCCGATATACTTATCCTAGATGAAGCCACCAGTGCATTGGATACAGTCTCAGAAAGGCTGGTTCAAGAAGCGATTGAAGAACTCAGCAGAGAACGGACAACTTTAGTGATTGCTCACCGTCTTTCCACTATTCAAAAAGCTGATCAAATTGCCGTTTTAGATGAAGGAAAAGTAGCTGAAGTCGGCAGCCATGATGAACTACTAGCTCAAGGGGGAAAATATGCCCGCCTCTACACTTTGCAGTTTGCCGACGAAGCCGAACGCGATCAAGCAATTATCAAGAGTTCCTACGATGTTCGGACTCGTCTCAATCCCATGATTGGTTTCTTGCAATTACTGTCAGAGGATATGATCGATGAACCCGAAGAACGCGAAGAACTCTTAAATGAGTCTTATCATTCGGCTACCCACATTCTGGAAAGTTTAGAGTTTATCGAACAAAGTGTTAAACTTCGGCTAAGTAAAAGGCAAGAATCATCCTCAAATTAAGGAATAAATTTTCAATGGCTAAACATTACCTATTTTTTACTCAAAAGACTCTCCCTCAACCCAACGTAGCGAGTTTAGTTCAAGTGGTTCATTCGGCGAATGCCGCGGCAAATTTGGGCTACCAAACTGTTTTGGCTTATATGAGTCCCCAAAAGTCCACTTTTAACCCAATTGGGTTGATGCGACCCTTTAATCCCCAAAAGCCAGAGCCACAACTGATTGAACAATATAATATACAAGAATACCTCAAAGTCTCTCCCTTACCCATGCCGTGGCCTGTGAATGCCAAGTGGGGTGGTAAATGGACAAACTCTAGCACTGTTGTATCAAAATACTACTTGCCTGTTCATATCAAACCTGATACTAAAATTGTTCATACTCGAGATTGGAATTTCGCTAAAGCTGCTATTAAACATAGATTACCAGTCATCTACGAACAACACCATTATGATCAGAAAAAATTTCCGCCAGAAATTGTTAGATCTCCCTGGTTTCAAATAGCGGTTACAGTAGCAGATACTGTTAAAGATAATTTGATTGCTAACGGTATGCCTCCCGAAAAAACTATCAAACTTCATAACGGTTTTAATCACCTATTTATATGTAGACATGATCAAGAAGCCGAAGAATGGCGAAAAAAACTTATCCCAAATGAACGCAACCATCTAGTTGTTTACTCGGGGGGACTTTATCCTTTTAAAGGTGTGGATCTGCTCATTGATGTGGCTAAAAAATTACCCAAAATTCAATTCGCATTTGCTGGAGGTAATCAATCTCAGGTACTAGAGTACCAAACAAAAGCCAAAGATAATCAAGTTGATAATGCTGTATTTCTGGGTTTTCTCCCTCAAGATCAACTCGCCAGTTTACTGCAAGCAGCTGATGTTTTAGCTCACCCTCATCTCATGACTGAGGCAGCAACTTTTACATCTCCTTTAAAGTTTTTTGATTATCTAGCATCAGGAACCCCCATTGCCGCCAGCGAAATTCCCCCGTTAAGGGAATTTAAGTCATCAAATATTGCGGTGGGATGGTGTGAACCAGACCATCCCACCGTTTTCGCTGAGTGTATTGAAAAAGTTTTGTCAACCTATCCTAGAAAGACGGGAGGATATCCAGAAACTATTGAGTTTGCTACTCAGTTTTCTTGTGAAAATCGAATCACGAAAATTCTCAGTTATGTCGATGAATCAATGCGACCAGAGTTAGTTAATTAATCATAGGTAAAATCAAAATGGAACCCCAAATTGTTGGTATGATTACCAGTTACCCAAACGCCAATCAAACAGATTGGTTGTGGCAACAAACCCCTGATCATTTTGGCAGATGGGGAAATATCGCGATCCAGTCAACTCATCCACATCCTGATTTCTTACTCCTGTATCAATTTGATTTTCCTAAGCCTCGTCAAAAAACTTCCTGGCGCGATCGCCTGCAAGACTTGGTTAAACCACAGCAACCAGCACCCGATCTCAGGGAAAAATTTAGGGGTGTTCCCAAAGAACGCATGATTTATCTGCTCCGAGAACCGCCTTTAAGTAAAGTCGTTGAAAGAACTCAATATAACTACCGGCAGGCTGAATTGTATTGTGATTATGTTTCTGGACCAGATAACTTTGCTCCAGTTCCTGATTATATGCCAGCCATTTGGTATCATCATAATTCCTTTCGAGAACTTAATGAAATGGAACCACCCACCAAAGAGCTTTTTTGTTCTTGGATTACTTCGGGAATTAATCGCAGTGAAAACCATCAGCAGAGGTTGAATTTTTTAGGACTAATGCAAGAAGTAAATGTGGAGTTTGATTTGTATGGCCGCCAGTTGCCTCCCGCCTCCAACTATCGAGGACAACTAAGTAATAAATGGCAGGGTATGGCACCTTACTACTATAATTTAGCGATTGAAAATTATGCTGACAATGATTTATATGTGAGTGAAAAGCTCTGGGATTCTTTGTTGGCTTGGTGTTTGCCAATTTATTATGGAGGACCGGCAGCCGATAAGTTATTACCACCTGGAAGTTTTCTGAGATTGCCAAGCCTGGATGAAAAAGGGTTAGAATACATTAAGGAGGTGACTGCTACTGCTGATGCTTGGTATGAAGCTAGAGAGGCGATCGCCGAAGCTAGACAAATTATTTTGCACAAGCTTAACTTACTCGCTTGGTTGGACAATTTTGCCAAAAATCATTAAGCATGGAGCAACTCAATGGCTAATAATTCTCAAGAGGGAAATACCAAAAATTCTCAAAGATTGTGGGAGTTGGATGTGCTGCGAGGAATCGCAGCATTAAGTGTGGTCTTATTTCATTACACCAGTCAGTATAGTACACTGTATGGGCATTCCGATCAAGTCTGGTTTTATTGGGGATTGGGACGACATGGAGTTGAGTTTTTCTTTATTGTCAGTGGTTTTGTGATTTTGATTACCCTGGAAAGAACGAAAAGCTGTTTAGACTTTATAATCAAGCGCTTTTCTCGACTGTATCCGGCTTACTGGGTGGGGATTATTTTGACATTTACAATTACAGCGATCGCTCAATTACCAGATCTACAAGTCAGCTTCTCAGACGCTTTATTAAATCTGACAATGTTTCAATGGTTATTTAATGTTCCCAATGTAGATAAGGTATATTGGACTCTCAGAATTGAAATTTGTTTTTATATAATGATGTTACTCATCTACAAACTGAGACTTTTAAAGCGCGTAGAAGTAGTCGTATCTGGATGGTTAGCATTAACTTTATTTTATTCGATTAAAACTTATATGGCAAGCCGAGGATTTGAATTTTCATATAGTGAAAATTACTTAGAAGCAAATAATTATTTTTTAATGGGTAGTTCAACTTTAAACAACCTTGATTATTTATCAATGGGAATAATTTCTAACTTAAAAAGTATAGTACGCGAACTAATTATCATTAAATATGCACATTTATTTATCGCAGGATTAATGATTTACAAGGTGAATAAGCAAGGTTTTTCGATTCATAGATTCCTGATAATTATGATTTGTGTTTTGGCCCAAAGGTTTGCTTATCCCTGGGAAAATTCTTGGTCTACAACTATTATAGTAGCCAGTTTTATAGTGTTACTATATTTGGGAACTCAGGGTTATTTGAAATGGCTCAGGTTGCAGCCGTTAATTTTTTTAGGCACTATTTCTTATAGCTTATACCTAATCCACCAAAATATCGGCTATGCCTTGATTAGACAACTTTACCAATATGGTTTTAATCCTAACCTAAGTATTATCCTAGCCATCATTTTGTCTATAGCTTTGGCATCTGCTATCACCTTTATGATAGAACTACCCGCCAATCAGTGGTTAAGGTTAAAATATCAAGAATATCAGAATAAGTTATTGTCATCAACTTGAACCCAACTCGCGATTTTAAGGAGGTCAGAATTATGCGTGGTATTTGCAGTCTAGGTAACGATGTTGTTTATGATCAGTTAGTAGGACTTCTCAACAGTATAGATGCAATTTTGGGTCCAGAAACCCCCGTTTGTATCTATCCATTTGATGATCGCATCGAAAAAATTGCCGCCGAAATTGCCAAGCGACCTAACGTCACCCTTTACGATGATAAGGAATCAATCCAGCGTTGGGATAGTTTTATGGCCGCGGCGGCTCCAGAAAGACTGAATAAAGAGAAATTTAGATTATATGGCGCTCATCGGCGGTTTTGTGCCTTCGATGGTCCTTTTGACCAATTCATTTATATGGATGCCGATACCCTGGTCATGAACTCTTTAGATCCCGTGTTCGACAAGTTACAAGAGTATGACTGGGTAGTGTATGATTTTCAGTTCACAGATCCGACTAAAATCTATAACTTACAGTCCCCAAAATTGCCAGAAGTTTTTGACAAACAGAGGATCGATTCAGAAATATTCTGTTCCGGTTTCTACGGTTCTAAGCGCGGGGTATTTGACGAAGCAACCAGAAACGATCTGTTATCGAAGTTAAAAGCGGGAGAGTATGAGATTCTCTATCCGGGGGCGGGGGAACAGCCCTTGCTCAATTATATGGTCATGCGTTCTGGAATTCCCAGTTACAATTTTGCCAAAGGTTTGCCAGACTCACAAAAGACCGGGTGCAGCGCCACTTCCAAACATTTTGAAGAACAAGACCACATCTTGTATGATAAAGGCAATCGACTCACTTACATCCATTATATCGGTGTTCAACCTGAGTTAATTTCTCGCGTTTGTGCGGGTGAAAATCTTGGTTTTCCATATCGGGATGTGTTTCTGCACTATCGCTATCTCCACGAACCGGAGCAGCGTCCAGTGTTTACCACACCCCCAAAAACTGAGAATTCAGAAACCCGGCAGAGTTTGATGAAACGAATTCTCAGAAAATTGAAATTAACTCGTTAAGAATAGGAGAATTTATGACCCGAGGAATTTATATTGTCGCCAACGATCGCGTCCAGGAAAATGCGATCGCCCTCCTGAATAGCATTCGTCGCCATAATCAGAGTGTTCCCGTGGTGATGATTCCCTTTAATGAGGAATATCATCAAGTTTTTAACACCTTAAATCGTCTCCATGATGTGCAGCTATTTCCTAACTTAGAATTCCTCGAAGAATTAACCCAAAAAGTGGGAGCAATTTTTGACAGAGATTTTCTCAAACTCCCCAATAAAATGCGAAAGCTGGCCGTCTGGTTTGGGCCGCTACAAGATTTCCTTTATATTGACACTGATATTATTGTTTTTGAAGACATTGCAGCTAACCTCGATTATTTATCCGAGGTCGATTTTTTCTGCTGTGACTATCATCACGCTGGCGAAAAATTGCGGAATATTTTTTCCCCCGTCGTTATCGAACAAAATATCTTCAGTGAAACCGATTTAGAAGATGTCTTTAACAGCGGTTTTTGGGCTTCTAAAAAGGGTGCAATTACCTTAGATAAACTATACCACACCTTGCAGGAATGCTCCCAACACCGGGAGTATTTTGACTTTACACAGGGTGTCACCGACCAGCCAATTTTTAACTATCTGGTACTCAAACATATTCCCAAACGTGGTAATTTGGTCAAGCGTCCCGGAGGAGATGTCGGGAGTTGGGCCGGTTCTAAACACTTTCAGGAGCGGAACCATATCCTGTATGATAAGGAGAAACCTTTAAAGTACCTTCACTGGGCAGGTACTCCCTTAAATCCTGGGCAAAACTATTGGGATATCTGGGAATATTATCGTTATCTCCATGAAGGAAAACCAGCATGGCAGAGGAAACTGAGCCGCTTATTTTCTTTTCTAAAACCCTAAAAAACTAGACCTAGACAAGGACTAAACCTATGACAGACGGTATCTATACTTTTGCCAATGATGTCGTTTACGACCAACTCGTTGCTTTACTGAATAGCATTGAAGTCAATGAAGGTCGAGAACTACCCGTATGTATTATTCCTTACAATAATCAGTTAGATAAAATTCGTGCGGAAGTGGCTAAACGTAACCATGTCACTTTGTTTGACAATCAAGAATCAATTGCTTTTTGGGAAGACTTTATGACTCAAGCCTGGAAAGCCAATCAAACCGCCCAAAAGGTTTGGAAAGAGCAGGGCAAACCTGAAGTTCGTCGGGTTAATTTTGTCAGAAAGTTATGCAGTTTTGATGGGCCTTTTGATAAATTCATTTATATGGATGCAGACACCCTATTAATGAACTCAGTTGATCCAATTTATCAGAAACTCAATGATTATGATTGGGTGGTCAATGATTTTCAATATAAATCGGAGATGCACTATATTTATAATCCCGAAAAAATCGAGATTTTGGACAAAGTTATCGGCTTAGAAAAAGCCAAATCTCAGATTTTTTGTGCGGGATGGTTTGCTTCAAAAAAAGGAGTTTTTAACCCCGCAAAAATAGCCGAGTTACTTAATTACTTGAAATCCGGTGATGCCGAAGTTTTGTCGTTACGAGGCTCGGATCAACCCCTTTATAATTACATGGTTTCTCGGAGTGGTATTTCTTTCTACAATTTTGCCTACCATAATTTAGAACAAGCCACCGGAAGCCACTGGTCTTCTACTTTTGATGTCGTGGATAACGTGCTTTATGATAAAGGTCAGAAAATTACTTACATTCATTTTATGAGCATATCTGCTGGTAAGTTTACTCAGCTTTGCGGTGGTGAGGATGTCAAAATTCCTTATCAGGATGTGTTTTTGCATTATCGATATTTGAAATCACCGTCAGACCGTCCTCAGTTGAAGCCACCGAGTTGGTTGGTTCAGGTACAGAGAAACCTTAAGAATGCGATCGCTAAAATAAGCGATCGCGTCATCTCAAAAATCCGTAAAATTAAACGGGGTTTATCATAATTTGGTCCCCAGTCGGCATCAAAATTAAGGTTTCCCATGCAAAACCAAGAACAGAAGCCAATGAACATCCTGCTAATCGGATATTACGGACAAAGAAATATCGGCGATGATTTGTTTGTCAAACAGCTAACCAATTATTTTTCCTGCCAATCTAACGTCGGCAAAGTTTTCGTTTTATGCAAGGAAGATTATTACCCCAAAATTAGCGAAAAAGTTATTTATTTTTCCGAATCAAACTTGCCCAAATTAAAGAAGCTGGGATTGATTTTACGCAGTGATTATATCTTTTGGGGAGGGGGTACATTAAATATTGGAAGTAGCCCCCCTAAAAATTTATTGAGGCTGAAAACCTTATCCAAATTAATGGGCAAAGGCTTTGGTTTTTTGGGAGTGGGTTTGGAAGGGAGTAATTCCGAAAGCTACCAGTTATTTGACAAGTGCTATTTGCTCTACCTGAGAGATAAGTATTCTTATGAACTGGCTTTAAATAATTTTAAGAATACACAATTTATTTGTTTGGGAGGAGATTTGGCTTTTTTAGAACTCACTTTTTACGAACCATTTATCGCGACAAAAAATAGGTCTGAATTCAAAAATATATCATTTTCTGGTAAATATTGGTGGGGAGAAGGAAGAGGGGAGTTTTATGCCAAACAGTTGATTCCAGTTATTGAAAAATATAACTCAGTTATTCATTTACTTCCCAGTCATGTGGGAGACGAAACAAATGACAATCGGTTTCATGAATTTTTGAGGAAGTATCTGCCAGAGAAAAATTGCCAATTACATTCATGGCAAGAACCGCAAGAATTTATCAAAATTTTAAGTGAAATGGACTTTCACCTCGGAAACCGACTGCACTCCATTATCATTGCTGATATTTTAGGAGTTCCCAATATAGGTATCCAAAAATCTGGCTCTAAAATTGACAACTATCTTCAGAAAACTGGGGTATTACCACAGGAAAGAAGGGTCGATGTCCTGGGAGAGATTGGACTAGACCGGATGGAGAAAATTTTCAACCAATATCAGCGTCCAGACGCATTTATTAAAAATGAGTCTGAACAAGTCAAAAAATGTTTGGAAATCATTGGGCAGTAAAAACTAATTATCAATGCAATTGCCTCTGAAACTTTGGTTCATTCATCCATGCATTCTAAGTTAAATCGGATATATTTTCAATATTTCTCTAGCAGCATTTTCGACATCTGAGGCATCTTGAACAAATTTACAAAAGGGAATTTCGTGAGTCCAAGTTTCATAAAATGATTGATTTTTATAGTAAGAATTGGCTAAAAAAACGTGGGGAATTTCTAATAAAATGCCAAGTATATGACCGTGGAGACGGTTGGTAATTACTAAACCGTGAGGTTTAAACTGATAAACTCCATCATGCATAAATTTCCAGGAGTTCAAGTGCCAAGATGGGTTATCCATTTGCTGAAATTTGACAACGTAGGGATGGAATAACTTCCACTGTTGCCGAGAAAACCATTCCTTTAATCTACCTTGTTGAATGAGAGTGGTTAAGCCTTTCAACGATCAAGCACTGGGAGTACCTTGATACTCGTAGGATGCCCAATCCTGTGTCACCACATTCGGCAAATTCAGGGTTTTTGGCGCTGAGTCTTTGTTTAACTCTTTCCCAGTTCGACAATGGTACAGGATAGAATTAGAACGATGATTTTTGTTTGGTAAACCTGGCATATTAACCAGTTGAAAAGCCATATCGGGAGCTAAGAAAACTCGACAGCTATGGAAATATTCAAGAGCGATATTGTAACTGTAATTTTCTCGCGCAAATATGGTTAGATTGGGGTGGGAGTTAAATATATTAGCGACCTTATTTAAACGTTCCTGCTCCGTAAAATAAATGCTTTGGGGTAGGATAATTATTGGGCGATCGCCATACTCCGAAATAATCTCTTCATAAAAATTTATATGTTTATAAATATCGTTTAAATTCCCTCCACCCGTAAAGATTAGAGGAGATTGTTTGTCGAGCTTTGGCTCAATCTGACCTTTTGATAAATTCTGAACTGCGACATGGTTGATGGTACAGCCAACCACGTCAGTTAGATACAAAATTGCTCCTAGCCAAATTAAATGGTCTCCTATATTGCCATAATTGGGGTAGTTAAGCAATGCACATTTTTCAAAACTTCCTACGTTTCCTAAAGCCTGATGCAGCTCTTCCTTAATAATTTCTGGTTGGGAAATATCCATTTATTTTTCCTTATTAGTAAAGACAAGTTGGCAGATTCTAACCATAATAAAATTCCCAATCTTTCAAGGCTTTAATGCGAGCCAAGTTTAACCTTGAGTGGTACTTCAGTTTAAATTTAAGTTCGTCTCCCATGGTTTTAAGTTGAGAATTAGGCAGTTTTTCCGTTGGGTCTTTAGAAGCATCCAGGTGTCTCCTCACTTTAATTAAATCTTGAAAACCGTGGGTATTAACAGTCCATCCCACCTTAGCAGCCGCTAAACCGATCGCATTTCCATCTCCTCGATGAATTTGTCTCAATTCCAAATATCTGCCAATTCTACCCCACTGTTTAATAAACTCTTTTTCTCTGCCTTCATCCCTCGCCACAATATACAGAGCTTCTTGAATCCAAAAGGTATTCTCTAAGGAAATCCCTAGTTTGGAGGCTATTTTGTGAAAAGCTTCTCGTTCTTTCGGTATTTTTTCTCCCAGATATTTCTCTTTCGCATCAAGATGGCCGATAATATTTTGGAATTTACCTTGGCCAGATGTGATTCCAGGCTGCCAATCTATTTCCGGCACTTCTTCAATAATTGTTGTATCGGCATCAATATGAATAGCAACCCGAAATAATGACAAAGCCTTTTCAATTACGAAACGGCGATCGTGGAAACAGTAGAGGACACCCTGAGACTGATGAGGAAACGCTAAAATATTGTTTTGATCCCTTAAATCTTCCGGTAAGTCTGTATAAACGACTAATGAAGTTCCTGGAGAATACTGTTGGATATCCTGAGCCAGTTGTTTCACTAACCGTCGGTACTTTTCACCCAGAGCCAAGGTACAAAAACAAAAATCTTTATCACGGTTAATCATGATTTGTCCCTACTATGGCTATATATCCCATCTTACTATAGATTAGAGTTGAAGGTAGTTATCATTTGTGTTGTTTTGTAAAGTAATTATAACCATAATTGGGGTCTAACTCCTGAGCAAGTTTTTTCTCGATAAAATCGATGTCCTCTAGTGAGATCTTATCTTGATACCCTCCGACCTTTGCTTCTCTGACTTTTAAGGATTCTTGATCGATATTGGGATGGGTTTCGTTTGGCAACTTTCTCTGAGTTTCTTTCTCTCTCATTTGCTCAAATGATGCCCGTTTGACTGCTTCTTGAATCAAGCTGTCACTAACTTGTAAACCCAAGAATTTCATGACTTTTGTCAACTCTCTCTGAGTTTCTTGACGGATATCCTCATATCGTAATAGCAAAAATGATTTAGGTAGATCATGATATCCCTTCCAGGCATTACATAAAGCGATGAAGTCGTCCAGATAATACCCTTCGCGAATGAATTCAGATAAACTCTTCTGAATCCATTTAGGACTTTTATCTCTCTTGGTTTTCAGAAAATAGTTAGATATCACAGCATCTCTGGGATCTCGAACTAATAAAATTATGTTCTTGTCTCGGTAATCCTCTGGATTCTTAAATCGCTCGTGGACGGCTTTTACATAAGGAATTTTAGGACTTAATTCGGCAAAATAGGAAATATTTTCAGGGTCTATATTATTCAAGCCTGATAACGATTGGAAGACATTTCCAATCATTACCCGCAGCCAAGTTCTACCACTATTCGGCTGTGATATTATTAAGTATTTAGCGGCATCACGCTCTCTGTCTTCCTGGCTTTTATGGGGGTCAATAATGGCTTGAATTCGCTTTTTGAGAGCCAGAATTTTGGTTTTCATGATATTTAGTAAACCTTGCTAATTTAACTACAACCCGACCCGACCAGATGATTTATCAAACATCATATTGATGTGTTTAGATACACTGAAATCGGAAAAAACATGGCCATAGCCGGAAGTTTATGAGTATGGCACAATCTGAAAAATCAGACGTGGAGGCATCTTTCGATCGCACCATAACAGGAAAGTATAAACAGCACAATTGACACCTACAAATCGCCTTGGGAAAACCAGGATATACAGGCGATTCACTTCACGTAAAACTCCTGGGAGGGTTGGAAGCTCCGTGATTTATCACGGAGAGGAAAACCGACTCAAGCGGCTTTAGCCGCCAGCACCCCCTTGCGGGGTGGAGGGGTATGGTTGCCCCTCCATGGAGCTATGGTTGGCTCCGACTCCCTTGTGGGGTAATGTTTGCGCTTGCGCTAACGCGCACGCTGCGCGAACGCCAATGTTCAGAGTCGGTACTATCCAAATCGCACGTCCTGAACCCCTTAGAGATGTTTAACGATTCGGTTCATGAGCCTGGAACTAGCACGCATTCCAGGGTAGGAACTTTAACTCTTGCTCTGAACGGAGCCAGTTAAGGCTTAAGCTGGTCAGCTACCTGAAAGGGGGGCACGAAGCCCCCGTGCTTCAGCCGGGGGTGCTGACGTCTACTAAAAAACAGCTATGCTTGCTCATAGTCCCACCATTTTGAGTTTATCAATAGTTGGGTATGATGTCAAGCATTTTGGTAAAAATTTCCCAATAATAAACTAGCAGCACTGGGTTGATCGTGGCGGATTGTCTACCCTCCCAGTCGCCACACTGTCGCTGGTAGGGGTCGAAAGGGAAGTCGCCTTCCCCAACTCCCATTCAAAACCGTGCTTGATACTTTCGCATCACACGGCTCCTGATGTGGATACCCTATTGTCAGTAGGAACAGGGTTACTACCCCCTGCTTTATAACTTCAACTTTGGGAGCTATATACACTACGTAGTCTTTAAACTCGCTCTGGTCATAAGCACTCCTACTTGTCGCAGTCTCTATATCCACACCGTGACTAGTGGGCATATCCCAACCATTACAGTTAGGCATTAGCTTTCAGTCACATCCCTTCCCCTTATGGGCATACGCTTACACTTTTTACTACTCTACGAGATGTACTCGTAGAGAGCCCAATAGGGGTTTAAACGTTCCGTATATATGGGCATTCCATCTTTAGATTTGTCCTATCCACCGGGGTATCTTTAAAGGTCTGTGTAGGTAGTAAATTGAGCCTCCTACTTTTCCCCTTGTCCTTTTGGACGCAGCGTGTCAACCTATTTCGCTGCTTCATAATTACGATGGTTCAAGCCAGACATTCGGTTTCCCTAATCATGGATGGTTGGCAGTGGTCGGATTTTGGGAATGGGTTTTCCTTCACGCCTTCCGTTCCCCGCTTAAATCCCAGATTTGTGATTTCTGAAACTTGGGGTGGCTATCGCCTTTACTCTTTCCCATAATCGCCCCAAGTGAGTTATAATACTCCTCCTAGGTAATACTTGGATGGTACATTGCGATTTCTTAAAATGAGATTGACCTTGAGTTCCCTGCCTTGCTTAGAGTCACGACTTCTAAGCGTTGGGACATATATACAGTTAAGGGGTAAACTGGTCGAGTTAGTTTATCTCCCTCTAGGAGGTTATTTCAGGCATTGCAGCCTTATTTCACTCCTAAACGTCTCGCACCAATACTTCTTATGATAATAACTCTGAGCGTGACTCGCAACCGCCTGGCTGTCATCCCGACACCCACCTAAAGGGAAGGGATGCGGGGATGAAAGCGAATGGATCTAACTCTGGGGATGAAATGGATGTGCTTTTACTCGGAGAGATAGAGTTCCTCTTGCAGGACTTGTTCATAAACCCTGGGGAGGGAACTGGTCATCATATTATCCTCAATCCCATATCCTAAACTGGTCCAAGTTCCTGAGAGCAACTTCAAAACTTCATTGAGTCGTCCCTCTTGTAACATTCGGGAAATATCGACACCCCAAAACTCCTGATCCAATAACCAACGATAAACCACTAGGTCTTGATATTCTGGCTCAAAACTATAGGGATGCCAATACCAAAATCTGGCAGGTTTGGGATGGTAGCGCTCGGCCATCTGTTCCCAGGTAGATGATAAAAACTGGTAACGTCCGGCCGCCGTGGTGCATTTACCTTGATTGGGTCCAGCAACAATGGTAACACAGCGATCGGGGTGGTGACTCAAATCTGAGACATACTTGCCACCGTAAATGACATGATAGGGTCGCGGATAATTAGACTCACTGGCTGAAATCGTCCGCATAAGAGATCTAATGTAAGGATCACCTCCGCGCATGACTAACGGTGGCCATTCATTACTAAGATGGTGGTCGATCGCCACCCGACCTTCACCAAATCGGGTAACAACCTGACCCCATAGCCAACCGACCCCCCAGAGTAGCAAAAAACTCAGTAAGAGAAGTTTGAATAACCCTCCTCTGCGCCGAGTCCGTCGATATGGCATCCCCGCCAATGGTGATGGCATCATTTCAGGAGTCAAATCGCCGCCTGCTATAGTTTTCGATCGCACCACACGGCGATCGCGTCTTCTAGGGGATCTTGATTGGTGCATAATCAACCATTAAGGCACACTAGCGAACAACTGAGAGAGGGAGTTTTGTGGTTCTCCCGGTTTACTGACAACTTCCACAATTTTATTACCAGCCTCTGGCACAAATAAAGCCTCTACAGACACTTGAGCCACCTGAGTCCGGGGAATACTGCCATCAAACAAAGTATCCGGGGCCCCCATAACAATGGGATAATCAGTCTCCTCATTTTTCAAACCCCCAGGCCTAACAATAGTATAAGTCAACCCGCTATTTTGTAGATACTCCTCAGCTTGTTTCTTCCACAGCAAAATCAACCAGAACAGATTGAGAGGGTGAAACAACTGTGACACACACAACGACGAGACCATTACAAAATGCTGAATTCCCTTATCCTTAGAAACATTGACCAAATTCTTAGTCCCCTCGTAATCCACCCGATAGGGACTCGTGAAGTCGAAACTGGGAGTCGCACCCGTTGCACACAAAACCACCGTACTATCACCGATACAATCTACCAAAGTTTTCGGGTCCAATACATCCCCGACTACAATCTCGACTTGCTCCGGAAACATACCCTTAGCCTTCTGCAAATCTCTAACCATAGCGCGGACAGGGATTTGCCGTTCACAAAGAGCCTGGACAATTCGGCGACCTGTTTGACCTGTCGCACCTGCTACAAATGCCTTCATCTGTTACACCTATGCTCAACCCAGTGAAATGCCAGCCATTTTTCCTAAAAAAATAATGGTAGATTTATTGTAGCGGTTTTACCGAGCTACAAGGCATTCTAGTAGATAGAAGCAAATGGCATATTCGAGGAGCATGATTTAATCTCAAATTAGGTTAACATTTTACGGCAATACGGTATAATACCAAGTATGGTGCGAGACCTTCGGGTATGAAATAGAGCTGAAATGGGCGAAATAACTACCCGGTGAGGACTTCAACCCCTTGGTTGATTGGGTCGCATCCCTGGCCATCCCATAACACAGCCTGATTTTTTTGCCCCCCTTCGAGACTTCCAATATGGTTGCCAAGGTGAAGCGTCTAATCAGGTCTAAGACTGCCCGCGCCATGCTGAAATGGGCGCATTATCGATTCAAACTAACCCTGAGACATAAGCGCGGAAATAACTGAACAGTTGTAGATGTGACCGAAGAATACACCAGCAAAACCTGTACTCACTGTGGTCATGTCCATTCCCAGCTAGGTGGCTCAAAAGTGTTCCGATGTCCGGAGTGCGGGTTCACTCTACCACGGGACTGGAACGGTGCTTTTGGAATCTTTCTAAAAGCTTCGCGGGATACCGCCTCTGTTACCTTAACGGGTAATAGTGCTATCGTCGCATTGTCCGGGAACAACCGGAAAAATGTCGCGTAAATGTATCAGAACCCATCATGCCACAAAATTTCGTTAGATCTCAGCCAGTAGCAGCATCTGAGCCAGACCTAAATAACCCCCGTGATATGCAGCCTTCCGACCCAGAACAACAAGACTCCACAGAACAACCAGAACAAATGTGGTTTCACACGGACTACGACGACTGTATGGAGATGTTTGCGGATTGGGAGACGGTAGCCGAATATCTGGGACATCACCAAGGTTGGTTTTGTCGATGCGCGCAACCGATGAAAACCGAACCCATTGGCGAAAACTCCTATTCCCTAATTATTGGACGTTTCGGGGCTTTTGGCTATCAAGTAGAAGCTAGAGTCGGCTTGGAATTAGTCCCCCCAGACGAAGCTGGAATCTATCGTATCCGCACGACACCAATTCCTGATTATGTTCCCCCTGGTTATGAGGTGGATTTTCAATCGACTATGAAACTGGTGCAACTGTCGGTTGAGGAGGTCTGTGAGAAATACCAAGTGGAACCGGAAAATTGTCCGGCGATCGTGACTGGGGCTAAATGGCATTTAGATCTGGCTGTGGGGGTGAAGTTCCCCAAGTTCATTTTGGATATGTCGCGGGCGCTAATTCAGAAAACCGGAGATAGCCTTCTCAAGAAGATAGTCAAACAGGTTTCTCGTCGCCTTAGTTACAAAACCCAACTAGACTTTCACACTACCCAAAACTTGCCCTTTCCCAAGAAACGTAAAAACCGCTAGTTATCTGTAGGGTGCGGTGGGGGGATAATTGCTGATGCCTTGGTAGCAACCCCCCACCGGTTATCGTAGCTGGGTCTAGGCTATAATAGATATGACGGTGCGAGACGTTTAGGAGTCAAATAAGGCTGCAATGCCTGAAATAACCTCCTAGTGGGACTTTCACCCCTTGGTGAAATATAAGGAACTCGTATCCTGACCATCCCATAACTGTTTATATATCCTACGTTTGGTATAAAAATATACAAACAAGGCAAGGAACTCAAGGTCAAAGACGCAAAGCTAGAAATCCTAATGATTCCTTAACAATTGCGTTGAGAGTAACGGCGATAGCCACCCCCAATTTTAGGATTCACAACCCTGGGATTAAAGCGGGGAACGGAAGGCGTGAGGGAAACCTATTCCCAATAATCCGACCACTGCCAACCATCCATGACTAAGGAAATCTGAATGCTCCGACTTGAACCATCGTAACTATTAAGCAGCGAAATAGGTTGACACGCTGCGTTCAAAAGAATAAGGGGAAAAGAAGAGGTTTCGACATACCATCTTCACAGACCTTTAAAAGTACCCCGGTGGATAGGACAAGTCTAAAGATGGAATGCCCATATAAACGGAACGTTATAACCCCTTTTAGGCTCTGATTATCTGGTCGAGATAGTTAGTAGTGATAAGTGTAAACGTAAGCCTATTAGGGGGTGAGATGTGACCAGAAGCCAACGCCCTATTGTAATGATAGGGATATGCAGACGGGTCACGGTTTGACTGTAAAGAATAGAGTCTAGTAGGAGTTACTATGACGAAAGCGAGTTTAAAGAAAGGGTTTGAGAAATCAAAGCTAATCAAGACGTGCGTTTGTATGGAAACAAATTCCCTGGGCGAAAGTTCAGAGAAAAGTTTTCAAGCTCCAAAAGAGGATATTTCAAGCAGCTAAATCGGGACAGGACGCAAAAGCGAGAAGGTTGCAACGTCTATTGTGCAAATCATATTATGCCCGTCTACTAGCAGTACGGCGAGTGACCCAAGATAATCAAGGCAAGAAAACGGCTGGAGTCGATGGAATGAGAGCAATCTCGCCAAGACAAAGGTTTAAACTTGTTGAGAATATTAAAGGAAATCTCAAAGTAAAACCACTGCGAAGGGTGTGGATTCCAAAACCTGGTAGGGATGAAAAACGCCCTCTAGGAATACCCACAATCCAAGATAGAGCAAGGCAAGCCTTGGTTAAGTCGGCTCTCGAACCTGAATGGGAATCGAGATTTGAAGACACAAGCTATGGATTCAGACCGGGAAGGTCTGCTCACGATGCAATATCCAGAATCTTTCAGAGTATCAACAAAGGAGGTTATTATGTTCTGGATGCAGATATAGCTAAATGTTTTGACCGAATAAACCATGATTACCTTCTGTCCAAAATTCATTGTCCAAGCAGTCTAAAAAGAGACCTGAAATCATGGCTCAAAGCAGGCGTGCTAGATAACGGTGTATTTAAGGATACAGAAGCAGGGACACCCCAAGGAGGGGTAATAAGTCCACTCCTAGCCAACATCGCACTGGATGGGATGGTTAGGCTCATAAAAACAATGTATCCTAAGAAGAAAAATGTGGTGCAAGCCACAATAATCAGATACGCTGATGATTTTGTAGTAATATCTCCATCACTAGAAATCATTGAACAGTGCAAAACTGCAATCTCCGAATGGTTAAAACCTGTAGGACTAGAAATTAAACCCGAAAAGACTCGAATTTGCCATACACTCAATCCCATTGAGTATAACGGCAAAACAGAAGAACCAGGATTTGATTTTCTAGGATTCAATATCAGGCAATATCCAGTAGGAAAATATAAATCTGGAAAAAGTAGGGGAAGAAGAAAAGGAGGCTTCCTATTTAACAAGACCCCACATAAAATGTTGGGTTTCAAAACCCACATCAAACCCAGCAACAAAGCAGTTAAAGCCCACACAGAAGTGATTAAAGGTGTAATCAAACAACATAAAACAGCACCTCAATCAGCCCTGATTAGAAAACTAAACCCAATCATAAGGGGATGGTCAAACTACTATTCAGGGGTTGTCTCATCAGAGACCTTCATTAAACTAGACCACATAGTGCGAAACGTTTAGGAGTCAAATAAGGCTGCAATGCCGAAATAACCTCCTAGAGGGCAATTAGACCTTTACACGGTTACTCAGTATCGGTCTAACCCCTCAACTGTATATATGTCCCGACGCTTAGGGAGTTGTGAATCTAAGCAAGGCAGGGAACTCAGGGTCAATCCCATTTAAGAAATCACAGAATACACTTTTATCTTCCAAGTATACTACAAGGAGGAGTATTTCAACCCACTTGGGGTGATTTGGGAAAGAGTAAAGGCGGTAGCCACCCCCAGTTTCAGAAATCACAAATCTGGGATTGAAGCGGGGAACGGAAGGCGTGAAGTAGAACCTACTACCAGAGGCGACCACTGCCAACCATCCATGATTAGGGAAACCGAATGTCTGGCTTGAACCACCGTAACTAGTTAGCGGCGAAATAGGCTGATACGCTGCGTCCAAAAGGACAAGGGGAAAAGTAGGGTAATTATGTCATCACCTACACAGACCTTTAAAATGTACCCCGGTGGATAGGACAAATCTAAAGATGGAATGCCCATATATACGGAACGTTGAAACCCCTGTTGGGCTCTCTGCGAGTACATCTCGTAGAGTAGTGAAAAGTGTAAGCGCAAGCCCATAAGGGGAAGGGATGTGACTGAAAGCCAATGCCTAACTGTAATGGTTGGGATATGCCCACTAGTCACGATATGGATATAGAGACTGCGATAAGTAAGAGTTTAATGGCGAAAGCGAGTTTAAAGACTAACGCAAGCATATAGCTCCCAAAGTTGAAGTCATAAAGCAGGGGGTAGTAACCTTGTTCCTTTGACAAAGAGGGTATCCACATCAGGAGCCGTGTGAAGGGAAACTTTCAAGCACGGTTTTGAATGGGAGTTGGGAAAGGTGACTTTCCTTTCGACCCCTACCATCTGGTTAATGTTACGGGCATGGACAGCATCAAGATGCGGAAAGGCAAGTTACGAAAAGCTAGGAAACTACTTCCACAAAGGAACGGTTAAACTTAGCAATGGGAAAGAGAGACATGAATCCTGGTTATTCAAGACCAAGGATGGATTCACATTATGGCAACATAGTTGGACTCCAAATGTTAGACACACCCCAATACGCCCTGACGCAACACCATACGACGGAAATTGGACTTACTGGGCAACCAGGAAAGGACAAGCAATTGAAACGCCAAATAGGGTAGCAAAACTACTCAAAAAGCAAAAAGGTAGGTGTACCTGGTGCGGACAATATTTCGTACCACCGGATTTAGTTGAAGTAGACCACATTATACCTCGAAACCAAGGTGGAAAGGATGAATATAAGAATCTCCAACTACTACACCGCCACTGTCACGATGATAAAACGGCGTTAGACAACGCCAAAGCTGTATCCTTAACAACGGAGCAGTCAGATTAGGAGCCGTGTGATGGGAAACTGTCACGCACGGTTTTGTATGGGAGGGGGTAGAGGCGACTCTACTCTCGACCCCTACTACTACTTACTTACGACAATAGTGCGGGAGTCTGAAAGCCCCGTCGCTTTAGCGCGGGGATGAAAGACGACACGGCGACTTGAGTCGCCGTCCTGCCAAGACGGCTTATATTGTGTGCATGGATATAGCCATGATGTGCGATTCGTTCCCGCCAAAAGTAGAAGGAAAATTCCTGAAACGTAGGCGGGGCAAGGAACACAGCCCCCAAAGGGCATTGAACCTTGACAACTAGATATCGATGGTGGTGAAAGTCCATCCCGCGAGGTGTATCGCGTGAAAGCACGTCCCCCACAGTAGCGACTGGTCATCAACCTGTGAAGCGGGGATGAAAGGGAGTAAGCCTGGGTCTAAACGGGCGCCCTCTTGAGCAAGTGTCCATGGATAGAAAACGAAGTCACGTCCGAAAGCGTCGTTACTATAAACCTGCGAAAATTAGACTGACACGCAGGAGCCAAAATGGCTAAAGGATAAAGGGGAGGCTGATATCATACAGACCTCTCATACACCCAAATAAACCCGGCGTAAAGTGGCATCCTAAAGGCACAATCAATCGATATCTGGAACGAAGTAACCTCCGTTGTTGCTCTCAGGAATAAGGTCGAAATCCTGAGTAGGAAACCATCCGCAAGCCAACGTGAGGAAGGATTGAGTCAGAAGCGAATGTCTGGGGTAATGCCCAGGATATGCTGACGGACTCACGATAACTTGGAAGATGGAGCCTTAGTAGCATGGAAATGCCCAAAACGATTGGAAACAATACGGTGGTGCTGGAATGGCAAGATGTTGATTGGAAATCAATCGAACGTCGAGTCTTCCGCCTGCAAAAACGGATTCATCAAGCCGAACGTCGTGGTGACATCAAAACAGTTCGCGGACTCCAAAAGTTACTGCTGAAGAGCTGGTCAGCCAGAATGTTAGCGGCTCGTCGGGTTACACAAGATAATCAAGGCAAAAAGACGGCAGGAGTGGATGGGGTTAAATCCCTATCCCCAAAAGCACGTATGCGCCTTGTAGGTCAATTGAAGCTCAACTCAAAAGCCAAACCCGCACGTCGGGTATGGATTCCCAAACCGGGAAGAGACGAAAAGAGACCATTAGGAATACCCACAATATACGACCGCGCATTACAAGCCTTAGTCAAAATGGCACTCGAACCCCAATGGGAAGCCAAATTTGAACCTAACTCATACGGGTTCAGACCAGGTAGGTCTTGTCAGGACGCAATCGGGGCAATATTCAATGCCATTAGGTGCAAACCTAAATGGGTATTAGACGCCGACATTGCTAAATGCTTTGACAGGATTGACCATGGCAAACTATTGGACAAGCTCGAAACGATACCCGCCATCAGACGACAAATCCGGGCATGGTTAAAAGCTGGGGTAATAGATTCTGGACAGCTATTCCCGACCGATGAGGGGACACCACAGGGAGGCGTAATAAGTCCCCTACTGGCAAATATTGCCCTCCACGGCATGGAAGAGAGCATCAAGGAATTAGTGGAACAACTACCTGGAAAAGGTAGTCGTACCAATCGAAGACGAGCAGTATCCTTAATCAGATACGCAGATGACTTCGTTATCATTCACGAAAACCTTGGGGTAATCGAGAAATGTCGTGACCACATCCAGGAATGGTTGAAAGGGATGGGATTAGAACTCAAAGAGGAAAAAAACTCATATCACTCACACTCAAGAGTGTGATAACCCGGGATTCGATTTTCTCGGTTTTAACATCCGACAACATAAAGTTGGCAAATACAAAACCGGGAAGAATACCCATAATGAGCCTCTAGGATTCAAAACCATCATCAAACCCAGCAAGAAGGCTGTCAAGTCCCATTACCAGAAATTGAAACAGATAGTAGATTCTCACATCGTCGCACCACAAGAGGGGCTAATTAGGCACCTTAATCCGGTCATCAGGGGATGGAGTAACTACTACTCAACTGCGGTGTCAAAACAAATATTCTCCCAATTGGACGAACTCCTCTATTGGAAATTAGCCAGATGGGGAAAAAGAAGACACTCAAATAAGACTGGGAAATGGGTAGCTCGGAAATATTGGCGGAAGATTGGAAGTAGAAATTGGGCTTTCGCGACTCGCACGGAGTCAAACCCGATGCAGTTACGAAGCCATGCAGAAACACCAATTATCCACCACACCAAGGTCAAAGGCGAAGCCAGTCCATACGACGGTAATCTTAAATACTGGAGTACAAGAATGGGCAAACAACCAGGAATTCCTACAAGGGTGTCAAAGCTCTTGAAGAAACAAAAAGGGAAGTGCGCCCACTGCGGACTAACATTCCGGGAAGAAGACGTGATGGAAATCGACCACATCATCCCTAAGTCGAAAGGCGGAAAGGATACATACAAGAACCTCCAACTTCTTCACCGTCACTGTCACGACGTTAAGACGGCCTTAGATGGTAGTCACGGTTCTCATGACAAGAGCCAAGTTATCGAGGAGCCGGATGAGGTTAAAGTCTCAAGTCCGGTTTTGGAGACGAGTCGGGTGGGCGACTACCCGGCTTAGTTTAACTGTACTAGAGTTCAAAGCCTACGGAAAACCCCAGCAATTCAGCGCCATAGACGAGGCGGTGAGAACAGTTCAGTTCATCCGAAACAAAGCCATCCGTTATTGGATGGACAACCAGGGAACTGGACAGAACGACCTGCAAAAGCTATGTGCTCAACTTGCTAAGGAATTCCCTTTTGCTGCTGAACTCAACAGCATGGCTCGGCAAGCATCCGCAGAAAGAGCCTGGAGTGCAATCTCTCGATTCTACGAAAACTGCAAGAAGGGTATCCCCGGAAAGAAAGGGTTTCCCTCTTTTAAGAAAAATAACCGCTCGGTAGAGTACAAAACCTCTGGGTGGAAGTTAGACTCGAATCGCAAGGCAATCACCTTCACCGACAAGAAGGGCATTGGTAGACTAAAGCTCAAAGGCACTCGTGATCTGCATTTCTATCCAATAGAGCAGATTAAGCGAGTTCGCCTCGTCAAAAGAGCCGATGGCTACTATGTTCAGTTCTGTATTCGTGTAGAACGGACTGAATTTGTTGAACCCTCTGGTCGAGCCATCGGCTTGGATGTTGGACTCAAAGAGTTCTACACCGATAGCAACGGTGAAACAGTTGGAAACCCCCGGCATCTCAGGAAAAGTGAATCACGACTAAAGCAGTCGCAGCGCACTGTTTCCAGAAGGAAGAAAGGGGGTCAGAATCGAGCCAAGGCCAAGGTGGTTCTAGGCAAGCGCCATCTCAAGATAAGTAGGCAGCGTAAAGATTTGGCTGTGAAGTTGGCAAGATGCGTAATCCAGTCTAACGACTTGGTAGCCTATGAAGATTTGAGAATCAGGAATATGGTGCGAAATCACAGCCTTGCTAAATCGATTAGCGACGCTTCCTGGTATCAGTTTCGGGTGTGGTTGGAATATTTGGGCAAGGTGTTCGGCAAGAGCACTATTGCTGTTCCACCCCACAGGACAAGCCAGGAATGCTCTCGCTGCGGTGTCATTGTGCAGAAGACTTTATCCACTCGAACTCATGTTTGTCGATGTGGATGTGTGATGGACAGGGACTATAATGCAGCGAGAAACATCCTTAGTCGGGGATTGAGTACGGTAGGGCATACCGGAACTTTGGCGCTAGACGCAAGCAACGCTTCAGGAGAATCGACCTCTACTTTGGCTGGAGCAATCCTGTCTGAGCAAGTTGGCTCGTTGAGTGAAGAATCCCCGTCGCTTTAGCGCGGGGAGTGTCAAACTACATATTGCTGATAATCCGTTGCAGGATTTCTACCCCTGTTAGGGCTTGCCACAAAAACAGTCCTAACAATACTGTGTTCAAGCCGATATGAGTATATCGCGCCCAATTAACCCCCTTTTGCATCAGGGGACTCAGAGAAGCTGAAACCGCCACCATTCCAGTCATCCCTAATCCTACTAGGAGATGAGGACCCACAAATAATTTATGGTTGTTGATATAGGTGACACTCATTCCACCAATAGAGCCTAGCACCATCAAAGCCAGGATCAGCGACCCGACTTGATAGTGTTTGCTATTGAATTTTCCCTTGATCAGTTCTTTTTTCTGTTCCCCCTCGGATGACCTGGTGCGCCGAATTTGCACCCCTAGGTACATTGCGTAAATTGTTAGGGCTAACAACACCCACATAATCGCTGGGTGAATAAAATTCAGGTAGGGTTTGATAGTATCTGGAATTGGCAGATCCATAGTGTTCTCCGAATCGGTAAAATGATGAAATCTTCATAAAACTTAGCATATTACTGATCAGTTGTGTTTGTGATATCTTCCGGCTGTGGGAATTTGCTTATGTTATGGGCTAAAAAGATTGACTGTTTTTGATAGATCCTGCGAAGATGCAATTGGCAACTGCGGGGTTCTCTATTATGGAGTCATCGTAGTTCTGTCCTCCAACCAACGAGTGGGATGAGAAAAACATTTCATGGGTTCAACAACACAGCGGGACAGTACCTTAGTTAGAGCGGTTAAGACGGGTAATTTAATTAACACCCGCGCTATCCTGGCTAAGGGGGGAAATGCTAACGCTAAAGATCGCGATGGTGTTACGGTGTTAATGTTGGCAGCACAGGCAGGATACTTGGAGATTTTGCGGGTGTTGGTGCAACGGGGAGCTGATGTTAATTATGCTAGTCGCCGCTATGGTATCACGGCCCTTATGGTGGCGGCGGCTCATGCTCAACTTGATTGCGCTCGTTTTCTACTACAAAGCGGCGCTAATGTCAATGCTCAAAATGAGGACGGTAGCACGGCTCTCATGGCTGCTACCCAGATGGGCGATCGCTCTATGGTAAAATTGCTATGCCACCATGGGGCTGATGTTAATGTCATCGATCGCTCCGGCGATACAGCCTGGAAATTAGCCCTATCACAAAACCATCTCGAAATTGCTGAAGACCTCCGGGAAGCTGGGGCTACCTTAGAGCCATTACCTGATTCGAGCATATTATTTCCGGTGGTTGCCTCTGGTCGCCCTGAAGGTCTCCCCACCTGGCTGGACATGGGTTTAAATGTCAATGTCTGTAATGAGTCTGGGGAAACTCCCCTTATGGTGGCTACTGATAGGGGAGATTGGCAAATGGTAGAATTATTGATCCGAGCTGGGGCTAATGTTAATGCCCGCAATAGCGATGGTAGCACCGCTCTCATGGCGGCGGCGGCTCAGGGTCAATTATCTATCGCTAGTGCCTTGCTTAAAGCTGGGGCTGATATTTATACTGGCGATCGCGATGGTGAAACTGCTCTACATTTGGCTGTCCTAGAAGGACACCAGGATATGGTGAAACTCCTATTGGGTTGGGGTGCTGATGTTCACGCGGTTAATCGCTTCGGCGATGTCCCCCTGATGTTGGCAGCTATCCAGGGACATAGTGAAATTATGACTCTGTTAGTTCCTCGTATTTCTCGCGATCGCCGTGATGCTCTTCTTAATGCTAAAATTAGTGGCGAAACTCCTCTTTCTTTGGCTATCCGACAGGGAGATTTAAACGCTGTACAAATCCTGCTTAATAGTGGTGCCGATATTCATCTGACTACAGAAGGCGGTAAAACTCCCTTGATGACCGCCGCTGAAGTGGGAAATGTGGCGATTATTGAACGGCTACTTCTTACCCCAATTGACCTGAATCTTCAGGACGAAAAGGGAGCTACAGCTTTGATGTGGGCGGCTCATCGTGGTCATCAGTTCGCAGTTCAATTGCTCATTGAACGCGGTGCAAATATTAATCTTAAACATCGTGGGGGTTGTACAGCTTTAATGTTAGCCGAATTTAACCGACATCACGAAATTGTTAAGCTGTTGAGAGCCGCTGGCGCTCAAGAATAACTTGATTTTTTATTCAATTAACCAACCCTCGCGCGGAAAGAATAGAGGTTGACAGGGACGGCGAGGAATGCTATGATAGATGTATAGTTAGATAATGGTAATATGTCTATCCCAGAACAAAAAGCATATATCTCAATTATCTAAAATATACCATGAAGCCCAGGCAAAAGTCAAGTCCCCTGCCTCGAATCGGGCGAATTTTTA
The DNA here is from genome assembly GCF_000973065.1 of Limnospira indica PCC 8005. NCBI lineage: Bacteria > Bacillati > Cyanobacteriota > Cyanophyceae > Oscillatoriales > Sirenicapillariaceae > Limnospira > Limnospira indica. The sequence continues at coordinate 2,685,305 of NZ_FO818640.1, forward strand.
ACATTAATTAAAATTTGTTACAAAACTTAACATAAATGGGAAGATCATGATTTCCCAGGAGGTTGAGCAATTGACGCTGATACATTTACGCGACATTTATCCGGCTATTGCCTGACAATGCGACGATAGCACTATTACCCGTTAAGGCAACAGAGGCGGTATCCCGCAAAGCTTTTAGAAAGATTCCAAAAGCACCGTTCAAGTCCCGTGGTAGAGTGAACCCGCACTCAGGACATCGGAACACTTTTGAGCCACCTAGCTGGGAATGAACATGACCACAGTGAGTACAGGTTTTGCTGGTGTATTCTTCGGTCACATCTACAACTGTTCAGTTATTTCCGCGCTTGATGTCTCAGGGTTAGTTTGAATCGATAATGCGCCCATGTCAGCATGGCGCGGGCAGTCTTAGACCTGATTAGACGCTTCACCTTGGCAACCATATTGGAAGTCTCGAAGGGGGGCCCAAAAATCAGGCTGTGTTATGGGATGGTCAGGGATGCGACCCAATCAACCAAGGGGTTGAAGTCCTCACCGGGTAGTTATTTCGCCCATTTCAGCTCTATTTCATACCCGAAGGTCTCGCACCCATACTTGGTATTGTAGCGCATCGCCCTAATTGGTTCAACTAATCTGCGATTAAATTAAGCTCCTTGATTTTTATGATTTTCGCCAAGCGTGAACTAGAGATCGAGATGGGTCTGACGACTGGCTCGGACTATTGAGAACCGTTACCTGCTATCCTTAGCATGGCAGAATGGGAGCATGATTTAATCTCAAATTAGGTTAATATTTTAGGGCAATATGGTATAAGAAGCGAGAAGAGTTGAGGATAAACCTATTGCCAGATATGTCAAACCCAAGGAAGTGGCTCAAATCCTTGGAGTCCATGAAAGAACACTCCGCAGATGGGACGAAAATGGCTCAATCGAGACCATCAGAACCCCCGCTGGGCAACGACGGTACAACGTTGAGTCATATACTGCTGCCAAATCAGGCAGTGACAAACGCAAAGTCGTTATCTATGCCAGAGTTAGTAGCCGCGCCCAGCAGTCCGACCTCAACCGACAGGTGGCCGCACTGTCCAACCTCTACCCCGAAGCAGAAGTCGTCTCAGAAATCGGAGGCGGGCTCAACTTCAAGGGAAAGAAAATGCTGGCCTGACTGGGACATCATTTGTCAGGAGATGTCGGCATGGTTGTCGTTGCCCACAAAGACTGATTGGCAATATGGGGATTTGACTTGTTTCGATGGCTCTGTGAGCAAAACAGTTGCTCACTCATGGTTCTCAACGAGACAAGTCTCAGTCCAGAACCAGAAATGGTTGAGGACATCCTCGCCCTCCTCCACTGCTTTAGCTCCAGATTATACGGACGGAGTAAATACAAAACTCAGGTCAAAGAAGATCCGGATTTACCCCAGCCCCGAGCTAAATCAAGTCTGGCGTAAATGGCTGGCTGCTTGTAGGTATTGCTACAACCAAGCAATTGCATTATCTAGGAGTGGTAAACGACTAAGCAAGTTAAAGTTACGCAATAAAGTGATGCAGAGTGACTTACCCGAATGGGTCAAAGAAACACCCTGCCACATTCGGCAAAATGCCATCTTTGATGCCTATCAGGCTTTGAGCGCCAGTCCTGATGCCAGGTTTAGAAGTTGTCGTGACAGCTCTCAAGGGATTAAGTTCAATAATACTAATTTCTCTTCAGGGAGTTGGTATCCAAGACTAACGAAAGGATTAACTTTCATGGTTTCCGAACCCATCCCTAAAACTTGCGGGCAAGGGACTCAATTAGTCTTTGCCAAGGGGCGGTGGTTTGCGGTGTTTCCTGAACCAGTTGCCGTTACCCCAACTGACGCTACTGGCGTGATTGCATTAGACCCGGGCGTCCGAACTTTTATGACCGGGTTTGATGGTTCACGATTTCTGGAATTGGGCTCCGGGGATATTGGAGGCATTACTAGGCTATGTCAACATTTGGATGATTTGATGAGCCGAATCGCCAAGGAACCCTGTCGTTCAAGAAGGCGACGGATGAGGCAAGCGGCTCAACGAATGAGAACTAAAATCCGGAATTTAGTGGATGAAGCCCACAAACAAATTGCTCACTACTTGACTCACAACTACAGCCTAATTTTTTTGCCCACCTTCGAGACTTCCGATATGGTTGCCAAGGTGAAGCGTCTAATCAGGTCTAAGACTGCCCGCGCCATGCTGACATGGGCGCATTATCGATTCAAACTAACCCTGAGACATCAAGCCGAGATAACTGGAACCACAGTTGTAGATGTGACGGAAGAATACACCAGCAAAACCTGTACTCACTGTGGTCATGTGCATTCCCAGATAGGTGGCTCAAAAGTGTTCCGATGTCCGGAGTGTGGGTTCACTCTACCACGGGACTGGAACGGTGCTTTTGGAATCTTTCTAAAAGCTTTGCGGGATACCGCCTCTGTTACCTTAACGGGTAATAGTGCTATCGTCGCATTGTCAGGCAATAGCCGGATAAATGTCGCGTAAATGTATCAGTGTGGGTTAGCTGGCTGGTGAACTTTTCAGGTGTACAAATGGGCTACATATTCTCCATAGCCGTTATAAATTAATGTGGGTTGAGTGTCCCAGGAGAAACTCGGACCATTACCAACAATGCGTTCGGTAGCTTGAGACCAACGGGGATGAGGTTTGTTAGGGTTAACATTAGCCACAAAGCCATATTCGTTAGGGACTAAGGTATTCCAAAATGTGGGAGGTTGGTGGTCTAAAAATTCGATTTTGACAATAGATTTAGCGCCTTTAAAGCCGTATTTCCAAGGTAGAACCATGCGTAGCGTAAAGGTGCGCCATTTTGTTTGGGGAGAGTTTTACCATAAATTCCGGTGGCAAAAAATGCCAATTCATTAGCCATTTCCTGAATGGTTAATCCCTCGGTATATGGCCAGGGATAATTAGTAGCCCAGAAACCAGGACCTTTGGTGATTTTGGGGTCATAAAAGGAAGTGAAGCGGACAAATTTGGCGGCGCTGGTGGGTTCAACGTCGGCCATGAGTAGACGCATGGGAAAACCGACCCAGGGAACTACCATCGCCCAGGCTTCGACACAGCGAAATCGATAGATTCTTTCTTGGAGGGGGAATTTTTGGTGTAAATCATCGATATCGTAGGTGCGGGGATTTTTGACGAGTCCTGAGACTTCTACTCGCCAGTTATCGGTAGGGAGGTTTTGGGCGGCTTCCCAAATAGATTTAGACCCGCCAAATTCGTAGTAGTTGTTATAACGGGTAGCAAGGTCTTCGGGGGTAGTTGCTGATGAGAGATTGAGAAAGTTAGGATTTGGGGCTAGGTTGGGATAGGGGGTTTGGGTAGTCTGGAAGGTGGCAGAAGTGCGATCGCATCCCTGTAGGGGTAAAATAGAGGCGGCCAGTCCGGCTCCGACTACTTGTTTGATAAATTTACGGCGGTTGACAAAGGCTGATTCTGAGGTAATCAGTTTTTCGGGTAGTTGCCAGTCGGGAGATATGCGAATTAGCGACATATATATAGAGTGTTGCGTTTTATTACATGGTTTTTCTGCTAGTGTGGCTACCCAGGTGTGAAAAGCATATCATATAATTGGAATACACCGAAACAATGCCTGGTTATGAGTTACTGCATAAATCCCCAGTGTCAGCACCCGCAGAATTCTCCTGGTCAAAAGACTTGTAAGAGTTGTGGAGCTAGTTTGCGCCTGAAAGACCGCTACCGGATCGTGAGGATTTTAGGAGAAAGTGCTAACAGTCGGACTTTTTTGGCTGTCGATGAGGATAAGCCGTCTAAGCCTCAGTGTACGATTAAGCAATTTATGGGTTCGCCAGAAAATGTTGATTCTGGAACTGGTGAAATCGATTGCTATAAGCATATAATATAGAAGTGGATTTGAGGTTGCGTGCGCGGGAGTTGGAGAGAATTGGTCAGAATACTTTGATTCCAGAACTTTGGGCGAGTTTTGAAGAGGATGGATCTAAGTATTTTGTTCATGAGTATATTCGCGGACGCAATTTGGCTGATGAGTTGGCTAGTGATGGGGTATTTGGAGAAATCCAGATTTGGGATCTACTTACGTCTGTACTTCCGGTGCTAGAGGTTGTCCATGAAAATGGTATTGTTCATGGGGATATTAAGCCGGAGAATATTGTCCGTTCCCCTCAATATAATGGTTATGGGGGTAATCGAATCGTTTGTCTCTGGTGGATTTTGGGTCGGCTATTCCTCTGGTGGAAGTTGAACAATACCCTGGTGAACGGATGATGGGAGCGGCGGAATATGTGGCCCCAGAACAAACTCAAGGACATTTTGATGGGAGAAATGATCTGTACAGTTTGGGGGTGACTTGTCTGCACTTAATGACAGATGTTTCGCCTTTTGAGTTGTTTGATGTCAAATCAAATACTTGGGTGTGGCGAGACTACCTTAAACGCCCTGTTAGCCGTCGATTAGGCAGGATTTTAGATAGGTTGGTAGAGCGAAATCCGGCCCGTCGTTATCAGTCAGCATCGGAGGCGATCGCTTCTTTGAAAGGAGGACCGACGGCTGGGGCGTTGGCGGAAAGTTCTGACCAGCAGTGGATTATGACGGCTTGGGGTGGAATTGCGCTCACAATACTGTCTCTAATTTTGGCTTCGCGATTGCCGACTCCGGTTCCCGAAACCCCCAGAAGCCCAGAAATTCCGGTGAGAAGAATGCCGGAGGTTCGCCCTAACTATAACAGAAACAGACCTGATAATTATCGCCGCCGTTATCAGAACAGACAATCTTCTGGGGTGCGGACCTTGCGATCGGGTGATGGGCCGATTTGGTCGATCGCTATTACTCCCGATGGTCAATTGGTAGCTAGTGGTCAGACTGATGGCTCGATTAACTTGGTGGATATTGATACGGGGACTGTAGTGTAGTTAATACTTTATCTGGTCATAACCAACCGGTTGGTACAATAGCGATCGCTCCTGAAGGTCGATTTTTGGCTAGTGCTGGGGGTGATGGCACTATTCGGATTTGGGACTTGTGGAATAGTCGTCTGGTGCGGGTGTTACCTGGTCATCGGGGTTGGGTTCATGCTTTGGCTTTTAGTCCTGATGGTGCTAGTTTGGCTAGTGCGGGAGGTGATGGGTCGATTCGCTTGTGGAATGTTGACACCGGCTTTGAGGAAAGAACTTTACGGGGTTACGAGGAACAGATACAGGCGATCGCTTTTAGTGCTAATGGTCAAATGTTAATCAGTGGTAGCAGTAATGGTTTGCTGGAATTATGGGATCGGGAAACTGGTGAATTGCGGCGGAGTTTAGCGGCTCATCCTCAAGCTATCTGGTCTTTGGCTGTTAGTCCTGATGGTCAAACTCTGGCTACGGGAAGTTGGGATCGGACTGTCCGCCTCTGGGACTTAAATCGCCTGGAGTTGGAATATTTTACCAGTCTCCCCCTGCAAACTTTGACCGGTCATGATGAGAAAATTCAATCTCTGTCTTTTAGTCCTGATGGTCAAACTCTGGCTAGTGGGGATTTTGACGGTACTGTTAAGTTATGGCAAATCAGGCCAGGGGGCTTAACGGGGACGATTAAAGGTCATCAACACTGGGTGAATGTGGTTTTTAACCCGGTTCAGCCAACTTTAGTTAGTGGCAGTTTTGATAATAGTATTAAGGTGTGGCCAATGGGTTGGTCTCGCGTGGGTCGCCATCCCTAGGGGCTAGTTCTCCAGTCCATCCTCTATTCTACCAGAGTCTTGATAACCCCTCGCCAAGTCTGGTTTGACTGGCGGCGGCGAGAAGGCGACGCACCCTAAGATGATTGTGATTTGACGGTTACAATAATCACGCCGCCTGGCTATGGGTGCATAATCATCGCCGGCTTCCAAACCAGTTTAAAATGCGATTCCATGCCCACCAAGGGTCACGATCGCCCCATTGTTTTTGACAGGATTTACTGCTAATATGGCAGACGTGCCCTCCTGATGGGGTTAGCCATAGGTCAATGGCTTTATTCTGTCTCGCTAACGCTTTTAAATCGGGGATAATACTGGGGTCGAATAGAGGGTCATCTTCGGCATATAAAATTAGGGTGGGTTTGTATAATTGCGGTAAAATCTGCAAGCCACTGGTGGCGGTAAAATAGTCTTCTACTGTGGCAAATCCTAGTTTTTCAATTACTAATTCGTGGTCAAAACTACGAATTGAATTGACTCTGGCGATCGCTTCTGGATTGAAGATATTGGGGTGGTTTGGATTTAGTTGATGGGCGAGTATTTGCAGTTGGCGGGTAATGGCTTTTTCTAAATACTTCCCGACCGGATGATTTTCTAAATAGGCTAGGGATCTATTGGAGTCTAAACTAGGGCAAACTACAGCCGCACCAGCTATGTCTAAATTGCTGGAACTTTGGGCGGCTTTTAACCCCCACAAGGCTAATTGTCCCCCCAAGGAAAAACCTAATAAACTTATGGGGGCTGGACAGCCTAGGGCGAGTGACTGGTTAGCAATTTCTACAAAGTCTTGTCCTTCATATAAGCCGTCAGATTGCAGTGTGGGGGAGAGTTTACCCGTTTGACCGTGGGCGCGCCAGTCGAATAATACTACCGCATAACCATGGGCAAAGGCTTTGCGACCTAGTATTTTTAAAAACCACTGATTTTCTAAGTCTCCTACAATGCCATAAGTGCCAATTATTGTGCCTTGGGGGTTGGGGGGAATTGCATAAATACCAAAGATGGGGACACCCCCCGCCCCGGTGAATATTTTTTGTTGATAGGGGGGGGCGGGTTCGTGGGTGTGATTTTGCCAGGTTTTGCTAATTTGCATTGCAGGGCTGTATAAAGGGTCATTATTAACCCGTTTTTAAGGAAAAATGGGGGGCGATAACTGGGAGATGACGACATGATTTGATGGGATGATGATTCTTTATGGTAGGGCTTTTTGATGGATAATTAATTCTACTAAATTATCGATTAGGCGATCGGCTGTCATGGGTAGGGAATCTTGGCTTGGCAAAATCTCTTGGACTGGACTACCATATAATGAATCAGGGAGCCTACGAAGATTCGGGCTGTGGCTTCCGGGTCGGTAATAGTCAATTCTTGACAGGTTTTTAAATACTCTTTCAGGGTTTCTATGGCGGGCTTGACTTGACTAGGGTTGTTAAAAATACTTGGGCTAGGTCTGGGCGTTTTCCTGACTCGGAGACTATTAACCGGAGCAAGCTAAGATATTCGCGATCGCTTATATTTTCCATTAGTATTCCCTTGGCTAAGTCTCGTAAGACTAACTCTGGTTTCCCTGATAGGGGAGGCGACCTCTCGGAGTTTTTCCGGGGCTATCCTTTTGACTAGGGCGGTAAACAACCCATCTTTGTCGGAAAAATGACTATATATAGGGTTGGTTTGGACACCCCGGCTGCTTGGGCGACTCTATCCATCTGATATATGGGCTTATACCTTGATAGAATCTGCCTTTTAAATCATATATCGGAGTAGAGTAGGTGCGATCGCATAGTTATTAACTTCTCCCTAGCTAATTAAAAGGAGTTAATCATAGCGGATTTTAGCGAGTTATATTGGCAGTTTAGTTAGGGAAAGATGCCAATCTATAGGGTAATTATAGGCAGTTTTTTAGATAACAATTAACCACATATTATGGCTAGTAAAACTTATCCCAAATCGGTGATACTGGGGTAAATGGAGTTATGGGTTATACATGATAACTGATCACCCCATTTACCCCCCTAGATCAGGTTTTGGCTTGGGAATTCCGCCGGATTACTCTAAGTCCCGACGCTTGGGGTTTCGTGAGGGGTCATTGGATAAGAATCCAAAGATAAATAAGCCTACGAAGAAGAGGACAACGATGTTAACGATGATTTTCAGAGTTACCATTGTTTTATTACTCCCTGGGGAATCTGTTTTTGATTGGGTTATGCAATTTGCACTGTTTTCCCATCATATCTTAATTTGGGCTTTGGTTTAAGGATTTTATGGCTTTCTGGGGCGATCGCTTTCTGAACCAGTGTTGAATAAATAATCAAGCGTACAGCCATGTTTCCCCCACGGTTAAATCATAGCAGATGTGGCGGTGGATGTCAAGGGGATTCGGGGAGAGGTGGCGATCGCTTTCTGAACCGTTGAATAAATAATCAAGCGTATAGCCATGTTTCCCCCACGTTTAAATCATAGCAGATGTGGCGGTGGATGTCATGTCAAGGGGATTCGGGGAGAGGTGGCGATCAGAGTGTTGAATAAATAATCAAGTGTATAGCCATGTTTACCCCATGCTTAAATGATAGCAGATGTGGCGGTGGATGTCAAGGGGAGCTGGGGGAAGTTGGGAAGTTGGAGAGTTGACAGGACAGGTGGGAAGTCCGAGAGTTGGAGAGTTTCAAAGCTGGGAAGTCCGAGAGTTGACAGGTCTTCAAGTTGACGGGTGGGAGTTGGGGGAAGTCCGAGAGTTGACGGGTGGGAGTTGACAGGTCTGAGAGTTGACAGGTCCGAGAGTTGACAGGTGGGAGTTGACAGGTCTGAGGTGGGGTAAGTCCGAGAGTTGACAGGTCCGAGAGTTGACAGGTCTGAGAGTTGGAGAGTTTCAAAGTTGGAAAGCTGGGAAGTTGGGAAGCTGGGAAGTTGGGAAGTTGGGAAGTTGGGAAGTTGGGAAGTTGGGAAGTTGGGAAGTTGGGAAGTCCGAGAGTTGACAGGTCGGAGGTGGGAGTTGAGGGAAGTCCGAGAGTTGGGAAGTTGGGAAGTCCGAGAGTTGACAGGTCCGAGAGTTGACAGGTGGGAAGTCCGAGAGTTGACGAGTGAGAGTTGGGGGGAAGTCCGAGAGTTGGAGAGTTGACAAGTCCGAGGTGGGGGAAATTGGAAAGTCCGACAGTTGGAAAGTTGGGAAGTCCTCAAGTTGACAAGTCTTCAAGTTGACAGGTCGGAGTTGGGGGAAGTCGGAGAGTGGGGAAGTTGACAGGTCCTCAAGTTGGAGAGTTGAGTTGACAGGTCGGAGGTGGGAGTTGGGGGAAAGTCCGACAGTTGGAAAGTTGACAGGTGAGAGGTGGGGTAAGTCCTAGAGTTGACGGGTGGGAGTTGACAGGTCTTCAAGTTGACAGGTCGGAGGTGGGAGTTGAGGGAAGTCCGAGAGTTGGGAAGTTGGGAAGTCCGAGAGTTGACAGGTCCGAGAGTTTACAGGTGGGAAGTCCGAGAGTTGACGAGTGAGAGTTGGGGGAAGTCCGAGAGTTGGAGAGTTGACAAGTCCGAGGTGGGGGAAATTGGAAAGTCCGACAGTTGGAAAGTTGGGAAGTCCTCAAGTTGACAGGTCTTCAAGTTGACAGGTCGGAGTTGGGGGAAGTCGGAGAGTGGGGAAGTTGACAGGTCCTCAAGTTGGAGAGTTGACAGGTCGGAGGTGGGAGTTGGGGGAAAGTCCGAGAGTTGGGAAGTTGGAAAGTTGGGAAGTTGGAAAGTCCGAGAGTTGACAGGTCGGAGGTGGGAGTTGGGGGAAGTCCGAGAGTGGGGAAGTTGACAGGTCCTCAAGTTGGAGAGTTGACAGGTCGGAGGTGGGAGTTGGGGGAAAGTCCGACAGTTGGGAAGTTGACAGGTGAGAGGTGGGGTAAGTCCTAGAGTAGAGTTGACGGGTGGGAGTTGACAGGTCTTCAAGTTGACAGGTCGGAGGTGGGAGTTGAGGGAAGTCCGAGAGTTGGGAAGTTGGGAAGTCCGAGAGTTGACAGGTCCGAGAGTTTACAGGTGGGAAGTCCGAGAGTTGACGAGTGAGAGTTGGGGGAAGTCCGAGAGTTGGAGAGTTGACAAGTCCGAGGTGGGGGAAATTGGAAAGTCCGACAGTTGGAAAGTTGGGAAGTCCTCAAGTTGACAAGTCTTCAAGTTGACAGGTCGGAGTTGGGGGAAGTCGGAGAGTGGGGAAGTTGACAGGTCCTCAAGTTGGAGAGTTGACAGGTCGGAGGTGGGAGTTGGGGGAAAGTCCGAGAGTTGGGAAGTTGGAAAGTTGGGAAGTTGGAAAGTCCGAGAGTTGACAGGTCGGAGGTGGGAGTTGGGGGAAGTCCGAGAGTGGGGAAGTTGACAGGTCCTCAAGTTGGAGAGTTGACAGGTCGGAGGTGGGAGTTGGGGGAAAGTCCGACAGTTGGGAAGTTGACAGGTGAGAGGTGGGGTAAGTCCTAGAGTTGACGGGTGGGAGTTGACAGGTCTTCAAGTTGACAGGTCGGAGGTGGGAGTTGGGGGAAGTCCGAGAGTTGGGAAGTTGGGAAGTCCGAGAGTTGACAGGTCGGAGGTGGGAGTTGGGGGAAGTCCGAGAGTTGGAAAGTTTCCAAGCTGGGAAGTCCGAGAGTTGGAAAGTTGGGAAGTTGGGAAGTTGGGAAGTTGGGAAGTTGGGAAGTTGGAAAGTCCGAGAGTTGACAGGTCGGAGGTGGGAGTTGGGGGAAGTCCGAGAGTGGGGAAGTTGACAGGTCCTCAAGTTGGAGAGTTGACAGGTCGGAGGTCGGAGGTGGGAGTTGGGGGAAGTCCGAGAGTTGGAAAGTTGACAGGTGAGAGGTGGGGTAAGTCCTAGAGTTGACGGGTGGGAGTTGACAGGTCTTCAAGTTGACAGGTCGGAGGTGGGAGTTGAGGGAAGTCCGAGAGTTGGGAAGTTGGGAAGTCCGAGAGTTGACAGGTCCGAGAGTTGACAGGTGGGAAGTCCGAGAGTTGACGAGTGAGGGTTGGGGGAAGTCCTCAAGTTGGAGAGTTGACAAGTCCGAGGTGGGGGAAATTGGAAAGTCCGACAGTTGGAAAGTTGGGAAGTCCTCAAGTTGACAAGTCTTCAAGTTGACAGGTCGGAGTTGGGGGAAGTCGGAGAGTGGGGAAGTTGACAAGTCCTCAAGTTGGAGAGTTGACAGGTCGGAGGTGGGAGTTGGGGGAAAGTCCGACAGTTGGGAAGTTGGAAAGTTGGGAAGTTGGAAAGTCCGAGAGTTGACAGGTCGGAGGTGGGAGTTGGGGGAAGTCCGAGAGTTGGAAAGTTGACAGGTGAGAGGTGGGGTAAGTCCTAGAGTTGACGGGTGGGAGTTGACAGGTCTTCAAGTTGACAGGTCGGAGGTGGGAGTTGGGGGAAGTCCGAGAGTTGGAAAGTTTCCAAGCTGGGAAGTCCGAGAGTTGGAAAGTTGGGAAGTTGGAAAGTTGGGAAGTTGGGAAGTTGGGAAGTTGGGAAGTCCGAGAGTTGACAGGTCCGAGGTGGGAGGTGGGGTAAGTCCGAGAGTTGACAGGTCCGAGAGTTGACGGGTGAGAGTTGGGGGAAGTCCGAGAGTTGACGGGTGAGAGTTGGGGGAAGTCCGAGAGTTGACGGGTGAGAGTTGGGGGAAGTCCGAGAGGAGAGTTGACAGGTCCGAGGTGGGAGTTGGGGGAAGTCCGAGAGTTGGAGAGTTTCCAAGCTGGGAAGTTGGAAAGTTGGGAAGTTGGGAAGTTGGAAAGTTGGAAAGTTGGGAAGTTGGGAAGTTGGGAAGTTGGGAAGTCCGAGAGTTGACGAGTCCGAGGTGGGAGTTGGGGGAAGTCCGAGAGTTGGGAAGTTGGGAAGTCCGAGAGTTGACGGGTGGGAGTTGGGGGAAGTCCGAGAGTTGGAGAGTTGACAGGTCCGAGGTGGGGTAAGTCCGAGAGTTGACAAGTCCTCAAGTTGACAAGTCTTCAAGTTGACAGGTCGGAGGTGGGAGTTGAGGGAAGTCCGAGAGTTGGGAAGTTGGGAAGTCCGAGAGTTGACAGGTCCGAGAGTTGACAGGTGGGAAGTCCGAGAGTTGACGAGTGAGAGTTGGGGGAAGTCCGAGAGTTGACAGGTCCGAGGTGAGAGGTGGGGTAAGTCCGAGAGTTGACAGGTCGGAGGTCGGAGTTGGGGGAAAGTCCGACAGTTGGGAAGTTGGAAAGTTGGGAAGTTGGAAAGTCCGAGAGTTGACAGGTCGGAGGTGGGAGTTGGGGGAAGTCCGAGAGTGGGGAAGTTGACAGGACAGGTCCTCAAGTTGGAGAGTTGACAGGTCGGAGGTGGGAGTTGGGGGAAGTCCGAGAGTTGGAAAGTTGACAGGTGAGAGGTGGGGTAAGTCCTAGAGTTGACGGGTGGGAGTTGACAGGTCTGAGAGTTGACAGGTCGGAGGTGGGAGTTGAGGGAAGTCCGAGAGTTGGGAAGTTGGGAAGTCCGAGAGTTGACAGGTCCGAGAGTTGACAGGTGGGAAGTCCGAGAGTTGACGAGTGAGAGTTGGGGGAAGTCCGAGAGTTGACGGGTGAGAGTTGGGGGAAGTCCGAGAGTTGACAGGTCCGAGGTGGGAGTTGGGGGAAGTCCTCAAGTTGGAGAGTTGGAAAGCTGGGAAGTCCGAGAGTTGGAAAGTTGGAAAGTTGGGAAGTTGGGAAGTCCGAGAGTTGACAGGTCGGAGGTGGGAGTTGGGGGAAAGTCCGAGAGTTGGGAAGTTGGGAAGTCCGAGAGTTGACGGGTGAGAGTTGGGGGAAGTCCGAGAGTTGACAGGTCGAAGGTGGGAGTTGGGAGGTAATGTGTTGAATAAAGAATCAAGCGTATAGCCATGTCTGAACTATCGTTAATATAATAGCAGATGTGGAGGCAGGTGTCAAGGGTGATTAGGAGCGAGGTGGGGCTAATTTTTGGAGAATTGAAAGGTGTGGGGATGATTTTAACCAGTTAACTATTTTGATGATAATTTGTTCAGCGATCGCTATCACCCTATCCAACCATTCAATTAAAGATTGTAGGGGATGTTTAACATATCCGATCGCTTCTGCTGGTGTTTCTAACCATAATGGTTTATCTTCTACCTCTCGTTTTTGAGAATAGGCTATGCTACCGCCTTCTGTGAGGGGGGTGTTAGGGGAAGTCGCTAGTTGTAGTTGTGATCCTTGATGGTGGTTTAATTGTTCCAGTATTTGTGATTCTAACTTGGGAAAATTAGGGAGAGTTTGACTGGGGGGAAGTTGAGGAGTCCGAGTCTTGGGGGAAGTCGAGTTTAATCTAAATTGAGGTTGAGAATTGGTTAAAGGTAAAGGTGGCTTTGAGGTTTTCCAAGGATCTGGAAGTGGTACCGATACCCTTAGAGAGGGGTTGAGATTATCGGTGGGTTCTTTGAGTAAATAATTGAGGGTCGAAAATATCCATAGGTGGAAGTTATGGAAAAGCGTCGTGGCGACCGGTTTGATTTGAGGTTCAATTTCTGCGATCGTGTTGTCGATCGCTAAAAGTAGAGTAGGGTGAGATGATGGTTGTGGTTGGGGGTTCTCCTTCGCCGTGGTTTCTGCGGAGGATAATGATGGTGAGACTTTGGGGGTGGGAAGTGTAAAGTTGCTCAGAGGAGTATTTTGGAGAATTAGATAAATCGGATAAAGTAAAATTTGGGTGGTGGCGCTGGTCGCGTAGCGAATATTCCGCCAAGTGCGATCGCAAGCATCACTAAATTGCTGATAGTTGCTCAGGAGGAAGTTAAACAGGCGGCTTTTATAGGGACCGGAGTGGGCTGAGGACATATAGGCTCAAGTTATGCTAAGAGATGGTTTTGGTGGTTATTAATAGCTCGTGCCTCCCATTGTACAGCAACTTACAGGGAATAGGCAAGAGCCAATAGGATAAGTCATGATGTTTGTTAGTTGAGTGGTTGATGGCTGAACATGAGTTTATCTAGTTCTGATGATAGTCGTGTTGTGATTAATCAGGCGATCGCCAGATTGCGGGAGATGACCAGATCCGATCTTCAGAGACGGTGGCGGTTTCATGAGGGAGATATTTCCCCACAAATGAACCAGGGGTGGCGTGATTGGTCCTTCGTGGATTTGAATGATCGGGGTCATGTAGCTTGGTCTGAGGGGGGGAAAGTTTTGTGGTTAGCCCAGGAGGTTAATATTCCCGCTAATTTAGGGGGGTATAGGTTGGAGGGTTTATGCTTGAAATTGAGTTTGGTTTGGTGGGCACAGTTGGCTGAAGTTTATGTTAATGGTAGTTTGGTACAGTCGGGAGATTTATTTGATTGTAGGACAGCGATCGTTTTGTCCGAGTCCGTCTTACCTTCCACCAAGTTTAGGATCTTTTTAAGGTTGGTAAGTCCCCCTCATGATCGAGGTGCTTTGGTAGCCTCTACTCTAGTTGTGTCTACCAAGCCGGAAAAGTTGGAGATATTGATCCGGGTTTTATTGGCGACGAGTTGGCGGTTTACTCTAGTTATCTGCTGAAGGGAAATATTGATGAGTTGGAGTTGACAAGTCGCGCACAAGTTTTCCCCCTCCTCTCTCCCCAAAGGTGGCAGGAGTTAGGGGAAGCCGTTAGTAGGATAAATTGGGATATTGTAGGCGATCGCCATTTATTTATGTCCGAGTTATTCCGTCTGCGAGAGTGTTGGGATACCTGTGCGGATTTAAAGTTAGTTAAGTTTAGGTTTTTAGGTCATGCTCATTTAGACTTGGCTTGGCTATGGTCAGTCGCCGAAACTTGGTCGGTCGCCATTAAAACCTTTGAGTCCGTCCTCGCTTTACAGGATGATTTTCCTGAGTTGATTTTTACTCATTCTACCCCCGCGCTATATGCTTGGCTTGAGGAAAATAGACCCGATTTGTTTAAGTTAATCCAAAATCGGATTTCCCAGAAGCGTTGGGAGGTCGCCGCTGGTTTATGGGTTGAACCCGAATTAAATACCGTTTCTGGGGAGTCAATTGTTCGCCAAATTCTCTATGGTCAATATTATGTCGCTGATCAGTTTGGGGAAGTCTCCCGTATAGCTTGGCTACCCGATAGTTTTGGTTTTTCTTGGCAACTTCCCCAGTTGCTGACTCTGGGAAGGATTGATTTTTTTGCGACTCAAAAGTTGCGGTGGAATGATACAACAGTCTTTCCCTATGGTTGTTTTCGTTGGCGAGGTTTGAACGGTACCGAAATTGTCAGTTTGATGTCTGCACCAATTGGGGAAAATGTCGAACCCCTCAAGTTAGTAAACTATGGCATTGAGTGGGAGTCTCAAACTGGCTTAAATGAGTGTTTATGGTTGCCAGGAGTTGGCGATCATGGCGGCGGTCCGACGCGGGAAATGCTGGAGGTCATCCGTCGTTGGCGATCGTCTCCTCTGTTTCCTGATTTGCGTTTTATGTCCGCCGTCGATTATTTGGATGGGCTGGGTGATTTACCCAATCTTCCAGTGTGGAATGATGAGTTATATCTCGAGTTTCATCGAGGTTGCTATACTATACTACCCACGCTGACCAAAAGCGTTGGAATCGTTTGTGCGAAGGGTTGCTCTATCGGGCTGAGTTGTGGTCCGCTGTCGCTTCTATCGTGACCGGGTTTGAAGTTCCCCAGGCGACCTTAGAAGAGAAGAGGCATGGAAGGGGGTTTTGTTTAATCAGTTTCATGATATCCTCCCAGGGTCCGCTATTGCTGAGGTCTATGAGGATGCTAACCGGGGTTGGCAGGCAGCCGCGACAACCGCTGGAGATGCTGAAAATAGAGCATTAGATGCGATCGCTTCTTCCATTTCTCTCCCTTACCCCCCACAACCTCAAGCTATACCCATTGTCGTCTTTAACCCCCTCAATTGGACTCGTTCCGAAATTGTCCAAGTCCCATTACCCCCCCAGGGAAGTTGGGATGTTTGCGAAAGCACTGGAAATGCCTTAAATTCCCAACTGGTGCGGGTTTCAGGTCGGTCTGAATTGCTGTTTTTTGCAACTGATGTGCCGTCAGTCGGTTATCGCTGTTTCTGGTTAGTGCCTAAATCCCCTGAAACACCCATGAATCAAGGGTTTGAGCCGAAAAATGACCTTATATGCGCGCACCTTTTCCGACTTTACTACACTATATCAGGTTCCCGTTTAGATGTCAATACTAATCGTAAAAATTCCGAAAATTGGGAATTTGAGAATCAGTATTTACGGGTAAAAGTGTCGGGAGAAACAGGAGACTTAATCGAGATTTTTGATAAAGTCAATAGTCGGGAAGTCTTGACATATCCCGGACATCAATGGCGACTGTTTCGAGACCAGGGACAATATTGGGATGCTTGGAATATTGACCCCAATTATCATAAGTATCCCTTAGATAGTCCGCAACTAGAGTCAATTGAGTTTGTCGAAAAAGGTTATCTACGCGGGAGGTTGCGAGTTTTCAAGAGATTTAATAACTCTCGGTTTTGTCAAGATTATGTTTTATCGATAGGGTCGCCAATTTTACGGGTTGAGTGTCGAGTAGAGTGGCGAGAGAATCATGTGTTAATGAAGGGTTATTTTCCATTGTCTATAAATGCAGATTTACTGAGTTATGAAATCCCTTGTGGTGTAATGGAGAGAAAGACCGAACCCCAGACAAATTTTGACAAATCCAAATGGGAAGTTCCTGCTTTAAATTGGGGGAGTCTGAGTGATGGTAATTATGGTGTATCATTGCTAAATGATTGTAAGTATGGATATGATTTTAAGCCAGATGAAATTGGTTTAAGTTTGCTACGGGGTTCTTTATGGCCCGACCCGAAAGCTGATGTAGGTGTTCATGAGTTTAGTTATGGTATTTACCCCCATTTAGGTGATTGGCGACAGGGGGAAACTGTGCGACGAGGTTATGAGTTTAATCAGCCGCTACAGGTGAGGGTTTTAGAGTTATCTAATGTGGGGATAACTGGTGGTGAGTCCTGTCGGAGTTTTTTAGGTTTTAGTGCTAGTAATTTTGTGTTAATGGCTGTGAAGCGATCGCACTTAGACCACCAGACTTGGATTATACGAGGTTATGAGTGTCAAGGAAGTGGGGGAGTATTGGAATTCGAGAATAGTTTAGGAGTCCAGGTCAACTATGCCGTCAACTTATTGGAGGAAAGGGTTGGGGTTTTTGACCGAAAGATGCAACCTTGGCAGGTGTTAGGGTTAGCCATTTCTGGGAAGACTGGGAGTGACGAAGTAACTTGAGATAATCATCAGACTACCAGGACTTGAGAAGCCGGGTAGAATTGGGAAAAAAGTTTTTAAAAACCCAGCTTCTCAGGAAAATTGATTAATTATTAAAAGGTGTCACTCACAATTTTTTGTGCTTCCGAAATAATCTGATTCAAATGTTCTTCCCCCTTAAAACTTTCCGCATAGATTTTATAGACATCTTCTGTACCCGATGGACGTGCAGCAAACCAACCTTGTTCCGTCGTAACTTTTAAACCACCTATAGCCGCATTATTTCCCGGTGCATTAGTCATTTTAGCCACGATTGGATCACCCGCCAAAGTTGATACTTTCACATCTTCTGGAGATAACTTACTGAGGCGTGCTTTTTGTTCAGAATTAGCAGCAGAATCAATACGGGAATAGTAGGCGCGACCCAAACGTTCAGTCATGTCTTTATAGTGCATACCAGGGTCTTTACCAGTTTTAGCCGTAATTTCCGCCGCCAGTAAATCCATAATAATCCCATCTTTATCAGTAGTCCAAACTGTGCCATCCATTCGCAGGAAAGATGCGCCAGCGCTTTCTTCACCGCCAAAACCCAAAGAACCGTCTAGCAAGCCATCTACAAACCATTTAAAGCCTACAGGAACCTCACAAAGTTGGCGATTAATATCCTTAGCTACCCGGTCAATCAAACTACTGCTAACTAAAGTTTTCCCGATCGCACTTTCAGGACTCCAGCCTTGTCGATTAGTGAATAAATACCAAATAGCCACAGACAGGAAATGATTAGGGTTCATTAATCCCATGCTAGGGGTAACAATACCATGTCGGTCTGAGTCCGTATCATTCCCAAAAGCGATATCATAATCATCTTTGAGTTTAACCAAATTCGCCATAGCATAAGGAGAGGAACAGTCCATGCGAATTTTCCCATCCCAGTCTACAGTCATAAACCCAAAAGTCGGGTCAACTGTAGGATTGACTATAGTCAAATTTAACCCATAACGTTCTGCAATAGGTTCCCAATAACCAATATTAGAACCCCCCAATGGGTCAACACCTATTTTAATTCCTGATTCCCGAATTGCTGCCATATCAATAATATTTTCCAGGTCAGCAATATATGGGGTAATGAAGTCAAAACTGTGAGTAGTGCTGGCGTATAATGCCTGATTGTAAGGGCTGCGACTTACCGCGCGATTACCATCAGCCAGGATTTGATTAGCCCGTTGTTGAATCCATTTGGTGATTTCCGGACCTGCCGGACCGCCAGAGGGGGGATTGTATTTAAAGCCACCGTCCGAGGGGGGATTATGGGAGGGGGTGACGATAATACCGTCCGCTAAACCTTCTGTACGTTGGCGGTTGTAGGTGAGAATGGCATGGGAAACCGCCGGGGTGGGGGTAAATTTGCCATTTCCTTCCTCTGTGGCTATGTAGGTTTCTACTTGGTTGGCTGCTAAAACTTCTAGGGCGGTTTTTTGCGCCGGTTCAGATAAAGCGTGGGAGTCGTGACCCATATACAGGGGACCCGTAATGCCTTGGTGGCGGCGATATTCTACCGTCGCTTGAGTAACCGCTAGGATATGGTCTTCGTTAAAAGTGCCGTTAGCCGAACATCCCCGGTGTCCAGATGTACCGAAACTTACTTGCTGTTGAGGATTGTTGGGATCTGGACGCACTGAATAATATTGCTCAATAAGGCGATCGATATTTTCCAAGATATCACCTGGGGCGATTTTTCCGGCCAAGGGGCTAATGTTTTTGGCTACCATTATTATCTTGATGATTCTATACTCTGGGTAATGGTTGAGATTATACCAGTCAGTGTCCTGTGTATTTATCGTCGCAATTTGGGCTAATTTAAGTTAAGTTTTACTAATGTGTCGCTGCCAATAGTTTTAATTTTACCAAGTTTGTTAAGAATTAATACATTTTTATTGATAATTTATCTCAAAATATTGACGAGATTATAGGGGTTATGGTAGGCTAGAGTAAATCGCACCCAAGGTTTTGCTGTGTCTATTTGTAAAAATAGGGGCTATAACCCCTATTCTATCGCCCAAATAATTATTCTCTGAGCAATTTTAAAAAATCCCGATGCACCAATTTTAGGCTACGGAGAGGAAGCCCAAAATCGACATCTTGACAAAATCGACATTTTGTGCATATTGGATGATTGCGTAGACAGGGGGGATAATAGTTCATGATAGGAACTCCATAGCTGGTGCGACCACATCAGGAATCAAATTTTGTTGGTCTTCCTGGTAGACAGCCAAATCAAACCAGAAGGTAGTTCCCACTCCCAACTCACTAACCAAATGTACCTGAGAATTGTGCTTTTCAATAATATTCCTAACAATAGATAAACCCAAGCCCGTCCCTTCCAAGGTATGCACTCGATTTTCGACTCTAAAGAATCGAGTAAAAACAGCTTCTTGGTCTTCCGAAGCAATACCGCTTCCGGTATCAGAAACCTCGATGCGTACCACTCTCTGATATAGTTGTGAATTGTGGGAAATATGCCTATCTAAAGGTCGAGGTGGTGGTGGAGACATAATCCAACCTCCCCGTTCAATTTCGGCTGCTTCTCGACTCTCAGCCAGGGAGATATGATGGCTATCATCTAATAAATAGGCACGAATTATTACTCTTCCGCCAGCTTCGGTAAATTTGAGGGAATTTCCGACCAAGTTAGTGAGGACTTGTAACAACAAATCAAAGTGACCTCTAACGGCTGGTAGTAATGGTTCTACCTCTTTACTCAATTCAATTCCCTTATCTCGCGCATTGAGTTGATAAGTCCGTAGGGTTTGTTCAATAGGATGAGCAATATCAACAGGTTCCAGGTGATAAATACGACAGGACTCAAGGCGAGATAAATCTAAAACGTCATTAACTAGACGGGTAAGGCGGTCAGTTTCATGGTTAGCGGTTTCTAAAAATTCTCGACGTTCTTCTTCGCTTAAATCATCGCCATAGTCGTGGAGAGTTTCGATAAAGGATTTAATGTTAAATAAAGGTGTTCTCAACTCATGGGAAACGTTACTGATAAACTGGCTTTTAGCGTCATTTAGTTCGACTTCTCGGGTGATATCCTGAATAGTCATAGCAATGCCTTTTAAACTTTCCCGATAGTTTTCCTGATTTTTGACGGTGGCATCTTGATTGTAGAATGTACATTCATTAGCTTGGGGTCTTTGGGGGGAGGTGCAACTATTATCGTGGTCATAGATACAACTAGCGCAGAGGGGTTCTACACCGGGGGATTTATGTAGTAAAACTGTGGTGAGAAGAATGCGGAGAGTGCGATTATTTGGTTCAGTGAGAGAACAGCGAAATTCTCCTCCTTCTAGGTTTCCAGAGGCAATTTTTTGTAATGGTTGAGATAGTTCTTGTAATACTGGTGCGGGAAGATAGGTTAAAACGTTTTCAGAAATGACGCTTTGACGTTCCCACCCAAAGAGGCGACGCGCGGTCGGGTTGACGAGAATTAGATTAAGTTCAGCATCTATTAAAACTGCACCATCTGCAATAGTTGAAACCAGAGTTTCTAGCTTGGCTTTTTCGGCGGTCAACTCTTCGATATTTTGTTCGTCGTAGCTTTCCAGGCGTTCTGCCATTTCATTAAAACTCAATATGAGTTCTCCCAATTCACCGCCAAAGGGTAAATCAATGCGTTGTCTAAAGTTACCAGCAGCTATATTTTTGACTCCCATTAGTAGTTCTTTAATCGGCTGAGTAATGGTTAGGGCATTAAAAACCGCCCCTAAAATTACCATAACCCAGATAGAGACGAAAACTGCTAAGGTAACGTCACGAGTTAAGTTAGAGGAGACGACAACGGTGGGATTAGGATTAATACCGATCGCCAAAATTCCCAGATATTTGTCATCGTGCATTAGGGGAACAAATACATCTGTTATTTGACCCCCAGGGGTAAGATGCTGGCGCACCATAGGTAAAGCGGAATAATCCCTCGCTTCGACACTGGCGAGAAAATTTTCCGGCAGTTGCATCCGTCGTCGCAGGGTGAGGGAGTTCTGGACTGCGGAATCAGAAAAGGGGAGACCGAGGAAAATCTCGCCGTCGGGGTCAGCATAGAGCATATATCGCACACTAGAGGTGCTGGTGTAGAACTGACGGGAGAAACGGGCTACCTCTTCCCGATTATTTTCAGCAATCATGGGGGCGACATTAGCGGCTAAAAGTAAGCCCAAATCTCGACCATAGCGGGTATCATTAAGACGAGCGTCTTGCTGAATGGTATTAACGGCCCAAAAGGTTAAACCGCTCATCAATAGGGACACCACCAGGGTAGCTCCCGCCATGAGTCGGGTTTGTAGGGTAAACTCAGACCACCAATTTCTGAGAATTTCTGGAAGTTTGGTGAGAATTGCCAGCATCTTGTACGGTTCTGGGTTGGGGAACTGCTTATCAGTATCTAGCGTAGACGATCGCCAGATTCTCTACCACAGTTTAGCAAAAATTGGAGTTAAGTTTTGTTAAGGCTGTACATAATTGATTAATTTTGGCTTTGTCGGAGTCTAAAACCAATATCTCGGCGACAGTACATTCCGTCAAAGTTAATGCAGTCCACAGCCTGATAAGCATTGGTGATAGCAGTTTCTACAGTGTCACCGATAGCGGTTACACCCAAAACTCTGCCCCCGTCGGTGATTATTTGTCCATCGACCAGGCGAGTTCCGGCATGAAATACTTTAGCACCCAAGGCTGATGCTGCGTCAATACCAGTAATCAGCTTACCTTTTGGATAAGTTCCCGGATAACCACAGGAAGCCAAAACCACACATAGGGAAACTCCGGGTTTCCAACGAATAGGGGGAAGTTCTGCCAGACGGCGATCGCAACAAGCTGTTAAAATCTGGTCTAGGGGAGTATCTAACATGAGGAGTACAGCCTGAGTTTCCGGGTCTCCAAATCTACAGTTAAACTCCAGAACCATTAAATCACCGTCAGGGGTAATCATCAATCCCGCATAGATAATACCACAATAATCAATTCCCCGGTTTTGAAGTTCCTGTAAAGTAGGTTCAAGAACCTCCCGTTGTATTTTCACCATTAACGTATCAGAGACCAGGGGGGTAGGCGCATAAGCACCCATACCGCCAGTATTAGGTCCCGTGTCACCTTCTCCAATAGGTTTATGATCTTGAGCCGGAATTAGGGGGCGAATAGTTTTACCATCAGTAATAGCTAAAACCGAGACCTCTTGACCCTGTAGAAACTCCTCGATCACAATTTGGCAATTATCTTGACCAAATTCTCCCTGAGAAATGGAGGTAATAGCCGAATCAGCCATTTCCAGGCTAGTAGCAACAATAACCCCTTTTCCCGCCGCGAGTCCATCAGCTTTAATAACAATGGGAACTTGAGTAATATAGTCTTTAGCAGCTTGGGGGTCAGTAAATACAGCCCCCGTGGCGGTAGGGACTCCTGCTGCTAACATCAAATCTTTAGCCCAGGACTTACTCGCTTCTAATTTTGCGCCTTCACGTCCGGGTCCAAATACTTTAACATGATTTTTAGTAAGTTCATCTGCAATACCCAAAGCCAGGGGCACTTCTGGACCGACGACCACCAAATCAATAGCTTCATCTTTAGCCAAAGCAACAATAGCCGGGATATCCTCAACCGGGATATTTCGATTTTGACATTTGGTTAGGGTAGCAGTCCCGCCATTTCCGGGAGTACAGATAACCTGTTGGACTGTTTCTGACTGAGTGAGTGTCCAAGCTAAGGCGTGTTCTCTACCACCGTTTCCAACAACTAATATTTTCACAAGAACCTCGCACCTTCAACAAATAAAACCTACACCAAAACGATGTAGGCTTGTCGATAATAATTAAACCAAATTTTGAGGAAATCCTAAATTCCCAAAGCCGCCAAGGTAGCCGGACCCGCCACACCATCAACTCTCAAGCCGTAGTCACGCTGGAAGGCTTTAACTGCTTTGGTGGTAATTGGACCAAAATATCCGGTGGCGCGCGCGTGGAAATAACCGTAGTAAGCTAGTTTATGTTGCAAGTTAGTAACTCGGGAACAACTGTCACCGTGGGACAGGGATTTATGGTAGCCACGACCACGACGGGGGCGGTGACTGGCTGCATGATAGCCATAATGGCGTTTGGGAGGAGATTTAACATAGCAGGAGGTGTAGCAATGGAGTCCCAAAGCGGAAGCTGTGGCGGGACCAACAATGCCATCTGCTACCAACCCATAGTCACGCTGAAAGGCTTTAACGGAGTGCTTGGTAATTGAACCAAAATAGCCGGTAGACCGCGCGCGGAAGTAGCCATGATTAGCTAAGGCGTTCTGCAATTGTACCACATGGTTGCCAGAGGAACCATAGTAGATGGAGGCTTGGGCGGCGCTGGTGGAACCCAAAATTGACAAACCAATGGCTGCACCGATAATTGGCATTAAGCAGGTAGTAGAAACTTTACTCCAGTTAACACCCCGAAACAGAATCAAGTTGTCGCTGAGGTTGAACTGCTGGGGAGACTCATAGCTAGAGACTAGATGATTGTAGGCAATTGTATCCATTTCATCTCCTAATTCAGTATTTGAAAAAAAAGTTGACCAATGGTTGATCTAATTCGAGATGCTACCACGGGTTATTAATTTATAGCTGTTTGACCCGCAAAAGTCTAGGGTTAACTATGAAAATCAAGATTTTTTTGCAAAACTTAATATAATTGTGAAGACACAAATATATAATTGTACCACTTTGCGAGTTGCTTATTGTTAATCACTGACATTTATTATGAATCTATTTTTAGGTATAGATTTTGGTACTTCTGGGGCTCGTTCAGTAGTGATTGATACCCTGGGAGGGGTTCATGCAGAGGGGGTTTGTACCTGGAAGGAATCATTGGTGACTATGGAATCACCGAAACTCTGGAAAAATGGGTTATTTGAGTTACTCAATCAAATTCCTAAAGATTTATGTTCTCAGATTAGATCGATCGCCATTAATGGTACTTCTGCTACAGTGTTATTATGTGATGAGATGGGGAATCCGGTCACCGCACCGCTCGCTTATAATCACAGTTGTGATCAGGCTATTGTGGAGAGACTAAAAGCGATCGCACCCCCAGACAATCCGGTTTTGAGTAGTACCTCTAGCTTGGTCAAACTACTCTGGTGGCAAGAAAATCTTACCCCGCCGCCACCCGGAAAGTTATATTTTTTGCATCAAGCAGACTGGCTAGGATTTTTATTACATGATAAGTTGGGTATTAGTGACCATCATAATAGTCTCAAACTCGGCTATGATGTGGTGAATCTTTGCTATCAGTCGTGGTTGTTAGAGGCTATTAAATGGGGGGGTAAATTTACGCCGATTTTGCCAAAAGTCCTGACCCCAGGAACCTGTATTAGCCCTATTAATCGACAATTAAGCGATCGCTTTCGATTGCGCCCAGATTGTATAATTAGAGCCGGAACTACAGATAGCATCGCCGCTTTCATAGCCTCCGGTGCTAGTTCCCCTGGGGAGGCTGTCACTTCCCTAGGTTCAACCCTGGTGTTAAAGCTGTTAAGTCCTACCGCTATCAATGTTGCTAAATATGGCATTTACAGCCACAGGTTTGGTGATTTGTGGCTGACTGGCGGCGCTTCTAATACGGGGGGTGCCATATTGCGACACTTTTTTAGCGATCGCCAATTGGAAAGCCTCAGCCGCCAGATTAATCCTAACACTCCCACTCTCCTAGATTATTATCCCCTATTGCAACCGGGCGATCGCTTTCCTATCAATGACCCCAATTTGTTACCCCGTCTTGAACCTCGCCCCAGTAATGATGTAGAATTTCTCCATGGCTTACTAAATGCGATCGCCCGTATTGAGTCTCAAGGTTATCAACTTTTACAAAACCTAGGCGCAAGTCCTCTCCAGCGCGTCTATACTGCTGGCGGTGGGGCCAAAAATTCCACCTGGACTACTATTCGCCACCATCATCTCCGAGTCCCTGTACTCCCTTCTCCACACACCCAAGCCGCCTACGGAACAGCCTGTTTAGCTATGCGGGGGGAGTTGATTAAAAAATCAAGTTGTTAAGAAATGTTAAAAAAATCGACCTTTTTTTGGGGGTGGGTTGACTTTCGGGGAGGTTGACGCTATACTTTTAGATAATGGAGATAGTGACATTTTTCGGTTAAAAGGTAATATTTCCATTATCTAGCATTACTATAGTAATTATAAACAATTTCCGCAGCCCTGTCAACCCCTGAGCCGGGGGCGATCGCAACTTGATTAAAAAATCAAACTTTCAGGGTTAAAAAAATCGACCTTTTTTTGGGGGTGGGTTGACTTTCGGGGAGGTTGACGCTATACTTTTAGATAATGGAGATAGTGACATTTTTCGGTTAAAAGGTAATATTTCCATTATCTAGCATTACTATAGTAATTATAAACAATTTCCGCAGCCCTGTCAACCCCTGAGCCGGGGGCGATCGCAACTTGATTAAAAAATCAAACTTTCAGGGTTAAAAAAATCGACCTTTTTTTGGGGGTGGGTTGACTTTCGGGGAGGTTGACGCTATACTTTTAGATAATGGAGATAGTGACATTTTTCGGTTAAAAGGTAATATTTCCATTATTTAGCATTACTATAGTAATTATAAACAATTTCCGCAGCCCTGTCAACCCCTGAGCCGGGGGCGATCGCAACTTGATTAAAAAATCAAACTTTCAGGGTTAAAAAAATCGACCTTTTTTTGGGGGGTGGGTTGACTTTCGGGGAGGTTGACGCTATACTTTTAAATAATGGAGATAGTGACATTTTTCGGTTAAAAGGTAATATTTCCATTATTTAGCATTACTATAGTAATTGTAAACAATTTCCGCAGCCCTGTCAACCCCTGAACCGGGGGCGATCGCAACTTGATTAAAAAATCAAATTGGGAAAGCAAATAACTGATAAACTGTTTTGAGGCTATATCAGAATAATCAGAAGTATGGCAAAACCTAAGCGCATCGGGATTCTGACCAGCGGTGGTGACTGTGCTGGATTAAATGCAGTAATTAGGGCGGCGGTATATCGAGCCCAGGGGACTTATGGCTGGGAAGTAATGGGGATACGCCAAGCCACCCACGGGTTAATGCTGCGTCCGCCATCAGCGACACCGTTAACCATAGAAAAAGTAGATCCAATTCTGACAGCAGGGGGGACAATTCTAGGGACAACGAATAAAGGAGATCCCTTTGCTTTTCCGATGGCCGATGGTAGTGTGCAAGATCGCTCCCAAGAAATCATTGACGGTTATCATGAATTAGGATTAGATGCGCTGATTGGCATTGGTGGGGATGGCAGTCTCGCAATTTTAAGGCGTTTAGCAGTTCAGGGAAATCTGAACCTAGTTGGTGTACCGAAAACCATAGATAATGATGTAGGTAGCACCGATCTATCAATCGGATTTGATACCGCTGTGAATATCGCGACCGAAGCCTTAGATAGATTGCACTTCACCGCCGCCAGCCATAGCCGGGTAATGATTTTAGAGGTTATGGGAAGGGATGCGGGACATATTGCTCTCCATGCGGGAATTGCGGGGGGTGCGGATGTAATTCTGATTCCCGAAATTCCCTACAGTCTGGATAGTATTTGTCAAAAAATTGAGGATTTGCAGCATCAGGGGAAAAACTACTGTCTGGTGATTGTAGCTGAGGCGGTTAGGACTGGTGCGGGAGAAACCGTGATGACCACTAATCAATTAGGTCAATCTAGGCTGGGTGGTATTGGTCATTATTTAGCCGATCGCATTTCCGAGGCTAGTGGTGCAGAAACGAGAGTGACAGTTTTAGGTCATATTCAAAGGGGGGGAACTCCTTCTTCTGTGGAACGTTTAATCGGATCAGCTTTTGGGGTAGCAGCAGTAGACTTAATTGCAGATGGCAAGTTTGACCAGATGGTAACTTGGCGTAACCGTCATGTGGAAAGTGTACCCATTGCGGAGGCGATCGCTCAGTATAAGGGTGTTGATACTAATGATATTCTAGTGAAGACAGCTCGGAGTATGGGAATCTGTTTAGGGGATTAACCATAAAAGTGGTGCTTTAGGGTAGGAATGAATCGTCAAATTTTACTGGAAAATCAACTCAAGCATTGGCACGAGGTAATCAGCGATCGCTCTGGTGATCCGGATGCTTACATTCGCCGGGGGATGGTTTACTTCAAACTGGGTCAAATTGCCGAATCAATTAAGGACTTCGACCAAGCCGAAGCCTTAGACCCCCGGATTAAACCATACCTGTGGCAGCGTGGTTTATCCTATTATTATGGGGAACAGTTCCAAGCCGGTGCGGATCAGTTTGAGATTGATCTGACTGTGAATTCCCAGGATGTTGAGGAGACAGTATGGCGATATCTTTGTCAGGCCAAATTACAGGGGGTAGAATCAGCTAGAATATCTTTATTGCCTGTCTCAGGTGATTCTCGGACAATCATGGGACAAGTTTACAGCCTATATCAGGGAAATTGTAGCCCGGATGAAGTGCTCAATAGGGGAACCTGGTTAGGACAACAGGGTAGATTTTACGCCCATCTTTATGTGGGATTATATTATGAGGCGGCGGGTGATCAGGAGCGATCGCGTTATTTTATCACCCAAGCAGCTACTCAGTATAAACTCAATGATTATATGTGGGATCTGTCTCTAGTTCACTGTCAACTGAGAGGATGGCAATAAAATGGAAATTAGGAATCTGAAACTATGACTTTGTTAGGAAACATCATCTGGTTAATTTTCGGAGGTTTTTTATCTGGATTAGGTTACATTATTGGTGGTATCACTATTTGCTTAACCATTATCGGCATTCCCTTTGGTATCCAAGCCATTAAACTAGGGTTTGCTACCATGACCCCTTTTGGTAAAGAAAGCGTAGTTTCCCCGGATTCATCTAATCTGTTAACCATGATTTTTAACGTGGTTTGGGTAATATTTTTTGGCTGGGAAATCGCCTTATCCCATTTATTGCATGGTTTAATTTTGGCAATTACCATCATTGGGATTCCTTTTGCGAAACAACACTTTAAACTCATCCCTATGGCTTTATTACCCTTTGGTCGTGAATTTCGCGATATTCAAAGATAACCCGAATCAGGTTAATGGTAATCAACCAAAGCAGCTACTTCCTATATAATTCATGCCTCGCCTACCTAAATTAACCTTTGAACGCGGCACATTAACCCTGCATCCTCCCCCCAGAGGTAGAGGGTGGATTGATTACGCAGTTTGGGATGATCGGGTAGAGAAGTTTCGTGTACCTGCGATTTCTTACCCTTTTCTGATCAAGTGTTTACAAGAGGAAAAAGTAGATTTTCTTGACGAAGCCAAAATCTTCCATCCCTTAAAGTTAGTTTCCCGCCTAGAAATGTCGCCTTATGTGCATCAACAAGAGGCTTTAAGCGCCTGGGAAAATGGCGGGAATAGGGGAGTTGTGGTATTACCGACAGCTTCGGGAAAAACCTACCTGGCGCAATTGGCTATAGAAGCGATCGCCTGTAGTACCCTAGTGGTGGTGCCGACCCTAGATTTAATGCACCAGTGGTATGCCCACCTAGTAGCTGCTTTCCCAGAGGCGGATATTGGGCTGTTGGGGGGCGGTTCACGGGATAAAACATCAATTTTGGTCGCCACATACGACTCAGCCACCTTGCAGGCGGAAACCCTGGGAAATCGCTATGGTTTATTGGTGTTTGATGAATGTCACCACCTCCCCACAGACTTCTATCGAGTCATTGCAGAATATGCGATCGCCCCCTATCGTCTAGGACTAACCGCGACCCCAGATAGGTCTGACGGTCGTCACAGTGATTTAAACCATTTAATCGGTCCTACGGTTTATCATCGCACACCGGAACAATTAGCGGGGGTGGCTTTAGCAGACCATGATATTGTGCAGATTAAAGTTAAACTGTCCGAACCTGAACGCGATCGCTATCAAGAGTTAATTAAAGTTAGAAACGATTTTCTCAAAAACCAAAATATCCGCCTAGGTAGTTTAGACGGTTGGAAACAATTTGTGATGGTCAGTGCGCGATCGGCTTCTGGTCGTCGGGCGATGTTAGCCCATCGTCAAGCTAAAGAAATCGCCCTTTGTACTGATGGAAAGTTAAGGATATTAGCCGACATTATCAGCAAAAATTATCCCGAAAGAACCCTAATTTTTACAGTAGATAATACTACAGTTTATCGAATTTCCCAAGATTTCTTAATCCCGGCTATCACCCATCAAACACCTGTGAAAGAACGTCATCAAATCCTGGATAAATTTCGCCAAGGAGAGTATCGAACCCTCGTGGCTTCCCATGTTCTGAATGAAGGGGTTGATGTTCCTGATGCCAAAATCGCAATTATTTTATCAGGTACTGGGTCGGAGCGGGAATATATCCAACGTCTAGGAAGGGTATTGCGTAAGGGAAGCCAAACCGGAAAACGGGCGGTTTTGTATGAGGTAATTACTGAAAATACCAGCGAAGAACAGACCTCCCAACGGCGGCGGGGTCACAAACAGCCCCCACCTCAAAAACCCAAGATTTCCCCACCTACTGGATTATATGATCTAGAGCGATCGTTATCTCCAAAAGCCGCCGAATCTTCAGAAAAATGGGATATTGATAATTAATAATTAATAATTAATAATTAATAATTAATAATTAATAATTGTAGGGGCGGGTTCTGCTGTCAATTCTGAATTATCGACGACAATATTAATAAACCCGCCCCCACCGACCGGGTAATTCTCAATTATCGACGACAATATTAATAAACCCGCCCCCACCGACCGTGTAATTCTCAATTATCGACGACAATATTAATAAACCCGCCGTCACCGACCGGGTAATTAATAGATGAAAACAATACCGATTTAAGTTATAATTGTAGGGGCGCGTTCTGCTGTCAATTCTGAATTATCGACGACAATATTAATAAACCCGCCCCCACCGACCGGGTAATTCTCAATTATCGACGACAATATTAATAAACCCGCCCCCACCGACCGGGTAATTCTCAATTATCGACGACAATATTAATAAACCCGCCGTCACCGACCGGGTAATTCTCAATTATCGACGACAATATTAATAAACCCGCCCCCACCGACCCGGTAATTAATACATGAAAACAATACCGATTTAAGTTTTTCGTTCTAAGGTAGCTTCCATGATGCTGGAGAGATTGAGATGATGACCAGCCATAATGGCACTAGAATAATAATATCGATTATTGTCAAAGCGGCGGAAACTTTCCAAACCACTGCGTCGCTGACGTTCATCCCCAAGTACCCAAAATCGTTGGACAATTAGGGAGGGACTGATTAAGCCTTCCCCTTCGACTTTACCGAAGGCGCTATGCTGCATTAAAAAGGTGTACTGACGTTCGTTGTTGTCGAGTCGTCCTCGATACTGCAAAATGATGTCATCACGATCGCTTCGTGGAAACACCAACTTAGTCACCAGACTGAACCACTCACTCTGATGCCATGCAACTAATGTTTTACCACGAACGCTGATAGGCGCTTGATTACGATCTAGCCAGGTTCCTTCCACCAGCCACTGACCAGGTTCCATTAAAAAAGTGTGAGCCACAGCACTAATTTGTTACTCAGTGGTCGGGAAACTGTTGAGCAGATGCCATTTTGCACAACTGGGGTTATTATAGCCCAATGGTGCGATGAGGGTGAAAAATATTCCCTAACAGCACAGACTGACTAGCGCCTGTAACTTCAGGTAAATTACCAGGAATGCTCCGGGTGCGCCAATAGGCGAGGACAGCAAAAGCGATCGCTTCTTTAAAATCGGGATCAACTCCGGCATCGGCGGTGGTCATAATAGGGATAGGGTGTAAAAGCTGTTCTAGGCGAGTTCGGAGATAGCGATTATGGCATCCGCCGCCACATAGGAGGACTTGATCTGGTAATTGGGGCAAAAAATGGCGATAGCTGTGGGTAATGGAAACAGCAGTAACTTCGGTTAAGGTGGCGAGGATATCGGCTGGGGAAAGATTATAGACTTGAGTTTGTTGTAAGTATTTTTGGAGATATTCAACTCCGAACAATTCCCGTCCGGTGGACTTAGGCGGCGGAGTCTGAAAAAAGGGGTCTGCCATCAGCTTTTGGACTAATGGAGTGCAGGGAGTACCACGACTGGACCATGCGCCATCTAAATCATAACTTTGACGACCATCAGATAGATATGCGACGGCTAAATCGATTAAAGCATTACCAGGTCCAGTATCCCATCCCCGCACAGGATGTGATTCGGGTATATTTGCGGGAGGTAAAACGGTAACATTGCCAATACCACCGATATTTTGAATACAGCGATAGAGGTGAGGGTGACGGAGGAGGTAGGCATCGACAGCCGGAACTAGGGGCGCGCCTTCTCCTTGGGCGGCGATATCAGCGAGGCGAAAATTACCAACGGTAGTGATACCGGTTTGATGAGCGATCGCCTCTGGTCGCCCTAGTTGTACACTATAGCCCAAAGGGATAGTGGCATCGGGGTGTGGTGGTCGGTGATAAACGGTTTGACCGTGGGAACCAATTAACTCAGCTGGTGGTGATTGTTGTTGGATATTCACAGCCGCCCGGGAAAATTCCCCTGCGATCGCATCATCCAAAGTGGCTAAATCAGCCACAGAAATGGATCCACCCCCACAGATGGCTAAAATTTGCGATCGCAGTTGAGGCGGATAGGGATAAGTAGCCTTAGCTAGACATTGCACCTGTAGATCTGTAGTTGATCCTTTCAGACGAACTGAAACTGCATCAATACCATCCACAGAAGTACCGCTGATCAGACCAATAACAACAGTCATGGAAGCCTAATTAATCGTCCTGATTGATCATCACCACAATGACGGTGATATTATCTTTCCCTTCCCTATCAATAGCCGCATCAACCAAAGCCTGAGTCGCCGCCTCACAGGCGCGAATGGATTTAAGCTGATTAGCAATGACAGAATCTGGTAACTCCTCCGTCAAGCCATCGCTGCATAATAATAGGCGATCGCCTGCTTGAATTTCCATGGGAAAAATATCAATTTGAGATAAATCTTCCCGTCCCAAACACTGAGACAAAACGTGCCGCCAGGGATGCACCCGCGCATCATCAGGGGATATAGCCTTACGTTTAACAGCTTGCGCCACCCAAGTTTGGTCTTCCGAAATTTGAGTTAACGTATGTCCCCGTAGGCGATAGAGGCGGGAGTCTCCCACATTAGCGCACCAGGACTCCCCGTCACGAAACAAAGCCACCACTGCTGTCGTCCCCATATCAGAACGTTCAGGATGGGAGATTTGGTCATCAAGGATAGCACGGTTAGCCGCTATAAAGGCTTCCTTGAGTAATACCGGGGAAGGAGCAGAAGAATCCCAATGAGCATTAAGATGTTCTGTGATAGTTTTAGTGGCAATTTGACTAGCCTCTTGACCGCCAGCATGACCACCCATACCATCAGCCACGATAAAAAACCGTCCTTCCTGGTCGATGTAATAGGCATCTTGGTTGACAGTGCGGACTTTTCCCGTATCAGTCAAACCTGCGAAATAGCGTTTCATAAATCTTCCTCCGTGCAGAGTACCACTAAATCGTTACTCCGATTAGTGACGGGAAGAAACTGAGAGTGATTTCTATGTTGCATAGGATATCAGCAAGTTGAGTTAACAGCAGTAGCATCTTGGGCGGGACGCTTGGCACCAGCTAAAATTTCTTTGATAATATCAGTTTTTTTGAGCTGGAAAAATTTTAAGATATTGAGTCCCCTTTGGCGGATAACATTGTTATTATAAGATTTCCGGGTAGTTTTTGGCATCAATAACCCAGGTGTAAGTTTACCTGGTGAACGGGTCAAGTTAGCTGAGAGGTACTTTCCTACCAGCACTTTTTTAGCCATCTCCACCTGTTTAATTGTTGAGTTGGACGGCTTATGACACAGCGATCGCATTGTTTAAGTGATGGCCGATTTGCGGATGACAGGATACCATGGGTGAGGTGGGGCTTGGGTGTCATCCCCAGGAAGCCACATCGCCCATTCCACCACCCCTGATATCTGATACCTACAGCATTCTATCAAAGCGATTGATTTGTCTGATCAGCCGTATCAAAACAACTGCCATGAGCAAAGCCAAAAAGGCAATCACAAGAGCTAACCACACTTTATCACTAATAAACAGTAGTGTTGCCGATAAAGTAAATGCCCCCACCAACAAAGCGTAGTTAGTCCCCATTTGCACGTTACTGACCCGGCGCAGGAGGCGATCGGTTTCCGTCGCCCGCACCCGCATTCGCAAATCTCCTTGTTCCAATTTATCAAGGGTTTGTTCAATGCGACTGGGTAAACCCAAAGCCGTGGAACTCACCTGAACCGCTTGACGACTGATTTCATTTATGATACTATTGGTAGTTTGGGAGCCGTTTCCATTAGACATAAGCTGTATGGCAAAAGGTTGTGCCACCTCCATAAAATTAAATTCCGGGTCTAAGCCTTTACCGACCCCTTCGAGGGTAGAAAAGGCACGCATCACAAAAGTAAATGTAGCCGGGAAGCGGAAGGGTTGGTCATAGGCGATCTCATAGAGATCATCACTAATAGCTGCAATGGATTGCTCCTCAAAGGGTTGATCCATGAAATTATCTAGCATATACTGGATGGAGCGTCGCACGGGGCTCATATCTCCGGTAGGAGCCAAAGCGCCCACTTCAATGAGGGATTTCACGACGCGATCGGCATCCTTATTAGCAATGCCAAATAGTGTTTCCATCAGCTTTTCCCGCAGATTAGAAGTAATCCGCCCCATCATACCGAAATCATAAAAGATTAGCTGTCCCTGGGGACTAACGGCAATATTACCCGGATGAGGGTCAGCATGGAAAAAGCCATCATTAAGGAGTTGTTGTAAATAGGCTTTAGCCCCCATTTGAGCCAGTTGTTTCCGGTCCAAACCCGATGCTTCCAAGGCTTCATAGTTACTAATTTTAATTCCCGGAAGATACTCCAAAGTCAAGACCCGTGGGGATGAAAATTGCCAGCAAACCCGGGGAACCTGAACCCAATCACAATGGCGGAAATTACGCCGGAAGGTATCCGCATTGCGGCCCTCATTAAGATAGTCTATTTCCTCCCAGAGAATTCGGCAACATTCGTCATAAATTCCCAGCCAGTCGCGACCTCGACCCCATTTAGGATGATTTTGGAAATAGCGAGCAATACCTTTAAGAATAGCTAGATCGACCTCAAATAGCTGTTTAAGTCCAGGTCGTTGGACTTTGACCACCACATCAGCACCGGAGTAGAGTTGAGCCTTGTGGACTTGGCCTAAACTAGCGGCGGCTAGGGGAACCGGGTCAAAGTTGCGAAATAGTTGCTCAACGGATTTACCAAAATCTTGGTCGATGATTTCCCGACATTGTTCATAGGGAAAAGCGGGGACGCGATCCTGTAGTTTAGAAAGTTCCTCGACATATTCACCGGGGAATAGGTCAGCACGGGTGGAGAACAGTTGACCTAATTTGATAAAGGTTGGTCCTAGGTCTAGGAGGCTTTCCCTGACCCAGATAGCCTGCTGTCTCTTTCTGACCAGTTTTTTTTCTTCGGTGTAACCACCTATGTAACTCCATTGTTTACCATCTCTCCACAGCCACCCTAGCCATAGGAGAACAAAGGTCCAAATGTCAATAAATCGCCGTTGACGGGAATAATGTTTACGGTTCCAACGGTAGGATTTTTGACCATAGGGTTTGGGAGTGGCTGAAGCCACTGGGTTAGGTGGGATATTTTCATGGTTCCGGTAGGGATGATTTGACTCATCAAGGGGAACAGACACTCGCGTTTCCAAAATTGCGTTTCCAGCTAATCAATGGGTTTAATTAAGGATGTATGACAGGATGTATGGCAGTGGTCTGCACTTAGGCTTGGTTACGGTAACGCTGTAGTTCCGATCGCATTTGGGCAATTTCCGCCCGGAGGTCGTCGATAGTTTCCTGTAAATCAACTGATTCGGAACCAAAGCCACTATTGTCTGCCATTTGATTGATACCCTGTTTTTCCGCCTCAGAATCAGCCTTCTGGATGACCTGATTGGTAAAATCACGGAGTTTCTCCCGTTGTTCGGCATCAAATTTGCCTAATTCACTCAGGCCATTGGACAAGATGTTTTCAATTTGTTCATAGAGTCCTTCTGCTAAGGCCCGGCCCACAAAGAAAGAATGAACAGATGGCTTACTCATATAAAAGTTTTGCTAAGTTCCGTAACAAATTATAGCGCGGTATATGAATCTAGCAAAGGATGGGATGTATATCTACCATAGTTCTGGGAACTAAGAGGGTCTGGCTGGTCTTCCCGTCAACCTGTGGGTTGGCTTTGCGGGCCGGGCTGAGGAGATTTCCCTAACCATGATTTAATTGTGAGGTGCTTCCTAGTAATAAAAAATTTACTCAAACTTACACAAAAACCAAAAACCTGTATAATAGCAACAAGCACAATAACAGGAGTTAAAGTGCCCAAATTATGTTACACCCAAAGAAGCCGGGAGAAATATTCTCCGTCAGTGCTGCCACCTTAGAAAGAAAGGTGTTTTAGCGGCTGTAACGAAAGTTATATCTTTACCCCGTGATTGGGTAGGCGCACGAAACATTATGCTTCGTGCTTTGCGGGCTACTGCCGTTGTCTTTCAAGAGTTGTCTTCCCAGATAATGCGATACTTTTTCAATCTGCGTAAAGCTTTCATAAGTTTTGTAAAGGTTTGAACAAGTTAAATGTAGCACAGTGGCAGCCATGGTTGTTAATTGAACTCATATAGCCATTTGTCAGCTAATAGATTAGTTCAATCCGGTCAATTTTTCTGGGGGTCGGTATCTGCGGGCAGTTTCAGGACTATGGTGGCTGCCACTGTTTATAGGAGCGCAAAAGTTTCAAAGAACTAATCGAGAAGTGATCTGATTACGACTGCATAAATTGACGATCGCCCAACTGGTGACAAATCCAAATATGGCGGTTATGAGAATGGTAGTGGCTGAAATGGGTTCCAGGAGGCCGGGAGATATTTTTTTCACGATAAATTCAAAAATTTCTATTGATAAGTGGTGGGCTAAATAAATGCCAAATGAACAAGCGCCTAGGTTCTGAATTATGGGGTTGTCTTTCATTAAATATGATAGGGCGATCGCTAAGATTAGGGAACTGTAACCTTGCAGAATTTCGGTGATGCTTGTACCTCCCGGTATCATGGAGTTAATGGGTAAAAATCCAAATGTACTCACGCAAAATATGAGGAAACTACAGCCAGCAATTAGGGGAATTTTTCGGGAAATTATGTTTTGATAATAGTCATATTTAGCCACTATTGCCGCTATAAAAACGTAGGGTAAACAGCGAATAATCCAAGCTATTATTACGAAAAATATTCGCAAAATTACTTGGTCATTTGACAGCCATGATATCTGTTCGGTTAAGCCGGAAAACGCAACATTAGCACCGAGCCTAAAACTATTGTTGGTAAATCTCAAGGTCATGTCAAGTATTAGGGAGATGATGACTCCCAACACTAAAAACCTATTTTTCTGGGAAGGCTGATTTTTCTGATTTTCTAAAAATTCGATCAATTTGATTGATAAACTACCAAAAAATAGTAAGGGGACAAAGTAAAGATGCACTGCGGATGCTCCCATAAAAATAATGGCGATCGGGTCGGCAATTACCCCGATCGCTTCCTGGGGATTACCTAAAACTAAACTTTTGACAATTCTACTGAGCACATAAATTAAACTCCAGAAGCCATAAGGAATAATTAAACGCTGGAAGCGATCGCCAAGATTCAGTAATTTTCCTCGACTATAAAAACGATTGAAACTCAAATAAAATGAAGTCGCTAAAAAAAAGGGTACAGCAAAACTGGCTGAGATAATTAACCAGCTAGAAACCAGATCCGGAGCCCCAGTGGTACCACCACGGGAGTGCAAAACTGTGACACCAAAGGCTGCTAGACCCCGAAACAAATCAACACCAGTCAATCTTGTGGGTTTGTTCATGTGTATAGTTACGATATATTGATTTGGTCTCTTTAACGAGGAATATTTGGACAGGAATTCAATATTTGACCGATGATAACATAACTTAATCACTAGGAAGATTGACGAGTTACCACATAAATCTTAACAATCAGTGGTCAGGAAGCAGGCTTTCGTCTAAGTCCGGTCTAAGTCCCCCCACATCATTGATGGTAAGTGGGTGCGATCGCTGTCAATAAATCAGATTCAACTGGTAGATTTATTACGTTTGAACTGATTTCGGAAAAACCTAAGAGCGGGTTTTTCTATGGCGATCGTCACAATATAAGCCACCAATATAGCAAATATAGTTCTGACAATTACTGACAACTCTGGTGGTATATCCAGGGATTGTAAACTCCAGTTAAATAACCAACTACTCTGTATATGGGTTAAATATAATGAGTAAGAAATGCCTCCTAAAAACACTAAAATTCTAGTAGACACAAATCTCAATTTTTCTCGATGAGCCAGATATAAAATCACTACAAATATAGCAAAAAATATAAAAGCATACTTAGGAGTACCGGGAGAATAATCTAAGGCTCTGGCTAACACACAGGCGACAATTAAGAACACACGATAGATAGTTACACTATTGACTTGACATTGATACAGAATTAAGCCAGCAATAAATAAGGGGGCTCTGCCTCTTAAAAGAATGAAATTAAATTTGATATAATTCCTAATAAAGGATATAAATTCAGATAAATTATCCCATTTAAATAAACCGACAATATCAGGATATACTAATGCTTGATTGCTGGGCAAATTTCCGATAATGGTTAATGATAATTCAGGAGATTGGTAGGCTCTGAAGATATCAAAAACAATTAATATTAGCCAAATCCCACAGATGATATCAATATATTTCAAAAGTCGAGATTGGTAGAGAATAAGGATAATAGTATAGAATGCTAATTCTAGGGTCATAGTCCAGTAGACAATATTAATATTTCGTGAACCGACCATTTCTTGAAACATGGAAAAATTTATTAATATATCATAGAGATTATCACTTCTTAATGGCCTTTGACTAATATAGGCAATAACTATGGTAGTAATTACAGAAAACCAATAGGCGGGATAGAGTCTAAACACACGACCCATGATAAAATCTATACTATTGTTGATTCTTTGAAAACTTATTAAAATTACAAAACCACTAATTATAAAAAACAACTGTACGAATTCTTCAAGATAGGAAAAATAATAATATAAGTTATGGGGAGACCATTGATAGGAACCAGCATAGTGAAACAGAACAATAGCTAAGGCGGCTAAACCTCTAATTCCATCAAGTTCTAAAAAACGCTTGGACTGGTTCATGGTTGGCGGATGATAGTATTTATCAGTTAGCTAAGTTACCACAAATACTCAGGTTTGAGGGAATAGTAGAGCAAAGGCGAGGATATTGAGGAAAGGAAGCCTTTAGTAAATGCAGAATAACGGGGCATTTTTGTGGTTCTTGTTGTTGTCTGTTGTCTGTTAATAAGTTGTCTCCTATAAAATCTAATATTTGGGAAACCAATATAATTAGATTAGGGTCAAATCAAGAGTTGGATGGAGACACCAAATTTTTATCCCTGGGGTCTGGAAGTGAAAAACTGGGATAATTCCCAATCGGGTTGGCTTGTTCTTGGGGGTAAAAACTCATCCCAACGTTTTGGGTTCTCGTCCTCAAGTATACGATCGCTCGATCGCCGTTGATTATTTAACCACTGATCATAATCATCCTCAATCTCCCGTTGAGGTAACGTGGTAGGTAAATCCTGATCGAGAGGTGAGTTGTTGAGAATGTTAGGGTTAACTGGTGCTAACTCTGGTAACTCTAGGGGATAAGAGGGTCGAAAGTCCTCAATAGTCGTCTCGTGGGAACCTCTAGCAGGTATGCGATCGCCATAATGTTCTGTCGGCTCGTTGTGGGTATGATCATCGCGAGAGTTTTGAGTTGGTGAAGGTTCCAGGGCTGGGTAATTCTGCCAATAGGATGAAGTCGGGGACTCAGGAAAGGCTTGATCAGCATAATCATCCGTACTGGTAATGGCTCCAGAACTATTATAGAGGTCTTGGTGATTATCCTGAGTTTCTGAAAAAGCCACATCTTTGAGCAATTCTGCCAGATTGGTACTACCATCGCCTAATATTTCCAGGTCATTAGCAGGACCAGGCAGGCCCTGATTTTCTCCCACTAGGGCGGGTGTTTCAAAGATAGGGGAATTGGGATCTATGACCAAGCCTAGCTCTTTTTCAGATTTCAAATCGCCGTTGCTGGGTGGGGTAGCTAATTTTTGACTATAGCTGCGGGTAATGGCAAACCCTAACCAACCGGATATCATAGAGGTGAGGAAAAATACTAGCAACAGCCCCCATTGGGGAACAGGCGATCGCCTAATCTGTTTGGTAGTAGATTGTTGCCGCTCATACTCTGCTGGGGTGGCAGAATTATCATTAGGGGTGTCGGTTTCTGTTTCTCGATTATGGTTGTGGTAGGGGATTTTGATCACAGTTTCCCTGATAATTAGGGCTTTTTCCGGGGTAGGGAGGATATTCAACCATTCCGAGATATTAGAGGGACGATTTGAGGCTTCTATCTCTAATCCCCAGCGCACAGCTTCTTCTACTTCTGGGTTTAAGTCTGGGTGCAATTTCCCCACCGATGGTTTTTCAACTCCGATTAATTGTCCTGTGAGTTGGTTCGCACATAGGGGCGCTTCTAGGGGTGTTTCCCCAGTTAACAGATAGTACAGTAGGGCAGAGAGTGCATAGATGTCTGTGGCTTGGCTAGGTTGTTCATTGGGAAGATATTGTTCAAGGGCTGCATATCCACCGGAGAGACGACGGTTATAAATATAACGGTTGAGTTGATCAGGTTTGAGATGATTACCGACTCCCAAACCACTAAGTATCACGGAATTAGCCCCCGTCGGCTTAATAATGTAAGCAGGTTGCAGGTTACAGTGAATGAGTCCTTGTTGATGAATTGCTTGTAGGGCTAATGCGATTTGGCGAATGTAGTGAATAGCCTGTGGGACGGGTAGGGGGGGCTGAGTTTTTAGGTAGTCTTGTAGAGATTGACCGGGAGTGTAGGTCATCACTAAAAATGGAAAGCCCTGTTCATCAAATAAGTCTATAACCCCGACTAAATTAGGATGCTGACAGCGACTCCAACGTTTAGCGATCGCTATCAATTGATGTCGCAGTTGTGGGATATTTTGATCATCGTCCAGGTTGGGGTCAAGGGTTTTAATGGCCACCATTTGACCTGTTACCTGATTAGTCCCCCTGTAGGTAATACAGAAA
Organism: Limnospira indica PCC 8005; assembly: GCF_000973065.1. Lineage (NCBI taxonomy): Bacteria > Bacillati > Cyanobacteriota > Cyanophyceae > Oscillatoriales > Sirenicapillariaceae > Limnospira > Limnospira indica. Next base: position 2,725,555 of record NZ_FO818640.1, read on the forward strand.
TCTCCCTGACCTAAAATCCTATCAATTCGATATTTTCCATTCCCAACAGTGGTTAAGTTCATTTCCCGACCTTCCAATTTTAGCCCTAATCGTTGATCTGGTTCCGGCTATTATGCGATCGCCAATCACCATAGTTATACCAGTCCTAGGATAGTCTAATCCCTTTTCGCGATAGTAGTGTGTTCCTTAACCTTGATTTAGCCATAATTGCAGCCAGTCCCTTCTGACAAGGTGTTAGGGGGTTGCCGTTTCCTGTGGGTTAGATTCAGTTTTAGAGGCATTGTTGCCGCGCGTAGCGATCGCCACCCCCGTTAGAATGACTATGGCTCCTAATATTAATCGCCTTGAGGGAACTTCTGCAAATAGCAGATAGCCCAAAAAACTCGCCGCCACAGGTTCTAGTAAAATCGCCAGTGTGACTAAGGTGGGGGAAGTACGGTTAACCGCCCAATTAAAGCTGGTGTGGCCAATTAGTTGGGGGACTAATCCCATCAGGATTAGATAAAAATAGACTGTGGCAGAATGACCAGTATAGTTAACTCCCCATAGTAGGGGTAGGGGTAGCAAAATCATCGCTCCTACAGTATAGGCGATCGCTATATATGCACTGAGGGATAGTCCCCGCTGTTGTGCTTCTCTTCCTAACATCAGATAAAGGGCGGCGGTGATCGCACCCATTAGGGCTAAAATATTCCCGGCGATCGGATTACTAGCCACTGTGGATAATTTAGTATCTGCTAAACCGATGATCATACCTCCACTCAGAGCGATCGTCATTCCTAATATGGTCGCTTTCCCAGGTCTTTCGTGCCACCATAGCCAAGATAACACCGCTACCCAAATAGAACTGGTAGTCACAATAGTAGTTGATGCCGCAATCGATGTATAAGATAGGGAAGTTATCCAGACAGAAAAATGGGTGGCTAAACATATTCCAGCGCCAATGGCGTAGAATATCGCCTCTCGTTTATAGGTGCGCCAGGAAACTCTCCCCCAGGTAGGGGTCAGCAATAAAGCCGCAATAGATAGCCTGGAGGCGGATATTAGCAAGCTAAACCCTACCCCCCGCAGCCCCGCTGCATCAATGGCTAAACGCACGAAAATTGACCCCGTAGAGATGGCTACCACACCAAGAAAGACGATCGCTATAACTAGCCAATGGGGGGATTTATTTAAGGTTTTCATGGGGTGGGTATCTGATATGGTTTCATATATTATGGTCTGATGGAGTCAGGTAGCCGATGAAGATTAACACAATATTTGTACATCCTGTTAAGGGTTTGACCGCGCAAGTATGCGATCGCGTCCAATTGGTGGAAAACTTTGGCATTCTTGGCGATCGCGCATTTGCTTTGATGTTTACAGATATGGGAGACCCGCAACCCCTGACTCCCTGGCTATCAAAAAAGCATTTTGCTGTTCAAAATGATTGGGGACAGTTAGCTAGTCTCAATTGTGCTTATGATACTACCAGTCAGACCTTAGAAATTACCAAAAATGGCGAATTGTTGGCTGCGGCTAATTTAGGGACTGAAACCGGACGCGATCGCATTAGTGCTTTTTTCAGTGAATATCTACACTCTCTCACCCCTAGTACCTCTGCTAGACATCCCCAATATAGTCCTGTGCGTTTGGTGGGAACCACTACCGGGGACACTCGCTATCAAGACCGTCACCAAGGACAGATTTCTATTATTTCTCAGGCTACCCTCGATGATATTGCTGAAAAAGTCGGGGTTAATTACATTGATCCGCGCCGTTTTAGAGCGAATTTTATAGTTGATAATATTCCCGCTTGGTCGGAATTTAACTGGGTACGAAATCGCCTAAAATTGGGATCAGCTTTGGTGGAAGTCACCGCGCCTATTGGTCGCTGTCTGAATATTGATGTTAACCCAGATACAGGCGATCGTGATATCTCTCTCCTCTCTCAACTCTCCGCCAAATTCGGACACGCTCAAACTGGAGTCATTGCTAAAGTTATCACTGGTGCAGTTGTCACCACGGGCGAAACCCTAGCTATTAAATAATCTCAATAATTGATTATTACAACCTCCTATAAATAAATTTAATTTCTCATAAAATAACCACCCAACCATCAATTATAATATATACCAGAGTCTGGCAATGGGTATCATTTAACTTTGGTGAGGACAAACACACTGCCAACATTGCCTCTGCCAATCCGCATATCTTCGTCTAAATAAGTAATATCTAACCATCCTTGTTGTTGCTGTTCTTGGAGGGTAAAATCTACAGCCAAGAACTTTTTATCAGATTCAATTTCATCAATAAACTGATTAGGGTATTGATAGGAGATGAGGCGCTGTAAGCCGATGACAAAACGGTTGAATTTGACCTGAACTCGCTTTTGAGAAACCGCTTCAAATCGGGCAGCCACACTAACCATGCCTTCCAAATAGGGGATACCGACAATTTCAGCAATGTTGTAAATTTTGCCATTGCGGGCGCGAATACATTGATAAATCTGCCCCAAATTATAAAACGGAAAGCGGTCAATCCCCAAGAGTTCTTGGCTGTTGGTGTAAAGTAGTCGCCAATTGCCATCTAATAACTCAAGTGCTTCTACAGGTCGAGGGGTGGGATTATAATCTTCCAATTGAGCGATCGCAGAGAGAATAGCAGTTTTGTCGCTCTCTGTAGCCAGTAAACCTCGATTTTTCCCGGCAATGGCTTCTAATAAAGTCGCTTTTTTGAGCATATCACAATGTTTTGGGGATAAATTTAGGGAACCCAGGTGGTTTTCAGGGCTAGTTTAACCTGCTATAATAGCTACCAATCCCATAGTATAGCGATCAAAGTACCGACCTGCCCCTAAAATGTGCCAAAATCTGAAATTTTCTTGAGGCTAAACTGAATGCTTCCTAAAGTTATTGGTGGGCGCTACAAATTACTACAAAGGATTGGAGGAGGATCATTTGGCCAGACCTATCTGGCCGAGGATAGTCAGTTGCCTGGAAACCCTGAATGTATCGTTAAGCAACTCAAACCTCAAATTACTGATCCAGGAACCCTACAAACAGCTAGAAGGCTATTCAACAGCGAGGCTCAAGTGTTGCATAGCTTAGGTTCTCGCCATCCTCAAATCCCGACATTGTATGCTTACTTTGAAGAAGACCAGGAATTCTATCTGGTACAGGAGTTAGTAAGGGGGGAACCCCTAACAGAAGAACTACCCCATGGCAGCCATTGGACAGAAGCCCAGGTAATTGACTTTTTGGAGGATATTCTGTCAATTTTGGATTATGTCCATCAGCAAAACGTGATCCATCGGGATATTAAGCCCTCTAATATTATGCGACGCCATGCCGATCAAAAGTTGATGCTGATTGACTTTGGGGCGGTTAAACAAATTCAGAAAGCAGCCGGGGGTAGTGATTCTAATTTGACCGTTGCTATTAGTACATACGGCTATTCGCCACCAGAGCAACTTCAGGGGAAACCCCATTTTAGCAGTGATTTGTATGCGGTGGGAATGACGGCAATTAGGGCTTTAACAGGTATTCACCCTCACCAATTAGAACGAGATCAGGCGGGAGAATCAATCTGGAAGCCGAAAGCCTGTGTTAGTGACGGACTGTGTGCTATTTTAGACCGGATGGTGGCATCTCATCTGGTCGATCGCTATCAGTCCGCCGCAGAGGTTTTGGCTGACGTGAAACGACTTAAACAGGTGGTAAATGACCCAACTATCCTCACCAATGCAGGGGGAGTAGTCGCCGCGACTCAAGTGCGCCCCTCGGCTACTGGGGGAAATATTTATGGGGAAGAAACCAGACAACAAACGGTGACGGGAACTGGAGGGGCAAATAATTTACCTCCAACTATTGCACCCTCACCTGGTCAGGGTGTGGCGCAGTTGCCAACTCTGGTTAACCCCAATCCGACAAAGGTTTCCAAAGGGTCATCGGTCAAAGGATTGTATGTCGGGGCGGCTTTGGCTGGGTTGCTGGTATTTTTGGGATTGTTTGAGCTAGTAGTGCCGACTTTTAGACCTGCTTACTATGTGCGACGGGGTAATCAACTGTTAAACGATGGTAACACCGAAGATGCTCGCAATATGTTTGTTCGCGCTACTGAAATTCAACCTAATCATGCGGCTGCTTGGGCGGGTCAAGCCGATGCTTTGGCGGAATTGGGAAGGCACGATCGCGCTTTGGTCGATTATCAAAAAGCTCTGGAACTAGACCCGGATAACTCTGATGTGCTGACCAGTAAGGGAACATTACTTTACCAAATGGGAGAACCCCAGAAGGCTTTAGATGCTCATGAACAGGCGATCGCTATTGATCCTAATAATGCCAGGGCTTGGCATGGTAAGGGTATTGCTTTAATTGGTTTGCAGCGATACGATGAGGCGGTGTCGGCTTTTGAGCAGGCGAAGACTATTAGACCATCTGCTCCTAGTGTTTGGCAAAGTAAGGCGCTCGCTCTCGAATATCAGGGGAAAATGGCTGAGGCGGCGCAGGTGTATTCCGAAGCACTGGCTACCTATGATGATATTTTGAGAGAACAACCTCGACGAGCCGAAATTTGGGTGGAACGCGGTTCTGTACTGAGTAAGTTGGGCCGCCATGAACAGGCTTTAGAGTCCTATCAGAAGGCTTTGGAAATTAACCCACAGCACTTTCAAGCCCTACTACAAAAGGGCAATGTCTTGTTTTCTCCCCTCGGACGTACTGAAGAGGCGGTGAGGATATCAGATCGCGCTATTGAAGTTCAGCCAGAGTCTCATCTAGCTTGGCATAATCGAGGCTCTATCCTGGCTGGTGGTCGGGGAGATTTTGAAGGGGCGATCGCCGCCTATGACCGAGCGATTGAGTTGCGGCCTTCCTTTGTCCCGGCTCTACGAGATCGGGGGTTTGCTCTCAGCCAGTGGAGTCAGGCGCTAAGGGCTGAAGGAAATACGTCAATGGCTAATGCCAAGATTAATGAGGCTCTGGAGTCTTTCGACCGGGCTTTGAATATTAATCCTAATGACCATCAATCATTAGTGGGTAGGGCGATCGCTTTTAGTCATCAAGGGCGCTATGACGAGTCGCTCAATGCCTTCGATAAAGCCCAGGAAATTCAACCCCAAGATCCCTTGATTTTGGTGAATAGGGGTTTAGTTTTGGAAAGAATGGGCCGATATAACGAGGCGATCGATGCTTATGATGAAGCTCTGAAAATTCAACCCGGTTTCCCCCCGGCGGTGCGATCGAAAAATCAATTGCAACAGCGCCTATAATTCACGTAAAACTCCTGGGAGGGTTGGAAGCTCCGTGATTTATCGCGGAGAGGAAAACCGACTCAAGCGGCTGACCGCCGCCAGCACCCCCTTGCGGGGTGGAGGGGTATGGTTGCCCCTCCATGGAGCTATGGTTGGCTCCGACTCCCTTGCGGGGTAATGTTTGCGCTTGCGCTAACGCGCACGCTGCGCGAACGCCAATGTTCAGAGTCGGTACTATCCAAATCGCACGTCCTTAACCCCTTAGAGATGTTTAACGATTCGGTTCTAGGGCCTGGAACTAGCACGCATTCCAGGGTAGGAACTTTAACTCTTGCTCTGAACGTAGCCAGTTAAGGCTATAGCTGGTCAGCTACCTGAAAGGGGGGCACGAAGCCCCTGTGCTTCAGCCGGGGGTGCTGACTGATAGAAACTTCGGGAGTTTTCTCCCCAGACTGCCAAGGACTGGGGGGGATTAATATAGACGTTATATATGCGCCCACATTTTCCCACGCTACTATATTAGCTAAAATCCCCAAAAATGTCAAGGGGAAATATCGAGAAACCCCCCTGATAATGAGGGGGGCGTTGGAGGGATTAACCTTTCAGATAAGCCAACATGGTATCAGCATCAGAGACTTCAAAGGGGTCTGTGGGGCAGTTATCGCCGAAGTCTGGTTCCACAAAGATTTTCTCAATTTTGCCATCGTTAACGACCATAGAATAGCGCCAAGAACGCATCCCAAAACCGAGGTTAGACTTATCAACCAACATCCCCATTTTGCGGGTAAATTCGCCATTACCATCAGGGAGTAAGAAGACTTTTTCAGCGCCTTGTTGTTTACCCCATTGGAACATTACAAAAGCGTCATTAACAGAAACGCAGACAATCTCATCAATTCCTTGACCTTTGATTTCATCGTAGAGTTCCTCATAGCGGGGTAGGTGTGTGGAGGAACAAGTAGGGGTAAAAGCACCAGGTAGGGAAAAGACGACAACTCGCTTACCGCCAAAAATTTCTTGGGTGGTTCTGTCTTGCCAACGGAAGGGGTTAGGGCCACCTACGGACTCGTCACGAACGCGGGTTTTGAATACAACGTCGGGTACTTTTTCGATAACCATAGTTTGTCGATGGAGTTTACTAAAAATGTTCTTAATTCAGAATAATTCTGATTTGTCTATTTGTAAATGAGTATTTATAACTATTTTAAGAATGAGTCTGATTTCAAGTTGACTCTGGACTAGAAACAGATATAATGGGGCATGAGTAGAAAAAACTGAGACCAATAGCGATCTGAGATGGAGAGTGGACTAGAGCAAACAGAAATTGTCAAACGGCTGAAGGGGAAAGGTTTAAAGGTAACTCCTCAGCGTTTTGCGATCTATGCTAATCTGTTGTCTCGTGCTGACCATCCCACGGCGGAACAACTACTGACAGATTTAAATAAGGATTTTCCGGTATCTTCTCAGGCGACGGTTTATACTTCTGTGCAGCTACTAAAGGAAGTGGGGTTAGTGCGGGAAGTGTTGCTGGAGCAGGGGGTAGCCAGGTATGATGGAAATGTCGCGCCACATCACCATTTTCAGTGTCGCCAGTGTAAAGCGATCGCAGATATTGCTTGGGAAAAACTCTCGCAAGTAGATCTGAGCCAATTGGGGTCAGGTTTAGTGGCGGAAAGTTACGAAGTGACAGTGCATGGTTTATGTGAGAATTGCGCCGGAGAAAATGCCCAGAAACCGGATGCAGAATAGCAATTCCGAGGCGAGAGCGCCCAAAACAGATGATCGAGGGGGGTCTGATACCAATTGATGGTATAATCAGGGGCAACCGGAGCAAAATAGTAGCCGTGGTGGGCGAACTTTTGTAGAAAAGCTAGACGCTGTGATTGACCAAAAATTGGCTGTTCCAAGGTTGACAACGGCGGCTGAAACAGGAAGCCTGGGCTGTAGGGGGAAGTGGGAAACTCACGCCCACCTAGCGCACCGGGTACGTCACCAAAAGATTGTAATTACTCGCTACTAAAGGTTAATTGAGGCGTGGCCACACCCAACCGCAAACCAATTTTACTAGATTTTGAAAAGCCCCTAGCCGAACTGGAGGCTCGTATTGATCAAATTCGCCAACTGGCGGAGGAAAATGGGGTTGATGTTTCTGATAAAATTCGGCAGTTAGAAAGCAGGGCGACCCAACTGAGACAGGAAATATTTAGTAGCCTGTCACCGTCGCAGCGTCTGCAACTAGCGAGGCATCCACGTCGCCCCAGCACCTTAGATTATATCCAAGCGATGAGTGATGAGTGGATGGAAGTGCATGGCGATCGCCGAGGGTATGATGATCCGGCGTTAGTGGGGGGAGTAGGGCGTTTAGCGAATCAACCGGTAGTAATGCTAGGCCATCAAAAGGGTAGGGACACTAAAGATAATGTGGCTCGTAATTTTGGCATGGCAGCCCCCGGAGGTTACCGGAAGGCGATGCGACTAATGGAACACGCCAACCGCTTTGGTATGCCGATTTTAACCTTTATCGATACTCCCGGAGCCTGGGCTGGGGTAGATGCGGAAAAATTAGGTCAAGGGGAGGCGATCGCCTATAATTTAAGAGAAATGTTTAGCCTAGATGTTCCGATTATTTGCACAGTAATCGGTGAAGGAGGGTCAGGGGGAGCTTTAGGTATAGGAGTAGGGGAACAGCTATTAATGCTCGAGCATTCTGTGTATACAGTAGCCACCCCAGAGGCTTGTGCTGCCATTCTTTGGAAAGATGCAGGCCAAGCGCCCCAAGCCGCTCAGGCTCTCAAAATTACTGCCCCAGATCTCAAAGAATTAGGGATTATCGATCAGATTGTACCAGAACCCGATGGGGGAGCGCACAGCAACCCCCTAAAGGCTGCTGAAAAGCTCAAGCAATGTCTGGTAAGGACTTTGGGTGAATTAATGTCTTTAACCCCAGAGCAGCGCCGAGAAATGCGCTATCAGAAATTCCGCCAGATCGGGGTATTTTCGGAGATAGTTCCGGCATAAGTCAGGGAGGCATTTCAGGTATTTTGGGTCAAAATTTTGCGCGATTGTATTGATAGAGATATAATGTCTGAGTAACAAATTTTAACAATTATCTCACAATCAGCAATTGCAGCAGTTGTTAAATCAGTTAAAACCAAGCAAACCTCATCCAAACCGTAAATGAGTTCACCCCCAGAACGACGAGCGCTAATCACAGGGGCCAGTAGTGGCATGGGCAAGGAAATTGCCCTAGCCTTTGCAGATATTGGCATTCATGTCGCGTTAGTGAGTCGATCGCTAGAAGCATTGGAAGCGGTAGCTGAGTCGGCCAGAAAAGCGGGAGTAGAAGCGAAAGCCTACGCCTTAGACTTATCGAAAACCGACCAAGTTCACGCGCAAATTGACACGATTTCCGCCGCCTTTGGCCCCTTCAATATTCTAGTGAATAATGCAGGCATGGGCTATACAGAATCCTTGGCGAATACCCCCTTAGAAGACTGGCAAAAGATTATAGATTTAAATTTGACCAGTGTTTTTGAATGTATTAAAGGCGTATTACCAGGAATGCGAGAAAAAGGTGGGGGAACCATAGTCAATATTGTTTCCATTGGTGGTAAGCAAGTTTTCCCAAATTGGGGCGCTTATTGTGTGAGCAAATTCGGATTAATGGCGCTATCAAAAGCCCTAGCGATCGAAGAGCGCCCCTATGGAATCAGAGTAACGGCATTATGTCCTGGGTCCGTAAATACTGGTTTATGGGATACAGAGACTGTGGACGCTGATTTCGATCGCAGTTTGATGTTAAGCCCGTCAACTGTTGCCCAATCAGTTGTACACACAGTGCAACTGCCGCCAGAAGCTACCATTGACGAACTGATTTTAATGCCAAATATCGGTACGTTCTAAATGTGTAATTCTGTTATCTGTTAACCATTTCACTTTGTTCTGAATTGTTTTCAATTTATTATGACCATCGCATCGTCAAACAGTTTTAATTCTGCCGATACATCTAATCCAAATGGCATGAAAAATGTAGATAACCAGAGTCGGATTGCCACCCGTCCGGATCGGAGTTCTTCTTGGCACGCCAGCCCTCAAAACCTGGGCAGGAGGGAAGTTACTCAGGAAGAAATGATGGGTGCTGTAGAAACAATTTTGTTAGGGGTAGGGGAAGACCCAGAAAGGGAAGGACTGCTAAAAACCCCGAAAAGAGTCGCTGAAGCCATGCGATTTCTGACCAACGGCTACAGTCAATCCCTGGAAGAACTGGTAAATGATGCCATCTTTGACGAAGGACATGAAGAGATGGTTTTAGTCAGGGATATTAATTTCTTTAGCTTGTGTGAACATCATATGCTACCCTTCATGGGTAAAGCCCATGTGGCTTATATTCCCAACCAAAAGGTAATTGGATTAAGCAAACTGGCTCGTGTGGTAGAGATGTATTCCCGTCGCCTTCAGGTGCAGGAACGTCTGACCCGACAAGTAGCCGAAGCTATCCAAAGCGTCCTAGAACCCCAAGGGGTAGCGGTGGTGATGGAAGCAAGCCATATGTGTATGGCAATGAGAGGGGTGCAGAAACCAGGTTCTTGGACAGTTACCAGTGCCATGATTGGTGTCTTCCAAGATGATCAGAAGACCAGGGAAGAATTTTTGAATCTCATCCGTCACCAACCTTCCTTTTAACTGATTTAATACCCCAGCCTGACCTCAAGTAGGGGAGGGTTCACGAGTAACGGGGGTGGAAATAGAGTCGCGCGTAGGAAAGGAACCCGCCCTCAGAGTCTGTCTGGGAATGGGGGGCGGTTTTCACAGACAAACCTCCCGAATCCAGAACAATAATGGTAGGGGCGCGCCTCCGCGGTCAATTCTCGGACCTCACCAGGATATTAATAAACCCGCCCTCCGGGTTCCGCGGTCAATTATCGGACCTCACCAGGATATTAATAAACCCGCCCTCCGGGTTCCGCGGTCAATTATCGGACCTCACCAGGATATTAATAAACCCGCCCTCCGGGTTCCGCGGTCAATTATCGGACCTCACCAGGATATTAATAAACCCGCCCTCCGGGTTCCGCGGTCAATTATCGGACCTCACCAGGATATTAATAAACCCGCCCTCCGGGTTCCGCAGTCAATTCTCGGACCTCACCAGGATATTAATAAACCCGCCCTCCGGGTTCCGCAGTCAATTCTCGGACCTCACCAGGATATTAATAAACCCGCCCTCCGGGTTCCGCAGTCAATTCTCGGACCTCACCAGGATATTAATAAACCCGCCCTCCGGGTTCCGCGGTCAATTATCGGACCTCACCAGGATATTAATAAACCCGCCCCGCTCGGCGTATTCCTCACTATAAGAGGCTCGAATCGGCTAAACAGAGGTAATACGCCGTGGGAGAAGCCCGCACCATAGTCTGGCATGGGTGGCGGGTGTACGTCACTTAATAGAATCACCCCCGATGGTGCATAGTTTGGCAGCTTTCTAGCTAGGATAACCCAATGACTCAACCCATTAAATTTGGTACTGATGGCTGGCGAGGCGTAATTGCTGATGATTTCACCTTTGAGCGAGTTAGGTTGGTGGCTCCGTTGGCCGCAATGGTGCTACAACAAACGTTTCCCGACACCGGCAATAAAACTATAATTGTTGGTTACGATCGCCGTTTTTTGGCGGAAGAGTTTGCTGGGGCAGCGGCCGCAGCCATTCAACAGGCGGGGTTTGATGTTAAACTTAGCAGCAGCTATGCACCAACTCCCGCTTTTAGTCTGGCAGCCTATCAACAGCAGGCTTTAGGGGCGATCGTGATTACCGCCAGCCATAATCCCGGTAAATATTTGGGACTCAAGGTGAAGGGCGGATTTGGTGGTTCAGTGAATCCTGATGTCACCCAAAAGATTGAAAGCCTTTTAGATAAGCCTCTTCCAGATGCCGAGATTCCTGGTAGTTTGGAATCCTTCGACCCTTGGCCGGGATATTGTGAAACTTTGAGATCCAAAGTCAATATGGCTGCTATTCATGAGGCGATCGCTTCTGGAAAGTTGACCGTGTTTGCTGATGTGATGCACGGTGCGGCAGCCGGAGGACTGGGGCGACTGATTGGCGATGGTGTACAGGAAATTAATAGCGATCGCGACCCGCTGTTTGGCGGCGGCGCACCGGAACCTTTACCCCGCTATTTGTCTGAACTGTTCCGACAGATTAAAAGCCATACCCCCAAAGCTAATGGAGTCACAGTCGGGCTAGTTTTTGATGGAGATAGCGATCGCATTGCAGCAGTAGACGGCCAGGGAAATTTCCTCAGTTCTCAGGTTCTAATTCCGATTCTGCTAGAACACCTATCAACCAGACGGGGATTTACTGGGGAAGTAATCAAAACCGTGAGTGGTTCTGACCTAATTCCTCGGATAGTAGAAATGTTTAACCTGCCATTGTACGAAACCCCCATTGGCTATAAATATATTGCTGATCGGATGTTATCCAATGCCGTACTAATTGGCGGTGAAGAGTCCGGAGGCATTGGTTATGGCAATCATATCCCCGAACGGGATGCACTCCTGTCAGCCCTTTATGTCCTAGAATCCGTCGTAGAGTCAGGGGAAGACCTGAGCCAAACTTATCACCGTCTACAGCAGCAGGTCAACTTCAGTTCAGCTTACGATCGCATTGATTTACCCTTAGCTAGTATGGATGTGCGTCAGAAGCTAGTCACTGAGTTAGAGAATAACCCTCTGACAGAAATCGCTGGCGTGAAAGTAGTCCATTGTCTGACTGTAGATGGTTACAAGTTCCGATTAGCCGATAATCGTTGGTTACTAATCCGCTTTAGTGGTACCGAACCAGTCTTGCGCCTTTACTGCGAGGCAGATAGTATGGAAACCGTAAAGCAAACCCTAAATTGGGCTAAGGATTGGGCGTTAAGCCATAATGCTTGACCTTGGACCTCATCTAATGATGCCAAGCTAGTTGGAACGTGCGTCAGTAGTTGATGGTTTCGGGTTTCCCGTTAATGACCTCAACCTGACGCACCCTAGTTAGATGCCAAATTGGCGATCGCGCCCCGTTATCTCTAATAACTGCCCAACAGTGCCTAATAGTCTGTCCTCTTGTCAAGTTAAGTGTACGATTGTGCCTTTCCTGTTTTAATGAATGAGTGGACAGTAAGCCTGAGAACAGAGTAAAGAGAAAAACATACATAATAGGGCCAGATTTGCTCTCATGCTTCAGATCGATTCAGAGGTTAATCGCGCTATGGGGAAACAAGACTATCAACCGAAACCCTCCGGTAATGATGACAGTAGACCACCAGAAGAGGTCTTAAATACAATCATTCAAGAGGTGGAGGCTTTCCACCGGAATTTTAGGGATCGGCTATCACAGGATGTCCTACGACTTCAGCAGGATAAAGATCGTCTGATCGCTGATATTGAAAGCCTCCAGCGAAAACATCAGCAGTTGCAATCACAACAATCAGAAACTTTATCCGAACGGGACCTAGCCAAACAACGGGTGTGGCTCAAGCAACTGGCGCAAATTTTAGCTAATAATTTGCAACGGGAACTGATTGCGCGTATTAATCAAATACGGGTTGAATCTGATCAACCTTTGCTGTCAGCGGAGACTGCTCCTATGCTGTCTGGGAGTTCAGAGGCTGCTGATTTAGCTCCCCAGGAGTTAGAAGCAGTTTTAGAAGGCAGTCTTAATCAGACTTTTCACGGTCTACAGCAGGAGTTAAATAGCTATCACAGCGATTTATCTCAGCGGTTGAGCAATATGCAAAGCCTGGAACAGCAGGTTGAGACCTTGCTAGAAACCGTCGTAAATCGGTTGCGACAGCAGTTGAATGCTACCGAAGATTTAACACCAGATTCACCCCGCGTTTTACCGCCAGGCTCCCGTGACAAGCGGGAACTTGAGATTACACATAAACCGCCTCAGACTCCTAGTCCCCCTTCTAGTGTGCAGGTGGGTTTGTTTTTGGCGCTCATGTCCGCCTTGGTACTGTCGCTGTTTAATGTCTGTTTGAGGATTCTTCTCAAAACCCCTGATACTCCCAAAGTCATGTTTGGGCTGTTTGAGATCGATGGGGTGATTACTCCGGGTTTGGGAAATTCTCTACTGATTCTGTTGCTGCGAATGGTCGTGGTAATGCTACTCATGCCCTTTTTGGCAACTTTTCTCTATCCGGCGGTTTGGACTGATATTCGCAGATTTCTGAACTCCGGAGACTCTAAACTTATTGTAACGGTTATCGGTAGCGGTTTCTTCCTGTTTTTGTCTCAGGTTTGTATCTATATTGCGATCGGTGAAATTCCCACAGGGATTGCCATTACCATCTTCTTTGTCTACCCGATTATCACCGTTTTGGCTTCCTGGGGACTTTTTGGCGATCGGCCTACTTTAATTAGAATAGGAGCAATGTTCACCATTTTAATTGGTGGTATTTTATCTCTACCTAACTTTTTTGGAGGAGCCGCAGGTAATACCGAAATTGGAGTTTTAGCAGCCTTGGGGGCGGGAATTGCCTTTGCTGGTTATGTACTACTCACCCAAATTGCTGCCGGAAAATTGCACCCAATTCCATTTAGTTTGGTCAATTTTGCTTCCATTTTTGTCTTTTGTTCTTTAAGTTTGATGTTCTTACCAGATAATCTCGGATTGGAAGTTAACCCCGATTTATGGAATCCCATTATCATCGGTGGGGCGATTTTAGGGGTACTAACCCTATTGAGTTATTTACTTAATAACTTCGCTATTCGTTCCGCCGGGGCTGCACTGGCTTCCATTATCGGCACTTCTGGACCTGCATTAACAGCTTTGCTGGCTTTTCTGATTATTGGTGAGGCTTTGAGCTTAAAGCAAATTTCAGGAATGGGTTTGGTAATTATCGGAGTGGGAAGTATGAGTGTCGAAAGGATGTTAGTTGCTAAACGCAAGGCTTAGTTATGAGTTACGGAACTGTCTTTGGCAGTTCCGATCCTCTATTTTTATTGAGATTTATAGATATCAACTTTTGAGTCCTATTTACACATGAGCAAACAGACCAGTAAGCCCTTTGAGAATTTTTTGAGTAATTCTCGTTTAGTTCGTTATTTGCTCCTGTTTGCTTTTGGTTGGGCGTTTATTCAATTTATTGCTTATTTTCAAACCATCATAATTGTTTTTGTCTTTGCCGCTATTTTTGCCTTTTTGCTCAATTATCCCGTGCAATGGCTACAGAAATATACCAGCCATACTGTCGCCGTTGTAGTCGTGTTTTTAACTAGCTTATTATTGCTCATAGGTTTAGTAGCAACTTTGGGCTTGGCTATAGTTTCCGAGTTGCAACAATTTGTCAGCCAAGCACCAGATTTATTGGATTCTTTTGTCAATCTTGTTGACCAAATAGAAACCTTGCTAAAAAATGCTAATATTCAGGTTGATTTAGATTTTTTACAAGAGGATTTAAAGCAGGAAGTCTCCAATTTATTTAGTTTTGGGACGGCGGCTGTTGGCAAAATTTTATCTGGTTTGGTGGAATTTATTATTATCTTAGTAGTCACATTTTTTATGCTACTTAATGGCGAGGAACTTTGGGCATCTTTTCAAAGTTTTTTCCCATCTAATATCGAGGATTTGACCTTATCTTTGAGAAATAACTTCTTGGGCTTTTTTAGGGGGCGATTAATTTTATCTGTTTTTTTTGGATTCTCTGCTTTTTTTGTCTATTTAATTCTACAAGCGCCCTATCCCCTATTTTTGGCGACTTTAGTGGGAGTTTTTGATTTAATTCCGGGGGTCGGTGCGACCATTGGAATTATTCTGTCAGCCATAATTGTTTTACCAAAGGGAATTTTAATTAGCTTACAAGTGATAGTTTATTGCGTTTTATTACAGCAGATTGAGGAAAATATTTTGATGCCTCGAATTATGCAAAATTCTGTTAATCTCAATCCGGTTATTATCTTTTTTGCTTTATTACTCGGTGCCAGAATAGCCGGATTTTTGGGCTTGTTTTTATCCATTCCTATTGCTGCTGTAATTGTGGGTTTTGTGAACATAAAAAATGCCGGGGTTAAGCAAATACCAGGCAAAAATGAACAGTAATTAATGGCATTAGTCCAAAAATGGTGATTCTGATAATAATTTAGCCGCCTGTTTCATGGTTTCAATTTCGGCATTAACCCAAGAGTGGGAGGTTTGACAATAGTGGGCAATTAGTAATCCCCATAATTGTTGATTTTTAACCACTGGAACCGCTAAATTTGCCTTAACTCTGATGCTTTTCAGAAAATCGCGGTGACAGGAGTCAATGTCAGCTTCATCAATATCTGAAATTGCCGATATTCTCCCTTCTAAATAGAGTCTAGCATATTGATCATTGAAACAATCATCAGCCCCAGTTGAGCCATAAATCGAATAGTCGATATAACGCAGTGATTCAAAGGTAACTTGTCCGCGCCACTGCTTATAAAAGTAGTATAAGACTATCCGATCGCTTTTCAGGTGTTTTCGTAACCCATTCAGGGTTTCCTGAATTAGGCGATCGCGATCTTCCACCTGTTGTAAACGTTCAACAAATTGTTGAAAGCGTGGATCACTGTTAGGATTAGGGTTGCTATTGGTTGAATCACCGAATATATTAGGGAAGTTCATCTCTTGTAATTAAGTTCAGAATACAAGGTAGGGGTCGAGAGGGAAGTCGCCTTCCCCCACTCCCATTCAAAACCGTGCTTGATACTTTCGCATCACACGGCTCCTGATGTAGATACCCCTTGGCAACGGGAACAGGGTTACCAACCCCTGCTTTTGTACTTCAACTTTTGGAGCTAAATACAACATCGTAGTGTTTAAACTCGCTTTCGCCGTTAAACTCCTGTTGATTGCAGTAACTATATCTACACCGTGACTAGTGGGCATATCCTAACCATTACAATTAGGCATTGGCTTTCAGTCACATCCCTTCCCCTTAAAGGCATACGATTACACTTTCACTACTCAACAAGATGTACCTGCCGAGAGCCTAAAAAAAGGGGTTTAAACGTTCCGTTTATATGGGCATTCCATCTTTAGACTTGTCCTTTCCACCGGGGTACTTAAAAAGGTCTGTGTAGGTGTTGTATGGAAAACCCTACTTTTCCCCTTGCTCTTTTGAGCGCAGCGTGGCAACCTATTACGCTACTCAATAATGACGATGGTTCAAGCCAGACATTCGGTTTCCCTAGTCATGGATGGTTGGCAGTGGTCGCATTTGGTAGTAGGTTCTACTTCACGCCTTCCGTTCCCCGCTTCAATCCCAAGGTTGTGTATCCTGAAACTGGGGGTGGCTATCGCCTTTACTCTCTACTCCCTGATTTCTCAGTTTGTTTATGACCTTGAGTCCCCTGCCTTGCTCAGATTTCTCCAAGCGTCGGGACATATAAACAGTTATGGGATGGTCAGGGATGTGAATCCCTTATATTCCACAAAGGGGTGGAAGTCCCACTAGGAGGCTATTTCGGGCATTGCATCCCTATTTCACTCCTAAACGTCTCGCACCCATTGTCTCATTATAACACGGCAATACTAGCCACCAACCAACACAAATTTTAATACAAAAATGGCAGCTAAGACCCACATGGCAATAGTAGTTTCCGACCATTTACCCTGGAGAGTTTTCAGAATTGGATAAGCAATTAATCCAGCCGCAAAACCATCAGCAATAGAGTAGCTAAGAGGCATAATAAATAGGGTTAAAAATGCCGATATAGACTCAGCCGGGTCGTCCCAAGCAATTGACCGGACACTAGCCATCATCAACACTCCTACTATAATTAACGTGGGGGCGGTAGCAAAAGATGGAATCCCCGCCAGTAGGGGTATAAATAGCATCGAAAGTAAAAATAAAACCGCCACGGTAATGGCATTAAATCCACTGCGTCCCCCTTCGGAAATACCTGATGCTGATTCAATATAAGTTGTGACCGTTGAAGTGCCTAAAATTCCCCCTATTGTCGTGCCAACAGCATCCGCAATAAATGCCCTATTTGCCCTGGGAAGTTCGCCTTTTTCGTTGATATATCCGGTTTTCATCCCTAAGCCAGTTAAGGTGCCGACGGTATCGAATAAATCCACAAACAGAAACACAAATATAACCGTTATGAGTTGCCAAAAATTACCCTCTAATATTCCCCCTAAACCGACGAATGCTTGACCTAATAAATCTCCGGGAAATTGTGGTAAACTAATGAAACCTTGCGGCCAGGGGGCAATGCCTAAAATCCACCCTAATAATGCCGTGGCGATAATACCCCATAATAAAGCCCCAGTAATGCGACGGACGACAAAAGCAGCAGTGATTAAAATGCCAATTAGGGTAATTAATACTGTGGGTTGGCTGAGGTCGCCTAGGGTGGTAACGGTAGCTTCGGATGAGATAATTAAACCTGTCTTGGTCAGGGCTATATAGGCGATAAATAGACCTATTCCGGCGGCGGTGGCGTGTTTAATACCGCTGGGAATGGCGGTGACAATTTGGGCGCGAATATTTCCGAAGGTGAGGGCGATAAAAATTAATCCCTCGATGAAAATTGCGCCTAGGGCGACTCGCCAGCTAATTCCTTGGCTGAGGACGACGGAAAAGGCAAAATAAGCGTTTAAACCCATTCCTGGGGCTAGGGCGAAGGGATAGTTAGCATATAGCCCCATAATTAGGGTAGCAATGGCGGCGGATAATGCGGTGGCGATCGCAATTTCTCCGAATAGGTCGCCAGGGGTTTCTAAAAAAATGGCATTGGAAAGAATATCGGGGTTAACCGCCAAAATATAAGCCATAGTCACAAAGGTAGTGACCCCTGAAACTATTTCGGTTCGCAGGTTAGTTTGGAGTGGCTGAAATTGGAAAAATTTAGATATGGCGTTTTCTTGAGATGGTGAATTTTCAGTCATGGTCATTACTTTGTGTCAGAATATATTTACAAACCAAATGCTAATTGATCCAGGATCGATTTTTCCATGTCTCGACCCACTTCTAAATAAATACTGAGAACTTCCTCATATGTTCCTTCTCCACCAATGACTGTCCAAAATTGATCTCCAACAAGCACTGTATCATCAAAAGGCAAATATTTTTTGGCAACACTCCATTTATAGTTTTCTAATTTTCCCCAAGGATTGTAAGGCATTGCATAATAGGCTTGGGTCTCCATTTCTAAAGAATGAGTGAATAAATGAAATCGTAGTAGGCGTTGCAAAACTTCCAAACATTGACCCTTATTGGGCTTGGGACTTTTGATTTCAAATAAAATTGCCTCATTATTATTATTTATGATTTTTAAATCAACTTGAACGACTTTCTCTTCTAGATCATGATCTCTACAGCAGTTTATCACAGATTCCAGCATCTCGGAAAATGATGGTTTTGCCGAATTTAACTGAATTGCTCGATCATATCTTTCTTTTTGTCTTTCAATTTCATCTAATGCACTTGAACTGACCTCAGCCATCAGAGTATAACTACGAACCGCTTCTCGATGATTCTGAATAGCAATAAGTTTAGCAACTTCTTCAAATGTACTTCCTAAACTTGTACTAAATCCACGCTCAAAAGCAGTAATTTTAAGTAATGATGAAGGTAATATTGCAGCATGAAAAGGTCTAAGTTCTCCCTTAGATGAATTTCTTGATAGATACTCTTGGGCAGTAGTAATTTGTTTGAATTTACGATTTTTATAACTACGGACTAAGTTTTGTATAAATCCCTCCAAAAAGCCTTTAATTTTTTGCCTGGTTTGAGAATTAATAGTTGACATTTTTTAAGCCTCCCAAATAAAAGGTAACAATGATTTTACAATGTAATCAACGACCGGGACGGGGACAGCATTACCTAGTTGTTTTTTGGCAATACTGGGATTTTGATGTAACACAAACCAATCGGGAAAACCTTGTAATCTTGCTGTATCTCTGGGGGTGATTTCTTTGTATTTTTGGGGATGATAGATAGTCTTTATAAACTCTTGCTTATATCGTTGATGATTCTGACAATTAAAGTATTTAGTTGCTACAAATATTTTGGTTCCGGTCGCGGTGAGAGTGGCGATCGCTTCGGCGTGCGCGAGATAGATTTTGGCGACTCCGTTAATACCAGAAGATATTTTAGAATTCACAAATTCATAACCCCTATTTTCTACATATCTTAAAATTCGTTGGTCGATAAGTTGATTAAGTTCCGATTCTTGTAAATCATTAATTAACTGTTGTAATGCTGCTAAAGGAATGGGATTCCCGTCTTGGGGACCATAGATTTTTTTGCGCCTATTTTTCAGGATTATATCACAGATTTGTTTTTGGCGATCGCTTGTTTCGATTAAATCCCAAGAATGGATAGTTGTTTGTCCATTTCGCACGTCGGAAAACAGAAAAAAATCATTAAGTTCATCATTTTTTTGAAAGCGACCTCGGGCTGGGGGGATATGGTTGCCAAATAAAACCTGGGGCGAAAACTTTTTTTTGATCACTGGTTTTTGAGAGACTCCTTCCACAAAATCAAACAGTTTTGGATGTAGATTTAAAGGTTGGGGAAACTGGAAGTTTTGACCTTGATTAATGTCTCGACGTATTCCTACAATAAAAACGCGATCGCGGTCTTGTGGTAAGCCAAAATCTGAGGCATTAATTACCTGCCATTTTAGATGATAATTGGCGGCGGATAATTCCTCAAGAATACTCTCAAACTGTGGGCGGTGTCTGGGGTCGGTCAAACCTTTAACATTTTCGAGGATAAAAGCTAAGGGTTGATTCATTTTAATCACTCGAATAGTATCTAACCATAACTGACCTCTTGGGTCATCTAACCCCCGAAGTTTTCCCGCAATTGACCACGGTTGACAAGGAACTCCCCCCGTGATTAAATCGACCGTAAAGGGTAATTTATGAAGCGATCGCATATCTCCCAGGTTGGGTTCATCAAGATTAGCATCTCTGATAAAATTTTGTTTATATACTTGTATAGAATTCGCGGCAATTTCCGAATATCCCAAACATTTACCGCCCCAATTTTCTAAAGCAATGCGGAAGCCACCAATACCAGAGAATAGGTCAACAAAGGTAAATTTAGGTTGGCTAATTTCCAGATTAAATAAGTCTGTTTGCATTTATTTATCCCCAGATTCTGAGTTATGATAATCTAAATAATCATATCAAATCAGAGGTATACTATGGAAGTTAAAGCCGCCGTGGCTTGGTCAGCCGGAAAACCCCTCAGCCTAGAAACTGTCCATCTGGAAGGTCCAAAAGCCGGGGAAGTGTTAGTCGAAATTAAAGCTACAGGAATTTGTCATACTGATGCTTATACATTATCTGGTGCTGACCCAGAGGGATTATTTCCAGCCATTTTAGGACATGAAGGCGCGGGAATTGTAGTAGAAGTAGGACCAGATGTCAAAAGTCTTAAACCTGGTGATCATGTCATCCCGTTATATACTCCAGAATGTCGTCAGTGCGAGTATTGTCTTAGCATGAAAACCAACCTTTGTCAAGCTATTAGAGGAACCCAAGGAAAGGGATTAATGCCTGATGGTAGTAGCCGTTTTTCTAAAGATGGCAAAATGATTCATCATTATATGGGAACTTCCACCTTTTCTAACTATACGGTTTTGCCAGAAATTGCCGTGGCAAAAATTCGGGAAGATGCGCCTTTTGAGAAAGTTTGTTATATCGGTTGTGGGGTAACAACGGGTATCGGCGCGGTCATTAATACGGCGAAAGTTGAACCGGGTTCTAGAGTTGTAGTTTTTGGCTTGGGGGGGATTGGCTTAAATGTAATACAAGGGGCGAAAATGGTGGGATCTGATATGATTGTCGGGGTTGATATTAACCCGCAAAAGCGAGAAATTGCCGAAAAATTTGGGATGACTCATTTTGTGAATCCCGCCGAAATTGAGGGTGATTTGGTGGCTTATTTGGTGGATTTAACCAAGGGTGGCGCTGACTATAGTTTTGAGTGTATTGGTAATGTTCAAGTTATGCGTCAGGCTTTAGAATGCTGTCATAAAGGTTGGGGGGTGAGTGTTATTATCGGGGTAGCATCAGCGGGACAGGAAATTAGTACCCGTCCGTTTCAGTTGGTGACAGGAAGGGTTTGGAAAGGGTCGGCTTTTGGTGGCGCAAGGGGTCGGACTGATGTGCCGAAAATTGTTGATTGGTATATGGAGGGTAAGATTAATATTGATGATTTAATTACTCATGTTTTGCCTTTTGAACAGATTAACGAAGGGTTTGATTTGATGCACCGAGGAGAGTCTATTCGCAGTGTGGTAATGTTTTAATACGAGGCTAAATCAATGACAAGTGTGAGATAATCCGAACCCACGCCTCGATCGCATTTCTCTGGTCTATGGGAATGAGTCAACCGCCTCACCCATAGAAAGGCGATCGCCACAACTGATAATCTTCGATTAACTTTACCCTTATATGTTACCCACTGATTTACTCAGCTATCGACAAAATGGAGAAACAATTATCCCTCTGAGATTACCAATTAATCAGGGAAATTTAGCGATCGCCTCCGAAATCATAGAACAATTTACCAACTGCGTCAACCATAGCCAAGGAGAATTAAACCGCCAACTCCAAGACTTAGAAGGAGATAGCCCCAACTATCGCATCAAACGAGGATTAGCCCACTTACTTAGGAGTGGTTTTTGTACTTTTGAAATCATCAGCCCTCTCGACCCCGAAAAATTACGAGAAAGGGTATTTTCCGCAGCCGCTAAATCGATACCTTCTCCTGATTCTACCGCGCAAACTTTAGAGGAATTATCCCTGAAATTAACCGCCGAATTAAAACGGGAAGTTTTCCCCTCCGAAATTCAAGTAGGACTATATGCAGATCTCCAAGAAAACCGGATTCTTACCCAGTTTGATACCCCCACCCCAGAAGCCTTAATTCACCGTTATAACTTGTCACAAGTACAGGGTATATTTTATCGTGCTAGTGAGATAAAAATCAACGCCTACCGTAACGACCCAGGAGAATATAAACTTTTGTTTCGGTACTTAAAATTATTTCAGTTAATGGCGTATATTGAAGGAGACGCAGACCATGGATTTACCATTACAGTAGACGGACCAACCAGCTTATTTAAAGCTAGTACACGCTATGGGTTAGCCTTAGCTAAAATGATACCAGCTTTACTCCATGTCACTAAATGGAGTCTACAGGCGACCCTACAACAGCGAGACCCTTATACTAAGGAAATTAAAAAGGGTCGTTACACCCTCAATTCTGACTGTCAATTAGTTAGCCACTATCCCCCAGGTAAAGCCTACGACAGCATGATTGAGGAGTCTTTTGCTGACCGTTGGAGTTCCCTAAAAACCGAGTGGCGACTAGAAAGGGAAGTAGATTTAATTCCCATTCCTGGTAGTGTGATGATTCCCGATTTTCGGTTAGTTCATCCTGATGGTAGAATGTTTCTGTTAGAAATAGTTGGTTATTGGCGATCGGAATATTTAAGAAAGAAATTCTCTCAAGTGCGGCAGTCTGAATGCGACTGTTTAATTTTAGCTATTTCTGAACGTTTAAACCTAGCCAAAGCGGGAGTTAAAATTAGTGAGATTCCCGCGCGTGTAGTTTGGTTTAAGGGTAAATTATCCCCGAAAGCAGTGTTAGAAGTCCTGTAGAGGCGGTTTTATATTTCTGTTTTTATATCATAAAACCGCCTTTAATTATTCCTAATAATCAACCATAAAGGTATTAATATGGCTGGAATTGGTGGGGTTAGATTGAGGTGGCGGTTCTGGATTATTGACAGGAAGATTATTTGGAGGTTTAGGGGAAGGTGGAACTGATAATTCAGTTACATCTTTTTCTAGTTCTCCTAGTTGGTCTTCAATCAATGCGAGTCGTTGTTCGATGATATGGCTCCGACTTTGTAAAACCTCCAATTCTTCAGTTAGGCGATTTTTTTCAACCGCTAGTAGATATGAATTTCGGTAAAGATTAGCCTGAGACTTCTGACGTGGAATGGCACTAAGTTTAGGTTGGATTTGGCGATGATATTTATATCTCATGGGTCTAAAATTTTGAGTGACAGGTAAGGTCGGACGAGAAGTCACCTTCTCGAACTCCTATTCAAAACCGTGCTTGATACTTTCGCATCACACGGCTCCTGATATGGATACCCTTTTTGTCAATAGGAACAGGGTTACGAACCCCTGCTTTCGTACTTCAACTTTTGGAGTTGTATGCACACGTAGTCTTTAAACTCGCTTTCGCCATTAGGCTCCTACTAATTGCAGTATCTATATCCATACCGCGACCTGTGGGCATATCCCAGCCATTACAGATGGGCATTGGCTTCTGGTCGCATCCTTCACCCTCCGAGACTTGCGCTTACACTTATCACTACTGCCTATGAGTAATATTGCTCACTTGTTTATAGGCAGAGTCTTGGAGGGGTTACAACGTTCCGATTATATGGGCATTCCATCGTTAGATTTGTCCTCAGAACCGGGGTACTTTTAAAGGTCTGTGTAGGTAGTCGGACGAACCCCCTACTTTTCCCCTTGCCCTTTTGAGCGCAGCGTGTCAACCTATTTCGCTGCTAGTGTATTACGATGGTTCAAGTCGGACATTCGGTCTTCCTAATCATAGATGGTTGGCAGTGGTCGCGTCTTGGTAGTAGGTTTTACCTCACGCCTTCCGTTCCCCGCTTCAATCCTGGAGTTATGACTTCCAAAACTGGGGGTGGCTATCGCGGTTACTCTCTACTCCCTGATTTCTCAGTTCGTTTATGACCTTGAGTTCCCTGCCTTGCTTAGTTCCCTAAGCGTCGGGACATATAACCAGTTATGAGGATGGTCAGGAGAGGTCTCCTTATATCCAGATTCGGAGCTGGAATCCTCACCGGGTAGTTATTTCGGGCATTTCAGCCCTATTTCATACCCGAACGTCTCGCACCATCCGCTTACACTTGTCACTACTGAGGTATCGACCATACTCTCAGAGCCTAAGAGGGATTACAACGTTCCGTTTATATGGGCATTCCATCTTTAGATTTGTCCTTTCCACCGGGGTACTTTTAAAGGTCTGTGTAGGTGATGTTACAATTACCCTACTTTTTCCCTAACTCTTTTGAGCGGAGCGTATCAACCTGTTTAGCTACTTAATCCTTATGGCGGTTCAAGTCGGAACATTCAGATTTCCTTAATCATGGATGGTTGGCAGTGGTCGCCTCTGGTAGTAGGTTCTACTTCACGCCTTCCGTTCCCCGCTTCAGTCCTGGGGTTATGATTCCCAAAACTGGGGGTGGCTATCGCGGTTACTCTCAACGCAATTGTTAAGAAATCGTTAAGATTTCCGATTTTGCGTTTTGACCTTGAGTTCCCTGCCTTGTTTTGTATATTTCTATACCAAGCTTTGGGACATATAAACAGTTATGGGGATGCTCAGAGGCGAGCCTCTTATATTCAACCAAGGGGCTGAAGTCCCCATCAGGCGGTTATTTCGGGTGTTTCTACCCTATTTCATGCCTGAACGTCCCGCACTGTATATCGATTATATCAACTTAGTCCGCCGAAAAGCGATCGCCTAAGCGATTACGTTCCATCAACTCGGTGATCTCCGACTTAGGTAATTCTGGCCGCGACTGAAACTCCTGGCTTTCCTGAGAATACTCGCAGGCGTGCGGCGCGGGGTAGAGTTCAACGGGTTTTGGTTTCCGGGGTCTAATATTATGGGGATGTACATCAAACCCGGTTACCAGTGGACCTTGATTAACAGAAACCGGGGGAAGTTCCACTGTCTGACGGGGAAGGTTCACAACTTGAGTATCAATAGCAGGTTCTGGGTCAGCCACAGTCGCCATTTCCTTATCAATAGCAGGTTCTGGGTCAGCCACAGTCACAGAAGCTACCGTCGAGAAAGTATAAAAAATCCTACCATCATCTGTTACCTCAAACTCAGCCGCAAATTCCAGCGCCTTTTGGTCGAGATAAGCCTGAACTTGGGGACCGGTAAGCTGAGTAGCCAAAGCCAGATCCAAAGGGGTGATCCGTCCTTCATGTTCCCGGATCAAAGCATAAAAAGCCTGATCCAGACTCTGTTGTAGGCGGCGAGACTGGTAGGAGTAGTATCGCCATAGCATCCAAACACCTACAAAAGAGGCGATCGCCAATAGCCAAGGAAAAGCCGTCCGCATGAGAAACAGTAAAAAAGCCACCGCCAGCAATAGAGATAAATACTCTCCGCCGCCGGGAGAATTGGGACTTGATTTTGGGGAAATCTGATTTTCGCTCATTCAAATAATGATTAAAGTTATGTTACATTTTTTATGAGAGGAGCATGATTTAATCTCAAATTAGGTTAACATTTTACGGCAATACGGTATAATACCAAGTATGGTGCGAGACCTTCGGGTATGAAATCGAGCTGAAATGGGCGTGGGGACTACCCGGTGAGGACTTCAACCCCTTGGTTGATTAGGTCGCATCCCTGGCCATCCCATAACACAGCCGGATTTTTGGGCCCACCTTCGAGACTTCCAATATGGCCAGTCAGGTGAAGCGTCTAATCAGGTCTAAGACTGCCCGCGCCATGCTGAAATGGGCGCATTATCGATTCAAACTAACCCTGAGACATCAAGGGGAAATAACTGAACAGTTGTAGATGTGACCGAAGAATACACCAGCAAAACCTGTACTCACTGTGGTCATGTCCATTCCCAGCTAGGTGGCTCAAAAGTGTTCCGATGTCCTGAGTGCGGGTTCACTCTACCACGGGACTGGAACGGTGCTTTTGGAATCTTTCTAAAAGCTTTGCGGGATACCGCCTCTGTTACCTTAACGGGTAATAGTGCTATCGTTGCATTGTCCGGGAACAACCGGAAAAATGTCGCGTAAATGTATCAGAACACTGGGTCTGCTATCCTCAGCACTTGGTGAAATTTCAGCATCTGCGTTCAGGTCCCCTAGGACTGAACTGAGAGGCATTCAACCAATCCCCGATCTTCTCAAGTCAGAGATATAAATCACCCGTTGGGTTCAAGGTTAGCACTGCCATATAATTGACAGAGACCTTTAACCAAACTAAACGGGAAAGTCTGGCTAGTCTGGTGTATTGACCCATCTGAGCGTTAGAGCATGATTTAATCTCAAATTAGGTTAACATTTTACGGCAATACGGTATAATACCAAGTATGGTGCGAGACCTTCGGGTATGAAATAGAGCTGAAATGGGCGAAATAACTACCCGGTGAGGACTTCAACCCCTTGGTTGATTGGGTCACATCCCTGACCATCCCATAACACAGCCTGATTTTTTGGCCCACCTTCGAGACTTCCAATATGGTTGCCAAGGTGAAGCGTCTAATCAGGTCTAAGACTGCCCGAACCATGCTGACATGGGCGCATTATCGATTCAAACTAACCCTGAGACATCAAGGGGAAATAACTGAACAGTTGTAGATGTGACCGAAGAATACACCAGCAAAACCTGTACTCACTGTGGTCATGTCCATTCCCAGCTAGGTGGCTCAAAAGTGTTCCGATGTCCTGAGTGCGGGTTCACTCTACCCAGGGACTGGAACGGTGCTTTTGGAATCTTTCTAAAAGCTTTGCGGGATACCGCCTCTGTTACCTTAACGGGTAATAGTGCTATCGTCGCATTGTCCGGGAACAACCGGAAAAATGTCGCGTAAATGTATCAGTTCAGACCTAACAACCAAGGCAGCAATTAATATTTTAGGAATCCTAGCTTCATGTTCTCAAAGGAAATCACCGAATCAAAAACCTACAAGTGGTTTGACGAAAGGCTAGATGTCCAAGCGATATCCGACGACATCACTAGCAAATACGTCCCTCCCCACGTAAATATCTTCTACTGTCTGGGTGGGATCACCCTAGTTTGCTTCTTAATCCAGTTTGCTACTGGGTTTGCGATGACCTTCTATTATAAGCCGACCGTCGCCGAAGCATTTACCTCTGTTCAGTACATCATGACAGAAGTAAGTTTCGGTTGGCTGATTCGCTCTATCCATCGCTGGTCTGCCAGTATGATGGTATTAATGATGATCCTGCACGTTTTCCGGGTTTACCTAACTGGCGGTTTCAAAAAGCCACGGGAACTCACCTGGGTAACAGGGGTAGTTATGGCAGTGATCACAGTTTCCTTTGGCGTAACTGGATATTCTCTTCCCTGGGATCAAATCGGCTATTGGGCGGTTAAAATTGTGTCTGGGGTTCCCGAAGCTATCCCCATTGTAGGTTCAACCATTGTTGAATTGATGCGGGGTGGTGCTGCGGTAGGGCAACCCACTCTCAGCCGTTTCTACAGCCTGCATACCTTCGTTTTACCCTGGTTGATTGCAGTATTCATGTTGCTGCACTTCCTGATGATCCGTAAACAAGGTATTTCAGGACCCCTCTAAAGTCTGCCTAAATCTTAAACCATCAGACGGGAGTAGCTTTTGCTACCCCGATGGTGGCAGAGCCGAATCATAATGGATAATTAGAACATATCCATTTGATCTCAAAATATTAAGGAGAGCGATCTTACCATGTCAGTAATGAAAAAGCCGGATCTCAGTGATCCAGTCTTGAGAGCGAAAATCGCTAAAGGTATGGGCCATAACTACTATGGTGAACCAGCTTGGCCTAATGATCTGCTATATGTTTTCCCGGTAGTTATCGTTGGAACTTTTGCGCTAATCGTTGGTTTGGCAGTCCTTGACCCTGCTATGGTAGGAGAACCTGCCGATCCTTTTGCGACTCCCCTGGAAATTCTGCCAGAGTGGTACTTCTGGCCGGTGTTCCAAATTCTGCGGGTAGTCCCCAACAAATTGTTAGGGGTGTTAATGATGGCTTCCATTCCCGTGGGTCTGTTGGTGGTTCCTTTCATTGAAAATGTCAATAAGTTTCAAAACCCCTTCCGTCGTCCTGTAGCTACAGCAATATTCCTATTCGGAACTTTTGTGACCCTGTGGCTGGGTATTGGCGCAACTTTCCCCATTGACAAGTCCTTCACTTTAGGCTTGTTCTAGTATAATTACATCGGAAATCGGGTTTCTTGGGCAATTGGGGCGAAGGTGTCTAATATTGTCTGGGAAACTCGGTTTAATTTTGATCAGGTTCAGAGTTATCGGGAGGGAAAGGTTATCGTTGAAGGGTCAAAAAAAATAACGGGTGCGATCGCCATTAGTATAATCTGGCTAATAGGAGCCATTAGCGATCGCCTTTGGTTTATCTTTGATCGGTCTGTACCAGCCTGGGACCCCGCCTATTACCTAACAGGAAGCCTGATCTACCGCCGCGCCTTCCAAGACCCCCAATGGTTTTCCGGTCAGTGGTGGGATTATATCTGGAACCTGTCAGCCAAAATTCCCCCCCTGGTATATATTCTCACCATTCCCTTTCAAAATATATTCGCTCCTAGTCCAGACACCGCCAACCTAGTACACCTGCTATTCAGTGCTATATTACTGGGGTCTGTTTACTGTATCGGATGCCAACTTTTTAACCGCCAAGTAGCTTTATGGGCGGCGGGTTTATGCTTATTACTCCCCGCATTATATCTATATCGTTTTGAATATCTCCTAGATTATCCGGTCACCGCCAGTGTCGCTTTCAGTTTTTTGCTGCTGACCATGTGGCGCAAATGTGAACAACCGCGTTATCAGTGGTTATGGGCGATCGCTGTAGGAATATCCGTAGGACTCGCATTTTTAGTCAAACAAACCACCGCCCTATTTTTGTTTGTTCCCCTGTTGTGGGTAACGGTGGGAACCCTAAAAAGACGGGACTGGGGAAGGTTTTTTCAAATGGCGATCGCTGGTTTGCTGTCCGTGTTAGTCTTCGGTCCGTGGCTGTCAAATACTTGGCTGTTAATGATCACATCAGTACAACGCGCCACCATATACGCCGCGCGCGCCGAAGGCGATCCACCCTTAACCGACCCAGAAGCCTGGACCTACTATCTAAGTCTCCTCCCCGATCATGTGTCCTGGCCGTTATTATTAGTTCCCATTGTCGGTTTTTTACTTTACCTAATTCGGTGGCGCAGCCTTCCCCCAGACACCCCGAAATCTGGTTTCGCCTGGTTAGCAGTATTTCTGGTGGGGGGATATTTACTCTGTTCCCTCAACCCCAATAAAGACTTCCGCTACAACTTCGCCCTATTACCCATGCTGTCAATTGTATTAGCTTGGGGACTCACACTCTGGCCGAAATGGTGGGGGATGAGAGTACGTTGGGGGACCATGGCTTTAGCCGTGTTGTTAATGATTTTAACTCTGTGGCCGGTGGGGGGAGTTCCCGGTCAACAATTCCGCAGCTTGCTAAGTCCGGGAAATACCCGCCATGCAGAAATAGGCGTTAACTGGCCTCACCCAGAAATTATCTCAACCATTTTGGCAGCCGAACCCTACCTACAGAATACCATCGGGGTTTTGCCTTCCACCGAAAATATCAATCAGCATA
Organism: Limnospira indica PCC 8005; assembly: GCF_000973065.1. NCBI lineage: Bacteria > Bacillati > Cyanobacteriota > Cyanophyceae > Oscillatoriales > Sirenicapillariaceae > Limnospira > Limnospira indica. Next base: position 2,755,218 of record NZ_FO818640.1, read on the forward strand.
ATATCGACTACTATGGCGCAATTAAAGATTTTCAGGTTTACGGTCGCCAGGTCGGTATTGCTTATGACGAAGTTTCTCAAGATGCTGGTTCCCTCTGTTGGTTTATCACCAAAACGGGAGATCAGGGTTCTGTCGATCGCATTAAAGAAGCCCAAACCTTGATGGTCACTGCGATCGCCCAAGGTCCTCAGTTCCCAGTTTATCGCAATTGGCTCCTACCAGATGGTAACACTTTAAACCTTCATCGTTGCACCCCCTCACCCGTCGAAGTTTCCCCCCGCGCCGATATTTCCGAGGTGGTGAATTTAGAGGCGGTAATTGTTCCTGAAAGCGCCCCCCCAGGGGTTCCTATTCCCATTACCTACATTTGGTCAGGTCCCCCACAGCAGCTTGAGTCAGGTTTGGTGTTATTGACTTGGACTGCATTAGATGATGACAATAATACCCAATGGTTCCACGATCGCGCCATAGGTTCAGGGCGGCTAGAATTACCAGAAGACACAGCCACAGGGTTCGAGGTAGTTGAACGCATGGCAATGCTACCCCCACCCGATGCTACACCCGGCAATTATACTCTGCAAGCCACCTATTTAAGCCGAGAAACCGGGGAAACCTTAGCGATCGCATCCCCCCCCATTACCCTGACTATTGACCCTAATGCAGCCGCCTTACCCGCCCCAGAATTGGATTTAATTACCCAACTTCAGCAACTAGCCCTCAAACTTCCCCAGGGTATACAGGGACTGGAGGTGATTTTTAATGAAATTCGTCGCATTAACCAATATGATCCAGTTCAGGACTATACCAAACAGGCTCAAAAAACCCTAGCCTATAGGTTAAACCAAGAACCCGATAATTTAAACCTAGCATATAGCCTAGCTTTAGCTTCCGTGTTAGAACAGGATGTAAATGGAGCGATCGCCGCTTTAGAAACAGTCACCAAACTCGATCCTAATAACCCCTTCGCCCATGCTTATCTCGCCTTTGTACACCTATATAATTTTAACGCCAGAGCAGCCGAAATCGCCCTACAACCAGCCTTAGCATTAAATCCTGAACAACCAGAGTTTTTAGTATTACGGGGGGTTTCTGCCCTCTTACAAGGGCGCTTTCTGCAAGCAAAACAGGACTTACAAGCATTAAGTTTAATTAATAATTAATAATTAATAATTAATAATTATTAATTGTAGGGGCGGGTTCTGTTGTCAATTCTCCATCCCCACGACCATCTTAATAAACCCGCCCTATGGTTCAGCTTAGAAACCCGGCTATAATTAATAATTAATAATTAATAATTAATAATTAATAATTGTAGGGGCGAGTTCTGTTGTCAATTCTCCATCCCCACGACCATCTTAATAAACCCGCCCTATGGTTCAGCTTACAAACCCGGCTATAATTAATAATTAATAATTAATAATTAATAATTAATAATTGTAGGGGCGGGTTCTGTTGTCAATTCTCCATCCCCACGACCATCTTAATAAACCCGCCCTATGGTTCAGCTTAGAAACCCGGCTATAATTAATAATTAATAATTAATAATTAATAATTAATAATTATTAATTGTAGGGGCGAGTTCTGTTGTCAATTCTCCATCCCCACGACCATCTTAATAAACCCGCCCTATGGTTCAGCTTAGAAACCCGGCTATAATTAATAATTAATAATTAATAATTAATAATTATTAATTGTAGGGGCGGGTTCTGTTGTCAATTCTCCATCCCCACGACCATCATAATAAACCCGCCCTATGGTTCAGCTTAGAAACCCGGCTATAATTAATAATTAATAATTAATAATTAATAATTAATAATTGTAGGGGCGGGTTCTGTTGTCAATTCTCCATCCCCACGACCATCTTAATAAACCCGCCCTATGGTTCAGCTTACAAACCCGGCTATAATTAATAATTAATAATTAATAATTAATAATTAATAATTGTAGGGGCGGGTTCTGTTGTCAATTCTCCATCCCCACGACCATCTTAATAAACCCGCCCTATGGTTCAGCTTACAAACCCGGCTATAATTAATAATTAATAATTAATAATTAATAATTAATAATTGTAGGGGCGGGTTCTGTTGTCAATTCTCCATCCCCACGACCATCTTAATAAACCCGCCCTATGGTTCAGCTTAGAAACCCGGCTATAATTAATAATTAATAATTAATAATTAATAATTAATAATTAATAATTAATAATTAATAATTAATAATTGTAGGGGCGGGTTCTGTTGTCAATTCTCCATCCCCACGACCATCTTAATAAACCCGCCCTATGGTTCAGCTTAGAAACCCGGCTATAATTAATAATTAATAATTGTAGGGGCGGGTTCTGTTGTCAATTCTCCATCCCCACGACCATCTTAATAAACCCGCCCTATGGTTCAGCTTAGAAACCAGGTTTCTTTGAGAAACCGGGTTTCTTGACCTGTGGGGGGAGAAACCCGGCTCTAATTGTTAATTATTAATTATTAATTATTAATTTCTCCATCCCCACAACCATCTTAATAAACCCGCCCTATGGTTTCTTGACCTGTGGGGGGAGAAACCCGGCTCTAATTGTTAATTATTAATTATTAATTATTAATTATTAATTTCTCCATCCCCACAACCATCTTAATAAACCCGCCCTATGGTTTCTTGACCTGTGGGGGGAGAAACCCGGCTCTAATTATTAATTATTAATTATTAATTATTAATTGTTAATTTAGCGCACTAAACAAAAACTAAAGGTTTATCCTTTAAGGGGCTAAACGCTTCAGCGTCGAAGCGGTAGAGGGTGGCGGGTCGTCCTGCGCCGCGAGAGGTTTTGATACCCGTGTCACACAGAAAGCCTAGCTTGAGTAAACGGGCGCGAAAATTGGAATAGTCCGAGAAACCCTCACCTAAAACTGTGAGATAAAATTGGTATAATTCCCCTAGGGTAAAGAGTTCTGGAAGTACATCAAAAGCCACCGGACTGTATTCTAACTTATTACGCAGGCGACGATATCCATATTCTAAAATCTGATTATGGTCAAATGCTAGAGATGGCACTTCTTCTATGGGATACCAAGCTACCCCCGTTGATTGATTAGGAATTAATTGCGCTTCCTCAAATCTAACTAGGGCAAAATAACTCACAGATAGGTAACGGACATTATAACTCCCTGCACTTTCTCGCGGATCTCGGTTGGGTCCGCCAAAACTATAAAGCTGTTCTAAATAAAGGTTTTCCACCTTAATTTTTTCATCTAAAATCCGATAAGCCGCATCTTCTAAGGATTCCCCTTGACGCACTAAGGTTCCCGGAAGACTCCAACGATCGCAAAAAGGTTCCTGTTGTCGCATTACCAATAATACCAACAGGCGATGAGCCGCTGTATCAATCGAAAAAATAATATTATCCACTCCCACCTTAAAGTCAGCGAGGGGGTGGCTAGTCGATGGTTGTGGGGGATTTCCTGCCATATTCAGGACTGCTGGCCAGAACTAGATTGATATAAATTTTGGCGCGCGATATAATCAGCCACCGCGCCCGGAATGGGATTAGGATCACCTGCTTGGCGAAAATCAGTGGAGGAAACAGGTAAACCCTGCCAATTGGCGATCGCTACTTTTCCCCCTAACTCTCGCAGTTTCGCCAAATCGGGGTCTTCAATGTCGTAGCCTGGTCGGGGAACCACTAATAAGTTAACCTCACCCAACAGATCATTAATTTTATACCAACGGGGTATCTGTGATACCAAATCTGAGCCGATAACTAGGGTAAAGTCGTCATTAAGCCAAGATTTCCGAGCCCGGTGGACCGTCTCAATCGTGCGGCGACTGCTAAGTTCTGGTTTCAGCAAAATATTAGTTTGGGGTGGATAAATTGAGTTAATCAACACCTCTAGCATAGCTTGTCGATGTTCCAGGGAAGCGCCATGAGACTTAAAAGGGTTATCAGCAGCCCAGACCAACACGCGATCGAATCTCTGACCTAGTTGAGTTAAAATAGACTGGTGGCCTTCTGTGGGAGGATCGGCACTGGTTCCAAACAGGGCAATTTTGCTCATAGATTAATGCTCATCACTGGGTTTATTATCTCTATATGTAGGGAGACTCGCAAGAATAATCAAGATCCTTCCGTAACCACAATTGTAATTATTGTAGTCCCAAATAAGAACTTACAAAATACCCCTTATGGCTAAAGAATTGGCGATTGAAACCCGGGGACTAACCAAACAATTCGACCGTCATATAGCAGTTCATGACCTTGACCTACAGGTGGCGGCGGGGGAAGTTTACGGACTGATTGGCCCTAATGGGGCGGGAAAAACTACCCTACTGCGGATGCTGGCTACTGCAGAAGAACCCTCAACCGGAGAGATTTATATTCACGGAGAAAGGCTATTACGCGATCGCACTAATCCCACTTTAAAGCAGTATATTGGCTATCTCCCTGATGATTTTCCCCTTTATGATGATCTGACAGTTCAGGATTATCTCGACTATTTCGCTGGATTATATTATCTCCGAGAACCTAAGCGATCGCAACGGATTTATGAAGTTTTAGAATTAGTGGACCTTAGCCATAAACGCCATAGCTTAATTGCTACCCTATCTCGGGGAATGAAACAAAGGTTAAGTTTAGGGCGGACAGTAATTCATCAACCCCTCTTGCTGTTACTTGATGAACCTGTTTCTGGGTTAGACCCCATCGCCCGCCAACAGTTTCGCGACATCATTAAAACCCTGCGAGAAGCTGGAATGACAATTCTCATTTCTTCCCATGTTCTCAGCGATTTAGAGGATTTTTGTACCTCGATAGGCATTATGGAACTTGGCTATTTAGTCGAGAGTGCATCTTTAGCCGAACTCTATCAGCGCCTGAGTAATCAACAAATTTTTATTTCCACTCTCGGATCTGTTAATCCCTTAGTTACACATTTGAAAAATTGTGCCAACATAGAAGAGTGGGAAGTAATTCCCGGCAGTCAACAAGTACGGGTGCAGTTTACTGGTGATTTAGAAACCCAGGCCCTTTTATTGCGATCGCTCATAGATGCAGGTTTACCCATTACCCAATTTTATCCCACCCAGGATAATTTAGAATCAATTTTCTTGAAATTGGGACATAAACAGGCATCTTAAAAACGCCCCAAATTAACCACCTATCCTTAACTTGAGGGAATCATGATAATACCTAATTTGATGGCATTTGTAGCTAACTGGAATCCCCAGTTAATTCGAGAACTAAAAGGCAGACTCAAACCTCGCAGTATTACCTTAGTTAGTAGTGTTTCTCTCCTCAGCCAAGCACTGCTGATATTCTTCTTTTCTGCTCAATTACCCACCGAAAAAAGTCCCTATGGGAGATATATCATTGACTCTAAACAGTTCCCCATAGTTATTGAATGGCAAACCTGGTGGAATGATATATTTCTGACCATGAATTGGATTTTACCCATGGCTTTAATGTTGGGTGGCGTGTATATGCTAATTCAAGATTTAGCCCTAGAGGAAAAGCGCGGCACTCTCAATTTTATCCGCCTCAGCCCCCAACCAGGTCGGGATATTTTAGCCGGAAAGCTAATGGGTGTTCCTATTTTACTATACCTAGGACTGGCTTTAGCTTTACCATTGCAGACTATCGTCGCTATTAAAGCACAAATACCCATCGGATTACTGCTATTACAATATGGGGTATTTGCTATTGTCGCCATGAGTTTATTTAGCCTATCCCTGCTATTACCTTTAGTAGGATTTGCCGCCGGGTGGTTATGGACATTAATGGCTGCATTCATAGTGTTTCCCAGCTTACAATTTTTGCAGTTAATCTTTGGTGTAGCTAGATTAGCCAACGAGAACCCAAATGCTTGGCAAGATTTTAATAATCGCTGGGATTTATGGATTAAATGGTTTAATATTCCGGTTAGCTATAATATAGCTGCATGGTATGGGTTTATGAGTCTAACTTTAGTGGTTTTAATGGTGGGAACTTGGCAAGTTTTAAACCGCCGTTTTAGTGACCCCGCTACCACATTACTCAGCAAAAAACAGAGTTATTTAGCAGTATTTAGTCTTAACTTATTTTTGCTAGGGTTTGTCACACCAATCCGGTCTAATTCATGGCAAGAGTTAGGAACATTTTTCCTATATGGGATAATTCCCTTGTGCTTATTGTTGGCGATCGCCGCCTTATCTCCTCAGCGTCAACCCTTGCAAGATTGGGCGCGTTATCGTCGAGAGTCTACCCGTCATCACCTCAAAAATCGCCAATTATTCCAGGATTTATTATGGGCAGAAAAAAGCCCCAATATGTTAGCAGTCTTTGCTAATATCATCATCACAATTGTCATGTGGACTCCCTGGATTTTGACCGCACAATTTCAATTTAATTCTTCCCAATCTCATCAAAATTGGCAGTGGATTTTGGGCTTGGTTTTCCTGGGTGGTTTGATTCTAATTTGTGCAACTGTCGCGCAGTTAGTCCTACTCAAGAAAATCGTCAAACCGCAACTTTGGGCTGTAGGAATTGTTCTCGCGATCGTCTTATTTCCTTTCATTTGCATGGTGCTGATACCAATACAACCCGACCAATATCCCGTGCCATTTTTGCTGTCTTTTGCGCCTTGGGCTAGTTTAGAATCAGCACAATTTATCGACTTTTTCCTAACTATAGCTATCCAATGGACTGCCTTATTCCTGCTGAATGTACAGCTACATAAAAACCTGGTCAAAGCCGGAGAATCTCAATCCAAAGCCCTGCTAACTAACAGATAGATTGACTCAGAGATTTTCTAACTCAGGGTGATTGATAGCGATCGCCCTGTATTTATCTAATCGGCAAACGGTGTTATGGGATACAATTGTCATAATTTGTGGCTGTCATAATGGTGGATTACACACCCGACAGTAGACCTAGACCCTCCCTGGGGAGTCCACAATTTACGAAATATGAAACCTAGAATTATCGTTTGCAACTTAGGACGCACTGGCTACCAAATTTTTCGTCTGTTGAGACAACAAGGAGCTATTGTTGTAGGAGTGAATGAGCAACCCGTAAAAGGTGAAGGGTCAGATGTAGTTGTCGGTAGTTTTCGCGCCGCCTCTACCCTGTTAGCCGCTGGTATTCAAAGCGCCCATACCCTCGTACTGGCTGGTAATGATGATGCTACCAATCTAGCTATTTTAATGCAAGCCAGGATTCTCAATCCTAAAATCAGAATTATTAGCCGTCTGTTTAATACTAATTTAGGACAAAGCCTCGATCGCATTCTACCAGACCATAGTACCATGAGCGTCTCCGCCTTGGCTGCTCCCGTGTTTACCTTTGCGGCTTTGGGGAGTCGTGCTATTGGTCAACTGCGACTATTTAACCAAACCTGGCCAATTCATGAAGAATTTATCGATCCTGAACATTCTTGGGTCGGTAAAAGCCTCCATGATCTCTGGTCTGATCGCGATCGAATGCTGATCTATTACATTCCTAATAATAGCCACTTAGATCTAGTGTCAGCAGTTCTTGAGGGACAAAAACTTGATGTAGGCGATCGCCTAATTATTGCCACTAAACCCAGTATCCGCACCCAGCGTTTCAGCCTCTATCAAAGGGGGATGAAATTCATTAACAGCCTGAAAAAGTTTCAACAGCATGGCAAAAAAGCCCTTTTGATTACCCTGGTTTTAATGCTGACAATTTTCTTGGCGACCCTAACTTATGTAAGCATTAACTTAGATAATTCCCTAGTTGACTCCCTCTATTTTTCAGTAGGAATGATTACCGGGGCTGGGGGTAATGAAAAAGTCGCCGAGAATGCCCCTGATAGCATTAAAATCTTCACCGCCATCATGATGCTAGTAGGTGCTGGGGTAATTGGTATCTGTTACGCCTTACTTAATGACTTTGTACTAGGAACCAGGTTAACTGAATATCTCAACGCTACACGGGTTCCACAACGCAACCATTATATAATCTGTGGTTTGGGTGGCATTGGTGTTCAAATTGCTGAACAACTACACCGCAGCGGCTATGAAGTAGTGGTAATTGATCGCGATCCTAACTGTCGTTTTATCAGTACAGTGCGATCGCTTAGAATACCCTTTGTCGAAGGTGATGCTTCCCTGTCGTCTATCTTAGAAAGCGTCAATGTTCAACAAGCAGAAGTCCTCCTCGCCGTCACCAGTGACGACACCGCCAACCTAGAAATAGCCCTCAGCGCCAGGGCTATAGCACCCCACCTGCGGATGATAGTTCGTAACCAAGACCCTCAATTTGGGCTAATGGTTCAGCAGGTATTTGATTTTGAGACAGTTCTGAGTCCCACAGAAATTGCTGCGCCTGCCTTTGCAGCCGCCGCGATCGGCGGTAGAATTTTAGGCAATGGCATCACCGCTGATAGTCTTTGGGTCGCCCTAGCTACCCTAATCACCGCTAACCATCCCTTTTGCGGACAAAGAGTCAAAGATGTGGCTACCAGAGTGGATTTTGTCCCCCTGTACATCGAAACCAACTCCCAAACTATACATAGCTGGAAATTATTAGACTCCCTGTTAAGTCCCGGAGATGTTCTTTATTTGACCCTTCCCGCGCACCGTCTCCAACAACTTTGGCATCCTCTATCTATTAACCGTCTTCCCGGGAATTTGAGTCCAACCGAAAAAGCCACCAGCGACCCATAGCTTGTCCCTGATGTTCTGCAATATTCTGCTGCTACCTGTTGGAGGTTCCCAACTCTACTATAGAATTTGTGACAAAAATCTCTTAGTCCGTTCTTCTTGAGGATTGTTGAAAAACTCCTCTGGAGTCCCTTCTTCCACCAAGAGACCATCTGACATCAAAACAACGCGATCGGCTACTTCTCGCGCAAATCCCACCTCATGGGTGACACAAACCATCGTCATCCCCTCACTAGCCAAAGTCCGCATTGCATCTAACACTTCCCGCACCATTTCCGGGTCAAGGGCGGACGTAGGTTCATCAAATAACATAATTTTCGGTTGCATAGCTAGGGCGCGGGCGATCGCCACCCGTTGCTGCTGACCCCCAGAAAGCTGACCCGGATATTTTTTCGCCTGTTCCAGAATACCAACCCTTTCCAAAAGCTGCATAGCCACCTCCTCAGCCTTAGCTTTCGGCCATCGCCTCACCCAGATTGGTGCTAGGGTCACATTTTGCAGGATAGTTAAATGGGGGAACAGATTAAACTGTTGGAACACCATTCCCACTTCCCGACGAATTTCCTCAATATTTTTCAAATCATGGGAAAGCGTGATCCCGTCAATCACAATACTCCCTTCCTGAAATTCCTCTAAAGCGTTAAATGTCCGAATAAACGTAGATTTTCCTGAACCACTCGGACCCATGATCACCACTACCTCACCCCGTCTCACCGTTAGGCTGACACCTCGGAGAACATGGAAGTTGTTGCTATACCACTTATGGACATCCTGAGCGATAATGACAGCATCAGAAACGGGGGTTTGCGAGTCTTGGGGCGAACCGGCTTGTGTCTGTGTCATTTTAGGTACAATTGTTAACTGATATTAAATTTTACCGTCGATTATACCTGAAATGTGCCAGGACTGCCCGACACAGATTTTTCCGTTTTCACTTGCGATCGCCCCCTTTATATCGCTAAGATAGAGTGTTTGGGTTAAAACAGTTATGAGGAACCATTATGTCAAAGCGAACTCAAGTCGTTCTCACTAAGGATGTTAGCAAATTAGGACGCGAAGGCGATTTAGTAGAAGTAGCCCCCGGTTATGCGCGCAACTATTTGCTACCCTATAGTTTCGCAGTCCGCGCTACTCCCGGCATTCTCAGACAGGTAGAACGCCGCCGGGAAGAAGAACGTCAACGCTTGATTGAACTTAAACAACAAGCCCAGTCTCGTAAAACCGCCCTGGAAACCATCGGTCGGTTTACCGTTGCTAAACCAGTCGGCGAAAATGAGGCGATCTTTGGAACCGTCACCGATCGCGAACTAGCCGAAGCCATTGAGAAGGCTACAGGTCAAGAAGTAGATCGCCGTGGTATCACCTTACCTGATATTAACAAAATCGGTTTCTATAAGGCTCATATCAAACTCCATCCTGAAGTTACCGCCGAAGTGGAAATCCATGTAGTTGCACCATAGAACTATCCTGGGGCGCAAGCCCGACGCGCCCCCGCTTCCGCTAATTAATAACTGTCAAACCGCCACTATCTACCGTCTACAATGTCCTAATTATGGCTGAGAGTCTGCCGATACCGCCGTTAAGCAACGATCGCAACCCTCCCCAAAATATTGAGGCGGAGGAAGCGATTTTGGGTGGTATACTTCTCGACTCCGAAGCTATTAGTCGCGTCGCCGACATCCTCAAGCCAGAACATTTTGCCATTAGCGCCCATCAAACTATCTATCGGGCTACCCTAACCCTTCATTTACAGGGAAAACCCACAGATTTAATGACCGTTACTACTTGGTTAGCAGATCATAATCAATTAGATGCTGCTGGCGGTCAGATGAAGTTAGGCGAATTAGTCGATCGCACTATCTCCGCTGTTAATATTGACCAGTATTCTTTATTAGTAATAGATAAGTTTTTGCGCCGTAAGTTAATCCAAGCTGGTCAGGAAGTCGCCCAGTTAGGGTATCAGACTAACATGGAATTAGAAAAGGTGTTAGACCAAGCAGAACAGCGGATTTTTGGCGTTACACAAATTAAACCCAAACCCGATTTAGTGTCTATTTCAGAAACCTTAATTGATACCTTTCAGGGAATTGAAGAACGTTCAGAAGGATTAGCCTTACCAGGTATTGAATGCGGGTTTTATGACCTAGATGCCATGACCGGAGGATTTCAACGGTCTGATTTAATTATTGTAGCTGGTCGTCCGTCTATGGGAAAAACCAGTTTTGCTATTTCCGTCGCCCATAGTATTGCCAAAAAGCATAATTTACCAATTGCCGTTTTTAGCCTAGAAATGTCTAAGGAACAGTTAGTTCAGCGACTGTTATCTAGTGAAGCGAGAATTGAAAGTAATCGACTGCGTTCCGGACGTATTAGCCAAGCTGAATGGGAACCCCTTACTCAGGCGATCGGAACTCTATCAGAATTGCCAATTTTTATTGATGATACCCCTAACCTTACAGTTACCGAAATGCGGTCAAAAACTCGCCAGCTACAGTCTCAACAAGGTGGTAATTTGGGGTTAGTTTTAATTGATTATTTGCAGTTAATGGAAGGGGCTAACCCTGATAACCGCGTCCAGGAATTATCTCGCATTACGCGATCGCTTAAAGGTTTAGCCAGAGAACTAAATCTCCCAGTAATTACCCTCTCCCAGTTGAGCCGAGGCGTTGAGTCCCGCACCAATAAACGTCCCATGATGTCCGATTTAAGAGAGTCTGGTTGTTTATCAGGGGATAGTTTAGTAACCTTAGCAGATAGTCGTTTACCAGTTCCCATTCGAGAATTAGTTGGAAAATCTGACTTTTCTGTTGTCGCTATAAATCCAGACACTCATAACTTAGAAAAGGCTACAGTTCAGAGGGTTTTTGCCACCGGGGTTAAGCCCACCTTTGACTTAAAAACTCGTTTAGGATATACCATAACAGCTACTGCTAATCATCAATTTTTTACCCTCACAGGTTGGGAACGTTTAGACAAATTGACTACGGGTTGTCAAATCGCTTGTACCGCCGAAACTAATATTTATTGGGATGAAATTTCCGCCATTGAACCAGCCAGCGAAACCGAAGTATATGATTTAACAGTTCCCAGTTTACATAATTTTGTCGCTAATAATATCATCGTCCACAACTCCATCGAACAGGATGCAGACATGGTAATTATGTTATATCGAGATGATTACTACAACCCAGATTCACCAGATCGCGGTCTGACAGAAATTATTATCACCAAACACCGCAACGGACCTACAGGAACTATCAAGCTACTCTTTGACCCCCAATATACAACCTTCCGTAATCTCGCCAGAGGCAGATAATTCTTACTTTTAATTATTCCCTGTTATCCATTATCCATTATCCTGTAGGGGCGGGTTCCACTGTCAATGAAATATCCCACCAGTAAGATTACTAAACCCGCCCCACCCCACCTGGTTAATAATTAATAATTAATAATTATCAATTATCCATTAATTCGCGGGTGATTGAGGGCGGGTTGATTAATATGGTCGGTGGGTAATCTAATTAACTGTTGAACCCGCCCCTACAACGTGATAAATTATCAATTATCCATTAATTCGCGGGTGATTGAGGGCGGGTTGATTAATATGGTCGGTGGGTAATCTAATTAACTGTTGAACCCGCCCCTACAACATGATCAATTATCAATTATCCATTAATTCGCGGGTGATTGAGGGCGGGTTGATTAATATGGTCGGTGGGTAATCTAATTAACTGTTGAACCCGCCCCTACAACATGATCAATTATCAATTATCCATTAATTCGCGGGTGATTGAGGGCGGGTTGATTAATATGGTCGGTGGGTAATCTAATTAACTGTTGAACCCGCCCCTACAACATGATCAATTATCAATTATCCATTAATTCGCGGGTGATTGAGGGCGGGTTGATTAATATGGTCGGTGGGTAATCTAATTAACTGTTGAACCCGCCCCTACAACGTGATCAATTATCAATTATCCATTAATTCGCGGGTGATTGAGGGCGGGTTGATTAATATGGTCGGTGGGTAATCTAATTAACTGTTGAACCCGCCCCTACAACGTGATAAATTATCAATTATCCATTAATTCGCGGGTGATTGAGGGCGGGTTGATTAATATGGTCGGTGGGTAATCTAATTAACTGTTGAACCCGCCCCTACAACATGATCAATTATCAATTATCCATTAATTCGCGGGTGATTGAGGGCGGGTTGATTAATATGGTCGGTGGGTAATCTAATTAACTGTTGAACCCGCCCCTACAACATGATCAATTATCAATTATCCATTAATTCGCGGGTGATTGAGGGCGGGTTGATTAATATGGTCGGTGGGTAATCTAATTAACTGTTGAACCCGCCCCTACAACGTGATAAATTATCAATTATCCATTAATTCGCGGGTGATTGAGGGCGGGTTGATTAATATGGTCGGTGGGTAATCTAATTAACTGTTGAACCCGCCCCTACAACGTGATAAATCAATAATGAACAATTGTTAATTATTCATTATTCATTATTCATTATTCATTATCCTATGGTGTGGATTTTGATAAAATTGGTTCCCTTAGCCTTCCCAGAAGGGATACCACCAATAATCAAAATTTTGTCTCCGGGGGAAGCCATTTGGCGCACTAATAGATAAGTTTGGGCTTGATTGATCAGTTCCTCAAAGGATTCTACCTCCTGTTCCAGCAGCAGAGGTTTCACACCCCAAACCAGGTTTAAACGATGGTAAACCTTGGGATTAGGAGTTAAGGCAACCACAGGCGCTTTCGGGCGTTCAGCCGCCGCTAATTGCCCAGTATAACCACTACAGGTGTAGGCAATAATACAATGTAGATCGATAATTTTATCAATGGTATTTATCGCTTCACTGATAGCATGGGTCTCATCATTGAACGCGGGTGGGTAGTTGATGAAATTGATTTCCGGTTCCACATCCTCCGCAATTTTCGCTAACATTTCCACAGCCCGAATCGGATATTTACCAACTGCTGATTCCCCTGATAACATCACCGCATCAGTTCCATCAATAATTGCATTAGCTACGTCAGACGCTTCAGCCCTTGTCGGACGGGGATTATTGATCATACTGTCCAGCATTTGAGTAGCTGTAATTACTGGAATCCCTTTTTGATTGCAAAGGCGAATAATTTGTTTTTGCAGTAGTGGGACTCTTTCGGGACTCATTTCGACCCCCAGATCACCCCGGGCTACCATTAAACCATTACACTCGGAAATAATCTCCTCTAAATTAGCGATCGCTTGAGGTTTTTCGATTTTGGCCATCACCGATATTTGTGACGCATTTTTGGACGCTAAAAAGTCTTTAAGAACTCGCACATCTTCTGCGTTCCGCACAAAGCTAAGAGACACCCAATCAACACCTAGAGAAATCCCAAATTCCAAATCTTGCTGATCTTTTTCAGTTAAAGACGGTAAACGTAGAGTTAAACTGGGAAGGTTAACCCCTTTACGGCTTTTCAGAGTCCCCCCTTCAAGGATTTTACATTTAACTTGATTACCGGAAATTTCCTCAACCTTCAATTCCAATAATCCATCATCTAGCAGAACCTGGGCACCGATTTCTGCTTCTTCTCCCAGGTGCAGATAGTCGATCGCAATCGTATTAGGTTTACTCTTGTATTCGTCAATAGGAACCAGGGTAATATATTCTCCCGCTATCAATTGTATACCACCATCAGGAAGCTGTCCTACCCTAATTTTCGGACCCTGTAGGTCTTGTAATAGCGTGATAGACGTTTTTAACTCCTGTGAAATTTCTTTCAGTAGGGCGACCGTTTTCGTGTGTTGTTCATGGCTACCATGGGAGAAGTTGAGGCGTACTACATTCATCCCCGCTTTAATCATTTGATAAAGAACTTCAGGAGAATTACTAGCTGGACCAATGGTAGCTACAATTTTGGTTCGACGGTTTAAAGGTTTCATAAGCCCTTGAGTAAGTAATTAGGTTAAGTGTATGGATTGATCAATGTGGGAGAGTTATAGGCGATCGCTGATTGATAGATACATCCGAGCCTCTCATGGATTTAGATCAGTTTGCCACCTATATTATAAAAGTATATTGGCAATTTGATAACTCTCCAACCCCACCTATAATCTATTCTTAACCTAATGTTAAATAACCGGAAATTTTGACGATTGACGCAACCATAACACTTAGCCTCCTAGGAAAGCAGCTTTCCGAGTATCAAATAATTTGACAATTCCCTCAGTCACCGTTTTTTTAATTTGTGGATCACATCCAGCCAAAAATTCCTCCGATGATATTTCATTTTGAAAAAACTTTTGGGCGCGGTTGCGTTGATTTTGGATTTCCGCAAATCCCATCTGCTTAACCATATATGTTGTCAAAGGTGAATTTTTTATATCATAGTAAGAATGCTGAGTTCTCCCCTTTTCCAGTATAACAAGCACCGTAGATTCTAATTCATCTTGGGGTTGATAATTATTTTCTAGGTCTGGCAGAAAATTTACCAAAGAAACCGTCACAAAATTTTCGGAAGGCATTTCTCCCATTAAAGTAGAAACTGGAATGACGCGACCAAATCGCAGGGATAGTGCTTCTAAAAAGGCAATAGTAAATAATTTACTACCTAGATATAATCGACCCACGGCAATATTTCTTCTCGCCCTTGATACCAATTGTTCATAAATGCTATCTTCTGGATACCCTCGGAATTGATGAAAAACCACTTCCGGTTTGAGAAAATTCATAAACCCTTCCATTTTTTGCAGGGCTGTTCTATATTGACCAATAGTGTAAGCACTAGGATTATTTAGATGATGATTGGTTTCAGGAATTAGGTTCCAGGTATTATCTAAAAATCTGGCTGAACTAGGATCGGCGAAACTCCGGACATCACGATTAGCCATACGAATCGATCGCTTCACAGTTTCGATCAGATCCGCATCCGTTAATTTCAGGTTGAATTTGTCAACGATCGCCTGTAATCTTTGATATAAAATATCGCTATTATTTAATCCCGTTTTCGTGGGAGTTCGGAACGGAATTGTGGCTTCTATACAGGCGACAATCTGCACTAACAACTCTTGACTCAGAAAAGGTTGTAATACTTTCGCCGCCACTAAAGCACTTAAAAACTCATTTTGCCCTTCTAAAGGCAATAACATTTTACCCGGAGACATATCAAAAACTATCCGCACCATTTCAAAGGTGGGATCTTCAGGAATATCCACCGCTTCACGAATCCAAAGATGTTCCCCTACTTGGCGAATAAACGGAACTAAGTAATAGGTAAGGTTAAAGTTAACGCTTTGGTCAACCTGTACATAAACCACATCATGGAATAAAGCCGCTAATACCTCAATCGCATCTTCCGAACCCCCCACCTCAAAAATATGATCTGGCGTATGGAAATACCGCCAAGGTCCGGTCATGGTTTGGACAATTAATTCCGAAATGTTGACCAGTTTTTTCGCATCTACATCAATACCAAGCTGATTCATTGCCCAGATTAACCTTTGAAGGCACTGTTGATTATAATCCTGTTGTATATCCATCCGACCCACTAAAATGAGACTCACCTCTATTATAAATATATTTATCCTCAGAGTCGGGGTGATTATCTATAATCTTGTTCAGTTAGATCACCAGCCCACATTCTCTATTTTGCTATGCTATCCTCGTAAATCAGGATATCTGTTTCTCTGGCGATCGCTCCCTTGGGTTCTAGGGGTAAGGCAAACTGAGGGTTTCCACCTACAGATGGTTATACTCCCCAGTTACCACTACTTCGCCTGCTAACACCTGTTGTCTGATTTTACTCCAACCCGGCAGTACCTCCCAATTTTAAAGAAGATAATAGCAGAATCAACGATATTAATAACATCAAAGTTGAGATCGCATTAATCGCAGGCGTAACCGATAGTTTAATCATACCATAAACAAACAATGGTAAAGTAGTAGCACCGACCCCACTGGTGAAAAATGATACCACAAAATCATCTAATGATAAGGTAAATGCTAATAAACCGGCGCTGAAAATACCCGGCCAAATCAACGGAAAAGTCACCCGCTGAAACACTCGCCATTCATTCGCGCCTAAATCTAATGCGGCTTCTTCTAATCTGGGGTCAAGGTCTGCTACTCTCGCCCTCACCACAATCGTGACAAAGGAAATACTAAAGGTGATATGACCAATAATTACCGTTGGTAAACCCAGACTTATTCTCATCCCCGTTAGGTTTTCTACTAGCCTAAAAATTAGGGTCATAAATACCAACAAGGAAATCCCCAAGGTGATTTCGGGAATGACCATTGGTAAAAATAGCAAACTTTCTAAAAGCTGATAACCGGGAAATTTATAGCGTTCTAATCCTAAAGCGATCGCTGTTCCTAAAATCGTGGCGATCGCACTGGAAATAGTAGCCACTATCAGACTATTATATAAGGCTGACCAAACTCCCGTCGTCGATAGATCCGCCGTCTGTGCTGGAATGCTTCCCAATAAACTCCTATACCAGTCTAGGGTAAATCCACTCCACACCGCGTTAAAACGGGAAGCATTGAACGAATAAACCACTAAAATGGCGATCGGTAGGTATAGAAACGCAAACCCTAGGGCGACATTTACCCACAGTCCAGTTTTACCCAGGGAACGGATTAGCAAATCAAGTCTGGTCACAGTTGATCGGTTCATATTGTACTCATTATCCTATCCTACTCCTATTGGCAGATATTCTCATCTTCAAATCTCCCTTATCATCCTGATAGCTAACTAATACAACCGCAAATATACTGAGAGTGATACCACTCGCAAAATTAAGTGTTTGAAATCACACACATCCGTTGAATATTCCTTATAATGGGGGCAAGTCAAGCCGAACTATAAGCAATATTGAACATTCTGTTCATTAAAACTAATGACTAAATATTTGCCTAATCGAGCTTCGACTTGATCCACTTTTGTCAGTAGTGGGGGGCTACTCTCCCCACCCACCTGTTGTCAGAAAAGTTGAATTGGGAGAAGGATTTTGATTGTTACCCTGATTGTGCGCGCCTATTTCGCGATCGCTATTCTCACATTTGCCTATTTGTTTACCAAATTTTGGCGCGATCGCACCACCTCTAAAACGCAACTATCTTCATGGCAGGTTCTCATCTTAGCATCACTATTATGGCCGATTGTCTTGCCTATATCTTACTTGGAGCGAAACGTCAACAAACCTAAAATCGTCATGAGTGAATTAAAATCTTATCGATACTTAGGGAATCCCTCCTACAATCAATATCTGGGATACAGCGATCGTCGCGCTTCCTAAATCTTCGCCTTCCCAAAAACCGTCATCTTTGTGGGTGCATTACTGACGGTTTTCAGCCATTTGGAAATAAACCCAAACAGGAATTATCACTAACATCATTAACAGTATAGACAAAGCCGAACCCAAAGGCCAATGACGAGCTTGCAGAAATTGATTCTGGATTAAATTACCAATCATCACCGTTTTCGACCCTCCCAAAATATCCGGCGTTATAAATGCTCCCAAAGCCGGAATGAATACTAAAATAGAACCCGCAATAATTCCCCGTCTGGTTAACGGTAATAAAACCCTCCAGACTGTGCGAATATCGTTGGCTCCTAAATCTTGCGCCGCTTCAATTAAGGAAAAGTCGAATCGCTCCCAGGTTACATATAACGGTAAAATCATGAACGGTAGATAGCCGTAGATTAAACCAACTAGGACAGCAAACGGGGTAAATAATAGGTTGAGAGGTTCATCAATTAAATGCAGGTTTTGTAGTAGGGTATTCACCACCCCCTGGTCTCGTAAAATAATCATCCAAGCATAAGTTCTTACTAAGAAATTAGTCCAAAATGGAATGATTACCAGCATTAACAATAAATTCCGCCAACCACGAGGACGGGTCGCTATGAAAAATGCAAACGGATAAGCGATCGCTAAACAAATTATCGTCGTAAATGCCGCTAGCTCTAGCGATCGCATAAACACTCTCAAATATAGGGGATTCAACAGCCGTTGATATTGCCCTACGGTGAAAGACCACACCACCCCCCCATAGGTTCCCCGTTCCAAAAAACTGTAAATCAGCACAATCACCAGCGGTACTACAAAAAATATCACTAACCACACCGTCGCGGGTACGATTAACCATATTCTCTTGTTCACACCGACAGTTTCCCCCAACCGACTTGAAGCCTTCTGTTTACCAAAAATCATACAACTAGGGTAATTATGTTAAGTTTTGTAACGAAAATTAAGAAATGTAAAAAAAATCGACTTTTTTGGGGATGCCCTTGACTTTATCGTTTGCTTGCGGTACTATTTTTATATAATGGAAATATTTACAATTTTTTTAATTTTGCAAATATCCAATTGTAACAAACTACACCCAGTATAGCGCCATTCCCTCCCCCTGTCAACCCCTACTTTACTAACCGGCGCGAAATTTTTGGGAAATTGCCACCCATTCCCCCACCTCCGAACAGGTGTCCGTATTGCAGTCTGATAATTTTCTGGTATAATCATCGCCAATTGGACAAGTACGGCAATGGAGTTACGTCCTGTTAGCAAATTCACTGAATATTGCTTGACAATACTCAACAATCAGTCTAAGCTAGATAAGTACACAGCAAGCGAGCTAAATGCCGAAATATACATCACCGAGTGAAACGGCTCAATACTTTGGTGTATGCTTACATACTTTAAGAAGATGGGAAAAAAACGGCAAAATTCAAGCGATCAGGACACCGTCAGGGCAGAGACGATATGATATTGCCTCCTACACGGGAACATCAAACGAGAGAACGCAACGGGCAATTATCGCTTATGCCCGCGTTTCAAGTCGCGGACAAAAAGCAGACCTTGATCGCCAAGTTGCAAAATTACTCGAACTCTACCCCAACGCCGAGCTCGTCACTGATATCGCCAGTGGTCTTAATTTCCAAAGAAAAGGACTTAGAGCCGTTTTGGAGCGAGTCCGTCAAGGCGATGTCGGATTTATTGTGGTTGCCCACAAAGACAGACTCGCCCGTTTCGGGTTTGACCTCATCTCTTGGTTGTGTGAACAAGATGGTACAAAAATCGTGGTTCTCAACCAAGACGGTTTATCCCCAGAACGAGAATTGGTTGAGGACATCCTTGCCATTGTTCACATCTTCAGTTGCCGACTTGACGGACTCAGAAAGTATAAATCTGCAATCAAAAAAGATCCGGATTTATCCCAGTCCTGAACTGGCAAAAACTTGGAAAAAATGGCTGGATGCTTGTCGTTATTGTTTTAACCAAGCCATCGCTATGCAGCGTCAATTAACAACTCGGATTGGTAAGCTGAAATTGCGAAATCTGGTAATGCAATCAGATTTACCTCAATGGGTGAAAGAAACGCCTTGCCAGATCAGGCAGGTAAAACACCCGTAAATTCTCCACTTAGCGCCAGACTATGGTGCGGATCATATATAAAATTGACCAAGTAGCATACTCAGATAGACCTTGCAAACCCTTAACTTCCCCGAAGCAAATCATACCCTGGTCAAGTCTTTAAGCCACCATAGTGACCAGGAACTCCTGACCCTTTTTCAAAATCATTCAGATCGGGGTCGATACTTTGTCGTGGTTTTCTGTCGCTATGCCCTAATTGTCTATACTCTGATTGGTCACTCTGTCAAATCACCAGTTCAGGCTGAGTATTTATTTGCTTTGACCTGGCGACACATTTTCTATGAAATGCGGGGTCTTAACCTCCGTAATGAAAAAACTGCCGACTCCGAAACAACCCTACAAAACTGGATTATTAACGTTAGTGCTATCTGTATTAACCGCGCTGAACTTCCCCCAGTTGAGTCTATTCATTACTCACTCAAAGATCAGCCACCCCCCCTGTGGTGTTATGTCGGTCAGGCTTTAGATCAAATTGAACCCTTGTTACGGTTAATCATCCTGATGGCCCAGACATTTCACTGGAGTGAAACTCGCATCGCCGCCTACTTACAAGCTGAAGGAGAATCTATTTCTCCCAGTGAGGTGCGGATGTTGTTAGAACGAGGGTATAAAATTTTAGAAACTACTATTCCTGAAGATATTCGCGCTATTTATCTCGGTCAAACTATCACACAATCAACCGATTAAGGTGTTTACATTATGGCGATCGCATTGCGGTAGATGGCTAACCCTAGAGGGAATTTGACAATCATTCTCACAGTTCAACAGACACTTGGCCGCGGTCTGTCCCCTTTTCTCCTTTAGTTGAGAAATACTGTCCCCTGTTCATTAATACTCAGAGACCGAGTATCTAGGTTGATATTACCAGTTGCTTCAAACCGGATTTCTAAAACACCTGGGCTAGTTACTACCGGACGCACAAACAGCAAACCCCCATCTTCCCTTTGATAGGTCAAGTTTAAAGGAACTGTCAGTCGCTCTAAGGTGCTTTCTGACTGCTGACCAACTAGCCTGGGTCTGGTTCCTCCTGATACCTGATATTCAATTACCACATTACTAGAATTGATCAGCTTCAGGGTAACTCTGCCATTAACAGGACTAATCCTAGCACTAGGTAAGGGAAATCGGGGGATAGTATCCTCTGTGGGCTGTGTTGGTTGTAATGTAGCAGCAGGAGCCGTCGGCGTAGGACCAGTGCGATCGGGTTCTGTCGGCCTTCCCGCCGGTTCTTCAATAATTACTGGTTTACCTTGCCGAGTCGGTGGCCCTCCCGCCCAGGCGATCGCGCTTGAGGTCAGCAACACAGAACCACAAACAAATCCCAGCCATTTGATCCCAGTTTTGGGTGCGTCGTTATATTCCACCATAGTATTATTTACCTGAGTTAAGCAGATTACACCAGTTTACCAGAAAATTATTGGGTCTAAAGCCTTGCCATTGGCGGGCCACATTTGGTAAAACTCCATTGGTTTCAGGTTGAACGGAATGGTAGTTTCGGTCGCGCGCTCAGGAGATAGGACTTACCAGGATGCACTAAGAACCTTTCCCGGACAGCCGCGCGTCCTAACAGCATCCGAAAACCCATCACATCCCGATTAGTTAGCGTAAGTTCGATCTGCCATTCATGTCCCCGTAGTTGAGCAGTAGTTACAATCACGATCCTTTCTTCAGAATGTCCCCCAGAATTTCGCACCTCTCGTTGATCTAAAACCTTCGCTGTCGCTGTCACAGTTTCCGTGCTATTCCGCTGCTTTGGGTGCATTTTGAACTCAACCATCCTTTCGTCTTCATCGCCGAAATGGTGAACATCAAAGGCGTGTATGGCAGAGGAACGCGCTCCTGTGTCAATTTTAGCCTTAATTGCACTTACTCCTAAATCAGGAAGAGCCAGCCACTCCCGCCAGCCAATTACATCTCGCTGTTGCTTGTTCAACAATCCTTTCCAGCCTTTTGATATCTCTGTTTTAGCTTTCTCGCAGCGATCGCTTTACTTCTATATCTCCTCAAGCCCGATTTGGCACAAGCTGCCCCTACCCTCCTGACCCGGAAGGCCAAGGGCAAGCTCCGTTTTTCTGTTACTGACAGCCTAATCTACAACCGTCTAATATAATTCTACCACAGCTTCAGCGATCGCTTTACTTCTATATCTCCTCAAGCCCGATTTGGCACAAGCTGCCCCTACCCTCCTGACCCGGAAGGCCAAGGGCAAGCTCCGTTTTTCTGTTACTGACAGCCTAATCTACAACCGTCTAATATAATTCTACCACAGCTTCAGCGATCGCTTTACTTCTATATCTCCTCAAGCCTGATTTGGCACAAGCTGCCCCTACCCTCCTGACCCGGAAGGCCAAGGGCAAGCTCCGTTTTTCTGTTACTGACAGCCTAATCTACAACCGTCTAATATAATTCTACCACAGCTTCAGCGATCGCTTTACTTCTATATCTCCTCAAGCCTGATTTGGCACAAGCTGCCCCTACCCTCCTGACCCGGAAGGCCAAGGGCAAGCTCCGTTTTTCTGTTACTGACAGCCTAATCTACAACCGTCTAATATAATTCTACCACAGCTTCAGCGATCGCTTTACTTCCATTTTTATCTAAAGTTTCCGATAAGCGAGGGGGGTTCAGGGGTTCGCGTAGAAATTCCCAATTTCCCGTCAAAAACTCCGCAGCCGTCAGAATTTGGTGGAAACCATAATTTTCTAACCCCTCAATTAATATCGGAGACTCAGCAAAACCAGACCGCACCAAAGACACTAGGGGAATATCCAACCGCAATGCTTCCGAAAATGTACTATAGCCTGGTTTAGAAATAACTCGCCCACACAAAGGCATCAAATCTACCGGACGCAGGCGGGAATATTCCGCTAATGAAGGGCTAGATTTCACCATATCTCTAGGCTTAATTAAATTATCCATATCCGGGGAATTACTATCAAAAGTAATGAACTGATAATCAGGAAACAGCCCTAAATTATTATAGGGAATTGCGTCTAGTCCTAAGCCTCCAAAAGTCAGCATAATAGTTTTTTCTACAGGGGATTTAATCTGAAAGTCTGACCTAATTTTGGATAAATTATAGCGAGGATCACCACCAGTTAAACCCATATCTTCAATGACAGGAAATGCCGTCATCTGCTCATGAAGAGGCAGCCTAAATAAGCGATCGCATTGCCCAAAACACTCCCCAATCCAATCCGCTATTTCCTGGAATTGCTCCCCCCAATCACGATAAATAAAATCCCACCCAAAATTACTCATCATCCAACCAGGAACCCCAGCCGACCGAGCTATAGGCGCAGCCAAAGGTGGAATATCCGACAGCACTAAATTAATCCGATTTTGACGAATAAAATCAACTTCTCTGGCTACAATAGACCTCTGCCGCTGCTTAATATCCTCTAACTTGGAACGAGTCGCCAATTTATCCATAGTGATACTATCCGACTGAACTACCCCCACATCAAAAGCCCGCGATCGCACCACAAAATCACCCGAAATATAAGACTCCAATAACCAGCGGGGAGCCTGAGTTACTAAGAATAATAAAACATCAGGACAAAATTTCTGGATTTGAGCAGCTACAGAAGCAGCACGAACAGCATGACCAAATCCGTGATTAGTAATCGCAATATAAATAGCTGGCCTGGTCATAGTCGAAATTAACTCACTCAAATTTTGGTAACATATTTTACCCTAAATCCCCCCAGTGCGATCGCCTCAACATAATTCCCTCCACCAAAGAATTTAGAATTCCCAATCAATCCGGTATCAAATCGTGTCAGAATGTATTGGTTACATACAATCCATGTCTACTTTTTACTTTGATCAGTGGTGACAGTTTTCAGCGTCGGGGCGATCGCATTTAGTCAGGCTAGGGCTTCAATTAAAACCCTAGTTTTTGAACGACCCACTATGACTGTCTCTACCCCCCTACGGGATAATCAAGGTGAAACCCCATAGGTGTTCTCGCCGCTCACCTTAGCCTAGAGCAGATGGATCTCCGATTATCTTCGATTCTACTGGGCTAGGAGAACAAGGGGAAACCTATTTGATCAATAACTTGCGCGTATTTGTATCTGGGGAAGAGTTTGGCCGACAAGACCTTCCTAGAGGGGGTCACAGCGAAGGCATTGATCGCGGGTTGCAACGGGAAAATGGGCGCGGCAGTTATTTAAACTATGCTGGCGTTCCTGTACTTGGTGTGTTTCGCTGCTTAGAACACCAAGAACTTGTCCTATTAGTGGAAATGCCACGGTCGGAAGCCCTAGATCCCGCTCGTCAGTTGGCTTGGACTACTTTGGGGGTCGGTTTAACTTTTACCGGCTTACTCACTGTCGGCGTTTATCTATTGGCGAGCCAAATTTCTCGCCCTATATTGGCGATCGCTACTGTTGCTACCAAAGTCGCAGACGGCGACCTCACCCCTGTGGCTCCCGTAATGACCGATGATCAGGTGGGAACCCTAGCTATGGCTTTTAATCCCATGACTGGACAACTGCGACGACTCTATGCCGGTCTACAGGAAAAAGTTACCCTACTTCAACAGACTGAAGTTGAATTGAATCAGAGTCTTGAACAGTTACAGATCGAAAAACAAGCCGTTGAATATCACCAAGCCCAAATTAGTATTGCTAATCAGGAAATTACCTTACTTAACGATCGCCTCAAAAATGAAAATATAGATTTGGCTCAGGAGTTAAAGGTTAGTAATAAACTTCTGCGTCAGTTTCTCGAAGCTATGCCTTTGGCCGTTGTCGTTGTCGATCATCTTGGGCAACTTTACTATACTAACCAGGCCGCCCACATCCTCTTTTGACCAGGGACAGTCCTAGATGATTTCACTAATCAAAATTCTGTCATTTATCCTAGTTATATTGCCGGAACTGACCAACTATATCCCGATGATAATTTACCCCTAGAGCGAGCTTGGCGAGGGGAAAGTGTCGTAGTTGATGATATTGAAGTGCATCAACCTGATCGGATCATCCCTGTGGAAGCTAGGGCTAGACCTATTCATGATGCCCACGGAAATATTACCTTTGCGATCACTACTTTTCAAGATATCACTGAACGCCAAAAAGCTGAAGCATAACGACAAAGTTTTATCGAAGAAATGTTGATAGTTAACTGTGATTTATAACTAGCCCTTAATGAACAAGAAGAACTCACCGATGCCGCTGGCAGGTTTGTTCCTAATCAGTTTTTATCCTGCCTCGGTTATGAAAGTATTGTCGAAGTTAAATCAGGAGATGCCGTCGAAAAACAAATGTCCATTTTGTTTTCAGATATTCGCCAGTTTACCAATCTTTCTGAAAAGATGAGCTTGGCTGATAATTTTAAGTTTATTAATGCCTACTTATGCCGCATGGAACCGGCAATTATTGAAAATTGCGGATTTATAGATAAATATATTGGAGATGCAATCATGGCATGGTTTGGCCGCAGTGCTGATGATGCTGTCCAGGCGGGAATCGCTATGCTCAAATTATTAAGCCTCTATTATTCTACCCGCCAACGACCAGGAAGACCACCTCTGAAAATTGGCATTGGTATTAATACTGGAACTATGATGTTAGGTATTGTTGGAGGTAAAGATAAAATTGATACCACTGTCATTAGTGATGCCGTTAATCTCGCCGCTCGCTTGGAAGAGTTAACTCCCAAATATGCCGTGCCACTTTTGATTAGCCAACACACATTCCTGTCTCTTGAAAATCCTAATAGTTACGCTTTTAGAATTATTGATAAAGTCGCCGTCAAGGGGAAATCTGAAATGGTCTCTGTCTGGGAAATATTTGATGCTGACCCCCCAGAAAGTCGCGACGCTAAGTTGAAAACTAAAACTCAGTTTGAGTCAGCATTAACCCTCTATTATCTACATCAATATAAGCAAGCTGCTCAATTGTTGCAGATCTGTTTAGCTGAAAATCCTGGTGATGCTGTGGCTCAAATTTACTGGAAACGGGTTGTTGATCAGATGTGATCCTAGATTTACCCCTCCCACCCCTCGCTCACTATCCAACTCTAGGCAAATTATCAAAAATATGGTATCCTTAACTTGAAATCCATTAATAACAACATCCTATGCTCTGACCCCTAAGAAATGTCTCTCAATTTTTGGGAAACTTTATCCCTGGAAATTACCTCAACTATTTAAAGCCAAGCGGTACACCTACCAAAAGTTATTAAACATTGAGTTATTCAACATAACATGAAACGAATTTTTGGAGAATTTTTGGAAGCACCAAGTACCAGCAATGAGTTTTTGGTGATTGGGTTGTCCCCCACTTCCGTTGAAACAAAGGTGGATAAATTATGGTCTATCTGACAACTTTATGGCTGATTATGTCACTACATTTTTTCCAAACATGGAACCAGATCAAGACTCAGTTAGTCGCCAAATGAAAGTCAAAATTGCTGTCAATTTCGTGGCTCATGATTTATGGAAAAATGCTATTAAATTTAGCGATAAATCATCAAAATATCAGATTAAATAAAATACAGCTATTTTGGCAGCACGATCATCTCTCATTTTTGGTGGCTAATAGTATCCAGAAAGACGCGGTTAGTTCTTTTCAAGACTACATTGAAGAGTTGCTGATTTCTGAACCTCAAGAGATGTATATTCATCAGGTAGAAAAAAATGTAGAAAATGATACCGAATCCGGCTGAGGATATTTAACAATGGTTAATGACTATATGGCTAAACTAGGCTGGAAGTTTGAAACCCTAGAACCAGATCCCTCCCAGACTATTGTTACTACAATGGTTCAACTCACCATATAATCACCATCTCAAGTTGTTAAATATCATTTTTTAAAAACTTGAATACAGGAATTAAACATGGTAATTCAATCATATCAAACTCAAGATTATATATAGCATTGGTTACGATAGCCAAATCTCTACTATTGCCCGGAAAGGGTCTCTCAGACTCAATGGCATAAAAGAGTCGAATGCAGTGGTTAAATTACTTAATGATGTATTAGATATCGAACCTTCCCCAATTACCCTCAACCTTAGAGAGTTGCAATTTCTCAACAGTTCGGGAATTAATATGCTGTCTAAATTTGTGATTAAAGTGAGGCAGAAAAAAAATATGAACTTGGTGTTGTTAGCTTCTAGTAAAATACCTTGGCTAGGAACATCCCTCAAAAATTTGCAGCGATTAATGCCTAGCCTAGAATGGGAAATTGATGCCTAAATTTAACTAAATGCTATGATTTAACTCAACAATCATATATCCCTCACCGCCTAAAACTGGGTTAAATATCACTGAAAAACTTGTTCATCTCCCAGACCTATACTCAGTTAAATTATCCCAGTTACTCCAGAGCTTTATCTAGGTATTATTATCTAGGTATTCAATGATTGATGAACTGCTAGGTAGTCCCCAGCCAGCAATATAGATCATCAAAATTTATTGAAAATTGACGACAGCTATCCGACTGCATTTAGTTAATTGAAACCCTAGTATTTGTGCCTAATTAGAATTAATTTAGGGGGTCCGTATGGGGATGCCATCAGAATCTAATAGTGAGAGTGATTTGGTTTTACAAAATCATAAATTGCCGGAGGAAATTGAGAGACTGAAACCAGAAAAAATAGACCTGGAAATTTTACTAGAAACCACGATGCTTCATGCTGATTTGGTGGAACAGGAATTGTATCATTCTCATCATCAACTTCAGGAGGAAATCAACCAGCATCAAGTGACTGAGCAGCAATTGAGAACTTCTGAAAAAAAGCTACAATCTTTATTAGAAAGGTTATCTCAAACTAATACTGACCTAGAAATTATGTTATAGACAACCACGGCTCATGGTGATTTGATTTAAAAATTTTCCCATGACTTGAGTATTCGTGACTCTTTGACCGGATTATTTAATCGTCGCTATATGGAACAGTCCCTAGTCCGACATTTAGAACGCCCTAAAGAACAGCAAGAACCCCTAAGTCTTATTATAGGCGATATTGATTATTTTAAAGGATTTAACGATCGCTGGGGACATCAAGCTGGAGATGTCGTCCTGAAAGCCGTCAGCCGATTTTTAACAAAATCATACTCGCCTATCGGATACTACTTGTAGATATGGGGGAGAGGAGTTTCTCATTATTTTACCCTCCACCACTATTGAGGAGGCTCATAAAATTGCTGAATTTCTTAGGAAAGGTATCAAAAATCTATACCATCAATATTCCTATATTTTTATGTGGGGACTCACTATGTCTATGGGGATAGCAGGTTGTCCCATACACGCTGATTGTCAGTCTAGTTTAATTACAGCGGCAGATATGGCATTATACTATTCTAAAACCAACGGACGCGATCGCGTCACCATGGCCTCTTCAAATTTATGCCAAAGTCTCAAAAATGACCATCATTCATAACTTAATTTACAATTGACTGCGGGTATGTCGTGCTTTTTGTAACAGTTCTTGAGCCTCAGCATTAACAGTAGTTCCAGGTCGCACTAACTCTAATGTATAAATAACCTCGGATATCTTATTGTTTAAAGATGCAAAACTGGGATTAGAAGAAGCAGTCAACTGTCGCCATTCAACAATTAATTGTCTGGCTCTATCCATGGCGGCTACAGAATCTCTTTCATCCTGTAATCTTTGTTCAATTTGCCGACGATTTGACCGATATTGAGCTAGTTTTGTTTGAGCTTCTAAATAACTAGGATTGTCTTGATTAATCTGTTGTAAGCGTTTAATCGCCTCATCCCAATGCTCGATTACCTGCTGCCAATGTAATTGACTATGGGGTGGATTTTGAGCTTCATTAGCAGCCTTACTAGCAAAAATTTGCGCCGCCTCAATTAAAGTATTACCCTGTAAACGACCAGCGACAAACCCCACCTGCTGCTGAAAATCCCGTTCCGCAGTGGTTAACTGCTGTCGTGCATTCTTTCCAGACAAGGTGGCTTCGGGGATTGGTCGGAGTTGATCAATAGCCTGTTGCCAAACTCTAATGGCTGTCTCTTTATCCGCGGCCGACTGTGCTTGATTATACTGTGCTGTAGCCACCTGTAAAGCCTGTTGAGCTTCCTGTAAGGCTTGATAAGCATTCTGTTCCTGGAAAATCTGCGCTTCCATGCGACCCACCAGTTTCCGGGTATTTTGATACTCATCAAAAGTAAAGCGCCACGTGCAACCAAACAAATTACAATAAGCCTTTGGGTAATATCCTAAAAACCATACAGGTAACTTATCCAAGTGTTTTTGAGCTTGCTTTGCTTTCTCGCTTCCTAGTTCAAAGTCTGTCATAGCTGTGGCTCGATTCACCAATTGATCAGCCTGTTCTACTAAAGCGATCGCCTGTCGGTAATTATAATCCATGCTAATATAACTGGGAAGCAACAGCAAGGGCGCAGTTCTAGCCACTGGTTGGCGGATCATTGGTAGTGGTAAATTAACTAACCAAACGACCCCGCCTAGTCCCCCTAGGACTGCTCCTCCCCAAAATATCTTTTTCAGCGCACCAGGCGGACGGTTAGCCCGGGCGGCTTGATCAATTACTTTGGGGTTAAAATCAGGAAACTGATCTGTAAGTAATTCCTCAATTTCCGATCGCGTTAGGAAATCTCCCGATGGCGATCGCCTTTTGTTCAACCGAGATACTACAAGATCAGCCCCAATTCTGTCAATGGGATTTTCTTTAACCCGCCGATTGATCTCGGTCAGCAGAATATCAAAGGATTTTGGCGAAAGTCGTGCCATAAGTACACCTTCCTACCCCAATGATTAAAGTTTATATTTTCTATAGGATAGCTCCTGTGCATCTACAAGCAATAGCTATATAATTCCTGAAATCGACTGACGATTTTAGGGATTATTAAGGTATCCCTACAGGTAGATGTGTCAATAGTAACAATAATTCATCCTTGAGATAGAGGCAATTTTTCTGTCAGCTTAGTCTTATACAAATTTCAGTATTAATGGTTTTAACAGTAATGGCAATGGTCAGTCAACTATCAGCCCCAGATCTAGCTTTAATCGCCCACCTAGGATTTATAGAGCAAATGGTGTTACCACAGAGGGTATCTTTTCTATTGGCGATCGCTGACTACATCCTCGCCCTGCTGTTATTCTACATCATCTGGAGCTGGCGGGATCTTCCCCTGCGCCGATTAATCTTTCTATGTGCGTTGTTTGTCCTCTGTACTGGTAGCTTTATTCTGTTACAGGGAGAGACTTGGTTAAATCCTACACCTAACCTGATTTTAACAGTAGGGGCGATCGCTTTCATTATTTCCCTATCAATTATCCAGGGACTACTTAAATTAATCCCCGGTCTGGGGCTGGGTGAGTCAACCCCCCAACTCCAAAACTCAAATGGTCTACTCCTCAACCCTAATTCTTGGCCAGAAACCACCCGCTACCCACGGCAACACACACAAGCACCTGTCAAAAATAGCCAATCAGATCTTCTGTTGACCATTCAAGATCAGACCGCTGAACTTCAGGAAACCATTAAACAATTAAAACTACAAATTCAACAGCAGCAAGTGATAGCCACGAATGCTACACAAGAGAAACATTTGCTGCAAGCTATTCTTGATAACTGTCCGGCGCTGATCTGTGCCAAAGATAGTCAAAACCGTTATATTATGGTTAATCGTCAGTGCGAAATTTTCTTAAATCGACCAGCCCAGGAGATTCTTGGTAAAACCAACTATGATTTATTTCCAACAACTATCGCCCAAAAACTACAAGAATCGGATCAAAAAGTTTTCGACAGTGGTAGAGTGCAGCAAACTCACCAAAATATAGTCAATTATCATGGTAAAATTCGCCAATTTATATCCGTAAATTTTCCGATTTTTAATCAAAATAGACATATTTTAGCCGTGTGTAATATTGGTAGTGATATCACGGAAGGCAAACACCAAGAACAGAGGCTTAGGTTACTAGAATCAGCCGTCAGCCACACCACTGATGCGATCGCCATCGCTCAATCTAACCCCGAAAACACCACGGATTCCCAGATAGTTTATATTAATAAAGCCTTTACTAATCTGACCGGATATCAGCCAGAAGATATCATTGGTAAAAATCCCAATATTCTGCAAGGAATCGACACAGACGAGCAACAATTAAAGCGAGTTGAAGTCGCCCTAAGTCAGGGTCAGTCTCTACAAGTGGAATTGATTAACTACCGTCAGAATGGCTCTAAATATTGGGCGGATCTTAGTGTTTCTCCCGTTACTGATGACACGGGAAAAGTTAGCCATTTTGTCTTTGTACAACGTGATATAACATCCCGAAAACTGAAAACTAGCACCCTCCAAAAAGAGCGAGAACAACTCCAGCAAATTATTACTAATGCTCCCGTGGCTGTAGCCATTTTAGATTGTTCTATGCGCTATATAGCTTATAGCGATCGCTGGCTACAAGAGTATCATCTTCCCCAAGAATCCTTAGTTGGTCGTAGCCACTATGAAATTTTCCCCCATATCTCAGAAACCTGTCGAGAACTGTACCGTAGAGCTATTGCTGGCGAGGTTATTTCCTGCTCGGAAGATACCATGACTTATCCTGATGGTTCCCAGGGATATTTTCGCTGGGCGATTCATCCTTGGTATACCTTAAATCAGGAAATAGGCGGGGTGGTTATTGCCACTTATCCCATTGATGAATTGGTGAAAGCACGAGAAGCAGCCTTGGAAAACTCCCGGCTAAAATCCCAATTTCTCGCTAATATGAGCCATGAAATTAGAACCCCTATGAATGGGGTTTTGGGGATGACTGGATTATTGCTGAAAACTGAACTAGATACTAAACAAAAAGATTTTGTCCAGGCGATTCGCACCAGTGCCGATCATCTCTTGTCTATCATTAATGATATTCTCGATTTCTCCAAATTAGAAGCCCAAGAGATTGAACTAGAAGAACTAGATTTTGACCTGGAAGAATGCCTAGAAAATATCATTGATTTATTGGCAGCCCAAGCTGAAAATAAGGGCATTGAATTAGCCGCTATTGTCGATCGCAATGTTCCCCGTTATCTGCGCGGCGACCCCGGTAGACTGCGACAGGTACTTTTAAATTTGATGAGTAATGGCATTAAATTTACCCCCGCTGGAGAAGTAACCCTGCGAGTTAGCCGCCCTCCTAACTATGATATTAATGCTCCTTTGACATTACGTTATGAAGTGCAAGATACTGGCATTGGTATTCCGGCTGAGGCTCAAGAACGGGTATTTGAGGCTTTTTCTCAGGTAGATGCTTCCACCACCCGTAAATTTGGAGGAACCGGGTTAGGCTTAGTAATTTGTAAGCAACTTTTAGAGGTTATGGGGGGAGAAATTGGCTTGGAAAGTGTGGTTGATCAAGGTAGCACTTTTTGGTTTACTCTGCCTTTTTCTATATCCAAAACTGCATCATTTCCCAATTTACCAGATACCTTAACTAAGTTAAAAATTTTGGTGGTCGATGCTAATGCGAGTGTGCGCCAGTCTGTCCGCTATCTGATTCAATCTTGGGGGATGGAACTTCAGGAAGCCTCCGACCCAGAAATGGCTTTGTCAAAGTTGCGTGATGCCGCCCATAATAACCAACCCTTTAATTTGGCAATTTTTGACCAAAATCTGTTAATTTATGGAAAGCAAAATTTAGCGGCAGTTATCCAAAATGAACCCCTCATGAGTGCCACGAAGTTGGTGCTAATGACTTCTATGCGCCTACTCAGTTCCGTGGAAGATTTATTAGATGATGGCTTGGCTAAAAGTTATTTAATTAAACCTGTGCGCGCTTCTCGATTATTTGATGCTTTACTCACAGCTATGGCTAATGAAATTACGGTGAATTTAGCCGAGTTTCGTTCGGGTCGTGATAGCTTGGGGGATAATTCTAGCACCCTCTCCCCTGCGGGTTTGGATTTAAAAGTTTTACTGGCTGAGGATCATCCTATTAATCAACAGGTATTGTTAAATCAGTTGAGTTTATTAGGTATTGAAGCTGATTTGGCGGAAAATGGAGAACAGGTGCTGGAATTATTAAACGATCGCCATTATGACCTAGTGTTTATGGATTGTCAGATGCCTAAATTAGATGGTTATGCCACAACTGAGGAACTACGGAAACGGGAAGGAAACGATCGCCATACTACTGTCATCGCCCTCACCGCCCACGCTATGCCTAGCGATCGCCAAAAATGCCTATCAGCGGGTATGGATGATTATATCAGCAAACCCATCACCCAGGAGGAGTTAGCATTTAAACTGCAAACTTGGGCCGCCCGTCGGCAACAAATGCCCGGCACAAATGCCCCTACACCCAGCCAGACCCGCAAAACCATACAAAATAACCAAAACCAGGATAAACCCAGCCCCCTGCTCGATTTAGACCGCCTCCAGACAATTTCTAGGGGTAAGGTTGAATTTCAGAAAAAGCTATTGGCTGTATTTATGGAAAATGCTCACCAGGACCTAATTAAACTGCGCCAAGCTATCACCGCATCAGACTTTGAAGCGATCGCTATGGTAGCTCACCGCATCAAAGGTTCTAGTGGTAATGTGGGAGTGCCTGTTTTAAAAGCGATCGCCGCCGATATCGAACAAAAAGCCCGCCACCAAACTATCGAGGGATGTATGAGTCTAATTGACTCCCTCGCGGAAAATCTTAGCCGGGTGGATAGTTTTATTGAACAAAAATTTTATAGCTGATCACAAAACATGGCAAAATAGACTAACTAACATCACAGTAACTACTCAATTAATCAATATAAACCCATGGCAACTATTCTAATTGTTGATGATGACATCGCCACCCAAATGATTCTACAGAATACCCTAGAAGAACAAGGGTATCAAGTGGCGATCGCAGAAGATGGTAAAACCGCCCTAGAGTTAGCCGAAAGTCTGTCCCCAGAGTTAATTATTTGTGATTGGATGTTACCGGAGTTAAATGGCTTAGAAGTATGTCAGAAACTGCGTTCCCATCCCACATTAGCCCCTACCTTTTTCATCATCTTGACCGCCCAGGAACAACTAGAGGATTCTAGTTCAATGGCGGACTTAACTGCTCAATACCGAGTGGATGAATGGATGAGCAAACCCATTGAAATTGATGGACTTTTAGCGCGGGTGCGATGTGGTTTAAAAATTTCTGCCCAAAATAAACATTTAAAACAGGCTTATCAACAACTCTTATACAGCGAAAAGATGCTGAATTTGGGGCAAATGGTGTCCGGTATTGCCCACGAAATTAATAACCCGGTTTCCTTTGTGACTGGTAATATTAACCATGCGACTGGTTACGCTCAAGATTTAATGGAATTGGTAGAGTTGTATGGTGAAACTTATCCCGAACCTGCGGCAGACATTGAGGAAAGAATCGAGGATATTGATTTAGAATTTCTGCTAGAAGATTTTCCGAAACTGCTAGAATCAATCAAACTGGGAACCGACAGAATCCGCCATTTGGTGGAGTCTCTGCGTAATTTTTATAAGCAGGATGATGGGGAATTAAAAACCGTTGACATTCATCAAGGTCTGGCAGATATTCTCCTGATTTTACAAGGACGTATTAAAGGTAAAAAAGGTCGCGGGATTCAGATGGTTCAAAACTACGGGAAATTGCCCCAGGTGCAATGCTACCCAGGGCAACTTAATCAGGTGTTTATGAACTTGTTAAATAATGCGATCGACAGTTTGGATACTAACCGAGAAGAAGATAATGAGTTTCAGCCCCAAATTCAGATTACGACGGAGGCGGAAACTTCGGATAAATCAGGGGAGGGTTGGGTAACAATCAGGATTTATGATAATGGTGACGGCATTCCCGAATCAGTATGCGATCGCATTTTTGAACCCCTATTCACCACCAAACCCCCCCAAATAGGTACAGGTATGGGATTAAGTCTCAGCCATAAAATTATCACCGAAAGCCATAGGGGAACCATCGAAGTTAAATCCGACCCCGAAACCGGAACCGAATTCATCATCAAAATTCCCCAACAGCAAACCCCAACCAGTGATTAAACACAATTAAAACTCTTGTTCGTGAAACTCCGGTTTTAAATCCCTTTCCATCAAGGCTTCAACCGCTTCTTGGGGGTTGATTTCATTGTTCAATAAGCGATAGACCTCTTCAGAAATGGGAACCGGAATTTTTTCGCGGTTAGCAATAGCAATCAGTACATTAGTGGTATTTACCCCTTCGGCGGTACTACCCAACTCCTGTAAAATCACCTCCAAGGTTTTACCCTTAGCCAAACCATAACCCACCCGATAATTACGACTTAAAGCACTATTACAGGTGGCTAACATATCCCCCAAACCGGACAGACCAAAAAACGTCTCTGTCTGTCCCCCCAAATGGGTCCCAATGCGGATCATTTCCGTTAGCGCCCGGGTCAGGAGGGCAGATTTGGCATTAATGCCCAATTCTAAACCATCACAAACCCCAGAGGCGATCGCAATTACATTTTTCAAAGTCCCCCCCAACTCCGTCCCCATGGGGTCATTACTGGTATAAACCCGCAGCAAACTGGAAGCAAATAGCTTTTGGGCGAACTCCGCCGCCGCCATATCAGCACTTGCTACCACCGTCGCAGCCGGAAGATGTCGTTCAATTTCCGCCGACAGATTAGGTCCAGATAGTACCACAATGGGATGATCTGGGAAATCCTCGTGCCAAATTTGAGAAGGAGTCCGGGTACTTTCCGCGTCCAAGCCTTTAGTCGCAGTGACAATAGGAACATGATCGGGGATACCAATTTCCTGGAGTTTTCCCGCCGTCGCCGCCACCCCTTTCATAGAAATAGCAGAAACGATTAAATCAGCGCCTTCTACCGCTTCCTCCAAAGTATTACCTAAACGGCGAGACCAGAGATTAATTTTATGGCCATTATGACCCGCCAACTCAGCCAGCGCACTACCCCAAGCCCCCGCCCCCAAAACTGTCAGGGTTGCCTGTTCCTTATCTGGAAATTCCATAAAATCTTCGTTATTCTATCTAAACAAGGGTACATTTTCACAGGGACTCGCCCTCAGCATCACCAATGGTTAAACCATTTGAGGTGATAAAGCCTTTTCCCAAGCCTCCAATTCATAATCGGGAATGCAGTTTAACCGCATATAGTCATGGTAGGCTACCACTTCGCGATCGCATTTTTCTTGAGTCCAGCCCGCATATTTTTGCAGAGTCTCAGTGATAGTCGGTAATAAATCTAACCCATAGCGCGCGTGCATCGCTAGAGTAGTTCGTCGCCGGGTAATATCCACCAAAGTTTGTGCCATTTCCGATCGCACTCCGTAGACCAGTTGGGCTTTAATATCAGGTAAAGCCGGGGTAATTTTTTCCCTCAACTCTTCATGTTCATCAGTTAGCTGCAACACCTCCAGCGCCCGCGCCCCATAAATCGAAAACAGATGATGAATAGTTTTCAGAGGTAGTTGGGGGCGATAATCATAAAGGGCTTGTCCGATGCGAGTATCATTAGGGAAAATTGCCCCAGGTAGTGGCGTGTCCGTCTCACACCGTGGCGCAGGTCGCCCCATTTTCTGATAACTCGCCTCAACCAACTCTTCCGCCACCTGGCGATAGGTCGTTAGTTTTCCACCAATCAAAGATAGCAGATTTTCCACCCCATCTTTATCATGGTCATAAACAATGTGTTTCCGGGTGATAGCAGCCGTTTTTTGGCTAGGTTCCACATAGGGAAGGGGGCGGACCCCAGAATAGGTAAACTTCACGTCTTGACGCGAAAGTTCAGCGGTAGGAAGAATGCCATTAGTTTCCCGCAACAGATAATCAATTTCATCATTATCTGCCTTAATGGCTTCCAGATTCTCATTAAAATAAATATCCGTAGTGCCAATGAGATACATTCCCAACCAAGGCACAATAAAAAACGGTCGCCCGTCGGATTTTGCCTCTACATATAGGGAAGTTTCCGGCGCACCAGGGAAGGGATCTACAATAATATGGCTGCCTTTAGTGCCGCCGATTTTGCGAGTTGTGCCAATGGGCGCGGCTTCGTCTTTCTGTCGCCCCAATTTACAAACGCGATCGACCCAAGGGCCAGAAGTATTGATAACTACCGCCTTCGGACTACCCTTAACCGTAAAAGTTTCCCCACTGAAAACATCCCGACAATTCAGTTGATTAATGCGTTTTCCTTCCCGGTCAAGTCCGGTCACTTCCACATAATTAAGAATGGTTGCGCCCGCTTGTTTAGCCGCGATAATATTTTCCAGACACAACCTCTCAGCATATTCTACTTGAGCATCATAATACTGAGCGCCGCCTTTCAGATTTTCCTTATCTAAAGACCGGAATAATTGCTGAAATTGGGTGTTAGGTAGCATTCTATGAGTCGGTAAACTCTTGTCATAGCTGAACACATCATAAAGCAGCATTCCCGCCCAAATTTTCCAATAAGGACGCGATCGCCCCCCATAAACTGGTACAGTTAATAACAGTGGTTTAACTAAATGGGGGGCTGTCCGCAGTAAAATTTCTCGCTCTCGCAGGGACTCACGCACTAGGGGAAACTCGAAATATTCCAGATAACGTAATCCTCCATGAACCAGCCTAGTAGACCAGCTTGAGGTCGCCCCCGCAAAATCCCCTTTTTCAATTAAAATAGTTTTTAAGCCCCTCAGCGCCGCATCACGAGCTACTCCGGCTCCATTTATACCACCGCCAATCACAATTAAATCGTAGGTTTCCGCCTGAATTTTTTGATAGTCTCCCATGATGATTATAGTTGAGTTTTCTTGGCTACTTTAATATCAGAAATTCGGCTAATTGATGTCATTTACGCATGGTCTCACCAATTAACCGAATTTTTAGTTAGTTGTTTAAACAGAAACAGCCTGTTTAACACCAGCTTTTTGATGTGTCATAGACTCGAAACGTTCAAACACATGATCCGCCCAATACTTGACATCATATTTAACTACAGTTTTATGCATTTCAGCCATCCGCTGTTTTTGTTCTTGGGGGTCCATTGCTAAAGCATATTCGATCGCCTCATCCATGCGCTGAGTCGAATAGGGATTAGTCAAAACCGCCTGGGGAAGTTCCACCGCCGCCCCCACAAATTCCGACAGCACCAAGACACCGCCGCGCTCTTCTCTGGCCACCACATATTCTTTAGCTACCAGGTTCAAACCATCCCGCAAGGGAGTAGTCCAGCAGACATCAGCTAATCGGTAATAGGAAAACAAATCCGACAGCGGTATAGGCTGGGTAAATAACAAAGTCGGCATCCAATCTAGGCGCGCAAATCTGCCGTTAATTTTCCCTACTAATTGCTCGATTTGATGTTGAGCAGTTTTATAAACCCGCATCCCATCAGCCGCCGATACACAAGTCATCAGAAACTGAACTTTTCCATGTAAATCTCGGCGACGTTCTAACAGTCGCTCATAGGCTTCTAACATCTGCCGATTTCCCTTCACATAATCCACCCGACCCGCAGCCAAAATCAATTTGCGATCGCCTAATTCTTCACTAATTGCCGTCAATCGTGACTGACCCTCTGGCTTCTCTAAAACCGATTCTATGAAACCCGGATTTGTACCCACCGGGAAAGCGTCAATATTCACTATTTGACCCTTATACTCAAGTTGGCTGACCATTTCTGGTTCTGCTAAAGCCGTTCCTACTTTGGTAAGATGAGGGGCTACAGGTTCCCGTTTAACCACTTTTATCTCGCACAAACTGCGGGCGACATTTACAAAATTCTCCGAGTAGCGAGGAATATGGAAACCGACTAAATCGCAGCATAAAAGACTCTCCACAATTTCCTGTCGCCAAGGTAGGATATTAAACACATCCACCGACGGAAATGGCGTATGATGAAAGAACGCAATCCGTGCATCCGGTTTCATTTCCCGAATGTAGCGCGCCGCCAACCATAGGTTATAGTCATGAATCCAAATTAAGGCATCATCTGCCGCCTCTTCGCAGGCTGCTTCTGCAAATAAACGATTAATCGTGGTAAAGTTTTCCCAGTCTGCTGTTTCCGAGGTGAAATGGTAGGGGAACGAGTGTAGAACTGGCCAGAATGCCTCTTTAGAGGTGATGTGGTAAAAATGTTTAACCTGGTCCGCGTTTAAGGCTATGCGGCGCACAGTATAGTTGCCTTCATCTTCTACTTCTACTCTTTCTTGAAAGTCCGCTTTTTGCTTCGCCGTTACTTGTTTCCAAGCTACCCAAGTGCCTTTATTAACGTTAGCAAAGAAACTTTTTAGGGTCGGTACGATACCATTAGGGCTTTTTTTGGCTCGGTAGTGAATTTTTCCATTTTCGATTACCTCATCGTAGGGTTCGCGATGGTACAGAATTACCAGTGAAGATTTCATAATTTTTGTGTTTTCCGTGAAACAATTTTGAGGTTTACAGTTATGCGATCGCCTGAATTTTCAGGAGTCTCGCGCCATGTTCATTTGCGGTCAACTCCCACGCTAAAATACAGCGCGTCTGTGGGTCAATTTACGAGTTGACTTGCTTGATGAACAGGGATATATAGATTTATTCATGAAAACTATATTGACAACAACAAATTGATGGTTAAGTATGTTAGTGTTAACTTCCCATCAACGCCATACAGTAGGTAGGCTATAATTATGCGATCGCCATCAAACATCAACCACATTTGAGCGATACCGCACCTAATGGTCAATTGAGCCATTGACCTATTACACTTTAACTCTATTACTGGAGCCTAGCCTTCGCAGGTTAACAAAACTTAACCATAGTTAACATCTATCCTAGGGTTGATTCACAAATGGGGGAAGCGATCGCAAATTTAAAACTAACGCTAGAGTCGGAAACCCCTGGGTTAGACTAGAGTTAAATTGTCGAGTCAAGTAGAAAGTTAGTTTTGGTAACCACAACAGAACCCACCATCAAACTGGTAGACGAAGAAACCGAAAATCTGCTAAATTGGGCAGCGACCGTCGAGCATTCCAAAGCCTCCTATTTTGAAAAAGCGCAAATTCTCGCCCAAAAATTAGGAGCGCACTGGCTAGGAGACGGACTCACACAAATCGGATTTTGGACCCCCAAATTAACCTCCCAAGTCATGCGGAGGCTAGAGATTTTCCTAGAGGTACTCACCCCCATAGATGAAATAGACCTGCGGGCAGATCAGCAAGTAGTCCGTTTCCACCGTACCCGACTCAACCTCAAACAACAGGGAGAATATCACTGGGGGGTTGTGGCCGGAATGGAACCCGGAAGCCGAGAGCAAGTCGGATCATTCTATTGGCTGCGCTACATTGACCAAGCCGAAAAACTGCAAGCCATCCGTGACCCCCTAGCCTACTCCCTTCCCTATGGAGTATTCGGACCCGCCGAACTTTACGACATCGAAACCCTACAAGCCCAACGCGCCGACCTAGAATATTTGAGCCGTCGGGGAACCTCCCGCCACCCCACCATTGATCTACATGATGATGATCTCTCCCCCCTACCCAACCCCAGATTAATTCCCAGGGTTCGGGCTCCCAAAAACATTCTGCAACTCCATGTAGGAACCGCCACCGCTGCTGGAACCTTTGAGGGATTAACCAGCCTTTATAGTCGCATTTCCGATAAATTAGCCAAAAATATTCCCCTGACCCCCCTCGAGGAAAACTATATCGGCTATGGTGCTGTCCAACTGCTACCGACAGAACCCCCCATCGAGTTTAGGGATGAATATAGTCCCGAAAGTGAGTTTTTCGCCTTCATGTCAGAAGATGAAGACATTATCGAGATTAATCTTAGCAAACCCGATACCCAGGATTGGGGCTATGATGTGCCAATTTTAGGTTCTTCTACCACAAATCCCGCAATTCTAGGCAGTCGTCGCCCTGATGAGGTAGTGGATTTTATTGCCACATTGCATAATTTCTCTACCGGACCCATTCAGGTGATTTATGACATTGTTTATGGTCATGCTGATAACCAATCAGAATTACTCCTGAATCGTCAGTTCCTAAAAGGGCAGAATATGTATGGTCAGGATTTAAACCACCAACTGCCAACGGTGCGGGCAATTTTGCTAGAAATGCAGCGCCGTAAAATGAATACCGGAGTTGATGGGATTCGCATTGATGGCGGTCAAGATTTCCGCTTTTTTAATCCCTTAACTGGCTTCGTGGAACAGGATGATGCTTATTTGTTAGCCATGAGTGATGTCGTCCAAGATATTGGCGGCTATCAACGGTTACTGTTTACTATTTTTGAAGATGGCAGACCCTGGCCAGAGGAAGGATGGGAGGAAATTTCTACCTATCGAGATCTGATTGAACTGCGCCCCGACTCCTTCCAATGGGGGCCGTTGATTTTTGCTCATAATACCCCCACCTTAAAGGGTTTTTGGGATAGAAAATGGAAACGAGTTTGTGAGGTGATTTATCAGGGAGAAAATTGGATTACGGGTTGCGCTAATCATGATACCGTCCGACGGGGTAATCAGGTTGAGTTAGACCAAGAAATTAATTGGAATTTGGGTAAAACTTGGTCGGAGGTTTTGCATAATGGTTATGATAATCCGGCGGTGACATTGTGGGTATATGGCTTTAGTCCGGGTTTACCCATGGATTTTATTAATGCTACCACCAGAGCCCCCTGGATGTTTTTCCGCAATACTGATGAACGCTATGGCGTGAAAGTTGTTGCCGAAGAAATGGGCTTTTTGGATTGGCAAATCACCCCGGAATTGTATCAGCAAGATTTTGTGTTTTCTCGTTTAAAAAGTTTGGGATTTGAGGACTTAGAAGAACTCAAGCAGTTTGGGAAGGCTTTACAACAGGCGATGATTGATGCTGATTATAGTCTACCCGCTGTGGTAGAGGCTTGTCAGGCTTGTTTTGGCGATTCTGCACAAGAGTGTAAACTTGAATATTTGCAAAAGATTAATCACCCGGAAATGGTGGAGTTTCTCAAGGATCTCGATATTCCGAAACTCAAAGAATTTGCCCTCAAATTTATGGAGGACTGCTACGAAATCTGTAATGTCTCTCACTATGGTGAGGATCTAAATGCTGTGCAAACTAATTTTAATTTGCAGTTGCGTCGCTTCCGACACGATCGCATTTGGTTGCGTCAGAATTTGATGGGAACAGATCAGTTTCACAAAATCGGTGATCAGACTCAGACCGTGTTTTATGGAGTCCGAGGAAACCCTTACCGGGAAGAAGACCAAGTGGTGATGGTGGCCAATATGGGAGGGGAACCAATGACGGTAACCGTGGGAGATTGGCTAGAATTAGACTTATCCGAGTGGAAAGTGGCGATCGCCTCTCCCGGAGTCCAATTAGATGATAACCTAGCTTCCTTGAAGAAATTTGAACTCAAAGATAGTCAAGGTGTCCTGTTAGTACCCCAACAGCCCCAGAAATAACCTGTAGATCATAGCTGAATTGCTACCCATGCTACAGGCATTCCCAGAAATTAATGTTAGGTTGGAGTAGGGACGGTAAACAACAGGGTTGATTTTGACAAGTTCATCCCTGAGAATGTATCTTCTGTTTTCAGGCTGCATATCTGTTGCCGTCCCTAACAATTTCCCAACTTGATCACACATTTTGATTGAACTGGTGGCTATCATGGAACTAAACGACTTTTTGACCCCCCGTTATCCTTATCGAGGATCAGACCAACCCGAAAATATGCTATTTAACGCCAACCTGCAAGAATTTGCTCAACAGGTTAGTTATATTGCCGCTTTGCAAACCAACGGGAAAATGTCCACATTAGAGTCTTATAAAAAAATCAAACAACAGTGGAAGAGACTCAAAAAAACCCATAAACAACTCACGTAGTAGGTCATCATCAATTGACCTACACACAGATAACCGCGATCGCCCTTTGGTAGGGGGAGAGGTGGAAACTAGGGGATATAATCTATACCTAACTAGGCAACCCCTCTCCCTCTGCTACTTACTTATGTATTTATGATTAAATGCCATTATGCCGCCAAACAATATATTTCCCTAACCAGTCTGGGTCTACTCGTCTATGGTGCGATCGCTTTACCTTCCCCCAGTTGGGCTGAAAACCCCACCAATAACCCCCCTCCTCACCTTTCGCAGCTTTCAGCGCCACCAACCCAAGAAGCCCCATATACCTTGGGTGCCGGTGATGTAATCCAAGTATTTATTTTTCCCGTCGAACAATATAGCAGTCAACAAGAAGTATTAGTTGACGGTACAGTTAACCTTCCCCAAGCTGGTAGTATTTCCGTAAGTGGCATGACCTTAGAAGAGGCGGCTAGGGCTATAGGCGATCGCTATGAAAGCGCCAGAGTATTACGAAACCCCAGAGTAACCATCAGCCTCATTACTCCCCGTCCCCTCAGAATAGGCATTTCAGGCGAAATCAACCGCCCCGGTTCCTATACCATGGCGAGGGAAGGTTCCCAATTTCCCACCATTACCCGCGCCCTACAATTAGCCGGAGGTATCACCCAAGCCGCAGACCTGCGACAGGTGCAACTACGACGACCCCAGTTGGGAACATCAGAGCAAATCATCAATCTAAATCTGATGGAACTTCTGCAAACAGGTAGTCTCAGCACCGATATCCGGCTTAGGGATGGAGATGTTATCTATATTCCCACCACCACCGAAATTGACCCAGAAATGGGGCGACAAATTGCTAGGGCTAGTTTTGCTAACAACGAAGCCACCCTAATTGATATTGCCGTATCTGGAGAAGTGCGCCGCCCCGGTCCCTATACCATCCCCAGTCAAGGAGGACCAGGGGGAGTCGCTACCATTACCCAAGCCATTAAGCAAGCTGGAGGAATTCGGCTAATGGCGGATATCAGTCGGGTGCAAAT
This sequence comes from Limnospira indica PCC 8005, assembly GCF_000973065.1. Taxonomy (NCBI): domain Bacteria; kingdom Bacillati; phylum Cyanobacteriota; class Cyanophyceae; order Oscillatoriales; family Sirenicapillariaceae; genus Limnospira; species Limnospira indica. The sequence goes on from NZ_FO818640.1 coordinate 2,799,111, forward strand.
TCGTCGCCTCACCAACCAGGGACAAGAACAAATACTAGAAGTAAACCTAGAACCTATCCTAGACGGGGATAATCTGCAACAGGATATAGTTCTACAAAATGGTGATAGTATCTTCATCCCTGCCTTAGAAACGGCCAATCTGGAACAATTATCTAACCGCCGCGCGGCGAGTTTTGCGGCTGACCAAAGTGAACCTTTAAATATTGCTGTGATTGGGCAAGTATTTCGACCGGGGCCTTATACTGTTACTGGCACTGCTCGCACCGGAGATGCTGGAGTCCCTGGGGCGGCGGGTGGTGGTAGCATCCCCACTGTTACCCGCGCTATTCAGGTGGCGGGAGGGGTTAAACCAGAGGCTGATATTCGACAGGTGGAAATTAGGCGCTCTGATAGTCGTGGGAGTCGCCAAGTGATTACTATTAATCTTTGGGAATTACTGCAAAATGGTGATGCCACCCAGGATACAATATTACAGGAAGGGGACACGGTTTTTGTACCCACAGCTACGGAGATTAACCCCGTGGAAATGGGGGCAATTGCTAACGCTAGTTTCTCCCCAAACAATATTCGTGTTAATGTGGTGGGGGAAGTGCAAAGGTCTGGAGTTGTTCAAATTCCCCCTAATACTCCCTTAAATGAAGCTATACTGACGGCCGGGGGGTTTACCTCTCGCGCCCATCAGTCTTCGGTGGAGTTGATTCGCTTTCGCCCTGATGGTACTGTGGAACAGCGCCGCCTACCAATAGATTTTACTCAGGGAGGTAATTCCCCGAATAATCCTCCTCTCCAAAATAATGATGTGGTGATTGTGGGGCGATCGACCCTGGCGAGTATTTCGGATACAGTAGATACTATCATTACGCCGTTAAATAGAGTGCGATCGCTTTTTGTAGTTCCCAGCGCGTTTATTGATATTTTCAGGAATTACTAAGTCCGTTTTATCCCCGATAAATTTATGTTCTCCATTACTAAAAAAAGCTCCCGAAAACGCGAAATTTTGGAAATTGTTTTCAGCAACGGCTGGGACTATATGCGGGGTTTGTTAGTGGGGGATAAACCAGAAGAACCTCGGCTACCATCTCCTGATGTTTTACGGAATATTTTAATTGAATTGGGTCCGGTTTATGTCAAGTTAGGACAACTTTTATCAACTCGTCCTGATTTGCTACCGGGAAGATATGTTGATGCTTTAACCGATTTACAAGCTAATGTTCCCGCTGTGGCTTGGGGGGATATTGAAACTCAACTTAGACAACAGTTTTCTCAACCTTTAGACCAGATTTTTAGTCGTATTGAAACTGAGGCGGTGGCGGCGGCATCCATTGGACAAATCCATCGCGCTACATTGAAAAATGGCGAAGAAGTTGCCTTGAAAGTACAGCGCCCAGGAATTTCTATTATTGTTGAACAGGATATTGAGTTAATTAAATCCTTGGCGGATTTAGTGGCGATTACTGACTGGGGAGAAGATTATGATATTGTGGCGATCGCTGAGGAATTTACTAGCGCTTTAAAAGCTGAATTAGACTTTACCTCAGAAGCTGAATATACAGACAAATTGCGGCAAAATCTCTCCAAAACTCGGTGGTTTGACCCCGAAAAGTTAATTATTCCCAAAGTTTACTGGGAATTTACAACTCCTAATTTACTGGTATTAGAATGGTTAGATGGTGTACCTTTATTGCTGTCAGAACCTTCTAAGAAACAGACAAATGAGGATGATCCACGCCGGGGAGAAATTACCAGTTTATTATTTCGTGCCTTTTTTCAGCAAATCTATTTAGATGGCTTTTTTCATGCGGACCCCCACCCAGGAAATCTGTTTTATCTTAATGATGGACGGGTAGCTATTTTAGATTGTGGAATGGTGGGAAGGCTAGACCCTCGGACTCAGCAAATTTTAACCGAAATGTTACTAGCAGTTGTGGATATAGATGCTAGACGTTGCGCCCAACTTACCTTAGAATTAGCAGAATCATCGGAATCGGTGCAACTGGGTCGCCTGACTAATGATTATGATAGTATGCTGAGACGATATTATAATCTGAGTCTGGCGGAAATTAATTTTAGTCAGGTATTCTATGAGATTTTGCAGATTTCTCGCAATAATAGAATTCGCCTCCCTAGTAATATGGGATTATATGCTAAAACTTTGGCGAATTTGGAGGGAGTCACCCGCAGTTTTAACCCGGAAGTTAATTTACTCAATGAGATTAAACCATTGATGACGGAGTTATTCCGCAATCAATTGTTAGGAGATAACCCCCTAGAGACTCTGTTAAGGACGGCTTTAGATCTCAAAAGTTTATCATTGCGATCGCCTAGTCAAATTGAACTGTTTTTAGACCGGGTTACTTCCGAAACTCTCAAATGGAATATTAGAATCCCAGAATTAACTAGCCTGAAAAATAGCCTAAATGATGCGGCTAACCGCCTGTCTTTTAGTATTGTACTCGGTTCGTTAATTATGGGGGCGGCGATGATTTCAACTGGGGCGCAAACTCCCCAGTTGTCTCTGATTAGTAATATCCTCTTTGCGGCGGCTTCCCTGGTGGGGTTATGGCTGCTGGTGAGTGTATTGCGATCGGGAAATTTACGGTAAATTAACCTATAATAAGCCCCGATAGCGAATAAAAATTAACACCGCCGCCCAGGACCCCAAAGCCACCTTTAAGGCAACTAAAATATTCAGTAATGGCATAATCCCACCACTGACTAAACTCCCTAATTCACCATGAGGTAATTCTATACCAAACAGAGTAATTACCGCCAATAAAATAAAGATGAGGACGGAAATTTTCTCCCAAATAGATGCCTGCCAACGCTGATAAATTCCCTGCATTAACTCCGGTGGAGAAGTGATCGCAATTAAACCGATCGCCGTCCCTCCTGCTACTCCGGCAGCAAAACCACCCCCAGGGCTAAGATGACCCCTAATGGCTAATTCAATACTCACCAAAGCCGCAATAGTCGCGCCTAGTCGCGCTAAAACAACGGAAGGCTGATCAGTAAATCGATACACTTTACTAAGGGGTTTCTCATTGGCGAGTAAAAAATTACAGCCCATAATTGAGATGGTAAAAACCACTACCTCGAAGATGGTATCATAGAGGCGATTTCTGAAAATGATGCCGGAAACCGCATTAGGTACACCACTATCTTGCACTACTACTTCCACAATGGAAGGACCCAACCATTCATCGATCGGGTTGGCAATCAGCAACATCTTGAGATAAAGTATCACACCCACAGCGACATAAACCCATTTCATTAGTGTTTCTCCCCAGATTCTGTTAAATTAAAATAGTTTAAAATGGTTCGGGATGATGTCAGTTCGGCTTGCATAATGTCATAGAGCCGTTTCAGCCTAGTAGTGGTATAATAGGGTAAAGGTTCCGGTTCTGCCGATTCTGGCGATTCTGGCGATTCTGGTTGATGAGATTTGGTCGGGTAAGGACTGGCAAATATTGAATGTAAAGGCTGGATACAAGTGGCATGAATTTCCTTGGTGACTAAGGCATGATGTAACTCTTCTAAGTCCTTATAAGGTACTAATTCAACCCGCATATAATGTTGGCGAAAAATTCCCCGTAATTCATCGACCAGTTGACCAAAAGGGCGATCGCTTTCCGGCTGTTGTAATTCCTCTTTCAGGACACCCAAACGCATAACCAAAGAAGAACGCACCGCCACCCCATACAGGGTAATTGCCAGCATCGTCCCCACTAATGCTTCAGTTAAGGCTACATCTGCAGCCCCTAAGATCGCATAAACCAAAGCAGCCACAGCACCCAATATACCACGAATTACTAAGGCATGATAGGGGTTAACTTGTAAAACTACCATGGCGGTGGCTAGAGGCATTAACGCCGTGATTAGATAGATAGTATTATCGTTCATCGTCACCTTCACTACTGGAACAGTAAGCTAATACATATCCTAAAACAGTATTCCAAATTGCCAAAGAAATAATGGCAAGAATCAGCAGGGGCCATTCGCTGGGAATTCTCAGTAATAGTCCGAAAACTATGGTCATGGAACCCAAGGTATCAGAGACTGATAAACCATGTAGTTTGAATAATACTGAGCGATCGCCGACTAGGGGAAAAGTTCCCCAAAACCAAAAGACCACCCCAACTAACATCAAAAGGTCACTGAATAAGTTAATCATGATTCACTTAGTTAATACATCACTCATGCGTCTAAGAATTTGAGCCAATAGCATTAAAGACGCATTCCCAACACTGAGAATAATTACCCCAACTACGCCAATCATCCAATCATCTCTTAAAACCGAGACAACTAGAATCATGATCGATGTTTTACTAGCAATACTAGAAAATGCTAACACCTTTTGCCAAATATTATCATCTTGGCAGGCTTCGTAAATAGGAATCATTAAAGCTACCAGCATTATCATTAAAATAGTGTTCATGAATCAGGCCTCCGGCGACGTACCCAATGGACTTCATACCAGCCCTCTTGGTGATATTTTAAAACAATTGTTTTCGGGGTAAAGGTAATGATAAAGATATCTAAAAAAATTAAACCCGGTGTTCTTTGGGGTTTCACTCTTTCCATGGTGATATCTTCATAATTATGGGGTTTTAAGATAATCTCAAAAGCCTCTAGGTAGGCTTGAGGCACTGACCTAATGACTTCCCCAAAAGCCCTTAACCAGTCGTTTAAAGCCGCCTTAGAGGGGCTACGACCGGGTAATAATAAACACACACTCACCCCGATAATGATATTAGCTAAACTCAGGTCAGCAGTAATCAGAAACCAAATAGCTAATCGCAGAATTAAGTTGAGAGACAGATATTTAATCATGCTATACCCACCGCGAAAATAAACCAAAAGAGCACTGTTAACATGATGGTCATTCCACCAATAATATGTTCCAGCTTTTCCCAGGATCTGGACAGGTTCACTACTAAGTCTTTAAACAGCACAAAATAAGCCAACCATCCGACACTTATAGTTACCAGAGATTTGACAATATTATCAATGGTGTAAACTGATTGATAATAGAAAAAGTTAGCCAAAATCAGCCCCCCCAGCAGAATTACCATGGCTGGTAATAACCCCCGTTGCTTTTCTTCAGTTTCTGGGGTTGCTGGTAGTTGAGTATGGGGAATAAAGATGAATTTAGCAAAGTATATGGTTGTTCCTATGGCGGCTATATTAAGGATGATTTCTTGCCAAGACCACAGATTTTTAAAGGTGATAATCTTCGCACCAAAGCCAGACAGTAAAGGGAAACCAGAGACAGACAAACTAGCTATCAATAATGGTATCCAAACTGAGGTATTAATGGGCTGCGCCTGTAGTTGCTTAAAGCTGCGACTAGGTAAACTTCCAGCTATTAAGAATAAAGCTGATTTAACCAAGCCGTGGGTGAGGGCATAAAAACCGCCAACTACTGGGGCGGCAAGAACAAATCCTAACTGGGAAATGGTGCTAAAAGCTAGGGTTAGCTTGGTGTCTTTTTGAAAAACTGCATAAACCACACCGAAAATGGCGGTGCTGATACCAAAGATTCTTAGCACTGGGTCAATCTCTGGTACAATTAGGGCGCAACGAATTAGGGGAAAGACTCCGGCTTTGACTACGACTCCTGAGAGAAGGGCGGAAACGGGGGTTTCCGATTCGGAGTGGGTTAGCGGTAGCCATAACCCAGAGACAAACACGCCACCTTTGACTAATAGTGCCATTAAGATTAGGGCTATGGCTTCTGGAGGTGAAGTCCGTAAGCCACTAAAGGCAAAGGAATGATCGGCTTGGTAGACAAGACCGACCCCGATCAGGTAGAATAGCATGGCGGTGTTGCTCACAAATAGATAGCGTAGGGCTATCCAAATTGAGCGATCGCTACGAGGGTAGGAAATTAACAGGAAAACTGCGATTCCTAAAACCTCTAGGGCTACATACAGGCTAAGAAAATCCTGACAAACAAATGTGGCATTAACACTGCCATGTAAAATCATTGTCTGGGCATAAAAAAAAGCGACTTTCTCCCGGTTCCAACAGTAAAAAATCACTGCAGTTGTGACTAGGGCGTTGGTCACAATCAAGTAGCCACTTTGTTGATCAACTAATAGTTGAACACCGAAGTTATCTAGTAGTTTGATTGGCAAATCTGTATCATTTAACAGAACCTGCAACCCATAAGCTAGGGAACAAAGGGCTGCCAAAACAGCTAGATAGCGATCGAATTTGGGAAGTAAATAGATACTGAACCCGATAAACATTGGTAATGCTATCAATGCGATCGTAATATTGGTCATGGGGTATTGTTCTTTTCGATCTCGTCGGTTTCTAGGGTGGGGTTATCGCGGGCTAACTTCATGACACCAACCAGCATTAATGCTTGGACGGAAAAGCCAATTACGATCGCTGTCAAAATCACCGCCTGTGGCACGGGGTCGGCATAATTGCCATTATCTCTGGCATTACCGATAATCGGCGTAAAAAAGCCATCTCGGGAGGCGATAAGTACATAATAGGCGATTACCCCTGTACTCATCACATCCATGGAGATAATTTTCATCATCAGGTTCTTTTTGAGAATGATGCCGAAAAATCCGAACATCACGGAGGCGAATACTAACGACTCTAACACAATGATCTGTCAGCTAAAGGAGTTGGTTAATTATATGTAAAGCATACACTATTTCCGCAAAAAACAAAATATCTTTTTGGGAATTTTGGCAAAATTTTAGTTAGCCAAAATGCTCGGGTTTATCATGGCAAAAATTTAGGAAATTTTTAACCACACAACCAGCCAAAATATACCAGTTAAACTCAGAGTCATGACCCCAATCAGATGGTCTAATTTTTCCCAAGTTTTCGGGAGGTTAATTAGGGAGTTTTTGAAAATCATAAAATAGGCTAACCAACCCACCCCAATAGTAGCTAAAGCCTTAGTAATCTTCTCGACGGTATAGGTAGACTCGTAGTAGGGAAGATTAGCGAAAATTAAGGCAATAAACAGAATACATATAGCTGGCAGTAATGCCACTTTTTGAGAGTCAAATTTTTCGGAGGCGGCGGACTGTTCGTGGGGAATAAAGATAAATTTGGCAAAATAGATGACGGTTCCCACTGAGGCAATATTGAGAGCGATATCTTCCCAGGCTGACAAGTCTTTAAAAACGAGGGCTTTTGCTGAAAAAATAGATAACAGGGGGAAACCAGATATAGATAAACTAGCCAGGAGTAGAATTAGCCAGAGGAAAGTGGTAATCGGCTGCTGGTGCAGTTGTTTAAAGTCGCGACTAGGTAGACTTCCTTCTATGAGGAATAAAGCTGATTTAACTAAGCCGTGAGTGAGAGCATAAAAACTTCCGGCGACGGGGGCGACAATCATCAAACCTAATTGGGAAATACTACTAAAAGCGAGGGTGCGTTTGGTGTCTTGTTCAAAAATGGCATAAATTGCACCTAACAAGGCGGCGGCTACCCCAAAGATGCTTAGAACTGGGCTAAATTCGGGTAGAATTAAAGCTAAACGTACTAAGGGAAAAACTCCGGCTTTGGTGACAATTCCTGAGAGAAGGGCGGAAACAGGGGTTTCTGATTCAGCATAGGTCATGGGTAGCCATAACCCTGAGACGAAGATACCACCCTTGGCTAATAAACCCATGAAGATTAGGGATATAGCCTCTGGAGAGGAACCCCGTAAGCCAGCAAAAGCAAAGGAATGATGGGCTTGGTAGACAAGGGCGACCCCTACCAGGTAGAATAGCATGGCGGTATTGCTAACAAATAGATAGCGTAAGCCTACCCAAATTGAGCGATCGCTGCGAGGATAAGCAATTAATAAAAAAACGCCTATTGCTAAGACTTCTAAAGCCACATATAGACTAATAAAGTCCTGGGACATAAAAATTGAGTTAAGGCTGCTATGAACAATTAATATCTGAGTAAAAAACAAGCCAGTAATCCGGGACTGCCAACAGTAGACAATCACTGCCATAGTGACTAAGGCATTGGTCAAGATTAAGTAGCCACTATTCTGATCAATTAATAATTGAACTCCAAAGTTATTCAATAATTGAATATTCAGGTTGGGGGGTTCTAAGATAACCCATAACCCGTAAGCAAAAGACATCAGGACAACCGCCATAGCCGAATAGCGATCGATTTTGGGGAATAGATAAATGCAAAATCCTACCAAAATTGGCAGTAATATCAAGACGATGGTGATATAGGTCATGGGCTGTTATGGTCATCCAGATAATTACTCAAATCAGGTTCTTAGTGAGAATCTAATATTCGGATTATACATGATAGACACCAAAATATTTATGGCTATGCTGGCCCCCATTTGAGCAAAAAAAAGAGGCGATCTGATCTAGTCAGAAACTCGCCTCTCAAATGGGCTTCAATTTATAGGTAACTCACAACCTATTCACCCATCATAACTGGTTCCGGGCCAAAAGTCGGAAATACAGTTTTGCCATTATTTTCGGTAGCGACGACTGGATGCCCATAATAGGCATCAATAATCAGTTGTTTGAGATCCTCAATTAAGGGATAGCGAGGATTGGCCCCTGTACACTGATCATCAAAGGCTTGATCTGCGACTTCATCAACCTTAGCCAAAAACTCGGCTTCGCTTTCTTTAACGACTTCTTTCATGGCTTTAGGAATTCCTACCTTATGCTTGAGTTCTTCAATAGCCAAAATTAGGCGATCGATTTTTTCATCATCAGTATTTCCGCCCAAATTCAAATAATCCGCGACGCGAGCATAACGCCATTTAGTGTTAGGATATTTGTATTGGGAGAAAGTGGCTTGTTTGAAGGGTGCATCAGTAGCATTGTAGCGAATTATATAGCTAATCATTAAGGCATTCGCTAAACCGTGGGGAATGTGGAATGTCCCCCCTAATTGGTGGGCAATAGAATGGCAAATACCCAAGAAACCATTAGCAAAAGCCATCCCGGCCATGGTAGAGGCATAGTGCATTTTTTCCCGCGCTTTCGGGTCATTCGCGCCATTGTTATAGGAACTAGGTAGATACTTGAAAATCAGCCGAATTGCTTCTAAAGCCATACCATTGGTGTATTCGGAAGCCAACACGGAAACAAAGGCTTCTATGGCGTGAGTTAAGGCATCAATACCCCCAAAAGCGGTTAAACTTTTTGGCATATTTAAGACCAATTCGGGGTCAACGATCGCAATATTAGGAGTCAAGGCATAATCTGCCAAAGGATACTTAATATTATTGCGGCGATCGGTAACCACAGCAAAGGGTGTCACCTCGGATCCAGTTCCCGAAGTAGTAGGAATTGCTACCATTACTGCTTTTTCTCCCAGCGGCGGCAAATCATAGACCCGTTTACGGATATCCATAAATCGCATCGCCAAACCTTCAAACTCAATATCTGGATGTTCATACATGAGCCACATAATCTTAGCAGCATCCATAGGCGACCCACCACCAATGGCAATAATGACATCGGGTTCAAAGGTATTCATGAGAGTTAAACCCCGTTGTACGGTATCCAAAGACGGGTCAGGTTCAACATCATAAAAAACGTCATATTTCACCCCGATTTCTTCGAGAACTTCCTCAAGAGATGCGGTAATTCCCAAATTAAACAAAGGCTTATCAGTGACAATAAAAGCCCGTTTTTTACCCGCCAACTCTCGCAAAGCGACGGGTAGGGAACCATACTTGAAATAGATTTTGGGAGGGACTCGGAACCACAGCATATTTTCCCGTCGTTCGGCAACGGTTTTAATATTCAACAGGTGAGTAGGTTCGACGTTTTCACTAATGGAATTACCGCCCCAAGTTCCACAACCCAGAGTTAAAGAAGGGTCAAGACGGAAGTTATACAAATCTCCGATCGCCCCTTGAGATGAAGGGGTATTAATTAACACCCGCGCGGTTTGTACCTTACCCTCAAAGGCATTAATATGATCAGTATTATTAGGGGAAGTATACAAAGCGGCGGTGTGACCACGACCTCCCAACTGTACCAAACGTTCAGCTTTCAGAACGGCATCCTCAAAATCTTTCGCCCGATACATAACCAAAACCGGCGATAGTTTTTCATGGGCGAAGGGGTCATCATCATCAATATCTGGTCGTTCGCCGATAATCACACGGGTATTATCAGGAAGACTTAGCCCCGCCATTCCTCCCAATTTATTAACAGTTTGACCGACAATTTCGGGGTTAAGATGACCGTCTACAAAAATCACCTTCGCCATGCGATCGGTTTCTTCTGGGGTGAGGAAATAAGCACCACGGGAGAGAAATTCCTCCCGTACCTGGTCATAAATAGAATCAACGACAATTACAGACTGTTCACTAGCACAAATCATGCCATTGTCAAAAGTTTTACTGAGGATAATCGAAGATACCGCCATTTTAATATGAGCAGAATCATCAATTAAAGCCGGAGTATTCCCCGCACCAACACCTAAAGAGGGTCGCCCGGAAGAATAAGCAGCCCGCACCATTCCCGGACCCCCTGTAGCCAGTATCAGTTTAACATCTTGATGCTGCATCAACGCCTGAGATAGGGGAACTGTCGGTTCATCAATCCAACCAATAATATCTTCGGGCGCACCGGCTTCAACGGCTGCTTCCAGAATAATACGCGCCGCCTCATTAGTACATTTTTGGGCGCGGGGGTGGGGTGAAAAAATAATCCCATTGCGAGTTTTTAAGGCAATTAAAGCCTTAAAAATAGCGGTAGAGGTGGGATTAGTAGTGGGGACAATACCTGCTAAGATGCCCACAGGTTCGGCGATTTTTTGGAATCCGAAGGATTTATCGGATTCAATAACACCACAGGTTTTGGTGTTTTTATACTTGTTATAGATGATTTCTGAGGCGAAGTGATTTTTAATCACCTTATCCTCAACTACCCCCATACCGGTTTCTTCGACGGCTATTTTAGCTAGAGGTATACGCGCAGCATTAGCGGCTAGGGCTGCTTTCTTAAAAATGTAGTCTACCTGTTCTTGAGTGAAGCCAGAGAATTTTTGCTGGGCTACTTTTACCCGCGCAATCAAGTTCTCTAATTCTTCGATATTGGTCACTCGATTAACCATGAAAATACCTCAGATAGGACTATTACCCAACTATGTACAGGGTCTTAGGCTGACCCATGCAGTACAGTAGTGGCTCAAAGATTTTGACTATCAGACAGTATAGCGCTTGTTTGTGATTTGTGTAGGTAGCATCTGCTCAAACATCAAGTTTGCTTGACTCCCCTACCGTTGATTATAGCCAAAGGGTGTATCCCATGATACATAATCAATCAATAATAATGAATTATTGAATCATTAATTATTAATTATTTAGTTGTCATAGTATGGATACCATCCCAGTCGGGGGGTGGGGGATTTTGTAAATAATTCTGGGCGCGACCGATGTGAATTTCGACAGCCCTATCATCCGATCGCATTTTTTGAGCTACTTCAAAATGCTGAATAGCCAAAGCAAAATCCCTAGCCAAATAAGCCTGTCGTCCCAGGTTATAATAGCCCAAAAAATCGACCAATTTATCATCTAAAGCCTGAGATTTTGAGGCAATCAACTCATAAATATTAACGGCATTATTTTTACCTTTCACCCGGACTTTATCCAACTCTCTCACCCAAATGCGATCGCCACACAAATGATAAGTCATCTCACTTAAAATAATATCACAGCCATACAATTTAGTCAGTTGTTCCAAGCGGGAACTCAAATTAACCCCATCGCCAATCACAGTATAATCCATCCGTTTTTGAGAGCCAATATTTCCCGATACGACTTCTCCGGAACTCATACCAATACCAATTTTAATTTGAGGTTCATTAGGTCGAGACTCATTAAAATCTTTCAACCGTTTTCGCATATCCAAAGCGGACTTAACCGCCATCCAAGCATGATTATCTCTGAGGGGAAGAGGCGCACCAAACACAGCCATAAGTGCATCCCCGATAAACTTATCCAAAGTTCCCTCATGGGAAAAAACGGCTTCGACCATAGTTTCAAAATATTGATTTAACAACGCGACGACATCAGAGGCTTCCAAATTTTCAGTTAAGGTGGTATAGCCACGAATATCAGAAAATAGAATAGTTACTTCTTTCCTTTCCCCAATCATCAAAGCATCTTCTCCCAAAGCCATAACCCGTTCAGCCACTCCGGGAGTCATATAGCGATACATGGTAGTTTTCATACGTTTTTCGCGGCTAATATCTTCCAAAACCACCAAACCACCCCGGACACCACCTTCGGGGTTAGTCAAAGGATTAACAGTCAAATTAATGCTACGTTCTAGCTGTCGAATTTCGGAAGCGATCGCCTCATTATCAGCCAAAGCATTGCCATCCAAAGGCTGATATTCTTGACCCCAAACATGATAAATATCTGGTTTTTTCTCATCAGGAACCACCAAAATGGGGATGGGTGTTGTATCTCCAAATTCCCCAACTATCATTTCGACTAATCCTACAGTTAAACTTTGTTCGGGGACAAAATGGCGGGCGGCAAATTTGAGACTATCCTCAAGACGCAATTGCAAATTTTCAATAGGAAGAACATCCCAGATATATTGTCCGCTAAGTTGAGATTCCCAATATTCGCGAATTTGTCGATGGCGGGGACGGTGACGGGGACAGCCGAGCAATTCTAAAGCGGCATCATTAATGGTAACAATGCGACCTTGTAAATCGGTAGAAATAACCACATCTGAGAGACTTTGGAGAATATCTTTTTGATACTGTTTCTCCACCATGACATTTTCAAACAGTTGGGCATTTTGCAAAGCAATACCCGCCTGAGCATTAAAAGCCCGCAGAAATTCCTCATCAGAATCGGTGAAACTGCCTTTATGTTTATTAATTAACTGAGTGACACCAATCAGCTCACCCTTAGCGTTGTAAACTGGCATACAGAGAATATTACGAGTGCGATAGCCAGTTTTGCGATCGGTTGTCGGGTCAAAGCGGGGGTCTGCATAAGCATTGGTAATATTTAGCACTTGACCTGTGGAAGCCACATAACCCGCAATTCCTTTATTAGCGGGAATGCGAATTTCCATCATGGTTTTACCATCAGCCTTAGCTACTTTAGTCCAGAGTTCCTCGGTTTCTTTTTTGAGTAGGAAAATGGTACTGCGATCGGCTTGCATTAGGTCTCTCGCCTGTTCCATTACGGATAACAAAGTAGTTTCGAGATCTAAACTTTGACCGAGGGTAGTGGTAGCCTTGAGGAGGGCTGCTACACCTCGCTGGTTACGGGCGGCCACAAAAAATGATTGACAGCTTTCGAGGATAATGCCAATAGAATCAGCAAAGGAGCGAAATTGCTGTTCGTCTTCCTCGGTAAAAGGGCGATCGCCTGCTTTATTGAGGAGTCGCACCACGGCGACGGCCTCTTGAGGATTTTGGGTGCTAAAAATGGGCATACAGAGAATGCTGCGCGCTTCGTACCCTGATGGTTGATCAATAGCGGGGTCGAAGAACTCATGGGTTTGAGCATCAGTGATATTGAGGGCTTCTCCGGTACAGGCGACATGGCCAAGAATACCCACATCCATAGGTAGGCGAATTTCCTCGGTATGTTTAGAGTCGGAGTTCCCCTCGCCGTCAGTTTCGTTGTTTTCGGGAGAGGTTTTGTACCAAAGCTGACCCTTGCTGCGATTAATCAAAAAAATGGTAGTGCGATCGGCTTCTAAGATTTGTCCGATTTTGAGAGTAAAGGCATCGAGAAGCTGTTCGAGGAGGGTTTCGATCGCTTCATTGTTAATCAGTTCGATAGCTCGGAGAAATTGTTGAAATTCTGCGGTAATGAAATCGAGAATACAAATAAACTCTCCCATTGGCAGATTTTTTACACGATCTGCCAACAAGCCCATGCGATTAACTTGAGTCAATGTAGCCAGAATGCTACCTGCGTGGGAAACTGTCATGGGTCGGGGTTAAATTGACAAAGGACTCCATCTGAACGGTTGATCCCCCGATTCAGTAGCCTAAAAAGGAAGAAGCAAGGAACAGCGATAATCCATTCCTTGTCTCAAGTCTACGGGTTTCCTCTCAACTAGGCAACAGAGGGCAGTGATTGACGAGTCAAAATATTTTGATAATAGCGCCTCAGTTGGCTAGTGGCCGCAGCCCACCCCCAGCGTTCGGCTTCTAATCGAGCATTTTGTCGCAACCTTTCCCGCTCATCACTATGGGATAACAGTCTACTGGTGGCTTTGATGGCTCCTTGTTCATCCTTGGGGTCAAACAGATAGCCATTTACTCCGTCAGTGACAATATCGGGAATTCCCCCAGACCGCGCGGCTACTACGGGGGTTCCTGCCGCCATAGCCTCGAGGAGGACTAAACCTAGGGTTTCTGTCCGGGAAGGGAAAATGAAGGCATCAGCGCAGGCGTAAGCGGCCGCTAATTGTTCTCCCCGCAGATAACCCACGAAGTTGGTGGGAGTTCCGGCGAAATGTTGTTCTAGGTTTTCTCGGTTCGGACCATCTCCGACTAGAGCTAGACGGGCGTTGGGTATTGCTGCTAGAATAGGTTTAATGCGATCGATTTCTTTTTCGGCTCCTAGTCTCCCCACATACAACAGTAGGGTATCGTCTGGGTTTCCCATACTGAGGCTCGCGCGCATTTCTTTAGTGGCTTTGTGGGGCTGGAACAGTTCTGTATCCACCCCCCTCTGCCATAGGTCTACCCGTTCAATGCCATGATTGCGTAATTCCTCAACCATAGCTGTGGAGGTACACAGGTTTAACATAGCCTGATTATGGGCTGTACGCAATAACCCCCACAGGAATTCCTCCAGCATTCCTAAGCCGTAGTGGTGCAGGTATTGGGGTAGATGGGTATGGTAGGAGGCTACTAACCCGACGTTGAGTTTTTTACCATAATATAAGCCACTTAATCCTAATACAGCCGGGTTAGCCACATGGATAATATCTGGTTTAAATTCGGCTAATTTTGCCCCAATTCCCGGATGAGGAAGACCGATTTTGAGTTCGGGATACATAGGGAGAGGAAATCCATCTACACCGTAGATTTGACAGCCTTTATATTCGGTTAATCCACCTTCTGGAGAAACTATTAGCACCTCATCACCTAGGCGATTTAGTTGTTCGGCGGTATGACATAAACGGGTAACAATCCCATCTATTTTCGGTAAAAATGTTTCAGTAAAAAGGGCGATTCTCATAAAAAGTTAGCGCGGCTTGTCAAATATTTGGGAGGGCTTTAGAGACCATAAAAAACGAGTCTTTAAAACTACAGTCATCACCATAGTAAAATTTACCCAGTTTTAGCTATCCGAGGTAAGGGGTTGATTATTATTGGCGGCTGGTGTGACAGTCGGTGATAACAGTCGATACTTCAGCAGGAAGCCAAAATATGCGAAAACGGCAATGATAGCTGTACCAATACCTACAGGACTAGGAACCCAGAAAATGGCTTCGAGTCGGTTAATCTCTCCAGGTTTGAGAGTCCATACTACCAACTTGCCGTTTTCTTCTGTGGTCGGGTTGGAGTCAGAGTCGGGGTTGCCGTCTCCTATGACCCGCGCCCCCCAAGGAGTAATCAGCCTAAATTCTAGGTCGATCAGGTTTTCGGCCCCAACAATAACGTTATCCTCGCTGGCTACTAGGGCTAGGGATGTTAGGTCTAATTCTAGGTTAATCCGATTACGCAGAGCAAATATTAAGTTATTTTGCTTTAAACGCAAATCTGAGGCAAATTGTGGTAGTTGCCCTTCTGTAGCCGGAAGCGATCGGCTAGAGGGGGGGGTCATGGGGTTAAAAAAGGCGCTAAATTTTTTCTGCAAATCTGCCCCATTGTCAAAGGGGATAGTAACTTCAATCTCCTGATTGGACAATTGTTTAGCTTTACCGTTGAGAAGTTTGGCGCGACGACGCAGACTCGGAAGCCACTCATCTAAAGCGTCAGATCCGAAGTTAGTCACTCCTTCGGCTAACCGGATATGCTGGACAATTTTGCCGTGGGTCTGATCAGAAAATTCAATCCCTATATCGGAGTGAACACATCCCCCCAGCATCAGGGAAACTAAACAACTGATGATCAGAACTCGCAATCGTTTCAACATCCAACTTGGCCTCACCAGAAAATCGGCTGCTCATCTGTTTCTCATCAAACCCGATCGCCAAACCATTGTCAATTGCTGAGGGGTTAATTTTTAATTCCTGTGGTAGCAATACCTCGGATGAACTGTCGCTGACCCAACAGGAATAAGATCACCACGGGGACAGTGGCAATAACTACGGCGGCCATTAGTAGTTGCCAACTGCTGGTAAACTGTTCCTGAAATTCGGCTAAAGCTAGTTGTACGGTTCTTAACTCAGGTCTGGTGGTAAATACCAGGGGCTTGAATAAATCATTCCATTCGCCAATGAAGGTAAATAGAAACAGGGTTACTAGGGCAGGACGGGCTAGGGGTAGCATAATTTGGGTGAGAATTTGCCAGCGGTTGGCCCCGTCAATGGTGGCCGCTTCCTCTAAGGCTACGGGAATGGTGATGAAATATTGGCGTAACAGAAAAATCCCGAAGCCGTTGACGGCTGTGGGTAGGATTAAAGCCCAGTAGGAGTTGAGTAAATGACCCCATTTGAGGACGAGAAAAATGGGAACGACTAATAATTGAAAGGGAATGACTAAAGTCGCTAACACTACTAAAACGATCGCCTGGCGGCCGCGAAATTTGAGTCGCGCTAAGGCATAACCCGCTAAGGCTGAGGTGATCACCTGAAAGGCGGTTACAGATAAGGCGACAAAGGTGGAATTGGCGAAGGCTAACAGAAAGCTACCCCGCTGCCATGCCTCTTGGTAGTTTTTCAGGGTAAGCTGAGAACTATCGACGGCACTAGGTTCTGATAGGGAGGATCCTACCACAATCACTAGAGGCAGCAGGACAATTCCCGCCCCCACCAGTAACAACAACAGGGTCAGTACCTGAAAAAAAGTAGTCCAGTTTACAGATTTTTTCATAAAGTTGAGTTATAAGGCGATCGCTAATTGGATTAAGATAAACTTATCAAAAATGCTATGATCATTAAGTTTAACTGGGTAGGTCAGGAACTAATCCTAGAAAATCCTACAAAGTTGGTCAATTCCTGGAATAAATAGATAAAGTAAACTATAAAGATCCTAATGCTTGCTGATGCTCAAGGCCATTGAGTTGGTCAGATACCATGATTGTGTGTGTCTGGATTATCAGTATAATGGCCAATAAGGAGTGAGGCAAGCTATAAAATAGACGATTTTTCGACCCCACTGTACGGTCAGGCAGATCGAAACAGGTTCTCGGGAATGAGAGCATGATTTAATCTCAAATTAGGTTAACATTTTACGGCAATACGGTATAATACCAAGTATGGTGCGAGACCTTCGGGTATGAAATAGAGCTGAAATGGGCGAAATAACTACCCGGTGAGGACTTCAACCCCTTGGTTGATTGGGTCGCATCCCTAGCCATCCCATAACACAGCCTGATTTTTTTGCCCCCCTTCGAGACTTCCAATATGGTTGCCAAGGTGAAGCGTCTAATCAGGTCTAAGACTGCCCGCGCCATGCTGAAATGGGCGCATTATCGATTCAAACTAACCCTGAGACATAAGCGCGGAAATAACTGAACAGTTGTAGATGTGACCGAAGAATACACCAGCAAAACCTGTACTCACTGTGGTCATGTCCATTCCCAGCTAGGTGGCTCAAAAGTGTTCCGATGTCCGGAGTGGGGGTTCACTCTACCACGGGACTGGAACGGTGCTTTTGGAATCTTTCTAAAAGCTTTGCGGGATACCGCCTCTGTTACCTTAACGGGTAATAGTGCTATCGTCGCATTGTCCGGGAACAACCGGATAAATGTCGCGTAAATGTATCAGATATCGACCTCTGGGTATCTGGCTTTTGAGTTAGATGTGTAAGTCGGATCGCTGAACCAAGAATTCCACTGTTAAGGGGCGTGGGAGTGTCAAGAACAGCTCATTTGTTTGTTACCAGGAGAAATCTAATTTATGCCACAGCTTGAAACAATTACTGAACTGGACTTTCAAAACGAAACCTATAAAGATGCCTATAGCCGGATTAATGCGATCGTAATTGAAGGTGAGCAGGAAGCATCTGATAATTACATCAAACTGGGTGAAATGCTACCTGAAGAACGGGAAGAGCTAATTCGTCTGTCGAAAATGGAAAAGCGTCATAAGAAAGGGTTTCAGGCTTGTGGTCGCAACCTGGAAGTTACCCCAGACATGGACTTTGGCCGTGAGTTCTTTGCTAAACTTCATGGTAATTTCCAAAAGGCGGCGGCTGAAGGTAAGTTGGTGACTTGTTTGCTGATCCAATCTTTAATTATTGAAAGTTTTGCGATCGCTGCTTACAACATCTATATCCCTGTGGCTGATCCCTTTGCTCGCAAAATTACCGAAGGCGTGGTTAAAGATGAGTACGAGCATCTGAACTTTGGCGAGGAGTGGCTGAAAGCTCACTTTGAGGAGTCCAAAGCTGAACTAGAAGAAGCTAACCGCCAAAACCTACCCCTGGTCTGGAAAATGCTTAACCAGGTGGAAAAAGATGCCAGTATCCTGGGAATGGAGAAAGAAGCCTTAATTGAGGACTTCATGATTGCCTATGGGGAAGCTCTGAGCAATATTGGTTTCACTACCCGCGATATTATGCGGATGTCTGCTTATGGTTTGGCAGGAGTTTAACTTAGTCAGGTTGAGATTTTGAACAAAAACGGTCGGTGCGGTCGGTGAGCTCCGCCGAACTGATCGCAGCCGAACCGCGCTAACAGGTGGGATCTGCGATCGCCAGAGTCTTAGTCGTCATAGCCTTATCAGAAAAAATGGGTTGAAAACCTCGTCCTTTTAGGGCGACTTGGTGTGAACATAAATTTAATTCGTTGACTTTGGGAACGCCGGAAACAAGAGACACTCCGTAATCCCTAAAACTCTAGCCATCACTGGTAGAAAATCTTTCATCGTCAGTCCAAATGGCCAGAGCGAAGTCAAAATCAAATAGGGTAGGGCATACCCGGATTTACGCTTGGGGAGTATTCTTGAAGAGTGCTTACTGTAAAAGGTGTAGTCAGATACGACATGAAACTGTAAGACCAAAACTAACGAGGGTTAGTGGAGGCAGGATTCAGCCCAAGAATCCCCATGCCTTTAGGCTGGGGACAAGGGTTCAGATTACCGGACTACGGGAACGCCATGAGATACCCGGCTACCAAATGTTGTCCCCCGCTCTGATTTTCAATGACCAGGCTTGTCATCTTTCCGTTCCGTTTCATTGTGTACAGCGCGAAACGGAACCCGGATCAAAATGTTGTGGCGGTTGATTTGGGTATCAATACCACAGCAACAGTCACAGTCGTAACCTTTGACGGCACTGTAATCCATCGTGAATTAATTCACCCTGGACCAGACATAGATCGTCGATATCAGCGACTCGAGTCTGTGGCAATGCGGGCCCTAATGACGATGGGAAAAGGAGGGAAACTTCACAAAGGCTTCTGCGCCCAGACGTGCTTGCTAGTAACAAAAAACTTACTCAAACCTACACACAAACCCAAAACCTTGTACTATGCAAACAACCACAATAACCGGAGTTAAAGTGCCAAAATATGTTACACCGAAGGAAGCCGGAGAAATCTTCTCCGTCAGCGTTGCCACCTTGCGAAGATGGGAAAAACTCGGCGCAATTAAAGCCGTTCGTACCGTTGGCAACCAACGAAGATACATCATCGAAGAAGCCGAGAAACATTCATGCATTGTCTGTTACGCAAGAGTCAGCACCCATTCCCAAAAGGATGACCTCACTAGACAAGCTGAATTTCTACGCAGCGCATACCCAACAGCAGAAGTTATTACAGAAGTTGGCAGTGGACTCAATTTTAAACGGCGAAAGTTCCTCGCTATATTGGAACGAATATACGAAGGAAATATCGGCACACTTGTCATCGCTCACGCCGATAGACTGGTCCGTTTCGGATTTCCACTCATTGAATGGTTATGTGCAAAAAGTGGATGTGAACTCGTGGTTCTCAGGAAAAAGAGTCTCTCTCCAGAACAAGAACTCGTTAGCGATATCTTGTCCATCCTCCACTGTTTCTCTGCTCGGCTTTACGGACTACGAAAGTACGAAAAACAAGCCCGTCAAGAACTTCAAAAAGAAACCCCGTCATCAGACAAGCCAGATGACTCCAAACAGTTTGAGCCAAGTGAGATTGTATCCTTGTAAAGAATTACACACCGTTGGGAAACGTTGGTTAGCAGCTTATAGGTGGATTTATAACCAGACCATTGCTACTTGGAAACAAGGGGTTCAAGGGAGCTGTTTTGACTGCCAAAAGTTAGTCAGAAATAGTGACAAACCGGAATGGGTAAAATCTTTACCAGGACATCAATTACCGGAAGCAGTAGCCGATGCTTTCGATGCTTTTAAACCAGCCAAAGTCAACCAAGGTAAAGTCCAATTAAAGTCCTGTAGGGCACCATCTCAAATCATTAAATTCAAGGTGAATAACTTTAAAAAAGGGACGTATCCCCGTTTAACTAAAGGTTTAACCTTTACTTCACCTCAAGCTCTACCTAAGAATTGCCTTTAGGTCACACAACTAAAATACGCAAGGGGTAAATGGTATGGTTGTTTTCCAGAGCATCAAGAGCGGGAAACAACAGAGCCAGAGCGAGTTATGGCTTTAGCTCCTGGCCTTCGCTCCTTTTTGGTGGGTTATGATGGTGAATCAATTACTGAATTTGCCACTAATGATATTAGCAAAATCAATCGCCTTTGCTACCATGTAGACGTGTTAATGAGCCAGATTAGTCAATGTCAAATCAAACGAAAACGATATCGAATGCGTAAAGCTTCTCATCGAATGCGCGAGCGTATTCGTAAGCTAGTGGACGATTTACATAAGAAAGTCGCTCATGTCTTGGTTAATCACTATAAACTTATCTTTCTTCCTACTTTTAATTCGAGTGAAATGGTTGTCAAATATCGTAGAAAGCTCAACTCTAAGTCAGCGAGACACTTGTTAACTTGGAGTCACTACATATTTTCTAAACGTCTCATGCAACAAGCAGAAAGAAAAGGTGTTTTAGTTGTCCGCGCTGAAGGAAAGTTATACCTCTAAAACCTGCCCCCATTGTGGTCAAATCCATGAGAAACTAGGGGGAAGTAAGGTTTTGAAATGTCCTAATTGCGGCTATACAGCACCCCGTGACTGGGTAGGCGCACGAAACATTATGCTTCGTGCTTTGCCGGCTACTGCCGTTGTCTTCCAAGACAATGCGATACTTTTTCAATCGGCGTAAAGCTTTAATAAGTTTTATACAGGTTTGAGAAGGTTAAATGTAGCACTCAGGCGAGTCCGGGATTAGCATTATGACACCCCCACCTCGCGCCGGAGCCGGTGGGGAGAGCTTTATTCGGAATTGCTGGCACTATGGGCAGGTTGGTGATAAGATTAAACATAAAATCACAAGCAAACCTGCTCCTTTGCAGGTAAAATTAATTTCTATGGTCCGGCATCGACTCATACAGCTCGTGCCGGGAGATGGGTAAATAAAATAGCCTCCCCCAAGAGGATGTTAACTCAAAAATAACTCAATCGAATCATGTTTGGTCTCATCGGTCATCTTACCAGTTTGGAACACGCCCAGGTTGTAGCTCGGGATTTGGGTTATGCAGAATATGCTGATCAAGGTCTGGATTTTTGGTGCAGCGCACCACCCGTAATTGTTGAGGATCTTAAGGTAACAAGTATTACGGGTCAGGTAATTGAGGGTAGGTATGTAGAGTCTTGCTTCTTACCCGAAATGTTGGCTACTAACCGCATGAAAGCTGCTACTCGCAAAATTATTAATGCTATGGCTCATGCTCAAAAAAATGGCATTAATATTACGGCTTTGGGGGGGTTTTCTTCGATTATTTTGGAGAGATTTAATTTGGATCAACTGGGTAGAATTCGCAACATTAAGTTGGAGTTTGAGCGCTTCACTACCGGAAACACCCACACGGCTTATATTATTTGCCGTCAAGTGGAACAAGCAGCGCCGAAATTGGGAATAGATTTGTCTAAGGCTACTGTGGCTGTTTGTGGCGCTACCGGAGATATTGGCAGTGCGGTCTGTCGGTGGCTAAATGGCAGACTTGATGTGGCTGAAATACTATTGATTGCTCGCGATCGCCAAAGACTCCAAAACCTACAAGCTGAATTGGGACGGGGTAAAATTATGGCTTTAGATGAAGCATTACCCCAGGCTGATATCGTGGTTTGGGTCGCTAGTATGCCACAGGGGGTGGAAATTGACCCGGAAGTTTTGAAAAAACCTTGTTTGTTGATTGATGGGGGCTACCCTAAAAATATGGCAACTAAGTTTCAAAGTCCCGGTGTTCATGTCCTGTCTGGGGGCATTGTGGAACACGCTTTAGATATTGACTGGAAAATTATGAAAATTGTCAATATGAATGTTCCCGGTCGCCAGCTATTCGCCTGTTTTGCCGAATCTATGTTATTAGAATTTGAGTCTATATATACCAATTTTTCTTGGGGCCGAAATCAAATCACTTTGGATAAAATGGATATGATTGGTCGGATGTCTATTAAACATGGTTTTAAACCACTGATGCTATAACTTTTCCCCCTCCTCACCCGCTACCCTCCAACTCGGTTAAACTCCCAATTTCGGGTGAGGATCTCATTATTATTTATGGCTTTGGGGGGTATGCACAAAATGTCGTTTTTGTCAAGGTCGGTAAAAATAGCCTAGGTATTTTCCCGAAAAACTCGTGAATCGTGAATTTAAATTTTTGCCGGGAGAATAATTTTAACCGCGATACAATCAGGGTTTCGGGCTTTATTTTATCCAATAGACACAGAAAGCCCTTGGTAGCAATTTCTGTAAGCAAACCACAACCCCCATAATCTCGTCAACTTTTGGCGAGCAATTTTCCCTAAAATTGTATTAATTCTTAACAATCTTTGCCAAAAACAATCTATTTGGTTGTATGAATTAGCAAAACTTATGTAAAATCCCATAAGTAGGGGGTGGGCGAGTTTCACGTAAACCTCTTGGGAGCGTGGAAGCCCCGTGTCTTTAGACCGGGGAGGAAACGCGACAGGGGGACTTTAGTCCCCGTCAATCTTTCAAGCATAGGCGTAACCATCCTTCCTGTGAATGGGTTGGCAGTATTTGTGGCTGATGCCTGCCACCCGTACCGAAGCGGTGGTAATATCAAAACTACCAGACGCACGGCAGAGAACCCGTCCTAGATATGAGCCAATTTTCTTCCCCGCTGTGACCAGTGCCGTCACCATGTCGCCAGTCTGAAAGCCTTTATGAATTTGCCTCCTGGAGCGGTGACGATTCGGGAATCCGTACTTATTCGTCCCGCACATCTGACGGGTTCCATGCCCCTTTGCTAAAATCAGCAACGGTTTTGAAGTCAGAACTTCGAGTGATTCGACTGGTCCAACACAGGCAGCATCAAGCCAGTGAGCTTTAGGTAGGTTGAGCCTCAGTCGATTGAACTTCGTTTGTCCGCCCGTTCCTGTGGTAACTGGGAGTCCTGTTGCTTTCAGAGCCTTGAACAAGGCCCATCGGGTCGAGTTAACGGCAGCCGCATCTTTAAGGGGTGATTTGGCCTGCCTGAGAAGACGACTCAGGACATCAGGCTGGCCCGATAAAAAATCCCGAATGTCCCCATTGCCTTTGGCTTGATTGCATGAGTGGCAAGCCAGGGTCAGGTTAGAAACCCGGTCAGAGCCACCCTTAGAGCGAGGCTGGATATGCTCAACTTCAAGTAGTACATTTTGAGCCCCACAGTAAGCACAGGTTCTGCCCCACTTTTCCAACAGGTATTCCCTGATTTCATAGCCTTGTAATTCTCCCTGCTGATACTCAACACCTGAAATCTCAGGGTTTTCCATCAATTGCAGGTCGAACCGTACTAGCTCTTGGGTAATGCGGCCAACTGGGGCAAGTCTACGAAATCGGTGAACCCAGGTCATTAGAGTATCTACTCGATGCTGCAAGCTGGGAGCTAACCAACCTTCGGGACGAGTCCGATTCAAGAACCGAGCTGGTCGATATCGGGTCTTGCGGTTTCGTCGAGAACGTCGGAGTTGACGACGAGAGAGCAATGCTTCTTTAATCTGCTGTCCTCGGTGCTGCAACTCGGCAGCAAAGATAATATGATTCCCTTGCTTTAAGGCAATTCCAGTGACTTTAGAGCCTGGGTCTAATTTGAGTTCGAGCGGTTCAGGATTAGCGTCAACCTCCTTGTTTAGAATAATGGTGAATGGGTAGCGTCGAAATACCGATGCTTTCCCGGCTTTGAGCAGTGATCGTGCCATCCCTGGCTTGCACGGTGTCAGGGGCTTGCGGTTGGTATCTAAAACGAAAATATGGTTAGACATTGTTGCGTCTGTTCTGATTGCTCGTAACGTTTGCGCTTGCGCTAACGCGCACGCTGCGCGAACGCTAATGTTCAGAGTCGGTACTTTCCAAATCGCACTGTCTTAACCCCTTAGAACTGTTTAACGATTTGGTTCTAGTGCCTGGAACTAGCACGCATTCCAGGGTAGGAACTTTAACTCTTGCTCGCTCACGTAGCCAGTTAAGGCTTAAGCTGGTCAGCTACCTGAAAGCGGGGGGCACGAAGCCCCCGTGCTTCAGCCGGGGGTGCTGACTTAACTGTAGAACCCGCCCCAATAATTGACAATTAAATCTTACTCTCTGATTTTTTCGGACCAAACGCGAGTGGGAAGACCCCAAACATAGATAAATCCTTCGGCGGCTTTGTGGTCAAATACATCTTCAGAACCGTAAGTAGCCAGGTCAAGGCTGTAGAGGGATTTGTCAGACTGGCGACCGACAATGTTGCAATTGCCTTTAAACAGTTTGACCCGTACAGTGCCGCTGACCCGTTCTTGAGTTTGTTTGATAAAGGCATCGATCGCACCTTTGAGGGGACTAAACCAGAGGCCATTGTAGACAATTTGGCTATAGGTTTCCTCAATGCCGCGTTTATAGCGGGTGACATCGGAAGTGAGAACCAGACTTTCAAGATCTCGGTGAGCCTGAATGAGTACAACCATGGCAGGGGATTCGTAAACTTCCCGAGATTTAATGCCTACCAAACGATTCTCGATCATATCAATGCGTCCGATACCGTGGTTTCCGGCGATCGCATTTAAGCGAGAGATGAGGTCAACGCCGTTGAGTGCTTCCCCATTGAGGCTAACAGGAATGCCAGATTGAAAGCCAATTTCTAAATATTCTGGCTGGTCAGGAGTATCAGCGATCGCTTTAGTCATCCCATAGACATCCTCTGGGGGTTCAACCCAGGGGTCTTCCAGAGGTCCAGCTTCGATCGCCATACCAAGCAAGTTGCGATCGAGACTGTAGGGGGAAGACTTTTTAACGGGGAAGGAAATGCCAAATTTTTCCCCATAAGCGATCGTCTCTTCCCGACTCATACCCCATTCCCTAGCCGGAGCTAAAATCTTAATATTAGGGTTGAGAGCGCCGATAGAGACATCAAAGCGGACCTGATCATTGCCTTTTCCCGTGCAACCGTGAGCGATCGCATCTGCTCCGTATTTTTCGGCAACTTCCACCAAAACCTGAGCAATCAAAGGACGTGCTAAAGCCGTAGCCAGGGGGTAGCGGTTCTCATACAAAGCATTAGCTTGAATAGCCGGAAAAGCAAACTCCTGTACAAATCGCTGTTGTACATCAATCACTAAAGACTCACTCGCGCCAGAGTCGAGGGCCTTTTGTTTCACTGGTCCTAGTTCATCACCTTGTCCCAAGTCAACCGCCACAGTAATTACTTCAGCTACCCCAAACTCATTTTTGAGATAAGGAATACAGACAGAGGTATCTACACCACCAGAGTAGGCAAGTACAGCTTTTTCAGCGCGACCCATAATCTACCAAAGCTCCTAGATCAACAAACATTTCATTATCACCCCAATCGCCACCATTGAAAAGTAAGGCTGTAACAATTAGGTTATAGTTGCAGAGCATCGCCAACTGTCCCAGAAAATATATGTTTTTTAGCGTTGTTATCCCTACCTATAACCGTTTGCCGATTTTACAGAAGTGTCTGAGAGCATTGGAAAATCAAACCTATAGCGCCGCCGTGACTGGCTATGAGGTGGTGTTAGTCGATGATGGTTCCACTGATGGGACTGTGGAATGGTTGGGAACTAACACCCTCGAATTTCCCCATCTTCGCATCTACCAGCAAGACCACCAGGGACCAGCGGCGGCGCGAAATTTGGGAGTTGAACAGGCGAGGGGAGATCTGATTGTTTTTATCGATAGTGATTTGGTGGTAACTGATAGCTTTCTTGCCGCTCACGCTACCGCCTTAATTGCCAACTCTCAAAAAAGCGATCGCATCTTTACCTATGGTCGAGTTGTGAATACCTGCAATTTTGAAAATCCCACCACAGAACCCTATAAAATCACCGATTTTTCTGCCGCTTATTTTGCCACCGGAAATGTGGCGATCGCCCGCCATTGGCTAATCGAAGCCGGATTATTTGACCCTAAATTTCAGCTTTATGGTTGGGAAGACCTGGAACTAGGAGTTAGGCTAAAAAAATTAGGCTTAAAATTAATCAAATGCCCCGCCGCCGTCGGATATCATTGGCATCCCCCCTTTAACTTAGACCAAATACCCGCCCTAATTGAAAAAGAAAAACAAAGAGGCAGAATGGGGGTAGTTTTCTATCAAAAACATCCTACCTGGTCAGTCAAAATGATGATTCAAATGACCATTTTGCATCGGATACTCTGGGGCATTTTATCCCTAAGAGGTCAACTCAATGAAAGGACCATGGCGCATTTTTTACAGTGGTTAATTAATCGTGGTCAGCCTCAATTAGCCTTAGAAATTTCTCGGATTTTTTTAAATTGGTATAACGTCCAAGCCGTCCAACAATATTGGGCCAGGCGAGAGCAAACTTAATTAAATATTTGCCAGCTTGGTTCACTGTTGACCTACACATGATACAATAGCGCCAACTATAGGTTCTAGTGGGGAACAGCCACTAGGAGTAATGGGGAAAGTTCGGTGTAAATCCGGCGCTGTCCCGCAACTGTAATCAGATTTCCGGCTAATTTGTCCACCCCATCTGTGAGTCAGGATGCCCGCCTATAGTTATTTCTCACTCACAAATCTGCGAGGTACAGATGAGCAAAAATCATCGAATGATACACCTAATCGCCATGATTGGGTTAACATTTTATTTGGTAATAGGTGCAGCCACTCCAGCTCAAGCAATGCACATTATGGAAGGTTTTTTACCTATTACCTGGTCAATTTTTTGGTGGGTGTTAATCATCCCTTTCTGGGTTATTGGTTTTCAAAAACTCACCAAAATTACCCGAAACAACCCCGAACTAAAGCTATTAATTGCCCTAGCAGGAGCCTTTACTTTTGTCCTGTCAGCTCTAAAAATCCCCTCAGTTACAGGGAGTTGTTCTCACCCCACCGGAACCGGATTAGGAGTGGTTTTATTCGGACCGTCAGTGATGACAGTTTTAGGCAGTTTAGTCCTACTTTTCCAAGCCGTATTACTCGCTCACGGCGGTTTAACTACCTTGGGAGCTAATGTATTTTCTATGGCGATTGTCGGCCCTTGGGTTGCCTATGGCATTTATCAACTATTCTGCCAATTTAACCAACAAAAGTTAGGTATTTTCTTCGCAGCAGCCTTGGGAAGTTTAGCCACTTATTTAATTACCTCCATACAGTTAGCCGTAGCTTTTCCGGCTGCTTCTGGGGGGGTTATGGCTTCCTTTATCAAATTTGCGGGGATTTTTGCAGTCACTCAAATTCCCCTATCAATTAGTGAGGGACTATTAACTATGGTAGTTTGGAATTGGTTAGAGTCCTACGCCTCAGAAGAACTGCAAACCTTGAAAATTGGGAAAGCTAATAGCTAAGTAAAATCATGACACCAACTTCTGATAAAGCTGTAAAAAATGGCAATTTGTGGATGATTTTAGCCGTCGTTATTTTATCGGTAACGCCGCTAATTTTTATCCGAGGAGACTATGAGGGAGCCGATGAACAAGCCGAAAATCTCATCGGCGAAATTCAACCGAATTATCAACCCTGGTTTGAACCTATCTTAGAAGTTCCCAGTGGCGAAATTGAGAGCCTGTTATTTGTTTCTCAAGCTGCTATTGGTGCGGGTATCGTCGGCTATGTGATTGGCTTATATAAAGGCCGTAAACAAGGCAAAAATCGCTCATCCTAAATGTACCATCAAATTGATGCGATCGCCTATACCAATCGGTTAAGGTATTTACCCTCAGAACATAAGTTAGCCTTTGCCGCCATCCTGTTTTGTCTCAGTTTGGCGGCTCCCCCCCTCCTGCAAATATTGATCACCATTTGGGTGACAATTTGGGTCGTGATTTACGCTAAAATTCCCCTAGGAATTTATCTGAAATTGCAAGCCATCCCCTTCAGTTTTTGGTTAACTAGCATTCCCGCCTTACTATTGGGGGTGGTTAATTCAGCTAATATTGAATTAATTAAAACTGATATTATCTGGGAATTTAACCTAGGTAATATCTTGATATATTTCAGTAATCAAGGAATGCAACAAGCTGGTTTTCTACTAACTCGCTCCCTAGTTTTAAGCTCCTGTATGTATTTTCTTTTACTCACTACCCCCTTCGTCGAAATCATTAGAATTTTCCGTAAGATTGGCTGTCCCAGTTTAATCACAGAACTATTAATGTTAATGTATCGGTTTATTTTTATGTTAACTGAAACCGCTAGTCAATTATTAATCGCTCAACAGGTTCGTATCGGTTATGGTGACTGGAAAACTACAATCCGCAGTTTAGGAATTGTCACCAGTCAACTACTCCAACAAACCCTAGAAAATTATCGACAAATTTGTTTAGGATTAACCGCGCGGGGGTTTAACGGAGAGTTGCGGGTTTGGTCGGTTTCTCGCCATCAATCCAACCCTCGATATACCTGGGAAGGATGTTGTGGTTGTCTACTATTATTGGTGATTATTGGATGGTTGTATGTCATCGGAATTTGAGTTACTAGAATTTGATAATGTTCAGTATACTTACCCCGGTAGTCAGCAGCCAACTCTGGAAAATATCACTTGTCAATTTGGTAGATATCAGCGTTATGCTGTCATTGGACGTAATGGCTGCGGAAAAACTACCTTATTTCGATTAGCTAATGGGTTATATCGTCCTCAGTCCGGGGTGATTAGTTGGCGAGGTCAACCGCTACAATATAAACGGCGATGGTTGAATCAATTGCGCCAAAAGGTGGGTTTAGTGTTCCCAAATCCTGAACAGCAGTTAGTAGCAACTACCGTGTCAGAAGATATTTCCTATGGCTTGTGTAATTTGGGTTTATCTACCTCAGAAATTGCTCAACGGGTGCGCCAAATTTTGGCTGAATTTGATTTAGTGGGTTTGGCGGATTTCCCGATTAATTATCTGAGTTTGGGGCAGAAAAAAAGGGTGTCAATTGCTGATATAATGGTGTTGCAGCCACAACTCTTGTTTTTGGATGAACCTACGGCTTATCTTGACTCCTATCAAGTTACTAATTTTCACTGCTTATTAAATCAGATTCAACAGCGAGGAACTACTGTGGTTATCGCTACTCATAATTTGGATTTTGTCGAAGCCTGGGCGGATTGGGTTTTGGTACTTGATAGGGGAAAACTGGCTTTTCAAGGTACACCAGAAGCCGTTTTTAGTCAAAGTCAACAACTCCAAGATTTAGGTTTGGGGGTTCCTTTAGTGGGGGATTTAATTAATTGGTTACAAGCTGAGAATATGGCTTTATCTCAACCACAGTTAAATCAGATTCAGCAACAGATACGCGATCGCTATTGGCGGTCAAATTCTTAAAATTTGGTTAAAATTGGGCAGGTAGTGGTAATCCCCTTTGATCATGGTTTAATAATGCTTCTACCGCTTGACAATTGAGGGGACGGAAGAAAAAATAACCCTGTCCATATTTACACTTAAAATTCTGTAAATGGTGGAGTTGTTCGGCAGTTTCAATACCTTCGGCGATCGCATCCATCTTCAGACTTTCAGCCAAAGCCACAATGACCCGGACAATTTCCCGCTTATCCTCACCTTCGGGAATTTGACTAACAAATGAGCGGTCAATTTTGAGGATATCTACTGGGAATTTATGCAGATAACCCAACGAACAGTAACCTGTACCAAAGTCATCAATACAAATTTTGATTTGTTGTTGTTTGAGTTGTTGTAAAGTGGCGATCGCTAATTCCGGGTCATTCATAATCGCCGTTTCTGTAATCTCTAATTTTAACTCCGAACCCGCCACCCCCGTCTCAACTAAAATCTTGCTAATGCGCCGACTTAAATCATTAGTAAATTGCTGAGAAGACAGGTTAACACTCATCATCAAATTAGAATAAACCGCAAATTTCTCTTTCCATTCGCTTAACTGAAAACAAGCCTGTCGCAATACCCATTCCCCAATATCAACAATTAAACCCGCTTCCTCAGCTATGGGGATAAACTCAGCCGGGGATATCAAACCCTCTTGGGGGTGGTCCCAACGCAATAAAGCCTCAAATCCTGCAATAGTCCCCGTCGATAGTTCAATAATAGGTTGATAGTTCAGCTCAAACTGTTGTTCTTGTAACGCTAAACGTAGCTGGGTTTGCAGGTATAAGCGCCGCAGAGCATTGGTTCGCATCGTCGAGTCAAAAACCACATAACAGCCTTTTCCTTGCCTTTTAGCGCGATACATGGCCGTATCTGCATCTCTTAATACCTCTGGAGAACTTTGATAATTAGAGTTACCCTCAACAATACCAATACTCGCACCCGTAAAAATCTGATTTTTTTCGAGGAATATCGGCAATTTTAAGGATTCCTGAATCCTTTCCGCCACATCGATCGCCTCTTGAATATCCCTAATATTTTCTAATAAAATCGTGAACTCATCCCCTCCCAATCGTGCGAGGATATGTGAATCCACAGAATCTGTAAGCCGCTTACTAACCTCGATTAGCAGTTGGTCGCCGATGGCGTGTCCGAGGCTATCATTAATAAATTGGAACCCATCCAGGTCTAAGAACAGAATAGCAAATTGATAATTATCTAGGGTCTTACACTTTCTAATAGAATCATCTAATTTATCTAGGAAAAATGCCCGATTCCATAAATCGGTAAGAGAGTCATGGGAGGCGCTATGACGCAGTTTAGCTTCCGTTTCTTTCAGGTGGGTAATTTCCATAATTGACCCTTCATAGTAAAGCACACGGTTATGGCGATCGCTATAAATAGCCCGCGCATTTTGCCAGATCCAAATTGCTTCACCATCCCGCCGATAAACTTGGGCTTCAAAATTAGAAACTGAACCCCGAGTTTGTAAAAGATTAATAAACCTATTATAAGTTTCCGGATCAGCATAAACATTCTTAATTTGGCTACCCCTAACCAACAGTTGTTGTTGAGAGTCATAGCCCAAGATTTGAGCTAAAGCCGGGTTAGCACTAATATACTTTCCTTGTAGGTCAATTTGAAAAATTCCCTCTAAAGCATTTTCAAAAATATCTCGATATTTCTCCTCTGCTTGCTTCCGTTGAAATACCGAACCCAATTGCATAGCCACTGAAGACACCAGTTTAACTAAGCGATTATCTTGTTCGCGCGGCATTGACATCAAAAACACTAACACCGCCAACACCCGATTATCTGCTAAAATCGGCACACCCAACCCCGCTTTAAACCCATATTGTTTAATCAGAGAATAGCGGGAAAAATTAGCCTGAGATTCCTCAGAAATATCTCGATCCCATTCCGGTTCTTGACCAGCCCATACCCTCCCGGCTAAACCATCATTTACACCCAGTAAAAACTTTTTACTCTGTTCATAAAAACCCGCGAAATCTGGTTTTTCTTGATAGCTAACTAAACTATATTCCAGATGAGTTTGTTCAGGGTTAGGAATCCATGCTTCCCCAAATTCCCAGCTTGTGGTTTGACAAAGAAGATCTAAAGCCACTGCTAAAGCTGAGTCAAAATCTACGGCGATGCTGACAGCGTGGGTAATTTGTTGAAGTAGTTGGAGTTCTTCATCGGCGCGTTTGCGATCGGTAATATCTAAACCAGCCCCCACAAAATATTCATATTCATCTGTTTCTTTATTAAAAACCGCACGACCATACCATTCTACAATAATTTCGCGATCGTCTTTCGTGATCATAGTTTCTTCCGTGCGTATGGGGAGGCGACGATTAATCATTAATTCAAATACCCAGGGCGCTGATTTTCCCTCTTCCTTCGGCACAAATGTGGCGCTGTAGTTCATCCCTTCCACTTCCTCTTGCTTATAGCCTAGAGTATTCAGCATCGAGGGATTCATGAATTTGACTTTTCCTTCCACATCTAGGACTATAAAAAAAGCCGGATTAGCTTCTAGTAAGGTTTGGGTAAAGTTTTTTTCTTTAATTAATTCCGCCTCCGCTTTATGGCGTTCCCAGATTTCTTGGCTAATTTGATTAGTTAGGGGACGTATAATCACCACTAAACAGGCTGTTCCCACCATGATAAATAGCATCATCGTTCCCGATAATAGTAAAATCTGGCGATAAACTGGGCTGTAGAGTTGCCGTTTCTTTTCACCCAGAATTAATGATGCTTCCAAATTGCGAATCGGACTGTAGGCGATGAAAGCATCACAGGAATTACACCATAGCCCCCCCGTTTGATTTCCGCGTTGGTAATTTCTTTTGATAATTTCTAAAATATCCGTTTGTTGACTCAGTGCCGATATTACCTGATTTGGTTGATTATAGTCAATCAAAATAGGCTTCAATTCATGATTATTTAAAATCGCCAATTCTAAGTAATTTGAATGATAAAAAGTGGCTTTTTGTCTGATTTTTTGGCGCAGATGTGATAAATTAAATAAAAATAAATGGCTGCCGTTAAATGTCCCATGCTTCTCAATCAGAATATGGGGAATATTATCAATTTCAAAGGGACCGATAATATCTCCTGTTACCGTAGAAATTTTATGCTTATTTAAAAATTCTATTGGTATGGATTGACCTACTGCTAAAATTACCGTTTTTTGCTCATTTATATAGGCAATTCCCGTCAGATAATCCCCCAATAAATCTTGCCACATTTCGCGGGTATTTTCTAGGGCTTGCGGAGAAATATCGGTTAGTACCTCAGCATTAATGGTTCTACCAATGCCTGGTTTTTGACTTATTTTTAATGATTTATCTAAATATTCATCAATCAAGTTATTAATAATTGATACACTGTTTTGACTCTCAAAAATAAGTTGTTTTTCCTTATTGTTTTTAAGTCGATTATATAGAGGAATTAAACTCAGGATAGCAATAACTGTACTAATCAATAGTAAACCGAGGGCAGAACCATTGATGATTGATGATTTAATTTTTTGTGTTTTTAGACCCGACTTCTCCTGCATATATTCCCCAAAAGTTAATGATTATCAAAGGTTAAAAATGAACTGAGGTATAAAAAAGCACAATCCTAAGTTTTTAGGGTACTGTCAAAGGTCGAAACAACAGAGCTTATACATAATACATTTCCCCAATCAGTAGGAACATTAACCATCCAGATTATGGTGGGTATACTAATAACCACACCAGATATGGTCTAGGTAAGTTATATTATTACTCATTACATGGGCATCTGAATTAATTTAATTTTTCTTTAAAGATAGATTATAATACATTTAAGTAATCTACACCACAGAAATTCAAGATAGAACATGGTTTTAGCATTTGGTCGAGAAATTTGCAATTATCTGAACTCAAGTGAATGTCGAGAGTGGTTAATCACTAATGGTATTGGGGGTTATGGTGCGGGGACGGTCAGCGGACTGTTGACCCGCCGTTATCATGGATTAATGATAGCGGCTTTAAATCCTCCTCTCAATCGAACCCTGTTATTAACCAAGTTAGATGAAACAGTGAGCTATGATGAGCAATTTTTTCCAATTTATACAAATAGGTGGGCTGACGGCAAAGTAGATCCCGAAGGTTTCAAGCATATTCAACACTTCAGACTAGAGGGGACTATTCCCGTGTGGGACTTTGCTTGTGGAGATGCTTTGCTAGAAAAACGAATATGGATGAAACCAGGTGAAAATACAACCTATGTCCAATATACCTTACTCCGGGCTACAAAAGCGATAAGTTTGTCGCTCAAAGCGATGGTCAATCATCGGGATCACCACTACAATACTCATGCCAATCATGGGAATAACTGTCAGATGGATATTAAATCCAGATCACAAGGGGTAGAGATTCGATTATTCCCGGATACTAGCCCCCTATATCTGTTCACCCAGGGAAGTGGGGAGGAAGAGGTAATGATTTCTACGCCGGGTAATCCTTGGTACTATGGATATGATTTGGCAATAGAACGTTACCGAGGGATGGACTGGACGGAAGACCACCTCCATGCTTGTACTTTACACACAACTTTGACACCGGGTAGCGCGGTAACTGTGATTGCCAGCACCAAAGCTGATCCCAATCTGGATATGATGACGGAGTTAGAGGCAAAGCGCCAAAAAGACGGCATCTTATTGGAGTATAAGTCACCCGCACCACAGACACCAGATTGGATAACTCAACTGATACTAGCTGCAGATCAGTTTATAGTCGATCGCACTCTAAAAGACGGAACCCCAGGAAAAACTATCATTGCTGGTTATCCCTGGTTTGGAGATTGGGGACGAGACACGATGATCTCGCTACCCGGTTTGACCCTATCTACCGGACGCGCAGATATTGCTCGCACGATTTTACAAACCTTTTCCCATTATGTTGATCGCGGAATGTTGCCCAACCGATTCCCAGAAGTAGGCGAGACCCCAGACTATAACACGGTCGATGCCACCCTCTGGTATTTTGAAGCCATCCGCGCCTATTTCGACCATACCCTAGATATTAACTTATTAGCAGAACTTTTCCCGGTCTTAGATTCGATGATCCATTGGCATCATCAAGGGACCCGCTATAATATCAAAGTTGATCCAGAAGACGGACTACTCTATGCAGGAGAACCCGGTTCACAACTAACCTGGATGGATGCGAAAGTAGGCGATTGGGTAGTCACACCACGAGTCGGTAAACCCATCGAAGTTAATGCCCTGTGGTACCATGCCCTACAGGTAATGATCCGCATTGCCAAAATATTAGATAAACCCAGTCAGGACTATGAAACCTGGGCAAAAAAAACGGCCCACGGCTTCTCCCGATTCTGGAATCAACAGGCAGGCTACTGTTATGATGTTCTGGACACTCCCGACGGGGACGATCGCTCCCTGCGACCTAATCAAATTTTCGCCATATCTCTGTCTCAATTAGGGAAAGTCGGCTATAGTTCCCTACTCACGCCGCCACAACAACGTCAGGTAGTAGATATCTGTAGCCAGAAACTGCTAACATCTTATGGTCTTCGCAGTCTGTCGCCGGAAGATGCGAAATATCAGGGTGTCTATGGTGGTGATGTGTTACAACGGGATGGAGCCTATCATCAGGGAACTGTTTGGGGATGGCTACTAGGCCCCTTTGCATTGGCTCATTTTCGGGTCTACGGCGCGCGCTCTCAAGCACAGTCATTTTTAGCACCCATGGCAGATCACCTCAATGCTCATGGACTCGGCACCCTCAGCGAAATTTTTGACGGCGATCCCCCCATGTCTCCGCGCGGATGTTTTGCTCAAGCCTGGACGGTTGCAGAAGTTCTCAGAGCCTGGTTTGAGTTAGAATCTAATCAAGGAGCCTGATTTAGGGTCGCCAACCCACTTCTGCTGAACTTAGCGAGGGTCGGAAAAATCCGGCGCTAACTTTCGGGTTAGTGTCGGGAATATGTCAAAATGGAAATAATTGCGCGCGGGGAACCCCAAAAATGCTTGTTTGTCCCCAATGTCAGTTTGAAAACCCAGACCATCATAAATTTTGCCAAAGCTGTGGCACATCTTTGAGTTTTCTGTTTTGTCCTCAGTGTAGCTGCGAAGTTTCCCTTGATCAGCTAAATTGTTGGAACTGTGGGGCTAAAACTGGGAAGGTGTGGCAGGCGGTTATATTGTGCCAGAAGCCAGCTCAGGAATCGCCACCCCAAGAAATACCCCCAAACTTGGCGGCTACAGATAACTTTGATCACCTCATGGGTGGAGTTGATGGCGTTCAGGATCAGATGTCCTCAAATTGGGATGTGATCACTACTCTATCTGCTGCTGAGGTGACATCAACAGAGTCTAGTCTGATGTTAGCTCAGGACTATGATACGGATTCGGTTTTGGAGACGGTAGGGGATGATTCTATGGCTGTGTCACTCTCTGATGAGCATGAGGAGGAGGGATTATTGCAGATGTCTAATGCTGAACAGATCGGAGATCGGGATTTGCTCTCGACGGATACGGAATTATCCCCCCCCTCGACTTCTATGGCTGAAGTTGATACGTCTGAAGAAGCTACTGTGGTGGATAAACCGGTTTATTTGGATTCCCAAGGACGATATAAACTGCTAGAACCCCGAGTGAGTTTACAGTTGGGGGAAATGGCAAGGGTCCCGGTGTTGGATTGTAAACCTTTGCAGGTCTCTCCCCTGGAGGCTTTGCAGTTGACTCCCGATGATCCCCAAAATAGGTCGGCTTTGCTAATTCCGGCGGCGCAAGTGTATTGGGATTTATACTATAGCTACCCCCAACATTTTCCCAAGGTCCATGATGCCTGGGAAGAAGCAGATCAGGCGATCGTGTTGTTGCCAGATTGTTCGGATTTGCCGGATTTTGAACAAAAGTGGCACGATATCCAGACTCCACTTCAACAAATTGTGGCTTGGTTACAACAGATGGCGCAACTCTGGGAAGTTCTCGAGCCTGGTCACTATCGCCAAAGTTTATTGCGGTTGGATAATTTGGCAATTTCTGGCACTGCTCCCGGCAGTTTATTTATTAAACAACTTTATGCTGATGACCCGGAAAAATTGCCGACTTTGGGGGATTTGGGACAACTTTGGCAAAGTCTATTTAAATTATCTGGACGGACTTTGATGGGTTCGATTACCCAAATGTTGCGGGATCTACGGGAGAGCAAATTGGAAGGGGTTGAACAATTACGCTTAAAGTTAGATGAAATTATGGCAGGACTGACACCACCAGAGCAACGGACAACAGAACCTCAGCGATCGTCTGTAACTCGTCTACAGACAGATGTGCCGATTACAGGATCTTCAGGGCAAATTGGAGATGCACCAACGGTTCCTAGGTTGCCTCAGTTGTTGGATTTACAGGCTTGTGGTCGTACAGACGTGGGAAAAGAGCGATCGCAAAATGAGGACTGCTTTGGTCTGCAAACTTTGTTAGAGCGTCAGGAAATCCCCGGTAGTCAGACTCTCTATGCTCGTGGTTTATATATCATAAGTGATGGTATGGGTGGACACGCGGGGGGAGAGGTGGCTAGTCGCATGGCTGTACATAGCCTGAAAGAATATTTTCAGACTCACTGGGCTGATAGTGATAGTTTACCCTCGGAACAATTAATCTTAAATGCGATCGCTGAGGCTAATGAGGCTATCTATAGGGTTAATATGCAGGGGACTCGTTCTGGTAGTGGTCGCATGGGAACTACTTTGGTATTAGTGATTGTAGCTAATACTCAGGTGGCGATCGCTCATGTGGGAGATAGTCGCCTTTACAGTTTTACCCGCAGTCAAGGTTTGCGACAAATGACTGTTGATCACGAAGTCGGACAGCGGGAAATTGCTAGGGGTGTAGACCCAGAAATCGCCTACACCCGTCCTGACGCTTATCAACTTACCCAAGCCTTGGGACCTAGGGATAGCAAGTATTTAAAACCAGATGTCAGATTTTGGGATATCACTGAGGATACTTTGCTACTGCTGGCTTCTGATGGGTTGACAGATAATGATTTAGTCGAAACCTATTGTCACACTCATATCCAACCTTTGATTGATTCTCAAGTTAGTTTAGATCGGGGAGTTGATGGCTTGATTGATTTAGCTAACGAACACAACGGCCATGACAACATTACCGCGATCGCTATTCGAGTCCTAGCGCATCACAGAGACTAACTCTAATTATGTCCGATATCTTGACATTGACCCTACTTGATGGCACTCGAACCAACCCCATTCAACAATGGCGGTTTCAAACGGAGCCTTTAGTTAAAATTGGTCGCGCTCCCGATAATCACGTCGTGGTTGTCGATCCCTTGGTTTCTCGATACCATCTCGATTTACAAAGATCTACTACTACCCAAAATTCTCGGTGGATGTTCAATAGCCGGGGAACTAATGGCACTTTTGTTAATGGTATTTTAGCGACCCAGGGACCTTTGACTGATGGCGCTTTATTAGAATTGGCTAAGGGTGGACCCTTACTGAAGGTCGCCATTGAACAACCTCCACCGCCTCCCCCTGTGGTTATTAATAAACCTAATTGTAATCATGATGGTAATCTACCAGATAGTCTATTCTGTATTCACTGCGGCTGGCCAATCAAGATTGAACGGAGTATCCGAACTTATCAGATTTTGCGAACCGTTGGTCAGGGAGGTATGGGAACCACCTCTTTAGCCTGGGATAGCAATAATAGCAAGGCTAATGCGCCTCAGACTCATTCCGGAAAGCCAATCCCCATTTTGGTGGTACTCAAGGAGATGAATGCAGATATGGCTAAGATAGCTAAGGCGCAAGAATTGTTTGAACGGGAGGCTAGAACTCTTAAATCCCTTAATCATCAGGGAGTCCCCAAGTTTTATGACTTTTTTGTGGATGGGGGTAAAAAGTATTTAGTTATGGAGATGATTCACGGTCAGGATCTGGAAAAACAAGTTGATCAAAGTGGACCCCTAACGCCGACAATGGCGATTAAATACATGATCCAAGCCTGTGAAGTTTTGGATTATCTCCATACCCAACAACCCCCTATCATCCACCGGGATATTAAACCGGCTAACCTGATGGTGCGCCATCGCGATCGCCGGATTATTGTCCTCGATTTTGGCGCGGTTAAGGAAATTGGTACCCCCCTAGAAACCCGTATTGGGGCGGAAGGTTATAGCGCACCAGAACAGGATAGGGGACAGCCACTCACTCAGTCGGATTTATATGCGATCGGTGCGACTTTGATTTTTTTATTGACTGGTGAGAGTCCCCTAAATTATATCGGGAAACAAGACCAAGAATACGGATTTGATCTCGATCGCATTCCCACTATTGCCCCGGACTTACGCGAGGTAATTAAACGGGTAACTAAATATACCCCTCGCGATCGCTATCAGACCGCGACAGACTTGGCTGATGCCCTCGCTAAATGCTTACCAAAATGTTAACGCTTCACAGAGTTTTATTCTTCATCCCAAACATCAACAGCCAACAGTTCACTAATCGGATCTTGCATGGAAAAACCGAATTCAATCAGTTCTGCTTTCCAATACTTCCACTTATCCCCAAATAGCAGTGCTATTTTCCACAGGCTATCTTCAGGCTTAACAATGTCAGACTTCACTAGGGAATGCACCTGACGCTGAAACTTATCCATCGGGTGTATAACCTTTTGGCTCATAATACCTCTTCAATTTTTGAAATCTTAAAGAACTTTTCGGGTTTTCCCCTCACGCGATGTCGCACCGATGCCTAAATTATCCGCATTTTTGGGGGAAGAGACCTCCTGATTATGTACAATAGCATACTTTCCAAAAAATGTCTAACTTTTTTTTCCACGTAAAACTCCTGGGAGGGTTGGAAGCTCCGTGATTGATCACGGAGAGGAAAACCGACTCAAGCGGCTGACCGCCGCCAGCACCCCTTTGCGGGGTGGAGGGGTATGGTTGCCCCTCCATGGAGCTATGGTTGGCTCCGACTCCCTTGCGGGGTAATGTTTGCGCTTGCGCTAACGCGCACGCTGCGCGAACGCCAATGTTCAGAGTCGGTACTATCCAAATCGCACGTCCTTAACCCCTTAGAGATGTTTAACGATTCGGTTCATGAGCCTGGAACTAGCACGCATTCCAGGGTAGGAACTTTAACTCTTGCTCTGAACGGAGCCAGTTAAGGCTATAGCTGGTCAGCTACCTGAAAGGGGGGCACGAAGCCCCCGTGCTTCAGCCGGGGGTGCTGACCCACGCGAAATGGTGAGTTGAACGGGAAAACCTAATTTAGCTACCCATAGTAGCAGAACGCCTTAGCTAAGACAAGATATGATCGGCAGATCCGGGAATATGACGAACTACAAGCTGTCACGCTTAGAGAATCAGCACGATCGCAGCCAGCCAGTTGGTTTGAGGAAAAACCCTGTGATGCTGAGTAAAGTTGCACCTTGGCATCTGTGCTAAAGCCATTATACCCATAAAGTGAAATTAATGCAATCGGTGCGTTTCCTCGTTCAACTTTACCCGGTCCCGACTATGTTAAATCCATTAGACTCCCCACCCAACCCTACTGTCATCCTGAATAACCGTTACGAGATCCTATTGGCGATCGCCAGCGGTGGCTTTGGCGAAACCTTTTTGGCGGAGGACAACCAAATGCCCTCTCGCCGCCGTTGTGCCATCAAACGCTTAAAACCGAAAGCTGATGACCCGAACGTTCATCATATCATCACGGAACGTTTTAGGCGCGAGGCGACAGTCTTAGAAAAATTAGGAGAAATTAGCGATCGCATTCCTAGCCTGTATGCTTATTTAGAAGAAGACGGCCAGTTTTACTTAGTCCAGGAGTGGATAGAAGGAGAAATTCTGACCAGTCGCATACAGCAACAGGGGTCGATGTCGGAAACCCAAGTCCGGGATCTTTTGTTAAACCTGCTACCAGTCCTCCACACCATCCACAGCCATGGTCTAATTCACCGAGACATCAAGCCAGACAATATCATCCTGCAACCTCCCCACTACAAACCAGTTTTGATTGACTTTGGCGCGGTTAAAGAGATTATGGGGACTGTGTTAAACTCTCGCGGTAATCCCACCCCGTCGATGGTCATTGGTACACCGGGATTTATGGCCTCTGAACAGGCGACGGGACACCCGTTTTTTGCCAGTGATTTGTTCAGTCTGGGAGTCACTGCTATTTATATGTTGACGGGGAAAACCCCCCAGGAGTTAGCCATCGATGAAAACACGGCGCAAATTCAATGGCGGCACTTAGTCCCAACGGTGAACCCAGAATTTGCGGATATTTTAGATCGCGCCACTCGCTTTCACCCTAGCGATCGCTTTTCTGATGCTCAAGAAATGCTGACCGCCTTAGAAGGATTATCCCATCCCATAGCATCGACGGAAATTTCTGTTCCCCCTTCGACAGTCATTTTTCCCAAAGCCACCTCACCGAAGCCACCCCAACGGCGACCCGATTGGCAAATCCCGGCTATAGTAGGTGTGATCTTAGGGATTCTCGCCGGTTTAGGATTGACCATATTTTGGCATTCGCAGTCAGAACCCAAGGAATCGGAAGCGATCGCCGAAACCTATCAACTACCCCTATCATTTTATTTTATTGGGGATTCTGCCTTTTATAGTCCCCACCAAGCGGAAAATAAGCGTCATTCTCTGTTGGAGGACGGCTACACCCAGGCTGATTTTTTCTGGTCAGCCAACTATAGCAACCTAT
Organism: Limnospira indica PCC 8005; assembly: GCF_000973065.1. NCBI lineage: Bacteria > Bacillati > Cyanobacteriota > Cyanophyceae > Oscillatoriales > Sirenicapillariaceae > Limnospira > Limnospira indica. The sequence continues at coordinate 2,840,804 of NZ_FO818640.1, forward strand.
CGAGCCATAATTCCTACCAAGTCTATAGCAAGTGGTTTGAGACTCAAGACGACTGCGAAGCCGCTTTAAAAGAGTATCATCAATATAACCCCAATTCTTATTGTGGATTTGCGACTAAACTTTAACCCCCTGTTCAAAACTCCCCATTCTCGATTATCGATTTTGGCAAATCTATCGCTCCCAATAATTCTTGCCAATCTTCTCGGTAAATGGGATTTTCCGGTTGTTCTTCTCGGAACTTCATCACCAGAGTTAACAGGTCGAACCAGATACTGTTGGCTGCATAAACTAGAGCCAAATCTCGACCGGATTTGTCTCGGATTTGTGCTTGTAAATCCTGGTCAAGTTCCCGTTTTAAGACTTCACCCCTGACGACTAAATCCCCAGTGCGATCGCTCGGTTCGCAAATAATTGACAAACGCCAATAGTAGTTAGTTTCGGTTTCCTCCAAATAAATATCTTCCGGGAGAGTGACTGCTATCAGTCCGGGGTTGACAGTTAAGCTAAATTCAACCAGGCGGTTTTTCCGAGGGTCTTGTAGTTCAAATTCCGCCGACCAGGATGAATCTTTAGATGCCGTTAAGTAAAACCAAAATTTCGGGTGCGCCGATAGGGTATAGCCCCAATTTTGGGTAGGAACTAAAGCGGTGATTTGGGTGTTTCTGGTGCAGTTTCCCCGCGCTCCAGCGCTACTGCTGCGATCGCCTGGTCTACCGCGATCTGGGAGTTGAAAATTGAGAGATTCTCTGATATTATCAGAGGTATGCGGTGCTGTATAATGCTGGGTTTACCGACTATCGAAAACCCGGAAAACAGAGGTATTTAATGCCAAGAGTAGGGCGAAAATCCCCACAAAAATTGTGTTTAAAAAAATCATAAAAACGGTTTATGGCGCGGGGGAAAAACCCCAAAATTCTATTCCCTCGTGGTCTAAATATAGTGGTTATGCTTCCAGTTTCTGAGTACCGGTTTTTTGAGGATGATTGCCCTCAGGGCAAAACCTAATCCAGAGGTAACCAGAGGTATCCAATACCCTACCAGAAAGCTGACAAAACAGATACCATATATGATAACTATGCTTATCTGCGTGTGTCCTTCCAGACCATCAACCGCTGGGAGAAGGGACGGGCCACCCCCTCCCCGATGGCAATGACCCTGATTGAGTTGCAGTTGGGGCAGATGAGAGAGCGAGGGGCGGATTTGATGTCCGGCTTATTTTTCAGAGTAGGTGCTTTCTTTGAGTGCGATCGCCTAGATTGAGTTAAAAAAAATCGATATTGTCCATTTTCTATAGAGTTCCATCCCTGAATGCCAAAGTCCAAGAAAACCCAATCCACCTCCAAGCAAAACGGAAACGGAGCCAATCTCGGTTTTGAACAAACGCTGTGGGCTGCTGCCGATAAAATGCGCGGTCACATGGATGCTGCTGAATACAAGCACGTCACCTTGGGGCTGATTTTCCTCAAGTACATCTCTGATGCCTTCCAAGAACGCTACGATGACCTGGCAGCAAGGCAAGAAACAGACTACACCGACCCCGAAGACCGCGATGAATATGTTGGGGAAAATATGTTCTGGGTGCCGCAGGAAGCGCGATGGTCAACAATTCAAGCCAGCGCCAAGCAACCGGATATCGGCAAGCGCATTGATGAGGCGATGCTGGCGATCGAGAAAGAAAACCCTCGACTCAAGGGCGTTTTACCGAGTAACTACAACCGCCCCGACCTGGATAAGCAACGCCTAGGGGAACTCATCGACCTGATTAGTACCATCGGATTGGGCGACGCTGAGAACCGCTCAAAGGATATTTTGGGGCGAGTTTACGAATATTTTCTGGGACAATTTGCCGAGAAGGAAGGTAAGGGTGGCGGTGAGTTTTACACGCCGCAGTCAGTGGTCAAGCTGTTGGTTGAGATGATTCAGCCGTACAAGGGACGAATCTATGACCCTTGCTGTGGTTCCGGTGGAATGTTCGTGCAGTCCGAGAAATTCGTGGAAGCGCACGGCGGACGTAAAGGTGATATTGCCGTTTACGGACAGGAATCGAACCCAACGACGCGGCGACTGTGCTTGATGAATCTAGCCATTCGCGGGATAGATGGCAACATCGGGGATAGACAAGCAGATAGTTTCACCAACGATTTACACAAAGACTTGAAGGCAGATTACATCCTGGCAAATCCTCCATTTAACATCAGCGATTGGTGGAACGAGAAGCTGGCAGAAGACGTGCGCTGGCAGTACGGGACACCCCCAAAGGGAAACGCTAACTATGCTTGGATTCAGCACATCATTCACCATCTCGCCCCCAATGGGATTGCTGGGTTCGTGTTGGCGAATGGTTCCATGAGTTCCAACCAGTCCGGTGAAGGGGAAATCCGCAAAGCCTTAATCGCTTCCGATTTGGTGGATTGCATGATTGCTTTACCTGGACAGTTGTTCTATACCACCCAGATTCCTGCTTGTTTGTGGTTTGTGGCGCGGGATAAGTCGGGCAAACCCACTGCCGGTCATAAATCCTGTCGGAACCGCAAAGGCGAGACCTTATTTATTGATGCTCGGAAGTTGGGGGTGTTGATGGACCGAACCCATCGGGAACTGATTGATGAGGAACTCGCCCGGATTGCTGGAACCTATCAGGCATGGCGTGGGGAACCGGAGGCAGATGATTATGAAGACGTGCCGGGATTTTGTAAGAGTGCCACTCTGGAGGACATCGCTTCTCATGGTTATGTGTTGACCCCAGGGCGCTATGTGGGGGCGGAGGAACTGGAAGAGGATGATGAGCTGTTTGAGGAGAAGATGGAACGGTTGACGAAGAAGTTGTACGCACAGTTTGAGGAAAGTGCCAAACTAGAAGCAGCGATTCGGGAAAATTTGAGGAGGTTAGGGCTATGAGTCCATTGCTACAAAACCTATTGCAGCAAGTTGAGCAGTTGTCCTATGAAGAACGGTTAGAACTGATTAGCGGTGTAGCACAGAGTCTGAAATCTCAGCCACACCAGACCAGCCCTAAACGGAAACTTAGTGAATTTCGCGGGATGGTAAAGCACCCATTTTTTGGCGAGGATGCTCAGGAATGGGTGACGCGAACTCGTCGAGAAGGGGATGAGCATCGGGAACGAGTCCTCAGAGGCGAATTATGAGGATTGATGAGGCGCTTTCTGGGGTATCGCGGCTGTTTTTAGATACATCGCCTGTTGTGTATTTTGTGGAGGAAAATCCTGATTTCTGGCCGCTTGTCAGGATGATTTTTGACCGGATTGAGAATGCAGGATTGGTGGGTGTTGTGGGGCCTATCACCCTGGCAGAATGTCTGGTAGTCCCCTACAGAACGGGAGATGTGAAGGGACAAAGAGAGTTTAGAGAGCTGCTAACGAACACAGAGAACATTCAATTTGTAGAAATTGGTCAATCGATGGGACAACTGGCAGGGGAGCATGATTTAATCTCAAATTAGGTTAATATTTTAGGGCAATAGGGTCTAATAAGCGAGAAGAGTTGAGGATAAACCTATTGCCAGATATGTCAAACCCAAGGAAGCCGCCCAAATCCTTGGAGTCCATGAAAGAACACTCCGCAGATGGGACGACAATGGCTCAATCGAGACCATCAGAACCCCCGCTGGGCAACGACGATACAACGTTGAGTGATATACTGCTGCCAAATCAGGCAGTGACAAACGCAAAGTCGTTATCTATGCCAGAGTTAGTAGCCGCGCCCAGCAGTCCGACCTCAACCGACAGGTGGCCGCACTGTCCAACCTCTACCCCGAAGCAGAAGTCGTCTCAGAAATCCGAGGCGGGCTCAACTTCAAGGGAAAGGGAAAGAAAATGCTGGCCTTACTGGGACAAGTCTTGTCAGGAGATGTCGGCATGGTTGTCGTTGCCCACAAAGACTGATTGGCAATATGGGGATTTGACTTGTTTCGATGGCTCTGTGAGCAAAACAGGTGCTCACTCATGGTTCTCAACCAGACAAGTCTCAGTCCAGAACCAGAAATGGTTGAGGACATCCTCGCCCTCCTCCACTGCTTTAGCTCCCGATTATACCGACGGAGTAAATACAAAACTCAGGTCAAAGAAGATCCGGATTTACCCCAGCCCGGAGCTAAATCAAGTCTGGCGTAAATGGCTGGCTGCTTGTCGGTATTGCTACAACCAAGCAATTGCATTATCCCGGAGTGGTAAACGACTAAGCAAACTGAAATTACGCAACGAAGTGATGCAGAGCGACTTGCCTGCATGGGTCAAAGAAACACCCTGCCACATTCGGCAAAATGCCATCTTTGATGCCTATCAGGCTTTGAGCGCCAGTCCTGATGCCAGGTTTAGAAGTTGTCGTGACAGCTCTCAAGGGATTAAGTTCAATAATACTAATTTCTCTTCAGGGAGTTGGTATCCAAGGCTCACGAAAGGATTAACTTTCATGGTTTCCGAAGCTATCCCTAAAACTTGCGGGCAAGGGACTCAGTTGGTGTTTACCAAAGGTCGATGGTTTGCGGTGTTTCCTGAACCTGTGGCCGTTACCCCAACTGAAGCGAATGGCGTAATTGCATTAGACCCGGGTGTGCGAACTTTCATAACCGGGTTTGATGGTTCACGATTTCTGGAATTGGGCTCCGGGGATATTGGACGCATTACTAGGCTATGTCAACATTTGGATGATTTGATGAGCCGAATCGCCAAGGAAACCTGTCGTTCAAGGAGGCGACGGATGAGGCAAGCGGCTCAACGAATGAGAACTAAAATCCGGAAATTTAGTGGATGAAGCCCACAAACAAATTGCTCACTACTTGACTCACAACTACAGCCCTAATTTTTTTGCCCCACCTTCGAGACTTCCGATATGGGTTGCCAAGGTGAAGCGGTCTAATCAGGTCTAAGACTGCCCGCGCCATGCTTGACATGGGGCCGCATTATCGATTCAAAACTAACCCTGAGACATCAAGCCGAGATAACTGGAACCACAGTTGTAGATGTGACGGAAGAATACACCAGCAAAACCTGTACTCACTGTGGTCATGTGCATTCCCAGCTAGGTGGCTCAAAAGTGTTCCGATGTCCGGAGTGTGGGTTCACTCTACCCAGGGACTGGAACGGTGCTTTTGGAATCTTTCTAAAAGCTTTGCGGGATACCGCCTCTGTTACCTTAACGGGTAATAGTGCTATCGTCGCATTGTCAGGCAATAGCCGGATAAATGTCGCGTAAATGTATCAGTTACGGGCAAGATACAATCTTCAATTACCAGATTCGCTGCAAATTGCCACGGCATTAGATGCTGGCTGTGAGGCATTTTTAACTAACGACCTGCAACTAAGGCGGATAACAGAATTAAAGATTATTGTTATTAGTCAATTAGAGGTTTAATTAGCCAATGAATGTTAGGCATTTAATTAATATTTTATTGCAGTTTGATAGAGAAACGCAAGCTGTCGTGGCGGAATATGAAGGGGGATTTAATAACATCACCGAGATTCAACCCCAAAAGCTCCGGCTGAATGTTTAAGTAAATCTTTGGAGGTAGGGGCTATGACGATCGCCGCTGAACCTCGCTCAGTGTGCAGGATTATCACCGCAGGGTAGAAGTGGAAATGTTGGCTGCTTCGGAGCGTGTAAAATTGATTGACGGGATGTAGCGGTGTTGATACACTAGAAAACAGTAGAGGAACGATTTATTATGGATAATTCTTTGTTAGAACGAATCACGATTAATCCAGAAATCTGTCATGGCAAACCCTGTATCCGAGGGTTGCGCTATCCAGTGGAATTTTTGCTAGAACTGCTGAGTTCCGGTATGACTCATGGGGAGATTTTGGCGGATTATGAAGATTTGGAAGAAGCTGATATTTTATCGGTGCTGCTATTTGCAGCCCGGTTAAGTCAAGTTAAGCGGGTTTATACCCTGGTCTTATGAAATTTCTAGTCGATGCCCAACTTCCCCTGCGGCTGGCTCGGTTCCTTCAAAATGCGGGTTATGATGCCATTCACCCGAGAGATTTACCCCAAGAGAATGCTACCCCTGACTCTGCTCTGAATGCTGTGTCAAGGCAAGAAAAGAGGGTTTTGATTACGAAATATGCTGATTTTGTAGAATCTTTTTTGCTCAAAACTGAGCCTTATAAACTTTTGCTGGTTTCTACGGGGAATATTAAAAATGATGACCTAGAAAATTTATTTCAACAAAATGTAGGCCAAATTATAGAGCTTTGGGAACGGCACAGTTATATTGAAATTAGCCGAAATACTCTCATTATTCATCAATGATAAAAAAAGGAAAGAATTGATAAAGCAGTTGGATGCACCGTTTGAGGAAAGTAGGAAACTAGAAGCAGTGATTCGGGAAATTTTGAGGAGGTTAGGGTTATGAGTCCGTTGCTAGAGCAGGTGTTGCAGGAAATTGAGCAGCTTACAATCGAGGAACAGTTAGAGGTGATTAGCCACGCCACAGAACAACTGAAGCGGCGGACGTTAACCCAACACAACCCTAAACGAAGCTGGCAAGAACTGCGTGGCATTGCTCCCAATTTGTTAAATGGGCAGGATGCTCAGGAGTGGGTAAATCAGTTACGGAGGGAGCAGGATGATGAGTCAATTTAAGTATCGGGTTAATCTTGTTTGGTCTGAAGTAGATGCAGCTTATCTGGTAGAATTGCCAGAATTTGCTACAGAAATTCAACGCTATTTTACCGATGGAGAAACCTACAAAGAAGCCCTCAAAAATGCTCAGGAGGTTCTGGAACTGCTGATTGAAAGTTATCAAGCCGAGAATCGACCTTTGCCCCAACCGCAAATTTTACAGGTAGGGTGAGAAATGATGCAGCGATTCTGGAGTTGATTTTCAGTGCAGCCATGATAAAACTTTTAGATGTGGTAGCCTTAACCGAAAATTTACCTGACTTCAACCTTCATCAAGGTCAAGTGGGTACGATTATTGAAGTTTACGAACCCGATGTATTTGAGGTGGAATTCGTAGACCTTCAGGGTAAAACCTACGCTTTAGAAATGTTAAGGGCCAATCAAGTGCTGCAACTTCACTATCAACCGCTTCCTCAAATGGCTTGAGGCATCAAAAGGCTAGGTTGATTTTGATATTTTGAGGAGGTGACGTGATGCCAGAGATTAGCCGCTTTTTTGGTATGGTGATTACGATGTACTATAACGACCATGCCCCACCACACTTTCATGTGCGTTATGGTCAACAAAAAGCCCTAATTACTATCGAGACCCTAACCCTGCTAGAAGGACAACTCAAACCCAGAGCATTAGGACTGGTGATTGAATGGGCGGCCCTGTATCAATCTGAACTGATGGATAACTGGGAACTAGCCAGACAAAATGCAGAACTTAACAACATCGAACCCTTAGAATAATCATGTTAAAAGATATAATTGAGGCCAAACCGCTAGAAGGATATGAACTTTATCTAAAATTTGAAGATGAGGTTCATGGGGTAATAAACATCACAGAAATCATTGAATTTACCGGCATCTTTGCACCCCTGAGCGATCCAGCTTATTTTGCTACAGTCACCGTTAATCCAGACTTGGGTACTATCTGTTGGGACAATGGGGCAGATATCGATCCGGTGGTTTTGTATGCGAAAGTTTGTCAGGTCAACCTAGAGGAGTATTTTGAAGCAAAAAATCAGCCACATGGCTCAGAGCATTACAAGCCGAGTCTGTGCAGAAAGCCTTCACCGGCGAACTGACCGCCAACATCCCAAAGATGACTGAGGAGGCTGCTTGAAGTCAATCCCTAGACTAAACTTAAAATAGCTTGAAATCACTCCCAATTCAACAACTCTATCACGCACCATGAAAGCAATTGAAACCACAGCCACAATTAACGAGAATGGAGAACTAACCCTCGATCGCTCTCTGGAAGTGACCAAGCCTCAGCGAGTCCGCGTCATCGTCTTGATGATTGAAGAAGGCGAGGAAGACCCGGATGAAACCCCTACGGAAATCGCCATAGAAGGTATTCGGTAGGGCTTACGGGAAGCCTTGACAGGAAAGATTATGCCCCTTTCACAAATGTGGGAAGGCATTGATGCAGAGCTATCACCCAAGTTTTAGAGGCGATCGCCTCGAAGAAATCACGCCCCCAAACGGTCACCCTTTGCCGCTTCACCCCAGCCCCATGATAAAAGCTGGAGTGCCTATTGCGACCCCCCTCCTGCAATCCCTGGACAATCTCAGCGAGGCCGCTTGTCTGAGTTGCACGGGACTGAATGGACTGAAATGCTGCACCAACAAGACATTCAGAAATTTAAGGAAATATTCAGAATGTTAGATTGCTTGTTGAGGTTATTGTAATAATAAGGAGTCCACCGACTTTGCAGACCTAATAACTCCTTCGGGCATTGCGTAACCGACTGAACCTCTCTGATGGAGAAGTTCGCCGCTTACCTCGGTGTTTCCTTTCAGACCATCAACCACTGGGAGAAGGGACGCGCAACCCCTTCACAGATGGCGATAAAGCTGATTGAGTTGCAGTTGCGGCAGATGAGAGAGCGAGGGGCTGATTTGATGTCCGGCTTATTTTAAAGATTAGGTGCGTTACGACCCAAACCGGCTGATATCTAGCCGAACCACTATAAGTAATTGTAAAGATTGAATGTTTGAGCAGACTTTTGAAAATATTAATGATTTCCTCTGGAAAGAGGCCGGTTGTACCACTGAACTCGATTACACGGAGCAAACTTCTTGGGTGTTGTTTCTTAAGTATCTGGATGACTTAGAACAGGAACGGGCAATGGAAGCCGAGTTAGTGGGCAAGTCTTATGAGTTTATTCTGGACGAACCCTATCGCTGGTCTTATTGGGCTGTGCCGAAGTTGCCCCGTGGAGAAATCGACCGCAACAATTCTTTAATCGCCGATGATTTGGAGGTAAATGCGGAATCATTACCCTGGAAACCCTTGAAAAATGGCTGCTTGTACCCACAGAGACAGAACGTCTTGAATTTAAAGAAGCCAAAGAACAGTATGATACGACTAAACTGCTGAAATATTGTGTAGCGCTGGCCAATGAAAGAGGTGGTTATATTGTTTTGGGCGTTACCGATAAACTGCCTCGCAAAGTAGTAGGTTCCCTAGCTTGGTCAACAGCAAGGGAGTTAAACAAGATTAAGGCATATATAGTTGAGCAACTCAAATTTCGTGTAGACGCGACAGAATTGCAGCATCCTGATGGACGAGTGCTGGTGTTTGAGGTGCCAACCCGTCCCGTCGGGCAACCATTAGCCTTTAATGGAACCTACCTAATGAGAGCGGGAGAAGATTTGGTGCCGATGACACCAGATGTACTCAAGAGCATTTTTGCTGAAGACAAACAGGAGTGGTTTTCCCAACCCGCTCAATGTAACGCAAGCCCTGACGATGTAATTGCTCTGTTAGATACCCAAACCTACTTTGAACTGCTAGAAATTCCCTATCCGACTAGCCGTGATGCCGTCCTTGAAAGATTGCAGAGCCAATATTTAATCAAACAAACAGTACAGGGTTGGACAATCACAAACCTAGCTGCCATACTTTTGGCAAAAAAACTGGATGCCTTTTCCCCTGCATTGGCTCGTAAAGCACCCCGTGTTGTTATATATGAAGGGATTAATAAGCTGCAAACTCGTGATGACACAACAGACAACCGAGGATATGCCGTTGGCTTTGACAAATTAGTAGATTTTGTCCACTCAGCAGCACCGCAAAATCGCTTTATCGAAGAAGTTGTGCGAGAAGAAGTAAAGATGTTTCCAAAACAGGCTTTACGAGAACTTATTGCTAATGCTTTGGTGCATCAGGATTTTCTAGTAACAGGTACTTCAGTGATGATCGAGATGTACAGCGATCGCATTGAGATATCTAATCCAGGCATCCCATCCATTAAAGTAGAGCGATTTATTGATGAATATCGTTCCCGGAACGAACAACTCGCCGATATAATGCGACGTTTCGGCATCTGTGAGGAAAAAGGTAGTGGTATTGACAAAGTGGTAAAGGCAGCAGAGGTATTTCAACTACCCGCACCAGATTTTCGAGTAGGTGACACGCGCACTACAGCAGTGCTGTTTGCCCATCAGAATTTTGCCGATATGAGCAAAATAGACCGAATTCGAGCCTGCTACCAGCATTGCTGTCTGCTGTATGTCAGCAATCAACGAATGTCGAATCAAACCCTACGGGAGCGGTTTCGTCTAAGCGAGTCAAAGGTAGTAATGGTTTCTCAGATTATAAAAGCTACCAAAGAAGACGGCTTGATCAAGACAGACGAATCCGAATCAACTTCTACCCGCTATGCTCGCTATGTCCCTTATTGGGCATAAAAGTGCTTAAAAGCAAACCGAGATAAGTCCCTCTCAAATCCTGGAACCCTGGCAGAGCAAACAAAAAAGTGCTTAAAAGCAAACCGAGATAAGTCTCTTTCAAATCCTGGAACCCTGGCAGAGTAAACAAAAAAGTGCTTAAAAGCAAACCGAGATAAGTCCCTCTCAAATCCTGGAACCCTGGCAGAGCAAACAAAAAAACGCGATCGCCTCCTTTGACCCATACCCTACCCGGATCCACCAATACGCACCGGCTTTTAGGCGATCGCGAAGCGTCTACTTAAGGAGAATCGCCTCTCCCAAACTGTCGGTGCCGACACTTATTCGACAAATCCGGCAAGACCTCAGAGGCGATCGCCTCTCCCAAATTGTAAAAACGCACTCAAAGATTACACCGAAGGCGATCGGACAGAAACAGGCATCCCCATCGAACAAGCGGTTGCCGTCATGCTGGAAAAATACGAAATCGTGGGGGCAATGTTTCACGGCTTCGATTATTCTGGTTTTCAGACCGGCACCCCACCGCAACGGCTCACCCTTTTGCACAACGCCACCGACTGGATTTTGCGTCCGGAGTTTGCAGGGGAGAACGGCATCCAGCGTTACATTCAAGCGGTTACCGAACTGTCCAAAGCCTTCGCGTTATGTTCTTCTGAGGATGAGGCGATCGCTCTGCGAGAAGACTTGGGCTTTTTCCAAGCGATTAAAGCCACCCTCGCCAAACATACCGTGGAAGGGAGCAAAACCAAGGCCGAACTGGATGCGGCAGTGCGGCAAATCGTCACCCGTGCGATCGCCTCTGACCAGGTTATCGATATTTTTGCCACGGGTGGACTCGACAAACCCGAAATTTCCATCCTCTCGGACCAGTTTTTAGAAGAAGTGCGCGGACTCCCCCAGAAAAACTTGGCCCTAGAGATTTTGAGGAAACTGCTCAATGATGAAATTCGGTCGCGGTCCCGCCGGAATGTGGTGCAGTCTCGGCAGTTCTCGGAAATGCTCGAGAACACCATCAAGCGCTACCAAAACCGTTCGATTGAATCGACTCAAGTTCTCCAGGAACTGATTGCCCTAGGTCAGCAAATCCGTGAGGCTCACCAACGGGGAGAACAACTAGGCTTGACTGAAGACGAACTGGCTTTTTATGACGCGCTGGAGGTCAATGATAGTGCGGTAAAACTACTCGGCGATGCTACCCTCAAGAAAATTGCTCGCGAACTCGTAACCGCAATTCGCCAAAGTGTGACGATTGACTGGACGGAAAGGGAAACCGTGCGTGCCAAAATGCGAGCTACTGTCAAACGATTGTTGCGAAAGCACGGCTACCCGCCCGACAAACAACCTAAAGCGATTGAAACCGTCATCACTCAAGCTCAAACCCTTTGCCGAGATTGGGCGGCTTGAATGGACTCTCATATCCAACCCTTGATTTCATAAACTTGTATCTAGTGAAACGGGTAGTCCGGGTGAGTTTAGAGACGGTAAAAATTGTGGAAAATTTACCGCCTTTAAATGATATGAACTAAACCAATAGGAAAAATGTACAGAATCGCTGTTATTCATTTTTTTAGGTCCTATCAATGTGGTGGTCAGGACTTTCAGTTTTTATGCAGGGAGTGAGGAATTTGGTAGGGAAAGTGGGAAGCGACAACAACCACAGGAAGAGACTCTACCTAAGTTTTTCCTTCCGATCTGCATAAAAGTCGGGTGTGTCAAAGATAACTACTTTAAAAGCACTTGCAACCTTCGGGAGGTTCTGTAACATGAATTTGACAATCACAGCAGTTTTATTCCTATCTCTGTCCACGCTGAACTTGATTTACGTCCCCTACCAGATCGTCGATACGGAAACTTCACCACTCTTTGTGATCTCAACAATTGATAATGTTGCGCTCTGGTTAATCCGGCTTAACTCTCGATCGCATTAGGGGGAATTGCTGGTCTTGAGACATTCCCCGAATGTCAATTATAATCGTTTTGTAAGGAGAAGATTATGACCTGCCCAATGGATCACTACGGCCGACCTAAATGCCACATTACCGCCCATCCAGACCACCCCCAGCAGCAGTTTTGTTCCGCCTGTGGCCGTCGTTTTCATCATACCGAAAAATGGAATGATATTTTTTTCTTAACTGTAGCCGTTTTCACATTACTACTCATCGCCATTAATCGACTGCCACAACCCTCCGGCATCACTAGAGAAATTCCCACCCTGGAAAATGCCGAATATATCATTCCCCGGTAATAATATCCTCCTCGGCTTCGGTTTCTTCGATGCCTTCAACCAGTCGCTTGGCTTCAGTTTCCCATTGTTTGAATTTCTAGCAAATCTAACCCCGACTTTAGATCAAGATTAAAAAATGGGCAGCGATCGCCCCCCGGTTCATCACTGGTAGCTGGTGAAATCGATCGCTGGTAACCGTGGGTGTGGGGTGGGCTTGAGAGCCTCAATCCCCACGACGATCAAATTAATTTGCCAGAACCCCCGATCGCCAGTTAAACTCAAAAATACAGTTGTCGATAGAAGTCATGAAAGAGCCACAACCCGATCGCCATCAAAATATTGCTATGATTGCTGGGGTAGCGCTATTCCTTGCCGCGATCGCCGCTGGCGTGACTTGGTGGCGAGTGAGTTTTGACACTGACCAACCCCCACAGATCATATCTCCTGAACCCCCAGAAACAACCGATGCGATCGAAAAAACCGTGAATATTTACTGGGTCGATGAAGCTGATAACCAACTTGTCTGGGTTCCCAACCCCGTCACCCTCACCGTCAGTGCTTCCCAACCCGATACCGTCCTAGCTGCCGCCTTCGATCGCCTACTCTCAGGCCCCCAGGAAGCCAACCAATATAGCGAAATTCCCCCAGGTACTCAACTACTAAATGTGACCGCCACCGAAGCTGGGGCGATCGCGATCGACCTATCGACCGAATTCACCACAGGCGGCGGTAGTGCCTCCATGATTGGCCGTTTAGGGCAAGTAGTTTACACCGCCACCAGTCTCGACCCCCTCGCACCAGTACGGATTTCCGTCAATGGCTTACCCTTAGAAGTCCTCGGCGGAGAAGGCTTAGAAATCCCTCAACCCATTACCCGACAACAGTTTGAACAGGATTTTAGGTAGGTTTCATCAGGCATAAGCTGTGCTTCCCAACCCTTGTCTAATCTTATGTGGCACTTGGTTTTCTGGTAGTTTATATTACAATATTCTTAGTGTTGGGTCCCCATTCACCCCGTCGTCAATTGCCTGATGATGCGGGTCTTCTTGCTAAAACTAGATAAATGCAAAACTTTTAGGAGTTGCTATGGCAAATACCAGTAATTTTCGGCAAGCAATGGCTCAAGCCAAAGGCCAAGCCCTTGTAGGCCCTAACGTCATTGCCAATGCCCTCCCCTTTGTGGGAGGTGGTTTGCTTCTCACTGCTGTTGGTTCCTTCGCCGGTCTGAATATCATCAGCACCAACCCGGGCATCTTCATGACCACCTTCTGGGTGGCTTTGATTGCTCAGTTAGCCCTATTTTTTATCGCTAGTAGCGTTCTCGCTAACGATAATAACCAGGTGGCCCTCCCCCTGTTAGCAACCTATAGCCTCATCACCGGATATACCCTCAGTGGCTTGTTATTTGTCGCCTTGGGAACTCAAGGTGTTGGCATTACTGGTATTGGTTTTGCTGCTCTCGGTTGCGGTGTCACTTTTATCGCCGCCCGTCAAATTGGGTCTAACCTGTCCGACTCTGATGGTATCGCCCTTACTCAAACCATCAGAATTGGTATTATTGCCCTACTGGTCGCTGTTTTTGGCCAGTTGATTTTGTCGTTTTTCGGCGTTTTTACCCCCACTTGGCTAGAAATTGGTATTTCTGGACTCGGTGTCTTCCTATTCGCTGGGGCTGCGGTGGTAGATTTTTATATTCTCCCCCGCACTTATCGTGATGACCAGCCTATTCCCGCCGCTTTGTCCATGTACCTCACCTACATCAACCTGTTTATCTTTATTTTGCGCTTAATGAATGTTCTTAATCGCAACTAAGTACCCAGTTGATAGCCACGGTTAATCTCACCGACTTTAACCTGGTATAACTACTTCTCCAACTTCTCCAAACCGTAGCTATAATAACCGTGCTACGGTTTTGTTGTGACTTTTTCTGGGCGCAAAAATCGCCCATAATCCTGGTATTATTTGACAGATATACTATGGCTTTTGTTAAGTTGATACAACCGTAAATTACCAGATTTGACTCGGACTCAGCCTCCAAATTGCGCTCAAAAGTTCAGTAAAAATACTGAGGCGATTTAAATCAAAATCTGTTATTTATAGAATAGGACTCAACAGGAAACACCTTAAAACTCAATTAAGGATTCCAATTAACGCTCTTTTAGGTTGGGCGGTGAGTCAACGGGGTTGGTGCTTCCTCCTGGTGGCTGAAAGGAAGTGCCAATTCTTTTACTAATGGAATTGGCAAATTAAACCTGAATTCATTAATCCAGGGTTGAATCTACCATTACACCTTTATGGATTATGAATTATGATGGCAATGTCTCGAAATGTAGCCTTATCTGCAACTGGTGCTTTACAGACGGCGAAAAGGTTAGTTTTTATTGACGCAGACCTAGAACATCCCGAAATTTTGGCTGATGGGGTGAGAAATGGCTTAGAAGCGATCATTCTCGATCGCCATCAAGATGGGATAGCACAGATTGGGGCTGTGTTATCTCATTATAGCAGCCTGGGTGCAAAAATTGCCCAGGTTCATATTTTGTCCCATGGCAGTCCAGGCTGTTTATATTTGGGGAGTGGGGTTGTTAATAGCGATACCCTGAAAAGCGATCGCCTTCACGGTTGGCGAAAGGCTTTATCAGAAACGGCTACTTTGTTCGTTTATGGTTGTCGGGTCGCCGCCGAAACCGGAACCAATTTTATCAATCAGTTAGCAGAAATTACCGGAGCAACAGTCGCCGCCTCTGGGGAAATTGTCGGTGCTGGCTATTGGCATTTGGAATATTCTACCGCGACGGTCGAGTTAAGTTTACCGTTGACGGAAAAAGCGATCGCTTCTTATCGGGGAACTTTCGGCACTATTACCGTCACCAATAACAACGATTCTGGACCTGGTTCTTTACGGGAGGCGATCGCTAATGCCAGTGACGGTTATACTATCACATTCGATAGCAGTTTGTCAAGTCAAACCATTAATCTTAGTCAAGAATTAGTCATTAACAAAAGCATCACCGTTGACGGAGAGTCTGCGTCAGGATTAACCCTAAGCGGTGGCGGAAATACTAGGGTTATTGACATCCAAATAAGTCCTGATTTTATCCCTCCATCAGTCACCTTAAAAAATCTAATTATTGCGGACGGTCTAGCCACAGGAGAAGGAGAAGATGGCGCGGGTGGAGGTATCCGCATGGCGAGTCGAACATCTTTAACCTTAGAAAATAGCCAAGTCAACAATAATCGCGCTGAGTTTGCGGGGGGTATTTTAACGGGATTTAGAAGTAATACAACCATCATTAATAGCCAATTTGACGGCAATGATGGAACCGCTGGAGGAAGCGAACGGGGAGGGGGTGCGATCGCCACGAAAAGCGCCGGAACTCTGACAGTGATTGACAGCACATTTACCAACAATAAAGGTATTAATGGCGGCGCAATTAATCACCTGTTAGGAGACTTAACTGTTGAGGGTTCAACTTTTCGGAATAATGACTCGACCCCTGGAGATTTAGGGGGTGATCCATCGGGTTATGGTGGTGCAATTTTTACTGATGGTGCGAATGCGTCAGGAGAGAATTTTGGACCCGGACCTGTGGGGGGAGAAATTCGGATTAGCAATAGTTTAATTGAGGATAATAAAGGTGCTGGACAGGGTGGCGGACTGTTCTTATATGCTTATCCTCCTGACCGTGTAATCATCGAAAATAGCCAAATTATTAATAATGAGGTGGTCGAAAGTAGTCGCGGACAGGCTCTAGGCGGCGGACTGCGACATGGTAATGCAGAGTTAACTATTAACAATACAACCTTTGCTAATAATCGTTCCGAAAATCAAGGTGGTGGGTTGTGGATTGGAGAAACATCTCCAGTGACAATTACCAATACTACTATTTCTGGAAATCGCGCGGAATCAGCGGATGGCTCTGGGTTGGGGGGTGGAATTACCTTCGCCAATGGTACTAATCCCACCAATATTACCAATACTACCATTGCTAATAATTACGCTGGTGGTCAAGGCGGTGGTTTTTGGGGTGGTGGGGATAATGTGACTTTAACTAACACAATTTCCGCCTATAATGTGGCGAATAATCGCGGCAATGATTGGAATATAAACCATCACACAGGAACTACATATAATGATGGCGGTGGTAATATTCAATCGAATGAATTGAACCCTAACGATACCTTAATTACCAGTAACGTTACATTAGCCGATCCACTCCTGGGAGATTTACAGGAAATTAATGGGGTATTAATTCATCCCCTTTTACCTGGAAGTCCAGCGATTGATGGCGGAATTACTGTTAATACAATTACGACAGACCAGCGGGGAGCAACTCGTCCGGTGGATGGAGATAATAGCGGGACAGCGGAGTTTGATGTTGGCGCTTATGAGATGATTCCTACCATCGATGAACCCAGTTTAATTGTTACTAATAATAATGATGCGGGGGAAGGTTCATTAAGGGAAGCGATCGCCAATGCAGCATCGGGAGATACCATTACATTTGCAGCGGAACTCACGGGGGGAAATACTATCACCCTGACGGGAGGACAGCTAGAAATTCCGGTGGGTAAAAACCTGATTATTGACGGGGGTAATAATGCCAATTTAACTATCAGTGGGAATAACATTTCTCGAGTATTTTATCTAAATTCAACCTCAGCGAATCCCACGAGTTTAACCATTCAAAATCTGACGATCGCCAACGGATATACTCCCGAAAGAGGTGGGGGTATTGCGACCACACACCAAGGGATTTTAACAGTCGAAAATGTCACCTTTAACGACAATGTTGCTGACCAGGGTGGCGGGGCAATTTTTAGCGCCTTTGAGGGAAGATTGACGGTTAATGAAAGTGATTTCAATCGGAATAAAGCGATCGCCGGGAATGACGAAAGAGGTGCAGGTGCGATCGCCTTTCGGGGACCCAATGAAATTATCGTCACCGATAGCGACTTTATCGGAAATGAAGGCATTAATGGCGCGGCGATTAATAGCCTAAATGGTCGGTTAACTGTGGAAAATTCCCGGTTTATTAATAATAGCACTACTGCCGCGTTTTACGATACCGGAAATGATAACCCTTCTTTAAGGGGATATGGTGGCGCAATTTACACCGATCGCGCCAGTACATCCAGTAATGATACATCGGGAACGATTACCATTAGGAACAGTTTATTTGAAGGAAATAGCGGACGCGGCGAAGGTGGTGCGGCTTACCTATACACGGGAACCCAAGATAACGTCATCGTTGAATCCAGCGTTTTTAAGGATAATGAAATTCTCCCGCTTCCCGGTGGAAATGGCGGAAATGGTGGTGCGATCGTTCAGATGAACAACGGCTTAAATCAAGGATTTGAAGTCATAAATACAGCATTTGTTAACAACACCGCCGCCAATCAGGGGGGTGGAATTTGGATGATGAATGCGCCGACTGTCATCACTAATACGACCTTTTCGGGAAACCGCGCCGAATCTTTGACGACTTCGGGAAATGGTGGTGCGATGGCTTTATATGGTCCTGCTGATATCATCAACACTACCATTGCGGAAAACTACGCCGGATGGGTGGGTGGCGGTATCGTCGCCTCTGCTGACCAAACGGTTACGGTCCGAAATACGATTTTCTACAAAAATACTGCTGATAACGGTACGAATAATTGGGGGATTCAACAACACACGAACCGCGAATTAGTTGATGGCGGCGGTAACATTCAATGGCTGGAAAAACTCACGAACCTTGCTAATGATTATAACGCGACTGCTACGATCGCGATCGCCGATCCTCTATTGGGTCCCCTGCAACATCAAAACGAAACCTATTTCTATCCGTTATTAGAAGGAAGTCCGGCGATCGATGGTGGTGTCAATGTGGGAATATCCACCGACCAACGCGGCGAACCTCGTCCCATTGATGGTGATGGAAATGGAACTCTTGAATTTGATATTGGCGCTTATGAATTTTCAACCATAACTGAACCGGAACCTGAACCGGAACCTGAACCGGAAGTTGAACCGACTCCTGAACCGGAACCGACTCCCGAACCGGAAGTTGAACCGACTCCTGAACCGGAAGTGGAACCCGAACCGGAAATTGAACCTGAACCGGAAGTTGAACCGACTCCTGAACCGGAACCGACTCCTGAACCGGAACCGACTCCTGAACCAGAGGTGGAACCCGAACCGGAAGTTGAACCGACTCCTGAACCAGAGGTGGAATCCGAACCGGAAGTCGAACCGACTCCTGAACCGGAACCGACTCCTGAACCGGAAATTGAACCGGAACCGGAAGTCGAACCGGAAATTGAACCGACTCCTGAACCGGAAGTCGAACCGACTCCTGAACCGGAAGTGGAACCCGAACCGGAAGTTGAACCGACTCCTGAACCAGAGGTGGAACCCGAACCGGAAGTCGAACCGACTCCTGAACCGGAACCGACTCCTGAACCGGAAGTCGAACCGACTCCTGAACCGGAAGTGGAACCCGAACCGGAAGTGGAACCGACTCCCGAACCGGAAGTGGGGGTTGAACCTACTCCTGAAGCACAACCGCAACCACAACCGCAACCACAACCGCAACCACAACCGCAACCGCAACCGCAACCGGAACCGGAAGAGACTCCTATTGCTGGACCTGTTCCTGTACCGGAAACTACTCCAGAAAGCAACCTTCAACCAGAGTCGGAATTAACTCCAGTGGTGACACCAAGACTAATACAACCATTAGACATCAGTGGTAGTATTAATATCCCATTGGTAAATATTCCCAGTTTGAATATTGATTCAATCCGCTTAATTAATGTGACTGAGGAGACCCTAGAAGGAACGGAAGCCGACGACTTCAAAGTGGGTACATCGATGGCTGAATCGATATATGGACGGGGTGGAAATGACACGATTTTTGGAATGGGAGGAGACGATAATTTAGAAGGAGGATTTGGGAATAATCTGTTGTGGGGAGGTGAAGGTAATGACTTCATCTTGGGAGGACCGGGAAATGATACTTTATATGGCGGTCAAGGTGATGATTTCCTGTTGGGAGGAGAAGGAAATGATGTAATTTGGGGAGACATCGGAAATGATACTATTGACGGCGGCGAGGGAGATGATTTAATCTTCGGCGGCGAGGGAGATGATTTAATCCTGGGAGGATTTGGGAATAATACGATTTATGGGGGTCAAGGAAATGATACTATCCACGGAGGAGATGGTAATGATTTAATCTTCGGAAATCAAGGAGCTGATTACCTACAAGGAAATCAGGGTAATGATACGATTTATGGAGGTCAAGACAATGATACTCTGTTAGGAATTGCGGGTAATAATCTCCTGTTGGGAAATCTCGGAAATGATTTTCTGGTAGGTGGTTTAGAATCTGATACTCTCTATGGCGGTCAGGGAAATGATACGCTAATTGGCGGGGATGGAGATGATTTCCTGAGTGGTGATAAGGGTAATGATCTTCTGATTGGGGGTGCAGGTCGCGATACTTTTGCGATCGCTTACGGACAAGATACGATCGCTGATTTGGAAGTGGGTGTTGACCAAATCTGGATCACGGCAGCTCTAGATCCTCGACAATTAGCGATCGCTCAAATTGACACCGGATCTCAAATCATCATCGCCGACACCGGAGAGGTCTTAGCCTTCTTAAATGGAGTGGAAGCGACTACCATAGATATAGAAGATTTTACCTTCTTCTAATTCGATGACCCCATCCATCTTCAAAATCATATATTTGCCACACTTAACCGATTTCGGTAAAGTAAACCAAAGGTAAATATTTGTCAATATGAAATTGAAGATTCTACTCACAACTGTGCTGGTGGTTTTCTGCGCTTGGGTGATACCAGTCCAAGCCGCAGAACCCCTCAAAACCTATTCCCTGAACATCCTACCAGAGATGTCCAGACAGAGCATCAAACTTGATCCCCCTGTCACCCAGATGACTGTCAGGATACTAAAGCCTGGAGATGTGGCTATTCCCTGTGGTGATGGTCAACAGACCTATACCTGCACTTCTGGGAAACTCCTCTGGATTCAATCTGACCAGGATCAGCCTATCAGCCAATTTTGGGGTCAGAATACGGCAGAAAAGCCTGTATATCTGACCCTAGAGGTTTTTCAGCAGCTATAGTCTCGAGAAGTTTAAGATGATTCGTCAAATTTGACGATGTGCAATCACTGCATAAAACGGGTCGCCGCCACCGAGTCCTAACATTTGCAAGACCGGGGGGACAGATGACTGATTGATAATTACTTCAGGGACGCTGAAGCCGGGTAATTCCCCACTACGGACTGAGTTAAAGTAGCTTTCTACGAGTTTGACTCGCTGGGGTTCTGTTCCGTCTCGCCATGCGGCGATCGCTTTTTGAAAAAACATCCGGTTAGAGAAACTCACAATCACCACTCCCCCCGGTTTTAAGACACGATGAATTTCACTAAATACGGCTTCAGGATACTGTAAATACTGTACTGATACGCAGATTAACACGGCATCAAATTCGCGATCGCCTAATGGTAATTTCGGGTCTTTATTCAGATCCTGAACAAAATAATGGTTCAGTTGACGGTTACGCGCCAACTCCTCCTCATTCATACCGTGTCCCTCTACATGGGAGAATTTCCGATCATCCGGGAGATGAGACACCCAGCTACTCATCAAGTCCAACACTCTGCTATTGTCTGAAAGGCGATCGCTATATAACCCCCTTAACCTATCAATAAATCCCTCGTCAACATGGGTCACAAATCGCGGATACTCATAAAATAATCTATCCTCGGTTTCGTCTAGTTTACTCCGTTGCTTCCCTGGTAACAACATCCCTAAATTTCTCCTATCCTAGATGATTCTCAAGTTTAACCTAACTATTAATTAAATTTAATCTCTATTGGTTACACTAGCCGCAAATTCTGAGGGTGAAGCCGTGACCGTTATCAAGATTATTCTCATAGCCGTGGTCTTACTATTGACCGGGGATTTCATCTCAACTTTTTTCTATCATGTCCCTGAACATATTTTCGGGAAATATCATGGCGCTGTTCATCATAGCCATAACCGCAGTTTTATTCGCTATGCGATCGCTACCCAAAATCCCCTCGTTTTAATTACTGGATTCTTAGCCGCCTTTCCCTATCTCCTCTTTTTACCTATCTTTTGGTCGATTTCTCCCACCGGTACTATCCTGGGTTTAGTCTTAGCACAATCTCATGTACAATTTCGTCATCTTTCCCCCACTACATGGACTACACCCAACACCATAAACTACATCTGTAAACTTCTCTTTATCACCACCCCAGAAAGACATTGGCAACATCATCGCAACTCCCGAATTGCCTACGGTGATATCTTTACATTCTACGATAAACCTGCTCAATTCTGGTTTAAATTTCTCCTACAATTTAAGCAGAAAATATCATCACAATTATAATGGGTAATTAACTCTCTATAATTACTTCCCTATTCCTTGATCGCTGCTGCTTTAGCATACTTTGATTAATGCCAATATCACAAAATGCCGTTTTTGTCAATACCCCTAAAAAGCCTGGCTAATTTTAGCCCCAAAACTCGTGTCTCGCCAGCTTAATCTTTTGGTCAGACAATAATTTTAATGGCGACATAATCGGGGTTGTAGCCTTTATTTTTGCATATAGACAGAGTAACCCCTTGGGAGCAATTTCTTTGAGCATACCACAACCCCCATAATCTCGTCAACTTTTGGCGAGCAATTGGCAATAAAATTGTATTAATTCTTAACATTCTTGAGAAAATCAAATCTATCTCACCGGAGAAATTAGCAAAACCTATTAAACATTGGGCTTAGAAAAGGGTTGACTGGGACGAAAACGAATAGGAGTATTTTCAATGAGTTGGTAAATGGTGGCTAAAGTATCTGACCGAGAGAGTTCATAGCGGGTAATCAGAAATTGTATAATCTCAAAACTGGGAGTATCAACCCAGTAATAGGCGCCGTGAACATCAATTTTATTAGCAAAGTATAAGAGGGCATTTACTAAATCTATGGGTAAAGCCGTCCCGGCGTTTAACTTCCATTTAACGCCATTTATCTTAGACATTTGGGAACAGTCGAAGTAGTTAAACTTTTCAAACAAATCATAAGCGGAGGTAGGTTCAACCGCCGCCTGAGAATTGACCATAATCCGAATAAATGGTCGATATTCCTCTTGGTCATCATGTGTTTTAACTGTTTTTAGGTAAACATTTCCCAAGCGTAAGCCAGACATAGCGACACTGGGTTCACTAAACCAATTACCCAAAACAGAAAGGTAACGCAGGACGAGATCGCGATCGCTAGAAAACAAATAAATTTCCCGACAGCGGAGAATAGCGGATCGCACATAATTATTGCGTCCCTCCCGCAAAAATTCTAAGGGGATATCTGGAGCAGATAAAATCAAGCGGTCAAGGCGCAAGTATTCCCCCATATCATTGCCTTGTTGAACTAAGCGATCCTCTTTCCCAAAGCGATCGGACAGAATTCGCAGAACATTAACCACCAATAGGCAGCCCATGCTATGACCAATGAGATTAACCTTCAAGGTAGGGAGGGGGGATAATGGTGGTTGTTCCCCTGGTAAAAAAGGCATAGAGGCATAAGGATTATCTCCCAGCGCCTTATCAAGTCGCCAGAAGAACTCTGCTAGGTCTGGTGCGCCGTAGTGAATAGCGCGATAGCGATCGCGCTGATAGACGACAATCCGCAGCAACTGGAATAGGAATAGCCACAGAAGAAACACGCTGAAAGCCACCCACAGCCATTGGCTAATTAAACCAGCCAGAGCATCCCAGGTTATCCATTGCCACAGGGAATCAACAATCGGTTTAATTCCCCATATTGTCAACAGGGGGGCTATTAATAAGCCTAGGACAAAATATAACACAGAGCCGCCCCCAAAAGCTGCGAGAGCCAGACCTACGAGAAACTTTAAAGAAATCCCCCAATAGCGGAAAGGGTCAGTCCATAGACCGGGACTCAAAATCGGTCTTTCTCCCGGCCAGCGATAGCCGATATAGACACTTTTTTCTTCCAAGGTTCCCACCTGATTAATGGGTCCTTTGAGGGAAAGAGACTCCGCCTCATTCACAAAAGCGGGGTAGAACCTTTCTGGGGGGGTGGCATAGCCGTGGGTACGGAGGGTAATGCGATTAAAATTCGCCAAGCGCATCATCTGACCTAGTTCAGCGATATTGAACAGGGGACGAAAGCGATCGCGACTGGGTAATTGGCGGTCAACATTTAGGGAACTCGGGGCGGTGCTGACCACTAAAAAAATATTGCTATGGTAGCGATCGGCATAAACTTCAAAGTTGCGACTGATCGCCTGAGTAAATTCTCGATTATGCCAACTATTGAGAGTGCGGATCACATAATCCTCATTTACCTGAGTCTCAAAGCCTGGGTATTCCAGGAGGTTACAAGACGATCGCAACACCGAGGCGATCTCTGCTTCGGAAGTGTAACCCCCATAGGTCGGCAGTCCCTCCACAGTCCCGGGTTTGGTATTGGGGGGATATGGGTAGCCAAGCTGGACAATGCGAGCTTTCGTCCAAGCGTCTGAAAACGGAGCGGTATTCCGAACAATTGATTCTAACCATCGGCGATCGTTTTCCAAGGTATCGCGATGCCAATAGAAGGGTAGGGTTTGGTAGCTGCGCTCAGTTCCCATATTGATTATCTATGAGTTATTGGGAGTTATATTATCAAACCGCAATTTAGCATTTTTGGCAATATCCCGCCGTCACCAACCCCTGGGTCTGTTTCTTCCCTAAGACATAAATTTTATCGGTTCCCAAAAACTAATGCGATCGGCTAGAAGCCTTAAATAATAGGAAAATTTCCACACTTAACATCAGGGATCAAGGAAACTTAGCCTTTCAATAACTCAAAACAGGTGATATATTATGAAGGCTTTTTGAGTCTGTTGTGGTGTTCAGAGCCTATCCTAAGCCTATTTCCCTTAGATGATAACCACCATCATAGCCACTCAATTCACTATAAACGGGGATAAAAACCATGTAAAACAATTGAACATTTGATTGTGCATCTTGTCAATATTGAAGGCTCCATAGATTATGAAAAGCCTCAAGTTGTCAGCTTCATAAATTTAGGAATTTTTGATTTTTAGTTATGGCGAAAAATCGTGCTGTTTTCAAGCATAAACTTCCATCAGGTAAATACATCAACACCCACCGTTATCATCAGCTAAATTCTCGTCAAAAAAGGCGGATTAATTACCGAATCAATTATTACCCCACCGTGACAGGAATTACTTGGTTTCTGGTAGGTTTTTTGGGATTTTTGGCTATCTACTCAGCCAAAATTAAAATCGAAAAAGATGTCGTTTCTTTGGTTAATTCACAGTCCAATAAAATCGACAAAAAGCTTCAAGCGACTAAGTTTCAGCAGATTAGTCACCGTTGGCTACTCGGTCATTCCTCTGGTGTTCATGTTCCCTTGAATACCCTATTTGCAGATTTAAACAGTCTCGGTGCTTTATCAATTTGTGCCGCCGAAGGAAACTGCGAGACCAATGGAAGACGAACTTCTCTAATTGCCGGTCATTTTGACCCAGCTACTGGCATCCTAAATAAAGGTTTTTGCAGTAACCACGGACGGGGTGGAACCCTACAGGAGGCTAACCAATGGTGTCTACAACACCTCAGATCACGGTCCTTTGTGATTGAACAGCAATTTAGGGAAGTCGGAATTAATCCTAACTCACATTTAGAAGGATTTATCAATGCGATAGATTTATGGAATCAGAGTCCCTATTTCGGCGCAAAATTTCCTCAGTTATACGCTTCTGAACTACGCGGAAGAAAAAAGGGAACTGACGCTATCCTCTCAGCCAGAGTCAACTCATTTAAAATCAATGGCAGTTATGAGCAGACAACTTTGGCTCATCCTCCTATTTGTCCATATTCCATAGATGCTAAGTCCTGTGTCAGACATGATCAGTCAAGACGCATGAATGCTATCTCTGGAGTGATGGAACATTTAGGCTTAAAATAGAGGCAATTAAGAGCAATCCCTCCATTACCTTAGCAATAAATCAACAATTGCATCTAATTCCTCACTATAGTCCTCAGCCAATTGCTGACCGACACGACGAATAGCCTGCAAATTTTCGTCAGATGACTTATCTATGGGTAGCATATTTTTATCCGTCAGGGTTGTATTTATTCTCAGATACTGTTGAGGACTTCTAGTAGCATCATAAATTTGCCTCATTTGATAATCTACGGTTTCCGCCACCCCGGTCATAATAATATCAAACAGGGGAAGTAACCATTGAAACTGACCCCAATTTCTAGCCTGTTCATAAGGATATCCCTTTTTCACGTCCCCAGTTCCCAAAGATAAAATTACCATATCTTTAGCGGTGGGATTATCTGGGAGTTTGCTACGAGCTTCCGCATAAGCACACAAGGTTGGATTATTGGCGAACACTCCCCCATCAACACAGGTATACATTTCATCACCTAAAGACCTAATTGCGGCTACCTTGAAAAAAGTCGGAGCGGCTGAGGTGGCGCGAATTACGTCTCTTACATAATAGTCTTTACTAGGACTGACTACCGCATCATGTTGAGTAAAAAAGTGGGTTTTTCTCCGAGAAATTTCATAGGAGCAAATTAAGGATGGTTTTAATAACTCGCTTAACTTTAAGTCCCCAAAAAAGTTTTGCATCATTAACTCGAATTTCTCATGGGAGTATTTTTCGTTTAACAGTCCCCAAAAGTTTTTGATGGCGTGGCTACAAGGTTGGTAAAAGATATTACGACTATTTTGGTAAAAAAAGTTCCTGGCTTCTTCCGCAGAGCATCGGGGTTTAGTGGGGTCTTGTAGGTCGGGAGATAGGTAAAGACAAGTCATAATTCCCCCGGCGCTTGTCCCAGCAAATAAATCAAAATACTCGACGAGTCTAGCTTGAGGATTGCCAGTTTTTTCCTGAATTTTATGCTCGACACTTACCAAAATTTCGGCGGGTATTAATCCTCGCAAGCCACCACCGTCAATAGAGAGAACTCTGGTAAACTCTGCCATTTGTCAAACTCCTGTTAATTATGGGATTCATTAAGCATTCCAGATTTCTCGGAGACGATCGCGAATATCTAAGAAATCTGTCCAAGCTATATAGGGCTTTTTCTGCTTATCTAAATACTCAGATAAGCGATCGCGCGCAAATACCACCGGAGCAGCGATCGCCATATTTAAGTCCGTTACCGAATCCCCGATCGCAATTTTCGGGTCACCTTTATATAACTCCATTACCCGCACTTTTGCTAGTAATTCTGTGTCCCCTTCAAACTCTGAATATACCCGCAAATTCGGTCCGTCCGTCTCCACATCCACCGCATAAATCCCCGCGACCCGATTAACTAATTCTCCTAATACTGTTTCTACCATAATCCGAATCCCCCCCGATACTACCACCAACGGCACTCCTTGGCTATCCAGAAAGTCTATTAATTCCACCAGTCCAGGACGCATTTCTTTAGTTTTTGAAAACTCGATAATCTCTCCATAAGCCCTCGAGGGTATTGATTCTAGCATCCTTCGCACCCCTGAACGTAAGCTGATCTCATGGGTGTATAGTTTCGGGATAATCTCCTCTGCTGCCTCCGGTGCGAATTGCTTTAGCATCGCCACAAAGGTCTCCTCTGCTGTAATTGTCCCGTCAAAGTCACAGAAAACAACTGGTTTCATTAATTACCCTTCACCAAAAACAAAAGCATCCTAAAGTTTACCTATCAAACTGGCATCCTGGCACTATGCACATTTTTGCTATTTTGTCAACCCCTGCCTCTGGGGCTTAAAACAATATTCGTGTCTCGCCAGCAAATTTCACTCAGGCGATCGCCCACTGCTTACCTCATATTAAATACGGCAATATAGCTGTTTCAGGTTATTTCCTGGTAGCCACAGATACTCAATAACTGCTTTTACCCACACGAAGACTAACTTTAACCTATAGACTCTACTCTATCATCCTGTTCAAGGGCTGTCAAGTGGCGTATTTTCGTGGCTAGTTGGGGCAAGAATGATAATCATTTTCACTCCATAAATTCATCAAGGTTTTGTTATTTGTATCTAACCAATCGCCAACAATAACCAAGACTTATATAAATTTCCTGGGGGTAGCTTATAGTCAAAGTTGCCATTTTCCGATCACGATAGTATCAAGTCAAATGCTGTCCCTTGACAGTCTCGCGCAGTCAAACCGGACAGTTTTTCAATCCATAGAAGATACCGATGTAGCTTTTAATATCAATAACTGACGACGAATTTTCTGGGTGTAAGCATCAAACTCATCAAGTTCTGAGGTAGTAATTATAATCCCTTTTTGAGACAACCTTTGCAGTCTATCCTGGCGTATATAGCCGGACAATTTGAAGTCAGGGTGCTTTCCGTAAGCGAACCCAGAAGATACTGGTAAGTGATGTGTATGAGCTTTGGTGGTCATAGTCGAG
This sequence comes from Limnospira indica PCC 8005, assembly GCF_000973065.1. NCBI lineage: Bacteria > Bacillati > Cyanobacteriota > Cyanophyceae > Oscillatoriales > Sirenicapillariaceae > Limnospira > Limnospira indica. The sequence goes on from NZ_FO818640.1 coordinate 2,868,847, forward strand.
GGCTTTCGAGTTAATCATCAACAAAGTAAGCAGTAAGTCTTTAGGCTTATTCCCAAATCTATTCTTCTTTTATACAAACAAGCCATCATATTTGAGTAGGGTATGTGACCATCTATTGACCCATGGGGGGGAGTCAACAGCAACTCAAATTCAAATTTATTTAACAATCAAGCCTAAATCTATAGCGCGCCGAAGAAGGTAGGCAGGAAAATCGATACTTGACAATTTTTCATTCAATCTATCCCCTTTGTGTCTACCCTCTAGCCTCTAACTTATAACCTCTCTCTCATTTTGTCATGAATACACGATCGCCTATTGCTATAGATTGAGACTCCCTTGTAGTCGGTGAGCATAGAATACCCACATTCCCATATTCTGATGACATTATCTATAACCGCAAAATTGTCTGATTATCGATCGCCTCACTGGCAGTAAACCCCTCAAAATACTGTCGCGGTTGGGGGGGGAAGTCAGGAAAATCAAACCTGGCATCACCGCCAGCAATATCCGCCCAAAAATAGCGCAGACGGGGGGCCAACTCCTCGGCTTCTAATTGGGAAAGACCTAGGGGATGCCCCATTAATAACCTCATCATAAACGGAAAGGAGCGATCGCCCATCCATTCCCTAGAAATACTTGCTAAGTCAGGAAAATCGGGAACTGAGACAATGCGGTGCGACTCAATTTCCAGCTTCTGTTGACCCTGATCATCCCTGGAAAAATCGAGGATACGGTAGGGGTGAGGATAACTAACCAAAGAACCGGTAGTGATATCATAAACTCCCCGCCATTGAGCAATATCCTGCACATGGAGATGACCTGTAAAAACTAACTTAACTCCCCCCTCTTCCAGAACCTCCAACAATTGGGGAGCATTCGACAACATATAACGCCGACCTAGGGGGTTAGTAGACTGTCCGGGTAGGTGTTCAATGATATTGTGGTGAATCATCACTAACACCAATTCATCGGTGGATTTAGCCAAAACACCTTTCAGCCAATCTAGCTGCTTTTCGTCCACATATCCGATCTGATTTCCCTGTTCATCAAACCAATTGGAATTGAGACCAATTAAGCGCACTCCCGAGGTTAATTCGCAGGTGTAGTACAGACAACTCCTGTCTTGATAACCGCAGTGGGGATAGTATTCGGGAAACTCGGATAAACCAATTAGGGACCCTTCCCCTACGGCTAAAGGTACATCATGGTTTCCAGGAACTACATAAGCTGGGTAGGGTAGGTTTTTTAGGCGATCGCTTAACCAAGCGTGATTGTCCCGTTCCCCGTGTTGGGTGAGATCTCCCGGTAGCAGCAGAAAGTCTATATCCAGCTTTTCCAGATGTTTAAAGACCTGTTCTAGCGCCGGAATGCTAACTTCCACTAAATGAAAGCGTTGAGGATGATCCCAAATGGTCTCAGGAAGGGCAATATGTAAGTCGCTGGCGATCGCAAATCGAAATTTTAGAACCATAATCTAATACTTTATCATGCAGAACTCTCAGTTTTGATCTAAACTAGAAGCAGGGTTATGGCAAATTAACGGATATGGTTGATTACTTGCGTCGTCCCATCTTAGTTGGTGGTATTGGGTTATCTGTGGTTCTCTGGCTGTGGGATACAGTGGGTGAGTCGGCGGTGGAATTGGGAGAAACAGCAATTTTTGGGGCGATCGCTTTAGGCGGTGGTCTCTGGTGGCTACAGCGAAAACTTCCTCAGTCCGACCAGAACACGAAAAATTCCCCCCCTATTAGTCGGGAAGTGACCCAAGCGGCTATTGAGGAAACGGAAACCTTAATTGATCAGTTAGCGAATCAAGCGGAAACTATCCGGGTGGGAAATGACCTCTCACCGACTCTGGCTGATTGGCGAAAGCAAGTGGCTGACTTACACACAGCTATTGATAGACAAGATTTATACCTGGCTATTACCGGGAAACCACAAGTTGGGAAAACTTCCTTAAAAACCGTTTTAGAAACCACTACCTGGACTCAGAAACATTTAACTATTACGGAAGTTGACCCGGACTCCTCGGATCATTTGCTAACCGCTGATTTAGTTGTCTTTTTGGTAGATGGTGATCTGACTGAACCTGAATATAAAACCCTTGGGAATTTGTGCGATCGCCAACGCACCCTATTGGTTTGGAATAAACAAGACCAATGTCCTTTGGAACATCAGGTAGTCGTTTTAGAAAAACTGCGCCAAACCATGGCTAACCAATTGGCGGCGACTGATATCATTGGTATTTCCGCTTCTCCGAGTCCCATTAAGGTCCGCCAATACCAGGATGAAAATTCCGTTCAAGAATGGATGGAAACACCATTACCGCAAATGGAAACACTTACCGAAAATCTCGATCGCCTTTTGACCGAGACAGGTGAGGCTTTAGTTGTGGCCACCACCTACCGAAAAGCGATCGCACTTCAGCAGACCGTTAAAACCCATTTAAACACAATTCGCCGCCAGCAAGCCATCCCCACCATAGAACAATATCAATGGGTCGCTGCGGCTGCGGCTTTTGCTAACCCAGTCCCCGCCTTAGACCTTCTCGCCACCGCTGCCATTACTTCTCAGTTAGTGCTAGACTTAGGGAAAGTCTACGGTTGCCAATTTTCCCTCGAACAAGCACAGCAACTCGCTAAAACTCTCGGTTCCCAAATGGTAAAATTAGGCTTGGTCGAGTTATCCACCAAAACCTTAACAACCCTCCTCAAAACTAACACCGTCACCTATGTGGCTGGGGGAGTTATTCAAGGTGTCACGGCGGCTTATCTAACTCGCATTGCTGGCTTGAGTTTAGTTGAGTATTTCCAAACCTGCGAAACCGGAAACAACTTTTCCTTAAATATCGAGTCCTTCTCAAATACCCTCAAGTCCGTATTCCAAAATAACCAGCAGTTGTCAACATTACAGAGTTTTGTCGGACAGGCTACTAGCCATATTATCTCACCCAGGGAAGTTTCCCCAACTACCCCTTTATCTGCGAAGTGATAACAGCGGCGGCGGGTCGATTAAACCAAGTCCCAAAAGGGAAGTTAAGTCTACCCGCCAAAAACCGCCTATATATCGAAGCAATCAAGAAAGGGGAAGGTTAATCAAAATTTCCCTTCCTCCCACCCTAATTATATCATGATTAACCCTCAACTGTCAACTCTTAACGCCGTCTGTGGTTGGACATAATCAGCGAGTTGAATGGAAACTGGCGAAGAATGCCAGATCTGATCGCAGTATTCTCGGATAGCGCGGTCAGAAGAGAATTTACCACAACGCGCGGTATTGAGAATGGACATTTTCAACCAACGATCGCGATCGCACCAAACCCGAGAAATGCTATCCTGGCAGTCAAGATAGGATTGGTAGTCAGCAAATAGCATATACTGGTCTTGGTGTAGCAGGGAATCAATCAGAGGCTGAAATAGGGTGCTGTCTTCATCAGCAAAATGACCAGACCCAATCAGATCGATAATCTCCTTGAGTTGAGAATTGCCATAATAATAATCCCAGGGATTATAACCCTCAGCCTTGCGCTGGTAAACCTCATCAGCAGTCAAGCCAAAGCGAAAGAAATTCTCTTGACCAACCTCTTGGCAGATCTCAATATTAGCAGCATCCCAAGTTCCTATGGTCAAAGCACCATTAAGGCAGAACTTCATGTTACCAGTCCCAGAGACTTCCTTACCAGCAGTAGAAATCTGTTCAGAGAGATCAGCAGCCGGATAGAGGATTTGGCATAGTACATTATAGTCTGGAAGGAACACAACTTTCAAGCGATCGCCCACATCTGGATCATGGTTAATCACCTCAGCCACGGAGTGAATCAACTTAATCATTAATTTTGCCATAAAATACCCCGGAGCCGCCTTCCCGGCGAAAATAAACGTGCGAGGGGTAATATTTACAGTCGGGTCTTGCTTAATCCGGTGATAAAGAGTAACAATGTGCAGGATATTCAGATGCTGTCGCTTGTATTCATGAATAGGCTTCACCTGAACATCAAACAGAGACTCTGGGTTAACCGTCACCCCCAAACGCTGTTGAATATGACCAGCCAGAGAACGTTTTAGATCTAGTTTAACCTGTCCCCAACGATAGCGAAAATCCCCATCGTCTGCGAAGCCTTCTAACTGGCGCAAATCATCTAAATGGGTAATCCAATGTTCCCCAATTTTTTCAGAAATCAACTTAGTCATACCCGGGTTATTTTGGACTAACCAACGTCGTGGCGTTACCCCATTAGTTTTATTGCTGAACTTGTGGGGGAACAATTCATAAAAATCTCCCAGAGTATCTTTAGTCAACAATTCCGTATGTAATTCGGCTACCCCATTAATAGAGTGACTCCCCAAACAAGCCAGGTTAGCCATTCTTATATAACGTTCTCCCGTTTCATCAATTAATGAAAGTCTGGCAATTTTATGACCATCACGACCATTACTATTACGGACTTCTTCTAAAAAGCGGCGGTTAATCTCATAGATAATTTCTAGGTGTCGGGGAAGTAGACGACCCAACAAATTTACTGGCCACTTTTCTAGGGCTTCTGGTAGTAAAGTGTGGTTGGTGTAAGAGAAAGTTTGTTGAGTGATTTCCCAAGCATCATGCCACTGGATATCATGTTCATCCATTAATAACCGCATCAACTCTACTATAGCAATAGCCGGGTGAGTATCATTGAGTTGAACCGCAAATTTATCCGGGAAGGTTTCCAGGTTACCACCGGATTTTAGATGCCAGCGAATCATGTCCTGTAAAGCACAGGAAGCCAAGAAAAATTGCTGTTCTAAACGCAGTTGTCTTCCGGGTATATGTTCATCATTAGGATAGAGAACTTTGGTGATATTTTCAGATACCACTTTTTGATCAACCGCGCCGTAATAGTCTCCCAGATTAAATGCTTGGAAATTGAAAGACTCTGGCGCTTCTGCTTTCCACAGGCGCAGGGTGTTCACAGTATTGACTTTATAGCCACTAATAGGAGTGTCGTAGGGGATACCTTTAACTACTTGGTGAGGAACCCAAGTGGCTTGATAGTTGCCTTCTTCATCGGTGTAGCCTTCCGTATAGCCACCAAATTTGACCTCGACTGCGGACTCGGGACGGACGATTTCCCAAGGGTTGCCTTTTTGTAGCCATTTGTCAGTTATTTCTACCTGCCAACCATCTCGGATTTGCTGTTTAAAGGTCCCAAATTCATAGCGGATACCATAACCTATAGCGGGAATTTCTAAGGTGGATAGGGAGTCCATATAGCAGGCGGCGAGACGACCTAAACTGCCATTTCCTAGACCGGGTTCTGGTTCTTGTTCCGCCAATTTTTGCAGGTCTAAACCTGACTCTTCTACGGCTTGTCGAACTTGGTCATAAATTCCCAGGTTGATTAGATGATTGACTAAGTGGGGACCCACCATAAATTCTGAGGATAGGCAAGAGACTACTTTGGTATTATCTGATAGCTGGGTGACGGTGCGAACTGTATTTAACCATCTTGGTAAAAGGCGATCGCGCACCGTGTAAGCTAGGGCTAAATAAAAGTCATTTAAGGTGGCAATTTCTGTATATTTTCCGGTGATATAAAACAGGTTATCTGCTAAGGAATGCCGCAGATTTTCAATACTAACCTGTTGTTGATTGTCGTTATCTGATGAAGTGTCTTTCATAGTTTTTACCAGTTAAATAAGTTGTGAAAATCCAGGATTTGCGAATAATTAATGTCTTCAAAAAATTCCCTATTTACAAGTTGTTAAAATTGGGATTTTTACACCTGGCTTGTATGAGATTAATCCGGATGCAATGGGAGATTTTACACCCGGGAATTATCGTCAATTTGTGCTGGGAAGTATCAGCTAATTATGAGCGTCTCGCCATTTCTTAATCACCGCTACAACTTCTGGATGATTCTCAGAAGATGCCCAAATTAAAGCCGTCCAATTGTTGTTATCCTTAACCCGAAAATTTGCACCCTTATTCAGTAACATCTCAACCATCTGCACATGACCCCTACCAGCGGCTGCCATGAATGCTGTTAAGCCAAAATCGGTCTGAGCATCAATTTCAGCCCCAGCTTGTAGTAAACTTTCAGCTATGGTTAAATGGCCCTGTGCCGCCGCCTCCATCAGCGGAGTCCAGCCATCATTATCTCCCAGGTTAACATCAGCCCCAGCCTCTATCAGATTTTGGGCGATCGCCTCTAGTCCCTGTCCTACTGCTGTCAGCATGGCGGTTGTACCATCATCACCCACAGCATTGATATCTTTTTCCGCAGCTATTAAAGCTGATAATTCCTCAATATTGCCTGTTTTGATGGCTTGAATTAACTCGGTCATAGTCGCTTTACCCTTCTTGCCCTGATGTTATTATCTCATAACCTTAGATTTTGGGAAACTACCAAAAAGCGACTTCTTAATTAATGTTTGATTTGGCTAAAAAATGGGCTATTGTATGAGTTCAATGTACGCTATGATAGCACTAAAATCATGCGATCGCAACCCCCAGACCAGACTGGGGACTGAGACATATAGCATAACAAGTCCGTAGTGCTACCATTGACCCTAATTGATTGTCCATTAGAAAAGCAGCCATGAAATCCACTCTCAATCAACAGATTCAACAGTTTTATGATGCCTCCTCCGCCCTGTGGGAAGAAATTTGGGGGGAACATATGCACCATGGCTACTACGGACCGGAAGGGAATCGGAAAACGGAAAGACGACAGGCGCAAATTGACCTGATCGAAGAATTGCTAAAGTGGGGACTTGATGAGGGAACTCAAACGACTAAGATTTTAGACGTAGGTTGTGGCATTGGGGGGAGTAGTCTTTATTTAGCCGAAAAGTTTAACGCCAGAGTCACAGGCATCACTCTCAGCCCGGTACAAGCCCAACGAGCAGGCGATCGCGCCGCCGAAGCTAGATTAAGTGAAAATGTGAATTTCCAGGTTGCCAACGCCCTAGAAATGCCCTTTGAGGACGAATCCTTTGACCTGGTGTGGTCTCTGGAAAGTGGGGAACATATGCCCAACAAAATCCAATTTTTGCAAGAATGCCACCGAGTCCTCAAACCCGGTGGCACGTTTTTAATGGCTACTTGGTGTCATCGCCCCCTAGGGGGAGAGCAAGGACAACTAACAGACGCAGAACGTCGCCACCTCGCCCAAATTTACCAAGTTTATGCCCTACCCTATATAATCTCATTGCCAGAATATCAAGCGATCGCTACTCGGGTAGGGTTTAATGACATTGACACCGCCGACTGGTCAAAAGCGGTCGCCCCCTTCTGGAATCTAGTCATTGATTCCGCCTTTGACCCCGCAGCCATTTTCGGTTTACTCACCAGCGGACCTTCAACCATCAGAGCGGCATTATCCCTCGGATTAATGAGTCAAGGATATGAACAGGGTTTAATTCGGTTTGGACTACTGCGGGGGACTAAATAATCTAGCCTTGACTAGACAATGTAAGGAGAGTTGATCGCCTCAGCGCGCCCAGTGGCTACCAGAGTTTGATAGAGAATTGCCGAAATTTCCGCACGGGTAATATCCCGTTGAGGAGCGAGGGTAGTCCGAGTTGGATAGTTAACAATAATCCTTCGTTCTGTGGCAGTAGCGATCGCATCTGTAGCATAACTAGGAATCTGACCGCGATCGGTGTAACCATTCAAAGAATTAGGATTACCACCAGTCAACTTGAGACCATTAATCAATGATACCACCGCCTGAGCCCGGTTCAAATTCTCATTAGGTCGGAAAGTGCGATCGGGGAAACCCGCCAAAAATCCCGCCCGGTTGGCTTGTTCAATAGCCATTTTCCCCCAGAAATCAATAGCCACATCCCTAAATGCAGTCGCCTGCTGAATAGGAGCCATATCAAACGCCTTCGCCAGCAAAGCCGCGTGTTGCGCGCGAGTTAAATTCTCATTAGGTCGGAAAGTACCATCAGGGAAGCCACTGATAATATTCATATCAGTCAAGCGCACAATAAATTCTCGCGCCCAATGTCCGGTAATATCACTAAAGCGATCGCTTCCCGGAGGTGGAGTCGGAGTCGGAGTCGGACTGGGACTCGGACTCGGACTGGGACTCGGACTCGGACTGGGACTGGGACTGGGACTCGGACTGGGACTGGGACTGGGAGTCACATTAGCACTAAAATCAATATTTCCCTTCGTGTTAGTGGGGTTAATCTGATTTCCTACAGACACCAAAGTAAACTTCCCAGCATTCTGGACATCATACTTACCATTATTGCGGAAAATATTACCCCCCGCATCTTGAGGGCTACCCAAATCTGGAAAAGCATCTGCAATGACAGTCAAACCATCCTGAAGATTATTCTCAATCAGATTTTTCCGCAACACAGGCTTAGAACTACCCGAAAGTACAAGACCAGTGCGGTTGTTATAAATATGGTTGTCGCTAATCAGCGGAGCCGCAGAGGCTTGAACAGCGATCGCAAATCCAGTATCCTGTAGCTTGTTTCCGCGAATTTCTCCCTTAGCATTTCCCGCCAAAGCGATACCATTACCAGCATTTTTTTCAAAGTGGCTAGTCAAAATCTGAGGGATAGCAGTTCCGGTGACAAAAACCCCCTCCCGCTTGGAGTTAAAAAACCGACAATTAGCCACCACACAATAAACCGACTCGATCCAAACAGCAGTGCCGCGAATTTCCTCATTAGTCACACTCACACCGCGCAGGGTCGAGTTATTTTCCATGACAATAGTTACATTTTGTCCCGCCGCACTAGGACTAGCAAATCGACCACTTCCAGTAATTTGAGTCCCATTACCTTGGCTAGACTCATTACCGATCAACGTGACACCAGAGATCACATACAACGGGAAAGTCTCCCCTGTAGCTGCCGTATAAGTTCCCGGAGCCACTTGTACCACAGTTCCCGCCGTCGCCTGTTGTAAGCCACGGGTGATAGTTTTGAAAGGAGCAGAAGCCGTACCCGCCGCCGAATCATTACCTGTAGATCCGTTAACATGGATAGTAGTGGGTGAGGAAGTCGGAGCGCTCTGAGCCACCACATTGATATTACCCTGAACTCGGCCAGCACTGAGCAAATTACCAAAAGAGGCGATCGCCACTGAGCCAGCATGATTAATATCAAACCCGCCATTATTGCGAATCATATTACCACCCGATTCGCTGGCGCTACCCAAATCAGGAGCCGCATCATTAGTAATTACAACACCATCGCCAGTGTTGCGCTCAATCAAATTACGTCGTAGAATAGGGCGAGAGTTACCAGCAATTAGGAGACCCGAGCGATTTTCAAAAAGCGTGTTATCACTAATGCGGGTCTGAACTTCACCCTTAACCGAAATACCATAGCCCGTATTTTGGAAGGAATTGTTGCGTACTTCCCCTTGAACATTACCCTCCAGCGAGAGGCCATAGCCTTCATTTTCCACAAAGGCATTACTGAGGATATTAGGATAGCCATTACCCGTAGCGTAAATTCCCTCGCGCCGACAGCGGGTAAATGTGCAGTGTACAATATTAGGCGAGGTAGACTCGACCCAAACTCCCGTACCCCTCACTTGGTTATTAGTTACTGTCACCCCCCGCAGTTCAGCGTTAGTAGCCATCACGATAGTAACTTCTTGGCCGCCTGTACTAGGGCTACTATGGCGACCACTACCTTCAATCAAAATCCCGCTTCCGGTTCCCGATTCATTTCCCACCACAGTGACCCCGCTAGGAATCATAATTGGGAACTGTTCCCCAGTAGCGCTATTATAGGTTCCAGTTTCTAATTGAATGAAAGTTCCTGATTCAACTTTAGCGCAGGCTGCCGTCAGAGTTTTGTAGGGAGATGATTGGCTCCCGTCGCCCTGATCGTTGCCAGTAGATGGATTAACGTAAACTGTTGCCATAATTCTATTGTTGTTGGTGTTGCCAATTTCTGCAATATTTTCGGTAGCTGTTAAACCGCCTAGTTGATGGCACTTGCCACCAGTAACGTGGCGGATTTAGCGGTAGTGGGGGTTCTGTCTGACCCACAATCGGGAAACCATCGCGCACCATTAGGGGTCGAGAATGGAGTCGCCTCCATTCCCTCCCATTCAGAACCGTGCGTGAAAGTTTCCCTTCACACGGCTCCTAGTCTGACTGTTCCATTGTTAAGGATACAGCTTTGGCGTTGTTTAACGCCGTTTTATCATCGTGACAGTGGCGGTGTAATAGTTGAAGATTCTTATATTCATCCTTTCCACCTTGGCTTCGAGGTATAATGTGGTCTACTTCAACTAAATCCGATGGTGCGAAATACTGTCCACACCAGGTACACCTCCCCTTTTGCTTCTTGAGTAGTTTGGCTACTCTAATTGGCGTATCAATTGCTTGTCCTTTCCTGGTTGCCCAGTAAGTCCAATTTCCGTCGTATGGTGTTGCTTCCGGGCGTATTAGGGTATGTCTGACAATTGGAGTCCAGTTATGTTTCCATAATTGAATTCCATCCTTAGTCTTGAATAACCAAGTTTCATGTCTTTCTTTTCCGTTGCTAAGTTTAACCGTTCCTTTGTGGAAGTAGTTTCCTAGCTTTTCGTAACTTGCCTTTCCGCATCTTGATGATGTCCATGCCCGTAACATTAACCAAATGGTAGGGGTCGAAAGGAAAGTCACCTTTCCCAACTCCCATTCAAAACCGTGCTTGAAAGTTTCCCTTCACACGGCTCCTGATGTGGATACCCTCTTTGTCAAAGGAACAAGGTTACTACCCCCTGCTTTATGACTTCAACTTTGGGAGCTATATGCTTGCGTTAGTCTTTAAACTCGCTTTCGCCATTAAACTCTTACTTATCGCAGTCTCTATATCCATATCGTGACTAGTGGGCATATCCCAACCATTACAGTTAGGCATTGGCTTTCAGTCACATCCCTTCCCCTTATGGGCTTGCGCTTACACTTTTCACTACTCTACGAGATGTACTCGCAGAGAGCCCAACAGGGGTTTCAACGTTCCGTATATATGGGCATTCCATCTTTAGATTTGTCCTATCCACCGGGGTACATTTTAAAGGTCTGTGTAGGTGATGACATAATTACCCTACTTTTCCCCTTGTCCTTTTGGACGCAGCGTATCAGCCTATTTCGCCGCTAACTAGTTACGGTGGTTCAAGCCAGACATTCGGTTTCCCTAATCATGGATGGTTGGCAGTGGTCGCCTCTGGTAGTAGGTTCTACTTCACGCCTTCCGTTCCCCGCTTCAATCCCAGATTTGTGATTTCTGAAACTGGGGGTGGCTACCGCCTTTACTCTTTCCCAAATCACCCCAAGTGGGTTGAAATACTCCTCCTTGTAGTATACTTGGAAGATAAAAGTGTATTCTGTGATTTCTTAAATGGGATTGACCCTGAGTTCCCTGCCTTGCTTAGATTCACAACTCCCTAAGCGTCGGGACATATATACAGTTGAGGGGTTAGACCGATACTGAGTAACCGTGTAAAGGTCTAATTGCCCTCTAGGAGGTTATTTCGGCATTGCAGCCTTATTTGACTCCTAAACGTTTCGCACTATGTGGTCTAGTTTAACGAAGGTCTCAGATGAGACGACTCCTGAATAGTAGTTTGACCATCCCCTTATGATTGGGTTTAGTCTGCTAATCAGGGCTGATTGAGGTGCTGTTTTATGTTGTTCAATTACACCTTTTATCACTTCTGTATGGGCTTTAATTGCCTTTTTGTTGGGTTTGATATGAGTTTTGAGTCCCAACATTTTGTGAGGGTTTTTATTAAATAGGAAGCCTCCTTTTCTTCTTCCCCCACTTTTTCCAGATTTATATTTTCCTACTGGATATTGCCTGATATTGAATCCTAGAAAGTCAAATCCTGGTTCTTCTGTTTTGCCGTTATACTCAATGGGATTGAGCGTATGGCAAATTCGAGTCTTTTCAGGTTTTATTTCTAGTCCTACAGGTTTTAGCCATTCGGAAATGGCAATTTTGCACTGTTCAATGATTCTTAGGTCTTTGGATATGACCACAAAATCATCGGCGTATCTTATGAGGTTTACCTGAAAGGTTGTTCCTTTATTTGGATACATTGTCTTTATGAACCTAACCATCCCATCCAGTGCGATGTTGGCTAGGAGTGGACTTATTACCCCTCCTTGGGGTGTCCCTGCTTCTGTATCCTCGAATACACCGTTATCTAGCACGCCTGCTTTGAGCCATGATTTCAGGTCTCTTTTTAGACTGCTTGGACAATGAATTTTGGACAGAAGGTAATCATGGTTTATTCGGTCAAAACATTTAGCTATATCTGCATCCAGAACGTAATAACCTCCTTTGTTGATACTCTGAAAGATTCTGGATATTGCATCATGGGCAGACCTTCCAGGTCTGAATCCATAGCTAGTGTCTTCAAATCTCGATTCCCATTCAGGTTCGAGAGCCGATTTAACCAAGGCTTGCCTTGCTCTATCTTGGATGGTGGGTATTCCCAGAGGGCGTTTTTCATCCCTTCCAGGTTTTGGAATCCACTCCCGTCGCAGTGGTTTTGCTTTGAGATTTCCTTTGATGTTCTCAACAATTTCAAACCTTTGCCTTGGTGAGATTGCTCTCATTCCATCGACACCGGCTGTTTTCTTGCCTTGATTATCTTGGGTCACTCGCCGCACTGCTAAGAGTCGGGCATAATATGATTTCACCAGTAGACGTTGCAACCTTCGTGCCTTTGCGTTCTGTCCCGATTTAGCTGCTTGATATATCCTCTTTTGGAGCTTGAAAACTTTTCTCTGAGCTTTTGCCCAGGGAATTTGTTTCCATGCATTCGTAGTCTTGATTAGCTTTGATTTCTCAAAACCTTTCTTTAAACTCGCATTCGCCATAGTAACTCCTACTAGACTCTATTCTTTACAATCAAACCGTGACCCGTTAGCATATCCCTACCATTACAGTTGGGCGTTGGCTTTTGGTCACATCTCACCCCCTAATAGGCTTGCGCTTACACTTTCACTACTGATTATCTCGACCAGATACTCAGAGCCTAAAAGGGGTTAAAACGTTCCGTTTATATGGGCATTCCATCTTTAGACTTGTCCTGTCCACCGGGGTACTTTAAAGGTCTGTGTAGGTGTTGTTGTAATTACCCTACTTTTCCCCTTATTCTTTTGAACGCAGCGTGTCAACCTATTTCGCTACTTATTAATGACGATGGTTCAAGTCGGAGCATTCAGATTTCCTTAGTCATGGATGGTTGGCAGTGGTCATATTATTGGAACTAGGTTTCCCTCATGCCTTCCGTTCCCCGCTTCAATCCCAGGGTTGTGAATCCTAAAATTGGGGGTGGCTATCGCCGTTACTCTCAACGCAATTGTTAAGGAATCATTAAGATTTCCGGTTTTGCGTTTTGACCTTGAGTTCCCTGCCTTGTTTGGTATATTTTTTTATACCAAACGTTGGGACATATAAACAGTTATGGGATGGTCAGGATACGAGTTCCTTATATTCCACCAAGGGGTGAAAGTCCCACTAGGAGGTTATTTCAGGCATTGCAGCCTTATTTGACTCCTAAACGTCTCGCACGACATCATTAATATAACAAACACTCTCCCTAGTTATCCGGTTAATTTCATCTGAATTTCATCTTTGCTAATGGAAATTTCCCCCATCAACTTAATTCCCCTGTGGTTCGTCTGTCTGTTAGCTTTTTATGTGGCTTGCACCCTCGGAGCCAATGATGTGGCTAACTCTATGGGGACTTCTGTAGGGTCAAAGGCGATTACTCTCCGACAAGCTATTATCATCGCTGGGGTTCTGGAATTTTTTGGGGCGGTATTATTCGGGGGTAGGGTTTCGGAAACTTTGGCTACTGGGGTAGTCAAGCCGGAAGAATTTATCCGATCGCCTCAATTGTTCCAATTGGGTATGATAGCGGTATTAGTCTCGACCGGGTTATGGCTACAAATTGCTACCCGTAAGGGTTTACCCGTCGCCTCTTCCCATGCTGTGGTCGGTGCTATTTCGGGATTTAGTGCTGTGGCTGTAGGATGGACTGCTGTAGCCTGGAAAACTGTAGGTTTGATTTCTCTGGCTTGGTTAATTACCCCCCTCATTAGTGCGGCGATCGCTGCCTTACTCTACAGTCTCATTAAATACTGGATTTTGGAACACCCACACCCACAACAACAAATTCTCGAATGGACCCCCTGGCTCAGTTGTGCCATGATTGCAGTGTTTGGCACTTTAGTAGTCCCAGAAATTAGTCAACCCCTCGCCTCTTGGATGAAAAGCCAATGGGGTCTTAATTTTCCTACCCATGATTTGACTATTGCGATCGCTGGTCTCGCTGTAGTTGGCCTTACCTGGTTTAGTTGGCAACCTACTTTTAGATCCGGTGATAGCAAGTCCTCCATTGAAAAACAACTCGCTCAGTTTCAGGTTTTCAGTGCTTGCTTTGTTGCTTTTGCTCATGGGTCTAATGATGTTGGTAACACTGTCGCACCCCTTGCCATTATTGTCTATATCCGACAAACCGCTTCTGTCCCCCTCGGAGAGTTTCATATCCCCCTCTGGGTATTAGTTATTGGCGGCGCTGGTATTGCTACAGGTCTGGCGGTTTGGGGTCAAAAAGTGATCTCCACTGTCGGCGAAAATATTATCACTTTAACCCCTAGTGCCGGATTTTCGGCTGAACTGGCCACCGCCACCACTGTATTAATTGCTTCTAACTTAGGGATACCTGTTTCTACCTCCCATGCGTTAGTTGGCGGTGTCGTCGGGGTGGGAATTGTTCAAGGCTGGAAGTCTATTAAATTTGGGACTGTAGGTAATATCGCCTTGGCTTGGTTAATTACAGTCCCCACCGCTGCATTTTTGGCCGCTACAGGGTTTCTACTCCTGCGATATTTCATCGGGTAGCTTTAGCTATGGTAGCCCCCCACCTCCCCCACCTCCCCATAGTTATCAATATTTTGTCCCCCTCCCCCCCTAGGGGATGTTAAACTATGGGGAAATAGCTCATTGGTGAGATCAGAGGATAAAGACGTGGTGACAACTCCTGAGAAAATTACAAATCCTAGCACCCAATTAAGCGATCGCCCTAAATCAGATCGGGTAGCCGTTTTATTGATGGGTTATGGAGAAGTAGAAAGCTATGAAGACTTTGCCAATTATAATGAACAGGCTTTAAATCTGTTAACCGCCAAATTCGCCCCTGTTCCCACTTGGATTTATCCGCCTCTGGCGCGGATTTTGGCAATCTTTGACCTCCATGAATGGAGTCATCAGCATGGCAATTTCATTTCTCCCCATAATGCCATTTTTGAGAAACAACGCGCCGGAATTGAAGCACATTTACAACAAAAATGGGGCGATCGCATCCAAGTATTTAAAGCCTTTAATTTCTGCGCCCCCTTCCTACCAGAAACCGTTTTAGGTCAAATTAAAAGTGAAGGATTCGACAAAATCCTGATTTATCCACTGTTAGTAGTTGATTCAATTTTTACCAGTGGTATAGCTGTAGAACAGGTGAATAATGCCCTGGCAAAATTAGCCGATACCAACAGCCATTGGGTGACAGGTCAGCGTTATATCCCCTCCTTTTACAATCAGCCTGAATACATTGATTTAATGGCGGAATTAGTGCAGGCAAAAATTGAGGAAGAATTGGTGATCGCACATTTACCCTCCCAAACTGGCATCGTATTAATGAATCATGGATGCCCCCATAAAGCCAAGGGTTTTACATCAGGAATTGATGAAAGTCAAGCCTTATATGAAAAAGTCCGGGAAAAACTCATCAACCGTTATCCCTTAATTTCTGTAGGCTGGCTAAACCATGATACCCCCCTGATTGACTGGACTCAACCGAACGCACAACTAGCCGCCCATAATCTGATAGAATTAGGAGCAACGGCTATTGTCTTCATGCCCATAGGGTTTGCTACCGAAAACCACGAAACCCTATTAGATGTAGAACACATTATCGAGGCATTGCGGCGGCGACATCCCCAAGTAAGATATATTCAGATGGCTTGTGTCAATGACCATCCCCAATTCCTGGAGATGGCTGCTAATTGGGCAGATCCTCAGATTGAGGCATTGTTAAGCCAAACCGCATTATCTATTAATCCTAGCCTGGCAGTACAATCAGATCCAGGTCATCATAGCCATAGCCATCATCATCATAGCCATAGCCATAGCCATAGCCATGATCATGATCATCACCACCATTAAAACCTAGGGGCGGGTTCTCCAATTATCCCCTATGTCTACCAGATTATTCGTCAGCACCCCCGGCTGAAGCACGGGGGCTTCGTGCCCCCGCTTTCAGGTAGCTGACCAGCTTAAGCCTTAACTGGCTACGTTCAGAGCAAGAGTTAAAGTTCCTACCCTGGAATGCGTGCTAGTTCCAGGCACTAGAACCAAATCGTTAAACAGTCCTAAGGGGTTAAGACAGTGCGATTTGGAAAGTACCGACTCTGAACATTAGCGAAGCAAACGTTACGAGCAATCAGAACAGACGCAACAATGTCTAACCATGTTTTCGTTTTAGATACCAACCGCAAGCCCCTGAGACCGTGCAAGCCAGGGGTGGCACGATCACTGCTCAAAGCCGGGAAAGCATCGGTATTTCGACGCTACCCATTCACCATTATTCTAAACAAGGAGGTTGACGCTAATCCTGAACCCCTCGAACTGAAATTAGACCCAGGCTCTAAAGTCACTGGAATTGCCTTAAAGCAAGGGAATCATATTATCTTTGCTGCCGAGTTGCAGCACCGAGGACAGCAGATTAAAGAAGCATTGCTCTCTCGTCGTCAACTCCGACGTTCTCGACGAAACCGCAAGACCCGATATCGACCAGCTCGGTTCTTGAATCGGACTCGGAGCAAGGGTTGGTTAGCTCCCAGCTTGCAGCATCGAGTAGATACTCTAATGACCTGGGTTCACCGATTTCGTAGACTTGCCCCAGTTGGCCGCATTACCCAAGAGCTAGTACGGTTCGACCTGCAATTGATGGAAAACCCTGAGATATCAGGTGTTGAGTATCAGCAGGGAGAATTACAAGGCTATGAAGTCAGGGAATACCTGTTGGAAAAGTGGGGCAGAACCTGTGCTTACTGTGGGGCTCAAAATGTACCACTTGAAGTTGAGCAGATCCAGCCTCGGTCTAAGGGTGGCTCTGACCGGGTTTCTAACCTGACGATGGCTTGCCACTCATGCAATCAAGCCAAAGGCAATGGGGACATTCGGGATTTTTTATCGGGCCAGCCTGATGTCCTGAGTCGTCTTCTCAGGCAGGCCAAATCACCCCTTAAAGATGCGGCTGCCGTTAACTCGACCCGATGGGCCTTGTTCAAGGCTCTGAAAGCAACAGGACTCCCAGTTACCACAGGAACGGGCGGACAAACGAAGTTCAATCGACTGAGGCTCAACCTACCTAAAGCTCACTGGCTTGATGCTGCCTGTGTTGGACCAGTCGAATCACTGGAAGTTCTGACTTCAAAACCGTTGCTGATTTTAGCAAAGGGGCATGGAACCCGTCAGATGTGCGGGACGAATAAGTACGGATTCCCGAATCGTCACCGCTCCAGGAGGCAAATTCATAAAGGCTTTCAGACTGGCGACATGGTGACGGCACTGGTCACAGCGGGGAAGAAAATTGGCTCATATCTAGGACGGGTTCTCTGCCGTGCGTCTGGTAGTTTTGATATTACCACCGCTTCGGTACGGGTGGCAGGCATCAGCCACAAATACTGCCAACCGATTCACAGGAAGGATGGTTACGCCTATGCTTGAAAGATTGACGGGGACTAAAGTCCCCCTGTCGCGTTTCCTCCCCGGTCTAAAGACACGGGGCTTCCACGCTCCCAAGAGGTTTACGTGAACTCCCCCCTGTACAATGGTAGGGGTAGCGATCGCGATCGCTACCCCAGCACTAAAGAAACAATAACAAACAAATGCTAATCGGAAAGTTGAATTTCCGCCCTGACCATGGGTTCCCCAATTACCCGGTTAAGGGTAAATCCGATTTTTTCGCAGATATGCTGCATCACCCGGTTATCAGTGAGGATTTCTGCCATAATGGAAGTGAGTTTTTCCTGGCGACCAATATATAGGAGTTGTTCAAGCAACTGCGTCCCTACCCCTTGACGTTGGAAAGAATCAGCCACCAATAGGGAAAATTCCGCCTCATTGCTACCATACACCTTGCTAAGTCGTCCCAAGCCGATGATTTGTCGTTCGTGGGTTTCGGGATTGGTGTATTCTGCTACCAGAGCCATTTCGCGATCGTAATCGATAAAACAGAGTCGGGACATAGGTTCATGACCTGTCCGGGAACTAAGTTTGATCAGATGAGCATAGCGCAAATAAACGCTTTCCTCCGAAAGACTTTCATGGAATTTAACCGCCATGGGTTCATCTTCAGGACGGATAGGACGGATAGTAATAGGGATTTCCTTCTGAGAAACCCAATAGGTGACATATTGCTGAGGATAGGGTCGGATAGCCGGCTTAGATAATTGGTCTTCTGGGGTGTCTGGGTCATGAAGTACCACCCGCGCATCAAGGGCCACCAGTCGGTCTTCCGAAGCTACCAGAGGGTTAATATCAATTTCCTTAATCCAGGGTTGTTCGACCACTATATGGGAAAACCTGACCATAAGCTGTTCAAGGGCATCCATATCGACAGGAGGCCTTCCCCGCACTCCTAACAGGGCTTTATAGATTTTGGTCTGTTCCATCATCCGCCGCGCCAAAGTGGTGTTAAGGGGCGGTAAAGCCAGGATACGGTCCTTAAATACTTCCACCAGTTGCCCACCCGTACCAAATAGCAACACTGGTCCGAATTGAGGGTCAAGGCTACTGCCGATAATTAATTCATAGCCATCTAATTTAAGCATTTCCTGAACCGTGACACCTTGGAAATGTTCAGGTCCGACCTTTTCCGCTACCGAAGAAGCGATCGCCTCATAAGCCGCCTGTACTTCTTCAGCGCTAGTCAAATTAAGTTTAACCCCACCCACATCAGTTTTGTGGGTAATAGTTTCCGACAACAATTTGAGGGCTACCGGATAGCCAATAGCTTCCGCCGCCGCCAAAGCCTCCTCAACCCTTGAAGCCATGCGAGTATCAACCACCGGGATGCCATAAAGTGCTAGAAGTTCCTTAGACTCAAACTCAGTTAGCAAACTTCGTCCTTGGCTATGAACCTTATCAATCAGATGTTTAGCCGTTTCCAGTGTCGATAAATTATCCTCAGAAGCTGCGAAAGTCGGTGTTTCATACAAGCCACGCAAATTGTAGGTATAGCGCCACATATAGTTAAACATCCGCACCGCCGTATCAGGATAAGAGAAAGTGGCGATATTGGCTTGATTAAGAATCTTAGCCCCTGCCGCCACTTCTGCGCCACCCATCCAACTAGCCAAAATCGGTTTTTTGTGATCCTGCATTGCCAAAAACTTCAACTGTTCCGCCGTTTGAGTGGGGTCAGTCATAGCTTGGGGAGTCAAAATCACTAACAACCCATCCCCATTAGGGTCTTTCACCGCTATTTCAAAGGCTTTCGCGTAACGTTCCGGGTCTGCATCCCCCAGAATATCAATCGGGTTGCTGTGACTCCATTGGGGCGGTAAAACCTGGTTAAGGGCCTTAGTAGTTTCAGAGGATAGTTGTGCTAGGGTTCCCCCTTCAATCAGTAAAGTATCCGTGGTTAGCACTCCCGGTCCCCCTGCATTAGTTAAAATAGTGAGGCGGGGACCTTTCGGGCGTGGTTGTTTTCCCAGCAATTCCGACAGGGAGAATAAATGGGCGATATGATAGACCCGCAAAACTCCACAGCGCCGAAAAGCGGCATCAAGGACATCATCACTCCCCGCCAAGGCCCCCGTATGGGAGGCTGCGGCTTTGGCTGCGGCTTCTGTGCGTCCGGCTTTAATGACAATAATGGGTTTAGTTAGGGCTACTTCCCGCGCTGCTGATAGGAATGACCGTGCATCTCCTATGGACTCCATATAGATGACAATGCTTTTGGTGTTGGGGTCATTACCCAGGTAGTAAATTAGATCTCCCCATCCCACATCTAACATTGATCCGATGGAGACGAAAGCACTAAAGCCGACATTTTCCTGAAAACTCCAGTCTAAAATGGAGGTACACAAAGCCCCACTTTGACTGATAAAGCCTACACTACCGGGAATAGCCATGGCACTGGCAAAAGTGGCATTTAGTCCGGTGAGGGGGTTCATTAGTCCTAAACAGTTAGGACCAATAATCCGCATCGTGCTTTGGCGGGCATATTCCAGGATTTGTTGTTCTAATTCGACCCCCTTGGGTCCGATTTCTTTAAACCCAGCCGAGAGAATGATTGCGCCTTTGACTCCGGCTTCCACGCATTGCCGCACTATATCGGGGACTGTGGGCGCAGGGGTGATAATAATTGCTAAATCTACTGTCTCTGGGACTTCCCCTATGCTGGGATAGGCTTTGATACCTAAAACATTGCTACGTTTGGGGTTGATAGGAAATACTGTACCACCAAAGGGGTTACGAATTAGGTTCCACAGCAAGGTTCGCCCTACACTGTTGGGTTTTTCGGTGGCACCTATGACGGCTACTGTTTGGGGTGAAAATATGGCTTTGAGGGGTTGGTGGTCGTAGCGTAAAACGTCATGGGCTGGATCGGTGGTTCTTGATCTGGTGGCTTGCATAAACCATGCCTCTCTGTTGATGGGAGTTTTGCTCTGGTTGGTTGGTGAGTATATGTTACTATTATAGTTCCCATTCACTCTATTGGGCTAGAGGTATTGATTTTTTCCTGAGTTTGGTAACTTTCACTACTTTGGGAGTGTTCAGATACCTGGGGCTGATTTATCAAGGGTGCTTGACCTCGGTTTTTGAGTGGCTGCTCAATTTTTTATCATTTGGGGGTTAATTGTCGGTTAAGTTTAATTTAAATAACGAACTATAAATTCCCTACTCACAACGCTGTCCTCCCTCACAACAGCGGTCTCCCCTCTGGGATAGGGACCCAGAAAGGCGATCGCTTTTGAAGTTGTATTGCTCTTGATTAAATTTGCGGCAATATGCCAGTATTTGCTATGATTATAGATAGGTGATCTAGCGATATAATCGAGTGATTTTAAGGTCGATCGCCACACCATTCGTTGGCAGCGATCGCCTCTGCCATTTGACTCGGATAACTTAGATCAAGGTGTTCCATTAAGGTAATAAATTCTTCTCTACTGCGTTGACTTAATCGAGGATTGCACATTTTTTCTTCGCCAATGGTAGAAACCGTGCGACCCTTATAATCATGGGCAGGATAAACCAAAATATCATCCGATAGGGTAAATAACTTTCGTGTCACAGTATCATAAAGAGTTCCGGCATCTCCTGATTGTAGGTCAGTGCGTCCACAACCACGAATCAATAAGGCATCTCCCGTTAACAAATAACGATGGTTAATTAAATAAGCTAGATGACTATTAGTATGACCAGGAGTAGCGATCGCCTGAATATTTACACTTCCCAAATTGACAATATCACCATCATCTAACTGTCCATCTGCACCTTTAATTCGGTCATTTTTAGGAACTAAAACTTGACAACCTGTTAGCTTTCTCAATTGACCAGCACCAGTAATATGGTCAGCATGCAGATGAGTTTCTAAACAGTAACAAAGATTCAATCTCCAATCATTTATTAATTGTAAATCACGGTCTATTTTTGCCAACACTGTATCTACTAAAACTGCTTGTTTAGTCTCCAGATCAGCAATTAAATAAGTATAAGTGCTTGACTGTTGATCAAATAACTGACGAAATAATAAATTTAATTCACTGCTATGGTTATGATTAGATGTAGATAAAGGCGCTACAGGACGCACCCATAAAGGTAGATCATTTAATATAGTTGTTGCTAATAATTGGGCTTGTTCCCGGATTTCTTTGATAGCTGTAGTTTCCCATAGATCACCTTTCCGGGGAGGTCCAAGGGTATAAAGTAAACTAGAACCTTGACCTTGGGCATCTAATATCACCCCATTAGGTAAAGTATATAGTCCCAAACCCAAAGGGTTAGGACAGATTAATCCTTGGTTTCTTAAATCAGCAATTAAAGACTGTTTTGAGTTTCGATAATCTACTTGTATTCCCGTGCAATTAATCAACTTTTTAACTTGTATGCTTACATGAAAATTGCCTTTATAAATATCTACCAATATTCCACTATCTGTTTGTGTATAATTGCCAATTCTTCCAAATTTAATAATGAGTTTTTTAGCAATAATTAAACTTTCCATAATTTCGCCAATTTCTGAAGCCAAACGATGGCGATGAATATCCCAGTAACGGTTGACATGACGCAGAAATCTTTTTTGTTCAACGGCTGATAATTCTTGCCACAATTCTTGAGTCACCGGACGAAGCGAATCAATGACAGACTGCCAATTATAACCCAATTCCGTGGCTGTTTTAATCTCCGCACGAATAGACTTTAATAAACCCCTAATCGTTTTGGGCGCGGTATTTTTAGTTAAAAAATTCGGGTAGGGTTGGCTAGGCTGATGAGACAAAGGCAATAAACCATGACGGGAAACAGCATAAATTTTACCTTGGTGATGGCGATCGCGCAGAGACATCACCATATCCACCATTGTTAATCCTGTACCAATCAATAACACAGAATCATCGACCTCTAGCCCGGTTAACGCATCCTTTGACCAAGCATTGCGTATATAGGATGGGTGAATATTGGAATTACTCTGTAACTTACCTAAAGAAAGAGGAGGAGGAGTGGCTCCATTACCGAGAGCTAAAACTATTTTATCAGCGGCAAAATTATCTTGATTTTTGAGGCAAACAATTGCTCCATTATTTTGAGGCTTTATCCCAACAACTTCATCAATAATACGTTCGAGGTTGACATAACTTGAGGCAGTGGATTCAGCTTCTTGTAAAACCGATTGAATATATAGTCCATAAACTCGACGAGGAATAAAAAGACTGGAATCAGGTTGATTGGGCAGCCAAGTTTTTAGGGTATGATAATTAAAATTGAGCCAACGGAGGAGATGACTGGAGTCATCAGGAAAAGCACTCATTTTTCCTGCCGGAACATTGAGTAGATGGCTATTAGTTGTAGTCTTATAAGCAACTCCTTTGCCAATATCGTTACAATCTATGAGCTTTATTATCAGAGGTCTATGAGTATTTTTTAACAGGTGGACAGCCACCATTGTCCCACTAAATCCTGCGCCGACAATAGCCACGGTAAGAGAAGCATCTGAAATCATACGAACCCCCAGTTTAAAGCAAATTATTTTCTGATTTAACCAGCCTCAAAAAAAACGGAAAAAAGAAACCAGGTTTCTATCAAAAAAATTGACCAATGAAGAAACCTGGAATCTTTGCTAATTAGCCTAATTCCTTTTGTCGGATTCGTTCCAAAGCATGAACCAGAGCATCTACCTCGGATTTAGTATTATAAAAAGCCAAGGACGGACGCACAGTTACCTCTAAACCAAACCGTCGCAAAATAGGTTGGGCGCAATGATGACCCGCACGCACAGCGATGCCTTCTTGGTTGAGTGCTTGTCCTACAACTTCGGCTGAGAAACCATCCAAAACAAAGGAAAGGACAGCAGCTTTTTCTGGGGCAGTACCAATTAAATGCAGACCAGGAATAGTATTTAAACCCGTGGTCGCATATTCGAGCAATTCATGCTCATAACGGGCAATATTTGGTAAACCAATCTGTTGAACATAATCAAGGGCTGTGGCTAATCCCACTGCATCAGCAATATTCCCCGTCCCCGCTTCAAATCGGGCTGGACTATTTTGATAAACAGTGCGCTCGAAAGTGACATCAACAATCATGTTGCCGCCACCCTGCCAGGGGGGACTGGCGTTTAATAGGTCTTCGTGACCATAAACAACGCCAATGCCAGTGGGTCCAAAGATTTTATGACCGGAAAAAACAAACCAGTCGCAACCGAGTTGTTGCACATCAATGGGAATATGAGAGACGGACTGAGCGCCA
This sequence comes from Limnospira indica PCC 8005, assembly GCF_000973065.1. NCBI lineage: Bacteria > Bacillati > Cyanobacteriota > Cyanophyceae > Oscillatoriales > Sirenicapillariaceae > Limnospira > Limnospira indica. The sequence goes on from NZ_FO818640.1 coordinate 2,892,840, forward strand.
TCTAATAACACTTTGGCACCCACTTGATGAGCCTGGGCAATCATTTTTGCCGCCGGGGTAATGGTTCCCAAAGCATTAGAAACTTGGGAAAAAGCTACCAATTTTGTGCGAGGATTGAGCAGTTGTTGGTACTCTTCCAACAAAATTTGTCCGCGATCGTCTACGGGTGCAATACGCAACTTGGCTCCGGTCCGAGTTGCTAACTGTTGCCAAGGCACAATATTAGCATGGTGTTCTAAATGACTTAGAACAATCTCATCCCCGGCTTTGATGTTTTGTTCTCCCCAACTTTTCGCCACTAAGTTTATGGCTTCTGTGGTTCCTCGTACAAAGATGATTTCGTTGACGGAGGAGGCATTGATAAAATGACGAACTGTCTCTCTGGCGGCTTCGTAGGCATCTGTTGACCGGGCTGCTAATTCATGGGCGGCGCGGTGAACGTTGGAGTTTTCATGGGAGTAATAATGAACTAGGCGATCGATGACGGCTTGAGGTTTTTGAGTGGTTGCGGCATTATCAAACCAGATCAGGGGTTTACCGTTGACTTTTTCCTGAAAAATGGGAAAATCACGGCGGATAGTTTCGACATCGAAAATATCATGTTTTGTCACCGCCGCCAGAGGCACAAAAAATGGGTCAATCGGTGAATTTTGCCTGTAATTCTGTGGGGAATAATCCTCAACAGTTTTAGGGATGCTCTGATCTGGTTTTTGTCTTTCTACCCCTTGACTTAAATGTTCTAAAAAATAGAAGTTGGGGGTGACAGTTGGGATAGATGGTGTGGGAACCGATGCTAAGGATAGATCCGGAACTGTAGGAGTTGCGGGAGTTGCGATCGCCTGGGGAATTTCTTTGGGAATATGGGATGCAGCAGCGCGTACTTCCTCTACGGAATGGGGGGAGTCGGGGCGATCGACACCGGGATCGCTAAAATAGAATTGCGGCTCCCCAACAGATAAGTGAGGTGTGGATACTGACGGTAATTTCCCATCGAGATTTTGTTGATGAATATTGGAGCCCGGACCACTAACATCCTGAGCCGATTGAGGGATATTTAGGGAGTCGGGCAATGGCACATCAATGCCGCTGCGCTTCACTTCTTGAATAAAAGCATTCGCCAGTTGCTCAAAAGTGTCCGCTTTAAATAAGGGGTTGATGCCATCTCCCCCCAAATCAGTGACAGAGGGACTAGGGTTGGGTTTCGCCTGCCCTTCTGTCAGGGAATTTTCCGGGTAAAGTTTGGGGGTAGTCATTAGTAGGTGTGATACTGGTTGACATCAACGTTCTGAAGAACGGCAGCCGCATCGTCGGTCAGGACGGCTAAGGAACAGTACAGAGAGACGAGATAAGAGGCGATCGCTTTGCGGCTAATTCCCATAAAGCGCACGGACAGTCCGGGTCCCTGTTGACCGGGCAAATTCGGTTGATACAAGCCAACTACCCCTTGACGACTGTCGCCGACCCGCAGCAGTAAAATATTGGTTTTGCCCTCATTATTCACCGCGAGTTTATCGGAAGGAATTAAGGGCACTCCGCGCCAGGTGATGAATTGAGAACCAAATAAAGAAACGGTAGCAGGGGGAACGCCACGGCGGGTGGCTTCGCGACCAAAGGCAGCGATCGCTTTAGGATGAGCCAGGAAAAAGGCGGGTTCTTTCCAAACTTTCGCCAATAACTCATCAAGATCATCTGGAGTAGGAGCCAGACCTCGGGGCTGTACTTTTTGACTGTCAACAATGTTATTGAGCAACCCGTATTCAGGATTATTAATCAGTTCACTTTCTTGACGTTCTTTCAAAATTTCAATCGTCAAGCGCAACTGTTCATGGATCTGATCGTGGGGACTGCTATAAAGGTCAGAAACACGAGTGTGAACATCGATAACCGTATTAACAGCGCTGAGAAAATATTCTCGCGGCTGTTCTTGATAATCCACAAAGGTTTCAGGTAATTCTCGCTCATCTCGTTCTGAGCAAGCCACTTCGACTTGAGAAGGATTTTTGACTTTGTTGAGACGATATATCCCGGCTTCAACAGGTGTCCAGTGCAGCAGACGCACAAACCAACGGGGACTAATTGTGTCTAATTGAGGAACGGTTTTTGTGGCATTAGCCAACTGACGCGCTGCAACATCATTAACGGCTAATTGCAGTTCAGGGTTATTGGTGCTAGTCATCGATTGTAACTCCGATTTATTCAAGGAATGAGGTTAAAATCTATCGCTAAAATCACTGTCGCTTATTTTCCATAAACTGGGTTTCTGCTGTCTGCAGTGATTTATCAGCGGGTTGATAGGCGGGGATATCTTATTCCCTCTTTATAGCTATATGATCTGGCTGGGAATTAGAGAGGCAAGTTAAATGCCTGCCCCTGCATCAAAAATTTCCTCCCGTACTTGAGCTTGGGAGACAAAAGCTCCGGCTGGTACACTACGGGTTAGCCAAACATTGCCGCCTATGGTTGATCCTTGACCTATAGTGACTCGGCCGAGAATTGTTGCCCCGGAATAAATCACTACATCGTCTTCGATAATTGGATGACGGGGATTGCCTTTAATTAAACTGCCAGATTCGTCGCGAGGAAAACTTTTTGCCCCTAAAGTAACGGCTTGATAAATCCTGACGCGATCGCCAATTACAGTGGTTTCACCAATTACTACTCCTGTACCGTGATCGATAAAGAAACTATTGCCAATAGTAGCCCCAGGATGAATATCTATTCCCGTTTCTGAATGACCAATTTCCGCAATAATTCTAGCTAATAAAGGTGAGTCAATACGATACAGTGCATGAGCAATTCGATGATAGGTAATTGCCGTAATTCCCGGATAGCAAAACAGCACCTCGTCTAAATTCTTGGCGGATGGATCGCCATCATAAGCGGCACAAACATCACTTTCTAGCAGGTTTTTTATTTCAGGTAGTTGTTCGGCAAAAGCCTGCACTATTGACCTAGCTTTTTCCCGAATTTTAGATTCTTCTACCTGATTTTCTGAAGCAATCAACGACTGCTCTCGTTGGATTTGATGTTCGAGTAATTGCAGAGATTCATTAAGGGTATGACCTATAAAATAATGGGTAGAAGTTTCTCGGAGATCGGGATTGCCAAAGTGGAAAGGAAATAAAGCCCCCCTGAGTTTATCCACCATCTTAAATAAGATTTTACGGGATGGCAAGGGAACATAATTTCGCTCTTGTGAACAACTCCTAAAAGCCTGCTTGCGAGGCTGGGATAAAGCTGTAATCACTGACTCAATATCCCATGGAGTTTTGCTAACGGGGCTATAAGTTAGGGAAATATAGCTATCATTGGTCATGGTTTATTGTCAGCTAATACCGGGGCAAATATTAGGAAATTTAAGGCAAAATTAAACAGCTAAACCTTGCTCGTTAAATACTCCTTGGAAAAGAATAGAACTGAGATAACGTTCACCAGAGTCTGGCAAAATAACCACAATAGTTTTGTCCTGATTCTCTGGTCTATGGGCTAGTCTGACTGCCACTGCTGTCGCTCCTCCGCAGGAAATACCTGATAAAATTCCTTCTTCTTTAGCTAACCGTTGAGCGTAGAAAATTGCTTCTTCATTGGTGACAGTTTCTACGGCATCAACTATTGATAAATCCAGCACTTCTGGGACAAAGCCTGCACCAATGCCCTGGATTTTATGGGGGCCTGATTTTACTGGATCTCCGGCAATGGTTTGGGATATAACTGGGCTGGCTTCCGGTTCTACTGCCACTGATAATATGGCTTTACCTTGAGTGTGTTTAATATATCGGGATACTCCGGTAATTGTTCCGCCTGTACCCACTCCTGAAACCAGAATATCGATCGCTCCTTCGGTTTCTTCCCAGATTTCTGGCCCAGTGGTCTGCTCATGGATCCGGGGATTTGCTGGGTTACGAAACTGTTGCAATAAAACATAGCGATCGGGATTAGAAGCTGCAATTTCCTCAGCTTTTGCTACTGCGCCCACCATGCCTTTTGAGCCTTCGGTTAAAATTAGATTTGCTCCATAAGCCCGCAGCAATTTCCGTCGTTCCAAACTCATCGTTTCAGGCATGGTTAAGGTGAGGGGAATGCCTTTGGCAGCAGCGACAAAGGCTAAGGCAATTCCTGTATTACCACTGGTGGGTTCAACTATTTCTTTACCGGATCCTAATAAGCCTCGTTGTTCTGCATCCCAAATCATCGCCGCACCAATACGGCATTTAACCGAATAGGCTGGATTACGACCTTCAATTTTAGCCAGAACAGTCGCGCTACTATCACCAACTACGCGATTTAAACGGACTAGGGGAGTCCTACCGATGGCGAGACTGTTATCTAAAAACCATTTCACCATATTCAATACTCCTAGTTATATATTTCGGGACTGATGTTGTGCCCGGTCTAATAGGGCGACAACTTGCTTGTCAATCTGTAAATCTAATATACATGAATTTCAAAACATTTGCAATACATTTTTGAATTTTTTTAAATTTTGCGAGCGATCGCTTGTGTAACTACTAGATTCTTTGCTATCAAAGGGTTTCAGCTACTCGCTGCCGAGGGGAGTCAACTTCTGCTCAGGAAAAAATCTCCCTCTCCGAGAATTGGGAGGGGAGGTAGTATCAAAAACTCTTCTTCTTGAAATACAGTGCTTAGATCAAATCTTCAACCCAACTTGAGGTTATACCCATCAAATTTGATAGTACCAAGTGCTGTACTCATCGTTGAGGATAATTCTACTAGAATTTCTATAAATTAATCCTTCCGATTCAAATTGTTTGAGTAAACGAGTAATTGTGACTCGAGTCAATCCGCATAATTCGGCTAAATCTTGATGTGTCAACCTCACATCAATTAAATATCCCTCACTGGTACGATTACCAAAACGCTGAGATAACCAGTTGAGAACATTCAGCAAAATAAACCAAGCGCTGTGATTGGCACGAGCCATCAGTAACGTCTCGGTATTTTGCCAGTAGTTGAAAATTAATTCAGAGGAAGGTTGCCAAGAACTTGTGGGAATTGCTATCACTTTAACTGGGGTTAATGCTTCTATAATATAGGGTGAAGTTCGCGATAAAGGTTTACCCACAATATCATCAACTAACCAAATTCCGGTGCAGACAACTGTATTGTCTTCTGTATAAGCTATACTTCGGACAACTCCTTTTTTAATTAACCAAAAAAACTGACTTTCTTCAGGTAGAAAATCTCGCCGATTAAAAGACCTACTAGCAGCATTTTGTGGAATTTGGCTGATTTCTTGTTGGCTAATTCGGTGTGTTAAATCGCTCATGTTGATGGTCTATCAAGAGATAATGAAAATAATTCTGGGCTATTGAGATTCATCCTAAATATCAGTGATATTTAAGATTCCATAAACTAGGATTATCGCTAGTACCAATAAAGCGGAGCTGAAAACCACAATCCACCCTCCGGTTGGTTCATAGGTTTGACCATCAATTTTTTGTCGTACTAAAAAGTATTGATGTGTAGACATCACGATAGTTAATATTCCTAAACATAAGGACCCTAAACTTAGGAACAAAATCTGATTATTTTTAGCAGAAATATCTGGGATAAGATAACATAGACGAGCTATCAGAAGTCCAATGCCGACTAATCCTAGAGAGGTTCGCACCCAAGCTAGATAGGTGCGCTCATTGGCGAGATGATCCCGGACTCGAGAAGAATTTAAGACCGGGCTTTTTATCTCCTGAGAATGATGAGTTGATTGACGACTAACTAACAGCTTGAAGTGCTTCATCAAAGGCAACAACTTTATCTGAGAAAATGTAGACTTTTTTCTGGATATCCACACCTAGAATATCCCATTCATCCCGGGTTAATTGAGCATTAATCTGAGTGCCATCCCTTAAAGATAAGGCTACCTGTACATCCCATCCTTTATAGACTATCCGTTGAATTACTGCGGGGATAGTTTTATGATTAGCTATATTACTAATGCGGATATCGTGAGGGCGGATAAACACAGGAGAAGGACTATTAAGGCTGTTTTCCGGGAGCATATTAACGGGACCAATGAAACCCATGACAAAGGGAGTTGAAGGGCGATCGTAAATCTCTTGGGGAGTGCCGACCTGTTCAATCATACCCTTATTCATGACTACAATTTCGTCGGCAATTTCCATGGCTTCTTCGCGGTCATGGGTGACAATTAAGGTGGTGACATGAACTTCATCATGGAGGCGGCGCAACCAAGACCTTAAATCTTGCCGCACATTGGCATCTAAAGCGCCAAAGGGTTCATCTAATAATAACACTTTGGGTTCGACTGCTAAAGCGCGGGCGAGGGCTATGCGCTGGCGCTGTCCGCCGGATAGTTGCACGGGATAGCGATCGCCTAATCCTTCTAATTTAATTAAATCTAATAATTGGGCAACTCGCTGGCGAATATAAGACTTAGGACGGCGGGCAATTTCCATCGGAAAAGCGATATTTTGGCGCACGGTCATGTGTTTAAATAGGGCATAATGTTGAAACACAAACCCCACTTGTCTATCTTGAACCTGGGCATTAGTTACATCACCATTTTCTAAATAAATCCTCCCATAGTCTGGCTTTTCCAATCCAGCGATCGCTCTAAGTAAAGTCGATTTACCGGAACCAGACGGCCCCAATAGAGCCACCAGCGACCCGGTTTTAACTGTTAAATTGATGTTGTCTAAAGCTACAAAATTGCCAAAGCATTTTACCAGGTTTTCTACTTGAATAGTCATGGCTAAAATTCCGTTAATAATTGACAGTTGATAATTTGACCTTAACGCAGAGGCCACCAAGATACCTTGTCACGGGTGGCGCTGTAGATTTCTTTGAGTCCTTCGGGGTCACAAACCCGGATGGTGTCGTTAGAGGAATCGTCATTTTGAGGGGGTAGTAAAAGCCCTTGTTTACGCATTCCTTTTAAGACCTGTTCAACGGTGCGGTGGTTAAGTTGGGCGGCGTGAGCGATGATATCAATGGGTAGGTCAAAAACATAAATATCATCGGCTTGGGGTTGATTCAAAAGCGATCGCTCTTGGTAGATGAGTCCCCTTAATAATGCAGCCACCGCTTGGGGGGGATGGGTACTACAGTTAAGTAGGTGATATTGGAATTTTTCCCGCAGTTCAAATAAATAATCGTAGCGATCGCGGAATATCTCATTCTCAGCGTGGAGGGTTTTAATAATGTCTAGGTCAATCTCGATCGCATCAGTGGTTTTGTAAGCCTCCACCAAACTCGGAAAAGACCGCGACACTCGCCCATAGCCTAAAGCCAGATTTCGCATTCCAAAACAACTACCCGGATAGGTGATAGCAATGATTCGGTCTAAAGGTGAACTCCGCAGGATTACCGGACCACCACTGCTGACCACATAAAGGGATGCGATCGACGTATCAGGACGGAAGGCCGTATACACCGAACGACCCGAGTACAGCTTTTGGGGTGTGACTTCTCCCGTGGAGAGTACCTCCGACAGTTCAGCCACATCCAAACCCCGAAACAGATAGTTGTTTTGACTTAGTTCCTCCGCAATCTCCTGGATTGCCCCTGGTTCTGCTGGCTTGGCCATTGCCACTTAATTGTTCTCCACTTTTATAATACACCACCTGTATTTATTTTGCAAGCGTATCGCAAAACATTTATATTTCAGTTACACTTGACATATAATTAAAATGTGCTACGATTGCAATCAAAGCCCAATCAGACTCCCATCTGGGAACCTCAGATTTAAAAAAGATGTAGCCATGAAAGCCAACTTCCCCAGCCGATATCTCAATTCCAAGCCTTGGCGACAGCGCCTTTCCCTGTTTATCGTGGGAATTAGCGCCAGTGGGGTGATTGCTGCCTGTGGCACAACAGGGGATACAGCCCGAGATTCCGTAGATCTGACCCTAGTCTCCTACGCCGTCACCCAAGCCGCCTACGAACAAATCATTCCCCAATTCGCCGAGGAGTGGAAAGCCCAACATGGTCAAGATGTCCGTATTCGCCAAAGCTATGGCGGTTCCGGTTCCCAAGCTAGGGCCGTGATTGATGGTTTAGAGGCTGATATCGTAGCCCTCGCCTTAGCCCTGGATACCCAAGCCATTCAGGAAGCAGGACTAATTGAACCGGGATGGGAAAATGAAGCGCCCAATAATGCGATCATCCACCGTTCCGTCGCGGCCATTATTACCCGCCCTGGGAACCCCAAAAATATCCAAGACTGGCAAGACCTAGCCCGCGATGATATTCAAACCATCACCGCCAACCCCAAAACCTCTGGGGGGGCTCGTTGGAATTTCCTTGTCCTGTGGGGAGCCAAAACCGAAACCGGTCAAACCGAAGCCCAAGCCCTCGACTTTGTGCAACAGGTTTTTAGAAACGTTCCCGTATTACCAAGAAATGCCCGGGAAGCTACCGAAGTTTTCTATCGACAAGGACAAGGGGATGCCTTAATTAACTATGAAAATGAAGTGCTACTGGCTCAACAGCAAGGTCAAACTTTGCCCTATGTAATTCCCCAGACTAATATTTCTATTGATAATCCCATTGCCGTTGTTGATGCCACTGTAGACAGACGCGGAACCCGCGAAGTGGCGGAAGCCTTTGTGCAGTTTCTATATACTCCCCAAGCCCAAAGGGCATTTGCTCAGGCTGGTTTTCGTCCCGTAGACCCCACAATTGAGGCGGAATTTAGCGATCGCTTTATTCCTATCACCAATCTATTTACAGTAGAAGACTTGGGGGGATGGGATGCCGTCCAAAACCAATTTTTTGCTGACGGTGCTATGTTCGATGAAATCCAAGCCCAAATCGGTCGCTAGTTCAAATTCTCACAGCTTGTAATCAGGTTGCCCAGCCATTTGAATTGTTTTCCAACTTCCTTTAATTGGCGCAACCATCATGCTCACAACCTTATCAATATCTCTATCATCATTCACCCGGTTTTTACCAAAAATTCCCTGGTATTGGTGGGGAATAGGTGGTTATCTCAGCATCATGCTGTTACTGCCCATTCTTGCCCTAATTTCATTTACCGCCAATCTTACTTGGGCAGAAATATGGCGAATTACTACCCATCCCGTCGCTTTATCTGCCTACCGAGTTACATTTTTTACGGCTATTTATGCCTCCTCTATTAATGGTATAGCCGGAGTCGCAGTCGCCTGGGTTTTAGTGCGCTATCGTTTCCCCGGAAAGGAAATAATTGATGGTGCCATAGATTTACCTTTTGCCCTACCCACAGCCGTTGCGGGACTCACCCTTGCTACCGTATACGCTGAAAATGGATGGATAGGAAGTTTATTAGCTCCCCTGGGTATTAAAATTGCTTTTACCCGTCTAGGGGTCGGTTTAGCTATGGTGTTTATTTCTCTTCCTTTTGTCGTGCGAACTGTCCAACCCGTGCTTCAGGAATTGGAACCCGAACTCGAAGAAGTCGCTTGGTGCATGGGTGCTTCCCGTTGGCAAACCTTTCGCCGAGTTATATTACCTCCCTTAATTCCCGCTATTTTAACCGGGGTCGCTTTGGGATTTTCTCGCGCTGTCGGAGAGTATGGTTCCATTGTTATTATTGCTGGTAATATCCCTTTTCAAGATTTGATTGCTCCCGTGCTGATTTTCCAACGTCTCGAACAGTTTGACTATGCCGGTGCTGCCGTTATTGGTACCGTTATGTTACTGGTTTCTTTAGCCTCCTTATTAATCATCAACTGTCTGCAAAGTTGGGGTAATCGCATTAACCAAAGACCGTAAACTTGCGGGCAACTATTTTTTTAATAAGGATGATATATGAAACCCCAAAATATCGGATATTTGCATCCCAAAAAATTAATCCAACCCGCCCAAAACTCTCAAACCCAGGTGAGCAATTTTGAGGTGGCTTTAGTCCTCGCTGTCATTCTGTTTGTCGGGTTAGTCTTATTTGTACCTGCTGCTAATATTTTTGTCGGTGCATTTAGAAACGGCTGGAGTGGTTTTGCCCGTGCTGTGACCTCACCGGAATTTCTGCACGCTGCCAAATTAAGCGTCATGATTGATGCTATTGTAGTACCAGTTAGTGTGATATTTGGAATTGTGACCGCTTTGGCGATCGCTCGTCATCAATTCCCCGGAAGAACACTATTATTAAGTATAATAGACCTCCCCTTTTCCATTTCCCCCGTAGTAGTCGGATTAATGCTAGTATTACTCTACGGACGACAGGGTTGGTTTGGTGCAGCCTTACAGTCTGCTAATATCAGAATATTATTTGCCTTCCCCGGTATGGTTTTAGCCAGCGCTTTTGTCTGTATGCCTTTTGTCGCGCGGGAAGTTCTCCCAGCCTTAGAAGAAATTGGCACAGAACAAGAAGAAGCCGCCAAAACTATGGGAGCCAATGATTGGCAAACCTTCTGGCGGGTGACTTTACCTTCTATTCGCTGGAGTTTATTATATGGCATTCTTCTCACTAATGCCAGGTCTATGGGAGAGTTTGGCGCGGTGGCGGTAGTTTCGGGAAATATTATCGGCAAAACTCAGACTTTGCCCCTATTTGTCGAGGAAATGCACGTTCAATATCAGACTACTGCATCCTATTCTGCCGCCGTAGTTTTGGGAAGTTTGTCCTTTGTAACTTTGGTATTCAAAAAACTGTTGGAGGCGAAAAAGACCAAGTGAGGAAATTCTAGGTGCGATCGTTTTTTTCACTTCAAAAACTGTCAAAACCCTTCTCAATTAGAGTCAGAAGCGTATCTTTTCACCTCAATCTATCCACCAGAAGCTAGTCCTACCTATAATATAATCAAACCACACCACCCCAGGTTGGTGACCAGTCTAATTAACTTCAGGGGTCCTTTGGTTTCGGGGGCGGGTTTATGACGTTGACTGGTGACAAGTCTAATTAACTTCAGGGGTCCTTTGGTTTCGGGGGCGGGTTTATGACGTTGACTGGTGACCAGTCTAATTAACTTCAGGAGTCCCTTGGTTTCGGGGGCGGGTTTATCAGGTTGACTGGTGCTAAGTCTAATTAACTCCAGAACCCGCCCCTACAGGAACCCACCTCACTGGTTTCGGGGGCGGGTTTATCAGGTTCACTGGTGCTAAGTCTAATTAACTTCAGGGGTCCCTTGGTTTCGGGGGCGGGTTTATCAGGTTCACTGGTGCTAAGTCTAATTAACTCCAGGGGTCCCTTGGTTTCGGGGGCGGGTTTATCAGGTTCACTGGTGCTAAGTCTAATTAACTCCAGGGGTCCCTTGGTTTCGGGGGCGGGTTTATCAGGTTCACTGGTGCTAAGTCTAATTAACTCCAGGGGTCCCTTGGTTTCGGGGGCGGGTTTATCAGGTTCACTGGTGCTAAGTCTAATTAACTCCAGGGGTCCCTTGGTTTCGGGGGCGGGTTTATCAGGTTCACTGGTGCTAAGTCTAATTAACTCCAGGGGTCCCTTGGTTTCGGGGGCGGGTTTATCAGGTTCACTGGTGCTAAGTCTAATTAACTCCAGGGGTCCCTTGGTTTCGGGGGCGGGTTTATCAGGTTGACTGGTGCTAAGTCTAATTAACTCCAGAACCCGCCCCTACAGGAACCCACCTCACTGGTTTCGGGGGCGGGTTTATCAGGTTGACTGGTGCTAAGTCTAATTAACTCCAGAACCCGCCCCTACAGGAACCCACCCCACTGGTTTCGGGGGCGGGTTTATCAGGTTGACTGGTGCTAAGTCTAATTAACTCCAGAACCCGCCCCTACAGGAACCCACCCCACTGGTTTCGGGGGCGGGTTTATCAGGTTGACTGGTGCTAAGTCTAATTAACTCCAGAACCCGCCCCTACAGGAACCCACCCCACTGGTTTCGGGGGCGGGTTTATCAGGTTGACTGGTGCTAAGTCTAATTAACTCCAGGGGTCTCTTGGTTTCGGGGGCGGGTTTATCAGGTTGACTGGTGCTAAGTCTAATTAACTCCAGAACCCGCCCCTACAGGAACCCACCTCACTGGTTTCGGGGGCGGGTTTATCATGTTGACTGGTGCTAAGTCTAATTAACTCCAGAACCCGCCCCTACAGGAACCCACCCCACTGGTTTCGGGGGCGGGTTTATCAGGTTGACTGGTGCTAAGTCTAATTAACTCCAGAACCCGCCCCTACAGGAACCCACCCCACTGGTTTCGGGGGCGGGTTTATCAGGTTGACTGGTGCTAAGTCTAATTAACTCCAGAACCCGCCCCTACAGGAACCCACCCCACTGGTTTCGGGGGCGGGTTTATCAGGTTGACTGGTGCTAAGTCTAATTAACTCCAGAACCCGCCCCTACAGGAACCCACCCCACTGGTTTCGGGGGCGGGTTTATCAGGTTGACTGGTGCTAAGTCTAATTAACTCCAGAACCCGCCCCTACAGGAACCCACCCCACTGGTTTCGGGGGCGGGTTTATCAGGTTGACTGGTGCTAAGTCTAATTAACTCCAGAACCCGCCCCTACAGGAACCCACCCCACTGGTTTCGGGGGCGGGTTTATCAGGTTGACTGGTGCTAAGTCTAATTAACTCCAGAACCCGCCCCTACAGGAACCCACCCCACTGGTTTCGGGGGCGGGTTTATCAGGTTGACTGGTGCTAAGTCTAATTAACTCCAGAACCCGCCCCTACAGGAACCCACCCCTACAGGAACCCACCCCTACAATTATTAATTATTAATTATTAATTATTAATTATTAATTACACGGGATAATTGCCGCATTCATTCCTGGCTGCTGTATCTATCTGCGGGTAGAAGCCACAATCCCACCCCAAGGGTTATGATATTATAGGTTTTTAGCTATTGGCTCACATATCCAGCTAACAGCAATTATTCCCCTGTTCAAAATCGGGATAAATCCTATTACTACTCAATCTTTATGAATGCCTTAGTCCAAGAAATTCAGTCTAGCCTATTAAGTTTAGTAGGTTCAGCTATCCAAGTAATCCCAGCCTTAATTCTTGCCATAATCGTATTGTTAATAACTCGGTTCGCCGCCAATTTTGTTAGACAATTCTTAAACTCCACAGCACCGAGATTTGTCCGCAGTACATCTTTACAAGTTCTGCTGATTCACACAGGTTATGTATTGACTTGGGCGGGAGGAGTAATTATCGCCTGTGTAATTGCTTTCCCTGACCTCCGCCTAGGGGATATTATCGGTTTATTAGGACTTAGTTCCGTAGCCATTGGTTTTGCCTTTCAGGATATATTTAAAAATTTCTTAGCCGGGATTTTATTACTGTTACAAGAACCTTTCCAAATTGGTGATCAGATAGTTGTAGAGGATTACGAAGGGACTATCGAAAATATTTCCATTCGGTCTACCCAAATGCTAACCTATCACGGGGAAAGGGTGGTAATTCCTAATTCGATACTGTTTACCAGTCCCGTACAGGTCAAGACAGCCGAAAGTCATCGTCGCACTGATTTAGCCATTGGAGTAGACTATAATACCCCCTTACCAATGGCTGTAGAAACCCTATTAAACGCCACCAAAACCGTCGAGGGTGTCTTGTCAGAACCAGAAGTAGAAGTCGATGTAGTGGGTTTTGGAGACAGTTCTATTGACCTCATGGTTCGCTATTGGACTTTCCCGGAACGGAAACAGGTACGACGGGTGACAACGCAGGTTATGATAGCTCTTAAACAGGCTTGTGATGAGGCTGATATTAATATCCCCTATCCTATCCGCACGTTATATTTCTTTAATCAGGAAAGCTATAACGACCATTACCCAGCGGCGGCTAATTCTCAGACTAATTGAGGGTAAAACTCGCAGTGCTGACCCCCACGGTTTTAAAATATTCTTTAATCGGGGGTGTCAGTGTCAAAACCGAGACATAATTTTCGATTTTAGTTTCAATTAAACTGCGTCTTTTCAGAGATTGTACGGCTTTTAAATAGTCAGATTCGGACAGATTTTCTGCTAGTTTATCGGCAATTTCAGTGATACCGTTTTGATTAGCCAAGCCCAGCATAACTAATTTTTCGGGTGACGATAATCGGAGATAATGTTGGTTTAATATAGGTTCAATATCTCCCAAAAAGAAGCTAGGATAAGATAGGAATTGGGAGACGCTACCGTTAAATAAATCGAAAATAGTGGCTGCTATTATATTTAACCATAAGGGGTTACCGCCATAAAGCTGGATTAGTTCTATCCAGTGTTCTGTATCTTGGAGGTTGTGGGTCGCTAAAATTTCGGTTGCAGATGCTGAGAAACCTTGTAAATACAGGGTTTTTCCGTGGCGGTTTTCGGTTTCCATGGTGGCAATTTCGGTAGGCTGTTCCCAACTGAGGACAAGGAAACAACTTTGATGAGGCGATCGCCCTATTTCGTAAATGAATTGACCATAACGGTCATATTCTGGGCGGTAAGTTCCGACAAATTCGCCGGGGGTGAGGGTTTCTTGGAAGTCGTCGAGGATGATTAAACAACGATGCGATCGCAAGTAATCTAAGATGGAATTATGGCTAGGTGTAGTGGTGTCGATAAACTGAATTAAGTCGCTTTTCAGTGCGTTGAGGTTGGGGTATTTTCGATGCGATCGCCATATAATGCGATCGAAGTTTTCTTTGATGTCTTCCACGAGTTGTCTAGCGAGGCTGGTTTTACCGATACCAGACAGCCCGGTAATGGCGATGATGCGATGATGTTCGGCGAGTATCCATTGTTTGAGGGTATCGAGTTCGTGGGTTCTGCTGTAGAGGGGATGTATTTCTGGGGCTTCGCTGAGGTCGTGGTGGCGTTGATATTCGGTGGTGGCGGCAGGTTGCGATCGGTTTTGGGTGTTGGGGGGGTGGTTGTATGGGTCGCTACAGATATTGATGCTACCCTCTGATACGAAATTACTCTGTCCGAAATTAAATAAACTAGAAAAATTAGAAATGTAATAGCGTTCCATCGTGGCACGAAAATTTTTTTTATCAACTTTCTCGTCTAACTCTTCTGATATCAGTTTCCATAAGTTACCCGCCACTCTCTTGACATTCGCTTCGGTGCAGTGATACTCATCCGCAATCTCATTATATTTTTGATGATCCCAGACCCCTGTTAAAACTGCCTGTTGCAGGCTGCTCAGGTGTTTTCCGGTTTTGTCAAACACTAAGCGATCGGTCCATTGTAAGACTTCTTGAACGTCCATAGGTCAACGGGGGTACTGTTATCAAATTATACCATAGTACACTATTTTCTCCTTTTGTGAACTAAATTAGACTTTTTGCACAAAAGTTGCACCTGAGCCTCAATTATTTTTTTATACTAAATTAACCAGATTTATTCTTGTTAATTCATATTTTTTGTGTCAAAATATTGATGTCATTTTACAGTCAAGCAGGGAGCAACTGTTTGTCACTTACATCATGGTTAACGAAAATAATCCTACACCTAGTCAGGTGGCTTGAAAAAGACCGACTAACGGTTGTATTTTTCGGCAAAACTGGAGTGGGGAAGAGTAGCACCCTCAACGCTATGTTTGGGCTAAACTGGGATACAGATCATGCGATCGCCTGTACTAAAAAGCCTCAGTTTGCCGATTTCCCTATTGTCAGTCGTAAACAAGTGGTCATTTTTGCTCTCTATCTCTTGATCAACAATGGATTATACAGACTTGCATTACAACTTCTACAACACTACCTAAATACCTTTAAGTACGCTGACTGTCTTTACCATCAACTACGAGTTGTCGATCTGCCTGGAATTGGAGAAACTCCGACTGCAGATCGAAAATATATGGCTTACTACAAAAAATGGGTCGCTAAAGCTGATGTTTTGGTCTGGATCACTCAAGCAGATACGAGAGCCTATAAAAGGGACGAGATATTTTTAAAGAAATTAAAGCCGTTCTTTAAACCATCTATATATCTGATATTAGCTCTCAACAAAATTGATTTTTTAGGAGTTTATGAAGGACAAAAAAAGTTTGCAATTGACAAAAAAGAACCTTCACCAGACCAATTAAAGCTCATACCTGAAAAAATAGATGACATTTACGGAATCTTCCAAAATGCGCTAAATGGTGCGATCGTTTTTGATAAAAGTCAAATTGTCCCTTACACATCCTTTTACGGTTGGGGATTAGAAAATCTGAGAACCAAAATATTAGCAAGGAGTTCAAAAGTTATGTTTAAAAATTGGAATGAATTATGGCCATCTTTTTGGAGAAAACCAAAACCTCCTGAGATACCTCTCCGGTTGGTTGTGGCTTTAAACCAAGTTGATAAAATAATTCCTGATGGATGGAATAATAAATTAAACGCTCCCCAAAAAGAAGCAGAAAAGGAGATTGAACGTCAGTGCCAAGATATTATCAAAAAGCTAAGGGAAGAAACACAAATAGATGACTCAAATATAGAATATTACTCTGCTTTAAAACGATATCGTTTGATATGTTTGCTCAATAAAATAATTCAAAATGCTTATGGTGGTTTTAAGCTGGGCAATATAGATCCAAAAGATCCATTTGAATTGGCAGATGATCCAGAGGTAAAAGAATTTACCGATCAACAGCGATCCAAAATGGACAAAAGTTATGAAAAAAAAATCGATTCTGACAATCAAATTTTTAAGAAACTTCTAGAAATTATTTCAAAGGTTGATTTAGAATTTATCAGAAGACTACTGGAACAAGAAACTAAATTGCCCCCCAAAGTAGCAGTGATTGGCAAAGCTGGTGTCGGTAAAACAACAACCATTAATAATCTCTTTAATGCCGAGCTGAAAACAAGTCCCACAACTGTTGGTACGACGCAAGCGCAAACCAAAGAGTTTACACTCTCAACAGGCGGAACCTTAACCGTGATTGATATGCCTGGATATGGACGCAGCGAAAAGGAAGATCAAGAGTACGAAAAAATATATAAAGATCTCATTCCTTCCTGCGATCTAATTTTATTGATTTTACAAGCAGATATAAAAGGTATTGCCGATGATATCGAGATGATCAAGACAATCAAAAAATGGTTGCAGGATTGTCCGACTCCCCAAAGACCAACCAATTAAATCGTATCCGAAAAATTGTAAATTTTTAAACTGAAGGATGTTGACATGGCTTTAACCCAAGAAGAGGAAAAACAAATCAGAGAATTGTTGCAACAACAAGACCAACAAAAACGAAAGTCGGTTTTGTCTAGCAAGGAAAATTTGAAACGTTGGCTATCAAGCGCAGCCTCTCATATTGCCGGAAAGGTTGTTGGTGCTGCTTTCGACATGCTATGGAATTCTATTTTGGGCTGGTTCCCCGACTTATTTTAACACATATACCCCGGCTCCAAATCTTTCCGACTATTCCCGAAATACGATCGCTACTTGATATTGAGAAACCCGGTTTCTTACCAAAACTTAGGTGAGGATACCGAGATGGTCGTAGAAACCCGGTTTCTTTGAGTCACCGGAAATGCGATCGCTACTTGATATTGAGAAACCCGGTTTCTTGCCAAAACTTAGGTGAGGATACGAAGATGGTCTTAGAAACCCGGTTTCTTTGAGTCACCGGAAATACGATCGCTACTTGATATTGAGAAACCCGGTTTCTTACCAAAACTTAGGTGAGGATACCGAGATGGTCGTAGAAACCCGGTTTCTTTGAGTCACCGGAAATGCGATCGCTACTTGATATTGAGAAACCCGGTTTCTTACCAAAACTTAGGTGAGGATACCGAGATGGTCGTAGAAACCCGGTTTCTTTGAGTCACCGGAAATGCGATCGCTACTTGATATTGAGAAACCCGGTTTCTTACCAAAACTTAGGTGAGGATACGAAGATGGTCGTAGAAACCCGGTTTCTTTGAGTCACCGGAAATGCGATCGCTACTTGATATTGAGAAACCCGGTTTCTTACCAAAACTTAGGTGAGGATACCGAGATGGTCGTAGAAACCCGGTTTCTTTGAGTCACCGGAAATACGATCGCTACTTGATATTGAGAAACCCGGTTTCTTACCAAAACTTAGGTGAGGATACGAAGATGGTCGTAGAAACCCGGTTTCTTTGAGTCACCCGAAATGCGATCGCTACTTGATATTGAGAAACCCGGTTTCTTACCAAAACTTAGGTGAGGATACGAAGATGGTCGTAGAAACCCGGTTTCTTTGAGTCACCCGAAATGCGATCGCTACTTGATATTGAGAAACCCGGTTTCTTACCAAAACTTAGGTGAGGATACGAAGATGGTCGTAGAAACCCGGTTTCTTTGAGTCACCGGAAATGCGATCGCACAATTTATCAACCAGGCTTCTTATATAACGTCCGGTTCATTCATCAATCTCAAATAAAGAACGAGACAAACCGGACTGTCGAATAATCGATCGCAAAGTTCCAATTTTTAATTCTTTATAATTGGGAACGGGAATGGTTATTGTTGATTCGGCTTCCCGCCGTTGCATGATAATATGACTGCCACGCCAACTCGACGAAACCCTGTTCTTCTAAAATTCTGCACACTTCCT
The DNA here is from genome assembly GCF_000973065.1 of Limnospira indica PCC 8005. Classification (NCBI taxonomy): domain Bacteria; kingdom Bacillati; phylum Cyanobacteriota; class Cyanophyceae; order Oscillatoriales; family Sirenicapillariaceae; genus Limnospira; species Limnospira indica. The sequence continues at coordinate 2,911,250 of NZ_FO818640.1, forward strand.
TCGCCGATAAAACCCTCAACTTACCCAACTGTAATCTCCATCGACTCAACGAAAACCTCATTATTATTGAAACGACGTTCAATTTCCGAAGCATCAGCCATCTCCAAAAAAAGTTCGATCGCTTCCATTAAATTCGATCGCGCTTCTTCCACCGTGTCACCTTGACTCGCCAGATCGAGTTCGGGACACAAAGAAAAATATCCGTCGCCTTCTCTCTCAATAATTGCAGTTAACTGTCGAGTTTTTTGCATTAGCCGTGAATCAACCGGGAACATTAATTATAATTATACCTAAAGTTTAACAAATCTTGGAGCGATCGCCTTCTTCTTCCCCCAATGCGATCGCCTAACTCGAACCGGAAGCCAGGGTATACTGTATCAATTTCCCAAAATGGCTAAAATCAAATATCAGATACAGGTCAAAGATGATGGTACAAACCCAAGGGCGATCGCTCACACTCCCAGAATTTCTGGAATTGCCGGAAACCCAACCCGCCAGGGAATACATCAACGGCAAAATCATTCAAAAACCCATGCCCCAAGGAGAACATAGCACATTACCGGGAGATATCCTCAGCCACTTGAATGGGATATTAAAGCCTCCGAAAGTCGCCCGGGTTTATCCTTAGTTACGCTGCACCTTTCGAGGGCGATCGCTGGTTCCAGATGTATCCGTTTTCCAGTGGGAACGCATTTCCCGCCTGGCTGATGGCCGAGTCAAAAATTATTTTAATCTCCCGCCAGATTGGGCGATCGAAATTCTCTCTCCCGATCAAAGTCAAACCAAAGTCATTCGCAATATTCTCCACTGTCTCAATCACCGAACTGAGATGGGTTGGCTTTTAGACCCCTAGGAATCCTGCATCTTTGTCTACAGTGCTACTAATTTAGTACAAGTCCTTGAAGACCCGGAACAGGTTTTACCCGTCCCAGAGTTCGCCCAAGCCCTTCAACTAACCCTAGGAGAAGTATTTGACTGGTTAAAAGGATAGCGTCTTATAAGTTTCAACTGTTATTTTAACCCTGACTTTCCCTCTGTTCTCATGGGTTAAGGAAACGCTATATATTTTCTTTAGCTATAAAATCTTTTGCCCAACATAACCAATAAGAATAGTTCCAGGAGTTAACGGAAAAAAATAGAGTCTCCAAGCCCCAGGAGTCATTCTCAAGTGTAAACTAAATAAACGCCATTGATCATCGGGACATTCAATCGTTAGTTGATTTTGAAAATTTTGCAGTCTTGAATCACTTTCTGGGGTGGCTTTGCTAGGAAGAGTGTCTAAATTAAATCCCTCTTCCGTCCAATTTTGGGCAGCTTCTTCAAGTTCAAATAATCGTTTTTTGACCTGTGTTAGCATCGGATCACCAGAACGAAGACTGTTCATCTGTTGCTTTACTGCTGGACAAAACTCCAAATGAGGAAATAAATCGTCTCGACGTTGCCAAAGATCTCCTCCATCTCTTACGCTGGTTCGTATTTGATTTTGAATCCAGTTGATATGTGCTGGAATATGCTGAGTTTGACTGGCATGAAAAACGTTTACTTGTTCTTCAATTAAATTATCATTTTCATCCAATTGGATAATATCTAGTGTTAAATGACTCTCATTCCAGATGGGTTCGGAAAGTAGACTCACAGCCAATGAATCACTAACCCATGCAAAACCTAGTCCGGGAGCGACGTTACCTCTGTAGGAAATATCTGATAAATCAAACTTACTTTTAATATCTTCAGCAACATCAGTCCAGAAAGGAGCTTTTGTTGTCAACGATCGAAAAAAACGTTGTTCTTCGCGATTGACTTGGGGATCGTTGCGCCATTTGGCGAGAGGATATTCGGGAGCAAGTTGTATGCTATTGATATCATCTTGGGTACGAACTACTCTCTTAACACCACTACGGGTTGCTTGACGTAAAGTTTGAATAAATACAGACATCCATTGTCTGGCTGTGGGAATATCTGCTGCAAGAGTCCGCAGAGAAAGTTCATTCAATACCATTTCTACAGTCATTTACTCTTCTCCTACGGGTTCTAATAAAGCCTCCAAACTTTTGTCCCATTCATCAAAGAAACCATCGGGCCACTGGTCGATGCGTCCATTTTGATCAATGTGGGGTGAGACGACCTCAATATTCGATTCTCCTCGCATTTCTTTCCGTTCAAAATAATGTAGTTGCACGTCACCCGGAGCAAGTTTTCTGCTGTGAACGGCTAAACGAATACCATTCAAAATATGATCGCTATGAGTTTCTACGACAATCTGAATTCCACAACTAGCCGCGAGAGCCAACAACTCTCCCATCTTGGCTTGTCCTTTGGGGTGTAGATGCGCTTCTGGGTTTTCTAGCAAGATTAAGGTTTCTGGTTTTGAGGCTAAAATTGCGACAATAATCGGTAAAGTATAGCTAATCCCAAACCCTACATTTGTAGCCCGGTAGAGGTTGCTCAACCCGTAAGAATATTGCAAACTAACTAAATCTAAATCCGAACTATCTTTGATATTAATTCGGGTTCCCGGACTAATTTCTCCCATCCATGCTTCTACTTGGTTAGTGAGCGTCATAGATTCTTCATCAGGATGGCGTAATGTTTGATGTATAATCTCATCTCGATAAACAGATAAAAAATGAGGTGTATATTGTCCTTTAGAACCGAGTTGTCTATGTTGTCGGACTTGAGATTCTGATATTTCTAGATAAGTACGTGGACCAATTCGTTCTGCTTGAAGATAATGAAATTTATCGCTAAATAAATTGGATTGATAGGCTTCGTGTTCTCTTGGTGATTTGCTAATTTCTAAAACTTCTACTTCTCGATTGTACTTAAAACACCATTTTGCCTCAGTTTCGTTTTTCCAGATAATCTCAAAACTGATGAAATCTTCTGTAGCTCCTTCAAACAGAGCATCTTGTGCTGTTCCAATACAAACTAAATCACCATTTAGGGCTAAACCTGTATCGAGTAATAAGTCTTGTTGATAAGATTGGCGCAGCAATAGCAATGCTTGTAAAATAGAGGACTTGCCACTACTATTTAATCCAGATAACAGTGTCAGATTTTGGAAGGCTAGGGATTTATCTTCAAAACACTTAAAATTTTGCAACCGTAATAATTTAATCATGTCAATACCTCTTGTATTAAGTTTTCAATACGACTAAATCGAATATCTACTTTGTTGGTGACTTGCGAAATGGATTCCAGAAATTCATCATCAGAATCTACTAAGTTCTTAAAGCGATTTATGACATCATCTTTTTTATGTTTCAAGGTTTCTATTTCTGAATCTTTAAGCTGGCTTAAATTGACAGACCAAGCCTCAAATAATGCTTGATTCACTGGATAGCGTCGGGAGGTGTTGTTGGATAGCTTGCGAAAAGCATCGTCCCCAAAGATATCATAGGCAGCTATCATGGCTTTGGTGAAATCATGCTCAATTTGTTCGAGTTTATCATCAGAAATCTTCTGGTTAATGATAGTCATGGTTTCCACTAAAAATTTATCACGACTTTCAAAGTTTTTATATTTGGTGTAACCATAAATTTTGTGAGCCATAAAACCTAGTATAAATTCCCGATCAGACATTCGTTTTTGTTTTTTTGACTGACTGAATTTAGTAGCTTTTAAAAATTCATGAGACTTCGCCAAACGTCTTAACATTTCTGTAACCTTACCTTGGTTTAAAGCATGACGAATTTCTTGCGGGGATAGCGGTACTCCTCCTGTATTAATTCGACGGAAAATGTTGTATTTAACGGCTGGAGGTGTTCCTGGTTCAATAGTAGAGAGGGTTAATTCAGTTTCCAGAATACGACGTTGATATTTGCGGGGAAGTTCATCATATTTTTTATGTTCAAGTTCGCTGAGATACTGAAGTCCCGTTAAGACTAAGGTTTGATCAAAGATAAATTGCTTGAGGGCCGTTAGTCTTTGTAAGCCGTCAATGACTAGCCACTTATCATCATCAGTGGCATCTATATAAAAGGCAGGTAAGGGAATGCGGATTAAAATAGACTCGATGAGTCTGCTTTTTGCATCGTTAGTCCAGATAGCCTGACGCTGAAAATCAGGAGCTAAATCTAGCTCTTTATACTCAATCCGTTTGAGGACGAGATCGATGGTTATTTTACGAGTGTCAACCCGAATTTTTGTGGGATCAAAAGGTTCATTGAGTCCCTCATCGTTGCTTTCTACCTCGTCATCGATATCTATCTCGTCATCAAAATCTGTATTCAAGTTATTATTTTCTGTCATGGAGTCGTCTCCTAATATTGACGATATATTGATGATTTTTTTTGGCGATGATCATGCTATCCATTCATTAATTAATTTCAGGAATGACGGGGTATTTTATGTTACCACAAAATATTGAAATATTTTACAATTATATAAAACACACGGGAAAATAACAGTATTTTTTTCTATATGTCAACCTTTTTATAGAGAAATTTTTAAGCCTTAAAGACGATCGCAGGGTCTACGCGAGTGACTTTTTGGATAGCAAAGAAAGCTGAACCGCCACACATTACTAAAGTTAAGAAAAACACCCCTACAGCAGAAGCCGGGGTAATCAAAATCAGAATACCTTGGGTAGCAGAAGCCCAACTGGCGACACCTAAACAGAGAGCCATTCCGGGGATATAGCCGAGAACAGCCATCCAAAAAGCCTGTTCTAAAATCACAGAATAAAGCAGGCGATCGGGAGCGCCCATAGCCTTGAGAGTACCAAATTCTTTGATATGGTCAGCGACGGAAGCATAAAGAATTTGAGCTACCACAATCATACCGACCAAAATTCCGACCACAGCCCCTAAACTCAAAACGAAACCCACTCCGGTGCGTTTTTGCCAGTATTCTTGGATTTTTTCGGCGATTTCTTCTCTGGTATAAGCGCGTGTATTGGGGAGAGTAGCTTCTAATGCGGCTTGTAGTTCCTGTAAGTCTTGATTGGGTTTGGCTTTCACTAAAATATAAGTAATCGGGTCGGTTAATGTTAGGGGTCTAGGTTCAGGAGAAATATCGGTTTGGGTTTGGCGATCGCCAGAATCATCAAAAACATTAACACAGTTAAGATTGCCATTCTCCAAAGTGCATCGGGTCTGAGTTTGTAGAGGTACACTAACATAGGCGTTAGCATTTTTCAGGGAAGTAAAGACGAAAATACTATTAACAATGGGTTGAGTCCCTTGAGTTAATCCGACAATCTTGGCTTCTAAGCCAGAAATAGTAACCGTATCTCCCACGCCACTAACCCGTAGGGAGTTTAAATTACTCTCATCTACCATTACCCTATATGGTTGTTTGAGAGATGCCAAATCTCCTTCAATAATATTCCAGGGAGCAAACAGTTTCCCGTCAGGGTTAGAACCGACTAAATTAATCGCTTGAATTTGACCAGTCGGATCGCGCCAACGCGCACTTTGAAAAATTAGAGGTTCTGCTAGTTCTACACCGGGAACGTTTTGGGCTTTGGTGAGTTGTTCTAGGGCTAGTGGCATGGTCAGATTGAGATGCACCATGTCTTCGGAGGTAATCCAAATATCGGCGCTAGATCTATCAATCAGCATGGATGAGGATTGCACAAATCCGTTGAGAATGCCATTTTGAATGGTAACTAAACTCACCGCAAACATAATCCCAGCCTGAGCCGCTAGGAAGCGGGGAATATCTTCGATGAGGTTTTTGCGAGCAATGGAAGCCATAATTATTCAGTAACTACTATAACTGGTATTTTAGCTTGACAGAGATATCAACGACAATTCCGTTGAATATGGGTTAAATATCGGTTTTCTGAGTTAGCTGATGTACCAGTCTTGAGTGGGGACGAGAAAGTTATGAGGTCTATGGTGAGCGGCGACTCGTGTAACTGACTCACTTCCTTGGGGGGAGACAGAGACAGAAGCTACAGAAGCTAATTGAATTATAGTGCATCCCGGAGATTGGTTTTAACTAAAGTAGTTTTACTCCAATCAACATCTTCAATATGAGCGCGATTTATGGTGACTGAAAATAGAACGGAATTAGAGAAGTTTGCGCCGCGTAAATCTGCTTCGGTTAAGTCAGCGTATGCTAGTTTAGCGTAGCTTAAATTGGCACCGCGTAAATCTGCCCCTTTGAGATTGGTTTTGAACAATTTAGCTCTGGTCAAGTTGGCTTCTCTCAGGTCAGAATAAAGTAGTTTAGCATTGCTTAAATCGGTGTCGGACAAATTAGCTTTACAGAGGTTAGCAAATAGATGGGTGTTGCTAAGATTAGCGCGACGGAGATTAATGGATTTGAGGTTAGCCTGCCAGAGGAGTAATTCTTTTAAATTGGCTCCTTCGAGGTTTACCTCTTGTAGGTCTACGCCGATGAACCCTCGTTTACCACTAGCATAAAGCTGGAGTAGTTCGGCGGGGGTTAGGATTTTATGGGGTAATGGTTTGTCCCAGTAAGTCATGCCTGTAGTTCTTTTGCTCCCAATTATAAGGTCAATCAACCCCAATTGTGGTTAATTTTTGGGCGAATTTTTTAAAGGCGTGGTTGAGGGTCATCAATGGAGTTATCCCATCTAATTGGTTTGTTTAGATCGGGTGGCTGCTCAAATTCAATATTGGGAGATACTGACCTAGGCGGAGTAGGCTGTTGATTGGGAACCGGAGTCGGTGGGTTTAACCAAGATTGCCAATCGGAAATTTGAGCTTGAGCGGAATTATAAACGGTACTACCTGGGGGAATCATTTTTAGGGTTTCTATAGCCCCAGGTATATCATAAATCGCCTGATCTAATCCGCGAGTAAATAAGGTTTGACTCCAATCATTAATGAGCTGATCTGCACGCCAACGCCACGAACCAGAAGGAGAAACTCGGTCGGCTAATTGAATGCCACGAATTAACCCATCTATAGTGCCAGGAATGGCAGAAGTTTCGGCATTTTCTAAATTTTGGATATCCTGTAATTGCGATCGCCATTGGTTAATATCAGCCCTGGCTTTTTCGTACATCAATAAACCGGGTCTAATTTGTTCAGCCACAGCAATAGCATTAGCAAAATCACCCTGGGCGGCTAATTCTTGAGCGCGGTCGAGAACCGGTTGAAACTCTAGGCGCTCACTTCTGACACGCCACTCTTTAATCTGTTCTTGAGCCTCATCATATAATGCCCGACCACGACCAATTTGAGAAGCCCTTTCTACCGCCGCCTTGAGAGAATCAACATCCCCAAAACTCGCCAACTGTTCCGCGATATCCAATAATGGTCTATCTTCGATTTCCTCAATTTTCCGATTCCATTGGCTAATATTTTTCCGGGCTTCACTACCACGGGAATGAGAAACCGGGATTAGTTGCAATTTAGCGATCGCCGCCCTTAAATCCGGTATAGTTTGGCTACGGGCTAATCTTTCCGCCTCATTGAGAATTGTCAGATCAGCAATTTCCTGCTGCCAGCCCCGAATATATTGTTGTGCCTTCCAGTATAACGGCCGATTACGTTCAATAGCACCCGCTTGAGCGATCGCATCTGTCAGTCCTTCTGGGGTATCCAGCAGCGCCGGAACATGGGCGCGGGCTAAAACGATAAAATCCTTAACCTCCTCGGTCAGGTTAGCACTGGTGGGAATTTTATTCACCGTAGCGATCGCTTCTTGCCATTGACCCTGATTCAGGATATCTTCCGCTATAGTCATAATCGACTTACTCAAAGCCGAAACTTCTTTTTTCGCCTGATCTTGCAAATAGCTCTGATCAGAAATTTCCTCTAGCTTTTTAATTGCCAGTAATAGGTTATTAACCCCCCCTTGATTCCCCAAACTTCGGGCTTCTGCCAATTTCCGACTATCTTCCCTGGCTATCTGTAGCAAATCCGTTAATTTCTGATATCGCACCGTTTCCCAGTAATTATTCCCCACATTCAATAACTGGGTAGCTTCCCTAAATGCCAAATTCAACTCTTCTCGGCGCATCAAATCTTCAACCTTGCGGTAAATACCCTCAGCCTTTTTCCAAATTTCTTGCCACTGTTTAATCCGCTGTTCTACACTAGCTGATGCGGAAGTTTGCGGGGGAATCTTTTTCGCTATCCGAATTGCCTCAGATAATTCTCCGGCTTGAAACTGAGACTCTGCCAAATTCATAATACCGATCGACCATTTGTCAATGTGGCGGTTAATTTCCGGGCGGAGGGGATGGTCTTCTGGCAGGACACTCACCAACTCAAAGGCTAGGAGGAAATCATCTAAAGTGTTTTTACTGGCAGCCATTTCAGCGCAGTACAGACGCAGAGATGCCGAAGCCAGTGGCCAAAAAATCTTAGGACAGTTAGGTAAAGCAGGCGATCGCAACAGTAACGTACTAGCCACATAAGCCACCCCTGGGGGAGTCGCCAACACCAACAGCAACCCCAACAACGGCAGAGATGCCATAATGGGGTTATTTCTCTTTGGTGAAGGCGTTTCCGGTTCAACAGTTGGGGGAACCACTGTCACCAAAGCTGATGATACAGTAGGCTCTGGCTGCACGACTTCCGGTTCTGGCGGTGGTGAGGGTGGCTGATTCATGCTTTGCGACTCTAGCAGCATCCGCAGTTCTTTTAACCGTTCTTTACGGCTTTTACGTTGTGGCTGTATTTGTTCAGAACTTCCCCGCACCAATTTTGGTGGCGACCCTACTCTGTCAGATATCGCTGGTGGTGTCGCCACTTTTGGGGAACGCAATTCCAGCCAACGGTTTTGTTTCGGTTTCCTGTCAATCATAGGTTAAGCCATCCTCACGCTGCATTCACCCCCTACCAACTATCCACGGGGAAAAAGTAAGGTGCTGCTTGATTTTTATAGCACTGTTAGGAAAGCGATCGCAATCACCCCACCTAGGGAATTACAGCTTGTTCACCAGTCGCTTAATACATTACCCTCACCCTAAATCTGGATCCCAGAGACGGAGAGGGACTTTGAGAGGTGATCAGATGATTTCTGAACAGGTTGTATTTTAGCCTTGGCTTCTAATCCCCTAGGGAAGTTTCCTATAAAACCCTGCCAATCTTTTCGGACAACTGATCGTGATCCTGGTTCAAGTCTCGGATCAACTTATGGAGATCTTCCGTAGTGGCGTGATAAGTCTGGCCACAAAATTCACATTTAGCCTCTGCGCCGCTATCCTTTTCAATCATATCTTGTAGTTCAGCTTGTCCAAACATCTTGAGACCACCTAAAACTCGTTCAAAAGAACAGCCACAATGAAACTGTAGCAATTGGGTTTCCGGTAGAATATTTAACCCCAAATCTCCTAGCAATTGCTCAAAAATATGGGGGAGAGTTTGACAGGCGCGCAACAGAGGCGTAAAACCAGATAAGGCACCAATTCTCGATTCTAATAACTCTATCAGTGCTAAATCAGTGGCAGCTTTGGGGAGGATCTGTAATAACAGCCCCCCAGCCGCCTGTACGCCTTCTTTATCCACAAATACCCCTAACACTAAGGCTGATGGGGTTTGTTCTGATGATACCAGATAATGGGTCAGGTCGTCGCCGATTTCTCCTGACACCAGTTCAACTGTACTGGAGTAAGGATAACCATAGCCAACATCCCGCACTACATAAACATAACCATTTTTACCCACTGCCCTGCCAACGTCTAGTTTGTCATAAGCATTGGGCGCTAACTCGATTTCTGGGTTCCCAACATAACCCCGCACAGTGCCATCGAGTCCCGCATCGACTACAATACCTCCTAAGGGTCCGTCCCCTTGAATTTGAAGATTTATCCGTGACTCGGGACGCTTCATATTAGAAACCAGCAACAGACCCCCTGCCATTGTCCGTCCTAGGGCTGCTGTGGCTACATAGGATAGTTTATGCCGTTTTCTCGCTTCCTCCGTTAGACGAGTGGTAATTACCCCCACAGCGCGAATACCGCCGTCAGCCGCTGTAGCACGTATAAGTTGATCAGCCATAGTTTTTGGAAAGTTGATGATTGACAATTTACAATTTACAACTTACAATTATCCATAATCCATTATCCATTTAGTTCCCGCCTGCGCCCTATTCCTTGATAGCCGGAGGGGTGAAGCGGGTTTACTCATCATCACAAACAAATAATTAATTTCCCCTAACCCTAGATATCCCTTGTCTTGGGGTCATGGTGCTGGTTTTCCGGTTATGATGCACCGGATAGGCTACCATGGGTGAGGTGCGTCAGTTGGCGAGATGGGCGGTGATGATTGCCATTTTCTGGTTATGACGCACCCTACTAGAACTGCTATAATGGGGAGTGGTTTGTGATCCGACAAGTGCGATCGCTAACTGGTTTGATCATGGTGACTTATGCTGGGTAGTTTTCAAAAAAGCAGTCTAAGGATTGAGGTAGATGCCTCCGAGGCGACTATTCGCGAAAGTCTGTTGTATCCCCACCACGTTCAACAGTGGTTGTGGCCTGTGCAATTTTCATCAGGACTCCCCCAACAGTTTAATGTGGGTCTAAAGTTCACCAGTTCACTGGGTCCGGTGACCATTAAACATTATGTTGATGTGGCTGAGTCTAACTGTTTGCGGTTTCTCCTCAGTGGGGGGATTGATGGCTTTCATGAATGGTATTGGGGAGAGGGTTGGGTACAGTCCCGCTTAGAAGGTGTTTCTGTGTTACCTCTCAATTTAGGACAAACGGTTAATCTCACTCAGTTACGGGGATTTCTGTTAACTAAAAAGCCACAATCAGCCGATTAATTTTTAAGCACAGGGTAGCTATTTATGATCGCAGTTGAACCAGCTTTTAAACCTTTACTGGGGACATCTTTACCTGAACTGACTGATTGGGTTCAGCAACAGGGACAACCAGCTTATCGGGGAAAGCAATTATATCAGTGGATTTATCAGAAAGGGGCTAAATCCCTTGAGGAAATAACTGTGTTTCCCAAACAGTGGCGATCGCAATTAGCCACCATACCCGTTGGTCGTTCAACTATTCATTATCGCGCGGTTGCTAGTGATGGCACGATTAAGTATTTGCTGAAATTATCCGATGGTCAAATTATTGAAACTGTCGGCATTCCTACCCATGACCGCTTAACGGTTTGTGTTTCTTCTCAGGTGGGGTGTCCCATGGCTTGCGATTTTTGCGCGACCGGAAAGGGGGGGTTTTTCCGTAACTTGGAAACCCATGAAATTGTAGATCAAGTTCTCACGGTTCAGGAAGATTTCCAACGCCGTGTCAGCCATATTGTCTTTATGGGTATGGGGGAACCTTTACTTAATACTCAAAATGCGATCGCTGCTATTACCTGCTTAAATAGAGATATTGGTATCGGACAGCGAATGATTACTCTTTCCACCGTAGGCATTCCCAACCGCATCCGCCAATTAGCCGAATATCAGCTACAAATTACCCTGGCTGTTAGTTTACACGCTTCTAATCAAACTCTCCGAGAACAACTGATTCCCAGCGCCAAAACCTATCCCCTAGAATCCCTCATCTCTGAATGTCGAGATTATGTGAAATTGACCGGGCGGCGGGTAAGTTTTGAGTATGTGATGTTATCTGGAGTTAATGATTTACCTAGCCACGCCACCGAATTAGCCAGCCTTATGCGGGGCTTTCAAAGTCATGTTAATCTGATTCCCTATAACCCCATTAATGAGGTGGATTATCAGCGCCCTAGTCCCTCACAAATACAGGATTTTGTCAAGGAATTGGAACAGCGACGGGTAGCAGTCAGCGTTCGCTATTCTCGCGGTTTAGATGCTGATGCCGCCTGCGGTCAACTGCGGGCTTCTCAGACAATTAATAATTAATAATTAATAATTAATAATTAATAATTATCAGTTACCCCTTGGGTTCAAATATCCAGGGGAGTGGCTGACAATTCCAAGGCATAAATAGTTTCCCCCTGAAACTGAGAAACTCGCACAAAGTAGGTTCCCCGTTAATAATTAATAATTAATAATTAATAATTAACAGTTACCCCTTGGGTTCAAATATCCAGGGGAATGGCTGACAATTCCAAGGCATAAATAGTTTCCCCCTGAAACTGAGAAACTCGCACAAAGTAGGTTCCCCGTTAATAATTAATAATTAATAATTAATAATTAATAATTAACAGTTACCCCTTGGGTTCAAATATCCAGGGGAATGACAGTTACCCCTTGGGTTCAAATATCCAGGGGAATGGCTGACAATTCCAAGGCATAAATAGTTTCCCCCTGAAACTGAGAAACCCGCACAAAGTAGGTTCCCCGTTAATAATTAATAATTAATAATTAATAATTAATAATTAATAATTAACAGTTACCCCTTGGGTTCAAATATCCAGGGGAATGGCTGACAATTCCAAGGCATAAATAGTTTCCCCCTGAAACTGAGAAACTCGCACAAAGTAGGTTCCCCGTTAATAATTAATAATTAATAATTAATAATTAACAATTATCAGTTACCCCTTGGGTTCAAATATCCAGGGGAATGGCTGACAATTCCAAGGCATAAATAGTTTCCCCCTGAAACTGAGAAACTCGCACAAAGTAGGTTCCCCGTTAATAATTAATAATTAATAATTAATAATTAATAATTATCAGTTACCCCTTGGGTTCAAATATCCAGGGGAATGGCTGACAATTCCAAGGCATAAATAGTTTCCCCCTGAAACTGAGAAACCCGCACAAAGTAGGTTCCCCGTTAATAATTAATAATTAATAATTAATAATTAATAATTAACAGTTACCCCTTGGGTTCAAATATCCAGGGGAATGGCTGACAATTCCAAGGCATAAATAGTTTCCCCCTGAAACTGAGAAACCCGCACAAAGTAGGTTCCCCGTCGCAATAGGTCAATCTCAATAGATTCTGTAGCCAAAGCCGGGTTATTTGAAGAGGCGATAATATCATCAGGTTGAACCGCTTGATTTTGATTAAAATCTTGGATTAAATCCACATTAGCATCCGCTTTTAAACCGTGCAGAAATAGGCTAAACTCACTGCCATTATTGGGAATGATAAATTCATAAATATTGACCGGGTTATCATCCGTAACCGAGTTAACTATAGTCCGACTTCCCAAGAGAGTATCTAAAGCGATCGCATTACTGAGGTCATCGCCGAACTGTGGGGGTGCGCCCAACCTCCCCAACGGCGAACCAAACCGAAAAAAATGCTCAAAAAGGCTGCCAATTATCTCTTCTTCTATACCCTGAACAGCATCAAAATTGCGATCGCGATAAAACTCCGTATCAAAGGACTCGCTAGGGTTCAACCCCTGAAATTGTCCGATTTTGAAAAAATGCTCAAATGCCGTAAATTCCCCGTTAGCTACTCCCTGAGCGACTGAAGGATTTTGTTGTAGATAAAAAACCGGGTCAAAAAAGGGATTAGGGCTGAGGTTGTCCGTTTGTCCAATATTAACAAAATGAGCCGCTGCAGTGGTAATTCCCGCCTCTACTTCCGACTGAATATCGGGATTTTGTGCCAGATAAAATTCCCCATCAAAAATCGGGTTAGGTGTTCGTCCTTCAAATTGTCCATAGCGAGAAAAATGCTCAAAGGCGGTCTCAAAAACCCCGTTAGCGATCGCATCTTTAACGTCCTGATTTTGTGCCAAATAAAACCCTTCATCAAATAAAGTTTCAAGGGTAAGCATAAAAAGCCTTTTCCCAGCAGAGGATTAATGTTCACCACTAGATTATCGCCAATTAGTCGTCAATTGTCCATTCCCATTGTAGGTTAGGCGAATATGTAGGTTGGGTGAAGCGCAGCGAAACCCAACTTTCCGAGGTATGTAGGTTAGGCGAGTATGTAGGTGAGGTGAAGCGCAGCGAAACCCAACTTCCCCATTGTAGGTTGGGTGAAGCGCAGCGAAACCCAACTTCCCCAGTGTACCATTGTAGGTTGGGTGAAGCGCAGCGAAACCCAACTTCCCCAGTGTACCATTGTAGGTTGGGTGAAGCGCAGCGAAACCCAACTTCCCAGCCAGCCGTGATAAATCAGGTGTCTGTGAAAAAGCCGGTTAATTTTCCGCATTTATGGTAATGTAGAATCAGGTATCAATAACCATCCTGATTATGAGCCAATGTCTGAACCCAGACTGCCTCCACAGCAACCCCGAAGGTTCCCAGTTTTGCCAAAAATGTGGCAGTAAACTCCGACTGGCAGAACGCTACTATGCTAAAAGCATCCTCGGACAAGGCGGGTTCGGACGCACATTTCTGGCAGTGGATGACTTCAAACCTTCTCAACCTCCCTGTGTGATTAAACAATTCCTTCCCCAGGCGCAAGGAACCGCTACCCTAGAAAAAGCCGCCCAATTATTCGACCAAGAAGCCCAACGTTTAGAACTCCTCGGCAAACATTCCCAAATCCCGGAACTTTTGGCTTATTTTACCGCTGATAACCGTCAATATTTAATTCAGGAATTTATCGAAGGAGACACCCTACAACAGCAGTTAGATAATCAAGGCGCTTTTACCGAGAATCAAATCATTTCGCTGCTAGAGGATTTATTGCCAGTTTTGGATTTCGTCCACCAAAATCAAGTAATTCACCGGGATATTAAACCCGAAAACATCATTAGACGCGCCAGTGATAACAAGTTAGTCCTAGTGGATTTTGGAGCGGCTAAACAGGTGCATAGCACATCTCTTAGCGTCACGGGAACGGTTATCGGTTCGGCGGCATATTGCGCCCCGGAACAAGCTATGGGAAAACCTCAATATGGGAGTGATTTATATAGTTTAGGGGTGACTTGTTTATACCTGCTAACCCAAGTGAGTCCGTCGAATTTATATGACCCCTTAGAATTACAATGGGTGTGGCGTGAGCATTTAAATGACAATCAGTTGAGTGAGAAACTAGGCAAAATCTTAGACCGTTTGGTTGAGACAGTGTTTAACAAACGCTATCAATCTGTAGCCCAAGTTTGGGCAGATTTACAGCCATCTGATGATAGTCCAAAACCCCCAACCCAGAAGTTTAAATTTGACATCGTTACGGTCAATTCAATGGGTCGAGAAATTAACCGTCGTCCCGGTCAGGCTGAATGTATTATCGAAGACCTGGGAAATAGTGTAACTCTGGAGATGGTGCTAATTCCGGGAGGAACCTTTATTATGGGTGCGTCGAGTGGTGAACCTAGAAGTTCTAATGCTGAAAGACCCCAACACCAAGTCACGATTAAACCCTTCCTAATGGGGAAATATCCGGTTACCCAAGCACAATGGCGACAAGTGGCTAGTTTCCCCAAACTCCAACGAAACCTGAGCCTAGACCCCTCAAGATTTAAAGGATTCAATCTTCCCGTTGAAAAAGTTTCATGGTATGATGTGGTGGAATGGTGCGATCGCCTCTCAAAAGTAATCAGCAAACCCTGCCGATTACCGAGTGAAGCCGAGTGGGAATATGCAGCCCGCGCCGGAAGAACTAGCCCCTTTCATGTCGGTGATACCCTGACGACAGACCTCGCCAACTACGATGGCAACTACAGCTATAGCTCAGGACTCAAGGGAGTCTTCCGCAAAAAAACCACCCCCGTCGGTCGGTTTCAAAGCGCCAACGCCTTTGGCTTGTATGATATCCACGGGAACGTTTGGGAGTGGTGCGCTGACCCCTGGCGCGACAACTACAATGGTGCGCCTTCGGATGGTACGGTGTGGGATAGTCAGGATATAGATGTTGACAATTTAGTCAAACTTTTGGAAAGCAAAGACCGGAGAGTGCTGCGTGGCGGTTCATGGTCTAACCTTCCTGTATTCTGCCGTTGTGCCAGCCGCAACAGTGCCTACCCGGGCAACCTCCTCCACAACTTCGGTTTTCGGGTAGCCTGTGCGCTTTAGCGCTTTAGTAGGTTGGGTGAAGCGCAGGGAAACCCAACTTTCCCATTGTAGGTTGGGTGAAGCGCAGGGAAACCCAACTTCCCCATTGTAGGTTGGGTGAAGCGCAGCGAAACCCAACTTCCCAGCCAGCCGTGAGCCACCGGGTTTCTGTGAAAAAGCGGGTTAATTTTCGGCATTTATGGTAATGTAAAATCAGGTATCAATAACCACCCTGATTATGAGCCAATGTCTGAACCCAGACTGCCTCCACAGCAACCCCGAAGATTGCCAGTTTTGCCAAAAATGTGGCAGTGCGCTTTAGTAGGTTGGGTGAAGCGCAGCGAAACGCAACTTCCCAGCCAGCCGTGAGCCACCGGGTTTCTGTGAAAAAGCCGGTTAATTTTCCGCATTTATGGTAATGTAGAATCAGGTATCAATAACCATCCTGATTATGAGCCAATGTCTGAACCCAGACTGCCTCCACAGCAACCCCGAAGGTTCCCAGTTTTGCCAAAAATGTGGCAGTAAACTCCGACTGGCAGAACGCTACTATGCTAAAAGCATCCTCGGACAAGGCGGGTTCGGACGCACATTTCTGGCAGTGGATGACTTCAAACCTTCTCAACCTCCCTGTGTGATTAAACAATTCCTTCCCCAGGCGCAAGGAACCGCTACCCTAGAAAAAGCCGCCCAATTATTCGACCAAGAAGCCCAACGTTTAGAACTCCTCGGCAAACATTCCCAAATCCCGGAACTTTTGGCTTATTTTACCGCTGATAACCGTCAATATTTAGTTCAGGAATTTATCGAAGGAGACACCCTACAACAGCAGTTAGAAAATCAAGGAATTTTTACCGAGAATCAAATCATTTCGCTGCTCAAGGATTTATTGAAAGTTTTGTATTTTGTCCACAAACATCAAGTGATTCACCGGGATATTAAACCCGAAAACATCATTAGACGAGCCAGTGATAACAAGTTAGTCCTAGTGGATTTTGGAGCGGCTAAACAGGTGCATAGCACATCTCTTAGCGTCACGGGAACGGTTATCGGTTCGGCGGCATATTGCGCCCCGGAACAAGCTATGGGAAAACCTCAATATGGGAGTGATTTATATAGTTTAGGGGTGACTTGTTTATACCTGCTAACCCAAGCCAGTCCGTCAGATTTATATGACCCCTTAGAATCAAAATGGGTGTGGCGGGAGCATTTAAATGGCAATCAGGTGAGTGATAAATTAGGCAAAATCTTAGACCATTTGGTTGAGACAGTCTTTAAAAAACGCTATCAATCTGTAGAGGAAGTTTGGGAAGATTTACGGCGATATTATGGGAAACCGCCCACCCGCCAAACTCCCCAACCGGTAACCCAGAAGTTTAAATTTGACATCGTTACCGTCAATTCAAATGGACAAAAAATCAACCGCCGTCCCGGTCAGGCTGAATGTATTATCGAAGACCTGGGAAATGGTGTGATTCTGGAGATGGTAAAAATTCCGGGGGGAACCTTTATTATGGGTGCGCCGAGTAGTGAAGCGGGAAGTAATAATAATCAAAGACCCCTACACCGAGTCACTATTGAACCCTTCCTAATGGGGAAATATCCGGCTACCCAAGCACAATGGCGACAAGTGGCTAGTTTCCCCAAACTCAAATGGAACCTTTACCCAGAGCCATCAAATTTTAAAGGATTAAATCTTCCGGTTGAAAGAGTTTCATGGTATGATGCGATCGAGTGGTGTGCCCGACTCTCGAAAAGAATGGGCAAACCCTACCGATTGCCCAGTGAAGCCGAGTGGGAATATGCAGCCCGCGCCGGAACCAATAGCCCCTTTCATGTCGGTGATACCCTAACGACGGACATCGCCAACTACAATGGCAACTGCATATATAGCTCAGAACCGAAGGGAGTCTACCACCAAAAAACCACCCCCGTCGGTCAGTTTCAACACGCCAACGCCTTTGGCTTGTATGATATCCACGGGAATATTTGGGAATGGTGCGCTGACCCCTGGCACGAAGGCTATGGTGGCGCTCCCTCGGACGGGCGAGTGTGGGATGGTCAGCATATATATGTTGGTGATTTAGTAAACGTTTTGATAAGCAAAGACACCAAGGTGCTGCGCGGCGGTTCGTGGTATGGTAATCCTGACTACTGCCGTTCTGGCTACCGCTTCAGTGGCGGTTCGGGCGATCTCAACGTCAGCTACGGTTTCCGGGTAGCCTGTGCGCTTAGTATGTAGTATGTAGGTTGGGTGGAGCGCAGCGAAACCCAACTTCCCCCGGCGAAACCGGGTTTCTGTGGAAAAGCCGGTTAATTTTCGGCATTTATGGTAACGTACAATCAGGTATCAATAACCATCCTGATTATGAGCCAATGTCTGAACCCAGACTGCCTCCACAGCAACCCCAAAGGTTGCCAGTTTTGCCAAAAATGTGGTAGTAAACTCCGACTGGTAGAACGCTACTATGCTAAAAGCATCCTTGGACAAGGTGGCTTAGGACGCACATTTCTCGCCGTCGATGACTTCAAACCTTCTAAACCTCCCTGTGTGATTAAGCAATTCCTTCCCCAGGCGCAAGGAACCGCTACCCTACAAAAAGCCGCCCAATTATTCGACCAAGAAGCCCAACGTTTAGAACTCCTCGGCAAACATCCGCAAATCCCGGAACTTTTGGCTTATTTTACCGCTGATAGCCGTCAATATTTAGTTCAGGAATTTATCGCCGGAAACACCCTACAACAGGAGTTAGATAATCAAGGCGCTTTTACCGAAAATCAAATCATTTCGCTGCTAGAGGATTTATTGCCAGTTTTGGATTTCGTCCACCAAAATCAAGTAATTCACCGGGATATTAAACCCGAAAACATCATTAGACGCGCCAGTGATAACAAGTTAGTCCTAGTGGATTTTGGAGCATCTAAACAGGTGCAGCGCACATCTCTTAGCGTCACCGGAACGGTTATCGGTTCGGCGGCATATTGCGCCCCGGAACAAGCTATGGGAAAAGCTCAATATGGGAGTGATTTATATAGTTTAGGGGTGACTTGTTTATACCTGCTAACCCAAGTGAGTCCGTCAGATTTATATGACCCCTTAGAAGCACAATGGGTGTGGCGTGAGCATTTAAATGACAATCAGGTGAGTGATAAATTAGGCAAAATCTTAGACCGTTTGGTTGAGACAGTCTTTAAAAAACGCTATCAATCTGTAGCCGAAGTTTGGGCAGATTTACAGCCATCTTCTGATGGTCAAAAAAACCCAACCCAGAAGTTTGAATTTGACATCGTTACCGTCAACTCAAATGGCCGAAAAATTAACCGCAGTCGCGGTCAGGCTGAATGTATTATCGAAGACCTGGGAAACGGTGTAACCCTGGAGATGGTGCTAATTCCGGGGGGAACCTTTATCATGGGTGCGCCGAGTGGTGAAGCTGGAAGTTCTAATACTGAAAGACCCCAACATCGAGTCACGATTAAACCCTTCCTCATGGGGAAATATCCGGTTACCCAAGAACAATGGCGACAAGTGGCTAGTTTCCCCAAACTCCAACGGGACCTGAGCCTAGACCCCTCAAGATTTAAAGGATTAAATCTTCCCGTTGAAAGAGTTTCATGGTATTATGTAATCGAGTGGTGCGCCCGCCTCTCGAAAAGAATCGGCAAACCCTACCGATTGCCCAGTGAAGCCGAGTGGGAATATGCAGCCCGCGCCGGAACCACTAGCCCCTTTCACGTCGGTGATACGCTGACGACGGGTCTCGCCAACTACAATGGCAACTACACCTATAGCTCGGGACCGAAGGGAGCCTACCGCGAACAAACCACCCCCGTCGGCAAATTTCGACACGCCAACGCCTTTGGCTTGTATGGTATCCACGGGAATGTTTGGGAGTGGTGTGCTGACCCCTGGCACGACAGCTACAATGGTGCGCCCTCGGATGGTGGTGTGTGGGATGGTAACGATAATCCTTCTCAAAACCCTGTTGAACGTTTAGTCAATCTTTTGAAAAACGAAGAAAGGCGCGTGCTGCGCGGCGGTTCGTGGAGCAGCCATCCCGGAAACTGCCGTTGTGCCTTCCGCCACTGGCTCGTCCCGGACTTCCTCGGCAGCAACTACGGTTTTCGGGTGGCTTGTGCCCCCCCAGACTCTTAGCTCTTAGCGCTTTTGCGGTTTTGCCCTTTACCCTGCTAGCCATTTAGCCTTTTAAGCGATCGCAGCGAGCCATTTTTTATATTGCCCCAATTTTACACCATAAATCTGGATTTGTGTGTAAAGAAATGTTAAATTTAAATTGCCCGAGTGTAAACAACAACGATGTCCAGCCCCGAATTACCGATTATTCAGAATGTAGGTTGGGTGAAGCGCAGCGAAACCAAACTTCCCCCGGCGAAACCGGGTTTCTGTGAAAAAGCGGGTTAATTTTCGTCATTTATAGTAATGTAGTATGTAGGTTGGGTGAAGCGCAGCGAAACCAAACTTCCCCCGGCGAAACCGGGTTTCTGTGAAAAAGCGGGTTAATTTTCGGCATTTATGGTAATGTAGTATGTAGGTTGGGTGAAGCGCAGCGAAACCAAACTTCCCCCGGCGAAACCGGGTTTCTGTGAAAAAGCCGGTTAATTTTCGGCATTTATGGTAATGTAGAATCAGGTATCAATAACCATCCTGATTATGAGCCAATGTCTGAACCCAGACTGCCTCCACAGCAACCCCAAAGGTTGCCAGTTTTGCCAAAAATGTGGTAGTAAACTCCGACTGGTAGAACGCTACTATGCTAAAAGCATCCTTGGACAAGGTGGCTTAGGACGCACATTTATCGCCGTCGATGACTTCAAACCTTCTAAAACCTCCCTGTGTGATTAAGCAATTCCTTCCCCAGGCGCAAGGAACCGCTACCCTAGAAAAAGCCGCCCAATTATTCGACCAAGAAGCCCAACGTTTAGAACTCCTCGGCAAACATTCCCAAATCCCGGGACTTTTGGCTTATTTTACCGCTGATAGCCGTCAATATTTAGTTCAGGAATTTATCGCCGGAAACACCCTAAAACAGGAGTTAGATAATCAAGGCGCTTTTACCGAAAATCTAATCATTTCGCTGCTAGAGGATTTATTGCCAGTTGTGGATTTCGTTCACCAAAATCAAGTAATTTACCGGGATATTAAACCCGAAAACATCATTAGACGCGCCAGTGATAACAAGTTAGTCCTAGTGGATTTTGGAGCATCTAAACAGGTGCAGCGCACATCTCTTAGCGTCACGGGAACGGTTATCGGTTCGGCGGCATATTGCGCCCCGGAACAAGCTATGGGAAAAGCTCAATATGGGAGTGATTTATATAGTTTAGGGGTGACTTGTTTATACCTGCTAACCCAAGTGAGTCCGTCGAATTTATATGACCCCTTAGAAGCACAATGGGTGTGGCGTGAGCATTTAAATGGCAATCAGGTGAGTGATAAATTAGGTAAAATATTAGACCGTTTGGTTGAGACAGTCTTTAAAAAACGCTATCAATCTGTAGCCGAAGTTTTGGAAGATTTACAGCCATCTTCTGATGGTCAAAAACCCCCAACCCAGAAGTTTGAATTTGACATCGTTACGGTCAATTCAAAGGGACAAGAAATTAACCGCAGTCGCGGTCAGGCTGAATGTATTATCGAAGACCTGGGAAATGGGGTGACTCTGGAGATGGTAAAAATTCCGGGGGGAACCTTTAAAATGGGTGCGCCGAGTGGTGAAGCTGGAAGTTCACTAAATAAGGAAAGACCCCAACACCAAGTCACGATTAAACCCTTCCTCATGGGGAAATATCCCGTTACCCAAGCACAATGGCGACAAGTGGCTAGTTTCCCCAAACTCCAACGGGACCTGAACCCAGACCCCTCAGCTTTTAAAGGATTAAATCTTCCCGTTGAATCGGTTGCATGGTATGATGTAATGGAGTGGTGCGATCGCCTCTCGAAGAGAATCGGCAAACCCTACCGATTACCCAGTGAAGCGGAGTGGGAATATGCAGCCCGCGCCGGAACCACTAGCCCCTTTCACGTCGGTGATACCCTGACGACGGACCTCGCCAACTACGATGGCAACCACACCTATAGCTCAGGACCCCTGGGAGCCTACCGCGGACAAACCACCCCCGTCGGTCAGTTTCAAAACGCCAACGCCTTTGGCTTGTATGATATCCACGGAAATGTTTCGGAATGGTGCGCTGACCCCTGGCATGATAGCTACAATGGTGCGCCTTCGGATGGTGGTGTGTGGGATTATGACAACGATATTCGTTATCAAAAACCTATTGAATATTTAGTCAACTTTTTGGAAAGCCAAGAAAGAAGGGTGCTGCGTGGCGGTTCGTGGCTCTTCAATCCAGTAGTCTGCCGTTGTGCCAACCGCGACAGGGGCGGCTCAGACCTCCTCTACTTCAGCTGCGGTTTTCGGGTTGCCTGTGCGCTTTAGTAGGTTGGGTGAAGCGCAGCGCAACCCAACTTCCCCCAGTATGTAGGTTGGGTGAAGCGCAGCGTAACCCAACTTCCCCCAGCCAAACCGGGTTTCTTTCCCAATGCGGAACCCGGGACTTGAAGTCATCAGGATAGATTAGGGGTCGAGAATGAAGTCACCTCCATCCCCTCCCATTCAAAACCGTACGTGATAGTTTCCCATCATACGGCTCCTAGTCTGATTGCTCCATTGTTAGGGATACAGCGTTGGCGTTGTCTAACGCCGTCTTATCATCGTGACAGTGGCGGTGCAGTAGTTGAAGATTCTTATATTCATCCTTTCCACCGTGGTTTCGAGGTATAATGTGGTCTACTTCAACTAAGTCTGATGGGGTAAAGTATTGTCCACACCAGGCGCATTTGCCTTTTTGTTTTTTGAGTAGTTTAGCTACCCTTGTTGGCGTGTCGATTGCTTGTCCTTTCCTGGTTGCCCAGTAAGTCCAGTTTCCGTCGTATGGTGTCGCGTCGGGGCGCACTAGGGTGTGTCTGACAATCAGGGTCCAGCTATGTTTCCATAGTTGAAATCCATCTTTTGCTTTGAATAGCCAAGTTTCATGCCGTTCTTTCCCATTGCTAAGTTTAACCGTTCCCTTGTGGAAGTAGTTTCTTAACTTTTCATGACTTGCCTTTCCGCATCTTGAAACTGTCCATGCCCGTAACATTAACCAGATTGTCTTATCTAGTTTAACGAATGTCTCTGTTGAGACTACCCTTGAATAGTAGTTCGACCATCCCCTTATGATTGGGTTTAGTTTGCTAATCAGGGCTGATTGGGGTGCGGTTTTATGTTGTTTGATTACACCCTTAATCACTTCTGTATGGGCTTTAACTGCTTTGCTGCTGGGTTTAATGTGGGTTTTATGACCGATTAATCGGCTTGCTGCCCCACCTGTTTTTCCAGATTTATATCTTCCTGCCGGATATTGCCTGATATTGAATCACAGAAAATCGAACCCGGGCTCTTCTGTTTTACCATCATACTCAATAGGCTTGAGCGTATGGCAGATTCGAGTCTTTTCAGGTTTAATCTCTAATCCTACAGGTTTTAACCATTCGGAGATTGCAGTTTTGCACTGTTCAATGATTTCTAGTGATGGAGATCTTACTACAAAATCATCGGCGTATCTGATTATTGTGGCTTGAGCCACGTTTTTCTTTTTAGGATACATTGTTTCAATTAACCTAACCATGCCATCCAGTGCGATGTTGGCTAGGAGTGGACTTATGACCCCTCCTTGGGGTGTCCCTGCTTCTGTATCCTCGAATACACCGTTATCTAGCACGCCCGCTTTGAGCCATTGTTTCAGGTCTCTCTTTAGACTGCTTGGACAATGAATTTGGGTCAGTAGGTATTCATGGTTCACGGTAAGAGCATTTTGCTATGTCTGCATCTAACACGTAATATTCACTTTTGTTGATACCCTGGTAAATTCGTGTTATTGCGTCGTGGGCTGACCTGCCCGGTCTAAACCCGTAGCTTGTGCTTTCAAATCTCGATTCCCATTCAGGTTCGAGTGCCGACTTAACCAAGGCTTGCCTGGCTCTATCTTGGATTGTGGGTATTCCTAGAGGGCGTTTTTCATCCCTACCAGGTTTTGGAATCCACACCCGTCGCAGTGGTTTTGCTTTGAAATTTCCCTTAATGCTCTCAACAATTTCAAACCTTTGCCTTGGTGAGATTGCTCTCATTCCATCAACACCGGCTGTTTTCTTGCCTTGATTGTCTTGGGTTACTCGCCGCACTGCTAGGAGCCGGGCATAATATGATTTCACCAATAGACGTTGCCACCTTCTAACCTTTGCATTTTGTCCCGACTTAGCTGCTTGAAATATCCTCTTTTGGAGCTTGAAAACTTTTCTCTGAACTTTTGCCCAGGGAATTTGTTTCCATACAAACGCACGTCTTGATTGGCTTTGATTTCTCAAAACCTTTCTTTGAACTCGCTTTCGTCATAGTAACTCCTACTAGACTCTATTCTTTACAATCAAACCGTGACCCGTCTGCATATCCTTATCATTACAATAAGGCGTTGGCTTCTGGTCACATCTCACATCCTCTAAGACTTGCGGTTACACTTATTCCTACTAATATCTCGACCAGATAATTAGAGTCTAGGAGGACTTAAAACGTTCCGTTTATATGGGCATTCCATCTTTAGACTTGTCCTCTCCACCGGGGTACTTTAAAGGTCTGTGTAGATGTCATATAGAAGACTCTACTTTTCCCCTTGCTCTTTTGAGCGCAGCGTATCAACCTATTTCGCTACTGTATAATTACGATGGTTCAAGCCAGACATTCGGTTTCCCTAGTCATGGATGGTTGGCAGTGGTCGCATTTGGTAGTAGGTTCTACTTCACGCCTTCCGTTCCCCGCTTCAATCCCAAGGTTGTGTATCCTGAAACTGGGGGTGGCTATCACCTTTACTCTCTACTCCCTGATTTCTCAGTTTGTTTATGACCTTGAGTCCCCTGCCTTGCTCAGATTTCTCCAAGCATCGGGACATATAAACAGTTATGGGATGGTCAGGGATGTGAATCCCTTATATTCCACCAAGGGATGGAAGTCCCACTAGGAGGCTATTTCGGGCATTGCATCCCTATTTCACTCCTAAACGTCTCGCACCTATAACCCCTATTCTACCGTCATTCTAATGCACTCAAAAGCGATCGCACATTTAGGAGTGAGTGCCAAATGAAGGCACCTAAGTATTTAGCCTAGAGGGTATTGTGTTGTCGATTTATTGAGGGTTAATCATCAAGCTGATATATTACCCTAAGAATTGCCTTAATCTCTGGCAAGTCTGGATTGATACCATGATTGGTTAGTGCTTGCTTTGCCATATCTAGCGGTAATGGCTGCTTTTGATGTCGTGTCAGGATACCTAACTCTGTGGCAAGGTGGCGACGTTTTTTGTACTTGCTGTCATTAACCGTTACCGAGTGACCAAACGAACGCGCCCTGATTTCCTGTGGTATCCCGTTCATCTCTCCCAGTTGGTTGGCTAGATATCGGAAAGCTAATGCTTGGGTGAATCCCCAATTATGGTTAGTTAACCATTGTCTGTGGTTACGATTAAAGCCCGCTGGGTTCTTAGGTTCAGTAATAGGTAAACAGACGTTATGAATCCCTAGACGGTTAATCAAAGCCTTGTCTTTTGACATTGGTATTGCTAACCTTTGACCTGTTTTGGTGCTACTACCAAAGCAAGTAAACTCACCAATCACTAACACTAACTCAATGTTATTGGAGTCACTTATCGCGGGGAACGTTATGCCGTCAACCGTGATATCCTTGGTTAAGTTTTGTCCTGCTGCAATCTCTGATGGTCTCAATCCATATAAAGCACACATTGCTGACACCCAACACCAACCATCACGAGCATTATTGTCTGTCAACCGTCCATAATCAGTGTTACGTTCCTTGTCTAGCAAGCCTAGCAAGGTATCCAAGTCTATACTTTGGGATTCAGCAAATACTGTCTGGGTAGGGTCAATCTTTTCCATCTTCTCTAGTGCTTTCTTGCATCGAGCACGTTCCGCTACCTGTCTGAGTCGGTAGTATCTGTCTTTGAATATTTTATGACCTACCGGACTACTGCCATCTTGTAACGGGCTATATAACGCTTCTTTTATACCCTCCCAGCTCACATAAACATCCCAGTCTGTGACTTTGTTAAACACAGTAAGAAAACAGCGTTTAAATGAACTTTGGTCACTAGCCAGATCACGGGAACGTTTCCGCTTAGTGTTCTTGTGTACCCCATTAAAGTAATCATCCTCCATTTCTTTAAACACTTGACGATAGGTGATTAAGTCGTTTTCCATGGGAACTTTGGATTCATCAAGGATAGTAGCCTTGTACCAGTCCAGCCATTCAGATACTGACTGAAATTGTCCATCAAGGGATTTATGGACTAACCAAGCCTTGTCTACAGCCTTGCGGATACCCTCTGGAGTAAATTGGCAATTACAGCCCCGTTGCTTACGTCCCCCAGTTTCTGGGTCGTTTGTGATGTCTAGTTGGATTGTCCCCCGATTGCGCTTAATCCTGACACCCTTGGGACATTGTTGGCGGGATAAGTTGAAAAACTCAAGGATATCTTGAAAACCTTGATATATACCGCTGTGCGTACTGTTTGTACTTGTACTCATTTTACACTCACTCCTAATAATGCGATCGCTTTCGAGTGCATCAGTGTGACGGTAGAGTAAGGGTTATAGCTTTTATGGTGGGTTCGACCCCCCTATTCTCCACTAAAAGCCTCTTCTGGCTAAGGTTAACCGGAAATAGTGAAATAGTTTTTAAAAATGCGATAACCGGGTTAAGTTTTTCCCGGTTATCGCAGTCAGGATAAAATTTTACTGAAAATGGAGCATATGGGAATCGAACCTGATATATAGCCTATAACCCCTATTCTACCGTCACTCAGACATTACTCAAAACCGTAGTAGAGTAACAAGTGAGTAAAAAATGAGTAACGCCACTAACATCCCTACCGTAGGGGGAAAGGGCAACTATGACGAGAGTTACGATAGATTCCTGAAAGCCTATCAAGACTTTAAGGGGGAGTGTCCCAAAGGGGTGACACTCAAGTTGCAAAAGTCCGGGACTAGGTATAATTTGCTATTGCAGTTTAAGCAGCCACCTACCGGAAAACGGCTACCCAAAACAGCCAATCTTGAGTGTACTCCCCAAGGGGTGATAGACGGAGTTAAAAAAGCTAAGTTAGTGGCGGAGGCTCTGGGAACTATCAGTAACGCTAGTGAATTTTGGGACTGGTATGATACGACTATCCTAGGAAAAAATCAGATTGAGGATAATCTGATAACCTACCGAGAGATATTCCAACAACTGGAAGATGAGTATTTTGCCGGGTACAACCGCAATACAGGACGGAAACGTTCTCGCGACATTGTTAGTGATTTATCGTCATACCATCGGACCAAACAGATATTTTTTGAACAGTTCCCCAATTGGGATGATTATCCTATCCTACTTGGGAGAGTTTCAAGGTTATGCTGTACACTCCCTTACAGAATGGAGAGGAGCTGATAGGGTCCAGTCCAAAACATTCAAAGAACGTTACTATACTACATCCTGAAAGCCATTGCCAAAAAATCACCCAATAAGGACCACCTACTAAAGCAATTAGAGCCTATTAACCCCAAACAAACACGATTTACGGTTAAGCAGCGTATAGGTATCGATGCCTTTAAAGATTGGTGGTATAGTGCCAAACAGGAAGCCTACACCATTAAAAGCCATAGAATAAGCGAAGTCCGTCACAGTTGGCTATGGGTTGCCGGTATGGCGGTAATGTATGGATTAAGACCTACCGAGATAGCGGCTGCAGTTAACTTAACCAAACCCTATACAACAGAAGATGGTGTAACCATCAAAGCGCTATCAGACCCGGATAATCAGGATAATTACTTAGTATTGGGTGATTATACTTACTTTACTGATACAGAGGGAAGGAAAGTAAGTATTAAGACTGGGGGACGGGTTATAGCGCCAATCCCTAGTCCCGAAATGTTTAATTTTCTGGAATTAAAGCGACCAATATTACCAGAATATACCCCGAAGGAGGGAAGCCAGCCTAGGACTGTAGCTGCGGGTTTTAATGTAGCATTCAGTAAACATATTAAAGCTATGGGATGTCCGGTAACTCAAAAATATGCTTTTCGTAGGCTGTACAACCTGTTGGGTGAAAAATATGGAGTACCAGTAGAGTTACGCGCTAGAATGATGGGGCATAGCGCAATCGTCAATGAGAGTAAATACAAAACGGAGGGGATTGACGCTACCTTAGAAGTCTTAAAAGGAGTAGCTAAATTACCCGTGCCGTTAAATGTAGCACTGGAAAGGTTAACTGCCTTGGGGGTTGACATTGACAGCCCTGAAGCTAAATTATTCCTTAGGGTAATTTATCAGATAGATTAATTTACCCACTACAATCTCACAAGTTAATACCCCTAGATTAAACTCCTAGGGGTTATTTTATGGCTACAAATTGATAGATCCTACTACGGTTTTGAGTAACACCTAAGTAACGGTAGAATAGGGGTTATAGGCTATGTATCAGGTTCGATTCCCATATGCTCCATTTTCAGTAAACCCTAGTCTAGTCTAGTAGCTATCGCGCGACATTACTCGATACGATAGCTACACCCAATTACTCAAATATTACTCACAATCCATTCCTAGCACAGGATAATAATTCTGTCAACAGGATGATTACTCAGTCAACAAGCACAACTTAGTCAATCTGTCAAATATCCATACCTCCCCCCAACCAGACACCGATAGGTTAACTCCCTTGTGATACCCGTCAATGGCAAGCCTATCGGTTCGTACCTCACCATTGACTGCTATCACGTCGGTCGTTTCCCCAAAGAGTGTTTGTTCCGGTTGGGGGGAGGATATGTTTCAAAATCAACCACGACAACAGCAGAAGATAATTCCCCAAGCTATCAATGTACAAAGATATCAGACCGCCTTTCCGTGGACTAGACCTATAGGTAAACCTATGAGCGATCGCCTATCCGGTTATCTATGGGTCTGATTCATAATCTCCGGTGAGGGGAAACTATGGGCTATCATCTACCGGAACCAACCCGATATCCCTAAACAGCTTTTCAACCGGAGGTAATTACCGAGATGAGAGCGACTATCCACATAATCCTTAGCAAGTCTCTAGTCTTTGGTGGTAATCACCCCGTGCGGAAACCGATACCAACATAATCAGTTCACCCCCAAAATCTTAGTCGTAGGTTGTAGGTAAAGCTATCTGTTGGGGGTAACTTAGTTCTGGGTAATATCTGGACATGATAGGGTAGGCATTCATATTTTAGAAGTTACATAATGTAAATACATTATGTAAATGAGAAAATACATAGACACCCCCTACAGTCAGAAACCATAGGGGGTCATTAAGTTATTGGGGTAGCTGAGCTGTTAGGCGTTAGGGCTTACGCCAGTTTGGGGTTGCACCGATAAAACATAGCTATAGCAGCCTGTTGAATCTTCTCATTGGTAGTCTGGTCAGATTTTCCGATATAGATATGGTGGTTGATTTTACCGTCCCAACCTTTCAGATTCCAGTATGCAAAGCCATTGATTGACGTTTTTTTGCAAGCTGTAAACCTTTTGCCGTTTAACTCAACAGAGAAGGACTTGTTTTTTCTCAGATAGTCAAACCATTCGGGTGTATCTAGTTCTACACAAGTTCCACCGGGGCCCTGTAGAAAATTGCTGAAATTTCCAGTATGTAGGCTGATTACTGGCAATAACTTAGGCATTGAAGTCACCCCCCATAAAGATATCGCTACTGTAACCATTGCCACTAAAGTCGGGCATAAATGATGCTGGCTGAATAACTGTCTCTTGAGACGATACCCACTTTTCTTGTACCGCCATAAAATCAACAGCGGCGTTATGGGCGATTTCGGCTAATTTCACCCTGGTATCTTGGTTAGCGTAGGGGATATCTCGTGATATCATTTGGGCGTAAATATCACGTGCTAATTCCGCGATAACCATCAACCTTGCTTGTTCTTCGTTCATGATATGGTTTTATCCTCTTAGTGTGTTGTTTGCCGTAGTTTACCGTCATTGCGGACGAATATTTATTGAACTTTATCCATTAAGTGTTTCGTGTAATTCAGCTCCTTAATCAGCAATTGTCTTTTGAGTTCAGTGATGGTTAATTCTGTTTCACAGTCGTCTAGTATTGACTTTAATGTTGCCAAACCCTCTTCTTTGTTGCTGTTGTAAACTAGACTATCTAATCTACCATAGTCTTAAACTTTACAAACATTTGATTATTGATATCTGTCATCATTTTTGTTCTCCTAGGTTAATGAACTAATTGGAAGTCAAATGATTTGCTTCCACAGGTTTTTACCGTTAACATTAATCATGTTATAACCTCTGTTTTTCATTAAATTGGTTAATTCATTTACAGTAACCCGTGAATCTAAATAACCATCATTTTTAGCGGTTTCTATGGCTATTTTTAGCATTTTAGGGTCAATATCTGTCACCGTTTCAATTAATTCAGGACAACCTGCCTTTATCGCTTGCTCATTTTGTTTAGTCCTACTCTCAATACTTTGAGTGATAAAGCTATCTAAAAATTGTTCTGTACCGCTAGATACTGTAAATATTTTATCTTCTGCTAACTCCCAGTAATGGTTAAATACTTTGATTGAATTATCCATTGATGATTTATATATCATTGAATGTGTAGCAATTACATCAATGGATAATCTGTAGTTAGCTATATCTTGTTTCCTTTTTTGTAGTCCTCTTTTGGTTTGAGCGTAATTAGTGCAATTATTCATATCTCTCCAAAACATTTCTAAGCGAGATGATATCTTACCAAGATTTATATCCTCAATATCCGAAATTTCTGACAATTCAAATTGATTACCTGCATATTCTTCACTTGTCATTGATTGTCTATTTTTAAACCACATAGGAAACATCCTTATTTTAAGTTCGTTAAGTTCCCAAAACGTCCATAAAGGATGTATTGAGTTAATTACTTTTAAAGCGAAAGCATTCAAAATCATGTTGTGACCGGGTGTTTGGCTGCTAATTGTTATTCGACTATTTTTCCTGTTGAAGACTTTAAACAGTGAAAGCATATTTTCATTTTCAATTAATAAATTAGGGGTAATATCCTCCCAAACCAATAAAAAATTACGTTCAAACTCACTCCGTAATGGGTCGTAATATCTTTCTTGTTGTATCTTGTTTCTCAGTGAAGCAAATGTGCTGTTAGCTAACACTGTGTCAGCGTTATATTATATAGTGAAGCCGCAATAGTAGCTATCTGGCTTTTACCCGTTCCACTAGACCCCCAAAGAAACAGACACCCAGCGGTTTACATTAGCGTGACAGGTGAGCAAATAAAGCTAGTAATAATTGGGAATTGAACATCCGGATAGGGTAGGATAGCACAAGCCCTACATATTGACTCAACTTGTGTCCCTAATGTACCGTCAACAATTATTTCCTCTAACTAATCTGCCATTGAATCGCGTATTAGTCTATAATCAACATAGTCCTCAGACATGGTAGTAACCTCTTAGTGTGTTGGCTTGCTGTATGGTAGTTATCCCCCCAAGATTGGGGGGATATTTTATGTTAATTAGCTGAGTTTCATCAGCTCAATTAACGCGATTAGGGTATCAGCATCTAATTTTTGAACCTTGTTGTATAAGCTGTCAAAATCAGGTTCATAGTCTAGGATTTTAGCAGTAAAATATACTCGTTATTCCCAGGTTTTGGATTTGGGTTTACCACCCAAGCCACCATTTTTTTGCCAGACTTTAACTCAACAAAATCAATGGCTTCTTGTAGTAGCCAGAAATAGTAGATTCAAAGGTATCTAACGCTGTACTTTATTCAAGAATAAATTCCGCTAAATCGTGCTTATTCTTGGCTGAATCAAAATCATTTGAATCAGTGGTATTATCTAATTCAAGGAGTCGCTCGGCTACCCGTGTGGCTGATTGTCCTAGATTTACAGTTCCGGTAAACATCATTTTACCGTTGGTTAGTAGTTTATCGGCATTGACTAAACTGAGTAGTGCTAACTCTACAGCGGTTGGCTTATATTCCCGTTTTTTGCCTTGATACTCACTAGAGTATTCAGCAATACAGAAGCGAACAGCTATCAACTGTTCTTCAAACTTCCACGACCTATCATTGAAGTTCTGGAAGTCACCGGACAGCCCATAACCGATAAGCCATAAGTGGGGAGGCTTGGCTTGACAACGAATATAGCGCTCGTGATTTCTAAAAACGTTCCAGATTCTCCAGGTTTAACTGCACTGCAAAACGCGAATTTATCGTCATCTCTTTTACCGTAATATCCAATACTCATGATTACTCTTCCTCAGTTAATTGTTGATTGTTGATTGTGTTAGGTGATTCGATTCTGGCTGCAATTTGGCGACAAGCAGCCCAAAACAGTGGATTGCCAGATAAATAGACTCGAAGTCTTGACTCCTTAACAAGTTTAACTAAGTGAGTTTGCTTGATAAGTCTAATAATTGCAGAGCCTTGATAATCACCACGTGGTCTGTAACTACCCATTACCTGATAGGTAATATTCTTTACTTCAGGTGTTTTGTGTTCCTCAATATGTGTCAGAATTTGATAAGCCACAATGATTGTAGTTTGATCGAATTCATGCCGATTGTAGTGAGTTTGCACAAGTTCACCATTGAGGCTAAATATGCCGTTATAGTGTAGATTTCTCACGGTTGCTGTTCTCCTATTAACTTAAATTCTTGTGCTTTAAGATGTCGTTGGAACTCATCGATATTCATTAAATAAATACCTTGCCAGCGATAAGACCTTTTCCGAGTGACAAACCAAATATCTTCAATCATTCCGGGATTAAGGTAATGAAGCAATTGCATCTTGAGTTTAAAATCAGGTGTTAGCACTCCCTTTACTTCGATGTATTGGTTGAAAACTGGACTATAAAAGTCTGGCTTCCATGTAATTGGCTTCCAATCATTACAGTTATCAACCAAAGTTAATCGGGGGTGTATTGATAGGTTGTCATCATACTTTTTGAGTAGGTGATAAACCTTGCTCTCTAGCGTTGATGCAAAGTAATGCTCGTCATCATATTGTCCTTGGGCGTGATACTTGTTAATCATCATTATTTACCGCCTCTTTATCGCCACCAAATGCAGCTTAATAAATCCTCCATTATTCCCGGCAATATTCAAGTGCTTTATTGAGAATTGCCTCAATTTTATCTGGGTGTAATGGGATTAATGTGTTAATCATTTCTCCCACATAATAAGCCAGAAATTTATGGTCAAATTTAACGGCTGTTAATTGCCATTGAAGTTGTCCTCTTCCTGCATAGTTAGGAACCTTTATAGCAAACGACATTCCCACATACATCAACGGGTCAAGTTTAATATTCCTGAGATTTAACCGCACTTCTTTCCAGTGCTTTGATATCATGGTGATAGTCCTCGATGTTTGGTGTATTGGCTACCTTTTTACGGGTAGCCTTTTCTATTTCCCAATTAGACTGCTGTAATTAGACTGTTAGGGATTAACCTTGAAGCCCGGCTGAAAATGGGTCAGGGTCAGGCAATGATTCGGGCATATCAGGGTCAACATGATTATCGGAGAGATTCAAAAAGTGACCCTCCAAGGCAGCGATATCGTCAGCAATAGCACCAGAAACTTTACGTGGTATCTTGACACCACCACCAAGTTTAATCAGAGTTAGAATAGCTTTAATGCTATTCTTTAACGCGATAATCTCAGAGTAGGTTAATTCCAGATTAAAGTCCTTTTCGTCCGTTACAGATGCAAACACCAACTTTTCTTTTAATGTGTAGATAGGTGATGTTTTGGGATATGGCAGATAAGGAACTACCTGGTCAAGAAATCCGGCAAAGTTGCTGAACCTTTTTAAGATTGCCAGATATTCACTAGGTGAGAGTCCATGTGTATCCTTGGTTTTTACGCTGTCTTTGTCAAGCTGGTAAATAGCGGTATTTTGGTCTACTAATGTATTTTGGTTTTTACGCATCTGTCAGTGATTTTCAACTCATGGACAAAATCATTTTTCCAAAATACGATTGAGTTATTGAGTTGGAAATCACTGTTTTTGATATTTTTTGTTGTTGATGATGATTATTTTTAATCTAATTAATACTTATAAATACATAAGAAACATATAAGCCCAAAAAAATAAAAGAATTATTGACTTGATACCATAATTGTGAAATGTTTAAATTATCGCCACATACAACTCAAACAAAAGACCACTATTTTTTTATATAGTGGTCAATTCTCTTTGTCTACTTTTTGATGCTGATTTATTTTTTCACACTCTTATTGCCTTCGCTGCTAACAGGAGCATCAGCGAAAAGTTCACCCTGTACTTGGTTTGGTGCTTCACTTCTCTCAACAGTTAATTCACCCAGGTTAGCTAGGGCAAGCCCATCGCTGCTAGGAATTCTGAACATACTGTTATAGGTTCTTAATGATGCTGGCTTGATAGTAAAATAGTGAGCAAATACATATAACAAGCCACTAACAGAAACGATAGGAGGTGCTTTAATACTGATAAATCTCAGTATTTTTTCGCCTACCCGTGTTTGGGTGTATTTGCGCCAATAGCCAGGATTAACCGGAGCCTCAACAAAGAAGCGGGTGTATTCAGACTTCTTGTATGCTCTTACTCGAGTTCCTCTTAGGACATTACGTCTGTTAGCATTAGGCGTGGAAGTATTGCTAACAGGTGGTCTCCAAATGGTTAATTCCCTAACATTGGCTGGCTCATTAGTTACTGAACTTCCACTTAAAATGTGGAGTAAAAGCATAGGCATAGGTACGCCTATTTTTGAAGTTGCATCCACTGGAACTTCAACTACTAAACTTCTGCCTAGGTGTGGACCCTTGGCTGTTGCTAACTTTGCTATCCAATCATCTTTGTATTGGTTCCATGCGTCAGCTAAAGGCATGATATTAGTTTCCTTTTTTCTAAATTGTCTAAATCAGGGTAGGTAAAACGATGATATTAGCGCCTACCCGATATCCATTAATCAACAAATAGCTCTGTAGCCATTACATCAATACTGCCGTCAGTAGGGTCTAAAACATCGTCTGTTGGAATTGACAATGAAACAGTTACGAGACCTGTAGCCATATTTCGGGTATAAGCAGTGACTACGGTTGCACCATCAGGATTATTACTTGCACTAGATTGCATCCGTTGGGTTTGCTCAATAATTTCAAGTAATTGGTTTTCCAGTGTCGCAGCACCTAGCGTTTTCTTAGTAGCCATAATCTCACCTTGATTTTATTCAATTCAATACCTAGACTATAGCAGTGTATTTGCTGATTGTGGCTGCTATGGTTCTTTCAACAGAAGCTACATATATGTAGCAGCTTTTGAGTTAAACGCGACGGTACGCTACCAATACCAACATTACGCTAACTACCAGTTTAACCATGTCTAAGTATGTTGGTAATCTCTTTCATCGTGGATGATAGTTAGTGACTGATATGACTCAATGATTAGGTTGTAGTTGGGGGTTGATTTCCGGTTTTTAATTCTAACGATGTCCTCGTGGCTTTCCGTATGGCATTATCAACCCAACTAGGTTTTCTCTCAAAATGTAGAGGGATTTTGACTTGGGCTTTCCTAGGGTCTTGATACATTGCTAAAACACTAGCTTCCCCTAAGTCGATTTTAGCTTGTTCAAATTTATCAATTAATTCCCAGTTAAGTATTTTCACTTCACTGATATACATTTTACTCTCTGTAATTCTTTTCGCATTTTGTCTACTACCAAAACCTTTTCTTTCCTCAAAAGTAATAGGGTAAACTATCCTAGCGTCAGTTAAATCAACTAACTCTTTGCATAGAGCTTCAGCTTCGTTTTTGCTTGATTCATTAACAAAAAACGAGAATCTTCTGCCATTGCTCATAGTACAAGTAACCTTAATATTCCCTTTAGTAAAGGCTGATTTACTGGGTTGAGTAAATATCCTTTGTCACCTATCCCATGTAATTTTATCCCTACTAACCGACGGTAACTCTATTTGAGTTTTTTGTAGTTTTGAACGCCTATCTTTAGTCCAGTACGGTGGTTTTTCGTAGTTGTACAAAACAAAGGTTAACTGTATTTTAAGATTAGCTGATGTACTGATTTCCTGAAAATCACCTGACCCTACAAATTGACCTATATCCCTATTCCCTAGTATTTCAGTTTGAGCCAATGTACTCGCAACATTTTCCGGCAAATTTCTCAAAGATGACACAAGTATGAATCTTTCTCTACCAGCTTATACTACAGCATTAACTAATTGTTGTTATCTATTTTCTTCTATTCTTTGCAGTGCCATATATTCATCTAAACCTTGAGCGACTAAGATGATAGCTTCTTTACAGTTCTCGCTAAACTAATCCCCGAATTCCTCGGAACTGTCTTGGTTCCAAATAGTGTTTATATTTCCATCATATTTTTCTGGTAATTTCTCCCTAGCTTCCCTTCTCTGTTTTCCCAAAGACCATTCTTCACCTTTTTCTTCACCCCATTTTTCAATCGTTCCTTTACCACCAGGAACCATTTAAACAATAGACCTTGCTAGTGTTGTTGGGCTTTTTGTTAAAAACATTTTAACAACCCGTCTACCGTGTTTAAATAACGTCCATGCTATTGCTTTCATAGCCATATTAAATGACTGTTTAACGTATGAGCCGAATGCTGTAGATACCTCCATAAGCATTTCAGGTCCCTTGCTTAATGCTACGTGCATAGCAGCCGCTTTATTGATAAAAGCGAGACCTGCTACTGGTAAAACACCGCATACTAATTTCCCAGCCATATTACCTAAAAACCCAGCCGTAGTGGTTATAAATTGTCCGGCAATATTTTGGATGTTTTTATCAATATCGCTATCGCTAATATTCCAATTAAAATTCCAGAAAGAATCCCAATTAGAGGTAATAAATCTCGCTACTTTCTCAAAGCTAAAGTTAGATAAAAACTTAGTAATTCCTTCCCATAGCCACCCACCAAAACTTTTGCCCCATTCGACAACTTTACCGGTAACTTTAGCCCATAATTTGCCAAACCAACCCATTTCCTGGGTAGATGTTCTTTGTGCTAAATTAACTTGTCTAACGCCATTTCTACCTATACTGCTACGGGTTTGGCGGCTAGACAAGCTACGAGTACTCCTTAGCATTCTTGCACTTCTGGCAACCATTACAAAGTCCCTCTTAGTGGGTTATCGCCATCTATCAATTCGGTTTCTATTTTGATATCAGGAAAGTCTTTTTTCAGCAATTCTTGTACTTTTCTGGTTTCCTCTTCTCTGATATCATCCTGTTTTTTCATTGAATCATATAACCGCGTTAAATCGGCTAATATGTCTTTTGCCGGGTCGTTACTGTTTACCTGTAAAGTGCCTTGAGCACGTACAATAGCAAATATTTCTTTGATTTGATTTAATGTTGTTTGTAATGTTTCTTTTGCATCCTTCTGGTTGGTAATCTTAATTTTGCTTTCATTGGGTTCCAGTAGCTCCTCAAAATTATCAGCCTCCGGGGTAAATGCTGTTTTAATTGTTTCATATTTTTCCTCGGTAGCAAAGCCCAAATAGTCGATTATCTCCGACACTTCTCTACCTGCTTTAAACGCCGCCGCGTGAGCTAAACCTGCTTCGTGTAATGCTGTTCAAACAGCATTTTGGGTAACTTGGTGACTAATAGCAATTTCCATTACCATACCAAATATTTCAGCAATTGATTCAGCTAAGTTAGGTAATTTGATTTCGGCTTTTTCTTCGGCTTTGGTCATGAGATTGACATCATCAATCTCTACTTTAACTTCAAATTCACCCCATCTTTCGTCATCGATGTCAAACCTGTACATCAGCCATTCTGGTCTGGTAATGTGTTTATTCGTTTAATTCTATTTTCTGGATTCTCGGCATTAACTGTTATTTTTTCTGGCATTTCAGCAGGAAAGGATTCAGGGTCTAAAAACTCATAAATCCTTCTAATCATTCCGCAACATTCTTCATTCATGTCTGGTATCCAAATTCTTCTAATCTTACGCGGAATAATCTCTTCCCAATTGCAGGTTTCAGTAGGATTCCGGTAGATATATCTATAGGAGGACGTACTCGTATCTATTGATATTGGATGGATTCCTAGATTTTTGAATATATACCTAAACCCTAATGGATAGCCATGCAAATAATGCGTAGCTGCCCAACTTCTACCATAACTCTGTATTACATCAGATGCAAACCTGGCTGGACCTGTCCTTCTTATTGGGTTAGACCAATTACCGGAGTATCGTTGTTCATAATATACGGTACGGTTTCTAAGATTTTTAGCTATACCGACAAACGATTTTATGTTATTCCCCATAGCTTGAATCCCATAGATTTCCCCCCTCCTCGCGCCATCTTGGCTAAGAACAAATTTATTAAATGAACAAATGTGTTCCCCCCCTTCTGATTCATAAATCGAGATAGTATATTCAGACCACCAGCTTCTTGGAAATAATCGTGTTGTCCCTTCTGTGATGTTTCCATTTCTGTTGACAATATATTCTAAATTTCTGCGACTAGGAAATTCATCCGGTGTTACTAAGTCAAAACTGTGATTATATGTAACAGGATTACTTGTCCCCATCCCCCCCGTCCCGTCCGGGTAGTGCATATACACCATAAATAGCCTGCAATCCCACGAATATTCTCTAAACTCAAGAGCCCTCTCAAGTTCTTCGAGCCATTCACCACTACTATCGTCTGGTCGCCTTCCTTTATCATCATCTATTTTATCGCCTGAACCAGGACCCCCAAAGCTACGACCATTACCGCCTCCACCACTACTGCCTCCCTTGGGCTTTTTGCCCCCTTTTGGCTCGTCTCTTTTTGGTGGCTCCTTAACGGTTGCCTCTTTTTTGACATCACGTCGCCGATACTCCTCATCTATTCGCCTCGCATCATCCTCTCGTTTCCACCTGCCATGGTCTTCTGGATTAATTCCACGCGGTAGCCTAGTAATTGGGTCCCAAGGATTTACCAATCCTGGAATACCCGCTCTATCTCTTTCTCTTGCATACGGCAAACCC
Organism: Limnospira indica PCC 8005; assembly: GCF_000973065.1. NCBI lineage: Bacteria > Bacillati > Cyanobacteriota > Cyanophyceae > Oscillatoriales > Sirenicapillariaceae > Limnospira > Limnospira indica. The sequence continues at coordinate 2,950,161 of NZ_FO818640.1, forward strand.
CTACCAAAGTCCATTGCTGAAGATGTCTGGTCGCCTAAATCTCCCGCTAAACCTGAACTTACGCCGCCAGACCTACCAACATTTTTAGACGTACTTGACCTGATACTATCTTTCACCATACCGAGTAACTACATGAGACTAATTAATAACTTAGAAATATTATATAATATTACAAGATAATTGAGGACTATTCATGAGAGGAATTAAAAATATTGCTACGGAAATTAATGCTAGTAACTGGAATAACGCTGTAGAGTTATTTAATGGCGCAATCTTAGAAGGCTTGATAACTGATAGATTTCGTTATGATATTACTGCTTATGCCTATGTTTCTAGTTTGAACGCTAGGTGTTATATCCCTAGTATCAATCAATCACAAATACCTAAAATTTACCCAGAAGATAGTTATTACCAAAGATGGGAAAAGAAACAAGATGTGTTACAAGGTTCTATAGACTTACAGATATTTTATTGGAACCTAGCCACAGAAAGCGGGTTAAATCTAGGTGTTATAAAACTCCCTTATTACGGGGGAATTCATACCGAAAATTTATTAATCGAATTGATTACCAATCAAACAGAAGGGTTAGCCATAGATTCACATTCTGTATTAAAAGCTAGGTGTCTGACTCAATTACACAACAATGATTCAATTAATATTTTTGGTATGGCAGAATACCAACTAGACACATTGCCAAAAACCCCATCACTGACCCAACCCGAAAATTTTGGGATTTCCGTAGGTAACACACCCACCCTAATTCGTGCTGCTAATACTCACAGATATCGCTTACACCTACAGAACACGGGTAGCGTTGGGGTTTGGTTTAGTCATGGACACATCAGCAATTGCATACCAGGTCAATGTTTATGGCTACCGCCTAACACTGCATGGGATGACGAGTTAAAATCTACTGCTAGTATCTACGGGATAACAGAGGATAGTGTTTCGCAGATTGTCGGGTTAGAGCAGACAATCACTTACTAACCGGCTACAATGGAATTATTTAGGAGGTAGGTGATTATGAGTTTTTCGGTTTATAGTAGCGCTCTAAATTTAGACACTCTCAATATTACTGCTAAGATACCGGGTACTCCCGTTACAACCGCTATTAGTTTAACGGCTAATACAGTTGCCGAATTAGTGGCAGTAAAAGCTAACACAAACGGGCGTAATGTATTTATCAAAAATCGGTCTAATGTACCCGTTCATTTAATCTTAGACCCCACAAAAAATACCGTAGCTAATGCCGCATTTTCTGTGAAGCCGGGTGATACTGTTATGCTCACTATTGGCGCTAGTAAACTACAAGCTATTGCCGAGTCTGTTGCAGATATTTCGGTAACTGTAGTTGAGTTTGTAACTGTTGATTAAATAGTTGGGGGATTATCCCCCTTTTTGAGGAATCTTTATTATGACTAATTTTAAGATTTACTCTAGTAGATTTGGGCAGTCAACCGATGACTTGCCAGAAGGTGAAGTCAATCTGTATTTAACCAATGAAAGGGTACAGGCAGTTATTGACTCAAATACTAATTTAGTCAAATTAACTGATTTATCCTGGAATAATATTACTAATAAACCTAGCGCTTTCCCCCCATCTACTCATTCCCATAGCTGGACTGAAATAACGAACAAACCGACTATCTTTGCAAGTGACTGGGCAAACGTGGCGGATAAACCAGCTACGGCAACCCGTTGGCCTACGTGGTCTGAAGTTACAAGCAAACCGACAACGTTCACGCCTTCAGCGCATACTCATGCTTGGGCTGACATTACGTCAGGTGTTCCAGCTACCGCTTCACGCTGGCCGTCTTGGGCTGAAGTGACTTCTAAACCTACTACGTTTACTCCTAGTGCTCACAACCATGCTTGGAGTGAGATAACATCTATCCCAGCGACTGCCACTAGGTGGCCTACGTGGAATGAGGTGACAGGCTCACCAACTACGTTCCCCCCAACACCGCATAATCATGATGCTTCTAATATTACATCTGGTATTATCGATGTTGCTAGACTCCCTGCTGCTGCGTTGATAGGGGATACCACATACTCAGCGGGTAGTGGTTTAACTCTTAGTGGTACTACTTTCAGTTTACCAGTAGCTACCTCTGGTAGCGGTACAGTACATTTGTAACCAGTATCACCCAAACCGCTAATGGTATCACCGCTAATCTGGGGACTCCCCCGAATACAACATATAGCGCAGGTACAGGTATATCGTTATCAGGTACAACCATTATTAACTCTGCGCCTCATCAATCCACTAACCTTTCTATTTCTGGTACAGGTGACACTCGAACAATTACAAGTTCTACTGGTACTGACGTAACTATACCTGTTGCTACAACTTCCACCGCTGGTTTAATGTCTTTGGGAGACAAGACTAAGTTAAATGGAATTGCTGCAAGCGCAAATAATTACGTTCACCCAACTACAGATGGTAATTTACACGTACCTGCCACTGGTACCACAAACAACGGTAAAGTACTAACTGCGGGTGCAACTGCTGGTAGTTTGAATTGGACAACATTGCCTACTGCTCCAGTCACTTCAGTTGCTGGTAAGACAGGCGCTGTAACTTTAATTAAGGGAGATGTTGGTCTAGGTAACGTAGATAATACTGCTGACTCAGTTAAAAGTGTATCAAGTTCAGCTACATTAACTACAGCTAGAACAATTGCATTATCTGGTGCGGCTACAGGTACAGCAACCAGTTTTAATGGCAGTGCTAATATTACTATTCCTGTTACCAGTTTAAATGCAGCTAATCTATCTGGTGCTGTACCAAATGCCAGTATATCTGGTAGCTATAGTGGTATGACTAATTTAACTGGGTCAGGTACAGTAGACTTTGCTAAATTTTTAGGTAATGCTTCAGATACTGTTAATTTACCTAGCTTTAGTTGGACTGGCGATTTAGATACAGGTATTTATCGACCTGTTGCTGACCAGTTAGCAATCACAACTGGTGGTGTACAACGAGCTTTATTTAGTAGCGCTGGTATAACTGGTAATTTAGTAGGTAACGCTTCAACTTCAACTACACTTCAAACAGCTAGAACTATTAATGGGACCTCATTTAATGGCAGCGCTAATATAACGATAACTGCAAATACTCCAAATACATTAACAAATGGTACAGGATTAACTGGAAATAATTTTAATGGTAGTGCTGCTACTACATGGGCTGTAGCGTATGGGACTACAGCGGGAACAGCTTGTCAAGGTAATGATAGTAGATTATCTGATGCTAGAACACCTACAACTCATACTCATTCAAACATTACATTAACCGCAGGAGATGGTTTAAGTGGTGGGGGAACATTAGCAGCTAATAGAACAATTAATGTAGATTCAACTGTATTAAGAACCTCTGGAAATCAAACAATAACCGGAATTAAAACATTTAACATAACAAATAATCCAGTAACTTTTACGACTGATGAAAGTTTCCCCGATGGAAATATGCTTATTAATTTTAATGTTTGGAGGGGGTTTGACATACGCCGAATAGGGTCTATTGCTAGTACGGCAAGTTTAGTACTAAATAGTAGAGTTGGAGGGAATAGCTGGGCGTTTTCTCATCAGGGAAGTTATTCTATGCGACTTGAAGCAGAGGCTAATCCTAGAGTATTTATATATCATGGTATTAATTTTCTTGAAAGTAATGTTTGGCGAGGTGCTCCTAGCGATAGATATCCAATACACGTATATAACAATCAAATGTATCTCATAAAAGACAACGGTCTAAGTTCGTCAAACATACATACTAGATTTCGACTAGGTGGCACAAATATTGCGTACATTAATGACAGCGGGGATTATGTCAAAGGGTCTTCGGATATCAGGTTTAGTTTAAAACTGTTTTAAATGAGAATGTTAATAGCTTAGATTTAATCAAAAAATTGAATGTAATTAAATTCAAATACAATAAATTAGCAGAGTTGCATGGCTTTTGTGACAAAGAAGCCAAAATAGGATTAATCGCACAAGAAGTTCAAGAATATTATCCAGAAGCGGTTGAAGTAGTTAAAAATGACCACACAGATAGCACTGAAGTTGACAACAACAAAATAGATTATCTGACGATTCTTTATGAAAAATTAGTTCCTTTATTGGTGGCAGGGATTCAAGAATTGTCAGCGAAAGTAGAGTCACTAGGTAAACCCACAGCATCTACAAATGGTAATATCAGTAATTTACCGACAAGCCCTATCGGTTTAAGTGTAGGTGATTTATGGTGTGACACGGATAACGATAATGTAATCAAGCAGGTGAGATAATGTCTAACAAATATGATATATCTGAAACTAATTGGTTTTTAGCTTACAACCAATATTTTATCAAAGAGGATGATACCTCACACGGAGGTAAACGATTGCCAGATATATCAGGTAGCAAATTTGTAAGGATATTATTTGATGCAGACCAAGTTTCTACTTACTGGAAAATGGCGGGTTGGTTAAAATTTTACGCATACAATGATGTCAAACAGAATATGATGGTTAAACGTGAGATTGTCTGGCTTAATGAATATCAAATAATTGAATCACCACCATATAGCAGCTTTTATGCGGTATTTGACCCGTTAGAACGGATTAAATGGTTTACCCTTTATTTTTGGAGATTAATGTAATGAATACAGTATCAATCTGTCAAAGATTCATAATTATTGAATTAGTTTTGATAATAATTGTGGTCTTGTGTTCAACGTATGCGATAGTCAAGGAGAATAAAATTATCGAATCAAAACTAGATTTAAATAATCATAAGTTAGGTATATTATTTGAGTTTTTACAAAAATCGTTAGAACAAATAATCTGTAAACAACAGTTAGAGAGCAAAAAACAATCACCTCATCTCCCAATCAACAGAGATGATATTGATGATGATGGTTGGCGTAAGCCCTAACAGCTAACAGCCTAACAGCTACCCCAATAACTTAATGGCCCCCTATGGTTTCTGACTGTAGGGGGTGTCTGCATATTTTTTTACTCTCATTATGAGAACTCATTATGAGAATTAGATTATATGAATGCTCACCCTATAATGTCCAGATATTACCCAGAACTAAGTTACCCCCAACAGATAGCTTTACCTACAACCTACGACTAAGATTTTGGGGGTGAACTGATTATGTTGGTATCGGTTTCCGCACGGGGTGATTACCACCAAAGACTAGAGACTTGCTAAGGATTATGTGGATAGTCGCTCTCATCTCGGTAATTACCTCCGGTTGAAAAGCTGTTTAGGGATATCGGGTTGGTTCCGGTAGATGATAGCCCATAGTTTCCCCTCACCGGAGATTATGAATCAGACCCATAGATAACCGGATAGGCGATCGCACATAGTTTCCCCTATAGGTCTAGTCCACGGAAAGGCGGTCTGATATCTTTGTACGTTGATTCCCTAGCGGGTTCCCCCCTACGGCTACCTACGGCTATCGTGGTTGATTTTGAAACATATCCTCCCCCCAACCGGAACAAACACTCTTTGGGGAAACGACCGACGTGATAGCAGTCAATGGTGAGGTACGAACCGATAGGCTTGCCATTGACGGGTATCACAAGGGAGTTAACCTATCGGTGTCTGGTTGGGGGGAGGTATGGATATTTGACAGATTGACTAAGTTGTGCTTGTTGACTGAGTAATCATCCTGTTGACAGAATTATTATCCTGTGCTAGGAATGGATTGTGAGTAATATTTGAGTAATTGGGTGTAGCTATCGTATCGAGTAATGTCGCGCGATAGCTACTAGACTAGGGTTTACTGAAAATGGAGCATATGGGAATCGAACCCATGTCCAAAACGACTATTTACGCCCTGCTCGTTCACAGACATAGCCCCTCTAATCCTTAGGGCGGGGCGGGAACCGTCACTTATCCCTGACGGTAGGATTCTCTAGTAGAGTCTTTTTCAGTTAAGCTACCAGAGAACGCTTAACCGAAGCATCCGTTGGGGTTTAACCCACAGTCCTTAACTTAACGGAGTCAAACCGTGAGTGCTCGAACCTATAGGAGGTATTCGTTATTAAGCAACAGCGGCTTTAACGCGAGCGAAAGGTACGACGTTGTTCGCACTTACATTTTTTTTGAACCTTTGATTTTCGAGAGGAGGCTCACTCTACTCTCGGCCTGAATCACAAGGTCGGTTTGATCGTCCTGTCGAAACCAGTAATGCCCCGTGTATACAAATAATGATAGATGATAAATCCCAGACTGTCAAGGGCTTTGGTGAAACTGTCTGTGGTCCGCAAGAGTTAAGGAAGGGGAGGGGTTTTGTCGGGGCGGGTACGTCATGGCACTACTAAGACCCGCCCCCGGCGGCTAAACAGCAGCAGTGGCCGCTAAAACCGCATCGGCTTTTTCAATACCTTCGCGAACCGATTGAGCGCAACTGTTGAGTGCTTCGCGTTCATTGTCTGTGAGGTTTAATTCCAGAACGCCCTCTACGCCTCGACATCCCAACCAACAGGGAACCCCTAGGAAAATATCCTTCATGCCATATTCTCCCTTGAGATAGGCAGAAGTTGGCAATAGACGACGACGGTTGAGTAAAATAGATTCTACCATAGTCCGCACGGAGGAAGCGGGAGCATAATAAGCGCCGCCAGTTTTCAGAAGTCCGACTATTTCCGCCCCCCCATTACGAGTGCGAGCAATGAGACGATTAATGGTTTCAGCATCCATTAACTCTGTAATGGGAATGCCATTAACTGTAGAATAACGGGGAAGGGGAACCATTAAATCGCCATGACTTCCCATAACGGTTGCATTAACATCGACAACGGAAACGTTTAATTCTGTGGCGATAAACGCTTGGAAGCGGGCTGAGTCTAACACTCCTGCCATTCCCATAATCCTAAAAGGTTCGATTTGGCTGACCTGCCAAGCTATATAAGTCATTACATCCAAAGGATTGGTAACTATGATAATGACTGCATTAGGGGAACTGGCGATCACATTAGTAACAGCACGAGCGACAATAGGGGCATTAGTTTCGATTAAATCATTACGATTCATGCCCGGAGTCCTAGGGCGACCGGCTGTAATTACGACAATATCTGATCCGGCAGTATCTGCATAATCATTAGTTCCGAGAATTTTGCGATCGTGACCTTCCACTGATCCAGCTTGCATCAAGTCCAGGGCGACCCCTTGGGGTAAACCCTCCACCACATCAAGTAATACGACATGGGCGACATTACTCTCTGCTATGCGCTGGGCTAGAGTACCACCTACTTTACCTGCCCCAATTATGGAAACCTGGGTAGGGTGACATGAAGGAGGAAAAAACATACTAGAAGCCATCTGCATATACCAATTATATTTTTATTAACGGTGTCTCTGCAATATGGGAAGTCATGGCGGGTTAAGCAGGGGTAGCCCTAATTTGAAGCCACCCCACCACCCGTAGGATTATGGGAATCATACCCTACCCTGCGGGTGTTAGTACCCTAGCCTAGTTATGTACGGATATTAGGGTTAACTGCGTAGTCCGATCGCGCCTCGAGTCGCACATGGCTATTTAGCGGGTTCCAATTGATCAATCCGCAACCATATAGCTGGTGTAGGGACTCGACCAAATTTGACAAAGGCATAATCTCCCTTGGTTTCCATGACTTCCCCTTTAGTTTCAAACAAATAGGGAGGTAAGCGGGAGTCGCTGGCGGTCACTTCTAGGCTATTTTCTAATTTTTCCCGAACGGCGTGAACAAAATCTCCGCGTTTAATAGTCATAGCGAGTAGGATAGCAAATGATAAATGAATCTATCCCAAATTTTAAGGGCTTGTGAGTTAATTTGATGTCAAGGATTCTGCGATCGTGGGCGAATCATAACAGACAAGGCATTCATTGCCTCTACTGATTCTGGCTTCCCTAACTGAGCACTGCAAATTATATTTTACCGTTACTGATGGTAGACGTAGCTTTATGAACATCTATCTTAACAATCGAGATCAGGAGAGATCAGAATCGAGTGAAGGTTGACACCTAGGGCAGAAATGGGTGCCGCGTCCCGATAGTTTAATTTTAGCGATGGGGGTTTGACAAACTCGACAAGGTTTCCCGCCGCGTTGATAAACCCAGGCGTGGCTACCGTAGTTCCCGTTAACGCCTTGGACGTTGAGGAAATTACGAATAGTTGTGCCACCGGAAGCGATCGCCTCTTGCAAAACCTCGACAATGTGGGTACACAGGCGATTAACTTGGTCTTCACTGAGACGACGGCTAGGAGTTGTGGGTTGAATTCCCGCTAAAAATAATGCCTCGTCCGCGTAAATATTACCCAAACCAGCCAATATAGCTTGGTCTAGTAAAGCCGTTTTAATCGGTCTTTGGCGGAGTCGCAGTTTGTTGGCTAAATACTCAGGGGAAAATTCATCGCTAAGGGGTTCTGGTCCCAATTCCCGTAAACCAGAAATCACATCCATCACCGCCATACCAGGGGGAACCCACCAGATTTTACCAAAAGTCCGCTGGTCAACAAATCTCAATTCTCGTTCCCCCTGCAAAAACAATCTCACCCTGGTATGTTTATGTAAAGGTTGATCAGAAGTCAGCCACAAAAGTTGTCCGGTCATCCGCAAATGCACACCCAGCCAGCCCCCGTCGCTTGTCTTAGTCTCGATTGGGTCTTTTGATGTGAAAATAGGATTTGATGGCTGTGATGGCGCTTGTAGTTGCGCTAACAGATATTTTCCCCGCCTATACCAATGGTTGATGGTAGTGTTGGTAAGTTGGGCGATAAATTCCACAGCAGTGGGGTGAGCGATCGCACTATCTAACAGGACATCCGCACCCACTATAGGCTGATTGAGGGTCATCTGATTTAGACCCTTTCTAACGGTTTCAACTTCAGGTAACTCTGGCACAGCAAAACAAGCAGATATAAAGTGACTGCGATTAAAACATTAACAGGCGGCAGGCACTCTATGGCACTGCCGCCAGGGGGATTAGCCGAGAGCCTAGTTTACTTCTTAGCTGCTTTAGCTGGTGCTTCTACTTCCACCAACTCAGCTTCAGCAAAGTTGTTAGTGTTAACGCCGCCATCAACACCGCAGTAGGCGTTGTAGTTGACCTTATCAAAACGAACAATCACAGGATAGCGAATCCCGCTTTTATCCACGGAAACAACTGTTCCCACTTCTTGGAACCAATAGGACTCTTTACGAAGAATGCGAACTTTAGAACCACGTTGAACCATTGGTTTATTTTCCTCTATGTCTAAAATGCGTTAATCTTCAGCCTACTACTGGATCAGCCATCTTATTCACTTCACTTTTTTAAGTTTTATTGCTAACCTACCCACAGGACTGGGGCTTCCGTGAGGGAGATTTCCCCAAAACTGCTGATTTGTGGTGACTTCGACCGTTCACTCTTGCCGTCTACCATCGCGGAAAGTACCGGGGAAACGTTGTCCGGCGGTGTTAATGAGAACACCTTGGCCGTGGGGGATACCGCCGCGCAGTTCCCCTTCATAGCGAAAACCGTTAGGGAAGGTACAATTCCCGCTTCCGTCGAGGGCCTGATTAAAAAATTCTCCTTGGCAGGTAGTCCCATCTGTGCGGGTTAAGGTTCCCTGTCCAAAGGGTCCCCCGGCAAAAAATCTTCCCTCAAAGCGATCGCCATTGCTATAAACAAACTGTCCGCTACCGTGGGGTTGGCTGCTGGTGTTACCGCTACCCACTTCCGTGACCAGTTGAAACTCACCAATATAGCGATCGCCATTGGCAAAAATCACCGTTCCGTTGGTAATCTGGCCATCTCTAAACACTCCCACTACACGGGAATCATCAGCAAAGATAAACACACCTTGACCATTAGGGAGACCATTGCGAAATTCTCCCTCAAAGCGATCGCGGTTAGCATAGACAAAGATACCGCGTCCTTCTGGGCGACCGTTGACAAAACTACCCGTAAAATTATCTCCCCCTTCGTAGTTGCACGTCACCTGACCAGTAGGTAGTTGTCCTTCACAGATGGGGGGGCGACCGCCTTCTGTTTGGGCATTAGCTGGCAGTGCAACTAACAAAGCCACAGAGCCACCAAGCGCCATTCTGCTGACCAGAGACTGCGTGAACCGTCCTAGGGTAACAAAGCCAAATTTTTCAACTAAATTCAACATAATACTCAACCCATGACATTGATAATTTCTGGGTTATCAAACCCAAGGGAGTTTTAGATCAACGACTGACCTCAACCACCGGGGATATAGATCCAAGCCAGGCAGAGTAGTCGCCTAAAACCCCCAATTAGTTAGGACTGATTACGAACAAAATTGTTGATAGTTTGTGGCATTACAATCGTGTTAGCCTCATCCCCAAAGGGTCCGCTAACCTCACCTACCATTCTAGCAACTTCAATGCCGTTCTGCTCAAAGATGACAATCGGAACGCCGTCTCCGCTCAACTTCACCCGCTTGATTAGAACTTCTCCCCCTGCTATGCGCTGACCAACACTCACATAACGACTCGTGGGTTCATTAGGAGCCTTAAGAATAATTCTCGTATCATCTCCCGTTCTCAGCACTCCGGTTACCTCTATTCCACGAGCTAAATCAGTCGAAGGGGGTGGTGGCGGCGCGGCTGGGGCGACGGGTGGAGGAGCATTAGGGTCAACCCATGCGGGTGGTCTGGAAGTGAGGGGGAGTTGAGGCAGATCTGGCACTCCAGCTACAGCTAGATCTGGTAATTCTGCTACTGGTTCAGCCAGTCCGGGTCGTCCGTTGGCTACTCCTGGCTGTCCGGTGGGAGTTCCGGGTCGTCCGTTGGCTACTCCTGGCTGTCCGGTGGGAGTTCCGGGTCGTCCGTTGGCTACTCCTGGCTGTCCGGTGGGGGTTCCGGGTCGTCCGTTGGCTACCCCTGGCTGTGCGGTGGGGGTTCCGGGTCGTCCGTTGGCTACCCCTGGCTGTCCGTTAGCTACCCCTGGCTGTGCGGTGGGGGCTCCTGGTTGTCCTGGTACCGTAGTAACAGCAACAGGAGTTCTCCATTGGGGTGGTTGCATAGCCACCGGAAGACTGGGTAGGTCCGGCACTTGTCTAGTGGGTAAGGCGATCGATTCACTGTCTGCTTGCACGTCTGGGGGTCTATCTGCAATAACCGGTGGAACCGGTCCAAAGGGGTCAAGTTGTTGACCAGGAATCGGAATAGTTGCCGGTGCAGCAGGTACTCCATTTCTGCCGGGCAGAAGCTGTCTCAATCGTTCCTCTGATTTGGTAGACTGAATCAAACCTGCTTCTGGCGGAGGAGTTTCAGTAACTAGAGGATCTTCAAATGGTGTTTCTGCTGTAGTTTCCTCTTCCGATGGGTCAACTGGGGTTGTTTCTTCTGTGGGAGTTGGAGTCAATGTAATTTCCTCCTCCGGTGGCTCCGAAGCACAACCCCCTAGCCAGAGTGATAAAACCCCCGCTACAATCACAAATAGAACTTTACGCATTGCCTATCCCCAATGATGCTCTAAATTTGACGCTCTCATGTCAAGGGTAGCTTGAAACGAACCACAATCATCATTTCTAGCTGCCATCTGTTTAAAATTATCGGCTGGTTGGTAATAACCCCAGGTTAACAAATTTACGAGGGTTTTTGGGACTTAAAGGGCGGGTAGTGTCAAACCTATATTAGCTTGCTGTTGCCTTTTCACCTAGCAAAGAGTTAACAGTTTCGTCAAGGGGTGATATCATGTCGATGGAATTCACTCGTCGCTAAAAGGTAAGTTGGCATGGCATCAGTGTCTGTATCTCCCGTTGTACTCATCATATTAGACGGTTGGGGCTATCGTGAACAAACGGACGGAAATGCCATTGCTGTTGGCAATACCCCTGTAATGGATAGCCTTTGGACTGCTTATCCTCGAACATTAATTCAGGCTTCTGGTCGCGCTGTCGGTTTGCCCGATGGTCAGATGGGCAACTCAGAAGTCGGTCACTTGAATTTAGGGGCGGGACGAGTGGTTCCCCAAGAGTTGGTGAGGATTTCTGATGCGGTTTCTGATGGCACTATTCAGAATAATCCCGCTTTGAGTAAAGTTTGTGAGGAAGTTCGTCAGCGAGAGGCTAAGTTACATTTGATAGGTTTATGCTCTGATGGGGGTGTGCATTCCCATGTTGACCATCTCCTGGGATTGCTGGATATGGCTAAGGCTAAGGGGTTGTCTAATGTCTGTATTCATGCCATTACTGATGGCCGTGATACTAACCCTAATGATGGAATTAAGGTTCTCCAACAAATTCAAGACTACACTGAAAAAATCGGGGTGGGCCATATCGCGACTATTAGCGGCCGTTACTATGCTATGGATCGCGATAATCGATGGGAAAGGGTAAAAAAAGCCTATTCGATTCTGACTACCGATGGACCACAGAGCGATCGCACTATAGCTGAGATCATGAGGGAATCCTACGGAGAGGGTATCACCGATGAGTTCATTAACCCCATGAGAGTAGCGCCAGGGGCGATCGAACCTGGAGATGGGGTGATTTTCTTTAATTTCCGACCAGATCGCGCTAGACAGCTTACGCAAGCCTTGGTTATGGAGGATTTTGATGGGTTTGAACGGGAACTGATCCAACCCCTGAGTTTTGCGACTTTTACCCAGTATGACCCCAACTATCCCGTCGATGTCGCTTTTGAACCCCAAGGACTCGATAATATCTTAGGACAAGTAATTGCTGATCATGGCTTGAAACAACTGCGGACCGCCGAAACCGAAAAATATGCCCATGTGACTTATTTCTTTAATGGTGGTTTAGAACATCCTTTTGAGGGGGAAGATCGAGAACTCATTCCCAGTCCCGCCGTGGCTACCTATGACCAAAAACCCGAAATGTCTGCGGAGGAAGTCACAGAAGTGGCTCTTGAGGGTATCGCTAAAGGGATTTATTCTCTGATTGTGATCAATTATGCTAACCCCGATATGGTCGGTCACACGGGGATAATGGATGCTGCGGTTAAGGCTATTGAAACGGTCGATCGCTGTTTGGGAGAATTGTTAGCAGGTATCTCTAAAGCCGGGGGAACAGCCATTATTATTGCTGATCATGGTAATGCTGAATATATGTCCGATGAACAGGGTAATCCCTGGACTGCTCACACTACTAACCCAGTTCCTTTTATTCTGGTTGAAGGGGAAGTCCGTAAAATTCCTGGTCATGGGACTGATGTACCTTTGAGAAGTGATGGCTGTTTGGCGGATATAGCTCCGACTATTTTGGAAATACTCCAGTTACCACAACCGCCAGAAATGACCGGAACTTCCATGATTGTTAAATCTGAGTTATCCCTGACAGAAAATCGTAGTCCGGTCAGGGTTAGACTTTGACCGGAAATTGGTTAAGGGAGCCGGGATAATTAATTATTAATTTTCCTGTTCCCGGTTGGGCTTAATTTCTCAAAAGATTGACAAGGGGTGGCAGATGGTGCTATGTTAGAGACTAACTTATAATTTTAATCTTGACGCAAAAAATAAAATTGTCAATATTCCCATTATCTAAAATAATAACACAAGTAACCCTCCTAAAGCAACCCCCCAGCGGAAGGAATTTTTTTTAACATTTCTTAACTTTTCTTTACAAAAGTTAACATAATCATCAGATGGTCCTAGTCTTCTGACTGGGTAAGGCTAGGCTGGGCGTTTTTGATGCGACGTTCTTGGGAGAGAATAATCAGTGTAGCTAAGGTTGACACGAACAACATCATGAGAGCAGCAACTGAGGCTTGGGTAAAGGCGACACTTTCTGCTGTGGCTTGCCAAATTTGGGTGGCTAAAGTACGAAAGCCAATGGGAGAGAGTAATAGAGTGGCTGGTAATTCCTTAATGGAGGTGAGGAAGATTAACATAGCGCCACTAATCACGCCAGGACGAACGAGTGGTAAGGTGACATGGCGTAGAGTTTCCCAGGGTGTGCGTCCCAAAATACGGGCAGATTCTTCTAGGTTTGGGGATACTTGAAGTAGTGAGCCGCGCAATGTTCCGACGGCTTGAGGAATGAATAAGACTAGATAAGCAAACAGCAACATGGGTAGTTGTTGATAAAGCCAGGGTACATAATTGGCTCCAAAGAAGACGAGGGAGAGTGATACGACAATTCCCGGCATTCCAAAACCGATGTAGGATGTGCGCTCTAAGATGGCTGTGAGGCGACTAGGAAAGCGGACGGCGAGAATGGCGATGGGGAGTGCAAACAGGGTGGAAATGATGGCAGCTAGACCTGAGCTATAGATGGAGTTGTAGGCGGCGGGTAACATCATTGTGATCAATTCTATGGGGTTTTGACCTACTCGCAGACCACGCCCTAACCAGAAGAATAAAACTCCGAGGGGCATTACTAGGGAAAATAGTGTAATCAGGATACAAAAACCGAGGGCTAACCAAGTCCAGCGACCTAGGGGAATCAAGGGTTGTTGATGTTGACTAGCTGAACCTCTACTATAATAGGCTGCTCGCGATCGCGCTCGATATTCTAGCAATAAAATCAACCCGACTAAGGCGATTAATACTAGGGATAAGGCGGCGGCCATACTACGGTCAAAACTGGTGCGATATTGCAAAAAAATGACGTAGGTAAAGGACTCAAACCGCATGAGTGCGGGAGTGCCAAAGTCTTGGAGCGCATAGAGTGAGACAAGTAGAGACCCGGCGGCGATCGCTGGCCGCAGTTGTGGTAAGGTGACTCGCCAGAAGGTTTGATAGGGAGTATATCCGAGAACCCGTGAGACTTCTTCCATGGCTGGGTCCATACCTTGTAAACTCGATCGCACTGTGAGCAATATGTAAGGGTAGGAAAATAGTGTGGTGGCGATAATTACTCCAGACCAGCCATAAATAGAGGGTAGCCGCTGGACTCCCAAGGGCTCGAGGAGAATTTGGAGCATACTGCCACGGGGTCCGACGAAGGCTAATAGGGCAAAACTGCCCACATAGGTGGGGATAGCTAGGGGTAAGGTGGTGACTACTGACCAAAAACGCCGCCCGGGTAAATTGGTGCGTACTATTAGAAATGCTAGGGGAATGGCAATCAAAGCAGATAGGAGTGTGACAGATAAGGCCATACCTATACTGTTGAAAAATACCTGAATGGTGCGGGGTCGGGATATAAGGGCGATGAAGGGGACTAATCCAATGCCCATGGCCCTAATTACTAGGTAAACCAGGGGTAATGCCATGCCTAAAGCGACTATGGCAGCCATGATGACTAAAAAAATGGGAGGATGCGATCGCTTGGTGGAGAAATAGCTATTTAAGGATAATGTTTTCTTTAGGTTAATAGTCATTTAATGAAGGGATAATAGGAAAAATTAGGGGGATATTATAAACGGAAGTACCTGAATAAGTCAGGCAAAAATCAGAAGCAATTATACCATAAATGGTAATAAACGTCTGTTTAAGGAGCAAGTTTTCTGAACAAATCAGGAAGAGGTCTAGTGCTTCCTGATTGATAGGATGGGGTTCCCTGGTTATAAAACTCCCGCTGCTCGCAGCAACTCTAGTGTTCCTTCCAAGTCTTCTAAGTTACTGAGATCGATATCTGGGGGATTAATCTGATCAATAGGAATCTGTCCATTTGGTGGTTCTATTCCATCAATTAAGGGATATTCACTATTCCCTTGGGCGAAGTGTTGCTGTGCTTCTGGAGTAAGCAGAAACTCGATAAAGACTTCTGCTACTTCGGGTTGGTCTGTGCTATCGATAATAGCGACTCCGGCTATATTGATCATGGAACCTACATCACCGGTGGCATAGTGATAGGATACGGGGAAATTGGGATCTTCGGCTATAAAGCGGAACAAGTAATAGTTATTTGTCAATCCCAGGGCTACTTCACCGCGCCCCAAGCCTTCGACAAGGGTTGTATTATTGCGATAGACCTGGGGGTTATTGGCTTGCATAGCTTCTACCCATTCTCTAGCGCGTTCTTCGCCTTCATGCTTTCGCAGAGCGGTCACAAAGGATTGGAAGGAGCCGTTAGTTGGAGCCCAGCCAATGCGTCCCGACCATTCGGGTTGTGTAAGTTCCCAAATGGAGTTAGGAACTTGATCGCTGCTGAGTAGATTTGTATTGTAGTTAAATACGCGCGCGCGTCCGGTAATACCAATCCATTGTCCTTCGCGAGAGCGGAACCTAGGGTCTACTTGATTGAGTAAGGTTTCTGGAATAGTACGGGTGCGCCCTTCTCTTTGCAGGGCGCCTAAAGCTCCTGCATCTTGAGCAAAATAAATATCGGCTGGGGAATTTTGACCTTCTTCTAAGATGGTGGCGGCTAATTCGGCTGTATCCCCATAACGGACATTGACTTGAATGCCAGTTTCAGCTTGAAATCGCTCAAACATTGGACTAATTAGGTCTTCTCCGCGACCAGAATAAACGACTAAGGTTGCACCTGTTGTACCATTGGTGGCGGTTGTATCGGTGGTTGGTTGTTGTTGACCACAAGCGATGGAGATGGCGCTGGTGGCTATTGCTAACCCAATTAAAGAGATAACTTTTCTTCGTTTCATGTCATTTTCTCAAGTTTAAAGGTGAGCTGATATTCATAATATTTCTCAATTGCTGAGATATGAATAGCCCTAGTAATCGATTTTTGCAACCGCAGGCAGGGTATGATATGGATATTGGTGCAATGGTTGGTTGATAGTCTGTTATAACCAGGACACAACCTGGGACTTTCCTAGACATGGGCTACCATTCTGGCTTTAGTCCCACCAGCTAATTCAAAATTATTATAGATTAGTCTGGACTTTAATAAGAATAGTTGTCAATGGTCTGTCTGTCAATATGGCAGATATAGGATTTTGGTTTAGGGTGAGGCTAGGGATATAGTTAAACAGGGGGGTCGCGTTTAACAGCAAATGAGTCTATTGTTGTATAAAGATTTATAAAGTTTTCGGAAACGCGGTCTGCGTTTCATATCTGTTTGAGGAGTCCCATGAAGCAACTTCTGATGCAAGAGCGATTTTTTTTGACCATCCATATCCTGTCCACCCTGTTTGGTCTAGCGGGACTGCTAATAGTTCTACCTAATCCAGAACTAATTATTAACCTACCCCCCATAGGACAAAGTTTCTTTCAACTGAGTATGGCAGGGGGAGGAGTAGCTTATATTGTGTTTGGAGCGATCGCAGTTAGCTTATACGCCTATCGCACCCTAGGGCTGGTTACAACCCTAGGATTTATGGTGCCATCTATTGTCCTATCGCTGAGTAGTGAACTCCTGGGGACTAGCACAGGTTTTCCTTTCGGTCATTACCAATATCTAAACGGTTTAGGCTATAAAATCGCGGATCTAGTTCCGTTTACGATTCCCCTATCCTGGTTTTATATGGGTTTAACCTGCTACCTACTAGCGAGGGGTGGCTTAAAAGTAACGCTGGCTTCGAGTTGGGTGCGTCATGTAGCAGCTTTAGCGGTGGCCGCGATTTTATTAACGGCTTGGGATTTAGTCCTAGACCCGGCTATGAGTCAAGCACCTTTTCCGTTTTGGCAATTCCAAGAGGTAGGGGAATTTTTCGGAATGCCCTATCGTAATCTTACGGGATGGATGGGGACAGGTTTGGTGTTTATGACGGTGGCCGCGGTTTTATGGAGAGGTAAGCCGATTGTTTTATCTCGACCTCTGTTGACTCTACCTTTACTGGTGTATTTGACTAACTTTGGCTTTGGGGCGGTAATTACAGTGGTGGCTTTAGATCCTAAGTTTCTACTACCGACTCTATTAAGTGTATTATTTGGTGTGGTTCCGGCGATCGCCTTATGGTGGACTGCACTCAGACCAGATATGCCTACGTTAGAACCCAATTCTAACTCGCCAGAGGTGGCTGATTCTCCAATGAATGCGATCGCCAAATAAGATGATGATTGTGGTCGGTGGCATTCCCCTGGAGGTGAATTTGATTTTATCCCCAAAATTTAGGATTAACCCCCGACCCATTTGGTGATTTACCCCTAAATATCCCCTAAATGGCTCTATCCGTTATTAGACAATGGTTAGAGCCATTTACTATGGTGGTTGGTGGGCATTATTGAATAATTAGTCAAGTTCATAGGCGCAGTAAACCGATAAAACCATAATAGGCGATCGGGTAGATTTGTCAACGCCCTAAATTAATCAAGAAGAGATGGGGGGCGGCGCAATGAATTAATAGAATAGTCCGTCCCCCCAGGCTGAGAAAATGAGCGGGAAACTGTTATTAGAAACGGAAAGTCGTTCGCAGAGTTCCTACGAAAATATTAGCATTGCGGCTATTGTGATCAGGGTTAGTGACGACAAAGAAGCCGGGAGTGATGGAAATGTAGTCATTGAAGGCATAGCGATAGAAGGCTTCAATATGGAAGGAAGTATCGCGATCTTCCAAAGCTCCCCGGTCGTGGGAGGTAACTTTCGGAGGCATTCCGATAATAATACCACCCAAATCCCCTTCGCTAAAGGCATCGGGGAAGCCCATAGTGACAGCCCAGTTAAGAATTGTAGCACTATCACTGCCATTTCTTTGTTGATGAGCCCAGGTAGCACCAAACCAACCGCCTAACTGGAATTTGTCAAGGACGCGCCAGTTAAATTGTAAACCTAAGTTATCGCTGGTGGTGGCATTGTTTCCAAAGGGACGCTCAGAAATCCAGCTTCCGGTGCCGCCAGCAATATTCACGTCTTCAGTGCTAAAATACTTGCGGGCGTACTCGACGGCAAAAGCGAGGTTTCGATTGGGTTGATAAACTAATTGAGCGCCAGCGCTATTACTGCCATTGAATAGGCCATTGCCTTCGGTAGCATCAGAAGCATTACCGGCTAAATAAGCTAGATTAAGTTTCAAGGGAGATCGACTACCAAAGGTAAAGTTAGCGCCAGCACCTGCACCACCGGGTCCTCGAAATACGGCGGGGTTCCGTCGTCCAAACCGAGAAATTGATCCGGTGGAGGCACTTTCAAGGGGTGAAAGGACATCAAGAATATTGTCTATTCCCAGAGCATTAGCGCCTACCCAGAAGCGAGCTTTACCATCAAAAGCCGGGAAACGGTAGTTTAGATCATCTAGTCGGAAACCATTACTCCTGCCATCAATGGAAGTGCGAGCCATTAATGTATTATTGAGACCAAAAGCTCTCAGGTTGGGAATGTCTACGGCTTCTAAACGAATTCTCAGCCTGTCTCGACCGCTAAAGCTGCTATCAAAGTTGAGACGGGCCCGGTAGCCGAGATAGGTTTCGGTGGGGTCATCACTGGCTCGGCCAAAGGGTCCCCCTGCTACATTATGACGAGAGCGCGCGCCAAAGCTATCTCCTGCCCAAAATACTACTTCCCCACTAAGTTTGGTAGTAGTGGAGAATTGGTTAGCTTCTAATTCGGCGGTTCTGGCTTCTAGGGCATATACGCGACCTCTTAAAGTGGCTAGTTCTGCTGCAAATTCTTCCTGAAGCCGTTGGATAACTGCTAGGTCATCACGAGTGACCAGATTAGCTACAGAAGCGGCAATTAGTTCGTTAACTCGCTCTAAACAGGCATTTAAACCAGCCGCAAACTCAAAACGAGTCATGGCTCGGTTTCCCCTAAAGGTTCCGTCGGGATAACCTGCGATACAGCCATAGCGCTCAACTAGGGACTGTAGGGCTTGGAATGCCCAGTCTGTGGGTTGCACGTCTGACAACTGGGAAACAGAAGTTACCTGTTCCATGGAGTCTTCTAAGCCACTGTATTGGTTGATTTGCTCGATACCTAAGATGCTGATTTCTGGCTCGGTTTCGGGCTGTATTTGAGCTAATTCTAAAGGTTGGCTTGGGGGTTCGGACATGAGGGCGATCGCCACATTAGACTCTGGGCTGATAGACTCTTCTATCTCTTCAGTAGTTACCGGGTCTACTTGAGATGTCATGTCAAATTTAGTGGCTATTTTTTCTGTGGCTAAGGCGGAACCTGCACTTAGCAGCAGGGCTGCACCCACCAAGCTGGGACTGTGGAGGGTCTTCCAAAGAATTTTGTTTGTCATTTCTAATCTCACACCAACGCTAAAACATCTGAAAATCGGTTAATGGCTCTAGTTCCTGGAACCACCATTAATTGAGAGTTTTTTCTCATGATTTGGGTTGTCTAATTACTTAGAAACCTTTTCCAGTAAACATTTGAACCCTTTAAATCCAGGATAGGGCTCTGGGTATGGCTCTGGACACCAATTGCAAATAACTCTCTTTAAAATGTTTATATCATGAAAGTTGATTTTTCACGCTAATGATTCTCAATTAGTTAGCAACCTAGGTCTGGCCCCGGCAAATTAGTTAAGTGTAGCTAATGTATGGCTGCCAATAGTTTTGATTTTCCAAAGATTGTTAAGAATTAATAAGGTTTTATGGCTAACTGTAGGGTCGGGTGCTAGGTCAGCCACGGGAAAAACGAGAGGACTGCCGCACCGACCCCCGGAGAAAATGCGATCGCCTAAAATGGGCATATTGACAAAAATAAGATTGTATGTATAGAGGTGGGATGTTTTCCGGGTGAGTGGGAGAGGGGATAATCAATAATCGTATGACCCCCCTCCGGTGTAATGGGATTAGAAGTCTAACTGCTGAAGCATCCAGAAGCCAGCAAAGGACTCGGAATTAGGGTCAGACTGAATAGCCAAAAAATGCACATTCTTAGCCGAGAGTTTGGCTTGTTCAAAATTCTTGGCTTCGGTCTGGGTTTTGGGGTCGGTGAGGTTAGCCAAAATCCAACTCTCATTTTCCCCTGTTTCCAAAATCAGGTTAGGGCGGGGAGTTTCCACGAGTCGCAGAAAGGCTAACTCCAACCCGGACATCCAAGCGGCTAGGGGTATGGCGCGTGTCGTGAAAATAATCAGACCCGGAACTGGTGTTTCTGGGGATAAGCCCATCATGGGTAAACTGAAGGCTTCGCCAAAGCCGATATCCCATTCTGGCATATCTTCAAAGGCGGCGGCTTCTAAGGAAACGATCGCCCACTGTTCCCCCTGAAGTGCATCTGGTAGCGGTTGAGGTTCGCCGGAGACAAACTGGACTGATGGGTTAGTTCCTTCCTGATAATTAGGATAAGTGGGATAAACTTTGTCGATGCGTTCTTGTAGCCACTGAAACAGGGTATAGGTGCGACGACTAGCTGATGCGGGGATATCTAATCCTTCAGCAGCTTTAGAGATCATATTCGCCATGGGACGGCGGAAAAAACGAATTTTTGATGGTGGTAATGGTGCTTGGGCGATCGCCTCTTGAATAGCTCCCTGCAACCAGATAGAGTTAACCTGGGTACTGGGACAAAATTGTGTATAGCGGAATAGAGACTCGGGGCGCGATCGCACATCTAGGGGGGTTTCACAGATAATCACCTCCCACACTTTTTTCCCGTCTTCGTCCCGCAGCGGACGACTATAAAAATCCAGTTCCCAAATCGTTCCCTTCATTGGATGCTAAAAACTCGCTATGTATACTAAACTCAATTTTTTATTGTCCCATTAAAATGATGGTAACAACAAGGTTGTTGAATTAACCCTGGTTCATGGTACAATGATAAGTCATGAGTAAAGACACTAACGGATACAAAATCCTCACCGATAACCGTAAAGCTCGCTATCTGTACGAGATCCTAGATACCTACGAAGCCGGAATTGAACTGAAAGGCACGGAGGTTAAGTCGATCCGGGCGGGTCGCTCTAATTTGCAGGATGGTTATGCCTTGCTGCGGGATGGAGAGGTGTGGCTGATTAATGTTCATATCTCCCCCTATGAGAATACGGGTAATTTCTTTAATCATGATCCGCGCCGTACCCGGAAGTTGTTGCTACATCGCAAGGAAATTAATAAGCTGATTGGACAGGTAGAACAAAAGGGCTTGACTCTGGTTCCTCTGAAAATGTATCTGAAACGGGGACGGGTTAAGGTGATGATTGGACTGGCGCGAGGTAAGAAGTTGCACGACAAGCGAGAGACGATCCGGCGCCGGGATGACGCGCGGTCTATGCAACGCGCACTCAAGCAGTTTTAATAGATAATGGACGGGGAACTTAGGGATGAATCAGGACATGGATGCCAATATGCGAGTTGAACGCGATAGCATGGGGGAAATTCAGGTCCCCGACGATCGCTATTGGGGAGCGCAAACTCAGCGATCGCTTCATTATTTTTCTATTGGTACTGATTTAATCCCCCCAGAGGTGATCGCCGCTTTTGGTATTCTCAAAAAGGCGGCGGCGTTGACTAATCAAGACTTGGGAAAACTGCCCCCAGAGCTGGCAGAATTGATTAGACAGGCCGCGCAACAGGTAATTGAGGGTAAGTTATCGGAACATTTCCCCCTGCGAGTGTGGATGACTGGAAGCGGTACCCAATGTAATATGAATGTAAATGAGGTGATTGCTAATTGGGCGATCGCTTCTGTGGGCGGAAAAATGGGCAGTAAAAACCCTATTCATCCCAATGACCATGTGAATATGTCTCAGTCGTCTAACGATACATTTCCGACGGCTATGCACATCGCAGCAGCTTTGGCGTTTCATCAGCGCCTAATTCCTAAAGTCCGAAAAATGCGAGATGCTCTGGCTCAGAAATCGGCAGAATTTAACCATATTGTCAAAATTGGTCGCACCCATTTACAAGATGCTGTTCCCCTGACTTTAGGACAGGAGTTTTCCGGCTATGTGGCGCAACTAGATGCCGACCTAAAACGCATTGAGATGGTTTTACCTGATTTGTATGAATTAGCTATTGGTGGAACCGCTGTAGGAACCGGCCTAAATGCGCCGCCTGGGTTTGCGGAAAGGGTGGCGGAACACATTGCCGAAATGACAGATTTACCCTTTGTTTCAGCACCCAATAAATTTGCCGCTATGGCGGCTCATGATGCCATAGTTATGGCAAGTGGTGCCTTAAAAACCTTAGCCTGTTCTTTGATGAAAATTGCTAATGATATTAGATTTTTAGGGAGTGGTCCGCGCTGTGGTTTGGGCGAATTAATTTTACCCGAAAATGAACCGGGTTCTTCAATTATGCCAGGAAAAGTCAACCCCACCCAATGCGAGGCTATGACTATGGTGGCGGCTCAGGTAATGGGGTATGATACTGCTATTAGTATAGCGGGTTCCCAGGGTCATTTCGAGTTAAATGTGTTTAAGCCAATGATGATTTTTAACCTGCTACAATCGGTTAATATCTTGGCAGATAGTTGTCATAACTTCACTGATTTTCTATTGGTTGGTTTACAGGTAAATCGCAGTAAAATTAACAGTTATTTAGAACAATCTTTAATGTTGGTAACTGCTTTAAGTCCTAAAATCGGCTATGACCGAGCCGCAGAAGTCGCTCATTTGGCTTTGGAGAAGGATTCCACCTTAAAGCAGATTTGTGTCGAATTAGGCTATATTTCGGCTGAAGAATTTGACCAAATTGTGGTTCCGAGCAAAATGGCACACCCTCATTAATTGATAGTTAACATCAACTAACTTTCTCAAATCTATGATTCCTCTAGCCGCTGACGTACCACCTCTACAGATAACCCCAATGCTACAGAAATTTGCTGTACTGTTAATCCCATATTGTCTAATTGAGCAATAGCCGCTAAACGAGCCTGACGTTCTTTTTGTGCTTCCAATTGAGCCTGCTGTGCTAACTCTTCCGCACTCAAATAACGTCTCCCCTCTTGGTCAAACCAAGACAGGATTTCTCGGTCAATACCACCTAATGTAGCTTGACTTCTCCCAATTCCTAAACCGATTTCTGGTAGCCAGTAGGGTTCTCCCGTTTGTAACTGGTATTTACCATCAATTTGTCGATAAATCTCGAAGGGTTGATGGCGATCGCGTTGGTAATATTCTGGGTTATAAATAACGTAGTATAGTACCCCCAACTTTTCATAAATCGCCATTTTGGACTCATACTCATTTCCCGGAGTCCAGGAAACCACCTCTAACACCAACTGAGGAACCATTCCCCCTTCTTCCCAGACCACATAACTTTTCCGAGATTTATTACCTGGTCGGCGGCGGTTCACTCCCACCGTCAGAAAACCATCAGGAATTACTGGGACTCTGGGGTTATCCCCGCTGGTGTGATAAATTCCCATATCTACACCGAAATACCAATCATTGCGGTCTTTCCAGATAATTGCTAGAAGAAATAATAGGTAATTGGGGAGAAAGTTTTGGTCTTCGTTATCCACAGGAGTATCATCAGAGTCGGGAAGTTCATCACTGGTGGGTAGATTTTTATAAAGGTCAATAGAAACCATAGGTCTAAACCAGTAGAAGACAGTTTTAAAAATTCGATATTTAAATTATAGCATATCTGCGATCGCGGGTTATTTATTAATGTTTAATCAAGTTTTTTTAAGAAAAAATAAGGGTGGGTTTATCATTCTTTTACTTTGTAGTAGCAAGCTGATATGATGAACCCAACCCTAGGTTATTTTCGGGGGAAGTGTTATTTTAATATGTTTGACACTTCAGCATGAATGAGGGCAATATTTGGGTCACGCTGAATGGCTTGATAATAACGCTTTTCTCGTTCGGTTCCCTGTTCATCTACTCGCAGTAGAAATTTAGCTTCTTCTAGTAGTTCGTTAACTTGGTCTAAGGTGACGGGTTCTTTTTCCTCTAGGGTTTCGTCAATTTTGACAATAAATTGGGAAAATGGTCGCAGCCAGCTAAACCAATCATCTCCAATTACTAGCCGGAAAAATTCTCCTTTAGAGGGGATACGTCCGTAACACTTCTCATAAGTAATGCGTTCGGACTCTAGGAGATTTTTATGTAAGTTAAGTAAGCCTGTCCGCAACTGACGCAGACGCTTAAATGGAAGATTGAGAGGAGATTGAGTTGAGGACATGAATACAAATACGATCGCTATTTTCTGAGTTATCTTATTATCCCATAGAATGGGTAATTTAATGATAACTTATTCCCAATCTTGGCTGGTGTCACAAATAAAATTATCGGTGATAATATCATCAAATTGGTAAGGACAAATATCGGGAAAAGTTCGCAAAGGCAGACCTGTCTCTCGGAGAGCCAAATCAACCCCAGCCTCGAAGCTGTCCTCCAAGGCTTGGGCGATTCGGGACTTTAAACTAGGATTTCGAGATAAATGTCGCCGGGTGGCGCGGCGCTGTTCTCGAATGGTCAAGAACCAACTCCTTGAGCGTTTATGGGGTTGATATTCCCACTTGAGTAAATGCCCTAACAAGACTGTTAGATGACTGACTAATTCTCGATATTCTTGTCTTCCTAAACTGTCAATTTCAGCTTGTAAATTTTGCCAATCTAGGTTATTAATATCCTGTTGGGCTAAGGCTTGTAACTGCCACTGAGTCCAACCGTAAAAGTCCTGTTGATATAAGGAAAGTTTCTGACTATCCATAATCAGGATGCCTATATGTTATAATGGTGCATGATATTTGAATTAATGATTATGGCATCTATTTCTAGGTCGGAAGTAAAACAACTGTTAGAACGTTTGATTTTTGTGGACGATCGCCCTCAAGATTGGGTAGAGGATGTGTGGGGCATGAGTCCGACTTTAGGGGAAACTGCCGCCCGCTTGGTTGATGCTTTTGAGGCTGTAATTGAATGTTGTTCGGAGGAAAAGTTAGAGAATCTGTTACAGTCTCTCTATAGCGATCGCCTCGATGAAGATATCTGATATCATAGCATTTGCGTAGCTCCTAAATACTTGGTAAGATAGGGGGAAAACACCTCATAAATCAAGGTTAAGGGCTTCCCGTGATGCCAGAAAAGATAATAACGACCCCAAAAAGGCCCCGGCTGTCCAAAGGCTAATTCTAAGGCTTTAGAATCGCCATAGTCAATACCTTGCACATCTCGATATAATTCAGTTCTCAGCCTGGCTAAACTTGCCCAAATTGGCAGAGATCTATTTTGTAAATACTCGTCAACGTGGCTATTTTCCCACCAGGAAGTAGCATAGGCTAAACGTTGTCCTGATGCAGTCCGTAACCAGACTTGACGGCGCAACCGAGGGCCGGGGACTGCCTGAATCAATGGCGGCGCACCATCTGGACTCATACCAATGGCAGACATATCAATCACATCGACCTCTGTAGGTTCCCCGGTGAGTAGTTGCAGGTGGCGGGTTGGCGATCCGTCTCCCAATAGCATAATTTGCCAGGCTGGGGATAATTTGCTGTGGGGGAGTCCTTGGCGGACTGTTTCCTGGTTTCCCTGCCAACGACACCGGAGGCGATGCCAGCCAGCAGGCTGTTGAATGGGGTTAGGGGAGTGAATGTGGGCAGTCAATGTTTTTTACAATTCTTAACGTTGGTTGTAATCATAGCGCATCTTTGTGATCATAAGTTTTAGTCCCCTAGGGGGGAATTTCCTGCCCGCCATAGAGTTTCTGAAGTTTCCCAGAAACCGCTATCAGGATTATGATTAACAGAATCAGTGAAAGTATCAAGTATTATGTCAGATCTTATGTCGGCCCCTAATGATATCACCTTAACGGTCACAGTTTCCCAGGAGTTAATGCAGGAAATTGAGCAAAAATCTCAAGCATCTGGACACAGCATCACGCAACTGGTGCAGGAAGCGATCAAGGAATATTTAAACCTCAATAATGCCACAGATATAGAACTTTTACGTCGTCAGATCATTGAACTCCAGCGACAATTATTAACTCTGGAAAAAATACCCCAAGATTTAACGGCGGTTGAAACTAGGGTGGCTATATTAGAAAGGCGCTTAGGTTCAGTAAGTATAACTAATCAACGATCATCTTTACCTACTGTGGCAGCAGATGATGAGGATTTTTATGATGAACCGGATGAAATACTCACAGATTTTTTGCCAGATTAATTAAGGGCAATTTTGGGTATCTAAAAACTTTAATTGCTGATATAACATCTGAATGCGAGGGAGATGCACTCCTCCGGCTGTAGCCATTTTTAAGGGATTGCCTAAAATGGCATCAATTTCTAGGGGGCGGCGCTGATCATAGTCAATTTTCATGCTGGTTTTATAGGGTGTCATGGTTTCGGTATGAGACAACATTTGATTAATTATTTCGCGCTCAAGAAAGCGATCGCAACCTTTAGCACCCTCTAAAACTTCCCCCATAATTTCCTCAACTAAAACCCGAGTTGCTGGATTTGACATCATTTGATCAGTGCGGGCATTTAAAACTACTGATAATCCATTATAGGGGATATTCCACACCAACTTTTCCCAACGAATTGAGAGTAAATCTTCGGCTATGTCTAGGGGGACACCAGCCTTTTTAAAGTCTTCACCAATTTGTTGGAGTCGGGGGGTAATGCCACCAGATTGGTAATTGTGGTTATATTCGGCTAGTTTCATCATACCATAGTCTAAATGGCGAATATAACCAGGTTTGATTTTATTAGAACAAATTACACAAATACCCCCTAAAACTCTGTGATTGCCGACTATTTCGGCTATTTCTGGCTCAATTCCTAACCCATTTTGTAAGACCAAAACCACGCCATCAGGTTTTAATACTGGGGGTAAAATTTGGGGTAGTAAATGATTTTCTGTGGATTTTATGGCGACAATTACTACATCACAGGGTGGCATTTTTTGGGGATTATTGTAGGCTGGGACTTGGGGGAGTTGAAAATCACCCCAAACGGATTCTATTTGTAAGCCATGCTGACTCACCCAATCGTAATCACTTCTGAGTAAAAAATGAACATCTAGTCCTGATTTCTGAAGTTTAGCGCCATAGAATCCACCTAATGCCCCGGTGCCAATAACTGCATAACTACGAGGATTGCTAAGTTGAGAAACCAAAGTCATATCATCTAATTAATTGATGGTCAAAAGCTGTTAATATTATGACACAAATCATTGTATTTGTCGAGGATTTAACCATTGTTGAATGGGAGGAGGAAGGGGTTGTCTTTGGCGGGTAGATGGGTTAATTGAGATATGCTTAGTTATACCTTGGGCGATTAATGATTGAGGCTGATCAGCAAGGCAGATTTGATATTCTATCTGAAAGGTATCTAGGCTTAGTTGTTGAGGTGAGAGGTTAATGACAATCCGATCGCCACAATAAATGGGTTGCCGATAGTCCATAGAAGCATGGACAATGGGAATGGCAAAATCGGGGTTATTGACAAAAGTTTTTAGGTCAATGCCTAGATTAATTAAAGCGGCTTCATAGGCTTGGTGACACATAGACATCATCTGGGCAAAATAGACAACGCCAGCGGCATCAGTTTCGCTAAAGTAGACAGTTCTAGTATATACCACAAAGGTGATGAATAAATGAGCAATTTCGGACTATTGTTCCCCTGAACTAGGGGAAATCAGGGGAATTTATGGGAATTGACTATCCTTGGTTTTTGATCATCATAACATCAATAATTTTGGTAGCCATTTCTTCTGATAAATCGAGGGAACTGTAGAGGTCATTAAGTAGGTCTTCTTCCTCTTTGGTAATTTCACCATCAGCGAGAGTGATATCTGTAGCAATGGCAAAGACTGTTTCCCGTAACTCTTTGGGTAAGACAGCGATCGCCGATTTTAATAAAGTATTGTAGCCGTGGGTTTTAATTTCCGTGAGTAGACGATCTAGCATTTCCCGTTTCTGAGTCGGGGAATAGTCGCTAAAAAGCTGCATTCGCGATAGACTACTATTGAGGATTTGAGACTCACTGGGGAGAACCAAACCATCAGCGGCTATGGCAATTAAAGCGATCGCCGCAAAGGCTTCCGGGGGTGAAAGTTTAATAGTAGCGTTGCTATCAGTAGATTCAGACATAGTTAATTTTTCCTGATTTGGGAGTATTTCCGATCTTGATTATGATGACACTGGATGCCGAATTTTTCCAATCTATTGATCAGCTAGGGCAATTTCCGCGGCCAGAAAATCGATAAACTGTCGCGCCGTCCGTCCCGATCGCCCATTATGTCTTGTTGCCCACTGGCGGGCGCGATAATCAAGATCTTCTGGATCGATAGTTATTCCGGCTTGAGTAGCCAGATGCTTAACTATGCTAAGATAAGTTTCCTGATCTGCTGGTTCAAAAGTCAGGGTTAAGCCAAAGCGATCGGCAAATGATAGCTTTTCCTGGACTGTATCCCAAGCCTGTACTTCATTTTGGTCTTGAGGGCGGGGACGTTCATCAAAAAACTCTCGGACTAAATGGCGGCGGTTTGAGGTGGCATATACCACCACATTTTCAGGTCGGGCGGTCATATTTCCTTCCAGGACAACTTTCAAGGCTTTAAAAGCATCATCATCTTCTTCAAAAGATAGGTCATCCACAAAGATAATAAACTTTTGGGGAACTCCCCGCAACTGTTCAATTACTTGGGGTAGGTCTCGCAGTTCAGATTTAGTTACTTCAATTAATCGCAAACCTCGATCGCTATATTGATGTAACAAGGCTTTAACTAGGGAAGATTTCCCTGACCCCCTACTGCCATATAACAGAACATTTAAGGCAGAATATCCCGCCAATAAAAACTCGGTATTTTTTAACAAGATTTCTCGCTGTGGTTCATATCCTACTAATTGGTTGAGGTGAATCGGATCAGGATTCGCGATCGCCATTAGTTCCCCATTCCGCCAACGAAATGCCTGGTTTTCGGCAAATTGACCAGTTCCATATTGTCGATAGTGGGCGGCGATCGCTTCAATGGCATCTCCCCAATTTTCCCCTTGGGCTAACTGATTACGCAGAGCCAGTTCTTCAATTTTATCAACTAAAATAGGTTCATCTTCCCAAACTATTGGCAATTCGGGAATTTGGGCGATCGCTTGTACCCATTGAGCCATTGTTATCCCCTGACATTTATAGAGGATATGTAAGATTCCTAAATCGTGACGGGTAGCCGCAATTAAAGAGGGATTTAATGCCGTTAGGTCGCACTGTTGGGCTTGACGGGAAAAGGGATTATCTGCCCTCAGAATTTGAGTGATTAAGTAATTTTGCCAGCTTTGGGATTGTTCGGCTTGGACTCGAAACCAGTAACTATAAGCCTGTAAAGTTTGATGGCTGTCTGCTTGTAACATATAGTCTAATAGGTTCATAAAGGCTTGACCTATTGGATCTCCCATTACTTCCTGATAAAGCAGCAGGGATAGCGCTTGACGTTGCAGAAATCGAATTTTAGCGATCGCTTCAGATAACGGTGAGGACATGGGCTAATTTGGCTGAAACTTACATCTAAACACAACCACGACACTCTCTGATTATATGGCATAGTGCCACCATCAAAAACGTTAATTTTTACAACATTTTCTGCGGAGTCTGTCTGATTCCTGATAAGTTGCTATTGATGGCAGTTTTTAATCAGTAGGAGTTGGGATTGATGAGTTTAGGTATGATCGCCACTCTCCTTTATGGAGTTTTGGCAATTGTTGGGGGAATTGTTGGATATAAGAAAGCCCAAAGTAAGATTTCTCTAATAGCGGGTGTCAGTAGTGGTATACTGTTATTGGTCGCAGCTTTTGGACAAGCCCAAGGCTGGGAATGGGCGTTAATTTTTGCCCTAGTTATTTCCGTGGTTTTAGTATTAGCTTTTGTGGGTCGATATGTGAAGACTCGAAAATTTATGCCGTCCGGTTTAATGGTAATTTTAGGAATGGTGGCGATCGCTGTGATGGTTGATCAAATTATTGGCGGTTTCAATACTGGGCTGATGGTTTAAAAGCCCAACTCCGACGCGGGCGGGTGATTTCGTCTAACCACTACCCGCCCTGTGTTAATCCCCTCAGTTAATGATGTTTAAAATCTCAGCTTTCAGGATGGCTTAAAAAAGGAACTGCTACCACTGTAGCCGTTGTGTCTCCTAGGGATACTTCCAAGCCTTCGCCCCCCGCTTTTGTGCGGATATAACCCAAGCCAAACCATCCCTCTTGAGTCTCGGTAATGCTGGTAAGTTTACCGACTTTTTCATCCTTGAGATTAATCACGGTTCCCGGTTCCACAAAACCCGAAAGACGCAAACCCCATAATCGTTGTTTAACTCCTTTATAAGTGTTGAGACGGGCGATGGTTTCCTGTCCGATATAACAACCTTTCTCAAAGGAAATATTACCCCATAATCCCGCTTCTAGGGGGTTATAATCTTCTGTTAGTTCCCGATCGGGTGTGGGGCGACCCTGGAGAATGCGGAGTTGTTCCCAAATGCGATCGCCCAAAGGAACAGCCCCAGCTTCCGTCAGAGATAGCCACAAATTCCCCGCCGCCTCTGTGGGAACTATCAGAGTGTATCCTTCCCTAGCCAAACCACTACCGATCGCCACACGAACGGAAATATTAGCCACCATGTCAACCCAGTGATTTCCCCGGGTCAGATTTTCAGCCATGGTAGCCCCCAGTTTTGTCAGTAGAGAGGAACTTTCCGGTCCAATGAGACTAAATACCGCCCACTGGTCGCTGATGTCTTTTATATTAACCCTATCCATGGGGAAAATATAGCGGTCTAGCCATTGTAGCAGGTGCTGACGGCGATTCGGCGAAACCAGTAATAACACCGCCTCCTCGGTCATGTAAGCCGTTGCTAGATCGATATTTCGGGCGGTGGAGGTGACAAATACTGTATCACATCCCTGTCCCGGTTGGCGATCGCTAATAGAATTGGTGCTTTGGTTGTGGAGGAAAGATAAACGATCTTCCCCAGAAAGTTCTAATAGTCCCCAATGGGAGCGATCGCATAACGCCACCGTCTCCTCGGAAGCATTCAACGCTTCAGTGTCATTATCAAAACTGAGGGGAACCTGACCAGCTTCATCATATATGGCTTTGGTATTCGCGTAAATCTCTGGGAGGGTTTTAGTCATTGTCCTGTTAAATTAGCAAAAACTTTCTCGATTAAGTCTTGAGTTTTGCGATCGAGTTTATCCCAATCTACATCTCCTGTATTATCCAGTAAACTGGTATCAATTTCCACCTCCTGGGGTTGGTCAGGTGTATGGGTGGGTTGATAGTCCTGGAAACAGACTTGATAACACAGATCCCAAACATCAATGTTTACTTGTTGGCCATTATGCTCTAATTTAAGTACATAACCCGGATAGGGGGTGGTATGGGTTTCATAACTTCCCTTCCATATAGATGTTTCCAGTTGCTTACGAATGTTATCTAGGACTCTGATTAAAGCTGGCTGCATAAGTATTTCAGCTTGCTGCCAAGCCAGTTGGTTTTTAATTTTGGGTTTCATGGATATTAGCCACGGAAGGGTCTATTGAGTTATGATTTACATCAAGGGAAACCATCAAATTTTAACATACAGTAACCTCAATTTACCATGAAAATTCTTTTAGTGGATGATGATCAATATTTGAATCAACAATTATCCAAATCTCTGAAAGCTCATAATTATGTAGTCGATATAGCGACCGACGGCGAATCGGGATGGAACTATATCGAAAGTTTTGAATATAGTTTGGTTATCCTAGATATTATGTTGCCGAAACTGAATGGGATTGCACTATGTCGAAAATTGCGATCGCATAATTATCAGATGCCAGTGCTATTATTAACAGCTCGTGATAGCTGCGAAGACAAGGTTTTAGGGCTAGACGCGGGGGCTGATGATTATCTAGTCAAACCGATTAGGGCTGAAGAATTAATCGCCAGAATGCGCGCCTTATTGCGTCGTGCGACCATTTCTTTACCGCCAGTCATCCATTGGAGAGACCTAACTTTAAACCCGGCAAAATGCGAGATTTCCTACCAAAAATCGGTCTTACCTCTCACCCCCAAAGAATATGGATTGATGGAATTATTTATTCGCAGTCCCTATCGTGTTTTCAGCTACGATAGCATCATCGAACATCTCTGGTCAATAGAAGAACCTGCAGCCGATAACACTGTCCGCGCCCATATTAAAAGTCTACGCAATAAGCTAAAAGACGCTGGCGGAGACCCCAAGTTAATTGAAAATGTCTATGGGATTGGATATCGGATTAAATCCCTAGATGACGGGAGTTTTAGTCATCAATATTCATCCTTGAACCGCCCCCCTTTGTCCGTAGATGAAACCGTTACGGAGATTTGGGAAAAAATCAAAGACAAAACCATAGCTAGAGTTGAGAGTATTCAAGCAATAGCTAAGGCTAATTCCGGGAATTTAAATAATGAAAATAACCCCCGTCAATATGCCTATATAGAGGCTCACAAACTAGCGGGTTCTTTGGGAACTTTTGGATATGGTCGCGGTTCCGAAATCGCCCGAAAAATCGAATACTTGTTAGCGGGAGAACAACCCCTAGACACCGACAAGCAAACACAAATTGAGCAATTAACTGAAGACCTCTTAAAGGAGCTGAAAAAAACGCCGACCCAACCCCAAACAAAAGAGATTAAAAAGCACCCCCAAACCACTGTGCAGTCATTGTTGATTGTTGATCATGATACCATCCTAGGGGAACAAATTATTAGGGAAGCCCATAGTCGTGGTTTAGAGGCTCGACTGGCTCCTGGTGTGGGGATAGCCAGAGCCATGATGGTTGAGTATCAGCCCAGTATAATTTTACTAGAATTGAACTTTCCCAAGCCGGAAGAAGATGGGTTAATGCTATTAGAAGATATCGCCTATCATCACCCAGAAATTCCGGTGGTCATATTCTCAAGGCGATCGAGTTTTATAGATAGGCTGACGGTGTGTCGTTTAGGGAGTCGGGCGTTTCTGCAAAAACCGATGTCTAGCCATCAAATTGTGGAGATAGTCACAGGAATTCTGAATAATAATACCATCACCGGAACCATTATAGCGATTAATGATGATCCGCAAATTTTGGAACTATTAGAAGCCCTGTTGTGTCCCTTGGGATTAGAGGTAAAAACCCTAAATACTCCGCGAAAATTCTGGCAAGTCTTAGAAATATCTAACCCGGATTTACTAATTATTGATGTAGAAATGCCCCATTATAATGGCATTGATTTATGTCAGGTAATTCGCAACGAACCCAGATGGCGTTATCTGCCGATTTTAGTATTAACCAACCACACAGACCCAGAAACTAGAGCGGAACTATTTAGAGCCGGTGCTGATGATTTTATTAGCAAACCGGTAGTCGGACCGGAATTAATAGCCCGTTTATTTAGTCGCTTGCATCGCAGTCGTCTGTGGCGTAATATAGCGGAGATAGACACCTTAACCGGAATCGAAAATCGCTATAAATCAACTGAAGATATAAACCGATTAATTCGGATTGCTGGTCGTCACAAACAACCCCTGTGCTTTGCCATTTTAGACCTGGACAATTTTAAAGATATTAATGACCAATATGGTCATGATACGGGGGACTGGGTTCTGCACCGATTTGGGGAAGTTCTCAAAAAAGCATTTCGACAGGAAGATATAGTAGGAAGATGGGGAGGAGAAGAATTTGCGGTAGCCATGTATGGTACTTATAAACAAGATGCCATGAAGCGACTGCAAAAAGTTTTAGAAGAGTGGCGTTTAGAGGTTCTAGTTCCAGAAGATCATATAGCTTTTTCGGTCACCTTTAGTGGGGGAGTAGCTCAATATCCAGAAGATGGGCATGATTTACAACTACTGTATCGAGTGGCAGATGCTAACTTAGATCAAGCTAAACAGGGCGGACGCAATCAAATTATCGGATAATTTACTACCATGATCAGCCAAACAGTTTTGATTATTGATGATGATGAGGATATTCTATTGGTGACGGAAAGCTGTTTACAACTGCAAGGGAAATGGCAGGTGCTAACAGCCGCATCAGGAACGGAAGGATTTACTATAGCGAAACAACAGCAACCGGATGTTATCCTACTGGATCTAGTTATGCCGGGTGTAGATGGAGAGGCTACCATAAAAATGCTCAAAAATGATATAATGACTGCGGAAATTCCGGTGATTTTGATGACAGCCAACAACTCACCTAAACAACGATCGCTCTATTTAGGATTAGGAGCGATCGCCATCATTAACAAACCCTTTGAACCCCTAGAAATTTCCGATCAAATCAGTAATGCTCTAGGTAACTAATCGTGTACTGGCCATCCTTAACCAATCAATTCCAGAGCCTCGCCAAATCCATAATTGGCGGTTCCCAAAGGCTGGCCATTTTAGAAGCCGGCTTAATCGGATTAATTTCAGGAATAGCCGCCTTTTTTCTGAGAACAGGAGCCGGGTGGTTAGGGTCTTGGCGAGTCCAAGGTTCCGCCCACTTTTCAGCTTGGCTATTTTTACCCATATTAGGCGTAGTCGGGGGGCTGTTGTCTGGTTTCCTAGTCGAACGCATAGCCCCAGAAGCAGCCGGAAGCGGTATCCCCCAAGTTAAAGCAGCCCTAGGGGGAATCAAAACCTCCCTAGATCTACGGGTAGCAGTAGTCAAACTGATCAGCACCATGATCACCATGGCTTCTGGATTCACCCTAGGACGACAGGGGCCAACAGTACAAATCGGAGCCGCCCTCGCCGCCTGGGTAAGTCGTTGGGTTCCCACTTCTCCCAACTATCGCAAACAACTAATCGCCTGTGGAGCCGCCGCCGGACTAGCCGCCGGGTTTAACGCTCCCATAGCCGGGGTTTTATTCGTAGTGGAAGACCTCCTACACGACATCTCAGGATTAACCCTCGGACCCGCCATTATCGCCTCATTTACTGGGGCGGTAGTATCCCGGCTATTAGGAAACAAAGCCATGGGACTACCTCCCACCATAGACATACCCCCAGAAGCCCTATATCAACAATGGTTAATTGAACCCCTAGAAATCCCCTTTTATATCCTGGTGGGTGTTCTCTCGGGAGTATTTGGGGTGTTATTCAGTCGGGGAATTATTACCTTTCAGAAATTTAACCGCCATACCCTCAAATTAGGACTACCCCTGAGTATGGCTGTGGCGGGTCTAATTTGTGGGATGGTTATTGCTGTGCTACCAGAGACTTTTCGAGATAATGCCGGTTTGCGAGAATATATCCTCAAAGGTAATATCCTCTGGACAACCACAGCCCTAGCTTTTGTAGTGCAGTTTTCCCTAACTACCATGGCGGCGGGTTCCGGTGCGCCGGGTGGATTATTTGCACCATCCCTAATTTTAGGCGCGGCTTTGGGGAATACTATTGGCTTATGGGAAGAGGCAACGATCGCCTTACAACCTCACACCACTTTTGCTTTTGCCGGAATGGGAGCCTTTTTCTGTGCCGTGTCTCGGACTCCCGTCACCGCCGTGGTGATTGTCTTTGAAATTACCACCGATTTTAACTTGGTTCTGCCACTGATGATCTGTTCTGTGGTCTCCTATTTGGTAGCCGAAAAGATAGAAAAACATTCCCTATGCGATCGCCTATTGGCTTTGAGTGGCATTGAATTGGAACCTGACCAAAATGCTGACCGGGTAGCCTTAAATATGTTGCACGCTAGGGATGTTATGCAGCGACAGGTAGAAACTCTCGAAGATCAGTTATCCCTAGAACAGGTTAGGTCCGCTTTTTCTCAATCCCATCATCGCGGCTTTCCCGTAGTCAACCAGGGTAAATTGGTCGGTATTATCAGCCAAACTGATATGGCAAAGATTAACCAACAAGACATATCAGAACAAACCCCCCTACATAAGCTGATGACTCCCCAACCTGTTACTATTTACCCTGATGCTCCCCTCAGTGAGGTTCTGTATCTGTTGGGACGGCAAAAACTCAGTCGCCTTCCCGTCGTCGAGGGGCGGCATTTGGTGGGAATTATTACCCGCAGCGATATTATTCGCGGTGAACTTGGATATATTAGCGGTAGTCACCAGGTGGGGCATCATGCCACCCCCTCCTATGTGGTTTATCAAACTCGCGGCCCCATGGTCGGTCATGGGCGACTATTGGTGGCTTTGAATAATCCCACTACCGCCCCGGCTTTGCTACATATTGCGGCGGCGATCGCTGCTGAACGTAATTATGAGCTAGAATGCTTGACTATTATTACCATTGCTCGCAATTTGTCCCCGGCGGAAACTCCGGTATCCATTACTAAATGTCGCCGTCTACTTCGCCAAGCTGAACGTATTGCCAAAAGCTGGCGGGTTCCTATTCATACTCAAATTAGGGTCAGTCATGATGTGTCTGGGGCGATTTTGGAGACCGTGCAAGAACGAAATATTGATTTGACTTTGATTGGGTGGCAAGGGGAAAGGTCCGCCACTAATCGGGTTTTTGGCACTGTGGTTGATACCATTATTCGACAAGTACCCGGTGAGGTGGTTTTGGTGAAGTGGGGAAAAGATGTTAACCCCATTTTTAGTGACCCCTCAGATCAGCGATCGCTCCAGTTTCCTGTTTGGCGACGTTGGTTAGTTCCTCTGCGAACTGGGGGACCTCCACCAGCCGCAATGGGCATTTTACCCGGTTTGGCTAGGTTGAGTTTGCGCCCCGATATCCGACTGTTAACTGTGGTTAAAAATGCTTTGTCTGAGGCGGAAATGGCAAAGCTAGACCACCTAGTTGAGGAGTTGAAAAGCCCCATTAATGGGGAGGTGGTCGCAACTGCTGTTTGTGCTAGGTCTGTGGTTGATGTACTTTTGGATATTGCTAATCATGATTACTGTGATGTGATTGTTTTGGGTGCTAGTGGCGAAAGTATGCTGCAACAGGCGATTAAGGGTAATATCCCCGAAGCGATCGCCCGTGGTTGTCCTTGTACTGTCATTTTGGTACGCCCACCTATTATGAATTGACCAGGTTTGGTTTTTGGTCAATAATTCTGCTATAATTTCGGCGGAATTGTCTGACTATTAACTGCCAACTTCATTGGAAATTATGACCGAACCCAAAAATCAACACCTGACCCACGCCTTAAATCAACTTATTGGTGATTATGGCATTCAAACCGTTTTGGATTGCCTCGCCGATCGCTGCTTGAAAGAAGCTGATTTTTTGAGGAGCGATCGTAGTACCGACTTGGCCGAAAATTGGGAAGAAATCGGCAAGGGTTTAAAACATATTTTAAGCCGATGGCAAGAATAAATTACCCCCAAAATATGGGCTGATATGCTTGACATTTTGGCTAATTTGTGCTTGTATCAGATAGGGTTATTGCTATTGATTAATTAACCATAAATCCCTTAATCTTAATGGATGTATTCAATGTTAGTTACCGCGCTGCTAATCCTAGGGATGTCCTAGAAATTGCACCACTCATCAGACTGGCTGCCGGGGAGATGATGGATTTTTTACTCCAGCCTCTTCATCAACAATTAACCGTTGAACAAATACTAGCCAGAATGATTCAGTCAGAAACTTCTGTTTTATCTTATCAAAACATTGAGGTTGCCTATAGTCATGGTCGCATTATTGGCATGGCGAACAGCTATCCGGCTAATGCCGATATCATCACAGAAGAGATGAAACAGTTATTTAAGCCTGACCGTTTGGCTATTATCGAGGCTTTTGATAACGCCAAAGTTGAGGGGAGTTGGTTTCTTAATATTTTGGCGGTTAAGTCACCATATCAACGGCAGGGTATTGGCACATCATTAATCTGGCGAACCAAGCAAAAAGCCTGGGAATCAGGATTTTCTACCTTGAGTTTAGTTACTCAATCGGATAACTTGACCGCCATTCGCTTATACCAAAAAAATGGGTTCCGAGAAGTTAAAACCCTGGTAATTCCTCCCCACCCAGAAATAAGCGATCGCCTCAGTTATATTTTAATGAGTTGTGACCTCACTATCTAAATAAATTAACCCCGAATTATGCGACTTCCTCAACCTTCTGAAGGTCTGGTTAATAGCTTATATCAGCGCCGCCAAAAATTAGCGCAACTGGTAGATTTTCCCGTCCTGTTGTGGTCTGGTGGTGTGCGATCGCGCAATTTTCCCGCTAATATTTATCCTTTCCGCGCCAGTAGCCATTTCTTATATTTTGCCGGTCTATCCTTAGTCGATACTGTCATCCATTTAGAAGGGGGAAAACTGACCCTATTTATGGATGACCCAGACCCAGATAGCGCCCTATGGCATGGGGACAGTCCCTCACGCGATCGCCTCGCTGAAATTATCGGTGCCAACTCCGCTTTTCCCAAATCGGAATTAACCCAAAAAAGCCATAATGCTGCCACCGTCAGAGTGCAAGACCCAGCCACCCTTGCCGAAATGGAACGCATTTTAAAGCGCCCTGTCATGGCTCCAGCCGCCGCCGTAGGTCAAGATTTAGCGTTAATCAAAGCCATAATTAACCTCCGTTTATGCCATGATGATGCCGCCCTGTCCGAACTCAAAAAAGCCGCCACCGTCACCGTCAAAGCACACCAATCCGGAATTTTAGCCACCCCCACAGCCAGCCACGAAAGTGATATTAGGGCAGCCATGGAAGCCGTCATCATCGCCTATAATATGACCTGTTCTTATAATAGTATAGTGACCACCGAGGGTCAGGTATTACATAACGAATTATACCATAATCCCCTGAAATCCGGTGATTTATTATTAGCAGATGTCGGCGCAGAAACCCCTGGGGGATGGGCTGGAGATGTCACCCGCACCTGGCCAGTTTCCGGCACTTTTTCCCCTACCCAAGCCGATATATATGATATAGTATTAGCCGCCCATGATGCTTGTATTGAGCAGGTCAAACCCGGTGTAGAATATAGGGATATTCATTTATTAGCGGCGGCGGTTATCACCGAGGGATTAGTAGATTTAGGGATTTTGCGAGGACAGGTAACCGAATTAGTAGAAAAGGATGCTCACGCCTTATTTTTCCCCCATGGTATCGGTCATTTACTAGGGTTAGACGTTCATGATATGGAAGACCTAGGAGACTTAGCCGGATATGCTCCTGGGCGCAAAAGAAGCGATCGCTTTGGTCTAGGTTTTCTGCGTTTAAATAGACCCCTAGCCCCCGGAATGCTAGTCACCATCGAACCTGGTTTTTATCAAGTTCCAGCCATTTTAAATCACCCACCCAATCGCGAAACCTATAGAGATATGGTAAATTGGGAACAACTCGAAAAATTTGCCGATGTGCGTGGCATTCGCATTGAGGATGATGTATTAGTCACCGACAGCGGCCGGGAAGTTTTAACCGCAGCCTTACCCAGTCAAAGACATCACCTGACAAAATAAGTGAGACTCTAAAGCCTCACTTAGCCACCGCTCAAAGGGGATAAATAATTTACAAACCTGGTAGGTTCAACCCACCAGTCAACTCTTCCATGCGTTCCCGCATAGTAGAGGTGGAGTTATTATAGGCTTCCTTCATGGCAGTTAAGATTAGATCAGAGACTACATCAGGTTCCTCTCCCAGCAAATCAGGGGATACTTCTACCCGGCGAGGTTGTTGGTTCCCACTCAGATAAACCTTCACCAGGCCACCACCCGCTTCTCCGAGGACTTCCAGTTCATCCAAATCTTCCTGAAGTTTTTTCGCCCCTTCCTGAACCGCCTGGGCTTTTTTAAAAGCCTCGGCTAGTTCCTTCATTTTACCAAGGCCGAAGCCATCACGACCGAATCCTTTTCCTTCTGGTGTCATAACTAATTTTCCCTTGCGTCATGGACGCTCTGAGTTTTCCATAAGACCTAGCTTAACCCCAAATTGTACCAGAAGTCTTGATCTAGGAACAATCATGGCGAATCAAACTGGCTTCACAGGGCCACAATTCTCAGCCTAACAGACTTTGAACTGTTTCTTTGACCCATGCAGGTAAGTCACTCTGCATCACTTCCGCAGCGTAACTTTAATTTGCTTAGTCGTTTACCACTCCGGGATAATGCAATTGCTTGGTTGTAGCAATACCGACAAGCAGCCAGCCATTTACGCCAGACTTTATTTAGCTCTGGGCTGGGGTAAATCCGGATCTTGTTTGACCTGAGTTTTGTATTTACGCAGTCCGTATAATCGGGAACTGAAGCAGTGGAGGATGGCGAGGATGTCCTCAACCATTTCTCGTTCTGGACTGAGACTTGTCTCGTTGAGAACCATGAGTTCGCACCTGTTTTGCTCACAGAGCCATCGAAACAAGTCCCATCCAAATCTGGCCAATCGGTCTTTGTGGGCAACAACAACCATGCGGACATCTCCTGACAAGACTTGTCCCAGTAAGGCCAGCATTTTCTTTCGCTTGAAGTTGAGCCCGCCTCCGATTTCGGAGACGACTTCTGCTTCGGGGTAGAGGTTGGACAGTGTGGCTACCTGTCGGTTGAGGTCGGACTGCTGGGCGCGGCTACTAACTCTGGCATAGATAACGACTTTGCGTTTGTCACTGCCTGATTTGGCAGTATATGACTCAACGTTATATCGTCGTTGCCCAGCGGGGGTTCTGATGGTCTCGATTGAGCCATTTTCGTCCCATCTGCGGAGTGTTCTTTCATGGACTCCAAGGATTTGGGCCGCTTCCTTGGGTTTGACATATCTGGCAATAGGTTGATCCTCAACTCTTCTCGCTTATTATACCGTATTGCCCTAAAATGTTAACCTAATTTGAGATTAAATCATGCTCTCCGAGGATTCTCACCTCTGGCTCTAACAAACAGGACCACTGATGCTGAACTCGCTCTTGAACATGGTGTATCAGTTGAAAGATATCACTAGCGGTAGCCGAGCCGCAATTCAAGATAAAGTTAGCATGGCGTTCAGCCACTTGAGCGCCACCAATTTTATAACCCTTTAATCCCGTTTGTTCAATCAACCAGCCGGCCTTATGGGGTCCAGGGTTACGAAAAACACTGCCACAACTAGGTAAATGGTAGGGTTGAGATAGCCTTCGCTGTTGGAAATGTTCTGTAGTCTCAGCCATAACCTGTTCTGGGTCATAACCGGGCTGTAACTGGAATGTAGCCTGAGTAACTAGGCGATCGCTTCCCTGTAGATTAGAAGTACGATAGCGGTAGCCCAATTTTTCCGGGGGTAAAACCTGGAGAGTTCCCGAACGTTCCAGGATATGGGTATTAACTAAAATATCTGCTGTACAAGAAATATGAGCGCCAGCATTCATAACTATTGCTCCTCCGACAGTTCCCGGAATTCCCACCGCCCATTCTAAGCCACGCCAACCCATACGAGCAGCTTTCCAAGCCAAACGGGGCAAAGAAGCACCCGAACCGACCGTAAGCTGTCCAGTTTCCTGGTCAAAGTGAGTATGTCGCAGATAACGAGTACCAATCACCAAACCGCGCAAACCTCGATCGCTCACCAAAAGATTAGAACCGCCCCCCAATAAAGTAATCGGTAGTTCTTCAGCATTAGCCCATTCCAAACAGGCTAGTAACTGATCTAATCTTTGCGGTGCAGTATACCAGTCGGCGGGGCCTCCCACCCGAAACGAGGTTAGAGAAGCTAGGGAAACTTTAGACCGGATCAAACAGTCATTACCCAGGAGGGTGATGGAGCGTTCCGGTTTTCCGTTCACTTGACCTAGGGAGCCAGAGGAAACAGTCATGACCATAATCAAATACTTCTTTAATGAGAAATGCCTGTAATTTAATCAGCACATTACATGAGTTAATATCCAGTTACGCAGTAACAGTGGGATTGATGCCAGAATTGTCATCGGATTGAAAGAATGCCATCACCTCTGGAATTACTCGGTTGAGGTTGCCAGCACCCAAAAACAGGACCAAATCTCCTGGTTTGAGCAGTTGACACAAGCGAGTTTTCACCGCCTCTAGGGAGGACTGGTAATCGACATGGGGATGATGTTCAGCAACGCGCGTGGCTAATTGTTGACCACTAATCCTGCCCGGATTGGCTTCTCCGGCGCTATAGATCTCGGTGAGCATAACTAAGTCTGCATCACCAAAGCACAGTGCGAAATCCTCCATAAGGGTTTCGGTGCGACTGTACCGGTGGGGCTGAAAAATGGCGACCACTCGTTTAATTTCCGAACCGGGATGAACAGGCGTGATGGCTGCTTCCGATAAGGTGGAGCTAAGACCACTGGAATTTTGAAGCCGCCCCCTAGCAGCAGCAAGTGTCACTCGAATTTCGCTAGGGTGGTGGGCATAATCATCAACAAATTGAATACCCCCATAATTCCCCCGATATTCAAAGCGTCGTTTAGTCCCAGGAAATTGTGCGATCGCCTGAGCAATCACAGAAAATTCCAAATTGAGTAACCGACCCACAGCCACGGCGGCCAAAGCATTACTGAGATTATGGGCTCCCAGCAATTGTAACTTTAGCAGACCGATCGCCTCACCTCGCTCATAAACCTGAGCCATGATGCCGTCAGCTAGATATTGAACAGCATCAACAGTATAGTCGGCATTAGACTGGGAGTTAATGCTGTAGCTAATGGTAGGTTTAAGGTAATCTCGAACCATTGTGCAGTCAATGCACCCCACAATAGTCTCACATTGATTGGCAAAAATCCTAAAGGTCGAGATCAATTGATCAAGAGTTTTGTAGTGGTCAGGATGATCAAGTTCAATATTAGTCACAACCCCTATATGGGATGCTAGTTTGACTAGGGAACCATCAGACTCATCAGCTTCGGCTACTAAATAAGGGCTATGTCCCACGCGGGCATTTCCTTCCCAAGCGTTCACCTCGCCACCCACCAGAATTGTCGGGTCCAAACCAGCTTTGAGCAATAGAAAAGCAATCAAGCTGCTGGTTGTAGTTTTACCATGAGTCCCGGC
Source organism: Limnospira indica PCC 8005 (assembly GCF_000973065.1). NCBI lineage: Bacteria > Bacillati > Cyanobacteriota > Cyanophyceae > Oscillatoriales > Sirenicapillariaceae > Limnospira > Limnospira indica. Next base: position 2,993,673 of record NZ_FO818640.1, read on the forward strand.
TACGGCAATACTTTGGTACTCAGCCATCAAAGCGGCTAGTAGGTCTGATCTATGAAAAATCGGACATCCTAACTCTCGGGCGACTTGATATTCGGGATTTTCGGGATGGATAGCTGTTGAACAAATAACTTGTGGCAGTTGCTGTTCTAACTGAGCGATCGAAGATGATTCTCTGGGTAAAGTGGCTTTCTCTGACGAGATTTTGCCTGATAGCCCAGAAGCCATTGACTCCCAATTATGCTTGGGGGTTTTAAAAATGTCAAAGTTGCTGGCATCTTGACTCCCAAAAATATGAGCCCCCATGGCTTCCAATCGTTCTGTGATATGGCTATTTTGCAGGTCTGAGCCAAAGACAGGCAAATTTCGCTGGGCTAAAATATAGGCAAGGGCTGACATTCCTATGCCACCAATGCCAATGAAATGAAATGGCCTGCCATTAAAATCGACAGTATTAGGCATTAACTATTCCTCAACACACCACACCACACCACACATCCAACAGGCGATTATCATATCAATAATTGCCGCTTGTTGGAAACTCAACCATAGCAAAGTATGGCAATTACAAGATTAAAAGGCGATCGCTCCGATGGAGGCAGAAGGCTGTATGGTATTTGTATACTACATACTCCCCAAAATCGGAAATAACCGGATGCTACCTGCGGAAAATTAGGTTTAGATCAAGGCCAACCGGGGCGGATGCCATATAAGACTCAACACCTGCCATAGCTTCACCCTAGGGCATTTGGGGTCATCATGTCCTCCTTAGATGTGATTACTGAGGCTTATTATCCTAAGTATGCGCCCCTAATCATAGCCGATCGCACCCGGAAGCAGAATCCCCCCTAACTATGAGGGAAGGCACAATAGCACACCCAGATCAGCAATTTTGTCTGTACCAGCGGGGATCTAGGGGAATGGACGATTTGCTGTTAACTGACCAGGGACATCAAACCAAAAGTTTCGATACCTAAACTTCAGAAGAGGTCAGCCTTTAGGGTATGATTGGGGTCAAGATAAACTCACGTTATAGAAGGCGCAGGCCTTAGTTGGGCAATACTATCGTTAGGAGAAACAAGGTGATGAAAGTCGCAATCAACGGTTTTGGCAGGATCGGACGTAACTTTCTGCGTTGTTGGCTGACCAGAGGGGAAAATACTAATCTGGAAGTTACGGCTATCAATGACACTTCCGACCCCAGGATCAATGCTCATTTGCTGAAGTATGACTCAATGTTGGGGACTTTGCATGATGCCGATATCAAGGCTGATGAGAACTCCCTGATTGTCAATGGTAAGACGATTAAGTGCGTTTCTGACCGTAATCCTCTTAACCTCCCTTGGAGTGAATGGGGTATCGATCTGATCATTGAAGCGACAGGGGTATTTGTTACCGAAGAGGGAGCATCAAAGCATTTATCTGCTGGTGCGAAAAGGGTTCTGATTACTGCCCCTGGGAAAGGTAGTAATATTGGAACCTATGTAGTTGGTGTCAATGACCATAACTATGATCCCAATGCCCATGTTATTGTCAGTAATGCTAGTTGTACTACTAACTGTTTAGCCCCTGTGGTCAAGGTGTTGCAAGATAATTTCGGGATCATCAAAGGAACGATGACCACTACCCACAGTTACACTGGCGACCAGCGTTTGTTAGATGCTAGTCACCGGGATGTCCGACGGGCGCGGGCTGCTGCTCTGAATATTGTTCCTACCTCTACTGGTGCGGCTCAGGCTGTGGCTTTGGTGATTCCTGAACTGAAAGGTAAGCTGAATGGGATTGCTATGCGGGTTCCCACGCCTAACGTTTCTGTGGTGGACTTTGTGGCTCAGGTGGAGAAAACCACTTTCACCGAAGAAGTGAATAAGGCTCTCCAAGAAGCGGCAGAAGGACCGATGAAGGGAATTCTGGCTTATAGCGATCTGCCTCTGGTTTCTAGTGACTATCGCGGAAATAATGCTTCTTCTATTGTTGATGCTAGTTTGACAATGGTTATGGGCGGCGACTTGGTTAAAGTTGTGGCCTGGTATGACAACGAGTGGGGATACAGCCAACGGGTTGTAGACTTGGCGGAGATTGTGGCTAAACACTGGTAAGGGGACTCAGGGGGATTTTGGTTCAGATCAAAAGTGCTGAAATCCCTGTTTTTGGGTCAGGATAATTTCTGAGTTAGAGTGGGTAGCTGTAAGTAGGATGGTTTGGGTCTCTGTTGTGGTAACACCAATGATGGCACTTCCTGGGATGTGTTTGATCAGTTGTTGGGCGCGATCGCATGGTAGACATAAAACTAACTCAAAATCCTCGCCGCCATAGAGTACCCAATCAAGGACGGTCTCTGCTGGGGCTAGTTGGAAAAGGGAGTTAGAATGGGGCAGTTTTTGGGCTTCGATTCTGGCTCCCACTCCACTGGCTTGGCTGATCTGCACGATCGCATCAGCTAAACCATCGCTGCTGTCCATACCAGCAATAATTAGGTGAGGATCGCTATCCCATAGCTTTTGTAGAGTTGGTAATATATCTAGTCGCGGTTGCGGATACTGATGATGGTGTTGAAGCGATCGCTTTTCGGTTTCTGATAGGGATGCACCCAAATTCTCATTTAGCAGCAATTCTAGTCCGGCTCGGGAGTGACCATGAGCGCCGCTGACGATGATCGCCCATTCTGGTTGTGCTGTCGATCGCTTAATAATTCGTTGGGGCGAAACTGTACCAATAGCAGTAATTGAGATGGTATTGATAGGGGAGCGACAAATATCGCCGCCGATAATTGGGGTTTGGAATTGGTCTAAACATTCAGCCATCCCCTCATATAACTGTTCAACCCAGTTAATAGGTGTTTCTCCTCTCAACCCCAAAGCTACGGTAATTCCTAGGGGAGAGGCTCCCATGGCTGCCAGATCCGACAAATTAGCCGATACTGATCTCCATCCTACTGCTATGGCGGGGGTAGTGCGATCGCTAAAATGACAGCCTTCGACTAACATATCAGTTGTCACCACCAGGGACTGATCAGCAAGGGGACTGAGGACAGCGGCATCATCTCCCACTACTTCTAGGGGACAAAACCTTTTAACCATTGCTAATAACCCCTGTTCACCCAGATCTCGAATTTCCATAATGAGCAGTTAATCCAGCGATTTTTGTGTTATACTAAACCCCTGAGCAGAGCTTGTAGTTTAAGTTGAATTTCGGCTAATTCTTGCTCAGGTTCGGAGCCAGCGACTATTCCCGCCCCAGCGAACAGTCTAGCTCGATCGCTATCTATCAAAGCGGAACGAATACCTACGATAAATTCCCCATTACCATGATAGTCTACCCAACCCAAAGGAGCCGCATATAAGGAGCGGTCAAAGGTTTCGTATTGCCTAATTTGAGCGATCGCTACTTCGCAGGGAGTCCCGGCGGCGGCGGGGGTCGGGTGTAGTTTCGCCAATATATCTAAGAGGTGGATATCGGCGGATATGGGGGAGGTTATGGGGGTCCACAGGTGTTGAATATTGGATAACTGCATTAGTCTGGGTTTTGGCGATCGCTCTGGGGTCAAGCCTAGATGCAATAGACGTTCGATGATAAAATCGACTACGGCTTGATGTTCCCGTAGGTTTTTGTCACTGGAGAGGAGGCGGTGGGCGATTTCTGTATCTTCTGCTTGGGTTTCCCCACGGGGGGCAGAACCTGCCAGCGCATCGGTGCTACAATTACCTTGATTGACTGTAATTAGACGCTCTGGACTAGCACCGATAAAGTTTTTACCTTGGCTGTTTCCCGTGGAAAAAATGTAGCAGTCGGGATAAAGCGATCGCAAATTTGCCAGGGAATTGATGAGCCGAAAAGGTGTATCTGAGCAAATATCAAAGGCTTGGGATAGCACAACTTTACTGAGTTTTCCAGTAGAAATTAACCGCAAATTCTCCGATACAGAATGATGAAATTCCCCCACTTGTGGATTGATCCAAATAGTTTGCGGGTGTAATTTATTGGTGATTTCCGACTGTATTCTGCCACTTTGCAGACCATTAACCTTGTCGATTTTCCCCCATATAGAGGCAGTTACAGCCTCAATGTCCGATTTTTTGTCAACCAAAACATTGATTAACAAAGTATAGCGATCGCCTTTTTGATACAGTAGAATAGCTGGCAAAAATACCGTGGCGGCGGGGAACACCGGGCGGGAATGATAGTTATCTACATCCGGGTAATTCCTCAAATAATAATGTTCGGAATTGGATTGATAATTGTCCTGAAAAAAGGTGAAACTACAACAAAAAGCGGGCGCGGCTAAATTAGACTCCGATCCAGCGATAATCGTTCGGCGAAACCAAGCATCGATAAACTCTTGAGATTTGGCGAATCTTTCCCCGTTGTTAATAGTTAATTTTACCGCAGCATCCCCGCCGACGATCGCCTGTTTTGACTGAGCTTTTTCAAAATAAAAATGTGGCTTATCTTCCGTTAAGAATGCTTCCAGAAACCGGAGAGGGTCAACCGCATCAATTTCCCGAACAATACTAATAATTTGAGGGTCAGAATTGACAAGGCAATTTTGCTGGCACTCACACAGAAAGCGATGCAGTTCCCGGCGGTCTTGCCAAAGCAATTGGGGAGGAGGTACAGCCAGCATAGAATAGAATAACAGATCAATATAGGGATGTTACCAAGAAAACAGCCTTTGCGCCCAGAAGGTCAGTTATGAGAGCAATATACAACACTGACTGATATTGGTTCAAGACTTGGGAGGCTTGACCTAGCCGACAATTGGGAAAAATCAGTTCGGGAATTATGCCACTAGGCTGTAGAAAAGGCAATATTAGCGATCGCCACTGGGTGGTCTGTGGTAATAAACCTTAACAAATCCGGCCCTAGGAGAGGGTCAGAGGGGGATAAGGCGGTGGTATTATGGATTGACCCACCACTGAATTGGCTGCATTCGACTATACTCATGAAACTGCCTGATGGCCCTAGATTAATGTCCCCCCTGCAAATTTTGCAGCTTGTTATTGATCCTCCCAAATACCTAGAAAACTGTGCCGATAAATATGGCGATCGCTTTACTCTGCGGGTTTTGGGTAACAACTCGCCGCCGGTGGTTTTTTTTAGTCATCCAGAGGCGATCGAGGCAATTTTTGCAGGTTCTGAGGGTCTGTGTCCGGCTGATCAACTAGAATTAGGACGCATTACCCATGTATTTGAACCCCTGACCGGGCCACAGTCTTTAATTGCTAAAGACGGGTCGGAACACCAACGTTTGAGACAGTTGTTAATGCCACCCCTACACGGGAAGCAACTACCCCGCTATGGTGAGGCGATCGCCAATATTGCCCACTCCGTGACTGAAAACTGGTCTGTTGGCGATTGTATCTCTATCCGCCAGTATACCGCCAGAATGTCCCTACAAACCATTTTGCAGGTAGTTTTGGGGTTGGGTCCCGGTTATTTGTATGACCAACTGCAACAGACCCTAGAAACCTATTTAGAATGGGTGAATTCCCCCCTCAACTCCCTACAGTTTTTTTGGCCGGCTTTACAGCAAGATCTGGGTGCGGCGAGTCCCTGGGGCAAATTTCTCCGACAGCGACAACAAATTGATGATCTGATTTATACTGTCATAGCCGATCGCCGCCGGGAAGCCACAGGGGAAGATGTCCTATCTTTGCTAATTTCCGCCAGGGACGAAAACGGCGAGGGTATGAGCGATCGCGAATTGCGTGATCAGATTATCACCCTATTGTTGCTAGGTTATGATACCACTGCCTCAGCCACCGCTTGGGTGTTTTATTTAATTCATCAATTCCCCCACATTAGAGATCAACTTGTCGCCGAATTGCAGACCCTCGGAAGTGATAGCGACCCGACGCAGGCGGTGCAACTTCCCTATTTAACAGCAGTTTGTCGGGAGGCTTTGCGTCTGCACCCTATTGCTTTAATTTCTCAGCCTCGTGTGGTGCGTGAGTCTGTGACTATTCGCGGCGATCGCTTTGAACCTGGTACTATCTTAGTGCCGTGTATTCACCTAGCACATATGCGATCGCCAACCTACCCAGAACCCAAAAAATTTCGACCAGAGAGATTTTTGGAACGTCGATTTTCCCCCTATGAATATTTCCCCTTTGGTGGAGGTTCTCGCAGTTGTATCGGCATGGCATTATCTCTATTTGAGATTAAAATCATCTTGGCGATCGTCCTCAGCCGTTGTCAATTTTCCCTCGCCGATTTGGGTCCCGTGCGTCCCGTGCGCCGAGGGATTACCATTGTGCCGTCGGATAACTTTAAACTAATTGTAGAAAATATCCGATCCTCCCCCATTCTCTCCCTGGTTTAAACTAGATTTTTGCCGACCATCTTCACTTAATAAATGATGACTACAAAACTGATTGCTGATTCCAATTCAAAACTTTGGTTGGCTGCCATTAAGCCACCCATGTACAGCGTCGCTATTATGCCTATTTGGGTCGGAACTGCCCTCGCCAAGTCACAGACTGGTTTAATAAATTGGGGCGTGTTTATGGCTTTCCTAACCGCCGCTATTTTAATCTTAGCTTGGGAAAACCTACTTAATGATGTCTTTGATTCCGAGACTGGCATCGATAAAAATAAACATCATTCTCTCGTGAATTTAACCGGGAATAAAGCCCTAATTTTAACCATTGGTAATCTGTGCCTGTTAGTGGCGATCGCCCAAATTATGTTAATCTGTTGGTGGCAGCAAGATTTAACCGTTTTGGGGTTAATCATCCTCTCCTGTTTTTTAGGGTATCTTTACCAGGGGCCGCCTTTCCGTCTCGGTTATCAAGGCTTGGGGGAATTTCTCTGCTTTTTTGCCTTCGGACCGGTAGGAATGTCCGCCGTTTATTATAGTCAAACCCAAACCTGGTCACTGCTGAATTTAGCCGTCTCCCTTATAGTCGGAATAGCCACCAGCTTAATATTATTTTGTTCCCATTTTCACCAAGTAGAAGATGATATCGCCGCCGGAAAGCGATCGCCTATTGTCCGCTTAGGGACCCAACGCGGCGCGCAAATTTTACCCTGGTTTTGTGGTAGTATTTTCGGATTAACCCTAATTGGAGTCCTCGGCGGATTTTTCCCAATTTGGACTTTGTTAAGTTTTGCCGGAGTTTTCCCAGCCATTCAATTATGTCGCCATGTCCGAGAATATCATCATCAACCCCAACAGGTTAGCAATTGCAAATTCATCGCCGTTTCCGTTCACTTTTGGACTTGCTTCTTATTAGGCTTTGGGTTTATAATTTAGGCATACAGAAACATTGTAGGGTGCGTTAGGCGCTTTGGAAAACGGGAATCCAACTCAAGCAATTTCATCAGCGCCGTAACGCACCAATTCCCTCCCGTAGGGTGCGTTAGGCGCTTTGGAAAACGGCAATTAAACTCAAGCAATTTCATCAGCGCCGTAACGCACCAATTCCCTCCCGTAGGGTGCGTTAGGCGCCTTGGAAAACGGCAATTAAACTCAAGCAATTTCATCAGCGCCGTAACGCACCAATTCCCTCCCGTAGGGTGCGTTAGGCGCTTTTTCCAATGGGAATCCAACTCAAGCAATTTCATCAGCGCCGTAACGCACCAATTCCCTCCCGTAGGGTGCGTTAGGCGCTTTTTCCAATGGGAATCCAACTCAAGCAATTTCATCAGCGCCGTAACGCACCAATTCCCTCCCGTAGGGTGCGTTAGGCGCTTTTTCCAATGGGAATCCAACTCAAGCAATTTCATCAGCGCCGTAACGCACCAATTCCCTCCCGTAGGGTGCGTTAGGCGCTTTTTCCAATGGGAATCCAACTCAAGCAATTTCATCAGCGCCGTAACGCACCAATTCCCTCCCGTAGGGTGCGTTAGGCGCTTTTTCCAATGGGAATCCAACTCAAGCAATTTCATCAGCGCCGTAACGCACCAATTCCCTCCCGTAGGGTGCGTTAGGCGCTTTTTCCAATGGGAATCCAACTCAAGCAATTTCATCAGCGCCGTAACGCACCAATTCCCTCCCGTAGGGTGCGTTAGGCGCTTTTTCCAATGGGAATCCAACTCAAGCAATTTCATCAGCGCCGTAACGCACCAATTCCCTCCCGTAGGGTGCGTTAGGCGCTTTTTCCAACGGGAATCCAACTCAAGCAATTTCATCAGCGCCGTAACGCACCAATTCCCTCCCGTAGGGTGCGTTAGGCGCTTTTTCCAACGGGAATCCAACTCAAGCAATTTCATCAGCGCCGTAACGCACCAATTCCCTCCCGTAGGGTGCGTTAGGCGCTTTTTCCAATGGGAATCCAACTCAAGCAATTTCATCAGCGCCGTAACGCACCAATTCCCTCCCGTAGGGTGCGTTAGGCGCTTTTTCCAACGGGAATCCAACTCAAGCAATTTCATCAGCGCCGTAACGCACCAATTCCCTCCCGTAGGGTGCGTTAGGCGCTTTTTCCAACGGGAATCCAACTCAAGCAATTTCATCAGCGCCGTAACGCACCAATTCCCTCCCGTAGGGTGTGTTAGGCGCTTTTTCCCATGAGAATTAAACTCAAGCAATTTCAGCAGCGCCGTAACGCACCAAAACCTTACTCTCCACCAATACCCTCCTTCATGACAATCTCCTCATTCTCCCCCCAATCAGAAGGATAAACCCCATGATGAATAAAACGGTGAATCGTCGACAACTGCCAATCTCGTGGCGATTTAGATAACCCATGTTTCACCGGATTATAATGAATATAATCACAATGGGATGCAAAATCTTGTTCATCTCGAATTAAATGCTCCCAAAACCGCCTTTGCCACAGATTACTTTCTAAGCGCTTTTGACGAGAAATTGAAACTCCTTGTTCAACAGAAATTTCTTGCTTATAATGTTTAGTAACGTAAGTTTTAATTAGTCGTAAACGCATTGAGAAATCATCCTCATTATCAGGCAAAGTTAAAATACAATGAAAATGTTCTGGGAGTAAAACAAAAGCATCAATGAAAAAGGGATGTTTTATACTGACATGAAGGATGGCTTCTCGCAATGCTTTCCTTCCCGCAGGGGTACAAAGCCAAGGGATTCTTTGATAGGTGACTTGTGTAATAAAATAAGTTGCACCTGCACATTGAGGTCTTCGATAATTGGGCATAACAATTATTAAAAAATATCCTGTAAGGTGCGTTAGTGGGGGACTAAATGAGAATTAAAACATTTAACTGTTATTCCTGCGTAACGCACCGAAATCCTCAATTTTTGGGGATGGTGTGTTACGGCACTTATCATATTGATGGGATTTGATTCAATATTCAATCTATGTGCCTAACGCACCCTACGGGAACTTATAATATACCCAAATCTGGGAATTGGTGCGTTACTACTTCATGGATACGCTCAACTCCCACGATGGTGCGTTACGGCACTTATCATATTGGTGGGATTTGATTCAATATTCAATCTATGTGCCTAACGCACCCTACGGGAACTTATAATATACCCAAATCTGGGAATTGGTGCGTTACTACTTCATGGATACGCTCAACTCCCACGATGGTGCGTTACGGCACTTATCATATTGGTGGGATTTGATTCAATATTCAATCTATGTGCCTAACGCACCCTACGGGAACTTATAATATACCCAAATCTGGGAATTGGTGCGTTACTACTTCATGGATACGCTCAACTCCCACGATGGTGCGTTACGGCACTTATCATATTGGTGGGATTTGATTCAATATTCAATCTATGTGCCTAACGCACCCTACCGGAACTGCCTAACGCACCGAAATCCTCAATTTGTGGGGATGGTGCGTTACGGCACTTATCATATTGGTGGGATTTGATTCAATATTCAATCTATGTGCCTAACGCACCCTACGGGAACTACTTCATGGATACGCTCAACTCCCACGATGGTGCGTTACGGCACTTATCATATTGGTGGGATTTGATTCAATATTCAATCTATGTGCCTAACGCACCCTACGGGAACTACTTCATGGATACGCTCAACTCCCACGATGGTGCGTTACGGCACTTATCATATTGGTGGGATTTGATTCAATATTCAATCTATGTGCCTAACGCACCCTACGGGAACTACTTCATGGATACGCTCAACTCCCACGATGGTGCGTTACGGCACTTATCATATTGGTGGGATTTGATTCAATATTCAATCTATGTGCCTAACGCACCCTACGGGAACTACTTCATGGATACGCTCAACTCCCACGATGGTGCGTTACGGCACTTATCATATTGGTGGGATTTGATTCAATATTCAATCTATGTGCCTAACGCACCCTACGGGAACTACTTCATGGATACGCTCAACTCCCACGATGGTGCGTTACGGCACTTATCATATTGGTGGGATTTGATTCAATATTCAATCTATGTGCCTAACGCACCCTACGGGAACTGCCTAACGCACCGAAATCCTCAATTTGTGGGGATGGTGCGTTACGGCACTTATCATATTGGTGGGATTTGATTCAATATTCAATCTATGTGCCTAACGCACCCTACGGGAACTACTTCATGGATACGCTCAACTCCCACGATGGTGCGTTACGGCACTTATCATATTGGTGGGATTTGATTCAATATTCAATCTATGTGCCTAACGCACCCTACGGGAACTACTTCATGGATACGCTCAACTCCCACGATGGTGCGTTACGGCACTTATCATATTGGTGGGATTTGATTCAATATTCAATCTATGTGCCTAACGCACCCTACGGGAACTACTTCATGGATACGCTCAACTCCCACGATGGTGCGTTACGGCACTTATCATATTGGTGGGATTTGATTCAATATTCAATCTATGTGCCTAACGCACCGAAATCCTCAATTTGTGGGGATGGTGCGTTACGGCACTTATCATATTGGTGGGATTTGATTCAATATTCAATCTATGTGCCTAACGCACCCTACGGGAACTGCCTAACGCACCGAAATCCTCAATTTGTGGGGATGGTGCGTTACGGCACTTATCATATTGGTGGGATTTGATTCAATATTCAATCTATGTGCCTAACGCACCCTACGGGAACTGCTGGATCACTTCTAAATCAGAATGCAATAATTATTCGATCCAAAAATTTTAGCCAGGAAACTCAATTTTTTTTGTATAATAGTTTAAAAAAGCCTGAATATATAAATCATATCGAGAAAATATTTAGAGGCAATGCAAATCAAGCAAATATAACCGTTAAAGAATTGCTGGAATTTACAGTTGCAATCCCACCCCTTGCGGAACAAAAAGCGATCGCCTCTGTCCTGTCATATATGGATAAAGAAATAGCAGCGTTAGAAAAACGTCGCGCCAAAACCGAATGGATAAAAAAGGGAATGATGCAGGAATTGTTAACCGGGAGAAAGCGGTTAATTGTTAATGATATATGATAAAATGTAGGTACTTGTTTGTAAATACCTGCACTTTATCACAAATTGCCTTGTATCTTAACTTAAAATGTCACCATCAAACCGCAAAATCGTGCTAAAAATAGCACTAAAAAAGGGAGTTATTTGCGCCAAAGACCTAGCCAAACAGGGAATTCATCGCCAATCGCTTAAACGACTGGAAGAACAAAGCCTTTTGATTCGCTCTGGACGCGGAATATATACTTATCCGAAAGCAGACATCACCGAAAACCATAGCCTTGTTGAAGCCACTCAGCGAGTCCCTAAAGGAACTATTTGCTTGTTGTCTGCGTTGAGTTTTCATAAAATCACCACCCAAAATCCCTGGGAAATTTGGTTAGCTATTCCTCAAAAATCACGTCATCCGCAAGAGAAACTTTTGCCACTGTGAATTGTTGATATGTCCGGTTCATCTCTAATCGAAGGAGTCGAAAATCATCAAATAGAAGGATGTAACGTCCCTATTTATAGCATGCCTAAAACAGTAGTAGATTGCTTTAAATTTCGCCATAAAATAGGCTTAGATATTGCCCTAGAAGCCTTGCGAGAATGTTGGCAACAACAACGCTGCTCAATGGATGAACTCTGGTATTATGCTAAAGTTTGCAGAATGCGGAATGTAATGCGACCTTACTTAGAAAGTTTGACATGAACCCAAATAAACCTCAATTTATTCGCGCTCAATTGCTGAATATATCCAAACGACAGCAACCCATAGCAGGAAATTATGGCAGATATAGCTAGTCCTAATGAGACGTGAACTCTGGGCTATTGTCCTATCTGGATTGTAGGCGAACATTTTTTGCACGGACTCAGGTAGGTTGGCTATATTTACTCAAAATTACCACCCAAGGACAAAATTATGATTAAAGTTGGACAACTGGAAAGACTCACCCAAAACCGAGTGATTAAACTGTTTCAAAATCACCTGGTTTATACCTATCTGGGAAACTGGAAAGACCGAGAAAATAACCGCAATATTGAAGCGGAATATTTAACCCAATGGCTCACCGGGCGAGGCGTTGAGGAAACCCTAATTAATAAAACTATCAGAGAACTGGATAAAGCCGCAGCCTTGGCAGAAAACCAAAACCTTTATGATGCTAATAAGGCCGTTTATCGCCTGCTGCGTTATGGGGTGAAGGTGAAACGGGGGGCGGGTGAACAAACTCAAACCGTGTGGCTGATTGATTGGGAAAATCCCCCAAAAAATCGCTTTTATGTGGTGGAAGAAGTGACCATAAAAGGCAACCATACCAAACGCCCGGATATCGTCCTCTATATTAATGGTATTGCTGTGGCGGTTTTAGAACTCAAACGTTCGACGGTTTCCGTGGCTGAAGGTATCCGCCAAAACCTGGATAATCAAAAAAGGGAATTTATCCGCCCGTTTTTGACGACGCTTCAGTTAATTATGGCGGGAAATGATAGCCAAGGACTGCGCTACGGGACTATCGAAACGCGGGAAAAATATTATCTGGAATGGAAAGAAGAGGAGGGGGAAGTTGATGGGTTTGACAGTCCCCTAGATTGGCATCTGAGCCTACTGTGTGCCAAAAGCCGCCTCCTGGAAATTATCCACGATTTTATCATATTTGATGCGGGGATTAAAAAAACCTGCCGCCATAACCAATATTTCGGGATTAAAGCCGCTCAGAAGTTTATCGGAGAGGGTCTGGGTGGCATTATCTGGCATACTCAAGGGTCGGGAAAAAGTCTAACTATGGTGTGGCTGGCAAAATGGATTCGCGAAAATCAAAGGGATGCTAGGGTTTTAATTATAAGCGATCGCACTGAACTCGACGAACAGATTAACAGCATTTTTAAAGGAGTAGATGAGGATATTGACCGCACGGAAAGCAGCGCCGACCTAATCGCCAAACTGAACGAAACCCAACCCTGGTTAATGTGTTCCCTAATTCACAAATTCGGCAACCATTCCCAAGATACGACTCAGGAATTTATCGACAGTCTCCAGCAACTCCCCAGCAACTTTTCCGCCAAGGGAAACATATTTGTATTTGTAGATGAATGTCACCGCACCCAGTCGGGAAAACTCCATAGCGCCATGAAGCAAATTATCCCGGATGGTTTATTTATTGGCTTTACGGGGACCCCCCTCCTCAAAGAAGATAAACAGCGCAGTATGGAAGTATTTGGGGACTATATCCACACCTACAAATTTAACGAAGCGGTGAGAGATGGGGTTGTGCTAGATTTACGTTATGAGGCGCGCGACATTGACCAAACTTTAACCAGTCCCCAGAAAATTGACCAGTGGTTTGAGGCGAAAACTCGCGGCTTATCGGAGTTGGCTAAAACTGAACTTAAAAAGAAATGAGGGACGATGCAAAAACTCCTCTCGAGTAGGTCTCGCCTGGAAGAAATTGTTAACGATATTCTCCTCGACATGGAAACGAAACCCCGGTTAATGGACGGACGGGGTAACGCGATGCTGGTCTGTAGTAGCATTTATCAAGCCTGTAAAACTTACGAACTTTTCAGCCAAACGGATTTTCAGGGTAAATGCGCGATTATCACCAGTTATAAACCTTCCCCGGCGGATATTAAAGGGGAGGAAACGGGGGAGGGACTGACGGAAAAACTCCACCAGTATGAGATTTATCGGCGAATGTTGGCGGACTATTTTAAGCAGTCGGAAGATGTGGCAATGTATCGGGTGGGGGAATTTGAACAGGAGGTTAAACGGCGCTTTATTACGGAACCGGGACAAATGCGCCTGTTAATTGTGGTGGATAAGCTGCTGACGGGATTTGATGCACCCCCGGCGACTTATCTCTATATTGATAAAACTATGCGAGATCATGGCTTATTTCAGGCTATTTGTCGGGTTAACCGCCTTGATGGAGAAGATTAAGGAATATGGCTATATTGTGGATTATAAGGACCTGTTTCGGCAACTACAGGGGGCCGTTACAGATTACACCAGTGGGGCGTTTGATGGCTATGAGGCGGCGGACGTGGCGGGGTTATTGTGCGATCGCCTTTCTAAAGGGTGCGATCGCCTAGAAACCACCTTAGAAGCTGTCCGCGCCCTCTGTGAACCCGTCCCGCGTCCCCGTGAGAGTGCCGACTATCGCCATTATTTTTGTACCCCAGACACCAGAGATCAAAAAGCGATCGCCGCTAATGAACCGAAACGGGTCGCCTTCTATCAAGCGGTTAACGCCCTCATTCGCGCCTACAGTAACCTGGCTAACGAAATGGAAGCCGCAGGCTACACCCCCCAGGAAGCGGAAACCATCAAAGCCGAAGTTAGACACTATAGCCAAATACGGGAGGAGGTAAAAATTGCCAGCGGGGACTATATCGATAGTAAAATCTATGAACCCGCCATGCGTCACCTCATGGATACCTATATCCGCGCTGAACCCAGTAACCTGGTGGCGGACTTTGAGGAGTTGGGACTGGTGCAGCTTATTGTTAATCAGGGTTTCCCGGTTTTGGAGAGTCTCCCGGAAGGCTTGAAACAAGATCATAAAGCGATCGCAGAGGCGATCGAGAATAATATCCGCAAAATTATCTTAGATGAGAGTCCGATCAACCCGAAATATTATGAGGAAATGTCGGAGTTATTGGATTCTTTGATTGAACAACGTCACCAGAAAGCCATCAGTTACCAAGAGTATTTGGAAGAGGTGAAACAACTCGCCAAACGAGTGACAGACCCCACCGGATCAGCCGTAGGAAATTATCCCCCTGCCCTCAATACCTCCGCCCTCCGTTCCCTCTACGATAACCTAGACAAAGATGAAGCCTTAGCCCTCAAGATTGATCAGGTCGTGATCACCACCAAAAAAGACAACTGGATTGGCAACCGTTTCAAAGAAATCGAGGTCAAAAATGCCCTTAATGCCGTCCTAGTTGATGCTAAAGTAGACCTACCCCTTAACCAACTCTTCGAGTTAATTAAACAGCAACATGACTACCAGTAAATCTCCCACAGATTACCAGATAACCATTGCTCAAATTCCCGTGCAAGTGATTCGCAAATCAATTAAAAATCTCCATATTGGAGTCTATCCCCCAGAGGGTCGGGTGCGGGTAGCTGCGCCGCTTCACTTCACTGATGATAATATCCGACTGGCGATTATCTCCCGTCTATCTTGGATTAAAAAACACCAGGCAAAATTCGCCGCCCAACCCCGTCAATCCCGGCGAGAAATGGTATCCGGCGAAACTCATTATATCTTCGGGAAACGCTACCGCTTAGAAGTCATAGAACGCCGAGGGAAACATGAACTTAAAATTCCCAATTCTCGGATAGTGCAATTATTCGTTAATCCCGGAACTTCTCGGGACAATCGCGCCCAAGTTTTAGCCGAATGGTATCGGCAACAACTCCAGGATATTATACCACAATTGCTGAATAAATGGCAACCCATTATCGGGGAAAATGTCACCGATTGGGGGATTAAGAAAATGCGGACTAAATGGGGGAGTTGTAATATCACTCAGCGTCGCATCTGGCTAAATTTAGAACTCGCAAAAAAGCCCATAGAGTGCTTGGAATATGTCGTAGTTCATGAGTTAGTGCATCTCTTGGAACGTTATCATAATGACCGTTTTCAGGCTTATATGGACGAGTATCTTCCCCCATGGCGACAATATCGAGATATTCTGAACCGGGAACCCTTAGAAGACTTCTAAATCTGCCGGAACCGGAGCATAATGACCATCAACGGTCAACTGAAAACCGTCATAGTTACCATCTTGATTAAAGTGCCACATAAAATCCGGGTCAAGACCGGGAGCATACCAGAGAATATCTGTTATTCCCGAACCATTAAAGTATCTGATGTTGACACTCCTCGTCCTGAAGTCCGAGGATTCTTGGGCTGAATCCTGCCTCCACTAACCTAAGTTAGTTTTGGTCTTACAGTTTCATGTCGTATCCGACTACACCTTTTACAGCAAGCACTCGCTATGGACTACTCCCACCGCGTAAATTCGGGTATGCCCTACCCTATTTAAGTTCTATTTTCACCCACAGAAGCCATATTCGTTGTTAGAGAGCAGTGAGGTATTGGGGCAACCTAATGGAAGGTTGGTGACACTAGCCTTTTGACAACGGTCAGTTCGCGTGCCACGACTACACATCTGATTTTCCGGTTATTTTAGTTTGAGCACAAAGTCGCCCTGAAGTGCAAGGTTTTAAACCCATTTCTCTGATAATGAGGCAACTGTTAAATTAAATAAGTAGTGCGAGACGTTTAGGAGTTAAATAAGGCTGCAATGCCTGAATTAACCTCCTAGTGGGACTTCCACCCCTTGGTGGAATATAAGGAACGCACTTCCTGACCATCCCCATAACTGTTTATATGTCCCAACAATTTGTATCATACGATACCAAATCCCGGCAGGGAACCCAAGGTCAACACAATCTGTAACAAACCGTAACAATTCCTAACATAACAGAAACGTTACGGAACAGAGATGAGGGTAACGGCGATAGCCACCCCCAGTTTTAGAAGTCATGACTCTAGGATTGAAGCGGGGAACGGAAGGCTCCAAGATACAACCTAGTATCGGAATCGAGTCCACTGCCAACCATCCATGATTAAGGAAACTGAATGTCCGGCGTGAACCACCGTAATTAATTAGTAGCGAAATAGGTTGATACGCTGCGCTCAAAAGAGCAAGGGGAAAAGTAGGAGGCTCCTACCACTACCTACAAAGACCTTTAAAGTACCCCGGTTCTGAGGACAAATCTAAAGATGGAAAGCCCATATAAACGGAACGTTTTAAGTCCTCCTGGACTCTGAGAGTATGGTCGATACCTCAGTAGTGATAAGTGTAAGCGCAAGTCCTAGAGGATGTGAGATGCGACCAGAAGCTAATGCCCTACTGTAACGGTCGGGATATGCCAACAGGTCACGGTTTGATTGCAAGAATAGAGTCAAGTAGGTGTATAAATGACGCAAGCGAGTTTAAAGAAAGGATTTGAGAAATCAAAGCCAATCAAGACTACGAATAACGTATGGAAAACTATCCCATGGCCTAAAGTTCAACGGAAAGTGTTTAAGCTCCAAAAGAGGATATTTCAAGCAGCTAAATCGGGACAGGACGCAAAAGCGAGAAGGTGGCAACGTCTATTGGTGAAGTCATATTACGCCCGGCTCTTAGCAGTGCGACTGTAGGGGCGGGTTCCACGGTCAGCCATGCTTCCCAACAGTCAGCTTAATGAACCCGCCCCTCTCAAGATAGTCAAGGAAAGAGGACGGCTGGAGTAGATGGAGTGATAGCAATATCCCCCAAACAAAGGTTAGACCTAACCGAGAAAATTCAAGGGAATCTCAAAGCAAAACCCTACATGGTCCGTTACCAGAAAGTTTTTCGTTTCTATGCCAAGTCTCTCAATGTAACGCACCCTACACGGGTTTGGATACCAAAACCTGGAAGGGATGAAAAAAGCTGGAATAGGAATACTCACAATCCAAGATAGAGCTAGGCAAGCCTTGGTTAAATCGGCACTTGAGCCTGAATGGGAATCAAGATTCGAAAGTACGAGCTATGGGTTCCGTCCAGGACGGTCTGCCCAAGATGCAATAGCGCGTATTTACCTAAGTATAAAACACGGAAGTTACTACGTTCTGGATGCGGATATAGCAAAATGCTCTTACCGTGAAGCATGATTACCTACTGTCAAAAATTCATTGTCCAAGTAGCCTAAAAAGAGACCTGAGAAAATGGCTCAAAGCGGGTGTACTAGATAACGGTGTATTTGAAGATACAGAAACCGGGACACCTCAAGGAGGGGTAATAAGTCCAATACTCGCCAACATCGCACTGGATGATATGGAAAGGCTAGTCAAAGAAATTTATCCTAATAAAGGGACGACTATTCAGGTCAACCTAATACGATATGTCGATGATTTTGTGGTCATCTCAAAAGACCTAGGAATCATCGAACAGTGCCAAACTGCTATTTCTGAATGGCTAAAACCTGTAGGATTATAAATTAAACCCGAAAAGACTCGTATCTGCCATACGCTCAATCACATTGAGTACAATGGAAAGATAGAGGAACCAGGGTTCGACTTTCTCGGTTTCAATATCAGGCAATACCCAACAGGAAAATATAAATCTGGAAAAACAGGAGGGGCAGCGAGCCGATTAATCGGACATCAAACCCACATTAAACCCAGTAAGAAAGCAGTTAAAGCCCACACAGAAGTGATTAAGGGTGTAATCAAACAATATAAAACCGCACCTCAATCATCCCTGATCAACAAACTAAACCCAATTATTCGGGGATGGTCAAATTACTACTCATGGGTAGTTTCAACTAAAACCTTCAATAAGCTAGACCAGACAGTCTGGCAAATGTTACGGGCATGAACAGGCTCAAGATGCGGAAAGGCAAGTTACGAAAAGCTCAGTAAATGTTTCAGACCGGGAACGGTCAAACTCAGTAACGGGAAAGAAAGGCATGAATCTTGGTTATTCAAAACCGAGGATGGATACCTACTATGGAAACATAACTGGACTCCAATTGTCCGACACACCCTAATACGCCCTGACGCAACACTTTATGACGGAAATTGGATTTACTGGGGAACCAAAAAAGGACAAGCAACCGACACGCCAAATAGGGTAGCAAAACTACTCAAAATGCCAAAAGGCAGGTGTGCCTGGCGTGGGTTATACTTTACCCCATCAGATTTAGTAGAAGTAGACCACATTGTACCTCAAAGCCTCGGCGGAAAGGACGTATACAAGAATCTTCAGCTATTACACCGCCACTGTCATCATGATCAAACGGCGCTAGACAACGCCAATGCTGCATCCTTAACAATGGAGCAATCTGCGCGTGCGTCACATCATGAAGTTTTTCGTGTCTATGCCAATTATCGGGATGTGGAAGCACCACTAGAGCCCTATGATGGGAAACTATCACCTACGGTTTTGAATGGGAGGGGGAAATGGTGACATCTCTCTCGACCCCTAATCCTAGAATACAGACATCAACTCAAAACTATATTAAATATGCCTAAGTCAAAAAGCGATCGCATTAATCCCAGAAATCTCGACCCAGAACTTTATGAGCGTCTGAAAGCAGAGTCCAAAGCACCCTATCGAGGACTGCGACAGTTTATATATGTATCCTTCGCCGCCTCTGGATTAATTGGGGCGGTAGTATTTTTGGCTCAACTCCTGTCAGGAAGGGATGTAGCGACCGCCTTACCCAACTTTGCGCTTCAGGTGGGGGTCGTAGCCTTAATGGTGTGGCTGTTTCGCCTGGAGCAGCGATCGCCCAAATCCAAGTAACAAAACTTCATGTCCCTAGACAAAAATACATATTGCGCAAACAACCGACAAAAAAATAAAGAAAATATTACGAAATTTGAAATTTGGTTATGATATCTGTAATAATAATAACATAAGCTCAATTGGGGTCAGCCCAAATAAAGGCCCTAAATATAAATACCCGTTTTCCTTCAATTGGGGTCAGCCATAGCAGGAACCAAGGACTAAAGCAGGTATTACCCCATAGTTGGGCTGCTGAGGCACTTGTTAACTCCTGTTTCTGATAAAGACCCTAAACATATTAAATCGATCGCCAGCTATCCAATTGGGTAGCTGGCTATTTTAAGGGGATAATTTAGGTTGAGGGCGAAAAGCTAGGGGGTGCTAATTAAATAGGGAGAGTTGATCGCCTGAACCTTCCCGGTGTTGACTAAAGCCTGATAGACAAATGCTGCTACATCGGCGCGGGTGGCCACACGATTGGGATTGAGTTGGCTTTGGTTAGGATAGTTAACCACCAAATTTCCGGTTGTGGCTCCCGCAACAGAGGGAAGCGCCCAAGCCGGGATCTCGCCTGCATCTTGATAGATGGAGAGGACATCGAGATTGTCCGACTGGTAGCCAAGTCCTTGAGCCAAACCCACAATGCTTTGAATGCGGGTAATGGGGTCATTGGGTCGAAACTGACCGTCAGGAAATCCGGAAATAAACCCACCTTGATAGGCGGATTGAATGGCTTGATAACCCCAGAAGGTGCTGGGAACATCAGGGAATTGAGATCCTGATTGTTGGGCGGCGGGGGTAAAAGCATTTTTGACGATCGCCGCAAACTGTACCCTGGTGACTGGCTCATCAGGACGGAAAGAACCATCATCAAATCCTGACATAATCCCCAGGCTAACTAATGCTTCCATATAGGACTGCGCCCAATGTCCTTGTAGGTCAGAAATAGTGCCAACTTCCAGACCCAAGTTAGGGGGGGTCACAGCCGCCAGTACATATTCAACGAGTCCATAAATGCGGCTTTCGTCGATTTGATTACCTACTGCAGAGATACTGTTACCTCGGGTGGCATTATATAAATCGTAGCGCTGGTTATTGCGGATCAGGTTTTGACCCGGATCCCCTGCTGTTCCTAGGTTGGGTTGTGCAGTAGCGATCGCCACAATACCATCACGCTGATTATTTTCGATCAAGTTATTGCGTAAAATCGGTTTAGCCGTATGGGAAATCATCACCCCGTCCCGGTTGTCCACAATCTGGTTTTCCACAATTTTCGGGGCGGAATCATCATTAATCGAAATACCAAAACCAGTATTTTGAAAGAGATTTCCCCTAATTAGTCCACCACCAGAACGAGCGACGGAAATACCATTACCATCATTTTGGGCAAAAATATTGTTAGTAATCGTGGCGTTACCTTCAGCACTGATAAAAACCCCATCCCGTTTGCTATTGACAAAAGTTGAGTTACTGATGGTCGGGTTAGACGATTCAACCCATATCCCAGTCCCTCTGGTGTTGGGGTTGGTAATGGTGACTCCCAAAATTTGAGGGTCTCCCAAGGTTCTGATAGTCGCATTTTGACGAGCCAGACTGGGACTGACAAAATTACCCCCACCAATAATCAGCACATTCCGACCATTATTAGACTGATCACCCAGTAGGATAACCCCTGGTTGGATGTTAATCGGAAATGCCTCCCCCGTGTCTGGGCTATAGGTTCCGGGAGCCAACTTAATAGTCGTGCCGGCGGTAGCCCTGGACATAGCATAAGTGATGGTACGGAAAGGAGCCGCTTGAGAACCGGTTACCGTGTCGTTATCCGTTCCCGTGGAGGAGTTAACGTAGATGATTTGGGCTTGTACTAGGTATTCTGGGGAAGTTTGGGAGGTTGGTAATTCATTGGCGATCGCTTTAGGAGTTATGGCTAAATCGGCGATCGCGCCTAAGATTAAGGGGGTAGCTAGTAAACTCATACCCCGCCGCCAAGACCATAGCCGGAACCCAAAAGCCTTTTGGCTCCATGTATGATAGCTGTCGGCCGCCTTGTTAGTGAGAAAATACTTATCTTTCATGTAATCGACTTAATATTGGGGTTTATATGCAACCATACCCAGGTAACTGGAATCGGAAAACCGATATAAAGTTCCATATACCTAGGCACTGGGGACAAGATTTTGAACATCTCTGAGAATTTTAGCTGATGCCGACAACAACTGAACCAAATCGGGAACTTTTATTTTCACTTCTTCAAAGCCGCTATCCCCCAACTGATAGGGGATTTAACCATTTTCTGGAGATTGATTGAGGCGATCGACTTCTTTGCGAAAAATTTTTTGGAACCTTCTGGCAACCCCGTCCGTCATTTTTGTAGATGTCAGCGCTCTACTTGGCCTGTTACTGCCAGTGCGATCCGAAACAAGCCCCAGGGCATAACTAACTTGCTTGCCTTGCTTAAACGGAGACAGTTGGCCATTCCCAGCACCCAAGCAATTACAAACCTCAAAAATGTAGTGTTTGTAACTGCTCGTGTATCGGGTGTTTAGAGGAGTTTCTTGTTAAAATTGGTTCAGCTATTGCCAGGGCAACGATTATCTGTTAAGCTAGTTGTGATTTTTTGCGATCTCCCTATAATGTTGGAGGAATTCTCTTAAATCATAGTTTGAGCGGTAATATCGGCAACAAACCCCATCTAGTTCTAACAGACTTTTCCCGTCTTTTCCTATCACAAATAGGGAAAGAGATTCCGGGTTTCGCTGGCATGGTTCAGGAATACTAAGTGTCAAAACTGGTTTGCCAAATCATCAAAAAAATGGGTAGAAACCCCGTCCTTCTAGGACCGCTTTACATTTACTTAGCTTTAGAATATAATCAAGTATGCCACTAAGACCTTAATTGTACGGTGAGACTCCCAGTGGTGGGACACCTGTTGAAAAGATGACTTACCGAAATGGTAGTCGGTGCAAATGCACTACAGACCCAGCCCCCACAAGCAAAGACGTTAAGCGAGTGAAAAGCATAAATCTAAAGTAAACTGAAAGCAAAAGCTAACAGTGTAGCGGCCATTGACACCGCCTTGTGGACTGCTGTTGTATTGGTACATAGGTACGGTACGGCCATGTGGTTGTTACGAGCAATGACTAACATTTGTTGGTTATCTCCTCTAAAGAATCCTCGTGGCTTTAGCCCGATGGAGTGTCAACAGCTTTAGCCAAATTACCGTAAAATTACCCTAAATTTATCGGCAAACCTACCGAATATCCAGACTGCTATTGTAGAATCCCAATTGTCGAAAATTATTCATTTGTCCAACATTTCGTGAGGAGCACTTATGTCACAGGTAGTTGACCCCACCGAGTTTCAAGTCGTTTTTACAGCTGAGGGAGCCGTTATAGTCGGTAATCCCAACCAATCTAACCGCATTCGGGGAACCGCAGATGCTATTCGCATGCAGGGTGGCGATCTCGCAGATACCCTAACCGCTGGTGACAACCCCAACATGGTTATCTACGGCTTCGGCGGTAATGACTCAATAATTGGTGGCGAAGGCGACAACGAACTATATGGTAACCAAGGAAACGACACCATCTATGGCATAGCAGGTAATAACCTAATCTATGGCGGTCAAGGTGATGACCTAATCTATGGTGGTGATGGTAATAACAGCCTATCCGGTGACAAAGGTAACGATACCCTAGTCGGCGGTACTGGTAATGACATCATACGTGGTGGTGATGGAGAAGATTTAATCTATGGTGGCGGTGGTAATAACCTACTATTTGGGGAAAAAGGCAACGACACCCTCCAAGGTGGTCCCGGCAACGATACCATGTATGGTGGTCAAGGTGATGACCTCATCCAGGGTGGCGATGGTAATGACTTCCTAGCCGGCGACAAAGGCAACGACACCCTAACAGGTGGTGCTGGTGCTGATACCTTTGCTATCACTGCTAATGCTAACCTAACCCGTGATGTCATTACCGACTTCAATAGTGCCGAGGGAGACATAATTGCCCTACGCGCTGGTGCCGGATATGACTTAAACTCCTTCCAGACTGTAGCCACTGCCGCACAGGCTAGTGGGTTAAGCGGTTTAGTGTACATCCAAAGCACAGGCGTTTTACTATTCAACGGCGAAGAAATAGCCGAATTCTTGGGTACTCCAGATATTACAGCTTCCGATTTCGAGCTATTCTAAGGTTAAAATCCTTGGCGTAGGAGTTAAGTCGTATTGCCTCCATTTTTGGAATAGCAGATTGCTCCTCGATTCTCAATAGTAATTTGTTTAACAGTAGGGTTAGTAATAACCCTACTTTTTTTATGGCATTAATCACACAGCCTATGGCCGAAGGTATCAGGCAATCAATAGCAAAACTATTCGACTGTTTTCCGGATGAATGGCTTCTCGCCTAGAGAATAGGAGTAGTTTGATCTAATGCTGAAAATTTCTAAACATGAGATTTAGGACATTACCTGATCAGATATTCTCAAGCCCGAGGCCATCTAGCCGTTAGTACCCTTTTCAGCCTTGTTAACACTATTACACTCAATGGATAGTTTGACCTAAGCCATGAGCCTTTGTAAAAGGAAAGTCCCTAACTATGTCACAGTTTATTGAAACCCCTCAAATTGAAGAATTGCCCGACGGAAGTTTAATCTTTCGAGGGGCTACGGAGCCGCAAAATTTCTTTGCTGGAGGGTCTGGTGATGATATCATTACCGGGGGGGATAGTGATGACACTTTGTATGGTGGCCCTGGCAATGACACTATTGATGGTCGTGGTGGTAATGACCTGATTTTGGGAGAAGAGGGACATGATTCCCTTATCGGTGGTTCTGGTGATGATACTATCTATGGTGGCGAAGGAAACGATACCATCGACGGTCAAGAAAGATCAGGAATAATGGATGATTATTATGTTTGATGTATGGCGGCGGGGGGAAAGTTGTTAATGATCATGATCATCTTTCGGGGGAACAGGATCATAGCCGCCTGGGTGAAGGGGATGACAGCGCAAAATACGAGCGATCGCCATCCATCCACCCCGAAAAATGCCAAAGCGATCTATTGCTTCCATAGCATATTCTGAACAAGTGGGATAAAAGCGACAAGCGGGAGGAAGCACCGGAGAAATCAATGACTTATAACCCTTAATCAAACCAATTAATATCTGTTTCATCTCAACTATCCAACATGACA
The DNA here is from genome assembly GCF_000973065.1 of Limnospira indica PCC 8005. Classification (NCBI taxonomy): domain Bacteria; kingdom Bacillati; phylum Cyanobacteriota; class Cyanophyceae; order Oscillatoriales; family Sirenicapillariaceae; genus Limnospira; species Limnospira indica. Next base: position 3,018,542 of record NZ_FO818640.1, read on the forward strand.
ACTTGGGGAGCTAATACCATAGTATCCTGTTCTTGAATAATGCGTCCAATACCGAGAAACTGACCGGATTGGTCATCTACCCGTAACACGGCATCGACATTTCCCGCGACGGGAACCCGCTGTCCGTGACACCAACGTTTTGCATCTTCGGAACCTAGGGCGATCGCCTGTAAATGAGTCAAAGCCACAGAGGGGTCAAGGGGTTTAAACTTTTCCCGCTTGACCAGATCTTCCAACTCTTCGATAGTCAAACTATTTGCCAAGCTAAACCCACTGGACTGTAGGCGAACTAAACCCGCGAGAGTCCCCCCAGTGTTCAGACGTTCCCCCAAATCCCTAGCAATAGAACGGATATAAGTTCCCGGACCACAGGCGATCGCCAATTCCACCTCTGGAAACTCCCCAGATCGCCAACTCAAAACATCCAACCCAAACACCTCCACCGTCCGGGTGGGAACTTCCACCACCTCACCCCGTCTGGCTCTCTCATATAAGCGCTTCCCCCCCACATGAATAGCACTATAATAGGGTGGCTTTTGCTCAATTTTACCGATAAATTCAGGCAACAGGGCGGCGATATGTTCCAGTTGCAAATGAGAAGCCGATCGCACCTGTAAAGTTTCCCCCTCCAGGTCATCGGTGGCGGTGGTAATTCCAAAGCGAATCACTCCCCGATAGGCTTTCTCAGAGGACAGAAATTGCAGCAGGCGGGTAGCCCTTCCCAATGCAATAGGTAGCACCCCAGTCGCGGCAGGATCAAGGGTGCCTGCGTGTCCTACCCGCTTTAGGTGTAACATACGCCGAACCCTTGCCACACAGTCATGGGAAGTCCACTCCTGTGGCTTATTCAAATTAAGGAACCCCTGAAAATCGGCCATCAATCTTAAATAGTGATCTGATCAATTGCGGTAAAATCGGCGGAAGTGAGATTATCCACACCAACCACAATAGCCACAAAAGCGCGATTAGGATCGAAACTTTGCCTAAGTCGGATCACGGTGCTATCTTCTAGTTCCCCTTCCAGTCCCACAGAAGTACCGGAGACAAACTCTAGGTTAGTAGATCGCAGACCACCCGTGAGCAAAATTTGATCGTCACTCCGAGTATAATCCATAATGACATCGGCTTCGCGAATGTTGACTCCCCCACTGAGGGAACTCACCACAAAGGAATCGCGACCCTCCCCACCAATGAGAGTATCAGCGCCAGTGTCTCCCGACAGCAGATCATTCCCGTCGCCACCATACAGGATATCATCGTTTTTACCACCGAAGAGGGTATCGTTTCCATCCCCTCCATACAGCCAGTCATTAGCTAAATTGCCAAACAACAGATCATCTCCGGCTTCACCATAGAGGGTATCTGCTTCTTGACCGCCATAGAGGGTATCATTACCATTGCCCCCATAAAGCAAATCCCGGCCTTGGTTGCCAAATAATAGGTCATTTCCGGCTTCTCCCAACAGGGTATCAGAACCGGCCTTACCATAGATGGTATCATTGTTGCTACCCCCCAATAAGGAGTCGGGTCCGTCACCTCCAATAATGCGATCGGCGGCACCAGTCCCCCTCACGGTTTCCCCGGCTGAGTCGGTGACAGTAATTTCATTAACTGAACCATTGCTACTCAGGGTTTCCCCAAAGTCGGAAGTTCCATTTCCCAAATTATCACCGGAATTATTAGTTTCTCCGTTGACGGAACCTTCTGGGGGGATAATCAGATCAGCGGGTAAGGTATCCACACCGAATAGCTCATCTAAAATCCGTGGATCGATTATAACTCCTACAGATGACATAATAACTCCTAATTTTTTTTAAGTGGGTTTTATTGACTGGAATAAATACCCCGTTCCCTTAATTGTTGCATAAAAAACTCTTCTAGGGAAAGGCGGGATAAATTCATCGATATCAGTTGAGCATTGATATCCTGTAGATGGGCGATAAATTCCTGGGGGTTGCCTTGCAGATTACCGCGCCAATAGTCTTGTTCGATTTCCAAGTTGGTTACCCATTCCTCCAGTTGTTGAGGATTACCACCTTTGCCACTCACGGAATAGGTTTCAGTGATTCCTAATAATTCATCCAAAGAACCGATGGAAATGAGTGCTCCTCGTGATAAAATGGCAACGCGATCGCATATTTTTTCGACATCTGACAGGACATGACTGTTAAAAAATATGGTTTTTCCTTGCTGTTTGAGTGATAAAATAATCTCTCGGATTTGATAACGACCCATCGGATCCAGACCGGACATTGGTTCATCTAAAAATACTATTTCCGGGTCATTAATTAAGGCTTGAGCCATGCCAATCCGTTGTAGCATTCCCTTAGAATACTGTCGCATCTGTTTTTTGATGGCGGCTGATTTTGCCAGTCCGACTAAATCCAATAATTCGGGAATCCTTTGGCGACTAACTGCTTTCGGGATTTGGAAAAGTTCCGCCGCCAACTCTAAAAATTCCCACCCGGTCAGATAGTCATAAAAATAGGGGTTTTCTGGCAAATAACCCACTCGCTGTTTGACTTGGCGATCGCCAATAGGTTTCCCCAATAAATAAGCTGCGCCAGAAGTGGGACGCACCAAACCTAGTAACACTTTAAATAAAGTCGTTTTCCCGGCTCCATTTTGTCCCAAAAGCCCAAAAGTTTCCCCCTGATATATACTCAGACTACAATTAATCAGGGATTCAATTTTTTGATTCATCCAAAATCCCGTCCGGTAAAATTTACCTAACTTCTCGGTGATCACTACCGCCGGGGGTAAAGATTTCGGTGATTGGGGGGGTATAGTTTCAGCCTGATTCATCGGTTTTTGCTTATATGAAGACGCTCGATCTCAATCTTAATACAAATGTTCATAGCTAGGTTTAACCCGGCATCTAAAGCCTTTTGACTGGCTTCTGGGTGGCTGATTCCCAACTGACCCCAGACGGTTTTCGCGCCAACGGCGATCGCCTCATCAACAATTTCTGGCAGATATTGCGAACCTCGAAAAACATTGACAATATCAATCGTTTCCGGGACCGCCTGCAAATTCGGATAACAAGGTTGACCGTTGACCTCTGTCAATAAAGGATTCACCGGATAGACCCGATAGCCCCGGTTTCGCAAAAATTCAGCCACCATGTAACTAGGGCGCGAGGGTTTGTCGGAATGACCATAAACGGCGATCGTCTGCGACTCCGCCAACACCTGAGCCATTGCGGTATCATCTTGGTTGAGATCAAGCATATTCTGCATATCCTCAGACTTTAGGGCCGATGATAACCCCATCGCGGCGTTTTCCGCATCTGGAAAAGGGAAGATCTTGATTGAATCTAGTTGCTACTGGGAGTCGATAACCTTGAACCGATTTACCGATAATCATACCGAGCATCATACCGAGCATCATACCGATAATAATTATGCCCCACCATCACCACCATACCTAGATGGTTGGTCCTTACATGGACGAGATCCTGAGTTTGTCCGATCGCTAATGCCAGTTTTGGGATGGTTTTACCAGCACTATTTTCGGGTCAAAATGGACGGCTGGCAGCATCTTCGAGACTCAGGGAGAATGTTAATTGTCGGTTCCCATAATGGTGGCTTGGCTGCACCAGATATGCACATGGGTTTATATGGCTGGGCCGATCGCTTTGGCTGCGATCGCCCTCTATATGGTTTAATGCACCCCAAAGTCTGGGAAATGTCCCCCACAGTTGCTACTCAAGCCGTGCGGTGTGGTGCTATTCGCGCCCATCCCCGAATGGCGATCGCCGCCTTACAAGCAGATTATCCCGTTTTGGTTTATCCAGGGGGGCCAGAAGATGTGTTTCGCCCCCACAATATGAGAAATCAGATTTATTTTGCTGGGCGGCGTGGGTTTATTAAATTGGCCTTACGCACCGGGTCCCCTATTGTTCCCCTCATTTCCCATGGAGCCCATGATACCCTCATTGTCCTCGCTGATTGTTATCAACAGGCTAAGATCCTCCATGATTTGGGGATGCCTTGGTTACTCGATATTGACCCGGAAGTGTTCCCCATTTATTTGGGACTCCCCTGGGGGTTAAGTATTGGTCCTTTGCCTAATATCCCTTTACCAGGGGAAATCTATATTCGCATCTGTGAACCTATTGTCTTTCAACGCTATGGTCGAGAGGCGGCGGGCGATCGTGATTATGTCGAGTCCTGTTACCAATTGGTCAAAACTCAGATGCAACACCAACTCGATCGCCTTGTCCTCCAGGTCGAGAAATCCTGAGTTTCCCTCTCTGGATAGTTATGCAAATCTTAAATCTTTATTAATTTGGAAAACTGCGATCGACAAAAATTCGCACCCAAAATTTAATCACAACAGCTATAATCCCCCAATTATCGCCCTTCTTCCCTCAACCCCATCCCTCAATCATCATGATTTACCGTTCGGGATCAAGGTATTCCTAATTAGTCGCTATTGCTACCCGGTTCAAATTCTGGCATAATTAGTCAGTAGCTCAATACAGTTATCCGTTCTTTCATTTTTTTTGCCTGCTACTAACCATCCGTTAAATATCTCCTCTTAATGTCGTGGTAATCTGGCTAAATAGTCAGGAATTACCCGACAAATTTTGGGGTTAATTAGCGCCAAATTTAAACCCAGTAAAAAAACCATTTTAAATGTCTACCAAACAAATCATCCGTTGTCCGAATTGCGGTTCTTACGCCGAACGCTATCGCAGCAATACAGTCATTAAAACCCAGTGTCACACCTGTGACTATTTAATGATTACCTGTTCTGAAACCGGAAAAGTCTTTGAAGCCTACGCCCCTGGCTTATATGCCAGTGTATTGCAAGCCGTCAGCTAATCTATAAACTGATTTATGGCCACCCTGTTCCCAGGGTGGTCTCGTTGACAAAGCCTAATTAACTCAATATATTAAGAAATATTAATCATCTCCCTAAGACATCTATGACTAATTCCATTGAAATCTATACTTGGAGTAGCTGTCCATTTTGTTTACGAGCTAAGGCTCTCCTCAAACGCAAAGGCTGGGAGTTTACCGAATATGTGATTGATGGAGATGAAGAATCTCGCGATCGCATGGCTGCTAAATCCAATGGACGGCGTTCTGTTCCCCAAGTCTTCATCAATGGTCGCCATATTGGTGGCTGTGATGACCTCCACGCCTTAGAAGCCCAAGGTCAGCTTGATTCCCTACTTAGCGCTTAGTTTAACAAAACCCCCAGCAGCAGTCTGGGGGTCGTCCTGATAACTTTTATTAATATCATTAATGAAATTTGCTTTTATTATTGACCCCATCGCTAATCTAAATCCCGCCCACGATAGCACTGTTGCTATCATGGAAGCCGCCCAAGTAATGGGTCATGAAATTTGGATTACTCAAAGCCATCAACTAAGTGTAATTGCTGGGAAAGCCTGGGGAACCCTCACCTCCCTTCATTTGACTCCTATTACTAGGCGAGATCAGACTTGGGTGGTCAACTCCCCCTGGTTTGAGTTGGGCGCTTCCACATTACAGCCCTTAGAAGCCATGGATGCAGTGTTTATGCGGGTTGACCCCCCCGTAACTGTTTCTTACCTATATACCACTTATATTCTCGACTATATCGACCCCACCAAAACTTTAACCGTTAATGCTCCCCAAGGGTTACGCGCTGCTAATGAAAAAATGTATGCCCTCCAGTTTGCTGATGTCATTCCTAAAACTATTGTTAGCCGCAAAAAAAAGGTGATTCGGGAATTTGTCGAACATGAGGGCGCAGCAGTTTTAAAACCTTTGGGTGGTAAGGCGGGTGAGGGTATTTTGTTTCTGGAACCAGACGATCGCAACTTTAATTCCCTCGTGGAAATTAGCACCCGCCAAGGTGTTGAACCTGTCATGATTCAAACCTACTTACCCGCCGCCAAAGATGGCGATAAACGCATTATCTTGTTAAATGGTGAACCTATTGGGGCTGTTAATCGCATTCCTACTGGTAAAGAGTTTCGGGGAAATATGGCCGTCGGCGGTCGCGTCGCTCAAACTAAAATAAGCGATCGAGAGTTGCATATTTGTCGCCGAGTTGCCCCCAAATTAATTGAATCCGGACTATATTTCGTCGGTCTTGATGTCATTGGTGGTTATCTCACAGAAGTTAATGTCACCAGTCCTACTGGGATTAGGGAAATCGATTTACTAGACCATGTAAGTTTGGGTTCTCAGGTGATTCAATGGGTAACCTCTCAAGTTACCCAAATGATTCATAATTCCTGATACATTACCCCGTCGGTTCCCTTTTTCTTAGGGGTTGTGGAGGATAAAAAATTCATATCCATACCATTCGTGATACTCGCGATATATTTCCACCTCCCGTTTTTCCATGTCTAAAATTTTCAACCCCTCCTGATTGTCTTGATAAATTCTATACAGATGATTAATCCTCTCCTCCAAGGGGTTATAGTAATTTAACCAACCCCTCTCTGGTAGCGTGAATTGGTTAATTATTTCATATCCGCAATTAGCAATAATCTCCGATAACTCCCATAGATTTTTCATGGCTGGATAATCAGCTTGCCAAAAATCATAAACCTCCGACGGTGGATTATCCCGTAACCACACTAACTCACTCACCATCATATAACCACCCGATTTGAGATAGGATTTTAATTGCTTTAATCCCGTCTCGAAACCCATAATATAGATGGAACCCTCAGCCCAAATAATATCAAAACTAGATGGCGGAAAATTTAGGGATGACATACTTTGATTTAAACAGGTTATCCTCTCCCCAAAACCTTCGGCGATCGCCTTTTGTTTAAGACTGTCTAAATAAGGTTGATGAATATCGATCGCCGTAATTTCTCCATCCGTTAATCTCGCTAATTCCAGAGTAGACGACCCCGGACCACAACCTATATCTAAAATCTTCCGTTTAGACAAACTTGGTAGCATCCTAAACCCTTGTCTAGTATACTCATCACCCCCCGGACTTTCCCTCAATAAATCCCTATGAATTTCCCAAAAAATCTCATTCATCATTAACTTTTCGCCTGAAAATCTTTAAAAATTGTCTGAAACCCGTACATCAATCTATGTACATTATTAACATCACCCGGAATTATACCACACTCCCATTTTCGCTTCCGACTCGCTAACAACTTCCCCGCTACTTCTGACACACTATTCGACACAAAATAACAATCTCCCGCTACCCGTAACTCCGAGGCTAAAGATAAAAACGCTTGGGCTACTTCTGGCTGTAATTGGGAGGCAGAATATTCACAATTAACCCCCAATAAAATCCGCGACGCGCGAGGTTCCCGCCCGTTATTTCGACAAGCATCCGCCTCCATTTTATATAATACGCAGATATCGCAATCATACAAAACTCGCAGCCGCCCGTGGACTTTCACCCCGATATGTATTTCTAAAGGTGGCTTATTGGCAAATTCAATAAGTCCGTGAGTATAGGGCTGTATTTGCTCATAGATTTTCCCCGGACGTTGACGAAATATTAACCTATCTGTAGCCTGTTTCGTCACATCCTTATAGCTGACTTTACCTCCCTCATTTTTTGCCCCTGTCACCAAGATATTAAATATGTAACAATTAAACAGGTTCCTCAGTTGTTGATATCTCCTGAGATTTGGGTTAACGATCGCCTCTAAATTTCCCTTAATTTCCGTCAACAATGATGGCGGATTTTTGGCGGAATTGACCCGCAACTTTCCTAGGGTTTTTCTGACCTGTTCAGCCGCGGCTAATCTTTCTAAAATTTCCGGCTGATAAAACTTGACAAATTCCCCCGTTTGTGCTAGGGTTGAATGCCAGCATATTTCTGATTTTAAATCTGTAGTCAGTCCTTGATTATCTAATAGAGCCGCTATTTCTTGCTCCATTTCCACCCCAGAAATCACAGTGCGATCGATAGCATCAATCAGCATTGATAACTGTTCCTGGGGGCTATAATACGCCAATTTGAGGTCAGGGGATTTTCTCCCCATAACCATTTCCTCAACCGTTTTTCCAGCCGTTAAAATCTCCTCTACCTGTTCAGCGATCCATCCCAATTCTAACTGATTAAGTATTTCGACCAGTTCATCATAAATAGTCCCGCAATTATGTTCGTCCATACTGTTTAAAAACATAACAACCCCACACCTCCACCAGCACTATGGGGGAGGCGACTAATCATATTGTAGCTGATCAATGGCAAAATATGACTTAAAAATCAACTTTTTTTGATCAAAACAGCCCCCAGGACCTGGAAAAGCCACCAGGGGTGAGGGTTTTGGTGGAAGTTAAAACTTAGGTTCAGCGGGTTGACTCTTGAGGAATTCGGTATTAACGCCGGACTCCCGTGTGAGGGCGATTTTACCAGTCCGAGAAATTTCGCGGATGCCAAATTTACTCAATACCTGAACGATCGCCACCATTTTACCAGGGTCTCCGACCACCTCAATAGTCAGGGAGTCATCCCCAATATCAACCACCCGCGCGCGAAAAATCTGAGCCAACTCAATAATCTCGGAACGAATAGCACTGCTAGGGGAGTTAACCTTCAATAACATCAACTCCCGTTCCACACAGGGAACCTCAGTAATATCAAGTACCTTGAGAACATTAATCAGCTTGTAGAGTTGCTTAGTCAACTGCTCAATAATGCGATCGTCCCCAGGGACCACCATCGTAATTCGGGAAACCCCAGATTTTTCAGCAGGTCCAACAGCCAGGCTTTCAATATTAAATCCACGACGAGCAAACAAACCAGCAATGCGCGTCAGAACACCCGCCTCATCTTCAACTAAAACAGAAAGGGTATGTTTCATAATTTTGTCCCCAGGTATGGATGGCCAGTTATATAACTCAAGCCGAACCCTATTCGTATTGCGTAAGTAATTGTATCCGACAACAGATAAATTTAAACCCGAAAAATCTGGCCATAGCCGGAAGTTTCTGAGTATGGCATCATCTGAAGTGAAGTAATCACGCCAGATTATGTGTCACTCATTGAGCCTTTAACAGTTAGGTTAAAAGCGCTATTGTTGAGCCCATTCTGGTGGCTTATTCAACTGCTTACTACAATATAGCTATAGTCAGCTACTTGATGCTTTGGCCAACCACCTTTCGCCATAGCGTAACTGATACATTTACGCGACATTTTTCCGGTTGTTCCCGGACAATGCGACGATAGCACTATTACCCGTTAAGGTAACAGAGGCGGTATCCCGCAAAGCTTTTAGAAAGATTCCAAAAGCACCGTTCCAGTCCCGTGGTAGAGTGAACCCGCACTCAGGACATCGGAACACTTTTGAGCCACCTAGCTGGGAATGGACATGACCACAGTGAGTACAGGTTTTGCTGGTGTATTCTTCGGTCACATCTACAACTGTGGTTCCAGTTATTTCCGCGCTTATGTCTCAGGGTTAGTTTGAATCGATAATGCGCCCATGTCAGCATGGCGCGGGCAGTCTTAGACCTGATTAGACGCTTCACCTGACTGGCCATATTGGAAGTCTCGAAGGTGGGCAAAAAAATCAGGCTGTGTTATGGGATGGCCATGGATGCGATCCAATCAACCAAGGGGTTGAAGTCCTCACCGGGTAGTCCCCACGCCCATTTCAGCTTTATTTCATACCCGAAGGTCTCGCACCATACTTGGTATTATACCGTATTGCCGTAAAATGTTAACCTAATTTGAGATTAAATCATGCTCTTTACCCATATAGATTACCATACAAAAATATTTCTCGAAATATCAGGTTCGGAACCAGTGAATCCCCCTCTAATCACCAACAGCCTAACTAGAAAAGAAAAAAAGCCCGGTTTTATCGAACCGAGCGATCAACATAAATTCAGAATATTTTAAGGATTGACTAATGAAGCTCCCTCACCCAAAGACAGCGAGGTGGGGGTGGGGTGTGGCGGGAACTTTTGCCCCCATACACCCCATGGTAGGATCATGCCACAATCTTGGCCATTGAACCCCCACCTGTTTCTATCGTGGCTGAGTGGGTCGCTATTTTAGTTCAAGCAGTAGTTTCCGGTTCCGTAGCCGTCGGTTCATCATCACGGAACACCACCCGCAACAAAGGCGGAGCCACAAAAGTAGTCAGAATCACCATCAAGATAATTGCGACATCCAGAGAAGGCGACAAAGCGCCACTGTCAGAGCCTACGGCTGCAAATACCAAACCGACCTCGCCCCGGGGAATCATACCGACCCCGATCGCCAATCGGTTGATATTCTCCACGCCAAAGACGCTAAACCCAGAGATAACTTTTCCGAAAATTGCCACAACAATCAGAAAAGAAGCAATCACGAGTCCCTGGCGGTTGTCAGGAACAGCAGGATTAAGAACCTCTAAATTAGTTTTCGCCCCAACGGTAACAAAAAATATCGGTACCAGCACATCAGAAATCGGTCTAGTAAGTTCTTCGAGTTCCTTTCCTGGGTCAGTTTCATCCAAGACTAACCCCGCAGCAAAAGCACCCAAAATCGCCTCTAAACCAATAGCGGCAGCGATATAGGACAGCAACAGCGCCAGAATAAAAGCCGGAATCACAATCCGACCACGGGTTTTGAACTGTTGAGCCAGAGTCACAAAAGTATCATTAAAGAACCTTCCCAATAAAATTGCACCCACCAGAAACACAGTGGCACTGATAATCAGGAAGATAATGTTAGTAACATCGATTTCTCCGGTTTTGGCTAAACTAGCCACCACCGCTAGGACAATAATTCCGAGGATGTCATCCATGACCGCCGCGCCGAGAATAATTTGACCTTCCTTAGAAGACAAGCGGCCAATTTCAGCTAACACACGGGAGGTAATCCCGATACTGGTAGCAGTCAAAGCGGCACCAGCGAAAATTGCAGCCACAGGCGGAACATTAAAGATGAGAATTAAGCCAATGGTTCCGGCGAAAAATGGAGCCACGACCCCCACAATTGCCACCACTAGGGATTGAACCCCTACTTCCAGCAGTTCACGAATATTGGATTCTAAGCCAATTTCAAATAGTAGGACGATCACACCAATTTCAGCGAGAACTGAGATCACCTCACTTTGAGCCTCAAAGGTGGCTCCAGCAGCACTGATATCTAACCCTGCTGTCGATGACAGTATTTGCATGATCACGGAGTCAGAAGCGCCGACACCACCTTCAGGAAATACGACTAAGTGCAGTGCTGAAATACCAATGACTACCCCGCCGACTAATTCTCCTAAAACTGGGGGAAATCCTAACCAGTTGAAGAACTCGCCACCAACTTTACTGGCTGTATAAATGGCAATTAGGCTGAGTAGTACCGCCAATAACACCATATTCCCATCAGCCTCGGGAGCTTCGCTAATTCCCTCGATGGTGTTTGCCAACAGTGGCACGGGATCAACTCCTAAAGATGAAAACATGGAAAATGGGGAGATTATCCCCAAAACTGATAGAACCATCCATTTTGTGAAAACTCGTTCCTGTCTACTGTAGCGAAAAGTGGGTTCGCATAGAGTTATAAAAAGGATAAATCAACTTTTGTATTAGTTATACATAGGTTACGAGTCTCAAATTATTTCCCAATCACCCAGTCTCATGGAGTGCGTCAGAACCCGCCTCGCCAATCAATACAGCCTGTTCATAAATCATCTGATCACCTCTCAAAGTCCCTCTCCCTCTCTGGGATCCAGATTTAGGGTGAGGGCAATGTATTAAGCGACTGGTGAACAATCAATAATCGGCAACTGACGCACCTTAGTGGCTGATGTGCTAAAATACCCGATGTTTCAGGGATGGCATTTGGCGACGGACCTGTTGGAGGCGGGTGGGTTCAATATCAGCTAAGGCGACTCCTGGCTGATCTCCCCCATCAGCTAGTATCATTCCCCAAGGATCAATAATCATGGCGTGACCGTGGGTGTGGCGGCGGCCATAGTGACAACCAGTTTGGGCGGGAGCAATCACATAACAAGTATTTTCGATCGCTCTAGCTTTTAGCAAAACTTCCCAGTGGTCTTTCCCGGTATAGGCGGTAAAGGCGGCGGGAACAAATAACACCTCGGCTCCCTGTTTAGATAAATGCCGATACAATTCTGGAAACCGCACGTCATAACATACAGATAAACCCAACTGACCCAATTCTGGGGAATTATAAACAGGTGGGAAATCGGTCCCGGCTTTCACGGTGGCGGACTCGCAGTAAGTATTTCCATCAGGTACATTGACATCAAAAAGATGCACTTTTTCATATCGTGCTAACTCCTGACCTGTGGGGTCTACTAACAAGGCGGTATTGCAGACTTTACCTTCTCCTTTGGGAACGGGAAACCCTCCACCCAAAAGGGTTACCTGAAAACGTTGGGCGGTAGTTTTCAAAAATTTTTCGGTTTCTTCGGCAATTTCTGAACCCTGCATAAGTTTATCTTCTTCCTCACCCATAAACGAGAAGTTTTCGGGTAAGCCAATTAATTCAGCGCCTTGACGAATAGCTAGTTCAATTAAATCGCGAGCTTCTGACAAATTTTTCTGCAAATCAGGCAGACTGGTCATTTGGATCGCGGCAGCAGTGTAGGATTTCATCGATACGGAATCAGAAAAATAAGTGATTTTTATTATGGTCAATAATCCCACTAGGGAGCAGGTAGACCAGGACAATATTATAGGGGCAATTTATCATCACCCCTATAAATATCAATCTCTTGTTAATGATGCGATCGCCACTTAGGGCAACCTGCCCATTTTTCCGGTTCTAATCCCTAGAGGGGATGAAACAGAAGGTCGGGGAAAAACCGATTAAATTCGATCAGAATACCAGCAGTAATTAACAGCCAAACCGCTGCCAAAACTGGCACAGTAGACAAATATTTCAAAAAGTCCTGCATGAATTGAGTCTCCTAATTGATCTGCCAAACATTCGATACAATTTGGGAAAAATTCCCTTAAACTAACCCGCAAAAGGCTTGAGCTACATCCGCGAATCTCTTAGCGAGGAGAAACGGTGATTTCATTATCCTTAGCAAACATTTCCCCGGTGGTCATTTCTTTGAGAGCAGCCAGAGGCCAGAGAAATCCACCCAGCATCAATTGCACAGCTTTGGGAACTTCGATAATGATTTCCTTTTCGGTGGGCTTTTTATCTTTCTGAGCATACTGGAGGTAAGAACGACCTACCCAACCAATCCATCCGGCGATATACAGGAATAGAACACTGGGGATTAAGAAATCGCCAGCGTGGGACAGGCTACCATCTGTAATCAGGTGAGGTAGGCCATCTTCGCCACAGAGTTCTTGGGAATAGCGCTCGAACCGAGCTTTAGCTTGGTCTGGGTTAGCACTGCGGGCGATAGAAGTTTGGGCCCGTTGCTGAAATGCAGCCGAATCGGAGCAGGGAGTTAGGTTATAAGCCTCGGCGGCTGCGCTACCACCGAACCAAAGACCGAGAGCGAGAACTAGAGCCAACAATCGTCGCATAGATTTGTTTCCTTTTGTTACAAAACAATAAGTTTTTTGTACAATCCCAACGGATTAAGGGCTTAGGAGCCATCTTACTTTGAATTCAGACTCTTGACACCCATTTAATCTCTTTCTGGGGATAAGCTACTAGATGTAACTCAATCTTATGATTAAATTTATCAGCCAATGGCAACAGTTTTAGCAATTGAAACAAGTTGTGACGAAACAGGGGTAGCAATTGTAAAGAATCGTAAAGTTTGCAGTAATGTGGTGGCTTCTCAAATCCCTATTCATCGCCCCTATGGGGGGGTAGTGCCAGAGGTGGCCTCCCGGCAACATTTGGAAATGGTCAACCCCCTAATTACCGAAGCACTAAGTTCAGCTAATCAGGACTGGACTGATATTGATGCGATCGCTACTACCTGCGCTCCGGGGTTAGTGGGAGCGCTATTAGTGGGAATCACAGCGGCGAAAAGTTTAGCGATGGTTCACCAGAAGCCATTTTTAGGAGTCCATCACCTAGAAGGTCACATTTATGCGTCCTACCTCAGTGAACCGGATTTAAAACCACCATTTCTCTGTTTATTAGTTTCTGGGGGCCACACCAGTTTAATTCGGGTGATCGGTTGTGGTCAGTATGAAACTTTGGGTCAAACCCGCGATGATGCGGCGGGAGAAGCCTTTGATAAGGTGGCTCGTTTACTCAACCTCGGTTATCCAGGCGGCCCGGTTATCGATCGCCTTGCAGCCAGTGGGAACCCCCAAGCCTTCCCTCTCCCAGAGGGTCGCATTTCCCTACCTGGGGGTGGCTATCATCCCTATGATTCCAGCTTTAGCGGCCTGAAAACGGCTGTCTTACGTTTGGTGGATAAATTAAACCAAAAAGGGGTCGAACTGCCCGTGGCAGACCTGGCAGCCAGCTTTCAGGATACAGTTGCCAGGGGGTTAACCAAACGAGCGATCGCCTGCGCCCTCAATTACCAATTGGATACTATTACGGTTGGGGGGGGAGTTGCTGCTAACAGTCGCCTCCGTCATTTGTTACAGGAAGCGGCTAAGGAAAACCATTTAAGGGTTTTGTTCCCTCCGATGAAATTCTGCACTGATAATGCGGCGATGATCGCCTGTGCGGCGGCGGATCACCTGGAACATGATCACACCTCCCCTCTGACTTTGGGGGCTTATTCTCGTATGGCGATCGCTGATGTGATGAACCTCTATGAGGCTATCTGAAACAATCAGGAAGTCAACAAAATTAGCACAAATGTCGGGGTGGGTTCCTAAATATCCACCACCGACAATATCAATCAACCCGTCCTCACCCAGGAGGGCTTAATCATAAGACATTCTGAGTGGCGATCGGTTGTACAAAACGATGGTTAGCCCGCACAAAACAATTACTCGCGGCCCCTTGTTCATCAGTACGTTCAACATACATCCAGGGTTGGTTTTCGTTATCATAAACAATACCAAATCCGGCCGGACCCAGATTAATCTCAAAATCCTGTCCTTGTTTGATCGTGCCAACTACTGGCCAGTTTTTGATATTCATAGTCACCTGACCCTGGTTAGCCAGAAGTTGGTTATAGCTGCTGAGATTATTAGCCATGCGACAGTTTAAACCGTTGGGGTCTCTGTCTGTCACTTCCCAGGTGGTATGAGTTGAACGGGTATAATCGCCATTATCTCTGGGTCTCGGTAAATTCATACCCCCCTGACCCGGTTGCGCCAGAGAAGGGGGATTTTGAGTTACTGTAGGCATAGGACCGGCTGGGGCGACCTGAATGGCATTATTTTGGGCTTGAGGGTTTTTCTGACAAGCGATCGCACTTACCCAAACCATCCCCAGCAGAGAGACAAAACCGATTGTTTTAAAAATTTTAGTATTCATAGGGTCACATATAACTCAATAGGTTCTCCGGTGAGGCTAAATGCCCGCACCTCTATAATCTTCACTTTCACCAGTTCACCTGAGAGTTCCGCCAAATTCCCTTTAAAAAACGTCAGACGATTACCACGGGTACGTCCCATCACCTGGCTGGGGTCTTTGGGGTTTGTGCCTTCGACTAATACCTCCTCAATGCGATCGCGGTATCTTTGGGATCTTTCCATAGCCTTCACATTCACCAGTCGGTTTAACCGTTGTAGGCGATCGGCTTTCACCTCCTCAGAAAGCTGATTTTCCCACAACGCCGCCCCAGTTCCCGGACGGGGGGAATAAGCCGCCGTGTTCAACAGGTCAAAACCAATATCATCAACCAGTTTTAGGGTATTCTCAAACTGCGCCTCTGTTTCTCCCGGAAACCCGACGATCGCATCAGCACTAATTGACGCATCGGGAATATACTCGCGAATAGTATTAATAATCCGACGATATTTTTCATGGGTGTATCCCCGCGCCATGGCCTTTAGCACATCATTATCCCCCGACTGAAACGGGATATGGAAATGTTCGCACACCTTGGGAAGTTCCGCACAGGCGCGAATTAACCTTTCTGTGAAATAGCGAGGATGACTGGTAGCGAAACGGATACGCTCAATACCGGGTATATCATGCACATAATAGAGCAGGTCTGTCAAAGTGTGTTGGTGACGACCGTCTGGGGTAGAACCGGGGAGGTCGCGACCATAGGCATCAATATTTTGTCCCAGCAGTGTAACTTCTTTATAACCCGCCCTGGCTAATTCTTCCATTTCCGCCCGGATAGCTTCCGGGGTGCGGGACTGTTCGGTTCCTCGGACGTTGGGAACTACGCAATAGGTACAGCGTTCGTTGCAACCATAAATTACATTCACCCAGGCGGTGATATTGCTATCTCGGCGAGGTTTGGTGATGTCTTCCACAATATTAATCGGTTCAGTCGCCACCACCTGGGAACCCTCAAATACTTGCTCTAATAGGTCTTGGAGACGGTTGGCGTGTTGCGGTCCCATGACCAAATCAAGTTCGGGAACCCGACGCAGGAGTGCTTCTCCTTCCTGTTGGGCGACGCATCCCGCTACAATTAGGGTCAGGTTCGGATTTTCCTGTTTCCGTTTCGCTTGTCTCCCCAGGTAGGAGTAGACTTTCTGTTCGGCGTTATCGCGAATGGTACAGGTGTTGTAAAGGACGATATCAGCTTGGTTTGGGTCTTCAACGAAGGTTAACCCCATTTCGTCTAAAATGCCTGCCATACGTTCGGAGTCGGCTTTGTTCATTTGACATCCGAAAGTGGTGATATGGTAATGGCGGGGTTTTGTGGTCATGGTTTGATATTAGGGATAACTTATCGATAATGGTCTATCAGTTGAATGACTATTATAATTGAATGGTTGGGTTTGTGATTTTTTATGTCTAGGCGAATTCAGGTTTTGATGGTTGGTGCGATCGCTTTGCTGTCCTTGGGGGTGGCGACTTGGTACACTCATTTGGAGTTATCCCTACTCACGGGTTTATTATTGGCGATCGCTTCTAAGGGTATGCGGCGGCGAGGCTATCCGACCAGGGATTATTCCTCGGAAGATTCCCCAGATCTTTGACTTCTGGGGCTTTATTATAGACTAATTAGCGCCACTTCCTAAGATATACAAACTTATTAAGGTGCCGCTATTCCATAAACTGTGTAATAACATAGGAGCCCAGAGATTACGCGATCGTGTATAGACAAATCCCAGGACAATTCCTAACACGAATAAAGGCAAAATTTCCGAGACATTCAAATGAGCCACAGCAAACAGCAACCCACTGGCTATAATTGCACCCCACAGGGAAAAATAGCGGGTAAGGGACGGTAACAGAAACCCCCTAAATAACACCTCCTCAAACCAAGGTGCTGCTATAGAAGCGGTAAAGAAAAATATCCCTAAAGCTACCGGATCTCGATTTTCTAAAGCTATGGGTAATATCGGATTACTTCCCCCTTGACCATCCCATAATCTTTGATTGACTAAGGAAGTTAAAATCACTAAGGGTAAAGCTACACAATAGCCACCGAAACCCCATAATAACCAACTATCCCATAATTTGAACCTAAACCAACCTTCCGGGAGAGGGAAAAATGATTTGATAGACAGATATAAAACCCCCAAGCCACCACCCACTAAAATCATATAAGTTATGAGGATATAAAAGGCTTGCAGTCTCACATCTCCCGCCGCCGGTCTTAAACCGAGGAGTTGGAAAATCAATGGGATTAATAACTGTCCAACTAGGAAAAAACCTAAAACAAACACTTGCACAATCGTTTCCGCAGTCCAAGGAACAGACCATTCAACATCAGCATTACGGTTGATAATTGCCTGTTCACGTTTCAGGAACCATTGCACTGCTAAAATGATGGATAGGATAATTCCCGACACCAACCCAAAGCCAGGAATAGCGGAAACAATGGCTAATTTATAGACGGCATTTTCTGACGTTTTCTGCTGTTGATTATTTAGTTGTTGTAAGACATCTTCACGGTTTTGTAAAGTGTAGAGTTGGGCTAAAGTTTGAAAACTGAACCAACCCTCTAAATTTGCCTGTAAAATATCTTCGGCATCAGCTACTATATCTGGTGGTTCTGTCCAGAGTCCTACTAATACTTCCGCTGTGTCACTGGTGGGATAGTTACCATTTTCAGAAATTAGCGATTCCCAAGTAGCGATCGCCTTTTGGGAGTCTCCCAGCACCGCTTGGATAATACCAATTCGCAATTCTAACTCACCTATGGTCTGTGCTAATTCTCCCCGCGAAAATTGTGAGGGTTGATTGGGTTGTAGTCGCTGTAAATTTTGGTAGTTAGACTCCTGTACATTTTGGTATTGTTTCAGGGCAGCATTAACCGGATCTTTCCCGATAATATTATCTCGTAGGGTGAGCAAATTCGCCCGGTCTTCCGTCTGTGGTTGCCACCCAGAAGCCTGGAGAATTAAATTAGTCTGATACAGTTCCAGACGGCTTTGAATTTGGGGCTGACTCCAACTGCCGAGCAGGCTTAAAGTCACATATACTATAGAGATGAAAGTCAGAATGCTTAAAATTATCTGTTTTAATTTCATATATTTTTATTGAAAGGAAATAATCGATTTTTAGGACTTGATTTTACCATTGGGGATGAGTTGCCAAAAGTTCAGCCATTTGAGTAGCTGGTAAAGGCCTAGAAAAGAAATATCCTTGTCCGCTATTACATTCTAGTTCTCGTAGTTGTGCAAGTTGTTCGGCGGTCTCTATTCCCTCAGCTACGGCTACCATATTTAAAGTTTTAGAAATACCAATGATGGCAGGAATTAGCCCCAGATTTTCGGGAGTTCCGTCTAAAAGACTGACAAAAGACTTATCAATTTTTATGGTATCTACCGGGAAGGCGTGTAAATAACTGAGGGAGGAGTAGCCTGTGCCAAAATCATCGAGACTTAAACCGATATGGCGATCGCGAAATTGGGTTAAAATAGTCCGGGCTGTTTGTGTATTTTCGACGATCGCACTTTCAGTCATTTCTAATCTCAGACATTTAGGATTTAAACCACTTTCAGCCAGGATATCATCAACCGTTGCAATTAGATCGGCTTGGGTAAACTGTCTGACAGAGAGATTCACACTCATACTAACAGATTCATCTACCAATTTCTGCTCCTGCCAATTTTTCAGTTGATGACAGGCTTCTACCAGCATCAAAGTTCCAATAGTAGTAATTATACCCATTTCCTCAGCCAAGGGGATAAACATACCAGGTGGGACCAAGCCCCGTTGGGGATGTTGCCAACGCACCAAGGCTTCCATACTCGAAATTTTACCAGTTTCTAAGTTAATAATTGGCTGATAATAAGGGATTAATTCTTGATTTTCAATAGCCCGTCTTAGGTCAGTTTCTAAACCCAATAAATCCAGGGCTTCTTTGTGCATAGCCGGGTCAAAGATATGATATTGTCCCCGTCCTAGGGCTTTGGCACGATACATAGCTGTATCTGCATCTCGCAATAAATGTTCTGGTTGTTCATAGTTGCTATTACTGAGAACCACACCGATACTCATATTAATAAAAATCTCTCGGCTATAGATTTGAAAAGGACAAGACATCACCTCCAGAATAGAATCAGCGAGATTCCTTACGGGTTCAATTTCATTAACATCATGTACAATAATGGCAAATTCATCTCCGCCCAAACGGGAGAGTAAATCATTATTTTTGAGTATTTTTTGAATGCGATCGCCAATAGCAATTAACAATTCATCTCCCACTGTATGCCCCAAGGAATCGTTCACCACCTTAAAGCGATCGCAATCCATAAACAGCACCGCAAAACCATGATTATTACCCTCTTTGACACTCTTAATTACTAAGGATATCTTGTCCATAAACAAGGCCCGGTTTGGCAGTTTAGTCAACGGGTCATGTAGAGCCATTTCCAACAATTTATAATTAGCAATTTGTAATTGTTGAGTGCGTTCTTTAACCCTGGCTTCTAACTCAGTATTCAACTCCAGAATTTTCTTTTCCGCCTCCTTCAGCATCAGGTGATTTTGCACCCTCACTAGAACCTCCTCCATTTGAAAAGGCTTAGTAATATAGTCTACACCCCCAGCACCAAAGGCTTTGACCTTATCAAAAACATCATTTAAAGCACTGAGAAATATTACCGGAACCTTAGCTAATGTTTGATTGTTTTTCAACTCTTTACAAACCTGATATCCATCCATTCCCGGCATCATAATATCCAGTAGAATCAAATCAGGCTGCACCGTCTTGACGGCCATCAAAGCCATTTTACCATTAACAGCCTTGCGGACATTGTATCCTTCTAGCATCAAAATTTCCGAGAGAAGGTGTAAATTTTCCGGCTTGTCATCGACGACTAAAATATCTGCTTTTGGTGTATCCACTGATTTTCACTCAATTCGGCATTTGTTGGATCTTAGGTGCTTCCGGTTTGGTTGTTTCTAC
Source organism: Limnospira indica PCC 8005 (assembly GCF_000973065.1). Taxonomy (NCBI): domain Bacteria; kingdom Bacillati; phylum Cyanobacteriota; class Cyanophyceae; order Oscillatoriales; family Sirenicapillariaceae; genus Limnospira; species Limnospira indica. Next base: position 3,038,856 of record NZ_FO818640.1, read on the forward strand.
CAATTCCAGAACTTTATCAAACTGAAAATTTCCCACCCATTCTGTCATTGTATTAGCCAGATTACTGTACGGAGCGGGAATTTCCTTAATCAGGTCTAATAGTAGTAAATCACTACCCTGAGCCGCAGCAGAATAGACCTGCTCCCGCCAATATTCTGGCATTTATCTGATTGCTTCTAAGTGAATTTTTGATGGTTATATATTGTCAGTTTCTTGGGAATAATTCCAATTTGAGGACATCTCCGGCTGTGTATTGTAAATATATTCCACACCCAGATATTGACTCAATTTACTGAGCAATTCTCCTCGCTGAAAAGGTTTTCGCAGCAAATCATTGCACCCCACCTTCATGATATCCTGTCTTTGTTCCTCAAAGGCACTAGCAGTCAGTGCAATAATGACGGTATCCCGACCACCAGGCTGAGAGCGAATTTGGCGGGTAGCCTCGTAACCATTGACGACAGGCATTCGCATATCCATCAAAATTAGGTCAGGGTTCCACTCTTGCCAAATAGCGATCGCCTCGGAGCCATTGTTAGCCGCTCTGACCGAAAACCCCAGGACACTCAGGAGTTCCACCAACAATAAACGATTGCTTTCTCGGTCTTCAACCACCAAAATGCGATAGAGCGCCTGCTTAGGAGCCAAACCGATGACCCTATCCATAATAGATGCGATCGCTGGGTTCGGCTTGTCCTCAGTCCTTTGTACTGGAATAGTAAACGAAAAAGTCGAACCCTGGTTAAGGCAACTACGGACAGTAATTTCACCACCCATTAGTGTGACAAATTGCTGTGCAATTGCCAACCCCAAACCGCTACCCTCGGAAGCATTTAAACCCGTTTCCGTTTGTGCAAAGGCTTCAAACAGTCCTTCACAGTCTTCGGGAGCAATTCCCAGCCCGGTATCTTCCACTTCAAATTTTAATATATCTGAGGTATCCTGGTTTTGGTGAGAAACCCGAACCGTCACACTACCTTCATCAGTAAACTTAATGGCATTTACCAATAAATTAATCAACACCTGACGCAACTTTTTATCATCGGCTTTAATATACCTAATCAAACCTTGAGGGCGCTCAAAAATCAGATGTAAATTTTTAGAGGTCGCCCGCAATTTAAAGAAATCCTCTAAACTTTTCAGAAAGTCATATAAATCAAAAGCATTCACCTGAAGAGTCGCCCCCCCTGCCTCAATCCGAGACATTTCCAAAATATCATTAATCAGACCGAGAAGATGCTCCCCCGACCGATTAATAATCTCAATATGTTGACGTTTTTCGGGAGCCAGATTCTGGTTAGTAGACATCAGTTGAGCAAACCCCAAAATCGCATTTAAAGGAGTTCTTAACTCATGGCTCATATTCGCCAAAAACTCACTTTTAGCTCGATTAGCCGCATCGGCGATTTCTTTAGCCTGTTGCAGTTGTCTAGCCTGTTCTTGGGTTTGTGCCAACAATTCCGCCTGTTGAACAGCCACCCCCAACTGAGAGCCAATTTGTGTGACTGTGTGAATTTCAGCAGTCGTCCAACTGCGGGGATGATAATTCTGATAGACTGCCAATAATCCCCAAAGTTGATAGCCGGAAAAAATCGGGGTAATAATATAAGCCCTAGCTTGAAACTGTTTTAATAATTCCAGATAACAACCATCGAAACCCATTTCATAAATATCATTAACACATCTATAAGTGACTCCTTGGCAATAAATACCACCTTGATTTTGTGGCAAATAGGTATCGGAAATCACACAGTGATGATTCATGACCCGAAAAGCACATTTTTCGTTTTCAGAGGTGTGGCGGTAAGTTGCACCCAACCTTCAGTCACGGACTCGGCCATAAATTCTCCACTCCAGTCTTCCCGGAAGCGATAAACCAAAACGCGATCGCAATTTAAAGCCTGTCTAAGTTCCCCAGTAGTAGCACTAAAAATCTGCTCTAGTTCCAAAGTTTTTCGCATTTGCTGAACCATTTGCAGAATAGAGCGTTCTTGTTCCGCCCCTTCCCGGAGAGCCTGTTCAGCCATTTTACGGTCTGTCACATCAGTATGAAATCCCACCATGCGATCGGGCTGGTTATGTTCATCCCAAAGAGCCACCCCCCTGGAGCGAATCCAGCGCCGTTCACCATTATCTAATTCGGTGCGATATTCCACATCAAAAGCGGGAATTTCCTTAGCCAAATACCGATTTAACATCCCTTCCACCCGCTGGCGGTCATCTGGATGAATAATTCTTAGCGCCGAGTCCAAATTAGAGAAACAATCTAAATCCGGTCCGCAGCCCAACATAATTTTTCCCCGGGGGGATAGATAAACCTCATCGGCAGAAATATCCCAATCCCAAATTCCATCATTAGCCCCCTCGACCGCGAGAGTAAATCGTTCTTGACTGCGCCTGAGAGCCTCTTCAGTCTGCTTTTGATTAGTAATATCACTAATAGTACATATAACCCGCGTCACGTCGTTTCCGGGCTGATGTAGTGTGGCATTCACCAATAACCACCGTCGCTGTTGGGTTTTTGGGTCATCAAACCCCATAACCACATGATGCACTGCTTCACCTGTAGCGATCGCTTTTTGTACAGGTAAATCTGACAAAGAAATCGGCGATCCATCCTCCACCACCAAATGCCAACCCTCTCCAAACACCTGAAGGCTATCTGGTTCAATATTTAGCCGTAAAAGATCCAATGCCGCCTGATTAAAAACCAAAATTTCTGCCTTAGCATTCAGCAATAACATTCCCACCTGCATTTGCTGAATCAAAGTCCTAAACTGCTGTTCATTGTCTTGGCAAACTTTTTCGCGCGCCAATTGGTTGACCAATTTGTGATCCCATAACTTAGTTAACACAATAAAAAATAGACAGATAACCGTGGCCAATACTACGGCGATCGCCAACCAAGAGGGACTCAAAGAGGGACTCACAGCTACACTCGATTTAATAGGGAGGATTAATTTGGGTATAAACCCAGTCGCCGTAAGTCCTATATAGTGCATTCCACCGATACCAAATCCCATAACCATTGCACTGATCACCTTTTGTCTAGTTTTTTCGACTACAGGGTTATCTTCAAGTCGAAAAGCCAGCCACAGAGAAATCAAAGCCACATCAATAGCGATCGCCACAGAAAACAGCACCAAATGTGCATCATAAACAATCTCAGCTTCCGTGGCTATGGCGCTAATTGCCAGATAGTCCATCAAAGCCAGTGTAGTGCCTATACAAATCCCACCTGTAATCAGGATAAACCGACTCGCCTGCTCTCTGAGTGCGAGCCCCAGAAACATCCCAGAAGCCATAATAGCCATCAACAAGGACAGCAAAACCATCGACAGGTTATAAGTAACATCTAGGGGAAGTTCTAGGGCGACTATAGTGGTAAAATCCATAGACCACAAACCAGTCCCCATAGCGATCGCCCCTATGCACAGCCAAAACCCCCACCGTTTCGCCGTCCATAGACCCTCACGGACTTGTACAGCCAAATCCATAGGGATATAAGAGGTAATCACAGCCATTGCCAAAGACAAAGCCATCAAACCCCAATGGTAATCGCCTGTAATCTGATTATTCATCATCAATTTCGCCCACGCCCTAAGCATTTCAACAGTCCCGTTAATCAGAATCCTATCTTGAGGATTTGCTGGGACAGACCCTTAACATCTCTTTACATCATAAATGAGTAGTAGGAAACTGCCCCAAACAAGTTAAAATGCTTCTGGCTTACCATCGAACTTAAAATTTTAAGATGACGACCCGTGTAATCCTTGTCCGTCACGGTCAGAGTACCTACAACGCCCAAAAACGAATTCAGGGCCGCCTGGATGATTCGGTTCTCACCGACCAGGGCCGCGTTGATGCCACCTGCGTCGCCCAAGCCCTCCAGGGTTTAAGGTTCGATGCTATTTATCACAGTCCTCTACAACGAGCGCAACAAACAGCCCAATTGATTAGCTCTGGACTGGATGCAGCCCCTCAGTTGCAACCGACAGACCTATTAATGGAAATTGATCTGCCTCTGTGGGCTGGACTCCCCCGCCAAGAAGTCCGCGATCGCTTTCCCGAAGATTATCAATGTTGGCAACAGAGCCCCCATGAGTTTTTCATGGTATTAGAATCTGGGCATAAACATTTCCCGGTGTTAGCCTTATTTGAGCAAGCCAAACAATTTTGGCGGCACGTCTCTATCCAGACCAACCAAACCATCCTAGTAGTGGCTCATAACGGCATCAATCGATCGCTGATCGCTACGGCTTTAGGAGTTCAACCCCAATTCTATCAAAGTATTCAACAGTCTAACTGCGGTATTAGCATTATCAATATTGGTGATGTCACCCCCGGAGAACTACCACTACCCGCAGCCGTACAATTAGAATCGATGAACCTCACTAGCCATGTGCGGGAGAAACTCCCCACCCTTCGCCCGGAACATCGTGGACCGAGACTGCTGTTAGTGCGCCATGGAGAAACTGAATGGAACCGAAAAGGACAGTTTCAAGGTCAGATTGATATTCCCCTGAATGATAACGGGCGATTACAAGCTCGCAAAGCTGCCGAATTTCTCCAGGATATTAAAATCGATTTTGCGGTCAGTAGCCCCATGGCACGCCCCCGAGAAACGGCAGAAATTATCCTGGAATATCACCGAGATATAGAACTACAATTTGAGGACAATTTCCGAGAGATTAGCCATGGTTTATGGGAGGGTAAATTTGAATCGGAAATTGAGGATGATTATCCGGGTTTATTAAATCAGTGGAAAACTGCACCGGAAACGGTACAGATGCCAGAAGGTGAAAACTTAAATCAGGTAGGAGAAAGGGTAGCCCTGGGATGGCAGAATATCATTAATAAATATGATTCCCAACCCCTGACGGGATTAGTGGTGGCTCATGATGCGGTAAATAAGGCTCTGTTGTGTCAATTATTGGGTTTATCACCAGAGCATTTCTGGAATTTTAAACAGGGTAATGGTTCGGTGACCGTAATTGACTATCCCCACGGTGCTAAAGGTAACCCGGTTTTAGAAACTATGAATATTACCACCCATTTATCGGGTAGTATTCTTGACCAAACCGCCGCCGGAGCCCTCTAGGACTGGTCTGTGAATATGAGTAGTGAACTCCTGAAACAGGTGCGGGTATTAGACCCGATGGATGGACGAGATCAAGTGGCAGATGTACTGATTATTGATGGGTATATTACTGCTATTGAATCCCAGATTTATGATTACCCAGAACATACTCAGATCATTGATTCCCACGGTATGATTTTGGGGCCGGGATTGGTGGATATGTATAGCCATACGGGAGAACCGGGCTTTGAAGAACGGGAAACTATTGCATCTTTAGAGGCGGCAGCTAGGGCGGGAGGTTATACCCGCCTGGGGATTTTACCGGATATGCTACCACCTGCTGATAATCTCTCCACGATTCAACATTGGCAAGGTTTAGCACCCCATGGCTTTTATGTCTGGGGGGCAGCCACGAGGGGTGCGGCGGGGGAAATGATGACGGAATTTGCAGAATTGGCGACTACTAATATTATTGGTTTTGCTGATGGATATGCTCATCGAAATCTTAATCTGTGGCGGCGAGTTTTGGAATATGTTAACCCGCTGAAAAAAACGATCGCTCTGTATTGTTGCGATCGCACTCTGGCGGACTCAGGAGTGATGCGGGAAGGTTACGCCTCTATCTATAGCGGTTTGACCGGGATTCCTGATTATGCCGAAACTGTGGCTATTTCCGCCGTCCTGGAATTGGTGGCGGCGATCGGAACTCCGGTTCATATCATGCGGGTTTCTACGGCTAGGGGTGTGCAACTAATTCGGGAAGCTAAACAGCGACATCTACCTATTACCGCTAGTACCACCTGGATGCACTTACTATTTGATACAGAAGCCATTACCGGGCGGCTTTCTGACTGTGGTTTAGGCTGGGCGCCGAATCCCTACGATCCGAATCTTAATGTTGACCCGCCTCTGGGTAATCCAGACGATCGCCAAGCCCTAATTCAGGCTATTGTAGACGGGACTATTGATGCGATCGCTGTTGACCACACCCCCTACACCTACGAAGAAAAAACCGTTGCTTTTGCTGATGCACCCCCAGGGGCGATCGGCTTAGAATTAGCCTTATCTCTACTGTGGAAAACCTTTGTCCAACAGCCAGATACCGTTTTTAATATTCAATGGTCGCCACTGCAACTGTGGCGAGTTTTAAGCACCCAACCCGCCCACTGTTTGGCTATTTCTCCCCCCACTGTTGCCGTCAACCGCGCCGCCGAATTAACCCTCTTTGACCCCGCACAGCCTTGGAGGGTCGATCACACCACCATCAAATCGCGATCGGCTAATACCCCCTGCTGGGGGCAGGAAATGACCGGAAAAGTCATGAAAACTTGGCGCGGTTGACAGCCAAAAAAGTCGGTTAAAAACTGCGATCGACCCCTCCCAGACGGTCTAAGGGCCAGAACCGGACCACAGCCCGACCGATGATATTCTCTCGGGGGACAAATCCCCAATAGTGACTATCAAAGCTATTGTTACGGTTATCCCCCAGGACTAAAAACTCGCCTTCGGGGATGGTTTCCGGCCCCCATTTGTATTGGGGTTCTTCGGCAATATAGTCCTCTTCAATGGGTTCGCCATTCACAAAAACCTGTCCGTCCCGAACCTCTAATGTTTCGCCGGGTAAGCCAATAATCCGCTTAATGAAAGCATCATTGTATTGTAGGCTCAGTTCCTCCGTGGGATTGAAAACTACCACATCTCCCCGTTGCGGTTCGCTGAAACGGTAGCTTAACTTATCAATAATCAGGCGATCGTTGATTTCCAGGGTGGGAAGCATTGACCCAGAGGGAATATAACGAGCCTCTGCGACAAAAGTTCGGATACCCAAAGCCAAAATTATACTTAGTCCAATAGTCTTAATGCCTTCAACCCAAGCATTCTCCTCGTTGTTTGATGCTGATGATGGTGAATTTTTGGGTTTTTGGTCTTGATTGGGGACACTGCTCATGATTTTACAGTCAAAGGACAGAATTAATACTGGCAGTAGGGTATACGCCTGGCTAGACAGACAATATCCCGCCTTGATGCACGGTGGCATCACCTGCCGATGGTGTTATATTCTTGATGATAGCTGACCATCAGCTTTTTTGGCAGGTTTTGAGAATATCCCTCAAACATGGTTGCGATCGCCACAGGATTAGCAATATAATACTGGGATTAAGGATACCTCGCTAAATCAATAACAGCCAGGGTCTCCGTCGGAATAATTACTTAGAAAACTGACGGTGATCAACGGAGTTTTAACTAAAAATGGTACAGGATCAAAAATCAACGGTTATAGTCACGGGTGCCTCTTCGGGGGTTGGTTTATACGCCGCCAAAGCCCTCGCCGATAGGGGCGCTCATGTGATCATGGCTTGTCGTAACTTGGAAAAGGCAGAAGCCGCCGCCCAAGAATTAGGGATTCCCGAAGACAGCCGCACTATCCTTCATATCGACCTCGGTTCCCTTGAGAGTGTCCGACGGTTTATCAACTCATTCCGGGCTACGGGTAGAACCTTGGAGGGGTTAGTCTGTAATGCGGCTATCTATATGCCCCTCATAAAAGAACCCCTTCGTAGTCCAGAAGGCTATGAGTTGACCATGACCACCAATCACCTAGGGCATTTCCTCCTCTGTAATGTGATGATGGAGGACATGAAACGCTCTCCCGCTGAGGATAAGCGTATGGTGATTTTGGGAACGGTTACCCATAACCCCGACGAACTCGGTGGCAAAATTCCACCCCGCCCCGATTTGGGAGACCTGGAAGGGTTTGCTAAGGGCTTCCGAGAACCGGTTTCTATGATTGACGGCAAAAAATTTGAACCCGTCAAAGCCTATAAAGATAGTAAGGTTTGCAATGTCCTAACTATGCGGGAATTGCACCGACGCTATCACGAGGAAACTGGTATCACTTTCACCTCTCTTTACCCAGGTTGCGTCGCGGATACGCCCCTGTTCCGCAATCACTATCCCCTGTTCCAGAAAATATTTCCTATATTCCAGAAATACATTACCAAGGGCTATGTGTCTCAGGAATTGGCTGGAGAACGAGTGGCTGCTGTGGTCCTTGATGAGGAATATCGCCAGTCTGGTGCTTACTGGAGTTGGGGAAATCGCCAGAAAAAAGGCCGACAGTCTTTTGTGCAACGGGTCTCGCCCCAAGCTAGAGATGAGGAAAGAGCTGAGAAAATGTGGAATCTCAGTCTCAAGTTGGTAGAACTGGCTTATTGATTTGTGTCTGAAAATTGACAACTTTCCGCCGGGTTTTCCCGGCTTTTTTGTCCTTAACCCACAAAAGCTGCTTGGGGTGAGCTGGAAACCGATTTTTTGCTAGAATCTATCCCAGCCACTACTTTGTTGCTAAACTAAGACATTTATACTAAACCAATATGCAAGCTCGTAGAACAGCCCGTGAACTCGCCCTTTTGGGGATGAGCCAACTGCCATCAACTCCCGAAAAGCTTGAGACTCAGCAAATGGAAGATGTGGTCCTCGCTGCTGTCCGTACCTTAACCACAGAAGGACAAGAATCCCTAGAGACGGCTATGGCCGAATTACAACGGGGTAACGATCGCCTTTTGAGTAGCCAAACTAGGGCGGCGGATTTGCACAGCGCCCGGACAATGGTTAGTGAGGCGATCGCATTGGCTCAATCAGCCATTAATCGTTTATCTACTGCTGTGGAATTGCCGGAATTGGTACAATTGGCAAGTCAGGAAGATGTCTACTCCTATGCTGTCAAAATTTTGGTCGAGCTTAACAAGCACCGGGAAGCTGTCGATAGTTCCCTAGAAGGGGCCATGGTTGATTGGCAATTATCCAGACTCCCCCGCATCGATCGCGATATTTTAAGGATTGCTGTCACTGAATTGTTATATCTGGGAGTTCAAGAACAAATTGCCGTTAATGAGGCGGTGGAGTTGGCTAAACGTTATAGCGACCAGGACAGCTACCGATTTATTAACGGGGTTCTCCGTCGTGTTGTTGATCACCTCAAAACTCAGTCTTCATCTGTCTAAATTTCGGTGATGCTGTGGGTCTGCTATTACAAATTCCCGCCTCACCAACACCTAAATCTGTTGTCAAATTTGAGTAATTAGTAAAATGGTTTTTAATTGGTTCCGCCGCCAGTTTAGCGATCGCCCCTCAGCAGAAGATACACAACAAGCTGAACCCTCAACAACTCCCGACGAACCCGAAAATAAACAACCGCCTCAGCCTACAACCGCTAATGAGGATTATTTACAGTGGGCTAAGGCTGCTTATCAAAATATTCAGCAACAACACCAGCCCACAGAAGCCCCCACAGAAGATGCTATTGATGATGTCTCCCCTCCCACAGAAGCCGAAACAAGTACCATCAAGGCTCAGGAAACCCCCGCAGAATTAACAGAAACGACTGAACCTGTGGAAGTGGCAGAGGAAGTCGCAGAGGAAGTCGCAGAGGAAGTCGCAGAGGAAGTCGCAGAGGAAGTCGCAGAGGAAGTCGCAGAGGAAGTCGCAGAGACGGCGGAAGTTAGAGAAACCGCTGAACCTGTAGCGATTGTTGAAGAGAGTATTGATGAGTCTTTGCCAATTTGGGCGAGAACCCAGGCGGAACGACAGGCGAGAATTGAGAGATTAAAAGAAACGGCTATTTCCGAACCGGAACCGGAAGGGGGGCAAACCACAGCCAGCGGTGAGGGAGAATCGACGGATCTAGTATTTGATGAGATGTTCCTGTGGTCGGCGGAAGTTTTGGCTAATCAGGGACGTAGACCAGAGGAAGTAGCAGTAGAGGAAATCACCTGGCTACAAAAGCTGTGGAAAGGTTTAGGGCGGACTCGCCGTAATTTGCTCAATCAATTAAAAGCGATCGTTGGTCAGGGACCCCTAAATCAGGCGGCGGTAGAAGAAATTGAGGCTTTATTGCTGCAAGCTGATGTGGGTGTAGAAGCTACTGACGTGATTATTGAGGCGCTACAAAACCGCCTGCTAGAGGATGCTTTACCCCCGGAAGATGCGATCGCCTATTTAAAACAACTTCTGCGAGATCTCCTGGAAAAACCCTATCAAAATGGCTATAGTCCCACATTTGCCCCCGAAAAAGAACAATTGAATATTTGGTTAATTACCGGGGTCAATGGAGCTGGAAAGACTACTACCATCGGGAAAATTGCCCATATTGCCCAAAAGTCAGACTACCGGACTTTAATTGCGGCTGGGGATACTTTCCGGGCGGCAGCAGTCGAACAAGTAAAGGTCTGGGGCGAACGTAGTGGCGTAGAGGTGATTGCTAATCCTGGAAAGAATACAGATCCGGCCGCCGTGGTTTATGATGCGATCGCTGCTGCTAAATCCCGCGAGACCGAATTGCTAGTTATTGATACTGCTGGTAGATTGCAGAACAAAAAGAACCTGATGGAGGAACTTAACAAAATTCGTCGCGTAATAGACAAACAAGCACCAGATGCTAAGGTAGAATCCCTCCTAGTCCTTGATTCAACTTTAGGTCAAAACGGACTACGCCAGGCCCAAGTATTTGCCGAAGTTGCTCAACTTAGCGGTGTGGTCTTGACAAAATTAGATGGAACTGCTAAAGGTGGTGTGGCTTTAGCTGTTGTACAACAGCTAGGTCTACCGATTCGTTTTATTGGTGTTGGGGAAAGTATCGAAGACCTGCGGCCTTTTTCAAGCTACGAGTTTATCGAAGCCCTGTTAAGTGGTTAAAGCTCTGTTAAAGTGCCAATATGGCTATTTAAGTGTCATCATGGGGAACAGTTAATCATTTTATAGAGCAGATTCCCACATATTGCCATCTTCAAAAACACCAGATAAGCGATCGCCTAGGGTAAATATTAGCCACTGGGGGAGGGTAGCTCATGATTACTGGTGGTAATTGCCGATTTTGTAGATGGCAGTACCCTGCAGTGTAGCCAGGGATAATCTGTCATGGATACTTGCCAGAAAACCAGACTTTTGGCAGAGAGACTTTCATTTTTTTGGACTTACTATTGCACTCTAACCTTCAAAAAATATATACTAATAATATGACTGCTGTGCCACTTCCAAGACGCTCAGAACAACCTTCAGACTCCCTTTCAAGTTCCTCAGATGCTGATGTGACATCAGCCTCTCACTTAAAGCAAATGGTGGCTAGACTCCATCGGGAACAGCAAAATATTAATGAGTTGCTGAGTTCCCTAAGTTTTGCCCTCCGTAGCTTTAATAATCTCAATCAGTTCTTAGAATTAACTCCCCTAGTTGCTAGTCGAGTGACAGATGCTGATGGGGGTGCTTTGGTGCTGTTTAAACCTAACGGTCAGGTGAGATTTCAACGCCTACACTGCCAAGATGGTCGTCAGTGTCAGGATATTCGCGCCATTTTAGAGGCGGCTACCAGACAGGTGATATCCCAGCCTAATGATACCATAACGGTGGGAGTGGTTCCCGAGAGTCTCGCGCCCCAATACGTGGCAAACCTAGACGATCAGGTGAGTAGTTGCTTGGGGCAGGATGTAAAACTTTTTAGCACGGAAATCCTGGTTAATAATGTATCACGGGGGCGGTTGTATGTGTTCAGCCATGCTCCTGATTACCTGTGGACACCAACCCGCCAGAAATTAATTAGACTGGTAGCTGATCAAACGGCTGTGGCGATCGCTAATGATGAACTATCAGTTTCATTACGGGAAAAAGAACGCCTAGACCGAGAATTAGAAATTGGTGCAGAAATTCAACTGCGCCTACTTCCGCGTAAATGTCCGAAAATTCCGGGTTTAGAAGTAGCCGCGCGCTGTCAAACCGCCAACCGAGTCGGGGGAGACTATTACGACTTTATCCCCTCAAATTTTGACAAACATGAACATGAAAATCATCCCGGTTCCGGAGAAGTTGGCTACGGTGACACATCATCGGAACATTGGAGTATTGTCATTGGTGATGTCATGGGAAAAGGAGTCCCAGCCGGGTTAATTATGACCATGACTCGGGGAATGTTGCGCGCAGAAGTTCTCAACCGCCATTCCCCCGCCCAGATTCTCCAACATCTTAACCGGGTGATGTATGCTGACTTAGAAAATTCTAATCGGTTTGTGACTCTGTTTTATTCGGAGTATGACCCGGAGACTAGAATTCTCTCCTATAGTAACGCCGCCCATAATCCCCCTTTATTATGGCAAGCACAAAGCCACAGTATTCGTCGGTTAGATACTTTGGGAATGTTGATCGGTCTTGATGCTGATACCCGTTACTACCAAGCCCAAGTGCAACTGCATCCGGGGGATACTGTGATTTACTATACTGATGGCTTTACTGATGCGGCGAATCAACGAGGCGATCGCTTTGATGAAGATAACCTACAGACAGCCTTTCAATGGGCTTGTCAAAACTCCCAGACTCCCAGTGGCATTGTAGATCATATATTTGCCGAAGTTCAGAAGTTTATCAGTCCGAGTAACAGTAATATTGATGACATGACTCTGGTTGTGCTACAGGTGCAACCCTCTTAAAGCGGGGAGAATGCCGATTATGTCCGTTGATGTTTTATCCATGTTTGTAGAAACTTGCAGCAACCCTGGGAGCCATATTCTCATTTTAACCCCTCACTGGTCATGGGGGTGGGGGGAAGTCGGCGCGACCCTACCAGTGCTATTCGGTCAACGGGTAAATATTGATTTATGGACTAACGTTACGAATACCTGGAATAATTTACTGGAAACCGGACAGCTTTGGGCTTTTTTGATTGGATTGGGGATGGGGTGGTGGGCGAAAAGCCTCTTACCCTAATCGGAAATATTTTCCCCAGTCAGTTGCTGCTCAGACATTTATAGCTAATTTAAAGATTATAGGACTATGACTGAAGCTAAAACCTGGAGCCAACGATTTGAAAAGGCTTTGCATCCAGCGATCGCCACTTTTAACGCCAGTATCGGCTTTGATATTGAGTTAATCGAGTATGATTTGACTGGCTCCGTCGCTCATGCCAAAATGTTGGTCAAAACCGGGATTATCTCCCCCGAAGAAGGACAAGCCTTAGTTGATGGCTTGGAGACTATTCGCCAAGAATACCGCCAGGGTCAATTTAACCCCGGTGTCGATGCTGAGGATATTCATTTCGCCGTTGAACGCCGACTTACCGAAATTGCCGGAGATGTCGGTAAAAAACTCCATACGGGGCGATCGCGTAATGACCAAGTGGGAACTGATACCCGCCTTTACCTGAAAGACCAAATTCAACAAATCCGCACCCAGATTCTTCATTTGCAAGGGGTTTTATTGGATCTGGCTACTAATCACGTCCATACTCTCATACCAGGATACACTCATCTACAACGGGCGCAACCTCTCAGTTTGGCTCATCACCTACTGGCTTATGTGGAAATGACCCACCGCGACTGGGAACGTCTGGGAGAGGTTTATCAACGGGTCAATACTTCCCCTCTGGGGTGCGGTGCTTTGGCGGGGACTACTTTTCCCATTGACCGACACTATAGCGCCGAATTATTGGGGTTTGACCGGGTTTATGCTAATAGTTTGGATGGGGTGAGCGATCGCGATTGGGCGATCGAGTTTCTCAGTGCTTCTAGTCTCATTTTGGTTCACCTCAGCCGCCTCTCCGAGGAGATTATCTTTTGGGCTTCCCAGGAGTTTGGTTTTGTCACCCTCACTGATAGCTGTTCCACTGGCTCTAGTATTATGCCCCAAAAGAAAAACCCCGATGTTCCTGAATTGGTGCGCGGTAAAACTGGCCGGGTTTTTGGACATCTACAAGGGCTATTAGTCCTGATGAAGGGTTTACCTTTGGCTTATAATAAAGACCTCCAGGAGGACAAGGAAGCCTTATTTGATGCGGTCAAAACTGTGAAAGGCTGTCTGGAGGCGATGACTATTTTGTTATCCCAAGGGATGGAGTTTCGCCCACAACGTCTCGCTGAAGCAGTGGCGGAAGATTTCTCGAATGCTACTGATGTCGCTGATTATCTCGCTACTAAGGGGGTTCCTTTCCGGGAAGCCTATAATTTGGTGGGTAAGGTGGTCAGAACTTGTCTGGAGTCCGGGAAACTTTTAAAAGACCTTACCCTCGATGAGTGGAAGTCTTTACACCCTGAATTTGATGTCGATATTTATGATGCGATCGCACCTTTACAAGTCGTCGCCGCCCGGAATAGCTACGGCGGCACCGGTTTTGAACAGGTTAAATTAGCCTTGCAAAATGCGCGCGATCGCTTGGTGGCTGCACAATCATAATTATCTCCTTAACCGGGTGTCTCTAACCCGGTTTCTTGGGGTTTGCTATAGTAGTATGGGAAGAACTTGGTCAATCGTTCATCGTCAACCTACTTGATTAATTAGGCTAAATATATGACTCCCACTTGGAATGATTCTTTGAAAATTGGCATCCCCTTGATTGATTTTCAACATCAGCAACTATTCGACCAGATGGATTTATTGATTGCTAACCTGGAACAAAACCGCAGCCCCCAGGAACTTCAATCAACTATCAAATTTCTGGAAATGTATATTAATAACCATTTCAAATATGAGGAGTCCTGCATGAATTTATATAAATGTCCCGTCGCCAAAAATAATCAGAACGCACATAAACGATTTGTGATCAGTTTTGAAATGATTAAAAGTCGCGTCGAACATCATGATAACTTTAACTCAATTGTTCTCAGCATCAAACAAGACTTGCGCGATTGGTTTATTGACCACATTAAAAGCATTGATACCCAACTGAAACCTTGCATCCCAACCCCAAATAATCGATAATGTAGGAGGGGGTTACTTGAGTTTCTCCCTGGGGGGCTAGAAGACTAATTAACCCGCCTTTTGTGGATCATGTAATTGATGGCTTTTTGAAAACTTGTCTATGTCCACTGCTAATCAAGCTGTAGTTTGTCTGAATTTGGGAAATGATTATGTTGGGTCTCAACAATGGGAACTGGCGGCGAATTGTTATCGACAGGCTATTGAGGCTGACCCTAACTTAGCCGCCGCCTATACCAGTTTAAGCAGCATTTGGCAACATTTGCAACAACCCCAAGCTGAGGCGGAAAAACTTTATCAGATAATTAGCGAAAATCCTGGTTCTGTTAACCCAAATTTTGGTTTGATTGTCGGTGAGAGTTTGGAGAAACACCAGGATAGCCAAGGCGCGATCGCTTGGTATAATTTGGCGATCGCTATTCATCCTCAATTGGCAGTCGCTCACTATAAACTCGCCCAGGCATATCATAACACAAATCAGGTCGATTTGGCAATAGCCAGTTATCAGAAAGCCATTGAATTGCAGCCCAATATATATATCTATTATGTCGGTTTGGGTCAAGCACTGACTAGCACCAAACTAGATGAACAAGCTATCACCGCCTATCAGAAAGCCATTGAACTCAAGCCAGACTTTTCTTGGTCTTATCACCATTTAGCAGTCATTTTAACTCGATTAGGGCGTATTGAGGAAGCCATAGACAACTATCGCCAGGAAATTGAATTAAACCCGGATTTCTATTGGTCTCACTTTCACTTGGGCGATTTACTCAGCCAGCAAAATCAGCCGGAAGAAGCGATCGCCGCCTACCGGAAAGCGATCGCCATTAACCCTCAACAACCAGAAGCACATCAACGGCTGACCGAGATTTTATCCCGAGACCAAAAAACTGGCGAAGATGCACTTTTAGGGGGGAGATATGAAGAAGCGATCGCCATTTATCGGGATATGGTCGCCGCTAAACCTGACTATTCCTGGGGATATTATGGTTGGGGTTTAGCATTACTAAACCTGCGCCAATGGTCAGAGGCGATTGAGGTATTTAATCAGGCAATTAATCTCAATCCCGATTGTTTTTGGTCTTATAATAATCTGGGATATTGTTTGTTTAAACAGGGAGAAATCCCCCAGGCGATTGATGCTTATCGAAAAGCGATCGCCATTGATCCAGAAATCCCAGAAGTCTATATTCGCCTGGGTGATACCCTCTTACAACAGCAAGATATTGATGGCGCAATTGCCGCTTATTTAGACGCTATTAAAGCCCAACCGGACGGGGAAATAGCATATATAAAACTGCGGCATTTACGCACCTATAGTTTTATCAAATTACAACCCGAGCAAATAGAGGCGATCGCCTCCGGTTATCAGCAGGCAATTTCCCAGGTTCCCCACTATCCCGAACCCTACATAAATTATGGTGATTTACTCACCGAAATAGGCGACATTTCCGCCGCCATTTCCACCTACAAACAGGGAGTCTTAGCCAAAACTAAAATCATTCGCCCCGAATTTTTTAGCAACCACTGGGAAACCGCATCAGTTCAAGGTCCGAATTTCCTAATTATTGGCGCTCAAAAAGGTGGCACAACCTCCCTTTATGAATACCTTTGTCATCATCCCCAGATAATTCCTAACCTCCATAAAGAAGTCGATTTTTTCATGTGGCAATATTACCGAGGCTTAGACTGGTATCTCGCCCATTTTCCCCCCATTCCCCCTGGCGGCGAATTTCTCACCGGAGAAGCCAGCCCTAGTTATATAGTCGATAGTAAAGTATGCGATCGCATTTCGCAAGCCTTCCCAGAAGTCAAGCTAATTGTCACCCTCAGAAATCCAGTAGATCGGGCTTTTTCGCAATATCAAGACCACCGAAATTGGATGGGTCAAGAAAAGCGGACTCTCGAGCAAGCCATGATAGATGAAATTGCCATTCTCGATACCATTGACGACCCCACCCAAGCCGAACGCAAATTTTGGGGATGTCAATATGGTTATCTACTGCGGGGAATGTATGTTTATTTTCTGGAAAAGTGGATGCAAAAATTCCCTCCCGAACAGCTTTTAATCCTCACCAGTGAAGAATTATATAACCACCCCCAGAACACCCTCAAACAGGTATTTGAGTTTTTAGGTCTTCCCGACCATCAACTCTCCGAATACCCCCGATATACCGCAGGTTCCTATAATCCCATACCAGAAACATTACGTCAGACCCTAGGCGACTTTTTCCGTCCCCACAACCACAAACTCGAGGAATTATTAGGCCGAAAATTCCATTGGTCGCCGTAGGTTAAGAAACCTGGCTTCTCTCCTGGAAGTTAAGAAACCCGGTTTCTCAAAGAAACCGGGTTTCTCGGTAACAGGGGGTTTCTCTCCTGAGTCAAGAAACCTGGCTTCTCTCCTGGAAGTTAAGAAACCCGGTTTCTCAAAGAAACCCGGTTTCTCGGTATTTCTCAAAGAAACCCGGTTTCTCGGTAACAGGGGGTTTCTCTCCTGGAAGTTAAGAAACCCGGTTTCTCAAAGAAACCGGGTTTCTCGGTCACAGGGGGTTTGTCTCCTGAGTCAAGAAACCTGGCTTCTCTCCTGGAAGTTAAGAAACCCGGTTTCTCAAAGAAACCGGGTTTCTCGGTCACAGGGGGTTTGTCTCCTGAGTCAAGAAACCTGGCTTCTCTCCTGGAAGTTAAGAAACCCGGTTTCTCAAAGAAACCGGGTTTCTCGGTAACAGGGGGTTTCTCTCCTGGAAGTTAAGAAACCCGGTTTCTCAAAGAAACCGGGTTTCTCGGTAACAGGGGGTTTCTCTCCTGGAAGTTAAGAAACCCGGTTTCTCAAAGAAACCGGGTTTCTCGGTATTTCTCAAAGAAACCGGGTTTCTCGGTCACAGGGGGTTTCTCTCCTGAGTCAAGAAACCTGGCTTCTCTCCTGGAAGTTAAGAAACCCGGTTTCTCAAAGAAACCGGGTTTCTCGGTATTTCTCAAAGAAACCGGGTTTCTCGGTCACAGGGGGTTTCTCTCCTGGAAGTTAAGAAACCCGGTTTCTCAAAGAAACCGGGTTTCTCGGTATTTCTCAAAGAAACCCGGTTTCTCGGTCACAGGGTCGCTACCCAATTAATAATTATTAATTATTAATTATTAATTATTAATTAATGGCAATAGTAGCCATTTTGATCCGGTCTTTGCTGTTGCTGACCAATGCGAGTCGCACCTATCAGCGTCGAAATGATGATACATCGCTTTTGACCTGGAACTTCAGGATGATGGATAGCAATGCGTCCCTTCGCAGCTAGAGAAGTTTGCGTGCATAAATTAGACGGGTTATAGACCGGACAGCCTTGGTAGTTGAATAAAACTCGGTACACCGTCCCCGCGTTTCGGACTTGGTTGGTGTCCGGGTCTACTCTTCGCAGGGTAGTTTCATATTTATTCCTGGTGTTCCTTTCCCGGTTGTCAATTTCTATCCCCGGTTCTAGGTTAGTCCATGAACCTTCTGGGAGTTGACCAGGGGGAGTCTTCGCGGGATGGACTGCTACCTGTACTCGTCCCCCATATTCCCTGATACTCGCTTGCCATGATGTACTAGATAGTATAGCCTCACTTTTGGCTGAGTGGATAGCCCAGTTGAGTCGCCGGATAGAGGTTTGCAGTTTCTGGTTATTCGCGAAACCTAACCAAGTCGGAACCGCTATCCCACCTAGTATTGATATAATCACCATCACCCCTAACACTTCTAACAAAGAAAACCCTGATTCTGTAGAGGATTTTCGCGATTTCGCACCCTGATAGTCACTGCTAACAGGTTTTTCAGGCACTAAATTAATAGCCTGTTTCTGAACCAGAAGCAAGTGCTTAATTAATGTATTTTCCATTATTTAACCTGGGTCACAAGGATAGATGTCGTGTAGGTCAGCTAACCGCAGCATACACAACTAATCTCACTCGTAAAAGGCCTCGTTACGGGTGATATCTTTGGTGGTGTATTCTAAACTATGTTTTCCGAAATTGGGGGTAAAGTTTTGTAAAATATTCAGTAGATAATTAATTTTTTGTGTTACAATTGGCTAGTTATAACTACTCAATCAGGGCAATCATCTCCTTCCCGTCTCTGCGTGGATAGTAGTCTAGTTCTGACAGCCACGCAATGTGTCACGCTATTATCAGCCGAAGATACAACTACCCAAAAAGAAAAAGGGTCACCCTCTTTTATAGTATTTAATACAACTCCTAGATGGTCAAACTCTAGTTCTTCTCGGCTATCCTGTTCTGGTGGAATAACTCGCAGTGTAATTTGTCCCTCGTTAATCTCGCCATTCACATCGAGAGTTTGCCAACCTGCGTTATTGTCGCTCGGTCGTCCCTTAGAGGTCAAATAAATTCGATATGCGGGTATACCTCCATGCTCACCAAATTCGAGGGAGTGACCTAAACTGGTTAATTGCGCTTGGCTTTGAGCGCGTTGTATGGCGTTAAAAACCCGGTCATTAACGGTGCGAACCTTTTGTCTATTGGCAAACATCAGCCATGTCGGAGCGGCGATCGCACTCAGAATGCCAATCATTAAAACTACCACCAACGTCTCAATGATGGTGAAGCCCGACTGGTTTTTGGTGCGCCTGGGATTCACCGATTTTGGGTTAATTAAAATACTCATTTTATAGGTTCCTTTTATTATAAATTCCCTGATTTTATCGGTTAATTGAAAACACCTAAGCCTTTAACCAAAAAGCTGGTCTCTGGAAAAAGCGATCGCCTATCCTCGTCGAATTCTGTAGCATTCGGATCAATGCGAATTGCCGCATTCATTCTCAGGTTAACTAAAGCTGCTGTATTACGGGAGTCTACACATACAAAAAAGCCATAGATAGGATTCCCCTCAGAATTCTTACCCACGGATAGTAAATCCTCACTATCATCATTACTGATGCCACGAGATTCACAATCTATATCACCTGTTAGTTCTGTTTTGTCTATGTAATCAATCAGAACTTCTCGTGATGCTTCAATCTGCTCGCCCTCTTTTGCTTCCCAAGCATTCATGCTTGTACGGCCAGGAGGTCGATCAAAACCTCGGTCTGGTTTGAATTCCTTATCACCCAGTTTGACATAACATGGTGGTTGGGTGCATTCATCTTCTGGATTCGGATCGATGACACCATCGTTGATTTGTAAGCGAGAAATACGCGCCTGATCAGACCAAGGACTATTAGGCTCTCTTTCTGTTTGTAAATAGTAAGCAACTAAAGATAAAACTTGGACATCATCGCAACGCCTCGTATCGCAATGATTAGCAGCAACTGGCCTGGGGACGTCACCGTGAGGAATCACACCTTCGCGAAACTCCTGTTTCCAGAACACCAATACCACATTATCGGAATCAGGAAGTTGGCTCCTAATCGCATTAACCCCTTCACCGTCGTAGATATAGATAGCCTGGGAGAGGTCGCGACGAATGAAATCTGCTGCCGCCTGTAACTCCTGTTCCGATCTGGCTGTGATTTCTTCCCGGGTATCGGTTCGTAAAACATCCACCACAAAGAATAGGATGGGCGTGATGATCATACTAGCCACAACAGCCGAAATCAATAACTCAATCATCGTGAAGCCTAAGTCATTCCCCTGGGTGGTTTTTGACCTAGATTTCAATACACAAATTAACCAAAACCGAACTAGGGACAGCATAACTACCTCTCTACCGGGATAATCTTACTTTTGCACTCCATGGGAACCATCACCAAACCTATTAATCCCCTTCATCGTCAGAACTGCATCCTGCTAAACGGTCACGTAAACTCCCAAAGGAACTGGTGCTAGTGGGGCTAATCTCGGTTCGCACCTGCACTAGGGGGTCTCTGGGGTTTCCTAAACCGACTCGGGAACTCGCTAAATTACTAGACCCGTCATCATTAGCCCCCTCTAGTTGTCCCGATTGGGCAAATGCGTCAGCACGATACACCCTGACAATCAACTGATAACCATTCTCTAGCTCGTCGCTACACTCATTTATGCCAATTCCCTGAACAATCATATCCGTGGGGCTATCGGTTTCACATCCCCCACTTCCGTCATTATCCACACAGAACAAGTTGGCTGGGGTGGTACAGGCTCGACCAGCCCCACAGTTCAAGCTACCAGTTGCAGTTGGTCCAGCGTTCCGGTCACTGGGATTGAACAGCACCAAGTTGGTATTGGTTGGGTCAGTACGGACAGCACTGATATAACTGTTAGCGGCTCTGCTGGCTAGTTCTATGCGCCGAGCCTGTACCCGTGTGGCGAAGGCAAAACCCAACACCGGAGAAATGCCGACCATCAGGATGCTGACCACCACCATAGCCATGATGGACTCAAGCAGGGTGTAGCCAGATTCACTGGACCGGGAGAACTTGGGGGATAGTTTGGGGTTGAACATGGTTCCGCTCAGAATGCAACATGATTAAATAGGGTGGTCAGTTATGGGCTACTCGGTTGGACTAGGTTCGACGGTTGAAGAACGTATCAGGGTTTAAAGGACATTGATCAGGGCGCAACCCATCAGGGAGAAAGTGTTGGTCGTCTTCTGTTTTGCCACACAGCAGGGTATGAACCCAGGGGTCATCCCGACTCACTTCTCGGAAGTATCTATTAGGGTCTTGAGACTCCGGACTAGAGTTCCTGACAGCAAACAGGTCAGGATCTTGGGGCAGCAGACCCACATCATAACCGTAGTCCCGGGTAGGGGGTCGGTAAAAGGGAGTTTGACCACTGTCAACCGGATTTAGGTAGGGGCGATCGCCCGTTGTTCGGCGTGGCCCGAACTTGGTTAAGCCGGGAGCCTCCTGATCCAAAACTGGCATCATTGGTCCAGTGGCGTATGCACTGCGTCTAACCTGGATGAATGAACCCTTGATCGTGGCAGTTTGGTTACGCCAGCTTTCCAAGAAGCGAGTAAAGTTGTGGAAACCACCGTTTAGCTCAGTGTTGTTACCTACTGTTTGTCGGATGGGAGAATCACCACTGGCAACAATTAGGTTAAAGGTTGTCGGAACGGCTGTCTGTATAGGATTACCCCAGGCGTTGTTAGTACCGGGTATCGTACTATTCACTTGCACCAAAGGTTCCCACAGAGGCTGTGCATAAAAATACTCATCAGGATGACTAGGACTGGGTTTCCAACGAATGTTGGGATAAGAGCCATCCATTTGGAACACCAAGGGTCGTGGTGCGTTAGTTTTGGCAGCTATGGCGCTAAAGCTATATGGTGTATCTGTCCCGGCTGGGCTAAAGTTACCATCATCGAGAGGGATGTTGATGTTTTCCCCGAAAGGTGCAGGCCTAACTTCATTGCCATTTACTGCCAAGGGAACCGGGTTGCCATTGCTATCTAGGAATAGTTTGTGATCATTTTGATAATCACGTAGGAAGGCAATCCGACGGGGGTAGATGCGGTCTTGTTCTCGTTTAACTCGCTGTGCTGTGGTTCCTGCGGGAGGATACAGGTTATTAGTTATGGTGCGGTTTAATGTCGGCCACTCGGACAGCTCTGAGGCATATTCAGGAAAATTAGTCTCCCCTGGTATATTGACTACCCAATCCTGTGGCTGACACATGGAAACTAGGGGTTGACGGCAAATCTCCATCAGATATTCAATGCCTGCCGCTCTGCCCTGAATTGGAGTGACATTGTTGTTGAGATAAGAACTTCTACTGACCCCATCACCATTTAACCTAAGGGCATTATTATCTCTCCAAGCCTCTTGAGTAGTCATGAAGTTGTTGTCATAGAAGCCGTTAATCCTACGCACAGCTTCCAGGGTTAGGTCAGCTTCCGAGACTATCTCATCTTGCATCTCTGTGATATCTTCCCCGTCCTCGTCCTGTCCGATGACTACCTCCCTTTGGGAAGTGCCGTTACCATTCAGGTCGAAGCCGAAGTGCCGTTCATTAAATCTTGGCTCGGAACTTATGTCACCACTGCCATCAACATCATAGCCGCCTTGCAGTTTAACCGGGTTCAAACCCTTTAGTTGCCTGTAGTCTTGGCTAAGAATCATGTTGTTGCGGAGGTTATAGTCACCTTCCCAGCGATATCCTTCCCTAAAGTCGCTAGAAAGTAGAGTCACCGCATCAGACAAAACCGTGGCAGGTCGCCAGGTATCTCCTTGGGTACATTTAGGTAGGCGAGGGTCTTTAGCACGGCAGGCAAAATTGGGATTCAGGTTGCTGCGCTCATAAAAAGCACTACCCTCGTCTATAAATTCATCCAAAGCAGTGCCACCAGGGGTTTGGTGGAGGTTGAAAGTTCCTTTCACATAGGCAGGCAAATTACTGACCAGGATTAACCCTTTTTCGTCTTCAAAATAATCAGTTCGGCGGTCTAACCGTTGACCATTAATCAACATGATGCCGTTGGGGCGGCGGGTTTCGTCTAACACAAAGTCCACCGGACTGGTTATGGTGTCGCCAGTGCTATCATCTCTCAGGGCATCATTACGGGTGGCGTAGATAATGCCACTGTTGGGCAATAAAAACTCATCGCTACCGGAGATCGCTTTTTGGCGTAACTTGTTTAAGTCAATCACCGTGGTGCGAATTTCCAGAGGTTGGCGGTCTTCCAGGGGGCGATCATAAGTGCCTTTACCATCAGCAAAGAAACCGTCATCATCCTCCAGGGCTTTCACCTGGCGGGCATCCAGCAAAGTTCCTTCAAAAATCGTACCATGGGGAATGGTAGTTTCTGTGGGAGACCCTGCCACTCCATTTAAGATAGTCATGGCGCAAACCGCGGCATCAATAGCCGACTGTTCCTCCAAGCTTCTGTCTGCGGGGGCTGCGGCTAATGCTTTCCGCAGAGGCTCGTTGACAAAGCGCCCATCCGGAAAAACTAGATTAGCCTGGTAGTAAATCTTCTCCAGCAGGCTACCAGATTCATTGGCAGCAGTAAACAAGCCATCAGCATTTTTGCTCTGTTGGGATACACTGAGTATCTGCGGTGCGTAGACAATGCCATTGTGGGACATACCCTCGCCAGTAGCCGTCGCCGCTTCCCAAGGCAGACCATGCCTATTTTTAGCCGTTTCCTGGGTGGTGGGGTCGTAGTAACTGCTGATACAGGCTATGGGATTTTGGCGATCGCCCCGCTTCGCCCAGGGAGTGGTTGTATAGTGATACAACACAGTAGCCCGCATTCTCAGGTCGCCGATTTGATCATCAGCCATTTGGGCTTTGCCATCGAAATTACTGTCCTCCCACATAGCCATGGTATCTGGCCACACCACATCAAAAGCTGATTCATTTTCCGGGGTGTCTGGGTTGTCCGCCGCCCGGGCTGGTCGAGGCAGAAATGAGCTACCAGGTAAGTAAATCCCTGCCCCGGTAACTATCCGCGCCCCCCCTACAAGGGGTTCTTCCTCTGTCGGAGCTCTGGCTGCTGCCCTTTCCCAGAAACCGTTACGACCCGTATTCCCCAGGTCTGGCATATCGAACATTCGAGTTCGGCGGAAGCGCTCCCCGTCACCTTCATGCCAGACAATATTTTGGATAAACTGTTCCGCCTGGGTGCTGAAACCCCCATTGTTATACCATCTGGCTGGTAAACCATTGCCCAGCAAAACGCGATCGCCAACCCTTGTTTCTTGTTGATTCTCTCTCACTATATCGGGATGAGTCGCTGGCAAACGCAACCTATTACCATCAGTCCACAGATTCAAACGGTTATTGCCAGTTGTCGTTGATATGGTGGCATTTCCTCCGTCAATCTGGTAAGGATAAATCCATTCATCCTTGGCTCTTAAAGTATTACCACTGTCATTCAGTGTGGCTGTATCACTACTGGGGTCAAAGTTGTCGTTTGCTGCTTCTAGGTTAGGAACCCGACGAGTTCTAGCTGTGAAATATATCTCCAGACTCCTCCTCCGTTCTTCCCCCTCGCGGACAGCATCTTGGACCTCTTCCGGGTCTGTAGCTGCCGCGTTTTCCATTTGGGCATCTACCAAGCCCTTAATTCTTTCTGCATACTCCAGGTCATTGTAAGACAAATCGTTGGGAGCGTAACGTGCAGGTAAATACTTCTCAGTCAATCCTTCTGAGGCGGGTCTGGCATTTGGTCTGAATAAGTCTACAGTCGCGTTAGCCCCTTCAATGGTACTGCTATCCGCCCTACCTGTACCAAAGTTGCCACCTATCAAAATCTTGCTGTTTTCTATTTCATAATAGCAAGATTCGGGGCTACTAACTTGACGAAATGTCACCAGACTACGGCGGATGAACATATTGCCATTGACCATAATCCGGCCGTTTAAATTGAGAGTCTCACCCGGAGTTATGTCAATATCACCTTCATAGACTACAGCATTATTCACAATAGGCACAGCTCGTCTATCTTCCTGCATTTCCACAGCCGCAAAACCCCTACCACTGATGGGTATACTGGCAGCGTAGATAAAAAACGGTTTAATCAGGCTAGTCTCTTGTCTAAACCAGCCACCACCACTCACCAAACTAGCACTGCTTCCCAAAGCCTCCGGACAATTTGGGTTGGTAGTGAAAGGTGAATCTATATTACGCACAGGATTACCCCTAGCTTCTATGGGAGTTCTGGGGCGGTTAAATACTAGACTTGTGGTGCTAGGACTGCGGAAGAAAATGCCATAAATATTGTATCTGTCTGGCGTGCCGTCATCATTCAAATCTTCTTCAAATCCCCAGGCAGTATTTATCCATTCTTTAACTTTTCCTTCTTCACTGCCATCATTTATAGTGCCATCTTTGCTTATATCAAACTCTAGGGTCAGTCGTTCTTCTCCCCCGAAAGTATAACCATCTCCCTCTAATATGGTCTCTATCTGACCTTCTTCAGGAGTTCCTGACCCTGACTGATTAAGCGCTTCAGTAAGTTTAGCATTGGCCCGTTCCAGGGCGGGTGTGGCCGCTAACAGCACTTCCTGGCTAACCCGCACATTTTGCGCTAACTGCGCCCGGTCTAAGGCTCGGAATGCGATCGCCACCGTTAACAGTACCACCACTAACATCACCATGGTTACTGTCGGCAACACAAAACCCTCTACTCGCTGGCGATCGCCCCTATTCATATTCAACCAATTTCCCAGGAGCGATCGCTTTAAGCCCCCGATAGCCCGGTTACCAAACTTCCGGATCTCTCCTAACCATAATCGAATAGGTAACTTAGGTTTTCTGTGATTATGCTGATTGTGCATAAGACGACTTCCTGACCTTAGAGTTTAACTGAATACACCGGCTGATAAATAATACGGCGAGATAAATATAAATACACTCATAGCTGTGGTATTATTACCCACAACTAGGCGACTAAGTACCCCGGTTATCCCCGCAAAGAGCAACTAGGGTACAGCTTTTTCTATGATCACAAATCGACTGAGTTAATGGTGAGTTAGCGATCGCCTTTCTCCTGTGCGATCGATCACATTCACAAACTCGGTTCGAGGGTTATAGGCTTATGGAGCATTAGTCCTCACCTACATATTAGCATTCCCAACTCAACCTAAAAAACGATCACCTTTTTCTTTTCTCCACCTACCTCTAATGTTAACTTTTGTAACTAAATGTTAACTTTTGTTGCGAAAAAAATTTTTTCTGGGGGGGTTGCTTGCTTTTTCCGCCACCCCCTGCTATACTTTTAGATAATGGGAATAGTAACAATTTTACAATTTAGGCACAGATTTATATTATGTAACTGTTCATATATTATCACAAATTCCCAGAGCTTGTCAACCCCCTACCTATGAGAGTTAAAAAGTGGATAGACTGCTAATTGTATCCCAATTCATCGATCGCATGAATAATTATTTAGGGCGGGTGGTTTCCTGGTTAGCCCTAGTCATGATCGGAGTAGGAACCTGGAATGTAATTGGTAGGTATGTGGGTAGGGCGATCGGGCAAAATTTAAGTTCTAATGCACTCTTAGAAACCCAGTGGTATATTTTTGATATCATCTTTTTATTAGGTGCAGCCTATACCCTCAAACATCATGATCATGTAAGGGTTGATGTCATTCAAAGTCGGTTAAATGTTAAGCAAAAAGCCCTAGTTGACTTATTGGGAACCGCCTTATTTTTAATTCCCTTTTCCGTGATGATTATTTTCTACTCCTGGGGGGCTGTCTCCAACTCCTGGCTAATTCGGGAAGTCTCCCCCGACCCCGGCGGCTTACCCCGCTACCCAATTAAGGCGTTAATTATAGTTAGTTTTGTGTTATTAATTATTCAGGGCATCTCGGAAATTATCAAAAACTTGGCAATTATCCGAAATAATTAATAATTAATAATTAATAATTAATAATTAATAATTGGGTTCTACCCTAGAAACCCGGTTTCTTTGAGTCTGGGGTTAGAAACCCGGTTTCTTTGAGAAACCCGGTTTCTTGAAGTCTGGGGGAGAAACCGGGCTATAATTGGTAATTGATAATATTGGGATGGGGAAATATGAGCGATCGCACTATCACCCTGAAAGTTAACGGAGAGGAGCAAACTTGCGCCCCAGATACTAGCCTACCTAAATTTTTGGAAGATTTGGGGTTAAATCCCCGTTTGGTGGCGGTGGAGTATAATGGGGAAATTCTCCACCGACAGTTTTGGGAAACTACGACTATGGAAATGGGTGATATCCTGGAAATTGTCACCATTGTGGGTGGTGGCTAAACAGGGAGATCTTCACGGGGATTAAAAGTTTCGATTTCTCGGAGTTTTTCGTATAATTCCCTCTCCTGGGTGGTGATCTGTTTGGGGGCGACAATTTGAATTTCCACTAACTGATCACCGCGATCGCCATTTTCGTTAGGATAGCCTTTATTAGCTAGTCTCAGACATTGACCGGAAACTACCCCCGCTGGGAGTTTAATTTTCACCCAACCGTCAAGAGTGGGAACCTCTATTTCTCCCCCTAGGGTGGCTTCGCTGGGAGTTACTGGAACCTCACAGATAATATTAGACTCTTCCAACCTGAAAAAGTCGTGAGGTTTTACCGTAATTTTCAGGTATAAATCCCCCCCTTGAATGCCCAAATTTTTGAGGCGAATACGTTGACCGGTAAACATTCCCGGCGGCATATTCACCTCAAGCGATCGCCCATCTTCTAGGCGGATACGTTCTGCTCCTCCAGTATAAGCCTTTTCCAGAGGTAAAGTCAAGCGCGCCTCAATATCCCGTCGATTTTCCCGAACCGGAACCCGGTGGATTACCCTAGTATTAGGGGATTTATAGGGGTCAGAAGAAGTGACGCGGGGTGTATCATTAGTAACGGTCCGCACTTCCCGCCGCCGTCCGATAAGTTGATCAATAAAACTATTAAAATCGGCATATTCCCCAAAATCGACCTCCGGTGTTTGAGTTTGGGTGCGACCATTAGCCACCCGACTTCCCCAGGTCTTAAAGCCGCTGACGGGGGATTTTTTGGCACTAGAAAAACCCTTTTGTTTCCAAAATTTGCTGTACTCATCATACTGCGATCGCTTTTCCGGGTCCGACAGAATATGATAAGCCTCACCAATATCCTTAAACTTCTCTTCTGCTTCCTTATCCCCCGGATTTAGGTCGGGATGATATTGTCTAGCCAAACGGCGATAGACCTTTTTTATCTCATCAGTAGAAGCATTTCTGGAAACCCCTAAAATCTGATAATAATTCCGAAAATTTTGCATAGTTTAATCACAATATCAACTAATCAGTCACAGAATCCCATAAAAGGGAGGAGGGAACCCCACCCCACAGCCTCCCCTGATTACTTACAGCCAGTCGTCATCATCATCATCCCAATTATTACTTTGGGGATAATATCTTTGACCAGGGCGACCAGTTCCCGTTCCCATGTTATTATCGTAACGGGGATAGCCGCGGCCAGCAGCGGGAGGCATATCATAGGGGTCACGGATACGGCGATCGCCACCGCCAAAAGTGCGACGAATCGATCCAAACAGATCATCATCATCATCTTGGGTAGCAAACACAGACACCTCGCGACTCAAATCATATAGCGCATCTTGCAGATCCGCCCCAATTTGATCAATACCGCGATCGTCATTTCTTTCCAGACTATCCCGCAGCGCCCTAATTAAAGTCTCAATACGACCCCGTTGACGTTGAGCAAACTGCATCCCATAATCTAGGGCAATCTCCCTTAACTGTCTTTCCGCTTGATAAGTCAAAGCCTGGGCGCGATTGCGTTTTTCCACCCTTTCCCGCAGTAGACGGTCTTGGTCTGCAAACTCTTCCGCTTCCCGAATCATCTGATTAACTTCTTCCTGAGACAGAGTAGAAGCACCCTGAATAGTAATGCTTTGTTCGCGACCAGTGGTTTTATCCAAAGCCGTCACCAGGAGGATACCATTAGCATCAACATCAAAAGCCACCTGTATTTGAGGGATACCCCTAGGGGCGGGTGGAATACCGGTCAGCTTAAACCGTCCCAAAGACTTATTATCCTTGGCTAACTCCCTTTCCCCCTGGAGGATATGAATTTCCACCAGAGTTTGATTATTCTCAGAGGTCGAGAAAATATCCGATCGCCTCACCGGGATAGTAGTATTGCGGGGTATGAGTTTTTTCATCACCCCCCCAATAGTTTCCAATCCCACCGATAGGGGTGTAACATCCAATAGCAGGATATCGCGCACTTCACCCCCCAAAATACCCGCTTGAATAGCAGCCCCCACGGCGACCACCTCATCAGGATTAACCCCCTGATTTGGTTCACGGTCAATCAGACTACGCACCAACTGCTGTACAATAGGCATCCGGCTGGCCCCTCCCACCAATACCACCTCATCGATTTGGGTAGGTGAAATTTGGGCATCCACCAAAGCCTGTTTAACCGGGCGGCGTAACCTTTGAATCAGATCAGCACATAATCCCTCAAACTCTCCCCGAGAAAGTCGAGTTTCTAGGTGTTTCGGTCCGTCTGCGTCCGCCGCAATAAACGGTAAATTGATATCAGTTACCCCCACCCCAGATAGTTCTATTTTAGCCTTCTCCGCTGCTTCTGTGAGGCGCTGAAGGGCTTGGCGATCGCGTCTGAGATCCATTCCCTGTTCTTCCAGAAACTTCTCAGCTAACCAATCGACAATTTTTTGGTCAAAATCATTCCCCCCCAGTTGGGTATCCCCGCTAGTGGATTTAACCTCAAATACCCCATCTCCTACTTCCAGGACCGACACATCAAAAGTTCCCCCCCCTAGGTCAAACACCAGAATAGTGCCAAAATCCTGCTTTTGCAGTCCATAGGCGAGGGAAGCCGCCGTCGGTTCATTGAGAATCCGTTTTACCTCTAATCCGGCAATTTTCCCAGCGTCGCGGGTCGCCTGTCTTTGAGAATCATTAAAATAGGCGGGTACAGTAATTACCGCCCCAGTCACCTCCTCCCCTAGATATCGGCTGGCTTCTTCTGCTAATTTCCGCAGTACCATGGAGGAAATCTCTTCCGGTGCGAAATCTCGCTTTAGTCGAGGACATTTGAGGCGGATATTACCATTTTCCTCTCGACGCATAGTATAGGGAACCCGTTTTGATGCCGGGGTTAGGTCTGCATATCTTGACCCAATCAGTCGCTTGACGTTATAAAAGGTATTCTGAGGATTCAAAACAGCCTGCCGCCTAGCCATTTGTCCGACAATCCTTTCCCCCTCTTTAGTAAAGCCAACGACAGAGGGTGTTGTCCGCATCCCCTCAGAATTGGCAATCACGACGGGTTTACCGCCCTCCATGACCGCTACAACAGAGTTAGTTGTTCCCAGGTCAATGCCGACTACTCTACCCATTCGTTGGTGTTCTCCTTGTCTTGTTGGTGTGGCTAGTAGATCTTTTCTAATTTTATCGCTTCCCATCGTCGTCGCCCCAAATGGGGGAGATTCTAATTTTATCGACAGAATGTTACGAGATGTAACCTATAATGAGAACGAAATACAAGCAAGTGATTGAAAGGGTTGTCAATGCGAGTTGCGATCGCGGGAGCGGGTTTGGCTGGCCTAAGTTGTGCCAAATACCTAACCGATATGGGTTATACCCCCATTGTCTTGGAAAGACGAGATGTTCTCGGTGGCAAAGTGGCCGCTTGGAAAGATGAGGACGGGGATTGGTACGAAACTGGACTACATATCTTTTTTGGAGCCTATCCTAATATGCTCCAATTGTTCAAAGAGTTGGACATTGAGGATCGGTTGCAGTGGAAAGAACACACCATGATCTTTAACCAACCAGATCAGCCCGGAACCTACTCTCGGTTCGATTTTCCCGATATTCCAGCCCCCGTTAATGGCATAGTCGCTATTCTTCGCAATAATGATATGCTCACCTGGCCGGAAAAAATTAGGTTTGGCTTGGGACTAATTCCCGCCATGATTCAAGGCCAAAATTATGTCGAACAGATGGATAAATATTCCTTCTCGGAATGGCTTAAACAACAAAATGTTCCCCCAAGGGTGGAAACAGAGGTGTTTATTGCTATGTCTAAGGCTCTCAATTTTATCGGGCCAGAAGAAATATCCTCCACTGTCATTCTAACCGCCCTTAACCGCTTCCTCCAAGAAAAAAATGGCTCGAAAATGGCTTTTCTTGATGGGTCGCCAACGGAAAGATTGTGTCAGCCTCTGGTAGACTATATTACGGAACGAGGCGGACAGGTGCGATTAAATGCTCCGATTCAGGAGTTTTTAGTGGATGAGTCCGGCTGTGTTGAGGGGTTCCTGATTCCGGGGCGAAATGGTGCGCCGGAAGAAGTGCTAACCGCTGATGTCTATGTCTCGGCTATGCCTGTTGACCCGCTCAAGTTGATGTTGCCTAAACCTTGGCAGGAGCTTGATTATTTTAAGCAACTTCAGGGATTGGAAGGGGTTCCCGTGATTAATGTTCATTTGTGGTTCGATCGCAAGTTGACTGATATTGATCACCTGCTGTTTTCCCGATCACCTTTGCTCAGTGTCTATGCGGACATGAGCAATACCTGTAAGGAATATGCTAACCCCGATCGCTCAATGTTAGAGTTGGTTTTGGCTCCCGCTGCTGATTGGATTGGTAACTCAGATGCGGATATTGTGGCCGCTACTATGGCTGAACTGGAAAAGCTATTTCCTCAACATTTCCCATCACCTGCTAAGTTGCTCAAATATCATGTGGTGAAAACGCCGCGATCGGTTTATAAAGCTACTCCTGGCCGCCAGGCTTGCCGCCCAAGTCAAAAAACGCCTATCCCTAATTTTTATCTCAGCGGGGATTACACCATGCAACGCTATCTCGCTAGTATGGAAGGTGCTGTGCTTTCTGGTAAGCTGACAGCACAGGCTATTCAACAAGACTTGAGGACTAGCTAACGTCCCCCTAATCTCTGAAACGTCTCTAGGGTATTTCCCTGATGACGTTTTGCTAACTGCAAACGCCTATGGCTGATAGCTCAGGCCTGAAAAAAAAACGAATGCTGCAACTCTCTAAATCCCCCTGCATGAGAACTCCGGCAACCCGGTCAGATTCCTATGAACTCTGTCGCCAAATTACCGCACAGTATGCTAAGACGTTTTACTTGGGTACTCAATTGATGCCACAAGCCAAGCGTCAGGCTATTTGGGCTATTTATGTTTGGTGTCGCCGCACCGATGAATTGGTAGATGGTCCGATGGCAAGTTCTACTACTCTGGAAACTCTCGACCGCTGGGAAGAACAACTAGAATTGATTTTCGCTGGACATCCTATTGATCCGGTTGATGTGGCTTTGGTTGATACCCTCGGTCGCTTTTCCCTCGATATTCAACCCTTCCGAGATATGATCGCAGGTCAACGTATGGATCTGTCCCGGAATCGCTACAACACCTTTGATGACTTGAATTTGTATTGCTATCGGGTGGCGGGGACGGTGGGGTTGATGTCTTTAGCGGTTATGGGTACCGCTCAACCTGATCTCAGTGTTCCCTGGAATCGTGACCAGTCTATTTATTATCCTAAAGAAGAGGCGATCGCTCTCGGTATTGCTAACCAGCTTACTAATATTCTCCGAGATGTGGGGGAAGATGCTCGGCGAGGTCGGATTTATTTGCCTTTGGATGACCTGGCTCTGTTTAACTATACGGAAGCGGATTTATTTAATGGCATAGTAGATGAACGCTGGCGTGAGTTGATGCGCTTCCAAATACAGCGCGCTCGTAAGTTCTATACCCTCGCCGAAGAAGGTATCGCCGCCCTTCATCCTGATATCCGCTGGCCAGTTTGGACGGCCTTAATGCTCTATAGACAAATATTAGACGAAATTGAACGCAACGAATATGATGTCTTTAACCAACGTGCCTATGTCCCTACCTGGAAAAAAATGATGTGTCTCCCTGTGGCTCAGTTGAGGGCTAGGGTTCTTTGACCCCCCCCCTCCCCCTCCCCCCCCCGGCTCTCTCCCTCTGGGAAAGGGGGAGGGAGTTTAATTATCCATTGTCTATTGTCAATTTTCTATGATTGATTGAACCTAAAGAAAATAGGCAAATCACCAGGGACGACATTAAGGCGATCGTTACAATTAATGGTTCATTATCTTGAGCGATCGCGATCGCTATTAAAGCCCAAATTGTCACCAATAAATAGGCGGTTTCCTGGTGGCGAACCCTCATGATAATAGCAATAGTCGCAGCTACAATCATCATGATCGCCGTCCAGACTTGGGGAGGAATACCCCAGCCATTCCAGTTAATCGAAGTTAAGGCGATCGCTACATTTACTACCGTGGCTACACTAATCCAACTTAAATATACACTCAGCGGAATATTAATTAACCAAGATTCCCATTTGGGAACCCGCCGCCGACCTACATCTAATTTTACATAGGAATATATCAGCGATAATAAAATCGCTACCATGGCTAAAATTGACTGGGGAAATAACCCATATAAAAACAAGAATATCCAGATAATTTGTGCTATACTTGCGGAAACTAAACCGTAACCCATCTGGGCTAAACGGGGGTTATCTCGTTGGCTAGGGAGTAGCTGATAAATAGCCAACCCGAATAAACCTAAGTAGATTAACCCCCAAATAGAGAAGGCATAATTAGCCGGAATTATCTTGGTATTCACAAAAAAAGTATTGGAAATATCGCCGACAGTTAAACCATTAATCGGGGCAATATTAGTCCATATATTCACCCCAAAAGCCGCGATAATAGCCAGTAAAGTAGCCCAGCGCCGCCAGGTCTCACCCGCAGAAAATGCACCTTTTTTCATGTAATTAACCCTCAATATTTGCCCCCCAAATAGAGGGAGACGCGACCAGGCGATCGCATCTCCACATTAATTAAAGCCGATTGGGGAATTAGCCATCTAACTGTTGTTAGAAACAGAAGCTGGGCGGCGGCGTTTAACTAGCTTAGGTTTGTTGGAAACAGCATCGTCTTCATCGTCATAATCATCCCTTCCGATACTAGCCGGACGAGTTTGATCATAAGCAAGTTGCAAAGCTGCGGCTGCGATCGCATGGGGATCATATTCCTCGCTTAATTGAGAGACAATAGGCAAGAATGAAGCCATACGTTCCCCAGCCAAAGCATCCCGCACCCGGTCTTTGAGTCGGTCAATATAACGAGCCTCAATTTCCGCCCGTTTGGGGACTGACTGAATGCTTAAAGTTTGGCGCAGGTGACGTTCAATATTTCGCAACTTACGGCGATCGATAGACTGAATTAGAGTAATTGCCTTTCCTTCCCGACCGGCGCGACCTGTACGCCCAATGCGGTGAACATAACTCTCGACTTGATCAGGAAGATCATAGTTAATCACATGGGTAAGGTGATCCACATCCAGACCCCGGGCGGCGATATCAGTAGCCACAATCCAACGCACCTGACGGCGGCGCAGACGCATCAACAGTCGCTCCCGTTGAGACTGATTCAGATTACCATGATACTCATCAACACTATGACCTGCCGCCTGCAATTGATTAGTCAAATCAGCCGCAGATTGTTTGGTTCGCACAAAAATAATCGCCGATTCAGGATCTTCAAGTTCTAAAATCGGTTCCAGGGCGCGGGCTTTAGACCATCCACGAGGAACCATATAAACAGACTGTTCGATCCGTTTGGGGGTAGCCTTGGGAGTTTCCACCTTCACAGTCACAGGGGACTTGAGGTGTCGCCGCACCAACTTCGAGATGGAAGGGTCCATCGTTGCTGAGAAGAAAGCCGTCTGACGATGTTCAGAGTCGGCGGACTCTAAGATTTTTTCTACATCTTGGATAAAGCCCATACTCAGCATTTCGTCTGCTTCATCCAACACCAACCAACGCAGTAAATCTAGTTTCAGTTCACCTCGGTTGAGTAGGTCTAGGATACGCCCTGGGGTTCCCACTACAACCTGAACTCCCCGTCGCAGTCGCTGAATTTGTCGGTCAATGGACTGACCACCATAAACTGTCAGCACATACAGGGCATTATCATCACTAAAATTGCGGATAGCTTCCTTGACCTGCATCGCCAGTTCCCGCGTGGGAGTCAAAACCAGGGCTTGAATACCAGCGGCATGAACGTCAATCTGTTCGAGAATGGGCAGCGAAAAGGCAGCAGTCTTACCAGTTCCTGTCTGTGCCATACCCACAACATCCCGACCGGATAGCATTTCGGGTATAGCTTGGACTTGAACCGGGGTGGGTTCTGTGAAACCCAGTGTTTCTAAATGGCGAGCGCGTTGTTCGGAAATACCTAAGCTTTCAAAGGATTGACTCATCAAATCTCCAATATGATTGTTTTTCGCCCGGTTCCTTTGGCTGCCCAACTCCAACACAGATATGTCTTGACTCTAATCACTAAAATGAGTTTTAGTCCGGCGTTAAGCCTTTTTATGGGCATCTAGGAACCATAGCATGTAGGTAAGGTCTCCTAATGTTCCCAAATTTACCCTGGTTAACAACCGAGAGGTTGTCCAGCAAATTTGATTTTTTGAGACCATCTGTTCTATAGCATAGCGCTTAACAAACAGAAACATAACCTTAAATTCCTTAAAATTTCTCTCCCGTGGCAATTCACCTGGATTGTGAATGGCTGTATCTGCTGCTGTATAAGGGTTTGGGCTGATTTGAACCAAAATATAATTTTTTCGGGGAAATTTCATAAAAGACTCTGGAGACTATAAACTAGGGACTGAGGAATAGGGGATGGGGACTGGGTGCTGGGGACTAGGTAACAGATTAGGAATTGGGGGATTTGCTGACTGGTTGTGATTCATTTTGTGCCTCTGGGTTAGCCCTAACGATCACTTCGATACTGTTGGCGTTGATTGGCTTGACCTTTGTGGTAATGTCAAACTTGGGTTTTGGTTGACCGTTGAGTTGCTTCGATTCAACCTTGGCGGGGATAACTGGCGATCGCCCCCTTTCTCTACTAGAAGACATAGTGCGATCGTCTATTGGCAACTTAGGTTTCATGCCTCTAGTTTGCTCCATACCCATATCATGAGGTGTACCCGCCTGGCGAGCCAGTCGCTTCAGAAACGCCTGCATTTTTTGGGCATCTAAATATTTACCCTGACCCCGAATACTAATAATGTAAGCAAAGCTATCTCCAATGGTGACAGCCCGTACAAGTTTGACCACTTCCAGAGCAAATTTAACTCGCACATCTTCCAGTTTATTGCTCACCGCTGTTTTTTCAGGATTCTGATTGATAATCGCCTTGATCGCCTCAACTACATTACTGATCAATGTCGGCGACAATTGCACCTCTTCCATCACTTCGGGATTATCTATATTTTTACCCTTTTTCTTTTTCGGCTTTTTCTTCGTCTTTTTATCGGTAATAATTACAGTCATTTTCAACTTAGTATTTTTCACCTTAGATTTAATTTTGACCTTTTTCTTCTTGTCTTTCTTCGCCTGAATTGTCGGAATTTTCGTGGGACTCATCTGAACCACCGGAATCACTTCTCGACTGTAGGTATCTGATGCAAAGAAACGGTGAATATCAGGCTTTTCTCCCGACTGTTGCACCACATGGGTCAGTTCATGGGCTAGGAGTTTTTGGCCCTCATAACTATGGGGAGCATAAGTATCTTGACGGAAGAAAATATTTCTTCCTGTGGTAAACGCTTTAGCATTCAAAGAACGACTCAGGCGATCGCTTTCCGTATCCCGGTGAATGCGAACTCGCCCCAAATTCAGCCCAAAAGCAGATTCCATCGGTTCCCGAACCCCAGTTGATAGAGGTTCTCCTTGGTTTTGCTGTTCTTCTAAAGCCCTTTCCATTCCCGGCGTTATTGTCTGATTTTCAACATTTCCTGATGCCTCTTTTTTCTGAACTTTACCATTCTTATTATTGGTATTTTTCGCAACACCAACAATCAGATATTTCCTCACTTTTTTAGTCTTTTTATTCTTGGTCATTTTCAGGGATTTAAGTTTATATTTCTTCTTAAATTGTTTCAGCACCTTTTTAACCCGACGGGCTTTCGGGTTTTTCTTGATTTGCCTTGTTAATTTTTTCGCCACTTTCTTCAGGACTTGGGAAGGTTTCTTCTTTTTGCCCTTATTTTTTTTCCGTTTCTTCTTATCCTTTTTCTTAGCTTTGGACTTTTGGCGTTTATCCTTATTTTTTTTCCGTTTCTTCTTATCCTTTTTCTTAGCTTTGGACTTTTGGCGTTTATCCTTATTTTTTTTCCGTTTCTTTTTATCCTTTTTCTTAGCTTTGGTTTTGCTTTTTTTGGTTTTCCGTTTTTTTGACTTGTTTTTATTAGATTTTTTCTTTTTTTTGTTATTTGATTTTTTCTTATTAGATCCTTTATCCTCCAAAGCACCCATCATAAAAGATGTCGGATCCAGCAGACTCAAAACTGTGCCTACCGACGAAAAAACACCGCCGACAACCTGATCAACCGGAGATTTTAATTTAGTAATCACTTTCTGGATCTTCTTAGGAATACCTCCTAAACCCAAAACACTAGCTAACAACCCCAAAACCAAGGGCAGAATGTCCGCCAATGCCGCTTCAACAGCCTGAGAAATTTGGCTCACAATTTTAGATATAATCGCATCCATCACCTCACCCAGTGCTTCTAAGACATCCCTGATCATCTGCATATTATTTATAAAAAATATCAGCAGATTAACAATGGCTTTAGCAATTTTAATCACTCCAGAAGCAGGGTTAGTCAAACTCAAAACCCATTGAATCCCCGCTATCACAATTTGAGGAATCACCACCTCAAACATGATGCCATTCATAAACAGCTCTTTCATCGTGGATAAACCGGATTTAATGAAGTCCCACAACACCATCACCCCTTTACTGGGGAACTCCACGATCGCCTTAAAAAAGCTCAACGCCAAAGGCGGTAAATCCTCCGGTATCGATGCCAAATACTCTTTTAACGCCCCCGGACCCTTTTCAATCAGAGTCGTTAAAATATCGCTCGCCCAATCTGGTAACTCCCCAGATGCCAGTTCCAAAATATAATCTTTACTCAAGCCCAAAACTTGCAGGATAATATCCAGAATTCCCCGCAAATCAAACTTATCGGGAAACTTGATCGGCATATCCATTCCCAATAGCCAATCAAAGAAAGCATTTTTCAGGTGAGTTACAATATTTTTACCAAAGTTTTTAAATCCATCACCCACCCCACTAAATAGAGCATCCATAATGCCACTGGGGTCGTCAACAAGCGCATCCAAAAAATCCCCCGCTCGATTTCCCACCCCCGGAATCATCTTAATGACTGGCTCCACAATTCGCAAAACCTGCCGCAGAATCCACGCCGCCAGCTTCACAATAAAAGCTAGGGCTTTAGAAATCAAACTTTTATTTTTGTCTTTTAACTCTTTAATACGTTTATCAATTTCCTGAATACTCGCTTCATATTTCTTAGTTAAATCATCAACCAGTTGATTTTGTCGATCACTAATACTGCTTTCCAAACTATCAAATTGTGCCTGCACATTCTCCGCCGCTTCCGTGCCAACTGCTTTCAAACTGTCCGGCAAATTAGCCACATAATCATTGACGCGATCGCGCCCTTCTTGCACCGCATTTTTCGCATTCGTCAATTCTTCTTCAACAATATCCGCAATCCGATATATCCCCGCTTTCTGTTCCTCAATAAATACTTCCCGAGCCACTGCATAAATATTATTCACTTCGCCCGGGAGTCCCGTAAAAATTTTATTGATCGCCCACAGCGGGCTATTAAAAAATCTTTTCAGATAAAAGCGAACTCTCACATAAGCCCAACCCGTTTTAATCTCTATCCAAGGTAACCACAGCGGGTTTCTCCTATAATAATAATCATGTTTCCACTGGGCAAATAATTCTTGTTGTTTCGCTTCAAATGCTGCCCTAGCTTTCTTATTGGTGGCTTCAAATTCAGCATTAACCCTAGCATCCATCCGTTCCAGAATGCCATTAACATTCACTTGAGTTGTGTCGTAAATTGCCTGAATTTCTTGGGTAACTCTCGCCCGTTCCTTTTCGTCCTTATGTTGGGATTCAGCTTGGGTATTAGCGACATTAATAAATTCCTGCGATCGGCTATCAAACATTTGTTCTTGAGAGTCAAGAACCGACCCCGCCTGCACATCAAGAGTTTCTTCCTGAATCCCCTCTTCTTTTTCTCTAAATTTTTTCCCCGTTTCCTCAACATTTTCTTCGGCTTTTTCCACCGCACCCGAAACATTTATTCCCGATTCCGATTCATACAATTCCACCCGATTTTTATCAAGAAGTACCTGCCCTTCTTGAGTCGGTTTTTCCGCCGTAAATCCTTCTTCTTTCCGTTGAATTGTCCGTGGGGATTGCACCATCCCCGTATTCACCGGAACCCCCTCAGTTTCCCCTTCTATCTCCTCCTCTTCTGGCGATTCAGTTGCCCCCTCTGGCATCTTCATCACCACTTCCGCCATGCGATCGGCTTCCTGTTCGTATTGATCACCCGCTGCGCCAACAATTAACTTCTTCTGTAGCTTCTCGGGAATTAATTCACTTAACGCCTGCTGAGTTTCCTCCAAAGGCTTTTCAACATCTTCTTCTGACTGAGATTTCGGAACAGTCGCCTCCGCATCTATCGCTTCTGGAATCGGCGCTTCTCCGGTTTCTTCCATTGGATCTGGCGTGGGAATTGAAATCTTAGGTTCCTCCAGTTCCGGTGCTGGCTCCCGTGTCGCTGACTCTTCCAGTTCACCCCCTGAGTCGTCCTTACTGTGTTCAATCTCTTCTAGGATATCTTCCGTAGCTTCAGATGCACCTTTTCCCCCTTCCACATCTTTCTGGCTTTCCGGCTTATTTTGCTCTAAAATAGCCAGAAGATTACTGATAAATTCTTCTTTATTAAACGCTTGTACTTCTTTATGGGAAGCCTCTTCCGACTGCGAGGCTTCGGCTTCTCGCATTTGCTGCTCAGTATCTACCGAGGCATCTTGTGCCTCTCTCGCTTTATCCTGGGCTGGTTTGTGGCGACTCTGTTCCGCTGCTAGATGTTCCGTTTGTGTCACTGCCGCTTGAAATGCCGGATCAGCATTAGGCGATCGCGGCGCAGGTTTACCACTCAAATCTGGCGCTTTCACAACACCAGGATCCCGTAATCCTTCCTGAGTTCCCAACGTTTCTAAAAAGCCATCTTCCGGACTATTTTCTTTCTGTTGTTTTTCCGCTTCTCCCTCAGCTTTCTCTTCCGCTTCTCCCTCCGCTTGAGCAGCTTCAGCATCCCCTTGTGCTTTGATTTTTTTCGCCTCTTCTAAATCTTTATTTTGAGTCGCTTCTTCTTTATTTTCTTCTTGACCCGCTTTTTGCTGTTCTGATTCAGTCGTTTTATCCGACTCTTTTTCTAAATTTTCTCCTTGACTTTTCGCTGCTTCTTCATCCTCAGCGTCCAGCAGTTGTTTGGTTTTATCTGCTTGTTTTTCCGTGTTTTGCTGGGTCTTGTGAGCTTCCGAAAAATCTCCGCCCTCTTTTTTCTTACTGTCTATTTCCTTTGCCCATTTGTCACTGACACCTTTTTTGTCTTTTTCTAATTTCTCCTTTTCCTTTTTGCCTTTATCATCTTGCTCCTCATCTTGACTCTCATCTTTCTCCTCATTTTTACCTTCATCTTTACTTTCATCTTGATTCTCGTCTTTACCCTCATTTTTTTCTGGGGAATTTTCTTTTTTCTTCTGTTGAACTATCGTCTGATTATTCACATCTTCATCTGGTGAATAATTATTATTTCGAGATGAATTTTTAGGCTTTTTATTAATTTTTTTAAGAGGTTTTTTGCTCTGGTTTTGATCTTGATTTTCTTCCGGTTTTTTGTCGGCATTTTCTGCCTCTACATCCTCACTTTTTTCTGCTTTCTCTTTCTCTTTCTCCGCTTCGTATTTTTTTTGTTCTTCTTCTCGTTCTTTCTTGATTTTTTGCTCCAGCTTGGATTTTAAACCCATCCCAAAAAAATCGGGTTTCCGCTGAAGTTTTGGTGTTTTTTCCCGAAGTTCTTGCCTCGATTTAGACTTCGCTTTCGGCTTAGTTTGTTGTATAGTATGAGTCAGTTCATGGGCTAATAATTTTTTCCCACTCTCCGAGTCCGGCTGATACTCCCCTGTATTGAAATAAATATCTTGACCGTGAGTAAATGCTTTAGCTTCCAGGTTTTGATTCATCTCGGCCGCTTCCCCATCAGTATGAATTCGCACTTCTGAGAAATCCTGACCAAACCGCGATTCCATAAACTCTTGCGTTTCCTCTGGTAGAGGATTGCCGCTTCCTTTTTTGGATTTTAGCTTATTTTCAATATCTTGACTCGCTGCAAATGCACCCGGCACACCGCGTTTGTTCTTCGGTTTGAATCGACGATTATTTTTAGTCTTTTTAGATTTTAGCGTAATATTAACATTTTGTTCATCCTCACTTTCTTCCGTAGAATGAAGAAGGCTATAGGGAACAGCCGCACGCCGACGGGGACGGTGGCTATTGATGCGTTGAATAGTCGGAGAAACTACCGATTTTGTCTCCTCTTCCTCCCGTTGAATCGGTGGGGATATAGCAGGTAAATTCATCGACATTACCAGATCAGCCATGTGATCTGCTTCTCGTTCGTATTTGTCTCCAGGAGCGCCAACTATCAGTTGAGGTTGAAAAGATAACCCCCCAGAATTGGCAGAAAAGGCTTTTAAATTAATACTAACATTCTCTTCATCCGAACGCTGAATTGGAGAACTACCCAGAGAGGATATTGTCGCCGATAGCGGTTTTAAATTAATACTAACATTCTCTTCATCCGAACGCTGAATTGGAGAACTACCCAGAGAGGATATTGTCGCCGATAGCGGTTTTAAATTAATACTAACATTCTCTTCATCCGAACGCTGAATTGGAGAACTACCCAGAGAGGATATTGTCGCCGATAGCGGTTTTAAATTAATACTAACATTCTCTTCATCCGAACGCTGAACTCTGCCGATCGCCTTCCGTTGCATTCGGTTAATTTTTCGAGGGCGATCGCCTTTATATTTCCGTTGAACTCTCGCCCCTGTTTGCTGAATTGTATGGGTTAATTCATGGGCTAATAACCGCCTTCCTCCCACCGAATTCGGGTTATATTGTCCCGCGTTAAAATAGATATCATTTTCGTGAGTAAATGCTTTCGCCCTCAAATTATGACTTAGTTGAACCGCCTCGCTATCCGTGTGAAGACGAACCCCACTGAAATCATTTTCAAACCGAGACTCCATAAACTCGCGGGCCGGGTCTGGAAGTGGAATGCCGCGACCTTTGCGGCGTATAATCCGATTGGCGATCTGAGAAGAAGCCACAAAAGAACCGCCTCCTTTTGGCTGACGTTGTAGTTGCGTGTCCGGCGGTTTGGGTGGGTTTTCCTCCGGTGGGGGGGCGGACGGCGGCGCGAGTTCGTCCATTTCCGCTATCTCTTCTCCACCGATATCGGTTTCTGCTTCCCTGTCTTCCTCTTCTGGGGGAGTTATCAGCCGTTTGGGTTGCAGTTTGGCTGGCGTGTACTCCAGGATCGAAACCCGGTTAAATTGGTAGCCAGAAACCGGATAAGATTGGGGTTGAATTTCTGGTGGCGTTGGGGGAGAAAAAAACGGCGATCGCCCTTCGGTCAAGGTTTCGCTGGTGGCGGTTTCAGTTTCAGAGGTAAATGATGATCGCCCACGCGGTAAAGTCTTCTTGGTCTGGACTCGGTTGGTTGTGGGTGATAGTTGTGGCGCTTTGGTTCTAATTTTCGACATTTTTACCCCCTTAACCCTGATTAGTCAACCCTTTAGGGGTTTGCCACTTCAAGACACAATCGACGATATCATGGCTTTTAGCCCTAATCATTATAAGGTTTTCCAGATATAGGCTGCATAAATGTTAACTAAAATTCACAATTTTTACGGAAAATTAGCATTGATATATTACCCAAAGTTGATGGTCAATGGGTATTTTAACTACAAAAACAGATCGATTCTATCAGTTGAGTTAGCAAAATGCGGGCGTAACCAGAAGAAATCCCAGGGCTATTGTCTAACTCAAGGACCAGTTCACCAAAATCTTGAGTTAGGGTAGCTTCTAATTCTTTGATGGTGATATTATATCCAGCGGATGTTGCAATTTTGAGCAAGTCTTGAATGTGGTCAGCCGCCATGATTTTTTCCTGCCATTCTGGATGATTGGCGATCGCTTCTATAAATGCTCGCATATTTATAATTTTACTCCCCAAGATTTGGTATTTATCCAGCCAGGTTGAACCCCTAAATACGCCTTAAATTCTAAAGGTATTCCGGGGCGATAAGTTAGTTTTACATAAGCTAATCTCCGAAATAAGACACTTTCCCAATCCCTACCCAGAAGTTGAGATCGCCGCCGTAAAGTTTCCGGCCACTTTTCCGGGGAATCTCTCTCATGGGTCAAGCCACCAAAACTCAGGATTGCGTCTCGTTTTTCAGGTAGACAAAATCCTGTTTTCACTAAACCATCGAGAAATGTTTGCCAGGCTTTTCGGTTTTCTAAATAGCATTCCACCGCTATTTGATGACTGAGACTATTCCCATCTATTTCTAGCTGTAAATTAGTTTTATTTATTCCCAAAGATAGCATAGATAAAATGGCTCCGATACTATAGCGATCGCCTAACCATCCAAGTTTGTCAAGATACGGATATATTTGTGTAGGATAAATATCAGCTATATAAAATCTTATAGCCTGGGAATTTCGACTTAATAAAACCCCACTTTGAAATAATTTTGCCGTTGGAGGTAAAGCCTGGAAAGTCTGATGAATAATTTGTCTTTGTGCAGAAGTTAACCGACTGTCTAGCCACCAATTGAGATGATTTTCTAAATCCGCCACCTGTTCCGAACCCCAAAATACACTGGGAACCGGAATTGCTCTATCCGTAGTGAAATCACCAGTTAAATCCCCCGTTAAATCAAATTCTAACCATAAATCATTCACAGTCCGATAAAAGGATGTATCAGGGTTAGACCATTCCCGGCAAAATCGGCTAATTTTTCGCCATACTGGATGGTCAATTAACCGAGAAGACAGCGAGGGAATTGTGGCATAACCCGCCAACAAATGATATAATTTCGGAAGCGTTTCCACGGCTTCGCTACCAGCGAGGATGTCGCGACCTCCGGTTTCTGGAACCACCCGCAAAAACAGATCAGCTTGGGGTTTAGGGTCTGCTAGGCG
The DNA here is from genome assembly GCF_000973065.1 of Limnospira indica PCC 8005. Classification (NCBI taxonomy): domain Bacteria; kingdom Bacillati; phylum Cyanobacteriota; class Cyanophyceae; order Oscillatoriales; family Sirenicapillariaceae; genus Limnospira; species Limnospira indica. Next base: position 3,083,281 of record NZ_FO818640.1, read on the forward strand.
ACATTCAAACCCCACCAAAGAGGCGATCGCACTAGGGAAATGTCGCCCCACCGCCGCCAAACGGCTCAGGGATTCTGGCGAAATTAAATCCGGGGAAATAGAAGGGGCGATCGCCTCCCAATAATCAGTCAGACTTGCCATAGGAAAATATTGAAATTACATTCAAAAATGAGGCTTGGCTTTCCTAAGTTTGATAATCAGGCATTCGTGAAAATTGCCACTCCCAAACCATGAATGGGGCATTGGTGAGCATTTTAGCAAAAGTTGGGAGTCGGAATTTCCTAGATCCGGTGAGGGTGTATCAGCATTGACACTCCCCGCTCTGAAGAGACGGGGATTCTTGGCTCACCGAGACCACTTAAACTAGATTCCTGGCGTCGTCTAGCCCAGAGGTGGGACTCTCCCCAAGCGTTACTTTCGGTATGCCCTACCGTAGTTGCATTTCTGCCAATCCTGTTTAGATTGAAGCAAATATACCTCAAAAACTGATTTGTCTAGTTCCTGTGAATCTTTTACCTGCTCGAAGGAGGAAGCTAGAACAATGCAGCAAAACCGCATAGATCCAATTGTCAAGGTTCAGTGTACGCCTTGAGGCAACAAGGTTTTTTAAGTGGTTGGTTACCTTGATGCACGCTCAATCTGTGTAGCATTTATCTAGTAAGCGTGTCAAGTCAAACAGCGATGTTGTTCGAGAGTTGATCAGGTCTTGGGCTGACGGGCACTAAAGTACCCGTGTCGCCTTTCATCCTTGCTCTCTTGAGACAAGGTTTTCATGCTCCAGTGCTGTTCGTATAATAACTAAAGTGCGAGACGTTTAGGAGTGAAATAAGGCTGCAATGCCTGAAATAACCTCCTAGAGGGAGTTAAACTAGTCAATCCGGCTGCTACTATAACTAGATTATTAGTTTACCCCTTAAATATATATATGTCCCGACGCTTAGTGAGTTATGACACTAAGCAAGGCAGGGAACTCAGGGTCAATCCCATTCTAAGAAATCGCAATGTTCCATCCAAGTATACTACAAGGAGGAGTATTTAACCCACTTGGGGCGATTATGGGAAAGAGTAAAGGCGGTAGCCACCCCCAGTTTCAGAAATCACAAATCTGGGATTGAAGCGGGGAACGGAAGGCGTGATGTAGAACCTACTACTATAGGCGACCACTGCCAACCATCCATGATTAGGGAAACCGAATGTCCGGCTTGAACCATCGTCATTATACAGCAGCGAAATAGGTTGATACGCTGCGTTCAAAAGAGCAAGGGGAAAAGTAGGGTAATTTTAGCATCACCTACACAGACCTTTAAATGTACCCCGGTGGATAGGACAAATCTAAAGATGGAATGCCCATATATATGGAACGTTTAAACCCCTGTTGGGCTCTCTACGAGTACATCTTGTAGAGTAGTGAAAAGTGTAAGCGTATGCCCATAAGGGGAAAGGATGTGACTGAAAGCCAATGCCTAACTGTAATGGTTGGGATATGCCCACTAGTCACGGTGTGGACATAGAGACTGCGATGATGTAAGAGTGCTTATGACCGAGAGCGAGTTTAAAGACTACGTGGTGTATATAGCTCCTAAAGTTGAAGTCACAAAGCAGGGGGTCGTAACCCTGTTCCTACTGACAATAGGGTGTCTACATCAGGAGCCGTGTGATGTGAAAGTATCAAGCACGGTTTTGAATGGGAGTTGGGAAAGGTGACTTTCCTTTCGACCCCTACCAAACCCGGCTTGGGTAGAAGCCGGGTCAATGTTCATCATCGATTAGCAGGCCAGATATTCCCGCATTTGGGCTTTACGACGACGCAGGTGGTTCAAAGCCTGGTTTTCCAACTGGCGCACCCGTTCACGACTGATGTTCATGTGTACTCCCACTTTGGATAAGGACATTTCCTTACCGTCATTGAGACCGTAGCGCAAAGTCAACACTTCCCGCTGCTGGGGAGTCAGATCCGCCATCAGGTCTTTGAGATCCTGCCGCAACAGTTGTTGGGTAACATAGTTATCAGCAGAAGCCGATTCATCTTCCAGTAGATCTTGCAGTTCCGTATCCTGGTTATCACCAACTCGCAGGTCAAGGGAAACCGGATGACGGGAAGCTAACAAATAATCCCGAATCTGAGACGGTTCCAAATCTAATGCTTTCGCAATTTCCGTGGGAGTAGCATTGCGACCATACTGCTGGAACAATTCCCGCTGAACTTTTTTAATTTTGTTCAGTTTTTCTGTAATATGGATCGGCAGACGGATAGTCCGAGAGTTTTGGGCGATCGCACGGGTAATGGCTTGGCGAATCCACCAGTAAGCATAGGTTGAGAATTTATACCCGCGCATAGGATCGAATTTCTCAACACCCCTTTCCAGACCCAGAGTTCCCTCTTGGATTAAATCCAAGAATTCCATATTCCGTTTCTGGTACTTCTTGGCGATAGATACCACCAGTCGCAAATTCGCCTCGATCATTTTCTGCTTCGCACGACGACCGCGATTCATGATCTCAGTCATTTCCGACTCACTCAATCCCGCCTTCGCTGACCATTCCGCCGCCGTAGGATCGCGATCGAGTTCTTTGGTTAACTCATCGCGCATTTCCAACAGACTCATCATCTGCTGTACTTTTTTACCGTAGATGATTTCTTCTTCTCTGGTCAAAAGTGGAACTCGACCAATTTCGTGCAAATAAGTCCGCACTGCATCCATGGAAGCACCAGAGCGGGGGTTCCGCGATGTTAATTCAGTTTGTGTGGTTTTAGCAGTTGCCATAGTCAATTTTACCCTCCCTAAACAGCTAATAAACTGGCAGCGACCCCCTAGCAAGGAGTGAGATAGACAGTCAGGATAGTCAATATGTCCTCCGTTATATATATGATCGGTTCCTTGAAAGCCTTGCCTTCTGGTAGATATGTTTTCCTGATGTTCTGAAGCTAAATTCCTTTTACTTATCGCCACGAGGTTTTTAGTGTCTTATTTGGACGCCGGGACCCCAAGATACTGAGATCCATAGACTCACTTGCAAATTTAGTAACTGCGATCGCTCACAACCTTCCCCAATGTGACAGCCTTAGTCATCCTCTCTAAGGACAGTCGAGATGCTTATTTTAAACTTAGCTAGGTTTAGTTATGGTCGAAAGGGAAGTCACCTTCCCTAACTCCAATTCAAAACCGTGCTTGATATTTTCACATCACACGGCTCCTGATGTGGATACCCTATTGTCAGTAGGAACAAGGTTACGACCCCTCGCTTTATGACTTCAACTTTAGGAGCTTTATGCCACACGTAGTCTTTAAACTCGTTTTCGCCACTATACTCCTATTTATTGCAGTCTCTATATCCACACCGTGACTAGTGGGCATATCCCAACCATTACAGTTAGGCATTGGCTTTCAGTCACATCCTTTCCCCTTATGGGCATTCGCTTACACTTTTCACTACTTTACGAGATGTACTCGCAGAGAGCCCAATAGGGGTTTAAACGTTCCGTATATATGGGTATTCCATCTTTAGATTTGTCCTTTCCACCGGGGTAAAATTAAAGGTCTGTGTAGGTAGTGTGAAGAAACTCCTACTTTTCCCCTTGCTCTTTTGAGCGCAGCGTGTCAACCTATTTCGCTACTTAATGTTGACGATGGTTCAGGCCAGACATTCGGTTTCCCTAATCATGGATGGTTGGCAGTGGTCGGATTTTGGGAATAGGTTTTCCCTCACGCCTTCCGTTCCCCGCTTAAATCCCAGATTTGTGATTTCTGAAACTTGGGGTGGCTATCGCCGTTACTCTTTCCCATAATCGCTCCAAGTAAGTTATAATACTCCTCCTAGGTAATACTTGGACGGTGTATTGCGATTTCTTAAAATGGGATTGACCATGAGTTCCCTACCTTGCTTAGAATCACACCTTCCTAAGCGTTGGGACATATATACAGTTAAGGGGTAAACTGGTTGACAGTTTATCTCCCTCTAGGAGGTTATTTCAGGCATTGCAGCCTTATTTCACTCCTAAACGTCTCGCACCATCTCTTCACATTATGTCATACTATTCAGTCTAGGTCAAGTCCCCAATGGTAAATCTGTGATTATACCAATTTATAAGGACTCTTTACTATAATGCCCTAAAATTCCTCATATTTGACACCCCAGCAGTTCCGAGATACCCGAACCATTTTTCCCGGTTTTCACCCATTTAACCAGTAGTCCACACCCCTCGATAATTTCAGCCCGACCGGGGGTGACCCCTACTAGGCTGTAGCAAACAGATCTAAAGGGAAATGGCCATAAGTACCGTTCACCCCATTTTCCTCCGAAGACTGACAGGAAACCAGTACCCCACGATACTTTTCTAAGTAGGGGCTAATATGGTAGGAGAGCTTCCCAACTCTGGTATGGGTTTGTGCTAAACAAAGACCAATTCTAGAGGATACGGTGTGGGGATGTAACTATGAAACTTAAAAGTCTGATTCCGGTGTCTATTTGGGTTATAGGTTCGCTGTTTTTGACTGTTCAGACGATCGCCATCTCCGGTCCCCCCCATAGCAATATACCCGGTTCCTGCGATGACATCAGTTGTGATCAATTGTTCCACGCTTTATCAGAAACTTGGCCGGAGTTTAATCTAACTTGTGAAGGCGATCGCATTTTATCTTTACAGGTGTACGAACATCGTAATGGGGGGCGGCGGGTGGTGCTGGCTTGTTGGAATCGGGAAGTTGACGACAACGGCGCACGAGAAGGAAGTTCCCTCATTACCCTGCCTTTTCCCGGAGAAGAAAATCGCTTTCTTAGCAGTTGGCCAGATGATCAACCATCTGCCCAAGAATTGTTAAATACCTATCCCGAAGAAATTAAAAATGTCCGGTTTCATTGTGCGATCGAAAGTGGGGATATCAATATTTTGGTTTCGGAAGAACGACAGGAAGCCGACCTGCAATGTTACTTCCAGGCTGGTGTAATTTTAGTAGACATAGATGGGGATTATGTGTCGGACGGGGAAAACAGTCGGGGGACAGGGGTTGATCGCATTTTAGGGACTTTTCCACTGCCTTAATTATCTGCAATTTGCCGACATATTTGGAGAGTTTAGTCAAAGGTTAAATGCTGAATTTTATGTTCAGGAACCCCTAAACCCCGCAGCAGAATATAGGTCATAATTTGATGTCCGGCGTGGTTAGGGTGGATACCGTCACGGGTGAGAATATTTTGCGATCGCCCTCCATAGCGCTGATAAGTCATGATAATATGGCGGAAGGGGGTATGTAGGTCAAGAAACTGTACTTGATGTTGAGCAGCCACATCTCGCATAGCATTAATATATTCAACCATACGGATATTTTCGCGGCTGTTTAAGTCTTCATAAATAATCGTAGGTGACAGGAGCAAAACTCGAATATTTCTGGCTCTAGCCGCCTTGACCATAGCGCTTAATTTTTGGCGATAGACTTCTAAAGGAGAGGGTTCTGTTTCGGATTCCGAAGATTTATGAAAACTTTGCATCACATCGTTAACTCCCACATTAATCACCACTAAATTGGGTCGGTGTAAGAGTACATCTTGATTAAATCTAGCTTCTACATCAGTTGATTTATTTCCCGAAACTCCCGAAGGAATAATCTCAATAGACTCTCCCGGATACAGAGTGTTAATGTAGCGTCTGAACAACCAGACATAACCCCCATACTGTCCCCCCGCTTGGGTAATGCTATCTCCGACCACCACAATTTTATTAGTGCCGCTGAAGGGACTTTGCTGTTGTTCATAATCAGGTTTTATCGGCTCAGGAATAGCCACAGAAGTCTCTAAACCTATAATCGTAACTACCATGAAAAATGGTAATGCAGAATACCGTTTGAGCCAGTTTAAAGGTGAGAGAGTGCAAATAGACAGCCTAGGCATTATTTTAATCACAGCACAAAAAACTATCCCCTATTCTATAATAAGGGTGTGATATTTGCATGGGGTGGTAAACCCATGGGATTGCTATCGTCAATTTTTAACAATTCACAACTGGGAGACTCAACCATAACAGTACAGTTCCGACCGTGATTTTTAGCTTGATAGAGAGCCTCGTCAGCCTGAGCGATTCAACTATCTACGCATAACTCAGAATGAGCAATTTGGCAAGCGACACCCAGACTGACGGTAACATAATTACTACTTTTAGAACTGGGGTGAGGAATACGGAGATTTTCCACTTGCTTACGGATACGTTCAGCCACTTTCATCGCACCGTTGATGGGTGTATTCGGCAGAATAATAGCACAAATTCTTCGCCACCATAACGAGCCACCAAATCTACTGAACGGTTGAATAGCGCCAGAAATTGCTCTGGCTATTTTGTGTAAACAATCATCTCCGGCTTGATGTCCGAAGGTATCATTATAGGGTTGAAAATAATCTACATCACAGAGAATTAAAGCTATCGGTTCTTGTTCCCTAGCGCAACGATGCCAATTATAGGCTAAATATTCATTAAAACGGCGACGGTTAGCTACTTGAGTTAAGTCGTCATCAAGGGCGAGGCGTTGTAATTCTTGGTTGGTTTTTTTGAGGGCAATTCTTGACCTTTCTAGGGCTTCTTCGGATTTTTTGCGCTCGGTGACATCAGTTTGAATACCAATAAAATTAGTTAATTCTCCCGGTTCATTCCTGACTGGAGAAATAAACAATTCATTCCAGAAAATTGTACCATCTCGGCGATAGTTTTTGAGAATGACGCGACATTCTTCGGCTTCCGCGATCGCCCGTCGAATATCATCTAGGGCGGGTTGATCTCGTTGGTTTACCTGAAGAAATCTACAGTTAGAACCGATGACTTCATTAGCTGCATAACCCGTGAGTCTTTCCCAGCCAGCATTCACATAAATAATAGGATTATCTGGTTGATTAGGGTCAGTAATCACCACGCCATTTTGGGTAGCGGCGATCGCTTTTTCTAAGAGTTTTCGCCGTGCTTCTGCTACCTGGCGATCGTGTAAATATATCTGACTGAGGCGGATCTGTTCTTGGAGGGATTGATTTTGCAGTTCCAGTTGTTTTTGCAGTTGATAAAGTCGCAGTTGTGTATTAACTCGGATCAGGACTTCTGAGTTATGAAAAGGCTTGGTAATATAATCTACACCGCCCACTTGAAAACCCGCCATAATCGAGTCAATATCATTAAGGGCGCTCAAAAAAATAATCGGGACTTTGCTAGTATTTTCACTATTTTTTAAATGGCGACATAACTCATAGCCACTCATCCCAGGTATGCGGACATCAAGCAATATTAAATCTGGCAATTTAGCCTGAACAGAAGTCAGAGCCATCTCGGCATTAAGAGACTGTCTAACATTATAACCAACCTGTCGAAGCAAAGAAGACAAAAGATGCAGATTTTCCGGCTGATCATCAACCACCAAAATATCTGCTTTCAAGGTTTGCTCTGAAATACTACCCATCATATTTAGAGAGTGAAGTCAGCTAGTTCATCCATAATGGAGAACACCCACGCTACGGCTAATTTGATGCCTCCAACCCTAATTTCATCCATAGTTCATCCTTAATACGGCCCAAAATAGAGGCTTGATCCAATGATAACAGAATCCGCCTCACTACTGCTTTAGGCTTATCGTCTCCCCAGGAAGCACCGTTAGCGAGATAGGTAGTTGTGACCTGACCAATACCATAAGTAGAGGCCCCCGCCACCGCCGCCTGAGTCACAGCAACAGACAAATAGGGAGCGAGGGTTGCGCCCCCGGTAGCAGGCGCTGTAACTCCCAGCAAACCTTTAAGGGAACTCAGGCCCAAATTAGTAATCAACTCACTGGCTCCAATGCCGCCCATGCTGAGGGCAATTTTCTGGAGTAAATCTAAAGCTCCCCGTTGGGTCATAGGGATGCCGTAGAGCTTGGATAAGGTTAAAATCAGGGTGATATCAATAGCCACCCCACTAAGCAAATCAATAGCGGTGAGGGGATTAATAGCGATCGCCACTGCCTTAGTAATGGTAGCATTCCAGATCACACTACGGGCTTGATCGGCGCGAATTTCGAGTTTGCGCTGCACCACCTGCTCATTAACATCTTCCGCATAGAGCATAGTATTAAGGGCGATTAAAGATTTACCCTCCCGGTGTAAGATATCGAGAATCTTTAATTTGAGGTCATTAATTTGAGGCTCCCCTCGGTTCAATTGAGTTTGAAAACTACCATCAGGGCGGCGCACCGCCGAAGCCACCAAGGGAGAAGCGGCTACCATGACAATTTCATCAGGAGAGAGTAATTCCCGCACTCTCTCATCCCTAATTTTTTCATAAATAGCTTGGCGATCGCCAGGGGGATATTGATCAATCTTATTAAATACCAAAAGCATTGGTTTTCCGGCATCTCGGAGCCAGGAGAGGGCTTGATATTCCACCTGGGTGATATCGCCGGCAATCACAAATAATAATAAGTCAGCTTTTTCCGCCACCTGACGCGCCATTTGTTCGCGGGTCTGACCGTCAACCTCATCAATACCGGGTGTATCAATAAGTTCCACCTGAGAGATACGATAAGACATTGCGCCGGTAGGGTTTTCTCCTTCCACCTGCCAGGGTTTAGCCTCTGTAGTGCGAGTAATACCATGGGTGGGACCCGTAGCAAATACTGTTTGACCCAATAAGGCATTCAAAATCGAAGATTTACCACGCCCCACCATACCAAAAACAGCAATTTGTATAGAGGTATGCTCTAGTTTATCAAGCATCTGTTGTAAACCACTGAGATCAGATTCGAGTCCCTGACGTTCTGAGGAGGTCAAGTCGAGATTTTTCACCAAGTCCCGCAGGACATCTTGAGCATGACGCAGGTTTAACTCAGCCTCAATATCAGCAAAAGTCGAAATAGTATTGTCTAGTTCTTGATCTATGCTCATCGGAAACAATGGGTAGAGAAACCCAGGGTTGACAACAGTTGAGGGATAAAGTAAACGGGTTCTGCTAACTCCGCAAAACCCGTCTCTCTATTATTGTGGCTTATCTTTACTAATAATCCCGCTTAAAACCTCCGCGCTGTTTATTGTTTTCTCTCGGTCTGGCTTTATTGACTTTTAGAGAACGACCCATCCATTCCGCCCCGTCGAGGGCCTCTATGGCTTTAGTTTCCTCATCTTCGTTAACCATTTCCACAAAGCCAAAGCCCCTTGATCGCCCAGTTTCTCGGTCTGTAGGGATCATTGACCGTTTAACTGTTCCGTATTGAGCAAAAACTTCGCTTAAATCATCTGGGGTAACGTCATAGGACAGGTTACCGACGTATATCGACATGGAATGACTCCAACATTAACACGCTTGACATAACTCAGTTTCGGAGCAATACCTGCCGACACAGAATAGGCAGAATCTGTAACTAGATCTGTAACCGATTGGGAAGTACAGAACCGAAGCTGACTCACGCCGACAATTCTATCACAAAATTTCTGATCGACAACAATGATTTTGATCACTATGCGATCGCCTTTTCTTCCCCCTGTTCTTTGGTTTCCCTAGCGAATAAAGGACAGGTCAACTTTGCCAAAATTGGTAGTCAAAGCCACATTCAAGTTTTCCAGAACCTTCACCAGCCACTGTAGCCCTTGGGTAGAGGATGATTCATAATGGTTGAATAGCACTGCGAACCGTTTTTCTAGGGAAGGCTTCACCTGACGACACAGCAGCACAATTTTCAGTAACAAGCTGACCATAAGGGTCGGACCAATATTGGCAATCAGATCGATAAATACAAAATGCTGAGGTTTTTGGGGGCTTTCCACCACCAGGTAGTTTAACAGTTGAGAGCAGGTTCTTAACATTAAGAACTCACTAAAAGGTTGATCATCACTTTGGGGGATAGTATTTTGTAACTGCTTATACAGTTTTTCGTAAAATTGTCTGTTCAGGTAACTTGACTTAAAAGAGTTATCACGGAGGTATTCATATAAATCGGATTTAAACTCCCTAAAGGTTTGGTTATAATTGCTATGGGAGATCAAACTATGGGCTAGGTCTCGATAGGTATTTGACCCTTGAACTTTACCGACAAATTGTTGCAGAGCCAAAAATAGCTCCTTGTCGCTCAGGAGTGTCGGGTTAGTCGCAGCCATGGTGGCGGTAGTGGTCTGTTCTTGTCCTTTAGCAGAGCGCGCGTTTTGTCTGATTTGATACAAGGCATATTTAGACAATTCCAGTTCAAATTTTTTCTGTTTCTGTAGCTTAATTGTCTGAATCATTTGTTGATGTTCGTAGGGACTATCATCGCTAATTAGACAATATCGGTATAAGTATGGATAACGGGGAATTAGGGTTCTCAGGGGTTGAGTCTCAATTAAATTGGGGCTAGACTGTAATGGCTCGCACAAAACCTCAGCAAACCGTTTCATAGTTTGATACTGGGGGCTGGTTCGGAAGTTGTTAACTAAATAAGATAGTTGCTGAATGTATCGGGACTTGATAGCAGAAGGCGCAGCAGAAACGGACTTTTGGCTATCAAAGAGATGAACTAAGCGATAAATAGCTGCTCGGCGTTCTGGGTTGGTGTGCCATCTGTTGCTCAGAATGTAGCAACATCGGTTGATGATAAAATTAAAGTCACCCTCAATGTGTTTCGCCCGTAACAACTTCCGCATCACTTGCGCTATGTGATGATCGGGGTAGCCTGTTCCTTGAATAAAAAGCAACCGAAAGCGCTCAACCAGGATATCTGTACTTTCGGTTTCCACCTGCTCTAGCCAGTGATTATATAGTTGCTGTTCTTCGGGGGATATCGGTCGATTATGACGATCGCCTGCTATATTATTCATTGAACTCAGGGTTATATAGTTGCTATGGCAAACTTAGACTGCACGACCAAGTTGATAATTGGGGATAATAGGAATCCACAGATTATCATGACTTTCGGGCTAAATGCAACCATGGTAATCTTGACTATAACCTCTGGGTGATTGCCAAAATTATCTTTGGTTACTTATTCCTATTGATGCGAGTAGATGCGATAAATTATGTCTGAGCTGTTTACCCTGACCCAACTGTTGCAGATTTTAACAGTAAATGGGGAAGTATCCTGTGATGTGTCTAATAACTTTCCTGTGATTGGTATCACAACTGATACTCGTACCCTCCAACGGGGAGAGGTATTTGTGGCATTGCAGGGCGATCGCTTTGATGGACATGATTTTGTCGTGGCGGCGATCGCTAAAGGGGCCCTTTGTGCGGTGGTTAATCGGGAATTTGCTGTCTCTCACCCGGAATTTCCCTTAATTCCAGTGGCTGATACTTTACGCGCTTATCAGACCCTCGCACGCAGTTGGCGCGATCGCTTTTCTATTCCTATAATTGGCGTGACGGGTTCCGTGGGAAAAACTACTACTAAAGAACTCATTTCCGCTGTACTTTCTCATCATGGTAAGGTTCACAAAACCTTCGGGAATTACAACAACGAAATAGGAGTCCCGAAAACTCTCCTAGAATTGCGCTCGGATCATGATTTTGCTGTCATTGAAATGGCTATGCGCGGACCGGGAGAAATTGCTGACTTGACTCGCATAGCCCGTCCTACGGTGGGGGTAATTGTCAATGTGGGAACTGCTCATATCGGCCGTTTGGGTTCGGAAGATGCGATCGCTCGTGCTAAGTGTGAATTGCTGGCGGAAATGCCGGATACATCAATCGCTGTGCTTAATCATGATAACCGCCGCCTCATGTCAACCGCGACTCAAGTTTGGTCGGGAACAACTATTACCTATGGTTTGGAAGGGGGGAGTTTACATGGTGAATTATTAGGACATGAAACTATCCGCGTCGAGGGAATTGATTTGCCTTTACCTCTACCGGGTTCCCATAATGCCTCTAATTTTTTGGCGGCTTTGGCTGTGCTTAGGGCGATCGCTGGTTGGGAAACTTCCGCCGAAGAACTTTATGCACCCCTCAGCACCGGCTTATCCCTACAAATGCCACAGGGACGGGCTAAACGTTACCACCTGGCTCAGGATATTCTGTTGTTAGATGAAACTTATAATGCGGGTTTAGAATCAACTTTGGCGGCGTTAAAATTGTTGGCGGAAACTCCCGGTAATCGACATATTGCGGTATTGGGGACTATGAAGGAGTTGGGTGAGCGATCGCTTGAATTTCATCAGCAAGTTGGGGCGGAAACTCAAAGGCTCAATTTAGACGGTTTATTTATTTTGGCTGATTTGGCTGAGGCTCAAGCTATGGCTGAGGGCGCTATGGGAATCGATTTTATTGATATTCAAGACCTCGGTTCTCCTCAAGCTCATCAACTGATGATTGACAAGGTTCTCGCATTCCTTAAACCGGGCGATCGCGTTCTGTTTAAAGCCTCTAATTCTGTCGGAATGAACCGCGTTGTAGAAGGGGTGCGATCGCAATTAATCATCAACCATTGAAGATTACCTTATACAGCCCTCCCAGTCCCCTTTTACCCCTTTCGGTTTGCCTACCATGCACAAAATGTCGCTTTTGTCAAGAGGGGTCAAAAAAGGCGATCGCCTCTCTCCGAAAAACTCGTGCATCGTGATTTTTTATTTTTGCTGGGAGAATAACTTTTCGCGCCACCGAATGCGGGTTGTAGCCGATATTTTGGCGAGTAGACATAGTAACCCCTTGGGTGCGATTTATTTGATGGTAGCACAACCCCCATAATCTCGTCAACTTTTTGACAGCTATTCGCGATAAAATCGTAACAATTCTTAATAATCTTGAGAAGATTAAATTTATCTGGCGGGATGAATTAGCAAAAGTTATGTAATTAGCAGACCAGCGGAGCCAGAGATGAGTCAAAATAACTACGGAGGCGCGATCGCTATGATGGGATTGATGGTTCCCACCTGTCTGGAGAACTGCTACCATAATAACTGTGGTAATTTTCGACATTTCCCAACCCGCGATGAACCCTAAAGTCATTGATGTAAGCGACCTCACGCCTCAACAAATTACAGCGATCGAAGAAATTGTGGCGGCGTTCAGATTGGTAGCCCGACAAAAGGACGCATTCTCCTCCCATTTAATTCACCCCCAAGATATCCCCAGAGGAGAATTGCCAGAAATAGAACGAGAATTTGATTGGTTGGTAGCCGATATTGGCGCAAAAGACGCGATCGCCAGAAGTGATATCTATGGTATCAACTGAGCAAACCATATACATTTAATGCAGATGATTTTAATTGGCAGACTGAAATCAAAGTCATCATACCCAGTGCTTAAATATGATAAATTCCGGCGGCTTTTAACTGTTTCGCCCGACTGGATAGTTCAGCCTGAGAAGTTTTCTAAAACACTCTGGGGGGGAAAGCTCAACCCGAAGGTACGCGCTAGAGTGAAGGGGTGAACAGGGCGATCGCAATTAATCATCAACCATTGAAGATTACCCTAGACAGCCCTCCCAGTCCCCTTTTCGCCCTTTCGGTTCCCCTGCTATGCACAAAATGTCGCTTTTGTCAAGAGGGATCAAAAAAGGCGATCGCCTCTCCACCCAAAACTCGTGCATCGTGATTTTTTATTTTTGCTGGGAGAATAACTTTTCGCGCGACGGAATAGGGGTTTTAGCCGATATTTTGGCGAGTAGACATAGTAACCCCTTGGGTGCGATTTATTTGATGGTAGCACAACCCCCATAATCTCGTCAACTTTTTGACACCTATTCGCGATAAAATCGTAACAATTCTTAATAATCTTTGGAAGATTAAATTTATCTGGCGGGATGAATTAGCAAAAGTTATGTAATAGCCGACCAGACATCTTTGGGGGGATAATTGTTGATTAGAGATTATCCCACTCTTGAGAAACTGCAGTTTTTTGAGATTGTAAAACCTCAGTAAATTCAGCCCAATTGACTTGTTCTACTGGCAGGTCATCAACTAACTCTCCCTGGTGAAGATACCAAACCCTAGTGGCGAACTGACGCGCAAAATCAGGGTTATGAGTAGCGACGATCGCCATATTTTCCCCCTGGTAAAAATCGGTTAAAATTTGTGCCAAACACTGTTGCTGTTGTGGGTTAAGGTTAGCTGTAGGTTCATCTAATAACAGGATATCCGGTTGAATAACTAAACCCCTAGCCAGAGATATCCATTGTTGCTGTCGGCTGGAAAGTTGCACCTCAGTTAGGGCTAGAATATCGGGGGGAATGGCTAACCTTTCCACCCAGAGATTAACCCGTGTGGTCAGTTCATCTTCGGACATTTTTCGCAACCGTAAGGGATAAGCGATCGCTTCCGAAACCCTCATCCCCAAAAGTCTGGGTTCTGGTAAAACCAAGGTGATTTTTTGGCGTAACCAAACCGGGTCAATATTTTGATAATTACTCTCCCCGAAATACAGGCAACCACTACAGGGAGAGATTAGCCGATTAATTAATCGCAGCAACAGACTTTTCCCGGACCCAGCAACTCCCATTAAAGCAATGCGATCGCCTGGTTGAACACAGGCAGAAATATCGAGCAACAGAGGTTTGAGGATAATTGGAGATTTGACAGAGACCTGCTGAAGTTTTAACATCAATTCCCACGGGTTAACTCATGGACTCGCCGCCACTGTTCATCTGTGACCTTAAAATTGGTACTGTTGGGGGCGCGAATCACCAACAGGGTTTGGAGGATGGGATCTTGTTTACAGTCAGACCGCAGTAGGGGGTTATCTAATAGCTTGGTAGTGAATTTGATTTGCGCGCAGGGTTTATAACCTAAGCGAGTTTGATCAATCCAGTAGTTGCGATCGGGAACTTCTTGGAGAGGTTCTGCGGGTGCGATTACTTCCGCAATGGCATATACTCCGGCGGCGGTTCCGGCTTTCCAAATTAATACACCATCCCCCACGCTGATATCTTTACGGTAGCGGGTGACTAACCAGGGCATTTCCTGGAAATCACGGATACCATCAAGCACCCGATAATATTTGGGATTACCTTGGAATAGCCAGTATGCCATTAAATTCCGCTCTCTCTGTTCATTCAACACTCCCACCCGACAATATTGCCATGGGGGATGATCTGATCATACATCTGATCAGCGTTGGGGAAGGTGAGAATTTAACCTAAGCGTTAAAGACGTTGGCAATTGTCCAAATATCGACTAGGATTAACAGGAGGGTACAACAGAACAGAATTAAATACATCCAGGGCTGAGATAAAGGTCGCACGTCAGTAGTATCAATTCCGGTTTGTTGTTGCGCGATCGCCACTAACTTCGCAAAGCCAGCAATTCGCATGGGTAGCAAATAACCTTCCCCGGACTCACTCACGAAATAATAAACTAATCCCCCTTGTCCGGTGGTCCTCGGACGTAGCGATCGCACCTCTGACCAACTTAAACACCAACCCCGCCGCCAAAACACTCGCACCCACCTCGGATAGGTGACTTCAATAGTGCGATCGTTCACCACTACTCGCTCACTCAGCGCCCCGTAGACAGCCACACCCCCTAAAACAATACCCCCCCACAACACCTGGGGAGAAATAGGTGTATCGGCGACGATAGCCAGGAATGGTAGCGGAATCATCAACGCACCATACAAACTTAGCAAGGTGATTCGCACAATTGGGGAAATACGAAAAACCACATTTTCTGATAATGCTATCTCTTCGACATCCATCATTTTTTTAATACCCAATCAGCCAGCAGACATTTATATGGTGCATCAATTTTTCCTACTCTGGTGCGTTGAAATACAGCCCTCACCCCAAACCCCTCTCCCAATACGGGAGAGGGGCTTTGAAAAGTACCTCATCCGTCCGGGAACTGCTATACTCTGGTCATGATTCCGATTATCTGCCGATGATGGGGATTATCTGGTGCGTTGAAATACAGCCCTCACCCCAAACCCCTCTCCCAATACGGGAGAGGGGCTTTGAAAAGTACCTCATCCGTCCGGGAACTGCTATACTCTGGTGGTGATTCCGATTATCTGCCGATGATGGGGATTATCTGGTGCGTTGAAATACAGCCCTCACCCCAAACCCCTCTCCCAATACGGGAGAGGGGCTTTGAAAAGTACCTCATCCGTCCGGGAACTGCTATACTCTGGTCATGATTCCGATTATCTGCCGATGATGGGGATTATCTGGTGCGTTGAAATACAGCCCTCACCCCAAACCCCTCTCCCAATACGGGAGAGGGGCTTTGAAAAGTACCTCATCCGTCCGGGAACTGCTATACTCTGGTGATGATTACGATTATCTACCTCTGACGCACTCTAGGGGTTAATCAACAGAACTCAAAGCCGGAGTTGTCAAAACTGAGGGCTTTCCTTCAGAACTGCGACCTGTGATCCGTTCGTGGTAAGCTAGGGCAGCGGCACTGGGGTGGACTTCATCAATAGGTGGGAGTTCTTGGTCAATTTGCAGACGATCGCAGGGAATCTTATCGGATAGAATGGCACTAGCCATTTTTCCTGTGTGAATCTCTAACAGGGCTTCTGGTATAGCTTCAAACACCAAACGCTGACCGGGAAATACCACCCGTTCAAAATACCAATTTGGGACATTGCTAATTCTGGCAATCTGAATATTGCTAGTAGCGTTAACGTAGCAGCAGAGAACTCGGCCAGGACTGTTATAGGGTAGGGGATCAAGAATTTGAGCCATGTTAAGGAGTATTGCAATATGAGTTTTGTATACAGCCAAACTAACATTTTGCGATCGCTATTGGCTGTAATCGCGACTACCAATCGATCATGATTTTTGCCTGTAACCTACCGACTATCATATATTCGACGATCCCCCCATCTGGCTCAAGTGAAGCGATCGCAGCCCATTAACCCGCCCTCGCCATTGATTGTAAGATGAAAACAGCCAGCTATATTGTTAAGTTATATTAATAAGCAACCCATTCACTCATTTAAAATCATGGACCAAAAAATCCTATACGTTCGCCTCCCCTGCAACCCCATCTTCCCCATAGGGGTAGTTTACCTAGCAGACCATGTACATAAGCTATTTGGGTCTGTAGACCAGCGAATCTTTGACCTAGGGACTGTCCCCCCCCTAGACTATCGTTTAGCCCTCAATAACTGCATTGACGAGTTCCAGCCGACACTGTTAGTATTTTCGTGGCGGGATATCCAAATTTATGCTCCCGTGGGCGGACGGGGCGGAAATCCTTTGCAAAATGCCTTTGAGTTTTACTATGCCAAAAACCCCCTAGTTAAGTTGCGGGGTGCTTTCGGAGGATTACGGTTAGCAGCATCCTACTATAATGAACTGTGGCGTAATACCAGTTTAGTGCGGCAGGGACTCAACCGAGCCAGACGCTATCAACCCCAAGCACGCGCGGTAGTAGGTGGCGGCGCGGTCAGTGTGTTTTATGAACAATTGGGGGGGAGTCTCCCTGATGGCACAATTATTTCTGTAGGGGAAGGAGAGGCTTTATTAGAAAAATTATTGAGGGGTGAAGACTTCAGCAATGAACGCTGTTATGTGGTCGGACAAACTCAACCACGCGATCGCATGATTCATGAAAAACCGACTAATATTGAGAAAACCGCCTGTAACTATGATTATATCAGCCAAGTGTGGCCGGAGTTTGACTACTATTTTCAGGATGGGGATTTTTATATCGGTGTTCAGACTAAGCGTGGTTGTCCTCACAACTGCTGTTATTGTGTCTATACCGTAATTGAAGGTAAACAGGTGCGGATTAATCCCGCTGATGAAGTAGTCGCAGAAATGCAGCAACTTTACCATCGTGGAATCCGTAACTTTTGGTTTACCGATGCTCAATTTATCCCCGCCCGTCGATTTATTGATGATGCCGTAGAACTGCTACAAAAAATCCTTGATGCTGGCATGAATGATATAAATTGGGCGGCGTATATTCGGGCGGATAACCTCACCCCCCAATTGTGTGAACTGATGGTTAAAACCGGAATGAATTACTTTGAAATCGGTATCACCAGCGGTTCCCAGGAATTGGTCAGAAAAATGAGGATGGGCTATAATCTGCGTGTAGTATTAGAAAACTGCCGAGATTTAAAAGCAGCCGGATTTAATGATTTGGTGTCTGTCAACTATTCGTTTAATGTGATTGATGAAACCTTTGACACTATCCGTCAGACCATTGCTTATCATCGGGAATTGGAGGCGATTTTTGGGGCGGAAAAGGTGGAACCTGCCATCTTTTTTATTGGCTTACAACCCCACACCCATTTAGAAGAATATGCCTTTAACAACGGTATACTCGATCGCAATTATAATCCCATGAGTTTGATGCCTTGGACAGCCCGGAAACTTCTATGGAACCCGGAACCCTTGGGGTCTTTCTTTGGGGAGGTCTGTTTAGAAGCCTGGAAACGGAACCCTAATGATTTTGGACGGGGAGTGATGGATATCCTAGAAGAACGTCTGGGGAAATCATCCCTAGAAGAGGCTTTGAGTGCGCCTGTCCAAAGCGATCGCCCTGCTGACAAACAACTGGTCAAGGCAGGTTAAAATCATTCACAGTGTCGGAGAGTGGGCGATTTTGCCCACTTTCTTCGTAGAATAGCAACCATAAACCCTAATTTCTGATTATGCAACTCAAACGCTTAGGCCATGTAGCCATCTGTGTCCAAGATATTCAGACCGCCGCCAGTTTTTACCAAAATTTGGGTATGGAATTAGTATGGCAAGATAGCGATTGGGCTTATTTGAAGGCGGGAGATGATGGACTTGCCTTGCTGGGTCCAGGTTACAACCAAGCCAGATCCCATTTTGGGTTTGTGTTTAGCGATCGCACGGAAATAGAAACAGCCTATCAGCAATTACAACAACAAGGGGCAGAAATTACCCCCATTCACGAACACCGAGACGGTACCGCCTCCTTTTACGGTCGCGACCCGGACGGTAACGCCTTTGAGTATCTCTATGAACCCATCAAAAAAGGTGATAATTGAGTGATTTAATCATCCCTGTTTCCGTGGGTAGGTTAAGAGTTAAACAGTTCAGCCAAAAATTATATGTTTTTCAGAGCCAGATTAAAAAGTTATAGGCGATCGCCCCTAGCAGCTTGGGCAGAAGTAGACTGGTTATTATTAGTCGCCTGTGTCGCCCTCACCGGATTAGGCGGCATCATGATCCGTAGTGTAGAAGTTACCCAAGGACTGACAGACTGGTGGCAACACTGGATCACCGGAGGTGTAGGGTTAATCCTGGCGATGATAATTGCCAAGAGTAACTACCAAACACTAATCAATTGGAAATGGATAGTTTATATTATCGTTAACCTCTCCCTGATTGCCGTTCAATTAATCGGAACCACAGCCCTAGGAGCCCAACGCTGGATTAATATTGGTGGTTTTCACGTCCAGCCCTCCGAATTTGCCAAGGTGGGGATAATTATTGTTTTGGCAGCACTTCTGCACGAGGTCAAGATACCCAGCATTCCAGACACCATCAAAATGCTGATTATCGCGGCTGTTCCCTGGGGGTTAGTATTAATTGAACCCAACCTAGGAACCTCCCTAGTCTTTGGTATGATTACCCTGGGAATGTTGTATTGGGGCAATGTCCATCCCGGTTGGTTAATCCTGTTATTGTCCCCGATTATATCAGCTATTTTAACAACAGTCTATCAACCTGCTGGCATCATTTGGGCTGTAGCCATGGGGTTTGTAGGCTGGTGGAGTTTACCTTGGCGGTATGTGACCGGACCTCTCGCCTTGGGTATGAATTTGGGGGCCGGAAAATTAGGAGATATTTTCTGGGGGTTTCTGCAAGATTATCAAAAGCAGCGACTGATTGGCTTTTTAAACCCAGAGCAAGACCCCCTAGGAGCAGGATATCACTTAATTCAATCTCGCATTGCCATTGGTTCGGGACAGTTATATGGCCGAGGTTTGTATCAGGGAACCCAAACTCAGCTAGATTTTATTCCCGAACAGCATACCGACTTCATCTTTTCTGCCATTGGGGAAGAATTGGGGTTTATCGGTTGTATTATTGTTTTGGCAGTGTTCTGGATAATTTGCCTGCGATTGGTGATTATTGCCCAAACTGCTAAGGATAGTTTTGGTTCCTTAATTGCGATCGGGGTATTGTCAATGTTGATGTTCCAAGTATTTGTAAATATTGGCATGAATATTGGACTAGCACCAGTTACAGGCATCCCTTTACCATTTCTCAGCTATGGGCGATCGGCACTCCTAAGTAATTTTCTAGCCATGGGATTAGTAGAATCTGTTGCTAACCACCGACAGCGAAAACGCATTTTCTAGGCTTACCAATTCCTGGGGGGTTCTTTGTCGGGTTCAGTCAGCCAGTCCCCCTAACCCCTTTGGCGTAAGCAGTCGCCATTTTCACAAACCCATCATTTTAGTCAACAGGAGAGTGAACGCCTCGTGTTCCAAAACCTCAAACATGATTTAAAAAATGATTTGATTGCCGGGTTGCTGGTGGTAATTCCCCTGGCGACTACTATCTGGCTTAGTATTACCGTGGCTACAGCGGTGATTAAATTTCTGACCCGCATTCCTAAACAAGTTAACCCTTTTGATGGCCTCAATCCCATTCTGGTCAATCTACTTAATATTTTGGTGGGGTTAGCTGTTCCATTAATGGGTATTCTGTTCATTGGTCTGATGGCTAGAAATATCGCTGGTCAGTGGTTACTTAACCTCAGTGAACAGATTTTACAAGGCATTCCCTTGGCGGGGTCAGTTTACAAAACCCTCAAACAACTTCTGGAAACTCTCCTCAGAGACTCAAATGATAAGTTTCGGCGGGTGGTTCTGATAGAATATCCTCGGCGGGGAGTTTGGACTCTGGCTTTCGTCACCGGATCAGCAGATGCAACCATTCAATCTCACCTGTCGGAAGATATGATTGGTGTTTTTGTGCCGACTACTCCTAACCCTACCAGTGGCTGGTATGCTATTGTTCCCCGCCATGAAGCGATCGACTTATCCCTATCGGTAGAAGAAGCATTTAAAATTATCGTCTCCGGTGGTATTGTTAATGCTTCCACTTCTCTAAAGCCTAGCGCTAGTCCTCCTGTGGAAACTCCCCTAGACCCTATTATCTCTAAGAAAAATGCGGAACAACCTGTCACCCTGGAAGAACAACAATTTGCTCCTTAGGTTTACACGACGGAATAATCAGCCTATAGATTTTCCGGATTCATGACACCACTTTTGAAAAATAAAAGGTAGGTCATTGGATAGGATAACTATGGCTGGTGAATCTCCGTTTACCCCTCACAATCAATATATTTCTGATAAACCGCAGCGGCATCAGTCTTACCGTGGCCGTCTGCATCGTGGTATTATCCTGCTGTTATTGATTACTGCCGGGTTTTGTTTGTACACTGTTCAACTCGCTAATTTACAATTGATTCAAGGAGCTATCAATTGGGACAGAGCGGAAAATAACCGACTTCGCCTAGTTCCTATTCCGGCAAAACGAGGCGAAATTTTCGATCGCCATAATCAAAGACTCACCCGCAGTCGTTTGGCGCGATCAGTTTATATTTGGCCTAGGGAACAGTCACCCCAACAGTGGCAGGAAATTGCTACCCAACTGGGTCCGATTCTTGATATCACTCCACA
The DNA here is from genome assembly GCF_000973065.1 of Limnospira indica PCC 8005. Classification (NCBI taxonomy): domain Bacteria; kingdom Bacillati; phylum Cyanobacteriota; class Cyanophyceae; order Oscillatoriales; family Sirenicapillariaceae; genus Limnospira; species Limnospira indica. The sequence continues at coordinate 3,104,801 of NZ_FO818640.1, forward strand.
AGAAATTATTAATCTTATCGAAAATAAGGGCTATAATTCCCATCTTTTTGTGCTAATTAAACAGGATATTACCCCAGGAATGTTTATTGCTCTCGCCGAACGTTCTGAGTATTTTAAAGGGGTAGAAGTTCGCGGGGAGTCTCAACGTTATTATCCACACAATCATCTGGCTTCCCATATTTTAGGATATATTGGCGCTGCTAGTTTACAGGAATTAAAGGCTAATCCTCAATACCCTATGGGAATGCTAACGGGGAAAATGGGGATAGAACGTATAGCTAACTCTTCCCTTGAGGGAGTGTGGGGAAATCGATTAATTGAGGTCAATTCTCGGGGAGAGGAAATTCAAGAGCTAGGTATTCAACAACCACAACCCGGTCAGCCGCTTCAGTTAACTTTAGATTTGGAACTACAAAAAACCGCCGAAACTGCTTTAGGCGATCGCTCTGGTGCTGTAGTAGTATTAGATGTGAAAACTGGCGCGATTTTGGCTATGGTTAGTCATCCTAGCTTTAATCCTAATATATTCTCTGGTCCGATGACTGCACAACAATGGCAACAATTACAAAGCGGCGAGAATCCTATGTTAAATAGGGCTGTACAGGGCTACCCTTCTGGTAGTACATTTAAAATTGTTACGGCGATCGCCGGTATAGAATCGGGTAAATTTTCCCCTAATTCAACTGTACCCACTGCGGGGGCTATTACCATTGGCGGCGTGAGTTTTCATGAGCATAGTAATAGTGGTTATGGTACTATTGGATTTAGAAAGGCACTTGCTGTTAGTAGTAATACCTTTTTTTATCAGGTGGGAATGGCGGCGGGACCTCATCAAATTTCTAAATGGGGGAAAGAATTAGGGATTGGTGGTAGTATTAATTTGGATTTATTGGGACTTGATGGTGCTAATCATGGTCAAATCCCTACCCCAGAAGAAAAACAAGCATGGTATGGTGAGCCTTGGTATGTGGGGGATACTGTCACTATGGCGATCGGTCAGGGGTTGGTTTTAGCTACTCCCTTGGAATTGGCGGTTATGACCAGTACCGTCGCTAATGGCGGCTATCGAGTACAACCTCACCTCTTGGCTTCCCAAACTAATACCGATGAAACTAAACCTATTAAAACTTCCATTTCGGCGGGTAGTTTAAATGTGGTCCGACAGGGATTAATTGATACTGTCAAGGAGGGAACTGCTAGAATTTTGAATGATGGTTCTATTCCTTTAACCGGAGGGAAAACTGGGACTGTAGAAATTCCCGGACACCCCAACAATTCTATGTATGTGGCTTTTGGACCTGCGGATAAACCAGAAATTGCGATCGCAGTTTTGGTCGAAAGAGGTGGTTATGGTTCTGTGTCCGCCGCACCTATTGCTAAGGCGGTTTTTCAGACCTATTTCAATGGGAGAAAATAGCATCAGCAGCGATCGCTCCTATTTGACCCCCACCAGACACCGAGAAACCCGGTTTCTTTAGGGTTTCTTTCCCCCCACCAGACACCGAGAAACCCGGTTTCTTAGGTAAAATCTTGATTGAGAAACAGAGAGACTGGTAGAAACCGGGTTTCTTTAGGGTTTCTTTCCCCCCACCAGACACCGAGAAACCCGGTTTCTTAGGTAAAATCTTGATTGAGAAACAGAGAGACTGGTAGAAACCGGGTTTCTTTAGAGTTTCTTTCCCCCCACCAGACACCGAGAAACCCGGTTTCTTAGGTAAAATCTTGATTGAGAAACAGAGAGACTGGTAGAAACCGGGTTTCTTTAGGGTTTCTTTTCCCCCACCAGACACCGAGAAACCCGGTTTCTTAGGTAAAATCTTGATTGAGAAACAGAGAGACTGGTAGAAACCCGGTTTCTTTAGGGTTTCTTTCCCCCCACCAGACACCGAGAAACCCGGTTTCTTAGGTAAAATCTTGATTGAGAAACAGAGAGACTGGTAGAAACCGGGTTTCTTTCCCCCCACCACCTAACGAAAAGGAAACCCTTTCCGACGACTCAACCAGATGAGAAATTTAGTCCCACCCCACCCCACAATAGCACCCGCAACACTGGCGAAAAGAGCGATCGCAAAAGGATGGGAAATTCCCCCGCCATTTTCTGGTAGGGGAAAAATCCTCGGTTCCTCAAACATTAACCCCGAAGTAGAGGCGATAATGGCTCCCGTCCCAATGGCTACACCCCAAGCCTGAATTTCGTCTTGGAGTTTTTGGTTTTGTTGTTCTCGGGTGCGATCGCGTTGGGTTTGTTCAATCTCCACTATACCACGAATTGAGGCGATCGCTTTATCCGCTAAACTCGATCCTTCCACAAAGTAGTTGAGTTCGTCACTAATGCGGGTTTGGAAATAGGGAGAAGTGCGATCGCTAAACTCCCTGAAAACATCCATTTCCTGCTGTTGTAAATCATAACCCTTCTTTCTCAGCCTGTCAAAAATATCCGTCAATGTTACCTGATAGTTTTTCGTATTGATGCTAATCGTATTGCGACAATGCTTATAGTTTCGCAACAGTCGCGCATATTCCAAATCTAACGCCGCCAATTCCTTTAACACCTTTTTCAGGTCTTCCAGTTGCGTCTCAGTCAACGCTAGACGGGTTTCATTTTGGGTTAATTCTTGCTTAAAAGACTTGACTTTATGCTCTAACTGTGTATAGGCGATGTAGGTTTTGCGGTACAGTGTCCGCGTTTCCCGGTAGGCGGAAAGCACCTTATTTCGATAGTAAAATAGATTGATAAATTGGCGATAAGCATCCACCAACTTACCACTGGCTAAATCGTCCCGAAACAGGAAGATGATGATATGGGGTTGCACCTGCGCTTCCCCCTCTAAATTCCCGTCAACAACTTGACCGCCAAACTCAAAAAACGGGCTACCAAACAACTCCCCCATTTTGTGCAAAGGTGGACGTTTAACCTTACGGGAAGGCATTACCTGCGCCAAGCAACTGTGCGCTAAATCTGCCAAATCTTCCGGCTTTTTTGTGCGTTCATTTACTGGCAAAAATGCCGTTAATAGCAATGTTTGTTCCAGAGAGCTTTGGATGAAATCTGGCAGAAAAACCAGGCTTTCTGTGTTTAAATTGCGCCAAAACGAAATATCGACCTCTGGGGTTTTGTTGCCATTTTCCGATTCTGGGCGACATAAATTAACCGTTAAGCTATAACTATCATTCAGTCGGTGGGTGTAGATATTCCCCGTTATTTTTAAGTCCGAATTAGGCAGAGTTCCCGTGAGGTGGAGACGGTTCTTAGGATTCAGGTTAACTTCCAAGCCGACGGGTTCTGGGGAGTTGTCTGGGTAGCCGTGAATGTCGAGGCGTTCCGTAAAACCCAGCGCCTCTAAAATATCATCTCCCCTTTCCCATAACTGTTTCGGGTGCGGCGCAAGGGAATCCGTTTCCCCCGTCAATCCCCGCCACAGATGAAACGCGAAAAGGTGCAAATTGGGAGCATAAACCGTGTGGGTAATTATTTTTTTTGAATCCATTGACTCAAACTTTCCCGAACATAGATAAACAAGGATATTTGGGGGGAATTAGGAGTCGGAGTAATAATCACCCTGGTTTCCATTTCTTCGATGATTTGGAAGTTGGGAATTGTGTATTGTATTTCACCGGGAGAATCTTCTTCGAGTTCGTCGGCTTGTTTGCGGGTTTCGTTGGCTTCCTTGCGGGTTCTTTGTCGTCGCGCTTTTTCCAAGTGATTTTGGGCTTGCGGAAATCGTGCCATCCAGTCTATAATCAGATCTGATGCCTGATTGATATCGGCTTCAGATAGATTCTGCAAGTTGGCTGCCAATTCCTTAGCGGGTTCCAAAGCATCTGGCGGTAGGATTGGCGGTTCAGCTTCCAGAAGTTCGGCGAACATCAGCAGAGTTTCGGTTGAGTCTTTCATGGTTGTCTGGTTGATTTATCTTCCTATTGTCCAATCTTCTATGACCAATCCTGTCACTTTGCTAAAATCTCGATGATTACGGGTTAATAAAATCATAGACCTCGACAGTGCGATCGCTGCAATTCTAGCATCCATCCGAGCCAGTTGAATCCGTTGTGTGTTTAATCGATCTAAAGTTTGGGCAGCGATCGCATCAAAAGGGAGAATCGATAATCGTTGAAAGTCAGCGACTAGCCGTATCATGATATCATATCCCTTAACCAGTTCAGTGGGATGACGAGCGCGGTTAATATAAGCATGACAACCTAGCATTTGTTCCTGAATCGTGATCACCGAAATGGCAAAATCCGATGGGGGATATTGAGCCATTCGTGCTGCTAGATTGTTGTAATCTGCCCCGGATTGGCGTTGAATAATGCTCAGGTGATCAGTATCCAGTAAATATCTCATTCCTGTTCCGGTGCATCCAATACAGACTCATCCCCTCGACGAATGGCTTGTCCTAGTGCTAGGATTTCCTCAAAAGCCGGTTCATCCTTGAAAGACCCGGTGATTTCTCGTAACCCATTCATCGATTGAGTAGGGGCAATCTGTTCTCGAATTTGGGTGATGGCTGCTTCGACGGCGGCTAGGCGTTCTTCTAATGAACTGTTGCTGGTCATGGATTTTCCAAGGTGGGTCGAGTCTCTAACTATACATCATTCGTCGGGAGATTGGAGGGTGTGGGGTTGCGCTCAATTCATTATTAATTATTAATTATTAATTATTAATTATTGACTCAATTCATTATTAATTATTAATTATTAATTATTAATTATTGACTAAACTCCGATCGCACAAAATGCCCCCCAATGGATAGGATGTTTATAGGGTCGGTAATCGGCGCGTTTAAGACCTAACCCCAAGTTATCTCGGAGTTTCGCCTTGGGATAAGGGTTTCCCGCCGAGTCCTGCTCATTCAGCCACGCCGTTAACTCCTGCTTCGTGACTGCTCTCATCCACTCTTGAGCCTGTTTCAAGGCTAACGCCACCGAGGGCTGGGTCTGCATTTCCTCATACAATTTTACCATCAAAATCGCCGTCGAGACATCATTCACCGCCCAAAGACTGCAAATCACGTTCGCCGCCCCCGCATACAGAAACCCTAGCCCCAAACTGATATACTCTTCCAAGTTGGGGGAAAAGTCTGTTAACCCCGTTTCACAAGCGGAGAGAATCACTAGGCGACAGGCGGGTAAATCCAGTTCAAACAATTCTCCCAGGGTGTAACATTTGCTCAAGTCAATCTGGGTGCCTTTGCGCCAAGGGAGAAAACGAGTCTCGGCGGGTTCAGAGGGGGTGGTTTCCTCGGAGAGGGTTCGCCCTTGTGAGTCACTGACGGAGACTTTCGCCCCGGCTAAGACGAGGGGAGAGAGGAGGGGACTGTTGAAATTGAACGCCCCATGTCCGGCAAAATGGAGATAGTCCGCCCCTTGGAAGGCTTGGCGGTGGGGGTTTTGATTGAGGCTGGTTTTGCTGGCTTGCTGGCGGGCGAGATAGCGGGCGTTGGTGGAGAAGTTGGCTAAAATGGCTTCAACCTCTAAGTCGGCATAGTCTAGGTCTTCGGTGGGATTTTGGATGGCAAAGAAGCGCTGGCGGTTGCTGGTTTTGCGCTGGCGTTGGGAGACTTCCAGGAATTGACAACTGGGGCTATAGGTGACTCCGAGGGGGAATCTATCCGCGAGATAGTCCGGTTCATCGCCATCCCCCAGGGGTAAGGCGTGGAGGGGGAACAGATGCAACTCCCGATAGGGGACGACAATTAGGCGGCGGTAGGTGGGGGGAATTTGGGGGAGGAGTTGGGGTAATTCCAGGATATCCCGGAGACGGCGCAGGAAGTGGTCGAGATTGGTTTCCCAGTCGTCGGAGTGGTGGCGTTGATAGGTTTGGAGATAGGTTTCGCGCAACTCCTGTAATTGCTTCAGGTGTTCTGGGGGGGAAAGATGCACGGAAATTTCCCCGGTTTCGCCCCTGACGATAAAGGTATAAATTCCTTGGGGGCTGAGATACCATTCCATCAACAGGGTATCTTTATCCAATAACTCCTGAATTTTCGAGAATTGGATGTGTGGGACTCGTTGGGTGAGGCTGAAGTTGGGGTCGTAGGTGTTGATGGTTTCCAGGAGTTGGCTTAAGTCCTTTTGCGCCTGTTCGTACTCTTGACGCAGGCTGTTCATGACTTCCGGGGTGAAGTTGGCGGCACTGCTGCCCCGTTGTCCCAGTCCGCCGATGTCCTGATTATCGGGGTTGGTGGGGGTTTCGAGGGTTTCGATAAGTCGCTGTTTGGCGGTGACTTCCCGACGGAGGCGGTCGAGTTGTTTCAGGAGTTCTGGGGGAATGTCGCCTTTGGGGTAAAGGTCGCGGTTGCTGAGGAGTTCGATGAGGTTGCGGGATTTGCTGCGTTCGACGCTGGCTAGGGCTTTCCCGATATCTTCGGCGTTGATGCAGGCTTGCACGAGTTGGGGATAGAGGTCTACGGCGGCTTCCCGGCGTTGTTGTTTCTCGCTGTAGGAGTCGGTGAAAGTGCAACGGGTTTCGACGGCTTCAATGGCCGCCTCATAGCCATAGATGGCGGTGTCCCAGTCTTGAATCTCAAAGGCAGCATCGCCTAAATTGCGACCGATATCCAAGGCTTCTAGGGGGAATCGGTCGGGGGGACAAATGGTTAACCCTTCTTTCCAGGCGGCAAGGGCTTCGGGAATTCGGTTTAAGTGTTGATGGACAAAGGCGAGAACATTGTAAACATCAGCCATCCCGGCGCGATCGCCCAATTCAGTCATCACTTCCAAACATTGCTGATACAGACGCTCGGCCTCGTCCCAGTTGCCCCGAAATCGCTGGATATCTCCCAACACTCCCCAAACGGCTGCCATCCAGGAGCGATCGCCCAATTCGGTTCTCAATGCCAAAGATTGCTGATACAGACGCTCCGCCTCCTCCCAGTTGCCGCGAAGGTTCTGGATATCTCCCAACACTCCCCAAACGGCTGCCATCCCCGCGCGATCGCCCAATTCGGTTCTCAATGCCAAAGATTGCTGATACAGACGCTCCGCCTCCTCCCAGTTGCCGCGAAGGTTCTGGATATCTCCCAACACTCCCCAAACGGCTGCCATCCCCGCGCGATCGCCCAATTCGGTTCTCAATGCCAAAGATTGCTGATACAGACGCTCCGCCTCCTCCCAGTTGCCGCGATTGCGCTGGATATCTCCCAAACTTCCCCAAGTGGTAGCCATCCCCTTGCGATCGCCCAATTCGGTTCTCAAAGCCAAAGATTGCTGATACAGACGCTCGGCCTCCTCCCAGTTGCCCCGAAGTTGCTGGATACCTCCCAACTGTCCCCAAGAGGTTGCCATCCCGGCGCGATCGCCCAATTCGGTACTCAATGCCAAAGATTGCTGATACAGACGCTCCGCCTCCTCCCAGTTGCCCCGATTGCGCTGGATATCTCCCAACACTCCCCAAGAGGTAGCCATCCCAGCGCGATCGCCCAATTCGGTTTCAATTGCCAAACATTGCTGATACAGACGCTCCGCCTCCTCCCAGTTGCCCCGATTTCGCTGGATATCTCCCAACACTCCCCAAGAGGTTGCCATCCCGGCGCGATCGCCCAATTCGGTTCTCAATGCCAAAGATTGCTGATACAGACCCTCCGCCTCGTCCCAGTTGCCCCGATTGCGCTGGATATCTCCCAACACTCCCCAAGAGGTAGCCATCCCTTTGCGATCGCCCAATTCGGTTCTCAATGCCAAAGATTGCTGATACAGACGCTCGGCCTCCTCCCAGTTGCCCCGATTTCGCTGGATATCTCCCAACACTCCCCAAGAGGTTGCCATCCCGGAGCGATCGCCCAATTCGGTTCTCAATGCCAAAGATTGCTGATACAGACGCTCCGCCTCCTCCCAGTTGCCCCGATTTCGCTGGATATCTCCCAACTGTCCCCAAGAGGTAGCCATCCCTTTGCGATCGCCCAATTCGGTTCTCAATGCCAAAGATTGCTGATACAGACGCTCCGCCTCGTCCCAGTTGCCGCGATTGCGCTGGATATCTCCCAACACTCCCCAAGAGGATGCCATCCCGGCGCGATCGCCCAATTCGGTACTCAATGCCAAAGATTGCTGATACAGACCCTCCGCCTCGTCCCAGTTGCCCCGATTGCGCTGGATATCTCCCAACACTCCCCAAGAGGTAGCCATCCCGGCGCGATCGCCCAATTCGGTTCTCAATGCCAAAGATTGCTGATACAGACCCTCCGCCTCCTCCCAGTTGCCCCGGTCGCGCTCAATACAACCTAACTGTCCCCAACATAAAGCGATGTTAGCCTTATCCCCGATGTCTTCATACAAGGCGAGAGACTGTTGCAAAGATTCCCAGGCTTGGGAATATTGACTCTGTTGATACTGTTGAAATCCTTGATCCAACAGAGCATCGGCTGTCGATTTAGTTTCTAGCCGAGGCAACTCATAGTTAACCGCTTCGATTGTATCGGCAAAATCCCGCAACCAGCCTACATTCCCCCGCCCCTGTTGCGCCCTCTTTTCGGCTTCGTCGCGCATCACCTGCACCAATCCCTCATCCACCAGTTCCGGGTGGTTGCTCAATATCGCCGCTTCCTCCCCACTGCGACAGGTGAGCAGTTCTTGAATCAGGGAGAGATAGGCTTGCAGTTGTTGTTCATCCATGGCCACGCACCGGATAGGGATACCACCACAATTTTACCCCATGCGGCTAGAATCCACCACAGACAATATCCCGTCGGGGGAGTCGTCAATTGGTCTGAAATCGGTAATACTAGGAGTGAGCATCAATATGGGGTAAAATAGCCATGACCGAATTACTCGCAAGTGCGATCGCCCGGTTACAAACTTTGTCTGAGAGTGAGCAAAATGCGATTTTGGGGTCCTGCAATTCATTATTCATTATTAATTATTAATTATTAATTATTGACCAGGTAGCCATGACCGAATTACTCGCAAGTGCGATCGCGCGATTACAAACCTTGTCTGAGAGTCAGCAAAATGCGATCGCTGCAATCATCCTAGAAGAAATTGAGCAGGAGTGTCGTTGGGATGAATCATTCTCACGTTCTCCAGATATTCTGGCTCAACTCGCGGCTTCAGCAATGGCTGAATATCATGCTGGTAAAACCCACCCACTTCACCCAGAGAAACTGACATCATGACTCACAAAATCAGCCTCGAAATTCCCGATGATTTGAGCCAACGCCACTATCTAGGAGAAAATCCGTCATTCCTCACCCCGCGTTAAATTCAGGATCTCATCAGTGGTCATCTCCCCTGTAGCTTTTCCCCGCAAATTGGCGATTAAAGTTGCTCCTTTGGGTGAGGTTTTTTGATACCGCCAAGCTAAAAAGTCTAAGAATATTTTAGCTTCTTCTAGGGCGGGTTGGGGGAGGTTACGCAAAATCCCTAAGATTTCAGTTTCGGTGGTTACCATGATCCAACAGCTTCAGGATAGTATCCCCATTTTACCCCATCCCCAGACTTTCAGAAACCCCGTTTCTTAGGGAAATCTTTTGTGACTGCCCAGCTTTGGCTACCAAGGGAGTTATAATTGCCAGATGGATAAATTGCCTAATATATCGATTATAGCTGCCCAGATTCTGGAGATTGTCTACAGAATTATCTTTGTGGAAGTGGGGGGGATACCCTTAATTGTGGTCTGGTTTATGGCGGGTGGTCTGGTTTTCACCCTGTGGATGAGATTTGTTAATCTTAGGGGTTTCACACACGCTATTAAAGTGGTTTTGGGAGTCTATGATAACCCGGAAGATGAGGGGGAAGTTTCCCACTTTCAAGCATTGGCTACCGCTTTATCGGCTACTGTGGGATTAGGAAATATTGCGGGAGTGGCGATCGCTATTGGTTTGGGAGGTCCGGGGGCTGTGGTTTGGATGACTCTCGCCGGTTTTCTGGGAATGAGTAGTAAATTTGTGGAATGTACCCTCGCTCAAAAATACCGCCTCGTTAACCCAGATGGTACGATCGCCGGGGGTCCTATGTATTATCTATCGGCGGGTTTACAGGACTTGGGACAAAAAAACTTGGGTCGGGTTTTGGCCGCTATGTTTGCTGTTTTGGCGATCGCCGCTGCCTTGGGGAGTTCCAGCATCTTTCAAGCTAATCAGTCTAAGGTGGCGATCGCACGAGTTTTTCCCGTATTCGCCTCTCAGGGGTGGCTCTATGGCTCGGTTTTGGTGCTTTTGGTCGGATTGGTCATTATTGGGGGTATTCGCCGTATAGCTCAAATTACGGCGGTTCTGGTTCCCTTCATGTGTGCTATATATGTAATGGCCGCGCTGTGGGTTCTGCTGGTCAATTGGGCAAAAATTCCTGATGCGATCGCTACTATTTTCGCCTCGGCTTTTGACGCTCAAGCTGTCGTGGGGGGAGGTTTGGCAGCCTTAATTCAAGGGTTTAGAAGGGCGGCTTTTTCTAATGAGGCGGGCTTGGGAATTGCGGCGATCGCTCATGCTGCCGCTCGCACAGATGAACCTATCCGAGAGGGAATAGTCGCCACCCTGGAACCATTAATTGATACGGTCATTATCTGCAATATGACCGCCTTAGTTATCATTATTACCGGAGCCTATAATAACCCCGCCTGGGCGAATTTAGGAGGCGCAGAAATCACATCCGCCGCCTTTGGTTCCGTGATTCATTGGTTCCCTTATGTGTTGGCTGCGGCTTTATTTTGCTTTGCTTTCTCCACGATGATAGCCTGGGGATATTATGGGGAATTGTGTTGGCAATATTTATTAGGACAACGCTGGGCGATTATTTATAAACTCCTATTTTTAACCGCCATATTTTTAGGGGCGATCGTCAATCCTCAAGCGGTGATTAAATTCAGTGATGCCATGTATCTAACCATGTCAATTCCTAATCTATTGGGACTATATTTTCTAGCCCCCACAGTCGCGCGAGATTTGACTGACTATTGGCAAAAATTAACAACATCTAATCAGGTCGCCCAAAACAGTTAAACTAGAAAAGGAATTTTTTGCCCCATAATCGAGGAGTTGCTATGCTTGCTAAACGCATTTTACCATGTTTAGATGTTAGAGCCGGTCGGGTGGTCAAGGGTGTCAATTTTGTTAATCTCCAAGACGCTGGCGACCCGGTGGAATTGGCTGCCGCCTATAATGACGCGGGGGCTGATGAATTGGTGTTTCTGGACATTACCGCTACCCATGAAGACCGCGATATCATTATTGATGTGGTCTATCGTACCGCTGAACAGGTGTTTATCCCTTTGACCGTCGGGGGGGGTATCCAAAACTTAGAAATGATTAAAAATTTGTTAAGGGCGGGGGCTGATAAGGTCAGCATTAACTCGGCGGCGGTCCGTGACCCAGATTTAATCAATAAAGCCAGCGATCGCTTTGGTGTTCAGTGTATTGTAGTCGCTATTGATGCCCGTCGGCGCACTGACCCAAATAATCCCGGTTGGGATGTTTTTGTCCGTGGTGGTCGCGAAAATACCGGACTTGATGCGATCGCTTGGGCGAAAGAATTGGCGCAACGAGGCGCGGGAGAACTTCTGGTCACCAGTATGGACGCAGACGGCACACAAGCAGGCTATGACCTGGAATTAACCCGGACTATCGCTGAAAGTGTCGAAATTCCCGTGATTGCCTCTGGGGGCGCGGGAACCTCTCAGCATATCTACGAAGCCTTAACCGAGGGACGCGCGGAGGCGGCTTTATTGGCTTCTCTGTTACATTACGGACAGTTAAGCGTCGCTGAAATCAAATCCTATCTCGCCACTCGCCATATTCCCGTCCGTCCCCACGCACTCCCCCACGTCTAATGGTTTCCCCACGGGAGTTTTACCTAAACAAAAGATTAAATTTTCCGCATTACCGGCTCAGTTACGAAACTCCTGTTAGAATAGAAGAAATGTTACAAAACGTAACTTATGCTGATTCCTATTCTAATAATTGATATAGCTCTGGTGGCTTGGTCTGTACATCTGATGCAGCAAGCCGCTCGATATCGAGAGTCTTCCTTTGTCCTCGCTGGTATATTAGTGGCTATTTCCGCCGTCGCTATGGTTGTGGTTTATTTTCTCATGGGTTCGTGTATCGACCACCTTACCCAAATGTCTCATCATGCTTACTCCTATATGTGATCTGGTGCGATCGCCTACAGTCCCACCTTTAGACCCCGTGGGGCGACCATTACCAGTGGGGGGCGATCGATTTTCCTGCCTCTGGGCGAGGCTATCAAAAAATTTTTGCCAAAATCATTGACTTAACCAATCATCCTGTGGTACATTAAAAGATGTCTTGTCCGGGGTTATAGCTCAGTTGGTAGAGCACTGCAATGGCATTGCAGGGGTCAGCGGTTCGAGTCCGCTTAGCTCCATTTCAGTTGAACCCTTATCCTAACGGCGATAACCGGGAAACACTCAACCCGATAGTCGTACCTGATTACTCAGATATTACTCACAATCTAGTCCTAGCACAGGAAAATAATTCTGTCAATAGGATGATTACTCAGTCAACAAGCACAACTTAATTAATCTGTCAAACACTCATACCACCCCCCAACCAAACACCGATAGGGTAACTCCCTTGTGATACCCGTCAATGGCAAGCCTATCGGTTCGTTCCTCACCATTGACTGCTATCACGTCGGTCGCACCCCCAAGAGTGCTTGTTCTGGTTGGGGGGGGAGGTATGTTTCAAAGTCAACATGATAGCCGTAGGTAGCCATAGAAAGGGACTTATTAATTTATCAATGTACAAAGATATTAGGCTGTCTTTCTATGGACTAGACCTATAGGTAAACCTATGTGCGATCGCAAAACCTGAACTATCATCTACCGGAACCAACCCGATACCCCTAAACAACTTTTCAACTGGTGACAATTACCGAGCAGAAACCGATACCAACATAATCAGTTCACCCCTATGTTATTGCCTATCAATAAATGCCAAAATCAACAATAACAGTTATCAATAACATCACCTCTAGTATGATTATACTCATTGCATTAATCTCCAAAAATAAAGGGTAAACCATTTAATCCTCTCCAAGGGTTCAAAGATTGCGTAAAAATTACTATATGGTGGTGATTCAATTATTTGATATTCATTTAGCCAAATAGTTTCACGTTTAACCATCATATTCTGCTTCATATCATTGTATGTGTAAAATTTTAACCATCCTGCCATTTTCCCATAAATAGAAACTTGGTCTGCATCAAATAATATCCTCACAAATTTGCTACCTGATATATCTGGCAATCGTTTACTTCCGTGTGCTGTATCATCCTCTTTGAGTAAGTATTGGTTGTAAGCTAAAAACCAATTAGTTTCAGATATATCATATTTGTTAGACATGATCTCACCTGCTTGATTACATTATCGTTATCCGTGTCACACCATAAATCACCTACACTTAAACCGATAGGGCTTGTCGGTAAATTACTGATCTTACCATTTGTAGATGCTGTGGGTTTACCTAGTGCGTCTAATTTTTGAGATAATTCTTGAATCCCTGCCACTAATAAAGGAACTAATTTTTCATAAAGAATCGTCAGATAATCTATTTTTTTGTCGTCAACTTCAGGGCTATCTGTGTGGTCATTTTGAACCACTTAAACTGCATCGGGGTAGTGCTCTTGAACTTCTTGTGCGATTAAACCGATTTTAGTTTATTGTGTAGAAAATCCATGGCTGCTAACTCATTATATTTAAATTTAATTAAATATAATTTTTGAAGTCCATCTAAGCTATTAATACTCTCATTAACAACTGTTGTAAATCTCATATCCGAAGAACCTTTAACATAATCTCCACTATCGTTAATCAAAGATACGTTTGTGCCTCCTACTCTAAATCTAGTATGTACTCCAGATGATGAAAGAGTTGAGTGCTTCATAAAATATGTCTGCCCGTTATATAAGTGTATTGCATATCTATCGCTAGGAGCACCTCGCCAAACATTACTTTCAAGAAAATTAATACCATGATATATAAATACTCTAGGATTAGCCTCTGCTTCAAGTCGCATAGAATAATTTCCCTGATGAGAAAACGCCCAGCTATTTCCTCCAACTCTACTATTTAGTACTAAACTTGCCGAACCAGCAGTAGACCCTATCCGGCGTATGTCAAACCCCCTCCAAACATGAAAATTAATAAGCATATTTTTATCAAAACAACTTTCATTATTTAAAAAATATACTGGATTATTTATTATGTTAAATGTTTTAATTCCTGTGAAAGTGTGATTGCCTGTAGTTCTTACTACAGTTGAATCTACATTAATTGTTCTATTAGCTGCTAATGTTCCTCCTCCTGATAAACCATCTCCTGCGGTTAATGTAATGTTTGAATGTGTATGCTCTGATGGAGTAAACGTTGTCGGTTTACTTGTAACTTCAGACCAAGTAGGCCACCTGGTTGCGGTAGCAGGCGCACTACTGATGTCGCCCCATATATGACCGTGACCGGATGGCGCGAAATTAGTATTTGAGTCAATAACTGCTTGTATCCGTTCATTAGTTAAATACAGATTAACTTCAGCTTCTGGCAAGTCATCGGTTGATTGCCCAAATTTACTAGAGTAAATATTGAAATTAGTCATAATAAAGATTCCGAAAAAAGGGGGATTATCCCCCAACTATTTAATCTACAGTGACCAGCTCAACCAAGGTCACTGAAATATCAGCAACTGATTCGGCAATAGCTTGTAGTTTACTAGCGCCAATAGTGAGCATAACAGTATCACCCGGCTTCACAGAAAATGCGGCATTAGCTACGGTATTTTTTGTGGGTTCTAAGATTAAATGAACGGGTACATTAGACCGATTTTTGATAAATACATTACGCCCGTTTGTGTTAGCATTTACTGCCACTAATTCGGCAACTGTATTAGCCGTTAAACTAATAGCGGTTGTAACGGGAGTACCCGGTATCTTAGCAGTAATATTGAGAGTGTCTAAATTTAGAGCGCTACTATAAACCGAAAAACTCATAATCACCTACCTCCTAAATAATTCCATTGTAGCCGGTTAGTAAGTGATTGTCTGCTCTAACCCGACAATCTGCGAAACACTATCCTCTGTTATCCCGTAGATACTAGCAGTAGATTTTAACTCGTCATCCCATGCAGTGTTAGGCGGTAGCCATAAACATTGACCTGGTATGCAATTGCTGATGTGTCCATGACTAAACCAAACCCCAACGCTACCCGTGTTCTGTAGGTGTAAGCGATATCTCTAAGTATTGGCTGCGCGGATAAGTGTAGGGGTATTACCTACGGAAATCCCAAAATTTTCGGGTTGAGTTAATGATGGTGTTTTGGGTAAGGTATCAAGTTGGTATTCTGCCATACCAAAAATATTAATTGAATCATTATTGTGTAATTGATTTAAACATCTAGCTTGTCATACAGAATGTGAATCTATAGCTAATCCTTCTGTCTGATTGGTAATCAATTCGATTAATAAATTTTCGGTATGGATTCCCCCATAATAAGGGAGTTTTATGATACCTAGATTTAACCCGTTTTCTGTGGCTAGGTTCCCATCAAATATCTGTAAGTCTATAGAACCTTGTAACACATCTTGTTTCTTAAACGAATAAACACATTGCCAGAATGGCTAATGTACAGATTTGACATAGATGACGAAAGATGGGGTGAATTTGAAGTTAAAGTAGAGATTGATGATGTCAATCTCATGACCAAAGCCGAAGAAAAAGCCGAAATCAAATTAC
This sequence comes from Limnospira indica PCC 8005, assembly GCF_000973065.1. NCBI lineage: Bacteria > Bacillati > Cyanobacteriota > Cyanophyceae > Oscillatoriales > Sirenicapillariaceae > Limnospira > Limnospira indica. Next base: position 3,120,484 of record NZ_FO818640.1, read on the forward strand.
CTAACTTAGCTGAATCAATTGCTGAAATATTTGGTATGGTAATGGAAATTGCTATCTCTCATCAGGTTACAAAAAACGCTGTTTTAACGGCGTTACATGAAGCAGGTTTGGCTCATGCTGCCGCTTTTAAAGCTGGTAGGAAAGTATCTGAAATAATTGATGATTTGGGATTCGCTACCGAGGAAAAATATGAAACACTTAAAACAGCATTTACCCCGGAGGCTGATAATTTTGAGGAACTACTGGAACCCAATGAAAGCAAAATTAAGATTACCAACCAGAAGGATGCAAAAGAAACATTACAAACAACATTAAATCAAATTCAATAAATATTTGCTTACGCGCTCAAGGTACTTTACAGGTGAACAGTAATGACCCAGCAAAAGACATATTAGCCGATTTAACGCGGTTATATGATTCAATGAAAAAACAGGATGATATCAGAGAAGAGGAAACCGAAAAAGTACAAGAATTACTGAAAAAAGACTTTCCTGATATCAAGATAGAAACCGAATTGATTGATGGCGATAACCCACTAAGAGGGACTTTGTAATGGTTGCCAGAAGTGCAAGAATGCTAAGGAGTACTCGTAGCTTGTCTAGCCATCAAACCCGTAGCAGTATAGGTAGAAATGGCGTTAGACAAGTTAATTTAACCCAAAGAACATCTACCCAGGAAATGGGTTGGTTTGGCAAATTATGAGCCAAATTTACTGGTAAAGTTGTTGAATGGGGCAAAAGTTTTGGAGGTTGGCTATGGGAAGGAATTACTAAGTTTTTATCTAACTTTAGCTTTGAGAAAGTAGCGAGATTTATTACCTCTAATTGGGACAGCTTTGGGAATTTTAATGGGAATATTAGCGATAGTGATATTGATAGAAACATCCCAAATATTGCCGGACAATTTATAACCACCACGGCTGGGTTTTTAGGTAATATGGCTGGGAAATTAGTATGTGGTGTTTTACCAGTAGCAGGTCTTGCATTTATCAATAAAGCGGCTGCTATGCACGTAGCATTAAGCAAGGGACCTGAAATGCTTATGGAAGTATCTACAGCATTCGGTTCATGCGTTAAACAGTCATTTAACATGGCTATGAAAGCAATAGCATGGACGTTATTTAAACACGGTAGACGGGTTGTTAAAATGTTTTTAACAAAAAGCCCAACAACACTAGCAAGGTCTATTGTTTAAATGGTTCCTGGTGGTAAAGGAACGATTGAAAAATGGGGTGAAGAAAAAGGTGAAGAATGGTCTTTGGGAAAACAGAGAAGGGAAGCTAGGGAGAAATTACCAGAAAAATATGATGGAAATATAAACACTATTTGGAACCAAGACAGTTCCGAGGAATTCGGGGATGAGTTTAGCGAGAACTGTAAAGAAGCTATCATCTTAGTCGCTCAAGGTTTAGATGAATATATGGCACTGCAAAGAATAGAAGAAAATAGATAACAACAATTAGTTAATGCTGTAGTATAAGCTGGTGGAGAAAGATTCAGACTTGTGTCATCTTTGAGAAATTTGCCGGAAAATGTTGCGAGTACATTGGCTCAAACTGAAATACTAGGGAATAGGGATATAGGTCAATTTATGGGGTCAGGTGATTTTCGGGAAATCAGTACGTCAGCTAATCTTAAAATACAGTTAACTTTGGTTTTGTACAACTACGAAAAACCACCATACTGGACTAAAGATAGGCGGTCAACACTGCCAAAAACTCAAATAGAGTTACCGTCGGTTAGTAGGGATAAAATTACATGGGATAGGTGACAAAGGATATTTACTCAACCCAGTAAATCAGCATTTACTAAAGGGAATATTAAGGTTACTTGTACTATGAGTAATGGCAGAAGATTTGCGTTTTTTATGAATGAATCTAGTCAAAATGAGGCAGAAAATATCTGTAAACAATTAGTTGATTTAACTGACGCTAAAATCGTGTATCCTATTACCTTCGAGGAAAGAAAAGGTTTTGGCGGTAGGGAAAATGCGAAAAGAATTAAAGAGAGCAAAATGTATATCAGTGAAGTGAAAATACTTAACTGGGAATTAATTGATAAATTTGAACAAGCTAAAATCGACTTAGGTGAAGGTAGTGTCTTGGCGATGTATCAGGACCCTAGAAAAACCAAAGTCAAAATTCCTCTACATTTCCAGAGAAAACCTAGTTGGGTTGATAATGTCATACGGAAAGCTACGAGGACATCGTTAGAGTGAAAAACTGGAAATCAACCCCCAACTACAACCTAATCATTGAGTCATATCAGTCACTAACTATCATCCACGATGAAAGAGATTACCAACATACTTAGACATGGTTAAACTGGTAGTTAGCGTAATGTTGGTATTGGTAGCGTACCGTCGCGTTTAACTCAAAAGCTGCTACATATATGTAGCTTCTGTTGAAAGAACCATAGCAGCCACAATCAGCAAATACACTGCTATAGTCTAGGTATTGAATAAAATCAAGGTGAGATTATGGCTACTAAGAAAACGCTAGGCGCTGCGACACTGGAAAACCAATTACTTGAAATTATTGAGCCAACCCAACGAATGCAATCTACTGCAAGTAATAATCCTGATGGTGCAACCGTAGTCACTGCTTATACCCGAAATATGGCTACAGGTCTCGTAACTGTTTCATTGTCAATTCCAACAGACGATGTTTTAGACCCTACTGACGGCAGTATTGATGTAATAGCTACAGAGCTATTTGTTGATTAATGGATATCGGGTAGGCGCTAATATCATCGTTTTACCTACCCTGATTTAGACAATTTAGAAAAAAGGAAACTGATATCATGCCTTTAGCTGACGCATGGAACAAATACAAAGATGATTGGATAGCAAACTTAGCAACAGCCAAGGGTCCACACCTAGGCAGAAGTTTAGTAGTTGAAGTTCCAGTGGATGCAACTTCAAAAATAGGCGTACCTATGCCTATGCTTTTACTCCACATTTTAAGTGGAAGTTCAGTAACTAATGAGCCAGCCAATGTTAGGGAATTAACCATTTGGAGACCACCTGTTAGCAATACTTCCACGCCTAATGCTAACAGACGTAATATCCTAAGAGGAACTCGAGTAAGAGCATACAAGAAGTCTGAATACACCCGCTTCTTTGTTGAGGCTCCGGTTAATCCTGGCTAGTGGCGTAAATACACCCAAACACGGGTAGGCGAAAAAATACTGAGATTTATCAGTATTAAAGCACCTCCTATCGTTTCTGTTAGTGGCTTGTTATATGTATTTGCTCACTATTTTACTATCAAGCCAGCATCATTAAGAACCTATAACAGTATGTTCAGAATTCCTAGCAGCGATGGGCTTGCCCTAGCTAACCTGGGTGAATTAACTGTTGAGAGAAGTGAAGCACCAAACCAAGTACAGGGTGAACTTTTCGCTGATGCTCCTGTTAGCAGCGAAGGCAATAAGAGTGTGAAAAAATAAATCAGCATCAAAAAGTAGACAAAGAGAATTGACCACTATATAAAAAAATAGTGGTCTTTTGTTTGAGTTGTATGTGGCGATAATTTAAACATTTCACAATTATGGTATCAAGTCAATAATTCTTTTATTTTTTTGGGCTTATATGTTTCTTATGTATTTATAAGTATTAATTAGATTAAAAATAATCATCATCAACAACAAAAAATATCAAAAACAGTGATTTCCAACTCAATAACTCAATCGTATTTTGGAAAAATGATTTTGTCCATGAGTTGAAAATCACTGACAGATGCGTAAAAACCAAAATACATTAGTAGACCAAAATACCGCTATTTACCAGCTTGACAAAGACAGCGTAAAAACCAAGGATACACATGGACTCTCACCTAGTGAATATCTGGCAATCTTAAAAAGGTTCAGCAACTTTGCCGGATTTCTTGACCAGGTAGTTACTTATCTGCCATATCCCAAAACATCACCTATCTACACATTAAAAGAAAAGTTGGTGTTTGCATCTGTAACGGACGAAAAGGACTTTAATCTGGAATTAACCTACTCTGAGATTATCGCGTTAAAGAATAGCATTAAAGCTATTCTAACTCTGATTAAACTTGGTGGTGGTGTCAAGATACCACGTAAAGTTTCTGGTGCTATTGCTGACGATATCGCTGCCTTGGAGGGTCACTTTTTGAATCTCTCCGATAATCATGTTGACCCTGATATGCCCGAATCATTGCCTGACCCTGACCCATTTTCAGCCGGGCTTCAAGGTTAATCCCTAACAGTCTAATTACAGCAGTCTAATTGGGAAATAGAAAAGGCTACCCGTAAAAAGGTAGCCAATACACCAAACATCGAGGACTATCACCATGATATCAAAGCACTGGAAAGAAGTGCGGTTAAATCTCAGGAATATTAAACTTGACCCGTTGATGTATGTGGGAATGTCGTTTGCTATAAAGGTTCCTAACTATGCAGGAAGAGGACAACTTCAATGGCAATTAACAGCCGTTAAATTTGACCATAAATTTCTGGCTTATTATGTGGGAGAAATGATTAACACATTAATCCCATTACACCCAGATAAAATTGAGGCAATTCTCAATAAAGCACTTGAATATTGCCGGGAATAATGGAGGATTTATTAAGCTGCATTTGGTGGCGATAAAGAGGCGGTAAATAATGATGATTAACAAGTATCACGCCCAAGGACAATATGATGACGAGCATTACTTTGCATCAACGCTAGAGAGCAAGGTTTATCACCTACTCAAAAAGTATGATGACAACCTATCAATACACCCCCGATTAACTTTGGTTGATAACTGTAATGATTGGAAGCCAATTACATGGAAGCCAGACTTTTATAGTCCAGTTTTCAACCAATACATCGAAGTAAAGGGAGTGCTAACACCTGATTTTAAACTCAAGATGCAATTGCTTCATTACCTTAATCCCGGAATGATTGAAGATATTTGGTTTGTCACTCGGAAAAGGTCTTATCGCTGGCAAGGTATTTATTTAATGAATATCGATGAGTTCCAACGACATCTTAAAGCACAAGAATTTAAGTTAATAGGAGAACAGCAACCGTGAGAAATCTACACTATAACGGCATATTTAGCCTCAATGGTGAACTTGTGCAAACTCACTACAATCGGCATGAATTCGATCAAACTACAATCATTGTGGCTTATCAAATTCTGACACATATTGAGGAACACAAAACACCTGAAGTAAAGAATATTACCTATCAGGTAATGGGTAGTTACAGACCACGTGGTGATTATCAAGGCTCTGCAATTATTAGACTTATCAAGCAAACTCACTTAGTTAAACTTGTTAAGGAGTCAAGACTTCGAGTCTATTTATCTGGCAATCCACTGTTTTGGGCTGCTTGTCGCCAAATTGCAGCCAGAATCGAATCACCTAACACAATCAACAATCAACAATTAACTGAGGAAGAGTAATCATGAGTATTGGATATTACGGTAAAAGAGATGACGATAAATTCGCGTTTTGCAGTGCAGTTAAACCTGGAGAATCTGGAACGTTTTTAGAAATCACGAGCGCTATATTCGTTGTCAAGCCTCCCCACTTATGGCTTATCGGTTATGGGCTGTCCGGTGACTTCCAGAACTTCAATGATAGGTCGTGGAAGTTTGAAGAACAGTTGATAGCTGTTCGCTTCTGTATTGCTGAATACTCTAGTGAGTATCAAGGCAAAAAACGGGAATATAAGCCAACCGCTGTAGAGTTAGCACTACTCAGTTTAGTCAATGCCGATAAACTACTAACCAACGGTAAAATGATGTTTACCGGAACTGTAAATCTAGGACAATCAGCCACACGGGTAGCCGAGCGACTCCTTGAATTAGATAATACCACTGATTCAAATGATTTTGATTCAGCCAAGAATAAGCATGATTTAGCACGATTTATCCTCGAATACAGCACAGGATTAGATACCTTTGAGTCCACTGTTGCCGGGTACACTGTACAAGAAGCTATTGATTTTGTTGAATCAAAAACTAGTAAAAAAAATGGTAGCTTTGGCGGTAAGGCTAAATATAAAACCTGGGAAGAACGGGTTGAGTCTACAGCAAAAATTCTTGATTGTGAGCCTGATTTTGATAGCCTATACAGCAAGGTTAAAAAATTGGACGCTGATACCCTAATCGCGTTACTTGAGTTAATGAAACTCAGCTAATTACCACAAAAATCCCCCCCAATATTGGGGGGGATGACTACCATACAGCAAGCCAATATATTAAGAGGTCACTACCATGTCTGAGGACTATTTAGATTATAGGCTAATACGCGACTCATTGGCAGATGAATTAGAGGAAATAATCGTTGATGGTGCATTGGGTGAACAAATAGAGTCAATATGTAGAGCTTGTGCTATCCTACCCTATCCGGATGTTCAATTCCCAATTATTACTAGCTTTATTTGCTCACCTGTCACGCTAATGTCAACCGCTGGGTGTCTGTTTCTTTGGGGGTCTAGTGGAACGGGTAAAAGCCAGATAGCTACTATTGCCGCTTCACTATATAACGCCGACACAGTGTTAGCTAACAGCACATTTGCTTCATTGAGAAACAAGATACAACAAGAGAGATATTACGACCCATTACGGAGTGAGTTTGAACGTAATTTTTTATTGGTCTGGGAAGATATCACCCCCAATTTATTAATTGAAAATGAAAATATGCTCTCACTGTTTAAAGTCTTCAACAGGAAAAATAGCCGAATAACAATTAGTAGTCAAACACCCGGTCAAAACATGATTTTTAATGCTTTCGCTTTAAAAGTAATTAATTCAATACATCCTTTATGGACGTTTTGGGAACTTAATGAATTAAAACGCCGTATGTTTCCTATGTGGTTTAAAAAACGACAATCAATGACAAGTGAAGAATATGCAGGTAATCAATTTGAATTGTCAGAACTTTCGGATATTGAGGATATAAATCTTGGTAAGATATCATCTCGCTTAGAAATGTTTTGGAGAGATATGAATAATTGCACTAATTATGCTCAAACCAAAAGAGGACTACAAAAAAGGAAACAAGATATAGCTAACTACAGATTATCCATTGATGTAATCGCTACACATTCAATGATATACAAAACATCAATAGATAATTCAATCAAAGCATTTAACCGTTACTGGGAGTTAGCAGAAGATAAAATATTTACAGTATCTAGCGGTACAGAACAATTTTTAGATAGCTTTATCACTCAAAGTATTGAGAATAAAACTAAACAAAATGAGCAAGCGATAAAGGCGGGTTGTCCTGAGTTAATTGAAGCGGTGACAGATATTGACCCTAAAATGCTAAAAATAGCCATAGAAACCGCTAAAAATGATGGTTATTTAGATTCACGGGTTACTGTAAATGAATTAACCAATTTAATGAAAAACAGAGGTTTATAACATGATGAATGTTAACGGTAAAAACCTGTGGAAGCAAATCATTTAACTTCCAATTAGTTCATTGACCTAGGAGAACAAAAATGATGACAGATATCAATAATCAAATGTTTGTAAAGTTTAAGACTATGGTAGATAGTCTAGTTTACAACAGCAACAAAGAAGAGGGTTTGGCAACATTAAAGTCAATACTAGACGACTGTGAAACAGAATTAACCATTACTGAACTTAAAAAGCAATTGCTGATTAAGGAGCTGAATTACACGAAACACTTAATGGATAAAGTTCAATAAATATTCGTCCGCAATGACGGTAAACTACGGCAAACAACACACTAAGAGGATAAAGCCATATCATGAACGAAGAACAAGCAAGGTTGATGGTTGTCGCGGAATTAGCACGTGATATTTACGCCCAAATGATGTCACGAGATATCCCCTACGCTAACCAAGATACCAGGGTGAAATTAGCCGAAATCGCCCATAACGCCGCTGTTGATTTTATGGCGGTACAAGAAAAGTGGGTATCGTCTCAAGAGACAGTTATTCAGCCAGCATCATTTATGCCCGACTTTAGTGGCAATGGTTACAGTAGCGATATCTTTATGGGGGGTGACTTCAATGCCTAAGTTATTGCCAGTAATCAGCCTACATACTGGAAATTTCAGCAATTTTCTACAGGGCCCCGGTGGAACTTGTGTAGAACTAGATACGCCCGAGTGGTTTGACTACCTGAGAAAAAACAAGTCATTCTCTGTTGAGTTAAACGGCAAAAGGTTTACGGCTTGCAAAAAAACATCTATCAACAATTTCGCGTACTGGAACCTGAAGGGCTGGGACGGTAAAATCAACCACCATATCTATATCGGAAAATCTGACCAGACTACCAATGAGAAGATTCAACAGGCTGCTATAGCTATGTTTTATCGGTGCAACCCCAAGTTGGCGTAAGCCCTAACAGCTAACAGCCTAACAGCTACTCCAATAACTTAATAGCCCCCTATGGTTTCTAACTGTAGGGGGTGTCTATGTATTTTCTCATTTACATAATGTATTTACATTATGTAACTTCTAAAATATGAATGCCTACCCTATCATGTCCAGATATTACCCAGAACTAAGTTACCCCCAACAGATAGCTTTACCTACAACCTACGGCTAAGATTTTGGGGGTGAACTGATTATGTTGGTATCGGTTTCTGCTCGGTAATTGTCACCAGTTGAAAAGTTGTTTAGGGGTATCGGGTTGGTTCCGGTAGGAGATAGTTTAGATTAGGCGATCGCACTTTTCATATCAGCCAGATGATAGCCCATAGTTTCCCCTCACCGAGGATTATGAATCAGACCCATAGATAACCGGATAGGCGATCGCTCATAGGTTTACCTATAGGTCTAGTCCATGGAAAGGCGGTCTGATATCTTTGTACATTGATAGGTGTATCTTTGTACATTGATAGCTTGGGGAATTATCTTCTGCTGTTGTCGTGGTTGATTTTGAAACATATCCTCCCCCCAACCGGAACAAACACTCTTGGGGGTGCGACCGACGTGATAGCAGTCAATGGTGAGGAACGAACCGATAGGCTTGCCATTGACGGGTATCACAAGGGAGTTACCCTATCGGTGTTTGGTTGGGGGGTGGTATGGGTATTTGACAGATTGATTAAGTTGTGCTTGTTGACTGAGTAATCATCCTATTGACAGAATTATTTTCCTGTGCTAGGACTAGATTGTGAGTAATATCTGAGTAACTAGGTATAGTTATCGGGTTAAGTAAATCCCGGTTATTCCTACCAGCATTAGGTCAGTTAATAGTGGGCAGAGTCGGACTCGAACCGACATGACCGAAGTCGCCACATTTTGAGTGTGGTGCGTCTACCAATTTCGCCATCCGCCCGAATTGGTTACTTTGTTATTATACACGATTTTTCCAGATTGCAACAAAAAATTATAATCTGGGCTACTGGCCCAGCGATAGATTTCTCTGGCCCTTAGTACAGGTAGAGGATGGGTGAGTTGAGCGGTTTGGGCTTGTTTAAGTAACTCTCCCAACTCATCACTACTCATTTGATCATAGGCGATCGCTTGTTCAAGAAAAGCATCCAAATTAAGTTGAGGGGCTAAAGTTGGGGAACCCCCGGACAACTTCATCAAAACCGACATCACCACTCTAGGGTCTTGGGTAGCCAACAATGCAGCGCGATCGCAAGTAAACTCAGCACAGCGGACCCATTCAAGAATCTGAGTTTGTAGGGACTGAACCAAAAGCGCACCCAAAGTAGAGAATTGACCCGCCGCCAAAATAATCAAATTCGCCAAAGTCAGATAAACACCATGCTCACACTTGAGATGTCCCAACTCATGACCAATCACGGCTTGAATTTCTTCAGGAGTCAACAAATCCACTAAAGAGGTATGTAGGACAATAAAAGGCTGTTTTCCCCGCATAGCCAAAGTGTAAGCATTAGGGACTGGGGAAGACCTAACATAAAGCTGTGGCGGTTCCAAGTCCAAAGTCTGACAAGCGGACAACAAGAGATTATGGAGATATGGAAGCTGTTTTTCACCGACGAGAACACTCGAAGCAATATTTTCCAAATAGAAAAACTGCTCACCGACGGAACCGAGCAACTGACGGACGATCACATCTAAACCGGGAATTTGCTTTAAAGCATTAGTGGCTTGTAAATCAAGGGGATGGCGGAAATGATCTGCTTTCAGACCAATGAGAGGATTAGGAGACAAAGCCATAGTATTCAATCAAACATTGGGGAAATACAACAAGGGGCGGGTTAGCAACACCTAGGGAGTACCTTGAGGTTAGCTATAATGCCCCTATAGTTAATTATTAGCCTAGTTTACTTATCTTTGGCAGAAGAATTTTCCGATTCCGGTAGTGGCTCTATACGTTCTATCCGAGCGCCTAAATCTTTCAACTTGAGATCGATGCGTTCATAACCGCGATCGAGATGTTGTAAATCGGAAATAGTAGTTTCACCCTCAGCGGCTAAAGCAGCCAATACTAAGGCGGCTCCGGCTCTTAGGTCTGTAGCCCTGACTGGCGCACCAGATAAAATAGGAACACCACTAACGATCGCCGTATTACCCTTCATGCGGATATCAGCGCCCATGCGAATCAATTCCGCCACATGGTGTAGACGGTTTTCAAAAACAGTTTCAGTAATCAGACTATTACCCTTGCTCAGAGTTAGCAAAGACATAAAAGGGGCCTGCATATCCGTAGGGAAACCAGGATAGGGTAGGGTTTCAATATCTGTGGGTAGGATTTCCTGACCGGGAATAATCCGAATCACTTGATTATCTTCGGCGACAATAGTTGAGCCAGTTTTCCGTAACTTAGCAATCACGGCGGTGAGATGATCTGGAATAACCGGAGCCAGGGTTAGTTCAGAGCCAGTAATGGCTGCGGCCAATAAAAAAGTCCCCGCCTCAATGCGATCGGGGATGATAGAATAATCCACCGAGTGCAGATGGCTAACTCCAGAGATGACTAATTTCTTAGTTCCCGCGCCCTCAATTTTCGCGCCCATAGCCCGGCAGAAATTAGCCAGATCAATAACTTCGGGTTCTTGAGCCGCGTTATCAATAATGGTTTCCCCGTCTGCTAACACTGCAGCCATCATCAGGGTTTCGGTGGCTCCCACACTGGGATAATCCAGATAAATCTTAGCGCCTTTGAGACGGCGATCGCTCCCAGTCACGTATGCTTCAACGATCCCATGATCAATTTGCACATGAGCGCCCATCGCCCGTAGTCCCTGAACATGGAGATCCACAGGTCTAGCACCGATAGCGCATCCCCCCGGTAAGGGAACCTTAGCTATCCCTAATCGCGCCAAAAGCGGTCCGATAATAAAGAAACTAGCTCGAAGCTGACTAACTAACTCATAGGGTGCTTCAGAGTGAGTAAGTTCTCTAGCATTGATATCAATAACACTACCATCTCGTTTGAGGTCTACCCCCACAGCCGATAGAATTTGCCCCATAGTGCCGACATCAACCAATGACGGAACATTCCGTAGCCGACAGTCTTCCGAACACAGTAGAGCGCCAGCCATGATGACTAGCGCCGCATTTTTAGCACCGCTAATAGCTACCTGTCCTTTCAGGGAAGAGCGGCCCGCTATTTTGATAATAGGCTGATCGGCATCAGAGGCCGTAGAAACGTTAGACGAATTGAGAGTGAGTGTAATGGGTCTACCCTCCAAAATTGGGTTTTGACTGTGCATTGGTGGTTAATTTTTTTGTTCTGATTCTACCCGAAAGATTCTAAATGTCTAGGGGTAAAACAGGAAACGCCGGATCGGTATGGGGTGAAACCCCTATCAGAAAAGGATTTGAGACCATAAGGAAAACAGTATTTAAGTGGGGTGCCAATTTACCGCCACCCTACAGACCAGGTAAAGATATCCCGGCGCGGGAGAGTTGATCTATTGGGTGATTCGGTAGGCGATCGCAGTCTGATGATTATGGTTCCTGTTTGGTGGTGCGGGAAATGATACCCTAGATGGTGGAGAGCGTTTGCGGTTCAGCCATTATCACAAAATTAAGGTTCAGGTAAGATGCAAATTGGTGTCCCCAAAGAAGTTAAAGATCAGGAATTTCGGGTGGGATTAAGCCCCAGTAGTGTCCGAGTCTGTTGTGAAAAAGGCCATCAGGTTTTTGTAGAAACAGAAGCCGGGGTGGGGGCGGGATTTTCTGACCAGGACTATCTCGAAGCAGGCGCTGAGGTGGTTTCCTCACCCACAGAAGCCTGGAATCGTGAATTGGTGGTCAAGGTCAAAGAACCCCTACCCTCAGAATATCCCTTTATTCAGAAGGGACAACTTCTATTCACTTATTTACATCTGGCGGCGACTAGGGAATTGACGGAACACCTTATTAATAGTGGGGTGAATGCGATCGCCTACGAATCAGTAGAATTATCAGACCGACGCTTACCACTACTCACTCCCATGAGTATCATTGCGGGTCGCCTTTCCGTACAGTTTGGAGCCAGATATCTGGAACGCCAACAAGGGGGGCGCGGCGTTCTCCTGGGTGGTTTCCCCGGTGTCAAATCCGGTCACGTCGTGATTTTGGGTGGTGGTATCGTCGGCACCGAAGCCGCCCGCATTGCCGTGGGTATGGGCGCTATGGTCACAATTATTGATATTAATGTCGATCGCCTCTCCTATTTGGAAACTTTGTTTGGTTCCCGGGTAGAATTGCTTTACAGTAATTCAGCCCACATTGAGGCTACTGTTCCCCAGGCTGATTTACTCATTGGTGCGGTCTTGGTTCCAGGTTTTCGGACCCCGATTTTAGTTTCCCGTGAATTGGTCGCTAAAATGCGCCCCGGTTCTGTATTAGTTGACGTGGCGGTTGACCAAGGCGGTTGTATTGAAACTCTCCGACCTACTTCTCACAGTCAACCCACTTATATTGAGTATGGCGTGGTTCATTATGGCGTTCCCAATATGCCGGGGGCTGTACCCAGTACCGCTACCCAAGCCTTAAATAATAGCACCTTGCCTTATGTTCTCAAATTAGGCGATCGAGGACTTCGCGCTTTAGCTGAAGATGCCGCTTTAGCTAAGGGGTTAAATGTCGAAAATCACCAACTTGTTCATCCTGCTGTTAGGGAAGTTTTCCCGGATTTGGCTTAGGCGTGCCATTCTCCATGTACCGACCCGCTAGGGTCGGCTTCCCAGAATCACTGTTGATTTTTTATTCAAAAAAAATTTGTTCGGCCCATCCTGCGCGGAGGGTTGACAACAGCCGGGAACTTGTGGTAGGATACTGACATACAGTTTAATAATGAGAATATATACTTAAATTTGAAAAAAGTCACTATTACCATTATATAAAGTATAGCCGGGAGCGCCACCAAAAGCAACCCCTCCCCCCGAAAAAAAAATTTTTTGCAACATTTCTTAATTTTTTGTAACAAAAGTTAACACAAAGTTATTGACGCATATTGCGCTTGAGTTGTTCGAGTTCCTCATCCATTTCCCACTGACGAAACTGCTGTTCGAGGGGGTCAGGGGTAGCTTGAAAGCGAGTGTAATCATTTCCTTGGTTCCATCCCTGTGTTTCCCAAGATTTAGTTTGGGTAGCTTTAGCACTGTTGATTTTTTATTCAAAAAAAAAATTTGTTCGGCCCCTCCTGCGCCGAGGGTTGACAACAGCCGGGAACTTGTGGTAGGATATTGACATACAGTTTAATAATGAGAATATATACTTAAATTTGAAAAAAGTCACTATTACCATTATATAAAGTATAGCCGGGAGCGCCACCAAAAGCAACCCCTCCCCCCGAAAAAAAAATTTTTTGCAACATTTCTTAATTTTTTGTAACAAAAGTTAACACAAAGTTATTGACGCATATTGCGCTTGAGTTGTTCGAGTTCCTCATCCATTTCCCACTGACGAAACTGCTGTTCGAGGGGGTCAGGGGTAGCTTGAAAGCGAGTGTAATCATTTCCTTGGTTCCATCCCTGTGTTTCCCAAGATTTAGTTTGGGTAGCTTTAGCGCGGTTAGCAGCTAATTCCTGCTGTTTAATTTTAACCTCTTTGCGTCGCTGTTGAATCTGGCGATAGAGTTCCTTAGACTTTTCGATGCGGTTTTTAACGCCCTGCATTTGTCCCCAGCGCTGATTTCCCTGTCGCAATAGGGCGGCTTCTCTTTCTTGGGCGGCTTCAGCGAGGTCAGGGCGGTTGGCGGCTTGTGCTTTAGCGACCCATTTATGCCATTTTTGGATATCTTGTGCGATCGCCAAAATTTCTTCAGTGCATTTCTTTTCCTCACGCTGGAGGTCAGCAATTAATCGGAGGGTGTCTTCTTCCTGTTGACGCAATTGTTCCTCAATGGCTTGCAATTCCAAATCAGGATGATCTCGCAAAAATTCCTCTAGGCGGGTTTCCAGAAAGCGGCTGAAATCTTCAAATAAGCCCATAATGATTGTCGGTGATGGCTATGATGGCTAATTAGATTTTAGCCCAATCTAGGGATATCTCAACCAAAAGGAATAAGTTATTGGTAGGGTTGTCAGTACCTAGCCCATAGATGATAGTGAACGAGGGGAAGATTTAGGGGAAGCTGTGGTAGCTAATGCGACCACTCCAGCTACTTTAATTTTTCTCAACTTGAAGGCTTGAATAGCAGCATTAACCGTAGCCCCAGTGGTATAAATATCATCAATAATCAACACAGAACTGCGAGGGGGAAGGGGGTCTTTTCCGACTCGTAAAGCCCCCTGCAAATTCTGATATCGTTCTGGGCGGGACAAGCCGTGCAGGGCTTCGGTATTTTTGAGCCTTTGTAAACCATGGGGTTTCATAGATAAACCGGTGATTTCACAGAAGCCGCGCCCCAATAATTCGGCCTGATTAAAACCCCGTTGTTTGAGTTTAGCGGGGTGTAGGGGAATAGGAACTACAACTAAATTCTGGGGAACGCGCTTCACAGTATCGAGCCAGCCCTCGGCTAGACAATAGCCTAACATTTTGGCGATCTGTGGGTTCCCATCATATTTTAAAGCCGCGATCGCTTGTTTAAGGACTCCCCCATAACGACCCCAAACAAAAATCGGCACCTCGCCGGGGAACATTCCTCCGTGGGTAAATTGACATTCTAACAATTGTTGTTCGCAATAGCGGCAGAACTCCTGATCCGTAGGTCTGGCACAGATGGGACATTCTGGCTTTAAAAAGAGATTAAGGACAGATTGAAGAATAGAATTAGTCATGGCGAGTTAAAAAAACAGAGAATCAGACAATTGCTGTGTTCGGCAGTTTTGGTGGATAATCATAGATTAAACCAAGGTTAACTGGGACTGTGCAGATTAAACAAGTCATCATTGCTCATAAATCTAGGGATAGGCTGAGTCAGCGTTGGGCGCAACAGTACGCCAAACAATTTGAACAGCGGGGATGTCAGGTTCTGATGGGACCGAGTGGGGCGAAAGATAACCCCTATCCGGTGTTTCTAGCTTCTAGTAGTAGTCCTATTGATTTGGCGGTGGTATTAGGGGGGGATGGAACAGCTTTAGCGGCGGCGCGACATTTAGCGGAAGTAGGTATCCCCATTTTAGCGGCGAATGTGGGGGGGCATTTAGGATTTTTAACAGAGTCCTTTGAGGATATAGAGGATACGGAAACGGTTATAGATCGTTTATTTGAGGATCGCTACGCTATCGGACAGCGGATGATGTTACAGGCGGCGGTTTTTGAAGGTTCCCGCCATAACCTGGAACCGTTAAGCGATCGCTTTTTAGCCCTTAATGAGATGTGCGTAAAGCCTGCTTCTGCGTATCGAATGCCTACTTCTATCTTAGAAATGGAAGTTGACGGGGAAGTAATTGATCAATATCAAGGGGATGGCTTAATTGTGGGAACCCCCACGGGATCTACCTGCTATAATGCGTCTGCAGGCGGTCCGATTGTGCATCCGGGGATGGATGCGATCACTGTTAGTCCCATTTGTCCCCTCAGCTTTTCCAGTCGTCCTGTGGTAATTCCTTCGGGGTCAGTGGTCAGTATTTGGCCCCTAGCTGACCTCGAACATGATACTAAATTATGGACTGATGGGGTATTGGCCACATCGATTTGGCCGGGACAGCGGGTTGATGTGAGGAAAGCAGACTGTCAGGCTCAATTTATCATTCTGCGGGAGGACTATTCGTTTTATCAAACCCTGCGGGAAAAATTGCAATGGGCGGGGGCGAGAGTTAGACATATTAATAATCACCGGAATTAATCCAATTAGACTAGGGTGATCCAGGTTTTCCAACTTCCACATTTTGATAAATGGTGACGGGATGATCAATGCCTTTAAAGGTGTAGTCTCCCATTAGAGCAAATTGCTCAGGCGATCGCAACATTTGATAAGTCGCCTGACTAATGACACACTTTCCTGGGGGACAAATCGGCTCCATTCTCGCCGCCAAATTAATTGTTCCCCCCAATACGGTATAATCTACTCGTTGGGAGCTACCGACATCCCCAACTACTGCCCTACCGCTATTAATAGCAATTCGCAGTTGTAGTGGTTCGGATAACTTGCCTTTAGCGTTGAGTTGTTCCAGGCGTTCTAACATTCCCAAAGAGGCATTAACAGCGCGTTCTGCGTGGTCTGCTTGGGGTTCGGGCGCGCCAAAAAACGCCATAATACAATCACCAATAAACTTATCTAAAGTTCCTCCCAGGGCAAAAACTTCCTGCAACATTTCCTCAAAAAAAGCATTAAGTAATGTAGCTAATTCATTAGCAGGTAAGCGTTCCGAAAGGGCTGTAAAACCGACAATATCAGCAAATAAGATACTAATTTCAGCATCTGTGGAAGGCAAACGTCCATTGTCTAAAGCGCCCACATTGATTAAATGCTGTACGACCGCCGGGGTGTGGTAGCGTTCAAGACGTTGACGGATAGTGCCTTCCTGCTGCAATTTTTGAGTAAGTAACCAACGTTGAATACTAGCAGCAACTAAATTTCCCAAAGCTGAGAAAAAGCTCAAATCTTCATCACCGCCACGAGTCCAGTATTCAAAGGAAAAATGAGCATCTCCATATAAAACACCCACCACATTATCCTCATCCCACAGGGGAACTGCAATGCAAGATCTGATATCTTTAACCAGGATACTGGGTTCACTTTCAAAGCGTGTATCCTGTTGGGCATCAGCGGTTTTAATGGCGATTTTGTCACGAAAAACTCGCTTACAAATACTGCGACTAATCCAACTTCCATCATTATAGATATCTAGGCTGTGACTGGATTTTTTGGAGGCAACTTTGACGAGTTCTAGTTGTCCGTCGCCATTGAGGTCAACCAGTAAAGCCAAGCGTTCAATAATGGGGATATCATGAAAAATCACGGACTGAGTTTGTGAGAAAATGGCATCAATAGACTCAGCACTATTCAAACATTTAGCAATTTCTACTAGGTCTTGTAGGCGGGCTACAGAGCGACGATAATTATTAATGTCCTCATCAAATTGGGTGTTACTTTGAATCCATTGTTGTTTCAGATCCTGAACCCGACCAATTAAATTAGTTCCTTCCACCAGAGTCCCAATTTTGCGCCCGCCATTTTTCTTGGTATCTGGTGGTAGGATATCTAAGCGGATCTGATCAATTCGCAACTGGTCGTTAACTTTGAGGGGGTGAGGCTGGGCTAAGGATATATCATTTAGACAAGTGCCGTTTTTACTACCTAAATCTTCCACCCACCAACCACCATCAGTCCCTTTATAAATGCGGGTATGACGGCGCGATACTTCAATAAAAGGCAGTTGCAAGTTACACTCAGGCGATCGCCCAATAATAAATTCATTGCGATCGACTGGAATTAGCCTTTCGGGTTGGTTTTCAAGAATCAGTCGCAGCCTCAGTTCATCCATGAAAAATGATTAAAATAAGAATGTGGTACGCAAAACACCGATTACAACTGTGTCATTATTAGCATTATGTTCTGGATTGGTAACCATAAATACACCCGGTGTCACCCAGATATAATCACTGACACGGAAACGGTAGAAAGTCTCGAAGTGTAAGGAGGTATCGCGATCTTCTCCCAAGGGCAAATTACGGCCGGCTACCAGTTTAGGCGGTTGACCAAAGATAAAGGCAAATAGGTCGCCATTACGGCCGAAGGGTTCAGACCAACCCAGAGAAAGGCTGTAGGTAGTAGTGTTGGCATAGGCGTTGCTGGTGGTTGATTCCCCAAAGGTCACGCCCCCAAAGGCTGCGAGGGTGATATTAGACTTGATACGCCACTGGAATGACCCCCCTACTGCATTAAAGTTCATAGGTTCATCGAGTAAACCGGAGGTATCGGCGCTAAAACTTCCGGTGAGGGTGTCTAAGCGACCATTGGCAGAGTAGGCATTAATATAGGTTAAACCTGCCAAGGTGTTAGCACTGGGCTTGAGTAACAATTGTACTCCTAAAGCACTATGATCGGAATGACTAATGCCGAGTCTGGCATCGGAGCTGCCGCGAGTCCCATAGGCTACCTGTAGTCGCACCCTATCGGCAACTAACCAATCGAACCCAGCGCCTCCATCTAAAGCGCCGATTTTAAATAGGGGGCTACCCTCGCCAAAGCGGGAAATAGCACCCCGACCGCTATCAAAAAAGGGTGAGTTAGCAGTGAGGACGTTGCTGAGACTAAATCCTACGGGGCGGACGGTGAAGACTACCCGGTTATTAAAGGCGGGAAATCTATATTCTAGGTAATCGAGGAATAGTTGATCATTGGTATCAGTTTGGTATGACAGCAGAGCCATATCTCCAAACCCTGGATTTTCGACGGTTCCGGCTAATCCTCTGTTTTCAAAGTTACCGGAAACGAAGCCTATGCGGAGACGGTCCAGACCACTAAAGGAAGATACGGTTCCGAGACGCAGGAGATAGTGGAGGGTAGCTTGATGGTTGTCTCCGGTGCCGGGAGGGTCTCCGCCTACAGCACCCGCAAAGCCGAAGATGGCTTCACCACCGAATATGGTGGTAGTGGAAAATTGGTTAGCTTCTAATTCTGCGGTTCTGGCTTCAAGGGCGAAGATACGACCTCCCAAGGTGGCGAGTTCGGCGGCAAATTCCTCCTGGAGACGTTGGAGGACGGCGAGATCTTCACGGGTGACTTTATCAACTACGGAGGCGGCGATCAGTTCGTTAATTCTTTCTAAACAGGCGTTGAGTCCGGCGGCGAATTCGTAGCGGGTCATCGCGCGGTTGCCTCTATAGGTTCCGTCGGGATATCCTGCTATGCAGCCATAGCGTTCAACTAGGGATTGTAGGGCTTGAAATGCCCAGTCTGTGGGTTGAACGTCTGAGAGTTGGGAAACGGAGGTAACTTGTCCCTGAACTTCTACTAGGTCATCGCTGCTAATGATGTCTTCGGAGAGTTGGGCGATCGCTGTATTGGTATGGATAATAGAAGCGATCGCACTGGTAAGGGGAAGAATCATTGCTACTTTTGACCAGAAACTATAGCCCCATAATTTGCTCATAGAACAACACTCCTCAGAATTAACACCTGCCAACATATTAAGCCGTATGCGACAGCTACGCCAACCTCGGCTATGAAAGAGGGTTGCTGGTACTCAAGGCGCAGAGGTTGAACATTAGCGCTCAGGGACAATAGTTTCTCGGTGAAAATATAGCCGGCTGTTTAGTCAATGGTAATTGATTGAGGCCCATTACTCGAGCCATTATTGTCTCGGTCAGAGGTTGAGGAAGAGACTGGGGTTCCGGTTTCCTTTTCTAACCAGCTTTTCACTGGGTCTTCTGATAAGTTGAGTCGCAGGACGCTAGAGACAAAGCCACCCAAAAACGAGATCGGATCTTGGGTAAATTCTTTGAAGATGGGTGTCAGTTCATCCATGATTAGAGAAAGCTCCTGTAAAGAGATTTATTGTTATTCTGACTGAATTTTAGCTGAATCGGCAAAAATCAGTAAACCGGCCTGCCTACGCACAGGGAGTGGTTAGTAGTAATAGCCATCATTTCCATAGTCGCTGGAGTTATTAATATGTTTGTGGTAGTCGTCATCATCAGGACGAATGGCGGCCGGTCCAGTTTGTACCCATTTAGGTTGATGGGGTTTAGCTTTAATGCTTCCCCGGTGGCTGTCGAGGTCGGGAAGTTCCGGAAACTCCTCAACGGGTAAATCCTCAACTACTCGTTTCATAAACTCACGCCAATTAAAGGCGGCGGTACTACTAGCGCCCCAAGTGCGATCATTGTTGTCGTTTCCTAGCCATACTCCCGCCACCAGTTGCGGAATATAACCAATAAACCAGAGATCCCTAGCTTGTTCAGAAGTGCCAGTTTTACCTGCGACATCGCGATCGGCAAGGTAAGCGGCCCCACCTGTGCCGTTGCGTACCACACCAGTTAGCATCCAGGTAGTAATAGCGGCGCTGTCGGGGTCAAGAACTTGTTTAGGTGTAAACTGAGCCTGATAGATAGTTTCGCCTTTCTGGTTGATGACTCGGCGGATACCATGAGCGGGGATATATTGGCCTTGGGCGGCGAGGGTTCCGTAGGCGTTGGTTAGTTCCAAAAGATTAACTTCATAGGCTCCCAAGGCGAGGGAATAGGTGGGTTTGAGTTCAGATTTGATACCCATGCTCGTACCGAGAGAAATAACGGGTTCAAAGCCGACATCAATTAGGACTCTAACGGCAATAACATTAGTGGAATTACTGAGGGCGTTAAGCATCGATCGCCAACCACCGTAACGGTTTCCATAGTTTTGGGGGCGATATCCATCGACTCGATAGGGTTCATCATTGTAGCTATCATAGGGGGAGAAACCTGCTGCGATCGCCGCCGCATAGACCAACCCTTTAAAAGTCGATCCGGGCTGTCGTTGAGCTTGGGTCACGCGATTAAACTGACTTTCCCCGTAATTTGCACCCCCTACCATAGCTTGAACTTCTCCGGTAGTAGGGTCGATCGCCACTAATGCGGCTTGGTCAAACCCAGCGGCGCGCCCGTCTATTTTTACGGCTTCTCTAACAACCTGCTCGGCTATTTCCTGCCATTGCAGATTTAAACTCGTTTCCACCACCAAGCCCCCAATTTCTAGGGCTTCTTTTGATACAAATAATGGTAGTTCCTTTTGAATAAAATTAGCGAAATAGGGAGCCTTAACCTGTAGACGTTTATGGGGGCTAGGATTTACAACTAGGTCACTTTGAATCAGTGAATTGGCGCGACCCTCAGAAATCATGCCCATTTCCTGCATTCGGCGCAGTACAACATTCCGGCGTTCGGTAGCTAGGTCTAAATTCACCAGGGGCGAATATTGACTAGGAGCGGGAGGCAAACCCGCCAAGGTAGCCATTTCCGAGAGGGTGAGTTGTTCTACGGGTTTGCTGAAATAGACCCAAGCTGCATCAGCTACCCCATAAGCTCCCGAACCCAAATAGACTAAATTAAGATAGCGTTCGAGGATTTCTTCTTTGGTGAGAGTTTTCTCAAGTTTTTGAGCGAGGATAGCTTCCCTAAGTTTACGAGTCAGGCTGCGTTCATGGTCTAAAAACACCATCCGAGCCAATTGTTGAGTGATGGTGCTACCTCCCTGGACTACACCTGTAGCCATGACATTAGCGGATAAAGCTCTGATAATACCTTGGTAGTCAATGCCACGATGTTCATAGAAGCGTCGGTCTTCTATGGCAATAAATGCCTGGACTAACTCCTCTGGGATCTGGTCGAGAGATACCTGCTCCCTGGTAGATGGTCCGGTTTGCATGATAATGGTACCATCTGCGGCTTGAATGGTTAGGGTTCCATCTCGGTTGTAGGCTGATAGGTCAGAAATCTCGGGTAAACTTTGTTCAAGGCGATGGAACTGATAAGCTCCTAATGCGATCGCACTTCCGACTATAGTAATGATACCAACGCCTATCCACAATCTAGGGCGAGGTTTCCATTGCCAACGCCTAATTGGACGGCGACGGGGTCCTACCCCCAGGGGGGTTTCGGCAGGGGGAGGCGGGGCTGGAGCCTCGGAGTCTTGGTGCAAAACGGAGGTAGGGGGCATAGTATTTTGACTATCCCTAGATTCGTCGGTAATTTTTGGGGAAAATTCTGTCACGTAAACCTCCTTATGTGGGAAGCCCCTTGCTAAAAGGGGAGGAAAAACGACTGGTGGCAATTGCCCAGATATAATCTTGAAAAGCGTTATTGATAAGCTGGTAGGGTGCGTCGGAGAAATCCATGAGATAGGTCAAGGCAAAATCTGGTTCATCTGACGCACCAATTGCTCCCCCACTAAACTGCATGACCTAGGGCTAAACCCACAACCAACATTCCTAGGACAAGGAAAGGTTGAGCGCTTGCCTGATATTTAACATCATTTTCCAGGGGATTGCGAATAAAATACATATCCTGGAAGGTAATTTGTGGAATCACGAGTAATAACAAGATGGTGGCATAAAGGTTTTGCTTAATGCTGATCAAGTATAGGGCAACTCCGGCTTGAAAAATGTCAATCATTAATACACAGATCCAGGCGGCGGTGGTTACGCCAAACATAACGGGGAGGGATTGTAAGCCAAGTTGGCGATCGCCTTCGACACTCTTAAAGTCGTTAACAATGGCAATACCTAGCCCCGCCAAGCTGTAGAATAGGGTGAGTACCACAATAGTGGGGTTGAGTTCTCCGAATAGGGCATGACCCGCCCACCAGGGAAGGGCAATATAACTGGCTCCGAGAGCATAGTTACCTAACCAGCCGTTTTTCTTGAGTTTTAGGGGAGGCGCAGAGTAGATATAGGAAACGAAAGCGCCGCCAATACAGAGAACTGTGACCATGGGGAACTCATGACCTGCCCAGACATCTAGGATATAGGCAAGACCGATACCTGCAGCCAGGAGAATCAGAATCTGGGATACGACTTGAGGGATGGAAATTGCACCGGAGGGAATAGGGCGATATGGCTCGTTAATGGCATCTAGGTCGCGATCGTAGAAGTCGTTGAGGGTTTGGGTATACCCTGCCATTAAAGGACCCGACAGCAGCATACAGGCGGCTGCTTTAAGGATATCTTCTAGTGTCCAGCTATAGCCTCCAGAGGAAGCCGCACCACAGACTACACCCCAAATTAGGGGAATCCAGGTGATTGGTTTCATCAGTTGCAGGCGAATTTTCCAGATGGATGTTTCTCCGGGGGCGGCCCCTTTCATCCCTAGTAACTGGCGGGTTTTTGACCCGGAGTTAGGGATAGCTTCTGAAGAGGTTTCGGGGGTTGGGGAATCAGACATAGTATTTTTTTAGCTATTATTTCGGGGTTATCGCTATGGTTTTTGATAAGGCCTGCCTGATCCCAATAAACCAGTGTCGGGATTGATTGGCAAGGCACAGATTGACAATTACGAAAAAACCCGAAGAGAATTTTAGCGCATTATCGCCGGGTGCGTCAGACACATCAATAATATGGGGAAACGGAGAATCTGGCTGCTGATACATTTACGCGACATTTATCCGGCTATTGCCTGACAATGCGACGATAGCACTATTACCCGTTAAGGTAACAGAGGCGGTATCCCGCAAAGCTTTTAGAAAGATTCCAAAAGCACCGTTCCAGTCCCTGGGTAGAGTGAACCCGCACTCCGGACATCGGAACACTTTTGAGCCACCTAGCTGGGAATGCACATGACCACAGTGAGTACAGGTTTTGCTGGTGTATTCTTCCGTCACATCTACAACTGTGGTTCCAGTTATCTCGGCTTGATGTCTCAGGGTTAGTTTGAATCGATAATGCGCCCATGTCAGCATGGCGCGGGCAGTCTTAGACCTGATTAGACGCTTCACCTTGGCAACCATATCGGAAGTCTCAAAGGTGGGCAAAAAAATTAGGCTGTAGTTGTGAGTCAAGTAGTGAGCAATTTGTTTGTGGGCCTCATCCACTAAATTCCGGATTTTAGTTCTCATTCGTTGAGCCGCTTGCCTCATCCGTCGCCTCCTTGAACGACAGGGTTCCTTGGCGATTCGGCTCATCAAATCATCCAAATGTTGACATAGCCTAGTAATGCGTCCTATATCCCCGGAGCCCAATTCCAGAAACCGAGAGCCATCAAACCCAGTTATGAAAGTTCGCACACCCGGGTCTAATGCAATTACGCCATTCGCTTCAGTTGGGGTAACGGCAACTGGTTCAGGGAAAATCGCCAACCATCGACCTTTGGTAAACACCAACTGAGTCCCTTGCCCGCAAGTTTTAGGGATAGCTTCGGAAACCATGAAAGTTAATCCTTTCGTGAGTCTTGGATACCAACTCCCTGAAGAGAAATTAGTATTATTGAACTTAATCCCTTGAGAGCTGTCACGACAACTTCTAAACCTGGCATCAGGACTGGCGCTCAAAGCCTGATAGGCATCAAAGATGGCATTTTGCCGAATGTGGCAGGGTGTTTCTTTGACCCATTCGGGTAAGTCGCTCTGCATCACTTTATTGCGTAACTTTAACTTGCTTAGTCGTTTACCACTCCGGGATAATGCAATTGCTTGGTTGTAGCAATACCGACAAGCAGCCAGCCATTTACGCCAGACTTGATTTAGCTCGGGGCTGGGGTAAATCCGGATCTTCTTTGACCTGAGTTTTGTATTTACTCCGTCGGTATAATCGGGAACTGAAGCAGTGGAAGAGGGCGAGGATGTCCTCAACCATTTCTGGTTCTGGACTGAGACTTGTCTCGTTGAGAACCATGAGTGAGCACCTGTTTTGCTCACAGAGCCATCGAAACAAGTCAAATCCCCATATTGCCAATCGGTCTGGGTGGGCAACGACAACCATGCGGACATCTCCTGACAAATGATGTCCCAGTCAGACCAGCATTTTCTTTCCCTTGAAGTTGAGCCCGCCTCCGATTTCTGAGACGACTTCTGCTTCGGGGTAGAGGTTGGACAGTGCGGCCACCTGTCGGTTGAGGTCGGACTGCTGGGCGCGGCTACTAACTCTGGCATAGATAACGACTTTGCGTTTGTCACTGCCTGATATGGAATCAGAATATGACTCAACGTTGTATCGTCGTTGCCCAGCGGGGGTTCTGATGGTCTCGATTGAGCCATTTTTGTCCCATCTGCGGAGTATTCTTTCATGGACTCCAAGGATTTGAGCCGCTTCCTTGGGTTTGACATATCTGGCAATAGGTTTATCCTCAACTCTTCTCGCTTCTTATACCATATTGCCCTAAAATATTAACCTAATTTGAGATTAAATCATGCTCCTAAGAGAGCACCAGAGCCAATGGATTAATCTAACAATTGGCGAATGCGGGTTTTGTTGTCTGGGGAGGCTTGAGATTGGGTTTCTAACCATGCGATCGCTTCATCTCTCCCGAATTGGGCCACCAAAATGAGAGCGCCCCAGGCTTGCAAATCTGGTTCTTCTGGGTTTTCCAGCAGCGCTGCTTGAATGCGGTTTTTGATTCTTCCCCCGTCAGCCTGTAGGAGGTTTAACAGTTCGGTTTGGTTAAGGCTCGCGCTTTGAACCACATTTAGGGCTTCACTCCAACGACCATCAATAAGTCCCGCGAGTACCTTTTGAGTCGGACTTGCCCAAGCTGCTGTAGCCTGAGCATCTGTAATGCTGGCATGGAACTGAATTAATTGCAGTTGTGCCTCCGCTAATGCTGGCCATTTTTGGGGATAATCGCCACCGGTGCCGGAATTGTTCTTGAGGGGTTGCATCAGACTTAAAGCCGGAGACCACAAACCGCTGCGAGCTAGTCTAATAGCTCTTCGATAAGCATAGTGGTCAACAACTTCTTGATCTAGGGAGATGCTAACTAACTCAATGGGGTTAGGAACAAAGCGGCGGGGTCGGACTTGATAAATGCTGAATTGTGGCTCAAGTCCCATGGTTTGTTCAACTAATAATTCTGGGTAAGGTCCCCCGGTGACGTTTTCCCATATAGGATGCTGTCCCGCAGCACTTTTCCACTCCAACATCGAACTGAGGTGATAATGTTTGGGGTTGTAATGAATTATATGTCCGTAGGGAACTCGGGTATCCCCCACCAGACGGGTTCCATATAAGTTAAACCATACTCCCGATTCAGGAACCCTATTTTTAAACGTCGTGATATCAGTTAGGGGTAGTGGTCTATTACCGCCCTGCTGATTAGCACGAGTTCCAATCAAAGATGCCAGTACAAAAGACTCTGCTGGTCCGTTGACGGGTAGTTCATAAACTAGGCGATATAACTCAGGAGTCCCCACCGCTTGATAGGGAGTTTGTACTGATTTATAAACTCGCAGTTCCACAATTTCTTTACAACCAGTGGGACAGGGGATGGTTGTACTAGATTCGCGGGTCTGCATTACTGGAATTAACAGATCTACGGGTGTTTGAACGAGGGATTCATGGGGGAGTAGGAATGAGCGCCAGGGTTTGAGGTAGGGATTTTGGGCGAATAACCTTTCCTCTAGCCTAGCTGTACTGACACTATTGCTCATATCCCCTAAAACTTCTCGATTAGGAAGGGGTAGGGGTTCAGCAAAAAAACGACCTTGGGCTTTGAGTTCTTCTCGGATTTGCTCCAGGCTATAAAGATAATCGTTGGGTTTTAGGGGAATTTGGGTACTCGCGGGTAGAAATTGATTAAGCCAAATTCCTACGTCAGGATTGAGAATCAGTTGGTAACTAAACCAAGCGCTGACGCTGAATAGGGCTGAACCACCAAATAGTAGGCTAAAGGCTAGACTATCGGCTAACCACTTTTTTAGTGCTACTGATAGGGGGCTTGGGGACTGGCGAGTTCTGACAGTTGGCTTGTGTTTATGGTGGCCGATATTGCCCCCGCCCTGACCCGCCACGTTGGGCTTTTGGGCTAAGGGGCGGGAAGGGGGCTGCTGTGATAATGGTTGTTTCTGGCGGCTGGGTGAAACAGCTTGGCGTTTCTGATTAGTCCCCCTGGATTTCTTGTCTATGGGTCGATTAAATCGGACTTGTCTATTGTTCATATTTGGCAACTGACTCCCCTAACTTTATGGTGATGACCTTCAACCGATGAGGACTTGTTCATAGCGCTGACCTGCTCGTTCCCAAGTATATTCAGTTTCGATGAGCGATCGCGCTTTTTGAGAAAGTTCTTGTCTGAGATCTGGGTTTTCAAACAGCCTGGCTATCTGTTGGACATATTCCTCAACTGTGTTAGCTCGTAAAGCCCGCAGTTCGACTCCTTCACCATCGACGGCTAAACCTTCTAAACCGCGATCGCTCGCTACCAAGGGAACTCCGGCAGCCATAGTCTCTAGGGTTTTATTTTTGATGCCGAACCCGGTTCGCATTGGGATTACACAGACTGTGGCTTTATGTAAATATTCTGCCATTGAAGGTACACGACCCGTTACGTTTACCCCTGGACAATAGGCTAGTTCTAACACTTCTGGTACGGGTCTGGCTCCTACGATAGTAATGGTGGTATCTGAAGCGCGTTTTTGGATCTGGGGTAATATCTCTAGGGCGAGAAATCTAGCCGCGTCAATGTTGGCTATGTTGTCCATGGCTCCGACAAAGATGAGTTGATGTCCACCTGGGTCGAAAGTTCGATAGGGAAACTGCTCAAAGTTTACGCCATTTGGGATAATTTCCACCTTCGCTATGGGGTTAAAGTGTTGCATCTGTTCCCCGTCTTCGGGAGTGGTGGCAACAATGGAGGAAAATTTGGTACAATATTGTTGCTCATAACGATAAAGTAGGGGAAGGTTAAGGCGATCGCGTAGGGGTTTCTCTGCCGTTTGAGTCTCTAGCTGCTGCCGACAGGTTGCATAAACTGAACTGTGGACATTAACGACTGTTTTTAAGCGGTCTTTCCATTCGGGGCGCACATAACTCTCATTAATGCTATGTTCGCAGGTGATGACATCATAGCCTTCGTCTTCAACTACTTGATCAATCCACTCCTGCATATCCACCGAGTAGGTTGCTCTAACATTGGGAGGAGTGCCACTGAGTAGGAATTGGCCAAATCGAGAGATTTTGCCGAAAATGCCCCAGTTTGCTTCTGCGGGTTCACTTCTGGGAAACACCTGGAGCCGATCTACGCACTGACTGAGTTCTTCAATGTCATCATCAGTGACATCAGAGGTGCGTTGTGTTACAAGAGTAATAGGGTGTGTCTGGCTCAAAAATTTGAGTAGGTTAAAGGTACGGACTTGGGTTCCACCTTTGGTAGGAGGATAGGGGAATGTGGAAGAAATCATTAAAATTTTCATCGGCATTTAAGTTGATGGGAAAGTCTCAGTAATTAACTGGGTAATTGTTAATTCAAATTAGATCTGATTAAGGAGTTGACCCCATGGCATCTTGTGGTATATACACTTTAGCAAATGATGTGGTTTTCGATCAACTGGTAGCTTTTTTAAATAGCGTAGAGGTTAATGTGAGTCCAGATATACCTATTTGTATTATTCCCTATGATGACCGTATGGAGCAGGTAAAAAAGGAAATTGGCGATCGCCCTAATGTTAGCATTTATGAAGATCAGCAAGAGATCCAGCGCTGGCAGGATTTTGCTAAAGAAGTGTGGATTAACCATCCCCTAGCATTTCAGAAAAGTAATGCTCGCCTCATTGAATCAAGAATGCGTTTTCAGAGAAAAATGGCGGCTTTTCAAGGAGACTTTGACAAGTTTGTATTTTATGATGCTGATACTTTAGCGATGAAACCAGTAGATGATATATTCCTGAAACTAGATACCTATGATTTGGTATTTGATGATTGGGAACACGCCAAAACTAGATTGACCGCTCTTGATATCCCTCGGATTGAGGCGACAGGAGAGTTTACCGAATCCCAGATTAGACCTAAGTTGCACTGTTCCAGTTTTTTTGCTTCTAAAAAGGGTTTATTTTCTACAGAAAAGGTGAATCAACTAAAAAACCGTTTAATTGAGGATAGAGAAATTGAGTGGATCAATGGTATATCAGATGCTTTTTTATTTAGCTATTTAACACTGCGAAACCACTCTATTTTTAACTATACACTCAGTCCCAACGGTGAATATAGAACCGGAAACTGTGCTGATGCTGATCCGTTTGTGAACAAGGATAATGTTTTGTATAATGAGCAAGGCTTAAAGCCTATACATCGCATCCACTACATGAATTTTTCCTCCGCAGATTTTGCCAGAGTTAGTAGAGGAGAAGATGTTAATATTCCCCATCGTGATGTATTTCTACACTATCGTTTTCTGAAACAACCTAACGCCAAACCCAGTAATTTTGCCGAACCAGATTTATTGACCAAAATCGGACGTTTCAAAGATAAAGCCATCAAAAAAATACAACGTACCATCACTTACTTAGTTAACTGCTAAAGGGTGGTAATTTGTTGATTGTTGAAAATCCCAAAAAAGAGGTTGATCGTTGATGTTGGGTTTTTTCATACCGATTAAAAGTCGTAAGATATCTAAATCTTGGGATAATCTTTCTCTCCTACTGGAAAGAACTGCTAGGTCAATGTGTAATCAGACTCATCCTGATTTTCGGATAATTGTAGTCTGTCAATAAAAACCTAATATTAAGTTTCAACATCCGAATTTACACTACCTGACGGTGGATTTGAGTTTACCTGTACCGATAGTATTATTAGGAGTGATTTATATGATACCTCAGAGGAAACTTTAGCAAGAATTCCTGAGTCGATCACATCCCCTAGTCAAATTCCTAAAGATATTCATCATTTCTACTATTGTCATAATTATTTTACGAGGGGTGTAGAGTCGAAAGGATCCCACCTTGAGCGACTTCCTTTTGTGGGGTCTATTTATATTTTAGGAAATAGTGAAAATCTATCTTCGGAAGATTTCGTTAATATTGAAAAACGGAAAAATATGTCTCTGAAAGTTAGACTGCTAAACCTGAAAGCTAGTCTATTCGATTACCGAAAATTAACCCCGAAGATTCGAGAAGAATTTGGTCTTTATGATATTGAACTAATCAATCCCTGGTAGAAAAGACGAGGACATATTAAACTTGATCATGTCGAGTGAAAGTTAAGCTGATTCTGTGGCTAAAATTACCGTTTGTATTCCTACTTATAACCGGGTTAAGCTGTTACCGATCGCCATCGCCAGTGTTCTGGAACAAACCGAACAAGATTTCGAGTTAATTGTCTGTGATGACGGTTCGACTGATGGAACCGTGGAGATTATGTCTCGCTATGAAGACCCGCGATTGCGCTATATTCGCCATCAAAAAAATATTGGCAAAAGTAATAATATGCGATCGGGTTTTGATGCGGCTACGGGGGAATATTTTATTAAATTTGATGATGACGATCGCCTGACTCCAGAATTTCTCGAAAAAACCAGTGCCATTTTAGAGCAAAACCCTACCGTTGATTTTGTAGGGACTGACCACTGGATAATTGATATTAACAATAACCGAGACCAAACCGCCACAGATATTAACTCGGTCAAATGGGGACGCAGCCAACTCCCAGAAGGTATAGTTGAAAATCTCCTAGAAGTAGTATTTATTCAGCAAAGTTTTCAAATAGGAGCTACCCTCTGTCGTCGCCAAGCCTTAATTGATGTGGGGTATATGCGCCCGAATATTCAAAACTGCGAAGATAATGATTTATTAGTGCGTCTCGCCTTAGCCGGAAAGCAGGGATATTATATTCCCCAAAGGTTGATGGAATATCGGGTTCATGCTGAACAACAAGGGTTAAACCGGGCTATTCCTTATTTACGCGATCAAATCACTTATTTAGAAAATTTCCAATTCCCATCAGAAAAGCTGGAAACAATTAGGCGATCGCGCCTGGCTGAATCTCAACTTTTATTAGGGTTGCGAATGGTAGAAACTGGCGATACACAAGCCGGACGAGTCTTAATTGTAGCCGGACAATCAGCATCTCTCCCCAAAGCCTGGACAGGGTTGGCTATTTCTGTGCTTCCTCAACCTGTACGGAAACAAATCTTTACTCTTCTGCGGCGGGCTAAAAGCTAAAATCCTGCCTAGGAGTTGAGGCTGTGATGGGTTTTGGGTAAATCTACGCCACCAGCCCAAACCCAACAGCTATAAGAGATGGTATGGTTATAATTAAAGTGTTACGGCCCCAAAAAGCGTGGCTGATAACCTAAGCAGGAGTCAGTACGTTGCCATGGAGTTAGGGGGCTTCAGGCCTTTTTTCTGTGGCAGCATAGATATCGATCGCCATTTTAACTATTTGACTATTCATAAAACCATAAAAATCGAGAAACAACAGAAGCATTAAGGTTATGAATATTATTGCCAACTTACCCGGTTATAAAATCACAGAAGAGTTATACACAGGGAGTAGAACCCTAGTTTATCGAGGCATTCGTAGCAGTGACCAGCAACCTGTAGTTATCAAAATTTTACGACACGAATACCCTAGTTTTAACGAACTTGTCCAATTTCGCCATCAATATACTATTGCCAAAAATCTCGACTTTCCCAATATTGTTAAACCCTTGAGTTTAGAAGTATATGGTAATAGCTATGCTTTAATTATGGAAGATTGTGGGGGAGTTGCCCTATACCAATATTTAGAATCAGCCAGAAATAAACATACCAAATATCACTATTTTCATGTGGAAGATTTTCTAAAAATTGCCATTCAAATTGCCGACACTCTACATTATCTTCACCAAAACAGGGTAATTCACAAAGATATTAAACCTGCCAACCTTTTGATTAATCCTGATCATCAACAAGTTAAATTAATTGATTTTAGTATTTCATCCTTACTACCACGGGAAGCACCAGAAGTTAAAAATCCTCATATTTTAGAGGGGACATTATGCTATATTTCTCCAGAACAAACAGGTCGAATGAATCGAGGGATAGATTATCGAAGCGATTTCTATTCCCTGGGAGTTACCTGCTATGAATTGCTGACCGGAAAACTACCGTTTCAATCGTCAGATGTGATGGAGTTGGTACATTGTCATCTCGCCAAACAGCCCCCACCAATTCACGAAATTAACCCGAATATTCCTATAGTGATATCAGAAATTGTTAGTAAACTGATGGCGAAAAATGCCGAAGATCGCTATCAGAGTGCCTTGGGAATTAAATATGATTTAGAGGAATGTTTACATCAATTACAAGAAACCGGTAATATTGATAGCTTTGCGATCGCACAACAAGACATAAGCGATCGCTTTATGATTCCCGAAAAACTCTATGGTCGAGAAGCCGAAGTTCAGCAACTATTAGCCGCCTTTGATAGAGTCAATATGAATCAAACCGAAATGATGCTAGTGGCGGGTTTTTCCGGAATTGGTAAAACTGCAGTTATCAATGAAGTTCATAAACCCATAGTCCGACAAAGAGGCTATTTTATTAAAGGTAAATATGACCAATTTAATCGTCATATACCTTGGGCTGCCTTCGTGCAAGCATTCCGGGATTTAATGGGTCAAATTTTATCAGAATCTGATGCTAAAATTCAAACATGGAAAACCGAGATTCTGGAAGCAGTGGGAGAGAATGGTCAAGTTTTGATTGATGTTATCCCCGAGTTAGAAAAGATTATTGGTCCGCAACCACCAGCGGTAGAATTATCAGGTAATGCTGCTCAAAATCGCTTTAATCTACTGTTTCAAAAATTCCTGCAAGTTTTCACCAGCCAAGAACATCCCCTGGTGATATTTTTAGATGATTGGCAATGGTCAGATTCAGCATCATTAAACTTACTCCAACTATTGATGCAAGAGACTCAAGGATATTTGTTAATCTTAGGAGCCTATCGAGATCATGAAGTTTCACCAGTACATCCGTTTATTTTAACCGTTGATGAGATAATCCAAAGCGGAGCCACAGTTAATACAATTACCTTGTCACCTCTGCCAGAATTAGATATAAATCAGTTAGTAGCAGATACCCTGAATTGTCAATTATCTATGGCTAAATCCTTGGCTAAGTTAGTTTACCAAAAAACCCATGGTAATCCTTTTTTTGCCACCCAGTTACTCAAGGCTTTACATGATGAAAAATTAATTGTATTTGAGCAAAAAAAATCTTCATTTAAACCAGGATTCAGTCAAGGGGGATGGCAATGTGATATGGCGAAAGTGCAAGCCTTAACCCTTAGTGATGATGTGGTAGAGTTCATGGCATTACCATTGCAGAAATTGCCTAAAGATACTCAAGATCTTTTAAAGTTGGCTGCTTGTATTGGGTCGGATTTTGATTTAAATACTTTAGCAATTGTGAGTCAGAAGCCAACCCATGTAACGGCTGTAGCTTTATGGAAAGCATTACAAGAAGGCTTAATTATTCCGACCACTAAAATTTATAAATTTTTCACTCAATCCGAAAATCAAGAACTGTTTAATAGTGCAGCAAATCCCACTTATAGATTTTTGCACGATCGCATTCAACAAGCCAGTTATTCTTTAATTCCTGACCACCAAAAACAAGCCACTCATCTGCAAATTGGACAATTGCTACAGCACAACTTATCACCGACAGAAGTAGAAGAAAAATTGTTTGATATTGTGGGTCATTTGAATTTAGGTCATGGTTTAATAACTGATACCCAAGAACGAGAAACTTTAGCCCAACTCAACTTATCAGCAGCACAAAAAGCCAGAAATTCTACAGCTTATGTGGCGGCGAGAAATTTGGTGGAAACTGGACTAGAGTTGCTGGCGGATGACTGCTGGGAAAGTCAGTATCAACTGGCTTTAAATATGTATGTTACTGCGACAGAAACTGCCTACTTAAATGCTGATTTTGACACCATGGAAACCCTATCAAGTTTGGTGCAAAAATCATCTAAAAATATCCTTGATAAAGTCAAAATTTACGAGATTCAAATAAATGCCCTAACTGCTCAGAGTCGGATGTTAGAAGCGATCGCTGTAGCCGAAAATGCACTTAAAGAACTAGGAGTTGAGTTTTCGTCCCAACCAGATGAAGCCTTGACCGCGAAAACATTAGAAACTATTTCTCAGCAACTAGAAGGCAAAAAAATTGAGGATTTAGTGAACTTTCCAGTTATGGAAGATCCAGAAACCTTGGCGGCTATGGAACTATTAGGGATTTTGTTTGCTCCTATTTTTCTAGGAAATCCTACTATACTACCTCTGTTGGGGTTCACTATGGTTAGTTTATCTCTGAGGTTTGGTAATGCACCTACATCAACCATTGGTTATGCAATTTATGGTATGGTACTTTCTGCCTTTTTAGGAGAGGTTAAAAAAGGTTATAAATTTGGGCGAGTCGCCTTGATTTTACTGGATAAGTTTAATGTCCGAAAACTAAAATCTCTGACATTACTGCTATTTGGTACTTTTCTTCAGCATCGTCAAGAACCATTAAGATCCGCCATTCCCACCCTCAAAAATGGTTATATGGCAGCCATAGAAACTGGTCAAATTCTCTATGCTGGTTATAACATTTTTAACTACTTTTATGATAATTTCTTCGCGGGAGTGCGGCTAGATGATTGGGAAGCAGAAATTGACAATTACTGTGTAGTTTTAGAGAAAGCCAAACAAGATTCTCCCCTAACCTACCTGAAGATTAAAAAGCAGATGGTGTATAATTTTCGGGAAATTGTCGATTCACCATATTTATTGAAGGGGAACGACTACAATGAAATAGTGATGATTCCTAAGCATCATCATGATAATGAATTAACTGCTCTGGCTGTGGTCTATATCTATAAATTGATTCTTGCTTATCTATTTGGTGAATATCATCATGCTGGGGAATATATTGCCAAAGCTGATCAATATTTGATGGCAGTGGGAGGAACAATTTATATTCCGGTTTTCCATTTCTATGCTGGTTTAACCTATTTAGCTTTATGCTCCACGTCAAAAATTGACCAAGATTATAGTCTGGATATGGTTAAAAGTCATCAGAAAAAATTAGCGGAATGGGCAGAGTCTTCCCCCAATAATCATCAGCATAAAGTTGATTTGTTAGCGGCTGAAAAATGTCGATTCTTTGGAGAAAAAGCAGAGGCTATTGATTTATACGATCGCGCTATTACCGGAGCCAAAGACAACAAATATATCCAAGAAGAAGCCTTAGCTAATGAACTAGCGGCTAAATTTTACCTAAATTGGGGTAAAGCTAAAGTTGCCGCTGGGTATATGCAAGATGCCTATTATGGTTATGCTAAATGGGGTGCAAAAGCTAAGGTGGCGGATTTAGAAAAACGCTATCCTAAACTGCTGAACCCGATTTTACAACGACCTCGTGCTACTAATTTATTCAAGGAAACTATTGCCAGGGGTATGATGACTTCTACTCATACTTCTAGTAGCATTTCCGAAATCCTGGATTTAACAACTTTGCTGCAAGCATCTCAAGCTATTTCTAGTGAAATTGAATTAGACAAGCTGATTAGTAACTTGTTAAAAATAGTGATTAATAATGCGGGAGCTAATAAGTGTATATTGGTGCTAAAACAAGATGATAAATTTAATGTGGTTGCCATATTAGAACAAGGAAAATCACCGGAGATATTACCATCAATTCCCCTAGAAGCTAGTCAAGATTTGCCGATTAGTGTAGTTAATAATGTTCGCCGTACTGGCAAGTATTTA
Organism: Limnospira indica PCC 8005; assembly: GCF_000973065.1. Classification (NCBI taxonomy): domain Bacteria; kingdom Bacillati; phylum Cyanobacteriota; class Cyanophyceae; order Oscillatoriales; family Sirenicapillariaceae; genus Limnospira; species Limnospira indica. The sequence goes on from NZ_FO818640.1 coordinate 3,155,932, forward strand.
GTGCTGGCAGATGCCAGAATAAATCCCAGGTTTTATGCTGATACTTATATCCAAAATAACCATCCTAAAAGTGTTATCTGTATCCCGATTATCAACCAAGGTCAGTTGATGGGTATTTTATATTTGGAAAATAATTTAACTATAGGAGCCTTTACGAGCGATCGCGTTGAGTTGCTCAAATTTCTCTGTTCTCAAGCTGCCATTTCTCTGGAAAACGGGCGACTTTATGAGGAATCACAGACTTATAATCACAAACTAAAACAATATGTAGAAAAACTAGAATTAAGTGAAGCACGTTATCGTTATTTAGCCACTGCTACATCTCAAATTATTTGGCTGGCTAGTCCTGAAGGAGAAAACCTAGATACAGTTCATTGGATTGCATATACTGGACAAACCCTAGAAGAAGTCAAGGGAAGGGGATGGCTAAATGCCTTGCATCCTGATGATCTCCCTCACACTACTAAAGTTTGGCAAAAAGCAGTGGAAACTAAGAGTTTATATAAGACCGAATACCGCATTCGTGGCGCTGATGGTATTTACCGTTATTTTGCTGTTCAAGGAGTCCCTATTTTCGCCAAAGATGGTAGTGTGAAAGAATGGATTGGCACTTGCACTGATATTGATGCGCGCAGACGTGCTGAAAATAAACTGCGTGAAAAATCTCAGCAGTTGGAGCAAACTTTACAGGAACTGCAAACTATGCAACTGCAACTGGTGCAGAATGAAAAAATGTCAGCTTTAGGAAATTTAGTGGCAGGTGTTGCCCATGAAATTAACAATCCCGTGGGCTGTATTAAGTGCAATATTCCCCCGGTGATTAATTATATTAAAGACTTGTTGGGTTTGATTGATTTATACCAAGAAAAATATTCTGTGACTGATGATGAGATTCAAGATAAAATAGAATCCATAGAACTGGATTATATCCGAGAAGATTTGCCCAAATTAATTAGAGCAATGCGGGAGGCAGTCGGACGCATTCAAGATCTAAGTGTAAGTTTAAGAACTTTCTCCCGCGCCGATACTGATCGCCCGGTTGCTTGCCATATTCACGATGGCATTGATAGTACATTGATGATTCTGAAGCATCGCCTAAAAGCTAACCAGATGCGCCCAGAAATTCAAGTAATTAAGGAATACGGTAATCTACCCCATATTAAGTGTTATGCTGGACAGTTAAATCAGGTATTTATGAATATTTTAAGTAATGCTATTGATGCTTTAGATGAATCAAATAAAGGGCGAGATTATGGGGAAATTAATAATCATATTTTGGTAAAAACTGAGTTATCTGGTGACGGCAACTATGCCAGGATTCGGATTAAAGATAATGGCGTGGGTATCAGTGATGATGTCAAATTTAAAATATTTGAGCATTTATTTACTACCAAAAATGTGGGTAAAGGTACGGGTTTAGGATTAGCGATCGCTAGACAAATTGTGGTTGATAAACACTCAGGTATGCTAGAAGTAAATTCAACTTTAGGTGAGGGTACAGAATTTGTGATTTCTATTCCTTGTTAATCGTGTCAGATGGTTAATGATTGCCAATATTAGGTTCCTATATCAGACATATTTTCCCATGAAATTAAAGCAAAAAATCGCGGCTACCTATATTGCCACCCTAGGAATTGCTATCACCGGAACTACTATCGGTTTACTGGTAGGTAATTACTATGAAAAACCGGCTATAATCAACCGGGATGCTGTAGTTAACCAATACGCACTGCTCAACCATTTACAAGTTAAGATATTATACAACCGACCTAGTAAACAACTATCTCCATATCTGTCCGAACCAGAGGGTTTTCGGCAATCTGTTAATGCCTTTATGCAAAGGTTAGATGAAATTGATGATCTGCTAACAGAATATGAACAACTTGATCAAGATAAAAAAACGCCTGAACTGCAATTACTATTTTCTGAATATCAGGAAACTGTGGGGATTTTTGCCGAAAGATTAAACAGATTTGCTACAGCAGTAGAAGGATTAAATTTTGCCGATGACCAAATACAAGCTGCACAGCAAGAGTTAATTGCACTTATCCAAAGCCCAGAATTTGCTAATTTTATCGAATTACCCGACCAGCTAACTGAGGTAACCAATCGTACTAGAAAACAGCTAAAACTGGCAGAATTAGAGTTAGCAAAAGCCCAAAAAATGCGGAATTATATTGCTACCAATAGCCTGCTATTATCAGTGGCGATCGCATCCCTAGCCGGAATGCTTCTCAGTCGAGCGATCGCCCGTCAGGAAATAGCTAACCAAGCTGAACGCGAACGACTACAATTAGCTTTAGAATCTGCAAATATTGCCACTTGGGAATGGAACCCACAAACCCAACAAGTATATTTTGATAGTCGTTGGAAAACCATATTAGGCTACCAAAGTGATGAAATTAAGGATTCCCTAGAATCATGGGAAAGTCGTGTACATCCAGAGGATATAGAGTTAGTTCATGAACAAATCCAAAAACACATCCGAGGTGAAATACCAATTTATGAAAATGAACATCGCCTGCGCTGCAAAGATGGTTCCTATAGATGGAATTTTGCCAGGGGTAAAGTGGTAGAGTGGGATCAACAAGGAAAACCCATCAGGTTTATTGGCATTAATTATGATATTTCCGATCGCCAAGAAGCTGAAAATAAATTGCGTGAGAGTGAGGGAATTTGGCGCACTCTATGTGATGTGACTCCCGCTGCGATCGCCATGTTTGATACCCAGATGCGATACCTAGTCGCTAACCGGGCTTGGTATCAACAATATGGCTTAGAAAATCAAGAAATTATCGGGCGATCGCACTATGAAATTTTCCCCGATATTCCCCAACGTTGGAAAGATATTCATAGCCGTTGTTTAACAGGAGTAACCGAGAAATCAGAAGCCGATTTATGGATGCGTGATGATGGAGGTTCAGACTGGGTATGTTGGGAAATTCGTCCTTGGATTGATGGGAATGGTAACATTGGTGGCTTACTGATGTATACAGAAGTAATTACCGAACGCAAAGCCAATGAAATCACCCTTTCCGAACTTAGTAAACAATTAAAAAAAGCCCAAGAAGTTGCCCATTTAGGTTACTGGTCTTTTGATATTACCACCCAAAAAATTAGTTGGTCGGAAGAAGTTTTTCACATTTTTGGCTTAGACCCCGACCAAGGAGAGCCAAATTTTGAGCAAAATCTCCAACTTTATCACCCCGAAGATCGTGACTTCTTTTTACAGAGAGTTGGTGAAGCTAACCAAGGTATTCCTCAAAACTTTGATGCGCGTATTATCCGTCCTAATGGAGAAATTCGCTATATTAATAGTCGCATTGAATTAGAGTTTAGAGATGGTCAACTGGTGCGGATGTTTGGCATTGTCATAGATATAACCGATCGCCAAACAGAAGAAGCCTTACGTTCTCTACTCACCCGCACTCAACTGTTAAGTCATATTAGCACAGAAATTCGCAATTCCCTCGACTTAGATACAATTTTACAAAATGCAGTTAATGCAATTTTTGCGGAACTCAAAGTAGATATTTGTAGCTTTGGTTGGTATAACCATCATGATGATTCCGGTATATGGGAAGTAGTGACAGAGCAGAAAAAGCCAGGATTTACCAGTTGGCTTGGTCCTTATCAATTGAATGATTTTCCCCGGTTATTTGAAAAAATATTTAGGGAAGAATTTTATAGTTTGGATATTAGGACATCAGAAGACCAAAAAGAAGTAGATTTTTTTCAGGGAATGGGGATTACACTTTATTTAGCCTTACCCATTCATACAGAAAGCAAAATTGGGGCTTTTGAATTAGGTCGTAGCCAGGGAGATGCACCTTGGCAAGATGATGAAATTGACCTCTTAAAAAACATTGCTAATCAAGTGGCGATCGCTATTCAACAAGCCCAACTTTATCAAGAATCCCAAGCCAAAAGCCAAGAAATTGAACGTGCTTACCGAGAACTCCAAGACACCCAAATGCAGTTAATCCAATCAGAAAAAATGTCAAGTTTGGGTCAATTAGTTGCCGGGGTTGCCCATGAAATTAACAACCCGGTTAGTTTTATTTATGGTAACTTAAGCCACACATCCCAATATACGGAAGATTTATTATACCTACTCCAATTATATCAACAATCCTATCCAGAAACTCCCGCCAATATTGCCGATTTTATCGAAGAGATTGATTTAGATTTTATGAAAGAAGATTTACCCCAAATCATTAATTCAATGAAAACCGGAGCCGAGCGCATTCGTGATATTGTCAAATCCCTGCGAACCTTCTCGCGCTTAGACGAAGCCAAATTAAAAGCAGTAGACCTCCATGAAAATTTAGAAAGCACCCTAGTCATTTTACAAAATCGGTTAAATGGTAGAGCCGGAAATCCCCCCATAGAAGTGATTAAAGATTATGGTGATTTGCCAGATTATGAGTGTTATATTGGCTTGTTAAATCAGGTATTTTTGAATGTATTAGCCAATGCCATACAGGCTATTGAGGAGCGACACAATCATCAAACAGACGCTGACTATAGTGGTAAAATCACCATTACTACATCTTTAGATTCACTGGCTATATTCATTGCCATTAAAGATAATGGCATCGGTATGAGTCCAGAAGTTCAAGGCAAAATTTTTAACCCATTTTTCACCACTAAACCCATTGGTCAAGGCACAGGTATGGGATTACCCACCAGCTATCAAATTATCACCCAAAATCACCGAGGCGAGTTAAATTTTACCTCAGTGTTGGGGGAAGGAAGCGAATTTATGATTAAGCTACCCCTGAGTTGAGATAGCCTCTATCAAAAGTCTCAGATCCCCTTAATCCCCCTCAATCCCCCAGTGAAGACTCTATACTAATCACCATTGCTTATGGAGTTTTCCCTTGAATATCCTATTTATAATTAAAACCCGACAGCGACGCAGCCTGCTGATGCTGTTTATAGCGGGTCTATGTTTCTGGTCTGCCATTACTACATTGCTACCGACCCTCCCCCTGTATATTGCCTATCTGGGGGGGACTAAGCAACAAATAGGCTTAGTTATGGGGGCTTTTGCCCTAGGACTGCTACCCTCCCGCGTCTTCCTGGGTCCCCTAGCAGATAAACGAGGCAGAAAGCTAGTATTGCTGATCGGGACAATAGTCGCGACCGTAGCACCCCTTGGCTATTTATTCGCTGATTCGATGCCGTTAATGGCTTTATTAAGGGCTTTTCATGGCATCAGCATAGCAGCCTTTACCATTGGCTACACAGCCCTAGTCACAGATTTAGCCCCAGAAAACCGTCGCGGGGAAATAGTCGGTTATATGAGTCTGGTAGCCCCCATTGGTATGGCTATTGGTCCAGCTTTAGGCGGTTTTATCCAGGCGGGAATGGGTTATGGTCCTCTGTTTATCAGTGGTACTGTTTTTGGGCTATTATCACTTTTGGCAATTTCTCAGGTATTAGAAGCCTCAAGAAACCCAGAAACCAGCGACCAGTCACAAACAAAGGGATCACCCATAGCTAATTATCTCCAGCGTCTGGGAAGTCCAGCATTGAAAATCCCAGCCTTAGTTCTGTTGATGGTGGGGCTAATTTTCGGCACTTTAGTAACTTTTATCCCCCTATATATCCAAGATTCTGGGCTAAATCTCAATCCGGGGCTATTTTATAGCATGAAAGCGATCGCCAGTTTTGCCGTCCGTCTACCCATGGGTCGCGCCTCTGACCGCTATGGTCGGGGTATTTTTATCACCACAGGTCTGATATGTTATCTAGTTTCGATGTTCATCCTAGCGATCGCCAATAACAATTTTGATGTCTTGCTGGCTGGTTTATTTGAAGGTACAGCCGCAGGAATTACGATTCCGATGATGTTAACCCTAATCGCCGATCGCTGTTTACCCCAGGAAAGAGGCCAATTTTTCTCAATTTGTTTAGGGGGATTTGATTTAGGATTAGCCCTCGCCGGACCGATTTTCGGTTCCATCGCCGATGTGGTAGGATATCGTAACCTATTCACCATCAACACAGGTTTAGCCGCCGTCGCCCTACTATTATTTATCACCCAGTCTAGTCGCAACCTGCGCGAATCTTTCCGATTTGCTGTTGGTCGTGGTAAAGATAGTTATGCCATTAACTGATACTTCCTCAATAGCGAACCCCTGATATAATTATTACGATCAAGGATGAAAACATTGGCAATTTGAGTCACCGTGGAAGACAAACCTCCCATCACCACAGAACCACTACTACCAAAACAGCGCTGGTATATTTTCCCAGAACGCCCCGAAATTGCCCAGAGTCTATCTGAAACCACCGGGGTTCACCCTATTATTGCCCAAATCCTGATCAACCGGGGAATCGAAACCAAAGAACAAGCCGAAGCCTTCCTTAACCCCCAATCCCAAACTCTCCCGGAACCTATGGAGGAGTTCCCCGACTTACCCAAAACTGTCCAATTGCTGCAAAATGCCATTGATAATCAACAAAAAATTGCCATCTGTGGGGACTATGATGCTGATGGGATGACCAGTACAGCGTTATTAATTAGAGCCATTTCTCAATTAGGCGCAGATATTACATCAGCAATTCCTAGTCGGATGCAAGAAGGCTATGGTATCAATAATCGCATTGTCGAGGAATTTCACGATCAGGGTATCTCCATAATTATCACTGTGGATAATGGTATTTCGGCGATCGCTCCGGTGGCTAGGGCGAAAGAATTGGGGCTAACTGTGATTATCACCGACCACCATGATCTGCCTCCCCAACTCCCTAACGCTGATGCTATTCTCAATCCCAAATTACTGCCCAAAACTTCCCCCTATTATGGCTTGGCTGGAGTTGGTGTCGCTTATATATTAGCCCTATCCTTAGCGAAACTTAGAGGAGAATGGGAGAGTTTGCGCTGGCAGTTATTGGAACTATTTACCCTAGGGACTATAGCTGATATGGCTCCCTTAAATGGAGTGAATCGCCGTTGGGTTAAACGGGGGTTAAAAATTCTTCCGGAGTCTAAAATTGCGGGAGTCCAAGCATTAATTCAAATAGCAGGATTGGCTAACCAACAGCCTAATTTAACTAATTCTACTACTTCGATGAAACCAGAAGATATCGGCTTTCGCCTCGGACCTCGGATTAATGCGATCGGACGCATTGGACATCCCCAGGTGGTGATTGAACTGTTAACTACTGACCACATGGGAACCGCGTTAGAACAGGCGAAAGAGTGCGAAGAAACTAACCTACTACGGAAACAGCTTTGTGCGGATATTGAACAGGAAGCTATTGCTTGGTATGAAAATAGTAATATTAACCTTGAACAAGAACGGGTTTTAGTTCCCTGTCAAAAAAAATGGCATCATGGAGTTATTGGAATTGTGGCTTCCCGACTGGTGGAACGCTACGGAGTTCCGGTATTTATTTGTACTTATGAAGACGAGGAAAATCTGCGGGGTTCGGCGCGGGGGATTCCAGAATTTCATGTGTTTGAAGCACTGCAATTTTGTCAAGATCTCCTCGGTAAATTTGGCGGACATAAAGCGGCTGGTGGCTTTTCTTTACCGGCGGCTAATTTGCCTAAGTTTAAACAGCGCTTGAGTGAATTTGCTCATCAATGTCTGCAAGTAGAACATCTCCGACCTTTAATTAATGTTGATGTGAGCATAAATTTGAGAGATATTAACTATAAATTATATGACCAAATTGATAAAATACAACCCTGTGGGATTGCCAATAGTGAGCCAGTTTTTTGGACTCCTAAGCTGCGAATTGTCCATCAAAAAATAGTCGGCAAAAGTCATATTAAACTAACTTTATCTCAAGATTTACCACCGGAAATCACCATGGCTGTTTTACCTACTATATCTGCGATCGCCTGGCGGTGGGCTGATTATTTCCCCCTCCCTTCCCCCCTGGATTTTGCTTATAAATTACGGAAAAATACCTGGAATAATCAAACGGCGATCGAGTTAGAAATTGTGGGTGTGCGACTTCCAGAAACCTTTGTTCCTCTACATCGCCGCCTAGCTGAATTTAATTATTGCGATCGGACTTACAAGTGTAATATTACTCCTATTGGAGACAACTGGGAATTAAGAATTCGTAACCAAAAGGGAGAGGTTCTAGCTATTCAACCTGGACAAAAAACCGGGTTATTAGGAATTAGTCGATCCGAAGCCAAAACTGTTGATATTTCTCACCCCTTTTTTATGAAATTAATCGAAGCCGCCCAAGCCGCCCTGGGTGTAAAATTACCCTTTTTGAACAATTAACCACCTCAAATCAAGGAATCCTGTAGGGTCGGGTTCCACTGTCAATTAAATTCACCACCACCAACATTACTCAACTCGCCCCACCCAACCAGATAGTTAATTATCAGTTGATAACTATTCAAGCAGAGATTATATTATTATGCTATACCAAAAGTAGCGATAGCATTGATGTCAATTGATGAATCATAACACTATGACCCAGAATCCACTTTTAATCGGAAAAGGACTTCCCCCCTTTGCAGATATTACTACAGATAATGTAGTCCCAGGAATCACCCAACTTTTAGAGGAACTAGAAACCACCCTTAGTAAATTAGAAGAAAACGCCGAACCCACCTGGTCAGGATTAGTTGAACCTCTCCAGGAACTCCAAGAACGTCTGGTTTGGAGTTGGGGTATAATTAATCATCTGATGGGTGTTAAAAATAGCCCAGAACTGCGAGAAGCCCATCAAACAGTACAGCCCCAAGTGGTTCAATTTATCAACCGTCTGAACCAAAGCCAACCCCTATACAAGGCATTTAAAGCGTTAGCAGATTCACCCGATTGGGAATCCCTAGAACCTGCTCAAAAACGGATTGTAGAAGCCACCATTAGAGATGCGGAATTATCTGGGGTAGGATTAACCGGAGAAATATGCGATCGCTTTAACGCTATTCAACTAGAATTAGCCGAACTAGCTACCCAATTTTCTAACCAAGTTCTTGACGCAACCAAAGCCTTTAGCCTCACCCTAACCACCCCAGAAGAAATAGACGGCTTACCCCCCAGCTTACTCAGTCTAGCAGCCCAAGCAGCCAGAGAAGCCGGAGAAGAAAACGCCACCCCAGAAAACGGACCCTGGCGAATTACCCTAGACTTTCCCAGTGTTGGACCGTTTCTTAAATATAGCACCCGCCGAGATTTACGCGAAACCGTATATCGCGCTTATATCAGTCGCGCCTCCGAGGGAGAACTCAACAATTTTCCCTTAATTGAACGCATTTTAAAACTGCGTAAAGAGAAAGCAGAAATTCTCGGTTTTTCCAGTTACGCAGAACTGAGTTTAGCCAGTAAAATGGCTCCCGATGTCGCCGCCGTTGAACAACTCCTAGAAGAACTGCGAACAGTTAGCTATGACGCAGGAGTTCAGGAATTTGAAGAACTCAAAGTCTATGCTAAATCCCAAGGGGAAACAGGCGACCTGAAACATTGGGATATTAGCTTTTGGTCGGAACGCCAAAGGTCAGACAAATTTTCCTATACAGATGAAGAACTGCGCCCCTATTTTCCCCTAAATCAAGTTCTGGATGGCTTGTTTGGACTGGTGCAGCGTATCTTTAATATTACCATTACGCCCGCTGATGGTTTGGCCCCAATTTGGCATCCTGATGTCCGCTATTTTCAAGTAGCTGATGAACATAAAAATGCGATCGCCTATTTTTACCTAGACCCCTACAGTCGTCCCGCCGAAAAACGAGGCGGCGCTTGGATGGCTGACTGCATTAACCGCGCCAAAATCATCGAAGATGGTATCACTAAAATTCGCCTTCCCGTCGCCTATTTACAATGCAATCAGACCCCACCTGTAGACGGAAAACCGAGTTTAATGACCTTCTCCGAGGTAGAAACCCTATTCCACGAATTTGGTCATGGTTTACAACATATGCTGACCACCGTGGATTATCCTGGCGCATCTGGTATTAATAATGTAGAGTGGGATGCTGTGGAATTACCCAGCCAATTTATGGAAAACTGGTGTTATGATCGCTCTACATTATTTGGGATGGCTAAACATTACGAAACCGGGGAAACTCTCCCAGAACACTATTACCAAAAAATACTTGCCTCCCGCAATTATATGAGTGGTACAGCCATGTTACGACAAATTCATTTTTCCTTGGTCGATTTGGAATTACACCACCGTTACCAACCCGGAGGTAAAGAAACTGTCAATGATGTGCGTCAACGTCTTGCTGCTGAAACCACCGTTTTACCACCTCTTTCAGAAGACGCATTTTTATGTAGTTTCGGTCATATTTTTGCCGGAGGATATGCCGCCGGATATTACAGCTACAAATGGGCGGAAGTTCTCAGCGCCGACGCTTTTGCCGCCTTTGAGGAAGCTGGATTAGATAATGATTCCGCCGTGGTTTCTATTGGGGAAAAATTCCGCCATACCGTATTAGCCCTAGGCGGCAGTTTGCACCCTATGGAGGTGTTTAAATCTTTCCGAGGACGAGAACCTAGTACCAAACCATTACTGATTCATTCGGGGTTAGTTCCAGCTCTTAGAGCTTAGTCTCAGGGAAAATTGGTGCGTCAGATACCTATGACGCACCTCCCGAACAACTGAACACTAACAATATCTATAGGGCTGTATTTTCCTGGTAAATAGACCCATCTGGCATAATTGTCCCCTCTAAAATAACACCCCGCACATTAGCATTAACTAAATTAGCCCCTTCCAAGTTAGCATGACTCAGATTAGTAGGTTTTTGAAATTCTCGGAAAGAAAAACTATGCAGGTCAGCTTCCCTCAAATTACTATCAGCTAAGTTAGCATATTCTAAGTTAGCACTTTGTAAACTAGCCTGCTGTAAATCAGCACCAATTAGGTTAGCACCCCAGAGTATAGCTTCGATTAAATTAGCACTTTGTAGATAAGCGCCCTGTAAATTAGCTAAGGTTAAATTAGCTTTTAATAGTTCCGAATCATTGAGATTAGCACTCATCAAATTAGCATGATTTAGGTCAGCTTCAAAAAGTTTGGCTCCCTGTAAATTAGCTCCCTGTAATTTGGCTCCACCTAGTCGCGCTTTCTGTAATATAGCATTTTGTAAATTGGCTCCTTGTAAATTTGCCCTAGTTAGGTTAGCGCCAGTTAGATCAAGTTCTCGGAGATCAGCACCCTGTAGATCACACACTTTCCACAAAAATGAGACACAGATATTTTGTTTAAGTAAGCGATCGCGATCGGATAAATTGGCAGCATTAACCGGGGTCATCAATCCCCAGCCAAGTGCAATACAGAGTACAATCGATATTGCCAATTTGAGCATTTTAATTAATTATCCTTCCCATTAAATAGCTCATCACATTTTATGATAACCTTTATATGTATAACATAACCGGAAGTGCGATCGCCAGAATTATCATAATTATTAATAAACTCAGAGGGGTTATGATTAAGGAAAGCTAAATTTCAGGTGTCTATACTAATGTCAAACCAAACATCCCCTAGTTCCAACTCTTCAAACTCCTTTGAATCCGAGGTTTCCCCATGGTTAACCCCCCTAACTTACTGGCTGATGGGTCGAATTTTCATGCCTCTATATTTTCAACAAATTGAAGTAGAGGGTCAAGAGTATATTCCACGGGAAGGACCGGTAATTTTAGCCCCCACCCACCGTTCGCGATGGGACCCCCTGATCTTAGGCTACGTTGCTGGAAGGTCAGTTACGGGGAGGGATTTGCGATACATGGTTTTATGGGAACAAACCCAAGGACTCCAGGGGTGGTTTGTCAAAAAGTTGGGAGGATTTCCCGTTAATCGCGAAAATCCAGGAACCGCCAGCATTAGATATAGTGTCGAACTTCTCCAAAATCAGGAAATGTTGGTACTGTTTCCAGAGGGACATATTTTTCAAGATAATCAAATTCACCCGATTAAATCAGGTGTAGCCAGAATTGCACTACAAGCGATCGCCAATCAACCCGATTTCAAGTTACCAATTATTCCCATCGCCATTTGTTATGATCGACAACCTCCCATTTCTAAAGGAACGCGGGTTAAGGTAAACATTGGCGCTCCCATTCCGGTTGACACAGAAGATGGTGAGTCAAAAAAAACAGCCACCAAAAGGATTACAGCTAATTTAGAACAGGCTTTAAAAATACTCTTTTCTGACTCCTTACAGACTCCCCACAACCGCCCGTAGATTGGGGTATAATACTAATATGTTTGACAATGTTTGCAAGTTCCTGGCTGAGACGTTTCCGGCGGATTTAGCCCAGTGGTTATTGGGAGAACCCATTCCCCTGACTGAACTCAGCCCGTCGGAACTTTCCCTAGAGCCAATTCGGGCTGATAGTCTCATCTTGCTGAAATCAGAGGGAGTCATCCTGCATCTGGAATTTCAGACCCAACCGGACCCAACTATTCCGTTTAGGATGTTAGATTATTGGGTGCGGGTCTATCGTCGGTTCCCAGAATGCTCCATGCAGCAAGTGGTAATTTATTTAAGGGAAAGTTCCTCAGATTTAGTCTACCAAACCCAGCTAGAAATAGCTCAAACTCGCCATCAATTTCAGGTAATTAGACTCTGGGAAGAATCCGTAGATACGTTTATAAATGTGCCGGGATTATTACCTTTTGCGGTACTAGCTCAAACGGGCGATCGCCAAAAGTTATTAGAGCAGGTAGCAGCTAAAATTGATGCGATCGCAGACCGGAGAACCCAAAATAACGTGGCAGCATCCACAGCGATTCTGGCGGGTTTGGTCTTAGACAAAGTGTTGATTAAACGATTGTTGAGGCAAGAAATTATGCAAGAATCAGTAATTTATCAAGACATTTGGGAAGAAGCCCTTGAAAAAGGATTACAACAAGGTTTAGAAGAAGGATTACAACAGGGATTACAACAGGGATTACAACAGGGATTACAACAGGGATTACAACAGGGATTACAACAAGGGGTAACTGAAGGTGAAAAGACCTTAATTGTCCGGCTGCTCAATAGGAGATTAGGCAGTTTGCCAGAAACGGTCATCGGTCAAATCAATCAGTTACCATTACCCGCATTAGAGGAGTTAGGAGAAGCATTACTAGACTTTTCTGAGATCAATGATTTGCGGGTATGGCTAGTCTCCAACTCGCCATCAATTTCAGGTAATTAGACTCTGGGAAGAATCCGTAGATACGTTTATAAATGTGCCGGGATTATTACCTTTTGCGGTACTAGCTCAAACGGGCGATCGCCAAAAGTTATTAGAGCAGGTAGCAGCTAAAATTGATGCGATCGCAGACCGGAGAACCCAAAATAACGTGGCAGCATCCACAGCGATTCTGGCGGGTTTGGTCTTAGACAAAGTGTTGATTAAACGATTGTTGAGGCAAGAAATTATGCAAGAATCAGTAATTTATCAAGACATTTGGGAAGAAGCCCTTGAAAAAGGATTACAACAGGGATTACAACAGGGGGTAACTGAAGGTGAAAAGACCTTAATTTTCCGGCTGCTCAATAGGAGATTAGGCAGTTTACCAGAAACGGTCATCGGTCAAATCAATCAGTTACCATTACCCGCATTAGAGGAGTTAGGAGAAGCATTACTAGACTTTTCGGAGATAGATGATTTGTTGGGATGGCTAGAAAGCCATCAGCCCGAATAAATATCAACCGGAATTTCCGCCTAGGGGTAATTTACTAATTACCCCAACATTATCAGGATTACAGCTAATTGAGAACAGGCTTTAAAAATACTCTTTTCTGACTCCTTACAGACTCCCCACAACCGCCCGTAGATTGGGGTATAATACTAATATGTTTGACAATGTTTGCAAGTTCCTGGCTGAGACGTTTCCGGCGGATTTAGCCCAGTGGTTATTGGGAGAACCCATTCCCCTGACTGAACTCAGCCCGTCGGAACTTTCCCTAGAGCCAATTCGGGCTGATAGTCTCATCTTGCTGAAATCAGAGGGAGTCATCCTGCATCTGGAATTTCAGACCCAACCGGACCCAACTATTCCGTTTAGGATGTTAGATTATTGGGTGCGGGTCTATCGTCGGTTCCCAGAATGCTCCATGCAGCAAGTGGTAATTTATTTAAGGGAAAGTTCCTCAGATTTAGTCTACCAAACCCAGCTAGAAATAGCTCAAACTCGCCATCAATTTCAGGTAATTAGACTCTGGGAAGAATCCGTAGATACGTTTATAAATGTGCCGGGATTATTACCTTTTGCGGTACTAGCTCAAACGGGCGATCGCCAAAAGTTATTAGAGCAGGTAGCAGCTAAAATTGATGCGATCGCAGACCGGAGAACCCAAAATAACGTGGCAGCATCCACAGCGATTCTGGCGGGTTTGGTCTTAGACAAAGTGTTGATTAAACGATTGTTGAGGCAAGAAATTATGCAAGAATCAGTAATTTATCAAGACATTTGGGAAGAAGCCCTTGAAAAAGGATTACAACAAGGTTTAGAAGAAGGATTACAACAGGGATTACAACAGGGATTACAACAGGGATTACAACAGGGATTACAACAGGGATTACAACAGGGATTACAACAAGGGGTAACTGAAGGTGAAAAGACCTTAATTGTCCGGCTGCTCAATAGGAGATTAGGCAGTTTGCCAGAAACGGTCATCGGTCAAATCAATCAGTTACCATTACCCGCATTAGAGGAGTTAGGAGAAGCATTACTAGACTTTTCTGAGATCAATGATTTGCGGGTATGGCTAGTCTCCAACTCGCCATCAATTTCAGGTAATTAGACTCTGGGAAGAATCCGTAGATACGTTTATAAATGTGCCGGGATTATTACCTTTTGCGGTACTAGCCAAAACGGGCGATCGCCAAAAGTTATTAGAGCAGGTAGCAGCTAAAATTGATGCGATCGCTGACCGGAGAACCCAAAATAACGTGGCAGCATCCACAGCGATTCTGGCGGGTTTGGTCTTAGAAAAAGTGTTGATTAAACGATTGTTGAGGCAAGAAATTATGCAAGAATCAGTAATTTATCAAGACATTTGGGAAGAAGCCCTTGAAAAAGGATTACAACAAGGTTTAGAAGAAGGATTACAACAGGGATTACAACAGGGGGTAACTGAAGGTGAAAAAAACTTAATTTTCCGGCTGCTCAATAGGAGATTAGGTAGTTTGCCAGAAACGGTCATCGGTCAAATCAATCAGTTACCATTACCCGCATTAGAGGATTTAGGAGAAGCATTACTAGACTTTTCGGAGATAGATGATTTGCTGGGATGGCTAGAAAGCCATCAGCCCGAATAAATATCAACCGGAATTTCCGCCTAGGGGTAATTTACTAATTACCCCAACATGATCAGGATTACAGCTAATTTAGAACAGGCTTTAAAAATACTCTTTTCTGACTCCTTACAGACTCCCCACAACCGCCCGTAGATTGGGGTATAATACTAATATGTTTGACAATGTTTGCAAGTTCCTGGCTGAAACGTTTCCGGCGGATTTAGCCCAGTGGTTATTGGGAGAACCCATTCCCCTGACTGAACTCAGCCCGTCGGAACTTTCCCTAGAGCCAATTCGGGCTGATAGTCTCATCTTGCTGAAATCAGAGGGAGTCATCCTGCATCTGGAATTTCAGACCCAACCGGACCCAACTATTCCGTTTAGGATGTTAGATTATTGGGTGCGGGTCTATCGTCGGTTCCCAGAATGCTCCATGCAGCAAGTGGTAATTTATTTAAGGGAAAGTTCCTCAGATTTAGTCTACCAAACCCAGCTAGAAATAGCTCAAACTCGCCATCAATTTCAGGTAATTAGACTCTGGGAAGAATCCGTAGATACGTTTATAAATGTGCCGGGATTATTACCTTTTGCGGTACTAGCTCAAACGGGCGATCGCCAAAAGTTATTAGAGCAGGTAGCAGCTAAAATTGATGCGATCGCAGACCGGAGAACCCAAAATAACGTGGCAGCATCCACAGCGATTCTGGCGGGTTTGGTCTTAGACAAAGTGTTGATTAAACGATTGTTGAGGCAAGAAATTATGCAAGAATCAGTAATTTATCAAGACATTTGGGAAGAAGCCCTTGAAAAAGGATTACAACAAGGTTTAGAAGAAGGATTACAACAGGGATTACAACAGGGATTACAACAAGGGGTAACTGAAGGTGAAAAGACCTTAATTGTCCGGCTGCTCAATAGGAGATTAGGCAGTTTGCCAGAAACGGTCATCGGTCAAATCAATCAGTTACCATTACCCGCATTAGAGGAGTTAGGAGAAGCATTACTAGACTTTTCTGAGATCAATGATTTGCGGGTATGGCTAGTCTCCAACTCGCCATCAATTTCAGGTAATTAGACTCTGGGAAGAATCCGTAGATACGTTTATAAATGTGCCGGGATTATTACCTTTTGCGGTACTAGCCAAAACGGGCGATCGCCAAAAGTTATTAGAGCAGGTAGCAGCTAAAATTGATGCGATCGCTGACCGGAGAACCCAAAATAACGTGGCAGCATCCACAGCGATTCTGGCGGGTTTGGTCTTAGACAAAGTGTTGATTAAACGATTGTTGAGGCAAGAAATTATGCAAGAATCAGTAATTTATCAAGACATTTGGGAAGAAGCCCTTGAAAAAGGATTACAACAGGGATTACAACAAGGATTACAACAAGGGGCAACTGAAGGTGAAAAGACCTTAATTGTCCGGCTGCTCAATAGGAGATTAGGCAGTTTACCAGAAACGGTCATCGGTCAAATCAATCAGTTACCATTACCCGCATTAGAGGAGTTAGGAGAAGCATTACTAGACTTTTCGGAGATAGATGATTTGCTGGGATGGCTACAAAGCCATCAGCACGAATAAATATCAACCAGAATTTACGCCTTGGGGTAATTTACTAATTACCCCAATATGATGCGGATTACTTAGTTTTAGCCTCTAAGTTTTCTAGGCGACTTCGTAGTTCTTGATTTTCCTTTTTGATTTTGTCCAGTTCCTCCCGTAACTGCTTAATAGCTTTGTCTGAACCCAGATTTTTTTGGACTTTTTGCACAGCCTCTTCCGCCCTGCGCCTGACCCGTCCATCCATGGTCTGTTCTGCTAGGTCATTCAAAACAGCGATCGCCTTGGGAGTTTCCATTTGGCTTAAAGCCATTACCACAGATATTTGAGTTAAGAAGAAATCTTCTTTAGCTAGTTCTTGAATCCGTTGCATAATACGTTCAAGATTGATGTTATTTTGACCTGTGGAAATGCGACCTAGACTAGAAATAGCATTTAAACGCAGGGCTTGAGGAACACCATTAGCGGTATATTTCAAAATCAGATTTAAAGCCATTTCCGAAGTTTTCATTTGACTCAAACCCAAAATCGCCCCAGACCGGACTACCTCATTCCAACCAGCCCTTTCTTGTAACACCATTTCTAACAAAGCGATCGCCTCAGCTTCTGTAGGTTCATCCTCGGTATTTCCCGCTGCTATTTTGGCGATCGCCTGTATAGCACTAGCCTCCACATAATAACTCGGATCACCATTTTCCACCAGAGGTTTAATCGCCTGATAACTTGCAGCCGTGTGAATTTCTGCCAAAGCATTAACCACCGCCCGCCGCACTCGTGGATTTTCATCTTTCAAGCCAGCCACCAAGCCATCAAAAGACTGATCCAGTTTAACCTTTACCAACTGTTTCGCCACTTCAACCCGGACTCCCCAGAAAGGTTCAGAAACCATCGCCTCACCCAAGGCTTTAGCCGATGCCAAATTCCCTTTTTTAGCCAAGGCTTGGGCGGCATAAATCCGGGAAATCGGGTCTGGGTCAAACTGAAGCTGTGCTTTTAACTCAGCTACTGGATAATCTAAAGTCACAGTTTTGAGCAAATTATTACCCACATCAAAACTGATAAAGTTAGGTTTCTCTTCCAAAGGAAAGTAAAAACTCTGTTCGCGATCGCTAACTTGTACAGTCACCGTTTTCAACTCCACTGGAGTCGATTTCTTTTTGGATTTACCCTTAGATTTTTTCGTGTAGCCAAAACCTATAGGTATTTTCAGATTAAACAAATTAGCCTCACTGAGTTTATCACTGTCTTTCGCCTGGGTTTGTTTAATAGTCACCTTCGCAATTTTGCTATCATTATCCCAGGAATAGGAAACCTTATATTTAGGATGTCCCCCACGATAGACATATTGATCAAACAAAAACAGCAAATTCCGTCCCGTTGCCTTTTCGATCGCCCTCAATAAATCCACCGTTTCCACAGTTTTATGGGCGTTATCCTGCACAAAAGTATGAATAGCTTTGGCAAATAACTCATCTCCCAATTCGGCGCGAATCATGTGATAAACACAAGCGCCTTTTTCATAAAGATGGCGATCATAAAGTTCAATCGCTTCTCGGTAAACGTGAGTTACAATCGGACGACTATAGCGGGAAGAATCCTCCGAAAAATAGCTACGGGCTTCATTTAATCGGTAATAAGCTGCCTCGTCCGCCCCATATTCATGTTCAGTCCAGAGTACCTCAGAATAAGTCGCCATTCCCTCCTTAATCCAAGCATGAGACCAATGGGCAATTACCACCAAATCACCAAACCATTGATGGGCGAGTTCATGGACTACCAAGCTTTCTGTATTGCGGTTATCTAGGGTAGCGCGTTCGTCCAACAAACAGCGATCGGTTAACAGAGTTGTCGAGGTATTTTCCATACCTCCAAAAATGAAATCATCAACACAGACTTGAGCATATTTCGGATAGGGATAATCATAGCCAAAAGTTTGAGAGAGAAACTCAATCATAGCTGGAGTTTTTCCCATACTCCGTAGAGCATCTTCCTGGCGATTTTTTTCGACATAATAAACCACCGGAATCTGATTATACTCCTCTTTGATTTCGGCAAATTTACCCACCGCTAACGCTATCAAATAACTGGGGTGAACCTGCTTTTGTAACCAATGATAAATTTGCTGATCGCCCTTAGTTTTGGTGGCGATTAATTCACCATTAGCGATCGCCAAAAAATCCTGGGGAACCCGGACTTTAATTTCTGAGGTGGCTAACTGTCCCGGATAGTCAAAGCAGGGAAACCAGAAACGGGAATCTTCATCTTCCCCTTGAGTCCAAACTTGAATCGGTTTATCAGGATAATCTGAATTTGGTCCGATAAAATATAGACCTCGTTGAGGATGATCAACAGTATAGTCGATCGCTATTTTCAGGGTTTGATTAACCTCTGTGGGTTGGTTCAGATGAACGTATAATTGCTGACCATCATGGTCAAAATCTACCTCATGCTTACCAATTTTAACTTGATTAATTTCCAGATCTACCGCATCGAGGGTGAGGGTATTAATACCACTGCGGATCGGATTTAGGGTAATAGTACAAGTTCCCTGAAAACTTTGGGCGGGAATATCCAAAACTAGGTCGAGAAAAATATGCTCAACCTGACCAGGGCGATCGGGGTTATAGTGAGGGCGTGCCCCTGGTAACTCGAAGGATTTAGAATCGTTGGTGTCTGAATCGAAATAGGAATACAACATTAATGAATCTATAGCTCGGAAGTCTAACATTTGATGGTTTACCTTTTTTGAGATCATGTCAACCGGACTTTATGCGATGACAGACTTATGGAACAATGAGACCTAGATTTTCAGCGCAACTGTAGTTCACATAGTTGACAAATAACGGGATCTGTGATAATAAACCCTGAATCAAATGAAAAAATGTCATCATTGCCCAACAATTAGGGTTGCAGACATTCATCACCCGCCGTAGAATCTCTAGTTTAAGACTACTAAAAAGAGTAATTTGATATGAAGCTGGCAGCCCGTGTAGAACAGGTTCCCCAATCTGTCACCCTAGCGATATCAGCCAAGGCCAAGGCCATGAAAGCCGAGGGACTCGACGTTCTCAACTTCAGCGTTGGTGAACCGGACTTTGACACACCCCAACACATAGTCGCTGCGGCTAAAAAGGCACTCGATGAAGGAAAGACACGGTACGGTCCAGCAGCGGGAGAGCCCAAACTGAGGGAATTAATCGCTCGCAGTCTGACTCAAGAGGTGGGTGTTAATTATAGCGCGGAAAATATAAATTATAGCGCCGAAAATATCATTGTCACCAATGGCGGGAAACATTCCCTGTCCGGGTTGATGATGGCGATCATCGAGGCTGGGGATGAAGTGATTATACCTTCCCCCTACTGGTTAAGCTACCCAGAAATGGTCAAACTAGCTGATGGCACTCCGGTCATTGTCCCCACCGATGCGACTACCGAGTATAAGATTACCCCAGAATTACTGCGACAAGCGATTACCCCGAAAACTAAACTATTTGTCCTTAACTCGCCGTCAAACCCGACGGGGATGGTTTACACCCCGGATGAACTGAAAGCGTTAGCGGAAGTGGTGGTGGAGTCGGGGATTCTGGTAGTCTCTGATGAGATTTACTCCCAAATTCTCTATGATGGGGCGCAACATCTGAGTATAGCGGCCGCTCACCCAGAAGTCCATAAACAGACGCTGATTAGTAGCGGTTTCGCTAAGTCCTTTGCTATGACTGGATGGCGTTTAGGTTATCTGGCTGGGGATAAAACTATTATTGGGGCGATGACCCGGATTCAAAGCCATAGTACATCTAATGTCTGCACGTTTGCTCAATATGGAGCGATCGCCGCTCTGGAAGGTTCCCTCGACTGTGTAGAAACAATGCGACAAGCCTTTGCAGAACGCCGACAGGTGATGTATGAACTACTGAACGCTATTCCCGGAATTAGCTGTGTTAAACCCTACGGCGCATTTTATATGTACGTCAATATCGGGAAAATCGGCTTAGGGTCGGTAGACTTCTGCAATGCCTTGTTAGAAGAAAAGCAAATGGCTACAGTTCCTGGCTTGGCTTTTGGAACAGATGATCACATTCGCCTATCCTACGCCACGAGTTTAAAAAATATTGAAACTGGACTCAAGCGCCTAGAAGCATTTGTTGAAAGTAGGATCTAATTTGATCTAGACCGCGCTAGGGATGATTTCGAGGCTAATGGTAGAGAATATCAAAGCTGTAGAGTCCTTCGGCTCGCTGATACTCTACCTTAACCTGTGTAGCTTGAGCGGAGGGAGGTCCTTGGTAACACCATTTAATCATGGCCTCGATTTGGGCTTGACTACCCTCAAAAACCGCCTCGACCCGACCATCGGGCAAATTTTTCACCCAGCCGTTAACTCCCTTTTGGGTGGCAACTTGGCGAGTATAGTATCGATAACCGACACCTTGCACCCGTCCAGAGATGAGTAAATGGGCGCGAAGGAGGTCGGGTTTTTCATGAGTTGTGTTAGACACGATTATAATCTGGTAACGTATTTAGATACTCTGGGGACACAGAGTTATTAGAAACTGGGTTGATTAGATGATTGCTCTATAACTTTACCAAAAATTGGGAGATTACCTATGGACCTGATTAGTTTACTGATTATGTTAATTATTGGCAGTTTGGCTGGGTTGGGGGTCAGCTATACTGTGTTGGAGCGTCGCCTGACCGAGCAGAGAGAAGAATATGAGCGACAAATTCGCCTCTCGGCTGAGGAATTAGAAAAAGCCCATCAAGTCAGGATTCAGGAAATGGTCCAGTCCCTAAGAGATGATTACGATCGCCAACTGCGAGAGATGACAGAAACGCTCAAACAAGAACAGGAAGCTGAATTGACAAAAAGCAATGAATCCTTAACTCAATATTATCAGTCCCATATTGAGCAGCTTACCAACCAGGTACAAAGCCGTGAGGAGGAACTCCAGGAAGCTGACCAGCAGTTGAGAGGGTATCAGCAAGAGTTGGGAAATTTGATGGAGGAATTACATAGCCGTGAACGCCAGGTTGAGGAATTGAATGAGTTTTTGACTTCATATCAGACTCAATTAGAAGAGGTCAATCAAGACTTACAAGCCAGCCAAAGTCGCATCAATGAAATGGGTGAGTCTTTAACAGGCTATGAAACTCAACTTCATGATATGGATGGGGATATTAGCGAAAGTCAAGACCGCACTCAGCAGATGGCAGAATATATCGCGGGCTATGAGAACCAACTGCAACAACTTGAGCAAGACAACTATACTACCAGAGAGGAAATTCGCGAAACCATCGAAAATATCCGACAGCACAGTGAACAAGAAATTCAGAAGCTACGCGCTGATCTTGAACAAGATCAGGAGACTCGGATTCAAAATGCTATTGATAACCTGGAAGAACAATATAATGATGAAATTCGCGCGGGTACTGAACAACTGGTGCGAGCTATGCAGTCTCAAACTGAGCAGATGATAAAGTCGCTGCATGAGCGTTTGGAATTTTTGCCTGAGTTGTTGGCAGAAAGTGAAGCGGAAGCAGCTAGAGAAGCGGCTACAGAAGAAGAGACACTAGAAGAGACGGAAGTCGCGGAAGTGGCGGCAGAGGTGGCGGAAGTGTCGGAAGAGGTAGAAGAATCAGTGATGGCTGATGGTTTAATGGTCTCGGAGATACCGACAGAAGCGGCTACAGAAGAAGAGACACCAGAAGAAACGGAAGTGGCGGCGGAAGTTTCTGAAGAGGTAGAAGAATCAGTGATGGCTGATGGTTTAATGGTCTCGGAGATACCGGCAGAAGCTGCTACACCAGAAGAGACACCAGAAGAGACGGAAGTGGCGGCGGAAGTGGCGGAAGAGTTAGAAGAATCAGTGATGGCTGATGGTTTAATGGTCTCGGAGATACCGACAGAAGCGGCTACAGAAGAAGAGACACTAGAAGAGACGGAAGTGGCGGCGGAAGTGTCGGAAGTGTCGGAAGAGTTAGAAGAATCAGTGATGGCTAATGGTTTAATGGCAGTAGATTCGGTTAAGCCTCCTCTCAATCTGAAAGTTACTGGACATAGCAGCCATGAGAAGGAAGACTTGCTGATAGCGATCGCTAAAGTAGGAGAGTCACAAAACCTCTCAGCTATTGCTAACCTGGTTGGCTATACTCGACACGCAGATACAGAAATACGCACTCAATTGGCCGCGACTCTGGGTAGACTAGCAAGCACCCATGGCTTACGTCCAGAAATCCAACAAGCGATTCCTACTTTAACTCAACTCAGCCAAGATAGTAGCGCTCAAGTGCGTCAAGAGGCAATTTATGCTCTGGGTATGATTAAAAGCGATCGCGTGATTCCCATACTTAAACAGGGTTTGCGAGACCCCGATCCGTCTGTAGTGCAAGCGGCTAGTATGGCTATGGAGAAATTTAAGTTTTATCCCCAAACGGATAAGCAAGCCAAACCGATCGCGTCTGTTTTTCAGAAACCGGAGGATGGCTCGAAAGGTTGATAGTTCCCGATACATGGGAGGTTGACTCAAAGGCTGTACAGACAAGGCTTGCCTTGCCTGTACACTCTCAGAGGGTTAAATTTCTGGAGCATCGGCTATCAAAAGCTCATATTTAACCATCTTTTATGGGTGTGATATCAATGATTATCAAGGGATGGCTAGATACACCAGAATGTAGAAGGCAATTTGATGGGAAGCCTAATTAGCTACAGTTTCTGGCATTAAGGATGAATGGTGATGATCAATTAACCATTCACCATCCTTATAGACATAAACATAGGAAAAGCGGGCTACTGCTTCGGTGGTTTGTCCTTGGTCATCTGTAAATGTAAAGGTATAAACTCCCACGTCATGAGCCTTGTTACAACCAATGGCAATAGTCCTGCTGTTAATCACTCCTTGGGGGTTATTTGGCAGAAAGTCCACAAAATATTCTCTAATACTTTCATGGTCGGTGCGGGGAGTGTTGGAAATGGTTGGCAGTAATACGGCTGTGGGGGTATAGTTAGCTACTACTTGATCAGGATCTAGGGTGGCGAGGGAACTATTCCAGCGATCGAACAATGCTGCAATTTCGGCTTCGGTGACTTCAGCGCAGGCAACTTCCCCGGTTTCAGCCACTGGAGCGCAACCTGACATGGTAGCTGCTAAAAAACTAGCAGACAGGGTGGAACAAAAAAGTTTTTTTATCATCGGTTAATCACCAGATATCTTAAAGAAAGATAACAATAAACTAATTGATGATAACACAAAATTACTGATTTGGAATAAAAAACCAAATTTTTTATGACAAGCTATTTTACGGCTAATTTCATCTGGTTTTCCTCAAAATAGGGTAAGGTGCCCCCGACCCTAATTTTAGAATAAGGGTGATTTTGGGGGTACATGAGCATTTTTATAACAGACGTATCCCAAAAGTTAGTCCCATTAATGCAATAGTGGGAACTTCTGGGAGGGATGGAATCCAGATAAAAATCAATGGTTTTGATTTTATCATAGATTTGGAGATTGGGGAAAATTTGATGACTCAGGCGGGGGTTTGGGACTGATTTAGTGGCGATCGCATGATTCGCATGATTCGCATGATTCGCATGAGTAAGGGTGACTATGGCGGTGTGGGTAGAGAGGCGCTGAATTGGTGAGAAACCTTAGCTTAATCAGGGTTGGGCGATTTGGGGCGGATGTCAAACGGCAGATTTAAATGGAGTTAAGAGGGGGAGGGGTTGGGGAATCTCTCAGTCGCCCCAAACCAGGGATAAAGGCGGGTGAATGGTGGCTCCTGATTCATGATAAAATTAGTGGGCAGAGGGGGGATTTTACGAAAAATGGGGGAAGATCATGAAGATTTTGGCGGCGCTTCTCGCCCTAGGAGTTGAGGCTCGGCTAGACCCCAGAAGATTAAATCTGTCCCTTTGGGGGTAGATCGCCGTAACCCAAATCGTGAGGTTTGGGAGTCCCCGTCCGTTTGAGGGCGGGTCTGATATCAATGTTCACCATTTCTGATACTCAATAACCTGTGGTTGCACAACTATCTAATAATACCTACGAACCCAAAACCCAAGAAATCGCCCGAGAACTTCTAGCGGCGACCCAACAGAAAAAACAATCTCTGTTTGGTAAAATCCAGGACCAGATGCGTATTGATGACAAAATCCTGGACTGGGCGATGTCTAACCCCGGTTTGCGGGTGCAATTGTTTCATTTTATCGACTGTTTACCGGCGCTGCGGAGTAAACCGGAAATTGCGGCTCACCTTCAGGAATACCTGACGGCGGAAGAGGTGGAACTCCCGGACTCGCTGAAAAAGCTG
The DNA here is from genome assembly GCF_000973065.1 of Limnospira indica PCC 8005. Taxonomy (NCBI): domain Bacteria; kingdom Bacillati; phylum Cyanobacteriota; class Cyanophyceae; order Oscillatoriales; family Sirenicapillariaceae; genus Limnospira; species Limnospira indica. The sequence continues at coordinate 3,181,022 of NZ_FO818640.1, forward strand.
CTTAATTTTGCTAACGCTGACTCGGTAGCTGGGAAAATGGCAGCTACGACAGTAGCCCCTGCTGTAGAAACGCTGGCTCAGAAATATATCGCGGGGGCGGATATTCCGCAAATTATCAAAACTCTGGAAAGGTTGCGTAAAGATAAACTAGGTTTTACTGTAGACCTGCTAGGAGAGGCGGTGATTACGGAAACGGAAGCGGAATCGTATCTGAATAGTTACTTGGAATTAATGGAAAAACTGTCGGCGGCGGCGCAGCGGTGGTCAACAGTTCCCCAAATTGATGAAGCGGACGGAAACCCTATTCCTAGAGTACAGGTTTCGGTGAAATTGACGGCTTTTTATTCGCAGTTTGACCCGCTTGATGCTAAGGGAAGTGAGGAGAAAGTAAGCGATCGCATCCGCACTTTATTAAGACGGGCGAAAGAAGTTGGGGCGGCGGTGCATTTTGATATGGAACAATACGCCTATAAGGACCTAACTTTAAGCATCCTCAAAAATCTGTTAATGGAAGAGGAATTCCGCGATCGCACTGATATCGGTGTCACGGTTCAAGCCTACCTACGCGATAGCGCCAAAGACCTAGAAGGCATTATTGAATGGGCAAAATTGCGGGGATATCCGGTGACGGTTAGACTGGTAAAAGGTGCTTATTGGGACCAGGAAACTATCAAGGCGATGCAAAATGACTGGCCGCAACCAGTATTTAATGATAAGGCTGCGACTGATGCTAATTACGAAAGGCTGACCCAATTAATGTTGGAAAATCACGCCTATATTTATTCTGCTATCGGTAGCCATAACGTCCGTTCCCAGGCGAAAGCGATCGCTATAGCGGAAACCTTAAAAGTACCCCAACGCGCCTTTGAGATGCAAGTTCTCTATGGTATGGGAGACCAACTTGCCAAACAATTGGCGGCTAAAGGTTATCGAGTGCGGATGTATTGTCCCTATGGTGAACTACTACCAGGGATGTCTTATCTAATTCGGCGACTGTTAGAAAATACGGCTAATTCCTCTTTTATTCGCCAAAGTTCAGAACAGCGACCTTTAGAAGAACTATTAGCGCCTCCTGTTGGTGATAATGATAGCACAATTCACCAGACTTGGAAACCTGTATTTCCTAATGCGGCGGATAGTGATTATGCGGATGCAATTATTCGCGATCGCGCTTTGGCTGCCTTGGGAAATGTGCGATCGCAGTTGGGTAAAACCTACTTACCTCTGATTAATGGTAAATGGGAAAATACAGAGAATTTTGTGGATTCCGTTAACCCGGCTCAACCTACGGAAATAGTCGGCAAAATTGGTTTGGCTAATATTGAACAAGCGGAAAAAGCGATCGCTGCTGCTAAAGCTACATTTCCTAGCTGGAAAAAGACCCCCGTTAGCCGACGCGCGGCTGTATTACGGAAGGCGGCAGAATTGCTAGAACAACGTCGCCATGAATTATGCGCCTGGATGGTGTTTGAGGTGGGGAAAGCCCTATCTCAGTGTGATGCGGAAGTGTCGGAAGCTATTGATTTTTGCCTTTTTTATGCGGCGGAAATGGAACGGCTAGACCAGGGTTATATTTATGATACAGCCGGGGAAAGCGATCGCTATTCCTATCAACCTCGTGGTATCTCCTTAGTCATTTCTCCCTGGAATTTCCCCCTAGCTATTCCGGTGGGGATGACTGTCGCTTCCTTAGTCACGGGAAATTGTACCCTGTTAAAACCTGCGGAAACTTCTGCTATTATTGGTGCGAAAATTGCCCAGATTTTGGTGGAAGCTGGGGTTCCTGATGGCGTGTTTCAATTTATCCCTAGTAAGGGTTCAACCGTGGGGGCTCATTTAGTTAAACATCCTGATGTTCAGATGATTACCTTTACAGGTTCTCAGGAAGTGGGTTGTTGGATATATGCAGAGGCGGCGATTTTGCGACCAGGACAAAAACACCTTAAACGAGTAGTGGCGGAAATGGGTGGCAAAAATGCCATTATTGTTGATGAAAGTGCAGACCTTGATCAAGCGGTCGGGGGAGTTGTTTATTCCGCTTTTGGTTATACGGGTCAAAAATGTTCTGCTTGTTCGCGGGTGGTGGTTTTAGAACCTGTTTATGATGTGTTTGTGTCGCGGTTAGTGGAAGCGGTGCGATCGCTTAATGTGGGTGATCCGGCTGATCCTAGTACCTTTGTGGGTCCGGTGATTGATCATAACGCCCAAACCAAGATTAAAGAATACATTGAGATGGGTAAACAAGAAGCAGAAATTGCGATCGCATTAGATGCACCATCTACCGGGTATTTTGTCGGTCCGACCGTGTTTGTTAATGTTTCTCCTACTGCGAAAATTGCCCAAGAGGAGATTTTTGGTCCGGTTTTGGCGGTGATTAAAGCCTCAAATTTTGATGAGGCGATCGATATTGCTAACGGGACTAATTATGCTTTGACTGGGGGTTTGTATTCTCGCACCCCTTCTCATATTCAGAAGGCTAAGGCTGATTTTGAAGTGGGAAATCTCTATATTAACCGGGGAATTACCGGGGCGATCGTTTCCCGTCAACCCTTCGGTGGCTTTAAACTCTCTGGTGTCGGTTCCAAGGCGGGGGGACCTGATTATCTCCTGCAATTCTTGGAACCTCGCACTATTACGGAGAACATCCAGCGACAAGGTTTTGCACCTATTCAAGGGGTGGATTAATTACCTTGACAAATGGGGCATTATGCCCCATAATTAAACCATTGGTATGGGTGGTTATAAACTGTTGGCGATCGCTTCTAATTTCTGGGCTACCATCCCTTGAGTTAGTAACTCCTGCGCGTGTTTCAGACCTGTTTCTATGTCCGCACAAACTCCCGCACACCACAGATAAAAACCCCCATTCCAAATGGCAGCCTGCATTAACTCTCCCGGTTCCCCCTCCAAGACAGCCTTGATATTATTAATCAGTTCATCTAGGGAATTAAGAGGAACTTCTTTCCCCCCATAACCATAATCATGGGGATGCAATAACAGACGTTCAAAAGTCGAGGTTTCCGGGTTGTCTATACTGGGGCGGTTGATGCCGATAATACAGGTGCGATCGCGGGGTAAATCGCAACTACCTTCTAATCCCTTAACCGTGATAAATTGCCGCTGATTTCGCAATTCTAGGGCGGTTCGGAACATTGATTCCGTGGGGGGGTGAACATAGCCACAGGCGATAGTTGCATCTCCTAAATAGGGAGACCACATTAACTCTAATGTAGCAATAGGCGGACGTTTCCCAATTTCTCGGCGGGGTCCAACTAGGTTCATGGCTAGGGGAAAATGGGTGGGAAGATGAATAAATCCTAAATCTGTCGTCTGGAAGATTTCCTGCATTCTAATTAGGCTAATTCCTTCCCAATTTATGCCTAATTGTTGCCAAATTTCATGTAAACAAATACCCTCTTTGGTCGGCATTCGATCGCCTCCATGTAAAATGGTTGGGACTCCGGTGGCGCTGAGAATTAACCCGGTGAGAATGGTCATGGGAACAGTACGCGATCGCCCATCATAGGGATGAGTTAAAATCATCGGAGGACGCACAGCATTAGTTAAATGAGGTCCTAATTCTGCATAAACATCTAGCATTCCCGCCAATTCTTCTCCCGTGGGTCGCCGAATGCGGTGGGCGATTAAAAAAGCCCCTACCTGTACGGGTGTTGCTTCTTGCTGTAACATCATGCGTAAGGCTTCGGCGGCTTCTTCGCGAGTTAGGGCTGCGCTGGTGTGGGTTCCGCTTCCCACTTTTTTCAGTAATGTTCTAAAGCGATCGCTCATTTAAGTTGCTGTTGTGGTAGTGAACAGAAGAGAAAACCAGTATAATCGAAAGCGGATACCTTTAGGAATTGTTAGCTATTTGATGTTAACCAATTAAGCATTTTATCCCCAATTCTTCCAACTCTGAGTCTACCTCTGGGGGGATTAATTCGTGTACCAATTTCCAGAAATATTGTATGGGGGGAATTTGCAGGCGATCGCGACTGGTGACAATGGCAACCTCCCGAGTCCAACCCAAGTCAGATCCACCACTATAAAAGGAACCTGATTTAGTATTTATAGTCCCTTCAAAAGGTGCGATCGTTCTAATCGCTAAACTGCTATCCGTCGCCGCTTCTACTAATGCTGAACGTGGTAACAGTGCAATTACTTCTCCCTGACGGACTACACCCCGAAAAGCATCCAGTGTATTTAACTCTAAAACCGCCTTGAGAGTAGCGCCAGCTTGAGCAAATCTTTCCTGTACTAAACGCTGCATTCCATAGCCATCTTTAAATACCACTTGAGGATAGATAATTAACTCCTTCCAAGGAACATGATTATATCGCGCCAGGGGGTGATTTTTTGCCATTAATACTTGTATCGGTTCTTTATAGAGAATATCCACCAATAAATCGGAACTAGCCGTAAAAGCCCGATTATTCATGACAAGTGCCACATCAACCAATCCATCTTTTAGCACTTTTAAAGCGCGATCGCTTCCTAATGATGTTACCCGCAATTGTACATCAGGATAAGCATAGCAAAACTTTTGCAAAACTGGGGGGAGATAAGACGCACAAAGGGAGTGAATAGCCGCCACGCATAATTCCGCCTGCTGTCCCGCTAATAATGACGCTAATTCCTGTTGGGCATTTTCCCAAGCCTGACAAATTTTCCGCGCATAGGGCCAAAACCTTTCACCTCCTACCGTCAATTTAGCTTGGTTGCTACGGTGAAATAGGGGTAAACCCAGTTCCGTTTCTAGTCCCTGTACCTGGCGACTAATCGTTGATTGCGTCACGTTGCACTGGACTGCTGCTTTTTGAAAACTTCCGGTTTCGGCAACAGATAAAAAGGCTTGAAGTTGCTCTAAACGCATAGAAATTGGGGTTTTAATATGGCAACGATAGCATGGGTTTCATCTTAACCAATTTCTCGATATAATTTGGTAAAAATTGCTACAACTTTTGATTTGGTATGGTGTTTTTATGCTGCACTTTCAATACTCGTCCCTAATTAACGCCCCCGTTGATGTGGTTTGGAATTTTCACGGCCGATCTGATATCCTGGAGTTGCTGACCCCACCTTGGCAACCTGTGGAAATTATCCGCCGGGAAGGGGGTTTACAGGTGGGGGCTAGATCGGAATTTCTGCTATCTCTTGGTCCAGTTTCGGTGCCATGGGTGGCGGTGCATACTGAGTGCATTCCTTACCAACTGTTTACTGATGAACAGCAACAGGGTCCCATGGCTATTTGGGTACACCGACACCAATTTTCGGAGGTGAATAATCGCACTCGGTTAACTGATGCGATCGCTTTTAGTTTACCAGGTGGCTCCGTGTTTGACAATACCTTGAGTTGGTGGGTTTATTCCCGTCTTCAAGATATGTTCCGCTATCGCCACGATGTTACTAAACTTGAGTGTGAAAATTATGCAAAATACCGCTGAATTTACCTGCGCCTATTGTGGCGAAAGTAATGTCACATTTATCGATTTTAGTGCGGGAGGTCAACAGTCTTATATTGAAGATTGCCAGGTTTGTTGTCGCCCGAATCTTCTTTATATCAGCATAGACGAAGATACATTAGAGATAGAAATTTTCACCGAATACGACGGCTAAAACCTCCATGATATTTCGCGGATTTTGTCCGCCAATTCTTGGTGCAATTCTTGATTTTGTTTGCGGTTAGTCTGCACTTCAATAATCGCCGAAGTTTGGGAGGCGATCGCCTGTTGATAATCTTTCACAAATTCCTCTGGTGTTGGGGGTGAGAAATAGTTGAGATTAAATAATTTGGCAGCCTGGTCAAATTGGAGATTGTGGGGAGTGGCGAAGTAGTTTTCAAATACATCATTAAATTTAGCAATGGGTAAAAATGAAAATATCCCGCCCCCATTATTATTAATCACTATAATCCACAGGGGATGATTCAGGGAATTAACCATAGATAAAGAGTTGAGGTCATGGAGGAATGCCAAATCGCCAATTAGCAGAGTTGTGGGAGTATTTAAACCCTGACAAAACCCAGCAGCAGAGGCGATAATTCCATCAATGCCGCTAGTCCCTCGGTTGGCTGCTATTCTGACTGAATTTCCCCCATAAATTCCATATTCATCCATATCTCTAATCGGCATACTATTGGCTAAAAATAAGCCACTGTCGGCGGGGATATGCTGGGAGACTAAATGGGCGATCGCCATTTCATTTAAGGTGGAATCTTTAGTTAAATAGCTGTCAATAGTTGCGCGAATTTTCGCGGACTTTAGCCATAATTTATCCTGCCAATTTTGGCAAATATTCGGATCTAAAAGAGGTGATAATGACTCACATAATTGTTCGATCTTACTTTCAATGCGATGGGAAACAATATGGGCCGGGTCGTGGCGGCTGGGTGAGTCCGTTATCATAATATAGTAACGGGGTGGGTGGGTTTCTAAATACTCTAAAAACCGTTTTGATAAAATGCGATCGCCTATTTGTATCACCGTCTCTAGGCGATCGTCACTCAGCCCTATATCCGTTAAAAATAACTGATTATCAATAGTGTTTCCCAACCTTAAACCTGAACGAATATCCGCAAAAATAGGGAATTGTAGCCTTTTTGCGAATTGTGCAACTGCTTTAATTTCCGACATAGAGTTTAATCTACCAATGGCTAAAACTCCCCTTGTCGTATTATTTAAAATCTTGAATATTTCATTAATAATATGGGCGGATTGTGTGACCATAGGAGTAGGGTAATCCGTCCAAGCCCTACCACTATTTAACCAAGGTTTGAGGGGGAGAGTATAACCCAATGTAATCGCTGAATTAGTCGGGGCGAGGGGTTCGCGGAACATACAATTAAGGTGAACAGGTCCGTGCGATCGCTTGGCACGATAAACAGCTTGATCAATAGTCGTTAAAACAAACGTCGGCGAAATCTTTTCATCAGGACAGGGTATATCAAATTTCCAACGTACATAATCACCATAAAGATTGACCTGATCAATAGTTTGATTAGCCCCCGTTTTTCGCAATTCTGGGGGGCGGTCAGCCGAGATAATAATCATCGGCAAATTATCCGTAGCCGCCTCAATCACAGCCGGGAAATAGTTAGCAGCAGCCGACCCAGAAGTAGAGACCAAAACCGCTGGCTTTCCTGTCGCCCTCGCGTAGCCGATCGCATGAAACGCCGCACCCCTTTCGTCTAAAAAAACTCGCCGTTGCGCTTGGGAATAACGAGCGATCGCCACAGTTAAAGGAGTGGATCTGGAACCAGGAGATACAATAAAATAACTCGCCCCATTGCGAATTAACTCCTCGACAATTAGGTTTCCCCAAAGTATATTAATATTGGGTGCGTCAAACAAATTCAATGGTCAAACCTCAGTAAATTGTCAAAGTGATCATAAAATCCGTTATCTGGGACAAGTGTTATAGCCGACTGGTAGCAAGTTGGGACACCTGTAGACTAACAAATATAGCTGATGCCGGGAGTTGATGCCACAACCGCCGTTATAATACTTTCATCCTACAGTATATTTTACATATCGCTGCCTATAATCTTCTATGCAAAACACTCGTTTAAACAGATTTACTGATGCGATCGCCCAGCAAACCTTGCAATGGTTTCGTAACCCCTGGCGGCGGATATCCGTATTATTGATTAGCCTACTTTTTGGCTTCTTCCTGGGAGTGGCGATCGCCACAATAGTTGGACAAGCCGGAAGTTGGGATGTCACCGTCGCATTTATCACCCTCCTAGTCACCGAATGGATTAGTTGGTTATCTTACCGCAAAGTCCCTCGCAGTGAAATCAATTCTTTATGGCTGGATCTCCTCAACAGTCTGAAAATTGGCATGACTTATAGTTTATTTTTGCTGGCATTTTTACTGGGTTCTTAGAGATTATTCAATCATGATAGAAATTTTACAATCTTTGGCAACTGGTAGCGAACCGCCCCCCGAACATTGGCAACAACTGCTGAGACACGAATTAAATAATCCCGCACACATGGCGGCTTTTGGTATCACTCACGAACAGCTAGAAACTACAATTAAACAACGTTATCAATTAGGGCGATCGCTCCTTAAACATAATCAGGATTTACCGATTCTCTGGGAACAGCTACCCACATTGTGGGAATTTTGGCTACCATTAGCCATGCAATTGTCTCAGTTAAGACAAATTCTTAATCGTCCTTTAGTACAGGGAATCTTAGGCGGACAGGGAACCGGAAAAACTACCACTACAACCGTCATTTCTCGGATTCTCAATCTACTTAACTATCAAGCCATTAGTATTTCTATTGATGATTTATATAAGACTTATGCCGATCGTCAAAGGCTGCGAGAACAAGATCCCCGTTTAATCTGGCGAGGTCCCCCCGGCACTCATGATATTGACATCGGAATACAACTTCTTGACCAACTCCGAAACCCTACACCCGGACAAAAAATAACTATTCCCCGGTTTGATAAGTCTCTCTGGAATGGAGAAGGCGATCGCATAGAACCCCAACAGATAGAAGCACCTGATATCATCTTATTTGAGGGCTGGTTTGTGGGATGTCAACCCGTAGAAGACCAGGCGTTTAATCATCCACCACCCCCTATTAGTACTGATAGCGATCGCCAATTTGCGCGAGAAATTAACCACCAATTAAAAGAGTATTTACCCCTCTGGGAACGTTTGGATAGATTAATAGTTCTCAACCCCGTTGATTATCGCTTATCCAAACAGTGGCGCGCACAAGCTGAACAGGAGATGAAAGCATCGGGGAAGTCGGGAATGACCGACACAGAAATCAATCAATTTGTCGAATACTTTTGGAAGTCCTTACATCCCGAATTGTTTATTAATCCTCTACTAACAGATAGCGATCGTGTCCATTTAGTAGTCGATATTCAGCCAGATCATTCCGTCGGGAGAGTTTATAAACCTGTCCCCAGATAATGGTGATATTTTTACAGCCATCTGTGCTATAGTGAAATTTAGCTAAACTGAGTGCATCTTAGTAGTCGCTAATTTAACTCAAATCCTCGGAAATCAACCCCAATTAATAAGTATAAATACTCACCCTCTAACCATTGATTGATTGATTGAGATAACTTATGAGAGTGACAAGTAATTCTTACCTCAAACCATTGCTTTTTCACTATCCATAATGTGATAATGATTCAAAAGATATCAACCCGATGTGTTAGGAGGGTGTGTTAATGGATAATTATATTGCTTACGGACTTTTGTTAGCTTTGGTAAACGGTGCTATCTGTATCTCCATCCCCGCGTTGATATCTTACACCAAGCGCAAAAGCCATCCCCAAGCCACCCCAGATGATGTCGCCGCCACAATCAACCTGAAAGAACTATTGTCTCAGGAAGCCAACTAGGAGAGCAAGAATTTAATCCAAGATTTGCTTTATATCTTAGGACAATAAGGTACAATACCCCAAAAGATTCGCAACTCAATAATGAGTATACGGTCAAACCCCAGACCATGCCAAATTTCCCTGACGACATACTCATCAAGTTGGATTCTTCATGGTAAAATCCAATCATGCCTTACAAAGCTTTCCGGACAAAACTAAAACTCAATGACCGTCAAGCCACCTTGATGGCCAAACACGCGGGGTATGCTCGATTTGTGTTCAATTGGGGATTACACTTATGGATGTCAGCTTATCAACAGGGACTCAAGCCTAACGTCAACTCCATCAAAAAGGTTTTTACGAATTATGTGAAACCTCAATATCCTTGGATGTCCGAATTGTCTTCTAGAGTTTATCAATATGCCTTCATTAATCTAGGGGATGCCTTTAAGCGCTTCTTCAAAGGAATAAGCAGTTATCCTAAATTTAAGAAGAAAGGCCACCATGATAGCTTTACCCTTGACAATTGCGGCAAACCATTCAAGTTGTCAGGAACTCGCCATAAGCTGCCTTTTGTGGGCTGGGTTTCTACATTTGAGGCACAACCCGAAAGTTGGGTTAAGAAAGTCACCCTAACGCGCCAAGCAGGTGACTGGTATATTAGCTTTTTCGTAGAAATCACGCCAGAAATTACACCGAAATTCCGAGAGAGAATCGGGGTAGACCTAGGAATTAACAATTTGGCGACTTGCTCCGATGGGACCCAATTCTCTAATCCCAAGGCTTATAAAGCAACGACCAAAAAACTAGCTCGATTACAACGTCATTTAAGTCGCAAAGTCAAAGGCTCGAAAAATTGGGCTAAATGTCTCTTAAAAGTTCAAAAGCTACATCAAAGAGTAGCAAACATTCGGCGGGACACCATTCATAAAATAACTACTTTCTTGGCTAAAAACCACAGCCAAGTAGTCATTGAAGATTTGAATGTGTCTGGAATGTTGAAAAATCATGGTTTGGCGGGTTCTATCGCGGACGCCTCATTTTATGAGTTCCGTCGTCAACTAGGTTACAAGGCAGAACGTTATGGTTCAAAGTTGATTATTGCCGATAGATTTTATCCATCCAGTCAACTGTGTTCTAATTGCGGTTATCGTCAAAAAATGCCCCTAGTCCGTCGGACTTTTGAATGTCCAAACTGCGGTCTGGCGATAGATCGTGACTTGAATGCCAGTATAAACCTAGAGTGCGAGACGTTTAGGAGTGAAATAAGGCTGCAATGCCTGAAATAACCTCCTAGAGGGAGTTAAACTAGTCAATCCGGCTGCTACTATAACTAGATTATTAGTTTACCCCTTAAATATATATATGTCCCGACGCTTAGTGAGTTATGACACTAAGCAAGGCAGGGAACTCAGGGTCAATCCCATTCTAAGAAATCGCAATGTTCCATCCAAGTATACTACAAGGAGGAGTATTTAACCCACTTGGGGCGATTATGGGAAAGAGTAAAGGCGGTAGCCACCCCCAGTTTCAGAAATCACAAATCTGGGATTGAAGCGGGGAACGGAAGGCGTGATGTAGAACCTACTACTATAGGCGACCACTGCCAACCATCCATGATTAGGGAAACCGAATGTCCGGCTTGAACCATCGTCATTATACAGCAGCGAAATAGGTTGATACGCTGCGTTCAAAAGAGCAAGGGGAAAAGTAGGGTAATTTTAGCATCACCTACACAGACCTTTAAATGTACCCCGGTGGATAGGACAAATCTAAAGATGGAATGCCCATATATATGGAACGTTTAAACCCCTGTTGGGCTCTCTACGAGTACATCTTGTAGAGTAGTGAAAAGTGTAAGCGTATGCCCATAAGGGGAAAGGATGTGACTGAAAGCCAATGCCTAACTGTAATGGTTGGGATATGCCCACTAGTCACGGTGTGGACATAGAGACTGCGATGATGTAAGAGTGCTTATGACCGAGAGCGAGTTTAAAGACTACGTGGTGTATATAGCTCCTAAAGTTGAAGTCACAAAGCAGGGGGTCGTAACCCTGTTCCTACTGACAATAGGGTGTCTACATCAGGAGCCGTGTGATGTGAAAGTATCAAGCACGGTTTTGAATGGGAGTTGGGAAAGGTGACTTTCCTTTCGACCCCTACCAAAATCGCCGGGTTCCGACGATTACACTTGTGGACGGGGTGCTGCCGACAGTCCCGGACGAAGCAAGAAATAAACATCAAGATCCGGCTATGTCCGGTTTTGTTTAAGTTTTATAGAGCAGAGTTTAATTTAATCGCAGTAGAGAGTCTCGCGGGTATCGCGTCCCGTGACTGGATTTGTACCGTCCGCCACTTCACAAAGCAGTTGTTGCTGATCTCGACGCAACATGACATCAGTAAAATCAGCCCCAGTAATAATCGCCCCACGGAAATCCGCATTGTAGGCGTAGGCTTCCTCCAGCAAAGCATTAGTGAGATTAGCCCTAACTAACCGCGCCGTGTCTAGGGTAGCAAGACGTAAATCAGCAGACTCTAGGTTAATATCCTGCATTTTCGCCCCAAATAGGCTAACTCCCCGTAGGTCGGTATGACTGAAATTGCTACCCTGTAGGTTAGCAAAATCAAACTCGGAGTCCTTGAGGTCCTGTCCTGAGAAGTCCACGCCTATCAGATTGCGTTTTTCGTAGTTTTCCGCGATCGCCACAGTAGGTATGGTAATAGTAGCTATTATTGCCCAACCCATCCCTAAAATTAAAGCGATCGCTGCTATACGCGAGAGAATTGTCCTATTGATTATCCTGGGAAACGAGAAACCCATACCTTTTGATCTATCTATCCAAAAATCTATAATTGAGTTTACTGTAATGTCGCGTCATATAGGAACATTGGGAGAACAACTGGTCGCGCAATGGTTACAACAAACAGGCTGGCGGATTTCATACCATCAATATCATTGTCGTTGGGGAGAAATCGACCTGATTGGTCATCGAGAAACCACCATAATTTTTGTAGAAGTCAAAACCCGCAGTCGCGGAAACTGGGACGCAAACGGTGCTTTAGCCATTACTGTCACCAAACAAGCCAAACTGATCCGAACTGCAGAACACTTTTTAAGCACCCATCCCCATTTCAGCAATCATCCTTGTCGATTCGATGTCGCCCTAGTGAGATGTCAACACCAGAACCCAGCAGCAAAGAACCCGATTAAACCATCATCTCAAATTGTGACACCCGGTAAACCCATCGACATAGAAGCCTATCAGCTTACCCTAGAAGACTATATCGAATCAGCTTTTCCCTGAGCGAAATCGGCGCAACTTCCAGCCCAAAAATCAAGTTAAAGATCAGGCTAAAGCCTCTGGACAATACCCCAGACCCCTAACAAACTGAGTGCGGAATGTTTCAATATCCTCTCGGTTTGGGCTACCATGAGAAACCACCGCCACCTGGTAGCGACGCATCACACTCAAGGGAGATTGTCCCGTTTCCAAGGCCCACAAAGCCATCTGAATGCGAATGTCGGGTTCATAGGGAATCCCCAATTCGTACATAAAAGCCCTAAAATCACCGTGTTGGTGGGGCGTTAAATATTCACTCATCTTAACTTTGACGATCCAGCCGTCAATTTGATGAATCACGGTCATAAACTTGACCGGAAGCTGAGTTTCACCCCTAAGAAAATCAACAACTCTCAGTGTTAAACTCGTATTGGCAAGGTAATATAGATATTCCATTCCGTTTTTCTCCCGCGTCTTGCTGTCTCCCCCACCCGCTTGCAACTCCTCAATGGTCAAGGACTTGTTACCCACTGCTGCGACAGTGCAATAGTTATTAGGGTATCGGTTACTAGGTTTCGAGTGTCGGGTGTTAGGTCTCAGCCAGAGGCTTTCAGAAAAATTCCTTACTCCCCGTTCTGGTGTTCCCTATTCCCTGTTCTGTATTTCCTGTTTTGACAAGGCTATACTTATATCATTGCGGGATCTTACCCCTTTTAATAGGGGGAAAACACCCAATCTGATCTGGGGGATTCTACCCAAGTTTACCCCAGATCAGCGATTTTAGTGTTGGGATTGACAGAAGTAGTGGACAAATTAGATAGAACTTTGCAGGGGTATGACTATGAATTACCTCCCGATCGCATCGCCCAAAATCCAGTAATCCCTAGGGACTCATCCCGCCTGTTAGTGGTGGATTCGCCGCCGTCCCATCAACACCGTTTATTTCGGGATTTACCCGATTTATTGCAACCAGAGGATTTACTGATTCTCAATAATACCCGTGTACTCCCCGCCCGTCTCTACGGTCGCAAGAGTACCTCGGCGGCGATCGAGATTTTATTGCTACAGGAACAAGCCCCAAACTGTTGGTTAGCTTTGGTCAAGCCCGGAAAACGGTTTAAGATAGGCGATCGCCTAGAGTTTCCCTCCAAATCTGGCCGCGAAATACTCTATGCTACTGTTATTGATACCAACCCCGGTACGGGCGGAAGGTTGCTCAAGTTTGAGGTTCCCCAAGGTCAATCTTTGGTTTCCATTTTAGATCAATTTGGCGAAATCCCTTTTCCTCCCTATGTTACTGATTCTCAGGCTGTGGCGGAACAGTATCAAACTATTTATGGGACGCGCCCTGGGGCGGTAGCTGCACCCACCGCCGGGTTACACTTTACAGAAGAACTATTCCAACGACTTTCAGACCACCACATTGATCATGCTTTCCTCACCCTTCATGTGGGGTTAGGGACTTTTCGCCCCGTAGAAGTTGAGGATATTACCACCCACCAAATGCACGCCGAATGGGTGGAATTGCGCCCGGAAACCGTCGATAAAATTAATCAAACCCGCGCCCGTGGTGGTCGCATCATTGCCGTGGGAACTACGGTAGTGCGGACTTTGGAAGGCATAGCAGCCGCCCAAAATTCTCTCGATGGCTGCATTCAACCCTACTGCGGGGAAATTAACCTATTTATTTATCCTGGCTATCGGTGGCGGGTCATTGATGGACTGATTACTAATTTTCACCTACCGCGATCGAGTTTACTGATGTTGGTATCGGCTTTAATTGGTCGCGAAAGACTGATGAAATTATATCAGGATGCCTTAGAACAACCGCCCAATGATTTCGGGAACCGATATCGCTTTTACTCTTTTGGTGATGCTATGTTGATTCTGCCATCAGCCGTTCAAAAATAACCCCAAAGCCGGACATCAACACAAACTGACATCCGGCTTTTGAACCAACATCCCGGGGTTATTCCTCGTCGCCCTCCTCATCATCTGTCGGATAGACGAAACTTGCGGATCGACCTGTAAGGACCGATTTACCTAGGGATAAGGCTTTTTCGGCTTGGACTCTAGCTTTGCGCTTCCAAGTCGCTTTTCGCATATTCCGCTTTGATTTAGAGGTTCGTTTCTTTGGAACAGCCATGACCAGATTAAACTCAAATTTAACAAGACAAACTCTGATTGTATCATATTCGGCGACAATATGGCATCGGCTACCCGGAACCCCCAACCCCAACCCGTCAGCTAAACCCCAATACCCAATTCATTGATAACTATTATGATTGAATGCCCTTAATGACGCGATCGGCAATCATTCCTAGGGAGTTTCCTAGCTGCTTTTTCAGCCGCCATTTGGCAAAGTCTTTATCGTATGCTTCTCCCTGAGTTTGATAGGCTTTCCAGGCTTGCAAACTCAATCCTAGACCCCATAGTAAAGCGATCGTTAAAGCAAAAGCCATACCCTGGGTAGTCACCAGATTTAATAAAATCAGGAAAGAGTTAACGATCGCATATTTAACAGCATCTTGCCGTAATTTTTGCCGACGTTCCTGATTAAATACCTGTTTTTCGGTTAACTCGACTTTCCGAGTCTGCCATTCCAATTCCGCCGCCTGTAAATTTTCGGGGCTAATTCCCAACTCTATTGCCATTTCCTCCAACTGGGTGCGGGTGAGTTCCCCAGTTTCTTGACCGCGTGCCATGGCAATTTGTAAAATTTCCTGGGCATCTTCTTGTTGAATATAAGTGGGACTGATGTTGGTATTTAGATTATTTTCCATAGCCAATGTCTGTATAACTGTTCTCATAACTGCGATTTTAGCAAGTTTTGACTAAACTTGAGCAGTCGCCACCGTCTCCGATTATCCAATCACCGCAGATATATTCAGTTATACTATAGCCAAAATTAAGGTAATTTACATGATCATATCACACATAATCCTGAAAAATTGGCGCAACTTTCGCGCGGTTGAGGTGGACTTATGCGATCGCATATTTATAGTAGGTCCAAATGCCTGTGGTAAGTCTAACTTTCTCGATGCTTTCAGATTTTTAAGGGATTTAGCCAAACCCGGCGGCGGTCTGCAAAAAGCGGTAAGCGATCGAGGTGGAGTTTCTCAAATTCGGAGTCTTTCCGCCCGTCGTTATCCTCATGTAGAAATCGAAATCCATCTATCCCCAGCCAATGGGACAGCACCCCTTTGGAAATACGCCATAGGATTTAAACAGAGGAAAGGTGGGAAAAATGAACCCATTATTGCTTATGAAAAAGTCTGGCATCACCACCAACAAATTATCAACCGACCTGATCAAGATGATCAACGAGATGAGTTAAGACTTACCCAAACATATTTAGAGCAAATTAATGCCAATGCCCAATTTAGAGACATTGCCAAATTTTTAGAATCGATTTTATACCTACATATAATTCCCCAATTAGTTCGCCACCCCGAAGCATTTGCTACCCCCGGACTTTCCGAAGATCCCTTTGGCAGAAATTTTTTAGAAAGGGTAGCCAAGACACCCGAAAAAACTCGCAGATCACGACTCAAAAAAATTGAAGAAGCCCTCAAGTTAGCTGTCCCCCAGTTAAAAAATTTAACTGATACTAAAGATGAAATGGGTGTCCCTCATTTAGAGGCGATTTATGAACATTGGCAACCCCAAGCCGGAAAACAAAGGGAAGACCAATTTTCTGATGGTACATTAAGACTAATTGGACTACTCTGGTCTTTGTTAGAATCGGATTCCTTATTATTACTAGAGGAGCCAGAATTATCATTAAATTCGGGAATTATCAACCAGCTACCTGCCCTAATATATCGACTACAAAGGTCTAAAAAACGGCAAGTTATTATTACTACCCATAGTGCCGATTTACTTTCAGACCAGGGTATTGGTGGCGAAGAAGTTATCTTAATGATACCTAAGCCGGAGGGAACCGAAGTTAAAATTGCTTCTCATGATGACAACATTAGACTGTTATTAGAAGGAGGTTTAACTATAGCAGATGCTGCATTACCTCAGACCGTCCCCCCTCAAATTCAACAACTAAGTTTATTCTCATGATTAAGTTTGTGCAAAAATAATGGCAAATAGAAGGGGCTAAGGTTAATTCTCCTAGTCTAAGGCGGGCTATGGATGTAATCATAGCGTTTCAGCCTACATGGACTTAATACAAACCCATCACTGGGGTGAGCAAATTTTACCAAAACTTTACATATTAAATAAGCACTGGGATAAAGCCAACATAATGGTTATGCTATAATCACAGCAAATCATCACAGAACCCTCAATCCTTAATCAATTCATATAATTATGTTAAACCACCCTCGCCCAAATAAACCAAACTCCCAGTTGACCCCCAAAGGTTCTCTAAGTCAAAAAACCTTATTTCAGATTACTGTATGTACAGCTTTAATCGTGACAGTTAGTGCGATCGCTAATTATATGCAAGCGATATCAGCATTGAGAAATCAGAAATTAACGCAACTAGAAGAGTCTGTGGTGGAAAGAGTAGCCAGAGAACAGCAAATCTTTGATTTAGCGGCGGATAATCATGCTATCCTGAAATCGGAAATTCTGAGGAAATTTGCACAACCAGCCCCCGCCAATTTAGAAGAGGAATTTAATAATTTATTGATCCGATACCCGGACGGCGTTATCCGTAACAACCCCGCCAATTTTGATGGTCAACGACAGGCGGGAGTGTATATTGATAAATCCTTAGAAATCACCCCAGAAATTCGTCGTAAAGTCATTGATTTACAAAGGTTAATCGAATCCTACGGTAGTGCGTGGCATAATCGTTTTGATAGTACCTTCATTATGACCCCGGAGAATATTACTATTGTTTATTGGCCGCAAGTTCCTAATTATGTTCAAGAAGCTGATGCTAACTTTTATATGCCCCAAAAACCAGAGTATTTAGTCGCCACTCCTGAGAATAATCCTCAAAGAAAAACCGTTTGGACTACACCCTATTATGAACCAGTCAGTCAGCTTTGGTTAGTCACGGCTTCAACCCCCGTTGATTATAATGGTCAAACCATAGGAACTCTTGGTCATGACATCACCCTAAATCAGTTAATCGAAAGAACAGTTAATAATCATATTGAAGGAGGATATAACCTAATTTTTAGAGGAGATGGTCAGTTAATCGCTCATCCCGACCTCATAGATAAAATTCAAGATAGCACTACTACAGTTAAGATCCAAAACTTGCAGGATAGTAACTTAATGAATATATTTAAATTAGTGAAAAATGCTCCCCCAAATCAATTTATCATACCTAATTATCAAGATGATCAATACCTAGTTTTTCGCCAAATGCCTGGTCTTAACTGGTATTTTGTTACGGTTTTTCCTCGGTCTATTTTAAGAAAACAATCCCTAAATTTTGTGCTGACAAATATCCTGATTGAAGTGATTTTACTATTATCATTAATGGTCTTAGTTTGGGTGGTTTTAAAACGACAAGTATCGGCACCATTGCAACAACTAATTAATGCGACTCAGAAAATTTCCGCAGGTGATTATAATGTGTCTCTTGCAGATGATAGAGAGGATGAACTAGGTTTTTTGGCTCACTCTTTTAACTTAATGGCTGCGGAGATATCTAATAGAAACAAAGAATTACAAGGAACATTACAAAATCAAAAAATGTTAGTGCATGAAGTCACGATAACTATGAATGAGTTAAACAGTTCAGCTAGGGGTTCGGCTGAACAGGCTTCTAAGGCAGCAGTAGCAGCTAAACAGGTATTATATTTGATTAAAGGTGATCACGAATATGCGGATAGTTATTACCATGATTGTTTACAAGAAACGGTGAATAAACTTGCCGATAAAATCTCGGATTTAAACAATAAGATTGTCCAAATTGGCTTAATATCTACTATGGTCAGTAATTTCGCGAATCAAACTAATATATTGGCTTTAAATGCTGCGGTTGAGGCGGTACAAGCTGACCATAATAGTGGACAAGGATTTAATGTAATCGCGAATGAGATTCGTAAACTGGCTGATCAAAGTAAATCCTCAGCGGCAGAAATTAACAATTTAGTACATGATCTTAAAAAAGCGATGAGTTCTACAGTCCGAGTCACAGAGGAAAGTCAAACCGGATTTAATGAGGTGGTTAATGGGATTAACAGTATAGTAGAAAATTCTCAGACTATTTCTCTCAATATTAATCAGCAATCAGTAGCTATTGAACAGGTTTTAGAGATGATGAATGATTTAAATGTCAATTATGAAATTCCCAGATAAATCGGGTTAAATTGATGGGGCGATCGCTTTTAGACCCATGATAGATAAAATTGTTTTACAGACTTTCCAAAAATTTCTTGATGGTTTCCTGATAGCGATCGCCTCCCATTTCTTTGACATGATTGTGATCAGCATCAGGAATCATCAGCAATTGTTTGGGTTCAGGACAAGCCTGGTATAACTTCTCACTCATACTGGCGGGAACCAACTCATCAGCGGTCCCGTGTGTGAATAAAATCGGCATTTTCAATTCCCGAACTTTCGCAATAGAATCAAATTTTTGATGCAATAACCAATTAATTGGAAAAATTCCATATTGTTTCTTTACCTTGACCATATCGAGGATAGAAGTAAAGGAACTTTCGATAATCAATCCGGCAATTTCTGGGTGTTTGGTCGCCAATTCAATAGCGATCGCACCTCCCAAAGAATGCCCAAATACGACAATTTTATTGGGGGAAATTTGCCGCTCATTAACCAAATAATTAAAAGCTAACTCGGCATCTTCATAAACTTGTTTTTCACAGGGAAAGCGATCGCTACTACAACCATAACCTCGATAATCTATCAACCACACGGAAAATCCCAGATTATGAAATTGTTTGGCATAGCCTAAATTACCACCAATATTACTACTGTTTCCATGCAAATCAAAAATCACCATGTCGGAATCGCCAGGAATCCACCAACCATTAATCTGTTCACTTTCTGATGTGGAATCGGGGAATTTTAACCAAACCTCTTGATATGGCATACCTAACAAATCGGGAGTTTTTTCAATGGTCTTAGATGGGAAAAAAATCAACCGATTTTGAAACCAAAGTAACCCAACACAGATAACGAGATAGCTAACTATAGTCAGGACAGTGATAATTAAGATAGCTTTAGGGAACAATGAAATCATAGAATTAAATCTGATGTCTATTTTCGGAAATTAATGCCGATCTGTAGATCATGGCTAGTATATCTAAACTAGATCTACTGTCTTGCATCTGGTGAGACCCTGTTTTAAGATCACTAATGGCAAGTTGAGAGCCAAAACTAGGCGCTTATGGATGAGATAATTCCAACCACCCGACCCTACACTACTGTTATTTTAGCCATGAGTGCGGATGGCAAAATTGCTGATCCGATGCGATCGCCTGCCAGATTTGGCTCTAATGCCGATATAATTCACCTAGAACGACAAATTGCCCAAGCCGACGCTGTACTGTTCGGAAACGGCACTCTCGCCGCCTATGGAACAGTTTTAAGGGTGTCTTCAACAGAATTGTTAGGCGCGCGGGAAAAAAACGGAAAACCCCCCCAACCAGCTCAAATAGTCTGTTCCGCATCAGGAAAAATTAACCCAACCCTCAAATTTTTTCAACAGCCTGTTCCCAAATGGTTACTGACCACATTCTTAGGGGGTCAGCCTTGGAAACGATTTTCCGACCACTTCGACGAAGTGATCGTCGCTGACGACTCCAATGGAGTGATCACCTGGTCAGAAGCGTTACAGCAACTGAGAGACCGAGGTATACAGAAACTAGCGGTCTTAGGTGGTGGTCAGCTAGTGGCATCTTTAATGGCTTACCATGCGATCGATGAGTTTCAACTCACAGTCTGTCCCCTAATTTTGGGGGGAACCACATCACCCACTCCGGTGGACGGAGAAGGATTTTTATCTCGCTTCGCACCCCATTTACAATTGTTGAGTGTCCAACAGGTAGATGATGAGGTATTTCTGCACTATCGGGTTAAATCTGCTCTATAAAACTTAAACAAAACCGGACATAGCCCGATATTGATGTTTATTTCTTGCTTCGTCCGGGACTGTCGGCAGCACCCCGTCCACAAGTGTAATCGTCGGAACCAGGCGATTTTTCTAAATTTATACTGGCGTTCAAATCTCTATCAATCTTCAGGCCACAGTTTGGACATTCAAAAGTCCGACGGACTAGGGGCATTTGTTGACGATGGCCACAGTTAGAACAAAGTTGACTGGATGGATAAAATCTATCGGCAATAATCAACTTTGAACCATAACGTTCTGCCTTGTAACCTAGTTGACGACGGAACTCATAAAATGAAGCATCAGCGATAGAACCCGCCAAACAATGATTTTTCAGCATTCCAGACACATTCAAATCTTCAATGACTACTTGGCTGTGGTTTTTAGCCAAAAAAGTAGTTATTTTATGAATCGTGTCACGGCGAATATTAGCTACTCTTTGATGTAGCTTTTGAACTTTTAAGAGACATTTAGCCCAATTTTTTGAGCCTTTGACTTTGCGACTTAAATGGCGTTGTAATCTGGCTAGTTTTTGGGTCGCTGCTTTATAAGCCTTGGGATTAGAGAATTTTGTCCCATCGGAGCAAGTCGCCAAATTGTTAATTCCTAGGTCTACCCCGATTCTCTCTCGGAATTTCGGTGTGATTTCTGGTGTGGTTTCTACAAAAAAGCTCATATACCAGTCACCTGCTTGGCGCGTTATAGTGACTTTCTTAACTAGACTGGGTGGTTGTGCCTCAAATGTAGAAACCCAGCCCACAAAAGGCAGCTTATGGCGAGTTCCTGACAGATTGAATGGCTTTCCGGAATTGTCAAGGGTAAAGCTATCATGGTAGCCTTTCTTCTTAAATTT
The DNA here is from genome assembly GCF_000973065.1 of Limnospira indica PCC 8005. NCBI lineage: Bacteria > Bacillati > Cyanobacteriota > Cyanophyceae > Oscillatoriales > Sirenicapillariaceae > Limnospira > Limnospira indica. Next base: position 3,202,551 of record NZ_FO818640.1, read on the forward strand.
AGGATAACTACTTATTCCCTTGAAGAAGCGCTTAAAGGCATCCCCTAGATTAATGAAGGCATATTGATAAACTTTAGAAGACAATTCGGACATCCAAGGATATTCAGGTTTCACATAATTCGTAAAAACCTTTTTAATGGAGTTGATATTAGGCTTGAGTCCCTCTTCATAAGCTGACCTCCATAAGTGTAATCCCCAATTAAACACGAACCGAGCATAACCCGCGTGTTTGGCCATCAAGGTGGCTTGACGGTCATTGAGTTTTAGTTTTGTCCGGAAAGCTTTGTAAGGGTTATGGTCGAAAGGGAAGTCGCCTTCCCCAACTCCAATTCAAAACCGTGCTTGATACTTTCACATCACACGGCTCCTGATGTGGATACCCCTTTTGACATCGGGAACAGGGTAACGACTCCCTGCTTTTGTGATTTCAACTTTTGGAGCTAAATACAACATCGTAGTGTTTAAACTCGCTTTCGTCGTAAACACTCCTAATTGTCGCAGTCTCTATATCCACACCGTGACTAGTGGGCATATCCTAACCATTACAGTTAGGCATTGGCTTTCAGTCACATCCTTTCCCCTTAAAGGTATACGCTTACACTTTCACTACTCCGCAGGTACATCCTGCCACTTGAGAGCCTAAAAGGGGTTTAAACGTTCCGTTTATACGGGCATTCCATCTTTAGATTTGTCCTCTCCACCGGGGTACTTTTAAAAGTCTGTGTAGGTGATGTCATGATTACCCTACTTTTCCCCTTGCTCTTTTGAACGCAGCGTATCAACCTGTTTCGCTGCTAAATCATTACGATGGTTCAAGCCGGACATTCGGTTTCCCTAATCATGGATGGTTGGCAGTGGTCGCATTTGGTAGTAGGTTCTACTTCACGCCTTCCGTTCCCCGCTTCAATCCTGGGGTTATGATTCCCAAAACTGGGGGTGGCTATCGCCGTTACTCTCAACGCAATTGTTAAGGAATCATTAATATTTCCAGTTGGGCGTTTTGACCTTGAGTTCCCTGCCTTGTTTTGTATATTTCTATACCAAACGTTGGGACATATAAACAGTTATGGGATGGTCAGGGTACGAGTCCCTTATATTTCACCAAGGGGTGAAAGTCCCACTAGGAGGTTATTTCAGGCATTGCAGCCTTATTTTACTCCTAAACGTCTCGCACCATGATTGGATTTTACCATGAAGAATCCAACTTGATGAGTATGTCGTCAGGGAAATTTGGCATGGTCTGGGGTTTGACCGTATATTCATTATTGAGTTGCGAATCTTTTGGGGTATTGTACCTTATTGTCCTAAGATGTAAAGCAAATCTTGGATTAAATTCTTGCTCCCGATTAAAATCGCTAGAATATCATAGCGCTTTTAATTTTCAGCATGAATACCTTACACTCAAATCAATCGCCGTATTCGGTAGCTTGGATTAGTCAAATTTCGGAAGTCCCTCAGTCGGAGTGGGATCAACTCGCCCAACCCCTGAAAACTCCCTTTTTTGAATGGGACTGGCTGCATAATTTGGAGGCTTCTGGTAGTGCCACGGGACAGGCGGGTTGGCTGCCCAATCATCTGACAGTGTGGCGAGATTCTCAATTAGTCGCGGCCGCACCATTATATCTCAAAGGTCACAGTCGCGGTGAATTTGTTTTTGACCACCAATGGGCTGATTTGGCTTATCAATTGGGGATTGAATACTATCCCAAAATGTTGGGGATGTCACCTTTTACACCAGCAGAAGGCTATCGATTTTTAATTGCACCCTCGGAGGATGAGGAGGAAATTACTGGGTTAATGGTGCATGAAATAGATCGCTTTTGTATTAACCATAAAATTTCGGGCTGCCATTTTCTTTATGTAGATCGTCAATGGCAGTCTACTCTGGAAAAACAGGGATTTACCCCTTGGTTGCATCATAGTTATATCTGGCAAAATCAAGGATATAATAGTTTTGATGATTACTTAAAAATATTTAATGCTAATCAACGCCGTAATATCAAACGAGAACGAAAAGCCTTAGACAAAGTGGGGCTGGAAATGCGGATTTTGACGGGTGATGATATCCCTAAATCTATGTTTTCGCTGATGTATGATTTTTATGCGAGTACCTGCGATAAATTTGGCTGGTGGGGAAGTAAATATCTGACTCGGAAATTTTTTGAACAGTTACACCATGATTATCGTCACCGGGTGGTTTTTGTAGCTGCATATACTGAATTAGACGATCGCCAACCTATGGGGATGTCATTCTGTTTGACTAAAGGCGATCGCCTATATGGTCGCTATTGGGGAAGTTTACAAGATGTCGATTGTTTACACTTTAATGCTTGTTATTATTCCCCTATTGAATGGGGGATTAATCATGGGATTAAATCCTTTGACCCCGGGGCGGGAGGACGACATAAACAGCGTCGCGGTTTTCCAGCCAGACCTAACTACAGTCTCCATCGTTTTTATGATGGTCGTCTCTCTCAAATTCTCCGCAACTATATTCACCGCATTAATGACATGGAAAAACAGGAAATTAACTACCTTAATCAAGATTTACCATTCACCGATAACAGCTTAACTGATTTTTAGATATAGCCACGAGTTCCCAGACTGGCTGTGGTCATGGTCTTAACCCGCCATAGCCTAGTCTTCATAGTTAGTTAGAAAATATCCCCCCACAGATAGATAATAATTCAGATACAATTTGCTATAATTGAGACGGTGTGCAAATATATATACAATAATTATGTCAAATTCCCCCAGATTACAAGGAACTGATCTAGTAGATTGTGCCAAATCCAGTGCGAAACAGGGACTAGAGGAAGCCGCCCGCAATTGTGGATATGGAGAAGATATAGAAGCCTTTACTAGCAGCTTAAAAAAGGCTTGTCATGATATGGGAATCAAGAATGTTGAAACCCTCAGCGATCTAATTACCGATCGCCAAAAGATAGTACAGCAAGGAGGCGTTGAAATTGCCCCCGACAGTGCGAGTTCCCTATAACTGCTAACTCAACCGGATCAATCCGAAATCCTCAGAAGTAAGGAATGGGATAGGTTCAGACTCCTACCCAGTCAATACTTCCATAGGTGCGCCATGAGTCTAGTTAAAAATTGTTTGCGTCCGGTGCAAGCTATCATAGCAGCCGGAGTAATCACCCTGTTATCTGTCAGTAATGCGATCGCCCTAATGGCGGAAGAAATCGATCGCATCAGTGAAAAAATTACCGTCTCCATCAACGGTATCAACCCCGGTTCAGGAGTAATTATCGCCCGTGAGGGAGACCTGTATTATGTACTGACAGCTAACCATGTTGTCCGTAGTCCCGATGAATACATAATTATCACCCATGACGGCGAAAAATACCCCCTAGACTACGATCGCGTCATTAGACTACCGGGAATCGACTTAGCAGTTTTAGCCTTTAGTAGCGATCGCACCTACCCTCTGGCGCAAATTGCCGATTATGATTATGATGCTGAATCCAGACATATTTTCATTTCCGGCTGGCCAGAATTTCAGCCCCGCCTATTTACCGCCGGGTTACTAATTAGCCAAGCCTACAAACTCGCCTTTGTCAAAGAACCCACCACCCGTGGTTATGACCTATTTTATACCAATTTCACCCAGGTAGGTATGAGTGGGGGGCCGATTTTAGACACCCAAGGTCAGGTAATTGGTATTCATGGAATGTCAGAAGGTCAAATCCTCATAGACCAGATCACCGGAACCAGCAATCGAGTTACAGTAGGCTACAGTGCAGGTATTCCCGTCAACCGATTTTTGCAATCAGGGATTCCCCTTAACCTCAATATCAGCGATCGCCAACCAGACCCCCCTACCCCCCGCGAATTACAATCTATTTCGGCTTATATGCAGGTTCCCCAAGTTAGCGATCGCTTTAGCGCCATCGACTGGACCAATCGCGGAAATCAGCTTTATCGCCACGAAAGATGGCGAGACTCCTTAGAAGCCTTTGAAAGGGCGATTAACATACAGTCTAATTTTTATCCGGCTTGGTATGGTCGCGCCAATGCGTTATCCTCCCTGAGTCAATACGATGAGGCGATCGCATCCTATGATCGCGCTACCCAACTCCAACCTAATTTTCATCCCGCATGGCGCGATCGTGGGGCGCTATTAATGTCTCTCGGTCGCCACGAGGAAGCCTTACAAGCCTTTGACCGCCTCCTACAAATTCAACCTGATGATTATGGGATTTGGTATTTACGCGGCAATATTTTAATGAATCACCTAGATGACTACCCAGAGGCGGCGAGATCTTATGCTCGCGTGATCAATATCAAACCTGATTTTACCCCCGCTTTCACCGCTAAAGCCCAAGCCCTATTTCGCCTGGGAGACTATGGAGAGGCGATCGCATGGCTAGATGAGTCTCTCCATCAAAATTCTCACCAAAGGGAAGCCTGGGTTTTAAGGGGTCAAATCTTTATGGCAATTCAACGTTACGCACAAGCCCTTAATGCCTATAATCGCGCTGTTAATCTTGATAGTAACCACTCTCAAAGTTGGTTAGGTAAGGCGATCGCATATCTGCGACTCAACCGCGACCAAGAGGCTAAAGATGCAGCCCAAAGGGCATTAGAAATTAATCCTGGCGACCTAGAAATTAAACAATTTCTGCAAACACTCCCCTAAAAATCAGTAGGGGCAGCTTTCCGCCGCCCCTAAGATCCAACTACATTGATGTACCTACACTTTCGCGATCGCCATTTCCCCCAATTGATTTCAACTTTCCGAAAAATCAGTCTCCTCAATCAACTGACGGAGTTTCTTCCATTCTGGTAACCACTCCCAAACCCCATCTGTGCGTTCAATTCTAGTCACAACTCTTTCAATGAATACTTCCTCTGGGTGCTTTTTATTTGAACTATCTTCAAATCCCCAATCACCGAGTTTGTCTCTCATGGCGTAGAGTAAATCCTTCCCCGCAAAATAATGGAGATAATTTTGAAAACGAGATCCTGCTGATTTGAATTTAGGAAGTAAATCCCTGAATTTCCCTTGCACATCTTTCTCTGACACAATTCTCTCGCCCTTATATTTTCTAACAATTTCAGCTATCCTTACTTCGCAGTAATCTTCGCCGAGTTTGGGCGGGAATGAATGTCCTTGTCGAACTTTGTCACCCCACAAATTCTTGAATTTTTCGCAAGCCAAAGCAGTTCTTGCCGCCGAATATGCAGCAATTTTCTGGGCTGCTTGGTCTAAAGCATTCTGATACTCAGAGTCTGATGGTGCTTTCTTTCCTAATGCCTCTCGGACGACTACCGGATCGATTAAATAGTTTTCAATCTCTTTTCTCTCCCACGCCCAACCGACCCATATTTGGTCATATACACATCGAATGGGTTCATTGGTTATTTGCCAATCTCGACAATCGAAATCATGATCGACCAAACAAGCTAAATTTGGTTGTCGGTCACGGTCGGCGATAATACTACTCAGAAAGCTGGAAGTTTTGCCACCGAGAGGGTGAATTTCACATTTGGGTAATAACTGACGAATGACTCGAATATCAATGCTTTTAGGACCTCCTTCGCAGTAGAGATTGGTTACAGACACAGCGTTCCTCCCGGTAAACGGTAGGTTTCACTTTCTCCAACAACATTGCTCACCGAGTCAGAGTGAGTGGTAATAATAAATTGACAGGTCGGTTCAATTTTCATCAGTTGGGATACAAAATATTGAGCAGCCGGAGGATGTAAGTTCAAATCTATTTCATCGATTAATACCACCGAATAAGCAATTTGTTGCCTGACAAATTCATATAACAAAGGAAAAACAGACTGTTCTCCGGCTGACATTTCTTGAACGTCATAGGTTCGATATCCATCATTCAGCAGAAAATAAGTTTCTGAACCTGTTGGATCATTTTGAGTGGGCAGTTTTTCTATCCCAGCAAATGAGCGATCGGGAAAAACTTTTTTATAAAGTCTTTCTATCTGCAATAAATAACTATTTGAATAATCGCCAATTCCTGATTCTTGGTTTCTGTGCCAATCAATCAGGTATTGTCGTAAAATGCCGACTCCCACATCAAAGGATGCTTGACTACTACTTTCGTTGAGATTGTCTCTGCTACTGTCTGGCTTGGAATGGGAACCTAAGTTCCTGAACTGGTCAAACCAAAAAACTCCGGGAAGTTTGGCAAAATAATGTCGGACAGATTGTTCTCTCCTATTGATAAACCATTGAGCATAATATCTTCCTCTAAATTGGGCGCGTTCTGCGGGAGTATCTCCAGCTTTCCAAAAATCACCGTTTAACAGAAGACTCACTCTCCGGCTATCTCCCGGTTCGACAAATTCCCGCATTTCTTTGAATTCGTCAGGTTGAGCATCGTACCATTTTTTTGCCAGTTCAGAAGTGGTTTTTAATTCTTCCTCCTCAAATAAAATCTGCATCTCAATCTTTGGCGATCCCCACCTAAAATGGCGACCGGGAAGGAAACCGATCCAGTTAAAATCTGCTACATCTCGAATCCGACCAGTTGCTAAGGCTAAAGGAAGGGCGATCGCCTGTAAGAGGGTCGTTTTACCTGTTCCGTTATCGCCGAGGATCAGATAGCGATCGCTCACCTCGTCCAGAATATTATTCTTGAATGAAATTTCTAGGTCCTGAAATCGTTTGAAGTTTTCGATTTTAATCGATTCTACTTTCATATAATTAAATTTTTTCTGTGCGTGCATCCTAGATCGGTATCTCGGAGATGGCTACCCCCTTCTCCCGTCACCAATTTTAACCGGAACAGATCGCCTATGTGGATCTCCCAAATTTGAGGCGGCGATCGCTTATACTGGCGCGATCAATATCAAACCTGATTTTATCCCCGCTTTGACCGCTAAAGCCCAAGCCCTATTTCACCTGGGAGACTATGGAGAGGCGATCGCATATCTGCGACTCAACCGCGACCAAGAGGCTAAAGATGCAGCCCAAAGGGCATTAGAAATTAATCCTGGCGACCTAGAAATTAAACAATTTCTGCAAACACTCCCCTAAAAATCAGTAGGGGCAGCTTTCCGCCGCCCCTAAGACCAAACTACATTGATGTACCTACACTTTCGCGATCGCCATCCTCATTCGTGCCTTCATAACCACTTTGAACAACTAGACCGTGGTTGTTGAAGCTTTTCCAGGCAGGCGAATTAGGCGAGGAGGTGGCAGCTACATCAGAAACCAAAGCAAAGCCCCCACCCGTCGAAGCCACTAGCCCGAGTAACACAATTATTCTCTTCATTTTTTGATGCACCCTGATTCTCTACTTACCCAGTGCGACTTGGCTGGGCAGCCCAAAGTGGGTTATAGCTATCTCCCACCCGACAGCAAAATTAATCAACTCATAACCCTGGACAGAGGCAGTCCTCTCACCAGAGACTTGTTAACTAATTACTGCTTCGATCCTAGGTTTACATTGTCTTACAAACCTATAGGTTTGGGTAGTGGGCAGTAACCCATCAGGGGGATAACCACTGATCATCTCAATTCTCAATTACTATAAACTTATACCTAGTTAGCGCTATGGTCGGCGGGAGTAACTATCAAAATTGGCAGTTTTTCTGAAGAGGCAAAAAACTTGATGGGAGCCAATTCTACTGACTCCCCAGACCTGCTAAATTTTTCTGGTTAACTGTAAATATTAGAAACGGATTTTTCAAACTCCATGCGCTGTTTAGCTTTGTTGAGAAAATATCCATTCATCATCGCAGAAGCTAGAAGGCGACCAAGATTTTCACGGCTAGTAGTAATTGTGACATCAAAATGCCCAGAAGGCAATCCACCAAGTATTTGCAGTAGATTATGTTCCATCAATTGGGCTACATCGGGATCAGGTTGGGAGAGTTGGGCTATTGTTTCCGGGGGCATTGATTTCACATATTGCCACAATCCATTACTGCCGGAAAGGCGATCGCCACAAAACTCAGGAACTCCATTTGACTTGTTATTCATTTGCCAGATCCTGTAATAATCTATCTTTAACTATACTATAGCCATATCACTAGCACCATCGACAGTGATTAAAACCGAACCTCAGCAGACGGCTACCGTAACTAATTTCCCGCCTGATAACGTTCCACTAGGATAATTGCCACGATATCATCAATGGGTCTAGGGGGAACCCGCATCCCCTGGGGTAACAGACGAGAAAGACCCTGGGGGGGATACATTTCCCAATAGCGATCGCGTGCTTCCAAAGAACTATAACGCTCATCAACTTCGGCTATGTGAATAGACTTGGGAAGAACCGCACGCATTTGTTGTTTCCAGGTCTGGGAAGTGGTTTGATTTCCCATCACCACCATTTGCACCGAAAACTGACTACAGAGTGATTTTACCGTAGCGATCGCATCATTCGCCGCCACTACCTGATGATAATAAACTTGTTGATTGTCCCCTACCACCGCCACCCCGCATTTATCCCGACCCGGGTCAAAACCCAAAATCACCATCGCCAAACCTCCGCCCAATCAATATCATCCAGTTTTCGGGTCGGTTGACGAGTGCTAATCAACACTTCCCCATTATGACGCGCAAACAAATCCAAGCGCAGGGGACCGATAGTATAAATATCTTCCGCCGCCACCGCTTGTAGTTCCAGGGTTTGATTATACCCCTCCAACTGCTGAATAAAATAAATCAGAGTATCTATGCGATCGTCACTCATTTCTATAGAACCATTTACCACCCCCACAAAACGAGCCCTAAAACTCGAAGCATCTAAAAGCTGTTCTAATTGCTGTTGCAGTCTTTCCGAACTCATCGTAGCCGGATTTAAAGAAGTTCCTGCCACTACTTCACCGCTGCTAAATAACAATCGATTCGGTTCCGCCCTGGTATAAACCGCCACCCGTTTTTCACCCACCAAATAATTAGCAGCCGCGATTATTTGCACCACATACTCTCCACCATTATTAATTTCCTCAATCAGTTCTTCCACCTCCGCTTTAGTAATCATCACCACCATATCTTGGTTAGCACTTTGATTACCCATTTGCACAAATTTTAGGGCCTTGCTGTTCGCTTCTTGTAGCAGTCTATTTACCGTTTCTATCGAACTATTTTTATCGCTAATTCTCACCAATCCACTCGCCAAAATCTCACCCCTTTTTAGAGCCACACTACCCTCTCGCAGCATTTGAAAACCCCGTTGGGCATTAGCTTTTTGTTGTTCCAATTGCTGTTGAGCTATTTCCAATTCCGCTAGGCGTTCTTCCCGTTCAGCAATCACCATATCTTGGTCAGCAATTTGGCGATCGCGCTCTTCTATCTGAGCCGAAACCCTCTCCCGCTGCTCGATTAAATCTTGACGTTCTACTTGCAGTTGATCTATTTCAGTTTCTAGATCTTGTTTTTGCTGAGATACTTGACTTAATTGATCTTCTATGCTATCAAGTTCCTCCTCAATCTCTGTTTTAGCCGCTTCCATTTGGCTGAGTTGATTCTGAAGTTGATGCAATTCACTCTCCGTATTTTGCCGGCGACTTTGAGCCCTTTTCAATTCTTGCTCACGTTCCAAAACTTCTACCTTAGCATTATTAAGAGAAGAATTAATTTCGTTTAAGTAATCAACCGCTGCTTGTAGTTCATTTTGAGCCTGTATTAACTCTGATTCTACCCGATGTTTTTCCACCTGAGCATGGGTCAAATCCCTCCGAGCTTGGTTAAGTCTATCCTGAATTTGGTCAATAGTAAACACACCCCGGCGCAGAGGTTTGCTGGTCGCGAATAAAATCACTAGAGTCAAGGCGGAAAGCATAGTTCCCGTAGCCATAGTCACCACCGCCGCCGTTTTTTTGGGGCGCATTTTAAATAAACTCAGGCGAGCCTTACCCACCTTAGTCCCGAGGCGATCGCTCACCACCGCGATCACCCCTCCGAGAGTTAGAATAGCAATAACAAAAATAACAGCAGCGGTCATATCAATTTCCAGGCGACTAGATCAATGCTCGTTCACGAGCCCCCACTTGATGGCGGGAAGTGGTAGTATCTTCAAATTACAAGGATTTATCCTAGGCTAGTGGCGGCAGCCGTCGCGGAACACCCAGAACCTTTACCGGAGTTAGTCCCCATTTCGGGGCTGTTAACGAAGACAAGCTTTTACCTAGAGTCCGACGGATATCAACCCACTGCGGAGGATTTTACAGGTTTTTATTTGGGGTTGAGAGGTTCTGCCCAAATTGGGGGAGGAATTTTTGTCCACCCCTTGCCATACCGCCAAACCCAACCCAATTCTAGCACAAAAATCAGGTTTCCCTACCGAATATTGGCTAAATCTGACCCCTACCTCCAGGCTAAAAAAAACAGCAAGCCTGGGGACTACCGAATCGATATCATCCCCAAAACCTCCCGGTATGCGATTGTGTTTGAGTTCAAGGCGGGAGCAACTGCTGGTCAGTCTGTGACCGCCAGACTCACGCTCGGAATTTTTCAAGTAAATTGTTGGCTGAGGGTAACAGGATTATGAACAGTAATTTTCTTTTTATAAATGGAGATCATATTTTTCTCTCGTAAGTCTCCCAAAAGTCGAGTTACAGTCACTCGCGTTGAGCCAATAGCTTCAGCGATCGCCTGATGGGACAATTTGAGATCAATACGAATCCCATCTCGACCGGGAACCCCAAAATCTCGACACAAAATCAATAAAAAACTGACCAATCGCGATCCCATATCCCGATGCGCCAAAGTTTCGATCATCATCTCCGTTTGCAGAATGCGAGACGACAGACCCCGCAACATCACCATAGACAATTCGGGATCACTTTTCAGAGCCTTTTCCACCTGTTCAATGGGAACAGAAAGCAATTCCACCTGGGTAAAAGCCACCGCATGGTAAAACCGATCAGACTTATGACCCGTAATCAGCGAGAGGACACCAAAGACACTATTTTCCCTAAGTAGAGCCACAGTGATTTCCTCTCCCGCCTCATAAACCCGAGACAGCTTCACGGCTCCCTTAATTAAGACATAAACCCGCTCGGCTGGATCACCGGGGAAAAATATAGTTTTACCACGGTCAAAACTCTCCACCACAGGGGGAAACGCTCCGCCACCAATTTGACGGAACACTGATGCTAACGGTCTATCATACGTCACTGACCCGATTCCTTCCACTTAACCACTGCGCTAGTTTGACTCTGACTTTATCCGACTTCAAATGTTCACCGACTCCCTCGTTAAGCGAAAGATTATAACGGGAGATCCCCTAACACTCACCTAGAGTGATTCCCTGGCACAAAGGTTTTTACCCTGACCTGGAATCAAAATTGTGAGTATCTCAGGAAGTCCATTTATACAGGTCATTGGTTTCATGTCTACCCAGAGTATATCTAAGCCAACGGAGTTTGTGTCGAAAAAACGACTAAATTGCCATATTTTGGCGATGGGAAAGATTTTGACCTGAAATTAGCAACCTGCGATCGTGAACTGGGTGCATACTATGCCCGCCTGCTCCTGAGTCATCTAGGCACGCCAAAGGGATTTTACCACCCAATGTCTTTTTTTCAACCCCCAATTGTGGGAGTTTGATCGTCCCCTTTTCAAATACAATAATCTACTATGTTGGATTTAAACGGAAAAAACGCACTGGTCACTGGCATTGCTAACGAGCGATCCATCGCTTGGGGTATTGCCCAACAACTCCACTCCTGCGGTGCTAACCTAGGAGTCACCTATCTACCCGATGACAAGGGACGGTTTGAAAAAAAGGTTCGCAGTCTAGTTGAACCACTTAATCCCAGTATCATCATGCCCTGTAATGTTCAGGATGATGCACTGGTAACATCCCTATTTGATACCATCCGAGACCAATGGGGGAAACTCGATATCCTCATCCACTGTCTGGCTTTTGCTGGTAAGGAGGAACTATCGGGAGACTTTAGCACCGTTTCCCGTGAGGGTTTTACTCGCGCCTTGGATATTAGTTCCTACTCCCTGGTACAGTTGAGTGGGGCTGCTAAACCCTTGATGACCTCTGGTGGTAGTATTGTCACTCTCACCTATTTAGGGGGAGTCAGGGTGGTTCCCAATTATAATGTCATGGGAATTGCTAAAGCTGCCCTAGAAATGAATGTCCGTTATTTGGCTGCTGAATTGGGCCCCTTGGGGATTAGGGTTAATGGTATCTCCTCTGGACCGATTCGGACTTTGGCTTCCTCAGCGGTTGGTGGCATTTTAGATATGATTCATCATGTGGAGGAAATTGCCCCCCTCAAGCGGACTGTAACTCAGACTGAAGTGGGAAATACGGCTGCTTTCCTATGCAGTGATCTCTCTAGTGGGATTACTGGCCAGATAATTTATGTCGATTCTGGTTACTGCATCATGGGAATGTAACCACAAATATATCGACAGCCCACAATATCTATCATGGGACTCGGGGAGCGGTGAAATTAACTGTTCCCTGTTCCCTGTTCCCTGTTCCCTGTTAAGAGCATGATTTAATCTCAAATCTAGGTTAACATTTTACGGCAATACGGTATAATACCAAGTATGGTGCGAGACCTTCGGGTATGAAATAGAGCTGAAATGGGCGAAATAACTACCCGGTGAGGACTTCAACCTCTTGGTTGATTGGGTCGCATCCCCGACCATCCCATAACACAGCCTGATTTTTTTGCCCCCCTTCGAGACTTCCAATATGGTTGCCAAGGTGAAGCGTCTAATCAGGTCTAAGACTGCCCGCTCCATGCTGACATGGGCGCATTATCGATTCAAACTAACCCTGAGACATAAGCGCGGAAATAACTGAACAGTTGTAGATGTGACCGAAGAATACACCAGCAAAACCTGTACTCACTGTGGTCATGTCCATTCCCAGCTAGGTGGCTCAAAAGTGTTCCGATGTCCTGAGTGCGGGTTCACTCTACCACGGGACTGGAACGGTGCTTTTGGAATCTTTCTAAAAGCTTTGCGGGATACCGCCTCTGTTACCTTAACGGGTAATAGTGTTATCGTCGCATTGTCCGGGAACAACCGGAAAAATGTCGCGTAAATGTATCAGTTCCCTAATTATTGACTATGCAAACTCGCGATCGCACTTCAACTTCCACCACCGCAACTAACCCTAATATCACCGATAACCGCATTGCTACTGTCAAGCGTACTACCGGGGAAACTGATGTTTCTGTGACGGTGAATTTGGACGGTACAGGTAGCTGTGATGTGGCTACCGGAGTGCCTTTTTTAGACCATATGTTGCACCAAATTGCCTCCCACGGTTTATTAGATTTGGAGATTAAAGCCGTCGGAGATACTCATATTGACGATCATCATACTAATGAGGATGTGGGGATTACTTTGGGTCAGGCTTTGGCTAAGGCTACAGGCGATCGCAAAGGAATTGTCCGGTTTGGTCATTTTGTCGCCCCCCTTGATGAAGCCTTAGTCCAAGTATCCCTAGATTTTTCCGGTCGTCCTCACCTCAGTTATGGCTTGGAAATCCCCACTCTCCGGGTAGGAAACTATGATACCCAGTTAGTGCGCGAATTTTTTGTGGCTGTGGCTAATAACAGTTTGATGACCCTTCATATTCGCCAGTTGGACGGGATTAATTCTCACCATATTATTGAAGCCGCATTTAAAGCCTTTGCGCGATCGCTCAGAATGGCCCTAGAAATCGATCCACGTCGTGCGGGTACTATTCCCAGTTCCAAAGGCGTTTTATAACTCATCGAAAACTTGGGGTGGGAAGGCGACCCACCCTACACCGGGGAGAGACGGCTATCAAAAAAGAAGGTGCGTCCCCAGTCTACTTATCTCTTTTTCCGTTAGTTATGGGAAGGTGACGCACTCTACACCAGGGAGAGACAGAAGGTCTACATTTGATACCTCAATAAATCAACGGCTTCTTGATATTGGGGGTCGGCTTCTGTTGCTAATTGCGATCGCATTAAATTAGGGCTTTTTACAATGCGATCGGGCTGAATTCCCTGTTTGTTAATATCAGTATGGTTAGGGGTTTCATAATGGGCGACTGTCACCGCTAACCCCGAACCATCAGACAAATCAAATAGGGATTGAATTAAGCCTTTCCCGAACGTTTTTTCACCCACTAATAAAGCGCGGTGGTTGTCCTGAAGCGCACCCGCTAGAATTTCGCTGGCGCTGGCTGTACCACCATTAACTAATACCACCAACGGCGCATCAGTTAAAGCCGATTCCGTAGAATCAAAACCTCCTAAAGACCCTCGCCTATCTACAGTATACACGATCGCACCTTGATTTAACCACAACCGAGCAATTTCCACCCCCGACTGTAGCAGTCCACCGGGGTTATTTCGCAAATCCAAAATAAAACCCTTCGCCCCAGCATTGATCAGGTTATTAATCCCATTAGTCACCTCACTGGTCGCATTCGCGCTAAACTGTCGCAGGCGCAGATAACCAAAAGCCAGATTATCCTCAGTTTTTCTCAGTTCGTAAAAAACCGGATTTAGTGTAATGTAATCTCTTAGTAAGGTGAAATCCTTAGTTAACTGATTTTCGGCGGATTTTACAGTTAAAATTACCTCGGTTCCGGGGTTGCCTCGCATCTTCGCCGCCGCCTCATCCAAGGTCATATTATCAGTAGATAAACCATCAATTTTCAGAATGCGATCGCGCGGCTTAATCCCAGCATCATCAGCCGGAGAGGCATCCAGGGGAGTCACCACCACCAGCGCCCCCGTCTCAGCCTCCTTAGCAATTTGTAACCCCACTCCCGTCAATTCTCCAGAGGTACTAACTCGAAGACTGCGATATTGTTCCGGCCTCAATAATCGTGTAAACGGATCATCAAGACTCGCCAACATTTCCTCAATAGCCAGATAAGTTTCCTCCCGATTTCTGAGAGGTTTCTTAATTTGTTTTTCCCGCAATAACCACCAATTTTGATGATTAAAACTCTCATCAACATAGGCGCGGTTCACAATACCCCAACTCTCGCTCAGGAGTTTCTGTTCATCCGTCAGCGCCCAGGCGGGTCGCACAACTACTCCCCAGACTAGGATAATCGGTAGGAAGGCGGCGAGGACACAAGAAACCAGTCGTCTCGGCATAATAGCAAATTTTATGTTCTTTTCCAACATTGATGATGAGATGTTATCAATTTGATCAAATATAAATGATCCGAAACTCCGCCATATATGGCTATAATTGTTTCAGGCTGGGTAAGCTCACCCCCCCATGGAGGAACTGAAATTGACTGTAACTTCTCTTGAAAATCAAAACAAGTCCCCGTTCCAGTTTACCTTTCGATGGGCGGGGAGGAAGCCCTGGATATCATTATTGCTCCTGGGGGGATACTTAACCTTAATACCCCTACCCGTCCTAGCACAACAGCAACGCTACGGGGTCTATGTTTCAGGGGATAACCCCTTACTCCTGGAAATAGTCCAACAGGTACAACCAGGAGCCATAATTAAAAGATATGGCGATCGCATTGTAATTGATGCTGGCATTTATTTCAATCAGACCCAAGCCCAACAACTGGTATCCAGTCTCAGACAATGGGGAATTCAAGCCCAAATTACCGATTTCCGAAATACTCCCGAATTTCAGAACTCCATAAATGTCAGCCCCCTGGTAGTCCCCCCCCAGCGACGGTTAACCGCACCCATTCAAACCAATATTAGACCAAATCTTATTCGCCCCACCACTGACCTAGGACTTTATCAAGTTTACGTCAGACCTGGGGCAGCATCCCTAGACCAAGTGCGACAGGTATCTCCCAATGCACAAATTGTTCAATATCAGGGTGTCCCCGTAATTCAAGCCGGTAGTTTTGTCAACCTGTCCAACGCTGAACAACTGCTGAGTCAACTAATTCTCAGACGCATTCGAGGAGAAGTCATAGCCTCTCGCACACAATTGGAAATGTTACTCGGTTTACCTATTCATACCCCAACTCCTCTTCCTGCAGCGTCAGGTATTAACCTGGGACTAAGTGATACTGATGGCTATTTTGTATTAATTCCCACACCCGCCGCCGAACTGTCTAGGACTGCTGAAAATGCCATAGCTTTAGGTGTACCTCAAAATAGCATTATCATTCGCGACCACTTCGCTGACCCCTTGGTAGCCGTTGGACCTTTTGCCAATTTGGGACTCGCCCAAGAATGGGAAAATTATCTCACAGATTCGGGAATTGGCTCGGCTCAAATATATTTTGGCAGATAGTCCCTAAACCCTTAGCATGATTAATAATGGCAGGCACTCCTAATCGTTTCCAACTTATTCAACAGTTTGCTGTGACCGCTGCCCAAATGCAAGCCATAGAAACTCGCATTTTTGACGCGGGAATGCCTGTGGCAGCTTTAATGGAAAAGGTCGCCCTCAATATTACTCGCCACCTATTGTCGATTTTACACTCTGAGTATACCAGCACACCAGTAAACTTAATTGGGGTTTTGGTGGGACCGGGGCATAATGGGGGTGATGCGTTGGTGGTGGCGCGGGAATTATTATATCGCGGTTATCGCGTCCTGCTATATTCCCCCTTTAGCAAACACAAGCCACTCACCGCAGACCATTTTCGATATGCTGCTAGTTTGGGTATTGAAATTGTAGAGGCGATCGCACAATTAGCAGATTGTGATCTAATTATTGATGGGATGTTTGGCTTTGGCTTAGAACGTCCCATTCAGGGAGACTTAGCACAAATAGTCGAAACTGTCAATAGCTGGTGGAATAAGCCCGTTTTTAGCATTGATATCCCATCAGGTATCCATACTGACACAGGATTAGTGCTGGGAACAGCTATTAGAGCAACCAAAACTTTCTGTTTGGGGTTATGGAAATTAGCCTTTTTGCGGGAAGAAGCCTTACCATGGTTGGGAACTTCCGAGTTAATTGATTTTGATATCCCTGTAACTGATATTCATGCTGTCCTGGGGGTGTCTCCCGACCTAAGGCGACTAACTCCGGAATTGGCGAGATCTCATTTACCTATCCCCCTCCCTCAGAATACCCATAAGTATAAACAGGGGCATTTATTAATTATTGCCGGATCGCGTCGTTATACCGGGGCGGCGCTATTATCAGGTCTGGGGGCGCGGGCTAGTGGAGTGGGAATGCTATCAATAGCTGTCCCAGAGTCGATCAAACCCTTATTGAGTTTTCCACTACCGGAAGCCTTGATTATTGGTTGTCCAGAAACGGATAACGGTGCGATCGCCTCTATTGCTGACCATATAAACTTGGATAGTTATGATGCGATCGCCTGTGGTCCCGGTTTAACCGCTGACAATGTATCCGTCATTCAGACAGTATTAAATAGCCATAGACCCCTAGTTTTAGACGCTGATGGCCTGAACCTGTTAGCCAAACTAGACCCCGTGACTACCCTATCTAACCGTCAGGCTGCAACCATTCTCACCCCCCACCGTCGAGAGTTTAAACGCCTGTTTCCCCAGTTAAATCATGAATCACATACCTCTATCGAGGGGAGTAGGGAAGCAGCCCGTTTAACTGGCGCTGTCGTCATTTTAAAGGGCGCAAGAACCTGTATTGCTACCGCTGAGTCAGTAATCATTAACCCAGAAAGTACCCCAGCCCTAGCCCGTGGAGGCAGTGGCGACGTTCTCACTGGCTTGTTAGGGGGGATACTCGCTATTCAGTCTCTACGGTCACAGCCCCCAGAATTAAGCGCCCAAGTCGCTGTTTGGTGGCACTCACTCGCTGGTATAGTGGCAGCAAGCGATCGCACTGAATTGGGAGTTGATGCTTTCACCTTAACTCAGTATCTCAATTTAAAGCAGTTGTTAAGCCATTTCCCCCAGTTTACTCCTAATGGCAATATACCCAGATACAACAACTAACAAGTTAATTCGGGTTTGCCCCCCTACTCCCTATCTTTCCCTGTCTCCATAGGGCTATATAATTAGTTCCTTAACTTAAACTTAGCCAAATACGGGATAACTAATCATGAAAATTATCATACAACAGAACACCGTCTTAAAACAGAAACCTGTGCAAGCCCATGAACTAACTTCCGCCGATAAAATTTCTATCTATTCTGGCAACCAATACGAAATTACCGACTATAAAGCAGCCGGATATGGACACTTAGAAATTAAATTTAGACCTCCCCATCCTGGACAACGGGAAACCTGGTATATATTCGCCCCTCACGTTCAAATTATAGATGATAAAATAGGCAGCATTAATCAGCCGGTAAATATTAATACTCCCGCAGATATTAACAGCCCAGCCAGCAGTCCCAAACCAGCATCTACTGTTTCCAGTAGTTGGAAATGGCCGATGCGCGGCACTAGCATGGGACCCAGAACTGAGTTTGGTTATGCGAGGGGAAGACTTCATGCTGGGGTTGATATTGGCGGATATACTCCTGATGAATGTTATGCTGCTAGTAATGGGGTGGTGGAGTATGTTAAAAATAATACCAGCGGCGCAGATGGTCGGTCTATTCATATTCGCCGCCCTGATGGTTGGGAACACCGATATTTGCATTTACGGTCAATTAGAGTCAAGGTAAATGATAACGTTTCCCAAGGACAATTAATCGGTATTAGAGGCGGTTCTGGTTTTGGGTACGAAGGACGAGAAATTGATGGCGGCGGCTATTCTATCCATCTCCATTTTGAAATTCGCCGACCTGACGGAACTCCGGTAGACCCCCGCCTATTTCTTCCTAATGATGGTAGTGTCCCTATTGTCGGATGATCTACAAAGTGGCGGCGCGCGATCGCCATATTTCCTGTGGAAATTGGCCATTGACACCGTGCTTAGGCCTGAAGAAAATCTAGTAAAATTAGGCGGTGGGGTTCGCCGATCGCTTTCAACATTCCCGCTTGCTTAGAATAGGCTTGTCCGGCTATAATATCCGCACGGGTTACCAGTTCCATATCCCACCCCTCCCCTAAAATCAGTTGCTCAAGACCTACTTCTAAGGGTCCGTGAAATACATGGCGCACTACCTCTTCTGTCGCATAAGTGCCAAACTCATATAGGGAGGTCGGGACATAGCCAATTTCTTCGAGTAATTCCCTTTTCATGGTTTCTAGGGGGGTTTCCATTGGTTCTATATGACCGCCAAACATCCCCCAAACCCCAGGATAAACTATGGTGGGGATATCGTCCCTTAGCTGTAGGAGAATTTTGTCAGACTGGTACAAAATGGCGATCGCTACTTCTCGAGTAGATTTGTTCATAATCCGGTCCCCATGGCTTCTATGGTGTTTGGAGATTTTAGCCACTAGGCGGTCAAAGTACCAGTTAAGTCCCGGTGATACCAAGCTGTGAAGGCGGTTCAGTAGCGTCATTTCCATTCCCGGAGTGATTGCAAACTCCCCCTTTTCCAGACCTCGCACAATAGCCTCGGCGACATCTTCTGGTTTCCAAATTCCAGCCGTCGCGGTTATCTGTTGCGTTTCTGGCGGTTTAGTCAAGTTTTCTGTCCTCAGTTGTGGCGTATCTGTGTCGGGTGGGTATACTACCGCTATCTTTATCCCCAATGGCTTTAATTCGCCCCGTAAAGCCTCGGCTAACCCCCGTAAGGCAAATTTACTAGGAGAGTAGGCGGCATAGCCATACAGCCCGATTAAACCCGCCCCGGAGGAGATCAGAACTACTGTCCCTTTCCCCCGTTTCACCATCAGCGGAACTATTGCCTTTACTGAGTATAGCGCCCCAAAATAGTTCACTGACATTGTTTGTTCAAAGACTGTTATCGGTATTTCTAGGAAATAACCAGGATAAGCTATGCCCGCTGATGTCACCAATATATCCGGTGTACCTAGCCGATCGCATGAGTTCATCATAGCAGCTTCTATCTCCAGGCGATCGCTCACGTCCGCCGCCAAGGTTAACACCTCTCGCTCAGGGCACAACTTCTCTAGTTCCCTCGCCGCCTTTTCTAATTTTTCACCATCACGCGCAATTAGGGTAATATTCGCCCCTGTCTGAATCAGCAGTTTCGCTATCTCTAAGCCTATCCCACTAGAACCACCCGTGATTATCCCATGTTCTGCTTTCATCTTGAATCTATCCACAGAGGCGATCGCCAATTGACAACTCTCGGCAACTCATGGTAATATATAAGTATAAAGTTTACAATTGAAATCTATGCTTTTTTACAATTATAGTCAATATTTCCATTATCACATAGACTATCACGGGCGCGACCGAAAAGCAACCCCTCCCCCCAAAAAAAGGGATTTTTTTGACAAAACTTAACAAAACTTAACACAATGAGATTGATGGAAGGTGCGTCAGTCAGTCAGTGGCTGGGTGTTGATGTGGTGGTGTCCGAATGACACACCCTACCCTCTGGTTGGGGAATTTTTGGGGTTATAGGCGATCGCCTGACACACCCTACCCTCTGAAGCATTGAAGGTGCGTCAGTCAGTCAGTGGCTGGGTGTTGATGTGGTGGTGTCCGAATGACACACCCTACCCTCTGGTTGGGGAATTTTTGGGGTTATAGGCGATCGCCTGACACACCCTACCCTCTGAAGCATTGAAGGTGCGTCAGTCAGTCAGTGGCTGGGTGTTGATGTGGTGGTGTCCGAATGACACACCCTACCCTCTGGTTGGGGAATTTTTGGGGTTATAGGCGATCGCCAATTGACAAGTCTCGGCAACTCATGGTAATATATAAGTATAAAGTTTATAATTGGAATTTATGCTTTTTTGAAATTATAGTCAATATCTCAATTATGATATAGACTATCACGGACGCGACCGAAAAGCAACCCCTCCCCCCAAAAAAAGGGATTTTTTTGACAAAACTTAACAAAACTTAACACAATGAGATTGATGGAAGGTGCGTCAGTCAGTGGCTGGGTGTTGATGTGGTGGTGTCCGAATGACACACCCTACCCTCTGGTTGGGGAATTTTTGGGGTTATAGGCGATCGCCTGACACACCCTACCCTCTGAAGCATTGAAGGTGCGTCAGTCAGTCAGTGGCTGGGTGTTGATGTGGTGGTGTCCGAATGACACACCCTACCCTCTGGTTGGGGAATTTTTGGGGTTATAGGCGATCGCCTGACACACCCTACCCTCTGAAGCATTGAAGGTGCGTCAGTCAGTCAGTGGCTGGGTGTTGATGTGGTGGTGTCCGAATGACACACCCTACCCTCTGGTTGGGGAATTTTTGGGGTTATAGGCGATCGCCTGACACACCCTACCCTCTGAAGCATTGAAGGTGCGTCAGTCAGTCAGTGGCTGGGTGTTGATGTGGTGGTGTCCGAATGACACACCCTACCCTCTGGTTGGGGAATTTTTGGGGTTATAGGCGATCGCCAATTGACAAGTCTCGGCAACTCATGGTAATATATAAGTATAAAGTTTATAATTGGAATTTATGCTTTTTTGAAATTATAGTCAATATCTCCATTATGATATAGACTATCACGGACGCGACCGAAAAGCAACCCCTCCCCCCAAAAAAAGGGATTTTTTTGACAAAACTTAACAAAACTTAACATTTTGGCGAAATAAGTGGGAGTGTTGCGGGTGATAAAGGCTAGACCTGGCGGTAGGGTTAGCACCCAATGCGGGAGTTATGAGATAGAGTGTGGTGCGTGTCAAATTTTCTTGTTGAGTAACTTCAGCCATTTGATGTAGGGGAACTACCCTAATTTTCTCATCAAGCCATCCCAGACGATAACAAATAGCGACCTGTGTTTGGGGGGGATAATGTGCGATTAACTTATCTTGGGCGGTAGCGACATGACGCGCACTGAGATAGAGACATAAACTAGCTTGATGGGCTGCTAAACTCGCCAACTCTTCTGAGGGAGGAACACCCGTAGCACGTCCACTGACGCGGGTTAAAATGATAGTCTGGACTAACTCAGGAATAGTTAACTCCAGCTTGAGTTTAGCGGCGGCATCTTGAAAAGCACTAATACCGGGGACTATTTCCAAATCAATACCCATCTCTAAGAGTTGGCGTATCTGTTCATAAATAGCCCCATATAGGCTAGGGTCTCCCGAATGTAGACGGACAACCGATCGCCCTTTTTGGACTCTATCTATCATAACAGGTAGGATATCCTCAAGGGTCAGATTAGCCGTGGGGATAATTTCTGCATCCTGACGCACACCGACTAACATTTGCGGGGGTATCAAGGAATCAGCAAACAGAATCACATCAGCTTGAGTCAAAAGTTTTTGGGCTTTAACTGTGAGTAATTCTGGGTCGCCTGGTCCTGCCCCTACAATATACACCATTGGTGGCAATGATTCTCGGGTTGTGCCATTCATAGCAAAAATTTTTGCCGTCCCAGTAATTTCATTCCGGATTATATCAGAGTTAGGTGGTAACTAGGTATGGTAGATGCACCCTGGTTGATGCCCTGGAGAGAAACAAACTCCGGGGCCTTTTTTATCTTCTATCATTCTGGGAGATTGTTGTCAACCAATGGCAACCAATGGCAACCAATGGCAACCAATGGCAACCAATGGCAACCTAGGGGACTTTGGTTGGGGTGGGTTGATGGCTAGAAATCAGATTTGACGACATCAGGTAAATGGCGTTGGAAAACATATAACCATAGTAGACCTGCCATTCCCAATAGGATACCGCCGAAGCTAATCAATTGGGCTATTCTAAAGGGTCCTAACATAAGGCTATCAGTTCGGAGTGCTTCAATCCAAATTCGTCCAGAACTGTAGGCGATCGCATAAACTAAAAAAATGCTGCCTAACTTGAGGGGAGGCTTTTGTTGGAGGTCTCGGAAAAACAGGGTTAGCAGTAAGCCAAAGACGAGGAAATTCCAGATTGACTCATAGAGGAAAGTGGGATGAAAATACTGATAGTCCTGATAACCGAGAAGTCGGTAGGGGGGAGATATGTATAACTTCCAGGGTAAGTCTGTCGGACCGCCAAAGGCTTCGGAGTTAAAGAAATTTCCCCAGCGTCCGATAGCTTGACCTAAAATCAAGGCAGGTGCGACCAAATCAGCTAACAGCCAAAAGGAGACCTGATTAATTTTGGCAAAAATGAGCGCCGCGAGGATACCCCCGATAATTGCGCCATGAATAGCGATGCCACCTTTCCAAATGGCAATAATACTAGCGGGGTCGTTAGCATAATTCTGCCATTGAAAGGCAACATAGTAAAGTCGGGCGGCGGGAATTGCACCAATTATCAACCAAATCACCAAATCCCCCATTAACTCTGGGTTGACATGGCGGCGACTGGCGAGATATTGACAGAGGGTGACACCAATTAACACCGCCGAAGCAATTAGTAAACCATACCAGCGAATTGATATGGGACCGACTTCTAAGATGGTCGGTCCGGGAGAGGTAAATTGAAACCCGACAGGGAGATATTGAATGAGCATGGATTATTCGGGTAGTCCTGTACCATCAGTTTCCACAGCCTCGGTTTCTGTGGTAGCTTCGGGGGAAGTTTCCATAGTTGGGGAAGTGGGTGTCATTCCTGCCTGTAGTTTAATTTGATCTCTAAAGCCGGCGGGGGCTAAGTCTATGGCTTCCGCAAATAGTAACTCGGCATCTTCAGGATTACCCTGTTGTCTGAGTATGATAGCTTTAGCTAGGACGGGGCGGAAGTCTGACTCGCTATTTTTGATGGCTTCATCATAAACGGCGATCGCTTCTTGGTAACGTTGCTGTTCGGCGTAAACCTGCCCTAAGATTAGTTGGATGGAGATTTCGTCAATACTTCCGGCTTGGGCTTGATTAATCTGTGGTGCTGATTTGAGGGTGTCTTCCAATAAGCCAATGGCGGCTTCGGGGCGGTTTTGGGAAATCAGGAGGCTAACGAGTCCCTGTAGGGCTTGAACTTCTCCGGGTCGCTGTTCTAAAATTTTTCGATAACTTTGAGCCGCACCTTCCGGATTGCCTGTATACTCTTGAGCTTGAGCTAATAGAATCCCATATTCTGGAGTTTCCGGGTGTAATTGCGCGAGTCGCTGTAAAGGTTCAACAACATCTGCGACCTGTCCTTGACCTTGACTGATTAACTCAAATTTAGCTTGCAGAAATCCCCGTAAGGCTGTCTCGTTATCGGGTTCTCTTTGTAAAACCAATTGATAGCCCCTGGCTTGGTCTTGGAGGTCTTGGAGTTGAGCGCCGCTAATATTGGAAACGGCGGTCTGATTCCCGGCGGACTCGGATGAATCGTTTCTGAACAGTCCTCCCAGCAAGGGGGCCATGGAAAATCCCACAAATGCGATTAGGGATAGCACTAAAATTACCCCAACCACGCCACGACGTTTATCTACCATAACTTCTAAATTCCTGCTTTCTCCCAGCTAATACCACTGCTAATCACATGGTAGCAGAATGGATCACCGGAATGGGTTACGGATTTCGCTTTTGTCTAATGGGATTTAGTACAATAAGCATATCGGCGTAATTGCTGTTAAATAGGCGATCGCCATAGTTCTACCTGATGAGTTCTGATCTATCCTAGCCACCGATAGGTCTAGTTCTGTGGATGTGGAGTCGGTTTCTCGGGGTATTATCCACCCTAATATCTGACTTGATTAACGCAGAGGAGATTCTGATGGTAGTGTATCACCTAGAAAATCATGCCGTTTTCGGTATGGTATGTTTCTTCCACTTTGAGGTTTTATGAGTCCTTCTCCGAATAAATTTCCCCAAGTCCCCGCTTCCCCCCCTATCCCACCTCAACCAGGTGTTGAGCAACCAGAGGTGGAAAGTTCTCAAGTTCAACAGATAGATGATGCCACAGCGCCTAAGTTGTCTGAAAATACGCCGTTACCTACCCCCGATAATGATGTTAAACAGCTATCAGATGATAGCGATCGCTTAGTTCACCCTATACCTCCCCCTAGTGAGCCTCGCCAATATAGGGCGATCGGTTTGGTGCGCGGGTGTTATCATGCTTCGGGTGAACAGTTTACCCAAGGTGTTCTTCGCACTGTCGAGGGGGCGGAAATTGATGCGGTTCTGTTGGGACGGGTCATGAGTTTAGTTAAAAAACATATTGACCTGGAGGCTGAACATCTTTGGGTGGTTTATCCTCGCACTCGCCAGAAGCAAGATGATCTGCACGTGCAAATTATGGGAGTTTGGGAGCCTCAAACTTTGACTCAATCTGATGATGACTCTACGGAGATAGATAACATATCCCTCGATATTTCCCCGCAGTCTCAGGCTTTACCGGATATCGAACATGGTTATTTCTCCATTCGAGGTGAGATTGTTTATCAGTCTCAGGATGAACCTCAATATGCGATCGTCAAAATCCGACAATCCTCTCGCCATGAAAACGAAAAACCCAAGTTCTTTAAATTAAAATTACTGGGGATGGTCGGTCTCCGACCTGTCGGACATTTTATAGACCTTCATGCCCGTCTGATGGGTAATGATTTAGTGGTTGAGGAAAGCCACGATATCGGGGCTTTACCTATTAAGGGTAAAAGACCTTTTAAACCCGGTAAACCCAGGGACAGTTTCCCGCGATCGCCTCGTCCTGATACTAAGCCCCGCCGCACTCCCACGCCAAAACCTATTCCCCGAAAACCTCCTAAAACTCAAGATTAGTTAGACCCGCTAACCCCTTAGCACTCACAGTTAACAGTCCTCTCGGTCTGTCTAACATACTCAGGGACAATTCCTTGATTGTCCCTGATGCACATTTTGGTAATTTTGTCAACCCCCCCTCAAAACGCCGAAAAAAAACTCGTGCATCGCCAGCAAATTCACGAATCAGAGTGAGGGTTATGGGTGGGGTAGGTGAAGCGAGAAAATGCAGGTTTGAGGCGATCGCTTTCTACCGGAAATCCGCTACAGAGTCCCTATAGATACAACAAAGGTATTTTCACATATAACCTCATGTTATCAGAAGCCCAAAACGGTGTCAAGTGCCGATTCTCTCGTGACGCAAATGATGACTATTTACCCGGAAATTTGTGGTGACTGATTCAATGTTTAAAATTGTCTCCCGAAATAAATAAGTCACGGCTATGGCAACTGGCGGTTATGCACATTTTGGTAATTTTGTCAACCCCCCCTCAAAACGCCGAAAAAAAACTCGTGCATCGCCAGCAAATTCACGAATCAGAGTGAGGGTTATGGGTGGGGTAGGTGAAGCGAGAAAATGCAGGTTTGAGGCGATCGCTTTCTACCGGAAATCGGCTACAGAGTCCCTATAGATACAACAAAGGTATTTTCACATATAACCTCATGTTATCAGAAGCCCAAAACGGTGTCAAGTGCCGATTCTCTCGTGACGCAAATGATGACTATTTACCCGGAAATTTGTGGTGACTGATTCAATGTTTAAAATTGTCTCCCGAAATAAATAAGTCACGGCTATGGCAACTGGCGGTTATGCACATTTTGGTAATTTTGTCAACCCCCCCTCAAAACGCCGAAAAAAAACTCGTGCATCGCCAGCAAATTCACGAATCAGAGTGAGGGTTATGGGTGGGGTAGGTGAAGCGAGAAAATGCAGGTTTGAGGCGATCGCTTTCTACCGGAAATCCGCTACAGAGTCCCTATAGATACAACAAAGGTATTTTCACATATAACCTCATGTTATCAGAACCCCAAAACCCTGTCAAGTGCCGATTCTCTCGTGGCGAAAATGATGACTATTTTCACGGAAATTTGTGGTGACTGATTCAATGTTTAAAATTGTCTCCCGAAATCGATAAGTCACGGCTATGGCAACTGGCGGTTATGCACATTTTGGTAATTTTGTCAACCCCCCCTCAAAACGCCGAAAAAAAACTCGTGCATCGCCAGCAAATTCACGAATCAGAGTGAGGGTTATGGGTGGGGTAGGTGAAGCGAGAAAATGCAGGTTTGAGGCGATCGCTTTCTACCGGAAATCCGCTACAGAGTCCCTATAGATACAACAAAGGTATTTTCACATACAGCCTGTTCAGAAATCATCTGATCACCTCTCAAAGTCCCTCTCCCTCTCTGGGAGAGGGATTTAGGGTGAGGGCAATGTATTAAGCGACTGGTGAACAAGCTGTATAACCATTAGTTATCATAAACCCAAAACCCTGTCAAGTGCCGATTCTCTCGTGGCGAAAATGATGACTATTTTCACGGAAATTTGTGGTGACTGATTCAATGTTTAAAATTGTCTGCCTAAATTGATAAGTCATGGCTATTGTCGGAGTAGGGGATAAAATCAATCTAAACGTATTTGAGAACCCCAAATATCTTGGGGGATAAAAGACCTGTCCATAGGGATAGGAGCGACAGGTTCAGTGAGGGTAAAATTGCCAGACTCTATCCATTCCTTGAGTTCCTCCGCGACCTGTCGAGAGCGGGAAATACTGGCGAGGGGGGCGGTGCGGACGGTTTTACCCTCAATTTGGATACGACCGCTTTTGAGTTGAGCGTATGTTACCAAACCGAAGGTCGGGCGAACCCGGCGGGGGATAGCAAAATCGACGACTGGCGCAACAATATCCTCATCAGCAATAGCAGCGCGCAAAACCACTTCTTCATTAAGCACAGGTAAAGGAATGCCAATGCCTAACATGAGAGAGGGTCCGTGTTGTTTAAAATAGCAGCCTCGCACCCAATAGGGGTTCATTTTTTTAGCATCACCGATAACGGCTAGGGTGGCGGCGGGTCCTATGGGTGTGCGGTTAGGTAATTTTTTTTGGATGGGGAAATGTTGGGTTCCTTCCCAGGTGATATAACCAATTCCTCCCCCTAAAAAAATGCGAGTTCCTATGCCGATTAATTGTAGGTCGGGGTCATTGAATAGGGGAGATATCGCGCCAGAGTTGGAGTAAACTGCATTACCTAAAAATGGTTGTAGGGGTCCGAGGTAGGTAAATAAAGGCCGATCGCCACCATTAACGCCAATGATAAAATTCTGGTATAAATTGCGGGGATTAAATAGATAAAACTGGTTAATTGTATCTTTGTTAATCGAGGTTTCTAGGGAACTACGGGGGTAGCAGTCGGAGGGAGTCCCAACAGCTTGAAGATGGACGGTTTTTCCAGCGATTAAATCTTCGATTACATGACCGCCACCGCGATCGCTTGGTTCATCTCCTTCTTTCACCATTTGGGTAGCGCCAATATATATATCTACTGCGCCAAAACCACTGTAGGCGGGTACACCGTTAAGCCAGCAGGTGCGAATATTGATGGGGGGGTCTGTATGTCCGAGGTTGATAATTGCCCCGGAAGATTCCATGGGTTCAAAGGTTCCGGTGGTGATGACATCGACTTCTTCGGCGACTTGGCTGATGCTGGTTTCTTTGACTCTGGCTTTGAGTTCTTCGATGGTGCAGACAATGGCTTGCTGCTGATTGATTTTGTGGTTGATTTCGGCTATGGTTTTCACTGGTGATTATTCCTGGGATTATGCTCTGGGAGGGTTTCACTGGTTAAAAGTGAGGGTTGGTCGGCGACGGGTTTAAGGGGAGGGGGATTATCCCAAATATCTAGGATATCTCGGATCAGGATTTCTTTGATCAAAACTTGACCGACTACCGCGAGGGGAAAGGCTAACACGAGTCCGCCAAATCCGAAGAAGGTTAGGAAAAATCCTTGGGCGAGAAGGGTGATGGCTGGTAGTAGGGAGACTTGGTAAGCCATTAACGAGGGCATGATTACGGCGGTTTCGATTTGCTGGATGATGATATATAACATCACTACTAATGTGGCTTTCCAGGGAGAGTCTAAAAGGGCGATCGCCATTGGGGGAATGACGCTAACAGCAGGACCTATATTGGGAATTAGGTTCAGCAGTCCCGCGAGAATGGCATTGGCGAAAATTAAGGGGACTCTCAGTATCCACAAGCCGATTACTGTTAGCAGGGTGACACAAATCATGTTGAGTAGCGCACCGATTAGCCAACGACCTAGGGCTATTTCGCAAGTGTCTAGTATGTGGTTCATTCGCCTTCGGTAAAAGGCGGGAATTAGCTGTAAGCTACTGCGACGGTAGGCTTGGGGGTCGGCTAAAAGCATCATGGTCAGGACGAGGATTAATAATATGCTGACTAATCCTTCTACTGTGGTTCCCACCACGACACCAAAACCGCCGATTAGTTGATTACTCAGGGCTTGGGCTTGTTGGATAATTTGTTCGATGCGGATCTGTCTCAGGTCGCGACTGACTTCTGATAGATATTCCCGCAGGGGTCCGTTGAGGTCGGTGCGTAAATAGTCAATTAACAGGTTCAGCAGCTTTAGACCTTGTTCGAGACCAGCGGGGACCTGTTTGGCTAGTTGTTCTAATTGGTTGATTAGGGGGGGGACGACCAATAAAAAGCCGATGATAATCCCTAAGAAGAATAGACTAATCGACAGAAAAACGGCAAGCGATCGCGGTAGTTTCAGACGCTGGAATTGGCGGGTGAGACGGTTTAAGGCGGTGGCTAGGACGACGGCGGCGAAAATCATCAGCAGGGCTTGTTTAATCCGCCACAGGATATATATAGCGATTAAGAAAGCTGTGAAGCCTATCCATGTACCTAGGGTCATTCGACTGTTCAGGGTGAGAGAATTTGCTTTTCTACAGGCGATCGCCTATAGAATAGTGATCTATGATATTAGATTATGTAGTGCGATTCCACTAAAGCCAGCCCGCCACCGATGACCAAACCCAGATATGATGAACAGGAAGATATATCTCGCCACGCAGCGGTAGATGAAGGATGCTGCGAAGATATGGAACGAAAATATGGGTGGAATCTTGTGCGAATTGAGGTAACCTCAGATCCTATCCTTGAGGTTGATTGCGTATTTCTGGGGAAAACGGAGTTTCCTCGGCGTTATAATGAAACTGAGAAGGAGGAAGATTGATGCGAAAATACATCATTTTTCGGGCTGATAAGGGTGAACCTGGTTGGAAAGAACGTAAACTCCAACATACCCAGGGTTTAACTAGAATTTTGGCTGAACATTTCGACTCTTCTGATCAACCTATTCCTGAGTTGGGATATCGACCGAGGGAGTTTGTTCGTATTGATGGGTTGCATAATCCCACTGAACATGGCTACAGCACCCATTATCGCCAGGGGGACTGGGAAGTAACTAGGGTGGAAAGTTACACTCCTGATGTCTCTACGGCTGAGTTTGATATGATCGTGATCTGCTTTTGCAAGTATAGCCCTGTTAATGGTCCTGTGCAACCTATGCCAGAGCGTCGAGTCTCTATAGATAGTTTCGCTGGGGATGAGAAAGGGCTGGAGCAATGGCACGAGTCCCAAAAGAAACCGACTGAGGTTTAGCACCTCTCGGATCTGCTTATCTGTCTAGCCACATTCGCCACGAAAACAGAACCGCCAGCAGGGAAGAGGGGAAGAGAACCGCGAAAAGAGCGATCGCATTGGTTTCGGGAATGGCTAAATTTGGCCCGACATATTTGATCAGTAAGGATAGCCCTAGGGATAGGATCAGGATTTTGGTCACAAATAACAGTTTGTTGTCCATTTATATATAGAATGCCATGGGATGCGATCGCCTATATTTTACCAATTGGTGGCCGCCTTACACCCGAAGGCCATAGAGTCTGACACCCAGCCGCCCTAACCGCCTTAGTCGGTATTCCCCACTGGGAGGGCGATACACGATTTTCCGGAAGAAATTAAAAAAAATTTTGCGGCAGGTGATATGATTTGCGATCGAGGTGGGTAAGTTAGAACTACAGAAAACAAATAACCTCTTTCACCCCGAGGAGAACGAATTATGAAGACTGAACTTAAAGCCAAATTCCTGCAACATATCTCTCAGAAAAAAAGAGACGGTGGTTTCACCTTAATCGAACTGTTAGTTGTAATTATCATTATCGGTATTTTGTCGGCGATCGCTCTGCCTTCCTTCTTAAACCAAGCTAACAAAGCTAGGGAGTCCGAAGCCAGAACATACGTTGGTTCCATCAACCGGGCTCAACAAGCGTTTTACATGGAAAATAGTAACGTGTTTGCTAACTCAATAGCTCAATTGGGTCTGGGTATCAACAGCGCTACAGAAAACTACACTTATAATTTAGCAGCTAATACTGGAGGTGCGGTGGTTAATGCCAAGGGTGCTGCTAATCTCCGGGACTTTGGTGGCCTGGTCTGGGTAGGTGAAACCCTAGGAAACGAAAGTACCACTTTGGCTAAACTGTGCGAAGCGAACAATGCAAACTTTACTGCAAACTTTGCTGCGGGTGCTAATTCCTGTGGAACTGATTTTAGAGCAATTTAATAGATAATCCAGCAGTTTAGGTTTCAGATGGAGTCAGCTAGGTTCTTCAACCCCATTGTCAACTATAGCATTTAGCGATGGCATACGGTGGGACTGTTGAAGCAATAACTATATTGCCCTTG
This sequence comes from Limnospira indica PCC 8005, assembly GCF_000973065.1. Taxonomy (NCBI): domain Bacteria; kingdom Bacillati; phylum Cyanobacteriota; class Cyanophyceae; order Oscillatoriales; family Sirenicapillariaceae; genus Limnospira; species Limnospira indica. Next base: position 3,233,806 of record NZ_FO818640.1, read on the forward strand.
TTGATGATGAAATCAGAAACTGACACAACTTGAAATCATGAAAAATAGGTAGTACATTAGTGCTACCTATTTTGTTTTATAATAGTTAATTGAGTTTATGGCTGGGACTATGATTGATAATCAGATATTGGAAAAGCAGATGAGTTTATCAGCAGAAGCTGATATTTGCTTGCAGAAAAGGGATTATCAACAAGCAGCCATTTTATATGAACAAGCCATCAATCTAAATCCAGACTACAAATATAATTACTGGAAACTGGGGCTAACCCTACTGCTACAGGAGCGGGAGGAAGAAGCCCAGACCACCTGGCTGGTAGCCATGAGCGATGGAGAACCAGAACAGATTGACCTGTGGACGATAGATTTACTCCAGGTGCTATCATCAGAAGCCGACGCACGAACCGCCGCCGAAGACCATTTCGTGGCTTGGGGGATTCGCCAACACATCCAGCAAATAAATCCCGATGATATTAATAATATATTACAGTTAATTGATTTATCAATTACCCTGAAAACCTATACCGGAAATGAGATCGCAGAATATGGACTGGTTTCCTTACTGCAACAGGAGTCCATCAATGTCAATCCAGATTTACTACTGCACCTGTGGAAAAAACTCTTAGTTGTAGATGCAATTAATCCCCTATCTCTGGAATTGGGACAGGCGGTGATTAACCATGTTGGTGAGCAACCGGAGTTTGTCACTAGCCTAATCCCTAAATTATACGATATTGCCTATTCCTTTGCGAAAACAAGTATAGCCAAGGGCTATGGAGAGTTATTGTTGAACCTGGCACCGAATCATCAAGAGTTGCTGAGGGCTTTGGCTCAATTTTGTATTCAATTAACCGAGTATGACGATGGCATTGAATATGCCAGACGTTCCTATCATCTCACTGAATCCCCAGATCAGCAAGCCCTGGATAGCAATTTTATGATCAGTGGTCTGATGTCTCAGGGGGGATGCACAAAGCAAGTGCGAGAGGTGGTAAAACATCAGGAATCATTGCTGGATGCTATGCTGAAAGACCCGCCCCTAAACTTGGGGACTGGGGTTATGCAGTTATATAATACCAACTTTTTCTTTCCTTATGTGAGAGATTGCCCTGCCGTAAACTCACAAACAAAGACTCAAGTTGCTCAAATTTGCCAAGCCAACTTAGAAACTGCTCTGGCAGAAAATATCGCCACATATCAAGCCCGGAATTTACAGAAACGCCATCAAGGAGCCACCAATAAAACCCTAAAGATTGGTTATATATCTTATTGTTTCCGGCGGCATTCTGTGGGTTGGATATCTCGCTGGTTATTTCAACATCACGATCGCCATCAATTTGAAATTTATGCCTATATGATTGGGGCAGAAAATCGACAAGATGCTCTGCAAAACTGGTATGCAGAACAAGCCACCAAGTCTTATCAATATGGAATCGTCAGTACAGAAGTTGCCGAGCAAATTTCTGAAGACCAGATTGATATTCTCGTTGATTTAGATAGCCTGACATTAACCAATACCTGCGCCATTATGGCACTGAAACCCGCACCAGTACAAGTCACCTGGTTGGGATGGGATGCCTCTGCTATACCCACCGTTGACTATTTTATTGCCGACCCCTATGTTTTGCCAGAAAATGCCCAGGATTATTACTCAGAAACTATCTGGCGACTGCCTCAAACCTATGTGGCGGTCGGTGGCTTCGAGGTCGGCATTCCCAGTTTGCGAAGACAGGATATCAATATTCCCGAAAATGCCATTGTTTATTTTACCGCCCAAAGGGGGCCGAAATACAACCCAGAACTCGCCCAACTGCAAATGCAAATTCTGAAACAAGTACCCAATAGTTATCTGATAATTAAGGGATTCGATAAAGAGCAATCCATCGCTGGTCTGTTTTTTGAGTTAGCAGAAGAACAGGGAGTTAGTCGAGAACAGTTGCGACTGACAGGTTCAGTATTGCTGGAGCAAACCCATCGCGCCAATTTAGCTATTGCAGATGTGGTGCTGGATAGCTACCCCTACAACGGCGCAACCACCACCCTGGAAACCCTGTGGATGGGTATTCCTCTCGTGACTAGGGTAGGGGAACAGTTTGCAGCCCGCAATAGTTATACAATGATGATGAATGCTGGTATCACGGAGGGTATTGCTTGGACTGATGAGGAATATGTGGAGTGGGGGGTTCGTCTGGGAACCGATGAAAGGCTGCGCCAGGATATCTCCTGGAAATTACGCAAGTCTAGGCGGACTGCTCCTTTGTGGAATAGTAAACAGTTCACGCGGGAGATGGAAAAAGCCTATCAGGAAATGTGGACAATATATACTAGCGGACAATCATAAATTATCAATTTTTCATGGGCTAATGACTCCCAGGAGTTGATGAGCCAGCATCAATTGAATTCAAGGATAATAGGTATTGTGAAAATGACCAGTGATTTAGTAGCCGAGATTCGTCAGCAAGCCGAAAAGTATCTCCATAATTGCCAATACCAGCAGGCGATTAGATATTATGAAGCAGCTATTGAGGCAGAACCTAATAATAAGTATTATTATTTTTATCTGGGTTTGATGTTGCTGCTAGAAGGTCAAGAGGAAGAAGCCCAAATCACCTGGTTGTTAGCTATCAATGAGGAAGATATAGAACCGGTTGAGTATTGGAGTAATGAATTAAGTAATATTCTCTACCAAGAAGCTAATCGGCAAGCCCAATTAGAAAATCATCAATTAGCCTGGGTGATTCGCCAACATCTTAGAGAACTGAATCCCACAGACATTCATAATTTGCTGGCTTTAATTGATTTGTCAATTGCCATTAATGCCTATACCCCAGATATCATCAAAGACTATGGAATTATTGACATCTTACAAAATAGCTCCTTGAGTGCAAATATTAATCAGGAGTTATTAATCAGAGTTACCGAAAAAGTCTTGCAGGTTGCCACCCTAGAACCCTCATCTTTAGAGTTGCTAACAGCGATGATACCTTATGTTACTAGTGAGGAAAAATTTATCAGAGTCATTATAGATATGACCTTTGATTTAGCCCGTACCGCACATCAACATTTAAAAGCCATAGAGTTATGCCAGATAGGTTTACAGTTAGCACCAAGAAGTAGAGAATTACTGAATTCTCTTGCTGCACTATTTACTGATATAGGGGACTATCCCCAAGGCATAGAATATGCTAAACGTGCCTATTCAGTGGTGGAAACTATACCGGAAAAACTGTGCCAAAGTTTCACCATTCTCAAAGCCCTACTCACTGCGGGTGGATACTGGGATGAACTGTGGGATGTTGTTGAACAACACAAGTTATTAATTGACCAATTGATTGTTGAACATCCTAAGAATCTGGGAACTTCATCAATGGGGGTTGGTCTTTATATAACGTCTTTTTATTTTGCCTATATAGTCGATAATCCTCGGGAAAATATCACCATCAGAAAACAAATTTCTCAGGTGTGTCAATCTAACATGGAAATAGCCTTTCCGCAGCTAATTACCAAATTTCGGGGTCGCCATACCAGTTTGCGGCAGGGGGTACAACCATCCCCAAGGAAACTAAAGATTGGGTATGTTTCATCTTGTTTGAGGAGGCACTCGGTGGGTTGGCTGGCTCGTAGTTTATTTCAATATGGCGATCGCCATAACTTTGAAATTTACACTTACATGACCGAATACAGAGTTTTTTACGATCCGATTCAAGAATGGTATATTGCTAACTCTGACCACATACATAAATATAGTTCTGTCAAGATAGACTTAGCCGAGCAAATTTATGCTGATCAAATAGATATCCTAGTGGATATGGATAGCTTGACCACTTCCAATATGAGTGCGATAATGGCACTTAAACCAGCTCCCATACAAGTGACTTGGCTCGGTTGGGATGCTTCAGCAGTGCCAACAGTTGATTATTTTATTGCTGATCCCTATGTGTTGCCAGAAAATGCTCAAGAATATTATCAGGAAACTATCTGGAGGCTACCTCAAACCTATTTAGCTGTGGATGGTTTTGAAGTATCTGTACCCACCATGACCCGTGCTGATTTAGAAATTCCTGATGATGCAATAGTTTATCTAGGGTTGCAAAGAGGCCCTAAGTACAATCCCCACATCGCCAAGTTGCAATTGGAGATTTTAAGGGAAGTTCCCAATAGTTATTTTCTGGTCAAGGGATTTGGTCAACAAGATTCTTTAAATCAGTTCTTTTTTGACATCGCCAATCAACAAGGAATAACTAGGGAGAGAATTAAATTTATTACGCCCGTAAAATTGGAAGAAGAACATCGTGCTAATTTACTTATAGCAGATGTGGTGCTGGATACCTACCCCTACAACGGCGCAACCACCACCATGGAAACCCTGTGGATGGGTATTCCTCTGGTGACTAGGGTAGGGGAACAGTTTGCAGCCCGCAATAGTTATACCATGATGATGAATGCTGGTATCACCGAGGGTATTGCTTGGACTGATGAGGAATATGTGGAGTGGGGGGTTCGTCTGGGAACCGATGAAAGGTTGCGCCAAGATATCTCCTGGAAACTACACAAGTCTAGGCGGACTGCTCCTTTGTGGAATGGCAAGCAGTTTACCCGCGACATGGAAAAAGCCTATCAGGAAATGTGGCAGCGGTATATTGACGGTGGCAGTTGTTAGCATATACGCTATTATAGCTCTCTGTTAAATTATATGGAGATTCAATCCGAATGTCAACCATAAATGAATCGGACCTACAACGGAAAATTCGCGAGCAGTTCGACTTTACCCTGTATCCTAGAATCCCTATAGAGACATCCCCCAAGACTGATTATGAACGCCTTTATATTCATAACTTGCTGACTCCCTATTATCTGAGAAACCAACAGGTTATTCAAACCGAAGGTAAAGTTATTTTAGATGCTGGCTGTGGTAGTGGATATAAGGCGTTGGCATTAGCATTAGCTAATCCTGGTGCTAAAATCGTGGGTATTGACATCTCCGAAAAGTCCGTAGAAGCCTCCCGCGATAGATTGAAATATCATGGCATAGAAAATGCCGAATTTCATGCTATGTATATTGAGGAACTACCCAGCTTGGGTTGGGAGTTTGACTATATCAATAACGATGAAGTTCTCTACTTACTACCGGATATCGTAGAAGGGTTGCAAGCCATGAAATCGGTGCTGAAACCCGATGGTATTATTAGAACCAATCTACACAGTGCTTTCCAACGCCAAAACTTTTTTAAATCCCAGGAATTTTTTAAAATGATTGGGTTAATGGATGAACAACCCGGAGAAATGCAGATGGAAATGGCGCGAGAAACCATGAAATCTCTGAAAGACCAGGTATTGCTTAAACAACAAACCTGGAATACAAAAAATGCTGAATTAGAAGAGTATCTTTTAAGTAATCATCTATTGCTGGGTGATAAAGGTTTCACTATCCCGGATGTTTTTGCGGCTTTGAAAGCTGCTGATTTAGAGTTTATCAGTATGTTAAATTGGCGACATTGGGAAATTATGGATTTGTTTAAGGATGAAGATGATTTACCTGTTTTTCTCGGGTTGGGTTTAGCGGAAATGTCTACGGAAGACAGGTTACATTTATTTGAACTCCTGCAACCCATGCACCGTTTATTAGATTTTTGGTGTGGTCATCCTCACCAGGGTAAAGATTTTATCCCGGTGTCGGAATGGAGTGATTCCGACTGGAAAACCGCCAGAGTCAGCCTACATCCTCAGTTAGCTAACCCCCAGTCCCGGGAAGATTTAATTAATTGCATTACCAACCACAAACCCTTTGAAATTAGCAAGTATATCAGGTTACCTGTTTTTCTACCAATTCATCTGGATAGTGGCATAGCAGCTTGTTTATTGCCACTGTGGGAGAGGGTTTGCACTATTGAGGAGTTAGTGCAGCGGTGGCAGCAAATTCGACCCATAGACCCCATTACCCTAGAACCTGTTAGCCAGGAAAAAGCCAGGGATGAAATTAAGGAGTTATTAGACACCCTAGACCCATTTTTATATGTGCTGTTAGAACGTTGTGGCTAAACTCTTACAAACCGTAGGTTGGGTGAAACGCAGTGAAACCCAACATCATATCAACTGGTAAAGAAACCGGGTTTCTCAGCCGAAACGGTGGGGCGGGTTTATGAATATAGTCGTCGGGAATTGATAATTGACAGCAGAACCCGCCCCTTTCTCCCCCAGAGGTCAAGAAACCCGGTTTCTCAGCCGAAACGGTAGGGCGGGTTTATGAATATAGTCGTCGGGAATTGATAATTGACAGCAGAACCCGCCCCTTTCTCCCCCAGAGGTCAAGAAACCCGGTTTCTCAAAGAAACCGGGTTTCTCAGCCGAAACGGTAGGGCGGGTTTATGAATATGGTCGTCGGGAATTGATAATTGACGGCAGAACCCGCCCCTACAATTAATTATTAATTATTCATTATTAATTATTACACATATCGTAGACGCACCGCTTTCTCCCCCAGAGGTCAAGAAACCCGGTTTCTCAAAGAAACCGGGTTTCTCAGCCAAACGGTAGGGCGGGTTTATGAATATGGTCGTGGGGAATTGATAATTGACGGCAGAACCCGCCCCTACAATTAATTATTAATTATTCATTATTAATTATTACACATATCGTAGACGCACCGCTTTCTCCCCCAGAGGTCAAGAAACCCGGTTTCTCAAAGAAACCGGGTTTCTCAGCCAAACGGTAGGGCGGGTTTATGAATATGGTCGTGGGGAATTGATAATTGACGGCAGAACCCGCCCCTACAATATAAACGGTAGGGCGGGTTTATTAATATAGTCGTGGGGAATTGATAATTGACGGCAGAACCCGCCCCTACAATTAATTATTAATTATTAATTATTAATTATTACACATATCGTAGACGCACCGCTTTCTCCCCCAGAGGTCAAGAAACCCGGTTTCTCAAAGAAACCGGGTTTCTCAGCCAAACGGTAGGGCGGGTTTATGAATATGGTCGTGGGGAATTGATAATTGACGGCAGAACCCGCCCCTACAATATAAACGGTGGGGCGGGTTTATGAATATAGTCGTGGGGAATTGATAATTGACGGCAGAACCCGCCCCTACAATTAATTATTAATTATTAATTATTAATTATTAATTATTAATTATTATCCGGTTCAACTACCGGAATAATATCAGCCTTGAGGTTATTAATTACTTCCTGATTTTCATGGTCTAATTTAATCCGACCCTGTAACTTAGACATTAAAGCCGACCACTGCATGGGACTCAACTCGCCAATTAACAAAATTTCTGGCCCGCCATCAAATTCTATTTCCTCCTCCATTAACAAGTTCATAGCCACACTAGATAACACTAAATCAGCCTCTTCTGGGGTAATGTTGCTGTTATCTATCAATAGGGTCATCTCGGCTTTATCGGGATGATTAACCAGGGTTTTAATCACCGCTTGTAATTCTAATCCGACAGTTTCTTCTGGTTGTGACCAGTCGGGGAAAATGATAAAATTCAGATTACTAAGTTTGAAGAGTTCCCAAGTACCATTCTCTAGCTCAACTGCTTGACAATGTTTAATATAATCAATTTGGAACTCTTGGATACCTTCTAGTGAAACTTGTTGAGTTATTTCTTTATTCTCAGACTCCAGCGTGATTTTAGCATCCAAACAATTTATCAAAGATACCCACTGCGTTTTAGTTAACTTTCCTAACAATTGAATCTCTGGTCCCCCTTCAACCTGTAAATCTTCCTCCATAAGAAGACCCATAATTATGCTAGATAGGGCTATATCTGCCTGCTCATCGGAAATGTTGCTATTGTCTATCAAAAGACACATCTGACTTTTATCTGGATGAGTGGCGATCGCCTTAATGACTTGAGCCAAATCTTCCGCCACAGAATCTTCTGGTTGATTCCAATCTGGAAAGACAATTAAGTTAATATCTTTAAGATTGAGGTGATCAAGTGCCTGAGATTGCTCTGATATAGCAGCTTCTATGCCTTGCAGCATTTGTTGGGCAGGTGCAAAATCGGGTGCAAAATTTAAGACATCAAATAAAGCGCGTTGGGCTAAATCCAGAGCGTCTATTTTGGCTGCTACCTGTGCTAAATACCAAAACACACGCCAATGATTGCATCCGTTCTCAATAGCTGCCGCAAATTCTGAAATTGCCTGTTGATTGAGACTAAGAGCGTGCATAACTAATCCGCGCCATAATCTTAAATAACCATCTTCTGGGTAATGATCTGCATATTGAGAAAAACTCCCCTCACCTCTGGAAAGCAATGTTGAAGATTGGGCAATATTTTTTTCTGCCTTAAATAGCCTTTGAATGTTTTGTGATGTCATACTGATGCTAAAATCAGTAACTATTTCATCAATAGATTCGACAAATAATTGGGACCCTAAAAACTTCTGGTCAACTCCCACTACATCTAAAATAGAAACAGGTTTATCCAGAAAACTATATTCTCTGGGAAACCCCCACTGCCTAGTTTGCTTAGGTAATTCCATTAGTTTTTCGTAAATGGGATTGAGTTCCTTGGCAGCATTTTCAGCACCAAAAATTTGCTTGGCATACTCTCTGGCGTTATCTCCCAATCTAGATCGTTCTTCTGGATGATGATATAAATATTCAAGTGCTTGGCTATATTCTAATTCGCTATCAACCACTAAACCTGTATAATTATTCATGACCAAACTTCTGATGCCACCATGAGGAAATACTACAGGTGGCACTCCCCCATACATTACTTCCTGCAAATTTAATTCAGCCGCTGCATAAGTATCTTCGCAAAGAGGATACCCATAAACATCAAACTTTTCTATTTCTGATTTGATATCTTCAACAAAGCCACGGAAATTAAATTTTTCCGAAGCACCGAGTTGCTCCGCTTCTTGTTTCAAGAAGTTGTGAATACCTCCGCCACATACTACAAACTTCACATGAGGAATGTTAGCAGCCGCACTCATTGAGACATAATTGCGGTGCATTTTGCTAAAACTGACACTACCTATGTAGCCAACATTAAAGGTATCGTGTGGTTTGGGCTGCACGTCAGCAACTCTAGCAAAATCGGCAGCATCATAAACCATACCCACTTTTTTTAATTTCACTTCGGGGGGTAAGTTCTCGAATACTGGCAGTTTGCGCGAGTAGGGATTGCAAGGTATGGCAAAATCTGCATAATCTACTAAATCCCTAGTAATAACTTGCGGTGGGTGTTCTCCGGCAATATGAAACCAAATTAATAAGCGCGTTGCGGGCAATTCCGAGCGCAGAAACTCGCACATTTGGGGATTATTCCAATAATGAATATGTACGATATCTGCTTTTTCCATTTCCGAACAAATTTCTTCTCGCTTGGTTGTATTGACCACACTTAGCCCTTCTTTTATAGCCATGTCAGCCATAAATGGATCGGCTTCAGTTAGAGAAGCTACACTGTGTTGAAAATTAGCTAGTTTCAAGGAATATTTAGCCGTTGCAATAGTGGCGCGAGAAGCACCACCATTGCATAGCCAGGGAATGATATGAAGGACTTTAATAGGTTCCATACTTTGAAAATTTAATTATAAGGTTTGCGATAGACTTTGACTGTCGAAAATACTCGTGGAATAATCGGCAAATAAGCTTGACTTTGGGTTGGGTCTGTCGGATATAATAATGGAATTTCAATCTTTTCGCAACCATATTCATCTTCCATTAATTCCTGACAGGCTTGCCTGATGCCCGGTTCCTTGCCGCCATGATGAAACAAGATAGCCTCACGATTTTCCTCATTAAGAGGGGGTAAATAGTCGTGAAAAACCATGATTCCACCTGGTGCTAGGATGGTAAAGTAATTGGCAATATCTTGTCGTACTCCTTCATAAGTATGATCGCCATCTACAAAGATAAAAGGCGGAAAATTACCATCTATCTCGCACAGTTGTCTCAGTTGATCTACAGCTTGGTGAGAAAACATCCGTAGGTGAGTAACTTCATTTTGCAACTGTTGGAGAACTTGTTGCAACTGTGGATGTAGTCCCGGCTCGATCGCAAAACCTTGTATTTCAGTATGAGACCGCTTCAATGCCCTGTAATTTAAAAATAAGGAACTGCCAGCAAAAGACCCAATTTCAATAAACCGTAAAGGAGATGACGTTTCTGGCAGCAGTTGGCGTAGGGAATAGTACAGTTGAAAGCGCTCGTTGCGCGACATTTGACTTTGAATTCCATATACCACCGGATCGTCTTCCTTAAACTCTTCCACCAACAAAGGTTGAAATACTGGATTGACCGGGTACTTGTTGGGACACTGGAACCAAACCCCTGTACCATCAATTGGGTTAATGTTAAACTTAAGTTGGCGATCGCTTTCAAATTCATGGAATGCCTGGCGGCAACCTTCCCAGTGACCGTAGTCATCTACTTGGATGAACCCATTATCAGAAACGCGATCGTATAAGTTATGGAGAATTGCTTTTGTCGATTCGTACCAATCACCATCCATGTGCAAAAGAGCAAGCATACCGACTCTGTTTCGCATAATGGGCAGAGTATCTTGGAAATACCCTTTCACAGTTTGTACAAGATTTCCCACCCCCAGTTTAGAACAAATTTCTCGCGTACTAGCTTCTGGAGCCGCACAAGTTCCTGTTCCCCAACCCGTTAACTCAGCAGACACGCCATAAGACTTATCTTCTGCTGTGGGGCTAGGCATCCCTTCAAAAGAATCAAAAGCATATAACCAACGGGGTTGTTTGGTATATCGTTTGATAACTGCAGCCATTAATGCAGTGGAACCTCCAGCCGCCACGCCACATTCGGCAAAGTTACCCGGAATGTTTTCTAAGCATACACGCTTTGTTAAACAGAACAAAGAATATAAGCGTGCTTCGCTTAACATAGTGTAGGGACGGATTAATCCCAATAATTCCTGAAATTCTGTATCTCCTACCCGGCTTGAAAGGATTTGCGGGTATTGTTCCTGAATTTGGTTGCGAAGATTTTGAGCTTCAGTATTATTTGGGAAATATCGTAGTTCTTCATATAAAGATTGCCACGCTGCTGCTGGTTGATTCATTTTGATGAAGCAGGTAGCCCGTAAATAATCTAGTCCTACTGTTGGTTGCTTTAATGATTTTGCTTGGTTCAATAAATTAAAAGCTAGAACCACTTCATCATTATTGATCGCCTGAACCGCTTGTTGCATTAAATCTCCCACTTTTCCAGGTCTAATTTCTTGGAGTAACAATTTAGCTTTTCTGTGGTCAGGTATGACAGCTAACAAACGTTCCAGGATGCCGACGGCTTGATTAGGTTGTCCTAGTTTAGCTAGAGCAACTGCTTTCCCATAGTTAATATACAACCTGTCTGGAAAACTAACGATCGCTTCTTCAAACAACATCAAAGCCTGTTGATTGTTGTTAGCATTTAATTCTTTAACAGCTTCTTCTATTAAAATTTCTTTAGATTCTTGCGGTTTTTGCTGAGAAGCTTTACCACCGAAAATAGTTTTTTCGGTAAAATTATCTGCTTTAGTATTGCGGATTATAAATGGAGGATGTTTGAGAGGAAAATTCATGGCTTCTGTGGGCATATTCGCCAATTTACTTCCTACGTCTCTGGTATGGGAAGCATCAGAAGTAAAGCCAATATTAGAAACTAAGTTAGCATTTGGAAGAATGCTTAGACCATTATTAACTAAGCAAGTAAATTGCCAAACATAATCCCAAGTGTTAAATCCTTCGTAAACCTGTTGAAAAATATTAGACCAAAATCTTTGGGCATCATTATCTTGTAAAATGTTAGAAAGCAAATCAGCATTTTTTACCTGTGGCCACAAGCTCATTTCACTATCATACTTCTGCCACGCCCGTCGCCAACTTGCCCAACCCCAACAATGGGCATAGTAAGAAAAATAGTAACTATATTCAGTTTGATTTTGTCCAAACTGAAAATTGTCACCCGAAATAAACATTACTCGCTCGTCGTCGCGATATCGTTCTAACAATTCCTGACAAAAGCGAAAGAAGGTGGGGTGGGGTAAACAATCATCTTCTAAAACAATGGCTTCCTCTACATTGTTAAATAGCCATGTCAAACCGCTCGATATTCGTTTCCTTACCCCTAAATTCACCGTAGAATAGTTAGTGAAAACTTCGCAATCCCAGTCAACGCGATTAATGATAGCCCTCGCTGCCGCACATTTCTCAGCTTCCCCAGTTTTTTCTGGACGCGGGCCATCGGCAATAACAAATAACTTAGGAGGTTTAACCTCCCGTATTGCTTCAAAGACTTTCTCTGTGGTCTCCGGTCTATTGAATAGGATTAAGCACACTGGTCTATTTAACTGCCATTTCTTATCCATACTTGTATAATTATTTTTAGGTCTAGGATGAGTCACTTGAAAACAGGCAGGTCCCAAACAAGACTCCTTCTCGCTAGGTAATTCTCCTCTCTCTAATAACTGAGTATCTTTAAAAAATACTGAAGTACAGTTTTTGTAAGTGTAGCCCGCGATGGTGCCGTAGAAATCTATTCTTTTATATCCATTAAATGCCAAGAACTCGATTCCTCGATCGTAGCTGTAATCATCAGTATTGTCAAAAATAATAAACCCCGTATCTTTCAGCTTGCTTAAGCTTAATTCTACACATTTATTTCTATTCTTACCATCTATAATAATTACGTCAAAGTAGTTATTTGAATATCTACTGATTTCGGCTGCGTATTCTTCTTCTTGAGCGCTGAGACTTAATTCTACATTTTTAGGCATTTTTTCTTGAATATAAGAAAACCAATTGCGATCGCTTTCAACCGAAATTACCTTTAATACTCTTTCAGCCCACCACAATGTTGATTGCCCGCTGCCGTATTCAAAAACTTTAAAATCTGATGAAATCTTGTTTTCTATAAACTCTATCGCCGGATAGGTGTACCAAGGAATAGGTTGCGAATCAAAATTGATAGGAACGCCAGTCGCTAAAGACTTGAGCCAGCCTGATGATTCTAAATAATTTATACCTGAAGGTAAGTTTTTTGAAACTTCAGACCAATCTACAGACAAAATAATACTATGGGCTAGGTTAATACCCATTCCACTCTTGAGTAAATCAGAGTGATTAGTAATTAATTCTTTATATAATTGCGCTGCTTCTTTAAATTTGCCTTGCTTAAATAATTCTTGAGCTTTTTCTAATTCACCTAATACTCGATCCTCTGACATTTTTGATTCCTCAGAATAATTCATAATTTTTTGTTCCTGTTTACTTTGATGTTGCTGTGATGAGGAATAATTGTTCCTTTATGAGATAGTCCTCCAGCTTCCTTTAGGGACTTTTCGTAATCTGGAGTTTCTATGGCTGACCAAGATTTAACACCTAGATAATTAAACACAAACTCTTCTGGTAAGCTCCCTCCCACTTCCAGAACATCTTTACCTTCAAAACCAACTATATTTTGGCATATGTGAGCAAAAGAAACGTGATAACTAAGATTAAACTTAGCTTGACATTCAGCAATGTTAGATTCAGTTAATTTATGGATCATTTGTTACATTTTATGATTCTACATAAACTGGTTATAGTCTTTCTTTATGATATAGCTAGTCAGAATAGCTGTTACAAATTATACCACGAAAATTATTCCTCCTTAACTATGACTGCTTTCACTACCTTGAGTAGCTAAAATCACATACCTGGCTATTCTACCACACCATGGCAAAAAAGCGATCGCCTTCCCGCCACTGAAACAACACTTAACATTCCTCCAACCTTTCCGCCAACTCTCGTAACCCCTGGACAAACTGCCGCACTTCCGACTCGAAACAATGCCAGACTTGAGAATAGCCTTGCACAAGATCTTCCACCCGTTCCGTCTCCAGTTCAAAACCGTAGATATTGCGGACGATATGACGAAAACCGAGATACTCCCGGAGACTCTGCACCGTTTCCGAACTCAGAACTGGGGGGAGTCCTTCTCGTTCCACACTCATGCGGTTGAGGAGTCGCTTGTGCCAATCAAAACTCGAAGGTAACGCGCCATTGAGTTCAGAAACAATCAATTGAAAAATCCTCTCGCAGCCTGTATAAAAATTATGCAATTTCAGTGCTAAACTCTCATAAAAAACCCCCGATAGTGTCGGATAGCGATCGATTTCCTGGCGCACTTGAACGATCGCATTTTCCAACTCTCCCAAACGCGCTAACTCCAGTTCAATATCCGTCGCTAACTCCTGTAACTCACTGGGACTAACCTGCCTCATAAACACATTCCCCTGTTTGCAATACTCGATCGCGAAAATGTGGCTCTAAATCCTCAAAAGGTTTCAAATCCACCCATCGCCGCGTTAAGTCATTCGCCTCCGCCACCGCCAAAAAATAATCTTTTTTTCTCAACCCTTCCACCGCCAAATCAATATCAGAAGTTTCCCTAAACCTCCCCCTAACTAACGACCCGAATAGGATAACCCGCCTCACTCCAAACTGACTCACCAGCATTTCTACAATTGTATCCACATCCGATCGCGCCTGGTTGACTAATTTTTGATTTTGCGCCGCCTGCTGGGTCATTCGTTGTTTCCAATAGGCTAGGCGATCGCTATTCACAAATTCCTGATTCATCATCTTTCCCCCACAATTCTACCCTAATATCCTTGATTTACGGAAACCAATTTTCATCTAACACCTCGTCTAAGTTGGCGATCGGAGTCGTGGGAAAATCGCTCACCGATAAACCCGAAATCTCAGAAACCAACTCTCGCGCATCTTCGTAGATATCAACTAATTCCTGGGATAGGTAATTTTCGAGGCTGGGACTATCCCTTAAATGTCGCTTAATCTGTTTCCTGAAATTACGGATTTCTCGCCGCCAGTGATTTTGATTATTGTCTGTTTCAGAATGCCAATATTTGAGTTTGAGTAAATGCTCAAATAAAAGAGTCAACAGACTGGCTAACTTTCTTTTATCCCTTTTACTCAAGTCTAGCACCTCTTCGATCAGGTTCTCTAAATCCACCGCCTCAAAATCACCTTTTTTTAGGTGTTTAACCGTTTCCAGAACCCAGAGATTATAATCCGTATCATATAGACTTTTCCGTGATTCGCTTAACTGTTGCATCGTTAAGTTATGCCTCCATTATATCAGCCTTTAATCACTACTTACTCACCCGAGGAAACCAATTTTCATCTAATACCTGGTCTAAGTTGGCGATCGCCTTTTCCGGGAAAGTCTCTAGGGGAAGTTGCGAATGTCTACTCGCCAATTTACAACCATCTTGATAACATTGGCTGAGTTGCTCATCTAGGTAATTTCTCAGGCTAGGACTATCTTCTAACAGTCTGACGATCTGCAATCTAAAATTAGTTATTTCTCTTTCCCAATGTCCTCGATTTCTTTCCGTTTCCGCCTCCCAGTATTGCCACATTAGCAAATGCTCAAATAAAAGAGTCAACAGACTGGCTAACTTTCTTTTATCCCTTTTACTCAAGTCTAGCACCTCTTCGATCAGGTTCTCTAAATCCACCGCCTCAAAATCACCTTTTTTTAGGTGTTTAACCGTTTCCAGAACCCAGAGATTATAATCCGTATCATATAGACTTTTCAGTGATTCGCTTAACTGTTGCATCGTTAAGTTATGCCTCCATTATATCAGCCTTTAATCACTACTTACTCACCCGAGGAAACCAATTTTCATCTAATACCTGGTCTAAGTTGGCGATCGCCTTTTCCGGGAAAGTCTCTAGGGGAAGTTGCGATCGCATTGAGGCAATTTCCCGACCATCTTGATAACACTGCTCAAATATTTGTTGTAAATAAGGTTTCAGACTCGGACTATCTTCTAATTCATCTTTAATCTGCTTGCGAAAATTAGTAACTTCTCCCCGCCAATGTCCGTAATTATTAGACCTTTCCGCCTCCCCGTATTGCCACATTAGCAAATGCTCAAATGACAGCCTTAAAAGATTCCTTAACTCTCTTTTCTCCATCGCAGCCCAGCCTAGAATTTCCGCGATTAAGTTCTCCAAATCCAGAGCCTCGAAATCGCTTGTTTCTAGATGTTTAACCGTTTCCAGAACCCAGAGATGATAATCCCTATCATATAAGCTCGCTTCCTCGCTGAGTTGATTCATGAGTAGCCAGATATTAACTAATCTTCAACCGCTGTCTGTGTATCAGCTTTTAACTGTTTCAAGAGATTTTGATAATCCTCAATATCGGGATATAAACTCACCAACTTTTCCAAAGGTGCGATCGCCTCTTCCAGTTTATTTTGTTGTAAGCGAACCATCACCAACCCTTCCAAAGCTGTTTGATTTTCCGGTTCCCGTTGCAAAACCGACTGATAACCCTGTTCTTGGCGTTCTAACTGTGATACAATTGTGGCAACCTCCTCCGCTTGGTTTACCTCCGAGGATTGGGAATTACTGCGAAACATTGCACCCAAACCCGAAGACATCATCCCCAGAAAAGCTGCCGTCGAAATGAACATTATAACCTTCTGTAGTTTTTTGCGACGTTCCATGCGGCGAGCGATCGCCTCTCCGTAGTGTTTTCTCAGAGAATCGGAATTTTCGACAGTTCCCATTTGATCAATACCTCCCTAAACCAGGTCACATCAACCCATATAACTATTTTACCCAACTTGACCGCTATTGCGATCAGGTCGGTGTAATTTAGCGATCGCAATTGAACTCAATCTCTGCTAAGGTAGAATAGGACGCTTTATCTGGCGTTGAGGGAGTATCTCGTTCTACTAATACCCCCGCTATTCCCGCTGATTTTGCCCCCTCATAGTCCGCTGTCAAACTGTCCCCAATATGCAAAACTTCTCCTGGCTGAAAATCGTATTTTTCTAGTGCGACCGCAAAAATTTTCGGGTCAGGTTTCGCCGCACCCACTTCTGTGGAAATCGTCACCGTCGAGAAAAATCCCCCTAAATCCAAAACTTCTAACACTGGATATAACCGGGAATCAAAGTTAGATAAAACTCCTAATTCTATACCACAATTTCGCCACTTTGTCAACGTGGGAATTACATCAGGATAAACCACCCAAGGTTCAGCCGTCGCAAATTCTTGGTAAAGGTGATCAAAAAACTTGGGGAAGTCCGAAAACTCCTGAAAAACCCCGACAGCCTTAAAACTTTCGGCGGCAATATCGCGCCACCAGGCTAGTTCTAATTGGGGAATTTCCGCCATATCTGCGCCGGGAAAAGCCATGGGTGTAGCCGCGCTAAAACTCTTATAAAATGCCTGATTTAGGGTTTTAGGACAGACATTAACTCCCCATTTTTGGGCGATTTTGCTATAAATATCGCCCACACTTTCTCGGACACCAAAGAGGGTTCCCACCGCATCTAGTAAGATTAATTTAGGCGGCAGAATGTTATCATTTATCATCATGGGCATTTATTTATTGATCATCAACTCTTGAATGGGGCGACTTATCCAGTTAAATGCTACCCGCATTTGATGTTCTAAGGTGGGTAAACGATACAGATAAATGAGGCGGCGGGCGACATGGGCTAACTGTCCATCGAGTTTAATTCCTAAACCTGTGAGAGTCGCGTTATCTTTCCCTAAAGTCATCATTTCTCCTAGGGCTTGATAATGGAAAGATAGCAGGGGTCTCCCGGTTAAAGATGCCCACAGATTCCAGCCCGCATAATCGGCTTGTTGAAAGGCAGCTTGGGCGGTTTTGGGAACTTTTTTACCTTCGGCATCATGACAGTCGGCGAGGTCTCCCAGGGCGAATATTTCCGGGTGTTCAATGACTTGTAATTGGGGATTAATGATGATTTGATGTTCGGTGTTTTGTTTCAGGGGAAGCGATCGCACTAAATCCGGGGTCTGGGTTCCCACCGTCCACATAACAATATCAACCGGTAAAGTATCTACCTGGTCGCGATATTCGAGGGTAATACTTTCGGCATCTAGGGATTGAACAGTAGTTTCTAAATCCAGCCAAACCTGTCGTTCTGATAGGGCTTTTTGGGCAGCTTCCCGGTTAAAGTCGGGGGCAGATTTGAGGATTTTTTCCCCTCTTTCCACTAGGCGCAAACGACCGCGTTTTCCGAGTCTTTCCGCTAATTTACAGGCTAATTCTACCCCACTATAACCGCCGCCAATGATGGCTACTCTAATTTTTTCCGCGTCCGAGGCTTCCAGGATACGCAAACGTTCTTGTAAACGATAAGCATCCTCCACCCGACGAAAAGGTATGGCGTATTGTTGGGAACCTGGTACTATATCAAGGGGGGTTTCTCCTCCCATGGCTAAAACTAGGCGATCGTAATCGAGAAATTGACCATCTTGTAATTGCACCTGTTGGGCGGTAATATCAATATCGGCAACAGTTCCCTGAATAAACCGGATGGGTGTTTCTTCCAGGAGTTGTTCAAAGGGTGGCGCAATTTCCCAGGCTTGTAGTTCTCCGGTCACCAGTTCATAAAGTAGGGGCGCAAATACAAAGCGGTCTCTGGAGTCAACTATAGTAATTTCCGGGGTTTGTGTGGGTAGCCACGGTAACTGGGTTAAACGTAGGGCGGTATATAGCCCCCCGAAACCACCACCGAGAATACAAATGCGAGTTGGTTGTTCTGTCATAGGTTTGGGAGCATGATTTAATCTCAAATTAGGTTAACATTTTACGGCAATACGGTATAATACCAAGTATGGTGCGAGACCTTCGGGTATGAAATAGAGCTGAAATGGGCGAAATAACTACCCGGTGAGGAGTTCAACCCCTTGGTTGATTGGGTAGCATCCCTGGCCATCCCATCATAACACAGCCTGATTTTTTTGCCCACCTTCGAGACTTCCAATATGGCCAGTCAGGTGAAGCGTCTAATCAGGTCTAAGACTGCCCGCGTCACGCTGAAATGGGCGCATTATCGATATATTCAACCAAGGGGTTGAATTCCCCACCAGGCGGTTATTTCGGGCATTTCAGCCTTATTTCATGCCTGAACGTCTCGCACTATCAATTATTAAGATAGCAAGGCGATCGCTATTTCGGCAGTGGCTGGGACAATGGCTGCTGATAATCTCCTGATTTTCCCCCCGTTTTACTCAACAGACGAATTGACCCAATTTCCATGGATTTATCTAGGGCTTTAGCCATGTCATAGAGGGTTAAGGCGGCGATGGAAACAGCGGTTAGGGCTTCCATTTCTACCCCCGTTTCCGCGATGGTTATGGCTTCCGCGCGGATCTGATAACCTGGGAGTTGGGGGTCGGCGGTGAATGTAACATCTATTTTAGCCAGGGGGAGTGGATGACACAGGGGGATTAATTGGGCCGTTTGTTTGGCGGCCATAATTCCGGCAATTTTGGCGGTTCCCAGAACATCTCCTTTGGGTGCGTTTCCCAATGCGATCGCTTTTAGGGTTTCTGGAAGCATTTTCACCGATCCCATGGCGATCGCCACCCGCCGAGTTTTGGGCTTCTCTGACACATCCACCATCTGCGCTTCTCCCTTAGAATCAAGGTGGGTTAAAGATTGGGGAGAATTTTCTAAATAATTGCTTGTCATTTTCGGAAAGTGTGTTATTATCTTAAATGGCGGTAAAACAAGTCTAAGTTTAACGCCAACGGGGGCTTGTAGCTCAGTGGACTAGAGCACGTGGCTACGGACCACGGTGTCGGGGGTTCGAATCCCTCCTAGCCCGTTTTGTATAAACTCTGATTATAACAGCGATTATCGGGAAACACTCAACCCGATAGTCGTACCGTTACACTCTAAATGCACTCCATTCAGTCTTAGCACACGGGACGATTAGTGCATATCCCTTAGCAACAAAACTTAATTATTGACGGGTTAATCAATAAGCACAACTTAATCAATCTGTCAAATAGCTACATCACCCCCCAACCAGACACCGATAGGTTAACTCCCTTGTGATACCCGTCAATGGCAAGCCTATCGGTTCGTACCTCACCATTGACTGCTATCACGTCGGTCGTTTCCCCAAAGAGTGTTTGTTCCGGTTGGGGGGAGGATATGTTTCAAAATCAACCACGATAGCCGTAGGTAGCCGTAGGGGGGAACCCGCTAGGGAATCAACGTACAAAGATATCAGACCGCCTTTCCGTGGACTAGACCTATAGGGGAAACTATGTGCGATTGCAAAACCTAAATCATCTCCTACCGGATCCAACCCGATACCCACCAACTTCTAATCAACCGGGAAATATCTGGGATGAGAGCGACTACCCCCATAATCCTTAACAAGTCTCCTATCTTTGATGGTAATCCACCCCGTGGGGGAAACCGAATACCAAACATAGTTAATTTCACCTCCAAAACTCTTAGCCGGTAAGTTTGCAAGGAATTGCTATTCTGTTTGGGGGGGAAACCTAATTTTGGGGGTAATTTTCTGGGCATGTGAAGGGTAGGGCATCTTTTACAATCTTCCACTCACCCCGTGTTGTCACAGGCCCTGTTTGGGGGAAATGGCTTAAATTGTTTTTTTTATCTTTTTTTTCAACTTTCAACACCGCCTTGCTTGGCAACAAGGGCCTGTTGTGGGGGAAAAAATCCAAAAACACCCCCCCCTTTCAGGCCAGAAAAACAAATAGAGGGGGGCCAATTTTGATTTTATTGGGGGTAGAGTTTTTTTTTGGGCGCGCCTGGTTTGTTTTAAACCATTTTTTTGGGGCCTTATAAACCCCCAAACCCCTTTCCTCCCCTTTCAAATTTATTTTTGTTCCCCTCTGAGTTATAGTATTTGAGGGGGAGAAGGTGGGGGGGGGGTTAGTGATTTGGTCTCTTTTTTTTTTTTTCCCCCCCCCCTCTTCTTAATATTTAGTTGTTGGTGTGGTTTTTGTTTTATT
>NZ_FO818640.1:3254717-4667548 GCF_000973065.1 Limnospira indica PCC 8005
TTTAGAGCCCATAAATTGGCCCGTTGACCCGATAGGTTTCCCCTGTGCGCCACCCTACTTCCTTAGAAACCCGGTTTCTTTGAGAAACCGGGGTTTCTTGACCTCGGCGATAATTGTAGGGGCGGGTTCTGGTGTCAATTTTTCCATCCCTACGACTATCTTAATAAACCCGCCCCCCGTCTGCGGCTGTCAATTTTCCATCCCTAGGACTATCTTAATAAACCCGCCCCCTCCCGATAATTAATGTGGTGCGTCAGAACCATAAAATTGGCCGTTGACCCGATAGGTTATCCCTGTGACGCACCCTACTTCCTTAGAAACCCGCCCCACCCCCGATAATTAATGTGGTGCGTCAGAACCATAAAATTGGCCGTTGACCCGATAGGTTATCCCTGTGACGCACCCTACTTCCTTAGAAACCCGGTTTCTTTGAGAAACCGGGTTTCTTGACCTCGGCGATAATTGTAGGGGCGGGTTCTGGTGTCAATTTTCCATCCCTACGACTATCTTAATAAACCCGCCCCCTCCCGATAATTAATGTGGTGCGTCAGAACCATAAAATTGGCTGTTGACCCGATAGGTTATCCCTGTGACGCACCCTACTTCCTTAGAAACCCGCCCCACCCCCGATAATTAATGTGGTGCGTCAGAACCATAAAATTGGCTGTTGACCCGATAGGTTATCCCTGTGACGCACCCTACTTCCTTAGAAACCCGGTTTCTTTGAGAAACCGGGTTTCTTGACCTCGGCGATAATTGTAGGGGCGGGTTCTGGTGTCAATTTTCCATCCCTACGACTATCTTAATAAACCCGCCCCCCGTCTGCGGCTGTCAATTTTCCATCCCTAGGACTATCTTAATAAACCCGCCCCCTCCCGATAATTAATGTGGTGCGTCAGAGCCATAAAATTGGCCGTTGACCCGATAGGTTATCCCTGTGACGCACCCTACTTCCTTAGAAACCCGCCCCACCCCCGATAATTAATGTGGTGCGTCAGAACCATAAAATTGGCTGTTGACCCGATAGGTTATCCCTGTGACGCACCCTACGAGGGTGATAATTATTAATTATTAATTATTAATTATTAATTATTAATTGGAATTGTCCAAAATCTCGATCGTTCCCCGGTAGCCGTCTACCCGGACCCGTTGACCGGTCTTGAGGCGGGACATGGCTTGGGAGACATTCATCACCGCCGGAATGCCATATTCGCGGGCGACGATCGCCCCATGGGATAACTGACCCCCCACCTCAGAAATAATCGCCGCCGCCCCCATGAGTAAAGGAGCCCAACCCGCATCAGTATAGGGGACTACCACAATGGGCTTTTCGATGCCATTTTCCAAGCCTTCCGCCAAATTCCGACAAACCTGTACATAGCCTTCCACGGAGCCGACACTGGCGGGAATTCCCTGTAAAGCGCCTTCGAGGGGTTCTGGTTTAGGTTCGGGTAGCAAATTCCCATAAACTACGGGAGGGACGGTGCGATCGCGATCGCATTCATACTGTTGTCGCCGCCGTTTGACCACTTCCCGCCATTGCGGATCAATTCCCGACTCTATCCAACTGCGAATTTCGGATAATTTCAAAAAGAAAATATCCCCCGGTTGCGTGAGAATTTCCGACTCTAAGGCGACGGCTTCAATTGCCAAAAAAGTCCAGCGCAAATGAGCCAATAATTTACCATAAACCTCGGAAATTTCACCCTTAATTACAGCTCGTTTATAACACCGATTGAGCCGCCATTTTTGCCAGACACTAAATCCGCCTACATTGCGATTAGTGCCGCTGGCGGGATTTTCCGCCATAGTGAATAACATCTGCCGAAATGTCTGGGGTTGTTCCCACCAAGTCGCGACGGAAATATCGGTTCCCACTTCACTTAAATATCCATACTCGCGCAACCATTGTTTAAACTGTTGTTGCAACTCAGGATTTTGAGAAAACTGGTCTGCTAATACCTGTAAATTTTCCCCTTCCGGGAGGTGATCGGCAATTTTCTGCAACTCTCGCATGGAAGCGACTTCGGGGGAATTAGCCACGGGTAGCCATTCCTCTGGGACTTGAAAAAGCGATCGCCGAATTGCCAAGCCAATGGGTCCCAAAATATTGTAATAAGTTGCTAATTTCAGGATTTCTTGAATCCGGTCAACCCGTTGGATCAACTGTGGTAAAGATAGGGAACTTGGTAGGCGAGTTTCATAATAACTATCAGCTTCTAATCGTTGTAAACCCGGATCGAAAATCTTGTCGCGATCGCGTTCAAATTCATGGACTAGCGCCAACTCTCTCTGTACCAATAACCATAAACCTGGTACAGAAGCCAACATAGTTTTTAGGGGTGGTTTACCCATATTTTCCCCCCGCAACAGAAACTCTAAACCCTGTTCTGGTAATCCCATCATCCTAAAAATTTCCCCCAACAGGGTGGCATTAAAATAGGCGTGGGAACCCAAGAGGGTCGCGGTTTCTTGAAAGTCTAGTTGACTGGCTTTTTTCCCTAAAACCAGGCTAAAAATTTCCCCCCATACTCCACAGGTCAAAGGCCGATTAATTGACCAAGTGAGGGGAGGAATTACCCCCGGAATTACCTCGGCGGCAATTTTCCGAGTCCAAATAGGTCGCAGGTTGGTAATGGGTCGAGTTTGCAATATCCAAATCTGTTCGCCATCCCAAACCCATTCTATATCTTGGGGTAAACCATGATAAAAGGCTTCGATCGCCTGTGCTTCTGCTACTAAATCCCCTAGTAGCGATCGCGATAATAAACCATCATCTCCCAGTTTATTTAAACTCTCATAAGTAGCCGTTTCTGTGGCGGTGTCTATTTCTAAATGTACGGGGGTATTTTGCCCAGAAACTACGACATCTCCTTCCCCGGCTAAGGCTTCTATGACCACCTGGGAACCTCCATCTAAGGGATTCCGGGTAAACATGACCCCAGATATCTGGGCGCTAATATAGGGTTGAATTAAAACGGCAATTCCGGTGTCATATAAATTCCTTTGGTGGCGATAGGCTTTGGCTTCCGCACTCCAGTAAGAGTCTCTACAACGGGCGATCGCTGACCGCAATTGTGCCTCAGATGTAATCAGACCAACGGTGGTATATTGTCCGGCGGCGGAACTGCTATCTCCATCTTCTCCCAAGGCGGAAGAACGCACAATTAACGGATAATGATAAGTTGGTGTTGGCAGTTGAAAATAGTCGATTTCGTCTTGATGTTGAGATTGGCTATCTCGGGCAATTTCCTGATTGCCCATAGTTGGTAAAACCCAGCCGGAAGGAACTTTAAACCCGGCTTGTTTTAGTTGACTAAGCCGGGTGGCTTTTTCACCACAGCTATCAAGATCTAGGGGGTCATTTAAGGATAATAATTGCTGTTTCATAAACAAGCCAAAATCATCACCTTGGCGCAGGTTAATTATAATCAACACCAAAGCTAAAGCGATCGCTGCTAGGAGTTCTGCTAATGATAAATCACGATGATCCGGGAGACTATGCCAAGCAGACAACCAGAGGGGACTACTTAAACAGGCGAAACGCATAGCCCGCAGTCGGGCGCGGGTAGGTTGACTCGGCCAAATAGTCAGGGCTAACCGCCACAGTAATAGACCGCTAATCCCTGCGGAGATAGCCACTGGGGGAGAATAAACTAAAACCCCCCAAGTGGCATTAGTGACACCGCCGCCTTTGGCGATCAGATATCGACCGACTACCAGGAAAACTAGGGAAATTAGGGCTAAGGGTTCCCATTCACTAGGAAATAGCGATCGGGCGACAATTACTGGGATAATACCTCGGAGCGCTTCAGCTACAGCCGCGAAAATGCCCGCGACCCTCCCGGCTTGGGTAAAAGCTGCCGCAACCCCGACGTTACCGCTACCCTGCTTGGCTAAGTCAATGCGAGTTAACCCTTTGACAATCCAACTGGTTAGGGGAAGTCCCCCTAACACAAAGCTACCGACCATCATCAATAATCCAAAAACCCAAGGTGGCATTGGGAATTTTTCCTCTACAGCGCGCAATGTATGTATTGCAGTGTAACCCCAAATGGAAGTGAAAAACTCCTAGCCTGCTCTATCAGGTAGGATAATCGTTAATACATTGGTGAAGTGAAAGGAAATATCTATCATGGAAAATACCCTTTGGATTCCGGTAGCTGTGTTGGTTGTGGGTTTTATTGCTGCTGTGAGTATTGGCTCGATCGCTTGGTACAATTCTAAACGACCCCCCGGTTGGGAAGGTAAGGATCGCCCCGATTTTATCCCTAAAGTTGGTAAGGATGATCCTAAATCCTAACCCACCTATCCGGTGGTAGTTGACTGCCTAGGGCTTAGACAATAGGCCCTAGGCTGGGGTTAGTGACCATCAACCCACGATTAACCCCTTTTTCCCTTGGGAAATTGGTTGATTTGCGCTGAACCGTAGAAAATTAGGGACTCATTCTGAATCCGCATCCGATCAACCCGTAGTTGTGTACCTTCTAGGGCAAACTTATCGAGATCAAGTAAATTGTTGACGTGATCAATCATGGCTTTACCTAGGTTGACAGCCTCTTGGTCCCCGTTATATTGGACGTTGACAAATTGGATATGCCGACGTTTTTGTACTTCGACCTGGGCGCAAAAATCTACACAGGTTAAACTCCGAGAGTCGCCAATCCTGATCTGAGACTGAAACCCCAGGGTATTATCTGGGTTGACCTGCATTTGGGTTTTCTGAAACTTTAGGGGTTCGCCCTGATACTGGAGACGTTGTAACTTCTCTACAATGAAGGGGGTATTAAAGGATTCTGTCAGATCCTCTTGGGTCAAAACTACTCGCATCACTGCCATTGTCGGTTGTCGCAGTTGGACTTGACCCGAAAAAATGGCGCTAAAGTCGATCGCCACTGCTTCTAGGTAGAGTTCCATCACTGCGATCCGCAGACCATTGTACATCAGCATTCCTTTGCCAATGAAGTCAAATCCATCTACGCTTCCCTGTAACAGCTTGGCCACGGGTTCGGCACGGACGTTAGCTTCTATGTGATCAGAACGTTTGAATAATGAGGCGATCGCTGCCCCGACAACTTTACTGACCAGGCGATCGCCACTTGGGGTCTGAATCGGACTGCTTCCAAACAAAGCCTGTACCATTCCCTTTGCTCGCTTGCTATCGCCCGCTATTATAACGGAATCTTAAGATATGTTAAATACTTTGTCGCGATCGTCTCCATAGATAACCCTTATATCCCACATAAGACAGGGTTTTTCAGTTTTGGGTTTGACAAAATCACACTGTACAGTCTATCCTGATGCTCCAGTAGCACTCAAACTGTAAAATCTAGCAAGTATCAGGGATTATGGATATATTATCAGTGGCGCTACTACTGGGGGCTATTGTGGCTTCCGATGAAATTTTAAACCGCAACTGGCAACTATCGCGCCGTTTACTGGAATGGATTGATAACTTAGGGAAACAGTCCCGCCAACCAGACAGAAACCCGCCTCGTTAAGGCGGCGATTTTCCCTCGACCCCCATACTCCGGCGTTTTCCTCGGCGGGATTATACCAGGCTTGGTCTATTTTGTCAAGTAATCAATCGGAATAATTGATCATCCCAAATCAAATCAGTTTTGGATTTGTTGAATGACCAATTGGCGGTTAATTTTACCTCGGTCATTGCGGGGTAATGTATCAACTGCTATCCAGTTTTTGGGATGTTTATAACGACTGAGGCGATCGCCTAAAGAATTGGCTAATATTTGAATAGATACCGGAGGGTCATGGGGAACATAAACCGCCGTGACCACTTCTCCCCAGTGGCGATCGCCAATTCCCACCACACAAACATCAGCCACCATTCCCGTGGCTAAAATAGCGGCTTCTACTTCCACCGGAAAAACATTTTCACCCCCAGTAATAATTTTATCTCCCTGTCTTCCCACCAGGGTTAAATATCCACATTCATCAAAATATCCCAAATCATCAGTAATCAACTGGGTGAGTCTAGGTTGATTTATCTGTGTGTCATGACCCCAACTGAGAGAATTAGCCTGAATTTTAATCAACCCAATTTCGGGAGATTTTACCGGTTGACCCTGTGGATCTACAATCATGACCTTAGCATGGGGAAGGACGCGACCGCTGCTATTGTTTCCGGCTAAAAAATCATCAGGTTTGAGGGTGACAACCCCGGAAGCTGTTTCGGTCATTCCATAGGTGGGAGAAAGTCTAATTTGGTGTCGTCTGGCTTGGTTGAGTAACTCTAACCAAGGGGGACTTCCCCCCAATAAAACGGTGGTAAATTTGGATAACCAATTAGCGGTTTGGGGATGGTGTAAAAGGCGGTGTAGTTGGGTGGGAACTAGGGAAATAAAAAAATCGGAAATATCTAGTTGGGGATAGTCACGGTTTTCTAAATTTTTGCCAGACCAAATTACCAACTGTCCCCCAGTAATTAGCGATCGCACAAATTGCATTAACCCACTCACATGAAATAGGGGTAAAATACAGAAACTATTTATCTGGGATTGGTCAAAATACTGTTGAAATCCTATGGCGGAAGCGGTGAGGGTTTCCCAGGTGTGAACGGCAAATTTTATGGTTCCTGATGTACCACCTGTGGGAATTAATATCGACCCATCAGGAAAAGGCGATCGCCTCATATTTACGGGATTATTGACATGATCAATATTGGCAATCTTGGGAATCTTCCCAAATTGTAAATCCGTTTGACCTATGCGATTAAACACCTGTTCCCATTCCCCAATACTCCAATTGGGATTAGCTAAAATCAGGGAACAGTTAGCCATAATACCCGCCCAAAAGGTGGCTAAAAATATGACCGGATCAGGTTCCGCCATTAAAATAGTCGCTGTTTTCCCATATTCTTGATGATAATTAATCAATTCGCCCAGAGTTTGCTGCACAATATCTAGAAATAAATCGCCGTTTTCAGCAATTAAAAAATTGTGAGGGTTAGGGATATTAAAATTCTGTGATTTAGGAGATATTTGATAATCCATAGATTACAGCAAGCCAGACATTTCATAAAGTCTTCGGACTAAAGCCACAATGCGATCGCCATATTGAGGGTCATCAGACCATCTTCCTCCCAAAGAAAACACAGAGGGAGCGACCCCCCTAGTGATATAATCAAAACGAGGGTCTACAATTTCCTGAACAATAGGTTCATGGGTAGCGTAGGCTTTCAGATGTTGAATATGCGCCCTCACCCCTTCTTCAGTAGTAGCAAATGCAGCAATTTCCGAGGAACCCCCAACAGTTCCCAAACCCGCAAAATTATAGTCTGAAGGTTTGACAATTCCGCCAAATTTGAGGAAATCCGTCTCCAAACACATCTGACAAAAAGCCACATCATAATTAACCCCTTCGACCATAGCTTCACGGCGATATAATTTAGCAATTTCGGGAAACTGATTAGGCGCATCAGGATTTTCTGACTTCAGAAATACAATCATTTGTACTTCCGTGGTATATCCTCCCCCCATAATGCGATCGATTTGGTCGTTATAGAGTCGAGAAATCGACCTTAAAACCACCGTCCGATTAGGATTATCCCAACTGACAGCAATACCAAAATTCCGCAAGTCGATCGCCTTAATATAAACAATATTATTATATCGAATCCGAATCACCCTAGCCAATTGGGTTAAGTCAATTCCTAGGCGGTCTACCAAATCGATAGGTATATAAGAGTTACCATTAACCAAAAGTCCCCTTTCCCCATAAACCTGACCGTTAATTCTAATCCCAATTGAACCATAAACCCGATTTCCTGGGGGTAAAGGAGGGGTGGGATTAATATGTTCACTTTTCACCCAAGCCACCAGACCATCAGCCAGACCGGTAGCGATATCTGCGCGGCGGCTTTGTAAAATATTCCGGTCATTAGGATTAGTCAAATAACCGATTTCTATATATAAGGAAGGAATAGCAATCCAACGGCAAAAAATTAGATGTCCGAGTCCAGTTTCCGTGTCCGGTTTAGCGCCACGGCTGGGAAACTGAGGAACCCGCCGCAATAAGGACCAGAGAATCAACTCGGCATCTTTTTTGCGTTGAGAATTATATGCTATATGAAATACAGTAACCCCTCGATTAGAAGGATTAGGAGAGCCTCCCATGTGCAATTCAATAGCCACATCACCACGATGGGAATAAGTATTAATCCAGTCAATAGTTTGGACCTGAGATAGATCATCAGGGACCGCCAAAGCCTGAACCCCACGAGAACGCAATTCTGATAATAATATATCTCGAATTCGGATCATTTCTTGAGCTTCAGTAGTTCCCCCGGCTACAATACCAGGGTCTCTAACCCCATTCTCAAAACCTCCATGACCAGCAGATATAAAAATTCGCGCCATTGTTCAATTAATTAAGTGATCTCGATGAAAGTAATCAATGATATTTAAGACTAGATTATGCCGATCGCCTGATCCCAAAAGTAACTATGATGATCAAGTGTAGTCAAGCCCCCCCTTTTTAAGTTCCCAAATATGGTTTTACACTGTCACGCGGCTGTTGTCACCATCTCGACCCCTAATCTGGCCCAACTCAGCCAATTTTATAGTGATTTATTGGGGATGCCACCCCAGATCTATATTGAGGGAGTGTATGCGGAATTTCAATTACCGGGTTTACGATTAGGGATATTTGAACCCAGAAGCGGCGATCGCCAAGAATTTAGTTCCCCTAAGGGCGCAATGAGTTTATGCTTGCAGGTAAGTGACCTAGAAAAAGCGATCGAGAATTTTCGCGAATTAGGCTACCCACCACCGGGCGAAATTATCACAGCCTCCCACGGTCGGGAAATTTACGCTTATGATCCTTGCGGAAACCGGATTATTGTATACGAATCCAAAACTTGACAGTTGACAATTAACAGTTATTAATTAACCCTGTCCCATATATTCCTACTTTCCTAAAACTCTGTGTCAGAATCACCACAAGTCACCCGGTCCCTGGTGGGAATTGCCACCATTGTCGCGATCGCCACTCTGATTAGTAAAATCTTTGGCTTAGTCAGACAACAGGCGATGGCCGCAGCCTTTGGAGTAGGGCCAGCCATCGATGCTTACAACTACGCCTATGTAATTCCTGGCTTCCTGCTGATTTTATTAGGTGGCATTAACGGCCCCTTCCATAGTGCGATCGTCAGCGCGTTGGCCAAACGTAAACGGGAAGAAATCGAACCCCTAGTAGAAACGATCACCACCCTAGTGGGGACTGTCTTGCTATTTGTGACGGTGGGATTAATCATTTTTGCCACCCCTATGATTGATCTAGTCGCCCCAGGACTAAGCCAGACCCCGGAAGGCATAGAAATTAGGGCGATCGCCATTCAGCAACTCAAAATCATGGCTCCGATGGCCCTTTTATCTGGGTTAATAGGTATTGGCTTCGGTAGCCTCAACGCCGCCGATATGTATTGGCTACCCTCCATTAGTCCCCTATTTTCCAGCCTCGCCCTGATTGGCAGTTTAATCGCCCTCGCCCTATATTTGGGCGAAAGTATCACCCAACCGCAATACGCCCTGTTAGGAGGGCTAGTATTAGCCGGAGGAACCCTATCTGGGGCTATCCTACAGTGGATAGTACAACTTCCCGCCATGTGGCGATCGGGACTCGGTAAACTGCGGCTGCGCTTCAACTTCCAACAGCCCGGAGTCCGAGACGTAATGAAAGTAATGATTCCCGCCACCCTGTCATCAGGGACGCTACAAATTAACGTCTATACCGACCTATTTTTCGCCTCCTACATACCCCAAGCCGCCGCCGCCATGGCTTATTCCGGGTTAATGGTACAAACGCCCCTCGGCATCATTTCCAACATGATTTTAGTGCCATTCCTGCCCCTGTTTTCCCGCTTGCGAGACCCCAGCGACTGGCCAGAATTAAAAGACCGTATCCGTCAGGCTTTAACCCTAACGGCGATTACCATGTTACCCCTGAGTGCATTAATGGTAGCCTTAGCATTGCCTTCTGTGCGGGTGGTATATGAACGCTACGCCTTTGACCTAGCCGCCTCCAAATTTGTGGCTTTAATGTTAATGGCCTATGGTAGCGGAATGTTTGTCTACCTGGGGCGAGATGTTTTAGTCAGAGTCTTCTACGGTCTCGGAGACGGACAGACTCCCTTTCGGGTTAGTCTCTTTAACATTTTCCTGAATGCACTATTAGACTACATTTTGGTTAATGCTTTCGGTGCGCCCGGTTTAGTTTTGGCTACCGTGGGAGTTAACTTAATCTCTATGGTGATGATGTTATGGTTATTACATATCCGCCTAGGTGGTTTACCCTGGAAAGATTGGAGTCGGCCATTTCTCGGCTTGGCTGCTGGTAGTATAGTCGTTGGCTTAGTGGCCTGGGTAATTCGTCTCGGTTTGGAGGAGTGGTTAGGTAGCCGAGGATTTTTTGCCATATTATTGGAACTGTCTATTCCAGGATTTATTGGTTTGGGGTTGTTTGCTTTCTGGGCGTTACAGATGAAATTACCGGAAGTGGATTTACTGATTTCCCGAGTTAAAAAACGCTTCCAAAAATAGGAGGTTTGAATGCTAGGGCTTTTTTTCCGGGTGATCAGATTTCCCGGTTGCCAAAATATCCGGTAGGGTTTATGGTGGTGACAGGTCATAAATTTTAACAACCAAAGCACCATGAGTCAAAAAGAACAACTGATTTTAATGGCAGAAGATGAATTAACGGAGTATAGTACAGAAGCCCGCAAAATGGAGAAACTGCGCCGTAAATTTAGCTTTGCAGTCCCCTATCCCCAACAGCATAAAATCCGCGAAGAAATTATGGCGGAAATACCTAATAATTTTTTGGTGAAATTAGTGGAAAAAAATCGGCAAATGGTAGCTTTGCCATTTTGGGGAATTGGTGGCTTGGGTCTATTGTTCGGAATTTCCTGGTCACAGCCTCTGGATTTTATCGCTACAGCGGTGGGGTTTTATGCGGCTTTTTCGATTCAGCAATTAGGATGGAAACTACAAGCGAAACGACTGGTAGTTAAAACTTTAGACCAAATTCAAGAAATTGTGACTTCCCCAGAAGAGAAAACCAGGGAGACTAATTCTTAGTTACCCCATAAATACCCGCCAACAGTAACCATCCTAACAGATTAACCCGAAAATCAAATATGGTGACATCGGCTAAGTTAAATAAAACACAGGCCCCAAATGCTACGATATAACTAAATAAAACTAGGCGATCGCCTTTAGTTAAATAGGGTCGCCCCATCAATTTTACCCCATCTACTAATACCCATCCCACCCCAGCCCAAAAAGCTATAGTTATCGGAATACCGACTTCCGCCATCATCATTAATGGTAGACTGTGGGGGTGTCCCATCCAAACATTCATTTGGGCTTCATAAACGGGGGTAAAATTTCGCAAACCCCAGCCAGTAATTGGTCGTTGTCGGGTCATTTCCCAAGTAAATCGCCACTGAGTTATCCTGAGAGTTTCTAGGGGGCGATCGAAATTTTCATCGGTTAATCTTTGCCAAAAATAGCCTGGAATAATTACCCGTAAACTATCCCGAAGAGGAGAAGGTGCAAAAGCAGCCCCCAACACCGCAGCCACAACTACACCGACCAACCCTAACAACCAATTCCAACCCAAATATATGGCGTATGCTAAACTAACACAAACCCCCACAATCCAAGCATTACGGGAGTTAGTGACAATTAAACCCAACCCGGAAAGTAGAGTTGTAGTAGCAGCAGTTACCAGCAAAAATCGAGGATTAACATTAGTTAAAATCCCGTGTTTTTCATAATTTACATCAGTTATTAACCCTAATTCTGCGACTAGCAAACCCAAAGAAAAGGCGAAAACAATGACTAAATAAGCAGCCAAAATATTCGCATACATGAACACAGAAGCCATCCGCCCTTGTGGGTTTCCTCCTGGTGCTAATACCCAGCCTAAAACACTTTGTAATAGTTCGATACCGGACCAACCCAGAAATTGCTGTCCCCAACCCAAAATCACAATAGGAATTCCGGGTAAAATCAATAACCAAGACAGCCATCGAAGTTGTGCAAAATTCTCAAGGAGGATTGCTACAGCAGCAAAGACGATAAAATAGGGGATAAAATTAGCAGTGCCCAAAATTGCCTCAACTGGATTTTCGGCAAAAATAACGGTTAACAGTAACAGTCCAGCTAATCCTAATAAGCCTCGGATTTTAGGTAGATTAAGTATCTGTTGATATCTGTGTTTAAGGGTAGTAATGACGGCTACAAAGATGGCAATAGCCCCTAAATTAGGCAATAGGGGCAAGGCTAACACTCCCAACTGTATGCAATTCCAGGCAGTTTGTAAAGAGCGATCGCTGTGAGTTGGGAACCACTTCCAGGTCATATCAAACCATTACACCATTTGCCAACTATAGTCGCCACGAGTTAACCGAATTTGCGCCAATGCAAAAATAGTCGGAATAATCCTCGCATAATTAGTAGCAATGGCGCGCCAACCGAGGTCGGCTAAAAACCAAGTCCACAACACGGGACCCAAAAACCCCAAAATACTGCGGGTAGCGCCATAACGGGCGGCGGTCAAAGCCATACCCCGATTAGCAGCCTGGGCCGCGAGATGTCCCTGAATTTGGGTAGCAGCCACTGTCCCCCCTTGAATTAAGGTTTGGCGCGCGACTTGATATTTAGCAAAATGCAAAGCAAACTGATGGGCAATATGCCCTAGAATAACAGGTCTGACTACAGAACTAATAGCTACAGCGCTTCCGGCTTTAAACAGCAACCCTAAAGGGTCTTTCTGTACAGACATCGGCAAAGGCTGCATAGGTTTAGATTTAGCTAAGGCCTCTTGTACACGACGGGTCAGGTCTTGCTGTTCAGATACGGGGAGACGGTCCCAAGCGCGACCCAAGAGGGAAAGAAAAATTTCCGCCTCCAAATCAGTAGTAGACAGTTGTCTGGAATAGG
Organism: Limnospira indica PCC 8005; assembly: GCF_000973065.1. NCBI lineage: Bacteria > Bacillati > Cyanobacteriota > Cyanophyceae > Oscillatoriales > Sirenicapillariaceae > Limnospira > Limnospira indica. The sequence continues at coordinate 3,267,683 of NZ_FO818640.1, forward strand.
GAATCTTGAGATACCGACAAACCTGGATCAAGGTTTGACGATAGGTGACTTGTTGGGTTTTTCCCCTCAAGACAGTCATTCCGTCGGCAGCCAAATAACGGAAACGTTGTTCCAAAGAATCCAACCACGCATCGCGATCGCGACTCTGTACGTCAATAGGTTGGGGTGTGTTAACATAATCCAACGGGTTAAACCGACGGCTAAATAGAAGTTCAGTCAACTGCTCTAACTCATCTTCTGTTGCCAATTCTAATGCTGTTCTCAGTTCATCCAAAATCGATGCCCTCCTCAGCCCCAGATGATACCATAATTATATATTTTACTCTCTGCCCGGCTATCAAAAGTTAAACAGGAGTGTAGGGAACTCTTGACGGTAGCCATAGAGTCAATCAATATGATTGACATCAAAGTAATGGTGTTCCCTAGGCATGGAGTCCCCTGGCTAACCTCATTCACCAGATTTCGGAAAAGTATCTACTATTGCCATTTTGATTATGACCCAAGTTGATATAATTGTGATTGGTGCTGGGATTGCCGGGTTAATTTGCGCCCAACAATTGCGGCGGGGTGGATATTCGGTGGTAGTTGTGGAGAAGTCTCGGGGAGTTGGGGGACGCGCAGCTACTCGTCGGGTAGGCGGAGATCGGGTTGATCATGGTTTACGGTATCTCCAACCTACTGGGGAGACTGTGGGAAAGTTAATCACGGCTATGGGGTCGGATCTGCAACTGTGGACTGATACGATTTATCAGTTTCGGTCGGGAGAATTTCACCCCTCACCAATGCAGCGCCTTTATATTTGTCCCCAGGGAATGAATGGGGTGGGTAAATTCTTAGCGGCTGATTTGGATATTTGGTTTGGTCGCCGGGTAGAGTCAATTACTCCCCAGGATAATGGCTGCTGGTTTTTGGATTTAGCAATAACGGCTGATAACTACCCGGAAACTCCCCAAAATATCGCGGCTAAAGCGGTAGTTGTAGCTATTCCAGCCCCCCAAGCGTTAATTTTATTAGAATCTCCGGCAGCCCAAATTCCGGCGGCGCTGGTGGCACAAATACGATCGCTTAACTATAATCCCTCTCTGGCAGTTATGGCGGGTTATGGTGAGGATAAATGGGCAGCATTAGAGAACAGAAATCCCCTCTGGAAAGGGGTAGAATTTCCCGAAGGCGATCGCCTGGAGTGGGTCAGTTTGGACAGTAGCCGCCGCCAGAACCCCAAAACACCTATTTTGGTTTTCCATAGTACCCCGGAATTTGCCCGCCAATATCTTGATGTCACGGACTTAGAAACCCCCGGAAGGATTCTCCTACAAACTGCCAGCGATCGCTTATTTTCTTGGTTAAACTCCCCCGAATGGATGCAGGTTCACCGATGGCGTTATGCTTTTTGTCAAGAATCTTTATCGACTCCCTGTATAACTACTATAACCCCCCTGCCTTTGGTGGGGGCCGGAGATTGGTGCAGCCCCAAATCTATTAATGGTGTGTTAGAATCAGGAATGGCGGCGGCTGATTGGGTTAATTCCCAGTTACAAAAACGCCGATTGCCTGGTGAACAAATCTGGCAATTATTGGCTGCTGATTAGGGTGCTTATCTCGATTTAGTCCCGTTTGGTTACAGTATATAATGAGTTACCCCAAATTATTTGGCTTCAAACATTACTTATTGTGGGCTACTGCTTTAGTATTGGCTATGGGTGGATTAATTCGCGCCCAGGCTAACTCACCCCAAACCTATAGCTTCTCGACTGAGTTTCAAGGGGGGATTCTGCAAGGAACATTTACCGGATATGATGCCAACAATAATGGAATGTTAGAACAGCAAGAGTTAACCAGTTTTGTGGCTACTTATAATGGCTTTAATACTGAACCTACAACCGCTAATTGGAATCAATCCCATATCCGCCGATTTCAAATGGATCTCAACTCTCAAAAGATTATCCTGTTAGCGATCGCTACTCAAGATATACCAGAATCAGGGGTTAATTGCAGCCTGGAATTTATTTTGCGTCTGGGGGGATATGTGGAAGGACGAGATTTAATTGAAATTGAAAGATCATCGGGCTTTTTTAATCAAGTCTGTCTCGATAAATTCCCGAATTTGAGAAACCATGAAACTCAGTCTTTACAGGTTAATTTGATGAACTGATCTGCCTCCTAAAAACCCCCACCTTGGGGGTAAAATTTAGGGATTTTGGCGGACACAACTATCAGGTAAGATAGGTGTATTTTCGGAGTTCAGTAACAAAGGGAAGAGTATTAATTCCATGCTTGACAGCTTCGGGATTGTTTTCCAAAACTTGAATAATACAATCAGCAAAATTGTAACGGCGATCGCTAAGACCATATCGCTTAGTTAAGTAGCCCAAAAGTTCCAAAGCATAATCATAAAAACTCAACATATCAGCCAAGCAGGCTAATTTAAGAATCCGGTCTGGGGTTTTGAGGTGATGATTTTGGTCAGGTCGAATTAAATCACGGAAATAATAGCCATCAGTCCAGACAAACTGTCCGCGATGTTGTCGGGACATGAGACTAATTCCTTGTCGCAAGCCATGCCATTTTTGACCGATATCAAACAAAGTAAATTCGGAGTTTCTCAGATATTGATCAACATCTGCAAACAGAGGTTGATGCTTGTATAATTCAATAAAATTCACCTCCACTACGGCGGCGAGGACATCAGGGATAATGTGATTTTTACCTCCGAGTAAAACATTCAATTCTCCCCCTTGTACATCCAATTGTATAAAATCAATGGGATGTGCTAAATTGGCAAAAAAATTATCCAATGTAGTGGTAGCGACCTGAGTAGTGGAGATTAACTTATGGCGATCGCTATATTCTGATAATCGGTCAATCACGACATCATTAGGGGGATATAGGGAACAACAACCTGGATGTTGAGTAACATATAAACAAGCACCTTGACAGTGATTCCAGAGTGCGAGGGGGATATGTTTTTCAGTCCAATTAATATTTTGAGAAGCGAGTTCAGCATTACGGCGATCGCAGGCTTCTTGGTCAGCATCAAAGCCATAAATAGTCAAATTCGGGGCAAAAATTTCCCAACCTTGGCGGGAATAATCCAAATCAGCAAACTCATCTATTTTCCGCGACCCGACAATACAGAGGGTGAGATGAATAGAATCTAAATAACCCCATTGTTTTAAAGTAGGTACAAAAAAGGACATTTTGGTAATCTCAAATCCGGTGTTAATGACATCTGATAGTGCTAGGTAGGGTGTGTCAATAATGACGCACCCTACAGGATTATGGATTATCCAATAGTAGCAGCCCGCTTGTAGGCTTCATCAAGAACTTCTGATAAAGTCGGGTGAGTGTGGACTAAAAAGGTTAAGGTATTGACAGATTGACGGAGAGCGATCGCATTAGCAGCCTCTTGAATCAAATCGGAAGCATGGAGGCCAAAGATATGAACTCCCAGGAGTTCCCCGGTATCTTGGCGGTAAATAACCTTAGCAACTCCCTCAGTATCGACCTCAGCGATCGCCTTAGAATTACCCTTAAAATAGCTTTTGACAGTAGCCACCTCAAAGCCTTGAGATTTACCCAACTCTTTAGCGGCGGGTTCAGTCATACCCACATAACTAATTTCTGGGTGAGTAAAAGCAGCAGCCGGAATACTGAGATAATCGACTTGGCGATCGCGTCCACAGATAGTTTCCACTACTGCGACTCCTTGGGCTGATGCAGCATGGGCTAACATCATTTTACCAGTAACATCACCAATCGCCCATAGATGTGGTACTCGTTTCGTCCCGGAGAGGGCCCCCAAATAATTGTCAACGGGAATAAATCCCCTTTGAGTTTCCACCCCGACAGTTTCCAATCCCATATTTTTACTAACAGGAATGCGACCAGTAGCCACCAAACAAGCATCAACTTCCAAAACCTGTTCGACCTGTTTAGTTTTCGCGTCAGCGAGTTCAATTAACACCGGAGAACCGGGAGTCACTTTCAGGGCTAATTTACCAGAGAAAGTTTCGACATCGCGGGATGACAGAAGGACCCGTTCAGCCAATTTAGCAATATCGGGGTCAAAAGTAGGCATCAAATTATCGAGGGCTTCAATCATGGTAACTTCACAGCCCAAAGCCGTATAAATATCGGCAAATTCCAAACCAATATAGCCACTCCCCACAATAGCAATCCATTGTGGTAGTGATGACAATTTCAAAGCATCATCACTGGTAAAAACGGTTTGATGGTCAATTTCAATACCTGGGGGTACAAAGGGGACAGAACCGGGGGCGAGAATGATATCCTTAGCGGTGATAATTTGTTCACCGTCCCCAGTAGCGATCGCCACTTTTTGGGGTCCAGCCACCTTACCCCAGCCATGAAATGTATCGACTTTCAGGCGTTTAAGGCTATTAGTTAAATCCGATCGCAGTTTAGTAACAATATTTTCGGCGTGGTTAGCAATAGTTTGGCGATCGAAATTAACCGCCCCCACCTGAATTCCCAGGGACTGCAAATGGTGGGCGTTACGAAGTTCCCGCACCCTTCCAGAAGCCGCTAATAAGGCTTTAGAGGGGATACAGCCACGGTTAACACAGGTTCCCCCCATTAGGTCGGCTTCCACAATTGCGGTCTTTAAGCCGCAGTTGACGGCGTGGATAGCCGCCCCATGTCCTCCCACACCCGCGCCAATAATTACCAAATCATAATCAAAACCTTGGCTCACAATCACTCTCCTGGTGCGATTCTATTCACAATCATTTTCACAATCATTGTTAACCAGAAAGGGTACATCAGACAAGACCATCTGAGGACAATTCTCGCAATTTGTCTATATTTCCACTCGCTAAAACCTCAAGATGGGCGGTAATTTTTGCGGCTTCCCCATCCCACCAGGACAATTTTTGTAATTGTTCTATTACTTCATCTGGGAAGCGTTTACGAATGATTTTGGCGGGATTGCCACCGACAATCGTATAGGGTTCTACATTCTTAGTGACTACAGAATGAGCCGCTATTATTGCCCCATTTTCGACTTTAATGCCGGGCATAATAGTAGCTTTGTAGCCTATCCAAACATCATTTGCAATAATGGTATCTCCTCGACTGTATTCGGAATCAGGCTGGACTTTTTGCCAACCATGACCGAAGATTTCAAAAGGATAGGTGGTAAAATTATCTAAACAATGGTTAGCGCCATTCATAATAAATTCTACATCACTGGCGATCGCACAAAATTTGCCAATAATTAATTTATCCCCGATAAAGTCAAAGTGATAGCGCACATTTTTCTCAAAGTTTTCGGGATGGTCCAAATCATCATAGTAGGTGTAATCTCCCACAATAATATTGGGATTTTTGATAATATTCTTGAGAAAGCACAACCGCCGATAACCAGGTAAAGGATAGGTTAGGTTAGGGTCAGGTCCCCATTCTGCGTTGGTGGTCATGATAGTTGAGGTGTTGATTTTTAGTGGAACATTCAAAATTCGTGGCACAATTATTTATATAGTACCGAGAGCCCCAAAAATCTCAAGTAAACCCAAAATATGCAATCAACCATTACAGCCAAATCAGTTGTGGACTTTTTAGGCTCAGAAATTGTCCCGAACCAGAAAACCGACAAAGTAGCCATTTTACCAATTCCCTTTGAAGCCACCACCACTTATCGCAAAGGGTGCGAAAACGGGCCGGGAGCCATCTTAGAAGCCTCCCAACAACTGGAATGCTATGATGATGAACTGGAAGCGGAAATCGGCTTAATCGTGGGAATTTACACCCATGAAGCCATTGCCGATACCCGCGAGAGCCAGTCGGTGTCACTGGAGGAAATGCTGCGCGTGACCACAGAGACGGTAAAATCTCTAGCTGATCAAGGTAAGTTTGTGATTGCGCTGGGGGGGGAACATGGCATCACGGCGGGAGTAGTGGAAGCCTACCGCCAAAGCTCAACGGAACCATTTACAGTAGTCCAAATCGATGCTCACGGTGACCTACGCCACGAATACGAAGGGTCTATCTACAATCATGCTTGTGTGATGCGTAGGGTGGTGGAGATGGGTTTACCGACCGTACAAATAGGGATTCGTAGTATCTGTAAAGCCGAAGCCGATCTAATTCGGGATCAGGAAATGAAGGTAATTTGGGGTCGCGAAATTGCCAGGGGGTCTGATTGGATACAAAAAGCGATCGCCAGTATACCTACAAAGCGAGTATTTCTGACCATAGACCTAGACGGTATCGACCCCAGCATCATACCCGGAGTAGGCACACCAGAACCCGGAGGACTTTCCTGGTATGATTTAATTGCCTTTCTGCGACAGTTATTTATATCCCAGGAAGTGATTGGCTGTGATGTAATGGAATTAGCACCTGTTGTGGATTCGGTAGTTTCTGAATTTACCGCCGCCAAACTGGTCTATAAACTGGTAGGGTATCAGGCATTAGCCAAAGGTTGGATTCAGTCAGCACCCCCGGCTGAAGCACGGGGGCTTCCTGCCCCCCGCTTTCAGGTAGCTGACCAGCTTAAGCCTTAACTGGCTACGTGAGCGAGCAAGAGTTAAAGTTCCTACCCTGGAATGCGTGCTAGTTCCAGGCACTAGAACCAAATCGTTAAACAGTCCTAAGGGGTTAAGACAGTGCGATTGGGAAAGTACCGACTCTGAACATTAGCGTTCGCGCAGCGTGCGCGTTAGCGCAAGCGCAAACATTACCCCGCAAGGGAGTCGGAGCCAACCATAGCTCCATGGAGGGGCAACCATACCCCTCCACCCCGCAAGGGGGTGCTGGCGGCGGTCAGCCGCTTGAGTCGGTTTTCCTCTCCGCGATAAATCACGGAGCTTCCAACCCTCCCAGGAGTTTTACGTGACGCACGCGGAAGACAAGCAGTGGGAGCCAAAGCAAGTTCAATGGCACGGGATTCAAGTTCGTGCAAGGGTTTCAGACTGGTGATATGGTCAAGACAGTGGCGGGTGCAGGTAAAAAGATCCGAACCTATTTGGGTTCTGTGGGGATTCGCTCCAGTGGTAGCTTCAATGTGACCACTGCGAGGGGCTGGTGCAAGGCATCAGCCACAAATACTGTACAGCTATACAAAAAGGATGGCTACGCTTATGGCTATTGAATGGGCAATTTCGGGGGTATTTAACCTCGCTAAATTGCCACTCCTGTCCCGACCCACCCACGAGGGGATGGGGTTTCTCGGAGGAAGATTATGAAAGGTACTCTGATTAACAGCTATGCTCCTGACTTTGAATTACCTGGGGTGGATGACGAAGTTCACCACCTAGCCCGCTATCTGCAAAGGTTTCAGGCTGTCATCGTTATCTTTATGTCAAATTCCTGCCCCTACGTTCAATCTTATTTGGGGAGAATGAAGGCACTGCAAACCTATTTGCAAACGGTGGGAGCGACTATAGTGGGGATTAATGCTAATGACCCATTACAATCGCCGTCTGACAGCTTTGAGCAGATGAAAATCTTTGCCCAAGAACATGATCTGAATTTTCCATATATTCGGGATGTGACCCAGGACGTGGCTCACTGTTTTGGCACGGAAACTACCCCGGAAGCCTTTGTGCTGGATAACCAGGGAATTTTGCGCTACCGAGGGGGTCTCGACGATAACCCAGAATCCCCGGAAGCGGTAACTATCAACTATCTCAAAAATGCAGTATCTCAATTATTGGCTAGAGAAGCGATCGCCCCGGAAACTACCCCCCCTATTGGTAGTCCGATTCAATGGCGAAGATGATGGTTCCCTCTCACAAAAAACCTGAGATTAATAACAGCTTTCTGGTATCTTGAATTGGGACCGAACCTTATATCTGCGTAATCCGTAGATGGGATATAGCCATTGTCAATAGGGGATCTAAATGGGGACAAAATATAAACGGATCTTACTGAAACTCAGCGGTGAAGCCCTTATGGGTAGCCTGGGATATGGCATAGACCCGATTGTGGTTCAGGAAATCGCCCAGGAAGTTGCTGATGTGGTCAATAAAGGGGTGCAGGTAGCCATTGTGGTGGGCGGCGGTAATATCTTCCGAGGAATGAAAGCGGCTTCTGCGGGAATGGATAGGGCAACCGCAGACTATGTGGGTATGATTGCTACAGTGATGAATGCGATCACCTTACAAGATGCCCTAGAACAAATAGGTGTGCCGACTCGTGTACAAACGGCGATCGCTATGCAGGAAGTGGCTGAACCCTACATCCGCCGCAAAGCTATTCGCCATTTGGAACTAAACCGGGTGGTGATTTTTGGGGCGGGTTCGGGTAATCCGTTTTTTACCACGGACACCACAGCCGCACTGCGGGCGGCGGAAATTGACGCAGAGGTGATTTTTAAAGCCACTAAGGTAGATGGAATTTATGATTGTGACCCGGCAGTTAATCCTGATGCTCGTCGCTATAATACTCTTACCTATGGCTATGTGCTGACCCATGACCTACGGGTGATGGATAGTACGGCGATCGCCCTGTGCAAAGAAAATAATCTTCCTATTATTGTATTTAACCTGACTGAGCGTGGCAATATTGGCCGGGCTGTGGTCGGTGAAACTGTTGGAACTTATGTCGGAGGTTCTTGTGAAGTTAGCTGATGTTGAAAACCTGATGAAAAAAGCCTTAGAATCTACGGGGCGATCTTTTAATACGATTCGAACCGGACGGGCTAATGCTTCCCTATTAGACCGGATTACCGTAGAATACTACGGGAGTCCGACTCCTCTTAAATCTTTGGCAAGTATCAGCACTCCTGATGCTTCGACTATTACTATTCAACCTTTCGATCGCAATTCTCTTAACAACATTGAGAAAGCTATTTCTATGTCAGACGTGGGACTGACACCTAATAACGATGGCTCAGTTGTACGTCTGAATATTCCGCCGCTGACGGAAGCACGCCGCCAAGAATTTGTCAAACTTGCCGGAAAATATGCCGAAGAAGGCCGGGTCTCAGTTCGTAATATCCGCCGAGATGCGATCGACTCCGTTCGCAAACAAGAAAAAAACGGGGATATCTCCGAGGATGAATCCCGCGATATTCAAGACAAAATTCAAAAACTCACCGATAAATACACAGCCAAGGTCGATGAACTACTCGAAGCCAAAGAAAAGGATATTATGACCGTCTGATGTATTCTCTTGGGGGTTCATCCCCCAAAACCACCCGCAACCCCCCCTTGATGTAAACAAAGGTTAATCACGGAAATTTATGTTTGACTGTATCATTGTTGGAGCTGGTCCCGCTGGTGGGGCGGCGGCTTATCATCTCGCTAAACGCGGGCGCAATCCTCTGGTGGTCGAAAAAAACTCCTGGCCGCGAAATAAACCCTGTGGTGGTGGGGTTTCTCCGGCGATCGCCGCCTGGTTGGATTTTGATTTTACTCCCGCCATATCCACTACTGTTGATAAAATCCGTTACACTTTCAAACTGGCTGACCCCGCCGAAACTGCTATATCAAAACCTATGTGGATGGTCCGCCGAGATGTGTTTGATGCTTTCCTTATCCAGCAGGCTCAAGATCAAGGCGCTAGTTTCCAACCTAATACGGAAGTTACTGCTATTGAGTTTAAAGGCGACAGTTGGCAATTAACTACTGCTAATGGTGAAACCCTCACAGGTCGATATCTGATTGCAGCAGATGGCGCAAAAGGCCCTGTGGCTTCATGGTTACGCCTCAAACAGTCTAATCCCCGACTGGCTATGGTCACGGAAGCTACTCAATTATCAGATGTGCCAACTTTTGAATTTGGTATGGTGAAAAATGGCAGTCTGTGGGGGTTTCCCAAGGCTGATGGTTACACGGTTAGCACTACTACTTTCCGGGGAAAAGAACCTAAAAATTTGAGCCAAGATTTGAGCCAATACCTGAAAGCCTTGGGGCTAAATCCTAATTCCCCTATTGTTGAACATCCTTTGCGACTTTGGGATGGCGATCGCACCCTTCATAGTCAAAATGCTCTCATCGCCGGAGAGGCTGCTAGTATTGTTGACCCCCTCTCTGGGGAAGGTATCCGCCCCGCTATTTTGACCGGTATCAAAGCCGCAGAGGCGATCGATATGGCGATCGGTGGTGACCAAAGCGCACTCGAAAAATATACCCAAATTATCCGAACCGAATGGGGCGTAGATATGGTTTGGGCTTCACGGTTGGCTGGTGTCTTCTACAGTTTCCCTGGTATTGGTTACAAGGCGGCGGTTAAAGTTCCTGCTGCTACTGAGTTGATGACTAAAATCCTCTCTGGCGACCTTCGCTATGGTGATGTGGCTGGTCGCGCTATCAAGAAATTGAGTCCTTTCTGATTTTCACCCGGAATCAGTTTTGTTGATTTAGGGGTTGTGCTAAACCCCCACAAGTCTCTCCCAGGGGGCTTATTTTCAAAAAAAAAATTTTTCGCCGCCCCCCGCCCTAAGGGTTGACAAGCACCGGGAACTAATGGTAGTATATTGATGTACAGTTAAATAATGAAAATTTAGCCACAAATAACAAAATTGTCACTATTCCCATTATCTAAAAGTATACCAGAAGCCGACCAAAAAGACAAGCACCCCCCAGCAAAAAAATTTTCCGCAACAAAACTTAACAATTTGTTACAATACTTAACATAACCCTAATCATAGAGTTATCGATTGTGGATGATTGAGATTAAGGTGAAATAATGAAGTTCCCTGGCCAGGTATTGGATGGGAATCTCTCATTGTTTTGTTAGAATAACTACAATCGACATATCGTAGTAGCCACCAATGTTCTGAAAAGAGCAGCAATTTTAAATCACCAAAGCAGACTAAATATCTGTGAAAAATAGTAAAACCTAATTTAGCATTGTAGTTAAATAGAGAGAATCTCAACGGGATTCTGGAAACTGCCTCCCCAATCAGGAAACTTATGTACACTGTGGACACTGCACAAGACCTTAAATCTCAACTTGATCATCAAGTTTTGCTACGTCGAATCATTAGTAGGATTCGGCAATCACTAGAACTTCCAGAAATTCTGAAAGCCACAGTGGCGGAAGTCCGTTCATTTTTAGGAACAGACCGGATTATGATCTATAGATTTGATCAAGATGCGAGTGGTGAAGTGGTGGCGGAGTCGATTTATGACGATCGCCTTCCTTCTTTGCTAGGGTTGCATTTTCCGGCGGATGATATTCCCCAAGAAGCACGCGATCGCTATGTAAAACTTCGGCAGCGAACCATAGTTAATGTGAACTCTGGAACCATAAGTATAAGTCCCCTAGACTCTCCAGAAACGGGGGAACCGCTACCGACGACAGAAATCAAATCGAGATCTGTAGATCCTTGTCATATCAGTTATCTGACGGCGATGGGAGTGCAGTCTTCGGTAGTTGTACCGATTCTGTACTCGGGGCAAAACCATGATAAATCCCGATCTGGTCAGTTTTCAACCTCATCAAATCAATTGTGGGGGTTATTGGTTTCTCACCACTCTGAGCCCCGGGAAACTTCCCCATTAGAATTGCAGATTTTGCAATTAGTTGTCGATCAGATGACCATAGCCATTGGTCAAGCTGATATGCTGGCTAAAACCCGTAAACAGGCGATGTTAGAAGCTGCCATTAATAAGGTAGCTTCTCTCCTACATGAACAACCGACGATTCAGTTACAAGCGGCTTTAGAGGCGACTGTGGAGGACTTCCAAGGTTCAGGAGGGCGACTATATATCCAATCTCATCCTGAAAAGACCCCGGAGGTGTTTTATTGTGGTGAACAGCCAACGATGCCTTCATGGGAAACCAAATCAATCATGGAAGAACATCCCCTCTGGCAAAAGTGGCTCAGAGAGGGGTTTAAGTCTAACAGTGGTAGGCGATCGCTTGATAGTTGTAGGGGGAATATTTGGGCGATTACAGATTTATATAGAGAATCAGAACTGCGAATTTTTACCCCAGCTTTTCAAGCTACGGCCATTCGGGGTTTGTTAGTATTTCCGATTCAATACCGCCATAATAACCTGGGATGTCTAACTATTTTTCGTAATGAAATTGACACAGAAACCATCTGGGCGGGACGTTTTGATCCTAGTTTAAAACAAATGATGCCCAGACAATCATTTGAAGTGTGGCGGGAGTTAAAACAAGGTCAAGCCCAACCTTGGACAGCGGATGAAATCAGGTTAGGTCAAGCATTAGGGAAACATTTTTCCATGGCTATTCAACAATATATGCTGTATCGAGAGGTTCAAGAATTAAACAGTACCCTAGAAAAACAGGTACAGCAGCGGACTATTGAACTCAAAAGGTCTTTAGATAATGAACAAGCGAAAACGGAACAGTTAGAAAAGACTCTGGATGAACTGAAACGTACCCAAAGCCAACTTATTCAAACGGAAAAAATGTCAGGTCTGGGTCAGTTGGTGGCTGGAGTCGCTCACGAAATTAATAATCCGATTAACTTTATTTTTGGGAATTTAAGCTATGTGAACGAGTATAGCGATAGTTTACTTAAACTCATCCTCCTTTACCATCAATACTATCCCGAAAGACACCCGGAGATTGAAAGCTATGAAACGGAAATCGAATTAGATTTTCTTCAGGAAGACTTACCGAAAATTCTGGCATCAATGCAGATAGGATCCCAAAGAATTCGCCAACTGGTGTTATCACTGCGGAATTTTTCCCGTCTTGAGCAAGCCGATCGCAAATCAGTTGATATTCACGAGGGTATTGATAGCACTCTGTTAATTCTGCAACATCGTCTGAAGCCTAGACCTCATCATCCCACCATTGAAATCGTGAAAAATTATGGTGATATTCCGCCTGTAGAATGCTATGCGGGATTACTTAATCAGGTGTTTATGAATATGCTAAGTAATGCGATAGATGCTATGGAATCTCATATTAAAGAACATCCAGAGGATAATTTTTCACCCCAAATCATGATTAGCACTGCTTTAATTCCTGATATCGATAATGGTAAAAATTGCTTGCAAATTTCCATAGCTGATAACGGTCCGGGAATCCCGTCAAATATTCAATCTCATATCTTTGACCCTTTCTTTACGACTAAACCGGTAGGATTAGGTACAGGTTTAGGTTTGTCTATCAGCTATCAAATTGTGGTAGAAAAACACCAAGGTAAAATCAACTGTTGTTCAGAACCTGGTCAAGGTACAGAGTTTAGGATTACCATTCCGGCTTATAATATACCTACAACCGAGTCTAAGTAAGTCTCAGGAATACGAGAAAGCGATTAACAAAAATTGATGATCATGAGAAATCTGTTAACTATTTTACTGCTGAGTGTTAGTTTATTGTGGGGTTGTTGGACACCAAAGGCGATCGCAGATAATCTGAATATTGAGAAGGGGGGGGAAATTTTTAGCGTCCACTGTGTGGGCTGTCATGCTGGTGGTGGTAACATTATTAGGCGGGGTAAAAATCTGAAACAGCGGGCTCTCCAACGGAATGGCTACGACTCAATAGAGGCGATCGCAGAAATTGTGGCTAATGGTAAAAGCAATATGTCGGCTTATTCTGACCGTCTGAGTGTCTCGGAAATTCAACAGGTCGCCGCCTATGTCTTAGACCAAGCCGAGAAAAATTGGCGTTAATCAAATGTTGATGATTAACTTCTGGCGGTAACAGATAACCCTTCGACAATCAGAGATGGAGTATAAATGGAACCATTCCAGTTACCATCTCCTCCCACACTAACCACTTGTTTTAAGGCGGTGTAGACATTTCCGGAAACCATGGTATTTTTAACCCGACCGACAACCTGACCATTTTCAATGCGATATCCCAGATCGACATTAACGGAAAATTCCCCAGTAATTCCGGCACCAGATCCTAACATCTGATCAATAATTAGACCGTGGTCTAGCTGTTTAATTAAGTCTTGCATAGAGTCGCGTCCCGGTTCAATTAACAAATTGAATAATCCGGGGATGGGATAACTATTTAAATCAGCTCGAAACCCGTTCCCTGTGGTGCCACTACCGAGGGTGCGCCCAGTGGTTAAATCAGTATAAAATAGCTTGAGTATGCCATCTTGAATAAAGACAATGGGGCGAGTGGGGATTCCCTCATCATCAAAGGGGCAGCTAAACGGCCCTAGGGCGGGTTTCTGAGAGAGGGTAAGGGAGGTAGACACAACTTGAGTTCCGAGGCGATCGCTCCACGGAGAAGACCCTTCTAGGACTTGTTTACCATTGAGGGCGGCGGAAACTGTACCCCATAACATATCTGCCGCTTTAGCGGTAAATAAAATGGGGACACGCCCAACCAAGGGGGATGCGTTTTCCCTAGCCCATTCCAGCCGTTGAAGAATGCGTTGGCTCAATAACTGTGGTTCAAGGCTACCCCGTTGAGTCTGACCGTCGGAAATGTAGAGAAAATCACTGTCGCGCACCCATTCGGTTTCTAAATAAGCGCTGAGGGTTGTATCGGTGTGGCTACAATCAAGACCTCTGGAATTAATCAGGCGGGTTGATTCTACTTCACAATCCCATTCTCCCGAACAGATAATATCTGGGTGGATATCTCGAATGCAGCCAATAGTCTCTTTTCCCCAAGCCATAAGCTGTTCTACTTCCATAGAATTTCCGATCGCCGGATAGTGATTTCGGGAAGTATCATCGGCTATGGTAATAGTTTCGGGGTCATTAAGGGCTGATAGGGCGATCGCTCGCTCCACTAATTTTTGAGGGGGTACTGCACCGTGGGCGACAGCCAATCCGGGGCGGCCATCGCGCCACAATCGCAGAACAATTCCCTCTGATTCAATGCGTTCGATTTGTTTGAGTCGGTTAGCTTCAAAAAAGAGGGGGCGAGCTTGGGACCTAGCTCGGAATACCTCCGCCACTTCGGCTCCGGCTTTTGCCGCCAACTCCAGAAGCTGTTCGGCTATCTGGTCCTGGGTCATGGATGGTCGATTCTGCCATAGCTTTCACATCGTTACATCCTACCCTGTGGCGAGCCATAAAAAACGGCTATTTTCCAGAGAGATTACCAAAGGGGGGTTAATCGGTCTCCTGGGGTCCAAAGACCATTTGCAGGACCATGGGTTCACCTCCGATCTCATGATAGCGATCGGCCCACTGGCGAATAATCTCATCTAACTCTTCTAAAGCCGACTCAATGCGATCGCTCGGAATATCCAATTCTTCCAAAACCCGCATTACCTTGGGCTGACGTTCCGCCCAGTCCTTCATTAAACGGAAATACCTCGCCGTATCTTCCACCATAATATAGGTCCGTTCTTCCTGATCTTCGGGAGAATAGGAAGCCCGGGTCAGAGCATAGAAAGGCATCCCCCAAGGAGAATCTATTTTCGTCACCGTGCCAGAGTAGATCAAGCGCCGTTTAATATGTTCTGTTAAGGCTTCACTTAATGGCATCCGTCTACTAGGTTCGATGTCTTCTTGGGAACGTCTGTGAAGAAACTCGATCAATTCCATAAACTGAAAAGAATTGATCAATTGAGCGTCGGGTAAATACTTGGGTAAACGACTTTCAATTACCCGTTTTTCATCTTGAGTTAAGCTCGTGCCGGGGACTCTGGCTTTTCCCGGTTGCCAGGGGTACTGTTCTAACCACACATAGGGAAACTGAATCAGATAACGGGGTTCCGTAGAACCCAACATTTTTAAGAGCTTCCCTTCCGTCAGGGCTTCCCGCACTTCCTCAACAATCACTTTCACCCGTTTGGGTTCAATATGATGTAGGTGTCCAGTCATGCGGAGGTTTTCACCCTGCTCCATATAAGTTGTATAGATAGCACATTTGGCCGCAGTTGCCGCCGCATCTAAAAAAGCCCCATGTCTATGCCCACTGGTTCTCATGGCGCTAAAAGCCAAATAAAGCATGATCTGATCCATGGCGCTGGGGCTAAGGCTTTTGATCAGATCTGTATCTTTTTTCATGATAATCCCTGGAATTTCATAAATAATATATGGGATGAATGGTATCATCCCCATTAGTGAGAATGGATGATCTTACCCAGATCTATTGCTGAGTAAATAAATAAACGACTGGAGACCGCGCAGTTTCTATCCCTGATGCTAGTATGGGTCTGCCACGGGGACTTCTGACCGGGCGCAACCTATTTGATTAGACAACTGACCTGGCCTTTCCTCAATTGGTAATATAGTAGTTTGGATGCACCCTCGGCACTCAGGGCTTTCCAATTGAGATGAGTTTGATTGAGATATCGTTATTATACACACAAAACCGCCCAACATCCATAAACTAATGGAAATGTTCGGCAGTTGTGGTCTTTATAGATTGGTTGTATTTGTTGACAAATGCTCGGATTTATGTTCTAAAATTTATTGGGGCTAAAACATGACACTAGAAGGGGATTTTTGTACCGGAATCATCAGTCATTGATTAGCTCTGCCACTGCCACGATGGGGAAACAGGGATTCTGATGGAGATGTTTGCTCGAATGTCTCAGCAAATCCCCGTCGGGGTGTTCCTTGCCAGGGACTGCGGGAGCCATGATGCTCCGTTTGCGCTGAGAGCATATATTGGTTAGTCATGGATTCTAATTGCTGTCTGCTTGGTCTTATTTCCATAGCTTGGGCGGCACTGCTCATGCCTAACAACAGCAACATAGAAAAGCCAAAAGTAGGGTTGAGTTTCATAGAAATGTCCGTATTAAAGCGTCCATTTCCTGATACCAACCCAATAGGCCTACATCAGGATAATCTGATAATTTTTTCCTTCAGCCCTACAATACTTGACTTGTGGCGCTGGCATCTGCCGCTGGGGGTTGACAGTTTTCGGACGGTAGTGGTATTATTAAGATAGTACAGATTAATTTGGGAATATGTAGGCAAAAAATAAAATTGTTAATATTCCCATTATTACATAGACTACCACAGGGCGATCGCTTTTGTCAACCCCCCCAGTCATAAAAGGCGATTTTTTTTGTTACAAAACTTAACATAACTCTTTGATGACTTCGACGAGTAGCCAGCGACCGGCGGAGTTGTGTCGTCCCCAAACGGTGATGGGGGTAGCGGTAGGTATGGTTTGTAATTGTTGATTAATGTGTGGGTGGAGGGTAACGAGACTCAAGACCTGACCGAGGAGTGAGTGAGGTTGAGAGAGGGTGAGGGAATATTCTTGGTCTGGGTGGCGGTGAAATTGTCCGCTAAATTCTGATAATGAGGGTGATATTAATTGTGTCGGGTGGGGGTCGGGTGGGGGAACTTCACCAGTTATGGGATAGGCTTGTGGGTGGTCTAAATAGTATTGTTGCCATTTGAGCCAATCGGCGCGATCGCCTGTAAGGTTAAACAGGGGAATAATGGCGGCGGGGGCTATGGGGTCGGTTAATAGTGCTTGTTGAAGCGATCGCACTGATAGCATTCGGGGAGATATGCGCTGTTGGACAGATAAAGCCGCAGCCATTCCCGCCGCCTGTCCGATACCCAAAACCACAGGTTGTAGACGGGTAGCGCCATTAGCGATATGGGAAACGGAAATATTTTTCTCAGCCACAATTAAGCCCTCTGTAGTTTCTGGAATTAGGGTACGATAGGGGATAGTAAAGGGGGTTCCCGTCCAGCGACCTCCCCAGCGTAAGAGTTTAAGTTTAACTGGTAGTAACCCGGCGCTGTAGTGGTGATCATTGGGATAGTTACCAATGGCGATCGCCTCACATTGTCCATTGTGGTCTATAGGTAAGGCGGCGACGCGACTTCCTGAGACAGGTAAAATATGATTTTCTGTAATCGTTTGGACTCCACACAGACGGCGACTTTCTCGGTAGTAGGGATGAATAGCAAAAGCGCCAAGTTGCTGAGGAGTTAAGCCTAGGTCAGTTTTCCAAGCTGACATGGTATGGGGAAATATGCTCTCAGCCAAGCCGTAGCGCCTTCCTAGGTGCTGTTGAATGAAGGCGGCGAAGTTCAGACTATGCTGTAGACTTTCCCGCCAGAATGCCTGTTTTTGTGGCGCTGAAGCAATCAAACGATCCAATCCTACCCCGTAATCATTGCCTTTATGGGGCCAGTTTATCATCATTAACCCCCCAGGTAGGCGACCATAGTTGAGGAATTGTTGGGGGTCGTAGCCATCCCAAGCGCCCTGAAATTTGCTAAAATCGGCTTCTGGGGTAGGTTTAATGGCTGGGGCTTGTGTTTCGCCAAAATCCTGTAATAATACTACCCAGGTGGGGTCTTGTACTGGACAATTATCGGTAAATTGGCTAGATTGAATTGGGGCGCTAGGTTCTTGCCATTGCTGTTGCCATTCCCAACCCCAGCGATAGGGAATTTCACCTTGAGCTAAAATATCTCCTAATTCTGTGGCATCAATGGTAACCTGGGCATTAATGGTAAAATCTGGGAATCTCACCCCAGTAATGCGATCGCCTTTCCGCAATACTTCTAGGGGTGCATATCCAGAAATCCAATGTAGATTTTTTTGAGATTTTACCCAGTCTGACCAAATTTGCGCGCCTATGCGGGGGTCATAATTAAAAAAACTAACCCATCCCCAGTCTAAACCCGTGGGTTGTTTTTGTCTAAGTTCTCTTAAAAAAGCACCCCATAGACCCGTCTGAAAGGCTACTAATTCGTTCCCGTCTGGTGCAGCTACTCCGGCGGAGGTTAACATTCCTCCTAACCAGGAAAATTCACTCACTAAAATAGTATTAGCCCCACCACGGGCGCTCTGGAGGGCGGCGGCAGTTCCCCCAGCACCTCCACCAACCACTAAAACATCTGTTTGCAATTGTTCCATCAATCTCGGCAATTGTCAATCACGAAAGATAGTTATAACACAATTAGGCGATTCTGAAAATAGGTGGATAATTTTATTGAAATGGATAATATCATCAAACATAATCAAATTCTCAAAAACGGGCTGATTTATACAACCCAAAAAATATGTTTTTTCGGATTAACAGTCAACTGTGTGGGGTTAACATGGCTGTTGATGTCTCTCCCGGCTGGGGGGGAGTTTTTACCACCGCCACCAATGCCGACAATTAATCATGGTAATAATGGGGCTAACAATTGGTCTCCTCTGGTGGTGGGGGAATATATTTTAGGGGCGGGTGATACCATAGAAATTGATATTTTCAATGTTCCCGAATATAGTGGCGAAAGAGGTCGTCATCAGGTGTCAGTAGATGGAAGTTTAAACCTCCCGTTAATTGGGAGAGTGACGGTTCAGGGAATGACAATTGATCAAGTTTCGGAACTGCTGAAAGAACGATATGGGGAATATTTACAACGACCACTGATTACGGTAAAATTATTAGAGAGGAGACCTGTTCAAGTAGCGATCGCTGGAGAAGTTAAGAGACCCGGTTCTTATATGGTATCGGGTAATTCCCAGAGTCAAAATATGGGAGGTGTTTCTAATGCTGCTACTGTGACAGGTGTTTTGCGAATGGCGGGGGGAATAACTACTAGCGCCGATATTCGCCAGGTAAAAATCCGTCGTCCTGGGGGGGGAGGTGAGGAAACTATTGTTAATCTTGATTTGTGGGAACTTCTCCAAAATGGTGACCTGAGTCAAGATCTAGCCCTGAGAGATGGAGATAGGATATATATTCCGACTGTTACAAATATTAATCGCCACGAAGCGCGTCAGTTGTCTAGTGCTAATTTTGCTAGTAATGCTGACGGACCGATTAATGTGGCGGTGGTGGGGGAGGTGAACCGACCAGGAACCCATATCCTTAGCATTGACACCATGGCTGGGACTGAGGGGGAAAATGTATCGGAGTGGCGAGGTATAGTTGGAGTTGATCCGGTTGGGGTGTATACAGTCACCAGGGCTATTAAAGCGGCGGGGGGAATTACACCGGAAGCAAATATTCGAGAAATTCAGGTGCGGCGCATTAGTCGTACAGGGACGGAACAAACTGTTATGGTTGACCTATGGAAACTTCTACAAGAGGGAGA
This sequence comes from Limnospira indica PCC 8005, assembly GCF_000973065.1. Lineage (NCBI taxonomy): Bacteria > Bacillati > Cyanobacteriota > Cyanophyceae > Oscillatoriales > Sirenicapillariaceae > Limnospira > Limnospira indica. The sequence continues at coordinate 3,287,566 of NZ_FO818640.1, forward strand.
TCTCCAGGAGGATATTGCTTTACAAGGGGGGGATACAATTATTGTGCCTAAAGGGGGGACTGTAGATGCTACAGTTTCTGGTAATGTGGCAACAGCTAGTTTTTCTCCGGGTATAATGCGTGTTAGTGTGGTGGGGGAGGTTCTACAACCTGGGGCGATTAGTCTACCCCCCAACAGTTCCCTAAACCAGGTGATTCTGGCGGCGGGAGGTCTGAAACGGGGTCAGGCTGACTCCAATAGGGTAGAACTCATCCGTATATCCCCGGATGGGACTGTTTCCCGAAGGGTGATCTCGGTTAATCTATCGGATGATGTGAATGAGGCTAATAATCCGGTCCTGAGAAATAACGATGTAGTTATGGTGAACCGTTCAGGGGGTGCGGCTTTTCGGGAGGGAATGGGTACGGTTTTTAATACCTTAAATCCGATTAGTAATGTTTTGGGGTTGATGAGGTTTATAAGTATCTTTTAAGCAAAATTCATTTTCTGGTTATTTAGCACACGCAAAAATCGGGGAGTAAGGTAAGATGAAAAAGGCTAGACGTTCCCAGTTATCGATGATTTATACCCGGAGTTCATCGGCGGAGGGTATGGGATTTTCTCCCTGGTATCGCGGAGATTTGGAAGCTAGAAATGTTGAGATTGTTGGGGCTAAACCGAGGGGAATGTTGGCGAAAATTGCGGATCTGTTTTGTCGCCGCTGGTTGGTGGTTGTGGGGGTGGCTGCGACAACAGTGACGGGGGTTTATTGGTGGACGGTTGAACAATTACCTGAGTATAGAGGGACGTTTCAACTGTTAATAAGTTCCTCAGATGAATTGGGGGAGTTAGACGAAGCATCTCAGTTGACAATGCTACAGAGTCCCCAGGTTATGGCTGATATTTTGGAGAATATTCAAAGTCGCTATCCCCAGGTTGATTATCGGTTTCTGTTTAATGATAAATCTCCGGGTCGGTTGGAATTGCGAATGCTGGAAGGTGCTAAGATTTTGGAGGTGAGTTATCAAGATAGTGAACCGCAAAAGATCCAGTTTATTCTGGAAGCGATCGCTTCGGGATATCTGGAATATCATCAAGGGTTACAACGTCCGTCGGAAACCAGCCAAAAGCTGGAGATGATTAATCAAAAAATTAATCCCCTAGTTACCCAGGTGAATAACCTCAAACGAGAAATTGTGAATCTCCAGCAGGAGCATCTGATGATTACGCCGGAAGTTACCAGCCGCCAAATAAGCGATCGCTTAGGGATGATAGAAACGGAAAGACTACAAACTCAAACCCAACTCCAAGAGGAAAAGTCTCGGTATTTAACTCTACAACAACAACTAGGACTCGACCCCCAACAGGCGATGATGGCTTCGGCTTTAACAAATTCTCCTCGCTATCAAACCCTCCTACAAAAACTCTTAGCGGTGGAAACGGAGGTAGCTGTAGAGTCGGCTAGGTTTAAGGAAGCATCCCCGCAAATTCAATCTTTATTAGACCAACGCAATCATTTATTACCATTACTCCAAGAAGAGGCGGTGCGGGTTTTGGGTCAAGACTTAACTACTGTAGACCCCAGTATTTTAAGTCACCAAGACTCCCTGCGAATGGGATTAATTCAGCAGATGATGGTAGCAGCACATCAGATAGAAATGCTACAGGTACGCGATCGCGTTTTACAAACAGCAGCGACCAGTTTACAAGAATACTCTCAAAGTTTACCGGAAGTCATCCGCCGCTACAGAGACTTAAATCAGCAGTTAGAAACCGCTACCACCCGACTAAATGACTTATCGGATCGCCAGGCGGAATTAGAATTAACTATAGAACCGCCTGTTAGATCCTGGCAATTAATCGCCCCCCCCATGATTCCTCGCCAAAGATCCGGACAACTGGAGACGGTTTCGCCGAATATTCCCCTAAATCTAGCTTTGGGAGGATTGGCGGGTTTAGGCTTGGGAATGATTATAGCTCAATTGGTCGATCGCCTTAATAATGTGTTCCACAACAGCGAAGAAATAGCGGAGAATACCCCCATTCCGCTGTTAGGGGTAATTCCAGCCAGCGATGATGCTTTGATGCTTCCGGCTAATTCTCGGTTGACTGGGGAGACCGATGTTCTACCAAATTTGTCGATGGTCCCCTGTGGGATATTTCACGAGGCTTTTCGATCGCTTACGGCTAATTTACGCCACTTGGCTACGGAATCACCCATCAACTCCTGTGTGATTAGTTCCGCACGACCTGCAGATGGTAAGTCTACTGTAGCCCTAAATTTAGCGATTGGGGCGGCGGCGATGGGTCAGCGGGTGTTATTGGTAGATGCTGATTTGCGTAACCCCCGTATTCATTCGATGTTGGGGGTGTCTAATTTACAGGGTCTCAGTGATGCGATCGCTGGTAATCTGGAGATCGAGACTTTGATTAGGCGATCGCCATCGGATGAAAATCTGTTTATTTTAACTTCCGGTCCTCTACCTGTTGACCCGACTCGAATGCTGGCTTCTGCGCGAATGCAGGAGGTTATGGCTCAACTGCGCCAACAGTTTGATTTAATTGTCTATGATACTGCTCCCCTGTTGGGTTTGGCTGATGCTAATTTACTCGCCTCCCACACTAATGGGTTGATGATGGTGGTCGGGTTGGGAAAAACTGACCGATCAGCTTTTAATCTGGCTCTGCGAGAGTTGGAAATGGCTGGAGTTCCCGTTTTGGGTATGGTTGCTAATGGCGATCGTCAGGAAACTAATTATTATTACAGTCAACGCTGAAGTTGAACTACCCGGAAAATGTCGTCTATGCACAAAATGTCGTTTTTGTCAATACCCCTAAAAATGGCCCCCTGATTTTACCCAAAAACTCGTGAATCGCAAATTTAATTTTTTCGGTAGAGAATAACTTTAAGGGCGATAGAATGCGGGTTGTAGCCTCTATTTTTGAATAAAGGCATAGTAACCCCTTGGGTGCGATTTATTTGAGGATACCACAACCCCTATAATCTCGTCAACTATTTGCGAGGAATTTTCAACAAAATTGTAACAATTCTTAACAATATTTTGCTATTTAAATCTATCTTGCCAGACAAATTAGGAAAACTTATGCTATGGACAGGATTTTGATAAGTATCTTCACGGTTGTAGACTATCATCAACCGAGTGTAAATTAACCGTAAAAGAAGCGCGATTTTTCGCTAGAATATGCGATCGCAGAGTTAAGCATTAATTGAGTAGCTTCTTCAGCAGGTAAAGCCTTAGAAAACAAATTATTATTTATTACCGTCAACGCTGAAGTTGAACTACCCGGAAAATGTCGTCTATGCACAAAATGTCGTTTTTGTCAATACCCCTAAAAATGGCCCCCTGATTTTACCCAAAAACTCGTGAATCGCAAATTTAATTTTTTCGGTAGAGAATAACTTTAAGGGCGATAGAATGCTGGTTGTAGCCTCTATTTTTGAATCAAGGCATAGTAACCCCTTGGGTGCGATTTATTTGAGGATACCACAACCCCTATAATCTCGTCAACTATTTGCGAGGGATTTTCAACAAAATTGTAACAATTCTTAACAATATTTTGCGATTCAAATTTATATTCCCAGACAAATTAGGAAAACTTATGCTATGGACAGGATTTTGATAAGTATCTTCACGGTTGTAGACTATCATCAACGGAGTGTAAATTAACCGTAAAAGAAGCGCGATTTTTCGCTAGAATATGCGATCGCAGAGTTAAGCATTAATTGAGTAGCTTCTTCAGCGGGTAAAGGTTTAGAAAACAAATAACCCTGACCATAATCACAGCCAAGATTGTGCAAAAACTGCATCTGTTGTCGAGTCTCAATACCTTCTGCGGTAACTTCCAGCCCCAAGTTATGAGCCAGGGAAATAATCGCCTTGATAATTTGTTGAGGTTGGCTGTATTGATCGATATAATTGCTGGGTTCTTCCTCCAATCGCTGTACAAAGGATTGGTCGATTTTCAAACTTTTGAGGGGTAATTGATGCAGATAACTCAAAGAGGAGTATCCCGTCCCAAAATCATCAATGGCTAGGTGAATTTTGCGTGCTTTTAGTTGTGCTAAAACAATCAAAGCGGTCTGGAAGTTCTCAACTAACATACTTTCGGTAATTTCCAGCTTGAGGCTTTTCGGGTCGCAATTAGTTCTGGCTAAGATAGCATCAATTTGTTGTATCAAATTAAGCTGATTGAGTTGTTTCCCAGACAAATTGACACTAATGGTTAAGTGAGAAGAGACTGATTGCGGAGACCTCTCCCAGTTTTTAAGTTGTTGTTTCCAACTACTAAGCTGACGGCATGATTCTTCCAGGACCCAAGCGCCTAAAGGAACAATTAATCCCGTCTCTTCCGCTACGGGGATAAATTCAGCAGGTGACACTAATCCTCGGCGGGGATGTCTCCATCGCACCAAGGCTTCAAAACCGACTATCCTACCAGTAATTAAACAGACAATTGGCTGATAGTGAATGATAAAGTCATTTAAACTTGGGAGTTGACTAGGTATGACAGATACATCAGAGATGGCTGAGGCTAACGGGTTGGACTCAGATCTAGAGATGTGATTGAGTGCAACATTGAGTTGAGCAGATCCAAATATGGCTTTACGCAAATCAGTTTCTAATTGCAGAAGGGCGAGGGTTTGGGTGTGCATTGATAAATCAAAAACTTCTGATCGCGCCTTTCCTCGTTCTTTAGCATGATACATGGCGATATCTGCATCTCGGAGAAAATCTTCGGGGTTGTTGTATAATAAACAGTGGTAGTTGTCGGTCTCTGCTCCTTTTTTAAAGGTGCATCCGCGACTGGGTACAATACCAATACTAGCAGTGGTAAAAATTTCGTGACCTTCGATATAGAAGGGCTGGCTGAGTTCCCGATGAATTTTTTCGGCTACTTCTAGGGCTTGTTTAGGCTCAAAAATGTGATCCATCAAAATGGTAAACTCATCCCCCCCTAATCTGGCGATGGTATCCCCAGGGCTGGTAACACATATTTCTAAGCGATGAGCAATTTCTATGAGCAAGAAATCACCGATAACATGACCTAAACTGTCGTTAACAACTTTGAACCGATCTAGATCTAAAAAGAGAACCGCAAATTGATAATTCGAGTCCTCTTTAGAACGCCGTAAGGCTTCGGAGAGTTTTTGGTTGAATAAACTGCGGTTAGGTAGTTCGGTTAAAGGGTCATAAAAGGCGGCGTGGAGTAGTTGGGCTTGGGCTTGTTTGCGATCGCTAATATCGCGGATAATGATTTGAATGGCATCGCGACCATGATAATTAGTGGGAATGCCGGCAATTTCCACGTCAATAATTGCGGCATCTAAGCGGATTAATTGTTGTTCAAAAAGCGTCGCCGATTGCTGTTTGGCTTCTCCAGTTAATTCTTGGTTGAGAATGACTGTGGTCTGATCATAATCCACAAAATCATAAATGGAACGACCAATAATATCTTCGGGTTGTTTAGCCCCCAACAATTCTACCCCGGCACGGTTAATATAAACAATTTGGTCATCGCAGTAAATAGCAATGGTGTCGGGGGAAAGTTCTACTAACATCCGATAACGTTCTTCACTTTCTCGCAAGGCTTGTTCAGCCTCTCGTTGTCGCTGTTCAATTTCTTGGGCGGCGAGGAAGTCTCCTAAACCCTGTGCCATCAATTCAATAATTTCGCGATCTTCTGATTTAAAGGGTACGGTTCTCTGTGGTTGGTGAACAAAACTCAGTACGCCATAAATGCGATCGCCTACCCAAATGGGAGTACCGATATAAGATTCTAATGTAAGTGTCTGGTAGGCTTGGACTTGACTCCATTCCGGGTCAAGACCGGCTTGGGTTTGGGTAACGGTTTCCTGAGTGTGATATGGTTTAGCACAAAAGGTGTCGGCGATGTTCGCAGTTTGACCGATGGTAAATAAGTCGGAGTGAGGATAAACAAATTCTAAGCTATAGACTCCGGCGGAGATTTTACCAATTAAACCTGTTGACATTTGCAGCAATTCACACCCGGTCTGTAGATAGTCTTGAAACCTAGCTTCCAGGCTAGGATAAAGACGGGTAGTAATGCGATGTAGTTGTTTAAGTTTGCTGCTAAACTGCGCCAGGGCTTCGGATTTGGATAAGAGGTTAGCTTCCGCCTGTTTGCGATCGCTAATATCGGTTTGAATACCGATAAAATTGGTGAGAAAGCCTTGGTTATTGTAGACCGGAGAAATTGATAATTCATTCCAAAAACTGCTACCGTCTGGGCGATATTTTTTTAATTCAATATTACATTCCCTCCCTTCTTCAATGGCGCTTCGTAACTCCGCCAAGGCTTTGGGGTCACTGTCTCGACCCTGAAGAAATCGACAATTTCGACCAATGACTTGATGGCGAGAATATCCGGTAATTTTCTCAAAGCCTGAGTTCGCAAAAATCACCCGGTTGTCCGACTCAGTAGCGTCGGTGATAATAATGCCATTGCGACTGCTATTGATGGCTCTTTCCATCAACTTGAGTCGTTCATCAGCCCGCTGTCTCTCGATCGCCGTAGCGAGAATGTGAGCGATCGCCTCCAAAAAATGTACATCATTTAAGGTAAATTGATGCACTCGTCGCGTATGTACACTCAACACCCCCCAAGGCTTGGAGTTAGCCCCTTTTGGTCCGGGAATAATCACACTTAAACCGCTGACAATTTTGTGGTTGTGTAGCAGAGGAGTTCCTGGGAAACGAGTTTCTACTCGCAGATCTTCAACGATTACTGCTTCACCCTGTTGGAGGGTGTAACCTGCCTGGGAATTAGGAGAGGCAGTAATTTGAGCCGACCCCACTAGCCCTGGTCGCCAACCAATACCCGAACGTAGTAAAAAAGCCTGATGATTGGGTAGTAGTTCCAAAACCATGCAGCGATTAATTTTTAAGGTTTCCTTGACCTGAGTAATCAATTTCCCCATCAGAGAGTCAAGGTCAGGGCTGGTGAGAGCAATTTGTCCAAATTTGGCGACCGCCGCTTGATAACTAGCTTCATTGTCTAGCTGGTTTTGGTTGGGGCGGCGAATATGGCTGTTGGTGTCTGAGAAAATTGTTAGAACTACCGGTTCAGGGATTAAGGGTAGCGATCGCATAGATAGGCATACCCAAGTCGTCCGCCTATCTGACCTATCTGACAGGCGGATTTGGATTTCTGCTGAGTCTATGACATTCCCTTGCTCAAACTCTTCCCGAATCTGCTGATAACGGTTAATGGATGTATAAATAAGGGATTCTTGATGTCCGATTAGACTCTCCCTTGAACCCTTCCAGATTTCTAGCCAAGCTGTGTTACAGTAGATAATATTACGATCCGGATCGCTCACTATCGCTGGTTGGGGCAGGGACTCGACCAACATTGACATTATTTCTTGAGGGGTTGGTGACACTTTCTCACTCTCCGAGGAAAATTCTCTATAATGGCGATCGCTCTGTCCCTTGGGGTCTGTAAACTGATATTCACGCGCTTTTTGATGTTGGCCAGCCACTTTGGGAGTCCTGAAAATTATTCAATCAACAACCGCAGCCGCTTGTGATTACCGAGCAGATGCACAGGTCGTCTCATACTTCCTATATTACGATTGTACTATTTTTCTGGCAAATCAACTTAGATAGCCCGACAAATTTAAAAAACTTTAACAGACTGGGGATCAACAGCCCATCCATATAATAAAGGTTAATATACAGGTTATATGGGCGGAAATTGTAGTATAATATTAATGTCGTCACTCATCAAATGACATGGGGCGGGTCTATCGGCATCCCCAAATAAGCAGACCCATGGATAATCAGAAGCTGACTAAAGCACCTTTATAGATGACATTTGTAGGGTGCATCCGCATCGTCAAATCAGCAGACCAAGGATATCATGATTAGCTGAGATACTAATAATGTTGTCTAAAATACAGTTTTATGTAACTTGATATTATCCTACTCATCTAGTTTCCGATAGAGTAAGGGGGGAAATCAAATGATAGATGTTGAAAGCCCAGCAGTAGAAACCATGAGATGAAATCAGAAGGACAACGGATAAATCGTCCTAGCCATTTTTGATGGATTCTAGGTAGCATAAAATAATCAAACGAAAAGGAGAACAGAAGTAATGATAGAAGCCTATCGTCAACAAGCTGCCGAACGCGCCCAACAGGGAATTCCGCCATTGCCCCTAACTGCGGAGCAGACATCGGAACTGTGCGAACTGCTGAAAAACCCACCGGAAGGGGAAAAAGAGTTTATGATGGAACTATTGCGCGATCGCATTCCCCCCGGAGTAGACGAAGCCGCCTATGTAAAAGCCGGATTTCTGACAGCGATCGCCAAACGGGAAATCAGCAGTCCCCTCATCTGTCCCCAAGGAGCGATCGACCTACTAGGTACAATGGTAGGGGGTTATAACGTGCAATCCCTGGTAAGTTTCCTGAAGTCTTCCGACTCCAACATTGCCAGCGAAGCAGCCAACGCCCTAAGCAAAATCACCCTAGTATTTGACGCATTCAACGACATTCTAGCGCTGTCAGATATCAACCCTTACGCCAAACAAGTCCTAGACGCTTGGGCTAACGCCGCCTGGTTCATTCGCAACCCGAAAGTCCCCAAAGCCATAACCGTCACCGTCTTCAAAGTCCCTGGGGAAACCAACACCGACGATCTTTCTCCCGCCCCCCACGCCACCACCCGACCAGACATACCTCTGCACGCCCTAGCCATGCTAGAGTCAAGGATGCCCGAAGGTATACAAACCATCGCCCAACTGAAACAAAAAGGCTACCCTGTAGCTTATGTTGGGGATGTAGTCGGGACTGGTTCATCCCGCAAATCTGCCATTAACTCAGTCCTGTGGCATATTGGGGAAGATATCCCCTTTGTACCCAACAAACGGCGGGGAGGCTATATCCTAGGTGGAAAAATCGCCCCCATTTTCTTCAACACCGCCGAAGACTCTGGCGCATTCCCGATAGAATGTGATGTCAGCAAAATGGAAACCGGGGATGTGATCACCATTCACCCCTACAAAGGCGAAATTACCAACCAAGCAGGGGAAGTGATTTCTACCTTCACCCTGAAACCGGAAACTATCCTAGACGAAGTACGCGCCGGGGGTCGGATTCCCTTGTTAATTGGTCGCAGCCTGACCGACAAAACCCGGGAAGCAATGGGACTAACCCCCAGTGAACTTTTCGCCCGTCCTGCTATCCCAGAAGATACCGGAAAGGGCTTTACCCTAGCCCAAAAAATGGTTGGGAAAGCCTGCGGACTACCGGGAGTCCGTCCAGGTACCTCCTGCGAACCGATAATGACCACCGTAGGTTCCCAAGACACTACCGGACCCATGACGCGGGATGAATTGAAGGAATTAGCTTGTTTAGGGTTTTCCGCTGACCTGACCATGCAGAGTTTCTGTCACACCGCAGCCTATCCGAAACCAGTGGATATCAAAACCCACAAGCAACTACCCGACTTCTTTGCTACCCGTGGCGGTGTCGCTTTGCGTCCGGGAGATGGTATCATCCACTCCTGGCTAAACCGGATGCTGTTACCCGATACGGTGGGGACTGGCGGCGATTCTCATACCCGTTTCCCCTTGGGTATTTCTTTCCCCGCTGGTTCGGGTTTGGTGGCTTTTGCAGCCGCTTTGGGGGCGATGCCTTTGGATATGCCAGAATCGGTTTTGGTGCGCTTTAAGGGGCAATTACAGCCGGGTGTGACGCTGCGCGATATTGTTAATGCTATTCCCTGGGTGGCGATGCAGCAAGGTAAGCTGACTGTTGGTAAGGAGAATAAGCAAAATGTCTTCAATGGCCGGATTATGGAGATGGAAGGTCTACCTGATTTGAAGGTGGAACAGGCTTTTGAGTTGACTGATGCTACTGCGGAACGTTCCTGTGCTGGCTGTACGATTAAGTTGGGGACTGAGACGATTTCTGAATATTTGCGATCGAATGTTACCTTAATGCGGAATATGATTGCTCGTGGATATCAGGATGCTCGGACTTTAACCCGTCGCATTGCCAAGATGGAACAATGGTTAGCTAATCCTGAGTTGATGGAAGCTGACGCCGATGCTGAGTATGCCGATATTCTTGAGGTCAATTTGGATGAAATCGTTGAACCTATTGTGGCCGCACCTAATGACCCTGATAATGTGAAACTGATGTCTGAGTGTGCGGGTGACAAAATCGATGAGGTGTTTATCGGTTCTTGTATGACTAATATCGGACATTATCGCGCTGCTGCTAAGGTGTTAGAAGGGGCAGGTCCGGTGAAGGTGCGTCTGTGGATTTGTCCGCCTACCCGCATGGATGAACAACAACTTCGGGAAGAGGGGGTTTATGGTACTTTTGCGGCTGCTGGAGCGCGGACGGAAATGCCTGGATGTTCTCTTTGTATGGGAAATCAAGCACGGGTGGAAGATAATACAACGGTATTTTCTACTTCGACTCGCAACTTTAATAACCGTATGGGTAAGGGGGCTCAGGTGTATCTGGGTTCGGCTGAATTGGCGGCGGTTTGTGCTTTGTTGGGTCGCATTCCCACGGTTGAGGAATATATGGCGATTATCACCCAGAAAATCGACCCGTTTGCGGGGGATCTTTACCGCTATTTGAACTTTGATCAAATTGCAGGGTTTGAAGATGAGGGTCGGGTTATTCCTATTGAGCAAATGCCGAAAATTGAGGATGTTTTAGGCATCCCGGCTGGTGCGTTAAGCAACTAGGTTGTCTAATGGTGGGAGGGCGATCGCGCCTTCCCCTCTTTGGTGTAGGATTGTGGGGAGGCGATCGCGCCTTCCCTGCACAGTGATAAAGAAAGACGATACCAGCGAAGGATATTTACCATGATGCTGTCAAAAATGCACTGATAAAGGACGGGTGGACGATTACTTTCGACCCGTATTTCATCAAGTATGCAGAAGTCAAATTGATGGCAGATTTAGCTGGCAAAATCGAAGTGAAAAGTTTGATCGGGCGTTCTCCGATGCGCGAATTGGGAAAGGCATTATGAAAAATTTTTCAAACAGGTTGCTTGCGATCGAACTAATTGTGCAAAGATTTCAAGTTTTCCTGTGAGTTGTCGATATTAAAAATGAGGAGATGGTAGAATGGATAAATTAGCCCATTATCAAAATATCATCAAAGACGTTCTGAGTCAATATGATAAGCTATCATCCCAAATCCCAGATCCAGACATCGATGAAATCCTGATATTTGACGATGAAAGAAGTTAATATCTTTGGTTTAATGTAGGTTGGAAAAATAATCGGCGAGTGAATGCGGCTTCTGTGTATGTTCGGATCAAAAATGATAAAATTTATATTGAGGAGGATTGGACGGAGGAGGGAATTGCAACTGAGTTGTTGAGGGAGGGTGTACCGAAGGAGGATATCGTGTTGGCGTTTCACGATCCCGATACTCGCAAGTTGACCGAGTTTGCTGTAGCTTGAAAGGATATTTTGGGAATTCCCGCAAATGTGTTGAGCAACTAGGTTGTAGAATAGCGAGGTGAGCAGTTGTCCCCACCCTTTACATACTCCTTCCCATGCCTACGGTTTTACGGATTGGCTCCTATCGCCTGTATTTTTACAGTCACGAACCGAACGAGTCGCCGCACGTTCATATTGATCGCGATCGGGATTCGGTAAAATTTTGGTTATCGCCCGTCAGTCTGGCTCGTAATATCGGTTTCAGTGCGAGGGAGTTGCGTAAAATACAGAAAATTGTACAAGATAACCAGGAGATTTTGTTGGAGGCTTGGTATGAATACTTCGGCGGTGAAAGTTGACGAGCGAGTGAAAGATGTCTCGTTTGACGAGGATTCGATAACAGTCTTTTTGATGGATGGCCGTGCAATTTCCGTCCCTTTAGTTTGGTATCCTAAGCTATACCATGCCACGCCAGAACAGCGAGAGGCTTGGGAGATTTGCGGCGGTGGATATGGTTTGCATTGGGAAGAAATTGATGAAGATTTGAGTACAGAAGGGATGCTGCGGGGCGCTCCTGCACCAGGAGCTAGGAATTAAAGGATAAAGGATATTTTTGCGGTTCCTGCGAATGTCTTGAGCAACTATGTTGTAGAATAGTAGAGTAGGCGATCGCGCCTTCCCTATTATCGCCCTAAATACACTTGACCTAGGGCGACTTTGAAGCCACTAAGTTGTTGAGGGAAGGTGTGCCGCCGGAAGATATCGTGTTTGCATTTCACGATCCGGAGACTCGCAAGTTGACTCAGTTTACTTTATTTGGCTATAATTAAGCGAGTCAATGAGCATGGGGGAAGCTAAAAATTGATTATTCTGTGTACCCACAATAAAGGTGGGGTAGGAAAAACTACGTTAGCCGTCCATGTAGCAGGTGTATTGCTCAATCGGGGAGACAGTGTACTTCTAGTTGATTGTGACGATCAAGCCGACCTTTGGCAATTTTTTGCGCGCGACGAGAGTTCGCCAAATCAATATGATTCATACTCTCTGGTTGATAGCGGAAGTAGTACGGTTATTTATAATGAAGAACGTAAATCAGTGAAAAAACAAGCTCAATCTTACAGTCATATTGTTTTAGATATCAAATCCCCTAAAAGCGATACGGTTAGGGCAATTGTTGGAAACGATCCGGATTTAATTTTAATCCCTGTCAACACATCTCAAAGGGAAAGAGCAATTAAACAACTTCCTAATATGCTAGATCTGATATCTCAGCTCAGATCTACAGCCGGTTATATGGCACAAGTATCAATCGTACCTTTGGGTATACCAAGGGAGTTAGTAGAGAGAGAATTATCTCAAATCAAGGCAGAGAAAAAAAACCAGTTTTGGCAGATAGCTCTTCCGATGGAAGAGCTACAAGATGAAATGCAAACGGCTATTTATCAAGAAAGACAGTATATTTGGGAATACGAAAATCACGAAAATTTATATGAATATTTTTCCGATTTATTGAACATTGACTCAATTGAGAGGGTATAAAAATGACGAAAAACCACCAAAAGCAAACTGTTCCAAATATCAAAAGTGCAATTAATAAAGGAATTCTAGAGTCAGAAAAGGAGGGACCAAACAAGCTACAAGATAAAATTTCCTATAAATTGACAAAATCAGAGGCAGAGAAAATGACTGAATTGGGTCAGTTTGTGAGAGGTAAGACTGAAAATTTTCCCAACTTTGCCATCAGTTACGTCCATTTTATGGATACAACAATTAAGAAACAAGAAAATCGGGATTTGATAGATAAATGGAAGAAGAGAAAATCAGAAGAGTGTCAAAATTTTCAAGAAGAGTTAAAAGCAACTTTAGCCGATATTGGAAATTCAAGACTCAAACAAGAAAAATACAATAAGGATTTTCTGCCGACTCCAGATATAGATCAGAAGCTCCGGGAATTAGAGATGACTGACCAAGTAAATGAATGTATTTTTTGGGGTATCAAATTAATGTATGAAAACTTGATTGAAAATCCTCTCAAATCTTTGAAAAAAGCGGGTTAATCGAAAATATGAATCCTTTAGTACAGGGAATAATTGAATCTGAGCAAGCAGTCAAGCAAGATTTAGGGCGGCGTTTTGCCGCCCACCTTGGTTTGAATCCAGGGCCACCCGGAAAAGATGGCGGAATTGATGGTTATGGGGTACTTGGTAACAAACAAATCTATTTTCAGTGCAAACTTTATCGTACTGCTTTAGATGCTTCGTTTACTGCTGATTTTTGCGGTAATTTGATGATCAACAATGCAGATATTGGCATTATGTTGTCAGGGGTTGGTTATACAGCAGGATACTTAAACCGTTTACAAGAATTTCACAGAAATTATCCCAATATAACTACCCATCTTCTAAAGCTGGAAGATATTTTTTCAAAAACAGATATTTTTGAAAAAGCCAAACTAGATTTACCAGAACTTCGAGATTTAAGCAATGGAGGATGGTATAAACTCAATCAATAAGAAATAATCATCTCCCAATATGCGATCGCAATTCATAGGATAAAATTGAGGATATTTTCTGATATATTTGTTTCAGTGCAAGGGAGTTGCGTAAAATAGAAAAAATTGTACAAGACAACTGGGAGATTTTATTGGGGGTTTTACATGAATAATTCGGCGGTGAAAGATGTCTCGTTTGATGAGGATTCGATAACAGTCTTTTTGATGGATGGCCGTGCGATTTCAGTTCCTTTAGTTTGGTATCCGAAGCTGTACCATGCCACACCAGAACAGCGAGAGGCTTGGGAGATTTGCGGCGGTGGATATGGTTTGCATTGGGAAGAAATTGATGAAGATTTGAGTACAGAAGGGATGCTGCGGGGCGCTCCTGCACCAAGGGCTAGGAGTTAAAGACTAAATTAGTACACGAGAGTTTTTATTTTTTGGGGTCTGAATCATGAGTTATCAACGCAAAGCCTACGAATCATCGCTGAAAGCACATCAAAAGCTAGTCGCTACCAAGCTGCTTGATGGCATAGAAAAATTATATGAACATAAAGGCTCAGAGAGGCGGTGGATTTGGGAATTGCTGCAAAATGCCAAAGATGTTGCAGATCGCCATGTCAAAATTGAAGTCATTTTGACCAAGGATTCAGTCGAATTTAAGCACAATGGCAATCCATTTTTGATGGATAATATTACTTATTTAATCGAACAAGTTTCGACGAAAGATAGAGCAGAATCTGCTGAAGAACTGTTAGCGACGACAGGAAAATTTGGCACTGGCTTCATGACGACACATTTATTATCGAAGAAAGTCGGGGTTTCCGGCATTTTGGAAGACAGAGAAGAAGAAATAATTTATAAGCGTTTTGATCTCCAACTTGATCGCGAAGCGAAAACCCCCGATGAAATGACGGCTAAAGTTAAGCAATCTTATCAGGTATTTGAGGAGTTGGACGACAACAATTTATGTCCGGTATTGACGGAATATCAACCCCATAAAAACCTCGATACTTCTTTTAAATATGATCTTGATCGCCAAGGACTGAGTATTGCCAAGATTGGAATTGATGATTTACATAATGCTTTAAGTTACACTTTGGTTTTTATTCCCAAAATTGAATCGGTGACGGTAATTAATGAAATCGAAGATACTAGAATCGTTTATTATCGGGGAAGTGAAGAGACCATCGGTGGGGTAAAAATTTCGGCGATCGCAATTCAATCTAATGACAATATAGAAATAATTAATATCGCTTCTATTTGCAATAATGAAAATACAATTTTTATAGCTATTCCAATTCACAAGGTAGAGGAAAATTGGATGGTTAAAAAAATCAGTCCTGATACTCCTAAGCTATTCTGTGATTTTCCTCTAATCGGTTCGGAAGACTTTAGTTTTCCGGTAATTTTAAATAGTCCTATGTTTAATCCTACAGAACCGAGAGACAGCGTTTTATTAGATGATCGCGATGATGAAAAACGCTATCTCAACAAGGAAATATTTGAACAAGCTGTAGAACTATATCACCGAATTTTAGATCATGTTAGCTTGAACTGGGGAAATGCTCATTTATTGGCTAAATCAGGAATACCCAAAAACATTGACGATAATTGGTATAAAGCTAAGGTACAAAAACCAATCAGAGAAGCAATTTTAGCAACGCCAATAGTTGACAATCAACAAGGAGATAGAATTCCTCTACAAGATGCGTTAATTCCCTATCACCGTACACCAAGTAAAATTCTGAAACTGTGGGAGTTGGCGCTAACATTGCATTCCGAAAAGTTGCCCAAAAAAGAACAGGTTTCAGATTGGTATGAATTTATTGATGGAGATTGGAAAAAAGATTTTCGGTGTAATTTGCGTTACGATTTGTCGAATTTGATTCAAAATATTTCGGCGCAGGAAAATCTCAAGCAATTAGGAGAAAAAATTAATCAAAATGAGTCGGAAACTCTGGATTGGTTGAATCGAGTCATTAAGTTTGCGATCGCAGATGAATCCAATAAATCAACGCAATTATTAGATAATTATCCGATTATTCCGAATCAATACGGTAATTTTAAACTGTTTAGTGAACTATTCAAAGACGATCGCATCCCGGAAGAATTGAAATATGTCCTCAAAATTTTGGGACAAGATTGGAAAAATGATTTGGCACATTTAGAAATTAATTGCGATTTTTCTAAGCAATTGGAAATTCATCAAGTTTCCAATAAAATTGATGCGGTCATCAGAGACAATAATACGCCGTCAATCCGAAAAGCGGTTTACTACCTGATTAGCTGTTTTCCGGAAGAAGATTTCGGCGATACGGCGATGGAGTTGAGAGATAAAATTTGGCAGTTTGCCAAAGATTTGGATGAAGCTGTACCGGAAAAGCGTCCCTTGAATCGATACACTGCCAAACTTTGGAATGAGTGCGATCGCTGGCTGCTAAAAACGCTCGTATCAGATTTGGTAAAATTGGGAAATGTGGACAATCTGAAATCTCGTTTATCTAAAGGCGATCGAGAAGCAGTCAGTTGGATTAGTGATTTTATCGAATTTTTAAATCGGGATGAAAATTGGCAGTTATTTTATCTCAAACAGCCAGTATTACCGAATCAGGAAGGGAACTTTAAATGTGAAAGCCAAGTCAACTTCGACCAAAACATTCCCGAAGAAATTAAAGATGTTTTACTAAAACTAGGGATGAATTACCGAGCCAAATTATTGGATAGAGATATCAAAGGCTTTGAGAAACATCAGCAACAGTTAAGTGTGGGTGATGCTTCAGATGACATCAACAAAATCATTAAACTTGCACAAGATACACCCAATCCAAGATTGAGAAGTGCAGTTTATGATTTGATTAGTTATTTGTCTAGTCCCAATGAGAGCGATCGCGAAACGATTTGGCGATTGGCACGAACCATCTATGGTGAAGCTGTCCCGTCTTCAATTAAAATAATACCCGAATTAAAATGTTTTAACTGGGATGATTGCAATCAATGGATTATGAAATCAATGATTGAAGACGTAGCCAGTAAAGTGAGCTTAGATGAATTGTCAAAAAATATAAATCTCAGTTGGGAAGATGCGGTCAGTTATTTGGATGAGTTGGTTTATTTTACTCGAAAATTTCCGTCTCATATATCCTACTTTGCTAAAGACAAAAAAGTTTGGCCGAATCAAAATGGTGAGTTTTGTGAAAAGAAACGGGTTAAGAAGGATGGGGGTATTCCCGAAGAAATCAAAGAGATCGCTAACTGCTTAACCAAGAAAGACTGGGGAAGTGAACTGCTACTCAATCATGAAAACTTTAAGCGAACCCCAGAATTTTTTGATGAATCTGAAACAGAAACCATCGAGAATATAGCAAAAGAAATTGATGAAGCATTGGCTAAATATGAAGGCGATCGCAAAGATTATAATTTCGTTCATCCCGTCAAAATATTGCTGTCGTGGTCTGCATCTCAAGATAAAGAATTCATCAAAAAATGCTTTCCTTATTTCTTTGAACAGAAGGCACAACTTTTATTAAACATTATTGGCGATGAGCGAATCAATGAGAATATTTTTGAACTGATACAGACCGATCCAGAAAAATTAAGCGCGTTGACGAAGTTGGCTATCAATCCCAATATATCGGAATCCGACATCAATCAAATGTTGAATAACTTTGATGATTTTCGGAAACTGGAAGAGTTGAAACAAAAAGCCATAACTCCCGGTTCGGAAACGGAAGTCATCAGTTTATTGGAAGAGTTGGGTATCGATATGCAATCTTTGAGGCGATCCTTAAATGATACGGAGTCTAGCGTATCTAAACCTTCTGAAACTGACTCGATAAGTCCCCGAAGAACTTATCCTAATACTATCAGTTTTGATGATTTCCATGATGAACCTAATATTGGTGAACGGGGAGAAGAATTTGTCTATGATAAATTGGTGAGAAAATTTGGGGCGGATCGAGTTCTGTGGATGAATCAAGATGGAGAAGAAAAATATCCTTATGATTTCAAAGTCTGGGAAGAGAATTTAACAGACGTTGCATATTATATTGATGCCAAGTCAACTAAACAAGCAGAATATCAGTCCGAGTCCACGCTATTCAGCATCACTAACGCTCAATGGGAATTTATGAAAGAATGCGATAATTATTACATTGCGAGAGTATTTCGCGCCATTAGCGATCGCCCCAATTTAAAGTTACTGAATATCAAACTAGATGACAACTTACTCAGATCTTGATATGAAATATACGATCGCATCCCCGAAACCAACAGCCCAGAAGTGCGATCGCCCAATCTTTCAGGCTATAATAAACTTGATTCAGTCACCCGAATTATGATACCATCGCCATCCCATATCAAACAGCTTTACGATAAAGACTATCTCCAATGGCTGGAAATGACGATCGCCCAGTTGCGATCGCGCCACTATAATGACGTAGATTGGGACAATTTAATCGAGGAAATCGAAGACATAGGACGGCGGGAACGCCACAGCCTTGAGAATAATTTGGTGGTGGTATTGCTGCATTTACTCAAGTGGGAATTTCAACCGAAATGGCGAACCGGAAGTTGGGAGGGGAGTATTATCGAAAACCGTCGGCGTATCCGTCGGGCGTTGAAATCCTCTCCGAGTTGGCAGAATTATCTCGCCAGTGTCGTGGACGAATGTTATACCAGTGCGCGAAAACAAGCGCGGGCGGAAACTCAGTTACCATTGGAGGTGTTTCCGGCGGCGTGTCCCTACGCGATCGCGGATATTTTAAATGATGATTTTTTGCCGGGAGAGGATGGGAACGGGAGATAAAGATTGGCGATCGCACTCAAAACAACCATTATATCATCAAAAAAAATGATCGAATCAGAAATTCTGAAAAAAATACAAGGTACATCGATAGAAGAGCGTATCCTGATTATTGAAGCCATTTTGAAAACGGTCAAAAAGGATATGCGATCGCGACAGCCTTCCTCCCAAGATCAACCCCTGCATGGGAAGGTGATTCACTATGACGATCCCTACGAACCCGTCGCAGCAGATGACTGGGAAGCATTGCTATGATCGTTCTAGACACTCATATCTGGATTTGGTGGGTGGATGAAAACCCCAAGTTATCTCCCCAAAACCAGGAGATCATTCAAACCCATCAAACAAGTGGTCTGGGTATCAGCATCATTTCTTGTTGGGAGGTTGCTAAATTAGTCGAGAAAAACCGATTGAGTTTTAGTTGTTCTGTCCATGAATGGCTAGAACTTGCTTTAAGCTATCCGGGAGTTCAAATCTTAGAACTGAGCCTTCCAATTATACTTCAATCAACTCAATTGTCTGGATTTCATTCGGATCCTGCCGATCAAATTATCGTTGCCACAGCCAAAGTTTATGACACATTCTTACTCACTCAAGATCAAAAAATATTGAATTATTCTGAAGTCAAAACTTACACAAAGGGCGATCGAACTTCCGAAACTCAGAATCAACCTTAAACCCCGTATTGGCGATCATCGGATATGACGTTATCGAAACAGCAATTGACAACACTTGACTGCGAAGATTACGTCCTCTGGATTGAGGGGACATTGGAACAATTGCGCGATCGCAATTATGACCAAGTGGACTGGGAAAACTTGCTCGAAGAAATTGAGGATATGAGTAAGCGGGAACGCAGCAGTCTTCGCAGCAATTTGGCGATGGCGCTATTGCACTTACTCAAGTGGGAATTTCAACCGGAGTTGCGGACGGGAAGTTGGGCGGGAAGTATCACCGAACATCGCACGCGAATTTTAGATATTTTGGAAGATTCGCCGAGTTTGAAGAATTACTTACCGGAGGCGATTTTGTGGGCGTATCCCCGGACACGACGACAGGGTAAGGACGAGACGGGGTTGCCGTTGGAGGTATTGCCGGTAGCGTGTCCCTACGCGATCGCGGATATTTTAAATGATGATTTTTTGCCGGGAGAGGATGAGAACGGGAGATAAAGATTGGCGATCGCACCCCCGAAACCCAACAGCCCAGAAGTGCGATCGTCTGATGATCACCGTCCGCGTATCCGTCGCGCGTTGAAATCTTCTCCGAGTTGGCAGAATTATGATTTCATGTTAGCCTGAGCATTACGCCGCCACATATAGGGCTTAATTCGGCGCAAAGCTGAGGCGGTGAACCTCTCACTCCAAGTCTCATCGGAAATAGTGGCTAATTCTTCTAAAGTCGGGGCTAGATTTTCCGGATAGGGATTAAAGGCGGCTTCTTTTGTGGGTTTAGCAAATCTTTGATTCCACGGACAAACATCCTGACAAATATCACAACCTGCCACCCAATTATGAAGATTGGTTGCTATTTCTGGGGGCAAGGTTTCGGCTCGGTTTTCTATGGTATGATAAGCAATACAGCGGTTTGCGTCTACGACAAAAGGTTGAGCGATCGCATTAGTCGGGCAGGCTGACAAACAGCGAGTACAAGTGCCACAATGTTCTGTATGGGGGCGATCGTACTCTAAGACCAAATTAGTTAACACCTCTCCCAGAAACACCCAAGAACCGTAATTTCTAGTAATGAGATTCCCATTTTTAGCAATCCAACCCAACCCCGCCCGTTGCGCCCATAACTTATCCTGAATCGGTCCGGTATCAGCATAATAGCGGGCTTCGATATGTTCACCCTGCTGTTTTAACCACTGACAAAACTGCTTTAATTTCTTATGCAAAATGCGGTGATAATCTCGTCCCCAGCCATAGCGAGAGATTTTGGCATATTGTGGCTCATGTTTATGTTGATGTGGTGTATAATAGTTAATGGCAACACAAATAAGCGATCGCACTTCTGGCATAACTAGGCGAATATCCTGACGTTTAGGATTATCCATCCAAGCCAGATCCGCCTGATATCCTGCCTTTAACCATAGACGCAACCCTTCCACCTCTTCAGGGGTTGATGTGGCTGGGGTAAAGCCGACCTGATCAAAACCTAAATCTAGGAGATATTGTTGAATTTGAGAACGGTCAACAGAAGCAGCCATCAGAGAGAAAAAGTGAACAGTTCCAAGTGATTAATCATCGAGCCAATGCCACCCTAGGGGGGGTGGGGTTAGAGTGTCAAGACGAGGACTCCTTAGAACCCAAACTAGCCTGTAACTCCAAACAATTACGGCCATCAGTTTCAAGTTTATAATCAACCCGATCCATTAGGCGCTTCATAATCAACCACCCATAGCCATGTACTGGCTTATCTTCCGGTAACGGTGGTTCATAATCACTCATTTGATACCCCTTACCCTGATCCCAAATTTCCAGGCGAATGTCACCCTGATCAAGTTCTAGGCGAATAATCACCGGAAGTTCAGGCTGATCGCGGTGAGCATGGCGAATGACATTAGAATAGGCTTCAGCTAGGACTAGGCGAAACCGATTCGACTGACGGGGCCAATCCACCGAGTCCCCTAACTGGACTTCCAAACTGCTTAATAGCCAGTGTTCAACAACTTCTAAAAACCGAATATCGCTCGGCACCTGTAACTCAGTGATCATCTGTTGACACAACCTCCAGAGAGAGTATGGTTTG
This sequence comes from Limnospira indica PCC 8005, assembly GCF_000973065.1. NCBI lineage: Bacteria > Bacillati > Cyanobacteriota > Cyanophyceae > Oscillatoriales > Sirenicapillariaceae > Limnospira > Limnospira indica. The sequence continues at coordinate 3,309,051 of NZ_FO818640.1, forward strand.
ATCGTCCTCCTGAACCGGATTTTGTTCACGGATGGAAGCCAGTAAAGCCTCTAAATTTAATAGGCTAGTTTGTTGTTTTAGGAGTTGCCATAACCCCTCCTGTTGCAGCATGGCACGAGCGGAATTACCATCATTGCCTTGTTGTAGCACAGTAGCCTCTGTAATTCCATCACTGGTAAGTAAAAATACATCCCCAGGGGACAAGACACGACTACCTACTTTTCCGCGCCAGACCGGAAGAATCCCTAAAGGAATACCCCGTTCCTTGAGAAAAATCGGCTCAACTGTGACATTCCCATGACCATTAAGGTTTTGTTGTTGGAGGGTACGATGATCCCAAATCAGGGGGTAGATATGTCCAGCGTTAGCATAGGATATTTCTCCTGTTGCGGGTGTGTAGCGAGCCAAAACCATGGTAATAAAGTGGTTATTGCCAATCAAATCATCAGATAAGATGCTATTAAGATTGTGCATTACCTGTTCTGGTTCTGGGGAGGTATCTTGAGAGAGTTCTCGGCGCAAGACAGAAATGGCACTAGCCATAAACAAAGCGGCGGGAACTCCCTTCCCGGAAACATCCCCCAAAGCCACCCAAATATCCCCCATAGAGTGGATATAGACCTCAAAGAAATCGCCCCCAACTTCTCTAGCTGGATAGCAGCAGGCTTGTAGCTTCAGATTGTCAAATTCCGGCCAACTTTGGCGGAGTAAATTCATCTGAATTTGACGAGCCACCTTTAACTCACTCTGCATTTGCTCGGCGAGTTCTAGGGTACGTTGATATAGTCTAGCTTGAGACAGGGCGAGAGATGCTTGTTCGGAAACTACTTCTAGCAGTTGAATGTCCTCTTCGGACCAGGGTTGGTCTGCGGCATGGCGGTAAACGGCTAAAACCGCTAACAGGTCGTGTTGATAGGTAAGGGGAACAACAATTTGGCTGATGCTATCATCTCCCTGACCGCCTTGGGTCTGGGTTTGACGGGTTTCTACAGCGGCTTGCATCAAGGCTATGGTATTGTCGGGTTCCGGGTGGGACTCACCTTGATAAGAGAACTCCTGTTCTGACAAAGATCCCGATTCGATAGGTTTGACCTTACAAGCAAAGGCTTCAAAGGTTTCACCTACGGTATCTGCAATGGTTTGCAGCATACTTGCGTAGTCGAGAGACTCGCGCAAGGCAATTACCACATCATTGTATAGCCGCTCTCGTTTCAAGGACCGACGCAGGGCGTTAGTGCGCTGTTTAAAAAATTTATAGGTTTCGGAGGCCTGCTGAACAACGGTTCGCAGTTCCTCTGGATTCCAAGGTTTGGTGATATATTTGAAGACTTGACCGGAGTTGATAGCTTCGACCAAATCTTCGACATCAGTATATCCGGTCAGCAAAATACGGATAGTGTCGGGAAAGCGTTCAACGGTTTTACCGAGAAACTCTGTCCCATTCATTTCAGGCATCCGCTGATCGGAAATGATAATAGCCATTTCTCCCTCTTGATCAAGAATCTCGAGGGCTGTTAGGGCGCTATCGGCTTTGTGGACTTTGAAATCACGGCGAAACGTCCTGAACAGCAGGTCTAGGTTATCGGGTTCGTCATCGACGACCATTAGTTTCAGTTTGCGACCTTCTCCCCGACTCATGCTCTACGTTTCTCCTAGATCAATCAGGCATCTTAAACATCTTACCGAAAAACTGGGTTTAAAGTCTCATTAAATAATCTGCTCTATAAAACTTAAACAAAACCGGACATAGCCGGATATTGACGTTTATTTCTGGCTTCGTCCGGGACTGTCGGCAGCACCCCGTCCACAAGTGTAATCGTCTGAACCAGGCGATTTTTCTAAATTTATACTGGCGTTCAAATCTCTATCAATCTTCAGGCCACAGTTTGGACATTCAAAAGTCCGACGGACTAGGGGCATTTTTTGACGATAACCGCAATTAGAACAAAGTTGACTGGATGGATAAAATCTATCGGCAATAATCAACTTTGAACCATAACGTTCTGCCTTGTAACCTAGTTGACGACGGAACTCATAAAATGAAGCATCAGCGATAGAACCCGCCAAACCATGATTTTTCAGCATACCTGACACATTCAAATCTTCAATGACTACTTGGCTGTGGTTTTTAGCCAAAAAAGTAGTTATTTTATGAATCGTGTCACGGCGAATATTAGCGACTCTTTGATGTAGCTTTTGAACTTTTAAGAGACATTTGGCCCGATTTTTTGAGCCTTTGACTTTGCGACTTAAATGGCGTTGTAATCTGGCTAGTTTTTTGGTGGCTGCTTTATAAGCCTTGGGATTAGAGAATTGGGTCCCATCGGAGCAAGTCGCCCAATTGTTAATTCCTAGGTCTACCCCGATTCTCTCTCGGAATTTCGGTGTGATTTCTGGTCTGATTTCTACGAAAAAGCTCATATACCAGTCACCTGCTTGGCGCGTTATAGTGACTTTCTTAACTAGACTGGGTGGTTGTGCCTCAAATGTAGAAACCCAGCCCACAAAAGGCAGCTTATGGCGAGTTCCTGACAACTTGAATGGCTTTCCGGAATTGTCAAGCGTAAAACTATCATGGTGGCCTTTCTTCTTAAATTTAGGATAACTGCTTATTCCCTTGAAGAAGCGCTTAAAGGCATCCCCTAGATTAATGAAGGCATATTGATCAACTTTAGAAGACAATTCGGACATCCAAGGATATTGAGGTTTCACATAATTCGTAAAAACCTTTTTGATGGAGTTGACGTTAGGCTTGAGTCCCTCTTCATAAGCTGACATCCATAAGTGTAATCCCCAATTGAACACAAATCGAGCATACCCCGCGTGTTTGGCCATCAAGGTGCGATGACGGTCATTGAGTTTTAGTTTTGTCCGGAAAGCTTTGTAAGGCATGATTGGATTTTACCATGAAGAATCCGACTTGATGAGTATGTCGTCAAGGAAATTTGGCATGGTCTGGGGTTTGACCGTATACTCATTATTGAGTTGCGAATCTTTTTGGGTATTGTAGCTTATTGTCCTAAGATGTCAAGCAAATCTTGGATTAAATTCTGGCTCCGAGAAACGAATACCTTGGTACAGGTAGGGGAAGGGATAGGACGGCTGCTTGAGTGGGGTCGGACACTGGCGTGCTAAGGATGATCCAGTTCACGCCGGGTCCTCGGAAAAGGGGGGGTTGTTTCACGTAAAACTCCTGGGAGGGTTGGAAGCTCCGTGATTGATCACGGAGAGGAAAACCGACTCAAGCGGCTGACCGCCGCCAGCACCCCCTTGCGGGGTGGAGGGGTATGGTTGCCCCTCCATGGAGCTATGGTTGGCTCCGACTCCCTTGCGGGGTAATGTTTGCGCTTGCGCTAACGCGCACGCTGCGCGAACGCCAATGTTCAGAGTCGGTACTATCCAAATCGCACGTCCTTAACCCCTTAGAGATGTTTAACGATTCGGTTCTAGGGCCTGGAACTAGCACGCATTCCCGGGTAGGAACTTTAACTCTTGCTCTGAACGGAGCCAGTTAAGGCTATAGCTGGTCAGCTACCTGAAAGGGGGGCACGAAGCCCCCGTGCTTCAGCCGGGGGTGCTGACTTGCACTTCTTTCGGCTAATCTAAGTTTAGCGGAACGGGCGCGAGGATTTTGGTTAATTTCATCTGGCTGGGGAGTTATGGGTTTTTTGGTTAAGACTTTCAGTAGGGGATGATGGCGAAATCCGTGTTTAACTGGTCTGTCCTCTAGGCTGTGGAAACTGATGATGCCGATACGTCCTCGGGGTTTGAGCCAGGTGGGGGCGGTTTCTAGGAAGGTTTCTAGGGCGGTTAGTTCTCCGTTAACGGCTATGCGTAGGGCTTGAAAAACTCTGGTAGCTGGGTGTATTCGCCCATAACGGTACTTGGAGGGTACACAATTGGCGATCGCATTAGCGAGGTGTTCGGTGGTCTGAAAGGGGCGTTTTTCGACAATCTGCCTTGCTATGCGCCGAGATAGCCTTTCTTCGCCGTAGGTATAAAAGATGTCAGCCAGTTGTTTTTCGTCCCAGGTGTTAATGATTTCGGCGGCGCTGAGGGGGTCTTGTGGGTTCATTCGCATATCTAATGGTCCACAATGACGGAAACTAAATCCTCGTCCTGGGGTATCGAGTTGATGGGAGTTCACCCCTAAATCGGCTATGATGCCGTCAAATTGTGAGGGACTCGATGGATATTGGCTAAAGTTTCCGTGCCAAAATTTCAGGCGATCGCCACAATTACCGATAGTATCCATTAACATGGACTTGGCAGCGGCGATCGCTTCTAAATCACGGTCAATGGCTGTCACTCGCACATTAGGGGCTGCTTGAAAAATCATCCTTGTATGTCCCCCGCCGCCAACCGTAGCATCGAGATAGTGACCACCCTCCTGGACTGCTAACCCCTCAATTAACTCCCGCCCCAGAACCGGAATATGGACAAATTTCCCACCGAATTCCACATTATCCAAATCTCTACCTTTCTCAGACACCCCAAAATACCTATAATCAGTTAAAGGAAACTCAAATTAATCGGCAAGTTACGCAGATTTGACGAGACTATAAGACCATCATAAACTCTAGCGCGATCAAAAACGATATGAGCAGAATCGAAACTCGCACCGAACCCATGGTCATCAACATGGGACCTCATCACCCCTCCATGCACGGAGTGTTGAGGCTAATTGTCACCCTTGATGGCGAGGATGTAGTAGACTGTGAGCCAGTCATCGGCTACCTACATCGGGGCATGGAAAAAATCGCCGAAAACCGGACTAATGTCATGTATGTTCCCTACGTTAGCCGTTGGGATTATGCCGCCGGGATGTTCAATGAAGCGGTAACAGTCAACGCCCCGGAAATGCTGGCTAATATTGAGGTTCCCAAACGTGCCCAGTACATCCGGGTAATCATGTTAGAGTTAAACCGGATCGCCAATCATTTACTCTGGTTAGGACCATTTCTGGCAGATTTAGGGGCGCAAACTCCCTTCTTCTACATCTTCCGGGAAAGGGAAATGATTTATGACCTTTGGGAAGCTGCTACTGGCTATCGCATGGTTAATAACAACTACTTCCGCATTGGTGGAGTCGCCGCCGACCTTCCCTATGGTTGGGTTGATAAATGCCACGATTTCTGCGATTATTTTCTCCCCAAAGTTGATGAGTATGAAAAACTAATCACCAATAACCCGATTTTCCGCCACCGTATTGAGGGTTTGGGAGTTATTACCCGTGAACAAGCGATTAACTGGGGACTATCTGGCCCTATGTTGCGCGCTTCTGGGGTTGATTGGGATCTTCGTAAGGTGGATCATTATGAGTGTTACGATGATTTTGATTGGGATGTTCACTGGGAAACTGCCGGGGACTGCCTCGCCCGTTATGTGGTGCGAATTCGGGAAATGCGGGAATCTGTTAAAATTCTTCGCCAGGCCTTAGATGGTCTTCCTGGGGGTCCCTACGAGAATTTAGAGGCACAACGGATGATGGGAGGGCCTAAGTCTGAGTGGAATAATTTTGATTACCAGTTTATTGGGAAAAAAATTGCTCCGACTTTTAAGATTCCTTCTGGAGAACATTATGTGCGGGTGGAAAGCGGTAAAGGAGAATTGGGCATTTATATTATCGGTGATGATAATGTTTTCCCCTGGCGGTTTAAAATTCGGGCAGCAGACTTTAATAATTTGCAAATTTTTCCCGATTTAGTTAAAGGTGAAAAAGTGGCTGATATTGTGGCGATTTTGGGAAGTGTAGATATTATTATGGGGTCAGTAGACCGCTAATCTCATTTCCCCTTGACATACAGGGGCAAGTCTTCGGGCTTGCCCTCAATAGTGGCTTTTTACGGTGTTTTTACTTATGGCTGATGTAATTGATTACAAAATCTATGGTAATGATTTGCAATTGGTGGAAATTGAACTAGACCCCGGTGAGGGAGTTCAAGCAGAAGTGGGAACCATGACCTATATGGAAGATGGTATTCAAATGCAAACGGGTATGGGAAAAGGGGGCTTATTCTCTGGTTTTAAAAGGATGATTACCGGAGAAAGTTTCTTTATTACTACGTTTTTAAATAATGGTAAACAACGTTCTAGGGTCGGTTTTGCGGCGACTTCACCAGGGCAAATTATTCCGGTTGATTTGGCTCAAATTGGCGGCGAATTTTTGTGCCAAAAAGATGCGTTTTTGTGTGCGGCTAATGGTACGGAAATTAATGTGGCATTTACTAAGAAATTAGGGGCTGGTTTCTTTGGGGGAGAGGGATTTATTCTGCAACGACTAAAAGGGGATGGTCTGGCTTTTATTCAAGCGGGAGGGGCGATGATTCAAAAAAATTTACAACCTGGGGAAACTTTGCGAGTTGATACGGGGTGTTTGGTGGCTTTTTCTCCCTCGGTGCGCTATGATATTCAATTTGTGGGTGGCTTTCGTAATGCGTTATTTGGTGGGGAAGGCTTATTTTTGGCGAAAATGACGGGACCGGGTATTGTGATTGTTCAAAGTTTACCATTCTCTCGACTTGCCGATCGCATTAATTCTATGATTACTCTCCCTCCTGTCAGTAATGATGGATGATTGTTGATTATTTCCCAATACAAAATCGACTGAAAATCCGGTCTAATACTGATTCGGTAACTTCCTCTCCGGTGACTTCTCCTAGGGCGTGAATTGCGCCGCGTAGGTCGATAGTCCAAAAGTCAAAGGGTAGACGATCGCTTATGGTGTTTTCCACTTGTTCTAGGGCTATTTTCGCGCGGGTAAGGGCTGCTGCTTGACGCTGGTTAATGGCAAATTCCAGATTAGCTGATTGTAGGTTTTCGGTGTGAACAGCGTTAAGGATACTCTCTTCTAAATCGGTAATCCCTTGATTAAGAGTGGCGGCGGTCGCAATAATTAACGAGGGTTTAATGTCCAGTTGGTTAATAATAGATTGACGTAAATTTTCGAGCTGTGCTGAGGATAGGCGATCGCTTTTATTCATCACTATAATTATCGGTCGATTTTTGACCTGCTGATAAATCTCATTTTCCGCTTCTGTCCAGCCGTTTTCACAGTCGAGGGTAAATAATACCAAATCCGCTGATTGAGCCGCTATCTGTGACCTTTCTACCCCAATTTGTTCCACTTTATCATCAGATTTACGAATCCCAGCCGTATCGAGAACTTGAATGGGAATACCACCGACCACTAGCTGAGACTCTACCACATCTCTAGTGGTTCCCGGTAGGTCTGTGACAATGGCGCGATCGCTACGACTCCAAGCATTTAATAAGCTAGATTTCCCCACATTAGGACGACCGACAATTGCCACTTTTAAACCTGTGCGTAAGAGTTCTCCCCTATCTGCTGTGTCTAATATATCCGTTAATTGCTGTAAGACTTCTTGCAATTGGTGGATAATTTCCGATTCATTTAAGGGGGGTAAATCTTCTTCAAAATCGACCCTGGCTTCAATTTCTGCTAAAATATCTAAACAGAGCGATCGCAGATGATGTATGGGAGCCGCCAATTTTCCCCGCAGTCCAGCCAAAGCCGCACTAGCAGCCTGGGGAGACTTAGCCCCAACCAGTTCAGCGACACTCTCAGCTTGAGTCAAGTCTAGTCGCCCATTGAGAAACGCCCGCAGGGTAAACTCTCCAGGGGTGGCTAGTCTGGCTCCCGCTTGTAAACAAAGCTGTAGGACCTGTTGAACGGGGATAATACCACCGTGACAGTGAAATTCTACCACATCTTCGCGGGTGTAGGAGCGGGGAGCGAGCATTAATAGCAATAAAGCCTCATCGACGAGTTGCTGTGTGTGGGGATGATGGATATAACCATAGAGAATGCGGTGACTTGACCAGGGCTGATTTCCTGGGGCTTTAAATAGGGTTTTAGCGATCGCGACAGCTTCCGAGCCAGACATTCTGACAATGCCAATACTGCCCTGTTGTGGTACAATGGCGGTGGCGATCGCTGCAATAGTTTCAGTTTTGGTGGAAATTGGAGACATTTTCGTAATAACCAATATTACCCATTATCAAGTAAGTTGTAGGGGCGACATCTAGCCATCATCTAGCCTCCCTCCCCAGAAGGGAGAGGAAGCCAAAATCATCCATGATCCCTTTACTGCACACCCTCATTAACCGGGAAGCGATCGATTAAATTTTTAGCCTCGATCGCATTATCTTTCAGCGTGCTACTGAGGTGAGGAACATGGGGAATTTGCGAGAGAAAATCTCGAGTGCGTCTGATAATCCTGACAATATCCCCTTCATCAAGAGTGGTATTTTTCACCAATTCCGCCCATTCTACCCCACCAGCCCACTGTTCAAGAATAGCACTGAGGCGCTGATGTTCTCGGCGTTCAGGAAGCACCAAAAACTCTACATGGTGGCGACCTTGAACCTTAATCAGAGATCTACGCAAAGACCAGAGGCGGTTCAAAGTTTCCTGTACCACCTCCGAAAGCTGATAATGAGTCCAACTATCAGACCGAGAAACCTCAGTGACCAAAGCAGAACAAGCACCAGCCAAATTATAAGGCTCTAGGTTATCAAATTCTCCCGACATTAGCACCAACCCCAACCACAACTCATTATCCCCTCGCAGGGCTGCTGTCGCCTGTCCCAACTTAGTTGGCTGCAAATCATCCAAAGCCTCAAACTCTTGTAAAATGTCAATCAGATTCAGAAATTCCCGCCAATTGCGTTCTAAATATTGACGCAACTCCTCCTGATAATCAACAATTTCCTTCTGAATAGCCTTCCGACGGCGCAAGCGTTTGAGGATTTTTTGAGGTTTCCCGAACTTTTCGGCGGGGTGTGTAGCTAAAATTTCCTCCACCTGTTCAATGCGAGTTATTTGATTAGCTACCTCTGGGGCGGTATCTTCCACCAACAGTTCTGGAATTTGTACAGCCAGCGCTTCAGTTATTTCATCTCCCCGTCGTGATTGTCCTAATTTAAACTGCATTTCTGGCATTTCCAAATGATCTGCCCAGGTCAGCCTAGGAAGTTCAGCCTGTAAACTAACCACATCCATAGCACCCACTATATACCAACGGTTATCTCGCCCCAAAACTATGAAATAGGGCGCTTGTCCAGGGCTAGGAGTTTGGGCAACCAGTACGGCGGAAATTGGCTCTGAGTCTGACTTGCGGGCGGTGGGGACGTGCTTACCCCGGAGGCTGACCAAAGTACCAACTTCTGCCAAGTCGAGGGCTTCCGCCATTTTTTGGGTGTGGGCTTCTCGTGCTTGTTTTTGCAGGGTTTTTAACAGTCGTTTTTCCTGCTTGAGGCGTTGCTGCTGCTTTTCATAGTCAGCTAGGGTTTCTTCTAGGGTATTGATGTCTAAGTCCTCTCCTAACCCTAATTCGGCTTCAACTTCCGCTAGTTTTGCTTCTAGGTTTTTAATATATTGTTCTGCGGGAACTAAATGTATGGTGGACGTATACTGACCAAAACTGGATTCAACTAGGTTTTTTGCCTCTTCTAGGCTGTGAGTCTGCAACAGGTTCAGGACCATGCCATAACTGGGGCTAAATTGACTCACTAGGGGGTTGGGTTTGGATGTGGCTAAATAGGCTGCTTCCTGGGCTCCCTCAAAAGGGGTTTCTACGGTCACTACATGGCCGATGGTGTCCATGCCGCGCCGTCCCGCACGTCCTGACATTTGCAAAAATTCGGAGGCTCTCAGGAGGCGATGACCGTCGTCTGTGCGCTTGGATAGGCTAGAAATTACTGTGGTGCGGGCGGGCATATTTATGCCAGCGGCTAGGGTTTCGGTGGCGAAAACTACTTTAATGAGTCCTTCCTGAAATAGTTCTTCTACAAACATTTTCCAGGCGGGAAGTAGTCCGGCGTGGTGGGATGCAATGCCTTTGGCGAGGGGTTCGAGTTGTTTGGGACGAGCCGCACCGGGGGTGTCTTTGATGAAACGGTCAATGCGATCGCGTAAAATAGCCGCCTCTTTTCGGTTGACTAGGGATAGATGGCTAACATCACCCACAGCGCGATCGCACCCACGACGGCTAAATATAAAATAAATGGCCGGTAACATATCCCGTTGTTGCAGTCGCGATACAATATCGGCTAGTTCCGGTACAGTGCTTTTGCGGTTATAACTGCCACGCTGACGCGCTCTACTGCTTTTGGCTAATGATGGACTGATGCGGCGTTTGCTACCATCGAGAAGGGGAAACATCCCTTTGCTATTGCAAAAGTAGAACTCTACTGGGACTGGACGAGAATCGGAAGATATTAATTCTGTCGGACCGTGAACTCTTCTGATCCAATCGGTGAGTTGCTGTTGGTTGTCTACAGTAGCCGATAAGGCTAACAGTTGTATATTTCGAGGACAGTAGATGATTGATTCTTCCCAAACAGTGCCGCGCTGTCTATCATTCATGTAGTGGCACTCGTCAAGGACTACGGCTTCCACTCCTTCTAGGGAAGTGCCTACTTGACCTATGGGAGTACCATAGAGCATATTTCGGAAAATTTCTGTGGTCATTACTAAAATGGGGGCATCCCTATGAAAGGAGATATCCCCGGTGAGTAGTCCCACCATCTCATCACCGAATTGTTCCCGAAAATCTCTTAATTTCTGATTGGAGAGGGCTTTTAGGGGTGTGGTGTAGAAGACTCGGCGACCGTTGGCGAGGGCGCGATGGATGGAATATTCCCCAATTAGGGTTTTTCCGGCACCGGTGGGGGCGCATACTACTACGGATTTTCCCTCGTCTAAAGCGGCGATCGCCTCCTTCTGAAAATCGTCGAGTTCAAAAGGGAATAGATCACTTAAATCGAGTTTGGGGCTGTTTTGGATAGGATTTGACACAGGGTAATGTTTTCAGAAAATGAACAAATAAGTTAAATGATTTTGTTACCAAGCTGGTGAGTTACCAACCTAGCTGGACGCTTTTACCAAGCCAGCTAGATGCTGGCACTAACCTATCAGGCTATTGTAACCTTTCCCTGAAAATCAGGAGTTGCCCAGGCTCCCTGGGTCTTGATACAGGTTTGAGATTATACTATCGGGTGTGTGTCATAATGATACCGACAATTTCGACTATTCCGTTATTGCAGTTGGCTTCGGGCGATCGCCTGGGGTTACAGGTTTATCGGTTTCAGGGTGCAGACCCTGGCAAAAAAGCCTATATACAGTCTAATTTGCACGGCGCGGAAATTAGTGGCAATGAGGTAATTCACCATTTGATTGGGTTTTTGTCTCATTTAGACCCATCCCAATTGGTCGGGGAAATTTGGTTAGTCCCGGTTTGTAATCCCCTAGGAGTTAATCAGCGATCGCACCATTTTTCTGATGGTCGCTATCATGTTTATGATGGCAAAGATTGGAATCGGATTTTTTGGGATTATCAAAAAACCGGGGATGATATCGCCAGTTTTGCCCGGGCTAACCAGCATTTAACCCCCCCAGAAATTATCGCCAACTATCGGCAAACAATCCTGGCAAAATTCCACGATTTACATGATCATAAAATCCAGAGTAACAGTCGCCTGACCTACGGGGAATATTACCGCTATCAACTACAATCCCTGTGCCTTGATGCCGATTATGTCATGGATTTGCACAGTTCCACTAATCAAGCGATCGATTATTTGTATTGTTTCCATAGTCGAGAAGAAAGCGCCAGGGCCTTTTTGTTAGATTATGGTATTTGGATGAATGAATATGATGGAGATGCTTTTGACGAGGCTTTTTTAAAACCTTGGTTAGCCCTAGAACAGCAATTAAAACTTTTAGGAAAACCCCTAATTTTTGACATTGAATCTTGGACTCTCGAATTAGGGTCAGGTATGACCATGAACCCAGAGTCAGTCAATCGCGGATTAATCGGTATTAAAAATTATCTCGCCGCTAAAGGTATGTTAAAGATTGAAGGTTTACCCCAGCCGCAAACCGCTAATTATCCCATTAAACTGATTCCCAAAACTCAGATAAAAAAATACTATGCGCCCCAGGGCGGTATGTTTAAAAATTGTATTAACATTGGCGATGCCATTACCAAAGACAGTAAAATCTATGATATACTATCCTTCCACAAAGATAAACAAACATCCACAATTATCCCCGTCTACGCCGAAGCTGATGGTGTAGTCTTCGATATCGCCACCAACCACAGTGTTAATGAGTTTGATTATGTTTTATCAGTCATGGAAACTCCAGCAGATAAAACTAATCTTACTTAATCAATGAATATTCCCCATACCCTATTATATGAATCCTAAAAAATCAACCCCCAAGTTAACCTTAGATCAAGAATCAGTAGCCGCCTGGGTGTTCCTAACTCCCGCCTTATTTCTGATGGCGATATTTATTGTCTGGCCGATTATTTATTTAATTTACCTCAGTTTCACTCAGGGAAGTTTTACCCGGTCTGGGGTCGAGTTTGTAGGATTCACCAACTATCTGCGCTTAATTGTCAGTCCTGATTTTTGGCAGGTTATTGGTAATACAATTTACTTTACCATTGCTACAGTTATTCCGAGTTTAGTCATCCCCCTCGCCCTAGCTGTAATGCTAGACCAAACCTTGATGTTTAGGGGGTTTTTACGGACGGCTTATTTTATCCCTTCTATTACCTCCTTAGTCGCCGTAGGTTTGGGTTGGCGATGGCTATTTCAAACTGATGGTCCCGTTAACGGGTTTTTATCACAAATTGGCTTCGATCCAATTCCCTGGTTAAGTAGTACCGTCTGGGCTATGCCAGTTTTAATTTTACTAAGTATTTGGAAACAATTAGGCTTTAACTTAGTGGTATTTTTAGCCGGACTGCAAACCATTCCCATTAACCGTTATGAAGCGGCGGAACTTGATGGCGCGGGACCCTGGCAAAAATTTTGGTATGTGACTTTACCGGGTCTCCAACCTACCTTAGTATTTGCTACAGTCACTACAGTTATTTTTACCCTGAGAAGTTTTGAACCAGTTTATGTAATTACTGGCGGCGGTCCCCTCAACTCTACTAATTTACTGGTTTACTATATTTACGAACAGGCTTTTTCCCAGTTTGATTTTGGCTACGCAGCAGCAGCGGCGACTTTATTGTTAGCGATCGCCCTAGTCTTAGTCTATTTCCAGCTTCAGATTTTTGGGGAAGACCAAGCCAGCAAATAATCAATAAGTGATCAATCACACTTGCGGAATTTGCCATAATCCTGTTGTTTATTAATTAGCAGGGGTGGGGATCACCCCACTTAGTCCCCTGGGTGCGTATCTCTAATTAACCGCCAGCCGCAAAAGTCCCTAAAATGATGATGGATAATGCCAAACCTGGTAATAGGAGAATACCTAGCATCAACATTTCGTGTTCAGTCATTGAGTCGATTACCTCATAACGTTAACGAATAGCCTAGCATTTTCGGACAAAAAAAGCACACTCACATCTAGTCGCTGGATTAAACCATGAAAAAACGAGTTAAACTTCTGTCTTTCACTGTAGCGATGACAGTTTGTCTGTTGGTAATAGGCGCGACATTAGCCGTGTTAGGCATTTTTGATGATATGTTAAACTGGGATATTTTTAGCCCTCAAGTTGAACAGGTTTTAAGGGCAATTATGGCCGGGTGTATTGTCTTGAGTGTTTTTGGTGTCGCCATTACTTTTGTGTTGGGTATTCAAGAAATTGTTAAGTCTATTGGCTTACTCAACAAAAGTCGAGGTTTAGAGGAGTTGGAGACCGTTAGCGAAGCGCCCAAAACTACCTATATGTTATATATGTCGGGAGTTGTGGCGGTTTTTGCTGTGTTAATTAGTGTTTTATCTGTCGCTAATTTGATGATTACTAATCATCGTAACCGGGTATTTAAACGCATTGCTACAGAACAAATGCAGCAACTAAGGGATGAGTTTTTGCAGCAGGTATCTTTATTAAATGAACCGCCGAGGACTGATGTTCCTGACACCTTGGATGATTTAATTAGGAGCGTGAAAAAGTTATCCTTTGTCAATGATATTACTCTGTATTTACCTGACCAACAGGATGATATTATTATCTGGAATTATAATTCTATGTGGGTTGATAATCCCAAAAAAGGATTTGAACGTCAAATTGTGGCTAAGGAATATGAACAGGCGATTCAAATCGCCTTTCGGGGACAACCGGAACTTCTGCAAGCCTTGAATGGGAAAAGTAGCTTTCAATGGTATTATTTAATCCGTGATCAACAAAATCAACCCTTGGCTGTGTTACGGATTAATGGTAATGAAAGGGAGAATTTTCGGGAGTATAAATTAAAATAAATCTGCCTAAACAATTAACTCTTCTAGGGCGATTTGTAAATCTTGGGTTAAATCAGCGATCGCTTGACGACGGCTGCTTTGATAACTAGCCCAACGTGGGGATACAGCAATAGGTTCACCCACTCTAGTTTTAACCAACTGTTTACCTAAGTTGGGGGTTTTATTAGGGTTAACGCCTTTTAATCTAGCGATCGCCGTCCAAATAATGATTACCGTATCCGCAAAGCGATCGAACGAGGGATTTTGTTTAATATATTCCCCAGTCACCGCTACAAAACTTTCCACTAATCTCATGTGCCACATTCGCAAACTTGCCTCTTCCGCCAGGCGATTAGCTAGTCCTAAATCTACCGCTGATAAATCTTCTGGAGACTTGAGGTTTTCCCGATATATATACTCCCAACCCGCCTGTTCCAGACGGCGACAACGGCTAGTTAAATCCCCTATAGGTTGAATCCCAAAATAGCTTTCAGAAACCTTTAACGCGATATCTAGCAGCGAATGGAGGCGCTGGGATAAATCTTGATTATCACTTGACTGGGGAATATTTTGATGATAGAATTTACCATAGAGATTTTCCATCAAATTTAGTAAATAGTTACCCAGGTTAATTAAACGGGGATATAAATGCTCAAAAACAGGCTGATGGTTAGATGTCGATAAGCCACAATCTGTTTCCATCTCGGTTAACAGGGACTCTAAGGCTTTCCAGTTATCTTGAACATAAGAGTATTGAACTCCCAGGGGAACAATCAAAACTGTTTCTGTGCGCTGGAGTTTGTGGAGGTCTTCCACACACCAAAAAGCCATTTGGGCGATACCGGGTTCTAGGGGGCTAATTAGTTGATTATGGCCGTTAGTTGCACCTTCTGGAGCCGCAGCTATGGGGAAACGACCGTTAACAAATAAATGGCGGGCAGATTTTAAGCCAGGGCGATCTATCGTGCCGCGTAAAATGGAACTGCCGCCCAATTGAGGAAATAACCAAGTCACGAAATTTCCCGCCCACAGAGGAATACCGCGATCATAAATAAAATGAAAATGCACGGGGTCCTGAAGGTTGACACCCTGAGATTTTGCCAAGGCTGGAATACGTCGCCAAAATACCTGGGAAAGGGCGATGGGGTCATTGGGGTTGGGATGACGAAAAGCGAGGAGGAAGCGAATTTTTGAGGCTTGGAATTGTTGGAATAATTCAATGATGCGATCGCCTTGTTCTATCTGAATATCAGCGATCGGTGTTTTCCCGGCCATCCAGAGAGGCATCAAGATCTGGCACAGTCGCAAAACCAGAGGGTTAAACTTGGGGGGGAGAAATTCTAGGGGGGGTTGGGCGTAGGTTTTAGTTTTGGGCATATAATGTTAGGGGATTTGACTACAAGGTTCGGGAACGTGCCGATTATGCTATGAGTCTCTAAAATAAATTAGTGCTGTTTTTACCAACTTGAATTGAAAAGATTAAACTAGGGTCATCAGTTGAGTGCATCAGTTGTCTGTAAATTGGCTCAACGGATTATGGAGGTATATAGTTTTACATGAAAATCAAATTTTGGCGTGGGCGGACACTGTTAACGGCGATCGCATCTACTATATTAGCGATCGCAACTCCCCTTTCCATGACCACAGCCCTAGAATTTCCACAAGGTCCAAGTCGCCAGCCACCTCAGTCAACCGCTGGGGGAGGAACCCGAGGGAATGCCACCACCATGGTCGATGGCACTTGTGACAACAACAGTGATTTTCTCATCCCCCTATTACCCATAGGTTACGAGGTCTTAAAGACAGCTTCCCCCAATCCCACCTTTTTCCTGTACGTTCCCAAAACCAAAGCCGAAAAGGCTGAATTTTTGGTGCTAGATAGCCAAGGTCGCGATGTCTATGTTGGAAGTTTCGCCACACCTGCACAAGGGTCTATTATGAAAATTAGCCTACCAGAAACCGTTTCCTTGAGAGTGGGAGAAACCTACACCTGGCAATTTTCTCTATTTTGCGATCCTAATCAAAGGGATTTAGACGAATCCATCACCGGGGCTATTGAACGAATAGAATTAGATGACGAACACAAAGCTAGAATTGCCGCCGAAACTGACCCCATTGATCAAGCCACACTGTATGCAGAACAACAGATGTGGCCGGAGACTCTCCTGATTGCGTTGGGACTGCGAGAAACCCATCCCGAAATTTGGGAACAGTTGATGGAGTCCGTAGGATTAAAAGATATCGCCTCTGAGCCCATCGCCCCCTGTTGTCCCCCAGAAATTGACGAAACTGTGGGTTCAGAAATCGAAGCATCCTAACTAATGCCCAAAACCATTAGAGAACGATTCTGGAATTGGCGGGTTGTCCTGGTGACGACCCCCTCTGTCACCCTAGCCGTGATTTTATTACGGCTAACTGGTATTTTGCAAACCTTGGAATTAGCCGCCTATGACCAATATATGCGCTGGCGGCCCCCGGAAACCCGTGATAGTCGCATTGTCATCGTTGGTATTGATGAGAATGACCTTCAATTTATTGGTCAAGGTTATGTACCAGATGGGGTGTATTTTGAGTTAATCCAACGACTCAATGCCATGAATCCTAGGGTAATCGGATTAGATATTTATCGAGATTTACCCTTTGAACCTGGCCATTCCCAATTGGTGCGGCTTTTTGAAACTACAGATAATCTAATTGGTATTGAAAAAGTTATAGGTGATCACTTTTTTAGTCGGGTGGGACCCCCTCCCGCCTTGGCTGCTAGAGGACAAGTTGGGGCGAATGACCTGATTGTTGATCAGGATAATAGGGTGCGTCGCGCTTTGCTATATTTCCCTAGAGAAAATGGGGAAACTGTCCATAGTTTTGCCGTTCATTTAGCCCTCAGATATTTAAGTGCAGAACCTGACTTTTCCGTTGAGATTGTAGAAGGTACAGATAATTGGTGGAAATTTGGTGATGTCGTGTTTGTTCCTTTTGAGGGGAATGATGGGGGTTATGTGCGCGCCGATGATGGTGGCTATCAAGTTTTACTTAACTACCGAGGACCTAGCCAGCATTTTGAAATTGTCTCCATGCGAGATATTTTTGAAAACCGGGTAGCCTCAGACTGGGGAAGCGATCGCATTATTTTAATTGGTTCCGTCGGCGAAAGCATGAAAGATTTATTTTCTATCCCCTACACCCTAGCGCCTGATCAACGCATGACTGGCGTAGAAATTCATGCTAATATTGTTAGTAAAATCATCAGCGCCGCCCTGGAAAATCGACCTCTGATTAGAACTTTACCAGAAGTTGTCGAGTGGCTATTGATTATGTTCTGGTCTGGTCTGGGGGCGACCTTGACTTGGCGACTACGCGACCCCACTAGAGTCGGACAATTCCTATTTAAAAGAGTTGTGATTTTGGTTCTGGCTGGGGGTATTTTATTAGGCTTTACCTGGGTCGCTTTTTTAGGCAGTTGGTGGTTGCCTGTTGTCCCTTCATCCATCGCTTTGGTGGGTTCTGTAGCCGTAATTACTGCTTATATTGCTCGTTCAGCATCAGATATCCGTAAAACTTTTGGTCGATATCTCAGTGATGAAATAGTTGCTAATTTGCTGGAACACCCAGAGGGATTAAAAATGGGTGGAGAACGTCGTAAAATCACTATTTTAACCTCCGATTTACGGGGTTTTACCGCGCTTTCTGAACGCTTACCACCGGAAGAAGTTGTGCAGGTGCTGAATTTCTATTTATCCTATATGGCTGATGTCATTACCCATTATCAAGGGACAATTGATGAATTTATGGGGGATGGTATTTTAGTGTTATTTGGTGCGCCTACCCTGCGCGAAGATGACCCGGAAAGGGCCGTGGCTTGTGCCGTAGCCATGCAATTGGCTATGGCTCAGGTAAATGAACAAATGGAGAAGTGGGAATTACCAGCTTTAGAAATGGGAATTGGCATTAATACCGGGGAAGTTGTCGTTGGTAATTTGGGTTCGGAAAAACGCACCAAATACGGAGTTGTAGGAAGTCATGTTAATCTCACCTACAGAATCGAGTCTTACACCACAGGCGGACAAATTATTATTTCCGAAGAAACCCTAAATTGTACTACTCCTAATTGGGTCAAAATTGATGACAAGAAATTGGTACAACCCAAGGGGGTGAAAAATCCCATAGCTATCTATGAAGTCTCTGGAATTGCCGGTAAATATAACCTATTTTTACCTAAAGAAACCGAAATATTTTATTCTTTGTCTCAGCCGATATCATTACAATATACCGTCTTAGAAGGTAAGCACGTTGGCGAAAACCTATTTTCTGGGCGGTTATTACAACTCTCCGATCGCAGTGCTTTAATAGGTGCAGAAGATGGTACAGACTCTTTACCGCTGGTGTTAACTAACATCAAACTGAATCTGAAATCATCTAACTTGGAACTGCGGGAAGATATCTATGCCAAGGTATTAGAAAAACCAGCAGAACCGGGTAAATTTTATATTCGTTTCACTTCTAAACCTCCTGTAATTGAAGCTAAACTTAATGATATTTACCAGATGATTAAAGGCTAAATCAGATTAGGTATCGGGAAAATTAAGGAATTCCGTCAGTAATTTGGGCTACTTCCTGACGGCGATCGCTCCAAATTTCCATGGCTGTGGCTGCTTCCTCCAAGTCGGAAAATTCCGGCATTTGTCGTTCAATTTCCGGGGCCAAATTATCGAGAGATTCCAGACTTTGGCAGTGTTTCAGAATCACCCGCCAACCTTCCAGCCATTGTTGACAAGCCTGCTGGTGTTCGCGAAGGGGTGATAGATTTTCTTCTTCCTGAATTCTGATAAGTTCTTGTTGTTTGAGTTTCTGGGATTGTTCCGCCCAAGCCGATCGCCACGCTTCTATTTTGGGGGAATTATAGTGTTTCGAGTAGCGTGAGATTTCTGTGCTAAATATTTCCCCCAGAAGATCTAGGCGATCGCGATCGCGCGTCTCCCTAATAGCTGCAATTCCTTGTTCCACCCACAGAGGGAGAACCCGAAAACTAACTAATGTGGCCCTCATCCCTAGGAGTTTAACCCAAATTTGATGTGTCCAGAACTCTAGGCGATCGATTTGGCGAGGTGGGACTCCCAGATAAGTAGCCACCTCCAACCAAACACGGGCTAAAGGCCATTGGCGGGGATTGATGATGCCTGATGTGATTAGTGTTTGAGCCATACTTTCTTAGATAACCTAGATTCTGAAGCCATGCCAATCCTAACTCGATGTCCACATTTAGTAGCTCAACAGGAAGGCTCACCCATAATAACTCACTATGTGGCGTGTGATTGCATTTATCGAATCAAGGGATTAGGGGGAGCGATTTTAGCAAGTCCCTAGTAGGATACTCCCAGATCACGCCCCCCCTGAGTTCACTCAAACTAGGACTTTAGACCGTCGCTAATTCAGGAGTAGGGCGCTTACTATTACGAATACCGGCGATCGCTTCCGAATAATTATCAGCATTAAACACCGCCGAACCTGCCACAATAGCATTAGCTCCAGCTTCCAACACCTGCCAGGTATTATCAATCTTCAGGCCGCCATCAACTTCAATCCAAGGGTCAAGACCCCGCTCATCGCACATTTGGCGCAGTTGACGAATTTTAGGAACCACAGTCGGGATAAACTTCTGACCTCCGAAACCGGGGTTGACACTCATAATCAACACCAGATCGCACACATCCAAAACATACTCAATCAAATCCAGGGGAGTAGAAGGATTTAATACCACACCGGACTGTTTACCACATTCCCTAATCAGGTTGAGAGTCCGGTGGAGGTGGGGGGAAGCATTATGTTCAGCGTGAACCGAGATAATATCAGCCCCAGCCTTAGCAAAATCTTCAACATACTTCTCTGGTTCCACAATCATCAGGTGAACATCCAGAGGCTTTTTCGTAACCGGTCGAATAGCATCAACAATCAGGGGACCAATGGTAATATTAGGGACAAAGCGACCATCCATAACATCAACATGAATCCAATCTGCGCCAGCCTCATCAACGGCGCGAATTTCTTCTCCAAGACGACTGAAATCTGCTGATAATATAGATGGGGCGATAACAACTGATTTTTGGGATTGGCTCATAGCGATTGTGTTTCCTCCAACATCTGGTCTTTTTATCCAGTGTATCAGAATTTGCTGACCCCAAGGGACAAACAAAAAAAGTGCTTTTGCCATCCCCGCTGGTGATTTCCCTAGGGAATATCTTCCCATACCGACCCCAGCCATCCAACCTATCAGCCTGGAGATGAGGATATCTTATGCGGCATGATCCTTACCAACCCACCGATAGAATATCTATCCAACAATTTGTGTATTTAATTCCCGTGTTGGGCTTTGTCCCCGCCATCTGGACTTTGTATCGCCATCAGGGTACACCCCAAGAACGCGCTACCTGTCGCTTAGTGGTGACTTTAGCATTTAGCTGGTTGATTGGCAATTTACTTTTGCGCGGTGGTGCTAGTCTTGCGGAAATCCCCGAACTACCTGTGTTGTTCACTAGCAGTGTCCTGACCACAACTTACTTTTTAGTTAACTTTGGCTTAATGGTGCGTCTATGGAAAGATAAACCCCTATGGTTGCCAGCAATCAGTCCTTTTGCCGAAAAGGTTATGCGTCGTTATCTGCGGGATAATCCCCCTAACTCCTGAGTCTCTTAATATTACAGGACCGGTAGATTTTGGTGAGTTGTATATCCTGTTAGCGCTGGCTGATGCTGAAAGAATGGATTATTCTGGCGGCTCTGATTACTCCCCATTGATCTACCCACTACTGATAGCTAACCATTGCTAACCAGGGCGATCGAAGACTACAATTGATGAGTAGTCAATTGATCTCAAAATTTCTCGGAAGTGTCTGTCAACTCTTTGTATATTAAAATTGGTGTGTGAGGAAGCCTGTGTCAAATCATCGAATCAAACGGCAAAAACCACTTAGATCTCAACCTTCTCGACCTATTCTGAAAAAGTTCACCAGGTCTAGCCCCGCCAAATGGCTTGGTATTGGTATGGGTTTAACTGGAGTGGCTATGATTTCGGCAACGGCCGGAGCCTTGCTGGCTGTTTCCTTATCTTCAACTCCCCTCATGCAGGAAAAGTTAACACCTGAACAAGAGGCGGTTTTTTCTAAGGGTGAAATGGCGCGGGTGAATATGCGTTTACCGGAATTAACTCGTCCGGTAAATATTCTGGTTTTGGGTATTAAAGTTTTAACCTCCGATTTAGATGAACCGCCAGAAGAAGACCTGGGATATCATGCGGTGGTAGACTCCTTTAAGGGTCTTTCTGATACCATGCTTCTGTTGCGTTTTGACCCTAATACTAATAAGTTAAAAGTTCTTTCTATTCCTAGGGATACCCGTACTTTTGTCAAGGGACGGGGGATGACTAAAATTAATGATGCTAACTACTATGGTGGTCCGGCACTTAGCGCTAAGTCCGTCAGTGAATTGATGGGCGGTGTCGGTATCGATCGCTACGTTCGCGTTAATGTCTTGGGCGTTGAAAAGCTAATTGATGCCTTGGGAGGAGTCACCGTTTATGTTCCTAAAGATATGAGGTATCAAGATGATAGCCAACATCTTTATATTAATCTGAAAGAGGGTGAACAACATCTTGATGGTGATCGTGCTTTACAGTTTTTGCGGTTCCGATATGACAATTTAGGTGATATTGGTCGGGTACAGCGTCAGCAAATGCTGATCCGCTCTTTTATTAACCAAGTGTTAGATGTGAGTACCATCTCCCGTATACCTCGGTTAGTGTCCATTATTCAATCTCATATTGATACAAATTTGACCTTAGAAGAATTGGTGGCTTTGGTGAATTTTGCCGCCCAGGTGAGTCCCGATGATGTACAAATGCTTATGGTTCCTGGACAGTTTAGTGACCCGAAAGAGTATAGGGCTAGTTATTGGCTAGCAGATTATAGTCGCCTTGATGCCATGGTGACCAAACATTTTGATTTTGGTCATAACCGTTGGAGTTTTGATAATGTTGATCCCAGGGATTTGAGAATTGCTATCCAAGACAGCACTGATGATTCCTATGCCGTTGATGATTTCATGTCTTCTCTCAATAGTAAGGGATATTGGAATCTGAGACTGACAAGACCCTGGAATCAACCACTTGATGTCACCCGTATTATTGCTCAAGATGGCGATGTCAGAGGCGCACGAACTATTCAGGAGGCTTTGGGATTTGGGGAAGTTGTGGTGGAAAGTACCGGTCATCTACAGTCCGATATTACCATTCAGGTAGGATTGGATTGGCTGGAAAAATACGAAGCTAAATTTCAGGAGGAAACTGAGCCACAATTACAGATCGAGGATGATTTCGGCAGCTCCCGACGGCGACTGTCTGGACCCTAAAACCTATGGTAACACCTTTTTGTCCCGGTTCCCTTGCTTCCTGGTCTGTTCAGGGACTATCCTGGAAAGTAGATGAATTTGACAGCGAGATAACCTGATGAGACTTTGGCAAGTTTGGTGGCAGAATCTGGTTTATCTAACCCAATATAATCCGCCTCAATTTATTGAGGTTCTCATGCTACTGTTGGGGATGACACTATTGCTGCTGTGGGCTTTAACAGGACGGTGGCCATATTTGGTCTTGTGTCTTAGTTATGTGATGGGGTCTTCGGCTTCTATGTTAGTTCGAGAGGCGATTTTTCCCTCTAACCGCTTACTGCTTACCCAATTGGTTGCTATCCTATTGTTGGCTCTAGGTTTCTACACTTTGATTGATTTAGTGCTACTGTGAACTGAGATCTGAGTTTTTTCGATTTCCCATGGGCTAGTTATGCTTGCAAAAAATAAACCGTCCCTGCTTGTAACTATAGGTGCGATCGCTGTTTTGGTTGGTGGTGGGGTTGCTGCCTATTTCGCACTCACCGCTAGAAGAACTATTAGAGATGTGCCTTTGGGGGCTAATATTGTTCCCCAAGATGCGCTGTTAGCTGTTTCTGTTTCTACTGCGCCACAAAAATGGCAAACACTTCAACAGTATGGCACTTCACAGTCTCAGGCGGCTTTTGAACAATTGCTAATTCAGTGGCGCGATCGCATTTTTACTGATCAGGGCTATAATTTTGAGCAAGATATTCAGCCCTGGATTGGTAATGAGGTGATGATGGCTTGGTTGCCTGATCCGGCTTTGGTCTCTGGTCAGCCTTCCCCCTCCGGTGATACTCCCCGTCAGTCTCCCATGGCTTCCGCTAGGATCTTATTACTTCCTATCGCTAATCCTCTCCGCGCTCAAGAAATTTTGTCCGCACGAAAGTCTTTAAATCAAGGAGAAATTCTCGAACGTAACTACCGGGGAATTGATATCTTTGAAACTCAAGGACGATTGCAAAATTATTCTATTGCAGTCCTGGGTCGAGAGTTTCTTCTCGTTTCTGATGACCCTCGTGCTACTGATAGGGCGATCGATACTTATCACGGTGATAGTTCCCTCGCTGCTACTCCTGGATATTCCGCAGCCATTCAACAAATTAGAAATTCCCAGGCTTTTGCTCAGGTTTATCTGAATATTCCCGTCGCTGCTTCTTTGGCTTCTATGACGGCGGCGCAGCCTATTCCCCCAGAAAGTTTGGAACAATTGAAACGACACCAGGGCTTTGCTACTACTGCTATTTTAAGAGATAATGGCATTAATTTTCAGGGGGTTTCCTGGTTGCAGCCTAACACTGATAGAAAACTCACTGTTGGGAATTCTACTGATGGAATGCTCAGACGTATCCCAGATACGGCAATTATGACTCTCGGTGGCGGCAACCTTAAACAGTTCTGGAGTGATTATAATCAGGGTGCTAATGCTAATCCGATCGCTCCTTTTAATCCACAGGCTTTGGCTGCTATTTTACAAGAGTCTCTTGGTATGGAGTTGCAGCGAGATTTCCTTAGCTGGATGGATGGGGAGTTTTCTCTGTCTGTAATTCCGGGTATTTCTAATCCTAACACCCCTCAACGCTTTATGGCTGGTTTGGTGTTTATGGTTAGGGCGAGCGATCGCAATGCGGCGGACAACGCTTTACAACAATTAGATGAAATTCTCAGGGGTCGCGGTTTCCAGGTTGGTGATGCTCAACTTAATGGTCAGCCTGTGGTTCAGTGGACTTCTCCCTATGGCGGCTTTACTGTGCTTCGCGGTTGGTTAGATGGAGATGTCGCTTTTGTCAATTTGGGCGCTCCTGTGGCTAACCAAATTATACCACAACCTCAAACCGCCATTAGTTCCAGTTCTTTATTTCAACAAACTTTCCCCTCTAGTCTTAGTCCTAAACATGGGAATTTTTATATTAATGTTGAACAGGTATTTAATCGCCAAAACCTTTCTTTACCCCCTTTACCCCCTCAACAAGAAGTCTGGATAAATGCTATTCAATCTATCGGTTTGACTACGGCTGTCACTGATGAACACACCAGCCGTTATGACCTATTTGTTAATCTAAAATCTGCCGCTGTATCTACTGATAATCAGGAGAATTAGATGGTTAGTTGATTAATTGGCGATCGCCTGCTTTTTCATCACTCGCTGCACAGATGCGATCGCTTTATTTAATTCATAACCCCGCCGCTGGGGGTGCTTTTGATAAGCCTGTTGTTCCTCCTCTATCATTTTCACATCCTCTGCCACTAAACCATCTAACATTTTTTTCGCACAACCAAATAAGCTGTTTTTGATGAATTTACGAAATTTAATCGGGAGTTTATGCAGTCTCCAAAAGGCGTTAAGTGACGTGAAATGGATTAAGTAGGCGCGGGTTTCACTTACACTAATTGGACAGAGTAAACAGTAAATCTTGAAGTCTTCACCGAGAGTAGAATACCAATGGGGATATATATAACTAACCGTCAGCCTTTCCGGGTGGAGTTGTCGCAGCGACCGGAAAAATAGTTGTGATATAGACCAGATTTTGTCTATTTTATAATAGCTTTGTGCTTCATAATAAGCATCAACTTTATTGTCGGTTTCTGTGATATAATCTAATTGCGCCTCCGTCCAGGCTTGCCAGTTTTGGTGTAGGTGTCCGTGGTACATATCCATCAGGTTTTCGACTAAAAAAGAATAGTGCGCCTGGGTGTGAATTGTCGCCACGGTGGCTATGTAGTTCAGGTGTTCCCATTCGGGAATTTCTAGGGGTTCATTATCTGGCTTTTCCTCTCCTATGAATATCCAAATAAATCCATATAATTCTCGCACTGGATAGGTCTTGATTCCGCATTTTGGTGGTTTTTGACTCTCCTGTAAATACGGTACATAAACACAGTCTCCACCACCATTAAACCTCCAGCCGTGATATGTACATTCTATCTCGTCTCCGATCGCTTTTCCGTGACTTAGTTTCACTTGGCGATGGGGACATCTGTCTTCTAAGGCGTTTATTTTCCCCTGAGTGTCTCTGAATAACACAATCGGCTGATTCCACAAAATTACCCCCACCGGGCTACTGGTGACTTCCTGGCTGCTACTAACAACATACCAGCAATGGGGGTTAATCCCTAATTGTCTGATGTCCCTCCTATTTGCGTAACTTGGGGTCATGCGATCGCCTCTATTTCACCAGCTTCCAATTTTAGCCGAATAGGGATAATCCTAAAATACTCAAAGCACAGCGCAATTTTGACACTCACCGATTATCTTAGCATGATACTAACTTGATGTCAACTGTTTTTTTAGGAAAATCCGAAATTTTTAATCGTGGACTATTCCAGATCTTGAGGTCAACCAGGTTGACCATAAATGGAAAATCTCCCTATCAAAGCCTATCGGAAAATCCCCGGTTTAATCACGACTTGATAATCCCTGCTATAAATAGCTGGTAGATTAGTCAGGAATTTGCCAAATTTCCAGGTTGCGATTATGGCTACCACTAACTAAGAGGGGACGTTTGGGAGAAAAGGCGATCGCTTCAATTTTAGAGGAAGGTCCTCGCAAGGTAGCGATCGCTTCTTGATTTTTGAGGTCCCAAAGTTGGACTGTATCATCATCACCACCACTGGCGATAATTCGACCATCAGGACTCACCGCGATAGATTTAATCGCCTGTGAATGTCCGTGTAAGGTAGCCATAACTTCCTTAGTGGTAACGTCCCATAATTTCAGAGTTTTATCACTACTTCCGCTGATGAGAGTTTGACCATCTCGACTAAAGGCGATCGCATTAACTGAGTTATCATGGGATAATAAAGTCGAGATTTCCTCGCGGCGGTTAAGATCCCACAATTTCACCGTATTATCCTGGGAAGCACTAGCCAGCAGTCTACCATTAGGACTAAAAGCCACCGCGCGAATTTCCCGATTATGCCCTCTTAATGTACCAATGAGTTCATTAGTCCCTAAATACCATAAAGTAATAGTATGGTCGTGACTACCGCTGGCGAGAGTTTGACCGTCTCGACTAAAAGCGATCGTCGTAATATCCCTTTCATGTCCTTTCAGCGTGGCGATTTCTTGTTTGCTGTGAAGATCCCACAATTTCACCGTATTGTCGCGACTACCACTGGCGATAACTCGACCATCAGGACTGATAGCAATCGAGTTGATAGCGCCTCCATGTCCCGTTAAAGTAGAAAGATGTTCAAAGGTTTGTAAACTCCATAATCTCACCGTATTATCATCACTACCACTGGCGAGAGTTTTACCATCAGGGGTAATAGCCACAGTTAATACCCTAGCAGTGTGTCCGGTTAAGGTTTGTCCTAACCTCGCTTGATTCCACGCCGACACCGGAGTTATCCAAGACATTAACGTTGGGGGGGTATTTTTTAATAGTATATTTCCACCCGTCCCCAATAACAATAATGCCGCACTAGCGATCGCTATCGTTTTCGCAGGTTTTCGGCGGCGGGATAATCCCATAAATAAAGGATGGGAAATCACTGGGAGAGGATGACTATTAGAGTTGAGGTCTCTTAAAACTTCGGCGGCGTTGGTATAGCGATCGCTTAGGTCTTTCTGAAGTAGGCGATCGATAATTTGTCCTAATTCTGGACTGATAGGAGTTGGTAGATAATTACGCCAGTTTTTTGTCCAGCCATAACCTTCTTCTGTCCATAATTCAAAGGGATGAATTCCCGTGAGTAAATGAAAGCAGGTGACACCCAAACTGTATAGGTCACTGGCGGCGTAGGCTTCTCCCCCACGCATTTGTTCTAAAGCCGCATAACCATCTGAACCTACTCTTGTCCCTAGAGGGTTAACCATCACCGTTTCTGATAGTTGTTTGGATACCCCAAAATCAATTAATACTAAATCACCGATATCTGTGGTTTGGGTAACTACTTTATCTTGAATGATAGTGGGTGCGCTTTGGTTAGGGGTAGGGGTTAAATTATGGCGATCGCTTATCGGTTGAGGAACCCTGCTACGATGGATGATATTTTCCGGTTTAATATCTCGGTGAATCACCTGGCGACTATGGATAAATTCTAAAACCGGAAGCAATTTTAACAGCAGTTGGCGGACTTGTGCTTGATTCCATCTTCCACCCTGTTCTAAAAGTTGCGCCAGGTTTTCTCCTTCTATATATTGTTGGATTAAATATAGACAATTATCTTCTTCAAAATAACCGTAAATTCCCGGAATTTGTGGGTTACCTTCTAGTTGCTGTAATTGTTGCGCCTCCAACTTGAACAAGTCGGCTGCCTTTTGTAGTCCCCAGTTACTTTTTACCTCCGCCACCAGTTGTTTGACTACACACCGACGGTTGAGGTTATCCGTATCCTCAGCTAGATAGGTGCGACTAAACCCTCCTTTTCCTAACGGTTTAAGAATGCGGTAGCGTCCCCGCAGTAGGGAAATTAGGGGGGTATTACAGCTTTGACAATATGTAAGGTTGTCGGGGTTTATCGGTTGCGGACAGTTGGGGTTGATGCAGCAGGTCATAGCGATCGCATTCTGAGTGACAGCATAATATTTATTGTGCCTCAATTTTTCCATTTTGGTGGCACAATATTTTCGCGATCGCAGATGATTTCCATATCTACCAGAGTTTTTAAAAATTCTCCCCACCCAGACAACAGCCGACCTTTATCTCTCTCTCCAACATCTTTCTACCACCAGGGGAGTTGACTGTCATTGTGTCAATCAGGAAACTAGCACAGTTACAGTCACCTGGAATAACGGTCAATAACCAGCAATTCCACTATTTGACAACTGTTATAGGCAATTTCCCTATAGGTCGGTTAGGAAAGTTGCAGTATCGCTTGATTGGATAATTACACAGGCTTCTATTTTGGGTCTAGCAACCATAACAGTTACCACTAGGAGTCTCATGGTCATGGAAATCAACTTCGCTGGATATCTACCTTCCCTAATTGCGATCGCTATCTCTGTTGCTGCCATTTTCGTTTATACCCACACCCAAGAAGAATTAATCAAGCTAGTCTCAGGAGGCATTGCTTTAGTTGCGGTTGTCTCCAGTTTCCTCTTGGCTAATTGGGTGATTCTGACCGGGTTAGTCATTTTGGTGCTTAATGGATTCAAATTTTTTCCCAAAGAAATCATGACAGAATTTTAAAATCTACCATTTACCCCTTGACAATTGCGCCAAAATCTGCTAGTACACGCGCATGATTTCGCAACAACCCTAGTAGGTTGAGACGGTTTCGCTGTACTTTCGGATTAGAGTCCATCACCAAGACGCTATTTTCACCATCAAAGAATTGGGTAACTGTGGGAACAATTGCTGCT
The DNA here is from genome assembly GCF_000973065.1 of Limnospira indica PCC 8005. Classification (NCBI taxonomy): domain Bacteria; kingdom Bacillati; phylum Cyanobacteriota; class Cyanophyceae; order Oscillatoriales; family Sirenicapillariaceae; genus Limnospira; species Limnospira indica. The sequence continues at coordinate 3,338,005 of NZ_FO818640.1, forward strand.
AAGGCTGTCACTAATTGTCGATAATTGCGAGTTTCTAATGCGGCTTGAGTGTTGGGTATCAAGTCTTCTAGGGCTTCCATAAATGCTTGTTCTGAATACTTTTCAAACAGAGAAGGGTTAATCACCGCATGGGGTTGAAGTTCCCCCGTGTCGAGGTCGCCTTGTTTAGCGAGACGGGTGGAACGGTTGATAGTTTCATAGATGATGTCTAAAGTACCGTCACCGCGAATTTCTTGTAAAAACAAAGCGCGATCGCGTACATCTAATAAATCTTGTAACGCGCGTTCCTTATATTCTATGTCTTCATCTCCCAACACCGCATTAACCAAATCATAATCAATGGCTTTCTCGTCCTGCAACAAAGTCCGAATGCGCTGTAAAAAGAAATCTTCTAAATGATGAATCAGACCTAACATCGCGTTAGGATGACTATTAACGAAATCCGTCGTTAAATCCTTTAGCAGTTCATGCAAGTTTAAAGGTAGGTCAGCAGACCAGATAATATTCACAACTCCATTAGCCGCCCTTCTCAGAGCAAAGGGATCTGATGAACCTGTGGGAAGCATTCCCAAGCCAAAAATACTAACTAGCGTGTCGAGTTTATCAGCTAGGGCGACCACTTGACTAATGATATTTGTCGGGAGGCGATCGCTTGCTCCTTTGGGGAGATAATGTTCAACTATAGCCTTAGCGATCGCTTCAGGTTCGCCGCCAGCTAAAGCATATTTTTCCCCCATGATTCCCTCAAGTTCGGGAAATTCATAAACCATCTGAGAGACTAAATCCGCCTTACATAATAAGGCTGCCCTTTTTATCTGGGCGAGTTCCCCTTCGCTTACTTCTAGCTGTTTACCAATGCGATCGGCATTGGCAATAATTCTATTCACCTTGTCGCGAACTGAACCCAAATCTTCTTGAAACGTGACATTTTCCAAGTCGGGGAGATAGTTTTCTAGGGGTTTCTTTAAATCGGTTTTATAGAAAAATTCTCCATCTGCTAATCTCGCGCGGATTACCCGTTCATTACCCGATGCAATAATTGCAGCTTTGGCTGGATCACCATTAGAAATCGTAATAAAATATGGTTTCAGATTACCGTGGGTATCTAGGACTGGGAAATAGCGCTGATGTGTCACCATTACCATTTTAATCACTTCTGGTGGCAGCACTAAAAAGTCCGCGTCAAAAGTTCCCACTACTGCTGTCGGCCATTCCACTAAGTTAACCACTTCATTCAGTAACTCTTCGGGAATTTCCGCCTCCCCGCCTACGCTGTTCGCTGCTACTTTTACCTGGTTGGCGATCGCTGTTTTTCGGGTCTGCGGATCTACTTCTACAAACGCTTTACCCAGGGTTTCCGCATAGTCCGTCGCTTCCGCAATACTCACTGAGTTCGAGTGTAACACTCGATGACCTTGGCTATGGCGATCGCTGCTAATAGTTTCCGAACCGTTGGGGATACTTAGCGGTAATATCTCCTTATCTAATAGGGCTACTAACCAACGAATCGGACGGGGGAAGCGGATATCTCCATCTCCCCAGCGCATAAATCTTTTACCTTCTAACCGATTAATCCATTGGGGTATTAATTCCGTTAAAATTTCCGACGTTTTCCGTCCGGGAATTTGTTTGAGGACAAACACGAAATCCCCTTTGGGGGTCGGGCGAATTTCGATATCTTCTAAGTTGATATTCTGTTTTTTCGCGAAACCTTCCGCTGCTTTCGTCGGTTTCCCGTCTTTGAAGGCAGCACTGGCGGGGGGACCTTTGATTTCTTCTTCGCGATCAGGTTGCTGTTGTGGCAGTCCCGCTATGACTACAGCCAGTCTTCGCGGTGTGGCGTACACTTTCACCGACTCGCAGGTGAGGTATTGTTCTTTTAGGCTGGCGGGAATCATCGCCTCCCATTGGGCGATCGCGCCTTCGACAAAGGTTGCTGGTAATTCTTCTGTACCGACTTCGAGTAAAAAGCTAGGCATGGGAGACAGTGCAGGTGGTCAGTGTTCGGACAATTTTACATCCTACCACAGTTTCGGTTGGTTTCGGTTCTAACTTCCCCCCCCACCTTTCCCTAAATTGGTGTCGCCGCATTCCCTCTCCGACTCCTGTCAATTTCAGAAGTTCACGACACCATAGGGGTTTCGGGGAGGTTATCCGGTTATAGACACGAGATAGGCATTATCTTTAAAATATCACGCCGAATTTGGTTTTGTCAATTACTGTTAGGAAATATACCGAAAAATCACTCAATTACCCGTAGTATTTCCGATACATTTAAAAACTCTTCCTGGCGTGAGGGTTAACTCGTGAGTTGGGGGAGGTAAATTAGACGGGTGTGGCTGTAACCTTTTCCGGTAGGGGTATAGAGCGATCGCCTTTCCCCCCCCACCTTTCCCTAAATTGGTGTCGCCGCATTCCCTCTCCGACTCCTGTCAATTTCAGAAGTTCACGACAGAATCATGGTTTCCGGCAGGTTATCCAGTTATAGACACAAGATAGGCATTATCTTTAAAATATCACGCCGAATTTGGTTTTGTCAATTACTGTTAGGAAATATACCGAAAAATCACTCAATTACCCGTAGTATTTCCGATACATTTAAAAACTCTTCCTGGCGTGAGGGTTAACTCGTGAGTTGGGGGAGGTAAATTAGACGGGTGTGGCTGTAACCTTTTCCGGTAGGGGTATAGAGCGATCGCCTTTCCCCCCCCACCTTTCCCTAAATTGGTGTCGCCGCATTCCCTCTCCGACTCCTGTCAATTTCAGAAGTTCACGACACCATAGGGGTTTCGGGGAGGTTATCCGGTTATAGACACGAGATAGGCATTATCTTTAAAATATCACGCCGAATTTGGTTTTGTCAATTACTGTTAGGAAATATACCGAAAAATCACTCAATTACCCGTAGTATTTCCGATACATTTAAAAACTCTTCCTGGCGTGAGGGTTAACTCGTGAGTTGGGGGAGGTAAATTAGACGGGTGTGGCTGTAACCTTTTCCGGTAGGGGTATAGAGCGATCGCCTTTCCCCCCCCACCTTTCCCTAAATTGGTGTCGCCGCATTCCCTCTCCGACTCCTGTCAATTTCAGAAGTTCACGACAGAATCATGGTTTCCGGCAGGTTATCCAGTTATAGACACAAGATAGGCATTATCTTTAAAATATCACGCCGAATTTGGTTTTGTCAATTACTGTTAGGAAATATACCGAAAAATCACTCAATTACCCGTAGTATTTCCGATACATTTAAAAACTCTTCCTGGCGTGAGGGTTAACTCGTGAGTTGGGGGAGGTAAATTAGACGGGTGTGGCTGTAACCTTTTCCGGTAGGGGTATAGAGCGATCGCCTTTCCCCCCCCACCTTTCCCTAAATTGGTGTCGCCGCATTCCCTCTCCGACTCCTGTCAATTTCAGAAGTTCACGACAGAATCATGGTTTCCGGCAGGTTATCCAGTTATAGACACAAGATAGGCATTATCTTTAAAATATCACGCCGAATTTGGTTTTGTCAATTACTGTTAGGAAATATACCGAAAAATCACTCAATTACCCGTAGTATTTCCGATACATTTAAAAACTCTTCCTGGCGTGAGGGTTAACTCGTGAGTTGGGGGAGGTAAATTAGACGGGTGTGGCTGTAACCTTTTCCGGTAGGGGTATAGAGCGATCGCCTTTCCCCCCCCACCTTTCCCTAAATTGGTGTCGCCGCATTCCCTCTCCGACTCCTGTCAATTTCAGAAGTTCACGACAGAATCATGGTTTCCGGCAGGTTATCCAGTTATAGACACAAGATAGGCATTATCTTTAAAATATCACGCCGAATTTGGTTTTGTCAATTACTGTTAGGAAATATACCGAAAAATCACTCAATTACCCGTAGTATTTCCGATACATTTAAAAACTCTTCCTGGCGTGAGGGTTAACTCGTGAGTTGGGGGAGGTAAATTAGACGGGTGTGGCTGTAACCTTTTCCGGTAGGGGTATAGAGCGATCGCCTTTCCCCCCCCACCTTTCCCTAAATTGGTGTCGCCGCATTCCCTCTCCGACTCCTGTCAATTTCAGAAGTTCACGACAGAATCATGGTTTCCGGCAGGTTATCCAGTTATAGACACAAGATAGGCATTATCTTTAAAATATCACGCCGAATTTGGTTTTGTCAATTACTGTTAGGAAATATACCGAAAAATCACTCAATTACCCGTAGTATTTCCGATACATTTAAAAACTCTTCCTGGCGTGAGGGTTAACTCGTGAGTTGGGGGAGGTAAATTAGACGGGTGTGGCTGTAACCTTTTCCGGTAGGGGTATAGAGCGATCGCCTTTCCCCCCCCACCTTTCCCTAAATTGGTGTCGCCGCATTCCCTCTCCGACTCCTGTCAATTTCAGAAGTTCACGACAGAATCATGGTTTCCGGCAGGTTATCCAGTTATAGACACAAGATAGGCATTATCTTTAAAATATCACGCCGAATTTGGTTTTGTCAATTACTGTTAGGAAATATACCGAAAAATGGCTGAATTGTTGAGAAGATTTAAACATGATTTTGACCATTAACGAACATATCAAGAGAGAGATTTAGCAACCATTAACTAAGTTTAGGGAAATGAACGACAATAGTCGCAACATCTGAATGAGCGCGAACAATTGTTTCTGGTTCTACCAAGCCGCTTCTAGAGAATCCGAAAGCCTGATTCTCATGACTGCCGGGAGTTAATAATAACAAATCATTAGTTTTGAGCATTCGGGAAACTTTCATAATAAAATTCCCTTGTATTTGTTGAACTGGGGTATCTTTACTTAGACCGAAGGATGAAAGATTTAAATCCACGGTCAGATAATCAGTCACCAATACCAATAAGTGTAATTTCGCTTTAATTTCTTCAGCGATCGCTTTAGTTATTTCCAGAGTTTGTTTAAATTCCCAAGAGGAAATTTCCCCTTGATTGAATACCATAAATACCCTCTCCGTATTTTCCAGAGGCTGAGGGAAGCGAGTAATCAAAACTGGCACAGGTGAACGCCTGATAATCTGATCAATTACGCTACCAAAGAAATTCTCTTGATAGGTTGAATACCCCTTCCAACCGCAAATAATCAGCGTCGCGTTGCGTTCGGTGGCACTACGAACAATTCCCCTGGATATAGCTGCATCAATTCTAGCAATAGACTCAACCTTAACCGTTGCGGCGTGAGCTATCTGTTCAGCCACAGACAATAAACGGCTTTGTTTAGTTTTAGCCGAGGAAGAAATATTACCGTTTTTGTCAGAAATCACATTAAGAGGTAATAGAGTACCTTTAGATTTTTTGACCAGCAAAATCGCCAATTGTAATAGGTTATCTTCTGTGCTAGGGTTAGCGACCGGAACTAATACCCTTTCCGACCAATTGCGCTGATTGTCGCCGTCTAATTTTTCGGCTGGTTTGACTAATTTACCCCAACGATTGACTATCCAGGGAGAAGCGATACAACTAAATAAAATCATGGCAATAATACCATTAACAGTTAACTCATCTACTAATTCAATATTAAAAGCAACCGTAATCGCTGCCAGAGTCGAAGCAGCTTGAGCTACAGACAGACCAAAGCAAACCATTTTCTCTGGAAACGGCCAGCCAAAAACTTTGCCGGAAGTCCAAGCGGCTGCATACTTGCTGATAAATTCTGCCACAATCATGACTACTGCGACTAAAAGAGAGCGAGGTTCTTTGATTAAAATTAGAGGGTCAATTAACATCCCTACAGAGATTAAAAAGAAGGGAATAAATAGGGTATTGCCAATAAACTGAATCCTGTTCATTAATGGACTCAAGTTAGGGATAATAGGAGTCAGAGCAATACCAGCCAAGAAAGCGCCAATAATGGGTTCAATTTCGATGAGTTGCGCTACATAGGAAGCTACTAATAATGTGGCGACAACAAAGGTAAATTCTGCGCCTTCGTCATGACCAAATTTTCGGAAAAACCAGCGACCAATTTTGGGAACTCCCCAGAGAGATGCGAAGGTATAAATGGTTAAAGCCGGAATTAAAAATAGCCAAAATTCTAGGGTTAAATCGCCGCGATGGGCTTTGACGACAACTGCTAAAACTAATAAGGCTAACACATTGGTAATTAAGGTTCCTCCTAGGGTGGCGGTTACGGAGGAAGCACGCATAATTCCCAGACGGTTTAAGATGGGTAAAGCTAGGAGAGTATGGGAAGCAAAACAAGAGGCTACTAAGATGGCAGCTAATACACTGTAACCCAGAGCCATCATGGCTATAGTTCCCAGTATCATCGGTAATAAAAAGGTGAGTAAACCGAAGCAAAAGGCTGACTTGGCATTTAGTTTGAGGTCGTCTAAGCTGGTTTCTAAGCCTGCTAGAAACATCAAGAATAACAATCCCACAGTCCCCAATAAAACTATGGTATTATCTCTGGCAAGTAACCCTATGCCATGGGGACCAATAATAACTCCGGCTAAGATTAATCCGACAATACCAGGTAGTTTTATGCGTTCAAATACTAGGGGAGCAATGAGCATCATCCCCATAATAATTAAGAAAACCGCTACGGGGTCCTGAATGGGTTGTGATAAAATTTGCGCGAGGGGAGTGGTCAGATTAATCATGGAAAACCCATCTACGTCTGTATTGATTAAGTATCCCAAAGTATCCATGAGTTAGTTCCCGGTAGAATTGCTTAGACTTATATAAAGGGAGAAAGATGCCAAGCCTCAGCCTGTCTCGCCGATCGCCCTAAAAGAGGGATTATAAAAGGTCGGTTACATAGACTATAGACTTATAGCATAATCTTGGGATTCTGACAATCCTATTTTTAGGGAAAGTAGGTTAATCGAGAGGTGGTTAACTAAATCGGTTCGCCAAATGTGCTAATGTCTGCTACAAATTTAAGGGCGGACATTGATTACCCTAAAAATATGATTCGGCGTTTATTCCTACCTCTAGTGATTCTTTCCTGTTTCTTGTCTATCACCTTCGCAGCCTGTAGCCCCCAGGACGCGCCAACTACTCAAAATGACAAAAACCTTAAACTTCTCTATTGGCAGTCTCCTACTATCCTTAATCCTCACTTGGCGACAGGATTTAAAGACTTTGATGCGGCTAGGTTAGTGTATGAGCCTTTGGCGAGTTATGATCATAGCGATCGCCTGATTCCTCTTCTGGCGGCGGAAATTCCCAGTCGAGAAAATGGGAGTGTCGCAGCAGATGGAAAATCGGTAACTTGGAAATTGCGATCGGGTGTCACTTGGTCCGACGGCGAACCTTTCACCGCCAAAGATGTGGTTTTCACTTATGACTTTATTACTAACCCTGATGTAGGTTCATCTAGTGCTGAGGTTTACGCAGGTATTGAAACCGTAGAAGCCTTAGATGATTACACCATAAAAATCACTTTTAAAAATATTACTCCTGGTTGGTCGGTTCCTTTTACTGGTCAAAGAGGCTTAATTCTCCCAGAGCATATTTTTGCTAGTTACAATAATTCTAATATTCGGTCCGCTAGGGCGAATAATCAACCCATTGGCACGGGACCCTATAAACTGGTAAGTTTTAAACCGGGAGACTTAGCCCTTTATGAAGCTAACCCCAATTATTGGGAGCCAGATAAACCCTTTTTTGAAAGAGTAGAAATTAAAGGGGGTGGTGATGCAACCTCAGCCGCTAGAGCCGTCTTACAAACGGGAGATTTTGATTATGCTTTTAACTTACAGGTAGAAGGTCATATTCTCCAACAGTTAGCAGCCGGAGGGAAAGGCAAAATTTTGGCGAATTTTGGGTCCTATGTGGAAAGGATTATGTTTAATTTTACCAACCCTAATCAAGCTACCGCAGATGGAGAACGTTCTAGTGTTCAATTCCCCCATCCCTTTTTTAGTGATAAACGAGTCCGACAAGCCTTTGATTTGGCTATAGACCGTGATACTATAGCTAATCAACTTTATGGGAAAACAGGTCGTCCGACCGCGCAATTAATAGTTATTCCAGCCGCTTATAGATCCAATCAAATTAACTATAGCCACGACCTAGAAAAAGCTAAAACTTTGTTAGATGAAGCTGGCTGGAAAGATACTAATAATAATGGTATCCGTGACCGAGATGGATTAGAAATGCGCGTGGTGTTTCAAACATCAGTTAATCCCGTGCGCCAGAAAACTCAAGAAATCGTTAAACAGTCTTTAGAGGCGATCGGGATAAGGGTCGAATTAAAAAGCATTGACCCGGGTATCTTCTTCTCTGGCGACCCCGCCAATACCGACACCATTAATCATTTTTATGCAGACCTCCAAATGTTAACTACAGGAAATGAAAGTCCCGACCCAGGACCTCACATGAAGTGGTGGACCTGTGGGGAAATTTCCCAAAAAGAAAATAATTGGCAACGACCTAATTATGCTCGTTATTGCAACCCTCAATATGACGAAATGTGGCGAAAAGCAACCACCGAACTAGACCCAGAAAAACGAGCCTTATTATTCCGTCAAATGGATGAGTTTCTACGGGAAGATGTCGCAGTAATGCCCATTGTTGAACGTGCGACTACTACGGGAATTAGTAATACTTTAACTGGTATTGAACCCTCCCCTTGGGATGCTAATACTTGGGATATTAAAAATTGGCAGCGCCAGTCAATTTAGTTAATCTAGCGCTTCTCATCTCTATGAAATACAGCCCTCACCCCAAACCCCTCTCCCAGAAAAGGAGAGGGGCTTTGAAAAGTACCTCATCACTCCGGGAACTGCTATATCGGATATTTCCTGCTGGTAAAAAGTGGCAGCGCCAGTCAATTTAGTTAATCTAGCGCTTCTCATCTCTATGAAATACAGCCCTCACCCCAAACCCCTCTCCCAGAAAAGGAGAGGGGCTTTGAAAAGTACCTCATCACTCCGGGAACTGCTATATCGGATATTTCCTGCTGGTAAAAAGTGGCAGCGCCAGTCAATTTAGTTAATCTAGCGCTTCTCATCTCTATGAAATACAGCCCTCACCCCAAACCCCTCTCCCAGAAAAGGAGAGGGGCTTTGAAAAGTACCTCATCACTCCGGGAACTGCTATATCGGATATTTCCTGCTGGTAAAAAGTGGCAGCGCCAGTCAATTTAGTTAATCTAGCGCTTCTCATCTCTATGAAATACAGCCCTCACCCCAAACCCCTCTCCCAGAAAAGGAGAGGGGCTTTGAAAAGTACCTCATCACTCCGGGAACTGCTATATCGGATATTTCCTGCTGGTAAAAAGTGGCAGCGCCAGTCAATTTAGTTAATCTAGCGCTTCTCATCTCTATGAAATACAGCCCTCACCCCAAACCCCTCTCCCAGAAAAGGAGAGGGGCTTTGAAAAGTACCTCATCACTCCGGGAACTGCTATATCGGATATTTCCTGCTGGTAAAAAGTGGCAGCGCCAGTCAATTTAGTTAATCTAGCGCTTCTCATCTCTATGAAATACAGCCCTCACCCCAAACCCCTCTCCCAGAAAAGGAGAGGGGCTTTGAAAAGTACCTCATCACTCCGGGAACTGCTATATCGGATATTTCCTGCTGGTAAAAAGTGGCAAATATCCGGTTTAATTAGACTCAAAAATCCAGTTCGCAGATGGCAACCCCCCCCAAAAAAATGCGCGGTTTATACTGGCTGAACCCGTTTTTAAAAACCCTCAAGTGTAATTAAATGGTGACATGGGCTAAATTATTCCCCCTCCGGGGGATTGCAAATATTGGGAGAAACCAAGATAATCCCAATATGCTGTCAATGGATAATCTGAATCAAATATCAATGAAACAATTACTCTGGCTTACTGGCTTAATTTTGTTAGCACCTATGGCGTTAGTGGGGTGCGCGCCAGAAACTGAGACTGCTACTGAGACTGCTAATGAAATTGTAACTAATGGTCAGGAAGGGGGAACCTTAACCCTAATTGCAGATGCAGAAGATAGAATGCGAGAAGGGTTCGTTAGTAAAGATGGTTGGGAACTTAATTTTAATCATGCTCATGCCACTTTTAATAATATCAGAGCCTACCAAGCACAATCGCCTTTTGATCCAGATACTGACTCTCAGCCGGATTATATCACGCTTGTTGAGCTTCTCAACTCACCGACCACTGTAGATTTAGTTGGTGGAACAGAAGACACTCCCACAGTGACCACAGCCATAGCACCTCCAGGACATTACAATGCTCTTTCCTGGGAAATGGTGACGGCTACAGAGGGAGAATTTGCGGGGTCTACGCTGGTTTTAGATGGTACAGCGGAAAGAGATGGTCGCACTATCAATTTTACGATCGCTTTAAATAAACCTGTAGCTCATTTTTGCGGTGAGTATGTCGGAGATGAACGTAAAGGGTTTTTAGAAGCTAATGGGGTAGCTAAATTAGAAACAACTTTTCACTTTGACCACTTTTTTGGTCGTTCTGACCGTCCCATTGACCAATCTCCCAATGATGAGGCTATTGGTTTCCAGCCTTTTGCTAATATCGCTGAGGGAGATACTCTTAATGTTACCAGCCAAGAACTTCAACAGCTTTTGACTGAGGAAGAATATAATACCCTCGTATTTTCTGTGACTGAATTAGGTCATGTTGGCGAAGGTCATTGTCGCATTGAGCTACTTTAATTAGCTAAAGGGACACACTAGATCAGGATATGATTAACCTGATTAATGGTGTTGTCCCTGGCTTCAGTTAATCACTAAAATGACTAATCTCTAGCCGTTTAATTTCTCCCAGGCATTTTTCAAGGCAGTTTCTGCATCACTCAAAACCTTTTCAAAGCCGATTCTGATTTCTTCCCAGGCTTCCTCACCAGCCTCTTGTAACTCTTGTAGCTTCTTCGTCAGGTCATCTCGCTTGGCTTGTAGTTCCTCAATTTTCTCGTGATACTGAATAGTCGCATCTGCTTTGGCTTGTTGGCCTTTAGCTTTCATTTCATCTAGTTGAGCATTGAGTTTCTCGATTTGTGCTTTAACTTTAGCTTCGTAGGCTTTTTTGTCTTGGGTGCTAGTTGCCATAATTAAAAATGATTTGATTGCGAATAACACTTTAACTATAGCTAGTTATTGAGGTGATGACATCTACCCTCAGCTAGAGTTTCGATCTACCCCCCCCCAGAGTTAATCTTCCCGACAGCGCCAAACTAACAGTTGATGATTTTCTCCCCGACAAATTAAGGTATGACTATCTATGCCAAAAGTAATAGGACTGTATCCAGAAATCTCTGAGAGTGGCTGCTGTGATAGTCCCTGCATCTCAATTTTCCAGAGTCTAATTTTGCCATCATTGCTACCACCTGCCATAAATTTACCGTCAGGACTAATTGCTATTGAAGATATTATGGCTGGGTCTACAGTCTGTGTACTTAGTATAATTCCTTGTTGAAAATCCCAGAGTTTAATTGTGCCATCTTCACTACTACTGGCGAGAATTGTCTGGTTAGGACTGAATGCTAACGACAGGACTCCCCCTGAATGTCCGGTCAAAGTTTGCAGGCTGTGGAGTTTCCCAAATTGCCAGATTTTGATTTGTCCGTCCGCACCACCACTGGCGAATATACTGGACTGGGGATGATTAAATAAACCTTCGTGATTACCGGAATTATTGGCTGGGGAAAATGCAAAGGTGACACAAAAAACTTCCCCGGAATGTTCACACAGACGATAGAGAAGTTCCCCGTTGCGTTGATTCCATAATTTGATGGTAGCATTACCGCTACAACTGGCAATTATGTGACCGTCAGGACTGTAGGCGACGGCGTGAATTGGTCCGCAACGGTGACTATAGGGGGAACCTGAATGACTGAAAAATCTATCGGTCATGGTCCCTGTATTCAGGTTCCAACCTAGTAGGGTGCGGTCAAAACTACCACTGACTAAACGACGACCATTGGGACTAATGGCGATCGCATTTATGGCGGCTACATGACCACAAAAACGCTGGATTAATTGACCTGTATTCAGGTTCCATAGTCGGATACTTTGGTCGGCGCTACCACTAATTAATATATATCGATTCGGACTAATGGCGATCGCATTTACTGGCGCTTTGTGACCTTTCATGATGGTTTGACATTCCCAATTTGTCCCCGATATCTCTGGGTTTATCTGTCCGCTCAAATTGGCGCGTGATGTCGATAATAGTGACGGAAACACACAGGGGACAGGCGGCGGCATTCCCCAAATTGATTGATGAGTTGCTATGTGAACTGCTACCATAATCTGTAGGCTGGAAGCCGGGAGTTTTAGACTCACTGGTGGCTGTATATCCGCTAACACGGCGGCGGCTGATTGATAACGATCTTGTACTTTATCCGCCAGCATTTTATTGATAATATGCTTCAGTTGATGACTAATATGGCGATCGCTTTTCTCTAGGTGCGATTCCCAAATAAATTCTCCCTTATATGGGTCAAATAAACTCTGGGGATTTTCTCCTGTTAATAGGTGAATACAAGTTACCCCTAAACTATATAAATCACTGGCTGCATAGGCTTTCCCGCCGCGAATTTGCTCTAAGGGAGCATATCCTATGGTTCCGGTCATGGTTCCGGTTCTGGGATGTAAAATATCTATCTCGTGTTTGGCGACTCCAAAATCTACTAATACTAATTTACTGTCTAAATGTCTCCTAATAATGTTTTCTGGTTTGATATCTCTATGAATAACTTGATGGTCATGGATAAATTGAATTACGGGTAGTAAATCTAAGAGCAGTTCCCGCAATTTACCCTCCTCTAAAGGTTCCCCCAATTCTAGTTCGTCTAGGAGGTTATCTCCTTCTATATACTCCTGTATTAAATAGAGTCTGATGTTTGCTTCAAAACAGGCAAATAAATGGGGGATTTGCGGATGATTTTCTAACTCCTGTAGTCGCTTCCCTTCTTGATAAAATAGTTCCGTGGCTTTCTGAATTTGGGCGACATTCTGCTGTTGTGGAGAAAATTGTTTAATAATACAGGGGGTTTGCAGGCGGTCTTCATCAACCCCTAAAAATGTCCTACTCATACCACCACCCCCCAGACTTTTTAAGCCTCTATAACGTTGTTTCAATAACAATAATGAGCCACAGCTTGAACAGACTTGGCTTCCCAGAGGATTTACTGGATTTAAACACAGGGGGTTCAGACAGTAACTCATTAGCTTAGGAATTAGGGGGAGTTAATCTTAACTGCTAATGGATTTTACTACCCCCTAGCCACCATTCACGAAATTCTTAATGATAATTTAGCTTTTTCATCCCCCAGATAGCCGCCAGCCATTGAATGACCCCTGATTAATTATAATCATCTCATCCTATATTATCTATGTAATCCCATGATGAAATTGCGATCGCATCCCCCAAACTGGCTAGGATTAATGATTGGTAATTCCCGACTACACTGGGGGAAATTTCAGGCTGATACTTTAGTGGAAACCTGGGACACTCAACACCTTAATCAATCTCCCTTAGAAATGGGATGGTCTTGGCTTCATCAAATATCCCCTGTACCCCTATTTATAGCCTCTGTAGTGCCTGAACAAATGCAATTATGGCAAAACTACCCCCAAGCTGAAATTATCACCCTAGAGTTGTTACCATTAGGGGGATTATATCCAACTTTCGGAATAGATAGGGGTTTAGCTGTTTTAGGTGCGGGGAATCAGTTGGGTTTTCCCATATTAGTTATTGATGCAGGGACGGCATTAACTTTAACCGGAGTAAATCAAAACCGCCAATTAATAGGCGGCGCAATATTACCCGGTTTAGGATTACAGTTTTCTTCCTTATCTAATCGTACAGCCACCCTCCCACAAGTGGCTTTTCCTGAGAGTTTACCTCAAAGGTGGGGTGTGAATACATCAGAAGCGATCGCCAGTGGTATTATCCACAGCATGATAGCTGGTCTGCGGGAGTTTATAACTGCTTGGTGTCAGGAGTTCCCCCACAGTAAAATTAGCATTACAGGAGGCGATCGCATTCCTCTCATGACCTACCTTAACAGTCAATACCCAAAAATAGCTGCTTTGATTGTAGATACCCCTGAAGCTATTTTTTGGGGAATGTCAGCTATGGTCAGAGATAGAAATCTTCCCAGTTTAAATCGGGTGAGTTTGTAGAAACTGACGGATATATTCACTGACTACGGCGGGAAACTCTTGGGGGAGGTTTTCGCCGCCAGCAACCATAGAATTTAGGCTAGAATTAGGTAGGATGGAGTTCAAGGTTTCCGCCATGGCTTGAGTCATCGGTTGATCACGATTTCCTTGTAAAATTAATACGGGTATGGTTAATGAGTTTAGCTGCTCATTAAGTAATTCCCCTCGGATTTCAGCCAGACGGCGATTAAACAAAAACTGGCAGGAAATAGGCGATCGCATCATCACTTCTCGCGCTTTTAACCAATCGGCGATCGCATCCCCTTTCCCCAATAAACGGGTAAATGGATGTACCAGTTTTAGCCAAGTTGCTAAAAGGGGAGGATTTCCACATAACCACCGCATCCACCACCATTGTTTTTCGATTCCATTCACTGCTACCCCCTCTGGGGAAATTAAGACTAGACCTTTGACTTTATGCTGATAGCGAATTGCGTAACTGGCTGCTATCCATCCCCCCAGAGAATGTCCGACTAAGTGAACCTGATCTAATTTCAGCCACTCAATATATTCCGCTAAGTTTTCCACCGCCATCGTGATAGAATAGTGGATATTGGGGGATTCCGACTCACCACAACCAAGGCGATCGGGAGTATAACAATGATAGTCTGAGGATAGTTCTTCTATAATCGGCAGCCACTGACTACTATCTTGCCATGACCCATGTAGATAAACTACATCAGGACCCGCGCCAACTTCACGCCAGAATACTTGTCCCTGGGAAAGTCTCACGCGGGAATGGCGCAATGGTTGGGACAATAACGGTGTTTCCTGGGACTCAGCATAGGGAAAAGAACGTTCAAACATAGCCATATAATGAGATGCAGTATGATGAGTTGACTATTCTCGCGATGGTTAGTCATATCCCGGGATCGCAGATCATAGATGGGAATAGCCAGAAGCGAGATGATGTCATTATAGTATATATTATCAGCATTAGACCTAAAAAAATACGGTTGATAGCTTTTACCTGGCATATAATTGGCATAATTGGCAGGTATCCCAGAGGCTTAAATCCCCCAAATTTGAGGCTGTTAGGGGGGGTTAATGAGGATTATATATTGGTAAAATCTCCACCGATTATTAATAAGATATAGCCGTGTAATTAACAGTGTTCATGGTCGTAAAATTAAGCGATCGCTGTGCGACCTTGCAAGTAGTCTTGGATTTGTTGTTGATAATCATGACTAAGGTTATCCATTGGTATTTGTGTCAAGTCAAAGCCACGAACTTCCGCAATTTCTAAGGTGTCTTGAATGTGCATATTTCCGGTAACTTCTGCCGACACAAGAATACAAATAGAATGGAGTCTAGGGTCACGATGAGCGCCCGAATAAACTCCTACCAAACGCCCAAGTTTAACCAGTTCTAAACCTGTTTCCTCAGCCAGTTCTCGCTTAACAGTGGTGAGGATATCTTCACCCCAATCTATCATACCTCCAGGTAAAGCCCATTTGCCATTATCCTGGCGGCGAACCAAGATAATTTTGCCATCTGGCAATAGAGGAACGATGCTAACTCCGGTAACAGGATGGCGAAAAATAATGCCCAAAACCGTATAAACAAAACGCATCCAGCCCTTCACCAATTCTAACATATTTTCTAACCTTCCCCAGATAAATCTTGAAGAATAGTGATAGCATGACCTTCTGGCTTAACCTTGGGATAAATTTTGTGAATATAGCCATCTGGGTTAATGATGAAAGTTTGGCGATAAATACCCATAAACTCTCGACCCATGAATTTTTTTAAGCCATAACTATCATAGAGGGTGGCAACTTTACCATCCGGGTCACAGAGCAGAGGAAAAGGCAGATGGTATTTGTTGATAAACTTGGTATGAGATTTAGGGTCATCGGTGCTAATTCCGAGAACAATGATATTGTTACTTTGATAATCTGCATAGACATCGCGAAAACCGCAGGCTTCCTTAGTACAGCCAGGAGTGTGATCACGGGGGTAAAAATAGATAACCACAGTTTGACCGCGAAATTGACTGAGGGTAATCAAATTTCCGTCCTGGTCGGAGAGAGTAAAATCTGGAGCGAGATCACCAACATTTAGATTCATAGTATTAGGGGATTTCAGAGAATAATGGGGGAATGAGGGTCAAACCTTTCTGAATAGCGATCGCCACTGTCGTTAAATAATAATGGTTATGGCAATATTTAAACATCGACAATGATACCGTCACTATGGTTGACCCAAAACCTTTGTATGTTATCATGCTCTAGCCTGCTACCAGACATTGGGCTATTTTCAGGTTAAGCGTAACCCGATTAGCTAGAATGTCAGGTGTTCCATAAAAGCTCAACTACCTCCTCCACTTGTTTACCGTGTTAAGAATTGGATCCAATCTACTCCAACGCTGGTTACTCCCCAGTTTAGTAAGTGTCTTGCTGATGGCATCAGGTGCCGAAGCTGCCGAAGTTCGGTCTTGGGAATTTGAAAGTTCCCAAAATCGTCTGTCATTTACTACAGATGAAGGAGTACAGCCTACCGCGAAATTGCTCTCGAACCCGACCCGTCTGGTAATTGAACTACCAGGGACAAGTTTAGGTTCTGTGTCCGGTCAGCGTTCATCACCAGGGGGAAATATTCGTGAAATTCGTTGGGAACAAACCGATAACGAAAATGCCCGAATTATTGTAGAACTGGTAGAAGGTTATACCCTAAACCCGCAAATGGTGCAGTTTAGAGGGATTTCTGCCAGTGAGTGGATGGTACAACTACCACAACCCCAAGCTATTGGCTCATCATCACCCCCGGCTGCACTTCCGGCTCAAGCTACTGTGGTTAGCGCTACTGAAGCAGTCCAACAGCAATTTCAACAGCCAGTCCAACAACAATTTCAACAGACCGCTCAAGCTAACCCTAACCGTTCAATTCCTAACCAGCCACAAACATTTGTTGAACAAATCGAAATGCGCGATAACGGCATTGTTTTAAAGACCACAGGTCAAATGCCGCAGATTGAGTTTAAACGCTCTCAAGACCGCACTTGGATGACCTTAGATATTTTCGGCGCGAGTTTGAGGGGTGCGACCACAAGGGGGAGAGCAGTCAACCGGGAAGGCGTAGCCATAAGTCAAGTTACCCAACTTTCCACAACCCCCCCAGTGGTGCGGGTCACATTCAGTACCCCTAATACTAATCAAAATTGGGAAGCCAGAGCAGTAGCGGGAGGGGTATCAATTTGGCCCCAAGGCGGAGTTCCCCCGGCTGTGCAGGCAAGTTCGAGTATAGTTACCATTGAGTCGATTACCCTTCAAAATCAATCCTATTTCGCGGTGAGGGGTAATGGTCCTCTCAACTATACTCACGGTTGGGATGCAGAAACGGGAGCTTATGGTATTACGTTTTTCTCGGCTAGATTAGCTGACGGGGTGCGACTTCCCCAAAGAGAAGTGGGAGGACCGATTATTTGGTCTCGGTTGCGTCAGGAAGACCCAGATACTTTTACGGTGTTATTTCAACCAGCTACCAGGGTGCAGGTAGGACAGGTTAGCCAAAATAGTCCTCAAGAATTGGCTATTCCTATGGGTGTGCATTTAGCGTCTGGCGCTCCTCCCCCCAGAACTCCAGCCCCGGTAACACAACCACCTATAAATAATCCGAATCCTTTTCCGCCTCCGGCTCAAAATCGACCACCTTCGTCCCTCCCACTACCTTTTCCGCCGCCTAATCGTCCATCTCCTCAGCCTCCTGTGGGTAGAAATCCTAATGCTAGGGTATCTGTGGTTATTGACCCTGGACATGGCGGCAGTGACCCAGGAGCGGTGGGAGTTGGTGGTATTCGAGAAAAGGATGTTGTTATTTCTATTTCCCTGCAAGTTCAGCAGATTTTGGAGCAGAATGGGGTTAATGTGGTGATGACCCGCACTGACGATCGCACTATTGACCTGGAACCGCGAGTGTCATTAGCTAACCGTGTTGGGGCTGTGGCTTTTGTGAGTATCCATGCCAATGCGGCTTATCGCGCTGGTGCTACGGGTGTGGAAACTTTCTACCATCAAACTGGCTATAGCTTGGCTCAGTACATTCAAAACAGCATCCTGGCTAATTTCTCACTGCACAATCGGGGTGTGAAGCAGGCTCGGTTTTATGTCCTCAGAAATACGACTATGCCTTCGGCTTTGGTGGAGGTGGGGTTTCTCACTAATGCTAATGATGCTCGTTTGTTGGCTGACCCAGCACAAAGAACTCGCATGGCTCAGGCGATCGCTCAAGGTATTCTTCAATATCTCCGAGCCAGTGGATACTAGGCTTGACTTGCCTATTTAAGCAAAGCAGGCGGCTACTAAAAATAGGCTATCCACTAAAATGGTGCTTAAAACTGCGCCGCCAAATACCCACCACTGGGGTTCTGGGGACTGGAGGGGAAATACTCCTACTCCGAATAGGGTCATGGCTAATACTACCGCCCAGCTAATTCCCCACGGGGTTCCTGCTAGGGCGATCGCATTTTGGAATATAGGCATGGCCATTGATGGATCGACCTGCATTAATTGTCGCCAACTGGGGATTAAACCTGCTATATAAAAGTATCCGTCCGTAACGGCGGTTCCGAATAGAGACCCTAGGTAAAACCAATTGCCTACTTTACCCCATCCCCGCCACAGACACCACACCGCAAAGGGAACTCCTATCGATTCTACCGGTAAATGTAGCAGGGGTTCCCACCTCAGCCAACCCCAATATATCGACCCGGTTAACCAAGTCCAGCTAAATCCAAATAGCAAATCTCCCCATAATTCCGTTTCTTTGGTTCTCAGTAAATATAAACTTACCCCTAACCATCCCCCGGTCATGATTAGGCTCAACATTGGCCAGATTCTCACTAGGGGCGCTTGGAAAAATACTGGGACTGATACTAAAAATACGGCGATCGTAAATGGTAACCACCTTTGACTCTGTTGGGCTTTTTTGACAAATGTTGCCCAAGACCACTGCTGTACCCACAGCGGTTGAGTTGATGTCAGAATGTAGGCCAGAAGAATATTGCTAAACAAGGCTTCTTTAAGATTTGTTACTGAAGTTCATATTAATTGATGATATCACAAATATTTATCCCCCCCAGGGGCATAAATTCTACACAAAAATCAATAGTTGATTTTTTGGTCAATTATAAAAAAAAGATAAAGGGGGGTTGACAGGGGGGACGATTTGGGGTATTATATTGACATATTGTTAAATAATTGGATATTAGCAAAAATAAAAAAAAGGCATAAATCCCATTATTAATATAGTAACACAAGTGACCTCAAAAAGATATCCCATTTCCCCAATCCGCAAATTTTTTAACATTTCTTAATATTTGTTACAAAACTTAACAAAACTCTGTTAATTGACGAGAGGATGTTAAATTGGTCCAGTGCGTAGAAGTGTAAATTTCAGATCTAGAGTTAATGAGACAATTCCCCACAATCATGGATTTCCAGAGTCTTCCGGTCTATATGGCAGATTTAGTCACGCCAGGAATGGGAGAAATTGAAGTAGAATCGCAGATGACGTTATTCCAGGCGATTATTTTAGGGATAGTCCAGGGACTAACGGAATTTATCCCGATTAGTAGCAGCGCCCATTTAAAAATAGTTCCGATGGCACTAGGATGGGGAGATCCTGGGGTAGCATTTACGGCTATTATTCAATTGGGGAGCATGGTGGCGATTTTCTCGTTTTTCTGGTCTGATCTGAAAAAGGTAGTATTGGGGGCGATAGATGCGATCGCTAAATCGGATTACCAGTCGGTAGATTTTCGTATGGCTTTGGGAATTGGTTTGGGAACTCTACCGATTGTGTTTTTTGGGTTACTGATTAAATTATTTATACCCGATTACGATAGTTCACCTCTGCGGAGTACAGTGGCGATCGCGATCGCTTCGATTGTGATGGCCAGCCTATTGGCGATCGCGGAAAAACTAGGAAGCCGAAAGCGAGACTTTGACCATCTGAATGCTAAGGACGGGGTACTGATGGGTTTGGCGCAAACCTTAGCGCTGATACCGGGTGTATCCCGGTCAGGTTCCACCATAACCGCCGGGTTATTTATGGGACTAGAAAGGGGAACCGCCGCCCGATTTTCGTTTTTATTAGGAATTCCGGCGATTACCCTAGCAGGGTTGGTAGAATTAAAAGACTTCTTAGAGGCTGGAATAGACGACATTAGTACAGCGGCGTTAGTAGTGGGTTTAATTTCGTCAACCATATTTTCCTACCTATCTATCGCCTGGTTAATCCGTTATCTGCAAACCAGTAGTACATGGCTGTTTGTGTGGTATAGACTAGCTTTTGGTGTGGCGATTTTAACGGCAGTGGTAGGCGGCGCTTTGGAGAATATTTAATATAGAATAGGGAGAGGGCGATCGCGATCGGGGGAAGTTCCGCTAGTTCCTCCCAGGCGGGCCAGAAGATTAAGAAACCAACCCGTCCTACCTCACCAGGGAATTAATGGATAATTGATTGTGGTAGGGTATTATCTGTGAGGTTGAGATGGCAGTATGAGTGTATCTTCTATCCGTCCGGCGCTAATTACTGAGGTGTTACCGGACTCCATTGGGGCTGATGTGGGTTTTGAACCCGGAGATGCGATCGTGTCCATTAATGGAACTCGTCCCCGCGATTTAATCGATTATCAATTCCTGTGTGCGGATGAGTTTCTGGAAATTGAAGTGATTGACAGTCAGGGAAAAACCCATCATATTGAGCTAGAAAAAGACTATGACGAGAGCCTAGGTTTAGAGTTTGAAACCGCCCTATTTGATGGTTTAATTCAGTGCAATAACCGCTGTCCTTTTTGCTTTATAGACCAGCAACCGCCTGGAAAAAGAGGTTCTCTTTACTTAAAAGATGATGATTATCGCCTGAGTTTTCTCTATGGTTCTTATCTAACCTTAACTAATTTACCTCAATCTGAGTGGGATAGAATTGCTCAGATGAGAATTTCGCCTCTGTATGTTTCCGTCCATGCCACCGAGCCAGAAGTGAGAAGTTTGCTGCTGAAAAATAAGCGAGCAGGTCAGATTTTAGAGCAGTTAAAATGGTTTCAAAAGCACCGTTTACAAATTCATGCTCAAGTGGTGGTTTGTCCGGGGATAAATGATGGTGTTCACCTAGAAAAAACTTTACTAGATTTGGCGGAATTTCACCGGGGAGATATTCCGGCGGTGGCTTCGGTGGCGGTGGTTCCGGTGGGGTTAACTCGTTTTCGACCCCCGGAAGATCAACTGATTTCGGTAAGCCAGGAAAAGGCGAGGGAGGTGATTAAGCAAGTGCAAAACCTCCAGGATAAATTCAAGCAAGAATTGGGGTCAACTTGTGTGTGGTTGGCGGATGAATGGTTTTTAATCGCCCGTGAGGAGTTACCACCAGAGTCTGATTATGAGGACTATCCGCAAATTGGTAATGGGGTGGGGTCTATTCGTAAGTTTTTAAGGGAATTTGAGACGGCTTTTGAGAGGGTGAAATGGGAAACTGGGAATGGTGTGGCTAGTCCTCGGCGCTGGACTTGGGTGGTGGGGAATGCTGTAGAATTGGCGTTTAAGCCTATTGTCGCCCGGTTGAATGGGGTGGAAGGGTTAAGGGTGGAAATGGTGGCTTTGGCTAGTGATTATTGGGGACAGGAAATAACTGTAACGGGGTTGTTGACGGGTCAGGATTTAATCGCGGGACTCCAAGGACGAGATTTGGGTGATGGGGTTTTGCTTCCGTCTTTAATGTTGAAAACTGGGGATACTCGCTTTTTGGATGATTTGACTGTGGCGGAAGTAGAGGCGACTTTGCAGACTAAAATTGTAACTGTAAATGGGGTTGATGAATTGTTGGCGATCGCCTCAAATCTGACACACTGAAAGCCAGAAGCCTCAGCGTGTCGAGTTGGTCCACAAAAAAACCTAATTTCCCCAAATCCGCTTTAAGACTTCATCAGGGGAGATATCAGCCATTTTTCCGGTGGGAGATTTGACAGCGATCGCCCTTTCGCTGGGGGGGAGTAATTTATGAGGATCAGTAGGACCAAATAAAGCAATGGTATAAGTACCAACGGCGATCGCCAAGTGCATGGGGGCGCTATCGGTACAAACCATAAGATTAGCAGCAGCGATCATCGCCGCGAGTTTACCAATATCCTCTGGTTGTGTCAACTTAACTTGAGGACAACGCTGGGTTATTTGAGTAATCAGGGCTTGATCTTCAGGTCCTTCGACCAAAACCACAGGTAGGTTAGGCTGTCGCTGTTGGATATCCTCAATAATCTTCTGCCAGCTTTCAACCGGGTAAATTTTATCAATGCCCTTATTAATAGCCATCTGACTAGACCCGCCATGAATAAGGATATAGCCACTTTCCTTAACTCCGAGGCTTTCCTGTTCCCTATCAGCCCAAGCCAAGTCCGACTTAGGGACATTAATCTGTAATCCGCTAAAGGGGGTGATAATGTCTAGGCCCTGCAATAAATCATGGTACATCTGGGCTGCATACTGTTCAGTTTTGAGGGGGACAGCATCGGTGAGAAAGATTTCTCCGCTACTCCCTGCATAACCGACGCGGTTAGGTATTCCCGTCAGCCACAGCAACAGCCCTACAGTCCATCGTTGTCCGAGGGAGATCACTACATCATATTCTCGGTCACGGACAATGCCAATCAAATTACCCCAGTCGGCGAGACTATTGCGCCCTTTAAAATCATAGGGGATAACTTTGGATACTGACTTACAGACGCGGTAAGCAGTTTGGGCCCTAGGTTCGGTCACTACGGAAATTTGGGCATGGGGATAGGCTTGCTTTAAATCGTCTAGGGTAGGGAAAAACAGAATTTGGTCGCCAATCCCACCTGGGACAAGGGCTAGTATTTTCATTTTAATTAATAGAGTTAATCTACTTATCAGCTTAATTCTAAATGAAGACAGTTCGGAAAACCATAGAAAAATATCTCAGGTTTACTGGGCGGGGGTTAACCTGAGTGGGTGAAGTAGGGGGGAATAATTTTTGGGCAGCGCCACAGCCTGTATGCCATGGCTGAAAGGGATGGAAATTGGTTTTAGAAGAATAATTAAAGAGGGCGCGAGATGAGCATCGAATGGTTTGCCTATTCTCAGTGACGCTCTATAATACTATCACCAAAAACAAAAGACTTAGGTAATCATGTATTTACTAATTCCCGCCGCCGGAAGTGGACGGCGTATGGGGGCAAGCTGTAACAAATTGCTACTGAAATTATTGGACAGATCCCTACTTGGTTGGACTCTAGCTAGTGCCGGGGCATCTAAATCGATTATTTGGATTGGTATTATCGGACAAACTGCTGATTTCCCGGATTTTAAGGCGATCGTAGACGAGGTTTCCCTGAATCTACCCATAAAGTTCATTATTGGGGGAGAAACCCGTCAGGAGTCGGTTTATAACGGCTTACAAGCTCTTCCCCCTGAAGCCGACCGGGTTTTAATCCACGACGGCGCGAGATGTTTAGCGACCCCCGATTTATTCGATCGCTGTACGAAGGCTCTGGAATCGGTATCTGGTTTGATTGCCGCTATTCCAGTCAAGGATACCATCAAAATAGTAGATGGTAATAATTTTATCCAGGATACTCCCGATCGCCGTCAATTATGGGCCGCCCAAACTCCCCAAGGTTTTGAAGTTCCACTACTGAGGGAATGTCACGAAAAAGGCCGTCATCTGGGTTGGGACGTTACTGATGATGCGGCGCTGTTTGAACGTTGTGGTCTTCCGGTTCAGGTGGTGGAGGGGGAGGAAACTAATCTGAAAGTTACTACTCCTGTAGATTTACAGATTGCTGAGTTTATCCTCCGGGAAAGGTTGGCTAAATAATGTTAAGGTGACATAAATTTATAATTATTAAGTTAACTGTTGTTTCGGCTCTCTTCAAGGAATTGATGGGTTGCTCTTGTTCATCACAAGACCAACCTAACGGCACCCATTGGTAGACTTGACAAAACCACCCTGAACATAGTATATAATTATCAGAAGATTCGCGCTAAGTAGCGAGTATTAGTTGTAGCAGTAGTGTAATCAGTTGCTGGATTCGGATCTCTGATAACTGCCCATTATGGTACTGAATGGGTTAAAAGCAACAGAAAAAACTTAATTAGCTTCAATTTAAAATGGGTTTTCTTCTTTTTCAACCCTCTTATGGAGTATGGAATTATGTACTGTGAAATCCTGAGTACGCTTTACGTCAAATCTAATGGAGACATTCCCTGCGATGATGACTATGGTGAGCAAGTTATACTTGCTAATTTAAATGATTCTCCGACCATAGGTCAGATAGTCAAATCTCCAACATTGAATAATATTGAAACCCGACTTTTATTGAAATTAGTACCCCATGATGGTATCTGTCAAAACTGTGCTTTTTTTCACCCCGAGCAAAGTTTTGAAAATCGTATACGCAAATTTCATTTAAACAAAATTCAAGTGGAAACATCTCTTTCTTGTTCTTTAAGTTGTTGGGGTTGTAGTCGAATTAAACAGGTTAGGCAACGGCGAGGTCAACTTTTTTTAGACAAGAAGCAGTTCCAAACTTTGATTGTATCTTGTGCAGAAGATAACTATAATATAGATTGGGTTGAATATTGCGGACAGGGAGAACCTCTGAACCACCCTGAGTTTTCTCAATTTGTGAAAATTGTATCTGAGTTTTTTCCCAATACCCAGCAGACGTTAACTACCAACGGTAATAACAACTTTAATCTATCTGTTGGAGAAGAAACCCTCCATCAAATTATTGTTTCTTGTGATGGAGCGTCCCAGGAAAAATATGAAATCTATCGAAGGGGAGGTGATTGGGAAAAGTGCATCCGTTTTATGAAGGATGCCGTTGCTAATAAGAATGCAAATAATCATCCCCATGTGATTTGGAAATATATCCTGTTTGACCATAACGATTCGGACGAAGAGATAGCAAAAGCTAACGAGATTGCTCAGAATATTGGTGTAGATAGATTATTATTTATTTTAACCCACTCTCAAGGTAAATCTAAACGCTATACCAACGAAAACTTCAGCGAAATTTTAAAAATAGCTCCCTCAGCCGTAATTAATTTGACCTGTGCGTTAATTAATTCTGCTCCCAGAAAATACTCTCATGTCTATGTAGGTAAGGCTACTGAGCAGTTGGGATTAGCGGAAAATAAACAGAAGTTTAGACTATATTTAGATGAAATAAAGATGATAGATAAACAACATTTATTGTTGAAAGGATGGGCGGCAAATTTAGACTTTTCACAGATTAAAAAACTCAAGGTTTTTGCTAACTCTAAGTTTCTGGGATATATAGAAGTTTCACATCTCAGAAGAGACGTTATGAAACACTTTCATATTAAGGAAAATACACAGTTTGGTTTTGCGGTAGTTCTGCCGACCAATGAGTTAAGTGTTCAGGACATTTTCTCGTTAGAAATTACCCCAGAAAGTTGGTCATTCACCAATTATGAAACTCACAAATATCTGGTTAATTTTACTCCTTTAACATCCTCCAATGGCTATGTAGGTAAGGCTACTGAGCAGTTGGGATTACCCGAAAATAAACAGAAGTTTAGACTTGGGTTAGATGAAATAAAGATGATAGATAAACAACATTTATTGTTGAAAGGATGGGCGGCAAATTTAGACTTTTCACAGATTAAAAAACTCAAGGTTTTTGCTAACTCTAAGTTTCTGGGATATATAGAAGTTTCACATCCCAGACAAGACGTTATCAAACAGTTTAATATTAAGGAAAATACACAGTTTGGTTTTGCGGGGGTTCTGCCGACCAATGAGTTAAGTGATCAGGAAATTTTCTCGTTAGAAATCACCCCGGAAAGTTGGTCATTCACCAATTATGAAACTCACAAATATCTGGTTAATTTTACTCCTTTGATGTTGAGTTAGGATGGTGGTAATAGTAAAAGTTGATGTTTTTGTAGTAGTTTCTTAAGGGGGAAAGTAGGGATTGATTATGCTCTCTGATATCGCATTCCGGGAAGCTGGGTAACTAACTCCAATAATTCTAATTGTAATAATTGGCTGGAGACAGTTGCGGCATCCATTCCCGACTGTTCAACAATTAAATCAAATGGTGTGGGTTGGGAGGCGATCGCATTTAATATTTTAGCTAAATCTGGGTCTAAATTAGGAGATTCTGGTCGGGGTTGGGTCTGTTCCAGAATAGAAAGCTGGGTAGGTGTGTCTAATTGAGGGATAGCGCCAAGTTGTTCTAGGAGTTGTTCAATGTCCACGGGAATCACGCCAGCACCGCCATCAATTAACTTTAGACAACCGTGGGATTTCTCATCATCTAAACGACCTGGTAAAACATAAACATCTCGGACAAATTCATTGGCAATACGGGCAGTAATTAAGGCTCCTGAACGTTGAGGTGCTTCCATGACAAATACTGCCAGACTTAGCCCAGCAATAATGCGGTTACGTCGGGGAAAATTGGTAGCGTTGGGTTTAGTGCCACTGGGAAATTCACTAATTAATAATCCCTGTTGTAATACCTGCTCACAAAGGGGGCGATTTTCTTTGGGATAAGCAATATCAACTCCCGTGCCTAAAACGGCTAGGGTACGTCCTCCTGCTTCTAAACAACTGCGATGAGCTTCTGTGTCGATACCTGCTGCCATTCCTGATACAATAGTAAAGCCATGGTGTGCTAGGGTGCTGCTAATTTTGCGAGTCCAGCGTCGTCCATATTCTGTGGGGTAGCGGGTTCCTACAATGCCAATGGTGGGGACATGGCCTTGATTTTCTTCGGGGTTGATTATTCCTCGGTAATAAAGCACTGGTGGTGGGGAGGGTATTTCTGATAAAAGCCGAGGATAATTTGGGTCGGCGGGAGTCCAAAAGTTAGGGTTTTTAATCAGATGATTTTGCAATAGTTGCTGGGGGTTAATTTGCGATCGCTCAGTGATCACTTTTTCTAAACTCTGTCTTCCGAACCCTTCTACAGAACCTAATTCCATGGGGGATGCCTGCCAAGCGGTGGCTAGACTTCCGAACCTTTCCTGTAATCTTTGAAGGGTGATGGGGCCGATACCATGAATTGTTGACCATGCCAGCCAGTAAACCCGTTCCTCAGACATTGGGGATTTTAATGAAAATTACATTTAACCAGTATATGCTACAATATAGTATAGCACAATATCCGCAAATCAGCAATGAATAAAAACTTGGTTTTTGGGAGAGAGAGCTGGTAATTGGCGGGGATGTGCGGTGAATTGAAATTCAAGGTAAAAGCAAATGACACGAGCAAGTGACCAGCACAACTGGGATGATTTTTGTGCCATGTTAGGAGAGATTGAAACGATAAGCGATCGCTCTCAGGTAGCCAAACTATCCCAAGACTACTACCACTTTAGCCCCATCTTAAAACCGCTTTTACAAGACAAAACGGGTGATATTGTAGTGCTTCCCCGTTCGGAATCGGAAGTTTTAAAAGTAGCTAAACTCTGCGTTGACTATCAGATACCCCTAACGGTTAGGGGAGCCGGAACCGGGAACTATGGGCAGTGTGTACCCCTGAAAGGTGGGGTAATTTTAGATATGTCTAAAATGAATAATATAGTCTGGATTAAGCCAGGTTGTGCCTGTGTAGAACCGGGGGTTAAACTAGCAGCATTAGACAAAAAAACTCGCGAAATTGGTTGGGAACTGCGGATGTTTCCCTCTACCTATCGGACAGCGACTATTGGGGGTTTTATTGGTGGTGGTAGTGGTGGTATTGGTTCGATTACTTATGGACAATTACGGGATAATGGCAACCTTCACGCCGTCCGTGTTGTCACCTTAGAAGCGGAACCTAGGATAATTGAACTCAGGGGAGATGCCGTGCAAAATATTAATCATGCCTATGGTACTAATGGCATTATTACCCAATTAGAAATACCTCTAGCACCTGTATATCCATGGGTGGAGTTAATTGTCACCTTTAACGAGTTTATGAATGCTGCGAAATTCGGTCAGGCTTTAAGTCAGTCCGATGGTATGATCAAAAAATTAGTTTCTATTTGCGCCGCCCCAATTCCATCCTATTTTATTCCTTTTCGTGAGATGATCCCATCTGGTGAACAGGCGGCACTGTTAATGGTAGCTGAAACTAGCCTCGAACCTTTACAAGAATTGATTAAAAATTTTCAGGGTAAAATCTGCTATCAAAAATCCACCCAGGAAACCGTAAAGGGTACAACTATCATTGAGTTTACCTGGAATCATACGACTTTACACGCTCGCAGTATAGACCCATCTTTAACCTATTTACAAACCCTATTTCCAGCCGACCCAGAATTAAAATTGATTCAGGAATGTTATGATTATTTTGGGGATGAGGTGATTCAGCATTTGGAGTTTCTGCGTACTGGGGGAAATTTACACCCAGCCGGGTTACCAATTGTCCGATTTACGAATGAAGCTAGGTTAAATGAAATTATCCAATATCATGAAGACCGAGGGGCAATTATTTTTAATCCCCATACCTACATTTTGGAAGATGGGGGAATGAAGAAGGTTGATCTACAACAATTAAACTTTAAACGAAAATATGATCCTCTAGGTTTACTCAATCCTGGTAAAATGAGAGGATGGGTGGATAATGGATAATGTAACTATCTCTGAAAGAGGGTTGGGGAGAGGCAGGTATAATGGTGGAGAATCAATGACTAATATTAACAGGTTTTTGGAGATATTAATAATTGCTAAAAGGCTATCTATACGGAGTATATGGCTATTACTGTTAAGTTTATTAAGTATAAGTGTTTCTGGTGCTAGTAAATCTCCATGGGTGAGAGTTCCTATCTTTGGATTTCATGATATTATTGATAGCCGGGAAGACTTAGTTAAATTTCAGCGTCCCCTAGTTAGTACAGATTACGAAAAACGCCAGCTTTATAGTTTTTTGAATTACCTAGTAGTTAATGATTATTGGTTTCTGTCTAGCCAGGATTTATTTGTTTATTTTATCCAAAAGTCTCAACCTATACCGGCTGAGTATGAAAACCGCAAGCCAGTGATGATTACCTTTGATGATGGTTATGCTGGGGTTCATGATCATGTACTGCCAATCTTAAAAGACTTGGAATATATTTATCGTGAAAAAGTGAAGGTGGTTTTATTTGTTAATCCTGCTTATATGGGGGTTAATATGCCTCC
This sequence comes from Limnospira indica PCC 8005, assembly GCF_000973065.1. Taxonomy (NCBI): domain Bacteria; kingdom Bacillati; phylum Cyanobacteriota; class Cyanophyceae; order Oscillatoriales; family Sirenicapillariaceae; genus Limnospira; species Limnospira indica. The sequence continues at coordinate 3,367,282 of NZ_FO818640.1, forward strand.
CTATATTCCTCATCTAAGTTGTGAGGATTTACGATATGGTTTTGCCAAGGGATATTATGATATTCAGTCTCACGGCTATTCTCATCAAAATCTGACTAAACTAGATGCTAATAATTTACGGATTGAGTTGGAATGGGGGAAATCTCAATTACGGAAATGTACCGAAGATTTAGATCGTAATCAATTAGTGGCTGCTCATATTGCTTATCCTTTTGGTGCGTTATCTACTCAATTAGAAAGATATCTGAGAGGCTATCATTTAACTGGGTATCTTTATGATAATCGAGTCTCCCGACCAACTCAGTTAAAAAATCCGTTCCGAATTTCTCGTATTCCGGTTAATAAAGACACCCAAATTCATGAATTAATTAAGATGGCAGAAATGGCTAAACCTGTGAAATTGTCTATCAGTGATAACTGAATTTTGGTAGTTGTGCTAATGTAGGACAGGATCATAAGCATACATATAGAGGAACTATGACCAGCTTTCCATCTAAATTGAGGAATTTGGCGGAAAAAAGTCAACCGTTGGATCGAGCGGCGATCACTTTGATGTTAGTTTTGGGTGTGTTAATTTTGGGGGTGGTTTTGAGTGGCGATCGCACTATTCCTCGTGTGCGAGAGTTCAGTTGGGCGAATAGGCTGGTAGGGGCGGAAGATAGGGCGTTTCTGTTGACATTTAACCGTCCGATGGACCGGGAGGGGGTAGAGAGAAATCTCCGCATTGACCCGCCTTTACCGGGAAAAATCAGTTGGGCGGGAAAGCGCATGGCTTATACTTTGCTAGATCCGGTTCCCTATGGTACGCCGTTCAGTGTGCAGTTACAAGGGGTAACGGATCAATTATATGAGAATCAGGAAGGTCAGTTAATTGAACCGTTTACGGGCTATTTTCGTAGTCGCGATCGCGCTTTTGTATATATTGGGGTGGAAGGAGACCAGGAAGGGAGACTGATGCTGGTGAATTTGTCTCAAGACCCGACACCTGTGGCTTTAACTCCTGAAAATTTAACGGTAATACAGTTTGAACCTTATCCGAGGGGCGATCGCATTTTGTTTTTAGCTATAGAAAGGGGTGATCGTAGTAGTGGACAGTTTGACCCACAATTGTATACTGTGATGACTGGTATTAACCCTGAATCTGTAGGTCAAGGTTCTTCAGCGCCTCAACATCGTGGTCAATTAGAAACAATTTTAGATAACAAATATTACAGTAACCTCCGATTTGATTTGTCTCGTGATGGTAAGGTGATTGTTGTGCAGCGGGTCAACAAAAAAAATCCGGTTGATGCTAGTCCTTGGGTGATTCGGGAGGGACGTTCTCCGAGACCTTTAGAAACTCAGGGGGGAAATTTTATGATTGCACCTGATAGCAAATCTTTGCTGATTTCCCAAGGGCCGGATCTGACGACTATTTTACCCTTAGAACCCAATGCTGAGGTGCTGGAATATTTACCCAAGTTTGGTCAGGTTTTGGGGTTTGCTGCCGATGGGTCGGCGGCGGCGCTACTAAAGTTTAATTCCGATGGAACCCGATCGCTATTTGTGGTGGATACGGTAGGTAATGAACGGGAATTATATAGAACTGCTGAGTTTGGCAATATTCTGAGTATCGATTTTGACCCTAGCCAGACAATTATTTATGCTCTAATTACTGAGCTAATTGAGGATAACGAGGAATACACAGAACAGCCTTATATTGTGGCGATCGACTTAAAAACTGAGGAGATTTTCCCGCTGGTAATTTTGCCGAATCAGCAACAAATTAATCTGAGTTTATCTCCCGATGGTCTGGCTTTACTGTTTGATCAAACTATAACTAGAATTATGGATGAAGAGATAGAAAACCGACCTCGTACTGATGGGGGAGATACTATTACCACGAGTCGCCTGTGGTTATTGCCTTTAGTAACGGATAGTTCAACAGATGCTAATGCTTCTCAATGGAAACCGGAAGAATTGCCGTTTTTGGGATTTAACCCCCGATGGCTACCCTAGGTAAGTAGATGGTTAATTGATGCCAAAATTATGTTAATTATCACCTCTGAACAAGTTGCTAAAATTCGGAATCATGCAGAACAAAGTTATCCCCAGGAGTGTTGTGGTTTGCTCATGGGGCGGCAAGACTCAGGCGATCGCAAAATGATTATGGAAGTTTGGTCGATGGAAAATGCTTGGAGTCCAGTCACTGCTGAGGTATTCCAAGGGTTAGACAATAGCCCCAATATAACCACTCGCCAAGAACGTTTTACGATCGCCCCAGAAGCGTTAATGAAAGCGCAAAAGGAGGGACGCGATCGCCATCTTTCGATTATTGGTATATATCATTCGCACCCCGATTATACTGCGATTCCTTCAGAATTTGATCGGGTTTGCGCCTGGTCGGAATACTCCTATATTATTGTTTCTGTGATCGGGGGTCAGGCTACTGACTTACTCAACTGGTGTTTAGATACTAACCATCAGTTTCAAGCTGAAGAATTGATATATAGGGATTAGTGGTTGAGATGCTTCATGGTTTTATGCAGATGCTGTAAAATGGCGATCGCTATCAAGACACTTAGGGCTAATCCTAACCAAAATTGGCTAATAATTTCCTGGGTTTGATCAAGGGCTAATCCCCCAAGAGGGGGGCCGATTAAATAACCGATCGCCCAACATTGAGAATTAATAGCTAAATAAATTCCTCGCAGGGAGTCCGGGGCCAGATTAGCCGCTAAGGACGAGGCGGCGGGGCTATAAGTAACTGTAGCGATCGCTAAAATTCCTAATCCCAGAATAGCTAAGGTTAAAGTTCCGGTTTTTACTATTCCCATTAACCCCGTAATTAAAAATCCTATGCCCCATAGTATAGCTGATACAATTAGGGCATGGGGGCGACTGAGAGGATTAAGAATGCGGGACATGGGGAGTAAAAGTAAGATGGCGATCGCTGTGTGTCCGGCAAACAGGGCGCTAATGGTGATGCTGGAAAATTCGGCTTTCACAAAGTTGTTAAGATATAGGGGAATGGTGCTATGAATTTGCGACATATAGAAGGTAAATAAAATATTGACTGCTGCATAAATTAATAGGGTGCGATCGCTTAAAGCCACCATCCAACTATTAGAAGATGCAGCGGATTCGGTATCTGTTGATATAATGGGGGGTTGGTAGGTTTCCGCTATCGCTAGATAAATCACTATAAAAAAGATGAGGAAAGACAATCCATCTAGCACAAATAACAGTCGATAAGCCCCCGTTGTGGCAATCACTACCCCACCCATGATAATGCCGACCTGTAAGCCGATATTATCCCCCAAACGAGTGATAGCATAGGCTTCGTTGCGGGTCTTTCCCGTGGTTAAATCAGCTACTATGGTTTCTGTGGCTGGCCAGTAAAGTCCGATACCTAATCCTAACAATAAATTCCCTAGAATTAACATCATAAAATTGGTGGTAAATGCTAGGACAAAAGATGAGAGGGCAGAAATTATCGCCGATACCAATAATGTCCAGCGCCGACCGAAGCGAGGAGAGTCACAACAAGACCCCCCGAAGACTCTCCCAATTACCCCGGAAATTTGGGCGCTTCCTAGCGCTATTCCTACGGCGGTTGAGGATAAACCTACCTGATTAACAAAGAAAATTGGCGCGTAAAATAGGGTAAATCCTGTTCCCGTTTGGGACAGTAGACGACCAACTGCTAAAATCCACACTTGTCGTGACAGTTGAGGTAGCCAAGACCAAAAGCGATTTGTACTCAAAACTATTGCCTTAATGCTATTTTGTATGTTGGCGATCGTAGCAAATTACAGTCAAACCGTGAATAGCTATCTCAACCAGAGTGAGTTTATTCGTTAGCCGGGGTTAATTTATGATAATTTGAGGAAAAATAGACTATGATTGGTTATTTAAATGGCACTGTAGCTGGTATTTATAAAAAGACGGGAAATAGAGTCTTTTTATGGCTTGATGTTAATGGAGTTGGTTATGAGTTGCAAATTTTACCCAGGATGCAGAATTTAGATGCTAAAATCGGCGAAAATTTACAGGTATTTACTCATCTACATATCCGGGATGATCTGATGGTTTTGTATGGGTTTAGCAGTATGGCGGAACGAGATCTATTTCGTCAATTAGTGAGTGTTAGTGGTATTGGTATGCAATTGGCGATCGCCCTTTTAGATACCCTCGCATTACCGGATTTAGTCCAAGCAATTGTGGGCGGAAATACCGGGATTTTAACTAAAACTCCGGGAGTGGGAAAAAAAACAGCCGAACGGATTACCCTAGAATTAAAAACCAAGTTATCAGAGTGGCGAAAACAAGCAGGACTTCCTACAGTTTCCACATCTAATTTAAGTGCAGAAATCCAAGAGGAAGTAGAAATATCTCTGTTGGCTTTAGGTTATACCACTTCCGAAGTTATGCAAGCCTTAAAAGCTATTACATCTCATCCTAATTTATCAGAAAATAATAGTGCAGAAGATTGGATTAAATATGCGATATCGATTTTATAGAGACAAAGCCGACATGGAACCAATCAACAATATAGTCACAATTAGTGTTATTATAAATAGCAGTTAAGATATGATTTGTCTTTGACCTAGCAACTTTCGCCAAACTATGCTAAAACAGTATCAAGTTCTTTAAGACTGTGCGCCGTCGCAGTTTTATTTATGGTAACACCTCGCTTGTTAGAAGATTTACCCCCGGAGTTTGAATCTCTGCGTTCTTTCCTGGTTAGTAATGTGCAACCCTATATTAATCTGGCTTTTAATAAACAGGGTTTTTTAGCCAAAGACCTCAGCAATGATCCCCTGAAGTTGTGGGAAACTAAGGTCGGAGGGTTGCCCTATTTACCCAAGGGAATGGAGTATCCTTGCGATCGTCAAACTGGGGAAATGATGATGTTTTTACTCCAGATTAACTGTGCGGAGGTTCCTTCTCTCCCCGGGTTTAAATTGCCATCTCAGGGTCTATTACAGTTCTATTCTAGTCTCAGTGTCCCCATGTGTGTACTGGGTCCAGAACCACACCGGATTATCTATTTCCCAGAAATTTCTCAAGATGAAAGCACCCTGGTCACAGATTTTAGCTTCACCCTAGATAAGCGTTACAGGGATGAATGGTATCACCATATTTATACAATCGATTTTTCTGTAGGAGAGGATATATTTTGGGATTATTGCTACAATAGTATTCCCGATAAATTGACAGACATTGGCGATGAATTTGACGAATGGTTTTTAGATTATCAGCCAGAAAATCAAGTTGGTATTAACGCTAAAATGGCAGGATTTCCAGAGTTTCATTCCTATGTACCAGAAGTTTTACATAATGCCAAAGGACAATTATTATTAGAATTTAATCATCCTTTTCATTGTTCTGATTATTTATATTTCTATATTGACGAAGAACAGCTTATTAAAGCCGATTTTGGCGGTGTTCAATCCTATTTTATGAGGGCTTGAAAGCTGTCAGAGATTTAAGTATTTCTAATGTCTGTAAATTATTTAACCCGCATTATTTACAACTGTTCAGGGTCAATCCCCAACTCTCGCAATTTAGCAGCTAGTTTGTCTTTCTGTTGTCGTTCAACTTCTAACTGCTGTTGAGCTTCCGTAGCTGATTCTTCCGGAGTCGGGACTAAAACACCATCAGGACTAAAAAAGCGGAGTTGACGATTTTCTATCCCTAAGAATAGTTGCAGTTGTTCACTCCATAAATGTCCCATATCATTGGGGGTTATCGGTTGATAGGTTCCCTGAATTAACGCAAATCCTTGAAACTCTAAACTCTCCGGGTCAAACCAGAAATATTCCGGAGTGCGAAAAATATCCTGATAGATTTTCTTTTTCTCAGTCCGGTCAGTCTTAGCTGTGGAACTTGATAATAACTCGACAATGATATTAGGATATTTTCCCCCTTCTTCCCACACTACCCAACTTTTCCGCGATCGCCTTTCCGTATCTAACACCACAAAGAAATCTGGTCCACGAAAATCCGATGATTTTTTCTGATGAGGACTATAATAAATAGTCAGGTTTCCCGCATCAAAATAATCATTTCGGTCTCGCCATAACCAGTCTAGGCATTTAATTAGTAACAAGATTTGTTGTAAGTGTAAATAGCTTGACAATGGCAACTCCTGACTTTCTAAATCTCCGGGTGGAAACTCGATATCTTCCCATTCGGCTGAGGTTTCCAGTGATGCTAACTGTTCCGTAACTGTCATAATTTTTACCTCAATTATCTACAACTGTTCGGGGTCAATTCCTAATTCTCGCAGTTTAGCAGCTAGTTGGTCTTTCTGTTGTCGTTCAATGGCTAACTGATTTTGGACGCTACCCAATTGATTTTGAGTGGTTACTAACTCATTTTGAACACTTCCTAACTGCTGTTGAGCTTCCGTAGCTGATTCTTCCGGAGTTGGTACTAAAACACCATCAGGACTAAAAAAGCGGAGTTGACGATTTTCTATCCCTAAGAATAGTTGCAGTTGTTCACTCCATAAATGTCCCATATCATTGGGAGTTATTGGTTGATAGGTTCCCTGAATTAACGCAAATCCTTGAAACTCTAAACTCTCCGGGTCAAACCAGAAATATTCCGGAGTGCGAAAAATCTCTTGATAGATTTTCTTTTTCTCCGTGCGGTCAGTCTTAGCTGTGGAACTTGATAATAACTCGACAATGATATTAGGATATTTTCCCCCTTCTTCCCACACTACCCAACTTTTGCGCGATCGCCTTTCCGTATCTAACACCACAAAGAAATCTGGTCCACGAAAATCTGATGATTTTTTCTGATGAGGACTATAATAAATAGTCAGGTTTCCCGCATCAAAATAATCATTTCGGTCTTGCCATAACCAGTCTAGGCATTTAATCAGTAACAAGATTTGTTGTAGGTGTAAATAGGTTTCCAATGGCAACTCCTGACTTTCTAAATCTCCGGGTGGAAACTCGATATCTTCCCATTCTGGTGAGGTTTCCAGTGATGCTAACTGTTCCGTAACTGTCATAATTTTTACCTCAATTATCTACAACTGTTCGGGGTCAATTCCCAACTCTCGCAGTTTAGCAGCTAGTTGGTCTTTCTGTTGTCGTTCAATGGCTAACTGATTTTGGATGCTACCTAATTGATTTTGAGTGGTTACTAACTGATTTTGGATGCTACCTAATTGATTTTGAGTGGTTACTAACTGATTTTGGACGCTACCTAACTGTTGTTGAGCTTCCGTAGCTGATTCTTCGGGAGTGGGTACTAAAACACCATCAGGACTAAAAAAGCGGAGTTGACGATTTTCTATCCCCAAGAATAGTTGCAGTTGTTCACTCCATAAATGTCCCATATCATTGGGAGTTATTGGTTGATAGGTTCCCTGAATTAACGCAAATCCTTGAAACTCTAAACTCTCCGGGTCAAACCAGAAATATTCCGGAGTACGGAAAATATCTTGATAGATTTTCTTTTTCTCAGTCCGGTCAGTCTTAGCTGTGGAACTTGATAATAATTCCACAATGATATTAGGATATTTTCCCCCTTCTTCCCACACTACCCAACTTTTGCGCGATCGCCTTTCAGTATCTAACACCACAAAGAAATCTGGTCCACGAAAATCCGATGATTTTTTCTGATGAGGACTATAATAAATAGTCAGGTTTCCCGCATCAAAATAATCATTTCGGTCTTGCCATAACCAGTCTAGGCATTTAATCAGTAACAAGATTTGTTGTAGGTGTAAATAACTTTCCAATGGCAACTCCTGACTTTCTAAATCTCCGGGTGGAAACTCGATATCTTCCCATTCTGCTGAGGTTTCCAGTGATGCTAACTGTTCCGTAACTGTCATAATTTTTACCTCAATTATCTACAACTGTTCGGGGTCAATTCCCAACTCTCGCAGTTTAGCAGCTAGTTGGTCTTTCTGTTGTCGTTCAATGGCTAACTCATTTTGGGCTATGCCTAACTGTCGTTGAGCTTCCGTAGCTGATTCTTCGGGAGTGGGTACTAAAACACCATCAGGACTAAAAAAGCGGAGTTGACGATTTTCTATCCCTAAGAATAGTTGCAGTTGTTCACTCCATAAATGTCCCATATCATTGGGAGTTATTGGTTGATAGGTTCCCTGAATTAACGCAAATCCTTGAAACTCTAAACTCTCCGGGTCAAACCAGAAATATTCCGGAGTGCGAAAAATCTCTTGATAGATTTTCTTTTTCTCCGTGCGGTCAGTCTTAGCTGTGGAACTTGATAATAACTCGACAATGATATTAGGATATTTTCCCCCTTCTTCCCACACTACCCAACTTTTGCGCGATCGCCTTTCAGTATCTAACACCACAAAGAAATCTGGTCCACGAAAATCTGATGATTTTTTCTGATGAGGACTATAATAAATAGTCAGGTTTCCCGCATCAAAATAATCATTTCGGTCTTGCCATAACCAGTCTAGGCATTTAATCAGTAACAAGATTTGTTGTAGGTGTAAATAACTTTCCAATGGCAACTCCTGACTTTCTAAATCTCCCGGAGGAAACTCGATATCTTCCCATTCTGGTGAGGTTTCCAGTGATGCTAACTGTTCCGTAACTGTCATAATTTTTACCTCAATTATCTACAACTGTTCGGGGTCAATTCCCAACTCTCGCAGTTTAGCCGCTAGTTGGTCTTTCTGTTGTCGTTCGATTTCTAATTGATTTTGAGTGGTTACTAACTCATTTTCAACACTTCCTAATTGATTTTGAGTGGTTACTAACTCATTTTGGACGCTACCTAACTGTTGTTGAGCTTCAGTGGCTGATTCTTCCGGAGTTGGTACTAAAACACTATCAGGACTAAAAAAGCGGAGTTGACGATTTTCTATCCCTAAGAATAGTTGCAGTTGTTCACTCCATAAATGTCCCATATCATTGGGAGTTATTGGTTGATAGGTTCCCTGAATTAACGCAAATCCTTGAAACTCTAAACTCTCCGGGTCAAACCAGAAATATTCCGGAGTGCGAAAAATCTCTTGATAGATTTTCTTTTTCTCCGTGCGGTCAGTCTTAGCTGTGGAACTTGATAATAACTCGACAATGATATTAGGATATTTTCCCCCTTCTTCCCACACTACCCAACTTTTGCGCGATCGCCTTTCCGTGTCTAACACCACAAAGAAATCTGGTCCACGAAAATCTGATGATTTTTTCTGATGAGGACTATAATAAATTGTCAAGTTTCCCGCATCAAAATAATCATTTCGGTCTCGCCATAACCAGTCTAAGCATTTAATCAGTAACAAGATTTGTTGTAAGTGTAAATAACTTTCCAATGGCAACTCCTGACTTTCTAAATCTCCGGGTGGAAACTCGATATCTTCCCATTCTGGTGAGGTTTCCAGTGATGCTAACTGTTCCGTAACTGTCATAATTTTTACCTCAATTATCTACAATTGTTCGGGGTCAATTCCCAACTCTCGCAGTTTAGCAGCTAGTTGGTCTTTCTGTTGTCGTTCGATTGCCAACTCATTTTGGACGCTACCTAATTGATTTTGAGTGGTTACTAACTCATTTTCAACACTTCCTAATTGATTTTGAGTAGTTACTAACTCATTTTCAACACTTCCTAATTGATTTTGAGTGGTTACTAACTCATTTTGGACGCTACCTAACTGTTGTTGAGCTTCCGTAGCTGATTCTTCGGGAGTGGGTACTAAAACACCATCAGGACTAAAAAAGCGGAGTTGACGATTTTCTATCCCTAAGAATAGTTGCAGTTGTTCACTCCATAAATGTCCCATATCATTAGGGGTTATCGGTTGATAGGTTCCCTGAATTAACGCAAATCCTTGAAACTCTAAACTCTCCGGGTCAAACCAGAAATATTCGGGAGTACGGAAAATATCTTGATAGATTTTCTTTTTCTCCGTGCGGTCAGTCTTAGCTGTGGAACTTGATAATAACTCGACAATGATATTAGGATATTTTCCCCCTTCTTCCCACACTACCCAACTTTTGCGCGATCGCCTTTCAGTATCTAACACCACAAAGAAATCTGGTCCACGAAAATCTGATGATTTTTTCTGATGAGGACTATAGTAAATTGTCAAGTTTCCCGCATCAAAATAATCATTTCGGTCTCGCCATAACCAGTCTAAGCATTTAATCAGTAACAAGATTTGTTGTAAGTGTAAATAACTTTCCAATGGCAACTCCTGACTTTCTAAATCTCCGGGAGGAAACTCGATATCTTCCCATTCTGGTGAGGTTTCCAGTGATGCTAACTGTTCCGTAACTGTCATAATTTTTACCTCGATTATCTACAACTGTTCGGGGTCAATTCCCAACTCTCGCAGTTTGGCCGCTAGTTGGTTTTTCTGGTGTCGTTCGATTTCCAATTGATTTTGAGTAGTGATTAACTCATTTTGAACACTTCCTAACTGTCGTTGAGCTTCAGTGGCTGATTCTTCGGGGGTTGGTACTAAAACACTATCAGGACTAAAAAAGCGGAGTTGACGATTTTCTATCCCTAAGAATAGTTGCAGTTGTTCACTCCATAAATGTCCCATATTATTGGGAGTTATCGGTTGATAGGTTCCCTGAATTAACGCAAATCCTTGAAACTCTAAACTCTCTGGGTCAAACCAGAAATATTCCGGAGTGCGAAAAATATCTTGATAGATTTTCTTTTTCTCCGTGCGGTCAGTCTTAGCTGTGGAACTTGATAATAACTCGACAATGATATTAGGATATTTTCCCCCTTCTTCCCACACTACCCAACTTTTCCGCGATCGCCTTTCCGTATCTAACACCACAAAGAAATCTGGTCCGCGAAAATCTGATGATTTTTTCTGATGAGGACTATAGTAAATCGTCAGGTTTCCCGCATCAAAATAATCATTGCGGTCTTGCCATAACCAGTCTAGGCATTTAATCAGTAACAAGATTTGTTGTAGGTGTAAATAGGTTTCCAATGGCAACTCCTGACTTTCTAAATCTCCGGGAGGAAACTCGATATCTTCCCATTCTGGTGAGGTTTCCAGTGATGCTAACTGTTCCGTAACTGTCATAATTTTTACCTCAATTATCTACAACTGTTCGGGGTCAATTCCCAACTCTCGCAGTTTAGCCGCTAGTTGGTCTTTCTGTTGTCGTTCGATTTCTAATTGATTTTGAGTGGTTACTAACTCATTTTGGACGCTACCTAATTGATTTTGAGTGATTACTAACTCATTTTCAACACTTCCTAATTGATTTTGAGTAGTGACTAACTCATTTTCAACACTTCCTAATTGATTTTGAGTAGTTACTAACTTATTTTGGACGCTACCTAACTGTTGTTGAGCTTCAGTGGCTGATTCTTCCGGAGTTGGTACTAAAACACCATCAGGACTAAAAAAGCGGAGTTGACGATTTTCTATCCCTAAGAATAGTTGCAGTTGTTCACTCCATAAATGTCCCATATCATTGGGAGTTATCGGTTGATAGGTTCCCTGAATTAACGCAAATCCTTGAAACTCTAAACTCTCTGGGTCAAACCAGAAATATTCGGGAGTGCGAAAAATATCTTGATAGATTTTCTTTTTCTCAGTCCGGTCAGTCTTAGCTGTGGAACTTGATAATAACTCGACAATGATATTAGGATATTTTCCCCCTTCTTCCCACACTACCCAACTTTTCCGCGATCGCCTTTCCGTATCTAACACCACAAAGAAATCTGGTCCGCGAAAATCTGATGATTTTTTCTGATGAGGACTATAGTAAATCGTCAGGTTTCCCGCATCAAAATAATCATTTCGGTCTTGCCATAACCAGTCTAGGCATTTAATCAGTAACAAGATTTGTTGTAGGTGTAAATAACTTTCCAATGGCAACTCCTGACTTTCTAAATCTCCGGGGGGAAACTCAATATCTTGGTCTGGAGTGATTTGAGTGGGTTCTAATTCCTGAGCTATAGTCATAGCTGTCTCCAGTAATGTATTTATAGTATAGTCTATTTTTTGAAAATTATACCATGGGGAGGCGGGAGTTGGGTGTGCCAAACATGATTATTAATGACTAAGTATTTATTCGGGATTTTATGAGTTATTGGTATTAGATTAAAAAGGAGTAATTGTATTGATAAATATATGGAGAGCGATCGCCACAGTAGATTTATCAAATATCGATGACATAACTAGGGGAATTTGATACATAAGTTTATATACTGGATGAGGAGGGCTGCCAAATGTTAAGAACCTGTATAGTCGGCTATCTGTATAGTTTTGGGGAATTTATAATATAAATGTTAAGAAGTAGGATTTGGTGAGGAAACAATTTTACAATATCAGCATTAGATGTTTCTTATGGTAGGAAGAGGCTATTATGCCTTATGTATGCGAGCTAGGCACCGGTCAAAGAGTTTATCTTGATAACCAAGGGTCGCAAACTGTTGTGACGATCGCCAGTGGATCACCCGGACAGCAACAGCAAGCCAGCAATGGGTTCCAGACCGGAACCTGGACTTCCCCCCCCTCCCTGTATCGGACGGGAAATGGGGTAGTGTTGAAAATAGAAACTGCTCAGGGTGAACACTTCGTGCAACTCCAGGGAAGTAGTATGAGTGTCATGGGTCAGACACCCTCCCTCGGAAGCGCCCAGCAGATGTCAGTTCAGCAGGTTTCGAGTACCCCGGCATCTTCGATGCCACCGATGAAACCGATGGAACCGATGAAACCGATGGAACCGATGAAACCGATGGAACCGATGAAACCGATGCAAATGGGGAATATGCAAATGAGTATGAACCCCATGGAAATGCGGATGGGTAACATGGAACTAAAAATGGGTTCTTCTGAGCCATCATCTGCGCCATCATCAGGAAATCGTAAATTCTGTAGTAACTGCGGTGCGACAGTACAACCTGACGATCGCTTCTGCGGAAGCTGTGGTCATCAACTCCATTAATAGCAATGGGCAAAAGGCAAGAGACAAAAGGCAAGAGAGGTAACTTTTTTGTATTGTCTTTTGCCGGCTGAAATTGCGAAATTCCGAACCATATATCCCTCTTGCCCAAATTGAGTTATGTCAGTAAAAGTTAGCCTAAACCATCAGCTTGTCTACCATTTTGAAAAGCCAGTAATTCTAGGTCCTCATACATTAGGATTGCGACCTTCTCCCCACTGTCGCACCCCCATTAATAGCTATTCCCTCAAGATTGAACCTAGTGATTATACGATGACCTGGCAACAGGACCCCTATGGCAATTATTTGGGGAGGCTGAACTTTTTATCAAAAACCGATCGCCTAGGGGTCACAGTAGATATTATTGCGGATTTACACCCGATTAATCCGTTTAACTTCGTCATGGAAAGCTATGCCGAACGCTATCCGTTTATCTACGAAGAACAACTGGGGCGGGAATTAATCCCCTTTTTAGAAATAGATGAATCCAGCCCCATACTCAAAGACTGGGTAGAACAGCACCGGGTCAAAGATATATATACCCCAGAATTTATCATTACCATTAATCAGAAAATTTCTGATTATATTAATTATACAGTCAGATTTGAACCAGGGATTCAAACCTGCGAAGAAACCCTAAAAACTCAAATAGGTTCCTGTCGAGATACAGCATGGTTAATGGTGCAGATTTTGCGGCACTATGGACTCGCTGCCCGTTTCGTATCGGGTTATCTGATTCAACTGAAACCCGATGTTCCCCCATTAGATGGACCCCCAGGACCAGAGGCTGATAATGCAGATTTACACGCTTGGGCGGAAGTATATATTCCCGGCGCTGGTTGGATTGGTTTAGACCCCACCTCTGGTTTTTTAGCAGCAGAAGGTCATATTCCCCTAGTGTGTACCGCCGACCCCCAGGCTGCCTCCCCAGTTCAGGGAACAGCGGAACCTTGCGGGTCAAATTTAGAGTTTGCGGTGACAGTTTCTCGCTACGAAAATCAACCCCGCACCAGTCAACCCTATAGCCCCACTCAATGGGAAACCATAGACCGCCTCGGGGAAGCAGTAGAGGATAAATTGCAAAGTTTGGGAGTAGGTTTAACCATGGGTGGGGAACCTACTTTTGTTTCTATTGATGATTTTGAGTCTCCCCAGTGGCAGGTACAAGCCTTGGGAGAGGAAAAGCGCAGGTTAGCCGGACAGTTATTACACCGCCTAGAAAATAAGTTTTCCAAGGGTGGCGGCTTGCTACATTATGGCATGGGAAAATGGTATCCGGGGGAAATTTTGCCGAGGTGGGCTTTAGGCTGTTATTGGCGAGAAGACGGTAAACCTATTTGGCATAATCGGGCTTTCATGGCGGTAGATGGTGACGATTATGGCTATGGGATTAAACAGGCGGAAATCGTTATTCAAGAATTAGTTAAACATTTAGGAATCGAAAGCGATCGCATTATTCCCACCTATGAATTAGAAACCGAAGAATTAGCCGGTTATGCCTTACCAATTTTACCAGTTGTCGAGTCCGAAGAATTACGCTGGGGTAGCTGTCCTTGGAAATTACCACAGGAGAAATTGATTTTATTAAAAGGTGATTCGCCCTTGGGATTTCGACTGCCATTAAGTAGCATAAGTTGGTCAGAAGAATTGCACCCAGAAGCGCGAGTATCTCTAGATCATAAACCTGCTGTGGTTGGTTCCGAACCCATCAATTTACCAGAAAATTCCGTGCGGGTAGCCATGGCGGTAGAAGCGCGGGATGGCTGTATATATGTTTTCGTTCCTCCCATAACTTCCGCCCGGTGTTTTTTAGATTTAATTACAGCCATTGAAAAAGCCGCCACTGCTGTTAATATTCCCGTGTTAGTTGAAGGATACACCCCCCCTGGAAATGATGGGATTATGGGATTTCAGATTACCCCAGATCCGGGAGTAATTGAAGTCAATATTCACCCCGCCAAAAATTGGTCAGAATTAACCGAAATTACCACCACCTTGTATGAGGAAGCGCGGCTATGTCGGTTGGGAACCGAAAAATATGCCCTAGATGGTCGGCGCATAAGTACCGGAGGCGGCGCACATATCACCATTGGCGGTAAAAGCGTTCAAGATAGCCCCCTATTACGTCGCCCAGATTTATTAAGAAGTTTGATTTCCTATTGGCAAAATCACCCTAGTTTATCCTACTTATTTGCGGGGTTATTTATCGGACCGACTAGCCAATCACCCCGGGTAGATGAAGCCAGACACGAAGGATTATATGAGTTGGAAATCGCCTTTCAAGAGCTAGAAAAGGGGCGAGAAATACCACCCGGATTGGTCGATCGCTTATTGCGAAATCTGCTAATTGATGTCACCGGAAATACTCACCGTTCAGCATTTTGTATTGATAAACTCTACCCATTAGAGAATTATCGCAACCAGTTAGGGCTATTAGAGTTTCGGGCTTTTGCGATGCCTCCCCATGCACAAATGGGGCTATTGCAAATGTTGTTAATTCGTTCCCTAGTAGCTTGGTTTTGGGAACATCCCTATACTAAACCCCTAATTCGTTGGGGAACTACCCTACACGATCGCTTTTTACTGCCCTATTTTATTGAAGAAGATTTAGGCACAGTTTTAAGGGATTTAAACGCGGCGGGTTATCCCTTTAATTTGGCGTGGTTTAAACCATTTGTAGATTTTCGCTTTCCCGTCTATGGAGAAATTACCCGTGATGGGGTGACATTAGAGTTAAGAAATGCCATAGAACCTTGGCACGTTTTAGGAGAAGAAACCGGAAATGGTGGTAACGCTAGATATGTTGATTCTTCCATGGAAAGGCTACAGGTTATGTTACGGGGGGCGATGGGAAATTCTCCCGGTTTAGATGGCTTTTCCCATCGTTATATTGTCACCTGTAATGGCTATGCAGTGCCGTTAAAATCCACCCTTAAACCAGGGGAATATGTGGGCGGGGTCAGGTTCCGGGCGCGACAATATGCGGCTTTATTGCATCCTTCTATTAACCCCCATACTCCCCTATTATTCGATATTGTTGATACTTGGGCTATGCGTTCTATTGGGGGATGTAGTTATTATATCAACCCTCCTAATGGGGTAGTTTATACAACATTTCCCATTAATGAAAGGGAGGCTGAGTCCCGGATGTTAGAAAGGTTTGTAGCCATGGGTCACACTCCCGGAACTTGGGAAATTTCCACCCCCAATTTAAGCCCTGAATACCCTTTAACCTTAGATTTGCGCCGGGTATAAATCCATTAAAGTCGCCTAAAACTGATAAACCGCCCCAACACCTTCTAAGCCGATATTCGTGTCTGGGGCGGCAATTATTAGCCCTGCATTAAAGCTGGCGATCGCACTACCAAAGTTCAACACTCCATCACTGGGAGGAAGTTCGGGGTGTAAATAGGTTTCTAATAATTCCCCGGTGCGTAACTGGAATTTGAACGCCGCCCCAAAATCGAAAGGACCGAAACCGGGAGATCCTACCACAACATTATTGTTGCTGGTGGTGGTTATGAACTCACCAAAGCGATCGCCTGTCCGCAAGTTTTCCGGTGTGTAATTTGCCAAAACTGACCCAGTAATACCATCAATTAAAAACGCCGCCCCAGCATTTATTCCCCGCTGGTCATCACCCGGAGATCCGATGATAATATCCCGTCCAATTCCCGTCCAGGCGACAGCATGACCAAAATTATCTAGTCCTGGGTTAGGGTTACGGAAAGACTGGATTAAATCTCCCGTTACACTATTAAATAAATAAGCCGAACCCGGACGGTTTGACTGACCAATTCCCAAGCTACCCGGTGCGCCAATTAATACCCAGTCTCCCACAGAGGCGATCGCCGCCCCAAAATAATCATCTGGTTGCGGGTTAGGATTATTAAAAATTTGCCGTAATTCTCCGGTTATACCATCAAATAAATAAGCAATTCCCCCTCGCAATTCCGATGTACTATCCCCTGGCGCACCAATTATTATATCATTACCAATAGTCGCCAAACTGTAGCCAAAATAATCAAAAGGTTCTGGGGTGGGATTGAATAATTGAGTTACGGGTAAACCAGTTATCGTATTATAAACATAAACCGCACCAGAAGCAAAGGCGATGCTACTATCTGTGGGCGCACCAATTACCGGGGCTAAACCTAAACTAGCAATAGCAGCGCCAAACTCTGAACTTCCAGCATTAGCAGAAGGGTTCTCAAAGGCTGGTAAAATTTCTCCCGTTGTGCCGTCTAAAACATAAACTAGACCTTGAGAATTATTCCATCCCGGACTACCAATTAAAATCTGATTGTTCACAGTTTCTAAAGCCGCGCCAAACCTAGCAAAAGATTCAGGTATGGGGTTATTAAAGGTTTGGATAGGGTCAGGGGGAGTCTGGTCAGAAATAATGCTTAATGTCGCCACAGTGGGATTAATTAAAGTAGCATTTCCGGTGGCATCTTGTAACGATAATTCTAAGACTTCAGGATAGGTAACAATGGGATTATTAGCGATGGGAATTGATACAGTTTTACCCCCCAATTCTCCATCGGGAAAATTAATCATAATTGGGCTGATATCAACACCCCTGGGAGGTAAAGGAGTTAATAAACTGGGAATCAAAGTTACACTAACTGCACCATCTTCACCACCGGAACGCACCACGGTAATGGGTTGGGTACTCATGCCATTATCCTGTACTTCAAATCTGGTTGATTCAAAGGATAAAACACCCGGAACAAAAAAGTCACTGCGGTTAATATCATTAGGACGGATACCTCGCAATAGGGCTATAATTTCTCCGGTGGGAGTTTCCAGAATGGTATTATTTATATTAGGGTTAGTGTCATCAAGAATAATATTTAGCTGGTCTATGGGAGCATCTCCCAGTAGCAAAATAGTATCTTGTCCGGGGGTAAAATCAAAAATCTGATCAGTGTCAGCAATGGTGGTCCAACCATTACCAGCCTCTAAGACAAAGGTATCATTTCCCGTCCCTCCCACTAGGGTATTACTCCCGGAATTTCCGAATAGTATATTATTACCCTCGTCTGCTAAAATCAGATCGTTTCCCAGTCCCCCATAGATGGTATCATCCCCCTCGCCACCGCTAATAATATCATCACCAGATCCGCCCAAAATCAGATCATTTCCCAGTCCGCCACCAATTTGATCATCATCAGTTCCCCCATATAAGGTATCATTTCCTGGTCCGCCAAAGATGGTATTTTCTCCAGCATCTCCAAAAATTAAATCATTACCTTCTCCACCCCTAAGAATATCAGAACCTTGTCCACCATAAATTAGATTATTTCCCGCATCTCCATCAATAACATCATTTCCCGGTCCCCCAAATATGGTATCATTTCCCGGTCCTCCTGATAGGATATCATTCCCAGCATTTCCAAAGATTAAATCATCACCTTCATTACCCTCGATATAATCATCTCCCTGACCGCCATATAAGGTGTCATTTCCTCCCCCTCCAAATATTTGATCATTCCCCTGGTTTCCATAAATTAGTGCTGGGTCTACTAAACTTCGGACTGTATCATTTCCAGACCCTAGAAATACTCCCAAGGGAAACACCCCTAATTGATTCTCAAAAAAGGTGATATCTACGGGGTTATCATCTCCGACAAGGCGCAGCAAACCAGTAATTGGATCAGTTTCAGGTCTTAATACCATAGTTAATTAGGCGATCGCATTTTATTACTAACAGGGAACAGGGTATCATTTTTTCTTCCCATCCACAACTGATCAATAGTGACAAACTCATATCCTTGTTTTAATAATTTTGGAATCACCTTAGCGCTAGTTTCTGCTACATGACAGCCACCAAAATAGCCATCATGAAGGACAATTATCGAGCCATTTTTAGTCTGTCGCAAAATGCGATCGCTCACCACCTCTACCCCCGGTTCTACCCAATCTTCCGGAACCACAGACCACATCACTGTTCGATAGTTCCAATTATTCAGAAGTTGTAAAGTTTTCCCGGTAAACAATCCATTAGGAGGACGCACATAGATAACTTGATTTTCTGGCAATCCACAAATCTGACAAATCGCCGATTGAGTTCGGTCTAAACTTAACTTTAATTCTCGTTTATTTAACCTAGTAAAAGACTTGTGCTGATAACCATGAATCCCAATCAAATGCCCGCGCTGATGGACTTCTTGAGCAATTTTAGGATATTTTTCGACGAAAATTCCCAACCAAAAAAAACTAGCTTTAATCTGACAATAGTCCAAAACTTGCAATAATTCCAAGGTATATTGAGGATGGGGACCGTCATCTATAGTTAGGGCGATTTGTCGTTGAGATAAATTACCACTCCATAAACAATTAGGAAAACCGAATTTTAACAGAGGGTATAATAACGGATACAAAAAAGCTAGTTGCAGTTTGATGGGAGATTTAGCCATGTTACCAATTTCCTTACTCGTGACCTACCAACAGTTATTGAGTTGATGAACTTAGGCGAAACTCTCACCTTCAGCCAGACCAGTAGACAACACCGACTCTATAGCGTGTAATAGTTTATCCTCCCCATTAACATAGGATTTGCGAAAAATCCGAGTTTGATCTATAATCGTACTTAGACCAATTGTAGCAAAGTCAGCACCCCCGGCTGAAGCACGGGCGCTTCGTGCCCCCCTTTCAGGTAGCTGACCAGCTATAGCCTTAACTGGCTCCGTTCAGAGCAAGAGTTAAAGTTCCTACCCTGGAATGCGTGCTAGTTCCAGGCCCTAGAACCGAATCGTTAAACATCTCTAAGGGGTTAAGGACGTGCGATTTGGATAGTACCGACTCTGAACATTGGCGTTCGCGCAGCGTGCGCGTTAGCGCAAGCGCAAACATTACCCCGCAAGGGAGTCGGAGCCAACCATAGCTCCATGGAGGGGCAACCATACCCCTCCACCCCGCAAGGGGGTGCTGGCGGCGGTCAGCCGCTTGAGTCGGTTTTCCTCTCCGTGATCAATCACGGAGCTTCCAACCCTCCCAGGAGTTTTACGTGATTATCAATGTATTTTGACCAATCATACTGGCGTACACAAATTCTCAAAATTCAACAAGATGATGTAGTAGTTCGTTTGCACAATTCCCTCCACAGTGATCAATTAATTTCACGGGTGGCTAAACCCGAAGCAGAAACTAATGGCAGAATACCCCAATTATCCCTAACATCCTCGTTAAACCCTGCATTTAGGGAACAATGGCGACACCAACTCCCGGAACATATTTTTACCAGAAAAGAAGGCGAAGAACCCCAACAAACAGTCCTAGATATATTTAAAGTATCCCAGCAGAAACTATTAATTTTAGGGAAACCAGGAATAGGAAAAACCACCCTACTTTTGAAATTAGCCAGAGATTTAATTAAAATCGCCGAAGAAGACTCAGATAGTGCTATCCCGATTTTATTTGAATTAGCTACTTTGAACAATCCTAAACAATCTATTGATAGTTGGCTGGTTGAAGATTTAAAAAATCGCTATAATTTACCCAGATTTATTGCCAAAAAATGGCTGAAAAATGGTAAAATACTGCCTCTTATTGATGGATTACAACAAGTACCTTTTGAGAAACTAAGTGAGTTTTTCAATGTTCGAGATGGAGTAGTTTGTTGTCGTGATGACCACTATTTACAATCGGGAAAAACTATTGATTCTTTACAAGGATTAGTGTATTTACAACCATTAACTGATCAGCATATTCATAATTATCTCCACTCTTTAGACGGCGGACATATCTGGGAGGTAATACAAAACGACAAAGGATTGCTCACCTTAGCTAGTATTCCCTTATTCCTGGATTTAATAACTGTGATTGATAGGGAAAATTTATATCCTCAAATAGATAGTTATTTGTTTCATAATAACGATGCTGATCTCAGTCAATTGCAGAGTGATTTATTAGATATCTATATTAGCCAAAGGTTAACTAAAAACCTACCCAACACACCAGATAAATCTCATGGCATTTTGAACCATGAACCCGTCATGGCTAAACGGTATCTGCGATGGTTAGCCAAGCGTATGCAAGCACAAAATCAGTCAGAGTTTGTACTACACCAAATCGGACATAATTTCTTGGGTAATAAACTGTTGGAGTTTATTTATCTGATGATTCTTGTGTTGATTTTTGGCGCGACAATCGGCATTCTTATTGGTACAATACATAATTTTTTATGGGATGTATTTTTTTTATGGGATGTATTTTCATCAGGATTTGTGGGGTTGATTGCTGGCATACTAGCTAATGATTTCAACCCGCATTTCTTAAATTATGGTTGGTCTAAAATTAAGAAGGGGGTAATTTTTGCTATGGTAGGCGGCATAATTACTGCCTTAATTGCTGGGATAATGGGGCAGTTGATTTATGGGTTTATTTATGGATTAATGGCTGTCTTGATTATCCTGGCGCTGTTTCCCTTAACTCAAATGGGTATAACTCATATCAAATATCCGAATCAGCCGATTAATCAAGCGGCCCAAAATAGCCTGGTGATGTTCTGTATAGCCTGTCCAATAGGTATAAATTTATCGATGTTATATCTGTATATAACCGGGGAATATATCACCATATTATCAGCAATAATTCCGGGAATAGCCATAGCCTTAATGTTTAGTTTGTGTTTAGGAGGTGCAACTATAATCGAACACTATAGCCTGCGCTGGTTTCTGTTGGATAAAAAAGTAATACCCTGGAATTATGTGGAGTTTCTTAATCAAGCCTGCGATCGCCAAATTCTCCAAAGAGTAGGGGGAAGATATCGTTTTGTCCACGACCTGCTGCTAGAACATTTGGCGGGATAAGTATTCCTGAATTGTGCCTGATATTTACTCAGCATTTATCTGTGGTATTTATCGGGTACAATTATTAATAAAACTTTGAGAAACAAGACATGATCGAAGTCATTGTAATTGGTGGTGGGGCGGCGGGTTTTTTTGGGGCGATCGCCTGTAAAGAAACCTACCCTAAAACCCATGTTACCCTATTAGAAGCTGGAAAAACTCCCCTAGCCAAAGTTCGTATTTCTGGCGGCGGACGCTGTAACGTTACCCACGCCTGTTTTGACCCTGTGGAGTTTATTCGCAACTATCCCAGGGGTAACAAAGCCTTGCGCGGACCTTTTACTAGGTTTCAAGCTAAACATACCGTAGACTGGTTTACCCAGCGAGGAGTTAAGTTAAAAACCGAGGCTGATGGTCGAATGTTCCCCATAACTGATGATTCGGCAACCATTGTTAATTGCTTATTAAATAGCGCCCAAAATGCGGGAGTCAAAGTCAAAACCGGGGCGGCGGTTGTGGGTATTACTCAACTTGAGCGAGGCTTTCAAGTCTGTTTAAAATCCCAGGAAGTTTACCAATGCGATCGCCTATTACTAGCCACAGGAAGCACTCCCGCCGGCTATAATTTTGCCCAAAAATTAGGACATACTATCATCCCCCCAGTTCCCTCCCTATTCACCTTTAATATAGCCGATAAACCCTTGCAGGAATTAGCCGGAATATCCGTAGATTCAGTGAATCTAAAACTAACCGGAACCCCCTTAACCCAAACCGGACCCCTGTTAATTACTCACTGGGGAATTAGTGGACCCGCCGTCTTAAAATTATCAGCTTGGGGGGCCAGATTTTTGCAGGAATGTCGTTATAAAACCCCGTTAATAATTGATTGGCTACCAGAATTAAATATAGACCAATTGCGAGAAATTATCCTCCAGACTAAATCAGAATTTGGCAAGCGATCGCCATCTTCCCACTGTCCGATTAATTTACCCCGTCGCCTCTGGCAATATCTAATTATGCGAGTAGGAATCCACCCCCAACAACCTTGGGCGGAACTATCTAAAAAACACTTAAATCAACTCATCGAAGAATTAAAACGCAGTCGCCATCAAATCACTGGTAAAGGAGTCTTTAAAGAAGAATTCGTCACCTGTGGCGGAGTCAACCTGAAAGAAATAGACTTTAAGACCATGGGAAGTCGGCGGTGTCCGGGGCTATATTTCGCCGGAGAAATTCTTGATATTGACGGCGTGACAGGAGGCTTCAATTTTCAAAACGCCTGGACAACCGGATGGTTAGCCGGACAGGGGATAGGCGGTTTTCCGAACCCCAATTAATCATGAAGCGATCGGGAATTGTTCCATCAGAAATTGAAGTGATCACTGTCAACCAAAACGATCGCCCATTAGAGGAGGACACCATGAAAAAATTATACCGCAGCCGTGAACATTGCCAAATCGCCGGAGTAGCCGGAGGAGTCGCCCAATACTTCAATGTTGACCCCTTGCTAGTGAGACTCACCTTTATTATTTTAGGCCTATCCGCCGCCCCCGGCATTATCATCTATGCCATACTGTGGGTGTTAGTCCCCAAGGAACCCACCCTTCTTGAGGAATTTGAGGATAGCAAAACCTCCAAATTGTAACCCCTAAATGGTAGAATCAAGGGTTGGACACCCTTTTCACAGCAGGCAGTTTCATGAGTGTGGTAGACGATAAAACCGTTGTTCGGCAGTATTTTAATTCAACGGGCTTCGATCGCTGGCAAAGAATTTATGGTAACGGCGAAGTCAACCGGGTACAGCGGGATATCCGCGACGGACACCAGCAAACCGTCGATCGCGTCCTAGAATGGCTGCAAGCTGATGGAAACCTAGGCGGCTTAATGGTATGTGATGCAGGCTGTGGAGTCGGAAGCCTCAGCATACCCTTGGGAGACGCAGGGGCGATCGTTTCCGCCAGCGACATTTCCGAAAAAATGGTCGCCGAAGCATCCCAACGCGCCAGAAACCAACTAATCACCCGCGCCAGTAATATCAACTTTATGGCGCAAGACCTAGAAAAATTAACAGGTCGCTATCACACCGTAATTTGCTTAGATGTGTTAATTCACTATCCCCAAAACCAAGCAGCAGAGATGATATCTCATCTATGTTCCCTCGCCGAAAACAGGATCATTCTGAGTTTCGCCCCCAAAACCTTAGCCCTGAGTATACTTAAAAAAATTGGCGAATTTTTCCCTGGACCCAGCAAAACCACCCGCGCCTATCAACACCGGGAGGCAGATATCATCAAAATTCTCTCAGATAACGGCTTTACCGTTAGCCGAGAATCGATGATTTCTACCAGGTTTTATTTCTCACGGTTGTTAGAAGCCATACGCTGTTGATATTATTAATTTAGCCTCAATAAGGAAGTCAGGGGGATGAAACCATGCAGATATTTAAGCTGATAGTCGCCAGTTTCTTGATTCCCCTGGGGTTGATATTCTGGTTATCCGCTGCTACCGAATTAATTAGCCCCACCAACATATCAGATAATCCCTGGGGGAAAGTGGCGGGGGGGTTGATTTTGGGCAGCATTCCCCTGTTTATGGGGGGGTGGTTTATGTGGGAATGGTATCGCGAAAGACGCAGGGAACTCTACCGCCGCCAAAGATATAAGCGATCGGTATTTCTGCACCTAATTCGAGATCATAGAGGCTTAGTAACGGTTTCTAGCCTAGCCCAAGCCGCCAATATATCTCCCCAGGAAGCTAAAGAATTTTTAGACAGGGCGGTAGCTAAATATCACGGCGATTCCCCGCAATTAATAGACAGTGAATATTATTATTTTTTTCAGATTGATTAATCACTGCCAAATCTACCCATTTAAACCAACCTGAGAGACAAGTTAAACCTTGTCTCTTTTCGGTTCATTATGGCTATTTACGGGTTAGTTTTTTACCTCAGAAAACTCTAACACCCGTCCATCCCAATCCTTCACCAAAAAATTTAGAGGTCTTTCACTGCGGATTTTAAACTTGAGGGCTTGGGTTTGTACCCGCATCAAAATTTGGTCTAAACAATCGCGATCGAAACAAACATGGCGATGGCGATTTTTTGGACCATAACTAGCACCACTGATAATATGAAGTTGTGTATTTTTCATCAACTGATACCACAAGCCATCAGAAGCCCCTAAATCTTGGTTATTAGCAGTTGATATGTTAGTGGAAAGGTACAAAGGATCGATGCCAGTAGCTCCCCAAGTTTGCTCATAATTATAGTAGTAGTGTAGGGGAACATCAGCCACTGGCAAATTTAGCAACCCCTCATAAAACTGTCTGGCCATATTTAAGTCAGTGACCATAATGGTATGAACCTTGGGGGCGCTAGTCAGGAACATCCACATAGCGACAGCATAAGCGGCCAGTAGCATCACCATTACCCCTTGAGTTGAGAAAATGCTGTCGAGGCCCAATTCGGGTAAAAAAGCACCTAGGGGCAGTGGATGCGGTAGGAAATTTTCTATAATGCTAGTGGCTAAAACCATGAACGATAATAGAACATAAAGAACTGAACTGGATAGCTGTAGCTATGAAAGGTTGCGGGTGCAACATAACTGATAACGCTTTCAGGCCTATTCCAGATTTAGTGATTATCTTAACAAACATTTTGGCAGGCGATGAAACCCACAGTCACCGAAAACGATCGCATAAATGATCTCATCCATGTATTTGTCTACGGGAGTCTCAAACCCGGCGAGTTCAATTACAACCGTTACTGTCTCGGACGCACCATAGAGGAATTACCAGCGTGCGCCCTAGGTGAATTATATTCCCTCTCCCTAGGTTATCCAGCCATGACCACAGGGACGCGCTGGGTATCTGGAGTTATCCTATCCTTCACAGACCCCAGCCTTCTCGCCGACCTCGATCGCCTGGAAGACTACCAAAGCGATCGCCCACCGGAGCAAAACCAATATCAACGCCGCCGCATTCTCACCTACACCCCAGATCTAAAACCTCTGCGTGAGACCTGGGCTTATTTCATGTATCCCCAAGTAGTTAGCTCCTTTCAGGGAGTCTTGATTCCCTGTGGCGACTGGAAACCCAGCTAGAATTAACCTAGGGGTGAGCTATGGGACCTTTAGGAATCACAATCAGCGGTTGATCTATGGTCAAACTAACCGCCTCTGGATTTACAATGGGTAGCAAAGGCTCATTCAGAGCAATTTGTAGTGGTTCCGACTCCACCCGGTTCAACTGAGCAAAGAGAGTACCACCCCCACCAGTGGGAGCCCAACTCGCTAAAACCGCCAAAAACAGAGCGGCGATCGCACCCCCACCACTGACCACCATCAAATTATTCCGGCGTTCAACCTGGTTGAACACAGCACCAGCCAACTGTTGGGCGGATTCAGTATTTTTCGGCCCCGGCATTGAGTGCCAACGCGATCGCAGTTGCATCATTTGCAAATAAGCCGCCTTATATTGGCGATCAATATCCAACCGCTGCTGAACCTGGCGGCGTTCTGCTGGTGTCGCCTCACCATCAATATAGGCTGAAAGTAGCTCATAATACATTGGTTCATCCCAAGTCCCTTCTCCCTGGGACTCAGGATGCCAATTCGGATTTAAATTTCCTAAGCGATCGTCATGGTTAGACTTCATTGGGACACCCCCCTAAAACGCAAGCAGAAATCGAAACCAACGGTCCAACCTTTTTGAATTTAATCGGGGAGAAAATGTAGAGCCACAAAAATCAACAGACCGCCGGTTTCTGACCATTAACTTCCTATTATATTCCCTCCAAACGGAATTAGTCATCATCTCAACTAATCATTTAGATAAGGTTGTAGTTGAGATTGTAACCGCTGACGCGCCCTAGCAATACGAGACTTAACAGTTCCTAAAGAAACTCCGGTGATTTCGGCAATTTCCTCATAAGCTAGGCCTTGAATTTCCCGCAGCACAATAGTAGTGCGGAACACCTCGGGCAAATCAGCGATCGCCTCTTGTAGATGATCATAAAACTCTCTAGTCGCTAAATCCTCATCAGGACCCGGACGATCTGCTGGCAATTCCCATTCCATCTCCCCATCATCAACAGTACGAGGAGCATCGAGAGACAAAGCCGGTCTCACCCGTTTCCGTTTCCGCAGTTCATCATAAAATAAATTAGTCGCAATCCTGCTCAACCACCCTTGAAACTTAGCAGGTTCCTGTAGTCGCTTAATATTGCGGTAAACTCGAATCCATATTTCTTGGGCCAAATCCGCCCGATCTTGCCAATCAGGCGCTAGGTGAAACAGAATCTTATCCACATGGGACTGATAGCGGCGTAATAGTTCTGTAAAGGCAAGACGGTCTGGTTGCAAGCCTTCCTGACATCGTAGAACTAGATCATAGTTCGACAGCTTTTCAGGAGATAATTTAACTTCGGGAGCGGTTGCCGACCCGGAAGACCAGGATAGGGGTACAAATTGACTGATCATGGTTTCAAATTTGCGTATTGAGGCAGGCTGTTGATGTTTGACGCGACATGAACGGATTAAGTTCCTAATGTTCATCTGGTTAGCAGGTAGCTTCACATAAGCCAATACTAACCCAACTACTAGATCCGTCAACCCAATGTTCCTTTTTCCAAATCGGGGCATTATGCTTTAGGGTATCAATGGCATACTGGCAAGCCTCAAAAGCCTCTCGGCGGTGAGGACAACCCACGGCCACCAATACACTAATATCCCCAATTTGTAGATGTCCGATCCGGTGTTGTATAACCACCCGCGTTACATCAGGCCATTGAGTTTTAATCTGTTCGGCAATTTCCTGGAACACCCGCAGCGCCATGGGCTGATAGGCTTGATATTCCAAGGACTTAACCGGTTTGCCGTCCGTTTGATTGCGAACCATGCCACTCATTACCACGATCGCACCATTGGCCGGATCGTCCACCAGATTATAAACATCTTCCAGGGACAACTGCCCTAGGGAAATGGCAAAATCTGACTGAGTTGGTAAAGAATACAGGTTCATTGTTTAATTATTTCCATCTTCGGCAATGTTAATCAGGATCTTCTAATAAGGTAAAGGGGATTGATACATCGGCATTTCGTCACTCTCCGACATTTCTCGAGCCTTTTGTTCCTGGCTGGCGATATCTTCATCACTCATATACTCATCCGCAATTTCCAACAGTTCCGGTATTGTTACAAACTCATAACCCTGCCGTTTCAATTCCGCAATAATTCTGGGGAGAGCCGCTACGGTAGGCGCACGGTTCCCGCCTCCATCGTGCATCAGTACAATGCCACCGGGTTTGGCTTGAGTTAAAACATTACGAGCGATCGCATCTGTACCCGATCGCCAATCCGCTGAGTCCACAGACCACATAATATTAGCTTGATTTTGGCTATGAACATACTCAACCAAACCATTAGTCATTACCCCCCCCGGCGGTCGAAATAGAGCCGTTTTAGTTCCTGTCACCTCCTCAATTAAATCCCCTGTACTATTAATCTCCTTCGCTGCTTCCGCCTGACTTACTTTATGGTAACGGTGGTTCCAGGTATGATTAGCTAACGCATGACCTTCATCTGCTACTTTTTTGGCAATCTCCTTGTTATTATTCAAAGCCGCCCCAATTAAGAAAAAAGTCGCCTTAATATTATTTTTTCTGAGAATATCTAAAACCTGTTCCGTCGTTCGCGGCCAAGGACCATCATCAAAAGTCAGAGCAATAACTTTCCGTTCGGGTGGCAAATTAACCTCTTTTATAGTAGTTCCTTGGAATCGTTGAGGAACCGAAAAAGTAAAGCGTTCATTTTCTAACTCGTTCAAGGCGCTTTGTGTTGATTGTAACCTTTGAGTTAGAGCCAGTTTGACCCCAGGTATTCCTAAATTAGGGACAGGTAGCTGTCTTGAATTATTAGAGTTTTCTACCTCTCCTTGTGTCTGTCTCTCAGCCGCTACTTGCTGACTTATTGGCGGCTGATATGTAACTCTCGCTTCCCGGTCTATATGTAAAGTCCAAGGTAAAGCTACACCCATCACAAAACTACTTAATGCTGCCAATATTGCCAGAGTTAAAACTCTTTGTTGGCGACGATATACTCTGTAGTAAGGCTGAACCACGTCATATCTCCTTCACACCAATTAAATTTTCTGTTAATTTTCACTAGGTAGTTATTATTGGGGAAATTGATCTACAATTACCCTAGGTTACTACAGATTACGCTAATCCCAGCAGATTCACCGGAATTTTAGATAAGTTCAATCCCTGAGACAGTAGCTCTATCTCGGCTCTCCCTTAAACCCCATTACTGGAGCCAGGAGCATCATCATTTTTCAGATGTTCTGTATATAACCTAACAATTTCATTAGTAACTTGCTCAATACTTAGTCCATCGGTACTAAGTTCGATCGCATCAACTGCCTTTCGCAGTGGAGCAATAGTTCGGTTACTATCCAATTCATCCCGTCGGATAATGTCCTGTTTAATCTCTTCTAAACTGGTATTTAAATCACCCTTTTGTTGTAATTCCAGATAGCGACGCTTGGCTCGTTCTTCCACAGAAGCAGTCAGAAAAATTTTCAACTCAGCATCGGGGAAAACATGAGTGCCAATATCGCGTCCTTCCGCCACCAAACCGCCCCGACGACCTAACTGCTGTTGTTGTTTAACAAGACCACGACGGACTGCCACCTGAGCAGCGATCGCCGATACATTGCGGGTAACTTCCTGGGTACGGATCGCCTCAGTCACATCAGACCCATCTATCAAAACCCTAATTTGATCTTGATCAGGAATCAACTCAATCCGTGAACCACTAACCAACTGAGCGATCGCCGGTTCATCATCCACAGATATTTGAGA
Organism: Limnospira indica PCC 8005; assembly: GCF_000973065.1. Classification (NCBI taxonomy): domain Bacteria; kingdom Bacillati; phylum Cyanobacteriota; class Cyanophyceae; order Oscillatoriales; family Sirenicapillariaceae; genus Limnospira; species Limnospira indica. The sequence continues at coordinate 3,396,846 of NZ_FO818640.1, forward strand.
CTGAAGCACCTTCCAGGTAATAGCGCGATACATCGCTCCGGTATCAAGGTACATCAAATTTAAAAGTTGTGCAATATGACGGGTAACAGTAGACTTACCCGCTCCGGCCGGGCCATCGATCGCCACAATAGGCTGGCGAGTATTGAGCATAATATTATCAATCAAACGAGTATTTCCCACAGAGGCGGCGATCGCCAAAAGTCCTATTTCCTCAACAGTTTCCAATTGAACTAAAGTATCTGGCGCAACCAGTTCCAAATATTCTAGCTTCACGCCCGGCACTCTCGCCAGAATTTCCTGCGCCGCCTGTAGCAGACCCGCACGCGATCGCACTCCCTCACCGCATCGCCGCCCCGCCGCCTGCAAAGCCTTATATAAAACTGTAGCTTGCTGTTTCTGTTCCCGTGTCAAATACTGATTACGGGAACTATAAGCCAGTCCCGAAGCCTCTCGAATAATCGGACAGGCCACAATCTCAATCGGCCAATTCAAATCCGCCACCATGCGCCTAATTACCGCCACTTGTTGAGCATCTTTCTGACCAAAATAGGCGCGGTTGGGTTGAATTAAATTAAACAATTTAGCCACAATAGTTGTCACCCCCTGAAAATGTCCCGGACGGGATGCACCACACAGCCGGGACGTGAGCGAGTCAGGGACAATCACACAAGTTTGTTGAGATAAGCCAGTTTCTGTGTTTCCCGTCTCCTCAGAGCCATAAATCTCCTCAACCGACGGAGCAAATACCACATCAACCCCATTTTCCCGACCAAGTGCTAAATCCGCCTCCAAATTACGGGGGTACTTTTGGAAATCTTCCCTAGGTCCAAATTGTAGGGGGTTAACAAAGATGCTAACCACCACTAGATCAGAGCCATTACGAGCCTGACGAATTAAGCTCAAATGTCCTGAATGTAAACCCCCCATAGTGGGGACTAAACCTATTTGCCGATTATGGCAGGCTTGGGAATACGATCGCCAAGCCGCAACAGTTGTAAACAGGCGCATAAAAGTAGTTGTGGGTGCAATAATTGCACCCTAATATCAATCATTCCCTTCATTGTATAGGGAACAGCACCATCCACCTTAATTAGCTGGCGTGATCACCTCCACCGTTACCGGAGCCACCCCACTGCTAATCATACCGATCGCCTGTGCTGCTCCAGCAGACAAGTCAATAATCCGACCTCCGATAAATGGGCCTCGGTCATTAATTCTCACCACCACAGAACGACCGTTATGCTGATTGGTAACACGGACTTCTGTACCAAAAGGTAAATAACGGTGAGCCGCAGTCATAGCATATTGGTTGTAGCGTTCACCATTAGCCGTGCGGTTCCCATGAAAACCAGGACCATACCAAGAAGCCCAACCCTGGAGACGATTAGCCACAGAACGCACAGCTACTGTAGTCACTTCCGGCTCTGGTCTTCCTTCAATGTCGCTGAGGGGTGGCGCATTACCTACCTGTCTCCGCAGGCGGTTAGTAGCTTGTAGTGCATCTGTAGCCAGATCACGGGTATTGTCGGGGAGGATAGTATTACCATCAATGGCTACTAATTTTTCCTCACCTACTTGGATCACATAATTTTTTTCCTGATCATTCCATCGGACTCTGATGGTATCTGCATCAATATTGTCTCGACTGATCTGATTAATTTTGACCGCGACATTATTGGCTCTAGCGACTGGATCGCTGGCTTGTGTGGGGTAAGCCACTATTAAATTACCAGTTGAACTCTCAGCTACATTGACAGATTGATAGTTGATGGGGCGGGCTGTCGTTTCTGAGGGGTTTTGAACAAAGGTGAGAACGGGGATATTACGAACGAAGAGGGTTGCAGCTTGTTTGTCGTCTAATTCATGGGTTTCAATTTGGGTGATGTTCCCCTGTGATCTGGCTAATTGCTCAACATGGCTTCTCCCATCACTTTCTGGACATAAAAGGCGATCGCATTCAATTTCAGCATAAGCTGGCGCGCAAACTGATAGAACCAGTAAAGAAACTAGACCACTCCAAGGTTTTGCGTTCATAAATCTCTTAGATGAAACAACCACGTTTGAACTGAAATTCACTTAAACCCTACATGGGAGCCTATTACAGCACCATAGTCATGGGTACTCAATTTCCTGTTCGCTTGGGTTGAAGGAACTGCAACACACTAGCACGAACTTTTCTATTTGGGGAGCTAGTCTGGGGGCATAGTTTGCCGTCGGACTGACAAACTGGACAGTTTGGTTCCGGCTCAAATTCCCGGTCATCAAGACTTGGGGTAATTTCTACTGACGCAATACTAAGTGGTTCCAAAAAGTATTAAAGTTTCTTATAAGCCTTATAGGAGAGTTCGCGGGCCAAGCCTGAACACAAAAAAACAACAATCAATTATGGATTATCGAGAAGCTGGTGTTGATGTGGTAGCGGGTCGGGATTTTGTTAACCGTATCCGCGATCTGGTACAGGGAACTTATCGCCCAGAAGTATTGGGTGGTTTAGGGGGTTTTGGCGGCTGCTTGGAGTTACCCACAGGCTACCGTCAACCCGTCCTGGTATCTGGTACTGATGGTGTCGGTACTAAGCTAAAGATCGCTCATGCTGTTGACCGCCACGATACTATCGGTATTGATTTGGTGGCTATGTGTGTTAATGATGTGTTGACCTGTGGTGCGGAACCTCTGTTTTTTCTCGATTATCTGGCTACCGGAAAACTAGAACCAGAACAATTAACCCAGGTGATCACCGGAATAGCTACCGGTTGTCAACAAGCTGGATGTGCTTTACTGGGGGGAGAAACGGCCGAGATGCCGGGATTCTATCACCCAGGTGAGTATGACGTGGCTGGGTTTTGTGTCGGTATTGTCGAAAAGCAACAGTTACTTGATGGTAGTCAGGTGAAAATCGCAGATGTGGCGATCGCTTTAGCTAGTAGTGGTCTCCATAGTAATGGCTTTAGTCTCGTTCGTAAGATTATCGCCGATCGCCAAATTGATTGGAATGACCGCCCTACTCAATTTGAGGGTCAAACTGTTGGCCAGGTCTGTTTGACTCCTACTCGCATTTATGTCAAACCTATTCTGAATGCTATTGCTAAGGGTTTACCCATTCATGGTATGGCTCATATTACTGGCGGAGGACTACCGGAAAATTTGCCCCGAGCTATTCCGGAAAATGCTGCTATTCGCATGATTCCCCACAGTTGGCCGATTCCTCCCATTTTTACCTGGTTGGCGGAATTGGGAGATGTTCCCCAAAGTGCTATGTGGGAAACTTTTAATATGGGTATTGGTTTTGTCGTTTTTGTCCCACCCGATCACGCCTCAGAGGCGATCGCATTCTTTCAATCACACCATATCCCTAGTTATACCGTCGGGGAGGTCGTCCCTGGAAATCGAGAATTAATTGGTTTGGAATAGCAACAGGAGAAGTTTTGGCTAAAAAAAAGCTCCTTTGAGATACAATGATATTTCGCCATCAAATACCAAAGCGACCTTAGCAAAGCAATGTCCATTCAATGGCAGACCGCTAAAACTTACCAAGATATTCTTTATTGTAAGGCGGACGGAATCGCCAAAATTACCATTAACCGCCCGGATAAGCGCAATGCTTTTCGCCCGAAAACGGTATTTGAACTGTATGATGCTTTTACAGATGCCAGGGAAGATCAGGCGATCGGTGTGGTTCTGTTTACCGGGGCTGGTCCCCATACAGATGGCAAATATGCCTTTTGTTCCGGCGGCGATCAGACTGTGCGCGGAGAAGCTGGTTATATTGATGATATCGGTGTCCCCCGTCTCAATGTTCTCGACCTCCAACGCCTAATTAGATCAATGCCTAAAGTCGTTATCGCCCTGGTAGCAGGTTATGCGATCGGCGGTGGTCATGTTCTCCATCTCATTTGTGATTTAACTATAGCCGCCGATAACGCTATTTTTGGTCAAACTGGGCCGAAAGTTGGCAGTTTTGACGGCGGCTTTGGGGCGAGTTATATGGCTCGTGTTGTCGGTCAGAAAAAAGCGCGGGAAATTTGGTTTCTCTGTCGGCAGTATAATGCCCAACAAGCCTTAGATATGGGTTTAGTTAACTGTGTCGTTCCCGTTGATCAGCTTGAGGCTGAAGGGGTCACATGGGCGTTGGAGATTTTGGAAAAAAGCCCGATCGCTATTCGCTGTTTGAAATCCGCTTTCAATGCTGACTGTGATGGTCAGGCGGGGTTACAGGAGTTGGCAGGGAATGCCACTTTGTTGTATTATATGACTGAGGAAGGAGCCGAGGGAAAACAGGCGTTTTTGGAAAAACGAAAACCAGATTTTCGTCAGTATCCATGGCTTCCTTGACCGCTTTCGCGCTAAACAGCGATCGCTTCTCAGGGTTGATCCCTTGAAGCTTCTAATTCTGGGTGAGTTGCAGTTATATTTGGGAAGTCTCCCACCATTGCTTCTCGTAGGGTCGGGAGAGTTTGATTCAGATGAATTACTGTATCCACCGTTTCCCAAGAAGGTGCAAAGACGGGAAGTGCTAGGGGACAAGCTTTCCAACTGCCCTGGACCGGAACGTGGAGTTGATGGCATAGCCCGCCACGTCTCCCCTCAGGAGTGTAGTGTTGACAACAACGACAAGCAGACGTTAACAGGTTTGAAGCTCCCATAGCAGGCTTCCTCGCTCAAGAATGATCCAATACCTATATTCTCGTATATCCTTGATCCCTGCCTATAATCCGTCATCCCTTATCCAGTATGCCTTAGAATCCGTTTTTATCGTTCAGGAAACTTTATAATTGTTTTATATTCTCTTCATATATAGATACAAACTTAGCTAATTTGTTAAAGAAATGTAAAGCATCGGGGATCCAGTTTAAAGACATCAAAACCAATTGGGGATCAATGCTAATTGATTGAATCCCCTATTCGTCTTGGCATTTATCAGGTGTCAGGAGTTCGGCAAAGCAAATGTGGCAAACAGACCAGCGTTGTAGTTCACCGGGAGGGGTGGGGGATTGACATCGAGGACATAGGGGCCAATGTTGCGATCGCCTTTGGATTTTGCTGGCCCAAATTTCCCAAGCAGCGATCGGCGTTTTCGGTGCAGCCACATCCTCAGATCCCCTCTGCTCAATAGTCCCAAATTCCCCATTAACCGGGATAGTGCTGGGATGTTGTTGAGTCTCCTTGGTTTCCGTCAAAGCACCCGCCGCCAAAAGATTAGACCCATCAGACCACTGAGCCGTGGAAAACTTGATATCATGCAAAGGATCACACAGCCACTGATTTAGGTGTCGGACAATTTGCTTACGCCTGAAGGTAAGCTCCTGAGTCCAAGCCGCGCTAGAAGTAGCTACCTGCAGAATATTTCGGTAAATCGTTATGGGTCGAGTATGAGCCTGTGCTGATTTTCCGACCACATCAGGCCAATGGCTAACTACTAGCTGAAACTGCTGTTGTTCCGGGGTGAAAATCCGGTCAGCAAAGGTATTTATAATCTGATCAATGGATTCAAAGTTCAATTAAAATCAACCCCATTTTCCAGGAATTTTGTTATGAGCCAATCTTCTCAAATTGAAACTACCTCCTCCCCCCCCCAACTACAACCAGTCCTCCAATCGGTTTTGGAAAGCCTAGACGTAAAACTAGAGCAGGAACTAACCCGCTATCGGCGATATAGAAGGCAATCTCAATCTGATAATCAGCAGCCTAGGGAGCCATCTAATAACCAATCGCAATCATTTCCAGGTGCGATCGCTCCTCCTGTCAGAACTCCAGAATTACCCGCAAGTCAAGCAGAACCACAGCGCCCCCCCACAGGCTGGGAATCAGTCGTCTTACCAGAACCCGCTCCCATTGTTCCCCATAGCCAAAACCAAACAACAGCCAACGGCAATGGTTCCAGCGTCGAAACCTCAAGCGCCACCTCACCGTTAGGCTACCTGGAATCGACCGAAAAACTGATTAGCAGCATCGAAAAACGTGCCGAATATAGAAAACAGCAACGCAGTCAAAGTTGGACTAATAGATTATTTACCCCCTTGGGGATGGTCTCTATGCTGCTGCTGTTTATTTCTAGTGCCATTTTAGGCTATGTCGTCACAGGTGGTGCCGGCTTGCAAATACTAGGCTTCAATCGTCTGTTTAGGGATTCTATGACTCCTACTTCTGAGCCAATGGATGCCAACAGAGTAGAACCGACATCTCCTAACCTGGCTACCCAGGAGTTTGTGGAGTTAGATCTCAATACCCTCAGTACCATCAATCCTAATCCTAACCCCCCTACCACTGCACCCCAAGCCGCTCCACTAGATGGCAGCGCAACACCTCCCCCCGCTCCATCTCCGTCTGTGGTGATTCCCACTGGTCCTGGACTTAATAACCTATCCCAGGAACTGTTACCTCAACCTGTCGCACCTACACCCGCACCCGCAGCACCCGCAGCACCCGCAGCACCCGCAGCACCCGCAGCACCCGCAGGCGGAACTACCCCCCAAGCTAATACTCCCACCCCGGCGAATACTCCCACCCAGGTTAATGCTAATCCTGTGAGGGCTGAAGATGGATTCTATTATGTGGTAACAGATTACGACAATGATGCCAAGCTAGAAACAGTGCGCCGAGTGGTTCCTGATGCCTACATCCGCAGATTTAAAACAGGTGTCAAAATTCAAATGGGTGCTTTGGGTGATGCGGAATCGGCTAAACTCCTCGCTGAAGAATTACGAGCCGCAGGAATTGCCGTTCAATTTGATACCCCATCACCAGGAGAGTAATCTTAACCATGGTTCACATGATAAGCCCTCCTGGTAACTCCGAGGTATTAATACCAGTAGAACCCACTTAATTGCTGATCATTTTCGGGGAACGAAAGGCTACAATAAGGACAGGTTAACCTGCTAGGTATTGCTGCTATCTGTGGATAGTATCATGCTTCGCGCCTGTCCGTTGACCATCTCTGAATATTGGTCAAGTGTTCACCTTTTCAGGTCATAATAAATGCAACTCCTGAATCAAGTTTGGCAGATGGTTGGCTCCCATGTTAGCCGCCTATTTAACCAAACTAAAGATCCTGACCAACTGCTCAAGGAAGCTATAGACCAAATGCAGTCAGATCTAGTTCAACTACGACAGATCATAGCTGATACCCGTAGCACCCAAAAACAAATAGAACAGGATTATATTGATGCTGAAAAAAGTGCCCAGGAGTGGCACAAAAGGGCTCAGTTGGGTCTGAAAAAGGGTTCTGAATCGGTAGCACGGGAGGCTCTAATTAGAAGGAAATCTTACTTACATACAGCTAGTCAGATGCAAGAACAGTTGCAGATACAGCAACAAATTTTGGCACAACTTAAATCTAATTTACGAGAACTCTCGGAGCGTGCAGCTAATGCTAAAACTCAGCGGGATCTGTATCGGTCTAGATCCTATTCTCTGGAGGCTTACCAACGTTTGAATGAAATGGAGGAAAGCCTTGATTATACTAGGATTATAGACCGCCTTGAGGAGCGAGCTATTGAATTAGAAGTGCGATCGCAAGAATTAATCAGCCGGGGAGATGAATACAACTATGATAACTATTCTGATGCCGAAATTGAAGCTGAGTTAAATGCTATGAAAGCTCAAATCCGATGGCGATCGCATTGACCATCAAATCCTATCAATATTTCACGGGTTCAGTTTAGACATCTTGGGAGGCACTACTAATCAATCATGCGCTTATTTATTATCCCCCCTATACCCAAGTTATCTTTACGTCTAGTCTTAATTGTCCCTTTTTTGCTACAAATTACCATAGCTTTCGGATTAACAGGATGGTTATCTTATCGGAATAGAACCCGCGCGATGAATGACCTAGCTACCCAGTTACAAGTTGAGGTTAGTAACCGGATTAAACAGGAAATGAATACCTATCTGGAAACTCCTCACTTGATTAATCAAATTAATGTTGATGCTATCAATCAAGGGTTAATTTCCATAGATAACATTCCCGCACTAGAACGCTATCTATGGACACAATTACAGCAGTTCCCCACCGCCAGCTATATTGGTATGGGTATGGAAAACGGGGATTATATTGGCGCGGGACGCTATGATGATGGTTCTATTGAATTTGATATTTTAGCTGATAGCACTAATCGTCAGTTAGAAAAATGGTTAACAGATGATCAGGGGAACCGAACTGAGTTGGTGAGTTCCCGGGATAATTATGATCCTAGAGTTAGACCTTGGTATCTGGTCGCGGTGGAGGCGGGTAAGCCGGTTTGGAGTGAGATTTATGGGTATTTTGGCTCCCAAGCCTTAGTGGTTTCTGCTAATCGACCAATTAATGATCCGGAAGGAAATTTACTAGGTGTAGCCAGCAGTGACCTAACTTTAAAGCGAATTAGTGAGTTTCTCGGTACCTTAGAAATTGGCAAAACCGGACAAACATTTATTGTGGAACGTAATGGTTATTTGGTGGGAACTTCTACCCTAGAAAAAACCTTTATTACTGATGAAGAAAATCGCGACACTGAAAGAATTTTAGCAGCGGAAAGCAGTGACATAATGACCAGAGAAACTGCCCGATATTTGGCTAATAAATTAGCTTATATTAGTCAAATAGATAATCACGATCGCCTCAGTTTTTATGCTAGTAGTCGGCGAGAGTTTGTCCAGGTAACTCCCATGATTGACCCTAGGGGAATTGATTGGTTAATTGTGGTGGTGGTTCCCGAAGCGGATTTTATGGAACAGATCCATGAAAATACCCGCATCACAATTTTATTATTTATGATGGCGTTAGTGTTAGCGATAATTTTGGGTATTCTGACTGCTAGATGGATTAGTGAACCGATTTTACGCCTCAGTGAAGCCTCCAGTGCTATTGCTAGTGGCGCTCGTAATGCTACCGCTAGTGCTGAGTTAAATCAAAAGGTAAAAGTTGAGAAGATCCGAGAATTGGGGATGTTATCTGAATCCTTTAATATGATGATACAGAATTTGCGGGATTCATTTATTGCGCTAGAAAATACTAACCGAGAATTAGAACAACGGGTGTTAGAAAGGACGGCGGCGCTGCTTCAAGAAAAGGAGCGATCGGAAGAGTTATTACTTAATGTTTTACCTAAGCCTATTGCAGACCAGTTGAAAGCCAATAAAAAAGCTATAGCTTCTGCTATTGAAGAAGTGACTATTTTATTTGCTGATATTGTGGGATTTACTCCCCTATCGGCGCGGATGAACCCCATTGAGTTAGTCAGTTTACTTAATGAAATGTTTTCGATTTTTGATAACCTAGCCGAGAAACATAAATTAGAGAAGATTAAAACCATTGGCGATGCTTATATGGTGGTGGGAGGTTTACCACTACCGCAAGATAATCATGCGGAGGCGATCGCTGATATGGCTTTAGAAATGCAAGCAGCAATGAAGCAGTTTCAAGGTAGTTATTTAGTGGGTTCAGAATCCTTCCAAATTCGCATTGGTATCAATACCGGAGCCGTGGTAGCTGGGGTAATTGGGATTAAAAAATTTATTTATGATTTATGGGGAGATGCGGTTAATATTGCTTCCCGCATGGAATCATCAGGAACACCGGGTTCTATTCAAGTCACCGAGGAAACCTACAATCGCCTGAAGAAGAATTATATATTTAAAGAACGCGGTCCTATTCCGGTCAAAGGAAAAGGACAGATGACTACTTATTGGTTATTGGGGAAAAAACCAGTAGTAGATATTTCCTCATGATTACCATCTATCTATCAGTTAATATCCTGATCCTCAATTATCGATTTAACCGCATTAGATTGACTAAGGACATAAACACCAGCCACAGTTATTTCAACGGGAATCGTACCCAGTAAACTAGGGCTTGGGGCGAGTAATTTACCATTATACTGATTCAGAATAGGCTTAATCTGATTAAGGGAACTTTCCGCCGCCTTTTGTGTAGCAACCATTTCAGCTTTTCGCTGTTCAGGAGATAGACGTGGCGATCGCTGATGATTTGATGGGGGAACCTGGAGGAAAACCAAAACCCGGATTTTTTCCTGAGACTTGAGACGCGCCAAACGAGCAGCAAATTCGGGGCTAATTTTCATATCGCGGTTCTCCCTAACACAAATGTTTAATGGGGTTAATGGGGGGAGCGCTGCTGGGTTAGCATCTCCTAGCACCACCCCCAGCAAAGTCAATCCAATTATGCCGTATGGGATCATCACAATTACCCCCCCTAACTAATATGATAATTAAACCTATTTCAGAGCTTGTAGAGCTTCCCAGGGCTTAATTAACCCCCATCCCCAACGGTTATCCGGGCGCATTTGTTCTCCCCCAGGATGTTCGGCGGTTTCTCGCAACACTTCCACAATTTTACTCACCGGAACATCAGGTTGTGCAGCTAACAATAGCGCCACCACTCCAGCCACGTGGGGAGTCGCCATAGATGTACCATCCATATAAGTATACTCAAAAGACCCATTAGCCTGTTTAGTGGGAGGAACAGCCGAATAAACCTGAGCCCCAGGGGCTGATACATCAGGCTTAGTCACTAAGCGGTTAGGAGCATCATCTGGAAATACTAAACTTGCGCCACTGCTAAAAAATGTAATTCCCAGTTCAGAATTAGGGAGCATTTCCACCGCGCCGATAGAGAAAGCATTATGAGCATTTCCTGGACAGCTAGTATTACCATGATTTTCGTTACCGACCGCCACCACTGGGAGAACATCATATTGATTGATCAGCATATCGAAAACCTGAGCAAACAGAGGCTCATAGTAACTCATACCCAAGGACATATTAATCACATCTGCCCCATTCTCAATTGACCAGGAAATACCCTCAATTAAGGTTCGCAGGGTGGCATTACCAATCAGAACCCCTCCCGCCAGTAAGTCAGCTTCTGGGGCGACACCAATTGAAACCCCACTTTCCGTTTTACCACCAGCCACAGTACCACAAACGTGGGTTCCATGATTTCCACCGTCAAAGGAAGGGGTAGCGGTAATTCGTCGCCCTAAAGGGTCGATGACTACAAACCCTTTCACCCGGTCTTTTAAGGCTGGATGATCTCCATGTACTCCCGTATCGAGAACGGATACTGTAACTCCTTTCCCTTTGGTTTTTTCCCACATTTTGGGAATTTCTAAGAGTTCTAATCCCCAGGTTAATTTGTTGTTTTCTTCCTGTCTCCGTAATTGTTGATAGTCAATGGCGCTAGGTTCAATTAATTTGATTTTTTGGTTGGGTAAAACCACTACCACTCCTGGCTGTTCCACTAAAGCTGGTAAAGTCTCTGCGGTCACTTCTACTGTAGCAATGGGTAATGCACCTGAACCAATAGCAGATACATTGAAGTTTTGACCGACAGCACTTTTATAACTGGCTGCTAGTTTACTAACTTCGGCTTGGTGACTGGTGGCCGTTTGCTGGATAGTATTAAATCTTTGTTGAGAGTCACGCGGCGCGATATTTGTGGGGTATTGTCCCTGGAAAATTACGATCGCATCTTGTTTCCCTTGGGGGTCGGTGTTGGATAAAAACGGAGCAAAAGCTGGTGAAATTTTGGGGTTAATGGTCATTATCTTATGTCCTGTGAATTGATTTAAATTGCCTAGGTAGACAGGTTCACTAATCTGGTTTAGGATGACCCTGGTAATCGTGAAACCATTGCCTACCCCTTTGACTATTTGACCCCAGTTTACTCAGATAGTGACATCTGGGGTGAAGGGTTCCTCCCTGATACATTTACGCGACATTTATCCGGCTATTGCCTGACAATGCGACGATAGCACTATTACCCGTTAAGGTAACAGAGGCGGTATCCCGCAAAGCTTTTAGAAAGATTCCAAAAGCACCGTTCCAGTCCCTGGGTAGAGTGAACCCGCACTCAGGACATCGGAACACTTTTGAGCCACCTAGCTGGGAATGCACATGACCACAGTGAGTACAGGTTTTGCTGGTGTATTCTTCCGTCACATCTACAACTGTGCTTCCAGTTATCTCGGCTTGATGTCTCAGGGTTAGTTTGAATCGATAATGCGCCCATGTCAGCATGGCGCGGGCAGTCTTGGATTTGATTTTCCGCTTGGCTTTGGCAACCATGTTGGAAGTCTCGAAGGTCGGCAGAAAAATTATGCTGTAGTTGTGAGTCAAGTAGTGAGCAATTTGTTTGTGGGCTTCATCAACTAGATTGCGGATTTTGGTTCTCATTCGTTGAGCCGCTTGCCTCATCCGTCGCCTTCTTGAACGACAGGGTTCCTTGGCGATTCGGCTCATCAAATCATCCAAATGTTGACATAGCCTAGTAATGCGTCCAATATCCTCGGAGCCCAATTCCAGAAATCGAGAGCCATCAAACCCAGTTATGAAAGTTCGCACACCCGGGTCTAATGCAATTACGCCATTCGCTTCAGTTGGGGTAACGGCAACTGGTTCAGGGAAAATCGCCAACCATCGACCTTTGGTAAACACCAACTGAGTCCCTTGCCCGCAAGTTTTAGGGATGGGTTCGGAAACCATGAAAGTTAATCCTTTCGTTAGTCTTGGATACCAACTCCCTGAAGAGAAATTAGTATTATTGAACTTAATCCCTTGAGAGCTGTCACGACAACTTCTAAACCTGGCATCAGGACTGGCGCTCAAAGCCTGATAGGCATCAAAGATGGCATTTTGCCGAATGTGGCAGGGTGTTTCTTTGACCCATTCGGGTAAGTCACTCTGCATCACTTTATTGCGTAACTTTAACTTGCTTAGTCGTTTACCACTCCTAGATAATGCAATTGCTTGGTTGTAGCAATACCTACAAGCAGCCAGCCATTGGCGCCAGACTTGATTTAGCTCGGGGCTGGGGTAAATCCGGATCTTCTTTGACCTGAGTTTTGTATTTACGCACTCCGTATAATCGGGAACTGAAGCAGTGGAGGATGGCGAGGATGTCCTCAACCATTTCTCGTTCTGGACTGAGACTTGTCTGGTTGAGAACCATGAGTGAACACCTGTTTTGCTCACAGAGCCATCGAAACAAGTCAAATCCCCATATTGCCAATCGGTCTTGGTGGGCAACGACAACCATGCGGACATCTCCTGACAAATGATGTCCCAGTAAGGCCAGCATTTTCTTTCCCTTGAAGTTGAGCCCGCCTCCGATTTCTGAGACGACTTCTGCTTCGGGGTAGAGGTTGGACAGTGCGGCCACCTGTCGGGTGAGGTCGGACTGCTGGGCGCGGCTACTAACTCTGGCATAGATAACGACTTTGCGTTTGTCACTGCCTGATATGGAATCAGAATATGACTCAACGTTGTATCGTCGTTGCCCAGCGGGGGTTCTGATGGTGTCGATTGAGCCATTGTCGTCCCATCTGCGGAGTGTTCTTTCATGGACTCCAAGGATTTTGGCCGCTTCCTTGGGTTTGACATATCTGGCAATAGGTTTATCCTCAACCCTTCTCGCTTATTATACCGTATTGCCCTAAAATATTAACCGAATTTGTGATTAAATCATGCTCTTGTGGTTGTCAGTCCTCAAGTTCACTCACCCGTCAACCATTTCCGGCAAGGTTGAGATTTTAGCTGTCAGATACTGTGGCAATGCAGTCTATTTCTACCAGTACATCTTTGGGTAATCTGGCTACTTCTACGCAGGCACGAGCGGGAGCATTTTCGGAATCGAAAAATTTTGCATAAATTTCATTTACGCTGCTAAAATGGCTCATATCCTTGAGGAAAATGGTGGTTTTGACTACTTCTGACCAACTGCTTTTGGCGGCGGTAAGGATGGCTTCTAGGTTCGCCATTACCTGTTTGGTCTGTTGTTCAATATCTCCTGAACCGATGAGTTGATTGCTTTCTGGATCGATCGCAATTTGGCCGGACACAAATACCATACCATTGACGATCACTGCTTGGCTATAAGGCCCCACAGGAGCAGGGGCGCGATTGGTGCAGATGATTTGACGCTTCATATTTGGGGTAGTTATCACTACTATTGTTGATCTTACATTACACCTGCTCGTCAATATGCGATCGCCCGTTTTGAGATTTTCATCTTCCCGAAATTGCCGGAATCATTGCCCGGATCAACAACACAGTATAAAATCACTCGATGAGGGAATTATTGCCGGGTAATATTTCCCAACCTACCGCAGTGGCAGTTAACTCGAAATGACCATGATTGATGAAGGTGTTATCAAATATCAATGTAATTGGATAGAGGCTGAACCCTTAGCCTCACCCGTCTTAGGGGAGTTGATGTATTGGCGCGATCGCTTATATTCTTTAGGACTAATTGGAGTCTATGACAATGGCATTGGGTTTGGTAATGTCAGTGTGCGTGTGGGAAACTCCCGGGAATTTATCATCACCGGAACCCAAACCGGACACCTAGCCCATTTAACTCCCCAACATTATACCCTGGTTTACGATTTTAGTTGGCCGGAAAATTGGATCACCTGTCGCGGTCCGATTAAAGCCTCATCAGAAGCCTTAACCCATGCTGCCATATATAGCCATCAACCTCAAATTACGGCGATCGCCCATGTTCATCATCCCCAAATTTGGCAGAAATTGATGTTTAAAGTTCCTACCACTAACCCTAATGTTCCCTATGGAACCCCGCAAATGGCAGAGGAAATGTTCCGTTTATTCGCCGTGGAAAATCTAGCCGATCAGCGAATTTTAGTCATGGGAGGACATGAAGACGGCTTTTTGAGTTTTGGTCAGAATTTGGCAGAAGCTGGGGAAGTTCTGCTAGAATGGGTTAACATATATCCGACAAGATAACTATAGTTGGAGTCTTATGCAAAGACGTTCTATCGATTCTTTGGAAATTAATCGTCGCGCAGTACAACTTTTTGATGCTGCCTCTAACCGCTATAAAATTACTGTTCAGGTGGCTAAACGCGCCAAGCAGTGCCGCTACGAGGATTTTGATAATTTTGACGACAACCTGATGAAGCCAGTTATGCGGGCTATTGTGGAAATGTCCGATGAGTTAAGCCAACCGGAAATTATTGTCGATCGCTAAAGTTTCATGAGACCAAGTTCAACACGGCGCGCGCCATATCCTAGACTCGTTGCATTAGCAGTGGCGAGTCTGATCATATTCACAGCGATCGCTACTTTGACCAAATCTCCGACCCGCGCCCAAATTCCCCCCCAGGAGTCCTCGCAATTAGCCCAAGGGGGAATGTTGCGGGTGCGTGATGTCTGGCAACAGGTATATGAGCTTTTACCAGACCTACCCAAGGAAAATCACCACATTTCCACCGAAACCGGAGAACCTGCCGAAGATAACACCCTAATTGATCGGCTAATTCGCTATCACGTTTATATCCAAAATCGCCCTACCCAATTTCGCCTAGACTGGAAACTGACCCTGGCTGATTATTTAGGTGCTAATCAAATAATGAGACCTGAGCAATACCCCCGCGCTCGTGTTTTGCAGGAAAATCCCCTAGAGGGAGACAAAAAGGCGATCGGCACTTTGAATAGACAACAACGGGATGCCTTAGTTGATGTTCTGGTGGGGATATTTAATCCTAGCGCGGCTAATGCTGTATCAGAAAGACAACCCCCAGCAGACACGCCGCCAATACCTCCCCCATCAAATGATGCTGGTGATAATGGCCGTTTTTCCCTCCCTCGCCTTCCCCAGCCGGGAGACTCAGAATTGTTGCTTCCTTAGTTGAGTTAACAAATGGACAAAATTTTGAGAAAAGGGGTCGGCTGGCGGTTAGGCTGGGACCCCAACGCCTCCGAGTTTAAAGGGTTAGTCGGGGGAGAAGGATGGGCGGTTGAGTTAACGGAACCGGAATTAGATGATTTGTGTCGTCTGTGTGGACAACTCGCCGACACCGTTAGTGAAATAGCTGCGGAAATTATGGACTCCGAACGCCTCGCCTGTGAAGCTGAAAGCGATCGCCTTTGGGTACAGCTAGAAGGCGTACCCCACGCCTACAGCCTAGAGTTTATCCTTAGTAACGGGCGGCGCTGTGAGGGCAGTTGGCCGCCGGAGGCAGTCCCGGAACTCCTGGCCGCCATGAAAATTTTAAAAATGTTCTAAAAAGTTGTTGGAAATTTCGATTATGTGTGTTATGATGGTGAAGCACATCGGGGCGTAGCGCAGCTTGGTAGCGCACCACTTTGGGGTAGTGGGGGTCGTGGGTTCAAATCCCGCCGCTCCGATTTTACTTAAACCCTTATCCTAAGGGCGATCGACGGGAACACTTAACCGGGTAGTCGCTCTGTTGCAGACAATTTGCAGACAATTTGCACCTAGCATAGGGGTAGAAACTATTGTAACTCAATCGAACCAAGTTGGAAGAGATGAAACGGACGCTGTTTGCAATTATTGTAGGTGTGTTGATCGCGGTCACTTTTTTGGTAGTCCCGCCCGCAGTTGCTGCTACAAATGCGGTTACGGGAGGACAAGGTAACCCGACAACTAAGCCAGTTGTCAACCAGACAGCAAGGAAAAGAACAGACAATTTGCGGGCTAAATGTGACCCTTCCTATCCTGATATTTGCATCCCACCTTACCCACCAGACCTCAATTGTAAGGATATCTCAGATCGCAAGTTTCGGGTGATCGGTTCTGACCCCCATAAGTTCGATCGCGATCGAGATGGAATTGGCTGCGAGAATTAGCCATTAGTCCTATCTAAAAACCTATGCTCTAACTTGACTGTTAATTAAGCCCACGATTGACTAATGCTTAAAAATATCATCGAACTGCATTAAATCTAAGGTTACAATAGTCGGCAAACATTGGAAACAATCCAGGGCTAAATCCCAGCGTTCCTCACGCTTGAGCATCTGAATTAACTTATCTTTAGCTGATAGTAAATATCGCACATCATTAGCTGCATAATTAAGCTGATTTTCCGATAAATTTGCAGCATTTCCCCAATCGGAACTTTGAGAAGATTTATCTAATTCCACCCCCTCCAATTCCATGATTAAATCTTTTAAGCCATGTTTCCCAGTATAAGTCCTGGCTAATTTACTGGCAATTTTAGTACAAAATACTGGGTTAACTTCAATCCCCAGATTATGGCGCAAAGTAGCGACATCAAACCGGGCGAAGTGAAAAACCTTGAGGATATTAGCAGTTTCTAAAAGGGTTTTTAAATTGGGTGCTTCCCTTTGTCCGCGTTCAATCCGAATCGCCACCACCTGTCCTTTCGGGTCACAAATTTGCACCAAACAGAGGCGATCGCGCCCAGGTAATAAACCCATAGTTTCCGTATCGATAGCCAAAGCCTCAGCTGCCATGAACTCCGAAAGACGAGAATCACTCAAATCGCGATCGCACACCTGAAAATCATTCATAATAACTCACCCCTCTGGTGTATTTAACCATCCATCCTCTCAGCGAGGGCGGACAAAAATCTGGGTAAAATAATACTCACCCTTAGCATTCCTCGCCACCCCAATTCCGGTTAAAGAATAATCGCCGATCATATTTTTATGATGACCCGGACTATCAATCCAACCCTTAACCGCCTGTTTTACCGGATCAGCATAACCAGAATTATAGGCAAGATTTTCAGCAATTTGGCGGAAGCGGATCTGACTACCGATCGCATCAAACCTTTCTCTTGAACCATCATGGCTAAACCGAACCCGTCCCGCCGCCATATCCTCCGAATGACGACGAGACTCATTACTGATACGAGAGTCAAGTTGTAGAGGTGACAAACCTCGGCTTTGGCGGTACTCATTCACCTGTTGATGAACCTGTCGTTCCAAACTAGCAATATCTCTGGTAGAAGCAATCACAGAACTTGAGGGATTAACAACTGATAAAAAATCCACTTCCGGGAAGAAATGATAACCCAAGATTAACCCCATTCCCACAGAAGCCAAAGCCATTAAATTGCGTGTCATAGTCAAATCTCTGAATCGAGAAACTTAGCTACAGTTTGCACATCCTTATCACCCCGTCCCGAACAATTGAGAACAATATTAGGGCTACCTTCCAGTTGAGGACAGAGAGTTTCTAAATAAGCGATCGCATGGGAAGTTTCCAAAGCCGGAATAATTCCCTCCAACTGGGATAAACGCTGAAAAGCATCTACCGCCTCTCGGTCAGTAACGCTGTAATATTCAGCCCGTTGGGTATCCTTCAAATAACTGTGTTCCGGTCCCACTCCCGGATAATCCAACCCCGCGCTAATAGAATGTGCTTCAATAATCTGACCATCATCATCCTGCAATAGATAACTCATAGCGCCATGTAGAACCCCCACACGCCCATGAGTTAGGGTGGCGGCGTGTTTTCCAGTCTCCACACCAGAGCCGGCTGCTTCTACGCCAATTAGACGCACAGAGGACTCATTAACAAATTCATGAAACAATCCCATAGCATTAGACCCACCACCCACGCAGGCGAGCAGAATATCTGGTAAACCACCCCATTTCTCTAAACACTGGGCGCGGGTTTCCCGACCAATTACCCCATGAAAATCTCGCACCATCATTGGGTAAGGATGGGGACCTGCTACCGAACCCAAGATATAGTGGGTAGTTTCCACATTTGTCACCCAGTCCCGAATCGCCTCAGAAGTGGCATCCTTGAGGGTTCCGGTTCCCGCTGCCACCGGTCTGACTTCTGCCCCTAATAGCCTCATTCTAAACACATTCAGGGCTTGGCGTTCCATATCCTGTACGCCCATATAGATTACACAGTCTAAGCCGTAGCGGGCGCAAACCGTAGCGGTAGCGACTCCATGTTGACCCGCCCCAGTTTCCGCAATAATCCGTTTTTTGCGCATTTTGCAGGCTAGGAGAGCTTGGGCGAGGGCGTTGTTAATTTTATGAGCGCCAGTATGGTTGAGGTCTTCCCGTTTTAAGTAGATTTTCGGACCGCTACCGTCAGGTCTAGCATAGCGATCGCTTAAACGGGGGGCAAAATACAGGGGACTCGGTCGCCCTACATAGTCCCGGAGTAAGTCTTCTAGTTCCCTTTGGAAGTCGCGATCGCTCACATAATGTTTAAAAGCCGCTTCCAGTTCCGCCAAAGCTGGCATTAAAGTTTCCGGGACATATTTACCACCAAATTGCCCAAACCGTCCTACAGATGGGTCAATTACTGGATTGGGGTTCGTTGAGGAGTTGGAATGTAGGGGAGTGGTTGTCATGAACAGGGGATTAATTTTCAGTACATCCAATGATTATAAGCCCTTCGAGACAGGTTGCACAATCGCCCTAGGAGTTGATATTTGTCTGTACACCCAAGCTATTTCCGACATAAGTTTGTCGGACACAGCCCACAATACTTGTCTGAATCGCAGCTAAAATCATTAAGCGAGATTTTTATATGCCCTACCATGCTCAAACATAGTGACTTTTCCCAAATAGACCAGACCATTCGCGTCCAAATTCTGAGCGAAGCACTCCCCTATATCCAAAAATTTGCTGGTCGTACCATTGTCGTTAAATATGGCGGCGCAGCCATGAAAGACAGTAACCTTAAAGATACTGTCATGCGAGATATTGTGCTGCTGTCCTGTGTGGGTATTCGGCCAGTGGTCGTACATGGTGGAGGCCCAGAAATCAATACCTGGTTAGGGAAACTGGGAATTGAACCCCAATTCAAAAACGGCTTACGGGTCACAGATGCCCCCACAATGGATGTAGTCGAAATGGTACTCGTGGGGCGAGTCAATAAAGAAATTGTCTCCCTCATCAATCAGGTAGGAGGTTTAGCAGTAGGATTATGTGGTAAAGATGCTAACCTGATCCGCGCTCGTCCCCAGGGTGAAGAGGGCATAGGATTTGTGGGAGAGGTAACCAGTATTGATACCAAGTTACTAGAATCCTTAGTTGATGGCGGTTATATACCTGTAGTGTCCAGCGTAGCATCTGATGAAACAGGTCAAGCCTACAATATCAATGCTGACACTGTTGCTGGTGAAATCGCCGCCGCTTTAGGGGCAGAAAAATTGATTTTGCTCACCGACACAGCCGGAATTTTAGAGGACTACCATAAACCCGAGACCCTAATCGCCAAGTTAGACATTCAGGAAGCCAGGGGACTGATTGAACGAGGAATTGTGGCTGGCGGTATGATTCCTAAAGTTACCTGCTGTGTGCGGAGTCTCGCCCAGGGAGTACGCGCCGCCCATATTATCGATGGTCGCCTTCCCCATGCCTTGCTTCAGGAAATCTTTACCGACGCGGGAATTGGCTCTATGTTAGTAGCCTCTGACCTTAAATACTAATAGCCAATCCCGTCACTTAATCATATAGCGGGCTATCTAGCCCGCACCCCGGAGAAGGGGCAACCCTTGTTGGCACGGTATGCCTCATCTGCACCGTAGCCCCAATTCGTCAATTAGGGCTACTGCCATTAGTGGTGGGTTGTTGACTATGCTTTAGGCTCAATACGAGCGTAGAAAGCACCACGGATTTTCACCTCAACAGCTTCTTTCGCACCTAAATCATTATCAGAAGGCTGTTCGCTTTCAAAAATGCCAGCAATTTCGCCAGTTTCGCCATCAACTTTAGCTACCTGTAGGGAAATATGACCAGCCTTAAACTTGGTATCAGCAAGTTTAACATTGGCATTAACATAATCTTCCTCGTCAGCAGTAGCAGGTAAAGCCACAGCATTATCATAACCAGAAGCCAAACCCCGTGCCTTCGGATCGAGGAAAGTAGACCCACGATAGGAAGGGACATTAAAATCCCCAGAGAAGTCGGTAGAAGTATTAATGCTAGTCAGTCCAGGTTGACTGGTGGCTACTAACCCTTTAATAGTGAATAGGAATGGCACTTGCTCACCACCAGGGAGTAAAACGGTAATGGGCTGAAAATCAATCCCATCTTTTTCAGTAAATTTCAGGCTGCCATCTGGCTGAAATTTCAAGAGACCGCGAACCTGGTCTAAGCTATAAGTGAAGCGAGTTAACAATCTGCCTGGTACAAACTCAGCCTCTTGTCGCTTATTAGCCGGTTCTTCTTTCACAAAGTAGCTAGTAGGTTGCAGACACAAGCCTGTAATTTCATAGGAAGCATTTTGGTCAAGGGGAATTGAACCCCGGGCGGTTTCAGGAAGACTCGGACAGTTAACCGCTAAACCAGTGTTCCGAATATCATCATAAGTTAGTAATGATGGATCTTTTGCGGATGGACTTTCAGAGCAAGCTGTGAGTACCGAAAGGCAAAATGCCAAGAATGTCGCCACTAAAGCGCGATATTTCATTTTCAACCTCAATATCCAAA
Organism: Limnospira indica PCC 8005; assembly: GCF_000973065.1. Classification (NCBI taxonomy): domain Bacteria; kingdom Bacillati; phylum Cyanobacteriota; class Cyanophyceae; order Oscillatoriales; family Sirenicapillariaceae; genus Limnospira; species Limnospira indica. The sequence continues at coordinate 3,418,035 of NZ_FO818640.1, forward strand.
ATCGATATGTGACATAATTTTCTAGTTGGCAGAATCGACGCTCCCCGCTCCCTAGATTGAGCGAGTCACCTGATCCCACCCCATTTATATGGGGGCTGTCCAATACAGCATTTTACCCTGATTACGACTTTTTTGTTACCAGAAGTACAAATTTATCGGCTTTAAGTGTTTTTACCTGGGTTTATTTACGGATTTAAGCGGAAATTGGTAGCAGGTTAGATCTATGATGAAATCGTGAACAAGCATAATCATAATAGGAAATTATGGAGCAGGAGACTGATTTTGAGGCTCAATTGCAGTTGTTGACCCAGAATATCCAGGATTTGACCGTCCAAGCTAATGATGACACCCTCATGCTGTTATCCCTATTGCGAACCTTAGAACAGCTTCACCAAAAAATCCGAGAAGATGTGTTTCAGAAGACTTTACCCAAGAACAGACAGGAACTTTATCATTTACTGCGCGAGATAGAAGCCCAAGGGGGATGGCCATATATTCCCCGTAAATCCCTAAGATTCATTTTGAAAAATCTGGATTTATCAACCCCCTCTGAGCCGGAGAATAAGGGGGCGTAGTGAGTATAGATGCGATTTTGGGGTCTTTTGAACGTTTTGGCATTAATCTGGGCTTAGAACGCATTACAGAGCTTATGGTGAGGTTAAATAATCCTCACTACCAAGTCCCTGTTTTGCATATTGCTGGAACTAACGGTAAAGGGTCGGTATGTGCCTATTTATCCTCAGTGCTGACGGAGGCGGGATATCGTGTGGGGCGCTATATTTCTCCCCATTTGGTCGATTGGACTGAGAGAATTTGTATCAATGGGGTTCCCATAGATAATCGGGATTTGCAGATTTTACTACAAGATGTGATCGGGGCTATTTCTTCTGATGAACTGTTACCTACTCAATTTGAGGTGATTACGGCTGCGGCTTGGCTTTATTTTGCCAGAGAGAAAGTCGATGTGGCGGTGATTGAGGTAGGCTTAGGGGGACGACTTGATGCTACTAATGTGATTGATCAGCCTTTGGTCAGTGTAATTACTAGCCTCAGTCGAGAACATTGGCAGCGCCTTGGTCCGACTTTGGCGGATATTGCTAGGGAAAAGGCGGGTATTCTTAAACGAGGATGTCCGGCGGTGGTGGGACCCCTTCCGCCGGAAGCGCGAAAAGTGGTGAACGATCGCCTTTTAACTCTTGGCTGTCCAACTACTTGGGTCGAACCAGCACAATTGCTCAAGTCTGACCCTTTTCACCCGGTAGCTAGTTATGGAAACTGCCAATATATTTTACCCATGCCCGGACAAGTTCAATTGCTCAACTCAGCTTTGGCGATCGCTGTTTTGGAGTCTCTCAAACAACAGGGTTGGGCGATTTCTGATACAGCTATAGTCGAGGGTATCGCTAAAACTCGCTGGCCGGGTCGTCTACAATGGATAAGTTGCCATGACAATCGCTCATTTTTGCTTGATGGAGCGCATAACCCGGCGGCGGCGGCGGCTTTGCGTGAATATGTGGATGAGTTGCAACAGAGGGGAACTGTTGATGGTCCGATTACCTGGGTAATGGGGATGTTATCGACTAAAGACCATGATGATATTTTCAGGGCTTTATTACATTCTGGCGATCGCTTACATTTAGTCCCGGTACCTGATCATAGTTCAGCGATACCGGAACAACTCGCCCACCTCGCCCACCAAATCTGTCCGCAACTGGGATCTTGTCAAACCCATAGCGATCCTATTGTAGGCTTAGAAACAGCTTTAGCTAATTCAGATAATAGTCTAGTAGTCCTGTGTGGTTCCCTATACTTAGTAGGTTATATCCTGAAAGCTGTCTCATCAGGTGGGGGAGGACATTAATACTCAGTCCGAGAGAATTTGGAGGCGGATTTTGCCGTCGTCGCTATCTCCTAGATTAACCTCAATCACCTGACCCGCTAACTGTTCGAGACAATTAAGGAGCGATCGCAAGTGGGGGGTACTGGCTCCGGTATCTACATATAAGCGATCGGCGAGACTCCCCACTCGTCGCCAAGTGCTATGAAGTTTAACAATAGTTTGTTCCAACTGAGTAGCCTGCTTGACCAAATCGGAAGCGGTACTCAAACACCCCACCCGCAAAGCCTCTTCTAAAGCCATTTCCAGATCTACCGAAGACTGATTTAAAGCCTGAACCTGTGCAGCAGCATCGAGATATTTAGCTAAACTACGAGCATCAGAGGTTAACTGGCGCACGGTATCCACATCAGGGTTAGTGACCATTTCCCGTTGAATTTCGCCAACGTGGGTATCTGGCAACTTTTCCATTTCCCGCACCAGAGGCGCTAGATAACGGGGTGGAATTGCTCCGATAGCAGCTTTTTCCCGGACATCATCAGGAACCAAATCGGAACTCATAGCGGTCCATTCATCAGCGAGTTGGCGGACTTCCCGTCTAGTGATGCGATCGCCTGCACAGGCCACATCACTAACCATTTGCTGTACTTCTGGGGAAGATTTAGCGGTTTCGATAAAAGCTCGTTTACTGAAATTGTTAATAGCATCGGGGTTCAGGTGTCCCTGAGCCAGGAGAGCATCAGCACTATTAGCCAGTTCAATTAAAGCATAAGCCTGACTTTTGCTGATTTCTCGCTGTTTGAGCCAGTGGAGAAAACCCATTCCGCGACCTTCGCCGCCTCGTTTTTCGCGATCGCGAACCGCCCGCAAAATCCGTCCCCGCCAAATTTCGGTTTGTAAATCAAAGCGATCGCATACTTTCCAGGCTGTGTCTACCTGATCGGCAAATTCATGCTCGGAAACTTCCTCATCTTCGGGATCAGGGAGTTCAAAATTAAGGTCACTCAACTCGGTGAGAACCTCAGCCAGTTCAGTCGCAGATTGGGGAATTTCAGGCATCTACTAGCGTAATGGTTATGGACTTGGGGGAACATTATACATTAACAGGTCTTAGGCAAAGCTGTTTCTGGGTAAATCCGAATCTTCTTTGATAACAGACCTGTATTTCCTGAGTCCGTACAATCGGCAACTGAAGACCTGGACAATGGCATGGTTGTTGTGTGAGACAATGAGTCAATATACCACCATAACTGGAAGAATATTTCTGGAAATATCCTTAAATTACTTGTTAATCCCCCTCTAATCAGAAACACCGAACTATCATGAAGCAAGCGATCGCCATTCCTTCCGTTTCCGTAACCTACGCCCAGGATGGCACTTCCACCCGCACCAACGCCCTGGGGATGCGCCATAATCAAGAGATCGCCTACCAGAAAAGGGGAGAACAATATCTGCTGATTAAATCTCCCCCCGCCTCTGGGAAAAGTCGGGCGCTGATGTTTATCGCCCTCGATAAGCTGGAAAACCAGAACCTGAAACAAGCGATCGTCGTTGTCCCGGAAAAGGCGATCGGTGCTAGTTTCCATGATGAACCTCTGACTAAGTTTGGCTTTTGGGCAGATTGGCACGTTGAACCCCGGTGGAACCTCTGCAACGCACCCGGCAGCGATGGCGGTAAAGTAGAAGCGGTGAAAACCTTTCTCGACAGCGATGATAAAGTCTTAATTTGCACCCATGCCACCTTCCGCTTTGCGGTGGATAAATTTGGGGTGGAAATGCTAGACGATCGCCTGATTGCGGTTGATGAGTTTCACCATGTTTCCTCTAACCCGGACAACAAGCTGGGGGACCATATCCGCCAACTGATGACTCGCGACAAAACCCATATCGTGGCCATGACGGGTTCTTATTTTCGGGGGGATGCCGAAGCAGTCCTACATCCCGAAGACGAAGCCAAATTTCACACCGTCACCTACACCTATTATGAACAACTCAACGGCTATGAACACCTAAAACAACTGGATATCGGCTATTATTTTTACTCCGGTAGCTACACCGATGAAATCATGCAGGTACTCAACCCCAACGAAAAAACTATCCTGCATATTCCTAACGTTAATTCCCGCGAGAGTACCAAGGACAAAATCCGGGAAGTGGAACATATTATTGAGGCATTGGGAGAATGGCAGGGGATTGACCCGACCACCGGATTTCAACAGGTCAAAACCGCCGAGGGGAAGATTCTCAAGATTGCCGATTTGGTGGATGATGACCCCAACAAGCGGGATAAAGTGGCAGCCGCACTGAAGGACCCCACCCACAAAGATAATCGCGATCGCGTTGATATTATCATTGCCCTGGGGATGGCTAAAGAAGGCTTTGATTGGATCTGGTGCGAACACGCTTTAACCATTGGTTACCGTTCCAGTTTGACCGAAATTGTCCAAATTATTGGGCGAGCGACCCGCGACGCACCGGGTAAAACCCGCGCCCGGTTTACCAACTTGATTGCGGAACCTGATGCCAGCGAGATGGCAGTGACAGAGGCGGTGAATGATACGATTAAGGCGATCGCAGCCAGTCTGCTAATGGAACAAGTCCTAGCCCCCCGCTTTCAGTTCAAACCCAAGCGCCCGGACAATCAACCCACCCCCGGCTTTGACTATGGAGAAAGTGGCTACGACCCGAGTCGATGCAATGTGGGAGTTAATCCAGAAAGCGGGGAAATTCAGCTAGAAATTAAGGGTTTAGCCCTACCAAAAAGCCCGGAAGCCTCCCGCATTTGTCGGGAAGATTTAACGGAATTGGTGACGGCTTTTGTCCAAGATAAGCCGAGTATCGAGCGCGGTCTATTTGATGAGGAATTGGTACCAGAGGAACTCACCCAACTACGGATGGGTAAAATTATTAAACAGAAATTCCCCAACCTGGATGAAGGCGATCGCGAAGCCGTCCGCCAACACGCGATCGCCGCTCTCAATTTGGTACAACAAGCTAAGAAAACCAGTAACGAAGGGGACGGGTTAGCCCCGAAAAATACCGCCCTAATTGACGGGGTGCGGCAGTTTGCCCTATCGGTGACAGACCTCGATATTGATATGATTGACCGGATTAATCCTTTTGGGGAAGCATACGCGATTCTGGCTAAGTCCATGAGTGCGGAACGGCTGAAACTGGTCGCAGAAGCGATTCCCTCCGGGACGCTTCGCGAACGCCGCCAAGCGAGTCAATCTCTCGGTAGAAGAAGCGCGAGAGTTAGCAAAGCGGGCGCTACAGTTCAAACAGGAAAGGGGTCGGTTGCCTTCCCTCACCGCCGCCGATCCTTGGGAAAAGTGCATGGCGGAAGGGGTTGCCTTTCTGCAACGGAAAGTTAAGGAAGAAAAAAAAGCCTAAAATCAATTGATAGCTCATCTGGAGGTTAAAATCCATGACCCTCTCCCTAGAAAAACCCACCCCCCCAAACTCCATCCTCCAACGGCACAACGCCACCTGGCAAGACTATGTGGCTATCCGGGATAACGGGGATATAGACTGGCAAAAAATCTCATTTCATCAAGGATGGTTGTGGGTAGATATGGACAGAGAAGGACCCAATCATGCCTCGTCCAGTGATTTGATGACGATGATTTTCTCTGTTTGGGTACTCCTACACCCTGAGTTTGTTTTGCAATCTTATGGACGCTGTGTCATTGAACGCCCGGATACCCACGCCTGTGCGCCAGATTTAGTGCTGTACAAGGGTGATAATATTCCCCGATGGCAACCCGGAGAACCGCGCCGGATTGACTTGCGTCGCCACCGTTTGCCGGACTTGGTGGGGGAAATTGCTGATACTACCCTCAGCCTTGACCTGGATGAACAAAAGCAACTCTACGCCAGCTTAGGGATTTCTGAATATTGGGTGGTTGATGTGAAAGGGCGGCGGATTTTTGCCTTTAGCTTGACTCCATTGGGGCATTATGAAGCGATCGCCCAGTCCCAAGTATTGACGGGGTTGCCGATCACCCTTTTAGAACAAACCCTAGAACGGCTGAACACCGAAACCAACACCGCTGCTGCCAATTGGTTAATCCAACAGTTACAAAACCCGCCAGAACAAAAGGAGAGGATTGCTGAACCTGAACACCAGGACGAAAACAATGGCTAAATCCCCGCCCAAATCTACCACTGATGAAGATTTAGAACTGTTGGCACAGTTGGGGATAGATATCGCCCCGGAAGCGACTCGCGAATATTCCCCTAGAGAAGAACGGATTATCGCTGGGTTTGAGGAAATCGATCGCTTTGTTGCCGAAAAAGGTAGACTTCCTCAACTTATGGGCGATCGGGATATTTTCGAGCGCCTCTATGCAGTGCGCCTGGAACGTTTGCGGGAATCTGCGGAATGTCGCGCCCTCCTTGAACCTCTGGACTCCCGAGGACTTTTAAACCTCGAAAATGATGCCAGTTTTACCTTAGCAGAAAACCTGGAAGAGGACCAAATTGATGCGGCGCTTTTGGCTTCTTTGGGGGTTGATGCTGCTCCCGAAAATGATATCACCCAGTTAACTCATGTGCGATCGCGTCAAGAAATTAAGGCGGCGGAAGAAATTGCCCAGCGGTTTCCCTGCCAGAATTTTGATGAATTTAAACCCATCTTTGAGGAAGTTCAGCGTCAGTTAAAAACAGGCGATCGCCAAGCCGTCAAATATCAGGATTATGCCACTATTAATCAAGGGGATTTGTTTATTCTTGATGGTCAAAAAGTTCTGGTAGCAGAGACGGGGGAGATGTTTATCACTGACTATGGTCTGAGAAATTATAGGCTCCGGGTAATTTATGATAATGGCACGGAGAGCAATCCTCTGTTTAGATCACTTCAGCGAGCCTTAAATAAGGATAAAACCAGCCGCCGCATCACTAAGCTGGATCGGCGGGATTGGGGGCCTTTATTTTCCGGTCAGCCGGAACCAGAAGTTAAATCAGATGATGATGATTTAATCACGGGTTATATTTATGTATTGCGGAGCCTATCTGACGAGCCTTTTATAGCCAAAAATCGGTCGATTATTCATAAAATTGGCGTGACGGGTGGGGATGTTAAAAAGCGGATTGCTAAGGCAAAGCATGACCCTACCTATCTGTTAGCAGATGTGGAAATTGTAGCCACTTTTCAACTGGCAAATATCCACCCGAAAAAGCTAGAGTTTATCCTACATAAGTTTTTCGCCAGGGCGCGATTAGACCTGGAATTGATGGATCGTTTTCAGTTCCCAGTCCAGCCTAGAGAGTGGTTTCTAGTGCCATTAGATGCCATTGAAGAGGCGATCGCCAAAATCCAAGACGGCACCATTGAGCAATTCCAATATGAGTTGGAAACAGCCAGTATTATTAGAGTATCATAACACATTTTAGTAATAAAAAGCAATTGGGTTCCCACAATGGACATTTTCCCATGGGTTTTGGGAACCCGCAGAGTTTAATAGTTTAACTCACCAACGGAGTGAACGACGATGATTACAGAAATAGAGTTAAAAGATTTCAAAAGTTATAAATCGGCGACATTGCACTTAGGGCGGCTTACGGTATTAATTGGAGCCAATGCTTCCGGTAAAAGTAATGTTATTGAAGCCTTGCGGCTTTTATCTCGGCTTGCCACTGGGGAAAGACTTGGATTGCTCAGAAATCCGCAAAAAAAAGGAGATAATTTCTTTCGAGGTAATGTCGAACATTTGGGATATCGAGGAAAGCAGACATTTCAACTAGCTGGCTTGACAAACCATCCCGATTGGGAACGTTTTGAGATTCAACTCGGACTCAGTTCAGACAACCATTTGCAGGTTATGCAAGAACGGATTACCAGTTCAACTTCTAAAGTTCCGTTGTATGAAATCACCAGTGAACCGCAAGGGGCAGGAAGTGATATTTTTGTGACTTATAATAATTTTGCAAGAGGCGGCAAAAAACCGAGCCTGGTTTGTAGTAGTCATCTGGCGGTTTTTACCCAACTTTTAAGTTCCATTCGATTTCGACCCGAAAATCTCAAAAGTCGAGAAATTATCCCGAATGTTTGCGAAAAATATGTCCGTTGGTTAAGTGGAATTGTGTTTTTAGAACCAGAGCCTAGCTTGATGAGAAACTATGGTCACAAAACGGATTTAATTTTGCGGGAGAAAGGGCAAAATTTATCGGGAGTTATTTATAATTTATGTCAATCTACAACCTCTAAGCAGGCGGTTTTAGACTTTGTTTGTAGTCTTCCAGAACAGAAGATTGAAGAGATTAGTTTTTTAGAAACCCCTCGGGATGAGGTGATGTTACAACTCACTGAAACCTTTGGAGGGGTGGCAACTCCTTATGATGCCGCCAGATTGTCTGATGGAACCCTGCGAGTTTTATCCATTGCAGCAGTATTACTTTCTGCACCGGAAGAAAGTTTAGTAGTCATTGAAGAAATCGATAATGGTGTACACCCGAGTCGTGCGAGTGCCTTACTGTCTCGGATGGCTGAAATTGCTCGAAAACGTAACCTCCGTATTCTCATTAGTAGCCATAATCCGGCTTTATTAGATGCTCTTCCTGATGAGGCAATTCCTGAGACTGAATTTTGTTATCGCAGTCCTGATGATGGGTCAAGTCAATTAATTCGGTTGCAAGATATTCCCGATTACCCGGAACTGATTGCTCAGGGTTCCGTGGGTCATTTAATGACTCGGGGACTGTTAGAACGTTTTGTCAAGCAGCATCCAGGAAATGAGAACAAAAAACAGCAGGCTCTAGACTGGTTGACTTCGCTTAATTCCATGGTGGAGGCTCACTAATGGCCGATGTTTCGATTGTCGATACTTCGGTTTTTTGTAATGTTCTTAATATTCCTAAATTGAATGATGAGCGAGGCTTAGTCATGGAACAACTTAGGGATTTTTTGGAAAAAGGAACCCATTTGCTGTTACCAATGGCGGTTGTTTATGAAACCGGAAATCATATTGCTCATATCAGTGAGGGTCGTTTGCGCCGACAATGTGCTGAGTTGTTTGTTGAGCAAGTTAAAATGGCGATCGCCGGAGAAACCCCTGGGAGGGTGATGCAGGTTCCCACTGCGGAAGATAGAGTAAACGGCATTGAGCTGCCTCCACCAGTTCAGCAATCCGCCCCCCTTTATGAAACGTTGCATTGTCCAATACTAGAGCCTGACCTGGCTTCAATGTTGGAATTAAGATGAACTCCAACCACAACTCAAACTAGGAGGCTGGCATTTTTGGTCTTCTTAGTCATCTCGTCCTCTCCATTATACGTCCTAACTTTCCTGTTTTGTGCTGGTAGGGGTCGAAAGGAAAGTCACCTTTCCCAACTCCCATTCAAAACCGTGCTTGATACTTTCACATCACACGGCTCCTGATGTGGATACCCTATTTTGTCAGTAGGAACAAGGTTACGACCCCCTGCTTTATGACCTCAACTTTCATAGCTATATGCTTGCGTTAGTCTTTAAACTCGCTTTCGCCATTAAACTATTACTTATCGCGGTCTCTATATCCACACCGTGACTAGTGGGCATATCCCAACCATTACAGTTAGGCATTGGCTTTCAGTCACATCCCTTCCCCTTATAGGCTTGCGCTTACACTTTTCACTACTCTACGAGATGTACTCGTAGAGAGCCCAATAGGGGTTTCAACGTTCCGTATATATGGGCATTCCATCTTTAGATTTGTCCTATCCACCGGGTTACTTAAAAAGGTCTGTGTAGGTAGTTCATAAAGACCCCTACTTTTCTCCTTGCTCTTTTGAGCGCAGCGTGTCAACCTGTTTCGCTGCTTCATACTGACGATGGTTCAAGCCAGACATTCGGTTTCCCTAATCATGGATGGTTGGCAGTGGTCGGATTTTGGGAATAGGTTTTCCCTTACGCCTTCCGTTCCCCGCTTCAATCCCAGATTTGTGATTTCTGAAACTGGGGGTAGCTATCGCCTTTACTCTTTCCCAAATCACCCCAAGTGGGTTGAAGTACTCCTCCTAAGTATACTTGGACGGTATTCTTGTGATTTCTTAAATGGGATTGACCTTGAGTTCCCTGCCTTGCTTAGTCTATACTCTAAGCGTTGGGACATATATACAGTTAAGGGGTTAGACTGGTTGAAGGTCTAATTTTCCCTCTAGGAGGTTATTTCAGGCATTGCAGCCTTATTTGACTCCTAAACGTCTCGCACATATGAGAGTATGATAACATATTTTAGCAATCAATAGCCATAAAATTTATGTTGTGGAAACCCATTGAAGATTTGCCATCCAACTGGCAAGATTTAGCTAGTAGTGAACTGCCACCTTTAGTCACCGTTTGGAACGAGCAAGCCGATCGCCTGCGTCAATCGGGAGAGTTTCAAACCTTTAGCGAAAAGCTGCGGCGGGAAATCGCCATTGAAACCGGAATTATTGAGCGTTTATACACCATAGATCGCGGCATCACTCGTTTGTTAATTGAACAGGGAATTAATGAAGCATTAATCCCTCACGGCTCTACAGATATTCCAGTTAAACAGGTCGTTTCGCTCATTAAAGATCAAGAGGCTGCCATTGAGGGATTATTTAATTTTGTTGGGGGTCAAAGAAATCTATCTACTTCTTATATCAAGGAGTTACATCAAGTTTTAACCCAGAGTCAGGAAAGCACAGAAGCCTTAAACCCACAGGGAAAAATCTTTAGGGTTCCCTTAATTAAAGGCGACTGGAAACGTCAACCCAATAACCCCCTCCGACCAGATGGCACAATTCACGAGTATTGTCCGCCGGAACAAGTAGCATCGGAAATGGATCTATTAATCACCTTACATCATCAACATCAAGAACAAAAAGTTCCCCCAGAAATTGAGGCGGCTTGGTTGCATCATCGATTTACCCAAATCCACCCTTTTCAAGATGGAAATGGTCGGGTTGCTCGTTGTTTAGCCAGTTTAGTTTGCATCCAAGCGAGTTGGTTTCCTTTAGTGATAACCCGGGACGATCGCTCCGTTTATATTGCCGCTTTGGAACAGGCAGATAGCGGTGATTTATCGAGTTTAATTAATCTTTTTGCTAAGAGTCAAAAGCAAGCATTTTTAAGAAGTCTTGGTTTGTCAGAACAAGTTTTATCAGAGACTAGAAGGACTCAAGTTATTGTCTCGGCTATTGCTGATAAATTGAAACAAAATCAGTTGGCTTCAGTCCAGGATAAATGTCAAAAAGCCGAAAGTTTCGCTACCATCTTATTTGATATTGCTTCTCAGCGATTCCAAGAAATTGCCGAGGACATTAAACTATCTGTTCAGAATATATTAACTGATGCCGCCGTTTTTACAATTGCAGCCCCAGTGGGCGACTCTCGATATTATTATCATCGCTATCAAGTGGTTGAAACTGCCAAACAATTAGGATATTTTGCCAACCTGCGGAACTATCATACTTGGATTCAATTGGTAATTAATATAGAAGCATCTATAACAGTTCTTCTTTCTTTTCATGTTCTCGGACATGAACACCGGGGGTTACTAATTTGTAGCGCCTGTGCTTATCATCGAGATCATGGTGAAGAAGGAGAACCAACTATTAGCGATCTTCAGCCTTTAACTGATTCTCCATTTCAATTTTCCTATGCTGATGAGCAAGAAAATTTAGTTCCCCGTTTCCATCAGTGGCTAGAAAATGTGATTTTCACTGGGTTAGAGTATTGGAACAAAAGCATTTAAAATTATTTTAAATAACCCCTTCCTGGATAGAACAAAATGCAAACAAATTGGCTAAGTTATAGTCTGATAACTTAGAAAAACCCGATTATTGCCCCTCCCGCCAATTATGAAAATGAACCCATGCACTCCTGATGCAATCAATGTTGCCCTGGTTGCTCTACTTTTAGCCTACTGCATAATCGCTCATTTCTCGCATAAAAGGCGGGTAAAATCCTAGCACAATATCTTGCTTGGGGACACCCAAGTTGACTAAATCTTCCGCCACATCATGCTCCGTTGAATTGCAAAAAATCCAAATTTTCTCATGGCGGATATCTAAATGGATGACACCCTGATGAATCCATCGCTGATGGTGCCAACCAAAATGGACAATTTGATAATGATTTCGTTGGGTATCAAAAATAGTCTCAACCTCAATCTCCTAATATGCTGGCTTACTTTGGGCATATTCAATCAACAATTCTTGCACAAATGGAAACTCCCCAGGAATTAGACACAGGGGGAACTCCAAAATACACAAGTTATGCTATAATTAGTTCCCAAACATGAACCTGAGTTGGGTAGGCAGGCTATGAGATTTATTAACCCCAAAACCGATTACGCTTTTAAAAAAATCTTTGGTTCGCCACAAAGCAAGAACATCTTAATCAGTTTTCTCAATGGTTTGGTCTATGATGGCAATTCGACTATTCAAGACTTAGAAATTATCGATCCTAGTTTGCCCCCTCAACTCGAAGGCTTAAAAGATACCTATCTCGATGTTAAAGCGCGGTTGAATGATGGCACATTGGTAATTATTGAAATGCAGGTGTTGAATGTGCAATCGTTTGGGAAGCGGGTTGTATTTAATGCGGCGAAAACCTATGCGTTTCAACTGCAACGGGGACAAGGATATCGATATTTAAAACCCGTAATTGCTTTAACCTTAACTGACTTTGAAATGTTTCCCGGACAAAATCAATTGATTTCCCGCTTTGTCTATCGCGAGAAGTTTGAAGGCTGGCACTACCCAGATAATGAGATGGAGTTAGTATTCGTTGAATTGCCGAAGTTTACCAAAGAACTGAACGAACTGGAAACCCTGACCGACAAATGGATTTATTTTATGAAATTTGCCCGATCGCTCTCTTCTATTCCTGAAAATATGGATGATATCCCCGAACTCAATCAAGCCTTTGAAATTGCTAATCAAGCTGGATTAACCCTAGAGGAATTGGAAGAGTTAGAGCGGCGGGAAATGTTTATTTATGACCAACAAGGCGCGATCGCATTGGGACTACAACAAGGGCGACAACAAGGGCGAGAAGAAGGGCGAGAAGAAGCAAAACGTGAGACGGCTCGCAATTTATTGGGTCAACTGAATGATGAGACGATCGCCCAAGCTACTGGATTAAGTTTAGAGGAAATTGCCACTTTACGGGAAGAGAGGTCTAGTGATTAGCTAAAGTTGAGAAAGAACCCCCAGTCTTTTGGATTTGTGACCATGAATGCTGTTGAAATCGAGGAAGCAGTTTCCCAACTCGCGGAAGCACCTTTTGACCCCGAAGCCTTCCCCTATAGCTTCCTGGAAGCCTTTGGGAATAAGGCGACCACCATCAAGCGCCTGAAAAGCGATCGCCACAGCACCAATCAATCGGACTTACCCGGTGGGGTACTTCAGCGCCACAATATCCATTTAAAAGTCTGCCCAGAGGGGGAAGTCACCGCCACCTTAACAGCCTTGCGCGAGAGTCCCGCCACCACTCGCTACAAAGTCAAGTTTATTCTCGCCACCGACGGCAAAAGTTTTGAGGCGGAAAGTTTGGTCGATGGGGAGACTGTCGCCTGTGATTACCCGGACTTTTCCGACCATTTCGGCTTTTTCCTGCCTTTGGCGGGGATTACCACCGTGCGGCAAATCCGCGAGAATGCCTTTGATATCAAAGCAACAGGTCGCCTCAATCGGCTGTATGTGGAGTTACTCAAGCTGAATCCAGACTGGGATAAAGCCGAAGGTCGCGAGAAGTTTAACCATTTCATGGCGCGGCTGATTTTCTGCTTTTTTGCGGAAGATACCAACATTTTCCACAGTGAGAAGTTATTTACAAATGCGATCGCCCAGATGAGTGCGGCCGATGCTGCCAATACCGATGAGGTGCTATCGGAGCTATTTCGGGCGATGGCGACCCCCCACAACCAGCGAGAAGCGGCTGGGATTCGCAATTGGGCGAATGTGTTTCCTTATGTGAATGGGGGGCTATTTGGCCCTCATCCCCTAACCCCTTCTCCCAAACCGGGAGAAGGGGGACAAGAAACTCTTACTCCCCTCTCCTCCTCTGGGAGAGGGGCTGGGGGTGAGGGCGCTCTGAATTTCCCTCATCCCCTAACCCCTTCTGTCAAACCGGGAGAAGGGGGACAAGAAACTCTTACTCCCCTCTCCTCCTCTGGGAGAGGGGCTGGGGGTGAGGGCGCTCTGAATTTCCCTCATCCCCTAACCCCTTCTGTCAAACCGGGAGAAGGGGGACAAGAAACTCTTACTCCCCTCTCCTCCTCTGGGAGAGGGGCTGGGGGTGAGGGCGCTCTGAATTTCCCTCATCCCCTAACCCCTTCTCCCAAACCGGGAGAAGGGGGACAAGAAACTCTTACTCCCCTCTCCTCCTCTGGGAGAGGGGCTGGGGGTGAGGACGAGATGAATTTCCCTCATCCCCTAACCCCTTCTCCCAAACCGGGAGAAGGGGGACAAGAAACTCTTACTCCCCTCTCCTCCTCTGGGAGAGGGGCTGGGGGTGAGGGCGCTCTGAATTTCCCTCATCCCCTAACCCCTTCTGTCAAACCGGGAGAAGGGGGACAAGAAACTCTTACTCCCCTCTCCTCCTCTGGGAGAGGGGCTGGGGGTGAGGGCGCTCTGAATTTCCCTCATCCCCTAACCCCTTCTGTCAAACCGGGAGAAGGGGGACAAGAAACTCTTACTCCCCTCTCCTCCTCTGGGAGAGGGGCTGGGGGTGAGGGCGCTCTGAATTTCCCTCATCCCCTAACCCCTTCTGTCAAACCGGGAGAAGGGGGACAAGAAACTCTTACTCCCCTCTCCTCCTCTGGGAGAGGGGCTGGGGGTGAGGGCGTTCCCCGTTTTAACAAAATTGCCCGGTCTTATTTGCTCCATGTCGGGAATTTGGACTGGAAAAAAATCAACCCCGATATTTTTGGCTCCATGATTCAGGCGGTGGCTGATGAGGAGGAGCGCGGCGCTTTGGGGATGCACTATACCAGTGTTCCCAATATCCTCAAGGTGCTTAATCCCTTGTTTTTGGATGATTTGCGATCGCAGTTGGAGGCGGCTGGGGAGAATCGCCGCAAGTTGTTGAATTTGCGCCAACGCCTCGCCAAAATTCGCGTCTTTGACCCCGCTTGTGGGTCCGGGAATTTTCTCGTCATTGCTTATAAGGAAATGCGGAAAATTGAGGCGGAAATTAACCGTCGGCGGGGGGAACCGGAGCGCCCTTCTCAGATTCCCTTGACCAATTTTCGGGGCATAGAAATTCGCCATTTTGCCGCAGAAATTGCCCGGTTAGCCTTGATTATTGCTGAGTATCAGTGTGATGTGTTGCATCGCGGGCAGATGTTGGCGTTGGCCGATTTTTTGCCCCTGAAAAATGATAATTGGATTACCTGTGGGAATGCCTTGCGCTTGGATTGGTTGAGTCTTTGTCCGCCCACGGGAACGGGGGTAAAGGTGCAGCGTCAAGATTTGGATTTGTGGGGGGAAACCCAAGACGAGGCGGAGATTGATTTTCAAAATGAGGGCGGAGAAACTTATATTTGTGGGAATCCGCCTTACAAAGGGAGTAATTGGCGCACGAAAGAACAAACAGAAGATATAGGTTTATTATTTGCTTCTAAAATAAAAATATGGAAGCCTCTTGATTATGTTTGTGGTTGGTTCATAAAAGCATCAGAGTATAGCAAGGTTACACCGACAGCAAGCGCGTTTGTGGCAACCAATTCAATTTGTCAAGGAGTACAAGCTTCTATTCTATGGCCACTCATTTATGAAAGTGGTCAAGAAATTTCTTTTGCTCATACGTCTTTTAAATGGGCTAACCTAGCGAGTCATAATGCAGGAGTTTCTGTTGTTATAGTTGGTTTCTGCAATCCTCCAATTAAAAACCGTAAACTTTATGAGATTGATAAGGATAGTGTAGTCAGCTTAAGAACTGTTGAAAATATCAATGCTTATCTTCTTAACGCGCAAAGTGTCTTTGTGGAAAGCACAAAAGTCCCTGTCGGTCTTGATTCTGTAATTACTGATGGAAGTGGTGCATTAGACGGTGGACATTTAATACTTAATCGAAACCAAAGAGACGAAATAATTAAAGCTAATAGTGGAAGATTCGCAAAATATATCCTTCCATATTTAGGTTCTGGAGAATTCATCAAAGGAAACCTGCGATGGTGTCTGTGGATTGAAGATGAGAACCTAAGTGAGGCTCTGGAAAATGCAGAAATATACAAGCGAGTCGATCAAGTTAGAAAATATCGTGAAAATTCTGGGACGAGAGCACAGACAGCAATTTCTCGTCCACATAAATTTGCTTGGATTAATAAGCGTAATTCACATCAAATTATTGTCCCAACAGTTTTTTCCGAAAGGCGCGATTATATTACTGCTGGATACTTGGATGAAAGCTATGTAATCAACAACGCTGCCAGCATAATTCAAGAGCCAAGTCTTTACATTCTTGCAATCATTTCCTCGACGTTACACTTATCTTGGGTAAGGGCTGTATCTGGAAAACTTGAAGATAGGATTAGATACACATCTTCTACTTGCTATAACACCTTTCCAGTCCCAACTCTCACGGAACAAAACAAGGCTGACCTCAACCGTTGCGCCGAAGATATCCTATTAGCGAGAGAACATTATTTCCCCGCGACAATTGCCGATATGTACGACCCCAAACGGATGGATATTGAATTCCCCCTAGTGCGGGAAGCGCACGATCGCAACGATGAAATTATCGAGCGAATTTACATCGGTCGTCGCTTCAAAAACGACACCGAACGCCTGGAAAAACTGTTTGATTTATATACAAAAATGACCAGCCAACCCACCCCAGCCCAAAAGTCTGCGAAACCGAAAACCAAGTCATAAAGCGATCGGGGATAATATAACAAATCCAACCCAATCCAACCAACTGACTGCCTAAAAACTATGACAGCCGCCGAAAAACTCAATCAACTGATTCAAACCCTTCCAGAAAACCAAATCCCAGAAGTCCAGGACTTCGCCGAATTTCTCCAGCAAAAACAACTCACCTCCATTCATCCTATTCCCTCTGGCACTCTGACTGGACTCCGAGGCATCGCCAAACGTCCCGAACCCGCCCCCAGTGATGATGAACTGCAAGTGCAACCCAACATCAAAGGTAGGTTGGGTGCAACCCAACATCAAAGGTAGGTTGGGTGCAACCCAACATCAAAGGTAGGTTGGGTGCAACCCAACATCAAAGGTAGGTTGGGTGCAACCCAACATCAAAGGTAGGTTGGGTGCAACCCAACATCAACCGTAGTATGTAGGCGAGATTCCCCCGTAGTCGCCGTGAGCCGTCGCTTGTACCCCCGCGCCCCTACTGTTGCCTGGTTCATGGGAAACAGTATGATTAACAAACAGCAAAGACTTGACTTTGTGCGACAATGTGGAGATAATAATAGGGGTGAGTTTGAAGGCGATCGCGATGGAAATCCAACGGGTCATCCTCACAAATTTTGGGCTATTTAAAAATCTGGAAATTTCCTTAGCACCCACCCAGCAAAACCCCAGCAATATCACCGTATTCGTGGGCAAAAATGGCGCGGGTAAATCCTCCATTCTCACCGCTTTAGCCACCTCTCTTAGCTGGTTCACTGCTCGTTTACGCACGGAAAAAGGCAGTGGCAACCCTATCCCAGAAAATTCTATACTTAATTCCGCTAATTTTGCCAGCATTGAAATCGAGGTTTATGATAATAATCATCCCTCAGAAAATGCCGACATCAGCCAGATTCATCATCAGTTTAAATGGACTTTAGCCAAAGCCCAAAAAGGGCGAAAATCCCCCTATAATAGTAACCTAAACGACTGCACTCGTTTGGCTAATATTTATCGTGATGACCTCAGCGATAATGACCAAACAAGCCTACCTCTAATTGCCTTTTATCCGGTGGAGCGCGTCGTGCTGGATATGCCCCTAAAAATTAGGACTAAGCACAGCTTTAAGCAATTAGATGGCTACGATAACGCCTTAAATCAGGGTGTAGACTTTCGCCGTTTTTTTGAATGGTTTAGAGAAAGAGAAGATACTGAGAATGAATCAGCAATTCCTCAAGACTTTTGGAACGAAATCAGACCTCTATTACAAACCGATTCAACGGTATGGCAACAATTGCAGCAACTAAATGCCTCCGCTAAAGATAGGCAATTAACGGCAGTTCGCACCGCCATTAGCCGATTTATGCCGGATCTGGACAACCTGAGAGTCCGTCGCAAACCTCGTCTCTATATGGCGATCGACAAAAACGGTGAAACCCTAAATGTCGCCCAACTTTCACAAGGCGAAAAATCTCTGATGGTTCTAGTTGGTGATATTGCTCGCCGTCTAGCTATGCTGAACCCCGCCCTAGAAAATCCTTTAACAGGTGATGGTATCGTTTTGATTGATGAAGTCGATTTGCATTTACATCCCTCGTGGCAGCGTAGTTTTTGCGATCGCCTCATCGACACTTTTCCTAACTGTCAATTTGTGCTAACAACCCATTCACCTCTTATCATCAGCGACTGTCAAAATATCTTGGTTTACACCTTAAACAATGGTGAATTGCAACAATTGCCTTCCCAGTATGGGCAAGATGCTAATACGGTTTTACTAGATGTCATGGATACCAGTATCCGTAATGAGACCATTGATACTGAACTGAACAATCTGCTAGATGCCATACAAAACGCCAACCTAACCGAGGCTGAACAATTGCTTTCACAGTTAACTGAGAAATTGCACGCCAATCATTTAGAATTGATGAAAGCCAAACTCCTGATCAATAAACAAAAATCACGTCATGCGAAAGATTCATAAAGGCTCCGAGCCACCTAATTTGACAGCATGGAAAAAGAAAAATCCTCACATCAACCGTAGGTTGGGTGCAACCCAACATCAACCGTAGGTTGGGTGCAACCCAACATCAACCGTAGGTTAGGTGCAACCCAACATCAACCGTAGGTTGGGTGCAACCCAACATCAACCGTAGGTTAGGTGCAACCCAACATCAACCGTAGGTTGGGTGCAACCCAACATCAACCGTAGGTTAGGTGCAACCCAACATCAACCGTAGGTTAGGTGCAACCCAACATCAACCGTAGGTTAGGTGCAACCCAACATCAACATCAACATCAACCGTAGGTTGGGTGCAACCCAACACCAAACCCCCACCACATAGGGACTGAGCCGATGTGATCACAATCACAACTAACCCAGAGTAACGATCGCATTTAGGTTGTTATGGCTATCATGCGATCGCCTTTGCCAATTCACAGAGTAGCCGGACTTTTATCACTGCCAACCTCAGTCAAATCTCCGATGATAGTAACCATCAACCTATTCGAGCTATCAAATCTCAATAGCTCATCTATCGTAGTATCTGATACATTTACGCGGCATTTTTCCGGTTGTTCCCGGACAATGCAACGATAGCACTATTACCCGTTAAGGTAACAGAGGCGGTATCCCGCAAAGCTTTTAGAAAGATTCCAAAAGCACCGTTCCAGTCCCGTGGTAGAGTGAACCCGCACTCCGGACATCGGAACACTTTTGAGCCACCTAGCTGGGAATGGACATGACCACAGTGAGTACAGGTTTTGCTGGTGTATTCTTCGGTCACATCTACAACTGTTCAGTTATTTCCGCGCTTATGTCTCAGGGTTAGTTTGAATCGATAATGCGCCCATGTCAGCATGGCGCGGGCAGTCTTAGACCTGATTAGACGCTTCACCTGACTGGCCATATTGGAAGTCTCGAAGGTGGGCCCAAAAATCAGGCTGTGTTATGGGATGCTCAGGGATGCGACCCCATCAACCAAGGGGTGGAAGTCCCACTAGGAGGCTATTTCGGGCATTGCATCCCTATTTCACTCCTAAACGTCTCGCACCCATACTTGGTATTGTAGCGCATCGCCCTAATTGGTTCAACTAATCTGCGATTAAATTAAGCTCTCAAAAGCAGGACCTAGGAATCTATAAGTATCATAACCTATAAGCACCTATTGTTAAAGCATCAAAATGCTGCAGCCATTGGTAGGGGAGAACCCCTATAATGGATCGGCAGCATAGACTTTTAAGGGCAATCAGCCAAGACTACTGAATGATATGGAAGTAGTAGCCAGCCACCACCAGGTTAATTCCTAACAGGACGATCGCCCAGAAAGTACGGAAGGGATAGGGAAATCCACCAGATTTATTAGCCATATTTTCAAAGTTCCAATGATTTTTGTCTATTAAAGCACACAATGCGATCGCTGTTAATCTATCCCCTCTCCTGAAAAAATCTCTATTTCTGTGACAGAGGCGATCGTCAGTGGTGCAGTATTTGCTATAATCGTCAAGTTGTCTCAACTCGCACATCCAAGAGTTCGGGTGTCTGTGGGGAATCTCCCTACAGATCGGCGCTTGGGTGGAGGATTAACCCGAAAAGGAGAAAAATTAATCATGCCAGTTATCAGTCTCGCAGATATGCTAGAGTCTGGGGTTCACTTTGGGCATCAGACCCGACGCTGGAACCCTAGAATGGCTCCCTACATTTTCACAGAACGCAACGGTGTTCACATCATTGACCTCGTACAAACCGCTCAATTGATGGATGATGCCTATGATTATGTCAGAAGCGCTTCTGAACAAGGCAAAAAATTCCTGTTTGTGGGAACTAAACGACAGGCTGCTGGTATTATCGCCCAGGAAGCTGCTCGCTGTGGTGGTTATTATGTCAACCAACGATGGTTGGGGGGTATGCTGACCAACTGGGTGACAATTAAAACTCGCGTAGACCGTCTCAAAGACTTGGAAGCGCGAGAAAATAGCGGTCAGTTAGACTATCTCCCCAAAAAAGAGGCGGCGGTTTTGCGTCGCGAAATGGGTAAGCTACAGAAATATTTGGGCGGTCTGAAAGGAATGCGCCGAGTCCCCGATGCCGTGATTATGGTAGACCAACGCCGGGAATATAATGCCGTCATGGAATGCCGGAAATTGGGGATTCCCATTATTGCTCTGTTAGATACTAACTGTGATCC
Organism: Limnospira indica PCC 8005; assembly: GCF_000973065.1. NCBI lineage: Bacteria > Bacillati > Cyanobacteriota > Cyanophyceae > Oscillatoriales > Sirenicapillariaceae > Limnospira > Limnospira indica. Next base: position 3,438,861 of record NZ_FO818640.1, read on the forward strand.
TGACCTGGCTGATATCCATATTCCCGCTAATGATGATGCGATTCGTGCCATTAAGCTGATTGTTGGTAAATTGGCTGATGGTATTTATGAAGGCTGTCACGGGGTATCTGCTGTTGGCGCTGATGATGATTACGACGACGCGGATACCGATTACGATGACGAGGAATTCGGTGATGATTATGAGTCTGATGATGACTCTGATGATTCCTCTGATGATTAGGTCAATACAACTATAGTAGACGGTCTGGGGGGGCGCTATGGCTTCCCAGACTTCTACCGAGCCAGGTTTCGGTATTTGGTGAAACATTTGTTAAACTTTCCTAACAAGTGTTGGTTACTGGCAATTTAACTAAGCAATTAAAGGATTAAACATGGCTGAAATCTCTGCAAAGATGGTTAAGGAACTGCGCGATAAAACTGGCGCGGGTATGATGGACTGCAAAAAAGCCCTCAAGGAAAATGATGGCGATATGACTAAAGCCGCCGAATGGCTGCGACAAAAGGGTATCGCTTCCGCTGACAAAAAATCTGGGCGTGCGGCGACTGAAGGGATAGTCGGTAGCTACATTCACACCGGGGGTCGGGTTGGTGTTCTGGTGGAGGTTAACTGCGAAACCGATTTTGTCGCTCGTCGGGAAGAGTTCCAAGAGTTGGTGCGTAATATCGCCATGCAAATTGCGGCTTGTCCCAATATTGAATATGTCTCCGTGGATGATATCCCCGCTGCTCTGGTGGCTAAGGAAAAGGAAATCGAGATGAAACGTGATGATCTCGGTAACAAGCCTGACAACATTAAAGAGAAAATTGTCCAGGGTCGTATTGATAAACGACTCAAAGAGTTGTCTCTGGTAGACCAACCCTATATCCGTGACCAGAATATTTCCGTTGAGGAACTCATTAAGCAGACTATCTCTACTTTGGGCGAAAATATTAAGGTCCGTCGGTTTGCCAGATTTGTCTTGGGTGAAGGTCTGGAAAAAGAAGAGACTAATTTTGCTGATGAAGTGGCTGCCCAAACTGGTGGGAAGGCATAACCTATCGACTCTCAATTCCTAAGTTTTGGTGAAATTAACCCCGATCTGATGGCATAATCAGAATGGATCGGGGTTTTTTGTTTAGTGTTGCTCTAATGTTCCCCCTATTATAACTATGGCCGGATCTGTTAAACAAATTGAACAGGAGATCGCAGCCCTCGAAGATGCGATCGCTGATATTGCCCAAGAATTACATCAATGTTATAGTGATTATCTACAGGTTTTGGGTGAGGGCTTGCGACAGCAACTCATCCTGGCTACTTATCATTTATGCACTCAGGGTTATCCAGAAGCCTTTTTAAAGCTGTCTTTCTCGCGACGGCAAGAACTACAATCACAAATTCGCCATCAGGTTTCGCGATCGCAAAATCGGTTATTTAATCTAGTCCGTGCGCCGATTTCTCAGCAAAAACCAGATGAGAATGACCCCCAAAAATCCGAGGATTCAGAACCATCCCCAGAGACGGAAAGCCAAGAAAATCAAGATTTTCGCCCCTCAATTTCTCCTCTTAAATCCGTTTCTCCATCTAGTCCAAAACCCCTACTAATTACGCCCTACCATCTTCTGCGTTGGCAAGAAAACATTGACGAAGCCACTACTAAAATTCTGCATCGCCTCTCCCATGAGATTAACTTGCTGTTGCAGGAATATGCTATAATGCCCCCAGAGCTGCCTGTAGCCCTCATAGAAGCGGCTTCTAAAACTGAACCTCCCCTGGAAGCTACGGCGGGTAATACCCCCAATTTGTTGACTCTCATGGTGGAGACGGAAGATGAAAATGAGGAACAGACCTCCCGCGTCACTCAACTGATTACCGTTCATCTGCGGATATCGGAAATCGAGTTTTCTGACCCTAGGGTGATGGCTGGACGACAAAAAATCCGCCAGGTGGCTAAACGCCTCAACCAGTTGGGACGCAACTATCAGAAGAAATTGCGGGAAAGGGCTGTCCTACAGGCTGAGGCGGCTTGGCGTTCTAGTTGGTTCGATGAGTAGGGAGCAGTAAATGCGATCGCCTTTGATTGCCTACCTTGACCTACCTAGCTAGGCTAGAGTCAAGATGGGCTATCATAACCCATCACCACCATAATATCTCCGATTTCTGGGTTTGTCAAGTAGTTAATCTAAATTAATCCACTAATTCACCCTCAGAAAAACCCTAGTTGATCGGACTTCACCAGAGATAGTCATAGAAACCCGGTTTCTGGGAGTTGGGGGGAAACAAACCCGGTTTCTGGGAGTTGGGGGGAAACAAACCTGGTTTCTGGCAGAGTTTGTCCGACCTCACCAGAGATAGTCATATAAACCCCCTTTCTGGGAAGGGTTTATCAGACCTAGCGCAAATATGCTATATTGATTAAATAGTCATCTACTATGGTCATAAATAGCCACCATAGCCCATGGTTTCATGATATCTGCAATTTCTGAATTTGTCAAGTATTTGAGCTTGATTAATGCACCAATAAACCCTTATAATATCAACCAAGTTGGCAATCCAAATCAGTTAAAATTCATCACCTATGGCAATCTATGAACCCGATTGGTCTCGTCTCCAAAAAGCCCTCTCTGTAGAAGCAGAACGTGGGTTTAATAACATTCAGGGCAAAGAGTATAGATTTCATGAATTTTTACAAATCAGCATTGATAAACTCATCGAAATTATCCCCCTAGAAGCTCATGATTTGGGGCGGAAATTGGTGGGAGATTTTGCTATATATTCCCAACTTATCACCGAAGATAGACAGCATTTGATAGCCGAAACTCGCAACTTTTTACTCCAAGCCGAGCGTCTGTTAGAAGCTCAGAAAAAACTCGCCCAAAATCAGCCCTCAGAGCCATCCCCTCCCCCTCGCAGTCGCGGCATTACCCAGGAAGTTACCCCGCCAAAATCTCCCCAATTAGACCAGGGTTTAAAAGAACTGGTCGGGCCTAGAAATAGCGACCTTTTAGCCAGGCTGGGAATTTATACGATTTATGATTTACTCTATTATTATCCCCGCGACCATATTGATTACGCGCGCCAAGTCCCCATCAAAGAATTAGCACCTGGGGAAACTGTTACCATTGTCGCACAGGTGAAGCGGTGTAATTGTTTTAGTAGCCCCAAAAATCGCCAACTCACTATTTTAGAATTAATGGTGAAAGACGCAACCGGACAACTCAAAATTAGTCGTTTTTTTGCGGGAAATCGCTATAGCAATAAAGGCTGGCAACATAAACAAAAATATAACTATCCTCCGGGAGCCATTATCGCGGCTTCTGGGTTGGTGAAAAAAAATAAATATGGCATTACCCTAGATAACCCGGAATTGGAAGTCTTAGACCGGGTTGATAGTCGTGCGGCTTCCATGAAAATTGGGCGGGTTTTACCGGTTTATCCGTTGTCGGATGGCATTGGGGCGGATTTGGTCAGGAAGGCGGTTTTGGCGGCATTACCAGCAGCTAATAAACTCCCGGAATCATTACCTCCCAAATTGCGGGAAAAATATCAGTTAATTGAAATCTCGGATGCTATCACTAATATTCACTTCCCCCCCAACCGCGACTGGTTAGCCTCGGCTAGACGACGCTTAGTATTTGATGAATTTTTCTATTTGCAAATCGGCTTATTGCAGCGGCGACAAGTTTCTAAAACCAACGAAAAAAGCGCGGCTCTCCTCCCCCAAGGTGAACTCATCCAACAGTTTTATAAAATCTTGCCTTTTGAATTAACCAAGGCTCAAAAACGAGTGATTGGAGAAATCTTGACGGATCTCAATTCGGAAGAACCTATGAATCGCTTAATTCAAGGAGATGTTGGGGCGGGTAAAACTGTGGTGGCTGTGGTGGCAATGTTGGCGGCAATTCAAGCAGGATATCAGACGGCTTTGATGGCTCCGACGGAGGTTTTGGCGGAACAACATTATCAAAAATTGGTGGGTTGGTTGAATTTAATGCACCTTCCGGTTGAGTTGTTGACGGGTTCGACTAAGGCTGCTAAACGTCGCCAAATTCATGCTCAATTACAAACGGGAGAATTGCCGGTTTTGGTGGGAACTCATGCGTTAATTCAAGACCAGGTGAATTTTCATAAGTTGGGGTTGGTGGTGATTGATGAACAGCATCGCTTTGGGGTGCAGCAACGGGCTAAGTTACAACAAAAAGGTGAGTCACCCCATGTTTTGACGATGACCGCAACTCCTATTCCCCGCACATTATCCCTCACTTTACACGGAGATCTCGATGTGAGTCAGTTGGATGAATTACCGCCGGGAAGACAGCCAATTCAAACTACTATGTTATCTGGTCGTAAACGTCAGGAAGCCTACGATTTGATTAGCCGAGAAGTGGCACAAGGACGACAGGTTTATGTGGTTTTACCTTTGGTGGAAGAGTCGGAAAAATTGGATGTGCGATCGGCTGTTGAAGAACATCAAAAATTGCAAACTAAGATTTTCCCGGAATTGGCGATCGCTTTATTGCATGGTCGCATGAGTAGCCAGGAAAAAGAAGCGGCGATCGCTAAATTTAGGGATGGAGAAACTCATATCCTAGTATCGACAACTGTGGTGGAGGTTGGGGTTGATGTTCCTAATGCTACGGTGATGTTAATTGAAAATGCCGAAAGGTTTGGCTTGTCACAATTGCACCAACTACGGGGTCGGGTCGGTCGTGGCGCTCACAAGTCCTATTGTTTGTTAATGTCGGGGAGTTCCTCACCGGAAGCCAAGCAAAGATTACAGGTTTTGGAACAGTCCCAGGATGGCTTTTTTATTGCTGAAATGGATATGCAGTTACGGGGTCCCGGTCAGGTTTTGGGAACTCGTCAGTCGGGTTTACCTGACTTCGCTTTGGCTAGTTTGGTGGAAGATCGCGAGGTTTTGGAACTAGCCAGAGAAGCCGCACAAAAAGTCATCGAGAAAGACTACACCCTCGAACGTTGGCCGGCTATGGCGGCGGAGTGGAACCGACGCTATCAAAAAATGATGGGAGGATCGATTTTGACTTAGGTTGACACCAAAACCTATAGGGCTTGTCTTCGCTCCCGGATTAGCTTAATATATAGATGGCGGAAAGTCGATTTCATTACCCTTGGTAAGCCAAAATCTATGGGGGTCATTTTGTCGGGGAGTCGCCAATCGTCAACCCGTAAATCATCCGGGTGCAACAACGGAAAGGCGATCGCCTCTAATTCCCCACACAACCCTAGACTTTTCGCGGCCACTAGGGTGGGGACTAAATCCCATTGTACTCCTAACACTTCTACCATTGCCCTATCGAGTGCAAAAACGTCCTCAGAGGCTCCTAGCAAGCCCAACAAGCGCGGTTCCCCGTTACTCGGACCATTTCCCTCATGGGCGATAATACCATCAATAACGGTCAATTCTGGGGCGATCGCTCTAGCGGTTTCTACCAACATTCTACCAAAGCGATCGGCATCTTTTCCGGCTTCCATGTGCCACCAGGCCTTCATTTTCCCCGGAACACAACCAAACAGGTTTTTCACCCCCAGAGTCATTGTTAGCTGGGTGTGAGATTTCACCTTGGGGAGGTTAATCACAACGTCGGCTTCCATAGCCTCCCGACTTAACCGCAACCGTTCAAACTCTTGGGTATCGGTTGAATACTGGCGACCGTGAAATTCCACCACGGGTAAGTCTAACTCCCTAATTAGGGGTAAATAACCGTTGGCTTTGGCTACCCCTAAAGCACTCCCAAAGGCTGGACTATCTCCTAAAAATGGCTGACCACCTACTTCTTTAACTAACCTCGCCACCTCGGCTACTAATTCGGGACGGGTGACACATTCTTTGGTCGGACGAGAACCTGTTAATAAGTTCGGCTTTAATAAAACGCGATCGCCTGGTTTTACCCATCTTCTCACACCACCCCAAGGTTCCAATAAGGCTTCTAAAGAATGGCGTAAGGCTAAGGGTTCATAGGAACTTGCTTGAATTAAACTTACTAAAGGCATGGTTAATTATGACAATTTTTTAAAAATGTGAGATGCACCTGCGAATTAACTTAGACTACTACTGTACCCCAATTTTACCGACGGCTCCCCTTTGTAAGGCTGTTATCCTCTGAGCATTGGCGAAACTGGCTTGATCTCGAATTTGGGGAAGTGGCGGCTTGACTTCCACCTTAGTCACCTTAGCCATACAGACCAAAACGGTTTGATCAATCAAATGGAAAGTTACCCACCTTTGTGATAACATTTGGGGCAATTTTTGGGCTAATTCAGCGGCAGAAATTGGCAGACTGAAGGTTTCAACTGTACCACTTTCATAATAAAATGATATCTGTGGCTCCCCTGTCTCTGCGTGCATTGTCGCAAAAGAACCTTTAGGCATGATTGTTCCCTCAATTCAATTAATGTTTTGACAATATGAGGCTGAAGATACGAGAGCTTAAATTTTAATCTTTTTCGGTTGATTTCGTCAAACTTTCCCAGATGTGGCGATCGCATTACCCCTAAACTACTTAAAGCCTAGTAGAAGGCTACTAGGCTCTAAACCGACTGAGTAAACTCAGTTGACTCAAGCAGACGTTGGATAAGTTACTCAGAAAAATGATAGGATCTAAATTTGGTTAACAAAACTTGCAACAACCCTGACTCAGGGAACTCACCTTAGAAATCAAGCCGATACAGGCTCCGTTTATAGCACCGATCCCAAACAAACTCAACTTACGAGAGCCTCCAGGCCGGGAGTTTACCCCTTTGACGATGCCAACAAGTTATAGCTCGAACACACTGTTCAGACGCTGCAAGTGGACTCAAGCAGGCGGACACAGGCTCTAAGTCCGAAACTGGGTTACTCAAAGAATTAACTTCGTTTTGTGTCCCTATACTGGTAATATAGCACCATTTTGGGACTAGGCAAGCATAATTTACAAAGTTTTACAATAGGAGTGGCTAAAGACTATTTTATGGAGATTTGAGAAAGCGAACGGAGATGCGATCGCCCAATTGTAGCCCCAATTCCTCAGTTAGTCCCCCTCGCAACTCAATCACCTTGTCCACCATCACATTAGTAGGTCCATAGGTCGGACAAGGTTCAGCCTCGCAGGGGAGAGCATTAACCTGAATATAACGAACCACCCCATCACGCATAAAAATCATATCCAAAGGAATCTTACAGTTTTTCATCCAAAACTGTGCAAACTCAGGGCGCGCGAAGACAAATAACATACCGCGATTGTCGGGGAGGAAAGTCCGAAACATCAACCCCAAAGTCTGTTGTTCAGGAGTTCTCGCCACTTCGAGCTGAATTTCGCGATCGCCAATCATAGCTTTAGCCGTAATCGGTAGCATCTGACCCTGACTAAAAACTGGCACCATATCCTGTTCCAACTGATTAGGAGGAACAGACACCATTGGCGTATCACAGCCTACCAAAAACCAGGTAATAGTCACACAACTTAATCCCAATCGCCGCCAATCCATGCGCCAGCCCCCGGACCCACCGCCACTCAACCTAGGCATCCCGCAAAACATATCCTACACCTCTGACAGTCTGAATCAATCGTTTTTCCCCTTCCTCCTCAATTTTTAGTCGCAAATAGCGAATATAAACCTCAATCACATTAGACTCTCCCAAAAAATCATATCCCCAGACATTTTCCAGGATCTGTTCACGAGTCAAAACTTCCCGAGGATGCTCCATTAAATATTTGAGCAAATCAAATTCCTTCATGGTTAAATCGATCGCCCGATGGTTACGAATAGCGCGTCTGGTCGCCAAATCTAAGACCAAATCCGCAAACCGCAACATATCGGAGTGATTATCTTCCGATTTGAGATATAGCTTCACCAAATCGAGGAACTCTTCACAGCGATAGGGTTTGAGAAAATAATCATCAGCGCCTGATTCCAAACAAGCCACCCGGTCATCAACGGTATCACGAGCCATAAAGATTAATATAGGCGCAGTGCAGCCCATTTCCCGGAGATGGCGACACAGAGACAATCCCGACTCTCCCCCCAGCATCAATTCTATGACAATCAAAGCTGGTTGCAGTTCCGTTACCTGATGTAAACCCATGGCGGTATTGTGAGCCACTACCGGAAAGTAGCCGGACTCGTGCAAGTCATTACTGATATTTTCCGCCAACAGTTGATCACTTTCAATAATCAATATGGAGGCACGGGAATCTAGGGCGATCGCATTCATAGGGGAACAGTTTACCGTGTAAAATTAGTTAATTCGACTCAGTTGCCTCAAGGTAGTTCCACAGAAGTAGGTTTAGCAATATGAGGGAGTCCCCAGCCTAGTTTTTCTCGCAAAATTTGGAAAAATTCCGGTGGTTTCAGACGAATAAAACGAGCCGGAAAAGGCGATCGCTCAACTCGGACGTGATATTCTGGTAGAACATAACATCCGCCATTGCCATCAACCACCATCACCAATTGATTAGGACTAGCCGGGTAAATAGTCACCACTTCCCGGTCTGCATAAACCAAAGCCCGCGAAGCCAGAGAATGGGGACAAATTGGCAACAATTGCAGAACTCCCACCCCTGGCGTAACTACTGCTCCCCCCGCCGACAGACAATAAGCCGTAGAGCCAGTCGGGGTAGAAATAATCACCCCATCAGCAGCAATATCAACCGGAACATGGCGACCGATTTCTATTTCAAAATGGCACATACAGGTCATCGGTTCCCGGTGTAGCACCATTTCATTTAAACAGAGAGCCTCCCAGAGCAAACTTTCCTGGTGAAATACCCGCACCAATAGCATTGTCCGTTCTTCAACCAAATATTCCCCAGCCAACACCGCTTCTAAGGCTTGGGGTAACTGATTTAGATAAGTTTCCGTCAGAAATCCCATGTGGCCTGTATTTACCGCTAACATGGGGATACCCTGGGGCGCTAATTGTCGGGACGCAGAAAGAACAGTACCATCTCCCCCCAGGACAATAGCAAGACTCATATCGCGATCGAACTCTGGCGGCGCTAACCCCTCGATCGCAGTATGACACAGAGGGCGATCGGGATTAGAATAACCCAAAATCCCCCCCATTCCTGTCGCCACAAAAACATCCCAACCCAGGTTGGTTAACTTGTCCTTTAATTCAATGGCACTGCGACAAGCAGCAGCCTTAGCATCGTTATAAAGAATCCCTACTTTTGGCACGGGGATAAACTTAATAATGGTTGAGCAACAATCATTGGGGCAAATTTACTTAGCGCCCCATTTTACCACAATCAGCCAAATAACTGACCGATTCCATTAGCCTACTACAACAAAAGCCTACAGCCAAATCTTCTTACGATTTGAACGGGCTGCGCTTTTGTTTACGTTTTTTCTGTTTTTCTCGTTCATATTCCAGCTCTTTCAGTTTTTTCATGATCCGACCAAAGTATTCTTGCAGGTAACTTTCCAGGGTGGTATTTTCTTCTGGGTTGATACCTAGTATCTGATAAGTCTCATCCATTGACGCTTTCAGAGGTTGACCCGTCGCTAGAACTTCCACAAACGCCAGACGATCCGAAATGTTCAGACTCCACTGGAAAAATCGAGTAACTTTGCGGACAATACGGACAATGCTGTTAGGTGTGCGCGTGACTCTGGCTTGTTTCCCTGACAGTCTTTCGCACAAGCGGATAATTTCATCCGCTGTCCAAGCTCTCGAACCCACCACCGGAAACGTTTTATTTTCCGCTTCCGGAACTGATAACGCCCGGATCGTGATTTTAGCGATATCCTGAGTATCCATATAGGCGATCGGAGAACTTACCCCCGGAACCCATACAGACTGACCATCTAAAATCGGGATCGCAAATTGACCAATTAAGCCTTGCAGAAAGCCACAGGGTCTCAGAATTGTATATTTAAGACCAGATTCAGCTAAAAACTTTTCTGTACAGCGTTTAATCTCTAATAATGGCACTTGCGTATATTTTTCCGCATCCAGGAACGAAAAAAACACAAATCTTTCTACTCCTGCCGCTTTAGCAGCCTGAATCAGGGCCACTTTCCCTTTCCAGTCTACATCTTTAATACTCAGCGAATCTGTCGGGCGCGCCGTCGCCGCATCAATTACCACCTTTACCCCCTCTAGCGCCGGTTTTAAGGTTTCTGGATCACATAGGTTCCCCGGAACCAGTTCTGCACCCCACTCTTTTAGGAAAGCAGCTTTTTTGTAACTACGCGCTAAACAGCGGACCTGGTAGCCTTCATCTAATGCTCGGCGGGCTATCTGTCTACCTAGAGTACCTGTGGCACCAACAATTAATAATGTCATGAATAACCAATATGGGGCTTAAACTTTACTTAAAATACTATCAAAGATTATCTCATTTTTTTACAAAACTTCATAATTTGCTCAGATTAGAGTCCCCAGTGGGACTGCGCCAGCGGTCAATTATCCCCTATTGATTACCATTTGCCGGGTGGGACACACCCTACTTATGCCTTTATGGTCAATTATCAATTATCAAACAGGACTAGCGCCAATGGCTATAACTACCATTAGCGCCAATACCAATCAGCAACGGATAACTCCTTCCTGATTTACTTAGTGGGGTTCCGCCTCTGGTGACTATTCCCCACCTTGGATTTTTAGGAGGAGGAACCCGCCACCTAATCCCACCAGAATCAGAACAAAGGACAGAAACGCCGCATTGAAAATTTCACCAGCCATAAATTTGGGATCTCCTGTACAAGTCTAACAATTGTCCTATCTATTTTAGGGTGAACCGGTAGCGATCGCACCAAAAATAGGCATCAGCGCCACCCAGACCCGGTAACCACCCCCATTAACTCAAAGCAATCAGTTCTGTTGATACCCCCATCTCATCCAGCATTTTCTGGATTTCTCCACAGTAAATCGGGTTCATCACAATAATCTCATCCGGCTGATATTCCTTCAAAAATTCCGGCGACATAATTTCATGACCAACACCCGGAATAAACTGTCCGTGTCGGTGAGGATTAATATCCACAATATACTGCACCTGATTCTCAGTTTTTAAAGTCGTCAGAAACGCCACACATTTAGATCCAGAACCCCAAACTACAACCCGCTTTCCTTCTTCCTGGGCGGTTTTTAGATGTTCTTTCCAATGGTTGATTTTACCTTGCACATGAGTAGCAAAATGTCTCATATCCTGTTTTACTTGGTCGGGACTTTCCTCAAAAGGATGAATTTTACCCGACAAATCCGAGACAGGTTCCGCCTCAATTAACAGATATTGGTCACTATATGCTAAATATACATCCGTCACCTCAAACCCAGAAGCGCGGAATAAACGAGCCAAAGTTCCTGGTGTAAAATAAGAACAATGCTCATAGTAGATATCCTCAAAAGCCAAATCCTTGAGAACTCGACCCATATCAGGAATTTCAAAAAATACAGAAGTTGGGCGATTCCCAATTGAACGCCGCACCGTCCCCACAAATTCAGCCGTTGGGTAGATATGTTCTAAAGTATGGCGACAGCAGATAAAATCCCCCACATATTCAGTGTAGCGCTCTGAATAATAGTCTTGAATAAACCTAATGCGTTCCGTGGCTGGGCTTTGGACTCGTCCCACCACCGCCGAAGGGTCAATACCTACCCCTCGGTTATTCCCTAACTCGCACATTAGCACCAAAAAATCACCCTTGCTACAGCCGATTTCAACTACATCTTTATCACGGAGATTATACTTGTCAATCAGCCGATTCGCTAAATCCAGAGCAAACTGATTAAATGTCGGGGAAAAACTTTGCTGGTCTTCATAATTCGGGGCGTAGGCTGACCATTTAGAATCAAATGCCGTATTGGTAATAAAACCGCAATTTTCACAGTATCCTAACACCACATCCCCGCGCGGAAAATCTAAGGCTTCCTGTCGGGTTGGCATCATTAAACAACTATGAACAGGCACATCCCGCACCTCATAGAAAACCCACATTTCTTGATGACCGCAGTTCGGACAAGTATGCTCAACTAACTTCAACTCCGGTTCAGTATTCGCTACCTTAGCGACCGATTGACTACTCATATTTATCTCCTAATTATTTGACCGATAAACAACAATATGGGCGCTATTTAACTGACGATTTGGGGATAATCAATCTACAATTTTGGGCTCAGGTATGGGAATGATAAACTTACCACCCCGGTCTCGGTAAGCCTGTTGCTGCTTGATAATTTCTTCCGCAAAATTCCACGCCAAAATCAAAACATAATCTGGCTGGTCTTCTACTAATCTCGAAGGTGGTACAATCGGTAAATGATTGATACTCATAAAACGTCCGTGTTTAAAGGGGTTTAAGTCCGCCACATAATCTAACAGCGTTTTATCAATACCAAAATAGCTTAACAATGTCGTCGCTTTCGCCGCCGCACCGTAACCTACTACCCTTTTATCCTGTCGCTTTAAGTCCCACAGAATATTCAGTAAATTATCCTTAATAACTTCTATGCGATCGACAAAATCTCTATAATAGTCCATACGGTCTACCTTTAATTCCCTTTCCTGTTGAAGCAGAGATATCACCGAATCTTTAACCGCCTCTTTGGGTTCCACAAACAACCGCAAAGAACCCCCATGAATAGCCGTCCGCTGAATATCATTTAAATACAGAAAATGGCGGCGGAATAGCCTATCAAGGGCGGTTACTGAAAAATAGCACAAGTGTTGGTGATAGATAGTATCAAATTCACAATGATCTACTAAATCGACGACATACGGAGCTTCAATTACTGCTACACCATCCGGCTTTAATAGCGTATAAATACCTTCCACAAAGCCATTTAAATCCGGCACATGAGCCAAAACATTATTGGCTAAAAATACATCCGCTTTTTTGCCCTCAGAATGTAATTTTTCAGCTAAATCTTTAGTGAAAAAATCATGAATTGTGGTAACTCCTGATTCTCTGGCTTTTTCTACCGGACCCGTCGCGGGGTCAATCCCTAAAACCGGAATCCCTTGTTCCAGAAAGTTTTTCAGCATATATCCATCATTACTCGCCGCCTCAATTACCAGACTATTGCTATCTAATTTTCTGGATTTAATAATGTTTTGGGCGCTATCACCAAAATGCTTCAGTAAGGAAGGAGAAACCGACGAAAAATAAGGATAATCTCGACCAAACAGAATTTCCGGGGGAACACTAACCGTTATCTGAACCAGTCCACAGTCTGGACAAAATACTAAATCCAGAAGGGCTGTGTATTCGGGTTTATCAATATTCTCGCGGGTGATTAATCCATCAGCTAGGGGAGTATAGCCAAAGGAAATAATTAGTTCTAGGTTTTCCGAACCACAAGAACGACAGACTGGTATGGAATTAGGCATATTTTACAGATGTTTGATTGCTACAGGATGAGAATATTTTGACACGGACTGAATTAGGTAATCAGAAACCTATAGCTATTTGAGAGTTTTTAGGCAGTAATTAAGTTAAAAAGATTGACTAGCTTAACATACTTTTAACTACTATTAACTAACTGGTTTCTGATACCATTTTTTGATAGTCAGCAGATGATTTAAGCCTTGGCTAAGACATTTACCGGGCTTTTCCAACGCAAGCTATTATCTAAACTTCCTTCTCCAATGAGTTTCTGAATGTGAGCAATACGTTTGTAGCGTTCACCCTCAAACTCTTCGAGAGTCAGTCCAATTTTTTGATAAGCTGCGTAGAGTTCTGATGCACCACGACGGGCATTCCATTCTGGTTGAAATTCTGGTAAGGCTTCTAAAATCTTGCTACAATTTACCCGATAACAACGCTTATCTGGCCCCCCATCTTCTGCATATTCAATGATGCAATTAGGCACAATTTCTTCGACCATATTGGCTAGGTCGCGGATGCGGTAGTTATCCTCATTACGACCGACATTAAAGGCTTGATTATGCACTACTTCTCGCGGGGCGTGTAAGGTAGCAATGAAGGCGCGACAAATATCCTCAATATGAACAATTGGTCGCCAGGGAGTACCATCGCTCTTGATATAAACCCGCCCGGTAGTGAAAGCCCAAGCCACTAGGTTGTTTAATACTAAGTCAAACCGCAAACGGGGAGAAACACCATATGCTGTAGCATTACGCAGAAAAGTAGGACTAAAGTTGTCGTCTGCTAGTTTGCTAACATCTTGTTCAACCATTACCTTGGAAATACCATAGGGGGTGACTGGATTAAAAGGTGATTCCTCTGTTAGCCAGTCGTCTCCTCCTGCGCCATAGTTACTACAAGATGATGAGAAGATATAGCGACTTACTCCGGCTTCTTTGGCTAGTTTTGCTAACTTGACAGAAGCCTGATGATTGATTTCGTAAGTTAAGTCAGGATTTAGATTTCCTAGGGGGTCGTTTGACAGTCCCGCTAGGTGCAAAATTGCATCGAAACCCTCAACGTCTGAGGCTTCAATGTCGCGAATATCCTTACATATTTCGGGAATTTCTGTAATCCCTTCCCCAAATGTACACTGTTTGAATATTTCGCTGTCTAGTCCAATAACTTCATGCTTTTTTGCTAACAGCATTGGGACTAATATTGTCCCGATGTAACCCTTGTGTCCCGTCAGTAATAATTTCATCTTCTTCTCTCCAAGTTTTCCAAGGTGCTTGATTGGTTTCCCACAGTGCTTCTAACCGACGTTTATCTCGCAGAGTATCCATGCACTGCCAAAAACCGTCATATTGATAAGCCATTAATTGACCATCTTTGGCTAGGTTTTCTAGCGGTTCTTTTTCCCACTGCGTATCATCCCCAGTAATGTAGTCATAAATTCCGGGCTCTAGTACAAAGAAAGCACCGTTAATCCATCCTTCACTGATTTGAGGTTTTTCGGAAAATTCAACTACTTGATTTCCGTCTAGTTTGGGGAGTCCAAAACGCGCGGGGGGGCGCACGACTGTCATGGTGGCTAGTTTGCCATGACTTTGATGGAATTCTAATAGTTTCTTGAGGTGAATATCGGAGACTCCATCCCCCCAGGTTAACATAAATGTCTCATTATTTACATGGGAAACAAGTTGCTTTATACGCCCTCCAGTGTTGGTATATAACCCGGTGTCTAGTAGTTCAACTATCCAATCCTGACGGTAGCCTCCATCAATGTTAACTTTGCCTGTGCCTAGATTTACGGTGAGCTTATTACTGTTTAAAGAACAGTAATCTACCATGTATTTTTTAATGACTTCTGATTTGTAACCTAGGGCAATAATAAAGTCTTTGAAACCATGGTAGCCATAGTGCATCATGATATGCCAGAGGATAGGACGACCTCCGATTTCTACCATGGGCTTGGGTTTACTTTCTGTTTCTTCGGCGAGGCGGGTTCCCAATCCACCTGCTAGGATTCCAACTTTCATAGCTAGTATTCTAAGGGACTTTGGGTTGATACAATTTGAATCTGTCGAGTCGGGAATGAGCCTGAAAATTAACACACTGTTGAGTATAAGCTGTTGACTTAAATGGAAATAGAGGCTATTGTAAAATTTAACATCCTGATTGTGAAGATTTGGTAAAACGATCGCAGTTTATGAGAGACTGAACCTCAATAATAAAATTATGTTAAGTTGAGGGTATAAATGTTAAGACGTTTGGCGATTACTTTGGGAGATCCAGCCGGAATAGGGCCGGAGGTGGTTTTGAAGGCTTTGGCTAATTCGACTTGGACGGAAAACTGCGAGATAACTGTGGTGGGTACCCGTTGGGTGTTGGAAAATACCTATCAACAACTCAGGAAAACTACTCCAGCGATCGCTAATCCCGATCATCTCAATATTTTAGATATTAATGACGGACCCTCCCCATCCTCGATTAAATTTGGGGTCGGAAATGCCAGCAGTGGGGCGGCGAGTTTTGCTTATTTGGAAACAGCGATCGCCTCCACCCTCAAAGGGCAATTTCAGGGAATTGTTACCGGACCTATTGCCAAAAACCACTGGAAAGCCGCCGGACATGACTACCCAGGACAAACGGAACTTTTGGCGGTGCGTTCCCAAGTTAACCGCTACGGAATGCTATTTGTCGCCCGATCGCCCCATAGTAACTGGACTTTACGCACCTTACTCGCCACCACCCATATTCCCCTATCACAAGTCCCTCAAACCTTGACCCCTCAACTCCTAGACCAGAAACTAGATTTACTTATACTCTCCCTCAACCAGGACTTTGGTATTAAAACCCCCAAAATAGCCGTTTCTGGACTTAATCCCCACAGCGGCGAAAACGGTCAGTTGGGAACCGAAGAAAAAGATTGGCTAATTCCCTGGATACAACAAAAACGCGATCGCTATCCCCAAATTCAACTAGACGGACCTATCCCCCCCGATACATTATGGGTTAAACCCGGTCAAGCCTGGTATGGCCAAAACACAGCCGCCGCCCATGATGCTTACCTCGCCCTGTACCATGATCAAGGGTTAATCCCCGTTAAGCTAATGGCATTCGATCGCGCCGTTAATACCACCATTGGTTTACCCTTTATCCGCACCTCCCCCGACCACGGAACCGCCTTTGATATCGTCGGTCAAGGTATTGCTGATCCTTCCAGCTTTCAAGCTGCGATCGCCTTAGCCATAGAATTAGCCCATAGCGCGCAGCCACCATCCCCAGCCCATCCTATAACCTATCAGTAAACTGTTCTGGGGGATTTAGACAAACCCTAAGTAAGTCATTGACAGCAAATTCCGTACTACCGCGACCCATTCCCACCACACAAGAAGCATAACGCTCTGGTAGAAGAGAGCGACCGCAACCTTCCAATACAGTTAAAGGATTAGCCTCACTATTGCTCCTAGTAATATTAACCACACAATTAGCCAACTCCTGCGGGCGGCGGACATTCATACATCCCAAAACCGCCTCATCCCCAGCGATACCAGTATCACGAGTAATAAGAGTCACGCACTCACCAATATTTGTAGGTCTAATCGCCATACCACAAGCGGTCGCTGTAGCCCGAGGAGACACCCCAGCATCCTGCAATTGTTGCACACATCTAGCATAATCAGCCTCTGTCACCAATCGATAAGACGGGAAACCCTGAGCCGCCGATTTTACCGGAATCATAGCCCATACCAGGCTAACTACTGTCAGGGGAAGACCCCAAGCCAATTTTTGGGAATTCAACATTTGCCTAAATATAGCTAATCAAATTTTTGCTCATCATACCACTGCCCGTTTTGGAAAGCGATCGCTTCTGTCACTTGCCCTTTTTGGTTTTAAGAACTTATAATAGAAGGTTGGTGAAATTTTTATGTTGAGAGGAACTTAGATGTCTCGATATCGAGGACCCCGGCTTCGGGTTGCACGTCGTTTAGGGGATCTTCCCGGACTAACCCGGAAAACAGCCCGACGTGCTTATCCCCCTGGTCAGCACGGTCAAGCTCGCCGCAAACGTTCAGAATATGCAGTCCGTTTAGAAGAAAAGCAAAAACTGCGGTTTAACTATGGTTTGTCCGAACGACAACTGTTGCGTTATGTCCGCAAAGCGCGCCGCGCCTCCGGTTCCACCGGTCAAGTCTTACTGCAATACCTAGAAATGCGTTTAGATAACACCGTGTTCCGTCTGGGTATGGCTCCCACTATCCCCGCAGCCCGACAGCTAGTTAACCACGGTCATATCACCGTTAACGGTAAAGTTGTAGATATTGCCAGCTATCAGTGTCGTCCTGGCGAAACCATTGGCGTGAGAAATAGAGACAAATCTCGCGAAATGGTCAAAGCTAATCTTCAATATCCTGGTTTAGCTAACGTCCCTAGCCATTTGGAGTTAGATAAAAATAATCTCACTGCTACAGTAAATGGTGTGATTGAACGGGAATGGGTCGCTCTTTCCATCAATGAACTACTCGTCGTTGAATACTATTCCCGTATGGCTTAATTATTGGCATTCTCCCGTTACACAAAGTTGATAACGGGAGCATGATTTAATCTCAAATTAGGTTAACATTTTACGGCAATACGGTATAATACCAAGTATGGTGCGAGACCTTCGGGTATGAAATAGAGCTGAAATGGGCGTGGGGACTACCCGGTGAGGACTTCAACCCCTTGGTTGATTGGGTCGCATCCCTGGCCATCCCATAACACAGCCTGATTTTTTTGCCCCCCTTCGAGACTTCCAATATGGCCAGTCAGGTGAAGCGTCTAATCAGGTCTAAGACTGCCCGCGCCATGCTGACATGGGCGCATTATCGATTCAAACTAACCCTGAGACATAAGCGCGGAAATAACTGAACAGTTGTAGATGTGACCGAAGAATACACCAGCAAAACCTGTACTCACTGTGGTCATGTCCATTCCCAGCTAGGTGGCTCAAAAGTGTTCCGATGTCCTGAGTGCGGGTTCACTCTACCACGGGACTGGAACGGTGCTTTGGGAATCTTTCTAAAAGCTTTGCGGGATACCGCCTCTGTTACCTTAACGGGTAATAGTGCTATCGTTGCATTGTCCGGGAACAACCGGAAAAATGTCGCGTAAATGTATCAGAATACCAATTCCATTAACCACCAATTTGCGACATCGTGCGGCTGTATCCGTTGGGGGTTCCTGTGTCCCTGTCCTTAAAATTGATTTCCGGTTTTATACCTAGTAAATCCCTAACCTGTTTTTGTAGGTCCTCCACCGTAACACCCGACCGCAAAGCCGTTTTGAGGTCGATCTGACCTGTTTCGTTGAGTAAACAAGGCCTTAACCAACCATCCGCTGATAGGCGCATTCGGTTACAGCGATCGCAAAAACATTCCGACATTTGGCTGATAAATCCTAGGGTTCCCTTAGCGCCCGGAATTTTAAAAACATCTGCGGGTCCGTTCCCTCGCACCTGGGATTCTGCTAAACCCCAACGACCCCGAATTTGCTCTCTCAACGTTTCCGAAGCTACCCAACCGCGATCGCCAAATAACTGGCCATTGCCAATAGGCATAAATTCGATAAACCGAACGTGCCAATCTCGGTCTATCGTTAACCCCGCTAAATCTAGGATTTCATGGTCATTTACCCCCGGAATTACCACCACATTCAGCTTCAGTGGGTTGAACCCTACCCGATAAGCCGATTGAATTCCATCCCAAACCTGTCGCCAGCGATCGCGCCCACGATTACCAATAATTTGATTAAAAATCTCAGGATCTAGAGAGTCTAAGCTAATATTAATCCGCCTTAAACCTGCCTGGTAAAGAGATTCTGCCATCGGGGATAGCAAAAAACCATTAGTCGTCATTGATAGATCCTCCGTTTCTGGAAATCCCGCGATTTTTGACACTAATTCCGTTACCCCAGGACGCAGCAACGGTTCACCCCCCGTTAGACGAAACCTAGTGAACCCCACCGGGATAAAAACTTCCCTCAGCAGTTTCAGCAGTTCCCCGTTGGTCAGTAAGTTCATCTCTAGGATATAGTCAATTTCCGCACCCTCCGGCATACAATACTGGCATCGAAAGTTACACCGATCTATTAGGCTCACTCGAAGATAATCAACAACATTATTCATCTGGTTTTTGCTAACTTTTAAATTTGACCTTGCTCTACGCCCTAGATGCTAACACCGGAAACGAACGCTGGCGCTTCAGAACAGAAAATTGGATTGGCTGATACATTTACGCGACATTTATCCGGCTATTGCCTGACAATGCGACGATAGCACTATTACCCGTTAAGGTAACAGAGGCGGTATCCCGCAAAGCTTTTAGAAAGATTCCAAAAGCACCGTTCCAGTCCCTGGGTAGAGTGAACCCACACTCAGGACATCGGAACACTTTTGAGCCACCTAGCTGGGAATGCACATGACCACAGTGAGTACAGGTTTTGCTGGTGTATTCTTCCGTCACATCTACAACTGTGGTTCCAGTTATCTCGGCTTGATGTCTCAGGGTTAGTTTGAATCGATAATGCGCCCATGTCAGCATGGCGCGGGCAGTCTTAGACCTGATTAGACGCTTCACCTTGGCAACCATATCGGAAGTCTCGAAGGTGGGCAAAAAAATTAGGCTGTAGTTGTGAGTCAAGTAGTGAGCAATTTGTTTGTGGGCTTCATCAACTAGATTGCGGATTTTGGTTCTCATTCGTTGAGCCGCTTGCCTCATCCGTCGCCTCCTTGAACGACAGGGTTCCTTGGCGATTCGGCTCATTAAATCATCCAAATGTTGACATAGCCTAGTAATGCGTCCAATATCCCCGGAGCCCAATTCCAGAAATCGTGAACCATCAAACCCGGTTATGAAAGTTCGCACACCCGGGTCTAATGCAATCACGCCAGTAGCGTCAGTTGGGGTAACGGCAACTGGTTCAGGGAAAATCGCCAACCATCGACCTTTGGTAAACACCAACTGAGTCCCTTGCCCGCAAGTTTTAGGGATAGCTTCGGAAACCATGAAAGTTAATCCTTTCGTGAGCCTTGGATACCAACTCCCTGAAGAGAAATTAGTATTATTGAACTTAATCCCTTGAGAGCTGTCACGACAACTTCTAAACCTGGCATCAGGACTGGCGATCAAAGCCTGATAGGCATCAAAGATGGCATTTTGCCGAATGTGGCAGGGTGTTTCTTTGACCCATGCAGGCAAGTCGCTCTGCATCACTTTATTGCGTAACTTTAACTTGCTTAGTCGTTTACCACTCCGGGATAATGCAATTGCTTGGTTGTAGCAATACCGACAAGCGGCCAGCCATTTACGCCAGACTTGATTTAGCTCCGGGCTGGGGTAAATCCGGATCTTCTTTGACCTGAGTTTTGTATTTACTCCGTCCGTATAATCGGGAACTGAAGCAGTGGAGGATAGTGAGGATGTCCTCAACCATTTCTGGTTCTGGACTGAGACTTGTCTGGTTGAGAACCATGAGTGAACACCTGTTTTGCTCATAGAGCCATCGAAACAAGTCAAATCCCCATATTGCCAATCGGTCTGGGTGGGCAACGACAACCATGCCGACATCTCCTGACAAATGATGTCCCAGTAAGGCCAGCATTTTCTTTCCCTTGAAGTCGAGCCCGCCTCCGATTTCTGAGACGACTTCTGCTTCGGGGTAGAGGTTGGACAGTGCGGCCACCTGTCGGTTGAGGTCGGACTGCTGGGCGCGGCTACTAACTCTGGCATAGATAACGACTTTGCGTTTGTCACTGCCTGATTTGGCAGCAGTATATCACTCAACGTTGTATCGTCGTTGCCCAGCGGGGGTTCTGATGGTCTCGATTGAGCCATTGTCGTCCCATCTGCGGAGTGTTCTTTCATGGACTCCAAGGATTTGGGCGGCTTCCTTGGGTTTGACATATCTGGCAATAGGTTTATCCTCAACTCTTCTCGCTTATTATACCATATTGCCCTAAAATATTAACCTAATTTGAGATTAAATCATGCTCTTCCCCAGCCGTCTCTGAAGGCATTGTGCTACATTTAACCTTTTCAAACCTGTACAAAACTTATGAAAGCTTTACGCAGATTGAAAAAGTATCGCATTGTCTTGGAAGACAACGGCAGTAGCCTGCAAAGCACGAAGCATAATGTTTCGTGCGCCTACCCAATCACGGGGTGCTGTATAACCGCAATTAGGACATTTAAAAACCTTACTTCCCCCTAGTTTCTCATGGATTTGACCACAATGGGGGCAGGTTTTAGAGGTATAACTTTCGTTACAACGAACCACTAACACACCTTTTCTTTCTGCTTGTTGCATGAGATGTTTAGCAAATCTGTAGTGACTCCAAGTTAACAAGTTTCTCACTGACTTAGAGTTGAGCTTTCTACGAGATTTCAAAACCATTTCACTCGAATTAAAAGTAGGAAGAAAGATAAGTTTATAGTGATTAACCAAGACATGAGCGACTTTCTTATGTAAATCATCTACTAGGTTACGAATCCGCTCCCGCATTCGATGAGAAGCTTTACGCATTTGATCTCGTTTTCGTTTAATTTTACATTGGCTAATCCGGCTCATTAAAAGGTCTAAATGGTAGCAAAGGCGATTGATTTTGCCAATATCATTAGTGGCAAATTCCGTAATTGATTCACCATCATAACCCACCAAAAAGGAGCGCACACCAGGGTCTAAAGCCATAACTCGCTTTTGCTCTGTTGTTTCTCGCTCTTGATACTCTGGAAAACAACCATACCATTTACCCCTGGCATACTTTAATTGCGTTCCATAAAGGCAATTCTTAGGTATAGCTTGAGGTGAAGTAAAGGTTAAACCTTTAGTTAAACGGGTATACCAAGTTCCATTTTTAAAGTTATTTACCTTGAATTTAATGATTTGAGATGGTGCCCGGCAGGACTTGAATTTGACTTGACCCCCAGCCGCATTAGCTTGTTTAAAAGCATCGAAAGCATCGGCTACTGCTTCCTGTAATTGATGTCCTGGTAAAAATTTCACCCATTCCGGTTTTTCACTATCTCTGACTAACTTTTGGCAGTCAAAACAGGTCCCTTGATAGCCATGTTTCAAAGTAGCAATGGTATAGTTATAAATCCACCGATAAGCAGCTAACCAACGTTTCCAAACAGCGTGTAATTCTTGACAAGGATACAATCTCACCTTCCTCAAGCTGTTCGGAGTCATCTTGCTTGTCTGATGACGGGGTTTCTTTTTGAAGTTCTTTACGGGCTGGTTTTTCGTACTTTCGTAGTCCGTAAAGCCGAGCAGAGAAACAGTGGAGGATGGACAAGATATCGCTAACGAGTTCTTGTTCTGGAGAGAGACTCTTTTTCCTGAGAACCACGAATTAACATCCACTTTTTGCACATAACCATTCAATGAGTGGAAATCCGAAACGGACAAGCCTATCGGCGTGAGCGATGACAAGTGTGCCGATATTTCCTTCGTATATTCGTTCCAATATAGCGAGGAATTTTCGCCGTTTAAAATTGAGTCCACTGCCAACTTCTGTAAGAATTTATGCTGTTGGGTATGCTCTGCGTAGAAATTCAGCCTGTCTAATGAGGTCATCCTTTTGGGAATGGGTGCTGACTCTTGCATAACAGACAATGGGCTTTTGTTTCTCGGCTTCTTCGATGATGTATCTTCGTTGGTTGCCAACGGTACGAACGGCTTTAATTGCGCCGAGTTTTTTCCATCTTCGCCAGGTGGCAACGCTGGGTGTAACATATTTTGGCACTTTAACTCCGGTTATTGTGGTTGTTTGCATAGTACAAGGTTTTTGGTTTGTGTGTAGGTTTGAATAAGTTTTTTGTTACTAGCAAGCACGTCCTGTGCTGTCCTGTGCTGTCCTTTTTCCCCCAACTTGAATTATCAAGCTAGGAATTATGTTAACTTTTGTAACTTTTGTGAAAAAATTGGCCTTTTTGGGGGGGAGGGGTTGCCTTTGGCTGGGGTTGCTGCTATACTTCTAATATAATGGAATATTTGTAATTTTTTTATTTTTGCCAATGTTTAATTATTTAACAATATGTAAATATTGTAACCGCGATCGCCACCTTTTGTCAACCCCTAGGTTGGGACTGTCTAAAATTGAATAAAAAATCAAGACAGCGGCAAAAAAAAGCCCTCAGCGAATAGCCAAGGGCGAGTTAAAATCAAATAGCGTATAGCTAAACAGCCGCCGCCACTTTTTCACCTTTTCCGACCAAGCGTTCATAAGTGGCTCGCATTTTCAGACCGACCAGAACTTGGAACAGTCCAGTGCCATCATTAGAACCGGGGTAGTCTTGGTGTTCCCGCAACAGATGGGTGAGTTCACCGTAGTATTTGGTAGCAATATTGCTCATGTGACCTTCAACATAGATCATCTCTTCGAGGTTATCGAACTTCCCATCCACCTCTAGTACAGAGACCTCATTTCCATAGTAACCATCAGGCCCATAGAACATCTTGATACCGGGATAAGAACAAGTCAGCTTACGACCGCAAGGAGTCCAGTGGATAGTTGATCCCTCATCAAACAGATAAGCCGGTTCAAAACCTTCTACTCCATCGCGCTGCATGAGGCGTACCCGTAGGACTTTGTGTTCCTTATCATCAGGAATCAATTGGGTAGGTAGAATTTGGATGACCACATCTGCATATTGCTTCTGAGGATCGATATAGGCTTCAAAGTCAGGACGACGAGCATTAATAGAAGCCAGAACATCCTCATAGCGGTGTCCCCGTTCAGCCATATCCCGCTGTATTTTCCAGGAGATTTTGACCTCATCACTAATATCGAGGTAAACGCTAAAGTCTAACAGACCTCTGACACGCTCATCATACAAGGGGTGTAGACCTTCAATAACCACAATGTGATTAGGATCGATACGTTCTGGCGGATCGATCAGACCAGTTTCATGGTTATAGATAGGTTTATTGATAGATTGACCACTTTTGAGCGTTTTAATCTGCTCATACATCAGGTCGAAATTGTTAGCGCGGGGGTCGAGAGCGGTAATCCCGGTTTCCTTACGTTGCTTGCGATCGAGACTATGATAATCATCTAAACAGATGACCGTAACAAAATCTTCTCCAAAGATGTCTGTTATACGACGCAAAAAGGTAGATTTTCCGCACCCGGAATCCCCAGCAACACCAATTAAAACTACGCGATCCGGCTGATTTACCATAGGTTCCCTCTAAGCAAAAAACTGTTTACAAGCTCAACCACTCTATTTTGAGCAGGACAACCCAGGCCAGTGTCACAATTGAGAATTGGCGACTACCCATGTAGGTATAGCCAATCTCGATCGGTAGACAGCTTACTGACTCCCCACTGACACAATGGCCTGGTTATCTGGTAAGCTAAGTATTTTATACTAACTTTAGATATTGATTTTACCAGAAGGGGATCATCCCTACAAGATGTAATCGTTCTCACTTATCGCGAGAAAAATTGAAGCCAGAATAGGGGTTATTGACTTCGCAAGTGGTGTGGGGCTATTTTAACATCAATTGCCAGCCTGATTGAATTTAGTTTAGGGGAAAATTTCGGTAACTACCCGATCGCCCTGATTTCTGCCAGTGACCACGACAGTTTGAGTAGAAAATTGTCCGGTGGCCACTTCTCCCCGCAGAGTCATCTGGGGGTCAACTTGGCGGTAAATTACATCACCTTCAGCTTTAAATGCTTGTTGTGGTACATACCAGGTGAGTAGATCAGCATTAATTTGAGCCTGTGGGTTTTGAGCCACCCCCAGAACATTACCAATCAGGTTAAAAATTTGGTTGTCCAAATCTCCCCAACCCTGATCACCCGAAAAAGTCAATTGCTGTTGGCGATCGATAATAGTAATTGGCCCTGGGGAATTAAGAGTTTGTTCTTGGTAGTTCCACTGT
This sequence comes from Limnospira indica PCC 8005, assembly GCF_000973065.1. Taxonomy (NCBI): domain Bacteria; kingdom Bacillati; phylum Cyanobacteriota; class Cyanophyceae; order Oscillatoriales; family Sirenicapillariaceae; genus Limnospira; species Limnospira indica. Next base: position 3,464,086 of record NZ_FO818640.1, read on the forward strand.
AATTTATCACTGGAAAGCTGTAATGGCGGGTTAGACAGGGCAATCTGAACATGATCTTTGAAAGTGGCTATAGCTGTAGTTAAATCTAGTTCGGCACTTTTAGCGACAGCGCGATCAGTAACCACCATATTTTCTAGGCGATCGATTTCCACCCGACGGTCAGAAATAAATCTTTCTTCTTCCCATCGCCAGATGACATGATCAGTGCGTAGCTGCACCCCTACTTCCTTAAAGTTGATCACCACTTGGTTCCAAAATTCCACGCGCTTGTCATCGTTGAACAATTGGACCTCAGTAGCGATCGCCTGCATTTTTTCATGTTCTCCGGTCACATTGTCACGAACAATCAGAATTTGCTCATTAACAATCCATTCCAACTCTTGACCGCGCAAAACAATACCATTTTCCAGATCAACCGCGACAATATCATCTCGGAGAAACAGTCGCTGACCATCTTGGTGCAGTTCTCCCTGTTTAGCTTCGATTTTATAGCGTAACTCACCCTTGACAAACAGTTCCCCCACAGGTTCAGTCACTGTGGCAATTTTCTGATCTTGACTATAACTTGCTTGTTTAGCCTCTACCTGCCACAGCAGTTGGCCATCTTCGTCTACTTGTTCGAGTACCACATCTTCCAGGGTGAGGGTGTTCTCAAACTCTTCTGAGGGTGGCTGGTCCCCAGAAGTAGTTGGTTCTGAAGGTTGGGGGGATTGACACCCTACCCAGTCCCCCGCCAGAAATTACCAACATCAGCAACAGAATTGCGCCCAGACGAAAACTGGGTATTTTCTGCTGGCTGGAGTTTGAGTTATTAAATATCACGCGCCTTCAACCTTTCCATCAATCAAACTGATGCTTGATAGCGGACGGTAGCTATATCCAGGACTGCGGGGAGTTTTTTGAATTTCGTCTTTGATCGCTTCGAGATCAATATAGCGATCGGCCACATTAATTAGGCTATCGCTAGTCATCGCGCGCAAACTAATCACTTCCACCCGCACACCTCTATAGCTGACACAATCGACCGCATAAGCTAAATCGCCATCACCACTAACTAGCACCGCCGTATCATAAGCACCCACTAGAGCGATCATATCTACGGCAATTTCTACATCTAGGTTAGCTTTTTTAGAACCATCTGGCAGTTGTACTAAGTCTTTAGCAACCACCCGATAGCCATTGCGACGCATCCACAGCAAAAATCCCTGTTGCTTTTCATTAGTGCGATCGACCCCGGTATAGAAAAACGATCGCAATAACCGGGAACCACTGGTTAGCCTGCACAGTAATTTGGTGTAATCAATTTCAATCCCTAATTGCAAAGCCGCATAAAACAGATTCGAGCCATCGATAAATATGGCCACACGCCCTCGATTTTCTAAAATCTGTTCAGGGGTGAATATGTCGTTACTACTGTTGTTGATATGATTCAACATGATTTTTAAACCTCATTTATGATTTTATGATGCCGCTCAAATAGGTGTATATCAATCCCACATGGAGTTGTCAATAATTCAGGAATTAAATCGGCTCCCTCCTCTCTGTAAGTCTCCGGGAGATAAATTGATCAGACCACAGAGCTGGGTAATTCCAGCTTTTTAAAAACTGGTTTAGCTTCTCCCAGGACTTGCTCGCTTGGTAAAATACCCCAGTGAGCATGGCTATCCAAAGCCGTGATTTTGGCTGACAATTCAGGGTCTTGAAAATCCAGGGAGTATCCCAGTTGCTGGTAGACAGCGGTGCTAAGATTTGGCACAATTGGCGCTAATAAATAAGCCGATTGTCGGACGGACTCAAGCACGGAGTAGATCACTTCCATCAGGGCTGATAGTTCCCCTTGTTTATACAGTGACCAGGGTGCTTGTTCGTCTACATATTTGTTACCAGCCTGAACTAGAATCAGAACCGCCTCACACACTTGGCTAAACGCCAGTTTTTCATAGAATTGACTAACGCTGTTACCGAGGGAACTACCAATGGATTTTAGGTGATTGTCTGTCTGGATATGATCTACAGCGATCGCCGGAACTCTACCTTCAAAGTATTTGGCAGCCATTTTCATAGTCCGGTTAAGTAAGTTTCCCAGATCATTGGCGAGGTCGGCGTTTAGGGTATTAATAAATCTGGTCTGATTATAATCACCGTCTTGTCCAAATTCTATCTCCTTTAAGAAATAGTAACGGACGGCATCGGTACCAAATTGGTTCACCAACTCTACGGGATTAAGTGTATTCCCTAAACTCTTACCCATCTTTTTACCATCTTTAGTTAGAAAACCGTGTCCAAAGATACGACCAGGTAAAGGTAAGTCGGCAGACATTAACATAGCTGGCCAGTAAACAGCATGGAAGCGTAAGATGTCTTTACCAATTAGGTGCAGGTCTATCGGCCACCATTTAGCGATCGCTTCAGAGAGGGTAGGTTCCGAGTCGGGATCAACTAGGGCGGTGACATATCCTAGTAGTGCATCAAACCAAACATATAGGGTTTGACTGGGATCAATGGGAACTGGGAAACCCCAGTCAAGATTCACCCTAGAAATGGAGAAATCCTGTAATCCTTGGTTGACAAAACTGATAACTTCATTCCGGCGACTTTCTGGCCCGATGAAGTCGGGGTGATCATGATAAAGGGCTTCTAGCTGTTTTTGATATTTTGACAGACGGAAAAAGTAGTTCTGCTCGTCCCTCCATTCTACTTCTTTATTCACGTGGATGGGGCAATATTTCTCGTCTATTAGTTCCCGTTTTTCTTTGAACTCTTCACAGCTGACACAATACCAGCCCTGTTGTTGGCTCAAATATATGTCGTCATTTTGCCACACCCGCTGGAAAAATTCTTTGACGATCGCCTCGTGACGGGGGCTGGTGGTCCGACTAAAACGATCATACTGAATTTCTAGCAGTTTCCACAGACTCTCAAAACTGCTGACTATCCGATCACAGTGAACTTGAGGAGAACATCCCGCCTCCTCGGCTGTCCGTTGAATTTTCTGGCCGTGTTCGTCGGTACCAGTAATTAGCAGCACTTCATATCCCTGTAGTCGCTTCCAACGGGCGATCGCATCGGCGGCGATCGTCGTGTAGGCGCTGCCAATATGGGGAACGTCATTCACATAATATAGGGGTGTTGTTAAGGAAAACGTCTTTTTAGTTTTTGGTGTCACATCCATGACTGATATACAAGTTTCTCTCTTAAACTGATCTTACTTAGGTTTGATCTGCCTTCGGGGCGGAGTCGGTTACCCTGACACCCGAACCCTGTCACGGGTCAAAACAGCCAAAATTTTGATACTGTTTTGACCATTCAAACTAAAGCCTATAAATGATAATACTTTTTAAAAAAATGTTAAAAATTCTCAACGAATTCTTAACTTTTTCATCAAGATCTACAAACTCAATGGAGATACCAGCGCGATCGATTCACCGGGTCGGAGCGGTTGATTGGCAGATTTACCGCCAACTGTAGTTAGCCACTTATCCCCGTCTGTCTAGTGGTTTCCGCCGATGGTATAGATAGATCTCAATGACTGTGGAAAGAAGGTAAAGTAATGTTAAGCTAAAATGAGCTAATGGGATCAACTACCTGAGATCAACCATTATATTTCCCCAATCTAGCCAACGATGTATTTTTTGAACTCTACACCCGGTCAGTCGCACCTACCTCTATTTTTGTTTTTACCCGGGATGGATGGTACGGGTCGTCTCCTACGAACCCAACAGCGCCGACTGTCTCAGTTTTTTAACCTGCGCTGTTTGAGTATTCCTCCCGAAGATCTCAACCATTGGGATGGATTAACCGATCGCACTGTGGATTTAATTCAAAAAGAACTCAGCCTCAACCTCAATCAAGATATTTATCTATGCGGGGAGTCCTTCGGCGGTTGTCTGGCGATGAAGGTGGCTATGAAAATTCGTGCTCAACTCAAAGGTCTGATTTTAGTTAACCCGGCTTCTGCTTTTAAGCAACAACCTTGGATAGAATGGGGATCACATTTGACGGACTGGCTACCTAGTTGGTTATATCCCCTGTCTATGATCGGATTCTTGCCGTTTCTGGCTAAATTGCCAGGAATTTCTCCGAGCGATCGCCAAGCCTTGTTAGAGGCTATGCAATCAGTCCCTCAACGTACTTCCAGTTGGCGCTTGGGACTGCTGCGATCGTTTGATATTCAACCAGACCAACTCCGTCAACTAGATTTACCCGTTTTGGTGATTGCCAGTGGTTCCGATAGACTGCTACCCTCCATTAGAGAGGCTCAATTTTTAACCAGGAAGCTACCCAAAGCTAATATGGTTATCCTCCCTAACAGCGGCCATGCTTGTCTGTTAGAAACTGATGTTAACCTTTGTCAGATCATTCGAGATCATGATCTCGGTCAGAGTTTAACTAAAACCCAATTGGTTTGCCCAAATTAGGCACAGAAAAATTGTTGAGGCTAATTCACAGGCTATATGACCACAACTTTTAAGAATCCACCCATTGGACCAGCATCGCGACTGGTCAATGGTATTTTATCTATTAAACCCCTAGCTAAGTTCGCCAAACATCAAGCCCGCCAGATGATGATTGATCGGGCTGAAAAAATGGGGGTTCCGTGGCGCTCTCATGCCAATACCCTCCTACAGAGAGACTGGTCGGCAGAATTTCAGCAGGTGAATAGTTCTGCTCTGGCTTACCCAGAATATTATTTAAGGTCTTTTCATGCCTATGATAACGGAAATTTAAGCTGGCAGGCTGCTGTAGAGGTGGAAGTGGCGGCGTTGGCGGTTCACGCCAAAATCTGGCCTGATGCTGGGGTGGCGGGAGACGATCGCCTACGACAAAGTTATCATCATGTACTACAGCAGGTCTTACCCGAACCGCCCAAAGCTATTGTGGATCTCGGCTGTAGTGTCGGATTAAGTACCAATACCATGCAGCAGATCTATCCTGATGCTACTATGGTAGGGGTGGATTTGTCCCCCTATTTTTTGGCGATCGCTGCCTATAACACTAACCAAAAGTCCTCCGATCACCCCCCCACTTGGGTACACGCCCCCGCTGAGGCTACAGGTCTACCAGACCACTCCTTTGATTTGGTTTCCCTTTGTCTGGTTTGTCATGAACTCCCACAAGAGGCGACCCGAAATATATTTAAGGAAGCCCGCCGCCTATTGCGCCCTAACGGACATCTGGCGGTTATGGATATGAACCCCCAATCAGAGGTATTCGCTAAGATGCCACCCTATATCCTCACCCTCCTAAAAAGTACCGAACCCTATCTCGATCAGTATTTCACCCTAGATCTAGTTGAAACCTTCAAATCAGCAGGTTTTCAGACCCCTACCATTGTCTGTAACAGTCCCCGTCATCATACGGCGATCGCCAAAGTCAATGGATAATTAATAATTAATAATTAATAATTAATAATTATTAATCGTCGGGGCGGGTTCTGCTAATTCCTCGGCTGCCACCGAGAAGATGAATAAACCCGCCCTTTGGGGGAGAGGGAGAAGGCTGGGAGATGAAACCCGCCCCTGGGTAGAAGATTATTTTTTATGGCGTAATTAAGAATGTTGAACGCTGAAGATTTTTACAGCGAATCGTTTTATCTAGCCAATAACCCTGATGTAGCGCAAGCAGTTGATTTGGGAGTTATTAGTAGTGGCTTTGAACATTTTATCGAGTCAGGTCAGTTTCAGGTTAGACAACCGACACCGCTTTATGATGAATTGTATTATCTGACGACTAATCCTGATGTGGCGGCGTTGGTAAATGTAGGTGCGATCGCCAGTGGTTTTCAACATTTTATTAATTTCGGTCAGCGGGAAGCGCGCGATCCCAGTATTCTATTTAATACGGATTTTTATATAAATGAATATCCCTTTATTCAAGCAGCCATAGAAGCCGGAGATATCACAGCGATCGAGCATTTTGTGAAAGCCGGTCAATTTGAGGATTTTCGCCCTAGTGTATTGTATAACCCTAATTATTATTTAGCCCGTAATCCTGATGTGGCGGCGAGGGTAGAACGTGATGAACTGACCGGGATCGAGCATTATTTGGATATTGGGGCGGCTCAAAATCGTGATTTTAGTGCTTTTCTGGAGGTGAATGGTTCCAGTTTTCCCAACCGTGTCGCTAGTGGAGATACTAGGGAAAACAGCACAATTTTAATGGCGCGTAATACTGTGGTGGGTCCGATTACTTTTGAAACAGCCACCGACCCTAATTTTGATAATGTGGTTTCCACACTGACTACTAATAATTCTGATCCGACGGTTCCGGTTAAGGTATTTGTGTCTGATTTAACGCCGGGGACACCTTATTTTTATCGGGTTACTAATGCTATGGGGGAGAGCGATCGCGGTATTTTTCGCACTCCTTTATCTTTGGGAAGTCAAGGGGGTTTAAGGTTTGGGGCTGCTGGTGATTCTCAGGGTGAATTAATGCCTCATGTCGCGGTGAGAAATGCCCCAGAACGTGGTCTGGATTTTTTTGTGCAGTTAGGAAATACAATTTCTGCAAGTACCGAATCTCCTGATTTACCCGGTGTTTCTCAGGCGGAAACTTTGTTAGATTTCCACACAAAACATAATGAGATTTATCGGGAGCGTATAACTTTAAATCCTTGGGCAAATCTGCGGGTAGCAACTTCTATGTTTGGTGTATTGAATGATGGGGAAATAATCGATAATTTTGCCGGGGGTAGTCTGGGGGAAGATGGAGAGGGTGATTGGTTGAATAATAGCGATATTTTTGAGACGGCGTTGGCGGGTTTTTTAGATTATCAACCTCGGCGACGGGAAAGTTATGGAGACATTAGCGATCGCCGGACCGCTAACCGAGAACAACTGTATCGCGCTACGACCTATGGAGATGATGCGGCGGCGTTTTTGTTGGATGTGCGATCGTTCCGGGATGCCCCCTTAGAACAGGTCGCCGAAACTTCTTTTCCCGAAGATATTGAGGCATTTTTGCGGGATTCTTTTGATGCTAATCGAACCATGTTGGGACGAACTCAGTTGCAACAGTTGCAGTTAAATTTACTGGGCGCACAGGCGGCGGGTTTAACTTGGAAGTTTATATTTTCTCCGGTCCCTATGCAAAATTTGGGGATTCCGGGTGCAAGCGATCGCTGGGAAGGATACGCGGCTGAACGAACTAGACTGCTGAAATTTATTGATGATAATAATATTGATAATGTCGTGTTTGTGTCGGCGGGAGCTGGGGGAACTGTAGTTAATAATTTGACATTTGCTGAGGAGTTTGGGGGGCCACAAATTCCTATCAATGCTATGGAAATTACCGTAGGTCCGGTGGGGGTACAAACCGATTTAGGATCGGGTCTAGTGGGGGCTACTTTGGGTCCGGTGGCTGTTGATGGGGCGACTGAATGGCAACTAACCCGACAAGGAAGGGCTACTTATGAGGGGTTACAGACGCGCTGGGAACGCGATCGCCTGGTGGAGAATCTCCTAAATACTCGCCTTGAGGATATGGGTTATAATCCTATTGGTTTGGAGGGTTCGGGAATTGATGCACAGGAAATAGTTCCGGGTTCCTATTTTGCCGCTCATACTTTTGGCTGGACCGAGTTCGTCATTGATACCAATACTCAACAGCTTAGGGTGACTACTTATGGGGTCGAACCTTATACACAGGTCGATGTCCAAAGGGTTCCGGCGCGGGTAATTAATCGTCAACCCCAAGTGGTCAGCGACTTTGTGGTAAATCCTCAATAATTGGGCTTGAAAAATTTGATATAAGGCACTATAACAAACGGTAAAAATTCATATGAAATTTATGTTTGGCGGCGATCATGATTAAGTCGGGTCGCTTTTGGGCAAGCGCTAGGAATCTACTCCATGTTAAAACTTCATCCCCCTAGGTCACAGAGAACAATGAAAAATTTTGTGGTTAGCCAGTTTAACACTTTTGGGTTGGCGTTTTGGGTTGAAATTATGACCGAAATGCCTCGATGTACCTATTACTTTGGGCCGTTTCTTACCGAAGATGAGGCGGAACAAGCAGAACCCGGTTATATTGAAGATATTCAAGGTGAAGGTGCCACAGGTCTACAGGTGGCAGTTAAGCACTGTCAGCCTGATATTTTGACTGTGGCAGCCGATCTTGATCAAAATTTTGATCACCCCCTACAGTGGGCATAGTGGCTTAACTTGGGCGGGACAGGTCACCGGATATCAACAATATCAGGATGGTTTTTGATCCAGTTATCGATATCGGTGATCACTTGATCGGGGATCTCCCAAGGGAATAAATGGGCTGTGTTGGGGTAGCAGTTAAACTGCGAATTGGGTAAGTTTGCCGCCGTTTCTTGACTGGAGATGGCGGTAATATGTCGATCGCATTCTCCGGCTAATATGAGACAATGACAGCTAATATTTCCCAACTCAGCTAGACGGTTATATCGGTTTTTTAATGCTTGTCTCAGGGCTATGGTTGCTGGTCTGGAGGTTTGTAAATAGGCGGGTGTGGCTTGTTTGGCTATGTATTTATAGGCGGTGGCTGTATGCTGTTGGATTAAGTAGCGAAATAGCGATCGCTTACCGAAAAGGTTGATATTCCACTGACTAGCTGGCCAGATCCAATTAATTATACCCGCAATTCCCGTTAATAGATTATCTAGCCATGAAATCGGAGGATGGTTCCCACGGGGATAGGCGGAAGTCGCCACTAAAATTAATCCCGTAAACCTTTCCGGGTTTGTTAATGCTAATTCTAGGGCGAGTATACCTCCCAAAGACCAGCCGATAATTAAACATTTATCTATTTTTAAGCCATCTAAAAGCTGTTCGATATCCTGGAGATGATCGGTCATCTCAAAGGGTTGTTTAACCTGACTTTTCCCATAGCCTCGCAGGTCTGGGGCGATGGTTTGATAGTTTTGGGATAGGTGATCTGTAAAAACTGACATACAGCCTCCTGACCCAGGATGACCATGAAGACACAGTATCGGAAATCCTTGACCGCGAATTTCCGAGTTTAAGGAAACAGCTAAACTCATCAGTTTATAACTGCCCTCTCATGATAATATGTTCGGCAATACCAGCGATCGCTCTGCGGACTTGGGGAATGTTTCCGGCTGAGTTATCGGTAATGGTAATAATATACCTTTCCCCGTCAATACTAGCCGCTAAAGTCGTGCCAATTACCCTAGAGTTTTGACCGGTTTTTTCCCCTAACCACTGCGCTTTTAATCCTTGTAAGGCTTGATAACCAATTTCGCGATCGTACTGATGACCTAAAGCGTCAATTAATAGTTCCGAGTGGGGGTGTTCATAGTTGTAGATTTCTACCATCATTTCCGTGAGTTCATCACTGGTCATGCTATTGCGACCTCTACCGGGTCTAAAAGGCATGATCCGATCGCCCATGAGTTTAAATTGCACCCGCGTTTTTTGATAACCGTGTCGTTCTAGTAGTTTATTGATATAATCGGCACTCAAATAGTCGATAAGTTGATTAGTAGCGATATTACTACTATGGTCAATCATTTGAGCCATTAACATTTGGAGAGAGTAGGATTGGCGGGCGCGAATTGAGGAAGCATCTTCGGTAAAATTCCCCCCCTCGACATAGATTTCTTTATCAAAACTCACCTGTTCCTCAGCCGCTTTGTGTAATAAGGCGATCGCCACAGGAACTTTAATTAAACTCGCCGGACTCGCCGGAGTTTGACTACCCCGTAAACTAGCACAATGGCGGTTTAAATTACAAACGCTGATGGTCGCATTACGCGATAAACCACTCCTAACTCTAATTTCTTCTAAAATTTCCGATTGAGCGTTTCTTAACTGGAATTTGAGGCGATTATAGTTTTCTTGATACTCGGCAATTTTCGCGGTAGCTTGTCGGCTTAAAAATGAATCCTGGGGAATTTCCTGTAAATTAGCGATCGCCCTCTGCCAAAAGGTTGCCATTTGTTGTCTAGTTTCCCAGGATATCTGAGAACTTTTGCCAATATCTACCGCTTGATTGGCTAAACTTATCGCTTGTTTCCAATTATCATTAGCCCGCTGTTCAATCATGATTTGAACTTCTACGTGGCGCAATTGTTCGATTATCTGCTGAGAAGGTTCCCGCCTATGGTTAGGAAATAATGACATTAATTGACGGGAATTACCTGCTGATTCTGGGGGGTTTTCTAGGGTGTATAATAACTCGTCCCGGAGGCTAATCAATTCATTGAGAGAAGTAGCCCCATATAATGCTGAGGATGACCCTAGCATAGGTAAGGCTGGAGTTAAGCCAATACTGACAGCAATGGCAACAGCACCCAGCCACCGGGTTTTTGACTTGAGTGGGTTTAATAAACTGCGTTTGGGACTGCCTAAGTAGGGAAAATTGGTCGATTGTGCAGCCATTGTTTCTGCTCTATAAAACTTAAACAAAACGGGACATAGCCGGATCTTGATGTTTATTTCTTGCTTCGTCCGGGACTGTCGGCAGCACCCCGTCCACAAGTGTAATCGTCTGAACCAGGCGATTTTTCTAAATTTCTACTGGCGTTCAAATCTCTATCAATCTTCAGGCCACAGTTTGGACATTCAAAAGTCCGACGGACTAGGGGCATTTTTTGACGATAACCGCAATTAGAACACAGTTGACTGGATGGATAAAATCTATCGGCAATAATCAACTTTGAACCATAACGTTCTGCCTTGTAACCTAGTTGACGACGGAACTCATAAAATGAAGCATCAGCGATAGAACCCGCCAAACCATGATTTTTCAGCATACCTGACACATTCAAATCTTCAATGACTACTTGGCTGTGGTTCTTAGCCAAGAAAGTAGTTATTTTATGAATGGTGTCCCGCCGAATGTTTGCTACTCTTTGATGTAGCTTTTGAACTTTTAATAGACATTTGGCCCAATTTTTCGAGCCTTTGACTTTGCGACTTAAATGACGTTGTAATCGAGCTAGTTTTTGGGTGGCTGCTTTATAAGCCTTGGGACTAGAGAATTGAGTCCCATCGGAGCAAGTCGCCCAATTGTTAATTCCTAGGTCAACCCCGATTCTCTCTCGATATTTCGGTGTAATTTCTGGCGTGATTTCTACGAAAAAGCTCATATACCAGTCACCTGCTTGGCGCGTTATAGTGACTTTCTTAACCCAACTTTCGGGTTGTGCCTCAAATGTAGAAACCCAGCCCACAAAAGGCAGCTTATGGCGAGTTCCTGACAGATTGAATGGCTTTCCGGAATTGTCAAGCGTAAAACTATCATGGTGGCCTTTCTTCTTAAATTTAGGATAACTGCTTATTCCCTTGAAGAAGCGCTTAAAGGCATCCCCTAGATTAATGAAGGCATATTGATAAACTTTAGAAGACAATTCAGACATCCAAGGATATTGAGGTTTTACATAATGAGTAAAAACCTTTTTGATGGAGTTGACGTTAGGCTTGAGTCCCTCTTCATAAGCTGACCTCCATAAGTGTAATCCCCAATTAAACACGAACCGAGCATAACCCGCGTGTTTGGCCATCAAGGTAGCTTGACGGTCATTGAGTTTTAGTTTTGTCCGGAAAGCTTTGTAAGGCATGATTGGATTTTACCATGAAGAATCCGACTTAATGAGTATGTCGTCAGGGAAATTTGGCATGGTCTGGGGTTTGACCGTATATTCATTATCGTATATTCATTATTGAGTTGCGAATCTTTTGGGGTATTGTACCTTATTGTCATAAGATGTCAAGCAAATCTTGGATTAAATTCTTGCTCCTCATCACCAACAGGAAGGATCATAGCAGCAACTGTCGCCATAGTGCGATCGCCTAGGGAAAAATTCCCAGTTTTTTGTGATCATCCTGAGATATACTGAGGAAACATTCAATCAGTCGGGACAGTGACATCAGAAACACCAAGCCTAGGGGGATCGGATTTACCCCGAAAAGAATCTGTTGTATCGACGCTTGGGGACGATTCCTCAAATCGATGGTATCTAGGGCTGGAGGTGGGGACGACCGGAATATCAGCCGCACTTTTGGATCGCCTGACTGAGGCTGTTTACCCTATATATTGGCTGAGTGATTCTCAGGAGAGCGATCGCATTTTTCGCCTTCCCAGTCGCGTCTACCTGCATCGAAAATCCGGCGGCGAAATAGGGGAAACAGAAGTTTTACAAGGATTTAAACCTTATCTTAGTTGGGCTATCCCCCATCATTTTGGTGAGGATTATGCGCCCTGTCCCCTGCTTCAGGTATCCCCAACCCAAAAGTTATTTTTAGGGACGTTTAAGCAGGCTTTACAGTTGCTATTATCGACTATTTCTCCTCAAGGTGGGGGTGACAATATAGACAGCGAAGATGGTGATTTGACTTTACCGAAAAACTATCAATCTGGTGCTAATGGTTTAACTGATCAGGAATTCAAAACCGCTTATATGAGTTTATCCGGGGTGGTGGTAGGATGTCCGACTCAGGCTTCCCATGCTTATGGTTTTAATGTGCGGGAAACCATTTTGGCGGCGGGTTTGGTCAAGAGTCCCTCTCAAATTTGGATGGTGGAAGATGCGATCGCTACTTGGTTAAGTGAATGGGAACCGAAAATAGACGAACCTACCTTAATTATTGATGCTGGTGCTGCTACCACCGAGTTAATGGTGATGGGAATATCTCAGGAGCATGATTTAACTTATGCTGACTGTTTTGGTGTCAGTGTGACCTATGGTGGCTATGATGTAAATTTGGATATTATCTGTCAATTTTGCGCCGAAAATATGATTGATTGGGATGGTTCCTATTTAGTCCTACCTACTCCGGGAACATCCCAACGCACTCACCGCGATCGCCTTCAACAAAAGTTAGTTTTATCAGCTTTAATCGATGCGATAGAATCCCAAAAACCCAGTTTACAAGCTGGCAAAAATGTGACTATTTCTCTACAGGAAAATCAAGTCAAAGTTACCGCTAATGAGTTAGATCGTCGCGTGTTAGTTCCTTTTGTGAAGAACCTCAACCGAGAGTTCAATCATCTGATTAGTAAAGTTGGGGTTTCGACCGTCGGAATTAAAAGGGCGATTTGTCGGGGTGGTAACGGTTCATGGTCGGTGTTGAGTCAATGGCTACGCCAAAAGTTACCTAATGCTAGTATAATCTCAATTACTGACCCAGAATCTTGGTGTAATTATGCGATCGCCCAAGGTTTAGCCAGACTTCCTTTATTTCCCGAATTGTTGAATTATTCTAGCCAACAATATGGGGATTATTTCTTGTTGGGTGAACTGCTGCGAGTGTTTGGGGATTTACCTTTATCTATCCCAGAGGTGATGACTCGTTTAGAAGAAAGAGGCGTGAATACTCGTTGCTGTAAATCTCAGATTTTAGCTATCCTCAAAGGTCAACTACCCGTCGGGTTCATTCCCTCGGAATTAGACACCCCCCTAATTGTTCCCATATCTAAACATCCTCAAATCGATATAATTAACCAAGGTGCGATTTTTTACCAAGATGTTGACTCTAGCTATTTTGTCAACCTAGAAAGGTCAGAAATGTGTCTACAATATCTTCAGCAACTCTCACGGGAATATCACCAAGTGTTAACAGAACCTTTGGCGATCGTCCAATGGTAGGGAAGCAGCCGGGGGTAAGTCTGAGTTTAACTGCGTATTCTCATCGATAAACTAATCCGATTTAACTTTTCGTTGACTTCCAAAACCTTGACTTTCACCACCTGTCCGACCCGGACAATTTGTTGAGGGTCTTCCACAAAGCGATCGGCTAATTGGGAAATATGAACTAACCCATATTGATGGACTCCTACATCTACAAAAGCCCCAAAATTAACCACATTAGTAACAATTCCCTCTAACTCCATTCCCGGTTTTAAGTCCGACACCTCTTTAATATCATCCCGGAAAGTAGCATATTTAAACTCAGCGCGTGGATCACGTCCAGGTTTCTCTAATTCGGCGATAATATCCTTGAGGGTAGGTAAGCCGACCGTATCTGTTACATAGCGTTTTAAGTCGATTTTTTTGAGTTTTTCAGCAGTTTTGCTAATCGCATTTAAAGGGATTTCCACATCCGCTAAAATTTGTTCAACTACCGAATAACTTTCCGGGTGAACCGCCGTATTATCTAGGGGATTAACACCCCCACGAATCCGCAAAAATCCCGCCGATTGTTGAAAGGCTTTCGGCCCTAATTTCGCCACTTTTAAAAGCTGTTTACGATTTTTAAATGCCCCATTTTCATTGCGATATTTAACAATATTTTGGGCGATAGTGGGAGTAATTCCAGACACAAAAGTTAAGAGTTGTTGGGAAGCCGTATTTAATTCAACTCCCACATAGTTGACACAACTTTCTACCGTTTCATCAAGTTTTTTCTTGAGTAATTTTTGGTCAACATCATGTTGATATTGTCCGACACCAATCGATTTGGGGTCAATTTTAACTAATTCTGCTAACGGGTCTTGGAGGCGGCGACCAATACTAATCGCCCCCCGAATTGTCAGATCTAAATCAGCAAATTCTTCCCGCGCGACATCACTCGCCGAATAAATAGAAGCACCAGACTCGTTTACCATTACCGTAATAGGTGGAGATTCTAAAGAGGCGATCGCCTGATTAACAAACTCTTCCGTTTCCCGTCCAGCCGTACCATTTCCAATAGCAATTAATGCGATTTTGTACTTTTTAATTAAGTCTTGAATCGTTTTGGTCGCTTGTTGACGTTGTGACTGTGACTGGTGGGGAAAAATTGCCTGATATTCGCAAAACTTGCCAGTTTCCGACAATACCGCCACTTTACAACCTGTCCTGAAACCAGGGTCAATAGCTAAAGTAGGCTTCATTCCCGCTGGTGGAGATAGTAATAATTCCCGCAAATTAGCTTCAAACGTCTTAATAGATTCTAGGTCTGCGTAGGATTTGCGATCGCTCCTAATTTCACTAATTAACGAATTTTTCATCAGACGATTAAAAGCATCTTTAATCATATCCTGATAAAACTGGCGAATCTCCCGATTTTTACTGCGAATAACTTGAGATTCCAAATGATGCAGCACCAAAGACTCATCAAAATCTAAATCCACCTTGAGAACCCCCTCAGTTTCTCCCCGGAATAATGCCAACAGGTTATGGGGTTTAATATCCATCACATTTTCCCGAAAATTCCGATACATTTCAAATTTAGTCGAACCTTCTGGGTAATCATCTTTAATCTTGGATACAAACGCACCATCATTGATTAAAAAATCGCGCACATCTGCCCTTAAATGCGCCGTCTCTGCCACCTGTTCCGCTAAAATATCGGCGGCTCCAGCCAGGGCATCTGCCACCGTTTTAACCCCCTTTTCTGCATCGATATATTGAGCCGCTTCTGACTCTAGGGAAACCTTGGGCGCTTGGGGTTGGTTAAGGGAACTAATCAACTCAGCTAGGGGTGCTAATCCTTTTTCCTTAGCCATAGTGGCGCGGGTGCGACGTTTGGGACGGTAAGGAAGATATAAATCCTCAAGTTCCGTTTTTAACAAACAGTTCTCAATTTGGGTCTGTAGTTCATCCGTGAGTTTTCCCTGAGAGGCGATCGCCTCCAAAATGCTATTTTTTCGTTCCTCAAGTTCAGTTAAATAACTATATCTTTCCGCCAGAGTCCGCAGTTGAATTTCATCAAGGGAACCCGTCATTTCTTTGCGATAACGTGCAACAAATGGAATAGTCGCCCCTTCCGCAAATAATGCCAATGTATTTTCAACTTGAACCCGTTTTAACGAAAGTTCCTGAACTAGAATTTGAGTAATATTAAGCATATAATCTGAACCGACTTGATTTTGTGACCTGAGCTTGGTATACAAAATTATTGTAAATGCTACCCTCGCCAATAGTACAGTCAAGGTCAGTAGAGCCTGTTCAGAAATCATCTGATCACCTCTCAAAGTCCCTCTCCCTCTCTGGGATCCAGATTTAGGGTGAGGGCAATGTATTAAGCGACTGGTGAACAAGCTGTATCTCCCACATCTGATAGTTAAGATATGAGTTCAGGAATATTTTTGGTTTCACTCTTGATTCGTCCCCTCCAGCGTTATGGCTGGCTATCCCTGCTGCTGTGGCTGCTGATGATGTCCCCAGCAGCCGCTTCCGTGTTAATGCGGGTGGCGATAACCACTGACAGCAATCAAATTAAAGTCGGAAGTTCCACCCCAGCAACAGTGCGCGACGGTAGCGGTAGGGTCTTGGGACAAATTCCCAATATGGGCGCAACTGTCGCCCAATCTGCATCTGGTCAGGTATCCCTCAGTCAATGGAAAGCAGGTCAAATTTGGGTCGAACCCTCCCAAAATGGCAAAGTATGGATAGGTGATAATTGGTATCGGGGGCGGGTGTTATTAGTCCAGCGCAATGGTGGGCTAATGGCTATTAATTATGTCGATCTCGATCAGTATCTCTACAGTGTCCTAGGGGCGGAAATGGGGGGAAATTGGCCCCAGGAAGCCCTGAAAGCCCAAGCTGTGGCGGCGCGGACCTATGCACTGTATAAGCGCCAAAATAATAGCAGTCAGATTTATGATTTGGGGGATACTCAAACCTATCAGGTCTATCGCGGTGTGTCTGGGGAGTCGCCAGGGACTCAGACGGCGGTTAGGGCGACAGCAGGTCAGGTGTTAACTTACAATGGTCGGGTGATTTTGGCTGTTTTCCATTCTTCCTCTGGGGGTCACACCGAAAATGTTGAGGATGTCTGGGAAAATCCCTTACCCTACCTGCGGGGGGTTCCAGATTTTGATAGTGGTTCTCCCGTCTTTGAATGGACAAGGACTTTTTCCACTAATGACCTTAGTAACCGCATTTCAGGAGTTGGTCAAATTTCCTCTATGACACCAGAAAGAACCTCCGCTTTTGGAAGTGTGATTTCCATGAGAGTGGTCGGAAGTGGCGGAACTCGCACTATTAGCGGTGAGCAGATCGCTAGGGCTTTGGGGTTGCGTAGCACCAGATTTAGGGTGGATCGTAACAATGCTTCTGGCAATTTTGTAGTCACTGGTCGCGGTTTTGGTCATGGTGTGGGTTTGAGTCAATGGGGGGCTTATAGTTTAGCTAATGCTGGATATAATTATCAGCAAATTCTCGCTCATTATTATCGAAATACAACTCTCGCTAGAATCCAAGTCCAATAATAATTAATAATTAATAATTAATAATTATTAATTATTAATTGTGGGGGCCCGAACTCCCCACGACCGGATTAATAAACCCGCCCTATCCCCGGTAATTAATTGACAATTGACAATTGTAGGGGCGGGTTCCGGTGTCAACTCAACTCCCCACGACCGGATTAATAAACCCGCCCTATCCCCGGTAATTCATTATTAATTATTAATTGATAATTATTAATTGTAGGGGCGGGTTCCGGTGTCAACTCAACTCCCCACGACCGGATAAATAAACCCGCCCTATCCCCGGTAATTAATTGACAATTGACAATTGTAGGGGCGGGTTCCGGTGTCAACTCAACTCCCCACGACCGGATAAATAAACCCGCCGTATCCCCGGTAATTAATTGACAATTGACAATTGTAGGGGCGGGTTCCGGTGTCAACTCAACTTCCCACGACCGGATAAATAAACCCGCCCTATCTATCCCCGGTAATTCATTATTAATTATTAATTATTAATTATTCATTGCCTATCAACTATTAAATACTGCGGAGGGCGACGATTGGATCAAGGGCGGCGGCGCGTCTGGCGGGAACTACACCGAAAAATAAGCCAATACCCCCAGAAACGCTGACCGCGACTGCGATCGCACTTGTGGAAATTCCAGCTTCTAAAGGTGTTAGTATTCCCACCATTAACACACCACTAACACCTAAACCTGTACCAATTAATCCCCCGGCTACAGATAAGATAATCGCTTCAATAATAAACTGAATGAGAATATCATTTTGGGAAGCGCCTATAGCTTTTCTCAGACCAATTTCCTGGGTTCTTTCTGTGACGGAAACTAACATAATATTCATAATTCCAATTCCCCCAACTAACAAGGAAATCGCCGCCGTGGCTGCTAACATCAAGGTTAAAGCGCCAGTAATTTGTCCGAGGATATTCATTAAATCCTGTTGATTACGAACCGTAAAATCATCTTCATCAGTAATTTTATGTCGTAAACGTAGCAAATTCTCAATTTGAAATTGTGCCGCCCTCATCTGATGTGCTTCTTTAATAGAAACGGAAATAAAGGTAACTTGTAAACCATAGGGAGAACTGCGCCCAGTAATGCGATTAGCCACGGTGGTAATGGGGATAAAAGCATTCATATCCTCATTACTTCCTAAACTTGAACCCTTGGGTTGCATGACTCCAATTACCTGCAATGTAATATCTTTGAGTCGGACTTGTTTACCGATGGGGTCTTCATTACCAAATAATTGTTCTGCTATTTCTGAACCGAGGGCGACTACCTGTTCATTTCGCTGAATATCCAAATCAGAAATAAACCGTCCTTTGGCAATATCAAAGCTGCGGACACTCATATATTCTGGGGTAGTGCCAATTATAGAAGCGGAGGCATTCCTACTCTGATAAGAGATTAATTCACTAGCTGTTAAGGAAGGGGCAACGGCTTCGACTGAGGGGACTTGTTCAGCGATCGCCAGTGCATCTTCTAGGATTAAATTTTGAGGGGGATAAACAGGTCTTCTCTGGGCTTCCGGGCTACCGGGTACAATAAATAATACATTAGGACCCAAGGAATTAACTTGATTTTCGACAAAGGTTTGCGCCCCTTCTCCAATACCTATCATAGCAATAACTGAGGCATTACCTATAATAATGCCTAACATAGTTAGACTGCTTCTCATTTTATTAGCCAATAATGTCGCCGAGGACATTTTGATACTTTCTACAATATGCATAATTAGGGATAAGTAGTTAAGGATTGAGATGCTATTTTATTGTATAATATCTTCAAGTTTTTGTCCGGGTGGCAATTCAATAAAAACGCGATCGCCTGTAGTAACTCCTTGCAAAATCTGGATTTCATTACCAATTTGTGAACCGATAGTAACCGGTTTAAATTCTGGTTGACCTTCCTGGTTAGGAATGAGTACACCGGTATTTCCCCGATTAGTAATAATCGCCACAGTCGGAACCACAACAGCTTGATTAAGTTGGCGACCGACAAACCGTAAATTAACATTCATTCCCGACTGTAATACATCCTGTCCGGTGCGAATATCAATCCTGGCTTGAAACAGGGTAACATCCCGTTCTTTAATAGCTTCCGGGGCGATTAAATGCACTGCACCTTCAAAGACCTGATCTGGGTAAGCATCGGCGACAATTTCCACCTTTTGTAATGGTTCAATTTGGACAATATCAGTTTCGGGGATTTTGGCTAAAACTTCCAAATCCTTAGCCAAAGCGACAATTGAAGTAGAGGTAGCAGAACTAGCATCAGAGGCGGAAGTAGCCGGAGTGACAAAAGCGCCCTCAACGGCATATCTTTGAGTAATAATTCCGGCAAAAGGCGCACGAATATTAGTATCTTCTAACAGCACTTGATAATAGCGCAGTTGACTTTCAGCCTCGCGGACATCAGCTTCAGCGGCGGCAATATCTTCAGGACGAGTGCCATTTTCCAACTCATTCAACTGACTGCGCGCCTCGGTCACATCAGACTCAGCCTGTCTGATAACTTCAGGACGAGTGCCATTTTGTAACTGTCGCAAATTCTGACGTTCCTGTTCAACGGTAGCTTCCAATCGTTCAATTTGCGATCGCCTATTTTCCTGAAGTTGTGCTAGTCGCTGTTTAGCCTCATCCTGTAAAGCCTCCAAGCGGCGTTGATCTCGCCTATAGCCATCCAAAGTATCCTCAGAAACAGCCCCCTGACTTTTCAATTCTTCATAGCGCTGTACCCGTCCTTGAGCCAATTCCAACTCAGCTAAATTGGCTTCTATTCTTGATTGGGCTTGGTCAATTTCATTTTGCAGGCTCCCCGATCGGGCATCAAATAAGCGAATTTCCGCCTCTCTAAGCCTCGCAGATGCCACGGCAATTTCTTCTTGGCGTGTTCCAGCCTGCAACTCTGCTAGGCGTGCGATCGCGCGTTCTAGGCGGGCTCTGGCGCTCGCAATGGCTTCGGGACGGGAGCCTTGGCGCAGTTTTGCCAAATTGGCTTGGGTGCGTTCTAACCTGGCTTGCGCTTGTAGCCGTTGCGCTTCGAGTTCGTTACTCTCCATGCGCGCAATAATTTGACCGGCTTCGACACGATCGCCCTGTTCAACGTACAATTGAGCTAAACGCCCTTGAGTTTTGGGACTCAAATTGACCCGGCGCACGGGTTGTACAACTCCACTCGCCCTAACGGTTACAGTCAGATCCTTGGCTTCCACTGGTACAGTCAACGCTTCCACCATTTGTAGTGAGTTAGGCTTGCGATGATAGACTCGGTGCGCGACCATGGGAACGGCGAGAATTCCTAAAGCCAGCAGTGCGATCGCCCACCATTTTGGTCTACGTCGGGGCGGTTTTGCTACTGCTGGGGGTTGGAAGTCATGCTTCACGAGACCGTTAGGGGACTCGGTTTCGGGTTTGGGATCTGTTAACATTATGGTTCCTCTCGATCCACGAACTGACCAACTCGATGATTATTTGCGATTTAATCTGATCAGTTAGTCATATATCAATTTTATCAAAATTTTAGGTAATTGGAAAGATGGACTCTATGTTTCCGGTGAGTATTCCGGTCGCGCCAGAAGGCTACAAATCAGGTTTTGTCGGCATTATCGGCCGCCCCAATGTGGGGAAATCAACTCTGATGAATAAGTTGGTAGGACAGAAAATTGCGATTACTTCTCCTATCGCTCAAACTACTCGTAACCGCTTACGGGGAATTCTTACTACTGAGTCCGCTCAAATTATTTTCGTCGATACGCCGGGAATTCATAAGCCACATCATCAGTTAGGTAAGGTGTTGGTAAAGAATGCCAAATTGGCGATCGCCTCGGTGGATGTGTTAGTCTTTGTGGTGGATAGTTCGGTGATGTCGGGGGGTGGCGATCGCTATATCGTCGATTTACTGACTCATACTAAAGTCCCCGTGATTTTGGGTTTAAATAAGTGGGACTTACAGCCAGATCAATATGAGGCGATCGACCAGAGTTATCAGCAGTTCGCTGAAGCTAATCAATGGCAAATGGTCAAGTTTTCTGCCTCTACTGGTGCGGGGCTAGAAACATTACAAAATCTGTTAATTAACAGTTTAGATCCCGGTCCCTATTATTACCCTCCCGATTTAGTGACTGACCAACCGGAAAGGTTTATTATGGGTGAGTTAATTCGTGAACAGATTTTGCTACACACCCGCGAGGAAGTACCGCACTCTGTGGCGATCGCTATTGATAAAGTAGAGGAAGATGTTAAGATTACCCGCATTTTAGCCACCATTCATGTCGAACGTCTTTCCCAAAAAGGCATTTTAATTGGGAAGGGCGGACAAATGCTCAAAACTATTGGTAGCGCCGCCCGCCAACAAATTCAAAAGTTAGTAGATGGAAAGGTTTATCTCGAGTTGTTTGTGCGCGTTAAACCTAAGTGGCGACAGTCGCGAAATCAGTTGGCTGAGTTGGGTTATCGGGTCGAAGAATAGGGGGGGAATATGAGCGATATCGGCACTATATTTGGTTTTTTGGGCGGCACTGTTGTGGCTATTCAAGGAGGATATAAAGTCCTGCAATATCCGAAGCCAGATCGCGTATTTAAAAGACTGTCAGACGCGAAATGGTTTTTAACTCTCCGCTGGTGTGAACAGTTTACTACTCCGGCTGGGGTTCTGAATTTAGAGGGTCAGCTTTCTTTTTGTAATGCCGCAGTTATGGCTATGGGAGAGGATAAATTTTTACCCCCAGAACACCGACAGCCTATATTTGATTGCTGTTTATCTTTACCTCTCGGAGAAACCACTATTTATGCTAATCCGGCAATTCCCGAAATTGAGATCATGGCTATAGAAATTGATCAGCGTTTTGGACGAGTCGCCTTAGTCCGTTATTACTAATTTTACCAGACCTTCAATATAGCGATCGCGTTCCATGGGCATAATTTCTTCACCGTGCATAATTTCCTGGATGAGTAAGTAGTGTAATAATGCTCCCATAATTACCCTAGCAGTTACTTCCGCATCAGCTAACCTGAGTTGTGGGTAAGATTCTAAACTCTTAGTCAGCCTATTAATTCCGACTTTGACAACGTTACGAATAAAGGCTTGGGCTAGTTCTGGAAACCTTCCTGATTCCCCAATAATTAAGCGCAAAAAACACAGCAATTCTGGGTCATTTAAGATTTGATTAAAAATTGCAGTTGCCCATGTTTTTAAAAATATAGCCGGGTCTTCTGGTTCCTCAATTACAAAGTCCAAAATTCGTTTTTCCCCTAAATATTCAGTTAAGGCACTAAACAAACTTTCCTTATCCCCAAAGTGATTATATAGGGTGGCTTTTGATACTCCAGCCGTTTTAGCTACCCGATCCATGCTGGTAGCTGCAAAGCCGTGGGCCAGAAATTCCTCGATCGCCCCCTGAAGAATTTGTTCTGCTTTGGGGGCCATCCCTGTCTCTGGGTGAGATTGTCTCTTGGCCATCTAATTCTCTCCTCGTGCCGTGGCAGTCCTTGTGAATTTTTGTGATCTACTTGTCATTATACCAAACCGTTTAGTATACTTGAAAAATAAACTAAACAGTCTAGTTTAATTATGGGGAGAGATATGTTATGTTACAGTCCCACAGCACCAGAGATTTCACCTCAACTGGTTTCCTAGGCCATAGGATCACCACCTGGGCGATGGTTGCCACTGTAGGGTTAGGAAGTGTTGCTGGCTATATGTTTTGGCAGTCTACCCAGGAAAGCCAGGAAATGCCCTTAGCGGTAGCTAGTCTACCCGTATCAATCAAGGTAACTGCTTTGGGGCGATTGGAACCTGAAGGAGAGGTGGTCTCAATTTCTGCTTCCGGTGGGATGGAAAATAACCTAATTCAGCAGTTGCTGGTCCAGGAGGGGGACTGGGTGCAGGAGGGAGATGTGATAGCAATTTTAGATAGTCGCGATCGCCTTCTAGCGGCCCTAGAAAAGGCCCAGGAACAGGTAGGTTTAGCAACAGCCAAACTCGAGCAAATTAAGGCGGGGGCGAAAATTGGGGAACTCGAAGCGGCTAGGGCTACTATCGCCCGCCTAGAGACCGAAAGGCTAACGAATATGCAGGCGGGACAGGCGATGATTGCCCGTTTAGAGACCGAACGCAGCACCGATATTGTAGCGACAGAAGCCAAAATCGCCCGTTTACAGGCTCAAAAGCAGGGGGAATGGCAGGCTGCCCAGGCAACAATTAACCGCATTGAGGCTGAATATAACAATGCTGTAAATGATGAACGTCGCTATCAGGAATTGCATCAACAGGGGGCAATTTCTGAGGAGTTATGGAATTTAAAACGGTTGCACAGGATAACGACAGAAGAACAGTTACAGGAGGCACGGTTTAATTTAATTCGCATTGAAAATACTTATAACCAGCAAATTCAAGAAACCCAGGCTCAATTAACCCAAATTCGGTTAGCTAAACAACAGCAGATTGAGGAAGCTAAGGCTAATTTAGATGGTATGGACCGGGGGGGAACACAACAAATTCGGGAAGCCATGGCTACCCTTAATCGTATTGCAGAAGTGCGACCTGTGGATATAGCGGTAGCAGAAGCGGAGGTAAGATCAGCCCAAGCTGCCCTAAGACAAGCCCAGGCAGATTTGGCTTTAGCTGAAATTATTGCCCCCAGAAATGGGCAAGTTTTAAAAATTCATGCTCACCCTGGAGAAAAAATTGATAATTTGGGAATTTTGGAACTGGGAGAAACTCGGCAAATGGTGGCGATCGCTGAAGTTTATGAAAGTGACATTCACCAGGTTAAAATTGGACAATCTGCCCGGATTACTAGCGCGGCTTTAGAGGGGGAATTATCGGGAATTGTGGATCGGGTAGGTTTACAAATTCAACGGCAAGATGTGATTAATGCTGACCCTTCTGCCAATATTGATAGCCGGGTTGTGGAAGTGCGGGTGCGTTTAGATGAAACTTCCAGTCAGAGAGTGGCTGGGTTAACTAATTTACAAGTAGTAGTGGTCATTGAACAATGATTAAATTGATAAAGCCTTTACAACAATTAGCTAGACGGACTCCTTTAGGATGGTTACAGTTAACCCATGATAAAGGTAGGATGTTAGTCGCGATCGCCGGTATTGCTTTTGCTGATATTTTGATGTTTATGCAGTTAGGATTTCAGACAGCATTATATAATAGTAATACTCGTCTCCATCGAGCCTTAGAAGCTGATTTAGTGTTAGTTAGTCCCCAGGCTTTGAACTTAACCCGTATGTCTACTTTTACCCGTCGCCGACTTTATCAGGCAATGAATGTGCCGGGGGTGGAGTCGGTGGAACCTGTTTATGTCGCTCTCAAAACTTGGAAAAATCCCCAAACCCAGAAAGAAACCGCGATTTTGCTGCTGGGATTTAATCCAGATAAACCTGCTTTTGATTTTATCAAAAATCATCCCAATTTACCAGATATTAAGTTACCAGATCGGGTTTTATTTGACCGGGAAGCTAGGGGAGATTATCAACAAGCGATCACATCTATAGACCGGGGAGAAAGGGTGACAACGGAAATCGAACGGCGCACTATTACTATTTCTGGTTTATTTGAACTGGGGGCATCTTTTGCCGCTGATGGTAGTTTAATGACCAGTGATCAAAACTTTTTGCGCCTGATGCCCAAACAAGAATCAAAGAGTATTAATATCGGCTTGATTAAAATAGAAGCAGGGGCGGATATTTTGCAAACTCAAGCCCTGTTAAAAGCCTATCTACCCTCTGATGATGTTCGGGTTTTAACTAAGGCTGAATTTATCCAATTTGAAAAGAATTATTGGACGGCTAATACTCCTGTGGGTTTTGTGTTTAATTTGGGAGTAGCAATGGGTTTTGTCGTGGGAACTATTATTGTTTATCAGGTATTGTCAACTGATGTCGCTTCTCATTTGGCTGAATACGCCACTTTTAAAGCTATGGGTTATCGGACTATTTATTTATTGTCAATTGTGTGGGAGGAGGCTTTGATTTTATCCCTATTAGGTTTTGTGCCAGGTTTGGGGATTTCTATTGGCTTATATGCCATAACTAGAAATGCTACCAATTTACCTGTTTATATTACTTTATTTAGGGCGGTTCAAGTATTGATTTTAACAATTATTATGTGTGCAATATCGGGGGGTATAGCTACCCGGAAACTTCAGGGGGCTGACCCGGCTGATATTTTTTAGATTGAGATCAGGGGTTGTCAATTAGGGGGTTAACACCAGGGAAGATGATTATGAATTCGGCGAATATTATCAATGCAGGTATTTCAGAACCGGGCAAAAATTCGGTGATTGTAATTACCAGTCTGAATCATGACTTTGGTCATGGAAATTTAAAAAAGCAGGTTTTGTTTGATATTAATTTGGATATTAAATCGGGAGAAATTGTGATTATGACTGGGCCTTCAGGGTCAGGAAAAACTACCCTTTTGACCTTGGTAGGGGCTTTGCGATCGCCTCAATTCGGCAGTTTAAAAATATTAAATCAAGAACTTTGTGGGGCTAAGGATAATCAGTTAGTAATGATTCGCCGAAAAATCGGCTATATTTTCCAAGCCCATAACCTTCACCGTAGTTTAACAGCTTTACAAAATGTGAGGATGGGTTTAGAAATGCACGGCACTTTTTCCCCAGAGGAAATGCACCACCATGCTGCTGAAATATTAACAGAAGTTGGACTAGGCGATCGCCTTAATTATTACCCAGAAGACCTATCTGGGGGACAAAAACAACGGGTAGCTATTGCTAGGGCTTTAGTTAGCCATCCCCCTCTTGTTTTAGCCGATGAACCCACCGCCGCCCTCGATAGTAAATCGGGACGGGAGGTAGTTAATCTCATGCAAAAACTAGCTAAAGAACAGGGTTGTACTATCTTATTAGTTACCCATGATAACCGAATTTTAGATATCGCCGATCGCATTGTTACCATGGAAGACGGAAAGCTAACCTCTAGTCTCCGTTAACTGTTATTCCCCGTCATAATTAGTTTCTAAAGCTAATAATTCTGACCGCCGCTGACTCAGTTGAAATTCCAAAGATTCAATTTCCGCTAATAACTGTTGACGGCGTTTTTCTACCGACTGGGTTTGACTATTAAAATAGGCTTCTATTGGCGGCCATAATTCAATCGCCCAGTCGCGGCTGGCGGTTTTCATTTCATGAATTACTTTCACCGTCCCGTCAGGTTCCAACACAAAGAGGGTATATAAGCGATCGCAATTTCCCCGTTTTCGCCTTCCTTTTTGACAATAAAGATATAATCCCGGAACCTGTAAAGCTGATTGGTCAATTTGACTGACAAAAGGTCCCTCAATCGAATAACCATCAGTCTGACTGCGGTCTATTCCTTCTACTAATTTACACCAATTACCTAATTTAGGATTAAGGCAACTTTCCCAAAATCCTGGGGCGGTTAAAAATGCCTCTCTTAAATTAACTAAAATTGACGAACCCATATAATTATATCACTCGCAAATATTGACATCTAACTATAATCAACCCTACCGGAATTGAGCCTATTTAACTGGGACACAAGTTTGATAAAATTCTTCTAATCCCTCAATACATTTTAAATCATTATACAGACGAAATCGACGGTTTTTGATTTTCTGTTTAATGGCGGTTCTGGTTTCATGGTCTAACCCTAATTTTACCGCAATTTCTATATATTCGCTTTCGGAATAGGCGATGGTTTCGGTAACTCCTAAGCGCCGTAAAATCCCCGCTGACTGGCGACTTCTCATGATTGTACCCTCATGAGTGACTAGGGGTAAATTAGCAGCGATCGCATCTAAGGTAGTCGCAAATCCGGTAAACTGAAACGTATCTAAACCCACATCAGCCAAACTCTGTAATTGCAGATATTCGGCATAATTTAAACGGGGCAAAAATAGACAGTAATCTTCCCCCGACAAACCCAATTTGTCAAAAGCAGCATACAGACGCTTTTGGAATTTGGCGGTAACTTCCTGATACCAATGGGAGATAAATACAAATTTAGATTGATGTACCCGTTGGGCAATTTTACCATAAATATCATCATATTGGGGTAAATATTTAAACAGAGACTGACAGGATAAATAGATGATATCATGGGCGGATATCTGCCAATCTGACCGAGATTTTTCTAAGGGGGGAAATGATGGCTGGTCTAGGTAAATCCCTAAATTAGGTAAACAAATTAAATGTTCGTTGTAGTAAGTTTCGGCGTGAGCAGGTTCCAGCAATTCAGCGGAGATAAAATAATCGATAGTTGGTAATCCTGTAGTGGCTGGATGTCCCCAGGTAGCACAATAAATAGGGGCGAGTTTTAGTCCGGCTATTTGTAGGGTTTGCGGACACATTCCCAACTCTAAAAATACCAGAATATCCAGGCGATCGCTATAAATTTGTTGGCTGACTTGTTCAATGTTATTATAGATATGATAAAATCCCTCCGAATATTGTTGATATAAATCCGTAATCTGATCCGCTTCCTGTCCGGTATAATAACAGTAGACCTGAAACTTTTGGCGATCGCTATTTTTCACCCATCCTAAAAATAGATTACCCACCGTGTGCCATTGTAAAAACGAACAGATATAACCAACTCGAATTTTATCAGATTTTGCCCTGCGTCTAGGGGGCGGTGCTTCTCGCCATTGGGGATAGTGGGCGACCATTACCCGATGTAAAAAATTCCCATATTGGCGCTGTAAGTTTTTTTCAGACAAACCACCTTTAAATAACTGTTCATCTCCCTGATATTGCAGATAAAAATTTGTCCCTTCTCCCACAGCCTGGAGGGTAGCATTATCAAAAATAGAGGTTTCCTCAATAATGGCGTTGAGGTCTTTAGCAAACCCTTGTCGAGAGGCGAAAATTTCCGCAGTAGTATTGTAAATAATCGGCAATAATCGCAATTTGGCAAACTTGAGATAAATCTGATCAGGAAAATTATTAACAGCCACAGTCGCCATAGTTATAGCTTCCGCAATTTCGCCGATTTCTGACAATGATAAAATCAAGTTAACATAAAGTTCCACAACTTGAGGGAATTCATCAATTAAACCGCGATAGATAGCCGCTGCATAATTATATTGATTTAGCCGTTGATAACAGTTAGCCAGGTTTACCTTAACTTCCAGATTAATAGATGATTCGTACTCTTGACAATTTGCCAAATACTGATTATAGTAATTAATAGCTGTTTGATAGTCACAACTATAAGAGGCTGACCATCCTAGATAATAATAGCCTTGGGGTTCATTTCCTAGGGCTAACCAAGCCAACCCTAGGGCTGAAAGAATTTCCGGGGTGCTGGTGTATTGAAGGGCTTTTTCATAGGTGTTTATAGCCTGTTGTGGTTGATTTTGCAACAACAATAAAGCACCATAGCCCAAGTAAGCATTAGTCAGACCTGGACAAATAGCGATCGCTTTTTGATATTCAGACTCCGCCGCCGCCAACCGTCCCGACTCCAGGAATTGCGACCCTAACTGACAATGAAAAGTCGCCAACTCAACATCAGGAGAAATTATTTGATCCGTCATGATTGGTCTCAGTGATGAAGCCCCCCTGGAGGGGGGGGACAGATAACCCACAGTAGAATTGCTAGATCTGCTGGTTAGGGGGATAGGCGGAGCCCCCCCCAGGAGACCGACGGAGACTGGAATTAGGACGGATAGGCTGAGAACCTCTAGGGGAAGGACTCGGACTGGTGTTAGGGCGGATAGGCTGAGAACCGACCGGAAAGGGACGATTAGCCTCAACCCTTCGATTGGTGGTCTTTTCCGGGGATTTAGCCACATTCTGATGCAGTTGGCGATCGCTATTTTCCAGGGCGGCGGTCATAGCTGGAATCAGGGCTGATTCAATCTTACCGAGGGCGAAAGCCGCTTTGGTGCGAACTTGCATATCTGCGTCCGTAAGTGCCTTAGTGAGGGCAGGAACTGCCGGAGAACCGATGCGCCGCAGGGCGATAGCCGCGCTAATCCTCACCTCCTCATCACTATCCTTGAGGGCAGCAATTAACTGAGGGACCGCCGGGGCTGCTTCTTTTCCCAGAGTTCCCAAGGCAAAAGTTGCCCCTTCCCTGACCGCCTTATCTTCATGGTTGAGGGCTTCGATAAAATCAGCGATCGCCGTTTTTTGGATCTGATCAGAAGCAGGCCCCAATTGCTGAAGCGCAACAGCCACATCCATTCTCACCGCCGGGTCTGGGTCTTTTAGGTGAGATAGCAAAGCGGCGATCGCGTGGGAGTCCTGTAAACCCATTACCCCCAAACCATAGGCCGCGCTGCGACGGATAGCCGGGTCTGGGTCTTCTAAGGCTTCCACCAAAACCGGAACCACAGTAGACCCCATTTGTTTTAACACTTTCACCGCCGCTAGTCGATGTTGTCGGTTATCGCTACCGAGTTCCTGAATTTTAGTAATTACCTCTGCTGTAGCTGTCGCCTGGGTGGCGGTTGTTCCCATTAATAACAGCATCGCCGAAAAACAAAACCGGACTATTTTGGGGGATGTAAAAACGCTGGGCTTGGCATGGTTATCCATATAAAACACCTGGTTTGAGGACTTTGGGGGTTGACTCTCATCAATTCACGAGACTTCCCAAGTTAGATGCCATTTTAACCCATTTTAGATGAAAATAAAATCGATATCCAACAGCAACCGTCGCGGCAGGTTGCCATCGTTAATCAGAACCCCCAGAAAATCTCCGTTTTCCAGCTCAAGAATAATGTCATTTAAGCCGTTACCATTGACATCATTTTGGCTGGGGCGCAAATCGGGGCGATCGCGTTCTAAACTCAATTCATCAATGCGAGTTCCCACCGGGACAGCAATTTTATCACCAAAAAACGGATTATTGACCACATTAAAACCGCGAATTTCATCAACATCTCGCAGTTGTGAACTCCTATGTATGGGGTCTAAGAAATAGGTATCATCACCCTCACCACCGATCAGGGTATTGCGACCCGCGCCTCCGTAGAGAAAATCATTACCCAAATCTCCAAATAAGAGATTATCGCCATCATTTCCCCGGATCGTGTCATTTCCCTGACCGCCATAAATGGTATCATTTCCCGGACCACCCTCTAATAAATCATCCCCTAAATTTCCAAATAAGAGATCATTACCGGGTCCACCATACAAGAAATCATCTCCTTGCCCCCCGAACAGTGTATCATTATTGCTTCCCCCACTAATGGTATCATTGCCTTGGTTGCCATTGACCAGTAAGGGATCCGTGATGTGACCTGCTTGGAGGCTATCATTTCCTGCTAGTAATAAAATCCCATCAGGAAACGGTAAAGACTGACCTGGAGTTGCAAAAATTATATCATCTCCAGGGGAACCCAATAAAGCATTAACTCCGAATATACCTAAGTTAGCGCTAGGGGTGAGAAAGCTGGTCATAATTGGGGACTCCTTTTCAAAACCATATCTGCTTAAACTTTACCAAGTTTATTGACAAAATCTTGATAGATTTGTTTCCCGTGAGGTGAGAGGGACTGAAGATTGATGTAACTGGTCAGGTTTAATGTAGTTTTTGCCTGATGTTTAAGGGCAAAAAATCATAGTCTGGGTGAGAGGAAACCTTGGCAAAAAAGTTAATATCTGTATCTGTCCCTTCCCGGATATTTTGATATGTTTTTTGATGCTGATGTAGCCGAAAATAAGATAAAGTTTCATCAATAAAACCCACCTGATATTCTGCCATAATTCGCCACCATAAATCTAAATCAACTAATTGGTTTAAATGGGGGTCAAATCCTCCTAAGCGATCGCATACTTCCCGACGGAGTAAAACCGTAGTGGGTTCGCCAATTTTATTAATGGGATGTTCAAATAATCGCGGGTCTGACAATAAATCTCTACCCCATTGCACAGGTTTTAATTGAGACCAACCCGCCGCCAAATCCTGGAAATCCTGATAAACCATGATTAGATATGGGTCACTTTCTGCCCCTTGGTTAAAAAACATTTCTCGCCGGGAAAATACTAAGGATATTTCCGGGTAAGTTTCAGCCAAGCCAACCATTTTTTCTAGGCATTCTGGAGCCAACAAATCATCTTGAAATAGGAACTTAATATATTTACCCTGAGCCTGAGTAATACAATGATTACAATTCCCCGCAATTCCCCGCTGATTCTGATTAGTAATTACTCGAATTTCCAGAGATGAATTTTCCCGAAAAAAATTAGCGATAGCCACAGTTTCATCTGTCGAACCATCATCAGAAATAATCAACTCAATTCCGGGATAAGTTTGATATAAAACAGTAGAAATAGCCTCAGCCACAAACCTCTCCCCATTGTAGGTGGGAATACACACACTAACTAAGGGAGTGTCTATGGTGACTTCCCGGCTATCATACATGACCAAATCCTAACAATTAATTACCATATATTTCCCAACCAGGAGAACCATCAACCCCCTCTCATCTAGGCGAAGGAATAGCAGCAGCTATCATCCAACAGAGAGGCAGTTAAAGTTACAGCGTTTAATTATGGTTAAATATCCCCATAATAAGCCGTCACAAAATCGCGTCATCTCTGCTGAAAATAGCCAGTTTTTTTAAGTCAATATCATCTATAAACGAGCCCGAGTAGCATAAGGTCCTCGGCGGAGTGCTTTAGCCAACTCATCATTATTTTCCCGGAGTCCTTCATAAAAGAATAAAACCTCCCCTTTCACGCCGCGATGTCGGTTGTAGTCAATAGACTTTAAAAGTTCATCGGCACTAATTCGGTAGGACCCCACTTTAATCAAAACTCCTGGGGACAATTTAGGCAATTGCCAATCTCGGAATTGAACATCAACCAACTGATCAACCAACCCCTTATAACTCCAAAAATTGCGGCGGTAAAGTTGCGGGTGAATCATATCTACCAAATCGCGGTCAATCCAAGCAATATAATCCTGGAGGTATTCATTTAATCCCCAACTATAAACACTAGGAGACATAGAAACAATCAAATTGGGTTTAATAGCCTTAACCTCTCGTTTAATCCGCGCCAGAAAATCGGTGAGAATATTAGCGCGCCACTGTAGCCATTGAGAGTCCTTATGATGTAGGGGAGGTTGACGGCCAAACTCTTTGACATAACGCTGCACCGTTTGCTGATCATATCCCCCTTCCGAAGGTAAGGCGGGGAGTCTATCATCGCCTTGAATGCCATCAATATTATATTTACGGACGACCTCCAAAATCAGACTCATAATAAAGTCCTGAACTTCGCTATCAAAGGCATTCATCCACTCAAAGCCATTTTTCACCACCATACCCCCCTGCGAATTAATCGCCGACCAGTTAGGTTTTTGGTTAAGGATGCGGCCCCCATTCTGTTGATAGGAACTAGCAAACCCATACTCAAACCAGGGTATCACCTTGAGTCCGACGCGATGGGCTTCCTCAATCACTTCGGCGAGAGGGTCACGTCCGCGAACATAAAAATCAATCTCAACGCCAAATTTTTGGCTCATCACCTGAGATTTATAGAGAGTAACCCCTTTATTCCAAACCACTGGAAACACGACATTAAAGCCTGTGTCGGCTAAAAAGTCCATTGCTTCAGCAATAGTCGCCCTAGAGTAGAGAACCCTGCTATCGGTAGTAGTTAGCCAAATCCCACGAACTTCCATAGTCCCTCCGGTTGCCAGTAACTTGGTTTTCATATTGAGGATTTTCGGGGAATGAACCCGCCAATCCGTAGACTATTCCCCATTTCTCAAATTGATTTGAGGGCAGTCTTGCTCAGTATATCCCTCAGCTATTATCTTTAGTTAAGGGGGAATTTTAACAATGTATAGCAGCAAACAGGAAATAGGGAACAGGGAATAGGGGTTCAAAAGAGTCCACCTCCCAGGTTTCAGGACAGTGGATGTCCTAAATGTTCTGGCTGCTGCTGCATCAAAGTTAATAGCATAAATCGACTAATTCCCCAGATGGGTGCTCCTGTCTTAGGTTAAATCAGAGTTTGACCTGGGTATTGGGGTAAGGAATACACACTTTATGGGAGTTGCAAGGGATCCGTCCGCTGTAGGTTGGCGATGGGTTAAGGGTTTTCCCAATCATCAGCCAAATGTGTTGTTAGCTAAAATCATCAAATCCTGGATTATTGAGGCGATCGCCTATCCCCATAACCACCACGATGGGGATCAGTTTTGGCGAGTATATCTTCTCCTGTCATCTAAGACTTCCGAACCCTGGCACCTTGATTTAGTCCTAGTATCTTTAGCTTCCCAGGAACATTATGGGATGGTGGCTGGTGATACAAGCTGAATGGGGGCAATTAGCTAAAGCCTTCTGAGGCGGTCAGCAGGTAGCCTGTGGGTATCGACTCCGGGGCGAGTAGATCTTTTTGTTGTTAACCATCAGTTCACCCGCATATTCTATGAGCTTTTTCGGTTGGAGTTCATGGAAAATATCCCTTTTCAATTTCTATTCCAATAGAGTTAGTCAATTATTCCTTTTGTATGAGCAAGCCTAAAACGGTTACTGTTAATAAACTTTTAACTCGATATGCCCAAGGGGAGCGAAACTTTAGCGATATCTCCCTAGTGGCAGCAATTTTCAATGAAGTTACCCTAAATCGGATCAACTTGAGCGGGGCGAATTTGTCAGAAGCCCTGATGGTTCATACCCGCTTGATTGGTGCGAACCTGAGTAGATCTCAGTTGAGTTATGCGGATCTATCAATGGCGGTTTTGATTGATGCGAATTTGACCGGGGCTACTATGACGGAAACAGTTTTGCATCAAGCTGACCTGAGTGGGGCGAGTTTGAGCGGGGCGATTTTGTCTCAGGTTAATTTAACAGGGGTTAACCTCACGGGAGCAAGTTTGATTGGAACTTGTCTGCTGAATGGTTCTCAACTGACTGATGCTATTTTGGTTGGGGCGACCCTGACTCGATCTGTTCTCAGTGGGGCGCACATGACGGGAGCTAATTTAAACCGCTCTATTCTTAGTGAGATAGATTTGAGTGGGGCGAATTTAACGGGGGCTACTCTGATCCGGGTTCACTTAAATCAAGGAAATTTGAGTGGGGCGAATTTGACGGGGGCTGATTTGAGTGAGTCAGTTATACAAAATAGTAATTTCTGTATTGCCAATTTGACGGGGGCGAATTTGACGGGGGCGAATTTGACGGGGGCTAACCTCAATGGCGCGAATTTGACGGGGGCGAATTTGACGGGGGCGAATTTGACGGGGGCTAACCTCAATGGCTTAACGTTACAATCCGCTGATCTACGGTTGGCTAATCTCAGTAAAGCTGATTTACGGGGGGCGAATTTAACGGGGGCGAATTTGGCGGGGGCTAACTTGTTAGAAGCTGATCTGCGCTTGGCTAACCTGACTGATGCTAATCTTTGTGGTGCTGGACTGCTACTGACTTCACTACGGGGGGCGAATTTGGCGGGGGCTAACCTGAATCAGGCGAATCTGATTGGGGCGAGTTTGAGTGTGGCTAATTTGGATCATACTACTATGGAAGGAACTATTCTTCCTAATGGGGCTACCCACCAATAGCTCGATCGCCTTCTCCTAGAGGAGAGGTCCGGGGGCGGCTTCGGGGAACTGCCCAGGCGCGCCCCTAGGCGATCGCCGTATCTCAGAGTTAAGAGGGATTAAGAGGGAACGACAGGATTTTGTAATGGTGCGATCGCAATTTAACTGATGTGATAGACTGAAAAAGTTTGAGACCATTTAAGGGTGGAGGTAAAACCGCGCAGCATGAAACAATTGGGAACCCATCTGGTCATTGACGCTTGGCATTGTCCTGCATATCTTTTAAATGACCCTGAACGTATCCGCACTGCTATACTCGATGCAGTCACCGCAGGAGAAGCGACCCTGATTGACTTTTGTGTGCATCAATTTAGCCCCCACGGAGTGACGGCAACAGCTACCTTGGCTGAATCACACATTGCTATTCACACCTGGCCTGAGTATGGCTATTTTGCGGCTGATCTGTTTTTCTGTGGCCGTGGTAATCCTCGCAAAGCTGCTGAACATTTGGAAACTGCACTACAAGCGGGTGAGGTCAATAGACGTGAGTTTGAGCGCGGTTTTGAACCTTCAGTCAGTCTTGATACTTCCTCGGTTAGTGTTTCTGAAACCTCACCAGCCACTAATTTGACGGCTTTCCCAGAAACCAGTTTTGCTGGTCGTTAGACGATCGCCACCTAGAAAATTCCACGATCTTTAGTCATCTGCGATCGTGGAATTTTGGTCTGATTTGGCTCTGATTGTCCGGTTCATCAACGATTAGCGCCCTTGTTGCTGCAACAGGGGACGAACTACCCAATAGCCCATACCAAAGGCGGCTACTACAATTAGGGCGATGGAAACAATTAGCCAGACCCCACTTAATTCGGCCCTATCGGGTCTTGATGCGGGTCGCAGTCGTCCTTCTGGTTCCTCGGTAAATTGGGGCGGCGGGATGTCTGGCCCGTCGCTGGTTGGGGGAAAGACTAGATCTGGTTGGGGAGTCTCGGTTGTCGGCTGTTCATAAAAGTTCGGTGGCGGCGAGACGGGATTAACACTAAAGCTAGGATTGACAGGGGGAACTCCCATCGATGGGATCTGGTTTTTCCCTTGGACTGATTCAACGGCTAGATAGAATTGATTGGCCGCCTGAACTACATGATTAAGTTCTTGGCGCAAATTTTGATTTTCTTCGAGAAGTTGTTGATTTTGGGTTCTCAGGGAATTGATTAGGTTTTGAGACCCCTGTAATTCCGCTGTCACCTCTCGATATAGGGATATGGGGACTGAGGGTGAATAACTACTATTTCCGCCTTCGGGTGGGGTGGGGTTGGAGGCTGTAGAATTTTGTATAGGATTTGACATGGCTGTTATGGATAAACTTTGGGGTATGATCAACGGGATTAGTTAAATGGCGATCGCCTTGATGATATTGCTATTAGACCAACCACGGGTCATTTAGTCAAGGAAATGGGCGATCGCAATTGGTTGTTCATTGTTGATGCGAATATGAGTAACTCCCAGGTAAAATCCTCTGAGACTGAATCGGTTACTAATACAGAACTTAAATATGGTGAGAGACAGATTACTGAGGGACAGTTAATCACCTTCCCCAATCCCCGACCCGGACGCAGCTATCAAATTAACATAGTGTTACCGGAGTTTACCTGTAAGTGTCCGTTTTCTGGATATCCAGATTTTGCCACCATTGATTTAACCTATGTGCCTGATCAGTCGGTGGTAGAGTTAAAGTCCATCAAGCTCTATATTAACAGTTATCGCGATCGCTACATATCCCATGAGGAATCAGTTAACCAGATCCTTGATGACTTTGTAGCCGCCTGTGACCCCCTGTCAGTTCACATCAAAGGCGACTTTAACCCCAGAGGTAATGTTCACACCGTCGTTGAGGTGCATCATCATAAACAACATCCGGAAAGTTAATCAATTTTCCTTCTCATGAATCCCAGCAAATGCTATAATTATAGCTTGTGTCGAATTCCAGCCATTTCATGCCCAAACTCAAAACTCGTAAATCAGCCGCTAGGCGCTTTAAGGTAACGGGAAGCGGCAAACTCGCACGCCGCAAGGCTTTTAAGAGTCACCTGCTGCAACACAAAAGTGCAACTCGCAAGCGCCGTTTGTCAAAAACGGCTATTGTCGATGAGCGCGATGCTGAAAACGTGCGTCTGATGATGCCGTATTTGTAACGTTATAGTTCGATCAACTCAATTTTAAGGAAAAACAACAATGACACGAGTTAAACGTGGTAATGTTGCCCGTAAACGTCGCAAAAAAATTCTGAAACTTGCCAAAGGATTTCGCGGCTCTCAATCCAAAAATTTCCGAATTGCTAATCAGCGGGTTATGCAGGCGCTGCGTAACGCCTATCGGGATAGAAAGAAACGCAAGCGCGACTTCCGCCGCCTGTGGATTACCCGGATTAATGCCGCTGCTAGAGTTCACGGCATCAGTTATAGTCAACTGATGGGAAATTTGAAAAAAGCTGACATTGAAATCAATCGCAAGATGCTGGCGGAAATGGCAGTTCTTGACCCAGATACCTTTGAAAAAGTGGTCGCTAAAGCTGCTCAAGCTCAATCCTAGGGGATTTTCACTTGGTAAACTTTGAACGAAGGATGGAGATAATTCTATCCTTCTTCAAGGTAGGAGAAAATTGGTAATTTAAGATTAAAAATGGATAGTAATCTCGCAGTTGTTTATCTGGTATTACTGCTGGTTTTTTTGTCGGGTTCTGGCTTTTTTATTGTGCGTCAGATTTTCAGAACTCGCGAAGTTGAGAGTAAGATGTCGCAATTGCAACAGGAGCTTTCTCAGGGTAAAGGAACAGCTCAGGAATATTACCAATTAGGCTGTATTTATAATGATAAAAATTTGTATTCTCAGGCGATCGCTGTTTTCCAAAAAGCTCTCAAAGTAGTAGAGGAAGAGGAGTCGCCGGAGAACATAGCCATGATTTATAATGCCTTGGGTTATGCTCACTTTGCTAAGGAAGAATACGATATCGCGATTCGTAATTATAAGGAAGCATTAAAGCTAACTCCTGAATATGCGACGGCTTGCAATAATCTAGGTTATGCTTACGAACGCAAAAAGCTGACTTCTCAGGCTTTAGAAGCCTACGAAAAGTCTCTGAGTTTAGAACCTAATAATCAAATTGCTAAACGTCGCGCTGAGTCTTTACGGAAACGATTAGGTATTCCCACTTCGGAAACTGCTCAATAACATTCCCCGACCCTCCCCTGGGTGAAGAGGAGGGTTGATGAAAGCTAAGTCATTAGCTAACGGGTACACTTTTCTAAGGCGGCTTGTGTGGTGACGACATAGGCGGAGTCGCGACCATAGAGACTTTGGAGAATTTCCAGGGTTTCCTCAACTAAAATCAATGAGTTGATGGTATTTAACCAGGCGATGTCTCCTTCGGGTACGATCATGCCGTAGAACTCACAGGTTAGCGGTTGTTGGGGGATTATGGCATAGTCTTGAGGGTTAATATCTGCTTGGCGCAACACTTCCCCAATTAGCAATAAACCATCACTGGCGAAGGCGTTGATTTCCCGATTAAGAACATCGCGCACGGCATCGGCGCGGCCTGATGTGCCATGATATTGCACGATTTGAGCTAGGGAATAACGACTGCTGATAAATCGCTGGGTAAGGGTGTTAGGAAGTACACCAATAATGATGTTTTCCATGGCACCATCTGGGTTGATTAAGGTTTGATTATCTGCGGCAACTAATAGGTGATTTCCTGTGGCGATAAAGCGATCGGAATAGACTATCCCAGGTGGAGGGGTGCGGGTGACAGTGTTGGGGCCACATTCTAGGTGGACGGTTCCATCAGCGACGATAGACTCCCGATTTTCGAGGGTGGACTGTAGCAGTTGGACTTGGACGGGTTGATTAAGTTGTAGTTGTTGGGTGAGGCGACTAGCTAGAAGTTCCATGAGTTGGATACAGTACCCTTCCCATTCTCCGGTTTCTGGAGACAGATAACCCAAGGGAGCGGCATCTTGTCTAACTCCGGCTTTGAGAATACCTGTTCTTCTGATGTCTTCGAGGACGGTTCCGGCGATCGCATTTAGGGGAAATAGGCTACACAGAGTTAGGGTCAGCAAAACCCGGATGATATTTCTCATAAAATCAATGTAGTGGACATTTGTTAACAGAAGTTCACTCAGAAATATAGCTTACCCTGTGTTCAACCAGGAATTATTAGAGGGGAGAGTGGGGATTTTGAACTGTCATCAGGGGATGTTAGGGTCGATCATAGTTATGGCACAAACTGAATTAATCTCACCCTATAGATTTTATCAGCTCTGCCAGGAGTTTTGTCTAAAAACGGGTACCAATAAGTTATACTTTGGGGAACCGATCGCCTCTTATTTAGACCCGGATAGAGGCTTGGGGGTATCGGAAATTAGGGCGTTTCTGGATGGCTTGGCAATTTATGTCCGGCTGATTAACACCACTAATTTTACTGTTAATTTTTGGATAAATTGTCTTGATAAAGAATCGGAAAAATCGATAAATATCACTGCGAAAATTATCGGTTGTGGGATGGTGGGTAGAGTGGCAAAAATCACCATAAATGGGGCGGAACCGATAGCATTTAAAGCATTTTTTGACCCCGATTTTATATGGGTTCATGGTCCCTGGGGTGAAATTCCGGTGGGGATTCGTTTAAAATATTGTGGGGTAACAAAAGATATGGCTGAGTTTTTATTTGCGAGTAAAAATTGGGTGGTGAGTGAGTGGATTGATGATGAGAAATCGAGGTTATGTAATCGCGAAGGTTTAACATATCAAGAATTTGCGGAGAAAGAAGGGTTGACTAAACTCAACCCCTTAAACTTAAATAACTATAGCCTTGAGGGTATCCGACTTGATCCGGGTGGCATTCAAAAAGAGTATCGCGGTCGGCGTTTGGTCGATTTGTATCGAGGG
Source organism: Limnospira indica PCC 8005 (assembly GCF_000973065.1). Taxonomy (NCBI): domain Bacteria; kingdom Bacillati; phylum Cyanobacteriota; class Cyanophyceae; order Oscillatoriales; family Sirenicapillariaceae; genus Limnospira; species Limnospira indica. The sequence continues at coordinate 3,503,669 of NZ_FO818640.1, forward strand.
ACTTGGTTTTATTTACGCAAAATCCGCCGAGATGAATGGAGGGGAATTTATGCGATCGCCAATCAGTTGTTGATGGGGATAATACAACACAGTCGCAGAATCCCCAATTCCTAACTATTGTGCATCAGGAGATTGCATAATTCGGAGAATTTCCGCTTGAATGCGCTCTCGGAATCGGCTATCAGATTGTTGATGGCGGGTGATTTCATTAAAGCGACTAACAGTTAATCCTTTGCTTTCAATAATGCGTTTGGCTTGGTCACAGTAGCTAACCGCAATTTGGGGAGCATTTCCAGGTAGCATATTAATGCTAGTCGGCTCGTCACAGACAATGCGCGGCACTTGTCCGACAATTCTTTTAATTTCCTCAACCGCCTGATGCCGTCTGGATTCTAGCGCGATCGCTGCTTGAGCGTAGCTGGTAATCTCCTGATTAGTAAAGGTAGGATTTCCGGCTCTAGCGGTGGTGCTAAAACTCGCGGTTAGGGATGGAGCCGTTAAATTAGGAACCCACCCCGTCACCAGTCCGACACTAGATAAAATAGTGATGGCAGTGGACTGAATTAGTAGCCGATGTAAATGCCCTGGATGTAGTAGTTTCATAGTAGTTGTTTACTCCGTAAGGTAATAAATAACACAAATTCCCCTAAAATGCTTAGGGGAGTAATATAGAATTAGTTGCCGTTACTACGCTGTTGACGAAGTAACTCTGCCTGAATTTGCCGTTGCAGTTGTGGGTTATCTTGTTGTAATCGAGTAATCTCGTTAAATCGATTAATGGTTAGATTGTGCTGTTCAATAAAATCTTTAGCCAGATTGCAATAATTAACGGCGATCGCCCTTAAATCTCGATTCAAGCTATTAATACCACGGCGATCGCTACAGATCACCTCTGGAACCGTACCCCCTGCAATTCCCCTAATCTCATCATAGGCCTGTTTGCGCCTAGGTTCAATCAATAAAACGGCACGGGCATAATTGCGAATTTCATCATCAGTAATATTAGGGCTTTGCTGTGCGTGAGCGAAAGTCCCTGACCGACCTGTAGGGGATAACAAGTCCGGGACCACTCCGCTAAGGACTCCAAACACCGCGAAAATACCGACCAAAAGTGTTTGTAACCCTTTTCGGCTCATGGGATTATAGACAGAAGCCAGCCAAGAATTCATATATCCGCGTCTCCAAGTAGCAACAAGCATTAATCACCCCTCACTCAGGGGAAATTGTATTTAGACATAGCCAACACCTGCCCCATAATTCTAAGAATCCGAACAGGATCAGGCTATAACACAGCATAATTATTTTGAATTATTTTGTAGATCAGAAGTTCCTCAAATATGCAGAAACTAAATGGTGTCGTCGCAGCCGGCCATCAAGAAACCGCACTGGCTGGGTTAGCAATGTTCCCCCTGGGGGGTAATGCTTTTGATGCAGCCGTCGCGTCCATGCTGGCTGCTTGTGTGGCTGAACCGGGGTTAACTTCCCTAGGTGGGGGAGGTTTCCTGTTGGCTCACACCCACACCAATCAGAATATTTTATTTGATTTCTTTACACAAACACCAAGCATTAAACAATCAAAAAGTCAAGTAGATTTTTACCCGGTTGATGTCAATTTTGGTGGCAGTGTTCAGGAATTTCATATTGGTTTGGGTTCTATGGCGGTTCCGGGTGTGGCGGCTGGGGTGTTTAAGGTTCACCAGACCCTAGGAAAACTGCCTTTAAAGGTAGTGGCTGAACCCGCGATTAATTTGGCTAGAAATGGTTTAGAAATTAATACTTTCCAAGCCTATACTTTTAACCCGATTCTCTCGTCCATTTTATTGAGTTCCCCGGAAGGTCGGGAAATTTATGCTCCGCAAGGCTCGATTCTCCAAGCTGGTGAACGAATAGTTATGAAAAATCTAGCGAATACTCTGGAATATCTGGTGCAACAGGGATTTGAGGAGTTTTATCAGGGGGAAATTGCTCGGCAATTGGTGGCTGATTGTCAGCAGGGGGGTGGCTATTTAACTGAGGAGGATTTGAGACGGTATCGGGTGATTGAACGCCAACCGTTAAGAATTGGTTATCGGGGAAAACAGATTTTGACTAATCCGCCTCCGAGTTCCGGGGGAACGCTCATTGGCTTGGGGTTGGAACTGCTGTCGGGAATTGAAGTTGCTAATCTGGAGTTTGGTAGTTGTCGGCATCTCCGTATGTTAGCGGATGTAATGAGATTAACTAATACTGTTAGAAAACAGGGGTTTGACGATCGCCTTCATGAACAGAATATGGCTGCTGAGTTCCTGTCCCCAGAACATCTACAACCCTATCTACAAGAATTACAGGAGACCGTGAATAAGTGGGGGAGTACCACTCATATTAGTGTTGTGGATAGTGAGGGGAATGCGGCTAGTGTTACTACTTCTAACGGGGAGGGGTCGGGTTATATGATTCCGGGGACCGGGATTATGATTAATAATATGTTGGGTGAGGAAGATTTGAACCCCCACGGCTTCCACGAGTGGCGGGAAAATGTGCGACTATCCTCGATGATGGCTCCTACTTTGATTTTAGATGGCGATCGTTTAGAGATGGTGATCGGGTCTGGCGGGTCTAATCGTATTCGCACCGCCATTTTGCAAGTAATCTCCAATTATCTCGATTTTGGGATGTCCTTAGCCGCCGCCGTTAATCGTCCCCGTGTCCATTGGGAGAATTATCGTTTTGATATCGAACCCGGTTTTAATCAAACCGAGATTAATCATCTGCAACTTGCGGACCATAGCGAAATTGTCCAATGGGGGGAACGGAATATGTTTTTTGGTGGAGTTAATGGAGTCGCCACTAATGCTGATGGGACTATTTTAGGAACTGGGGATATCCGACGCAGTGGCGTGAGTTTAGGGATTTAGGGCAATTTATAAGCAAAAGTTATGGGTATCATCAGTTTTATCAGATTAAATATATAACTAAATAGTCATAAAACGCTTGACATATATGAGTTAAGTGTGAGATATTACAGACACGGTAGAAAAACAACTACCGGATATGTACCTCGAAAACTCAATAACGCAATCATATTTGATATGACCACTACCTTACAGCAACGGGAAAATCTCAATGTTTGGGAACAGTTTTGCACTTGGGTAACATCTACCAATAACCGCCTTTATGTAGGTTGGTTTGGTATTGTGATGATCCCTACCTTGCTAACTGCCACCATCTGTTTTGTGTTAGCTTTTGTAGCTGCACCTCCTGTGGATATTGACGGCATCCGCGAACCCGTTTCCGGTTCTCTGTTGTACGGCAATAACATCATCACCGCCGCTGTTGTACCCAGTTCTAATGCGATTGGGTTGCACTTTTATCCCATCTGGGAAGCGGCAAATATTGATGAATGGCTTTATAACGGCGGCCCCTACCAGTTGATTGTTTTCCACTTCCTAATCGGCATTTTTTGCTATATGGGTCGTGAGTGGGAACTGTCTTATCGGTTAGGAATGCGTCCTTGGATTGCTGTTGCTTATAGCGCTCCTGTAGCTGCTGCGACGGCGGTACTGTTAGTTTATTCTATCGGTCAAGGTTCTTTTTCTGATGGTTTACCGCTGGGGATTTCTGGCACATTTAACTTTATGTTAGTGCTGCAAGCAGAGCATAATGTTTTAATGCACCCCTTCCATATGCTGGGAGTAGCTGGTGTCTTTGGTGGCGCTCTTTTCTCAGCTATGCACGGTTCTCTGGTGACATCTTCTTTAGTACGTGAAACCACTGAAATTGAAAGCCAAAACCGGGGTTATCGCTTTGGACAAGAAGAAGAAACTTATAACATTGTAGCTGCTCACGGTTACTTTGGTCGTTTGATTTTCCAGTATGCTTCTTTTAACAACAGTCGCGCTTTACACTTTTTCTTAGGTGCATGGCCTGTTGTTGGCATCTGGTTTGCATCTTTAGCAGTAGCTTGTTTTGCTTTCAACCTGAATGGGTTTAATTTTAACCACTCGGTTTTAGATTCCCAGGGTAAAGTCCTGAATACTTGGGCTGATGTGATTAATCGCGCTAATTTAGGCATTGAAGCTATGCACGAACGTAACGTTCACAACTTCCCGTTAGATTTGGCTTCTACTGAGTCTAAACCGGTCAATTTAGTTGCTCCTAACATCGGCTAATTTGTAGCTAATTTGTATGTAAAAAAAAGCGTCTCCCGAATTGGGGGGCGCTTTTTTGTGTGCAAATTAACTGAAATGAAAATGACTAGAGTGTCATGCTTTCTAGTAATACCCACTGGCGATGGTTGATAATCATTTCGCTGACCAATTCAAACATTTGGCGACAGTGATTATCGGGTTGTAGGGGTAATTCTTCATTTTTTAAAACCACAGTCATTTTGATTTCTGTGTCTGTGGAGGTGGCTGTATCAAATACTACCTCTAAGGTGACTAATTGAGATATGGAAACTTGACCGATCGCCTCCCTAGCAATAAGTGAACTGGGGGTTTGATAAATCAGATCAAGGTTGCAAGATTCCATAATATCTATTAATATTTCTCTGGCATCTTGAATATTGATAGCAATCACAAAAAAAGCCGTATAACGAGCCATCGAAAAACTCCCGATAATTTCCAAGTTTAATTAATACCAATAAGCAGGTTACAGCCTGTTCAGAAATCATCTGATCACCTCTCAAAGTCCCTCTCCCTCTCTGGGATCCAGATTTAGGGTGAGGGCAATCGACTGGTGAACAAGCTGTAGTGCTATATTGACTAACTGTTTTTATGGTTCCCTGATAGAGATACTGGCATTTCTGGTACACAACCCTAGAGATGGGTCATTAAGCCGGGATTATTATAGCGCTTCGGGTGTGGCTTAGTAAAAACTCCCCACCAGATTTGCTCAAATTTTCGGATTTTGATTAACGAAACTGCCATAATATGCGATGACTGAATCAGATCTAGGGAGGTTCTAAATACAAAAATGGCGGGAAAACTAATTGTATTTGAAGGTATAGAAGGATGCGGTAAAACTACGCAAATACAGCAAATTCAGCCGTGGTTAGCCGATCGCTTGTCGTTAAACCATTCTTCCGGGGGGAAACTCCACCAACGGGGGGTTCAAGTGACGCGGGAACCGGGGGGAACCCAGTTAGGTCAGCATTTGCGGGATTTACTACTTCACCATGATATCAGGGAACCTCTGAGCGATCGCAGTGAGTTATTATTATATGCGGCGGACCGCGCACAACATATCGAAACTCTGATTAAACCGCTGTTAGACCAGGGGACGATTATTTTATGCGATCGCTTTACCGACTCTACCCTAGCTTATCAGGGATATGGTCGGGGACTAGATTTGCAGCAAATTCATCAAATTAACCAGATCGCGACTGGGGGTGTTGTACCGGACTTGACTCTGTGGTTAAATGTTCCTGTAGAAGCAGGACTGACCCGGATTAAGGCTAGAAAAAAAGTCGATCGCATTGAACAGGCTGATCTAGAATTTCACTATCGGGTTGCTGAGGGATTTGCGACTCTAGCCAAAATGTATCCCCAGCGGATTGTCCCTATTGATGGAAATGGCGATCGCGATCGTGTTACCCAACAAATCCAAAATATACTCAACCAAAAACTCCTAGAATGGGGGTTAATCTCAAATAATTATGGATGCGTTTAGCGATTTAATTGGACAACCTCAAGCGATCGAACTTCTGAGCCGAGTTATTGCCCAAAATCGGATCGCTCCCGCTTATTTATTCGTCGGGATACCCGGAGTAGGTCGTAGTTTAGCCGCTCAATATTTTATTGAATTATTATTGCAGAAAGGTCGCAAAAATCTGCTAAATTCATCCGAGGAAGACGCACACAAACAATCTATTAAACATCGAGTTAAGATGAGAAATCATCCCGATTTACTTTGGGTAGAACCCACCTATTTACACCAAGGAAAATTGCTGTCAGCAGCCGAAGCCGCCGCCTCTGGTCTCAAACGTCGCGCACCGCCACAAATTCGCCTTGATCAAGTCCGAGAAATTAGTCAGTTTGTCAGCCGTCCAGCTTTGGAGTCTCTGCGGTCTGTGGTGGTTTTAGAGGCGGCGGAAACTATGGCTGAGGGAGCGGCTAATGGTTTATTAAAAACCCTAGAGGAACCGGGTAAATCCGTGTTAATTTTAATTGCTCCCAGTGTGGATTCATTGTTATCTACCTTGGTTTCTCGCTGTGCCAAAATCCCCTTTTTTAGACTGTCAAATACTGATATAATTCAGATATTAACTCAAAAGGGTTATGGTGAAATTTGCCGTCATGCTGAGATCATGGCAATGGCGCAGGGTAGTCCCGGACAAGCGATCGCCTGTTGGGAACAATTACAAACTATTCCACCGGAACTATTAACCAAAGTCAAAAAACTCCCCCAAAGTTTACGAGAATCTCTCGAATTAGCCGCAGAAATTAGCCGTTCTCTTGACACTCAGGCTCAGTTATGGTTAGTGGATTATCTGCAACATTCCTATTGGGAACAATACCATAATCCGGGGGTTAACGGTAACAATAGTCTACCAGCAATTCCCGGATTACTTCACCAGTTAGAACAGGCGAGAAAACATCTGCTGGCTTACGTTCAACCTCGCTTAGTCTGGGAGTGTACCCTAATGGCGATCGCCAATATTTAACCATGATTTCACCCAGTCATCAGCAGCAGTTATCAATAATTACAAAATCCCTCCTAAAATACTTTTGAGGTCATCAAAAATACCGATCGCCGCATTTAAACCGGTGCTAGTAGTATCTGCTGCATCAACCATAGTATCTTTAGTCGTCACCACCGTATCACTGGTTTGGTCGATGATATTACTAATTTGTTCCATCATATCCTTTAAACGGTTAGCAGCATCCAACAACTCCTCAATTCTACCCTGTTGAGATTCCGTAATTTCCTCAATTGTATCTTCAGCCGTTTTTTCCGCCACTTCCTGTAAGTTTTGTACCTTGTCTGTTACCCCCTCAACAATTTCATTAACCTGTTGCGTAAATTCGCTCAACACATCTTTCAGTTCAGGAATAGTTGTCCCGATAAAAGTTTCAAAATCGCCACTCCGTTCCTCAATTTCTGACTGGTGAGTTTCGATATCACTTTTCACCTCTTCAGCTATAAACTCTTGAGTTTCCGATAAGTTTTGTTCCTGTTCTGTACTCAGTTCCCCCGCCTTTTGCGTCAGAGCATTAAACGATTCTCCTACCTGGTTAATCACCTCAACCAACTCTGGCGTAACCGCTTCAACTCGGTTATAAAAATCAGATAAAGCAGCTTGAGTCTCTTCTAATTCTTGATTAACTTCTTCCTGTGCTGCTTCAATTTTTGACCGTAATTCCCCAAGTTCATTACTAACCGCTTCCCGTTCCGCCGCCAACTCTTCCCTCCCGGTCGCTATTTTTTCTAACAGTTCCTCAGCGCGTTCTTGTAGGCTTGACCAGTCAGTTTCCACTTCTTCCGTTATCGTTTCTAACTGTTGGCGAGAATTATCAATGCGGTCCTCTTCCAAGTCAATTTTTTCTAAAAATTGAGTCATCTTTAAAACCACTTCATTGGCTGCTTGTTCTAAAGTCATTTCTAACTCCTAATTTCCGTAATATCAAATTCTGCTGATTCCCATAGATTTAGGGTGATTTAACCAAAAGAAACCCCAACTTTACTCGCCAAATTTCGCACCGAGTCTACTAAAAGTTCCATAGGTTGAATAAAGTCCTCTAACTGTTCGATTAGCGGACTAATTACTTGTCTATGACTAGCCGCATCATCTTTCGCACCCCTGAGTTTATCCATTATGTTGTCAAGGGTTTCTCTCACCTCAGACACCGCAGAATCAGTCAATTCTTTTAACTCCGTTTCGATTTTCTCCTGTAACTCATCCAGTAATTCATCAATTTTTGACTCAATAATGTCACTGGTAATTTCACCGATTTTAGTTTCAAATTCTCCCTGAATTTCCGTAAAACTATTACCCATTTCTTCCAGGCGATCGCTCACTTCCTCCTCAGCCTCATTCACCTGATCATTTAACTCTTCTACCTGTTCCTGAGCGCTATTTTTTGCCTCCTCAATTTTATCTCGCAAAACTTGAATAGCATCACTCAGGTTTTCTTGAGCATCCAGAAGTCGCTGTTGACCCTCCTGCAACTTTGCCTGTAATTCAGTCAGGCTATTTTGTGCTTCTTCTCCCGCATTATTAATCTCATCATTACCCGACTCCAACTCCTCTTTCAGAGCGATTAATTTTTCCTGAGCCGTCTGCATTTCCGAGCTTAATTGTTGTTGAGCATCACTGATAATTTCTTGCCAACTTTCCGCAATATTATTAGTTTCCTCAACCTCACTTTCTATTTCCGTTTGTTGTTCCCCAACCTCCTGCTGAAATTCATTCAAAGCATCAGCTATTTGCTCCATCAAAGCCTCAATTAAACCCTGTTTTTCTTCAACATTAGACTCGAGGACACGCACCGCATCTTTAATTTCTGTAGCTCCCCCAATTAAACTATTTAATTTATCCGGTGCTACCGAAGACATTTGAGCCAAAGAATTATAAACTTCTTCCATTGTCACTTTTCCTTAATATTTGAATAAGCACAAGCAGCATTCAACCGTCAAACTCAAGATAAAATGCCTCCCAAACTCAAAACTTGTTTGATAGTTCCGGTGGCGACCTTAGCTGCTACAATTTGCGGTAAAATCGGAGTTAGTGATGAAGTAACGGTCGCTCCCACTTTCATCATAACCATATTTTCTCCTACCTCTTGAATCATATCCGAGACCACATCATCAATAGCATCTTTAAAGGAATCCTCTAAATTGTCCTTGAGCGAGTCCTCAGCATAATCTTTGACATTCTCAAAAATTGCGCTTCCCCTTTCTTGAAGATTATCGGCTACTGCCGCCGCTTGACTACCAAGGGTGTTATATACATCCGTCAAAACCCCCTTAAAATTACTAAAATCATCAGTAATTTCTGATAATTTATCTTGAGCCAAAAATTGGCTAAAGTTTCCCAACAATGATTCTAACGAGTCCCTATGATTATCGGAAATTTCCGTAACTAAACCCTCAAAATTACCTTCTGTTTCTTCCTGATTGGTTGTCACTCGTTCCTCAAGATCCGATATCGCATCACCCAAGGTTTCAAACACCCCGATAGTGGTTTCCATGGCTTGATTTATCGCTTCTGTTAGTTGCTCGAAGCTGTCTTTGAGTTCCTCAAATGTGGATTTGGTTTCATCCATATCCCCATCCATTTCCGCGATATCATTATCTAACTCAGATTCAAATGTGCTGTAATTTTCTTCGATATTGGCTGAGGTTTCATCTAGGCTACCTTCAGCATCAGAAATACTTTGTAGTAGTTCTTCTAAGGCCGAAATCAACTCCTCTTGAGCCGAGGTAACATTAGACTCTTCAGTTTCTAGGGTTTCCACCAAATTAGAAAATGAGGTTTCGACAATTTCTGGGGTTTCTTCCAGGTCGTCACTCTCCCCTTCCAATTGTTCACAGAGTTGATCAAGTTGATCATAGGCTTGATCTAAGACATTTAACAAGTTGGTTAAATTCTCAGCCGATTCTTCTAATGATTGACCAAAATCTTCAGCGATCGCCATGGTCTTAACTCCCTAAAATTAACCTAATAAATCTCTAACTCTTGACAACACATCTAAAACCGGTCGCACCGCGTCCACCACATTATTAATATTATCGATAATATCCCCCAATTGTCCGTCTAACATTTCCTCGGATTTCTCTCCAGCTTCTCCTAAAGCACTGAGAGCCTCACTCAGAGATTCTGCACTTCCTAAAAGCTGACTTTTCGCCTCATCCACAAATTTATTAGTTATCGTATTGATAGCGTCTTCCGAAGCCGTGTCTAAGGCATTTTCCATCTCGGATTTTTGGTTATTGCTTTCCGATCGCAATGTCTCAAAATCCGAGGCAATTTGTTCAATTTTAGCCTCAATTTCACCTTGTAAAGCCTCGAATTGCTCAAAAAGGCTGTTTTTTTGACTATTAAAACCCTCCTGCAATTGTTCTATTTTATTGCGAAATTCCTCCACATTAGCTTTAGCAGTTTCACTTTGGGTCTGGGTTTCCGCCTCTGATGTTTCCACCTGTTGGGAAAGTTCCAATAACCCCGAATTAGTTGACTCAGCCTCCGACTCTAAATCTGATAATATCTCGGCTGCGTGGCTTTTTAACTCATCTAACTTAGCTTTAATCTCCGCTAAAGTAGATTCTACTTTTTCATCAACTTGGCTAATTTTTTCCTGGAGACTGCTGAGGTTTTCTTTCGCCGTTTCTAGTTCACTCTCTATGGCTTCGTCCGTGCTGTTGAGAGCAGCGAGCATCGTTTCAAATTGAGCCTTAGCGGTGTCGCCAGCGACGGTTAAGTTATTATCGATCGCTGTCAGAAACTGCTCAACCAGAGTGACACTGATCATAGCTCGATCTACTTCTTCAGATAAGGCTTGGGTTCTCGCCTCATTCTGTTCGATTAAATCTTCAATGGTTGCAATATCTGCCATACTAACGTCCTCCCAATTTAATGATGGGGATGGGTTGAGAAAATTGCCGTGCTTTTATTATATGCTAACTCACACTGAGATGCCCACAATTACGTTACAATTTTTTATATAAATCAGGGCGGGTTTGTTTCATTACCATATTTATCGAGTTTTGGTCGGAAAATTTAGGTTTTTTTTAGAATTGACGAGGGAGGCAAAATCGATCATAATATATTCAGATAACTTAACTTAATCAGGGAGCGGACACCCTATATTGTGCATAACCCCCCCAAACATAACCCCCCAAAAATTATTATAATAGTTGATTGGATTAGTCGATATGTCTGAATCTAACCTAAACAAATGTGCTGTCATTAAATTGTGTATTCCCGGTAATAAAAAACCAGATCATCCTGTGTTTCAGTATGATTTATCTGCGGCTAAAGAAGTTATTTTGGGTCGTGGTAAAGATGCTCATATTGTAGTTGATTCTCTTCAATATACAATGGTATCGCGGTATCACGCCAAAATTAAGCCAGTATTAGAAGGTTCTGTAGAACTGTGGGAAATTGAGGATCTTAATAGTGTCAATGGCACTTTTATTAATGGTGTGCGTATGGCGGTAAATCATCCCCTCCAAGCAGGCGATCGCATTAAACTTAGTGAGGATGGACCCGAATTTGTATTTGAATATCAAACCAAGCCTCAGCCGCCAACTTCTGATAATTCTCTCCCACCCATTGCGGAACCGATAATTGAGTCGGAACCCGAACCGATAATTGAGTCAGAACCCGAACCCATAATTGAGTCAGAACCCGAACCGATAATTGAGTCAGAACCCGAACCCATAATTGAGTCAGAACCCGAACCGATAATTGAGTCAGAACCCGAACCCATAATTGAGTCAGAACCCGAACCCATAATTGAGTCAGAACCCGAACCGATAATTGAGTCAGAACCCGAACCCATAATTGAGTCAGAACCCGAACCTGTAGCGGAGTCGGAACCCGAACCTGTAGCGGAGTCAGAACCCGAACCTGTAGCGGAGTCAGAACCCGAACCTGTAGCGGAGTCAGAACCCGAACCTGTAGCGGAGTCAGAAGGGGAAGACGAAAAGAGTCAGAGTAAGATTTTCGGGATACAAGCAGGGGAAATATCAGCACCGGGTCGAAGTTTGTGGACTCTGAACCCAGAAGCGGATATCCGAACTTTAGGGGGACATTCTAACTCTGTGCGATCGGTTGCTTTCAGTGGAGATGGTAAAATGTTAGCCAGTGCGAGTGCTGACAAAACCGTTAAACTTTGGAACCTGAGTAATGGAGAAGAGATCCGCACATTTGAGGGACACAGATCAGGAGTTAATGCGGTTGCTTTCAGTCCCGACGGTCAAATTATAGCTAGTGGTAGCCAAGATAAAACCATCAAACTTTGGGATATTAATACAGGAGAAGAAATCCAATCCTTAGCGGGTCATAAAATGGCAGTTAATGCTATTGCTTTTGCGCCGAATGGTGAAATTATCGCCAGTGGCGGTGGTGATAAAACCGTGAAATTATGGAGCCGCGAAACTGGTTTAGAAACGCTCAATATATCAGGACACAGATTAGCTATAACTGCCTTATCCATCAGTCCTAATAGTGAAATTATCGCCAGTGGTAGTGGAGATAAAACCATTAAACTATGGCAGGTAAAAACAGGGGAGGAAATTTTGACTATTGAGGGTGGTAAAACGGCGATTAATGCTCTGATGTTTAGTCCAGATGGCAAAATTTTAATTGCTGGAATTGATGATAAAACGGTGAAAGTTTGGCAATGGGAAACGCAGACAGAAATCCGCACTATTTCCGGTTATAGTTGGCAAGTAGGAGCGATCGCCATTAGTCCCGATGGACAAAATATAGCTAGTGGTAGTGAAGACAATCAGATCAAAATTTGGTGTATCTAAGATTTACAAAATGTTAAAAGATTAACCCAATCCAGGGAATATCTACTAAAATGGAGTAGAGAGTTTCCAGTATAATAGCAGGCGGCAGATTCATGGCTGAACTAACCTTAGAGTGGGCAGAAGAGGGAAGGTTGAATAGCGCCAGTATTCGAGCCAACCAACCCAGCAAACATCCGGGAGTTTTCCGTATAGGTAGAGATGGGAGTCGCTGTGATTTAGTGTGCGTGGATCAGACGGTATCCGGTCTACATATCGAAATTTTTTTTAGTCCAGAGAATCACCAATTTTATCTACGATCGCTACGGGAAAGTAACCCGCCAATTGTAGATGGTAAATTGCTACCTGTGGGTGAGGAACCCCTAAATAATGGCAGCCATATTCAGTTAGGAAATATAGATTTTAAAGTCACAGCGATCGCCGCTGGAACCCAGCCAGTGTCGGGAGGGTTAGAACTACCGCCACCACCACCGGAACCGCCACCACCGCCGCCAGTTTCTCCGGTTAAGAAAGCATTACCCTGGTTGGGTGGAGTGGTATTAATGATCGGCTTGGGATGGGGAGGATTTTGGGTGTATAAATGGCAGGCTGCTGCACCGATCAGAAATGCGATCGCGGAGGCGGAACAAGCACTAGACCAGGGAGCTAGTTATCATCAACAGGGTAATATGGTAGCATCCCAGGAGTCTTATGAGACTTGTAAAACGGCATTAACCATAGAACCGACAACTACCGGGATGACACCTGTATTAAAATCCGAGTTAACAAGACTGTTAAAAAGTTGTGAGGATGGTCATGCGGCGGTGTTAATGAAACAGGCGAATAGTTTAGCGGAAGCGGGTTCTTGGCGGGGTGCGATCGATATGGCTTTACAGGTTCCCGAAAATACTTCTTCCTACTCAGAAGCGCAAAATTTCTTTAAGCAAGCATCTCAACGGATGGAGGAATTAGCGCAGGAACAATATCGCCAAGGTAATTATCAGCAGGCGGTAAAAATTGCTGAAGCTATCCCCGAAACGAGTCCCAACGCCGCCAGAGTTAAGCAAGAACTTTCCCAATGGGAGCAGGAGTGGAATCGGAATGAGAATTACCTAGAAAATGCGAGACAGGCGTTGAACCGAGAGGCTTGGAGGGAGGCGATCGCAGAAACGGAAAGGGTAGCATTATTGGGGGAATCACCGCGACAAGATAGCGAATATTGGAAACAAAAAGTGCAACCAATTATCGATCGCGCTAATGATCAGAAACGGGAGGAAGAAAGACGCATTGCGGAACAACAGCGCCAAGAAAGGCTGAATGCGGAAGCAGCAGAAGCGAGGAGACTAGCGGAAGCCGCCAAGCGAGAAGCAGAAGCCGCCAAGCGAGAAGCAGAAGCCGCCAAGCAAGAAGCGCAACGACAAACCAATCAGCCACAGCCACAGCCAGAGCCACAGCCACAGCCACAGCCGCAGCCACAGCCACAGCCGCAGCCACAGCCACAGCCAGAACAAACCAATCAGCCACAGCCAGAACAAACCAATCAGCCACCCGCAACCACGGGAGATGTTCCACCACCTCCAGCAACACCATCAGCAATTCCTGAGCAGGTAGAAGGTCCTCTGCTGTGGTAATAGGCTAAATTAAAGTTAAGTTTTGGGGATTCGATTATGTCTTTAAAAACTGATAAAATCGCGACTAGAATACAGGAAATTCACAGATTTTTGGGGTTGAGAAGTGACCGAGACCCGGCTTATCTGGAAATTGCCCAAACCCTGGAACAGCTAGAGTCTGAGTTAAACAGCGGAAAACTGAGAGGTAAAATTGTTAGTAGTTCCCCGGAGATAGGCGAGAGTTTTGACAATCTATTAAGCGATCGCCCTAATTTGTTAGAATCCTATGAATGGGAAACTCAGGTAATCAGCCAAACCCAACCCCAGTTATCTCCAGAATTAATTATTGTTGATGGATTAAGCGGGTCAGAAATCCAGCGTTATCCTCTTTCGGAACATGAGATTATCCAAGTGGGTCGCCATCGTAGTTGTCGGGTAAAAATTCCCAATGAGTATCATTTAATTAGTAACAAACACGCGGAAATTAAACCCATTGTTAACGGTAATATTCGCGGCTGGGAAATTAACGATCTGAACAGTACCAATGGCAGTTTTATTAATAATACGCCGCTAGACAATCATCATTTATTAACTGCTGATGAGTCGATTTTTTTGGGTTCTGCAATACCAATTACAGGCTGTATTGCTTTACATCTACAAGCATCACAGCCAGTTAATTCATCAATCAGCAATGGAGCCAGCGCCAAGGCGTTAACTGATGCGGATATACTATATATAATCATTGATGAGGAACAGCATATAGAGAGTCATAAGTCGGCAATTCAGCAAGCAATTAAAAACCAAATAGAGCATATATTTGTAATTTTAGACTGTCAAAAATTTGAGGATATATATAACAGTTTAAATACCGAATATCCTGGCGTTGAGGTAATCGATTTGCCAGGAGATTTGGCAGCATATAATCCCGGAGATATTGAAGCAGAAGTGAAGCAGAAACTAGATAAACATTATGATTTTTTAGAAAAACTGGCAGCCAATCAGGGAGAAAAATTATTATTAAAACGCTTCAGCCAAAATATTCTTGAAAAACTAGAGGCGATCGAACAGGTTTTAGAACGAGAAATTGAGGCAGTTAAACAGAGCTGTCAACAAATGGAAGCACAGCTTAGTCTTTTACAGGCTAATGATTTAAAAGATGATATGAAAAAGGCTTTAAAAAAAGCTGGAGATGAGAAAGATAAGTTTTTCCGAATGCTTAAAAATGACCTAAATCAATCAAAAAATAATTTATTAGATGAGTTTCGGAAAAGTAGTTTATTCTATAAAATTCAGCAGTTTACTGATGATTTAAAATCCAGCGGAGTCCAGCGGGGCGCATATTTATATGTCCGACTACAAGCAGGAGATAATCCTAATGCTACGGGTCACTATCTGCACTTAAAAGCCATTCATGTTTGTCAAACAGAGTTGATCAAATGGTCTTCTGAAGAATGGCAAAGAATTGGTAATTTTTATGGCGGTGATGGTTTAAATGGGCTGCTAAAACGTATCTATGATATCCTGAACTTTGTGCCTAATTTATCATGGTCGGAATCCCTATTTCACCCCCCAGAAGATATAGATTTTAGAAGCATATTACAGGCTTCTGTGATTGAACCAACTTTTGAGAGTCGATATAAACAACCGAGTTTGTTCGGTTATTTATTTAAAAATCTGAAAGGTCAGGTAATATCTGGCGTGGGAACTATTATGCTGATGGGTAGTTTATTTATTCCAGCGGGTGGGGATGTCAAAGGTAGGATAGTGGCGATCTTGTTACCTATTTTTATGGTGACTACGCTGATATCTTATCATCAAGATAAAACCGCGAAAATTCAAGATAATACTGAAAAACTCAAGAAAGATATGAATAGCTATTATCAATCTTTCATTAAAAATATCAGCAATAATATTGTCCAAAATATGGGCTATGCTTTAGAACAGGAGGAAAGAAGAATTAGAGATGATTTAGAGGCGGTTAATGAGTGCTATAATGCTTATTTACTAAATAGCGAAAAACATCAGTTAGAGTTGCGGATGCAAAAAGACCAATATCAATCTAGCCAACGGAATTTGGAAAAAGATTTCGCGGAAGTGCAAAAATTCAAGAGACTTTAGTTATTAATCAGGGGATATTTTGACACCTAAGCGAGTTAAGTCTAACGCATAACCCCCAGTAACTAAATAAACGGAATCAGCATGAGTCCCCAGCAGTCGGACTAAACCCCCTAGCCGATCGCGAAAAAGGCGGCCCAAGGGATAAGGGGGAACCAACCCCCAACCGACTTCCTCAGCCACTAAAATCACGGGTCCAGTGACGGTTAATAAAACCTGTAATAACTCCGTAACCGCCTGTTCCCATTGTGATTCTTCCCAGTCCAATAAATTAGCCAACCAAGTCCCCAGAGAATCTACTAAAATACAATTATCCGCCGTTGCCACAGATGCTAAAGTAGTTGATAATGTGATGGGAACCTCTAAAGTTGTCCAATCGGAAGGGCGACGATCGCGATGTTTTTGAATGCGATCGCACCATTCGCGATCGTCATCATCAAAACCAGATGTGGCTATATAAATCACCGACTTGCGGTAATTTCTAGCGTAATTTTCCGCCCAATTTTCCGCCCACTCACTTTTACCCGATCGCACCGGACCAGTTACTAAAATTAATCTTCCTGTATCAGTCATCCCAATTTTTTGCTAATTGTCAACAGTTACCAAAACCACAGGTCAGCCACCCATGTCTAAATGGAAACTAACAACCGAATTTACATTCGATAGCGCCCACTATATCAAAGATTACAACGGCCCCTGTGGTCGCCTCCACGGACACACCTATAAAGTCCGAGTAGAAGCCACATCAAACCAACTGCACGGATCCGAATTTTGTCCCCACCCGGTGATGGTTGCCGATTTCCGCAGCCTGCGATGGGCCAAGAAAGATGTCAGCAAAGGCGGACTTGATCACGGTCTTCTCAATGAAATATTACCCCCCAACTACGAAACCACCGCCGAAATGATTGCCAAATTTATCTATGATGAAACCAAAAAGCGAGTCCCAGAGGGAGTACAGCTAAAAGTCATGGTTTCCGAAACAGCCAATTCCTGGGTTGAGTATGAAGACGAAACCTGATTTATAATAGGGACAGACCTTGGTTTGAGCAAATGAAAGTTCAATTTAATATTATCCGGCAAACTGCTTCAAGCGCGCCGCAAGTGCAAAGTTATCAGCTAGATGTTGATCCAGCTACTACTATTTTAGATAGTCTAAATCGGATCAAATGGGAACTTGACGGCACTTTAGCCTTTCGCAAAAACTGCCGAAATACCATCTGCGGTAGTTGTTCAATGAGGATTAATGGTCGCGCCGCCCTAGCTTGTAAAGAAAATGTGGCCAGTGAAGTCAAACGCCTACAAGACATTGCTGCTGCTAATTCAAGTTATACAGGCGGCGATGAGATTCCTGTATTAACCATTGCGCCCATGGGTAATATGCCTGTAATCAAAGACCTAGTGGTGGATATGACCCAATTCTGGGATAACCTGGAAGCGGTGGAACCTTATGTTAGTACACAGGCGCGTAAAATTCCTGAGCGGGAGTTTCTCCAGACTCCCGAAGAAAGGGAAAGTTTGAATCAAAATGGCAATTGTATCCTCTGTGGCGCTTGTTATTCTGAATGCAATGCCAAAGAGGTTAACCCGGCTTTTGTCGGTCCTCACGCCCTGGCTAAGGCTCAGAGAATGGTTGCTGATTCTCGTGACGCACGCACTGAGGAACGTTTAGAACAGTATAACCAGGATATTCAGGGAGTTTGGGGCTGTACCCGTTGCTACAACTGCAATACAGTTTGTCCGATGGAGGTGGCTCCTATGGACCAAATTGGTAAGATTAAGCATGAAATATTAGAACGTAAGCAGCCATCTGATAGTCGTCCTGTGCGCCACCGTAAGGTTATGGTTGAACTGGTGAAGCAAGGGGGATGGGTTGATGAGCGTAAATTTGGCTTAATGGTTGTGGGTAACTACTTACGAGATGTCCGGGGTATTCTCAGTATTGGTCCTTTGGGTGTTCGGATGCTTTTACGGGGTAAGTTTCCGTTTAGTTTTGAACCTTCTGAGGGAACTAAAACAGTGCGATCGCTCATTGAGTCTGTCCAAAGTTTGGAGAAGGAAAAGCCATAATTTCCCTGAACAATTAGCAGATTAAGTTAGCAGATTAAGCTACTAGGGTGGGTTGAGCAGTCTCGCATAACCCGCCCTTACTGTTTCTAGAAAATATTGAGTAATTAACTATGAGTGCATTAGTTTATCAAGGTGATTGCCTTAATATCATCAGCACTTGGGAGAAAGATAGCATTGATTTAATCTATCTTGACCCGCCATTTTTTTCGCAAAAAACCCATAAATTAACAACTAGAGATAGCCGCAAAGAGTTTTCTTTTCAAGATTTGTGGTCTTCTCATCAAGAATATGGGAATTTTATCTATCAACGTTTGCAAGAAATGTGGCGAATTTTGTCGCCATCTGGGTCTATTTTTGTTCATTGCGATCGCCATGCTTCACACCTGATTAGATTGTTGTTGGATGATGTTTTTAGTCCGCAAATGTTTCGCTCTGAAATTATTTGGCACTATAAACGCTGGTCTAATTCCCAGAAAGCCTTGCTACCAGCACATCAAACTATTTTTTACTATACCAAATCTGATGATTATACATTTAATTTTATTTATGGCGAATATTCGGAAACTACCAACGTAGATCAAATTCTCCAGCGCCGAAAACGAGATGAATATGGCAAGTCTATTTATGACAAAGATCTAGATGGTAATATTATCCCTAGTGGCGGTAAGAAAGGGGTTCCTCTTAGTGATGTTTGGGAAATACCCTATTTGAATCCTAAAGCTAAAGAAAGGGTCGGTTATCCTACCCAAAAACCGCTGCTTTTACTGGAACAAATTATTAAGATAGCTACCAATGAAGGTGATTTGATTTTAGATCCTTTCTGTGGTAGCGGTACCACTTTGGTGGCGGCTAGTTTACTCGGACGAAATTCTGTGGGAATTGATATATCTACTGATGCTGTCGAATTAACTAAAAAACGTTTGAGTGACCCGATTAAAACTAATTCTAATCTACTCACTAAAGGTCGCGATTCTTACAAAAATGTTGATGAAAGTGTGTTAGGACTACTATGGGGATTAGATTTTGCTGTGGTTCACAGAAATAAAGGAATTGATGCAATTCTTAGGTCTGATGTTAATGGTTGTCCTATTCCGGTTAGGGTTCAACGTAATCATGAGACTATAGTTGAGGCGGCTAACTATCTCTATAACGCCTCAAAAAATAAGAATGCTTTAGTTATGTTTTTGATTGCGATAAATGAAGGGGGCTATTTTTCGGATTTGGTCAGTTTACCCCCAGGTGTTAGGGTTATTAATGCGCCTGGATTATCCATCCTCAATTCATTAAGCCAATTAGATGATTGACCATCCATCTAGTTACCCAACCACCTCCCCGGTTAATTAACCCCAAAAATGGGTTAAATCTCTAGGGTTATTTGACTCAAAAATTAACTATTTTCTGTGGCTTTAGCTAGACGGTTAGCTAAATCGATGATATCCTCTCGACGCGCGATCGCCTTGACCCACTCGGAAGGTATTTGTTCAAAACCATAATAAATCCCTGCTAGACCTCCTGTAACCGCGCCAGTCGTATCGGTATCAGAACCTAAATTAACTGCTGTTAGGACAGCTTCAGCATAGGAAGAAGTCTTTAATAGACACCACAGAGATGCTTCTAAGGTATGAACTACATAACCATCAGAGGCGATCGCATTTTCCGGTAAACTTTCAATTTCACCAGTCCACACTCGTTTAAACTCTGGTAATTCCGACTTAAAGGGTGGTTTAGTATAAATAGCTTCAACCGCTTTAAGTCCTTCAATATAGGCGGTTTTGATATCCATACCCTGTAATAAACCCACAGCAATACTAATGTAAATACCACAAGCCATTTGCGATCGCGGATGACCATGGGTAAGGCGAGAACAGTCGTGAACCCGTTTAATTAATTCGGGAAATTCCAGGGACTTATAACCATAAGCTAAAGGTAAAATTCGCATTAACGAGCCATTCCCATTATCACGAATATCTGTTCCTCCTGCTGCTATAGGTTCCACCCCTTCACGCAATCTACTAATCGCCCTGTAAGTAGTCCCACCAATATCAAACGCATTACCATAAGGTGTCCAGTAACCCTCATAAATCCACTTACAAAAAGCCTTAGCTATCTCATGCAAATTATAGCCATTACAGAGACTTTCAGCCAAACAAAAAGTCAGAGAACTATCATCAGACCAAGTTCCTGCGGGTTGATGGTAAGTACCATAGCCGACCATAGTTGTTATCGGTTTTTCTTGACAATCACTGCGGCTATTAAATTCTACCGGAACTCCCAGAGCATCGCCTACACAGACTCCCATTAAACCAGACAAAAATGGAGAATATTGCATTATTTGACCTCAATTGACTTGCTAACTTTTTGCCTCAAATTTGCCAATTCTTCGGAAATTTCAAGGCTCGGGAAAATCGGATGATCAAACCTACGACATTCTGGGGGAAGACTGGCAACCGAGGCGGCGGTGCGTTCAGCAATGGCGGCTAAAGGCTCTGGCTGATTGACCAGTTTTCCGTCTTTCATGACCAATTGCAATAAGCCGATAGATGATGGATGAATACTCTCGCTTTCGTCCATTAAACAGAGGCGATCGCCTTTCATTTTACCCCCTTCCATGAGCCGATAAATTTGCTTACGTCCCGGATAAGTCACCTTACTACTAGACTCTTTCATCACCGGAATACCATCAATTTCTACCAGCTTATAAACTCCATTAACCGGAGTTCCACTCACCAGTTTAGTCCCAATTCCGTAGCCATTAATAGGAGCCTCAGCCCCTTTTAAACGAGCAATTTCTACCTCGTCAATATCCCCACTAGCAAAAATTTCCACCTCTGGTAATAGCGATCGCACTTGTTTAGATAATTCTACCATATCTCCAGAGTCTAATCTTACCCCCTGCACCTGAATTTTTCCAGCTTTGACCTGTTCAGCTAACCGTTGTGCTGCTTTCACCGTGTCATAGGTATCAATTAACAAAGGTGCGCCGGGGAAATAATGGTGAAAAGCCTCAAAAGCCGCATCTTCATTTTCATCAATAGCAGCGATCGCCATTACCAAAGCATGAGCCATTGTTCCCCTTGGTTTTCTACCTAATTTCAAAGCCGCCAACACATTAGAAGTACCATCAAAACCCGCCCCCAAAGCCGCCCGCGCCGCCCACAAAGATGCTTGGGGACTAAAAGCCCGCCGAGTTCCAAACTCCAATAATTTCGCATCAGGTCCCGCTGCATCGCGCATTCTGGCTGCTTTGGTAGCAATTAAAGTTTGATAATTTATGGTATTTAAAAGGTAAGTTTCTACAATTTGAGCTTGCCATAAAGGAGCCTCAATTCGCAAGATTGGTTCATTCGCAAATACCGCCGTACCTTCCGGGACAGCCCACACATTCCCGCTAAATTTGGCTTCGGCTAACACCGACCAAAAGCGATTATTAACATGGCTGAAAATTCCCAATGATTGCAGTTGTTCAATTTGAGATGAGTTAAACTTGAGGTTTGCCAAATAGTCTAATGCCTGGGTTAAACCCATAGCTATTAAGTAACCAAAGTGATCCGGTAACTTTCTGGTGAACAGTTCAAAACTGGCGGGTTTATTCTCAATTCCTTCCCCCACATAACAGGCTGTCATTGTTAATTGATACAGATCTGTTAGTAAGCTATACTCATCAGGACTTAAAGACATAGCACGGTCTTCTGATGCAAAGTCCATGGGTTAGATACCTTGATATATATACTGTCTTTTCTAATTATATAGCCATTGGCGATGTACATCTAAACTTCCCTCGCCCTATCTGACTATTTGAGACAGAGGTTGGGGTGAAGGCGACGGATATCATGTAGGCGCGGGTTCTGCCCCCCTCTCCGACGGGGTTGTTAATTACATATACAACCCATAAGATTAGTCAATTCCTTATCTGGGATCAAGGAAATTTACGGTACATATAATCAATGCCATAACTAGCCCATATAAGGTTAAACATTAATTAAGATATGGTTAATTTTGGCTAAATTCCTGGTCAGAGCATTAAACCATGATAGACTGATAAATGGAGACTAGCATCTACAGAAGGTTAACCGCAAAACATCGTACAATGAGTTAGGTTGAAAAAATTAGTCATGAACGTTTGTATTGAAGATTGCACCCCTCGGTCTGCATCGGTGTTTTCACGTAGCAATTTGCGCTTAGAGTCTACCCTACAAGAATTGTCTCTGTATGACTTTCAAGTAGATCTAGATCAAGTGGGAATGGTGTTGGCGAAAATGTTTGAAACTAACCCCACTATCCCCGGAGTTATTTTAAACCATGATAGCCAGTTTATTGGCATGATTTCCCGGCGGCGTTTTTTGGAGCATCTCAGTCGTCCTTATGGTCGGGAACTGTTTTTACCTAGGTCTATTCGAGCCCTCTATAAATTGTCTCAGGTGGAGTTATTAATACTTCCCGGAGATACTCTGATAGTTGATGCAGCACGGCTGGCTATTATGCGATCGCCTGAACAAATTTATGAGCCAATTATTGTGCAAATTTCCGAGACTGATTATCGGCTATTAGATACCCAACAACTATTGATTTTTCAGTCTTTTATTCATCAACTAGCCACCGAATTATTACAAGAACAAACCCAGTCCCAATTAATGCAAACTGAAAAGTTAGCAAGTCTAGGTCAAATGGTCGCGGGAGTGGCTCACGAAATCCGTAATCCTGTAGGCTGCATTGTCGGAAATACTCACTGTTTAACTCAGTATTATGAAGATATTATGCAGTTAATTAACGCCTACGAACAGGAATTAATTACTCCCCGACCAAGTATTGAAGAGTTAAAAGAAGATATTGATTGGGAATTCCTCAAAAATGATGGCTTGCAAATGCTCAAAAGTATTCAAGTTTCTTCTGAACAGTTGAAGCACCTAGTCAACAGTTTACGCACCTTTTCCCACATGGAGAATAAACAAAGGCGGGAGACAGATATTCATGAATGTTTAGACAGTACCCTAATTATTCTAAAAAACCGCCTAAAAGTTGGGATTGATGTCATTAAAAGCTATGGGAATTTACCCAAGTTTTTGGGTTATTCTGGGCTGCTTAGTCAAGTATTTATGAATCTGTTGGCTAATGCGATCGATGCTTTAGAAGAAACCGCCAATCATAGCCCTAATACTGCCAAAATCTGGATTTCCACCCATGTAGCGGATAGTTGTCCTTCCCAATTGCGATCGCTCATAATTCCCCCAAAAAATAACCCAGAATATCCCCAAAATACAGAATCATCAGAAGACCCATTAACACCGAATAGCCAATATATTGTGATTCGGATTACCGACAATGGCCCTGGTATCCCCAAAGAAATCCAAAACCGGATTTTCGATAACTTTTTCACTACCAAGTCCGCCGAAAAAGGTACAGGTTTAGGACTAGCAATTAGTCATCAAATTATTTACGAGAAACATGGTGGTTGTTTGCATCTCCTTTCCACCCCCGGTATCGGCACCGAATTTGAGATAGTCTTACCTTTGATTTAGGAGTATGATATAATCCGGTAAGTACCCCACCCACATACATCGGCAGCCCAGACTAGGCCAACTCCCAGAATAGCCTAATTAGCCAAACTTGCGGTTGATTTTCCCACAACCGGGAAAACTTAACTTAAAATAGCAGTGTGGGAAATTAATCAGCCGATAGATAGGAAGCCGTCAATATGCGAAGACGACAATTTTTAACTTTTGGCGCTCAATTGTGCGCCGCCACGATCGCCACATTAGGAAGCTACGGTTGGATCGCCAGAAGTGCCGCCACCACCCCTAACCCCAAAAGGTTAATCGTCCTATTTTTGCGGGGAGGAATTGACGGATTAAATGTAGTTGTCCCCTATGGCGACAGTGACTATTATCAGGCTAGACCAGCGATCGCCATTCCCCGACCCCAACAGGAGGGAGGCGCAATTAAGCTAGACCAACACTTTGGCTTACACCCCAGCCTAAACTCCCTGCTTCCGCTATGGAACCAAGGAAGTTTAGCTTTTGTTCACGCCTGCGGTTCTCCTGACCCCACCCGGTCTCACTTTGAGGCTCAACACTATATGGAAGTGGGTACACCAGGAAATAAAAGAACCCCCGACGGTTGGATGAACCGCCTACTGGGCTTGTTACCAGGACAAAACCCCGTAGATGCGGTGAGTGTCGGTCAGTCGATATCTGCCATTCTATCAGGTTCTCAGCCAGTTAGCAATATCTCCCTAGGTCGCAATGCCTCCCGCCAAATGCCCATAGATCGCGATCAGGTGCGAGCCACCTTTGACCGACTCTATGCCAATAATGACCCCCTCAGCGTGGCTTATCAGGAAGGTAGAAGCGCCCGCGATCAACTCATTAGGGAATTAGAGGCGGAAATGGTCGCCGCTAATAATGGCGCGCCTCTACCTGCTGGTTTAGCTGGGAATGCTCAACAATTAGCGACTTTGGTCGTGCGTGACCCACAGATTAGATTAGCATTTCTCGATGTTGGGGGATGGGATACCCATGTTAACCAGGGTTCAAGTCGGGGGTTAATGGCGAACCGTCTGGAAAGGTTAGGGGAGGGCTTGGTGGCGCTAGTGGATAGGCTGGGTTCCGTTTATAGCAATACCACTATTGTGGTGATGTCAGAATTTGGTCGCACAGTGCGAGAAAATGGCAATGGCGGCACTGATCACGGACGTGGTAATGTTTTATGGGTTTTGGGTGGTTCCGTGCGTGGTGGTCGCGTTTATGGGAGTTGGCCAGGTTTGTCTGACTCCGAGTTATACGAGGGACGGGATCTGGCTGTGACGACGGATTTTCGAGATGTGATTAGCCCGATTTTAACTTCTCAGTTTGGGTTAACTGCTTCTCAGTTAGGGCAGGTATTTCCAGGATACCGCCCCACTGGCAACTTTTCGGAGATTGTTTAATTGATGGAGGTTGTCCGGTTTGGGGTGTTCCCGGTCAGCCAACTTATTAACTATCCATCATCAATTGATTAATTGGGCATAATATCTCATGGGATTAACAGCAGAAAATCATGGTAAAATCAAACGAGTTGCCATTGTGGGTGGCACTCATGGCAATGAATGGACGGGAGTTTATTTGATTAAGAAATTTGAGCGATCGCCTGAATTATTGCGGCGTTCTAATTTTGAGACTTTCACACTATTAGCTAATCCCCGCGCCTGGGAAATTAATCGTCGCTATGTTGATCGTGATTTAAACCGCTGTTTTCGGCGGGAAGATTTAGAACATCCCAATTCTGATATTTATGAAATTCAGCGATCGCAATGGATAGCCAGCCAGTGGGGACCCCAAAGCCCATCTCCTGTTGATACCATCATTGATTTACACAGCAGCACCGCCCACATGGGATTAACCTTAATTTGGGTAAAAAATAATGCTTTTAATCGCCAAGTTACCGCCTATTTAAAAAGCATTTTTCCCGAAATAAATATCTACAGTTGGATCGAATCTGAATCGGAACCGGCAAACCCCTCCCTCAAATCTTTGTCTAATTACGGATTTTCCATCGAAGTCGGACCCATTGCGCCAGGGATGTTAGATGCGGCATTATTTCTGAAAGCGGAAAAGGTGATTTATGCGATTTTAGACTACATAGAAAAGTATAATCGGGGGGAGATTATCCACAGCGATCGCACTCTCACCATATACCAGTTTATCAAACAGATAGACTATCCCCGCACGGCGACGGGGGAACTCGCCGCCATGATTCACCCACAACTACAGGGGAGGGATTATCAACAGCTAAACCCGGGCGATCCGATGTTTTTACAGTTTGACGGAACCACCATTTATTACCAGGGAGAAACCCCCGTCTGGCCGATTTTTATCAATGAGGCAGCCTACTACGAAAAAGCGATCGCCATGATTTTCACCGAACCCCAAACCTTAATAATTAATAATTAATAATTAATAATTAATAATTGTCGGGGTGGGTTCCGCTGTCAATTTTCTGCCCATGAGAAACCCGGTTTCTTTGAGAAACCGGGTTTCTTGACCACGGCGATAATTAATAATTGTCGGGGTGGGTTCCGCTGTCAATTTTCTGCCCATGAGAAACCCGGTTTCTTTGAGAAACCGGGTTTCTTGACCACGGCGATAATTAATAATTGTCGGGGTGGGTTCCGCTGTCAATTTTCTGCCCATGAGAAACCCGGTTTCTTTGAGAAACCGGGTTTCTTGACCACGGCGATAATTAATAATTGTCGGGGTGGGTTCCGCTGTCAATTTTCTGCCCATGAGAAACCCGGTTTCTTTGAGAAACCGGGTTTCTTGACCACGGCGATAATTATTCATTGTCGGGGCGCGCCTCCCACCCTTTATCATGAGAAACCCGGTTTCTTTGAGAAACCGGGTTTCTTGACCACGGCGATAATTAATAATTGTCGGGGTGGGTTCCGCTGTCAATTTTCTGCCCATGAGAAACCCGGTTTCTTTGAGAAACCGGGTTTCTTGACCACGGCGATAATTAATAATTGTCGGGGTGGGTTCCGCTGTCAATTTTCTGCCCATGAGAAACCCGGTTTCTTTGAGAAACCGGGTTTCTTGACCACGGCGATAATTATTCATTGTCGGGGTGGGTTCCGCCGTCAATTTTCTGCCCATGAGAAACCCGGTTTATTTGAGAAACCGGGTTTCTTGACCACGGCGATAATTATTCATTGTCGGGGCGCGCCTCCCACCCTTTATCATGAGAAACCCGGTTTATTTGAGAAACCGGGTTTCTTGACCACGGCGATAATTATTCATTGTCGGGGTGGGTTCCGCCGTCAATTTTCTGCCCATGAGAAACCCGGTTTATTTGAGAAACCGGGTTTCTTGACCACGGCGATAATTATTCATTGTCGGGGCGCGCCTCCCACCCTTTACCATGAGAAACCCGGTTTCTTTGAGAAACCGGGTTTCTTGACCTCTGTGCCGTTCACCCGATAGGTGATCCCTCTGACTCACCCTACGAGGATGATAATTATTAATTATTAATTATTAATTATTAATTGTCGGGGTCGATTCGCATCAGGGGTTGTCCATATTCCACAGGTGCGCCATTAGCTACCAAAATTTCCATAACTTGACCAGAAACCTCAGCCTCAATTTCATTCATCAGCTTCATGGCTTCGATGATACAGACAGTTTGACCGTTAGTGACTCGATCGCCATTATCCACAAATGGCGGCTCATCAGGAGCCGGAGAACGGTAAAAAGTTCCCACCATGGGGGATGTTACCTCTACCCATTTAGCGTCAACCGGACTAGAGACCTTTCCTGTGGCGGCAGTAGTCTGGGTGCTGGTGGCGGTTGATTCTGATAAGCGATCGCCAGTAGAAACCGTCCCTGGAGGCGACACCAACTCCGCACTAGGAAACCCACCACTGAGGGCGACATCAACAGAAGATAGAGGGCGATCGATAGAACTGCCACCTTTGCGTACCATCAACTCAAAATCACTACTTTTGAGCGTCAGTTCGGAAATATTAGTTTTATCGATGTCAGCCAGCAGTTCTCGAAGCTGGTTGAGATCTAGTTGCACAGTTGGTATATCTCCCTAAAAATAACATTGTCGAAAATTATGGGCGATCGCCCATATCATGTTACCCAGAAATTTGGTTAACACTGGAAGCATTAATCGCGACCCTGATAACTATCGTTGCGGGTATCGATGCGAATACGCTCACCCACAGAAATAAACAGAGGAACCATCACAGTTGCGCCTGTTTGTAGGGTAGCTGGTTTCGTGCCACCCGTCGCGGTATCGCCTTTAACTCCTGGATCTGTTTCCGTCACTTCTAGGCTAACGGAGTTGGGAAGTTCCACCTCTAGCACTTGGTCATTCCAGTAGAGTACATTAACTTCCATACCTTCGATCAGGTATTTAACCCCATTACCAATCTGATCAGGAGTTAGGTGAGCTTCCTCGAAGGTGTCCATGTCCATGAACACATAATCATCACCATCTTTATAGGTATGTTGCATGGTCTTTTTCTCCAGGTTCGCCTGGGGAACTGTCTCCCCAGCCCGGAATGTCCGTTCCATGACGTTACCCGTCTGTGCGTTTTTTAGTTTGGTGCGGACAAAGGCGGAACCCTTTCCTGGCTTAACGTGGAGGAATTCTACCACCCGCCACACAGTTCCGTCTAATTCAATACTGACACCTGTGCGAAAGTCGTTACTCGAAATCATGGGAGCATCTTCACCTGGGCTGAACAATCGGCATTCATTTTACCCTAATCGGTGCTTTACGATGGGATTCGGTGAGAGTTCTTAACAATTCTGCTAAAATCGGGGAAATTTCCCGCAAGTCCTGAAAACTCCCCCTAGCTATGCCAGATTTTGTCCTTGATGTCAAAAACCTACAGGTTCAGTTTAAATCTGACCAGAGAATCACCCGCGCGGTCGATCAGATCTCCTTTCAGGTCAAACCCGGACAGACCCTAGGAATTGTTGGGGAGTCCGGGTCGGGAAAATCTGTCACATCTTTAGCAATTATGGGGTTGCTGTCCCCGGCTACATCTCAAGTGGGGGGAGAAATCTGGTTTCGGCCAGGAAACCCCCAGGCGGATGAAGCTGATCACAACAATGATAGCACAGAAGGAGCGATCGATTTACTACAACTGCCAGAATCTCAAAAGCAGCAATTTCGCGGCGGTGAAATCTCTATGATATTTCAGGAACCGATGAGTTCCCTCAACCCGGTTTATACGATTGGTTTTCAACTGATAGAAGCTATCCGACAGCATCAGGATATTACCCCCCGTGAAGGATTATGGAAAGCGACGAGTTTATTGCAGGAAGTCAAACTGTTACCTAGTGATGAGCAAATCCTCAAGCAACTACAGTTAGAAACTCCCCCGAATAATGATGATATTAATAACCCACCCTCACAGCGGGAGTGGCAAACTCGGATAAATGACCAAAAACGAGCATTTCTCGATCGCTATCCTCACGAACTCTCTGGGGGGCAACTGCAACGGGTAATGATTGCGATGGCTATTTCCTGCAATCCCACATTATTGATTGCTGATGAACCGACGACGGCTTTGGATGTGACAGTACAAGCGACTATTTTAGACCTGCTGCGAGAATTACGCGATCGCCGAGGAATGTCGATAATTTTCATTACCCACGATTTCGGAGTTATTGCCGAAATTGCCGATACAGTCGCGGTGATGTATCAGGGTAAAATCGTGGAATTAAACCCGATTAACCAACTGTTTAATAACCCCCAACATCCCTACACCAAGGGATTGCTGGCTTGTCGTCCCACATTGGAAACCCGACGGGGTGAAAAACTTGCCACGATTGCGGATTTTATGGAAGTTGTCACCACGGAAACAGGCACAGAACTTAGTGCCATTGAATCTCAAAAAAACATCCCCAATGAGACGCGGGAGACAGCCGAGAAGGTTCCCAGCAACCCGGATAATTCGCCGTTGTTATCGGTGCAAAATTTGCGAGTAGGATTTAAAATTCCTGGGGTGTTAGGAGGTACTCAAAGACTATTTATGGCAGTTGATGATGTGTCTTTTGATGTATTCCCCGGAGAAACATTAGGATTGGTGGGAGAGTCTGGCTGCGGGAAAAGTACCCTATCTAGGGCGATTTTACAACTGATTCTCCCCCATAGCGGTCGGGTGATTTTTGCTGGGGAAGATATTACAAATTATCAGCCTTCTGGTCCTTGGATTAATCGTTTAAAAGACTATCGCCAACGCCGGGAATTTCAGCAAAAAATGAAGTGGGTGCGGCGGGAGATGCAAATTGTGTTCCAAGACCCGTTTAGTTCCCTTGACCCCCGTTTAACCATTGGGGATGCGGTGATGGAACCCCTGTTAATTCACTCGGTCGGGAACTATAAACAAAGGCGCGATCGCACTGCTTATTTATTAGAAAGAGTCGGACTGAACCCGGATTTTATGAGACGCTATCCCCACGAGTTTTCGGGAGGACAAAGACAACGGATTTGTATTGCTAGGTCTCTGGCTTTAAACCCCAAATTTATCATCTGTGACGAGTCGGTGTCAGCTTTGGATGTTTCTGTACAAGCCCAGGTGTTAAACCTGCTGAGGGAGCTACAAAGGGAGTTTGAGCTAACATATATCTTTATCTCCCATGATTTGAGTGTGGTTAAATTTATGAGCGATCGCATTGTAGTCATGAACCAAGGCAAAATCGAGGAAATCGGAGACTCAGAGGAGATTTATCGCCATCCTCAACAGGAATATACCCGCCGACTAATCGCCTCTATTCCCACCGGAGATATCCAACGAGTTGCCAGTTAACTATCATCTTCGATAACTAACCCCAATAAATAGATTGAACCCGGAACTTTAGTCCTCAATGAAACTCATACTTTATAGTAAACCTGGCTGTCATTTGTGCGAAAACCTCCAGGAGAAACTGGAAGAAATTCAAGCAGATAGCAATAGTCCCTGTCAGTTTGACCTGGAAGTTAGGGACATCACCACCCGACCCGACTGGTATGCACTCTATCAATACGAAGTCCCAGTCCTGTATAAATGTGGCGATCGCAGCCTGACCGAAGAACCCATCCCCAGACCATCTCCCCGTATTTCCGCCTACCAGTTGGAACAAATCCTACAAAAATATTGGTAAAACATTAGATTAACAATAATCATCAAATTGGCAGGAGTTTGACCCGTGAAACTCAAAGATTTACTCAACCCCAACTTACTACCCCCAGAGTATCACCCCGCCTTAGACATGGAAATCACAGGCTTGGCGACTAACTCCCACGCCTGTAAGCCAGGGGATCTGTTTTTAGGAATGCCGGGAACAAGAGTTGATGGAGGGGATTTTTGGCCAAGTGCGATCGCCTCCGGTGCGGTAGCCGCCATAGTTTCCCAGTCCGCAGCCAGCAATACCCCACCAGAGACAGACTCTGATACCATTCCCTGTGTCATTCCCGCCGCCGACATGACCACAGCCTGCGCTGAGATAGCCACAGCATTTTATAACCATCCCGCCCAAACCCTCAAATTAGTGGGGGTGACCGGAACCAATGGCAAAACCACCACCACTCACCTGATCGAATTTCTCCTCAGCAACCTTGACCAACCTACAGCCTTACTGGGAACCCTTTACACCCGTTGGCCGGGGTTTCAAGAAGTCGCTGTTCATACTACCCCCTTTGCGGTGGAACTTCAACACCAATTAGCTGACGCAGTAGGTGCAGGCTGCCAATTTGGGGTCATGGAAGTTAGCTCCCATGCTTTACACCAGGGCCGGGTTTTGGGGTGTCCGTTTCGGGTGGCAGTATTTACTAATTTGACTCAGGACCACCTAGACTATCATCCCACCATGGATGATTACTTTGAGGCGAAAGCGTTGCTATTTAGTGATGATTATCTCCAGGGTAAGGCGATTATTAATGCTGATGATGACTATGGTAAAAAGTTGATGGCACGGTTGGGGAGCGATCGCTTTTGGAGTTATAGCGTCAGTGACCCCAGCGCCGATATATGGGCAGATAGCCTCGTTTATCAACCCACAGGTATTAAGGGAGTTCTCCATACCCCCATGGGATCGGCTTCATTTTCCCTACCCTTAGTCGGTCAATATAACCTCTCTAACCTATTGGCAGCCCTGGGGGCGGGTTTAGCCCTCGGTTTGGATTTGTCGGCTATGGTGGACTCTCTACCAGCCTTTGGCGGCGTTCCTGGTCGCATGGAAAGGGTCCAGCTTTCCCCAGAGCAGGATATTACCGTCATTGTTGATTATGCCCATACTCCTGATAGTTTGGAAAATCTACTGAAAGCCTCCCGTCCGTTTATTCCCGGTCGGATGATTTGCGTGTTTGGGTGTGGGGGCGATCGCGATCGCACTAAACGCCCGAAAATGGGTAAAATTGCGGCGGATTTATCCGATTTAGCCGTAGTCACATCCGATAATCCCCGCACCGAAGATCCTGACCGCATTTTGCAAGATATTCTCGCGGGAATTCCGGCTGATGTTAAACCTATAGTAATTGGCGATCGGGCTAAAGCTATTCGCACCGCTATCGACGAGGCTCAACCCGGCGATGGTGTCTTAATTGCTGGGAAAGGTCACGAAGATTATCAAATTATTGGCACGGAAAAAGTGCATTTTGATGACCGCGAACAAGCGCGAGATGCCTTAACAAATAAGTATTCTTAACTTGATTTCTGGTGCGTCAGTCTTCCCCCCTCATATATTCATGATGATTCAGGATTTCTGACACACCCTACAAATTTCTGGTGCGTCAGTCTTCCCCCCTCATATATTCATGATGATTCAGGATTTCTGACACACCCTACAAATTTCTGGTGCGTCAGTCTTCCCCCCTCATATATTCATGATGATTCAGGATTTCTGACACACCCTACAAATTTCTGGTGCGTCAGTCTTCCCCCCTCATATATTCATGATGATTCAGGATTTCTGACGCTACCCTTTTCTGGTGGGTCAATTGCCATTAAAAACCAAACTTTTCAATCTGTTGTATGGCATAGTTTTCCGGTTCACTGGGGTCGAAAGTATCAAATTTTAAGGATTCATAGCGGAGGGTGATGGTAGGGGGTTGCTGACCTAACTGTTTAGCCATTTGGCGTGCGAGTCCAGTTAGAAAAATATTGGCGGCGATCGCTTCATGATTAAGGCTTCCCATGGGAGCATATCCCCAGCGTTCAAATTGTGAAGTAATCCAGTAGGAAAAACTTTTCCACGGGTAAGGGTCAAAATCAATGCGATCGGGAATATTCAGAGATTCACCTAAGCGGTTAACAAACTGTCCGGTCATTACCTGTCGCAGCACATCTTCCGACGCATCCAGATATTGTAACTGTGCTAGTCGCCGCGCTACGTCTGTGCGGTTCTGACTTTGGCTGGCATAATAGGAACCCTCAATGATTGCTTTATTTATAGCACGGAAGGTGTTAGGATAACGGTCGATCCATTCCTGAGAAGTAGTGAAAGAACAGCAGGGATGACCCGGCCACAGGTCTCTAGTTAAAAGATGAATAAAACCCAGACCTTGATTAATTGCTATTTGGTTAAAAGGTTCAGGAGCCACCATAGCATCAATTTCGCCACTTCTTAACCTGTTCAGCATATTGGGCGGCGGTGTAACCACTAATTCTACATCCCGATCTGGGTGAACTTTGCTATTAGCCAGATAATACCTGAGTAGGAGATTGTGCATTGAGTGATTGAAAGGAATAGCAATCCTAAATCCTTTAAAATCTTCGGCGGTTTTGACTTTTTCTCGATGTTTGATGGCTACCGTAATCGCACTACCATTGATGTTTTCAATACTAGCAAGTCTGATGGGAAATCGACGAGATTCTAACCCTAAACTAATGGCGATCGGCATGGGGGAGAGCATATGATAAGCGTCAAGTTCTCCGGCGATCGCACTCTCTCGGATTTGCTCCCAGCTATTCATTTTCACCAGTTGTACATCTAAACCATATTTTTCATAGAGGTTTAAAGATTCACAAATCAGAATAGGCGTAGCACAGGCGATCGGCAAAAAACCAATTCTTAGCTGAGTTTTTTCCAGCATAACACCCGACGAATTACCTTGAGAGTTGGGGTCTGGAGATGCCGCACAATTGCTGAGAACTCCCAAAGCTGATGTCCCTGCTAGTCCTAACAAAAACTGTCGCCGTCTGATGGAGTTTTTAGACAACATTCGGGGATGATTTAATCCCTTAGTTACCGCGTCGCTGAGATTGACCGATAAATCCTGACTGTCCGAATTTACATCATGAAATCGACCACATTTATAGCACATTTGCGGGATTCTGTCAAGGTATTTGCTGAATTTATTAGGAGTTTTCATGATAGATTTACCCTAAATTTTACCGTAAATTAATCAGAGATTCATTGAGTCGTTGAGTATTGGTTCTTAACAAGGCAATACTCTCCGCATTTTCACGAGCAACCTGATTAAGACTATTCATGGCTTCGCTGACCTGCTGTAGAGCCAGTAATTGCTGTTCTGCGGTTCTCGCAATAGTTTGATTATTGAGATACACCTGATGAAATGCTTGGGATACACCCGCAAAAGAACTAGACATATTGTGAGCAGATTTCACACTTTCACTAACGCTTAATTTGCCTGATTCGGTGACTTTTACCGTGGTGTTAATAGCATTTTGAATATCCAAAACCAGGGTATTAATTTCTGCGGCTGACTGTTTACTGCGATCGGCTAATTTACGGATTTCCACCGCCACCACCCCAAAACCCAACCCCTGTTGTCCCGCGCGCACCGCTTCCACAGAAGCATTTAAGGCTAGTAAATTGGTTTGATAAGCTAGGTTACTCACTGACTGAGCAATATTATTAATCTGTAGGGATTTCTCACTTAATTCTAGGCTACGATTAGCGATCGCTTCTACTGTTTGTCGCAGTGTTTCCATTCTATCCAAAGTTTGTTGAACCGCCGCACTACCTTTTTCCGACAAAAGCAAAGCGCGATGAGCTTCATCAGTAGCAATTTTCGCCTGTTCTGTAGAGTTCTGGACTGCCGCATTTAACTCATCAATAGTCGTCGTAGTTTCATTAACTGAAGTCGCCTGAACTCCTAAGCTGCGTTCCTGTTCCTCCAAGGCGCTAGTAATTTCCTTAGAAGAGTTAGAAATTTGCGCCGTTTCGCGGTCAATAGTAGCCGAAATTCCCAAGCCAATAGTTAGGATAACTACCGCACCAATGGCTGTACTGCCAAATATTAAAATTGTCAGCCATCTTAATAGGTTAATTTGCCGATTTTGTTGGTCATTAAGTTGCTGTCGCTTGGTCGCCTCAAAACCTCTCACCAATTGTTCTAACTGTTCTGTAATGGCTTGATTTTCGGCTTGTTGTAAGACCTCAGTCACTTTTTCTGGTCTTCCTAATTGGACGTAGGAAATCAAACGGCGATCGAACTCATTAACCTGATCACCAATATTAATGATCCGATTTAATGTTTGGCGCTGTTCCGTTTCTTGAATTCTACTACGCAAATTTTCCGATTGTTCATAAAAGAGGGTATCCCATTCTTCGTACTCCTCCAACTCTCTCAAGTCTCTACCTAAAATATAGCCCCTAGCCGCCCGCTGCATTGCTACAATGCTAAATGCTAGATTATTAACCTCTTCAATTTCCCCATAAATTTTGTCCACATTTTTGATTTGTTGTTGGACAGGCTGAACACCGATAAAATAGACCAAGCCAGCAACTATTAAAAATAGGACTAAGGGAATCAGATAACCCCTAAAAATTCTTTGGCGCAGGCTACCTTGTTGGAAAGAAAATAGACTCCAAAGGCTTTTCAGCATGACTTAATTACCCCATTAATAAATAGATGAAATGCTTGGGGAGGGCTTCAGATGCCTTACTGTTAAGTTGATTAGTTATAGCTATTAACTAGGTTTAGTTGGTTTCAGTAGTAGTGATGCGACTAAAGCCGCCGTCCCTCCTATTAGTCCTAAAATTAACCAAACACCGAGGCGACGACCTTTTTGGAAGGCGATCGCCGCCGCTACCCCTCCAATCAAACAGTGGCCACTCAGCAACAAATAAAGATTGGGGTCAATGGGAAAATCTGACATAGAACTTGCCAATTACAAAGCCACCAGGGATATTTCGATTAAACTGGTCGCTATTATATAACACCTGTTGATATTTGGTGGATATGTCTTAATAAATCTAGGGTGATATAACCGCTATTCAAGGCTGTAGAGGCGATCGCTTCACAGGAAAGATCCGGTTCCCCCAAATGATTGATCACCAAGGCAGCACCCTCAAAATCTTCGTTTTTTGTATAATTATTTACAGTAATAATCGTGGTTAACCCCACTCCTCGCGCCGCCAGTAACCCCTGTCGGGAGTCTTCGATCGCCAGACAATCCGATGCAGTCAAACCCAATTTTTCTAATGCATAATTATAGATATCTGGGGCGGGTTTTTTGTGGGGGACAATATCTCCAGCCGCAATTACTTCAAACCAATGGGGGTTTAAGGTTTCTTCCAAAAGTGCGATCGCATTAGGAAAGGCGCTGGTAGTAGCGATCGCCAATCTGACCCCCTCCCCCAGAGCCTCCGTGATTAATCGCTTCACCCCAGGACGCAGGGGAATATCTCCCTTGGCTAATAACTCCCGATAGTGGCGAGTTTTAGCTTGGTGAAGTTTCGCTATCCACTCATCCAAATTATTGGGGGGTTGACCATTAGGATGGTAGCGTTTGATATAATAATCTATACGCTCCTTACCCCCCGAAACCGTCAACAATTCCCCATATAATTCAATAGACCAATCCCAATCTAAACCCGCTTCAGCAAATGTTTGATTAAAGGCTAATCTGTGACCATCCCTTTCCGTTTCAGCGAGGGTCCCATCCACATCAAAAATGATTGCTTTTAGATGACTCATCAGTGCTAAAGTTGCGGTTTGACAATTTTTTCAGGAATTTCTGGACAGCGATCGCTCACTTTCAGATCATAGCCCTGGTGTTTAAGTTCATCCACAAAATGAGTCGGATCAGCCTCCACTTCTCGACTGTTTTGGGTGTCCGCAGTCGGATTAGTCTGTTGTTGCTTTCGCAGATGTTTAAGTTTAGCTTTTCTGCCCATTTTTACTGAGTATCTATGTTAACTATGATTGGTCACTTTTCGATCCGGTAATTTTTTCGCGATCGCCTTCAAAAAACCTATCCAAATCAATCGCCTCATCCCCTTTATCTTCCCAAAGATTCAGCATTGATCCCAACTGTAGCCAAATCAATAAAGCCGTAGGAAAAACCACAATAGCCCCCCCCAAAGTAGCCAACCAGTAAATCGGAATAAACACCAGCAAACTGGAAGACACAGCCACAAACACACAAACCGACATAGCTACATAAGCCACCTTAGCGTTAGGAGTTTTATAGTTAATCCTATTTTTCCGGTCATCCTGTCGCCAAACTGCCACCTGATATTCTAGCATATCCTTAAAAATCAGACCCAAGATAATCGAGAATATCGTAGACGCAATCACCACAATATAAATAGGTTCAACCACCAAATTTTCCGAGTTCATAGTCTTATGCCAATTTCCCAAACAACAGCCAGACTGTAGTATAATATAAAACCCAACTTTTAGCAATTTAGCTTTTATTCAGGAGCGATCGCCGTTGAGGTTTCCGGTTGTGGTTGAGACACGAAAATATTACCCTGAGCATCAATTTCCAAAGGAGTATCAGGAAAATCACTTTTAGTTAAACGTCGCATTAACCCCACAGTCCGCAAAGAATTATCCAGAGACGGAATCCCTTGGCCATCAAGATGAACCGGAATAATTCTACCCTCGACAAAATTACCCATGACATCAAGTTGAGTTTCCAAAACTAGAGAATATCCCAATTCCGCGCGAGTTGATAAAGTGCGATATCCCAAAAAATTACCCAAAGAATAAGCAATTAACTTACCATTATATAATTCCAAAGCCCTCGGCACATGGGGGCCATGTCCTAACACCAAATCCGCCCCAGCATCAATCATTGTGCGTGCAAATAATACCTTATTACCGCGATTTTCCCCATAAAAATATTCGGTTCTATTCTGAATGCGTAAAGCCCTAGTACCTTCCGCCCCCGCGTGTACAGAAACCACCACAATATCAGCATTTTCCGCCGCTTCCTTAATCAAGGCTTGCGACGCTTCCAAATCATTCATATTATTATGATAATTAAAATAACTAAAGCCGATAAATGCCACATTTACACCCCTCACCTCATGATAGACAATCTGACCTTTTTTGCCGACCGCCTTCATTCCCGCTTTTTCAATATTAGCGATCGTATCTTTAAAGCCAGTTTCAAAAAAATCAAACGAGTGATTATTCGCCACACTCAAAATATCAAATCCTGCCTCCCTTAAAAGTGCCGCATATTCCGGCGGTGTCCGAAACGCAAACACCATACCACGACCCACATTTTTAGCGCTATTAGGATAGTTAGTTAGGGTACTTTCAAAATTACCAAAGACTATATCAGCATCTTGTAAAGCTGGTTTAACCCCCGCAAATAATACCTGCTTGTTGGGATGTAATTTATTGTAAGGATAATTGCTTCCCGGAATAATATCACCCACCGATTTAATCGTAATCCGCATATCAGGGTCAATGGGATTCCGTAGTGATGAAATAGTCAACTCAGATATATTTCGGATCTGTTCAATAGTTGCCTTAGTCAGCAATGGATCAACTTCCATAGTGGGATTTTCAGAATTAGATCCAAATGAGAAATTAGGTAATTGGGGGAGTTGTTCCAGCACCGCTTGAGAAGCCGTAGCCAAAGTCGGTGGGATAGTCGCCAAAGATGCCGAAACTCTATCCCATTTAGCACCGACAATTAACCCAGACAAAGGCAAAATCGCCAGAGTCATATAACCCACTAAAGACAAAGATTTGAGCCGTCCAACTTTAACTCTCTGGGTTTTAGTAGTTGCCGAACTTGCCGAATTAGGCGCAATTTCCGAAGTGGCCATCTGAGATACTACTGGGGAAGCCGTCGCCACTTTTTTGGTTTTCTTCTTGGTTTTAGGTGGCGCAGAAGTCTGAGTTTTTTTCTGATTCTTAGGTGAAGGCGATCGCTTAGTTTTTTGAGGAGGTTTAGGGTCAGAAACCGGAGCATTTTTAGGGCTAACCTGGTTAACCACCACAGGCGGCGACTTTAGTACCAGAGTCTCAATCCAAGCTGGGTGCTGATCATCGCCTAATTGTGCCGCGATCGTAACACACCAGATAGATGGAGGCTCAAGACGCATTAATCCCTTGTGAATGACACGGACAGATGCAGCTTGGTCGGGAATTGTGGGGGACTCTAGGCTAATATAGAGATGATTATATTCCAGAGTGAGATGTGCTTGCACCTGTTTAGGTTTCAAGGCTTGGTTGAGTAAAATAGCGATCGCTTTTGGATCTCCCTGATAGGCAGACCTAAGAATTTCTTGCTGACTCACTGACAGATCTCCTCTCCTGACACCACTTACTTGTCAAACTCCCAGGCTGAATGGGAACTTTTAGGATATCTTATATCTTAATTGACACTCCCTCGTTAAATCAAAGATTATAACCGGGGATTCTTAATTCACCGACTTTTAACTAGAGCCAACAAAGTTAATTGTTGAACCCCCGCCAGATCGTCTCCACAAGCATTTTGAATCACGGACCATCTATGCTGGAGACATGGGGTAGGGTTGAAGTTTATATAATTGTGGCGATCGTCACCCTAGCTTTCAACCATCTAATCTGGTTTGAGTATTTCACTGTCTTATGACTCGCGCTTTGGCCTTTTCCGTCCTGAGCAAGCCTGATCGACCGTGATCACAATGGCAGTAAAAACATGAAAGCGGTTGGGATATCAACGGCGCACCGGGAAGGCGACGTGAGACGGGTTAAGCCTGCGGTTGCTGTTTTACCGGAGAATCCCCCCTTTTCTAAACAGGGGAGTATGTCAAGATATGATGGCAACAAATTGATAGGGGAGGGGGACGAAATTATGATTAATTTGACTCGGGTTTTGGCAATGGGGCTGATAGCAGGGTTAGTTTTACCGGGACTAACCGCCTCCGCATCGGAAATCCTATCTATTCGGTTACCAAGGTTGGTGGCTCAGGAGAACCCACAGGACCAGGCCAACCAATTATTTCAAGAAGCTATTTTCCTGACCAAACAGGGAACACCATCCGCATTGCGGGAGGCGATCGCTAAATTTAAAGAGGTGATGCCCTTATTAGACCAAATCGGGGATTCTTTTGCGATCGCTGCCACTATGACCGCTATAGGTTCCGCTTACTCGGAATTAGGAGAAAATCAACCCGCCCTGGATTATTTAAATCAAGCCCTGTCAATGTGGGATATAATCGATTCGCCAGAGGAACAAAGGCTACCCCCTGGGTTTGGTAAAGCTAACACTTTGCAAAGTATTGGTCAGGTTCACCTAAGCATGGAGGAAACTACCACAGCCTTAGATTATTACCAGCAAGCCCTATCTATCTTTGACGAAATAGGGGAACCTTATCGGAAAGTTAATATACTTAATGAGATCGGTGAGGTTTATGTAAACCTAGGGGAAATCTCTGGTGGTTTGGAGTATTACCAGCGGGCTTTATCGATTTCTCAATCCGTGGGATATCTATCAGGGGAAGCGCAAACCCTCAATAATATTGGTCTAGCCCACTTAGCTTTAGGGGACAGACAACAGGCCCTAGATTATTTAAATCAGGCCTTTTCCCTGTGGCAGTCTATGGGCGATCGCCAAAGAGAAGCCGAGACCCAGGAAAACATCGATAAATCAACAGGCATTGAATAACCGAGTAATAAGATATATTGGCCAGCTTTGGTTAACCACTAGGTTCAAGATACAATAGTTGCCATCAATCAAAATATACTTAGTGATCAGTTAGCGCCAGTCCAGAAGACTGTTTGGAGGAAAACACTTTGGCAGTTCAATATAGCTACGATAGTAGTGAAAATTTGTATCCTCGTCGGGTTCTAGTCACTGGGGGGGCGGGGTTCATTGGTTCAAATTTTGTCCACCACTGGTGCAATGCTTACCCAGAAGATCGCATCGTCGTTTTAGATGCCCTCACCTACGCCGGAAACCGCCAGAACCTAGCCACCTTAGAAGACCGGGAACAGTTTAAGTTTGTCGAAGGTAATATCTGCGATCGCACTTTAATTGACAAATTACTAGAAGAAGAGGCGATCGACACCATTGCCCACTTTGCCGCCGAGTCCCATGTCGATCGCTCAATTCTCGGTCCCGATGCCTTCATTCAAACCAACGTTGTCGGAACCCTAACCCTATTAGAAGCCTTTAGACACTATTGGAACCAGCACCAACAGCCTGATCATTACCGTTTTCTGCACGTCTCCACAGACGAAGTATATGGCAGTCTCGGCCCCGAAGATCCTCCCTTTACCGAAACCACCCCCTACACCCCCAACAGTCCCTATTCTGCCTCAAAAGCTGGTAGCGATCATCTAGTGCGCGCCTACTATCACACCTACAACCTACCCACCATCATCACCAATTGTTCCAATAATTACGGCCCCTATCACTATCCAGAAAAACTCATCCCCCTGATGTGTATTAATATCCTGTTGGGTAAACCCCTCCCCATATATGGAGATGGGCAAAATGTGCGAGACTGGCTATATGTACTAGACCACTGTCGCGCCCTCGATGTAGTCATTCACCGAGGTAAACCCGGAGAAACCTATAATATTGGCGGGAATAACGAGGTAACCAATTTAGACCTGGTGAAGATGCTGTGTCGGTTCATGGACGAACTAGCCTCCCACCACCTACCCGTCAAACCCTCCATGGATCTGATCACCTTTGTTAAAGATAGACCCGGCCACGATCGCCGTTATGCGATAAATTCCAGCAAGCTAAAAACCCAGTTAGGATGGGCTCCCCTAGTCACCGTAGAAGAAGGGTTACGGCAGACCGTTGGCTGGTATCTTACCCATCGCCATTGGTGGGAACCATTACTATCCGAAGAATACCAAGCCTACTATCGACAGGTTTACGCCTAGTCCCACCATTGTTAACCCCCATCTATCTTCAACAAAAAACAGTTGATCAGTTTTCTGGAGTTGGCAGACTCCGGTAAAATAAAACCCGTTGACATTTAACTGTCTGTTTAACCTAAAGAAGAGGAGAACGATTTTGAAAAAGCTGCTGTCAGTTATTTTACTCTGTGTGGCTCTGTTGACCTTTGCACTGCCACGTCCCGCTTTGGCTGCAGATGCTGCCGCTGGCGCTTCTGTTTTTTCTGCTAACTGTGCAGCCTGCCACATGGGCGGACGCAATGTGATTGTTGCCAACAAAACCCTCAGCAAGTCTGATTTGGCTAAATATCTGAAAGGATTTGATGAGGATGCAGTGGCTTCCGTGGCTTACCAAGTCACTAATGGTAAAAACGCCATGCCTGCATTTAATGGCCGACTCTCTCCCAAGCAGATCGAAGACGTTGCTGCTTATGTTGTAGACCAAGCTGAAAAAGGCTGGTAAGTCCCTAGGTTAATCAGAAACCAACAGTTTAGACTACCTTTCCCCTAGGGGTGAGGCTTTCGGGCAAAGGGTCAGGTGTTCAACTCTTGACTTGTAGCCGGAAAGTTTCGCCCCTCTGTTTTCTATTCCCTAGCGATTTATCATAAAGTGTGTCAAGGTATGTGCAGAGCTTGAATCTTAACAATTGTTCGGTAACTGAATTTTAGTGCAATGTTTGTTCAATCCAAGTTAACCGCACGACAACAACAAATTCTCTGGGCAACTGTTCGCCACTATATCGCGACAGCAGAACCTGTTGGCTCAAAATCCTTAGCCCAAGAGTATAATCTCAATGTCAGTCCCGCTACTATCCGCAATGGTATGGGAGCCTTGGAAAAAGCCGGACTACTCTATCAACCTTATACTTCCGCCGGACGAGTACCTTCTGATTCTGGCTATCGGATTTATGTCGATCGCCTGATGACTCCCTCTGATACTCTCGCTAAGGAAGTCGCTAGACTCCTACGGGAACAGCTAAATTTTGATAGTTGTAGTTTGGAGGCTGTGCTACGAGGTGCAGCCCAAATTCTTTCTACCCTCAGTGG
Organism: Limnospira indica PCC 8005; assembly: GCF_000973065.1. Lineage (NCBI taxonomy): Bacteria > Bacillati > Cyanobacteriota > Cyanophyceae > Oscillatoriales > Sirenicapillariaceae > Limnospira > Limnospira indica. The sequence goes on from NZ_FO818640.1 coordinate 3,546,520, forward strand.
CTATATTTCCCTGATTACTATGCCCCAAACCAAGACCGAAAGGCTCCAACATTTGCAACTGGTTCCTATGGGGTCAGGAAAAATTATGGTAGTTGTGGTGACTCATACCTATCAAACCCAGTCCATTTTGATGGAAATTGCCCCGGGAGTTGAGGATATCGGCGACGATACCGAAATATTAGAACAGGAATTACAGATTCTCTCTAATTTTCTCAATCACCAACTTAGGGGACTAGCTTTGGCTGAATTGTCAACTTTAGACTGGACTGAGATAGATCAAGGCTTTCAGCAATATAGTAATTTTATCGAACAGTTGCTCAAGAGTTTAGGCGATCGCCACCAAACTCCAGAATATACTAGGATTCAGGTTAGCGGTGTTTCCGAAGTCCTACGACTGCCCGAATTTTCAGAACTTCAGCAAGTCCAAACTATTCTACATCTCCTCGAAGATGAACAGGAGCAACTCTGGCCCCTGATTTTTGTGACCCCAGAACCCTCCCAACAGGTAAACATCCGCATTGGTTCGGAAAATCCCCTCGAACCCATCCGCAGTTGTACCCTCATCTCGGCTCAATACCGCCAAAATTCCCAGCCTATTGGTAGTGTGGGTATATTGGGACCTACTCGCATGGTCTACGAAAATGCGATCGCTCTTGTGGAAGCGACCGCTAATTACCTGTCCGAAGCCCTTAGTTAAAACTCCTGTGCCGCTACATCCACCACTGATGCTTGAACATCAGTTGCTTCCCCAACTTCTGAGGTACTTTCATCAGCCTTGCGTTTCTTGATTTTTTCCAGAACCAAGGCCGAAACTTCTGTCACCAGCATCGTGGCAATAATACCATCATCTATCCATCCAATCACCGGAATAAAATCAGGCGCAATATCAATCGGCGATATCAGATAAATCAGAGTCCCACCAATTAGCAGCCAGCGATATTTCGCATGGCGCAAGGTTTGCCGATACCAGAGATAAAAGGACTGCACAATATTTTTCATGTCTGGGCCACACCATATCGAATCTGTTTATGATTCTAGCTTGACAAATTATCCCGCCCCATGAAAGTGTAGATTTGCCACCCCTAATGTAGGGGAGTTACCACCATTCAATTTCGGGAATTTTGGTGAATTCCGGTGAGCCGTTAGATTTGGGGGGATGAGCTAGGGAATGGGGCCACAGGCTATAGGTGTGGATTGTTTATTTTTATTACTTATGATTGCAAAAAGTTATTTTTTGTTAAATCTTCTTTACTAAAGACACGGATAGATTTTACAATGCCAGCACCTGTGGTGAGATTTTTTAAGTTCCAGCATCCCCCAAAATGGGGCTGTAATTAGGGAACATCAAACGCTAGAATTAAGATGAGGGACTAAGTTGCCCGGGCAATTTTAGCATGAGGCAGCGGGTTAGTTCCATTTGATAAACAAGGTATTTAACTATGGTGGTTAACTCTTCTGGTTCAAATAGGAGGAACACAAGTAGACGAACCCGTAGCAATACAAGAAAGGATACAGATAATCAGCCTCAAAATCAAGTGACTCCAGCCGATGAAGTTGAAACTCAAGCGGCTGACGCTGACAATGTACCTGAATCAGATACTCTCAAGGAGAAATTAGACGTGGCTAGTAAATCAAGTTCGACAGAAGGTAATTCAGCACCAACTCAAATTCAAGTATCGCCAGAACCCTCGGCGATCGTTAATCATCGTCCGGTGGGACAAAACCAATTTGAAATAGCGGGAATGTTAACCGCCAAACGCCCTATTGGGAAGGCTGTTCATGCAGCTTCAGTAACTTTTATTCAATCGGAAAATCCTACTGGTTCTATGGCTAACCGTCCGGTTTCAGCCACTGAACTACAAATTTCTTCGATGGTGATGAACCGTCCCATTGCTTCTAATGACATTGATGATCCTGATCTATTGATGGGATATTTAGACTAATCAATTGTTGGTTTTAAATGTCAACTAACAAACTGATTGATAATTAAGATCCCACCTAACAGTAGTCAGGTGGGTATCTTAATTTTAATGATTGACTATCTAGCCAATTAGCTATAATATAGCCAAACTGTGCCACCAATTGTCTAGGCGGCGATCGATGGTTAAATCCGTTGTCTAACCCCCACGAATAGTAGCACAGACTATCTGTAATAATCTAAATACCCCCATATAGATGATGAGGAGAAAAAACCGTGAAAATATTAGTAACTGGTGCGGCGGGATTTATTGGATTTCATCTGTGTCAACATTTATTGAAAAGGGGGGATACAGTCATTGGCATTGATAATCTCAATGATTATTATGCAGTATCTTTAAAAGAAGACCGGATAGCCCAACTGAAACCCTTAGAAAAATTTACCTTTTATAAACTAGATTTATGCGATAAATTCGGCATCAAAAACCTGTTTTCCGAACATCAATTTGAGGCGGTAGCCCACCTCGCCGCCCAAGCTGGAGTCCGTTACTCACTGCAAAATCCCTACGCTTATATTGATAGTAATTTGGTGGGGTTTATCAATGTTTTAGAAGGCTGTCGTCATCATCAAATCCCACACTTGGTTTTTGCTTCTTCTAGTTCGGTTTATGGTTCCAATAAAACTGTACCTTTTTCGGTAGGGGATTATGTAGATTATCCAGTTAGTCTGTATGCAGCCACTAAGAAAGCTAATGAATTAATGGCTCATAGCTACAGTCACCTGTATAATATTCCCACGACGGGATTACGATTTTTTACGGTTTATGGTCCTTGGTATCGTCCTGATATGGCGATGTTTATTTTTACGAAAGCCATCTTAGCCGACCAAGCGATTCCGGTATTTAACTATGGTAATATGCAGCGAGATTTTACCTATGTTGATGATGTGGTGGAAGGGGTAATTAGGGTAATTGATAAGATTCCACAACCGGGAAGCAATCAAGCGGAAATTCAGGGAGTTAAAACTACGGCACCCTATCAAATTTATAATATCGGTAATAATAAGCCGGTGAATTTACTGTATTTGATTGAAGTCCTGGAAAATGTCTTAGGCAAAAAAGCCCAGAAAAATCTGCTTCCCATGCAGCCGGGAGATGTGCCGATTACCTATGCTAATGTAGATTCATTGATAGCAGATGTAGGATTTAAACCAAGTACACCCATAGAGGTGGGAGTAGAAAAATTTGTGGCTTGGTATAAATCCTATTATGGTGTTTAACCGGATGGGAGACAGGACTCGCCGTCACAGATATGGGGACGATATTATGATCGCATCTACCAACCACCTCGCCCCCCAAGGCTCAATTATCGATGATTAAGGCAAGCGCCCTAGCAGGTCAGGAAAAATCTGCCGGAGTATTTTCGGGTACAATCTGGCGATCGCGTAAAGTTTGAACACGGGTAAACTGGGAGAGGAAATATTGAGTTACCAGAGTAGGTTGTTCCGCCTGCATCAAAGATCGAACCACAGCCACCCTAGTCGCCCCAGCCATCAAAACATCATCAAAATTGTTCATATTAATGCCGCCGATCGCAAACCAGGGAACCGAAGCATGACGAGTCGCATGGCGTACATATTCCAAACCCGCCGCCTGCTTATCAGGCTTAGTGGGAGTAGCATAAACCGGACCGACCCCAATATAATCGGCCCCCTCAGCGATCGCCAATTTCATCTCTTCGGGATTAGTAGTTGATTTACCGACAATTTTTTGAGGACCCAAAAGCTGTTTAGCCACAGCAATAGGTAAATCCTGCTGTCCCAAATGTACCCCATCAGCATTAACAGCGATCGCAATATCCACCCGGTCATTAACCAAAAACAGGGCATTATAACGGTGGCAAAGCTGACAAAGCTGGCGGGCATTTTTCCAACGCTGATGATCATCAGTATCCTTATCGCGATACTGAACCACCTTTAATCCCCCTTGTAAAGCCGCCTCTACCACTGACATCAACCTTTCCGAGGGAGAAGTCACCAAATACAAATTCGCCCTTTGTAGCGTCTGATGTCGTCCGTAGGCGAGTAAATTACTTTCCAGCGTATAGACCCGGTAGCGCATCTGCTTAACCGCCGCCCCCATATTGGGATGGTAAACCTTACCATATTCCTCCAGGACTCGCAAAGCCTCCTCTACCCGGCAAAAATTGACCTGTATCACCTGTTCGAGACTTTCTCGGTTTTCCTCCGAGGGATGACTCAACTGAGTACCCACATCCGTGGTAGTATCCCGGGACATCCGCAACTCATTACTGTGCCACTGTGCCAGTTGCTGTCGCAAATTCTTGCACTCCGCAGCCATTTCCGAATTATCCAAGCCAAACCTAAACCATTCCTCAATAGTTCGGATACCCTCCCGCGCCCGGTCTAAGTTGGCATCTAAAATCCGATAAAGTGCTGGTTGTCCCAGTTTAGTCTTATGATTCAAATCGCCCATCGAAATCTCCTCACCAACTCCATCAAGCCAAATAATCAAGCCCAATCATGATCAACCACGGCGCAGGTTAATATATCAGATTTTCTTTAGCCGTGGGCGGAACCACCATTACGAAAATTAATCATATAAAAAAACCAGGTGTTGCCATAATAGGGGATACTGGACCAAAATAGATTAATTTTCCCAATTAATATTACAGTTTGTCGGAGTTTTGCCGTGAGTTCTAAATCCCCCCGCAACTGTCAATATCCTAAAAAGCAAACCTCACCCGAGGCTTTTTCATTGACAGACACCCAGCCCAACAGTTCCCTGAACTCACCCTCGTCAGCCTATGATGGGAACTTAACTAGCAGCGATCTGAAGCTGCTATCCCGCCCTCTCTTCCCCCTAGGTTCACCTAAGCCTACAACAGCTTGGTTATCTCTAAAGCTGATTTTAATGATTATAGTCTCCAGTGTGGGATTAGTGGGAATCGCATCAGCCGCATTCGCTACCCCCTGTAGAGACGGGTGCAGAGAGCAACTATCGGAGACACCAGCCAACTATATACACCCGCCCCTACTACTGGCTCAAGCACCTTCCGCCGATCCCAATTCAGTCAATGTAATTTATGTGAGTTCATCTACGGGAAACGACTCTGGGGAAGGTACACAGGCTTCACCGCTGAGAAGCATAACCCAAGCCTTGAGAGTCGCCCCACCGAATACGGCTATTTTATTAGCACCAGGAACCTATAGCGTCGAGACGGGAGAGGCGTTCCCCTTAATACTTAAACCTAATATTACAATTCAGGGTAATACCGAGAATAAGGGTCGGGATGTGGTTATTTATGGCGGGGGAGTGTTTAGCAGTCGGGTTTTTGCTAACCAGAATGTAGCTATTGTGGGAGCGAATGCAGCCCGGTTAAGTGGGGTAACTGTGACTAATCCTCACCCGCGCGGTTATGGTTTATGGATTGAATCTAGCTCGATGGTTGTATCTAATAATACCTTTACGGGCAATATTCATGATGGTATTTCTGTGGTGGGAACCAGTGCGCCTTTAGTTCAACAAAACAGTTTTGCTAATAATGGAGCGAATGGCATTACTGTCTATGGTTCATCTAAGCCGGAAATCCGCGATAATGATTTTGAAAACACTGGTTTTGGTATTAATATCGCCCAACAGTCAGAGCCGTTTGTCGTGGGTAATCGAATTGCCTATAATCGTGATGGCATAGTGATTCAATCGAGCGCTCGTCCGGTACTACGCAATAACTATATCGAACAAAATGAGCGTGATGGTATTGTGGTTATTGCTCAATCTTTGCCGGATTTGGGAACGCCAACGGAACCGGGAGAGAATGTGATCCGCAATAATGGCCGCTATGATGTGAACAATGGTACTAAGGGTTTAACGATTCTTGCCTACGGTAATGAGTTGGCTATGACTAAAAATGCTGGCTCTGTAGAGTTGGCGGGTAGTTACCAGAGTGGGGCTGGGCCTTCTGCGATCGCTAATCGCATTATGGGAAGTTCTACTGAGGAGGGTGGTCAAAATCATTCTTCGTCAATTTCCCCCATTAATCAAGCGGCTTCGTTACCTATTTATCTACCTGAGTCTAATGTGACTCCACTTTCAAACACCGCACCGCCTCCCATTCCTGTGGATGACTCGGAGGCGATTGTAATTCCGGTACCGCCGCCAGAACGTCCTCAGCCTGTGATGTCTGCCCCTGTAGCAGCGGGTTCCCCACCTCCACCAGTGAGGCTCCAGACGGCGGCGGAAAACCCGTCTACCGGCTCGCTGTTGCTGTCTCTGGTGAGACGGGCTGTGACCAGTGCCTCTAATCCTGAAGAAAACTCCCAAACAGTTTATATCCCGGTACCACCACCCCAAAGACAATCTACGATTACATCCCCACCACCAGCACCCTCGTCTGATATTCTCCGGGTTCCTGGTGGTAATATTCCTATTGGTACTGGGGGAGGACAACTACCAAGCCAAGTAACGGCAGGTCTTGCGCCTGCAACTACGGCGGGTATATTGGGGTTGCGATATAGGGTGGTGGTGAATGATACTAGCAGTCAAATTCTGCAAAGAGTGCGATCGCTGGTTCCCCAAGCCTTTACGACGGTGATTAATGGGCGATCGCTTATCCAAGCTGGAGCCTTCCGCAGCCAACACGAGGCGAATAGGTTATTACAACAATTGCGCCAACGGGGTGTTACTGCGACTATCGAACCGTTTAATTAACACGGATCGCCGGAATTCCCCACCGTCTTTTACTGTGGGGATGGATCGGTGATCACACGGGAGTTTGGTGGCTCTGTCTCTTTAGGGTGGAGGTGCGCCCAACTAATTCAATGGTTCCCACCTCAAGAAGTAGGCGGGGGCTATTGAAAATTTCACTTTTCACTGGTGGCAATATTCTTCAACGGCGGAATCAACTGTAGGGATAAACCCTCGCGGGCGATCAAACTATTAGGAAAGGCATCAGCCACGTTTTCACCTATTTGATCCATGAAATCATCGTTGTGTAGTGGGTCATGGTGAAAAATCACCAATTTTTGAACTCCCGCAGCCTGAGCGACCTTCACCGCTTCCTGCCAGGTAGAATGTCCCCAACCTACCTTACTAGACTTAGGCGAGTAATACTCCTCATCGGTATAGGTGGCATCATAAATCAGTACATTAGCATTGCGGGCTAACTTGAGTACATTTTCATCAAGACGATCTGGAAAATGCTCCGTATCGGTTACATAGGCGGTGGTGTAGCCTTTCCAACTGACGCGATATCCCACGGCTTCCCCCGGATGATTGAGTAAAGCCGTTTCAATGACTAGATCATCTTCGAGGTAAATTGACTCGCCTATAGTGATATCAATAAAGTTAAGTTTAGCTCCCATTACCTGTAAAGGAACTGGGAAGTTAGGGTGAAGCATCTGGTCGTTGAGGCGCTGCTCAATTGTGGAACCATTAGGTGCGATCGCTCCATAAATGTTAAACGTATTGATGGGAACAAAGGCCGGAGCAAAAAAGGGGAAGCCTTGGATATGGTCCCAGTGAGAATGGGTAAAGAACATATGAGCGGTTACTGGCATTTCTGCTAATAATGCTTGTCCCAGGACCCGTAAGCCTGTCCCACCGTCAAAAATCAATCGTTGCGACCCCACCCGCATCTCAACACAGGGGGTGTTCCCACCATATCGAACTGTTGTCGTTCCCGGACAGGAAATACTTCCTCGAACGCCCCAAAAGTGAACCGTAAATTGGTGTTTTGTGCTGGACATGGGTTTTTTTGGAAGATTCAGCTAGGCGGTTTATGGCTTCTTTTGACTCAGCCTTGGTTGTGTAATCCGATTTTTGTGGCTAAGTTATCAAACCAAGCCAAGTACGCCAGGTCAGGAATTGCTAATGGTTTCCCACCCAACTGCCATCATCTTAGCAAAATTTGTAGCACCTTTTGCGATAGTTGCTCAGATTCCCCATAGTGCGATCGCCCCATATACCCAAAACCAGTTAAAATTCAACCTTGAGGTGATCCACAATTAACTGTGCATCAAAAGTGTAGAAGGTAATTTTAGATATATTCTTCGCCGTTACGGTTAATTCGGCGTTCGGTAATACAGACCCAATCGAATCACTAGGTTTATTAACCTTGATCTCATCTGTGGCCAGTAATCGGCCATTTTCATCAAAGGCTGACATCACCGTATGTCGAGAACTTGTCACCCTAGCCCAAACTTGGCGCACCGCGTGGGAAAATGTCACTTCTAGTGCGCCGCCCTTGGGTGCGCCCATGAGAACTGTTACCCCAGGTTCAATGCCAAATCGCGGATTAGAGGGTTGAAGGGCGATCGCATTATGAAATTTAATACCCCAATGCTGGAATTGCTCCTCTACTTTCTCAAATCCCTGTAATTTTTCCAATGCTAACCGAATGCGAGTCGAGGGCGACAACTGTGGCAATTTTTCATAGTCAGCAGACCCGGAAGATTTAGCCCTGTCCCTAGAACCCGGTGAGTCTGTACCCACGGGATGAACTACCAGTTCCGATGTTTTTTCTTTTCGCTTGCTAGAGTCTAATTTTCCGATGTGATTCTGCATTCGAGTCACTTCCTGAGCCACCATTGGGCTAAAATCCTCTACCATAGAAATGCTCATAACTAAATTCCTCGACAGCATTGAAATTGAGGGTTTTGTTACTGCTATAGCCGACAACCGGGAACTGTTCTATCTGTGTTGGTTAGATGCTAAATAAATACCCTTAGCCATGCTTTCAGGAACGACAAGCCCCAATCAGGAGATTTTGGAAAAAACATCATGGAATTGGGCCCATTGATTACCCGGTCACTGGACAGTTAAAGACAGTACACTGAGGGCTAAGAGCCGTGAGGGGTGTTACCCATCACTGAATTATAACAGTCAAAAGTCACTCTGGGATGAGGTAAAGTGCCAATTTACCCATTATCGCGATTTTATCCACTGTTATATAACCGGAATTTTCAGCAAACGGAATAGTCCAATTAAGGCAATTTAATGGGCATAATATATTCGCAAAAAACTAAAATTAAAGGAGTTTTAAAAATGTTTTATTCCCTTGGATTTGCGCCAGATTCGATAGTTACGTCTCTAGGTAGAATGGTGTATTATACGGCTACCACAAGCCCCTGGATAAGCTCGGAAGACAAGGAAGCCGAAAAAAAGCAGTCTTTATTGTTTTTGCATGGTTTTGGGGGCGGTTCTTCTGCTTATGAATGGTCTAAAGTCTATCCAGCCTTTGCAGCCGATTATAAAATTCTGGCGCCAGATCTGATAGGTTGGGGACGTTCGGAACACCCGGCGCGTGATTATACCCCAGAGGATTATATAACTACGATCGCCGAATTCATAGAAGCCACCTGCGAGGAACCGATTATGGCGATCGCCTCCTCAGTAACCGCCGCCCTAACCGTGCGAGTAGCGATCGAAAAACCGGAATTATTCAAAGGGCTAATTCTCACAACCCCCTCCGGCTTATCGGACTTTGGGCAAAATTATATTAACAGTTTATTTGCTCAAATTGTCAAAACCCCAATTTTAGACCAAATTCTGTACGCCACCGCCGTAGCCAACCCCATCGGAATTCGCAGTTTTTTAGAGCAGCGTCAATTTGCGCGTCCCTCTCGAATTTATAACGAAATCGTCGAAGCCTATCTCGAATCCGCCCTAGAGCCTAACGCCGAATATGCAGCTTTATCATTTGTGCGAGGGGATTTATGCTTTGATTTATCGTTATATATACCCCAATTAACCACTCCCACCGCCATGATTTGGGGTGAAAAAAGCCAATTTACCAGTCCAGAGATGGGAGAAAGATTAGCCAATCTGAATCCCGTGGCCGTGCGAATTTTCCAAAAACTCGAGGACGTAGGACTAACGCCGCAGTTAGAATTACCCGGCGTAACCATTGGCGTAATTAGGAGTTTGCTCAAAGCCCTAGAAGTCGCATAAGCTAAAAAATTAGGTAACAGTTGCCAGAACTTGCTATGTCCAATTCCGACTACATCAACAATTTAAAGTGGCAGCCAGAAGCCACAGCCAAACTCAAGAATATTCCCTACTTCGTCCGAGGTCAAGCCAGACAGAGGATTGAGCAACTAGCCAGGGAAGCCGACCAGGAAGAGGTGACAGTGGAATTGGTAGAACAAGCACGCCTTGAGTTTGGTCAGTAGTAAAACCGCTGGTAGTATTTGCTCAAAATGACCCCACTAGCCTTTAAACTAGGGGTTGGCTTTTGATTGTTTTTTGAGGTTTATTGGTCCAAAAGTGAGAAAAATCATTATTGCCGGAAACTGGAAAATGTATAAAACCCAAGCAGAAGCCCAGGAGTTTCTGAAAGGGTTTGTGATGGAATTGGAGGACACCCCAGAAGATCGGGAAGTGGTTTTGTGTGTCCCCTTCACTGATTTGGGTGTGATGTCCAAAAGTTTGCATGGTTCACGGGTACGCCTAGGGGCGCAAAATGTTCACTGGGAAGATTCCGGGGCTTATACTGGAGAAATCTCACCCCCGATGCTAGTGGAAATTGGTGTGCGGTTTGTGGTCATAGGTCACAGTGAACGTCGCCAATATTTTGGCGAAACCAACGAAACAGTTAACCTGCGCCTGAAAGCGGCTCAAAACCACGGTCTAACTCCGATTTTGTGCGTGGGAGAAACTAAGGAACAGCGGGATGCGGGAGAGACGGAATCTCATATTTTTTCCCAATTAGAACAGGGTCTGGTAGATGTAGATCAGAATAACCTGGTAATCGCATACGAACCGATTTGGGCGATTGGAACCGGGGACACCTGCGAATCTGAGGAGGCTAATCGGGTAATTGGTCTCATCCGTAGCAAATTGAGTAATCCTAACGTGACGATTCAATATGGCGGTTCTGTGAAGCCGGATAATATTGATGAAATTATGGCACAGTCGGAAATTGACGGTGCTTTGGTCGGGGGGGCTAGTTTGCAGCCGGATAGTTTTAGCCGCATTGTCAATTATCGTTGATAGGTTGGCGATGATTAAACCAATCACGATTCGGGGTCATTCCTTTGATTGGGGAAGCCGTACTTATTTGATGGGGATTTTGAATGTAACGCCGGATAGCTTTAGTGATGGCGGGGCGTTCGATTCCCTAGATGCTGCCCTGGTCCGGGCGGGTGATATGGTTCGGGCGGGGGCGGATATTATTGATGTGGGAGGGGTGTCTACCCGTCCTGGGGCTGAGGTGGTGTCTCTGGAAACGGAACTTGAACGGGTGCTTCCAGTGGTGGCGGGTTTGCGACAACTGGGGGATATGGTGATATCTGTGGATACGACCCGGGCGGCGGTTGCTGAGGCAGCAGTGGGCTGTGGGGCAGATATTATTAATGATATCTCTGGGGGGATATATGACCCGGATATGCTATCAGTGGTGGCTGATTTGGGGGTTCCAGTGGTGTTAATGCACCTACGGGGTACTCCCCAAACTATGCAAACTTTGACGGATTATGGGGATTTGATGGGGGAAATTAAAGGGTTTTTGGCGGAACGTCTGGCCGCGGGAATGGCGGCGGGAATTCCAGCAGAGTACATGATTGTTGACCCTGGGATTGGTTTTGCCAAAACATTAGAGCAAAATTTGCAGATTCTGCGAGAATTGCCCCTATTGAAGGATCTCGATTGTCCGCTATTGGTGGGACCCTCCCGTAAGAGTTTTATTGGTAAGATTCTTGACAAGCCTCATCCTCAAGGGCGTGTCTGGGGGACGGCGGCGGCTTGTGTGGCTGCGATCGCTAATTCTGCTGATATTCTCAGAATACATGATGTGCCACAACTGGTAGATGTGGCGCGGGTGGCAGATGCGATTTATCGTCGAGCCTAAAATGGGAAGGCGCGATCGCGCCATTTGATGGTTTCGGGTTTCCTGGGCGCGCCCCGTACTCGATGACCGAGGCAAACTTATCGAATTTTACGATCATGACCAGTGTGGCATCAATTTGGCAGTCTATTACTTTGCGGAATCTGAGGCTCTACCAGTGGCGGGGAGGAAGTCTACTCTATCGCATTAGTGGGAGTTTGCGATCGTGGCGACAGGGAAGCTGGTTCATGGAATGGGGAGAATTAATTGGAGCCCTGTTGGTGGCTGCGGTGTTTGGGTTAGCGCCTTTTGTTAATACCGCTTTGATTGGAGTTTTGCTGATCGCCTGTGGTGGCTTTTGGGTTCTGCTGACCCTTAGTGATGAACCCTCACAAGTGGCATTTACCCCTATTCACCTGTTGGTATTGTTGTATTGGGGAATTGCCACGATCGCTACATCCCTATCTCCCGTCAAACAGGCCGCCTTTAATGGTTGGGTGCGCTTGACTCTTTACTTAGTCCTATTTTTCCTGATGGCGCGGGTTTTCCGATCGCCTCGTTTGCGATCGCTTTTTATCGGCTTCTATCTGCATATTACCCTGATTGTCGGGGTTTATGGGATGCGGCAATGGTTTTTTGGTACTAAGGCTTTAGCTACTTGGGTGGACCCTACATCAGCCCAAGCTAATATCACCAGAATTTACAGTTACTTGGGTAATCCTAATTTACTCGCTGGCTATCTCATCCCAGCCGTCGGATTGAGTCTCGGGGCGATTTTGGTTTGGCGCGGCGTGATGCCGAAATTGTTGGCAATTACTATGGCTGTCGTCAATTCTGTGTGTTTGGTCTTAACCTTTAGCCGTGGGGGATGGCTGGGGTTTGTGGCGTTATTGTTTACTTTTGCCGTTTTGCTGCTGTACTGGATTAGCCAATATTTCCCACCTTTTTGGCAAAAATGGGCTGTTCCTATTGGTGTCGGTGGCTTGGCGGCGTTGCTGGTGTTAGCCATAGTCATTGTGCCACCAGTGCGCGATCGCGTCGCCACTATCTTTGCGGGACGTGGTGATAGTAGTAATAATTTCCGCATTAATGTTTGGGCGGCGGTCATAGAGATGATCCGCGATCGCCCTATATTGGGAATTGGACCTGGTAATAATGCTTTTAATCAGGTTTATCCGTTATATATGCGCCCCCGATACTCCGCTTTGAGTGCCTATTCTGTCATCTTAGAGGTTATCGTAGAAACTGGGTTTGTAGGGTTAACCGCCTTCTTGTGGTTGCTGACGGTGACTTTTAACCAAGGATGGCTACAACTTAAAAGGCTACGAGAGTGGGAAGATCCTAATGGTTTCTGGTTAATAGCTGCGATCGCCACTTTAGCCGGAATGTTAGCCCATGGTCTGTTTGATACAGTGTTGTATCGTCCCCAAGTTAATACTCTCTGGTGGTTAATGGTGGCACTGATTGCTAGTTACTATTTACCTAATAGCCAGGGTATTAATTCAGATAGCAGCAGCAACTGATGATTTAGCCGGCGCTGGTGGGGGTTGACTTATATTCAGCCATTGGCGATAGTTTTGTGAATGGGTAATACCCTGAGACAGGGCTACCCATTCATCTTCTGTCAGTGATGTTTCAAGGCGATCGGTCAATTCCAACCAAGCCCAGAGTACACAGTTATCTAAATCAGAAAACGATTTTTGATGCAGGTAATATCTACCCTGACGGCAAAGTTCAATCCGATATTCCTGAAAAACTCGATAAATTCTCAGTTGGTATTCCCACAAATGGAATGTTTCCATCAGTTCTAACATCGGTTAGTGATCCTGATACATTTACGCGACATTTATCCGGCTATTGCCGGACAATGCGACGATAGCACTATTACCCGTTAAGGTAACAGAGGCGGTATCCCGCAAAGCTTTTAGAAAGATTCCAAAAGCACCGTTCCAGTCCCGTGGTAGAGTGAACCCGCACTCCGGACATCGGAACACTTTTGAGCCACCTAGCTGGGAATGCACATGACCACAGTGAGTACAGGTTTTGCTGGTGTATTCTTCCGTCACATCTACAACTGTGGTTCCAGTTATTTCCCCTTGATGTCTCAGGGTTAGTTTGAATCGATAATGCGCCCATGTCAGCATGGTGCGGGCAGTCTTGGATTTGATTAGACGCTTCACCTTGGCAACCATGTTGGAAGTCTCGAAGGTCGGCAGAAAAATTATACTGTAGTTATGAGTCAAGTAGTGAGCAATTTGTTTGTGGGCCTCATCCACTAGATTGCGGATTTTGGTTCTCATTCGTTGAGCCGCTTGCCTCATCCGTCGCCTTCTTGAACGACAGGGTTCCTTGGCGATTCGGCTCATCAAATCATCCAAATGTTGACATAGCCTAGTAATGCCTCCAATATCCCCGGAGCCCAATTCCAGAAACCGAGAGCCATCAAACCCAGTTATGAAAGTTCGCACACCCGGGTCTAATGCAATCACGCCAGTAGCGTCAGTTGGGGTAACGGCAACTGGTTCAGGGAAAATCGCCAACCATCGACCTTTGGTAAACACCAACTGAGTCCCTTGCCCGCAAGTTTTAGGGATAGCTTCGGAAACCATGAAAGTTCATCCTTTCGTGAGTCTTGGATACCAACTCCCTGAAGAGAAATTAGCATCGTTAAACTTAATCGCTTGAGAACTATCCCGACAGCTCCTAAACCTTGCGCCAGGACTGGCTGAAAAGGCGAGATAGGCATCAAAGATAGCATTCTGCCGAATATGGCCGGGTGTTTCTTTGACCCATGCAGGCAAGTCGCTCTGCATCACTTCGTTGCGTAATTTCAGTTTGCTTAGTCGTTTACCACTCCTAGATAATGCAATTGCTTGGTTGTAGCAATACCGACAAGCGGCCAACCATTTGCGCCAGACTTGATTTAGCTCGGGGCTGGGGTAAATCCGGATCTTCTTTGACCTGAGTTTTGTATTTACGCACTCCGTATAATCGGGAACTGAAGCAGTGGAGGATGGCGAGGATGTCCTCAACCATTTCTCGTTCTGGACTGAGACTTGTCTCGTTGAGAACCATGAGTGAGCACCTGTTTTGCTCACAGAGCCATCGAAACAAGTCAAATCCCCATATTGCCAATCAGTCTTTGTGGGCAACGACAACCATGCCGACATCTCCTGACAAATGATGTCCCAGTAAGGCCAGCATTTTCTTTCCCTTGAAGTTGAGCCCGCCTCGGATTTCTGAGACGACTTCTGCTTCGGGGTAGAGGTTGGACAGTGCGGCCACCTGTCGGTTGAGGTCGAACTGCTGGGCGCGGCTACTAACTCTGGCATAGATAACGACTTTGCGTTTGTCACTGCCTGATTCGGCAGCAGTATATCACTCAACGTTGTATCGTCGTTGCCCAGCGGGGGTTCTGATGGTCTCGATTGAGCCATTGTCGTCCCATCTGCGGAGTGTTCTTTCATGGACTCCAAGGATTTGGGTGGCTTCCTTGGGTTTGACATATTTGGCAATAGGTTTATCCTCAACTCTTCTCGCTTCTTATACCGTATTGCCCTAAAATATTAACCTAATTTGAGATTAAATCATGCTCTCGACTGCCTCTAGTTATTGTTCCTCACGTAAAACTCCTGGGAGGGTTGGAAGCTCCGTGATTTATCACGGAGAGGAAAACCGACTCAAGTGGCTTTAGCCGCCAGCACCCCCTTGCGGGGTGGAGGGGTATGGTTGCCCCTCCATGGAGCTATGGTTGGCTCCGACTCCCTTGCGGGGTAATGTTTGCGCTTGCGCTAACGCGCACGCTGCGCGAACGCCAATGTTCAGAGTCGGTACTATCCAAATCGCACGTCCTTAACCCCTTAGAGATGTTTAACGATTCGGTTCATGAGCCTGGAACTAGCACGCATTCCAGGGTAGGAACTTTAACTCTTGCTCGCTCACGGAGCCAGTTAAGGCTATAGCTGGTCAGCTACCTGAAAGGGGGGCACGAAGCCCCCGTGCTTCAGCCGGGGGTGCTGACAGTGACACTTCTTTAGCTGGACTCTGATCTAATTCTAGCAATTTATAAAATAATTGTTACGCCTCAACCAGCCTCAATCCGCCTCCAATCAACCAATATAGGAATTTATCAACACCCGAAACCTCAGACAGGAAAACCACTAACACCCCCAGACCAGTCGTGATTACCGAAATTACCCACAATTAAATCGGTTAGCCCGTGAAAGATATAATTAAGCAAAATACAAAACCACTCAATCCCTCTAGGGGAATTGAGATTTAATTGGGATTCTCCAGAACTATGCTAGATGCCACCATTATCATTTTATTTATCATAGCAGGAGCCGGAACCGGCTTTTACGGGATAGAACTGCTTCCCAGCAGTGTCCTAGAACAGGTAACTAATATTGAGGGATTACGGTCTGTCACCGCCGCTTTTACTGGCCTAATTGGTATGGTAATCGGTTTAGTCGTACAAACCACTTATCACCGGGTCGAGGAACAAATCCGCCAAATGCCTCTTGAGGTATTACTCACCCGTTCTATTGGTATGGTAATCGGTTTACTGATTGCTAACCTCATGCTCGCTCCCCTCTTTTTGTTACCCATTCCTAAAGAGGTTGGCTTTATCAAACCCCTGGGGGCTGTGTTATGTAGTGTTCTATTTGGCTACACTGGGGTTAACCTGGCTGATACCCATGGACGGGCTTTTCTACAGCTAATCAACCCCAATAGTTTGGAAACTACACTACTGGCTGAGGGAACTCTCAAATCTGCTCATACCAAAGTTCTTGATACCAGTTGCATCATTGATGGTCGCATTGAACCTCTACTAGAAACTGGATTTCTGGAAGGTAAAATTCTCGTGCCTCAGTTTATTCTGCAAGAATTGCAATTGGTAGCTGATGCTGCTAATGATCAAAAACGGGCGCGGGGACGACGGGGACTTGATATCCTTAACCGTATCCGGGAAGAATACCCAGAACGAATTCAAATTCACTCGGCGGACTATGAGGATATTGCCACTGTAGACGCGAAATTAGTGCGGTTTGCTCAAGAAATTAATGGGTTTCTGCTGACTAATGATTACAATTTGTCTAAAGTGGCAACCGTCCAACAGGTTCCCGTGCTGAATATTAATGATCTCACCCAGGCGGTGCGTCCGTCCTATTTACCTGGGGATATTCTGGAATTGAAAATCCGCAAGGAGGGTAAAGAACCTTCCCAAGGAATTGGGTATCTTGAGGATGGCACGATGGTTGTGGTAGAATCGGGTAGCGAATACCTCGGCGACCAACTGCGGGTAGTTGTCACCAGTTCTCTGCAAACTTCGGCCGGCCGCATGATTTTCGCCCGTCCAGAACATTCTGTGATGGCTTAGTCTAACAGTAGGGTACTAAGACTTAGTACCCTATCTGTCAAATAACCCGATAATTTTTAAGCTCAGGCACTGGTTTTATAATTAAAGGCATTAGCTCTAATTTGCTCAATACCTGATTCTGTATTCAGACTATCTCCTGAGTTTTGGGAGTTATCTAATTTTAAATCTAATTTTGACATGGCTTTCCCTAATGCTTTGGCTAATAAAGGGGGAACAGCATTGCCAATTTGTCGCCACTGTTGGGTAACGGTTCCGTAAAAGATGAAATTGGGGGGGAAAGACTGAATGGCTGCGGCTTCCCTGGGGGTCAGATAACGGTTTTCTGTGGGGTGATAGTAAGTGGTGCGACTGGTGTTGATGGTGGGAGAATAACTATCTCGCGCTAGGCGTTTAAGTTTGGTTTCCCTAAATCGGGATTCTCGCAGCTTTTCCCAATCTATATCATACCATAATTCGGGGGGTAAATAAGCCTGTTGGTCTGGTTGATAACGAACGCCTTTACCTTCGGGAATATGCTGGATTCTTTGACGTTCTAAATGATTGGGAATTTGGGCGGTGCTGAGGTCGTGGTTGTACGTTTTTCCCTGGTATTCTAACCAATTTTCCCAAGCAAATCCTACGGTTTTAGCAGCAGGAAGAAAGTCTAAATCCGGTTCATTATCTTGAAATTGTGGGGATGGATATAAATTGGGTACGCCGAAACGATTACCTAAAAAAATGGTGCGCCTGCGTTTTTCGGGGACTCCGTAATGATGAGCAGATAGGACCCGGACATCAACAGTATATCCGATATTCTGTAGACAAGTTAAAATTGATGTGAGGGTGTTTTCGTTTTTTCGGGATAATAAACCCGTGACGTTTTCAATGATGATATAGTCGGGTTGAAGTTGTTCAACAAACCGTAGAAATTCTAAAAATAAAAAATTGCGTTTATCCAGATTATTGTTACTCCCAATGGTGGAAAAACCTTGACAGGGGGGACCTCCACAAATTAAGTTAATATGGCGATCGCCAATTAATTCCCTAATTTGCTCGGTAGAAATCTCCCGCAGGTCGCCACAAATTGTTTCCGCTTGAGGGTGATTATTTTGAAAGGTTTGGATCGCAGATTTATCGAAATCGACACCTAACAAACATTCAAAACCTGCCATTTCCAAGCCACAGGACATCCCTCCGGCTCCGGAAAATAGGTCGATAAAGGTTGTTTTAGCGGTTGAGGTGGTCATGGGTCTTAGCCAGGTGTTTGGTCAACATCGGTGTTAGATGATTATACCATCAGTGGGGAGAAATGTTTATAACCAATTACCGACTAAAATATAGGAACTCCAATAAAATGGATGGCGGAAAAAGGAATTATTTAAGAGTTTTAATTGCGCTTCCCTGAGTGCTTCGGACTTGTTGAATTGCTTTTGGTTTAAAAATCTGTAGAATTGACTCATTAACTCACTGCTGGCTTGGTCATTCACTGACCAGAGAGTGCCAACTGTACTACGCGCTCCGGCTTTAACTGCCATTCCGGCTAGTCCTAAAGTGGCACGATTATCACCAGAGGCGGTTTGACAGGCGCTGAGAATTAGTAATTCTATGGGAGTACGACCTGTGAGGGTTTTTTCAGTCAATAAACTATCCAATTCCAGAATATTAATACGACTATCCCAAGCTAAAATAAATGTCTCATCTAGCTGAGAACTAAATTGATCGTGGGTAGCAAAATGAACGATTGGGTAGTTAGTTAATTCTAGCTTTTGGCGGATTAATTGATTGGTGAAATCTTGATTAAGTAGGACTTTGCTGGCTGTTTCTGATTGAATAGTGGCGATTTCGTCGGCTACATAAATCAGAGGACTAAAGCCATATCTTTCCTCAGTTAATCCTCCGGCTAGAACTTTTAAATCTAGCTGTTTGATGGATTTATCGGATAGTAATTTTAATCCGGGAGTAATGGCAATACTATAGGTCTCTATGAGATATTTTTCGCCATCATAAAGGGTTGCCATGGGGATATTACGGAAGGAACCATCAGGGACAAAAACAAGGGTTTTAATTTGTTCGGGATTAATTTCCTCAGCGATGGGTCGAATTACCCAATTATAGAGTTTTTGTCCTGGTTCATAAAAATCGCGGCGGCTGCGAATAACTAATGCTTCAGAGAGTTGTTTAATGGTGGCTTCTACTTCGGTTTGGCTGACATTAATTTGATGATGAACTAGGGGTTGATTGGGTTTACTGACAATCACATGAAGATTATCTTTTAAGATGATGGGATAGATAACGGCGGCGCTGGGGTCTATTTCATCTATTTTTCTAGTGACAATATCTACACAATCAGCCCTAAAAAACTTATCTAATTCGGCAACTTTTAAAGACTCGATTACATTAATAGCTTGGGATAAGTTATTCTGACTGATAGAATTACCCGGCGGTGTGGTTTCTAATAGTAAGGATACTAATTCTCGATATACGGGTTCAATACTATTTTGAAAAGAAAACTGAAACTCTCGACCGACGGATGCGATATCTTGACTTAGGGAGCCAATGAGGTTGACGGCTTCCAAGTAGGAATATATGGCTTTTTCTGGTTTTCCTTGTGCCTGTTGAATGCGACCTAATTGCCATAACCATAAGTAGGAAATATCTGGGGCTTTAATTTGTTGACTCAAGATTAAGGCATTTTGGGTGATATTTTGGGCAATTTGCCATTGTTGGGTTTGTTCATAAACACTGGCTATATAACCTAACCCAAAGGCTTGTGCGCGTTGGTCTCCTAGGTCGATCGCCTCTTGAGTTGCTTGGGTATACAGTTCCAGAATATCCTGCCAAGATGATTGGGGATTTTGTGCTTGTTGAAAGGCTGACCAATGCTTTCCTAGGTTCAGACGATAATAGATAGTTGTCTGGTTTGATGGTAACTGATTTAGGTGATATTTGGTGCGGGGTAATAGTTGACTAAAGGCTGGCTATTGTTGATTTTCAGCAAATAAACTTAATTTAGCGAGTTCTATAACCGCCTGCTGTTGAGGAGAAGGAGATATATTTAGGGCTTGTTGATAATAGTCTAAGGCTGTGGTATAATTTTTACGGTTTTTGGCGACATTTCCCAAACCAATGAGGGCGGTAACTTGTTCGGAGTTTAGGTTTAAATTGGTGGCTATAGTTAAACCCTCTTGTAGGATTGATTGGGCTTCATTAAAACGGCTGAGGGTACTAAGTAGGTTGCCGAGTCGAATGAGGACGATCGCTTTTTCGGGGGAGGTTTCTTGCTGCTGGAGATTGTTGTTAATATCGGCTAACAGTAAAGAAGCGCGGCGATATAATCCCAGTTGCTGTAGGGCTGTGGCTTGATTAATTCTGGCTTTAAACACTCCCATTTCCTGCCGATCGCGATGATATAACTCTTCGGCGGTTTCCCAAGCACTAAAGGCGGCTTCTGGGTTTCCTGTCGCCAGATATAATTGACCTTGGGTATTCATGGCTTGGGCGAAAACAGATAAGCCAGAGAGTCCGGCATTCTCTAATAACGCGATACTGCGCGCGATCGCTTCGGTGGCTAGTTGCCATTTTCCCAGGTGTTGATAAGCCAGAGATAGGTTACTAAGAACCCGCGCTTGGGCTATGAAATATCCTTCGTTTCCGTAGGTTTGCGCGACGGACTCCCAAATAGCGATCGCCTCCTGAAAATCCCCCTGTCGATAGCGATCGCGTCCCCGTTGTTCCTCCTGTAACCCCTGGGAGGCTTGGCTAATTATGGGAGTCTGTTTAGTGGGTACAATTTCGGTTAAACCCGGTTTCCAGATCGTATCTGCTAACAGCAGGCTAATCAATAAACCCAAGAAAATCAGCAGGGTAAAAGTCAAACGCCTAGGATATTTCATAGAATTGGCACAACACGATTAGGGAATTACAGTAGGACGACATTGAGGGTTCAGCCAGGGAATAGAAGGCGAGGAAGAATGAGGACTACGCGCAATTAAACTAACTCGACCATCAGAATGCACCACTAACCCTTGAGCCTCAACTAGGCTAGAATTGCCTACTGTGGGAAAATCTTGGTAAATTGTAGCACTACGTTGTAGATT
Organism: Limnospira indica PCC 8005; assembly: GCF_000973065.1. Taxonomy (NCBI): domain Bacteria; kingdom Bacillati; phylum Cyanobacteriota; class Cyanophyceae; order Oscillatoriales; family Sirenicapillariaceae; genus Limnospira; species Limnospira indica. Next base: position 3,567,736 of record NZ_FO818640.1, read on the forward strand.
TGATGATTCTAAAGTTATATTACCCAAATCTTCTAGGGGAGTTTCTCCGGTGTGTATGGTGGTGGGGTTGGGTGGTAAACCGCCGCGTCCGGTGACAATAAATTGATTATTATCCGACCCCGGTAAACAACTAAGAATGACTAACCGAGACGCATCAATGGGTCTGGTGGGTAGTTCAAACAGTCCTTGACTGGGGTCAGCGTCGGGATTATTAATTGTCACTACCCCATCAACCCCAAAGGCGGAACTAACGGTAATATCACTCAAGGGAGTTAATTCTGGGCGAAACTCAATGCCAAAAATCCCCCTAGCTGTGATGGTAATATTACCCCCAGTTCCGAAAAAAGCATTGGCGGTTATATCGCTATTTTCCAGGGGGATAGCAAACAGATACTTGGTGATTATATCGATGTTTCCGCCATCACCTTGACCGCTATTTATACCTGCGGTGGCTGATATGCTACTTTGGCGGCGCAGGGTGATGGTATCGGCGATCGCCAAACTGATATTACCCCCATTATTAGATGCTGTTTCCGTGGTAATAGTCCCGCCATTGTCTAGTCGCACATTCGGCGCGCTGAGGTGAATATTTCCCCCTTCTCCTTCGCTGCGACTTTCGGCAAATAAGCCGCTACGGAAAAAGCCATCCGGTGAAGTTCCGGTAAATTCTACCCCTTGGGAAGCGATAATATTCAGGCTTCCTCCTAACCCTTGATTTTGACTAGATGCGGAAATGCGAGCGCCGTCTAAAATTTGTAATTGTCCAGTTCTTACTTGGATATTTCCGGCGGGTGCGGTTCCTTGACCAAACCGGTCTGGGGTTCCGGTAGAAGTAAATAAGCCGCTGGGATTTTCCCTAGTGGGGGAAGTTCCGACTAACTGGATAGACTCAGCCAAAAGGTCAATATTTCCGCCTAGTCCGTCACCGAGAGTAGTGGCAACTATTTGAGCGCCATTATTAACTTGTAGTTGTCGGGTTTGAATGCTAATATTCCCCGCTTGACCGCTACCTTGTGTAGCACTGAAAATAGTCGCCCCATCACCGGAAATAGTTAATTGATTAGTATTGATAGTGATATCACCAGCTTGACCTGTAGAATCCAGTTCGCCGGTCGTAGATGACCGGCAAAGAGTTCGAGCCCCCGCACCGGAAACCACGGGGTTGAAGCCGGTGTTGCTTGGGTTAGAGGCGATCGCGGCTGATGTCGGTAGAGGGAGTGGGGGCGATCGCCTAAAATTTAACTAGCCTATCTCTACATCGGAGAAGTCAAAATGGTACAGACCCCTCAAACATCGGAAACCGATACCCTATTGCTGGCATACCCCAAAACCCTGAAACTTCACGTCACCCAAGAACAATTTGCCGCCCTAGCCGCCAGTAATCGAGAATTACAACTGGAGAGAACCGCCACAGGAGAGTTAATTGTGAATCCACCAACGGGTTGGGAAACCGGAGAACGTAATTTTAGTATCATTGGGCAATTGTATTGTTGGTACGAAAATTATCAACAAGGGAAAGCATTCGACTGTAACACGGGGTTTATTTTACCCAATGGGGCAAATCGTTCTCCCGATGCCTGTTGGGTGAGTCAAGACCGTTGGGATGCACTAAGCCAGGAACAAAAGAAAACTTTTCCAGAGATTTGTCCGGATTTTGTCGTAGAGTTACGTTCTGATTCGGATACTCTAAAATCGCTGCCAGAAAAAATGCAAGAGTATCTAGAAAATGGCGCAAAATTGGGGTGGTTAATCGACCCGCAACGTCGAATAGTAGAAGTTTATCGAGCCGATTCGGACGTAGAAATGCTATCCAATCCAACTGAGTTATCCGGAGAGAACCTGTTACCTGGTTTTGTATTAGATTTGCGTCGAGTTTGGGGTAAGTCGTAGTAGGAGGGAGGGCATTGCCTACCCGTTTGACAATTCCAGTTGTCCTAGAAAAGTGTCAGGATGGGCGATCGCCACTTGGGTATTGTCCAACAAACGACCGGAACCCGCTAGTTTTTGTCCGAGCGCCATTTCCACAAAGCGATTTCGGCTCAAGGCTTCCTGAGCAACCGTGCCGGATATGGGACTCTGGGATTTTCGGCGGGTGGTGACTAATTTGGAATGCTGCGATCAACATCCTCAAGGAAGCCTTGTGTACGCTAGGGCAAGCGCGAAGGGTCGTAGACCCGTTCGTGAAACGTTGCGTAGCAAACGTGCGACTGAGATTCGACCATTACTCTGGCTTTTGCAATCCTGTCAAAGCCAGTTGGGTCTATGAATCAAGAATCCCCTCCCCTTTAGGCAGGGAGGGGAGTGTCAACTAAGTTCTCTACTGATACATTTACGCGACATTTTTTCGGTTCCGGATAATGCAACGATAGCACCATTACCTGTTTTCGTTTCATGATTGATACAGCGTCCTATTTAACAGGTCTTCCAAGGCTGTGACCGGCAAAGGTTTGGAGAAAAAATACCCTTGTCCGTATTCGCAATTTAGGTTTTTCAAAGTCTGGACATTACCTTCGGTTTCTATACCTTCCGCGACGATATCCATATTTAAGTTATGCCCTAACATAATAATAGTTTTGACAATCTCTGTATTTTGCTGGCTGTCATCCATCCGACGCACAAAGGATTGATCAACTTTGAGAGTATCTATGGGAAAGCGATGCAAATAACTGAGGGATGAATAACCAGTGCCGAAATCATCCATACTCAGTTTAATACCTAGGGCTTTTAATCTTTCTAATAGTGCGATCGCCTCATCGACATGACCGAAATTGGACTTACTGGGCAACCAGAAAAGGACAAGCAATTGACACGCCTAACAGGGTAGCCAAATTACTCAATACGCAAAAAGGCAAGTGTAACTGGTGCGGGCAATACTTTACCCCATCAGATTTAGTTGAGGTAGACCACATTATACCTCGAAGCCAAGGCGGAAAGGATGAATACAAGAATCTCCCTAATCGGTGCGTTAAATCCCGCCATTTCCGAACAAACTTATACTGCCTTACCAACAGGAGTTAGCTGGCTGCAATGTTTACTGAAACAACAGGCAATTGATCAAACTGACATCAGTTTAAACTTAGCTCATCACTTAGCCTTTAGTCAGTATATCCGCTATCTCCCCCAGTGGTTTGAGCAGTTTCCCAGAGAACAGATTCTCGTCCTTCCCAGCGAAGACTTATTTCAAAATTCCCCCGCCACTATGCAACAGATTTACAACTTTTTAGGTCTGGAACATCACCCCTTACCGGAATATCGCAATCTTAATCCTCGAAAATACAACGCCATTAGCCGACAGTTACATCAACAGCTTACAAAATATTTTCGACCGTATAACCAACAGCTTGAAGATTATCTCAGACAAAAATTTAACTGGTAGAGTGGGCATTTCCCACCGAATTGCCCACCCTACGGTTTATCTGCTCTAGTTTCTACTATTCGCCGATCAGAACAAAAGGCTCTTTCTGGGGAATTTTGATCGTAATTTCCAGAGTTCCCCCTAATGCACTGACCACCTCGTGAAGTGTATGTAAGTCCAGACATTCCCGACTTTCCAGTTTTGCTTTTCCGAGATCCGATTCAGTAAAATATTGCTCCAACTCGTCTTCAGACAATCCTAACTTCTCTTGCAGATACTTGAAAGTCAATTCTTCAAGATAAATTTGATCCGCTCTAGCTTTAATCCGTTCCTGTCGTTCTGGAGAAAGTTTGGCTAACTCTGATGATAAGGTTGTATAGTCTTTCATTGTTCTTCCTGCTTCAGTTGTTCAAGATAGTGTTCATAACGTCGCTCTGCTATAGGAATATTTTCCTTGTACCATCGCTTGTTACCCGTTTTGTTGCCACCAACCAGTAAAATAGCTTGTCGTTCGGTATCGAACGCAAATAAAATCCGCCAAGGTTCTCCTTTATATTGAATGCGAAGCTCTTTCATATTCTTAATTGAAGAGCCTTTAAGAGTATCAACTCTCGGTCTGCCCAAAGACGGGCCGAATTCCATCAACAGAATTAAAACCGAAAAGACTTCATCTTGAAGTTCTTGTTCCTGTTGATAAAACCAGAGCTTAAAATCGGGATCGAATATAACATTCCATTTCATAAACTATAACAAAGTCGTTGCCTTGAAAGCATCTAACCGATCCAAAATCTCTAACCCCCGCGCCACATCACCCGGCATTGCCAAGGCTTGAAAGCGTGTCTGAGCATCAAACTCAGCTAGTGCAAGCGCCGAGAGTTCTTCCATTAATTTATTCACAATGATGCCACGAGATTGAGCCAGTGCTTTCAGGCGAGAATGTTTTTCATCGGGTAAACGAATCGTTAAAGTTGCCATATTGTACTGACTCCCTAATCAATGCTTCAGGGGAAATAATAGAAAGCTGGGGAAAGATGAGTTCGCGCTGCTGAAACTCTTTAACATTCTGGGTGACAATTGCCTCGCCATTGCCGGCGATCGCTAACTCAATCAAATGATAGCATATATGCCATCATTCGAGGGGGTGGTATGGCGATCGCCAATTAATGGATATATTGGGTTGGGATGTGAAGATCACCAATTTGGATACCATATTTGGCAATCAAAACCAGACTCCAAAAGCTAGAGGGGGTGCAGATGCTTTAATGCGTTTACCTTCTGCGGCTAACGGAAATCTGGTTAATAACCGCTTCCGCTGGTGGATGAATTTCAATGGAGAAGGTGATTTAACTGCCAATAACCATCAGGGTGACAAGGTGAGTGTACCGGAACCTAATAGCGCGATCGGCTTCTTAGTTTTTGGGATATTGGGTTTTGGTCTGTTCCGCAAGCGTCATTCTTAAATTATGGTTAAGTTCATGATTGATACAGCGTCCTATTTAACAGGTCTTCCAAGGCTGTGACCGGCAAAGGTTTGGAGAAAAAATACCCTTGTCCGTATTCGCAATTTAGGTTTTTCAAAGTCTGGACATTACCTTCGGTTTCTATACCTTCGGCGACGATATCCATATTTAAGTTATGCCCTAACATAATAATAGTTTTGACAATCTCTGTATTTTGCTGGCTGTCATCCATCCGACGCACAAAGGATTGATCAACTTTGAGAGTATCTATGGGAAAGCGATGCAAATAACTGAGGGATGAATAACCAGTGCCGAAATCATCCATACTCAGTTTAATACCTAGGGCTTTTAATCTTTCTAATAGTGCGATCGCCTCATCGACATCATCCATAATTGCACTCTCGGTAATTTCTAATTTAATACAACTGCGGTCAACCCCAGTCTGAGTCAAAATCTGATCGACACATTCAATCAAGTTAACTTGGGAAAATTGACGGGTTGACAGATTTATGCTTAACATAAAAGGGGGATTTTGGCAATATTTTTGATTCCAGATTGCCAACTGACGACAGCCTTCTAATAAAATCCACTCCCCCAAGGGAATAATTAAACCACTCTCTTCAGAAACTGGGATAAATTCCCCAGGAGACACAAACCCCCGCTGGGGAGATATCCAACGCACTAAGGCTTCAAAACCAGCGATCTGATTAGTTTTTAAATTCATAATCGGCTGATAATACAGTTGAAATTCTTGATTTTTAATGGCTTCTCTCAGGTCGGCTTCTAGTTGTAACTGCTGCAAAGCATGAGATTTCATGGTGGAGATATACACCTGATAACGACTGTTTCCCAAAGCCTTGGCGCGATACATGGCTGTATGGGCATCTCTTAATAAATCATTGGCAATTAAATCTTGATTTTGGTTACTATACGCAATGCCAATACTGATGGTGGTATATACCTGTTGACCGTTGAGATAAAAGGGCGCGGCGAGAGCTTTTTGCAGTTTATTTGCCATGGCGATCGCCTGGTCAATATTCTGGATATTCGGCATCATTACCGCAAATTCATCCCCGCCAACTCGCGCCAAAATTGTCTGAGAATATAAACACTTTTTCATGCGTTGGGTAGTGGAAATTAGCAGTTGATCACCGATGGCATGACCAAAACCTTCATTGATGAGACGAAAGCGGTCTAAATCTAAAAACAACAGGGCGATTTGGGTATATTTAGACTGATTACTAAGGCGCTGAATTTTTTGATTGAGTAGGATCCGGGTAGGTAAATCGGTAAGAATATCATAGGATAAACCATAAATAACTTTATAAGCCAAGACAATTGCACCAGTAAATAATAAGCCTAAAGCTGGGGGAATTAGGGGAATCCATCCCTTTTGACAAAATACTATAAAACAGATAGTCCATAGAGCGATCGTGCTGATACTAATTAGTAATCCCAAAGACAAGGGGCGATGAAATTTGACTACCAAAATCCCCCCAAAAAATGACCAAAGCCACAACCATAAAACCTCCCCCCACATGGGCAAGAACCAAAATAAAGATTCTCCTTCTAAAATCACTTTCAGAATTTGGCTAATCATGTAACCATGAATCATTACTCCTGGCATTAAATGATGAGTAGTTTTAGCCGCACTAAAAGGGGTGGGATGCAGGTCTCTTGAACTGGTGGCTGTTGTGCCTATTAACACCACTTTATCCTTGACCAAATTCCCGTCAATTTCTCCCTGTAATAGCTCGGTAATGGTGATAGTTTTAGCTATTTCTTTGGTGTGATAATCCATCAATATTTGTCTACCCCCAACTTCCGATGCGGGTAGTTGATAGCCACCAGAATTAGATCTGATAGCCGGAAAAATAGTTTCGTCTATTTGCAGTAAGCCGGGTTGTGCATCAAGGATAATTGGGTGATTTTTGAGAGATTCTAAGTATTTTTGGCTAACTTTTACGCCAAAAGAATAAAATTCTTCCCCATCATAGCGAACATACATTAAGTTGCGGCGAATAGTATTATCTAAATCAGCAACTAAATCGTTAAAACCTACTTGATTAATTGATATATAAGGCGGTGGCTCAACTCTTCCAATTTGTTGAATCGCAATAATATTATCTGCTTGGAATTGTTCAAAAATTTGTAAATTTCCAGGGGGTTGCGGAACATCTCTATAAATATCAAAACCAATGACTCTAGGTTGGTATTCTTGCAGTTTGGCTAAGGCTTGGGCTAAAATTTCATCGGAAAACGGCCATTTTTGGTTGGCTTGAATATCTGCTTCTGTAATCTCTACAATTAATAGGCGAGGGTCAGGAATATTATCACTATTTAAGCGCATGATTCTATCAAAGGATTCTAATTCTAGGGGTTGTAAAATTCCCCAATACCTAATCCCCGATATTAACCCTATGGTTAATAAACTGGCTAATAGAATAGTAATTAGCTGTTTTAGTGATGGCAAATGCGCTTTTATCGGTCTATACTGATTTAAGCATTTGAAGATACGACGACAAAAGCCATTGAGTTTAGGCTGCCAATGGTGGAAATACATGGTAATCATGATGACTTACTTGTTTTTATTTATCCTCAAAATAGTTGATCATCCTGACGATTGAGTTAACTATGGCGCTTAATATATTTAACTGACCATGGTTAAGGATCAGTAATTTGACTGATGGCTGTCTGTTAATGACCTTGCTATAATCATAATGTTCGGAATCAGGAAATAATCGGGATATAACTATGAAACTTAAACTTTTTGCGGGTCCGATAGGGGTTATCCTCGGTACGGTGTCTCTGTTAGCGGTTTCTATGACACCACCTTTAATAGAATCTGTGCTAGGTGATGATGATCAGCCCCCAGGTCGCTTGGTGGGAGGAGGGACTAGGAGTGGCAACCCTAATTGTAGATTTGATCAAACTCCCTTGATGGCGATCGCCCCCTCTCGATCGATAGGGTTAACAGCTCAAGCCTCTCCTAGGTTATATTTTTACTTACCTGCTATGGAAACTGTCCAAACGGCAGAGTTTGTGCTGATTGATAACACCAATGACACAGTGATTTATGAAGAGACCCTGAAAATCGGAGGTAAAGCTGGAATTATGGGTGTGACTATACCATCACACAGCACTCAAAACATTAAAACCAACAATAATTACAAGTGGTACTTTTCGATCGTTTGTAATCCTGATGACCGTTCGGAGGATATCATAGTCGAAGGTGGCATCCGGTGGGCAGAAATAGACCCAGCATTGGCTAGTCAAATTAACCAAACCAGTCCACTGGAGAAGGTGGATCTATATTTGAAGGCTGGGCTGTGGTTTGATGCTATGTCAACTTTGGCTGAGTTGCGGTCTCATGGTAATCCTGATCCGGCAGTCTCAGAGGCTTGGAGTAAACTATTGGAATCGGCGGATCTGGGCGTTTTGGTTCAAGAACCTGTCATTACCGAATAATTTACTCCATATTTTCAGCAGCGATCGCTATTGACTCGGACTCTGATTCTGACGCTGGCGGAATATCTCATAAAGTGCCATACCAGTGGCTACTGAGACATTCAGACTAGGGATTGTTCCTTGTAGGGGAATAGAAAGCAGTACATCGCAGTTTTCGGCGATCGCATGACTCAATCCTTCCCCTTCACTACCAACCACCAGAACGATCGCTCCGGTTAAATTGGCATTATACAGGGGTTGAAATTCCCCGGCTACTGTCCCATAAATCCAAAATCCGGCTGATTTGAGTTCAGTTAGACTACGGTTAAGATTGATCACCCGCGCTACGGGGAAAGTCTCTAAGGCTCCGGCCGCTACTTTCATGACTGTAGCATTAATACCAACAGCCCGCCGCTGGGGTAGAATCAAGCCTTGGGCTCCGATCGCTTCAGCGGTGCGAACGATCGCGCCTAAGTTGTGGGGGTCAGTGATACCATCAACGGCCACTAGGACAGGCTGGCTATTGGCAGATTTAGCCTGGGTAATTAGGGTGGTTAAATCCCAATATTTATACGGTGTAACCTGTGCGACAATTCCCTGATGGTTAGCGCCTCTGGTAATTTGGTCTAGGCGCTGATAGCTGGCTCCGTCTACAATAGCACCTTTGGCTTTCGCCTCTTGTAATAGAGGTTGAAACCGGGTATCCGATCGCAATTGGGAAATTACCCAAACTCGGTTAAGCGATCGGCCGTTTTCTAAGGCTGCTAAGACTGTGTGGCGGCCATAAATTAGATCTTCCTCTGGCGGTTCTGTCTCTGCTGAAGCCACAGGGCGATCGCGACGACGGGGATGGATAGCTGGTTTATCTTCCCGAGGAGAATGCGGTGGCTTAGAAGAAGGCTTAACCTTTCCTCGGTTCGGGCCAGATTTGCGATGGGGAGATGAAGGAGGTCTCATTAAAAAACCCTCGAAGATTAGGCAATTTTTAATCAACAAATAGTAGGACCGACAGAGAAACCCCCTATCGGTCTACTGGAAATAGGCAGACTCCTAGCAGTCACTCAACTTTTTTTGACCGCCGCCACAGCATCCTCAACGGTTTGCTGTAGAGATAGAAACTTTTCTAAACGAACCAGTTTCACGGTTTGGGTGACGCGAGGATTAGAAACAATTTGTAAAGTTCCTCCGTTAGTCTGAGCCTTCTTGACGAGTTGTACCAAAGCGCCCAAACCGGAACTGTCTACGAAGTCTATCTGGGAAAGATCCAACACAATGTGTTTTGGTCCATTATCGATACACTTGGACATAATTTTCCGAAACGTACCTTCTGAGAAGGCATCGAGTAATCCGGTCAGACGAAATATTTGATAGTTATCTTTAACGTCGCGAGTCCCTCTGAGGCTAACGGTCAGGTGTAGTTGCTCAGGAATAGCCCCCTCCTAACTGGATAGCACATATACTGCCTTATTAGTATATTCCATTTTTGCCATAATTGTCTATGGTATCTGATTCGGTTGGATCAAATTTGAGATTAGCAAGAGACAGGGGGACGAGCGATCGGCTTGTCCCCCAATAACCTGGCTAGGTAATTACTTGCCTTTTTCCATTTCCTTAACGAACTGCTCAAACAGATAATCAGCGTCGTGGGGACCGGGACTGGCTTCTGGGTGATACTGCACTGAAAATAGCGGTAGGGTTTTGTGCTTGAGACCAGCAACAGTGCGATCGTTCAGGTTCAGATGGGTTATTTCTACATCCTCCGCTAGGCTATCAGGATCGAGAGCAAAGCCGTGATTTTGGCTGGTAATTTCCACCTGACGCTTTTCTAAACCAGCAGGTTGGTTTAATCCCCGATGTCCGAATTTTAGCTTAAAGGTTTTCGCGCCCAGGGATAAACCGAGGATTTGATGTCCCATACAGATCCCAAATACTGGTTTGTTACTTTTCAGTAACTCCTGGGTTGTGGAAATACCCTCGGAAACGGCGGCGGGGTCTCCTGGACCGTTAGAGAGGAAAATGCCATCGGGATTATATTTGAGGATCTCGGCGGCGGGAGTGCTGGCGGGAACTACGATCACCCGACAACCATAACTGGCTAGGCGACGTAGAATATTACGCTTTACTCCAAAGTCAATGGCAACTACTGTATAACGGGGTGGGGGTGTTGGGCTGTCTTTTGATTCCAAGCTGGGGCTAAATTCCCAAACTGTATCGGTGGACTCAGACCACTCGTAGCTCTCTGGTGTAGTTACTTCTTTAACTAGGTTCAACCCATCCATATTGGGAGCCTGTTGGACTAAGGATAATAATTCTGCGGGGTCGAGAATTTCGGTGGATATGCCACCATTCATGGCCCCGACAGTTCGCAGTTGGCGGGTTAAGGCACGGGTATCTATGCCATAAATGCCGGGAATATTATGTTCTTTGAGATAGTCCGGTAAGGATTGGGTAGAACGCCAGTTACTGGGACGGGTGCAAATATTACGGGCGATCGCGCCTCGGACTTGGGGTCTTTGGGATTCTTCGTCTTCTGGGTTAACTCCTGTGTTCCCTAATTCAGGATAGGTAAAGGTGACAATCTGACCACAATAACTGGGATCAGTCAAAACTTCCTGATAACCTGTCATTCCGGTGTTAAACACCACTTCACCTAAAACTGTACCTGGAGCGCCAAAGGACCAACCTCGATAGCTGGTGCCGTCAATCAGAACCAGTAAAGCTGGTTTAGCAGAGATAAGGGACATAAAAGCCAATTTGCATCTAAACTTAATACCTCCCTATTCTGCCAGATATCTGACAAACCGCTGATCGTTGAGTTTTGATTGCATGACAATTCAGCGGTGGACAGCTATCAATTAACTGGTTTCCCAAATATGCGGGTGGCGTTGAGAATGGCTAATAATGCTACTCCTACATCGGCGAATACTGCTGACCAGATGCTGGCTAGTCCGAAAATTCCTAAGATGATAAAAAAGCCTTTAATTCCCATGGCTAAACCGATGTTTTGCCAGACAATGCGGCGGGTTTTTCGTCCGATGGCGATCGCACGACTGACATAAGAGGGAGAATCGGTCATAATTACTACATCGGCAGTTTCAATGGCTGCGTCTGAACCCATACCTCCCATGGCTATACCTACGTCAGCCCTAGCAATGGCTGGCGCATCATTGATTCCATCTCCGACAAAGGCAACTTTACGATGATCTGGACTTAGTAGTTTTTCCAGTTGCTTGACTTTATCTTCGGGCATTAATTCGGCATAATATTCATCAATATTTAAGGTTTTGGCTAGGCGATCGGCTACGGTTTGATTATCTCCGGTTAGCATGACTATTTTCTGCACTCCTTGTTTTTTGAGGGCTTCAATAGCAGCCACAGAATCGGGTCGAACTTTATCGGAAATTAGGATATATCCGGCATAGCGATAGTCTACGGCTAGATGAATTACTGTGCCGCCTACATCACAGAGAGGATGGTCGATTTTTTCTAAGTGTAACAGGCGATCGCCTCCCGCAATTACTGTCCGATTTTGCAGTTTGCCTTTCACTCCACAGCCGGGGATTTCTTGATAATCTTCGATTAAGGTTTCGGTAGGTGAATCTCCATAGTATTCACGAATTGCTTGGGCGAGAGGATGGTTAGATAGGGATTCTATTTTGGCGGCAATCTCGATTAATTCTGCTTCGGTAAAGTGATGATGAGGGACGATTTTTGTCACCTCAAATACGCCAGCGGTCAGGGTTCCTGTTTTGTCAAATATCACGGTTTTAACGGCAGCTAAATCGTCTAAAAATGTCGATCCTTTCACTAAGATTCCCTGCTGGGCTGCTCCTCCGACTCCCCCAAAGTAGCCTAGAGGAATGCTAATTACTAAACCGCAGGGACAGGAAATTACTAGGAGAATTAATGCCCGCGAAAACCATTCTTGAAAACTGCCCAAATTGACTAGGGGAGGAATTAAGGCGATCGCTATGGCTAAACTTACCACAATTGGGGTATAATAACGGGCGAAGGTGGTGATAAATTTTTCGGTTTTGGCTTTCCGACTTTGGGCGCTTTCTACTAATTCTAAAATTTTGCTAATCGAAGATTCGTTAAATGGTTTGGTTACTTTAATGGTTAGTAGTCCGGTTTGATTGATGGTTCCCGCTAGGACTATTTCTCCGGGTTTAACGGCACGAGGTAAGGATTCTCCGGTGAGGGGTGAAGTGTCAATTTGGGAGGTTCCAGATATTATTTCTCCGTCTAAAGGGATTTTTTCTCCGGCTTTGACGACAATACTACTGCCGACATTTACTAACTGCGGAGACATGGTTTTGATTTCGCCATTTATTAGCAGGTTTGCAGTGTCTGGACGTACTGCTAATAATGATTTAATTGAACGCCGAGAACGCTGCACAGAAAACTCTTGGAAACCTTCCCCAATTCGATAAAATAGCATGACAGCCACGGCTTCGGGAACTTCATTAATAGCAATGGCGCACAGGGTGGCTAAACTCATTAAAAAGGTTTCATCAAATATCTGACCTCGCCAGATATTCTTTCCGGCGCTGACTAAGATTTCCCAGCCTGTGAGTAAATATAGAGGAATTAATACTACATATTCCCCCCAACCCCAAACCGCGAGTTTAAGCCAATTGTTGAAGATTAAGGCTAGGATATAAATGGCGGTGATTATTGCCAGGGGTATCACTTCGGAGACCAGATTATCAGAATGGCGATCGTCTCCATTGCATGAACAGCAGGAACTCTGTTGATTATCAGTCATTGTGTGGGAGCCAAATCTTTCTATACTATCATTTTTTGGGGTGATTTTTAGGGACTTATCTTAAATCATTATTAATATTATACCAGCCATGAAAGTCGATGCTCAACTCTAACTAGAGATTAGATTAAGAAAAATTAAATTTTTGAGAGTCGCTTCCGAAAGACGGCTAGGATTAAAGTAATTGTAGCATCATGGCCAGCGGGAGTTGGGATCAATGGTTTATTGGTTGATCAAATCTGAGGAAAAAACTTATAGTATTGACCAAATGCAGTCGGATACAACTTGTATTTGGGATGGTGTTCGTAACTACATGGCTAGGAATTTCTTGCGGAAAATGCAAGTTAATGATTTGTGTTTTTTTTATCATTCTAATACCAAAATTCCGGGGATTGTCGGCTTGGTGCGAGTCATTGAATCTGATATAGTTGATCCTACTCAATTTGATGAAAATAGCCCCTATTATGACCCGAAAGCTACGGCTAACCATCCTCGTTGGTATACGGTCAGAGTAGAGTTTATTGATAAATTTCCCCAGATGATTTCTCTTGGCGACCTCAAACAGCAATTTGATCCTGATGACTTGTTACTGGTGCGGCGGGGTAATCGTTTGTCTGTCATGCCGATTCGAGTGGATATTGGCGATCGCATTCTACAATTGAAAATTAGCCGATCTGTATCTTAGATAGGATATAATTAAGCTGTTTATTTTAGGTAAAATTAACCCATGACCGTCAACACACCCCCCTGATGGCTGCAATCCGAAACATCTAATATTGTAGCTGAAATTGCTCTGATAATTCGTCAGTCACTCCAGCTTGACGAGTTATGAGAATGTGGCTCGGATGAATTGTGCTCAAAATTGAACTCTCATGCTGTTAGATTATTGTCAGGGATGATTAGAAATTAGTGGCCAGCATGAACAAGCGATTTGACTGCGATCGGGTGATGATCCTCAAGTAGAAATTATAGATACCATTGATTTAGGATTTCCTGTGGGTTTGGAACCAGATATTAGTCAATTTGTCCATAAAATTACGGTTAGACTAAATCCCCAAGATGTGCTAATATTATTTACAGATGGGATTACTGAGGCGGAAAATAGCTATGGCCAACATTATGGCATTGACCGCTTGTGTGAAGTGGCACTATGTCATCATGAACAGACATCTGAAGACAGAAAAAATGCCATTTTTTCTGATGTTTTTGAGCATATTGGTCGTCAGCGAATATTTAATAATATTACCTTGATTATTTTAAAGCAAAAATAATCCCCTTAATCACCCCAATATTAACATCAAACTATGAGTATTTTAGTTTTTGGCAGCATCAATATGGATCTAGTGGTGCAAACTCCTCGACTCCCTCAACCTGGGGAAACTTTAACCGGATATAATTTTTTATCGGTAGCAGGTGGAAAGGGTGCAAATCAAGCCGTAGCAGCATCGCGGTTAGGGGCAAAAACTGAGATGGTAGGAAGAGTTGGCGGGGATGCTTTTGCTCAAGAACTTCTGGAGGGATTAAAAGCTAATCGCGTCGGTTGTGAAGGGGTTTTGCGCGATAATTGTACCCATTCTGGTTTAGCGACTATTGCAGTAGATAATAACGGCGAAAATCAGATTATTATTATTCCGGGTGCTAATGGTTGTGTGGGTCCTGAAGATGTGCAGAGACTGGAACCTTTATGGGGGGAAGCAACATCTTTATTATTGCAATTAGAAATTCCCCTAAAAGCAGTGGAAGCGGCTATTCATGCGGCTAAAAATGCGGGAGTGAGAGTAATTCTTGATCCGGCTCCAGCCCCTGATGTTTTCCCTCAACAATTATATCCGTTGGTGGATATTATTACCCCCAACGAAACGGAGGCGAGTCAACTGGTGGGCTTTCGGGTCAATAATGTAGAAACTGCCCAAAAAGCTGCGGATACTATGTTGGATTTTGGGGTAAAAACTGCTGTAATTAAGTTGGGGTCTAAGGGAGTATTTTGGGCGACTAAATCTGAATCTTTTTGGGTTCCGGCTTTTGCGGTTAATGCGGTGGATACTGTGGCGGCGGGAGATGCTTTTAATGGGGGAATGGCGGCGGCTTTAGACGAAGGGCGATCGCTAAAGGAGGCGATTCTCTGGGGGGCGGCAACGGGGGCTTTATCGACTACCCAGGTAGGGGCGCAGTCTTCTCTACCCGATCGCCAAGCCTTAGATGATGTATTGATGCCGCCTATGTCAACTTTCGCGATTAATTGATTCCCAATTAGAGAGGCGATCGCGAACAATTCCCCGCCATATTTGAATTAAAGGTTCAGCTTCTATGGAGCCTTGATCACGTCTTTCTGGGAAGAGTTGATAGAATTGAGTATCGGCTAAATTAAACAGTTCAGCCGTGCTAAGATTAAGGCGGTTGGCTGTACTAATCCAACTATTTAGATCGGCTTGGGTATAGGTTCCTAAACCTTGTCGAGATTCATAACTGAGGGTTTCTAACTCATTTAAGACTTCATGGGCGATTTGATCCCAACGTTTTCGCCAAACGAAATCAACAGGATCATTAGTTAATAGTCGCCCTTGTTGTTGGGGGTAGCGAAAATAAAACTCTTCATTGACTAAAGTCATAAAAAAGTTATAATTAACACCTAAATGGCGACGGCGATCGCGTAATATTTCTATCCTTTCAAGTTCGGACATTTTACCAAATTCATCTTTGGCTGTTTCCATAACAAAAAAGCGATCGGCCCAAACATTACCCACCCACCAGCCAAAACTACCCATTACCACCATTGACAACAGGACTAAACTCGCCATTTTCAACCTAGGAGAAAACTCGAATTTGGTTATTTGTTGAACAGTAGGAGGACTAAAATTAGCCACAGGGGGCTGGTTTTTTGGGGGCGGTAATATGTCAGGGGTGACTGACTCTGGTGGCGGTTGAGTGGGAATAGGTTGAGGAGATATTGAGATCTGGTTAAGATCCTGTAAAATTTGACGCGCGGAAATATAGCGATCGCTAGGTTGACGTGCTAACATTTTATGAAAAATCCGATATAACTCAGGATTTAAAGTTAGATATGGTTCCCATTTCCAAGTAGAATTATAACTATCAATAAGTTGTTGAGGTTCTTTACCAGTTAGCAACACTAACAAAGTCGCCGCTAAAGAATATAAATCGCTATGGGGATAAACAATACCCATCTGCATTTGTTCATCTGGCGCATAGCCGAACTTTCCTAATCGAGTGGCGGGGCTGGGGTGTAAACTCTGAGAAGACCACTCGGAATTGATGTGCGCTTTCATCAGTTTTACACCTCCAAAATCAATCAAAATTGGCAACCCATCAGAGTCTCTGCAGATGATATTATCGGGGGAAATATCACGGTGAATAACTCCTAATGAGTGGATATAATCCAACACTGGCAGCAATTTTAACAGAATTTCGGTGATTTCAGCTTGGCTAAAAAATTCACCTTTTTGCAGTCGCTCTTTGAGTAATTCTCGGCAAGTGAAACCCTGGACATAATCCTGAACTACAAACATATAAATTTGACCGCATATTTGTTCCTCAAATATTTCTTGAAATCTGGGAATTTGCGGATGTTTAAGTTGGTAGAGAGTTTGCGCCTCCCGTTGAAATAACTCTCGGGATTTTTTTAACTCATAATTACCTTTGAGTTGGGGTGCGAATTCTTTTAACACGCACAACTCATCAAAGCGGTGTTGGTCTTTAGCTAAATAGGTGCGTCCAAAGCCACCATGACCTAATTCACGAATGATCAGATAGTGGTGGCGGAGAATTTGACCTGACAGCAGCGCAGTATTAATCATTTTGGGAAGTTCAAGGGATTAACTCAGCATTCAATTTGACGGTCAGCCTTGACTAATGTTACCAGAAAATTGGGAAATGTTAACAATCATCAGCACCTATTTGACTAGAACAGCCACTTATGGGTAAAATTATCATACTGTCAACGAGTGTAATTAATTATGCGATCGCTTATTGTTAATCCCCACAATTTAAACCATCTACCATCACAAATAACTACTATTACCCCAACTCAACCAGTAGCCCGTTGTTTAAAAGTCCCTTATAAATCTTTAGACAAGCTGGCTATCAAAACTATAAATAATCATGAAATTACCATAGCGCCAGTGTTAACTATGGATCGAACTTGGCGGCGCATTGTGGCTGAGAATATCAACAGTAATGACCCTGATGGTATCGCGAAAATGTTAATACCCTCCCGCCAAAAACTCTTAAAATCTGGAGTAGACTTAAACTTATTAACTCATCATAATTCTCGGAGAATTAGGGATTTAGCCCAAGTGACTAATCGCTATAAACAAAAATTACAAAAGCAGGGCTATATTGACCAGGATCAATTATTTTGGGAAGCCATTAATTATCAAACCCAAGCACCAACTCCAGCACAAACTTTATTAATTTATGGTTATTTTCAACCTCAACTTGATCAGGTAAAATTTATTAACCTAGTAGCAGGGGAAGGTAGCATCTGGGTTTTACCGACAGGAACAGAGGAAATTTTTGCCAAAAATCGAGAGGCGATCGCCTATTTAGAGAGGGAAGGATGGCAGGTAAATTGTCAGGAAAATGATCATAACTTTAGCTTAGGAGAAAAACTGCAAAAATGCTTTTTGGGTAAAGGGGAACTTCCCCATAATGTTCAATGCCATATTTACCCAAATTTAGAGGCAGAAATTAGAGGGGTTCTTTCCCAGGTTAAACAGTTAATAATAAATGGAGTCTCAGCCAGTAAAATTGTCCTAGTAACCCAGGATGAAAAAACCTATGCGCCTTTATTATTAGATATTGCTTGGGAATATCAGTTACCACTGCGATTATTTTATAAAATTCCCTTGCGGAATATTCGCCTGGGGTCTTGGATCGCATTATTGATAGAAGTCATCGAAAATAATTTTCCCTTTGAGTCTACCGCTAAACTTTTGCATCATCCTTTAGCCCGATATTTAACATATCAACAATGGTTAGAAGCGCGACAAAAGCGACCAAATAACCTAGCTGAATGGGAAGAATTAGGGTTAAATTTATCATTATTAAAATTCCCCCAAAGCGATACCCGCCCCAATTTGGTAGACCGGATCAAACAAGTTTTAAAATTCTTTGATATCCGCAAAAATAGCAGCCAATGGTCTCGGGAGATAGTCGCCTTTAATCAACTAGAAACAGCTTGGCTGGAATTATCAAAACTTGATGGCGATCGCCTTAATCGACAAGAGTTTTTTCAAGATATTTTAGAGATAATCACCAAGCTAAAAGTCCCCATGCAACCAGGAAAAGGAGGGATAGAAGTTCACACCCCCTTATCTCTACAGGGTGCGAGTTATCCCCATGTTTTTTTAATCGGTTTTCAGGAAGGTATCCTACCCGCAGCCATTGAAAATGATCCAGTTTTAGACTTTTACGAATCCCGGCGACTATCTCAATTCAACATTACCCTAGAAACGGCTATAGATATCGCCCAACGGAATGAATTATGTTTTTATGAACTATTAAGAATACCCACAAAATCTTTGACTTTTTCTTGTGCCGAACAGCATCACAAAAAACCGCTGTTACCTAGTCCTTATTCTACCCGTTTAGGAATAGAAAAAACTCCCCCACCCCTGTTAAATTTAGCCAGTATTGAGGAAGCTAGACGCTATTATTTACAGCAGCCAGACCAGTTATCTGATGATGTTCTAGTTAATGATATCATCAAAAATTGGCAAGTTGAACAGCGTCGAGAAAGTGGCGAATCTCCTGATGAATATGATGGGGTTATTGGCATAGGAGTTGATTATCAAAATAGGATGTTTAGTGCATCGCAATTAACGGCATTAGGTCAATGTCCGTTTAAGTGGTTTTCCACCTATTTACTATGCTTAAAAGAACCATCGGAAGCGGAATCCGAAATCACTGGCAGTCTCCGAGGTCGGTTATATCATCGCTGCTTAGAAATTTTGTTAGCGGACATCAAAAATCAAACGGATTTAAGGCGGTTAGACAGAAAAGATATTAACCAAGCATTATCTCAAGCAGAAGCGGCGTTAAAAGCTGAAGAAAATGTGGATTTTGACAAGTTTATGGGTTGGGAAGCCCGCCGATTAGAAGGTTTAAATATGTTAGAATTAAATTTACAAGCTGAAGATTTTTTGCAGTCAAATGCCGAAATTATTAGTCGTGAAAATTACTTTGATGCTGAATGGTATGGGTTAAAGGTAATTGCTAGGGTCGATCGCATTGATCGCACCCCCACGGGTCTATTAGTGTTAGACTATAAAACTACCAGTAGCTTACCCTTGGGAATTAAAGATGATTCTGGAAAAGCCAAAATCAATATTCAAATGCCATTATATCAACAGGCGATCGCCCAAAACTTTAACGAAGTCCCAGAGGTAGATGTCAAGTTGTATTCTCTTAACAAACAGCGTTATTTAAAGGCGAAAGTCACCGACTCCGGCATTTTAGAAGCCTTTGCAGAGGAGGTTAAACAACGCCTACAACAGGGTAATTATCCAGTAGCGCCAGACCAGAAACAGCAAGTCTGCCAATATTGTGAATTTGACTCTGTTTGTCGTAAGGGTAACCGTCTAAGTCGCCAAAAATCATCAAAATAATTCCAGATTTTTCGTCAATTTGTAAGGATTAATTAACCATGAGTTTAACCAATGCACAACAAGCCGCTGCTACCAGTCCTCAAAGTATTATCGTCACAGCCGGGGCGGGGACTGGCAAAACTTATATGTTAGTAGAAAGGTATTTATATTATTTAGTAGAAAAGGGACTTTCTCCCTTAGAAATAGTGGCGGTTACATTTACTGAAAAAGCCGCCCAGGAATTGCGATCGCGTATTCGTTCACAGGTAAGGCAACAACTTCCTAACCGTCCCGATATCCTAGCCGAATTAGAAGCCGCCCCCATTAGTACAATTCACGCTTTAGCTAGTCGTATTTGTCGCGAACATCCCCAGGCGGCTAACGTTGCTGCTGACTTCCAAGTTTTAGAAGATTTAGAAGGCAAAATCTGGCTTTATGAAGGGTTAGAAACTGCTTTATCTAAATTGCCTATTCAGGTTTTTGAAACCATACCTTATTCTTTATTATCGCGAATTTTGGCAACCTTATTAGATGACCCCTTGATGGCAGAAAGGTCATTAAATCAACAAATAGACTGGTCAGAGTTAGCCCAAAAATTACGCGATCGCGCCTTAGAAGACCTCGTAAATCATCCCCAATGGCGGGAATTAAAAGACATTTTAACGTCAAATATTGGCAAACCAGAAGACAAACTCGAAGCCATCCGACAAGGGACAGTTAGCGCCATATTATCCCTAGAAAACGGTGATAATATCTCCGAAAATCTGCAAGTTTTATATAAAATAGATATCAGATATGGTAGCAAAAAAAACTGGGGGGAAAATATACAAACTGTTAAAGATGCCTTAAAAGCCTTACGAGAAGAATTAGTTAAACCTTCTCTCAACGAAAATTTAATCAATGCAGAAGTTGGGGAAGCCGACCACAAACTAGCCGAAATGTTAGCCGCCTTAAAAGAAGCCTACCGAGAAGTTAAAGACCATTTACAAAAGTTAAAATGGCAAGGGCGAGTTTTGACATTTGCAGATTTAGAAATTGGCGCATTGACCGCATTACAAAATAATCCCACGATTCAACTCTATTATCAACAACGCTGGCGCAGCTTTTTAGTTGATGAATTTCAAGACACCAACCCTATTCAAGGGGAAATTTTAGAACTTTTAACCCAGACAGGAGATTTAACTATAGTGGGTGATAAAAAACAGTCAATTTATGGGTTTAGGCGGGCAGATATTGGGGTTTTTAATAAATTTAGAAAACGCATTATTGATAATCAGGGAGATGAGATAATTCTTAATCAAAGTTTCCGGACTCATCAGAAATTAATCAATCAAATTAATCAGGTATTTTCTCCGTTATTAGGAGATTTAAGACAAGACTTGGAAGCTGTCCGCATTGACCCGCCATCCCCTAGGGAAACATTGCAAGTATTTGTGATACCTAAAACCGCCGAAACTGATATTAATCAAAGACGGATAGCAGAAGGAAACTTGATTGCTAAAACCTTAAAAGAAATGTTAGATAATCAAATTCCAGTATTTGATAAACAAACTCAACAATTAAGACCTATTCAACCAGGCGATATCGCTATTTTAACCCGCACTTGGGAACCCTTAGACAGTTATGGAGAAGCCCTAGCCGCCGCCCAAATACCCTTAGCGCCTTCAGGAGGTGGAAACCTATTAGAAACCCAAGAAGCTAAAGATGCTTGGTCACTGCTAAAATTCTTAGCCGACCCTGGAGATGATATCGCATTAGTAGCCCTGTTAAGAAGTCCCTTTTTTGCCATTAGCGATCGCCTTTTATTCACTATTAGTAGACAATCTCAATTGTCTCACAAATCTACATCAGAAAATATCAGTTGGTGGCAAATTTTAACCAGTGCATCACCCGCAGAATTAAAAAAAGCGATCGATACTTTAAAAACACTGCTCAAACAACGCCAGATTGAGCCACCATCTCGCCTCTTACAAATAGCAGATCAATTAACAGGATATACAGCCATAATTGCCAATTTACCAGCCTCTAATCGTCGCCTAGCCGACTTTAGTGGATTTCGAGAATTAGTGCAAATTTTAGAACAAGGAACCGATGATTTATTCGGAGTAGTTCGCCGTCTCAAGCGCCTAAAAGATAAAGCCGTAACCGTAGAACGTCCCCCCATTAATACCAGCAATGCAGTATCATTAATGACCATTTTTGCCGCCAAAGGATTAGAATGGCCGATGGTAGTTGTAGCCGACCTCAGCCGCCCAAGTCCCAACTCATCAGTACCCGTTTATTTTGACCCAGAATATGGTGTCGCTATCCGCTGCAAAGACGACGACAAAGACCTGAAAGATCCAGTTCTTTACAACTGGTTAAAATATCGAAGTCAACAGCGAGAAGAAGCCGAAGCCTTGCGAATACTTTATGTAGCATTAACTCGCAGTCGGGATTATATCTTATTAACCGCCCCCCAGGAAAAAGGTAATTATTTAGATAAATTATACTTAGGGTTACAAGCCGCCAATATTCCCATAACCACCCTAGAAATTAATAGTGATGATATCATCCCGCCAGTCCCCCCAAGTCCCCCACCTCCAGCCATTAACCCTCCCCTACTGACCAACGCGATGACTTCTGGTTTATTTGAACTTCCTGTAACCTCTTTAAGTGAATATAAACGTTGTCCAACCAGGTTTCAATTCATGTATATTCTCGGACATCCAGGCTTATCAGAAGAAGCCAATCAAGGCATGATAATTGGTCAGTTAGTTCACAACGCTTTAGAATATGATATCAGAGACATTGATCAACTCCGCAAATTCGCCAACAATGGCAGTAATGAACAATCACTCAGGGAGGCGATTTACCTCGCCCAAGAGTTTGATAATACTGAAGAATTTAAAAGATTCATAGACCCCAAAAATCAGCGAGAAGTTGAGTTAAAATTAGATATATTAGGGGTTACCTTTAATGGCGTAGCCGATTTAATTGGGGATAATTGGGTGCTAGACTATAAAACCGATAAAGTCATGCGCCCAGAACACCATAATCTACAACTATGGGCTTATGCTAAAGCCTTAAACTGTTCCGAGGCACATATTGCCTATTTACGCCATAAAAAATGCTACTCTTTTTCACCGGAAATATTAGCCAAAACTGCCCACGAGGCAGAAAGCATAGTTCGAGATATAGTAGAGGGATACTATCCCCCCAAACCATCACGAGAAAACTGCCAAACCTGTCGCTATGGTGAAATTTGCGAACATAGGTATGAGTCTATATAAATGATGGATGGTGCGTCAAGGTTGAAAGCGTTTCTATTTATCCTAAATTATCTCAATCTGACGCATCTTACTCGCTTAAAAAACGCCATATTATTTTCAACTCCCCTGCAACAAATTATTACAATCTGTTTCCGTCGATTGTCCTTTAAGCAACTCTTCAAATATTTGATTCAGTGACTTTTCTCTGCTCACCTGATTCAACTTTATCGGGTCATCTGCAAACCTAGTAATCACTTGTTCAGCCAAATTATACTCCTGGGAACTGGGTTGACAAAAACTTCTATCAAATTCCCTAAAACCTAACAAATACGAGAGAGATAAAAACACATTTTGCTTATATTGAATATTCAAAGAACTGGGGTTTTGTTGCCGTAAATACTCTAAAATTTTCCCAAAATGATTGCGATAATTTAAGATATGACCCGAATCTTGGAAATTAAAATACCATAGCAAAATTCGACCATAACCCCACATATATCCTTCATTAGTGAATCGCTCCGAATTATCCAATAAATTAAAATATCGTTGTTGTCGGGATTCATTTATAGCAGTTCTCGCCAAATAAAGGAAATATTCATAGTTAATGCTTGTTCTTGTATCGTCTATAATTTGCGATTCTTGGGATTGATTAAAATAAAAATCTGACCAAATAAACGCAGAAAATTTATAGAGCTTTCCTACCCATATTAAACAAATTTTAACACAATTTATTTTTTCCTTAAAATCAGTGGGGTAAATATTAAGAATATTAGTCATTTTGTGCCATCGAGAATCTCCGAGAATTTGTGTTAATTCTGTCAATTCTTCTGGATTAATATATTGAAGAACATCGAGATTATAACTATTTTTGGGCAAAATACTGGTAATTTGAGATAGTAATTGGGTTAATTCTTCGTATTTTCTGCGTGTCACTGGTCTGTTGTTTTGGAAAATTATGTCCAATTTAGTGATAACTTTTTGTAAATAGTCTTGTAAATTTTGCCAGCGATCGCTATTATATCTAAATAACTCTATTTGCGTTTGCGACTTTTCCGCACGGGTTTGACTCAACTTCAGATAGGGAATATAACCATAGTATCTGACCGTAACAATTCGATTAGTTAACTCCGCTTTGATGTTATACTTATTGTTAATATCTTCAACTTCCAGCAGGGGAGACGACCCCGGTTTGAGGGTGAATTTTATCCTCACCTCTACATCTTCCGTTACTTCATTTTCCACCACAGAAATGCTATAATCTTGGGGAACATCGTTTTTAGAAAAATCTGCGCCATTAACCCGAATTGGCAGAGTCGGATTTAAGTTATCTTGGGGGATTCTAAAAGTATCTTTATTATCAAGTTCCGGGATTTTGCCAATCAACTCGCGAGATTCCCCTTCATAGGAAATAATATCGCCTTCCGTCAGTTGAATCCACCTCTCTTGACCCTCAATAGCAATCTTAAACTCGATTTTATCTAGGTAAATTCCAAACAGAGGAAATCTTGACCCATGATTCTGCTTGTATTGCCAAATGCGGTCAAATTCTCGAAGCTGGCTAGAAACAAAAATCACTCCGGGAAGCAAAGATTGGACTTGAGATTCGATGAATGGATGATATTGAGAAACTAAAACAAATTGATATTGGGGATAAGTTTGGATGAGGTTTTGAATCTGAGTTAAATCGATTCGGTTTAAAATAATTTCTCTGATTGTCTGGCGAGATACCGTCACCTTTTTATAAAAAATGCGATCTTGATGCCAGATTTCACCAACAAAGATGATATTTTGTTGATTGATAATATGTTGCTGAAAAAATGCGACTTTTTGCAAGTAATTCGCCAGATGTTTAATGGTCTGTGATTGATTCGCTAACATCCGAAAATTATTTTGCAAAATTGCTGATGCCAAATCTTTACATATTGACTGATAAGTGTCGAGGGGATTCAAATTAAATTGATGTTTAATCGGAGTTTGATGCTTCAAAATGGGGATATTATTATTCATTTCAATCGTAATCATTTCCCGACTAACCCAGTTATCTAAATTCAAGAACAACAGAGGTCTAGTTATTCGGCTTTTTTGGCAAAGAGAATAATTATTCCAGTAATGATAAGCACTACTATATAAATAGGCTTCTTGGGAGGCTAAAAAATGACTGGTACTAAGAGTTAATAAGTCGATAGTATCGGGAATAATAAACAGTCGTGGAGTCTCCCCAGCGGATAACGGGGTTCCCATCCAAGTCGCTGCTGTTGTTTGAAGGGTCAACCTTGACGGATAATTTTCTGTAAAAATGGGTTGATTCAAATAGTGAGAATTGCCATAATCTTTAATCAAGTTTTTATAGCCTCTCGGTAAATCTCCAGGGGAGGGAGTTAAGCTGTCTATGGATTTGTTAAATTGGTTGGCATATTGACAGCAGTCAACGTAAGATTCCAAATTAAATAATCGCGTTGTCATGATCATTAATTTTCCTGATTGGTTAAAGAATTGAAAATTTGCTTAATCTCTTGTAATTCGGTCGTTTTATACATTAAATCGTGCAAATAAAAGCTACGTCTAGAAAAGTTAAAATTGACACCTCCGATATAGGCAACTTTATCGTGAAGTAGGGTTATTTTAGCATGGCAATAATCGATAATTCTGATGTTAAAATCAGCATCTTGGCTATTCATTTGGCTATCAATAACAACTTGCGTTTGTGATAACTTTAAAAGTTCTCTTAATTCGGGCGTAGGTCGAAAGCTGCGACTGATGATAACGATATTTCCCCGAAACTCGCGGAGTTCGTTGAGTAAATCTTGATAGTATTGGCGGGGATTTAAAAGCTGAGGATTAGAAATAATTTGGGATTGAGAGGGACGGGGAATGGAACGCAAGGTCAACACATTACCAGAAACGATGATATCATCTTGGGTGTGGTTATCCCAAAAGTGACCGAATGTTTGAATCAGTTGGGAATGTAAGGGGGTATTTCTCCAAATCATCCCTGATTCTAAATTTCGCTTTAAACTTCCGGCGGTCAAATTGCAGGAACCCAGATAAGCATATTGTTCAGAAATACAGGTTTTTAAGTGAAATTTTCCGCTTCTAATTTGTAGCTTATGGGTATTGGTTCCCAACAATTTCCGCAGACACCTTACCTTGTTTTGGTCGGACCTTTGGTAACTGATTGGTAATTGTTGTCTGGACTCCACTTGACTGTCAATTCTATCAATTACTTCGTCTCTTAAATCGGTGAGAATCCACACCCCTTGAGAGAGTTGTTCAGATTTTTGACAAATCATTTCAACGACATCTTCCGCCTCAATGATATAGCTAGATATTAGCAAAAATTCTGCGGATTTATTAATAATTTGGGTGATGTAATTATGATATTGTCTTTTAATAACAAACTTTTGGGCGGGTGAAAAACTGGGTTGGGGTTGAAGATGGTTGGGAAAATGACTGATTTTGATTTGTCGATCGCATCTATATTTTTCCACCAAATCGGCGATATCTTCGGGTGGTTTATCTTCCCGTTTTTGCAGGAATTGAATCGCTTGCTGTAGAGAGGAGGAAAGTTCCGCCAATTCAACCGTCAGCGATAATTGAGGCGAAAAAGTGACCCTAGCTGCGCCGGATATGGAGGTCAAAAAATAATCTATTTTGGCGGAATCTTCCAAGTTTTCCCAAGTCTCGATCGCCTCTTTCCAGATCTTCTCAGACAGTTGGGGAGATAAATTTGGATGGCGATCGCTATTTAAAATTAACGTATAAATTCCCTCCTGTTGGGACTCTTGATAAGGAAAAATGGGAATTTGGCGATCGTCCGGTTGTAGCGAAAATTGTGCTTCTTCCCCGTAACTGACAAATTTATACTCGTAAAATTGGGGAGGGGGAAGATTCCGGGAAACCTGGGGATTTAAAAGTTGCAACCCCGACAATTGATATAATTCATTGTCATTAGTCACTTGATGCAACTGTTTTAATAATTCAATTAATACAGAATTAGGCACAAAATCCAAACCAAAAGATTCTCGCAAAAGCCGAGGAGTCCGCCTCTGGGTTTGAGTAGCAACAGCTTCAACCTCCCGCAACAATTCAGCCATAGAGATGCTACTCCCCAACGGCGTGGGAGATTGACGATAAAATATTCCTTTAAATTGACATTCAACTTTCATGATAAAATTACCGTCCTTTCTGTGCTTTTTAATCGAGTAACTGCTAATTTTTGCAACGGCGAATTAGGTCGCCATCGCTCAAAGTCTCCCACCATAATCAAATAATCTTTGGCGCGAGTTAAGGCAATTTTTGTTTGTTCCCACTTCACATTTTGAGGTTCTCCACTACAGCAAAAAACCACAATTTTTCTCTCTTTCCCTCTCCAATTATCAATCGTGTCGATAAAATATTGCGGATATTCCTGAATTAACCGTTCTCGTTCTCCTTCCGACGTGGCAATGATGCCGATATCTTCTCGATTGTCAGGTAAATTTTTTAAGCAGTTTGAGATGTTTTGAATTTCGGTTGTTTGGGGAACATCTTGCCAAACTAAGCGATGATTTAAGGACGGTAAATTATAGTATATAGGTTCCGTGTAAGTTTGAATCCAGTCATTAGAAATTAGCGAATAGACAGGAACCGCAATTTCTGGATGCAAGCGAAACTGTTGAGTTAGTTTATAGGAATAAGCTGGTAGTAAATGGTGAGAGAGAAAGGAAAAGGCATCAACGCGGGTTAAGGTGTTGGCATTGCGTTGACTTATATAAGTATGGGTTTCGTCGCCAAACAAGACTAATTTTTGAGTTAAACCTGCCAATAAAATCAATTCATCCCAGCTTAAATATTGAGATTCT
Source organism: Limnospira indica PCC 8005 (assembly GCF_000973065.1). Lineage (NCBI taxonomy): Bacteria > Bacillati > Cyanobacteriota > Cyanophyceae > Oscillatoriales > Sirenicapillariaceae > Limnospira > Limnospira indica. Next base: position 3,595,460 of record NZ_FO818640.1, read on the forward strand.
TCCACAATTACCAAGTCAAACTTACTTTCCCATAGGGATTGATTTGCTACATCAAAAAACTCTCTAGCCGTTGCCAAGATGGGAATTTGGGGACTATTTGCCAACTGTTTCGCTAATTGTTCGATTTCCGTTTCTGGGAGACTTCCGAACAGTTGACTGAGGCTGAGTTGTTGTTTGAGTAAGGGAGTCAGCCGTTGCAGTTGAATGGCGACGATATCCCGCCTAGCTGGGGTTAAATCGGGAAATTCCCGTTGGAGAAGCTGGGAAATTTCCGCGTGAGATTTATTTTCAATTCGCGGCAACCAGGTTTCCAGTTTGGCGGGAGTTCGCAGTTTTGCCAATTCCAAATCTGGCAGATAGTAGGCGGGTAAATAGTCCATCTTTGGCTGATATAAGTGATGATTTCGCAGTTGTTCAGCGATGGAGTTTTGATGACTTTCAGATTGATTCAGCCGCAATGGATAGCCGGGTAATTTTTCATAAGCATCGAGAACAGTGGGATAATAACTCAGGATTAAAATTCGCTTTTCGTGGTTTATAGCCGCATCAGCTAAACTGGCAGCAATGCGGGTTTTTCCGGTGGCGGGAGGGCCAGAAATTAAGGCGATCGCACTATTTGAAAGACCCATTTCTAAAGCGATTTCCTGATGACCAGTCAGCGAATATACCGGAGTAATACTGGGAAAATTTAGACCTGATTCTGGTCGCAAATAGACCCCACCAGCACCAACTGTTTCTACAATTAACTTTAGCGGTAATGTCGGTTGATTTCGTAGCTGCGATAACCGTTGCTGTATCGCCTGTATCATTGACCGCGATACCTGTTTAGAATTTAGTAATCTGTCTAAATGCGACCAAAACTGTTGTTCATTCATTATCCGTTAATTGATTAATTAAACCTTTAATAAAGCCAGACATCATATTAACCGTCTGCGTCAAACCGTCCTCCGCGAGAAAATTAGGAGTTTGCATCAGCCAAACTTTTCTGGGGTTCTCAAAATTCCATGAATTGGGTATCTCCGACAAAAATTTATGGGGAGAAATCTGCAAGTAAAAAATCAGTGCGGTTTTAATCTCTGGTTGCTGTTGTTGTTGGCTTTTCAGATAGTTAATACCTTCCAAAATCATCTCATTACTGGGACCATACCAAAACACCCAAATCGGGATTTTAATTGTCCGAGTGGTCAGACTCGCTGACCTCAAATCATGAATTTCTAGGTTTAACAGCCAATCTCCCAAGCTAATATTATCCGGTTTTTCCACCCTAAAATTATAAACTTTGTCTTTTAAGAAAACTTGAATTTTCAGATTTTCTTCATTTTTTTGGCTGAAATAACGTCCTTTTTCGGGAACCGTTTGCCGCCATAATTCGGCGGTGGGATCTACATAAAAATTTGCTAATTTGGTCAATGCCATCAACAAACAGATACCGATAACGTCAGCGAATAACTGATTCCGAAAACCCCAGATTTTTTGCTTTTCCTTTCTTTTGGCAAGATAATCCAGATAGGCGCGATAGAAGCTATTATAAATTGGATGTTGAAGCAAAACATAATTGGGTTTTAGCAGTTGAAATTGTCTCAACTTTCTGAGAATTTCCCGGACGTGGGTTTGATTTTTAAATACCTTAATTGATTTGCTAAAACTGCGGTTATCTGTGGCATATTCTGAACTTAAGCGCGTAGACTCTAAATATAATATTTTACCCACAAAATAAATCAGCAATTTATTTTCCGGTGTGTTATAATCTTGATAGCGTCTAATCGCCATTAACTGTTGACGGGAACCCCCTTTTTCCGCAGCATTTCTGCCAGGACGGCGCGTATAATCTCGCAAGCAATAAGCGTCCATTTCTTGAATGCGTCCGATGGGGGTTAATTCCGCTCTACGTCGCAGTTGTTGCCGCATTTTGGGAGTAATGGTTTGTAGCTTTTGGTTTAATTCATAGCGATTTTGCAACGTGATAATTAAAGGTTTTTGTGCATCTTGAATTTTAGCATCTTGGTTTGGTAAATCTAGGAGGCGAACTCTGGCTTGGTTTCCCAATTTTTCCGACACCAAGTTTTCCCACAAACCCGTCAAAACTGGTAAGCATCTGGAGACGGTATCATCAAAGCGATCGCCTAATTTTTCCTCCCAGATTTTCGATTGGCTTTCGTCCTCACAATTATCGCGATCGCACACCTCATCAGCCACCTTAATTATCACCGAAGTCGGCTCCAAAGTCAACTCGTATAGCAATCTATTATTCTGATGTTCCAGGTCAGAGATTTCCAAATAAGGAAAAGCAATTTCATACAATCCCCCACCGAGAGCGATCGCTTCTTTACCGGTCAAATTTTCGGCTTCATTTGCCAAAATAATGGGGCGATCGCGCACCTGTAAAACCTGATTATTAGCCACAGGATTAGCGCCATTCAGATACGCGAATAAACTCCGATAAATTTGCATTGTTCCCTACTCCTCTGGATAAATCAAACCTTTCCACTCAAATTGACCCGTCGAACTATTCCTAGACTTTTCAAAAGCCTTAGTCAAAGGTTCATCCCCCAATTGCTCAATCAATTGTTTCATCTCCTCCAATTCTTCGTGATAATCATCAATCATCAACCCCCGCAATTTCGGCAATAACTTCTGTCCAAATTGGTCAGCCAAAGCATAGCGAAACTCAGCCGAGTTAACCTCAGAAACTCCCGGATAATTAACCACATATTGAGTGATAGCTTGATAAACACGATGAGCAAAAGGATGTCCAATTTTCTCCATCACATTATTGGCTCTATCCAAATATTCTTTAACTTTGCGAACCACAGGAGAATTAACTTGTGGTCTTCTTCTCCAAGCCTTAAACTTTTCATAATCCAAATAACCTTGAGGTCTATTAACCCCAGGACTGTTGTTACCGTCTTCCCGTAGCTTCAAATTTTCTGGCTTACCAAAAGTTAAAACATTCGCTCTATCTAGCACCTTATCCGATAAAGTTTGGGTCGTTTCATCCTCATTCATCGTCCCCACAAACAAAAACTCTTCTGGAATTTTCAGGCGACGTTCTTCCTCCCTCAGCGGCAAACTTCCCAAATCAATCTCTAAATAAGTGTCCCCGGAACGACGGCTTTCTAACTTAGAAAGAAAATCACTGAAATAATATTCAACCCGAGCCAAATTCATCTCATCTAGCAACACGATAACTATGCGATTTTGCATCTGATTGTCATGATTGTATTGATACAGACCCCGCATCAAATCCGTCGGTTTAAATTTCTTTTCGATATAATTGTAGAACCCTTGCAAATCTTGCGGAGAATCCCAACGGGGTTGCACCGCCAAAGTCAAACACTGTGCGCCAATAAAATCAGCATACCTTTGGGGAAGTTCACTTTTTCCAGTCCCACTAATCCCCGCCAAAACCACTAAAGCCGAGATATCCTGCACTTTTAAAGAAGTGTGAAAAGCATTGACTACCCGCCGAGTAAATGTCAATCCTTGTAAGTTCAGGAATGCTGTAAAACTTTGTAAAAATTGCTTTTCTATATCTCCGCTATTGCCGATATTCCATGGTGGTGTCGGCAAATGATTCCACAACTTATCCTTGAGCGCCTTCATCGCCACTTCAGTGCTATTACTGAGATTTTCTAATTCTCCTTTCAAACCATCAATCTCTTCTTGATGTCTCTGTTTTTCCTCTTGTAATTGAGCGTTTTTAACTCGCAAGCCATTCATAGTTATATTAGCCGTATTTATGTTATGCTCTATATCTTGTAAATCCAGCATTTTTCTGCGAATTTCAGCATTCAGATTTCTGATTTGCCTTCTTAAATTTTCAATTTCTTGATAATCTTGTTGGTGTTGCTGAATCACCTGTAAAATTCGTTGCTTTTCACCTTCCAAACGCTGAATTTCTGGACGTAGCTGCTCGATTCTGGTTTGCAAGTGTTGCTGTTCAGCAGATAAAGCATCATAACTTGCTCTGATAACTTCCAACTCCCCTTGTCGAGTCTGAAGGGTTTGCAGTGCCTCTGTCCTAGCTTGAATTTGCTCTGTTAGTTCCTGCAATTGAGCCTTTTTAGCGTGATATTGCACTTCAATTTGGGCGAGGGAATTTCGTTGATTCGCTAACTCTTGTAACTGGGAATTTAGAGCAGCAATTTCACCTTCTAATCCGCTTTTATTTTGGCTCAATTCTCCGATTTGAGCTGCCATTTGTTCTAACGTCTCTAATTGGGGATTGCTGATTCTGAGTCTCTCTAGGCGAACTTTTAAATCCTGTTCTTGCTGTTCAATTTCCTGAACTCTGTTTTGCAGATTATTTAAATCATGCCTTTTATTAGTTAGCTGACCTTGTGCGCGACTCAATTGTTGGGTCAATTTATTGTGTCTATCTTGGATTTCTTGGACTTTTGCTAATAGCTGTTGATGTTCTTGTTTTAAATCCTGGATTTGCTGTTGAGTTTTGATGACTTCTTTGCTAGATTTTTTGATGCTTTCAATAGTAACTGTTGCACCCCCTAATCCCCCCAATGTACTTCCGAAGATGGTACTCCAAGCGTCTCGGGATGGGGAAATAAAGAATACAGCCGCACCTCCCAACAGACAAGAACCACCGACGATCGCCAAATTTTTGATCATCCCAGATACCCTGAACTCTTCTATCTCTACTATCCTATCGGCGCAGTATCGAGAAATTACGCAAATTCAGGCACAAGTTATGTAAATTTTTGTGAACATCCCCAATTACAGTCCAGGGTAGAAGTCCAGAAAATTTAGAATCTCCTCTGGGGAATTTCACCAACCCTTCAACCTGACACCCTCATTATAATAGTGTTCATCAACTCTCCCCCCAACTGCCTCAAGCTATAGAAGCAGTAATCATCAGCCACTGACTTCTATAATTGGCTATTATCGATTTTGTGATCGTTGATTTACCCCCCAATCTTCAGCTTCTTGGCTAGATTTTTCAGCTTGAGTTGAACTCGTTTGATTAGTGGTTTTTGGGTATCAATATCATGGCGAATAGCCTGGGGTTTATCCATTAACATACTCGACAATAAACCAAAAGATGAGCGGGATGCAAATAGTAACTCATCACAAGCAGCCAGCAAATCTAAATCTACCAGAGCCTCAATGCCATTTTGAATTAAGTCCTCGCATTCTTCGGGATTTTGATGCAGTCGTTTTCCCGAAGCAGAAAACCACTTATTAGTTGAGATAATAACCGGAAATTTCTGTTTAAATGAAGACAGCACCTCTTGAGAATCGGTGGCTACAAATATCTTATAGTTAGGGTGTTTTGACTTAACCGACCTGATGATTGATGCCAGAGATGATTCTACCTCTGATAAAGGCACTTTCATATCGGAGTAACGAATATGCACCCCAATCATATAATCGGCAAAATATTCTCGTTTAAATTCCTCAACCTGTAACCGAATGTCCTCTTTTAAGCTGAGGTTAGACTGCAAAACCAACTGGAGAATTTCCAGATTATTCATTGAGGCAAAACGACTAGCTGACCCAGTAAATAAAAGGCGCATAAAACCAATTTTATGGGTATAAGCGGACAACACTATAATAGTTTCGGTATAATCCAAACGAGACACATCAAAGGACAAGTCTTTATAGCAACTAAGACCCGACTCATTGATTACAGAACCCAAAGACCGATTAAGTTTATTTTGCCAATGGGTAGGATAAATCGAATCGGTGGCGGGTAACACTTCTACGGACTGTGCTACGGGACAGTCGAAATACCGGAAAAATAAGTTAGTTCCACTATTAGAATAACTCCCATCTCGCCAATCAACTACTAACTGACGACCACTCAACTGAGCATATAAAATCCCGGTAGCTACTGCAAAAACACGATTACCAATGCCTGATGTTCCCTTGACAACAATATAGTTAGTCATAGTTATAATGATTATTGGTAAAGTTATGATGATTAATTTAGCACGATTTTACTATTTTGGGAGTCGATCGCCACTTCTGACAGGGAAGCCTAGCACGGGGATTTATAGTATCTCAGAGTCAATTATGGGGGAGGTTGATGATCAGACAGAATTGGGTATTGATTAGCCAGTAAAGCCACCTGAGTGCGATCGCGTAAATTCAGACTGCTTAAAATACTAGAAACATGATTTTTCACAGTTCTCTCGCTAATAAATAACTCCTGGGCAATTTCTCGGTTGCTGTAACCCTTACCAATTAACCGCAAAACCTCCAATTCCCTAGGAGTTAAATCTTGTAAATTATCTGGTAAAGGTTCATCCCTAGAAGCCTTAGACCTAGCAGCCATCACCTTCTCAAATAAACCCGGTCCTAACTGTGTATATCCTTTATACACTGCCCGAATAGCTTGCGCTAGTTCATCGGAAGGTGTATCCTTTAATAGGTATCCTTTAGCGCCGGATTCCATAGCTTGGGTGACATATTCATCATCATCAAAAGTCGTTAATACCAAAACCTTAATTTCCGGCTGTTGTTCAGCAAGCGATCGCATCGCCGCCACCCCATCCATAATTGGCATTCGCACATCCATTAACACCACATCCGGCTTTAATTTTAAGGCTAATTCCACCGCCAATTTCCCATTCTCAGCCTCTCCCACTATTTCCAAGTCTGGTTTCGCCTCTAATAAACTCCGTAACCCTTCCCGAATAATCCCCTGATCATCAACCAACAGAACTCGAATCATGATGCTGATTTTTCCAGATTTTTACTTCAATTTTACACCCTTCACCGGGAGAACTGTTTAAGTCGAAATGACCCCCCACAGCCATCACCCTTTCCCCCATACCTTGCAAGCCAAATCCCGTTGTGTTTTGGGCAGGATTAAAACCACAGCCATCATCCTCAATGGTCAATGTAAATTCTCGGCTATTTTCCGATAAAAATAACTCTACTTTTGTGGCTTGGGCGTGCTTAGATATATTGGTAAAAGCCTCCTGAATGACCCTATATAAAACGATAGAAATATCAAGGGGTAATGTATCCGTGATTTGTAAATTAGATGCTACCGGGACTGATGTAGTCGCCTCAAACTCGGAAATTAGCTGTGATAGTGCCTGCAAAAAAGACTGTTTTAGAGGATGCGATCGCCAAGATTTCACCGATGCCCGCACCTCTTTTAAGGCTTCCTTCCCCAACTCCCTAGCCTGTTGAAGATGTCGGGCAGCCCGTTGTTTATCCTCAGCGATAAATAGAGCCGCATTTTCCAATTGAATACTTTGGGCAGTCAAATGATGACCTACAGAATCATGAATTTCTCGGGCGATGCGATTACGTTCTTGGCTAATTGCCCTATCCTCAATCAACATAGCATATTCCCTTAACTGTTGATTCGCTTCCGCCAATTTCTGGCGACTTTCTTGCTCTGATAATAGCGCTCCCACTAACAATAAAACAAACAGTAATACTAACCCAAATAAAACACTAGAATTAAAAGTCAGAGTCAATACTAGCCCCTGAATTGGATCAGCCCAATTACCAGCCAGGGGTCTCAGGCGCAGAAATACCCACAGCAGAAATAAGCCATAGGCAAAAATAGCGACCGCAATGCGATCGCGCCAGGAAAATAACAGACAGGCGCGAATAACCACGACTAGCAACAGGGCGGATAAAAAACTCACCCCCCGCCCCCCAAATACCACCGCCAACCAACTAAAGGTAAACCCACAGGCGATATATACCCACCGGATCGCAGGTGTGCGCGATCGCTCAGGTAATCTCAACCCCATGAGACCCAAACTCCCAATACTAACCAAAATCCCCAGGGGAAACCGACGACTGCGGTAGTGTCCCCAATTCCGGTTTCTCTGGCGCGCGCCATACCCCGATCGCCTCTGTTGATTATCCGTTATAGTTTCTGGTCTGTGGATGTGACGGTGAATCCTGTGTCCCTGTCCCTGTTGTCCGGGACTGTGGATGACAGGGGGGCTAAAGGCGGTTAACAGGGCGATCGCCAACAGCACCCACTCTAAATACAGCAGCAAAGGTACTGGAAAACTCCGACGACCCAAAATATTTTTCACGCGCAGCCAACCCCCCCGGATATCTCTTTTGGTACTTTAGGACTATCAGAAACCGTTACCTTTGACCTATCATGATTTGGGTATTCTGATCGAGGCGATCGCAGCTTGTATCTACCTACAATGAGATTAAAGCTCAAACCGAGTCGATAATCTCAAAGATATTCCCGGATTATAGATTATGAATATGCAACGCTTATTTTCTCTAATGGCTGCTACCGCCTTAATTGTCCCCATAACTACCACCGCCGCTTTTGCTGGTCCCCGTAAAGGTCAATGCTTTGATAGTCTGAACCTAACCCCCCAACAACAGGAGATGATGCAAGCAATTCGCGATCGCGCCGCCACTTCCTCAGAGCGTCAACGCCAGGAACTCCAAGCCAGTCGGGAACAAATGCGATCGCTACAACAAAGCAACGCCAGTCCAGAACAATTGCGCCAACAGCGTCAAAGAATCCAAGAGTTGAGTCGCGCCTTGAGTGACCAGCGGTTCGATACCATGTTAGAAATGCGGGAAGTTCTCACCCCAGAACAGCGATCGCAACTCCAAGAAAGAATGGGGGAACGTCAGGGTCGTGGTCCTGGTCCTGGTGGTGGTCCCGGTAATGGTCGTGGTCCCGGTGGTGGTCCCGGTAATGGTCGTGGTCCTGGTCGTGTTGTTCCTAGTAGTGTTCGTTAGAATAGCGATCAAGCCAATTAACTAACTCCTCAACAATAGGAACAGGAAACCGGGCGCGTGAAAGCTGTTTCCTGTTCCCTAAATTAACCCAACTCAAAAGTGATAAACCTGACCGTCAATCAACAACCTAGTGATTCCCTTCGCTTGCAAATGGGGGGCTGTTTTTTGTATTAACCTGCCATCAGGAACCTTAAAAACCCGCTGATTGCGTGCCGAAAACCGACTAGCCACCCGATGATTATCAAAAACAGGTAGAGTTTTTTCCTGAATTTCTTCCGACGGGATACGTCCTAACTCCGCAAAAGCCTTCAAAGGCTTAACAATCAGTTCCGAAGCCCGATCAATCACCAAATAGCAAATTTTAGGTAACTCAGCCTCCGTCAGGGGGAGAATTTGAACTAAGCTGTTAGCATCAGGGGTAAGGGGGCGATCGAACAAATCCTGATCATTGTCCCCATAACCCTCATCCTCATCCTCATCCTCATCCTCATCCTCATCCTCATCCTCATCCTCATCATCCTCAAAATCGCTAAATTCTTCCCCAGAAAACAACTCCGGTGTGATCAACTCCTCCATCTCATCATTTGGAGTTTTCAAATTGGGTTGTTCCCGCAACGGCGCACGGGTAGTTTCCCCAGAATTTGAATCTGGCGTGGCTTCTACAGTCTCAGGTTCTAACACAGATGAGCGTTTCCGCAGGCAGACCTCCGTCGTAGCATCAGAATCTAACTTAGAATCCTCAGATTCCAATGCTTGAGACTCCCCATCAGTAAATTCAGATCTGCTATCCTTGAGTTGGGGTTTTTTCTGATTTCGTAACCGTTGCTTCTGATGAGTTAGAACATCATAAACATCCCGTGGGACGGCACTTTGTAGAATACGCCTTACCGTAGAACTACTCACCCCGAACTTTTCCGCTAGGGTGATGGTCGTTTCCTCCGGTACATCTTGATAAAGCCTAACGATTTCCTGTTTTTGGGAGTCAGAAAGTTTTGAGGATGTCATCAGATTTGGTCTAAATTGGACATTGGAGTTAATTTCCACAGGCTTAGAAGGGATCCCTCTAAGTGCGATCGCCTCTTTGGCTAATTTTCTCTACAGATTTTCTTGAACGATTAGGAACATCAAAACTTGAAGTTCTCTGAAAAATCCAGCGACAAAACTAGACATATCAACTTTCATTCTAGCCTCTGCTGGTGCGTCTACGTCGGCTTTGGCGAGAACGAGTTGATATGTCATATTCTAGGACCGCACCGATCACAAACAAAATGCCAGTAAAGACAAAAAACACTTCTAGCAAGTTGCCACTTTCATACTCAATTTCGACCCGAGAATCAGACCATTTAAAGTAAGTATCCGCCACATACAGCGAGAAGATAGCAAAGGCTATCATACGCCAGGACTGAGAAAAGCGCCCTCCCCAAAAAGCCAGAATCAGGGCAGTTGCTAGAATCAGCAACACCACATCACCATAGATGTAAAACAAATTCAGCCAAAATCCCAGAGGTTCAAGTTTAGCATCAACTGCCAGCACCCAATCTGGGGCCGTACTTTCTTCTTCCTCCTCAGCCATGGCTTCATCAACCATAGCCACTCCATTAGGGGTAGTGACTATCTGTTCCTGACCCGGGGGTTCTTCAGTAGTCCCTAACAGCCCAAAAAATGACGGATCAGCTACCCAGGTTGCCAAAGTTATACCAGCGATCGCCACACCAGCCAGAGTCGCCCACTGCCAAACCTCCAGATTTAGGCGTTTAGAAGTCACCGCCGTAACCATTCCCCAGCCAAACAACAAATAGCTGAGGACATAGAACCCATCCCCTAGGGAAACCACCGGGTCAAGGTTCCATACCAGTTCCCATAAACCAAATAGTAAACCTCCCATAAAATAAAACAGTGATCCTAGACCAATTCCCAGCCAGACATTGCGTCCGCTGACCATTTGGGGGCTACGCCAATTTCTATAGCAAACCAGTGCAGCCATCAGAAAAGCACCCAATTCAAAGATATAAGTGCCAACGGAATACCATAAAGGTCGTTCTTCCCCTGGCGCACTTACACTAAACAGCAGGAAGAACAACAGAGCCAGAACCACCCAGGTGATGCCAAATATCAGCAGATTTTGCGGAGATACCAGAGATGATATAACCGATGATTTTTGTTGTGACGTGCTACTCATAGCGATACAATAACAAGAAATCTACAGTTGAAAACCATTACTAAACCAGATCGCAATAGATTTGCCCAAGAATACTCATTCAAAAACTAATCTCAATTCGAGCCTCCCATATTTAGATACCAAAACCAAAAAATCCTAACATTACTTAACTTATCTCCCAGAGATTTCCCAGAGTAGATTCACCCAGCCAACTGATAAATGAATCCCGGTCTTCTTGGGCCAAGTCCTGTAGAACTTCATCTAAGCCTTCTGCAAAGCTAGTATTTCCGAAGTAGCTCTTACCCAGACGGTAAACTTCTTCTAGCAATGTTTTCAGGTTATTTTCATTCCAGGAAGGAATTTGTAAACTTTCCAGGGGGTCTTTGGTCAAAAGAGTTTTGACCGCCTCTGAGTTATCATGGGCGGGAAATTTACCTTTTTGAAGAATCTTGAGCAGATCCTTTTCAAAGGCTACAGCTTGTCTTGACCCCAATAAATCCTCAACATCAAAGTAAACTGCTTGTAAGACCAATAGAGAAGCGCGAATGAGGCCTGATACCTTAGCATCAGTACCTCCACCCCCCTCACTACCGAGTTGTTCAAGGCGAACTTTACCCCAAACACTATAGCGTTCTGGTTCTTCGAGTAGTACGCAGGCTTTACCCTTGTTATCAGTCAAGTCTCGCCAATAAGCTCTGGCTTCGTTTTCTTGCTGAACAGTAAAAACCTTCATCAGACGGAACGTCTGCCCTTGATAATAGAGAATGGGAATCTGTTGATCCCGATTGGGGTGTTGGATCGTGGAGATCTCAACATCCTGTCGTTTCAGAATAAACATAACACTATGTACCTACTCTTGGCAGAGTTGCAGGTCGGCTCGTGTTTGTTATTGTAGTGCTTGTTGAACCCATGGCGCTATAATCTCCAATGTGGCAAACTTAATCATCCCAGATAATTTTTGCCAGTCAACTGTCAATCTCGATCGCTTTTATGTTATCATCTACACGTGTCCATTGATGATCAAGCCTTGGGACTTGAGTTTACTTGATTTAGGTTGATACTAGTTGATACTATAGGTGTCAACTTCAGGTAAAATGCAAGACTTGCCTGGGTGTGTAACTCAGCTGGATAGAGTAGCGGCCTTCTAAGCCGTTTGTCGTAGGTTCGAGTCCTACCACACCCGTTTACTGTAAACCCTTATCCTGACTACTATCGCGTGATATCGCTCAACCCGATAGTGGTATCGTTGCGCACAAAATACACTTCATTAAGTCTTAACACACAGGATAATTAGCGCATATCCCTTAGCAACAAATCTTAATTATTGACGGGTTAATCAATAAGCAGTTATGGTCGAAAGGGAAGTCGCCTTCCCCAACTCCAATTCAAAACCGTGCTTGCGAGTTTCCCAGCACACGGCTCCTGATGTATAGTATTAGTCAAGGTGGTTAGGACGCAGCTTGGAGAACGGAATCCATGGCATCATGGAGAGAATCAAACTGCTCAATACAATGGCGAATGCGGGCTTTCAACCACGACCAACATTTCTCTATCTTGTTGAGGTCTGGCGAATAAGGTGGTAGATAGAGCAAACGGCATTGAGCCGCCTCCACTAGCTCAGGAATCCGTCCCCCTTTATGAAACGTTGCATTGTCTAGCACTAGAGTCTGACCTGGCTTCAGTGTTGGAATTAAGATGAACTCCAACCACAACTCAAACACTGTCCGATTACAACAACCCTCAAAGCTAAAGGGGGCTAAGAGTTGTTGATGACACCATGCGGCTATATAGCTCACCCTGCCCTGCCTCTTCCCTGATTTGAGGGCATGGAAGCGTTTTCCTTCCTCGCAGTAACCATAAGGGTAATCCGAGTCCTGACTATTCATGCCGGCTTCATCGAGGTAGACCACTTCTTCCGGCTCCATATGTTCAATCTGAGCCATAAACTCCTCTCGCTGTTGCTTCCAACGTTCTTGGTAGCCGTAAGTTTTTTTTCTGGTGAAGCCAATTTTCTTCAAGGCTCTGGATATGGTGCGAGGAGAGATGTCGTCATCCCAAAGTTCAGCCATTTGAGCGGAGGTTTTGTGGCCATGCTCTTGGGCAAAAGCCTTGAATTTATGCCAGTCGGTAATTTTGTGGTTATTGCCAGGTGGGTGATTAGGTTTAGGGAGGAAGTCTCCGGTCTGTGCTTTTCTTTGCAGCCAGAGATTAATAGTGTTCCGGCTGACATGGAAAACTTGACTGGCTTCTGTTTTGGGCATACCGTCTAGTTCAATTGCATCAATAACTTTTTGTCTGAGGTCGTAACTATAGGGGGCTGGCATTTTTGGTCTTCTTAGTCATCTCGTCCTCTCCATTATACGTCCTAACTTTCCTGTCTGGTGCTATAAATGAGAAAATACATAGACACCCCCTACAGTTAGAAACCATAGGGGGCTATTAAGTTATTGGAGTAGCTGTTAGGCTGTTAGCTGTTAGGGCTTACGCCAACTTGGGGTTGCACCGATAAAACATAGCTATAGCAGCCTGTTGAATCTTCTCATTGGTAGTCTGGTCAGATTTTCCGATATAGATATGGTGGTTGATTTTACCGTCCCAGCCCTTCAGGTTCCAGTACGCGAAATTGTTGATAGATGTTTTTTTGCAAGCCGTAAACCTTTTGCCGTTTAACTCAACAGAGAATGACTTGTTTTTTCTCAGGTAGTCAAACCACTCGGGCGTATCTAGTTCTACACAAGTTCCACCGGGGCCCTGTAGAAAATTGCTGAAATTTCCAGTATGTAGGCTGATTACTGGCAATAACTTAGGCATTGAAGTCACCCCCCATAAAGATATCGCTACTGTAACCATTGCCACTAAAGTCGGGCATAAATGATGCTGGCTGAATAACTGTCTCTTGAGACGATACCCACTTTTCTTGTACCGCCATAAAATCAACAGCGGCGTTATGGGCGATTTCGGCTAATTTCACCCTGGTATCTTGGTTAGCGTAGGGGATATCTCGTGACATCATTTGGGCGTAAATATCACGTGCTAATTCCGCGATAACCATTAACCTTGCTTGTTCTTCGTTCATGGTTTTGTGTTTCCTTTTTTGACGAAATTATTTAACTTACTTGAGGATTTATGGCATGATTAAAACTCATTCTTATTGTCTTCTTCGTATTGCTTGATTTTCTCGTTCAACAATTGATTGATTGCTGTAATCAAGGAATTGTGCATAACCAGAAAAGTGCTTTCAAGCTCCAACAGACGACATTCATCAAATTGTGTAGGACAATCGGCAAGTTCTACAGCGTCCAATATAGAGACTAGCTTGCTGCTTAACCTATCACTATGATAGGTATTCGGGTTAAGTAGTTTACCCAAGTCAATTGTCATGGTTTTATCCTCTTAGTGTGTTGTTTGCCGTAGTTTACCGTCATCGCGGACGGGTATTTACTGGACTTTATCTATTAAGTGCTTTGTGTAATTCAGTTCCTTAATCAGCAATTGCTTTTTAAGTTCAGTAATGGTTAATTCTTTTTCGCAATCATCTAGTATTGACTTTAATGTTGCCAAACCATCTTCTTTGTTAATGTTGTAAACTCAACTGTCTACCATAGTCTTAAACTTCACAAACATCTGATGTTTGATATCTGCCATCATTGTGTTATTCTCCTAGGTCAATGAACTAATTGGAAGTCAAATGATTTGCTTCCACAGGTTTTTACCGTTAACATTAATCATGTTATAACCTCTGTTTTTCATTAAATTGGTTAATTCATTTACAGTAACCCGTGAATCTAAATAACCATCATTTTTGGCGGTTTCTATGGCTATCTTCAGAGTCTTAGGGTCAATGTCTGTAACTGGTTCGATTAATTCAGGAAAACCTGCTTTTGTTGCTTGCTTATTTTGCTTAGTTTTGCTCTCAAGACTTGGAGCGATAAAATGGTCTAAGAATTGTTCTGTTCCGCTAGATACTGCGAATATTTTGGTTTCTGCTAACTCCCAGTAATGGTTAAATAAAATACTTTGATTGAATTATCCATTGATGATTTATATATCATTGAATGTGTAGCGATTACATCAATGGATAATCTGTAGTTAGCTATATCTTGTTTCCTTTTTTGTAGTCCTCTTTTGGTTTGAGCATAATTAGTGCAATTATTCATATCTCTCCAAAACATTTCTAAGCGAGATGATATCTTACCAAGATTTATATCCTCAATATCCGAAAGTTCTGACAATTCAAATTGATTACCTGCATATTCTTCACTTGTCATTGATTGTCGTTTTTTAAACCACATAGGAAACATACGGCGTTTTAATTCATTAAGTTCCCAAAACGTCCATAAAGGATGTATTGAATTAATTACTTTTAAAGCGAAAGCATTAAAAATCATGTTTTGACCGGGTGTTTGACTACTAATTGTTATTCGGCTATTTTTCCTGTTGAAGACTTTAAACAGTGAGAGCATATTTTCATTTTCAATTAATAAATTGGGGGTGATATCTTCCCAGACCAATAAAAAATTACGTTCAAACTCACTCCGTAATGGGTCGTAATATCTCTCTTGTTGTATCTTGTTTCTCAATGAAGCAAATGTGCTGTTAGCTAACACTGTGTCGGCGTTATATAGTGAAGCCGCAATAGTAGCTATCTGGCTTTTACCCGTTCCACTAGACCCCCAAAGAAACAAGCACCCAGCGGTTGACATTAGCGTGACAGGTGAGCAAATAAAGCTAGTAATAATTGGGAATTGAACATCCGGATAGGGTAGGATAGCACAGCACAAGCTCTACATATTGACTCTATTTGTTCACCCAATGCACCATCAACGATTATTTCCTCTAATTCATCTGCCAATGAGTCGCGTATTAGCCTATAATCTAAATAGTCCTCAGACATGGTAGTGACCTCTTAATATGTTGGCTTGCTGTATGGTAGTCATCCCCCCCAATATTGGGGGGGATTTTTGTGGTAATTAGCTGAGTTTCATTAACTCAAGTAACGCGATTAGGGTATCAGCGTCCAATTTTTTAACCTTGCTGTATAGGCTATCAAAATCAGGCTCACAATCAAGAATTTTTGCTGTAGACTCAACCCGTTCTTCCCAGGTTTTATATTTGGCCTTACCGCCAAAACTACCATTTTTTTTACTAGTTTTTGATTCAACAAAATCAATAGCTTCTTGTACAGTGTACCCGGCAACAGTGGATTCAAAGGTATCTAATCCTGTGCTGTATTCGAGGATAAATCGTGCTAAATCATGCTTATTCTTGGCTGATTCAAAATCATTTGAATTCTCACTATTTACCTCAAGGAGTCGCTCGGCTACCCGTGTGGCTGATTGTCCTAGATTTACAGTTCCGGTAAACATCATTTTACCGTTTGTCAGCATAGCGTCACTTTCGACTAAATGCAGTAACGCTAATTCAACCGAAGTAGGCTTGTATTCCCGTTTTTTCCCTTGATATTCACTAGAGTACTCAGCAATACAAAAGCGTACTGCGATTAATTGCTCTTCAAATTTCCACGACCTATCATTGAAGTTCTGGAAATCACCACTTAATCCATAGCCAATAAGCCACAGGTGAGGCGATTGTACAACAAACATAGCGCTAGTGATTTCCAAATATGTTCCAGATTCTCCCGGCTTAACCGCGCTACAGAATGCGAATTTATCGTCATCTTTTTTACCGTAATATCCAATACTCGTGATTACTCTTCCTCAGTTAATTGTTGATTGTTGATTGTGTTAGGTGATTCGATTCTGGCTGCAATTTGGCGACAAGCAGCCCAAAACAGTGGATTGCCAGATAAATAGACTCGAAGTCTTGACTCCTTAACAAGTTCAACTAAGTGAGTTTGCTTGATAAGTCTAATAATTGCAGAGCCTTGATAATCACCACGTGGTCTGTAACTACCCATTACCTGATAGGTAATATTCTTTACTTCAGGTGTTTTGTGTTCCTCAATATGTGTCAGAATTTGATAAGCCACAATGATTGCAGTTTTATCAAATTCATGCGGATTGTAGTGAGTTTGCACAAGTTCACCATTGAGGCTAAATATGCCTTTATAGTGTAGATTTCTCACGGTTGATGTTCTCCTATTAACTTAAATTCTTGTGCTTTTAGGTGTCGTTGGAACTCATCGATATTCATTAAATAAATACCTTGCCAGCGATAAGACCTGTTCCGAGTGACAAACCAAATATCTTCAATCATTCCGGGATTAAGGTAATGAAGCAATTGCATCTTGAGCTTAAACTCAGGTGTTAGCGTTCCTTTTACTTCGATGTATTGGTTGAAAACTGGACTATAAAAGTCAGGTTTCCAAGTAATTGGTCGCCAAGGTTTCTTGCCATCAACCAAAGTTAATCGGGGGTGTATTGATAGGTTGTCATCATACTTTTTGAGTAGGTGATAAACCTTGCTCTCTAATGTTGACCCAAAGTAATACCCGTCGTAGTATTGTCCTTTGGCATGATACTTGTTAATCATCATTTATCTCCCCAAAATAAGTTTCATTATCTGGCTCTCTATCGCCGCCAGATTCAGTTTGATAAATGTTCCATTCCGCTCGATAATATTCGAGTGCCTCGTTGAGAATTTCCTCAATTTTATCTGGGTGTAATGGAATTAATTTTTTAATCATTTCTCCCAGACAATAAGCCAGAAATTCTTTATCAAACTTAACGGCTGTTAATTGCCATTGAAGTCGTCCTCTTCCTGCATAGTTAGGAACCTTTATAGCAAACGACGTTCCCACATACATCAACGGGTCAAGTTTAATATTCCTGAGATTTAACCGCACTTCTTTCCAGTGCTTTGATATCATGGTGATAGTCCTCGATGTTTGGTGTATTGGCTACCTTTTCACGGGTAGCCTTTTTTTTGCTAATTAGGCGTTAGTCTGAAGCCAATCTGAAAACGGGTCAGGGTCAGGCAATGATTCGGGCATATCAGGGTCAACATGATTATCGGAGAGATTAAAAAAGTGACCCTCCAAGGCAGCGATATCGTCAGCAATAGCACCAGAAACTTTACGTGGCACCCTGACACCACCACCAAGTTTAATCAGAGTTAGAATAGCTTTAATGCTATTCTTTAACGCGATAATCTCATCTCAGAGTAGGTTAATTCCAGATTAAAGTCCTTTTCGTCCGTTACAGATGCAAACACCAACTTTTCTTTTAATGTGTAGATAGGTGATGTTTTGGGATATGGCAGATAAGGAACTACCTGGTCAAGAAATCCGGCAAAGTTGCTGAACCTTTTTAAGATTGCCAGATATTCACTAGGTGAGAGTCCATGTGTATCCTTGGTTTTTACGCTGTCTTTGTCAAGCTGGTAAATAGCGGTATTTTGGTCTACTAATGTATTTTGGTTTTTACGCATCTGTCAGTGATTTTCAACTCATGGACAAAATCATTTTTCCAAAATACGATTGAGTTATTGAGTTGGAAATCACTGTTTTTGATATTTTTTGTTGTTGATGATGATTATTTTTAATCTAATTAATACTTATAAATACATAAGAAACATATAAGCCCAAAAAAATAAAAGAATTATTGACTTGATACCATAATTGTGAAATGTTTAAATTATCGCCACATACAACTCAAACAAAAGACCACTATTTTTTTATATAGTGGTCAATTCTCTTTGTCTACTTTTTGATGCTGATTTATTTTTTCACACTCTTATTGCCTTCGCTGCTAACAGGAGCATCAGCGAAAAGTTCACCCTGTACTTGGTTTGGTGCTTCACTTCTCTCAACAGTTAATTCACCCAGGTTAGCTAGGGCAAGCCCATCGCTGCTAGGAATTCTGAACATACTGTTATAGGTTCTTAATGATGCTGGCTTGATAGTAAAATAGTGAGCAAATACATATAACAAGCCACTAACAGAAACGATAGGAGGTGCTTTAATACTGATAAATCTCAGTATTTTTTCGCCTACCCGTGTTTGGGTGTATTTACGCCACTAGCCAGGATTAACCGGAGCCTCAACAAAGAAGCGGGTGTATTCAGACTTCTTGTATGCTCTTACTCGAGTTCCTCTTAGGATATTACGTCTGTTAGCATTAGGCGTGGAAGTATTGCTAACAGGTGGTCTCCAAATGGTTAATTCCCTAACATTGGCTGGCTCATTAGTTACTGAACTTCCACTTAAAATGTGGAGTAAAAGCATAGGCATAGGTACGCCTATTTTTGAAGTTGCATCCACTGGAACTTCAACTACTAAACTTCTGCCTAGGTGTGGACCCTTGGCTGTTGCTAAGTTTGCTATCCAATCATCTTTGTATTTGTTCCATGCGTCAGCTAAAGGCATGATATCAGTTTCCTTTTTTCTAAATTGTCTAAATCAGGGTAGGTAAAACGATGATATTAGCGCCTACCCGATATCCATTAATCAACAAATAGCTCTGTAGCTATTACATCAATACTGCCGTCAGTAGGGTCTAAAACATCGTCTGTTGGAATTGACAATGAAACAGTTACGAGACCTGTAGCCATATTTCGGGTATAAGCAGTGACTACGGTTGCACCATCAGGATTATTACTTGCAGTAGATTGCATTCGTTGGGTTGGCTCAATAATTTCAAGTAATTGGTTTTCCAGTGTCGCAGCGCCTAGCGTTTTCTTAGTAGCCATAATCTCACCTTGATTTTATTCAATACCTAGACTATAGCAGTGTATTTGCTGATTGTGGCTGCTATGGTTCTTTCAACAGAAGCTACATATATGTAGCAGCTTTTGAGTTAAACGCGACGGTACGCTACCAATACCAACATTACGCTAACTACCAGTTTAACCATGTCTAAGTATGTTGGTAATCTCTTTCATCGTGGATGATAGTTAGTGACTGATATGACTCAATGATTAGGTTGTAGTTGGGGGTTGATTTCCAGTTTTTCACTCTAACGATGTCCTCGTAGCTTTCCGTATGACATTATCAACCCAACTAGGTTTTCTCTGGAAATGTAGAGGAATTTTGACTTTGGTTTTTCTAGGGTCCTGATACATCGCCAAGACACTACCTTCACCTAAGTCGATTTTAGCTTGTTCAAATTTATCAATTAATTCCCAGTTAAGTATTTTCACTTCACTGATATACATTTTGCTCTCTTTAATTCTTTTCGCATTTTCCCTACCGCCAAAACCTTTTCTTTCCTCGAAGGTAATAGGATACACGATTTTAGCGTCAGTTAAATCAACTAATTGTTTACAGATATTTTCTGCCTCATTTTGACTAGATTCATTCATAAAAAACGCAAATCTTCTGCCATTACTCATAGTACAAGTAACCTTAATATTCCCTTTAGTAAATGCTGATTTACTGGGTTGAGTAAATATCCTTTGTCACCTATCCCATGTAATTTTATCCCTACTAACCGACGGTAACTCTATTTGAGTTTTTGGCAGTGTTGACCGCCTATCTTTAGTCCAGTATGGTGGTTTTTCGTAGTTGTACAAAACCAAAGTTAACTGTATTTTAAGATTAGCTGACGTACTGATTTCCCGAAAATCACCTGACCCCATAAATTGACCTATATCCCTATTCCCTAGTATTTCAGTTCAGTTTGAGCCAATGTACTCGCAACATTTTCCGGCAAATTTCTCAAAGATGACACAAGTCTGAATCTTTCTCCACCAGCTTATACTACAGCATTAACTAATTGTTGTTATCTATTTTCTTCTATTCTTTGCAGTGCCATATATTCATCTAAACCTTGAGCGACTAAGATGATAGCTTCTTTACAGTTCTCGCTAAACTAATCCCCGAATTCCTCGGAACTGTCTTGGTTCCAAATAGTGTTTATATTTCCATCATATTTTTCTGGTAATTTCTCCCTAGCTTCCCTTCTCTGTTTTCCCAAAGACCATTCTTCACCTTTTTCTTCACCCCATTTTTCAATCGTTCCTTTACCACCAGGAACCATTTAAACAATAGACCTTGCTAGTGTTGTTGGGCTTTTTGTTAAAAACATTTTAACAACCCATCTACCGTGTTTAAATAACGTCCATGCTATTGCTTTCATAGCCATGTTAAATGACTGTTTAACGCATGAACCGAATGCTGTAGATACTTCCATAAGCATTTCAGGCCCCTTGCTTAATGCTACGTGCATAGCAGCCGCTTTATTGATAAATGCAAGACCTGCTACTGGTAAAACACCACATACTAATTTCCCAGCCATATTACCTAAAAACCCAGCCGTGGTGGTTATAAATTGTCCGGCAATATTTGGGATGTTTCTATCAATATCACTATCGCTAATATTCCCATTAAAATTCCCAAAGCTGTCCCAATTAGAGGTAATAAATCTCGCTACTTTCTCAAAGCTAAAGTTAGATAAAAACTTAGTAATTCCTTCCCATAGCCAACCTCCAAAACTTTTGCCCCATTCAACAACTTTACCAGTAAATTTGGCTCATAATTTGCCAAACCAACCCATTTCCTGGGTAGATGTTCTTTGGGCTAAATTAACTTGTCTAACGCCATTTCTACCTATACTGCTACGGGTTTGACGACTAGACAAGCTACGAGTACTCCTTAGCATTCTTGCACTTCTGGCAACCATTACAAAGTCCCTCTTAGTGGGTTATCGCCATCAATCAATTCGGTTTCTATCTTGATATCAGGAAAGTCTTTTTTCAGTAATTCTTGTACTTTTTCGGTTTCCTCTTCTCTGATATCATCCTGTTTTTTCATTGAATCATATAACCGCGTTAAATCGGCTAATATGTCTTTTGCTGGGTCATTACTGTTCACCTGTAAAGTACCTTGAGCGCGTAAGCAAATATTTATTGAATTTGATTTAATGTTGTTTGTAATGTTTCTTTTGCATCCTTCTGGTTGGTAATCTTAATTTTGCTTTCATTGGGTTCCAGTAGCTCCTCAAAATTATCAGCCTCCGGGGTAAATGCTGTTTTAATTGTTTCATATTTTTCCTCGGTAGCGAATCCCAAATCATCAATTATTTCAGATACTTTCCTACCAGCTTTAAAAGCGGCAGCATGAGCCAAACCTGCTTCATGTAACGCCGTTAAAACAGCGTTTTTTGTAACCTGATGAGAGATAGCAATTTCCATTACCATACCAAATATTTCAGCAATTGATTCAGCTAAGTTAGGTAATTTGATTTCGGCTTTTTCTTCGGCTTTGGTCATGAGATTGACATCATCAATCTCTACTTTAACTTCAAATTCACCCCATCTTTCGTCATCTATGTCAAATCTGTACATTAGCCATTCTGGCAATGTGTTTATTCGTTTAAGAAACAAGATGTGTTACAAGGTTCTATAGACTTACAGATATTTGATGGGAACCTAGCCACAGAAAACGGGTTAAATCTAGGTATCATAAAACTCCCTTATTATGGGGGAATCCATACCGAAAATTTATTAATCGAATTGATTACCAATCAGACAGAAGGATTAGCTATAGATTCACATTCTGTATGACAAGCTAGATGTTTAAATCAATTACACAATAATGATTCAATTAATATTTTTGGTATGGCAGAATACCAACTTGATACCTTACCCAAAACACCATCATTAACTCAACCCGAAAATTTTGGGATTTCCGTAGGTAATACCCCTACACTTATCCGCGCAGCCAATACTTAGAGATATCGCTTACACCTACAGAACACGGGTAGCGTTGGGGTTTGGTTTAGTCATGGACACATCAGCAATTGCATACCAGGTCAATGTTTATGGCTACCGCCTAACACTGCATGGGATGACGAGTTAAAATCTACTGCTAGTATCTACGGGATAACAGAGGATAGTGTTTCGCAGATTGTCGGGTTAGAGCAGACAATCACTTACTAACCGGCTACAATGGAATTATTTAGGAGGTAGGTGATTATGAGTTTTTCGGTTTATAGTAGCGCTCTAAATTTAGACACTCTCAATATTACTGCTAAGATACCGGGTACTCCCGTTACAACCGCTATTAGTTTAACGGCTAATACAGTTGCCGAATTAGTGGCAGTAAATGCTAACACAAACGGGCGTAATGTATTTATCAAAAATCGGTATAATGTACCCGTTCATTTCATCTTAGAACCCACAAAAAATACCGTAGCTAATGCCGCATTTTCTGTGAAGCCGGGTGATACTGTTATGCTCACTATTGGCGCTAGTAAACTACAAGCTATTGCCGAATCAGTTGCTGATATTTCAGTGACCTTGGTTGAGCTGGTCACTGTAGATTAAATAGTTGGGGGATAATCCCCCTTTTTTCGGAATCTTTATTATGACTAATTTCAATATTTACTCTAGTAAATTTGGGCAATCAACCGATGACTTGCCAGAAGCTGAAGTTAATCTGTATTTAACTAATGAACGGATACAAGCAGTTATTGACTCAAATACTAATTTCGCGCCATCCGGTCACGGTCATATATGGGGCGACATCAGTAGTGCGCCTGCTACCGCAACCAGGTGGCCTACTTGGTCTGAAGTTACAAGTAAACCGACAACGTTTACTCCATCAGAGCATACACATTCAAACATTACATTAACCGCAGGAGATGGTTTATCAGGAGGAGGAACATTAGCAGCTAATAGAACAATTAATGTAGATTCAACTGTAGTAAGAACTACAGGCAATCACACTTTCACAGGAATTAAAACATTTAACATAATAAATAATCCAGTATATTTTTTAAATAATGAAAGTTGTTTTGATAAAAATATGCTTATTAATTTTCATGTTTGGAGGGGGTTTGACATACGCCGGATAGGGTCTACTGCTGGTTCGGCAAGTTTAGTACTAAATAGTAGAGTTGGAGGAAATAGCTGGGCGTTTTCTCATCAGGGAAATTATTCTATGCGACTTGAAGCAGAGGCTAATCCTAGAGTATTTATATATCATGGTATTAATTTTCTTGAAAGTAATGTTTGGCGAGGTGCTCCTAGCGATAGATATGCAATACACTTATATAACGGGCAGACATATTTTATGAAGCACTCAACTCTTTCATCATCTGGAGTACATACTAGATTTAGAGTAGGAGGCACAAACGTATCTTTGATTAACGATAGTGGAGATTATGTTAAAGGTTCTTCGGATATGAGATTTACAACAGTTGTTAATGAGAGTATTAATAGCTTAGATGGACTTCAAAAATTATATTTAATTAAATTTAAATATAATGAGTTAGCAGCCATGGATTTTCTACACAATAAACTAAAATCGGTTTAATCGCACAAGAAGTTCAAGAGCACTACCCCGATGCAGTTTAAGTGGTTCAAAATGACCACACAGATAGCCCTGAAGTTGACGACAAAAAAATAGATTATCTGACGATTCTTTATGAAAAATTAGTTCCTTTATTAGTGGCAGGGATTCAAGAATTATCTCAAAAATTAGACGCACTAGGTAAACCCACAGCATCTACAAATGGTAAGATCAGTAATTTACCGACAAGCCCTATCGGTTTAAGTGTAGGTGATTTATGGTGTGACACGGATAACGATAATGTAATCAAGCAGGTGAGATCATGTCTAACAAATATGATATATCTGAAACTAATTGGTTTTTAGCTTACAACCAATACTTACTCAAAGAGGATGATACAGCACACGGAAGTAAACGATTGCCAGATATATCAGGTAGCAAATTTGTGAGGATATTATTTGATGCAGACCAAGTTTCTATTTATGGGAAAATGGCAGGATGGTTAAAATTTTACACATACAATGATATGAAGCAGAATATGATGGTTAAACGTGAAACTATTTGGCTAAATGAATATCAAATAATTGAATCACCACCATATAGTAATTTTTACGCAATCTTTGAACCCTTGGAGAGGATTAAATGGTTTACCCTTTATTTTTGGAGATTAATGCAATGAGTATAATCATACTAGAGGTGATGTTATTGATAACTGTTATTGTTGATTTTGGCATTTATTGATAGGCAATAACATAGGGGTGAACTGATTATGTTGGTATCGGTTTCTGCTCGGTAATTGTCACCAGTTGAAAAGTTGTTTAGGGGTATCGGGTTGGTTCCGGTAGATGATAGTTCAGGTTTTGCGATCGCACATAGGTTTACCTATAGGTCTAGTCCATAGAAAGACAGCCTAATATCTTTGTACATTGATAAATTAATAAGTCCCTTTCTATGGCTACCTACGGCTATCATGTTGACTTTGAAACATACCTCCCCCCCCAACCAGAACAAGCACTCTTGGGGGTGCGACCGACGTGATAGCAGTCAATGGTGAGGAACGAACCGATAGGCTTGCCATTGACGGGTATCACAAGGGAGTTACCCTATCGGTGTTTGGTTGGGGGGAGGGTATGGATATTTGACAGATTGATTAAGTTGTGTTTATTGATTAACCCGTCAATAATTAAGATTTGTTGCTAAAGGATATGCACCAATCGTCCCGTATGCTAAGACTGAATGGAGTGCATATTGAGCGTGACGGTACGACTATTGGGTTAAGTAAATCCCGATTATCGCAGTTAGGATAGGGGTTTGAGTCATACTATTCTCACAGTATTAAGTCCGGTAGTGATTTGATCAGCCATCTTATTAGGAGGAAAAGTTAGTGGTTTATTAGGAGTAATTTTAGCTATTCCCATCACTGGGGTAATTAAGAGCATTATTGAAATCATCTTTAACCCTCAGTTACCACCCCAAGCCGGTTCCTTTTTTACTAATCTTCCCCAAGATATCGACAACTCTCCTAACTTACAGGTTTCCGAAATCACTAATGATGGGAATGGATAAAGATGCTGCTGGGATTGACCTGTAATGTCATTAACCCCCACCAGCGGTAATCTCTTATGCTAACATCAGATGTTATAGATAGATATGCAGGTGAGGTTAATAAGTTTATGAAATGGTGGCAAAGACTACAAAAAAATCCCTTGGCAAAATTGGGCGCGGGAATACTGATTCTGTTTTATATTATGGCGATCGCTGCTGATTTTGTCGCTCCCTATAATCCCTATAATTCCCAATTAGACGGATCCCTATTACCCCCCACCCCAATTCATTGGGTCAACCCTCAAGGAGAATTTATCGGACTCCATGTTTATCCCACAACTCAGGGACCCGTTGATATTGAAACAGGTCAAAGACAAACTATAGTAGACTGGGAACAGCCTTCTCCTCTGCGGTTATTCGTCAAAGGAGACCCCTATAAAATTTTAGGTTTAATTCCCTTTGACCTTCATCTTTTTGGCGTAGTGGGTCCAGCCTATATTAACCTCATAGGAACCGATGAACAAGCCCGCGATCAGTTGAGTCGCTTAGTTTTTGGTAGTCGTATCAGCCTCAGTATCGGTTTAGTCGGAATTGCTATTGCTTTCCCCTTGGGTATGTTGGTTGGGGGAATTTCCGGCTATTTTGGTGGCTGGATTGATACTATATCCATGCGATTAGTGGAAGTTTTAATGACTATTCCCGGACTTTATTTATTAGTAGCTTTAGCAGCAGTCCTTCCTCCCCAACTTTCCAGCGCCCAAAGGTTTTTACTAATTGTAATTATCATTTCATTTATTAGTTGGGCGGGACTAGCTAGAGTCATTCGGGGACAGGTTCTCTCTATTAAAGAACGCGAATTTATCCAAGCGGCTAGGGTAATGGGGGCTCAACCAATTTATACTATTATCCGTCATGTACTCCCCCAAACAGCTACCTATGTGATTATTTCGGCTACCCTGACCATCCCCAGTTTTATTATTTCTGAGTCCGTGCTTAGTTTAATTGGCTTGGGTATTCAACAGCCATATCCTTCCTGGGGGAATTTACTTTCTTCTGCTACTAATGCTTCCATTTTGGTGCTACAACCTTGGCTAATTTGGCCGCCAGCATTGTTGATTATTTTAACCGTTTTAGCATTTAATTTACTGGGAGATGGTCTCCGAGATGCCCTCGATCCTAGAAGCATACAACGGTAAGAGTGACCGCCGCTGAATTAGCCTAAAAATTGACTCAGATCAAATTCTGATTCCGGTTTTTTGAAGCGATCGCGTTCCGACATCAGCAATAATAACAGGCGATCGCCATAATCTACCGCCCCCCTAAATTCTTCTCGTAAAATTTCTAGTCCACCATTGGCAAATTCTTCAAAAATTTTCACTCTTTCTGCTTCCAATTCTGGGTCAAAAGGTGAGATTGTTTTGCTGTCCTTAGTATGGGCGATCGCTATCAGTTTAATTACCCAATCATAACCCCTCGAAATGAATATCTCTAGGGAAATAGGCGCGGGATCTCTCTGAGAAACAGCCTCAATCGGTACTCGCTTTTGGTGGCGGATACCTACAGAGGCGGCGAATACTATTACATCTGCATAGGTCTGAAACGGGCCGCTTTTGTTTTCGGATTCGGTTAAATCTCGCACTAGGTCTGCTTTATCTTTAGCGACTCTAACCCTGTTAATAGCCATTGTTTAATCGAATGTGAATTAATTTTAACTATAGTTTAAGCTAAAACTAGCACCAATCAACATCATTTCTTGACCCTGGCTACACACTACTGTATTTTCCCTTCTTGCTAACTCACCCTCCCCTCAGCATTATCGAAGCTATCACCACTGAAAACTCTTTTAATCTCATCAACATCAGATGATATTCAAGGTTTAGCAATATATCCATATTTCCCCCCGCGAACAATTCTCAAAGATTCTGGAGGCATTCCTTGACTTGCTTCCCCCCAGCTTCCTCAATCGTAGTGACCGTTTAACTGTACTACAGCCAACCCCTCAGAAAAAGGTTCAGCCCCATAAAATTGAGGTTGAATAATTGTTTTTCCCGTAGTATCTACATAACCATAACGCAGAGGTTGAATCAAATTACCAACCTTCCCTTCTCCAGTTCCCCAGGGGGCTAATCCCTCAGAAAATTGTAAATATCCTAACCCATTTGGTACAATTGACGTGAGATTTCCACTGGTATCAACCAGATAATATTGGTCGCCTTTAACAACTTTAGCAACTCCATAAATAAAATTTTCAGCCCGCCCAAATTCTGGCTGTATTACCCAATCACCATCCCGATTAATATACAGCCTTTATCTCAATCATTAAGCACAGTAACAACACTTGGTAAACCAGTTATTCAAACACTGTAAATTCACAAGGCTTACCGCCACTTCTACCAATCTCACTAATAATTCCATGGTCTCCGTCCTGAACTTGCACACTAAACTTTTGAGCTGTGACCACATCATCTCTATCGGGTTAAACTCAGGGGAATACACCGGCAGATATTCTACCCTGGCTCCTACTGACTCTATCATTTCTTTGACTTCTTCTCGATGATGAGAATTTCAGTTATGCATTACCACTACATCTCCTTTTTTTAATTTTGGCAATAAATCTAACTTGATGAATTGGAGAAAATCCTCTTTTTTCATTGACCCTTCTAATGTTTGAGTCGCCACCACTCCGGAGAGCTTAATTGCACCAATTATTGTCATTTTTTGACCTCGATAGGATTTCCGCAGTTCATAGACTTTTTTCCCTTTCGTCGCTCTGGCTAACGGTCTGCTCATCCCTACCCATAACCCACTTTCATCAATAAACACAAGCTTTTCAGGAGCCACATCTCTAATTCTTTACCAATAATCTACTCGCGCTTTCTGTACTTCTTCTGTTACTACTTTTTCGCTCCTGTATGTTTTTTTTTGAGACTTATATCGTGCTGCTTTAAAAATCTATCTATCATGGTCGTACTGACATTTATGCCCAGCTTGTCTCTGAGCTTCTCACTATATTGCCATAAGGTCAGGTCGGGGTGGGCTTCTACGATATCTATCACGGCTTCCTCATGCTTAGATCAAATGCTTTTCTTTTTAGTGCCACACTTACGAGGAGATAAGTCTCCCGTTAATCGATACTGTTTGACCAGTCGCCTTACCGTGTCTGGACTCACCAAAAAGCGTTTCGCTACTTTTCGGATAGAAGTGTCTCCTTTTTCATAGGCTTCTACTATCTTTTTCCGAAAATCTAAAGAGTAACGGCTCATGGTAGTTGGTTGTGATAACTTATACAATAGCCATACATTATACTGTACTTTGTGTTTTGTGTAAAGGCTGTATCCCCATTGATGATTTAATTTAACTGGGGCTAGACCCTCCGCAAATTCCCCAGCTTCTGAAAATTTAGGTTCAATAATCGAGTTACCTTCCCGGTCAATATATCCCCATTCAGATCCGATCCTAACTTTTGCCCGTCCTTGGGAAAAGCTACCCCCACCATCAAATTTAGCTATAATGTGCCAATCACCTGATTTATTAATATATCCCCATTTTGTCTGATCATAAAGTTTAGCTAATGCCAAACCTTCCGCAAAATAATAGACAGGATTCAAACTAAATTTGGCAGGAATTGCTAGTCTACCTTCCCGGTCAATATATCCACTTTTATCATCCATGTTGACACTAGCCATTCCCTCCGAAAATGCCCCCAAAGATATAATATCACTTGCCAAAGTGATCACGATATTTTCTTCTGTATTAATGAAGCAATTTTGACCATTAATGATGACATTAGCTAATCCTTCGGAAAATTTTGCCGCATAGTCAAATTGAGGGGTAATTGCGAATAAATTACTATAGGCGATATATTCCCAAGACACCACATTTCTAGGTCGCAAGGCTTGACATAAAAAAGCCGCGATTTCACCCCTAGTAGCATTTTGATTAGGCTTGAGTTGTCGAACTTATGGATAATTAACCACTAAATTTTCAATCGCCCCAGCGGCAATTCTTTCCCTAGCATAATTGGGGATTGCCGCCGCATCATCAAAATATTGTGTGAGAATTTCTTCCGGGTTTTCAGGGATTCTATGCTGTAGATGTGCCGCTAAAACAATTAAGGCTTGCACCCTAGGAATAGGTTGCTGTGGGCGAAATGTACCGTCAGGATAGCAGGCCAAAAAACCTCGGCGAGTCGCTTGTTCAATATTCGATTTTGCCCAATAGTTATCGGCAACATCTTTATAGGCGATCGCCTCCTGAATTATCGGTGCATCATCAAACATCCTACACATTAACGTAGCAAACTCAGCCCTAGTTACAGGTGCATTGGGGCGAAATGTACCATCTGGATACCCTAAAATAATGTTTATATTAACTAATAAGTTAATGGCTTGAATCCCCCAGTTATTTTCTATGTCTGATTGCATTTATATATCTCAAATTATGGTGTGATAATAGCTGACCAATTATCCGAAATTTATGCAGTCCATAATAACATTATTTTCTGTTTAAAACCACCTCGTTGCGCTCGTTTTTCATCAACTTTTAATTGTATCTGCTCATCGGATATGTTATAACTTTTCTTCAACGATTCAACCACCTCTAAAATATCTGCTAATTCCTCCAATAGACTAGCATCATCGCTTTCTTGAACTTCCTCGGCTTCTTCCCTTAACTTATTTCGTAAAGCTATGCGATATTCCGCCTCAGATAAAACCTTGATTTCCGGCTTACCTCCAGATTGTCGTATCATTTCAGGAATGCGATCGCGCACCAGTTTATAATATTCTTTACGCATTCAATTATCCCCTCACACCACCAAATTTTGCTGATTAGATTACCGAGAAATTCTCGCTTCCGACAAAGCTATTTCCTGATTCCGACGATACAAAGCCACCCGATTTTGAGCCGTAGCATAGCGAGGATAGCTAGGAGATACAGCCGCCATTAAATCAGCCGCCGCCCGCCATTTTTCCGCAATTTCTAACCATTCCCTATCAGTCATTGCATCCCTTCCTAAAGACACAGCATTTTCAGCTAATTGGACAGCCTGTTTAAACAACTCTTCATCCGATAATACATCATCAGAAATTGTCTGATTGGGAGTAGGTTTCACCGATGTATAATCCGAGTTAAACAATTGAGTAACCGCTAAACTCATCCATTGATAAAAAGCAAATACCCCCACAATTAATAACACAATTATGCTGATGAGCGCAATTAATATACCCCGTGACGATTGTTGCTTTTGCACCAATTCCTGAGATGGATAACTATCAATTAGTCCCCCACTAGTATGACCCGGTAATCCCGCCCATATATGTGGTTTTTTTATGGTGATATTTTCTGACCAAAGCAGTTCACTATCTGGACTATCCAGAATATCCTCTAACCACAGTAATTGATGTTGATTAAAGACACGACTATGGATGCTAACTCGGCGAATCTTCCGGGGAGCAATTGTCTCTAAAACGTCCTTAATCTCACGGACTAAATATGATTTATCCAGATATTCTGCTTGCTTTCCTTCACAAAGTAATTGCAGAATACCCCCCACAAAAACAGCCCTAATTATTACCTTACTTTCCGCCAGATAATAATTAAGTACCTCAACTATGGCGACCACACTACCTTGGTGAGCCTGTTTGATCAAATCATTAATTGCATCCATCATTTAGCAGCCGAAACTATAGCTATTGACTGACTTCCCGAAAAAATTGCCCTAATTGACGACTCATTGACTTCACCAGTCCTTCGGATTTTTGAAGTTGAGCGTCAACTGTTGCTTCTAATTCCTTAACCCGGGCTTCGGGAAGATTAAGCAATTCTAGCAATTTTTGATAGGCGCGTGCCTCTTCATCATTAATCATTGGCTCCTCTGTAACCCTAGCACTAGAGCTAATCACCTGATAACCCAAAGCCAAAACCAATTCCCGTTCCTCTGGAGTTTGCAGTTTGGGAATCAACTCGTCAAGGGGAATATTCTTCATCAGATAATCCTTTGACACTCCCATTGCCTAAAGGCGAGGGGATTCTTCATTCATAGACCCAACTTGCTTTGACAGGATTGCTCCAGCCATAGTATAGGTCGAATCTCCTGAAGCGTTCGGGTATAAGACCCATGTTCCGCTATGCCCTAGCGTACACAAGGCTGACTTTGCTGCGCAACGCTGCGCGAACAGGATGTTGAGCGCAGCATTCCTATCCCGATCCAAGTTTAACCCACATTGACAAACATGAGTTCGAGTGGATAGGGCTTTTTTGACCACTGCACCACAGTTAGAGCATTCTTGGGAAGTATAAGCCGGGTTAACGGCAACCGTCACCTTGCCAAACTTAACCCCAAAATACTCTAGCCACTTCCTGAATTGATACCAAAGAGCATCATTAATCGACTTGGCGAGACAGTGGTTTCTAACCAAATTCTTTACCCTCAAGTTTTCATAAGCGACCAAATCGTTAGATTGGATTACGCAACGCGCCAGTCTCTTGGCGTGTTCTATGCGCTTCGCGCAGGCTTCGCCAACACGTTGCCTACTTATCTTGAGGTGTACTCGTCCTAGTTGGTTAATCGCTTTCTTTCGGTTGGATGAGCCTTTCTTTTTGCGAGAAACACGCTTTTGTCTAAATTTCAAGCGGCTCTCACCCTTTCGATAAAATCTGGGGTTAGGTTCGCGCTTGACCATTAGAATCGGTATAAAATTCCTTTAATCCTACGTCCAAACCAATCGCTTTACCCGTGGGCTGACTATCTACTTTAACATCCGCTTTGAGCATAAATTGAACATAGTAGCCGTCCGCACGACGAATAAGCCTAACCCGTTTGATTTGTTCGAGCGGGTAGAAATGTAAATCCCATGTTCCTTTGAGTTGAAGCTGGCCTATGCCTTTTTTGTCGGTGAAGGTTATTTTCTTACGAGTTTCTGATAGCTTCCACCCAGAAGTCTTGTATTCAACTGAACGACTGTTCTTTTTGAACTTGGGAAAGCCTTTCTTTCCTGGAATGGCTTTCCGGCAGTTATCGTAGAACCTTGCGATCGCCGAATATGCTCTTTCAATGGAAGCTTGACAGGCACTGGAGTTTAAGTCGCGAGCAAAAGGAAATTCATCTCGAGCGTGTTTTGCGCTAGGCGATACAAATCCTTCTGCCCAATTCCTGAATTATCCATCCAGAAACGGACGGCTTTATTGCGGATGAACTGAGCAGTTCGGATGGCCTCATAAATGGCAATGCACGTGATTTGACTTCCCTTTGGCTTTAAACTCCACTACAATCATTTATAGTACCAGACAGGAAAGTTAGGACGTATAATGGAGAGGACGAGATGACTAAGAAGACCAAAAATGCCAGCCCCCTATAGTTACGACCTCAGACAAAAAGTTATTGATGCAATTGAACTAGACGGTATGCCCAAAACAGAAGCCAGTCAAGTTTTCCATGTCAGCCGGAACACCATTAATCTCTGGCTGCAAAGAAAAGCACAGACCGGAGACTTCCTCCCTAAACCTAATCACCCACCTGGCAATAACCACAAAATTACCGACTGGCATAAATTCAAAGCTTTTGCCCAAGAGCATGGCGATCAAACCTCCGCTCAAATGGCTGAACTTTGGGATGACGACATCTCTCCTCGCACCATATCCAGAGCCTTGAAGAAAATTGGCTTCACCAGAAAAAAAACTTACGGCTACCAAGAACGTGATGAGCAACAGCGAGAGGAGTTTATTGCTCAGATTGAACAGATGGAGCCGGAAGGGTTGGTTTACCTCGATGAAGCTGGCATCAATAGTCAAGACTCGGATTATCCTTATGGTTACTGTGAGCAAGGACAACGCTTCCATGTCCTCAAATCCGGGAAGAGGCAGGGCAGGGTGAGCATGATTGCGGCATGGTGTCATCAACAACTCTTAGCCCCCTTTAGCTTTGAGGGTTGTTGTAATCGGACAGTGTTTGAGTTGTGGTTGGAGTTCATCTTAATTCCAACACTGAAGCCAGGTCAGACTCTAGTGCTAGACAATGCAACGTTTCATAAAGGGGGACGGATTCCTGAGCTAGTGGAGGCGGCTCAATGCCGTTTACTCTATCTACCACCTTATTCGCCAGACCTCAACAAGATAGAGAAATGTTGGTCGTGGTTGAAAGCCCGCATTCGCCATTGTATTGAGCAGTTTGATTCTCTCCATGATGCCATGGATTCCGTTCTCAAAGCTGCGTCCTAACCACCTTGACTAATGCTATACATAATGTATTTACATTATGTAACTTCTAAAATATGAATGCCTACCCTATCATGTCCAGATATTACCCAGAACTAAGTTACCCCCAACAGATAGCTTTACCTACAACCTACGGCTAAGATTTTGGGGGTGAACTGATTATGTTGGTATCGGTTTCTGCTCGGTAATTGTCACCAGTTGAAAAGTTGTTTAGGGGTATCGGGTTGGTTCCGGTAGGAGATAGTTTAGATTAGGCGATCGCACTTTTCATATCAGCCAGATGATAGCCCATAGTTTCCCCTCACCGAGGATTATGAATCAGACCCATAGATAACCGGATAGGCGATCGCTCATAGGTTTACCTATAGGTCTAGTCCACGGAAAGGCGGTCTGATATCTTTGTATAGCACAAGACATGAAAGTTAGGACGTATAATGGAGAGGACGAGATGACTAAGAAGACCAAAAATGCCAGCCCCCTATAGTTACGACCTCAGACAAAAAGTTATTGATGCAATTGAACTAGACGGTATGCCCAAAACAGAAGCCAGTGAAGTTTTCCATGTCAGCCGGAACACCATTAATCTCTGGCTGCAAAGAAAAGCACAGACCGGAGACTTCCTCCCTAAACCTAATCACCCACCTGGCAATAACCACAAAATTACCGACTGGCATAAATTCAAGGCTTTTGCCCAAGAGCATGGCCACAAAACCTCCGCTCAAATGGCTGAACTTTGGGATGACGACATCTCTCCTCGCACCATATCCAGAGCCTTGAAGAAAATTGGCTTCACCAGAAAAAAAACTTACGGCTACCAAGAACGTTGGAAGCAACAGCGAGAGGAGTTTATGGCTCAGATTGAACATATGGAGCCGGAAGAAGTGGTCTACCTCGATGAAGCCGGCATGAATAGTCAGGACTCGGATTACCCTTATGGTTACTGCGAGGAAGGAAAACGCTTCCATGCCCTCAAATCAGGGAAGAGGCAGGGCAGGGTGAGCTATATAGCCGCATGGTGTCATCAACAACTCTTAGCCCCCTTTAGCTTTGAGGGTTGTTGTAATCGGACAGTGTTTGAGTTGTGGTTGGAGTTCATCTTAATTCCAACACTGAAGCCAGGTCAGACTCTAGTGCTAGACAATGCAACGTTTCATAAAGGGGGACGGATTCCTGAGCTAGTGGAGGCGGCTCAATGCCGTTTGCTCTATCTACCACCTTATTCGCCAGACCTCAACAAGATAGAGAAATGTTGGTCGTGGTTGAAAGCCCGCATTCGCCATTGTATTGAGCAGTTTGATTCTCTCCATGATGCCATGGATTCCGTTCTCAAAGCTGCGTCCTAACCACCTTGCCTAATACTATACATTGATAGGTGTATCTTTGTACATTGATAGCTTGGGGAATTATCTTCTGCTGTTGTCGTGGTTGATTTTGAAACATATCCTCCCCCCAACCGGAACAAACACTCTTGGGGGTGCGACCGACGTGATAGCAGTCAATGGTGAGGAACGAACCGATAGGCTTGCCATTGACGGGTATCACAAGGGAGTTACCCTATCGGTGTTTGGTTGGGGGGAGGTATGGATATTTGACAGATTGATTAAGTTGTGTTTATTGATTAACCCGTCAATAATTAAGATTTGTTGCTAAAGGATATGCACCAATCGTCCCGTATACTAAGACTGAATGGAGTGCATATTGAGTGTGACGATACGACTATCGGGTTAAGTGAATTCCCGCGATAGTAGTCAGGATAGGGGTTTAAGTAAAATGCGGATGGCGAGACTCGAACTCGCAAGGCAAAGCCACACGCCCCTCAAACGTGCGCGTATACCAATTCCGCCACATCCGCAGAAGACAACCGAGGACTAGGAATGATTTTTCCCATCGGTGTGCTAATTTACCATTGTAGCACCAAACTCCAAAATTGCCAAACTTTTTTTGCCAACAAATTTGGGTAGTATCTTCCACAAAGTCCCAAAATAACATATCCTAACTGATTATTGCCCGAACACCACCGAAAATGCGGTTTTCAAAGATCCTGATTGCCAATCGTGGGGAAATTGCCCTACGGATTCTCCGAAGTTGTGAAGAAATGGGGATTGCCACAGTGGCCGTCCACTCCACTGTAGATCGCCATGCCTTGCACGTCCAGTTAGCCGACGAAGCTGTTTGCATAGGCGAACCCAGTAGCAGCAAAAGTTATCTAAACATCCCCAACATCATCTCCGCAGCCCTAACCCGGAACGCCACCGCCATTCATCCTGGCTATGGTTTTTTAGCGGAAAATGCCAGATTTGCGGAAATTTGTGCTGACCACGACATCGCCTTTATCGGTCCAACCCCGGAGGCGATTAGGTCAATGGGAGATAAGTCCACAGCCAAAGAAACCATGCAGCGTTTCGGTGTTCCCACCATTCCCGGTAGTGAAGGCTTAGTCACCAATGACAAAGCTGCCCAAAAAATAGCCCAAAAAATTGGCTATCCAGTAATTATCAAAGCCACCGCCGGGGGAGGAGGTCGGGGAATGCGACTGGTCCGAAGCGCCGAGGAACTCCCGAAACTATTTTCCGCCGCCCAAGGAGAAGCAGAAGCAGCCTTTGGAAACCCAGGCTTATATATCGAGAAATTTATCGAGTGTCCCCGCCATATTGAATTTCAGATTTTAGCCGATGGATTTGGGAATGTGATTCACCTAGGGGAAAGGGACTGTTCAATTCAGCGACGACATCAAAAGCTACTGGAAGAAGCGCCCAGTCCGGCTTTAAATCCTGAACTCCGGCGAAAAATGGGAGAGGCGGCGGTGAAAGCAGCCGCATCAATTAACTATACCGGGGCGGGAACAGTAGAATTTTTACTCGATCGCCATGGGAAGTTCTACTTTATGGAAATGAATACCCGTATCCAGGTAGAACACCCGGTAACAGAAATGATAACGGGGCTAGATTTAATCGCCCAACAGATCCGCATCGCCCAAGGACAAAAATTGCATCTCACCCAAGATCAAATTCAGCTTAGGGGTCATGCGATCGAATGTCGGATTAATGCGGAAGATCCAGATCGCAACTTTAGACCACACCCCGGACGCATCAGCGGCTATCTTCCACCGGGGGGTAATGGGGTCAGGATTGATTCCCATGTGTACACCGATTATGAGATTCCCCCCTATTACGATTCTCTCATTGGTAAGCTAATTGTCTGGGGTCCTGACCGGGCAGCGGCTATAGTAAGGATGAAACGCGCTTTGCGTGAATTTGCTATTACCGGAGTTCCCACAACCATCAGTTTTCATCAGAAAATTATGGAAACCCCGGAGTTTCTCGAGGGTAAGGTTTACACCAATTTTGTGGAACAGTGGATGAACAAAAATTTGCCTTCTCGTTAAACAATCATTCTCAGAATTCCCTGTTGTCCCAGTAACAATTCCCGCAGGAGGCTAAAAATCCCTACCCAAATCACCGGGGTAATATCCACGCCTCCCAAAGGGGGAATCACTTTGCGGGTGATGGCTAAAAAGGGTTCCGTTGGCCAGAAAATCAGATTAAACGGAAACTGATTTAACTCGGCTTGGGGATACCAGGTCAAAACAATGCGGAAAATAAATAATAGGGTCATTCCCGCCAGGAACAAGCCCAGAGTCCAGTCTAAGATGGTAAAAGTTGTCATGGCCTTGAGTTGAAGTTTGTTAACCTTTTCCCATTTTAGGGGTTAGCCAGCCCCCTAAATTGGCAGTGGTTGCCAAGTTACAGCCTGTTCAGAAATCATCTGATCACCTCTCAAAGTCCCTCTCCCTCTATGGGATCCAGATTTAGGGTGAGGGCAATATATTAAGCGACTGGTGAACAAACTGTAACTAAAAGGGAGTTTGATGGGCTAATTGACATATTCATGGTTGATGGTATGATAGATGCACATGACATTACGACAATAGTGCGGGAGTCTGAAAGCCCCGTCGCTTTAGCGCGGGGATGAAAGACGACACGGCGACTTGAGTCGCCGTCCTGCCAAGACGGCTTATATTGTGTGCATGGATATAGCCATGATGTGCGATTCGTTCCCGCCAAAAGTAGAAGGAAAATTCCTGAAACGTAGGCGGGGCAAGGAACACAGCCCCCAAAGGGCATTGAACCTTGACAACTAGATATCGATGGTGGTGAAAGTCCATCCCGCGAGGTGTATCGCGTGAAAGCACGTCCCCCACAGTAGCGACTGGTCATCAATCTGTGAAGCGGGGATGAAAGGGAGTAAGCCTGGGTCTAAACGGGCGCCCTCTTGAGCAAGTGTCCATGGATAGAAAACGAAGTCACGTCCGAAAGCGTCGTTACTATAAACCTGCGAAAATTAGACTGACACGCAGGAGCCAAAATGGCTAAAGGATAAAGGGGAGGCTGATATCATACAGACCTCTCATACACCCAAATAAACCCGGCGTAAAGTGGCATCCTAAAGGCACAATCAATCGATATCTGGAACGAAGTAACCTCCGTTGTTGCTCTCAGGAATAAGGTCGAAATCCTGAGTAGGAAACCATCCGCAAACCAACGTGAGGAAGGATTGAGTCAGAAGCGAATGTCTGGGGTAATGCCCAGGATATGCTGACGGACTCACGATAACTTGGAAGATGGAGCCTTAGTAGCATGGAAATGCCCAAAACGATTGGAAACAATACGGTGGTGCTGGAATGGCAAGATGTTGATTGGAAATCAATCGAACGTCGAGTCTTCCGCCTGCAAAAACGGATTCATCAAGCCGAACGTCGTGGTGACATAAAAACAGTTCGCGGACTCCAAAAGTTACTGCTGAAGAGCTGGTCAGCCAGAATGTTAGCGGCTCGTCGGGTTACACAAGATAATCAAGGCAAAAAGACGGCAGGAGTGGATGGGGTTAAATCCCTATCCCCAAAAGCACGTATGCGCCTTGTAGGTCAATTGAAGCTCAACTCAAAAGCCAAACCCGCACGTCGGGTATGGATTCCCAAACCGGGAAGAGACGAAAAGAGACCATTAGGAATACCCACAATATACGACCGCGCATTACAAGCCTTAGTCAAAATGGCACTCGAACCCCAATGGGAAGCCAAATTTGAACCTAACTCATACGGGTTCAGACCAGGTAGGTCTTGTCAGGACGCAATCGGGGCAATATTCAATGCCATTAGGTGCAAACCTAAATGGGTATTAGACGCCGACATTGCTAAATGCTTTGACAGGATTGACCATGGCAAACTATTGGACAAGCTCGAAACGATACCCGCCATCAGACGACAAATCCGGGCATGGTTAAAAGCTGGGGTAATAGATTCTGGACAGCTATTCCCGACCGATGAGGGGACACCACAGGGAGGCGTAATAAGTCCCCTACTGGCAAATATTGCCCTCCACGGCATGGAAGAGAGCATCAAGGAATTAGTGGAACAACTACCTGGAAAAGGTAGTCGTACCAATCGAAGACGAGCAGTATCCTTAATCAGATACGCAGATGACTTCGTTATCATTCACGAAAACCTTGGGGTAATCGAGAAATGTCGTGACCACATCCAGGAATGGTTGAAAGGGATGGGATTAGAACTCAAAGAGGAAAAAACTCATATCACTCACACTCAAGAGTGTGATAACCCGGGATTCGATTTTCTCGGTTTTAACATCCGACAACATAAAGTTGGCAAATACAAAACCGGGAAGAATACCCATAATGAGCCTCTAGGATTCAAAACCATCATCAAACCCAGCAAGAAGGCTGTCAAGTCCCATTACCAGAAATTGAAACAGATAGTAGATTCTCACATCGTCGCACCACAAGAGGGGCTAATTAGGCACCTTAATCCGGTCATCAGGGGATGGAGTAACTACTACTCAACTGCGGTGTCAAAACAAATATTCTCCCAATTGGACGAACTCCTCTATTGGAAATTAGCCAGATGGGGAAAAAGAAGACACTCAAATAAGACTGGGAAATGGGTAGCTCGGAAATATTGGCGGAAGATTGGAAGTAGAAATTGGGCTTTCGCGACTCGCACGGAGTCAAACCCGATGCAGTTACGAAGCCATGCAGAAACACCAATTATCCACCACACCAAGGTCAAAGGCGAAGCCAGTCCATACGACGGTAATCTTAAATACTGGAGTACAAGAATGGGCAAACAACCAGGAATTCCTACAAGGGTGTCAAAGCTCTTGAAGAAACAAAAAGGGAAGTGCGCCCACTGCGGACTAACATTCCGGGAAGAAGACGTGATGGAAATCGACCACATCATCCCTAAGTCGAAAGGCGGAAAGGATACATACAAGAACCTCCAACTTCTTCACCGTCACTGTCACGACGTTAAGACGGCCTTAGATGGTAGTCACGGTTCTCATGACAAGAGCCAAGTTATCGAGGAGCCGGATGAGGTTAAAGTCTCAAGTCCGGTTTTGGAGACGAGTCGGGTGGGCGACTACCCGGCTTAGTTTAACTGTACTAGAGTTCAAAGCCTACGGAAAACCCCAGCAATTCAGCGCCATAGACGAGGCGGTGAGAACAGTTCAGTTCATCCGAAACCAAGCCATCCGTTATTGGATGGACAACCAGGGAACTGGACAGAACGACCTGCAAAAGCTATGTGCTCAACTTGCTAAGGAATTCCCTTTTGCTGCTGAACTCAACAGCATGGCTCGGCAAGCATCCGCAGAAAGAGCCTGGAGTGCAATCTCTCGATTCTACGAAAACTGCAAGAAGGGTATCCCCGGAAAGAAAGGGTTTCCCTCTTTTAAGAAAAATAACCGCTCGGTAGAGTACAAAACCTCTGGGTGGAAGTTAGACTCGAATCGCAAGGCAATCACCTTCACCGACAAGAAGGGCATTGGTAGACTAAAGCTCAAAGGCACTCGTGATCTGCATTTCTATCCAATAGAGCAGATTAAGCGAGTTCGCCTCGTCAAAAGAGCCGATGGCTACTATGTTCAGTTCTGTATTCGTGTAGAACGGACTGAATTTGTTGAACCCTCTGGTCGAGCCATCGGCTTGGATGTTGGACTCAAAGAGTTCTACACCGATAGCAACGGTGAAACAGTTGGAAACCCCCGGCATCTCAGGAAAAGTGAATCACGACTAAAGCAGTCGCAGCGCACTGTTTCCAGAAGGAAGAAAGGGGGTCAGAATCGAGCCAAGGCCAAGGTGGTTCTAGGCAAGCGCCATCTCAAGATAAGTAGGCAGCGTAAAGATTTGGCTGTGAAGTTGGCAAGATGCGTAATCCAGTCTAACGACTTGGTAGCCTATGAAGATTTGAGAATCAGGAATATGGTGCGAAATCACAGCCTTGCTAAATCGATTAGCGACGCTTCCTGGTATCAGTTTCGGGTGTGGTTGGAATATTTGGGCAAGGTGTTCGGCAAGAGCACTATTGCTGTTCCACCCCACAGGACAAGCCAGGAATGCTCTCGCTGCGGTGTCATTGTGCAGAAGACTTTATCCACTCGAACTCATGTTTGTCGATGTGGATGTGTGATGGACAGGGACTATAATGCAGCGAGAAACATCCTTAGTCGGGGATTGAGTACGGTAGGGCATACCGGAACTTTGGCGCTAGACGCAAGCAACGCTTCAGGAGAATCGACCTCTACTTTGGCTGGAGCAATCCTGTCTGAGCAAGTTGGCTCGTTGAGTGAAGAATCCCCGTCGCTTTAGCGCGGGGAGTGTCAAATGACATGGCAAATAGTGATAACCATGTTGATGACCTGTGGAACGCGGGGCAAAGCCGATCGCCAAACCGTAAGATCCAATAGTAGAGAAAAAACTGCTATAGGCGGTTTGGTAGGTAGGAAGCCCGGGCTGTAATCTTCGATTCAGCGTCGGGTAGTTTACAATAATAAAAATATAATCTGCACTTGCACTCTAAGGATCTGATTAAGATGACACCTTCATTGATGAATTTCTTCTATAGCTTGCTGGCTGGTCTCCTGATCGTTGTCGTCCCCGCAACTGTTGGGTTAATCTTTATTAGCCAGAAGGATAAAATCATCCGTCGTTCTTAGAAACTTGACAGGAGCCGATTTTTAGCTAAATTGGGGTTTATGGGGGGCTAGGGGCGATCGCTATTCCCCCTCCACCCCCAACCGTCGAGAAGCCCGGTTTCTAGGAGAGCATGATTTAATCTCAAATTAGGTTAACATTTTACGGCAATACGGTACAATACCAAGTATGGGTGCGAGACGTTTAGGAGTGAAATAGGGATGCAATGCCCGAAATAGCCTCCTAGTGGGACTTCCACCCCTTGGTGGAATATAAGGGATTCACATCCCTGACCATCCCATAACTGTTTATATGTCCCGACGCTTGGAGAAATCTGAGCAAGGCAGGGGACTCAAGGTCATAAACAAACTGAGAAATCAGGGAGTAGAGAGTAAAGGCGATAGCCACCCCCAGTTTCAGGATACACAACCTTGGGATTGAAGCGGGGAACGGAAGGCGTGAAGTAGAACCTACTACCAAATGCGACCACTGCCAACCATCCATGACTAGGGAAACCGAATGTCTGGCTTGAACCATCGTCATTATTGAGTAGCGTAATAGGTTGCCACGCTGCGCTCAAAAGAGCAAGGGGAAAAGTAGGGTTTTCCATACAACACCTACACAGACCTTTTTAAGTACCCCGGTGGAAAGGACAAGTCTAAAGATGGAATGCCCATATAAACGGAACGTTTAAACCCCTTTTTTTAGGCTCTCGGCAGGTACATCTTGTTGAGTAGTGAAAGTGTAATCGTATGCCTTTAAGGGGAAGGGATGTGACTGAAAGCCAATGCCTAATTGTAATGGTTAGGATATGCCCACTAGTCACGGTGTAGATATAGTTACTGCAATCAACAGGAGTTTAACGGCGAAAGCGAGTTTAAACACTACGATGTTGTATTTAGCTCCAAAAGTTGAAGTACAAAAGCAGGGGTTGGTAACCCTGTTCCCGTTGCCAAGGGGTATCTACATCAGGAGCCGTGTGATGCGAAAGTATCAAGCACGGTTTTGAATGGGAGTAGGGGAAGGCGACTTCCCTCTCGACCCCTACCTGCGAGACCTTCGGGTATGAAATAGAGCTGAAATGGGCGAAATAACTACCCGGTGAGGACTTCAACCCCTTGGTTGATTGGGTCGCATCCCTAACCATCCCATAACACAGCCTGATTTTTTGGCCCACCTTCGAGACTTCCAATATGGTTGCCAAGGTGAAGCGTCTAATCAGGTCTAAGACTGCCCGCGCCATGCTGACATGGGCGCATTATCGATTCAAACTAACCCTGAGACATCAAGGGGAAATAACTGAACAGTTGTAGATGTGACCGAAGAATACACCAGCAAAACCTGTACTCACTGTGGTCATGTCCATTCCCAGCTAGGTGGCTCAAAAGTGTTCCGATGTCCTGAGTGCGGGTTCACTCTACCACGGGACTGGAACGGTGCTTTGGGAATCTTTCTAAAAGCTTTGCGGGATACCGCCTCTGTTACCTTAACGGGTAATAGTGCTATCGTCGCATTGTCCGGGAACAACCGGAAAAATGTCGCGTAAATGTATCAGTTTCCCTTCCCCAGTGGAGGGTTACTTAGAAACTGGGTTTCTTTTGTCCCCACCCCTGACCCCTCTCCCCAAGAAAGAGAGGGGTTTTAAGTGTCTACCTGTCATTATTCCCTAATCTGAGGAAAGTTAAAGTTGCAATTAAGGATGTTGTCCTGTTTCATGCAGGACTTAATCTGGTATGATGAGACGGGGATAAATTCACCATCTAAGACAAAATCATCGGCATTGATTACCACCCCCAAAATTTCCTGAGTTTCCCGCAGACGGATGACTGTATCGTTGGCAAATCCATCATTGTTAAAATCAATGAGTAATTGATAATCTAAGTCCTCTTCTGTTAAGCCACCAGTCAAACCAATTTTATCCCCATGAAACCAATCAAAATCAGTGATAACCGGTGCTTCATTGATATTATGAGTGGCATTTTCGACGCTAATAATAAAGACATTTTGGGGATTTGCTCTAATGTAATCTGCCCAGGCTGGCTTAGAAGCCATTAAACTCAAGGGAGGTAAAACAGTTAGCAGGGCTAGGCTGACTAATTGTGAGATAAGCATCACTCGAATTTGACTCTACAATTAGAATCTACGAGGGTGATTATGTGATTTCTGAATCCTAGGTGATACTATCCCAACTTAGACAGGATTAATAAGATTGGCGGTCTCCTAGAAGTGAAGCCCTAGAATCCTTATTCAGCTAGAGTTACAGGAGATAAAAGACTGATTTTTTTATAGGGATGTAAGAGTAGACGGTTAATAAACTGGTTGATGACATTTGGGTTTTCTCTCATCCGAGCGCATAATGGTCGATGAGAACCTTTGTCGAATTTTGGCGGCTGGGGTTTCACTGGTGATTTGGTGCTACCTAGTGGGCTATGGAAAAGCCATGATAAAGGAAATCCCATGTTTATTGATATGTCCTGAATCAAGAACTGATAGGATGAAACAGATAGACGGTTGCTGAACATCTTGGCTATAGCAGCCTGGAAGTTATGCGATTTTTGGGGTTAGCAAACTTTGACACATTTATCCAGCCTATAATTCAGGGGAGAAATACCATCATGAATACAACCCGCTTATCTCGTAATTCTATCAACCCCTGGGGGGCGATCGCTGCTTTATCCTTGGGTTTGGGGTTTATCAGTCTTCCTTTTGTCCCTCCGGTGGTCGCCCAGGAACAAATGGCGAGAACATTAACGGTCAGTGGTGAAGGTATCGTGACTATTCCCACGACGTTAACTCAGGTACAGCTTGGGGTGG
Organism: Limnospira indica PCC 8005; assembly: GCF_000973065.1. NCBI lineage: Bacteria > Bacillati > Cyanobacteriota > Cyanophyceae > Oscillatoriales > Sirenicapillariaceae > Limnospira > Limnospira indica. Next base: position 3,640,072 of record NZ_FO818640.1, read on the forward strand.
AAGTTCAAGGGAGAACAGCCCAAGAGGTTCAGCAAGAAGCGGCTAGACGTACATCAGCGGTGGTAGAATTACTGCGATCGCGCAATGTTGAAAAGTTGGAAACGGCGGGAATTCGCCTCAACCCCAACTATAACCATCGCAATAACCAACGAGAGTTAATCGGCTATAGCGCGACCAATAGCGTGACGTTTCGCCTCAAAACGGAGGAGGTTGGGAACTTACTTGATCAGGCGGTAAATGCTGGCGCTACTCGCATTGATGGTATTAGTTTTGTGGCTGCTGATGCTGATCTGACTGCCGCCCACAAACAAGCCCTACAGTTGGCGACTCAACAAGCCCAGCAACAGGCTGATACTGTGTTAGATACCTTGAACTTGAACCGCCGGGAAATTGTCAATATTCAGATCAATCATATCAGCAGCCCTGTTCCTAGACCGATGATGCGATCGGACGCTTTAGCCAGCGCCCCAGAGGCTTCAACCCCTGTTATTGGAGGGGAACAAGAGGTTAGGGCTTCGGTGACATTACAAATTCGATATTAAATTAATTCTCATACTATTAGGGGTGAATTTGTTTTAAAATCATTCGCAGGCGATCGTAATCATCTTTGAGCAGGACACTAATAGACCGTCCGGCTTCAATTAACCAACTGCGATCGCAATTTCGCTTATGATATATTTCCCGGATAGTTGCTGCCACTAAAGAGTCTACCGGGGCATTCATCACTTGTAGTAAGCTGGCTAAAAAATCCAGGCTTTCGCTAAAATAAACTATGTCCTCCGACTCACACCGATACACAGCTTGATGAATTTGGGGAGGTCGGGGGGGGATATATTGGTAAATCTGTCCCCGTTGTGGTGTGGAACCATTTAGCCCCCCGGAGGTTTTCTCAAAGCCGACAATAGCAGCCTTAAATTCTGTTTTCAACATGGCGAAAATTTGGGGCTGCTGTTCCCGCAATTCTTCCAGGGATAAGCCTAAAGCCCTGGCTCTATGTACGGAGTCAATGGGGCTGGTGGTGGCGTGGTAAACTACGCCATAGACGCGATTATTGGACTCCTCATCAATTGCTGTTACCCAACTACCAAAGGGGGGCATTACTGGAAAACTGAGGTCTTCTGGTTCTAAACACTGGGCTAAAAACTCGGAGGTTGATGTTTCGATCACCTCGGCAAAGTGGTTATGGTGACGGTTGTTGATCTCAAACTGAGGAAAGGGAAGACGCATATTTAATAATTAATAATTAATAATTAATAATTAATAGTTGGTTAGAAACCCGGATACAATTAATAATTAATAATTAATAATTGGTTGGAAACCGGGTTTCTTGAACTTTGGGGGAGAGAGGGCGGGTTTGGTAATAATGTGACTAACTGCGGAGGCGCGCCCCTACGTTGCGATCGCACCCGTAAACACTGCTGGCTTATGGATTATTAACCGCAGCCAAGGACTAAATGGGGTTCTGCTATTTGATTTTCTTTGGTGGCTAAATTTATACAGGGGACTACTTGTGCGAGGTTTGGCTTTACGCGATCGCCTCGATAAATCTCAAGTTTCGCTTCGGTAACTGCTTCAAAAAGTAAGCGTTCTCCGGGAAAGAGAATGTGTTCAAAGTACCATCCGGGGATATTAGAAATTCGGATAATTTCTAATTTAGTGGTGGCATTTTGATAGTAGCACAAAATGATGTCGGAATAGGTTGGGGGTATGGCATCAAAAATTGGGGACATTGGATAAACCTGGTGTAATTCAGAGACGAATAGGCGAGCTACGATTAGGCTAGGTGGTAAGTGTTAAGATATTGTGAATTTTCCCATAATTGATAAAATTGATCAAGGCAGTTTTAGATGTGAGGCAGTGGTTAAGGGGTCTAGCGGATGGGTACTAGAATGTAAAGGTAGTTCTGATCGTGCCAATTACGAGGTCTTGATGTCGATCGCTTTGATTAGGATTAGTAATCCAAATGATACCTGGAGTAATGGAAAGATAATCATTTAACTGATAACGATAAAACCCCTCAAAATGCCAGGATGAGTCATTGGGAAGGGTACGCCCCAACCTTCCTGAAGCATCAAGATTAGCCAGATATGGTTCCCGACCAATGATCACACCGCCTAAACTGCCTTCATGGAATAAATCAGGTAATGCCACAGTGATAGCATAGTTCCAAATTTGCCCATCAGCGACACCTATAGCCCTAGCGGCGGTATATCCTCCCCAACCTCCGAGGATAACTTGAGGGTGAACACGCCAAGATAATTGTAAGCCATAAGAATGACTAGAAACGCCTGTGGCGACCCCTAGGGGGTTAAGTCCGTTGGTTAATCCCAGCAGGGAATTAGCTATGCCAGTACCAGTGTAGCCGTTAAAGGCATTGCGGTTAACTTCTCCGGTGGTGCGATTAAAAACGGGGCCATTGTTCTGACCATTATCAAAGCCAAAGTTTCCGGGGGTAAAGTAACTATGGTTATAAGTTAGGGCAAATTGTAGGTTATCTGTGGGGGTAACAGTCAATTGTGCCAAAATGGAAAAATCGCCGTTAAATAAGCCTTGTGATGGTTGTGAATTGGTGGCGGTGGGGGTGAGATATCCGACAGATAGGGATGTGGGACCGAAGATGCTGGTTAAACTGTGATCGCGAAATTCATAATTGATACCAATTCCAGCGCCTCCCCCGAGTCGGTAGATGGGGTTACGTTGACCAAAGGCGCTTAAACTGCCTTTTCCGCCGTCGTAGTCATCAATATAGGGGTTGAGGGTAGGAACAAAATCATCCCAGGTAACTCCTTTGGCGGCGAGGATGAAATAAAGACGATCGCTGACGGGAAATTGATAGAATAGGCGTTCTAGCTGAACTTGATTTTCTGTATCACCGACAATGTTAAAGGTTTGGGTTCCCTCCCCGATAACTCCTCGGTTAAAGCTGGAGGCGTTACCACTTTGTAGGCGGGTCAATAACAAATCTCGTCCGGTAAAACTGGTGTTAAAGTCGAGACGAATGCGATTTTGGAATACGGTTTGATCGGTTCCGGTGTCTTCTCCAAAAGCATCAGTTAGGGCGAAAATTGCCTCCCCTCGCAGTTGAGTAGTGAGGGAAAACTGATTATTCTCGATTTGGTCGAGACGGGTATCTATGCGGCGAATGTCCTGTCGTAATAGGCTTAATTCGGCGGCAAATTCTTCCTGGAGACGTTTAACGGCGAGTAATTCTCCTTGGGTCATACGATCGCTAGTTTCGGCGGCGATGATTTCTGAAATGCGATCGAGACAAGTATTGACTCCGGCGGCAAATTCATAGCGACTTAAGGCCCTATTTCCGCGAAAGGTTCCGTCGGGATAACCTGCTATACAGCCAAATCTTTCTACTAGAGATTGTAAGGCTTGAAAAGCCCAGTCTGTGGGTTGAACGTCGCTAAGTTGGGAAACGGAGGTAACTTGAGATTGTTGGGGCTTTTTTTTGCCTTCCTGGCTGTAACGTTGGAGTTGTTCCCAGGTGTCTGAGGTGGGGAGGTCTGGGTTGGCGATCGCTGTTGATGGTAATATTGTCGCCATGATCTGGAGAACCATCATAGAAAACCACAGGTGTTTAAAACTGTTGCCGTTCATGATTAAGTCAGATTAAGTTTTCGGGCAGGTTAAATTAGGGCAGATATTTTTGAACGACGACCCAACCGCTGAGGGAGACGATCGCAAAACTAAAGAATAGAATAACATTGATGGTAATGTGAAGCGATCGCGCCCAAGATTTTTCTGGGTTAATTTGGTGGGCACTCCAGGCGGAAAGCAAGACTAAAGCCACGACGGTCAAACCAGCCGGAAGATGTACAGAGTGTCCTAGGTTCCCATAGTGACCAATAGTTCCGATGATGCCCACAGCTAACAATAATAGAACTAAAACCACCATAATCATGCCGATCGCATAATGAAGGGGTCGCAACCACAGAGGACGGGAAGCGTTTTGCTGGCTACAGGTGAACATCCAACCCCCTGTCATTGCTAAGATCAGATAAGCGGTGATGGAAAGACCCATAGACCAGGCGGCGATTTTCCATAACCACAAAAAGGAAGGCAGATCCATAGTTATTGTTTCCCTAAAATTCACAAAGACGGCGATCGCTTTTTTCTAACTTCTTGTTGGTGCGTAAATAATCCCCTATCCAACCACAGGCATATTCTAGGGTATTGAGACCTAAAATCTTGTCAATTTGCCATAATGTGATGGTGCCATTACCCCCCCCATTAGCCAGAATTTGGTCATCGGGGCTAAATTCTACGGTTCTGACCATGCCACAGTTTCCCCCCAAATGAACTAAGCTATCACCATAGCGACTCCAGACTCTGACGGTTTGATCGTCACTAGCAGAAGCCAGATATTGTCCATTATTGCTAAAGGTTACTTGAATGACTGTACCCTGATGACCGGATAGGGTCTGGTAAAGGTTATAGGTTTGTGTGGTGGGGTTCCACAGCCATAATTTGACGGTGCGATCGCGACTTCCAGAGGCGATCAGATCACCATCAGGGCTAAACAACACAGACCAGACCCCATCTTGATGGCTATTTAGCCGAGAATGGGATCTACCATCTAAACTCCAGAGTTTGAGGCTATTATCATGGGAACTAGACACCATCATCTCACCATCGGAACGAATATCAACCCCCCAAACCGCCCCGATATGTCCGGTGAAAACCTGGGAAATATTGCCATATTCGTCCCACATTTTTAGGGTATTATCCCAACTCGCTGTCACCAGTTTTTGGCTATCTGGGGTAAATTGCAGCCCCCAAACACTGGCTTGATGGTCGGTGAGGGTACGGTGGACTGAATTTGATGCCAAGTTCCATAGTTTCACAGTACCATCATGGGAACTCGAGGCTAACCATTTACCATTGGGACTAAAGGCGAGTTGGTTGACTCTGGTGATATGACCTGTCAAGGTGGCTAGGGGGTTTCCCATGAAGTCCCATAACTTGATGGTTTGGTCACTAGAAGCAGAAGCCATGACCCCAGAGGTGGCATTAAACACAATATCCCAAATTTCTCCCTCATGAGCCTGAAAGTTTGTCATCAGGGGATGATCGATTTTCCACAGTCGTAAAGTCCGATCCCAAGACCCAGAAACTAGGGTTTGGCTATCGGGACTAAAGGAGACAGCATCAACTTCGCCTTCGTGACCGCGAAATACTTCCCGGGGATAGTAAAGTTGATCTATGGGGCTTTTTTTCCACAATCGCACGGTTTGGTCACGACTCCCAGAGGCGATCAATTTGCCGTCGGGACTAAAGGCAATATCCCAAACTTCATCATCATGGCTTTCGATGCTTTGCCGGATTTCTCCCTGGGTATTGGTGATTTTTATGGTGCGATCGCGACTAGCTGAAACTAGGTGATCAGAGTCGGGACTAAAGGCGATCGCCATCACTTCCCCTTGATGATTTGGCAGGGTTTTTAAGAGGGAACCATCGGAGTTAAAAAGTTCGATAATTCCCGATTCTCCACCAAGGGCGATCATTTCACCATTAGGACTATAGGCGATCGCCCGCCGTGGGATTCCATCATTGCTAAGGGTGGTGAGTAATTCTCCGTTGATTTTCCACAGTTTGGCACTACCATCAAGACTAACTGAGGCGATCAATTCACCATCAAAACTAAAGACGACGGACATCACGGGTTGTTGATGTGCATTCCAGGAATATTCGAGGGTGGGGGGAGTTTGCTTAACATTCCAAACTTGCACATTTCCATCCCGGACACCAACCGCTATTAGGTGATTATCCGGGCTGAAATTAATGGCGATCGTTTCATCTTCAAAGCTGCTTATATTAGCCAAAAGTTCACCATCTGGCTGCCACAGTTTCACCGTTTTATCCTGACCCACAGAAGCAATTAATCTGCCATCAGGACTGAAACTAATATTATAAATGGAACCCCTATGTCCTGAAAAGCGGTTAAACTCTTGAATACTATAAGCCGTTTGTGATAGCACAGACTCAACTTTTGCCTGGATTTCTGCATTAGACCACCACAGCTTATTCAGAGATTTTTTGGCTTTAATTGCTTGTAAAAGTGCCTCTAAAGGACGGTTGAGGGCGAGGAAGGCTTCCGAGGATTGCGTGAGGGCTTGAATTTCGCTAAGTTTCGCTTGTCGATATTGCCAAAATGTCGCCAAACCTAGAATTAATGTAATCGCAAAACCTGCACTAACTGCCCCTAACAGTAATCTTTGCAGTCGGGATGTTTTCTGCTGGGATACCAGTTGCAATTCGATGGTTTTGGCGCGCTCGGCTTCTAGGGCTTTTTTGATTTCTAAAGCATCTAATTCTGTGGAAGCTGACAAAAATTGGTAGTCGTCATCACTGAGGCTTTTATGATGAGACCAATGTTGGGCTTCCTGTAAAGCCTGACCTCTTAATAAACGAGAAACATCGGTTTTTCCTGATTTTATCCAGGCTTCAAATGCTTGAGAATACGGCCTTAACACCATTAATTGCTCTCGCACCCATTCACGATTAAAGATAGCTTGATATATGCGGTTTTTGACTCGGATATTGCCCTGTTCTTCTAGGACTAATCCTGATAACAATAGTTCTATTTGTTCTCGACTATCATCAGCCTTGATATGATGATTATCTAATACCTGTTGATAGATACTCAGTAAGCGTCCGACAAATCGCTGATTATAGAGGATACGATTACGAATAGTTCGCAGATGTTCCGGTTCGTCTTGAGATTCCCAACGGTCGATAATGTACCGATAGACAATAGACTCGACCCAAAATCCCTCTAATCCTTTTAAGATGTCCTGGGCTTCGTTTTGGGGGACTATATTCATCATTAATTTACATATTTTTTGCGTGAGAAATGGTTGTCCGTCTGTCCATTTTATAATTTCTCTAATTAGGGTTTTTCCACAACCAAATTTAGCCTCTAAACCTTGGGCTAAGGGTTCGGCTTCTTCTGGGGTAAATCCTGACAGTTTTATGGCTGTACCAATATTAAAAGGGGTGCGAGTGCGATCGCGAATTAAATCCCCCGGAGTTGCTACTCCTAACAAGGCAAATGTCAGGCGATTATATTCGGGGTTAGTCGCCCTTTGATTATAGCAAAAGCGAATAAACGCAAAGAAATCATCGGTGGGAAAATTCAGGCTTAATAAATTGTCGATTTCATCAATAAAAATCACTATTTTTTGACAGGAAATATTCGCTAAAACTCCCTGGTCAATAAACTGTTCTAGGCGCTGAACTAACGATAAATCATCATGGTCTTTCCACCATTGTTTATAATCAAATTGATTTCTTAATTTTAAACTCAGCCACAGGTTGACAATAACTCCCTTATACCATTGTTGAGGGTTGATAATTTCCCCTCCTACTTGAGTCATATCTAGGCTGATACAGATAATTTTATCTTGTTGTAAGCGGTGCATAGTCCGCACCATTAAAGATGATTTACCCATCTGGCGCGCATTGAAAATATAACAAAATTCCCCCCCTTTTAAAGCCTGATAAAGTTGATAATCTGAATCTCGCTCTACATAACTAATATGATGTGTGGGTAAACTTCCACCAACTTGATAAATAGATGTATTCATACTACAAAGCCAGGAAGAACCTGGAAAGTCTGGTGATCGGGAATGGTGACTAAAGGGTGATAGTTAGATCCTTAGCAGTTATGCGATCGCGTCCTTGATTTTTGGATTGATATAGTGCTTCATCAGCCGCTTGCATTAAGTAAAAGTGGTTGATGTGGGTTTGGGGAATTATACTAGCTACTCCCATACTCAGGGTAATAATTTTATCCGCACATAAGGAATTTTTATGCACTATATTCAAGAGTTTAATATTTTGGCCAATGGTTTTGGCTAAATTTACAGCCAGCGTTGAGGTGGTTTCTGGTAAAATAATCGCTAATTCTTCCCCCCCATAACGCGCTACTATATCCGTGGAACGATGAAGACTAGATTGGAGAACTTTCGCGACTTTTTGCAAGCACTTATCCCCCGCAATATGTCCATAAGTATCATTATACAGCTTAAAGCAGTCAATATCACACAAAATTATCGAAATAACTTCCCCTGTATAACTATGTTTTTGCCATTGTTTTTCTAAATAGGAAAACAGAAAACGACGATTGGAGACTTGGGTTAAATCATCTATATTGGCGAGTTTCTCAAGTTCCTGATTCATGGCTTCTAATTGATGCAGGCGAGAATATTCATTAAATATTCCCTGTTCATACAAGTATTTAAAATACTGGCGATAGAGTTGACAACTGGCGATCGCTTGATTTCCTTCTAGCCTGACTAACCCCAAACTCTCCAATTTATAAGCTGCAATGGGTTCGACTATTATCCCGTCATTAGACATCACAATCAACTGTAAAATTTGTAATAGTTCTGCTTGGTCTTTAAGAATCGCTAATTGTTCGCACAAATGTTGATGATAAATCCCCCCTTGAGTATAGGCTTCGCTGATAATTTTTTGGAGGCGATCGCTTATGCTTTTTTTATCATTATCTGGGGTGACTACCAGATGATATAAAGCTAACCTAACTAAGTAGGGATGACCTCCCACCATATCCATTAATGACGTGACTAAATTGCCATCAGTATCCTCTATCCCATGACGTTTAGCTAAATCTTTCACCTGTTCTTGTGTGAAAAATGGCAGTCGGATCGGGAGTCCTACATTAAAGGGAGATTGATTTAATTTTAGGGGAATATAAACCTCCGTTGAATGTACCATAACTAATCGCAATTTTTGCATTTCTTCCGATTGCTTGGCTTCCTCATGCCAGGAGCGCAACATCGGCAAAAACTCCCCCGCCACTTGGGGATACTCAAACAGATAGTTAACTTCATTAATGGTTATAATCAGAGGTGAGTCGATTAAATTTAGCAAGTATTTTAGATAAATTGTACAGCTAACTTTACTGCCGATATCTTCATCCCAATAGTCATCTAACCTAGATGGTAAATTTAGGAAATGACCGACATTAGCACAAAACCACCGCAAAAAACGTTTCAGATCTGATAAAATTGAGGCTTCAGTTTGTCTTAAATCTAAGTTGACTATATAATAATTATTCTGTTTACCATAAGACAAGATTCTTTGCAACAGAGAACTTTTACCCATTTTCCTAGGCGCACGAATACGGATCACACTTCCCGGTTTCTGTATTTCTCGGTAGGCTAGTTCTTCAATAGACGGGTGATCAATATAAAAGGGTGAATTCAGGGGTACAGGATCATTAGGGTACTCAAATTCCATATCTAAAATAGGTAAGGCTTTGCCGTTCATAGTAATTATCATAATATATACTAAGGTGTTGATCATGTATAAACAGTTTGACCCCCAAAATCTGGGTGACATCAGAAACCATATATTGGTATAAATACTGGTACAATGGTAATTATCCATAACTCTGGGGTGAATTGGGGTTCGCAGATCTTTCCTGTCAACTATTACTCAAGAGAAGCTGAGAATGTTATGAACTACGGATCCTTTAATATTCTCCTGGTAACAAATGATCCTGTTTACGAAGGCCAACTCCGACAGTTGCTAAAATTTATGCGATCGCTTTCTGTTAAATTAGAGCGATACTCCCCCGCCTTGGAGTCCTTAGAGTATAATTTCCCTGAATATCATCTTTATATTATCGATTATACTACATATTCCCTCCCAGATTGGATTCATCGGGTACTACCTATCCCAGTTATTGCCTTAGTTGACAACTCAGAGGCGGGTCTAGCTGCTTTGAATATGGGTGCTACAGATTATCTGCCCAAAAATCGACTTATTCTTGAGGAAATAGAGCGATCGCTAAGATTAAGTTTAGCTTTAGGTAAAGCCCATAATCCCCCAATTGACTGCTCCGCAGAAAATTGTAATATTACCCATTTATATCACAACCCAAAATTCATAAAAACCATAATTAATAGTTTTCCAAAATTGATATATATTTATGATGTCAAAAGCTTGAAAAATATTTATGTAAATCAACAATTAATTAAGATACTTGGTTTGACACCAGAAGATTTACACAATTTGGGCGATCGCTTTTATTGGGAGCAGATCCACCCCGATGATTTACCTATATTAGAAACCATATTAGAGCAAGTTTCAGCCTTATCAGAGGGTGAAGTTTTAGATATTGAATACCGCCTACGCCATAAAAATGGCTCCTATCGCTGGCTGCGATCGCAAGAAGTGCCATTTACCAAAGATGCCAATGGTCTGGCTGTACAAGTCTTAGGAACCGCCCAAGATATTACTTCCCACAAACTCATAGAATCCCAACTGCAAGAAAGCGAAGCTCGTTTACAAATAATTTTTAATAGTATTTCTGACAGTATTTTAATGGTAGATTGCCAAGGGATAATTCATGCGGTTAATCCCGCCGGATTAAATTTATTTGGGCGCACTTCAGAAGAGTTAATTAACCACCATTTGGGATTACCAATAACCGTGGGAAATGTAGCAGAATTAGGAATTATTAACCCCAAACGGGGACTGGTCATGGTAGAAATGACTGTGGCTGAAACTGAGTGGTTACAACGACCGTTTTATGTAGTTTGTTTTCGGGATATTACAGAGCGATGTAAAACCCAAGAAGCTCTACAGGAAAGTGAAGAGAGATTTAGCCAAGTAGTTAATCATATTCAAGATGTTTTCTGGCTGACCAGTCCTAGGGGAGACAAGTTGTTTTATATCAGTCCAGCCTACGAAAAAATTTGGGGTCGTAGTTGTCAGAGTGTTTATGATGATCCTGGCTCCTGGTTAGAAGCAGTACATCCTGATGATTTACAGTCGGTAATCGTCAATTTTTCCGACCAAGAATATGCTCAATCTAGCTTTATAGAATATCGCATATTTAGACCTAATGGTGATGTTTTGTGGATTTGCGATCGGGCTTTCCCTATTAAGAATGAGCGCGGTGATGTGGTTAGAGTTGCTCGCATTGCTGAAGATATTACTAACCGGAAAAAAACCGAAGAACACCTACGCCAACAGGCGGAAAGAGAGCATCTTCTTTATCAACTAACCCTCCATATTAGTCAATCTCTCAATCTTGATGATATTCTGCAAAATACAGTTAATGAGTTGCGTCACTTACTTAACTTAGATCGGGTGTTGATTCTCCGCTGTCATGACCAAAACTTAGCCACTGTTACCCATGAATCAATTGTGCCAGGAATTGAGACAATTCGGGGCTGTAAATATCAGGATTATTTGTATAATCATGGTCAACAAGATAGCCAAAAAGAACCATTAATTATCTATGATGATGATGCTAATCTTAGAGCCTTTTCTCCGCAGCATTATTCCTTTAATCTGCAAGCAAAATCTCGGATTTCTGTACCAATTTATCAGGGAGATAATTTATGGGGTCTGTTAATTGTCCATCATGTAGCACGTCTGCGAAACTGGGCAAATTGGGAAATTCAGCTTCTTAAACAATTGGCAACCCAATTGGCGATCGCTATTTACCAAGCCGAACTTTATCATCAGTTACAAGTAGAATTAAATGACCGAACTCAAGCCGAGGAAGCCTTGCGAGAAAGCCTAGTCAGGGAAATGGCAATTACCCAACTCATTCAACAGATTAGTCAAACCTTAGAACTAGATCGGATTTTTGACAATACTACCAAAGATGTACAACAAATTTTACAATGTGATAGCGTCGTGATTCATCAATTCAATAACCCTGACAATTACTACCACCATTTATTATTACCAGATTTGCGAATTATATCCGCGAAAAAGAACCAAGAAACTCCCCATATTAAACTGGTAGTAAAGCATCTTAGATCCGGTCAAGTGGTCATGGCTGATAGTCACCAAGATAGCAGCATTTCAGCCAGTCAGATTAAACTCTTAAAAACTCTCAATATTCACGCATATTTAGGAGTTCCTGTCTATGTAGGCGACACCCTATGGGGTATGTTAGCCACTTACCAAAAACAACCCCGTAAATGGCTCCACCATGAAGTAAAATTACTCACCCAAATTGCTCGACAGTTAGGAGTTGCTATCTACCAAGCCGAACTATTTACCCAACTTCAACAAGCCAAAGAAGCCGCCGACACCGCCAACCGCGCCAAAAGCGAATTTTTAGCTAATATGAGTCATGAACTGCGTACTCCTCTCAATGCTATTCTGGGTTTTACCCAACTTTTGGGGCAAAATTCTGGTCTGACTTCCCAACAACAAGACTATCTACAAATTATCCAACAATCAGGAAAATATCTATTATCCCTAATTAATGAAGTCCTGGATTTATCCAAAATAGAAGCGGGAACAGTAACCTTAAATCCCACCAATTTTAACCTGAGAACTTTGCTAGAACGGATTAATACCATGCTCCAAATTAAGGCAAGTTCTAAGAATTTAGTTCTGGATATACAGTTAGATCAAGATATTCCGGATTATGTCAAAACTGATGAATCAAAACTTCGGCAAGTTTTGGTCAATTTACTAGATAATGCTATCAAGTTTACCGATGCTGGTTATGTCACCCTGCGCGGATCATTTGTTAGCTCTGTTAGCCAACTTTATTTTGAGGTAGAAGATACCGGACCTGGTATTACTCCCGACGAACAAGAACGCTTATTTCAACCATTTGTACAAACCGATGTGGGTCGCAGACATCAACAAGGTACTGGTCTGGGTTTAGCAATTTCTCAGCAATATGTTAATTTAATGGGGGGCAAAATTACCATTGTTAGTGTGGTAGATGGTGGGGCAAAATTTATGTTTAATCTCCCCGTTGAAGTGATTAACTCCGAAAATATTGACCTCGAATATCTCCCAGAAGAAGAATTAACTATCGATGATATTAGCTGCATTAATCTCGCTCCTAATCAACCAAATTATCGGATTTTATTGGTAGAAGATAATTTTAACCATCGCCAACTATTAGTTAATATTTTAACTCCCTTGGGTTTTCAAATACAAGAAGCAGAAAATGGTCAACAGGCTTTGGATTTATGGCAACTGTGGCATCCACACCTAATTTTAATGGATATGAGAATGCCAGTGATGGACGGTTATCAAGCTACCCAACAGATTAGACAAACTCCACAGGGTCAGTCTACCATCATTATTGCCATTACCGCTCATGCTTTTGAGTCAGAGCGATCGTCAATTCTGGCGACAGGCTGTAATGACTTAATTCATAAACCTTTTAATATTAAAACCCTTCTTGATTGCATTAGTGTCAATCTTGGGGTAAACTATATTTATGCAAAATCTATCTCTAACTCTCGTTCCTCAACTCAGTTAGGGCCTCCTCGCTTAACTACAAAGGATATTGCTATTTTAGACCATCAATGGATTCAACAGTTCTATCGAGCAGCTATGGCAGCTAGGGAGTCTCAACTTAGGGATTTAATTGCTGAAATTCCTCCAGATAATACGGTAATTATTCAAGCTTTAACTTGGTATGTTAATCATCTTTACTTTGACCAAATTATTGATTTAATGGAGCCATATACCCATGAATAATGTAGCAGTTAATCAAAATAAAGGAGATATTTTAATTGTCGATGATAAACCCGAAAATTTACAGTTTTTATTTACCATGTTAACTGAAAATGGTTATGATGTTCGGCGGGTTATTAACGGTAAACAAGCCATAAATGTAGCTTTATTTGACCCCCCAGATTTGATTTTACTGGATATCATGATGCCTAATTTAAACGGCTATGAGGTTTGTAAAATCCTTAAAGAACAACCCGAAACTCAGGATATTCCTATCATTTTTTTAAGTGCGCTTAAAGATGTATCAGAAAAGGTGAAAGGCTTTAATGTGGGAGGGGTTGATTATATTTCTAAGCCTTTTGAATTACTGGAAATTTTGGCTAGGGTTGAAAATCAACTTACTATTGTGCGCCAAAAGCGACAACTAGCCGAACAAAATGCACGCCTAGAACAACTAAATCAACAACTACTCAGATCTAATCAGGAACTTGAACAATTTGCTTCTGTGGTATCCCATGACCTACAGCAACCTCTGACTAGCTTAAAGGCTTTTGCTCAATTACTCCAGATTGAATGTCATGATGAATTGAGAGAAAAACCTAGAGAATATGTTAATCATATTATTAATGCGTCAATTCGGATGCAAACGATGATTCAAGATTTATTGATTTATTGTGGTTGTGATACACATTCTCCTAATTTAGAATTAATTGATTGCAACCAATTATTAGCCCAGATACTGATAGATTTAAGATTGGAAATCGATAAAAACAATGCGACTATTCAATATGATAATTTTCCCAAAATAAAAGCTAATCATATTCATCTAACAGAAGTATTCCAAAATCTCATTAGTAATGCCATTAAATATCGTTCTGATGATTTAGCACCATCAATCAATATCTCCTGTCAAGAAACTGACACTAACTGGATATTTTGTTGTGCTGATAATGGTATTGGTATTGAATCGAAAGATTTTGAGAATATCTTTAAAATCTTTACCCGTCTACATACATTCAAAAAGTATCCCGGTACAGGTATCGGTTTATCCATTTGTAAAAAAATCATTGAAAGCTATGGGGGCAAAATTTGGCTAGAGTCCAACCCCGGAGTCGGCACACAGTTTTACTTTACTTTCCCCAAATTTAAATAAATAGTTGCATTTTGTTAAGACCATTGGGTGATTGCAACTACCCTATTGACAGCCCCACACAGCCTATGCCAGTATTGAAATGTTAAATGACTTCGGTTTAATAGCCACCACAAACAATCTCAAATGTTTATTAAGAAATTGGCTTTTTCTAACATTTTTTGCTAATAAAAATTGCCTAATACTTGATAGCGCTACAAGGAATGTGCCGCAAGTGGGCCGAATCTCTGACAGCTTTTTCGATCAATATCTGTATCTAGCCGTCCTCTCTGTCTTACTTACTTATCTATTTTTCAAATTCTGGGATGTGACACTGTAATAATGCTATCGATTTTGGGAATACTATATATATTATGGATTGTCAAATTTATCAAAAGCCAAAGGTGTTTGTTTGAAACCCATTTCTTTTGTGTTGAGTAAACTGCCAACAATTTGACCAAAAATCTGGGTTGATAGACATCGCCATTTAAGTTTTTCCGCGATACTCAAAATCTGGATTTTGGCTAATTATTAGATTTTGAGTAGGGTGACTTATGAATCAGTTAATGGAAGACCGAAGTAAAATCCTATGGATTGCCGGAAATGTGGGAAATGATAATCATAGTTTACCACAAAGTATCTTGCAAAATAATGGATATGAAGTTCATCTGGTTATAGGATTAAAACCAGCTTATAATGCCATTCAATCATGGCCATTAAATTTAATTCTGTTAGACAGTAAATTACATGATGGAGATAGCTATGAGTTATGTAATTGGCTAAAATCGAAAGCAAAATTTCAAAAAATACCAGTTATTATCATGGAAAGCAGGGGTGATTTGTTGAATAAGCATACGGTTTTTGATGTGGGTGCGGCGGATTATCTCACCCAACCTTTCCATGAACAAGAAATGCTGAAACGCATAGGATATCAAATTACTCTACAGCGTCAGAAACACCAAATCAAAGAACAGGATTTAGGTTTAAATTTTGAAAGTCATAAATCGGAAATAGCGAAGTTAGCTTTAGAAAAACAAAGGGCTTTACTAAGGATGGTAATTGATGCTAATCCCAATCTGATTTTTATTAAAGATTGGGATGGAAGGTTTACTTTGGCTAATCGTGCCACGGCGAATTTATATGAAACTACTGTAGATAATATGATGGGCAAAACCCATTCAGACTTGAATCATAAGCAGTATAACAATGATTATATTTTGGCAAGCGATCGCGAAATTATGACTTCTGGTAAACCGCGACTAATTGCCGCGGAACCCGTCAGGTTAAATAATGGAGAAGTTCGTTGGTTTCAGACCAACAAAATACCGTTAATTGGTAATGATGGTCAAACCCCATATTTATTGGTAGTTTCCACAGATATCACGGAACGTCAGGAAGCAGAACAAGAACTATGGAGTCATGCGGAACGGGAAAGAATGTTAAGGGCAATTGTCCAAAGCCTTCATGAATGTATAGATTTAGAACAAGTTTTAGAATGTACTGTTAATCAAATTCGGGAATTTCTTGTGAGCGATCGCGCTTTAATTTATCGCCTAGAAAATGATGGCAATTATCGGGTAGTTATGGAGTCAGTATCCCCCCCTTGGCAACCTTTGTTAGGAACGACAATTAACTACTCTGGTTTATCGGAAGTTATCACGGAGATGGCTGCTGCTAATTATCTAAAAATTTGGTCTATATCTAATGTTGATAAAGCCAATATTCCCATCAATTTACGGAATAAATTAGATGGGTTACAAGTGAAGTCTAAGCTCATTTTACCGATTATTCATCGCCACCCAGATTTGCGGTCACAGCCAACTGAATCCCCCAATTGTTTATGGGGTTTACTGGTCATTCATCAGTGCGATAATACCCGAGGTTGGCAACCGGAGGAAATCGAAGCGTTGCGGTCTATTGCTACTCCCATTGCTGTAGCTATTCAACAGGGAGAATTACACGCGAAATTGCAAACAGTTAATCAAGAATTGGAACGCCTAGCCAGCCTAGACGGATTAACCGGAGTGGCGAATCGGCGACAGTTCGATCTGCACTTAAAAAGGGAATGGCAAAGGTTATTAAGGGAAACTGCACCCATATCTGTGATTATGTGTGATGTAGACTTTTTTAAAGCCTATAATGACACCTACGGCCACCAGATGGGGGATGAATGCCTTAAACAAATTGCGAAAATCTTAGAAAATTGTGCCCAACGTTCTACGGATCTTGCTAGTCGCTATGGCGGGGAAGAATTTGTGATAGTATTACCTAATACTGGGATTAAGGGAGCATTACAGGTAGCTGATAAAATTCAACATCAGATCAGAGCCCTAGAAATTGAACATCAGAAATCGGAGGTTTCCGGCTATGTGACTCTCTCGTTGGGGGTTGCTTGTCAAGTCCCCAATCACGATCGCAGTCCAGAATCATTAATTAAACTAGCTGATGCTGCGCTTTATGAAGCGAAAAGTAAAGGCCGTAATTGCATAATTGCTAATGCTGAGACCATTTAAGAAAAAGCAAGCCACTATAAAGCTGAAAGGCTGGGTCCCAGGGAGTCTCGGACTGTCGTTCTAAATCGATATAAGATTTAATCCTACTGAGAAGTTGTGTATAATCCAAGACGGTTTCAGCAAAAGCGGTAAATTCTGACGAGACTGGTATATTGTCCAGGTTTTGATTAAACCTATCTAATAAACTATTCCACTGAAGACGTGAAGTTTGTTTATTTTCGGCTGTTGACAACTGAATACCCTGATGAAAATCTAATGTGACATCACAAAACCTGATAATGGAATGACGACCTGGTAAATGCAGATCATGGATTTTGGCATAGTCCTGGGTAACTTCCTTGTGGCGAAAGCGATCGCCTCTACTGCGGCGAGGATCATAATCCATAGTTTCGGCAAATAAAGGTAATAAACCTTCGACACGGTGGCTAACTTCGGACCAATTCAAATTTAACATTCCCAGGCGATCGCTTTCATCCAAACAAACCACCCCCAATTGTGGATACAGAGATTGCACATAACAGACCCGAAAAACGTGCAATTTTTCCAGGTCAGTTAAAGACACCCAAAACACGGGAATATTAGCCGATCGCATTTCTTGACCATACACCCCCAACTCTCCCATTTCTCCAGTCTTATAAAGTCGCCATCCTTTACTTTGTAACTGCATCCGAGCGCTATAGGCATCAGTTTTGAGAATCCGTGCCAAAGTTTTGGCAGCCTCTGGCTTATCTTCTGGCGCAATAGGTTCTAATATCAAAACTCCCGGTTCACAATTGCGGGGATTAGTCTTAGCATCTGCGATCGCATTTTGGCGGCGTTGTTGTTCAATAGCTTCTAACCGCTTGACCCCCTGACGCGCCTGGTCAATAACTTTAGGATTGGTGGTAGTTTTCAGTAATTTTCGATAAACCTTTTCAGCGGACGCTAATTTATCGGTCGCCTCATACCAGCGTCCGATATAAAACTGTACCCAGGGATTTTGGGGCGATTCCTTTTGTAATTTTTTAAGTAATTTCGCCGCCTCTCGATAGTCTTGACTCTCCAAGGCGGCGACGACTTGATCAATTTCTTTCATATCAGGACAAAAACCCCTACCCCCGGTCAGGTCGGGAATAGGGGAATGAATCAATTGTCAACGGTCAACGGTGAACTGTCAACTATTAACTCCCATCCAAGTTTGCCAAGTGTGCGCGACAGCCATAGTCATCTCATGGGTAGCAGGGAGACTATCAACCACCATACCCGCACAGAGTAGCATCAGATACAGAATAGAATACTTGAATAGCGATCGCGCCACATCACGGTTATGGGGAGTTTGGAGTAATTCCCAGGCTTTCTGGAGAAAAACTGCCCCCAACCCCAAAGCGATCGCCCCATAAACCCAGCCACTGGTATGGAGGGGATAAACCAATAACAGACTGGTAGGAATCAAAACCAGACTATAAATCCAAATTTGTTGTGCTGTGAGTTCATCTCCCTCAATAACTGGAAGCATAGGGACACCGACATCCTGGTATTCATCGCGGATCATAATAGCCAGAGCCCAAAAATGGGGAGGAGTCCATAAAAAGATAATCACAAACAGCAACCAGGCGGCCCAACTCAAATCTCCGGTAACTGCTGCCCATCCTACCAGGGGAGGGATAGCCCCGGCTGCGCCGCCAATGACAATATTTTGGGTACTGTGGCGCTTCAGCCAGTGGGTGTAAATTGCCACATAGAAGACAATACCGGACATAGCCAATAAAGCAGCCAGGAGGTTAGCAAAAACAGTTAGGAGGGTAAAAGAAGCAATCGCTAAAGCGATCGCAAAAATCATGGCATCGCGAGGCTTAACCCGTCCCGAAGGAATAGGCCGCCAGCGGGTACGTTCCATAATATAGTCAATATCACTGTCGTAAAGACAGTTAATGGTATTAGCAGCCCCAGAAGCTAAGGTTCCCCCCACCATAGTCACCAACAGCAGCAGAGGATCAACTTCCCCTTCTGCAGCCAACCACATTCCCGCCGCCGTTGTAATCAGCAATAACAAAATAATTCGAGGTTTAGTAAGTTGATAGTAGCTTTTCAGCACTTGTAGCGGGTTATTGTGGTGTCGAGATGAGTTAGTCTGAATAATCTCTTGCATGGATCAATTGGTTATGAGTAGTTAATCAGAACACCGAGCCCATATTTCCGGGATAATGGCCCTAGTCCTTGGTCAATTAAATCGAGTTATATCCCCAAAAATCGGCGATTTTCCTGGGGAGACACTTGGCGATCGCGGCATCCCAAAACAGTGAGAGCGACTAAAATGCCTAATAGTATAGCTCCCATGCCCTGATGGGCGATCGTGAGAGGTTCAACCTGTAAATGTAGCTTAAAGGTTGCCACACCTAACAAAATTTGTGCAATCACACAAAGACCCGCCCCTAATGCCAATCGTCGTATCATCGGATTAAGGGCAGAAGTACGCCTAGCTAAAGTCACCACAAAAAGAGTCATCAAAGTAGGCGGGACTACTCCCAGGATATGACCATTCATCACCCCGCACAGTTGAGAAGCACCAAAACACTGATGCAAAGCCCACTGAGAAGCGACCAAGCCACCTAAGAGGCTTTGGAGATATACCAGGACAGCAGCAGCCAGACTCACCCAGGGCAAATATCCAGCATTACCAGTTCCCTGATAAGGCATCAGAGTAAAAGCGATCGCCATTAGGGTCGAGAAAAATAATAACGCAGTTCCCAGATGAGCCGTAACGATATCAAACCGCAATAGTTCAGTCACAGTCAAACCACCGAGAACCCCCTGAAACACCACCAGAAACAGGGCGAAAGTAGAAGCCCAAGGCATCCAACCCGGAAGATGTTGTCGATGCCACCAGGATAAACCCACCAAGTAGGTTGTACCCAAACCAATTAGGCCGGCATCTAGTCGGTGAAACCATTCTAAGAAAACTTGCAAATTCATCTGAGCCGTAGGAACCAGTTGACCATAACACAAAGGCCAATCCGGGCAAGCCAATCCGGCATTCATCACCCTAGTAGCACTACCAACAGCCATCAGTAGCCAAGTAGCGATACATAGCTTCCACACCAGGCGGCGAATTTTTTCTTGAGGAAGTTGTTGGGTTGAGATTTGGTCAGTCTGATAGACAGTATTGGTCATGAGTCTCACACCTAGTCAATGGCATAATTTTGACTTATCTGCCACAACTGTGCAACTTTCACTCTCCGCCGCCCTGGGTCATCTGTGCAGTTTGGTCAATTGCTGTAAGATAGGATGGCGATAGAACTTTTACAGCAGGGGGTTTTCGTGAACATTCCTAGCTCAATCTGGACTTTGTTAGTCGGGATTGCCATTACTCTGATTAGCCTCTGGTATGGTCAGAACCATGACTTATTACCTGTAGCAGCTTCTCCCGAAGCCGCAGAGGTCGATCAACTTTTTGATTTGATGATCACCATTGCCTTTGGTTTGGTGCTATTAGTTGAGGGGGCTTTAGTCGTCTCCTTAATTCGGTTCCGTCGCCGTCCCGGAGACCATACCGACGGCCCCCCCATTCATGGCAATATTCCCCTAGAAATTGTGTGGACGGCAATTCCAGCAGTTATCGTTTTGGGGATCGGAATTTATAGTTTCGACATATATAACCAAATGGGGGGACTAGACCCTATGGCATCGGGTTCCCATTCCATGGCGGATCACGCTAAGATGTCGGGAGCAGCGATCGCCGCTTCTTTATCTGATGCAGAAGATATCACCCCAGGAGGTCAGCAAATCTCCCTAGGGATTGGTGCATCTCCCTCACGAATAGGCTCACCTGCCGATATAACTATTGATGTTAATGGTCTTCAATATGCCTGGATCTTTAACTATCAAAATCAAGGGGTAATTTCCGGCGAACTTCATGTAGCCGCTGGTCAGGAAGTGCAATTAAACATCAGCGCCCAAGATGTGATTCACGCCTTATGGGTTCCTGAACTCCGCCTTAAACAAGACGCTATCCCCGGACGCACAACCGAACTGAGGTTTACAGCCAACCAAGTCGGAACCTATAATGTAGTTTGTGCCGAACTCTGTGGCGGTTATCACGGAGCCATGCGGACAGCAATGGTAGTTCATACCCCCGAAGAATTTGAAGCCTGGGTAGCAGAAAATAGCTTTGCTAACAACCCAGACCAACAACCCACCGTAGCCACTAATCCCAGGGATATGTCCGAGGGTGAATTTCTCGCCCCTTATGTGGCACAAATGGGGATTGAGCAGCATAATGCGATCGCACAGTTGCGACATCACCATGGGGTTGTCGGACTTTAGCGCCCAAATCTCATCATTTCCTGAACACATAGCCCCAACTCAGGTTAACCCTTTCACTGTTTGATATATGGCTCAAGCACAAATAAACATCACAGGCGACTCAGCCATGAGTAACCAAGAGGGAGAACGTCGCCCTCTGGACTTTTTCGGCTTCAGCACCGACCATAAAGTGATCGGGATTCAATATCTGGTCACCTCCTTTATCTTTTATCTAATTGGCGGGTTTATGGCTGGTATAGTCCGCACCGAACTAGCCACCCCCGACCCGGATCTGGTCGATCCAGAAATGTATAACAGTCTATTCACCGTCCACGGAACGATCATGATCTTCCTGTGGATCGTCCCGGCGGGGGCAGGATTTGCCAATTATCTAATTCCGCTGATGATTGGAGCCAGGGATATGGCTTTTCCGAAACTTAACGCCGTCGCCTTCTGGCTAATTCCCCCCGGCGGACTGCTATTATTAGCCAGTTTCCTCATCGAAGCGCCCCAAGCGGGTTGGACCTCCTATCCTCCCCTCAGTTTAGTGACAGGTAAAGTCGGCGAAGAAATTTGGATTCTCAGTATTTTGCTATTGGGAACCTCATCAATTTTAGGAGCCGTCAACTTCTCCGTCACCATCTTTAAAATGCGTATACCCACCATGGGGCTAAATGATATGCCCCTTATGTGTTGGGCAATGATAGCAGCTTCCGCCCTGATTTTACTCTCCACCCCCGTCCTCGCCGCCGCCTTGATTTTGCTCTCCTTTGACCTATTGGCGGGAACCAATTTCTTTAACCCCACCGGAGGCGGCGACCCAGTAGTTTACCAGCACTTATTTTGGTTTTACTCACACCCGGCGGTTTACATCATGATTCTGCCCTTTTTTGGGCTGATCTCCGATATTCTCCCCGTTCATGCGCGTAAGCCGATTTTTGGTTATCAGGCGATCGCCTATTCTAGTCTCGCCATTAGTTTCCTCGGCTTAATTGTCTGGGCGCACCATATGTTCACCAGCGGGACTCCCGGTTGGCTGCGGATGTTCTTTATGATCACCACCATGATCATCGCCGTTCCCACCGGAATTAAAGTCTTTGGTTGGCTGGCCACCATTTGGGGAGGCAAACTCCGCCTCAATAGCGCCATGTTGTTCGCCATGGGTTTTATTGCTACCTTTGTCATTGGTGGCGTAACAGGAATCATGGTCGCTTCCGTACCCTTTGATATCCACGTCCACGACACCTACTTTATCGTGGCCCACTTTCACTATGTCTTATTTGGCGGCGCAGTATTTGGTATTTTTGCCGGAATTTACCACTGGTTCCCCAAAATGACCGGGCGCATGATGAATGAAAATTGGGGTATTGTTCACTTTGTGCTGACCTTAATTGGCGCTAACATGACCTTTATGCCCATGCACATTTTGGGACTGCAAGGAATGCCCCGTCGGGTTGCCATGTATGACCCCCGATTTACAGAACTCAATGTGGTTTGTACCATTGGTACTTACATTCTGGCGGTTTCTACTTTTCCCTTTATCATCAATGCCGTTTGGAGTTGGCTAAAAGGTCCCAAAGCACCCGGAAACCCCTGGGATGCTTTAACCCTGGAATGGATGACCTCTTCTCCTCCCCCCATTGAGAATTTCCACACCACCCCAGTATTGAGAACTGGACCCTACGACTATGGTATGAAGAAAACCTTGTCAATTCGTGCGCGTCTCAAAGAAATGGCTAGTGGTGTACCCCCCCGCAATAAAGAAATCGGGGTTCCCGTTTCCGAGGCGCAGTCTTCATCATTACTAGGAGATATCCAGGATTCTGATTCTGACAATCATCCCTAGAAATTCCTAATTTAAGCGGTCGGACTTCCTCTCAAGTTCGGCCGTGATTAGCAGTTTGTATTACACAACTTGGATTAGAATTTCATGCAATTTACATCAGTTGACAAGTCCCAAACTACTACCAACTTAGCTACAGAGGCGATCGCTTCTTCAGGGCAGCACCATGAGGAACACCCAGATCATCGTATTCTAGGGGTCGTCGTTTTCCTAGTCGCAGAAAGCATGATCTTTCTAGGGATGTTTTCTGCTTATTTAATTTATCGCGCCATGTCCGCACAGTGGCCCCCAGAAGGCATTGAACGGGAACTACTGTTACCCGGAATTAATACCCTGATTCTGATTTCTAGTAGCTTTGTCATGAATCGCGGCAACAAAGCCATTAAAAACGATGACCAAGCCGGTTTACGGGTCTGGTTCGCCGCCACTGCTATCATGGGCGCTATCTTTTTGGCTGGTCAGGTTTATGAATACAGTAACTTAGAGTTTGGGTTAACAACTAACCTTTACGCCAGTTGCTTTTATGTGTTAACTGCCTTTCACGGTTTGCACGTAACTTTCGGCGTTCTCCTCATTAGTGGCGTGTTGGTACGTTCCGCCAAAGATGGACACTACACCAAAGAGTCCCACTTTGGCCCCGAAGCCGCAGAACTATATTGGCACTTTGTTGATGTCATCTGGATTATTCTGTTTATCCTGCTTTATTTGCTGTGAACCCTTATCACACTTAATGTATTTTGTCAACCCCCATTACAGGGGTTTTTTTAATTATTGGCTCTCGCCTGAGCGATTTTCGTCGTTTGAGTTAAGATAGGACTGACGCTGGAGATTTAGATAATGGTCAATTTAGGATTGAACTGGAGCAGCCTACTAGGGATTGTCCTAGCCGTGGCTGGTGCCGCGCTATATTTTCTCCGTTCGTGGAAGCCGAAGTTAGCTCGTGATCATGATATTTTCTTCGCTGCAGTTGGTTTACTCTGTGGCGGGATTCTTCTGTTTCAGGGATGGAGACTTGACCCGATTCTGGCTTTTGGTCAGTTTATGTTAACTGGGACTGCTATTTTCTTTGCAGTCGAAAGTATTAAACTACGGGGAGTCGCGACAACTAAGGCTAAGGAACGAGCATCTTTTGTCGATGACGATCGCTATGTAAGTGATGTTTATCGGGTAGATGCAGAACTAGATGAAATCGAACCCGTCGAAGAGTACGCCCCCATGGCTCGTCAAATTCGCGGAAGCCGAGATTCTCGCCCCTCCAAATCCGATATGTATGATACAGAATCGGAGCGTCGTCGCCCAAGTAGTCGTCGCAGTAGTAGCGCCGTCAATAGTTCCGTAGAACGTAGCAAATCGCGCCCCAGAACTGCGCCCGACCGTAGCAGCAGACCCAGATCAGACGGCTGGGAATCTGACCTAGAAACCGATAGTCGCCCGAGTCGGACTCGCAGCAGTAGACCTGCATCAGTAGACCGCAGCGGCGCTGAGAGTGTGGGATACTCCTACTCAGATACAGATGAACCATCACCCCCCAGAAGTCGGTCTTCTCGGTCTTCCAGAGCCGCCAATCGACCAGACCGGAGGGATGTGGCGACCACCGACTATGTAGAGTATCGTCCAGTAGACTACTCAGATGATGATTACAACCGCTCTGGGGAATACTAGGATTTTCCAATACTCTAAAAGCCGACTGTGGGGAAAAATATTTCCCTGGCGGCGGAGTCAGGGGACTGGTAGGGCGAAATTCGTCCTGGCGGTTTTATTGCTGTTTCAGGCGCTCATGGTGGGCTGTAGTTCAGTAGCCATCAATTCTTCTATGGTTGATGGTGCTATCAATAGCATAGCCACCGATGAGCAACCCGCATTAAGTGGAAACGGTCGGTTTTTGGCATTTGTGTCTAACCGAGAAGGTCAAAATCAATTGTTCCTGTATGACCTGCGGCGACGTAGCTATAAAACCTTGCTAGAATTGAGGCGATCGCTAACAGTAATGGAAAGCCCCAGTCTAAGTTATACCGGGCGTTATATAGTTTATAGCGCCAATGACTCAGGCCGTGCTGATATATACTTATACGATCGCCTTACCTACCGATTAGAAATGCTCACCCGTGGATATCGAGGTGCTGTCAGACATCCTCACATCAGCCCTAATGGTCGTTATATCAGCTTTGAGGGATCTAGGCGAGGTCAGTGGGATATTGAAATTATCGATCGCGGTCCGAATATTGAACTCGACACAGAAACCTCTTTGTCTGAATCATGATCAACCCATATTACCAACGTCTATTTATAATCGGATTATTAGTAATTTGTTTGGGAATGGTTAGCGGTTGTGGTGGCTATCCCCGACTGTTAAATTTACCCCCCGACCCTAGCGGAAACAGCATCAACTCTCCCAGTTCTGAGATGAACCCCCAGATATCTTCTGATTATCTAGTTTTCGCATCCGATCGCCAAGGTCGTCAAGACATCTATCTTTATGATCGCCAACAAGCCGAATTTATCGATCTACCCGGCTTAAATTCCATAGATGCGATCGCCTCAGAACCCGCCATTTCCAGCGACGGGAATTATATTGTTTTCAATTCTACCCGTGGCGGACAATCAGATATTTATTTATATAACCGAAACACCCGCCAACTCAGAAACCTGACCGACAGCCTCAACGCTCAAGTACGCCATCCCACCATTAACGCTGATGCCAGTGTAATTGCTTTCGAGTCTAGTCTCAATGGGCAGTGGGATATTGTCGTGTATAACCGATACGGTCAAGCCCTAAATATACCCTAAACTCCCGGTAGAGTTTCCGGGTTTTGGGTAGAGTATGTCAAACTAGAAGGTAGTGGTAATTTTCCCCCAAGTAGCGATCGCTCTAAATTTTGTTCCCCCAGAAAAATCCAATCAATAGCATAACCCCCACCCTAGTTGACAGCCAAATACCTGATCAGGGAAACAGTCATGATGAACCAGCATATATTCTTAAATATTATAACATCTGGATTTTTAACTCTTAGCACCAGCCTAGGTCTGAATATAGCCCCAGCTAGTGCCATTTCCCCCATCACCGAACCAGAGTCCTCTCCTATTCTCATCGCTTCCGATATCGAGGAACAAACGAATATCCGGGTTTATGAAACAGCCAGTCCTGCTGTAGTTTCCATCAACACAGATAAAGCTAATGGTAGCGGTGCAATTATCAGCGCAGATGGTATGGTGCTTACCAACGCCCATGTTGTCTCCCAAGGCGGTCAGGTAGAGGTAACACTTGCCGATGGTCGTAAAATGGTTGCCGATGTAGTTGCTTATGGCGAGAATGGGCTAGATTTGGCTTTGCTGAGGATTCGCAATGCTAGAAATTTGCCGACCATTCCCATTGCTAGACCCGGTTCCGTCAGAGTAGGACAAAGGGCCTTTGCCATTGGTAATCCCTTCGGTCAATTCCAAAATACCTTTACCGTCGGCATTGTCAGCCGCATTGACCAGGAACGGAATTTAATTCAGACTGATGCTGCTATCAACCCAGGTAACTCTGGCGGACCCCTGCTGAATAGTCAAGGGGAATTAATTGGCGTGAATACCGCCATTTTTACTAGAGGTCGTGGAGGTGGCAATATTGGCATTGGTTTTGCCATTTCCGTAGACAATGTACCCCCATTTTTGCAAGCCGCCAAAGAAGGACGCGCCCCCCGCACCGCCCAGCAACAGCGTCCGATTATGTTTAACAATCAGGATGCCAAACACTTATCATTAGACGGTCAGGAGGTTAGGGGAGTTCTAGCAGAAGGTGCTAATGTTCTACCCGTTGATAACAGTTTTTACAATCTTTATACTTTTGATGGGCAGCGAGGTCAGCGGGTAATCATCGACATGATGAGTGATGATTTCGACTCCTATTTGATTCTACTCGATATTGATGGCAATGAATTGGCTCAGGATGATGATGGGGGCGATAATACCAATGCCCGCATTGAGGTGACATTACCTGCCACTGGCACTTATACCCTGCTGGCTAACTCCTACCAGGCTGGAGAAACCGGAAACTATCGATTAAGGTTGCGGGTTGCAGGCGATCGCCGTTCCGAGTTACCCTCTTCTTCTGATGATGTCATTTTGCGTCAATCGGGAATGTTAGACCCTAACAGCGCTTCTGTACTTCCTTCTGATGGTAGTCTTTACCGTGAGTATAGTTTTGATGGAGAGGCCGGTCAATCGGTGAGAATTGATCTAACCAGTTCTGATTTTGATACTTATTTGGCGCTGTTTGGTCCTAATGGTCGCCTGGTTGGTGAAAATGATGATATCAGTGATGCCGATACTAATTCCCGCCTGACCGTGACTCTCCCTGCTACTGGTCCTTATCGAGTCGTGGTTAACGCTTTTGATAGTACGGGTCGTGGTCAGTACCTCCTGACAGTTCGTGAAGTTTCTATATAAGGTTTGATGCTGAGGAAACTGTTTCTGTTGGTGGTTGGTCAATCTAATTTGTTGTTTGAGGTCTTTTATGCCTATTAAATTTTTCGCGGCTACAGCCACCAGTCTATTCGCACTTCTGCCCATTTCGATTCTACTGCCTTTTTCTTCTGCGATCGCCTCAGAGTCTTCTTTGGCTCCCTCAGAGTCTTCTTTGGCTCAAGGTATGGAACCTGATGCCGTTGATATCCCCCTCCCGGAGTCGGAGTCTTTACCCCAGCAAGATACAGAACCTGTCGTGGGAGAAATTATTTTGTTGGAAGAGGGGGAACTGAGAGATGGCGATCCAGTTTTGCCCACTGATGGTAGTTTATTCCATCAACATACTTTCTTTGGGGAGGCTGGGAAAAGGGTTAAGATTCTCCTGGAAAGTTCTGATTTTGACACCTATTTAGCATTGTTTAATCCCCAAGATGAACTGCTGGAAGAAAATGATGATATTGATGAAACTAACACCAATTCACGCATCATTATTACCTTACCGGAAACGGGAACCTATCGGGTGATTGTCAACTCCTATGATGCTACTGGACGTGGTCGTTATCAGTTGCGGGTCAGTGAAGTTGAATAAAATCCCATTAATCGCCGGTTGAATAGCACTTAAACCCTAGGGGGGTATTTCCTCCCCTGGTGGCAGAGTTTTTTGGTAGCCTCAAAAAACCGCCATATTTCCTCGGTAATCAGTTGATAAATTCGTCCTGACGCATGACAAAACCTGGGAACATTTGCGCGATGATATTTCCCAGTTCATATTCAACTTTTCGCTTTCCCCCCACGGAGACGATCGCCAAATAAGCTACTTGGGAACGGTTCACCCGCATTCCCACCCGCCATTTTTCTGAGGTGGCGCTGATTGGGAGTTTGACCGTATCCGGTAAAACCTTTTTAAAAATTGGTCCCTTGGATTGGGGAATCACCCCTAATATCACCTCTGGGGTGTCGTGGAATGCTTCCAGAGGGGGGATATTCGCCAAGCATACCGAGGCGAGGTCGTCTAAATTTGTGCCTCCTTCAATGATGGGAATAAATGTTTTTTCTACTTCCATAGAAGCCGTGATTATATCCACCACAATACCGATAGTGTGGATGTAGGTTTCGCTGGGTTGGACTAAACCATTGGCGATTAAACAAGCACCGTAGGAAATGGCAAAGGCACTCTGAATCAGGTTAAAATCATTATCAACTCGGGGGTCTGTCTCCGTTATTTTTAGGGCATCTAGGATGGTTTTTTGCACTAGGTAAAACTGACAAAATCCCCCCACTAAAAAAATGCGATCGCATTCTTGCTGATGTTCAGCCATCCACTGATTTACCCGTTCTAATACTCGGCAAATTCCCTCCGCGATCGGCTGGAAGGCTTGGTAAACTTGCCCGTTGGTGATGGTATAGCCACTAGAAAAGCTATAGAGCATGGCTTCTGCGAAGTCTGAAGGGCTTTTGCAGTAGTTTTTGAGTTTTCTGGTGTATCGGTCATGCCCCTCGATTTTGACCGTTTCAAAGGTCTGTAGGAGGTGCATAAATTCCTGGCTGTGGAGGTCGGGTTCTGTGCCGTTTTTTTGTTGGTAGGCTTGGATAACACAACGGCGATCGAAGGCTACCCCCGCTGAGTCTAAACCGCGATCGCCTTCTCCGTCGAAGTACAAAACCTCAACCTTTTTGTCTCCATAAACGCGGCACAAACTGACATCAAAAGTTCCCCCACCCATATCGCAAACCAGCAAATTACCTTGGAAAGGTTCCTGATTTTCCCGTTGGTGTCGGCGTTGGGTTTCCCAGGCGTAATAGGCGGCGGCTGCCACCGGTTCACTCACCAGTTGAATCAGTTTTTTTTCTAGTCCCAAATTCTGGGCAATTAAAGTTTGCAGGTTTTCCCGTCCCCGGTTGTAGATATCTCGCTGCCAAATTTCCGGCACCGACACCACCAAACCCTCGATTTCCCCCTGTTGGCGGCGGAAGCTGTAGGTATAGCACAAGACAGAACACTTAGGACGTATAATGGAGAGGACGAGATGACTAAGAAGACCAAAAATGCCAGCCCCCTATAGTTACGACCTCAGACAAAAAGTTATTGATGCCATTGAACTAGACGGTATGCCCAAAACAGAAGCCAGTCAAGTTTTCCATGTCAGCAGGAACACCATTAATCTCTGGCTGCAAAGAAAAGCACAGACCGGAGACTTCCTCCCTAAACCTCATCACCGACCTGGCAATAACCACAAAATTACCGACTGGGAAAAATTCAAGGCTTTTGCCCAAGAGCATGGCGACAAAACAGCAGCTCAAATGGCTGAACTTTGGGATGACGACATCTCTCCTCGCACCATATCCAGAGCCTTGAAGAAAATTGGCTTCACCAGAAAAAAAAACTTACGGCTACCAAGAACGTGATGAGCAACAGCGAGAGGAGTTTATGGCTCAGATTGAACAGATGGAGCCGGAAGAAGTGGTCTACCTCGATGAAGCCGGCATGAATAGTCAGGACTCGGATTACCCTTATGGTTACTGCGAGGAAGGAAAACGCTTCCATGCACTCAAATCAGGGAAGAGGCAGGGCAGGGTAAGTATGATAGCCGCATGGTGTCATCAACAACTCTTAGCTCCCTTTAGCTTTGAGGGTTGTTGTAATCGGACAGTGTTTGAGTTGTGGTTGGAGTTCATCTTAATTCCAACATTGAAGCCAGGTCAGACTCTAGTATTGGACAATGCAACGTTTCATAAAGGGGGACGGATTGCTGAACTGGTGGAGGCAGCTCAATGCCGTTTACTCTATCTACCACCTTATTCGCCAGACCTCAACAAGATAGAGAAATGTTGGTCGTGGCTGAAAGCCCGTATTCGCCACTGCATTGAGCAGTTTGATTCTCTCCATGATGCCATGGATTCCGTTCTCAAAGCTGCGTCCTAACCACCTTGACTAATGCTATATTTTCTGGGGAGAGGAGGAGTTGTCGCAGGTAGTCGGTGGTAACGGTGATGGGGGTATGTTGGGATGAGTAATTATTGGCAAAGTTTTCCGTTAGCGGCAAGTCCATTTTAAAGTTACCGTAACTTTCTAGTTGCGGGTCGTTGGCTGCTGCTTGTCTAGCGGCTTTTCCGATGTCGATATAGCCGTCGTCTTCGTAGGCGATGAAGGAGGGAATTGATTGTTGTCCGCCATATTTAAAGGCGACGGGTTCGCCGTTTTCCAGGTAGGATATAGTGGAGTTGGTGGTGCCGAAGTCGAGACCGATTTTATATGATGCCATCGCGGGTTTTTGACTGTGGATGCAGGGCTATTCATATTATAGATGCGATCGGCTTCAGAAACCCAGTTACTACCGACATCTTTCCGTATTTACCCATAACCCTGATAGAAACGGGGTTTCTTCACTCAGTGGGAAAAATACATCTCCCCGACAGATGAAACTTCCTGGGAATATCCCGGATATAGAAAGTTATCAGGTTGCAGAAGTCGCCCAAAAGTTGGTCAAAGCCACCCCATAAGGAAAAAGCCGATGTTTCTGTGAAAAAGTTGCCGAAAACAAGAACTTGACAACTGCCTGAAGTGGTTATATGCTACAAGTTACAAGTCTGTGCGCGAGAGAAGCTGAACCGCCCATAACCCTCACCTTACGCCAACCGAAGGGTAGATGGCCCCGGGGAGCCGCCGCCGAAAACGTGATTAATGATAGATACGACCCATTCACTCGCCATCCCACCTCGTCACAATACCGCTTCCATATTGTATCACCTGGATAGCTTCCATCAGGCTTACCTCCACAATTGATGTAAATTTGCTTCTGGACACTAAACCCGAAGCGTCCGTTGCTGTGTTTGACCCAAAGACCATCGATGATTCGCAAATCCTCGCAGGGAAAGTTTTTGATATCATCGTCGTCTAAATATCTCCCGGTTTGTCCCGCCACCGCTAACATCATCTTAGCCGTTTCTTCGTCGGCAGCTTTCCACTGGCCTGATTTCAATAATCTGTTGAGTTGGCTATAATCAAAACCAGAAGAAGACAGGATGCGAGTATCTGGCACTGGTTTTGAAATCTGCTTAGGTTGAGATGCGATCGCTTTTCTCTGGGATTTGAGGTGAGATGTGATCGCTTCTATCTGCGATTCTAGCCGTGATTGGGATTGAGATGCGATCGCTTCTATCTGTAACGATTGGGATTGAAGTTGAGATGCGATCGCTTCTATCTGCGATTCTAGGCGTGATCGAGTAGTGGTAAAACCGTCAATTGGCTGAGTCATTTTATCTCCGTAAGACTACAGGTGAGAGACCATCAACTGTGCCTATTCTACCTGAGACTGAGACAATTGCCAAACCCGCTTGGCGGCGGCAATGCGTTTTTTCTCCTTCTCCAAAAACCCGGAGGGTATCCCACCAATCACAGGGGGATAGGGTGTCAGGTCATAACCACACACGGAACAGGTTTCCACCTCATTTGGTGTATATTCCGTTTCACAAACGGGACATTTCGCCATGATTCTCAACCCCGATAAGACGTAGAAACCGTGGAATGGTGACACTCATCACAAGTATAGCTATAGTGGGTGGCACTATTCAATCTATTATAACTCGCGAATGCCACTCGCTGTCAATACTTCATCGACGGTTAATTCCAACTCTGGGAAAGTGGGGGAAAAAATGCGATCGCTCTACTCCTGACATGGTAATGATGAACGGTGTTGACATTTCATTAACATTGTAATGGTCAACGGTGTTGACATTTCATTAACGCACCCTACTCCTTCGTAGGGTGGGTTAGGGTAGCGTAACCCACCGCCAATTGAGAGTAGGAGTGGTGTTGACATTTCATTAACATTGTAATGGTCAATGGTGCGTTACATTTCATTAACGCACCCTACTCCTTCGTAGGGTGGGTTGAGTGCGTAACCCACCGCCAATGGAGAGTAGGAGTGGTGTTGACATTTCATTAACATTTGAATGGTCAACGGTGCGTTACATTTCATTAACGCACCCTACTTCTTCGTAGGGTGGGTTGAGTGCGTAACCCACCGCCAGCCAATTGAGAGCATGAACGGTGTTGACAGTTATGGTCGAAAGGGAAGTCACCTTCCCTAACTCCAATTCAAAACCGTGCTTGATATTTTCACATCACACGGCTCCTGATGTGGATACCCTATTGTCAGTAGGAACAAGGTTACGACCCCTCGCTTTATGACTTCAACTTTAGGAGCTTTATGCCACACGTAGTCTTTAAACTCGTTTTCGCCACTATACTCCTATTTATTGCAGTCTCTATATCCACACCGTGACTAGTGGGCATATCCCAACCATTACAGTTAGGCATTGGCTTTCAGTCACATCCTTTCCCCTTATGGGCATTCGCTTACACTTTTCACTACTTTACGAGATGTACTCGCAGAGAGCCCAATAGGGGTTTAAACGTTCCGTATATATGGGTATTCCATCTTTAGATTTGTCCTTTCCACCGGGGTAAAATTAAAGGTCTGTGTAGGTAGTGTGAAGAAACTCCTACTTTTCCCCTTGCTCTTTTGAGCGCAGCGTGTCAACCTATTTCGCTACTTAATGTTGACGATGGTTCAGGCCAGACATTCGGTTTCCCTAATCATGGATGGTTGGCAGTGGTCGGATTTTGGGAATAGGTTTTCCCTCACGCCTTCCGTTCCCCGCTTAAATCCCAGATTTGTGATTTCTGAAACTTGGGGTGGCTATCGCCGTTACTCTTTCCCATAATCGCTCCAAGTAAGTTATAATACTCCTCCTAGGTAATACTTGGACGGTGTATTGCGATTTCTTAAAATGGGATTGACCATGAGTTCCCTACCTTGCTTAGAATCACACCTTCCTAAGCGTTGGGACATATATACAGTTAAGGGGTAAACTGGTTGACAGTTTATCTCCCTCTAGGAGGTTATTTCAGGCATTGCAGCCTTATTTCACTCCTAAACGTCTCGCACTTTCATTAACATTGTAATGGTCAACGGTGCGTTACATTTCATTAACGCACCCTACTTCTTCGTAGGGTGGGTTGAGTGCGTAACCCACCGCCAGCCAATTGAGAGCATGAACGGTGTTGACATTTCATTAACATTTGAATGGTCAACGGTGCGTTACATTTCATTAACGCACCCTACTCCTTCGTAGGGTGGGTTGAGTGCGTAACCCACCGCCAATGGAGAGTAGGAGTGGTGTTGACATTTCATTAACATTTGAATGGTCAACGGTGCGTTACATTTCATTAACGCACCCTACTTCTTCGTAGGGTGGGTTGAGTGCGTAACCCACCGCCAATGGAGAGTAGGAGTGGTGTTGACATTTCATTAACATTTGAATGGTCAACGGTGCGTTACATTTCATTAACGCACCCTACTTCTTCGTAGGGTGGGTTGAGTGCGTAACCCACCGCCAATGGAGAGTAGGAGTGGTGTTGACATTTCATTAACATTTGAATGGTCAACGGTGCGTTACATTTCATTAACGCACCCTACTTCTTCGTAGGGTGGGTTGAGTGCGTAACCCACCGCCAGCCAGCCAATTGAGAGCATGAACGGTGTTGACATTTCATTAACATTGTAATGGTCAACGGTGCGTTACATTTCATTAACGCACCCTACTTTTTCGTAGGGTGGGTTGAGTGCGTAACCCACCGCCAATGGAGAGTAGGAGTGGTGTTGACATTTCATTAACATTGTAATGGTCAACGGTGCGTTACATTTCATTAACGCACCCTACTCTTTTGTAGGGTGGGTTAGGGTAGCGTAACCCACCGCCAGCCAATTGAGAGCATGAACGGTGTTGACATTTCATTAACATTTGAATGGTCAACGGTGCGTTACATTTCATTAACGCACCCTACTCCTTCGTAGGGTGGGTTGAGTGCGTAACCCACCGCCAATTGAGAGTAGGAGTGGTGTTGACATTTCATTAACATTGTAATGGTCAACGGTGCGTTACATTTGATTAAAGCACCACTAGGGACTGCCTGAAGTGGTTATATGCTACAGTTTACAAGTCTGTGCGCGACAGAAGAGTGCAACCCCACTTTCCAAAAAAACCCCCCAATACTCATCCATCGCCATTCCGGGAAGATGGCCCAGGGGAGCTGCCGCCGAAAACGTGCAATCAGACCATGATATATACGACCCATTCACTCGCCATCCCACCTCCCCGCAATAGCGCTCCCATATTGTATCACCTGGATAGCTTCCATCAGGCAATCCTCCACAATTGATGTAAATTTGCTTCTGGACACTAAACCCGAAGCGTCCGTTGCTGTGTTTGACCCAAAGACCATCGATGATTCGCAAATCCTCGCAGGGAAAGTTTTTGATATCATCGTTGTATAAATATCCCCTGGTTTTTCCCGCCACCCTCCACATCATCTTAGTCGTTTCTTGGTCGGCTGCTTTCCACTCACCTGATTTCAATAATCTGTCGAGTTCGGTATAGTCAAAACCAGAAGAAGACACGATGGGAGTAATGTCTGCCACGGCTTCAGTTATCGACTCGAGTTGAGATGCGATCGCTTCTATCTGTGACGATTGGGATTGGAGTTGAGATGCGATCGCTTTTCTCTGGGATTCTAGTTGAGATGCGATCGCTTTTCTCTGGGATTCTAGTTGAGATGCGATCGCTTCTATCTGTGATTCTAGCAGTGATTGAGTAGTGGTAAAACCGTCAATTTTCCGGGTGGTCTCATCTAACTGAGATTGCAGGTGAGAGACCATCAACTGTGCGGACTCTACCTGAGACTGAGACAATTGCCAAACCCGCTTGGCTGCCGCAATGCGTTTTTTCTCCTTCTCCAAAAACCCGGACGGTATCCCATCAATCACAGGGGGATAGGGTGTCAGGTCATAACCACACACCGAACAGGTTTCCACCTCATTTGGTGTATATTCCGTTTCACAAACGGGACATTTCTCCATCATTCCCAACCCGATACATCACGACAACCGGGTGCAGGGAAACCCGGCTTTATGCTATGATAACCCACCGAGAGGAACTAGAAACCGGGTAGAAACGGACATCTTTCGGATTTACCCATAACCCTGATAGAAACCGGGTTTCTTCACCTGAAGTGCTTATATGCTACAGTCTGCAAGTCTCTGCGCGAGAGAAGAGTGCTAACCTACGCCTTACCAGTCCCACACCAAAACCCAACCACCAACCAACCCCAACAAAACGGGCGGGAAGATGGCCCAGGGGAGCAGCCGCCGAAAACGTGCAATCAGACCATGATATATACGACCCATTCACTCGCCATCCCACCTCCCCGCAATAGCGCTCCCATATTGTATCACCTGGATAGCGTCCATCAGGCAATCCTCCACAATTGATGTAAATTTGCTTCTGGACACTAAACCCGAAGCGTCCCCTGCTGTGTTTGACCCAAAGACCATCGATGATTCGCAAATCCTCGCCGGGAAAGTTTTTGATATCATCGTCGTCTAAATATCTCCTAGAGGTTTTTCCCGCCACCCTACACATCATCTTAGTCGTTTCTTCGTCGGCTGCTTCCCACTGGCCTGATTTCAATAATCTGTCGAGTTGGCTATAATCAAAACCAGAGGATGAAGACACGATGGGAGTAATGTCTGCCACGGCTTCAGTTATCGACTCGTCGAGTTGAGATGCGATCGCTTGACTCTGGGATGGGAGTTGAGATGCGATCGCTTGACTCTGGGATGGGAGTTGAGATGCGATCGCTTGACTCTGGGATGGGAGTTGAGATGCGATCGCTTGACTCTGGGATGGGAGTTGAGATGCGATCGCTTGACTCTGGGATGGGAGTTGAGATGTGATCGCTTGACTCTGGGATTCTAGGCGTGATAGCAATTGGGATTGAGATGCGATCGCTTGAGTCTGGGATGGGAGTTGAAATGCGATCGCTTCTACCTGGGATTCTAGGCGTGATAGCAATTGGGATTGAGATGCGATCGCTTGAGTCTGGGATGGGAGTTGAAATGCGATCGCTTCTACCTGGGATTCTAGGCGTGATAGCAATTGGGATTGAGATGCGATCGCTTGACTCTGGGATGGAAGTTGAGATGCGATCGCTTGACTCTGGGATGGAAGTTGAGATTGGGATTGGGTAAAACCGTAAATGTTCCGGGTCGTCTCATATAAATAAGACTGCAGGTGAGAGACCATCAACTGTGCGGACTTTACCTGAGACTGAGACGATTTCCAAACCCGCTTGGCGACGGCAATGCGTTTTTTCTCCTTCTCCCACAACTCGGACGGTATCTCGTCAATAGGGGGATAGGGGGTCAGGTCATAACCACACACGGAACAGGTTTCGACCTCATTTTCTGTATATTCGGTTTCACAAACAGGACATTTCGTCATCATTCCCAACCCTGATAAATCACGACAACCGGGTGTAGGGAAACCCGGCTTTATGCTATGATAACCCACCGAGAGGAACTGAGAAACTCGGTTACGACGGACATATTTCGGTATTTACCTATAACCCTGATAGAAACCGGGTTTCTTCACTCAGTGGGAAAAAGACATCTCCCGGACAGATGAAACTTCCTGGGAATATTCCGGAAACGCGAAAGTACAGAGGTTACAGAAGTGGCCTAAAAGTTTGTCAAAGCCAATGGCTACCGCTTTGAGTGGAGTGCCAGGCATAGAATAGGGGGAGGTGCCGATGTTTCTGTGAAAAAGTTGCCGAAAACAAGAACTTGACAACTGCCTGAAGTGCTTAGAAGTGCTTATATGTTAAAGGTTAACAAGTCTGTGCGCGAGAGAAGAGATGTAAAAGTACTATAGTGCCCGGTATAACTTGGGAGATGACCGCGGGGAGCAGTCGTGGAAAACGTGCAATCAGACCAGACCACGTAATCCCCATTATATCGCCATGCCACCTCGTCACAAAACTGACACCACGCTGTATCACCTGGATAGTGTCCTACAGGCAATCCTCCACAATTGATGTAAATTTGCTTCTGGACACTAAACCCAAAGCGTCCCCTGCTGTGTTTGACCCAAAGACCATCGATGATTCGCAAATCCTCGCCGGGAAAGTTTTTGATATCATCGTCGTCTAAATATCTCCTAGAGGTTTTTCCCGCCACCGCTAACATCATCTTAGCCGTTTCTTCGTCGGCAGCTTTCCAGTTGCCTGATTTCAATAATCTGTCGAGTTCGGTATACAAAAAACCAGAAGAAGACACGATGGTAGTATCTGCCACGGCTTCAGTTATCGACTGGAGTTGAGATGCGATCGCTTCTATCTGCGATTCTAGCCGTGATTGGGATTGAGATGCGATCGCTTCTATCTGCGATTCTAGCCGTGATTGGGATTGAGATGCGATCGCTTCTATCTGTGATTCTAGCCGTGATTGGGATTGAGATGCGATCGCTTCTATCTGCGATTCTAGCCGTGATTGGGATTGAGATGCGATCGCTTCTATCTGTGACGATTGGCATTGGAGTTGAGATGCGATCGCTTTGACCTGAGATTCTAGCCATGATAGCGATTGGGATTGAGATGCGATCGCTTCTATCTGCGATTCTAGCCGTGATTGGGATTGAGATGCGATCGCTTTGACCTGAGATTCTAGCCATGATAGCGATTGGGATTGAGATGCGATCGCTTCTACCTGCGATTCTAGGCGTGATAGCGATTGGGATTGAGATGCGATCGCTTCTATCTGCGATTCTAGGCGTGATAGCGATTGGGATTGAGATGCGATCGCTTTGACCTGCGATTCTAGGCGTGATAGCGATTGGGATTGAGATGCGATCGCTTTGACCTGCGATTCTAGGCGTGATAGCGATTGGGATTGAGATGCGATCGCTTTGACCTGTGATTCTAGGCGTGATAGCGATTGGGATTGAGATGCGATCGCTTTGACCTGTGACGATTGGCATTGGAGTTGAGATGTGATCGCTTCTATCTGCGATTCTAGGCGTGATAGCGATTGGGATTGAGATGCGATCGCTTTGACCTGAGATTCTAGCCGTGATAGCGATTGGGATTGAGATGCGATCGCTTTGACCTGAGATTCTAGCCGTGATAGCGATTGAGATGCGATCGCTTCTATCTGTGATTCTAGCCGTGATTGAGTAGTGGTAAAACCGTCAATTTTCCGGGTGGTCTCATCTAACTGAGATTGCAGGTGAGAGACCATCAACTGTGCGGACTCTACCTGAGACTGAGACAATTGCCAAACCCGCTTGGCTGCCGCAATGCGTTTTTTCTCCTTCTCCAAAAACCCCGACGGTATCCCACCAATCACAGGGGGATAGGGTGTCAGGTCATAACCACACACGGAACAGGTTTCCACCTCATTTGGTGTATATTCCGTTTCACAAACAGGACATTTCGCCATAATTCTCAACCCCGATAAGACGTAGAAACCGGGTGCAGAGAAACCCGGCTTTATGCTACTATAACCCACCGAGAGGAACTAGAAACCCAGTTTCTACCACCAGTGGGGAAGTAAGACTTCGTAGGGTTGGTTAGCGTAGCGTAACCCACCGCCAGTGGAGAGTAGGAGTGGTGTTGACATTTCATTAACATTTGAATGGTCAACGGTGCGTTACATTTCATTAAAGCACCACTAGGGACTGCCTGAAGTGTTTATATGCTACAGTAGACAAGTCTGTGCGCGAGAGAACAAATGCACTCCTACAGACTTCAATGAATGGCCTACCTGATACCACTCGTATAACCAAGGCCAAAAAGGAAGATGGCCACAGGGAGCAATCGCCGCAAACGTGCAATCTGACTTCAAAATCCAAGACCTTCCAACTCGCCATCCCACCTGGTCAGCATACCGCTCTAATATATCATCACCTTTTGGATAGCTTCCATCAGGCTTACCTCCACAATTGATGTAAATTTGCTTCTGGACACTAAACCCGAAGCGTCCCCTGCTGTGTTTAACCCAAAGACCATCGATGATTCGCAAATCCTCGCAGGGAAAGTTTTTGATATCATCATAGTTTAAATATCCATCGTGGGTTTTTCCCGCCACCCTACACATCATCTTAGCCGTTTTTTCGTCGGCAGCTTTCCACTGGCCTGATTTCAATAATCTGTTGAGTTGGCTATAATCAAAACCAGAATAAGACACGATGGGAGTATCTGCCACGGCTTCAGTTATCGACTCGAGTTGAGATGCGATCGCTTCATTCTGGGATTGGAGTTGAGATGCGATCGCTTCTATCTGTGACGATTGGGATTGGAGTTGAGATGCGATCGCTTCTATCTGCGATTCTAGCCGTGATTGGGATTGAGATGCGATCGCTTCATTCTGGGATTGGAGTTGAGATGCGATCGCTTCTATCTGTGACGATTGGGATTGGAGTTGAGATGCGATCGCTTCTATCTGCGATTCTAGCCGTGATTGGGATTGAGATGCGATCGCTTCATTCTGGGATTGGGATTGAGATGCGATCGCTTCTATCTGAGATTCTAGCCGTGATTGAGTAGTGGTAAAACCGTCAATTTTTCGGGTGGTCTCATCTAACTGAGATTGCAGGTGAGAGACCATCAACTGTGCGGACTCTACCTGAGACTGAGACAATTGCCAAACCCGCTTGGCGGCGGCAATGCGTTTTTTCTCCTTCTCCAAAAACCCGGACGGTATCCCACCAATCACAGGGGGATAGGGTGTCAGGTCATAACCACACACGGAACAGGTTTCCACCTCATTTGGTGTATATTCGGTTTCACAAACGGGACATTTCGCCATGATTCTCAACCCCGATAAGACGTAGAAACCGTGGAATGGTGACACTCATCACAAGTATAGCTATAGTGGGTGGCATTATTCGATCTATTATAACTCGCGAATGCCACTCGCTGTCAATACTTCATCGACCGTTAATTCCAACTCTGGGAAAGTGGGTGAAAAAATGCGATCGCTCCGGGAAAGACTGGATTGGTGCTATAATAATTGACAGCAACTCAAACTGAAAATTAACTGGCTTGACTGTTCATCAAGCTATTAGGGTATTATGCCTCGAAGAGATACAACTCATAATATTATCAAACAAGCTATAATCAAAGATGGTTGGGAAATTACAGATGATCCTTATGTTATTTCCTACGGTGAGCGATTTTTATTTGTAGATCTGGGTGTGAGGCGATCGCATTTTCCGACCCAGCCAAAAGGATCTATTATTGGTGCCAGACGCGATCGCACCCGTATTGCCATTGAAATCAAAGAATTTAGAGGACTATCGGCGATCGCCGATTTAGAACAAGCGATCGGACAGTATAGTTTATATAGGCTATTACTGAATGAAGTAGATCCGGAACGGCATATTTATCTGGGTGTTACGGATCTCATATATGAGACAATCTTCAGTGAAACAATTGGTAAACTGGTGATTAAGAAACTGCCTTTAAATCTCTTAGTAGTTGATGTGACAAAAGCGGAGGTTAAACAATGGATACCATAACTCACGATCGCGAAATTGTCAAACAAGTTATCTGTGAATATGCACAACTGCGTCCATCTCATGGCGAGATTCGATTGGATACGGTATTTGATGATCAACAAGAACATTATGCACTGATGCAAGTGGGTTGGGATCGAGGTAGACGAGTCCGAGGAAATCTCATCTATATTGTTTTGCGTGAAGGAAAAGTTGTGATTGAATATGATGGGATGGAAGCGGGAATTACTCAAGATTTGATTGAAAAAGGCATTCCTGAAAACCGCATTATTTTGGGGTTCTTGGAAGAATCTAATGCGGGGCGGGTATGATATGATTTTCTATATTATAACTCACGAATGCCACTCGCTGTCAATACTTCATCGACGGTTAATTCCAACTCTGGGAAAGTGGGGGAAAAAATGCGATCGCTCCGGGAAAATGACCGGAGTTGATACTCGCCTTCAACCAACCGATAAACCAAAATCTGCGGCTGCTTGGGATTGCCTAAAAATGCACGAGATGCGATCGCTAAATAATCCACAATCCAATATTCTGCAATTCCCAACCGCTGATACTCCTCCCGCTTGTCAATATAATCATCCTCCCAGTTGGTGGAAACTACCTCCACGGCTAATTCAATGGGTTCGGTCAAGGCTCCATAAGTCCGCACGTTGCGATTCCAAACCTCAGCTTTCACTACCGCCACATCAGGATTTCGCCCCCTTTCTTCCCCCTCCTGGGTCACGGTTTTGACGATGATATCTTTATCGATAATATAGTCTAAATTCAGCCGTTCACTTTCCCGGTCAAAACGACGAACCAAAAACCGAGCGATATTTTTATGGGCGCGGGTTGGTTCCACTTTCACCAATTCTCCATTAACTAATTCATACCTCCCTGAACCGTCGGGATACTGTTCTAAAAAATCAGCAAATGTCAATTTTGGGGATGATGTTATTATCATATAATATTCCTCCTTCGTAGCCAGCCAATTGAGAGCATAAACGGTGTTGACATTTCATTAACATTGTAATGGTCAACGGTGCGTTACATTTCATTAACGCACCCTACTCCTTCGTAGGTCAATGGTGTTGACATTTCATTAACGCTACTCCCAACTGGAGATATCCTCACAGGTAAATGTGATCATATCCTCCCCGTTTAAGTCGTCCCGGACGATGCGATTTTTTAAGTTGTTGACCATCCGTTCATAAAAATTGCGGACATCGCGACCATTGCCAAAATTTGCATCCCTATTTTGATAGGCAAAATCCATAATTGACCTGACCCGCGTGGATACATCATCGGGACAAATTAGCCGGCTTTTCCGACACATTCCCAGAAAAATACTGTGCATTTCGGCACCGTTATAATCGGGAAAATAGATTTTTTTGGCAATGCGAGATTTTAAGCCGGAGTTGCTGTCGAGAAACTCTGCCATTTCCCGCGAATATCCCGCTAAAATTACCACCAGGCGATCGCGATAATTTTCCATCATGGGAACCAAAGTATCGATCGCCTCCTGTCCAAAATCTCGGCTATCTCCCCCACGAGACAAGGAGTAGGCTTCATCAATAAATAATACCCCATCCACGGCGGATTCAATCACCTGGGCGGTTTTTTCGGCGGTATGTCCGACATATTGTCCGACTAATTTGGTGCGGTCTGCTTCCACAAATTGACCCTTTTTTAACAGTCCCAAGGCTCGATAAATTTTGCCAATTAAACGAGCGACGGTGGTTTTTCCGGTGCCGGGATTTCCAGTAAATAATAAATGACGGGTTTCGATTTCATTACTGGCTAACATCCCTAAACTGGCTAATTTTTGATTGGCGGCTTGGGTGTTAATTAATTGTTTGATATCCTGTTTAACGGAGTCTAACCCGGTCAAGTTTTCTAATTCGGCGAGGAGTTTTTCTAGGTTCTCTGCGTCGGCGGTTCCCCGTTGGGAGAGTTCCCGATAGGGTGGCGGTAAATCCTCCACTTTTAAGGGTTCGGTCAGGGGATTTAAACCCTGTTTCATTACGCGATCGCTGTGACAATCATCTATTTGATTAAATAACTTTTCCACCTCTCTGGCGTTGCCAAAATTGCGGTCTCGGTTATCATAAATCTGGGTGAACAAGTTCTCCAGACGCGGTTCTAAATCGGGAGCGATCGCACTTTTAACCCGTTGTACCTGTTGACGGAAAATGGTTAATAATTCGGAGGGTTGATAATCATCGAAAATAATTTCTGTGGCAAAACGACTTTGTAAACCTGGGTTAGATGTGATAAAATTATCCATAAGTTCCGGGTATCCGGCTACAATTACCGCCAGCCTTCCCCGTTCATCTTCCATGCGTTTTAACAGGGTATCAATCGCCTCCCTTCCCCAGTCATTTTCGCCCCCTTCAGTGAGGGTATAAGCCTCATCAATAAACAATACCCCATTTAAAGCCCGATCCACTGTTTCATTAGTTAAAATTGCTGTTTGTCCCACATATCCCGCCACCAAATCTCGCCCGCCAATTTCTACTACATGACCCCGCCGCAATAACCCTAAATCTCGATAAATTTCCCCCATTAATCTCGCCACGGTGGTTTTCCCGGTTCCGGGGTTTCCTTTGAATACTAAATGCAGTCTAGGGGGGTCGGTATTGATGCCTTGTTGTTGCCGTTGTTGAGCTTTGGATAATGACAGGATTTTTTGGTTGATGGCGGTTTTAACATTCTGTAAACCTACCAAGTTATGTAAGCGTTTTAA
This sequence comes from Limnospira indica PCC 8005, assembly GCF_000973065.1. NCBI lineage: Bacteria > Bacillati > Cyanobacteriota > Cyanophyceae > Oscillatoriales > Sirenicapillariaceae > Limnospira > Limnospira indica. The sequence goes on from NZ_FO818640.1 coordinate 3,683,916, forward strand.
GGCGGGTATATCGCTGACATCCCCCGATAACCACTGGTTTTGTTTGGCGACTTTTAAGGATAATTCCGCCACAGAATTTAAGCGATGATACCATGTCTTTAGGGGTTGATTTTCGGCAGCCATAGCCGAGATTAAACGGCGGCGATCGCTCCAATTTATCGGTTTTTGGTGAACCAGTCTAAAATAATCCCACAGACTTTCTAACTCCGGTTCGGTGGGGGTAGACACCCGCACTAAATTAAATTGGCGATCGCTCATGTTTTGCAGCCAATTTCCCAAATAAGTAAAGCCTGTCTGGTTGCAAAAATCTTGAAACTGTTGTAAACTATGATGGTGGGAAATAAACACACATAAATTGCGGTTGGTTGGGGGGAGTCTTCCCCAAGTGACCATCCGCCCAAACAGTTCTCGCGGGTTTTCAAACATCCGCAAATCCTCCACGTCAGAAAAGATAATCGCACTTTGATAGCGGGTATCTTTCATGAAGTGTTCAAAATAGCCGATACATGGAATATCAGACATCACAGGACGGCGATTTGCTGAGGGTTGGGGTTCCGGTTCGGGAGGGGTTTCTCGTCTCAATAAGCCACGGCGTTTCCCCAAAGGACCGCCGCTTTTTGGTCGCATTTCGGACGGGGAAGGTGGCGGCGAGGTTGTCGGCTGTTCCCTGGCGTTTTGGAGTGATTGAGAATCGAGAAAATACAGCTTATTCACTCCCGAATAGAACACGATACGATTAAATCCTTGGGTTAGTAAATAGCGATGCAAAACCTGTTCGATATCTGACAATAATAAATCGTCAGTACAAAAGCCATCTCCGCTATTGGTTCCGTACAAAACCAGAAAGCGATCGCCTGTTTGGAGATTCAATTGCTCGGTAATTCGTTCAACCATAATTTGATACTATTATTATGACATCTATTCTAACCCCTCCCCACCCTTGAGAGAAGGGGTCAGAAATGGAGAGTTAAGAAACAGAAGGTTTCGGCTGGGGTGACTGAACAGATGGCTTTTTGACTCGCGTTTTGACTGCATCAATATCCTGATATTGACTGTTCGCCTGTTCTTTACATTCTATATCACCCACACCTTGAACCCCAGCTTCATTCAAGATATTAAAAATCGCTTCTGCATTTTGGCGGGTAGCTTGTTCGTCGATTAAAGTTGCACTAAAACTATTAATTGAAACCGAATTAGCCCCAAATTCTGACTCAGGACTAATCACGGTGACGACCTCATCCCCAGCCACATTTTTCACCTTAACTACAAAGGCGTTGCGTTGGTCTTCTCCCTCGTAGGTATCATCAATCAGGCTATAACCGATATTTGCCAGAGTTTCGATAATGCGATCAGCAATTTCTACCCGCAATTGAGAGTTTAAAATCGAGCATCTCGCCTGTTCGAGAATTTCCCCTAAAATAGGCTGCAATTGATTAATATTTTCGCCGATATTTTTAATCTGTTCCGTGGTGAGGGTGGCTTCCCGTTCCACCAGTTGCGATTCTAACTGATTGAGTTGGTTTTCATACTCGCTTAATCGCCCATTTGTCCAGTAGTCAACCTCACATTTGAAGGTTTCCGCATCACTTCCCTGTCCGACTTCTACTTCACATTCCCGGTGAGTTTGTACCTCGGTAATTAAACTGCGTAAATCAGTTAAACTCGCCTGATAATAAAATAGCCATTCCTGCTGTTTTTGTTCCAGTTCCAGCCGCAGGTCTCCTAGTTTGAGATAGGTTTGCTGACAGGTGGCGATCGCTGCTTCAAAAACCCCCGCTTGAATATTGCTATTTGCCAGGTCTAAATCCCGACGTAAATCGGCTAATTTACCCGGTGCAAAACGTTGGTGTTGATAATCGCGATCAATCTGTTTCCAAACCTGGTCAACATCGGCAAAATAATCAACTGCTAACTGTTGTTTCCGCTGACTTTCTGCCTCCAAATTATCAACTACTTGATTAATCTGTTGCTGAAGGATTTGTTGTCCTTGTTGTCTGGCTTGTCGCTCCTCAGCTATCAGGTGACTAAATTTTTGGTCCTGTTGTTCAAATAAATTCAGATACTCCTGGCGTTGATTATTTAACAATCCTAAATATTCCCGTCGCTGCTGAGTAAAGCCCTCCCGCATAGAAGACTCTAGCCGTCCGACTTCCTGTTGTAATTGCTGTTGTTGACGATACTCCGACTCTCGGATACTCTGCTGAAATTCCCGCCGCTGATTTTGTAGTCGTAGGTTGGTCTGGGTTTCCAAGTCTTTAATTCCGGTTCGCAGTCCGCTAATTTCTTGTTGCTGGCGTTGGGTTCGCTGTTCCAGGGGGGCGAGACGTTGCTGAAACTCCCGCTGGGCTTGCTGTTGAACGGCGTTTAACCTTTCCGGGAGATCCTGTTGTAGCGATCGCAGCCTGGACTCCTGTTCCCGCAGTCGCCGCAACTCCTGATCCTCAACCTGAATATACCGTCGTTTTTCACCACTCATTGATGGCTCCTATTTTGTTAGTAATGGTTGATTTTAATTCCTATTGTGTAGTATAATGGTTTTCGGGGAAATAGAATACCGTAAAATTACTGAACTTTATGGTCGTCCGCCAACGGGGTTGTTTGAGTCTCACCCCAGCCAGATTTAAGTCTCCCTCCCCTTTGGGGTAATGGTTGGCAAAATTGATCAGTTTCTGGACTCGCCTACCGCCCAAGTTATGAGAATGCTTGACTATGGAAGAACAAATCGCAGCCTTAATTAAAATTGCCCAGAGATTGCCGGATCAGGATGTGTTGGATTATGATCATATTGAACTACCTTTTAAACTGGTGCAAATCGCCCTAGAATTATGGGGAAATCTCTACCCCCCAGAAGTGTTGGAAAACCTGGCTAATTCGGACCCGGATACTATGGACGCTTGGGCGATCGCTCTCTCCCAAACTCTCAGCCAACAACTCTCTCTGCTGGATACCTGGAAGCCCCATTTTTCCACCCTAAATATCCCCCCCAAGCTGACGGAAAAGCTGGAAAATAACTCCCACAAATTAGCGGAAATATCTGGAGAAACTTCGGAACTGTTGGCGGCAGCTAATCAGCTTTTTAGTCAGGAAAATAAGTTAAAAGAGGCGGCGGCAGAATTGGCACGATTAAACAGCCTCGCGACTCAATTAAAGCATATAGAAACCGAACTACAAAATACCGACCTAGACCAACTACGCCAAGACATCGAAAAGCGATCGCAAACCCTCCAACCCCAATATCAAGAACTGGAAACCCTCCAACAGCAACAGGACCAACTGGCGGCACAGCAAACCCGCCTAGCAGCGGAAATTCAAAGACTGCGAGGATGCCAAAATCAACGGGAAATCGAGACGGCGGAAATCGCCACGGAATTGATAACACTTACCCAAACCGAACGCGATAAACTCAAGCCTATTTTATCAGATACCCTGGCAGAATTGCAACAAGAAAAAGCGGAACTTGACCGCCTACAAAGTGAACTGAAAAAAGCGATCGCCGACTGTAGCCAATACCAAAAACAAGCCGTCACTATTCGGGACGACCTCAGCCACCATTACGATCGCGATCGTCAACTTTGCCAATATCTCCCGGTCAACCACAGAGAAATTGACCCGATTTTAGCACAAATAAAAACCCAACTGGAAGACCTCGATCGCCAATTGGCGACCCTCCAAAAACACCACGCCGAAAAACACCAAAAACTCACCCTTAACTTTTCCTCATGACTCTCTTAAACATTGCTGAAATTTGCCCCCACACCCGCACCCTCGGCCCCGGAAACCGCTTTGTCATCTGGGTACAAGGTTGCAGCTTTAACTGTCCCGGCTGCATTTCCCCGGAGTGGATACCCCAAACTCAAGCGACATTAATTGACCCGGAAAAACTGGGAAATCTGATTTTATCTCAGCCAAATTTAGACGGTATCACTGTTTCTGGCGGCGAACCTATGCTACAGGCGATCGCTTTAACAAAACTGTTTCAACACCTGCGAAACCATCGGGATATTTCGATTATATGTTATACAGGATTTACCCTGGACGAAATTCGCACCAAAGCCGATATCATCCCCCTACTAGAATTAATTGATGTTATCATTGACGGACAATATATCGCCTCCCTCAATGATAACCAAGGCTGGCGTGGTTCATCTAACCAAAATATTCACTTTCTCACCCCCCGCCACCTCCCACAATCGGCATTATTTACCACTAAAAAACGGGACGTTGAACTCCATATCCGCAATGATTCTGCGTTAATGGTTGGGGTTCCCCCACACGGGTTTAGGGAGGATTTTAAACAGGCTGTAAAACTCTAGGATTTCCTAAACAAAAAAAATTTTTTGGCGGCCCGCCCTGGGGCTGAGGGTTGACAAGCACCGGAAACTAATGCTAAGATATTAATGTATGGTTTCATAATGGAAATCTGTCTTAAAATAAAAAAATGTCTAGATTCCCATTATATAAAATTGTAACCGAAGTCAAGCAAAAAAGCAATCCCCCTCTCAAAAAAATTTTTACATTTCTTAACTTTTTGTTACAAAAGTTAACATACAGATTGAGGTAGTTTAGCGGCGGGTAATTTGGGGGTAAGTCAAGTTACAGAGTTTCTGATCGGAGGGTAGCACATTTTGATTAGTTTGTAGATAATTATGTAACCAGGTGCAACTGCGACTAATCAAACTATCAAGACTGAGGTTATCCATACTCCATAAGATTAATTTACCATTGTCTTTGGCGATCGCTAAAGTTTGACCATCAGGACTAAAAGCAATGCGGTTAACAAAGACATTATGATTAATGGTAGTAATGGGTTCAATTACGCTGTCAATGCCATGACAACCATCAGCAGGCCAGAGTTTATCGCGATCGCGTTTAACCGCCCATAATCGGATTTTTTTATCATCACTGGCGGTAGCTAAAATTTGACCATCAGGACTAAAGCTGAGACTGCGAACCGTAGCCAAAGCAGTCATGGGACAAGAATCAGGTCTAGGAGTACCATTACGAGACCATAGTTTAACATTTTTACCAGATGCGATCGCCAGTGTTCCCAATTCAGGAGAAAAAGCGATACTATTAACACTTTCATTATAGGGGATACTGGGATAGGAAATCCAACTATCTCCTTGTTTACGCCATAATACCACCCCATAGAGTTCATCGGTTGCCCTGATAGCCATTTCATTACCGATAGCTACCGCCAAGATAGTACCATCAGCGTTAAACTTGATATCGCTGACAATACCATCATTAGGAAAAGCGGGAATTCTCAGAGTTTGAATTAATTGACCATCGTCATCCCAGATCATCACGTTTTTATCAGAACTAGCGGAAGCCAAGATATTTTGATTAGGATTAAATGCGATCGCGTTGACTGGTTCAGTGTGACCGGTGAGAGTGGCGATCGCTTCACCATCGGTAGTCCATAATTTGATAGTATTATCCGCGCCTCCCGTGGCGACCAGAGGCTGATCTTTTTGAGGACTGACAGTAACCCAATTGAGATCCCTAGGCTGTCCTAAACCTTCTAGTTCCCAGGATAAAGCGGTCTGATCATCTTGGTTAAGATCCCACATTTTGACTAAGCTATCATTACCCGCTGTAGCTATTCCCAGGCTGTCGGGAGTAAAGCTGAGGCTCCAAATAGCTGCATCACTGGCTGGAATTACCCTTTTCGCCTCTGGTGTATAGCTGCGACTCCAGAGTTTAACGCTAGTATCTGCACTAGCGGAAACAATCGTCTTACTATCAGGGGTAAATGCTACAGACCAGACATCATTTTGATGACCTACTAAAGTATTTAATAAACTCCCATCTGGGAACCCCCAAATTTTCACCGTATCATCACGACTTCCACTAGCAATTACTTCCCCGTCTGGACTAAATAAGACTGTCAAAACTTCCTCATTATGTCCTTTTAGGGTGCGGATTTCCCGTTGTTGTTCCAAATCCCAAATTTTGAGAGTGCGATCGCTACTACCGGAAACCAGAATGTTATCATTTTTGGGGTTAAAACTGACATCATGAATATTGCAGTAATCAAAAGAGTCCGAAGCAATACCTTCACAGTGTCCGGTCAAAGTGGCTAAGAGGTCTCCTTCGCGGTTCCAGAGTCGGACAGTTTTATCTTTACCCGCACTAGCTAATTTTTCTCCATCGGAATTAAACTCTACATCTAACACTCTATCGGTGTGACCTTCTAAGACACGAATCATCGTCCCATCAGGTCGCCACAGGCGAATAGTATTGTCATTACTAGAGGTAGCGATTAAATCTCCTTGGGGACTAAATTTAACACGGGTAACTAAGGCTTCATGACCTACTAAGTTATGCAGATATTGGAATTTTTCTTGTTGTTCATCCCAGACCCAAATTGTGACTTGATTATCGGCGGTAGTAGTCCCCAGAAATTTACTATCTTCACTAAAGCTAATACTGGTGACACTATTTTGATGGGGTAAGTCCTGTAACCATAAACCATCAATACGCCAGACCTTAGCCGTATGATCATTACTGGCTGTAGCAATTAAATTCCCATCAGGACTAACCGCCACCCCCAGAACACTGCTAGTATGTCCCTGTAGGCGGTTTTTTTCTTGAATATTAGATATAACTTCCCGTAAACCAGATGTTACCTCAAGTTTTTGTTGCTCGGTGGGGTTGGTGTCTTCAATGTCTTTACTGAGTCTTAAAGTTGTTAGTAAAATCTCGATTTGATTGTTTTGGTCAGATAGTCTCAAGGCGCGTTCTACGGATTTCAACGCAGCGAGGCGATCGGCAGAATTGCGCTGCCATTTTTGCACTTCCCAAACGCCAATAGCCAAAACGAAAAGACAGACCCCCGCGCCAATCATGCTCCAGTTTCTGCGTTGTCGCTTTAATTTTTCCTCCGCTTCATGTTGTTTGGCTTGAGCTTCTTGTAGTCGTTGATTTAACTCTCTTTCCCGTCGCATCTGCTCATTTTCTTCTTGGAGTTGTTCAAACTCCGCATCGCGATCTAAGCGATGTTGTTGACGAATAAAACCCGCGAGATAATCATGGACAAGTTGATAAAATTCGCTATCATATTCTACTACTCGGAACACTAAGCCTGATTGTTCAAAGATATCTAAAATCAAGTCGAGTTCAACGGTAACTGATGATAATTTAAGTCGGTCTTTTAATTCTTCGGAAAGTTCCGCACGGGTTCTTAGGGGTCGGGTGTCATTTTCATCTGTTAATAGGTATAGCATTAGTCTGGCGATCGTCTCATTTTCCGCGCCACAGTCTTTTATGGTCACTTCCAAAAAACGTTCGACCAGCTTTTGCATGGGTCCGCGTTTTTGATATTCTGCTAATGTGGTGATATTTTCGGTTTGCAGTTGCGCTCCCACTACTTGCATTTCAATGGGTCGCACTTCTTCTAATTCGGTGGATAAATCATTGACTAATGCTTTAATTAGAGCATCTTCTAAATAAAACCGGGAACTATCGGTCAGACTCTTAATCACATTATATGCTTCTTCCCGGCTAAAGTTGCCCACATAAAATAGGATATCTTTACTTAAAATATCGTTGCCAATTTCCTCGAAGTTAGTCAGACGAGAAGCCTCTAATAAATGATGCAGATAATCTTCTCGCAGGGATAAGATAACTTTGACAAAGGGAATTTTTAAAACTTGCTGTAATAATTTAAAAAATATCTGGCGATCGCTTTTATTTAAAACAAAAAATAACTCCTCAAATTGGTCAAATATTAGCACAGTTAACCGATGATTAACTGAATGGTGTGTCAAGGTTTCTAAAATGTGGTTAATCAGAAATTTTTGCTCCCCTTCGTCAGCTTTAGTTAATTCAGGATAACCGCTATTAACAGCCTTTGCAGCCAGGTAGGTTGGGTGAAACCCAACAGCAGCCAGGTAGGTTGGGTGAAACCCAACATCGGTTTCTGGTTCTATTTCTGATTCTTGAAGACCAGATAGTTGCCGATCTAGTTCTCTGATATAAGCCTTATAGTTGCGAATAACCACAGGTACTACTTGACGCGCTTCGATAGGCTTAACTTGCAGAGAAGGAACTAAACCTGCTCGTAATAAGGAACTTTTACCAACTCCTGATTGCCCATAAATAACCGTGAGTTTATGCTGAGGACTCGCCATGCGAGCCAGGAGATTTTCGATATCTTTTTCCCGTCCAGAAGTCTGGATTTCATCCGCACAATAGCCATAATCAGCATCTGTTAAACTAAGATTAATGGCTCGTTCGCGAATCTGCAAGCGACCAGCGCCAATAAATGCCGTATAGCCAAAAGTGCTAGATTTGCGGCGATATTCTCCCTTAATCTCAAAAGATTCTCGGTAATTTCCCAGGTCAAAATATAGCCTCTTTAAAGTCTCTAAAATAGCCAGATATAACCGGGGATTATATTGGGCGATCGTCGCTTTTTTCGCCCATTCTAATTTTTGAATTGCCACAGTCGGCTGACTCAATTTTTCTAAAGATTCAGCTAATAGCCACAGAAAACGACCCTGATGCTGATTACAAATTGAAGAGTTGATCGCCTCCGAAACATTAGCCCGCATCAATACATCTAAAGCCACCTCAGCCAATTCTTTACTATAATTCCACTGAGAACGATGCAGAGAAACTTCTGCTAAAAATCCATAATCCTGAGCCAATAAAATCTGATTGAATTCACCAGGAGATTGATGGAGTTTCCGAGAGGCGATCGCCAATTCCCATAACTCATCCCACTGTTCTAATTGACTGAGAACCTCCCCTAATTTATTAATAAACTTAGCCACTAAATCCTGGCGTTGAGCAATTTCAAACCTTTGAATAGATTGCTGTAGATGTTGTTGGGCTCGTTCCCATTCTTTTTTTCCTGTACCACAACGATTTTGGTCAGCTTGATAAATCTCGCATAATCCTATATGAAATAATATCAATCCTTGCCATTCTAAATGAGTTAAATCATGGTGAAAATTAGGAGGTTTATGGGAACTATTCCGCCACAATTTCAGACTTTCGTGATACTTTTTGATGGCTGAATTGATGTCATTTTTGGCATAACAATAACGAGCAAATAAAAATTGTAAACTCCCTTCCAATTCGGTGGGTAACTTAGTTAATCTTTGTTTTAAGTCTTGATAAGCCAACTCTATTTCTGACCGAGAACCCGTCCCCAAAATCTTGGTATTGGGGACAAATTGCAGCGACCCAAATTTCTGAACTTCCCCAAAGACCCTTTGGGTTTTAGCCTCCAAAAATTCCAATAACTCTTGAGTTCCTAAGACAAATTCATAAGTAGTCGCCCAACTGGTAAAATCCTGAGCGCGGCGGTTCATTCTTTGCCAGGTTTTGTCATCAACCCATAACACTAGGGGAAATTCCAAGTTCCGAAAAGACTCCCTCGCAAAATTGGTCGCGTCTAAGACTTCATCAAGACTGTTCACAGACTCCAAGCCGTAGACCATAAGCGCCGCTGGTTCTTCCCCCTGACCTAATTCCCCTTGAATAGCACCATACAAGTTCTGTATTGATGGCTGAAGATATAGCTCGCGAATGGGTAAAGGAAATTTCTGCCGCAGTTGTTGTACCATTGACGATCGCAAATTGGTATAGTTACAACGCACCAACAACAGAGTAAACTGTCCCTCAGATAATCTCAGGGTTCTGCTTAATGTATTAAGTTGGGTCTCATTCAGAGTGATCGTATCTTTAATCGGATGCACACTCATTTGTCTGTTACCTATAAACTTAGGATGATTATCGACAATGTTGGAAATTCATTTACAATTGGCTTATGCACGCTTTATCAATTCCCACCTGGCTCATTCATATTTCTAGCGTGATTGAATGGATAGTTGCCATTTTGCTAATCTGGAGTTACGGCGTAATTACCGAAAATCGAGCCTGGTGGGGTTTATCTTATGCTATGTTACCAGCCTTGATCAGTGCTATGTGTGCTTGTACCTGGCATTATTTTGATAACTCCCCGAACCTAGAATGGCTGGTCACCCTACAAGCTGCTATGACCGTTACAGGTAATTTTACCTTGTGTATTGCCGCCTGGTGGCTTTGGCGAACTTCCAAATCACTTGAAACTTAAAAACTACTAACCATGTTCTCTAAAGATACTCTATTTGTTCTGTCTTTGTTTCCTTATCTCGGTTTCCTCTGGTTCCTGACCCGTTCAGGAATAACCCCACTACTAGCCCTGATCGGATTTTACGGAACTTTGGTATTTGTGGCGGTAACCATTCCCGCCGCTATTTATGCTCAGGTCGCCTACAGCGAATCTTTAGCTAATATTGATTGGCTACATGGGGGGGCTGAGTTGTTTTTGACTCTATCCAATATCCTGATTGTATTAGGATTTGGACAGGCGATCGCTAACAAAATTTCAGATCAAGACTCCCAAGCTAGTTAACAGTTCCCACCGGGGAGTCCCCTCCGGTCTGTTCCCTCACTTCCCAAAACTCTCTCAGTATCCATCCCAGTCTTGTGAACCATTACCATTTATGAGGATAACTAAAAAACGGGTTTGGCTATATACCCTACTGTTTTTGTTGATTCCTACCATCGCTTGGGCTCAGGATGAAAGCCGCAGCCAAACAGTCTTTGAGGCTATTAATGATGGTTTCGCCTGGTTTGTCAACAATGTTATATTTGGTGTCCTATTCTGGGATGCAGGGACCGGGTATCTATTTAAATATCTCTTTGGGATTGACATGGGAATTCCCCTAATTGTTTTATGGCTAATTGTTGGGGGAATTTTCTTTACCTTCCGCATGGGATTTATCAATATCCGCGCCTTCCGACACGCTGTAGACGTGGTGCGGGGAAAATATGATGATCCTAATGATTCCGGGGAAGTCTCCCATTTTCAAGCCTTAGCAACTGCTCTGTCCGCTACTGTCGGCTTAGGAAATATTGCCGGCGTAGCTATTGCTGTTAGTGTCGGAGGACCCGGCGCGGTCTTCTGGATGACTGTCGGTGGCTTTTTTGGAATGAGTAGTAAGTTTGTTGAATGTACCCTCGGTCAAAAATATCGCGTCGTTAACCCAGATGGCACTATTTCTGGTGGCCCGATGCGCTATCTATCAGAAGGTTTAAAAAGGATTAATTATCCGATTTTCGGACGGGTTTTGGCGATCGCTTTTTCCTTTTTCTGTATTTTCGCCGCCTTGGGTGGTGCAAATATGTTCCAAGCTAACCAGTCCTTTGGCGCGGTTTCCCGGGTGTTTCCCTTTGTACCTAATTGGTTATATGGAGCAGTTTTAGCAACATTAGTCGGCTTAGTCATTATTGGCGGAGTCCGCCGCATTGGTCAAGTCGCTGGTACAATTGTCCCTTTTATGTGTATTTTATATGTCACTGCCTCTCTGTTTATTTTAATGACTAATTTTACCGCTATCCCTGGTGCTTTTTGGGTGATTATTTCCCAAGCATTTCAGCCAGAAGCTATTGAGGGCGGGATTTTGGGCGTAATTATTCAAGGGTTTAGACGGTCGGCTTTTTCTAATGAAGCGGGGTTAGGTTCAGCCGCGATCGCTCATTCTGCCGCTCGCACTGATGAACCTATCCGAGAAGGTATTGTCTCCCTCTTAGAGCCTTTTATTGATACTATTGTAGTTTGTAATATGACCGCTTTAGTGATTGTAATTACTGGGGCATATAATAATCCCGAATATGAGCAATTACGCGCTACCGGAGCCGGGGCAGAATTGACCGCCGCCGCTTTTGGCAGTTCCATTACTTGGTTCCCCATAATTTTGGCGATCGCTGTTTTTTTCTTTGCTTTTTCTACTATGATATCCTGGAGTTATTATGGGGAACGCTGCTGGGATTATCTCACCGGAGGGCAGGGTTTAATTATCTATAAAATCCTCTTCCTAATGGCTACTTTTATGGGAGCCATAGTCGCCCCTGGTCCCGTCATTGATTTTAGTGATGGAATGTTATTAGGAATGGCATTCCCTAACCTGTTGGGGGTTTATTTCCTCTGTCCCCAAGTCGCCAGAGACTTAAAAGATTATATGGCACGATATAATTAATAATTAATAATTGTAGGGGCGGGTTCCGCCGTCAATTATCCATCCCCAGGACGATATTAATAAACCCGCCCCACCGCCGATAATTAATAATTGTAGGTGCGGGTTCCGCCGTCAATTATCCATCCCCAGGACGATATTAATAAACCCGCCCCACCGCCGATAATTAATAATTGTAGGTGCGGGTTCCGCCGTCAATTATCCATCCCCAGGACGATATTAATAAACCCGCCCCACCGCCGATAATTAATAATTGTAGGTGCGAGACGTTCAGGCATGAAATAGGGTTGAGATACCCGAAATAACCGCCTGGTGGGGACTCCAACCCCTTGGTTGGATATAAGTGGTTAGGCACTGACCATCCCACAACTGTTTATATGTCCCGACGTTTGGATTCGACACCCAAACAAGGCAGGGAACTCCAGGTCACAAACGAACTGCTTGAATGGGAAGTTATGACCCCATGATAGCAGGGAGTAGAGAGTGCGAAATGTTTAGGAGACCAAATAAGGCTGTGATGGCTGAAATCACCTCCTAGTGGGGAAGCCAGCCCCGAGTCTGGATAAGAGGTCGGAGCCTCGAACCATTCCCCATAACTGTTTATACGTCCCAACGTTTGGGTTGAACCCCCAAACAAGGCAGGGAACTCAAGGTCATAAAACAAACTGTTTTGACTGGGAAATTATGACCCCATGATAACAATGAGTAGAGAGTGCGAAATGTTTAGGAGACCAAATAAGGCTGTGATGCCTGAAATCACCTCCTAGTGGGGAAGCCAGCCCCGAGTCTGGATAAGAGGTCGGAGCCTCAGAACCATTCCCCATAACTGTTTTATATAGCACAAGACAGAAAAAGTTAGGACGTATAATGGCAAGGATATCTACAGAAGACCCAAAATGCCAGCCCCCTACAGTTACGACCTTAGACAAAAAGTTATTAATGCAATTGAACTAGACGGTATACCCAAAACCGAAGCCAGTCAAGTTTTCCATGTCAGCAGGAACACCATCAATCTCTGGCTGCAAAGAAAAGAACACACCGGCGACTTCCTCCCTAAACCTAATCGCCCACCTGGTCATAGCCACCAAATTACCGACTGGCACAAATTCCAGGCTTTTGCCCAAGAGCATGGCGATCAAACCTCCGCTCAGATGGCTGAACTTTGGGATGACGACATCTCTCCTCGCACCATATCCAGAGCCTTGAAGAAAATTGGCTTCACCAGAAAAAAAACTTACGGCTACCAAGAACGTTGGAAGCAACAGCGAGAGGCGTTTATTGCTCAGATTCAACATATGGAGCCGGAAGAGTTGGTTTACCTCGATGAAGCTGGCATCAATAGTCAAGACTCGGATTATCCTTATGGTTACTGTGAGGAAGGACAACGCTTCCATGCCCTCAAATCCGGGAAGAGGCAGGGCAGGGTGAGCTATATGGCCGCATGGTGTCATCAACAACTCTTAGCCCCCTTTAGCTTTGAGGGTTGTTGTAATCGGACAGTGTTTGAGTTGTGGTTGGAGTTCATCTTAATTCCAACATTGAAGCCTGGTCAAACTCTAGTACTGGACAATGCAACGTTTCATCAAGGGGGGCGGATTGCTGAACTGGCGGAGGCGGCTCAATGCCGTTTACTCTATCTTCCGCCTTATTCGCCAGACCTCAACAAGATAGAGAAATGTTGGTCGTGGTTGAAAGCCCGCATTCGCCATTGTATTGAGCAGTTTGATTCTCTCCATGATGCCATGGATTCTGTTCTCAAGGCTGCGTCCTAACCGTATTGACTAGTGCTATAAGTAGGTTGGGTGGAGGTAACGGAACCCAACAACACCATCTCTCGGTTATGTTGGGTTTCACCCTCGTTTCACCCAACACCACCATTGTTGGGTTTCACCCAACCTACAAAGAGCGATCGCTTATTTAAGTAGGTTGGGTGGAGGTACGGAACCCAACACCACCATCTCTCCGTTATATTGGGTTTCACCCTCGTTTCACCCAACACCACCATTGTTGGGTTTCACCCAACCTACAAAGAGCGATCGCTTATTTAAGTAGGTTGGGTGGAGGTACGGAACCCAACACCACCATCTCTCCGTTATATTGGGTTTCACCCAACACCACCACTGTTGGGTGAAACCCGAGCAACAAAGAGCGATCGCTTATTTAAGTAGGTTGGGTGGAGGTACGGAACCCAACACCACCATCTCTCCGTTATGCTGGGTTTCACCCTCGTTTCAGCTACCTACAAATGTTGGGTGAAACCCGAGCAACAAAGAGCGATCGCTTATTTAAGTAGGTTGGGTGGAGGTACGGAACCCAACACCACCATCTCTCCGTTATGCTGGGTTTCACCCTCGTTTCACCCAACACCACCATTGTTGGGTGAAACCCGAGCAACAAAGAGCGATCGCTTATTTAAGTAGGTTGGGTGGAGGTACGGAACCCAACACCACCATCTCTCAATGATGTTGGGTTTCACCCGAGCTACCTCTGTTGGGTGAAACCCGAGCAACAAAGAGCGATCGCTTATTTAAGTAGGTTGGGTGGAGGTACGGAACCCAACACCACCATCTCTCCGTTATGCTGGGTTTCACCCTCGTTTCACCCAACCTACAAATGTTGGGTGAAACCCGAGCAACAAATGTTGGGTTTCACCCAACCTACAAAGAGCGATCGCCTTCCAGTTGCTGTAAGCGAGCCTCCAATTCCCGCAGCCGCGTTTCCGCTAACTCCGCCCGCTGACGCTGTTGTTCCGCTTCCTGACGCTGTTGTTCAGCCTCCAAGCGCTGCTGTTGGGCTTCCTGACGCTGTTGTTCAGCCTCCTGACGCTGCTGTTCCGCGATTTTGGCTAACTCTGTGGGGGTGAGAAATCGCTGACCATCAGGACGATAGATGGTGAACTGCTCCTCAATCAGTTCAAAGCGAATCCCTAACCGGGGACTCGTCCAGTTTTCCGCCTGCTCAATCAGTTCCAGGGAACCGGTTTGATTGCGTATCCACCCATGAAAATCAAAACGGTCTGGGTCGAAGATATAATATTCTTCCACCCCATAGCGATCGTAAAACTGCTGTTTCTTCACCATCTCCTTGAGACGATTTCCTGGGGAGAGAATTTCAAACACCACTTGGGGAGGGATATTCCCTTCTTCCCATTGTTTATAGGAACCGCGATCGCCTTTTGGTCGCCCGAACACCACCATTGCATCAGGTGCTTGTCGCAGTTTATTATTGCCTTCCATGGGATACCAGAGCAAATCTCCCGCTATAAAGACATTCGGATCATCATCAAACAGAATCTCCAAATTCTCTTTAATGACTACAATCCAGCGAAACTGGCGGGTATTTTCAGCCATGGGATTTCCATCAGAATCAGGGTAGATGACCTTTGTGGGTTGTGTGGGTTGAGGGGTAGTTACCATAAAATTAGACCTCTCAATTATTGAACTGGAATACACCATTGAGTCGGTGTCTATAGTTGGCTCACATTTTAGCTGATTTTTTCGTCAATAGTTAAGTAGGTTGGGTGGAGGTACGGAACCCAACACCACCATTGTTGGGTGAAACCCGAGCAACAAATGTTGGGTGAAACCCGAGCAACTCCACTAAAACCCTACCCTCCACAACCGCACCACCCCATCCCAACTCCCAGAAGCCAGAGTTTGACCATCTGGACTGAAGCTGACGCTATTCACCAACAATGTATGTCCCTTGAGTTGGCGCAGTTCCCGTCCGTTAGGCACATCCCACAGTCGCACTGTCTTATCATAACTCCCAGAAGCCAGGGTTTGACCATCAGGACTGAAGCTGACGCTTAACAAACTGTTTGTATGTCCGGTGAGTTGGCGCAGTTCCCGTCCGGTAGCCACATCCCACAGTCGCACTGTGTTATCCGAACTCCCAGAAGCCAGGGTTTGACCATCAGGACTGAAGCTGACGCTTAACAAACTGTTTGTATGTCCGGTGAGTTGGCGCAGTTCCCGTCCGGTAGCCACATCCCACAGTCGCACTGTGTTATCCGAACTCCCAGAAGCCAGGGTTTGACCATCTGGACTGAAGCTGACGCTATTCACATAGTCTGTATGTCCGGTGAGTTGGCGCAGTTCCCGTCCCGTAGCCACATCCCACAGTCGCACTGTGTTATCCGAACTCCCAGAAGCCAGGGTTTGACCATCTGGACTGAAGCTGACGCTATTCACATAGTCTGTATGTCCGGTGAGTTGGCGCAGTTCCCGTCCCGTAGCCACATCCCACAGTCGCACTGTGTTATCCGAACTCCCAGAAGCCAGGGTTTGACCATCTGGACTGAAGCTGACGCTATTCACACTGTTTGTATGTCCGGTGAGTTGGCGCAGTTCCCGTCCGGTAGGCACATCCCACAGTCGCACTGTCTTATCATAACTCCCAGAAGCCAGGGTTTGACCATCAGGACTGAAGCTGACGCTTAACACACTGTTTGTATGTCCGCTGAGTTGGCGCAGTTCCCGTCCGGTAGGCACATCCCACAGTCGCACTGTCTTATCATAACTCCCAGAAGCCAGGGTTTGACCATCAGGACTGAAGCTGACGCTTAACACACTGTTTGTATGTCCGGTGAGTTGGCGCAGTTCCCGTCCGGTAGGCACATCCCACAGTCGCACTGTCTTATCCCAACTCCCAGAAGCCAGGGTTTGACCATCAGGACTGAAGCTGACGCTTAACACACTGTTTGTATGTCCGGTGAGTTGGCGCAAAAACTGCCCAGCGCTTAAATCCCATAGACAAATATCTTTGTTGCTATATAGTGCCAATAACCGCCCATCTGCACTGACCGCCCCACCCGAAGCCGGACAATCAATTTCCCAGAGGGCTTCCCCAGTGGCGAGATTAAATAAAGTTGCCCCACCCCTTGCAATGACCACCGTTAACTCTTGGTTGAGGGCAATTACTTCTTCTACTCCTCCCCGTCCCAGTCGCTTGATCATTCCTTGTTGTTGTAATGCGGGGAGGGTGAAATCGCCGCGCAGGTTTGCTGCCTCCTGTATTTGAGGAGGACTTTCAACAATCTGCCCCCCTTGTGCGATCGCCGATTGAGGTCTCTCCAAAAATGTGGCAATAGGAATCCCCAAATTCTGCCCAGTTTTGTCGCCTCTATCATCGCGATCGCCTCTACCATGAACCCCAATCACTCGTCCTCGGTCATTGAATACCGGCCCGCCGCTCATACCTGGTTGAGTGATATTGTTGTAAATGAAGCTATAACCCTCATTCGGCTGAGAGACTTTCCCGATAATTTTCCCATCCGAGATAATCACCGTGCGTCGAGGCACCGCCTGAGTAGCCACCGGAGCGCCTGCCACATAGACCGTTTGCCCTACCGCCACCCGGTCAGAGTTTCCCCACCTCGCCAGCTTGTAGTCATTCTCGCTGGTAAAAGTCAACACGGCCAAATCCACATCAGCCAGGGGGACAGTCACTTCCCGATTAGCCCGATGGCGGATACCGTTAGGAGTGATAATCAAACAAGTATCCTGAGCATTCCTGACGACATGATGAGCGGTCAGCACATAATAAGTATTGCCCTGACGGCGATAAATCATTCCCGAACCCGCCGCACAGCCATCGACCATCACCGTGACTTCCTGGGCTTTTTTCGCCACATTCTCGGACGACAGCCGACCACAGCCCCTCACACCCAGAGCCACCGCCAGCACTGCCACCACCAACAAACCGGATTTCTGCGATAATTTGGGCATGATAATCGAGATTGGGTTAAGCACTCCCCCTTTGTGAACCACCCTAAAACCCACTGCTATGGGGTAAATGCCGATCTACCCAACTTTTCAGGGTAAAATACTGGGGATAACCGGACTCATCTATGGGCGACACATCCTGCCCCTGGCTAAAGTCGATTATCCTTGCTATTGTAGTTCTGGGGGTGGGGGCATTTTTCTGGCTGAGAGTAAACAGCACATTATTCTCCCTGCAGGTCTGCTGCCGGGAATTGACTACGCAAATCACGGTTAGCTGCTTCACTCTGCCATGGGTTAAGTCTAATCCCAATAACTGCCCCCCATTATTGGTCACCGCCAGGGTTAGTCGCTCAGAAACTTGGTGACAGCGATCTTGGGGAGTCCAGTTATCCCCAAATTCTTCACTATTCCAAGTAATCATCGGCGTTTTAGAAACGGCATTCCCTCTCTCGGCTACCGTTGACCAACCGCTGCTTCCGTCAACGCATTTGAATGTGGTTTGTTCATCGATCGCCGGATTGGTTGTAGGATCAGCAGCAGTAGTGGAAGACCCAGGATTAAAAATAGCCCCGACACCAAACCCAGCCAAAACGGCAAGGACTAGCATTAGCACGAAGTATTGAAGTTTGATCATATCCTGACTCCTGTAAGTTGAGTAGAATATTGACTAAGAGGCAATTAAACCTTCTACCCTCTACCTGCTTTCATTATACCAAAATTCAATTAAAATCCCATTCCCCCAAAAACATTATCCCCCAAATTATGCAAGTCGGACAACTGCTTGGCGGACGCTACCAGATCGAATCTTCGTTGGGTAAAGGTGGCTTTGGCGAAACTTACTTGGCGCGGGATATTCATCTCCCTGATTATCCTCACCGGATTGTTAAACAACTCAAACCCTCATCGACTCAGCCCCGGGTGTTGAAAGTAGCCCAGGATTGGTTCGACAGAGAAGCCAAAACCCTCTATAAACTGGGGGAACACTCCCAAATCCCCCAACTTTTTGCCCTTTTTCAGGAAAATCAAGAGTTTTATCTGGTCCAAGAATATATTGAGGGTCATGATTTGACGGATGAAATCTGCCCCCAAAATGGCATTCCACTCAAGGAACCCCAGGTAACTCAACTGTTGCGAGAAATTTTAGAAGTCCTGAAAGTTGTTCACCAACAAGGTATAATTCACCGCGATCTTAAACCCTCCAATATCCGGCGCAGCACTAGGGATGGAAAAATAGTGCTGATCGACTTTGGGACGGTCAAAGACATTGGTGGAGAAACTACGGTCGCCCAAGGAAATTTTACCCTACCTATTGGTACTCGCGGATATACACCCCACGAACAATGGAAAGGCCGTCCTAATTTTGCCAGCGATATTTATGCAGTGGGAATGGTGGCAATTCAAGGGTTAACAGGATTGCCTCCCGATAAGTTACGGATAAACCCTAACACGCTAGAAGTAATTTGGGCTGATCAAGTTTCTGTCAGCCCCCAATTGGCTGAGGTTTTAAATAAAATGGTGGCTTTTGATTGTCGCAAGCGTTACCAAAATGCCACAGAGGCTTTAGCGGCTTTATCAGGTAAAAAACAATCGAACGCTATCTCTGGTGCTATCAGCAGCCTAAATTCTCTGTCTGTGTGGGTGATTTATGTCTCGGTGTTGGTGACGGTCATCAGTGGTCTACTGCTGGGGATGGTTGTCCACGATTTTCTGAACCCTTCTCGACCGAATCTCCCACCATCGGACATCCCACATGGAACATGGTAAATTGTGTTACCATTGATAAGGGCGATCGCCTTCCGGTTTCACCCCAGCAACTGCTGTTGGGTTTCACCCAACCTACTGTTTCGGACATCCCACATGGAGTAGGGGTCGAGAATGGAGTCGCCTCCATCCCCTCCCATTCAGAACCGTGCGTGAAAGTTTCCCCTCACACGGCTCCTAGTTTGACTGCTCCATTGTTAAGGACACAGCGTTGGCGTTGTCTAGTGCCGTTTTATCATCGTGACAGTGGTGGTGCAGTAATTGAAGATTCTTGTATTCATCCTTTCCACCTAGGCTTCGAGGTACAATGTGGTCTACTTCAATTAGGTCTGATGGGGTAATGTATTGCCCGCACCAGGCGCACTTGCCTTTTTGCTTTTTGAGTAGTTTTGCTACCCTGTTTGGCGTGTCGATTGCTTGTCCTTTCCTGGTTGCCCAGTAAGTCCAATTTCCGTCGTATGGTGTTGCGTCAGGGCGTATTATGGTATGTCTGACCAATGGAGTCCAGTTATGTTGCCATAATGTGAGTCCATCCTTAGTCTTGAATAACCAGGATTCATGTCTTTCTTTCCCATTGCTAAGTTTAACCGTTCCTTTATGGAAGTAGTTTCCTAGCTTTTCGTAACTTGCCTTTCCGCATCTTGAAATTGTCCATGCCCGTAACATTAACCAGACTATGCTATCCCAGTTTATTAAAGGTTTCTGTTGAAACTACTGCTGAATAGTAGTTTGACCATCCCCTTATGATTGGGTTTAGTTTACCAATCAGGGCAGATTGAGGTGCTGTTTTATGTTGTTCAATTACACCTTTTATCACTTCTGTATGGGCTTTACAGCCTTTATCTCAATCATTAAGCACAGTAATAACACTTGGTAAACCAGTTATTTAAACACTGTAAATCCACAAGACTTACCGCCACTTCTACCAATCTCACTAATAATTCCATGGTCTCCGTCCTGAACTTGCACACTAAACTTTTGAGCTGTGACCACATCATCTCTATCGGGTTAAACTCAGGGGAATACACCGGCAGATATTCTACCCTGGTCTCCTACTCGTACTCTATCTACTTTCTTTGTACTTCTTCTCGTATGATGAGAATTTCTAGTTATCCACTTACCACTACTATCTTCCTTTTTTTAATTTTGGCAATAATAATCTAACTTGATTAATTGGAGAAAATCCTCTTTTTTCATGGACCCTTCTAATGTTTGAGTCGCTACCACTCCGGAGAGACTTAATTGCACAAATTATTGTCATTTTTTGACCTCGATAGGATTTCCGCAGTTCATAGACTTTTTTCCCTTTCGTCGCTCTGGCTAACGGTCTGCTCATCCCTACCCATAACCCACTTTCATCAATAAACACAAGCTTTTCAGGAGCCACATCTCTAATTCTTTACCAATAATCTACTCGCGCTTTCTGTACTTCTTCAGTTACTACTTTTTCGCTCCTGTATGTTTTTTTTGAGACTTATATCGTGCTGCTTTAAAAATCTATCTATCATGGTCGTACTGACATTTATGCCCAGCTTGTCTCTGAGCTTCTCACTATATTGCCATAAGGTCAGGTCGGGGTGGGCTTCTACAATATCTATCACGGCTTCCTCATGCTGAGATCAAATGCTTTTCTTTTTAGTGCCACACTTACGAGGAGATAAGTCTCCCGTTAATCGATACTGTTTGACCAGTCGCCTTACCGTGTCTGGACTCACCAAAAAGCGTTTCGCTACTTTTCGGATAGAAGTGTCTCCTTTTTCATAGGCTTCTACTATCTTTTTCCGAAAATCTAAAGAGTAACGGCTCATGGTAGTTGGTTGTGATAACTTATACAATAGCCATACATTATACCGTACTGTGTGTTTTGTGTAAAGGCTGTAACTGCTTTATTACTGGGTTTTATATAGGTTTTGTGACCGATTAATCGGCTGTTTCCTCCACCTGTTTTTCCAGATTTATACTTTCCTACTGGATATTGCCTGATATTAAAACCTAGAAAGTCGAACCCTGGTTCTTCTGTTTTGCCATTATACTCGATAGGATTGAGTGTGTGGCAGATTCGGGTCTTTTCAGGTTTTATTTCTAGTCCTACAGGTTTTAACCGTTCAGAAATAGCAGTTTTGCACTGTTCAATGATTCCTAAGTCTTTGGATATGACCACAAAATCATCGGCGTATCTTATTAGGTTGACCTGGGTGGTTGTCCCTTTATTTGGATACATTTCCTTAACTAACCTTTCCATTCCATCCAGTGCGATGTTGGCTAGGAGTGGACTTATTACCCCTCCTTGAGGTGTCCCTGAGTCTGTATCCTCGAATACACCGTTATCTAGCACGCCAGCTTTAAGCAACTGTTTCAGGTCTTTCTTTAGGCTGCTTGGACAATGAATTTTGGACAGTAGGTAATCATGGTTTATTCGGTCGAAACACTTTGCTATATCAGCATCCAACACATAATAACTACTATGTTTGATACATAGATAGATTCGTGCTATTGCGTCATGGGCTGACCGTCCAGGTCTAAACCCATAGCTTGTTCCTTCAAATCTTGATTCCCATTCGGGCTCAAGTGCCGACTTCACCAAGGCTTGCCTGGCTCTATCTTGGATTGTGGGTATTCCTAGAGGGCGTTTTTCATCCCTACCAGGTTTTGGAATCCACACCCGTCGCAGTGGTTTTGCTTTGAGGTTTTCCCTTAATATTTCTCAACAAGTTCAAAACCTTTGTTCTTGATTGAGATTGCCTCTCATTCCATCCGACTCCAGCCATTTTCTTTGCCTTGAATTATCTTTGGGAGGGCGGGTTTATTAAGCTGACTGTTGGGAAGCATGGCTGACCGTGGAACCCGCCCCTACAGTCGCACTGCTAAGAGTCGAGCATAATATGACTTCACCAATAGACGTTGCAACTTTCTAGCCTTTGCATCCTGTCCCGATTTAGCTGCTTGAAATATCCTCTTTTGGAGCTTGAAAACTTTCCTCTGAACTTTTGCCCAGGGAATTTGTTTCCATCCGAACGCACGTCTTGATTAACTTCGATTTCTCAAAGCCTTTCTTTAAACTCGCTTTCGTCATAGTAACTCCTACTAGACTCTATTCTTTACAATCAAACCGTGACCTGTTAGCATATCCCTACCATTACAGTTGGGCGTTGGCTTCTGGTCACATCTCACATCCTCTAAGACTTGCGGTTACACTTATTCCTACTGATATCTCGACCAGATAATCAGAGTCTAGGAGGACTTAAAACGTTCCATTTATATGGGCATTCCATCTTTAGACTTGTCCTCTCCACCGGGGTACTTTTAAAGGTCTGTGTAGGTAGAACTACTAGCCTCCTACTTTTCCCCTTGCTCTTTTGAACGCAGCGTATCAACCTGTTTCGCTACTCAATTTTTACGATGGTTCAAGCCGGACATTCAGTCTCCTTAATCATGGATGGTTGGCAGTGGTCGCCTCTGGTAGTAGGTTCTACTTCACGCCTTCCGTTCCCCGCTTCAGTCCCAGGGTTGTGAATCCTAAAACTGGGGGTGGCTATCGCCGTTACTCTCAACGCAATTGTTAAGGAATCATTAAGATTTCTAATTTAGCGTTTTGACCTTGAGTTCCCTGCCTTGTTTTGTATATTTCTATACCTAACGTTGGGACATATAAACAGTTATGGGATGGTCAGGGTACGAGTCCCTTATATTTCACCAAGGGGTGAAAGTCCCACTAGGAGGTTATTTCAGGCATTGCAGCCTTATTTGACTCCTAAACGTCTCGCACAACATGGTAAATTGTGTTACGATTGATAAGGGCGATCGCGTTCCGGTTTCACCTCAGCAACTGCTGTTGGGTTTTACCAAACCTACTGTTTCGGACATCCTACATCGAACATGGTAAATTGTGTTACGATTGATAAGGGCGATCGCGTTCCGGTTTCACCTCAGCAACTGCTGTTGGGTTTCACCCAACCTACTGTTTCGGACATCCCACATCAAAGATGGTAAATTGTGTTACGATTGATAAGGGCGATCGTCTCACGGTCGGGTTTCGCGCTTTGGGTTTCACCCAACCTACTGTTTTACTGGTAGTAGCGATCTACAACTAACCCGTAACCCTTGACGGGTTTAGTTTTCACCAGGATGAACTCTCTTTTTTTTTCTGGGGCTTGACACTACACATCTGCTAGGCTATAGTGAGGTCAGAATACTACTTAAGTACTCAATCCTTTTCAGGAGATAGAGATGTCACTACTTGTTTCAAAATCAGGGATGGCGCGACTAAATTACTACATGGATGTTAAGAACAACCTCTATAACAGAGCTTTTCAGGATTGACTGCTATAAGTTTCTTTAATAGTAAGTATTAGGTTTTCTAAGGCGACTTTTCACGGTTTTCAGTTATCTCGAGTTATAGACTTGGCATTTTCAAAGGATGTCAGGTTTTGCGGTAGATAATGTTTGTAGCCTATTAGTTAATCAAACCTAAAAACTTACTTTGGATGTGGCTAAGAGTTCCATTTTCGGCATCCGTTTCTGTACGCAGGTTCTGCAACTTTACTGCCACATTTTAGAGAAATTAATGGTCACACTTTGACCCCAAGTTAGGGAAAGGGTAGAAAACCGTTCCGTTGGCGTGTAATTCGTTCTTTTATTGCCTCTCTAGTGTTAGGGCTTGATATTGCCATGCCTTGACTTCAAGAAAAGCCATTTTCAGTTCTTTGTCCACTAAGATAACTCGCAATGTATCTGGAAAATCAACGGTGATAACAATCAATTCTGCACCACTTCCTAACTATTTTAGGCTTTTTGGCTTTAATTTTTTATACCCTGAGTTTACTTCCGACAATTCTCAGAGTAGTATTTCCCCAAACGAAACAAACGAGTATCCCTAAATTTCTGCTCAAGCATCGTCGCACGATTGGGATTTTGGCTTTTATTGTGGCGTTTGGGCATGGATATATTCTGGTCAAAAAAAGAGATATTGACTTTTCGGACCTAAAGACTTTCTGGGTTTATATCCAAGGGGTTGTTACTTTCATCATTTTTACCCTCCTGGCAATTACTTCCAATGATTGGAGCGTGAAAAGACTTAAGAAAAATTGGAAGCGCTTGCATGAGCTAACTTACTTGGCTATGTTCATGTTGACTTGGCACGTTTTCGATAAAATGGCTGGCCAGTGGACCTATCTAACTCCATTTGGGGCCATCATGATTACGGGTATTACCCTGTTATTTTTGGTTCGTCGTTGGAAAGAATGGCAGGTGCAACAGCAGAAGAAAGCAAAATCTGCCACGGCTGATTGAGTGAACTAGAACCCCAAATCTTCAAGGGATTTCTGGTACGAACACGCTTAATGGTAATAATTGAGTCAGGGAACTTACAGATGATTTTAAAACTGACAGGTTGGAAATATGCGGCGGGATTGGGATTGACAACTCTTACCGCAATTGTGGGACTCACTGTGTTAAAAACTGGCACGCAACTGCTGGTTTCCAGTCCGGATATGTCTTCTCTCTCGTATCCTAGCCTCACCTTGAACGGACATTCGGCATGGGTTTACGCAGCGGCAATCGCACCCGATGGCAAAGTTTTAGCCAGTGGCAGTTATGACGGTACGATTAAGATTTGGGATTTAGAAAGCGGGAGTCTGCGCCAGACTATTGCAGCCCATGCCAGTGCCGTGGCATCTTTAGCCATCGCACCGGATGGCAAGCATCTCATCAGCGGCAGTGTGGATAACCGGGTAAGGCTGTGGGACTTGGATACGGGCAAGCTGATTCGCACATTTAATGGTCACACAGATGACGTTAAGGTAGTGGCGATCGCACCGGACGGCAAAACAATTGCCAGTGGCAGTGCCGATAAAACCATTAGACTCTGGAATCTGCAAGGCGAAACCCTTGCCACCTTGCAGGATGTGGACTGGGTAAGAGCGCTGGCCTTCACTCCCGACAGCCAATATCTGCTCAGTGGTTGTGAGGATGGGACAATCGGCATCTGGCAGCTTCAGGATGGCAAAAAGTCTCTGACCATCCAAGCTCATTCGGGGGTAGTCCGAGCGATTGCCGTCAGCCCCGATGGTCAACTCTTCGCCAGTGGCAGCGACGATCGCACCATTACACTATGGAATGCTAGTAACCGGAGCATCTTGAATACTCTGACGGGACATTCTCATAGGGTGCAATCCCTGGCATGGAGTCCTGATGGCAGTACCTTAGTTAGTGGGAGTCATGACCGCACGGTGAGGCTGTGGAATGTCGCTGAGGGTAAGGTGTTCGATGCCTTACAAGCTCATGCTAAATCTGTGCAAGCGGTGGTTTTTAGTCCCGATGGTCGCCAGTTTGTCAGTGCCAGTAGTGACGAAACCATCAAATTGTGGCTGATAGCTCCCAAGTCCCCCACTGAACCGAAACCGGCAATCGCCTCAGAATCGCCAAACATTTTTACAGAGATTACCCAGAGTACGGAATTAGAGCAGCTCAATCAAATCTTGTATGAGCGCATCGATGGCGATTGGCAATCGGTAGAATTTGCTGAAAGTTTAGCTTATCAGGTCACGGTCAATCGAGAGGGTGCGATTACCAGCTACCAACCCCTGCATCAAAAGGCTGCCGATTTCGTGACCAAGACCCCTTTGCCGAATTTACGCACGGAACAAAATCAAGCAGATTTTGCCTATTTCCATCTGGTCTTGCATCCTTCAGGGGCGATTGAAGTTAGTCCCTGGCGCGGATGGGACAAGTGAACCTGTTAGGTTGCTTCTCTTGCTCGTAGGAACAAGATGCTGCCGATTATCCTCATCGCAGGCAATCGGCAGTCTGGCAGCTAATGAAGATAGCTGAATCTCAACGCATAGACTTCAGTCCCAAGGCAGCAGTATAAATTTCAGTAGCGCTTTAAGGGAGTCGGTATGCGGTGGAGTAGTCAGGAATTTAATCACCTGTTACATTTACGTCTTGCCTGGGTAAATAGTCGCTTTGATGACTTGTTTCCAGAGGGCAGTTGTTTTGAGCCTTCTACCTCCTCCCCCAACTTCTAGATGCGCCCCATAGCGCCGTTTGTCACTGGGATTGTCCGGTGACCCGAACTCTGCGCGATTAATTAAATCTCCTCCAGGAGGGGGGAAGGATTTAACATCTAAGGTCGATAAGAGACTCAGAAACCCATATTGCATCATAATTCGACTGGCCGGAATATCATCCGATACTCTTTCAGCCAAGCTAACTTTAGCGTGAATGCCACCGATGATGCCATATCCATTCGGTAATAGTCCTCTCGTTTCACCCTACTTTTCAATGGCTATATCAATTTTACTAGAGCCAACTAAATCGGAAATTCCCATGCGCTCTAATGTCTCTTTTTTGTCTTTTTTGGAAAATAAAGGCGTTAATTTGATGCCGTGATTGCGTAAAATGGGATTGTATTTTTGGGATAATGCTAGATCGAAAGCTTCACCGGAAGTTCTCACCCAACTTTGTTGGGGATTTGTCCCTTGCTTAGTGCGGAGGTAAATTCGGTACAGGACATGATGCCACAGGTCCGAGGGATTTTCATGGGGACAAAGGCTCCATGCCAATAAAAACGTATCGGCGATCGCATCTCGGGACTTGACCTTGGGCGCGTTTATTTTAGGAATAAAATAGGCTTCAATGGTATCATAATCTTGTTGGTGGTGCGAGACGTTTAGGAGTCAAATAAGGCTGCAATGCCTGAAATAACCTCCTAGTGGGACTTTCACCCCTTGGTGAAATATAAGGGACTCGTACCCTGACCATCCCATAACTGTTTATATGTCCCAACGTTTGGTATAGAAATATACAAAACAAGGCAGGGAACTCAAGGTCAAAACGCCCAACTGGAAATATTAATGATTCCTTAACAATTGCGTTGAGAGTAACGGCGATAGCCACCCCCAGTTTTGGGAATCATAACCCCAGGATTGAAGCGGGGAACGGAAGGCGTGAAGTAGAACCTACTACCAAATACGACCACTGCCAACCATCCATGATTAGGGAAACCGAATGTCCGGCTTGAACCATCGTAATGATTTAGCAGCGAAACAGGTTGATACGCTGCGTTCAAAAGAGCAAGGGGAAAAGTAGGGTAATCATGACATCACCTACACAGACTTTTAAAAGTACCCCGGTGGAGAGGACAAATCTAAAGATGGAATGCCCGTATAAACGGAACGTTTAAACCCCTTTTAGGCTCTCAAGTGGCAGGATGTACCTGCGGAGTAGTGAAAGTGTAAGCGTATACCTTTAAGGGGAAAGGATGTGACTGAAAGCCAATGCCTAACTGTAATGGTTAGGATATGCCCACTAGTCACGGTGTGGATATAGAGACTGCGACAATTAGGAGTGTTTACGACGAAAGCGAGTTTAAACACTACGATGTTGTATTTAGCTCCAAAAGTTGAAATCACAAAAGCAGGGAGTCGTTACCCTTTTCCCGATGTCAAAAGGGGTATCCACATCAGGAGCCGTGTGCTGGGAAACTCGCAAGCACGGTTTTGAATTGGAGTTGGGGAAGGTGACTTATCTTTCGACCATAACCGAGACGTTCAGGCATGAAATAGGGTTGCAATACCCGAAATAACCGCCTGGTGAGGATTTCAACCCCTTGGTTGAATATAAGGAGCGCACTCCTGACCATCCTCATAACTGTTTATATGTCCCGACGTTTTGTATAGAAATACACAGAACAAGGCAGGGAACTCAAGGTCAAAACGCAAAAACTGAAATCTTAATGATTCCTTAACAATTGCGTTGAGAGTAACGGCGATAGCTACCCCCAGTTTTGGGATACACAACCCCAGGATTGAAGCGGGGAACGGAAGGCTCCGAGGTATAACCCAATACCAGAAGCGAGACCACTGCCAACCATCCATGATTAGGGAAACCGAATGTCTGGCTTGAACCATCGTAATTATGAAGCAGCGAAACAGGTTGACACGCTGCACCCAAAAGGGTAAGGGGAATAGTAGGGTTTTCTACAAGACACCTACACAGACCTTTAAAAGTACCCCGGTGGATAGGACAAATCTAAAGATGGAATGCCCATATAAACGGAACGTTTTAAGTCCTCTTAGACTCTGAATATCTGGTCGAGATATCAGTAGGGATAAGTGTAACCGCAAGTCTTAGAGGATGTGAGATGTGACCAGAAGCCAACGCCCGACTGTAATGGTAGGGATATGCTGACAGGTTGCGGTTTGATTGTCAAGAATAGAGTCTAATAGGAGCATATATGGCGCAAGCGAGTTTAAAGAAAGGCTTTGGTAAACCCAAACCAATCAAGACTACGAAAAACGCATGGAAAGCAATTCCATGGGCGAAAGTCCAGCGAAAAGTTTTCAAACTCCAAAAGAGGATATTTCAAGCAGCTAAATCGGGACAGGACGCAAAGGCACGAAGGTTGCAACGTCTATTGGTGAAATCATATTATGCCCGACTCTTAGCAGTGCGACTGTAGGGGCGGGTTCCACGGTCAGCCATGCTTCCCAACAGTCAGCTTAATAAACCCGCCCTCCAAGATAATCAAGGCAAGAAAACAGCCGGCGTTGACGGAATGAGAGCAATCTCCCCAAGACAAAGGTTTGAACTCGTCGAGAACATCAAGGGAAACCTCAAAGCAAAAGCACTTAGGAGAGTATGGATACCAAAACCTGGAAGGGATGAAAAACGCTCACTAGGTATTCCTACAATCCAAGATAGAGCAAGGCAAGCCTTGGTTAAATCGGCTCTCGAACCCGAATGGGAATCAAGATTTGAAGACACTAGCTACGGGTTCCGTCCTGGACGGTCCGCACAAGATGCAATTGGTAGAATATACTCTGCCATAAAAATAGGACAATACTCTAAGTACAGGACAAAAGTTGTAGAGCCTGGTGAAACCGCCCTGAAAACAAAGGCAGATTAGAGAAAGTGCGGCGTAGAAAATCGAAGCCAGTGCGGAAAAGACTCTGGGAGCGTCGTCCGTGAGCCTTCAAAGGAATGGGTGAACCTTGGTGAATCCACAAACCCACCTTCATAGCCCAAGTAAAAGCCAGGCTAAGCAAAGCCAATAAACGGCTCAAGCGCTCAGGGTCCTTAAAGTGAGTCGATTCGAGACAGAAGCCCCGAGTCTTCAAGGCTCCGAAGAGGTTTTCAATACCCCAACGCCGAGCATAGTCGGGGAGGGCCGTTTCGGGGCAAGCGTTAGTGATGAGAATCAACAACTCCCCCGAATCAGCCAGACGAGAGCCAATGACGTAAACCTGCCGTCCCCAAACCCAACGGCGACCCGAAAGCTGGCGAAATTCTCCGGGTCGCAGAGAATCAAACATTCGTTCGCCGCTACGCCGAGTTCCTCCTAACTTAGGACTAATCAGCTCGCTGTGGCGGATGCGTAGGCGGAAAGGAACCTCGGGGTCGATGAGAAGATACGAGAGCCAATCTCGCCCCACAAATTCCCGGTCAGCGGTCAGACAAGCCACCTCCACGTCAGGAAATAGTGCCTCGAAGCGGTCGAATAAGTCCATGCGTTCGCCACTGTTGCTATTGCCCTTTTTGTCAAGCATCGTCCACAGCAGGGGAAAGGCAATCCCCTCGTGGACGACTGCCAACATCAAGATGTTGAAATGGGTTTGACCGAAAGACCAACAGGTGCGGTCGAGACTAAGAGTCCAAGGTTGGGGAATGTCAATGAGGCTAACGACGAAACGGGCAATCTCTGCCCGGTCAAATTTGAATTGCCGAAAAAAACGTTGTAATCGCTTGTATAGCATTGGTCAAGGTGGTTAGGACGCAGCTTTGAGAACGGAATCCATGGCATCATGGAGAGAATCAAACTGCTCACGTGCAGTGGCGAATACGGGCTTTCAGCCACGATCAACATTTCTCTATCTTGTTGAGGTCTGGCGAATAAGGCGGAAGATAGAGTAAACGGCATTGAGCTGCCTCCACCAGTTCAGCAATCCGTCCCCCTTTATGAAACGTTGCATTGTCCAATACTAGAGTCTGACCTGGCTTCAATGTTGGAATTAAGATGAACTCCAACCACAACTCAAACACTGTCCGATGACAACAACCCTCAAAGCTAAAGGGAGCTAAGAGTTGTTGATGACACCATGCGGCTATCATACTTACCCTGCCCTGCCTCTTCCCTGATTTGAGTGCATGGAAGCGTTTTCCTTCCTCGCAGTAACCATAAGGGTAATCCGAGTCCTGACTATTCATGCCGGCTTCATCGAGGTAGACCACTTCTTCCGGCTCCATCTGTTCAATCTGAGCCATAAACTCCTCTCGCTGTTGCTCATCACGTTCTTGGTAGCCGTAAGTTTTTTTTCTGGTGAAGCCAATTTTCTTCAAGGCTCTGGATATGGTGCGAGGAGAGATGTCGTCATCCCAAAGTTCAGCCATTTGAGCTGCTGTTTTGTCGCCATGCTCTTGGGCAAAAGCCTTGAATTTTTGCCAGTCGGTAATTTTGTGGTTATTGCCAGGTCGGTGATGAGGTTTAGGGAGGAAGTCTCCGGTCTGTGCTTTTCTTTGCAGCCAGAGATTAATGGTGTTCCGGCTGACATGGAAAACTTGACTGGCTTCTGTTTTGGGCATACCGTCTAGTTCAATGGCATCAATAACTTTTTGTCTGAGGTCGTAACTATAGGGGGCTGGCATTTTTGGTCTTCTTAGTCATCTCGTCCTCTCCATTATACGTCCTAAGTGTTCTGTCTTGTGCTATAATCGGACAGTGTTTTAGTTGTGGTTGGAGTTCATCTTAATTCCAACATTGAAGCCAGGTCAGACTCTAGTATTGGACAATGCAACGTTTCATAAAGGGGGGCGGATTGCTGAACTGGTGGAGGCAGCTCAATGCCATTTACTCTATCTACCACCTTATTCGCCAGACCTCAACAAGATAGAGAAATGTTGGTCGTGGCTGAAAGCCCGTATTCGCCACTGCATTGAGCAGTTTGATTCTCTCCATGATGCCATGGATTCCGTTCTCAAAGCTGCGTCCTAACCACCTTGACTAATGCTATAACTGGATTTGATATGATTCGATCCAACCAAAATTTCCAAATCATCCGGCGATCGCCCTCAATCAAAAAAGGAGAGGAAATTATTTCCCCTCCTTTTAATGATCTAATGATCGACTATTTCTGCTCTTTCAACAAGCCGAGGATAGTATCCAGTTTTTCCTCAAGTTTTTGGTTTTTATCCTCCAATTTGGCAATCTTATCCAACAGTGCTTGATTTTCTGAAACTTCAGCCGCCACCCGCAATTTACGCACATCCCGACCAAAGCCCATCAAGGCCGGACGTTCTACATAGGTGACCCGGTGCAGCACCCGCCAGGCTTTGTTGGGTTTACCCGCCTGGGTCTGGCGCAGTGCCCGCGCTTCTTCGTCGTTGCTGCGTAGCCATTCGGGATCGACTACATAGTTGAAGAAGTCTTGGAAGTGATCGGTGCTGCCTTCCAGGTAGAAGCTCATAAACCGATAGCGATCGACTTTTTCCCCAGGCAGAATGGGGCGATCGTTGTAGTCGGTGATGCCTTTATATTCCAAACCACTCAGGTCTACACTCAACTCAAATCCCTTGCTTCGGGCTTCAGTTTTGGTCATCGTTTGGGTCAGGTTTACAGTCGCTTGGGCGGTGAGTTCTGCCGTAGCCATTGCACCAAACTTGGCTTCTGCCCCCAAGGCTGCATTCATCGTAAATGAACCACCAATGGTATGTTCCACTGTGTTGGCAAAGCTTTGCTGTTCTGAGCGCAGCCCACCATCGGCATCCCACACATAGGTATTGACAATGTTCCGTTTCGCAGCGCGAATTTGCAGATCTTCCATCCGTTTCTGCCAACCGGCAAAGCTTTCTGTTGCTTGAACCTGCTTCTCTTGGTCGGTGATTTTGCTCTGAATTTCCGCTTGTTTGGCTTGGGTAGCCTGGCTCTGTTTATCCACATTGGCATTGGCATTGGCTTGGAGATTTTGAAGCTTTGCCGCATCGGCTGCTTTTTTCTCCTCCTCTGTCATCTCGGTGGAGGGTTGGTCTTCCTCTCGATGAACGCCAATCGTGCTAGGCGGTGGGCCGCTGTCAATGTTGCGATCCAGGGAGGCTTCATCTAAGAGGCGCGCATTAAAGTTAGAGAAGTAAGATTCTCGGCGCTTGTCCTCAGCTTCAATCTGTTCTTTCAGGTCGT
The DNA here is from genome assembly GCF_000973065.1 of Limnospira indica PCC 8005. NCBI lineage: Bacteria > Bacillati > Cyanobacteriota > Cyanophyceae > Oscillatoriales > Sirenicapillariaceae > Limnospira > Limnospira indica. The sequence goes on from NZ_FO818640.1 coordinate 3,716,606, forward strand.
AGGCTTCTTTGAGGCGGTAGTAGCTGGCTGGATAGAGGGAGCCATATTGCGATCGCATTTCGGGAACGTGCTTGAAGAAGCGATCGCTGGTGGCGCTGCTGCCGGTCATCCCATCCAGACTGCCGTTCATGGTGTAGGCCGGGTTCATCAAGAAGGTGATGGTATTGACATCTGGCGGCAGACCTTCGACGGGACGCACCTGGTAGCCCACCATCTTGCCGCTGCGGGCTAGGCGGGTCACAAACACATCGGAGATGGCCGAGACTACTAGGGCATAGCCAATATTCTTGGGAATAAAGCGGGTGCCGAGATGAGGGAAGTGGGGCTTCACTTCAGGGGTTCCCCGCAGTTCCAGTCTATCGGTCAAGCTGAGGGACGAACTGGAGGTAATGTTGCTCTCGTTTAAGAACTGGTAGCTGAAGTCAAAGTTGCCTTTGAACCCGGCCCGCATGGTGGCCACTCGGGTCGTGAATCCGAGACCCGCTGCGGCCTCGGTCTCGGCCCCGGCAAAAATCTCTGCCGCTGCACCCAATCCGCTATCTTGGGCGCGGTTCCAGCTAAAGTCCACATCTTCCGACATGGTCAGCTCCACCGAGGTGGCACCGTTGTAGTCTTCTTCGATGGTCAAGTTCTCGCTGGGAACGGGTGGTGGCCCTTCGATGTACCCCAGCAGGGTTGGGGCAAACTGGGCATTGCCAATCCACTTCAGTTCCAGGGTTTCGATTCGCTTATCCGGCAGCAGCGTGGCCCCATTGATGGTGGGCGCACCCAGGAAGCGCCGCATGATTGCGGCCTTGCGCTTGGTGGTTGGATCCAGGGTAACGGTGCTGTACTCCGCAGAGACCAGGGCATCGCCGCCAATGGGCAGGGTATTGTCTGCGGTGGTCAGTGCTTCATGAACTGTGCCATGGCGGTTGCCCGCTAGGTCTTGAACCTTGCCAGTGTTGCCTTCCATCTTGATTTCATTCAGTGGATAGTAGGCAACCAAGTTAGGTTCCTTGCCGCCGAGGCGGGTATTCATGCCTGCTTGAATTTCATCCTGGGTACGGGCAACATTCCAAATTCGAAGATCGGAAACTTGAGCATCTAGATATCCATCCTGATCCCAATTACTTCGTCCAATGTAATTTCTCGTGCGATTAATACTATTCGGCAAGTGGCAGATTCCTGAGCGGAGAAGTTGACCGTCCTTATAGACTTTGGCATTGCCGGAAGCGTCAATAGTCGCAGCGAGATGTGTCCATTCTCCAAGTGTCAAAGCGTCTGCAACTTTGATTGTCTGGCTAGAAGAGCCTCGAAAGACAACAATCTCTAAGTTATTGGTTCCGGCGAAATTGGCTAACAGAATGTTATCTGCACCAGGGCCATTGCCAAAATCAATAATTCTTGAATAGTACTTGAAACTCTTATGGCACACCCACACTTCCACGCTGAATCCTTTTGAGTAGTTAATATTCATTTCAGGCAGGGTAATGTGGTCATTCACGCCATCAAATTGCATCACTGTATGCCCAGGATTGCCGATAGGTACCGTAGAGGCCCACCAACTAGTACCGGATACCGTGCCATTGTTGCCGTTGCCAGAATGATCGCGAACTTCTACGCCCGTCGCTTCACTCATGGGATAGTAGGCCAATAACCCTGGTTCATTACCACTCAGTAAGGTTTTGCTGTTAATAGCAATTTCCTCTTCACTGAGAACACCACTCCAGATGCGAACTTCGGAAAGCTTGCCAAAGAGTTGTCCTCCTTCGAGGAAATTGCCAATGGTGTAAACAGGCTCACTAACTTTTAGCATTGCTGCCTTAATGGCTTCAAGCTTTTGTTTGGCAGCAGCGTCATTAGGAGTTTTTCTCAGATCCTCTTCGGCATCGGCTAGGGCCTTGGCTTTGGTGTCACCTACCTTTTTGCCGTCGATATAGAACAGGGTAGTAGCTCCTTTGCCTACTGCTGTCAAGTGATGCCAGCCAGGGGACAAGGTGTCAAGATTGAAACCACAATCAAAGAAGTATTGACCCGAGATCATGTCTCCTAGGTAAATTCCCAACTGCTTACCATGTCTGACAAGAATGTGATGCCCTTTAGGATTTGCACGGGTTAACGTATTCCACTCCTGTGTTTCGGGCAAAGGATAGACAAACCAAGCTTCCATGCTCCAATCCATGGGTAGGGGCAAGGCTGCTTTTAGGGTCAAGACACTATTGCTGACGTTGAAGTTGAGACAAGCTCGATGGGCATCAGGAATCCACTGTTCAAAGGCCGCATTTCGACTATCAGCAGTGGCATCGTAGTTGGTTTGCCGCATCCGTCCCTGATTATCAAAGTAACTCAGTTGGACGTTCCCTTCACAGGTTTCTAGGGTATGAAGCCGACTCGCTGGCTGCACGAATCCAAGTAATGCTCCTTGAGTCACTAAGTCATTGCTATCCTTGGTGATGTCAGGCATTGTCTGGGGTTTGACCTGAGAATCTTCGATAGACTTAAGAAAGTCTGCATTCAGAGTATTTATCTCTGTTTGCAACTTGGTTAGCAGAGAAATCACCTCGGCTAATCGTTTTTCCCACGCCTCCTTTTCTCGATCACCAGCACTTAATAGTTTTCTACTTGTATGCAATAGGGCTCTCTTTTGTTTGAGTAACTGAACTATCTCTTCCCATGTCTGGCGAGCTTTTTCGATTTCATTGTTGACTTGCTCTTCTGTTCTTATGAGTTTCCATGTAGAGTTACCAGAAGATGAGGAGTACATTCTTATTGTTGGAAATGAGCCACTATAATCATAGTGACAAAACCAACCGTTGTATGTCGTTTGGATCGTGTAGTACCCTTGATCTGCCCTGGCAAATTTCCATTTAGAGCCAGTACCAGAAGCTGAAGAGTACATTCTTATTGTTGGAAATGAGCCACTATAATCATAGTGACAAAACCAACCGTTGTATGTCGTTTGGATCGTGTAGTACCCTTGATCTGCCCTGGCAAATTTCCATCTAGAGCCAGTGCCAGAAGCTGAAGAGTACATTCTTATTGTTGGAAATGAGCCACTATAATCATAGTGCCAAAACCAACCGTTGTATGTCGTTTGGATATGACACAAGTAATTGAAAGGATTGTTCACTTCATGATCATAATTCAATTTACAGTCTTGTTCTTGAAGTTCAAGACTTTGAACTTTAATGGTCAACTCATTAACTTGTCTTCTGATTAGTTCGAGATTTTTAAGTCCTGCCAGCTTTTCTTCTAGCTCCTGTTTTTCATTTTTTAGCCTTGCTTCTTGTATCTCCTTCCGCTTCAGATTTTGCAAATTTGTTGTCAACGTAGCCTGATCATTGGCCAAAGTTGCTAGAGCTACGTCATCGGTATATTTCGCCGTTGTAATTGCGTCCGACAGCAGACGAATGCGGTGCTTGCGGATCTCCAAGGCGTTCCAGTTGCCCTGTACCTTGGCAATCTCAAAGGAGCGTAGAAGACTGATCTCGTCAGGAATCGTTAGGGTACAGGAAGCCCGATACCAGCCGTTCCCCAGATCTTCAAACTCATCTTGCACCGCCGAGACCGCAATGGTGTCGTTAGCGCTGCGGCTGGTTTTGCCCCAGTGAGAGAAGGTGAAGATCTTGGTACCTTGCCCCCGACCATCGGCATTGTTCAGATCCGCCAGCGTCACTGGTTTGGCAGCATTGACTTTGAACTCAAAGCTTTCTTCATAGGTAGCGCGTTGGCTCACAGCAAATAGGTCAGAATTGCTATATTTCACCGCATCGGCTCCGCTGGCCAGCTTACGGCTGAGGGTAGCGGCACTGACATAGGGATCACCATAAACGGTGCCCTCATTGCCATGGATAGAGAAATCGCTCACCTTGCCTTCGGCAAGGCCACCCAAACGCCAATATCCTTCCAGGCCCACCTCTTTGCCCCGCAGTTGCAGGTACATATTGTTTTTGATGGTGTCCGCACTTTGGGGCAGCGACCAGATCCGTACCTCGGCCAGATGCCCAGAGAAAAAGTCTTGGCCTACTTTTCCGAACTGATAATTGCTGGATGGATCACTGTAAAGCTTTTCCGGTACATCCTCAACAACAGCAAATTCCACACCATTTTTATAGAACCTGAAACGGTTGCCATCTTTCACCCAGGCTACATGAACCCAAGTCTCCGCCTGGTCAAAAAAGTTGTCGAAAGTGCCGCTCAAGACAGACTCTTGGCTGGGATCACCAAACGCCATGTAATGCAAGCCGCCGTTGTCAGGCGCAATCCACAACGAAGGTTTCCATAGATCATTGCCCATCACAGCTTGGGTTGCCCCAGTATTGATCTGTGTCGGCTTGATCCAGACAGAAAGGGTGAAGTTCTTGTTTTTGCCAAAGGGATCGGCAATTTCGATATAGTCGTTCACGCCATCCAGCACAATGCCGCGCCGCTTGCGAGAGACAACTTTGATGTTGACGGCTTCCCCTTTAGCCCACCGCCGCTCGATCACAAAGTGATTATCATCAACGGTCTGCACGGGATAGGTATTGTCATAGCTATCGGTGCCGATGATCTGCACCTCATCCCCATCCTCAAGACCGTGGTAATCGCAGGTAACGCGCAGTTTGCCGTCAGCGGTCTTTTCATAGGCGGCAATCATGCCATCAAAAATTAAGCCTGCCTCCTCTAGATCTTCCTTTTCCCAATAGCCTAAGTTATCGGCGGGGGTAGGTAGCGTAATCTCGAAGGTACGGTCGTCGATCTTCTGAGCCCCATAGAGCCCCCGTAGATCAGGGGTTCCGGAGATTTTCACCAGATCGCCGTTGGCCAGTTGGCCCGCCTCTCCTTCGGTGGATACCATCACCAGGTCTTCGGCATCATCGGCATCAGTACCCAGGGCCAATCCACGGATCACCCCCAGGGGTGGTGGGGTTTGGTCGGCCAGGGCTTTGACTTCATCTAGGGTATTGAGGGGCAGCAAAATTTCCCGCTGACGACTGCGGGCAATGGTGCGTTCAGGGGTTTCATCAATTTCAGACAGGGTGCCATCTCCGGCAATGGCAAAGCTCAGGGCTGCAACCCCTTTATCAGTGGGGATAGCGACCATCAGTTTAGTGGCGCTCCGCAGCAGTTGGGTATCCCCAGCTTGGGTTTCCTGTTCCTGTTGAAGATCGTACTTGGTGGCTGACAGACCATTGGTAATGGAAACCCCATCAATATCCAACGTGCGCTGGATAATCCCTGGAATCTTCTTGGGCACCAGACTACCCTCCGCCTCTTCGTAAATGGTGTAGTCTTTGAGGTCGAAGAGACCTTCCTGTGAGGCGCGTAGGGTCGTCAGTTCAACTTTTTTAGTCTGGCTATTGTAGGCAAAGATATGCCACCGATGAACATCATTTTCAATCGTGGGCACTACTACCACAGAAAACCAACCTTTGTGCAGGTTGCTGACCAAGCAAAGTTCCGTTGTGGGTTCATAGAAGAAATTACCATTGGCATCCCGGAAGTCGAGGGTATCAACATTGCTGAGGCCGTTGTTACCCATCGCCATCGTTTTAGTCGGGATATGCTTTTGCCGACTCCGCTTAAAGCGAACTTCCAGTTTGCGGTTCAGTTTGTTGGCCATGCCATCCAACACAAATCGATCCACTAATAGCGTATTGTTTGTAGATTGACGGAACACATAAATATGATCAAGGGCCGCGATCGCCTGAACGGGGGCAACGGCTGTCATACCTTGGGTCGAGTAGCGCGATCGTAGCAAATAGCGACTTGGATCATTCTGATAGGTGAGTTCAGCTTTCTCCTGTTCAATCACCGATTGATCATCCACCTCATTGGGGAATTCCAGAGGTTGCCAGGTTTCCCATCCGGTTCTTTGGTCGGCAGGGGTATTCAAGTAGCTATCTTCAAAGCCATCTTGCTTCACCGTATAGAAGACCTTACCCTCGGTATCGGTGCCGAATACGACGACCTTACCCTCATGGGTAATTGTACTAATATGTTGGAGTTTGTCTTTTGTTAGGTACATAAGTTCCTGTTTTGTTGAGAGATTCTACATTGTTAGCCAAGGACACGATCGCCGCTTCCTGGCCCGATCGCTCCCCTTGCAGTTGTCACGATGCTGATCACATTTTCCCTGATGCCAGTTTGGGGCTGGGACTAACGAAAAAACTCATCCCCCTTCAAAAAAAAGAGTGAATCCTAGTCGTTCTGTCGGTTACTGCACCCGCAAATGGGACGAGAAACTATCGGATAATTTTTTAATACCTTAGCCTTCAAGCGATGGCAGGAAGTCGATTCTTTATATTTTTTTAATAAAGTCATGGAGCTGCCCGCAGAAAAGCGGCCACAGCTCCGTCAGGCCATCGAGAATTGAAATTACCTGGACATCAGGGGCAGCCGGTTTATGGATATATTTAAACTCTTAATAAACTCGGACTCATTAGCCTAATTTTAACCGATAATTTACGGATGTTTTGGGATGAGCCGGGTGGTGGACAACCGGTTCCGGGACGGCGTGGCGGTGGGCGATCGCTCCGCCGTGGAGAATCCCACCGACGGATGGGGCGCGGACTACCTGTGGATTGGCGACGTGACCGAACCCTTCACCCTCACGGGCTGCAGCAAACCGCCTCAAATCGGCTCTGGCTTACCCAATTCAAGTGGTGAATTGGGAAACGCAACCTGTCCCCGAACCCACCCTGGCGATCGGTTTGGGGGTCGGAGCCCTGGCTATGACTCGCCTGCGCCGCCGCAACAGTTGATCGGCGATCGCCACATCAAAACCCTAAAACGCGCCCCACCTCCTCCCCCACCGCGCCATCCTCTTCGGCGGCGAAACATTTTCCACCCCGACGAAACCCACCCCAGAAGCGATCGCGAAGGGTCTCCACAGGAGAATCGCGAAGCGTTGACCCAGGAGAATCGCCTTTTGCCAAACACTGACGGGGGTAATCGCCATAGCTTTAAACAGCGAGGACCCCCTAGAAGCACCATTAAAAGGCTTCCCCCCAATAAGCGCGAATCTGATATCGGGGTTCCGGAAGCGTTGACCCAGGAGAATCGAAACCGGGTTAGGGGAGATTGGAGGATTCAAGAACCCACTTTCTGACCCTTAGCGGCAAAACTAGCTAAAATGTCAACAACCCCTAGCCCCCAACTCAAAAATGACTCAAACTCTTGATATCAACGGACTCACCCCAGAACCAATCGAGCCAATTCAAAAGATGATAGAAACCTTTAAAACTATTAATCAACAGCAGAAACAAGGCGATCGCCCACTAATAACTGACTCCACCAGCCCCCTCACCCAGGCTCAAAAAATAGTCAAAAAATATGGGAAAAATCGCAACCTAACAGAGGAACTGATTCAAGAACGCCGTCACGAGTCTATAGCAGTCCTAAATGATTTATAACATCTTCTTCTCCCCTCTCCCGTTCTGGGAGAGGGGTTGGGGGTGAGGGTCTTCCACAACTGATTTAGGATTGCTATATCCATGAGTAATGTAATCATGGATGCCTCTGCCATATTAGCATTTCTCAATCAAGAAAGCGGGAGTGAACAAATAACAGACTTGATTGACAATGCAACGATTAGCACCATTAATTTATCGGAAGTTATTGCTAAATTGGCATAAATTGGCATCTCAGAACCGGAGATTTGGCAAATTTTGTCCGACTTGAACTTAAAAATTGTTCCCTTTGATGAACCGCAAGCTCATATTGCTGGTATGCTACGACCCATCACTAAACCTCTAGGCTTATCCCTAGGCGATCAGGCTTGTCTAGGCTTGGGTCTTGTTCTCAATCAACCCGTAATCACCGCAGACCGCCAATGGAGTCAGCTAAATCTCAACCTCGAATTTCGAGTGATTCGGTAAAAAGGTTTCCCCCCAATCAACCGAATCTGATATCCGCCATTGAAACCGGTTTAGAGGAGATTTAAGCAGCAAAGAAACTCGGTTTTTGACCCTGGGCCGCAAAATTAGCTAGAATGTCAGCAACCCCTAGCCCACGACGAAAAAATGACTCAAACTCTTGATATCACCGGACTAACCCCAAAACCAATCGAGCCAATTTATCTAATGATAGAAATCTTTAAAACTATCAATCAACAGCAGAACAAATCAGCCCCAGAAAATCTCTCGGAATTAGACCGGGATTCCTGGTTTTTTGAGAGCTAAATTCTCCCACCCTTTAATCGGACGATGCTTTATGGCAGGGGAAGCTCAACGAATTTATCTGGATATGAACATCCTGGCTTATGTTGCTAATACCAAAGCCCCTCAACATCAAGCCGCCTTAGAAATATTTAGACCGACCGACAGGGAAATTTTGTGTGTCTCATCGCAGGTTTTAGCGGAATTTTACTCCTATATTACTAATCCCGCTATTTTAGCCACGCCTTTACAGCCAACGGAAGCAATTATCCGCATTAACCGGATTTGTCAGATGCCCCATATCTGCTTACTTTCAACTCCGGTGGATCTGTTTGAAGGTTGGATTGGTTTATTGGCAGAAAGACCTGTAACCAATGGAGGAGTTTTTGATTTACTGCATATTTGGATCGTGTTAGCCCATGAAGTGAACAGCATCTACACGTTTAATATCAAGGACTTTTCTTGGTGTTCCCAAATTGAGGCGATCGCTCCGAGTCACCGTTAATCAACCCACCCAGAATCATCGCCTTTTGTCTGACGGGGGAAATAGCGATCGCGAAGCGTCTCGGTAGAAGCGATCGCCTTCCTCACGGACGACCCCCTAGAAGCGCCCTTAAAAGGCCTTTCCCCCAATCAACCGAATCTGATGTCCGCCATTGAAACCTGGTTAGGGGAGATTTAAGCAGCCACCCAGAAACCCGGTTTCCGAACCCTCACCCCAAGTTCTCAAATTCGCTAAAATATCAGCAAAGTGCGAGACGTTTAGGAGTTCAATAGGGCTGAGATGCCCGAAATAACCTCCTAGTGGGGACTTCAACCCCTTGGTTGAATACAAGACAACTCGTTTCTGACCATCCCCATAACTGTTTATATGTCCCGACGTTTTGTATCACAAGATACCAAAACCAGGCAGGGAACCCCAGGTCAACATACTTTGTAATAAATCCTAACAATTTGTTACAAAGTATGTTGAGGGTAAAGGCGATAGCCACCCCCAGTTTCGGGAATCACAACTCTGGGATTGAAGCGGGGAACGGAAGGCGTGAAGTAGAACCTACTACCAAAAGCGACCACTGCCAACCATCCATGATTAGGGAAACCGAATGTCCGGCTTGAACCATCGTAAATATTTAGTAGCGGAATAAGTTTTTATACGCTGCGATCAAAAGAGCAAGGGGAATAGTAGGGGACTTTTGCAACTACCTACACAGACCTTTAAAAGTACCCCGGTGGAGAGGACAAATCTAAAGATGGAATGCCCATATAAACGGAACGTTGTAATCCCTCTAAGGCTCTGATTATCTGGTCGAGGTAATCAGTAGTGATAAGTGTAAGCGGATGGTGCGAGACGTTCGGGTATGAAATAGGGCTGAAATGCCCGAAATAACTACCCGGTGAGGATTCCAGCTCCGAATCTGGATATAAGGAGACCTCTCCTGACCATCCTCATAACTGGTTATATGTCCCGACGCTTAGGGAACTAAGCAAGGCAGGGAACTCAAGGTCATAAACGAACTGAGAAATCAGGGAGTAGAGAGTAACGGCGATAGCCACCCCCAGTTTTGGAAATCATAACTCCAGGATTGAAGCGGGGAACGGAAGGCGTGAGGTAGAACCTACTACCAAGACGCGACCACTGCCAACCATCTATGATTAGCAAGACCGAATGTCCGGCTTGAACCATCGTAATACACTAGCAGCGAAATAGGTTGACACGCTGCGCTCAAAAGGGCAAGGGGAAAAGTAGGGGGTTCGTGCGACTACCTATACAGACCTTTAAAAGTACCCCGGCGGAGAGGACAAATCTAACGATGGAATGCCCATATAATCGGAACGTTGTAACCCCTCTAATGCTCTGCCTATAAACCAGTGAGTAATGCTATTCACAAGGCAGTAGTGAAAAATGTAAGCGCATGGTGCGAGACGTTCGGGTATGAAATAGGGGCTGAAATGCCCGAAATAACTACCCGGTGAGGATTCCAGCTCCGAATCTGGATATAAGGAGACCTCTCCTGACCATCCTCATAACTGGTTATATGTCCCGACGCTTAGGGAACTAAGCAAGGCAGGGAACTCAAGGTCATAAACGAACTGAGAAATCAGGGAGTAGAGAGTAACGGCGATAGCCACCCCCAGTTTTGGAAATCATAACTCCAGGATTGAAGCGGGGAACGGAAGGCGTGAGGTAGAACCTACTACCAAGACGCGACCACTGCCAACCATCTATGATTAGCAAGACCGAATGTCCGACTTGAACCATCGTAATACACTAGCAGCGAAATAGGTTGACACGCTGCGCTCAAAAGGGCAAGGGGAAAAGTAGGGGGTTCGTGCGACTACCTACACAGACCTTTAAAAGTACCCCGGCGGAGAGGACAAATCTAACGATGGAATGCCCATATAATCGGAACGTTGTAACCCCTCTAATGCTCTGCCTATAAACCAGTGAGTAATGCTATTCACAAGGCAGTAGTGAAAAATGTAAGCGCATGGTGCGAGACGTTCGGGTATGAAATAGGGCTGAAATGCCCGAAATAACTACCCGGTGAGGATTCCAGCTCCGAATCTGGATATAAGGAGACCTCTCCTGACCATCCTCATAACTGGTTATATGTCCCGACGCTTAGGGAACTAAGCAAGGCAGGGAACTCAAGGTCATAAACGAACTGAGAAATCAGGGAGTAGAGAGTAACGGCGATAGCCACCCCCAGTTTTGGAAATCATAACTCCAGGATTGAAGCGGGGAACGGAAGGCGTGAGGTAGAACCTACTACCAAGACGCGACCACTGCCAACCATCTATGATTAGCAAGACCGAATGTCCGACTTGAACCATCGTAATACACTAGCAGCGAAATAGGTTGACACGCTGCGCTCAAAAGGGCAAGGGGAAAAGTAGGGGGTTCGTGCGACTACCTACACAGACCTTTAAAAGTACCCCGGCGGAGAGGACAAATCTAACGATGGAATGCCCATATAATCGGAACGTTGTAACCCCTCTAATGCTCTGCCTATAAACCAGTGAGTAATGCTATTCACAAGGCAGTAGTGAAAAATGTAAGCGCATGGTGCGAGACGTTCGGGTATGAAATAGGGCTGAAATGCCCGAAATAACTACCCGGTGAGGATTCCAGCTCCGAATCTGGATATAAGGAGACCTCTCCTGACCATCCTCATAACTGGTTATATGTCCCGACGCTTAGGGAACTAAGCAAGGCAGGGAACTCAAGGTCATAAACGAACTGAGAAATCAGGGAGTAGAGAGTAAACGGCGATAGCCACCCCCAGTTTTGGAAATCATAACTCCAGGATTGAAGCGGGGAACGGAAGGCGTGAGGTAGAACCTACTACCAAGACGCGACCACTGCCAACCATCTATGATTAGCAAGACCGAATGTCCGACTTGAACCATCGTAATACACTAGCAGCGAAATAGGTTGACACGCTGCGCTCAAAAGGGCAAGGGGAAAAGTAGGGGGTTCGTGCGACTACCTACACAGACCTTTAAAAGTACCCCGGCGGAGAGGACAAATCTAACGATGGAATGCCCATATAATCGGAACGTTGTAACCCCTCTAATGCTCTGCCTATAAACCAGTGAGTAATGCTATTCACAAGGCAGTAGTGAAAAATGTAAGCGCATGCTTAGAGGGTGAAGGATGTGACCAGAAGCTAAAGCCCAATTGTCATGGTTGGGATATGCCCACAGGTCACGGTGGGGATATAGATACTGCGGTCAGTAAGAGTATAATGGCGAGGACGAGTTTAAAGACTACGTGGTGCATATAGCTCTGAACATCGAAGTAGAAAGCAGGTCTCTTGATTCTGCTCCTTTGACAAATAGGGTATCCACACCAGGAGCCGTGTGATGGGAAACTATCAAGCACGGTTCTGAATGGGAGAGGGTGAAGGTGACTTCACTCTCGACCCCTAACCTTAGAGGGTGAAGGATGTGACCAGAAGCTAAAGCCCAATTGTCATGGTGGGGATATGCCCACAGGTCACGGTGGGGATATAGATACTGCGGTCAGTAAGAGTATAATGGCGAGGACGAGTTTAAAGACTACGTGGTGCATATAGCTCTGAACATCGAAGTAGAAAGCAGGTCTCTTGATTCTGCTCCTTTGACAAATAGGGTATCCACACCAGGAGCCGTGTGATGGGAAACTATCAAGCACGGTTCTGAATGGGAGAGGGTGAAGGTGACTTCACTCTCGACCCCTAACCTTAGAGGGTGAAGGATGTGACCAGAAGCTAAAGCCCAATTGTCATGGTTGGGATATGCCCACAGGTCACGGTGGGGATATAGATACTGCGGTCAGTAAGAGTATAATGGCGAGGACGAGTTTAAAGACTACGTGGTGCATATAGCTCTGAACATCGAAGTAGAAAGCAGGTCTCTTGATTCTGCTCCTTTGACAAATAGGGTATCCACACCAGGAGCCGTGTGATGGGAAACTATCAAGCACGGTTCTGAATGGGAGAGGGTGAAGGTGACTTCACTCTCGACCCCTAACCTTAGAGGGTGAAGGATGTGACCAGAAGCTAAAGCCCAATTGTCATGGTTGGGATATGCCCACAGGTCACGGTAGGGATATAGATACTGCGGTCAGTAAGAGTATAATGGCGAGGACGAGTTTAAAGACTACGTGGTGCATATAGCTCTGAACATCGAAGTAGAAAGCAGGTCTCTTGATTCTGCTCCTTTGACAAATAGGGTATCCACACCAGGAGCCGTGTGATGGGAAACTATCAAGCACGGTTCTGAATGGGAGAGGGTGAAGGTGACTTCACTCTCGACCCCTAACGTGCGAGACGTTCGGGTATGAAATAGGGCTGAAATACCCGAAATATAGCATTAGTCAAGGTGGTTAGGACGCAGCTTTGAGAACGGAATCCATGGCATCATGGAGAGAATCAAACTGCTCAATGCAGTGGCGAATACGGGCTTTCAGCCACGACCAACATTTCTCTATCTTGTTGAGGTCTGGCGAATAAGGCGGAAGATAGAGTAAACGGCATTGAGCTGCCTCCACCAGTTCAGCAATCCGTCCCCCTTTATGAAACGTTGCATTGTCCAATACTAGAGTCTGACCTGGCTTCAATGTTGGAATTAAGATGAACTCCAACCACAACTCAAACACTGTCCGATTACAACAACCCTCAAAGCTAAAGGGAGCTAAGAGTTGTTGATGACACCATGCGGCTATCATACTTACCCTGCCCTGCCTCTTCCCTGATTTGAGTGCATGGAAGCGTTTTCCTTCCTCGCAGTAACCATAAGGGTAATCCGAGTCCTGACTATTCATGCCGGCTTCATCGAGGTAGACCACTTCTTCCGGCTCCATCTGTTCAATCTGAGCCATAAACTCCTCTCGCTGTTGCTCATCACGTTCTTGGTAGCCGTAAGTTTTTTTTCTGGTGAAGCCAATTTTCTTCAAGGCTCTGGATATGGTGCGAGGAGAGATGTCGTCATCCCAAAGTTCAGCCATTTGAGCTGCTGTTTTGTCGCCATGCTCTTGGGCAAAAGCCTTGAATTTTTCCCAGTCGGTAATTTTGTGGTTATTGCCAGGTCGGTGATGAGGTTTAGGGAGGAAGTCTCCGGTCTGTGCTTTTCTTTGCAGCCAGAGATTAATGGTGTTCCGGCTGACATGGAAAACTTGACTGGCTTCTGTTTTGGGCATACCGTCTAGTTCAATTGCATCAATAACTTTTTGTCTGAGGTCGTAACTATAGGGGGCTGGCATTTTTGGTCTTCTTAGTCATCTCGTCCTCTCCATTATACGTCCTAAGTGTTCTGTCTTGTGCTATATAAACAGTTATGGGGTGGTCAGAAGCGAGCTTCTTGTATTCACCCCAGGGGCTGAAACCCCCACCAGGCGGTTATTTAGGGTATCACAATCCTATTTTATGCCTGAACGTTTCGCACCCGATAATTAATTGATAACAGAAAGCCCCCTAAAAAGTGCGTTCTACCCTCAGTGTTTGACCCGGTGTAAGTTTCTTAATTTCCTCAGTTAAATCTAACCAGGGTTGTAGTTGTCCCGGTTGAAATGTGCGACTCATGACCACATAAATAGAGGTTTGGGAAGCCCCAATTCCTGCACTAATTACACCCTGCCAAGAAGAGGCGGTAATTTCATCTGTCACCAGCCATTGATTATCTTGCCAGAGTAATTTTCGCCGAAAGTGAAACGGTGCATCCTGCTTGCCTGTTATTAACATTTTTTGCAGCATTTTCCGAATTAAGTTGGGAAAAAACCGCCCAAAAGTTAACATGACTACCCGTAACAGGATTAATTTTAAGGGTGACATTTGGGTTTGTTTCGCCCATCCTAACTGCCCTTCGATAGTGATTTCGTCCTGTTCTACTTTGACCTGGTAAGGTTCGATTAGGTGACTGACGGCATTTTTTAAATTTTTCCCCTTGCTAATTTGCAGGGATATTTGAGTGTCAGAAATTACTAATTTATTGTTCCTAAATATCTTGAAAACTCCGCCTTTATTTAAGCCCATATATAACTCAACCCCGGGACGACGTTTGATTAAAATTTGGGCGTCTTTTAACCAAAGACTAGCCACGTCCCGGGGCAGAGGCTGAGGTCGATCGCTCACGAAATCTTGCCAAGCCAGCAGATAATTCCAGGCATGATGCCCAATAATATGATCATCAGCATAGCAAGGACCCAAGCCATTTTTTATACCCTGTAAAAACTGGTCATTAATCCGCAGGGCTTCTGGTAGCCACTTCCCCGCTAACTCAAAACCATGGGGAAAGAAATTATAAGTGTTGCGGCAGCCATATTCCCCGCCATAAGTGCCATCAGGGTGGATGAAATGGGACGCTAATTCTACACCTTTGGCGATCGCATTTTTCACCCGGTCATCAGGTTTAAGGCAGTCCAATTCTGCCAAACAGGAAAGGGTGAGAGTATGATATCCGGGGTCGCAACCCTCATACTCCCGAAACCATCCCTCTTCAGTTTGCCAACTTAAAAGGCGATCGAGTCTCGTCCCTTGTATCCGCCGCCATTTAGAAGTTTGCAGCAGGTTTCCCAACCTTTCCAAAGCTAGAATAATTAACGCCTCATGGTTCGCCAGTTGACCACTTTCGTAGTGGTTAGCCAACCAGTTCGCCCGTCGTTCAAAAAACCTCAGCGCCTCATAATCAACTAACCCCAATAGTCGATAACTTTCCACACAAGCCAGCAAAGAAAACGCCGAAGCCCCCGCCGCCCTTTCATAGGGGAAATAGTCATCACTAGAACCGTCTGCATGGGCGCTGCGGGCTGCAAAAGCTATCCCCGCTTGTACCCATTCCTTGATAGCGGGGTGTTGGTAATAGGAATTATCGGGAACATTGACTTCGTGGGCTAAAGCCAGGGGCCAGACAAACTCCTGGGCCATGCCACTGGGGAAGTCGATAATTTTATAATGCCAGAAGTTTCGGTCAAAACACCCATAGGTCGGACTGTGGGGGTTCCGATCTAGCAAGGTGAGAATTTTAGGAATTTGCCCTAGGGCTTCGATCGCAAATATATCTCTACTCACTTTGGGGTGGCTGAATTAATATGAAACCACATTCTAACTCGAAGTAATCCATCATCAATAATCAATAACTAATTCTATCACGCCTCCCTCTCCCCGGATATTTTGGGGGGTTGACAAACACTGCTCAATTGTGATATTCTGTCAGGAAAATATATAATTTTTTCATAGCTACTTTTTTTTAAATTGTCACTATTCCAATTATCTAAAATTATAGCAGAAACTTACCCAAAAATCAACCTACCCGCCCACAAAAAAAATTTTTTGTAACATTTTTTAACTTTTTGTTACAAAAGTTAACATAATCTGGGAGAGTCCCGGATGGTTGGGAACTCTCCCCCAGATGATGGATAATCCATCAAGCGACGCGCAGGCGTTCAAAGCCGTGTAAGATAGGGGGGCGAGCCTTATCAGAAGTCACTCTATACAGGCGGGAAATTTCGGCGCTATTATATACTCGGAACTCGCTTTCTACAGTAGCCCTGTGGGTACGGATAGCTTGATTCAAGACTAGGGAACCTTCGGGGTCGGATACTGACCGATGGAAGGTTCCTGGGGGAATCCGCAAAATGTGTCGATTAGCGTCTAGTCGGACAATATGATAGGGACATTCCCAAGCGAAATTAACTAGATAGAAAGTACGACCCCCGGAAACAGCCAGTAGGTTATCTTCTTGGTTGGGGTGTAGATAGAACTGCCAGTGGCCATCCTCCGTGTTGTTGGGACTGGTAGCTGGTCCTTCGTGAAAAACCAGATCCCTAGCATTAGAGTTGGGGATGGTGATATCGAAAAAACGCACGCTAGGGGTATCACGGAACTTATGGAAGGGCAGTAACTCGAACATAAATGATTAGAGTAGCGATTAAATTTTTCAGTTCTCCCATAGCTTAATGATCTGATTCGGTATCATGCAAAACTCATTAAGCATAATTTCCATGCGTAAACTGGATGGATGATTGTTAATGACGATGGTCTCCGGTTCGGTCAATTGTTATGAATTTGTTTCATGTGCGGGTGTTAATGGCTGTGGTCGCCAAGGGTAGCTTTTCTGAGGCTGCGCTGGATTTGAATATTTCCCAATCCTCGGTGAGTAGGGCGATCGCATCTTTAGAAAATGAGTTAGGGATTCCCCTATTGTGTAGGGGGCGCTTTGGAGCGCATTTAACCCCCATTGGTGAAAAAGTCCTAGGTCACGCCCAGAAAATCCTGGAACTGCGGGAGACTATCGACCACGAGGTGAATTTGGAAAAGGGGTTACAGGGGTCTAAGGTGCGGGTGGCTTCTTTTCGCAGTGCGGCTACCCATATTTTGCCGCCGAAAGTGGCTGAGTTTCGCAGTCGTTTTCCTAATGTAGAGGTGAAAATTACCGAGACTGATCCTGTGGGGGTGGAACAGGCTTTGCGGACGGGTCAGGTGGATATTGGTTTAGTTCCTTTACCGCGATCTGAAGAGTTTGATACTTGGGAAATTGCCCGGGATGAGTATGTAGTATTATTGCCCAATTCTAAGCAACCAATTCCCCAAAATTTAACCTGGGAAGAGTTGTCAGCTCATGCTTTTATATTGTACAATTATGCTGAGTGTACTTCGGCGGTGCGAGAACATTGGGCTAGGTGGGGACAGACCCTAAAAATTGCCTATGAGATTAAGGAAGATTCTACTATTGTTAGTATGGTGGCTCAAGGTTTAGGGGCCGCAATTCTGCCCCGGTTGGCGGCGCTACCTATTCCTAAGTCGGTGAAAGTGCGATCGCTTCCAGTACCCTTAGAAAGGGCGATCGGCGCGGCTATTCTTAGTAATGGTCTGCATCCTCCGGCGGTTTTCGCCTTCCTCGATGTATTACGTTAGAGACCTGCTCAATTGGTCGGTGGTCTGTATCCCCCCCAATGATTGACAACTCCCTGAGTTATGGTCGAACAGGAAGTCACCTTCCCGAACTCCACTTCAAAACCGTGCTTGCGAGTTTCCCAGCACACGGCTTCTGATATGGACACCCTTTTTCGTAGGAACAGAGTTACTACCCCCTGCTTTCGTACTTCGACTTTTGGAGCTGTATACAACCACGTAGTCTTTAAACTCGCTCTCGTCATAATACTCTTAATCGTCGCAGTACAGCCTTTATCTCAATCATTAAGCACATTAAAAACACTTGGTAAACCAGTTATTCAAACACTGTAAATCCACAAGGCTTACCGCCACTTCTACCAATCTCACTAATAATTCCATGGTCTCCGTCCTGAACTTGCACACTCAACTTTTGAGCTGTGACCACATCATCTCTATCGGGTTAAACTCAGGGGAATACACCGGCAGATATTCTACCCTGGCTCCTACTGACTCTATCATTTCTTTGACTTCTTCTCGATGATGAGAATTTCAGTTATCCATTACCACTACATCTCCTTTTTTTAATTTTGGCAATAAATCTAACTTGATGAATTGGAGAAAATCCTCTTTTTTCATGGATATTTATAATGTTTGAGTCGCCACCACTCCGGAGAGCTTAATTGCACCAATTATTGTCATTTTTTGACCTCGATAGGATTTCCGCAGTTCATAGACTTTTTTCCCTTTCGTAGCTCTGGCTAACGGTCTGCTCATCCCTACCCATAACCCACTTTCATCAATAAACACAAGCTTTTCAGGAGCCACATCTCTAATTCTTTACCAATAATCTACTCGCGCTTTCTGTACTTCTTCAGTTACTACTTTTTCGCTCCTGTATGTTTTTTTTTGAGACTTATATCGTGCTGCTTTAAAAATCTATCTATCATGGTCGTACTGACATTTATGCCCAGCTTGTCTCTGAGCTTCTCACTATATTGCCATAAGGTCAGGTCGGGGTGGGCTTCTACAATATCTATCACGGCTTCCTCATGCTTAGATCAAATGCTTTTCTTTTTAGTGCCACACTTACGAGGAGATAAGTCTCCCGTTAATCGATACTGTTTGACCAGTCGCCTTACCGTGTCTGGACTCACCAAAAAGCGTTTCGCTACTTTTCGGATAGAAGTGTCTCCTTTTTCATAGGCTTCTACTATCTTTTTCCGAAAATCTAAAGAGTAACGGCTCATGGTAGTTGGTTGTGATAACTTATACAATAGCCATACATTATACTGTACTTTGTGTTTTGTGTAAAGGCTGTAATACTCCTACTAATCGCAGTATCTATAGCACAAGACAGGAAAGTTAGGACGTATAATGGAGAGGACGAGATGACTAAGAAGACCAAAAATGCCAGCCCCCTATAGTTACGACCTCAGACAAAAAGTTATTGATGCAATTGAACTAGACGGTATGCCCAAAACAGAAGCCAGTCCAGTTTTCCATGTCAGCCGGAACACCATTAATCTCTGGCTGCAAAGAAAAGCACAGACCGGAGACTTCCTCCCTAAACCTAATCACCCACCTGGCAATAACCACAAAATTACCGACTGGCAAAAATTCAAGGCTTTTGCCCAAGAGCATGGCGATCAAGCCTCCGCTCAAATGGCTGAACTTTGGGATGACGACATCTCTCCTCGCACCATATCCAGAGCCTTGAAGAAAATTGGCTTCACCAGAAAAAAAACTTACGGCTACCAAGAACGTGATGAGCAACAGCGAGAGGAGTTTATGGCTCAGATTGAACAGATGGAGCCACAAGAAGTGGCCTACCTCGATGAAGCCGGCATGAATAGTCAGGACTCGGATTACCCTTATGGTTACTGCGAGGAAGGAAAACGCTTCCATGCCCTCAAATCCGGGAAGAGGCAGGGCAGGGTGAGCTATATAGCCGCATGGTGTCATCAACAACTCTTAGCCCCCTTTACCTTTGAGGGTTGTTGTAATCGGACAGTGTTTGAGTTGTGGTTGGAGTTCATCTTAATTACAACACTGAAGCCAGGTCAGACTCTAGTGCTAGACAATGCAACGTTTCATAAAGGGGGACGGATTCCTGAGCTAGTGGAGGCGGCTCAATGCCGTTTGCTCTATCTACCACCTTATTCGCCAGACCTCAACAAGATAGAGAAATGTTGGTCGTGGTTGAAAGCCCGCATTCGCCATTGTATTGAGCAGTTTGATTCTCTCCATAATGCCATGGATTCCGTTCTCAAAGCTGCGTCCTAACCACCTTGACTAATGCTATATCAATGCGATCGACCACCTCCACCACCGTCCCCTCCGATAACCTAGCAATACTTCCAGTGTTGAGAGTAGCCAGTCGGCGAACATTTACCCGATTACTCCTAATTCTAGCCTTGGCTCGCGGGTAAAAATCAGCACCCCGAAACTCACCATCAGGAAAATTGCGCCTCACCTCTGGCGGCGGTTCCCCCTCAAAGCCAGGATTCCCCACTATCGGCTCAAACAGAGCATCCCCATTAGCCTTCAAATCCTTTTCAGCATCAGGCCTGAACGCTAAACCAATAGCGATCGCACCTACTGCCAGTATAATAGCACCCAGGACAACGAGCCTAACTTTGGGTTTAACCTTCCTCATGGGATAAACAAGTGTTAACCACAGTAACTGATAAATATCCGGTTCTTCTGATCTTCACCATCGCTATGATATGAGATCCTAGGACTCTAATCTATAATGTAATTTCCGAAATGCCTGAGAATCCAACCCGCAACGAATTAGAAGTTCGTGCCAAAAAAGTCGAAGAATTGCGTAGTCAGGGTATTGAACCCTATCCTAGCGTAGCTTTTGAGCGATCGCACCTCGCCCAAGAAATTCACGATCACTTTTCCCAACCACAACACCAACTCGCCAACGGAGAAGCCGACCCCCAAGCACTTCCCCTGCGAGTCTGTGGTCGCATCACCTTCAAACGCGATAGCGGTAGTATTGGCTTTATTGGCTTAACCGACGCATCAGCAACCATTCAACTCAAAATCGAGAAAAAACTCGTCACAGGCGACCCCGGTTTAACATTCAACCAAATTAAAAAACTTCTCGATATTGGCGACTTTATCGGAGTCGAGGGTATTGGCTGCCGCACCAACCGGGGGGAACTCTCCATTCAAGTATCCCGCCTTGACGTGATCTCCAAAGCTACCATACCCTTCCCCGACTCCTACTATGGCATCAATGACCCCGAACTCTGTCGCCGCCACCGGGAAATAGACCTAGTTAGTAATTCCACATCCCTACAGCGGTTTAAACTCCGTAGCCGCATTATCCGCAGCATTCGCACCTATCTATGGAATGCCGGATTTGATGAAATTGAAACCCCCGTCCTCCAGACTATTTATGGCGGCGCGGCGGCGCGACCCTTTATTACCCATCACAATGCCCTAGATATTGATTTATACTTGCGTATTGCTACCGAATTGTTCTTAAAACGTGCCGTTTGTGGCGGTATGGAAAAGGTTTTCGAGATTGGTCGTGTCTTTCGTAACGAGGGAATTGATAGCACCCATAACCCAGAATTTACCTCCATTGAAGTCTATCAAGCCTATGCTGACTATTTCCAAATTATGGCTTTGGTTGAAGACTTAATCTGTGCCGTAGCTACAGAGGTTTTGGGCGGGTCTACTCAGATTGATTATCAGGGAGATAAAATCAGTATCGATCGCCAATATGACTACAGCAATATTTATCCCACATTCACCGGAAAACATTGGCGGGTTAAAACTATGGTCGAAGCTGTCCGAGATGAAACTGGCTTAGATTTTGATACCCTGGAATTCTCAGAAGCTAAATCCAAAGCTGAAGCGATCGGCGTGAGACTCACAGACTTAAATACTCAAAATTTGGGATATTTACTCTATGCCGTCTTTGACCAAAAGGTAGAATCAACCCTAATTGAACCTACATTTATTATTGATTTTCCCGTAGAAGTCAGTCCCTTGGCTAAACGACACCGTTCTAAGCCGGGATTTGTAGAGAGGTTTGAATTATTTATTCATGGCACTGAATATTCTAACGGGTTTTCTGAGTTAAATGACCCCGTAGATCAACGCCAGCGATTTGAGGAACAATTGGCTCAAAAACAAGCCGGAGATGATGAAGCACACCCCATGGATGAAGATTTTATTCAAGCACTTTCTTTGGGGATGCCTAACTGTGGTGGTATGGGAATTGGAGTTGACCGCCTAGTTATGTTTTTAACTGATACCCAGAGTATCCGCGATGCTATTTTATTCCCAACTATGCGTTCCTTCAAAGATACTTAATTCCCATTAATTTTAGGTCTGGGGGTAAATTAACTATTGATTATCCCCTGACCTCAGCGCCATGGCTTTACCAAACCTTTACTAAAATCATCCTGAAAGTTTACACCAGCCTATGTAATTTCACGGAGTCATCATGTTAAAGTTGCCTTACCATGTACAAATTACCCCAATTCACACCAGGGCTGGTTATGAAAAGCATCTACAAAAGCATCTCATTAACTACTAGCATTATTGGTGCGATCGCCATAAATATAATTACCGAGACCTCAGCGATCACCGCCACCTTTAACTTTAGTCAAATCTATATATTTGGAGATGGTTGATCAGATACAGGTAACGCTTATCAAGCCACTAGCGGAGCCATTTTTCAAGGTCTACCCTACTTCGACCAACGAGCATCTAATGGATTACTATGGGTAGATTATTTAGCCTCAGAATTCGGTTTAAATCCGACTACATTAATAGACCCAGACTCTCCCATTGACGGGGTAAATTTTGCCTTTAATGGAGCGACAACCGGAGATTTTAACGCCACCCAGGATTTTTACCAGGTTTATCAACTCAATTACAGGCATTTATTGCCCCTTTATTAATGTCCGGTCAATCCGCCAATTCTGATGCGTTATATATTCTTTGGGCGGGAGCAAATGATTATTTAGGGGGAAGGGAAACTGATGTAAATATCCCCGTTAATAATATTACGCAAGCTGTAAGTTCTTTGTATGGTGTGGGAGCCCGTAATTTTCTAGTGCTAAATTTACCGCAATTAGGAAAAACACCCATTGCCCAATTTAATCCCTTCGACCCAGTTGACCCTTTTAATTCCTTTAATCCCGCCGAACTTAATAGCCTCAGTATCCAACATAATCAAGCCTTACAGCAAGGAATCTTAGGGTTAAATAAAAGTTTATCTAATGCCCATATTAGCTTTTTTGATGTGGGTAGTTTATTCGATAATGCGATCGCTAACCCTCAACAATTTGGATTAACCAACGTAACTGATAGCTGTCTATCCTTAAGATCAGGCACAATTTGTCAGAACCCCCACGAGTATCTATTCTGGGATTATATCCACCCCACTACCACAGCCCATCAAATTATTGCTAGTGGCGTTTATCATCAAATGCAAACAGAATATAATAAGAAATCTGTCCCCGAACCTTCAGCCACTGTAGCTTTAATTGTTTGAGGAGTTGGTGCTATGGTTAAAAAAGGCAAATCGAAGCCACAATAACATCTCCATTCAAGCAACATGATAGGGGTGTATTGATTGTTAGTAGACACACCTCATAATTAGACCACATCAATCTGGATCTGAATCCGTTATCGCGTTTAAGAAAGTGTGAGGAGTAAACTTGATCACGGAAATGAAAGGCGATCCAGATTTGAGTGCTGGTATTTACAAGGAAGGTTTTTCAAATCTATCCCATGTTTTGATTAGGGGGAAATAGGGTCATTGGTTGGGGGATAGTCAAGACAGTTCAACTTCCCAATTTTTGGCTAAATATGATTAGGTATCAGTCCCAGATGTTCTCTGACTTATGGCTCGAACTAAATCAACTAATCCATTAGCCAACCGAGACGCAACCACAGTTCCCTCAAACTCAAATTCATGATTTTGTAAGGCTTCAACCAACATCCATTTACCTGTTTCTGTTAATAAAACCATTGGGACTTGGTTTTCTTTATGAATCTCAATCGCCCCAGCATTTTTGAGATCCTCATAGAGTCCCTGATAAATCCCGACTTTCTTACCTTGTCGTTTTTGTTTGACTTTACTGGTCAGATCACTTTTCTTAACCTTAGTCTGTGTTCCTCCCAACGCCCATAATGTCAGAAGCAAACGGGCTTTAGCCTTATCATCCATTTCACCCGTGATGGGTTTCGGCGTATTGTTGTAATCCATTGTTGACATATCACTTATAGATTGAGAGACCAAAATACCATCAGATTGTACAACAAATAATAATTAATCTAATAATTCGGATCATAACTATACCTAACAACAGATTAGGGACCCAGGTATAAGGGGAAAGCTAAATCATAGAAAACTACCATATTTCTATGAAATCATGCGATCGCCTTCCCGGGGGATCAGGATCTAAATCATCATTTCACCATTTTTGATGAAATAGCGCCCACCCCCTAAGTATATTGTCCCAACCAGAGTCACCCCCATTAGCATAACCCCCCATTTCAGGGATATTTAAGTCTCCACCCCTCTCCCTGACAGATATGGGAAATCAGAAAATAGCCAAAATACAAGACCCATCAACATATCACCATATCACCATAAATTTTTGTCAAACCTTCCCAGCCAAAATCTATACTGGGTAAGATGTGTGATCAACAAACGAAGACCTATAAATCAAGCCAGGGTTAGGGATAACCACAACATCGACAAGAAACTAATCAGGAGAATTTTTCATGTCCGAACTCATTCAGAACGTAATTGATAGCGACGAAAAACAGGATCTGCGACAATTCGCTAGTGAACTGAGAATCTCAGAAAAGCGATATTTACTCCGCAATGATATCCTACAAGCCTTTGCTGATTATTGCCTTAAATTTCAAAAATCAGATCATTTTGTTCATAGTTCTAACCTCAGTAAACTGATTTACTATACCCAAGAAATTATTCTCGAAAATGAAAGCATTTGCTTGATTGTACGTCCCCAGATAGCCACCCAGGAAAGGTTTCGTCTCCGACCTGATCTATCCGTTGATGTCATGAGTGTTCAGGAATTGCTCGATTTACGAGATCACTTCGTGGACCATCACCATCCCCATGAAGGTAATATTTTCGCCATAGACTTTGGCCCCTTTTATGACTATTCTCCCCAACTGCGAGACTCCAAAAATATCGGTAAAGGAGTCCGTTATCTCAACCGCTATTTATCGAGCAAACTCTTTCAAGACTCTAATCAATGGCTGGAATCTCTGTATCAATTTCTGAGCCTCCATTCTTATAATGGCTTACAATTAATGATTAACGATCGCATCACTAATCAAAACCAACTTTCCCACGCCATTAAAAAAGCCATTTCATTACTTAATAAGCGTTCCCCCAAAGAACCCTACGAAAACTTCCGGTTTGAATTGCAAGAAATTGGCTTTGAACCCGGATGGGGAAATACCGCCAGACGCGCCTTAGAAACCCTAGAAATGCTAGACGAACTTCTGGACTCTCCCGACCATCAAGTTTTAGAAGCATTCCTCGCTCGTATTCCCATGATTTTCCGTATCGTTTTAGTCTCTATTCATGGCTGGTTTGGTCAGGAAGGGGTCTTAGGTCGTCCTGATACAGGCGGTCAAGTTGTCTATATTTTAGACCAGGCGCGTAGCTTAGAAATGGAACTAGAGGAAGAATTGAAACTCTCGGGCTTGAGTGTTTTGGGGGTGCAACCAAAAGTGATGATTTTAACTCGTTTAATTCCTCATAGTGATGGAACTCGTTGTCATCAACGATTAGAAAAAGTTTATGGCACTAAAAATGCCTGGATTCTCAGGGTTCCCTTCCGGGAATTTAACCCTAATGTTACCCAAAACTGGATATCTCGGTTTGAGATATGGCCTTACCTAGAAACTTTTTCTATTGATGCTGAAACTGAAATTTTGGCGGAGTTCCAAGGTCGCCCTGATTTAATTGTTGGCAATTATTCTGATGGTAATTTGGTGGCATTTTTGCTGTCTAAACGCCTGAATGTTATTCAGTGTAATGTAGCTCATGCTTTAGAAAAATCTAAATATGTGTTTAGTGATTTGTACTGGCAGAATATGGAGGA
The DNA here is from genome assembly GCF_000973065.1 of Limnospira indica PCC 8005. Taxonomy (NCBI): domain Bacteria; kingdom Bacillati; phylum Cyanobacteriota; class Cyanophyceae; order Oscillatoriales; family Sirenicapillariaceae; genus Limnospira; species Limnospira indica. The sequence goes on from NZ_FO818640.1 coordinate 3,742,223, forward strand.
TAAATATCATTTCTCCTTGCAATTTACCGCCGATTTGATTGCTATGAATGCCGCTAATTTTATTATTAGCAGCACCTATCAAGAAATTATTGGCACTACTGATAGTGTCGGTCAGTATGAGTCTTATAAGTCTTATACTATGCCCGGTTTATATCATGTGGTCAATGGTATCGAACTATTTAGCCCGAAATTTAATGTGGTTCCCCCTGGGGTCAATGAGACCATTTTCTTCCCCTATACTCGCACCGAAGAACGCATATCAAGCGATCGCCAACGACTAGAAAATTTGATTTTTCACCTGGATGACCCTAGCCAAGTGTTTGGGAAATTGGCTGACCCAACTAAACCACCCCTATTTTCTGTCGCTCGTTTAGACCGGATTAAAAATATCACTGGTTTGGTAGAATGCTATGGTCAACATCCCGAACTCCAAGAAAAAGCTAACTTGATTTTTATTGCGGGAAAACTGCGGGTTGAAGATTCTAGCGACTATGAAGAAGCCGAAGAAATTCAAAAGATGTATCATCTCATTGAGCATTATAATCTTTATGATAAAGTTCGCTGGATCGGTGTCCGTCTTTCTAAAACTGATACCGGGGAAATGTATCGGGTAATTGCTGACCATCATGGTGTCTTTGTACAACCGGCTCTATTTGAAGCCTTTGGGTTAACTATTTTAGAAGCCATGATATCCGGTTTACCTACCTTTGCTACTCAATTCGGTGGACCCCTGGAAATTATCAAAGATAAAATTAATGGCTTTTACATTAACCCCACTAACTATGACGAGACTGCTGCTAAGTTAGATGAGTTTCTGCTTCGATGTCAATATAATATTGGCTTCTGGAATGAAATTTCTCAACGGGGCATGGATCGGGTTTACAGCAGCTATACTTGGAAAATACACACTTCCCGATTGTTGACTCTTACCCGCGTCTATGGGTTCTGGAAATATATCTCTAAAGAAAAACGCGCCGATATGATGCGCTATTTGGAGGCTTTATTCTATTTGATCTATAAACCCAGGTCTCAGGAGTTATTACAACAGCATCTACAGCGTTAGAGATAGCTTGGTCTCCGCGAACCGGGCTAGAGATTTGAGTCATTTGGGATCGGTTTGAGTGTGTCGGAAAACCGATCCGGATGTTACAATGTGATCTCGGATAGCTTAACTAACAGCTATAACCTCAAACCATAACACGCACGCTTAGTCATAATGGGTATCAAAACTGCTATCATTGCTGGCATCATGGCTTTAGCAATTCCCAGCTTTACAGGTCCCGCGATCGCCACGTCCGGGACTAGATCGGCGATCGCAGAGTCCGAAATTGAACGACTTCTCCAACTAACCCAAGATCGTCGGAGTTTCTCTGATGATCAAAGTCTATTCTCGGAACCGTTTTATCAGCCAGAACAGCCAACAGGCGATCGTCGCACTTTGGCTGACCCTTTCTACCAACCCAGTGAGGAAATTCGCGAAGAAACTACCTTTGCTGAACCTTTCTACCAACCCAGTGAGGAAATTCGCGAAGAAACTACCTTTGCTGAACCTTTCTACCAACCCAGTGAGGAAATTCGCGAAGAAACTACCTTTGCTGAACCCTTCTATCAACCTGAAGAAAACCAGGTTCGACCTAGGGAAATGACCCTAGCGCGAGGAACTGAAGGAGCACAGGTCGCCGGTTTACAGCAGCGCCTGGAAGTACATGGCTTTTCTGTCGGTCGTATAGATAGTCTCTTTGGTCCCCGCACTGAACGATCCCTCATTCAGTTTCAATTGGCTAAGGGTCTCAGACCTACTGGAGTGGTCGATCGCAGCACTTGGCAGGCTCTCTCAAAAGATCCTCACCAGCAGACTATAGCAGAAACTCTCATTAAACAAGGCGATCGCGGTTCTAAAGTCAGAACTCTGCAAACTCGCCTAGAGTTGACTGGACATGATCCGGGTCCTGTTGATGGTATATTTGGTCCGAAAACTTTGTCGGCTGTCTCTGACTTTCAGTTGGCTATGGGCTTAGAAGCTACCGGGGTTGTAGATGAAAAAACCTGGAAAGTTTTAGGCGATCGCTCTAACTAGGTTATCAACCTGCCGCTTTTTTTAAAAAAATTATGGCCCGCCCGCCTTAGTAAATAGGGGTTGACACGGCGGCGCTAGTTGGCTATGATAGGAGTATGTTAAATAATGGTATGTGAGAAAAAATAATATTTTCGCAAATATTCCCATTATATTAGAGTGTAGCACGGACTGCCAGAAAAAGATAGGGTTTTCTGAAAAAAAAAGCGCGGGGGCGCGCCCAGAAAATTTTTTTTTGGTCACCTAGGTTTACTTTTCCGAAATTCCCGGCGGGGGAAAAATGCGATCGCCCCAATTCTCAGGACATTGAGGCACGGGGATTTTGACTCACCATTGGTCGTCCGGCTGTGTTTCGGAACGCCGTTCTCGAATCAGTTCGTCGGCGAGACTTACACCGTTTGAAATATCTTTAAAAATTCCCCGGAGTTTTTGGACTTGCTCACGCCAACTGACCAGACGCAGGCTGCCATCTTTTTCAAGGGTTAAAGTGAGTTGATCGCCCGCTTGCAGGTTCAGTTGTTTCCGCACAGGTTCGGGAATCATTAACTCGCCGGTTTCTTCTAGGTTAACGGTGTATTGTTCCAGGGGGGGAGCAAGAATTTAATCCAAGATTTGCTTTACATCTTAGGACAATAAGGTACAATACCCAAAAAGATTCGCAACTCAATAATGAATATACGGTCAAACCCCAGACCATGCCAAATTTCCCTGACGACATACTCATCAAGTCGGATTCTTCATGGTAAAATCCAATCATGGTGCGAGACGTTTAGGAGTCAAATAAGGCTGCAATGCCTGAAATAACCTCCTAGTGAGACTTTCACCCCTTGGTGAAATATAAGGGACTCGTACCCTGACCATCCCATAACTGTTTATATGTCCCAACGTTTGGTATAGAAATATACAAAACAAGGCAGGGAACTCAAGGTCAAAACGCCCAACTGGAAATATTAATGATTCCTTAACAATTGCGTTGAGAGTAACGGCGATAGCCACCCCCAGTTTTGGGAATCATAACCCCAGGATTGAAGCGGGGAACGGAAGGCGTGAAGTAGAACCTACTACCAAATGCGACCACTGCCAACCATCCATGATTAGGGAAACCGAATGTCCGGCTTGAACCATCGTAATGATTTAGCAGCGAAACAGGTTGATACGCTGCGTTCAAAAGAGCAAGGGGAAAAGTAGGGTAATCATGACATCACCTACACAGACTTTTAAAAGTACCCCGGTGGAGAGGACAAATCTAAAGATGGAATGCCCGTATAAACGGAACGTTTAAACCCCTTTTAGGCTCTCAAGTGGCAGGATGTACCTGCGGAGTAGTGAAAGTGTAAGCGTATACCTTTAAGGGGAAAGGATGTGACTGAAAGCCAATGCCTAACTGTAATGGTTAGGATATGCCCACTAGTCACGGTGTGGATATAGAGACTGCGACAATTAGGAGTGTTTACGACGAAAGCGAGTTTAAACACTACGATGTTGTATTTAGCTCCAAAAGTTGAAATCACAAAAGCAGGGAGTCGTTACCCTGTTCCCGATGTCAAAAGGGGTATCCACATCAGGAGCCGTGTGATGTGAAAGTATCAAGCACGGTTTTGAATTGGAGTTGGGGAAGGCGACTTCCCTTTCGACCATAACCGTGCGAGACGTTTAGGAGTGAAATAGGGATGCAATGCCCGAAATAGCCTCCTAGTGGGACTTCCACCCCTTGGTGGAATATAAGGGACTCGTATCCTGACCATCCCATAACTGTTTATATGTCCCGACGCTTGGAGAAATCTGAGCAAGGCAGGGGACTCAAGGTCATAAACAAACTGAGAAATCAGGGAGTAGAGAGTAAAGGCGATAGCCACCCCCAATTTCAGGATACACGATTCTGGGATTGAAGCGGGGAACGGAAGGCGTGAGGTAGAACCTACTACCAAATGCGACCACTGCCAACCATCCATGACTAGGGAAACCGAATGTCTGGCTTGAACCATCGTAATGATTTAGCAGCGTAATAGGTTGCCACGCTGCGCTCAAAAGAGCAAGGGGAAAAGTAGGGTTTTGCATAAAACACCTACACAGACCTTTTTAAGTACCCCGGTGGAGAGGACAAGTCTAAAGATGGAATGCCCATATAAACGGAACGTTTAAACTCCTCATTGGTTCTCCTTATCAAAAAAGTGAGCAATATTACTCACAAGGAGTAGTGAAAAGTGTAAGCGTATAGTGCGAGACGTTCGGGTATGAAATAGGGCTGAAATGCCCGAAATAACTACCCGGTGAGGATTCCAGCTCCGAATCTGGATATAAGGAGACCTCTCCTGACCATCCTCATAACTGGTTATATGTCCCGACGCTTAGGGAACTAAGCAAGGCAGGGAACTCAAGGTCATAAACGAACTGAGAAATCAGGGAGTAGAGAGTAACGGCGATAGCCACCCCCAGTTTTGGAAATCATAACTCCAGGATTGAAGCGGGGAACGGAAGGCGTGAGGTAGAACCTACTACCAAGACGCGACCACTGCCAACCATCTATGATTAGCAAGACCGAATGTCCGACTTGAACCATCGTAATACACTAGCAGCGAAATAGGTTGACACGCTGCGCTCAAAAGGGCAAGGGGAAAAGTAGGGGGTTCGTGCGACTACCTACACAGACCTTTAAAAGTACCCCGGCGGAGAGGACAAATCTAACGATGGAATGCCCATATAATCGGAACGTTGTCACCCCTCTAATGCTCTGCCTATAAACAAGTGAGTAATGCTATTCACAAGGCAGTAGTGAAAAATGTAAGCGCATGCTTAGAGGGTGAAGGATGTGACCAGAAGCTAAAGCCCAATTGTCATGGTTGGGATATGCCCACAGGTCACGGTGGGGATATAGATACTGCGGTCAGTAAGAGTATAATGGCGAGGACGAGTTTAAAGACTACGTGGTGCATATAGCTCTGAACATCGAAGTAGAAAGCAGGTCTCTTGATTCTGCTCCTTTGACAAATAGGGTATCCACACCAGGAGCCGTGTGATGGGAAACTATCAAGCACGGTTCTGAATGGGAGAGGGTGAAGGTGACTTCACTCTCGACCCCTAACCCATTGAGGGGAAAGGATGTGACTGAAAGCCAATGCCTAATTGTAATGATTAGGATATGCCCACTAGTCACGGTGTAGATATAGAGACTGCGACAAGTAGGAGTAATATGACGAGAGCGAGTTTAAAGACTACGAGTTGTATGCCAAGCTCCCAAAGTTGGAATCATAAAGCGGGGGTTCGTAACCCTGTTCCTAGTGACAAAAAGGGTATCTACATTAGGAGCCGTATGAGGTGAAAGTCTCAAGTACGGTTTGGAAGTGGAGTTGGGGAAGGTGACTTCCCTTTCGACCATAACCAATCAAAGCTTTCCGGACAAAACTCAAACTCAATGACCGTCATCGCACCTTGATGGCCAAACACGCGGGGTATGCTCGGTTCGTGTTTAATTGGGGATTACACTTATGGAGGTCAGCTTATGAAGAGGGACTCAAGCCTAATATAAACTCCATTAAAAAGGTTTTTACTAATTATGTGAAACCTCAATATCCTTGGATGTCCGAATTGTCTTCTAAAGTTGATCAATATGCCTTCATTAATCTAGGGGATGCCTTTAAGCGCTTCTTCAAGGGAATAAGCAGTTATCCTAAATTTAAGAAGAAAGGCCACCATGATAGTTTTACGCTTGACAATTCCGGACAGCCATTCAATCTGTCAGGAACTCGCCATAAGCTGCCTTTTGTGGGCTGGGTTTCTACATTTGAGGCTTTACCCGAAAGTTGGGTTAAGAAAGTCACCATAACGCGCCAAGCCGGTGACTGGTATATTAGCTTTTTTGTAGAAATCCCCCAAGAAATTACACCGAAATGTCGAGAGAGAATCGGAGTTGACCTAGGAATTAATACGTTGGCGACTTGCTCTGATGGGACAACATTCTCTAATCCCAAAGCTTATAAAGCAGCCCGCAAAAAACTGGCTCGATTACAACGCCATTTAAGTCGCAAAGTCAAGGACTCGAAAAATCGGGTCAAATGTCTATTAAAAGTCCAAAAGCTACATCAAAGGGTAGCAAACATTCGGCGGGACACCATTCATAAAATAACTACTTTTTTGGCTAAAAACCACAGCCAAGTAGTCATTGAAGACTTGAATGTGTCTGGAATGTTGAAAAATCATTGTTTGGCCGGTTCTATCGCTGACGCCTCATTTTATGAGTTTCGTAGGCAACTCAGTTACAAGGCAGAACGCTATGGGTCAAAGTTGATGATTGCGGATAGATTTTATCCATCCAGTCAACTTTGTTCTAACTGTGACCATCGTCAAAAAATGCCGTTAAGCCAGCGGACTTTTGAATGTCAAAACTGTGGTCTGGTGATAGATCGTGACTTGAATGCGAGCATAAATTTAGAAAAATCGCCGGGCTCCGACGATTACACTTGTGGACGGGGTGCTGCCGACAGTCCCGGACGAAGCAAGAAATAAACATCAATATCCGGCTATGTCCGGGTTTGTGTAAGTTTTATAGAGCAGTGTACAATCGAGTATCGAATTGCTTAATGCGATTAGTGACCAACCTCGAACCTATGCCGAAATAGCTGCGATGACTCAGCTTCATCCCAATACCGTCAGCCAAAAATTGAATGTTTTGAGTGAATTTTTTCATATTAAGTTTGGCACAAATACGGCGTATGCACCATCGACTAAAAGAGGAGGGAGGCTTCGCAAATTAGCTGAAAAAGTTTCAAATTAAATCAAAAATAACTTTATTAAGACAAACATAGTACGGAGGTTGGAAACGCTTACGCAGGTTAATACCCAGGGGAGTTCATGCCACCCATTTAGCCAAAAAGTTTCCGAAATCGTTCGATTCTTCCCTAGTGTTGGGGGGTAATGATGCGGCAAAAAAATCTGCTAAATTGCCCCAGATTTGGAAAAGTGGGCGAATTTTGTGCAGTTGACGAAGGAACCCGAGGTGATAACCTATTTTGTCCCCGAAACTGCCCAGGCTTAGTTTGCTAATCAACTGCAACTCAGGTAGCATTCCAATTCAAAAATTCAAAATTATCAGGAAAATTACAAGTCATGTCAAAAAATTTAATCAAGAGTCAAAGGGGATTAGATGAAAAGATTACACACCCTTTATATTGTTTATTAGGTGGTATTAAATTTGTTACAAAACAGCGATTTTACTTGGGGGTAGGGATTTTTGCAGCATCCTTAATTGTCTCTACAATTACCGAGGTATTCGCTCTGCCGATTGGAAATCCCGTGCGAACGTTGGACACAAACAAGAATCTTCTAGCGAATTATCTCACTCAAAACGCCATCCCGGTCTCCGAGTCCTATAAACTTCAACATCCAGATCCGGTCATCATCGCCAGTTTCAGCCCAGACGGGAAACAAATCCTCACCGCCTCTGGGGAAATCGCGCGGGTCTGGGACCACCGTGGTCAACTTATTGCCGAACTGACCGACCATCCAGATAACGTTATCAGCGTCAACTTCAGCCCGGACGGGGAGAGCATCCTCACCGCTGCCGGTGACATCGCCCGGGTATGGGACAGCCTGGGTCAACTGCTTATCGAACTTGTCGGCCACCAAGGTCCAGTCCTTAGTGCTAGTTTCAGCCCGGACGGGGAGAGCATCCTTACCGCTGCTGGTGATGACACCGCCCGGGTATGGGACCGCCGTGGCAATCAAATTGCTGAACTTGTCGGACATCAGGGTTCAATCATCAGCGCGAGTTTCAGCCCAGACGGGGAATATATCCTCACTGCCTCTTTGGACAAAACTGCAAGAGTTTGGGACCGCCAGGGTCAACTTATTGCGGAACTCAAAGGCCATGAAGGTTGGGTTATCAGTGCCAGTTTCAGCCCAGACGGGGAACACATCCTCACCGCCTCGATGGACAAGACTGCCCGGGTATGGGACCGCCGTGGTCAGCTTGTAGCTAACCTTACCGGCCATCAGGGTACGCTCATCAGCGCCAGTTTCAGTCCTGATGGGAACTACATCGCCACCGCCTCATCGGATAGTACCGCCCGGGTTTGGGACCTTCCTGGGCAGGTTGTGGCGGAACTTACCGGCCATCAGGGTCGGGTCTACACCGCCAGTTTCAGCCCGGATGGGGAGCGCATCGTCACGGCTGCAGATGACAACACCGCCCGGGTATGGGACCGCAGTGGTCAGCTTGTGGCAGACCTCACCGGCCATAAAGGTATGGTTTTTAGCGCTAGTTTCAGCCCAGATGGGGAAAGCATCGTCACCGCCTCCTGGGACAAAACTGCGCGGGTATGGCGTCTTGACAGTTTGGAATAGTGCGGGTATTCTAACAAAAAAAATCACCAAACTTGATGCGATCGCACCGAAGAAGTCTGTATTTAAGCCTATCTTAGCCAACGACACCGAAAAACGGCTTGTTACAATTAAATGGGTTTTAAGTAAGAATGAAAGCACCCGGTTGTGGTATATTTAAGGTGATTTTATGGTATTGTTTTCGGGGCATAAGAAGTGGATTTTTATAACTCTATTAGTCCCGATAGCAGCTAATTTTTTTGAATTACTTTGATGTTGTAGGGGCAAATGTAAATAATCAAGTGCAATGCATCAAATCAACTGCGGTCGGTATCATCATTTTCACTCATTAAATTTCATTAATAATTTGAAAATATCAAAATTTTCTCGTTCCCCAATATTCTTAAAATCACAGAGTTCGTACTCGGTGGTACGACTCGCCAATCCAGATTGGATGCAAGCTATTATTGTTGATTACAGCCTTGAGTTAGGTACGAATAATCTCAATAATTTGTATCTAAAGCTATCATGAATAAAACAGCTTTAGATACAAATTTTCAAAGTTTATTTTTCCCTAATCCTTAAAATTGAGCGAGGTTTATCCGGCGAGGGGAATTTCTGCTAAAGTTCCACGAAGTAAGCCCATGATATGATATTTATAGTCTTGGAATTTGGCTGCTCGTCGAATTTGATAAGTACGTTTTTCCGGCAACGAAATATTCACTTCTTCTTGGATTTTCCCAGGATGAGCCGTTAGAATATAAATCCGTTGAGATAAAAAGACCGCTTCTTCAACATCATGGGTAATCATTAAAATGGTGGTGCGGGTTTGCTCCCAAATTTGTAATAAAAATTGTTGCATCACTTCTTTGGTTTGTACATCCAAGGCCCCAAAGGGTTCGTCCATTAACAAAATTTTGGGTTGGCAGGCTAAAGCCCGGGCGATCGCTACCCGTTGTTTCATGCCACCGGAGAGTTCTTTGGGGAATGCCCGGGCAAACTGAGATAAGCCAACGATGTCTAAATAATAGGCGGCCTGTTGTCGCCGTTGCGATCGCGAAAATCCGTGCAGTTTCAAACCGAAGGTGACATTCTCTAGGACATTCATCCAGGGATACAGGGTGTAATGTTGAAATACCATACCGCGATCGGGTCCGGGACCCATGACGGGGATTCCATCCACTAAAATTTCTCCGGAGGTGGGGACATCCAACCCGGCGATTGCCCGCAGCAAAGTTGATTTACCCGAACCCGAAGCACCTACAGCGCAGACAAATTCGCCTTCTTCAATATGCATATTGATATTTTCTAAGGCAGTGATTGAACCGCGTCGGTTCGGGAATTCTTTATAAAGGTTAGAAACGTGTAAGTTCATAATTTGGTTCCTCCATCAAGAGTTAAATAAAAAAGGTGGTTTGTAGCAAACTAAGCCGGGTAAAATTACTGGATGGACCATCGGCAGGATAAGCGTAGCAACAACCTAAATAGTAGGTCGATCGCCAACCCAATTAAGCCAATCACAATTAACCCGGCAAAAATTTCATCGGTCCTGAGAAATCTCTGAGCGACACTGATTCGCCGTCCCAATCCTTCTGTAGCTGCGACTAATTCCGAGACAATAACTAAGTTCCAGGATGCGGCCATATTCACCCGAGAGGCATCGATAATGCTAGGGAGAATAAAGGGAAAAATCACTTGCAAAATAACCTGGTGGCGGCTTCCTCCTAGGGTGTATGAAGTTTCAATTAATTCTTTGGGTACGAACTTGACGGCATCCATAACCATTAACGTATTGAAAAATAAAGTGCCAATAAAAATGAGTAATATTTTAGGGGTTTCTCCTACGCCGCAGTATAAAATGAGCAAGGGAATAAAGGCGGGGGCTGGCATATAGCGGACGATGCCAATAATCGGTTCGAGTAGCGCTCGCAAGCTGGCAAAGGTTCCCATGAGGGTCCCTAATGGGATGGAGATAGCGGCAGCTAAAGTAAACCCGCTCAGAACGCGAAACAAGCTATAAAAGATATCTTTAGGCAGTTCCCCGGTTCCCCACAAATGGCCGATCGCCTTGAGCACCTGTTCTGGGGTAGGCAAAAATAAGGGTTGAACGACTCCGGCATGGGAAATTAACCACCACAGCATCATTGGAATGGCGATCGACAGCGCCATCAAACTCCAACTCAGGGATTTAGGAATATCATCAGCAATCCCCCAAAATAGGCTAGGTTTCAATGTTCGGTCTTCTGTTTGGCATGGCATTGAACCATCCGGTTCGCTATAGTTTGACTGTAGTTTCATGATTTTTGAACTTAAAACGTCAGGGCAATTTATTTTTTTGTATGTGGACTCCATTTTAATTTAAAGTCCCATTATTCTTCCACCTCTCCAACCCCAGGTGTCTAGGAAGACCCTCTTTCTGAGACTTGGCTGATTCTGGCTGTTTTTGCAGACTCTCTGACCGATTAGTTTTGGGCTTCTGCGTAGGCTTTCACGAATTGGGCATCAAAAATTTGAGTGAGGTCCGGCTTGGCTTTTGCTAAACCACTTTCAAACAAAAAATTACTGGTTCTTTCCGCTGCATAATATAAAGAACTCATGTCATTACCCGGGGTAAACGCTTTGAGGTTATCCGCTAAGGTGAAAATTTGGGTCCCTTCGGCATAGCTTTGATAATCTTCCACAGAAACCCCTGCCCGTTGTGCCATAATTTGTTGGGCGGCTGCTGGATTTTCTTCCATAAAGCTGACCGTATCAAACCAGGTATTGACCAGGGCTTGTACGGCTTCTGGACGGTTTTGAATTAGCTGTCGGCTGACTACTAAATGATCCGGAATCGCCCCGGGAAAATCTTTGGAGCTAAACAATTCTTTACTGCCCGGACGTTGTAATGCTTGGGTGGTAAAGGGTGCGAATACCCCCACTGCATCTACTTGTCCGGCGACAAAGGCCGCCGCCGCTGCACCCGTTTCCAACGGCTGTAAATTAATATCCGCCTGGGTCAAACCAGCCTGTTCTAACCCCAGTAAGAGCAGGAAATGATCCACGGTTCCTTCTTCTACAGCGATGCTTTTTCCTCTGAGGTCCGCAACCGTATTGATGCCTTCTCGAACAATAATTTTATCATTGCCGGTTGAATTGTCATTGACTAAAACAATCACCTGATCCGAACCGGCTGCAACCGAGGCAATCGTATCATTTAACGTTTGAGTATTGGCATCCAATTGACCTGCTGTCATGGCATTAATGGAGTCTAAATAGCCATCAAACCAGATTAAATTAACTGCGACATTATTGGCGGCAAACAGTTGTTCTTGTTGCGCGACTTCCCAAGGTAACCAACCGGGCCATGCACTATATCCCATCCGAACGGGGATATCATTCCCCGTCGGAGAGGGAGCGCAACTGATATTTATACTTAAGCTAAGTAAAAATACTCCAATGAAAGATAAAATTTTACGACGTTTCATGGGTCCTCCTGAGTTGATAGTCAGTGGAAAGCTCATGGTTCGATCTATACCATTTATCCCATTTTCAAATGGTAATTAATCCTACAAAATTCTGTGGAAAATGCTTATATGGGGAAGCGTTTTGCTTGAAGGGGAACGGAATCCGGGAGAGGTGGCGCGCTGGGCGATCGCCTTTCTGCCCGGGTTGCGATCGCCCCTCCTTTTAATGCCCGAATGCTGCTACATTCGGGGGGTTAGCTTCTGAAGTAACGGGAGCAAAACGACCCACTTGCGATCGCACCCAGTCGTACCACAACGCTAGTCCTTCCCCTGTTTTGGCTGACACCGGAATGATTGTCACATGAGGATTCATCTGCCGCACGTTCTCTTCAATCCGGGAAATTTCAATATCCAAATAGGGCGCTAAATCAATTTTGGTAATTAACAAACAATCCGCTTGCTGAAACATCACCGGATATTTGAGGGGTTTATCTTCCCCTTCCGTGACACTCAGCAGCGCCACCTTGGCGTGTTCTCCCACCTCAAATTCAGCGGGGCAAACTAAATTGCCGACATTTTCGACCAACACTAAATCAAATTCTGACGGTTCGTAGGAGTAGGCCAGTTGGTGAATGCCTCCCGATACCATTTTAGAATCTAAATGGCAAGAACGCCCGGTATTAATGGCAATCACAGGCACTCCATACTTTCGCAGGCGCTCTGCATCCAGTTCCGTGGTCATATCCCCTTCAATGACCACCATTTTTACCGTATCATTTAACGCGGCCAACGTGCGCTCTAATAGCACCGTTTTTCCCGCACCGGGACTGCTCATAATATTTAAACAAGTCAGCCCCCATTCATCGAAATGAGCACGATTATCATCGGCCCCGGCTTGATTAACATGGAGCAAATTAATTCCAAGGGCGGCGTCAAAAGTTTGATGCATGAATTGGGGTCTCCTGGGTTTCTAAATGGTACTCGATTCTGTCTATTTTTAATTCCCGTCCTGAGCGAATATCTTCCAGAGGGGATTGGCAGGTGGGACAAGCATATTGCAATCCGATTTCTGGAGCATACTCCTGCTGGCAACAATGACAAAAAGCAATCAATGGCGTTTCTTTAATCTTGAGTTTTACTCCCTCTAAAAACGTATTGCGCGTTTGCACCTCAAAGGCAAACTGTAAGCTGACGGGTTCTACACAGGTGAATTTGCCGATAATCAAATGCAAATCTACAATTTTCGGCGGTTCGGGTTGTGCATCCCACCAATCTTTCACCGTAAAAATCAGCGCCTTGGTTAAATCAGTTTCATGCACGGTCGATTTAGGTTGTTGTTGGTCAGGTTTTCCACTTACTCTAGGCGGAAGAGATTTATTACGCCTCTACCTGAGTCACTATCTCACCACTAATTCGGGTTGAGCTTCTGGATGAATATAATAGGGCTTTTCTTTGCGAGGCAATTGCCCGGATAACACCAAATGGGCCATCGTATCGCAAATCACCCGAGTTGCCATCAAGGCGGTAATGTCGCTGATATCGTAAGGGGGAGAAACTTCTACCACCTCTAAGCCACAAACCGGGGCGCGTTGCACAATTTTCCCTAACAAATAGAGGGCCTCCCTGGGTAGTAAACCCCCAGGTTCCGGCCATCCGGTACCGGGGACAAAACCGGCATCAATGCAATCAATATCAAAACTAATATAGACGCAGTCTGTGCCGTCTAAAGCTCGTTCTAAGGCAAACTCTACCGCTGCATCTAAACCCATTTCGGTGATGTCAGTGACGGTTAAAATATTAGTGGCCCTTTCCCGACAAACTTTCACCCCTTGACGGGGAACTTGCCATCCTCCGATGCCAAGTTGTACTAGATTTTGAGGGGGTGCATTCTTGATATTGGTCGCATGAAACCAGGGACAGGTATGCATCCGCTCATCTAAATCAGTTTCCTGGGTATCCACATGGCGGTCAAAGTGAATAATCCCAACTTTTTTATCCCCTAAATGACGACAAATCCCCCGGACTGTGGGATATCCAATGGAATGATCCCCCCCGAGAATAATTGGAAATGCACCGGAACTAAAGATATGGGCAATCCCTTTGGAAATTTGGTCGAATGACTTTTCGTTGTTGGCCGGAATAGTAAAGATATCCCCCGCATCACAAATTGTAATTTGCTCACGCAAATCAACGCCAAGTTCAAAATTGTAGGGGCTATAAAGGGCGGAAATGCGCCGGATTCCTTGGGGGCCAAATCGCGTACCGGGACGATAAGTCGTCCCCGAATCGTGAGGAACACCCACGACGGCGACATCATAGTTCCCCACCTGCCGCACGTCTTCTAAATAAGGCGCTTTTAAAAAGGTGTTAATCCCGGCATAATGCGGCAGTTCTCCCCGAGAAAAAGTTGGAATACTGCGATCTTGGATGCTATCTGCGCCTTCGAGGCCATATTCCAAACCTTTGGAAACTTCTTGCTGCCACCCGGTCATCGGCAACTGTGCTTCTCGTTCCAAAGCGCGACTCGCTTCGGTTGCTCTAATCGGTTGAGAATTGTTAGAGGAATGAGAATTCGGATTTTGAAACGTCGGTTCTTCAGTCATTTTTTAGCACCAATCTTGTTTTATTTGAACGGCAAAAACAACAATGCCCGAGAAGTCATAACAGTTCAACTGTTATAGACCTCCCGGGCTTTTATCCCGCCGTGTAACCAAGGCCTAATTGATGATATGGCTATCCATATCTAAAAAACCATTTTAGGCTGGCTTGCTTCTCTCGGACCAGTCATCTAAACCCAAAGATTCAAATCGGAACCCTAGAAGCACTAATTTTGCTGTACGATGTCCTAATATGTACGAACATCGCTTAAGAGAACTACTTATTGCTCTCGATATTACAGTTATAGCAATTCTTGCGAAGACAAACCGTATTAAAAGTTACCGTTTCGTAAATTTATAGTCAGTCAGAGAAAAATCAGAAAATTGTAAAGAATTGTATCGAGAACCAGAGTGCTACATTTAGTCCTGATGGTAGCCAAATTGTCACGGCTAGTCAGGATGGAACCGCCCGGTTGTGGGATACCCAAGGTAATCTGATTGCGGTGTTCCAAGGGCATCAGGATTGGGTCTACAGTGCCTCGTTTAGTCCCGATGGCAAGCATATTCTCACGGCTAGTGGAGCCGCATTAAGCCGATCGCTAACTTGGCAAACACACGACCGACACCGGGGCGATCGACATTCACGCAACCTGCACCGGGGCAACTGACACCGGGGCGATCGACATTCACGCAACCTGCACCGGGGCGATCGACATTCACGCAACCTGCACCGGGGCGATCGATATTCACGCAACCTGCACCGGGGCAACTGACACCCGGGCGATCGATATTCACGCAACCTGCACCGGGGCAACTGACACAGACGCCAAAACAACCAGCAATCACGCAATCAACACCGGCACAACCAGCGAAACAACTCGTGCAATCCGAGGGAGCAATGATTTAGTCGGAGATTTGCTAGACATCTTAGGACAATAAAGCATAATACTCAAGAAAATTTGGGGAGCATCTCAATTTGGCAAAAATATTATCTTTCTAGGGTCGGATTATGGGAGGATCCTTCACCGGGGTTGCAGAGAAAAATATTGCTCAAATCTTGGAGCAAATTTATGGCAGAATAAAACGACCTAACTTCCCATATGGTAGTCAGATAAATTGGATAAAATATTAAGTGGTAAACTGTAAAAAAAATAAAAACTAACGGTCAATTCTGGTCACATTATGTACGCATCTAGGCTCCCATTAAGATAAGCACAGCGTAACCCTAAAATCTTCGTAATATTTTCCGAATTCCATTGAGCTCCAGCTAATTTTAATCGTTTGTCAATTTGCTTAACCCCTGACTCTACAGCCCCCGAGCCAATGGAACAAATTTGTTCTTTTTGAGCTTGCTCATAATTAATAATTCGGGATTCATGCTTGGTTAAATACGCCCTAAATTTAGAGGCTTGGTGACTTTTATACTTGAGCAATGAGGCTTTAGCCTCTATAACTTGGCCCTTCCAGAGTAACGCTTCGATTGTTTTCAGGTTCTTCTTTGAAGCTCTAACTTTAAAAAGATTTTCTTTAAGATGAAACCAATCTAAAATTTCCTGACGTTGTTCGGGGCTACCAATTTCTTTAAAAAGCTTCCAAATTCCGTCATGCCCATCTCCCAAATAGATGAGTGGATTCGTCGTTTTTTGACTATTAATCCAATCCGTTAAAGTTTGAGGGTCTTGAAAGGTTGCCCCATAGTAAATTCCTTGCATTCGCCCTACTTTATAATCTTTCCAGATACAAGAAACGCCTTTTTCTGGAGTACGCAATCTGACTTTACCTCCATCAATACAGACTTCACTTACAGGCTGTTTCGCTGAAGGAAAATCAAAGTCTGATTCATTAACTTGACGTTGTAAGGTACTATGAGAAACTTGGACACCTGTCAATACTTTTATGTCTTTTTCTCCCCTTTCATAAGAAGACTTAGCACTGACTAACCAACTACATTTTAACAAAAGGGGGCTAAGACGAGCATAGGAATTTATTCCCATAATCTGGGCTTGTTTACTGGTTAAAGTTACGGAACCTAAACAAGTTTTAAGTTTCCGTTTTTTTCCGTGAGTTGTTCCGGTAACTTGAGAAATAAAAAAAAATAAAAGTTTCGGCCCTATATAATCCAATATCTGTTGCCGTGTCATGGTTTCCAACATTTCCATGTCTTTTAGCTTACCTGAGTCCATCTGGCTGTACATAATTTCACCAATTTCTTGGATACAGGCGTCAAGGCGTTCTAACTGTTCAGGAGTCAAGTTCATCAGATTCAATTAAATTCAACTCGATAAAATTTTATCACATCAAATCAAAAGAGCAGCGATGGAGTATTTAAATTGGATGCTTCTAGCTCATTCATACTGTGCAACGCCGCACCCAGTTGAGTTTCATGATTTCCCTTGTTGCCTCCAATTTAGACGGTGAACAACTTAGTACCGTTTAGCTTTCTGTAATTTTAAAGTTGGCAATCAGCAATTTTTTGAAAAGTTATAGGCTTGGGGTGGCCTCTAAGAAGTATTAGCTGCCAAAATGAGATGCTCCCAAAATTTGCCACTCAACAATGGATATATAGAGGTTCAGTGGACTCATGAGGTACGTTGCAAAGCCCTCGGATGTTCTGGGCCGCCGACGGTTTGGGGCTGCCCGAAGCCGTACCATACCCTTCTGGAGAAACGCTATACGGTTAAACCCCAAACCATGCCAAATTTCGCATTCCCCAAACTCAAGAAAGCCGGATTTATGATATAATTAAATCATGGGTGCGAGACGTTTAGGAGTGAAATAGGGATGCAATGCCCGAAATAGCCTCCTAGTGGGACTTCCACCCCTTTGTGGAATATAAGGGATTCACATCCCTGACCATCCCATAACTGTTTATATGTCCCGACGCTTGGAGAAATCTGAGCAAGGCAGGGGACTCAAGGTCATAAACAAACTGAGAAATCAGGGAGTAGAGAGTAAAGGCGATAGCCACCCCCAGTTTCAGGATACACAACCTTGGGATTGAAGCGGGGAACGGAAGGCGTGAAGTAGAACCTACTACCAAATGCGACCACTGCCAACCATCCATGACTAGGGAAACCGAATGTCTGGCTTGAACCATCGTCATTATTGAGTAGCGTAATAGGTTGCCACGCTGCGCTCAAAAGAGCAAGGGGAAAAGTAGGGTTTTCCATACAACACCTACACAGACCTTTTTAAGTACCCCGGTGGAAAGGACAAGTCTAAAGATGGAATGCCCATATAAACGGAACGTTTAAACCCCTTTTTTTAGGCTCTCGGCAGGTACATCTTGTTGAGTAGTGAAAGTGTAATCGTATGCCTTTAAGGGGAAGGGATGTGACTGAAAGCCAATGCCTAATTGTAATGGTTAGGATATGCCCACTAGTCACGGTGTAGATATAGTTACTGCAATCAACAGGAGTTTAACGGCGAAAGCGAGTTTAAACACTACGATGTTGTATTTAGCTCCAAAAGTTGAAGTACAAAAGCAGGGGTTGGTAACCCTGTTCCCGTTGCCAAGGGGTATCTACATCAGGAGCCGTGTGATGCGAAAGTATCAAGCACGGTTTTGAATGGGAGTGGGGGAAGGCGACTTCCCTCTCGACCCCTACCTTTACAAAGCTTTCCGTACCAAACTAAAACTCAATGACCGTCAAGCCACCTTGATGGCCAAACACGCTGGCTATGCTCGGTTTGTGTTCAATTGGGGATTACACTTATGGAGGTCAGCTTATGAAGAGGGACTCAAGCCTAATGTCAACTCCATCAAAAAGGTTTTTACAAATTATGTAAAACCTCAATATCCTTGGATGTCCGAATTGTCTTCTAAAGTTGATCAATATGCCTTCATTAATCTAGGGGATGCCTTTAAGCGCTTCTTCAAGGGAATAAGCAGTTATCCTAAATTTAAGAAGAAAGGCCACCATGATAGTTTTACGCTTGACAATTCCGGACAGCCATTCAATCTGTCAGGAACTCGCCATAAGCTGCCTTTTGTGGGCTGGGTTTCTACATTTGAGGCTCTACCCGAAAGTTGGGTTAAGAAAGTCACTATAGCCCGCCAAGCAGGGGACTGGTATATGAGCTTTTTCGTAGAAATCACACCAGAAATTACACCGAAATATCGAGAGAGAATCGGGGTAGACCTAGGAATTAACAATTGGGCGACTTGCTCCGATGGGACCCAATTCTCTAATCCCAAGGCTTATAAAGCAGCGACCAAAAAACTAGCCAGATTACAACGTCATTTAAGTCGCAAAGTCAAAGGCTCAAAAAATCGGGCCAAATGTCTCTTAAAAGTTCAAAAGCTACATCAAAGAGTCGCTAATATTCGCCGTGACACCATTCATAAAATCACTACTTTTTTGGCTAAAAACCACAGCCAAGTAGTCATTGAAGATTTGAATGTGTCAGGTATGCTGAAAAATCATGGTTTGGCGGGTTCTATCGCTGATGCTTCATTTTATGAGTTCCGTCGGCAACTAGGTGACAAGGCAGAACGTTATGGTTCAAAGTTGATTATTGCCGATAGATTTTATCCATCCAGTCAACTGTGTTCTAATTGCGGTTATCGTCAAAAAATGCCCCTAGTCCGTCGGACTTTTGAATGTCCAAACTGTGGCCTGAAGATTGATAGAGATTTGAACGCCAGTATAAATTTAGAAAAATTGCCGGGTTTCGACGATTACACTTGTGGACGGGGTGCTGCCGACAGTCCCGGACGAAGCCAGAAATAAACATCAATATCCGGCTATGTCCGGTTTTGTTTAAGTTTTATAGAGCAGACATAGATATTTTATATTTGCAATTTACACTGATGACCCTAGCCCGGATGCAAGGGTATTTATGATCGAACAAGCTGGCATTCTCGCCACGAAAATTGCTACCAGTGTGATCTAGTATATCAAAAAGTAGTGAAAAGGGGGTTGACACGGCGGCGCTAGTCGGCTATGATAGGAGTATATCACATAATTAGATGTGAGCCAAAATAATATTTTCGCAACTATCGCCATTATCTTATACTGTAGCACGGACTCCCTGAAAAAGATAGGGTTTTCTGAAAAAAAAGCGCGGGGGCGCGCCCAGAAAATTTTTTTTTGCCACCTAGGTTTACTTTTCCGAAATTCCCGGCTGGGGAAAAATGCGATCGCCTCTATGGAAAGCCAACTATAAATCAATAGCAAAACGTTCACCCGCCTGCGGATTAAGCACGCGAGTTTTCAGGTTATTGCGAGCGATGAGAGAGCGAAAATCTTCTAGGTTTCCGACTACCTTTAAAGCCGCAACTAATAATCCCTCATAGGAGACATCACCAGCGGCGGCGGTTGGTAATATCACCTGTGGCTGTACCATTTTGGTTAACTCTAGGGCGGATTTTGTGCCACGAATAATGGGACCTATCAAGGGTAAAGCCAAATCCATAATAGGAGTAATTACGACATCAATGGGAGCCAATTCTTTCAAAGTGGGGGAATGATAGCCGTGGGGTTCATAATAGAGACTGTGGTGAGTAGTAGTATCAGAGATAACATAGCCATTTTCCACCAAAGTCGGACCAATAGGGGAACCGGGAACCGCCCTAATTTCGATGCTCGCGCCCAGTTGAAAAGTCTCCCCATGATTCAAAGAATGAACCTGAGTATAACCCAATTCTCGCACCACCTTAGCCGCATTAGGGGAAGCGACGACGGGAATATTTTTATCGAGTATTTTTAAGGTAGGAATATGAGCATGATCTTCCAACCCCTGAGACAGAAGGATAGCATCAATGCGTTCGGGAATGGGGCGAGTTTTCTGTTTTTCCCCTTTAAATAACCAGGGTAAATTACCAAACACCAAAGACCCCACCAACCAAGGGTCAACCAGGATAGACTTACCAGCCATCTCCACTAACCAAGAGTTACTGTCCAACCAAGTTAGATACATAAGGTATAATTGCAGATTACATCAAGATTATATTGTGACACCAATCAGAGTTGGAAGGGTGTCGAGTCCTAGGAAGAAGTAGGAAGAAGTAGGGGGGGGTCGGGGAGAATGACGGAAAACGGGAATACTCCTCCCCCCCAACGGACACGCAGGAAAAACCAGTTAAACCTAGTGGATTAACTCGATCGCTCTTTTAGTCAAAGTCTCAGCAGTCAAGCCATTAAAAGCCATCAACTGACCCGCACTAGAAGTAGTTTCTCCCCGTTTCCATGCGAAAGTATCGCGGCGGACACTACTACGCAACATAATCGGTTCCAGCATCAAACTAGCGCCGCCTGTCACCCCAATCAAAGCATCCCCACCAAACAAATTATCGAAGAGTTCATCACTGATAAAATCGCCATCAGGTTCGGAACAAGTATCCCAAGCGACATCAGTAGGACGATACAAACGGCGGGGGTTAATCACGGAGACAATGCGAGTACCAATTCCCTCGGTTTCCAGGTAAGCCGCCGCCTCAAAAACGGGGATTAAAGTCATATCTCCAATGACAGCAAAAACGACAGTTTTATCACCTTTGACTTCTTCCAAAATCACGGCTCCATCTCGCAAGCCTTGGCGGGTTTGTTCAAAGGTAGTACGAATCGGTAAAGGTGACTTACTAGCAGTAATAGTAATGCCCTTATTTTTAGTATTGAGTGCCCATTGATAACAGACCTGGATACTATTGGCATCTGGGGGAAACAGAGCGAAAACATTACCGTTGCGTAACATAGCGGCAAAATAAGCCTCAATTTCCGGGCGTTGGTGAGTCCAGCCGTTGCGTCCCTGTTCCAAAGCGCCGGCGGTAAATAAGGTAATGGTGGAGGGGGTGAGGTGGCGCAACTCAGCCATAGCCTGGGTGACAGTTTGCCAAATCGGTAAACCATTAATAGCAAAAGACTCGTAGGAACACCACAGAGTCCGTGCGCCCATTAAGGCTAAACCTGCAGCCATTCCGGCGCAAGCGTCTTCACTGAGTGGCTCATAAACCTGTCCATTGGGTCCCTGGAAATAGGTATCATCAGGGGTAGGGTGAATAATTTTCAGGGCTTGGTTAATGTTGTTAATACCGGAAGCGGCGTTACCATCGGCGTTGGTGACGAGAAAATGGGGGTCTTTTTGGCCAACATGACCAACGATCGCCCCCATAGCGGTAGTTGCGACTTTCGGATCACCGCCGACTGTATATTCTTCTAAGGGGAGTGTACCAAAATCGGCGATCGGGTACTCAAACTCAGTTACGACTGTCTTAGAAGCGGGACCACCGCCTGCTCGTTCAATGTTTTTACGCACCAACTCCCAAGCGGCTACTGGTAGCGATCGCTCCTGGAGGGCCTTAATAATATGGGGACTGTCGAGGGTATCTCCGGGATAGAGATTATGGGATTTCGCACCCCGGGCATGAACACCGGCCCCTTTGAGTTGTTTAATAATAAATACGGTCAATGTACCATTTAGGGCGGATTTTGCGGCTTTGTCTACTGTTTCCATCACCGCCTGGGTGAAAGCCATGCGCCGATCAATGGAAAAAGCGGTACTATCAACATAATCTCCGGGTTGGTTTTGGTCGTCGAAGTCTTTAGCATCGACTAGCAAGACTTCTTTGAAGCCGTTACCTTTCCAATAGGCGATCATTTCCTCATTAGTTTTAGTGGAGACCATGCTGTGATGTTCCTGGCTGTAGCCATTCCAAACTAATATGGGCAGGAAGTTGGTTACATTAGGATAGGCTGTGTTAAAATGCGCCATGCTGCTCATGGGGTAAGGCTCTCCCATACCACCATCACCTAGGGTGAAGGGGAAGAGTTTGTCCCTGTGTAAGAGGGCGGCGGCCATGGCGAAATGCTGACCTTGTCCTAGGGGTCCGGCGGGGTTCAGTAGACCGGGAATATAACCGGAAAGATGCCCCAGCAGTCCGTGCATTTCCCGGAAGCGATCGCGCAGTTGTTGCACGGTGTAGATTTCCATGTCTTCTAAGGAGCGATCGAGGAAAACCGCGCTATAGAAGCCTGGCGCATGGTGTCCCACTTCCGTAATAATATTTTTATAACCCAGCATGACTAAGGCTGCATAGGCTTCCGCTTGGCTGGCGAAACCCCCTGGGTGTCCTGATGCTTTACTACCTGTTACCTGTAGAATTAAGTACCGCAGCGCGTCCGCGTACAGCAGGGTTTGATATACTGCTACGGGGTCTTTAGGGTCGGAAATAGCCACTTTCCCCTCAGCTATGGCTGGCTTCTGACCGTAAGTTTCTAATCTGGGGAATGTTTCGCTAAAATACTGGATGCCCTGACAAAATTCGGGAATGGCGGAAACGGGTTTTGATGTGGTTGCGGTCATGCTTTATACCTAATTGTCTTTCCGGTTTTGATTAATATGGTAATTTATTTTACCGAACAATTGGGCGAATTTCTCCGGCTAAAGGCGGTGGGTCAGATGAACAAAATTGGCCGTTGACCCGATAGGTTATCCCTGTGACGCGCCCTACGAGGGTGATAATTATTAATTGTAGAGGCGGGTTCTGCTGTTAGTTCTCCCACCCCACCGTTTGCTTAGAAACCCGGTTTCTTGACCACGATAGGGGCGGTGCGTCAGATGAACAAAATTGGCCGTTGACCCGATAGGTTATCCCTGTGACGCACCCTACGAGGGTGATAATTATAGCACAAAACAGGAAAGTTAGGACGTATAATGGAGAGGACGAGATGACTAAGAAGACCAAAAATGCCAGCCCCCTATAGTTACGACCTCAGACAAAAAGTTATTGATGCCATTGAACTAGACGGTATGCCCAAAACAGAAGCCAGTCAAGTTTTCCATGTCAGCCGGAACACCATTAATCTCTGGCTGCAAAGAAAAGCACAGACCGGAGACTTCCTCCCTAAACCTCATCACCGACCTGGCAATAACCACAAAATTACCGACTGGCAAAAATTCAAGGCTTTTGCCCAAGAGCATGGCGACAAAACAGCAGCTCAAATGGCTGAACTTTGGGATGACGACATCTCTCCTCGCACCATATCCAGAGCCTTGAAGAAAATTGGCTTCACCAGAAAAAAAAACTTACGGCTACCAAGAACGTTGGAAGCAACAGCGAGAGGAGTTTATGGCTCAGATTGAACAGATGGAGCCGGAAGAAGTGGTCTACCTCGATGAAGCCGGCATGAATAGTCAGGACTCGGATTACCCTTGTGGTTAGTGCGAAGAAGGAAAACGCTTCCATGCCCTCAAATCAGGGAAGAGGCAGGGTAGGGTGAGCTATATAGTCGCATGGTGTCATCCTAAGTACAGGACAAAAGTTGTAGAGTAGAGCCTGGTGAAACCGCCCTGAAAACAAAGGCAGATTAGAGAAAGTGCGGCGTAGAAAATCGAAGCCAGTGCGGAAAAGACTCTGGGAGCATCGTCCGTGAGCCTTCAAAGGAATGGGTGAACCTTGGTGAATCCACAAACCCACCTTCATAGCCCAAGTAAAAGCAAAGCCAGGCTAAGCAAAGCCAATAAACGGCTCAAGCGCTCAGGGTCCTTAAAGTGAGTCGATTCGAGACAGAAGCCCCGAGTCTTCAAGGCTCCGAAGAGGTTTTCAATACCCCAACGCCGAGCATAGTCGGGGAGGGCCGTTTCGGGGCAAGCGTTAGTGATGAGAATCAACAACTCCCCCGAATCAGACAGACGAGAGCCAATGACGTAAACCTGCCGTCCCCAAACCCAACGGCGACCCGAAAGCTGGCGAAATTCTCCGGGTCGCAGAGAATCAAACATTCGTTCGCCGCTACGCCGAGTTGAGTTCCTCCTAACTTAGGACTAATCAGCTCGCTGTGGCGGATGCGTAGGCGGAAAGGAACCTCGGGGTCGATGAGAAGATACGAGAGCCAATCTCGCCCCACAAATTCCCGGTCAGCGGTCAGACAAGCCACCTCCACGTCAGGAAATAGTGCCTCGAAGCGGTCGAATAAGTCCATGCGTTCGCCACTGTTGCTATTGCCCTTTTTGTCAAGCATCGTCCACAGCAGGGGAAAGGCAATCCCCTCGTGGACGACTGCCAACATCAAGATGTTGAAATGGGTTTGACCGAAAGACCAACAGGTGCGGTCGAGACTAAGAGTCCAAGGTTGGGGAATGTCAATGAGGCTAACGACGAAACGGGCAATCTCTGCCCGGTCAAATTTGAATTGCCGAAAAAAACGTTGTAATCGCTGGTAATTTGAGGAAATTTGCACAGGATTTGCGAATACAGTCGCTATTTCCATCAGATTAACCGTCTTTGTTTGGAATAGCGCCATCAGGAACAGGCAGACAAAGTTTAATCTCGCCCCGTGCCAGGGCAAGTGAGGGCGCAAAGTGTCTCGTAATCGGTTAAGCTCGTTCATGAGAGGGAAGTTTGGTTTGTGGTAATTCCGATGTAACCCTCTCACCCCAACTTGGCGCTACCCCCCCACCCCTCGACTTTCACCTCAGCCCGGAGCGCCCCCTTCAGAATTTTCGGCTAGATTCCCTTTTGGCTAAGACTTTCAGCTTTTTTGTCCTGTACTGAGGGTGTCATCAACAACTCTTAGTCCCCTTTAGCTTTGAGGGTTGTTGTAATCGGACAGTGTTTGAGTTGTGGTTGGAGTTCATCTTAATTCCAACACTGAAGCCAGGTCAGACTCTAGTGCTAGACAATGCAACGTTTCATAAAGGGGGACGGATTCCTGAGCTAGTGGAGGCGGCTCAATGCCGTTTGCTCTATCTACCACCTTATTCGCCAGACCTCAACAAGATAGAGAAATGTTGTTCGTGGTTGAAAGCCCGCATTCGCCATTGTATTGAGCAGTTTGATTCTCTCCATGATGCCATGGATTCCGTTCTCCAAGCTGCGTCCTAACCACCTTGACTAATGCTATAGTTATGGGATGGTCAGGGCGCACTCCTTATATTCTACCAAGGGGTAGAAGTCCCACTAGGAGGTTATTTCAGGCATTGCAGCTCTATTTCACTCCTAAACGTCTCGCACAAAGGGGTTATTGTATAGCACAAGACAGGAAAGTTAGGACGTATAATGGAGAGGACGAGATGACTAAGAA
Organism: Limnospira indica PCC 8005; assembly: GCF_000973065.1. Lineage (NCBI taxonomy): Bacteria > Bacillati > Cyanobacteriota > Cyanophyceae > Oscillatoriales > Sirenicapillariaceae > Limnospira > Limnospira indica. Next base: position 3,767,679 of record NZ_FO818640.1, read on the forward strand.
GACCCAAAATGCCAGCCCCCTATAGTTACGACCTCAGACAAAAAGTTATTGATGCAATTGAACTAGACGGTATGCCCAAAACAGAAGCCAGTCAAGTTTTCCATGTCAGCCGGAACACCATTAATCTCTGGCTGCAAAGAAAAGCACAGACCGGAGACTTCCTCCCTAAACCTAATCACCCACCTGGCAATAACCACAAAATTACCGACTGGCAAAAATTCAAGGCTTTTGTCCAAGAGCATGGCGACAAAACAGCAGCTCAAATGGCTGAACTTTGGGATGACGACATCTCTCCTCGCACCATATCCAGAGCCTTGAAGAAAATTGGCTTCACCAGAAAAAAAACTTACGGCTACCAAGAACGTTGGAAGCAACAGCGAGAGGAGTTTATGGCTCAGATTGAACAGATGGAGCCACAAGAAGTGGTCTACCTCGATGAAGCCGGCATGAATAGTCAGGACTCGGATTACCCTTATGGTTACTGCGAGGAAGGAAAACGCTTCCATGCCCTCAAATCAGGGAAGAGGCAGGACAGGGTGAGCTATATAGCCGCATGGTGTCATCAACAACTCTTAGCCCCCTTTAGCTTTGAGGGTTGTTGTAATCGGACAGTGTTTGAGTTGTGGTTGGAGTTCATCTTAATTCCAACACTGAAGCCAGGTCAGACTCTAGTGCTAGACAATGCAACGTTTCATAAAGGGGGACGGATTCCTGAGCTAGTGGAGGCGGCTCAATGCCGTTTGCTCTATCTACCACCTTATTCGCCAGACCTCAACAAGATAGAGAAATGTTGGTCGTGGTTGAAAGCCCGCATTCGCCATTGTATTGAGCAGTTTGATTCTCTCCATGATGCCATGGATTCCGTTCTCAAGGCTGCGTCCTAACCACCTTGACTAATGCTGTAGCACAAGACAGAACACTTAGGACGTATAATGGAGAGGACGAGATGACTAAGAAGACCAAAAATGCCAGCCCCCTATAGTTACGACCTCAGACAAAAAGTTATTGATGCCATTGAACTAGACGGTATGCCCAAAACAGAAGCCAGTCAAGTTTTCCATGTCAGCAGGAACACCATTAATCTCTGGCTGCAAAGAAAAGCACAGACCGGAGACTTCCTCCCTAAACCTCATCACCGACCTGGCAATAACCACAAAATTACCGACTGGCAGAAATTCAAGGCTTTTGCCCAAGAGCATGGCCACAAAACCTCCGCTCAAATGGCTGAACTTTGGGATGACGACATCTCTCCTCGCACCATATCCAGAGCCTTGAAGAAAATTGGCTTCACCAGAAAAAAAACTTACGGCTACCAAGAACGTTGGAAGCAACAGCGAGAGGAGTTTATGGCTCAGATTGAACAGATGGAGCCGGAAGAAGTGGTCTACCTCGATGAAGCCGCCATGAATAGTCAGGACTCGGATTACCCTTATGGTTACTGCGAGGAAGGAAAACGCTTCCATGCACTCAAATCAGGGAAGAGGCAGGGCAGGGTAAGTATGATAGCCGCATGGTGTCATCAACAACTCTTAGCTCCCTTTAGCTTTGAGGGTTGTTGTAATCGGACAGTGTTTGAGTTGTGGTTGGAGTTCATCTTAATTCCAACATTGAAGCCAGGTCAGACTCTAGTATTGGACAATGCAACGTTTCATAAAGGGGGGCGGATTGCTGAACTGGTGGAGGCAGCTCAATGCCGTTTACTCTATCCTATCTACCACCTTATTCGCCAGACCTCAAGAAGATAGAGAAATGTTGGTCGTGGCTGAAAGCCCGTATTCGCCACTGCATTGAGCAGTTTGATTCTCTCCATGATGCCATGGATTCCGTTCTCAAAGCTGCGTCCTAACCACCTTGACTAATGCTATAGTACAAACAAACTCCTACTTTTCCCCATGTTCTTTTGAACGCAGCGTATCAACCTATTTCGCTACTCACTCATTACGATGGTTCAAGCCGGACATTCGGTTTCCCTAATCATGGATGGTTGGCAGTGGTCGCATCTGGTAGTAGGTTCTACTTCACGCCTTCCGTTCCCCGCTTCAATCCTGGGGTTGTGATTCCCAAAATTGGGGGTGGCTATCGCCTTTACTCTCTACTCCCTGATTTCTCAGTTTGTTTATGACCTTGAGTTCCCTGCCTTGCTTAGATTTCTCCAAGCGTCGGGACATATAAACAGTTATGGGGATGGTCAGGAGTGCGCTCCTTATATTCAACCGAGGGGTTGAAATCCCCACCAGGCGGTTATTTCAGGTATTGCAACCTTATTTCATGCCTGAACGTCTCGCACGTGTATTTTGAGTGTAACGGTACGACTATCGGGTTAAAGCAATTCCCGCGATAGTAGTCAGGATAAGGGTTTAAGTTAAATCGGGATGACAGGATTTGAACCTGCGACATCCTGCTCCCAAAGCAGGCGCGCTACCAAGCTGCGCTACATCCCGTTGTACTCAAACCTCTCCATTATAGATCAGCTGACACCTATATGTCAATAGGCATTGGATGATATCAGCAATTCTCATTTGAGAAAAAAGCGACTCAAGGACGGAAAATGGGGTACTGTACTGTAAGGACATCCAAGAGCCAATAGGGTCAGAGCCGTTGGAAAAACATGAGTTGTTTGACACAATCGTCAGTTCTTTTCGCCAGCGTTTGTCCTCGTTACCGGACAAGCCTACTGGTAAGAATAGCCACTATGGGATGGAAGACGCAGCCAATCGCGCGTTTAGTGTGTTCTTCACTCAAACCCCATCATTCCTTGCCTATCAACGCACGATGGAAGGCAACAAAGGCAAGAGCAATGCTCAAAGCTTGTTTGGGGTTCATCAAATTCCCGGCGACAACCACATCCGGGATTTTTGGGCGACAGTGTCACCAGACCACATCTTTCCGGTCTTTGAGGATATCTTGCCGGTGCTCGAAGTCCAGGGGCAGTTGGTAAAATTCCGTTCTATTGTCAACAGTCTGTTAGTGGCGTTGGATGGGACTGAATATTTGAGTTCGGAGAAAATCCACTGCCCCCAGTGCTCGACACGCACCTATAAGTCTGGGGCAACCCATTACTTCCATGGGGTGGTGACTGCGGTCATCGTTTGTCCAGGACAAAAGCATCTGATTCCCTTGGTTCCTGAATTTATCGTGCCCCAAGATGGTCATGACAAGCAGGACTGTGAGACGGCGGCAGCCAAACGGTGATTATCGCGGCAAGGGGAACGTATCATTAGATGGAACGTTACGGTCTTAGGGGATGACCTGTATTGTCACCAACCCTTGTGTGAGCAATTTCTAAAGCACCAACTCAACTTCATCCTCGTCTGTCGTCAGGAGTCCCACACCACCCTCCATGAACACCTTGATGGCATTGAGCTACCCACAGTCACAACCCTTGGTTGGACCGGGAAAGTCGAGGAAACCTATACCTACCGCTATCTCAACGCCGTGCCGCTCAGAGACAGTGATGATGCCCTGTTGGTCAACTGGTGCGAACTCACCGTCACCACTGCCGATGGCCAGGTGAGCTATCACAATGCCTTTGCTACGAATTATCCCCTCAGTGAGGAAAATGTCGCAGAAGTCGTGCTGGCAGGGCGAACCCGGTGGAAGGTGGAAAATGAAAACCACAACACCCTCAAGACCAAGGGCTACAATCTGGAACACAATTTCGGCCATGGTAAGCAGCATCTTTCCTCTTTACTGGCAACCCTTAATATCCTCTCTCTGCTCTTCCATACCTTCCTCGAACTGAGTAGGGGTCGAGAGAGATGTCGCCATCTCCCCCTCCCATACAAAACCGTACGTGAGACTTTCACCTCATACGGCTCCTAGCCTGACTGTGTTATGGTCGAAAGAGAAGTCACCTTCCCCAACTCCAATTCCAAACCGTGCTTGCGAGTTTCCCAGCACACGGCTCCTGATGTATAGCACAAGACAGAACACTTAGGATAGGACGTATAATGGAGAGGACGAGATGACTAAGAAGACCAAAAATGCCAGCCCCCTATAGTTACGACCTCAGACAAAAAGTTATTGATGCCATTGAACTAGACGGTATGCCCAAAACAGAAGCCAGTCAAGTTTTCCATGTCAGCAGGAACACCATTAATCTCTGGCTGCAAAGAAAAGCACAGACCGGAGACTTCCTCCCTAAACCTCATCACCGACCTGGCAATAACCACAAAATTACCGACTGGCAGAAATTCAAGGCTTTTGCCCAAGAGCATGGCCACAAAACCTCCGCTCAAATGGCTGAACTTTGGGATGACGACATCTCTCCTCGCACCATATCCAGAGCCTTGAAGAAAATTGGCTTCACCAGAAAAAAAACTTACGGCTACCAAGAACGTGATGAGCAACAGCGAGAGGAGTTTATGGCTCAGATTGAACAGATGGAGCCGGAAGAAGTGGTCTACCTCGATGAAGCTGGCATGAATAGTCAAGACTCGGATTATCCTTATGGTTACTGCGAGGAAGGAAAACGCTTCCATGCCCTCAAATCAGGGAAGAGGCAGGGCAGGGTAAGCTATATAGCCGCATGGTGTCATCAACAACTCTTAGCTCCCTTTACCTTTGAGGGTTGTTGTAATCGGACAGTGTTTGAGTTGTGGTTGGAGTTCATCTTAATTCCAACATTGAAGCCAGGTCAGACTCTAGTATTGGACAATGCAACGTTTCATAAAGGGGGGCGGATTGCTGAACTGGTGGAGGCAGCTCAATGCCGTTTACCTGAGAGGGTGACAACGGAGGTCAAACCCAGACAGGGCAATTGTTTGAGATAATGGAGATATCGTCAAAAAGCGGGTGGCCTTGGGAGCCACCCTGACAAAAAATGCTAAGGACATTATACCAAAAACTATTACGAATCAATTTGAGCGAGAGTCAAGCACAGACGTTAGAACTCTTAGTGTTGATGCTTCAAAGTTATCGGCAAGTCAGATTATCAACCCAACCCTCGCCAACGTTTTTCCACAACCCATTCAATACAATACAGTAGTCGCCTCCGAAATATCCAACGATTTCTGAAACTCCCCCAACTTTCGGCTAAGTTGCTGTGGTTCCCAATAATCAAGGCCGCTCTCAAATCTGAATTTAGAGAAAAACATTTAAATAGAGAGCAACGGAGAAAGCGCTCAAAATTCAGATTGAAAACCAAAAACTATGTAGCGGTTGCTCTCGACCGCACTCAATGGAGAGACCGAAATCTCCTGATGGTCACGATAATTTGGGGACATCATGCTTTACCAATATATTGGGAGCTACTCCCAAAGTTAGGCAGTAGCTCTTTCCGGGAACAGAAACGGGTATTAGGGCCGGTGTTGGCTCTTTTAAAACCTTATCCGGTTGTAGTGATAGGAGACCGTGAGTTTCATAGTGCTCAACTCGCGGACTGGCTCAGAGTAAGGGGTGTAAATGTTGTATTTCGTCAGAAAAAGAGTGCTTTTGTAGCTACCTCATGCCAGCCAGGTAAGTCTTTAAAAACTCAAGGATTTAAGTCGGGCGAATCCCATTTTTTTAAAAATGTAACCTTGCAAAAATTTGCACCTATTCATGGATTTAACCTAGGAGTTTATTGGTAAAAAATTCACCGAGGAAAAAAGGTAAAAAAACCTTGGTATTTACTAACTACGCTTGATAACCCCAAGCTGGTTAAGCAACTTTATCAAGCGCGGTGGGGTATCGAAATGATGTTTAGAGATTGTCAAAGTGGGGGCTATAATATGGAATCTACTCGGGTGGATTCAACCCGATTTTTAGCCTTGGTTTTGTTGATTACTTTTGCTTATTGGCTGGCGACACTAGGAGGTCATGAGTGGGAAGCTAATCACTTAGTAGCTTACCTCGGTCGAAGCGAAAAAACTCCTAATAATTTTCCCCATCACAGTATTTTTGGGCTCGGATTATCGGGTTATGCTTGGAGCCAGTCGCTAGTTTTCTGGCAAGAAGAGATGTTAGCATTAATGGCCCTCAAGCCTCATAAAGCTCAGAATTTTCGGCAAGGACTAAATGCTCTATCCCTTGTACAGCAATCAGTCTAGCTCTATTGTCACCCTCTCAGGCCGTTTACTCTATCTACCACCTTATTCGCCAGACCTCAACAAGATAGAGAAATGTTGGTCGTGGCTGAAAGCCCGTATTCGCCACTGCACGTGAGCAGTTTGATTCTCTCCATGATGCCATGGATTCCGTTCTCAAAGCTGCGTCCTAACCACCTTGACTAATGCTATATTAATTGTAGAGGCGGGTTCTGCTGTTAGTTCTCTCACCCCAACGTTTGCTTAGAAACCCGGTTTCTTTGATAAACCGGGTTTCTTGACCACGATAGGGGCGGTGCGTCAGATGAACAAAATTGGCCGTTGACCCGATAGGTTATCCCTGTGACGCACCCTACGAGGGTGATAATTATTAATTGTAGAGGCGGGTTCTGCTGTTAGTTCTCTCACCCCAACGTTTGCTTAGAAACCCGGTTTCTTTGATAAACCGGGTTTCTTGACCACGATAGGGGCGGTGCGTCAGATGAACAAAATTGGCCGTTGACCCGATAGGTTATCCCTGTGACGCACCCTACGAGGGTGATAATTATTAATTGTAGAGGCGGGTTCTGCTGTTAGTTCTCTCACCCCAACGTTTGCTTAGAAACCCGGTTTCTTTGATAAACCGGGTTTCTTGACCACGATAGGGGCGGTGCGTCAGATGAACAAAATTGGCCGTTGACCCGATAGGTTATCCCTGTGACGCACCCTACGAGGGTGATAATTATTAATTGTAGAGGCGGGTTCTGCTGTTAGTTCTCTCACCCCAACGTTTGCTTAGAAACCCGGTTTCTTTGATAAACCGGGTTTCTTGACCACGATAGGGGCGGTGCGTCAGATGAACAAAATTGGCCGTTGACCCGATAGGTTATCCCTGTGACGCACCCTACGAGGGTGATAATTATTAATTGTAGAGGCGGGTTCTGCTGTTAGTTCTCTCACCCCACCGTTTGCTTAGAAACCCGGTTTCTTTGATAAACCGGGTTTCTTGACCACGATAGGGGCGGTGCGTCAGATGAACAAAATTGGCCGTTGACCCGATAGGTTATCCCTGTGACGCACCCTACGGCGGTGATAATTATTAATTATTAATTATTAATTATTAATTATTCATTGACGGGGTTTAGCTGTTAGCTGGTAGGGTTAGACCTATCGATAATCATTGATTGATGACAGATACAAATCAACTCACCCACCAATTGAGCAGTAATGGTATGATTATGTCGTCTCCCATCAAACCTTCTATCCACAGATGACGATTCACGCCACAGCTATAATTGAACCGGGTGCAACATTAGGCGAGAATGTAACAATTGGACCACTTAGCTATATTCAAGCGGGGGTGACAATTGGCGACCACTGCACGATCGCATCCCATGTTACCATTCTATGTGGAACTACCCTAGGCGATCGCACCCAAGTTCATGCCGGGGCGGTATTGGGGGACACACCCCAAGATTTAGCATTCTTAGACGAACCATCCTCAGTCAAAATAGGTAATAATTGTGTAATCCGTGAAGGTGTAACTATCCATCGCGGCACTAAGGCAGGTTCAATGACCCTGGTGGGTAATGATTGCCTATTGATGGCTAACTCCCATATCATATAGGTCATAATGTGAAGGTAGGCGATCGCGTGATTATTGCCAATGGAGCCTTATTAGCTGGATATGCCCAAGTAGGCGATCGGGCTTTTATCAGCGGTAACTGTCTCATTCACCAGTTTACCAGAGTTGGGCGATTAGCCATGATGTCTGGCGGCTGTGCTATCCAAAAAGATGTTCCCCCCTTCTGTATCACCCGCAGCCTCAGCACTAATACCGTTATGGGTTTGAATGTGGTCGGACTGCGACGGTCTGGCTTCAACGAAGGACAGCGCCGGGAACTTCAGCAAGCCTTTAAAATCCTGTATAGGTCAAATCTCAATATTTCTCAAGCTCTGGAAAAACTAGAATCTGAGTTTACCTCAGAATTAGTCCGGGAATTGTGCGAATTTATCCGCACCTCCGAGAGAGGATTATGCAAATTTATTAAATAAAATTCAGTAATTGCGATAAAATAACAACTGGAGATTCTCGAGTTTCTAACATTTTGGACAGTAGGGCTATGCAATCAGCAGTCAATCCCCATCCCGAAAAGACCATGGACGAACCCCAAGCCGCTTTACCTGTGACAATTATTACCGGTTTTCTCGGTAGCGGTAAAACTACCCTTCTTAACTTAACTACATACTCTCCAACCAACAAGGCTTGGCTTAAAAACGGCGGTTTTGGTTAATGAGTTTGGCGAAGTCGGAATTGATAACGAGTTAATTGTGGCTACCGACTCAGATAATACTATGGTAGAACTAAGCAATGGTTGTGTTTGTTGTACCATTAATGAAGATTTAGTGAACGCAGTTTACAAAGTCCTGGAACGCCCCGAAAAAGTCGATTATATCGTAGTTGAAACTACGGGTTTGGCTGACCCGCTACCGGTGGCTTTGACATTTCTGGGGACGGAATTAAGAGACATGACTCGCCTCGATTCCATTGTCACTATGGTAGACTGTGAAAACTTTAGTTTGGATTTGTTTAATAGCCAAGCGGCGGAGAGTCAAATCGCCTATGGGGATATTATTATCCTCAATAAAACTGATTTGGTAGATGAGGCTGATGTGGATCTGCTAGAAGTTCGCCTCCGAGACATGAAAAAAGATGCTCGAATCCTCAGAACTAAACGTTCTCAAGTTCCCCTTCCTTTGATTCTCAGTGTGGGTTTATTTGAGTCTGACAAGTATTTCCAACACAGGGAAGAATCAGACCATCATCACCATGACCATGACCATGAACACGAACATCATCACCACCATGACCATGACCATGACCATGACCATGAACACGAACATCATCACCACCATGACCATCATTCTAACCACCTAGAAAATGATGGGTTTACTTCGATTTCCTTTGAGAGCGATCGCCCCCTATCCCTGCGGAAATTCCAATATTTTTTAGACAATCAATTACCAGCTAATATATTTCGCGCTAAAGGAATTCTCTGGTTTGATGAAAGTCCGAAACGTCATATTTTCCACCTCAGCGGTAAGCGATTTTCCATTGATGATGATGAGTGGAAAGGTTCCCCAAAAACCCAACTGGTGTTAATTGGTCAAAACCTAGATAAACCCACCCTAAAATCTCAGGTTGAAAATTGTTTCTGTAAACCTTCCCCAACTCGCGGTCAAGGCTTTTCGAGGTAGTTAGATGGTAGTGGCAACCTTCTATGGTTGCCTACCCTCTCAGTCAAATTAAGCAATCAGTAACCTATGCGAGTTGTTATCCAAAGAGTTAAATCTTCACAGGTCACAGTTAATGGTCAAATTATTGGTAAAATTAATCAAGGACTAAATCTGCTGGTGGGTATTTCAGCGACGGATACAGAAGCAGAACTAGACTGGATGGCTAGAAAATGTCTGGATTTGCGATTATTTCCCGACCCGGATAATCATAGCGGACGTTGGGATAAATCCGTGCAAGATATTGGAGGAGAATTATTAGTTGTGAGTCAGTTTACCCTCTACGGAGATTGTCGCAAGGGCCGCCGTCCATCCTTTGAGCGTTCAGCGGCTCCAGAAGCTGCCGAAAAGTTATATCAGTTATTTATTGAAAAGCTCCGAATAAGTGGGTTAAAAGTCGCCACAGGTGAGTTTGGAGCGATGATGAATGTGTATATTGAAAATGATGGTCCTGTAACCCTGTTATTAGAACGGGAAGCTGATAACTAGATGATTCTCTCATAGTTGTTTCAAGTTTAACATAAGATTCTCTGTTTGAGCAAGTTCTCAGCAATGATGCTTTCCACTGGCTTAGAAAAATAGTAACCTTGTCCTTGGTCACAGCCTAAACTGCGAAGTTTAGCGAGTTGTTCGGCGGTTTCTATACCTTCCGCAACTACGCTAATTTGCAATTGATGAGCGAGGGTGATAATGGCATCAACAATTTGTAGGTTTTCGTTAGGTGTGCCAATACAAGTAATAAATGAACGGTCAATTTTTAAAGTGTTAACGGGAAACCTATGTAAATAACTTAGGGAGGAATAACCGGTGCCAAAGTCATCCAAACTCAAATGGATATTGCGATGAGTAAGCTGTTGTAAAAGTTGTCTAGCAGCTTCGGGATTTTCGACGATCGCCGTTTCGGTTATTTCCAGCTTTAGGTAACAACTTTGAAAGTTATTTTTAACCAGAATACGGTCGATTTCTTCAATCAAATAAGGCTGAGTAAACTGCTTAACTGACAAATTAACACTCATCCGAAACCCGTGAGTAATTAACCCTTTTTTTTGCCACTCATTTAACTGTTTAGTTTAACCGCCTGGTCTAAAACCCATAAACCAATAGGAATAATTAACCCAGTATCTTCAGCTATGGGAATAAATTCGGCGGGGGAAATTATGCCATGTTCGGGATGATGCCAACGCAAAAGGGCCTCAAAGCCTATGACGGAGCCATCTGCGAGTTCAATAATAGGCTGATAGTTGAGGACAAAGTGATTATTTTCTATTGCTAATCGCAGTTCATTTTCTAGTTGAAATCTGCGATGAGCATCATCGTGCATTGTGCCATCAAAAACCCGATAGCAGCCGCGACCTTGACTTTTTGCCTTATACATAGCAATATCAGCATCCCGCAAGATTTGTTCGGGTTCTGTGTATTCTGATGTACCGATAACAATACCAATACTAGCCTCTAAAAACAAGTCTTTATCATCTAGTTGAAACGGCCAAGTTAAGGCTTTTTGTAGGCGTTTAGCAATATTGGTAACGGCTTGGGGACTCTCAATATTTTCCAGTAAAATTGTAAATTCATCTCCTCCAAATCTCGCCAAATTAGTGGGAGACATTTTTAAGGTTAATTGCAACCTTCTGGCTAAGGAAATTAAAAGGCGATCGCCAGTTAAATGTCCGAGGGAATCATTAACGACCTTAAAGCGATCGCAATCCCAAAATAACACCGCAAAGCGATAATCTGGATTTTGTTTAGTTTGGGATATCGCTTGCATCAATTTATCCATAAAAAACACACGATTAGGTAAACCCGTTAGTGCATCATGGGAAGCCATGTGTAGCAGCTTACTTTGTGTTTGTTGGTGATGAAGAATCTCCCTCTCTAAAAGACTATTCATTTTTTTTAACTCTTCATTAGCGGACTCTAGTTCTTCAGTTCGTTGTAGAACCCGCTGTTCCAGTTCAGAATTAAGGCGCTGAATTTGCTTCTGAGCCTGTTTGAGAGCAATCTGATTTTCAATGCGAGCAATAACCTCCTCAATATGAAAGGGTTTAGTAATATAATCAACCCCGCCGACCTCAAAGGCTTGAACCTTATCAAAAACCTCATTAAAAGCACTAATAAAAATTACCGGGATTCCCCGTGTGTTTGGTTCAGATTGCAGTTGTTTACAAACATCATAGCCACTGATTCCCGGCATATTAATATCCAGCAAAATCAAGTCTGGAGGACTAGCTTTTGCTCCCATTAGTACCATTTCCCCGCTAATTGCACGCCGGACTTGATGACCGCGTTCTTCTAACAAATTTGTCAAAAGATTAAGGGTTTCCAGAAAGTCATCAACTATTAATATATGACCAGGAATAATATTCACCTCATCAGATTTCATAACTTCAATGCCGATTGGGTCAAACTAAGAATCATATCAAACCGCACCCTTTCAACCAAATCAATTAAACTCTGCTTCAATGCCAGTTGGTCTTCGGAAATCTCTTCAAGAAGTTGTAGAACTAGCTTATCATCTAATTCAGTAGCTGCCTGGTGAAGTTGCACAACCCAGTCTGTTGGCATCACCATCAAACAATTCGCCTCTAAGGGCTGATGTTGAACCACACGCGTAGGTTGAGAGCTTATCTGTTTTTCATAAATATAGCGAACACCTAGATGTTTAGCCATTTTCTCAAACAAAATCTGTTCTTCAAAAGGTTTGCGGACAAAATCATCACATCCAGCGGAGAGGACAACTTCACGTTCTTCCTCAAAGGCGCTGGCGGTGAGAGCAATAATCACGGTGGCTTGACCCTTTAAATGGGATTTAATTCGTTTAGTGGCTTCGTAGCCGTCCATAACTGGCATTCGCATATCCATCCAAATTAGATGAGGTTCCCATTGATTCCAGATGGCGATCGCTTCTTGGCCGTTTTCAGCTTCCAGTACCTCAAACCCTACAGGAATGAGGAATTTAACCAAAAGCTGTTGGTTACTTTCGCGGTCATCGACCACCAAAATCCGATATTTCGGTTGATTCGGAGCCAAGGAAACAATCTTTTGAGCCAGGAGTTGACTGCTTGATATTTCTTCTGGGTATCCTAAATTTACCTTGATATTAAATTTAAACACACTACCGACCCCTCGTGTACTAGATACGGAAATATCACCCCCCATTAACTGGAAAAATTCCTGACTAATCGGTAAACCTAAGCCAGTTCCTTGCTGATATTTTCGGCCAGTTTCCGTCTGTATAAATGGCTCAAAAAGCTGGTCTATATCTTCGGGTGCAATACCGGGTCCGGTGTCTTCTACTGTGAACTGTAAAACCATCTCCGCTTCCTGTTGGTTATCAATTTGGCTAGGTGGGTCAATAACTTCGCTGTGGAGAGTCACAGAGCCACTTTCCGTAAACTTCACGGCATTTCCGATTAAGTTAATTAGCACTTGTCGCAGTTTCCTTTCATCAGTTTTGATATAATGGGGGAGAGTCTGCGATCGCACAAAAATTAATTTTAATCCCTCCGCTGCGGCTCTGATAGAGAACATCTCCTCTAAAGAATCTAGTAAACTCCACAGGTCAAAGTTATTCTGATTAAGGGAGATTTGACCAGCCTCAATTTTCGACATATCTAAGACATCATTAATTAGTTGCAGCAGATGTTACCCACTGCGTTGAATAATGCACAGATGCTCTCTAAAATTATTCGGGTTATGGTTATTTTCTAAGCTAATTTGGCGCAGCATCAGTTGAGTAAAACCAAGAATTGCATTTAATGGGGTTCGCAGTTCGTGGCTCATGTGAGCCAAAAATTGGCTCTTAGCTTGATTGGCAACTTCGGCGTTTTCCTTGGCTTTTCGGAGTTCTGCTGTCCGTTGTTCGACACGAATTTCTAGGGTTTCAAATAATTCTTGTAGCTGGCTGCTCATCTGGTTAAAAGTTTGGGATAATTTCTTGACCTCTCTGATTTTTTTAATATCGACTCGATGGTTGAATTCTCCATTGGCGATCGCTTCACTAGCTTTAATCAATTGTAAAATCGGTTCTGCGACCCAACGGGAAGTGTAAACACCAAGGAAAATTGCCACAATTAAAGTTAATAAACATAACAACAACGTTTAACGAGCGTTACTGTGAATCCTCTCCATAAAATTCGACTCAGGAATTACCACGACAATTAACAAATCTAAACCTAGATTATCCTGATATGGTAAAACATGTAAAAAGTAGCGATCCTGATGTATTATTAACCTTTTGTTAAAACTTTAATTAATATTAAATAAACTACCACAATTACCAATTAAAAAACTATAAACTTCTCGGCTTAAATTATCTTGGCTAGAATCAATATATATTCGGGATGCTTGTTTATTTTAAATATGAAATGGCTGTGCCATTGTAGAACTAGCTACCACTAATCCAGACCTTTCTACAATCAAAATTCTACTATAATTACAAACATCTAACGATTGCAAAAAATCACTAATTTTGTCCAAAAAAAAGTTGCTGACAAATACCCCAATTATTTATTTGCCCTTGAGGATTCCTCACGGCTACACTAGCAGCTAAAGCCATTTTCGGATAGGCATGATAGGAAAAAATATCCCCCCACACCCCATGCCCAGAGGCGATCGCCGCCTGATACCATGTCCGACTTTTCACCGGAAAATCAGGTTTTTCATTGACCATTACCAGAGGATTTCCTGATTCATCCAAGCTAAAAAATTGAATGTTGCCATTAGTTTTTTCTCCGGCAATCATTAAGTGAGGTTGTTTACCGTCAATGCGTGCCAACCCGACAAATTCACCAGTGTCACTGCCCCAAAAAATCGAGTCAATTAAATCAAAATGCTCTAATTGGCTCCTAAACAATTTTTGCATTTGTTGACCATCTTGCCAATCCAAGTTATTGGATAATACCTGATCGCGATTAAGTTGATTAATCAAATTCGGAGTCATCAAGAACTGATCAAGTTGATCCTAAATCCGATTAGTAATTTCATCCTGAAGCTGATTGACGGCTTCATTAACAGCTTGATCGCCATTACTCCAGGACAGCCACCCAGTTAAGCCAACAGCGACAAAAATCTGAGTGACAAAAGGAACAATCAGAAAAAACTGTAGTGGCAAATGGTCAAAAAAATTACGGAACACTTTGAATGGTTCTCCCCAAATACCAATGCTCATGACCAAGCAGGTTAACTGCTGCGGCTCTGCTCAGGCATCAAGTCAACTTAAAACTAGGAATAAATACTAAGGATGCTTGACTACTGCTATTGTATCAAAATTCACCGGAAATGGTTTAAATTCAACAAGTAATCTTGTATAATGTCTGGTATGTAACTGAACCAGAAAAATGTGGATTGTTGTTTTAATGAATGTCACCATTGCCATAGGCTGTTTTTCTTTGGCCAGACGGACTTGGAGACTTCATTATAGACTAGAACGCCTAGAACGCCGGATACTTTTACTAGACCGACGGGTAAATACGGTTCTGCAACAGACGACCCATGTTTTTGAAAAGCAACAGGTCGTCAGTTCTAATCTGAAACAGCGATATTCGCGTCTTGAGGTCCAAATCCAACAGCTTCAGAAAATATTAACCCTGGTAAATTTGGGCCTAAGCCTGTGGCGGTGGCAACGACGGAGGAGACCTGCTCAGTAGTATCTAAATTTTCTTTCGTTGTTATGGTCGAAAGGGAAGTCACCTTCGCCAACTCCAATTCCAAACCGTGCTTGATACTTTCACATCACACGGCTCCTAATGTGAATACCCTATTGTCAGTAGGAACGGGACTACAACCCCCCGCTTTATGACTTCAACTTTCAGAGCTATATGACATACGTAGTCTTTAAACTCGCTTTCGCCGTAGGACTCCTACTTACCGCAGTCTCTATATCCACACCGTGACTAGTGGGCATATCCTAACCATTACAGTTAGGCATTAGCTTTCAGTCACATCCTTTCCCCTTAAAGGTATACGCTTACACTTTTGACTACTCAATAGACACAACACTACTGAGAGCCTAAAAGGGGTTTAAACGTTCCGTTTATACGGGCATTCCATCTTTAGACTTGTCCTATCCACCGGGTTACTTAAAAAGGTCTGTGTAGGTAGCGTGCTCAGACTCCTACTTTTCTCCTTACTCTTTTGAGTGCAGCGTATCAACCTATTTCGCTACTTACTATTGACGATGGTTCAAGTCGGAACATTCAGATTTCCTTAGTCATGGATGGTTGGCAGTGGTCGAGTGAGAGGTAGGTTCCCCTATTACGCCTTCCGTTCCCCGCTTCAACCCTAGGAGTGTGAATCCTCAAATTGGGGGTGGCTATCGCCGTTACTCTATCCCATAATCGCCCCAAGTGGGTTTAATACTCCTCCTAGGTATACTTGGACGGTATATTGCGATTTCTTAAAATGGGATTGACCTTGAGTTCCCTGCCTTGCTTAGATTTCTCCAAGCGTTGGGACATATAAACAGTTATGGGATGGTCAGGGTACGAGTCCCTTATATTTCACCAAGGTGTGAAAGTCCCACTAGGAAGTTATTTCAGGCATTGCAGCCCTATTTCACTCCTAAACGTCTCGCACGAACAAAAATAGCGATGCATTCCCCCACCTCGCCGAACGGCAGGTGGGGGTCAAGGAGCCGCCGATCTGACAAACCTTGGGTTATCATACCGTTATGGCACAAACCACATCAATCATCCGTACAGACCGATGGAATCTTAACCCGACAGCAGCAGCGCGAGTGCTTCTGAGCCAAACGGTTGAGGTCTCCCTAGGTGTCTGTCGGCATTTGATGGGAATTCTCTTAACCCATTGGCCGTCTATCGGAGGGTTATCGAGTCAAAAACGGGTTCTAGCCGTTGAGAAACTGATTCACCAAACCGCCAAGAACCCCAACCCCAAATACTGGCAATTTGACCAGACCTTTTACAAGTTCCCCAGCTACTACCGAAGGGCTGCCATCGTCTTCGCCGCTGGCCAAGTCAGTAGCTACATGACCCGATATCGGGAATGGCAATCGGGAACTCGTCAACGTCGGGATGCTAAACCTCCCGTACTCAATCCCAACAGTGGCTGTTATCCGACCCTGTATAAGGGTCAGTGCTATAAACTCCATGGCTATGACCGCATCGACATCAAGGTATTTAACGGAACTGATTGGGTCTGGACTACCATTGAGATAACCAGCCTACGAGAACGGCATACCGTAGATAGTAACAAGCTGCTGTCACCGTCCCTTATCTTCAATGAGCAGAAAAAAGCCTGTCATCTCTCAGTTCCATTTGAGTGTCATCCACCTCAACGGGAGGGAGAGGGTCGAGTTGTAAGTGTTGACCTGGGTATCAACACCACCGCTACTGTGGCAGTCGTGAATTTTGACGGCACTGTAACCTATCGGGAGTTTATTCACCCAGCCAGAGACATAGACGAAGTCGCCGCAGCCGCTGGAACCTGCGTCCAGCGGAACGGCGACCGTCGAGATAAGCGGCTGAAATCGGTATCTAAACGAGCTAGTAAGACAATGGGGCTAGGTGGAAGTCTCCAGAAAGGCTTCTGCTCTCATACCTACCGCAAATGCCGTAATATCAACCGTCAAATTGGGCAGATTGTCTCGAAGCGTATTGTGCAGATTGCCCAACAGTTCAATGCCGATGCCATTGTCTTTGAGAACCTGAAAGGATGGAAGGCTAAGGGAGGGCGCAAACGCTCCTTACTGCGCCAACGCTTTCATGGATGGCTCAAAGGGATGATTCGAGATTTGACCGAGATGAAGTGGCAAGAAATAGGCGGTAAGGTCATTGATGTCGTAGCCGCCTATACCTCAAAACTGGCTTATGACGGCAGTGGAGTCGAAAGGGCGAGACGGCCAAAACTATGCCCTGGCTAAATTTTCCTCGGGCAAGCGATACAATGCCGACCTCAATGGGGCGCTCAATATTGCTGCACGAGGTATTCTTCAGCTCACTCGCCGAAAGGACAGTGAGGAGCCCTCGAGCCAAAGTTCGAGGGCGATCGCCTAGAAGCTGGGCTTGTTTGTGTGACCTGTGGACTAGCACGGTTCCAGGTTAGCACCGACACCCCCACCTGCCCAAGGCAGGTGGGGTGAGCTTCATCAGATTGCCTAAAATTATATGTACAGATATTGATCAGAAAATATGTCAAAAAACCGTTCTGGATTATTTGTTAGCGGTCTAGTGATTGGGTCTGCCCTTGGTACAGTAGTCGGTCTACTGATTGCGCCGCGGTCTGGTCGCGAGACTCGAAAACTATTACAAAAATCGGCGGCGACTCTCCCGGAGTTAGCGGAAGATGTATCAACCACAGTGCAAAATCAAGCTGAACGAATGTCAGCATCAGCTTTGCGTAGTTGGGATGATACGCTAGTGCGACTAAAAGAAGCGATCGCCGCCGGACTAGAAGCGAGTCAGATGGAACGTCAGACTCTATCGGAACTTGAGAATCAGAATTTGGCTGAACCCCAGGAGACGAAAAGCGATCGCCGCTAAAAATAGTTATCGTGTTTGGAGCGAAGAGACACTAGCGATCGCCAGTTTCGATATCATAGTGTTGTCCGTTATCGCCGAATCCTACCATTGTTGTGCTTGATCCTATTTTTTGGCTAGGACTGTCCCTATTATTGGTTGCAGTCAGCCTGACCGCCTTATTAATTGCAGCACTCCCGGCGATACTCGCCTTGGGGAGAGCAGCACGCAGCGTCGAAAAATTAGCTGATACCCTGTCGCGGGAATTTCCTCCCACCCTAGAGGCTATTCGCCTAACGGGGATGGAAATTAGCGATCTGACAGATGATGTAGCCGAAGGAGTCCAAAGTGCTAACCAAGTAGTTAAACAAGTTGATCGCAGTATTAGCAGCGCTAAACAACAAGCGAAACAACTAAAAATCGGGACTGGGAGTATTGTCGCAGGTATCCGTGTCGGTTGGGGAACCTTCACGGGTAAAGGTCGCCCTTCCCACCAACCCAGTTTACCCCCAGAACGCTCCTCCCAGAGACTACCATCCGATCGCGATCGACTTCAATTAGGGGGAAACCCACCCTCCTATGAAGACTATGATTCTGAAACCCGACAGCCCTACGATTGAAAAAAAGCCATGGTAAATATCTAAGTAATTGACCAGTAATAATTATTGAATATCCACAGTTCCCAGCCCTAGCCATGAAAAAAGGGAACTTTCAAAAAAGTCCCCTATCAGTGTCCAGTCAAATATCGAGTAGACCACCCAATTTAATAGTCAGTCTAGTTATCCGTTTTTCCCAGTTAGGTAAAGGTCTTTTCGGATTCTATAAGTTAGATAATAACCCATAGAAGCACAAAAAACAAGCATATTGTGTGAACTTTATGCAAAAATTTGTAAAGTTTAGGCAAAGCCCTTACATTCGATCTAATACCGAAATCCCCAATAGGGATAGACCCAGCCTCAAAGTTTCAGCCGTTAAGTGACACAAAGCTAAACGAGAAGCGCGATCGCATTCATCAGCTTTCAAAACTGGACAGCGATCGTAAAACTGATTAAACTTCTGGCTCAATTCAAACAGATACTGACACAATCGATTCGGCAACAACTCTTGGGCTACCGTATCGATAACCTCATGTAATTGTAGTAAATGTTTAGCCAAAGTCAACTCAGAAGGGTCTTGTAAATGAATACTCGCCCTATCCCCCACCTGTTCAAAATCAATACTCCCCTTACGGCTAATCCCCTGAATCCGCACATAGGCATATAACATATAGGGAGCCGTGTTACCCTGTAGAGACAGCATCTTATCAAAACTAAAGATATAATCACTGGTGCGATTTTGACTCAAATCAGCATATTTAACCGCATCAATACCAACCACCTCCGCCACATGATGCACAAATTCTGGAGACTCTGCGCGTCCTTCCTGCTGTAGGCGAGTTTCCAAATCCTCCTGAGCGCGTTTAACCGCTTCGTCCAAAAGATCCCGCAGCCTGACCGTTTCCCCAGACCGAGTTTTTAGCTTTTTCCCATCCTCTCCCTTAACGAGACCAAAGGGAACATGGACCACATCCACCCCATCGGGTATCCACCTCACCCGACGGGCCACCTGCCACACCTGGGCGAAATGATTAGCCTGACCTGCATCAGTGACATAAATTAGACGAGTAGCACCTTC
The DNA here is from genome assembly GCF_000973065.1 of Limnospira indica PCC 8005. Classification (NCBI taxonomy): domain Bacteria; kingdom Bacillati; phylum Cyanobacteriota; class Cyanophyceae; order Oscillatoriales; family Sirenicapillariaceae; genus Limnospira; species Limnospira indica. The sequence continues at coordinate 3,787,126 of NZ_FO818640.1, forward strand.
CGTGTTAATCCGATGACGCACCGCGGCCAAATCCGTAGTAGCGTAGTTATAGCCGCCATTGGACTTCTGCACGATTAATGGTAGGGGGTCTCCTTCCTTATTGGTAAATCCTTCTAAAAATACGCATTTTGCGCCTTGGTCTTCCACCAATAACCCAGATGCTTCCAAATCCGCCACCACTTCCGCCAACATGGGATTATAAAATGATTCACCCCTTTCGGTGAGTTTAATATCAAGGCGATCATAGATTTGTTGAAACTCCCGGCGAGACTGATCACAAAGTAATTCCCAGGCGCGGCGACTATCCTCGGATCCTGATTGTAAACGGACTACCTGATCGCGAGAGGCTTCTTTAAACTCTTCATCTTCATCAAACCGCTTTTTGGCTTGACGGTAAAACTCGACTAAATCCCCAATATCTAAAACGTCAGCAGTAGTTAAGGCTGAGGGGTATTTTTCCTGTAGGTAAGTAATCAACATCCCGAATTGTGTCCCCCAGTCGCCAACGTGATTCAGTCGTAGCACCTGATGACCTTCAAACTCTAAAATCCGGGCGATACAGTCCCCGATAATGGTCGATCGCAAATGACCAACGTGCATTTCTTTGGCAATATTGGGGCTAGAAAAGTCTACAATCACGTTTTGTGGGTTTCCATTCGGGGCGATTCCTAACCGAGGGTCAGTTAATTTAGCATTAAGTTGGGTTTCTAGGTACTCTGATTTGAGGCGCAAATTGATAAACCCAGGTCCGGCAATTTCTGGAGGGGAGCAGATATCATCAATTTGAAGATGCTCTATAATGGTGCTGGCTATCTGGCGAGGGTTACTTTTGAGCCTTTTGGTTAGGGACATGGCAACGTTGCACTGATAATCCCCGAATTTGGGGTTACTGCTGTTAACTATTAATGGATCAGTCCCGCTGACGGTTTCCCCAAAGGCATCAGTTAGGGCTGTTTCAAATCGCGATCGCATCTGTTGGATTAGAGAAGACATAATTTTCGGCTGCCGATTACGCAGTGGTTGGATTACAGAAAACATGATATTTTTTGCCGATTATATACAAATCGGCCCTTTGACCATCCCCAAGGGTGATCAACATCTATACTGGCTGATTTTATCGCATTAGGTCAACTCTTCGTTGTTTAGTTATGTGGATTTATGGACTATTAAATCCCGGTTTTTTCACAGAACAGAATCTATATTTACCCAAATATACACAAGCCATATAAAATAAAAATAAATTAAACCGCGCTCTCTTGGGGCTCACTATTTACTTGATGGACAACAGGCAGTCAAAATGTTAGAAGCACTTATTTGGATAGGGATTTTTGCAGTTAGTCTGGCGGTTCTCATCTATGCCTCGGATTCCTTTACAGAATCAGCTAGTAAACTGGGGCTATTTTTCGGCTTGAGTCCCTTTATTGTGGGCGTGACCATTGTGGCGATCGGTACCTCTCTTCCTGAACTGGTTTCTTCTCTGGTAGCCGTTTATCGAGATACATCAGAAATTGTAGCTAGTAATGTTATTGGTTCTAATATTACTAATATTTTTCTGATTGTTGGGGTTGCCGCCGTTATCAGTAGTCCGATGAAGATTAATTATGACCTGATTTCTGTGGATCTACCTATGTTGGTTGGTTCCGCTATTTTGCTCTATTTTACCATTAGTGATGATTTTTTCACCACCGGAGAAGCTCTGTTATGTCTCATCGGATTTGTGATTTATCTGGTTTATATTATCCGAGAAGGTCAAGAGGATAATGACCAGCAAATTGACGAGGAGGTGAACTCCACTCGATTTGTGATTGTGAATTTGGCGATTGTGATTTTGGGCGCGGTTTTTATCTTTGTCGGCGCTAACTATACCATTGAATCGATTATTAAACTCTCAGAAATTTTCCATCTGGGAACTGAGATTATTGCCGTTACTGTAGTGGCTTTAGGGACATCTTTACCGGAGTTGGTAGTCACTATTTCTGCCGCTCGAAAAGGTAATGCAGAAGTGGCGATCGGAAATGTGGTCGGCTCCAATATTTTTAACTCCTTAATCGTTATGGGAGTGCCGGGACTGATTAAACCGTTAGATATCCCTGATGAGATCTTAATTAATGCTCTTCCGGTCATGCTGGCGGCGACTTTACTGTTTTTCTTTGTCACCCAAGATAAACAGGTAACACAATGGGAAGGATTGCTATTTTTTGTGCTTTACGGTTGGTTTGTTGGTCACATTTTTGGCTGGTTATAAACTGTCCCCAGCAGAATAACTCCCCCAACCAATAGCCAGTCATCAGTAGGGGGGAGATTTTTCGCTCCTACTGATGATTAACAGAGGCGAAGGGAGTCTCAAGTTGATTTGGCTGCGTCAGAATCATCAGAGTTGGCTTTTTTTTGCCAGTTTAAGCTGTTCTTCGATTTGCTCTCGATGACTGACGGTGGTTTGGCGGGACTGTGGCCAACTGCGATCGCCTGTTTTCTCGGTTCCCGATGACTCAGAAGGATCACCGTTCAGCGTTTTGGCAATTCTAAGCTGCTCTTGAATCTGATCTCGGTGACTCAGAAGCGGTTCACGGGGAACTTTCCGACCCGCTACAGTTCTCCGAGGCGGAGGGGGAGGAGGAGTAGGAGAAGTCGGGGGAGATGCTAATGGTGCGATCGCATCCTTGAGCAGTTTAATCGCACTGTTACGAGCATCTGTTTGTTTCGGTAACAAATCTATTAGTTCCCGGATAGTTTGCTCGTACTGGACTTCTTCGGGAGATATCAACGGGGTGGATAATCTAATTGGATCTCGCTGAACAGCAGCGATCGCCTGACGCACCGTTTCTTGGATTTTACCCCTGTAGGTTTTCGCTCGTTGCTCCTGTTTGTTTCTACCCTCCTGACAAGACGCATACAACGGCGGCAGACGGTTAAGAGCATAGGTTGCTACTTCAACCCGACTAATATACTTTAGTAAATTCTGTGACAGACGCTGTAACTGACGATCAATTTCTTCATCTACCCAAATCTCCATCACATTTTGGTATTGTGGCGGTTTGTTATCGTTAGTAGTATTCATTTCATGAATTATATAGTAATAGTTCTATATTTAAATCAGTAGCATATTACTTGTGGATTGGCTCAATATTCTCTGTCTCCTTATCAAAAATTTACGCAATTTTGAGCAAATTTTATAAATCCCAGAGGTTTGTAAAGAACAACAATATAATAAGGGGTTATGCCCATCATGGGTATTACCACCCACCAAGACTGCGAGGACAAGTTACAGGACCATGATCTGATGAGCTGGCTAGTCACCTTGAGGGATGTACTTTTAGTCCTGATATTTATCGTGACAGTAGATTTATAATAGATAGTAAATTTGACTAACACCTAGTTAGTCACCATTTATACTCAATATATATTAACCAATTATGAATAGATTAAAATGGCAGTTGTCCAAAATCTTCAACCGCAGACAACTATCTAAACTGGTTAGAGCCTTAGCCCAACTACTCCGAGAATTGATAGAAATCGTGTTAATTTTAGTAGCTGTTTTCCTGTTAATTTCTGCAATCCTATATATAGAAGACACCCTACAAGCCAACACAGAATGGGGTAAATTCTTTATAAATGCCCTAGAAAAGTCCCGAATTCTTGGCACATTTGAAAGCATCAGTATTGTCACAGCATTAGTAATTTATGTCAGACAAGGAAAAAAGAAATCTCATTACGAAGCATGGCAAGTCATTGACTCAGCTCAAGGCATTAAAATTAGCCATGCTCGCATTAAAGCCCTAGAAGAATTATCAAAAGACGGAGTAAGTCTTAAAGGTTTATCTTTACCAATGGCTGATCTGGAACAAGTGACCTTGGTAGACACCGACTTCAAAGAAGCAAATCTAAAAACCGCTAAACTCCAGGAAGCCAACCTAAAAGGCAGTACCTTTGAACTCACCCAACTCCAAGGCGCTAACCTATGGAAAGCCAATTTACAGGAATGTTTTTTTCTGCTTACCCAACTCCAGAAAGTCAACCTAAATGCAGCCAACTTAGAAAATGCTGAACTTCAGGGAGTCAATTTATTAGAAGCTAATTTACAGCAAGCCAACCTACAGGGAGCCTATATTTTAGGAAACTTACAAGGAGCCAACTTTCAAGAAGCAAATTTAAAAGGTGCAAACCTTCAGGGAGCCTATCTTCAGGATGCCAACTTTAAACGAGCCAACTTGCGGGGAGTCAATCTTAAAGATGCCAATTTAACCGGGGTGAATTTTGAAGAAGCCAATTTACAAAGCGCTAACCTGCAAAATGCTCAGGGATTAACCCCCCAACAAATTAGAGTAGCCAAAAATTGGGAACAGGCTCGTTATTCTAAGACTTTTATCTTGAGTTTAGGACTACCTCAAGACTCATCATTGGTCAACCCAGAAGAGTTGACCTAAATCTACGATTATGGCAATAAAGATACCCATAAATTGGGGATAGTTCAATCAAAACTCAACCATCCCCAAATTTGATTGGGTGTTAATTCCAACTGGATACCATCCAAAACAGGTAGCACAGTATCTCCCTCATACAACTCTATTTTTTGTTCAGGAAACACCAGGATGACACTGCCATCTTCATCTGGATTAATTAACCATCCCAACTCCGTACCATTTCTTGAACACAATAACAACTTAGACAGAACTCTGGTCAAGTTTTGTTCTGGGGACAAAATTTCAATACACCAGTCAGGATATGTTTGAAAGCGATTAGCAATTCTCCCGGAAGGTTCGCGAGGAATCCTGGACCAGCGAAATACAGAAATATCTGGCACAATTGACCTGCCATCAAAAGTGCAGCGCAATTCAGGAAAAGCCTTAGCAATTTTCTGAGTCTTGGCTACCTGATTGATAGCTTCACAAAGATCGACTTGAATTGAACTATGTTCTCCCTGTGGCATAACTTTCTGAGTAATTTCTCCATTGATAAATTCTGAAGCTGGCTTAGTTTCCGGAAGTTTCAGAAACTCCTCCAACTCAAGCTGAGGTTGAGCAATTGTAATCATGTCAGTTCTGTTAAGAGTAAACTGGATTGTATCTTAGACAAGAGATGAGTTGGCATACATGGCCACCAAGTTAAGCCTAAACCAACTATAACATCTACAGTTTAGGACATTCAGCCAAGTAGGAGTTGAGGGTATGAGAATATTAGTAACGGGTGGAGCCGGATTTATTGGTTCCCATTTGATTGACCGACTAATGGAACAGAAACACGATGTTCTGTGTCTGGACAACTTTTTCACGGGGAATAAGCAGAATATTCTTAAATGGATAGGGAATCCTTACTTTGAACTGATCCGCCATGATATCACTGAGCCAATTCGCCTAGAGGTGGATCAGATTTATCACTTGGCTTGTCCTGCTTCCCCAGTACATTATCAATACAACCCGGTCAAGACCATTAAAACTAATGTCATGGGGACTTTGAATATGCTGGGTTTAGCCAAACGGGTCAAGGCTCGATTTTTGCTGGCTTCCACCTCAGAAGTTTACGGAGATCCAGATGTTCACCCCCAAACTGAAGAGTATCGGGGTAATGTTAACTGTATTGGTCCCCGTTCCTGTTATGATGAGGGGAAACGGGTAGCGGAAACTCTGGCTTTTGACTACTACCATCAAAATAAGGTAGATATTAGGGTGGCGCGCATCTTTAATACCTTTGGACCCCGTATGCTGGAAAATGATGGACGGGTGGTGAGCAATTTTATTGTCCAAGCTATCCGGGGAATTCCTTTAACAGTTTATGGTGATGGTTCCCAAACCCGTAGTTTTTGCTATGTTTCGGATTTGGTGGAAGGACTGATTCGCCTGATGAATGGGGAGTATATAGGGCCAGTTAATTTGGGTAATCCGGGAGAATATACGATTTTGGAGTTGGCTACCAAAATTCAACAGATGATTAATCCTGATGCCGAGATTCAATATAAACCCTTACCCCAAGATGATCCGAAGCAGCGACAACCGGATATTACCAAAGCCAAGAAGTATCTTAATTGGGAACCTACGGTACATTTAGATGATGGACTCGAGCTAACCATTGAAGATTTTCGGAGTCGGGTTATCCTTGAGAGTAAGTAGTTTAGGTAATTGCCGATTGATGGGTCTTCTACAATTCTAAATGGTTGTGCTAATAAATCATGGCACTGCTATAACTCCTGTTGTATCAATCATTTGAGGAAGTTTGTATGCGTGTTTGTGTAATCGGTACTGGATATGTGGGTTTAGTAACCGGGGTTTGTTTGGCTCATACAGGTCATGATGTGATTTGTGTGGACAACAACGAAGAAAAAGTTAAGTTGATGAAGTCGGGACAGTCCCCAATTTATGAGCCGGGACTTTCGGAGTTGATGAAGTCCTGTGCGGAGTCTGGGAAGTTGTCTTTTACTTCTGACCTGAAAGCTGGGGTTGAACATGGGGATATTTTGTTTATTGCGGTGGGAACCCCTCCCCTACCAACAGGAGAAAGTGACACTCGATATGTGGAAGCAGTGGCGCGAGGAATTGGCGCTAATTTGACCCGTGGATCTGGTTATAAGGTGGTGGTGAATAAGTCTACGGTTCCTATCGGTTCGGGGGACTGGGTGCGGATGATTGTTCTTGATGGTTTTACTGAACAACAAAAGGAACAAGGAACTTCTGGGTCGGCGGGAGAATTGCAGTTTGATGTGGTTAGTAACCCGGAATTTCTGCGGGAAGGTTCGGCGATTTTTGATACTTTTAATCCCGATCGCATTGTTTTGGGAAGCAATAGCCAAAAGGCTTTGGGTCTGATGCAGGAATTATATCAACCCATTGTAGACCGTAAATATGCTGATGATCCCGATTTACCTCCGGTTCCGGTGGTGATGACTGATTTAAGTTCTGCGGAAATGGTCAAATATGCGGCTAATTCCTTCCTGGCGACTAAAATCAGTTTTATTAATGAAATCGCCAATATTTGCGATCGCGTTGGTGCTGATGTTAAACAGGTAGCCACTGGTATCGGTTTAGACTCCCGTATTGGTAACAAATTCCTGCAAGCTGGTATTGGTTGGGGGGGGTCCTGTTTCCCTAAAGATGTCTCGGCTTTAATTCATACCGCCGATGATTATAATTATGATGCCAAACTGTTGAAATCAGCCGTAGAGGTCAATAATCAGCAGCGGGTAATTGCGATCGAAAAATTGCAGCAAGTTCTCAAAATTCTGAAAGGGAAAACCATTGGTTTACTGGGGTTAACCTTTAAGCCGGATACTGATGATATGCGGGATGCACCCGCTTTGAATTTGATTGAACAACTCAGCCGTTTGGGAGCCAGGGTGAAAGCCTATGACCCGATTATTTCCCAAAGCGGAATGCGTCATGGTCTGTCTAATGTGATGGTGGAAACCGACCCAGAATTGATGGCTGAGGGTTGTGATGCTTTGGTCTTAGTAACCGATTGGGAACAGTTCCAAAACCTTAACTATGCCAAAATGGTTAAATCTATGCACAGTCCTGTTATCATCGATGGTCGGAATTTCTTAGACCGCGAAAAACTCCAAGAACTTGGTTTCCAATATGTGGGAATTGGACACTAACTTATCATGAGTTAGTTTAATCTGCTAATTATCACTAATCAGAAAGAGATATATTGGATATATTGATAAATCTGGTTTCTCCCCAATTAAAAGACGGAAGATATTACCAACCTTCCGTCTTTATTTATTTGTTGATTTAGCGGTTAATTACACACGATTCTAGGCGTTAGAATCGTTAGTAGGTAGGAGAGCTTATACCGAGGTATCGGGGGCGATTTTGGGAGCTACAAACCCGCCTGAGTAAAGCACCGAACCGCGTTGTTGTTGAGCAAATACCGGGAAGATTTCACGGACTTGAGAAGCAACTTCAACAGTTTTTACATCATAGGTTTGAGTAGCTACTTTGGGATATAAACCAATCCCGATAATTGGTAATAGCAAACAGGTAGCAATCATCACTTCGCGAGGTTGGGCATCTCCCAGATATTTATCAATGTTGAATCCGCCACTATTTTCACCGTAGAAGACAACCCGCAATAGGTTCAGTAAATAAATGGGGGTTAAAATTAGACCGACAGCAGCTAAACCAATCACTACAATTTTGAAGCTGGAACTGTAGATATCGCTAGTTGTGATACCGAGGAAGATAGTTAATTCTCCGACAAAACCACTCATTCCAGGTAGTGCTAAAGAAGCCATTGAACCAGCAGTGAAGAGGGCAAACACTTTAGGCATATCCTTAGCCATACCGCCTAATTTTGCCATTGATAGGGTGTGGGTACGTTCGTAGGTAACACCTGCTAGGAAGAACAGCATGGCGGCGATTAAACCGTGGGAAATCATTTGCAGAACCGCGCCGTTCAGTCCCAATTCAGTTAAGGAAGCAATACCCAGGAGGACAAAACCCATGTGGGAGATAGAGGAACAAGCTAATCGACGTTTGAGGTTATCTTGAGCAAAGGCGCTTAATGCACCGTAGACAATATTAACCACTCCTAGAATTGCCAGAATTGGGGCAAAATACAGGTGAGCGTTGGGTAGCATTTCCATGTTCATGCGGATTAAGCCGTAACCACCCATTTTGAGCATAACACCCGCTAAAATCATTGATACAGGGGCGGATGCTTCGCTATGAGCATCAGGTAGCCATGTGTGGAGGGGGAAGATAGGGAGTTTGACGGCGAAGGCAATTAGGAAGCCTGCATACAAGAATAATTCTAAGGCTAGGGGATAGTTTTTGTGAGCGAGGGTGCTAATGTCGAAACTGGGGTTGGAGCCGTAGAATGCCATGGCTAGGGCGGCGGCTAGGATGAAGATGGAACCTAGGGCAGTATATAGGATGAATTTAGTAGCTGCATAGAGGCGCTTGGCTCCACCCCAGATGGAAATCAGGATATAAACGGGAACCAGTTCTAGTTCCCACATCAGGAAAAATAATAGCAGGTCTTGGGCTGCGAATACCCCCATTTGGGCGGAGTACAGCACTAATAAGAGGAAATAAAATAGTCTGGGCTTGTTGGTGACGCGCCAGGAAGCTAGAATAGCTAATGTATTAACGAAACCTGTTAGCACGATTAGGGGCATTGATAGGCCGTCTACTGCTACTGACCAGTTCATGCCTAATTGGGGAATCCAACTATAGGTTTCGGCTAGTTGGAATGTTGAATCGTTGAGATTGTAGTTAGAAAAGAAGCATACAATTGTCAGAACTAAGTCGAGCAAACCGACTCCTAGGGCATACCAGCGGATAGTTTTGCCTTCTCGGTCGGGAATTAGGGGAATGGCAAAGGATGCCAACAGGGGAAATAGGATAATTGCTGTTAACCAGGGAATTTGACTGCTCATGGTCAGTGTGTGAGAATAAATACCTATTGGTTGGTTGTTAGTGAATTATACTCAAAGAGTAAAGTTTTGTTAAGCCTTTTGGCAAATTTTGTTTCGAGATTGTCTGAATTCACTTGACAGTCAGGGTTTCAGGCTTTGTTTTTTTTTGTGTCCTGGGTGATCCTTGACTGTCAAGATTGATTATAGTCTATGGTTATAGGTATGTCAACTCATTTGAGTCTATTAAAAAATGGGGTCGGTGGACCACTTCTAGGGACTTTGGTTGAAAAAGATGGATATTTATTCAGAAGCGACAAACTCTGTGTCACAATTGGGATCGGTTTAACCCATTTGTTAAGAAGTATAAAGCTGTCATCAGTTATGGAACCCCTTTATCAATATGCCTGGTTAATTCCGGTGTTGCCCCTCTTTGGTGCAATGCTGGTAGGCATAGGGCTAATCTCATTGAACAAAGCCACTAACAAAATTAGACAGGGAAGCGCTATATTCCTGATTTCCCTGTTAGGTGCATCAATGGTTTTGTCCTTTGCTCTCCTAGCCAGTCAAATCAACGGCCATGAATCCTACACTCGTATAATTGAGTGGGCGGCGGCTGGAGACTTTAAAATCAGTATGGGCTACACAATTGACCATCTGACCGCTGTGATGTTGGCGATCGTCACGACTGTAGCCCTATTGGTAATGGTCTACACCGACGGGTATATGGCTCATGATCCAGGATATGTTCGTTTTTATGCCTATCTGAGCCTATTTAGCTCGTCTATGTTGGGTCTGGTAGTTTGTCCCAACCTGCTACAAGTCTATATTTTCTGGGAATTGGTGGGGGTATCTTCCTACCTACTGATCGGGTTTTGGTACGATCGCAAACCAGCAGCAGATGCCTGTCAAAAAGCCTTCATCACTAACCGTGTCGGTGACTTCGGTCTGCTGTTAGGGATCCTCGGTTTATATTGGGCGACTAACACCTTTGAATTTGAGTTAATGGGGTCTCGTCTAGAACACCTAGTAGAAAGCGGGTCCATTAGTGGGGCGCTGGCTGCTCTATTTGCCATCCTAGTGTTCTTAGGTCCCGTGGCGAAATCGGCTCAATTTCCCCTCCATGTTTGGCTTCCAGACGCAATGGAAGGCCCGACCCCGATTTCCGCTCTCATTCACGCCGCCACCATGGTAGCGGCTGGGGTATTCCTGATCGCCAGAATGTACCCGGTGTTTGAGGGTATCCCCGTGGTGATGACTACGATCGCCTGGACAGGTTGCTTTACTGCATTTCTAGGCGCTAGTATCGCTATCACCCAAAACGACATCAAAAAAGGACTCGCCTACTCCACCATTTCCCAACTAGGCTATATGGTCATGGCAATGGGTGTCGGTGCTTATAGCGCCGGACTGTTCCACCTAATGACCCACGCCTACTTTAAGGCAATGTTGTTCCTGTGTTCCGGTTCGGTTATTCATGGTATGGAAGCCGTAGTCGGGCACGACCCGGTTCTAGCCCAGGATATGCGACTAATGGGGGGACTGCGGAAATATATGCCCATCACTAGCACCTGCTTTTTGATTGGGACTCTGGCTATTTGCGGCATTCCCCCCTTTGCTGGCTTCTGGTCAAAAGATGAGATTCTCAGCAGTGCCTTTGCTTCTAATCCTGCCTTGTGGGTGGTAGGCTGGCTAACGGCTGGTATTACGGCATTTTATATGTTCCGTATGTATTTCAGTACCTTTGAAGGTCAATTTCGGGGTAATGATACAACCATACAGCAACAGCTAACGGCGGAGGCTAACGGCCCTAATTATGCCTTTGGTCCGGGTGCGATGAACCCAGAGGAACTACATAGCGATGATCATGGTCATGGTCATAATCACGGTCATGGTCATAGTGATAGCCCCCATGAGTCTCCCTGGACTATGACTATAGCTTTGATGGCTTTGGCTGTTCCCTCTGTGTTTATTGGGTTATTAGGAACTCCCTTTAATAACTATTTCGAGATGTTTATTCATGCTCCTGGGGAGTCAATAGCCGAGGTTATGGAACATTTGGCTGAGTTTGAACTCGGCGAATTTGTGATTATGGCGGGGAGTTCCGTTGGCATTGCTTTGATTGGTATTACTTTGGCATCCTTGATGTACTTGAAACATCAAATAGCTCCAAATGCGATCGCTAAAAAAATCCAACCTCTTTACCAATTCTCCCTAAACAAATGGTATCTCGACGATATTAATGACCTCCTTTTTGTCAAAGGAAGTCGCCGCCTCGCCCGTCAAATTCTCGAAGTTGACTATCGAGTTGTTGATGGTGCTGTTAACTTAACAGGTTTAGTCGCTTTAGTCACCGGAGAAGGTCTCAAATACTTAGAGAATGGTCGCGCTCAATTTTACGCCCTAATTGTATTTGTAGCAGTCCTCGGCTTTGTCGTATTTTCCGGCATTGGCTAACTGCAATTACCCCCGTGTTTCCGTAATTTGGGGAAGTGGAAAATCTCCGGTTTAACTAACCATTAGATTCACAACACTTTCCCAATCTTGTAGTGAATGATTGGCGCTTGTGTCCTAAGCGTGAAAGGACAACTAAAACATGACAATGGCTAATTTTCCTTGGCTGACGATTACAATTCTGTTTCCCATTGTGGCATCACTTTTTCTACCGTTTATCCCTGATAAAGAAGGGAAAACGGTGCGCTGGTATGCCCTAATCGTGGGATTGATTGACTTTTCAATTATTGTTTATGCCTTCTGTACTGGCTATGACTTGAATACCCCCGGTTTACAGTTGGTAGAACGTTATGACTGGCTGCCCGAAATCGGTTTGAGTTGGTCTGTGGGGGCTGATGGCTTATCTATGCCCCTAATTATCCTCACCGGATTTATCACCACCCTAGCGATTTTAGCCGCTTGGCCAGTGACTTTTAAGCCCAAACTTTTCTACTTCCTAATGTTGGCGATGTATGGCGGTCAGATTGCCGTTTTCGCTGTCCAGGATATGTTGTTATTCTTCCTGGTTTGGGAGTTGGAATTAGTTCCGGTTTACCTAATTCTTTCAATTTGGGGCGGTAAAAAGCGCCTGTATGCGGCTACTAAGTTTATTTTGTATACCGCAGGCGGTTCCCTGTTTATTTTGGTGGCAGCCCTGACTATGGCTTTCTATGGCGATGCTGTTACCTTTGATATGCAGGCGATCGCCATTAAGGACTTCCCCATTAAACTACAATTACTCCTGTATGGTGGCTTTCTGATTGCATACGGGGTCAAATTACCCATTTTTCCCCTTCACACCTGGCTACCTGATGCCCACGGAGAAGCTACCGCCCCCGCCCATATGTTACTAGCGGGTATCCTCCTAAAAATGGGCGGTTATGCCTTGCTACGCATGAATGTGGGAATGCTACCCGATGCCCATGCCACCTTCGCCCCCATTTTAGTGATTTTAGGCGTAGTTAACATCGTCTATGCCGCCTTCACTTCTTTCGCCCAACGCAACCTCAAGCGCAAAATTGCCTATTCCTCAATTTCTCACATGGGGTTTGTGTTAATTGGTATGGGCTCATTCACAGAAATAGGCCTCAGTGGTGCCATGTTGCAGATGATTTCCCATGGCTTAATTGGGGCTAGTTTATTCTTCCTGGTCGGCTGTACTTATGACCGCACCCATACCCTCATGTTAGATGAAATGGGGGGGGTTGGTTTAAAGATGAAGAAAGTTTTTGCCATGTGGACTACTTGTTCAATGGCATCTCTAGCCCTACCTGGAATGAGTGGATTTGTGGCTGAATTAATGGTGTTTATTGGTATTGCTACCAGTGACGCTTACAATGCCACCTTTAAAGTCTTAGTCGTCTTCCTCGCCGCCGTAGGTGTAATTATTACCCCAATTTATCTGCTGTCCATGCTGCGGGAAATTCTCTATGGCCCTGAAAATCAGGAACTCACCTCCCACGAAAAACTCGTAGATGCAGAACCCCGGGAGGTCTTCGTTATCGCCTGTTTATTAGTGCCGATAATTGGCATTGGGTTATATCCCAAAGTGGTAACACAAATGTATGATTCAACCACAACTCAACTCACCGCTTTAATGCGGCAGTCTGTCCCCACTTTGGTTAACAATAATCCCATTGCTACCAATACTCAAGAATTGGTTTCTCTAAATGCTCCCATTATCGGTAAGTCCCTGTCTGAGAATTAACCAATTTAACCAATTCAATACCTAATTAATCATTCCCCCCCCAACTGCTGGGGGGATTTTTTGATTTTACCTATTCTCGTCGGCTGCTGACCCACCAGGTCAATCACAATAATGAACCCGCCTTCACTAGCCAATGATTGACACAAGGGTTGCTTAGTATGTGGGGGGGTAAATTCACAAAAGACTTATGGCCGCTGGTCTGGTGAAAACCATATATGATATAATTGTATATAGTCTTGTCTTGTTGATACCAGGAAAGCTCATGAATCCATTTTCCCATCAGAACCCTAATTCTCATAAAAATCATCAATCCCCCAATGGATTAAGCAATATCCATCATCCCTCGGAATCAGAAATCGAAGACCTGCAATTTAATGAATATGATCCGCGAGTGGTTAAAAATCTCAAAAATTCCTTTCTGTTTCTAGTAGTTATTGGCTTAGTTTTAGGGTTGTTTATTGCGGCGGGGGTTGTCTATATCATGAATCGATTGGATATTAATGCTCAACCTAGTAATAACTCTAGCATCCCACCATTTGAAGAATTGTTATGAATTTTCTTTTCTGATTAATTATTCCGTATTATACCGCTGTTCGGCGATTTCTTTGACTTTTTTAGAAAATTGCGGATAGTTTTCTAAAACACTGTCAAAATCTTCTTTTAACAGCACAAAAAGCTCACAATAGCTGAGGGTTTTAACCGAAGCTGTGCGACGGGTAGAATAAAGTAGAGCAATTTCGCCAAAAAATGACCCGGCTGACATGATTCTATATACTTTTCCAGTTTTCTCGGAAAAGGCTTGCACTTCTCCCCGTTGGATAAAATACATTTCATGTCCTAACTGTTCCTCCCTAATTATATAGTCATTAGGTGGCAATATTCTCGGCTTTAGTTTAACCACTAAGGCTTCAATACAAGCCGGATCAGCATCTTTAAATAGGGGGACTTTTTCCAATAATTCCTGATACAAATACAGATAAATTTTGGTTTTTAAAGAATTGGGGATTTCATCAAGAAAATCCCGGTCAAATGATGTGTCTCGGTTGCATTCCCACAGATATTGATAGTAGTCCCTAACCTGCGCCTGTAAAAAAGCGGGAATTTGGCGATCGCGCATATAAGACTGAACTTGATCAAGTTGTTCTCTAAACCTAGCCTGACTAGCATCTAAACTACTGACCACAGAAGCCACATTACCAATAATAAACGCATACATAGACACCCCCAAAATCATTACAACTAAAGTAAATGCAATCTCTAAGTTACTGGTGGGGGTAATATCGCCATAACCGACAGTTGTTAAAGTAGTAATTGACCAATATAGAGATTTCATATATTGGGTAGCTATGGGGGCTGTATCTAAGTTAGAATTAATTAACCAAGAGTCTCCGTAAGCAATCATTGACTTACCAATCCAAAACCAGATACAGGCGACCCAATGATCAATCAGAAATATAATCAGCACTAACTCAGTCATACGCACTAGGGCTGGATTAATTTTAACATTAGTCTCCCATCGCCGAAAAATTCTAAAAAATTGCGACAGTCTCAACAGCCTCGGTATTCTGAGGATAGCCAATATCAATACTGATAATTGAGGAAAAAATAGCCTAGCCATTAAATCCAGGGGGAGACTAGCGGCTAGGTTCATTTTCAAATATGTAGCCCGGTAATTTTGAGCGATTTTTTGCAGGTCTGTAATACATTCTCCTTGGTCAATATATGCCATCCTAAATCTTAGGAAAATATCCATGATGAAAATTAAGTCTGCGGCTAAATCTATCCCTAACCATAAATGGGAAGTAGTGGTATCAAAAGCTATGCGAAATGGGATAACAACAAAATTGTATAGTATCACCAAAACTAATAAACATTCCCATAAAAAAACTTCTTTTGATTCTGGGTCAAAGATTTGCATTTATATCATCTCTCCTGATTGACTGTATCCGCGATTACCAAACATGGGATAATTTTAGAAATTTTCAGCTATGATTAGATCTAACCATGGCATAAATATGGTATCTGAGATAGACTGGGGAAGAAACTTGTGTTTTCAAAATTTCCGGTAATTTTAGCTAGATAGTTGTTACAATAACTGATCATCATAGTACTAGCCAATTAATCATGATTCAGACCACGATCGCACCATTTCACGAAACAATTAAATCCCCTTTAACCAAAAACTCGATTAGGGTTTTACAGATTAATCTAGGAAAACGCTGTAACCTCGCCTGTACTCATTGTCATGTAGAAGCTGGTCCGCGACGCACCGAAGAATTAACCCCAGAAATTTGTGAACAATTAATTGAGTTAATTCGGCGTTTTCCACAAATTGAAACGGTAGATTTAACTGGTGGTGCGCCCGAAATAAATTATGGTTTTAAGCCATTATTAGAAGTCGCGAAATCCCTCAATAAACAAGTAATTGTCCGTTCCAACTTAACTATTTATTTGGTTAAGGGATTTGAGGATATCCCCGCCTACTGTAGCCACCACCAAGTCAGGATTATAGCATCTTTACCCTGCTATTTGCAAGATAATGTCGATCGCATGAGAGGTTCAGGGGTCTATCAAGACTCGATCGCCGCCATTCAAAAACTCAACCAGCTAGGATATGGTCACGCGCCGGATCTGATTTTAGATCTAGTCTATAACCCAGCTTTACCCACCTCAGACAGCTTTTCCCTCCCCCCCCAACAGGAAAACCTACAACAAGCCTATAAGGTCTATCTGCGAGAGAAATTCGATATTGAGTTTAATCAACTTCTCACCATTACCAACCTTCCCATAGGTCGCACTAAGTTATTTTTACAGCGTCAAAAACTCCACGATAAATACTTAGATTTTTTGGCGGATAACTATAATCCTGATACCGTGGAAAATCTCATGTGTCGGAATGAATTATCAATTGATTATCTGGGAAATGTCTACGACTGTGATTTTAACCAGATGGAAAATCGACCCGCCAGAACCCCTGATGGTCAAAATATCACAGTTCAAACACTTCTGGAAGCTGACAGTTTAGATATCATTCAAACCGTCCACACTGAAGCCTATTGCTATGGTTGTACTGCGGGCTGCGGTTCTAGTTGTGGAGGTGCTTTAACATAATGATTTGGGGGCTAGTTTAGGCTCATACCCTTGACTATCGCCTACCATAAAGCCGGGAATATGTCAAGTAAAATCAATGATAATTCCTGGCTAATTAGCGGATAAGTTATAAGGTGAGTTTGGCAAAAATGTTGGCAATTCAAGATATATTAAGAAATGCGATCGAGTGGATAGACAGCTTAGGCGGCTGGGGGGCGGGAGTATTTATGCTCCTGTATATTGTGGCAACTGTTGCCTTTTTACCTGGTTCGATATTAACCCTAGGTGCGGGTTTTGTCTTCGGGGTAATTTGGGGTTCTGTTTATGTATCGATCGCCTCAACTTTGGGGGCAATTTGTGCTTTTTTAATCGGGCGATATTTAGCTAGGGGTTGGGTATCGGCAAAAATCGCAGGTCAAGCCCAATTCCAAGCGATCGATAATGCAGTAGGGAAGGAAGGCTGGAAAATCGTAGGACTCCTGCGCCTGTCGCCCATCTTTCCGTTTAACCTGCTAAATTATAGTTTGGGCTTAACCAAAGTTTCCCTAAAAGATTATTTTCTGGCTTCCTGGATAGGTATGATGCCAGGAACAGTCATGTATGTGTATATTGGATCTATTGCGGGTAGTTTAGCCACCCTGGGAACTGAGCGATCGCGCACAACAGGGGAGTGGATACTCTATGGCGTGGGACTTGTAGCCACCGTAGCCGTCACGGTCTATGTCACCCAAATCGCCCGCCGTGCGTTAAATGAGAAAATCGCCGGTCCTGAACGATCCTAAAACCTTCCCAATCGAGAAAAATTAGTTATAATGGTGGCAGCTTTGCCCAAAATCAGGTCGCAGTCATGCCACGTCAGGATACAATTTTTGAGCGCTATTTAGCGCCCATGTTCAAATTATTGGTAGACCGAGAAGCGATCGATAACTTGGACAAAAGTATCGATTGGGAATCAGTGTGCGATCGCCTTACTGACCCCAACCTCGTCTATCCCCAATATTACCAAACCCAAGACTTTCACGGTATCGAGGGAGGATACCTGAATAAAAGCGCCGCCCTCACCTACGACCCCATTACCCAATACGCCATTCCCCCCAATGAAACCTGGGTCCGCCAAGAAGCTATTGATACCATTACCGTTAAACCTAGACGCATATTAGACCTAGGGTGCGGCACAGGTTCAACTACCCTACTATTAAAACAAACCTTTCCTAATGCCGAAGTGATCGGCTTAGACTTATCTCCCTATATGTTGGCGGTGGCGGAAACTAAAGCCAAACAAGCCGGCTTAGATATCAAATTCTATCATGGTTTAGCAGAAGAAAGCGATCGCTTTGAATCTCAATCTTTTGACTTAGTTTCCGCTTCCCTGCTTTTCCATGAAACCCCCCCAGAAATAGCCATAGCCATAGCGCGGGAGGCTTTCCGACTTCTGAAAGCCGGGGGAGAAGTAATGATTCTTGACGGTCATCAGAAAATCTTACGCCAAAACCCCTGGCTAACCGAAATTTTTGAGGAACCCTATCTCAAAGATTATGCCACCGGAAGCGTTGATGCAACTCTTGGGGCGGCGGGTTTTGCGAAAGTGCGATCGGAGGATATATGGTGGATAAATCAAGTTACCGTAGGTCTCAAACCGATTATTAACCATTCCCCCAACATCAATTCACAATGGGAACAACAGCCCAATCAGAACCCATTTCCTGCCCCAGCCTAAGATAATTAATACTTTGGTAGGGGCGGGTTCTGCTGTCAATCTCAATTCCCACAGATAACACTGGTAAACCCGCCCCAACCCACCCCATATCCATCAATAATTGGTTATCATGTAGGGGCGGGTTCTGCTGTCAATCTCAATTCCCACAGATAACACTGGTAAACCCGCCCCAACCCACCCCATATCCATCAATAATTGGTTATCATGTAGGGGCGGGTTCTGCTGTCAATCTCAATTCCCACAGATAACACTGGTAAATCCGCCCCAACCCACCCCATATCCATCAATAATTGGTTATCATGTAGGGGCGGGTTCTGCTGTCAATCTCAATTCCCACAGATAACACTGGTAAATCCGCCCCAACCCACCCCATATCCATCAATAATTGGTTATCATGTAGGGGCGGGTTCTGCTGTCAATCTCAATTCCCACAGATAAAACTGGTAAACCCGCCCCCAACCCACCCCATATCCATCAATAATTGGTTATCATGTAGGGGCGGGTTCTGCTGTCAATCTCAATTCCCACAGATAATTATTAATTAATAATTATTAATTAATAATTTCCATAGATAACATTTGTCCATTATCCATTAACTGGGTATGAGTTTAAAGGCTGTTATTTTTGATTTTAATGGTGTAATTATCAATGATGAATCGATTCATGAACAGTTAATCGAGGAATTATTGGTCGCTGAAAATCTGCGGGTGAAACCAGATAAAATTCGTGAAGTTTGCTTAGGAAGAAGCGATCGCGCCTGTTTACAGGATTTACTCTCATTATACGGCAGAGTCGTAACTTCTGAGGAGCTAGAAAACCTGATCGCGCGGAAAGCACAAGCCTATCAACAGCGGTTAAATGCTATGTCAGACCTACCTCTATATGATGGGTTGCGGGAACTAATTACACGCATTCAGACGGCGAATTTGAAAATCGCCCTAGTTACCGGCGCTATTAGAGAGGAAGTTGAGTTAGTTTTGACTCGCGCGGGGTTGATTGATTATTTTTCCATCATTGTCGCTGGGGATGATATTACCACCAGCAAGCCGGAACCTGATGGCTATTTATTGGCGCTACAAAGGCTAAATTCTGCTGATGAGACCTTGAATTTGCAGCCGGAAGAGTGTTTAGCTATTGAGGATACTTTTGCTGGTATTGAGGCGGCGAAACGCGCGGGTATTCCTGTCGTGGGGGTAGCCCATACTTATCCTTTCCATATGCTACAGCGTCGCGCTGATTGGTGTGTGGACTATCTCCAGGACTTGGAGTTAGAGAGGATTTTGGGAATCTCTGGAGAAGTTGCACTATCGGAACCCGATTGATGTTATAATGGGCGGTTGTGTCCTATCTCTCTCTATACTTGGGGAATTAGCTCAGTTGGTAGAGTGCTGCGATCGCACCGCAGAGGTCAGGGGTTCGACCCCCCTATTCTCCATATCGCTTAAAAGCCTATTCTGGCTACGATAACCGGGAAACACTCAACCCGATAGTCGTACCGTTACACTCAAAATGCACTCCATTCAGTCTTAGCACACGGGACAATTAGTGCATATCCCTTAGCAATAAATCTTAATCATTGACGGGTTAATCAATAAGCACAACTTAATCAATATGTCAAATACCCATATCACCCCCATAACCGGACGCTGATAGGGTAGTTCCCTTGTGATACCCGTCAATGGCAAGTTTATCGGTTCGTTCCTCACCATTGACTGCTATCACATCGGTCACTCCCCAAGAGTGCTTGTCCCGGTTATGGGGGGAGGGTATGATTCAAAGCCAACACGATCGCCTATCCGGTTATCTATGGGTCCAATTGATAATCTCCGGTGAGGGAAACTAAAAGTGCGATCGCAAAACCTGAACTATCATCTACCGGAACCAACCCGATACCCCCCAAACAACTTTTCAACTGGAGGCAATTACCGGGATGGGAATCGATACCCACATAATTCTCAGCAAGTCTCCAATCTTTGATGGTAATCATCACGTCCAACAGTCACTACCAACATAATCGCCTTACCCAAAAATCTTAGTCGTAGGTTGTAGGTAAAGCGATCGGTTAGGGGTAATATCCGTTATGGGTAATATCTGGACATGATAGGGTGAGCATTCATATAAACCCGTAATTAGACTGTTGCAGTTAGACTGTTAGCATTTAAGCTAATGAAAAAATTGACATTTAATTAGACTGTTGCCGTTAGACTGTTAGCCCAAAATACATAGACACCCCCTACAGTCAGAAACCATAGGGGGTCATTAAGTTATTGAGTTAGCTGTTAGGCTGTTAGGGTTTACGCCAACCATCATCGTCAATATCATCTCTGTTGATTGAGTTAGGTGGTAAACGCGTATCATGGTCATATATTTTGGGGCAGATTATACTATCTAACGAATATTTAAAAAAATCAAATAATATGTCTAAATTTTTATTGTCTTAATCTAGCTTAGACTCCATGATTTTATTACCTATAAATAAAGAAATTACCAAATAAAAAATAACAATTATCAATAATGCCACCTCTAGTATAATTAGATTCATTGTATTAATCTCCAAAAATAAATGGTCAACCACTTAATCCTCTCTAAGGGGTCAAATACTGCGTCAAAATTGCTATATGGCGGCTCGGCAATGATTTGATATTGATTAAGCCAAATAATATATTGTTTAACCATCATATTCTGTTGGGCATCATTGTATGCGTAAAATTTTAACCATCCCGCGATTTTCCAATCTACAGGAATTTGGTCCGCCTCAAATAATATCCTCACAAATTGGCTACCTGATATATCTGGAAATTTCTGACTACCATGTTTTGAATCATCCTCTTTGATGAAATATTGGTGATAAACTCAAAACCAATGAGTCTCAGATATATCATAGTTGTTAGGCATTATCTAATCTGTTTGATTACATGATCGTTAGCTGTATCGCACCATAAATCACCAACCCTTAAACCTGTAGGGCTTGTCGGTAAATTACTGAAATTAATTCTATGCCCTCTTATATTTCCATTAACATCTAATCTTGTTTGTGCTACTGTGGTTCCGATACCGACGACGTCAGCAATACTGACGGCGCCAAAGTCATCGATGCGTATGGGTTCGGAGCCAGCGGTTCAAAATGATATTGAGCCTAATCCATTTAGTCTAACAATTGGGTAGATGTACAAGTTGGGCAGGTAGGCATGGAAATTGAACCCGAGTCGGTTTTTACACCTCTATCATTAATATTAGGCACTACCCCCGGTAATTGCCTCCAGTTGAAAAGTTGTTGAGGGGTATCGGGTTGGTTCCGGTAGATGATAGTTTAGATTTGGCGATCGCACTTTTAATATCAGCCAGATGATAGCCCATAGTTTCCCCTCACCGGAGATTATGAATCAGACCCATAGATAACCGGATAGGCGATCGCCATACTTTCATAATCTGATACTGAAAGGCGGTCTGATATCTTTGTACGTTGATTCCCTAGCGGGTTCCCCCCCACCTACGGCTATCGTGTTGGCTTTGAAACATACCCTCCCCCCATAACCGGGAAAAGCACTCTTGGGGAAGTGACCGACGTGATAGCAGTCAATGGTGACGAACGAACCGATAGGCTTGCCATTGACAGGTATCACAAGGGAACTACCCTATCAGCGTCGGGTTTAGGGAGTGATATGGGTATTTGACAGATTGATTAAGTTGTGCTTGTTGACTGAGTAATCATCCTATTGACAGAATTATTTTCCTGTGCTAGGACTAGATTGTGAGTAATATCTGAGTAATTAGGTGCGACTATCGGGTTAAGTGAATCCCGGTTATCGCTGCTAGGATAAGGATTTCCCGAAAATGGGCGATACTGGACTTGAACCAGTGACATCCTGCTTGTAAGGCAGGCGCTCTACCACTGAGCTAATCGCCCTTTTGCATTCGATGTTTTCTATTGTAGCAGCAATCGCTAAAATAGGGAAGCTATTTTTGAAAAAAATTTTTGCGCTATGCCTTCTGGCAAAACCCACGATCGCATAACACTCTGGAGCTTGCCACTGGTGGCGGCTTTGACGTTTGGACAAACTCGCAGCAGCCATCTAACTCTCCTAGTATCTGGCAGTTTTCTATTTAGTGGCCTGATATTTGGGCCAGATTTAGATCTAAACTCACGACAGTTTCAACGTTGGGGGTGGTTCCGTTGGCTATGGGTTCCCTATCAAAACAGTTTACATCATCGCTCGTTTCTGTCCCACGGGCCTTTTATTGGGACGGCTTTACGGGTTCTGTACTTGTTCACCTGGCTAGGCGGTTTTGGTCTGATTATGACTATGGCGATCGAGTTTCTGTTTCCGGTAGAGTGGACGCTATCGAGTTTAGCAGGGGAACTATGGCAATTTCTGTTAAATCACCCTATGGAATGGATCGCTATCTTCTGCGGTTTAGAAGTCGGTGCTATGAGCCACTATCTATCTGATTGGGGGTCATCTATTTATAAACGTCTTCAAAGCCAAGGGGTATATGGACTGATACCACCATCGGCTCTAGTCAAAAAACCGAAAAATAGCACCTCGCGGCGGTCTCGTTCCAATTCGTCGTCAACTTCCCCTAAAAAAAAAGCAGTCGTCGTTCTAGCAATTCCTCGACTGTGGGAAACTCCCGCAAACAATAGCATATATCCTAACTGTTGGGAGCAATAATGGGCATATATACTGTAGCCTTTTATCAGTGAGTCAAATTTGTATAATCCGACCCTATTAATCAATATGTCTGAATCTAGTCATAATCAACGGGAAAACGACACCCTAAATGCCTTGCAAGAACTAATTGATGTGGTGGCTAAATTACGATCGCCTGATGGTGGGTGTCCTTGGGATTTGGCTCAAACTCCCCAAAGTTTAACCCCTTATATTCTGGAAGAAGCCTATGAGGTAGTTGATGCGATCGCTACGGGAGACCCAAAAGCGATCGCTGATGAATTAGGAGATTTATTGTTGCAAGTAGTTCTCCAGGCTCAAATTGCCAGCGAATCTCAGCAATTTTCCCTAGCTGATGTGGCGGCTGGTATTACGGAAAAACTCATCCGCAGACATCCCCACGTTTTCGCAGATGTGAAGGTTGATAGCGTCGAAGAAGTACACGAAAACTGGGAAGCTATTAAGGATAAAGAAGCGGAAAATCATCAAGATTCCCAGTCTTTGAGTGCTAAATTAAACCGTTATTCCCGACAACTTCCGCCTCTCATAGCAGCTATGAAATTATCTAAAAAAACCGCTGCTGTTGGCTTTGAGTGGGATAATATTGAGGGGGTTTGGGATAAGTTTCATGAGGAATTGGCGGAATTTGAAGAAGCCTTACACCACGAAGATAAGGCACAACAACAAGCGGAATTGGGAGATATTTTATTCGTGTTAGTCAATTTAGCTCGTTGGTATGATATCGACCCTCATGAAGCACTACGGGAGACTAATCATAAGTTTATTCGCCGATTTTCTATGGTAGAGGCAGCCTGCGATCGCCCTTTAGCAGACTACACCCTAGCGGAATTAGATGTCTTATGGGATAGGGCTAAAGCTATCATTAAGGAACAGGGGAATTAATCGGTTCATAAAAGGCGATCGCACATCCTCCGTAGACTTTTTGGCGGACGATCGCTAAACCGGAAACCTCTACCATTTCTCGTTTTGGGTCATGTTCAGCAATTAACTCTCCTCCGGCGGCGAGTAGGGAATATTTGGCGATCGCTTCTAGGACAGGTTCATATAAATTGGCTGTATATGGTGGGTCAAAATAAATGCGATCGAACTCCTCGGCGGCTAAGGATTTTAGCCGTTTAACTACATCTCCCCGTAGGACGCGAAACTGTTGTTCTGGTGTAGCCACTTGCTGCCAATTTTGCTTAATAATTTGACAAGCTGGTCCCGACTGTTCGATCGCCACTGCCATCGCCGCCCCACGACATAGGGCCTCTGCCCCCATTGACCCACTACCAGCACAAAGATCCAGCCAACGACATCCAGTAATGTCCTGCCAAATATTAAACACGGCTTCCCTGACCCGTGAGGGAGTAGGTCGGGTATTTTGTCCGGGGAGGGTTTTTAGTTGGCGATTACCATAAATTCTCAAGGCCATCTGTGAACACTATCCCATCGAAGTAATTACCTTCTGAGAAGAGTTCACCAACTGCACAAAATTAGATAATAATTGCAGTCCGGCGACTGAGGATTTTTCGGGGTGGAATTGTACCGCCATCACATTTTGGTAAGCGATCGCAGCAGTGACGGTTTGGCTTCCGTGGGTGATAGTGGCGGCGGTAATTGTCGCATCAGCCGGATCGACATAATAGGAATGCACAAAATACACCCAGGGATTATCTCCTAAATTTTCCCAAAGACTGACTGATGGTTGAGTAAATGTTAGTTGATTCCAACCCATGTGAGGAATAGTCAGTCCGGGTTCGGATTTAAACCGTCGCACTTTACCGGGAAAAATTCCTAACCCGGGTTCTTCCCCTTCTTCCCCGGACTCGAACAAAATTTGCAACCCTAAACAAATCCCCAAAAATGGCACACCGTCCGCAATTACCTGTTTAATGGGTTCAATGAGATTACGCGATCGCAGATGTTGTACCGCCGGGTCAAAAGCCCCTACTCCTGGTAAAAGCACACCATCAGCCGCACTGATCACCTTTGGATCATCGGTAATTTCTGGGGTTCCTCCTGCATTTTCCAAGCCTTTACAGACGGAGTGCAGATTACCCATATCATAGTCAATTACTGCGATTCTCGCCATCTCTATCCCTCAAGCCACCATTTGATATTATCTCATATTTACGGACAATTTGGGAACATTTTAGAGTTGATGATGATTTCAATCATTAATTGATGGCTCAGTTGGCGGTTGGCTGTTGACTGTTCAAATCCAAGATTAAGGCTTGATTATAGGCATCAGTGGCTTCTGCATAGCGGTTTAAACCCTCTAAAGCTAATCCCCTTTGATGCCACACTTCTCGGTCTTTGGGGTCGGCATTTAGGGCTTTATTTAGGGCTATTAATGCCTGTTCATAAAGGCCCAAATGATTTAAGGCTATCCCCGTGTCTAACCAGCCATTTAGTTGATTGGGGTCAATGGCGATCGCCTTTTGCGCCGCCTCTAATGCTTGTTGATATTCCCCTAAATTACGCAAGGCTACACTTTTTTCTATCCAAGACCAATAGGCGTGGGGATTAATTGCTAAAGCGCGATCGCTTGCTTGTATAGCATCCCGATAACGACCCAAACCTCGCAACACCCAAGCGCGACTTTCCCAGGCCAAATGGGAGTTAGAATTGATTACTAAGGCGCGATCGCAACTCCCCAGGGCTTCCGGCATTCTGTCTAAAATACGCAACACCCGACAACGATAAAGGTGGGCATCAAAATAGTGAGGATTTTTGGCAAGGGCTTGATTATAGGCACTTAGAGCCTGTTCATAATCACCTTTATGGCGCGATATTTCTCCCTGATTAAACAATTCAGTAGGTGTGTAGTTAGATATAGCGGCTTTCTGCCATCTTTCGGTAGCCCGTTGATAATTGCGGGCGATCATGGTATTCTGAGGGTTGATACTGAGGGCGCGACTGTAGGATTGTAGCGCTTCCTGGTGGCGTGATAATCTCTCTAAAGCATAACCTCGATTATTCCATACCCACTCGGAATTATCATCAATTTCCATAGCGCGATCGCAGGCGTTTAAAGCATCCTGAAACTCCTGTAAGTTATTCAAAGACCAGCAGCGACCATTCCAACTATGGACATAATTAGGATGAATCGCAATAGACTTATTATAAGATTCTAAGGCTTCCCGATATCGCCCTAATTTATTTAAGATGTTGCCTCGTTGATGCCAACTCTGATATGACTGAGAGTTAATAGCGATCGCCGCCTCGCAACTTTTTAGGGCTTGATCATACTGTTCTAAATGATATAATGCTGAACAGCGACCCTCTAGGGCTTGCAGATAATTGGGGTTAATATCCAAAGCCAGATTATAGGCGGCTAAGGCTTGATCATATTGTTGTAAATCCAAAAAATTCTGACCTTGACGGCGTAATTTTACCGCCTCTGACCAGGGCGCACTAACTCTTAAACCATCTGATGGTCGGCTAAATTTTGCTTCTTGAGAATTGCTAAAATCTCGCGCCTCTTGCATAGCCATATTGCCCACTAGCACCATAAAAAATAGCGCCCCAATGGGTTTGAGTTGAGAGATAACTACGTCCCGGGAAGTGGTCGTCCTAGTCAAAGCGGATAAGGCTTGGGAGGCATTCTTAAACCGTCTTTTTGTGCTAGGTTCTACCAGCCTTTCTAACCATGCCAAAAAACGGCGATCGCCACCTTTTACCAGTTGTCTAAATTGGAAACAATAGTTATCATCAATAAGCTGACCAATATGGGCGGGATGAGTCCCTGTTAGCAGACAAATTAGGGTAGCCCCCAAACTGTAGAGGTCTGAAGATTCTGTTAACGGTCGGTTAAATAGTTCCTCCGGTGGCATAAACCCCGGTGTCCCAGCGGCGATACTACTGGTGGCGGTATCTTTTCCACCTACTTTAGCAAAGCCAAAATCGACTAGATAAGCATTCAGGCGATCGTCTACTAAAATATTAGCCGGCTTAATATCACGGTGAATAATCGGGGGATTATGCTGTTGTAAATATACCAGAATTCCTAATATAGAAATGGCAATTTGCCTAATCTGTTCTGGCGTGAAGCGTTGACCAGACTCTAGGGATGGTGCCTTTTTGTACTCCTGCACCAAACAGAAGCCAGCCGGAGTCTCAAAAGATGTCAGATAGCGTGGTATTCGGGGATGTCTAATCTGTTGTAACATCTCAATTTCCCGTTCATGGGCTTTTAGCCCCGCCCAACTCGCCCCTGTAAACGCAAAGCGAAATTCTTTGATTGTCACCTGTTGATTAGTTCTGGCATGGGTTGCCAGGTAGGTTATCCGCCCCCCTTCTGGGTTACATCCCAATTGCCTAATGGTGTGATAACCTTGATTTTGGAAGTCTGGAAGGTTGCTCATGGGTATGAATGGGTACAATACACCCCATTATATCACCGACTATCCCGATTATACCGGAAATTTACCAGAATGTCAAATATATTGTAATTTTTAGGTTTATTGATTGAGTAATTGCTGAAACTGGGAATATAAATTTTTCGCCAAGGCTTTAGGATTCCATAAAGGGGCTAAATTCTCAGATTTTTTCGATGCCATTAACTGTTGGCGAATTGATTGTCTAAGTTCAGGTTCAATACCCAAACGGATACCCCAATTTTGATACTCTTCCCAGGAGTCGGCTATTCCCATTTCCACACCCACGCCCTTTAAGAAAGAATAACCCATGCGGGATAAAAATTGTGAGCCACGGCGAGTGACTAGGGGAGTATTAAACCAGAGGGCTTCCAAGCTATGAGTACCACCATTGTAGGGGTAGGAATCTAATAGCACATCTGCCAACATATAGATTTTGCGGTGTTCTTCTTCGGTAGCAAATCGACTTATTTGCTTAATGCGATGTTGACCGACACCGATCGCCTTACAAGCCGCCGCATAGGTCTCACGAATTATCTGGGTATCTCCTAATGCTTTGTGAACTAAAATACTGTCGGGAACTTGTTTAAGGATATTGACCTGGGCTTTCACCAAATCAGGGTTAAATTTACGTCCTGGTGCTACACACAAATAAACCACCTGGTCGCGACTAATACGGTAGGCTTGTCTGAGGGTATTTGGATCTGCTGATACTCTCTGAAAGCCAGAGACTGCCATAAATGTCTGAGGCATCCTAATTAACTTTTCGGTATAATAAGATTCTCGTCCGGGGGGATGGGTATAATGGTCGCCAATAAAATAGTTGTCGGAGGCAATTTGAGGGCTATCAAAACCTAGCCAAGATATACAAAAGCGGGCAGGTTTTTGGGCTAAAACTTCGGTATTAATTTGGACGCTGAGAGAGTCTAAGTCTAGGAGAATATCGATTTGGTCTTGGCGAATAGCGTTCACAATTTCTTGGGGGTTTGGGAGTCCCTGGGGGAAGTTTTGGGGGGCAAAAACTTTGTGGGCAACTTGTTCAAATACTGGAGTTTGGTTATCTCGGATAGGTCGATCGCTCCAATATAGATAAATTTCTGTATTGAGGGCTGCTAATTCTTTAATGACATCGGCACTACACCAGCCGACGGAATGACGACAAAAGTTTTTAGAAAGAATCCCAATTTTAACGGTTTTGGGGCTGGGGATATTGCCAAATCCTTTAGTAGTTTGAATACGGGGGGGGGTGGAAGTAGGAGATATCAGGCTAACATAGCGATCGCTAATTAATCGTTGTAGTTTATAATTCTTTTCCAAATCATCCCGCAGATAGGGCAGGGCGAATAATAGGTTGGCATAAAGGGATTTAATCTCTACTGGTTTGGTGTGAGCCAGTAAACCGGGCAGTTGTGATTCTAGCTGCCAAAATCTTTGTAAAGCCACGGCATTTAAACCGGAAACCTGATAGATACTAACGGCATAAATGGCGGTCATAATCGGGTCGATACTGCTACAATTTTTCAGGTAGCGATCTACGGCATTGCGGGCGGCGGCGAGGTCGGAGGAGTCCCGATATATGCCACAGATATTTTGGTGGGCGGCGACAAAATTGGGTTTTAATTCGATCGCCTTTTGTAAGAAGGGAATCGCCTCTTTATGCTGGCCCTGATGTCTATGAACTATACCGAGTTGACAGTAGGCTTCTGCCAAATTCGGGTCAGCGACAATAGCCTGTTTCCACAGGGCGATCGCCTCTTCTAGTTTCCCCTGATTGAAAAGTTGATTTCCCTGATTATAAAGATGAACTGAACCCCCAGTTAAGGAATGAATTTGATTAGCTTTTTGTTCAACAATTAAGGCTTCCGACTCTCGCCCCATTTGTCGCAAAGCACGGGCGAGGTTAACATAAACTGCGGTTAAATCTGGCTTGAGGGCGATCGCTTTTTGATAACTGTCGATCGCCGATTCCAATTTTCCTTGTTTATAGAACATACTACCCAAGTTAGCATGGGCTTGGGGTAAATTCGGGTCAAATTCTAAAGCCTTGGCATAGCATCGGATCGCCTCTTCAATTTGACCCCGACCCTGAGACACATTACCCATAGTCACATAAACCGGAGGCCAGTTAGGTTTCAATTCTAACGCCCTTTGACAGGCGGCGATCGCCTGATCATACTCTCCCTGAAGATAAGAAGTCTCAGCCTGGTGTAATAATACTTCAGGACTCTGGTTAGATGGGGAGTTAGAAACAGGAGGTAACTGGGAAGACATTTGTAGGATCTCGTTGGATGGTTAAAATTGCGTCAAAATGGGTTCAGTCAATTCTGAGATACCCTAATTTTTCTATCATAACCTGTTATGACCGACAACTGTACAGAGAGGATCTTGATCAGTGACTCATATTTATCCTTGATCCCGATAGAGGCTATCGACTCTTGTATACACAAAAAGAGCAAATTGAGACTACAATAGTATTATATGAACCTTTAACTGCGATCGACTCAGCCAGTCTGAAATACGAAGGAGGTGTTATTACGGATAAGCCAACAGTTAACAATGAATCTAACAATGAATCATTAATAGATAAAGCCAACGCTGAAGGCAATAATGCCGTTTGTCAAGCAGCATTAGTCAGCCTAGTATGGGGATTAGCCCGATTAAATCGAGATGGCAATTTCGAGAAATATGAGGAAAGCAAATCGAAAATGCACGTCAATATTGATCCTCTCAAAGAATCTGAAAGCTATCTCAAAATCAACGAAGGAGGGATCTAGCCAGGCTACACCCCTCCTTTTGACGTTCAGATAATTAAGCAGGTTCCTAACGTCTGGCATTCATTAAATTAGTATTGAATAAATTGGCATCATCCAAATTAGCGCCTGCTAAGTCTGATGCAGTCAAATCAGCCCCACTTAGATTAGTTCCTGTTAAATCAGTATCCCGCAAATTAACACCAATGATATCAAAGCCATATAGGCTGCCTTCTTGAAGACGCACCAAACCCAAACTAACTACAGACTGACGAACATTTTGAAGATTCGCCCCAGTTAAATCAGCACTTTCCAAATTCGCACCAACTAGATTTGCGCCTCTCAGGTTCGCCTCAGTCAGGTCAGCAATCACCATCCCCGCTAGGGTTAGATTAGCATTCCTCAAGTTAGTACGGGTTAAGTCAGCGCCGTGGAGTTTAGCTGCAATCAGGGTAGTATCTGCTAGGTTGGCATCAACCAGGATAGCCCGGTTGAAGTTAGCCTCGTTCAAATTAGCACCCGCGAGGTTAGCGCCAGTTAGATCAGCCCTTCTTAGGTTAGCACCATTAAGGTCTAATCCTTGTAACTGTGCCCCGGTCAGGTCACATCCCTCACAGCTTTTAGTCTCCAGCAACTGCTTCAGGTGGGCGGGGTTTTCTGCACGAACTGCAGTAGTGATACCAATGGTAATAATTAATGTTGCGGCCGCGTAAGTTAATAATTTCATCCCACACCCTCCTCGACTCTCGATACTATATACTATGACTCATTTTGAGCCAAAAAGAAATGAGTAAAATCTCACCGTAAGCTGATCGATATCACAGTCAGGAGCTAAAATAGATGCTGCGATCGCATTTTTTCTCTAAACGACAACAGCCCTAACCACCTCAGCTAGGCGGTTAGCGCTATCAACCACGGCCAAAGACCCAGCCGCCTCAGCCATCCGATTTAGTTCTGTAGAGTCACCCAATAGATACAAAACTTTACCTTGAAGTTGTTCTGGTGTCAAGTCCTGCTGTTGAATTAATACCGCCGCCCCTTGTTGAGCAAAAACCTTGGCGTTAAAAGTTTGGTGGTTTTCGGCGGCGTAGGGATAGGGAATCAGAATAGCGGGGGTTTTAGTAATCGCCAATTCGGTTAAAGTCCCCGCCCCGGCGCGACTAACTGCGAAATTAGCGCGTTTCAGCAGAGGAGCTATATGATCATAAAAAGGCATAGCAATATAGTGGGGATGCTGGAGGCTGTGTGCATCGGGGTCGAGATTTCCGGTGAGGTGAACTATCCAAATACCTGCTTCTAACCAAGCTGGTGCAGCAGCCCTGACTAAGCGATTGACAGCGACAGCGCCCTGAGAACCTCCTAAAACTACGACCAGTGGCGCATGGTCAGGAATAGGGAATTCCAAGGGTTCTGACTCGTTGGTAAAGTCGGCGCGTACAGGAGTACCCACGACGGTAGTTTGTGCCTTGGGAAGATATCTAGCAGCCACGGCGAAGCCGATCGCCACCTGGGTACAGCGAGGGGCTAACCAGCGGGTGACTTTACCGGGAAGGGCGTTAGACTCATGGAGAATTATGGGTAAACGGAGGGAACGAGCTGCTAAAATGGCGGGGGCGGCAATATAACCGCCTGTAGTGAATACGCCTTGAAAATTACCCTGTTTGAGGAGGTGGCGGGCTTTGAGGATAGCGGTAGCTAGACGAGTCCCGGTCATGAGAGTTCCTAAGCCGGGTTTTCCCTGAAATCCACCCACGGCGATAGTATGGATCGGATACTTTTGCGGAACTAACTGGGTTTCCAGGCGGTCTGGAACCCCTAGCCATTCGATGTGATAATCACTTAAACTGTCGGCGGTGGCGATCGCCGGAAATAGATGCCCTCCAGTACCACTGGCTGCAACTAATAATCGCGTGGGTGTCTCGGTCAAGGCTGCTTTTCCTTTCGATATTCAATAATTTCGCTACAATCAAAACACATCGAGCCATCATGAGGGGGCATTCCTAACGGAAATCCCTAACTGCTGATCACTTTACAACCAAGACGCACACCTGACAACTATACTTATGACCCGCTTTGTGATTTTTCCGCTGCGCTACCCGGCTTTTTCCCCAGTTTTATCAGCCATTCTGACAATTGCTCTCTGGTGCGGTTTAGGCTGGGGGAGCGATCGCGCTTGGGCTGAGGAACCAGCCACCGCCCCACCGGAACTGAAAATGCTGTTAGAAAATATTGAGACTGAAGCTAATCGCCAAAATCTGGAAGCGTTGATGAGGTTTTATGCTCCCGATTTTCAAAATACTGATGGTTTAAATCATGATACTTTAAAACGGGGGTTAAGGCATTTTTGGGAACAATACTACTCTCTTAATTATCGCACGACTTTGCAGGATTGGGAACGAGATGGAAATGCGATTATTGCGACAACGGTTACGGAAATTGAAGGGGTGAAACGCTTTCCCGATCGCGATGTAATTTTGCGATCGACGATTACTTCCCAACAGCGCATTGAGAATGATATGATTGTGGCTCAAGAAATTTTAGCCGAACGCAATCAGTTAACTTCTGGTGAGGCTCCCCCAACTGTTACATTGAATATTCCTCAACAGGTGACCACTGGTCGAGAATTCAGCCTTGATGCTATAGTCGAAGAACCCCTAGGTTCGGAATTGTTGATTGGAGGGGCGATCGTCCAACCTGTTAATACTAATGCTTACTTTGAGCCTACGCCTGTATCTATTCAGTTTTTAACTTCTGGTGGTATTTTCAAAATTGGTCAAGCGCCCACATCACCTGAGGATAGCTGGGTTTCTACTATTCTTATGCGTCGTGATGGTATTACTTCCATTACCCAGCGCATGAGAGTTGTCGATTAAATCGATATGATAGGGGCGACCAATTTTTCGCCCCTACTGGGTAAGTTAGATCCTGTAGGGGCGGGTTCTCCGAGTTCCTCACCTCCCCACAGGAAGACTGATCAACCCGCCCTCTCCAAACCGGGTATTTGCTCACCTCCCCACAGGAAGACTGATCAACCCGCCCTCTCCAAACCGGGTATTTGCTCACCTCCCCACAGGAAGATTGATCAACCCGCCCTCTCCAAACCGGGTATTTGCTCACCTCCCCACAGGAAGACTGATCAACCCGCCCTCTCCAAACCGGGTATTTGCTCACCTCCCCACAGGAAGATTGATCAACCCGCCCTCTCCAAACCGGGTATTTGCTCACCTCCCCACAGTGAAGATTGATCAACCCGCCTTTTGACCTGTAGGGGCGGGTTCTCCGAGTTCCTCACCTCCCCACAGGAAGACTGATCAACCCGCCCTCTCCAAACCGGGTATTTGCTCACCTCCCCACAGAAAGATTGATCAACCCGCCCTCTCCAAACCGGGTATTTGCTCACCTCCCCACAGAAAGATTGATCAACCCGCCCTCTCCAAACCGGGTATTTGCTCACCTCCCCACAGAAAGATTGATCAACCCGCCCTCTCCAAACCGGGTATTTGCTCACCTCCCCACAGAAAGATTGATCAACCCGCCCTCTCCAAACCGGGTATTTGCTCACCTCCCCACAGAAAGATTGATCAACCCGCCCTCTCCAAACCGGGTATTTGCTCACCTCCCCACAGAAAGATTGATCAACCCGCCCTCTCCAAACCGGGTATTTGCTCACCTCCCCACAGAAAGATTGATCAACCCGCCCTCTCCAAACCGGGTATTTGCTCACCTCCCCACAGAAAGATTGATCAACCCGCCTTTTGAGGAGAAGATTAGTAAAAAGTTCCGGTTTTGCGATAGTGAACTGCTGTTACACCTTCATTATTTAACAGTTTGCCGTTTTGGACTTGAGCATAAATAACCCAGTGGTCGCCGCATTCCATGCGGTTTTTTACCTCACATTCCAAATAAGCCAAAGCATCATTTAAAATCAGACATCCGTTAGAGGCTTCTGTGGTTGATAAGGATGCAAATCTATCCTCACCGGGAGCAAACTTTTTCATAAAGTGTTTACGCAGTTGTTTACCTTCGTCCAAAATGTTTAAAACAAAGCGATCGCCTATGTGAGTCATGGATTCCATAGCGCGATCGCGAGCCACAGCCACAGTCAATCCTGGGGGGGTAAAAGTAGCTTGAGATACCCACGAAGCCAACATCCCACTTACCACATCTCCACGGCGACAGGAGACCACGCACAGGGAACCCACCAAACGACCTACAGCCTGAGCGGTTCGGTCAGCACTAGCAGACTGGGAAGTAGATTTGAGAGCGCGGCGTTTTTGGTCACGTCGCAACATTTGGGCGAAATCAATAGCAGTTTCCTCGCAGGTTTGTAGGGTGATATCTGTGGGTTTAAACTTGACCCTAATTGGTTCAAAGCCGAATTTATAGCCAGCATCTTTTAACTTATCCGCGATTAAATCTACCGCCTCTCCACTCCAACCAAAGGAACCAAAAACCCCGGCTAATTTATTAGTTGATGCGGTATTTAGAATAATTCCCAAAGCGGTTTGTATTTGGGTGGGAGCATGACCGCCGAGGGTAGGGGAACCGATAATAAATCCATCGCATTTTTCAACGGATGTTTGAATTTCGGTAGATTTAGCGTGTTCACAATTAATCAATTCTACCGCTACTCCCGACCTAGTTAATCCTCTGGCGATCGCATTAGCAATAGAGGCGGTATTCCCGTAAGCAGAAGCATATAGCAGCGCCACATTCAAATCCTGAGATTTTTGTTTTTCACTCCATTGTCGATATAAATTAGTTAATTCATTCATCCCATAGCGAACTAAGGGACCGTGACCCGTGGCATAAAATTCAATGGGTGATAACTCAGCAATTTTATCTAAGATTGACAGAATTTTTTTGGGTTGTGCCGCATGGAGACAGTCATAATAAAACCGGCGGTCTTCGTTGTAGACTGACCAGCCTTCATCAAAGACTTGATCACCGCAGACATGAGCGCCAAAAAACTTATCTGTAAACAGGATTTTAGTACAGGGGTCATAGGTCAATAGACCATCAGGCCATCGGGGAGTTGGTGCGGTGATTAATTGCAGTTCATGTCCGCGACCCAGGTTTAATTTTTCCTCACTTTTAACTGTTAAAATATTTAAGGTTAATTCTGGGAAAGATTCCCGCAGCGCCAAGGTAGCGGGGTTAGAACACACCCAAGTAATTTGGGGAGCCTTTTCTAACAAGGCTTTAATTGTCGCCCCTCGGTTAGCGTTAAAATGCCCTAAAATCACATATTTTAGGTTGTTAAAATCTAAGCGGTCTTCCAGGGATTTCAGATAGTTGGCGGTAAAAGATTCTCCGGGAGGGTCGATAATCGCCACTTGGTCAGCTTCGATGAGATAACTATTAGCTGTAGTCCCCCGTTGTAGGGAATATTCTACCTCAAACTTGAGTCTATCCCAAGTGCGCGATCGCAAAACTTTTGTATCATTCCCAATCAAGAAAACTTGAACATCACGAGCTTTTGAATTATACATTTTTTTAAAGTAATGTGGTGAACATAGCAACTCAGAAAAGGCGGGTGATTTAGCCATATTTAGATATGAATCAACCCGCCATCAGGGAATTTTTTAGTAGTGATTTCCCACCTTGCGATGATGAACGGCTGGTAAAGCATCAGGGTTACTAACGCGACCGCCATCAATAGTGGCATAAACAATCCAATGATCGGTTAATTCCATGCGACTAGCGACCTGACATTCCAGATAAGCCAGAGCATCATTTAAAATCGGACTGCCATTATTAGCGGCTTGAGTTTTCACACCTTCAAAACGGTCGGCACCAGGGGGAAAACGCTTGAGAAAATGCTTCATTAAGGCTTGATAATTGTTCTCCTCCAACACATTGAGAACAAAGGTATCACCCACCTGCATTAGGGCTTCGATCGCCCTATCTTTAGCGACCGCAATAGTTAACCCCAGAGGTTCAAAACTCGCCTGAGACACCCAGGAAGCCAACATAGCGCTACTCACTTCCCCTTTAGTGGCGGTGATAATATATAACCCGCCACTAATGCGACCCAAGGCTTTATCAACATCGCTATCTAGGGATTTCATCTGCTTAATAGCCTTATCCCGACTGAGTAACTGTCCCATATCGGTTCCGGCTTCATCACAGAGTTTATAGGTGTTTTCGGTGGGGGTTTCTGTAATCCGAATTGAGGGAAAAGCGGGTTTAAGTCCGGCGGCTTTAAACTTGACTTCCAGGGGGTAAACAGACAAATCATTACCGCTACCAGATTCGTACAAACCAAAGGTTTGCTTTTTGTTGGTAGATGCTAAAATGGTGCTGATGGCTTCCTCGGCTTCCTGGGCGAGTTCGGCATCTTGACCAGATACGGGAGGCATTCCGATGACTAATCCGGTAGCCATACTAGCTAACTCGCGGATTTCCTGGTTATCAGCCGATCGCAGATCCATCATTTCGACAGCGACACCAGTTCTAGTAATTCCGTGGGCGATCGCTTGAGAAAGGCGATCGCTATAACCGAAATCGGAATAGTAAAATACCGCCGCCGTGGTTTCGGCTTTGGACTGTTCCTGACTCCATTTTTGATAGCGATCGGTCAATTCCTGAACGTTATGGCGCAGTAGGGGGCCGTGTCCGGTGGCGATCGTGGTAATATTTCCGAGTTGTTTCATACGCTTAATGGCGCTGAGAACAGACCGGGCGTTGGGAGCCATCAAACATTCATAGTAGAATCGATAATCAGCCTCAATGTCAGCCAGGTTTGAGTCGTAGGTGAGATCGGAACAGTAGTGCATTCCGAAAGCGTCGCAGGTAAAGAGAGTTTCGGTTTGGCGATCGTAGGTGAAAATAGTATCAGGCCAGTGCAGGTTAGGCGCGGAAACGAATTCCAGCACATGACCGTTACCGAGGTCTAATGTATCACCGTTTTTAACTTGTTGAGACTTAAAGGGTTGATGAACTAGGTTTTCTAAAAATTGAATGGCAACTTTTGCGCCGACGACGGTAATTTGGGGCGCAAGTTGCAGAATATCGGCGACTAAACCGCTGTGGTCGGGTTCTGTATGGCTAATAATCAGATAATCAATGGCGGCGGGGTCGATTAATCCTTGGAGAGTGTCTAGGTATAGTTGCCGAAATTTGGCGTGGGATGTATCTACTAAGGCGGTTTGGTCGCCACGAATGATAAATGAGTTATAGGTTGTACCGTTTTGCAGACCAAATTCGATATCAAAGCGATCGCGGTCCCAATCAAGCGATCGAATGGTGGTGGTGTCTGTAGTAACTTCTGCTACCTCAACGGTCAACCGACCTGCTTTAACCCGGTCAGTGAGGGCTACCATGTATGACCTCCCAAAATTTAGCTATCTAATAATGTGCAAGTTTACAGATATTCTGACACGGATACCGAATCTGTGGGGGTTTGAAAAATCTATCAATGGGTTAAGACCCACAAAACTCAACACCCAACTCTCCCGGCTTTTCTGATGATGGTTAAATTTGGGAAAAACTGGGGCTCAATTCCCACCAGAGAAGGTCGCCAAAGTGCGATCGCACCTGAGATGATGGTATAGGTGAATATGCTCAAGAAATCTTAACGCCGATGAAATTAACCTAAGTATCGCCAATGGGGGGGTAATCAAATAATTATCACCAATGGGAAATCGCCCCCATGAATTACGATTAACAATAGATGGCGATGACGGAATTGTTATAATCAAACCGTCCCCTAGTCTCTGGTCGATACTATGCAGATTCAATCTCCCATCTATCCACCTTTGGAAAATGGCGATTCTCGTTCCGAGACGCTGCGCGATCGCCTCAGTTACCGAGAATTTGAGCAACGTTACGCCGCCATGACTACAGATCAGAAAGCCGAATTAATTGAAGGAGTAGTTTATATGGCATCACCTCGGCGG
Source organism: Limnospira indica PCC 8005 (assembly GCF_000973065.1). Classification (NCBI taxonomy): domain Bacteria; kingdom Bacillati; phylum Cyanobacteriota; class Cyanophyceae; order Oscillatoriales; family Sirenicapillariaceae; genus Limnospira; species Limnospira indica. The sequence goes on from NZ_FO818640.1 coordinate 3,825,183, forward strand.
TTTACCACCCATGCAGAACCCCACGGTCGTCTCATCACCTGGTTAGGGGTTTATCAAGCCGCTACCCCTTCCACCGCAATGGGTATTGAACCGACGGTTCGCCTGGACTCGGACAACGAATTTCAACCCGATGGAGTTTTGTTGATTCCGGGGGGAAGTTCCCAACTCACCTCAGAAGGCTACATTCAAGGCGCACCGGAATTGGTGGTAGAAATTGCGGCTAGTAGTGCGGCGATCGATTTAGGGGATAAAAAACGGGTTTATCGGCGCAATGGCGTGCAAGAATATCTAGTGTGGCAAATCTTCGACCAAAAACTAGATTGGTTTTATCTGGAGGAGGGAGTTTATCAGTCTCTTTCTCCCAATGATCAGGGGATTTTGTGCAGTCGGGTGTTTCCCGGTTTATGGTTAAACGCAACGCAACTATTACAAAATAATCTCGCCGCCGTTTTGGAAACCCTACAAGGGGGACTAGCTTCCCCAGAACATCAAGCCTTTATTCAACCGGATTAAAACAGAGGTGAGAAATGAATATATCGTTAAGTTCAGAAATTGAGCAGTTTCTGGAAAGTCTGGTAGAAAGCGGTAAGTATGCTTCGGCTGAAGATGCGATCGTCGCAGGTATTAGGCTGTTAGCAGACCGAGAACGCATTTATCAACGGCGGTTTGAGGAATTGCAACGGGAAATTATGGTTGGTGTTGCTGCTTCCGAAGGGGGTGAGGTTGTTGATGGGGAAACAGTTTTCTGCCAACTGCAACAGAAGCTACAACAACGTGGCCATCAAGATGATTTATGACTAATATTTGTCGGTTTACATCTTCCGCCAGCCGAGATACAAACATTTAACAATAGATGGCGATGACGGAATTGTTATAATCAAACTGTCCCCTAGTCTCTGGTCGATACTATGCAGATTCAATCTCCCATCTATCCACCTTTGGAAAATGGCGATCGCCTAACTTACCGAGAATTTGAGCAACGTTACGCCGCCATGACTACCGATCAGAAAGCCGAATTAATTGAAGGAGTAGTTTATATCGCATCACCTCGGCGGTTTACCACCCATGCGAAACCCCACGCCGATTTAATCGGGTTGCTATGGACTTATAAAATGGCAACCCCAGGGACAGAAATAGGCATTGAACCGACGGTTCGCCTGGACTCCGACAACGAATTTCAACCCGATGGAGTTTTGTTGATTCCGGGGGGAAGTTCCCAACTGACCTCAGAAGGCTACATTCAAGGCGCACCGGAATTGGTGGTAGAAATTGCGGCTAGTAGTGCGGCGATCGATTTAGGGGATAAAAAACGGGTTTATCGGCGCAATGGCGTGCAAGAATATCTAGTGTGGCAAATCTTCGACCAAAAACTAGATTGGTTTTATCTGGAGGAGGGAGTTTATCAGTCTCTTTCTCCCAATGATCAGGGGATTTTGTGCAGTCGGGTGTTTCCGGGTTTATGGTTAAACGCAACGCAACTATTACAAAATAATCTCGCGGCGGTTTTGGAAACCCTACAAGGGGGACTAGCTTCCCCAGAACATCAAGCCTTTATTCAACCGGATTAAAACAGAGGTTAGAACAACTTAACGACTGATGAATTTACCAGAGCGACTGCAAGAGAAACGAGAGGAAATTTTGGCATTAGCTGCCCAGTATGGAGCCAGCAATATCCGTGTTTTTGGCTCCGTGGCACGGGGGGAAGCCGATGCCGATAGTGATGTAGATTTTTTGGTGGAAATGCAGCCCGGACGCAGCTTGCTGGATATGGGTGGACTGCTGATGGAACTCGAAGAGTTACTAGGCTGTCGGGTTGATATTATCACAGAGAAGGGGTTACGTCCTAGGATTCGCCAACAAGTCCTAGCGGAAGCGATACGGTTATGAGAAGCGATCTCGAAAAGTTGCTGGATATGTTGGAAGCAATAGAACGCATTGAGCGATATGCTGTTCAGGGGCGATCGGCTTATGAGCAAAATGAACTGATCCAGACTTGGTTTATACAAAACCTTCAAATCATCGGAGAAGCTGCCCGCGCGCTGACTTCAGAAATCAGAAGCCAGCATCCAGAAATACCTTGGAAAAACATCATCGGAATGCGGAATATCTTAGCTCACAACTACTTTGAAATTGACTTGGATATGGTTTGGGTTGTCGTAGAGCAAGAACTTCCATGGCTCAAGCAAAGCATAGAAAATATCGTGCGCTACTTAGAACACCCGGAATAGCAGGAAGGTCATAGCAAAATAACCTCGCCGCCGTTTTGGAAACCCTACAAGGGGGACTAGCTTCCCCAGAACATCAAGCCTTTATTCAACCGGATTAAAACAGAGGTGAGAAATGAATATATCGTTAAGTTCAGAAATTGAGCAGTTTCTGGAAAGTCTGGTAGAAAGCGGTAAGTATCCTTCGGCTGAAGATGCGATCGTGGCAGGTATTAGGCTGTTAGCAGACCGAGAACGCATTTATCAACGGCGGTTTGAGGAATTGCCAGGGGACATTATGGTTGGTGTTGCTGCTAACTGAGATGCACCCATTATGACACCCCCACCTCGCGCCCCGATGTGGGGAGAGCTTCATGTTATAAAACTTTACAAAATTGGCTCAAAAAGTCTTGACATCCTAAATTTCCCAAGGCTATACTCAATCGGAAACTTAAGTCTGAACATCCTAAATCTAAAGAGGCTGAACTAAATCTGATGCGTGCAACATAATTGAATTGTTAGTACGGTTTTCGTCCATTGTTTATGGCGGTTTTCGTACTGTTTTCGCTTCGTATATTTTCCTCCGGCAACTGTCCATCCGTGTTTGTCCGGTTGTTCATTTTTGAGTATCCAGTTATCTAGCGTTTTCGTAAATTACGGAAACTCTACCTTTAATGGGGTTGAGGGAATTTCTGGTATTCCATAGCTCCAGAAACTGGTATAGCGTTTGACGCAATCATGATGTGCAGTCTTGTCTTTACCCTAAGCCCCTCTCGCCAGGATGGCAAGGGGTTTCGGATCGTGCTGGGTAGGTGTAAAAACTGCTATTTCAAGCCTTTTTGATGAATTGACGATAAAAACATGAATATCCTCGAAAATTTCTAGATGGAAATACTAGGACTCTCAGAATTACAGAACCGCACCCAAGGTTCTCCGGAAATCACCATCGCCGTCCTGGATGGCCCCGTCGATCGCACCCACCCATGTTTCCAAGGTGCTAACCTCACCACCCTGCCCACCCTGGTCCCCGATGCCGCCCGCAGCGACGGCAGTATGTCCGGTCATGGCACCCACGTCACCAGCATCATTTTCGGGCAACCGGGCAGCGACATTCCCGGCATTGCCCCCCAATGTCGCGGCTTGATTGTCCCGGTCTTTGCGGACGATCGCTGTAGCGCCACCCAGCTTGACCTCGCCAGAGGCATTGAGCAGGCGGCCAACGCCGGAGCGCAGATCATCAACCTCAGTGGCGGTCAGTTAAGCGACTTTGGGGAAGCCGAGGGCTGGCTGGAAAACGCCGTCCGCCTCTGCCAGGAACGGAACATTCTGCTCATAGCAGCGGCGGGTAACGACGGGTGCGAGTGTCTGCACGTCCCCGCCGCCCTCCCCGCCGTCCTGGCGGTTGGTGCAATGGATGCTCGCGGGCAACCCTTGGACTTCAGTAATTGGGGGTCTAAGTACCAAACCCAGGGCATCCTTGCTCCGGGCGAGCAAATCTTGGGGGCCAAACCGGGCGGTGGGACGGAAAGGCTCAACGGCACCAGCTTCGCGGCCCCCATTGTTTCCGGTGTCGCTGCCCTGTTGTTGAGTTTGCAACGATCGCAGGGCGAAACCCCTGACCCCGCACGGGTGCGCCAAATCCTGTTGCAGAGCGCCCTGCCCTGTGACGCGGCCCTGCCTGCCGATGCCCAGCGATGTCTGGCAGGCCGAATCAATATCGCTGGAGCTTTAACCTTACTCACTGGAGGAAATATGTCTGAAGCACAAGAAGCCGTCACCCCCGCAGGTGTAGAACCATCGGGCGGTTGCGGCTGTGGCGGGGGTTTGTCTGTCCCCGATGCCACCCCGGCTCAGGAGGAGCCACAAGCTGCGGCCACTCCCAGCAACACAACACTGTCCAATCATTCACCCCTACTCAATCAACCCCTATGACCTCTAGCAACGCCGTCACTCCCAGCCAAGCCCCCAGCGAACTCGCATCCAGCCAACTGGTTTATGCCTTGGGCACCTTGGGCTATGACTTCGGTTCGGAAGCCCGTCGCGACACCTTCAAGCAACTGATGCCTCCCTTTGAAATCAGCGAGGGCGTGTCGGTGCCGGCCAACCCCTACGATGCGCGTCAGATGGTGGATTACCTGGCCAGCGATATTTCTGAGGCTCGGTCTTTGATTTGGACGCTCAATATTGAGTTGACTCCGGTTTATGCGATCGAACCGAAAGGCCCCTTCGCCCGTGAAGCCTATCTGGCACTGCAAGAACTCCTCGCCGGCCAAATTCAGCCGGAACATGACGACGACTACATTGAGCGGGTCAGTATTCCGGGTGTCTTGACCGGGCGCACGGTGAAGCTGTTCTCTGGGCAGGTGGTGCCGATCATCGAACCCCAAAGCACGCGGGGACTCTACGGCTGGAAAGTGAACAGCCTCGTCAATGCCGCCTTTGAAACGGTACAGGCGGCCGAAGGTGAAGCCGATCGCGATGCCATGAGCCGCACCCTGGGCAGTTTCCTGAACCGGGTTTACTACGATTTACGGAACCTGGGTACAACTTCCCAAGACCGCGCCCTGAATTTCTCCGTCACCAATGCCTTCCAAGCCGCCTCGACCTTTAGCCAAGCCGTCGCCCAGGGGATGGAACTAGACAGCATCACGGTGGAGAAAAGCCCCTTCTGTCGGATGGATAGCGACTGCTGGGATGTGAAGCTGAAGTTCTTCGACCCGGAAAATAGCCGTCGGGCTAAGAAAATCTTCCGCTTCACCATTGATGTCAGCGATTTGATTCCGGTGACGTTGGGCGAAGTGAAGAGTTGGTCTTCGCCCTATTAATCTTCAAGGTTTGAGGCGGAGGAAAAGTCAACTTTCTAGCCGCCTCTCCTCTTTTTTCCGTTCCCAGTTCTTATCTACCCCTCAAAAAACAATGACATTTCCTAAACAATCCGCCCCGGTTAAGCGACCTCATTTCACCCAACCCGCCTTAGCGGTGGATTTGGAAGATGGGGAGATCGAGGATTTGGTGCATATTCGGATGGATCTGCTTCACGGCGCTAACTACAACGACCCGGCAGTTTTTGCCCCGCGCAGCTACAACCAAGTGATGCACTCTGGCTTTGCTTCAATGGGTCGTTTTTTCTAACCCCAGAACATTGCCAATTTTTACTGTTCTTATTGAAATACGGAGACGATGATGGCGAAAAAAAACACCCCAAAAAATCCAGATGATCTGCCGGAAACTGCTCCGGCAGCTAACCCGGCAACACCACCCGCGCCAGCGCCAAAATCCTATGTTCCCACAGCGATGACGGGGCTTCAGGATTATTCCTACTGGTGGGAGTATGCCCGCGAACACGCCAATAAACCCAAACCTAACAGTAAAACCTTTCGCCGAGGGCGGATTTGGGCCTGAGTCTTGGCTGCGAATTGATACCTTGAGTTTTGAGGCGATCAGGGCATTGTGAGGGGAGAGGGGGGAGCAAGGAGACTGACGCCTGGGGTTAAGTTTACCCCATCGCCTCGTTACCCTTTTCTCGGCTCCCCTACCCTCCGAGTTGCTGCTTCAGATCACGAATGGCTGCACTGGTATTTCGCTGATAGGCAATTTCTAAACATTGAGCAACGAGAGCGGCTGGATTTACCGCCGGGAAATATTGGCTTTGGGATGTGATGCCGTATTCATTGCCCTGAAGTTGGTAAATCATCAGTTGCTGGTTCCGAAATAGCCACACTTCTGGCACCTGATAGGGCAGATAATCCTGCACGTCTGAGTAGCTGGTGATGTCAATTTCTAATACCAAATCTGGCGGGGGGTCATTGCGCCAATCAATCCGTTCCTTACCGGAAACCGCTTGCCAATGGTCAATGTAAAAACAATAATCTGGTTCAATCCCGCTTTCTTCTGGCAGTTGCATTGTCACGGGTGTGAAAGCATCGTATTCTCGCTCCTGATTATCCAGCAAGGTTGTAATGATGGCAGCAATTAAATGAGCATCTCGACCATGTTTGGGTAAAGGCGACATCAACAATACTTCTCCAGAACGATATTTAAGCCGAGGAATGGAACCATCTCCCCGCTGTTCGCACAATGCTTGATATTCCTGCCAGGTGGCAGGCGATCGCATGACTGTTCCGGCGGAAAGATAAAGTTTTTGCGGTGAAACGACGGTCAACATTTCTTCACCTCTGTATTTTTGCCTGATCAGTATTGTACTAACCCTTATCTTCCTCTACCCTATGTCCTTCCAAATCAAACCCCACTACCACATCGAAATCATCCCCCCCAAACAGGTCTATCTCTTGGGGGAACAAGAAAACCACGCCCTCACTGGGGGACTCTACTGCCAAATTCTTCCCTTTCTGGACGGCAACCACTCTCGCGAACAAATTGCCGACAAGCTCAACGGTGAAGTCCCCCTTGACCATATTGATTTCGTTCTCAATCGCCTCAGCGAAAAAGGCTACCTGATTGAGTCTGCACCAGAACTGGCTCCCGAAGTTGCTGCTTTTTGGAGTGAACTGGGTATTGCCCCCGCAGTCGCCGCCCAAGCCCTGAAACAACCCGTCACCCTCAAAACCGTCGGAAACCGCATTAGTGAGGGTATGGTTGACATTCTGGGGGCTGCTCTGCGCGATTTAGGCATTCCCCTCCAACCCACCGAAGCCGAGGCTGCTCTGGCGATCGTTCTCACCGATGACTACCTTAACCCAGACCTCGCCCCCCTCAACCGTCATCAGGTCGAAACCGGCCAACCTTGGATTTTAGTCAAACCCCTGGGGAGTGTCCTTTGGCTCGGCCCAGTCTTCAAACCGGGAGAAACGGGCTGCTGGCACTGCCTCGCCCAGCGTTTGGAGGGCAACCGGGAAGTGGAAGCCTCGGTGCAGCGCGAAAAATACGCCGCTGCCCAAACCAACGGCAACATCCCTCACACGGTCAATACAATAGTTATCTACCCACAGCCCGCGCCGCCTTGCCTTCGACGTTGCAGACTGCCCTTCAGTTTGCGGCTACCGAAATCGCCAAATCCCTTGTTCTTGCCCAGTCCCCCACGCCTTCCCCCACCCTGGAGGGCAAGTTAATCACGTTCAACCAGCGCACTCTGGACTTCAAAACCCACAGCCTCATCCGTCGCCCTCAATGCCCTACTTGCGGCGACCCGGAAATCCTCCAGCGTCGAGGGTTTGAGCCTGTGGTTTTGGAATCTCGCGAGAAACACTTCACCCGCGATGGCGGCCACCGCGCCCTCACTCCCGCCCAAACGGTGCAGCAACATGAGCATTTAATCAGTCCGATTACGGGAGTGGTGACGGAATTGGTGCGCGTCACCGACCCGGCTAACCCTTTGGTGCATACCTACCGCGCCGGACACGCCTTTGGGGGTGCGACTTCCCTGCGGGGACTCCGGAGCACTCTGAAACATAAGAGTTCCGGCAAGGGCAAAACCGACAGCCAATCCCGCGCTAGTGGTTTCTGTGAGGCGGTGGAGCGTTATTCGGGGATTTACCAGGGGGATGAACCTCGCAAGCAGGCGACTTTCGCGGAGTTGGGGGAGTTGGCGATTAATCCTGAAGATTGTCTCTGTATTAGTGACAGCCAATTTGCCCGCCGTGAGGAGATTAATCAAAATCGCCAAGCGGCCCATGACTGGATTCCCCAGCGATTTGACCCCAACCAAAGCATCGACTGGACTCCGGTTTGGTCGCTAACGGAACAGTGTCACAAATACTTACCCACGGCTTTTTGTTACTACAACTATCCGATGCCAAAAGGTCAGCGATTTTGCAGGGCTGATTCCAATGGCAACGCGGCAGGGAACACCCTAGAGGAGGCGATTTTACAAGGGTTTTTTGGAGTTGGTGGAACGGGACAGTGTGGCGCTGTGGTGGTATAACCGCTTGCGTCGTCCGGCGGTGGATTTGAGCAGTTTTGATGAGCCTTACTTTTTGGAGTTGCAACAGTTTTATGGGGAGAATGACCGGGATTTGTGGGTGTTGGATTTGACGGCAGATTTGGGAATTTCTGCCTTTGCTGGAGTGTCGCGGCGCAAAGTGGGCAATTCGCAACGGTTGATTCTCGGTTTTGGGGCGCACCTCGACCCGACCATTGCCATTCTCCGCGCCCTGACGGAGGTGAATCAGTTGGGCTTGGAACTGGACAAAGTACCGGATGACCAACTGGATGGCGATGCCAAACGTTGGCTCTTGGAAGCGACGTTAGAGAATCAGCCCTATTTGGCTCCTGATGCTGCTCAACCGCTGAAAACGATGCAGGACTATCCGAAACGCTGGGGGAATGATATCCGCGAGGATGTGACTACCTGTGTGGAGATTGTGCGAGCGGCAGGGTTAGAAACGTTGGTACTAGACCAAACTCGCCCGGATATTGGTTTGAATGTGGTCAAGGTGATTGTGCCGGGGCTGCGTCATTTTTGGTCGCGGTTTGGGCCGGGGCGGCTTTATGATGTGCCGGTTCAATTAGGTTGGCGGGAAACTCCGACTTTGGAAACGGAAATGAACCCGATGGCGATGCCGTTTTAAGGGGTAATCACTGGATTAATTTTTATGGAGGTTCTCATGATGTATAACCCTCACCCCAAACCCCTCTCCCAAAGAGGGCGAGGGGCTTTAAACCGTACATCACATCACAGCTTGGGAAACCGCTATATTCTGGTTTTTAATAATGTTTCAGTCGGGGCTGAAAGCGAACTGCTGAGGGTTCTGTGGCGACCGAAAAAGTGATTTTGCGCCGGAAGATTGCGCCTATTTTTTGGTCGCCTAACTCAGGTAAAATATCAATTTCTAAAAGGTAAATAAATTGAAGAAAACTGTTGACAAAAACGAGAGATGTGTTTAATATTTTCAGCAAGGGCAATATCTAATCCCTTTAGTGGGTTTTATAGAGTTTGCTTGTTCCCTCAATTGCCGAATTGTGAGAGCTGGAAAATCGTTGCAGTTTCTCGGAAATTGGAGGCTTCGGGAAGTTAAAAGTCAAGACAGAAAGTTTTGTTGGACTGAATGGGGTGCTACCCCAAACCAGAATTTTCGTGCCGCGCCCACCGCTACGGGGCAGCACAAACAGGCTTCTTGACAACAAGAAGGGACTGACCGCCCCAAGCGGTCAATCTGTAAACCTAACAAAAGAGTGAAAACTCCAATGAACAAGAAAAACATCTCTCCCAACCCCCAGCAGCCCGTTGACCGCATTCCTACGGGTCAACTGCCCAGTGTCCTGGCTGAACTGAGTGAAGAGGCGATCGGCTCCCAAGCCCAGGCGGCTAGCGCTCGGCTAGCAGCAGGGGGGATTTGTTCCTATGAGGGGGACGACGAGTAGTCGGGGTTGATTTTACCACAACCGTTTTCAATCCTCAAACTTCTCGTGAGGACAGCCAGGGCGCTTGGTTCGCCGCGATGAATTGACGGGCAACCGTTGATACATCAAGGCTGGACGATACCTGGCACGCGGTTGGGGTGGAGGGAGCATCACTCCCTCTGCCCCTCTTCCCCCGACCCAGAGTTTTGTTGGATTGAATGGGGTGCTACCCCAAACGAGAATTTTCGTGCTGCGCCCACCGCTATCCAGGCAGCACAATCCAGGCTTCTTGACAACAAGAAGGGACTGACCGCCCCAAGCGGTCAAACTGTAAACCTAACAAATGAGTGAAAAACTCCAATGGACAAGAAAAACATCACCCCCAACCCCCAGCAGCCCGTTGACCGCGTTCCTACGGGTCAACTGCCCAGCGCTTTGGCTGAATTGAGCGAAGAGGCGATCGGCTCCCTTGAGGCCCTTCCCTCGGGTTTCATGGGCACCGGGTGTTTTCCGCACTGTTCCTATGATGGGGACGACGAGTAGTCGCGGTTGATTTTACCACAACCCTTTTCAATCCTCAAACTTCTCGTGAGGACTGCCAGGGCGCTTGGTTCGTCGCGATGAATTGACGGGCAACTGCCGATACCTCAACAAGGCTTTCCGATACCTGGCACGCGGTTGGGGTGGAGGGAGCATCACTCCCTCTGCCCCTCTTCCCCCGACCCAGAGTTTTGTTGGACGGAATGGGGTGCTACCCCAAACGAGAATTTTCGTGCCGCGCCCACGGCTACGGGGCAGCACAAACAGGCTTCTTGACAACAAGAAGGGACTGACCACCCCAAGTGGTCAAACTGTAAACCTAACAAATGAGTGAAAAACTCCAATGAACAAGAAAAACATCTCCCCCAACCCCCAGCAGCCCGTTGACCGCGTTCCTACGGGTCAACTGCCCAGTGCGCTGGCTGAACTGAGTGAAGAGGCGATCGGCTCCCTTGAGGCCCTTCCCTCGGGTTTCATGGGCACCGGGTGTTTTCCGCACTGTTCCTATGATGGGGACGACGAGTAGTCGCGGTTGATTTTACCACAACCCTTTTCAATCCTCAAACTTCTCGTGAGGACTGCCAGGGTGCTTGGTTCGCCTCGATGAATTGACGGGCAACTGCCGATACCTCAAGGCTTTCCGATACCTGGCACGCGGTTGGGGTGGAGGGAGCATCACTCCCTCTGCCCCTCTTCCCCCGACCCAGAGTTTTGTTGGACGGAATGGGGTGCTACCCCAAACGAGAATTTTCGTGCCGCGCCCACGGCTACGGGGCAGCACAAACAGGCTTCTTGACAACAAGAAGGGACTGACCACCCCAAGTGGTCAAACTGTAAACCTAACAAAAGAGGTAAAACTCCAATGAACAAGAAAAACATCTCTCCCAACCCCCTGCAACCCATTGACCGCGTTCCTACGGGTCAACTGCCCAGTGCTCTGGCTGAACTGAGTGAAGAGGTGATCGGCTCCCAAGCCCAGGCCTCTTACGCTTCGGACCTGCGCGGGACGGAATTGTGTTCCTATTCCGGGGACGACGAGTAGTCGCGGTTGATTCTACCACAACCCTTTTCGATCCTCAAATCGGCTGTTGAGTCAGCCAGGGTGCTTGGTTCGCCTCGATGAATTGACGGGCAACTGCCGATACCTCAAGGCTTTCCGATACCTGGCACGCGGTAGGGGTGGAGGGAGCATCACTCCCTCTGCCCCTCTTCCCCCGACCCAGAGTTTTGTTGGACGGAATGGGGTGCTACCCCAAACGAGAATTTTCGTGCCGCGCCCACGGCTACGGGGCAGCACAAACAGGCTTCTTGACAACAAGAAGGGACTGACCACCCCAAGTGGTCAAACTGTAAACCTAACAAAAGAGGTAAAACTCCAATGAACAAGAAAAACATCTCCCCCAACCCCCTGCAACCCATTGACCGCGTTCCTACGGGTCAACTGCCCAGTGCGCTGGCTGAACTGAGTGAAGAGGCGATCGGCTCCCAAGCCCAGGCGGCTAGTATCCGGCTTCCAGATCCGAGTTTTTGTTCCTATGAGGGGGACGACGAGTAGTCGGGGTTGATTCTACCACAACCCTTTTCAATCCTCAAACTTCTCGTGAGGACTACCAGGGCGCTTGGTTCGCCGCGATGAATTGACGGGCAACCGTTGATACATCAAGGCTTTCCGATACCTGGCACGCGGTAGGGGTGGAGGGAGCATCACTCCCTCTGCCCCTCTTCCCCCGACCCAGAGTTTTGTTGGACGGAATGGGGTGCTACCCCAAACGAGAATTTTCGTGCCGCGCCCACGGCTACGGGGCAGCACAAACAGGCTTCTTGACAACAAGAAGGGACTGACCACCCCAAGCGGTCAAACAAGTCAAAAGTTGAAAAGTCAAAAGTCAAAATTAAGAGGCTTTAATGACTTTTTGATTGGAGACGAGAAAACCTAGCAAACTCAGGAGAAATCCAATGGACAAGAAAAACATCTCCCCGAACCCCCAGCAGCCCGTTGACCGCGTTCCTACGGGTCAACTGCCCAGTGCGCTGGCTGAACTGAGTGAAGAGGCGATCGGCTCCCAAGCCCAGGCGGCGGCTGGCCTTGGCCGGTGTTGTCATATTTGTTGTTCCTATGAGGGGGACGACGAGTAGTCGCGGGGTAATTCTACCACAACCGTTTTCAATCCTCAAACTTCTCGTGAGGACTGCCCTGCCAGGGTGCTTGGTTCGCCGCGATGAATTGACGGGCAACTGCCGATACCTCAAGGCTTTCCGATACCTGGCACGCAGTTGGGGTGGAGGGAGCATCATCACTCCCTCTGCCCCTGTTTCCCCGACCCAGAGAAGAAGACTGACGTTCAGCTTTCATCCCCGCCAGTAGCCTTGAACCCCAATGACACTTTTTCGCGGGTTTACTTTTGGGTTTGTAGCGGTTGCAAAATCCTCGATATTTTCGAGCGCAATCCTCCAAAGTTGCCCCCAACTGCAAGAAAGCCGGATGCCACTGGGTCAAGCCATCATCGGTGAGTTTTTCATAACTGCTATAGTTGCTGAACTCGTAGAAAAAGGTCGATCGCATTTTGGCCGCTTTGGGATTGCCGTGGATGTAACGCAGGGTATTCAATGCTCGGTCTTTGTCACTGGCGGGAAACCCTTCGGCAAAATAGCGCTTTTCCCAAAAATGTCCCGTGCGGTTGAGCATTCGGTTAAAGCACATAGCAGTGTACCAATTGAGAAAATGCATGATTTTGGGCAAATCCTCTGGCTGTTTCGGTTCGATGAGATAATGGACGTGATTGCTCATAATGCACAGGGCGTAAAGTCGGAAATCAAACTTGTTTACCGCCCGTTTGATGGCATAAAGAAACACCTCCCGACTGTCTCGACGACTCAGCTTAAACTCGCGATTATTGCACCGCGTCGTGACGTGGTAGGCGTATCCTGACTGAAAATTTCTGGGTTTTCTGGACATTTTTTCTGCAAAAACATCATTGATAGACATCATTTATGAACTGTACCTCTATTCTCCAACAAAATCATTTACGGGAAAAGCGACTGCAATTTATTCGCGCCCATCAAACTGCCTTTGAAGTCGAGCCGGTTTTCCCCCTTCAATTGTTTGAAGACTTCGTGGTTAGCGTTGAAGGGGATTGCACAATTGAGGCATCTTGCAAAGTTGAGTCCGACCATTTAATTGCTTCCCGATTTCTCTTGTTTTTTCAAGAGATGACTCAATCATGGCCCCAAAAATTAGACCAGGCTTTTAGGTTTTTTCATCAAACCGAAAATCAGGTAGACGTTCATTTAGACTATGGCTTGCTTCAGCATTTCTTGGGGAATGACTTCGACTTTAGCAAGATGTCGGTTTTATCGACTGGCATCGACCTGCGGCAAAACTTGGCCGACTCTAGCCTGAAAATGCACATCACGATTGAAGACTATCCTGAAAAGATTGCAACGGCTTTCAGTTTGGCTAAACTCCCTAGGGACAATTTTCACCAAATTCTGTTATCATCTGTCTCTCTGATTGGGTTTGATTTTTATCTGGATGGTCGCAGTGAAATTGAACTATATGCCAGTCTGAAAGAAGAAGAATTTAATTCTCCTCATGTCCAATCTTTTCTGGCTTCAATTTTCTGTGCTTCTGCCTTAAAACCACTTGGTGCTTCTAGTTCATTTTATATGGGTCTGTCCATAGCAAATGAAAATCCAGTTCTATATTACCTACTCAAAAACAAGCAAGAATTACAGAATTATTTTCGACTAAATGATATGGGAAATCGGGTGCATTCTTTTTATAACCAGCAAGAAATACTTCCCCACGCCTGGGTTGGTGTAGCCGAACAAGAGCTACAACAAGGAAGAATTGAAAATATTCGCCTCTATTACTATCAAAGATTTGCGGCAGGGATGACTGGATGACATCCACTTAAAAGTTTTGTGTGCCGCGCCCACCGCTACGGGGCAGCACAAACAGGCTTCTTGACAACAAGAAGGGACTGACCACCCCAAGCGGTCAAACAAGTCAAAAGTTGAAAAGTCAAAAGTCAAAATTAAGAGGCTTTAATGACTTTTTGATTGGAGACGAGAAAACCTAGCAAACTCAGGAGAAATCCAATGAACAAGAAAAACATCTCCCCCAACCCCCAGCAGCCCGTTGACCGCGTTCCTACGGGTCAACTGCCCAGTGCTTTGGCTGAATTGAGTGAAGCAGCCCTCTCCTTCGCGGGTGTTTATGCCTCCAATGCCCAAGACATTCAAAATGCCGCTGAATTTGGGTATGAGCTGATAGGGGCTTGTTCCTTCGACGGAGACGACGAGTAGTCGGGGTTGATTTTACCACAACCGTTTTCAATCCTCAAACTTCTCGTGAGGACTGCCAGGGCGCTTGGTTCGCCTCGATGAATTGACGGGCAACCGTTGATACCTCAAGGCTGGACGATACCTGGCACCCTGGGAGGGGGAGAATCTACCCCCTCCCAGACCCAAACCAAAATTTTTGTGCCGCGCCCACCGCTATCCAGGCAGCACGATCCAGGCTTCTGATCACCTCAGAAGGGACTGACCACCCCAAGCGGTCAAACAAGTCAAAAGTTGAAAAGTCAAAAGTCAAAATTAAGAGGCTTTAATGACTTTTTGATTGGAGACGAGAAAACCTAGCAAACTCAGGAGAAATCCAATGGACAAGAAAAACATCTCCCCCAACCCCCAGCAACCCATTGATCGCGTTCCTACGGGTCAACTGCCCAGCGCTCTGGCTGAACTGAGTGAAGAGGCGATCGGCTCCCTTGAGGCCCTTCCCCAAGGATTTGACCCGTATAATCCCTGTATGTGTTCCTATGATGGGGACGACGAGTAGTCGCGGGGTAATTCTACCACAACCCTTTTCGCTCCTCAAACTTCTCGTGAGGACTGCCAGGGCGCTTGGTTCGCCTCGATGAATTGACGGGCAACTGCCGATACCTCGGGGCTGGACGATACCTGGCACGCGGTTGGGGTGGAGGGAGCATCACTCCCTCTGCCCTTCCCCGACCCAGAGTTTTGTTGGACTGAATGGGGTGCTACCCCAAACCAGAATTTTCGTGCCGCGCCCACCGCTACGGGGCAGCACAAACAGGCTTCTTGACAACAAGAAGGGACTGACCACCCCAAGCGGTCAAACAAGTCAAAAGTTGAAAAGTCAAAAGTCAAAATTAAGAGGCTTTAATGACTTTTTGATTGGAGACGAGAAAACCTAGCAAACTCAGGAGAAATCCAATGGACAAGAAAAACATCTCCCCCAACCCCCAGCAGCCCGTTGACCGCATTCCTACGGGTCAACTGCCTAGCGCTTTGGCTGAACTGAGTGAAGAGGCGATCGGCTCCCAAGCCCAGGCGGGGAGGAAGTGTCGTAGTGCTGAGTTGTGTTCCTATGAGGGTGACGACGAGTAGTCGGGGTTGATTTTACCACAACCGTTTTCAATCCTCAAACTTCTCGTGAGGACAGCCAGGGCGCTTGGTTCGCCTCGATGAATTGACGGGCAACTGCCGATACCTCCGATACCTGGCACGCGGTAGGGGTGGAGGGAGCATCACTCCCTCTGCCCCTCTTCCCCCGACCCCGAGAAGAAGACTGACGTTCAGCTTTCATCCCCGCCAGTAGCCTTGAACCCCAATGACACTTTTTCGCGGGTTTACTTTTGGGTTTGTAGCGGTTGCAAAATCCTCGATATTTTCGAGCGCAATCCTCCAAAGTTGCCCCCAACTGCAAGAAAGCCGGATGCCACTGGGTCAAGCCATCATCGGTGAGTTTTTCATAACTGCCATAGTTGCTGAACTCGTAGAAAAAGGTCGATCGCATTTTCGCCGCTTTGGGATTGCCGTGGATGTAGCGCAGGGTATTCAATACTCGGTCTTTGTCACTAGCCGGAAACCCTTCGGCAAAATAGCGCTTTTCCCAAAAGTGTCCCGTGCGTCCGAGCATTCGGTTAAAGCACATTGCTGTGTACCAATTGAGAAAGTGCATGATTTTCGGCAAATCTTCCGGCTGTTTCGGTTCGATTGACGGGGCGATCGATTGGTTCCGCTGGGAAGACGGTCAGTATGTCCCCCTGAATGTGGATGGTGATGGCATCGTGCGATCGCTCGTATTTCCCGGTTTGTGGTTGGACAAAGATGCGCTGTTGGCGGGGGACTTGGCACAAGTATTGGCGATCTTGCAACAGGGAATTGCTACGTCCGAACATCAAACTTTTATCGAGCAATTATCCCGGACAGACATCCAGTAGTCAGTGATGTTTTTGTTGATTCCTTTTCTGATGACTGAAAGCCGACTGATAATCCCTATAGATGGCGACCGAAAAAGCGATCGCTCATCGTGCGTTCGCACCATTTTACCGACCAATTAAAGTTGACCGAAAGCCGACTGATAATAGCCGAATAAATCTCAAAAAAAGGTTGACAAGAATGATAAATATGCTAATATATTTAGCAAAGGAAATATCACCATGCAACTGACAATAGACCTGCCAGAATCTGCTGTTCGACGCTTATCTCGCCTTGCCGAGTTGACCAACCAACCCCTGTCGGAATTGGTCATCCAAAGTATTGCTGGAAACTTACCCCCTGCGATCGATACAGCCCCGGCGGAAATACAGGCTGAATTGCTGACCCTGCAAACGCTGAGTGTAGATGAACTCCGGCAAATTGCCCGAAGTCAAATCGCTCCAGACCAGCAGGAACGCCATCTGGAACTACTCGATCGCAACCAAGAGGGAACATTAACGCCCAGCCAACAGCAAGAGTTGCGCGATCTTTCCCAAGCCGCCGATCGCTTGATGCTCAAAAAAGCTCATGCCTGTGCGATTTTGCGCTGGTTGGGACAGCCCATCCGAGATTTGAATCAGCTATCACCCATTTGAAAGTCAAAAGTCAAAAGTCAAAAGTCAAAAGTCAAAAATTTGTACTTCTGGCTTGCTGATTTTAACTTTATTTCAGCTTTCTTTTGGCGGTCAGGATGGATTTTGAAATGATTTTGATTAACTGTTCGCATTCATCCAAGAGACTGGATACTTTTGTCTCGGGTATCATTTCTGATTGAATTAATAGCCTGAGACAATATCTTGTTTCTTTGGCTTCCTTGAGAGCGATCGACTGCTTGCTGATAAAATCTCGGTCACTTTCAGCCGAACCCGATTCGGCAATGTTGGCACCGATTGACGTTCCCGATCTAAACAGTTGATTGGCTAACAATCGCGGTGTTCCGGGTTGTTGATCGAGATGGGAGCAAAGCTTGGTAATTCTCACGGCAAACTCAAATGTGCGATCGGGAATCGGCCGATAATCCATAATAATCAAGTCAAAATCTATGGAATCAAAACTGATACGAGCAGTTTACCAACTTTTTTGAATTTTGAATTTTGAATTGACTATGAATCCGTTTACTATTTCTCTGAGTTCCGGCATTCAAATTAATCCCTCCGAAAACGGTTACACCCTCGGCCTGGTTTCTGGCAATGATGCCGGTGCAACCGCTTCCCTACTCACCGTGCCCGCGTTACCCGGATTTGAAAATGCGATCGCCCTGTCACCCAATCCCCTTGTCTACTCATCCGTCAGCGATCGCTGTTGGCTGGAAAAGCGCCGAATGCGGCCTTGAATTTCCTCAGCGATCGCGCCCACCTCTGTCAGATCACTGGGGAGAAGATGGGCAGACAGAATTTTTATCAGGTTATCAATATCTACCGAATAGTTTAATAGGAGGAGAAGAATGTCATTTTCGTAAATACTGGCTCGGCTAAATTGCCCCTGTCGATAAAGAGACGGTAGGGCATAGCATTTCAGCAGCACAAGTCCTTCCACTGTGGCACACCGAATAATGCGATCGCCAAATTGTCTACCTATGGAAAATTGTTCTAAAACTTCCTTGAATAGCTTGTTTTGGGTTAAAAAAATGTCGATCTGCAAGGGGTCAAATAGACCCTGTATAAAATCCTTATCTTCATCCTCGATCACAACTTCGGGCAAAGCATCTAGATCGGATCGAGCCAGAATCAAGTTAATATCTTGAGTATTGCGGCTTTCTACATAACTCAGTAGAGCCACTCCTCCAACCAATAAGTAATTTATGTTTCTGTCAGCCAATGTGTTAAAAAGTGCTTCAATCGTTTGAAAAAAATCGTCTCCTTCAGGCATAGCATTTGACCATTTTTTGACATCAAATAAGATACCATTGCTAATGATTTCCCCAATGGCTGCTGTTATTTCCTTTCCTCTGTAACATTACCCATCTAGAACCTATGCGTACCTATCCCTTTGCGGTTTCTCTCAATTCCACCATTCAGGTTAGCACCACGACAGAGGGCTATGCCCTCAGCCCCGCGAATACCGATCCTAGCCAATCCATTGCTCCCTCTATGGTAACTCTCCCTGCCATCACCGGGATGGGCGATGCCCTAGCCCACTTACAGGAAGGAACCGCCACCCTCCAACAGTTGACCCAAACTCTGAGCGAACGGGAAGGGATGGAAGCGGGGGAACAGTTAGCCGCCACATTGCAACAGATGGGCGATCGCGGCTGGTTGCAGTATGCTGTATTACCGTTGGCGATCGCCGTGCCAATGGTGGAATCCGCCGAACTTAACCTGGACTCACCCCACTGGACTCGGGCCAGTGTCAGCCTCTCCCGCTTTGCCTACCAACGCAGCCACGAGGGCGGCATGGTGTTGGAATCTCCCTTATCCAAATTTCGAGTCAAGCTGCTGGACTGGCGAGCCAGCGCCATCCTCGCCCAACTCGCCCAACCCCAATCCCTACGACGGGTCACGCCCCCGCCCCAAATTGGGGCAGAAACCGCCTATCAATTCCTGAATCTCCTCTGGGCAACGGGTTTCCTTTCCATCGAAGCCGAAGCCCCAGAACTGAAACTGTGGGAGTTCCATAACCTGCTATTCCATAGCCGTTGTCGCCAAGGTCGCCACGACTACCCCACGGGGGATATTGCCGCCAGTTTGGAGGTTTGGGACGAGTTTCCCGTAGTCAAGCCCCCCATGAGCGGGCAAATTGTCGCCCTGCCCCAAATGAGCATTGATGCCATCCGCCAACGGGATAAAACCCTGACGACGGCGATCGAACAACGGGCATCGATTCGCGAATATGACGAGAATCACCCCATCACCATCGAGCAATTGGGCGAACTGCTCTACCGCACCGCTCGCATCAAGGAAATTTATACCCACGATGCCGAGCAAACCGAACTGCTCAAAGCCCAATTCGGTGAAGATTTCGACTGGGGCGAAATCAGCCGCCGCCCCTATCCCTGCGGTGGCGCGATGTACGAACTAGAAATCTATTTAGCGGTGCGTCGTTGTGAAGGGGTGAAACCGGGACTTTATCACTATGATCCCCTCAATCACCAACTGGCTCAAATTGATGCTGCTGAGGCCGATATTCAAGCATTACTTAAAGACGCTCACCAGTCCAGTGGTGAACAGGGGATGCCCCAAGTTTTGCTGATTATTACGGCTCGGTTTGGGCGACTGTTCCGCAAATATCGATCGCTGGCTTATGCCCTAGTTCTCAAGCACGTCGGCGTCCTGTATCAGAATCTCTATTTGGTGGCGACAAATATGGGGCTGGCTCCCTGTTCGTTGGGGGCGGGAGATAGCGATCGCTTTGCCCGGGCGACAGGATTAAATTATGTGGTGGAATCCTCTGTGGGTGAATTCATGTTGGGGTCATTGCCTAACGGGAATATTCAGGCGAGTGGGGTAGATGATTCAGTAGCAGATAATATTCAGGCTTCTGAGGAATTGGCGGTGGAAGCGATCGCCATTGAAGCCGAATCCGCATCTGTTGAACCGAGCGAACTCGAAACCCCAGCAACCCTTCACCCCTCCGAATTGGATTCACAAATTGAAGCGACTGAAGCCGAATCCGCATCTGTTGAACCGAGCGCAGTCGAAACCCAAGCAACCCTTCACCTCTCCGAATTAGATTCAGACATTGAAGCCATTGAAGCCGAATCCGCATCTGCGGAACCGAGCGAACTCGAAACAATGAACCCCTCCGAATTGGAGGATTCTGTCGGGTTGAGCGCAGTCGAAACCCAAGGGACTACTGCCCAACATCCCCACGACCTCGACGATCGCATCCCCGGACTGGCTGAACTTCGCAACCAAACCCTCGGCGACCCCCGCATCACCATCGTCATCCTCGACGGCAACCCCGATCACACCCTCTCCTGTTTTGAAGGGGCGGAAATTTCCAAAGTTTTCCCCTATTGGCACGAACCCGCCGAACCCGTTCCTACAGAGGCTTATCTCCTATTTCAGGCGATCGGCAAGGATGATACTTTAGATAAAGACCAAAAAGCGGAAGCCCAGAAAGCCGCCTTCCCTGAACCGATCCTCAAACGCATCCACGGCGACAACCACGCCTGCCACATCACCAGCACCATTGTCGGCCAAGAAAACACCCCCTCTCCCGGACTCGCGCCGCGTTGTCGTGTGATTAACGTCCCCCTCAATACCAGTGGCACGGATGAAGAATTCATCTCACCCATCAATCTAGCTCGTGCCTTTGAACTGGGTCTGGAGTTAGGCGCAAATATCATCCACTGTGCCGCCTGCCGCCCCACCCAAACCGGGGAAGGGGAAGAAATTTTATTGCAAGCTCTGAAAAAATGCCAGGACAACAATATTCTGATCGTCGCCCCCGCAGGCAACAATAAGGGGGAATGCTGGTGTATGCCCGCTTCCCTGCCGGGAGTGCTGTCTGTGGGAGCGTTAAAGCCTGACGGTACACCTTACAAGTTCAGCAATTGGGGGGGTAACAATGCCCTAGAAGGCATCATGGCTCCGGGGGGTGAAATTCTGGGGGCGCAACCGGCTAATGAAGAACCTGTGCGCCTTCTGGGAACAAGTATGGCGGCTCCGGTAATGACCGGGTTGTGCGGTTTGCTGATGAGTCTGCAACTCCAACAGGGTAAACCTGTGGATGCGGAAGCGGTGCGGGCGGCGCTGCTCAATACCGCCATTCCTTGCACCCCTGAAGACACCGACGAACCGGAACGCTGCCTGCGGGGTAAAGTGAACCTCCCCGGCGCGATGGGGCTGTTATTTGGGTCTGGGGTGACGATTTCCTTTGCGGGCGATCAAGTGAATCGCACCGAACACAGCGCCCTTGGGGTGAATGCCATCGGTTCCGCCGTGGGTATCGAACCATCTGCGGTTAAGGTGAGCAACGTTGTAACTCAAACCACAACGCCAGTATCTTTAACCGCTTCCGCCTCCCTCACCCCTGCCGATGTTCAACCCAGCAAGGCTGGTTCAGGTCACGTTTTCGCCCTCGGTACGATTGGCTATGATTTCGGAGACGAGGCGCGGCGGGATACGTTTAAACAAACGATGGCTCCGGTTAATTTGCATGGGGTGATGGTGCCGCCCGACCCCTACGATGCCCGCCAGATGGTGGAACATTTAGACAATCATCCCGACGCGGCTTACTCGCTGATTTGGACGTTGAATCTCGACCAAAATACCATCTACGCCCTCGACCCTAAAGGCCCCTTTGCTGATGATATTTATGAGATGTTTTTGTTGATGCTCAATGGACAACTTGAACCGGAAACGAGCGCCGAATTTATGGAGCGCGTCAGTATCCCGGGCCGACAAACGGAGCGGATGGTGGAACTGTTTTCGGGGGAAGTGGTTCCGGTGCTCAACGTTCGCAATCCTCGCGGGATGTATGGCTGGAATATTAACCTGCTGGTTGATGCGGCGTTGGGGACTTTAAATAACCTTGAGGAGGGGAGTGAAGGCCTGCTGCGGGAAGGGCTGACGGCGTTTTTGAATCGGGTGTATTATGAATTGCATAATGTGGGGAAAACCTCCCGCGATCGCGCCCTCAATTTTGCAGTAACCAATACTTTCCAAGCGGCTGCTACCTTTGCGGAGGCGATCGCCGCTGACCGACGCTTGGATACCATCGAAGTGGAGAAAAGCCCCTACTGCCGCCTGAATAGCGACTGTTGGGATGTGTTACTGACTTTCTTTGATCCGGAAGATGGGAAGCGATCGCGTCAGGTGTTTCGCTTCACCATTGATGTGGCGGATAGTATGCCGGTAACGGTGGGGAGTATCAAACGCTGGGCTATTCCGGGTAAAAAGCGAACCTAGGGCGATCGCGCTTCACTCTCCCAGGAGTGATTTAAAATACTGACGCACTCCCCCACCTCGCCGCCAAACAGTGGGGGAGCGTTCACCAATTGACCGCGCCTTGGTCTGGTAGGTTGGGTGCAGCGAAGCGCGAAACCCAACCATTCACCGCCCCCAATTTTGAGAGATTTCATCCCAAACCCCCTCACCGTCCCCGCATCCACAGACAATAAACGAACGTCAGCAGTCTCGTAGTCTGGTAGGTTGGGTGAAGCGAACCGCGAAACCCAACCATTCACCGTCCCCAATTTTGAGAGATTTCATCCCAAACCCCCTCACCGTCGGCGCAGGCTATCGGGATTTGTCAAGAGTTTTTGAATAACCTTGAGCCATATTCGTCACACCAGAGCCACTGGAAATCGCGCCTCAGTTATAATTATCCCAAGGTTGAGGAGATGGGTATGGATGTGGGGCGATCGCTCCTAAAACTAACCATCGGTGGCGGCTGCATTTTGGGTAGCCGGGAATTTAGATCAATTCATGAGGTAATCTGATGACAGAAGGTAAAGAAGGTAAAAAGCAACAGTTCAACGCTCCAGTCGGCAGTGTGGATAATCAAGGCACTCAAAATAATGTGGCGGGAGTCAACTACGGGGTTCAGACGAACACCTTAGACCCTGAACTTCAGGCAACAGTCAAAGAGATTCAAACTTTGCTTTCCAGTTTAGACGTGACTCAGGCAACCACCACGAGCGAAAAGATGAGGCTCGCGGGAATGGTCATTGCCAAAATTGAGGAAAAGCCAACCTTTAAGGAACGAGCAATCCGGGCGGCGCGGGGTGGACTGGTGGAAGGACTCAAGCAAAATCCAGTGGGGGCGATCGTTGCTGGGGCGATCGAGGGTTGGACAAAAGAGAAGGATTAGTCTATGTCAGAGCCAACTAATCATCAAAACACGGGCAGTCAAGGGAATCAGGGTCAGCAAGGCAATGTTGCTGGTGTGAATTATGGTGTTCAAAATACCTACATTGGAGGAACAACCCAGCAGCGCCAGATTGACCGCGATATTTGCCGTCGGATGCTAGACCGACAAGTGCAGTTAAGCAGTAATACGGTTATCGGTCAGGTTTATGGCGATCGCAATTTAATTGA
This sequence comes from Limnospira indica PCC 8005, assembly GCF_000973065.1. NCBI lineage: Bacteria > Bacillati > Cyanobacteriota > Cyanophyceae > Oscillatoriales > Sirenicapillariaceae > Limnospira > Limnospira indica. Next base: position 3,848,497 of record NZ_FO818640.1, read on the forward strand.
TGAGGATTTATTTGTCAATTTAGCTCTGGTGAAACCGAAACGGAGTGAGAACCCAAAACACCCCCAAGAGATTGACCCGGAAAAAGGTTCCGAATTCTTCACCTGGCAGGAAGTAGAGAAACGGTTTGCTTACCGAGAGTTTCTCGAAGAAGTGATTCGTCAACGCACGGAGAAATGTCTGGCGATTATTGGGGAACCGGGGGCGGGAAAAACGACGTTACTCCAGAAATTAGCCTTTTGGTTATTACAAGAAACCGATGATTTAGTGGTGTGGGTATCCTTGGCAGAATTGGGCAGTCAACCCCTGGGAGAGTATTTAGAGCAAAAATGGCTCACCGAGGCATTGAGGCAGTCCAGAGAGGAAATTAAAGCCGACTGGGGGAATAAATTTGAGGGGGGTGCAGTCTGGTTACTGTTGGATGGCTTGGATGAGATGAGCCAGACCGACCTACAGGGGTTAAAATTCCGAGGTTGGGTGACCGATGCGCGGATGATTGTCACCTGTCGCTTGAATTTGTGGCAAGGGAACCCCAGCCAGTTACAGGGGTTTCAAACCTATCTCACCCAACCCTTTCAGGATGAACAAATGCAGGAGTTTATCCGGCGCTGGTTTCGGGGGTTGGTGGCGGCGGGTGAGGATGTCCAGTTAGCGGAATCGTTGTGGTCAGAATTGCAAGAGTCGGGGAAAGAACGGATTAAGGATTTATGCCGCAATCCCCTGCGGTTAACGTTGTTATGTTCGACTTGGAAGGTGGAGGATGCGCTACCGGAAACGATGGCGGACTTGTATGAGGGGTTTGTGGAGTCCGTCTATGGGTGGAAGGAAACGGCTTTTCCGGTGACGGAGGAGGAAAAGGAACAGTTAAATGCGGCTTTGGGAGAGTTGGCGAAGGCATCCCTGGAGGCGGAAACGAGTCGATTTCGGTTAACTCATCGGTTGGTGTGTAAGCATTTGAAGAAACCGAAGGCGGCGGGGTCGTTGTTTCCTCTGGCGTTAAGGTTAGGTTGGTTGAATGAGGTGGGGGTGGCGGCGGAAAATCTCCGTGAGAAGGTGTATGGGTTTTATCATGCGACGTTTCAGGAGTATTTTGCGGCGTTGGCGGTGGCGGATTGGGATTATTTTCTGCCGAAGGATCATTGCGATCGTCCGGTGGAGGGGAAGCGGTATCGGATTTTTGAGAAGCAGTGGAAGCAGGTGATTTTGTTGTGGTTGGGGCGTGAGGATCTTGGGGATGAGGAGAAGGAGGCGTTTATTCGGGCGTTGATTAAGTTTGAGGATGGATTGACCGAATTAGAACATCACAATGGTAGAGGTTTTTATGAATATCAATCCTATTTTCTAGCTGCTGCTGCGATTAATGAGTTTAAAACTTGTTCTCTAGTAGATGAAATTGTGCGGCAGGTGGTACAGTGGGGGTTGAGTGAGTTCGACATTCAGAAGCCAAAATGGATGACTTTTCGCGCAGCGGTTGAAGAAGGGGCAAGAAAGGCGATACATGAGACCATTCGACGGCTGACGATTACAGAACTGAGTGCAATTATTGATAATTGCCCAGATGAAGATACCCGGATGCAGGCAATGTTGATTTTAAAAAAAATTGATCCCAAAAATGCTAAAGTTTGCCCTTGGAACACAATTAGAATCTCCAACGGGGATAAAGATACCTCGCGGCAAGCGTCTGAGAGCCCAGATAAAATTAACACAGTAAACTCTCAAGAAATTGCGGATTTACTCGAAGTTATCGAAACCAGTCCGTCTGGATATACCCGGCTGGATGCGGTTTTGTTGCTAGAGAAAATCGGACAGGGAAATCCTCAAGCCATCTCTGGTTTGGTCAAAATAATGGCAAACACTAAGTCTGAAGATATCCGTTGGATGGCGGCTGAGACCTTAGAAAAAATCGGACAAGGAAATCGCTCGGCGATCGCTAATTTGCAGAACATTATCGCAAACACTGAGTCTGAAGATATCCGTTGGCGTGTGGCGGCGAGTTTAGGGAGGATTGACCCGGGAAATTGTAAAGCGATCGCTGAATTAGTCAATGTTATCACCACCACTGAGGATGAAAAAACCAGGATGTGGGCGGCTCAGAGTTTAGGGGAAATCAACCCAGGGAATCGAGAGGCGATCGCTGTTTTGGTTAAACTTATAGAAACTACTGAGGATGAAGATACCCGCTGGCGGTTAGCTTTGAGTCTGCCAAAAATCCTCACTACCCCCCAACAATATGCAGGGGTTGTCACCGCCTTAAAACACAACCTCAGCGATGGAGTTGACCAAAACAACTTTAAACGATTCCATCCATCCTACAACGTCCTCTGGAATTGTGCCGAAAATCTGCCCTATCCCGAATTTTACCAAGCATGGCACAATCCCCCCACCTCCCCCCATAGCGGCGAACAAACTTTCGCCTCTCCCCTCACCTGGGAATCCCTGCAACACCTGCCCCTGTATTGCCTCAACGCCGACCTCCTCGCTGACGAAACCCGCGAACGGGAAATCGCCCTCACCGTCAGCGAACTGATTTGGGAAATCACCTGTCCCGAGGAAGACCCCCCGGAACCCGCCACCCCCGCTGAACTGCGCCGCCACCTCAAAACCCTAAAACGCCGTAACCTCCTCCCCCACCGTGCCATCCTCCTCGGTAGCGAAACCGTTTCCACCCCGACCCAACCCACCCCAGAAGCGATCGCCTTTTGCCAAAAACTGACCGGGGTAATTGCTGTAGCCTTCCTCACCGACGACCCCCTAGAAGCGCCGTTAAAAGGCTTTCCCCCCAATCAACGGAATCTGATATCTGCGATCGAAACCTGGTTAGGGGAGATTTGAGGATTGGCATTTTTTAGGTTAAAATATCGATAGATTAATAGACAAAAAAAGTAAAAAATGGTTAATTCTTTTGAATTTAAAGCGAAAATCAAACAAGGCATGATAGAAATTCCGCCGGAATATCAACAAAGTATTCAAGAAGGAAGGGACGTTAGAGTGATTGTGGTTTCAGAAGCAAAGCCCCAAACCAGATTAATGGATCAATTGGCAGAAAACCCCATTCCGGTTCAAGGGTGGGTCAAACCAACCCGAGATGAAATTCACGACAGAAAGTGATGAGTGATAAAACCCTATTTATTGATTAAAATATTTGGCGATATCGTTGTCAAGTTGATGAATTAACACTATAATTGATAAATAGAAATCACCTTAATACTTCGAGTTCGATGAATTGACTTTTGAGGTTTTTCATTGGTTATGAATTCCGTTGCTCCAACCGAGACTGCTGCTGCAATATGTAAAGCATCCATAGCCCCTAGTCCAAATTGACTAGATTCTCGATAGGCTTGTTCAATGATAGTGTTGATATCGTTTGCCCAGTAAATGACGGCATCAAAAAAAGTTTCATAAAACTTTATCTCGCTACTTTGTTGATGATGAATCGCTTTGGGTAAAACCTCTAATTTCAAAAAAATACTAGAAGCAAATTCTCGCTGGTCATCTTCTAAGATTTGTAAAGAAAGTTCAGCCATTTCATTTTCAGCGCGAGCCGCATAAATTAACACTCCAGCATCAACAAAAGTTCGGATCATTATTAGTCCACATAGCCTCCACGGCGTTCGGCTTTTTCTTGTTCTATTTCTTCTGGCGTTAACAAGGGGATGCCCGATTCTATAATTTCTTGGCGGATTTTTCTTAACTTTGCTCCAAGCGGGGAACTGGGTTTAGTCGGTTGGGGCGTTTGATGAATAGAGTCAATAAAAGCGAGAACTTGTTGCTGTTGTTCAGGGTCTAAACGCTGCCATTTTTCTAATAATTTTTGGGTAGTCATTTGGCTTGATTCCTGATTTTAGGCTCTGATTAATTGTAATATAGCCTGACTTGCGATCGCCACCTCAAAACCCTAAAACGCGCCCCACCTCCTCCCCCACGGAGCCATCCTCTTTGGCGGCGAATTTCCACCCCGACCCAACCCACCCTAAAAGCGATCGCCTTTTGCCAAAAACTGACGGGGGTAATTGCGTTCCGGAAGCGTCTGGGTAGGAGAGTACGATTTCTCGCCGACGACCCCCTAGAAGCGCCGTTAAAAGGCTTTCCCCCCAATCAACGGAATCTGATATCTGCGATCGAAACCTGGTTAGGGGAGATTTAAGCAGCCACCAAGAAACCCGGTTTCTGAACCCTCACCCCAAGTTCTCAAATTCGCTAAAATATCAGCAAACCCTAGCCTTCAGCTAAAACATGGAATCAATTGTTAAATTTATTGTTTCTACTCCCCTAGGGTTCACCGTCCGCACCACCGAAAGCTACTGGCAAACACTGCTTATCAAGCATCCCGATATTACCCATTATGAAACTGAAATTCAGCAAACCCTTAATCAACCCGATGCCATTTACCAAAGTCAGCGCGATATTGATGTCTTGCTATTTTATCGCACCCTCAAAGCCAAAAGGTGGCTGGTTGCCGTTGCGCGGCGTTTAAATGGAGAGGGTTACTTGATTACAGCTTACCAAACTGATGCAATCAAAACAGGAGAAAAATTATGGCCCAAATAAAAGTCTTTTACGAACCCGAAACCGAACTCTTAACCATTTTTTGGCAATCTCCCCGCCCTAACCAAATTGCTACGGAACTTGGGAACGATATTATCCTTTTCAAAGATGGAGATACCAATGAACCTATTGGCATCGAAGTGTTATCCTATCGCCCTGGAGACGATCGCATTAGTGGCATCTCCCTAGAACTCGGCCAACAAAACCTTATTAAAACCTGAAAAAATCCACTGCACTCAAATCTAAGCGAAAATTACCTTCCTCCCCCAGTACCCCCTAGAAGCGCCGTTAAAAAGTTTTCCCCCAATCAACGGAATCTGATATCCGCCATTGAAAGTTGGTTAGAGGAAATTAAGGCGTATTCGTAATTTCCACAATCATTTCTCCTTGCTGCAATTGCTCCAACGCATTCGGTAAAGTTGCCATTAACAATTTTCGCAAATTACGGTTCGTGACATTGCCACAAGTTAGCCATAAAATTTGAGGAGGCGATCCTAAACGACAGACCAAATCAATAAAATCACTGTCTTTCGTGACAATCACCACATTTTCAGACCGTGCTGCTGCAAAAATCTCGATATCTTGAGCATCCCGCCAGCCTAAATCCCGCAATGCACTCGCTTCTAAACCAAAGGTTTCTGTCAGCCAACTTGCCAACGTAGGCGGAAGTTGAGCATCGACCCAAATTTTCATGCGGTGAGTCTGGGAAAATCAGTACGTCTTGCCGCAAACAGCAGACAGGCTTGAATATCTGCTAGTTCTAAATCGGGAAAATCTTCTAAAACTTCAGAAATGCTCACATTTTCCGCTAACATTTCTAAAATATCGGTGACTCTAATTCGCATCCCGCGAATACAGGGACGACCCCCACATTGACCGGGATTTTGCGTAATTCGGCTCATTAATTCAGGAGTTGAAGTCATATTTTTAAGGCTGAATGTGTGATTACACCTCATAAATTATAGCCGATCGCGCTCCTCAATTCTTTCTCCGAATAAGCGCTCACCGGGGAATCCCTGCAACACCTACCCCTGTATTGCCTCAACGCTGACATCCTCGCTAACCAAACCCGCGAAGGGGAAATCGCCCTCACCCGATCGCCAACTGATTTGGGAAATCACTTATCCCGAGGAAGACCCCGCCGAAATGCGATCGCCACCTCAAAAGCCTAAAACGCGCCCCACCTCCTCCCCCACCGTGCCATCCTCTTCGGCGGCGAATTTCCACCCGGACGAAACCCACGCCAGAAGCGATCGCCTTTTGCCAAAAACTGACGGGGGTAATTGCGATCGCGAAGCGTCTCCGTAGGAGAATCGCATTTCTCACCTCAGAACCCCTAGAAGCGCCGTTAAAAGGCTTTCCCCCCAATCAACGGAATCTGATATCTGCGATCGAAACCTGGTTAGAGGAGATTTAAGCAGCCAAGAAACCCGGTTTCTGACCCTTAGCACCAAAATTAGCTAAAATGTCAACAACCCCTAGCCCCCAACTCAAAAATGACTCAAACTCTTGATATCACCGGACTCACCCCAGAACAAATCGAGCAAATTCACAAGATGATAGAAACTTTTAAAACTATTAATCAACAGCAGAAACAAGGCGATCGCCCACTAATAACTGACTCCACCAGCCCCCTCACCCAGGCTCAAAAAATAGTCAAAAAATATGCGAAAAATCGCAACCTAACAGAGGAACTGATTCAAGAACGCCGTCACGAGTCTATCCATGAGTAATGTCATCATGGATGCCTCTGCTATATTAGCATTTCTCAATCAAGAAAGCGGGAGTGAACAAATAACAGACTTGATTGAAAATGCAACGATTAGCACCATTAATTTATCGGAAGTTATTGCTAAATTGGCCGAAATTGGCATCTCAGAAACCGAGATTTTGCAAATTTTGTCCGACTTGAACTTAAAAATTGTTCCCTTTGATGAACCGCAAGCTCAAATTGCGGGTATGCTACGACCCATGACTAAACCTCTAGGCTTATCCCTAGGCGATCGCGCTTGTCTAGCCCTGGGTCTTGTTCTCAATCAACCCGTGATTACCGCAGACCGCCAATGGAGTCAGTTAAATCTTAACCTCGAAATTCGAGTGATTCGGTAAAAAGGGTTTCCCCCCAATCAACCTCATCTGATATCCGCCATTGAAACCGGGTTAGAGGAGGTTTGATGATTCAAGAAACCCGGTTTTTGACCCTTAGCGCCAAAATTAGCTAAAATGTCAACAACCCCTAGCCCCCAACTCAAAAATGACTCAAACTCTTGATATCACCGGACTCACCCCAGAACAAATCGAGCAAATTCACAAGATGATAGAAACTTTTAAAACTATTAATCAACAGCAGAAACAATCAACCCGAGAAAATCTCTCAGAATCAGACTTGAATTCTTTGTTTTTTGCCAGCGAAATTCTCCAGCCCTTTAATCGGACGATGCTTTATGGCAGGGGAAGCTAAACGAATTTATCTGGATACGAACATCCTCGCTTATGTTGCTAATACCAAAGCCCCTCAACATCAAGCCGCTTTAGAAATATTTAGACCCACCGAAAGGGAAATTTTGTGTGTCTCATCGCAGGTTTGAGCGGAATTTTACTCCTATATTACTAATCCCGCTATTTTAGCCACGCCTTTACAGCCAACGGAAGCAATTATCCGCATTAACCGGATTTGTCAGATGCCCCATATCTGTCTACTTTCAACTCCGGTGGATTTGTTTGAACGTTGGATCGGTTTATTGGCAGAAAGACCTGTAAGCAATGGAGGTGTTTTTGATTTACTGCACATTGGGATTATGTTAGCCCATGATGTTACCACAATCTACACTTTTAACATCAAGGACTTTTCTTGGTGTTCTCAAATTGAGGCGATCGCTCCGAGTCACCGTTAATCAACCCACCCCAGAAGTGATCGCTTCGGCGTTGACCTAGGAGAGTACGATTTCTCACCGACGAACCCCTAGAAGCGCCGTTAAAAGGCTTTCCGCCGAATCAAGGGAATCTGATATCGGCGATCGCTTCGGCGTTGACCTAGGAGAATCGAAACCTGGTTAGGGGAGATTTGAGGATTGGCATTTTTTAGGTTAGAATAGGGTTAGAGGAGAGTTGATAATTAATTATTGTCAGGTCGAAAGCGTAAACTATTAAGGCTGGTTGCCGTTGCAATTGTCTCAAAATCCCTGTCATTATGAATTAAGATCAACTGATGTGCGATCGCCAGTTGAGCAATACAACAATCAATACTACTTCTAACCGTTAATCCCTGTCGTTGTAAATCGTAATAAATTCGGGCAGCCGCCACCCAAGTATTAGGAGTGGGTTCGATATAGTCTTGGTCTTGCAGATAGGTTTCTAATAACCTCCACTCCCGTTCATCTCGGCAACCTTGCAACAGTTCCATTTGAGTAAATCGGCTCAAAAAAATGGGTTGCTCCTTAATAATTTCTGATAAAGATTGACCAACCGTACCCGTCTTGTCTCGCAAAACAGCAATCCAAACTGATGTATCAATCAAAAACATTCCGGTTTAACCGTAAGGCTTTATAGTCGTAATCTGTTGAGAATTGAATCTGTCCGCTCAAATCGAGTAAATTTCGTTTTTTGCGGTTTTTGACTAACTCGGATAAAGCCAAGTTAATTAATTCTTGTTCTGTCTGAATATTGGTTAAGCGCAATGCTTCTTTCACCAATTCTTCATTGAGTTCGATGGACTTTTTCATCGCTAGTGGTTGATTTTATGTTCAGATTTATTGTCGTGCCGATTTACTTATATTAACATTTTTCTGACTCAATGTCCCCCTGATTTGGGAAATCACTTGTCCCGAGGAAGACCCCGCCGGAAATGCGATCGCCACCTCAAAACCCTAAAACGCGCCCCACCTCCTCCCCCACAGTGCCATCCTCTTTGGCGGCGAATTTTCACCCCGACAAAACCGACCCCAAAAGCGATCGCGAAGCGTCTGGGCAGGAGAATCGCTTCGGCGTTGACCTAGGAGAGTACGATTTCTCACCTCAGAACCCCTAAAAGCGCCGTTAAAAGGCTTTCCGCCGAATCAAGGGAATCTGATTGATATAGGCGATCGCTTAGGCGTTGACCTGGGAGAATCGAAACTTGGTTAGGGGAGATTTGAATATCTGAAACTGTTACAATCTGACGCAAACGTATTATTCCCCAGCCGCCAAGAAGTGCCTCAGAAACGGGGGTGGTGACCATTTCATCCAGAGGCGTAAAGGATTCTTCTGGGCTTTAGGTGTCGTCGTGGGCGTAACGACGATAGAGGAAGTCTAGGGCTTCGTTGCGTAGCTCGTAGTATTCTGGCTGTTCCATGAGTCGGGTGCGATCGCGCGGCCGAGGGAAGGGTAAGTCGAGGATTTCACCAATGCGGGCAGCCGGGCCGTTCGTCATCATGACCAGGCGATCGCCCAGGAAGAGGGCTTCGTCGATATCATGGGTAATCATGAGTACGGTGACTTTGTGATCGGCCCAGATTTGTAGCAGTTCTTCTTGCAGTTCTTCCCGGGTGATGGGATCGAGAGCGCCGAAAGGTTCATCGAGAATGAGAACTTTGGGGCGAAGGGCTAAGGCTCTGGCGATGGATACCCGTTGTTTCATTCCCCCGGAGAGTTCTTTGGGCTTCTTGTCGGCGGCCTCAGTTAAGCCCACCAGTTCCAGATGTTCTCGCACGATCGCCACTTTGTCCCGTTGTTTGAGCTTGGGAAAGACGGAGTTGACAGCCAGGAAGATATTCTCGTAGGCGGTTAGCCAGGGCAGGAGGGCATAGTTTTGGAAGACCACCATGCGATCAGGCCCGGGTTCTTTAATTCGTCGTCCTTCTAAGCGAACTTCTCCTTCGCTGGGTTGACGGAAGCCGGAAACCATATCCAGGAGGGTCGATTTACCACAGCCGGAGTGCCCAATCAGACATAAGAATTCTCCTTCCCGGACGGTGAGTTGGATGTTGTCGAGAACTCGATAGGGCCCCTCTGGGGTGGCATAGGTTTTGCTAAGGCCATCAATGACCAGATAAGAGTCATTGGTGGTGTAGGTGTGGGAGGTGGAGTTGGTTACAGTTTGCATTGGGTAAGAAGGAAATAGACAGTAGGTAGCAGGGGTGAAAGAGGAATGGGGGATCGGTTGTCCTCTAGGGATGGCTTAGGGGTGGGTTCTTTGGGGTTAGGCGGCCGATAGTTCTCGGGGGGCTGGGTTGAGATCGATTTCTGTGATGGTTAGGTTGGTTTTGATTTGTAGTTGTTCTAGGTAATGGATGGGATCGTCTGGGTTGAAAATAGCCCCGTCGAAGAGGATGATGGGATAGCGATCGCGGCCAATGTCCATCATGTTTAAGCCTTGGGCGGCTTGGGAGAACATATCGAGACGGCGGACGCGATCAATGACTTCAATCCAGTTGCGGGGGAAGGGGGTAATGCCCCAACGGGCCATTTGGGTGAGAATCCACAGGGCTTCGGTGCGATCGGGACAGTTGGTTTTGTCGCAGAAGAACTGGTTGTAGCGGGGGATAGGTTGGGGGTCGCCGATGCCTTTGTTGTAGGCATCAATGAAGCCGGGACGGGTGTAGATGGGGTCGGACCCGACATATTCGGGACGACAGATGAGGTCTAAAACCTCTTCCCGATGACGCATATCGTCGCAGTAGTCGCAGGCTTCTAAGAGGGCTTGGATGAGGGCTAGATGGGTTTTGGGGTGAGTTTGCGCCCAGTCTTCCCGGACTCCGAGGACTTTTTCGCAATGGCCAGACCAGATTTCCGGGTCGGTGGCCATGACGAAACCGATGCCTTCATGGACGGCGCGGGAGTTCCAGGGTTCGCCGACACAGTAGCCGTCGATGTTGCCGGCTTTGAGGTTGGCGACCATTTGTGCGGGGGGAATGATGACGATATCCAGGTCGCGATCGGGGTCGATGTCAGCGGAGGCGAGCCAGTAACGTAGGATGAGGTTGTGCATGGAGGTGGGATGCACGGCTCCCAGGGTGAGTCGTCGGTCGGGGTGGGCGGCGATAAAGCCTTTGAGATCGGCGAGAGTTCGCACCCCTTCCTCGTAGAAGTGACGATGGAAGGTGATGGCGTTGCCGTTGCGAGAGAGGGTCATGGCGGTAATGACGGGCAGGGGGGTATGGTTATCCCGGCCTATGGTCATTCCGAGGGGCATTCCGGCAACCATTTGGGCTGCGTCGAGGCGTTGCTCTCGAATGCCCGATTCGATCGCGTTCCAACTGAGTTCGCGACTGAGGGTGACTTGGGTCAAGCCATGTTTGGCGAAGAATCCCCGTTCTTTAGCCACCACGAGGGGGGCGCAGTCGGTGAGGGGGATGAAGCCTAGGTTGAGGTTGACTTTTTCTAAGCCGTTTTCGTGAACTTCGATGGGTTGGGGTTGGCTTTGGCGTTTCTTAGCCCGTCGCTGTTGGTTGAGGAAATAGACGATCTCGTTGCGGAGTCCGTAGTAGTTGGGATCTTTGACCACCGAGACATGGGTGCGGGGCCTGGGGATGGGGACATCGAGAATTTGCCCGATGTATGAGGCGGGGCCGTTGGTGAGGAGGACGATGCGATCGCTCAGGAGGAGGGCTTCGTCCACGTCATGGGTGACCATGATACAGGTGACTTGGCTTTCCTCGCAGATACGCATCAGTTGTTCTTGCAGTCCCCCTCGGGTCAGGGCATCTAGGGCTCCAAAAGGTTCGTCCAGGAGGAGGAGTTTGGGGCGGATAGCCAGCGACCGGGCAATGGCAACCCGCTGTTTCATGCCCCCGGAGAGGTGGGCGGGGCGTTTATGGGCCGCATGACGTAAGCCCACTAGGTCAATGTGATGTTCAATGATACCGCGTTGTTCTCCTCGGGGGCGATCGCCCATAACGGATTCGACCGCCAAGGCGATGTTTTCTCGCACCGTTAGCCAGGGCAGCAGAGAATAGTTTTGGAATACCACCATGCGATCGGGTCCCGGCTCTGTCACCTGGCGACCTTCTAGGATGATGCCCCCTCGGGTAGGTTTATCGAGTCCGGCAATTAGGTTTAAGAGGGTTGATTTACCACAGCCCGAATGACCCACCAAGGAGATAAATTCACCTTTACGAATCTTGAGTTCAATGTTACTCAAGGCAACATAAGTGCCTCCATTAGGGAGATTAAAGACTCGTTCAATATGGTCAACTTCAGCAAAAATAGACATGGGCTTTAAGCAGGAGTAGGGGACAACGAAATCAGAACAGAAGACAGCTAATTAATTATTGAGCTTAGTCTTCAGACACCACCAAACTGGCCAAGAAGGTAATAAACTTATCCAGCAGTAGGCCGACGACCCCGACATAAATCACCGCTAGGATAATGTCACTCATGCGAGAACTGTTCCAGGCATCCCAGATAAAGAAACCAATACCCACACCACCAATCAACATTTCGGCGGCGATAATTGCCAGCCAAGACAGACCAATCCCAATCTTGAGTCCCGTAAAAATATAGGGAACCGTTGCCGGGAAGAGGATTTTAAAGAAATAGGTCTTGCGGTCAAGTCGTAGCACCCGTGACACATTATTATAATCCTGAGGAATTTGCCGCACTCCCTCAGTTGTATTGATAATAATCGGCCAAATTGCTGTAATAAAAATCACAAAAATAGCCGAAGGGTTTGCTCGCTCAAAGCCTGCCAAGGAAATCGGTAGCCAAGCCAAGGGGGGAATCGTTCTCAAGATTTGAAAAATCGGGTCTAAGGCACGGTACATTAGAGTGTTCGTACCAATCAGAACTCCTAACGAGACTCCCACCACCACAGCGAGGGAGAACCCCAAGGCCACCCGTTGCAAACTCGTCAAAATTTGCCAGAATAGCCCCTTATCAATGCCGCCGTGGTCAAAAAACGGGTCGATAATCAATTCCCAAGTTTCTGACACTGTGCGGATAGGACCGGGCAACGTCGAATCGGAAACAGCGGTGAACACCTCCCAAACAACCAGGAAAATCAGAATAGCAACCGCAGATGGAATCAGCTTTTTCCCCTTGTTAAGAACGGCTTTAAGCCACCGTTGTGGGGAAAATTGAAATTTATGGCGTCGGCGATAAGTAGGAGAAGTCATAGGTTCATGAGGAGAGAAGGGGACAGGGAACTGATACATTGACGCGACATTTATCCGGCTATTGCCTGACAATGCGACGATAGCACTATTACCCGTTAAGGTAACAGAGGCGGTATCCCGCAAAGCTTTTAGAAAGATTCCCAAAGCACCGTTCCAGTCCCTGGGTAGAGTGAACCCACACTCAGGACATCGGAACACTTTTGAGCCACCTAGCTGGGAATGCACATGACCACAGTGAGTACAGGTTTTGCTGGTGTATTCTTCCGTCACATCTACAACTGTGGTTCCAGTTATTTCCCCTTGATGTCTCAGGGTTAGTTTGAATCGATAATGCGCCCATGTCAGCAGGGCGCGGGCAGTCTTAGACCTGATTAGACGCTTCACCTGACTGGCCATATCGGAAGTCTCGAAGGTAGGCCAAAAAATCAGGCTGTGTTATGGGATGGTCAGGGATGCGACCCAATCAACCAAGGGGTTGAAGTCCTCACCGGGTAGTCCCCACGCCCATTTCAGCTCTATTTCATACCCGAAGGTCTCGCACCATACTTGGTATTATACCGTATTGCCCTAAAATGTTAACCTAATTTGAGATTAAATCATGCTCTTAACTCTTAACAGGCAATAGGGGTAGGATGTGTTTCGGCATCAGTCTTAAATTCGGGTAATCTCTAAACTCTTGAGATAATCTTGGGGGTCTTCTGGGTCAAAGACCTTGCCATCAAAGAAGGTTTCGGGACCTCGAGAGGTGCTTTCGGGAATCATGTCTCCCTGGCCGATGGCTTCAGCCGCTTCTCGCCAGAGGTCTTCCCGATTTACTCGGTCCACCATGCCTTTAATATCCGCATCCGGGGGCAGATACCCCCAACGGATATTTTCAGTGAGGAACCAGAGCTCATGACTTTTGAAGGGATAGGACGCATTATCCCGCCAGTATTTCTGCATCAAATCTGGCATTTCCCTCACCTCACCGATGCCGAAATCATAAATACCCCGAGACCGGTCGATAATGTCATCAAACGGCACATTGAACCAAGCCCGGCGGGAGAGAATCTGACACATCTCCTCCACATTCTCCGGTTCACTACACCAGATTTGGGCTTCTAGGGTTCCCATCAACAACGCCCGGGCGGCTTTGGGATGTTCGTCAACCCAATCTGCCCGCATTCCTAGGGCTTTCTCAGGATGGTCTTGCCAGAGTTCCCCAGTGGTTAAGGCGTTATAGCCAATATCTTGGTTCACCAATTGCAGGGGCCAGGGTTCCCCAACACAGAAGGTATCCATATTGCCAACCCGCATATTAGCCACCATCTGGGGTGGGGGGACGACAATCGTCGAAATCTCCTGGTCTGGGTCAATCCCTCCCGCCGCCAGCCAGTAGCGAATCCAGCAGTCATGGGTTCCTCCGGGAAAGGTCATGGCGGCCCGTAAGTCTTCACCCGCAGCCCGTCGTTCAGCGAACCGTTCCTTGAGGGGGGTACTATCGACTCCAATTTCTAAATCGCGATAGTCATTGGAGAGGCAAATCCCCTGACCATTCAAATTCAGACGCGCCAAAATGTACATCGGGACTCGCCGACCATCGGTGACAATCCCCTCTGAAATCAGATAAGGCATTGGTGTGAGAATATGTGCCCCATCAATACCACCGCCCCGAGAACCCAGAACTAAATTGTCACGGGTGGTTCCCCAGGATGCTTGTTTTTCAACGGAGACATCCGTCATGCCATACTTAGCAAAAAAGCCTTTTTCCCGTCCAATAATTAGGGGAGCCGCGTCGGTTAAGGCAATAAAGCCGAGTCGTGCTGTTGGAGTTTCCGGGGCATTTTCTGGGTCAATTTCTACCTCAAATTGGGTTTGGTCATTAATCGGTCCGCAGCTATGGAGTAATAAGCTGCCAGCCGTTGCTGCACCAGCTGTAATCAGGAATTGGCGACGGTTAAATCGGGGCATTGTTTAGTTAAGAATCAACAGTGAGTTTTTAGGTTCTAATCACAGGGGATGAGTGCTTAGAGATAACATAGGGTCGGTTTGATGTTGTGTCCACAATCTAAGAAAAATCACCAGGGGTTTATGTATCGGCAACTACAATTTTTAGATTGTTTTTTATTTTACGCATTTCGGTCATGCGTAACTTGCATCTGAGTGAAAAGGACCCATGAAATAGCAGAAAAAAAGTAGCCATTGATATGATGACCCCAAGGCTAGGGCGACCCGGCAGGACAACCACAAGGGGTCGCCCCCACCTCTTCCCCCTCTCCTCCTCTGTGTCCTCTGTGGCTGAAGTGCTAACCCAGAGGTGGTTAGACCTTCTTCCCGCCATTCTGCGCCAGAGTGGCTATGCTGGAAGTTGCGGGTGCGTTCGTCTCCCCAGCGACCGATAGCCCAATCAGGATTTAACGAAAGTGGTGGGGAAGGTCGTCGCTACATTCATGGCCGTCGGCGCATCCACAGACAATAAACGAACGTCAGCAGCAACCATCCCGATACACAGCCCAAACAAGCCGACATCACCGGAGCCGGAGGAGTCTCTAAGGAGGAATTAAGCTGAATTTCCATCACCTCATTAACATAGGGTTCCACGAAATTACTATATGCGTCTTCTAAGGCGGCGCGTTGTTTGAATTTGTCTTGTAGATTAGCCATGACTGACCTCATTTGTGTCTCTGAGGTCAGTGTTTTTTTGGGCTACTGCCCAAGCAAACCCACAGGTAAAATCCGGAAATCCTTGCTACAATGGCTTTACCTGGTTTGGGCAACTCTCCCGTTTGGGCAAGTTTCCCCAAACCAGCACCAGTTTTCTATCGAGGGTCGTCATGGTGGGAAAATCGGGTCAGCCTTTCAAAAAAAGCCGCAAGTATGGAGAAAGCGCGGAGGACTTGCAAGACCGTCTGGACTTCGTGGCGGCGTTGCTGGCTTGGGATGATAAGGAGATCACGATTCCCCCAGACTCACTCAAGGCACAGTTTGAACTGGAGTGGGTGAAAGAGGACGAGTTGAGGGTGTCTGGCATCCTTGAGCAAAAACAGCGCAATGGACAGATTAAGCGGATAGAAAAGGGGATTACTAAGAAGGAGTTAGGGATTTTATTAGAAACCTATCGCCAGAAACCGATTTTGGAAGCGGCGAGGGATGAACTGATTCAAAATGCCTTGGCTTGCCTTCGAGATTTGGGGATTCTGAAGGAGCATGAATCAGCCAAAAATCAAGGATATTGGAAGTTTTCGCTCTGTCTCAAACATCAAACCAAGAGAGAAGAGAACCTACAGGTTATTCGAGATAAATGGAAAGAGTCCTTTGGGGAACTGCCTGAACCTAACCATCCGCCCCAACTCACGGCGACGCTCAACCGCTGCATTTTAGGACTCAAAGGCGACTATCAAAAAGCGCAACAGCAACTCACGGAAATCACCCAAACCCTGCAAAACCTCCTCAAGGATAAAACCCTCTCGATTACCAAAGTTGAGCAAGGCAGTATTATCCTGATTGTGGAGAGTTCCCAAACCGGGTATGAGCAACTTAAACGCCTGATTGGACAAGAGATTGCTGGGTTCCCGGTGGAATATGCGATCGATGAATGGCAAGATATTTGCCGTCGGATGTTACTGGACCGGAAACCGTTAAGCAGTAATACGGTTATCGGTCAGGTTTATGGCGATCGCAATTTAATTGATGAGGATTTATTTGTCGATTTAGCCCTAGTGAAACCGAAACGGAGTGAGAACCCAAAACACCCCCAAGAGATTGACCCGGAAAAAGGTTCGGACTTGTACAATCGGGAGGAAGTGGAGAAACGGTTTGCTTACCGAGAGTTTCTCGAAGAAGTGATTAGTCAACGCACGGAGAAACGTCTGGCGATTATTGGGGAACCGGGGGCGGGAAAAACCACGTTACTCCAGAAATTAGCCTTTTGGTTATTACAAGAAACCGATGATTTAGTGGTTTGGGTATCCTTGGCAGAATTGGGCAGTCAACCCCTGGGAGAGTATTTAGAGCAAAAATGGCTCACCGAGGCATTGAGGCAGTCCAGAGAGGAAATTAAAGCCGACTGGGGGAATAAATTTGAGGGGGGTGCAGTCTGGTTACTGTTGGATGGCTTGGATGAGATGAGCCAGACGGACCTACAGGGGTTAAATTTCCGAGGTTGGGTGACGGATGCGCGGATGATTGTCACCTGTCGCTTGAATTTGTGGCAAGCGAACCCCAGCCAGTTACAGGGGTTTCAAACCTATCTCACCCAACCGTTTCAGGATGAACAAATGCAGGAGTTTATCCGGCGCTGGTTTCGGGGGTTGGTGGCGGAGGGTGAGGATGTCCAGTTAGCGGAATCGTTGTGGTCAGAATTGCAAGAGTCGGGGAAGGAACGGATTAAGGATTTATGCCGCAATCCCCTGCGGTTAACCTTGTTATGTGCGACTTGGAAGGTGGAGGATGCGCTACCGGAAACGATGGCGGACTTGTATGCGGGTTTTGTGGAGTCGGTCTATGGCTGGAAGGAAACGGCTTTTCCGGTGACGGAGGAGGAAAAGGAACAGTTAAATGCGGCTTTGGGAGAGTTGGCGAAGGCATCCCTAGAGGCGGAAACGAGTCGATTTCGGTTAACTCATCGGTTGGTGTGTGAGCATTTGGGGAAACCGAAGGCAAAGGGGTCGTTGTTTCCTCTGGCGTTAAAGTTAGGTTGGTTGAATGAGGTGGGGGTGGCAGAGGAAAATCCCCGTGAGAAGGTGTATGGGTTTTATCATGCGACGTTTCAGGAGTATTTGGCGGCGTTGGCGGTGGAGGATTGGGATTATTTTCTGCCTCGGAATCATGTAGATTGTCCGGTGGAGGGGAAGCGGTATCGGATTTTTGAGAAGCAGTGGAAGCAGGTGATTTTGTTGTGGTTGGGGCGTGAGGATGTTAAGGATGAGGAGAAGGAGGGGTTTATTCGGGCGTTGGTTGAGTTTGATGATGGATTTGCAGAATTGAAACATCATAGTAGAGATTTTTATGAATATCAAGCCTATTTTATAGCTGCTGCTGCGATTAATGAATTTAAGGTTTGTTCCCTAGTGACTGAGGTTGTTAGGCAGGTAGTAAAGTGGGGGTTTGGTTATTTCAATATTGAAAAACAGGAATGGCGAATTTTTTTAGAACCGATTGGAGAAGTAGCGAGAGAGAGTATTTCAGAGACGATTCGACGACAAGCTATTTCAGAACTGATTGCTATTCTTGAACATTGTCCAGATCATGAAACCTGTAGGAGGGCAGCGGAGAATTTAGGGGAAATCGATCTGGGTAATGCTAGAGCAACCGAGGTCTTAATCCAACTGCTGGAAACTATTGATTCTGAAGGATTTCATGGAAAAGTAGCTGAGAGTTTGGGGAAAATTGGACAAGGAAATCGTAGAGCAGTTGAAGCGTTAGTCCGGTATCTCGAAACTACAAACGATGAATTTTCTCCTATAGCAGCAGTGAATAGTTTGCTGCAAATTGGTCAAGGAAGTGTAATTGCAGATTTGGTTCGTATTCTCACAACTACTGAAAGTGACGATACTCGTTGGAATATAGTAAGCGGTTTGGGTAAGCAAGTCAATGCGGGAAATCCGATCGTGATAGCAGCATTACTCCAAGTTATCAAAACCCCTCCAGATATATTATCTACTCATCTGGCTCCCATTGGGTTGGGTGAAATTGCACAAGGAAATTTAGAGGCAATTACAGCGTTAATTCACATTGTCAAAACACATGAAGATGAAACTCTCCGTGAAAATGCGGTGAAAAGTTTGGGTAAAATTGCACAAGGAAATTCAGAGGCAATCAGAACATTAATCCATATTCTCTACACAAATTCAGATGGAAGTCTTCGTCGAACTGCAACAGAGAGTTTAGGGAAAATTGCACAAGGAAATTCAGAGGCGATCAAAACGTTAGTTCACATTCTTATAAGCACACAGGATTACTATACTCGTAGAAGTGCAGCAAAGAGTTTGGGGAAAGCCGAATATGACAGCCTAGAAGATATCGCTATGTTAATTCACATTCTCAAAACTACTAAAAATGAAGATGACCGTAGAAAAGCAGCGAAGAGTTTGGGTGAAATTGCAGAGGGAAATTCAGAAGCAATCATGGCATTAGTCCATACTCTCGAAACCCCACAAGATTACTATACTCGTAGTAATGCAGCAGAGAGTTTAGCAAAAATTGGACAAGGAAATCCCGATGCGATCGCAGCCTTGCTCAATCTGATCGCCACCACTGAGGATGAAGATACCCGGAGGGAAGCGGCTGAAAGTCTGCGAAAAATCCTCGCCACACCGCAACAATATGCAGGAGTTGTCTCCGCCTTAAAACACAACCTCAGCGATGAAGTTTACCAAAGCAACTTTGACCGATTCAACGAATGTTATAAACTCATCTGGAATTGTGCCGAAAATCTCCCCTATCCCGAATTTTATCAAGCATGGCACAATCCCCCCACCACCCCCCATCCCGAAGTCACCGAACAAACCCCCCATAGCGGCGAACCCTCTTTCGCCTCTCCCCTCACCTGGGAATCCCTGCAACACCTGCCCCTGTATTGCCTTAACGCCGACCTCCTCGCGGACGAAACCCGCGAACGGGAAATCGCCCTCACCCTCAGCGAACTGATTTGGGAAATCACCTGTCCCGACGAAGACCCCCCCGAACCCGCCACCCCCGCAGAACTGCGCCGCCACCTCAAAACCCTACAACGCCGTAACCTCGAACCCCACCGTGCCATTCTCTTCGGTAGCGAAACGGTTTCCACCCCGACCCAACCCACCCCAGCACTCATCGCCTTTTGCCAAAAACTGACGGGGGTAATTGCGATCGCATTTCTCACCGACGACCCCCTAGAAGCGCCGTTAAAAGGCTTTCCCCCCAATCAACCGAATCTGATATCTGCGATCGAAACCTGGTTAGGGGAGAGTGTACATAGGGGTTCTCCCTGAAACTTAGGATAAAATTGGAATTGACCTTAAAACCTGATTTTGGGTAACGAAGCGGACTGAACTGTTATGAATACCCTAGCTCAAGAAATTCTCAAAAACTTTGATGATTTGCCGACTACAGAACAACAGGCGATCGCAGCAGAAATACTCAAGCGCGTTATCAATTTTGACGTTCCCCCTTTGACCGATGAGGATTTAGTCCTCAATGCAGAAGAACTGTTTTTAGCCTTAGATGAGCAAGAGGCAGATTATGAGTAGTCCTAACCGGGGAGAAGTCTGGCTTGTGGATTGAGGTTACACCGCCAAGGTTAGGCTACCCCCGGACCCGCCACCCCGCTTGAAATGCGCTGCCACCTCAAAACCCTCAAACGCGCCCCACCTCCTCCCCCACCGTGCCATTCTCTTCGGTAGCGAATTTCCACCCCGACCCAACCCAACCCAGAAGCGATCGCGAAGCGTCTCCGTAGGAGAGTACGATTTCTCACCTCAGAACCCCTAGAAGCGCCATTAAAAGGCTTTCCGCCCAATCAACGGAATCTGATATCTGCGATCGAAACCTGGTTAGGGGAGATTTGATCACCCAAGAAACCGGGTTTCTGCGAGAGTTTCTGCTACAAACCCGATATTTTGCTAGAAACCCGGTTTCTGAAATTTTAGGTTAAAATATCCTTTCATAGACAAAAAGAGGAAACAAGAGAAATTGCCACTCAACTCACTATTGAACTCGAACCTGACCTAGCTGAAAACTGCAAATCATAACGAACCATGCTTACCCTAGAAATAGCCATCCAAAAAATTCAAAAATTGCCCCCTGAACAATGGCAAAAGTTACTTGAATTCATCGAATTCTTAGAATATCAATCTAGCCACCAGAAAACAGCGCCCCAAACCATAGAAACCCCTGAAGTTTCATTCGCAGAAGCAGCAAAAGAATTTATGGGCTGTCTCGATAGTGACTTAGAGGATTTGTCCCACAATCCTCAATATTTAGAAGGATTAGGTGAAGAATGAGTCCAAAAATCATTGTAGACACGGGAGTTTTAATTGCTTTTCTGTTGCCCAAGGATAAATTTCATTCTTGGGCTGTTAACCAATTATCCAAAATTACCGCCCCCGTCATCACCAATGAATCCGTCATCACAGAAGCCTGTTTTCTGGCCCGAAGAATTCATCAAGGACAAGCAACTATCTTAAAATTAATCAAACAAGGACATCTGGTTATACCCTTCACCTTAATCCAAGAAATAGAAGCGATAGAGAGCCTCATGCAACGCTATGTTTCAGTCCCCATGTCGTTAGCCGATGCCTGTTTAGTGAGGATGAGTGAAATGTATGAAGATAGCCAAATTATTACCCTAGATAGTGATTTTACCATCTATCGAAAACACAGAAACCAAACGATTCCGATTATTATGCCACTGGATAATTAAGGCGATCGCTCATGACCTCAATTCCTGAAAAATGATTCTAATCGGATTAGCAATATCCTTCAGTAGTTGCCCAACAACCTGGAACGATATAAGGAGACATTGCCTTGCTCACCTCCGAACCCCTAGAAGCGCCGTTAAAAGGCTTTCCCCCCAATCAACCGAATCTGATATCTGCGATCGAAACCTGGTTAGAGGAGATTTGAGAAACCGGTTTTCTGCGACAGTTTCACCTACAAATCAGAGATTGGGATAGAAACCCAGTTTCTGGCTACTTAATACACCTCATCATGGCTGCCCATATCAACAAATACAGCTTTTTCATCCTCTGTAAAATAGAATAACACTCTCTCATCATAACCCACACTGAAACTCCATAAATCTTTCAACTTACCCGATAGTTTGTGCGTCTTTAAAGTAGGGTCAAATGGATCGAGGATAAACAAGTCTAACTTTTGCCAAAACCTTGTTTCTAAATCCTGATTGCCTTTAATTTTCTTTTTAAAAGCCCGTTTAAAAGCAGAGCTAAAACTAACTTCCATAATTATTCTTCAATCATCTTCTTCAATTTATCAATCTGGTTGGAGAACTTAAGATTTCCTTGTTTTTCTTCCTGCTGGGCTACTTGGAAATTCTTATAAATATTGTCACGAGATTCTTCACGAAGATATTGCTGTAACAACATTGAAATTTCTTGTTTTTCATCGATAGAAAGACCTTTTATTGCTTCAACTACATCATTAAATCTCATCATTGACTAAGCCTCACGGTACTGACTTACTTTGAATGATATTCTATTTTGCCATAAACCAACCGACACCCCAGCCTTCCTCACGGACGAACCCCTAGAATTGCCTCAACGCCGACATCCTCGCCAACGAAACCCGCGAACGGGAAATCGCCCTCACCGTCAGCGAACTGATTTGGGAAATCACCTGTCCCGACGAAGACCCCCCGGAACCCGCCACCCCCGCAGAACTGCGCCGCCACCTCAAAACCCTAAAACGCGCCCCACCTCCTCCCCCACGGAGCCATCCTCTTTGGCGGCGAATTTCCACCCCGACCCAACCCACCCTAAAAGCGATCGCGAAGCGTCTCGGTAGGAGAGTACGATTTCTCACCTCAGAACCCCTAGAAGCGCCGTTAAAAGGCTTTCCCCCCAATCAACCGAATCTGATATCGGCGATCGAAACTTGGTTAGGGGAGATTTGAAAGTTACCGTTTTTTAGGTTAAAATTTCCATAAGGTGATAAACGAAAAGGGAGACATAATGAAAATTGCCACTCAATTAACTGACGAACAAGTACAAAAATTGGCTTTTATTCAACAAAAAACTCAACAAAATTCCGATGAAGTTTTAGGAGCTGCTCTTGATTATTATTATCGAAAAATCTTGACGACTTCTACCAGTCATATAGAGAACTTTAGTAAAATTGGCTTTGTTGGTTGTATTGAAGCCGAACCTGACCTAGCCGAAAACTGCGAATCAATATTAATGCAAGAAATTAATACTGAACAATGATTATTGTTGATACCGGGTTTTGGGTTGCCTTAGCCAACAAAAATGATAACTACCATGAAGCCGCTAAACAAACGTTTAGTCAATATCATGAACCGCTGATTACCACATGGTGTGTTGTCACCGAAACCTGCTACTTTCTACAAACTCGTCGCGGAGTCCAAGCTTCGGTTACGTTTATTAGTGCCATATCTGAGGGATTATTCCAAGTTTTTGAAATTAAGCCTAACCAGATTACTAGACTCAAATATTTGATGAATAAATATCGCGATGTTCCCATGGATTTAGCTGACGCATCCCTGGTTTTGTTGGCAGAAGAATATAAAACTGGACGAATTTTATCATTAGATGTTAAGGATTTTAGTATTTATCAATGGAATAATAACAATTATTTTGAGAATCTTTTCAGATCTTAATAGCAAAGCACGACATGGTAAAATCGCCTTCCTCACCTCCGAACCCCTAGAAGCGCCCTTAAAAGGCTTTCCCCCCAATCAACCGAATCTGATATCTGCGATCGAAACCTGGTTAGGGGAGATTTGAGAATATTGGTTTCTATAACTCTCGATTTTAGAGCATCTCGTTTACTCTGATGCCTTACCAGCCCAGCTATAATTTCTACAACAACGACAGAGGTAAAACTGTGTCCAACCTAAAAGAAATTGAACAAGCAATTCTCTCCCTGCCATCCCATGAGTTTGAAAAACTAAAACAATGGTTCTTTGATTTGGATTATCAACGGTGGGATGAACAGATAGAACAGGATATTGCCGAGGGTCGTTTAGAAGCCCTCGCTCAAGAGGCGATCGCGGAGTTTGTATCTGGACATTGCCGAGAACTCTGATGCACTATACCACTCGACGATTTTGGCAATGTTACCATGCTTTACCGGAAGCTGCACAAACAACTGCCGATGAATGCTACAACTTACTCAAATCTGACCCGTCTCATCCGTCTCTCCATTTCAAAAAACTGGGGAAAAGGTATTGGTCGGTTAGAGTAATCCAATTTTCCCCGGTACTTTGAGATAGTCTCCTGCCAACTTAACGTTGGCAGGATAACTCAAAGCCTGCCGACCATGCTTTGATTTGAAACGGGGTAACTGCGCCCGTTGTAGCCACGGCACAGATTAAGTCTTCAACTAAGGCCATAATTTGGAAATAGTCAGCATAGGCTTGATAGACTTCAATGGAGGTAAATTCTGGGTTATGGGTGCTATCAATTCCCTCGTTACGAAAGACACGACCAATCTCGAAAACCTTTTCCATACCGCCACAAACGGCACGTTTTAAGAACAATTCGGTAGCAATACGCAAGTATAAATCAATATCTAGGGCATTGTGATGGGTGATAAAGGGTCGCGCCGCCGCGCCGCCATAAATAGTCTGGAGGACGGGGGTTTCAATTTCATCAAATCCGGCATTCCATAGATAGGTGCGAATGCTGCGGATAATGCGGCTACGGAGTTTAAATCGCTGTAGGGATGTGGGATTACTACTAGGTCTATTTCCCGGTGGCGGCGACAGAGTTCGGGGTCATTGATGCCATAGTAGGAGTCGGGGAAGGGTATGGTAGCTTTGGAGATCACGTCAAGGCGGGACACTTGAATGGAGAGTTCCCCCCGGTTGGTGCGGCAGCCAATACCCTCGACTCCGATAAAGTCGCCAATATCGAGAAGTTTTTTAATTTGGTTGAATGTTAAACCGGGGTCGCCTGTGACGAGTTTTTTCTCGATTTTGAGTTGAATGGTTGCTGATGCGTCGGTTAAGCCAATAAAGCCAATACTACCGCTATCACGTTTGAAGGTGATGCGACCACAGACTCGCAGGGGAAGTGCTTGGGGGTCGGCTTCTCCGTTGGCGAGTTGGTGTTGTGGTTGGGAAAAGTGATCGTGAATTTCTTGGGCGAGGTGCGATCGCTCAAAAGCTACGCTAGGATAGGGTTCAATACCCTGACTACGCAATTCTTCGACTTTTTTGGCACGAACTTCTAATTCGTTGCGGGTTGGATTCTCAGGCATTTCGGAAATTACATTATAGATTAGAGTCCTAGGATCTCATATCATAGCGATCATGAAGATCAGAAGAACCGGATAATTGACCAGTTACTGTGGTTAACAGTTATTGATCCCATGAGGAAGGTTAAACCCAAAATTAGGCTCGTTGTCCTGGGTGCTATTATACTGGCAGTAGGTGCGATCGCTATTGGTTTAGCGTTCAGGCTTGATGCTGAAAAGGATTTGAAGGCTAATGGGGATGCTCTGTTTGAGCCGATAGTGGGGAATCCTGGCTTTGAGGGGGAACCGCCGCCAGAGGTGAGGCGCAATTTTCCTGATGGTGAGTTTCGGGGTGCTGATTTTTACCCGCGAGCCAAGGCTAGAATTAGGAGTAATCGGGTAAATGTTCGCCGACTGGCTACTCTCAACACTGGAAGTATTGCTAGGTTATCGGAGGGGACGGTGGTGGAGGTGGTCGATCGCATTGATAATTCTGAGGATGGTTATATTTGGTATAAGGTTGTGCTTCCGGAAAGCGATCGCCAGGGATGGGTTCGCGGCGATTTACTTACCCAGATATCCGATTAAAGATTACGTCCCCTCTCCCCCTCTTCTCTGGGTTCTTTCTGGGTTGGTGAACCATCGGTAAACGAATTGACTCACCACCCAACCCAAGAAGATACTTACAAAAATCGTCAGAAGTCCCCCCCACCATAGGCTACTGAGCGACGGTTGCTGATTGGGATCTTTATCAATTTGACATTCCCATCCCTAAAAGCCAGCGATTCTTGAGCTAATCACAGCCCTTTATGCTGATGAGTTTGGGGCTTGCTGTTAAGGAGGTGTCGAAGGTGGAACAGGAAACGAATCGTTATTGGAGTTGGGAGTATTTGCGCCGGGGGATGAGGTGTGGGAGGCGATTCTGCTGCGGTAGTTGCGGAAGGATAGTAATTTGGGGTTGGTGATTTGGGAGGAATTGGGGTTAAAATTGCGCTTTTCTTACCTTTACCGATTTGACCTAAGTTTTCTGCCGCTCGTCTGCGGGTCCGCTCATCGGTAGTAGTTTCCAGAATATCAATTAACTCATCAATGCACTTGTCTTTCATCATATTTCAGACCGCTTTAGAGTGGTTGTCAGATTAATCTCATAAAGGACGAAGCATGACCGGATCAAGTCTCTGCTTTCAGAAACCGGGTTTCTTGTAGGAGCCAATAGGCATTCGCCCGTACTCGGTATGAAGCATAGATCGCCCCTCTGTATTTGGGATAAACTGATTATAATCTGAGAAAAGGCTGTCAGCGCGGTGAGTATCCCTGGCGGGGACGGGAATAACGCTTGAGGGTGCCGGAATTACCGTGAAGAGTCTTCCCGGGAAAACCTGCTGCCTAAGTTTGTGTTATTTTTATCAGTAAAATTTGCGGATCAAGTGAATTGAGAAAGAGAATATGCAAGCAGAACAATATCCATTTTAGCAACTATTCCCAATCTGATTAAACTGCCGAAGGGTAAGGATTCCCAGTCAGCAATAAAGCCACGGGAAACGGAAGCATCGATCGCACTTAGTTTAATAAAGGAAAATCAAATTTCTCCAGACATATCCAACCAACAATGGGAGTCCGAATAAAAAGAGGACTTAGCTACCCTTAGCTGAAATTGCTATAATGAAATGAAGTTTCTCAGTTTCTCTCCTTTCACCAACGGATCGACATGACTCAAAGCCCAGACCCGACAATAGTACCGCCGGCTTTTCCCGATCATACCCAATTACCTGAATCCGACGGTACCTTTACACAAAACTTTTTCAAACATCCCCAGAGTATTTTATTGACCGATTCTCTGGAAAGTACATTGCAAAACCTCCACCCCAATGGACAATATGCGATCGGTCAAAATTCCGGCATTTATTGGCGGGAAACTGACCCGCCGGAACGGGGTGCCGAAGCCCCAGATTGGTTCTATGTTCCCAATGTGCCACCGCAATTAGATGGTCAATATCGCCGTTCTTATGTATTATGGCGGGAGTATGCGGCTCCCTTTATTGCCATTGAATTAACCAGCGGTGATGGTTCGGAACAACGAGACAAAACCCCCCTCTCTCGATCGCCAGAAGGCGTTAACCAAAGACCTGGAAAATTTTGGGCTTATGAGCAGATTATTCGCATTCCCTATTATGTCATTTATCTGATTCAAACCCATGAGTTAGAGGTTTATCGCTGGGTGGGTGGTCGCTATGATCGCTGGGAAGCCAACGATCGCGGACGTTACCCGATCGCCACTATGGGAGTCGAGTTAGGCGTGTGGGAAGGTAGCTATCAAAATCAGACCCAGCAATGGTTACGGTGGTGGGATAACCAGGGTAATTTATTGCTCACTGGTAGCGAACTCGCTAAACTCGAACGCCAACGAGCCGATCGCGCGGAACAAAGCCAACGAGAAGCCATTCCTAAACTGCTGTCAATGGGTTTAAGTATAGAGCAAGTAGCTGAGGCTTTGTCCTTGTCGGTGGAAGATGTGGAAAAACTCGGCTCGGTTAGAGATTAAAATCAACGGCGATCGCGGATAACTGCGATCGCTATTCAAGACTGTGGCGATAATTCCCCAGCCGATAACGTTGCCAAAAGTGCATCAATTTAGAGGCGGATAACCCAGCCATAGAAGCAGAAGGAAGCATCCCACTCAGCTTAACTCACCAATATGAATGGGTCGAGAAGTGGGGGATATAAGAGAGAATCGGATGAGCAATCCAGAGACAGTAGAGATAAGATTATCGGGTATCATTAATGCGATCGCACCTAAATTTAACCCATTACAAAACCCAATCAGAAGATACCAGCATCGATGCGGAATTGATGCAATTTGGGCGATCGCGTCAACTCAGCGCCAGTCAAAAACTGGCATTTCTCAAACGGATCATCCAACGGGGTATAAAATTGGTCTGCTGGGGAATTCACCAACAATCCCCCAATGGCGACAATTTGACATTCAAACAACTGTACGTCCGCAGACGCTGGGGGGAACTGTTTGCTACTTATAGTGATAATAACCTGTTTGATGAAAGGGAGCCATTGATGATAGAAGATCCGATCGCGATCGCCTATAAAATTATCGACAAACTCAATCTCTTAAATATCCCCTACTATATCGGCGGTTCCGTCGCCAGTTCCCTACAAGGTGAAGCCAGATTCACCCAAGATATTGACTTGGTTATTTATCTCGAATTATCTCAAGTCGAAGTTTTCATCGAAACATTCAGCTCGGATTTTTATGTCAGTGATGTCGCGGTAAAAGATGCCATATTAGGTGTCAGCAGTTACTTGAACTTAATCAATTTTGAATCTCTCGAAAAAGCCGATATTTTCATCTCCCGAAGCGATGATTTTTCTCGTTCCCAAATGAACCGCCGTCAACTCTATGTCCCGGAAGAAAACCCAGAACAAGCCTTTTATCTTTGCACTCCAGAAGATACCATATTACAAAAGCTGGTCTGGATGAGAATTGCCCAAAACGAATCCCAGAAACAATGGCGAGATATATTAGGTGTGCTGAAAATACAACGAGAACGCCTCGACTTAGACTATCTTTGGCAATGGTCAGAATATCTTCACATTTCCGCATCACTGAATCAAGCCATCCAGCAATCTGGTATAATGTAAATGAATCCCACAATTTTATGTCGATATTATCTACTATTAATTAGGGGATTTTACCAATGCTTAGGGAAATTTATGGTTTCCCAAGAAATGGGGTCTTAGCTGTTGGTATTAAGTTTAGTAACAACTCTTGAGCGATCGCTTTAACCACCGGAATGGTAACCGAATTTCCCAACTGACGATAAGCCTTATTCTGATTGGGGTGAAGTTGAAAAGAATCTGGAAACCCCTGTAAACGCGCCGCCTCACGGGGAGTAATTCGACGGACTCTTCCCCCATAATATACCCCCAATCGGTTCCCATCACTAGCCACCAAAGTCACCGATATTTTATCGGGGTCGAGAAACTTATATACTTCAAAGGAAAAATTACCCGCCACTGGCTTATATTTATCATCAATAAGTTGCAGATAGTTTTTGTCAACTAAAGAGGCTAATAATTGCGCTAAATTAGGATGGGTATAAAAACTAGCAATTTGAGCCTTGGTAAGTAACTTCCCATCTTGATGTTGACCAAAAACCTTATGGCGGCGTTTAGTAATCAAGCGATTCATCAGGTCAATTTCCTGGGGGGTACAGTCTCCCCGTAACCCCAACTCCCAAGAGTGAATCGAGTTTCCCCCCCGATAGTCAATCAGTCTCACCCCATGTAATTTCTCTAAGTCCCCCTTCAGAAAGGTTCGTAACGCCGTTGTAAATTCCGCAGAACAATCATAATGTTGGGGGGGATTATCCTCTAAAATATCTCTGACTGTACAGGGAGTTTTAGACCCAGAAAATAAAGACAGTTGACCGGACTGATAAGAGTGAGAATCCTTAGCACCCAAATCTGACACCAGGTTGAAGTGAGGGGTTTGGTTCAGCACACCCATCATATAGGCTCGGACGCGATTTTGGGGGACACCATAGTTGGAGCTATTCAGTAAAAATAGGTCAAAACTATAACCCCTATCTTGCATTTTTTGGCGAATTGTGTTAATGGTTTTTCCTTGGTCATGGGTGACTAAACCGCGAACATTCTCAAAAATAAAAGCCTGGGGTTGTTGGCTATCTATGAGGCGTAAAATCTCAAAAAACAAGGTTCCCCGCGTATCTCCAAATCCGGCTTTTTTACCGGCGTATGAGAAACTTTGACAAGGAAATCCAGCCAGCAAAATATGATGGGGGGGAAGGGAGGAAATGGTCTTAATATCCCCTTGGGGAGTTTCGGAAAAGTTGGCTTGATAAACCTGTCTAGCATCCCTATCAATTTCACTACTGAGGAGACAATCAGGGATGCAACCGAAGGACTCAACCGCCTGCTCAAAGCCGAGGCGCAATCCCCCAATTCCGGCGAATAAATCTATAAATTTAACGGTTTTCATTTTCTATAAAGTCGAGAATAAAGTAGTGTAAGTAATTCAGTTCTGACTCAGAAAATGCCAGAAGCAAGTGGCTATACTCATCAATGGTATTCAGAGCAGATTGGCGTTGGAAGTTACCGACTCCATCAATAATATAAATAATCTTGTAACCCAAGCCATCAATCTGCTCAAATCTTGATTTTGCTTGACCCGCTTTCCGCTCAATTGTGCTATTTGTGGTTTCCTGAAAGCTAATTTCAATTGCTATATATTTTTCACCTTTACTTACGACAATATCAAAGTTAGTGTCTCTTTTTCCTGTTTGCTTATGACTGACTCCAGGGATGGTAGAATTGAGGTTGATATTAATATCATTTTGATTTAAATTTTTACCTAAATATTGATATATATGACGTTGCAAAAGCTGACCTAAATCATTACTTTTAGCTCCTGCGGTAATACGGCTTAGATAAATATAACGCTGGCGTATAAACTCGGAAAGTTCATCATACTTACCCATTAATTGTCCAATCTGACATCCCCAAGTCTTAAAAATGCCAGAAATTTTAGGATTTGTTGAATCTCCAGCAAACAGGAGGACGACAATAATATCTTTATAAACTTCAGACAGAGTTTGTTTCCTTAACAGTAATTTCTGGCTGGAAACGTTGAGTTTTTGGTTTGATAATATTCCTGATATGGGTAACACCTGAAAACGATAACAAAATTGAGTGTTGTTCCAAATATACTCTAATTCTCCATCGGGGAACAATAAATCAAACTCTTGATTTAAACGTTGTAGTTTTTCACCTCCAAAATCTGCTAAGATCAGAAGGTGTTTGAGGAATAAATTAGCAGAGAGCTTTGATATTTCTAAAGTGGTAAATATATCTAGGGGATTTTCTAATTCCAAGGCTAGAATTGAGAGAAACTGCTGTTGGGTTTCAATCAGCACCGGGATAATACTCTGTTCGAGTTGTTGTTGAACCAAAAACTTTGGCCAGAATAAAGATGCTGACTGATGCAATTCCTCAATTGTTCGTTTTTGAACCATAGATGATTAAACAGTTTTTCTGTCAGAATTTGCGAACCATTGATCAAATGTGGGTATCCAAAGGTAAACCTATCATGACTTAGAGAGTGAACTAGATGGGGAATACCTGGGGGACGCAATATGGTATTAGGAGGAGAAAGTGGGATGGAGACGAGACGGAAAGTAGCGTAAAGTGTGGTTGTATTGGGGCTATTTTGGCGACGCTGTGAATTTTACTACTGTTTAAATAAGGACGATCGCATTATTAAAATCACCAAAATTGATAAGATTTCTACCTGTTTAACGCCATGGTTTCTGACTGCAAAGAAGTGGCTATTTGTTCTTGATTAAGACTACGACCAATAAACACCAGTTGAGTTTGGCGAGGTTCGTCGGCTTTCCAGGGGCGATCGAAGAAGGTATCAAATCGGTTTCCGACTCCTTGAACTACCATCCGCATTGGTTTGTTGGCGACGGCTATAAAACCTTTAATGCGGTAGATTTCCAACTGCTGGGCGATCGCTTTTAATTGATTAACTAAACTGGCGGAGTCCTTAACTGGATCTAAGACTAAATGCACAGCATTGATATCATCATCGTGTTCGTGTTCTTCTTCCTGGTCATGGTGACTAGGGCGACTGTCGAGATGGTCTTCTACCGCTGCATTAAAGCCTAATAATATGTCAGGGTAAATTTTCCCTTGCTGACAGGAAACCACCTGCACTCCTGGGGTTAACTCCTGTTTTAGCCATTGTTGAACCCGGTTTTGAGACTCTCGATCAATGCGATCGCCTTTCGTCAAAAGTACCAAATCAGCACAAGCTAACTGGTCTTCAAATAACTCCTCGATTGGTGTTTCATGTTCCAAAGTTTCATCCGCTTGACGCTGCTTTTCTAAAGCCTCTAAATCTCCCACCAGTTGACCATTGGCTAGGGCTTCACTATCAACTACCGTAATCACACCATCTACCGTCGCTTTGGTGCGAATTTCCGGCCATCGGAAGGCTTGAACCAGTGGCTTTGGTAAAGCCAAACCAGAGGTTTCTATTAATATCGAATCAATCGCATCTTGGCGTTTAAGTAGTTCTTGCATAGTCGGCAAAAACTCTTCCTGGACGGTGCAACACAGACAACCATTCGCTAATTCGATGATATTAGTTTCCGTTTCTTCTTCGTCACAAACTTGGCAAGATTTGAGGATTTCGCCATCAATACCTACTTCGCCAAATTCATTGACTAATACCGCGATCCGACGACCTTGGTTATTTTGCAGTAAATGGCGGATCAGGGTGGTTTTTCCAGCCCCTAAAAATCCGGTGATAATGGTTACAGGAATTTTATGCACGGTTTTTTGACTCCTCCGAAATTATAGCGATTTGCTATCTATAAATGTTGAGATTTTCCTAGAGTTTAGATGGGCGATCGCTATGATATTTAGATTGTGAAAATACTAAATCAACCATCATCCATACCTCGCAGATGAATCAACAATAGGTTACTTATCGGCGGGCATTCTGACTGAGAGACTAACAGAGTCCCATCACAGTCGCGGGACAGCGCCGGACTTACACCGGACTTTCCCCCTTTCCTCTAAGGGCTGATTTCCCTTAGAACCGATATCGGGAATATCTTATCACAGGTTGGGCGAATTCGGGGAAAAACCAAAAAAGTCCCTGCTTATTTCTAAACAGGGACGGTTTGTTATTAGTGAATAGGGAGAGATAGGTAAATTTGATGACTTAGACTAAGTTAGTGAAAATCAAAGCCCCAATAGCGCCACTAACGGCGATCGCCATCAGTAAATTTGTAAAAAACCTGCCGTATTCTGCATTATAACCAAGGGCTTTGTCTTCCTGACCACCTGTGAAGAATAAAGACCAGGCTTGGTTAGCTGTAATTACTTCTGAGGTACTGTTAAAGTCCGGTCGAAAGATTACAGGTCCGATTAAGTATTTGTTAGGAAAGTTAAAATCTGTTTTCATACAAGTCTCCGAAATGCTACTGAATTATAGGTTGACAAAATCTGGGTTTTACAGGCTAGTTAACCAGCCAATTACACCATGTCCGGTTAATGCTTCTAAGGCTAGGGCGGATATAAACCCGATCATAGCTAGTCGTCCGTTGAGTTTCTCTGCGTATTTGTTGAAACCGAATTGTTGCGCTTCCTCTACATATACTTGGGGTTCGATCGCGTAAACATTTGCGCGTCCACCTTCTTCCATAATTTGTCCACGAACCATAGTATTTTTGCCTCTCTGACTTCTTGTAAACAAATGTAACACACTGCAAACAAATATTGCAAGGGGTTGACAAAATTAATTTTTGTAGTATAGTTTTGTGCTTTTTCCAAACAAGGGGGTTTGTTAAAAATTTATTAACAATGGGATTTTTACTTAGTTACATGGTATTAATTAAAATTAATTCTCAATTAGCTCAACAGAGAGCCAATAGATTATGGACAATGATAACTACTGTGCCGATGTATCCGTGAACGGCTTTGATGGTGGCTCAAGCTGGTCAGGATTTACTTACCTCAAAGACAACACTGGTCATGCTCGCACCATAAGTGAATCACCAGAATCATTGGTTGTAGTGGGCGAATCATCAATTCCGGGAACCTTTGCTTTGTCCGAGGCGAAGGTAGGCGATCGCTTATATATAGTTGCTCTCAATTGTGCCGGAGGCAATACCCGTCTAATGGGGATGGGGTTAATGCCAGGTGTAGAATTAAATGTCATTAGTTCCACAACCAGTGGATCAGTGATTATCGCCCTAGGCGACCATCGCTTAGGACTGGGGGCAGATATGGCTGAGAATATTCAGGTCGCCACAGAAAACCTCACCCAGTCGAAAAGGAAACTCTCATCAATGAATAAGACTAATGTTGTGCAGTTGCGCCATGCGGCGATCGGTTCTCGGTTGCGGGTGGTTGGTTATGACCCCGCCGCCCGTAGCTACAAACGGAAATTATTAGCCATGGGATTAACTCCAGGGGTGGAATTTACAGTCAAACGCCACGCACCTTTAGGAGACCCAACCCAAATTGA
This sequence comes from Limnospira indica PCC 8005, assembly GCF_000973065.1. NCBI lineage: Bacteria > Bacillati > Cyanobacteriota > Cyanophyceae > Oscillatoriales > Sirenicapillariaceae > Limnospira > Limnospira indica. The sequence continues at coordinate 3,882,095 of NZ_FO818640.1, forward strand.
GGTCAGGGGATTTAACCTGAGTTTACGCAAAGACGAAGCAGATGCCCTCCAGGTGGCATTGATCAACCCATCCTAAAGGAGGAACAAAATTGTGAGTCAGTCTATGGAACTGAACCGCCAAACCGATAATAAGGCTGCGATGTCCTGTATTGCTTTGGTGGGAAACCCTAACTGTGGGAAAACGACCCTATTTAATGCTTTAACTGGTAGTAATCAGCGGGTAGGTAACTGGCCCGGAGTTACCGTAGAAAGGAAAGAGGGAAGCTATCGTTATCAAAACCAGGCCATCAAGGTGATTGACCTGCCAGGGGTTTACTCTCTGGACGTGGAAGATGCCAGCACTGGATTAGATGAACAGGTAGCGCGAGACTATTTACTATCGGGTGAAGCCACCTTAATTATCAATATCGTAGATGCGTCCAACCTAGAGCGAAATCTGTATCTAACCACCCAACTGCTGGAAATGGGTTTGCCGATCGCGATCGCCCTGAATATGATAGATATAGCCCAGCAGCGGCAAATTACCATTGATGCCCAACAATTAGGCGATCGCTTAGGCTGTCCGGTAATTCCCATGAGTGCTAGTTCTGGGCGAGGGGTAGAACAACTGCGGGAAATTGTCCGAGATGCCATACTTATGGCAGACCGCCCCCAAGCTAAAGTCGCCTATCCAGCCCTTATCGAAGCCGCCCTCAATGAAATTACCGAATCTATAGCCCAACAATATAACTACTTACCCCCAGACTATCGTTGGCAAAGTCTCAGTTTATTGCAATATGACGATCGCCAAAGTTTGGTTAATCAAGATGTCGTTAAGCAAATTGCCACCCACCGCCACCGCATACACCAAACCCTGGGAGAAGATATCGACTTATTGATTGCTGATGCGCGCTATAGCTGGATTCATCAGATGTTACAGGGTATCACACAGCGATCGGACCTAGTACAACAGCACGTTTCCGATCACATTGATCAGGTAGTCCTCAGTCGCGCCTGGGGTATACCCATTTTTTTGGTAGTCATGTACCTGATGTTCCTGATTTCCATTAACTTTGGCGGCGCATTTATCGACTTTTTTGAGATCGCCTTTGGTACCGTATTTGTAGATGGCATGGCTCATGGCCTTGAGCAAATTAACGCCCCCGGTTGGTTAATCGGTACTCTAGCCGAAGGAGTTGGCGGCGGTATCCAAACCACTGCTACATTTATCCCCCAAATTGGCTTAATGTTTATCTGTCTAGCCATCTTAGAAGACTCTGGCTATCTCGCCCGCGCCGCCTTTGTTATGGATCGGTTTATGCGGTTTATGGGGCTTCCGGGTAAGTCTTTTGTGCCAATGATGGTCGGTTTTGGCTGCAATATTCCCGGTATTATGGCAACCCGGACTTTAGAAAATCCTCGCGATCGCCTAATGACCGTCTTAATGAATCCCTTTATGTCCTGTGGGGCGCGCCTGCCAGTTTATGCCCTGTTTGTAGCCGCATTTTTCCCCAGAAACGGACAAAATATCGTTTTCTTGCTTTACATCATCGGGATTTTAGCAGCCGTGTTCACCGGGTTAGTCATGAAGCATACCCTCTTACGCGGTCAATCTGCACCCTTTGTCATGGAATTACCCCCCTATCATATTCCCACCGCCAAAGGTGTATTAATCCGCGCTTGGGAAAGGTTAAAAGCCTTTATCACCCGCGCCGGGAAAATGATTGTTATTGTCGTGTTAATTCTGGGTTTATTAAATTCTGTCGGCACTGATGGTTCTTTCGGGAAACAGGATAGCCAGGATTCTCTTTTAAGTGCCGTTAGTCGCACAATTACCCCAGTTTTTAGCCCCATGGGAATCACTCAAGATAATTGGCCGGCTACTGTCGGCTTATTTACCGGAGTATTTGCTAAAGAGGTCATGGTTGGCAGTATGGATGCCCTTTATAAGCAATTAGGGGCTGATGAAGCATCCGCTGCCGACTCAGTGGAAGAACCCGAAGAAGAATTTAGTTTTTGGGGAGGTATCGCCGAAGCCTTTGCTAGTATTCCCGCTAACTTAGCTGATTTAGGTAATCAAATACTTGATCCCATTGGTTTAAGTATTATGGAAAGCACTGATAATCAGGAAGAAGCCGCCACAGTACAGGAGGTTAGTTATAGCACCTTTGGTCAAATGTCTCAAAGGTTTGGTAGTTCTACCGCCGCTTTTGCTTTCCTGTTATTTGTGTTGCTTTATTTCCCCTGTGTGTCTGCCATTGCTGCTGTTTACCGGGAAACTAATCTCGGTTGGACGGTGTTTGTGGCGCTTTGGACTACTGGACTAGCCTACTGGGTTGCTAGTTTCTACTATCAGGCTATGACTTTATCACAAAATACCGGAGAGGCTTTGGGTTTATTGATGGGACTCTGTATCGTCATGGGTGCTACTTTAGTTAGTCTCAAAGCTGTTAGCAACCGTCGCCATTCTCCCCGTTTGTAGCCAGGGTTAGACTTGCCAAAAAAGCAGGTTATTAGCCTTTTGGCTGTAGCTAGTCTCAAGGATTTGTGAATTTATGGTTATCGGTGTTAACAGGTATATTCATGATACCATAGAGACTAGCGATCGCACCATTTATCCCGTCGTCAACTATGCTACTTCAACAACTGCAAAATCATCTCAGAAATCATGGTCGCGTTTCTTTGGCAGAATTAGAACATCAGATGAAAATTGATGCTGATACCCTGCGATTCATGCTGGGCAAATTAATTAGAAAGGGGCGAGTTTGTAAAGTGGAGGGTAAAGCCTGCGGGGGCTGTCATAGTTGCCCCCCAGAAGCGATCGAGTTTTACGAATGGATATCTCCCTAATTTAATGAGTTAATCAGGAGTTAATCAAAATGTCAGATAATCCAGCCCTGGATAGTCTTAAACAGGCTTTATGTGAAGCCATACAGGATGAATATAAAGCCTGTGCTACCTATCGGTTAATTATCCAAAAATTCGGACCGATTAGACCCTTTGTGAATATTATCGAAGCCGAAAAAAGGCATATACAGGCATTAATTCCACTGTTTATTAGGTATAATATTCCCATACCAGAGGATGATTGGGAAACTCGTATAATTCCCCCTAACTCAGTACAAGAAGCCTGCGAACAAGGAGTTAAAGCCGAAATTGAAAATGGGGAAATGTATCAAAGGTTATTGAAAGCCACATCAAATTACTGGGATGTACAAAATGTGTTCTTAAATTTGCAACGTGCATCCCAAGAAAACCATTTACCCGCCTTTAAACGTTGTGTCACCAGACGTACTCAAACCATAGCCATATCTAATCAAAACAACTGTTATGGTGGACACCGACATCAGCGCCGGAGAGGTTGTCAATTCTCCTAGTTATTGGGTTCGTGAATTATCTATGGTATACTGTCCTGAAAATAAGGTAAATTGACCATGACGGATTCAGCATTATCTACCGAAATTCAAACCGCAGAAAACCCCGACATTCTTCCCCAAATAGGTCGGTGGTTAGAAGACTATGAGGAAGTGGTGACGATTTTACCTGTGGTAGCAGGTTTATTAGTTACCAGTCGCCTGCGGCTACGGGGGGCGCAAGCCTTGATAGTTAACCTGTTAATGGCTGCAATTATTCGCCAATTAGTTCGCCAATTGAAGCAGGAGGCTAAGGCTAACTCTCCCGCTACTAATTCCACTCAAGCCACAAGTCCTAATAACCATCAAGATAATAGTCCCACAGCTACCACAACTGAAACCGAAGATTATACTATTGTTCATTCTATACCCGGACGGCTTCGGTTGCGTATTCCCCGTTTAATGACTGATGTTCTCTATGCGAAACGCTTAGAAAAACTGTTGTCTGAGGAACAGCGAGTTAAGTCGGTACGCATTAACCGCACCGCTGCATCTTTGATTATTCAATATGACCCGGCTGGGGTTTCGGAATTGGAGTTAGGTATGTATTTAGTTACTATCCTAGAAAAGGCTGAAACTACTGCTGAACCTGATACAAATTCCGTCTCCGATGATTCTGAACCCACATCATGACTACCGCGATATCAACATCATTATCTAATCAAGAATGCCAGGTTATTCATCAGGTAGCTGGACGGACTCGCTTTCGTATTCCCCTATTAGCTAAATATCCCCAATTAGCTACTGAAATTCAGCAGATTTTAGCAAAAAACTCCGGTATTACCTATGTGCGGATTAACCCCATAGCCGCCTGTATGGTGGTGCAATATGTCCCGAATAAATTGGCGGCGGTTGATTTATCAAATTTGGTGATTAATGTAGTCAAAGACTTGACAAATCATCAATTTTATGATAAGCCAATTTATGGTGTTAATAATGAGCCGAAAACCCCTGAAAAATCAGGGACTTTAGAGGAAAACGAGTCGAGTCTGCGGCTGCCAATTATAGCCACTGCGTTGGCGGTTTTAAGTCGGTTTCCGCAATTAACACCATTGCGCCATGTGGCGAGAATAGCGTTTATTCTAGCGGCTTTTCCTGTGGCTAAACGGGCTTTTAACAGCCTGATTAATCAGCGACGGTTAAATATTGATTGTCTGGATTTTCTCGCCTTGAGTTTAAGTGCGACTCAGGGTAAGTTAGTTACCCCGGCTATGGTGATTTTACTGCATGAATTGGGGGATGTAATTCGGGAACAAACGGCGCGGGCGACGGAGGTACGCACGGCGAGTTTGATGGATGCTATTGGTAGGTTTGCATGGGTGGTGGTGGATGATGATTTACCCCCGAAACAAATCCCAAGCGATCGCCTTCATGTGGGGGATAAAGTCGTCGTTTATCCGGGGGAACAAATCCCCGTAGATGGTACTGTCTTAAAAGGAGAAGCCGTTATTGATGAACAGGGTTTAACTGGGGAAGCAATGCCATTAGTTAAACGGGTGGGAGAGTCGGTTTTAGCTTCGACTTTGGTGCGTTCAGGACAGCTTTACTTAAAAGCCGATCGCGTCGGTTCTCAAACTAGGGCTGCTTTGAGTATAGAATTATTACAAAAGGCTCCCGTTTATGATACCCGCATGGCTAATTATGCCGAAAAAGTCGCAGATAGGTTAATCTTGCCTTCTCTACTTTTGGCGGGTATTGTATTAGTTACTAGCCGAGATGCTGCTAGGGCTGCCGCTATTCTTACCCTCGATTTTGTCACCGGAATTAGAGTGTCAATTCCGACAGCTTTTTGGGGTGCATTAAATCATACAACCCGCCATGGTATCTTGGTTCGCAGTGGTCGTACTTTGGAACAACTCGCCGAAGTTGATACCGTGGTTTTTGATAAAACCGGAACTCTGACCGAGGGTGAAATTGCGATCGCTGCCGTGCGGACGCTTCCCGGAGGAATGTCCGAAACCGAACTGCTAAAACTGGCGGCGGCCGCGGAAATGAGACTTAATCACCCCGTCGCCGAGGCGATCGTTAATTATGCTGCTCAACTTGACATTACTATTCCCCCACGAGGAGAATGGTTCTATGATTTAGGCTTGGGAGTACGAGCCGAAATTGAAGGTCATCAGGTATTGGTGGGAAGTCAACGTTTTCTCGAACAACAGCGGGTTAATTGGGGTGATAATTCCCTGATTTCTACTAGCCAAATGACCCAAATTTATGTCGCTTGTGATGGCGATTTTCAAGGGGTGATTGAATATACTGACCCCCTGAAACCAGAAAGCGATCGCCTCATACAAGCCCTGCAAAAAAATTATGCGATCGAAGTCCATTTACTCACCGGAGATAACCCCCAACGCGCCGCCTTAGTTGCTGAACAATTAGGGATTCCCAAATCGCGGGTTTATGCCGAAGCCTTCCCCGATGAAAAAGCTCGTATTGTTCGTGATTTACATCGCGCCGGTCGGACTGTCGCCTTTATCGGAGATGGATTAAATGATTCCGTCGCTTTGGCTTATGCGGATGTTTCCATTTCCTTTCAACATGGTTCTGATATTGCTCGTGAAACCGCCGACGTAGTGTTGATGAATAATAACCTCTTAGACGTTTTAGAAGCCATTGATATCGCCCGTCAAACTCGCAATTTAATTGACCAAAATATCGCTCTCGTCGTCGCCCCGAATTTAGCAGCTTTGGGGTTGGCTTCCACCGTAGGGCTTAATCCCTTAGTGGCTACTGCTATCCACAATGGTTCAGCGATCGCCGCCGGAATGAATAGTCTCCGACCCCTAGTTGAACACCAGATGAACAATTAATAATTAATAATTAATAATTAATAATTAATAATTAATAATTAATAATGGTCGGGACTGGTTCCGCTGTCCATTGGTGGCTGAGAAACCGGGTTTCTTGATCTCTGCAATCATTAATAATGGTCGGGACTGGTTCCGCTGTCCATTGGTGGCTGAGAAACCCGGTTTCTTTGAGAAACCGGGTTTCTTGACCTCTGCAATCATTAATAATGGTCGGGACCGGTTCCGCTGTCCATTGGTGGCTGAGAAACCCGGTTTCTTTGAGAAACCGGGTTTCTTGACCTCTGCAATCATTAATAATGGTCGGGACCGGTTCCGCTGTCCATTGGTGGCTGAGAAACCCGGTTTCTTTGAGAAACCGGGTTTCTTGATCTCTGCAATAATTGATAATTGTCCGGGCTAGTTCCTCGCCTGATACAAATTGTTGCAAATAGTTGTCAGTTATGCGCCAAATCCTGCTAACCTGATAAATAGCAGAATTTTGATGTTATTATATTTGAGTCGAACGGGTTATGTCTCTGATTCATTTGGAAAAATCGGTACTCACCTTTCATTTTAAAGAGATGATCGAGGATGGACATGGCAATCATCCCTTAACTTGGGTAGGCCTGGGGGTGTTGGTTTTAGGGCCGAAACTCCTGCCAGCTATTACTAAAATTTCTCAAACAAACACCAAGACAGTTAGTAAACCCCGGTTATCTTCATCACGTCGTCGAGAAATTCCACTCTCTCAGTGGATAGCAGAAGCTAAGGAACGGGAGTTATCCAATTCTATCTATAAGCCCATGATTACCCCAAGTTCTGAGGCTTTCAACCATGGGAATGCTCACGAATTATCAGTTTTGAATTAATCGTAATACATCCACAGGTGGCTGATAGAATATTCAAGCCACCTATAATTATAGTCTCAATCCCCCTTTAGCTTATTCCTGGTTGGGCGAGAGTTGCGGGGTAGAAATAGCCGACTTTAAACTAGCCCTTTTTTGGGCTTCGGTCAAGGCTTCCGCTTTGGCTTCTGCTGCTATGTCTGCCACCATTTCCCCAGTTTCAGCCATAGCGACTTTAGCTTTTTCAAACAAAGTAACGCTCGTTTTAATCGTAGCCTTCAGAACTGGCTTAACCAGGGGCAAAACCACCGGGGTCAGCGCTACTGCTGTCACTCCAATGGCAATGGCTTGAGCATTAGGATTGGCTGATAGTTGGGCGATACGTTGTCGTAGTCCCGTTGCCCCCTGAGACATTTCTTGCATAACTTTCTCCTATTTCAGGTGAGGATATTTAAGGTTAATATCCCCAATTGAATTATACAATAAATTTGCCAAAATACCAATTTTGGGGGACTAATTTTGCCAGCAATTATTGACATTTGCCTATGTTCTCCACTGTTGATATTTGCGAAATATAATCAAGTTCCATGATTCCCTAATGGCTGGCCATGGTGTGGGCTATCTCCACAAAAGTCTTAAAAAAACCTTAATTTTTAGGGATATGGGTTGACAGTGAAGTTTTTTTTTGCCACCAGTGTTATAATCTCATGCTTGTGATCAATAAAAATTGGGTTTAATGACATCAACAACGTCAAAAGTAACTTTTGGGAAAAGTATTGGGTTCCGCAAAGAGCTAAATCGTCGAGTAAACGCTTATTTGGAAGCGGAGAATATTTCCCCTCGTGATAACCCCGCCATGTACCTGAAAACAGCAATTATTTTGGCTTGGGTAGTATCAGCTTGGACCTTCGTGGTTTTTGGTCCTGATGTGCTATGGATGAAACTACTGGGTTGCATTGTTTTAGGTTTTGGAGTTTCCGCCGTCGGTTTTAACATTAGCCATGACGGAAATCATGGAGGTTATTCTAAATATCAATGGGTGAATTATCTATCTGGATTAACCCATGATGCGATCGGAGTTTCTAGTTATTTATGGAAGTTTCGCCACAATGTACTTCATCATACCTACACCAACATTTTAGGTCATGATGTGGAAATTCATGGGGATGAATTGGTGCGGATGTCTCCTAGCATGGAATATCGCTGGTATCATCGCTATCAACATTGGTTCATTTGGTTTGTCTATCCGTTTATCCCCTACTATTGGTCTATAGCAGATGTACAAACTATGCTATTTAAGCGCCAATATCATGACCACGAAATCCCCCCCCCGACATGGGTAGATATAGCAACCTTGCTCGCCTTTAAAGCCTTCGGTGTGGCTGTGTTTTTAATTATACCGATCGCCGTTGGTTATTCTCCCTTAGAAGCAGTTATCGGCGCTTCTATTGTGTATATGACCCATGGACTGATCGCCTGTGTCGTATTTATGTTAGCCCATGTCATTGAACCGGCGGAATTTTTAGACCCCGACAATTTACACATTGATGATGAATGGGCGATCGCACAAGTAAAAACCACCGTTGATTTTGCCCCCAAAAACCCAATTATTAACTGGTATGTAGGGGGATTAAACTATCAAACCGTCCACCATCTATTTCCTCATATCTGCCACATCCATTATCCTAAAATCGCCCCGATTTTAGCAGAAGTTTGTGAAGAATTTGGGGTTAATTATGCCGTACATCAAACCTTTTTTGGTGCTTTAGCTGCTAACTATAGCTGGCTGAAAAAAATGTCCATCAACCCGGAAACAAAAGCGATCGAGCAGTTAACTGTTTAATCTAACTGTTTAATCATCACTAACCTTTTCAAGACTCTAGGGGCGCATTTTATCTAACTGATGCGCCCTTTTTTTAGCCTTTAAATTAACCAATAGAGAAACCCACAGCAGCCATTAATAAGTCTTAGAAAAAATGCGGTTACTCCACTTATTCAAATGAGACTCAGCCAACATTGCCAAACTCTGCAACTCCTGAGTTCTTTGTTGCAAAGCCGAAATCGCCCGCGCCTGTGACTCTAATTTTTGCCTAACCAGCCCACAGCATTTAACCAGACCATCAACAGTTTCCAGTTCTCCAAACTCTAGGTTATGGTCTGAACTTACCAAATCCCACAACTGTTTTTTCATGGTTTCAACCATATAGCGCTGATGTTCTGATTGTATTTGTAAAGCGCTATACTTATCCGCCGGAACAGTTTGTGATATCATAGCTTCCAGTTCCGCAATCCGAGTAAGTTTTTGCCGAACCTCGGCTATTTCTGTTTGTCGATTTTCTAACTGTTCTTGTAACTGATTAATCAGGTTTTTGTGTTGTTCTGCTTCCTGTTCGAGTTTCTGGTAGGTGTCCATGGAAACACTTGCAGATAACTGTGATTGCAAATCAGCCACAGTAGATTTATGCTGTTCCAATTGCTGTTGTAGCTTTTGGTGAACCTCAGCCGCCACCGTTTGTTTTAACTGTGATTGCCAATCAGCCACAGTAGATTTCTGCTGTTCCAATTGCTGTTGTAGCTTTTGGTGAACCTCAGCCGTCACCGTTTGTTTTAACTGTGATTGCAAATCAGCCACAGTAGATTTCTGCTGTTCTAATTGCTGTTGTAGCTTTTGGTGAACCTCAGCCGTCACCGTTTGTTTTAACTGTGATTGCAAATCAGCCACAGTAGATTTCTGCTGTTCCAATTGCTGTTGTAGCTTTTGGTGAACCTCAGCCGTCACGGTTTGTTTTAACTGTGATTGCAAATCAGCCACAGTAGATTTCTGCTGTTCCAATTGCTGTTGTAGCTTCTGAGAGTCACCCAGTTGGCTTTGGAGTTGATTAAGAGTTTCCTGATTTTGCTGTTTCAGCGCTTCGTGGTCTTCCAGAGAAACCGTGTTCGCCAGTTTACTCTCAAGTTCTCCAATCCGTTTAAGCTGTTTTTTCAGGTCAGTAATTGAGTCTTTATGTTGTTGGAGTTCTTGCTGAACGTGATGATATTCCTTAGCCGGAACACTATTTTCAAGTTGCGCTTGTAATTCTGGGAAATGACCTAGTTTTTGTTCTAGTTCAGCGATAGTATTCGCCTGTTCTATAACTTGTTTTTGCAGGGTTTCGTATTCCTGCTGAAGTTGATCATATTCAGCCGATCGCTTTTCTAATTCGGCGGTAATAGCCGGGCTATCATCGGATTGATCATCAACTTCTGTTTGTGTATTAGTGTTAGCCAGGCTAATAGTTGTGCCTTCTTCATCCATAGAGATCTTAAAGTCACCCCTAGCAATACGTTCGACAAATTCCGAACGCGACAGACCCAACTCTTTAGCAGTTGTGCTTAATAATTTCGCTCCTGTGGGTGTTAGCGACACCCCTATTTTTACCTTAGTTTCTGAATACAAAGTCGTGACTCCCCGTTTTTTCTTTCTTGGCATTACCCCCTCCTCAGCCGTTCTACAACTTAGCTGCTCTAACCAGATCTTACCAAAAACTGATCACAATTCAACATTTGGTTAATCTTTGTGATCAGAACCGGAAAAATTTAAAGTTTTGTAAAGCAAAATTCGGGGGGGACTACCTTAATGGGGAGCCGATACATAAGCTGATCTGGGAGTTCCAGAGCCAGAAACAGAGGGAAACACGCGCACGGAGTCTTGAGGAAACATCACCTGTACTCGCATACCGACAGGAAGCGATCCCCCTCCGAAGGGAGTACGAGCAATCAGTTCACCTCCAGAAGGAACCTGTAAACAATAATGAAGTTCGCGACCCAAAAACTGGCGATCGCGAATCACCACCGAAGCCGTTTCGTCAGGTTTGAGGATAAAATCTTCTTGGCGCACCATCAAATCTGCTTTTTCAGTGATATCGGAATCATCATCTAAATCCAAGTTAGAGGCGATCGCAAAACAGCCCACCTCAGTTTCCCACAAATTCCCCCGGCGCTGTGCTGGGATAAAATTAGCCTGGGTAACAAACTCCGCCACAAACCGAGAAGCCGGTTCTAGGTAAATTTCCTCTGGAGTCCCCCACTGTTCCAAATGTCCATGGCGCATTACCGCCACCCAGTCAGAAATTGATAAAGCCTCTTCTTGGTCATGGGTAACAAACACCGCTGATGCTCGTGCTGCTTTCAGAATTTCCCGCAATTCCTGGCGCAATTTCAGCCGCACTTGTACATCTAAATTACTCAGGGGTTCATCCAATAATACCAACGCCGGATTAGGGGCCAAGGCTCGTGCTAAAGCCACCCGTTGCTGTTGTCCCCCAGAGATTTCATGGGGATAGCGATCGGCATATCCCGACAACCCCACCAATTCTAACACTTCCGCCACTCGCAACTGTAGTTGTTTGGGGGATTTTTGGCGGAGAGTTTCCAAACCAAAAGCAATATTTTTGGCTACTGTCAGGTGAGGAAACAAGGCATAATTCTGGAACACCATACCCACCCCCCGACGTTCTGGGGGAACCCACTGTTTTAACCCAGAAACCACCTGTCCCGCAATCTCTACCACTCCCCTATCTGGCTGTTCAAACCCTGCAATTATCCGCAACAGAGTAGTTTTACCACATCCAGACGGACCCAGTAGACTCAGAATATCTCCCTGGTTCAAGGTTATGCTTATATCCTCGACGGCGGGGGTGTAAGTGTTGGGATACTGCTTTGAGATCCCTACCATATCCAAGATAGCAGACTCAGACATCGTTAGTTTTGTTAACCTTCCTTTAACTGTGTGCCGGGTTTATTGATAAACTTTCCAATCAATACCCCCTACCATCATAGGACATTATTCGTATAGATTCTCACTAAGTTGGTGTTAAGTTTTATGGAATTTTCCCAGATGGGGATTTTCCCGAGTCAGCCGCCAAAAGTGATTGCGGTTGAACATGGCGCGGTAGTAAGATGAGACAATATCAGCCCGCTTCCCACTCCTGGTTAGGCGCGGTTGCGGGTATATATGGGACTTTCAACCCCTCTGGCGGTGGTGGCGCGGCTATTTATCGGGTTTTCCTGGTTGATTGCCAGTTGACTACATGGGCTAATTTTGTACTATGATCATCCCAGTTATTGTGGGCAAGAATATTAACTAATGATAAAGACTCTCAATAAAATTGGGAAAATCAGTGGTCAATTAGTAGCAATTTGTACGGCTATTTTAGCAGTAGTTAATTATGCTGAAAATACCGCACCCAAAATCACAAATCAGGGAAAATGACAACGAATCCAAATCAACCGAAAATCCCCCTTTGGCGAGACGATCGCTTCTGGAAAATCGCCTTCCAGGTAATCATCCTAGTAATTGTGATCGCGATTATTAGCATATTTACCATTAACCTGAATCAGAACCTACAAAGAAGCGGAATTAGGTTCGGGTTCGGATTTTTAAATAGTACCGCCGGATTTGCGATCGGTGAAAGTATCATCCCCTACCAACCGACGGATCCCTATAGACAGGTTCTCCTAGCGGGTTTAGTGAACACGCTGCGAGTGATGTTTTTTGGGATTATCCTGACGACCATTGTAGGAATTGTTGCGGGAATTTCCTATTTTTCCGGTAACTGGCTAGTGCGTCAAATTGGGTTAGTATATGTAGAAATAGTCAGGAATACCCCCCTACTGCTACAACTGCTATTCTGGTATGGGATATTTCTGCAACTACCCCCAGTGAGAGATCGCCTGGGGGTTTTTAATGCCATTTTCCTAACTCAGCGGGGGATTTTTATTCCTTGGCCATCTAGTTCTCTAATCTGGGTATGGTTAGGGTTTTTGGCAATAGCAGCGATCGCCTCTTTTGTAATTTGGAAACAACGCACTAAAATTATGGTAGAAAAGGGGGTTTCTGGTCAACCCCAATTAATCGCCCTAGGTATCATCGCCCTAGTGTCGTTGTTAATCATCCTGTTTGGCTTTGGTTGGGAAGTTCCCGCCATTATCGGAAGCGAAAACAATCCCATTTTACGAGGTGGTCTCAGGCTAACTATTGAATTTAGTGCTTTGTTAGTGGGGTTAGTATTTTATACTGCTGCTTATATTGCCGAAATTGTCCGCGCCGGGATTCAATCTGTAGCCAAAGGACAATGGGAAGCCGCCAGATCCCTAGGGTTAAAATCAGGTTTAGTCATGCGTCTGGTCGTGTTTCCCCAGGCTTTGCGGGTGATTATTCCTCCTCTCAATAGTCAATATTTGAACTTGGCGAAAAATTCCAGTTTAGCGATCGCTGTAGCCTACGCTGACCTTTATAATGTTGCTAACACCACCTTTAACCAGAGTGGGAGGGCGGTAGAGGTCATGCTAATTATTATGGCAACCTATCTAACCATCAACCTGATTATTTCCCTATTTATGAACTTCCTTAATCGCCGGGTTCAACTTCAGGAAAGATAACTACAGTCAACCGTGACTAACAGGGAGTTTTTAGCAAATATCAAAATCCCCAACCTTCCCTACCATCACAGTTAAGAATTACCTATTCTAAAAATGACAGCAAATCCTGAACCCACCTTAAACCGTCAAGCCCCTTCCCAGTCAACAGACTTTCCCCAATGGCTGCGTGATAACCTGTTTAATACCTGGTATAATGGGTTAGTTACCATAGCGATCGCCAGTTTCCTACTGTGGATGTTAGTAGGGTTTGTATCCTGGGCGAGATTAGTCGCCCAATGGGAAGTAATCCCCGCCAATTTGCACCTATTTATGGTCGGTCGGTTTCCCAGTGATCAATATTGGCGCTTGTGGTTATTGTTGGGAATAGTTAGCATTTTATCAGGTCTGACCTGGGGATTTTTAGCCCGCCGCCAAACCATCCTCTTCAGCCAAAATATTGTCATTTTCCTGAGTGTCGTCGCCATGTTAATGGCTTTATTACCAACTGCCATATCTTATCGTATCATAGCGATCGCCCTATTATTTGTCTTTGTATTTAGCAGTTGGGGAGGGCGACAAATTGGCAGCCGGAAACCTCTACTGGGAAAATGGCTGCCTTTTTCTTGGTTTGTGCTATTAATTATCAGCCTGTGGTTAATAGGTGGCGGCTTAGGATTAAGGGGAGTTTCCACCGACCTATGGGGAGGATTAATGCTAACCTTGCTGATGTCAGTAATTAGCATTTTACTATGTTTTCCCATCGGTGTTTTATTAGCTTTAGGTAGACAAAGCGATTTACCAGTAATTAGAGGATTATCCATCGCCTATATTGAAATTATCAGAGGCTTACCCCTAATTACCATTCTGTTTATGGGTCAAATTCTTCTCCCCCTATTTTTACCAGAAGGAATGCGACCCGATCGCATTTTGAGGGCGATCGTAGGTTTAACCATGTTTAGTTCAGCCTACCTAGCAGAAAACGTCCGAGGCGGACTACAAGCTATCCCCAGGGGTCAATATGAAGCCGCTAAAGCCCTAGGTCTAAATCCAGCCTTAACTATGGTTTTAATTATCTTACCGCAAGCCCTAAAAATCTCCATCCCCTCCATTGTCGGTCAGTTTATTAGCCTGTTTCAAGACACCACCCTATTAGCCATAGTCGGACTGGTAGAATTGCTAGGGATCAGCCGTTCAATTTTAGCTAACCCTCAATTTTTGGGACGCTATGCGGAGGTTTATCTATTCCTGGGTGTTCTCTACTGGCTATTCTGCTATTTAATGTCTTTAGCCAGTCGGAAATTGGAGAAACAACTCAATACCGAAAATCGCTAATTTCCCCAATTATAGATTAATGCTGCATCGGCGAATCAGATTAAGTTCGCAGATACAGCATAATTAGCCTATGAGACTATTTAGATCAGTTTTACCAGTCGCAGGGTGAACATAATGCCAGCCGCAGCGCCGATAGCTACTACATAGAGTAAAGCATAAGCGATCGCACCATCAATGGTCATCGTCAATATCTCCCGATAAGTCAACTTTTGCATCTTCCATTGAAACACGACCTGCGCTAGAATATAGCCTTCTATGGGAAATTAGCGGAATTTGCGAGGAAGCCATCATGTCGTCTGTCATTCGGGTGAATTTGGGGCCAATGTCCTATGATATTTCTGTGGCGGCGGGGAATTTAGACCGCTTGGGGTCTTTGGTGTCTTCCCTGAAGTTAGGAAAAAAAGCCCTATTGGTATCTAACCCGGAAATTTTTGCACACTACGGACAAAGGGCGATCGCCTCAATGGAGAATGCTGGCTTTCAGGTTTCCTCAGTAGTCCTTCCCGCTGGAGAACAGTATAAAACACTCTCCACCGTCCAATCTATCTATAATAGCGCCCTAGAACACCGCCTAGAACGTAGTTCCACTATGATCGCTTTAGGGGGGGGAGTAATTGGAGATATGACCGGGTTTGCTGCTGCTACCTGGCTGCGGGGAATTAATGTTGTACAGGTTCCCACCTCTCTACTGGCTATGGTGGATGCTTCTATTGGTGGGAAAACAGGGGTAAATCATCCCCAGGGTAAAAACTTGATTGGCGCTTTTCATCAACCCCGTTTAGTCGTGATAGATCCCCAGGTTTTGACAACTCACTCTACCAGCACGAGAATTTCGGGCGGGAATGGCGGAGGTGATTAAATATGGGGTGATTTGGGATAAACAGTTATTTGAACGCCTAGAAGAGGCAGATAACCTCCATAGCATTGATGATTTGACCGGGGAACTACTCACCGAAATTATAGTTCGTTCCTGTCAAAGTAAGGCTGATGTGGTTAGCAAGGATGAAAAGGAATCGGGACTGAGGGCGATTTTGAATTATGGTCATACTATCGGTCATGCGGTGGAGAGTCTGACCGGATACTTGGAATTGGTACACGGGGAAGCGGTGGCTATTGGGATGGTTGCTGCTAGTCAAATTGCGGTGAAGATGCAATTATGGGGAAATGATGGCGATCGCCGCCAGGAATTACTGATTAAAAAGGCAGGTTTACCTATTCATCTTCCCCAAGGATTAAAGATTGATGAAATCATCGACATCCTACAAACTGATAAGAAGGTGAAAGATGGTCAAGTCCGCTTTATTCTCCCCAGGGAAATTGGCACAGTAACTATTAGCGATCGAGTCCCTTCCCAGACTATTGCTGATGTATTAGCCACAATTAACAATTAATAATTTTAGTAGGTTGGGTGAAACCCAACATGATGGAGAGATGGTGGCGTTGGGTTGACTGTGGAGGGGGGCGGGTTTATTAATCTTACTGCTGGGAAATGTGGTTGACTACTTGCCAAAACCCCAGCCATGTAGGTTGGGTGAAACCCAACATGATGGAGAGACGGTGGCGTTGGGTTTCGTACCTCCACCCAACCTACTCAAATTGGGAAAAAAGGCTATTGCTGGGCTTCCATATGCGATCGCAGTAAACGATTAATCTCAGTCTGATAACTCTGACCTTGCGATTTAAACCAGTCTAAAACATCACTATCAATACTTAAAGTCACTTGTGTTTTGGTCTGATAATTAGGTGAACCTCGCCTAACTACTGCTTTAGTAACCATTTCTGGCGTAATTTCAGGACAATCAGAAAAATCAATTTCTTCATCAGTCATCCGGTCTAGGCGGTTCCAGTCAGTTTGAGAGTTGCTCGAAGTAAATTTGTTGTTCATATTTAGTAGCTTTTCTCGCAGAAATAATCCGAATACATTTTTCTTGTTCTGTATGGACAATAGCGACCACTCGCCCTTGCAACAAACCCAAAGTCACAAACCTCTGCTCTCCATAATTGAATCGGTCATCTTCAAAGGTTACGATATCTCCATCAAAAACAAGGGGAACATCAATAAAATTAATGCCATGTTTGCGGAGGTTCGTCAGACGTTTAGTTTCATCCCATTCAAATTCCATGCCTTGACTGTTACTACATATTGTAACTAAATTTTCCCAAAAAATTAATATTAACAGAATCAACGGTGGTAATTTTCTCTTACTTCCCAAAACCCATGTAGGTTGGGTGAAACCCAACATGATGGAGAGATGGTGGCGTTGGGTTGACCGTGGAGGGGGGCGGGTTTATTAATCTTACTGCTGGGAAATTTGGTTGACTGCGGAGGGGGGCGGGTTTATTAATCTTACTGCTGGGAAATGTGGTTGACTGTGGAACCCGCCCCTACACAATATCGGAAATGTGGTTGACTGCGGAGGCGCGCCCCTACGGAATATCGGAAATGTGGTTGACTCTGGAGGGGGGCGGGTTTATTAATCTTACTGCTGGGAAATGTGGTTGACTGTGGAGGGGGGCGGGTTTATTAATCTTACTGCTGGGAAATGTGGTTGACTGTGGAACCCGCCCCTACACAATATCGGAAATTTGGTTGACTCTGGAGGCGCGCCCCTACGGAATATCGGAAATGTGGTTGACTCTGGAACCCGCCACGCCTATGGCTTGGGAAATGTGGTTGAGTCCGTGGTGTTCTAGTTTTTGTAGGAGTCCCGTTAGAAGACGATGTACCATGAGAGGACCTTCGTAAACCCATCCGGTGTATACTTGGAGGAGACAAGCCCCAGCCGTGATTTTTTCCCAAGCGTCCTCGGCGGTGAAAATGCCACCAACGCCAATGATGGGAATTTCACCGTTGGTTTGTTCCCATATATGGCGAATGACGGCGGTAGACCTTTCCCTTAGGGGTGCGCCACTAATTCCTCCGGCTTCGGAAGTTATCGGGTTTCCGGTTTGGGGTAACCATTGGGTTTTTAGGTTGTCCCGACTAATGGTGGTGTTGGTGGCAATTATACCCGCTAGGTTATGGGTTCGGGCTAGTTCTATTATATCATCGATCGCTTTCCATTCTAGATCGGGGGCGATTTTGATGAATAGGGGCTTCGATGCTGCTATGTTTTCCTGTTGTAAAACTGTTAGGATTTCATTGAGTTCTGTGCTTCCTTGTAGCGATCGCAAACCTGGTGTATTCGGTGACGACACATTCACTACAAAGTAATCACCTAGGTCTCGCAATAGCTGAAAACTCCCAAGATAGTCGCTGGCTGCTTCCTGTAGGGGGGTGATTTTCGATTTTCCTAGGTTGATGCCTAGGGGTATTGTCGGACCGAGGCTAGAAGGAGTATAATTCTGTAAACGGTGGGCTAGGGTGGCAGCGCCTTGGTTATTAAACCCCATACGATTTAAAACTGCTTCATCTTCTAGTAGCCGAAACAAACGCGGGCGCGGGTTTCCGGGTTGCGGGTGTAAGGTCACTGTGCCTAATTCGGTGAACCCAAAGCCAAAACTTCCCCATAACCCCGCCGCCACGCCGTCTTTATCAAAACCAGCGGCTAACCCCACGGGATTGATGAAATTTAGCCCCCACATGGTTTGCTGGAGTCGGGGGTCAACTAGGCTGAATCGGGGCTGTAGTTGCGATTCTAGCCAGGATAGGGGGAGATTTGATTTGTGGGTGTCTATCCAATGGAGAAGTTCCAAGGTTTGATGATGCGCCCACTCTGGATCGACTTTCAGGCCTTTAAATAAAATCGGTTTCAGCAGAGATTGATACAGATCCAAGCTACTACTACCCCCCCCTCATTGACGACAATCACCCACATGGCTAAAATTTAGTGCATCGGCGACAGAAATTCAACCTCTGTTGGTATATGATTTTAAACGGAGTCGGGAACCAATCGGGTTGAGGGAACTGGTACGGGTTGATGATGCACAATTTGCTACTATCGACTACAGCTTGTTCACCAATCGCTTAATACATTGCCCTCACCCTAAATCCCTCTCCCAAAGAGGGAGAGGGACTTTGAGAAGGGACTTTGAGACGTGATCAGATGATTTCTGAACAGGCTGGAGAGGGACTTTGAGAAGGGACTTTGAGACGTGATCAGATGATTTCTGAACAGGCTGGAGAGGGACTTTGAGAAGGGACTTTGAGACGTGATCAGATGATTTCTGAACAGGCTGGAGAGGGACTTTGAGAAGGGACTTTGAGACGTGATCAGATGATTTCTGAACAGGCTGGAGAGGGACTTTGAGAAGGGACTTTGAGACGTGATCAGATGATTTCTGAACAGGCTGGAGAGGGACCTTGAGACGTGATCAGATGATTTCTGAACAGGCTGGAGAGGGACTTTGAGAAGGGACTTTGAGACGTGATCAGATGATTTCTGAACAGGCTGGAGAGGGACTTTGAGAAGGGACTTTGAGACGTGATCAGATGATTTCTGAACAGGCTGGAGAGGGACTTTGAGAAGGGACTTTGAGACGTGATCAGATGATTTCTGAACAGGCTGGAGAGGGACTTTGAGAAGGGACTTTGAGACGTGATCAGATGATTTCTGAACAGGCTGGAGAGGGACTTTGAGAAGGGACTTTGAGACGTGATCAGATGATTTCTGAACAGGCTGGAGAGGGACTTTGAGAAGGGACTTTGAGACGTGATCAGATGATTTCTGAACAGGCTGGAGAGGGACTTTGAGAAGGGACTTTGAGACGTGATCAGATGATTTCTGAACAGGCTGGAGAGGGACCTTGAGACGTGATCAGATGATTTCTGAACAGGCTGGAGAGGGACTTTGAGAAGGGACTTTGAGATGTGATCAGATGATTTCTGAACAGGCTGTATATGTTGATATCACTGCGGATCGAAAATTTTGCCTTAATTGACCACCTGGACCTGGAATTCGGACCGGGGTTGAATGTGTTTACCGGGGAAACTGGGGCGGGTAAGTCGATTATTTTGGATGCAGTTGATGCCGTCTTGGGGGGAAAGGTCGATCGCCGTAGTATTCGTACAGGTTGCGATCGCTCTATTTTGGAGGCTTGCTTTGAGGTAGACCCTGGTTTGATTGACTGGTTTCGACAACAGGAAATTGACCTGGTAGATGGTTCCCTGGTAGTCTGTTGTCGGGAATTGGTGGTAAATCAGGATAAGTTTCGCAGTAGATCCCGATTAAATGGCATTCTGGTCGGTCGTGGAATTATAGACCGTCTGCGCGATCGCTTTGTGGAAATTACCGCCCAAGGTCAGACGGTACAGTTGGGGAAACCGGCGCTACAACGGGAATGGTTAGACTTGTATGGGGGAAGTAATACTCTCCGGTTGCGCGAAAGGGTTGGGGAGGCTTATATGCGCGCTAGGGAGGTGCAAAACGCCCTACAAAAACGCCGCCAAGACTCCCAGCAACGGCTACAGCGTATAGATTTATTGCAATATCAAATTAGGGAACTGCAAAATGCTAATCTGACCGATGCCGGGGAGTTGGAGGCTCTACAACAGGAACAACAGCGCCTCAGTCATGTGGTGGAGTTGCAGCACCAAAGTTATGGCATTTGTCAAGCCCTCTATCAGAATGATAAGGGAGAATTGGCGGCGGCGGATCTGTTGAGTCAGGCGGAAATGGTTTTGCGGGACTTGGTGGAATATGACTCCCAACTGCAACCTATTTTGGCTATGGTGGAAGATGCTTTAGCACAAGTGACGGAAGCGGGACAGCAAATAGGGCGCTATGGTGAACAGTTGGAGTCGGACCCGGAAAGACTCCAGGAGGTGGAAGACCGCATTGCTGACCTCAAACAGATTTGTCGGAAATATGGTCAGACTCTCCGTGAGGTGATGGATTATTATAATGCCATTGAGCAGGAGTTGGCGCAACTGGAGGATGGGGAAAATTCCCTGGAAACTCTGGAGAAGGCTTATTTTGAGGCGCAGGGGAAACTTAAACAAGTCTGCGACCTTCTCAGGGGGGAACGTGAAAAAATCGCCCGTGGTCTGGAAACTCATCTGATCGCCGAGTTGCAGCCTTTGGCTATGGATAGTGTCCGGTTTCAGGTGCAAATTACCCCCACTTCCCCGTCACCAATGGGCGCTGACCAGATACAATTCTGTTTGAGTCCTAATCCCGGTGAACCGATTAAACCTTTGAGTGAGACGGCTTCTGGGGGGGAAATGAGTCGGTTTCTGTTAGCCCTGAAAGCCTGCTTTTCCCAAATTGAGGGGTCGGGAACTTTGGTTTTTGATGAAATTGATGTGGGGGTGTCGGGACGGGTGGCTACGGCGATCGCTCAAAAATTATACCAGCTTAGTCATTGTCATCAGGTTCTGTGTGTCACTCATCAACCTCTGGTGGCGGCTATGGCGGATCATCATTTTCGGGTGGCGAAGGTGGTTATTGGTAACTCTCCCCAGGATACGGAGGAGGCGGTTAAACAGCGGACGGTGGTGCGGGTAACGGTCCTGGATACTCCCGGGCGGCGGGAAGAATTGGCTCAGTTGGCTAGTGGGCGATCGGTTCAAGAGGCGATCGCCTTTGCGGAGTCATTACTAACCCAAGCCGCTACCCTCCGTCAAGCCAGGACACCGCCTTTGACACAGACTCAAGCCGTTTGAGAGACTCCCTAGATTCTAGCAGTTTAACTTATTGTCAACCCGCGCCATGCGAATTTTAGTTACTATTCCCCACTTTTTTAACTCCCAGGGAGACGCTACCCACGGGTCTCTGAGTAAGGATCCGCGACCAAGGTTAATTGGACTAACCATGAGTTTAACCGCATTGCGCGCCCTCTATGACCAACGCCAATGTATTATTGATATTGGGAAATGTGAGGCTTTTGGGGTTAATAACGCCCAGGATAATATACTTGATATTCTCCTTTGTACGACCCAGGACTGTCACCTGCTTAATCAACTGCAACTTCCCCCTCGGTTTTACCGCCATTGTCCCACGGAAGCGGAACCGATGAAATTGGGGTTTGAGTGTCAAGCCTTGCTGCGAGATGCTCTGGGAAAGTATGATTATTATTGTTATATGGAGGATGATTTAATTCTCCATGACCCCTGGTTTTTTGTCAAGTTGGCTTGGTTTAATGCTTATGGGGGGGATGATTGCCTTTTGCAACCTAATCGTTATGAGGTATCCCCCTACGGACCGATTAATAAAGCCTATGTGGATGGGGATTTATTACCCCATGTAACCGCGAAGTTTCAAAATATACGCGATCGCCCCCAATTGGTGGGTAAAGTGATGGAACAACCCATTCAATTTAATCGCAGCTTAAACCCCCACGCTGGCTGTTATTTCCTGAATAATAACCAGATGGAACATTGGGTAAAACAGCCTTATTTTTTAGACCGCGATAGTAGTTTTGTGGGTCCCCTGGAAAGCGCGGCGACGCTGGGAATTATGAAGAGTTTTAGGATTTATAAACCGGCGCCTGCTTATGCTAACTTTCTGGAAATTCAGCATTTTGGTTCGACTTTTTTAAGTCTCATTGGTAAGCAGGTGAGGTTAGGAAATTCCCCCCAACCAACTAATCAGGAAGTGGAAGGTTAATTGATGGGAAATATCTTCTCCTCACACGGTTTCCCAACCCCCCCCACACTTTGATTAACAAGACTTCACCATTGGCGCTTTTTTTTTTGACCACTCGGTTTTATCGCCGGTTTCCGTCCCCTGGTGGGGAATTGGTCGGGTTGGACACTGACGCCAAAATGGAGGGCGATCGCTTAGTTTCCGTCCCCTGACGGGGAATTGGTAGGGTTGGACCTGGACAGGAGCCGAAAAGCGGTATGCTATTACGAACAACTTGCTTGTTTCCGTCCCCTGACGGGGAATTGGTAGGGTTGGACCCTCGGTTATTCACAGAAAATAGTCTGTACATCGACAGCGTTTCCGTCCCCTGACGGGGAATTGGTAGGGTTGGACCAAGGTTGGCATACGAACATGACCTGCCGGTGCTATACCAGCATGTTTCCGTCCCCTGACGGGGAATTGGTAGGGTTGGACGAGGAAGATAAATTCTTCCTAGTAACTGGGGTTTATGACGAGCGAGAGACGGTTTCCGTCCCCTGACGGGGAATTGGTAGGGTTGGACTTGGACGCAGGGCATCGCCCCAAGAGGCTATCCCTGTTGAACAATTTTGGTTTCCGTCCCCTGACGGGGAATTGGTAGGGTTGGACTTCAAACCTCGCTACAGACGTGTGCCATCGCGTGGCGCCTCATGTTTCCGTCCCCTGACGGGGAATTGGTAGGGTTGGACAATTCTTTAAAAAGAACAAATATTAATGTTATACTTATAGTTTCCGTCCCCTGACGGGGAATTGGTAGGGTTGGACGGGGGGAGTTGGTCACTGGCATCTTATCGATGCACAGTTTGGGTTTCCGTCCCCTGACGGGGAATTGGTAGGGTTGGACTCGATTTCCGGAAGGATTCTAATGTGATCGCCAACCACCTCTGTTTCCGTCCCCTGACGGGGAATTGGTAGGGTTGGACTTTATATTGAGTTAAAAAACAAAAAGAAGTGATAAAACAATTGTTTCCGTCCCCTGACGGGGAATTGGTAGGGTTGGACTTGGACTCTTGTTTTTCGCATTTTTGCGTTATGGAATAATTAGGTTTCCGTCCCCTGACGGGGAATTGGTAGGGTTGGACACGCACCCGACCGTGTTTAAGTCTTGCGACTTGTTTAGTGGGCTCGGGTTTCCGTCCCCTGACGGGGAATTGGTAGGGTTGGACTTTATATTGAGTTAAAAAACAAAAAGAAGTGATAAAACAATTGTTTCCGTCCCCTGACGGGGAATTGGTAGGGTTGGACTTGGACTCTTGTTTTTCGCATTTTTGCGTTATGGAATAATTAGGTTTCCGTCCCCTGACGGGGAATTGGTAGGGTTGGACACGCACCCGACCGTGTTTAAGTCTTGCGACTTGTTTAGTGGGCTCGGGTTTCCGTCCCCTGACGGGGAATTGGTAGGGTTGGACAAGTGTTGCATCTCAACATACGGCAGAACTGGGATGTGTACAGCGTTTCCGTCCCCTGACGGGGAATTGGTAGGGTTGGACAAGCAGTACGGCAAGTGGCTGCAGGAAGAAGCCACTGTCGAGGTTTCCGTCCCCTGACGGGGAATTGGTAGGGTTGGACTCGGGACCAATGGGGGTTTAACAATTACTCGGAAGAGGGCTCCGTTTCCGTCCCCTGACGGGGAATTGGTAGGGTTGGACAATTGAAGAAGGGGGCTCCTTCTATGTCGAATTGCCTTATAATACCCAGTTTCCGTCCCCTGACGGGGAATTGGTAGGGTTGGACCAAGAATCTCTTCTTGCTGATAAGTTCGGATCATATATCCGCGAGAGTTTCCGTCCCCTGACGGGGAATTGGTAGGGTTGGACTTAACAGCAGTGATCGCTGCCGTAATCGGCGCTGCGATCGTAACAGGTTTCCGTCCCCTGACGGGGAATTGGTAGGGTTGGACTCGATGACCAACTCCAGACCGTTGTTGTCGTAACGTTGCAGTTTCCGTCCCCTGACGGGGAATTGGTAGGGTTGGACAACCTGTTCAACAAGCGAGTTGCTTCCCAGCAAGAGGGAGTGTTTCCGTCCCCTGACGGGGAATTGGTAGGGTTGGACACAGAAGAAAAAAGGAAATAACAAATGAGAATAATATTAATAGAAGTTTCCGTCCCCTGACGGGGAATTGGTAGGGTTGGACGAAGGTCGAGGTCCCAGCACCTTCGACCTCCAAAACCGGAGGAAGTTTCCGTCCCCTGACGGGGAATTGGTAGGGTTGGACTATACTGGAATCGAACCAGTTTAATATTGAATTAAAAAAAACAGTTTCCGTCCCCTGACGGGGAATTGGTAGGGTTGGACGAAGAAAGGACGTAACGCTGTACGATGAAAAACGGTCTGAAAGTTTCCGTCCCCTGACGGGGAATTGGTAGGGTTGGACATATACAAAAGAATATTATAAAAAGCAATTAGAATCAATAGTTTCCGTCCCACCTGACGGGGAATTGGTAGGGTTGGACACCTCTTGCTGGCAAGAGGTAGCTAGAACTATAGCTCGCAAGAGCGAGCGAGTTTCCGTCCCCTGACGGGGAATTGGTAGGGTTGGACAGTTCAAAACCCGCTGGGTATTTAAATTCAGCCCTGAGGAAGTTTCCGTCCCCTGACGGGGAATTGGTAGGGTTGGACCTGATAGCCTTATTGGGCATACTTTTTGGAGTTTTGGGAGCATCAAGTTTCCGTCCCCTGACGGGGAATTGGTAGGGTTGGACCCGAGGAGGTGTTTAACGTAGATACCCTCTTTGGGAAGGTGGAGTTTCCGTCCCCTGACGGGGAATTGGTAGGGTTGGACACCCGCCGTCGGGACAAGTGGGCAGATCTCCGGCAAGACCTTCGGTTTCCGTCCCCTGACGGGGAATTGGTAGGGTTGGACATTGGGTCGCTCCCAAACTGGGTAACCATCCCCTGTTAATAGTTTCCGTCCCCTGACGGGGAATTGGTAGGGTTGGACAATTTTAGAAGACATCTACGACTGGGGAGCGGAGCCCCAATGTTTCCGTCCCCTGACGGGGAATTGGTAGGGTTGGACGAGGATGAGGATGAGGGGGTCAAACCCCTGAACTCCGAAGACGTTTCCGTCCCCTGACGGGGAATTGGTAGGGTTGGACCTACCGGGTTCGACTGGGCGGCGAGGGCTATCAATATACGCCCTCTGTTTCCGTCCCCTGACGGGGAATTGGTAGGGTTGGACCCTATACCTTTGGAAACCTTACAGTATGCGGTTTTCAAGGTGCGTTTGCGCGAGAGCACGTAGAAGGTGCTTAACAAAACTTTACAGGCCTGTTTGGCGCGAGTAAATTCGTTTGTTTTGCGATGTTTTTATATTATCAGGAGTTGTGCGAGACTGTCAACCCCCCAAAAAACAAATTTCTCTTTTTTTAGCTCAAGTTTATATCAGGTTTCTGTTGTATCCTCGTCGCGCCATATTATTAAAAAATGCAATATAACTTTACATTGCTGAAAATCATTGGCTCAAAGGCATTTCAGCCCCAAAGTGATGAAAAATGAGACGATCGCAACCCTTACAAAATGAGAAAGTCTGGTGGTTCGTAGGGAAGCGGTCCCCCGTAGACCTTAACCTGAGCTTTGGTGGAGGGATTGAGGGGATAAGCCCGCAGACTATCCTTTTCTAAATTCAAAACCTTTAGCCACCGCTTATTCAATAAGTCCTCCAGAATTTTTTCCTCCAGGGGACACTCAAACACCGAATACTGAACCCGCTGACACCGCTGTTCCAACAACTTCGCCAAAAGTTGGCGACGCTTGTCGTCCCTCACGTCGTAGCAAACCAACCAAAAATTCGCCATAATGATATCCTTCTAAAGACTTGAGAGTAGGATCTGATGCACCGATTAGTTCACCGAAAAATAAAAGCCTCATAGTCCAGGCGAGTTTCTACCAGACAACGACCGAGCGATCGCGCCTGCTCCAAAAGGATCTGACTTAGTTTCAGCTTCCGATGTTGGGGGGGATATAAAATAGAATCCTGGAGTTGGCGTTCCAAGTGTCCCAAGTACAGCTTTTTCGCCGTTTGTCCCAACCAGATCCCCTCCTCCTCCCCCGGTGCGGGTTCAAAATCGTTAGGATCAATCAACCGACTGTTAACTATAGCGATCGCCACCCGATCGACCACCACCGGGCGAAATTCCTCCATCAGATCTAGTACCAAATTGGGCCGAAATGGGGCGATCGCATGAAAAAACCCCAAATAAGGGTCGAACCCCGCCTGAACAGTCGCCGCAAATACCCGCGCCAACAAAACCCCGTAACCCCAACTCAACAGGGCATTAACGGGATCTTTAGGTGGGCGGCGGTTGCGTCCGGTGAACTTCCATTGAGACGGGAACCAGTGGGTCAGGGCTTGAAAATAAATGCGGGCACAGATCCCCTCAACTCCCATTAATTCATTGCGATCGAGGGGAGTTTCTGTCTGTTTGAGGCGAGGAAGGTAGGAGGCGATCGTGTCGATCGCTTCAGTTAATTGGGTGATTTTACCGTGAGTTTCTCGGTTGCGTCGCTGGAGAAGGTATCGCTGGTTACGGACTTTCCCCAAAATTAGCTTTTGGGCCAGAGCCATGCCGAAGGTGGTGTCCAGGGCGCGATATTGGGCGAGTCTTACCGTCGGGTTGGTGTGAAAGTGTCCCTGGAGACGGCCGCGAAACCGTCCGTCTTGGCGTAGGAAAATGGTTTCGATGCCACGATCAAGAAGTTGGGCGATCGCCCTATCGGTTAACTGAACGCCGGGAAGTATCACCACTAAATCAATTTCCGCTAGGCGGCAAGTTGTGGAACCTTTGGATTGCTCAATTATTAAGGTTTGATTATGATAACGAACCACAGTCCGAGGGGCGGTTAAGTAAAGAGTTGTCATGGTTATAATATTACCAAAAATTCGGAATTTTACGAAATGTTACAAGTTTTTTAAGTTGAGAATATTAATGCTATAATTTTTTGTGAAAAGTACAAATTATAATCGGGGTCTAAAATCATGAATAGTTCTAGTGCCAGAACTCTAATTCGGTATCGTAGTATTGGGGTTGCTATCGCTAATGCTGCTGCTACTTGGGTAATCTTAATTATCGCACCTTTGGGATTATTTACTGTCATCACTTGTACAGTCTTAATTTTCGGGATTTCTCTAGGAGGAGGAATCGTTAGCGATCGCCCCATGTTATCTCTGTCGCCGCGCAATGGTTGGGAAATGCTGATGTCGGATGCTCCAGAATTGTATACCCCAAGTGCAACCGCCAACGCCACCCCCCCTCTCTCCCAGAAATCATCAAATCAAAATCCCTGGGGTTGCCGCTGAGTCACCCCCGCTTAAATCGATGGGATTTACAACGTGAATTTACTGGCTAAATTCCTGTTGGAGATGAATAGCAATGGTATTGGTTTCCGCGAGATTTCGTCCCGTGGTCTGGATGCAAATACCATAACCCGCATCTGTCCAAGTTAGCACAAACTCCACAATCCCATTGGGGTAGGTGCGGCGAATCGGTGTTTTTTGATGAGGGTTAAAAGGCAGAGAATTGACAATCTTTTTGACATAGGGTGAACGGCAAACTTTTTGAGAAAAAGCCATCAATACATCTTTGCCATGGTCATCTCGCAAACTGATATTTTTCGCCTCGGGTTTAGTGTCATCTTGGGGAATTAGCGCTAAAATTGCCGTTTCCTGTTTCGCGAATTGTAGGCGCGATCGCTCATTAAATAGCACCCCCATAGCCGACAAACTAATCAAATCATCTTCCCGGTCTATCAAAGATGATAAATAGGGGTCGTCGATGTCAGATTCTACTAGGGAGACTTCAGCCGTTTGTTCAGTTTCCAGATATTCAAACAGTAAATAGTTGTTCAGCCAAAAAGCTAAATCTAGGGCGACTGGTTGGGGGGGAAGTTCGATGACTTCGGAAAATTTCTCGAATAGGTAATAGACCGGAATTCCTAGGGCTTGTCCAATCATTCCCGCGAAGGAAATTTGGGCTTTATATCCACCCGTAGCATTAATGGCGATCGCTTCCGGGGAAAACGTGCGAACCTCGGTGCTAATTTCCTTAACCAAATTTTTCAAGCCTTTTTGTCGAAAATCCTGGACGCTATCATCACGCAGTCCGGTCAAAACTCGATATTCAACCTGTTGAAAATTGAGGGGATTTCTGGTATAATCAAAATAGAGTTTCAGCAGATTTCCCATGGCTCTGCCATCATCAGTATCTGATACCAAAAATATCAGACGGTTGCGGTCTGCCAAAAAGCCCTTATCACAAATACTGGCGATCGAGTTAATTTCCGCCCCACAAAGGCGATCGGTATTCCTACGTTCCAGCAGCAGAAGGGATAACTGTTTCCAGTTTTGGGCATTAAAAGCCCCTTGAATAGCCGCATCATCAGAGCGTTTTAGGTTATTCAGCAGGCTAGTTCCCACGGTGCAAATGAGTGTATTTCTCATGATTATCTCCGATTTATTGTTGGGAGTTTAGGGTTAAATTAGAGCCAGTTTTTGGTCTGCAAGCTGATGTTAATTTCCGGCAAAATAGCTAGTATAGCCCTCACCCTAAATCCCTCTCCCAGGTGGGGATAGGGACTTTGATATAACTCCCCTCCTCCCTGTTCCCTGAACCTGTCGAAGGGGGTAAAAAGGGCTTGTGAATAGCTACACTTAATAATCACGGGAAAGGCTGTAATTGCAGCACAAACCGTTTTTAAATTGCACTAAAGCACATCTGGATATCCTAGGTAATTTTGACCTAATTTAATATCGCCAACCTCCCCCATTTTAGCGAACATTCAGGGGGATTTACTTTTAGGTATTGTCCCCTTGCGGGGAAAGAGATGGTGCATTGAATCAGAAAGTTCTCAGCACAGCATCTCACGGATTTAAGTTTCCGTCCCCATCGGGGAAATTATTAGAAAACTGACTACCCCAAACCGATTAATCCAAGCCGAGACTTTTGCTCAGATCGTCAATGTTACCAACTGGAAGTGATTGCGATCGAGCGCGAGAAATGGCTGCAAACAAACGCGACGCATTTCGAGGAGAACCCAGCAAATGCAAGGATTCTTTCATCTCTTCCAATTCCACAGCAGGTAAAACAGCGATATCTTCTTTGTCTGGATGTTTAATGACAACTTCTCTGCGAGTGAGGATAACTTGATCGCAAATTGATCCTAAGTTCTGAGACGCTTCCGCGTAAGTGTAAACATCCTTTTTGATTATAGACATAGAGTTCATATCCTGTGATATTCCGAAAATTTCTTTGCTATACAACTTCCATAAAGTTAGCTTTTTGAGTAAATTAACAACTGGAACCGGGCCGGAAGCCAAAACCATGAGTTTCAGCTTCCAGCTTAAACATAAATTACGAGTAGTGATATCGAGCTTGCAGGAAGTGGATCACATTGTGTTCTACCATATAAACCAGTCGATCAACTTCGCTAATTCGACGGGACCAAATATTTGGGCCCAAATATTTTAGGGGTTCGGGGTGGCCTTCTCCTGTAAAGGGATCTCGTAGCGATGCTTTAGCAAGTTTGAGTACCTTTGTCGCTTTTTTGGTATCTCGGCTAACCCAGTATTCTAAATCTTCCAGGAACTGAGGGTCAAAGACTGATAAACGCGGTGAACAGTCGTGAGACTTGCTTTTGATTGAACTTTGGGGAGGATTGTTTGCCGTGGGGGATGCGGTGTGCATTGAACTTTCTGATTCGCGCTTTAGCGATTTTTGGTTTCGCTGCGCGCTTTTAGATCTTTTTGTAGCCATTTCGCGTGCCTGTAATGGTTATGTGACCATCATCACCTGGATTCTAGGTTTTGTCAAGTGTTTTGTGAAATATTTTTCAAATCCCGATTTTCGCTCTGATCTACTCAAGCCTCAGTAGATCAGTAGCATTCAACCCAAAGCCATCAGTCAATCAACTTAACTTTCTTAATTGTCCCATCATCCTTTAACTCGATAATCTCTACCCGCATAGTTTGACCCTCAGACAGGGAACTGGCCTTTTTGGGTTCCTTCTGAGTCAGGCGAATTGTACCCAGCATTTCATAAGTCACCTTATTTCCCTTAATTCCTGTTACTATTGCATCTAATTTACTACCCACAGATATATCAACGTTTGCGATCGCTTCCTCGATTTCTTCTTGGCGTTTGGACTTACCCTCTGTCACTTCTATTTCATCCCCCCTTTGTCTGATGGTTTCTGGGGGGACACCTTCCTTGTAATAGCGCATCAAACGAAACGACCAACCCATAATTGCTAACAGTGTGGCACCGTTTTCTAACTCTCCCTGAAGGTGCTGTTTACAAACACTTTCCATGCTGGCAAAATATTCGCTTGTTCTTTTGCTATGTCCGATGCGATAGCCTTGTTTGGCTAGGGTTTCTAAGTATGCTAAAAACCGCTTTCCGGCATCGGGTTCCTGTTGAATTTCCCGCAAATAAGACAGGGCTTTTCCCAGTTCGTTAGTATCAGCATTATCGAGAACTAAATCGATGGCTACTTTGTGGGCGAGTTGCCACTGGCGTTCAGAGAGAGAATAATCGGTTAAAGTTGAAGTTACCATGATGTGATTTTCTGGGGGTGTCAGGAATTGCTTAATCGCTGTATTTAGGGATTAGTAATAATTAACCCATCCGCTTTGGTTAATACATCCCCGCTGGCGCTTCCCGGTTGGTGGGATAGGCGAGGATTTTTTGCAGTTGTTTTAACTGGGGAAGTTCCAGCAGTTTTTGTTGGTGCGCGGCGGCGATCGCTTGTTTAATAAAAGTTTGCAATTCAGAACCTGTTAAACTGGGCGGCTCTGTGTTATAATCGCTATAGCGATCGCGCATTGAGTCAGTTCTTTGAATTTGCGTGATTTTCACCGTCATAGTTCCCATGCCGATAGGTTTTCCCGCTCCCACTTTTAAGGAAAATGGATAATCTTTATCCTGCCCCAAAGAAGCTAAAAGCGCTCCCAATTCGGCTTGGGTCAAGTTCATAAATTGCAGTTGAGTCTCAAAGGTATATTGTGCGGCGGCTTGCTGAGTAGGAATGCCTTTTTCCCCTCCCGCCACTGCTTTAATAGCGTGATAATAAAACTTCCGAGATACCGGGTTAAAATATTTGCGCCGTTGGTCGGGACGGGGACGGTATAGGGAAGGCATAAAACCCGGTGCAAATCCTTTTTTAACGCATCTCGCATCCTGAAAACTAATCAATCCTTGCCAGTCCAAAGCACCAAATACTCGACTAGCCGGACAGAGTTTTTCTTTACTCCCACAAGGTAGCCGATTTCGTGGCATTTTATCTTTATATCGGTTAGTTACTACCGCCAATGTGCTATTGGTAATAGCCTCATAAATTGACCGCACCACCCCTTTTAAAGAACTACCGGGAATGGTGAGTTTTTCATTGCCGGTTTGCATGGTTTTAATTAGGGGAATTTTAGACTGTCCCAAATCCCTGCCCATCATCACAGTTCCCGTGGAAATATGCAGGGCAGTTTCTACGGTTAATTGTAGGTGCAAAATCCCATGAATTCGGTTTTTTAAATACTTATGATGTCCGGCTGGAGAAGTTAAGGTCGGAGCATTAGGGGGAAATTCTACAAACTCGTAAGGTTTGGGAACTTGGGGGGCGTTGTCTGGTCGTCGATTAGGAGGTGCCATAATTATTGATAAGTTAATGCGGTAAAGTGGATAGTGGCAGTTTGGCGATCGCGAAAATATCGCTGTTTGATATCGATTTCATCCGGTAAATTACGCAGGCGGCGAGGTAGTTTAGTTTCGGTCGGCGGATACACTTTCGCCTGTAAATCCTGAAGGTCACAGCACCAATCCCCCTCCATGGCAGTAAATCCTGGGGGCAATTGTGCGGGTTCTATTCCTAACCATAGTATATCATAACTATCGCCTTTCTGTTGCCACCGAATTTCGGCAGTTTGGTTAAAAACCTGTCCGGTTGGGGCAAGTTTTTCCGGGTCAAAATTCTGGCAAAATCCGCTAACCTTATCTACAGTGCGACCAAAGTAAATCGCCTTAGAAAGTTCCTGAATTAAAGCCTGTAATGCCGTAGCAGAAACCTGGTTTTTTGTCCCTACAAAAGCTGTTCTCATGCGGCTACACCTCCCAATAATTTACGCCATTTGGGAACGGATTTGGTAAATAAGTCTTTAACCTGTTCGCTTCCTGTACAGGTCTGTTTGACTCCAAAACCTAACTCCATTAATTCCGTAATCACTGAAATTTCAACTTGATCATCAGTAGGAAAATGATAGGGATTTTCTGTTAAAAATACGCCCGCGCCGAGTAGTTGGGTACGTTCCCAAGATTTATCAGAACCCAGCAAACAAATGCGATCGCCTTCCAATATACAACCGGGATAACTGACCACGGCGGAGTTAAGTTTAACGTCTACTGTTCCCAGTCCGCGAGATTTAGCAAACCCTAAACCGAACCATCCATCATCAAGATCCCGCAGGACTAAACCGATTAATGCTAATTGTGCTAAAGTAAAGTTTTTCAGGTGAATTTTAGTGCGAAATTCCCCCGCAGTACAAACTTGATAATTAAAGGGACCCACCGCGACGGAACCGAAAACGCGATCGATAGCGACTCCGTTTCTTTCTTCGAGTTTTAGGGGATGTTCTTTGGTGGGGTAAGCGTCCTCAATGCGTAAACGGCTGGCGATCGCAGTATTCCCAAAAAGGCGATCGGTAAATGAGGAATGGCGATAAATTTCGGCGGGGTTAGTAATGTTGTCCAGATACTTATTCGCATTCAAATCTAGGGGGTCATTCGCCCAAAGTGTATCAGGATTTTGGGGGCGTTTATCTTCCCCGACGGTGCGGACTATGCGTTCAGCGTGGGCGCGAATTGCCCCTTTTAAACTACTTCCGGGAAGGTAAACTGTGCGCCCCCCTTGATGGTAGGTTTCTACAAATTCCATATCCGGCTTGGTGGGGTCTGCTCCCTCTTTACCGGATTTAATTAACAGGGGACCCAAGGGCAAAATACTCAGGTCAATGGTACAGTGATTAACAAATCTTTTGTGCATGAGTTTAACCTTGGTCGATTAATTAGGATTTAAAGATATCTGATACTGTGGTTTGCAGTTCAGGAAAGGTGGGGGAAATAAGGCGATCGCTTTCTCGGTAGGCGTTGGTTTTATACAGTCCATTTTCATCAACCATTTGCGGTGGTTCTAACAAGGCTGAATAACTGGTGGGGTACGCTTCCCAAATATCCCGATCAACAACGGTAATATCGGGGTAGCGACCCGGTTCGGTACCAGATCAGGTAACTGTTCAATAAACCGTCTAAAAGTTAGTTTGGTTTTGGTTTCTTGGGTCGCAGTCATAGGGTATCCTCAATTAAACAGCATTGGTTTCCGTCAAGTGTTGCGATCGCACATTTCTGAGTTTATCAATTAACGCCCTTGTCCAGGATTGTTTGTAACCCTGTTGTTCATCTTCATTGAGTTCATACAAACTCAAATCCTGATTAACTAGCATTTCCAAATATTCCAGTAATTCTTCAGGATTATCTGGATTAACCCATTGCATTTTATCAATGTCTAATCTCACCACTCCTAAACCACGCGATCGCCCTCCACCGAGGGGAATTTGTTCCGTTTCAAATTGATGTAATCCCACCATTAACAACCCCAATTCCCACTCTTCGGCATTTTCCACTACAGCTTTAAACTCGAAGGGAGTCCCAGCGGGGACGACTTGGAAATCATAAAGTTTCCCTTCCGCCGCCGTTTCCGTATCGCGATCGATAGCGACTCCATCCCTTTCTTGATACTGACCAAACCAATTATTTTCGGGGTCAAATATGGTTAAATCTCGCACTTGAAATTTACTGGACAACCAGGGAGAACCGAATACCAGAGAAACCAGATCCGTATGTTCGATAATAACTTGAGTTAGTTGGCGATCGCTATAATCACTATTTTTGAAACCTTGCATTTCTTTGGATGTAATTGACCATTCATTTTCATTAGCCGGGTTAGCGACCAAGTGACGCAATTGGTCAGCATCAATCTCACTAAAAACCCCCCGCAAAAAACTTTCCAGACGCGATCGTAAAGCACCTTTAAAACTCGATCCCGGAATCAACGGACGACCCAAAGCATCTTTAATCACCGGAAGGTCAGAGCCAATGGGTTCGAGGGAACGTCCCGCACTCACCCGTAAAGCGGTTACAGTATGGAGAATTCCTGTAATTTCTAAGCGGTTTTTGAATCTAGCAAACATAAGAACACCTACAATAATAACGTTAACCAAAATTCAAACAACTACATCCCTTTCAGTAATCATGCAATACGCCTTCAAAGTCCCTATCCCCCCCTGGGAGAGGGATTTAGGGTGAGGGTAATGTTTAGTAAGATTTCCGAACAAGCTGTAAAAATTAATTTCTGTCCCTAGCCAGGTTAGTAGTCGTCTTGACATCGGTTTTAGGGAAATTTTACCATTAATGTATTCCCTCACAGGTTTGGTTTTTGGGAGTGGCAGAAAATCACTCAAGGTGATCCAATCAGACCGGATAGATACTCTCATGGTGCTGGCAAAAGTAGAGTCAATAAACTATCAAGATTTGGAATTTTTCATTTCGTTTTTATACTTGAGATATCGTGCGCCATAACCTAAATAGCGGCGAATCAACTCCAGCCATATACTATTGATATTTTTGCGATTGACCGATTTGCCAATATTTTCTGCTGCCGTTTTTAGGGTTTTATCAATGTCGTAAATAATGCGATCGGCGAGAGAATTTTTCCCCCTTCCCCATTTCCTTTCCCGTCCCACCTGATAGAGTAAGAAGTTTTTAATCACCTCTGTACTATCGGTGGTATCTGCTACGCGAACCAGGTTGCGAAATTGTGACTCTTCCAAATTTTCATATTGGGTTTTATCTAGTGCATCCTGAATAGCTATAACCAGTTGGTCTTCAGCTTGGCGGATACCGCGCTGAATTTTTAGTTCAATTTGAGTCTCTGAATTGCTGGTAGTCATACGGCATTCTCCCTAAATACATGGTGAAATTCATGGCAAATATCCACTTGACCGAAACCTTCCGAAGTGCGATCGCCAATCCCTTGAGCCTCCATCTTTTCTAACACATTATACCATGTGTCAATCTGCTCGGTTCCGAATAGATAAACACTGCCTTTGGTGGTGATTAGATCGATATCTTTCATCAATCCCCAGGCGGCATTCCAACCGGAAACATAGTCATAACTGCTGTAAGCCGCATGGAGGGTTAAGCTGTCGTCTGCAACGCCACCAAAGTCGCGCAACATCTGCGGGGTGATCACGGTAGTTCGTCGCCAGTTATCCCTAAAAATACCATCAGATTTTAAGTTAATGGTAAAGTAGGTATGTGGCTCTGTACTGACATTATACAACTTCTGCCATATTTCCAAGCGGTTTTTTAACTTTTTGTTAAATTTGTCTATTTGCTGCTTAGTCTGGGATTGCCAATTAACGCATTTTGCCTGCAATTTCACACGACCTAATCCCCGTGAAACTCCCCCACCTAAACGAAAGCGATCGCCATGATTATTAAGAAACTGAGTCAGTCGGTTCGCCAAAGCGTCATCACCCACCAAAATAGAGCCTTGATATTGACTCGGCTGATGAACTTGATCAACAACTTGGGACTCGTTGAGAACCTCCAAACTATAAAGGATTTGTTCTTCCGAAGTAGCGCGACGGCGGTTAATTCC
This sequence comes from Limnospira indica PCC 8005, assembly GCF_000973065.1. Classification (NCBI taxonomy): domain Bacteria; kingdom Bacillati; phylum Cyanobacteriota; class Cyanophyceae; order Oscillatoriales; family Sirenicapillariaceae; genus Limnospira; species Limnospira indica. The sequence goes on from NZ_FO818640.1 coordinate 3,918,121, forward strand.
CACCCTGGTTAACAATCGTTTAGAAGCGGATATGCTTTGATACTGTTTCCCATGGGAAATATAGAAACCATTAAAAGGTTCAACTCGTCCGTCACCATTATTTTCTAAGTCTTTAGGACATTTGGGATCATAAAGTTGTCCGCAACTTTCCGCACAAAAGCGATCTATTAAAGTATCAAAAACCCCGCAGTTATCAGGTAAAAATCCCGATTTAGCTTTGGCGCTAACAGCCGTGACAGGTAAAAGTTTAACCTCGGCTTGATTTTGGGTTGGGTAAGCATTAGCAAAAATCGCCGGATTATCATCAACAAATAACTGAGAAAAATCATCATCAGACTGAGGTTGATTATTACTTAGTCGCAGTAAATAGCCAGCGATCGCACCTCGAATCACAGAACCCGCGATAAAATCGGCAGCTTCACTAACAGAACCCGGTTTTTTGCGACCAATAGCTAAGGGTGATTCAGCTATAATCGTCAATTTAATTTCCTTCATGCTGCACCTCTAGGAATTAACTTTTTCCACTCCGTTGGAGAAATATTTGAGGGTTGAATTTGCCAAGTTAGCCAACCCAGCCCAGCAGATTTACTCCCTCCTAAAGCCGTGATATGATGTAAAGCAGCTAAGATTAAAAGTTGTGCTTGGGGAGTCACATTAGGATAAATGTTGATCTGTCCAGTAAACTCTAATTTTAGGTTAGCTGGGGAAGTTTCCAAAAAGTAAAGTTTTTGGTCCTCCGCCATGCGACGGCTACGGTTAATCGTCACTCCCGGACGTATAACTTCCGGCAAATTGTCGGCGGTCACATTACACACCAAATCATCAAAATCTACACTAGCAGGAAGGCTAGGGTTGCCAAAAATTTGGCAAATAATACAGTGATAATCGCCATTGTCATCAGCTTGATATTGATGCTGAAACCCGGCTTCTTCTTCATCGGAAAATCCGTTTCTTTGAGGACACATAGTTTCAGCTTTGGGGGAGTCGCAGACATTCCATCCTAAACTGCGTGCTAATTTTTCGCACTCATGGCGCAAGCGACCTTTAAATTGAGAAGCCGGAATCAACAGTTTGCCGTCGGCGGTGCGGACGATGGGTTTATCCGCCAAGGAACCAGAGGAACCCCCCGCACCCACACACAAGGCTGTATCAATGGTGGCTGTAATTGGTAAAGAGGCGATCGCTGGGTTAATAGACTGAAGGTTAATCATGATTTACTTACCTCTGTTTCTTGGGGTTTTTCAGACTCAGATTGATAGTCTAGTTCAATGAAAGGATAAAGGTCAATAATTTCTCGCCACAGAGTTTCATATATGGTAGTCTTGTCATCAACAATTGACATCCAAGGAGCCAGGTTTCCGTTATTATTTTTATCTTGTGGTAAACACCAAGCATCCTCAAAATCGTCTTTAATTATACGGCGATTGTCGGATTTTAAACGAACGCAAAAATAGCGATAATTGAGAATTGCCGTCCGTTTACCCCGTTCCAGAAAACTACGGATTTGATAAAGTTGCGATCGCGGAAAGTCCACCTTTTTAAATGCTTGAATTGTCTTAATCAAACCCCCAACTTCATGGAGAGTATAGGGTGCTGCATAAAGTTTCAGTTTTGGCTGGGTATTAACCACTAATCCATCTTCCCTAAACTTTTTAATATTGGATGAAATCATCGTAACAGATTTTAGGGTTAAAATGTCAACAGTTCCACCAAAATAATGATAATCTTTTTTGAGTTTTTTCGCCTTCTCCTTAGCAGATTTCAGCAGTTGAGAAACCAAATGATTAGCGTAGTAGATGGGGGTATCATATTTAATCGTCAGAACTCCCATAGAGGTGCTGAGAATGCTATCATAGTGGGTAGCATTTTCGGCTAAGTAGCGATGAATATTCCCCGGTTTTCTAGGTTCGGTAGATTTCTCAATAATATTATTAGGTTCGGGAGATTTCTCAATAATATTATACCTACCTTTGGCTGCTAAAATCTCCTCAAATTTTTCGCCGATATCTTTGGCGATCGCTAAAGACTTATTAGCCGGAACCATAATCATCACATCATCCCCACCAATGGCAATAATTTCAAAGGGATGAACCCAGGCATTTTCGCGTTTTCGATTGTCCGGTTTTCGGAGATTTTTAAGCTGGTGAGGATGCAGGTTTTTAGCTAAAGCATAATAAACCGACTTTTCTGTAGCTTCCAAAATATCTTGACTGAACTGGCGGTATTTTTCTGGGGTCTTAATTTGTTGAATGTACCCACCCATATTATTGCCATCAGCATAAATCATGCTTAAAAAGTAATTGCTACTATTAGCAATTTCCTCCATATTCCGACTTTCAGTCACATTTCGAGAATGGTTTCCTCCATAGTATTTTTGGTGTTCACTCTCGGAATCATCCAGATAGTTTTCAAATTTTTTCACCCAACTTTTAACATATCCAGGTTGCCAAGTCAAGCCTAAACTTTGATACCAGTTGCGATTAGTATCATCCCGTTTAGTAACTTGACCCATGAAATATTTTCGCGCTATAGGTTCCGAAAATTTGGGTTTACTGGGAAGTCCCTCCACCGTATCAATTGCGGAAGTGCGATCGTTAGTATCTCGCACTAAATAAGGATGGGTTTCTAAATGTGGGGGATAGCTACGACTTGGACGATTTTCCGTAGCATTCCCACTCCGACGCTGATTAAACCTAATGGCTAATTTGCGAGTTAATTCATTGAAACTCTTGGTATTAAAAAAGCATTTCTTAACATCACTATTATCAGCTTTAGGATTCCCAAAATATGCCTCAACCAAAGGATTATTAACTTGCTTTTTATACCAATCAAACCAAGGGGTATCATCAAGATTTGGGGCCAGCATCCCAAAGCGAATTTCTAGAAGTCTGAACTTATCCCCCACCGCACAACTATTAGCGGTTAAAGTTTCATGGGTGTATCGTTTTTCAATAGCATTAGCGAGAGTGTCAACATAAGCAGCCGGACAAAAAGCGAGGATATTACCACCCGTAGCATAGATAATCAGTTCCGGTATAAGTGCATCAGAGAGTTGGGGAAATTCTCGGTTTAGCCAGTCACGAGGACTGCGATAGTCTTCTAAGTCATTATCAGGTTTTTGTTGTCCAAAAAAAGCCGGTAAATCAATCAAATTAATCCGGTCTAAAATTGCCGAAGCACCCCGAATTTCCATTAAGTTAGCCGACTCAAAAACATATCCTTTAACCTTAGTGACACCGCCATAAACTAAGCCAATAGGTGTAGTTTGATTCCACAAATCCCCCGCCAGTTTTTTTAAGGCGGTAATATCTTCGGGTTGATCATCATCAGGGATGTTTTGTAGATGTTCAACTTGTGTGACAATACCTGCTACTTCTGGGGGGACTTCGCCATTATTTCTCAGTGCATTTACTGCGGTCTCTAGTTGTTGGCGATCGCACTTGGGCTGTAGTTCTTCTCCCCACGCCAAACACCAAACTAGGGCGATTTTGAGGTCTTTTTTGATTTCTTGAATTGTAGACATTGGATTGGACATTATATTAGCAATTGAAATTTAATGATTGGAACTGATGAATGGAGAATTACCCAAAGGTTTTAGTTCTGAAAATTCGACTTGCTTCATCGCAATACTTCATGGCATTGTCGATGGCTGTTTTTAAATTTGTCCTTCGCTCTTCGAGGGAAGCATGGGCAATGGCTTTGCGAATGGGATTGACTTTTTTAAAGTATAATTCACCCAAAGCTGTGTTTTTTTTATTAGATAATAAATTTTTCCCTTTTTCTCTTTCTTGATGATTAGCTATATCCTGAATATTTTGAACCTCACAACTATAGGTAATAATGGATTCTACTAAAGCAATATAGCCAGTTGCGTAACGTTTGTTTTGAAAATACCATCGAGCCAGATCGAGTTGAAGTTCGCTATCGGGGATATTCTGACGAGAAAATCGTTTGACAAAGCGTTCGAGTTCCGGCTTCAGATACTGAAGTGGAGTTTGAGTTGTTGTCTCATCAAGTTCTCGCTTTAAGTCAGTGGCATTTTGGCGAAGTGTGGGAATGTAATTCAGATTCAGGGTATCAGAAAGTTTTGAAATAGAATTTGCCAGGGATTTTTCACCCTGTTCTGCAAGCAGAGAAGCGATCAGATAACCATTGCCAAAATTTTGTAAACTATAACCGCCTTTGATCCATCTGGTGATGTCGAATAAAGATTGCAAGTTGACAATTGGTGCATAGTTTAGTTCGCGAGAAATGTCTAGCATTCCATAGTAAACGCCTTTGATACTGACATTTAGTTCGCTGGCTATATCATTTATAAATGTCAAAACTAGAAAAAGAAATAAAGACAGCGACCGGAAAGAGTGAGTGATATCGATGTATAGTTCATCGCCGGATTGAAGGACATCAATCAATTCAACAACTCGCTTAAAGTTTTCCTCAATCTCCCTTTCGTTGAGTCCATATTTGATGGCAATACACTTGGATTTATCTCCTAAACTTTTTTCTAACTTGCCGAGTTGGATGCTGTTTAAGTCACTTTTATGATTGGCACTTTCAACAATTTCGGAAAGTTGAATATAATATTCAAAGTCGATTTCAATGTTCCGGTCTTGGCAAAACTGCTCATAAACAGCTTCCCACATTGATTTTACCGTTCCGATCAAAATGACTTCATCTATTTTGAGGTGTTGGTACAAAACAGATGCAATAAAACTACTTTCATAGTATTTGCCGTCTATTTCATATTTAGCGGTTTTGTATTGACGAATTTTTTGTTCGGTGATAGTGCTAGGCCCAGTCCCGATGGATGAAATTAAAATTTTTGCCATTTTTCCAACCTGATGGTAACAAAACTACATCAACTAATTGAAACCCGGGGATTTTGGTTGTCAGTCAAATCTAATCTGAGAACATCCGATCGCATCTCCTTTGACTACTAAAATCTAAAATCGCCCCTCCTGCGGCGAAAGTTCTAAAAAAGGGTGCTACAAAATGTGGGTCAGTAGAATCTATAACCCTTACAGTGAGGCACTTTTACGATTTTGAACTTAATGCTTAAACGCCTAATGTTATCTCCTTATTATTAAACACAAATCTACTTTTTGACTGTAAACTTTTCTAAACGTTATCCTCCCATTTCAGTGATCCTCAGTTAGAGATGGCCATCCGGTGGGCTGATCATCTATCTACCTATCAGCGACAACCACTAAATTTACGCAAATTTAGAAAAATTGAATTGATCAATTACCTCTAATATCAGTGTAGAAGCCATTTACAGGAGCGATCGCTCCCCCTTGGGGGGCTTGTCCGATTGGAGATGTTCAGAAATACCGTTATGGTCGAAAGGGAAGTTGCCTTCCCCAACTCCAATTCCAAACCGTGCTTGCGAGTTTCCCAGCACACGGCTCCTGATGTGGATACCCTATTGTCAGTAGGAACAGGGCTACAACCCCCCGCTTGATGACTTCAACTTTCAAAGCTATATGTCTGCGTTAGTCTTTCAACTCGCTTTCGCCATTAAACTCTTACTTATTGCAGTCTCTATATCCACACCGTGACTAGTGGGCATATCCTAACCATTACAGTTAGGCATTAGCTTTCAGTCACATCCTTTCCCCTTAAAGGTATACGCTTACACTTTTCACGCTCTGCCGTGAGGCAGAGCCAATGAGGGGTTTAAACGTTCCATCTATGGGGGCATTCCATCTTTAGATTCGTCCTATCCACCGGGGTAATTTTAAAGGTCTGTGTAGGTAGTGAGTTGAAACTCCTACTTTTCCCCATACTCTTTTGAGCGCAGCGTGTCAACCTATTTCGCTACTTACTGATGACGATGGTTCAAGTCGGAACATTCAGATTTCCTTAGTCATGGGTGGTTGGCAGTGGTCGCATCTGGTAGTGGGTTCTACTTCACGCCTTCCGTTCCCCGCTTCAATCCTGGGGTTGTGATTCCCAAAACTGGGGGTGGCTACCGCCGTTACTCTCTACTCCCTGATTTCTCAGTTTGTCTAGGACCTTGAGTTCCCTGCCTTGTTTGGATTTTTCCAAACGTCGGGACATATAAACAGTTATGGGATGGTCAGGGTGGCGAATCCCTTATATTCCACCAAGGAGTGGAAGTCCCACTGGGAGGTTATTTCAGGCATTGCAGCCCTATTTCACTCCTCAACGTCTCGCACCAACCCTTTCAGTATAACCATCGCTGGAAGGGCCCCCTTCCATTTATTATAATGGCAAATTGATAGCCTGAAACTTTGAGCGCAAATGTTGGGCTTGCTGGGGGTCTTGGCGGTCGTACAGTGTCACAGCCTGACGATAGGCTACTAAGACCTCCCGGGGCGATTTAACTTGACCGTCTGCAGTTCGCAAATTCAACAAAACCCAGCCCAGATTTCGATAAGCTGCCGCCAAATTGCGATCGCATTTAACTGCATTCTCCAAATAATTTTTCGCCTGATGCCACTCACCGCTGGCGGCTAAAACTGTCCCTAAACGATAACAAATCCAAGCATCTTTGGGTTGTTTTTGATATATTTTATTATACCAATCAGCCGCTTTTTGAAAATCTCCCAGATGTTCATAAATTAAACCTCCATTTCTCATCACCCAATCGGGTATTTCCGGACACTGACTTGCTAAATTGAGACTTTGACGACAAGATACATGATCACTTTTACGGTACTCATACCACGCTTTAAATCCTAAAGCCAAGGCATTATTGGGGACTTGTTGAGTGAAGGCTTGCAGTCGCCGTGTTATGTCACCAGACTTGTTGGTTGTCACTCGTTCTAAAGCGGCAATTGTGAGAGGATAAAGCCAGGATTTTAGGGCGATCGCCACCGAGGAGGGCTGCTGCTGAGATTTAAAAATTCCCTGGGTTCCCGCCTGAACTACGATTTTCCACTGGCGAAGATGGAAAGATATCCAAGCCTTAACCCCCAGAGCAAAACTAGAATTAGGATCTAGGTTTAATGCTTGTTGAATTGTCTGATCCGCTTTTGGCCAGTTTCCCTCTTTTCCCCATGCCCAACCTAGGTTAGCGTGCATCCAGGCTTGTTTTGGACTAAGTTTAATGCCATGCTGTAATTGTTGAATCGCTTGTTTCCACTGCTGGCTACGACAGCTAACTAACCCCAAAATGCCATAAATTCGACCGTCTTGGGGTTGAATTTGCTGGGCTTTTCTGGCAATACTATCAGCGCGATCGCTATGATGATATAATAATATAATCGCCAATTCTATGAGGGCTTCGGCGTTGTCTGGTTCTTGAGTTAAACAATTTTGATAGGCGGTGACAGCATCGGTTAACTTGCCTTTTTTAACACAAGTTTTGGCGGTTTTATGAAGGGGAGAAATCAGTTGACCATCCAGGGCATCGATAAAATCTTGGGCGGTTTGTATGCGTTCATTTACCCGAAATTTTAACCCGGTTAATATTACCTTTTGAATGTAGGGGCTAATATTAGGGTTGAGTTGTCGGGGGGGAACTAGAGGATCGGGTAAGTTATTAGAAATAGCTTGGGCGCGATCGGCTGAGTCGGCGGGTAATTTTCCTGTTAATAATTCGTACATAGAAGCACACAGGGCATAAATATCAGTGGAGGGATAGCGTTTGGCTTGGCTAGAATACTGCTCAAATGGGGCGTATCCTCTGCTTAAAATTACGGTCATATCTCCGGTTTTTCCAGCGATAAATTCTCGGGTAGTTCCAAAATCAATTAAAACGACACGATCGCCACTGCCAATCATAATATTGTCGGGCTTAATATCTCTATGCAATAAATTGTGCTGGTGAACAATTGTGAGTGCTTCAGCGACGGTTTTGGTATACTTAATCACTAGAGGCTCATCTAGGGGTTGGTGATTATTCAATAACAGATTGGATAGAGTTGAACCCTCTATAAACTCCATCACCATATAAATAGTTGAATTTTCTTCAAAGCAATCATAAACTTTAGCAATATGAGGAGATTTACAACGACTTAAATAAATAGCTTCTAATTGGAACTCATGAAGTTGTTTCTTTCGATCAACCGGGGTAATTGATAAGGGCCAGAGTACAGATGTGCCTTGTCTGCATCCATTTTCTGGCCACAACTCTTTGATGGCTACAGTAGCAGAATTAGCGCAGTAAATCCCTTTGTATGTAATCCCAAAACCGCCTTGACTTATAAATTTTTTGATTTGGTATTTGCCCTGTTTTAGCCATGTACCTGTGGGTAAATACAGTCCTGAGTTAGTGGGAGTAGTAGTGGTGCTAGTGGGAGTTAAAGTAGCTCCGCAGGCCATGCAGAAGCGATCGCCTGGGCTGTTGTCATAGGCACATGATGGACAGATGTTACTCATAATTAGTTACCGTCAATTAAATTAAAGTTTTTGAGGATTGTTCAACTCTGTTAAATTTAACAGCAATGGGAGTAATACTGCATCGTAATGCCAACAAAGTCGCGTTATCGGGTGCGTCTCGTTTTAGCACCAAATTAATTGCTTCATTAACCGCAGTTTGCAAGGGTTGAGATTGGCTAAAAATTTCGATAAATTCCTCATTACTAATTAAATCCCAGACTCCATCGGAACATAACAAAATTAGATCGCCATCTTGCAATTGAATATCGCTTTTCGTTTGCACGTAACCCGGGGAAAGATTGGGTTTCGAGCCCAAGGATTTAGTCAAAACATTGCGATCGGGATGTTCGAGGCTTTGTTCGGCGGAAATTTGACCGCTGGCGACCAGCAGCGCCACCAAAGAATGATCCTCACTCAACTGCTCAATTTTGCCGTCACTCACCCGATAAATGCGACTATCACCCACATGAGCGATCGCCAATTTTCGGGACTCTATCAAGGCTAAACTTAACGTAGTTCCGCCATTATGTACCGCCTCAGATACCACCGAGTTAGCGCGATCGACAATAGAAATTAACCACTGGCTGCTGTTTTTTGAAATATTTTCTTCTTCCTGGCGAAATCCATCAATAACCGTTTTCACCGCCAAACGACTGGCTACCTCACCCGCCGCCATTCCTCCCATACCATCCGCCAAAGCTGCTAAAATAACCTGCTCAGATGCTCCTTGATTAATTTGAGCAATTCCGTAGCTATCTTCATTTTGGAGTCGTCGGGGAGACAGTCCCAGGGTAGATTCACTGGCGATTTCCCAATTGACGCGATCGCCCCCCAATAGTTTACGAGTTTCGATGACCAAACCTCGCAGTTGTGACAAGGAAAAACGCTCATCAGGAATGGCGGACAAGGAGATAGTTAGCAGTTGTGACAAATGGGGCATATCGCATTTTTTTACACCCAGAAAATCACTGTCTGGCTCTCTTCCATACAACCCATGATACAGTAAAGCACCAATGGTATAAACGCTGCTTTTTTCACTAGGAATAGGATGGGATGATAGTTCGGGGGCACAGTAATTTCCCATGACTCCCGAACTCATTGGGGTGTCTTCTGGGTAAACGCCAGTCAGGTCAAAACAGCGAATGGGTTGACCTATTTCTAACCAATCTGGGTTGATGTCGATCGCACACCAGTGACGTTGATGGAAATACCAGAATAATTGACAAATTGGCGTGATCGCTTTTAAAACTTCCAGGGGGTTCGGACTATTTTTTAACCACTGACTTAATACCCGCTCAGGATGGGGAAATTCGGTCAATACCAATAGGCGATCGCCTTCATCACTCGCTAGATTTTCTTCAGGATAATATTCAGGTTCCAGGTAATTTTCTCCCTCATCTGTCTCCGGCTCAGACCCTTCATATAAATCTTGATTATCCGTGATATTTTCCGCCGTATTTTCTAGGGTCTGATTTTCTTGATTTTCGGTTATGCTTTCTGCCGGATCTGCGGCGGTTTCTGTTTCATTTGTTAACTGCTCTATATCCTCCGAATTTTCGGGGATTTCCTCGGACCCATCAGGACTCGATAAAGTCGATAATTCGTGGTCTTGATGGGCAGTTAATTCCGGGGTGATATGGTCAGCTTCGATGGTTTCTTCTGTCAAGGGTTCTTGCACAATTTTAGACAGATCAGGAACCTGGATTTGAGCGAGTATGGGTGCAACCAAACTATAATCCGCCAAGGTTTCCCGCAATTGTAATTCTTGTTGCAACAAACCCGTTGCCGAACCCACTCGCAAAAGTCCCAGTTGAGGATGTTCACTACCTGCATTTTCCAGACTTACTTTAAAATAGTGAATGCGATCGTTGCTTTGACCCAGGTTGGCGGCAACTCTTACCACAAAATCTCCGATTTGTAAACAGGTATTTTCTGAAATCACGAGCCCATTTAATAATCCGTATAAGTTGAACCATAAGACAGGAGATAATCCCAGTTTTTTATCTCCTAATTGAGTCAATTAAAACTCAGAGTTTGCCCACACAAACTGAACTTTTCCAAAAGCAACCTCATCACCGGGATTAAGACAAGTTGGGCTAGTAATCCTCGCTCCGAAGCGACTTTGACCCTTTGGTTTAATGAAAATTCCATTAGTTGAACCCAAGTCTTTAATCATCCAATTACCCGCTTCCGGGTAAATTTCTCCGTGATGGCGCGATACCGTTTCTCCCCCGGCAAAGTTTTCTAAATCGATATCCACCGGCCCCATATCCGGGTCAAAAACTCCCACCAGTGCCACACCATCTAAACGAAATTCAGGTTGAGGTGCGTTAGCTTGTTTGGCGACCAGACGCGCAGTGGTAGCCGTAGGGAAAGTGAGGGGTTCGTTTTTGGGGAAAAGATCGACTTCCTCAAAGGGAGGGGTGAAGGGAAAAAGTTCGGGGCTGGAATTACTGACAGGTTCAGGGGGTGCGGGCACAGATGTGGCAGTGTTCAATTCTGTACCACAGACCTCGCAGAATTCGGCATCATCCAGGTTATCATAGCTACAGCTTGGACAAGTAATAGACATGATTTTATCTCCTAATAAAGGGCTAATATTTTAGTGAGAGTTGGAATCATTTATGATCCGGTTAAATTGCGAATTTGGTCTTCGGAAAGACCCAGTTCGGAATCGTTGCTCATTTTCACAGTTTTACCTTTGGCTCCCATTTTGACGGTTTTGCGGGTTCCAGAAGAAAGTTTGCGAGTTTTGCGGACTTCTTCAATGCCGACGTTGAGAGATTCAACCATTGCGTCGTTGCCAATTTTAACGGTTAATCGTCGGGCAGTTTCCAGCAATTCTGCCGCTTGTTCGGGATTTTGATCAGCGAGGTTGGCGGCGCGATCGACAATTCCACTGATATTTCGCTGCTGCACATATCCCATGACTTCCGGGTTGGTTTGGGCGCTTCCTCCCTGTCCTGCCACAAACTGAACGACTAGGTTTTGGGGGGGAAGTTCACCCCGCCGTTGCTTTCCCGGAATGTCGTAAGTCAGACCAAGTTGGGCAATACGAACCTTGGCTTGGCTATGACTTTCCAGGTCAAATTCTAATAGAAAAACCGTGTCATCATTGGCGATCGCACTTCCAATTAAATAAGGCTTTTTATCCAGGGCAATTTCAGCACTATCGGGATATACGCGACTAATTCGTGCTAATTTGACACCCTTGACTGTGCTGATATTTAACTTGAGGTTATTGATCACTTCCGATTGAGCTTGTTGAACTTCCTCAAAAATTGTATTAGGAAGTTCGGAAATAGGAATATCCGTGGTTCCGGTGTGGGTTTGTGTTTCCACAACATTAAAAACTCGGCCCCCAGTACGATCGCTCAAATACAGTAACAAATCCTCGTTATACTCGCCAACTCCCAAAGCTGTAATGGGGATTCCCGCCTCAGCGAATTGTGTCGCCAGGTCTCGACAATCGCTTTCATCAAAAGTCTGTCCGTCGGTGAAAATGAGAGTCCGGCGACTGCTGAGATCGCAGTTTTTCAGGATGTTTAAAGCCTCTTCCATTCCCAAAGCCATGCGAGTGCCGCCGCTGAAATTTCGGAGTTGACCGATCGCATTTTTCAAAGATGCCGTATCTGTCGATGCAGTCAGGGGAAGCAGGACCGACGCGGAGTCATCAAACCGGACTAATGCAATCCGATCGCGGGAGTCAGCTTGGCCGGAACTGACCAGACCTTCGAGGGATTCGATCACCTGGTCAATTTTAGTTTTTCCCCCGGTGACTTGTGTATATTGCTTTCCATCCAGGAAATAACTATTACCTGTGGGTATAGTCTCCTCCCCTTCCAAAACTTCATACATGGAGCCACTGGTATCGATCACAAAGCTAAATGTGGTCGAGGGACGACTGGCGGACACCTCCGCATTAGGTCGCAGTTTCAGCATCACAAATAGCTTTTGTCCAGCTTTATCAGCATTGAGAAATTCTAAGTGGGGGGTGATAGTAACGTTCAGCATGGTTGGTGAAATTTAGGTAAAATCCAAGGGAGGTAAAGCACCGCCTTGGGGTTCAATTTGCGAAAAATCGGGAGGGAATAAATCGGGAATTCGACGATCGCCCGAATCTTGTATTTGGTGGATCTCCTCGAATTCCAGGGCAGGTAAATCCAACGTGAGAGATGTGGTTCGATAGCCTTCTCGGATATCTTCTAGCCATGTCTGTATGATTTGTTCGAGGTTAGCATTGTTCAGGGCACAGGCGGTTTGTTGTTGCAATTGCGATCGCATTTTTTCACGCAATTTTGAATTAAAAATACTCTCCGGGTTGTTTTCCTCCTTTTCACTGATATTCAGATTATAGGATACTGGATGCGGGTCGGGTTGACTGGTGCTTAACAGGTAAAGTGTATATTGAACCATTTACATAAAATTAATCAAATAATACCTGATTTAAAGCCTTTCTTGAACTTCCAATATAATATCTCCAAACTGGCGGCGATCGCCATCATTTAGTTCTTGTCTAAATCGCTTCATTTTTCCAAATTTCGGATGCTGTGACAGAGCCGAGTCAAATTCTAAGATAATTTTACCATTTTCTAGGAAAATTTTGGCAAATTCTGCCGGAAATCCGGCATCTTTTGATAAGTAAACATGGGCATTTCGGGAACTGCCGATTTCGATGGGCTTTTCTCCCAAAGCAACCATCGTACATTCTTGGTTATTCCAGTGAACCAACAGCACTACAGAACCGGACAAGGAACTATAAAATTGTTCGCTCAAGGCGATCGCCAAACCGATACAAAATCCCAAAATCGTCGCCCCTGCCAAACGCGCTAAAATCACCCCCGTCACAGCTTCAAAAATTAGAAAACTTAAAGAACCAAAAACACCTCCCACCGACCCCGCTATCAGCGCATTTTTCCGAGGTAGATTAGGCACAAATAGAGACATTCCACCGCCGACGAGGGTTCCCAGTACCGTCCACCCCGTCAGCCGAGCCACCACCGACAAAACCGGAAGGTAACCACTGGGAAGAAACACCACTTGACCGACGGCTCCCCCGACGAATCCAGCCACCAAACCACCCCCACCTCCCCAACTCCCTTCTTGAAAAGAGAGGAGGCGACGACGCAGGGTGTAATTTTGTCCGACAATCAAGGCGAGGGAAGTTCCGATCGCCAAAAATCCCGTCCATACGCCTATACGAAAAACACCGAAAAAGAAGCCATAATTACCGCTTTCATCCGACTCGACCAATTGTTGTCCATATATCGCTTTTTCTGCCCCCCGGAAGGCACGATCAAGGTCGCCGAAGTTGGCATAAAACACCAAATCTGGATCGCCAGTTAGAGCGGTTAAGTAGTTGATTTGTGCGTCTCCCGTTCCCACCGCGACCAAATTAATTCCAGAGGCTCGGATTTGTTGGGCGATGGATGCGGCCATCGGCGGATTGTTGGGTACGCCGTCGGTAAAGAGTAAGATATTGGGAGTGCGATCGCTATTTTGGAGGACAGAAGTTGCCAGGTTGAAGCCTTCGCTGAGGTTAGTTCCTCCCCTGGCGGAAAGGCGAGCGATCGCCTGTTGTAGTTCCGTTTCATTGCGGGTAAAATCTGCCACCACACTCGCCCGGCTGGAAAATTCTACCACAGCTAAATCATGGCGTTTCAGGTTTTGTCGGCTCACAAATTCCGATGCCGCCGTTTGCACCTCCCGCAGTTTTTGGCCGCTCATACTTCCAGATGTGTCTATCAGCAGGACCACCGCTTTAGGCTTGGTGAGAAACCCCGGAGGTTGTCGAGTTAGATACAGCCATATTTCACCGAAAATTAGCGCCCCCAGCAAACATCCGGCTCCCCCACAGACTCCGAATAGCAGCGGTTTATATATTTTTTTGGTAATCATTGTTATATTTATCATGGTTGTTTCCAAGTTTAAAAAATGAAATTAATTTGATTTTCAAGTCTCAGCCATCGTATTCCCCGGAGCAATTGCCATATCAATTTACTGCTTGTCTTTCGTAAATTTTCCACCGTCCGTTATCCTTGACAAACCAATATCGATAGTTCCCTTTACTCGCACCAGATAGACGCGAATCAATTCCCCTTGGTGTATGGAATGTTCGATCTTCGTAGACAGTAACGATTAATTCTGGACGAGAGCCGGAAACCGAAAAAGAAACAACATTGATCACTTTTGATTCCCGATAGGTGTAATACGAGTTATTTTTGCGAAGCCAATCTATCGAACCATTAGGTTGTGTAATATTTTTATATAAAGGACCGGAAGTATATTGGCGAACTAACTGAAGATCGAAAGGAGCCGCAAAAATACGCCCTTTAGAACTCAACCATCTATTCACTAACGTTACCGCTTGCTCCTGGGTCAAGTCTATCTGGGGAGAATTCCTAGAAGTTTGAGTTTGAGTCGGTGTCGCTGTCCGTGTCTGGGTCGCTGTCGGTGTCGCTGTCCGTGTCTGGGTCGCTGTCGGTGTCGCTGTCCGTGTCGGTGCCGGTGTCGGTGTCGGTGTCGGTGTCGCTGTCCGTGTCGCTGTCGGTGTCGGTGCCGGTGTCGCTGTCCGTGTCGGTGTCGCTGTCGGTGTCGCTGTCGGTGTCGCTGTCGGTGTCGCTGTCGGTGTCGCTGTCCGTGCCGGTGCCGGTGCCGGTGGTGGTACTGCTGCCACTGGAGCCGACAAACTCATTTCTATCTCGAAATTTCTGGTTCCTCCGAGTGAGGCGACATGAACCGTATACCTCCCATTAAGAGGTAATTCATTACCCAATACTAAACTGTTATCTGGGGCGTAAATCCAAACACACACTCCCTCATTATAGCGATAACTTAATAGTTTGCCTTTTTCACCCGAAAACACAAAACCAGTATCCTCACCCGATCGCACAATTCCCGTTCCTTGAAAGTTTTGGCTATCTATGGCGATCGCCTCTGGATTCGACAAAGAACCACGGGGCATCTCCGGACATTCTAACGAGTTAGTCAGACTCTTAGGGAGATGGTTTAATACCTCCCTTGGCAACACCTCCGAGACAGCCTCGCAGCCCCATAATCCTCCTACAAATAGGATCGAGAACAACCGCATTAGTAGCTTTAACTTAATTATCATGGCATTTAATCCCCGGATTTCCATATATTTTATAGGGTTGATCTGGGCTATCGACTCATTCAGTCTCAATCAAGGTGCATTGATTACACTCGCTACTCCAACACTTGCTCCTGAGACTTGTTCGTTAACCATTCTGGCAAAAGCCTCCGCCCTTGAACGACTGTTAAATGAGGCAACTTGAATCAGATAATCATCATTGGCATGACGATATCTTCGATAGGCATCTCTACAAAAAATCGCTTTTGTTCTTTGTAAGTTACTTTCACTATCAGGAACGTTTACCGGATAAAATCTAATTGGATAGTCTGCCCGATTAGTTGGCAGTCGATCGCCACAACTTGATTTCGGAAAATCCGATCGCCTAAAGGGTGTGATCGCTGTTTCTTGCCTCTGAGGTCTAGGCGCGCGACCAGTATCATTGGCAGTTCTTTCCGGTCTTTGTCTTGCCGTTGATGTGCGTGTCTGGGTCGCTGTCCGTGTCGGTGTCGGTGTCGGTGTCGGTGTCGCTGTCCGTGCCGGTGCCGGTGCCGCTGTCGGTGTCGCTGTCCGTGCCGGTGCCGGTGGGGGTACTGCTGCCACTGGAGCCGACAAACTCATTTCTATCTCGAAATTTCTGGTTCCTCCGAGTGAGGCGACATGAACCGTATACCTCCCATTAAGAGGTAATTCATTACCCAATACTAAACTGTTATCTGGGGCGTAAATCCAAACACAAACTCCCTCATTATAGCGATAACTTAATAGTTTGCCTTTTTCACCCGAAAACACAAAACCAGTATCCTCACCCGATCGCACAATTCCCGTTCCTTGAAAGTTTTGGCTATCTATGGCGATCGCCTCTGGATTCGACAAAGAACCACGGGGCATCTCCGGACATTCTAACGAGTTAGTCAGACCCTTAGGGAGATGGTTTAATACCTCCCTTGGCAACACCTCCGAGACAGCCTCGCAGCCCACCAATAACCCACCGCTCAACAGGAAAAAACCTAAGCGATATTTAAAGCATTTCACGGTCTGATTTGTTTTTGTTATGATACCCATTTTATACAGTTATCCTGAGATTGTCAAGTAACAATATAGAAACCATCATCAAAAATCATGCTCCGCCTCTCTTTTCATATAATTGCTCCAGCTCAAGAAAGGGATAACCCCTCCCAAAATCAGCACCAATAAGAGGATACCAGTCATAATTAAGCGTGTTTTCTGGGGAAGCGATCGCCCAAAAACCATCATCGTGTAAGTTTTCGGTTGCGTCTTGATTTGCTGATTATTAACCGTCACTTGTACCAAAACTTCGTGTTGCGTTCCCCGTTCCGCGTTCGGTTGCTGGAAAACAATCTCGTATTCTCCCAACAGGGAATCTAGGAAAAGTTGCAAGTTCCTGGCAATGTCATTGGCGTTTCCCGAAAATTCCGCAATTCCTCCTGTTGTTTCCGCAATGGTCTGCAGGCGTTCTTTATCGACAAACTCCCTTGCAACTTGGGGATTTTTATCAGCATCAGCTCGAGTAGCCGCTCGTCCCAAGTTATATTTTTGCCCCACCTGTTGGGGGGTTAAGCCATAGCCGAGAGTGTGAACAATAATGTTATTATTTCTCTCCAGTAAGGTAATTAAATTATCGAAATCTTGTTGTTCGTTCGGTTGATTGTGGAAGCCGTCCGAGAGGAGAATCACCGATAGCCGAGGTTCCGGTCTACCCGAATCTTCCGGAACGTAAAACCGTGGATCTTGCCGATTTCCCAGGACTCGGATCGCTTCTGACAACGGACTGTAAATATCCGTAGCTGCACAAAGTGTTTGCGCGGCCAGATAATCCAGAAAGTTGGTTTGTTTGATATCATTCGCCGGGAAAAATCTGGAGTCAATCCCCCGCTGTGTCACCTCGAAACCCGGACAGTTTCTGCCACCTTCCCCAAACGGAACGATCGCCACCTTCGTATCACCACCGCGATCGCTCATTTGTTCTAAAAATCGTCGCGTCGCGTCCAGGGCACCATCTATTCTTCGCTTTCCACTTGTATCGAGTTCGTTCATACTCCCACTCAAGTCAACTAAAACCACAATCCAAGCCGGAGGAGGGGTGCTTTCTTGGGGACTTTGCCAAGATTTGATCCCGACGGGTTCATCATCTGTAATCACTTGAAAATCCGACTCCTGCAATTGCATGACCGGACGACCTCTCCCATCCCTGACTTGCAGGCGCAGGGTAACATTGTCATTGTTTATCCTCGGACGACCCACAATTTCCGCCGTTTTTCCGAAAACTGGGGACGCGATCATCAATGCGATCGCACTACCACTAAGCCATCGGATCGAAAAAGCGATTATAAAATACAAACCGGTAGAATTTCGGGACTTTAAAACTTTCGGATGGTTCGGTATAGAATGTAATAACATAGTTGTGTTTTAGTGAAACTTTACGTCGAGATCTCAGCTTGGTTCCGTTAATCGCAATTTTCAGGAATTGTCTCTGATGGGGCGTTAAAAAAGCCCGGTTTCCTTCGATTTTAATATTTGCCAGGTACGGGAGCAGATGGGGCAGATAAATATCCGCTTTGTTTTCTGATTTTACAGAAGAACCGATCCGAATCATGCCCCGCCTGGGTAGTTCGATTGACATCCCTTCTTCGATTTTTTCATCATCATCAAATTCGTCGTGCGATCGATAAGTAATAAATCGCAGCATCGAGGAATTGATTTTCGGATCATCATCTTCGCTGTCCTCATCCAAAACAGAAATATCTTGGTACTCTTCTTCCTGGTACTCAAATCCGCTTCCCGCCCTCAAAGCCGGCAGGTAAGTGGGGGAAGCATTCGTGATGGCAAATGCCACACCCAAACACAACCCCAACACTGCAAAGCCCAACGGGTCTTCGTAGGGTTTAAAAGCCGCTGGCATCAGCCTTAGCAAACGCATCAGCTCAAAAATACCCGCCGCGATGAGACTGGCAATACTCGCCGCCAAAATACTGATAAATAGGCGCAGGTAAAAGCGTTTGGGGTTTCCCGCCTCCAGGCTATGAAACCGCCAACTCAACCCCTCAGCCAAACCCACCGAACCTCCCACCACCAACCAACCAAACACCCGAATTATCACCGGCGGAATTGCCAGGCTAGGGTCGAACAGAATTTGGGAAATACCCCCCGCTATTCCCCCCGCTATCAGTCCCACCATAAACGCCAACATCAGCGGAACTCGCAGCATCCGTACACTCAGTTTAGGACGGGTGGGGTTACTGATAAAAATCTCGTTGGTGACGCTGCCAATTGCCAGGGAAATCGCCATGCAGGGAAACAAGACAATTTCCGGAAACCCTTGCAGCCAGCCGAAATCGCTAAGGAACACCTGGGCGATATTCCACCCCAGCAAAGCAGATATTAGACCAGCCAGTATATAGAAATAGAGTCTCATAATGCACCCTTTCCGTTAACCAATCGAACCCCATAGCACAGGCATCCTGTCTGTAACATCATTAACATATTTTAGCCTCCATCTGGGTTTAAGTATTGATTTCTGATATCTTCCTCCAACCATCTTTGTGTTTGACCATCTTTATCAATCACGCCATCAGGAGTATTTGCTCCTTTGGATTTCTGATATTTCTTAATTGCGTCACTAAATTTTTGCCATCTTTCGTTATATTTACCGATTTCTCCATATTGTAAGTTTTGGTCGATTCCTAATATTTGTCTGACACAAAATAAAACTATATACTTGTTATTATCCTGTACATTCTCGCGAATACCTATGCTATTTAGAGTGTTTGGTGGTAGTTGATTTATGTCATCAGTTAAATTCTTAATCATTGCCTTGATTGCCTCATCTGTTCTGTCAAAAAGTTTTTTATTTTCAGGACTAATTTCGGTCAAAGTCTCTGGGTTATTCGTGTCTGTTGTTGATGCCTGTGCAGATTTTAATTCATCCTTTAGAGTGGCTATTTTCTGTTCCATACTTGCCTGCAAAGTCTTGTCATACCGAGATGTCAGCCAACTACTTATTAACAATATTGTTGTTAATCCTATTGTACCTAATAATAAACCTATTACCATCCCTCTTATAATCAATATTAAATTTTCTGTGACAAAATAAATCCCTGCATCTAAAGCAGAATGGATATGGTCGCGCCATCCCTTTTTGCGAATTAGCGTCATCTCGAACAATGTTCCTTTTTTAACATTGCCCTTTCGAGATAGGCTGTAAAATATATTTGCAGGAACCTCACCGGTTGAGATTTGATAAAAAATGGCGGCGAAATGTGGCTCCTCCACTTCTTCAAAGAATTGAGCTAAGGATAAATAGTTCTTGTCAGTTTTGCCGGGATATCTCCAAAAAGGCTGTAAATTTGTTAAGAATTTCTGCTGTTCTTCTGGGTAATCTTTGATGACTCCTGGTTCCGATAAATCTGGTATTTGGGTGAGAGCATCTGCCAAATCTTTGGTGAAAGACACGCGGTAAACCTGCGACCAAAACCCATCCTTTTGGGTGAGTAATAATTTAGTCGCTTTAACAAGTTGTGGTATATCAAATTTGGAATGCACTAAACCACGGAGTTTATGTTGAATTTTGCTGTCGGATTTGGAGGATTTTGGTTTGGTGATTAAGCGCGAGAGAAGACTATAAATTCCGTCCTTAACATTTCGAGTCAGACATGGCAAGCAGCCGATATTCTTTTTGTACTCTGTGACAATCGATGCCTGCAATTTCCGGCAAAATTCCCAACAGTCATCCGGCTTGGGGGCGGTTTGCATCCAAATCAAAAATTCCGGCAAGAATTTCGGTATCAGTAGGGCTTTTAAGGTCAACAGCCTAACCATCGGTTCGGAGTATATTTTGTCTTTGTTGGCTTTGGATGCTCCTCGACTATCTAAGAGTTTGTTCCAAAATTGAGCATCGATTTGGGGATGGGCTAAAGCGATTTCCAAGCTGTTTATGTGTTCGGGTTTGACGCGACCTTTTATGATGGCTTTGATCGCGGTTTTAATCCCCGCTTCCCCAGAGATAAATACGGAATCACGGGGACGACGGGCTAAAACTTCCTTGAAATTGTTTTCCGCTTCGGAACTGGCGGGATAAATTACTTGGAAATACCAGGGATTTTCTAAGGCCGCTACATTATAAGCCCAAGAATAGTCCTGGCCTTGTCGTTTCGCTATCTCTTTCGCTATCTCGTTTAATATCAAATGCGTACAGGGTTGTTCATGGGGAATAACGATGGGTGGCGATGAGTCTAAATATTCTGCAAATTTATCTAATGAAACAGGCTGTGAATCCGGGTTTAAAGGGTATCCGGTTGACGGGGGTTGGTAATCGGGATCGAAGACGAATCGCGAAATCATCATTCGCAAAATTGCTTCGATATAGTCCTTTCCCTCACACCAAAAATAGCGGTATAGCGATACGCTCCGCCCGCGATCGTCCCGTCCCCGGCTGACGACGGCTACCACGGAATATCCCCCGACTTGTCGCCCCACCATCGCCCAACTCCCTTGGAGGCCCCCTTCGGACAAGGAAAATTCGCCACTAGAAATGGCATTTAATATCTCCGGGGGAATTTCACGGGTACAATTCATGTACTGTCCGGTAAATCCCCCCGATTCCCACCCTCCATCGGAAGTTCGTTTCACTTCAATTCCGGTACTAAATTCGTGAATGTAGATCATCGTCATGGCTGTGAAAAGATTGCAAATGAGGACATCGGGAATATCGCATTAGTCGCGATCGAGTTCCGGGTGGCGTTTTCCGGTACAAAGCCAGTAAATGGGGGCGACTAAACCAAAGGGCCGCCAGACTCTCGGTTTTTTAATCACGGAAGTTGTCCCATCACGCGATCGCTTCAACCGTTTCGAGTTGGGTTCGGGGTACTGTTTCCCCAAAATCCCAAAGGCGGAAGTAGTGAAATACTCCACCCCCACGCGGTTTAGTTTGGAATAGCTTTGCAGTTGGGCGGAGAGTTTGGGAAATCTCATGTTTGCCAACTTTTTCGGTTCGTGGCGGTTCACCCACAACTCCGACTGTTCGCACTTAGTCAACACAAAGGCAATCCGTCGATGTTGGTTCTTCAACTCAGCGCGATCGAGTTCCACCAACAGTTTTTCGATCCCCGCGCAATAGTCCTTATCCTTGCGGTGAGCGGTTCCATCGACGAGTACCATTAACCCGGTCGCCAAACAGCAATCGTCGAGGTAATCATCCAGCATCGGATCGCCACTTTTATGCACCAAATCCCGGAAAAACTCGCCGCTGTAATCCTTACAACTGACGTTGATTTGCACCATCTTTCCCGACCCCCGCAACCAGGAAAAGCGATCTTTGAGGGTGATGCTGAGGGTGTAATCCTTCACCGCGTCGATATCGTGGAGGTTGGTGGGTTCCAGTAATAATCCCTGTTCTAGGATGTCTCTGGCTTTGTCTACCAGTTCCTCGCTGTCTTCGCCGACGGGGGAGACGGTTTGCACGGGATTATCGGGGCTGGCGTTGGGCCAGTAAGCCAGGGATGCCAAATAAGTGGTTTTCCCGGAACTGCGATCGCCGATAATTCGCACCACGGAATCTCCGCCCAAGGTTTTGACGGATAATGATGTCGAGTTGGTTTGGTTGTCAAATAGCATGATCGACTCACTCTTAAAGTTCAGATTTGGCCGGTACTTAACCAACACAACGGTTCAACTAAATTGTAAGGTTGCCACCGGTTCGGTTCTCGTAAAATCGAGACTCGTCCGTTAGTTCCCCGAGCATCCGCCCGGTTGGGGCGAGGGTCATACCGTCCCGACACGCCGAAGGTTGACATGGCGTAAAACTGCAAGTTTTTGGGGGGAACGGATTTTTTGAGGGTTTTGAGGGTTTTTTTCAAGTAAATGCCAAATAGGTCGGTTTCCGGGTCCAATCTTCCCGGCCAAATTTCCCCCCGTTCGCATTTACTCATGGCTACGGCTAGGCGATAGTTATTTAGGCGATCGTGTTCGTCCATAATTTTTAAAAATTGCTTGATCAATTGGCTATAAAAACGATCTCGGCTGCTTTCCCACTCGGTAAACAACAGCAAACAACCATCCACGTCAGCCCTAAAACATTCGTCGATAAATTCTTCCATAATCGGGTCTGGGGAAGAGTGGAGAATTTTATCGAACACTTCGCCGGGGTAGTCGCGAACGGTCAGTTGGATATCGATTCGGGGTCTGAGGAATCTCTGTTTGACTTCGATTTTAAAGGAGTAGTCGGGAAGGTCATCCACACTTCTGATGCGATCGCCTAGCACAGTCGGTTCAACCGCTAACCCGTTGCAAATTGTCTGGTCGGCATCTTCCGCCAGCTTGTGAGTCTCGTCGTTCAGGGGTTCGATGCTGTATTCACTGCGGGAACCCCGGTACTCAGAAAAGTAGCTGAGTCCGGCGAGATAGGTGGTTTTTCCAGATGCCCTGGGGCCGATTACGCAAATGTTGCCCATAGCTGACTCCTTTATTGGTTACTACTAAGATAAGTGCCCAGATAAATCCAAGGAAGTTCCACCAGTTCCCGGCTGTAAATGCTAGTGATGAAACATTTCACGGATAAACCGGAGGTATATTGGTTCAGTTCGGCGATGTGGGATTGTAGGGGACTGAAAAACCTTTTGAAAACGTAGTTGTTGCGTTGCATCCAGTTCATCTCCGCATTGACGGGATGGTAGGCTAGTTTTTGGGCTTCTTCTTTCAGGTCGATGCCTCGGATCAGGTCGGCTTTGTTCAGACACAGAACCAGATGTTTGGCTTGGCGACAGTCTTGGCGGAAAAATTTTACCCAGCGCTCAAATCGTTTAATCCATTGTTTGCGGGTGATAAAGTCTTCCTGAATGATGCCATCCCCCTGGCGGATAATTTCCCGGTAGGGGGACAGGACTAGGCACACCCCTTGACTGCTGTGAGCGGTTTTCAAAAATTTTCTCCACTCGTCGGGGTTGTCGTTTTTCCAAGTCGCGCGCCATATTTCCCCCGGTGTATCTATCCATTCGGTATAGATGTTTTTGGGTCGGCTGGGCAGGGTCACTTCGATCTCCAGTTGGCGATCGTGGGTAGCCTGGCTGGCATCGGTAGCCTTGGTTTTTCCCTTGTCACACAGAAGGGCTTTAAGTTGATCGTAAAGGGGATCGGTGACTTTGACGAACTGGCTGCTGGGATGAGCCAGTTCCAGGACTAGGGAAGTTTTGCCAGTATTGCGATCGCCGATATAGATAACGCCCATAGGAAAAGTTCCAATAAAAAGGTCTAAACATGGTGGTCGGGTCAATCGGTTCTGGGTGAGTCTATGGCCAGACTTCCAGTTGGCGATCGCATCCCACCACCACCGCGCCGCCACCTTAACCCAGAGGCGATCGTCCCTCAC
The DNA here is from genome assembly GCF_000973065.1 of Limnospira indica PCC 8005. Classification (NCBI taxonomy): domain Bacteria; kingdom Bacillati; phylum Cyanobacteriota; class Cyanophyceae; order Oscillatoriales; family Sirenicapillariaceae; genus Limnospira; species Limnospira indica. Next base: position 3,941,940 of record NZ_FO818640.1, read on the forward strand.
CCCGGCAAAAGTTCTAAAAAAGGGTGCTACAAAATGTGGGTCAATAGAATCTATAACCCTTACAGTGAGGCACTTTCACTCTATTAAACCTAATGCTTAAAGGCTTAATGGTATCCCCTTATTATCAAACACAAATCTACTTGAATCTACCTTGGGACTGTAAACTTTTCTAAAGGTTATCCTCCGATTGCAGTTAGAGATGGCCATCCGGTGGGCTGATCATCTATCTACCTATCAGGGACAACCACTAAATTTACGCAAATATCTAAAAATTTAATTGAGCAATTGCCTCTAATGTCAGTGTAGAAGCCATTTACAGGGGCGATCGCTCCCCCTTGGGGGGCTTGTCCGATGTGACTAACTGATAGTTAGCCAAGTTTCCGAAATGGCAAGTCTCATGTTGATTGTTCTCAATTAGTGATTTTCACAGGCGATCTGGCTCAACTTTTACTTGTGAAGCATATTTGACTCCCTCTGGGTTGGGAGGAATGAATGACACGCTAACTATTAAAATTGGGCTTTTCTATTCTTCATCAAATACACCCCAGACCTGAGCAATTGTTTTCAGGTCTTCGACAATTTTTTGTAATGTTTGTTTGATCTCTTCAACACTTTTCGGATCTTTACGGAAACCAGAATGAAGAACATCATTGCGTAAATTAGCCAACTTACAAGGGGGATTATTCCATAACTGATTGATCATCTTACGCTTAGATGGTTCAATCTCTTTATATTGACTGCGGTAAATTGACTCACGCTCTCCCACTTTACCACCACAACAAAGGATTTCCATTTCCTCCCGTGCTTGTTTCTCCATTGGATCGAGTTCAAAATGATAACAGAGGAGAGAAGGTAGCCATTCCCGTCCTAGTGATATAGCTTGGACATATAGACCCTTCTTGGCATACCACTCAATCTCAAAAAGCTGTTTCTGCAATGCAGCTTTGCCATTGACTTGATAGTTTTTCGGTTCAGCTAAAGCAAATTGACCATACTCACTCACCACACGATTTAATAATAGTTCAAAAGGTGGAACAACTCGTGCTAAGTCTGGTTTACCTTGTTCAATACTTTCCGGTAAAGCTGCGGCGGCGGTCATGACATCCATGGGACGCAATAACTGCAAACCTTGAGAAATTTCTAAAATGCGATCGCCCAATGCTTGAGTATGACCCTGTGCCTCTTGCAACAATTTCGCCAAGTCTTCACCATTCCCAGTTTTCAGAAACTGATCGGTTGCTGTAAGCCAGTCAAACAAGCGGACTACTGGTAAAAGGTCAAAGGTGGGGGTAATGCCATTCTCCTTAGCTTCAAATGCACCATAAAGCAAACCTTCAATGGTAATATTTCGCACCACTCGAAAATAACTAACTGCCAAAAGCGCAACAATTGGCACAGAGCGAAATGAATGAGTAATATCAAAAATGACGCGATCGCCATCTTCCAAACATTCATTAACTTTATTGAAAATTGTCCAGATATCTTCTGGACTATTCCGCTCAGGAATGTTTTTGACTGGGACAATCTCAAGTTCAGGAAACTTGTGTGCCAATATTTCTTCAAGTTGATGCCAATTTGAGCGGTCTTCTTTCTGGTCTCCCCTACCAGGACATTTTGTTTCAACTGTTGGAGTCAAGAAAATATATATTTTCTGGGGCTGATAAAATTCAGCCAAAGCCTCTTGGTAATATTTGGTTGTTAAAGAGATTGACTGGGTAGGATGTTGATATTTGGTAACTTGGTAAGAGTTGAATCCCAGAAAAGAAATGATTTTCGTGATAGCGGTTCTCATAATTAATTAATCCTTGAATAAGTTTCTGTATGACCCATTCCCAATCTTGTCTTAATTCCAGTTCCTGAAAACTCAGAATATTGAACCAACAAATTCGCGACATTCACCAGTAGGGGGTCGGTTTTGTACAATGCCTTTAAGGTGATTTCACCAACAAATCCATTAACTGAGTCTTTCCCAATTCTACATAGCTGAGTAGAAATTCGATGACGTTTAAGAGCGATCGCATTTGCTAAATAAGTAATCAATTCTCCACTACCCAAATAAATCGGAGCAAAATTATTCCAAGATTGCAGCCAACTCCGAAACATCAGTCCGGGAACTGGAAGGGGGAGCTTTATGGCTTTTTGGGCGAAAGAAGTGGGAGTTGTAAACTTGAGTTGAGACTCAAAAATTGGCTCCGGTTCATTAGCTACTAAGGTAGTGTAAAGTTGTTCGTAACTTGTGATATTATCTTGGCGATCGGTAACTTTAAATTGAACTCCTAAAAATTCTAAACCACCTGATAAATCAAGAGATGCGATCGCTTTAGAACTTTTTTCTTGCAAACCAGAAAAGGTTAGCTGATACAACTCTTCAGGTTGAAATGTAATGAAATCTCCAGCCCCCAAGCACCGTCCCATGATGCTAGAAAAGCTGGTGTCGGGGATCATATTGAGACCAATTCCTAACCCCAATTGATGATGAAGTTGTTTGACCAACTCCAAGCCGTAAGACCTAGGAAGTGTCATCGGTTCACAAACAGTCAATGTCCAAGTTGAACGAATCAGCATTAATTATCCTCGAAACTTTACCCACCCCGGGACATATTTAATATTGCCATTAGGATCGACCACAGTACGACGAGATTTGGGAGCTTCAAATTGGGGAGCTCTTATCCCACAAGTATCTCTAATTTGGGATCTCAAATCATCTGCAAATAGCCATCCTACCGTGGTTCCGGTCATCCCACTAGCCCAACCTATTCGCAAATGATAAGGGCATTGTTCTGGTTCATAAAAATCTCTAATTGCTGCAAAATCAAGATTTTTACCTTGATGCTGTTTGTTTTTGACCATCATCCAGTAATCATGTTCTCCATCCCACTGTTCTTTAGCAAAACTTTGGCAAATATTCAGCAATTCATCAACGGATTTAAAAGGAATTTTCATGCCTCTTTTGTGTTGAAACCAGGATAACATTTCCGTATCTAAGGACAAAGTAAACTGGGTTTTAACATTTCTGACAACTTCTGCATAAATAGAAGCTCTGTATTTAGCATTATCATTATCAAAGTGACTAGAAACCAGAATTTCAGCTACAACGGGAATGTTAAAAGTAACTATTTTGTGATTTTTCATCGTCACTTTCCTTTCTATTAGAGGTTGAGAATCAGTGACTTGAACAGCTCGCATAATATCAGTATTCGGCCCGGTAGCCGCTGCCATTGATTTTCCCTGATAATTTAATGAGAAATCCGCAAATAAACTATCCATGAATAGCTGATCGTCTGCCCACTTTTGTTGTTTTTGCAAGTGGTTATTATCTAACTGCTGCCTCAGTCGTTCCTCGATCGCACTCACTCGGTTAGAATTAGGAACTCCGTACTTCTCAGCATTTTTGAGTAAGTAATAAGCGATCGCTGTTCTAATGGCACCTTTAATTGAGCTGCCGGGAATGTAAAGCTGTCCGAATCCATTACGAATCATGGGCCGTAAATCAGTTACTTTTTCATCAGTCCATTTCCTATCAATTGCTCCTGGTGGAAAAATAGGATTTCCCAAAACATCTTTAGCATCTTGCCAATTTTCACCAAAAGTTGATCTCAGAATACTGAGAATTTCTTGTCGATGCTCTATCGCACTGATATAATCCTGCAATTTGCCTCGATTTGACAATTCTCTAGCCAGAGCTTCTTGCTCTGGAAGATAGACTCTTTGACTGGTTTGAACATATTCAAATGGGTTGAGCCGAGAGACCGCAGAGCCAATGTGTAAAAGCGGACTCGATAACTGAATTGTTCTAGTTTCATAAACTTGAGGCTTGGAAATATTGAAAGCTGAAACCATGACTCTTGTTGTTATAGGATAATAGGCAAGCTAAAACCAATTCCACTCCGATACACTTTATGCAATTTTTGAAATTCGTAGGGAGTTACATCCGCTAATTGTCCGTCAGTACGCACCGGAAATACCGAGCCTTCCACAAACATCCGCACTTTTTTACGTCGCAGTTGTCGCCCAGAAAAGGGAGAGGAAATCCATCCCCCTCGTTCCAGTATTCCATAACTAGCTCTATCATTATGGAGTGTATCCGAAATCGGATTTTCCCAAAGCAAACTGATTAAACTGTAGTCGGTTGATTGAGGACAGTTAAGCAAGTTTTGCCATGTATCAGATAGATCTGACCAAGTGGGTTTAAACTGTCCTGCGCCACTGGAGCGCTCACCGCCTAAGCCTTCATCCCCCAATAAATTTAAGGCGGCAAAAAGTCTATTTTCTAGGTCTTTATCTACTTTAACCAAATCTATTAAAAAGTACAATCCACAGGACTTATTAAATTGCACAAAACCAGTATGGTAGAAATTGGTCGCCCGAGTTGTTCGGTCGATCGCCACTTTGGGAGTTTTATGGATTTGATAGGCTTGGCTATAGTCGAAAATTCCCGAATTTTTAAGATTACCAGAACTGTTAGCCTGGTTAGTATAATCAATCAATTCGGTGCGATCGGTTACCGTAAAACCACTACCTTGATACCAGCGTTGCCAAATATCCAGAGGTAAGTAGTGAATTTTTTTGTAAGTCTTGGTAAATTCCAAGTCATTCCCCACCGGATACCCGCGCGGAAATTTGAGCGGTTTTGGTAGGTAGTCAATCCTTTTTTGACCATTCTCAGAGTAAATAAATGTTGAGCTGACCCGAAAAGGAGGCGATGAGTCAAAAGATTTTAGTAAATCTTCAACAGCATCTTTTCCAAATAACCGAGCATAGGCAATAATTAGCGCGCTAAATAATGTATCAGAACGCACTCGTTCGCTCGTTTCTTCAACTCCAATTCCGACTTCACCAAAATGGGTAGAGTGTTGTCCGAAATTGAGGCTAACTAGCTTGTAGTTGCTCATAATTTAGGTTTAACTGCCTGGTAACTGAGATTGAATTTCGCTAAATCTGCTTAAAAATTCAGCCGTATTTTTGAGGGATGGGAAGTTAATAGAAGTACCGCCACCACTGGCAATATTTTCGTATTGTTTGGCATCACGGTAATCAAAATTAAAGTTCTCAAATCTCACTTTTCCGTAACCCCTAGAACCATGTCCTCCCAAGGCATCATCTTCTAAAATTGACAGAGCGATCGCCAAGTTTTTTACATCTTCAATCGCCTGATTTTCATCCTCAACAGTATAGACCATTTCAAAAGTAAATTTTGCTCCGGCTGGCACTCGCTCTAATTGTCTGGGGTTAGCCGCTGCTGTCACCCGATCTAATCCATTCTCAAACTTCCACTCGGTCATATACAACCCAGTGTCAATGTTACGAAGTTGCTCGGCTGATTCAGGAGTTAAATGGCAATCCCGAACAATCAAGCGAGCCGGACAATTTCTGCCTTTAATCTTCGTATGAGATACACCATTAATGGTTTTATTTCCCTGACTACCTAATTCCTGTGACTGAGCAATATTAGTAGGAATCCAACACTTAGAACCACCAGTGGAGCCAAAGAGACGGCTAACTTGACAGGTTTTTGCACCTTCATATTCAACATACTGATCCGCTTGAATCTCTGTATAGCCACTCTCTATATCATCACTTTCATAACGGTATGTTCCGCTTCCTCCCCCTCGATTTAAAGGTTTATTAAGCCATCTTTCTAAAATTGATCGAAGTTTACCTTTAATCGAAGAACCAGGCAAATATGGATATTGACTCACCGGATCGCGAATTACAGGTTTATCCAGTCCTCCAATTTCCAATGTTTCTCCGCCACCACCGATATGCAGTCCGGTTTCAACAATCAAAGTTCCGGTAATTTTTAACTTTCCAACTAGGGGGGTTTGAGGTCTTTCAATAACTGTCATTATTTTCCTCCTTCGGCTTTATGATAAGCAATAATGGACTCGATCAATTGAACTAAGCGTTCAAAATCTTCTAAAGAATGTACATGATCGATAGCAGCAGACATAACATCACTCAAAGGTTTGGCTGCCTCTTGTCTGGCTGCTGCATAAGCTAATTTTGGTTTGAGAAGTACAATTTCCGGTTCAATTTCGGCAAAAAGCTGATTCTGATTTTCTTCAGTTTGAGCCAGTTTGGCTTTCAAACGATTAATAGCATCCAAAAACTTGCGGATCTGATTGGTCTCTAACCTCCGGTTTTTGAGATAAGGCCCGAACATCTCAGCGTGTTTAACCAGATCTCGAATTGGGTAATCTTTGAGAGTCCCATTTTTCTTGTCCTGGTTCAGCTTGTGAATAGCTTTAATCATCTCTCTGTCCGGAGTTGGGGACGATGCTGATTGAGGTGTTGAATTGCGTCTCGGTTGATTGGAAGTCATAAGAATTTCCGGTTTTTATATGAGCAGGGTCTGACTGAGAATGCGGGCGGGGTTTTATTCACTGTTAATTGAAGAACGGTTAAGCATCTCTAGCCAGGTGGCGATCGCTCGAAAGTAGGGAGCATTATAGGGGTTTTTCAGAGAAGTACGAATTGGTTCAAAATTAGGATGATTACGAACATGATCTGGTAGCCTGGCTAAAGTATAAGCAATTTTGGGCAGGTGCAGGAAGTAACGGACATCCCACTGATACTCCTGGGGTTTGCTGGCAGCTTCTTTTATCATTTTATCCTGAAGTTCTGCTGTTGCCAATAGATTCCTTATAAAACTTCGAGAATAGTTTATTTCTAGGGATGGATGCAATTGTTTAACAAATGGCAACACTCCCCAAAGACTCGGTGATATTTCGTTAGCAAGATAAGTTTGCAATTCCTTCGGTTTGAGGAAATTATGCGGACTCCGTGGCATATTTGGCAAATTTTTTAATTCAGTTCCCAACCACTCATCCCATTTAAATACACTCCCAAATAATCCCAAGCTGTCCCGACCATTTGCTTTAGCTTGATCTTCTGCTTGTCCAGATTCCTCTGCTGCTTGGTAGAGAGGAAATTTAGCAACTGATAAGCTAATACCGCCAGAAAGGCTGATGTCTGGGTGATGCCCAGTATAAGCGCGAAAACATTGATAAACATCAAAAGCAAATTCCACAACTTCATGCCATGCGCCACTCACAAATAAATCATCTCCTCCCGCATAAATAAATACTAAATTTTGGCGTTCTCCAGTTAGTCTCTGAAACACTGTATTATGTAAATTTTCCTGACGAAATTGAGCCAGACTATTCAAATAAACTTTAAAAAAATAACTCATTTGGCGCGATAATCCAGCTAACCGAGGTAAGGTTTGATCATTTCCTAAACCTTTGGCAAAAATCTGCCCTAATTTGTCTACATCCATTCGCAAATAACCAACTCTGGGAATACAACCGTCTTTTTTAGCCAGATCTGCCATTTCATTGGCTGTCATTGTTCCATATTCTTCCTGACTATTTTGAGCATAGTTGCCGAGTAATAAAGAAACTGAGTTGCCATTTTGATAGTCGGCAACTTTCCAATTATTTACCAAAAAAACAGTTTCCGATTCTTCTAAATTTTTAACTTGCTGCTTTCCCCGAAATAAGTGATAATATATACTCTGTCCTGGTAACTTAATCTGCAAGCTATCTAAGGCTTTGGCAATACTATCGCGAACCGGCGATCGCACGATCGCATCTACCCTAAAAAGTTCACTTCCTAGGCGAAACATCTGCCGACAAGTCGGACAAGCTAAAACTGAATCGGCTTCTTGATGGTTAAGCGGTTTTAAGTTTTCCTCATCATCTCGATGGCAAACCCGACAAGGTTCATAGGTTTCCTGAATCGCTAAGAAATTATCCAAATGATGATCGAATTTGCGAGCTTTTTGGAGAGCTAAGTTTTGAGTAATGGTTGCCCATTGTTGGGCAAATTTAGCCGTTCCAATTTCCTCGATATCAAAATTTTGAGTTCCCAGACTTAAAAATACTTTGCCTTGAAATTCATCAATCAGCCATTCATTGAAAGCATCTCGTATGGGTTCAACTAAATTTTCATTATTATTCTGTTCTGGAGCTAATAAATATAAATTGCCGCCGCCAACATAAATAATATTAGTCCGAGGTATATTTAATTTATTTAGCAGTTGTTGGGCTACTTCTTCCGTCACTAATTCCATATAAAAACTTCTAGCTCTTAGTGATTTCAAGGCTCCGTCAGATGAAATGGTATAGATAAAGTCTTGAATTCCAGACAAATCACCCGCTATTAAGCTAATCTTTGATGCTTGATAATCATTTGATAAAATCGCGGCGATCGCCGCAGTTGATTTGACCAAATCATAAAAAGCTACATTTTCAAATCCTAATGATAAACAGGAGCCAAACTTTTCTAAAAGCAAGGTTAATAGTGACAAGTTTTCCCAATCTTCTAGCCTTAAATTAGCGATAGTTTCTCTAATTTTTTGTTGCAAAAAATTAATTTGTTCGGCTTGAACTGGTTCATTTGTAGGATAAGGAATTGTAGGGTTGCTATCCTCAATGGCGATAGCGGGTACATAATGCTGATGAGATTGTGGCTGTGATAGATTCACCGCATCAAACAAAAGGTGTAAGGGTTGAATCTGGCTAGTCTCTGTCCAAGATAACAATTGTTTTGCTCTAGCGATCGCCGGATTCTCTTCTGGGACATTAAAATTGGGGGGCCATTTGGCTTGTGCCCAATTTGCTAAATGCCAAACTGCCTCTCTAATTACCTGTAGAGCTATTATATTTGGGGCTGTAGAATTAACCATATCTCAATCGTGAAACTTAGTAAAACTTAACTGTATATTGCTGAAAATACAAAGCATGAAAGGAAGCGCGATCGCATCTCCTTTGACTACTAAAATCTAAAATCGCCCCTCCTGCGGCGAAAGTTCTAAAAAAGGGTGCTACAAAATGTGGGTCAGTAGAATCTATAACCCTTACAGTGAGGCACTTTTGCGATTTTGAACTTAATGCTTAAACGCCTAATGTTATCTCCTTATTATTAAACACAAATCTACTTTTTGACTGTAAACTTTTCTAAACGTGATCCTCCCATTTCAGTGATCCTCAGTTAGAGATGGCCATCCGGTGGGCTGATCATCTATCTACCTATCAGGGACAACCACTAAATTTACGCAAATTTAGAAAAATTTAATTGATCAATTACCTCTAATGTCAGTGTAGAAGCCATTTACAGGGGCGATCGCCGCCACTTGGGGGGGCTTGTCCGATTGGAGATGTTCAGAAATACTCAACCCTTTCAGTATAACCATCGCTGGAAGTACCCCCTTCCATAATTATCATGCTGCGTCAGTTTCCCCACCAGAATTTAAATATGCTCAGGGGGAGGCTATAGCGAATTATAGAGATTTACCGGATTAATACTACTGTAAACCTATAAAAATCGATTTTATTTGGATTATCAACGATTATTTAAATACCTGAATTAATGCTGGTTATAGTTGATGTTTGGCAATGTTAGATACTTCGGTAATTACCACATTAATCGGAACCAATCGCCCCACCGTGGTATAATAGCTATTACCCACATTGGTGGTAGTTGACCTTTCGCGGAAACGGTTAATATTCTCAAGAAACCAGTGGCGGGTTGCTGGCATAGGCAATTGGTAAAGCAGACGGGGAGTCACGAAGTAGTAAAACACCCAATCTGCCTCTGTGTAGAGAAAACAGCCGGGTGTATTGCGTTCCTTATTACTGTGAGTTTCCAAAAAGAAATTACCAGTTTTGTGGTAGCGATCGCCCTTAATTTCCACTTGATAGGATCCGGTTTGAGTTATCCAAATCAAATCAACATCAACCCTTTGATATTGCGGGTTATCTTCCACATTTTCAATAGCCACAGTTTCCGGCAGACCAGATAACCAGCCTTCGATATCTCTGGTGGCTTGTTTAGCCACTTGCAGGGATTGATTCATGTTATACATAGTTGACTGCTCCTGAAAAACTGTCGTGTTGCTGTTGATGAATTATTGCCATTAGCCAAATTCAGCCCTGTTCAAACCCCGACTAAAATCGTGTTTCATACTCAAACCTAATCTCACTTTCATTGCCAAAATTCGTAGCCCCCCGCAAAAGCAAGCGGTCATTAACCCGATAGTTGAGATTAAATTGAGTAGGCTGGTTCGCCGCCAGAACCCGACTCACCGAAACCGACACATCATTAGTAACATCCAAACCCACCTCTAGCCCCAAACCCAAAGCCGTCGAACCCGAACGTTCCTGGGACTGAGACACCCGCGCCGGATAAATGCGAAATTCAGTCAACCCAGTAGCATCAAGAACACTCTGTTGAATCTCATTAAACAGTCCCGCACTAGCAATATTTGCCAAAACTAAAGTCGTATCCCCCGTTACTCCCTCGATCGCACTACCTCCTAACAAAGCTAACAGTTGAATTTCCGATCGCGGTGGTGAACTGCGTAACTCCAGAATATCGTTAATCTCAGAAGCCGGACCCTGAGCCAAAGCAGTTACCCTAATAGTGCGTACCGTACCAAATTGAGAAGCCCTAGGTACTTCCATAAGTTCCGTTTCAAAAGCAGAAGTTGAAGCCACAGCCGGAGTCGTTTCCGATACCCTAGTCACCAGTCGCACATCTAAAATCGGGTCAAGTCCATTATCAGGAACAAAAGTAGCCCGTTGAGGATAACCCCGGTCTAACTGAAATCGACTGGTGTACAAATTCACCGCACCTCCCGTCAATTCAATAGTTCCCTGGGGGCGAAGACTCTCCAAACTATCTAAATCTCCATTAACTATAATTGTGCCATTGGCGTTAAAATTCAGCACAGGGGCATCAAAAATAGGCGTAATAGAAGCCGATCGCACTTGAATATGCTCTCCCAAAGTCAACATAAAATTATTCAAGCTCACCTCTAGCGGTCCAGTATTTAGCAGTTCTCGATTATCTCCGTTATCCGTAGCCGGGGGTTGGTCTGCTTCCGGTAAAGTTACAGCCCCATCAAACAACACCACCTGACCACCAATTCCCGGTTGCAAAGCCGTCCCACCAATCACAATTTCTCCCGCCGCTTTTCCCTGATACAATAGGGCTAAATTTAACTTTAAATTTTCCAGAACCATTTTCAGGGGCGAGTCAATATCTGGATCTTCCGGTCTCATTGGTTCAAAAATTGGCAATACCCCATCGATAACAACCTTTCCCGTCCCAGCGTCTCCCAATAATTCCCCTTCCATACCCTTAACCCGCAGGCGATTTCTCAGGAAAGTTGCTGTTCCCGATAAACCCGTAATCGAACTGTTATTACTAGCCAGCCTCAACACCACATCTTCCAGCTTCAACACCCCATCAGGTTCTATGAGAATATTCTTAATTGAGCCATCATCAGCCTGTTCTAGCACTCCTCGCGCCCGCATTTGTACAAAACCCTGTCCCTCAACCCAACTCACTTCTGGATTGAGTAAATTAATAATCTTGAATCCCTCATTCAGCATTTCCACCTCAGCGCTGACCAGATTACTTTCTGGTCTCACCTTAGCAAAGGGTAATCTAAAGGGTACTGATGCACGATATTCTATAGGATCTTGTTCCGTAACTAACACCGTTCCACCTAGGTTAAACCGGGCGTTATTATAGTTAAAACTACCCCGCGCCTCTTTCAGGGGTTCATCATTAAATAAGCCTTCAAGTACCGTAAATTCCCCGGAGGCTTGGGGATTATCTAAACTCCCGGCGAACAAAGCGCGCAGGTTTAATTGTCCACTCAAAGCAATATTGGGGATGTCATAAAATTCTTCTATGGTTTCTAAGCGGAAATTCTTAACCCGCAACTGACCCGAAGGTATTTGCTCATCTAAATCTAGTTGTCCCTGAAACCCCACCAATGTCTCACCGTAACGCACTCTCAACGGTAACACCCGGACTATATTATCCTCGAAACTTGCCTCTAATCCTAACTCATCAATTCGGTACTCGCCCCATGTCCAGTCAGCACCATTTATGTCCGCAGTGGCGGTTAAATTGGCTGGGGAACCGCTTATTTTGATTTCGGCATCAAATTTGGCATTTACTTGCTCTAGGGGCGGAAATGGCGAAGCATTCTCCTTCTGTTTGATTTCCCATTGTTCCAATAGGGCGTTAATTTCTGCCCAACGTTGTAGCTGTTGGTGGAGGGTCGCTGTCTCAGATAATCCTACGGCCACGGTTTCTAGGTCGGCTGCAGTGCCACGTTGGGGTTGCTGGAGACCGTTGGCGATATCACTTAACTGGAACCATTCTAAGGCGGTAAATATATCTTGTAGTCTACCTTGGGGAACCCTGATATCAGCTTGAAATTGGGGTTCTTCCTGGGAGTGGGGAACCTGGGCTATAATAGCACCTAGGTTGGCTTGTCCTACTATGAAAACTTGGGTTTCTCCTAGGCGAAGTTCCCCGTCATTAAAGCTAAATTGACCACGGCTAAGGTTTAGTTGAGTAATGGTGAAGCTATCGGCTTCTATATGACCTAAACTGGGGTTTTGGACGCTAATTTCACCAGTTGCGCCTATTTGATTGATGTCTAAACTGGCGAGATTAGTAATGTTTAATATTGCGGCTAAGTCCCCTCCTAAATTACCATAACCTTCTGCTACTATGGGGTATATTCCTAATTGGTCTATGGGGAAATCTTCTAGGGTTATTTGTAGCTGGTTTAGGCTGGGGGTGGTTCCTTTGGCGATCGCATTTCCTCGCTGTACTAAAAATGCAGTCGGTAAAAAGCGATCGTCTAATACTAACTCGATTTTGTCCTGTTGACCTGATAAGGCTAAGGTGACACCGCCGCCACCTAGTCCTGCTGTTAAAGTTCCGGTCATTACTGGGTCAAATATGAGAGACCGCAGGCTAAAATTTTCTAACCTGACATCACCCTGTAAATTTAAGGCAGAAATAGCACCTTTTAACTGACCAGCAAAACTCACATTACCCGCCAAAGGTGGCACTTCTCCCCGTAGTATTTCTGAGGGAAGGTTGGCTAAGAGGGGTTCTACTAAAGGCGAGTTTAAATCAAAGTTAGATACCCGTAAATTTAGATCGACATTGGCTAAACTGGGAACCCCACTTCCACTAAATTCTAGCGCTAATAAACCGTTAGCACCAAATTGGGGAGTTTCGGCTTGGTCAATGTTTACTTGTCCGTTTTTCAGTCTCGCTATGGCTTCCAAGGGTTGACGAATTATTGGTAATTCTGTTAGTCTTAGTTGGCTGGTGGCTTCCAGGGTGGCGGGGTTGAATTCGGTGACTGAACCTCTAGCATTTAATTCGGTATCTAACAACCCTCGCAATAAGGGCATATTTTGGGCTTGGTTAAGTAATCCCGTCGGTCTGAGGGCGGTTTCGATTCCGGTGAGATTTTCGACTAATGGTGAAAAGCGATTTAAGGCAATGCGATCGCCTATTATATTAGCATTCCAGTCACCAGCTTGAGTCCTACCTGTGGCTTTAATTATGCCATCTCTCCCTAAGTTTAACTGTCCGTCTAAACTAATGGTTAGCGCTTCTGGAGTCATGCTGGCTAGGTTTCCACTAAACCGGGTTTCCCCTTGTAGTTGTGGGTTGTCTAGGTCTAAGTTCCGAATTTCTGCTACTACATTCGCGGGTAAATTCGCTAAAGGTAGCCCTAAGTTGATTAGGGGATTTAAAGGCAGATTATTACTGATGATAGTTCCCTCAAAGTCTCCCGCCTCAATTTCGCCTCTGGCGGTGATTTCTCCCCCTAATTGGGGAAGGTTAACTAATCCATTCACACTACCTTTAATCTGATTAAGATTATTCAGATTTCCTCCGGCTATCATGACTCCATTTAAGCGACTGTTTCTTAACTCTGGCGATCGCCTCAATTTTTCCCTAGTTTCCGGTGGTAAATTACCCAAATTGCTGGCTACATTTAACCAGGGATTAACATGGATACTATTCGCCTCCAACTCCAAGTTAAATACCCCATTCGCTAGGCGAGTTTCTCGTAAAGATATCACCCCTCCCATATTGCCTAAATTGATGTCGCCGATAGCATTAGCCGTGATGTTATTGGGGTCAAAATTATTTAAGTCCGCCGACACAACTCCTCTACTTTGCACGGTTCCATTGCTGAAATCTAGAGTTTGCAGTTGGATAAGAGTTTCTGGCGGTAAATTTATTAGGGGTAGTCCGATACCTATTATTTGCTGTAAATTTAGGCGATTTGCCAGAAAATCTGCCCCCAATTTTCCACCTATTAATTTGAAATCACTGTTGATTTCTCCATTAGCGATCGTTAGGTTAAAATTGCCATTGGCGATGATGTCGTTTAGGTTCAGTTTATCTAGTTGACCTGTGATGGTCGTGTCTAGGTTTAATTTATCTTGTCTCAGGTCAATTTGTCCGATAATTAACTGCACCTCTGGGGGTAAATTGGCGAGGGGTAATCCTAATTTGACTAGGGGATCTAAGCCTAATTCATTGGCGTTCAGGGTGGCTATCCAATTATTATTATCCGCCAGTTGCACATTCGCATTTACTATACCCTCGGCTATCGCTATATTCGCGGTTAACTGATTTTTGGTGATTTGACTAGAACCCAAAATCGGCAAGGTTCCATTTGGGAGATTAAAGTTAATATCCCCTTGGAGGTTATCTAGGGAACCTGAAACTTTAGCCGTCGCGAACATATCCCCTAATCTAGTATTATTCGGAAGTTCATATAGACTGGCGATCGCATCTAAATATAGACTGTCAATATCTAGGGTAAATTCTACCGTTGGCTGTAAAACAAATTCCTCTGGTGATTCTGTCGTCAATGTGGCGGCGCGAAGTAACTCCGTCAGTCCCGTTAATTGCATACTACCAGCGCCGCTAATTTCTCCCCCGCTTATGGGTTTAATCCTTAAATTGTTAATGCTGATACTTGGGTCGGCTACTAAATTAAACTGCTGATCTAGTTCTGGTGTGATGGCTATTTCCGTGGAAATTTCGCTAAAAATTACCCGATCTATTTGGGTTGCTTCTGTGGTGGCGATCGCTATTTCTAGCTGAGGCTGTTGTAGGTTTCCCGTCAAGTTAATATCAGCCGTAACTTCCCCCGCGACCTGAACTGGTAAAACCAGAGTTTCCCCTAATTCTCGATCCGCCGTTTCTAATAACGTCGCCAAAGTAACAGGGAGCAAATTTGCCTGTAAATCGAATTCCGTTTGTAACAAGTCAAATTCTGCATTAGTTCTGATTGTCCCTCCGCTCGTTACTCCTAAATCACCCCAAGCTATTTCTAGGGTCTCCACAGTCGCCTCTGTCTCCTCAAACCCCAAATTAGCATTGGTGATCGTCACCGGTTCCGAAAGGGTTGCTAAAATGGCTTGTACTTCCCTAAGTTGCAGATTTCCCCAAATACCAGTCGGCTGAAAATTCGCCAATTTTACCCTTAATTGGGCATCCGCTTCTCCCTCGCCTAAAATTATACCGGGGGTATTGACTAATAATCCTAATTGTGGTAAATTAAGACTATTAGCTGTGATAGTGGTATCGAAATCTCCAGCAGATAAAATACCATCCGCTCTAACCTGTATGTTCCCGCCTCGGTGAAACTCACCTGTGAGGTGGGTTCTGATGCGATCGTTCTGGTCACTGATATCTAAAATCAGGCGATCGACATTGAGGGCGATCGGGTCTTCTCTCACCTCAGCCGTCAGCAGAGTTTGAGGCATGAGTTTAACATTAGCATTCTCAATGGTAATAGAGCCAATTTCCACATCCACAGGACTTTCATCCCCCGGCGCTATCTCAGTCCTAATCCAATTTCCGAGTTCGTCTTGTTCAAGATAAACTTGGGGATTGATCACCCGTAAATTTAAGCCGACAGTTGGCGTTAATAGTGATATAATGGAAATGCTGGCTTCGATCGCTTCAAGTGAGGCGGTATTGGGATCAGTATCTGTGGGAGGAATCACAGACCGTCCAAAACGAACACTAATAATCCCAAAGCGTTCAACAGGTCCGACTTCTACAGGTCTATCGAGAGTCCCCTCTAAGGCTGTAGCGATGGTAGAGGCTAAACGGTAATGTATAAACCAGCTTACACCACCAGCGATCGTCACAGAAGTAAGACCTAAGCCAACACTTCCCCAAATAAGCCAACGCCGCCAACGTTTGACCGACCTTGGGTTGTCTTCTGGGTCTGGTAATGGGGTATGGATCATGTTTCTCAATCTGCGTGATTTAACGGAAGTCCTTATCCAGAAAGGGTAGCTTATCACAGCCTAACTGGAGTGTATAAATTTTCCGGGGTTAGACCCTCGTTAACCCCACTCTCGGCCATAATTTCTCGTCCTACCCCCATAATTGCAACATTTCGACAGATTAAAACAACACAAAAATATAAAAACTTTGTGAAATTTCCGTGCTTAGATAAATAATCAGAGGTAGCCGGAGTTACTTTTTCATGAACGTCAGCCATCTTTTAAGACTTTACGAACAAGGCGAAACCGACTTTACAGGAGTCGATCTCAGTGGCGTAGACTTGACAGGGGTCATTCTCATAGGTGTTAACCTATCGAGAAGTAACCTGACGGGTGCTAACCTGACTCGCTCATTTTTAAGTCGTGTTAAGTTCAATGGTGCAAATTTACACCGTGCCAACCTGAGTTTTGCTAAAATGAACGAAGCCAAGCTGGTGGAGGCTGAGTTAACCAAAGCCAATCTCAACGGTACTTTTTTAGTCAAAGCTAAATTACCTGGTGTCCAACTCAGTGGCGCAAGTTTGGCGGGTGCTAATTTGCGTGGCGCTAGTCTCCCCAATTCTAACTTATGTGGTGCTAACCTGCAATTTGCTAATCTGCGGGGGGCTAATTTGACTGGCAGTGATTTGAGATATACTAATCTCAATGGTGTGCGACTCAGTGGCGCTAAGTTATTTGGAACCAGGCTCACTGATGTTAACTTGCAAAATGCTTATATGAATGGTGTTAATTTGAGTCGCCTAGATTTGAATGGTGTTAACTTGAGTAACGCTAGGCTTTGTGGTTCTAATTTGACCGGAACTAACTTGATTAGGGCTAATCTCAGTTCTGCTAAACTCCTAGGTTCCCAGTTAGAAAATGCCGATTTAAGAGGCGCTAATTTAGAAAATGCTTGCTTGAGTTATGCTGATCTGAATGGTTCTAAATTGTCGGGGGCTAATTTCCGAAATGCTGATTTGCGCGAGGCTAAATTACTGGGAGTCGAGGTAAAAGAGGCTAATTTCTGTGAGGCAATTTTACCGTTGTCTTTTCGCTTATATCTGGATTTAGAAAATTTCTGCTGTTTAACACTTTCTCAATCTCAAGTTTAGATGTTTGTGGTATAATTGATATGGTGGCTCAATATGGTATAGTATTAGTAACGGCAAGTTCCCGGACGGAAGCAGAGGCGATCGCCCATACTTTAGTCGAGGGAAAACTAGCCGCCTGTGTGGGTTTAATGCCCATCCATTCAGTTTACACCTGGAAAGGTGAGATCTGCTCATCCGATGAGTGGCAATTAATTATTAAAACTGACCTGAATCAGTTTGACGCTTTGGCTGCTAAGGTCGCCGAGGTTCATTCCTATGAAGTGCCGGAAATTATTGCCTTACCAATTGTCGCAGGTTCCCCCTCTTATTTACAATGGATTTCACAACAACTAGACCCCACATGACAGGGGCGAAATATTTACGCCCCTACCTAGTGGTTGAAAATTACTTTAAACTAATTGTCTAAAGGCTCAATACCAGCCTGGCGCAGTTGTTCCATGAAACGTTCAGCCCGTTGTCGTTCAGCATCAGCCCGTTGTCGTTCAGCTTCCACCCGTTGGCTTTCAACTTCAGCCCGTTGGCTTTCAGCTTCCACCCGTTGGCGTTCTTGGGCGACCAATTCAATACCCCAAAGCAGCAACTCTCCGGCTTCATTCCACCAGCGCAACCAGTAACCGTTACGGTTTTCGCGGGTTCCTTCCCAAACCCCTAAAAACAGTTCCATGGGAGCGATCGCATATCGTCCATCATCTAGTGGTTCTTGTATTTGATAGAATCCCTGTTCATCAAGGCGATAAAGTTCTAACTTACCAGTTTTGGGGTCAAAAATAGCATAGTAAGGGACCTCTAACACCCGTTCATAAAAGAACCATTTTCCTGGGGGATAGGTAGGCTTAATCGAATATTCCCCTCCGTCAGTATCAGAGAGAAATTCCATAACTATAATCGGACGCGCACCCTGCAACTCAGGAGTATAGCTGCGTTCAACCTGCGATCGCTCAACCCGAATTTCTGGAATAAACGCCCAGTCTGGGGCTTTCACCACAATTTTACCGTTGAGGGTGGCACAGATCCCATAATTGGTGGGCGTGATACTCAGTGGGCTCAGTTTACCAGCCACAGCTAGACTATCAGTCAGGGCTACAGCTAAAGCCGGTTGATTAATATTGTCCACAGGATCGTCCGGTAGAATAAAATCATCGGGAAGTTTTTCCCAAGTAATCTCCAAGTCAACAATCCGGAGAGCCATAATACATTAGGGATGATTAACAATTATTGTTATTATAGCGATCGCCCCCACGAAAAATTCGCCGCCAAATGTTAGACATCAAGAGTTAACCATTGGGTCAAAAACTCCGAATATCTAACCGCTGGCAGCGACTGTCAATCCAAATTAAGTAAGGATTAGATCCTATTAGCGCTGACGGTAAGGAACCATGGTGTCAAAATTGATGCTACCAAGGGCAACGCGAGTTACTGTGTTGGCAGGACGAGAAACCTGTTTCGCCATAGCCAGGAAGTTGGCGGGATCGCCAGCTTTGGGTTGCTTCTCTTGGGGTACAAAGCGACGTACAGAAGTTTGCCAGATAACTTGGGGGAATCCCAACTGGGTCCGGTGGTATTCATTGTACCGGGGAGTCTTCAGGTTAAAGGGTGTTTCGCCCATATTGCGCTGAGGCAGAATCCGACGACGTTGATAAGGAACTGTATCATATCCGAAGTTATCCAGGTACTCGTCGCTATTGAGTAATTCCTCAATGAAGCCCTTGGGTCCTTTGTTAGCAATCACAATTGACCAAGCGATTTTTTCCCGTTCGTTGTAAACATCCCGGCCGAGAATTCGCTGAACGCACATTTCCGCAAAGCGGTAGTTGCTGTTGGTTTGGTAGTTTCTCTCCAAGAAAGGAGCCGAAGTCGCTAACCCACCAATGAAGTCACGGACGGTGATCTGACCAAACTTGAGTTGGGACTCAAGGAAGGTTTGGCGATTGCTTTTCAGCATTTGATGCTCACTAAAGATTTGCCGATAAGCCGCCCAGATCAGAGCGTCCCACTCAGAACCCGAAGGCATATTTTCAGCCGTATAAATTTGGGGCTGCTCATCACCTGGAACTTCATATCCAGCAACACGAGTATTGAAACTCGTTGTAGTGTAGCTTAATAATGGAAGGGGCACCATTAATCTCCTTATTCTCAAACGTCAGCATTGTTTATCAGTTGTCGCCAATGATCTATCCCAGGATGATTGGGATTTAGCACACTGGCATTAATATACCATGCTTACAGATTAGGGGATTGAGGCGATCGCAGTCTAACTTTTATGAAGCTCTGCAATAATATGTAACATTTTAGCAATCTTCCCCCAAACACTAATAGAGCCACTACCACCTACCGCCTAGCTTCAACCCTTTTTTTTTGGTAAACTTTTGTAAATATGCTCAAAGCCGCTAGCCCTATGAAAGGAACATTAACCCAAGGATCTGTTACATCTACCCTGATTAACCTCACTCTACCAATGATTTGGGGAGTGTTTGCCATTATTGCCTTTAGCCTAGCAGATACCTACTTCGTCGCTAAGTTGGGAACCCGACAACTAGCCGCGATGAGTTTTACCTTTCCAGTAGTCACCCTATTAGGAAGCGTATCTATGGGACTGGGGATAGGCGCTGCTTCTGTCATTGCTAGGGCTATTGGGGAGGGAGAACGCGATCGCGTCCGCCGCCTCACCACTAACTCTCTCAGTCTCTCTCTGCTTATGGTTAGTGTCTTAGTCGTCCTCGGTATCAGCACCATTAACCCCGTGTTTCAAGCCTTGGGAGCCAGTCCTGATATCTTGCCATTTATCCGCGAGTATATGACCATTTGGTATGGAGGTGTCATTTTTCTGGTGGTTCCTATGGTCGGGACTAGCGCTATTCGCGCGGCGGGTAATACCTTCGTTCCTAGTGTGATTATGACTGTCGCTGCTGTCGTTAATATTATCCTTGACCCCATATTTATCTTTGGCTTTGCTACTATACCAGCCATGGGACTGCGGGGAGCCGCGATCGCTACTGTTATCGGTCGTGCTACCACTTTAATCGCTTCCGTCTTATTCCTGCATTTCCGCGAAAAAATGCTCCTCTGGAAACTTCCCACCCCCAAAGACCTATTGTCCGACTGGCGACAAATTCTCCATGTTGGTATTCCCGCTACCGGAACCAATATGATTACCCCTATTTCTACCGCCGTCGTTACAGGTTTGGTCGCTACAGAGGGTGCCGAAGCCGTCGCTGGTTTTGGTATTGCTACCCGAGTCGAGGCTTTCGCTTTAATTGTGATTATGGCACTCTCTGCTAGTATTGGTCCTTTTGTTGGTCAAAATTGGGGCGCTCAACTTTATCATCGCGTACACACTGCTATCCGACAGTCTTTCCTGTTTTGTATATTTTGGGGAGTCCTATTAACTCTTATTTTGGCTGCTAGTTCTGAACAAATCGCTACCGCTTTTGATCAAAATCCCAATGTAGTCGCGATCGCTGCTAGTTACCTCACCCTCGTTCCCGTTAGTTATGGAACTATGGGTCTCATGTTCATCGCTAGTTCTACTTTTAATGCTTTGGGTAAGCCTTTACCATCTTTGATGATGACTATTACCCGGATGTTATTACTTTATGTTCCTTTGGCTTATTTGGGTAGTCTCTGGTGGGGAGTTAAAGGCATTTTTGTCGCCGCTTGTATTGCTAATTTACTTGTCGGTATTGGCGCTTATTTTTGGACTTGCAAAACTTGGCAATTGCGATCGGCTGATCCAGTTGTCCTAGAATAGCTTTTTTTTAAAAAAATGGCCCGGCCGCCCAAGTGAAAAGGGGTTGACAGGGCGGCGCTAGTCGGCTATGATAGGAGTATGTTACATAATGGGATGTAAGCAAAAATAATATTTTCGCAACTATTCCCATTATCTTATAGTATAGCACGGACTCCCCCAAAAAGATAGGGTTTTCTGAAAAAAAAAGCGCGGGGGCCGCCCAGAAAAAATTTTTAGCTATCTAGGTTCACTGTTGAAATAGCTGGTGAGGAGTTATCATATTTAATTATTGATTGAATCACCCAAAAGTCTGCTAACTTCTGCTTCTGTAAAAGGATTGTTTCCATTTTCTAGATCATAAATATAATACAGCACTTGACTTTTTAATTCTTCATCTTCAGTCATGTTTAGGAATTTGTCAAAATCCTGAACTGCTCCATCTGTATCGCCGTTGATAGCCTTAGAGATAGCTAGGTTGCCTCTATACATCGCAGAGTCTGGGTTCAGTTTCACTGCATTTTCACACGCTTCAATAGCTACTTCTGCATGACCACGTAAACTTCCAAACCAACATATCCTATTCCAATTCCTAGCCGAAATGACTAAATTCTGGTCAATTTTTTGTGCTTCTTTATAAGAATCAATTGCACCTTGATACTTACCTTCTTTTAACTGTTGATCTGCCCACTCTGTCCAAGCCTTAATACTAAGCATTTTTGCTTCTTTATCTGGGTCTAAATTTAAGTTAGGGTTATAAGTGATAGCTTCTTTAAATCTCTGTCTTGCTTCCTCATAGTCACCCCGTGCAGCCGAATTTTTACCTTCTTCAACCAAAGCCACAGCAGCAATCCTATTAACTGCCACCTGCGGTTCTATATCTAAACTATCGTCAAGGCTAATAGCTTCCTGGAACGCTGCTATGGCCGCTTCAATTTTTCTAGTCTTCGCTAACTGTTCAGCCTGTTCTAGTAAAGCTCTAACTGTAATTTCTTTGGCTTTATCCTCTGGTTCTATATCTAAACTGTGATCAATATTTATAGCTTCTTTGAATTTTTCCAGCGCTTCATAATACCGACCCTGAAAAGCAAAATTTTCGCCCATTTCAACTAAAACCGGAACTACAATTTCTTTAGCTTTATCCTCTGGTTTTAAATCTAGTGTAGGATCAATTTGAAGCGCTTGTTGGAATTTAGCTACAGCCAAGCCATAATCTCCACGATATGCGAGAGTTATACCCTCCGCCACCAAACCTGGAACAGCCATTTGTTGTGCTTTTGTTTCCGGTTCCATGTCTAAATTAGGATTGAGCTTCAAAGCCTCTTTAAACTTGGCCACTGCTGCTCTTATCTCACCTCGATCAGCCAAAGCATTACCTTGGCGAACCAGAAAATCTGCCGACTCAGCTGGAGTCCAGGCATACTTTTGACAAATGTTTCCAACATCACGAGCCACATCCGTTTCTGGTGTCACCAGTGTCCGATGATGTTGCAACTGGCGACAGCCTATCTGAAGAAAATTTTCCCATCCCAGAGGCGACAAGCGCACAATACCATCGCCACCACCACTAATAATGCTTTGCCCATCTGGACTAAAAGCTACTGCCATGAACCAATTATTCCCCCGTAGTTCCCCTATCTGTTGTCCTTGGAGGTTCCACAGGCGCACTGTATTGTCTTGAGCAGCACTGACAATGGTTTTCCCATCAGGGCTAAAAGCTACCGATCTGATTGGACTCTGATGCCCCTGTAGTTCCCCTATCTGCTGTCCCTGAAGATTCCACAGACGTACTGTATTATCCGCACCACCACTAGCAATGATTTGCCCATCAGGGCTAAAAGCTACTGCATCCACCCAATTCTGATGCCCGCTCAGTTTGGCAATCTCTTGTCCCTGAAGGTTCCATAAGCGCAGGGTTTTGTCTGAACTACCAGTAACAATAGTTTCCCCATCGGGACTAAAAGCTACCGCCGAGACCAAATGATGATGCCCCCGCAGTTGCCTCAGAGGTTCTCCTTGGCTACTCCACAGGCGTGCGGTATTGTCATAACTACCACTGACAATGGTTTTCCCGTCCGGGCTAAAGGCTACTGCCCAGACCTGATTTTGATGTCCCCGTAGTGGGTTCCCTATGGCCTCCCCCATCCGGTTCCATAGTCGCAGGGTATTGTCATAACTGGCACTGACAATCGTTTCGCCATCGGGACTAATAGCTACTGCCCAGACTTGATTCTGATGTCCCCGCATTTCTCGAAGCACTTCCCCGGTAGGTTTCCACAGGCGTAGTGTATTGTCTGCACCACCACTGACAATCGTTTCGCCATTGGGACTAAAAGCTACTGCATTCACCCCACCTTGATGTCCCCGCATTTCTCGAAGCACTTCCCCCTCTGGCTTCCACAAACGTACTGTATTGTCATAACTGCCACTAGCAATGGTTTGTCCATCAGGGCTAAAGGCTACTGCCAAAACCCCACTCTGATGCCCCTGAAGTTCCCTTATTTCTTGTCCCTGGAGGTTCCACAGACGCACTGTATTGTCTTGAGCAGCACTAACAATGGTTTGTCCATCAGGGCTAAAAGCTACAGCCAAAACTTCACGCTCATGGCCGCTCAGTTTTGCTATCTCTTCTCCCTGAAGATTCCACAGACGCACCGTATTGTCTGCACTGCCAATAGCAATGGTTTGTCCGTCCGGGCTAAAGGCTACTGCCCAGACAGAACTATCATGGCCACTCAATTCTGCTATTTGTTCTCCTCGAAGGTTCCACAGACGCACTGTATTGTCCGAACTGCCACTGGCAATGGTTTGTCCGTCCGGGCTAAAGGCTACTGCCGCGACAGTATTCTCATGCCCGCTCAGTTCTTTGATTTGTTGTCCTTTAAGGTTCCACAAACGTACTGTATTGTCTGAACTGCCACTGGCAATAATTTGTCCGTCGGGACTAAAGGCTACTGCCCAGACTTTATTTTCATGCCCGCTCAGTTCTTTGATTTGTTGTCCTTTAAGGTTCCACAAACGTACTGTATTGTCTGAACTGCCACTGGCAATAATTTGTCCGTCGGGACTAAAGGCTACTGCATTTACCTGATTCTGATGTCCCCGCAGTTCCTCTATCTGTTGTCCTTCAAGGTTCCACAGACGCACCGTATTATCCGAACTGCTACTAACAATGGTTTGTCCATCGGGACTAAAGGCTACTGCCCAGACTGCATCCTGATGACCTTGAAAACGATTTTGTTCTGTAATGGCTTGAGTTGCTACCACCAAACTATTGTGAACCGGACTGATGACTTGCCTTAGTTTATCTTGGCTCTCCCCCGCAGCCTGAATTGCCGCAACTAAACCTTGGACAGGTTGAACTGATGCCAAATTCTCAGCCCTTGCAGCTTTTTCTCCTAATTTAGCGATGGTAGATTGTCGTTGAGCATTTACCCAAAGTCCCGTGACTACTGCCAACACTGTCGCCACAGTTCCGGCAATGAAAATTCGTTCTGCGTTCCTTCGCCTGATGCTTTTTTGGACAAACTCTAGAGATATTCCAGATAGGGGGAAAGCATTTATCAAATCTTCTGCTTTGACTAACTCTGACCCTTTTAGCAAGTCATATCGGGGTTTGCCTGCACTTTTCCACTCTTGGGCTTTTTCCTCAATTTTGCGTTTTTGCAGCTCTACTTGAGGATTTTCGTTAATCCACTGCTTTAATTTTTCCCAGTTGCGAATCAGAGTTTCATGGGCTACGTCTACCACAACCAGGGCATCATCATCTTGTTTTGCTATTGCCTCCTTTGTGGGGTTGAGTTTCCGAATTACCAATAATCCTGCTTCCTGTAATTGATTGAGTACCGTTTCCACCTGAACCTTTTCTACCTGCTTTGAGGAGAATTGGCTGAGTAAATCAAATTTGCGAACTTGTCTACAGGTGGGTTGAATTCCTTCCCCAAAATGTGTCAGAATCAAAAATATTTTTTGCGCTATCTTTTGCTTTTCTTCAGTGAGAGACTCATAAACTTGATCCGCCTGCCTTTGCAGAGCTTCTTGTACTCCGCCCATATCGTCGTAGGCTTTCGGAAATCCCTTTTTGCCACGCTGGTTCCACATTGATTCCAGGATATATTGCAATAAAGGCAATTTTTCCGGCAGACCTTGCATATCTTTAACTATTCGGTCTGCTAAAGATTCGGGAATAGGCCACCCAAGTTTTTGTGCTGGTTCGGTTATGGCTTCCCGCAACTCAGCGTCGTTCATTTCGGTGACAAATTCCTGATTGTCTTTAATTAATTGTGCAAGTTCAGGATATTTCAAGCATTCACCTAAAAAGTCCGCTCGCATGGTAATAACTACTCGAATAGACGGTTCTAATTCTGCCTTAACCGCTCCTACAAGACAGTCGAAAAAACGCTGTCTATTTGCCTCATTTTCGGATTGAAAAACTTGCTCAAACTGATCGACCACCAACACGCAAGGGTTATTTTCCCGGGAAATCAGGCGTTGCAAAACTTCTGCACCTTGTTTGAGTTCAGCCTGGATTTCTTCAATAGAGTGATTTTCGTCTTCCAATACCCGAGCCAAACTCTCAATTGGATTATCTCCGGGTTTGAATGGGTCATAAATTTTCCAGCTTTGGCTCTGGGAAATTTTGAGATCTTTTTCTAATTGTGGAATTAAACCTGCTCTCACAATTGAGGATTTGCCACTTCCAGAATTGCCCAAAACTGCTAGAAATTTATGATTTCGCAGGTTATGAGCTAAGGCGTGCGTCAGTTGAATTCGTCCAAAGAAATATTCGGAATCCTCTTTTGTAAAGGCTTTCAATCCTTTGTAGGGACATTCATCCTGTAAAATTTCATCTGTAGATTCTACTTCTGGCTGTCGTAGAATAATCTCTCCCCAGGTATTGCAATAAGGTTTGGGATTGTGTTTTTCCAGTGTTTTTTGGAGATAATTACAAAGGTGAACACTGGTCAAAATACCTTCTTGCTTCAATCCTTTCAAAATGGCTTCGGTAAGGAAGCTATGTTCCCCCTGTGTCGGTTCCTTGGCTCGCTCAAATTCGCGACAAGCAGTTATAAAGCAGCGAGAGATGGTTTTGCCGTTACTCGGTTGAGCTTCATCAAAGTTGAGTAATTCTCCAGCATAGCAGCAGTCTAATATCACGATCTGTTCTTTTACCGGGCTTTTGTCCAAAATATTTCGCAACTTTTGCAGGGAAAGTCCAGGGATTTCTGGGGGATCTACACCACTGGTGGCTAAAAAACCTTCGGCAAGAGTTCCTTTGACTTTCCGTTGCCCGTGACCGGCAAAAAATAGTAAGGCTGTTTCGGGTATGCTGACGCTGGCACTCAAAGCAAATAAGTTGGTAATGGCATCCTCCAACTCAGGGGTGAGCAAGTATTTCTTTGGATCAACCTGCCATGCTTCCTCACTGCTCGCGGAAGGTAAGCCGATTACGTCAAATCCTAGTTCTAAGAGGCATTGGGCGATCGCATTTGCATCGTTGGCGGCTGTCCCCAGTTCATCCAGCATCCGATAACTATTAATTCCCACTACCAAAGCCTGCCGTTTCCTCATTGGCTTGCCCCCTGCTAGAATGTTACAATTATCTCTATCTCCATAATAATCTTAACCCAAGCTCTATGGATGCCTCAGTTGACAAAACTTTACTTGCTTTATTGCTGGCGCTGTACCACCTAAAAACAGAACTGGCTCCCGCAGAAGTTTTGGCTTTACAAACTAATGTGGGAAGACTCTTGGAGCTGCGCCCGGATAAATCGACGGCGATCCAATCCGAAATTAACGCGATTCTGGACAAAAACCCAGAATTACAGCGATTGTGTCAAGAAGCCATGACAAAACTGGATTGCCTCGATCGCCCAGATTGTTATCTGCCCAACCGGACAGAACTCGAAACACAACTAGAAATTGAATACAGATATAGAGGTTATTTTGGTGGAAAGCCAAAAAAGAATACGAACGAAATTCAGAATTTAACAGTTCTTATCTTGACGAGCGATCGTCCACATAAAACTGCAAAAAAAATTAAAAATTTCGATCAATATTGGGAATTGCCACAAACACCGATGTTTTGAGCAATTCTACTCGTGCTGATTTTGGAACAAATCATATTTCTGTAATTATGAATGAAATAATTTATCCGACTGTCAATACATATCTATATGATTTACGGAATAGCTTGGGGGAAAGCACCGATGATGTTCAGCAAAGAAGGCAAAGTTTTTTCGCCAAAATACCATATAAATTAAACGGATATTTATACGATAATGAGCAATGGGAAGCCGAATATATAGAAATACTTGGAGACCAACAAATTATTCGCTTTGGAGAAGATCGGGGCGCAACCTATGAAGGTTTTTATTATCCAGTGTGTTTGAATGATAGTTATGGATTATTGATCAGTTGTTCTGTCAATAACAAAACCCCACAACCAGCTACAATCGTTAAAGACTTGAAACAAGAAATTGATCGAAAACTGTCCGAACACAAACCCACATTAGGACAAACTTGGTTGATTTACGGTGAGTTGGCGTGTCCTGGGAAACAAAACTCAAAGCAGATTGCTATAAGTTTGTATCAATCGCTATTTCCTGAACGGAACTGGGAAAATGACTTACAAGGAAGTAATGATGCTTTTGAATCTCATTTTTTTGAACTCAGTTTTCATCGACTTAAGTTTAATGCAAATGAAAACATATCCGAAGATTTTAGAAGGTGTCGATACTCGATAGATGAAGTTTTAGAAAATTACCATGTCATTATTATTTTATATCCCCATAAAATAGTGGCTGAAACAATTGCCAAATTACTCAATTTTGAAGGAATGTCTTTGTTTTGTTATCGTTCTAAAATTCTTTGGTCTTATAGCCAAAGTAGAATTTTACAACAATGGCTCAAACAGGATACTATCTCCATTCGTGAATGCTTGCAAGAAATTCGAGATAGTGACTTATCAAAAGTTGATTATAAGCAAATCCAGAAAACTCTCAATAAAGCAAAAACTATTTTACCTAATTATGCGATAGATCTTAGTTGTTTGAATGATCAATCTAGAACCATTGACATAAATTTGCATGATTATCAATTAAGAGTTCGTAAAATTAGCGAATATTTAAAGTATGAGCTTTGTGATTTAAAATCAAAATCAAACCTCACGTTTTTATCTAAATTCGCAATTACTGCCAGCCAAAAATATTTACTACAAATTCAAAAAGATGGCGAATATTTTACATCTTCTTTAGAGACTCTAAGAGATCTAATTGATGCGACTTGGGCTATTGTAGAAATCGATCGTTCTCGGCGCGATCGTAATTTCCAAAATACCGTCGCTATTGTGGGTGTAGGTTTAGGTGCAAGTTCGATTACAGCTTCCCTTTCGGGACAGTTTCCAATTTCAAATACCAACATTTCTACAAAGGAATTAGAACAACATCCTATTGGCTCTTTAATTATAGAAATTCCGAATTTTCCCAAACCTTGGTTACAAACAGCTATATTAGGTTTTTATTGTCTTAGCATTGCTATTTTATTTGCTGGATTAACAGCGATATCACTAGCATTATGGAACCACTTTCGTTCTTGATTGTATCTATATAATGGATGCTCATGTGTTGATTTTTTTTGACATTTTTAATTGCAACTTGTTCAAGTTTTTAGTAATTCCCAAAACCAGATAAGATAATGGATATGGCAGAGGAGTTAACGAAATGAACCCTGAAGCATCCAATACAGAAAGGGGATTTTGATTCACCATTGTTCGTCCTGCTGTGTTTCGGAGCGCTGTTCTCGAATTAGTTTGTCGCTGAAACTGACACCGTCTGCATCTTTAAAAATTCCCCGGAGTTTTTGGACTTGTTCACGCCAACTGACCAGACGCAGGCTGCCATCTTTTTCAAGGGTTAAAGTGAGCCGATCGCCCACTTGCCGGTTTAGTTGTTTCCGCACAGTTTCGGGAATCATTAACTCGCCGGCTTCTTCTCGGCTAACGGTGTATTGTTCCAGGCGGGGGAGACATAGATATTTTATATTTGCACTGATGACCCTAGCTCAGATCCAAGGTTATTGATGATCGAAAAAGGTGGCATTCTTGCCACGAAAATTAATTGCTGCTTTGGGATCTAGTATATCAAAAAGTAGTGAAAAGGGGTTGACAGGGCGGCGCTAGTCGGCTATGATAGGAGTATGTTACATAATGGGATGTAAGCAAAAATAATATTTTCGCAACTATTCCCATTATCTTATAGTATAGCACGGACTCCCCCAAAAAGATAGGGTTTTCTGAAAAAAAAGCGCGGGGGCCGCCCAGAAAATTTTTTTTTTTGGCCCAGCCGCTGAGTCCTAAAAATCAATTAACGACCAACTAATTTATCGCGTAAAATGCGAATGCGATCGCGAAATTGAGCCGCCTCCTCAAACTCCAACTGTTGCGCCGCCTCCTTCATGCGAACCTCCAACTGTTGAATTAAAGTTGGTATTTCTTCCAAGGGTAAATCATCCACCTGTGGACAAGGCAGATCAATTTGTTGATAATTTAAGCGTCTGGAGACATCCAAAAACGCCAAAATGGCATTACTGGAAGTTTTGTGAATAGATTTAGGGGTAATGCCATATTTTTGATTATACTCCAACTGAATTGTTCGCCGTCGGTTAGTTTCGGCGATCGCCGCCCTCATGCTGTCAGTCATATTATCAGCATACAAGATAGCCTGACCGCGAACGTGGCGCGCCGCCCTCCCAATAGTTTGAATAAGGGACCTTTCCGTCCGCAAAAAACCTTCCTTATCCGCATCAAAAATAGCCACCAGAGACACCTGTGGTAAATCCAAACCTTCCCGCAATAAATTCACCCCAATTAACACATCAAATTCGCCTTCTTGTAAAGACTGAAGAATCTCAATGCGCTGAATCGACTGTATTTCCGAATGTAGATATCTGACCCGAATACCCCTCTCTTGCAAATACTCAGTTAAATCCTCCGCCATACGCTTAGTTAAAGTCGTAACCAAAACCCGTTCATTCCTGGGGATTCTCTCTTGAATTTCAGCGATTAAATCATCAACCTGTCCTGTGGTTGGGCGGACAAATATTTCCGGGTCAACTACCCCCGTTGGTCGAATAACTTGTTCAACCACCTGACCTTGAGATTGTGCAATTTCCCAATCTCCTGGTGTCGCCGAGACGAAAATACACTGTTTAACTTTTTGCCAAAATTCCTCAGATTTCAAGGGTCGATTATCCGCCGCACTAGGAAGACGAAAACCATGTTCAATTAGCACCTTTTTTCTGGCTTGGTCGCCATTGTACATAGCCCGAATTTGAGGAACCGTCACATGAGACTCATCGACCACCAATAACCAATCATCCGGGAAATAGTCCACCAAACACTCAGGAGGAGAACCGGGAAGCCTTCCAGCGAGGTGACGAGAGTAGTTTTCCACACCATTACAATATCCGACTTCTCGCAGCATTTCCAAGTCATAGCGAGCGCGTTGATCTAGGCGTTGGGCTTCTAAAAGTTTACCAGCTTTTTCTAATTCGGCTAACTGTTGTTTAAGTTCAGCAGCAATAGCATCACAAGCAGCATCTAACCTATCTCCCGGTGTCACAAAGTGGCGGGCGGGGTATATATTTAATGTGTCTAAACTCTGTAAGACTTCTCCGGTTACGGGGTCAATATAACGAATTGCATCAATTTCATCCCCGAAAAATTCTACCCTAATTATACGGTCTTCATAGGCGGGTCCAATTTCTAAGACATCTCCGCGAACTCGGAAGCGTCCGCGAGTGATTTCCGTGTCATTGCGGGTATATTGAATAGAGGCTAGGTCTCGCAAAAGTTGGCGTTGGTCTAGGTCTTCTCCCACCCGTAGGGGAATGGCTGCGTTCAGGTATTCGGTGGGTATTCCTAACCCGTAAATACAGCTAATGGAAGCTACAACAATTACATCTCGCCTTTCAAATAAAGACCGAGTAGCTGAGTGTCTCAGCATATCAATTTCATCGTTAATTGAGGCGGTTTTTTCTATATAAGTATCGGAGACAGGAATATAGGCTTCCGGTTGATAATAGTCGTAATAGCTGATAAAGTATTCAACGGCATTGTTAGGGAAAAATTCCCGCAGTTCATTGCAGAGTTGGGCGGCGAGGGTTTTGTTGTGGGCGAGGACTAGGGTGGGGCGACCTAATTCGGCGATGGTGGCGGCAATGGTAAAGGTTTTTCCGGTTCCAGTTGCGCCTAAGAGGGTGGTTTTAGGATGACCGGATTTGATGCTTTGAATTAATTGGGCGATCGCTAATGGTTGATCTCCTGTAGGTTGAAAGGGTGCTTTTAACTCAAATTTGACCATAGTTCAATTTGATATGATTCCGATCATATCTGATAGTTGGTTGTTGTGGGAGTTAATGGCTGACCAGACTGGGAGGGATTAATGATTTAAACAGGACTCTATAGTTGCCACTACCGAATCCGCCAAACTTTTCAAATCATATCCCCCTTCTAATCCTAACACAATTTTTGTAGTTATTTGGCAGCAATAATCTGTAAATATCCCAAAATCTTGCGGTTGTAAGGAAATACTGGCTAAGGGGTCAGCTTGATTGGCATCATATCCAGCACTGATAATTAATAAATCTGGCTGAAAACTTTGTAAAAAAGGGATCACTTGATTTTCAAAAGCTGGCTGGTATAATGCCATGGTACTACCTGGAGACATGGGGATATTTAAAACATTATTATATTGACCTTTTTCTTGGGGGTAGCCAGTTCCGGGATAACAGGGGGACTGATGAAGGGAACAGTAAGCCATTTGGGGGTGATTTTCGACCAGGCTTTGGGTTCCGTTACCGTGGTGAACGTCCCAATCAAGAATAGCAACTCGATTGACTCCTGGCTGTTGAATGGCATAATGAGCAGCGATCGCCGCATTAGAAAACAAACAGAAACCCATCCCCCGACCCGCTTCGGCATGATGTCCGGGGGGACGGGCTAAAATAAAACTAGGTCTGGCGGTAGTCAAAGTGCGATCGACACCATCTAACCAAGCACTGATCGCCAATAGCGCCACCTGGTAACTCTCCTCAGAAATGGGAGTATCGCCGTCAAGATGGCCGCCGCCAGCACTGGCAATATTTTTAATCCTGTCAATATGGGAGTCGGTGTGAACAGCCTTGAGGACTTGCATAATCAGACTGTGGCGTTCTTTTACCGGAGTGGGTGATAACCAAGTCAGTTGGTCACGCCAGGGGGTGGCCCGCAAACCTTGGACGATCGCTTTGAGGCGTTCGGGTCGTTCTGGATGAAATAAACCCGTTTTGTGTTCCAGAAATTCGTCAGAGTAGATAACAGTTAACATTGACCGTGCCGGGGCTAACAACAGGGGACAAAAAGGCAATAGGGCCGAGAGGGATTCCCATCGAAAATATGTGCAAAGTATGCTATAATTTTATAGCCTAGTCGCGCCTTTTCAAATAATAATCGAAAATCAATTTATTTGATCTGAATTATTTCACAAAAAAGCGACGGTTTTTGCAATATTAATGGAGTTTTCAATTCTATGAGCGCTTCCGAATCCCGAATTATCCCAACGGATTTGCGGAACGAGATGCAGCAATCCTATCTCGAATACGCCATGAGCGTCATTGTAGGTCGGGCGCTGCCAGATGCCAGGGATGGGTTTAAACCAGTCCATCGTCGCATCCTGTATGCCATGAATGAACTAGGCCTAATGCCCGATCGCCCCTTTCGGAAGTGCGCCCGGGTGGTAGGGGAGGTTCTGGGGAAATATCACCCCCACGGTGATACAGCCGTCTACGATGCCCTAGTGCGGATGGCCCAGGAATTTTCGATGCGATCGCCCCTAATTCAAGGTCACGGGAACTTTGGGTCTGTCGATAATGACCCCCCCGCCGCCATGCGATACACAGAATGTCGCCTGCACTACCTGACCTCCGAAGCCATGTTGCGGGATATCGACTCCGATACCGTAGATTTTGGCGATAACTTTGACGGTTCCCAACAAGAACCCCTAGTGCTTCCGGCCCGCATTCCTCAACTGTTGCTCAACGGTTCCTCCGGTATCGCCGTCGGAATGGCAACTAACATCCCCCCCCATAACCTCAATGAGTTAGTCGATGGCTTAGTCGCGCTAATTCATAACCCCGAAATTACTGATACTGAACTAATGCGCTATATTCCCGGTCCTGACTTCCCGACCGGGGCGAAAATTCTCGGAAGGTCTGGTATTCGGGAAGCCTACACCACCGGACGGGGTTCTATCACCATGCGGGGAGTTGCCCAAATTGAAACCATTGAACACCGAGGACGACCAGACCGGGAAGCTATTATCATCACTGAGTTACCCTACCAAACCAATAAAGCCGCTTTAATCGAAAAAATCGCCGAAATGGTGAATGAGAAGCGCCTGGAGGGGATATCAGATATCCGAGATGAAAGCGATCGTGAAGGGATGCGGATCGTCGTGGAACTCCGACGAGATGCCTATCCTAGGGTGGTTCTCAACAACCTTTATAAACAAACTCCCCTTCAGACCAACTTCGGCGCTAATATGTTAGCCCTAGTTAACGGAAAACCAGAATTGCTTACCCTCAAGCGATATCTCCATGTTTTCCTAGACTTCCGCATCGACACTATCCGGCGGCGTACTGAATATGAAAAACGCAAAGCTGAAGAACGTGATCACCTCCTGCAAGGACTATTAATTGCTCTCGATAATCTTGATGCAATTATTGCCCTAATTCGCCATGCTGCTGATAGCCCTACAGCTAAACAGGAGTTAATCGAAAGGTTCGGACTTTCTGAACCACAAGCTGATGCTATTTTACAAATGCAACTGCGACGTTTAACCGCCTTGGAAGCTCAGAAAATTGAACAAGAACATCAAGAACTTTTGGCGAAAATTGCTGACCTAAACGATATTTTAAATCGCCGAGAACGGATTTTAGAAATTGTTGAACAGGAAGCTCAAGAAATTAAACAACGTCACGGCACACCCCGACGGACCGAAATTGAACTCGAAGAAAGTGAGCTAGAAGATACCGATTTGATTGCTAATGAAAAAGCAATTATTCTTCTCACTGAACAAGGGTACATTAAACGGATGCCCGTTAATACTTTTGAGGCTCAAAATCGCGCCACTCGCGGTAAATCTGGAACCAAAATGAAGGAGGATGATGGGGTTAAACATTTCTTGAGTTGTTGCGACCATGACAGTATTATGTTCTTTACTGAACGGGGGGTTGCTTACTGTTTAAAAGCCTATCAAATACCTATCGGCTCCCGCATCGCTCGGGGGGTTCCGATTGTGCAAATGTTACCAATTCCTCGGGATGAGAAAATCACCTCTTTGGTGGCGGTTGGGGAATTTAGTAACGATGAATATTTGGTGATGCTAACTAAGGGGGGTTACATCAAAAAAACTGCCCTTTCCGCTTTTAACAATATCCGTTCTAATGGCATAATTGCGATTTCCTTAAATGAAGGAGA
This sequence comes from Limnospira indica PCC 8005, assembly GCF_000973065.1. Taxonomy (NCBI): domain Bacteria; kingdom Bacillati; phylum Cyanobacteriota; class Cyanophyceae; order Oscillatoriales; family Sirenicapillariaceae; genus Limnospira; species Limnospira indica. Next base: position 3,976,419 of record NZ_FO818640.1, read on the forward strand.
TGAGTTGCGTTGGGTACGCAGTGCTAAGGTGGATGATAGCGTTATTATCGGTTCTCGCCTGGGTATGGCTATTCATTTCCACACTGATGATAAACAATTACGACCCCTCGGTCGCGCTACCCGTGGGGTTAAAGCTATGAAACTAAAACCAGATGATGAACTCATTGGGATGGATATTCTCCCTAGTTTTATTGTGGCTAGTATTCCTAAATTGGGGGGTGAAGAAACGGAAATAGAAGAGGAGGAAAATACTACCGTTGAAGAGGTGGATGATACGGAATCTGAAGAGATAGCTACTACTGAAGTTGAACCTGATGGGGTTTCTATTTTGGTCATTACTACTAGGGGTTATGGAAAACGAGTTCCTGTGTCTCAATTCCGCTTACAAAATCGCGCCGGAAAAGGCATTATTGCTACTAAGTTTAAACCCCATTTATCTGGTGATTGTGTGGTGGCGCTTCAGGTGGTACATAATACTGATGAATTGATGTTAATTACTAGCCGGGGGATTATTATTCGTCAGGTGATTAGCGCTATTTCTCGACAGTCCCGCAATGCTACAGGGGTGCGGGTACAACGCTTAGATAAGGAAGATGCGATCGCTGCTGTGGCTTTAGTCCCTTTATCCGGTGAAGGGGACGATACCGAAGTTGATGTTGACCCTAATACTGACGTTGAACTTCAAGAAGTCAATAACTGAACTCTGACAACCTAGAAACCCTACTCCCCCCATTTCCTCCTAATAGGTCTGGTTAGGGGGGAGTTTTTCATATATCAATTCAATATATCAATTCAATATATCAATTAACAATTTGAGCAAGTCCATCAATACAAAAAAGTTGCACAAATCGGATATAAAAATCTGACAATATCGGTTATAATCAGATTAGAAACCTAAGTAGTGTGCTTTCCAATCGATATAACAAAAGTCATGGCGGGTTTTCCTGCCTGACTTTTGCTATATTGACTACGTTGGGTCAATTGACCTCTGTTGGGTTTCACCCAACCTACGTTGGGTCAATTGACCTCTGTTGGGTTTCACCCAACCTACTACTCTCTTTGTTGGGTTTCACCCAACCTACTACTACTCTCTTTGTTGGGTTTCACCCAACCTACGTTGGGTCAATTGACCTCTGTTGGGTTTCACCCAACCTACTACTCTACTACTCTCTTTGTTGGGTTTCACCCAACCTACATTTTCCGTTTCACCCAACCTACTACTCTCTTTGTTGGGTTTCACCCAACCTACATTTTTGTCAAGGGTCAATATTTATTTATGTCATTTTATTTAACTCCTAGCTTCTGGTCAGGAGTCGGTAATATCAAATGGATAGGATAAGCAGCATCACTGATATGGATAGCGTAAGCGGCTTGTAAATATTGCTCATATTCAGGATTATTAGTTATGTGGGTTTGGAAAAATGCTACACTTAGACTTTTCATATATCCCCGAGAAATTTCTGTGGCTGGACGAGTTAAACCTCCTAAGTTGGGTATGGCTTCAGCCGTGTATTGATTCATATCAAAAAAGTGACTATCTTTTTCTTTAAAGACTAAATATCGGTGGGAATTGGTTAACCAATTAAAAGCTGGGATTTGTTCTAATACTGCTGGTGCTAATATATCCAAGCCACTGGCTACCATCATCACCGGGATTTGGATTTGATTGATGCTTGCTTCTCCTAAGATACTACTATTTAGAGGGTTTATCAGTAAGATAGCATTAACTCTTTCATCTCTCAAGTTGGTGTCGGTTTGCGGTAATTCTAGGGCGCGACACTGGAGAAATAAGGCAGGATTAACGGAAAAGTTATCTTGATTGCAGTCGATTTTCAGTTGTGCAAAATTCAGCGGCGCACCCCCTAAGACTAAAGCTGTATAGCCTCCGAGAGAATGTCCGAGAACTCCGACATTATCCAAGTTAAGGCGATCGCTTAAATCTCCACGATTTAATGATTCCAGATAATCTAATACTTGGGAAATGTCAAGGGGTCTGTCTATAAATTCTCGCGGGTTAAACATATCTGATACTTTCCCAATTAACAAGTCTTGGAATTGCTGAAAATCGCTACCAGTGTGCTGAGGAACAGCTACGGCGAAACCATAGGAGGCTAAATGGCGCGCGAGGTATTCAAAGCGACTGCGGTCTGATGCTAAACCATGAGATATGATTAAAGTGGGGATATTACTATCAGTAGTTTCCGGGAGGTATAAATCAAAATTAAATTGGCGATCGCGAATTGAATCACTAACTCTATAGGTGTATTTAGAACTTGGAAAATTTCCGGGTTTTCGTAAGTCGCGCCATTGACTAAAATCAATATTTCCAGCAGTTTGTCCTTGGGAAGATGCCAGTCTTTTGATGTCGGCAATTATATCATTAGTTGACTCAATTAAAATCGCTACATTAGTTAATGCTTGTAAAGCCTCATTTAGGTTCATATAAATACTAGGACTAGGAAACTCTCGCATCATATCAATGAGGGTAAATCCGTCGGGGAGACTACTGGCTGATACCATGGCATTTCGGATGGCATCTGCGCCATTAGCACCGGGTTCGGTTTCGATAATATCTCCCATCTGAATTAAAAAATCTGCTACCATCGGAGAACTCAATAAATGCCTGATTTCGGCATCACTAAACTGATAACGTCTCGCTAATATGTCCCGCAGTTGTGTCTGGATTTTGGGACTCAATAAATTGGCGACATTATCTAACTTGTGATTTTCGGAATGGTCGGGCGGATTTTCGATATAAGTTTCTAAAACATCGACAGGTATAGAAACATCTCTATTTCCGATGGAAAAACGCAAAAAATCAGCGGCTTGAGTGGGGGTAGCGATCGCTACCAGGGTGGAGACCCCTAGAGCGATCAACTTGAGACCAAGTATTATATAATTGGGCTGCATTAGTATTCTCAGTGTGAAACTTAGGATGAGACAGTGGTTCAGTTTTTGATAAAATCAAGACTCTGCAACCTGTAATCCCTAAACCTACAAACAATTATGGCAGTAACCACCCAACAATTAATCGATTGGAAACAGCAGGGACACCAAATTACCATGCTAACTGCTTATGAGTATGCGATCGCCAAAATTATCGACCAAGCAGGTATTGATATTATTCTAGTCGGTGATTCCCTAGCCATGGTCGGTTTAGGTTACGAAACCACCCTACCGCTAACCCTTGAGGAAATGTTGCACCACGCCAAAGCAGTGCGTCGGGCGGTGGTAAGATCCCTATTGGTAGTGGATTTACCATTTTTGACCTACCAGGAAAGTCCCCAACAGGCGATTCATTCAGCCGGACGGGTATTGAAAGAAACAGGAGCATCCGCCGTAAAGTTAGAAGGGGGCTATGATGAAATGGCTAATACAGTCAGCGCCTTAGTCAAAGTGGGTATTCCCGTTATGGGTCATGTCGGCTTAACTCCCCAGTCTGTACATCAATTGGGAGGGTATCGCCAACAAGGTAAAACCACAGTGGCAGCAGAACGTATTTTATCAGAAGCGATCGCCTTACAACAAGCGGGAGCCTTTGCTATAGTCCTGGAACATATCCCCAAGGACTTGGCGGCGGAAATTACCCAACAACTAACCATTCCCACTATCGGTATTGGCGCGGGTCCTTACTGCGACGGACAAGTGCTGGTAACCTCTGATATATTGGGATTAACCCCCTGGCAACCACCCTTTGCCAAAAAATACGCTAACCTGCACGATACCATTACCAACGCCGTGACACAATTCTGCACAGAAGTTCAACAAGGGAAGTTTCCCTAATGACCACCTCGACCAGACCCCTGATTATTGGCGTTTCCGGTGCTTCGGGACTCATTTATGCAGTCCGCGCCTTAAAATACCTGCTACAAGCCGATTATGCTATCGAATTGGTAGCCTCCAAGTCTTCCTACATGGTATGGCAAGCGGAGAATAATTTGCAAATGCCTGGAGATAGCGCGCGCCAGGAGTTATTTTGGCGACAACAAGCCGGGGTGGAAACCGGGGGAAAACTGCGTTGTCATCCTTGGCAGGATGTAGGCGCTAATATTGCTAGTGGTTCCTTTCGCACTATCGGTATGATCGTCATTCCCTGTAGTATGAGTACAGTGGCTAAAATTGCCCAAGGTCTCAGTTCCGATTTACTTGAACGGGCGGCAGATGTACAATTAAAAGAAGGTAGAAAATTGGTAATTGTGCCACGGGAAACTCCCCTAAGTCTTATCCATCTGCGAAATTTGACTACTTTAGCAGAAGCAGGCGCGCGGATTGTCCCGGCTATCCCCGCTTGGTATCATCATCCCCAAACTATTGAGGATTTGGTAGATTTTGTGGTAGCGCGAACCCTCGATCAATTTGAGATTGATTGTGTACCTTTGCGTCGGTGGAAACCTGATGAATTCTGAGGGAATTTCCTAATTAGTTATTGATATTTTCGATTTCGATGGGGTTATTTATGTGATGTCTGGAAAAAGTGCGATCGCTATTTTGATTATAGTCGGTGGTTTGATATTGTTCACCATACAAAATCTTTCCCCCGCCATATCTTTAGTATTTTTAGGGATGCAATTACCCACTTTACCTTTGTCGGTGTGGCTACTAATTGCCCTCTTCATCGGTATATTCACCTCTCTGATGATTGCCAGTTTATTCCAACTCTCTTACACCCCCTCTCCGTCACGTCCTCAAGCCAGTAAAAAACCTATACAACCATCCCCCCAACCTAACCCACCTGATCCAGCAATTCCCCCGTCACCACAAGCCGATGATTCGGAGTGGGATAATTTGCAATCTGAACTAGAATTAGAACCGGAAAATCAACCCCCTATCCCTACCCCCAAAAATCAATCCCCCAAAACTCACAAAAATAGTGATGATTGGGAAACCGAAGTCCGCCAAGTTAGCGATAGTTGGGATGAAAATGATAGCGATCGCCAAAATGAACCAGAAACCCCACCCGTTAGACAAACTACCCCCAAACCATCAGAATCAGAATCCTGGAATAAACGCGATATCAATCCCCTAAACTCTCCTAATACTGATGAAGATTGGGATAATTTACCTCCCCAGAATGCACCAACCACCCCCACTTCTCCACCCCCAGAAAACACCCCCACCACCACTCCCACACCCCCAGAAAACACCGGAAAAACCTTTGAAGTACAGCAACAACCTCAAAAAGAATCCTGGTCAGGTTCCGTCTATTCCTTCAATTATAAAGACGGTCAAAATTCCGGTGCTGGTCGTACCGAATCAGTTTATGATGCAGACTATCGCCTAATTAATCCCCCTTCTCCCCCTACCAAAATTCAATCTGATGAGGAAGATTGGGGTTTTGATGATGAGGATGAAATCGGCTAAAATTATCTAGCTAGTTATGATCACTTTCGGACTTTTAGACAATCTCATGGTTTTAGAACAAATACAAGGAATTAACATCTATTTAATTGGTATGATGGGGGCGGGAAAATCTACGGTAGGTCAGATATTGGCTAATCGATTAAGCTATAAGTTTTTTGATACCGATGTTTTGATTAGCCAAGTGGCGGGACAAGCCATTCCCGAAATTTTTGCCACCCAGGGGGAGGAAGAATTTAGGAACTTAGAATCTCAAGTCCTATCTAGTCTTTGTGCTTATCAACATTTAGTGGTAGCTACTGGGGGAGGGGTTGTGATTAAACGGACGAATTGGAGTTATTTAAGACATGGTATCATTGTCTGGTTAGATGTTCCAACTCATTGCTTATATGAACGTCTGAAAGGAGACACAACCCGACCTCTACTACAACACCCAGACCCCCTCACTCGCCTCGATAATATCCTGGAAACTAGGCGACATCTTTATCAACAAGCCGATATTTATATTGCTATCAATGAGGATGAAAAACCCTCAGAAATTGCCGAACAAATTATTACTAAAATCCCTAATATCCTCAAGCAGACTGAATCACACCTTAATTAATTATTATAGATGGGTTTCTCTCCCAGATTTCCAGAAACCCGGTTTCTTTGAGAAACCGGGTTTCTTAGCCGATAAGGTTTCTCAGCCGATAAGAATTATCAATTACCCAATCAAAACTCAATATCGGGGGAATTTTGCGATCGCCATAAAGCCCTAACTAATTGAATTTCCCCATAACTGTAGGCTTTTCCTAGATGTTCATAAATTGTTGTTAGGTGTTCATCTCCCAAAATAGCGATCGCTTCTAAAATCACCTGTTGTCGTTCAGGAGATACCAATGTATTAATATCGATATCGCCATAATTGTTAGCAATTAAATCCGCCAAATGACCATAAATCGTAGTAGATTTTAAGCCTCTCTGATAAGCGATCTCTTCCACATTTAAACCCTGCTTAAATAACTCCCAGGTTTGCAGAACAGTAGGGGAGACATGATACCACTTAGAGATAGATGATGATGAAACAGCAGGTAATGGCGGTTTAGTAGGCTTGAGGGGAATACCTTGTTCCAGACAATATTGATGGATAGCATTTAAGAACTGCTGACCATAATGTTGAACCTTATAAGCAGTCACCCCAGAAAGTCTCAACAGATCCTGTTTAGTTTGGGGACGTTCTCGCGCCATTAACCCCAAAGTCGAATCGGAAAAAATCTTATAGGGAGCAATATCATTTTGGTCAGCCAGTTGTTTACGAACTTGACGGAGATGCTCTAATAACATTTTAACATCCGCCGCCATAGACCAAGTTTGTTGTGGAAGTTGGCGATCGCGTACCACCGCAATTTTGACTTCCCGCTGTCTTTTCATCACCTCCCAACTGAGGTTATTTAACTTCAAAATAGAATAGCCATCATTAGTCTGGTCTAACAGTCCTTGATGCAAAAGCGATCGCGCCAACATTTTCCACTCATCAACAGTCCGGTCTCGTCCTATATTATAGGTGGAAAGTTTATCATGTCCCCTACTCAAAACCCTTTGATTTTTAGCACCCCGCAACACATCAATAATATAACTCATCCCAAACCTTTCCCGACACCGCGCCACACAGGATAGAAACTTCATTGCTTCCACTGTCCAATCTTCCATAGGTCGTTGATGGCAACAATTATCACAGGTGCCACAATTACCGGGAAATTCCTCTCCAAAATAGCGCAGTTGAATGCGGTGCCGACACTCGGTAGACTCAGCATAATCAATTACCTGTCGCAACTGTTGGCGCGCAATTCTTTGTTCATCAACATCAGGCTTTTGCTCAATCAAATATTCAATGGTTTTCATATCCCCATAACTAAAAAATAGCAGACATTGAGCCGGTTGCCCATCCCGTCCAGCACGTCCTGACTCTTGGTAATAGTTTTCCAAACTTTTCGGTAAATCGTAGTGTATAACGAACCGGACATCTGGCTTATCTATACCCATACCGAAGGCGATAGTAGCCACGATAATTCGGACATCATCTCGGATAAAACGGGTATGACTTTCTAGGCGATCGCTATCCGCCATTCCCGCATGATAGGGGAGGGCTTGGATATTATGATGTTGTAATTTTAATGCGACTTCTTCCACCCTTTTCCGACTGGAACAGTAAATAATTCCTGAACCCGACATAGATTCAATTACTTTTAATAGTTGAGTGAACCGTTTTTTCGGTTGTTTAGGGATTACCTGATAGTAGAGATTAGAACGGTAGAAACTGGCGACGTGAACATAAGGTTGTTTGAGGACAATTTGTTTAATTATATCAAATCTGACCCGTTCCGTAGCCGTAGCCGTGAGAGCGATCGCTGGAACGTGGGGATAACGCGATCGCACCTGTTGAATTTGTCGATATTCTGGTCGAAAATCGTGACCCCAATCTGAGACACAATGAGCTTCATCAATTACCAGAGTTGATATGCCAAATGCCGCCTCAAGGCGGTCTAAAAACTCTAAAAACTGAGGAGATAGTAACCTTTCCGGTGCTACATAAAGCAGCTTAATTTGACCTTGTAGAATAGCTGACTCTCGCTGACGCGCTTCGTGAATATCTACGGTACTATTCAGAAATGTCGCCCCAATACCATTATCTTTTAGCGCTTCTACCTGGTCTTGCATTAAAGCGATTAAAGGCGAAACCACCAATGTCAGACCGGGTTTCAAGAGAGCGGGAAGTTGAAAGCACAGGGATTTTCCACCCCCTGTAGGCATAATCGCGAGTACATCCCGCTTTTGCAGCACTTGTTCTATAATCTCCTGTTGTCCTGGTCTAAAGCTGTCATAGCCAAAATACTGTTTAAGGCATTGTTGGAGGGATTGAGGTTGCGCTAGAGGTGGCGGAAAACTTGACATAACTTCACTGATTCCATTGACTGCTAAGGTGGACTTATTCGGTGGGTTACGGATAATCCCTTAGTTTATCTCATTTTATGATCAGTTCCAGTTGATCATAGGCTGGCGCTTAATTCCAGCCCCCTATTGAGAAACCGGGTTTCTTATGATGTATGATTAATTATAAGGTAGAATAGCATCATCCAAATTAACCCGTTTTAAAATAGCGCCGTTCAGGTTAGCGCCTCGCAAATTCGCACCGCGTAAATCAACTGAGTGTAAAATAGCGCCGTTCAGGTTAGCGCCTCGCAAATTCGCACCTCTTGCGTCGATGTTTTCCCAAACAGATTTTCTGAGATTAGCGAATCGCAAATCAGCCCCCATTAATTGGGAATTAGTGAACTTCACCCCCCAGAAATAAGACCCATTTAAATGGCTATTAACCAAGTTAGTACCATAAAAATTAGCTTGATAGCCGATCGCATTTATCAAAACCGCCTCATGGAAATTAGCGTGACTCAAATTAGCCTGATTCAAATTAACCGCCGCTAAATTCGCCTGGGTAAAATTCCCCCGTCTTAGGTTTGCGCCATTCAAATTAATCCGACGGGCGATCGCCTCTCGAAATTCCACCCCAATTAAATTAGCATTTCCCAAATCCGCATCAGTCAAATTCCCATCAGATAAATTAGCCCCCAGTAAAACCGCCCCCATTAAATTAGCCCCTTGCAAATCACCACCTTCCAGGTTGGCACCTGCTAAATCAGCCCCCATTAAATTAGCCAACCTCAATTTAGCACCCCTTAAATTAGCGCCATGAAGATTAGCCCCCTCTAAATTCACCCCTTCCAGGTGAAAACCAGAGAAATTAGCCTCTTGTAAATCCGGTGCGATCGCCGCATTTTCGCGCCGCCAAAACTCCCATTTCACCACACCCCGCCTCAAGATTGCCAATTGTTCAATATTAGCCATAATAACCCCCCTATTCCTCACTCCTTACTTTCCGCAAATAAGGTATCGCGACCATAAACATTAGCGATCGCATTTAAAGCCGCCGCCGACCCCGCCAAAATATCCTGTTCATTTCCACCCAGATACAAACGTCCAAAACTCCCCACCGCTTGCACCTGTAGAATATTAATCAAAGCCGCCTTTTCCGCCTCATTCGCAGCCAAAGCAGCATAAGCCGCTGGTTGCACCTCTAAAACATATAAAGTTTGTTTAGCCAGCAACAACTGTCCCCGGCGAGTCCGATTAATCAATTGTGCCTGGTGAGGGTCAATATTGCGAATAATTTGACTAGAGACCACACGCGGCTTGAGGCGATCGCTTTCTTGTACCCCCAAAGCATCCAAAATCGCCCTACCCGCCGTTAACGTATCTCCCTGGCGGCTAGAGTGAATTTCCAACAAACCATACAACCTTTCCACAAACTGAACACCAGGACGGACAGCCGTAGACTTTAAAGCCACATCAGTAATGCGGTTAATCTCAATTCCCGGTGAAATTTCAATCCACAGGGACGCATCCCCAGGTAACGGCAAAAACCCCAACGATACCGTCCCAATATAGGCAGCGTGTTGGGGCTGTAAATTGTCCAGATAAACATAACTTCGCAGTTCTACACCCAAAGTCAAACCTCTTTCCGAGTTCCTCCCCACATCAAGAACAGGAAAACCCCCTGATGTGAAGATGCCAAGCCTAACCATTGTACCCCTTAGCGTCACACAAAAGTTAGGCTCTCAACTACCTACCTGACAACATCCATACTGCTAATCAGCAATTCCTGGCGGGTTTTTCCACAGGGTTCAATGCTTTCGCAATCATTAACATTTTGCAGTGAATATTTTAGGGAAACCCGACGATTGATGAATTGATTAGCCTTAGCACAAATATCGAAAGTTGCGCCTAACTGGTGTTCCCGGTTCATCTGATCTTTAAGGGTCACATAGCACATAATGTCCCCCTGAACGATATTAGTAACTTGTCCCATTTGCGGTTGCTCATTGCTGGCCTGTCGTGCTATATATGCCTGTAATTCAGCCGTGCGATTGGTGGTCATCTTAGTGAGACAGTTGGTGAACAGCAGACCCTCTAAAGTCCCCCCCAACGCTTCCGCCGATTCAAATCTACAATTCGTGTCGCGGAATTGAATCCAAGCGCGTTGTGCTGCAATCAGGCGCTGTCTTTCCTCCCCTTGCACTTTCGGGGTCAGTTGTTGGTAAACTTCATTCAGTTTGCGATCGGCTACTCGATAATCATCATCAGCACATTTTTTCATTTCAGCCATGGAACCCTTAGGGTTACACTGTATCCCTTGGGCTACATGAGTTTCCGCCACTTCTGAGTTAGTAGCGCCAGGGAAAGCCAGGAAAGCAGCAAAGATAGCCGTAGCAATTTTGTCAAGCATAGTGGGTAGGTGTTAGTGAATTGGTGAACTTGTATGTATGTAAACTATCCTTTCTGACTACAGATATCAGCTTGAAAAGTGCCACCTTCTTAACTGGTGGCGTTTTTCCTGACCTTTCCCGCTTCTTGGCGCTGAAATTCTCTCTGTAGTCATAACAACTTCTGAAACTGCCACATCGGTGGTAGGAATTATCTATAATCAATGCCCCTCACCCGATCATACCTGATATGCTATCTTAGCTGTCAACGTGCTTTCTACTTGCTCCATCGATCTCCACGATATGAATATATGTAAAGTTTTGCCTCAAAAATTGCTCACCCTGATTTCTGGTAGTTTGTTTCTCTTGGTTATCGGCTGCGATATTGTACCCAGTGCTAGGGTTGAACCCATAGACCCAGAGAAACTCACCGCTTTAACCAAACCCCCCAAACCCTATACCCAGTCAGCTTTATTAATTGCCGTTGGCGATATTATGATGCACGGACCACAAATTAGGTCCGGTTATAATCCCAGCACAAACACTTATAATTATGACCCTTTTTTTACAGAAGTTAGCGACATTCTCCAAACCGGAGATTGGGTAATTGGGAACTTAGAAACTACCCTAGCAGGTTCAGCAACCGGATATACAGGTTATCCCTTATTTAATGCACCGGATACCCTCGCAGATGCCCTGAAAAATGCCGGATTTAATATTTTAACCACAGCTAACAATCACTCCCTAGACCGTCGCGAAGCTGGTTTATTAACAACTCTGGAAAATGTCAGAAGTAGAGGTTTGGTTCCCGTCGGTACAGCCGCCTCCCAGGAGGAAGCAGACACCATTACTGTGATTGAAAAGAATGATATATCAATGGCGTTTTTTGCCTATACCTACGGCACTAATGGCATTCCTATCCCTAGGGGAAAGGATTATTTAGTTAACTTAATTGATGAAGCGAAAATCATCCAAGATATTCAGAAAGCGCGAGAATTAGGAGTTGATATAGTTACTGTGGCTTTGCATTTTGGCACCGAATATCAACGCCAGCCGAATGCTGAACAAAAACGACTGGTCGCCAGTTTGGTTAATGCGGGTGCGGATATTATTTTAGGTAGTCATCCCCATGTGGTTCAACCCTATCAAATTTTTGATATCACCGAGGAAGATGGTACTATCCGCCAAGCTGTGGCTATTTACTCAATGGGGAATTTCATTTCTAATCAGCGGGGGAATTATCGGGATGTGGGAGTTATTTTTAAGGTGAGAATTAACAAGAATTTTCCTGATGAAACTATAGAAATTGCTGAGGTGATAGCTTTACCCACTTGGGTGCATCGATACTCACTTCATGGCAAACTCAATTATCGTGTTTTGCCTTTAGAATCATTGTTAAATAGTCAGGATAACCCCCTACTAACTAGCCGTGATTATTCTCAACTAGCCAGATATTTAGACGAAATGAATCGCCATCTTACCTCCTTACTGCCGACATCTTCTCTGGTGGGTCAGAACCGGTAAATCACGATAATCACGGGATAACTGACTATCAAAACTTAGCGCGAATGGTAAAAGAATAATCGCCGCCTGGTTCAAGTTTATAGTCCCACTTTTCCAGAAATCGTCCTAGGGGTTCTTGGATTAAAGCGCGACCCTGGGAGGGTCGAATAACTAAACTTTTACGTTGTCTAAATCGCCATTGAAATTGCCATACATAGTCCCCGGCGCTGACATCTCCTTCGAGAATACCAGACTGCCAGGACTGACGGGTAATGCGGATATGGGCATTGGTTTCGGGTAAAGGATCTCTAGCATGAGTCACTGGCAACCTCCTGGGATAATGCAGGAAATTCAGATTCTGGACATTAGTCAACACTGCGACTATTGTAGAGGCTCATAGCTTTTTCTACTCCATCTTCTAGGGCTAATTCTATGGCTTCTAATACCTGTTGTAACAGTTTATCCATAGTCTGGCGCTCATTAGGGGGAAATTTACCCAGGACGTGGGAGATGGTTTCTCGGTCGTGGTTAAGGACTGCGGCTTGGGGTTTATCAATTCCCAGGCGCAGGCGAGGGAAATTTTGAGTCCCTAAATGAGCGATCGCCGATTTCATGCCATTATGTCCCCCAGCGGAACCGGACAGCCGCAGGCGCAGCCGTCCTACTGGTAAATCCATGTCATCATAAATCACTAACACGGATTCCGGGGGGAGTTTGTACCAGTCCACCACAGACCGAATAGCTTGACCTGACCGATTCATGTAGGTTAAGGGTTTCAGGAGATACAGCTTGTCATGCGATCGCATCTTAGCCTCACCAAATACCCCCTGAAACCGACGGTTTTCCGACAGGGTAGCCCCCCACTTGTCAGCCAAAAAATCGACGGCTTCAAAGCCAATATTGTGGCGGGTACGGTCATATTTTGACCCCGGATTACCTAAACCTACAATTAATTGTGGTATTAAAGCCATTGCAGAGGACAAAATTGCTGCTAAGAATTATCACTTTCGGAGTTAGTATTTTGGGGGCGAGTAGCAGCTTGGATCTGTTCTGCTTCTCGATTAAACTCGGTCTTAAATTCCTGGGAGGCTTCTTGAAACTTGCGGATCGCCTCTCCTAAACTGCGACCCATTTCGGGTAATTTTTTCGGACCAAAAATCAAAAGTGCTAATACCAGGATGACTGCCATCTCTGGTAAACCCATGCCAAAAATATTCATTTAATGTCTCCAGTAGTTGGGAAGTCGCCTAGGGTATAGGGCTAAAAATATGGCGATCGCCAGTGAAATATGATTCCCAGGGAGAGTCGCCCTAAGCCATGAGACCAACCAGACCCGAAATCCATAGCGATCGCCAATTGATCCAGTTCATAGATTGGCGCCTGATACATTTACGCGACATTTATCCGGTTGTTCCCGGACAATGCGACGATAGCACTATTACCCGTTAAAGTAACAGAGGCGGTATCCCGCAAAGCTTTTAGAAAGATTCCAAAAGCACCGTTCCAGTCCCTGGGTAGAGTGAACCCGCACTCCGGACATCGGAACACTTTTGAGCCACTTAGCTGGGAATGAACATGACCACAGTGAGTACAGGTTTTGCTGGTGTATTCTTCGGTCACATCTACAACTGTTCAGTTATTTCCGCGCTTATGTCTCAGGGTTAGTTTGAATCGATAATGCGCCCATGTTAGCATGGCGCGGGCAGTCTTAGACCTGATTTTCCGCTTCACCTGACTGGCTATATTGGAAGTCTCGAAGGTGAGCCAAAAAATCAGGCTGTGTTATGGGATGGTCAGGGATGCGACCCAATCAACCAAGGGGTTGAAGTCCTCACCGGGTAGTTATTTCGCCCATTTCAGCTCTATTTCATACCCGAAGGTCTCGCACCATACTTGGTATGGTAGCGCATCGCCCTAATTGGTTCAACTAATCTGCGATTAAATTAAGCTCTCCCGGACTCTCAACTTAGCGAGTTAGGTTGGCCCAGTCCACGCTAACATTTTCGAGAATCAGTGAGGAGTTATAGATCTGTAGGATAATCAACAGAAACACGAAGAATAACCCCATAAAAACCCCCATCAGGGGAGTAGTACCCCAACCGGGGGCAACCTTACCATATTCTGAGTTAAGGGGTCTGAGTCGATCGCCTAACCAAGTTCTTTGTGCCATAAGTCACCTTATCAATGGGTTGAACAGCAAATTTTAATGTTTCGTAATATTATATAAGAACAAGGCTCATAATTGAATCAAATCTCATGGAACCTGCAATAGCTCTTAACATTTCCCTAGCTGCTACCGTAGTAGCGATCGCTGCCTATGCCATTTATACCGCCTTCGGTCCTCCTTCAGAAGAACTCAGTGACCCCTTTGAGGATCACGAAGACTAATTGAGGCAGCAGCATTCCGAGTATAAACCACTGTAGCCCGGTCCGTTGATAGTGCAAGATCTGATAGGATCGAGACTCTACAACCTTTTAGACAAGACCAGTATGGGCAACACATTTGGGCATTTATTTAGGATCACCACCTTCGGTGAATCCCACGGTGGGGGGGTTGGAGTCATCATCGATGGCTGTCCTCCCCGCCTCTCCCTGGACATCTCAGAAATCCAACAGGAATTAGATCGTCGCCGACCCGGACAAAGCAAAATTACCACCCCTCGCAAAGAAAGCGACACCTGCGAAATCCTCAGTGGGGTATTTGAAGGGCAAACCCTAGGAACCCCGATCATGATCATGGTCAAAAATAAAGACACCCGTCCCCAGGATTATGATGAAATGGCGAAAAAATATCGCCCCTCCCATGCCGATGCCACCTATGATGGTAAATATGGGATTCGCAATTGGCAAGGCGGCGGTAGGTCTTCCGCTCGTGAAACTATTGGTAGAGTAGCAGCAGGTGCTATAGCTAAAAAAATCCTCAAACAGGTCGCCAATGTCGAAATCATCGGTTATGTCAAACGCATCAAAGACCTAGAAGCAGCGATCGATCCGGCAACGGTTACCCTTGAGCAAGTCGAAAGCAATATAGTCCGCTGTCCTCACCCCGACAGGGCGCAACAGATGATTCAACTAATTGAAGACATCAGAGACCAGGGGGACTCCATTGGTGGGGTAGTCGAATGCGTAGTTCGTAACGCTCCTACTGGACTAGGTTCGCCAGTATTCGATAAACTAGAAGCAGACCTAGCCAAAGCTGTCATGTCCCTACCCGCTAGTAAGGGTTTTGAAATCGGCTCTGGTTTTGCTGGTACTCTGCTCACAGGTAGTCAACATAATGATGAATTTTATATTGATGACACTGGAGCCGTCCGCACCCTGAGCAATCGTTCCGGCGGTGTCCAGGGGGGAATTTCTAACGGAGAACTGATAATTTTGCGAGTTGCCTTCAAACCAACTGCTACAATTCGTAAAGAACAGAAAACTGTCACCCGTGAGGGCTCCGAAACCACTCTGGCAGCAAAAGGACGACATGATCCTTGTGTTTTGCCCAGAGCGGTTCCTATGGTAGAAGCAATGGTTGCCTTGGTACTCTGTGACCATCTATTGCGCCATCACGGTCAGTGTAGAACTTTAAATCCTGAAGATTAAAACATGGAAACCATCACACCATCTTCTGTGTTGGCAACTGGTCGAGATAACCCAGACTCCTGTGATCAAAATCCCGATGATTTTGTGGTGGAGTTTTGGGGAGTTCGCGGCAGTATCCCCACCCCAGGAAAAGACACTATCCGCTATGGCGGGAATACCTCTTGTTTGGAAATGCGTATTGCCGGAAAAAGGCTGATTTTTGACGGTGGTACTGGGTTGCGGTCCTTGGGTGATTCCCTAGTCGCACAAATGCCTATGGAAGCCTATATGTTTTTTACCCATTACCACTGGGATCATATCCAGGGTTTCCCCCTGTTTACTCCGGCTTTTACCCCAGGGAACTGCTTTCATATCTATGGCACTATCCCCCCAGATGGAGAATCGATGAAAAAGCATTTCATCGATCGCGTACTTCATCCCAACTCCCCCATTCCCCTGAGTGGGTTACAGGCAGATCTGAGGTTTTATGAATTGAAACCGGGGGATACTATGATGCTTGATGATATCAAGATTGAAACCGGACAACTTAATCACCCTAATACGGCTATGGGGTATCGTGTTACTTGGCAAGGACGAACTGTGGTCTACTGTTCCGATACAGAACATTTGCCTGATGGGTTGGATGAGAATGTGCTGGAATTGGCTCAGGGGGCTGATATCCTTATTTATGATGCTATGTATACTGATGAGGAATATCATAATCCTAAATCTCCCAAGGTGGGTTGGGGACATTCAACCTGGCAAGAAGCAGTCAAAATCGCTGAGGCGGCGGATGTGGCACGGGTGGTGATTTTTCATCATGACCCTAGCCACTCAGATGATTTCCTTGACCAAATTGAACATGAAGTTCAGGCGGTTTTTCCCAAGGCAATTATGGCTCGTGAAAGGTTGATTTTGCCTGTGGCTAGTTAGCGATCGCTTTCCATAGTCTCGGAGTTAGTCTCGGAGTTAAACATTTCCAACAATCGCTCAAATTGGAAGTTTTCCACAATGCTGGTTAAGGCTTCAGCTAAATCTGAATGCTCTGGGGGCATTTGTTTGATCAAAGATAAGATCATCAGATCATTTCCTAATTGAGCAGCATAGTGGATTTGCTCTAACCATTCTGCTGGCATCATGGCGAAGGTTTCTGGATTTATGGCTAAATGGTCATGGTTTTTAGGTGCGGAAGTAGCTACCGCTGTAGAGGCGATCGCATTGGGTTCAGGAGTTTGGTATTTGACCCCTAAATATTTAGTCAGGGTTTCTAAAACTTGTTCCCGCCGAAATGGCTTACTGATAAAGTCATCACACCCGGCATTAATGCAGTTTCGTCTTTGTTCAGTAAAGGCACTGGCTGTAATAGCAACAATTACCGGAATTGTATCAACTTCAGCCTGTTTAATATATTGGGTTGCCTCAAACCCATCTATCACTGGCATATGCATATCCATAAAAATTAAGTGGGGATGCCACTGTTGCCAAATGGCGATCGCTTCCTGTCCATTTTCCGCTTCCTGAACCTCAAAACCCACATCCTGCAATAGTGTAGTTAGTAATAACCGATTAACTGGGTTATCTTCCACCACCAAAATTCGATAGTCTTCTTGTCCCCGTGCTAACCGACAAGCCTGATTTAATTTACTTTCGGATTCATCAACCATCTGGTCGGCCACACCCACAGGAATTTGGAAACTAAAACAACTACCCTCACCCGGTTTACTACTTACCTTAATTTCACCCCCCATTAAGTTAACAAATCTCTGAGATATCACTAATCCTAGACCCGTTCCCTGTTGCGATTCTCGACCCGCTTTGGTTTGCTTAAATGCCTGGAATAGGTCATTAATTTCCTCTGATGCAATACCGCATCCAGTATCTATAATCTCAAACAGCAAGTAGGTATTACTCACCCAATCCTCATCAGATAAACCTAGGTCTTCATCAACTCCACCAACTGACACCCTTAAACTAACTTCCCCGTCCTGGGTAAACTTAATAGCATTACTAATTAAATTAACCAAAACTTGGCGCAATTTACTTTCATCAGTCCTCACGAATTTCGGCACCGACTCTTCCACCTGAAAATTGAGAGTTAATCCCTTCGACTCAGCCTTGAGTTGTAACATCACTTGAATGGCTGGCAAACAGCGTTTAATGTCAAACTCAGTCGGGTTACAAGTAATCCGTCCCGCCTCAATTTTTGACATCTCTAAGACATCATTAATTAACTCTAGTAAATGTTGACCACTTTGATTGACAATTTTAATATATTCTTGATGTTTAGCTGCTAAAGTGCGATCGCGTTGTAGCAATTGAGTAAAGCCTAAAATTGCATTAAGGGGAGTGCGAAGTTCATGACTCATATTAGCCAAAAACTCACTTTTAGCGCGGTTAGCCACATTAGCAGCATCCGCAACCCGCTTCAACTCCGCCGCCTGTTGCTGAGTTTGTGCGAACAATTCCGCCTGTTTCACAGCCACCCCCAACTGATTAGCAATTTGACTAACCACCTTAGATTCTGCCGCTTTCCATTCTCGAGGACTATCATTTTGATACACACACAATAATCCCCAAAGTTGATATCCTTGAAAAATCGGACTAATAATATATGACCGGATTTGAAATTGTTCTAAAAATCGCAGGTAGCAATCCGAAAAATCAGCCTTGTAAATGTCTTCAATACAACAACAACTCTTTGACCGTGAGTAAAAACCTCCCTGGGTTTCTTGTAAGTAAGTATCCTCAATTAATTCGTGGGAAGAACCTAGCTTTTTAACAATACAATTTTCTTCATCTACCGTATTCTGTGTAGTCACTTCTTCTCCCTTATTTGCGGTCAGAATTTTCCGCCATCCCGGACTCACAGACTCTTTGATGATTACCCCACTCCAGTCAGAATTGAACCGATAAATTAGGGCGCGATCTACTTCAATTACCTGACGCAATTCATTAACAGTCGCCTGAAAAATCACCTCCAAATTTAAACTTTGTCGCATTTGTGAAATCACGCGATTAATAGCTCTCTCTTGGTCTGCCATAAGTTGCATAGCTATTTCTGTAGCCATACGCTCCTGAATTTGATTTTCTAGGGCAATATTAATATTTTTGAGAGCTGATGTCCGTTCCTCAACCCTCACTTCTAGATCTTCATAGGCTTTATTTTTCGCTTCTTCTGCCCATTTTCTTTGTAGTTCTGTAGCTGCCCTCGATGCGAAAATACTCAGGACAGCGTGTGCTAATTCATCTTGGACTAAAGGTTTCACGTCTAAGATAGATAAAATCCCGATCGCTTTCTGATTTTGAGCCATTAATGGAATGCCTAAATAACTGTGAGCATTCAACTCTTGGAAATATTTATTGTCTGGGAAAATTTGTTGTAAATTGTCTGGATAAAAGCAAACTTCTTGAGTATCCAAAACTATCCGACAAGGACTATTTTGTAATTCATATTCATCATGATCGGCAAAATTATCCTGAGACCAAAAAGCCAGATTTCGTAATTTTATCGGTTCCTGATCGCTGACAATTTCCGTCACCAATACATAGGGTATATCTAAACATCTAGCCAGGTTCTGCGCTAAAGCCGGGAAAAAATCCGCCCCAGTTACTGATGCCGTACCCATCACAATTGCCCGCAAAATTTCCTCGGTTTTTTCTCTCTCTTGAATCTGCTTTTTCAGCTCATTATTAACCGCTTCTAATTTTTCAGGAGTTTTTAATGACAAAAAATAGGGTAATATTTTCAGTAACACTAGGGCTGTATATACCGAGACTAAAGCAGTTATGGCTCGTTCAAATCCCGACCACCAATAATTAGGAAACCACAGAGTCCAAATGTCGAAACCATGACCAATACCGCAGAGAATAATAAACGCACTAAATAGCTTAAAAATATTTAAAAATGGCAGATCATTGCGTTTATTGACGAAGTAAATTAGCATCGCCGGAATTGAGAAATAGGCAATGACAATTAACCCGTCACTGATGACATGAAGTGCCACCAAGGAAGGTTGCCACAGGTAACAATGACCGTGAGCTATATAAAAATTGGGTTTCCAAAAATACTCCAATAACTCTGGCACTGTTCTCTTCTCCGAAACAAGCTGCTCAAATTAGACGGCAAAACTTTATAGTATGCCAATGCTACCTTTAATATGTACCTAATATGTACTTAATATGTACCTATAATATTGTAGCGTTGATGAACGACCAGCCTTGATAGATCATCTTTAAACTACTAATTTTCCCAGCCGCCAATATCAAAAAACACTTTGATTGAGAAATTCCAGATAAGACTGGCTAAGTTCCTTTACCGCTAACTCATAGAGTTTTTTGCCATGGTCAGGGGTAGCTAGACTGGGGTCTGAACCCATGCGACCGTCGGGATAGTTATGGCGAAAGTTAGCGGCACCATAGATGGGATGACCTTTAGCAACATTAGGGTTGAGGGATGCTTTTTTAATGGACTCTGGATATAGGTACTGGGTAACTGCGACCTCGCTGGGGGTAGCGTGGGAACCTTCACTCTGCCCATAAAGTTCTTTAGCTAGTTTATACACTGATGGACACATAAACCAGTTACCAACCCGGCAACGAATGCGATCGCTATTTGCTAAGTTAAGATCAGCTAAGTGGGCATAGGTTTCCGAAAAGGCAGCTTTGAGGGTGGCAATATTCCCCCCATGACCGTTAATAAAGAAAAATGTCGTAAACCCACTTTTTGCCAAAAATGTGATATAATCCTTGATTACCCTAATCAAGGTACTAGGTTGTAAACTGATGGTTCCTGGAAAAGCAGTATGGTGGAGTGCCATACCCACATTTAACGTAGGACCGACTAAGGCTTGGGTAGCCTCCCCGACCCCTTTAGCGATCGCTTCAGCACAAATGGCATCAGTGCCAATTAACCCCGTCGGTCCGTGTTGTTCAGTTGATCCAATCGGTAGGATAATCCCTGTAGACTGCTGGAGGTAAGCCTCCACTTCCGGCCATGTGCTTAGGTGTAACAGCATTTATTTGTGTATTTTTATAAATTTATTAGACACTAGCAACACCATTTTAACCAAATCCCATAGCTTAACCAAAACATTACTTTTCCTTTACCTAAAGTTAACCCATCTCAAATACGATGGAACATAGCTCCACTAATGATCCACGAACATTCAACAACACCGGGCAGATTGGGGGTGGAAACTAATGTTTAACAACCTGGCCATTAAGCCAGAGTCAGAGACAAGTGAGGTGCTTGCGGGTCGGGTCAACCCCGACCATAAGGTTGTCATTGTCAGACACTCACAACTCCTCAAACTCATAAATAATGGAGAACATACCTTTGTCGGATGGATGGTGATAGATTAATTTTCCTCAAAACTAGCCAACTTGGGGGTTAATCTTCTAAGTTTTGACAAACATCATCATTCACCCAGGAATAAATACTTATGTTTTCCCCAGATTTGAGTAAGAAGTCTTACCGCTCAGATGTCATAGATAATGGACATATCTTGTTGCTGGAAAATGAGGAGCCGTGGCGGGATATATTATCCATTGCTTTGGAAGAACAAGGCTATAAAATCATGATTGCCCAAGACAGCCGAGATGCCCTGCCTTCTATTTCCAATACAGGAGCAGTTACCGGAGAGTTTCCCTTTAGCCTTCTCATTCTAGATGCAACCAATGGTTTAGATCTGTGTCGTATGTTACGGCATCATGGTCAATCTGTGCCAATTTTGATTATTGGCAACAAAGAAAACGCCAACAATTGTGCATTTTATTTAGAAGCAGGGGCGGATGATTACCTGACCAAACCCTTCAGTATCCGTGAATTTATCGCTCGGTGTCGTGCGTTAATCCGTCGCCAAAGAATAGGGAAATTTCCAGGACCTGTGATGCTTCAATATAAAGATATCATCCTATATCAAGAAGAATGTCGGGTGATAGTTCGGGGTGAGGAAGTTCAACTCTCACCTAAACAGTTTCGTTTGCTAGAGTTATTTTTGAGTTATCCCCGTCGAGTTTGGTCTCGTGAACAACTTTTAGATGTAATTTGGGGTACAGATTTTGTGGGGGATAGTAAAACTGTGGATGTTCATATTCGCTGGTTGCGAGAAAAGTTAGAAGTTGAACCCAGTAAACCAGAATATATCATTACAGTTAGAGGGTTTGGTTATCGGTTTGGTTAAAATTATCCAAGGTTTGAGAAATAGGCAGATTTATGGCTTCTTGTAATCGTCGGGATTTTTTGCTGTTTATTACTGCGGGTATGGGGGCGGCGGCTTTGAAAGGCTGTGAGCAACCATATCGGAGCAATTTTCTGGGTTCATCAACTACAGAAACACCCTCGTTTGCCCCTAGTTTTAAATCGGTCAAAGGTCCTATGCCTTTACCGACCTATGAGCAAATCAGCGGTGCAGACCATCAAGCTATATCCCGAAAATATGGTAAGTACGAGGTAATTGATGATTTGGTACTTCCCGAAGGGTTTACCTATGATGTAATCGCCAGTTGGGGAGACCCGGTGGGTGATTCTCGGTGTGGGTATAACAATGATTATCTGTCCTTTGTACAAACTGGTGAAAATCAAGGTTTTTTGACTGTTAACTTTGAGTATATTAGCGGTACCTGGGGACAAAATTACGAGGAAGTGATAGGGATATCCTTACCTATTGCGGTGGTTAAACAGGCTTTAGAGGCTGCCCAAAGCCAGAGTATTGATGCTTTTTCTTTGCCGGGAAAAGACCCTCTCAGACAAGCAATTCTGGAGATTTCTAAAGAAGGGTTAATCGATATGGGAATGGGGGTAATTTCCCTCGGTCGAGATAGTGAGGGGAAATGGGTACGGACTTACTCATCTGTCGATCGCCGCATTACCGGAATTTCTGGTTGGACTGATGGACGCTATCTCAAGGCTACAGGTCCAGCGGTGGCAGTTTTTCGCCAGGGGGGACGGGGTTATCACGATCGCCTCGGAGATAAAATTATTGGCACTTTTGCTAACTGTGCGGGGGGAACAACCCCTTGGGGAACAGTATTAAGTGCCGAGGAAAACTTCCAGAGTTTTGTCACCGAATCAGTACATCCCGATGGTACATCTTTTTCCCCTTCAGAGACTCCCTTTTCTACCACCAGGGGTCTGGGTAACGTCTTAGGACTAGCTGGGAACAAATATGGTTGGATTGTAGAAGTGAATCCAGCCGACCCGGAAGATTATGGGACCAAACATACTTGGCTGGGTCGGTATCGCCATGAAGCCGTTGGTGTCAGGGTAACAGCCGGAAAACCTCTAGCCTTCTATTCGGGATGCGATCGCCGTAGTGGACATTTATATAAATTTGTCAGTAGTGACCGGGTAATTGATCCAAGCGATCGCCAAAATTCTCGGCTATTGACCAGCGGAATGCTATACGCCGCCAAATTGTACCCAGACGGAACCGGAAAATGGATTCCTATGGCTGCTAAAACAGCCGTTAACCCCGATCCAGCCAGTGTTCATATAGGGGGAGCCATAGCCTTACCATTGCGCCCAGAAGGGGGCAGTTTTGTGGCTACCACAGATGAAGAAGTCGAAGCCTTTAAGAAACAGTACAAAACCTTGGGAGATTTGTATTTAGGCGACTCGCAAACCCAACAGGGTGCTATCCTGGTTGATGCCCATTTAGCAGCTAGTGCCGCCGGGGCTACTTGTTGCGCCCGTCCAGAAGATACTATGATTGCTCCTGATGGTTCCTTATATATAGCATTCACCTCTGGAGGTGGCGATCGCAATGGTGAGGGACCAGATGGGCGGATTTTTCAAGGTCCAGGGGGAGTTATTCCCCATGACCCAGGATGGATAGTTCGTCTGATTGAGGATAATGGAGATCCGGACGCGCTGAGATTTCGGTGGGAAATGTGGGCAGCGGGTGGCGAAATTTTCCAAGGTGGGTTAGGATTTTGCAATCCAGATAATTTGGAGTTTGATAGCCAAGGTAATCTGTGGATGGTCACAGATATTAGCACTGGCTCTCAAAACAAATCCGTCCCCCCAGGTCGGGTAAATCAAGCCGGAGAACCCTTAGCATCGAGAGATTTAATGGGTATATATGGCAATAACTCCCTGTGGTGTTTACCAACCACCCCACCAGATGCGGGTCAAGCCTATCTGTTTGCGATCGGACCCATGGAATGTGAATTGTGCGGACCATTTTTTAGCCCCGATCAGCAAACTCTATTTGTGGCAGTACAACATCCGGGAGAGTATAATGGTAAGCGCCAAAATATGGCATCCCAATTTCGTGAGTTTGCCATGACTGGTCTGGATGGTCAGGAGTTTATCCAAACCCGTGAGGTTCCCATCGGCTCTAACTGGCCAGGTAAAAACCCCACAGACCCCCCCAAGCCCTCTATTGTGGCAATCCGTAGACAAAATTTGGGTGCGATCGTTTAATGTCAGCACCCCCGGCTGAAGCACGGGGGCTTCGTGCCCCCCTTTCAGGTAGCTGACCAGCTATAGCCTTAACTGGCTCCGTTCAGAGCAAGAGTTAAAGTTCCTACCCTGGAATGCGTGCTAGTTCCAGGCTCTAGAACCGAATCGTTAAACATCTCTAAGGGGTTAAGGACGTGCGATTTGGATAGTACCGACTCTGAACATTGGCGTTCGCGCAGCGTGCGCGTTAGCGCAAGCGCAAACATTACCCCGCAAGGGAGTCGGAGCCAACCATAGCTCCATGGAGGGGCAACCATACCCCTCCACCCCGCAAGGGGGTGCTGGCGGCTAAAGCCGCTTGAGTCGGTTTTCCTCTCCGTGATCAATCACGGAGCTTCCAACCCTCCCAGGAGTTTTACGTGAAATCGTGATACTATTGGTTCATTCGAGCTGGGGACATCCTCGCTTAGGTCTTTTTAAGTCGGTGTGAGATTTGAGATGATGAACAAAATTCTATGGAACACTCTCAAGCAGAGTCCAGGCGTTCTGGGTGCTGCTCTTCTGTTAAGCACAACTGCTGCATTAGCCACAGACAGCCCTTCAGACAAGCTGGTTACTACTTCCGAAGTGGCATCCCTAGCTTCAGATGCAGCGGAAGGAGTTAGTCAATTTAGCCTGGATGCGGATACTACCTCGCTAATGGCAGTTGCGCCAGAGGTCGATAACACGGCTCCTCTGTCTCAGGATGTAATCGATTTAGGTTTGGAGTCCTCTGGCGAAACCCAAGAGGTAGCTCAGGTACAACCTGAGATGGAACAGGAACTCAGAATTGCTGACCTAGAACAAATCAATCTATACAGTGAAGTTGCCGACTCTATGGAGCAGGTGACCTCTGTATCTCAATTGTCTGACGTTCAACCTACAGATTGGGCATTCCAAGCGCTTCAGTCTTTGGTAGAACGTTATGGCTGTATTGCAGGTTATCCAGACGGAACCTTTAGAGGAAACCGCGCCATGACTCGTTTTGAGTTTGCGGCTGGTTTAAATGCCTGTTTGGAACGGGTTAACGAATTGATTGCGGCTTCTGTGGCTAATTTGGTAACTCGCGAAGATTTGGCGGTTCTGCAACGGCTCCAGGAAGAGTTTGCGGCGGAATTGGCAACTTTGCGCGGCCGTGTGTACGCTTTGGAAGCGCGGACGGCGGAATTGGAGGCTAATCAGTTCTCCACCACTACCAAACTGCGCGGGGAAGTAGTGTTCTGGCCAGGAGATAGCTTTGGCGATCGCGCCAGACATAACGTGGCTGGAGGTCCCCAAGGCAATCGCAATGAAGACCCCACTCAAACTTATTTGGGCTACCGGGTTCGTCTGAACTTTGATACCAGCTTTACCGGCGAAGACCTATTGAAAACCCGTCTGCAAGCGAGAGATATCCCTAACCTCAGCAATTTTGACCTCACCAATAGCTTAATGTCTCGGACTGCTATTGATGGCAATTCCAATGGGATAGAGCTAGATGATTTGTACTACCGTTTCCCCGCCTTCAATCGTCGGGCGCACATCTTTATCGGTGCTAACAGCCTTGATTTAGATGACATCATGGATGTGATCACCCCATTTAACAGCGGTTCTAATGCCTCAATTTCTCGGTTTGGTCAGCGTAACCCTGCCATTTTCCGGGGTCCAGAAGGTGCAGGGGCGGCGGCTAAGTTTGCCTTTGGTAATGATCGTCAGTTCAGACTCAATCTGGGTTATTTAGCTGGTAACGCCTCCGATGCTACTGCTGGTAATGGCTTATTCAACGGTAGCAATACTAAGTCGGCTCAGTTGATCTATGAACCCACAGACAGGCTGGCTTTTGGGGTAGAGTACGCGCGTAAATATTTCACCAGCGACGATGTCAATATGGCGGGTGCTACCGGAAGCTGGATCGCCGATCGCCCCTTTGGTGATAACGCCACCACCAGTGATAACCTAGGCTTCCAGTTTAACTGGCGGATAGTTGAGAAGTTCGAGTTGGGTGGCTGGTTTGGAGCTACCTGGGCTCATCAACAAAGAAGTGGCAGTGATAGTGCTACAATTCTTAACTGGGCTGTGACTATGGGCTTCCCAGATGCTTTCAGTGAAGGAGATTTGGGTGGTATTATTATCGGAATGCCTCCGAAAGTTACCTCCCATGACATCGGCGCTTTGGAAGATCGCGATACTTCCTTCCATATTGAAGCCTTCTATCGCTATGCTTTCAACGACTACATTTCCATCACTCCTGGCTTCTATGTTTTGACCAATCCTGATCACAATGCCCGCAATGCTAATATTTTGGTAGGAACCCTGCGGACTACTTTCCGCTTCTAAAATAGGGGCCTGAAAGCTAAGAGTTTCCCGGAGGGAGGAGTAGGGGCGGGTTTAGGCAATATAGCGATCGCCTGGTTAATTCCCAAATGACCACCGCGCGGAGCCAACCTACACCCCCCCATATAACTCCCCTCTGGGGCTACAGCTTTAGCTGCCAGATTTTAATGGTTTTATCCTCACTACCACTGGTGAGGATTTTGCCGTCTGGGGTGAGGGCTAGGGCTGTGATCAGGTCTCCGTGACCCCAAAGGGTAGTGATTATTTCCCCGGTGTTGAGATTCCATAAAACAATGTGATCGCCTCCAGCAATTAAAGTTTGGCCATCTGGGGTAATCACTAGGGATTTCACCGGGCCTCTGTGTCCCTCAAAAACCCGCAGTTGTTCCCCTGTGTTAGCATTCCACAAGCGCACGGTTCCATCATCACTAGCGCTGGCGATGGTTTCACCGTCGGGGCTATAGGCGATCGCATTAATACTATCTCCATGGCCAGTAATTGTCAGTCGGCGACTACTATCACCGACATTGACATTCCATAATCTGATACTGGCATCTGCACTAGCACTAGCGAGAACATTACCCTGGGGATTGAAAGCCAAAGCATTAACCGGGAGGTCATGGGCGAGAATAGTTGATAATCGCCGACCATTGGTATCCCACAGAATAATAGTCCTGTCTTCGCTACCACTAGCTAAAATTTGACCGTTGGGACTAAAAACCAAAGCATGGACACTTCCTGTATGTCCTTCAATAGTACGTTGACGCGATCCCCACCACATACGGATAGTTTTATCATTACTACCACTGACCATAATCTCTCCATTGGGGGAGAATGCTAGGGCCCTTACCCAACTCGAATGGACGCTTTCGGGATTAAAAACCTCTCCAGAATGGATACCCCAGCGTCGAATTGTGCCAAAAGTTCCCGCAACCAGAGTTTCACCGTCTGGGGCGATCGCCAAAGCATAAACCTGCCCTAAAGCCTCCTTATGCCCCAGTAGCCACATACGATTAGGCCACCCTCTAATCACCAACATAGGGTTAGCCGGAATTAAGCCATAGCGCCGATAACCGTCTACCTGGGTATAAATCAACCCCCCCATGGTCACAATCACACTCAGAATACCAATAGCCTTGAAGGGAATCTTAATTTTCAGTTCACTGAGGTGGATTTTCGCCTTCAGCTGTTCTTTCTTTTTACCTTTGGTATCTGATTTGGGATCTTCTCTTTCATCACTATCGCGGGGTGGCGGATTAAGTTCCACTTCAGCTAAACACTGGAGAACTACCCCAGGGTTCTGGGGGCGATTTCCCGGAAATGGTGCCATCAGATAATCAAGAACATCCGCCAATTGTTTCGGGATATTTGGCGCACCCTTACGCCACAAAAGTTTCCCAGTGCGAGGATTTTCTGGGTAAGCCGTGGGGGGTTTTCCCGTCAACAGATAAACAAAAGTCCGACCCAGGGCAAAAAAGTCCGACTGAGGTACTGCTTTCCCGTTCGTTTGTTCTGGCGGCGTATAACCAGGGGAGACAATTCCTGTGGCGCGTTTCTTATCATTATCCTGTTCGCCGGAGCCATTTGAACTAAACCCCATAATGGTCTCGGTCACTTCCCGCGCTGTGCCAAAATCAATTAACACCAGTTGACCATCAGGCTTTCGCATGATGTTTTGAGGTTTAATATCTCGGTGAAAATACTGTAAACTGTGGACGCGATCGAGAATTTCCACCAGTTGTTTTAGCCAATCCATGGCTAATTCTGGGCTAATGGGTTCTTTTTTGCGCTCCTTCATCCACTCCTGAAGGTCTAACCCTTCGATTTTCTCCATGACTAAACAATGCAGCGGCGACTCATCTTTCGGCATAAAGGTAAAGTAGCCATCTTTATCTACTTTAGGGATGCCGGGATGACTAAGTTCACTCAAAACTTTCGCCTCTTGTTTAAACAGAGCGATCGCCTTGGGATGTTCTTTGAGGAGAACTTTTAAAACTTTGCGAGTCTTATCTTTTTGGTCGAGAATCTCAAAAGTTTGACCAAATCCTCCCCCACCCATCTTTTTGATAACACGATAACGACTCTGTATAAACAGATCAGAGCCACACTGAGCGCAAATGCGTCGTTTGGCATTCGACTCATCATCGGGTTTAGGGCATTTGGGATTGAGGCAATAACTCACGGAAACACCTTAACACTTGCAAGCCCTGCCTGTTCAAAGCAGGGAGGAAAAGCCAAGATCGGCTTTAGCCACCTACCGTCAAAATCCATAGACATATCTATCCTTTTTGGCAATCGCTTGGGAATAGGTGCTTAGACATTGAAAGGAAACAGTAGCAAACTGGAAAGCATAAGCCTCGATCGCGACTTTCAGGAAGGCGGCCATATAAAGACTGCTACTATATATGATAATTCTAGCCGATACCGTTGCAACCCAGTATAACATTTTGGCTCCTCGATACTAATTAGCGACCAAAACGTGGCTTGTTGGTTGGGGGTGGGTTACAACATGACGGGATGAAAGAAAAAGGCTATTCCTAAAACCATATATGCAGCCAGCAGCAACACCCCTTCCAACCAGTCCGACCGGCCGTCAGAACTTACCGAATTAGCGATCGCCACCGATACAGCCACAGCTATTAACTCAAAGGGATTAAAGTCTAAATCCATTGGCTGATTTAGCACCAACCCCGCCAGAACTAACACTGGTGCTACAAAGAGGGCAATCTGTAAACTCGAACCTACAGCCACCGACACCGACAGATCCATTTTATTTTTCATAGCAACCGTCACAGCCGTGGCGTGTTCGGCTGCATTCCCAATAATCGGAACTAGGATCACCCCGGTAAATAGTGCTGTCAAACCCAGACTCTCGGTAGCCTCTTCCAGAGTACCTACCAACAGCTCCGACTCAACCGCCACCATAATTGTAGCCACTAAAAGCACCACAATCCATAATTTTAGATTGATTTGATGATGAGGTTCCCCTGATATTTCTTCTCCCGTTCCGGGTTCTACTTCGTTTTCTGCTAATCCCACATCATATAAATAGGAGTGGGTTTTCATGGAAAATAGTAGGGTGAGGATATAAACTATAATCAACACTAGCGCCACCGCACCGGACAGAGTTTGCATGGTGCTTTCCTCTATGCCGCTGGACGTGACATCTACGGCGGTGGGAACTAATATAGCAATTACTGCTAAGGTCATGGCTGAGGCATTCAGACGAGCCACTACTGGGGGAAATTCTTGTTCTTTGAACCTTAATCCTCCCAGAAACATGGCTAAACCCATTACCAGTAATAAGTTGCCAATAATTGACCCGGTAATGCTGGCTTTGACTACCTCTACCAATCCGGCTTTGAGAGCGACAAAACCGATAATTAATTCGGTAGCATTGCCAAATGTGGCATTCATTAACCCTCCTAAATTAGGGCCGAGAACTACTGCTATTTCTTCGGTAGCTGTACCCATCCAAGCCGCCAGGGGAATAATGGCTAGGGCGGCGGTTATAAAGATTATAGTGGCTCCCCAGTGTCCATATTCGGCGACAATGGAAATGGGAATAAAAATGAGCAGCAGGGAGATGATTTGATTGGTTTTGAGCATATATTTCTATGGCGCTTTTAGAGGTATATTTAATCGGATTGACTGGCTAAAAGTAGCAGAAATATAGTTGAGCAAGCCCTGAATATGTCACCCGGATTGAGATTGGTAAATTAATACATCAGTTCAATGATGATGATTTGTGGCTTTAATTTACACCCTAAATCATGGCTTATTTTGCCATCTCTAAAAGCTCTAATTCGGATAACTCTGCGATACCCAGATTTTGAGCTTTTGCTAATTTCGATCCCGGCTTGTCTCCTAATAGTAAATAATCGACTTTTTGGGTAACAGAATTAGTTACTTTTCCCCCAGCTTTCTCAATGATAGATTTAGCTTCCTCTCGGGTGAGAGTAGGTAATGTTCCGGTAAGCACAAAGGTTTTCCCGGCGAAAGGTTGCGCTTGGGGAGTAGATTTTAGTGCAGTTGACGGCACACTGGCAAGCTGTAAACCAGATTGTTCAAGTCGATCGCATAAACTGATATTAGCAGGATTTTGGAACCACTGATAAACAGAAGTAGCAATTTCCGCGCCGATACCATAAACGCCTTCTATTTGTGCGGAAGAAGCCGCCGCCAAACTCTGACAACTCGGGAAATTTTGAGCGAGTAACTCAGCATTAACCTCTCCGACATAGCGAATACCTAGACCATATAATACTCGATGCCAGGGTTGTTTTTTAGAAGCGGCGATCGCCTCCAGAATTTTCTGGGCTGATTTTTGGCCCAGGCGTTCTAAGGCAACCAACTGATCCATATTAAGATGATAAAGGTCAGCGACCGATCGCACCAATTGAGTCTCAACCAATTGCTGAACCAGCTTTTCCCCAATACCATTAATATCTAAAGCCTTTCTTCCGCACCAGTGAAGAATAGAACCGCGCACAATAGCCGGACAAGAGGAATTAATACAGCGGGTGACCGCCTCCGGTGGAGTTTTTACCACAGTTTCCCCACACTCAGGACAATGAGTCGGCATAGTCACCAGTTTAGCGCCAGTTGGTCGCAAATCCGGCAATACTCGCACCACTTCCGGGATAATTTCCCCAGCCTTACGGACAATTACCGTATCGCCAATATGTAGGTCTAATTCAGTCAGGCGGTCTTGATTATGAAGTGTAGCGCGTTTAACAGTTGTTCCAGCTAACTGTATGGGTTCAAGTTCAGCCACCGGAGTCAAGGCTCCAGTACGTCCGACCTGGAAAGTAACTGATATAATCTTAGTGGGCAATTCTTCCGCCGGATATTTAAGGGCGATCGCCCAGCGGGGAAATTTTCTCGTTTCTCCCAACTGTTTTTGGAGACTGAGGGAATTTAGCTTAACCACCACCCCATCAGTCATATAGGGTAATTCTCGGCGCTGAGTTTCCCAAGTATTAAAATACTGCTGAACTTCCAGCAAAGATTGACACAGTTGGCGATTAGGATTGACTTTAAAGCCCATTTTTTGGAGCAACTCCAGACAATCCCAGTGATCATGTAAATTGGGGGAGTCTAGGTGTAAAGTATAGGCGAAAAAATCCAAGTGTCGAGCAGCCACAATGCGGGAGTCAAGTTGTCGCAGGGTTCCGGCGGCTGCATTACGCGGGTTAGCAAATAGTGGCTCTCCGTTTTTTTGTCTTTCCTGGTTAATTTCCGCAAAAATACGGTTGTAGAGGAAAGCCTCCCCCCGAACTTCCACCACAGGCGGCGGGTTATCCAGATGTAATTTTAGGGGAATAGAGCGGATAGTTTTAATATTTTGGGTAATGTCTTCCCCAGTGACTCCATCCCCACGAGTCGCACCCCTAACTAATATGCCATCGTGATAGGTGAGAGCGATCGCCGAACCATCTATTTTGAGTTCACAGATATAGTTATTATCTTCCGCTGCCCAGTTACCAAGAAAACGTCGCCATTTTTCATCCCAAGCCTGGAGTTCTGCCATATTAAAGGCATTTTCCAGGCTATAAAGACTGATATTATGGCGTACAGACTCAAACTGAGTAGCGGGTTTTTCTCCGACTCTCTGGGTAGGACTATCAGGAGAGATTAGTTCTGGGTATTGGGTTTCGAGTTCTTGCAGTTCCCGATATAGGCGATCGTAAACCCCATCCTCCATAGTCGGAGCATCCAGAACATAATAGGCATAACTAGCCCGTTGGACAGTTAGCCTCAACTGTTCAAGTTTTTGGGAAATTTCCGGGGTTGGGGTTTTTGGTGTTTGGTCGTTCACAAATTCAAATTAGACATTTCGCTAAATTTGGGTAGGTCTGAACTACCGTTTTTGTCGCCATTGTAGCCATTTTCTTCACCAATGGATGAATTATCTGGCAGATATTTCTCGCTTTCGCTGAGGATACGCCGTTCATTTTCCACCTGGAAAACGTTAGCGTATAGGTTAGCCACAACTTGTTTCCCTTCCTGGGTCAGTTGTAAATATCGCAAGGCGGCGGGAATGTAGGGAAATACACCATTCCAGTAGAATTTGGCGTAATTATTACGGAGGTCGCCGGGGGTTTTGTAACCTAGGACTTTATTAGTCCCGACTTCTTCAAATTCGTAGAATAGGGAACTAATCTTTTTGAGGTAGCGAGGGTCACTGAGTTGACCGATTAAATCAGCCGCGCGCGCGAGTCCTGAGTAATTCTGGCGGTCTTGGTGAGTTTCATCAGCCGGGACGGGAAACCGGGTTAGTTCAATGTTGCGTTTAATTTGTTCCGCATCAATTAGTTTATGACCACCAAAGCGTTCATCTATGACTAATTTACCGCGATCGACATGGTAGGGAGTCAGACTAGCCGAGGTTGCGCCTGAACTTATGGAAACCATACCATCATCAATTCCTGTCGCATATAAACCATTAGCGTCTTGGTCTCGCCGACATACTCCTTTCACATAGCCGATATCATGACATAGGAGTGAAATGGTAAAGTGTAACCAGTCTTCTGGCGTGACTCCCCCCTCTCGAATATGCTTCCCGCGCAGAATTTCTTGTCCTACTAGGGTGACAAGCATAGTATGTTCGACATTGTGGTATAAAGCGTCACAGTTGGCGATATTTTCCAGAGCCATTGTGCCAGCCCAAGCAATTATTTCGGGGTAGTCTGGTTTAAATCCCCCATAGGTACGGCGGTAACCAGCCTGTAGGCGTTGGACGAAGGCATCAATGAGAATGGCAGTAGCATTAAACATACTCATAAATTTCCACTCAAAACACTATTGGTTAATCCTGAGCATTAGGAAGCACAATATTAGTCTAGGGTTGGGACTAACTGTTTTCCGGTATTATAGGCAAATTTTTACCAGGCGGACAGATGACCAATTGACGGAATTTCTGAGACCCTGGAAAACCTCTAGCAACCATGGGTAAAACCTGCCTGGGGATGGCTTTTCCCCAGAATGGGAAATAACAGGTTCCATGGAAAAAACCTATTGGTTATCTATACTTTAACCGATCGCATCACGAATGGCATTTTGAGTCATAGCTGCGATCGCCTGATCCGTGGCTTTGGGTAAATGATAATACTTACCTCCTGCGGTTTTCGCCAATTCTTTGGCAAAACCTGTCGAGACAAATTTATTTTCGGTATCAATTACTAACAATTGAATACCCAAACCACGAATTTTGGCAGCAATTTCCAGCAATTCCCCTTTAATATCCGGTTTTTCACCTTCTAAGATAGGTTCACCGAGCGATCGGGCTAAGGGAATGTTACCTCGGCCGTCCGTAATTGCTACAATTACCACCTGTCCGATATCTCCAGACTGTTTAGCATTCATCCCCACCCGCACCGCTTGAGTTAGTCCGTGAGCCAGGGGAGACCCACCCCCACAGGGCATCCTTTCCAAGCGTCGTTTGGCGGCCGCAATTGACCGAGTAGGCGGTAACAAAACTTCCGCCTGTTCCCCTCGGAAGGGAATTAACGACACCATGTCGCGGCTCTGGTAAGCCTCAGTTAATAGCTGCATTACCGCGCCTTTGGCTGACTGCATCCGGTTTAGGGCCATAGACCCGGAAGCATCCACGACAAACACCACCAAAGCCCCGGACTTTCTGGCTAGGCGCTTAGATCTAATATCCCCCTGTTCTACCACTACCCGACGTTCAGGATATCGTAACCGTCGCGATCGCTGATAGGGTGCTGCCGCCCGTAGGGTAGCATCTACCGCAATGCGTTGTACTTTACCCTTGGGTAGCATGGGTTTAACATACCGACCGCGATCCTCTGAAAAAATCATACTGCGGCTGCCAGTTTTACCCTGTCGGTTTGCCATTTGCGAGAAATACAACACCGTTGGATCTAGCACCACCCCTTCCGGGTCAAACACAAACTCTTCTGGGATGCTATTTTCTTCTTCTTCTGGGGGTTCGGTTTCCGGTTCTTCGTCTTCGTCTTCGTCTTCGTCCTCTGGTTCCGGTTCGTCCTCACCTTGGGGGGGTGGTGGGGGTGGGGGTGGTGGCTGTTGTTGTTCTTCGGGGGGGGTCTGAATTACTGTGGCTCTGGGTACAATAACTAATTCTACCGCCCGCCGCAAGTCATCAGCATTAACGCTATTTCTACCATCTAAAGCCGCCGAAGCCTTAGCTACTCGCACCGCAAACAGTTCCGCCCGGTGTCCGGGAACTACCCCTCTGATGGCTTCTTCTACCAGGTACAGAATTTGCTCTGAGGTGATGGTGACATCTTTTAGCCATTCTCTGGCTAGGAGAATTTGAGTTTTCAGGTTATCTAAGTCTTCTGTATATTGCTGGAGAAATGCCTCGGGAGACTGGGAATAATCGAGGGCTTGGTCTACTGCTTGCACCCGTTGATCTAAACTCAGGACTCCATCAGCAGATAGGGCTATGGCAATGCGATCGAGTAAATGGGTTCGCAGGGGACCTTCTTCCGGGTTATAGGTCGCGATAAATAGGGGTTGGCAGGGATGTTCAAAGCTGATCCCTTCCCTTTCAATGACGTTGCGCCCTTCCGTTAAAACTGTTAGCAGCAGGTTGGCTATATTGTCATCGAGGAGGTTGATTTCGTCAATGTAAAGGACTCCTCGGTTGGCTGTGGCTAATAAGCCGGGTTGAAATACGGTGTCGCCCTGTTTAACGGATTTTTCTACGTCTACTGAACCTATCAGCCTATCTTCTGTTACCCCTAGGGGAACTTGTACAAAGGGCGCGGGGATGATTTCGGTTTCTGGGGTGGGTTCTCCCGCTTCCCAGTTGGGGGGAATGTTGGCGATCGCATCTTTTACTACTTCTAGGGGCGGTAATAAGGCATGAAGGGCTCTGGCCATCACTGATTTAGCGGTTCCCCGCCGTCCAGCAATTACCACACCTCCTAAGCCGGGATCAACTGCGGCCAGCAGCAGGGCAAATTTGATCGCTTCTTGTCCCACCACGGCGGCGAGGGGAAATGTTGTTACAGTTGGGGCGCTAGGGGGCGCAGACATGGTTCTTGTCAGTAGTGGTCAATTGCTAACTCTAGCACTAAAGGGGAAATTTTCCAATTGACATCCTTCCCCACAACCCCCCTGTTGAGTTTTTCTCAATCTAGGGCGATCGGCGATCGCTTGCGAGATTTAGCTACTCTTCCCCCTAAGAATATCATCCGTTGTTTCCCTGTCAAAAACAATTTGCACAATTTATTGACAATTTGATATTTGGTAATTTAGAATAGAATTAGATTAAAAACAAACAGTCAGCCTAATCCGGCGAAAGTAAAACATTGCCGTTATGTACTTTTCGAGCAGGTGCAGACGCGGTGATGTGGTCGGAGCGGAGGAACCAAATTTTTGGGGCTAATCTCGCAAAGTGTTTCTGTCAACAACCGACAGAGATAAAGAGAAGGGCAACTCTCAGCCCTAGCCCGTCAGCTAACTCCGTAGGCATTGAGAGGAGGCTGAGGCGCACACTTTCTAAGACAATTAGATAGCTTGGCAATTCAGTTTCCTTAGGTTGGTATAGACCTGGTTTGTTATACCCACCCTAGATTCTGAGCGGTTAGTGATGACACCTAAAATACCCCTGTCTTTAATGACGCTGCCTGGACAGGCGACGTACATAGGTTTCCTGCGACTAAAAAGCAGTGACCTAGTGATAATTGGAGCGATCGGCTGCATTACCCTGGTAATTTTGTGGTGCATTGTGAATACATTTATCACCACATTAATGCCAACTCCCGCCCTACCAATGTTTGTAAATGGTAGCCTATCAACCTACCGTTTATTCAAAAACTATCAGGAGGTGATTACCGTAGTTAGTAAATATGTTAACATGACTGTAGCCTATTGAAATCAATAAAAGGGGCTAATAGATTTAACATGAGTTAGCCCCCTATATAATATAGTATGATGTCAAAGTCGGGCTAGTATTGGTCAGGTTTTCGATGAAATTAATAGTTATTGTTCCCGGTCTTCTGGCTGTAATAGGGTTAGGAATTGAGGCGATCGCCGCCCGACCCCGAGACATCCAACAATTGCTAAATACCAAACAGTGTCAGCAGTGCGATCTCAGTGGAGCCAACCTACAGGAAGCCGAACTAGACGGCGCGGCTCTCATAGGTGCTAATTTGCAAAATAGTGACCTGCGGGGGGCAAAATTAAGAGGTGCGGATCTAAGTTCAGCCAACCTAATTGGCGCAAATTTAGCAGGTGCAGACCTGCGGGATGCCAGGTTACACAGCACCACCCTTAGACAAGCTAACCTTTCTAATAGTGACTTATCCTGGTCAGATATGTATCGCGCCTTTCTGGAAGGTGCTAATTTAGATCAGGCTAATTTGAATAATGCCAACTTAAATAATGCTAGATTAGAGGGGGCGACCTTTTGTGGCGCGATTATGCCAGACGGTTCAGAGGGTCCCTGTTAATAGTGATTAAAGCTCTTGTTAAAGGGGGGGCTAATTTTCGCCCCCTTCTACTCAAATCACGTCCCCAGTTTCTTGGAGTGCGTGTAATCTCCGATAAATTCCCCGGTGATTAAGTAACTCATCATGACTACCGATCTCGACAATTTTACCATGATCTAATACCACAATTTTATCAGCTTCCCGAATGGTACTGAGACGGTGAGCCACAATAATTGTAGTCCGAGTTCCCAGAATATTTTGCATGGCTATTTGAATGGAACGTTCTGATTCATAATCCAAGCTAGAAGTAGCTTCATCAAAAATCAAGATATCAGGATTGACTAACAATGCCCTAGCAATACCTAACCGCTGTTTTTGCCCCCCAGACAGGCGCATTCCTCGTTCTCCCACAGTAGTATAATAACCCTTATCAAGTTGATTAATAAACTCATCGGCTCGGGCAATTTTACAGGCTTCGTTAACTTCATCTAGGGTAGCGTTAGGGTTGCCATAGGTGAGGTTATTTAACAAGGTTCCATTGAAGATATCAACATCTTGATGAACGA
Source organism: Limnospira indica PCC 8005 (assembly GCF_000973065.1). Classification (NCBI taxonomy): domain Bacteria; kingdom Bacillati; phylum Cyanobacteriota; class Cyanophyceae; order Oscillatoriales; family Sirenicapillariaceae; genus Limnospira; species Limnospira indica. The sequence goes on from NZ_FO818640.1 coordinate 4,013,899, forward strand.
TAGCTAAACGTCGCCTATAGGCGGTCACATCCAAATCTTGGATATTTTCACCATCGATTAAAATGCGACCCTGTAATGGTTCAAAGTAGCGAAATAATAGCTTGACCAAGGTAGACTTACCGGAACCGGAATGACCCACCAGCGCGACAGTTTGACAGGGTTCTATAAACAGGTTAATATCCTGCAAAACTGGTTTTTCTGGGATATAGCCAAAGGTTAAGTTTTGCAATTCAACTTTACCCTTAAAGTGATAGGATACCTGATGATTTTCCGAGTTTAATTTGATGGCATCTTGTCCCTCTTTCAACTGCATAAACTCATAAAAACGCACCATAGAAGAATAGCGTCGCGCAAAAACTTCCGCCAATAAACTAATGGGAGTTAGTTCAGAATAAGCCATGCTAGAGAGGGTATAAGTAACCACAAAATACCCCAGAGACATTTGCCCTCCAAAGGTAGCAAACAAAGTAAAACCCAATACCATAAATAAACAAAATTGCACCGTTGTATTTTGGTAGGTAGCGAGTTTTACATAGTCTCGGTGAATGCGATGGATAACTACGGTTAACTCTCGGTTTAGGCGAGTGCTTTGTCGTTCAAGTTCCTGATTTTCGGTAGCAAAGGCTTTGACAGTTTTGATGTTAGTGATGATTTCCGAGTTGCGACTTTCGGTGTTTTCTTGATGGCTGTCTAGTCGGGTTTCTAATCTAATGAGATGTCGAAGTTTGACGAGGGTAAAGGACAGAATAAAGACAAAAGACACTAAGAAAAATATGGCTATTTGCCACTTAATGAAAAAAATCACTATGAAAATACCGATGACTCGCACGAGTTTCGGGATTAATTGACCTGCTATTTCTGGGTAAGTCCAGGTATGGTTAGTTATGCCTTTGGTGATGCGGTTAGCAATGCGACCGGGGTTATTTTCTTCGTAAAATTCTAGGGGTAAAGTCAAGATTTTTTGGAGAGCATTCTGATGCTGGTCTCGCCGCGCAGCTAGGGGGATTAACCAGTGAAACCATGAGCCTAACCAAGGCTGAATAGGTGCTTTGATAACGGTGACTAAAAAAATGATACCTAGTAATATGATTAAAGCTGTGGTCTGTTGGTCTGGTAGCCCAGTGGCGGAGGCGATCGCTGTGACTGTTAACTGTATGAAGCCATCTGCACCTTGACCAGACAGGACATTTAAAATCTGTCCGATCGTATATGGTACTAGCAAATCAATTAGTTCAAAAAAACTCGATGCACTGATACTAAGAATTGCTAATAAACGATAATCTCGATAGTATTGACAAATTTCTCGAAAAGTAGCCATGACTGCGAAAATGGTGTTTTTAATGTCAGTGAAAATATCAAAGTCACCATTATAATAGATTTCTGACAATTTGGCAGAGGTCTTGGCAGAGGTCAAAGGGGGGAGGACTAGCTAACTTAACCAGTCTCCCCTAGGTAGGCGATCGGCTGGGGGCATTGTCAAGGGAAAACTATACCTAGCAAGCATTAGATATTGTATAATTATTGTTTGGGTAAAATCTAGGTAGGTGAAGAGCGACGATCTCCAACCTGCTTAGTTGGACTCAAACAAAACTTAAAGTAGGAGGAAGTGTATATGCCATCAGACCTAGATAGAGGAATTATGAAGTTTAAGGGAGCAGATAGCCCTACGGTTGTGATTGTTTCTTCACTACTGATTTTGGGTAGTATCGGCCTTCTAATTTGGTGGGCATTACAGACAGCCTACTCTTTTTAAGACTGACAGACTCAAGGGGGGTCAGCTATATGCTTGTCCCCTCTAGGGCGGGCATAATGGCGGATTACTCAGCAATTGACAGGTTTTTTCTGGTGAGATTATCTGTAGTTTTTGATTAAGTTTCGGCGGGAGTGCTAATTTGTTCAACTTCTGGAGTTGCCTTGCTAATTGCCTGAAGTAATAGATAATTTAGGACAGTTCGCACGGCAATAATAGCAGCTAACCGGGCGATATCATCCCAACGGCTAGAAATCATGGTTTTTAAAATAGTGGCTCCAATTAAAAAACTGAGGGCTAGGGAAAATGAATAACCCATGACTAAACGGCCTCGTTGAAAGGCTTCGGTAGCCTGACCTTTAAATAAGGCATCTTTAATAAAAATCACTAAAGCACGGGTCACGCCAATGGCAATTACAAACAGTGCCAACAGTTGACAAAATCCTGTTAAAATTCCATTCAAGGAAACTACAATGCCTGAAAGTTCAGTGGCTAGACCGTTTAACATCATGTTGATGATTGCTCAAATGAGAATGAACAGTCAATAATTCTAGCAAAGAAGATGCTGTGACTGTCAGAATTATGATCAGTATGGGATAGGGGGGGTTTAGTAATATGATTTTTCAGAAATCGAATTAACTACAGAACCCGCCCCTACCAGATGATTAATTATCCATTGTGCAATGAGAGGTTAGCGGGAAGCAGCACCTACTCGCCGCCAAGCTGTGGGAGACTCGGGATAATTCCGAGAAAGGGGAGATGCCATTTTTAAGACTTTGTTCATTACCCAGGGGGCAATGCGACGACACCAAACGGCTAGGTGGCTTTGCCACCCTACCAGAATTTCTGGGGAGTCTTTCCGCAGTCCGATAATTAACACTTGGGCAACCTGTTGGGGGGTCATGGGAGTGACCCAGCGAAATAGTTGCAGGCGGCGGGTCATGTCTGTATCGGTGAGGGTGGGAAGTAAAGCCATAACTTTGATATTGTGTTGGGCTAATTCAGACCTTAGTGCCTCGGTAAAGCCTAGGATGGCGAATTTAGTGGCTGAGTATGTGGACATGGTGGGGGCGGCGATTTTGCCCATGAGACTGGATACATTGACGATGGTTCCTTGGTTTCGGGTGGCCATACGTCGGGCGATCGCACGGGTGACTGTGTAAAGTCCCATCAGGTTTAGGGATAGTTCTTCTTGGACTTGGGGTAATTTAGATTTCAAGAAGGGGGTTTGATGGGCGACCCCGGCGCAGTTCACTAATAAATCAATGGGGCCGTGAGTTCGCCATGCTTGGGCTAAGGCGATATTGACTTCTGTGGGTTGTGTGAGATCTAGGGCGAGGGTGATCACTTCTACTTCCATGTCGCTGAGTTCTGCTGCCAATTCTGCTAATTTTTGGCGATCGCGGGCGACTAATAACAGACGACCCACGCCATTGCGGGCTAACTCTAGGGCGATCGCTCGTCCGATACCACGGGAAGCCCCTGTAATTAGGGCTGTAATACCTTGGATATTCATAAAAATCTCCTGTCTGTGGTGAAATACCGCCAGGACACTAGGACTCCACTACAGTGGCGGCTAAATCAATTGATTGGACTAAATTCTGTTCAACCCAGGCGGACGCTAAAATTGTGAAGAACAACAAAATCCCTCTGGGTTAGCTCTCGTTTCTGGAGCGGAAAGTTTGCTGATTGATAGCTCATACTCAGTTTGCTGATGATGATATGAACGAATCGAGGCTTCAACTCAGTTGCTGACTGAGGATACATCACAGGTCACGGTAGCGTACAACATAGCTCACAGTTCTCCTTTTTACTTTCTCTTTTTTACTTACTATTGTTCGCTATGCACACTTTAGCAACCAAATCAAGTTTGTGCAACATTTTTTAATAAAAAACGCTTTAACATTTCTTTACAATCTGGCAAAACCTTTACTGTAGGGAGTTTTAGAGTAATTGTCAGCAGGCGATCGCCGATGGTAACAGAGGATCTGAGTAATGGGAGTAAAAAGTAGCGATCGCCTCCAAACACTGATGTAGTAATACCATTCGGGGCAATACTCGAGAGAGTAAGGCGCGAGGTATTATGAGAAAAAAGTGGCGCGCCACAACAAAAAAAACCACAACCGTTACAGGTTGCAGGTTTCAGGATAACCTGGCTAATGCCTGTTCACAATTTAAGAAATCGCTGGCCTTATTTCGCCAATTTTCCCTTCCCCTTGGCGATGAAAGCTAAAGAGTATGCTGTTAGTGCGAAAAATACAGCCGGGAAATCGCACTAAACATTACCCTCACCCTAAATCTGCATCCCAGGGGGGACCGGGACGAGCGAGAGCGTATTGCATGATTACTGAAAGGGCTGTAATCGTTACTGAGTGACCAAATGAACGCGCCCTAATTTCCTGTGCTATCCCATTCACCTCCTCCAATGGTAAGTACCCCCGGTATATGCGATCGCCACGGAAAATCCTTAATCTACCCATGATTTCACTATTGTAGATGTTGCTTTCAGAGCTGCATCACTCCACGTCAATTGTTAAAAAATGGAAACATAGGAAACATCAAGGAAACATTGCAACATTTTATTGGCATTCTCAACTCGTTAATATCAGAATGGGTCAAAATGTAAAAAACTAAAACCCCAAGACCAGGACTCATGAAAGTCACCAAACATCGAGCCACCATCTCTCAGTATCGCCTTTTTCCCCCATTTGAGTAGGTTGGGTGGAGGTCACGAAACCCAACGCCACCATCTCTCAGTTATGTTGGGTTTCACTACGTTTCACCCAACCTACATGGCTAAAATTATTAATTATTAATTATTAATTGTTAATTATTATAGGTTGGGTGGAGGTCACGAAACCCAACGCCACCATCTCTCAGTTATGTTGGGTTTCACTACGTTTCACCCAACCTACATGGCTAAAATTATTAATTATTAATTATTAATTGTTAATTATTATAGGTTGGGTGGAGGTCACGAAACCCAACGCCACCATCTCTCAGTTATGTTGGGTTTCACTACGTTTCACCCAACCTACATGGCTAAAATTATTAATTATTAATTATTAATTGTTAATTATTATAGGTTGGGTGGAGGTCACGAAACCCAACGCCACCATCTCTCAGTTATGTTGGGTTTCACTACGTTTCACCCAACCATGTAGGTTGGGGTTTTGGGGATCGGAAAAATATTTCCGGATATTTCAGGAAATTACTTGTTAATCCCTCTCTAATCAGAAACAGTTAATAGTGGGCAGAGTCGGACTCGAACCGGAATTACAGCCTACAACCCCTATTCTACCGTTACTTAGGTGTTACTCAAAACCGTAGTAGAGTAACAAGTGAGTAAAAAATGAGTAATGCTACTAAACTCCCTACAGTGGGGGGAAAGGGTAACTATGACGAGAGCTATAGCAGATTCCTGAAAGCCTATCAAGACTTTAAAGGGGAATGTCCCAAAGGAGTGACACTCAAGTTACAAAAGTCCGGGGCTAGGTACAATCTGCTATTGCAGTTTAAGCAACCACCTACCGGGAAACGGCTACCCAAGACAGCTAATCTTGAGTGTACACCCCAAGGGGTGATAGACGGGGTTAAGAAAGCTAAACTGGTATCAGAAGCCTTAGGGACTATCACTAGCACTAGTGAGTTCTGGGATTGGTATGATACGACTATTCTAGGAAAGAATCAGATTGAGGATAATCTGATAACCTACCGGGAAATATTCCAACAACTGGAAGATGAGTATTTTGCCGGGTACAACCGCAACACAGGACGACCACGCTCCCGCGATATTGTCAGCGACCTATCTTCCTATCATCAAAGCCAAAAAATATACTTTGAGCAATTCCCCAATTGGGATGATTATCCTACTTGGGAGAGTTTCAAGGTTATGCTGTACACTCCCTTACAGAATGGAGAGGAGCTGATAGGGTCCAAAACATTCAAAGAACGTTACTACATCCTGAAAGCCATTGCCAAAAAATCACCCAATAAAGACCACCTACTAAAACAGTTAGAACTTATTAATCCCAGACAAACACGATTCACCGTTAAGCAGCGTATAGGCATCGATGCCTTTAAAAATTGGTGGTACAGCGCTAAACAAGCAGTCTACACTATCAAAAACCATACATTCAGTAAAGCTCGTCACGCCTGGCTGTGGGTTACTGGTATGACAGTAATGTATGGGTTAAGGCTTACCGAAATAGCCGCTGCTGTTAACTTATAGCACCAGACAGGAAAGTTAGGACGTATAATGGAGAGGACGAGATGACTAAGAAGACCAAAAATGCCAGCCCCCTATAGTTACGACCTCAGACAAAAAGTTATTGATGCCATTGAACTAGACGGTATGCCCAAAACAGAAGCCAGTCCAGTTTTCCATGTCAGCCGGAACACCATTAATCTCTGGCTGCAAAGAAAAGCACAGACCGGAGACTTCCTCCCTAAACCTAATCACCCACCTGGCAATAACCACAAAATTACCGACTGGCATAAATTCAAGGCTTTTGCCCAAGAGCATGGCCACAAAACCTCCGCTCAAATGGCTGAACTTTGGGATGACGACATCTCTCCTCGCACCATATCCAGAGCCTTGAAGAAAATTGGCTTCACCAGAAAAAAAACTTACGGCTACCAAGAACGTTGGAAGCAACAGCGAGAGGAGTTTATGGCTCAGATTGAACAGATGGAGCCACAAGAAGTGGTCTACCTCGATGAAGCCGGCATGAATAGTCAGGACTCGGATTACCCTTATGGTTACTGCGAGGAAGGAAAACGCTTCCATGCCCTCAAATCAGGGAAGAGGCAGGGCAGGGTAAGTATGATAGCCGCATGGTGTCATCAACAACTCTTAGCTCCCTTTAGCTTTGAGGGTTGTTGTAATCGGACAGTGTTTGAGTTGTGGTTGGAGTTCATCTTAATTCCAACACTGAAGCCAGGTCAGACTCTAGTGCTAGACAATGCAACGTTTCATAAAGGGGGACGGATTCCTGAGCTAGTGGAGGCGGCTCAATGCCGTTTGCTCTATCTACCACCTTATTCGCCAGACCTCAACAAGATAGAGAAATGTTGGTCGTGGCTGAAAGCCCGCATTCGCCATTGTATTGAGCAGTTTGATTCTCTCCATGATGCCATGGATTCCGTTCTCAAAACTGCGTCCTAACCACCTTGACTAATGCTATATCTGGGAGAGAGACCTAGGGTGAGGGCAATGTCTTAAGGGACTGGTGAACAAGCTGTATGTAAAGAAATGTTAAGTTGGGGCCGGGAAAATTTTTTTTCTGGGGGGGGTTGCTTTTCCCGGCGACTTGCGCTATACTTTTTAAATAATGCGAATAGTGACAATTTTATTTTTAGTGAACAGATTCCAATTGTTTTACTATCATATCCAAATACTACCATGAGTTCCCGGTGGTTGTCAAGGGTTGGCGCGGGTTCCGAGCCAAAAATTTTTTTTAATGTTAAAAAAGGCATCTTTTTCCAGCAAGAAAAGCCGGGAAATCATGGTTAATTAACCTTTAGGAATAGACACTTTCTAGGGATTGAAAATCTCGTTCAACTTCCGCCCACAGCGTGCGATTGTGAGGGTCAGTACGGAGGGCTTTTTTGAGGTAATTGCGGGCTTTATCGGTTTGGCGTTCTTTGATAAGTTGACGAGCCCAACGTTGATAAGTAATAGCCTGCCACTGTCGGATTTCCTGGTCTTGGGGGATTCTGTGGGCTAGTCCTTCCACTAAAGCGATCGCCCTAGGGAATCGCTGATATCTGAGTAATTGCTGCAATTGTTTATAGCAATTGTCCTTCAATTTTTGCTCAGTTTCCGAGAGTTCCGGGTTAAATTGAATCCGGTTTTCCGGGTGATAGACCTTATTTTTCCCCGTGGGATAATGGGAGGTTGTACCCTTGGGGAAGTGGGTATAAGAGGCCGTAGCCCAAGCCATTTGGGAATCAGGTTTAGCGACATCTAACAGAAACTTATAAGCCTCCGTTAAGGCGATAAATCTTTCCTTTGCTTGGGGATTATTTTGATTAACATCAGGATGATATTGTCGGGCGAGTTTCCGATAGGAAGCCTTGACCGCTTCCAAACTCGCCCCTGATCTTAAACCCAATGTGCGATAGTAATCCGTTGTGTCCATCTAGGTTTAATCTACCCCAGTTTAAGCAAGAACCGAACCCGCACCACAAGAAACGCGGGCGTGATTAGTTTAGCAGAAATCTGGCTATGGCTAAACTGGGCGTTCTTCAATGACCTGATCAATTAAACCATATTCGTGGGCTTCGGCGGCGGACATAAAGTAATCGCGATCGGTGTCTTTCTCAATTTTTTCGAGAGTTTGACCGGATCTTTCTGCTAACATCTCATTGAGGACCTTACGAATTCGGAGAATTTCTTTAGCCTCAATTTCAATATCAGTGGCTTGTCCGCGAGTCCCCCCCAAAGGTTGGTGAATCATAATCCTAGCATGGGGGAGGGCTAGGCGTTTACCTTTAGTTCCCGCAGCCAGGAGAAATGCACCCATAGAAGCAGCCATACCCACGCAGATAGTCACCACATCAGACCTGATATATTGCATGGTATCGTAAATCGCCATCCCGGCAGTTACCGAACCGCCAGGGGAATTGATATAGAGGTAAATGGGTTTGGAGGGGTCTTCGGAGTCCAAATACAGCATATAAGCGACGATCGCATTAGCAATACCGTCGTCAACCTCTTCCGACAAAAAGATAATTCGTTCGCGGAAAAGTCTTTCATAGATACTGATCCACTGTTCATAGGTACTACCAGGAAGGCGATAAGGAACACTAGGAACACCAATAGGCATAATTACTAATCCTTTTGTTGTGTCTGTATAAGATTGGTTGAATTTAACGGGAGATTTTCCCCGGTGGCGATCGCCAGTCTACCGTCGGGGGGTTGGTGAGGAGAGCAGATCAACAATTAATCATCAACAATTAATTATCAATTGTCTCCTCTTTTCTGGTAGTTTACCGATACCCGACGGAGGAAATCAAGTCAACTTTAGAGTTGTTAAAACACGGTCGATGATACCATACTCTTTCGCCTCTTCTGGAGTCATGTAAAAAGTGCGGTTCATGTCCTTAGTCAATTTCTCAATGGTTTGACCAGTATTTTGGTGAAAGATATCCATCATTAAAGCCCGTTTCGAGAGGATCTCGTCAGCGGTTACTTGAATATCGGTAGCTTGTCCTTGGGTTCCGGTTTGGGGGTTATAAAGAGTAATCATGGAATTAGGAAGACTAGCCCGTTTACCTTTGGAACCGCAGGACAATAACAAAGCTGCCATCCCCACTGCTTGACCCAAACAGATAGTCACAATCTCCGATTTGATGTGTTGCATAGTGTCATATACAGCCAAAGCCGCCATGACTGACATCATTCCCATGGACTCATTAGCCATACCTGCTAGGACTGGATCACCAATGGAGTTGATGTACATATAGATGGGTTTATTCTGATCGTCGGAGTCAAGATACAACATAGCCGACACCAGGGAATTAGCGACACCGGTTGTCAGAGGCTGATTCAGAAAAATAATTCGTTCTTGACTCAAACGAGTATAGATGTTAACCCACTGCCAGTATTGACTACCAGGAATCTGATAAGGAACGCGAAGAACTTCATCGACAGCCATAATTTGTAAGCACAAGCAAGTTTACTACACACCAACGGGTAATTGTTTGGGCAATTCCTTAGTGCTTTCGAGAACCCGATCAATCAACCCATATTCTTTAGCCGCCTCTGGTGTTAAATAGAACATCCGATCGGTATCTTTGGCAATTTTTTCCACAGGTTGTCCGGTATTTTGGGACAAAATATCCAAGATCGATGCTTTGTTGGCGAGGACTTCTTTAGCCCTAATTTGGATATCAGTAGCCTGAGAGCGTCCCATCCCCATACGAGGTTGGTTTAAAACAATGGTGGCATGGGGGAGACTGGTACGACAGCCTTTTGTCCCGGCGGAAAGAATCATCGCGGCTGTACCCATAGCCTGACCAATGCAGATAGTATGCACAGGGGGTTTGACATAGCTCATGGTATCGCAAATCGCGAAGGCTTCGGTATCTTGTCCGATCGCATCTCCCGTATACCAAGAGGTTCCGGTAGAGTTGATATAGAAGTAAATAGGCTTTTCTGGATCGGAAAATTGCAGATAAAGCAACTGGGCGATAATTAGTTTGGTGACATCAACCCCTAGTTGTCGCTTATAGTCGTCCGAGGAAACTAGAGGCGACCCTAGATAGATAATCCTTTCCTTGAGTAGCAAGGAGGGTAGGTCTGGGGGTGGTGTCCTAATGGCACTGTCGCTGTAGTAGTATGGTGATTGCACAGTATAAACCGATGAACTCATCAAAGAGGTTAAACTATATACTAACGCAACTCGTGGCTCAGTCCTGTGAATAACCGGATGGGAAATTACCGACCATCTGAATTTTGAGTTGCGTCCTATACTCAAATAGGATTTTCACATCCCGGAGGTCTTCTATGAAAGTCAGTTTGCAGCCTTCCCTCAACGATCCGAACCTAGACCCAAATCAAGAATCGAATCAGCGTCAACTGTCAATTTCGGTTTCAGCGGTTCCTGATCCGTTTGAGGGTCAAGTTCCCATGAATCTATGTTTGATTTTAGACCACAGTGGTTCTATGAATGGTCAACCATTGGAAACGGTGAAACAGGCGGCGAAAGAACTTATCGATCGCTTAAATGTAGGCGATCGGATTTCGGTAGTTGCTTTTGATCACCGAGCTAAGGTATTGGTTCCTAATCAAGACCTCACCGATCCTGATGGTATCAAAAAAAAGATTGATGGTTTGCGCTGTTCCGGGGGAACGGCTATTGATGAAGGTATCAAGCTGGGAATTGAGGAGTTAGGAAAGGGTAAACAGGATCGGATTTCTCAAGGGTTTCTTCTCACTGACGGGGAAAATGAACACGGGGATAATAAACGTTGTCTCAAACTCGCCAAACTGGCCACGGAATATAAGTTAACTATTAATTCTTTGGGATTTGGAGACGACTGGAATCAGGATATTTTAGAGAAAATTGCCGATGCGGGTGGCGGTGCTTTGGGATATATTGAATACCCCGAACAGGCGATCGCTGAGTTTGGCCGTCTGTTTACCCGTATGCAATCGGTGGGACTCACTAACGCTTACCTATTATTCTCCCTATTTCCTTATGTCCGCTTGGCTCAACTCAAGCCAGTCGCACAGGTTTATCCTGATACTATTGAACTTCCTATACTGCCAAAAGGAGAACAACTCGCGGTTCGCTTGGGGGATTTAATGAAAGATACCGAACGGATTATCTTGGCTAACCTTTATGTTGATGTTGGCAATTTGCCGATCAGTAAACAGGCGATCGCTCAAGTTCAAGTCCGCTATGATGACCCGGCTTTGGGTATTGAAAAGCTCTATTCTCAGCCGGTTTTGGTGGAAGCTAATGTCCTCGGAGATTATCGCCCTACTTCCGATCCCAAGGTTCAAAAACATATTTTGGCTTTGGCTAAGTACCGACAAACTCAAATCGCTGAAACTAAACTACAACAAGGCGATCGCGCCGGTGCTGCTACTATGTTACAAACAGCGGCTAAAACCGCTTTACAAATGGGCGACAACAGTGCTGCTACTGTCCTCCAAGGTAGTGCAACTCGCCTCCAGTCCGGCGAAGAACTATCGGACTCCGAACGCAAGAAAACTCGCATAGCATCGAAAACTACTCTCAAGTAGAATGGGTAATTGGGCGGCAAATCCATGTTATGCCGCTTCCCTCTTCTATTTCATCCCCCAACTTTGTTGATATCAATTCTCAATAAACTCGTCGCTGGCGCTAAGGGTTGACAAGCACGGGGAACTAATGGTAGGATATTGACATACAGTTAAATAATGGGAATCTTACCCAAAATAATAAAATTGCGACTATTCCCATTGTCTAAAAGTGTAGCAGAAGTCACCCCAAAAAGCAAGCACCCCCCGCCAAAAAAAATTTTTCGCAACATTTCTTAATTTTTTGTTACAAAAGTTAATATATGGGGGATGAATTAAAAGAGGGTTTCGAGTTCTGCGAGGGCGCGATCGAGGTTGTCGTTGATTAAGGTGTGGTGAAATTCCCCGGCGGCGGCGATTTCAGTTTTAGCGCGTTGAATACGACGAGCGATCGCCTCTTGGGAGTCAGTGGCGCGATTTCGTAGACGGTTCTCGAGTTCTTGTAGAGAAGGTGGAAGGATAAAAATTCGCAGAGCCTGTGGAAAGGTCTGTGAGATCTGTCTAGCGCCTTCTAGTTCAATTTCGAGTAGAACATTCTCTCCCTGCTGAATTTTATCTTGGACAGCCAAGCGGGGTGTCCCGTAGAAATTTCCGGCAAACTCAGCCCATTCTAGTAGCTCTTGTTGTTGAACCATTTGTTGAAAGCGATCGCGAGTGACGAAAAAATAGTCTTTTCCATGGACTTCTCCGGGACGGGGAGAACGGGTAGTAACGGAGACGGAAAGATGGAGTTGTGGATATTTTTGGAGAAGCGATCGAATAATCGTTCCTTTTCCCACGCCACTAGGTCCGGTAATGACAATGAGCTGGCCAGTTTTGCTGTCAATCATCTTAATATAGTTTTAGGTGAACCCAGATAGGTTTATGAAAGGCGATTAGCACCGTTTTTCTCAACCACAAATCGGTTAGCGACGGTTTCTGGCTGAATAGCTGAGAGAACCACATGATTGGAGTCGGTAATAATCACGGCTCTGGTGCGCCGTCCATAGGTAGCATCAATAAGCTGTCCTCGGTCTCGTGCGTCTGTAATGATACGCTTAATGGGGGCTGATTCGGGGCCGACAATAGCGATGACACGATTACCACAGATAATATTGCCAAAGCCGATATTAATGAGTTGAATATCCATAAAATTTCTACAGGTAGAATAAAGGTAGGTGCGATCGCTTTGATGGCATGAGCCCATAAATTGTATATTCTTACCAACTCGAAAGTATCGCCCACAAAAATTGTAGTCGGATCGGCTCCCATAATCAATATTTAATCTGAAAAACTCTATCTAGGGGCTGATGGGGTCTCTTTTCCCTGGAGACAAAGGAAACCGGGGAGATGATGAAAACTGAGTCCTGTTGCTGCTTAAAAAACTAGATAGGAGGGTTGATGAACTAGATCACTTAATTTTGTGATCTGTGTCAGTGCTGGTGTCAAAAATATGTGAACCCACTAATTAAGATTTTTGTATGAGTATTTGCTTGTGAGTATTTAAAGTTTAGTTTAATCAGGGTCTTGCTTCCCCAGTCGAGGCTGGCTACGATGGCGATTACTAGCCTGCTGAGTATACCATTTATACCATTCTGTAGAGCTACGAATAGCGAGCCAGAGCAAGAATAAAGCAATTAACCCCCCCTGTTCAGGAGCATCAAAAGCAAACATAACCAGAGCAATACACAAACCATCCTGGACAAAAATTGCCCATAGAGGTAAGCCTCGCAGACGGTAAAACCATCCCGCTTGTACCAATTGTAAGACTAAAGCCAAAAGTCCCCCAACAATTCCCAGCAACCACAACAACCAGGAGGGGAAAGAACTGGCTTCAGCGATCGCCAAACCCATAATCGCTCCGACTACGGGACTAAACACCAGTTGAAATACCTGGAGAATGCGCTGTCCTAATAATTGTTTCGAGGCGAAAAGTTCAAAGAGGGACCAGCTCACCAAAACACCAATTACCACCTTGGGAGACAGAGCCGAAAGAAGTGGTACATCAGACCATAAATTATTTCGCAGTAATCCAATTAGTAGGAGTGGAAGCGCAATTCTCATACCTCCTGCTGCTGATGCGGAAAGAACTGCTAAAATTTCAATCATAGAAAGCCATTATGCTCCAGTAACTCGAGAAGGATGGTTTTATCCTAGCACCCCATCAAAATCAGTCCAGTCATGTTCAGGGGGGAAGGGTAGAGAATGGGGTCGCCCCCATCCCCTCCCATTCAAAACCGTACTTGAGACTTTCGCATCATAGGGCTCCCGATGTGGATGCCCAATTGGTCAGTGGTACAGTGTTGACTTCACCGCTTAGTCCTTCTTCTTTCAGAACTATATGCACACGTAGTCTTTAAACTCGTCTTCGCCATAACACCCCCACCGGTCGCCGGACCTACATCCACACCGTGGCGCGTCTACTTAATCTGTTCAATCTGAGCAATAAACTCCTCTCGCTGTTGCTGATCAAGTTCTTGGTGGCCGTAAGTTTTTTTTCTGGTGAAGCCAATTTTCTTCAAGGCTCTGGATATGGTGCGAGGAGAGATGTCGTCATCCCAAAGTTCAGCCATCTGAGCTGCGGTTTTGTCGCCATGCTCTTGGGCAAAAGCCTTGAATTTTTGCCAGTCGGTAATTTTGTGGTTATTGCCAGGTGGGTGATTAGGTTTAGGGAGGAAGTCTCCGGTCTGTGCTTTTCTTTGCAGCCAGAGATTAATGGTGTTCCGGCTGACATGGAAAACTTGACTGGCTTCTGTTTTGGGCATACCGTCTAGTTCAATGGCATCAATAACTTTTTGTCTGAGGTCGTAACTATAGGGGGCTGGCATTTTGGGTCTTCTTAATCATCTCGTCCTCTCCATTATACGTCCTAACTTTCCTGTCTGGTGCTATACATTGCCCTCACCCTAAATCTGGATCCCAGATACATTGCCCTCACCCTAAATCTGGATCCCAGAGGGGAGAGGGACTTTGAGAGGTAATTAGTCCCTTAATAAATTGCCCTCACCCTAGGTCTCTCTCCTAGATACATTGCCCTCACCCTAAATCTGGATCCCAGAGGGGAGAGGGACTTTGAGAGGTTATCAGTCCCTTAATAAATTGCCCTCACCCTAGGTCCTTCTCCTAGATACATTGCCCTCACCCTAGGGCTTTCTCCTAGATACATTGCCCTCACCCTAAATCTGGATCCCAGAGGGGAGAGGGACTTTGAGAGGTAATTAGTCCCTTAATAAATTGCCCTCACCCTAGGGCTTTCTCCTAGATACATTGCCCTCACCGATACATTGCCCTCACCCTAAATCTGGATCCCAGAGGGGAGAGGGACTTTGACCGGAATTATTCATAGTAGCGTCCTCGCCACTGGGTAGGTCTTTGGGTAGCGGAGAGAAAGAGGCGGAAAACAGCGAGGGGGTCAGCGAGGGGAGATAGCCAGAAGACCCATTTAGCTTGTGCTTGGCTGAAATTATATGAAGAAGCGATCGCACCCGACAAAGCGACACGGATAATAAAGAGGAAAGCATTTAAGCGCCATAGACAGGTAAATATAGGGTTATGGTGGGGAGAGAGTAACCCCAAAGCGAAGCCGATAGTTAACACAAACAGGGGTAGACCCTGACAGCATAATAGGAAACCGAGATCCGCCCATAGTCCCGCCCTAGAAGAAGCATCCTTTAAATCAAGCGATCGCCCCCAGCCAGACCAAGTATCCATAAACCCATCATACATCCGCACCTTCAGCAGCGCCGCCCCATCCCAAAACCCGACGCGAAAGCCTTTTTTAGCAGCATTTCTCGCCAAAGTCACATCATCACAAAAGGAATTTGAGGCGGTGGTGTAACCATTTAAGGCTTCCAAAACCGCACGGCGACACAAAAAGCATTGGCCATTAGCCATAACCCGTTCCGGGGTCTTAGGAGCCGTATCGGGGGGGCCAAATCGATAGACGAGGGTAATTAAGAGGGCAGGTTGTAACCACAATTCCCCTGGGTATTTAAGGATAAACTGAGAGGATAGAGAAATCAGGTCATATTGAGAATTTTCTGCCGCCCTAACCAACGCCGCGACCAGTCCGGGTTGAGGTTGTGTGTCTGCATCAATACCCAAAACCCATTCCGAGGCGGGGGAAGTGTGTAAAAAGCCAGTATGTAAAGCCCAAGGACGACCTACCCAGCCGGGAGGTAAGGGGTCATCCGTAGTTAAGCGGAAACGAGGGTCGCGCTGGCTTTGGGCGATGACCATATCTTGGGTGGCATCGACTGAGTTACTATCAACAATGATGATTTCGCGTACTTCATAGCCTTGGAGGGTCAAACCTGATAAACAAGGACCGAGGCGGGTGGCTTCGTTGAGGGTGGGGACAATAACGCTAACTTTACCCAATAGGTCTGGGGTGGGGGGGGCTATGTGTAATTGTGGGCGACGCTGTAACCCTCGAAATAGGCGGGAGAGTAAAATCGCGGTGGCGGGGAGTTGTAGGGAAAGTATTAACAGGGCTAAGGCACTGATACTCTCGTAAGTGGATAAGTTAAACAGGGCTAGTAGACCAGGGCTGGGGATGAACATAAAGGGGAAACGCACAGGAATATATGTGGGCGGTTTGTGATTAACTGACCGAAGTTAATCGGAAATGCGATCGCTATTAGACCAGTTTTGCCTATCAATGGTCAAGTGAGAGCAACTATGGGGTTTTGACGAGATTAAATCAACCAGCCTCGCCAGTCCATAGGAAGGTTAGGCAGTAGCCACAACCGCCACTACATCCAGGGTTAATCAAATGCGGACGAAAGGACTTGAACCTTCACGTCGCGAGGACACTAGAACCTAAATCTAGCGCGTCTACCAATTCCGCCACGTCCGCTTATTTGCCAGAATTCATAGTAACACAGATGAGCGATAAAAAAAAGGGGTTAGGGGAAATTAATTTGTGACAGGTGGCTGGGGTAGGTGGAGGAGGTGAAACCCGCGACTGTGGGAAAGGATTACAATATTTATCACCCCCCAGTAGCGGACAGGGGTTTTTTATGGTTTCATACTCCCGATAACTACTTATGTTTAACCAACTGATGCACCTGGTGCGCCGATTTGGTCAATGGTTGACCCAGGTGGGGAATAAGTTACTCAACTTGCTGAACCCTCCCCCACCACCGCAGAGGTCAAACCCTCCCCGACTCCCCGACCATGAATATGAATGGTTATTTCGACAATTGCTGACTAAGGTAGGTCAAGGTTGGAACCGCGACCAGGTGATGGGTTGGCTGCGTCGGAATGAATACCGGGTGACGGAAAGCCAATGGCGGGAATGGTGTCCCCGGTTTCAGCATAGCGCTAAAGACCCAGAAATCTCCCGGCAGCTATCATTATTAAAGAAGTTAAATTGTGGCGCAATTTCCCAGATAGCCGCTTATTTATTAGGGGAGACACCGCCAAAAACTCCCCCCGAAACACCACCCCCCAACCACCCCCCAACCTCGACTGATTCTGTCCCGACTGATGCTGATAAATGGTTTGACGATGGATTACAACGAGCTAATAATGGTGATTTTCGTGGGGCTATATCCTCCTGGGAAAAAGCGATCGAATTGAAACCGGATTACCATGAAGCTTGGTATAACCGAGGGTTGGCGCTGTCTCTTTTAGGAGAGTATGAACAAGCGATATCCTCCTTTGACCAAGCCCTAAAATATAAACCGGATGACCATGAAGCTTGGTATAACCGAGGGGTGGCGCTGTCTCTTTTAGGAGAGTTAGAACAAGCCATATCCTCCTTTGACCAAGCCCTAAAATATAAACTGGATTTCCATGCAGCTTGGAATAACCGAGGGAATGCGCTGAAGGATTTAGGAGAGTATGAACAAGCCATATCCTCCTACGACCAAGCCCTAAAATATAAACCGGATTACCATGTAGCTTGGAATAACCGAGGGTTGGCGCTGTCTGATTTAGGAGAGTTAGAAAAAGCCATATCCTCCTACGACCAAGCCCTAACATATAAACAGGATAAACATGAAGCTTGGTATAGCCGAGGGAATGCGCTGTCTGATTTAGGAGAGTATGAACAAGCCATATCCTCCTACGACCAAGCCCTAAAATATAAACCGGATTACCATGTAGCTTGGAATAACCGAGGGTTGGCGCTGTCTGATTTAGGAGAGTTAGAAAAAGCCATATCCTCCTACGACCAAGCCCTAACATATAAACCGGATTTCCATGAAGCTTGGTATAGCCGAGGGAATGCGCTGTCTGATTTAGGAGAGTATGAACAAGCCATATCCTCCTACGACCAAGCCCTAAAATATAAACCGGATTTCCATGAAGCTTGGTTTAACCGAGGGTTGGCGCTGTATTTTTTAGGAGAGTTAGAACAAGCCATATCCTCCTACGACCAAGCCCTAAAATATAAACCGGATAAACATGAAGCTTGGGCTAACCGAGGGAATGTGGCTGGACAATCACTCCGCACCACCCCTTTTATTGTACCTGATATCAACTCACCGAGACTCTCAGAAATCCTGCACAATCCTAGTTTAGACTTACGCGATTATCCAGGAGAAATTGCTAGTTATCAAGAGGGTTTAAAACATTGCCCCAAATCCACCCACCCCACCGCCTGGGGAATTTTATATCATGTTATCGGTCAAGCGCGTTATTTTCGAGGTAAATTAGCCACAGCTTCTCACCGAATAACTGACGAATTTGGTCAGCCACAAACAGCCAGATACTATTATCAACAGGCGGTGGAAAATTATCAGGAAGCCTTGACCGTTATCACCCCTGATGCTGACCGGGACTTATATTTAACTATTGTCCTTGATTTAATTGCGGCTTTGTGCCAATTAGGAGAAAAGCAGTCAGCCAGACAATGGCATCAACAGGGTTTCGCCACCCTACAAACTTGGATTAATAAATTTTATCATCAACACCATTCCCTAACCAAGACGGTTAGCCTATCTACCCCTGTCAACCCAGAAGATGAAACCCCCCAACTTGTGCCGGGAAATTTCGGGGAATATCAGTCTATTCCCGCAGTCAAACGGCTGAGGGCAAAATTTAGTTTATTCTATCGTTTTGCCTTTGACTTTGCCAGCCAAGACGAAAACTGGCATCAAGCCTTAGAAGCCGCAGAATTAGAAAAGAATATCCATTTAACTTGGCTGTTATCCACCGCTTCTCAACCCATTGAGATTAGCCCCACGGTAGCACAAATTAACGCCTTGCTTGACCCGGAAACCGCCATGATTTATTGGTATTATGGCAATGATTCTTTGATCACCTTTATCCTGACCGGAGACGACCTGACGGCTATACCCTTATCGGCTTGGGGACAGCAAGAAATGGCAACTTTCATCAAGACTTGGCATCATGATTATGAGAATTATAGTCTCAAAAAGACCTCAGATAATCAGACTTGGAAACAACGGTTAACCGACCATATAGAAACCCTGCACAACCTGTTAAACATCCCGGCAATTACGGGGCAATTACCCGAACAAATTAGGCAGTTAATTTTAGTTCCCCATCGAGACTTGCACCGTCTGCCTTTGGAAGCCTTATTCCCCCAGGAGTTCATCATCACTCGTTTACCCAGCGCGGCTTTTGGTTATGGTCATTCTGCCTCGCCAACCCTGAATCCTAACTCAGGAGTTTCTGTGCTGACTGTGGGTTACCCGGACAGTATCGGCGCGAAAAATCTGCCTTTTACGGAAACGGAAGTGAGTGCTATTGGTCAAATTTTCGCAGGGTATAATAGCCGCCACCAAACGATTACGGACACCGAAGCGACTGAGGAAAATGTGATATCAGCTTTCGGGCAAAATCACCAAATTTTTCACTTTAGCGGTCATGGGGATTATAACCATGAAAACCCGAATTTGTCAAGTATTTTGCTATCGGGTTCCCAGCGTTTAACGGGAGAAAAAATAGCCATTTTATCGCTGACTTCCTATAGTCTGGTGTATCTAAATGCTTGCGAAACGGGTTTAACGAATATGGAAACCATTGAGAAGGAATATGTAGGGTTAGCCAGTGCATTTCTGCGGGGGGGAGTGTCTCAGGTGATTTCCAGTTTATGGCTGGTGAATGATGAATCGGCGGCGGTATTGGCGATTAAGTTTTATCAGGAATATCTAGGGGGTGAAACGGCGGCGATGGCTTTACATAAGGCGAAAAAATGGTTACGCTGTGAGGCGACCTGGGCAGAAATTGCGAAGATTTATGAATCCTGTTTATCACATCCTGCTTTGAGTAAGAGTAATCAGGGAATTTTAGCCAAGGCTTTAGGACGGATAGAAAGACAGGAAAACCCGGAAGTTATGCCGTTTTCTGATGTTTATCATTGGGGGAGTTTGGTGATTTCGGGTTATTAAGCTAAGGGGGACTAACTGAGTCCCCTCGGTAGGAAGTGACGGGAGTGGTCACGGACGGGATAAATTAATTATCAAATGGGTGTATACAGATGACCGAGACTGTGGTAGAATTTAGGAGTAGGCGAATCAACGAAATCGTCGAAGTCGCCTGAATCTCTGACGGCATCTTCCACCCTCATAAATTAATTAGCTATGACTCCCAACGATGAAGTAACCATAACGGCATTGATTCACGCTTTAGCGCGTTTGAACAAAAAGTTGCCAACCAATGTGTGTAATCAATTGGCAGCGATTTCCGATGTTGCTAATAATACCAAACAATTAGAGGCGATCGCCATGAATTATACAGACTTAGCCCTATTATATGAGGAGGAGTGCGATCGACTAATGGCTGAGGGAAGCGATCGAAAAAAAGGCTATCTACCGAAATTCGAGCGTGATGATTATAGCAAAGAATTAAGCAATCTGGCGGAGGTAGCGGAGGTAATTTTTCATTCTCCCGACCCGGTAAATGCCTCCAAAGAAACGCTAAATCCTTCGCGAGGTGGCAAACTAAAACAGTTTTTCAGGCAACTATTGAAGTGATATCCATCTATTAACTGAATGTACCCCCCAAAAGAAATGACGCTGCAACTGTTTCTACGGGAAGGGTTAGGACAGACCTGAGAAACCATGGATATGGTGACTTAACGCCAGAAAATCCGCACCGCGAAAACCCAGAAGGGGAAATTAATTTGTGACAGGTGGCTGGGGTAGGTGGAGGAGGTGAAACCCGCGACTGTGGGAAAGGATTACAATATTTATCACCCCCCAGTAGCGGACAGGGGTTTTTTATGGTTTCATACTCCCGATAACTACTTATGTTTAACCAACTGATGCGCCTGGTGCGCCGATTTCGTCAATGGTTTAAGCAACTGATGCACCTGGTGCGCCGATTTCTTCAATGGTTGACCCAGGTGGGGAATAAGTTACTCAACTTGCTGAACCCTCCCCCACCGCCGCAGAGGTCAAACCCTCCCCGACTCCCAGACCATGAATATGAATGGTTATTTCGACAATTGCTGACTAAGGTAGGTCAAGGTTGGAACCGCGACCAGGTGATGGGTTGGCTGCGTCGGAATGAATACCGGGTGACGGAAAGCCAATGGCGGGAATGGTGTCCCCGGTTTCAGCATAGCGCTAAAGACCCAGAAATCTCCCGGCAGCTATCATTATTAAAGAAGTTAAATTGTGGCGCAATTTCCCAGATAGCGGCTTATTTATTAGGGGAGACACCGCCAGAAACTCCCCCCAAAACAACTGATTCCGCACCCCCCAACCACATCCCAACCTCAACTTATTCTGTCCTGACTGATGCTAAGAAATGGTTTAACGATGGATTACAACGATATGATAATGGTGATGTGCGTGGGGCTATATCCTCCTTTGAAAAAGCGATCGAATTTCAACCGGATGACCATAAAGCTTGGTATAACCGAGGGGTGGCGCTGTCTTATTCAGGAGAGTATAAACAAGCGATATCCTCCTATGACCAAGCCCTAAAATATAAACCGGATTTACATAAAGCTTGGTTTAGCCGAGGAAATGCGCTGTATCATTTAGGAAAGTATGAACAAGCCCTATCCTCCTACGACCAAGCCCTAAAATATAAACCGGATTTACATAAAGCTTGGTTTAACCGAGGGAAGGCGCTGTCTGATTTAGGAGAGTATAAACAAGCCCTATCCTCCTATGACGAAGCCCTAAAATATAAACCGGATTTCCATGAACCTTGGTTTAGCCGAGGAAATGCGCTGTATCATTTAGGAGAGTATAAACAAGCGATATCCTCCTATGACCAAGCCCTAAAATATAAACCGGATGACCATGTAGCTTGGTATAACCGAGGGAATGCGCTGTCTTATTTAGGAGAATATAAACAAGCGATATCCTCCTACGACCAAGCCCTAAAATATAAACCGGATGACCATGTAGCTTGGTATAACCGAGGGAATGCGCTGTCTTATTTAGGAGAATATAAACAAGCGATATCCTCCTACGACCAAGCCCTAAAATATAAACCGGATGACCATGTAGCTTGGTATAACCGAGGGGTGGCGCTGTCTTATTTAGGAGAGTATAAACAAGCGATATCCTCCTACGACCAAGCCCTAAAATATAAACCGGATTTCCATGTAGCTTGGTATAACCGAGGGAATGCGCTGTCTTATTTAGGAGAGTATAAACAAGCGATATCCTCCTACGACGAAGCCCTAAAATATAAACCGGATTACCATGTAGCTTGGTATAACCGAGGGAATGCGCTGTCTTATTTAGGAGAGTATAAACAAGCGATATCCTCCTACGACCAAGCCCTAAAATATAAACCGGATTTACATGAAGCTTGGTATAACCGAGGGGTGGCGCTGTCTGATTTAGGAGAGTATAAACAAGCGATATCCTCCTTTGACCAAGCCCTAAAATATAAACCGGATTACCATAAAGCTAGGGTTAACAGAAGCACAAATTCACGCCTTGCTTAACCCGGAAACCGCCATGATTTATTGGTATTATGGCAACTATTATTTGATAACCTTTATCCTGACGGTAGACGACATGACGGCTATACCCTTATCGGCTTGGCAACAGAAACAACTGGAAACTTTCATCACGGATTGGCATCATGATTATCAGATTTATGGCTGGTGAATGATGAATCGTCGGCGGTATTGGCGATTAAGTTTTATCAGGAATATCTAGGGGGTGAAACGGCGGCGGTGGCTTTACATAAAGCGAAAAATTGGTTACGCTGTGAGGCGATCTGGGCAGAAATTGCGAAGGTTTATGAATCCTGTTTATCACATCCTTTGAGTGAGAGTAATCAGGGAATTTTAGCCAAGGCTTTAGGACGGATTGAAAGACAGGAAAACCCGGAAGTTATGCCGTTTTCTGATGTTTATCATTGGGGGAGTTTGGTGATTTCGGGTTATTAAGCTAAGGGGGAGTCACTGAGTCTCCTGGGTAGGAAGTGACGGGAGTGGTCACGGACGGGATAAATTAATTATCAAATGGGTGTATACAGATGACGGAGACTGTGGTAGAATTTAGGAGTAGGCGAATCAACGAAATCGTCGAAGTCGCCTGAATCTTTGACGGCATCTTCCACCCTCATAAATTAATTAGCTATGACTCCCAACCAGAAAATAACCATAACGGCATTTATTCACGCTTTAGCCCGTTTTAACAAAAAGTTGCCAATTAGTGTGTATAATCAATTGGCGGCGATTTCCGATGTGGCTAATCATACCAAACAATTAGAGGCGATCGCCATGAATGATACAGACTTAGCCCTATTATATAAGGAGGAGTGCGATCGACTAATGCAGGGAAGCGATCGCCAAAAAGGCTATCTACCGATATTCGAGAGTGATGATTATAGCACAGAATTAAGCAATACGGTGGAGGTAATTTGTCATTCTCCCGACCCAGTCAAAGCCTCAAAAGATGCGCTAAATCCTTCGGGAGGTGGCAAACTAAAAGAGTTTTTTAGCCAACTATTTAAGTCATCTCCATCTATCTAAGTTAACTGAATGTATCCCCTAAAAGAAATCACACTGCAACTGTTTCTGTATGACTTACGGGAAGGGTTAGGACAAACCTCAAAAAGCATAAAGTTTAATCGCTATTATTTTTGGCGGCGGTTTCATCATGACCTGCAAAAACCATATAGCGACTTAACGCCAGAAAATAAGCAAAAACTGAAAAAATATGCTAAACTCGAAAACCCCGAAAGCGATATTGTGCGGTTAGACTATCAGGAGGGGGAACAACCTCTAATGGGGATAGAATATGTGTTAGTGGCATCGCAATTGGGGGATAGCTATAGTTTAATCATTGATGCCTATGATAGCGAATATCAGAAAACCAGTTTAAGTCAACTGAAAAAATACATTGAGGAAAGGATTAATAACACTCCCTCAAGCCTAGGTCAAACTTGGTTATTGTGGGGTCAACTTGACGGGAAATATTCCCCAGAGAAAGTTAATGAAATTGCCGAAAAGAGTTATACAGAAATCGCCAATAAACCCCTACCCTGGAAAAAAGATGATAAAAAAGATAATCAATTGAGTTTCCCAGGGAATAAACTGTTAGGGGGCGATTTATTTGAAATAACCCAGTTAGTTTCGGTGAAAGATTGGGAAAATTTACTGATACTGATTGATAATGAAAAACCGGAAGACCTGCGAAATTATCCCCGGTTAAATGATGAACATAAGTCACTGCTGATAAAGGACATTCAAAACAGTTTAGGAGAATGCCATTATTTAATTTGGCTATTACCAGCAGAGTGCGACTTAACGGCAATGAAAGATAAAATTCAGGAAATACAGACCCATTTTCATCGCCTGTTATCCTATCGCCATAAGATTATTTGGGCTTATAGCCAAAGTCGGATTTTGAAACGCCGATTAAAAGACAATTATCAAACGATTCAAAAATCGGTCTTAACAATTCGCCAACAGCGGAAAAACCCGGAAGATTTACAAGAGGCTTTAGAAAAGACGCTACAAATATTAGGGAATTATGCGATCGATTTAAGTCAACTGCATTCCCAGTTAAGGACAATTACGATTAATTTAACCAACTATCGACAAAGGTTAAAAGAATTTGCGAAGGTAGACCCAAATTGTGAGTTAACTACGTTTGCTGAGTTTAGTAAATTGGCAGCACAAAAGTATGAAAGACAGGTAAAAACGGACTATGAGAGTTTAAGTCCGGGGATGATTTTATTAGAAAATCTGATTAAGACGATTGAGGGAATTGTGGAAATTAATCAAGCGAAAAGAGAAGATCGGCTAGAAAGGGCGATCGCTGCTGCTAGTATAGGAGTGG
This sequence comes from Limnospira indica PCC 8005, assembly GCF_000973065.1. Taxonomy (NCBI): domain Bacteria; kingdom Bacillati; phylum Cyanobacteriota; class Cyanophyceae; order Oscillatoriales; family Sirenicapillariaceae; genus Limnospira; species Limnospira indica. Next base: position 4,038,656 of record NZ_FO818640.1, read on the forward strand.
GTACAGGATCGGCGGCGGCTTCATCAATCGCGAATTATTCGGAGGGTATATTAACGGAAATAAACCCGTTTTTACCCTCACAGAATAAGGAAGAAGCGCCAACGATTCATCCGGCATCAACGGCAAGTTTGACGTTTATTATTAGTTGTGTAATTGGGTTAATTTTGGGGTGGTTAACCTGGTGGCGGTTAAATTCAAGACCTGGGTAGGTTGGGTGAAACCCAACATCACTGAGAGATGTTGTTGTTGGGTTCCCATACTCCACCCAACCTACTAAATAGGCTCGGCGCCGGAAATGCGATCGCCCTACTCACTTTCGAGGAATTCGAGCTGGGTAGGTTGGGTGAAACCCAACATCACTGAGAGATGTTGTTGTTGGGTTCCCATACTCCACCCAACCTACTAAATAGGCTCGGCGCCGGAAATGCGATCGCCCTACTCACTTTCGAGGAATTCGAGCTGGGTAGGTTGGGTGAAACCCAACATCACTGAGAGATGTTGTTGTTGGGTTCCCATACTCCACCCAACCTACTAAATAGGCTCGGCGCCGGAAATGCGATCGCCCTACTCACTTTCGAGGAATTCGAGCTGGGTAGGTTGGGTGAAACCCAACATCACTGAGAGATGTTGTTGTTGGGTTCCCATACTCCACCCAACCTACTAAATAGGCTCGGCGCCGGAAATGCGATCGCCCTACTCACTTTCGAGGAATTCGAGCTGGGTAGGTTGGGTGAAACCCAACATCACTGAGAGATGTTGTTGTTGGGTTCCCATACTCCACCCAACCTACTAAATAGGCTCGGCGCCGGAAATGCGATCGCCCTACTCACTTTCGAGGAATTCGAGCTGGGTAGGTTGGGTGAAACCCAACATCACTGAGAGATGTTGTTGTTGGGTTCCCATACTCCACCCAACCTACTAAATAGGCTCGGCGCCGGAAATGCGATCGCCCTACTCACTTTCGAGGAATTCGAGCTGGGTAGGTTGGGTGAAACCCAACATCACTGAGAGATGTTGTTGTTGGGTTCCCATACTCCACCCAACCTACTAAATAGCAACAGCGAGAGGAGTTTATTGCTCATCACGTTCTTGGTAGCCGTAAGTTTTTTTCTGGTGAAGCCAATTTTCTTCAAGGCTCTGGATATGGTGCGAGGAGAGATGTCGTCATCCCAAAGTTCAGCCATTTGAGCGGAGGTTTGATCGCCATGCTCTTGGGCAAAAGCCTTGAATTTATGCCAGTCGGTAATTTTGTGGTTATTGCCAGGTGGGTGATTAGGTTTAGGGAGGAAGTCTCCGGTCTGTGCTTTTCTTTGCAGCCAGAGATTAATGGTGTTCCGGCTGACATGGAAAACTTGACTGGCTTCTGTTTTGGGCATACCGTCTAGTTCAATTGCATCAATAACTTTTTGTCTGAGGTCGTAACTATAGGGGGCTGGCATTTTTGGTCTTCTTAGTCATCTCGTCCTCTCCATTATACGTCCTAACTTTCCTGTCTTGTGCTATATAAACAGTTATAGGGATGGTCAGAGCTTAACCTCTTATATCCAGCGAATCGGGGCTGGAATCCTCACCCGGTGGTTATTTCAGCCATTCCAGCCTTATTTCATACCCGAACGTCTTGCACTATCCCAATCATTATAGCACTACGAGAGTAGGTTATGAAGTATACAGCTTGTTCGATATTTAATTAGTACAGTAACTGCATTTAGTAAACCAGTTCTTAAACGTATTTGTTCCCATCAGCATTAGAGCCAGTTTAATTAACTGTTCTAGTGCTTCCATTGCTCGTGTTGGAAACATTCTGACCACTGACTTAACCGTTGACCACAACATTTCAATAGGATTGAAATCTGGTGAGTAGGGTGGTAAATATTCTACTCTGGCTCCCGTAGCAGTGATCATTTCTTCAATGCCCTCCATTTTATGGATATTAAGGTTATCCATAACTACGACATCCCCTGGATTCAGTCTCGGAACCAAGTCCTGTTCAATAAAATCCTGAAAATCTTTACCTTTCATAGAGCCTTCTATGACTTTTTTAGCTACCACTCTTTCGATACTTATGGCTCCAATTCAGGTAATTTTTCTACCTTAATAAAAGGGTCTTAAACATCATGCTTTTTTGCCTTTTTTACTCCTAGCCATAGAGGGACTCATCCCTACACAGAAAGCTGTCTCATCAATGAATATCATTTTTGAGGTACATCTCTCACCCGCTCTCGGTAATCAAATCGCTGTTGTTGACCTTCTTCCGTTGCTACCTTTTCTGACCGGTAAGTTTTTTTTAAGAGTTAGTTCTTCTTTTTTGAGGAATTCACACATTCCTCCGACGCTGACATAAACATCCAGCTCATTTAGGAGATGTTCTCGATACTGTCGAACTGTCCCATCTGGGTAATCTTGTACCATCTGAATAATAAAGTCTCGATAAGATTATAGCTGGCTAGGACGATTTAGCCCGGGCTTTTGAGGAGTTATATCTTGAGTTTCTCGAGATTTTTTGATATAACTATGAACAGTAGCAGGACTCATCATAAATTGCTCTGCAAGTTGCCTAATTGAGCCTTAGCCTAATTGATAGGCGGTGACCACTTTTTTCCTAAGAGCAACAGAATAACGGCTCATGGGTGAATCCAGTTGGAATTGAGTTTAGCCCTAGTTTATCACCAAGTTGTTATAGGTATTCATTGTTACACATATTTAATGAACAAGCTGTAATTGATAGAAATGAAGCAGGGAAAGGGAGTATGACAGCACCATTAAGTAATGATTGGCGGAAACGGGCGATCGCGGCGGTCAAAAGCGGACAGAAGAAAAGTCGAGTCGCCCGTCAGTTTTAAATCAGTCGAAATACTTTGGACTTGTGGCTCAAAAGAGAAGAGGAAACGGGAAGCTATCAAGCAATTCAGCCTCATCAAAAAGGGCCGAAACCCAAAATCCCAGATGAAAATCGATTCAGAGAGTTGATTTGGAAACATAAAGACAAGACACAAAAGCAAATCGCCGAACTTTGGGGAGAAGGTGTGACCCAACAGAATGTCGGCAATGCTTGTCAAAAGTGGGGGATAACTCGCAAAAAAAACTTACTGATATGAAGAAAGGGGATGAAGAGAAAAGGAGAAAATTTGAGGAAAAGTTATCAAAAACGGATAAAAAAAGGTTGATTTATGTGGATGAATCGGGATTTGACAATCGAGATGATTATCCATTAGGCTATAGTCCAAAAGGAGAAAGGTGTCATGCACTCAAGTCGGGAAAAAGGACAGAAAGAGTCAGTTGGATCGGTGCTTTAGGATGGCCCAAGTTGTTCACCCCTTTGACTTTTGAAGGGTCATGTAACCGAAACTTATTTGAAGCGTGGCTTGACCGATGTTTGCTCCCTCAGCTAGAAGAGGGAGATATTATTATTCTTGACAATGGGAGTTTTCATCACGGTGAAAGCATAAAAGAAATGGTAGAAGAAGTGGGATGCGAAATCTGGTACTTGCCAGCTTATTCACCAGATTTGAATAAAATTGAAAATTGGTGGTCTCCCTTAAAGACATGGATGAGACCAAAACTTAAAGACTTTGAAGCGGTGAGAGAATGTGTAGATGCAGCGTTCAAAAGCTGTACTAATGTATTTGCGTATTGCTATATTTGATGAAAAAGGCTGACCAAGCCCTATATCGTGCTAAAGCTGCCGGACGAAATAAAGTTCAATACTCAACTACACTCACAAACCGGATTCAGCTACCTTAATCACTGAACCCGGAATTGAGAAGTTTTAGGAAATCTTCGCCACGTCAGCAAATCGAATTTTCAAATAATCTTCCTCCATTTTCGCCCCGGAAGGCTGCAAAGCCGCTAACGCTTGGGGTAAAACTAAATTGCGGCGGTGGTTCCCAATACGGATATTTAACTCATCACCCGTCTTGTTTAACTGTATCTGTTCCTTGGGAATTCCCGGTAAATATAACTCCAAACTATAGTATTCTTTATCTTGGATAACCCGCATAGTATTTTCCTGATAATAAACCAGAGTCGGGTCTTCATCTTTATACAAAATATCCTTGAGTTGCTCTAAGGCTTCAAAACCGCACATTTCCTTAGTAAATAGTTCTACTTCTTTGACAGGAAGAGGGCGGAAATTATCATGTATTTCCTGGCGATATTGCTGTTGGTTCTCCTTCCAGCGTTGGAAAAATGGATCGGTTACTGAGTCGGGGATAATCCGATTCGCAATCACTAAATCCGTGGCTACATTGTACAAACTCAGATAAGCATGGGCGCGCAAGGATTCTTTAATTACCATTTTTTCTGGGTTAGTTACCAGACGCACTGAGGTTTTCTGATTATCAGTTAATACCTTTTCTAAGGCTTCGATTTGCTCGTAAAATTCATAGGGTGCATCCATTACTTCTTTGTCCGGGAGGGAAAAACCAGCAATAGGTTTAAAGATGGGTTCCACTAAAGGACGCAGAGCGGCCGACATCCCTTGTAACGGTTTATAAAATTTTCTCATATACCACCCACCTACCTCCGGCAAACTTAATAGGCGCAGAGCAGTCCCTGTGGGCGCTGAGTCAATGATGAGAACCTCAAATTCCCCCTCGTCATAGTGCCGCTTCATTCGCACCAAGCCGAAAATTTCGTCCATTCCGGGAAGGATAGCCAATTCCTCGGCTTGAACGCCATCAAGTCCCCGCGCTTGCAGAACTTGAGTGATATAGCGTTTGACAGCCCCCCAGTTTCCCTCTAATTCCATCAGTGCGTCTAGTTCTGCGCCCCATAGGTTGGGTTTCACCTGGCGAGGTTCATGGCCGAGGGGTTCATCAAAACTATCTGCTAGGGAGTGGGCTGGGTCTGTACTTAATACCAGGGTTTTATAGCCTAGTTCGGCACACCGTAAGCCTGTAGCCGCGGCAACGGAGGTTTTACCAACGCCTCCTTTTCCGGTCATTAAAATCACGCGCATATAGTTTTGAGTCCCGCTTAAAATATGTTTACATTATTCTAACGTTTAGGGCTGTTTTGTTGAAAAAGCTGTTTGACTACGGCGAGGCGGGAACAGTTCCAGTAGTCTATGTGGCGGTCAATTAAGCCTTCTGGGTTGATGTGTAGGTGGCTGTAACCGGGGATGGATAGTCGCGGAGCCCAGGGCAGTACAGATACGGTCCAACTGAGAGTCCATTGGGTCTCGATGGTGTCCCCAGATTCCGAAATATCATGTAAGTCTAATTGGATATCCTGAAACCAGGTGGCCATGAAGTTGATCATTTTTTGATAGCGATCGCATCCCGAAAATTCATTAACAGGGTCTTTAAAATAAACGTTGTCTGCATAAATACTATAGGTTTGATTATCGGGAAAGTTTTGATAATCTTGTTTGATGGTTTCAATGAGATGGTGAGCAACCATAGGATTAATTTGAGTTTTTTTTGATGGGATTGTAGCCGATATTTCTCGGATTACTAAAGATATGAAATATCCCTAAATATCGCCGTCAATTTATGGCAAAGGTTGACGGGATTATAACATTTATGGTAAAATATGTCAATGGCTATGTATATATCAGTTTTCCCGTTACAACTAATAATGATAATGGTGGCGCAACTGGGTTTAATGATATGTATAAATACTCTAGGCAACCATTTTGGTTATGGATAGTTCAATAATGATTAAATCCTGGTTATTATGGGACTAGCATATATCAAAATCCCGGTTGATGATTAGTGTTGATCAATCAGCCGAAAATTCGGAAAGTTCAATTCACAGGAGTAAAAATACCTTATGACCAATTCGGAAATTCCCACATCGAAACCTATCATAGATTCTCTCCATCATACCATTGTGGTCGTGGGTGGGGGAGCGGCTGGTATAACTGTGGCAGCCCAAATTTTACAACAAGATAGTAGCCTAGATATAGCTATTATTGAACCCTCAGATAAACACTACTATCAACCAGCTTGGACTTTAGTAGGTGGTGGTGCTTATCGTCTTGAAGATACTATCCGGGAGGAAAAAGACTGTATTCCGGCGGGTGCTACCTGGTTGAAAGCAGCAGCAAAAACCTTTGAACCAGAGCAAAATCTAGTGATTCTCGAAGATGGACGAGCCGTCCACTATGATTATCTGATAGTTTGTCCAGGGATTCAAATAGACTGGGATAAAGTAGAAGGGTTAACAGATGCGATCGGGAAAAATGGCGTAACTAGCAACTATTCTAAAGAGTATGCACCGTATACCTGGGAAGTGATCAAGAATTTTCCAGGTGGGAATGCTATTTTCACTTTTCCGGCGACTCCTATTAAGTGTGCGGGAGCGCCTCAAAAAATCATGTATTTGGCGGATGATACTTTCATCAAAAATGGAGTTAAGAATAAGTCGAATGTGATTTATGCCACTCCGGGAGCCAAAATTTTTGGGATAACAGGCTACTGTGAATCTTTAGAAAAGATTGCCGCGCGCCGAAATATTGATGTCAAATATAAGCATAATCTGAAAGCGATTATTCCCTCAAGCCAGGAAGCAGTTTTTGAAAAAACCACGGAGGCGGGAGTAGAGGAAATCAGGATTAAATATGATATGATTCATGTCACGCCGCCAATGAGTGCCCCTGATTTTATTAAAAACAGTCCTTTAGCGGTGAAAGAGGGACCCACGAAAGGTTGGGTAGATGTAGACAAATACACGCTGCAACATAATGTTTATCCGAATGTTTTTAGCTTAGGGGATGCTTCGTCTCTTCCCAATTCTAAAACGGCGGCTGCTATTCGGCGACAAGCACCCGCATTAGTGGAGAATTTGTTAGCGGTGATGGCTGCTAAACAACTAGGGGGAAAATATGGCGGGTATGCTTGCTGTCCGTTGGTAACAGGTTATGGGCGGACAATTATGGCAGAGTTTGATTATGATGGTGTTCCGAAATCTAGTTTTCCATTCGACCCGACGGAAGAACGTTATAGTATGTGGTTAGTGAAGCGCTATGTTTTGCCTTGGCTGTATTGGAATCGGATGTTAAAAGGGAAACCGTTTGAGGCGGATATGTTAGCGGGAATCAAATCTTAGGCTAACTTGTCAATACTGAGTAAATCCCGACACTGACCTAGGCAATTAGGGACAGTGGCGGGTGATTAATTAGGAAGCTAGAATGCTTCTTGAAGAACTCGGAGCTTTTCAAACTGTTTGTTTTGCTGATTTATCTGAACCGATAGGGAATCACAGACTAACTCACACAACTCAAATAGGAAAGGATTAGCAATTTCATAATAAACATTAACCCCCTGTTGCCGGCGAGTGACAATCCCAGCTTGAGCAAGCATTTTTAAGTGTTTGGAAACGTTAGCTTGTCCTAAACCAGTGGCTTCAATAATTTGAGTAACATTTTTGGCACCAGTTTTTAAGCAGCAAACAATCTGGAGGCGACTGACTTCGGAAAGAACCTTAAAAAAGTCAGCCATAAGAGTCAATGCCTCGGGTGGAAGTTTGGAGACTCCGCACTCCCCAGAATTGGATTCAAGCTGGAATTGTGATGCTTTGACGGAAGATTTTGTCATGATTAAGTTAGGTGAGTTGAATAAGTTATAGGAAAGGTGTGCTTACTATATTACCACACAGTAGAGGTTGTTGTCTCATTTATTTGAGGCTGATTTATGATGGGTAGAGTAGCGATCGCCTCAAGGAACCCGAAAGGAAACCCCGGCTTTAAGCTACAATTGAGGAAGTGTATGACATTGTATTAGGTATCGCCATCAGGTAATTAAGCAATCTGGCCAACTACCCTCACCCCCCCATCCCATGACTGATTCGACCGATGACACAATTTTAATTGTCGAGGATAACCGCTCAAATCTGAGTTTGATTGCGGATACGATCGCCAATGTGGGTTGTAAAATAGCGATCGCCACCAATGGCATTGAAGCGATCGCCCAAGCGGAAGCGATCCAACCGGATCTGATTCTGCTGGATATCGTCATGCCTAAGATGGACGGCTTTGAAACCTGTCGCCGTCTGAAACAGAACCCTTCAACCTGTAATATCCCAGTAATTCTGATGACAGCCCTAGACGATACGGCCGATAAGGTGAAAGGCTTATCCCTAGGAGCAGTAGACTATATTACGAAACCGTTTCAGCCAGAAGAAGTGCTGGCCCGTGTTAATGTACATTTAAAGATCCGTTACCTAACCCAACAACTAGCCGATCGCAACTTCCAACTAGAACAGAGAGTAGCGGAACGCACCCACGAACTAACCCAGGCCCTAGATAACCTGCGAAAATTTCAACTACAACTGGTTCAGAGTGAAAAAATGTCTACCTTGGGTCAACTGGTGGCTGGGGTAGCCCATGAAATCAATAATCCGATTGGTTTTATCGAAGCGAATTTGAGTCATGCGAGTATTTATGTGTTCGACTTGCTGAAACACCTGCAAATGTACCAGCAGATGTTCCCGGACCCACCGCCGGATCTTGAACATCACGCGGAGGATATCGATCTTGAATATCTGATGGAGGATCTACCTCAACTGATTGCTTCCATGCGAGTGGGGACAGAACGCATCCGCAATATTAGCCAAAGTCTGAGGACTTTCTCACGCTCCGATGAGAATAATGTGGTATTGTTCGACTTGCATCAAGGTATTGAAAGCACTTTGCTAATTTTACAGCATCGATTAAAAGCGAATCCCGATCGACCTGCGATCATGGTGATTAAAGAATATGGGTACCTTCCGCCGATTAGATGCTACCCCAGCCAGATGAATCAGGTATTCATGAATTTGATCACTAATGGTATTGATGCGATCGAGTATGCTAGTGAGGGTTCCAGCTATGAGGACTTAGAGAAAGACCCCCACTGGATCAAAATTACCACTGAGCTGGGAGAAGATGGCACATCAGCAGTGATTAGGATTGAAGATAATGGAATTGGTATGACTGCACAAGTGCAAGAGAAAATTTTTGATTATCTATTTACGACTAAATCTATTGGTAAGGGTACAGGTATTGGGTTAGCTATCTCTCGCCATATTATCGAAGAAAAACACCGAGGTAAGTTAACCTGTACCTCCCAAATCGACTCAGGGGCTAGGTTCACGATTACTATTCCACTGGTAACGGAGGACTCGGATTAGACCATCCATTCGGAAGCCCTACCCCCCAAGTCAATGGGAATACTGACGGCTTTTCCTAGCCGGGGGCGATCGCGAGTGTTCAGGATATAATTGGTAACCTGTTCTGCTCCTCCCAAACTGGTGAGATAATCAGCGATCGCATTGAGGTGATCGAGATACTCAGCCTCACCCAAATGAAAAGAAGCCTGTTCTAGGTACTTCCACATAACTTGGACAAAAATTTTGCCCCGCGTCCGCCGCAGTTGGATATCATAGGAGACTCCCCACTTGTTTAACAGAAGTTGTCGTAAGTCCTGGCCCGTCATAAGCACCTCTTGCATGGACTGAGAAAGAACTGAGAATCCTCGCGCCGTTTGTCGTGGGAATGTGAAAAGTTGCATGATCTGGAAATACTCGATAGCCGCTTTGGCCGACTCTATTTAAAGGGCGGATGTAGCGGCAAAGGCGAATAAATTCGCTTACCTACTATTGCTATCTTTTCATTGATATGCCATAATAGCATAACCTTGTTAAGTTGGGCAATAATTGTATACAAGTTCAAAATAAAAGCCAAACCATCTCAGTACCAAGCTATAGATGAGGCTATTCGCACATCTCAGTTCATCCAAAACAAATGTTTGCGCTATTGGATGGACAATAAGAGGGTGGGAAAATATGACCTTAATAAATATTGTGCTGTCTTAGCGGCTGAGTTTCCTTGGGCTAATGAATTGAACTCGATGGCTACACAATCAGCGGCTGAACGCGCTTGGTTGGCTATTTCTCGCTTCTACGATAACTGTCAGAAAAAAGTTAAGGGGAAAAAGGGATTTCCTAAGTTCAAGAAAAATGCTCGCTCAGTTGAATATAAAACTAGCGGATGGAAACTTTCGGAAACCAGAAAAGCTATTACCTTTTCTGACAAAAAAGGTATCGGAACTCTGAAATTCAAGGGAACCTGGGACCTCAACTACTACGATATCAAGCAAATTAAACGAGTCCGATTAGTCCGCCGGGCTGACGGATACTATGCTCAATTTGCGATCGCTGTCAATGTCAGGATAGAGACTGAACCCACTCATAAAATAGTAAGTTTAGACTTAGGAATTAGATAATTTATTGCTGACAATAAAGGCAATGTTGAACCATCTCCCAAGTTCTACCGCCAAGCTGAAAAGCAGTTAAAGAGAGCCAATCGAAAGAAGTCTAAAAAGTACAGTCCAGCTAAAAAAACAGCCCAAAAAAAGCAATCAAACAACTATCACCAAGCTAGAAATAGATATGCTCGTAAGCATTTAAGAGTAAGTAGGCAGCGAAAAGAATATTGCAAGAGATTGGCGTATTCCGTTATCCAATCTAACGATTTGGTCGCCTATGAAGATTTGAACAAAAATAGCGACGCATTCCCCCACCTCGCCGAACGGCAGGTGGGGGTCAAGGAGCTGCCGATCTGACAAGCCTTGGGGTAACAAGCGCGTTATGGCAACCAACAAATCCACATCAATCGTCCGTACAGACCGATGGAATCTTAACCCGACAGCAGCAGCGCGAGTGCTGTTGAGCCAAACGGTTGAGGTCTCCCGTCGTGTCTGTCGGCATTTGATAGGAATTATCTTAACTCATTGGCCGTCTCTCGGAGGGTTATCGAGTCAAAAACGGGTTCTAGTCGTTGAGAAACTGATTCACCAAACCGCCAAGAACCCCAACCCCAAATACCGGCAATTTGACCAGACCTTTTACAAGTTCCCCAGCTATTACCGGAGGGCAGCGATTGTCTTGGCCGCCGGCCAAGTCAGTAGCTAAATTGACGGATTAAGCATCATTTAGGGAAGCGATCGCCTCTATAGCAGCCTCCAAAGCGATCGCCAGATGAGTCCAATGAGTCCCCCCCTGACAGAAAACAATATAGGGTTCTCGCAAAGGACCATCAGCGGAAAACTCAGAGGTACTACCATCAATAAAAGTCCCCCCCGCCATAACCAACTCACTCTCATATCCAGGCATTTCCCCAGGAACCGGGTCAAGATAGGACCCAATAGGGGAAAACTTCTGCCAAATGCGACAAAAAGCCACCAACTTATCGGGTGAACCCAACTCGATCGCCTGAATAATATCGCGCCGAGGTATCAGAGGCGCAGGATTAACCCGATAACCAAACTGGTCAAACACATAAGCAATCAAATGTCCTCCCTTAACCGCTTCCGCCACCATCTGAGGCGCAAGAAATAGCCCCTGAAACAGCAATCGGTATTGTTCAAAGGTTGCCCCCCCACTGCTACCAATACCGGGCGCGGTGAGGCGACAGGCGGCCGCTTCTACCAATTCTGAACGCCCAGCCACATAACCCCCCGCCGCGGCAATAGTACCCCCCGGATTTTTAATCAGGGAACCTGCCATCAAATCAGCCCCCACCGCCGTCGGTTCCAGGTCTTCCACAAACTCGCCATAGCAGTTGTCCACAAAACAGATGGTATCAGGATTTTGTGCCTTCACCATCTGCACAACCCTCTCAATATCAGCAATGGAAAGGGAATTGCGCCAGGAATAGCCACAGGACCGCTGAATCAAAACCAAACGAGTATGGGGTGCGATCGCTGTTGATAAAGCCGACCAATCCAAACTTCCATCAGCACAAAGATCTAATTGTCGGTAAAGTATGCCAAACTCTATTAAGGAACCTTGACCTTTTCCGCGTAAACCGATAACCTCTTCGAGGGTATCGTAGGGAGAACCAACTACGGCCAGCATCTCATCCCCTGGACGCAGACACCCAAAAAGGGCACAGGCGATCGCATGAGTTCCAGAAACAAACTGGACTCTTACCGCCGCCGCCTCTGCGCCCATAACATCCGCAAACACGCGATCGAAAGTTTGACGACCGAGATCATCGTGTCCGTAGCCGGAAACTCCGGCAAAATGATGGGTTCCTACCCGGTGAGTACGGAAAGCATCTAACACTCGTCGGAGGTGATGCTTGACCTTAGCGTCAATTCCCGAAAAAATTGGGGATAATGCCTGTGGCGCTTCATGTAGCGACTCTATGCTGTGTCTCATTACCTGACTAAAGCTGAATTAGGGGTGCTGCATATTATGCCGCCAACAGGTCCGGTCTGTTCAAAAATTTGATATTCATGACGATTGCAACTGAAACCAAACTCAAACTCGACTGGATGACCATAGTATTTATGGCATTCCTCCACATTGGCGCACTTTTTGTGCTAGTCCCAAGTAATTTTAGCTGGGCTGCAGTTGGTCTGGCTTTATTTTTGCACTGGGTAACTGGTGGCTTAGGAATTACCCTAGGGTTTCACCGCTTAATCACCCACCGCAGTTTTGAAACTCCCAAATGGCTAGAATATTTCTTGGCTTTTTGCGGCACTTTAGCCTGTCAAGGAGGACCTATCCAGTGGGTCGGTTTACACCGTATGCACCATCTGTACTCTGATCAAACCCTTGACCCCCACGACTCTAACAAGGGTTTTTGGTGGAGTCACATGGGTTGGATGTTGCGGGAAATTCCTGCTGATGCTGATGTTCCCCGCTTTACCAAAGATATCAACGAAGACCCAGTTTATCTGTTCCTGCAAAATTATTTCATTCCCATCCAAGTCGCCTTGGGTGTGGTTTTATATCTTCTCGGAGGATGGCCGTTGGTCGTCTGGGGCATCTTTTTCCGCATCGTTGTGGTTTTTCATTGTACCTGGTTTGTCAATAGCGCTACTCACAAGTTTGGCTATCAAACATATCAATCTAATGATAACTCGAAAAATTGTTGGTGGGTTGCTCTTGTCACCTATGGGGAAGGCTGGCACAATAATCACCATGCTTTCCAATATTCCGCCCGTCATGGCCTGAAATGGTGGGAAATTGATTTAACCTGGATGACTATTCAACTTCTACAATTTTTGGGTTTGGCTAAAAAAGTTAAATTGGTGGAAAACTAGCCCCGGCGACAAAAGTTGTTCCTGAGTAGGTCAGAAGCTAACTTAGACTCTGACAGCCGGGTTAAGTTCACACTCTGCCATTACCCTGTACAATATGTTTCAGGGTCATTAGGCTTTCTAGGCTAATTAAACCCCGTCGATATCCTTTCTGATTCGACACTCCTAAAAACAACGCATCCCCTCGGTTTTGATGACGTGAAAATTGGGGGGATGTGTTCATGAAGGTGAGCGCACTATTGGAATTTTGGGCAAATATACGACTTTCGCTATAGGATTCGGTCGCTATACAATTGGCGTGGTTGCTGCTACACTGATTCATCATGCCGATCGCATTTTCGAGGTTTTCCACAAATCGGAAGGCTATGGTTTTTGACAAATAGGGATGATACCATTCTGAGGGTTCGGCTTCCGTTAATTCGGGAAAGTTTTGGATGAAATCGCGATCGCCTCGTAATTGGAAACCTTCTTCCTGCAAACTATTTAAGAGTCGCACTAGGGAAGAGTTTTTTTGATGAGGGTCAATTAAGACCTTTTCGATCGCATTTACTGGGTCGGGTTCACTTTTATGGCTATCCGTAATCATCCACCGGACTAAATCCATACTAGCGGTAGCAGACCAGTAAAGATAACAATTCCCCATGGCTGTTTTCAGAATAGGAACTGTGGCTTTATTAATCACTTCTTGGATTAATTGGGGTCGCCCGTATGGTATAATCAGGTTGATATATCTGTCTTCGGTGACTAAATCGGGGATAGGATGATCAGGGTCAGCGGGAACAAATTCTAAACATCCCGGCGGCATTCGCGCATCTTCTAGGGCTGATTGTAGGGTTTCGGCGATAATTTGATTGGAAGAGTTAGCCTCACTACTTCCCTGGAGAATTAAACTATTAGCAGTTTTGAGAGCAAAACCGGCGGCGATCGCCCCTAATTCAGGAAAAGCCTCGTAAATGAGGGCAATGACTCCCAGGGGTATATACTGATAATAGCCCTTATACTGTTTGATTTGGTAAGGAGCGCTAACCACCCGACCGATAGGATCGGAGATGGTGCTTAACCTTTCCAATACCTTAATCGCGTTTTCTAGGCGAACTGGAGTCAGTTTTAACCAATCTCCAATCACTTCGGAAACCCCCATTTCTCTGCTGGCTTCCAAGTCAAGGGTGTTCGCTTCCAGAATGTCATTTTTTCGTTGTTTGAGACCATCAGCCATTCTGTTTATTGCTTGACCCCGATCTTCTCCTGATATCTGTGTCAATTCAAGACTGGCAAAATATGCCCGACGAGAAGGGTTTAATGGATCTGGGGTAGAAGAAAAATCATCAGTGATCATCGAGCTAACGCCTGTAAGCAAGCCAAACCATGATTGCTGGCAACATCGCCAGCATAACAGCAACTATTGCCCAAAGCAAGATGTTGCCCCCGGGAGAGTACATGGCTAGGGGTAGCCAAATCACCAGGGGGACTAGAAGCATCCCCAAAGCTAAGGGTAGATAGTGCGATCGCATTCCTGGGGTGGCGCGATACCATTGTTGTCCAGTCCACCACCAAGCCTGTTTGTAGGGGTAGTGGGTGGCTAGTTGTTCTAGGGAATAACCGCTCTCATCAACTACAAAAATCTGCTGACAGCGATCGCAACCGAAAGCCTCGGTCAAGGTAATCGGAACCAGATTACCCTTTCGACGACAGGGACAGGGATAATCACTATGTAAGTCGATTTTCTCAGGTTTGGGAGATGACACAAGCTCGCGTGGTCTTATTTAATGGAGTTAGAAACAAAAGCAAATAGTAGCTCCCATGATAGTTCAGGAACAAGAGATCTAACAACTGAAATGGAGCTAAGCGGGCTCGAACCTGATACATAGCCTATAACCCCTATTCTACCGTTACTTAGGTGTTACTCAAAACCGTAGTAGGATCCATCAATCTGTAGCCATAAAATAACCCCTAGGGGTTTAATCTAGGGGTATTGGCTTATAGGGTTGTAACGGGTAGATTAATCTATCTGATATAGCATAAGACAGAAAAGTTAGGACGTATAATGGCAAGGATATCTACAGAAGACCCAACATGCCAGCCCCCTACAGTTACGACCTTAGACAAAAAGTTATCAATGCAATTGAACTATACGGTATGTCCAAAACCAAAGCCAGTCAATTTTTCCATCTCAGCCGGAACACTATCAATCTCTGGCTCCAAAGAAAAGAACACACCGGAGACTTCCTCCCTAAACCTAATCGCCCACCTGGTCATAACCACCAAATTACCGACTGGCACAAATTCAAGGCTTTTGCCCAAGAGCATAGCCACCAAACCTCCGCTCAAATGGCTCA
The DNA here is from genome assembly GCF_000973065.1 of Limnospira indica PCC 8005. Taxonomy (NCBI): domain Bacteria; kingdom Bacillati; phylum Cyanobacteriota; class Cyanophyceae; order Oscillatoriales; family Sirenicapillariaceae; genus Limnospira; species Limnospira indica. Next base: position 4,054,023 of record NZ_FO818640.1, read on the forward strand.
ACTTTGGGATGACGACATCTCTCCTCGCACCATATCCAGAACCTTGAAGAAAATTGGCTTCACCAGAAAAAAACTTACGGCTACCAAGAACGTGATCAGCAACAGCGAGAGGCGTTTATTGCTCAGATTCAACATATGGAGCCGGAAGGGTTGGTTTACCTCGATGAAGCTGGCATCAATAGTCAAGACTCGGATTATCCTTATGGTTACTGCCAGGAAGGACAACGCTTCCATGCCCTCAAATCCGGGAAGAGGCCGGGCAGGGTGAGCTATATGGCGGCATGGTGTCATCAACAACTCTTAGCCCCCTTTACCTTTGAGGGTTGTTGTAATCGGACAGTGTTTGAGTTGTGGTTGGAGTTCATCTTAATTCCAACATTGGTGTTGCATACAGCCTTTATCTCAATCATTAAGCACAGTAACAACACTTGGTAAACCAGTTATTCAAACACTGTAAATCCACAAGGCTTACCGCCACTTCTACCAATCTCACTAATAATTCCATGGTCTCCGTCCTGAACTTGCACACTCAACTTTTGAGCTGTGACCACATCATCTCTATCGGGTTAAACTCAGGGGAATACACCGGCAGATATTCTACCCTGGCTCCTACTGACTCTATCATTTCTTTGACTTCTTCTCGATGATGAGAATTTCAGTTATCCATTACCACTACATCTCCTTTTTTTAATTTTGGCAATAAATCTAACTTGATGAATTGGAGAAAATCCTCTTTTTTCATTGACCCTTATAATGTTTGAGTCGCCACCACTCCGGAGAGCTTAATTGCACCAATTATTGTCATTTTTTGACCTCGATAGGATTTCCGCAGTTCATAGACTTTTTTCCCTTTCGTCGCTCTGGCTAACGGTCTGCTCATCCCTACCCATAACCCACTTTCATCAATAAACACAAGCTTTTCAGGAGCCACATCTCTAATTCTTTACCAATAATCTACTCGCGCTTTCTGTACTTCTTCTGTTACTACTTTTTCGCTCCTGTATGTTTTTTTTGAGACTTATATCGTGCTGCTTTAAAAATCTATCTATCATGGTCGTACTGACATTTATGCCCAGCTTGTCTCTGAGCTTATCACTATATTGCCATAAGGTCAGGTCGGGGTGGGCTTCTACAATATCTATCACGGCTTCCTCATGCTTAGATCAAATGCTTTTCTTTTTAGTGCCACACTTACGAGGAGATAAGTCTCCCGTTAATCGATACTGTTTGACCAGTCGCCTTACCGTGTCTGGACTCACCAAAAAGCGTTTCGCTACTTTTCGGATAGAAGTGTCTCCTTTTTCATAGGCTTCTACTATCTTTTTCCGAAAATCTAAAGAGTAACGGCTCATGGTAGTTGGTTGTGATAACTTATACAATAGCCATACATTATACTGTACTTTGTGTTTTGTGTAAAGGCTGTATCCAAACTGAGGCGGTTGGTTTGGCTCCCGAGGAAGTAGAGGCTCAGATTACGGTTCCTATTGAAAGTGCGGTTAATGGCTTACCCAGTGTTACCCTGGTGCGTTCTTCCTCCAAGGTGGGACTCTCTATGGTTCATGTTGTCTTTGACCAGGAGGCTGATATTTACCAAGCGCGGCAGGCTGTAACGGAACGACTGCAACAGGTGATGAGTCAACTTCCCCAAGGGATTCATCCGCCGGAAATTTCCCCCTTAGTCTCTCCTTTGGGAACGATTCTGCAATATGCCTTTACGGTGAATGGTCAGGGAGAAACGTCTCTGATGGATTTACGCCGTTTGGTGGATGTTACCCTCAGAAATCAGATTCTCTCGGTTCCTGGTGTGTCTCAGGTGACTATTTATGGGGGGGATGAACGGGAAGAACAGATTTTGGTCGATCCGCAACTGTTGCGATCGCGCCAAGTCTCCCTCAATGAAGTCGCGGCAGCAGCCAGGGGAGCCAATTCCAACGCTCCCGGAGGTTTTCTCGTAGGTGGAGGTCAAGAGTTACTCATCCGAGGCATCGGACAGGTTAACACCCTAGAAGACTTGCAGCAGTCGGTGGTGAAAGTTCAATACGGTGAACCGATTTTGCTGCAAGATGTGGCTGAAGTCAAAACGGGAGCGGCACTTAAACGGGGAGATGCCAGCTTTAACGGACAGGCGGCGGTGGTGTTGATGATTAACAAACAACCCGATATAGACACCCCCACCGTCACCCAAGCCGTGGAAGCGGTGATGAACTCCCTACAGTCTACCTTTCCCCCTGATGTGGAAGTTCAACGCACTTTCCGCCAATCAAACTTTATTGATTCTGCCATTCGCAACGTTAGCGGCTCCCTCATTCAAGGGATCATCATCGTTTCGGTGATTATGTTGCTCTTTTTAATGAACTGGCGCACGGCTATCATTACCTTGAGTGCCATTCCCCTCTCGTTGCTGATTGGCTTAATGTTCTTGAAAGCCGTGGGGTTAGGCATCAATACTATGACCCTGGGGGGTTTAGTGGTGGCGATCGGCTCCGTGGTCGATGATGCCATTGTGGATATGGAAAACTGCTATCGTGGTTTACGGCGGAATCCAACCCAAGAAAACCCAAAACCCCCCTTTCAAGTGGTTTATGACACTTCGGTTCAGGTCCGTTTAGCCGTCATTTTTTCCACGGTTATTATCATAGTCGTCTTTGCCCCCATTTTTAGTTTAACGGGGGTAGAAGGGCGAATTTTCGCCCCCATGGGTTGGGCTTATTTGCTCTCCATTGCGGCCTCTACTTTGGTCGCCATGACCCTTTCTCCCGCCCTCTGTGCCATTTTATTGGCTCATCATAGACTCCCCCAGGAAGGCACTTTTATTTCACGCTTGGCCGAAAGTTGGTATCGCCCTCTGCTCAATTTGTCTCTGAGGACTCCCCAACTGATTTTAGGATTAGCCTTAGCCTCCTTAGTGGCTACTCTAGCCGTTGTGCCTTCCTTGGGACGGGTTTTCCTCCCGGAATTTCAGGACAAATCTATGGTGAACTCTATGGTTTTATTTCCGGGTGTCTCTTTGGAGATGACCAATCGGGCGGGAATGGCTCTGGCTCAATCCCTACAAGATAATCCCCTTTATGAATGGGTACAAGTCCGCGCTGGACGCGCTCCGGGGGATGCTGATGGGGCGGGGGTGAACATGGCTCATGTGGATGTAGAGTTGAGTGATGTTGCCCTGGAAGACCGAGAGGCTGCTGTTCAGCAACTGCGGGAGAAGTTTCTGCAATTGCCGGGGGTTGCTCCCAATATTGGCGGTTTTATTTCTCACCGCATGGATGAAGTTTTATCGGGGGTCAGAAGTGCGATCGCTGTCAAAATTTTTGGCCCCGATTTAGTCCAGTTGCGTCAAGTCGGGGAACAAGTCCGCGATGCCATCAAACCCATTGCGGGAGTCGTAGACTTACAATTAGAACCTCAATTACCTATCCGCCAAGTTCAAATCCATTATGACCGGGAGGCGGCGGCGGATTATGGTTTAACCATGGCGGCGATTTCTGAGGTGGTGGAAACGGCGCTTAATGGTCAAGTGGTGTCCCAAGTCCCGGAAAATCAACAACTGATTAATATTATCGTCGGTTTGCCGATCGCCTCACGCAATAATTTAGATGCCATTGGGGCGATTCCCCTCTCTACCCCCACCGGACAAATTATTCCCCTCAGTGCTGTGGCTAGGGTGGAGTATGGTATGGGCGCTAATGTGGTCAATCGGGAAAATGTATCTCGTTTAATTGTGGTGTCTGCCAATGTTTCCCAACGAGACTTAGGCAGCGTTGTGGGGGATATTCAAGCCGCCATTGACCAAAATGTTCAAGTACCCGGTGGCTACTTTATCCAATATGGTGGACAGTTTGAAGCGGAGCAAAAGGCCACTAATAATCTGGTCTGGTATAGCATCCTGGCCGCGATTATGATTGCCATTTTGATGTTCTTCTCGGTTAAGTCTCTCCCGGCGACTGTGGCGATTATGCTCAATCTTCCCCTGGCCTTGGTGGGTGGTATTGTCTCGATTCTCTTAACGGGGGGTAATCTCCATTGCTTCTCTGATCGGGTTTATTACCCTGTTTGAGGTGGCTGTCCGCAATGGTTTGCTGTTGGTGGATAACTATAGCATTAGTCAAGGTGGTTAGGACGTAGATTGGAGAACGGAATCCATGGCATCATGGAGAGAATCAAACTGCTCAATACCGTGGCGAATACGGGCTTTCAGCCACGACCAACATTTCTCTATCTTGTTGAGGTCTGGCGAATAAGGCGGAAGATAGAGTAAACGGCATTGAGCTGCCTCCACCAGTTCAGCAATCCGCCCCCCTTTATGAAACGTTGCATTGTCTAGCACTAGAGTCTGACCTGGCTTCAGTGTTGGAATTAAGATGAACTCCAACCACAACTCAAACACTGTCCGATTACAACAACCCTCAAAGCTAAAGGGGGCTAAGAGTTGTTGATCACACCATGGGGCAATATAGCTCACCCTGCCCTGCCTCTTCCCTGATTTGAGGGCATGGAAGCGTTTTCCTTCCTCGCAGTAACCATAAGGATAATCCGAGTCTTGACTATTCATGCCAGCTTCATCGAGGTAGACCACTTCTTCCGGCTCCATCTGTTCAATCTGAGCCATAAACTCCTCTCGCTGTTGCTTCCAACGTTCTTGGTAGCCGTAAGTTTTTTTTTCTGGTGAAGCCAATTTTCTTCAAGGCTCTGGATATGGTGCGAGGAGAGATGTCGTCATCCCAAAGTTCAGCCATTGGAGCGGAGGTTTGATCGCCATGCTCTTGGGCAAAAGCCTGGAATTTCTGCCAGTCGGTAATTTTGTGGTTATTGCCAGGTGGGTGATTAGGTTTAGGGAGGAAGTCTCCGGTCTGTGCTTTTCTTTGCAGCCAGAGATTAATGGTGTTCCGGCTGACATGGAAAACTTGACTGGCTTCTGTTTTGGGCATACCGTCTAGTTCAATTGTATCAATAACTTTTTGTCTGAGGTCGTAACTATAGGGGGCTGGCATTTTTGGTCTTCTTAGTCATCTCGTCCTCTCCATTATACGTCCTAACTTTCCTGTCTGGTGCTATACAACCATAAGTTTGCTCAAGGGATGCTGTTAAAAGAGGTTATTACTCAAGGGTCCCTAGAGCGGTTACAGCCTTTATCTCAATCATTAAGCACAGTAACAACACTTGGTAAACCAGTTATTCAAACACTGTAAATCCACAAGGCTTACCGCCACTTCTACCAATCTCACTAATAATTCCATGGTCTCCGTCCTGAACTTGCACACTCAACTTTTGAGCTGTGACCACATCATCTCTATCGGGTTAAACTCAGGGGAATACACCGGCAGATATTCTACCCTGGCTCCTACTGACTCTATCATTTCTTTGACTTCTTCTCGATGATGAGAATTTCAGTTATCCATTACCACTACATCTCCTTTTTTTAATTTTGGCAATAAATCTAACTTGATGAATTGGAGAAAATCCTCTTTTTTCATTGACCCTTATAATGTTTGAGTCGCCACCACTCCGGAGAGCTTAATTGCACCAATTATTGTCATTTTTTGACCTCGATAGGATTTCCGCAGTTCATAGACTTTTTTCCCTTTCGTCGCTCTGGCTAACGGTCTGCTCATCCCTACCCATAACCCACTTTCATCAATAAACACAAGCTTTTCAGGAGCCACATCTCTAATTCTTTACCAATAATCTACTCGCGCTTTCTGTACTTCTTCTGTTACTACTTTTTCGCTCCTGTATGTTTTTTTTGAGACTTATATCGTGCTGCTTTAAAAATCTATCTATCATGGTCGTACTGACATTTATGCCCAGCTTGTCTCTGAGCTTATCACTATATTGCCATAAGGTCAGGTCGGGGTGGGCTTCTACAATATCTATCACGGCTTCCTCATGCTTAGATCAAATGCTTTTCTTTTTAGTGCCACACTTACGAGGAGATAAGTCTCCCGTTAATCGATACTGTTTGACCAGTCGCCTTACCGTGTCTGGACTCACCAAAAAGCGTTTCGCTACTTTTCGGATAGAAGTGTCTCCTTTTTCATAGGCTTCTACTATCTTTTTCCGAAAATCTAAAGAGTAACGGCTCATGGTATGGTAGTTGGTTGTGATAACTTATACAATAGCCATACATTATACTGTACTTTGTGTTTTGTGTAAAGGCTGTAAATCCTATCCTGATGACAGCTTTAACTTCTGCTCTGGGAATGCTACCCTTGGCGATCGCACAGGGGGCCGGAAATGAAGTTCTACAACCCCTCGCCATCGTGGTATTAGGAGGATTATTCACCTCTACGGCTTTAAAGAGTGTTAGTCATTCCAGCCTTATATAGCACAAGACAGAAAACTTAGGACGTATAATGGAGAGGACGAGATGACTAAGAAGACCAAAAATGCCAGCCCCCTATAGTTACGACCTCAGACAAAAAGTTATTGATGCCATTGAACTAGACGGTATGCCCAAAACAGAAGCCAGTCAAGTTTTCCATGTCAGCAGGAACACCATTAATCTCTGGCTGCAAAGAAAAGCACAGACCGGAGACTTCCTCCCTAAACCTCATCACCGACCTGGCAATAACCACAAAATTACCGACTGGCAGAAATTCAAGGCTTTTGCCCAAGAGCATGGCCACAAAACCTCCGCTCAAATGGCTGAACTTTGGGATGACGACATCTCTCCTCGCACCATATCCAGAGCCTTGAAGAAAATTGGCTTCACCAGAAAAAAAACTTACGGCTACCAAGAACGTTGGAAGCAACAGCGAGAGGAGTTTATGGCTCAGATTGAACAGATGGAGCCGGAAGAAGTGGTCTACCTCGATGAAGCCGGCATGAATAGTCAGGACTCGGATTACCCTTATGGTTACTGCGAGGAAGGAAAACGCTTCCATGCACTCAAATCAGGGAAGAGGCAGGGCAGGGTAAGTATGATAGCCGCATGGTGTCATCAACAACTCTTAGCTCCCTTTAGCTTTGAGGGTTGTTGTAATCGGACAGTGTTTGAGTTGTGGTTGGAGTTCATCTTAATTCCAACATTGAAGCCAGGTCAGACTCTAGTATTGGACAATGCAACGTTTCATAAAGGGGGGCGGATTGCTGAACTGGTGGAGGCAGCTCAATGCCGTTTACTCTATCTACCACCTTATTCGCCAGACCTCAACAAGATAGAGAAATGTTGGTCGTGGCTGAAAGCCCGTATTCGCCACTGCATTGAGCAGTTTGATTCTCTCCATGATGCCATGGATTCCGTTCTCAAAGCTGCGTCCTAACCACCTTGACTAATGCTATAGCTCCGAAAGTTGAGGTCATAAAGCAGGGGGTTGTAGCCCTGTTCCTACTGACAATAGGGTATCTACATTAGGAGCCGTGTGATGTGAAAGTATCAAGCACGGTTTGGAATTGGAGTTGGGGAAGGCGACTTCCCTTTCGACCATAACTACTTCTACGTTTAACAGCAGCAGTCCGTATATTGACCTTGAGATTCCCTTCCTTGCCTGGAGGTGAGTCCAAGCGTCGGGACATACAAACAGTTATGGGGTGTTCATGTCACCTTCATTTATCCAGACTCGGGGCTGGAACCCCACCAGGAGTTGATTTCAGGCATTGCAGCCTTATTTCTTCTCCTGAACGTTTCGCTCATATAAGAATATTTTACCATGCCCGACGACACTCCTGTTGCTATTGTCGATACTAATGAGGTTTATTGCCAATTTTATAATTTGGGACTAATTTCTTATCAACAGGCTTGGAGATGGCAGCAAGACTTAGTGGCCGATCGCATTAATTGTCCAAATTTAGAGGATATTTTGATTTTATTAGAACACCCGCCCGTTTATACCCTGGGACAGGGGGCTAGTTCTGAATTTCTCAAGTTTGACCCCCATGAGTCTGAATATGAACTGTACAGAGTAGAACGGGGTGGGGAAGTGACCTATCACTGTCCCGGTCAGTTGGTGGGATATCCGATTTTGAACCTGCGACGATATCAAATGGACTTACATTGGTATTTGCGGCAACTAGAAGAAGTATTGATTCGGACAATTAGGGTTTGGGGAATTGAGGCCCAGCGCGTTGAGGGTTTGACAGGGGTTTGGGTGGGGGAAACTAAAGTAGCAGCCATTGGCATTAAGGTGAGTCGCTGGATTACTATGCACGGGTTCGCCTTGAATGTTTGTCCTGACTTATAGCACAAGACAGAACACTTAGGACGTATAATGGAGAGGACGAGATGACTAAGAAGACCAAAAATGCCAGCCCCCTATAGTTACGACCTCAGACAAAAAGTTATTGATGCCATTGAACTAGACGGTATGCCCAAAACAGAAGCCAGTCAAGTTTTCCATGTCAGCCGGAACACCATTAATCTCTGGCTGCAAAGAAAAGCACAGACCGGAGACTTCCTCCCTAAACCTCATCACCGACCTGGCAATAACCACAAAATTACCGACTGGCAGAAATTCAAGGCTTTTGCCCAAGAGCATGGCCACAAAACCTCCGCTCAAATGGCTGAACTTTGGGATGACGACATCTCTCCTCGCACCATATCCAGAGCCTTGAAGAAAATTGGCTTCACCAGAAAAAAAACTTACGGCTACCAAGAACGTTGGAAGCAACAGCGAGAGGAGTTTATGGCTCAGATTGAACAGATGGAGCCGGAAGAAGTGGTCTACCTCGATGAAGCTGGCATGAATAGTCAAGACTCGGATTATCCTTATGGTTACTGCGAGGAAGGAAAACGCTTCCATGCCCTCAAATCAGGGAAGAGGCAGGGCAGGGTGAGCTATATTGCCCCATGGTGTGATCAACAACTCTTAGCCCCCTTTAGCTTTGAGGGTTGTTGTAATCGGACAGTGTTTGAGTTGTGGTTGGAGTTCATCTTAATTCCAACACTGAAGCCAGGTCAGACTCTAGTGCTAGACAATGCAACGTTTCATAAAGGGGGGCGGATTGCTGAACTGGTGGAGGCAGCTCAATGCCGTTTACTCTATCTTCCGCCTTATTCGCCAGACCTCAACAAGATAGAGAAATGTTGGTCGTGGCTGAAAGCCCGTATTCGCCACGGTATTGAGCAGTTTGATTCTCTCCATGATGCCATGGATTCCGTTCTCGAATTTGCATCCTAACTACCTTGACTAATGCTATATATAGCTCCCAAAGTTGAAGTCACAAAGCAGGGGTTGTAGCCTGTTCCTATTGACAATAGGGTGTTCACATCAGGAGCCGTGTGCTGGGAAACTCGCATGCACGGTTTTGAATTGGAGTTGGGGAAGGTGACTTCCCTTTCGACCATAACTGTACCCCGGTGGATAGGACAAGTCTAAAGATGGAATGCCCGTATAAACGGAACGTTTAAACCCCTTTTAGGCTCTCAAGTGGCAGGATGTACCTGCGGAGTAGTGAAAAGTGTAAGCGTATAGTGCGAGACGTTCGGGTATGAAATAGGGCTGAAATGCCCGAAATAACTACCCGGTGAGGATTCCAGCTCCGAATCTGGATATAAGGAGACCTCTCCTGACCATCCTCATAACTGGTTATATGTCCCGACGCTTAGGGAACTAAGCAAGGCAGGGAACTCAAGGTCATAAACGAACTGAGAAATCAGGGAGTAGAGAGTAACGGCGATAGCCACCCCCAGTTTTGGAAATCATAACTCCAGGATTGAAGCGGGGAACGGAAGGCGTGAGGTAGAACAGAACCTACTACCAAGACGCGACCACTGCCAACCATCTATGATTAGCAAGACCGAATGTCCGACTTGAACCATCGTAATACACTAGCAGCGAAATAGGTTGACACGCTGCGCTCAAAAGGGCAAGGGGAAAAGTAGGGGGTTCGTGCGACTACCTACACAGACCTTTAAAAGTACCCCGGCGGAGAGGACAAATCTAACGATGGAATGCCCATATAATCGGAACGTTGTAACCCCTCTAATGCTCTGCCTATAACCTACATTCCGCAGGTTGACAGGGAATAAAAGATATGGTGCTAGTCTAGGCTAGAAAGGGTTCCTTCGAGCGGTAGGCTCTGGCGATGCAGATTAAAAATTTAGACCATCTGGGTTTAGTGGCTGGAGTGATTGACGAACTTGGCCTGGTCGAGTTGACGGATAAGCGGATTGAACCTCATAGCTTGGAGCATGTGAGTGCCGGACAAGTGGTTAAAGCCATGATTTTGAACGCCCTAGGCTTTCTCAGTGCACCGTTGTATTTATTCAGCGAGTTTTTTGAGAGTAAAGCGGTGTCTCATCTGCTCGGGGAAGGGGTAGAGGCTCGTCACTTGAATGACGACCGCTTAGGTCGAGTGTTGGATGAACTCTACGCAGAAGGGACGACATCATTTTTTCTCCAGGTGGCGCTCCAGGCTGTGGAACGATTTGGAATTGATATTCAACAGCGTCATCTCGATGCCACCTCGATCTCAGTAGAAGGGAAGTATCAGCGGTGCTCGAAGGGGAAATCCGAGGTAGGACTTGAGTCAGCTCCCCCCGGTGAGACATCAGCAGAACCCAGCCCAATTCGGCTGTGTCGAGGCTATTCCCGAGACCATCGTCCAGATTTGAAACAGTTTTTGATGACTCTAGTCTGTGCCGCCGACGGTGGCGTGCCGCTATGGTTGCAGTTGGCCAGTGGCAATGAACAGGACACTCAGCAGTTTGCAGAGGTGCTCAAGGCGTTTGGTGACCAATGGACTAGCGACGGTATCGTTGTGATGGATGCCGCCTTTTACACAGCAGCCAATCTGCAGCAGATGGAGACCACGGGGTGGCTATCACGGGTGCCGCTGACCCTAAAAGCGGCTCAAGAGCTGGTGCACAGCGATGTCACCCGACTGACTGAAGTCCCCTGCAACTCCAAGGATTACCGGATGTGGGAGATTGAGCAGACCTATGCCGGAGTGCGCCAGCGCTGGCGCCTCGTCGAAAGCCAAACCCGCAAAGCCAATGCCGACCTCTGGCAACCCGAATTAGAGAAGCTCGAACACCGCCTCAACCGCCAATTGAAAAAGCTGACCCAGCGGGTCTTTGCTTGCAAACCCGATGCCCTCGAGGCCTTGATGCAGTTTCAAGATGGACTCGAGGTGCATCAGCTCACTCAGGTCTCCCTGGAGACGGTGCGGGCCAAGCGACCCCCCGGTCGTCCCGCCAAATCCGCCGAACCCACCCCAGTTCAGGGCTATCGGCTCCAGGCCACGTTACAGCAGACCGCCACGGCGGAAGACCGCTTTAGCCGTCAGCGTAGTCGCTTTATTCTAGCCACCAATCAACTGGAGCAATCCCTCTGGCCGGCTCAGACCTGCTTGAGCGAATATAAAGGGCAACAGACCGTCGAGAGAGGCTTTCGCTTCCTCCAAGACCCCCTCTTCTTTGCCAGTAGCGTCTTTGTCAAAAAGCCGCAGCGGGTCGAGGCCTTAGCTCTCATCATGGCCCTAACCCTTATGGTGTATACCCTCGCCGAACGCCAACTGCGACAGGCGCTAGATGCTCAGAAGCAAACGGTGCGCGACCAACGCCAACAACCCACCGCTAAACCGACCTTTCGCTGGATTATGCAGAAGTTTCAAGGAATCCACTGGGTTAATCTCGATGGGCAAAGGCAGATTAGCAATCTCAATGATGAACGGCGATTGATTATTCACCTCTTCGGTCCACCCGTTGAGCGCTATTACTACGCATCCGGTTAATTACCTATCAACCTGCGGAATGTAGGCTATAAACAAGTGAGTAATGCTATTCACAAGGCAGTAGTGAAAAATGTAAGCGCATGCTTAGAGGGTGAAGGATGTGACCAGAAGCTAAAGCCCAATTGTCATGGTTGGGATATGCCCACAGGTCACGGTGGGGATATAGATACTGCGGTCAGTAAGAGTATAATGGCGAGGACGAGTTTAAAGACTACGTGGTGCATATAGCTCTGAACATCGAAGTAGAAAGCAGGTCTCTTGATTCTGCTCCTTTGACAAATAGGGTATCCATACCAGGAGCCGTGTGATGGGAAACTATCAAGCACGGTTCTGAATGGGAGAGGGTGAAGGTGACTTCACTCTCGACCCCTAACCCTTTAAGGGGAAAGGATGTGACTGAAAGCCAATGCCTAACTGTAATGGCTAGGATATGCCCACTAGTCACGGTGTGGATATAGAGACCGCGACAAGTAAGAGTTTGATGACGAAAGCGAGTTTAAAGACTACGTGTTGTATTTAGCTCCCAAAGTTGAGGTTACAAAGCGGGGGGTTGTAGCCCTGTTCCTACTGACAATAGGGTATCTACATCAGGAGCCGTGTGCTGGGAAACTCGCAAGCACGGTTTGGAATTGGAGTTGGGGAAGGTGACTTCTCTTTCGACCATAACACAACTCCCCTCTTTTTTTCGCTCAGTCTTGACCTTGAGTCTCTCTGCCTTATCTGGTTGTCGAAGCCAGATGTTGAGACACATAGATAGTTATGGGATGGTCAGGGGTGCGAATCCCTTATATTCCACCAAGGGGTGGAAGTCCCACTAGGAGGTTATTTCAGCCATTGCAGCCCTATTTGACTCCTAAACGTTTCGCACGTTATGTATATTTCTATACCAAACGTCGGGACATATAAACAGTTATAGGGATGGTCAGAAGCGAGCTTCTTGTATTCAGTCAGGGGGCTGAAGTTTTCACCAGGTAGTTATTTCAGGCATCTCAGCCTTATTTCCTACCTGAACGTCTCGCACTAATGGATAAATTATAACAGCCAGGTACTTTGAGAAAAATCTTCATTGTTCATCGGTTGACTGAGGGAATGTTCGGGACGAGGCACTAAATGAGGTGGGGATCGCTTCGTGGGTTTCTGTGCTAGTTTAGACGTAGATGATTCTAGTTTTAACTGTTCGATATGTTGTAAAAGTTTAGTATTCGTTTCCGACAGATGTAGTGCTATTAATTCTGCCTGTTCTAGCTTTTCCTTTAAGGCCGCCGCCGCTTCAGTCTCCTGTTTAAGTTGGGCTATTAATTTATTTTTTTCCTCTAATTCTTGTTGTAGTTTATTGATTGTAGTGGCTAATTGCCTATGGCTGGCTTGAGCGTTTTTAACAGTTAATTGAAGGGCAGAAATCTCTTTTTTTAAAGTCTGCTCAGTTTCCTGGGACTGCTGTAAGTGGGATTCAAGCCAGGCTACTTGAGCTTCTAACTCCATCTGCGCCTCTAATTCGGCTTGGGTGGGGGTTGGACGGCTAGAGGAGGTATTGTCCCTTGGGGATGTGCTTGTATTAATTTGATGATCAGTATCAGCAGATTCTGGGGGGGGACTACCCGCCTTTTCTGCTTCCTGTTTGACCATATCGGCTAGACTTTTCTTAACCATCATCTCCTCCCTTGGAACTGTGTGTCCCGTCGCCTGATGGGCGGCTGATACAACTTCATTAAGCATACAGCGATCGCGAGGGGAAAAATAGATCCGTTTGGGGGGTTGCAATTTTCGGGTGAGTTATGTTAATGTAATAAACTGTTCGGACGCATAGCTCAGTTGGTTAGAGTACCACGTTGACATCGTGGGGGTCGCTGGTTCGAGTCCAGTTGTGTCCACTATTAACTTAACTGACCGTTATCATATCATAACTGCAATAACCGTGATTCACTTAACCCGATAGTCCTACCTAATTACTCAGATATTACTCACAATCTAGTCCTAGCACAGGAAAATAATTCTGTCAATAGGATGATTACTCAGTCAACAAGCACCACTTAATCAATCTGTCAAATACCCATATCACCCCCTAAACCCGACAAGTGATAGGGTAGTTCCCTTGTGATACCCGTCAATGGCAAGCCTATCGGTTCGTACCTCACCCTTGACCGCTATCACATCGGTCACTTCCCCAATAGTGCTTATTCCGGTTATGGGGGGAGGGTATGTTTCAAAGCCAACACGATAGCCGTAGGTAGCCGTAGGGCCTACATTCCGCAGGTTGACAGGGAATAAAAGATATGGTGCTAGTCTAGGCTAGAAAGGGTTCCTTCGAGCGGTAGGCTCTGGCGATGCAGATTAAAAATTTAGACCATCTGGGTTTAGTGGCTGGAGTGATTGACGAACTTGGCCTGGTCGAGTTGACGGATAAGCGGATTGAACCTCATAGCTTGGAGCATGTGAGTGCCGGACAAGTGGTTAAAGCCATGATTTTGAACGCCCTAGGCTTTCTCAGTGCACCGTTGTATTTATTCAGCGAGTTTTTTGAGAGTAAAGCGGTGTCTCATCTGCTCGGGGAAGGGGTAGAGGCTCGTCACTTGAATGACGACCGCTTAGGTCGAGTGTTGGATGAACTCTACGCAGAAGGGACGACATCATTTTTTCTCCAGGTGGCGCTCCAGGCTGTGGAACGATTTGGAATTGATATTCAACAGCGTCATCTCGATGCCACCTCGATCTCAGTAGAAGGGAAGTATCAGCGGTGCTCGAAGGGGAAATCCGAGGTAGGACTTGAGTCAGCTCCCCCCGGTGAGACATCAGCAGAACCCAGCCCAATTCGGCTGTGTCGAGGCTATTCCCGAGACCATCGTCCAGATTTGAAACAGTTTTTGATGACTCTAGTCTGTGCCGCCGACGGTGGCGTGCCGCTATGGTTGCAGTTGGCCAGTGGCAATGAACAGGACACTCAGCAGTTTGCAGAGGTGCTCAAGGCGTTTGGTGACCAATGGACTAGCGACGGTATCGTTGTGATGGATGCCGCCTTTTACACAGCAGCCAATCTGCAGCAGATGGAGACCACGGGGTGGCTATCACGGGTGCCGCTGACCCTAAAAGCGGCTCAAGAGCTGGTGCACAGCGATGTCACCCGACTGACTGACTGAAGTCCCCTGCAACTCCAAGGATTACCGGATGTGGGAGATTGAGCAGACCTATGCCGGAGTGCGCCAGCGCTGGCGCCTCGTCGAAAGCCAAACCCGCAAAGCCAATGCCGACCTCTGGCAACCCGAATTAGAGAAGCTCGAACACCGCCTCAACCGCCAATTGAAAAAGCTGACCCAGCGGGTCTTTGCTTGCAAACCCGATGCCCTCGAGGCCTTGATGCAGTTTCAAGATGGACTCGAGGTGCATCAGCTCACTCAGGTCTCCCTGGAGACGGTGCGGGCCAAGCGACCCCCCGGTCGTCCCGCCAAATCCGCCGAACCCACCCCAGTTCAGGGCTATCGGCTCCAGGCCACGTTACAGCAGACCGCCACGGCGGAAGACCGCTTTAGCCGTCAGCGTAGTCGCTTTATTCTAGCCACCAATCAACTGGAGCAATCCCTCTGGCCGGCTCAGACCTGCTTGAGCGAATATAAAGGGCAACAGACCGTCGAGAGAGGCTTTCGCTTCCTCAAAGACCCCCTCTTCTTGGCCAGTAGCGTCTTTGTCAAAAAGCCGCAGCGGGTCGAGGCCTTAGCTCTCATCATGGCCCTAACCCTTATGGTGTATACCCTCGCCGAACGCCAACTGCGACAGGCGCTAGATGCTCAGAAGCAAACGGTGCGCGACCAACGCCAACAACCCACCGCTAAACCGACCTTTCGCTGGATTATGCAGAAGTTTCAAGGAATCCACTGGGTTAATCTCGATGGGCAAAGGCAGATTAGCAATCTCAATGATGAACGGCGATTGATTATTCACCTCTTCGGTCCACCCGTTGAGCGCTATTACTACGCATCCGGTTAATTACCTATCAACCTGCGGAATGTAGGGTAGGGGGGAACCCGCTAAGTAATCAATGTATAGCACCAGACAGGAAAGTTAGGACGTATAATGGAGAGGACGAGATGACTAAGAAGACCAAAAATGCCAGCCCCCTACAGTTACGACCTTAGACAAAAAGTTATCAATGCAATTGAACTAGACGGTATGTCCAAAACCAAAGCCAGTCAAGTTTTCCATGTCAGCCGGAACACCATCAATCTCTGGCTGCAAAGAAAAGAACACACCGGCGACTTCCTCCCTAAACCTAATCGCCCACCTGGTCATAGCCACCAAATTACCGACTGGCACAAATTCAAGGCTTTTGCCCAAGAGCATGGCCACAAAACCTCCGCTCAAATGGCTGAACTTTGGGATGACGACATCTCTCCTCGCACCATATCCAGAGCCTTGAAGAAAATTGGCTTCACCAGAAAAAAAACTTACGGCTACCAAGAACGTTGGAAGCAACAGCGAGAGGAGTTTATGGCTCAGATTGAACAGATGGAGCCACAAGAAGTGGTCTACCTCGATGAAGCCGGCATGAATAGTCAGGACTCGGATTACCCTTATGGTTACTGCGAGGAAGGAAAACGCTTCCATGCCCTCAAATCAGGGAAGAGGCAGGGCAGGGTGAGCTATATAGCCGCATGGTGTTATCAACAACTCTTAGCTCCCTTTACCTTTGAGGGTTGTTGTAATCGGACAGTGTTTGAGTTGTGGTTGGAGTTGATCTTAATTCCAACATTGAAGCCAGGTCAGACTCTAGTATTGGACAATGCAACGTTTCATAAAGGGGGGCGGATTGCTGAACTGGTGGAGGCAGCTCCATGCCGTTTACTCTATCTTCCGCCTTATTCGCCAGACCTCAACAAGATAGAGAAATGTTGTTCGTGGTTGAAAGCCCGCATTCGCCATTGTATTGAGCAGTTTGATTCTCTCCATGATGCCATGGATTCTGTTCTCAAGGCTGCGTCCTAACCTTATTGACTAGTGCTATAACACCATGCCGCAATCATGCTCACCCTGCCCTGCCTCTTCCCGGATTTGAGGGCATGGAAGCGTTGTCCTTCCTGGCAGTAACCATAAGGATAATCCGAGTCTTGACTATTCATGCCAGCTTCATCGAGGTAAACCAACTCTTCCGGCTCCATCTTTTCAATATGAGCAATAAACTCCTCTCGCTGTTGCTCATCACGTTCTTGGTAGCCGTAAGTTTTTTTTCTGGTGAAGCCAATTTTCTTCAAGGCTCTGGATATGGTGCGAGGAGAGATGTCGTCATCCCAAAGTTGAGCCATTTGAACGGAGGTTTTGTCGCCATGCTCTTGGGCAAAAGCCTTGAATTTGTGCCAGTCGGTAATTTGGTGGCTATGACCAGGTGGGCGATTAGGTTTAGGGAGGAAGTCGCCGGTGTGTTCTTTTCTTTGCAGCCAGAGATTGATAGTGTTCCTGCTGACATGGAAAACTTGACTGGCTTCGGTTTTGGGTATACCGTCTAGTTCAATGGCATTAATAACTTTTTGTCTAAGGTCGTAACTGTAGGGGGCTGGCATTTTTGGTCTTCTGTAGATATCCTGGCCATTATACGTCCTAACTTTTCTGTCTTGTGCTATACAATTCCAAGACAACGGTAAACGCTTCGTGTTAATATGCAACTCGGTTAGATTCGTAAGCAGTTAGATTCAGAGATGTACATGATGTCCAATGGCAAGTCTCTCTTCTACTGATCACCCTAGATAGGCCATTAGGCTGTTGAAAAGGATTTAACCTGGAATTCTCTTATAGCTGCCTAAGTGTGAAATCCAAACGCATGAGTCCGACTACGGGGTTTTTATGGGGATGTGTGTTTACCTTAATGGTAGCCATGCTACTCCTATTCGCATGGTTATTTTTTAGTAACCAATCGTCTTTAGGAAAGGATGAACCATCACCCCCAAGTTTCCCATCTGGAATTCTCCCGCCACCGCCTAATGTGTCGGAGTCAACATTAGGGACGTTTCCCAATGGGCAGATTCCGATCCCCACCTTTCCTTTACCTCCCCCACCTAGTTCCTCTGATTCCTCAAGTTCTGGGTCTCATGTACTTCGAGAATGGGAAAGACAACAAACGACTAATCAACAAATCACTACTCAACTGGAACGACATCGGGTTCAGATTGACCAACTAACGAGTCAACTGGAGCGACATCGGGTTCAAATTGAAACTCTTACAACTCAGCTTGAACAGCAGCGAATGCAAAATGAACGCCTGACTATGCAACTGCAAGAACAGGAGCGTCGGGTTAGTAATTTGACTCTGGATCAAAACCGTTTATCTCAAGGCAATTCTGGCGGACATGGCTTGCAAACTGCTATGCTATGGTTTCTGGTGGGGGTGATTCTGGCTGTGGTCTTGGGTGGTAGTATTTTTGCGATCGCTTTAGTGGTGATGGCGGGTCAATCTAATCGTCGGTCTGAGTTGAAACGTTATTCAATTCAACCTATTGATATCTGGCCTTATCGGATTGAGGAAGAACCTGCTGACTTTTTGCCCCCGAATATGCGATCGCGTCGTTCCCGTTAAATCTGCCCCTAGCTGGCGGGGTAGGATAACTGGATCGCGAATAGCGAGTATCTTCTCTCTAGGTGCTTTTGCCCTATTCCTCAATTTGCCAAATATCGGTCATCTGATTTTCATCGACAATCCGTTTTGGGCGCAAAATCAGAATCACCCTGCCTAGCAGAGGCGTTTCGGGTTGGTCCTCAAACCATTGCAATTCTAGTTGACCCTCAATCTCCACTAGAAAATAACTGTCTGCTTGCCATGTTCTACCTGCGCGATCAATAACTGCAACTACTTCCTCAACCTGACCAGGGAGAGGAGTAGGAAGCTGGTCGCTTTGACATAAAATCACCACTGGGTCTTCAGAATTTCGGACTACCTGCCAACCTGGTAAAGCCAGCCAAGCACCTCCTCCATTAAATTTGATGATTCCAAAAGGTTCGATCGCCTCACACAGGGGAACAGCTTGCCAATCCTCCTTGTTGAGGGGAAACCTCCCCGCCACAGGTACAATACAAGGAAGTTCCTCAGACTCCTCTAAACGATACACTGGCAGGCGAGGGGCAGTTTTGGGATATGAAACCGTAAAATCAGTTAAAAGCTGTTCTAGCTGGCTTCTAGCCGCCGTAGATTTGACAAATTTTAGACCCTTAGCAATCAGGCGCGATCGCTCCTGGATATCCTTTTGTTGGCGAGCCAATTTGGCGAAATAATAGGCTACCATATCCCCGGCATCGGTAGAAAATCCTTCCGGCATACCCCCGCTCAGGGAAAAATCTTTCAGCGCCCTAGCGATATTTCGGGCTTCATCGGCATCTAAATTGTACTCGAGAATCAACCCCGCCGCCGCCACCCGCAGGGGTTGGGTGAGGATACGAAGTTCATAAAGGATATCGCTGCCTTTTTGCCAAAAATGCGATCGCACCTTCTCGGAGGCTTCCCCCTTAACCATGGAGTGGTAAACCTGAGAAGCGACAATTACCTGATTTTGTTGCACAGGTTCAAAACCAGTATCCTCAAAAATCTCCTGGGAATTTTTACCGCACTTTTGCAGAGTAGCACAGGCCTGACCCCACTCAACCCAACTCCCTTCTTTGCGTCTAAGTTGCTTAATCAAGGCTTGTTGGTCTACATTACTTTCGACCACTGGGGGTGTAAATTTCGGATTCGGGGATGTTTCAGTCATATTCGCAATTAGTATGATAGACAATCAGGGACTTAATCCCCACGACTAGCTCCCCACCATGGTCAAGGGTAGCCCTTGGGGTTCAAAGTGCTTTTTTTCGCAGGAATAGCAGTAGGGATTCCGCGATTTCTTGGGGCCAATGGTCTTGGGGATAATGTCCAGCCTTATCTAGTTTAACCAATACTGCCCCAGGAATCTTCTCGACCAAACTTTCAGCCATAGACAGATCTAGCCAAGGGTCAGCAGTCCCCCAGACAATCTCGGTGGGATGATCCCATTTGGGGAAGCCGGAGACAATTTCTTCCATAGCCTCCTTTAATTGTAGATTCTTAATGGTTGCCATGAGCGCCCGCCCGGTAGAGGAAGACTTGAGAAACGGACGGCGATAGACATCGAGATCTTTATCTTCAATCACATAACCGCTTCCTCCCTCCAGAGTGCGATCGACTAATAACGGGTCTTGAGTCATCATATCCCCGACAAAAGGCAATGACATCTGTTTGATTTTCCAGGGTAATTTTGCCTCGGTAGAGACAGGGGTATTTAATACTAACAGCCGTTCAATTTGTTCTGGGTGTCGCAGGGCATACTGTAACCCCACGGAACCTAAGAAACCTTGAACAACCAAATAAAACTTAGTTAATTTTAGGGTAGTTAAAAACTCTTCTAATCCTTGAATATACGCATCTGGAGTATAGGGGAAATCTCGTTTTTCGGGTTTCTCGGAAAATCCAGAACCCAGCCAGTCGGGTGCGATCGCTCGGTATCCCTTCTCGCCTACTTCCTCCATAATTACACTCCAACTGTAACTTTGAGAAATTAACCCATGTAAAAATAAGATAGGCGGTTTATCTGTCACTTCCCGGTTAATTTCCCGATAAAACCAGTCGAATTTTCCCGCTTTAATTGTTTCCGTTGCGATCGCCACTTTTAAAAAATTGATAAATTTGATTAATTTGCAGTGAGAAAGCCGGAGGCAGAATCCACAATTAACAACTATTAATTATCAATTATTTACCCTACCCCCGGACTTTCAACGTTGAAGCCAATGGACAGCCAGAATTAGAAATTCATCTCAGCCGCTTGGACTTTTTCCACTTGTTTTTTCTTGAGAACTAACAGAATCTGAGTTAGCATCACCAGGGCAAAAAATGCCAGCAGACCTTGAATCCGAGTCGAACTTTGGAGTACGATTTCAGTATCATCTTGACCAAAGCCACCCACATTAGGATTATTGGTTAATGAATCACCAGCCGCCACAGGTTGACCCTCAGAAACAATCAACTCAGGACCAGGAGGCACAGTTTCCACCACAGAATCACCCTCAGCAGTAGTGATAGTTACCTGGTAGCCAACATATTCTTCCTGAGTAATTTTGGTGATAGTTCCACCCACAGAGGCTTTATAAACCGTGTTATTGCTGGCATTACCCGCCGGGTAAAGTTGACCACGACCCCGGTTTCCGCCAGCGTAGACGGCATATTTACCAAAGTGGATAGACTTATCAGTAGCTGGATCTGGAGACAGAACCGGGAAGACAATTTCTTGGTATTGATCGCCAGGAATTGGACCAACGATCACCACATTTTCTTGATCAGCACTGTAGGGTTGGAAGTAAAGACCACCGACTTCCTCGGCGATCTCTTCAGGAATGCGATCGGCAGGAGCAATTTTAAAGCCTTCTGGAAGCATCAACACCGCTCCCACATTCAGAGCGCCTTTGCTACCATCACCCAACACCTGCTGTACATTAGTATCATAGGGGATTTTCACCACAGCCTTAAACACCGTATCAGGTAAGACAGACTGGGGAACCTCTACTTCTGTAGGTTTAGCAGCCAAGTGGCAGTTAGCACAAACAATACGGCCTGTAGCTTCTCTGGGAGTTTCTGGGGCAGTTTCCTGAGCCCAGAAAGGATAAGCCGCAGCACTCTGGGGTAATACCAAATCCCCGGCTAGGAACAGCCCTGCGGTTGCCACTGCAACTAATAACACCCGCAAAGTTGCCCCAATACCACGACGCAGAATTGCGAATCGGTCAGTGTTTGACATCGGAATGTTCTATCTCTCTCAAAATGTAAATTATCATTAGATCACAGATTGGGGATAGATCTTATTACCATCCCCCCTCTGAGTCTCAATTAAGCCCACCAGGGAGCTTCATTGGTGCGGAAATCGGTTTCAGTCCAGGGAATGAAACTTACTTTGTCGTCCACAACTTCGGTGTGAACCAGCGCCAAGGACAGGGGAGCCGGACCACGCACTACCTTACCAGTAGCATCATACTGGGAACCGTGGCAGGGACAGATAAATTTATTCTCGCTGCTGTTCCAGGGAACCACACAACCCAGGTGAGTACATACCGCATTCAGGCCATATTCAGCCAGGTTGCCATCATTTTCAATCACTAGGTAGGTAGGATCACCTTTGAGACCTTGAGCCAAGACGCGATCGCCTACATTATGAGTAGCCACAAATTGGCTGACTACTACATCATTACCCAAAGCATCTTTGGCGATCACACCGCCACCTGCTCCCCCAGTTGAAGGAGGAATAAAATATTTGACGAAGGGATACAGCGCACCTAGGGCCACCCCGGTTGCTGAACCAAAGGTCAGCAGATTCATAAATTGGCGACGTCCCATACTCGGAACATCAGAGTTAGCAGAAATTTGAGTCATGATCGACGCAGTTTGTCTGTGTTATGTTACTTGATCTTTACAAGTGCGAGACGTTCAGGCATGAAATAGGGTTGCAATACCCGAAATAACCGCCTGGTGAGGATTTCAACCCCTTGGTTGAATATAAGGAGCGCACTCCTGACCATCCTCATAACTGTTTATATGTCCCAAAGCGAAAGCAAGGCAGGGAACTCAAGGTCAATCCCACAAAGAAAATCGCAATACTCAATTATACAACATGGAGGATTAAAACCACTTGGGCGATTGTGGGAAAGAGTAACGGCGATAGCCACCCCCAGTTTCAGGATACACAACCCGTCAGATTGAAGCGGGGAACGGAAGGCGTGAGGGTAACCTATTCCCAATAATCCGACCACTGCCAACCATCCATGACTAAGGAAATCTGAATGTTCCGACTTGAACCATCGTAAATAATAAGCAGCGAAATAGGTTGATACGCTGCGCTCAAAAGAGCAAAGGGAAAAGTAGGAGTATTTGTAAGCTACCTACACAGACCTTTAAAAGTACCTCGGTGGATAGGACAAGTCTAAAGATGGAATGCCCATATAAACGGAACGTTATAAACCCTTTTAGGCTCTGATAATCTGGTCGAGAGAGTCAGTAGTGAAAAAGTGTAAGCGTATGCCTATTAGGGGGTGAGATGTGACCAGAAGCCAACGCCCGGCTGTAATGGACGGGATATGCTAACGGGTCACGGTTTGATTGCAAGGATAGAGTCGAGTAGGAGTCAAAATGACGAAATCGAGAGAAGGTAAAGGCTTCGATAAACGGAGACCTACTAAGACTACGAATGGATGGAGAAGTATCAACTGGGCTAAGGTTCAGCGATACGTCTTTAAGCTCCAAAAGAGGATATTTCAAGCAGCTAAATCGGGACAGGACGCAAAGGCAAGAAGGTGGCAACGTCTATTGGTGAAGTCATATTATGCCCGACTCTTAGCAGTGCGGCTGTAGGGGCGGGTTCCACGGTCAGCCATGCTTCCCAACAGTCAGCTTAATAAACCCGCCCCCCAAGATAATCAACGCAAGAAAACGGCTGGAGTCGATGGAGTAAGAGTAATCTCTCCAAGACAAAGTTTTGAGCTTGTTAAGAACATTAAGGGAAACCTCAAAGCAAAACCACTGCGACGGGTGTGGATTCCAAAACCCGGAATGGATGAAAAACGCCCTCTAGGAATACCCACAATCCAGGATAGAGCAAGGCAAGCCTTGGTTAAATCGGCACTCGAACCTGAATGGGAATCGAGATTTGAAAGCAACAGCTATGGGTTCCGACCCGGACGGTCAGCCCATGATGCAATATCCAGAATCTTTCAAAGTATAAACAAAGGAGGTTATTACATACTGGATGCAGATATAGCAAAATGCTCTTACCGTGAACCATGAATACCTACTTTCCAAAATTCATTGTCCAAGCAGTCTAAAGAGAGACCTGAAACAATGGCTCAAAGCAGGCGTGCTAGATAACGGCGTTTTCGATGATACAGAAACAGGGACACCCCAGGGAGGGGTAATAAGTCCACTCCTAGCCAACATCGCACTGTTGGGAATGGTTAGGTTCATAGAAACAATGTATCCTAAAAAGAGAAACGTGGTTCAAGCCACAACAATCAGATACGCCGATGATTTTGTAGTAATATCCCCATCACTTGAAATCATTGAACAGTGCAAAACTGCTATTTCCAAATGGTTAACCTACATTCCGCAGGTTGACAGGGAATAAAAGATATGGTGCTAGTCTAGGCTAGAAAGGGTTCCTTCGAGCGGTAGGCTCTGGCGATGCAGATTAAAAATTTAGACCATCTGGGTTTAGTGGCTGGAGTGATTGACGAACTTGGCCTGGTCGAGTTGACGGATAAGCGGATTGAACCTCATAGCTTGGAGCATGTGAGTGCCGGACAAGTGGTTAAAGCCATGATTTTGAACGCCCTAGGCTTTCTCAGTGCACCGTTGTATTTATTCAGCGAGTTTTTTGAGAGTAAAGCGGTGTCTCATCTGCTCGGGGAAGGGGTAGAGGCTCGTCACTTGAATGACGACCGCTTAGGTCGAGTGTTGGATGAACTCTACGCAGAAGGGACGACATCATTTTTTCTCCAGGTGGCGCTCCAGGCTGTGGAACGATTTGGAATTGATATTCAACAGCGTCATCTCGATGCCACCTCGATCTCAGTAGAAGGGAAGTATCAGCGGTGCTCGAAGGGGAAATCCGAGGTAGGACTTGAGTCAGCTCCCCCCGGTGAGACATCAGCAGAACCCAGCCCAATTCGGCTGTGTCGAGGCTATTCCCGAGACCATCGTCCAGATTTGAAACAGTTTTTGATGACTCTAGTCTGTGCCGCTGACGGTGGCGTGCCGCTATGGTTGCAGTTGGCCAGTGGCAATGAACAGGACACTCAGCAGTTTGCAGAGGTGCTCAAGGCGTTTGGTGACCAATGGACTAGCGACGGTATCGTTGTGATGGATGCCGCCTTTTACACAGCAGCCAATCTGCAGCAGATGGAGACCACGGGGTGGCTATCACGGGTGCCGCTGACCCTAAAAGCGGCTCAAGAGCTGGTGCACAGCGATGTCACCCGACTGACTGAAGTCCCCTGCAACTCCAAGGATTACCGGATGTGGGAGATTGAGCAGACCTATGCCGGAGTGCGCCAGCGCTGGCGCCTCGTCGAAAGCCAAACCCGCAAAGCCAATGCCGACCTCTGGCAACCCGAATTAGAGAAGCTCGAACACCGCCTCAACCGCCAATTGAAAAAGCTGACCCAGCGGGTCTTTGCTTGCAAACCCGATGCCCTCGAGGCCTTGATGCAGTTTCAAGATGGACTCGAGGTGCATCAGCTCACTCAGGTCTCCCTGGAGACGGTGCGGGCCAAGCGACCCCCCGGTCGTCCCGCCAAATCCGCCGAACCCACCCCAGTTCAGGGCTATCGGCTCCAGGCCACGTTACAGCAGACCGCCACGGCGGAAGACCGCTTTAGCCGTCAGCGTAGTCGCTTTATTCTAGCCACCAATCAACTGGAGCAATCCCTCTGGCCGGCTCAGACCTGCTTGAGCGAATATAAAGGGCAACAGACCGTCGAGAGAGGCTTTCGCTTCCTCAAAGACCCCCTCTTCTTGGCCAGTAGCGTCTTTGTCAAAAAGCCGCAGCGGGTCGAGGCCTTAGCTCTCATCATGGCCCTAACCCTTATGGTGTATACCCTCGCCGAACGCCAACTGCGACAGGCGCTAGATGCTCAGAAGCAAACGGTGCGCGACCAACGCCAACAACCCACCGCTAAACCGACCTTTCGCTGGATTATGCAGAAGTTTCAAGGAATCCACTGGGTTAATCTCGATGGGCAAAGGCAGATTAGCAATCTCAATGATGAACGGCGATTGATTATTCACCTCTTCGGTCCACCCGTTGAGCGCTATTACTACGCATCCGGTTAATTACCTATCAACCTGCGGAATGTAGGGTTAAAACCTGTTGGACTAGAAATAAAACATGAAAAGACTCGAATCTGTCACACGCTCAAACGTATTGAGTATGATGGAAAAACAGAGGAACCAGGGTTCGACTTTCTAGGATTTAATATCAGGCAATACCCGGTAGGAAAATATAAATCTGGGAAACATGGGGGAAGAAGAAAAGGAGGCTTCTTATTTAATAAAACCCCCCACAAAATGTGAGGATTCAAAACTAACATAAAACCCAGAAAAAAAGCAGTTAAAGTCCATACAGAAGCGATTAAAGGTGTAATAAAACAACTTAAAACAGCACCTCAATCAGCCCTGATTAGCAAGCTAAACCCGATTATTCGAGGATGGTCAAACTACTATTCAGCGGTAGTCTCATCAGAGACCTTCAATAAACTAGACCATATAGTCTGGTTAATGTTAAGGGCATGGACAGTATCAAGATGCGGAAAGGCAAGTTACAAGAAGCTAAGAAACTATTTCAGTCATGGAACGGTTAGACTTAGTAATGGGAAAGAAAGACATGAATCTTGGTTGTTCCAGACTAAGGATGGATTCACACTATGGAAACATAGTTACACGCCGACTGTCAGACACACCATTATACGCCCCGATGCAACACCATACGAGGGAAACTGGACTTACTGGGCAACCAGAAAAGGACAAGCAATCGACACGCCCAACAGGGTAGCAAAACTACTCAAAAAACAAAAAGGTAGATGTACCTGGTGTGGACAGTATTTCGCACCATCGGACATAGTTGAAGTAGACCACATTGTACCTCGAAGCCAAGGCGGAAAGGATGAATACAAAAATCTTCAGCTACTACATCGCCACACCCGCGATGATAAAACGGCGCTTGATAACGCTAAAGCTGTATCCCTAACAATGGAGCAATCAGACTAGGAGCCGTGTGAGGCGAAAGTCTCACGCACGGTTTTGTATGGGAGGGGGAGATGGCGACATCTCTCTCGACCCCTACTAGGCGGGGTCAAATTTAATCTGTAGGGACTATGGTTGTTTCCCAGTCCTTACAGACCCTTGGAGCCTGCACCGCAGGAAAGCCATTTCATCTACCCCTACAGGACTGACATCCATTCATTAAAGCATTATTAAGGCATTATTACATTTTTTAACGGGCTGTTTTGACACTCCCCGCTCTAAAGAGACGGGGATTCTTGGTTCGCGCGACTCGCCATTAGACCGCAGGTTCGCACCAACAGCCCAAGAGAGCCAATCTCCCCCAGCGTAAGTTCCGGCGTGCCCCGCCGTAGCTAGTCCGCGTTTTAGGATATTCACTGCCGCATTGTGCGAGACGTTTAGGAGTGAAATAGGGCTGCAATGCCTGAAATAGCCTCCTAGTGGGACTTAGAGCCCTTGGTTGAATATAAGGAGTGCGCCCTGACCATCCGATAACTATCTATGTGTCTCAACATCTGGAGACCCCCAGATAAGGCAGAGAGACTCAAGGTCAAGACAGAAAGCTAGAACGATGGAGTTGTGACCCACCTAGTATAGCAGAAAGTTGAGAGTAACGGCGATAGCCACCCCCAGTTTCAGGATTCACAATTCTGGGATTGAAGCGGGGAACGGAAGGCTCCGAGGTGTAACCTATAGCATTAGTCAAGGTGGTTAGGACGCAGCTTTGAGAACGGAATCCATGGCATCATGGAGAGAATCAAACTGCTCACGTGCAGTGGCGAATACGGGCTTTCAGCCACGACCAACATTTCTCTATCTTGTTGAGGTCTGGCGAATAAGGCGGAAGATAGAGTAAACGGCATTGAGCTGCCTCCACCAGTTCAGCAATCCGTCCCCCTTTATGAAACGTTGCATTGTCCAATACTAGAGTCTGACCTGGCTTCAATGTTGGAATTAAGATGAACTCCAACCACAACTCAAACACTGTCCGATTACAACAACCCTCAAAGCTAAAGGGAGCTAAGAGTTGTTGATGACACCATGCGGCTATCATACTTACCCTGCCCTGCCTCTTCCCTGATTTGAGTGCATGGAAGCGTTTTCCTTCCTCGCAGTAACCATAAGGGTAATCCGAGTCCTGACTATTCATGCCGGCTTCATCGAGGTAGACCACTTCTTGTGGCTCCATCTGTTCAATCTGAGCCATAAACTCCTCTCGCTGTTGCTCATCACGTTCTTGGTAGCCGTAAGTTTTTTTTCTGGTGAAGCCAATTTTCTTCAAGGCTCTGGATATGGTGCGAGGAGAGATGTCGTCATCCCAAAGTTCAGCCATTTGAGCTGCTGTTTTGTCGCCATGCTCTTGGGCAAAAGCCTTGAATTTTTGCCAGTCGGTAATTTTGTGGTTATTGCCAGGTCGGTGATGAGGTTTAGGGAGGAAGTCTCCGGTCTGTGCTTTTCTTTGCAGCCAGAGATTAATGGTGTTCCGGCTGACATGGAAAACTTGACTGGCTTCTGTTTTGGGCATACCGTCTAGTTCAATGGCATCAATAACTTTTTGTCTGAGGTCGTAACTATAGGGGGCTGGCATTTTTGGTCTTCTTAGTCATCTCGTCCTCTCCATTATACGTCCTAAGTGTTCTGTCTTGTGCTATAACACCAGAATCGAGACCACTGCCAACCATCCATGATTAGGGAAACCGAATGTCCGGCTTGAACCATCGTAAAGTGTGAGTAGCGAAAACAGGTTGATACGCTGCGCTCAAAGAGTAAGGGGAAAAGTGGGAAGTAATGATATTACCCAGAAGTAACGAAAGTTATGCACAGACCTTTAAAGTACCCCGGTGGACAGGACAAATCTAAAGATGGAATGCCCGCATAGCTGAGAGGGTGACAAGAGAGCTAGACTGATTGCTGTACAAGGGATAGAGCATTTAGTCCTTGCCGAAAATTCTGAGCTTTATGAGGCTTGAGGGCCATCAATGCTAACATCTCTTCTTGCCAGAAAACTAGCGACTGGCTCCAAGCATAACCCGATAATCTGAGCCCAAAAATACTGTGATGGGGAAAATTATTAGGAGTTTTTTCGCTTCGACCGAGGTAAGCTACTAAGTGATTAGCTTCCCACTCATGACCTCCTAGTGTCGCCAGCCAATAAGCAAAAGTAATCAACAAAACCAAGGCTAAAAATCGGGTTGAATCCACCCGATTAGATTCCATATTATAGCCCCCACTTTGACAATCTCTAAACATCATTTCGACACCCCACCGCGCTTGCTAAAGTTGCTTAACCAGCTTGGGGTTATCAAGCGTAGTTAGTAAATACCAAGGTTTTTTTACCTTTTTTCCTCGGTGAATTTTTTGCCAATAAACTCCTAGGTTAAATCCATGAATAGGTGCAAATTTTTGCAAGGTTACATTTTTAAAAAAATGGGATTCGCCCGACTTAAATCCTTGAGTTTTTAAAGACTTACCTGGCTGGCATGAGGTAGCTACAAAAGCACTCTTTTTCTGACGAAATACAACATTTACACCCCTTACTCTGAGCCAGTCCGCGAGTTGAGCACTATGAAACTCACGGTCTCCTATCACTACAACCGGATAAGGTTTTAAAAGAGCCAACACCGGCCCTAATACCCGTTTCTGTTCCCGGAAAGAGCTACTGCCTAACTTTGGGAGTAGCTCCCAATATATTGGTAAAGCATGATGTCCCCAAATTATCGTGACCATCAGGAGATTTCGGTCTCTCCATTGAGTGCGGTCGAGAGCAACCGCTACATAGTTTTTGGTTTTCAATCTGAATTTTGAGCGCTTTCTCCGTTGCTCTCTATTTATAGCACAAGACAGAACACTTAGGACGTATAATGGAGAGGACGAGATGACTAAGAAGACCAAAAATGCCAGCCCCCTATAGTTACGACCTCAGACAAAAAGTTATTGATGCCATTGAACTAGACGGTATGCCCAAAACAGAAGCCAGTCAAGTTTTCCATGTCAGCCGGAACACCATTAATCTCTGGCTGCAAAGAAAAGCACAGACCGGAGACTTCCTCCCTAAACCTCATCACCGACCTGGCAATAACCACAAAATTACCGACTGGCAAAAATTCAAGGCTTTTGCCCAAGAGCATGGCGACAAAACAGCAGCTCAAATGGCTGAACTTTGGGATGACGACATCTCTCCTCGCACCATATCCAGAGCCTTGAAGAAAATTGGCTTCACCAGAAAAAAAACTTACGGCTACCAAGAACGTGATGAGCAACAGCGAGAGGAGTTTATGGCTCAGATTGAACAGATGGAGCCGGAAGAAGTGGTCTACCTCGATGAAGCCGCCATGAATAGTCAGGACTCGGATTACCCTTATGGTTACTGCGAGGAAGGAAAACGCTTCCATGCACTCAAATCAGGGAAGAGGCAGGGCAGGGTAAGTATGATAGCCGCATGGTGTCATCAACAACTCTTAGCTCCCTTTAGCTTTGAGGGTTGTTGTAATCGGACAGTGTTTGAGTTGTGGTTGGAGTTCATCTTAATTCCAACATTGAAGCCAGGTCAGACTCTAGTATTGGACAATGCAACGTTTCATAAAGGGGGGCGGATTGCTGAACTGGTGGAGGCAGCTCAATGCCGTTTACTCTATCTACCACCTTATTCGCCAGACCTCAACAAGATAGAGAAATGTTGGTCGTGGCTGAAAGCCCGTATTCGCCACTGCATTGAGCAGTTTGATTCTCTCCATGATGCCATGGATTCCGTTCTCAAAGCTGCGTCCTAACCACCTTGACTAATGCTATAAATGTTTTTCTCTAAATTCAGATTTGAGAGCGGCCTTGATTATTGGGAACCACAGCAACTTAGCCGAAAGTTGGGGGAGTTTCAGAAATCGTTGGATATTTCGGAGGCGACTACTGTATTGAATGGGTTGTGGAAAAACGTTGGCGAGGGTTGATAATCTGACTTGCCGATAACTTTGAAGCCTAAGTACAGGACAAAAGTTGTAGAGCCTGGTGAAACCGCCCTGAAAACAAAGGCAGATTAGAGAAAGTGCGGCGTAGAAAATCGAAGCCAGTGCGGAAAAGACTCTGGGAGCGTCGTCCGTGAGTCTTCAAAGGAATGGGTGAACCTTGGTGAATCCACAAACCCACCTTCATAGCCCAAGTAATATCAAGTCCGGATAATCAATTATAGTAAAGTCTCGGTTTGAGGCCACCAATGAAAACTGGTCAAGCCTCGAATTAATTCGCGCTGTTTCCACAAACTTCGGCAGCGAGCACACAAGAGTTCCTCTAGCTGATCAAGATTCTCAAATGAACGATTGGCAATGGGTTCATCTACCAGAGGCCACAGTCTTTCTGCTGGTTGTAGTTCCGGGGAATGGGACGGTAGAAACATTAAATGCAGTCCTTCGGGTACTTTCAGATTCTTACTGATATGCCATCCGGCTTGATCAACCACTAACATAATGTGTTGATTTGGACCTAATTTAAATTCGGCAGCAAACTCCTGTAACACTCGACTAAATAGAGTTGTATTGACGTAAGGTATAATCCACCAATAAGTCTCTCCCGTTTCCGGTCTCACAAAACCATATAGCCATAACCACTCGAATTTCCAATTAATATGGGCGAGTGGTTGACAATCTTCCGCTACATAAATACGTCGCATCACCGGTTTGAGTCCCAGACGGTGTTCATCTTCGCTCCACAATTGCACCTGTGCATCAGGGTATCTCCGGCGAAGTCCCTCTAACTCCGTTACCAGTTTTTTTTTCCAGGCTTGCTGCTCGTCTTCGTCACTTTCGATGTGAGCCGGTCTCGGTACACGAAGCCGAAATGTCATTTGTCGCAGAATCTCCCATCCCCTTTATCGGCTAATTTTTCGTCCAGTTACTCCTGTCAACCAGTCTGCCACCTGGCGACCGTTCCACAGTCCCCCATCCGGCGCTGTTCCTTGCAGGGCTTGCCATAACTGAGCTTGAGTCACATCATCAATTAACGGTGGATGTCCGGGATTTCCTTTTCGGCGCGCACCCAGCCCTTTTAATCCCAATTGGTTGTATCTCTTTACCAATTCATAAATCCAGATGCGACTGTAGCCCGTAATTTCTTGGACTTCCTCCGTGGTCTTCCCCTTAGCCAACAACCAAATAATTTGATATTGGCGACTTTCCAAGCCCTCTTGGGCTTGGTGATCAGCCCGGCCAAGTTCTTCGGTACTTAAGTGGGGAGCTATACTAATTCGTCTGGGCATAACGCAAGTTTGGCATTGGTCACTGATATTATAACCGATTAAGCGAACTTGATATAAAAGCCAGGCTAAGCAAAGCCAATAAACGGCTCAAGCGCTCAGGGTCCTTAAAGTGAGTCGATTCGAGACAGAAGCCCCGAGTCTTCAAGGCTCCGAAGAGGTTTTCAATACCCCAACGCCGAGCATAGTCGGGGAGGGCCGTTTCGGGGCAAGCGTTAGTGATGAGAATCAACAACTCCCCCGAATCAGCCAGACGAGAGCCAATGACGTAAACCTGCCGTCCCCAAACCCAACGGCGACCCGAAAGCTGGCGAAATTCTCCGGGTCGCAGAGAATCAAACATTCGTTCGCCGCTACGCCGAGTTCCTCCTAACTTAGGACTAATCAGCTCGCTGTGGCGGATGCGTAGGCGGAAAGGAACCTCGGGGTCGATGAGAAGATACGAGAGCCAATCTCGCCCCACAAATTCCCGGTCAGCGGTCAGATAAGCCACCTCCACGTCAGGAAATATAGCATTAGTCAAGGTGGTTAGGACGCAGCTTTGAGAACGGAATCCATGGCATCATGGAGAGAATCAAACTGCTCAATGCAGTGGCGAATACGGGCTTTCAGCCACGACCAACATTTCTCTATCTTGTTGAGGTCTGGCGAATAAGGTGGTAGATAGAGTAAACGGCATTGAGCTGCCTCCACCAGTTCAGCAATCCGTCCCCCTTTATGAAACGTTGCATTGTCCAATACTAGAGTCTGACCTGGCTTCAATGTTGGAATTAAGATGAACTCCAACCACAACTCAAACACTGTCCGATTACAACAACCCTCAAAGCTAAAGGGAGCTAAGAGTTGTTGATGACACCATGCGGCTATCATACTTACCCTGCCCTGCCTCTTCCCTGATTTGAGTGCATGGAAGCGTTTTCCTTCCTCGCAGTAACCATAAGGGTAATCCGAGTCCTGACTATTCATGCCGGCTTCATCGAGGTAGACCACTTCTTCCGGCTCCATCTGTTCAATCTGAGCCATAAACTCCTCTCGCTGTTGCTCATCACGTTCTTGGTAGCCGTAAGTTTTTTTTTCTGGTGAAGCCAATTTTCTTCAAGGCTCTGGATATGGTGCGAGGAGAGATGTCGTCATCCCAAAGTTCAGCCATTTGAGCTGCTGTTTTGTCGCCATGCTCTTGGGCAAAAGCCTTGAATTTTTGCCAGTCGGTAATTTTGTGGTTATTGCCAGGTCGGTGATGAGGTTTAGGGAGGAAGTCTCCGGTCTGTGCTTTTCTTTGCAGCCAGAGATTAATGGTGTTCCTGCTGACATGGAAAACTTGACTGGCTTCTGTTTTGGGCATACCGTCTAGTTCAATGGCATCAATAACTTTTTGTCTGAGGTCGTAACTATAGGGGGCTGGCATTTTTGGTCTTCTTAGTCATCTCGTCCTCTCCATTATACGTCCTAAGTGTTCTGTCTTGTGCTATAGTGCCTCGAAGCGGTCGAATAAGTCCATGCGTTCGCCACTGTTGCTATTGCCCTTTTTGTCAAGCATCGTCCACAGCAGGGGAAAGGCAATCCCCTCGTGGACGACTGCCAACATCAAGATGTTGAAATGGGTTTGACCGAAAGACCAACAGGTGCGGTCGAGACTAAGAGTCCAAGGTTGGGGAATGTCAATGAGGCTAACGACGAAACGGGCAATCTCTGCCCGGTCAAATTTGAATTCCCGAAAAAAACGTTGTAATCGCTGGTAATTTGAGGAAATTTGCACAGGATTTGCGAATACAGTCGCTATTTCCATCAGATTAACCGTCTTTGTTTGGAATAGCGCCATCAGGAACAGGCAGACAAAGTTTAATCTCGCCCCGTGCCAGGGCAAGTGAGGGCGCAAAGTGTCTCGTAATCGGTTAAGCTCGTTCATGAGAGGGAAGTTTGGTTTGTGGTAATTCCGATGTAACCCTCTCACCCCAACTTGGCGCTACCCCCCCACCCCTCGACTTTCACCTCAGCCCGGAGCGCCCCCTTCAGAATTTTCGGCTAGATTCCCTTTTGGCTAAGACTTTCAGCTTTTTTGTCCTGTACTGAGCTTTGAAGCATCAACACTAAGAGTTCTAACGTCTGTGCTTGACTCTCGCTCAAATGGATTCGTAATAGTTTTTGGTATAATGTCCTTAGCATTTTTTGTCAGGGTGGCTCCCAAGGCCACCCGCTTTTTGACGATATCTCCATTATCTAAAACAATTGCCCTGTCTGGGTTTGACCTCCGTTGTCACCCTCTCAGCCCGCATAGATGGAACGTTTAAACCCCTCATTGGCTCTGCTAATAAACAAGTGAGCAATATTACTCACAAGTAGTAGTGAAAAGTGTAAGCGTATGGTGCGAGACGTTCGGGTATGAAATAGGGCTGAAATGCCCGAAATAACTACCCGGTGAGGATTCCAGCTCCGAATCTGGATATAAGGAGACCTCTCCTGACCATCCTCATAACTGGTTATATGTCCCGACGCTTAGGGAACTAAGCAAGGCAGGGAACTCAAGGTCATAAACGAACTGAGAAATCAGGGAGTAGAGAGTAACGGCGATAGCCACCCCCAGTTTTGGAAATCATAACTCCAGGATTGAAGCGGGGAACGGAAGGCGTGAGGTAGAACCTACTACCAAGACGCGACCACTGCCAACCATCTATGATTAGGAAGACCGAATGTCCGACTTGAACCATCGTAATACACTAGCAGCGAAATAGGTTGACACGCTGCGCTCAAAAGGGCAAGGGGAAAAGTAGGGGGTTCGTGCGACTACCTACACAGACCTTTAAAAGTACCCCGGCGGAGAGGACAAATCTAACGATGGAATGCCCATATAATCGGAACGTTGTAACCTCTCTAATGCTCTGCCTATAAACAAGTGAGTAATGCTATTCACAAGGCAGTAGTGAAAAATGTAAGCGCATGCTTAGAGGGTGAAGGATGTGACCAGAAGCTAAAGCCCAATTGTCATGGTTGGGATATGCCCACAGGTCACGGTGGGGATATAGATACTGCGGTCAGTAAGAGTATAATGGCGAGGACGAGTTTAAAGACTACGTGGTGCATATAGCTCTGAACATCGAAGTAGAAAGCAGGTCTCTTGATTCTGCTCCTTTGACAAATAGGGTATCCACACCAGGAGCCGTGTGATGGGAAACTATCAAGCACGGTTCTGAATGGGAGAGGGTGAAGGTGACTTCACTCTCGACCCCTAACCCTTTAAGGGGAAAGGATGTGACTGAAAGCTAATGCCTAATTGTAATGGTTAGGATATGCCCACTAGTCACGGTGTGGATATAGATACTGCGATAAAGTAGGGGCTTAATAGCGAAAGCGAGTTTAAAGACTACGTATGCAAATAGCTTTGAAAGTTGAAGTACAAAAGCAAGGGGTAGTAACCTTGTTCCCAATGACAAAAGGGGTATCCACATCAGGAGCCGTATGAGGTGAAAGTCTCAAGTACGGTTTGGAATTGGAGTTGGGGAAGGTGACTTCCCTTTCGACCATAACAACATCGCGCGCGGCTAGATATCCACAGTGCGAACAAATATGTGTTCTTTCTGATAGGGTTTTCTTCACCACTTGACTGCAGTTTGAGCATTCTTGGCTGGTATAGTGAGCTGGCACAGCTACCGTGACCTTGCCATATTTAATGCCAAAATACTCTAGCCAACCGCGAAAAGTAGACCAACCCGCATCATAAATAGATTTAGCTAGTTTTCGATTTCTTACCAGCCCTTTGACAATGAAGCTCACCCCACCCGCCCAAGGCAGGTGGGGGTGTCGGTGCTAACCTCGAACTGTGCTATTCCACAGGTCACACAAACAAGCCCAGCTTCTAGGCGATCGCC
Source organism: Limnospira indica PCC 8005 (assembly GCF_000973065.1). Classification (NCBI taxonomy): domain Bacteria; kingdom Bacillati; phylum Cyanobacteriota; class Cyanophyceae; order Oscillatoriales; family Sirenicapillariaceae; genus Limnospira; species Limnospira indica. The sequence continues at coordinate 4,089,601 of NZ_FO818640.1, forward strand.
GAGAACGTTGGATCGAGGGCTCCTCACTGTCCTTTCGGCGAGTGAGCTGAAGAATACCTCGTGCAGCAATATTGAGCGCCCCATTGAGGTCTGCATTGTATCGCTTGCCCGAGGAAAATTTAGCCAGAGCATAGTTCTTGGAGTCTCGCCCTTTCGACTCCACTACCGTCATAAGCAAACTTTGAGGTATAGGCGGCCACGACATCAATGACCTTACCGCCTATCTCTTGCCACTTCATCTCCGTCAAATCTCGAATCATATAGCACAAGACAGAACACTTAGGACGTATAATGGAGAGGACGAGATGACTAAGAAGACCAAAAATGCCAGCCCCCTATAGTTACGACCTCAGACAAAAAGTTATTGATGCCATTGAACTAGACGGTATGCCCAAAACAGAAGCCAGTCAAGTTTTCCATGTCAGCCGGAACACCATTAATCTCTGGCTGCAAAGAAAAGCACAGACCGGAGACTTCCTCCCTAAACCTCATCACCGACCTGGCAATAACCACAAAATTACCGACTGGCAAAAATTCAAGGCTTTTGCCCAAGAGCATGGCGACAAAACAGCAGCTCAAATGGCTGAACTTTGGGATGACGACATCTCTCCTCGCACCATATCCAGAGCCTTGAAGAAAATTGGCTTCACCAGAAAAAAAACTTACGGCTACCAAGAACGTGATGAGCAACAGCGAGAGGAGTTTATGGCTCAGATTGAACAGATGGAGCCGGAAGAAGTGGTCTACCTCGATGAAGCCGCCATGAATAGTCAGGACTCGGATTACCCTTATGGTTACTGCGAGGAAGGAAAACGCTTCCATGCACTCAAATCAGGGAAGAGGCAGGGCAGGGTAAGTATGATAGCCGCATGGTGTCATCAACAACTCTTAGCTCCCTTTAGCTTTGAGGGTTGTTGTAATCGGACAGTGTTTGAGTTGTGGTTGGAGTTCATCTTAATTCCAACATTGAAGCCAGGTCAGACTCTAGTATTGGACAATGCAACGTTTCATAAAGGGGGGCGGATTGCTGAACTGGTGGAGGCAGCTCAATGCCGTTTACTCTATCTACCACCTTATTCGCCAGACCTCAACAAGATAGAGAAATGTTGGTCGTGGCTGAAAGCCCGTATTCGCCACTGCATTGAGCAGTTTGATTCTCTCCATGATGCCATGGATTCCGTTCTCAAAGCTGCGTCCTAACCACCTTGACTAATGCTATACCTTTAAGCCATCCATGAAAGCGTTGGCGAAGTAAGGAGCGCTTGCGCCCCCCCTTAGCTTTCCATCCTTTCAGGTTCTCAAAGACAATAGCATCGGCATTGAACTGTTGGGCAATCTGCACGATGCGCTTCGAGACAATCTGCCCAATTTGACGGTTGATATTACGGCATTTGCGGTAGGTATGAGAGCAGAAGCCTTTCTGGAGACTTCCACCTAGCCCCATCGTCTTACTATAGCACAAGACAGAACACTTAGGACGTATAATGGAGAGGACGAGATGACTAAGAAGACCAAAAATGCCAGCCCCCTATAGTTACGACCTCAGACAAAAAGTTATTGATGCCATTGAACTAGACGGTATGCCCAAAACAGAAGCCAGTCAAGTTTTCCATGTCAGCAGGAACACCATTAATCTCTGGCTGCAAAGAAAAGCACAGACCGGAGACTTCCTCCCTAAACCTCATCACCGACCTGGCAATAACCACAAAATTACCGACTGGCAAAAATTCAAGGCTTTTGCCCAAGAGCATGGCGACAAAACAGCAGCTCAAATGGCTGAACTTTGGGATGACGACATCTCTCCTCGCACCATATCCAGAGCCTTGAAGAAAATTGGCTTCACCAGAAAAAAAACTTACGGCTACCAAGAACGTGATGAGCAACAGCGAGAGGAGTTTATGGCTCAGATTGAACAGATGGAGCCGGAAGAAGTGGTCTACCTCGATGAAGCCGGCATGAATAGTCAGGACTCGGATTACCCTTATGGTTACTGCGAGGAAGGAAAACGCTTCCATGCACTCAAATCAGGGAAGAGGCAGGGCAGGGTAAGTATGATAGCCGCATGGTGTCATCAACAACTCTTAGCTCCCTTTAGCTTTGAGGGTTGTTGTAATCGGACAGTGTTTGAGTTGTGGTTGGAGTTCATCTTAATTCCAACATTGAAGCCAGGTCAGACTCTAGTATTGGACAATGCAACGTTTCATAAAGGGGGACGGATTGCTGAACTGGTGGAGGCAGCTCAATGCCGTTTACTCTATCTACCACCTTATTCGCCAGACCTCAACAAGATAGAGAAATGTTGGTCGTGGCTGAAAGCCCGTATTCGCAACTGCATTGAGCAGTTTGATTCTCTCCATGATGCCATGGATTCCGTTCTCAAAGCTGCGTCCTAACCACCTTGACTAATGCTATAACTAGTTGCGATACCATGCACCCTCACTGAGGAAATGCACTTTCACTTCATGGTTGAAATCTAATGTTAGTTTACTCAAATCTAGCTGACGACTAGAAACAAATGAGGGGTCTAGGGCTTGATATTCGGTGTGGATATAGTCATTAAAAACACCGGAGTTAATCAGCCCTTGAAAGTGTTCATCGGCTCGTTGAATAGTGAATGCAGCAGCGGAACCAGCAACGGCTAGGGTAGTTGTGACGGCTGTAAATGCTGCAAGGATTGTGGATTTCATGGGGGTTGGTCTCCGTAAGTTTTAAGATAGCAGTTCAGTAAGATGCGAGTCCTGGAAGATTCATAACTTTTTAGCTGATGACTCTATTATGGAAAAGTTATCAGTTCTTTGTCCAGCCAAATTGGCAATCTTTACTAAATCTTTAAATAATTTATTTGTTTTATAAAGATTATGCAAATTTTTTAGTGAAAATACGGAGATTTTGGGGGGGATATCCCCCCCAGGGGGGTATAAATAATCGCTCATAAAAACTCCCTCACCCCCCTCTGTCCCTGTGGTATAGGGAGCCATAGAAGGAGGAGAGGGTTAGGATAAAGGATAAACTGCTATATTGAACTGAAATCAGATCTCCTATTTCTCGATTTTGGCGACCTCTAGTAGGGTCTTGAGTAGAGAATCAGGGTTGAGGCTAATTGAATCAATCCCTAAGTTTACCAAAAATCGGATAAATTCAGGATAATCACTGGGGGCTTGACCACAAATACCAATCTTGCGATCGTAACGTTTCGCCGTTTGAATGACCATTTTAATCATGCGCTTAACGGCTTCGTCGCGTTCATCAAAAATGTGGGCTACCAGTCCGTAATCACGATCTAAACCGAGAGTTAACTGAGTTAAATCATTGGAACCGATAGAAAAACCATCAAACACCTGGCAAAATTTATCAGCCAATAAAACATTGCTGGGTAACTCACACATGACATAAACTTGCAGACTATTTTCGCCGCGTTTTAAGCCATGTTTTGCCATTTCTGCTAAGACCTGCTGACCCTCTTCGGGGGTGCGACAGAAAGGAATCATGGGAATGACATTAGCTAATCCCATTTCATCGCGAACCCGCTTGATCGCTTGACATTCCAAGGCGAAGGCTGGGCGATATTTGGGGTCAGTATACCGAGACGCACCCCGCCAACCAATCATGGGGTTTTCTTCGAGGGGTTCAAATTGTCGCCCTCCCAGCAAATTGGCGTATTCGTTACTTTTTAAATCACTCATGCGTACAATGACGGGTTTGGGATAAAAAGCAGCAGCAATAGTGCCAATTCCTTGGGCGAGTTGACTAACAAAATAGTCGGGTTTGCTATTAAATCCGGCGGTGAGTCTGTCAATTTCCTGGCGCGCGGTTTCATCTTGGAGTTGGTAAAAGTTAATTAAGGCGAGGGGATGGACTCGGATCTGATTAGCAATGATAAATTCTAGTCGCGCTAGTCCTACGCCGTCACAGGGTTGAGAAGCAAGGCTAAAGGCTTCGGCTGGGTTGCCAATATTGAGTAAAATTTGGGTGCGGGTTTTGGGTAAATCGTCTAATACGGTTTTGGCGATCGCAAAAGGTACTAAACCCTGATAGACTTTACCGACTTCGCCTTCGGCGCAGGAAACGGTTACGGCTTGACCGGTGCGTAAGATATCGGTAGCATTACCACAGCCGACAATGGCGGGAATGCCCATTTCTCGCGCAATAATCGCCGCATGACAGGTGCGACCGCCGGAGTTGGTAATAATGGCGGAGGCTTTTTTCATAATTGGTTCCCAGTCGGGGTCTGTTTTTTGGGTAACTAAAATTTCGCCGGGTTTAAATTCATGAATGCGCTGGACATTAAGCAAAACGCGGGTTTTACCTTGACCAATACGATCGCCTACAGCGCGACCCTCGACTAAGACTTCTGCTGTACCTTGGAGGTGATATTGTTGCCAAATGCGATCGGGCTTTTGAGATTGGACTGTTTCGGGACGCGCCTGGACAATAAATAATTCCCCAGTTTGGCCGTCTTTCGCCCATTCAATGTCCATGGGGGAATAACAGCCCCGAATTTGGTTATAGTGATCTTCGATAATTTGCGCCCATTTAGCCAGCTTGAGAATTTCCTCATCACTTAGGGCAAATTTTTGTTTTTCGGTTTCTGGGACGGGAATAAGGCGGGTAGCTTCCTGGCGATCGTAAACCATTTTCACGGCTTTACTACCCAGACGCTTGGCGATAATGGGTCGAAAACCCTCCCGCAACATGGGTTTAAATACCATGAATTCATCAGGGTTGACAGTCCCTTGGACTATGGTTTCCCCTAAGCCATAGGCGGCGGTAATGATGACGGCATTTTTGAATCCGGTTTCTGTATCAATTGAGAACATTACCCCGGAAGTGGCTAGGTCCGATCGCACCATTTTTTGTACGCCAATAGATAGGGCTACATCAAAATGATCGAAACCTTGGAGGCTACGGTAAGAAATAGCGCGATCGGTGAATAGGGAGGCGAAACATTTGCGGGTCGCTTCTAAAATTCCCTTGATACCGTGAATATTTAAATAGGTTTCCTGTTGTCCCGCAAAGCTGGCTGATGGGAGATCTTCAGCGGTGGCTGACGATCGCACTGCTACATCTGTTTCATTACCATATAGGTCGCACAGTTGTTTATAGGCTATGGCGATCGCCTGTTCAAGATCGGGGGGTAACAAGGTATTAACAATTAGCGATCGGGCTTCTTTCCCCCGCTGGCGCAGGTTTTTAATATCTTCAATATCCAGACCAGCCAATAACCATCGCAACTCACTTTCCAAACCGCCATATTCAATAAAATAGCGATAGGCTTCGGCGGTGATCGCAAAACCCTGGGGAACATTAATTCCCCGCAATTCCAGTTGTTGAATCATCTCCCCTAGGGAAGCATTTTTACCACCCACTAGGGGAAGGTCAGCAAGTCGCACATCTTCAAACCATAAAATCAGAGTTTTGTTTTGCTTAATCTGGGCTTTTTTATTGGCAAATAGTTTTAACATGGGCTGAAACACTCCAAATTAAAGTGGCCGTCATCAAGTTGGCGGCTTCCGGTTTATCAAATTTAATCAGAAACAAATGAAGGACGGGATGGAAACCCTTAATCCTCCTGGGTTACGAGTTTTAGGCAGTTATTGAAAATGGTTTTTACCTTGATCCCCAATTTTATGCGGTCACAGAAAACCGGTTTTCAGGGATTTCTTATCTAGGTGAACGATTAAACGTTATTTTTTTGGTGGCTACTTTTATTATATGTCTTTTCTCATAAAACGACATCTCCTGATCACCCTCAGCCATAGTTACCAGACTAAAATTATGGTGAATTGTCTGGAATATAGGTTATTCTTAAAAAAGATTAAGCGGATCAGGAGCTTAAAATGAAAGTTAAGAAATATTACGAATCCGTTGCCCCCTATGGACGGGAACAGTGCGCTGAGATCATTTGTCCCATTCAGTTTTTAATGGATATCATTGGTAGCAAATGGTCAGTCCAAATTTTGCGGGAGTTATTCCGAGGCGACATGAGAACCCATGAATTGATTGAAGCCTTACCAGGTATCAGCACAAAGACCCTGACTATCCGATTGAGAGAGTTAGAAAAGTATGGCTTATTAATCCGTACCGTTTACCCAGAAATCCCTCCCCATGTGGAATATTCTCTAACTGCTAAAGGTCGGGAACTAAAACCTGTAATTTTGGCCATGAAACAAGTGGGGGAACAGTGGCTACACCAGGAAAGTTGTATATGTGCTTTGGAATTGAGCGGCTAGAAAAATCCGATGATTTTTGATACAATTCTGGAAGAGTTGGTAAAGTGCGATCGCTTTTCCATGATGCCAGCCCTCAATAGCCCCCTTTTGTACAAAAATCGAGTCTGCTGTGACTGATAATCCTCGCCAATTAGCTTTTGTCACCCTCCGAGACATTCAACGACGGGGCGCATTTGCTGATCTAGTTTTAGATGAAAAGTTGCGTCAGGCTGATCTCAAAGATGCCGATCGCCGCCTGGGAACAGAATTAGTTTACGGTTGTACCCGACGCAGGCGAACCCTCGATGCAATTATTGATCGCCTAGCCAAAAAACCCGCCCACCAACAGCCGCCAGATCTGAGAATTATTCTGCATTTAGGATTATATCAACTCTCCTTTAGCACGAATATTCCCCCGTCGGCGGCGGTGAATACCACTGTAGACCTAACCAAAGTCAACCACTTATCAGGTTTAGGCGGGTTTGTTAATGGTCTCCTACGTCAGTATTTGCGCCTGTTGGAGGCGGGAAATTCCCTCGAGTCAATTTTGCAGTTACCGGAAAATCCCGTTTCTCGGCTGGGTATTCTCCACAGTTTCCCCGACTCGATGATCAAATTCTGGTTGGAGGAGTTGGGGGAGTCTCAAACTGAACAACTCTGTGACTGGTTTAATCAGTCCCCTAGTTTAGATTTAAGGATTAACCCCCTCTCGACTACGTTGGAAACGGTGGAAACAGCCTTTCAACAACGGGAAATCATCGGATCGCCTATTCCCAAACTTCCCCAGGGTTGGCGATTATCTTATGGTGTGGGGGCGATCGCCAATTTACCGGGATATGATCAAGGTTGGTGGACGGTTCAGGACGCATCCGCCCAACTGGTAGGATATGTGGTAGATCCTCAGCCTGGGGAAATTATAATTGATGCCTGCGCCGCCCCCGGCGGAAAAACTACCCATATCGCAGAACTGATGGGGGATAATGGTAAAATTATTGCTATTGATCGCTCCCCGGGACGGCTAAAACCTTTACAACAGAATATTAAGCGCCTCAAGTTGCGATCGATTCAGGTGGAAGTGGGAGATAGTCGTCATTTTCCACAATATAATAATACAGCCGATCGCGTACTATTAGATGCACCTTGTTCTGGTGGTGGGACCTTGCATCGGCGGTCTGATGCGCGTTGGCGACAAACTCCCGATCAGATTCGGCAATTGTCTCAACTTCAGGCAGAATTATTAGAGATGGTCAGTCATTGGGTGAAGCCGGGAGGGGTGTTAGTTTATGCCACTTGTACTTTACACCCCCAGGAAAATGAATGGGCGATCGCATCTTTTTTAAGTCGTCATCCCACCTGGCGTGTAGAGGTTCCTAATATAGATCTTCCGGTGGAACCGACTAAGGAAGGTTGGCTGAAAATATGGCCCCATCGTCACCAAATGGATGGATTTTTTATAGCTAAACTTAGGCACTTATGTTCTACTACTACGGCCGAAAAAAGCAAATAGCAAAGCATTATCCTTCTCCTAATTTTGAGGCGATCGTGGAACCTTTTGCCGGTTCGGCAGCTTATTCATTGTACCGAGAAAACTGGCAAAAAGATGTTTTTTTAGTAGAAAAGATGAGAGCGTCTCCGAGATTTGGAAATGGTTAATTGAAGAAGCAACGCCCCAAGTAATCAACAATTTACCTGACTTAGAAATCGGCGAAAAGAGTTCCGAATTTCTTCATATTATTCATGCAGCCACGAAAATGGCATTTCACTATAAAACTATTAAAGTGACTGCGGTTCTAGCTAGAAATTGGCAGATTAGCAAAAGATATATGTGCGAAAACTTATTTAAGATTAAGCACTGGAAGATTATCTGTGGAGATTATACATTAGCCCCCGATATAGAAGCAACTTGGTTTATTGACCCACCCTATAAAGACGCTTCTGGGGAAGGTTATCGCTATGGAAGTAAACTCATTGATTATCAAAAACTAGCCACATGGTCTAAGAATAGGAAGGGAGAAGTTATATTTTGTGAAGGTCATTGTGGTGATTATCTACCGTTCAAGCCATTGCTATACTTAAAAGGTGTAGCCGGAAAAACTAGCAAGGAAATGATCTACTATCGTTCCGATAGTGACCCTCAGCTTTTAGCTAAATCGAAAATTTCATAATCATCTGATAAACCTGTTTATATAGATAGTCATCAATTAAGGCTACCCAACCTGCTGCCATTTTCTGTTTACCACTTACTTTCATCCCCGTTACTTTAGTGTTTCTACCTCGTGTCCCACTAATATTTCCCCAATCATCTTGAGTCAGATTATTAGCATAAAAGATAGCCGTAACTTTGGGATAGTTAAAATCCTTTTCATTGAGGACAAAATCCCAAACTAATCCCAATAACTCTTTTACTTCTTGATGATGAGCTTGCCAGGTAATTCCCTCTAAAGCATTGATTCTTGGTTGTCCGGCTCTGAGATTTGCACCTTTAGTTATATTTCCAATAGTACACTTCACCTCTAAACCCACAGGATAATTACGCAATTCTTCCTCCGGCGAGTTTTCACTTCCCTTGGGGATAAGATCGGGATGTCCTTTCTATATGGGGTTAACGATCGCTTCTGTTACTTCGGCTATAGACTGGCAAAACATGGAACCAACAATCGAACTTGTAGTTTTATAATCAATATTTTTATAAACAGCCGCCGGAATAGTTTCTAGGAATTGATTTGTTTGGGACAGTGCTGAATCTATATGTCTAGCATTGACTTCAAATCCCCCCAAAATATGGAAATTAGGATTAATAATGTATGTCATATAATGCTCGTTCAACTTCAGCTATCAAAACACTAGCAGTAGTGTTTAGAGATTGGGAAATCCGAAACAAGACAGACAAAGTGGGTGATTTTAAACCACGTTCTATCTGGCTGACATAGGTACGATGTATACCTGCTCTGTCCGCGAGTTCTTCTTGGGAAATCTTTGCTAGTGTTCTGTACTTAATCAGAACTTGACCTAAAGCCTTGTTAATCTCTGTCATACTGAAATTATGTCAGCTACAGATACCCTGAGTCTACAGACAATAGTATTCAAATCAGTGCGATCGCCCAATAGCAGATCAGTATGAGGACTGAACCCAACAATATTAGTGGATGGATCTTAGAGAGTGTCAAGGATCGAGATAAAATAGGTGTAAAGTCCAAAAAATACCTGATATGCACTTGATTCTATGTCATACCACAGCAGATTTTGACTCCTTGGGGGCGGCGGTAGGTTTAACTTGCCTGTATCCAGGTAGTAGAATAGTGCTGACGGGGGGATCTCATCCAGCCGTGCGGGATTTTTTGGCTTTGTATCGAGATGAGTTTCCATTGATTGAAAGGCGATCGGTTAATCCTGACCGGATCTGTAAATTGTCGGTGGTGGATACCCAAAATCGCGATCGCTTAGGGAAAGCAGCCGAATGGTTAGACTTACCGAATTTGGAAATCCGGTTGTATGACCATCACCCTCACCTAAAATTAGATATCCCCGCTACCTGGACTCAAATTGAAGCGGTGGGGGCGACTACTACTTTGATTGTAGAGCATTTGCGAGCCATGGCTAACCCTGTGGTTCCCCGACCAGCAGAAGCCACAGTCATGGCTTTAGGTATTCATGTGGATACCGGATCGCTAACCTTTGACCATTCTACTCCACGGGATGCGATCGCCTTAGCTTGGTTAATGGAACAAAATCTCAGTTTATCTGCGATCACCGAATATGTAGAACCCGGCTTATCCCCTACCCTACAGGACTTATTAACCACAGCTTTAGAAACTCTACATCAATCAACTGTCAAAGGTCACACCATATCCTGGGTATTATTGGAAACTGATGATTATGTACCAGGTCTGTCTAGTTTAACCTCCGAATTATTAGACCTGACCGAAAGCGATGGATTATTACTAGCTAATCAATATCGAGTCCGTAGTGGTGGGGAGAAACGATTAACTATTATTGGGCGATCGCGCATTGATCAAACCGACCTCAACCGTCTATTTCATCCCCTCGGTGGTGGTGGTCATCCCCGCGCCGCTTCCGTCACTTTACGAGATGTCGATCCGCAGTCTACCTTAGAAACTCTGGTAACTAATTTTAAGGCACAAATTCCCCCATCACCTACCGCTAGGGAATTAATGTCTTCCCCAGTACGCACTATTCGCCCCGAAACCAGCGTCGGGGAGGCTCACCGTATACTACTACGTTATGGTCATTCAGGGCTATCTGTTTTGGACGATAACCATCAACTGGTGGGGATTATCTCCCGTCGTGATATCGATATCGCCTTACATCATGGTTTCAACCATTCGCCAGTTAAAGGTTATATGACTCCCCAACTGCGGACAATTACCCCGGATACTTCACTACCGGAAATTGAGTCAATTATGGTAACTTATGATATTGGTCGGTTACCCGTTTTAGAGAATGGCAATTTAGTCGGAATTGTCACCCGCACCGATGTTTTAAGGTTACTTTATCAACAGCATTGTCTACCCAAACCTACCCCCCGCCGAGGTTGTATTCCCGGTTCTACTTGTAGTACCGTTGATGAACTTTTACAAGAACGTTTAGCCCCCGAACTTTGGCAAATTTTAGCCAAAATTGCCGAACTTAGTCAACAGCGAGGTTGGCAAATTTATCTAGTCGGTGGGGGAGTGCGAGATTTATTGTTAGCTGAATCTACCGACAATCTATTATTACATGATATTGATTTGGTGGTTGATGGTTGCTATCACAATTCTACCAATAATATCTCAGATGAGGCAACTATGACCATTTCTCCCGCTGTGGATCTAGCGCGATCGCTACAAGAATATTACCCACAAGCGCGACTAGAAGTGCATGGTCAATTTCAAACCGCCGCCTTATTGTGGCATAATCACCCCGTTTTAAACTCCCTTTGGATTGATATTGCTACTGCTAGAACCGAGTTTTATCCCTATCCGGCGGCTAACCCGGAAGTCGAAGCAAGTTCTATTCGTCAAGACCTCTACCGTCGCGATTTTACTATTAATGCTTTAGCTTTGAGATTAAACGAACCTAACTCCGGGGAATTATTAGACTTTTTTGGGGGGGTTAAAGATTTGGAATTACGAGAAATTAGGGTATTGCATCCTCATAGTTTTATTGAGGATCCTACCCGCATTTATCGCGCCGTCAGATTTGCCGTGAGACTGGGTTTTAGTCTGGAACATCACACTAAAGAATATGTCGATTATGCCATTAATAGTGGTATTTATGACCGCCAACGACAACAACGCAATTCTGCCAAAATTCCGGCTTTGGAAGCTAGGCTAAAAAGTGAGTTAAAATATATCCTGCAAGCCCCCTATTGGCAACCAGCTTTACATTTATTAGGGGAGTTAAAAGCCCTGCGCTGTATTCATCCTACTTTGGAGTTAAATCAGCTTCTCTGGCGGCAAATTAGAACCGTAGACCGCTGTTTAAAACGGTTTGACCCTAACCACACTCTCGCCCATTGGCAAATTCGCCTCGATGTGTTAATCGCCGCTTTGTCTCCCGAATATCGCCGGGAAGTTGCCGATATTTTTCAGTTTAATTCTCAGCAAGTAGACCGTTTATTAAACTTGGAAAATGCTCAAACTCGAGTGGCGGATTTATTGCCAAATTGTCAGCAGCCTAGCGATTATTTTCGGGTGTTTGAACCCTACGATTTGCCCATGTTGATTTTAATTGCTTCCCATTCGCCTCGGTGGGTGAGAAAGCAAATTTGGAGATATTTAAATCATTGGTGGAATGCTAAACCTATTCTCAATGGTAATGATTTGAAAAAGTTGGGATATAAACCTGGACCCAAATTTCAAGTTATGTTAAATGACTTGCTAAATGCTACCTTAGATGGTATAATATCGGATACTGTGGAGGCGACAAAATTTATCAGCGATCGCTATCCCCATTCCCGCAGTTTACCCCGTGAAACTCAGTCGTAATTATCACTAATGTTCATTGCTCAAAGCATCAATAACTTGCCGCGAACAATGAACAATAATAATAAATTACCGCGTTGGCTAATCAACCCTCTCCAATTGCCAGAGGATTTGATTGCCTTCCCGTCTAACCCGGGAAACTTCCCAATTTCGCCACGCCCAGTTATCGCCGCGACTGGTGACCGCACTAGCGTTAATATCCATTAAATCAGCAAGTTCTGAACTACTGATCAAATAGCCTTTACTAGCAATTTCGTCGGCAATATGCAGGGTTTCTATGAGATTCCTAAGTTGATTGACTCGAAATTCCCGGGGTAAACTCTCATTGGACTCGTTGATTGGCTCAGTCATAGCAAAATTTGATACAGCAAGATTAGAGTCTATCACAAGAAATTGTATCTTGAGATTTGGCAATCGGTCAGTTATCTTTGAAACAATTGCCAAAAATTCAGTTGAAATTTGGGAAAAATCCCCAATTTCAGCCTGGTGGACTAACTCTCACGGTGATGCCCGATAACGGCCCTAGGCTGAACAATAACAGTGAACTGTTCACCCTTTCACTGTTCTAATGGATTGACCACAGACCCCATAAATAATATAGTGCCACTGTCCAACTCTCTAATTATAAACATAAATGGTCGATTAATATGAATGCGATCGCGGATGGAACTTCTACTTCCGACGATTACCCCAGTGGCGGCTGATGCTTCTGTGCCTTTTTCATCGACATTGACAAAGGCTTGATGCACCACATCATATAAAAAAAATGGTTTTTCGGAACTGATACCAGAAAAATCAGCAGTTTCCGTAAAAGCTGATTCCATACCCATATAACTGAGGGTTGACTTGAGATTAAACGATGAGCTAAAATTAAACTTGGGTAGCCATATTTCTAGGTTCACATATTCCAGCCTGTGCAGCCAGTTTTGGAAATTGGCGATCGTCATATTTTGTGCGAAAGTCGGCAGGTCAGTTCCTTCCGCCGGTAGCAGAATTATCATTGATAAATTGCCATCCGAATAGGGAAGTTCAATTATCTGAACTTCCGGTAAACTATGATAACTAATAGATACATTAGGATGGTGCATCATCGGCACCGAAATAGTTTCTCCTGATGGTAAATTAAAGATGCCATCTTGAGTATATTTCTCGGGAAAAGGTGATAACCAGTCTCCCGAAAAATAAACGGCATTGGTCAGAATCAGTCGGGTTAATCTATCTAAAATTCCCGGTGGGATTAGGTCAGTAATTTTGTGGTTAGTTTCTTGGCTTACCCAATCATTAATAATTTGGCGGGATTTTTCATGATCCCCCATAAAATCCACTTGATTTAACTGTGCATTATAATGATTTTTGGTAATTTGTAAAAAAGGTTCCTGAAACCTATAGCCAGACTGTCCCCACAGACGATTAACTAAGTATAGTTGGGAAGAGTTGCGGCTTTTAATATCATTAAGCAGACTGGTAAATTCCGGGTATAAACTACCAGGAGGCTGAGGGAAATGGAAAACCTGGGATATTTGGATAGCCGTTTGATTTCGTGACCCTTCATAGGTCATAGCCATAGCAGTAGAAAGGCTATAGGGTGAGAAAAATAAATTCCCTGATATTTCCCTTTGAAGTTGGTTGTATAGGTCGATAGCAAATTGGTTATTTTGATTCACGATCGCATTATTATCTACACGAGCAATCTGATATGAGTTAGACTCTGAACTATTGCCAACAGCCTGGGTTATGACTGGTAAACCTACACCCCACAGTAATAGCAGGGAAGCCAATAGGGAACCATTCCGCCGACCCCAAGCTGAAAATTTAGACATTATATGACTAAGTACCATGTTAATTGTTCCATCGTTGACTATTTCCAAATTTACTCATTCCGATTATCACCCAGTTCTTGAAAGTTTGAATAAGTAAGCCCTCTCAGTAGTAAGGTTAAGATCAGGGCGGGTTGATAATTGTTGGTCAAGCTGACCGGATCACCCGACCCTCCCGACAATGATTAATAATTGCCTCCCCTCAACCCAAACCCCACCAGTTAATTATGATTTCAAGGCAGCTAAAACCTGATCATGAATCAATCCACTGCTGACCACTATACCCCGATTGTCTACCATTTTAATGCTAGAAGCAAAATCCAGGGGTTTCCCGTGCATATCTGTGACGCGACCTCCGGCTTCTTCAACGACGATCGCCCCCGCAGCATGATCCCAAATATTTTCCTGGTAATTAGGGTATTTAGGGGAAGGAAGACGCAGATATAAAGCCGCTTGTCCTGATGCTACAACGCCATATTTAGCTTGGGAGTCCATCCGCACCGAGGGGGCGGTAATTCCCGCAGCTTGGGCGATCGCATTTTGGCGAGACTGATCACCGTGGGCGGCTTCCACGCTTTCCACAAAGCGCATATTTTGGGTATTTTCAGCTTTCACCACCTGAATAGGCGTAAATTTTCCCGTAGAAAAGGGCATTTTCATCGACCCTTCCCCCCGCACAGCCACAAACAACATTCCGGGAGTATCTCCATCAATTGCATAAGCCGGACACCCCATAATTCCTAGTTTAACCTCCCCGTTTTCAATTAGGGCTAGTGCGATCGCATATTGGTCTTTTCGCAAAAACCCCTTAGTGCCATCAATGGGATCCAGAGTCCAGAATCGCTTTCCTACACTGCCATTACCATGATCAATCCAGGTAGTTACTTGCTCCGGGGTGGCATCGGGTATAATACTCCTAACATAGTCTGTGACTTTCTCTAGGTTGTTCCCCATTTCCGGGGTTTTCAGGGTAGTAGCATCTTCTTCTCCCACTATCGGATCATCCGGGAAGGCTTCTGAGATAGCTTTACAGATAATCGCCTGGGAACCAAAATCGGCAACGGTTACGGGGCTTTTATCCCCTTTTTCCATAGCCGGGGGAATGGCTTGTCTGACCTGTTCGCACAGGCGAGAGGCGGCGAGTACCGCATCAATAGCGACTTGTTTTTCGCGATCGTAGGGCATAAAAACTCCTGGGAATATAATTAGTTGAGATTTTGTCCTTAAATAGCTTTACACTTGGTCTATCAGTCGTCAAGTTTCTGGGAAATCACCTCCCGGAAATTTTCACCCCCTCACAGACCATCTTTACTGGTATCATTTCAACTCTCAGGAACAGAGGTGATGATTATGCACCAATTACCATGGTGATTTCACGGATTCTGCTGTAAAATAAATTATGTCTTAATCACGGTGATTTTCCCGGCAAAAAATACATGGGGCTATCGCCCTACTAAAAAGCCAGGCAATTCTCATCCCCAAATCCGATTAAGTCTCAAAACAAATCCCGGCAAGACATCGCCGCCTGAGAGTTCTGTGGGCTCCGGCAAAACTTCGATTTCTTGTCCGGGGCGGTAGATTTCTACCCGTCGATTTTGGGGGTCAATCAACCATCCCAGTCGGGCTCCATTTTCCAAATATTCCCCCATCTTTTCTCGCAGTAGGGATAAGCTATCGGTAGGCGATCGCAATTCCACCACGAAGTCAGGACATAAAGGAGCGAAACCGCGACGCATATCGGGTGTCAGCGCCTCCCAACGGGGGCGACTCACCCAAGAAGCATCAGGGGAACGGATCGCACCATTGGGGAGGATAAATCCGGTCGAGGAGTCGAACCCTTCCCCCAATTCCGGGTGGGCTTCCACCCAAATTCCCAGTTGGGTTGTCAAGCTAAAATTTCTTTTTCCCGATTCGCTCCCTGCGGGTGGGTTCACAATCAATTCTCCTGTAGCTGTCCGTTCCAATCTTAAATCGGGGTTGGCGGCGGCGAGCGCCTGGAATTGTTCCAGGGTGATGTGGAGAACCGTGGAAGGGGGGAGTTGCAGGGAGAGAGTGCTGTGCATCAGATTTCCTCCGGGAATGTGGGCGGATATTGTTGATGGTAACTCACAGGGATGGGAAATGCTGGCATTTGCTTAGGATTGGGTTATCATATTCCCAGAGAGGGGAAACACCAGATGAGTTGATAGGGAGATGAGCAATGGTTTCTCAGCCAAAAATCGCAACTCAGCACGAAATTATCTATCCTGATTCTGACGGTAAACCGATCGCCGAGAATACGATTCAGTTTCGCTGGATTATGACCATATATCACAATCTGGCGTGGTTATTTGCCCTACAGGCGGATGTGTTTGTGGCAGGGGATTTACTCTGGTATCCGGTGGAAGGAAATAATAAGATACGCCAAGCGCCGGATGTTATGGTTGTGTTTGGGGTGGAGAAGGGAGACCGGGGTTCTTACCAACAGTGGAAAGAAAAGGCGATCGCCCCCCAGGTGGTGTTGGAAATTCTGTCTCCGGGGAACCGACCGGGAGAACTGACTCGGAAGTTGTTATTTTACGATCGCTATGGGGTGGAGGAATATTATATTTATGACCCGGAAAACAATGATTTGAGCGGGTGTATCCGTTCGGGCGATCGTCTGGCTATGATTGAGGAAATGCAGAATTGGGTGAGTCCCCGCCTGCAAGTTCGATTTGAGTTGTCCGAGGAGACTTTAACACTTTATAATCCCCAGGGTCAGCCGTTTTCTTCTCCCCTGGAAATCGAGCAACAATTACAACAGGAGCGCTCGCGAGCCGAACAAGTGACCGCCGAGTTGGAAGAGGAGCGCCGAAAGACTAAAAGGTTGGAGATGTTGTTGCGGGAAGCGGGGATTGATGGCGATCGCTTATAGAAGTAGAACTGGCTTGTTGCCTGTGTTATAATTCCAGGGTGGGGTAAGGCGATCGCTTTTTCACCATGCCAATGCCTCCCATGGTAGCACGGGCATCGGTGCCTGTTGAAACCTGCGCTCCGGTCGGCGCTATGTTGTCAATCTTATGGTAACATGATTTCACATTAAGGATGCGATCGCCAATCAAGGGCGACCATTCGGATATGGGGAAACAATATGAAAAATGCCCTCAACAATCAACTGCAAGACTTGTATCAAACCGACAGTTATTTATGGTTGCAAAAAACCGTCGAATTGTTGAAAGCAGAAGACTTCCGACATTTGGATTTAGACGGCTTAATTGAGGAGTTGGAAAGTTGGGGTAGGAGTCAATTTAATCAAGCGAGAAGTCGGTTGCGACAAATCATCATCCATCTTCTGTTATGGGAATACTGGGAGCAAGAATACGAGCGCAACTGTCGGCATTGGCAATCAGAAATAATTGCGTTTCGAGATGATTTGATTCATGAACTGACCGCCAGTTTGCAAAATAAGCTGATTCTCCAATTGGACTCTATCTATCATGTCGCGGTAAGTTTCGTAAGCAAAAAAACGGGTTTATCTAAAAGTATATTTCCGGCTAATTGCCCTTATAATTTTGAACAATTATTGGATGATAAATGGTATCCAAATCATCAGTTAAGCTGATGAAAATTACATGATTTCATGAAAAAGAAACCGCTATCCCCTCGGCGGCGATCGCATTCTCTCAAAAATTGTCGGCAGTTCCTATTTGTTGTCTGGCGGCGATAGGCGATATGTGCTAGGCAGACCCTAGGCGATCGCTTACAACCTTTTCAGTAATTATGCAATAGGCTGTCAAAGTCCCTCTGCCCACCTGGGATCCAGATTTAGGGTGAGGGTAATGTTTAGCACGATTTCTGAACAACCTGTATAGAAGGATAACTGGCCTGTTGCCTGTGTTATAATTGCAGTCTAATTGTGAGTCACTAGGAGGCGGAATCTGAATCAACATCCGAGGGTCAGTGTAATTATTCCCGTTTATAATGGCGATCGCTTTTTAGGGGAAGCGATCGACAGTGTTTTAAGCCAAACCTATCAAGACTATGAAATCATCCTTGTTGATGATGGTTCCACAGATGGAACCTCCCAAGTAGTCGCATCATTAGGGGATAAAATTAGATATTTTCACCAGGAAAATCAAGGTTCTGCTGTAGCTCGGAATTTGGGGATTCAACAAGCCAAGGGGGAGTTAATTGCTTTTTTAGATGCCGATGATTTTTGGCTGTTACCAGAAAAGTTAGCACAACAGGTGAGTTTATTTGACCAACAGCCTAATTTAGCGATCGTCCAGACCGGATGGCGCATTGTCGATGAACTCCGTAATCAAATCATTGATGTCGAACCTTGGCATAAAGTTCCCGAACTCACCTTAGAGAGTTGGTTAATGTATAAACCCATCAAAACCAGTGGCTTATTAGTCACAAAGAATTCCCTAGAAAAGGCGGGGGGTTTTGATAGGGAGTTGCGACAATCCCACGATGTCGATTTAGTCTTGCGTTTAGCCTTGATGGGGTGTGAGGCGACTTGGTGGCCGCGGGTTGCCGTGGGTTATCGTCGGTATGGGGGGAACACCACCAGAAACGCGAAAACTCAGGCTGATTGTGTAGTGAGGGTACTAGATAAGTTTTTTGCTCATCAAGATTTACCCCAGTCCATCCGAGCCATGGAGAGTTCTGTGCGCTATCATACTCTGGTATGGCTGGCTTGGTATCACTATGATAAGGGCTTGTATGCTGACATGGCTGATTTTTTAAATCGCTCTTGGGAATATACCCCTTACTATCGAATCGAGACTATTGCCGACTGGGTGGGGTGCTTTAAAAAGTTTTCCGTGCAGAATGGTCAGAGTTGGGATATTGGTTTTTTGACAGATTTACCGGATTGGCAGAATTTGATTAGTAAGACTGTGGTAGACTGATGTTTTAGTAATAATTAATAACGCTGGTATGAGTGCGGGGGAGTTACTGAGACAGGCGAATCAGTTGAAACGGTCTGGGAGGTTGGATGAGGCGATCGCTCTTTATCATCAGGTAATAGATATTAACCCCCATTTTGCTTGGGCTTATCATGGCTTAGGGAATGCTTTGGCTAAACAGGGGAATTTAGATGAGGCTGTTGCTTGTTATTCGGAAGGCTTAAAAATCAATACTGACTCTGCTTGGTTATTGTATAGTTTGGGGGAGGCTTTAGCGGAACTGGGAGATTTAGAGGCTGCTATTAAGTATTTACAAAAGGCTGTCGAAGTTCAGCCTGATTTTCATAAATTTAGAACCAGATTAAAGCAAGTTGAAGCTGAATTTATACAAAAAAAATATAATCAATTTACTGTCAACAAACATCTTTCCCCTTTAACAGTAGTTGAATTGGGGCAAGGATGGGCAGGAAATACTATAAATACTGTTATATTTCGTCATCACGGTATTATCACCTCAACTAATTATCAATTTTCAGCTTATTACGATAGTAATAAAACATTGCGTGTAGTCAAAAGAAATTTAGATAATGGTTTAATTACATATCACCTAATCAGTGGTGAATATAATCTTCAAGATGCTCACAATTCTATAAGCTTAGGAGTTGATAGCGAAGGCTATATACACATTTGTTACGATCATCATGTTCATTCCTTGCGTTATCGGCGATCCCAACAACCTTGGTCTATTGATGAGTGGACTGATGTACTTTCCATGACTGGAAACAATGAAGAAAATGTCACTTACCCTACCTTTCTAATCAATTCAGTGGATAATAGTCTAATTTTTCTTTACCGGGATGGGCATTATTCAAAAGGGCAAGCTTGTATGAAGAAATACGATGTGGCAACTAAATTGTGGGCAGATTACCCATTTCCTATTCTTTCTGGTTATGAGCAAAAACCTTGGACGAGTAATCCTTACTGGAATCATCCTGTTTTTGATGCTACAGGTAAATTGCATTTATCTTATGTTTGGCGTACCCATCCTATTGGGAGAGACAAAAGGGTTAATAACATAGGTATTGACTATGCTTACTCACCCGATCAGGGTAGGGCTTGGTTTACAATTAAAGGCTTGACCCTTGATCTTCCCATCACACAGGTTAATAGCGAAACAGTTTGGGCTATTCCTACGGGAAGTAACCTAATTAATCAAACAAGTATGGCAACTAATAGCAAAGGCTATCCACATATTGTCTTTTATGCTAATGACGAAAATGATATTCCACAATATCAGCATTTATGGTTTGATGGATGTCAATGGCAACATAGTGTGATATCCAAACGAACCCAAAAATTCGATCTTTTAGGTGGTGGAACTTTGCAAATCCCCATGAGTCGCCCAGAAATAGTTATTGATAAGCAGGACTGTGTTCATGTTATCTATAGAGCAGACTTGACAGAACATAAAATGGCGGTTTTGACACTCTTTCCTGAAGATTATCACTTTTCAGGAGCAGTCGAAAAAATACTTTGGAATGAACCTTTAGGCTTTTCTGAACCGATAATTGATCGACTGCGCTGGCAAAAAGATGCTACACTTTCTATGCTGATTCAATACAATCATCAACCTCAGCATGATCAAGGTGTTTCTTATGCAGAAAGTCCCATGTATATTATGGATTGGTACTTAAATTAAGTTTTAATTTATAGAATGCTTAATTTTACGAAAAAAATGATTGACTAATTGATTTAAGGTAGTGCCTAATATGTAATGATAGAGGTGTAAAAACCGACTCGGGTTTAATTTCCATGCCTGCCTGCCCAACTTGTAGATCTACCCACACCGTCAAAAATGGACGGATTCACAACGGCAAACAACGGTTCAAGTGTCGTGATTGTGGATGACAGTTTGTTGAACACCCCACCAAAAAGGTGATTGACCAAGAAACACGGTCTCTGATTGACCGTTTGCTGATCGAGAGAATTCTCCTTGCCGGAATAGCACGGGCAGTCCAAGTGTCTGAGCCCTGGCTGCCAAACTACGTCAATCAGAAATATGCCTCTGTGCCCCGCCAAGTCCAGGTGAGGCGCAAAAAAAAGGGAGGTTAACGATTTAATATGATAAATTGTGGTTATTTGTGAACCATAAAGAAAACAAACAGTGAATTTGGGAATTTGGTTAGCTCTCGACGTAAAAACCCGTGAGATTGTCGGTGTTTACATTGGTGCACAGGATGAAGCCGCAGCCCGCCAATTGTGAGAGTTATTGCCCCCAGTGTATCGCCAATGTGCGGTGGCTTATACAGATTTCTGGGGTGCCTCTGAGGCTGTTCTACCAAGTAAACGTCATCAAGGGGTTGGGAAGGATACAGGTTTGACCAGCTACATCGAAAGGTTTAACAATACCTTGAGACAACGAGTGTCTCGCTTAGTACGCAAGACCTTGTCCTTTTCCAAGTGTTTGCAGAATCACATTGGTGGCATTTGGTATTTTATCCATCACTACAACGCATCATTACCTCTTTAGCACTACCCAATTACTTTAGTCAGTTTCACTCTAATTAACGACAGGTAAAGAAATCATATTTTCTCGACAAAAACCTGCACCAATATTCCAAAATACTTGGCAACAACTACCTGCTTCAACATACATTTCAGCCTTTAAGGAAGGTTGAGCAATATCAGTTAGATTAATACCATCAGTATCACTAAAAGTAATATGGGGATCATTACCCAAGCTAAGTATTTTCAAGCCTTCATCTGAGTATCCTAGCACATGACACATAGAGTTAGCACGAATACCATCTATTCTAGTTAGATCTATGGATTTAACAATCTTACCATATTTATCTTCTATGACTAAGCTTTTTATTAAGATATAACCATTTGCATCTGTTGGATCTAGTCGCAATGATTGAAGATGACTAGACGGAAGCCTAAATTTATAAATTTGATATAACCAATTAGTTGTTTTTGATCCGGACACAACAGAACCCCTGAAAGAAAATGACTGATGACGCTTAATACAAGCAATAACTTCTGTATATTCCCCTAAAATACCATATGTTGAGTTAGAAAATCTTGAAATTTCTACATCAAAATCAGCCCAATATGAAATTGCTGAATGAATATTGTAACCATAGTCATAGGTAACTAAGGCTCCTTCTCCATTTATCGGATTACCATGATACTCAGGTTTTTCTAAAAAAACTAAACTACCATCATCTTGTTTATAAACACGGGGTTTACAGGCTTCTACTTGATGTTTTCGTATAGGAAAAGTAGCTAAAAAAAGACCACCCGGCTTTAAGGTTCTCTAGATCTCTTGAATCATAAGCCTTGGTTCAAAAATATGCTCAAAAACGTCAAGAGTAATCACTATATCAAAAGTATCATTTTTAAAAGTTAAAGCCTCAATATTTTCATTTCTAAAGCCATTTATAAGGCTACCCAGCTTCTGATTTGGAAAAAAATGGCTACCAATGTAGTTTTCACATTCTTTTTTAAGTTTTAAAGATATACCTCGCTCTGCTGGTGAAGATTCGTGAATTTTCTTTTGCCTCCAATTTGGAGCTAATCGATTCAATACAAGTGCTAAAGCGCGTTCTCGGGGAACAGAACCATTATCACAAGTGGTACACAACAAAGTTCCTCGAAACCAGTTTCCTTTGGCAATAAATTTAGTTTCGTTTTCGCAAATTGGACAAAAACCATTAATTTCTAAATGATATTTTTCACTCATTTCGTTCTCAACTCATACCAAATTATCATTTACATTCTTTAGCATTTAATCTAATATCATTTTTCCTAAACATAAAAATGGTATGACCAGTGAAACCTTTTCGAGCATCAACTGGTATATTATGCAATTCACAAATTGAAGCACCAAACTTTTGTTCTAAGTCATAATAATCAGGCATCCGAAAAACAAGGCCTAAAGTATTATTTAAAGATTCACGTCCAAACCTTCTGACATGATCAAACTGACCAAATCTACGATGTCTTTCCTCTTCAGTCAAGGGGAAGAGACTTTCTTCATCATACCCTGACAGTATTGGAATGCTGAAAAGATGAACACCTGTATTTTTGAGACTCCTGTGAAGAAAAAACAGAATTGCCGTATAGTTGCATGGAAGATGTTCAATTACATGGTTGTGAATAATTAGATCATAGCTATTTGGAGGAAATTTAGCCGCATCTTCAACTAGATTAACTTTCCTGACTCCTATATGCTTATAACGATCAGTATCCAGATCGCATGGTTCGTAACCGTCACCAACTAGGTTTCTCAATTTTTGAGCAAGTCCCCACTCTGGCGCAAAATGCAATATACGATATCCCGGTTTTACAAGATTATATTTTTCTATAAATAAATACATTGCTCGCGTTCTTTCTAGCGAGCCACACTGGGTACATCGGACATATTTTCTAGTGTTCATATCAGCGAACTGATTCCCACCACATAAATTACATGATTGCATATCAGTTGATTACTCCATATTAAAGACATTCATAACAGATGTACGAAGCTTTTGCATTGCTTCGGACGAAAAAGCCTCACTAACTAACTTAGAATAATTAGGATATTTCTGAGTAATCTTATTCACTCCTGGTTGCATAAGTTTTTCCCTTTCTTCTTTAAAACTAGCATTTCTGACATGATAAACAAAAGCCCAGGGAGTAATTACATTACGCCATCCAACTTCCAATGCTCGCATACAAAAGTCATTTTCTTCACCATACCCACGAGGAAATGATACATCATCAAATAAACCAATATCATTGATTAGTTCACGTCGGATATACATACAAAAACCTGAGCCTGTAGGTACATCTACAAAATCACAGTTGAAGGTAGTATTGATGACTTGCATAGCGTACTCGTCATAGGATATATTCACGGGCTTGGTATTACTGACTCCTTGAACAGGGAATGAAAAAGCTCCAGCATTATCACTCATAGCAGTGACAGTGCCAATTTTGGCTTCTGAATAAGCAGTTGCTATTAAACCTGATAGCCATTTAGGTGTAACAATCGTGTCACTATTTAAAAGAACTATATCTGTTTGCCCGCATTCTTGAATTCCGCGATTAATGGTTTTTGTATAGCCAATATTTTTATCGTTATTGAGGATTTTTATTCCTTTTACTACTTGATATTCTTTCAATAATGCCTTGATTTTCGGGTCAGTGCTACCATCATCTATAACTAAAACATTAATTTTATTTAACGGGGTATGTTGGATGACAGAGTTAATACAACTTTTTACTTCATTATAAGCATTATAAACTGGAATAATGACTGTTACTTCAACTTGTTGCTTGGCTGTGATAGTTGTATGTTCTAACTTTGACCAGTATGGGGATTGTTTAATACCTTCAATAGCCATCTTTAGGTGTTTATACAGCACCTCATGGGAGAAGTTATGTTTGATAAAAGTAAATCCTGCTTCTCCCATTTTGGAGATTAATAATCTATCTCTGCATAATTCCCGCACATAGATGGCTACAGTTTTTATATCTCCAAAGGGAGCCAAGAAACCCGTTTCTCCATGTTGTACCAATTCAGGTATAGCTCCCCATTCATAGGCAATCACTGGTCTTCTAGCAGCCATAGCTTCAGCAACGGTACGCCCAAAAGATTCTGCAAAAGAAGAAAGGTTTAATAAAATATTGAGTTCCGCCATAGCTTCTTTTGGTGTTTCACGATAGCCCAAAAAATGAAGATTTTCAGGTAGTCTGCCCTCCGATACATCTTTTTTCCAATTATTAATTTGATCATTATCAGGCCCAACTATAACAAAATCTACCAAATTACCAATATCCTGGCAATCTTTGACAACTTCAATAAAGTCACTTACCCCTTTTTTGGGAATATTACTACTGACCATTCCTACACGAACTTTACTGCCAATCTTGTTTTCCATGTTAAGGAAATTAGTATCAACAGCATTAGGTACATAGTAGGTACGATCTCTTCTAGCAAATATCCTTTCTGTGGAGCGAGAATTAGCAATAATAAAATCAGTACGATCAAAACAGTTTTTAATAATAGATTGTACGGGCAAACCAATGCGTTGTCGTAAATCATCATCAACAGTGATTAACTCACGTGCATGAATCACAGATACTCGTTGCATACGCAATGCCATAGTCAAAGGTTCTATTAAAACAATTGTATTGGCATAAACTATTGAAATATTGTGACTGGCTATAATATCACCAAAGGTGAGTGATATCATGGAGTCGTCATTGCGGCTATCAATCCACTGTAGATAAGGAAAGGCGTACACTCCAATTGAAGATTTAGTACAAAACTTGACGTACTCTTTGTTATTGCTACTTGGAAGCGCTACCAAAATATTTACGTCTAGTAAAGAAAAAGCGTAAAGTAAGTCAAGAAAACTTCTTTCTCCCCCAAAAAGATGATGACCTGAAATATGCGCGCATAGTAATATTGTTGGATATCCTGGTTTGAATAGAGCTTTACCTTCAAACCATTGAGGAATTTTGGGCGGAGTCAGTTTCCTTATAAATCCTTTGGTCGTATTTACAGTTTCCGAGGGTGGACTCTGCAATGGACGCATATCATCTGGCACAGCGTATTTCAAAAGTACAGACTTGGTTGCGTCAAGGTAACTATCACCATAGCGTTGGTCTGGCTCTAACATAGTGCCTTCAGCCCATTCATTCCAGGCATTAATAAATAGTAAGGAGTCGGGATCCTGGTTGTACTGAACTTCTTGTTGAAGGATATTTTGAAGCCATGCACGATAAGTTAATGGCGTGCAGCCAACAAAAATTCTGGCGCTTGCTAGACGGCGAGCTGTATTGTCCCAATGCAGCATTGCTCCTCTATGCACAAGCCAAGGATAACCACGAGAAAAACGTTCTAAATCTCCTTTAACTAGGGCATCATAGCTTAGTATCGAACCGCCAAACTCAGGTTTTAAATCTAAAACCTGCGATCGCATATCAACAAACTTTGTGTCGTGTGGAGGAAACAGGACATACGAATCAAGGCCGTGTTGCTGTGGCGGCCCTTCCAAAGGTTCTAATCCGAATCGGATAGAACACAAATGAATTTCTCCAATTCCAGCTTTTCTGCACTCTCGTCGCCACATAGCGGCTGTCTCCAACCAGTGAGGAATTAATTTAATGCGATAGACTAACAAAACCGGCTTTCCATTATGACGAATGTAGCGTCGGTCTTTCATCATATTAATAAACTCATAAATAAGTTCTCGGTTGCTCTCCATAGAGTAATTTTGCTCAACCAAAACGTGACGGTTTTGACCATCCCAATTACGTGACCAATTTTCATTTGCCCAGCACACGCAAAATGGAAAATCAGGTGTACCAGACTTCAGCATTTGCTCAATAGGTTCATTTAGTAACTTTTTGCCATCAAACCAATAGTAATAATAACAAAATCCATGAATTCCATACTCTCTAGCTAGTTGAGCCTGAGCCTCTTGTGTAGATTTAGATCTTAAATCATAGAAACCAAGATCTGCTGGGTAGCGAGGCTGATAATGGTAACGAAAAAGTGGTTTCGCTCTCACTACATTATTCCATTCTGTGAATCCCTTTCCCCACCATTTATCATTTTCAGGTATGATATGAAACTGTGGCAACAAAAATGCAATTATTTTTACTGTTCTGTCTCGACAGATATTTTTTCTGGCTTGGTCTATGGTACTGGACAAATCAGAAAATGTAGAAATATGATAGGCTCCCTCTTGGCACATAGCGCCCAAAAGAGCTAGAATAGCATTTAGGTTACATCCTGTTTTATTAGATTCAAGATCCTCTAATTCTTTATGATTAATTCCTATGGCAGATAATTGTTTGATGAAAAGTGAACGAAATAGTAAAATACATCCTTCCGGAACTTTCGTGTTCTTAGAGGGTACAGGTTTGTGCAATCTTGCTAACCAAGTGTTTACTTTCTTTTTAACGAAATCAGATTTTATTTTTTCTAGATCACTAACATGAGCACTGATAATGCCAATATCTACAAAATCAGCAGAGACAAATGTAGCAATAGCTTTAGCTAAATCTATATTAATTATTGGCTTACGTGGATTAAACCAAATAATATTTTGATATCGGGATAGAATACCACTATTAACTATATAGCAGAAAGCAGATGTTTCAGTGCTAGTTGTAGTGAATTCAATATTAGTCAGTCTTTGACAAGCATTATTAGCAACATGAACTAAATTTTTATCAATACTCTTCGTCGGGTACATTAATATTAATTCAAATGACACGCGCATCCCTAAAAGATGATCCCAAATTATATCGATATCGTCAATATCATCCACCCATGCAAGCGCCATTATATTTGCTCGAGTTGGCTCTGCTTTGAGATAGAATAGATCCTTTTCCTGAAGATCGATAATCGGTGTTCCTAAGCTTGACTCTAGGGTATCCAGGTATTTTTTATCTAATTTTTCTTGCTGATCAGATTCCCATCTATGATGCCAATATAATTTGGACTTTTGAGTCTTAGTTGTTTCAACTTGATCACTTCCCCAGTGTTGCCAAACCGACCCCACAGCAGGGAACCCCGCCAATAACAAATTCAACTCATCCGAGAGCACCCCAACCCCGCCACGAACCCCATCCATAACCTCCGCTAACCGAGACCCATTCACCCCAAACCCAAACTCCGCGGCCAATAACTCCCGACCGCGAACCCGGAATTTATTACATTCCGCCTCATCTGATAATACCCTATCCAAAACCGCAGGCAAATCCCCCTCAGCCACGGGAACCACAGCCCCCGACTCAATCACATCAGCCACCGCCGCCGTTTCCGACAACAGCACCACCAACCCCATTCCCAAAGCATCCGACAACTTCGCCGGAATTTGGAACTGCGACACCTCAGAACCCACATCCTGCAACAGGACACAAATATCACCCACCGCCACCACATCCGGGATAGACTCAAACGGCTGATTCCCCACAAACACATAGTCCACCCCAGGGATACCCTGCAACTCCTCTTTTAACTTCCCATCGGGGAAATCCCCAATAATCGCAAATACGACATCCTTGCGCCCCAAACTCCCCAAAGCACGAGCCGTCGCCACCAAACCCTTATACTCCTTCGGCGTACCAAAAAACAGCACCACCTTTTTATCCTGAGCAATACCAAAGCGTTCCCGACTGCGGCGCTTCCGGTCATCCGAAGGCACAAACCTCGCCTCATCTCGCCCATGACGAATCACCACCCCGCCATAACGCTCCTGCAAAGCCGGATTCGCCACCGTAACCCCATCAAAAGCCCTAGCCAGACCCACAGCCAGGCGAGTCCACTTACCACCATCCCAACCCTGAAAAGGCGGCAACTTACCCCCAGACTCCAACAACTCCCGCAAATCTAGGGTTTCTGATGCCTTAACAAACGCCAACTCCTCATCATCAATATCCACAATCACCCGCGCACCCCAGACCAGCTTATATAAAAGCCCCAAAATAATATTCGGCATCCGAGGCTTAGACAAATGCACCACCTCATAGGGATGCGCCAAAACCAGACCCAAAGCCTGCTCAATAAACCGTCCCTCATCCTCAACCCGTATCGTATGACAACGAATCTCGCCCCCCCGAATCGGCTCCCACACCTGCCCCCCGTACTTAGGAAACAGACAGCCAATCAACTCCACCTCAGCAAAACCCCCATACAACTGCGCCAAAGTATAGGCACGTCCGGCAGCATTATGGGACAACTCCCAACCGCACACCCCCACCCGAGGACGCTCCTTCCCAGCATCCGCTGCCATTACCAATCTGCCGTGATGATGACCCACGGCATCCACCAAAACCCCCTCGTCCGACTCATCCCCATGCCAAAGCCCCACCAGCCCCGGTTCTTCCCCCGTCAGACCTTCACACATTCCCTCGCGAATCTCATCCCCACTCCTAGCCCGATTCCACAGGCGCACCTCCGACAACTTGCCATCCTGAAACCGCTGCCATTGGGTACTTGCCATCAACCGCACCGGAGCCTCAGTCCCCACAGCCTCCGACTCCCCGCTCCAATCCGCCTCTCGCCGGAGAACCCCATTAAAATAAATGCGCCCATACTGCCCCACCTTCCGCACGCAAGCCACATGAACCCACTCATGCAGCCTCATATCCTCTTGGGGAACCCAGTTAACCTGTTTCGCAACAGCCTCCCCCTTGCCATAATACCACTGACCCTTCTGGTCATCCTTCAACCGAAAGCAGAACTCATTATATGGAAATCGAGTCGATTCAATGGTTTTCCAGTGATATTTATAGCCTTCTATACTAATGTAAATTTCTATTCTATCTGCGGGTGTCACTTTAAAATTAAACCCACAAAATAGTTGAGGATGTTCTTCGGGTTCAGCATGAAGTTTTATGCGGATGACATCAGTCCTTTCAACTGATAGCAATTCCTCTCGTTCACATGATGCTGACTTGACTATAATCTTGACGCTACGCACATCATGATCTTTCGGTAAAACCCATCCCCGAATTCCGATAACTTGATTATCATAGCTTTGATCCAGATTCTTGGGGGACTCTAAATTAGAACCAATTAGCAATTGATGCAGTTTTTCATCCCGCTGACCCTCCTGGATCCTCCAAATATCTGTGCTTTCTGTTGCTAGACTTCTCCCTAACTGATTGAGGGCATATTCTAACTCTTGTTCCCATTGCTGGTCGTTGACATACTTAGAGATAATATCCGTCCAACTCTTCGGCCAATCTCTCAAATACAGCCAAAACTCGACGGTCAAATCCCCGGTAATACTCAACTCCTGACTGTGGTCAATTTCCCCATAGGTCTTCTTCTGGGGTCGAAAATCTACCACCGGACACCGACCCGACCCCGGAGCCACTCGCCAATATTCTCCCCATTGCGCGGCAGCTTCTGTCCAGCGACCCAATCCCATCAAAGCCAAAGCCAACCGTCGCCGCCAATGAGCCGCCCCCGGATAGCGCTCCAGCAGCCACTTCCAATGCTCCACCACCTCTGACCAGCGACCCAACTCCACCAAAGTCTCAGCCAAAAGCCGATGCACCTCCGGCGCTTCCACCCCCAATTTCACCGCCCGTCGCCACTCCACCACCGCTTCAACGGGACGTTCCAACTCGGCCAAAGCCCGTCCCAAACCCAAGGAAGCCGGACCGCACTCCCCAAACTCCAGGACGACTTGGCGATACTGGTCTAAAGCCTCTGACCACCGCCCCAACTTCTCCAAAACCTCAGCCAGAGCCAAGCCAGAGTCTACCCCCGGACTCAACTCCCCACAGCGACGATATAACCCCAAAGCCTCTTCTAAATGCCCACGATTTTGCGAAATACTGCCTAGTCGGTGCAAAGCCAAAACTTGAATATCTACATCTTCAGGGGTTAGTTGTAAAGTGTTTTTATAAAATGTAACGGCTTGATCTAACTGACCTTGACTTCTGAAAGCATCCGCCAATTTTAAAGACATTTTAGCATCTTTGGGGTTGACTTCTAATGCCTTATAATAAACCTGTAAATTCGTGGGATTATGTTCAACTGCTCTGTGGTAAACTTGACAAATTTCTTGAGAATCTATCTGAGTTTGATGTCGGAGTGCATCCCCTAACTTTTCATAGATACAAGGCAAATCAGGCTGAATTTCCATTGCCCTTTTATAAGCCTTAACTGCTGCTTCCCACCGCTCCAACTTGACCAATGCTTCGGCTAAATTGTAGTGAGACCAGGGTAAATCATCCCGCCAAGCGATCGCATTTTGATAAGCCTCCGCCGCCTCAGACCATCGCTCTAGCTTTAAGAGAGCATCCCCTAAGTTATTATGAGACCAAAAGAACTCCGGGTTAAGACCGATCGCATTTTGATAAGCCTCCGCCGCCTCAGACCATCGCTCTAGCTTTAATAGAGCATCCCCTAAGTTATTATGAGACCAAAAGAACTCCGGGTTAAGACCGATCGCATTTTGATAGGCTGCCGCCGCCTCAGACCATCGCTCTAGATTTAATAGAGCATCCCCTAAGTTATTATGAGACCAAAAGAACTCCGGGTTAAGACCGATCGCATTTTGATAAGCCTCCACCGCTTCTGACCATCGCTCTAGCTTTAAGAGAGCATCCCCTAAGTTATTATGAGAGCCAGAGAACTCCGGGTTAAGACTGATCGCATTTTGATAGGCTGCCACCGCTTCTGACCATCGTTCTGACCCCGACAAAGCATCCCCCAACAGATGCCAAACTTCGCTATCGTTTGGGGACTTTTCCGCTACCTGTTGCCACAGGGTCACCGCATCTTCCCAGGCTGATAACTTCACCAAAACCTTACCTAAATTTCGCTGAAGTATCAGTGAGTCTTTGTCTAAAGCGATCGCATTTTGATAAGCCTCCGCCGCCTCATCCCATCTTTCTAGCTTGAAGAGAGCATCTCCTAAGTTATTATGAGACCAGACAAAATCCCCTTTTAAAGCGATCGCATTTTGATAAGCCTCCGCCGCCTCTTCCCACCGCTCCAACTGTCGCAGCGCATCTCCTAAGTTATTATGAGACCAGACAAAATCCGGCTCAAGAGCGATCGCACCCCGATAAGCCTCCACCGCCTCTTCCCACCGCTCCAACTTGGAGAGTGCATCCCCCAACAAATGCCGGGTTTGACTGTCCTCCGGCGACTCTTCCGCCACCCCCCGCAACACCCCCGCCGCCTCATCCCAGGCGGATAACTGCACCAAAACCCGGCCTAACTCTCGTTGAGGTTCCACCCAGTCGTTGTCTAAAGCGATCGCTTGTCGCAATTCGATCGCTGCTTCTGACCATTTTTCTCGTAAAGCCAAAGCTTTCCCCAACTTCCAGTGAGTTTCCGCTAATGTTAGACGCGGCTTGACTGGACGAGTATCGAGGCGGCGACGGAATGGGATGTGTGAGCTTTTATCAATCGTCATGGGAATTTGATGATTTTAGATTAATTGAACGATTCGGTTCTCTGTTGTCAAGACTTAACCAAGCAAACATTTCTCGTGCTGAAAGCTGAAACTTTTTGAGATGCTCCCAAACCGGCAAAATATCCTCTCCCAGTTTAACTTCCGGAAATGAGTCCGGTTTCAGTATCATCACCGATTCATCCTTCGGATCGACCAACCATCCCAACTGTGTTCCTTGACTCAGACAAAACATGATTTTTCTGATCACTTGATTGGCTGATTGTTCGGGAGATAAAATTTCAATAACCCAATCTGGATGAACTTCAAAGCGATTCGCAATTCTCCTTTTTTCAGTTCGGGGAATGCGCTCCCAAGTGAAAACGCTGATATCGGTTACGAGGGACTGTCCGCCAAAGTCACACCATAACTCGGTAAAGGCATGAGCTAACTTTGGGGGTAAAAAAGCCTCATTAATAACCGTCCCTAAACGGATTTGTAAGGTGCTATTTTCTCCTGGAGGCATCGGTTTCTGGGTGATTTCTCCTTTCAGATATTCACTCGCAGGTTGAGTTTCCGGAAGGTCTAAAAACTCCTCCAAATTTATGGGATATTTTACATGGGAAACAATTACCATAATTTTACCTCATAAAACCCGATCGCTTTCATTCTTTTACAAATTTTAATCATTCTCATCCCCCTGCCTTTCCCGGGCGCACTCCGTGGCCCGCAGGAAGGCTTCGATCGCCTCATCAATGCGACCCAACTCCTGGAGAGCATCACCCAACTTATGATAAACCTCCCAACTGTTGGGATTCAACTCCAGCACCCGGCGATAAATTTCCGCCGCCTCGGACCAATTTTCTCGTCCCAACTCCAGGTTCCCCAACACCTCCCAAACTGAGACCAAATCGGGAGCCAGAGCCACTGCCTTTTGATAAGCGCCGATCGCCTGCTCCCAAGCCTGCATAACCACATAAACATCCCCCAAATGCACCCACATTTCCCCATGTTCAGGATCCAAAGCCACCGCTTTTTGGTAAAACCCAGCGGCATCAGACCATTGCTCCAAGGCTTCCAGAGCCTGGGCTAATAGCTGCAACACCTCCAGGCGTTCCGGTTCCCTCTCGATCAGGTGGCGACAAATATCAACACAGCCCTGCCAATTTTTCGCTGTGGCGGAAGCGATCGCCTCTTCCCAGCCTCGTTGACCGGGTGGTGATGCAGAAGCCACCCCCCCCATAGGGATGTGATTTGGGGGGGTTACAGGTTCTTCTACCCGCCGCTGAGGAGGTTTCTGGGTGTCTGCTGTCGGGGAACTCACAGATTGCACCGGGGGCAAAACCGCCAGGGGTGGAGAGGGTAAAATCTGGTGGTGGGAAGTAGGTAACGGAGATTGATAATCTTCCCCTATAGGAAGCCTTCTGCGGTTCCCTCTCAGCCAACCGAAACCGGGAAAACGCTCCCACCAAGGTCGTTGTGGCTGAACTTGTCGGGGGGGTGTAGGTTCCCGACGTTCGGCTAACTCAAATCCGCGACGATAATAGGTCATCGCCTCTCCCTGTCGCCCTAAATGATAGAGGGCTTCGGCTAACTGTTGATGAGCCTTAGCACTGTGGGGGTGGGTAGTAACAGCCACCTGATAACAAGCGATCGCCTGAGTTTTCTGCCCCCTACGCCATAACCCCTGAGCCAAATCCAAACATTCCCCCAGGGAAGCCAGTTCCGGTTTCGCCTGGATAGCTTCAAACAAACAGTCCAAAGCCTCAGCTTCTTTACCCAAGGCTCCCCAGGCGCTGGCTAGACTGCGATAAATGCGGGGATGGGGTTTTAATTTGACAGCTTCCTGTAAACTGACGATCGCCTCTGGGTAGCGTCGCTGTTGCAGACACAATTCCCCTAACTCCTGATGCCATAGGCCATTTTTCGGTTCCAAAGCGATCGCCTGTCGATAGCAGCGTAGCGCCTTACCATAAGCCTCCAAACCCACCAGAGCCTTCCCCCAGAGACTATATGCTCTGGCTTCCCTCGGTCGCCACTGCACCACCTGCTGACACTGCTGGACGCAAGCCTGATAGCGTTTTTGCTGATATAACTCCGTGGCCCTTTCCAAGGCTACATCTACATCTGGCGGCGCAAAAGCCCCACCCCCTGGCGGTGGCAACTCTTCGGGTATTTGTCGCCCAGCAATCAAACTTAACCAACGCCCCTGACTAGGAGGTAAGGTCTTGTTACTATGGCGTAAAGCCTTAGACAAATTTTCCAAAGCCATCAACAGGCGGGGATTTTGTTCGAGGGCGCGACCATAACAGGCGATCGCATCATCCCACTTTTCTTGAGCCACCAGTGCTTGTCCCAAACTATTGCGAGATTCAAAAGAGTCCGGTTGCAACTCCACCGCGCGCCGATAGGCGGCTTCCGCTTGGGACCACAAACCTTGAGCCGAGAGAACCTCCCCCAAATTGTGATAGGCTTGGGAATCGTGGGGCGATCGCCTGACCACCTGGCGATAACACACCTCAGCCTCCTGGAGTCTGCCACCTTGTAAAAGGCTATTACCCACCGCCAAAAACTCCGAGACTTCCCCCTGGTCTGGCTGCAAAATCAAAGCCTGATATCGACAACTAAGGGCTTGCTGAGGTTGTCCCAACTTCTGCCATACTTTACCCAAATTCCGATGAGCCGCTACCAAGTTCGGTTGGAGAGCGATCGCCCTTTCATAGCATTTTACCGCCTGTTCCCAGCGTTGCATTTGAGCATAGAGACTTCCCAAATTCGTGTGAATTGTGGCATCTGCGGGGTTCAACTGCACCGCCTTCTCAAAAGCAGCCACCGCCTCTGATAATCGTTTCAACCCCAACAGAGCCTTACCCAACAGGGGGTAAATATTCGCCGCCTCCGGGTCTAATGCCAGAGCCTGCTGACACAGACTCAAAGCCTGCTGAAATTGTTTTTCCTGCAAATTCGCTTCTACCTGTGCCACCATATCCGATGGTGGCTCCTCTGGGGCTTGAGGAATCTCTGGTTTCCCCTGAGTTGGGCTTTCCGGTTGGGGGGGGTCTTTCCTCTCAACGACAGATTCCCTATAACCAAGAGCCTGCGCCCTTTGATACCAATATCTTGACCAATATTCATCGCCCCGCTGTTGCCAAACTTTACCCAACAATTGACAGGTGATGGCAGAATTAGGGTCATGGTGAAGCGCCTGTTCACAAGCGGCCATGGCTGCATTAATGTCACCCCCTTGGAGATGAAATTCAGCTTGTTTCTGAAACCCG
This sequence comes from Limnospira indica PCC 8005, assembly GCF_000973065.1. NCBI lineage: Bacteria > Bacillati > Cyanobacteriota > Cyanophyceae > Oscillatoriales > Sirenicapillariaceae > Limnospira > Limnospira indica. Next base: position 4,124,686 of record NZ_FO818640.1, read on the forward strand.
GCGGCTAGGGCGGTTTCGCTTAAATTGGGAAAATTGATCATAGTAACCTTAGACATTGATGGCTGGGTGAGATCATTTTTCTGGCTAGAAGTCGGGAGGCTGGCTGTATCGGTGGCGAGTATAGAGTCTAGCAACTCTAGCAAGGTCTCTGGGTTAATCCAGATATCTTCTGTTAAGGCAGTAGGATACATTAGTTGTCGGAGGGGATAGCAGTCTAAGGCTTCTCCGGTGATGTAGTAGTGATGGAGTCCCACTTGCCGACTTAACCCCCAAAAGTAAGGCCGAATGTAGTGGGGAGACATGAGTTCAATGATGGTGCTTCCAGGCTGACAGAAAATTAAATTGGTTAACCCGCTACCGTGGGATGCGACAATGACTTTCGCCTGGGAAAATACTTGAGCCTGTTGGGCTACAGATAGGGTTTCGGGGTTGATGGTGGTAAATCCCCGCTGCTGCAATAGGGAGGCGATCGCCTCTTCGTTTAACAACCGCCGATATTTGGCGCTATGACGGCTGATATAGATGAGCTTTGGTGGTTTTTCATCACCTAATTTAGATTTCTGTGGGTCAGAGAGTTCCAGAAAGCCCTCTGAGTTAAGGTTAACCCCTACGGTTTCCTCCTGTAGCCAAGTCCGACGATGCCAAGCTAACACCCACGGTGGTGGATAGCCTACGGGTCCGGCAAAATCCGGAACTAAAAGCTGATCTGCTTGGATATGGGGGTGAATGTCGCTTTCGACTATTTGGGATTCTGGTATACCTAACCGTTGCAGGGTTTCTCGTTGGAAGGGGTGACGGATACTGTTCACTACAATGCGATCGATATCCTGCCAATTGTAGCCAGCCTGTCGCAAAATTTCTAATCGCGGCAGTACGTCAACCATCCAGTGAAAGTAAACACTACCCGATATTCCTGATACTACCGCAACAGTTCCGGCGATCGCCTCTGCTTCTGTGAGTCCATCCTTGGCAAAAATTGGGTGGCGGCGAGGGTCATGGTTACGGCAACCTGGTAAGGGGGTAGGATAAAATCGGGAAAATGGCGGCAGCATCTCCCCTTCCGCGTTAATTATGGCGGTGGCGTTACAGACTTTCCACCAATTGCGACGCGGATCAACAATCGCCCGCCCCTGGGGTAAAATGGTCACGTTTCCCGTGATGTTCCATAAAGGTAAGGGCGCTGGGGGTTTCAATTTGTATTGATGGCTGCCTACCTGTTGGGGGGAAAAGTTTTCTATAATCTGCTTTAGGCAAGGATGGCAGTCTAATCCCTGACAGGCTGGTAGGTCGGGGTCAGCCGGGGGTAACTCTGGTAGGTCGGGAATGGGTTGAGATAGGGGTGGGTTGGTTTCCGGTTCGGCGGTTAATAGTTCTAAACTCTGGTTATAATGTTTTTGGGCTTCTTTGATACGACCCTGTTCCCTCAGAATGTCTCCCCAAGCTAAATGGGCGCCGGTGAAGTCTGGTTGCAGTTTCAGGGTTTTTTGATAGTATTGTTCGGCCGCTCCAAAGTTCTGGTATTCTGCTAAGGCTTGACCTAAGTGAAAGTAGGTTTGGGCTAGTTTGATCACACTCACGGATATATCGTTTTGGTTGAGTGCTTGTAGTAGCTGGGCGCAGGCTTTTTGGGCTTCTCCTAAACTGCCGTCAACGCTTTGGTTTTCACTTTGGGTTATATAGGCGGTTAACAGGAATTCCTGCCCTTTAATGGCTTCTTTTAAATGGGCGATCGCTTCTGGAAAATCTGCTAATTCCATCAGAGACCAGGCTAAATCACTATGGATACCCGGAAATTCTGGCGCTAGGCTTAACACTTTTTGGAAGCACTCTAGGGCGGCTATATGGCTTCCCTGTTGTTGCAGGGCTTTCCCTAGGTTATGTTGAATTATGGCACTGTCCGGTTGCAGTTGTACGGCTTTTAAAAAGGCGGCGATCGCCCTATCCCCATCCTGTTTTCCTAATAGCGATCGACCGAGGTTATTATGGAGGCTGGCTGTCTGCGGCCACTTTTTGAGGGCGGCTCCGAGAATCTCTAAGGCGGTTTGATATTCCCCTCTTCCTACTAAAATACCCCCTAAATTACTATAAGGCATGGGGGTTTCTGGTTCCAGATAAATCGCGCTTTGATAGGCGGCGATCGCTTCGATTTCTCGCCCTGACTGTTGTAGGATTAACCCTAAGTTATAATAGGCGTTGGTGTAGTTCGGCTTGTGGATTATCGCTTGACGGTAACAGGCGATCGCATCCTCTACATCTCCCAATTTTTCTAAGACAAATCCCAGATTATAATGTACCTCCGCCCAAGGAAAATAAACCTCTAACGCCCTTTTATACCAATCTACCGCCTTCCCATAATCTTTCTGCTGCTGACACCATAAACCTCGCTCGGCTAGGGACTGAGCCGCTGGGGATGGTTGGTTTGTTGACTGGTTACTAATCCTCATAATTCATCGTTTTTTGTGTGTATAAATACTTACTTTTTTCACAATTAATAATTAGTTAAATTAACAGCCACGTATGTAGCCTAAACTACCCCCACTATTATCCAGCAAAATTTCATAAATCTTAATACATTGCTAAAAATATGGTAATTTCAGTTAAGAAAAATATCTCCACCTAGCACCCAGCCAGCTACTAGATTAAATCGAAGCTGTCGGAGTCGAGGTCATCTAACCCTTCTCCTAAATTCAGAATCGGAATGGCTTGTCCAGTGCCGTCAATGTAGTACAAAACGCCACTGGTGGAATTATAAACTAGGTTAGCCCCTCCGGTATTAGTGGGATTAGTCGGATCAAAGTTGGCAATTGTGGTAAACTGACTATCAGCGAGGTTTCCCGCCCCTCCCAAGGCATCAAAAATATCCGCATCTAATTGGATGCGATCTTCACCCACAGTAAAATCTGTGATGGTGTCGAGTCCAAACAATTCTTGAATGCTGAAGGACTTATCGGGGTTACCAGAAACTAAGCTAAAGGTATCAGATCCTTTACCCCCGGTCAGAAGGTCATTACCTTTCTCGGCAAAAATGCGATCGTTCCCCTGACCACTATAAACGGTGTTATCCCCTTTACCGCTATGGATAACATCATCACCCTTACCACCAAAAATCAGGTTATTTCCCGGTCCACCAAACACGGTGTTATTACCTTCGACACCGTAAATAGTATCGTTACCAGTGCCACCATAAATTAGGTCATTACCCTTATCTCCCGACAGGGTATTATTGCCTTCCCCGTCGTGGATGATGTCATCTCCCTGACCTCCATAGATGATGTCATTTCCCTGACCACCATACACGAGGTCATCTCCCAGGTTACTAAACAGCAGATTATTGCCTTCTCCAGCATAGACTGTGTCACTGCCCTTACCCCCATAAATGATGTCATCATCCTTACCACCATAAACGAGGTCATCTCCCGCACCTCCCAATAGGGTGTTATTCCCTTCTCCAGCGGAGATTGTATTCTTACCTTCCCCGCCGTAGATGATGTCATTTCCCTGACCACCATAAACGAGGTCATCTCCCTTACCTCCGTAAATGATGTCATCTCCCGCACCTCCAGATAGGGTATTATTGCCCCCGTCCCCCCCATATATCACATCATTCAGGTCCCCACCAGCGATCAAATCACTACCTCCGGTACCTATGAGGCGGTTCTCCTGGTTCATAAACCCTTCGATGATTAAGCCACCATCGATCGCATTCGGGTTGGGCCTGCTACTTTCGGGCTGTGTGGGGTTAGGTATTAATTCGGCGGTCATGGTAATTCATTCCTGGTAGATACACGGTTATGGTCAAAAAATTAAAAATCAATCACATAAGCAACCACTAGATTGCTCAATCACCCTATTATGTTGCGGTGCAAGTGTTCATAATAGAAACCAGAATCAGCCATTTCCACTCATGCAAACTAGAGGGGCAAAACATATTTTCCGGATTGTCATATCACAAAACAAGTCTAACAGCTACATTAGCTATTGTCAATAATATGGCGATGACATCTGATTCAGGCTCTTTGACCGATAATCCTGACAGTTCGGTTGAATTATTATGTATATATCAATACCAGGTCTATTTTTGACTGTTACACTTGGCGGAAAAATCATAGTTCCCCATGGTAAGCCCTTTTCCAGGGGAAGTTGTGGTTTGAGGCTCCCCAAAAATGCTAGATATCATCAAGCTACTGTAAAGGATTTAGCCAGAATGAGAAGTTTTTGTAAAATGGATGAATCACAGATAATTTATTAATGTATAATATAATCGGGTGAGGCTGTGGTCAAATTAATCATTAAATAGGGCGATTAATTCTCTACAACCCCTCCCCAATAGGTTTTACTCAACTTCTGCCGTGGGTTCTAGGCTGGGTTGAAGTTCGATCGCATGGCGTTGTCTTTGGCGAAATTCCGCCGCCGCATCTTGGATATTTTGATTTTGTTGATTTTGGATGAATTCCCCATTCATATCAAACCGACCTTGCTGGACACTGTGGAGAATATCAAACAATGTCCGCTGATTAAGGGTATTGGAGGAGTCGGTAGTGCTATTACGACTATCAAAATCTTGCAGGGGATTAATGGTGGCTTGGGCGATTAATTCAGGTGCTGCCTGAACCGCAGACCCGAAGCCGAAAGTAGCGATCGCAGAAATACTCAAACCTAGGGTAAATTTCAAAGGTGTTAATTTCATCATGACTATCAGATTCCAACAACTACTGTAATCATACCTGATACATTTACGCGACATTTATCCGGCTATGGCCGGACAATGCGACGATAGCACTATTACCCGTTAAGGTAACAGAGGCGGTATCCCGCAAAGCTTTTAGAAAGATTCCAAAAGCACCGTTCCAGTCCCTGGGTAGAGTGAACCCACACTCAGGACATCGGAACACTTTTGAGCCACCTAGCTGGGAATGCACATGACCACAGTGAGTACAGGTTTTGCTGGTGTATTCTTCCGTCACATCTACAACTGTGGTTCCAGTTATTTCCGCGCTTATGTCTCAGGGTTAATTTGAATCGATAATGCGCCCATGTTAGCATTGCTCGGGCAGTCTTAGACCTAATTTTCCGCTTCGCCTTGGCAACCATATCGGAAGTCTCGAAGGTGGGCAGGAAAATCAGGCTATAGTTACGAGTCAGATAATGGGCAATTTGTTTATGGGCCTCATCAACTAGATTGCGGATTTTGATTCTCATCCGTTGAGCAGCCCGCCTCATGCGCCGTCGCCGTTTTTTGCTAGGACATGAGGCAATCCGACTCATCAAATCATCCAGATGTTGGCACAATCGAGTGATGCGTCCAATATCTCCAGAACCAAATTCCAGAAATTTTGAACCATCAAACCCAGTTATGAAAGTTCGCACACCCGGGTCTAATGCAATTACGCCATTCGCTTCAGTTGGGGTAACGGCAACTGGTTCAGGGAAAATCGCCAACCATCGACCTTTGGTAAACACCAACTGAGTCCCTTGCCCGCAAGTTTTAGGGATAGCTTCGGAAACCATGAAAGTTAATCCTTTCGTGAGTCTTGGATACCAACTCCCTGAAGAGAAATTAGTATTATTGAACTTAATCCCTTGAGAGCTGTCACGACAACTTCTAAACCTGGCATCAGGACTGGCGGTCAAAGCCTGATAGGCATCAAAGATAGCATTCTGCCGAATATGGCAGGGTGTTTCTTTGACCCATTCGGGTAAGTCACTCTGCATCACTTTATTGCGTAACTTTAACTTGCTTAGTCGTTTACCACTCCGGGATAATGCAATTGCTTGGTTGTAGCAATACCGACAAGCAGCCAGCCATTTACGCCAGACTTGATTTAGCTCGGGGCTGGGGTAAATCCGGATCTTCTTTGACCTGAGTTTTATATTTACGCAGTCCGTATAATCGGGAACTGAAGCAGTGGAGGATGGCGAGGATGTCCTCAACCATTTCTGGTTCTGGACTGAGACTTGTCTCGTTGAGAACCACGAGTTCACACCTGTTTTGTTCGCAGAGCCATCGAAACAAGTCAAATCCAAACCTTGCCAGTCGGTCTTTATGGGCAATGACAACCATGCGGACATCTCCTGACAAGATTTGTCCCAGTAAGGCCAGCATTTTCTTTCCCTTGAAGTTGAGCCCGCCTCCGATTTCTGAGACGACTTCTGCTTCGGGGTAGAGGTTGGACAGTGCGGCCACCTGTCGGTTGAGGTCTGACTGCTGGGCGCGGCTACTAACTCTGGCATAGATAACGACTTTGCGTTTGTCACTGCCTGATATGGAATCAGAATATGACTCAACGTTGTATCGTCGTTGCCCAGCGGGGGTTCTGATGGTCTCGATTGAGCCATTTTTGTCCCATCTGCGGAGTGTTCTTTCATGGACTCCAAGGATTTGGGCCGCTTCCTTGGGTTTCACATATCTGGCAATAGGTTTATCCTCAACCCTTCTCGCTTCTTATACCATATTGCCCTAAAATATTAACCTAATTTGAGATTAAATCATACCTCTCCTGTACAGAAGAGGTATGGCAATTTAAGCATTGGTCAGACTATTAAGCAAACCGACGGCGTAAGAGGGGTTGAATGATTAATAAGGAGGCGATCGCAAACGCCAACAATACCACCAAAGCCACCCCAAAAGTTATATTACCAAAAGGAGCCGCCATGACCACGCTACCGAAAGACCAACTCTCATGGGTATAAAGATAGCGAATTGGCTCGATCGCATAACTTAATGGATTCAGGGTAGCCACCACCTGTAACCACCGAGGCATAAATGACAGAGGCGCTAAGGCGGTACTAGCAAATAATAGCGGTAAATTAGTCACAAAAATCACCGCAATTAGTTCAATGTGACCAGGGAGGGCAAAAGCCAGACCTAAACTTAAACCCGTTACCCCCAAAACCAACAATAACACCACCAGGGCAATTACTGCTAATCCGGCAATTCCTGGCAATCCCGCCCCGATAAATGCGGCGACAGTGACAATCGCCGCCGTTTGAATAAAGCTGAGGGTGACAATATAAATCGCCGAGGCTAAAACAATGGAAAACCGGGAAGCCAAAGGCGCTACTAGGAGCCGATTAAGGAACCCAAATTCTCGGTCAAACATTACCGGTAATCCGGCATTTAAAGCCCCCGCAAAAGCGGTAAAGACAATCACTCCCGCCCCCAAAAACTGACCATAATTATCAGTTTCTCCAAATAAGCCCTGGGGGGCATTTTGGAATAATGCACCGAACAGAATCAACCACATTAATGGCTGAATTACTCCGGCTATTAGGGTTGATGGTCGTCGCTTTAATTGAATAAATAAACGACGGGTTAAAGCCGCTGTTTCCTGCACAAAATCGGCGATATCATTGGTTTTTTCTGGTCTAATTTCAGCAGTTGATAACTGATTAATGCTGGTACTACTCATGGTTTGCAAGTCTCCATTAACAGGTTATTTTCGACAAGTTAACGCATATTGCGTTTTTTCTCCGCTTTGGGGTCGCGAGTGGCGACGGCGGCTATTTCTGCATCCATTAGGGTTTGACCTGTCGCCGCTAAATAGACATCATCTAAACTAGGGCGAGATTGTGCTATCCCAAAGGTGGGTAAGCCAGCATCTTTAAGGGCTTGTTGAATGGTAAATAGGGCATCATTTTGGGATGCAACTACGAGGTTAAGAGAGTTTCCCTGAGCCTGATTGATGATTACCTCTTGGACACAGGGAAGCGGCTCTAATAGGGCTTTGGCGGCTTGGGCTTCTGATAAGGGGGAAAACTCCCTAATTCTCAGGGTAATGCGATCGCCTCCTACTCTGTCTTTCAATTCGGAGGGGGTTCCGGTGGCAATTACTACCCCTTTATCAATGATGGAGACGCGATCGGCTAAAGCATCTATTTCCTCTAAATAATGGCTGGTAATCAACACTGTGATTCCTTGTTCTCGCAATTGTCGCAGGAAATCCCACACTACCACCCGACTTTCAATATCTAACCCGACAGTCGGTTCATCAAGGACCAAAACATCAGGTTGATGCAGAAGTCCAGAAGCGAGATCTAAACGCTTACGAATACCCCCAGAATAAGTCCCGGTTTTTTGATCAATCCATTCCCCCAAGCCTAGCAAATTGGACACAGTTTCAATGCGATCTTTGATGCGAGGACGGGGGATATGGTACAAGGAGGCTTGTAGTTGCAACAGTTCCCGACCTGTGAGAACTTTATCAATGGCTACTTCCTGGGCTACATAGCCAAGGCGCTGTCTCACTAATTTCGGCTCCTCGAGAACTGAAATTCCCGAAACGGCTAATTTTCCAGCGTCGGGAGTGATTAAGGTACACAGCGATCGCAGGGTGGTGGTCTTACCAGCGCCATTAGGACCAAGCAAGCCAAAAATTTCCCCTGGCTGAATTTCTAAGGAAATGTCTTTCACGGCTTCTACTGAGCCGTAACGTTTTTGGAGATTTTGGATAAGAACGGCAGGAGTCATGTCACAATTAAGCTAGGTGCTGCCCATATTTACATTACTCAACATTTTAACAGTCGCCCGTATTAGTTAGTTAACTAAAGGCCTTGTACCATGAGCCGGATTTTAATTGCTGAAGATGAACCCCGGATAGCTGCTTTTTTGGAAAAGGGACTGCGGGCTAGTGGTTTTACTACTGCGATCGCTAATAGTGGACAAGATGTTTTAGAGCAGGCGTGTGGCCAGAATTTTGATTTGCTGATCCTAGACCTGGGACTTCCTGACCGCGACGGTTTCCAGATTTTAAAAGAATTGCGCGGTCAGGGGGAAACTTTACCCATTATCATCCTCACCGCTAGGGATGACCTCAGCGACAAGGTGGCGGGTCTGGAGGCGGGGGCTGATGATTATGTGACTAAACCCTTTCGCTTCGCTGAATTGCTGGCTAGAGTCCGCGCTAGACTCCGCAACCAACCCTCTAAAAATGCTGATGATGATAAAACTCTCTCCACCGCTAATATCTGCTTGAATTTGTACACTCGTGAGGTACAGGTGGCCGATCGCACTCTCCAACTTTCCGCTAAAGAGTTTCTCCTATTGGAGACGTTTCTGCGTCACCCGGAACAGGTACTTAGTCGAGAACAGTTACTTGATCAAGTTTGGGGTTATGATTATGACCCTGGCTCTAATATCGTTGATGTTTATGTGGGGTATCTGCGGAAAAAATTGGGAAGCGATCGCATTGAAACAGTGAGAGGGATGGGTTATCGGTTATCTACTTCCCCCGCTTCCTCCAGTCAAATTTGACAGTGGGTGATATGATCTGCCATTTTTTGGGGAACAATTGATCCGGAGCGATCATCTTGTTTATAATTGTTTGGCTCGATTCAGATTGTTTAGGGGTTAACCTAAAATTCATCCCACTTCCAATTTAGTTTGATAATTAAAGGGTGTGTCCAAGCTCAAATTAGCCCCTAATTGCCTACGCATAAAATCCTTTTTTCGGGTTTTGTGCGAGTTGTGCTATGGTAAAGCGATCGCACTTTTGTAGATTAATAATTTTCTCACCAAGACTTCATGGATATCTTAAACAATACCCTTATAATGAGGGGTACAAACCGGAAACCCTCGGATTGCTGATCAGCCAAGTTCCTTGGCGACCCACCCCAGCTCAAGATCACATAAAACTGATCTAATGGTATATTACACCATGTCAACTTGTCGTTCTGGAACTATCTGTATATTAACAGGAGGCCATCTGTTCCCATTGCTCAGAAGTTGGACTACAACCCATCTGACTGCTTAGTGGTACATTGAGGACGTTATTATCCCCGATTATGCCGTTACAGCATTATAGGCTGTTGTGAGCCTCAGATGATAACTCTAAGTGATTTACCAGATCACAGAGGGGTTAAATTTGAACTAAACCATTGATTGTTAATTATTCCAATTGAGGATTTTTCTAGCATGGACGAAGAACTTTTGACAACAGTCTTCCTAGAAGATGAGGAAATAGATGATATTTTCGACGATTTAGAGGCAGAAACTCCGTTTTTATTGCCTACAGAAAGTGTAGATGACCCGGCGGTAGAAGTTACTACCACAGCCACCCCGGTAAATCCCCTGAGTGAAGTAGTAAATCTTCGGGACTTTATTATTGAACAACTGTTTGATGAGGAAGTATATCTAGCTCAAAACCCTGATCTCGCACAGTTTAAATTAGAATTAGAATCAGCGGGTTTTCAGTTTAATGCACGGGAGCATTTTCGCGAATTTGGCAAATTTGAAGGTCGCGAATTTAGTGCTTTCTTCAGTGTGACTCGATACCTAGAGAAAAACACTGACCTTTCCCTAGTCATCAATCGTGAAGAAGCCTTCAGTCACTTCTTAGATTTTGGTCTGAATGAAGCTCGAGAATTTAGCGACTTTTTTAGCGCCAGTTTTTATGCAGAAGCGAATCCAGACTTGGCTGCTATTACCCAGGAAACTTTAGTTAGTAAGTTTGCTCACTTTTTGGGTTTTGGACAATTTGAAAATCGCCGTTTTAGCCGAGTATTTGATGCCAATACCTACCTACAACTTAACCCAGACGTTAGTCAGTTACTGCAAGAATCAGCTAACCTAGGTATACAAATTAGTGCCTTTAGTCATTTTATCACCAGGGGTCGGTCTGAAAATCGGCAGTTTAGCAATATCTTTGATGTGAGCGAATACCTGCAACTCAACCCCGATTTAGTTCCCTTTGTTGAAAGTGGGGAAATTAATGCGATCGACCACTGGGTAAGATTCGGTATTTCTGAACGGCGCGAGTTTAGTCTTTCCTTCTCGGTTTCCCAGGTTTTAAGAACTCTCAGCCTCAGCAGTTTAACTGAAATCAATATCTCGGAACTGTTTGCTCAAATAGAAAGTAATCTCGCTTTAATTCTTGAGAGTGAAGATGATATCGATGACGATATCGATGATGATGTCGATGATGATATCGATGATGATATCGATGATGATATCGATGATGATATCGATGATGATATCGATGATGATATCGATGATGATGTCGATGATGATATCGATGATGATGTCGATGATGATGTCGATGCTACAGCACCCGAGATTCCACAGATACCCCCATTACCGGTAATACCTCCTATAGCAGAGCAACCGGAACCCGAACCCGAACCGGAACCCGAACCCGAACCGGAACCCGAACCCGAACCGGAACCCGAACCGGAACCCGAACCGGAACCCGAACCCGAACCGGAACCCGAACCCGAACCCGAACCCGAACCCGAACCCGAACCGGAAGAACCCGAATTACCATTAGACGTTGTTCTGGATGTAGATTACATTCTGACCACCTATGAAGCTGAGTTACGAATAGCTTTCGGGGTTCAAGATGTTACCACGATTTCCACTCGGGAACTCTTAGATTGGCTAGATGAGAATGCTTTAGAAGCCGGGATTAACCCATCTCCTTTTGTCGATATCCAGTTTTATGTAAGGACTTTTGGTCAGCAATTAACCGAATTTTACAGCGTAAGCTCTGTTGAAGAGCTAAGTTACCTGCAAATTGTCAACTTCATAGAAGGGGAAGGCTTAGAGCGTGGATTTTCCCCCAGTCCGAATATAAACTTTGCTCACTTTCAAGCCACCTACAGCAGCCAAATAGAAGCCTTCTTTAGGACTTCCATTGAGAATATTACTAATGCTCAACTGTTCAGTTACATTGTTGAAGTTGGTCTGGAACAGGGTCAGAGTCCGTCAGTTCTGATTGATTTGAATTTCATACTGTCAAATCAGCAGTCGGTGACAGCTATTGAATCCCACTTTGGGACAGAAATTGCTAACCTGACTAATGCTCAGATTGTGCGGTTTATCAGTTCCGACGAGGGTTTAGAACGAGTCACTCCTTCTACCTTAGTAAGTCTCAACTACTTCCGAGCAGTTCATCGCCAGCGTTTAGAAGCATTTTTTGGTGTTGAAATTGCCGAAATCACCAACTCTCAAGTATTTACCTTTGTAAATACCATTGGTTTGCAAGAAGGGTTAAATACCTCGGCTCAATTAGGTTTTAGCTATCTGCAATCTATCTATGGTGAACGAATCACTGCAGCTCTGGGAGAAGGTGCTACTCAGCAGGAAGTGCTGGCATTTATTCAACGGGAAGGCTTACCAGAAAACGTTAATCCTTCTGTGTTTGTACATCTGGATTTCGTGCAACAAAGCCAATCGCAAGAAGTTCAGGAATTTTTCAATGTTGAGAGCGCTACACAACTGTCTGAGCAGCAGGTAATCAACAGCATTCAAGCTAATGTTAAGGTTGATGTTAACTATGTGGTGACTCAATATGCTGAACAACTGGCTGAGTTCTACGAAATTGAGGTAGAACAGGTTAATTCTTTAAGTTCGGAACAGGTGATTTCTTTCACGTTGGGTGCGGGAGCAAATTTGGGTGTTAACCCTACTCCTATTAACTTGGCTGAAATTCGCCGATTATTTGGGACTGAACTGCAAGCATTTTTCGGAGTTTCGGATGTCAGGTTTCTGAGCGATAGTCAAGTTAACTCGTTCGTCATCAATCAAAGCCGAGTTTCGGGACGGGTTAATGAGCTGGTTAATGTGGTTAATGTCAACTATTACCAGACTATTTTCTCGGAGGCTCTGACGGCTACTTTTGGCGAAGATTTTACGGAGGAAAATGTAGTTCAATTTGTGTTTGGGGATGCAGCGCCTGCTATTAACATCCGGTTTGCTAAAATTAAATATCGAGCGGCACTGGAACAACAGGCACAGTCTTTAGGTCGGACGCTGGAAACTCTGACTGATGATGAGGTTCGCCTCTATCTATTTACTGAAGGCTTTGATGTTGAAAATACGCTAACTCCGTTTAATCTTGAGGTTGTCAGGACTGAATATGCGGCTCAACTGAGAGCTTTTTATGGAGTGAGAAATGTAGCGGTTCTCAGTGAACAGCAAATTTATCGTTTTGTGGTTGGTCAGGCTTTAGAGCAGGGTCTGAGCCTGGCTGAAGTGGTAGATGAGGAAGCACTGGAAATTCTGCGGGAAGAGTACAGCAGCTTGCTAATAGAATTCTACGGTGTGGAAAACGTAGAAACTCTCAGCACTAATGTGGTTCTCGATTTTATTTATGGTGGCTTGTCTCAGATAGTTGATTATGACTACTTCCGGTTTACTTTTACTGGAGATGTCGAAGCGACTTTTGGGGTGGAAAGCATCAGCGAAGTTACTAAACTCCAAATTGTAGAGTATCTCTATGAACAGGAGGTTAGTGTCAGTTCCCTACACTGGTTTAATGTTGAAGCGTACTTGGAAGAACATGGTTCGGCGGCGGAAACTGCGATCGCACAATTTTTCCGGGTAAGTTCCATCAATGAACTTTCGGTAACTCAGATCCGTGATTTTGCGCTGAATATCGGTGTTCAACAATTCAGCATTGAAGGTGCGCTTAATATTGACTATATTCGGGAAACCTTCAACGCGGCTATTGTTTCCAGCGATCTGGCGGTTAACGCATGGTTGGAAAGTTTCTCTTTCCTGAATGTTGATACTGCTTATGTTCAGAATCAATTGGAAGGGTTACTGCTAGATGAAACCCTGACCCTGGAACAGGTAAATGAGATTTTGGGGACGGAAATTGAGGGTTTGGATGAGTTGAGCGATCGCCATCTGATTACCTTGGTGTTTGATGCTGATTTCCAAGAAATTATCGGTGATGTGGAAATTCAACTTTTCCAAGAAACTCTCAATATTGACTATGTGCGGACTGTCTTTGCATCGGCGATCGCTCATACTTTGGAAGTTGATATCACCGCTGTTACTGGTGAGGAAGTCCTCACGGTTCCTAATGAACGGCTTGATGAGTTTCTACTGGCTCAGTCGGAACAAATTGCCAGCGAACTGGAAATTGATGCCGATGATGTGACTCTGGAAGTGGCTCAAGAGTGGTTTATCACTAACTCGGTGACTACTGTTGAGGGTTTATCTGTTGAGGTTGATATTGCTTACGTTAAATATCAATTGCAACGGTCTCTCGATGATGAACAGTTCTCCCTTGAGGATATTAATTCCATCCTTGATGAACCTGTTGAGGAATTTGATGACCTCACAGATCAACAAATTTTGAGCCTCGGTCTCAATGCTGAGTTTCAAGCTGAATTCTCCCTAGAGATTAGTCTGGTTCAAACAGAACTGAGTATCGGTTTTGTCGTTTCTCGATTCTCTAGTGAATTGGCTGAGTTCTTCGATTTGTCTCCTGAAGAATTCGCGGCGAAAGAATTTACTCAAGAAGAAATTATCGAATTCTTTAGCTCTACTCAAGCTGAGGCGATCGCTGAATTTCTTGGGGAAACTGTTGTCGGCGGCGAAGATGATGACGATCTCGGCGACGACCAGGATATCGTTGATGAGTCTGATGATGATTCCCAAGACGACGACCAGGATATCGTTGATGAGTCTGATGATGATTCCCAAGACGACGACCAGGATATCGTTGATGAGTCTGATGATGATTCCCAAGACGACGACCAGGATATCGTTGATGAGTCTGATGATGATTCCCAAGACGACGACCAGGATATCGTTGATGAGTCTGATGATGATTCCCAAGACGACGACCAGGATATCGTTGATGAGTCTGATGATGATTCCCAAGACGACGACCAGGATGATGATTCCGACGACGGTCCAGTGTTTGCAGCCGAGGACGTTCTGGCTTACATCGAGCAGTTGATGGTCGATGTCGAGACCGTTACCCAAACCGAAGAAATCGATATCGAGTTTGTCACCTATCAGCTTGAGGAACTGTTCCAGGCTTCTGTTTTCAGCCTAGAAGATGTCAATACCATCTTGGAGACTGAATATGAATCTGTGGATGAGTTAACCACTGAAGACATCGTGACTTTGGCGTTTAGCGTTGAATTCCAAGAGGTTCTAGGTGAGGATGTCGAGATTGAACTGGTACAGTCTGAAGTTAACTACAGCTATCTGCGAGCCTCTCAAGCTCAAGCGATCGCTGATTTATTCAGCACAGAAGAAAATCCGATTACCGTTGAGGATGTCCTACGCGGTGAAATCGAACCCTTGACAGATGCTGAGATTTTGGCAGCCTTCGAGGAGAACTTCTTAACTGCTGATGTCGGATTTATTCGCTATCAAGTTGAGCAACTTCTGACCGAGACAACCATTACCATTGAACAGGTTAATGAGAGCCTGTCTCTTGAGGAGTCCATAGAAGCCATTGTAGAGCTTAATGATGCTCAAATCATCAATTTGGTCTACAACCAAGAATTCAAAGCCTTGCTGATGGAAGCAGAGCAGACTATAGAGCTATCTGCTATCAACTACGAGGCATTCATTGAGGCGAATGCAGAAACCTTAATCCAACAGTTTGAGGTGGATGATGTCACAGAGCTGACCTTAGAACAAGTTCATGGGTTCATGTTCAGTGGACAAGTCAGCATTCAGGGATTTGTCAACTTTGACTATCTCCGTGAGACTTTCATGAGTGCGATCGCATCCCAGGAACTGCCAGATAGCACCATTCTTGACTGGTTTAACACCGATTTCTCATTGATTAACGTCAACTTCCTGAATGCTCAATTCAACCAGTTTACAGCAGCAGTACAAACACAGTTGTTGGATTCTCTGGGTATTGAGCTTAACGAAGGCGAATCCCTCAGCCATCAGCAACTCATCGAAATTTTCTACAGCAGTGAGTTCCAAACCATTACCGGAATTGAAACCCTGCAAACACTAGCCTTTGATTGGCAAGGATATGCCGAAGCTAATGCAGAAGCCTTGGCTGATTTCTATCAAGCCTTCCTCGTGCCAGCTATTCCAGAAGGTCAGGCTCCTAATTCTGTAGTGGTTGAATTGTCGAATTTCACCGGAGCAGAAGCACAGGTAACGGTGACATTAGAAGAAGTGGAAGGAGGCATTCAATTCACAGTTGACGGTGTGGAACCCATCGCCGATATTAACGGTGTGTTCTTCAATATCGAAGATAGTAGCCTTCTCGATAGCCTGTCTGTATCTGGGGATGATGTCACCAATTCTAACTTTAGTGGTGATGTGAAACGGGTAAGAAATACCTCGATTTCACCGCTGAAATTTGATGCTGGTGTGCAAATCGGAACTCCTGGTATTGGTCGGGATGATATTCAATCCACAGTGTTTGTGATTACTGCAGATGGCGAAGAATTGAGCCTAGACCAGTTTGTGGGTCAGGAATTTGGAGTTCGTCTAACCAGTGTAGAGTCAGAAGGAAGTCGCAGTGCTAGCAGTAAGCTGCGCGGAACAGCAGAAGCTGTTTTTACCGCTGATGGTGATGATGTTGGTGTGATTGATGTTAGTTCCCTTTCTGCTGAACAGGTGTTTAACTTTGCCTTCCAGCAAGGATGGCAATTGGGAATTAACCCGCTGGAATTTGTGGAAGTTGATTTTCTGCGACAACAGTTCGCCGTTGACATCGCGCGAGCCTATAACATTGATGTTAGCGCAGTTGCCTCCCTGGAAAGCTCTTTGGTGCTGGATTATGTCTATGGTGGTCTTTCGACCCAAATTGACTTCGAGTTCTACCGCACTAAATATGCTGCTTCCTTGCAGTCTACCTTTGGAATCAGTGCTGAGAGTCTGACTCGCGCACAAATTCTTGAACACGCCTATACGGTAGGTTTGGAACAAGGGTTTAATTTTGTGGCCATTGATTATGATGCGATCGCCACTCAATATCCCCAAGTCTTTGCTGACTTCTTTGGTATCCCGGTTGAGGAAATTTTCAACCTGGATCTGTCAATTTTGCAAAGTTTTGACTTGGGAATTGCCTCGGAACTTGGCATCGATATCAGCCCATTTGTTGATATTGAATTCTTCCGCCAACAAGCCAGCGAACAAGTTCTTCAGAACTATCGCATTGAAAATGTCTTCCGCATTGATTCTCAACAAGTGTTTGAGTTTAGTTTGCAAGGCAATTTCAGCACGGCACCGACCATCGATCTCAATTGGGCGCTGACTCAATATGCTGATATCTTGGCTGAAAATCTCACTGATTTTGATCAAGATGGCGATGGTGAGATTGATAATTCGGAACTGTTCGATGCTTTGACCGGTCAACTGCTGGAACAAGGTAACGAAACTTCCGATATCTACAGCTTTGAGCAATATTTCGAGTCGGAAGATGTGCAAGAAGAGGTGGCTGAGTTCTTTGGTGTGGAATCCTTTGAGGACGTTACCTTTACTCAGCGCTTAGAGTATATGTTCGGTGCTGGTCTGCAAGCGGGAATTGACCCCTACAGTGAGGAGTTCCTAGAAGCTAATCCGCAAATGGCAATGGATATTTACCTGGAAGAAAACTCTGCTGCTTTGATTGAGTTTGCTGGAGTTCGGTCTATTAATCAGGTGACCTTCTTGGATGTTTATAACTTCCAAGCCATCAATGAGGTTAATGCCTTCTCTGGCATCAGTACCATCGATGACATTGATGATATCGATGACATTATCGATGACATTATCGATGATGGGGATGCCTTCTCTGTGTAAAATATCAGTTAAGTTTCCCTTGAGATATAGGGAAACTGACTCGGACAATTAACAGCTAAATTAGAGTGAGGTTGATGATTCAATCTCACTCTTTTTTGGAGGGTATATCAGCGGCAACCTAGAAAGTTGATTGTCTCCTAATTAGCCGTGGGTAACGGCGGTTTAACTGACGGGAGAGAGAAAGTAATCATCAATCACTCACTATTCAAGGGGATTTGAGATGACCTCTAAGCATTCATTAAACCATGCTTGCACATTTTCATTGATTTCTGAGGAATTAAAGGAGTGGGAAAAGGTGCTTAAATTTAGGGCTTCATCTGATACATGAGTCTCCCAACCATCATCATGGTTGTTTCCAATGACTGGGTGAGTATAGGTGATTTGTTGGATTTGGGTTTGCTGGGAATTAAAAACTCCTTCAAAACATGAACCAATATCGGAGTTTTGAATATAAACTAAACCCCTAACTTGATTATTTGGGTAAGTTTGAAAGACAATATATTCCGCCCCAACTTCTGTAGGGGATGAAACTGTCCCGCGAAACTGTATTTGTGATATCATCGAAACAGTTGCCACCCCAAGGGCGATCGCCATTTTGGGAATAACGGTCAGGACCTCCATAGTTCACTCCTGGCTGACAACACCTGATGACTACAAGAGATAAACCGCCAATTCCCGAAATCTTTATCTGTTAATCTTGAATGACCACCAAACTCCCCGTATAGCAAGCTACCCACACCTGTCGAGTTTTCGGGTCGTAAGTAATTCCTATGGGGTTTAAGCCTACGGTGATGGTATCAATAATTTCCATATCCTCAGCTTGCACTTTACTAACGGTGTGGGAGTAATAGTTCACCACATAGAGGAATTGATCATCATCTGATAATACCATACTACGAGGGGCTGCACCTGTAAAAATTTTCCTGATAATTTCCCCGGTTTCTGTGTCAATTTTGGCTACATGATCATCACCATTCAGGGTAACATATAGATATTTTCCGGTGGAATCTAAAATCAGATGGCGAGGATATAAACCTACGTTATACATCCAATTTACTGAGTAGTCCTGTAGGTCTATTTTGGCAATATCGGAAGTTCCCATCACGGCTATATAAGCAGTTTCAGAATTCGGAGAGATGGTAATTCCCCGGGGAAATCTGCCTACAAATATCCTTTGTATTTCTTGATTGGTGTCGGTATCAATAACGCTAACATCCCCTGAACACCAGTTAGTTACTAAGACATATTTACCATTGGGAGAAACGGCGATAAACTTGGGAACTGAACCGACTTTAATGGCGTTGTCAATGGTTAAATTTTCGGTATTAATCCGATAGATAAAACTAGGGTCGAATTGGTCTGATGGTAAACAGGTATCATGACCGGGATTATTAAACTCAGGACCATACATCCGATAATTGGAGATATAGGCAAATTTGCCATCTTGAGAAACTGCTGCTTCTACGGGAGAACCTTTGTATTTTTCGGCGGTAAAATCTCGATGACCAAACTTATACAAATTCACATGATCAGCAATTTTTTTAACCTGCTCAAATTGACGATTATAAACAGCAATTGAATGTTCATACATCATATTTTGTACAAAGAACATTCCGGGGTCTGCATAAACAACAGACTTGGGGGTTAAATCATCACTTTTGATAGTCTTAATAATTTCAAATTGACCAGGTTGTGGGGGTAAAAAAGCGATGGTTTCCTGAGATTCAGAGTTATCTAATGAGTTATGATTGCTTAATTTCTGCTGTAGAAAATCTATGCGATCGCCTAATTTGAAAATATCAGAACCTGAGTCAGCTACCGCCAATCGAATCGCGGTTAAGGTTAACACCACTAGAGAAATAGATGCTATAATTAGGGTTTTGCCGGATTTTTGCATCAACATCAAATGGAATTTATTAAGTTTGTTCATAATCTCCTGACACCACCAAACGACTAATAAAAACTTACCCAGAAAAACTAGACAGCTAGGTTAATCATGGGTAAGTTAACTGAATCCGAATGTTATATTAATCTTGGAATACCATAACACTGCCAGAATAGCAAGCTACCCAAACCTGTCGCTTTTGGGGGTCGTAAGTCACACCAATGGGTCGGTGGTTAGTGCGGACAGTATGAATGACTCTCATATCTTCTGTGCGGACTTTACTCATGGTATTAGAGTGATAATTAACCACATACAAAAATTGACCATCATCAGAAATTGCCATACTACGGGGGGCGCTTCCTGTCCTAATTCGGCGGATGACTTTACCCGTTTCTAGGTTGATTTTTGCCACAGTCCCCTCACCATTAAGGGTGGTATACAGGAATTTCCCTTGAGGATCTATATTCAAATGTCGAGGGGAACGTCCGATATTATTAAGCCAGGTGAGGGAAAAATCATTAAGGTTAATTTTGGCGATTTGGGTGGAACCCATGACGGCTACATAAGCAAATTCTGAGTTAGAATCAACAGCAATTCCTCGCGGATAACGACCTATTTTTAGCCGTTGAATTTCCTGGTTTATTTGGGTGTCAACAATACTTAAATCCCAACCACACCAATTGCTAACTAATACGAAACGACCATCAGGAGTAACTGTATTAAATTTCGGCACGGGTCCGACTTGAATCACTTGTTCGATGTTCAGGGTTTCGGTATTGATTTTATACATAAAACTATCATCATGTCTCCCGGCTGGAGAACATCTATCATTTCCGGGGCGAGAAAAGCCGGAACCATACATTTTATAATTGGCAACGTAGGCGTATTTTCCATCAGGAGAAAAGGAGGCTTCTACGGGTGAACCTCTATGATTTCCGGTGAATTTCGAGAAGCCAAAATCTGAGAATTTGATGCTGTCGGGAATAGTCTTGATTAAATCAAAGTTACGGTCATAGACGGTTATTGTGTGGCGATACATCATATTTTGGGCAAAAAATAAGCCTTTCCCTGAATGCACAATTGATTTGGGTGCAATAGGGCCGGTAATAGTTTTAACATGGCTCATTTTTCCAGATGGGTCGCGGGGGGGTGCTTCCACAAAACCGGGATTTTTTAAGAGGGCGATCGCTGTCTGAAAGCCTTTTGGTAAATCATAGTTGATGTTGATAGCTGGGGGTTTGGCAGCTGGGGGTTTGGCGGCTGGGGGTTTGGCGGCTGGTGGCGGCGGCTGAGTTGCTGTGGGTTGAGGAGGGGGAGTGGTAGCGACTTCTGGGGTTTTTGGGGCGGGTGGAATTAGGGCTAAAGCCTGGCGAGTTTCTTGTCCGACAATGCCATCTGGCCTTAATCCGCGATCGCTTTGAAATTGTCTAACTGCTTGTTGAGTTATCGGACCAAAATTACCTAAATTAGGGTTATTAAAATATCCCAATTCTCGGAGTCTAATCTGTAATTCGGCTACCTCCTGACCTCGGCTACCGCGCCTTAAAACTGGTGGGGTCTGATTTTCAGTAGGGGTGGCGCGGGCGACTATTTGAGTTTCTCGATTTATGGGACTCTCAGCAGAGGCTACGGTCACTCCTGTTAATAATAATGCGATCGCACAAGGGAGACCCAGCATCGACCGTCGGAGAAGGTTAACAGGTCGATAACCGCTAGAATATGATTTAGACTTGGTGATGCAACCGGGGTTATCCATAATCAATTAAGCATGGTTTTTCCCCGCTATCCTAGCGCATTTTGACCACTCAAAGATATGGTGCTACTGTGCCGATGAGTGGCCCTCTGATCCACCCGGTTTCTTTTCCCCCCCCCAGGCTGAGAAACCGGGTTTCTGTGAAAATCTCGGCATCCTCACCGACATCACGTTAAGAAACCCGGTTTCTTTCCCCCTCCCGAAAGGTAGCACTTGGCTGACTTTTCCCGGATATACCCGGTCTGTTAACTCCCATTGGCTAGTAGGGGGGGAACAATTCCATAGACCTATTCTCAGCCAATCGTCTGAGGCTATAGGGGTCGGGGTCGGGGTGATGAACTGCTGGCGATCGCATTTTTTTGACCGGCGACAGAATAGAAGAAACCGGGTTTCTGAAATACTATCTCGTTTTTCATGAAACAGAGATATAAGACACCCGGTTTATGAGTATAAACGACTGACAATATTAACCTAGTAAATAGCGAATAAGTCGTCTTCCCTAATGTCGATTCTCTTGCCATTAACTTCTAATTTAAAACCAGAAGCATCACTAGCTACACGAAATACTTTAACAATTGGGACAACCTGTCCTGGAAATAATTGACTACTCGGTTCGATCCCTTTGTCCTTCAGCCATTGATTGATACTTAAGGTTTCTGAAAAATCATTGATTTCGTTATATTTCCGACCTTGGCTATCAATCAGCTTATAGCTTGACCAGGTTATACTACCGGATTGGTTTCCTGTGTTTTTCATTTCTAACCCAACAACCGCCAGTTGACCGCCTTTTGACTCTACATTTTCCATAAAATAATTGCTAGGAAAAATGGTATCGAGCATTTGAATGCCTGCAATTTTAACTGCACGATCATTCCTTACATTTATCCAAGTTTCTGTGGGGACCGGTTTTGCTACTGGTTTCGATTTTTGAGGTTCGGGCCTATAAGTGGATGCTGCTACAAACGTGGAAGATTTTGCCATATAAGTCTTGTCATTTTCTTCCGCCGTAACAGAAGATAATCCATTCAGAACCAAAACCAGAATAATGCTGGTAATACCATAATTCTTGAGGACTCTCATTCTGGTTTGTGGCTTCTTGTCATTAAGTACAATGCTAGGCTTGCATAATCCGATAACAAATGCAAAGGGAGAAATTATCAAATAAAGACCAATACCGAGTGCAATAATGCCGATAAAAACGTAGAATATTGCCGTCAAAATTCCCATCATGTTTGACCCCTCCATACTTCAGGTGAACTAAAATCAATTGATTAGGCAAAAGCAGCACCTATAGATACTAAGATTAGGAAAATACCAGCAACAACAGAAGTAATACGGCCTAACCAAGGCACACCCGTATCCGGCATGACTCCAATTAAAACAAATAACGCGCCTACAAGTAGCGCAATGATTCCGAATATGAAAGCCATTTTTTTCTCCTTAATTTTTTTGCGGTTTCTTTTTTTGATGGCTTGCCAAAAACCAAGATACAACCAACTAAATTTTTCGGCTTGCTCAACTAAATGCTCTGTCTATTATTATCTTTGATGGTTTCGGTGTTTGTCAACCTCAAATATATATTATTTTGCCTCAAGTATTAACGGGTATCAGAGTTATAAAATCTAGTTTTGTATAAACAAATCCCAAAATGTACTAAAATGTGGTATAATACCAAAGTCCCGTACAAGCACCCCTATGCTATGAACCTTAAAGAAATGTTAAATCTCGCCGATCGCATCGTGTTTGCGAAGACCGGACATCACCTTGACGATCTACAGGAGGCGGTACTGAGAGGAACGCTGGAACGGGAGACTTATCAACGCATTGCCAAAGAGTATGATTACTCGGAAAGCAGCGTCAGAAATGCGGGTTCGCAGTTGTGGCATATCCTTTCGGAGGAGTTGGGAGAAGAAGTTAATAAATCCAATTTTCGCTCGGCAATGGAGCGGTTTCAATTTTCCCTATTTTCAAATGTTGTACAAGATCACGTTCAAGTTGGTAGTTTAAATTTTTGTGGGGAGGGAAGACACCCGCCGGATATACCAAACCGACACCCACCCAATCGAGAGGTATGCAGTCAAGAGTTAAGCGAGATGCCGGATTTGGGTGTTTTTTACGATCGCACCCTCGAACTGGAAACCCTGAGTGATTGGATTCTAAACGAACGCTGTCGCCTCATAGCAATCACAGGCATGAGTGGCATCGGCAAAACCGCCTTAGTCTCCCAACTGGTGCAGCAAATCAAAGATGAGTTCGAGTCCGTTTTCTGGTGTAGCCTAGCGTCGCCTCCCACCTTTTCAGACTGGCAAAATCGCCTGCTAAAGTTTTTCTCAAAATCGCCAACCGATCGCTCTTTCCACCTCACCTCAGAGCCTTTATTCGTCATTCATTATTTACAACAATATCGCTGTTTGCTAGTTTTAGATGACCTTCACAATTTGTTTGTTTCGGGAGAGTTGGCGGGCAAATATCAAGCCGAGTGCCAAGACTATCAATCCTTTTTTAAGCAAGTTGAGAACTTATCCCATCAAAGCTGCGTTTTACTCATCGGTTGGGAACCCTCCATTGAACTCCCCCCCAGTGCCAAGCAAAATAGCCCGCTGCGGACGCTACAACTCACCGGGTTAGATATCGCCACGACTCGAAAGATTCTCCAAGATTACGAATTGACAGAAATTGATGAAAATTCCCCACTGATTGACTGCTATGATGGAAATCCTTTCTGGGTGAAAAGTCTCGCCAGCCAGATTCAAGAGTTGGGCGGGTTTGTCCCCGATATTTTGAAAAATGATACTTTATTGTTGCCGGAAGATGTGAAGTGTATTTTACGGCAACAGTACGATCGCCTGTCGGAAACTGAAAAACAAGTGATGGTTTTATTAGCCGGCGAGAGCGAACCTATCAGCTTGGGAGGATTGCTAGAAATGGCGATAATGCCTCCCGCAGATTGTCTCAATTCGATTCAATCTTTGCTGCGACGTTGTTGGCTGGAAAAGCCAGACAATCTCTACAGACTACCCAAAGCCATCAAGCAGTATATTATCCATCATTTGATTTAATAAATGTGGGGGGTCAATTTATCCGATATGATCAACCCGACGGGCATTGAATTTATGCGGTGATGTCCTAGTTTAGGGTGATTTCTAGCATGGTTTTCAAATCGTCCCAGCAACCAGGTTTCTGGCCCCCCACCCACATCCCAGAAACCCGGTTTTTCAATCTCTCAACCCCTCCAACCGCAGAAAATTTACTCCCCCGAATGAGTCCCCTGCTACCACCGTCACCCCATCATCAGCCACAGCACAGGAAATCATCGGAGCCTCCCCGGTGAAGGTAGCTAACACTCCCCCCGTTGCCAAATCCCACAGTTTCAGGGTGCGATCAGAGGATGCGGAAACGGCAGTTTTGCCGTCCGGCGCGATCGCCACTACATTTACGTCGTAATTATGGGCTCGCCGGGTAGCCAGTTTTAATCTCGCCGGCACCTTTTCCAGTTTCCGGGTGTGCTTCGAGAATGCGTAAACCGCCAGTGCCTTTGCCTTCTTACTATTGTTCTTGAAGGAGGCTAGTTCCAACCCCGTCGCTAAATCCCACACTTTCACGGTGTGATCATAGGATACGGAAACCGCTTTTTTGCCGTCCGGGGCGATCGCCACTGCATTTACCCGGGAATTATGCCCTGGGTGGGTAGCCAGTCTTTCGTGAGGGTAGTTGCAGCATTCCGCCTCCGTGACCAAATCCCACACTTTCAGGGTGTGATCAGAGGATGCGGAAACCGCAGTTTTGCCGTCCGGGGCGATCGCCACTGCATTTACCCAATGAGTATGCCCATAGAAGGTGGTTAGTTCCAACCCCGTCGCCAAATCCCACACTTTCAGGGTGCGATCTGCAGAGCCGGAAACCGCTTTTTTGCTGTCCGGCGTGATCGCCACTGCATTGATCTGGTAATTATGCCCTCGCAGGGTGGCTAGTTCCAACCCCGTCGCCAAATCCCACACTTTCAGCGTGTTATCAGAGGATGCCGAAACCGCTGTTTTGCCGTCCGGGGCGATCGCCACTGCATTGATCTCATCACTATGTCCCTCGAAGGTAGCTAGTGGTTCTTGAGAGTCCTCTGACGATTCCTCCAGCATCTCCAAATCCCACACTTTCAGGGTTTGATCATCCGCTGCGGAAATGGCTGTTTTGCCGTCCGGGGCGATCGCCACTGCATTTACCCAGTTGCTATTATGCCCTGTGAAGATAGCCAATGGTTCTTGAGGGTCCTCGAACTCTTGCGCCATCTCCAAATCCCACCATTGCAGGGTTGTATCCTCCGATGCAGAAATCGCCCTTTTCCCGTCCGGGGTGATCGCCACTGCATTCACCTCCCCACTATGTCCCTCGAAGGTAGCTAGTGCTTGGTGAGGGTAGTCGAACCATTCCCACCCCCTAACCAAATCCCACAATTTCAGGGTTGTATCCTCCGATCCAGAAACCGCTGTTTCGCTGTCCGGGGCGATCGCCACTGCTTTTACCGCGCCACTATGCCCTCTGAGGGTGGCTAGTTCCAACCCCGTAGCTAAATCCCACCATTTCAGGGTCTTATCCTCCGCTCCAGAAATCGCCCTTTTGCCGTCCGGGGCGATCGCCACTGCATTAATATCACTACTATGGCCTGTCAGCGTGCGAATCAGCGAATTTCCTGGGGGGGTGAGGTTCGCCGTCAACGGACGAAACCAGATTTTTTCCCGCCATTGTTTGGCTTGTTCCAAAAGAGCCACAATTTGTGGCTGGGAAAACCACAACAACCGTCCCAAAAGTTGCCCCGCCAACTGACTGCTATCGTAGACCAACGCATCAGCCGACAGCCGCAACGCCTCCTGAATTAGCCTTAATGTCTGTCTCTCCTCTCCTGACAGCAACGGCAGCGCCAAATTATAATCGCTCATCAGCGCCGTTATCCCCACCGCCTCTAGCTTTTGCTGCAAAAAGCCAAAATCCGTCAGCCAAGCCCGCAACGCCTCAACTTCCCCCGCCTCCGCAAAATCACTCGGTTGGTGGCGCAGTAGGTCTAAGCGCTTTTGTGAATCCTGACCCATCAACCATTCTCCCAATGCCGTCGTCATATCACCACTCCTTTGCTGAAATTGTCAGCCTTTTGGCGTTCACTTTCCGCCCCATTCATCCGCAAATCCTCCGCTTTTTGGCTTAGGAAATCCCTAAAGGAAGCATGGTATTAGGCTTAATAATCGCTTTAACTAGGCGATCGCTTGCCATTCTTCCCCCCGATAAATTCCTAGCCACAGGACCCACAATCAAAGCCGCTAATCCCCCCATTATAAAACATTGAGATCCAGGAATCCGCAAATTTTCATCTAGGACAGGTAAACCATTAATCATCTCCGTCCGATAAATTCGTAGCACATCAGTCAGTAAATTATCTTGGTGTCCATTAAATTGAGTTCCCGTAGCCAACCAAATCCGATTAAACATTAGTGAAACTTCCCCATTCAGCCTCACTCGCCACTGTTCATCCTTCCAAACCGCCCCCAGAATCTCAGTATTTTCTAAAATCCTCAATTTCCCCTGACGCGCCGCCCGTCTTAACTGTAACATCAGCGCGGGAGTCACCGAACCCCCATCACGAGCCTGTTTAATCATCTCCCAACGACCATACCAACAGTCCTCCCCTTCAAAACCCTTTAAATATTTGGGTCCTAACCAACCAGGTTCCGCATCAAATAACCTCTCGCGCAACTGTCGCCGCACTACTAATGTCACCATAGCGCCTCGTTTTAGCGCCCCCATAGCCAAATGACCGCTGGTTAAACCCCCTCCCACAATTACAATATCTTCTCCAGACAAATCCTTAATTAACCGCAAATCAACCTGTTGAGAATGACAAAGGCTACTGGGAGGATAGGGGGTCCTAATTTCTTCTACCCACTGGGGAATATTGGGAACCGCCGCCCCGGTTGCTAATACTACCCGCCGCGCAATTAAGGAACTACCATCAGTTAAAACTATCTGAAATCTGGGCTTTTGGGACCATTGAATCGGTAACACTTGGCTGACTTTTCCCGGATATACCCGGTCTGTTAACTCCCATTTTTTCACTACCTCACCACAGAAATCCTCAAATAGCTCGGTTCCTGGTAGGTCGTAGGGGGGGAACAATTCCATCGACCTATTCTCAGCAAATCGTCTGAGGCTATAGGGGTCGGGGTCGGGGTGATGTACTGCTGGCGATCGCAAATGGGGGATTTCCTGCGCCTTAAATTGATGTCGCCATTGTTCTAACCAAGTCCCACTGGGGTCTAAGACCATAAATCGGTTCCTGAATTTTTGGCGTTTCTGCAATATATGGGTAACTAACGTCAGGGCTTGGGGACCGGCTCCCACAATCGCTAGGTCAATCAAACTCGGTAAAGGGCGATCGAACATATTTTTCGGAATTTTCTCGAATCCTGTGTTATGTGTGTTATGTTAATATGATAATGATTCTCATTCTTGTTTAACCATGATTTTTGCGATCGCAGGTCCCCCCGGTGCTGGGAAAACCTACTGGATTCGAGAACAGATAGCCCAAAACCCCCAACCACAGTGCTATTTCGCCCCAGAGATTAATGGCGTGTGCATT
This sequence comes from Limnospira indica PCC 8005, assembly GCF_000973065.1. Lineage (NCBI taxonomy): Bacteria > Bacillati > Cyanobacteriota > Cyanophyceae > Oscillatoriales > Sirenicapillariaceae > Limnospira > Limnospira indica. Next base: position 4,152,440 of record NZ_FO818640.1, read on the forward strand.
GATAAAACCTGTTTAGCCACAGAATTTCCCCATCTGCACATCCTATCTCGTGGTCAAGAAACGGAACTATTAACTTTAATTGAATCCGGGGTTAATGTTTATATTGAATTACCTTGTTATTTGGAATTATCCAACTTTGAACCCCTTTTAAATAACCTCGATTGTCAACGGATTGCTGTGCTACCTGCCACCCCGCAAAATTCCGAGTTTGAACAGTGGTCAGACCAAATAATTAACGGAAATTCAGCGGCAGCCCCCAGCCAAGAATTGTGGGAGAGTATATCTGATGATGTGCAAATTCATCAAGGGTTACTATCCGGCGAAATTATCGATTGGGCGAGTTTGACCGTGTTTTGGTTTGAACTCATTCATGGAGCATACGGTCAGGTAATTAGAGCTAAGGGAATTTTTGATATTGTTAGCGGTGAGTCAATTTATGGAGATTTCGTCTTTGGGACAGCTAATCGGGAGTTTGTCGCCCTGGATTTACCTATCCACACTTCCGGGAGACCTGAGCGATTTAGTGGCTTTGAAATTGTCGGACAAGGATTAGATAAACAGGGAATATCACAAACTCTCAAAGATTGCTGTTTACCAGAATCTCATATACACTATTATCAGCAACAAATGCAGCATGATTCCTTAGCGAGAGAAACCGAGGTTTTAGTATGAAAATAGCCGTCATGTCTTGTATCCATGGTAATTATGAAGCCCTGGATACAGTTTTGTTGGATATCGATAAACAAAAAGCTGACCAAATTTATTGTTTGGGAGATTTGGTCGGTTATGGTCCTTTTCCTCATGCCGTAGTTGAGCAAATTCGCTCCCTAGATATTCCCACTGTTCAAGGATGTTGGGATGAAGATATTGTCGAGGGATTAAATGCTTGTGAATGTAGTTATCCATCCCTATTGGCGGAACAAAGGGGGCGCTTGGCTCATGAGTGGACTAATGATAATGTCTACCCAGAAACCAGGGAATTTTTGGCTCAATTACCTTTGAGTTTAAAGAAGGATAATCTCTGTTTTGTTCATGGTTCCCCCCATAGCAACCATGAGTATTTGATGCCGAATATGGATGCTTTTACCGTGTTAGAAAGAGTTTTGTCTACTGATGCGGATGTGCTTTTTTGTGGACATACCCATGTTCCATACGTGCGACAGTTAGAAGCGGGTCAACTACAGGTTAAAATTCGCCAAATGGGTGGGGGTGAAAATCCACAAGATTGCAGTTTTCAGACTCCCTTAAAACGGGTGATTAATGTCGGTTCTGTCGGAGAACCTCGCCACGGTCGCCCTAATGCTACCTATGTGATTTATGATACCGATACCCAACAGGTTACTCTCCGAGAGGTTGAGTATGATTATCGCAAAACTTGTGCCGCCATTATTGAGAAGGGGTTACCGCCTATTTTTGCTTGGCGTTTATCTCAGGGTTTGGAATATGCCGAAAAAGCTGATGACCCGACCCATGTTTGTCAACGTTAAATAAGTTTCCAAAAACCTGGCAATTTTGGTAAATATCTGCTATAATAAAATTATCACTTTGCCCAATTTTCCGGGTAGATTAAGCCCGCCAATTGTAGTTTACTTTCACTTAAAAACATGACTTTAGCCCAGGAACTTCAAGCCAGTATCAATGGCAATTTACCCAATTTGACCACCGAAACAGCACCTTTAGTTTCTGAGGAAGAAATGCGTCAAGCGGTGCGGACTTTGTTACTGGGACTTGGAGAAAATCCCGACCGGGAAGGTTTGAAGGATACCCCTAAACGGGTGGTTAAAGCCTTAAAGTTTTTGACCTCTGGTTATCATCAGTCTCTGGATGAACTGCTAAATGGTGCGGTATTTCATGAGAATACTGATGAGATGGTTTTGGTGCGAGATATCGATATCTTTAGTTCTTGTGAACACCATATTTTACCTATCTTAGGTCGCGCTCATGTCGCTTATATTCCTGATGGTAAAGTTATCGGATTATCTAAGGTGGCTCGTATCTGTGAAATGTATGCTAGAAGGTTACAGGTTCAAGAAAGATTGACTGCTCAAATTGCCGATGCTTTACAGGGTTTACTCAAGCCGAAAGGGGTCGCTGTTGTCGTGGAAGCCAGCCATATGTGTATGGTCATGCGCGGTGTACAAAAGGTGGGTTCTTGGACTTCTACCAGTGCGGTGCGGGGGGTGTTTTCTGAGGATGCCAAAACTCGCCAAGAGTTTATGTCTTTGATTCGCCATACCCCGAATTTTAGCTAGTTTTTGGGGATTTTATCCTCGCCGTTTGGCGATCGCAATAGTTGGGTTGGGTTTGCGCCTAACTCAACACCTTATTTTACTTTTAAGTTATGGTTATGTGGGCTATTTTAAGCGGTATTGAAGGCAATTTGGTGGCTTATCAAGAAGTGGTTAAGGATATCATTAAACGCCGAGTTGAGATTGAACAGTTTTATATTTTGGGAGATTTGGTCGGTCCAAATCCTAACAGTGAATTGCTGGTTGAGATGGTCAGAAATGCCGCTGAGTCAGGAGAAATTGAACCCCAAGTCTGTCTGGGTTGGTGGGAGGAACAGTGTTTTAATTTGTATGGTTTTGGGACGAATGTACAGGGTGATGAATTGTTGAAAAAATATGGGGGAGATACGGTTAAGTTATTGTGGAAATCGGTTTCTCGGAAAACCGTTGAATGGCTGCGAGAACAGAATTTTGGCTTTTTAGAATTGGACTGTTTATTAATTCATGGAAGTAGTGTAGGGGTCAGTGATGAACTGACCGTGGATACCCCGGCTTGGAAAATGTTGGATCGCTTGCAAAGGGTTGGCGCAAATCAGTTGTTTTGTGGTCGGTCTGGTCAGATTTTTGAGTATGAATTGGCGGCGGGTTCCCTGGCTTCTACTGTTCTAACTTTGGATGAACAACAACCTTCCCAAACTGTGGAATTGAAAAATAAAAAAGTGATTGGAGTCGGTGCGGTGGGTCGCCATTGGGGTACGGCTACCTATACTTTATATAATCCCTATTCTAATCAGGTTACATTTTGCAAAGTTGACTATGATTAATTGGGGGATTACTATATAATTTAATTGAGGATTTACTAGGAGTAATTTAAGATTATGACCGGAGCCACACAATCATCATCGGCTTTGATTCCAGATTTGCCGAAGCGGGGAATGCCTGTGACAATTATTACGGGTTTTTTGGGGAGTGGTAAAACCACTTTACTTAATCAAATTTTGGAAAATAAACAGAATTTGAAAATTGCGGTTTTGGTTAATGAATTTGGGGATATTAATATTGATTCTCAGTTGCTCGTCTCCACTGATGATGATATGGTAGAGTTGAGCAATGGTTGCATTTGCTGCACGATTAACGAGGGGTTAGTTGATGCGGTTTATCGGGTTTTGGAAAGAAGCGATCGCATTGATTATATGGTGATTGAAACTACAGGGGTGGCTGACCCTCTCCCGATTATTTTAACGTTTTTAGGTACGGAATTAAGAGATTTAACTAACCTGGATTCTGTGATTGGTGTGGTGGACTCGGAAAGTTTTACCCCAGATCACTTTGACAGTGAAGCGGCTTTAAAACAAATCTCCTACAGTGATATGATTATCTTGAATAAAACTGACTTGGCGACTGCTGAGAAGCTGCAAGAATTGGAGGCTTATATTTCCACCGTTAAACGGGGTGCAAGAATTATTAGAAGTGAATATGGTAGGGTTCCATTACCGTTAATTTTGGATGTGGGTTTAACGCCTACTGAAGAGTATCAAGACCACGACGACCACGACCACGACCACGACCACGACCACGACCACGACCACGACCACCATCATCATCATCACCATTCTGATCATTTAGCCAATGATGGTTTTGTGTCTATTGCGTTTGAAAGCGATCGCCCTTTTGATGTCAAGAAATTCGAGCAATTTTTAACTGAAAAAATGCCAACTGGAGTATTTCGCGCTAAAGGGATTCTCTGGTTTAGTGAGAGTGAAACACCCTACATTTTTCAACTCAGCGGTCCCCGGTATGATATTCAACTAGGGGAAACTTTGAGACAATCTAAAAACCAGGTAGTTTTTATTGGTCGTCATCTCAACAGCGAGGAAATTAAGCAGCAGTTAAATAGTTGTTTAGTCTGACCTAACCAGGTGAGGGGGGTGGGTTGAGTCAGATTAACGGAATTAATCACTGAGAGTATAACCCCCCCTAGCAGATAATTATTTTAAATAGATTAATAGGTTTAATCCGGGGATGGTGCGAGAAAGGGTCCATAATAGCAGAATCAAATAGAGGACTCCCAAACTCCACTGATACCAAACCAAAGTGGTGATTAAACCGGGGACAAATTCATCGCGCATTCGCAGGTCATTAAAGCCAAATTTGAGCAAATTATTCAAACTGAAATCATAGTAATTTAACCAATTCCAACGCCGATCCCATAAAATCGGTAAATACCTTTCACGGAAGAGAGGATAACGCGGCATTATGGGAAGACGACCAATCATTAATCGTAACTGTCGCAGGCTACCATCTTCTGTTAAATAGGAGGTATTCAATAAATTATGATAGCGTCCGCGCCGATAAATAATCCCTAAAATTAGACCCGGAATAGGAAGGAGAAACACACCTAAACAGAGGAGGGTAAGTCCTGGTTGAGTAGAAGCGGAGAAAATTTCTAATAAACCGATCGCCGTAAATATAGCATAACTTCCCACCATAGAAGTAGTTTCTAAAGGGGTGGGAAGAATGGGAGATGGTCGCCAGCGTCTGACCCGATCTACCAGCCAAAACAATAAGCCAAAATAGGCGATCGCCACTATTCCCACCCCAAAAATTAGGGGAAAATTAGTGCCATATCCAGTTAGCAATAGCAAAATTTCCCACTGTAACCATTGGAGAATAGTTAACAGTTTTTCGACCCCATATTTGAGATGAGTTAGCCTCAAAAAACGCTGCCAACAACTACTATAGTTATCAGCTATAGCGGCTTCTTGACTATTAGCGATCGCGCGATTATATACTGTAATATAAGTCGCCAAATTAATATCATCCAGCCTGAGAATTTCCACCAAATTCCGAAAAGGTTGTTCTTCCCTAACTCGGACAATAGTTTCCGCCTGTTGCGGTTCAAAACCAATAGCCACCAACCGGGAAACGGAAGCGGTGTTAATATTCACCCCAAAAATTCGTCCCCACCAAGTATTTAATCGTAATTTCGCCCGCAACAACTCGATATAATTAGCATCAACAATTTGTTCCTGTTCCCGAAAATTTCTAATCAACTTTCGCAGTAAATTCTCATTTCCCTGAAGAGTCGGAACAGTTATTAATTGACCAATTATTCCCGGATCTCCCATAATTTGAGCGGCTTTAGAGTCAAACATAAAATGGTCAATATTCAACATTTTACCATGATTAAAACCCACATCACTAAAATCCATTAATCCCTCAATACTGGCTTCTCGGAGATTCAAGTTTTCACTAAAGCGAGTATCTCTAAAATCCACAGAATCCGCAAATCGAGACTGATTAAAACTCACAGAAGCATTAAATATAGACTTAGTAAAACCCGCCCTGTCTGACCACAAAGAATCGCTAAAATCTGTGCTTTCCTCCCAAACAGTTTTGTCAAAATCCGCCGCCCCACCAAATCGCACTTGGTGAAAATTACCCCCATTAAAATGACTACCTTGGAAGTCGGTTAATCCCTGAAAATTAGCTTGCTTAAATTGTGCAGATGTGATAAAATAGCTATGTTGAAAATTCGCAGATTCTCGGAAACTAGCCCCGCCAAAATTTGCCAACAAACTCAACCGACAATCAGACCAATTAGCGGTTTTCTGAAAATCTGCATAACGACTATCAACCCCTTTGAGAAAAAAGATATTGTGAAAATCAACTTTTCCCTGAAATTGTGTTTCTTCTAATTTCAATCGTCCCCGCCATACGGTTAATTTAGGCAAAGATGCTGAGAAAGATTGAGGGGATTTAAAAATTGATAAATAGGCGGATTTAGACTTAATTTGCTCTACTTCTTCCTGGGAAAATACAGATTTAATAGTTTCTTCAATCAGGGGAACTCTCACCCCCAAGTTACCCCCATTAAAATCCCCTTGAATTTGGGAATAACTCAAGTCTAATCCTAGGGGTTTAGTTGACTGATTTAGAGTAGTTTTTAATAGTCGATAAAACTGGTTCCTAAACTCAGCATTTTCGGGGCGTATATCAATAATGAGATGCTGTAAATCAATAGCAGCGACTCCCTCAATGTTGCTAGGATTATTTAGCCTTTCCTGGAGCAATTCTAGGGTCAATAAAGTGGGTTCTGGTTGACCATTTGCCGCCTGAACAGATAGGGATGAACGCAGCATAAAAACAGTCAACAGCAGAACACACAGGGCAATTTTAATTAGCCTCATTAACACCAACTAACCTTGATTCTCATCATCACTATCATCATCACTATCATCATCACTATCATCATTATCATTGATAACTAAGGCTAATTTACCTTTCATTCCCCCAGCTTCCAATAACTGATGAGAAGCAGCCGCCTCGGCGAGGGGAAAAGTTTGGTTAAGGAAAATATTCAACTTATTCTCATCAATTAACCTGGCACACTGCTGTAAAATCTTGGTTTGGTCTAACTGGTCATCCTCGCGATTTTGCAGCATGGGAGTTAACATCAATTCCCAAGAAATCCGCAGATTTTTAGTTCGGGCATCCTTGAGATTTCCGAGGCTAAAATCTGGCTCTAATAGGGTGACAATATCTCCATAATTGCGGACGGCATAAACACTCTGAAAAAATGTTTCTTTCCCGACTGTATCAAAGGCTAAATCAACGCCTTCGCCTTGAGTCCAATGCAGGACAGCCTCGACAAAATCTTCCTCTTTATAGTTAATGACTAAATCAGCCCCTAACTCTTGAACAAAAGCTGCGTTTTCGGTAGATCCCACAGTAGTTGCTACTTCTGCCCCTTGCAGTTTAGCTAGTTGAATAGCAACATGACCAACACCTCCAGCCCCAGCATGAATTAGCACCTGCTGTCCGGGTTGTAACCTGCCGCGATCGTACAAAGCCTCCCAAGCAGTAATTAATACTAAAGGTGCGGCGGCAGCCTCAGCAAAGCCAAGGGAAATAGGTTTCCGGGCGATAAATTTTTCTTCTACTACTGTTAACTCGGCATAATTTCCGGTCTGTGCGCCGAGTCCACCATCACAAAAATAGACTTCATCACCAACGGCAAAATCTTCAACTGCGCTACCGACAGCTTCAACTATCCCAGCACCATCACAGCCTAAAATCGCGGGCATTTGGTCAGGATAAAATGTGCCACGACTGCGGAGTTTAGTATCAATAGGATTAACTCCGGCGGCTTTTAGTCGGACTAAAACTTGGGTGGCTGTTTTGATTTGCGGGTCGGGGACTTCTTGGAGTTGCAAAACCTCGGGTTTCCCAACTTTGGTCATGACAATGGCTTTCATCTGCTTCAATTTACCATTAGTAAAAGTTTTCCTAAGTCGGTGGGTCACATCACCACATTTTTCGGTTTCCCCAGGGAATGATTAATGTTTGGTGGGTCACATCACCACATTTTTCGGTTTCCCCAGGGAATGATTCAGTGTGACGCTTCGATGGGTTTCTACAGGGTTAATGATTGAGGGTTAGTTTCAATCAGTTGGGCGAGATATTGCAGGAAAGCTGCGGCATCTGCGCCGTAGATGATACGGTGATCGCAGGTAATGTTAACCTGCATTTGCGGTTTAATTCCCATCATGCCATCATCGGTGGCGACGACAGTAGGACGAGAAGCACCGATCGCCAAAATTGAACCCTGACCGGGAGGCAAAATGGCATCAAAGCGATCGACCCCAAACATCCCCAAGTTAGAGAGAGTAAAGGTTCCGCTGCTGTATTCTTGGGGTTGTAATTGTTTGCTGCGGGCGCGGGCGACTAAATCCTTCCAAGTGCGAGAGAGGGAATAAATATCAATCTGATCAGCATTGGAGAGTACGGGAGTAATTAACCCACCGTCGGGCATGGCTACTGCTACAGCAATATTAATAGCCTTATTGTACTGAATACCAGAGTCAACATAACTGGCATTGACAATAGGATATTTCTGTATAGCAACTGCCACCGCCTTAGCCAGCAAAGCGGTCATGGTCACACCTTTGGACTTAACCTGTTTATAGAGTTTATCCAAGTTGTCGGTAGTGATAGTGTAGCCCACATGGAAAGTAGGAACCTGCAAACTCGCCAACATATTGCGGACTACGGCATTTTGTAGAGTATTCATCCCCACAACCTCCCCTAAAGGAACCGGGGCTGGTGCGGGGGTGGCAATAGGTGTGGGAGGCGCAACAGGGGAAACAGTAGGTTGAGGCGCAACGGTAGGAGTCTGAGTCCTTCCGGTAGCCGCTTCGACATCTTCAGCCACAATGCGACCGTGGGGGCCACTACCCTGGAGGTTATTTAAGTCTACATTGAGTTGTTTCGCCAATTTGCGAGCGCGAGGAGTAGCGACAATGCGACCATTACGACGGCTAGGGGTGCTATCTATGGCAACGGTAGCGGCCACAGGTTCTGGAGTACCTACAGAGGGGGTAGGGGTAGCTTCTGGTGATGGGGTGGGGGCGGTGGCGGTGGCTTGTTTTTTGGCCTCTTCAATTTCCGCTTCTGTTTCGGCAATGAGGGCGATCGTTTGACCGACCCCAGCGGTTCCCCCTTCCGGAACGATAATGGTAGCTAAAAAGCCCTCGTAAAAGGCTTCTACATCCATATCAGCCTTATCTGATTCTACAATCAGGACGGTTTCCCCTTTCCCGACGCGATCGCCTGGGGATTTTTGCCACGATACAATTTTGCCCTCTGTCATAGTTGAACTGAGGGCGGGCATAAACACTTCGTGAATCATAATAGCCTCCTATTAGCTTGGAAAACCCGGCATAAAAATACCGGGGAGGAAAAGCCAGCCATCAATTGTAGCGGCTAGTTAACCTATTTATATCCAGGTTTACCCATTTTAAAATAGGATGGGATAAAATAGGTAATCATTAATGAGTGATGGGCTATGGCTTACCTAGAGCCTGCCGCCGTTCAGTCCATTAAACATCACCGCGTATTTCCTCAACCACACCGTCTCGCAGGAGAATTTCCACCTGCATTTTGCGGATTAAGTTATCACCCTGTTCGACCGCAAATACACTGTCAATTTGACCTTGGCTGACTTCCTGTTCTAGTTCCAAAGTTTGCAATTGCTGAAGTTGTTGGAGGATCTGATTTTTCTGATCCAGAAGTTTACTTTTTTGTTCATTCACCTGATTTTGGATATTATCAATTTGAACCAAAGTCTCTGGTCCTGGAGGTTGTAGGCTTTGTTTTTTGAGTTCCCCAATCATGCGTTGTCCTTGCATTTCCAGTTGTTGAAGCTGACTATCAAGCTGATTAATTTGGGCTTGTAGTTGTTGTTGTGCTTCTTCTTTCCAGCGAGGGGTAACCACAGCTTTCACGTTGATGGGACGTTTGAGAAGCAGTTGATTTTTAGAAATCTCCATGTATAGTGTCCTGTAGTTTTCACCAATTCAGTAATCGAGAGTCAGGGGGTGTTTTAGACGGTCTAAACCACCAAATCATCATGACGATCGCCAATAGCTTATGTTCAGAAGTTGACAAGAGTTAGGCGATCGCACCCAGCAGAAGTTATATTAATCGCCGTCAGGCCATCAAACCAGCCACAGGTGAGCCATCTATTACTGCTGACCCCGTTTAATACATCTCGTCAATCATATCGCGGTAACGTTCCATTACAACCGGGCGCTTGATTTTCAAAGTCTGGGTCAGTAGGCCATTATCAATACTAAAGGGTTCCAAAATCAACCTAAACTGACCAATGCGATCATCAGGTCGGAAACTAGGGCGGTTTTTGACCTGAAGGTTCAACTCCTGACGAAACAGACTTTGTATAGGCTGACTATCGATAGCGATCGCATTTTCAGTTTCCCCCTGTTGTTCTTCCCCAGGTACTTGCAGATGCAAACCCTGTCCACTAGCCCACTGTTTCAGCGCATCCAAATTAGGCACAATTAGCGCTCCCAGGGACTTCTGGTCTTGACCAACCAAAACAATTTGGTCAATATAGGGACTACGAACACAAGCATCCTCAATCGGTTGAGGTTCGATATTCTCCCCATTAGTTAACACAATCGTATCTTTTGCCCGTCCCGTCAACACCAAATCTTTCTGAGGAGTCAGCCAACCGAGATCTCCCGTATCAAACCACCCCTCCGGGTCAATAGCCTTATCAGTGGCTTCAGGATTTTGAAAATAGCCCGTCATCACCTGGGGACCCCGCGCCAAAACCAACCCCTTATATCCCGGTTCACAGGTTTGGCGAGTCTCCGGGTCAATAATCCGAATTTCCGTTTCAGGGATAGGTCGCCCCGCAGAACCCCGTAAATTATGGCTAGGTCGTCGCGCCGTCAAAACCGGAGCAGTTTCCGTCAACCCATAACCCACCAACAGGTCAATTCCCACAATTTCATAGAAATTTTCCAAGTGCATGGCTAGCGACCCACCACCACTAATAGCAAACTTGAGTTTTCCCCCCACAGCCTGCCGCACCTTCTGATAAATCAATTTATCCCCCAAGGCGTGAACAGGAGTTAACAGAATAGTTTGCAATTTAGCCAAAGCTGTGGATGAGTTCTGGTTACTACCTTGTCCGGGAATTGTCAATTTTTGTACAATGCGGCGAGCCTCAATATAGCGGTTGCTCATCCCAAAGAAGAAATTAACCAACTTTTGCCGGGTGGCGGGTCCATCACGAAACTGCTTCTGCGCCGCCTCATAAATCGATTCCCAAATCCGAGGCACACTAACCATATACTGAGGCTTAAACTCCTGCAAATCCTGCTTAAAATAGCGGATATTAGTGTAAATCACCATGGTTCCCCGGGACAGAAAATAATATTGTCCACTCCGCCCCAAACTATGCCACGTTGGCAGAATACTCAGGACAATTTCCCCCGGTTGCGGCGCAATCACATCAGCAATAGTAATCAGTTGGTGCAAAAAATTCCGGTGAGTTAACATCACCCCCTTGGGTTTCCCGGTTGTCCCAGAGGTATAAAGCAGAGTCGCTAAATCTTCCAGTTTGGTAGTGGGGGGATTTAACAAAGTCATATCCTCACCCTTAGTTATCAGTTGGCTAAAGTTGACAATGGGTATACTTAGGCTATCCTCAGCGGTTATGTCTTCATCCGACAGTAACACCACAAACCGAATCGGCAAATCTTGGATCGCTTTTTCTAACTTGTGCAGTAAGGCTAGGTTATCCACCACTAACCCCGTACTCCCACTATTTTGGAGAATATAGGCGAGTTCTTGGGGGTCGGCGGTCGCACCTCTCACCACATTAGCAGCTCCGGCGGTGAGAATACCTTGATCAGCAATCATCCACCGGGGACTATCATCAGCAAATAAGGCGACACGACTAGGTAAGTCCTCGGCGGGTTCAACTCCCAATTGTTGCACTCCAGCCGCAAATTGTTGGATCTGAGTCCACAGGTCGCTATAGGTGATTTGTACTTCTGGCTGACTGTGGGGGTTAAATAGGGCGACTTGTTGCGGGATCTGTTGGGCGAGAATTGGCCAAATTTCTGGTAAGGATTGAACAGATTGATACTGGGCGGTTAGGTTAGAGTTATCCATCATAAGTTAATTGGGTCTGTAGTTATTAGGCGATCGCTATCTTTATCGTCATTAGCAGCATATATTTCGATTATGGTATCTTTAATTGGATCAACTTTGATACCCAAGGGGACAGATATATAATTGTCCCTAGGACAGTGGCAACCCAATTTTAGATAAAATTTGTTAATGATAGAAACGGCGATCGGTTCAAACAATCGCATAATATTAATCGGTATAGGTTGATCCAATGGGTCGGGAGGATATAAAGGGATGGTTCAGGAAATCCAACGTCAAAACTATGATGTCAATTTGGCAGAACAAGTACCAATGGAACCATTGGCGATCGATGTTCATGCTGATCAGTTCATTGATGACATCTTTCAGGATATCGATCGCAGTCTCAGTGGTATAACTAAGCTGCCTAAAGACCCTGTACAGCCGGAGTTTGTCTCACTTCAATCTATTAAGGTTCCTCAGATTATTCTGCCTTCCGTCGAAACTGAGGCTGATCGCGAGGTTGCTATTTCCGCAGAAACTCAACTCCGCGATGCTAACGCCGATCGCTCTCATTCCTTTGATAAAATTCTATTGGCGGCCGCCTGTGCTTCCCTGGTCGTTACTTTATCCCTGTGGATGGCAACTAGAGGCGGTCTGGGGCGACTGTTTGCCCCCGCACCTGTGGCCGTAGATCCTCAGTTGAGCCAACAAACCCAGGCAGATGCTAAGTTTGTCAATTATTTACAGCGATCGCTCGAAGCCATTAGCCGTAACAGAGCTGGAACCGCTCAACCAGGTATGGCTCAACCTGTCCCCGGCGCTCCCCCAATGATGGAACTCCCTACCCTAGCAATTCCTGACACTCCAGCTCCCGCCCCAGCCCCTGATGCCGCCGCCCTCGCTAATACTAACAATTTAATTGCTGCTATCAACCGAGTCGCAGAGGCAGTTCAAGAAGCCTCTAATCAGACCGCAGCCTTGTCTAATCAAGTTATGGCAAGTCTGCAAGCCCAAAATCAGCAAAATCAACAACCAGCGCCACAAGCACAGGCTACCCCAGGGGGTCAAGCATCCGGGGTAGTTCCTGAAACCACCGCCTCTAGTTCTCCTGCACCCACCACCACCCAGGAAACCACCGCCTCTGCTCCCGTCAGCATTCCTGACCCCCCAGCAATTCCTACTCCCCCCACTGCGCCCCCCGAAGAAACAGCCGCCGTGTCACCAGATACTACTACTTCCCCCGCTGCTGGAATTCATACCTTAGTCGGGATTTTGGAATTAGGCGATCGTTCCGCCGCCTTATTTGAAGTCAATGGAGTAGCTCGCCGTATTTATGTCGGTGAAAGTATTGCAGCCAGCGGCTGGAGTTTATCATCAGTTGCTAACCAGGAAGCCGTCATTCGTCGCAATGGAGAAGTCCGCAGCATCGTTGTCGGCGAGAGATTTTGAACCGAAAATTTCTCCAAATATGCAGGCGGGTATATTGTCGTTATTTTACACCATATAACCCGCCTTTTAATTGATGTCTATGATACCACTTAAAATCACCAATAATATAGATATTGCCATCACTATCAGCCACTATTAACAGCCATTTTTCCCATATAGTTGCTGATGTAATTATTCATATTGCCCCCATTTTATCAATCGTAGTTTTCCTAGGTTTTTATTAATCTTTAGAGCGAGATTAATTAAATTTCATGTCAAAATTTACCCCTCCTCCTGTATAATCCCGGTGTAACTGTGAGAGTAAACCCAAATAGGAATAGTTATCAAAAGGGGACTCAATACCTAAGTCGCAAAGCTCCTGCTTGCAGAGCCAATTAACTTGATTCACCAAACTGGATTGGGGGTAGATTGTTTAGAGGAATGTGGGGACAAAATTATGATTTAATTGTACAGGGTAAACCCGGGTTGCCGACCCTTTGGGCTGAAGTCCATCTGGGGGAAATTTACCTCGAATCCGGCATTCAGTAATCAGCAGCACCAGCGCCCCATGTTCATAAGCAGCCATATCCCAGTTTTATAGTTCCCTTAGTTACTCGATAATCTCAGTTGATTTTACTTTAATTTAGCTGATGGTTTTGTGCATCATCATAAAAACAAGGATATTTAGTTTATGCAGATTATTAATACCATAAATTTTCGTAATCTCAAAGGCGACATATTTGGTGGTTTAACCGCCGCCGTCGTCGCTTTACCTATGTCCCTAGCTTTCGGAATCGCCTCTGGGGCGGGGGCTTCCGCTGGTTTATGGGGTGCAATATTAATCGGATTTTTTGCTTCCTTATTTGGCGGAACTCCTAGCCTAATTTCTGAACCCACAGGTCCCATGACCGTCATTATCACAGCAGTCATAGCCGAATTAATGGCTAAGAACCCAGAAAACGGTTTAGCCATGGCTTTTACCGTAGTCATGCTCGCCGGTATCTTTCAAATTATCTTTGGGATTTTAAAATTAGGTAAGTATATTACCATGCTGCCCTATAACGTGATTTCCGGGTTTATGACCGGAATTGGCGTGATTCTGATTTTTCTACAAATAGCCCCCTTCCTGGGTCAAGCAACCCCCCCTGGTGGCGTAATTGGTGTCATCAGAAATTTTCCCGATATAATTTCCAATATTAATCCTTGGGAAACTATTTTAGGGTCAATTACTTTAGCTATTCTGTTCTTTTATCCAGCTAATCTCAAAAAAGTTGTACCTCCTCAACTCGTCGCTTTACTCATTGGTACAATCATTTCCTTAGTCGTATTTAGTGGCGTAGAAATTCGGACAATTTCCACCATTGGTGAAATTACCCCCGGCTTTCCTGAACCACAAATGCCCACATTTACCCAAGAAGATTTGCGGTTAATGTTTGTCAATGCTATGGTCTTAGGAATGGTCGGTTCTATTGATTGTCTGTTAACTTGTTTAGTATCAGATAGTCTCACCCGCACCGAACATAACTCCAATAAAGAATTAATCGGTCAGGGTGCAGCCAATTTAATTACTGGTTTGTGCGGTGGTATTCCCGGTTCAGGAGCCACCACAGCCACCGTCGTCAGTATTTACGCAGGAGGACGCACCGCCTTAGCTGGCATTACTCGCGCTGTTATATTGTTAATTGTCGTGTTATGGGCAGCACCTTTAACCTCTGGTATCCCTTTAGCAGTTTTGGCAGCTATTGTCCTCAAAGTCGGTATTAATATCATTGATTGGGGATTTTTAAAGCGGGTTCACCAAATTTCTTGGAAAGCCGCTGGCATTGTTTATGGTGTCGTTATCCTCACCGTATTTGTTGATTTAATGGTAGCCGTCGCTGTCGGTGTCTTTATTGCCAATATCTTGACTATTGAACGTCTGAATGAGTTTCAGTCTCAGTCTGTAAAAGCTATCACTGATGCCGATGACCAAATTGTTCTAAATGCTCAAGAAAAAGAAATTTTAGACTTGGCAAATGGCCGGGTTCTGCTGTTCCATTTGAGTGGTCCGATGATTTTTGGGGTGGCTAAAGCTATTTCCCGAGAACATCAGGCTATTAATAGTTATGATGTGTTGATTGTTGATTTAAGTGAAGTGCCAATTTTGGGCGTGACTTCTTCCTTGGCTATTGAAAGTTCCATTACAGAGGCAATTGATGCCGGTCGTGATGTGATTGTAGTCGGTGCAACTGGTAAGGTGAAAGGCAGGTTAGAAAAATTGGGCATTGCTGGCTTAATTCCTGGTAATTATTGGATGGGCGATCGCTTAACAGCACTCAAAGAAGGTTTAGCGATCGTCAAGCAAAAACAGCCCAGCATCACCACTAATGCTGATCTCTCCTAGCTGTAGGGCGAGATAATTTTTCTGGTGCGTCAGCAATCAATTATCCCCTATTCCTTCCCATTTTCTCTATCTGACGCACCCTACCAGCCAGATAATTTTTCTGGTGCGTCAGCAATCAATTATCCCCTATTCCTTCCCATTTTCTCTATCTGACGCACCCTACCAGCCAGATAATTTTTCTGGTGCGTCAGCAATCAATTATCCCCTATTCCTTCCCATTTTCTCTATCTGACGCACCCTACCAGCCAGATAATTTTTCTGGTGCGTCAGCAATCAATTATCCCCTATTCCTTCCCATTTTCTCTATCTGACGCACCCTACCAGCTAGGGACTCAGCCCCCGAACCTAGCCATAATCACCGAAATATCCCATAAGCTGGTCAGGGGTGACTCTATCAGAAAAAATTAAGAAAATGTGTAGACAAATACTTGTTTTGGCTTTATGATTCATTTCAATCTATGAATCGTAGTTTTTTTATAGATTCATAGCGATAAATACCTGGTTGTTAACTGTTTTCCCTTATCATGCAACTCCTGAATCATATTCATTTTAGAAACGTTCGGGGCGATATCTTTGGTGGCATGACTGCTGCTATCATTGCCCTACCCATGGCTCTAGCCTTCGGTGTCGCTTCCGGTGCTGGTCCGGCTGCTGGCCTATATGGAGCCGTCCTAGTTGGTTTTTTTGCTGCTCTGTTTGGGGGAACCCCAACCCTCATTTCTGAGCCTACCGGTCCCATGACCGTGGTTATGACTGCTGTTATTGCTAACCTCACCGCTGCTAATGATGAAAACGGCATGGCCATGGCTTTTACCGTGGTGATGATGGCAGGGATTGTCCAAATTATATTTGGTTTTCTGCGTCTGGGTAAATATGTCACCCTCATGCCCTATACAGTTATCTCCGGCTTTATGTCCGGGATTGGTATAATTCTCGTAGTTCTCCAAATCGGTCCTTTTTTGGGGCAGGCTCCCCCCAGAGGTGGTGTCATTGGTACTATTCAGAATATACCATCACTGCTGACTAATATTAACCTCTCTGAAACCATCTTGGGTCTCATCACTGTGGCAATTCTGGTGTTGATGCCTGGTAAGCTAAAACGCTTGGTTCCTCCTCAGTTATTAGCCTTGGTTGCCGTCACCATATTTTCCCTAATTGCTTTTCCTGATATTGATATTCGTCGAATTGGTGAAATTCCTACCGGTCTCCCCTCCCTGCAAGTTCCTACATTTAGTGCAGGCCAAATCCAGACCATGTTCATTGATTCCTTGGTGCTGGGGATGTTGGGTTGTATTGATGCTCTCCTCACCTCTGTGATTTCTGACAGTCTCACCCGCTATCAACACGACTCTGATAAAGAATTGATTGGTCAAGGATTAGGAAACCTCGCTTCTGGTTTGTTTGGCGGTATTCCTGGGGCGGGAGCTACTATGGGGACAGTGGTTAATATTCAGGCTGGCGGTCGCACGGCTTTATCCGGTCTCACTCGTGCAATTATTCTGTTAGTTGTGGTGCTGTGGGCGGCTCCTTTAACTCAAAGTATCCCTATGGCGGTTTTGGCTGGTATTGCCTTAAAAGTTGGTGTTGATATCATCGATTGGGGCTTCTTGAAACGCGCCCACAAGGTATCTGTCAAAGCTGCCTTGATTATGTATGGGGTAATTGGTTTAACTGTTTTTGTTGACTTGATTATGGCTGTGGGCTTGGGGCTATTTGTCGCTAATATCCTCACTATTCAGCGCCTCACTGATTTGCGTTCTAAGGATGTTAAAGCCATTACTGATGCTGATGACAACATTGTTCTAAGTCCCGATGAAAAAGCATTGCTCAAGCAGGCTAATGGTCGCATTCTACTTTTCCATCTTAGCGGTCCGATGATTTTTGGTGTATCTAAAGCGATCGCCCGTGAACACGCAGTTATTGGTAGCTATGATGTTCTCATCTTAGATTTAAGTGATGTGCCTCTGTTGGGGGTCACTTCTTCTCTCGCCTTGGAAAATGCTGTTAAAGAAGCTGTTGATCTCGGTCGTCATGTTTTCATTGTCGGCGCTTCTGGACAGTGTAAACAGCGCTTACAGAAGTTGGGAGTTTTTGAAATGCTCAGTCCCGATAATTTGGTCATGGATAGAATGCAAGCTCTACAGACAGCAGTGGCTATGGTTCGTTCCTCTACTGGTCCTATTCCAGAGGTTGCCGAAGTTAATTATCCTCATGGTTCTTCCATTCTTCCAGATGATTTGACCATCAATAATTGAACCCTACCCCCAAACCGGGCTTCTCTCAAGAAACCCGGTTTGCCTCCGGATTTCTGGTTTTTCACAAAGATTATCATGCGATCGCGACTTAATTTCACCCCCTATTTATTTCTATTACCCGCATTACTCATTTTAACCCTCACTGTATTTTGGCCGTCCTTACAAGCCTTTTATCTCAGCTTTTTTGATTATGACTTAATTCGAGAACCTCGGTGGGTCGGTTGGGGGAATTTTCAAAGACTTTGGCAAGATCAAGTATTTTGGCAAACCTTAAAAAACACCGGACTTTATATAATAGTAGTCGTTCCTATTTTGGCGATCGCACCCTTGGGATTAGCTATTTTAGTTAATCAAAAACTCCGTGGCATTCACTGGTTTAGAACCGCCTATTATGTGCCGGTTGTAATTTCCATGGTCGTAGCCGGACTAGCTTGGAAATGGTTATATGCAGAGAATGGATTACTTAATCAATTACTCCAATATTTTACCTCATTTTTCCTCCCCTCATCTACTCAATTCCGAATTCCCTGGTTAACCGATCCTAATTTAGCCTTATTTTCAGTCATGGCAGTTACCATTTGGAAAGGATTGGGTTATTATATGGTAATTTATCTCGCTGGCTTACAATCTATCCCCGCAGAACTTTACGAAGCCGCTAGTTTAGACGGTTCCGACGGGTGGCAAAGTCATTGGGATATCACCTTACCTTTAATGACACCTTATCTAATTTTAGTCTCGGTAATTTCTGCCATTTCTGCTACCAAGGTATTTGAAGAAGTTTATATCATGACCCAAGGCGGCCCCTTAAATAGTTCTAAAACCATTGTTTATTATCTCTATGAAAGGGCTTTTCAAAACTTAGATATTGGTTATGCCTGTACCATTGGATTAGTGCTATTTGGGATAGTTTTTAGTTTATCATTACTCCGGTTAATTGTTAACCGTTTCACAGGTAATCAAAACCAGGCCACTTGGTGAAATCATCCCCCAGGAGTTGGGGGGACCCGCGACCATAGTTCATACTTTCCCCTAATTTTTGCTAAATTCCTGAAATTAAGCCATAATAGAAGTAGATGGAATTGCCCGTCAATATATAGGCTTAGGGTCAGCAGACCCAGGATAAATCATATCTGAACCAAACTGAAAGGGGAGCATGATTTAATCTCAAATTAGGTTAATATTTTAGGGCAATACGGTATAAGAAGCGAGAAGAGTTGAGGATAAACCTATTGCCAAATATGTCAAACCCAAGGAAGCCGCCCAAATCCTTGGAGTCCATGAAAGAACACTCCGCAGATGGGACGACAATCGCTCAATCGAGACCATCAGAACCCCCGCTGGGCAACGACGATACAACGTTGAGTGATATACTGCTGCCAAATCAGGCAGTGACAAACGCAAAGTCGTTATCTATGCCAGAGTTAGTAGCCGCGCCCAGCAGTCCGACCTCAACCGACAGGTGGCCGCACTGTCCAACCTCTACCCCGAAGCAGAAGTCGTCTCAGAAATCCGAGGCGGGCTCGACTTCAAGGGAAAGAAAATGCTGGCCTTACTGGGACATCATTTGTCAGGAGATGTCCGCATGGTTGTCGTTGCCCACCCAGACCGATTGGCAATATGGGGATTTGACTTGTTTCGATGGCTCTGTGAGCAAAACAGGTGCTCACTCATGGTTCTCAACCAGACAAGTCTCAGTCCAGAACCAGAAATGGTTGAGGACATCCTCGCCATCCTCCACTGCTTCAGTTCCCGATTATACCGACGGAGTAAATACAAAACTCAGGTCAAAGAAGATCCGGATTTACCCCAGCCCGGAGCTAAATCAAGTCTGGCGCCAATGGTTGGCCGCTTGTCGGTATTGCTACAACCAAGCAATTGCATTATCCCGGAGTGGTAAACGACTAAGCAAGTTAAAGTTACGCAATAAAGTGATGCAGAGCGACTTGCCTGCATGGGTCAAAGAAACACCCTGCCACATTCGGCAAAATGCCATCTTTGATGCCTATCAGGCTTTGAGCGCCAGTCCTGATGCAAGGTTTAGAAGTTGTCGTGACAGCTCTCAAGGGATTAAGTTCAATAATACTAATTTCTCTTCAGGGAGTTGGTATCCAAGACTAACGAAAGGATTAACTTTCATGGTTTCCGAACCCATCCCTAAAACTTGCGGGCAAGGGACTCAGTTGGTGTTTACCAAAGGTCGATGGTTGGCGATTTTCCCTGAACCAGTTGCCGTTACCCCAACTGACGCTACTGGCGTGATTGCATTAGACCCGGGTGTGCGAACTTTCATAACTGGGTTTGATGGCTCTCGGTTTATGGAATTGGGCTCCGGGGATATTGGACGCATTACTAGGCTATGTCAACATTTGGATGATTTGATGAGCCGAATCGCCAAGGAACCCTGTCGTTCAAGAAGGCGACGGATGAGGCAAGCGGCTCAACGAATGAGAACCAAAATCCGGAATTTAGTTGATGAAGCCCACAAACAAATTGCTCACTACTTGACTCACAACTACAGCATAATTTTTCTGCCGACCTTCGAGACTTCCAACATGGTTGCCAAAGCAAAGCGGAAAATCAAATCCAAGACTGCCCGCGCCATGCTGACATGGGCGCATTATCGATTCAAACTAACCCTGAGACATCAAGCCGAGATAACTGGAACCACAGTTGTAGATGTGACGGAAGAATACACCAGCAAAACCTGTACTCACTGTGGTCATGTGCATTCCCAGCTAGGTGGCTCAAAAGTGTTCCGATGTCCTGAGTGTGGGTTCACTCTACCACGGGACTGGAACGGTGCTTTTGGAATCTTTCTAAAAGCTTTGCGGGATACCACCTCTGTTACCTTAACCGGTAATAGTGCTATCGTCGCATTGTCCGGGAACAACCGGAAAAATGTCGCGTAAATGTATCAGTTCTTCAACCGTAGTAACAAAATAACTTAGGGTCAACAAGGAGAAATATGATCATGGCTGATTTCGACTGGCTGAGAATGTTAATCCCAGCGGTGTTTTATTTAGGCTGCATCTACTTGCTGTTAGGTTGGATACCCGAAAACACGGAAAGTTAAAATTTTGCACACAAACGGCCAATTGTTAGACAAAATAGGGTAAGTAAATGGTGTGAGAGACGCAACAAACAACGAATTATGAAAACCAATCGATGGCATATCATACTTACCTTAGTCGCAGCGATCGCAGTTTTGATAACCCACCCATCCCAAACTAACCCAGCTTTCCCTGTCGGGGAGGCTGGTTTTACAGATGTCCAAAACCATTGGGCGCAGCCTTGTATTAAGGAATTAGCCGATCGCCAAATTATTACCGGCTACAGTGACAACACCTTCCGCCCTAATAACCCCATTACCCGCGCTGAATTCGCCGCCCTAGTTAATCAAGCATTTCCGAGAGTACAACCCACCCGCCGCCGCCAGAATTTTGTCGATATTCCCACAGATTTTTGGGCTTATGATGCCATTAGTCTGGCTAGTCAAAAAGGGTTTTTATCAGGATATATCGGTAGTGTTTTTAATCCTCTGGTTAATATTCCTAGGGTACAAGCCCTGGTGGCTATTAGCAATGGTTTAGGATTTAAGCCCCAGCAGTTGTCTCCTGAACAATTGGGAGATGTTTTTATCGATAGCGCCACCATTCCTGATTATGCTAAAGAGGCGATCGCCGCCGCCACTGAAAATTGGTTAGTCGTTAACTATCCTAATGTTAGACAATTGCAGCCTAACCGTCCGGCGACTAGGGCTGATGTCGCTACATTTATCTGTCAGGCTATCACTAACTTTGATGAAAGTGCCTTAGTGCCTGCTCAGTATATTGCCCGCATTTCTGTGGATGATCAACCCTTCGCAAAAATGCCACTGACCACCCCAGAAACCCAAGCAGTTACCGAGTCCGAACCCGCCGAAACTCCATCAAGTCCCGCTGATATTTCCCTCAATAAACCTGCCGAAACTTCATCAGAACCACCCCAAAAAATCCCCGATTCTCCACCTACTGAAAGCCAAGTTTTTCAACCACCAGCCCAAGCATTGCCACCACAAGAACCAATTAACAAAACTATTGAATTTGATAATTTGCTGGCAGAATTTGATTTTAACCCTCGCCCTAGCCCTAAATTTAGATTGAAAATGACGCGGCGCGGAGAGGTTGTTTTAGATGATAATATACCAGAAGATATCCTCAATAATTTGATATCAAGTAACTTAGATACCATCAGGGTTTTAGATGTCCGCACCATCGATTTAAATGGAGATAGGGAACCTGAGTTAATTGTAGACCTCCAAAGTGGCGGTTATTACTCGCTGATTTACCATTATAGACCCTTAGCCAAGCAATATGGTATTATTCCTAAAAGTTGGGGTATTTGGCACTATGATTTAACCGAAATTACTGATGATGGCTTACCCAGATTTGTGGGGTATGATTACCGATTTGCGCGGGAATTTAATCTACAATCTCAATCACAGGTCCCTCTGACAATTTGGGAATATCGCGCTGGACAATTTCAAAATGTCACTGCTAATTATCCAGAATTTGTGACCCTTCACCTCGATCGCATTTGGCGAGATATTGAACAACGACACCGCCAAAATCAGGATGTTCGCGGGGTCATCGCCGCTTATATGGCTAATCAATATTCCCTCGGTCAGGGAGAGTTGGGGTGGCGAAAAGTGCGATCGCTTTTTGAGGATAGAAATATATCCGATTTATTAGCAGATGTAACACGGTTTTTGCAGGATACAGGCTATATTGAACAGTAGCCAATAGACTGGACTCACAGTTATTCCCTGATCTGATGATTTTAGATAATTTCCGATATGGGATCTGTGAGTTTTTCTAAGTCTTCTGGTCTGTCAATATCAGTCAAAATGGTTAAATTAGCAACCGCTATGTTAAGATGATGACAGATAGAAATTGTTTGTTTCCAGACTAATTCGGTTCCCCAATTCACTCCCTCAAATATTTCGGGGATAAACCTTGATAGTCCGATTAAATAATATCCTCCGTCCGTCGCGGGTCCCAGGACTATATCAAACTGCTGGAGTAGCTGGAAGGCTTGACTAAGGATATGGGAAGTGATGGCTGGACAGTCGCTTCCAATCATCACTACCGACCTATATTTACGGTTAAATGCTGACTGGAATGCTTCGGACATTCTCTCGCCTAAATTCCCCCCTACTTGAGGATTATAACACAGATGACACCCTAACCAATCTTGCATTTGACTTAGGGTAGTTCCTGTGAATTTAATTTCTGTGGAAATGGGACGCAATTCCTGGAGTTTTTCCACTGTGGCGATCGCTTTTTCGGTCATTTGGCGATGTAGTTTCGCCGCGCCTTCAATACCCAGCGCCGGAATTAGTCGCGTTTTGGTTTGACCGGGTTCTGGGTAACGGGTGAAAACAATTAAATGTTCCATAATTTGACAATTTTACCAGGTCATATAATCAGGGTTGCGATAGGCTAGGTTCCCCCCAATATAGGTAGCATCAATGCTGCGATCGTCCCCTAAAATCATCAGAGAAAATAGGATTTCGTTGAGTTTTTCTACTGATTCTATGCTATGCTGAGGGTGGCGGAATGCCATTAATGGTGTGGCTTGCCAATTTAATACAATAAAATCGGATTCTTTCCCTATTTGAAAGTTGCCGATATATGAGTCTAAATGAATGGCTTTAGCGCCCCCTAGGGTAGCTAAATAAAAGGCTGGCAATGGTGACAGAGTTTGCTTTTGTAGCTGGGTGACTTTATAGGCGGCGGACATGGTTTTTAGCATGGAAAAACTGGTTCCCGCACCCACATCACTGGCTAAACCTACCGCTATGGGGTGCGCGGGTGATTTCGCCTCTTTCAGATTAAATAATCCACTACCAATGAACATATTGGAAGTCGGACAGAAAGCTATGGCTGAACCCGCTTCGGACAAACGTTTAAACTCGGAATTGCTTAAATAAATGCCGTGGGCAAAAATTGAGCGATCGCCTACTAAACCCGCTTTTTCGTATACCTCCAAATAATCTTTACACTCAGGAAACAATTGGGAAACCGTCACTAATTCTTCTTGATTTTCTGATAAATGAGTATGAACATACACATCAGGAAATTCTCGTTTTAGTTGTCCGGCTACTTCCAACTGTTCTGGGGTCGAAGTTATCGCAAACCTCGGAGTAATTGTATAGCACAACCGACCGCGATTATGCCATTCTTTAATCAAATCTTTATTATTGTGGTAGGCAGTTTCCGGGTTATCCAATAGGGACTCAGGTGCATTTCTGTCCATCATCACCTGACCAGCGATCGCCCGAATATTACGACTTTGTGCTTCCTCAAAAAATACCCGGGTTGACTCTGGGAAAACCGTTGTCATTACCACCGCTGTAGTCGTGCCATTCCGCGCCAACTCATCAAAAAAGAACCCGGCGACCTCGCGAGCGTGTAATGGGTCTTTGAACCTTTCCTCACCGGGAAAAGCATATTTTTCTAACCACTGCAAAAGCTGTTCCCCATAGGAAGCAATAATCTCCGTTTGTGGATAGTGAACATGAGTATCAACAAAACCAGGGATGATCAACCTTTGGCTATAGTCGATAATCTCAATTTCAGGATAATCGGTTCGGATATGGTCATAGGAACCGAAAGCCTTAATTTTGCCATCCTCAACAATTAATAACCCATCCTCAAGATAGCGATAGCTTTCCGTGGGAGACACCACAAACGGATCATCAATAAAATCCAGAAAAGCGCTGCGAACTCCGTACATATTTATAACTCGTGGAAATCATAAATCACAATACCAGAATCAGGGTCGTTGGTAATACTCACATAACCCCTTTTGAACATATCATTTAAAACATTTTCCACCCGTTCAAAGTCCGCGCCGGTTGCCATGACTCCCTGAGTAACTGACAGTTTACCACCCCGCGCCGCCGCTGCCTGTAGTAATCTCATTCGCAGACGTTCCTGCAAGTCTCCAGTCACAATTAAGGTCACTGGGTTACTTTCGGGAAGTGGGGAACCGTCCGGCGCAACTCCCAGCCTGGCCTGTGCTTTAGCATTATATTCCTCCACCATACTGGGAATCAAAAATACATCCACCAACTGGCCAACTTTGAACAGTCCCAAAGTACACATCCAAATTACACCGGTGACAATCTGGCCATTGTACAGGCGATGTAAACCACTGATGGGAGTAATCAAGCCGATCGCCCATAGTATATAACTCGTGGTAATTTTTTTCACGATAACCTCCAAGTCCTGACATCAAGGGACTATAACCATGATCGCACATCTGAAATATCTTTGCTGAACAGCAGTAGGTGTAGCAATTCTTAACCGAATTGACTATGCAGGCGACACCATTACTTGCTAGACTGGAATGCGTTGCATATTAAACGCTTTTGATTGCAGCCCCAAGCGGGTTGGTCATTTTAACTAAAGGGCGATGTTCAGCCCATAGTAGCCCATCGCCCACACCAAGTCCCTTGCAATAATTAATAAAACACGAGCATTATGGTAGATTCCCTGAAAAAACCCACATTTGAAGAGATACGTCCTGGGGTTAAGGTTCCAGCTAAGGAAACCATCCTGACACCTCGGTTCTACACCACAGATTTTGAAGAGATGGAAAAAATGGACATCTCTGCTAATGAAGAGGAAATCAGGGCGATCTTGGAAGAGTTCCGGGTTGACTACAACCGTCATCACTTTGTCCGTGACGAAGAGTTTGAACAGTCCTGGGACCACATTGATGGCGAAACTCGCAAGGTTTTTGTAGAGTTTTTAGAGCGTTCCTGCACCGCCGAATTTTCTGGCTTCCTGCTTTACAAAGAACTCAGCCGTCGCCTTAAAGAAAAAAGCCCTGTCTTGGCTGAATGCTTCTTGCTCATGTCACGAGATGAAGCACGCCATGCCGGTTTCCTTAACAAAGCTCTGTCCGATTTTAACTTATCTCTGGATCTGGGTTTTCTCACCAAAAGCCGGAAGTACACCTTCTTTAAACCCAAGTTTATCTTCTACGCTACCTATCTTTCTGAGAAGATTGGTTACTGGCGTTACATCAAAATCTATCGCCATTTAGAAGCTCATCCAGAAGATCGGATTTACCCGATTTTCCGTTTCTTTGAAAACTGGTGTCAGGATGAAAACCGCCACGGTGATTTCTTTGATGCTATGCTCAAGTCTCAGCCTAGCCTGTTGAACGACTGGAAAGCTCGCCTATGGTGTCGCTTCTTCCTGCTGTCTGTGTTCGCGACTATGTATCTAAATGACCTACAGCGTGCGGACTTCTATGCGGCTATTGGCTTGAATGCTCGCGATTATGACATCGAAGTAATCGAAAAAACTAACGAAACTGCTGGTCGGGTATTCCCCATTGTCCTTAATGTCAATCACCCCAGTTTCTACCAACGTCTTGATGAGTGCGTGAAGACTAATGAAAAACTTAGTGCGATCGCTAATTCTAACGCACCTGGTTTCGTCAAGTTCTTCCAAAAACTACCCCACTACATCTCTAATGGTTGGCAGTTCTTAAACCTGTACCTACTCAAACCCATTAATGTAGAACCCAGTCATGGTGTAGTTCGCTAATTGTCACTGAACACCTACCTACCTCCCCCCCCATTTTCGGGGGGGTGTCTCCACCCAACATCAAACACCATAACTAGGACAGACAAGGCTTATGTCTCCCTAGTTTCCGTAGTTAAATAACACCTAACTAGCCCAAAACTCCAAGTAATTCCTACCTTATTGGTTATGGCGATCACCCACGTTATTTATGATCTTGACGGTATACTATTAGATACTGAACCTCTCCATGCTCAAGTAAATCAGGCGATCGCTAACCGTTATGGTAAAACCATTGACAGAACCCTACAATATCAACTTTGTGGTCGTAAGTCTAAAGACTCCGCCGCCTTAATTGTAGAAACCCTGCAATTACCCCTAACCCCCGAAGCATTTTTGCAGGAAAAAGACGCAATTATCTATCAATACTATCCCCAAGTTCCCCCCCTACCCGGAATAGTTCGGCTTACCCATCACCTCGCTAACCACAATATCCCCCAAGCCGTCGCCACCAGTTCTGCTACCAGACCCTTTACCGCCAAAACCCAACCCCATCAAGCCTGGTTTTCCCTATTCCGCTGTATTGTCAGAGGAGATGACCCGGAATTAACCAGAGGAAAACCCGCACCAGATATATTCTTAATTGCGGCTAAACGACTAGGTGCTAAACCTGAAAATTGCCTAGTGTTTGAAGACTCCCTCGCTGGGGTAATGGCTGCGCGACAGGCGGGAATGTATGTGGTGGCTATTCCACCGCCAGAAATGGACTACAGCGCCTATCAACAAGCTGATCAAGTCCTGACTTCCCTAGAAGATTTTAAACCAGAATATTGGCATCTTCCGGCTTTTGAACCTGATCATCACCGGGTTTCCCCCGCGCAAGTTTAGGCGATATTCTCCTAGGTTGGGTTATTAACCCCCAACAGCCATGATCACCCCCAAAAACATAAGTTTAACTAATTCATACCGCCAGATGAATTTAATATCACAAAGATTGTTAAGATTTGTTACGATTTTATTGCTAATTGCTCGCAAATAGTTGACGAGATTATGGGGGTTGTGATACACTCAAATAAATCGCACCCAAGGGGTTACTGTGTCTATATGCCAAAAAAAAGGCTACAACCCTGATTCTATGGCGCTAAAAGTTATTCTCTGAGGAAAAAATTAAGCTGGCGATGCACGAGTTTTTGAGAAAAATGGGACGGCTAATTTTCTACCTATTGACAAAAAGGCGATTATGTGCATAGCCGTTTCGGGGGGAGGTTTGAGTTGATTAATTTTCTCGTTGGGAGGCGATCGCCTTTCGATCCTAGGTTGGGTTATTAACCCCCAACAGCCATGATCACCCCCAAAAACATAAGTTCAACTAATTCATACCGCCAGATGAATTTAATATCACAAAGATTGTTAAGATTTATTACGATTTTATTGCTAATCGCTCGCAAATAGTTGACGAGATTATGGGGGTTGTGATACACTCAAATAAATCGCACCCAAGGGGTTACTGTGTCTATATGCCAAAAAAAAGGCTACAACCCTGATTCTATGGCGCTAAAAGTTATTCTCTGAGGAAAAAATTAAGCTGGCGATGCACGAGTTTTTGAGAAAAATGGGACGGCTAATTTTCTACCTATTGACAAAAAGGCGATTATGTGCATAGCCGTTTCGGGGGGAGGTTTGAGTTGATTAATTTTCTCGTTGGGAGGCGATCGCCTTTCTATGCGACCCCCTTGGGAATCAACCAAGCTAAAGCTCGAAAACCCTCTCAAGGGGATTGTAGCATTATTTCCAGGCTAATAGCTGCGCGACAAGTTCAAACCCTATCCGACCATTTTTCCAAAGCCAAATCTAGCAGCGATTGTAGAGAGCGATCGTAGCCCCATATTTCAGATGGCAATGCTTTAAATTTTTCCCTCATTGATTCGTTTTTTATAATTTTATGGCACAAATTTTTATGTAA
This sequence comes from Limnospira indica PCC 8005, assembly GCF_000973065.1. NCBI lineage: Bacteria > Bacillati > Cyanobacteriota > Cyanophyceae > Oscillatoriales > Sirenicapillariaceae > Limnospira > Limnospira indica. Next base: position 4,180,741 of record NZ_FO818640.1, read on the forward strand.
AATACTGAGATAAATTTCTTCATAAACAAGATTTTTTTTGTGCTTTGAGTAACTGCAAATCCTCTTAATTGCCTGAACATATTTTTTACCTACACTGTTTTTAACTGGCAAAATGAGAGTAAATGGGAATCCAAAATAATCACAACTTTTCATACTTATCCAACATTCATATCCACCTTGATTAATAGCATCAATTATTTTTTGAACTTGTCTTTTGGTTTGGTTAATTTCATTTCCCACCTCTTTGGATACATAACCCTCAATCAAAGCCCGATCCTGCCAGTTAGTCCAAATCCTAGCCCGACCGATTCTCGTACTCTCACCCATTTTGTAAGGTATCCAGAGAAACAAGATAATTTCATCTTTGTATGACATAAACTCGGCACAAAACTTACTATTCTTGGCTTTCCCATTGCCATATTTGATGCTATTGGCAGATGATATTTCCTGAATCCGGTTATCAAATAATAAAATTTTCTCGCGAATTTCTAATATTTTCTGCTGGTAAGGTTCGCAGTTTTTCATCATCTTAGCGAGGGCGGTCGGTATGGGAGGTAATTCTAAATCCGTTGGTGGTTTTTGATACGGGATTTTGACTCGTGAAACGGTGTTGCTGTCAACATCTCGCAAGCAGAGATAGAATTGATCTTGATTTTCAATAACGGAAAATTGTAAAAACTGAAAATCGAGGGTGTGATATTTTTTATCGGTGAAATTGTCGCGGTGGAAGCTGGGGGCGATCGCAATCAATTGCACGGGTTTGTCATAATCCACGCGATCGCCAAACGGTTTTTCCCCCAACAGAGCATCATAATAACGGGTCAATTGTTGGACGATACCCCGATCCTCCGCATTCTTCAACTCCAACACCACCAATTTTTGGCGATCGCCTACCGCCAAGATGTCACATCGTTGGCTTTCGACGTTGTATTGCCGTTCCAAAGGCTGGATTTTCAATAATTGTTCTAAATTTCGATACAAAAAATTTTCCAGGGCTTCTTCATTGACAAAGCCCCACTCGCCCCCATTATTTTGCAAGGCATATCCGTCAAACATACTGGATCGATAACTCAATGGTCATTATTGGGACGGGAGTCGCGGAAGCGTCCAAGCCCAACAAAAGCGATTCTCCTGGGGAGATGTTTTGCGATCGCCTCCCCTACTTTTCCATCCATCTCGATTCATCATCCATCATAATAGATCTAAAAAAGGCAAGATAGCCAAAGTATCTCCCCAACCCGATATTAATAATTAACAAACTTAGTGAGGAGAACCGGACCGATTAAATAGTGATGACCCAAACAAGACAAACCCGCAGAATTAGCCAACTGTTCCCTTTTTTTGCGGCTGTACCACCGCAACTTACCAGGAGAGACAGCAACCTCTCGATATTCAGTCCAATCATTAACGGTATAATCAGCCAGATAAAAAACTCCCTGCGATCGCAAAACCCGTTTAATTTCTGCTAGGACGAATTCAGGGTGAGGATAATGGAGAAAACTGATAGTACAAAAAACGGCATCAAAACTCGACTCAGGAAAAGGTAAAGCCTCAACATTCCCCTGTAGAAACTGTAGGCGATCGCCATAGACATTTTGGTTTTTCGCCTCTTTAATCATTTGAGGAGATAAGTCCAACCCCGTCCCCTGAAGGTCAGGAAACTGTTTAGCCAAACGCTGTAGCAGTCGTCCTGTACCACAGCCAATATCAAGAATATTAGCGGAATTAGGAAACTCCGCAAACTCCAATAAACGCTTATGTACAGCCTGATAGAAAACCGTGGTCAGCAGGAAATCATAAAAAGGAGCCCAGCGGTCAAAAAACGATTGTTTATTCTGAAAAAATCTGTCAGTCATAGATTAAAGATATCCCCCACATAGAAAATAGTAAGGTAGCGTCAGACCCAGGAGCTTTTGGGTCACCAGAAACACTGGTAACTCTGACGCACCGGAATATATATCTCTAACCGATATTATAGCTCTGTGATCAATCCCGGAATATCAATTAATTTTGAATCTGGCTAACATATCCCCAGAGACTATAATCACGACTGAGCCAACCATGAAAGAAAGCCATTTGACTGGGCTTTTCCTGAACCCGCTTATAACGATACAGGATGCGCTCATTAACAATTTGGAGAGCGGTAAACTTATTGTTACCCTGTTCCATAGCGGCGCGAGTTTCGGCATCAAATACCCCCGTTTGTGGCAACCCCAGGGCTTGTTGTAAAAAAGTAATGGAATTATGAATGCCAAAGTTAACGGCTGTGTCAAACATGACGATCGCTAAAGCGGGGTGCATGGCGGGAGCGCCGCTACCTCTCCAATAGCCATCATAAATTTCCAGCATTTCCGCATCAGACATTTGTAGCACATCCAAGGGAGGTAAACCCCTGCTGGCACGATAGGCATTATACTCAGTTTGGAGAATACCCCTATAGGTGCGGCCGCCAATATCTGCCGGATGGTCACTAAAGCCACCCTCAAAATAGAGAGTAAATCCCAAAGCGGCATCAAAAAGTCGCTGTTCGTAATCGCTTTTACTGCGGGTACGAGCCAAGGTTTCGTGACCAATCAGGGGAATAGAAATAGCCACCAATAACCCCAAACCGCCAGCAATCAGGCGAGACTTGAGATTGATATGCTTCAGCTTACCAGTTGCTTGTTGTACATTCATAGCTCTAACGAGTCCTTTGGTCTGGTGAGTTCACGTAAAACTCCTGGGAGGGTTGGAAGCTCCGTGATTGATCACGGAGAGGAAAACCGACTCAAGCGGCTGACCGCCGCCAGCACCCCCTTGCGGGGTGGAGGGGTATGGTTGCCCCTCCATGGAGCTATGGTTGGCTCCGACTCCCTTGCGGGGTAATGTTTGCTTCGCCAATGTTCAGAGTCGGTACTATCCAAATCGCACGTCCTTAACCCCTTAGAGATGTTTAACGATTCGGTTCTAGGGCCTGGAACTAGCACGCATTCCAGGGTAGGAACTTTAACTCTTGCTCTGAACGGAGCCAGTTAAGGCTATAGCTGGTCAGCTACCTGAAAGGGGGGCACGAAGCCCCCGTGCTTCAGCCGGGGGTGCTGACTCAACTAAGGATAGCAGCAAAGCTGACCAATCCCTGCCAGCCGTCTCCTACCCAGGCTCAGAGGGGAAATACAGAGAGCCGGAAGTAGATGTTATCGGGTCAATAGTACCATGCCTTGACGGTTCGGAGCATCTACGCGAAACTTAACATATAATGAACCTACTGCTTCAGGCATTGATAACTTTTGTCAAGTTCTCAGGGGTTTTTGTCCAACTGATTACCCCTGATGTCTGAACAGTGCAGTCAGAACCATCTGATTTAGCTGACAGCCTGCCTATATCAGAGATCTTCTCTGGTATCGGTATTGTATTAGACCACTTTGTGCAGTCGATTTAAGCTATGGAAACCCTAGAGTTTATCATCCATCCCGACGGCCGAGTTCAGGAACGAGTCACCGGAATTGTTGGTGCGTCCTGTGCTGAGGTTACGGCGGCGATCGAAGCTGAGTTAGGGGTGGTATTAAATCAGGAGACAACTTCTGAATATTTCGCCCAAGGGAATCACCAGTCTCAGAATGCCACTGCTCAAGTGGGTTTGAGTAACTGGTAAATTCTATCTATACCGTTCAAGCAATTCATTCACAATTTACCAACTATGTCACACTTTAGCCAAATCAAAACCCAAATTCGGAATATCACCTCTTTAAAAGCTGCTTTGACTGATTTAGGTATTGACTGGAAGCCTGGACCCCGCGAGGTTCGAGGTTATCGTGGTCAAACTCTGGCGGCGGAAGTGGTTATCCAACAAGAGAATGGTTATGATATCGGCTTCGCTTGGAATGGTCAGGAATATGAACTGGTCGCAGATTTGCAATTTTGGCAACAAGCTACCCCGGTTGATCATTTCCTGAGAAAAGTTACTCAACGTTATGCTTTCCACACTGTGGTTACCGCGAGTACGGCCCAAGGTTTCCAAGTTTCCGAACAGCACAATAATCAAGATGGATCGATCCGCTTAGTTGTTCAACGCTGGAGTGCTTAATGTCTCAATTGTCTGCATCATCACAACAGTCTCACTCAGAACGTTCGGGGTTAGAACCGGAATTGGGTGGGTTTTTGCGGGATGCACCTGAGCGTTCTGGGTTTGAGCCAGAGTTGGGGGGTACACTGCGCCAAAAAGGGGTTTATGTTGATGAGCCTACTTGTATTGGTTGCAAGCATTGCGCTCATGTGGCTAGAAACACATTCTATATTGAGCCAGACCATGGCCGATCGCGAGTGTTTCGCCAGGATGGAGATTCGGAAGATGTCATTCAAGAGGCGATCGATACTTGTCCGGTTGATTGCATTCACTGGGTTGACTATACGGAACTCAAAGTCCTTGAACAAGAACGTCAAAATCAGGTGATCGCTAGGGTTGGTTTTCCGGCTGAGGCGGCGATCGCACCCCGGAAACGTAAACAGTCCCCAAGGTAAACTACAATCAAACTAGGGGTAATTCCTCTATTATCCCCTAATCCCTAAATTATTACAAGTTCAGCAAAAGTGAGAACATCTTGCTTTTGCTTTTTTGTCGGGGAGTGTCAAATGCTCGGAGAATCAATAGACATTTCCCAGTGGTGGGGGGGTTCCCATTTCCCAAATATCTGGACAAGGGGGGATGGTTGGCGAAAAAAAAGGGAATTGGGGAGGAGTGATTTATAGATACTGGGTGGAATGAGACGAACTCGCAGATCAATGGAGCGATCGCGCCATCGGATGGTTTTTACACCATCGATTATATGCTGTTATAATGGGTTATAATCTCTTTTAAAATTTGCTACTTATCCCCCCATGTCATTACAAGAAGAAATCGATAAACACAGACGAAATATCAAAACGGACAGCTACTCAATGTCCATCGGTGAGTTGATGAGTCTATATGAGCATAAAGAAATCGAAATTCGCCCGGATTTTCAACGTTATTTTAGGTGGTCAAACTACCAAAAATCATCATTTATAGAATCGATAGTTTTGGGAATACCGATTCCGCCAATTTTTGTCAGTCAAGGAAATGACGGTGTGTGGGAGGTGATTGATGGTTTACAAAGACTTTCAACTATCTATGAATTTGTCGGCATTTTGAGAGACAAACATCCAGATAAAGATACCGATTTCTATATTTTGGATTCTACCATGTACTTGCCTTCATTAAAGGGCAAAAAATGGGATGATCCGGACGACCAGGAAAATTCTCTGACTCCGACACAGCGTTTGTTGATTAAGAGAGCGAAAATTACGGTAAATATTGTTTTGCCAGAAAGTGATAGAATTATCAAATATGAGTTATTTCAGCGACTCAACACAAGGGGGTCGATCGCTACGCCTCAAGAAGTGAGGAATTGCATGGCATTAATGTTAGATAAAAATCTATATAATGTGATGCGATCGCTTGCGGAAAGGGATACCTTCAAAAACTGTATTGCTTTGAGCGATCGCCTCTATGAAGAACAGTATGATATGGAATTAGTATTGCGTTTCATGCTTCTGTTTGACCGGGATGATGAAAATCTTGAAAACATGAAAGGTGATGTCAGTGATTTATTGACTAAGGAAATGCGAGATAAAACCATCGATAATAATTGGAATTTTGGCGATATAGAAACAGCCTTTGATGTGACTTTTAAGATCTTGCATGAAACGATGGGCGATAATAGCTTTAAGCGATATAAACTCGAAGATGATAGATTTCTGGGTGGGTTTTTATTGTCTGCCTATGAAGTAATTGCCCTCGGAATAGGGTATCATTATAAAAATCCCCTTCACAAAGATCGAGTCTGCGATCGCATCAAGGGCATTTGGTCAAATCCAACCTATCGCCATAATTCCGGTGCTGGAGTTAATGCAACCAGACGTTTACCCCATCTAATTAAATTGGGTCGAGAGGTATTTTCTCCCCTATGAAAATGCGAACGACTTGGCAGCGAATGCTTATCTGGACTATGTTCGCCTGCAAAAGCTGAATTATCAAGAACTTTCGAGCAATTTTTTGGCTTTGGCGATGAAGGAAAAACTGAAGAAGTCAAAAGAGACCAATAAACCTTCAGTCTATATCCCTATCTGCAAATTTTTTATTTCGGAGTTAAATCAAAGGTCGATTTTACCCAAAGATGCGATCTCGACCGCCTCGAATCTATCCTCGGAGATTTTTAAAGAAATCACTGCCATATATACCTCAACCACCCCGAATAACTGCGATCGCTCTCTTTAGCCACATCACTATACCAATCCATTCTACCAATTCCTATCACTTTTGACAACGGATCAGATACTCCCTCAATACCGGACACACCTTAAACAACAGCCGATTTTCTCGAATTTTCGTAACTATATATCGCTGCTGTAAGGACTGTAACCCGTTAATTAAGTCCATTGATGATAACTGTAAACTCTCGGTTAAATCTTCTCTAGTTACAGGTTTATCTAACTGGCTCAACTCTAAGATAAGTTGCTGTTCTATGGGTGAGAGTCGCTCAAATAGCTGCTGAAAACCAAACTGCATTTCTGGGGTGATTATCAAGCTATTCTCGGCTAAAAAATCAGCGACATGACCATCAAAAATGTTGTGGATGATAAAAGCAATCTGTTTCAAATAACCAGGATTTCCCTGATATAATTGGATTAACTTTAACCAATTATCCTCATTCTTCAGCAGTCCTCCTCCCATATTTCTCAGGATTTCTACATCCTCTAAACCGGATAACTCTAAAGATTTTATCGGATATAATTGCTCATCTAAACACTCCATCTCTCGACATTTCTCTCGACTGATTAATATAACATTACTCTGATGTTCTAAGTCGGCGATCGCCCGGAAAAAGTTTTGATAATCTTGATAGTCTCTTTCGTATTGTCCGACTAATGCGCCTCTCGTAAACAGATTTTGTACATCGTCCAGGATGATTAAACAGTGCTTTTCCGTGAAGAAACCTAATAGTTGTTTAAGGCGATCGCTCACAGTTCCTTTTGGTTCTTTTTCGCTAACTTTCAATAAATCATTAACTAGCGATGTCAACGATTCTGGAAATTTTAAGTTCCTCCAAATTATTACTTCAAATCTATCTAAGTGCTGATCTACAAATCTTTTAACTAGAGTAGTTTTCCCAATACCAGATACTCCTAACACCGAAATTAAACGACTCTTTCCCTTATTTAATAACCAATTTTCCAGCATCTTTAATTCCGTTTCTCGTCTGGAAAAACCAATAATTTCAGGCGCTAAACTTAAATCGATTTTCTGGAATATATCCTCGTGTCGTTGCTCCCTATTTGGGGGTTGACTAGGAGATGAATAAAATTGCAAATTATGACTACTTTCTATGGTATTAATATGAATGAATTGTGATGAGTTAAATTCTCACCGTTCAAAGGTTGAGCGAAAGTTATTTTTTTTGATATCCTCACCTAATGCTTCAGACAATATTTGCCATAATTTATAACCAATATCTCTAACATAACGCTCACTCAAATGAGATAAATCGGCAATTTGATCATAGGTTTTACCTTCCCATACTCCCTTAATCACAGTTTGCTGAGAGTCGTCTAAGTGCTTTTCTGTTTGCTGAAACACTAGATGATCTGCCAATTGTAAAACTTCTGTTACATCCATTGAACTTAAACAGGCTAATCGATTTAGCCATTATACCTTAGTTGATGCCCGTCATTTTACGTCATTTTACGTCATTTTACGTCATTTAGTTAATATTTATTCACAAAACTTACGTCATTATCTGATTTTTAAGTATAGCCAAATACCTAAAGTTTGTGGCATTGTCGTAATTAGACAAAGTGGAGATTTAACAAGTTCAACCCAACCACTTTGGTGAAAAATCATGGCTAATTATCTTTATTACGGTGACAACTTAGAGGTTTTGAGACGCTACATCAAAGATGATTCGGTTGACTTATGTTATATCGATCCGCCTTTTAATTCTAAGCGAAATTATAATCAAATTTATAATAATATTGGTTCGGAAGACAAAGCACAAGCTCAAGCATTTATTGACACCTGGGAATGGGACAATCGTGCTATGCACGGCTTTGAGGAAATCAGCACCAATTATAATGGTTTATTCACTGAGCAAGCTGTTTATTTAATCACTGGGTTAGAGAATGTATTGGGTAAAGGAAGTTTACTAGCTTATTTAGTTAGTATGACTTTAAGAATAACCGAAATTCATCGAGTTTTAAAACCTACCGGGAGCTTTTACCTACACTGCGATCCAACCGCCAGCCATTATTTAAAGTTAGTGTTAGATGCGGTTTTTTGTTCTCAGGGTGGCAATTTCTTAAATGAAATTATTTGGTGTTATCGTGGTGCTGGTTATCCCAAAAAAGATTTTGGTCGTCGTCATGATTTAATATTTCGTTATTCTAAAGGTAAAGAATTTACATTTAATTTAGATAGTGTCAGAGAAGAATACGCTGAAACTACCAAGAAGAGATTTAGTCACTATATTGGGAATAAAAGAGGTAAAAAAGATTTTGGTCAACAATCTTTAAATCCATTAGGTAAACAACCTGATGATTGGTGGGAAATACAACCTATAGCACCATCAGCAAGAGAGCGTTTAGGTTATCCCACACAAAAACCAGAAGCATTATTAGAAAGAATAATCAAAGCCAGTTCTAATGAGGGTGATATAGTATTAGATGCTTATTGTGGCTGTGGTACAACAGTTGCAGTGTGCGAAAAATTTAACCGAAAATGGATAGGAATTGATATTACCTATCAAAGTATTAGCTTAATCTTAAAAAGATTAGAAGATAGCTTTGGTAAGGGAGTATTAGAGACCATCAAACGGCATGGTATACCCAAAGACATGGAAAGCGCCATAGAATTAGCCAACAAAGCGGACGATCGCACTAGGAAAGAATTTGAAAAATGGGCGGTTTTAACATATACAAATAACCGAGCATTAATTAACCACAAAAAAGGCGCAGACCAAGGAGTTGATGGAGTCGTTTTATTTCAAGGCGATCAACAGACACCGGAAAAAATGATTTTCCAAGTCAAATCAGGAAAAGTCAAATCAGGAGACATTCGGGACTTAATCGGAACCATGACCCTACAAAATGCTAGTCTTGCGATTTTTATCACCCTCCAAGAACCTACTAAAGAAATGCTAACAACCGCAAAATCTGCGGGATTTTATCGCAGCCAATACATAACTGATAGTTGTGATAAGATTCAGATTGTTACCGTTAAGGATATTGTGGAGAAGCGACAGAGATTAAATATTCGGCTCAGTTATGAAGTGCTGAAAAGTGCCGAAAAACAGAAACTGGTTAACTTTAAGCAAGGGGAGTTCGACCTTTGAGCATTCTTCAAAATCTCATAACCTTATGAAAATAGCGATCGCCTCCCCAAAATTAACCCCAGAATTAAGCTAACCGGAAGCGATCGCATGATCAGGGAATTGTCATCAACCCTGTTCAGACACAGCCTTTAATAACATATCCCCCATTTCCCGACAGCCTACCGCCTTCATACCCTCAGACATAATATCCCCCGTGCGGTATCCCCAATCCAGAACCTTTAACACCGCTTTCTCAAGGCGATCGCTCGCTGCCGGTTCATCCAAACCATAACGCAACATCATAGCAGCACTCAATACCTGAGCCAACGGGTTCGCCTTATCCTGTCCCGCGATATCTGGAGCCGAACCGTGTACAGGCTCAAACACCCCAGGACCAGAAGCACCCAAACTCGCCGAAGGTAGCATCCCAATACTTCCCGTTAGCATAGCCGCCGCGTCTGAGAGGATATCCCCAAACAAATTACCAGTCACAATAGTATCAAACTGTTTCGGCCAGCGCACCAATTGCATAGCCGCATTATCCACATATAAATGAGACAATTCCACCTCTGGATAGTCCGCCGCCAGAGCCATAATGCGATCGCGCCATAACTGAGAAACATCCAGAACATTAGCCTTATCCACCGAACACAGGCGACCCTGGCGTTTTTTCGCCGTTTCAAACCCCACCCGTCCAATCCGGTCTATTTCCGATTCTCCATAGGCCATCGTATTGACCCCTCGTTTTTCCCCCGTCTCCGTCTCAAAAATACCCTTGGGTTGACCGAAATAAATACCCCCCGTCAACTCTCGCACCACCATAATATCTACCCCTTCCACAACTTCCCGCTTCAGAGATGACGCATCAATCAAGTGAGGCAAAATAGTAGCCGGACGCAGGTTAGCAAATAGCCCCAAACCTGCTCTCAGTGCCAAAAGTCCCGTTTCTGGGCGCTGCTGACGCGGTAAATTGTCCCACTTGTAGCCACCGATCGCCGCCAGCAACACCGCATCACTATCGCGACAAGCCTGTAATGATTCCTCTGGTAGCGGTTCCCCTGTAGCATCAATAGCCACTCCCCCCATGAGAGCCTCTTTAAATTCAAAATTTAGGTCTAATTGTTTACCAACAGCCTTGAGGACATCCACCGCCACCGCCATAATTTCGGGGCCGATGCCATCACCTGACAGAAGGGTAATGCGGTAGTTTTGGGTCATTTTGATATCGTTTCATATATTGCAGTGCAACCTTATATCATAACAGGAAAATAGATAATTTCCTCTGATACTGTCAATAAAGGGGTATCATGAATTTAAGGCGTATTTGGTTCGGGTTATGGAATATTCTAAAATTTTGGTGGCCATTGATAGGTCATCCCAAAGTAGGCTCGTGTTCCAAAAAGCATTTCACCTCGCTAAAGTAGAACAGGCGGAACTGAAGATTTTTCATTGTGTGGGACTGTCTCCCCTGGCTTTTGGTTCGGCTGGGGATATTTATGGACAGGGGTTGGGACGGGCGGCGCAGGTGCAACAAGAACTTATGGCTAAGGAAGTTGAGGAGGTCAAAAGTTGGCTACAAACTTTTTTAGATGAGTGTGAACAGCATGGGATTAGGGCTACATCTGAGTATAAAATTGGTGAGGCAGGTTATTGGATTAGAGAAGTGTCTTTATCCTGGAATCCTGATTTAGTCGTCATGGGAAGACGGGGGCGTTCCGAACTGGCTGAACTGTTTCTTGGTAGTGTTAGTAATCATGTGATCCATCATCTCAGGTGTTCGGTTTTGATAGTTCAGAACCCTGAATAAAAAAATAGGCATTTGAGGGGCGATCGCCTTTTTAATGATTAGGATATCTCCCCTTCATCAATTCTCCTATTACTGCCCCCAGGGGTAAAAAAAAACTTATAATTATACAATAAATTCTCAGGTAATCCCCAAGTGGTCGCCTAAATGCTAAAATTGAGCCACTGAATCTTACACATAACAAACACGCTTTCAATGACTTCATTACAGCAACCTCACTCGCATCAGAAAGCCAAAGCCCTTAAACCCGGAAGCCGTCGCCCCGCTAAAGCCCTCTGTAGCGAATGCGGTCTCTGCGATACCTACTATATCCACTATGTCAAGGAAGCCTGTGCTTTTCTTAACGAACAGATCGCTAACCTCGAAGAACAAGCCCACGGCAGATCCCGTAATTTAGACAACTCAGATGACCTGTATTTTGGGGTTCATCAGGATATGATGGCCGCCCGCAAAAAAGAACCTATACCAGGCGCACAGTGGACAGGCATTGTCAGCACGATCGCCTGTGAGATGCTTAACCAAGGTATAGTCGAAGGGGTGGTTTGTGTCCAAAATACCAAAGAGGATCGCTTTGGACCTATGCCGATCCTCGCCCGCACCCCGGAGGAAGTTCTCGCCGCCAGGGTTAACAAGCCTACCCTCTCCCCTAACTTATCAGTTTTGGAAGAAGTAGAGCGATCGGGTATGAAAAAATTACTCGTTATCGGTGTAGGATGTCAGATTCAAGCCCTTCGTGCCGTTGAGAAACAAATGGGCTTAGAAAAACTCTATGTTCTCGGTACTCCCTGCGTTGACAATGTTACCCGCGCCGGTCTACAAAAGTTTTTGGAAACTACTAGCCGATCGCCCGAAACCGTTGTCCATTATGAATTTATGCAGGATTTCCGCGTCCACTTTAAGCACGAAGATGGTTCCACCGAAACCGTCCCATTTTTTGGCTTGAAAACTAACCAACTTAAAGATATTTTTGCCCCCTCCTGTCTCAGTTGTTTTGATTATGTGAACTCACTTGCTGATTTAGTGGTAGGATATATGGGGGCTCCTTTTGGCTGGCAATGGATCGTCGTTCGTAACGATCGCGGACAGGAAATGCTCGATCTGATTCAAGACCAACTGGACACTCAGCCCGTATCTTCCCAGGGCGATCGTCGCGCCGCCGTTCAACAGAGCATCCCCGCCTACGATAAAGCCGTCACCATACCCATGTGGGCAGCTAAAATGATGGGGGTAGTTATTGAACGCATTGGACCCAAAGGCTTAGAATATGCCCGCTTTTCCATCGACTCTCACTACACCCGCAACTATCTCTATGTCAAACGCAATTACCCAGAGAAACTAGAGAATCACGTCCCCGATTTTGCTAAACGGATTGTAGCACAGTACAAACTACCAGAATAAAAAAAAGACCCCCGTAAGGGCTGACTGGGGCAGGGTAAAATTAGCAGTCAAAAAACTGGCTAATTTTGTCAAAATCCCTGTCTCAGTTCTCGAAACATATCATTTGTCAGGAGGAAACCACCCCAATCTCTGTTATGCCAGTCGGTAAGCCAATACTGGAACAATTAAGACCAGCAAAACTGACCAAGGTGCATAAACCAGACTGATCAATAAACAGACAAATGCAGTCCCCCTCGCTCCAACTTTAACAACCTCCTCAGAAGTGTGAAAACTCAAGTAAATCGCCAAGCAAGCGACGGAAAAAGCCACCAAAGAAGGTACAAACATTGTACTTACTCCCTTCAACCAACTGTCAAAATGTGGCGCGTTCCTTCGGGCATGGGTCCCTACTTCCGTCTTCCTCAGAACGTTAACCAATAACTGGACAAACAGCCAGTTAAGTTAACGGGTGGGGGAGATGAACGATTTGCATATTTTATCAATTATAACACAATTTATTATATGTCAATAACCTTCCTTTAAATTGGGGTCAAGATTTCCTGACGGTTCCCTGTCCCCGGCTCAGAAAAATTGAGGGGCGGGTGCGCGCTGTATTGTCTAATATACAGCCACAGCAACCCGCCCGCTGAACCCTAGCGCCAAGGTAGTTTTAGGTAGGTTTAGCGTTTAACCAACTTTTTACTCACCTTACGCAGACGCACGGACTCAGGAGTAACCTCCACCAACTCATCAGGGCCGATATATTCTAAGGCACGTTCTAAACTCATATCCATGGGAGTCTGTAATTGTACCAATTCATCCCCAGTAGCAGAACGGTGGTTAGTCAACTGCTTAGTTTTGCAGACATTTAACTCCAGGTCTTGGGGTCGGTTGTGTTCCCCAACAATCATGCCTTTATAAACCTTAGTTCCTGGGGTAATGAAAAACACACCCCGATCCTCAGCATTTTTCAGGGCGTAGAAAGTGCTAACCCCCTCTTCAAAAGAAATTAACACCCCATTGCGTCGCGCTTCAATATCTCCACTCATGGGACGATATTCTAGGAAACTGTGGTTCATAATCCCTTCACCACGGGTCATCCGCATAAATTCCCCCCGGAAACCTACTAAACCACGGGCGGGAACTACAAATTCCAATTGGCCACGACCATTACCCCCCATACGCATATCCTGCATTTCGGCGCGGCGCTGACCCAAGCGTTCCATACAACTCCCTACAGCCTCTTCTGGAACATCTAAAACCAGATATTCAAAGGGTTCGCAGGGTTGACCGCTAACTTCTCGGTAAATTACCTGGGGTTGGGATACTTGGAACTCGTAACCCTCCCGACGCATATTTTCAATTAAAATACCTAGATGCAGTTCCCCACGACCGGAAACCATGAATTTATCAGGGGAGTCGGTTTCTTCAACCCGTAGGGCGACGTTGGTTTCTAATTCTCGCATTAAGCGATCGCGTAATTGTCGAGAAGTGACATAAGTACCTTCTTGACCAGCAAACGGGGAATCATTCACCGAGAAAGCCATTTGCAAAGTCGGTTCATCAACCCGGATTAAAGGTAAAGCCTGGGGTTCATTAGGGCAGGTGATGGTTTCCCCAATATTAGCATCACTGAAACCAGCCACAGCTACCAGATTTCCGGCGCTAGAGGATTCTAAATCAATCCGGCTCAGGCCTTCAAATCCCATTAACTTGGTGATTTTGCTACGAACTACCTCGCCATTTTCTTTCGCTAAAGCAGCCTGTTGTCCGGCTCTAATCACTCCATTATGGATTTTACCAATAACGATACGGCCTACATATTCGGAATAGTCTAGGGTGGTAACTTGCAGTTGTAGGGGTTTTTCTGGGTCGCCTACAGGTGGTGGTACATGGTCGATAATGTAGTCAAATAGGGGTTTCATGTCTACCCCTTCTTCTTCCAAGTCCTGTTTGGCGTATCCTGCTAAACCTGATGCAAACAGATAGGGGAACTCGCACTGGTCATCATCTGCCCCCAGTTCCAAGAATAAATCTAGGACTTTATCAACTGCGCCATAGGGTTCGGCACGAGGGCGATCGATTTTGTTAATCACCACAATGGGGCGGAGTCCCTTTTCTAGCGCCTTTTTCAGGACAAAGCGCGTTTGAGGCATCGGGCCTTCGTTAGCATCGACAATCAGTATACAGCCATCAACCATACCTAGCACCCGTTCCACTTCTCCGCCAAAGTCGGCGTGACCGGGGGTATCGACAATATTAATTAGTGTTTCTCCGTAGCGAACGGCGGTATTTTTAGAGAGAATGGTGATTCCCCGTTCCCGTTCAATATCATTGGAGTCCATAATACAGTCCGGGACATCTTCCCCTTCCCGGAAAATACCGGACTGTTTGAGAAGAGCATCTACTAATGTGGTTTTGCCGTGATCGACGTGAGCGATAATAGCAACGTTGCGAATGGGAAGAGACATACTTGATCAGTTGGGATAACAGAGATTATCTGGAAATGCAAAAATTTCACATCTCTTAATAATTTTAACCTATCTGGCCGAAACTCACAAAAAAACCTTTCGTCTCACCCCCTCCCCAGAAGCCGGGTTTATTTATCTTCTCGCCCCCACCTACCCCCGCAGGAACTACCCTAACCCAAAAGCTGAGTTTATTTATCTTCTCGCCCCCACCTACCCCCGGAAGAACTACCCGAACCCAGAAGCCGGGTTTATTTATCTTCTCGCCGCTAGTCGAGGAACTAGCGGAACGCCGCCCCTACATGAGATCGCCCTCTCCCAGAGGTAGACAGAGAGGGGGTGTCAAATTCTCTATTCCCTAATTAATTAACTCATCTCTAACATCCGCTGAATAGGTCGCCAAGCCGCCTCTATGGTAGATTGGGATAAGGTGATTTCTGGCTGTCTATTTTTCATAGATAAATAGAGTTTTTCGAGGGTATTTAACCTCATGTGGGGACACTCATTGCAGGCGCAACTGTTTAGGGGGGGCGCGGCAATAAACAGTTTGTCGGGAGCCTCTTTTTTCATCTGGTGAATAATCCCGGGTTCTGTAACCACAATAAAGGTAGAATTAGCACTTTCTTTGGCATACTTTAATAAAGCAGTGGTAGAACCTATATAATTGGCATGACGTAAAACTGGGGGTTCACATTCGGGGTGAGCAATAATTTCCGCGCCGGGATATTCAATCCGTAGTTGCACAATTTTCTTTTCGGAGAAATTCTCATGCACCATGCAAGCCCCCTCCCATAATACCATTTCTCGTTGAGTTTCCGCCATGACATAGCGCCCTAAGTTGCGATCGGGTGCAAAAATAATTGGCTGATCTGCGGGAATTTGGCTAACTATTTTGACGGCATTAGCACTGGTGCAGATGATATCACTCATCGCCTTAATGTCGGCAGTGCAATTAATATAAGATACCACTAAATGGTCAGGATGGGCAGCTTTGAAGGCAGCGAAAGCATCGGGAGGACAACTATCAGCTAGAGAACATCCTGCATTAAGATCGGGGAGTAAAACCTGTTTTTCTGGATTGAGAATTTTAGCGGTTTCTGCCATGAAGTGAACCCCCGCAAAGACAATAACATCTGCATGGGTTTCGGCAGCTTGGCGCGACAGTCCTAGGGAGTCGCCAATATAATCAGCGATGTCCTGAATATCGGGGTCTTGGTAATAGTGGGCCAGCACGATCGCATTAAGGTCCTTCTTTAAAGTGGCGATCGCCTCAAACAAGTCCTCTGGCTTCTCATATTCAGTCGGTTGTCGGTCTAAAGTCGCTGCAAACATCAGTTGACCTCTGGTTTGTGATTCTCTAATTCCTAATTATAGTTGAATTCACCAAAAAGAGTAAAGCCAGAAATCTCAACCTGGGGTCGCAACAACTTATCCTAGAAAAAAACGTACTATCAGATACAATGAGCCCATCACCGGAATTAACTATCAAAATTGCCCTCATTGGAGATATCCACGACCAATGGGAACCAGAAGATGAGATAGCCTTAAAACAGTTGGGGGTAGACTTAGCCCTATTTGTAGGTGATTTTGGTAATGAAGCCCTAGAGGTGGTCAAGGCGATCGCTAACTTAGATTTACCCAAGGCGGTAGTGTTTGGAAACCATGATGCTTGGTATAGCATGACCGAATGGGGTCGCCAAAAGTGTCCTTACGATCGCACCATGGAAGACCGGGTGCAAACCCAAATTGATATGCTGGGACCCGCCCACGTGGGCTATGGAAAACGAGATTTTCCTGAGTTAGGATTAACGGTTGTGGGTACTCGACCCTTTAGTTGGGGGGGGCCACAATGGACCAATCAAGAATTTTATCAAACCCGCTTTGGTGTCAACAGCAACCAAGAATCAAGCGATCGCATTTTAGCCCAAGTTAAAAACGCCGCATTTGACCAGATTATTTTTTTGGGACATAACGGCCCATTTGGTTTAGGAGATACCCCAGAATCACCCTGTGGTAAAGACTGGAAACCTATTGGCGGCGACTATGGCGACCCAGACTTTGCCGAAGCTATTACCCAAACCCGCAATTATGGAAAAACTATCCCCCTAGTCGGTTTTGGTCATATGCACCACACCCTCCGCCATACTAAAGCCTATCTGCGGAAATCCCTAGCTGTCGATGAACATCAGACTATATATCTTAATGCTGCCAGCGTCCCACGCATTCAAGGCACAGGACCTGATAAATATAGACATTTTGCGATCGCTATACTTAAACAGGGTCAAATTCGGGAAGCCTCCCATATTTGGGTCAACTCACTCGGTCAGATCATCCAACAACAACATCTATACCCATAGACCACAAAAATGGACCGCCTCCCTTTCTCACAGACCCACACCTACTTAGGGCGCGTTGTCCAGAGAAATGGCGGCGGTCATAATTCTTAGCCTGATTCCTAGCCTTGAATACTTACATTTTAGCCATCAACGGATTCTCTACTCCAACCTAGTCATAGACTCCGGTATTGAGGCGGAAATCTCCTTCCTGTAGAATCGGCTCTACCGGAGTGATGGTAAACTCACCGATATAGCGTTCTATAATCTCTTTCTGGGCATCGGTTAACCCCGGAATTTCTAATACTTCCTCCACTGAATCATAGGGCGCTGCGTCAATGATAATTTTGGCCAAGGTGGGAAACATTCCCGGATATTGACGGAATTCTCGGATTGAGCTATTATTCAAATCCAATTTTTTCCCAAATTCAGTACCCAACTTGGCATCAGCCTTGTTTCTACGGTTAACTTCCGCCAAAACAGGTGCTTGCAGACTCCGTAATTGAACAAAACTCAAATCCGCTGCCCATGCAGGCTGAGGGACACTCCATCCTAGCAAACCTACCAACAAGCCTACTAAGGCTAATACCTGACCCAATCGTTTCATTAAAATTCTTCTCCCATTTGTTCTAAACTACATAGACAGAATCCACAAAATCTGTATTACGAATCCTGCAATATTGTTGAATATACCCCAACACCGGACCTTTAAAGGAAAATAATTCGGAATTGTCGATCATGGATCGTTTCACCCCAGACCCTCTCAATGATCAATTCCTACATAATTTGATTTTCCTCAACCCGCCCCCATTAGGCAATAGCCAATCACCGGGAATTGTTCATTGTTAATTGTCCTCGGAATTATGTTAAGTTTTGTAACAAGCCCCTCGTCACAAGTAGGGGGTAGGGGTTGCTTTCTGAGTTCGTTTCTGCTACTATATTAAAAAATGGGAATATAGACAAAATTTTATGGTTTGCAAATACTACCATTATATAAAAGTATGTCAATATAGTATCACGATTTGGGGCGACCTGTCAACCCTTCCCATAAATAAAGTTCAGCGACGAGCATAATAATCTAAAGCATAATCCCTAAAACGTTCCAAATCCTTAGCAATAGTAGACTCAACGACACCCCCAAGAAAGAGATTATCCATAATTTTCCCTAACAGACCGGGAATGGCATAAGAGACTGAGAGGCGGACAATACTACTACCATGGCGATCGTAAAAACGGATAGCGCCTCGGTTAGGCAACCCATCGACTGATTCCCATTGAATAATCTGATGTGGAATCTCTTTAAGAATGCGAGAAAGCCAGCTAAATTCAAAGTTACCACTAGCTAATTTCCACTTAGAAAGTTCCGGGTTGTCGTCTAAGATTTTGACGGACTCGATCCACTTCATCCACCGTGGCATTTGTTCTAAATCTGACCATAAATCCCACGCGATATCAATGGGAACATTAACTTCAATTTGCACGCTATGTTCTAACCAATCAGCCATTTTAGTTACTTAATTATTAAGGTGTGAGGTAGTTGATATTTAGGCACAGTCCCCGCCCTACTTATAGCAAGCCAGACAGGGACAAGATTTTATGGCTGTACGCCCGGCTTGCTCATTTGGAGAAAGTTAGCAGCATTTTCCAGGATCACACGGGCAGCCTGTCGCCCAGAGAGGGTAGCACCTTCCATGCTATCAATATAATCCTGTTGTGTGTAACTTCCAGCCAAGAAAAAGTTAGCAATGGGAGTTTTTTGGGGGGGACGGTAGGGGTCCATTCCGGGGGCTTCCCGATAGAGGGACTGGGCTAGTTTAACTACACTATACCAAGTCATATTTAACTCTCGGGAAGATGGGAAAAGTTGGTGAACTTGCTGGAGAACATGATTGGCGATCGCCTCATTATTTTGTTTAATAAAAGGGTCGCCAGGAGTCAAAACTAACTGTAGCAGAGAACCCTGTCCGGGACGGTAATAGTCCCCCGGACTGGTTAAAGCCAAATCAGCAAAACAGGAGAAATCGGCATCAGCAGTATACAGCAAGTTATCTATACCTGCGGCTTTTTCTAACTGTTGGCGTGCGAGTGAGTCTTGAAGTTCTGTTACCCAACCATCAAAGCGCAATTGCACTGTGGCTACGGGAACAGTATCTAACTTGTAAATATTGTCAAATTCCGGCCATTTTCGCCAAGCCTCTGGGAGCATTTTTTGAGCCCCAGGAACATCACAGGCGCAAACATAAGCATCTGCAATAATGGTTTCTTCGGTTTCCCCTTGGGCTACCACCAAGCCAGTGACATGGGTTTGGCCGTCAATTTCGGTAAACTGAATTTCTCTAACCCGTCGTCGCAGATGAATTTTAGCGCCCCGTTGTTGGAGATAGTTAACAATAGGTTTATGGAGATATTCCGCTGGAGACCCTTCCAACATTCGCAAGACGGAGGCTTCTGTTTTGGCGGCGAAAAACTGAAAAATCGTCAGCATACAGCGCGCGGAGATATTTTCAGTATCGATAAAACCTAAAGCATAGGCGATGGGGTTCCACATTCGTTTGAGGCTACCTTCAGACCCTCCCTGGCGGCGAAACCAGTCCGCAAAACTGACTTGATCTAGGTCTCGAATGTTTCTCATGGCTCCCTCAAAGTCTACCAAACCCCGGACAATGGGGCTAGTTCCCAGGGCGATCGCATTTTGCAATTTATCCTGAACGGAAAGCTGAGAAGTTGTGAAAAAGGCCTTGAGTCCGTTGAAGGGTGCGCCAGTGATGAACCGGAAATCTAAACTTCCGATCACGCCATCGCGGTTGACAAAGCAGTGAATATGGTCTTTTAATCGCAGATTCTCAAAGGCTCCCACCTTTTTCATTAAATCAAATAGTTGGTAGTAGCAGCCAAAAAAGACGTGCAGACCCATTTCGACATGATTACCTTCTGGGTCTACCCAGCTACCTACTTTACCACCCACAAAGGGGCGAGACTCAAATAGTTCTACTTCATGTCCGGCATCAACCAGATCAACAGCCGTGGCCATGCCAGCTAATCCAGCTCCAGCGATCGCAACCCGCATCCTACATTATCCTTAACAGTTCCTTTACGAATTTTAACAATAAAGTGATCCTACTGATCGATTTTTCGTTCAATTTTCCAGTTATGGGACTTGCAGATTGATTCTAGCATCTCCACAAAGCTGTCAATCCTAGCTTTACCCGCACCATAACCTAGATTTAAAAACCCGACATCTCCACCAGCAGTGATGACATCGATTTCACAATAGTCAAATTCGGCATAGTTTAAAATTATCGTGGTTGACAAATTGGCAGAAATTCGCGCCGACAAAGACTCCTCGACTAAGATATTGACATTACCAATAGTGCGGACAATGACATCGGGGAAGTAGTCGCAGAGTTCATGGACTAGCTGATCTAAATAAGAACCCCGTAGGATAACCGTTTGAATATTCATAGGGTGATTGGCTTGTAAATCTTATTACTGATAGGAGTTGAGGGCGGATAATTGCCCGGCTGTCCTCAAAGTCTCAGCTTTGTGGACCTAACCCTATCTCTGTTATTATCCTGCCATCTGGGAGAAAATGATTCAGTTTTCCAAAAAACTTAATAAGTGACCACAGAACCCCAGCCTTAACCATTTACGCCGTGATGGTGAACCAATTGTATAACTGAAAAGTTTTATGTGATTGACAATACACTGAATGGCTATGGTTGTGGTATAATGCGATCGCATTTTTAGTCAATTGTCACAACTCGCCACTGGGTTCAGATGATCACTTTTGAGAAGTTTTATCACTATGGTACTCAGTCTATGAGTTGAGACTATTCTGATTATCCACTGTCTGGGGGCGATCTAAGTTTATCGCCATCAAATAAATTGCCGAAATATATCAAATAAGTTATAGTGGTTGTTGCTATACTATGATCTACGGTAAGATTGATTGAGAACATGGCAGGGCTAATTTACCAACCAGCCCCTAAACTTCCGCCCACCAGATAAATGGTCGCTGTCTGAACCCACATTTAATCAACATCAAGGTGCTTATGAAAACCATTCTATTTTTGTCTACAGGAAATGACTACCTCAGTCGATTTTCTGAATATTTGTTTAATTATTTGGCGGAAACCAGGGGCTTGAGTTGGCGTGCTTATTCTGGTTTATTACCAGTAGATAAAAGCCATTATTCTAGTAATTATTCAATGGGGGCGATCGCCTTAGAGGTGATTGACGAATTGGAGAAACGGGGTATTTCCTTAGATTATTCTGTGCGGACTATCAGACCCGTATCTCAAATCAACTTTAAAAATGCCAATAAAACGATTGCCATTGATGAATCAACCTATCGTCCATTAATGGTTAAACGATATCCTTCCTGGGTGAATACGGTCGAGTATTGGAATTTATCCGATATCAAACCAGCCAGCCGAGAGTCGTCTTTACAACAGCTAGAAAAGCGGATTAACCAACTTATTAACCAGTTAGCACCCAGTCAGGGAAATTTAGCCTCTGTGTGGGCGGGATATGATGACTAATGGCTTATAATTCTCGGCGGGAAAAAATAGCGATCGCCAAGGCTAAGAGTAGGACGGTGTAAATGATACCATATCCAGCATTAGCCACGAGAATAGGAACATCAGGGATCTCGGCATAAACGGCATCATTTTTGAGATTCAGACGGGCTAAATCCGGTAAAATGACATACATAGCCGTAGTGACATTTTCAATGGTGTTACTATCGCTAATTTGACCTAATTCGAGTAAGTCTCGACTCAAACTCCCCATTACATAAACCGCAAAAGTTAGGAGTGTAGCCAAGAGAGAACTCGTCAACACCCCTAACAAAATCCCGGCGGCTCCAATTAGCCCAAACTTAATCCAAATAAACAGATTAGAAATGGCGATACTTTGTCCGGGGTAGGGAATTTGGTTAAGACTTAAAACCCCCATATATATGACTGTCATTACCACCAATAAAACTGCTAAAACCGCCCACAAACCCAAATGTTTACCAATAATCAATTCCGGGCGGCTAACTGGCTTGGAAATCAGTAAGTAAACGGTGCGTTTTTCAATTTCCTGGTTAATTAAGTTGGTACTGACAAAAACTGCGACAATTAAGCTAAGAATGCTGATAGCAGCTAAACCGAGATCTAAGACAATTTTATCTTCTAAACTAGCAGCGACTTGCGGCATTAGTTCAACTGCTGCTACCATCAACAGCGCAAAGATACCCAAAATATAGAGAACCCTAGCGCGCATGACTTCCCAAAACACATTTTTGGCGATCGCCATTATCCTTCCCAACATGATGTTTGACCCTCCTATAACCACGATGGTTATCACTTGACTAGGATTCTTTCATATTAGCGTAATCTGATGTTGACTACTCCAAAAAGGCGATCGCCTCCTCAGTATATATAGGACATTCACCGGGACTGATACAATCAACAAATAACTCCATTTTCGACATAAAGACTGACCCGAAAATGGTAGCAAAAGAAACATCGGCTGCATCTCTTCCGGTCCCAATGCGGATCAACCCAGTCCGGGGAACTAAACGAGTCGCATCAAACAAATACCAGCGATCGCCTAAATAAGCCTCAAAATAGGCATGAAAATCGGGGGGTTGCAAATCATAAGCATAGCCAGTCACAAACCGCGCGGGAATATTCAAAGACCGACAGAAAGCAATACCTAAATGGGCAAAATCTCGACAAACTCCCGCCCTTTCGGTGGCGGTATCAAAAGCGGAGGTATGGGCGTTGGTACTCCCTGATAAATAAGTGACATTTTCATAAATCCAATTACAGATAGCTGTCACTCGCGAATAGTCAGGAACTAAATCACCAAACTCGGTCTGGGCGAACCGCATCAAGCGATCGGACTCACAATAGCGACTAGGATATAAATAAGGTAACACATCCAAAGGCAGTTTCGCTGGGGGAACTTCTGGAATATCGTGAGGGTGTTCTTCAAAGGGTTTAAATTCAACTGTGGCTTGATAAGATACTTCCAAATTTCCGGTAGGTGAATTAACCCGAATGTATCGGTTTTCTAGTTCGGGTGAAATGTATTCATCTATATTAACATCAGGTGCAATGTGTAGGTCTTCTTGGAGGATATGTTGAAATCGGTTATTGCAAACTGCAATATTGAAAATTAAGGTACTATCGCTATAAATCTCATAATTTAGCTGACAGCCTAAATTAAATTTCATAGATAATCAATCTCCCTGATTGGTAAGTGGTTGTAACGTTAGTTGATAGCGATAAAGGGCGACGGGATTTCCGGCGGCTTTAAAGTAATTAGGATCTTGTGGGGATAGGTAAATCGCTGTCATCTGATTACCTACTATCCCTTGTTTCTCCTGTCGATAAGCTGTGGTTGTTTCTACCTCATTCAGATATAGGGTTGATTCTCCCTCAAATATCTGCTGGGCGATTTCTGAGGCGATAAATTCTCCTGGTGATGGTGTTTCTGTTCCGCGACTGGTTACCACAGATATCAAGCTACGATCGCCAGGAAATTTAGTAATTTGGCGGTTGGGATTATTGGGGTCAACCTGTACGGATATCACCCCCCGATCGCCTAATATAGCCTTAGCAATATTTAACCCATTACCAGAGCGATCGGCTACTATCTCAGGATAGAGTTTTTCCTCTAACTTCAACCGGGGAACCGGAGATAACACCGAGGATATAGGCGCAGATTTCATCTCCCTAAACTGGACTTGAAAACTTATGGGTTGATCGAGATAGCCAAGATTTCCCTCAAAACCAGGAGTTACCAGATCCGGTGCTAGGGGGGCGCGCGCCTCCACTAGGGTACTGGTGACATCCCATTTTCCCGCCATCCATTCTGGGTAGACTAAATCTCCCCTCGCTTCACTCAAGACGGGTTTTCCTTTCCAGTCGGGAAATTCACATTCACGATCGCTTAATGAACCCGCCCACGCCGCAGATGGCGATAACCAGAACAGCAGCCCACCTAAAAACAATAATAAAGCCAAAGTGGCGCGATCGCACCTCATCCTATAAAGCAAATTCATATTACCAGGAACAGGACAAGCATAGCCTTGCTTAAATACAAGACCCATTGTTGATTGGAGTGAGAAAAATTAATGTATCTAATGCACGGGGAAAAAACTATTTTCCGCCGCTACTCCTATTATAACACACTTCGAGATTTTTGACGATGGTTAAAATTAAATCTTGGTGAACTTAGGTCAGCTTTTGGGCTAGTAGCAAGGAGGTTGATCAAGTCTGTGGTGCGATCGCCTGTTGGCAATAGTTGACCATCATTAGCAGTCCAGCGGCTAACAATAGTTAACTAAACAGTGCTAGGATCCCACTTAGGATAGATGATCGGAACGAGTAAGTTATGACCGCAAATAAAATTGGTATTGCCGTAGTCGGGACGGGATTTGGTCAAAAAGTCCACATCCCGGCTCTCAAGGAACACCCCCGCACGGAGATTATAGCAGTTTACCATCGAGATCTAGACAAAGCCAAGGCGATCGCATCTGAACATAATATTCCCCACGCCAGCGATCGGGTGAGTCAAATGGTCACTATACCAGAAGTCAGCGCTGTTACCGTTGCTACCCCCCCATTTCTCCACTTTCAGATGGCCAAAGAAGTTCTCCACGCTGGAAAACATCTGTTATTAGAAAAACCCACCACTGTTAATGTTGAAGAGGCCAAATATCTGTATCAACTGGCTAACGACAAAAACTGTGTCACCACCATGGATTTTGAATTTCGCTTTGTCCCGCAATGGCTGCAATTAGAAAAACTACTACGCCAGGGATATGTCGGACAACCGAGGCTAGTCAAGATTGATTGGTTAGTGTCCAGTCGCGCGGATGCTAATCGACCCTGGAACTGGTATGCTGAGAAACAAAAGGGCGGCGGTGCTTTAGGCGCGATCGGTTCCCACAGCTTCGACTATATACACTGGCTATTTGGTCCGATAAGCCGCCTGTGCGGACAGTTAAGCACAACTATAGCCCAACGTCCTGATCCGGCTGAGTCCGGCAAACTGAAGCCTGTAGATGCCGATGATACCTGTAATTTAATCTTGGAGTTAGCCGACGGAACCCCCTGTCAGGTATGTTTGAGTTCTTGCACCTTCCAGGGACGGGGACACTGGGTAGAAGTCTATGGTAGTGATGGAACATTAATTCTCGGTAGCAATAATCAAAAAGACTATATCCACGGTTTCAAATTGTGGGGAAGTAAAGCTGGGGAAGATTTGGCAGAAATTGCCATTCCCGATAATTTGCAGTTTCCCAAAACTCATGATGATGGTCGCATCTCTGCCTTTTTGCGGGTTGTCGATCGCTGGATGGAAGCTATCTCACGCCATGAGTCCCTGGTACCTTCTTTGCGGGAGGGGGTCTATTCTCAATTACTAATGGATCTCACCCATGAATCCAATGTTACAGGGACTTGGGTTGATGTTCCTGATCTGAACAATTTATTGTAGATTTGTGCAGGGATACTAGCCCTACATCCTAGGATATGATGGCTAATATAGGTGAGAGCCTAAATGTAAGTATAACAGTATGGTTATGTTCACGCGCTAGGTCATTGATGGTGTTAAGTCCAGTTACAAATTTATAAGAACGGCCTGTTTTTTTGTTAAGATTAAATTAAAGGTAATTGCGGTGTGGCATTAAGACTTTGGACAAGCCATTTAAAGCCAGTTGCGAGTTAAAAATCAATGCGGATGTTTGGTATTACCCCTCTCAATTAAGGTCTGTTATAGTCAGACCCGTTGTTATAGACTGATCCGTGCTTTGTGCCAGTCTCTTCCCTGAAGTGGGAATAATTATATGACAGTAAAATTTAAGGTAAAACTATGTCCAGATTAAACGGCCGAGTTTTCGACCTGGGAAGTGGGGTATTGCGTCAGATCGGCATTAGCCCTGACATCTCCTTTGACGATATAACTCGCCTGACTATCCACATTACCAATGCACCGATCGCTTTCATCAGCTTTATCGACCAAACTCATCAGTGGCTGAAGGCTCAAATAGGCTTATCTGATGATCTGAGTGTTTATTTGGATTTTTGCGGATATGCGATCGCCTATCATCGTGGTGGGAATCTCAGCACCGAGCCCGACAGTCCTACCTCCCAACCGATTATTATTCAAGATATCAGCACTCACCCCAAGCTGGCTAATCATGCGATCGCTAACAATGAGCAACCCATCAAATCCTATCTGGGTGTTCCAATTACTACCCGAGATGGCTATCAATTGGGGATGCTATCAGTGATGACTTATGAGTGCTGGCAACCTTCATCAGGGCAGATTATAGCCCTAGAATCCCTCAGTCGTCAAGTAGCTAACCAAGTTAATTTACACAGACAATTAATGGACCTACACGGGAAACTAAGTCATCTGGAAACTATTATCCAAGAAAGGAGAAAGGTATGGGATATTGTCCGACAAGAACGGGATTTTGTCAATGCGGTTTTAGATACTATTAGCGCCCTAGTAGTGGTGATTGATCCGGATGGTCAGATTGTCCGTTTTAATAAAAGTTGTGAACAATTAACGGGATATAAAGCGGGAGATGTTGAGGGCTTATTGATTGAGGATTTAGGATTATCAATTTTTGATCAAGACTGGGAATCATTGAATTGGGGTTTAGCAGCCATTGAGTTTGACGATCCGCCCCCATCATCTCATCAGGTCCAATCGAATAGTATAAGGATGGGTCATTTTCCAAGACAGTGTGAGAACCTCTGGGAAGGAGCTAATGGAGATTCCCATTTAGTCGCTTGGTCAAATAGTGCCATTAGGAATCCAGATGGCTCTCTCAGATATATATTAGGCTGTGGAATTGATATTACTAACCGCAAACAGTCCGAAGAAATGTTGCATTTATTGCAACGGGCGATCGAAGCTAGTCCTAATGGGATTGTAATTTCGGAAAACACCAAAAATGATCTGCCAATTATTTACTGTAATGCAGCTTTTGAAAAGCTAACTGGGTATACTAAAGAAGAGGTGATTGGTCAAAACTGTCGGTTTCTACAAGGACCAGAAACCCATGAAGATGCGATCGCTATGATTAGACAATCCATCAAACGCAAACAAGGATGTAAAGTGACATTAAAAAATTATCGGAAAAATGGTAGCTGCTTCTGGAATGAACTAGCTATTTCTCCGGTGCGAGACCACCGAGGAAAACTCACCCATTTTATTGGTATTCAAACTGATATTACCGAACGGAAGCAGTCCGAAGATGCTCTGCGAGAAAGTGAAGCCCGCTACCGTCTGTTAGCCGATCATGCTACAGACTTAATCTCCCGACATGATGCTGAGGGTATTTATATTTATGCGTCTCCAGCCTGTCGAGATTTACTAGGTTATGAACCGGAAGAATTAATAGGAATTTCCGCTTATAATTTTTTCCACCCTGATGATAGAGAGCGCATCCAGAAATCTCACCAGACCTTATTGAGTAACTCTGATGTGGATACGGTAAGTTATCGAGTTCGGCGTTCCGATGGTAGTTTTATATGGTTTGAAACTACTTCTCATGCTATCCGCAATCAAGAGAATAATGATATCCAAGAGATCGTATCTATATCTCGTGACATTACCGAACGCAAACAAGCAGAAGAAATCCTGCGGGAGCGATCGCACCTTTCTTTATTAGAGGCGGAAGTTGGGAAAGCCCTAGGACAAGGTGGGACAATACCAACTATTTTGAATCGTTGCGCGAAAGCAATGGATCAGTATTTAAAAGTCGCGGGGGTATCGATATGGACCATAAACAGTCAAACTAATCAACTCGAACGACAAGCTGGGGCGGGAATTGTTACCCTGAAAGCACCCACACCTCAGCTATGGAACCATGAACTATCGCAAATGTCTCAACAGATGGCGCAGCTTTCCCACCAAACCTTAGAAGTTCCACTGGTGGTAGAAGGGCGGTTAATGGGGATGATGGCTATTTGTAGTTCTCATCCATTATCTCCGCAAGTTCAGGATGTGCTAGGTTGGATTGCTAATGCGATCGCTGTAGGAATTGACCGGGTAAAAGCCCGCGAAGAATTGCAAAGCCGTAGGGAAGCCTTACTATTTCGCTTGGCTAGTCAAATCCGCAATTCCCTAGATATTGACACAATTTTGGGAACAGCAGTTCAGGAGATCCGCAGTGTTCTACAAATCGACCAATGCCATTTTTTGTGGTACTTACCCACCCAACCGAACAGACATAATTTTGCCATTACTCACGAATCGCGATCGCCTTCTTTATCAACAGTTTTAGAAGATTACCCCTCCGATAAAATTGGCTGGTTGGCTCATAAAATCTGTAACCGGGAAACAGTACAGGTTAATAATCTACAAGATACAACCGTTTTAGATGCAACTACCAGGGGATTACTGGAAGATGCGGGAATTGCTTCGGAAATTTTACTACCCCTGGAGACGCGATCGGGACAGCGGGGGGCTGTCGTCTGTAATCAATATAATAGTCCTCGCGATTGGATAGATAGTGATGTGGAACTATTACGAGCCGTAGTAGATCAATTAGCGATCGCCATTGACCAAGCCGAACTTTACGCCCAAACTAGAGCCGCCGCCTTAGCCGCCCAAACTCAAGCCTTCCACCTAAGCGAGGCTCTCCAGGACTTGCAACAAAAAGAGTCACAATTGATTCAAAGTGAAAAAATGTCTAGTTTAGGACAAATGGTGGCGGGGGTAGCCCACGAAATTAATAACCCGGTTAATTTTATCTATGGGAACCTCACCTATGCCCGCGATTATACTAAGGATCTGCTGGAATTGGTGGAACTGTATCAAGAACAATATCCAGAACCCCTGGAAGTGATCCAAGAACGCATAGAAGATATTGACCTAGACTTTTTGGTGGAGGATTTACCGAAAATCCTGTCTTCCATGGAAATGGGAGCCGATCGCATTCGTCAAATTGTCGTCTCTCTACGGAACTTCTCCCGTTTAGACGAGGCGGAAATGAAACCCGTGGATATTCACGAGGGTATTGATAGCACCTTATTGATTCTGCAAAACCGCCTGAAAGCAAAAGGTAGTAGTTCTGGTATTGAACTGGTTAAAAAATATGGTCAACTTCCTAGGGTGGAATGTTATGCGGGACAGCTTAACCAGGTGTTTATGAATATTCTCAGTAATGCGATCGATGCTTTAGATAATCAACCAGACCCCCGTATGATCACCATTACCACCGAAGTCGTATCAATTAGCTCTGGGTCTAACTTATTTCCACTTCCCGCTTCTGATGTCATCAAAACCACCTCTGAAGGGATGATCAAACCTCCCGTATCCAAAAGTCAACAGGTGTTGATTCAGATTCATGATAATGGTCAAGGTATTCCAGAGGATTTAAAAAATCGATTGTTTGATCCATTTTTTACCACTAAACCCGTTGGGAAGGGGACCGGACTGGGACTATCAATTAGTTACCGGATTATTGTTGAAAAGCACGGAGGAAGCCTCAAATGTATCTCCAAGCCGGGAGATGGCTGCACATTTGCGATTCAGATTCCTATTCAACCCCCCCCGGAACTCAAGCACGCTCATTAGATCTACCAGCCTCTGACTGCTTTCCATGTCCGGGAAGATAGGGGGCTGAAAAAAAATTTCCCAAAACACTTGACAAAACCGGGGTGAGTGTTGATATGATAATAAAGCTGAGAGATTATTGGGGCGTCGCCAAGCGGTAAGGCAGCGGGTTTTGGTCCCGCCATTCGGAGGTTCGAATCCTTCCGCCCCAGTTTACTGTAATGAGTTATCAAGCCATATCCTAGGCTGGAGTTAATATTAGCTATTTCCGAGAGTAGGGGCAACTGATCAATTGTCCCTACCTGGCTGGTTTAACCAAGATCGCTATGGTAAAGTTAAAATATCAACTCCCTGGTCAGTTACAGCGATCGTGTGTTCAAATTGAGCAGACAGCTTACCATCTGTGGTAATTGCTGTCCAACCATCATCGAGTACCTCTGCTTCCCAGGTTCCCTCATTAATCATCGGTTCAATCGTAAAAACCATTCCTGAGCGCAGTTTTTTACCTTTTCCACGGGTTCCATAATGGGGAATTTGCGGTGCTGTATGAAAGACGGTATTAACCCCGTGACCGACAAAATCCCGCACTACAGAAAACCCATAACTTTCCGCGTACTCTTGAATAGCAGCCCCAATATCCCCTATGCGACTACCCGGTTTCACCGTCGCAATAGCCCGCCGCAAACATTCCTCCGTGACTTCAACCAATTTTTGAGCCGTCGGGGAAGGATTACCTACAAAAAAGGTTTTTGAGGTGTCGCCGTGGTAGCCATCAACTATAGGGGTGACATCAATATTGATGATATCTCCATCTTGAAGAATCTGCTTGGCGCTGGGGATACCGTGACAGATAACTTCGTTAACACTGGTACAAATAGACTTGGGGAACCCATTATAACCGAGGGGAGCGCTACGGGCACCATGAGCCTGAGTCCAGCGTTCGGCTTCATCGTTGAGTTCTAGGGTACTGACTCCTGGTTTAACCATCGGTTCTAGGTGGTTCAGTAGTTGCGCGGCTAACTTTCCGGCTTGGCGCATCTTTTCAATTTCTCGGCTCGATAGCAGTACGATTGTTTCGGTTCCCATTTGTATAATTAGCTAGTTGATACCCTAATTAGTAGGCTTTTTCTCTACCTAACCTATCACAGTTGATGGTTCTACGGGGTGCGCTAAGGTACTATCTGCTTAAAATGGTATTAAGATAGATCAACAGTGGCATCATACTTAGCTATGGAGGCAACATGACTGATCGACGGAACAGATAGATCAAGAAAGCAGAACTTGGGGTATGATCGCACACCTGAGCTCTTTTGTGGGTTATGTCATACCTGTGGCTAATATCGTTGGACCTTTGGTGATTTGGCTGCTGAAAAAGGATGAGATGCCATTTGTTGAATATCAAGCTAAAGAAGCGTTGAATTTTCAAATCAGCATTTTGATATATCTGTTTGTATCCATCGTGTTGATTGTGTTTTTAGTTGGAATTCCTCTGCTATTTGCGGTGTTGTTGTTTGATTTGATTTTTACTATTGTGGCAGCCAGCAAAGCTAATGAGGGTATCAGATATCGCTATCCTTTGACTTTAAGATTGATTAAATGATTCACTAATGGCTTGATTTTTTATGCGGATATGGCAAGCTGATTTTTATCGCCGTCCTCTTCGGGATGACAGCGGACAGCCTTTGTGGGAACTGTTACTTTGTGATGAATTGGGCGATCGCTTATTGGTGGCGACTTGTCCTCAGTCGGAAGCTAACTCTACTTGGCTGCTGAAACAGTTAGAAGAAATTTGGGACACTGATCAACCTGATCTGATTCAGGTGTTTCGACCTGCTTGCTTGAATCTCTTTGAGGTGGTGGGTAAACAGTTGGGGGTGACTGTCCAGGGGACTCGTCGGACGCTGGGTTTAAAAAAATTGCTGGCAGAGATGATGTTAATTTATCCCCAAATGCCAGGTTATACTGGCGAGGATTATGATCCTTTGGCTATTGATAAATTACCCCCTTTACCTCTACCGGAAAATCTCTGGGGGACGCGCTGGCGGTTTGCGACTCTTCCAGCGGGAGACCTTCAGGAAGTCTTTGGCGATCGCCCTATTCCTATTTTGGATATGCCATCATTTTTACTACCCCTGAATTTGGGTCTGGCTTCTACCGTTGCTATTTCCGGGGTGGTTATTGATGGGGGTCGCCAGTCTATGCGCTTGGCTAGATGGTTACAGTCGGTTAAACCTGTCGGCTTGAATTACATTCCCGGACAACCTGATGGCTTGATTTTAGAGGCGGGGTTGAGCGATCGCTGGGTAGTTGCTACTTTTGATGATGATGATGTCGCTCAGGCGGCGCGGATGTTTGAGACTCGTAAACGCTTGGCTAAGGGATTACATTTTCTCTTGATTCAACCTGATGATTCTGGGGTAACTTATACGGGTTTTTGGTTGTTAGCAGGGGAATGAAAAATTCCCCCTCAAAAGTTGTTGCTCATCCCCTGAATATGGGCGCGATCGCTGTGTTGAATAAAAAATCAAGCGTATAGCCATGTAACCCCCACAAGAATATGGTAACTGATGGGGAGGGGAATTGTCAAGGGTTGGGGGAAATGAGGCGCGATCGCTGTGTTGAATAAAAAATCAAGCGTATAGCCATGTAACCCCCACAAGAATATGGTAACTGATGAGGAGGGGAATTGTCAACGGTTGGGGGGAATGAGGCGCGGCCGAGATTGTTGAATAAAAAATCAAGCGTATAGCCATGTAACCCCCACAAGAATATGCTAACTGATGGGGAGGGGAATTGTCAAGGGTTGGGGGGAATGAGGCGCGGCCGAGATTGTTGAATAAAAAATCAATTTTTCAGCGTGGGAGCATGATTTAATCACAAATTCGGTTAATATTTTAGGGCAATACAGTATAATAAGCGAGAAGGGTTGAGGATAAACCTATTGCCAGATATGTCAAACCCAAGGAAGCCGCCCAAATCCTTGGAGTCCATGAAAGAACACTCCGCAGATGGGACGACAATGGCTCAATCGAGACCATCAGAACCCCCGCTGGGCAACGACGATACAACGTTGAGTGATATACTGCCAAATCAGGCAGTGACAAACGCAAAGTCGTTATCTATGCCAGAGTTAGTAGCCGCGCCCAGCAGTCCGACCTCAACCGACAGGTGGCCGCACTGTCCAACCTCTACCCCGAAGCAGAAGTCGTCTCAGAAATCCGAGGCGGGCTCAACTTCAAGGGAAAGAAAATGCTGGCCTTACTGGGACATCATTTGTCAGGAGATGTCGGCATGGTTGTCGTTGCCCACCCAGACCGATTGGCAATATGGGGATTTGACTTGTTTCGATGGCTCTATGAGCAAAACAGGTGCTCACTCATGGTTCTCAACCAGACAAGTCTCAGTCCAGAACCAGAAATGGTTGAGGACATCCTCGCCATCCTCCACTGCTTCAGTTCCCGATTATACGGACGGAGTAAATACAAAACTCAGGTCAAAGAAGATCCGGATTTACCCCAGCCCGGAGCTAAATCAAGTCTGGCGCAAATGGTTAGCCGCTTGTCGGTATTGCTACAACCAAGCAATTGCATTATCCCGGAGTGGTAAACGACTAAGCAAGTTAAAGTTACGCAATAAAGTGATGCAGAGCGACTTGCCTGCATGGGTCAAAGAAACACCCTGCCACATTCGGCAAAATGCCATCTTTGATGCCTATCAGGCTTTGACCGCCAGTCCTGATGCCAGGTTTAGAAGTTGTCGTGACAGCTCTCAAGGGATTAAGTTCAATAATACTAATTTCTCTTCAGGGAGTTGGTATCCAAGACTAACGAAAGGATTAACTTTCATGGTTTCCGAAGCTATCCCTAAAACTTGCGGGCAAGGGACTCAGTTGGTGTTTACCAAAGGTCGATGGTTGGCGATTTTCCCTGAACCAGTTGCCGTTACCCCAACTGAAGCGAATGGCGTAATTGCATTAGACCCGGGTGTGCGAACTTTCATAACCGGGTTTGATGGTTCACGATTTCTGGAATTGGGCTCCGGGGATATTGGAGGCATTACTAGGCTATGTCAACATTTGGATGATTTGATGAGCCGAATCGCCAAGGAACCCTGTCGTTCAAGAAGGCGACGGATGAGGCAAGCGGCTCAACGAATGAGAACCAAAATTCGCAATCTAGTTGATGAAGCCCACAAACAAATTGCTCACTACTTGACTCACAACTACAGCCTAATTTTTTTGCCCACCTTCGAGACTTCCGATATGGTTGCCAAAGCAAAGCGGAAAATCAGGTCTAAGACTGCCCGCGCCATGCTGACATGGGCGCATTATCGATTCAAACTAACCCTGAGACATCAAGCCGAGATAACTGGAACCACAGTTGTAGATGTGACGGAAGAATACACCAGCAAAACCTGTACTCACTGTGGTCATGTGCATTCCCAGCTAGGTGGCTCAAAAGTGTTCCGATGTCCGGAGTGTGGGTTCACTCTACCCAGGGACTGGAACGGTGCTTTTGGAATCTTTCTAAAAGCTTTGCGGGATACCGCCTCTGTTACCTTAACGGGTAATAGTGCTATCGTCGCATTGTCAGGCAATAGCCGGATAAATGTCGCGTAAATGTATCAGGTATGCACCTGTTAAAGGCTAACCCAGAGCGCCTGGAAGCCACCGCCGCCCAATTAAAGCATTATCAAGTCCAACTACTAGGCGCTAACCACTGTACAGGCATTAATGCGATCGCCCATCTATGGCATCTTGGATGTAGCATTGATGTTCGCGTAGGAACCCGCCTGCAATTCGGAACCAACACCCCATAACCTGCTCTATAAAACTTAAACAAAACCGGACATAGCCGGATCTTGATGTTTATTTCTGGCTTCGTCCGGGACTGTCGGCAGCACCCCGTCCACAAGTGTAATCGTCGGAACCCGGCGATTTTTCTAAATTTATACTGGCGTTCAAATCTCTATCAATCTTCAGGCCACAGTTTGGACATTCAAAAGTCCGACGGACTAGGGGCATTTTTTGACGATAACCGCAATTAGAACACAGTTGACTGGATGGATAAAATCTATCGGCAATAATCAACTTTGAACCATAACGTTCTGCCTTGTAACCTAGTTGCCGACGGAACTCATAAAATGAAGCATCAGCGATAGAACCCGCCCAACCATGATTTTTCAGCATTCCAGACACATTCAAATCTTCAATGACTACTTGGCTGTGGTTTTTAGCCAAAAAAGTAGTTATTTTATGAATCGTGTCCCGCCGAATGTTTGCTACTCTTTGATGTAGCTTTTGAACTTTTAAGACACATTTAGCCCAATTTTTTGAGCCTTTGACTTTGCGACTTAAATGGCGTTGTAATCGAGCTAGTTTTTGGGTGGCTGCTTTATAAGCCTTGGGATTAGAGAATTGGGTCCCATCGGAGCAAGTCGCCCAATTGTTAATTCCTAGGTCTACCCCGATTCTCTCTCGATATTTCGGTGTAATTTCTGGCGTGATTTCTACGAAAAAGCTCATATACCAGTCACCTGCTTGGCGCGTTATAGTGACTTTCTTAACCCAACTTTCGGGTTGTGCCTCAAATGTAGAAACCCAGCCCACAAAAGGCAGCTTATGGCGAGTTCCTGACAACTTGAATGGCTTTCCGGAATTGTCAAGGGTAAAGCTATCATGGTGGCCTTTCTTCTTAAATTGAGGATAACTGCTTATTCCTTTGAAGAAGCGCTTAAAGGCATCCCCTAGATTAATGAAGGCATATTGATAAACTTTAGAAGACAATTCGGACATCCAAGGATATTGAGGTTTCACATAATTAGTAAAAACCTTTTTAATGGAGTTGATATTAGGCTTGAGTCCCTCTTCATAAGCTGACCTCCATAAGTGTAATCCCCAATTAAACACGAACCGAGCATACCCCGCGTGTTTGGCCATCAAGGTGCGATGACAGTCATTGAGTTTTAGTTTGGTTCGGAAAGCTTTGTAAGGCATGATTGGATTTTACCATGAAGAATCCGACTTGATGAGTATGTCGTCAGGGAAATTTGGCATGGTCTGGGGTTTGACCGTATACTCATTATTGATTGAGTTGCGAATCTTTGGGGGTATTGTACCTTATTGTCCTAAGATGTAAAGCAAATCTTGGATTAAATTCTGGCTCCCCATTGCGGATCGAGTTGTCCTTTTAATTGGAGATCTCGCCGAATCGGGTTGTTTTAGATGTGACAAAATTGATGATTTCTGATTTTTAACGATTCCTATGTCTTTCGCCGATGCTGCCATTCAAGTTTTAGAAGATGTTGGCTCTCCCCTGCACTATCGCAAAATTGCTGAAATCGCGATCGCACGGAATTTAATTCCAACGAACGGCAAAAGTCCCGAAGCCACCCTCAACGCCATCATCGCCGTCGAAATCAAACAGAAGGGCGATCACAGTCGCTTCGTGAAGATTAATCGCGGGGTTTTTGGGTTGAGAAAATGGGATGTAACCTCGATGGATTCCGAATCGAATTCGACGACATCAGACCCGCAAACCGAACGCCGGGTTAAAATTCC
This sequence comes from Limnospira indica PCC 8005, assembly GCF_000973065.1. Lineage (NCBI taxonomy): Bacteria > Bacillati > Cyanobacteriota > Cyanophyceae > Oscillatoriales > Sirenicapillariaceae > Limnospira > Limnospira indica. The sequence continues at coordinate 4,217,214 of NZ_FO818640.1, forward strand.
CCACTTTCCCACCTATTCGGAATTGAGATTGATTTTACCGATTTGGAATGGACGCGATCGCGCGCAAATCACGGGACTGCGATCGGCGATAATGAGTCTGTCGGGAACCCCCCAAAATCCGGTAGATTGGACCAATCCTGATCGCTGGATCTCCGAACGCCTGGAAGGGGAAAATCGAGAACTGGCGGAGGCGATTTGGACGGGAAGCGATCGCCGGGTGAACCCCCGTCACGTTTACGGACACTGGCTGCTGTCTCGAATCTATGAATTGCTGGAAGACGATTCAGGGGGGAAAGTTGTATTAACTGATGCGGGACGGGATTTTATCTGCCATTCCTTGGGAGACGTTGAAAAACAAATTGACGAACGGGAAGGCTTATTAAAATTACTAAGTGTGGTGGCTGAAAAAGGGGGAGGTCGTCGCGGAGATTTTGTACCCGATTGGTCGGACTATCTCAAGCGTTACTCCCAATTCGGCACAGACAGCACCATCAAAGATACGCTGTGGCGGCGGCTTTACAATTTAGCCGATCGCGAATTATTGATCAAAACGGGGACAACCTACAGCATTACCGACGCGGGTTTGAATTATTTGAAAGATTCGGGAGGCGATGAAGAACTCGACGGCGGGGGGAAAGTACAGGAAATTTTAACCCTGGTTAAAGAGCAGAAAGCCTCGGTCAGATCCAGCATTCAAGAAATCCTATCGACGATGGCTCCCACCGCTTTTGAGTATTTGATCAAGCAATTGTTGGAGGCAATGAATTATCAAAATGTGGAGGTGACATCACCGACGAATGATAAGGGAGTCGATGTGGTCGCGGATATCGAACTGGGGATCACTTCGGTGCGGGAAGTGGTGCAGGTGAAGCGACAACAGGGGAACATTCAAAGACCAATTTTGGATGCTTTGCGGGGGTGTTTGTATCGGTTTCAAGCGGTGCGGGGTACGATTATCACCACGGGCGATTTTTCCAAGGGGACGGTGGAGGTGGCGTTCGCCCCGGGTGCGCCGCCAATCACGTTAATCAACGGAGAAAAACTGCTGGATCTGTTAATCGAATATGGAATCGGGGTGAAAACGAAAGCGATCGAAGTATTAGAACTGGATGCCGATGCCTTCGCTCAGAATGATAGTTATACCTCCGATTTAGAATGAAATTCTAATTCCACTAGAATAGACGGCCCGTGTTCTCCTAGCAGTCCTTTCCCCCCGGCTGTATTTTCTACCAGAACTGTAATGGTAAGTTGTTGGATCATATTCCCTCTGGCAGGATATGTATTTAATAGAGGCGATCGCTCTATGTTGAATAAAAAATCAAGCGTATACCCATGTAACCCCCACAAGAATATGGTAACTGATGGGGAGGGGAATTGTCAAGGGTTGGCGGAAATGAGGCGCGGACGAGATGTTGAATAAAAAATCAAGCGTATAGCCATGTAACCCCCACAAGAATATGGTAACTGATGGGGGGGGAATTGTCAAGGGTTGGGGGGAAATGAGGCGCGGACGGGATGTTGAATAAAAAATCAAGCGTATAGCCATGTAACCCCCACAAGAATATGGTAACTGATGGGGAAGGGAATTGTCAAGGGTTGGGGGGAAATGAGGCGCGGACGGGATATTGAATAAAAAATCAAGCGTATAGCCATGTAACCCCCACAAGAATATGGTAACTGATGGGGAGGGGAATTGTCAAGGGTTGGGGGGAATGAGGCGGGGGCGGGGGAGAGGGTGGCTAATTGACAAATTCGAGTATTTGATTGGCGGTAATTTGTGGCTGTTCGAGGTGGGGAACATGACCGCATTTGTCAATCCAGATAAGTTTACTGTTAGGGATAGCGGTTCGGAATTTATCGGCATCTTTGGTTCCCAAGATTTTGTCATTGTTGCCCCATAAAATTAAGGTGGGTTGTTGAATAGTATTTAAGCGATCGCCAAAAGCACCATAACCGCCACTTTTGGTAAACTCAATTAAACCGCGATTCCATAATGGTGATTGTAGATGCCACGCGGCGCATAACTGAGCATCACGGGAGGCGAGGGTTTTGTCAAAATAGGCGTTTTCGCTGATACTTTGGCGAACTTTGGGTTGTCGCAGAAATTCGGTAGCGAGATAGTCGAAGGGTGGAAATAAAAACTTGCCAGCGATGGGACCTTTATTGATTCCGGCACTATCAATTAGGACGAGAGATTGTACAGCGTGGGGATGATTTAGGGTAAAGTCGATGGCTGTAGCACCTCCCATAGAAGCGCCAACTAAGATAACTGGCTGATTGATGCGGGATTGCCAGAAAGCGTAGAGATGGGCTAGGATATGAGCAGGATTAACGGTTAAATAAGGCGATCGCTGCGTAAAGCCAAAGCCCAATAGATCCACGGCCCAGGTTTCGGTGGTATTAGCTAATAGTGGTAAGAGTCGGCGAAACTCTAGGACGGAACTATCGAAACCGTGTAGGAGAAGAATGGGAGGCTGTGGGTTTCCTTGGCGGACATAGGTAGTGAGGATAGGTTGAGGGACGGCTGGGAGGGTTATGGGTTGAGCAATAATTGCTTCAGCGAGGGAGATAGAAGTCAATTCGGTGAGTGGTTCAGCCAGTGGGGGTAAATACTCAGGAAACATAAAAAGCAATGGCAATCAGTAATTATAATCTAAACCAACAGGGATGCGATCGCATTGGAAAAGATCTGGCTATGGGAGTTTCATGGTAAAGAATAAACCCTATACTAGATAGGAAAGTGTTGAGATTATCCTGTTATTGCTATGCTTAAAGCTCTGCTGGGCGATCCTAATGCCCGGAAAATCAAAAAATATCAGCCTGTAGTGACGGATGTTAATATCCTAGAGGAAGATGTGCGATCGCTCTCCGATGAAGGTCTAAAGGCAAAGACGGGGGAGTTTAAGGAGATGTTGGCGAAAGCCAAAAACCGGGAGGAAAGGGAACAAATCCTGGAGGAAATTTTACCGTTAGCGTTTGCTGTAGTCAGGGAGGCTTCCCGACGGGTGTTAGGAATGCGGCACTTTGATGTTCAGGTGCTGGGGGGTATGATTTTACATAAGGGGGAAATCGCGGAGATGAAAACGGGGGAAGGAAAAACCCTGGTTTCGACCCTCCCGGCTTATCTAAATGGGTTATCAGGTCACGGGGTGCATATTATCACGGTTAATGATTATTTAGCGCGTCGTGATGCTGAGTGGATGGGACAGGTACACCGTTTTCTGGGGTTGAGTGTGGGATTAATCCAGCAGGGAATGGGTCCAGAGGAACGGAAAAAGAACTATAGCTGTGATATTACCTACGCAACTAACAGTGAGGTTGGGTTTGACTATTTGCGGGATAATATGGCGACCTCTATGGAAGAGGTGGTGCAGCGTCCTTTCAATTATTGCATTATTGACGAAGTGGACTCGGTGCTAATTGATGAGGCGCGCACTCCGTTGATTATCTCTGGTCAGGTAGAACGTCCTAGTGAGAAGTATATGAGGGCGGCGGAGGTGGCGAAGGCGCTACAGAAGGATAAGGAACATTATGAGGTGGACGAAAAGGCGCGTAATGTTCTGCTGACGGATGAGGGTTTTGCGGCGGCGGAAGAGTTTTTGGGGGTTAAGGATTTATATGATCCTAATGACCCTTGGGCGCATTTTGTGTTTAATGCGTTGAAAGCAAAAGAATTGTTTATCAAGGATGTTAATTATATCGTTCGGGATGATGAAGTCGTTATTGTAGACGAGTTCACGGGACGGGTAATGCAGGGTCGGCGTTGGAGTGATGGCTTACATCAGGCGATCGAGGCTAAGGAAGGTGTGGAAATTCAGCCGGAAACCCAAACTTTGGCGACAATTACTTATCAAAATTTCTTTTTGCTATATCCCAAATTGTCGGGGATGACGGGGACGGCGAAAACTGAGGAGGCGGAAATTGAGAAGATTTATAATTTGCAGGTGACGGTAGTTCCGACTAACCGACCGACGGCTCGTGCGGATTTGTCGGATATGGTTTATAAAACTGAGCAGGGGAAATGGCTGGCGATCGCTACTGAATGCGCGCAAATGCACAATATGGGTAGACCTGTATTGGTGGGAACTACCAGTGTGGAAAAATCGGAGTTGCTTTCTGGTTTGTTATCACAGCAGGAGGTTCCCCATAATCTTTTGAATGCGAAGCCGGAAAATGTGGAAAGGGAATCAGAAATTGTGGCGCAGGCTGGTCGCAAAGGGGCTGTAACTATTGCTACTAACATGGCGGGGCGAGGAACTGATATTATCCTGGGGGGTAATGCTGATTATATGGCGCGGTTGAAGTTACGGGAGTATTTTATGCCCCGAATTGTGAAACCGCAAGATGAGCGAGAATTGGCTATCCCTCAAATCGGAGGGGGTCCCCGTCGTAATAAGCCCCAGGGTTTTGCTGCTGCTGATAAGCCGAAGGTTTGGAAGGTGGCGGCGGGAATTTTTCCCACGGAGTTGTCGGTAGAGACTCAAGAGAAACTGCGATCGGCGGTAGATTTTGCGGTGTCGGTTTATGGGGAACGTAGTGTTCCTGAACTTATGGCTGAGGATATCCTAGCTGTAGCCTCGGAAAAAGCTCCCACTACTGATGTGGTGGTTCAGCGGATACGGGAGGTTTATCAGGCTATTGTGGCTGAGTATGAGGTGTTTACTCATGAGGAACATGATGAGGTGGTGTCCCTGGGAGGATTGCACGTTATCGGTACAGAACGCCATGAGTCCCGTCGGGTAGATAACCAGTTGCGGGGAAGGGCTGGTCGTCAGGGAGACCCGGGTTCGACTCGCTTCTTTTTGAGTCTGGAAGATAATTTGCTACGGATTTTTGGTGGTGAACGGGTGGCGGCGATGATGACGGCTTTTCAGGTGGAGGAGGATTTACCTATTGAGTCGAAGTTGTTGACGCGATCGCTGGAAAATGCCCAGAAAAAGGTAGAAACTTATTATTATGATATCCGTAAGCAGGTGTTCGAGTACGACGAGGTAATGAATAATCAGCGTCGGGCTATTTATGCGGAACGCCGCCGGGTATTGGAAGGTCAGGATCTCAAGGAACAGGTGATTAAGTATGGCGAAAAGACGATGGATGATATCGTCGAGGCTTATATTAACCCGGATCTGCCTTCGGAAGAGTGGGATCTTGAGACTTTGGTGGCTAAGGTGAAGGAGTTTGTTTATTTGCTGAAGGATCTGACTTCTGAACAGTTGTTTGATATGACGGTTGAGGAGATTAAGACTTTCTTGTATGAACAACTGCGTAATGCCTATGATATTAAGGAGGCTCAGGTAAATCAGATTCGCCCTGGACTGATGCGTGATGCGGAAAGGTTTTTTATTCTCCAACAGATTGATACTCTGTGGCGGGAACATTTGCAGCAAATGGATGCTTTGCGGGAGTCTGTGGGTCTGCGAGGCTATGGTCAGAAAGACCCGCTGGTGGAGTATAAACGGGAGGGTTACGAACTTTTCCTGGATATGATGACGGATATTCGCCGGAATGTGATTTACTCGATGTTCCAGTTTCAGCCTCAGCCTGCGGTGGCTTAATTGGGAAATGCTCTTGACAATCTCGGAAAATAGTATATATTGGTTGTCAAGTGTGAGGAGTAAGGTTTGAAGGAAGAGGTACTTGGGGTCGAAACTCGGCCAGACTCCCAAGTGCCTTTTCCGTTTTTATAGTCAAATTCGGGGATGTTTTAGCCAGTTTCGCAAGTTACCCCACCAGAGACGGGGATGGTCGCTGGATTTGATTTGAGAATTAGCCATAGACAGCAGCAGGGGAACACCTCCAACCCGCGCCGCCATCAGAACATGAAGGGCGATCGCCACAATCATAATTGCCCAAGCTAACAGGTGGATATTATACGACAAATGGTGTGTTTCCCCTACCCTCAGCCAGTTTTCGTCCTGGAATTTCCCAGAAATGACGGCTAGTGCTAGGGCTAATAAGGCTATGGTGTTGGTGATTCGATGGAGGGTGTACCACCAGATTGGCTGTGGGGTCCGTTTGAGTTGGGCTAGGGTGTCAGGTTGGATGAGGCGTTTTTTCCCCCGACGTAGGCTGTAGTAGGTGAAGGCTAAGGCCATAAAAAATAGGAAAAATCCCCAGGTTCCATGGATGTCGATCAGGTTGCTATCTTCCGGGATTAACCAGAGAGTCCCGAAACGGCGATCGTAGCTTTCGTAAACGAGATAGCCAGTGATAATACATCCAAATACTAAAAGGCTATTTAAGCCGTGTAATAGGCGAAATAGCAAGGGCTGGTAGGGTTTGGAAGCGCTCATAATTAGGTCTTTTTGAGTTTCTTTATCAATAGTATAGCAGGGTTTTAGGATAACTTGCACAATGGGTATAATTATCCTTTGTTCTCCGTGTGATTTGGGCGAGAAAAGGAGTAATCTATAATGAGAAAGGCTATTACAATAGGGTAAATTCTGTGGTTGTCTCAAACCATGAAGTTTCGATTAATTTGAGGGTTAATCCTAAGCTATGGCAGGATTTCCAGCAACGTTGTGCGACCTATCAAATGTCCCCTGAACAGGTGTTAGTTGGGTTAATCAAAATTTATCTGGCACCTCTGGATCATCAGGTAGCGATCGCCTTTTCCTCTGGTTCAGATGGGAGAATGGATCTCGATATCAAACAAATTATTGAAGATTATTTGCAACAAAATCTGGAACCCCAAATTCGGGACATATTGCCGAATTATATAGACTCAAAAGCGAGCGATCGCGCTTCTGCACCACCGCCGCCAGCATCCCCGGCTGGTAAGTTATCAAATAAGTTATCAAAACCCTCGCCACCATCATCACGCCAACCATCACCTAAAGAAGTTGATTCTCGCTTAAAAACCGGCAAAGAATTAGCGCAAATTTTGGGAGTTTCCGCCCCATATATTACCACTTTAAACCGCCTAGGAGAACTACATAAACGGGGATGGCAAGATTCTGGTCAAAGGCGAGGAAAAACCATCTTATATGAACCCATATCGCCGCCTTAATTTTTACCCATAAATGGATAGGATTGTAGTCCCCATAGTCGCCATTCACCCCCAGCCTAGTTGGGGCGCAAACTTGTCTGACTATCAAGAGGAGAAGTGTGGAAGAATGAAAAGACAGCAGCCAGAAACAGTCCCCAGACCGAAATCAAGCATCTTTATAGTATAATCCAAGTTACAGCCTGTTCAGAAATCATCTGATCACCTCTCAAAGTCCCTCTCCCTTTCTGGGATCCAGATTTAGGGTGAGGGCAATGTATTAAGCGACTGGTGAACAAGCTGTATAACTTAGACAGACACAGACCATATCAAAGAAAAATCCATAAGAATGCTGTCAGAAATTACCTTAGAAAACTTTTTTAGTTTCCGAAAACCCACAACCATCAAGCTGAATCCTGGTGTGAATATTCTCCTAGGTATTAATGGTAGTGGCAAATCCAACTTGTTAAAGGCGATCGCTTTACTGTATGAGATTATTGCCGGGAATGGATTGGAAAAGACTTTTTTAAAAAAGTGGAGTGGCTTTGATGCCGTGGCCAATTTTAATGAGGACACCAAAGACTATATAAAACTCGGCTTTGAATTTAGCAAAGATGCAATTCACCAAAATCACAATAGAAGAGGATTCCAATTTAAAACTAATCCCATTTACGAACTCACAATCTTTAAAGCGGGGTCAACTTCATATTACTTGAAAGAAAAGCTATATTGCCGAAGTGATGATCAAGATGATTTTATCTTCATGGACATGAATAATGCCCAGGGAGTTATTTCCACTCGGGAAGAAGGAAAAGTGGGTTTTCAGAGATATCCCCAAGAAAGTCAACAGGTCAATTTTAAATCCACAGAACCCGTTTTAAGTCAGATTTCAGACCCGGAGAGATTTTATCCTATTTTCACCTTAAAAAGAGCTTTAGAAGAGGTAGCTGTCTATTATTATTTTGATACCACCTTTGAAAGTGTCATCAGACAACCTTCCAGCTATGGTACTGAAAGAAAATTGTCCCATGATGGACAAAACCTGATGACGATTATTAACAACATCAGAAATAACAATTCTCTCTGGTATGCTGAAATCGAGCAAGCCATCAAGAAAATTAACCCACATTTTAAAGACATCAATTTTAATTTTTTGGGTTCTAAATTATACTTAGTCCTTCGTGAAGATTATCTGGCTAAGTCAGTTTCTATGGAACATATCTCAGATGGAACCCTCCGCTATCTTTTGCTATTATCCATATTATTTAACCCTGAACGAGGTAACTTAGTCTGTATTGATGAGCCGGAAACAAATCTTCATCCCGACATGATTAATACCATCACAGATGCACTCAAGCAAGCATCGAAAAATACGCAAATAATCGTAACGACTCATTCACCATTGCTGCTAAATTCATTCGATATTGAGGATGTATTAATATTTGAAAAAAACCAGAAAAATGAGACAGAGGTAAATTTTAAGTCATCAGATGAGTTTGAGGACTGGCTTGATAATTTTCTGGTCGGTCAAGCATGGCTGCAAGGTCTTATAGGCGGTAAAAGATGGTAGATATTCCGTTGATATACATAAATTTGAATTACATAGAGTTAGCCAATCATAGCCATCCATTCATGTCTGTAATATACCCAAAATTCAGACAAATCATGAAATGAAGGCGGTGAGACATGATATATATTACGATTTATATAGAAGTAGTTAAAGCACAAAATAAGGCGATTTTAACTGTTCATAAGCTGTTGATGTTTATAAATTAATCGGATTACTAGACTTAAAAACTATCATGGAAGATTTCGATGAAGCTAAATGGTTGCTTGCTTATATCGATTCTCATCAGGATGAGTAACAGAATAGCCACTTTCCAAGTTATTGGGTAAGGTGATAGGTTTAGGGGGTCTGACACTGGAGCGATCGCCTATAGTAACTATGGGGTTGACCCTTTCCTGAACCATTGGGGTGGGTATGAATAATATAGTAGTGCGATCGCTATTTATGGGAAAATCTTAGGTAATCCATATAAAAATTAGACCATGAAAACTGTTGATTGGATTGTAGTTGGTGCGGGAATTGCTGGTGCTTCCCTCAGTTATGAATTAGCCAAAACCGGATTTTCCGTGATGTTAATAGATCAGTTTCCGACCCCAGAAAATGCTACGCGCTACAGTTATGGGGGACTAGCTTATTGGGGGGGTTATAATGATTTAACCTATGAATTGTGTCAACAGGGACGGAAACGCCATCAGGTTTTATCAGAGGAGTTAGGGGTTGATACACAGTTGCGGGAAGTCGATCTGGTGTTAACAGTCCCCAGAGATACTCACCCGGAAGCTATAGCCGCTAATTATCCCCCTTTTGTGACTCCTCCTAGGTGGGTGGATACTCAAACCGCTTGCGAATTAGAACCCCTACTAAACCCGGAAGAAATAGCTGGTGCGTTTACGGTGCGCCATGGTCACATTTTACCAGAGGCTCTAAACCAGGGATATATACATGGTTTCCAACGGTTAGGGGGAACTGTCAAAATTGGCATAGTTTCTGATTTAATCAGAGTGGGAAATCGGATAACTGGTGTGATTGCAGATGGGGAAAATTTATCGGCTGCTAATGTGGTGGTTTGTGCGGGTGGTATGAGTAGGGAACTGTTAAAAGCAGCGGGAATTAAAGTAAAAATACACTTTACTCATACGGAGGTTTTAGAAACCGATAAATTGCCGCCAAAATTGAGAACTGTAGTGATGTCGGCGACTATGCCCAGATTTAGGCTGGAAGCGATCGCTACTCAGCCGGAACTAGAAGAGTTGTGGGATGACCCCTATCAGGAATTAGCACCATTTATTATAGACCCTAGTGCTGTACAATTGTTAGATGGTCGTTTGAGAATCGGGCAACCTTCGCGAACTTTGAGTAATCCCAACGCGGTGATTAATCAGGCGGAAAGTGAGGCAACTATCCGAGAGGCGATCGCCAAAATTTTACCGAGTTTAGCCGATTTGCCAGCCACTTGGCATCACTGTTTAGTCGCCTTTAGCGGGGATGGTTTACCCCTGATAGGTGCGGTGCCGAATTGGTCAGGAATCCATATATTTTCAGGCTTTAGTAATCCCTTGGTATTTGTGCCACCCTTAGCCCAGCGCTATGGGGAGTATCTAGCTGGAAAAGCCGATTCTATATTTGAGCAATTATCTCCCAGTAGATTATATGTTTAAATATCGTGATACTAATGGGGTTTAATGGCTGTCAACAAATGTAGCCGGGAGGATGCTTTGGTCTAGCCCAGAGGGAAACACATTAACGAACATTAACAAAAATTAAGTGTTCAGTGTCAAGATTTAACTAGCAAGGGTTCAGTTTTATGGCAGAATAAGTGTAGTCCCAATGGGTGAGCGTTGGATCATTTTTATGGCTAAGTTTGTTTTTATTACAGGTGGGGTCGTCTCCAGTATCGGTAAGGGAATTGTGGCCGCGAGTTTAGGGCGTTTGCTAAAATCCCGTAACTATTCGGTCTCCATCCTCAAGTTAGATCCCTATATTAACGTAGATCCGGGAACTATGAGTCCGTTTCAGCATGGGGAGGTGTTTGTTACCCAAGATGGGGCAGAAACTGATTTAGACTTGGGACATTATGAAAGATTTACTGACACTTCTATGTCCCGCCTAAATAGTGTGACAGCGGGGGCGATTTATCAAGCTGTAATCAATAAAGAGAGACGGGGGGACTATCACGGGGGAACAGTCCAGGTGATCCCCCATATTACCAATGAGTGTAAGGAACGTATCCATAGGGTAGCCCAGAATACTCACTCAGATGTGGTAATTACAGAGGTGGGTGGAACCGTGGGGGATATCGAGTCTTTACCCTTTTTGGAGGCGATCCGACAATTTCGGAAAGATGTGGGCCGCAAAAATGTGGTCTATCTCCATGTTACCTTAATGCCTTTTATTAGTGCGGCGGGGGAGATGAAAACTAAGCCGACTCAACATTCTGTGAAAGAATTGCGATCAATTGGTATTCAACCAGATATTCTGGTTTGTAGATGCGATCGCCCTTTACCTATGGGGATAAAAGAGAAGATCTCCGAGTTTTGCGATGTAGAGGTAGAGAGTGTGATTACAGCCCAAGATGCTGATAGCATTTACGAAGTACCCCTAATTTTGGAAAAAGAAGGACTCGCCCAGCAAACCTTGGAACTTCTACAATTAGAACAGCGACAGCCAGATCTGAGTTCTTGGCAAACTCTTGTCGATCGCCTCTATCGTACCCAAAAAGGTGGGTTGCTGGCTACCAAACCCGCTACGGTACAAATTGCGATCGTCGGTAAATACATCCAGTTAAGCGATGCTTACCTATCCGTAGTAGAAGCCGTGCGCCATGCAGCAATTGATGTGGGAACCGAAGTCAATCTCAGATGGGTAAATTCAGAAGACCTACAAACTGATGATGTACAATCAGCCCTGAAAGAAGTTCACGGTATTATTGTACCGGGGGGATTTGGGGTGAGGGGAATTGATGGTAAAATTGCGGCGATTCGTTATGCCAGAGAACATCAAATCCCATTTTTAGGTCTATGCTTAGGGATGCAATGTTCTATTATCGAATGGGCGCGTTATTGTGCGGGACTAGCAAACGCAGATAGTGCCGAATTTGATCCCAACACCCCTAACCCGGTAATTAACTTATTACCAGAACAGCAGGATGTTGTCGATCTTGGTGGAACTATGCGTTTAGGGTTATATCCTTGTAGGTTAAAGCCTGATACCCTCGCCTCCAAACTGTACGATCAGGAAGTGGTTTATGAACGCCACCGACATCGGTATGAGTTTAATAATGCCTATCGGAGTCTGTTTTTGGAAACCGGTTATATGATCAGTGGTACATCTCCAGATGGTCGCTTGGTAGAAATTATTGAATTTCCCGAGCATCCATTTTTCATTGCTACCCAATTCCATCCTGAGTTTCAATCTCGACCTAATACTCCCCACCCCCTGTTCAAAGGGTTAATTCAAGCCGCTTGTCATTTATTAAAGAAAGACAAGACAACCACCTTGGGGTCAGAAAGTAAACCTCCGGCGGTAGTCAATAATTCCGCTGATAAGTCCTAGCAATTACCGCCCACCAATTGAATTTTATCAGTTGGTTGGGGCTGGATTTTGGTAATCTATAATGCTGCATTTTTCCTAAGACTAATTATGGCAAGAATCACAGATTTGAGGTAATCTTGTGGCGCACTGGATTAAATTGATATATGAAAGAGAAACCTATATTATCGATCTCCATAGCATCGGTGCATTTTGTTTTGGCTTAAATCATCGCCTAACCTTTTGGTTAAAAGACGGTAACTATCCTATTGTAATTAATCCAAAAACTCACCCAGAAACCTATCAAATTATTCTCGATTACATCAAAACACAAACAGCAGAAAGTCCAGAAACAGGGTTTTGGATTAAGTTTAATTATGACCGCAATGAATATATAATTGATTTGAGTCGTATCCAAGTATTTAGCTGTGATGGTACTCAGCGGATTGTATTTTGGTTGGCGAATACCCGTGAACAGGTAGTAATTAATCGCCACAGCAACCCGGGTACTTATCAAAGAATTCAAGATTATATTTATAAAACTACCGGCTATTCAATGCCATAAATCGCTAACTATAAAAAAAAGATTAAAACTTATCGGTTTTGGTGTATAGGTGTCCTACAGTGTAAAACGGCAATCGACTTTTCGGGGAAAGATTCCTGAAAAGAAATGATATCTTGAATAATTCCAAAATGCAGAAGTTAACTGATCAGGATTTATGGCGAAATTATGTTAATGGTCAACGAGATTTTGTAAAGATTGAAATAGTGAGAGCAAATTTATTTGAGGTAGATTTGCGAAATATTCAACTGGTAGCAAGTCGATTAATTAAAGTATATATGCCCTATGCTAATTTAAGTTATGCTAATTTGAGCAATACAGAGATTATTGAGAGTGAATTTGGGGATGTGAAGCTGAAGGAGGGTAATTTATCTGATGCTTGCCTATCCCATAGTAATTTTTATCGAGCTAATCTGCGCTATAGTAACTTACAGAGGGCGCAATTGTCTGATGTAAATTTACAAGCGGCGGACTTGTATAATGCGGATTTACAAGATGCTTACCTAGTCAATGTTGACCTACAGGGTGCTAACCTGGAAGGAGCCCAGATAGAAAAGGCTATATTTATTGGTTGTAACCTGTTTCGGGCTAAGGGAGTTAATCTATCTCCTGAACAATGCGATCGCACTATTGGTCCCAATGGGTTTATGTAAAGATAGTCAGATTTCATCTGACCAAGGCTCGGAATAATTTATAATCAAATGAGCGTCAAAATTCCGATCGCCATAGTATCCAGTGTCAGAGCCATTTAAAACTTACTTATCCTTTCCCCGGCTGTTAGAGGGAAATAGCCCAGACCTAGACTGGGAAGCCACTTTAGGGGATTTACCCACTTATCATTTTGGGCTCAAATCAGATAGCCTGGTGTCAGAAGTAGTCCGACAATTTCAGCGTCACGCTTTACTACCTGGGGTATTAATTTGGGAAGACATAGAATCGGAGGAACCCCAATTAGTGGGGCTACTTTCCCGACGACAATTATTAGAGTTTTTCATCCGACCTCAAGGGGGGGAAATGTTGTCAAGTCAACCCTTGGGAGTTTGTTATAGCTATGGGGGTTTCCCGATGCTGGTTTTACCGGAAACGATGACGATTTTAGAAGCGGCGCGCTATGCTAGAAGGCGATCGCCAGAACTAATTGCCGAACCAATTGTTGTAGCTCATCGAGGAAATCCAGCCATCCCCTATTCTATTTTAAATATTGACGATCTCAATATTGCCCATTGGCAAATTAGAGGTATTGAAACCCAAGTGCGTTATGAACGCACCCAGATCCAAATGATTCAGAGTGAAAAAATGAGTAACCTAGGGCGCTTGGTAGATGGTGTCGCCCACGAAATCTTAGATCCGGTGGGATTTATTTGGGGTAATCTTACCCATTTAAACGAATACGCCCAAGGGTTAATGGAGTTATTATCAGCTTATGAGAAGCATTTTCCCCAAGTGCCGCCAGAGATTGAAGCTAAACAGGAGGAGATAGACTTAGACTTTGTGCGATCGGATTTACCGCGAGTAGTTGCTAGTATTAGTGGAGGGGCCGATCGCCTAAATCGATTAGCCACCAGCTTACAGAACTTCTGCCATATTGATAATGTCCACCCCAAGCCAGCAGATTTGCAGGGGTCTTTGGATGGTATTGTCTTGTTAATCCAAAGCCAAATCAAAGGGGAAATCGAAATTATTAGGCACTACGGTCAAGTTCCGCCGATTTCCTGCTATATTGGACAGTTAAATCAGGTGTTTATGAATATTCTCACCAATGCGGTTAGCGCTCTGATTGATCGGGCGGTGAGACAGGACTGGGTAGAAGAGTTTGGGCCAGTGCATCGGGTTCAAAGAAGCGATCGCCCCCGAATTGAAATTACCATCAAGGTTAGTGCCATGACAGACGACCAAGGAGATACCCCCAGGGGGGAGTCAAATCAGGAGTCCTGGGTTTTAATTAAAATAAGTGATAATGGTCTGGGGATGTCATCGTCGCAGTTGAAAAAAATCCTGGAGTCATTCTCGGCTCATCGTCGCGCTGACAAAGAAACCAGTTTAGGGTTAAGCTATCAAATTGTCACCGCCAAACACGGAGGCAAGCTAAATCTGCGATCGCAACTGGGTGTAGGCACAGAATTTGAAATTTGGCTCCCCCTAACCTAAATCTAAATTAAACCCCCTTTGATCACCTGTAACCATCATGCTCTGGACATCAATTTTTAGCCATTTCACAAGTCGCCATTTCCGCCTAATGAGGCAATTAGGGGGGTTACTACTGACCCTCCCCCTGTGGTTAAGTCTGGCGGGTGTGCGCCAAGCAGCATTCGCCCAAGCCCTATTACCTTACACTCTGCAAGTAGACTCAGAACATTTACAACAAACCGGAGATGGTTTAATTGAAGAAGCCGCCCAACTCACGCGATTTCAGCAATACCAACTCGCCCTACCCAGGGCTGAATTAGCGACCCAATTAGCACCCAAAAACTATCAAACCTGGGCTTTATTAGGTAGCCTTTACGTCCAGGTTGATCGCATAGAAGCCGGAATCGAAGCCCTAAACAGAGCCCAAGCCTTAGCCCCTGACAACCCAGCAATTAGGTTTGTCTTAGGGGATGCTTACTTTCGCAAAGGAGAGTATCAGAGGTCTGTGGAGGAAATCGAACAGGGTTTAAGAATCAATCCTAACGTTCCCGGAGCCTTGTTTGATTTAGGTAATGCCTATTTTCAACTGGGAAAATTCGACGAAGCGATCGCCAAATACAAAGAAGCCTATAACCTGGAAAGACTCCTCTGGCCAGCAATTAATAATATTGGTTTAGTGGAATACGAACTCGGTAAAACCGATTCAGCAGTGCAGCGTTGGGAAGAGGCTTTTGCCATTGATGAAACCGCCGCCGAGCCATTGTTAGCCATTGCAGTAGCCCTTTATCGACAGGGCGACACAGAAAGGGCTTTAACCTTGGGAGAACAAGCCCTGCAACTAGATAGTCGTTATGCAGAGCTTGAATTTCTCCGAGAAAATCTCTGGGGCGATCGCCTCATGGAGGATGCTCGGACTTTTTTTTCCACACCTCGGATGCAGCAAACCATCAGCCGACTCTAAGGATAGCATAGCTAATCCTTGGGGAGTAGGGACTTAATTTTATTGACAAATTCTTGATGATCAATGACAGGTTTGGAAATATAGTCGTCAGCGCCACTTTCCGCCAAAAAATCTTCGCGATCGCCCGCCATAGCGTGGGCGGTCACTAGAATAATTGGTAACTTAGCTGTATCTGGATCAGCCTTGAGCAACTGGGTAATTTTAATCCCATCGACTGCTTTACCCAGATACACACTGCGAGCCAATGACACATCCATCAAAATCAGGTCAGCCTCTTTAGTGCGAGCTATCTGCATTACTTCGTCTACGTTTTCAGTGTGCTTAACCGCTAATCCCCCTCGTTTGCTCAAAATTTTGGCAAAAACGCGGGCATTAACCGGATCGTCTTCTACAATCAGAACGGTCTTCATCAGAGTCTCCGCTGGACATACTCTCCAGTTACGATGTGCAATCATAACACGACGTTGATAGTATTGGGCGAACCCCAAAAATCCCCGTCTGATATCATTATGACCACAAAACAGCAACTTGAACCTGATTTAACCCGCAATTGAATCTGAAAATTTTGGTCAAAACCGGGCAACATTGCAGTTAACCTAAAATAGTAGGCTCCGAAATCGTCCTTAACTCAGGTGTTGAAATCCCTAGAGTTTCCCAAATATTAAAATTGCTAAACCCTAAAATCGATCCAACTCATGGCTAAACAGTTAAATTTTCTGAGCGGGGAAGTGATACCCACATCATTAACCAATGAAATGCAGCAATCGTACCTCGAATACGCCATGAGTGTAATTGTGGGGCGAGCGCTACCAGATGTCCGAGACGGCTTAAAACCAGTACACCGTCGCATATTATATGCGATGCACGAACTAGGGCTAACACCCGATCGCCCTTATCGTAAGTGTGCGCGGGTAGTTGGGGACGTATTAGGAAAATACCACCCCCACGGCGACCAGTCGGTATATGATGCTCTAGTGCGGTTAGTGCAAGAGTTTTCTAGTCGTTATCCGTTATTGGCGGGTCACGGTAACTTTGGTTCGGTAGATAACGACCCTCCCGCCGCCATGAGGTATACAGAGACCCGGTTAGCTGCTATTGGTAATGAGGGACTGCTTACCCAGGTAGGAGAAGCGACGGTTGATTTTACGAGTAACTTTGACAATTCCCAACAAGAACCCACAGTTCTCCCGGCGCAACTACCGTTTTTAATCCTCAATGGTAGCTCTGGTATCGCAGTAGGTATGGCGACTAATATTCCTCCCCACAATTTAGGGGAGGTAGTCGATGGCTTAATCGCTTTGATTGATCATCCCGACCTTTCCGATCAGAAGTTAATGCAACTCATTCCGGGACCGGACTTTCCCACTGGGGGGGAAATTGTGGCTACAGCAGGGATTACAGAAGCCTACACATCAGGGCGAGGTAGTATTGTCATGCGGGGGGTCGCGAAAATTGAGCAGGTACCAACGGCGGGTCGTAAACGCACTAAAAATGCGATTGTGGTGACGGAATTACCTTTTCAGGTCAACAAAGCCGGATGGATTGAAAAGGTGGCGGTTTTGGTGAATGCGGGTAAATTGGAGGGGATTTCTGATATCCGAGACGAAAGCGATCGCGAAGGGATTAGAGTGGTAATCGAACTGAAACGGGAAGCCACCCCAGAAGTGGTGCTGCATAATCTCTATCAGCACACGGATTTGATGTCGAAATTTGGGGCGATTTTCCTGGCTTTGGTCAACAGTCAACCTCGACAACTGAGCCTTAAACAAATCCTCCAGGAATTTCTAGGGTTTCGTGAACAAACTCTCCTGCGTCGCTATAGATCCGAGTTACAGATAGCGGAACGTCGCGCTTTGATGGTGGGAGGCTTACTCAAGGCTTTAGCAGCTTTGGATGAGGTGATCGAGATTTTGCGAAATGCTCCCGATGGTACTTCGGCTAAAATATCCCTAGAAACTCGTTTAGATCTGACTGGCGAGCAAGCCGATACAATTCTAGCTATGCCCCTCAGACGATTGACGCAGTTGGAAGGGCAAAAGTTGCAGCAGGAAGCGGCGGAGTTGGCGGCGCAAATCGATCGCCTGCGCCTTTTATTATCAGAGCGCGCGGAGTTATTAAAATCCCTCAAAAAGGAATTGCGATCGCTCAAACGTCGATATTCAGACCCACGTCGCACTCGCATTGTTTCTTCAGAACCCCAGGAATCTCCCTCCGTGTCTGTCCCCTCTTCTAAGGAGGTGCATCCCTCCTCAAAACCTACGAAATCCAAGATTTTACGCCCCCAATTACCGGCCGTAGAAGAGACTTTGGTCGAAATGACCCTAAAAGGATATGTGCGACGAGTGACTCCCAGCGCCCTGTCTCGTCCCCAGTCCCGTGAGGATATTACGATTGAGGCGATCGATGATTTTCCCGTAGCTTCTTATCTAACTACCACAGCGGAAACCCTGGTGATTATTAACCGCATGGGTAAGGCTTACCCCTTGAGCGTCGCTGATATCCCCAGTGTTTCTCAGAAGTCCCGTGGTGTACCTTTAATCACGTTATTATCCCCCTCCGCCACCAAAGATGCCAGTAGTCGCCCTCAAGATTTGATTGTAGCTGCATTTGCGGGGGCGGGTTTACAAAGCTCTCCCCTAAGACGGACAACTGATGGCGGAACCTCCCCCAAGAGTGCTTTTTCCCCAGAGACTGATTTAATCATGCTATCAGCAGAGGGGAAGATTAAGCGCTTCTCCGGGACTGATTTCATGGATTTGAGTGCTAGGGGGATTACGGTAATGAAACTCAAAGATAATGATGAGTTGAGTTATGCTAATCTGGCTGCTACAGGCGATCAAGTGGTTTTAGCTACCTCTGGAGGGCGGCTGTTGCGTTTGGATATTAATTCTGAGCAGATCCCGGTCATGGGAAGAACCGCTCAGGGTTCTGTGGCTACCCGACTCCGAAAAAATGAACAGTTGGTGGGCTGTATTACGCTGTCATCAACGGGTGAGTTAAACAACCAGTTTATTCTGTTGGTGTCAGAACAAGGGTATTTTAAACGGATTTCTCTACAAAGTCTCCAACGTTCCCGTCGAGGGGGAATTGGTACTCAAATGTTACAGTTTCACACCCGTGATGATGCTTGTCGGGGGTTGGCGGCGATTAGTCCCGGTGAGGTTGTCTATTGTTTAACCAGTGAAAATCGTATGGTAACTTTAGTTCCTGATGTGGTTCCGGTTTGGGGTAAGGATGGTTATGGCGATCGCATGGTGGAATTGAATTCTGGGGAACGCATTTTGTCGGTGGTTAGCCCCATTTACCGTACAACAATGGAGGGTTAATCACTGAGAGCGATCGCTTTTTCCGTCATATCTCTCCCTGTTGGGTTTCACCCTAGCAACAAATGTTGGGTGAAACCCTAGCAACAAAGAGCGATCGCTTTTTCCGTCATATCTCTCCCTGTTGGGTTTCACCCTAGCAACAAAGAGCGATCGCTTTTTCCGTCATATCTCTCCTCTCCCTGTTGGGTTTCACCCGAGCCACAAAGGGCGATCGCTTTTTCCGTCATATCTCTCCCTGTTGGGTGAAACCCGAGCCACAAAGGGCGATCGCTTTTTCCGTCATATCTCTCCCTGTTGGGTGAAACCCAAGCAACAAATGTTGGGTTTCACCCGAGCCACAAAGGGCGATCGCCTATTTGAGTAGGTTGGGTGGAGGTACGGAACCCAACACCACCATCTCACCCTACTAACTGAGCGCGAATCAAACGATCGCACCCGGTGGGGGTAGGCGGTTGATGATCAGATCGCTCCGAGTTATTAAAATCCCTCAAAAATGAATTGCGATCGCTTAAACCTCCATAGTCCAGTTAGTCCTTGGTACTCAGATGTTAAACTCTCCGTCATCATGATATGCTTGTCGGGGGTTAGCCGCGACTACTCCCGGTGAGGTTGTATATTGTTTAACCAGTGAAAATCATTAGGTAACTTTAGTTCCTGATGTGGTTCCGGTTTGGGGTAAGAATCGTTATGGCGATCGCCTGGTAGAATTGAATGCTGGGGAACCGATTTTGTCCGTGGTTAGCCCCATTCACCGTACAACAATCGAGGGTTAATCACTATGGCGATCGTCGTTTTGGAGAATATTTATAAGCGTTTTTCCCCGGAAAATACCCCCTCGGAAACCGACCGAGATAGAGCCGTCCTTCGTAATATTAACCTCACCGTCCGTGATGGTGAATTTATGGTGTTTGTCGGACCTTCTGGCTGCGGAAAAAGTACCCTATTACGCTTGATTGCTGGCTTGGAAACTCCCACAGCCGGAAAGATTTGGATTGGCGATCGCTTAGTTAATGATTATCCTCCCAAAAACCGCGATGTCGCTATGGTATTTCAAAATTACGCCCTATATCCCCACATTAAAGTTTATGATAATTTGGCTTTTGGGTTGCGACGTACTGGCCAACCCGAAAAATTGCCTCAAAGACTAGCCGGAACTATAAAGCGATCGCTCCCTTTTCCTAATTCCTTCCGTAACCAGTCTAGTCGGGAACGTTCCATTGCGCTGCGAGTACAACAAATTGCTGAGATGTTGCAAATTGAACCCCTACTAGATCGGTTTCCCAAACAACTTTCCGGCGGTCAAAAGCAACGGGTCGCTTTAGGAAGGGCTATGGCTCGAAATCCCCAGGTTTTTCTCATGGATGAACCCTTATCTAATTTGGATGCTAGGTTACGCACCGAAATGCGATCGCAAATTGTTGACTTACAACGACAGTTAGGAACTACCACTATTTATGTTACCCACGACCAAACCGAAGCTATGACCATGGGGACTCGAATTGCTGTCCTGAATGGCGGACAAATTCAGCAAATTGACAGTCCCATGGTTTTGTATAACTCCCCCGCTAATCGTTTTGTCGCCGAGTTTATTGGCTCTAGTCCCATGAATTTTATCACCGTTAAACTGTCCAAGTCCGGTGAGTTAATCCATCCCCATTTTCGCCTCAGTTTATCTCAGGAAACCATAGCTAATCTCACGAATTTGGCTGATCAGTCTATCGTTTTGGGCGTGCGTTCGGAACATTTAACCCTCGCAGAACCTAGCCCGAATCATCTTAATGTCAGGGTTGAACGGGTCGAATCCTTGGGACATGAAACCCTGTTATTTGCTAGGTTTACCCACCCCCCAGAAGATGGCTTACAGGTGAGGATTCCCGCAGCCATTGATGTCAGTTTGGGGGATAAAATTAACTTGGCGATCGCCCATGAAAAAGTGCATCTTTTTCACCCACAAACAGGCGATCGTCTTTGATTAACTATGTTTAATTAACTCTATAACTGCTTTTCCACAGGATATATAAGCCATACCTGGTCTCAGGGCATACCCAACAAATACTAGATATCTGTTAGGTTAACATATAGTTATATGTTCATTGAATCATAGTCTAGGGCTTCCAGATAGCCACGACAATTATAAAGTTTTACTAACAACAATTCACTCCCAGAAGCAGACGTGATAGCATTGCTGCTTAAACTTACCCAATTAGTTATTTGAGGTGAAAAAAATGCCCCTGAATAAACGGTGCATCGCCGAGTTTCTCGGTACGTTTTGGCTCGTGTTCGGAGGTTGTGGTAGTGCGGTATTAGCAGCCGAATTTCCACGGGGTGTTGATAATCCTTTTGGGATTGCCTTTATTGGTGTGGCGATCGCCTTTGGTCTCACCGTATTGACTATGGCTTATGCCATTGGTCACATTTCCGGTTGTCACCTTAACCCGGCAGTTTCCTTTGGTTTATGGGCAGCAAAACGCTTCCCAGCCTCGGATTTACTCCCCTATATTGTCGCTCAGGTTATAGGTGCGATCGTTGCCGCCGGTTTGGTCTATCTAATCGCCATAGGTCAACCAGATTTTATCCTTACTGGTACTAATCCTCTGGCTACTAATGGTTTTGGGCCTCACTCTCCCGGTGGCTTTTCCTTACTTTCGTGTTTAATCACAGAAGTAGTTCTGACATTCATGTTTTTGATGGTGATTTTGGGATCAACAGATAGCCGAGCCCCCAAGGGCTTTGCTCCTATTGCTATTGGTTTAGCCCTAACCCTAATTCACTTAATCAGCATTCCCGTGACCAACACTTCTGTTAACCCCGCTCGCAGCACAGGACCAGCCCTGTTTGCTGGCGTAGAATTGTTTAGTCAAGTGTGGTTATTCTGGTTGGCTCCCATTGTAGGAGCGATCGCCGCCGGATATGCCTATACAGCCTTATTTTCTGAAACGCCAATCGAAGAAACCCCCGCTATTGTCGAATAACTAACTATTGCGCTTCCCTCCATATACAACACCACAAGGATCCTCATTGTCTTTCTGTCAATTCTGTATATACACACAAACGATAGGGACAACTATATGTTGTCCCTACTCAATTTTTCCCACTATTGCGGTTGCTGACCCGACACCACCGGAGCCGAACTTCTTAATTCCAGTTCTGGATGTTCCGACTGTACCTGTTGACAATTCCACTCATTCTTAAATAACAAAACTGGGCGACCCCAACTGTCCTTAACAGTAACAGTATTAAACAGTCTTCCCACCTTGGTTAACGCTTCCCATCCCCCTGCTACCCATCTAGCCACACTATAGGGTAACAATTCTAGGCGAGTTTCCACCCCATATTCATTCTGCATCCGAAACTGAACTACCTCAAACTGAAGTTGACCCACCGCCGCCAAAATTGGATCGCGTTTAGAATCATCCTGAGAATACATGATCTGAATTGCTCCCTCTTCCCTCAGTTCTGTAATACCCTTATTGAACTGCTTAAATTTAGACGGATTAGGATTTTTCAGATAGGCGAAAAGTTCCGGCGAAAAACAGGGAATCCCCTCATATTCCAGTTTTTGACCATTGTAGATAGTATCACCGATCGCAAATACTCCCGGATTATTTAAACCAATGACATCCCCAGGATAAGCCGCCTCAATTGACTCACGATCCTGCGCGAACAGTTTTTGCGGACGTGACAGACGCACCGTTTTTCCGGTTCTAGCATGGCTAACCGTCATGTCCTTCTCAAATCTTCCTGTACATACCCGCACAAAAGCCACGCGATCGCGATGTTTCGGGTCCATATTCGCCTGTAACTTAAACACAAACCCTGTAAACTCTGGATAATCTGGGGGAATATCCCCAATCGTGCTATTGTGGGGACCTGGTTTTAACGAATATTCTAGGAAAGCATCCAGAAACAGTTGTACCCCAAAGTTAGTCATGGCGCTACCAAAAAATACTGGGGTCATTTTCCCACTATGTACCGCCGACAGATCCAAGTCTGAACCTAAAGCGTCCAACAGTTCCAATTCTTCCTTGAGTTGATAATACAGATCCTGGTCTAATAAATCCTCAATGCGCGGATCTCCCAAATCTATCACTGTATCTACCGCTTCCCGAGAACCGTGGGCTGTCCGTTCAAATAGATGAATTTGTCCCTTATGGCGGTCAAAAACTCCTTTAAAGCGATCGCCCATACCAATTGGCCAGTTTACCGGGTAAGGGTGTAACCCTAATTCCTGCTCAATTTCATCAAGAAGTTCCAAAGGTTCCCGACCAGGGCGATCCATTTTATTAATAAACGTAAAAATAGGTAAGCCCCGCATCTTACACACTTCAAACAGCTTCCGGGTTTGAGGTTCTAAACCCTTAGCTGCATCTTCCAGCATCACCGCATTATCCGCCGCCGCCAACGTCCTATAGGTATCTTCACTGAAATCTTGGTGTCCGGGAGTATCCAGTAAGTTAATCTGAGTGTTATGATATTCAAACTGCAACACTGTTGAAGTGATGGAAATCCCCCGTTGTTGTTCCATCGCCATCCAGTCTGATGTCGCGTGACGCTGCGACCTGCGGACTTTTACCGCTCCCGCTTCGTGAATGGCTCCTCCATACAGAAGTAGTTTTTCTGTTAACGTGGTTTTTCCCGCGTCTGGGTGGGAGATAATGGCGAAATTACGGCGGCGTTGCACTTCTAGCTGTAATTCGTCCTTAATTTCTGTTGACATAGGACCTTGATAGATTTTGCCATCTCCGACGTGACATCCTCCCGTCATCGAATCAAAGATTACGACACGGGCTTCCTTACCTCACGATAAGGCATTCCTGCTTCCTTGGTCTTCCCCAGCAGTTGTTGGTACAAGTGGCCGAAACCTCCCAACAGTCTTACCCCGTTCCGACAGCTCCACAGGCATTACCACCCAGAGTACCTGGGCTATTGAATTATCATAGCAGATACAAGACTTTTCTTTCCGCATTGACAGTAGGGGCGGGTGCTTCTGTCAGCTACTACCAACACCAGCAAGACTGCTACACCCGCCCACGGGGTGCTTCTGTCAGCTACTACCAACACCAGCAAGACTGCTACACCCGCCCACGGGGTGCTTCTGTCAGCTACTACCAACACCAGCAAGACTGCTACACCCGCCCACGGGGTGCTTCTGTCAGCTACTACCAACACCAGCAAGACTGCTACACCCGCCCACGGGGTGCTTCTGTCAGCTACTACCAACACCAGCAAGACTGCTACACCCGCCCACGGGGTGCTTCTGTCAGCTACTACCAACACCAGCAAGACTGCTACACCCGCCCTCGGACTGCTTCTGTCAGCTACTACCAACACCAGCAAGACTGCTACACCCGCCCTCGGACTGCTTCTGTCAGCTACTACCAACACCAGCAAGACTGCTACACCCGCCCTCGGACTGCTTCTGTCAGCTACTACCAACACCAGCAAGACTGCTACACCCGCCCTCGGACTGCTTCTGTCAGCCACGAACTGCTACACCTACCCTAGCCAAATAGCTGCCCAATTTTGGGATTAATGGGTAACTGTGTGTCCAAACATTAGCTTACAGACTAATCCCTTCCTACCAAACTAGAACTTTATTAACTTTTGTAACAAAATTTTAAGAAATGTTGCAAAAAATTTTTTTGGGGGGAGGGGGGGTTGCCTTTCGTGGCTACTTGCGCTATACTTTTAATATAATGGGATGGTTGTAAAATTTTTATTTGTGGCTATACCCAATTATTAAAGATATTGTCAATATAATAGCAGGAATGCCCTGGGTTGTCAATGCCCGCGAGGCAAAAAAGCGACCCCAATTTTTTTTTGAAAAAAAATCAAGATACATCAAGACCGAGGGGGTGGGACTTTAACTTCGGAAATGGAAGATTTAGGGTTTTGATCGTTGGCTTTTTGGTTCAATTCTCGGATGCGGCGAGATAGTAAGCGAATAATATTAACCGCAATACCAGGAGTCTCATCAATAGCATCATAAAGCTGCATCTGTGTGAGCATGAGACATTCACAGGGTTCTAGGGTAGTGACAGAAGCCGATCGCGGTTCAGCATCAAATAGAGACATTTCGCCAAAACAGTCTTCCTTACCCAAACGAGCCAATTCACGATCGCCATGATGAACCTTGACCTGACCAGAAACGACAATATAAAGCGATCGCCCTTCTTGTCCCTCAGTAAAAATACTTTGATTAGGGGGAAAAGACAATTCATCCATAACAGAAGCAAGACGCACCAAGAAATCATCCCTAAGTTCTTGAAAAATGGGGACTTTTCGGACAAACAATAGGCGTTGTACGCTAGTTAACATAATCAGACGAGGTAAAGCGCGAGTTAGTAAACTTGAATCCAGAGGGACTCCCCATTGCTCAAGGCATTTCGGTTTTTATGTGTACAGCTAATTCCGAGATTAATTGTTGTACTTGGTGAGCCACCAAAGGGTCTGGATCGGTTTGTAGCATTGGCAATAATTCTACCAAAGCCTGACGCGCTCCCATCTTGAGGTAAGCCAAAACAGCTTCCCGGACAAAACCTGTGGGATGTCTCAGACACATCAAAGTCTGTTCAGCGGTGAGACTCCAACTGGCGGACCGCGCTTGGTGGAAGCAACAAGCCAAAGACCAATCCGAGAGGAAATGGCGAAACTCCAGTAAACGACGAAGGCGCTCGCTAGGTGTCATTGGTTTATAGGAAATCAAAGGGGAGAGGTCCTCAATTTTTTGGACAATAGAGTGATTATCCAAAATGCCAATCAAGGCTCGTTTACGGGAAATATCAACAGTATTATCCAAGATTTCCAACCCACGAGCAATATTTCCCTGTTGTCCAGAGCGAATATTGAAAGCCGCCGCCTGAATAGATCCGAGGGAGTAAAGGAACTTCATCAGCAGAAAACAGCGGTCTATGGCATCAGATTCAAGATTACGGAGCGCGCGACAGAGCATTTCTAGGGGGGAAGCGACCTCAAGGGAGACAGTAGAAGGTAAGATAGGAGCTGTAGGTTTTTCAGGTTCGAGGTCTAAAAGAGTGCTATAGATTTGACCAATAAACATCAACTCCTGTTCAATTAACGTTTCCACCCCATTACGTCCAATGCGGTCTAAAGTTCTTTCAATCCCCGCATCATCGGGAATTTTCAGGAGAATGCGGAGAATATTACGTCGGGTGGTTCCCCAGGAAATTAACAGATTATCAATGAGAGTATCTAAGGCTTCTGGCGTACCAATTTCTCCCAAAGCAGACCAAGCCTGAAGTCTGACCAAATCTGATTTATAGATATCCGTTGCTATTCTCATTAATAGAGGAATAGCCTCATTTCCCAATCGGACTAAGGCCATTCTTGCTGCTTCTCTGGTAGAACGGTAGGAAACGGCTTTTAATAGGGAGCCATAGTATTCTTCCATCTTAGTAGCCGCAATGACTTCCAAGACCGAACAGCGGACCCTGAGAGATTCATCAGCGAGGAGGTCATTAAGATAAACTCGCAACCCTTGCAGATAATCAGCATCACCCAGAGCCCGGACTCCCATCACCCGTTCGGGTTCTTGATTAGAGACGATCATGCGGCGGATAGTATTAGTAGCCGCCGCTTTTTGTTCGCGATCGCCACGACGCATAATCAAGGCTGCGGCTGTTCCCCGTACCACCGGATCGACCCTTGGTTGTAGGTAAGGTTTCAACTGATTAATATCTGGGTTAGATTCAGTTAACCAGATATAGCGTAGTGCCAAAGCCAAAACTTCAGGAGGTAGACTGCTACGAGATAGGGATCTAATCGCCTCTAAATGAGCGGGATTAGGATAATCTAGCATCAGTTCTAGGGCTTGACGCTGAAGATTCGGGGACATAATCTCCAGTAGTGGAACCAGAGTATCCCCGACATTTTTAGGATCAAGTTGGCTGAGTAATTCAATACAGGAACGCTTATCAGCTTCTGGGGTTGGCTGTTTCAACTCATCGACCACCGATCGCTTGAGGCTACGCATATCAATATCTGTAGTTCCCAGGCGACCGCGTTCAGCACTACGGACTAGAAGTCTTACATATTGGGAGCGAATTTTCCAGACCACCCACAACCAGACAAAAGCCAACAAAATAATAGTTACGACAAAAATCAGACTTTGGTCTTGCAGGAAAATACCTTCTGGGACACCATCGGGTAAAAATAGGTTAATCAGCCACAGCAACAGCAAAATCCCGATACCACTCAAACCCGTTGACAGGGGTTCAAAGACACCATTAACCAGGGTCTGAATATCACTCCTAATATTTTCTGGTAGGGGTTGAAATAGAACCGTCCCGGTAGTTTCGATGAGAGTGTAGTGGAACAGTTCATCTAAAAATCTGAGAATCAAAAACCCTATAAATATGGTAAATAAACCCGTAGCCCCCCCTATCAAGGAAAACAGGCCCAAGGCGACTACCCCCACAGGAAGGATAGATGCTGTACCAAACACGCCTATTTTTTCGACCAAGCGACTGGAAGCAAACCACTGAGTGGCTACTTGGAAGGTACTCAAAACCCCCTCAAATAGTCCCAGGAAGCTAACAATCCAACTAGCGCCACCGATACTACGGTATTCTAATTGACTGAAAAACTGGAAATCGACCATGACATAGACGACTTCAGCCATGACGAAAAATAGCACCAAGGGAATGACATAGCCTTGTAGGGGACCTTTGAGGCTACGGGTACTAAATTCGGGGAGTTCGTCTTCGGGGGTCCACCGGGAAGAATCTGGGAAAGACTGTTCATATCTTTGGGACAGATAAAATAAAACACCTGCACCCACGAGAACCATAGTCCCAGATACTAGGGTGACATTGTTTAATCCTACAAATCTCAGCAATAGAGGTAGGGAGAAACCGCTAACCACCCCAGCCACCAGATAACCACTACTGATAATGGGATAGGTGCGCTTGATCTCCCGAATGTTAAAAAGTTGATTAGAGGTAATGGAGGTATTGAGATCGTTGAGAAGATAACAAGCCTCAACCCACAGCCACATGACAAATAGGGTAACAAACTGAAGACTTAATCCCAAGAACCTGAAATTTTCTATTCTCAAACCAAAACGAAATAGAAACAGGGGGATTGCCATCAGTAGTAAAATCAGAACAATCACCCGGCGCAGGGGTAAAAAGGTCTGTAACCGAGAGTAAACTACACCCAAACTAGACCCGATCCCAGCACTAGCAATATAAATCCAAGGCAGTTTTTCTGCCCCATATTGATCAATAAATAGGCCGACGGTACTTAGTTCTAACCAAATCAGTCCGATGGATGAAAAAGTATAAACTGCGAACATTAATAAGGTTCGCTCTACTTCTTCTGGGCGGAGATTTAGACCGCGTAGCACACCCTGTCCCACTCCTGCGGGTTCACCAATTCGCTTTTCCATCCCGTATTGAGACCCCTCAATGTTATCTGAAAACACCTGATAGCCACTTTGGCCGCCTCTCTTTATAGGGCGGATGTAGCGGCTAGGGCAAATTTATTCGCCTACCTACTATTGCTATCTTTTCATTGGTATCCTATAATAGCATAAGGTTGCTAGAGTGAGCAATGATTGTATACGAGTTCGCCCATCAAAGCTAAACCATCTCAGTACCAAGCTATAGACGAGGCTATTCGCACATCTCAGTTTATCCAAAACAAATGTTGGCGCTATTGGATGGATAATAAAGGGGGGGGTAAATATGACCTAAATAAATATTGTGCTGTCTTAGCGGCTGAGTTTCCTTTTGCCAAGGAATTGAACTCGATGGCTAGACAATCAGTGGCTGAACGCGCTTGGTTTGCTATTTCTCGGTTCTACGATAACTGTCAGAAAAAAGTTAAAGCCTTGACTTCGCTGAGTGTTAAGGGTAAAAAAGGTTTTCCTAAGTTCAAAAAACATAGTCGCTCTGTTGAATATAAAACTAGCGGATGGCAACTTTCGGAAACCAGAAAAGCTATTACCTTTTCTGACAAAAAAGGTATCGGGACTCTGAAATTAAAGGGAACCTGGGACCTGAACTACTACGACATCACACAAATTAAGCGAGTAAGATTAGTCCGCCAGGCTGATGGATACTATGCTCAATTTGCGATCGCTGTAGATGCTGTAGATGCTATGGTAGAGAAGTCTAAAAAGTACAGTTACGCTCAAAAGAAAGCCAGACAAAAACCATCTAAAAACTATCACAAAGCTAGAAATAGATATGCTCGTAAGCATTTAAGAGTAAGTAGGCAGCGAAAAGAATATTGCAAGAGATTAGCATATTCCGTTATCCAATCTACAGACTTGAATGTGAAAGGGCTGGCAAGAAATCGAAAACTAGCTAAATCTATTTCTGATGCAGGTTGGTCTACTTTTCGCAGTTGGCTAGAGTATTTTGGTGTGAAATATGGCAAGGTGACGGTAGCTGCAGAGCCTCGCTATACCAGCCAAGAATGCTCAAACTGGGGTCAATGAGTCAAGAAAACCCTATGAGAAAGAACACATAATGTGTTCGCACTGTGGGTATGTAGCCGACCGTGATGTTAATGTGGCAGTGAATATCCGGAAACGCGGACTAGCTAAGGCGGGGCACGCCGGAACTTACGCTGGGGGAGATTGGCTATCTTGGGCTGTTGGTGTAAACCTGCGGTCTAATGGCGAGTAGCGCGAACCAAGAATCCCCGTCTCTTTAGAACGGGGAGTGTCAACTCTTTTCTAAATTATCAGTTATGGGGGGGGAACTGGGGTTACTGGTTTATCATAACTGTAGCAGCAACAGGTTTGATAAATGACAATGGCCCGCAATTCCTAAGTCTCAGCTAGTTGTTTTTTTGGGAGCCAACAGCATCATCATGCTCCGTCCCTCTTGTTTGGGGGACTGTTGAACTTCTGCGTGTTCTTCTAGGTCTACTGCCATACGTTTGAGCAGTTCCCGGGCCAGGTTGCTATGCTGAATTTCTCGACCCCGGAACATGATTGTGGCTTTGACCTTATCGCCGGATTTAAGGAAGCGCTTGGCTTGATTCACACGCACCTGATAGTCGTGATCATCAATTTTGTAACGCATCTTAACTTCTTTGACATCGGCGGTATGCTGCTTTTTACGAGCTTCCCGAACTTTCTTTTCCTGTTCATATTTGAACTTCCCATAGTCCATAATCCGGCATACGGGAGGGTCAGCTTTATCGCTAACCAGAACTAGGTCTAGTTCCTTTTCCTGAGCTAGTTTCATGGCTTCCCTGGGAGTCATGATCCCTAGCTGACCGCCTTCGGTATCGATCAGGCGAATCTTAGGAAAGCGGATATTGTCGTTGATTTGAGGTAAGTTGCGATTTCTTTTTGATTCTATCACAGGCATTACAGGAATTTTAAGTTAATGAGGTTAACGAATGTCTCGAAAATTGTGGGTCGCACTAACCGAACATTGTACTGATTTCCCATATCAATAGGCTTGACATTTAATCTAAACTTTAGGGACCCTAGTATTTTAGGGGTAACTTTCAAGTTATGTTGCACTCAGGACGACGGTTAGATGGATTTACCAGACTTGCACAAACAGATGGGCTTTCAGCGTGATTGGATTTGGAGGGGTTGGAGAGTTCGCTATACTTTTCTGCGTTGGCAGCACCCTAAAGAGGCTAAATCGCCTATTTTTGAGGTTCAAGACCCACTCGGGAGCAACTCTCCTGTTCCTTTAATTTTCCTTCACGGCTTTGGTGCATCTATCGGCCACTGGAGACACAATTTGTCGGTCTTCAGTCATTCGCACCCAGTTTATGCTTTGGACTTATTGGGGTTTGGTGGTTCTGAAAAGGCGATCGCTCCATATAATGTTTCCCTCTGGACCGAATTGGTGCATGACTTTTGGCAAACTTTTATCCGCCGTCCGACCATCTGGGTGGGAAACTCTATTGGTTCTCTAATCGCCTTAGCAACTGTTGCTCAATATCCCAAAACCGCTAAAGGTTTGGTTATGCTCAGTTTACCCGATCCCGCCGCTCAAGCGGACTTATTACCTGGGTGGATGGTTCCCCCAGTTGAGTTAATCCAAAGTTTGGTTGCTTCCCCTATTATATTACGTCCCATATTCTATCTAGTGAGACAACCATCTGTCATCAGTCGTTGGGTTAAATTAGCCTATCACAATCCTGATGCAGTTACAGAGGAACTGATACATATTCTATCTACTCCACCCCAAGAACGAGGGGCAGCTAGGGCTTTTACTATTCTGTTTCGGATTATGGGGAGTTCTAAACTCGGCCCTGCTGTACGCAGTCTATTTCCCCAGGTGCAGGTTCCCATATTACTACTCTGGGGAAAACAGGATCGACTGATTCCCCTGAAACTGGCTAAACCTCACCTCTACCTAAAATATAATCCCCACATCAAGTTAGTAGAACTGGAGGGCGCGGGTCACTGCCCCCATGATGAATGTCCCGAACGGGTGAACCGGGAAATTTTCGACTGGATTAAAAGTTGCTTAGGGGAAACTCTAACTCTACCCTAACGCCGAACTCGTCACTGATATCGTCAGTCGTCCAGAGCTGTATCAATTTTCTGGCGGATTTGTTGATAATCCTGATGATTGAGGGCATACAACGGGGCTAATCCAATCCCCGCTGCGCTGTGAGACCAAGCTAGAAGACGCCAGTTCCCTAACCTGGGAGAAGGGTCAAATTCTGGAAAATCCGGTCAGTTGCACGCCAGGGGTTAGAATTGAGGCAGAAACTGAATTTTTCCGGATCCAGGAGACAGCCAGAAAACTCGCGCTAAGTTAATGAAGTCGAATTAACCGCCCGGGGGCGGCATCAGTCAACACATAGAGATGACCATCAGGACTTTCCCGAACATCCCGCACACGCTGACCGATCGCGATCGCTCGTTGGTCTATCACCTCACCGGACTCATTTAATTGGATATGATGCACGGATTGGGATACCAAACCCCCAGCAAACAAATCGCCCCCATGCACGGCTAACCCGGACGGAGCGATCGCTGGTGTCCAAACGATATGGGGGTCAACCATATCTGGATGGGTTTGGCGATCGGAAATCTGCCCCCCCGTATATTCCCGACTATGGGTTACAAGAGGCCAGCCGTAATTTTTCCCCCCTTTAATCAGATTTAACTCATCCCCACCAAGCGCCCCATGTTCCGTAGACCAAACGTGACCCCGTTGGGAATCAATGGCTAACCCCTGAATATTCCGATGACCATAACTCCAAATAGCAGGGTCACTATCAGGGTCTCCCTGCCAAGGATTATCACCGGGAATTGAGCCATCGTCATTCAGGCGTACAATCTTACCCAAATGACTCTCTCGATTTTGAGCCTGTAAGCGAATCAGTTCCCCATCGAGTTCCAGCGGTGGATTTCCGCCATCACCAATCGCCACCAACAGAGTATCATCGGGTAACCACACGATGCGCGAACCAAAGTGTTGTCCTCCCCGCTTCAAAGGAACAGCTTGGAAAATCACCTCGACATTCTCTAGGCTGTTTCCCCTTAACTCCCCTCTACCCACTGCCACCCCATTGGCTTCGGGCGTTCCTTGGGAATAGGTGAAATAAATCAATGAATTTTCCTCAAACCGGGGATGAACGGCAATATCGAGTAAACCTCCCTGATTCAGGACTAAGATTTCTGGCAACCCAGCTACAGGAGTAGGGTCGAGAACCCCATCGCGCACTATCCGTAAGCGTCCTGGTCGCTCAGTAATCAGCATTGTCCCATCAGGAAGCCACGCTAATCCCCAGGGATGTTCCAAATTCTCCACTACTGTGGTTTGTTCCCACTCCCGATTCAGAGGGATAGATGCACCAGACTCAACCTCGGTGGATAGGATTTGTCCTATAGGGTTTTCCGGTTGGGTTTCTACTCCGGTTGGTGTTGCACAAGCCATCAAGAGCAAACTTCCTAGCAAACTGCCAGCAATGGGAGTAAGGAGTTGAATCATCTTGAATCTCATGGGGCCTTGGTCACGGTCAACTGTTAACTATGCACTATTATTGATTTAGATAGCTGCGAAGAACTCTTTAGACTTAACTGGGTCGGGGTTCATGGTTTTATCTCCTGGCTTCCAACCTGCGGGACAAACTTCGCCGGGGTTAGCTTGCACATATTGGATCGCTTGTAAGGTCCGTAGGGTTTCGTCTACATTACGACCGAAGGCGAGGTTATTGATAGTGGCGTGTTGAATAATGCCATCTTTGTCAATAATGAACAGACCCCGCAGTGCAATTCCGGCTTCTGGGTCAAGCACATTGTAGGCGGCGCTGATTTCTTTTTTAATGTCAGACACTAGGGGATAGTTGAGGTCGCCAACTCCACCGGACTGGCGATCGCTTTGAATCCAAGCTAGGTGAGAAAATTCGCTATCGACAGAAACCCCTAAGATTTGGGTGTTAATGGCTGAAAATTCTTCAGCGCGATCGCTAAATGCGGTAATTTCTGTCGGACAGACAAAAGTAAAGTCCAGGGGATAAAAGAACAGAACAACGTATTTACCCCGATATTCAGATAACTTAATAGTTTTGAACTCTTGGTCAATAACCGCTGTGGCGGTAAAATCCGGGGCTGCTAAACCAACGCGAATACACTCACTTGTCATGGGTCAATCTCCTAATTCCTCTGAAAACCCAGTTTTTTATGGCTGAGTTTACCATTTGTTATGCTTGCATCATCCTGATCATACTATAATTGACCGCCAGATATTTCCGCCGGCGCGTTGGTTAGAGGCCCCGGTTTATGGGGGGCCTGGCTCAAAGGGTCCCATGTGTTTTTGTGTAGGACCCTAGGTTAAATCAGTTCAATAAATGGCTCTGGCGGGATTTGAACCTGCGACCTTGGGCTTATGAGTCCCCTGCTCTAACCACTGAGCTACAGAGCCTTGTTCTTCAACAATTTATAATCCTAGCACCTTTTCCCCATATATGGCAAGCTATCGCCCAAAAAATTTTCAACCTGTTAAGGGGGGGGAACAGACCAGGGGAAGATCTGGGTCTGTTCTTAGCCGCAAATTGGTCATTAATCCCTGGACAACAAAGCCATAGGATTGACAGCCCCATTTCCGGTGGGGTGAATTTCAAAGTGCAAGTGAGGACCAGTGCTAAACCCGGTGCTACCCATTTCCGCAATTAGCTGACCTTGGGTAACTTTCTGCCCTTTACTGACCAGATTCCGGTGATTATGAGCATAAAGGGTAACACTGCCATCAGGATGCTCTAGTTCCACCAAGTTGCCATAGCCACCGCTGTTCCAACCAGAAAAGATAACCACTCCCGGAGCGGCTGCTAAGATGGGAGTACCCACCGGACCGGCAATATCAATACCTCGGTGCATTCTTCCCCAACGCCAACCGTAGCCGGAGGTTAAAATTCCCTCGGCTGGCCAAATATAGCCAGCAAACCGTGTGGAGCCTCCCGGTAGGTAGGCATCCGGGCCAAGTAGTGGCGGTAAATCGGGGGAAACAATGCGACCGAGAGTAGGGTTCTGAAGTGGATCATAAGCACTAGCCCCCAGAGGAGCAGTAGCAACCAATGAATTGGGGTTATCTTCGGAACCTGGTTCTGGGCGGCGGGAAATCTCTTGAGTAGCCCCGTCTGAGGGTTTTTCCCCATCGATATCCTTTTGATATTGGTAGGCTGTGGGGTTAAACTCAGGGTTAATCCGTTGTAGTCGTCTGGGGTTAGGTTCAGTAGCAGCCAACACCTGATCAGCGGTTTCGGCTTTTTCGGCTTTCGCCTCGATCACTACTTCTTCTGGTTCCTGAGAAAAGCTGACAGTTTGATAGGAATAGGTGGGTTGAGACTGTTGAGCGTGGTACTCGTTTCGCAGTCGCTCAATCTCAGTTCTCAGGCGATCGCTATAGAGTCTACTGCCGCTGTGGCGGCGATTGAGAGGGGTAAGCCTTCTCTCCTCAGCATCAGCAAGACTAAATTCCCCATTACTACTGGGTTGGGACTCACCACTAGTTGATAGATCCTTTCGTGAAGCTGTAGTTGAGTTATCAGTATAGTTAGACTCTATGACAGGGGTTTGTTGACTGAGTTCCGAAAGTTTCCTGGGGGAAATGCGATCGCCGCCATCATTTGATGTACCCAAGCGATCGCCCAAATCCACTTTCAGGCCCACCGGTTTGGTGATATCGCCAGATATTTGGGACGGGAGAACTGTAGGAGTCACAGTTTGACTCAAGCGTAGTCTAACAGAAGCTCCCGGAGTATTGTTGTTAGTAGATGCTCTGTGGCTAGGAGTAGTAGTTTGGGCAGAACCCAAATCAATTCTGGAGTTGTTTAAGTTGTGATCTGCTGTGTAACTATCTCTTGGAGATGCCAGATAGTTATGCAAACGTTTAGGAATCCTCAGTTCTTGATCAACCTTAATCAAGTGAGGGTCAGTCAAATTATTAGCTCTAATCACATCATCTACTGACACCCCGTGGGCCTCAGCAATTCGAGCTATAGTGTCTCCTGAACTGACCTTATAGACCACCGAAACCGACTGAGTGGGGTCTGAGTCAATCACCAAGGTACCGGGAACCCTATTAAAGGAACTGATATCAGTTTCCCTAATTGTCTCCCTAACCGCATTGCTCACCTGGGAAGGTTGAGAAAACCGTGGGCTAGGGGCAGTGTTTTCCGTCACATCAGAGCTATAGGAGTCTGAACCGCTAATGCCATTTCCCACAGCCCTTTCTGTGGTGTCAAACCTTTCTATGGTGTCAAACTGATAGGGGAAAGGTTTTTCTTCAGATTTTGATAAAGACGGTTCCGAGACAACCACAGACCCAGGCTGGGCTTGCTCTTGGGCTTGAGTCTCGTTTTCCTGATGGTCAATAACTGCTGCTGGTTCTACTGGGGTTGCCGAACCCATAGACCCAGAATTAGATTCTGTCAGGTTTCGCAGAATGGATGGTTGCCAATCTGATGAATCAGATACTGAGTCGCCGTCTTGATTAAGTGCAGCTTGATTGGAAGAAGACTGCATCGATTTGGTGCTATCGGCTTTTAGTGACTCAGTAGCAGCACTACCCCCTTCGGGAAACAGAAGACCTGATGCAATCGCTAAACCCAAGAACGCAGCAGAGGTTTTTACCTTGCTCCGACTGGGGGCTGTCACCTGTTGTGTAGTTTCCACGTTCATATCTGTATTAATGGCATCCGTAACAACAGGCTGATTGTTGTGTGGAACTGTTC
Source organism: Limnospira indica PCC 8005 (assembly GCF_000973065.1). Taxonomy (NCBI): domain Bacteria; kingdom Bacillati; phylum Cyanobacteriota; class Cyanophyceae; order Oscillatoriales; family Sirenicapillariaceae; genus Limnospira; species Limnospira indica. Next base: position 4,253,457 of record NZ_FO818640.1, read on the forward strand.
CTTTCAAAGAACGACCTCCTATGGAGAAGCGCTTAAACTGTTTTTGGGGCTGGTTTTCCTCAGTTATCTGTATTTAACACGGCTTTAAGCAGAACCTGCGATTACAGTAACTGATAAGTGATATTTATCATGCTGATTGCATGATGCCCACCACTGGCAGCCATATTGATATTGATTAGGTCAGATTACCTTGCTTTTTGAATTTCGACAAGCCACCTTTACCCATCAATTACCACAAAGTTGAGAGTGTGAGTTAACAATCTGGCAATTCCCTTGATGTCATAGATAAAAGACAGTTGGCAGGAAATGCAGATTGGGAATCCGTTGATCCCGAATCAAACTTTACACCATCTACCTCAAAAAACACAATGGCTTGGGAACCATGTTTTGTGGTTTCCCAACTTTAGCAGAGTAGTGTTAAGAATATACTCAAGTAGCCAACAACTTGATACATCAATCCTTACGCCGACTTTACCCTCTCACCCAGACATCCTTGGATTTATCACGAAAATCTATCAGAAGACATAGAGCTACTCCTCCTAGAGGATATAATCAAAACTTATGTTTGAACCGTGGGGGTTAAGCCAGCAAACCTAGTTGTCGGCGGGCTTCAAACAATCCTACAGCGGCACTAACGGAGAGGTTCAGGCTGCGGACATTCGGCTGACACATGGGGATGTAGACGGTAGCTTGACAGAGGGCTAGAACTTCTGGGGGGAGCCCTTCTGTCTCGCTACCAAACAGCAGCCAATCATTTTCCTGAAATTGAAAGGACACATAATTCTGTTTTCCACGGGCGCTAAATCCTACCCAGCGGCCCCCTAATGGTTGGTGAAAGGCTTGGAAATCCTCTATATGGGTATGGTATTTAAGGGGTACATAGGGCCAGTAATCTAGTCCTGCCCGTTTCAGATAGCGATCGCTAATTTCAAATCCCAGGGGGCCCACCAGATGCAAGGGTGTTTGGGTCGCCGCACAGGTGCGGGCAATATTCCCTGTATTTTGGGGGATTTGAGGATTAACTAGAACGAGTTGGGGCATAGTCGATCGCATTGAAAGGCCAGGAATTTACCCGCCAGAAGTTAATACTATATAATCCCCAACTCCTGAACTAAAAGCCACATTTCTATAGCTTTTCTTTATATTTCCTCCTTGGCTGAGGACATAAGATATATTAATAGGTCTTTTGCATCAACCCACTAGGTAACCAGTAATTGACATAATTTATCTTCAAGTTCCTGCTCCTGTTCATAAGCATCAGCGATCGCCTTTTTGATAATACTACGAGTATCGATGCCACTTTCATACTGTTTTAGCCACTGTTGGGCGCTGTTTCCCGACCGCAGAATCTTTTTGAGGGGAGACAGAAAACAGCTAAAACCACGCTGTTTAGCCACTGGCCAAACTTCTTGATACAGATTATCGATCCAATCGCGGGCTAAAATACTGCTGCCATCTTTCCAGTGTTTCAGGTTAGCATCCAGACTCCGGTGCGCTACTGCTTCCTCGTTGGCATCTGCGATCGCCACTAATTCCTGATTGCGGGTGTTTGCTGGTAGGCTACTCAATTCCAGGGGGTCTAGGTTCGGGGTCTCCATCAGTTGCCATAGCCTTGCCTCTAAGAGGGCTGTAGTCGCCAGTAAGGCTATGGGATTCACCATTAGGTCACAAATCCTTAATTCCAGGCGATTGAGGCTGTAGGGGCGACGAACCCCATTAGGACGCACGGAACACCACAGGTGTCGCACATTTCTCATAGTTCCGGCTTCTAGTTGTTCATTAGTCCACTGGATATAATGAGAATGACTTTCAAAGAGGGGAACGTGGCGGGGAGTTTTGGGGAACAAATGCCACCTATGGGAGTGATAACCGGTGGGTTTACCGTCCAAAAAGGGAGAGGAGGCACTTAGGGCGAGGTATAATGGTGCTTCTACCCGCACTAGGCGCACGGCACGCATTAGCACTTCTGGATCATCAATACCGATGTTAATATGGATGCTGGCCGTAACTACATCAGTTCCGTAGGTTTCCTGAATGTAGGCATGATAGGGGTTGTTGGGGTCAGAACGGTAAAAGCGCCGACTATCTCCCAGAGAGAGAGTGCTACCTGGTATAATGGTGTAGTTGCCAAGTTGGCGCAGGTATTGTCGCAGTTGTTGCCGAGGTTTGACTAAAGCGCAAAGAGAGCGATCGTAACTGCAAATTGGGGCGGTGATATACTCCACATTGCGGGTATCTGGTTCCCGGACAAACCCATCAAGATTTTTAACTATTTTATCGGAAAAGCCTACTATGTCCCCCTGGGGTGTACCCGTGTACATTTCGACTTCAAAACCTTTGGGTAGTAACACTTTTGTGCCTCACTTAAATTTAGATGAACGGAAACTAGGATAGGGTCCCTATAGTGGACAGTTGACAGCTATTAAGTAAGGACTCCGACTTTCCCAGTTCCCGTGTTTATAGACATGACGACTAAGACCCACTCTGAGAGTGAGTTTTAAGTTGATTCTAGCATTGATTCGGAGTTCCAAGGAAAAATACTTTCCGATTCCGAAAAGTTAAAAATATAGTCATAATCAAATTCTAGCGCCCGGATATGCCTAGTTACAGAAAAGCCACAGTTAACAATTTGGTCAGTGGTAAAAGTTGCCATAATTAAAGCCATGAGTTTTTGAGAACTGACTTCCGGTGGTTTCACAAAATAATCTCGTTTGGCAAAAAATACTTTTTCATCTTTCGGGACCACCAGGCGATTAATGCGGTGGGCATATTGAATAGGTTTAATATATTGTTTGATAAAATCGTCCTGATTTTTTTGCAGTCGGGCGAGTCTTTCGTGTTGTTGCCAACTCATTGTGAACATGATTTTAATCAATTCAAAGCCGACAATATAATTAAAAACGTTCTCTTTTTCTTGGGTGCTGGCTACCAATTTTAAAGCTGATTCCAAGTAGATATCTGGCTGACATCTGGCATCTTGGGCGGAGTGTATATAAAACTGACGGATATATTTGCGGAGAACTCCCTCGGTCAAGGGGCTAGTCACTTTAAACCAGTTAAAGTATCTTTGAATCCGATTAATTGAGTCGATATCTTCCAGTAATTTAGACACTAAGCCATCGGCGGTATATTCATCTAAAAATTCCGCCTGTTTTTCGGGAGGGGAGGCACAGAATATATAACACAAAGACAGTAAATAGCGCCGCTGTTTCCAAGGCAAACTTTCCGCCCATTCTTGGGCTTTGGGAGGTAGTTTATCAAATAAAATGTTATTTTTGAGAGGGGCTAAAATGTCAGCGTTTGATTCGAGTTTCATAGTAGTTGTGTCCCACTGTCGGTTTTTTGATATTAGCTGACAGCAATTCTAAGCCACTGCATCACTGGAGACATTGTTACCATTTTCACAGGGGCGATCGCCATTTTCCACCTATGCCAACCGGGGCAACTTTGTGGGGGGTAAAAATCCTATTTCACAACTTATGATCGCTGCCAATTACGTCTCAAAATTTTCGGAACTACCAACACCAGTACGATCGCCACTGTTATCGCCCCCAATATAGGCAGAGAAATCGCCAATACTGATAAGATCATAGCGCACAGCAACTCCATTGTGGATACCAATGGATTAGCCAAGCCTCCGGTGGCCATAGTAGAGGCGACACGGGTAATACCCATTAACATTTCAATCACTCCGGCTGATCCAGCCCCCAGAATTATAGAGACTGTCCACATCCACCGAGGTTCCATGTCTGGTAAAAATGCAGCTACAATCAAAGTAGCCACCACCATAGCGATCGGTGCTTCCAGGATATCCAAAGCATGATCGACTCCGGGGATAAAATAGACGATCGCCTCCACTGCTAACAGAGTAGCGACGGCTATCAACCCCGTCTCGGTTCCCAAAATCTCTAAGTCGGGGGGTAGGTCAAAATCGCCGTATATGGCGGCTGTGCTCAAAATTACCGGGGGTACAAATATTCTAAACCCACAGGCGGCGCTTAAACCAACGCCGCAAAAAATCCCTAACAGATAATTCATCATCATATTTTCACTTTCTACTATTATCTAATTACAGGCGATACTGGCGGTAAACGTCCGTAGCGGCGCGGTGTAGGAGAGAATGGCGGTAAACCAAACTCTGCATATCTTCACAGTAACCACCGCCAATAATTCCCGCCACCGGATATCCCATTCCCACACAGGTAGACAAAACTTGCATTTCCCGCCGCCATAACCCAGAGTCAGTTAGGGCCAATTTTCCTAAGCGATCGCCAATATGGGTATCTACTCCTGCATCATAGATCACTAGATCTGGGCGAAATTCCGTAAGCAAGTCAGGTAAATGACTGGCTAAAATTTGCAAATATTCTTCGTCTTCCATACCCACGGCTAGGGGAATATCGCGATCGCTTGTTTGTTTTTTAGCCGGAAAGTTAGCTTGACAGTGCATTGAAAAGGTAAATACATGGGGGTTATCTTGAAAAATTACCGCCGTTGCGTCCCCCTGGTGTACATCAAGATCCACAATCAGGATTTTTTTGGCTAGTCCTAATTTTTGCATGACACAGGCAGCGATCGCTATATCATTGAATATGCAGAAACCAGATCCATAGTTAGGGAAGGCGTGGTGAGTGCCTCCGGCCGTGTTGCAGGCTAAACCGTGAGATAATGCTAGTTTAGCCGTCAATATGGCACCCCCCACTGCGATACAGGTCCGCTGTGCTAAAGCCTGACTCCAGGGGAGACCTATGCGACGTTGTGCTTTCGGGTCTAGTTTCCCCTGACAGTAAGCCTCTACATAGTCCCGGTGGTGGACTAATTCGATCCACTCAGTAGGTGGCAGTTTGGGTAGGTGAAGTTGCGATCGTCTGATTACGCCTTCTTGGAGTAACATATCACAAAGTAACCCAAATTTCGGCATCGGAAAACGGTGTCCTGGTGGCAGGGGGGCTACATAGTCGGGATGAAAAACAATCGGCAAATTCATCGGTGCATATATTCAGGTTGTACAATCTAACTAATATTAAATTCAACTAGAGACAATTAACATGGATAGCACAACTATTTGGGAGTTAGGCAGCAGCAACCCTGATAATGCCAATAACCTGGAAGTTATTAGACAATGGTGGGCTAACCTCCAGAATATTAAAATCGACTGGCAACAGCGACTTATGCCACAGGATACAGACCCCAGTCAGTTAAACTGGGAACCCCAAAAGTTTGACGAAAATTTTGTAATTTGCAACCCCGAAATCAGGGGAATCACCATTTTTTGGAGTAAACCAAACAACCCCGACCAACGTAGTATCACCCCCCGGAAAATGGTGCTTTACCTTGACCACCAACAGCTTTATATTTTCTCTCAATCTCAACAGCAACTGGTGCTGAAAGTTAGTATCCCTGAGCTTAAATATGACACCATCAATATCGAAAATCCTCATATTGCCGTGGGCAATAATGGCTTAATGATACTATTTAGAGACCCGGCACAATTATTGGATGTCAAGGTAATTCTTACCCCAGAAAAATTACAGCAACTCAAGCAAAAATTAATTTAATAATTGAGAAACCGGGTTTCTTGACCTCTGGGACAAACGGGTTTCTTGACCGCGATATCGGTGGTGTGTCAGATGAATAAAATTTGCCGTTTACCCGATAGGTTATCCCTCGGACGCTACGAGGGTAATAATTATTAATTATTAATTATTAATTATTAATTATTAATTATTAATTATTAATTATTCTTGACCTCTGGGACAAACGGGTTTCTTGACCGCGATATCGGTGGTGTGTCAGATGAATAAAATTTGCCGTTTACCCGATAGGTTATCCCTCGGACGCTACGAGGGTAATAATTATTAATTATTAATTATTAATTATTAATTATTAATTATTAATTATTCTTGACCTCTGGGACAAACGGGTTTCTTGACCGCGATATCGGTGGTGTGTCAGATGAATAAAATTTGCCGTTTACCCGATAGGTTATCCCTCGGACGCTACGAGGGTAATAATTATTAATTATTAATTATTAATTATTAATTATTAATTATTAATTATTCTTGACCTCTGGGACAAACGGGTTTCTTGACCGCGATATCGGTGGTGTGTCAGATGAATAAAATTTGCCGTTTACCCGATAGGTTATCCCTCGGACGCTACGAGGGTAATAATTATTAATTATTAATTATTAATTATTAATTATTCTTGACCTCTGGGACAAACAGGTTTCTTGACCGCGATATCGGTGGTGTGTCAGATGAATAAAATTTGCCGTTTACCCGATAGGTTATCCCTCGGACGCTACGAGGGTAATAATTATTAATTATTAATTATTAATTATTAATTATTCTTGACCTCTGGGACAAACGGGTTTCTTGACCGCGATATCGGTGGTGTGTCAGATGAATAAAATTTGCCGTTTACCCGATAGGTTATCCCTCGGACGCTACGAGGGTAATAATTATTAATTATTAATTATTAATTATTAATTGGTTTCCAAGCCTTTTTGCTGGAATTTTAGGGTTTGGCAATTTTCCATAATTGTCCGGGCTACATTTTCCGGGATACCGTCGGGAATGTCTGCCTGAATTTCTAGGGTAATTTTTACCTTGGTGTTTTTGAGAGAGATTAAATGTTGAATGACTTCATCGCTAATTACTCCCGCGTCTCTGTTGAGTCGTAAAGCCTCAATTTCTACCACCCCGTAAAAGCGTCTTAGGGGCTGATTTTGAGCCGGGGAAACTCTATAATTTCCGGGGTTTATGTCCTCCCCTACGATCGCATTTACCTCCCTTTCCTGACCCGGTGAGGGGGCGGAATATTGCTCCAAGGAATTGGGGCTGGGCTGCTGGCTCAGTTGTAACTGTTTTTGGGCTACATCGGGCTTGACAATTAAACTATTTTGAGCTATTGTAGGATTGATGGATTCCCCGGCTTTCAGTCCCTGATAGGTGCCGGTTTCTGGATCGAAGCCTTCCGCGTAGGCAAACCACTGACTCCAAGCGGTCGAGGATACGCCGTCGGCGATCGCTTTTAGCAAAACCTGTTCATCCTTGAGGCGGGGCAGATAGGGATATTTAGTTAGATATTCCCAGATATCCTGTAGGCTGATGTGGTTTTTGTCGCGCCAGACGAAGGGTGCCAACACCTCTAAATATAGGTTTAGGGGGGCGTAGGTATCTGAGAGGTGGGATTCGTCGATCGCCTTTTTGCTGGCGTTAAGTGTCGGGGAGGACTCAAGATTACGGAGGCGGATAGTTTTCCAGGCGATCGCTTCTTTGGGGTCTGGTTGTTCAGGGACTAATAACCATTGGTAGGTTTCGGAAATCTGCTTTTGGACATCATCATCAAACTGCTGTAGTTTGGTGTGGGCTTGTTTAGCCTGAAAAGCATCTAGGTTCAACTCTTCCTTTTCGCGACAAATGGACTCCCAGGCGAGATATTGGGCGGCATTTTTTCCCAGGGTTTCCCACTTGGTTTTATCAGCAGCCAAAAACACCAGGGTATTTTGGTAATAGCGACGAGTCTCCCCCCTGTAGTCTAACACATCAGCCACCCGTTGGCAAGCCGGACTCTGTAAATTTAAGCCTTGGTCGTGGGGGAATTGTGGGGGGAGTATAACCAGACGCACACCGGAGCGGTTATCATCAGGGATATCCCCGCTAGAATTGGGGGCCACATGAACCGTGGTAAAGATACCCCGATCGCCAAATTTTTTGAGACGTTTAACAATTTCCTCCTCGACCAAATAGCGATCGCCTTCACCGAGAAACTGATCAGCCCTTTCTGCGGCTGTGCGGTTAACATTAGGTTGAGTGGAAATCCAGTAGCGGTTATTATCAACATAGAGATAGGTAGCGCGATCGCTGAGTCGTCGGAGTGCGTCCCCAAAAGTCGCGGCCGACTCTCCCGGTTGCACACAACCTAGTTTTATTCTACGGTCTTCCAAGCCACGGTTAGCCGCTTTCTGGGTTGGTGCTGACCCCATGTAGATAGTGCGGGTAACGCGACGACAAGCCGAATAACGGCCGAAATTAGGGTATTGGCGATCGATATCTAGGGGTAAAGATAATGGTCCATCGACATCTTTATCAATAATGGGAGTCCAATTATCTTCCAGGTAGCGGGTAAGTTCCGACTGCACTTGATGGTCATCCATCGGCACATTTCCCGGCATAATCAACAGATTAGCATCATTACGTTCCCATAGGGTATGAATCACCTTAGCCATGAGACGCAAAACCCCACGGGTCCGCTGAAACTTATCTAAACTCGACCAGTCCTCATAAAGGCGATCGAACAATTCTGGGTGAATAGGATAAGCCTCTCGCATACGGCGTTTATAGTTAGCCTCCTTGGTATCCGTGGGAAACTCCTGGCTATGTTCCCGATACATATTGTAAAAGGTATCTATCACCGCATCTCGTTGAGCCAAGAGAGTTGTATCCGTGGTAGACTGAAATAAGCGCCGCCGGACGATTTCAAAACCTTCTTCGGCGCTGGCAGGTCGCCAAGGGGACTCTACGCGACCGATCGCATTTTTCAGCCTGTCGGTCGCTTCGTATCCCTTCTCGCCGCCTTTTTCAATATCCGACGCGGGAACACTCACCACCAGCAGGGTATCCTTAGCATTTTTGGCGGACTCACTCAAAGTTTGGGCAAAAGTGAATTGAGTATCGAAAGTCCCCCCCACCACATCAGGTTTTTCGTGGAGTTGTCTAGCATAGGCGACCCATTCATCAATCAGAATTAGACAGGGGGAGAAGTGGTTAAACAGTTGTTTAAGTATATCACCGGGATTAGTTGCCGTTTCGTCAGCCTCCCGCAACATTTGATAACCTTCTTCTCCTCCCAACTGCCAAGCCAACTCCCCCCAGAGGGTTTTAATTATGGGGGGGCGGTTACGATCGCCTTTTCCATAGGGTTTAATGCCACTGGGGGGCAGTTTATTCCCCACCAACACAGCCACGTTAACATTTTGGGGAGGTTGAGATATACCCACCTGTTGAAAAATCTCTTCCATCCCTGGTAAGTTATGAATATGGCAGGCTTGGCAAAGGTGATAGAGGGATAACAGGGCGTGAGTTTTGCCGCCGCCGAAGTTAGTTTGCAATTCAATTACCGGGTCTCCCCCTTGACCACTCAACCGTAGCAGTGCATTACTGAGAAGCTGTTTTAGGCCTTCGGTGAGGTAAGTGCGGCGATAAAATTCGGTCGGGTCTCTATATTCATCAGACCCCTGATCGAGGTATACTTCCCATAAGTCCGCGGCGAATTCTGCTTGTTGGAAAGTCCCGCCAGCCACGTCAGGATGAGGTGTAACAATCTCTCGCCAGGGTTTGAGTCCGGTTTGAGGTTGTCCTTCCGTGGGGGTGACGGTGACTTTCCTTCTTTCGCGACGGGCTTCGGCTTCAAAACGCGATCGCATCAATTCATTTTTCTCTTTTTCCACTTGGCTGGCTTCTGGGGCGGAAATAGCGGTTAAGAGACGGGCGATATTATCAAGGATACGGTAAGCATCATCAGTGGAAAAAGTCCCTTGGTGCGCCCATTGGTTGCGGTTGTCGCGCAATTCGCTGGCAATGCTGCGTTCACTCCTTCCCAGAATTTGGCGAAATACGTCATTCCAATGTTCCCACAGGATAATCAGCAGGGCGGATACATCTTTTTTCAGGACTTCCTCGACAGATTGTCGGCTAACATAATTATCGGGGAGGGAGGCGCTGGCGGCGGTCAACCAGTGATTATCGCCATAATGCGATCGCATTTCCCTTTCCACGAAGGGATACAATCCTTCTTGGAGTATCCTTAAAGCGCGAGTAACTCTCTCATGATTGCTGATAGCCATAATCGGTAGGATGCGTAATTGAGATCAATTATATGCCAAAACCGCCAATTGTGTTCACCTGTTGAAGTCAAGAAACCCGGTTTCTCAAAGAAACCGGGTTTCTAACCCGCCACAAATAAGCCGGGTTTCTCAGCCTCCAGTCAACTGGGTTTCCCCCCCAGAAGTCAAGAAACCCGGTTTCCCACCAACAAGTCAACCGAGTTTCCCCCCGTAAGTCAAGAAACCCGGTTTCTCAAAGAAACCGGGTTTCTAACCCGCCACAAATAAGCCGAGTTTCTCAGCCTCCAGTCAACTGGGTTTCCCCCCAGAAGTCAAGAAACCCGGTTTCCCACCAACAAGTCAACCGAGTTTCCCCCCGTAAGTCAAGAAACCCGGTTTCTCAAAGAAACCGGGTTTCTAACCCGCCACAAATAAGCCGAGTTTCTCAGCCTCCAGTCAACTGGGTTTCCCCCCAGAAGTCAAGAAACCCGGTTTCCCACCAACAAGTCAACCGAGTTTCCCCCCGTAAGTCAAGAAACCCGGTTTCTCAAAGAAACCGGGTTTCTAACCCGCCACAAATAAGCCGAGTTTCTCAGCCTCCAGTCAACTGGGTTTCCCCCCAGAAGTCAAGAAACCCGGTTTCCCACCAACAAGTCAACCGAGTTTCCCCCCGTAAGTCAAGAAACCCGGTTTCTCAAAGAAACCGGGTTTCTAACCCGCCACAAATAAGCCGAGTTTCTCAGCCTTCAGTCAACTGGGTTTCCCCCCAGAAGTCAAGAAACCCGGTTTCCCACCAACAAGTCAACCGAGTTTCCCCCCAGAAGTCAAGAAACCCGGTTTCCCGCCAACAAGTCAACCGAGTTTCCCCCCAGAAGTCAAGAAACCCGGTTTCTCAAAGAAACCGGGTTTCTAACCCGCCACAAATAAGCCGAGTTTCTCAGCCTCCAGTCAACTGGGTTTCCCCCCCAGAAGTCAAGAAACCCGGTTTCCCGCCAACAAGTCAACCGAGTTTCCCCCCCAGAAGTCAAGAAACCCGGTTTCTCAAAGAAACCGGGTTTCTAACCCGCCCCTACAATTAATTATTAATTATTAATTGTTAATTATTAATTGAAAAGTTCCCCTTGGGAAGGTTTAGCCGCAAACTCACTGGCTAAACGGGTGATTTCCGGCCAGGATACTACTAGACTATTATAGGCGATCGCTTCCGATGACCATCCTTTGCGATCGCATAAATTATATAGACGATAGGCGAGGTCCCTGGCTATTTCTACCTCCGCTTTCTGTTGTCGAAGCCCAGACAGCAACTCCGCCGCCCCGGTTTCTCCCTTTTCTAGGAGTCGCTGAATTAGCCCTTGGGTGAGTTTCCAGTGGGGGAGGCGTGTATCTTTTTCCGCCGTCAATTTCTCCGGGAGTTCATCCCGTGTCAGCAACCGGACTTTCCCGGCTTTCGCGGTTAAAATTCCCGCCGTTTCTAACCCTTGTATACTGGTATTTCTCGCCTTCGACAGGGTTTCCGCTTCCCCATATAGTCCGGGGTCGAATTGGTATTGTTGAAACCATGTTAACGCCCAACGGGTATCGCTGTCAAATTCCCCTTCTTGGTCGGTCAGGTATTCATCTAGGAGTTGATTAATTAATTGTAGGGCGCTGCGGACGGTCAACTTGCTGCCATCGTTTTCTAAAACTTCGCTATACTTGCTATATATTGCCATACCCGGTCCGATACTGGCTTGGGCTAGGTCAACCGGGGCGATGTTTCCCTCTTGCAGCGTTTTTAGCGCCTGGGGGAGTTCGTTTTGCAATTCACTTAAAAATTTTCGCTTGGTCGTTGGTGCGGCATTCTCACCACGGGGACGACACACTAACACTATAGAAGAAGCGAGGGCGTTTGTACCACTGGCAACCATGCGGTTACTCAATTCGCTACGCATTGGCCATGTTCCACCAATGCTAAAGTTAGCCTGCATTAACCCTTCTAACATGGTTTCCCAACCCGTAGAAGCCACCTTATCTTTAGCATCAGTTTCGGCTTGTTTAAAAGCATAATAAACGGTCAGCGGATAGTTAGCATCAGCTATGCTATTCATGCGCTTAAACGCCTGCATTAATCCGGCTTCAAAAAATTCTTTAGCCCCTTTTTTGCTGCCTTCAAAGCGGTGCGGGGCTGCTATCAATTCTTGAGATTTCGGCACTAACAGGGTGCTGCAAATATCAGGGTATATTGAACCCAAAGATTGACGCAGCCACACATAGAAAAAGTCGGATAAATCCGCGTAGCCAATATTATCATAATAGGGCGGGTCGGTTGAGACTATTTTGGCTTGTGAGTCATTCTCATGGTTCACTTGTGCATCATGTTGAAATACCCCGGCTTTAACATTTACATTATCATGATTTTCAATAACTTTCCAAACCCAGTCAACACAAGCCATCCAGTTTCCTGATGATTGGCTAAAAGGACAACATTCTGCATAATCCCAAATCATTGGAATTGCTTGCCGTCCAAAGGTATTTCTCATTTTTTCACCAGAAGAATGCCAGCTACAAAGATTAGACCAATAATCAGCAGATTTATCTAAAGCAAACGCCAAATAAACTGCGATCGCTTCACTATAAGCCCTCGCGCCATTCCCGCCATTATTCAAGGGAATATCATCATCAGATAATCCCACAGCCAGGGCATCTTGAAAAGCCTTATCTTTAGCTTCCCCGACCAAATCACTAAAAGTAGTTAAAGCCACCAATTGACGGGAGGTGAATAAATCAGCGTGTTTCGTCATGCCATAATTTTGTACCCGAAACCCTAGCGCTTCTTTGGGTAACTCAGTTTCCGGCTTCCATGTTGGTTTAGCGGAAAAAGCAATATTTTCCTGTGGTTTGGTGGGGGGTAAATAAATCCTGCCATTTTTACCTTCAGCCACAATAGCCATTAATTTAGCCCCCATGCGCTTCTCACAGCCTTCTGACCGCACATAATCCAACTTTACAGAAGTGTCGCAAGCCAGACAAACCGCCCCCTGGCGGTTAACCGTCCCCTCCCGTGGTTTTCCCTTCCCCGTCTTCACCACAAAATCAATTTCGGGGGGGCTAGTTTCCCCGTTAATGGCATACTCAACCCAAGCCTCCTTTCCCTTCTTTGTGGAAAGCCAAAACTTACTCGTTAAAGGCATTTGACAGCCACAAGCCGGGTTAGGACAAGTCACCGTCCGCACCCATAACCAAGCAATAACCGTCGCCTTGTCGCCATTTTCCAAAGTCACCGGAGGATATAAATCCCCAATGCCGTTAACAGCCACCTCTCGCATCCAACTTCCATAATATCGCACATCGGCAGCCAACCCCTGTGCGCCACGCCAAGACTCCAACCCAGTCCGTTTTCTATCATCTCCATTCACCGGGGGTAAATTCGCAAACCGAGGGGGAATTTCAATCAACGCCTTATTAATTAATACCGCCACCGGGTTCAAATCACTAGCATGGGCTTCCAACCCCAACCGTTGCGCTTCCAGGGGAATAGACCCACCTCCCGCAAAAGGGTCATAGGCGGGTGGCGCATACTGGGCGATATACTCCCGGACCTCTTCCGGTTTCGTGGGTGGTTTTTCCCCCCTTCCCCACGCCAAACAGCGGGCTATCTCCCTTTGTGCGTCTTGAATAACCTGGGGGTCTTTGATATCATCCCAAGACACCAAACCCCGCACCACCTGTTTTTGTTTCCCCTTCTTATCGGTATCTACCACAATTCGGCCTAAGATATCAAAAAGGCGTTGTCTTTCCTGGGTTTGTGCTTCCAGGGTGGGGAATTTTTCCGGCCAACTACTGGGGTCATCTACCAAAGAAGCCCAAAGCACCGCCCTAGCTGTAGCCGTTGGTTTCCGCGACCACCACAAATGCAGAGTGGAGGGGTGTCCGTGACGAATAGACTTTTCCCGCGCGGACTCCATATTAATGGCTTCGAGGGGTAGGGCAACTTCGATGAGTTTTTTGCGGTAGGTCATGGGAAGCAGTGTAGACACCGACTCCCAGTATAGCTGGTCAGGCATCAATTAATAATTAATAATTAATAATTAATAATTAATAATGGATAATTAATTATTATCGCCCTCGTGGCGTTATATGGATAACCTACCCGGCTTTCCCCCCCCACAAGTCAAGAAACCGGGTTTCTCAAAGAAACCGGGTTTCTCAGCCACCACAAATAAGCCGGGTTTCTCAGCCACCACAAATAAGCCGGGTTTCTCAGCCTCCAGTCAACGGAGTTTCCCCCCACAAGTCAAGAAACCGGGTTTCTCAAAGAAACCGGGTTTCTCAGCCACCAGAAATAAGCCGGGTTTCTCAGCCACCACAAATAAGCCGGGTTTCTCAGCCTCCAGTCAACGGAGTTTCCCCCCACAAGTCAAGAAACCCGGTTTCTCAAAGAAACCGGGTTTCTCAGCCACCACAAATAAGCCGGGTTTCTCAGCCTCCAGTCAACGGAGTTTCCCCCCAGAAGTCAAGAAACCCGGTTTCTCAAAGAAACCGGGTTTCTAACCCTCCAGAAATAAGCCGAGTTTCTCAGCCTCCAGTCAACGGAGTTTCCCCCCAGAAGTCAAGAAACCCGGTTTCTCAAAGAAACCGGGTTTCTAACCCTCCAGAAATAAGCCGAGTTTCTCAGCCTCCAGTCAACGGAGTTTCCCCCCAGAAGTCAAGAAACCCGGTTTCTCAAAGAAACCGGGTTTCTCAGCCACCAGAAATAAGCCGGGTTTCTCAGCCTCCAGTCAACGGAGTTTCCCCCCACAAGTCAAGAAACCCGGTTTCTCAGCCACCACAACAGTTTTCCCCAATTATTAATTATTAATTATTAATTATTAATTATAAAGAAACCGGGTTTCTAACCCGCCACAACAGTTTTCCCCAATTATTAATTATTAATTATTAATTATTAATTATAAAGAAACCGGGTTTCTAACCCGCCACTCCCCAATTATTAATTATTAATTATTAATTATTAATTATTAGGTCTCGCCAACTATAATTGATACTGTGGGCGGCAAAATCGGGTTGTTGCTGAAACGGTTGGCGGATATAGGAAATGCGATCGCCTGGAACTTCCACTAATGCTAGGATATAGCTATCAGGTCGGTTTAAGGCCGTCAAAATCTCGTTTTTAGTCACCGTCACCGTTTGCGCCCCCTCAATGCGTCCTTTCACCTCGATAAACCGCAATTGTCCGGTTTCGGGAATGACCGACTCGATATCATAACCGCACTTTTCGGCGCTAACGTCTCGCGGTTGATAGCCTAACTCCCTTTCCTTCCGCATCACCGCCTCCATTGCCGCTAATTCCACGGCTTTCCGGTTTTGGGCAAAAGTGTCGGAAATCTTCCGCGAGGGGGGTTGTAGGGCTGCCAGACGGTGGCTGGGAATGATTAAAGCTGCCCCTACCACCACGGGGGGTAAAGGTGAAAGTCGGCGCTCGTCTTCCAGTTCGCGGAGCCTTTTTTCTAGGCGGGAGGCTAACTCGTCCGCCCGTTGCTGGGCTTTGCTAGAGTTAAGTTTAGCATTGGGTTTCCCGGCTTTTTCATCCAGGCGCAAACTGACAGCCCTTTGGTCCCAATAGTTAATTTCCTTGGTGAGTCGGTCTTTGACGGCGACTAGGGTTTTATCAATGAGTTCCTGTTTGGGTTTCTGGACCTCTTCCAGGTGGGGTTGGACTAAATGGGTAATGGCGTAGGTAGTCGCCTGTTTCTCAATGTCCTCTTTTGGCGGTAAATTAGGCAGAAAAGGAGCGATCGCTTTATGTTCCTCTTCGGTGAGGGGGCGATAGTCCAAATAAGGCGCATATCCCCCATTAATAGCGGGGGAGGGAGTCGGGTCGCCGTCGGGAAACAGACTACAGGGAAGTTCCACATATTGCATTCTGCGGGAGACTAACCGCCGCTGTCCGTTGGAGTCGGTTCGCGCGTCCTGAATGCTATGTTCCAGATAAACTAAGATTCTCTCTGGCTGCGGGTTAGGACTATCATCAACCAAAATGCTCCCCTGACGCAATAGATTTCGATGACGTTCTAAAATCAGGTCTAGGGTGGCATCAAGAAGGGGATGACCAGGACAAACTAGGTCGGCTATGGGTTTCCCCGGAAGGCTGATCAAGTCCTTCTCAAAACAGATCCGCTCATAACGTCTTAGTATAGGTTCACTCAGTCCTATTTGGCGATCGCGATGACGAATAACGGCGGGAACGTTGTTTATTTGATAACGTTGGGGTTCCCGGAGTCGCATGGTTCCCCCTAGGCGGGTAAAAGCCTCCTGGAAAAATAAGCCGATAAAATGGGGTTGGAGTTTCCGCGCTTGCGCCCTTTCCATGTCCTTCCGAATGGCTTGAACTTTGGTGGTATCCAAGGAGTCTCTCGCGAGGGCTTTTTCTTCGATGAGTGTTTGCAAATATTCCCGGTTCAGGCGATCGCTCAATTGCTGCTGTTTGGCTTTAATATCAGGGCGATCGCCATAGCGGATAGCTTGAATGAGTAACTCCCGCAATTCTACCTGAGCGATCGCTTTTCCCAACACATCAAACACCTGACCCCCCAGGGCGTTTTGCTCAATTTCCAGTTTCCGCAACAGGGATAAATATACATCCCCCTCCCGCGTTTCCCCGGCGACCAAATTCCACAAATGACAAACTTCCGTCTGTCCGATCCGGTGAATGCGCCCAAATCTCTGCTCCAAACGATTGGGATTCCAAGGTAGGTCATAATTAACCATAAGATGGGCGCGTTGTAGGTTAATTCCTTCCCCCGCTGCGTCGGTGGCTACTAATACCTGGACGGTAACATCCTGTTTAAAGTCTTCTTCGGCTTTTTTGCGTTCATCCCGTCCCATACCTCCATGAATGGTAACTACGGCTTCAGGACGACCTAAAAGGGTTTTAATGCGATCGCGCAAATAGTTAAGGGTATCGCGATGTTCGGTAAAAATTACCAGTTTCCGCAATGCTTTCTGTCCCGGTTCATCATCGCCATTGTGGGGGTTAGGAAAGGCAAAAATTTCGTTTTCCATAACCTTAGATAATTGTTCCCATTTGCAATCTTTCCCACTGCGGCGCACCCGTTGGGCTAACTCTTCCAATTGGCGCAAACGTTCGATTTCTGTCTGTAATTCCTGAATAGTCCGAGAAGCGGTCGCCAGGTCAACGACTTCGGTTTCGATGTTTTCCCTCTCGCTACTGGGTAAGTCTTCCAAATCATCATCAATGTCTTGTTGATCAATCATCCTTCCCGGGTCTAATTCCCCCTTGAGTCCTCGGTGGATTAGCTGTTCTTCCCGCAGTCTTTTTTGGAGGCGATCGCGCCGTCGTTTCAGAGACTGATAAATGGCTTCGGGAGAGGAAGCCAGACGACGCTGGAGAATAGTTAAGGCAAAACCTACGGTTCCCCTACGTCCTTTTTGGGTGAGGTTATCGGCGCGATTAAATTCTTCTTTCACATAGTCGGTTACTTGTTTATAAAGGATGGCTTCCAACTCGGAAAGACGATATTCCACCGTGTGGGCGCAACGTTCCGGAAACAGGGGACGACCATCAAATTTTAGCAGGTTTTCTTTAATCAGGCGACGCATCAAATCAGCGGTCTCGCAGACATGGACACCATCCCGAAATTTCCCCTCAAAGCGATCGGCATCCAACAGAGCCAAAAATAGCTGAAAATCCTCTTCTTTCCCATTGTGCGGCGTAGCGGTCATCAGCAAAAAATGGCGGGTCAAACCCGACAGAAGTTTCCCCAATTTATAGCGCTTGGTTTCCTTAATTTCCCCCCCAAAAAAGGAAGCCGAGAGTTTATGGGCTTCATCAACTACGACCAAATCCCAATCAGTTGTGCTGAGTTTCGCCTGTAAATCGGAATTACGGCTCAGTTTATCTAATTGGGCGACCAGTAGGGGAATTTCTGTAAAGGCGTTCCCGCTGCGGGCTGCTTCAAGGCGATCGTTTGTCAAAATTTCAAAAGGTAGGTGAAACTTATGATATAATTCATCTTGCCACTGTATCGCCAAACTCCCCGGACAGACAATCAAACACTTTTGTAAATCCCCCCTAATCAACAATTCCCGAATAAATAATCCTGCCATAATAGTTTTACCCGCCCCGGGGTCATCAGCCAACAAAAACCGCAAAGGTTGACGGTTCAGCATTTGGTTATAAACGGCATCAATTTGGTGTGGGAGAGGTTCCACCAAAGAAGTATGAACAGCCAGCCGAGGGTCAAACAAATGAGCCAGGCGAATGCGGTGAGCTTCCGAAACCAATCTAAATATAGCACCATCTCCGTCAAAACTCCAGGGCTGTCCATCCCTAACAATTTCTAATCTATCTTGGTCACTGCGAAATAGTAGTTCATTACCAGGTTTCCCCCGACTATCTTTATAGGTCAATTCAATCGCATCATCACCATACCAAGCAGCATCAATAACGGTAACATTTTCATTAGGCAAAATCCCTTTAATAATTGTACCACGAGTTATATCTTCTAGTCTAATCATATCCCTTTTTTACTCTGTGAAAAAATCTATTTGGTTCCGAGCCATTGAGATTCATTGACAATTCTCATCATCTGAGATATACTGTATATTGTAGGCTCTGGGACTGTCCTATGGCTCCTTTGTGAGTTAAGACCCCAGCGCATAGAAGATATAACTAGAACCCAGCCCTAATGCTAATGGGCTTTGTTCCCCCATAACTGCAAGGCTTCTGAGTACCGAAAGGGAAAAGAGCCTTTGCAGTTTTTCGCGCGGTTGTTACACCGGATAGAAAAGCGATCGCCTTTATAAATTATAGAAGTAGGGTGCGTCAGAGGGATAACCTATCGGGTTAACCGCAAATTTCATTCCTTTGACGCACCGCCCCTATCGTGGTCAAGAAACCCGGTTTCTTTGAGAAACCGGGTTTCTAAGCAAACCGTGGGGTGAGAGAATTAACAGCAGAACCCGGAGGGCGGGTTTATTAATATCCTGGTGGGGTGAGAGAATTAACAGCAGAACCCGGAGGGCGGGTTTATTAATATCCTGGTGGGGTGAGAGAATTAACAGCAGAACCCGGAGGGCGGGTTTATTAATATCCTGGTGGGGTGAGAGAATTAACAGCAGAACCCGGAGGGCGGGTTTATTAATATCCTGGTGGGGTGAGAGAATTAACAGCAGAACCCGGAGGGCGGGTTTATTAATATCCTGGTGGGGTGAGAGAATTAACAGCAGAACCCGCCCCTACCATTATTAATTATTAATTATTAATTATTAATTATTGGTCAAGAAACCCGGTTTCTCAAAGAAACCGGGTTTCTAAGCAAACCGTGGGGTGAGAGAATTAACAGCAGAACCCGGAGGGCGGGTTTATTAATATCCTGGTGGGGTGAGAGAATTAACAGCAGAACCCGGAGGGCGGGTTTATTAATATCCTGGTGAGGTCCGAGAATTAACAGCAGAACCCGGAGGGCGGGTTTATTAATATCCTGGTGAGGTCCGAGAATTAACAGCAGAACCCGCCCCTACAATTATTAATTATTAATTATTAATTATTAATTATTGGTCAAGAAACCCGGTTTCTCAAAGAAACCGGGTTTCTAAGCCAACCGTGGGGTGGGAGAATTAACAGCAGAACCCGGAGGGCGGGTTTATTAATATCCTGGTGGGGTGGGAGAATTAACAGCAGAACCCGCCCCTACAATTATTAATTATTAATTATTAATTATTAATTATTTATGTTGTATGATGGAAGTACAGAGTTTACAAAAGTTCACAATATGACCGCAACCCAACCGTCTGTTACTGTCCGTAGTTGTTTGGAACCTCTCGATTGGACCTGGAAAAGTCACCAAATCCGCTATACAGTCCAGGGAACAGGCCAACCCCTGATTTTAGTCCATGGGTTTGGGGCTTCTATTGGTCATTGGCGACAAAATATCCCCGTTTTAGCCGCTGGAGGATATCGGGTCTTTGCCTTAGATTTATTGGGTTTTGGGGCTTCTGGGAAACCAGCCGTTGATTATAGCTTAGACCTATGGGAAGAATTGCTGCGGGATTTCTGGAGTGAACAAGTGGGAGAACCTGCTGTTTTTGTCGGTAACTCCATTGGGGCGCTGCTGAGTTTAATGATGGCGGTAAATTACCCGGATATTTGCCGGGGGGCAGTCCTGTTAAACTGCGCGGGAGGCTTGAATCATCGCCCGGAAGAGTTGAATTTTCCCCTACGGGTGGTCATGGGAACATTTACTAAGCTAGTCGCTTCCCCGGCTATTGGGCCGTTTGTGTTTAACCAAGTCCGCCAAAAACACCGCATCCGCAACACCCTCCGCCAAGTCTACGGAAACCGAGACGCAATCACAGATGAGTTGGTGGATTTACTCTATCAACCCTCTAATGATGTGGGCGCACAACAGGTTTTTGCTTCCATTTTAACCGCCCCGGCTGGCCCTCGCCCTTCGGAACTTTTGCCGAAATTACAGCGTCCTTTATTAGTAATCTGGGGGGAAAATGACCCCTGGACTCCGATTAAGGGTGCTGATATTTATCGGGATTTAGCGACAACTGGTGCATCGGTTGAGTTTGTTTCTATTCCCGAAACTGGCCACTGTCCCCACGATGAACGGCCAACTGTGGTTAATCCTCTGATTCTTAATTGGTTGGACAACCTGGGTGGGTCGCTTTAGGGTCAGAATTTATCGAAGGTGGGGACTGACCCCCCCTATTCGCTGCTGAATGGGTCTAAGCAAACATCCATTGCTAACGGTGTGGGGAACTATAAAAATTACCTATTTGGCAAGGGTTTTGGGCATTCATCAAAATTTTTTTTGATAAAAGTGTTGACAAAACTATGGGGGTTGGCTAGAGTTACAATCGTGTGAGGAGCGAACCAGTTGGGACACCGAGACGAAACACGGCCAGTCGTCGGTGTCCTTTCTGAAAAAACAATAGTTATGTCTCTGCTAAATATGCTTCATTCTTATGTGGTGTGTGAGTGAAATGGGGCGATCGCTTTAATGGTCGCTCCCATAATCTCCGCTTTTAATTAAGAGTGCCATATATGGGCTTTGTCTGATGAAATTTTGATTGCAGATATGTGTCTGGCTGCTTAGATTGGAGTAAAAAGGATATAGAATTGTGGTTGTGATGGTAAACTGCCATGTGAGAGTTGGTATTTGCACCTAGTAAATATTCGGGTGAAATTGTGAGCGGTAGTTGAATGTCTGAGTATTTTGCGACGGTGGCTCATGGGTTGGAATCGGTGGCGGCTAATGAGTTGGAAAGTTTGGGCGCGAGACAGGTAAAGCCGGACTTTGCGGGGGTGAGTTTTAGTGGCGATCGCCACTTGCTTTATAAGGTGAATCTATGGTCGAGAACTATTTTTAGGGTTTTGGTTCCCATAGCGAAATTTCCCTGTCCGAATGGCGATCGCCTTTATAAGGAAGTCCAGAAAATAGACTGGGAAGAATATATTAAACCCCATCAGACTTTATCGGTTCACTGTACGGGTAAAAATAGACAGTTAAATCATACCCATTTTACGGCTTTACAGGTGAAAAATGCGATCGTTGACCAACAGCGAGACAAGTTTAGTCAGCGGTCAACGGTGGATATTTTGGATGCTGATCTACACATAAATCTGCATATTAACGGTAATCATGGCATCCTCAGCCTAGATAGTTCTGGTCCTAGTCTACATCGGCGGGGATATCGTCCGGCGGTGGGAAAAGCACCCCTTAAAGAAAGTCTGGCCGCGGGGTTATTGGACTTAGCACAATGGCAAGGCGATCGCCCGTTTTTAGACCCTTTGTGCGGTTCTGGTACTCTCCCCCTAGAAGCGACTTTAAAAGCCCTCAACGTCGCGCCAGGGCTATTTCGTGAAACATTTGCTTTGATGAAGTGGTCGGATTTTGATGAGTCTCTGTGGAAGCAGTTGGTCCGGGAGGCGGAAGCTAGTTGTCGGGAAGATTTGAAGATCTCTATCGGGGGATGCGATCGCGATTCAGAAGCGATCGCCCAAGCCAATTATAATGCCAAAAAGTGCGGCGTAGATAGTCATATTAGCTTATGGGAGGCATACCTATCAGAGGTGGAACCCACCGGGGATAATGGTTTAATTGTCTGCAACCCTCCCTATGGGGAACGTTTAGGAAATGTGGAGGAGTTGGGAGACTTATATCAGCAACTTGGGGATATTCTCAAACAACGCTTTAAGGGGTGGACGGCGTTTATCTTTACCGGAAACAAAGCCCTATCAAAGCGCATTGGATTAAGAACTTCCCAACGTATACCCCTATACAATGGGGCCCTACCCTGCACTTTACTCAAGTATGAGTTATACTAACAGCCCCCAAAGGTCAAGAAACCCGGTTTCTCAACACGGTGGGGCGAGTTTATTCATTAAGTCGTGGGGATGGAGAATTGACAACAGAACCCGCCCCTACCATTATTAATTAATTATCGCCGGGTTTCTCCCCCAAAGGTCAAGAAACCCGGTTTCTCAAAGAAACCCGGTTTCTCAACACGGTGGGGCGAGTTTATTCATTAAGTCGTGGGGATGGAGAATTGACAACAGAACCCGCCCCTACCATTATTAATTATTAATTGACTGGAATTTCAATGATAAATTCTGCTTTAACTTTGAGAAGAATGGGATGATTTAATATATCTCCCTGTTGTTCTACCACCAGTTCAATGGTACGGACTTGATCAATACCACCGGGAGCAGTTCCCCCACTCAGAGTTTGCAGAACTCCTATTTTTATAGGTTCTCCTGGGTTAATGGTAACGCAAGCGATCGCATCTGTGCATTCAAAAGGTGTCTCCTGAGTACAACCACTCAGTCAGGTAGCCACGGAAAGGGAAAGTGACAGTAAAGGTAGTTTAAACTTCAACATAATGGGAAATAGTTGAGAGTTGATTGTTTACAGTCGATGAATTACAAGGGGATACCTAATTAATTATCTTCATTGTAACTCCTAGATATGAAACTATGGGGAAATTCTTTTTTTAAGGCAGCTAAAACCGGACATGGTCTTTGTTTATCCTGGTTTTCTGGTCTGCGCCAATAAGAAGGGGCCCGTTGGGCGGCGGACATCCATAACAGCCGTTTGGCTCTAGTCATGGCTACATAAAGTAAGCGATATTCCTCAGCAGTTTTTAGGTATTTTGCCTGTTCCCAAGCCGTGGTTATATCCGGTAATTGCTGGGAATTATGGAGGTTAGCGCGAATTTGGGCGCGAGCGACTTCCGATAGGGTAAAATCCCCTAAAAATCTGATTTGGGGATTAACTCGCAGGTTGCCGGGGATAATTTTTTCATGTAAAAATGGCAGAAATACATAATCCCAGTCTAGTCCTTTGGCTTTGTGCATGGTGATAATTGTTACCTGACCGGGACGGGTAAAAATACTATCATCTGAATTTTCTTCCTCTTCTATGGTCTCAAATCTTTCGGAACTAACCATTTCATCCAAAGCCGTTAACATTGCCGATAAGGATTGATTTCCTGCGGTCTTCTGAGAAATTTTAGTGGCGAGTTTATCGGCGCTGGCGAGTTCGCTTTTTTCGTATTGTAAAGCGAGGGCGAGAAATGCAATTAATTCATAAGCGGGAAGTTCGACACGGGCTTTAATTAGGTTACAGCAAAGTTGACGACAGCGGCTGACTGTTTCTGGCTGAGGAGGTGAGAGAGGACTGGGATATAAAAATTGTTCTGGCTGTGCTGCTAGTATGTTAAAATCTTGGTTGGGAATACGATGGCGATCGCTTAATACTTTGAGAGCAGCCTTCAAATATTCGGGAGAATGGGGACGGTGTATAAATTGCAGTAAGTGCAACATTTCCCTAGGAATATGAGACTGACGAGTGCTTTCATAAGCATCAAATATGGTAATTGGATAATCACTAAAGTTAACCTCTAGGTCATATTCTTGGGGTTGACGCAGTGCATTAGCGATAAATTCTCCTTGGCGATGTTCTCGGACTAAAATTGCAAAACTTCCCTCCTTGTGTTGCTGAAAAATGGATATAATTCGCTTAACAATGAGGTTAACTGTATCATAAATATTTTCCGGCTCATATATTTCTAATCCTTTTCCTGTGGGATTAGGGTTGGCGTTTTCTTGTGGGTCATCCGGGTCAACCGGGCGAATTTCCTGTTCTCTAAACGGAAGTTCATTTGGCTGAGAAACTTTATGATTTACCCACTTTAATACAAAGTTAGCCGCTGCAATAATAATCTGATTACTACGTCCCGCCCTATCCATGGTGGCTAACCTTTCCAAGGCTTCGCAGTTTTCACAAAATTGACGAAAATACACCGGGTCGGCGGGGGTAAATGTTGAGTTAATCGCTTGATTTGGGTCTCCCACTCGCACTAAGTTTAAGTTATCCAAATCTGAGTTATTACTACTATCCTGGGCTAAAATTTCTATGAGTTTATTTTGCAATGGTGTCGAGTCTTGGGCTTCGTCCTCAAACACCGCAAAAACTCGCTGTTGCCAACGGAGACGGATTGGGGGATTTTCCAAGACTCGCAACGCCCCTAAAATCATTTCCTCATAATCCAAAAATGGCTGCTTTTGTAACAGTTGTTGATAGTTATAATATAACCCAGCCGCTATGTTCATGATTTCGTAATCGTCCGGGATTTTTTGCCCTAAACTTCGCAACTGGTCGGGAGTTAAACCAGAGCTTTTGGCTTCCTGAATAACTTTCCAGGCTAACTCTGGTAAAACTTCGGTACGCAAAACCGATCGCCGCCGCAATTTTTCGGTTTCTTCCGAGTCAAATTGACATCCCTCGATTAGGGTTTCGTACAGGCGGGGATTATGGGTTATCCACTGTTCCACACAGGCGCGGATTAGGCGGTGGCTGGAAGTGGGAACTACTAAGGTGAAGTTGTCTAGGTCTAAGCCTGATAATTCCGGGTGACTGGTCGCAATGTATAGCGCTAGTCCGTGGAGGGTATTCACCACGAAGCCGACGGGGGGAATGGATAGGTTGTTCAGGTGTTGGCGAATTTTGGCGCGGATATTACTGGCGGCGGCGCGGGTGAAGGTGACAACGATTAATTGGCGTTGGGGGTTGAGTTGATGACGGGCGATCGCTAAAGCTGCCGCCGCGGCCATTCCCGTCGATTTTCCCGCACCAGGAACCGCCGAAACCGCCAAGGGTCCCCCTTTCCATTTACCCATCGCATCCTGTCCCGGACGTAGGCTAGACTCTATGCTATCAAGGGCTTTTTGTCTTTCTCGCCTGCTGATTTCTGCTGTCTCCGAGTCGAGGTTATAGCTTGAGTCCCACAGGTTCCACCCGCTATCAGGGGACGGGTTTAATTGGTCTTCGGTATCTTTAGTCACAGACCGCGCCCATTTTATCGTATGATTTCCAGTTTAGCAGATTTGGGGATTTTTAGCAAGTGATTGGCTAAATTTTCCCGAAAAACCAAGTAATTAATCTGGGTTTTTTTAATCCTGAATTAATTGCCTAATTTTCGGCATACTAGAGACTATACCTTCTCCTCGGTCATTAAATATGGGATTATCATTTACTCCCCAAGTTCCCGTAGCTTCTAGGGAGTACAGGGTTCCTAACAAACGAGCGCCATTTTGGTCAATATTAGTATTTTCCGCCTGGGGATATACTGGCTTCCAGAGATTGATAATATAACGACAATAGGCGGCGACTAAACGACAGGATAAAGCATCATCAAGAAGCGATCGCACAATGGCTACAGGTCTCGGATAATCATCTAATAATTCACTATAGACTAATTCCGCCGTTTTGGGTTTAAATTGAGCCACCCCAATAGACCAGTTAGCCCAATAAACTAACCGAGGGAAAATTCTGGCAATAATTTCTTCCCAATCATCTTTAAAACCTCGCCGTTGTAATTCATCTAAAATAATCCCTCCCACAATTTCGGGAGAAATCGCAAACTCAGTGGCGGCACTATGAATATGATGGCGCAGTTTATGAATGATTATCTCTTTTTTAGACCAGCTAGAAATTGAAACCATGGCTTGATATTTACTCGCGAAAATTTGATAAATTTGTTAATGCCTGTATTAACATTTAATCAGCCTGTTAATTGCTGAAGTCCTGACCATAATGCAAACGTTCGGCTTCTACCTCCTCCCACATTTGTTGACGTAGCACAACTGGTGCAATTATTTCTCCCTTTGGTCGCCAGTCTCGCAGTCGCATCACTATGTTAATATCACCGACCCTCACCCATGCTTGATAGTAGGCATCATCAGGAGAACGTTGCCGCAAAATTTTCTGGATAAGTTGTCTTTCTTCCCTATTATTAATCTGGGTTTCAACGGAGCTAAATAATTCCGAATAAGGGATTTTTTGAAAAGTTGAATGTCTCACAGTATCATCCACATAATTACTAGCAAAGTCTACAGGAAAGCGCATAATCAATAGAGCTTTAGGTAGATAAAAATTAAACCCCCAGGCTTCCTCTAGTTGTTCTTCAATCCATCCAGGATTAGGAAGTGTACCAGTTTCGTGCTGTTTTTTGAGCAGTTGAGGAACTGCTGGATCATCCCAGGATAAAATCCTCAATTGGGGAGACATAATGCGATCGAGTCGATAATTATGCCAAGTAATTTCACCCCAAGGATCAACTCCATAAGCACTTAGATATTTAGCGCGTCTAGCATAGTGTAAACACACAGGATACACTGTAACTAAAGCCACCCGGTTTTCCCTTGCCACCCAGGTTTTAAATTGAATTATGCCACCATCATGATTATACCATAAGGATTCAATTTGTTGTTGCCAATCATCGACTTTTTCTTGAATTTCCGAGGATAGAATATAGTCAAAATGCAGAAATATCCGCCGATTTTTCTCGGTCAAATAGTCAGATGAGTTAGGCGTTGAGTTAGTCAATTCCTCCCACAATGTATTAATGGCGATGTCAATATCTGGCTGTACAAAAGCCACGTATTCTAATATATGGATAAGATGCGATTTCTGGCTAGAAGATAGTTGCTCAAAGTGGCGGTTAGACTGAGGGGCTATAGGTGGCTTTGGTAACTGTTGGGGAGGTAAAGAATAATAGCCTTGTCGGTTTCTATGCTTTAACCATCCCTGGGATGCTAACAGGGTTAAATCGTCTCGTAATGAACGGTGAACGGTAGCAAAAGGACAGTCATCTAGGTGAGTTTGAATTTCCGCGACAGATAAGCCTGTGCGTTGGGATGTTTCAGTTACCCATTCACTCAAACTTTGAGGTAAGTTACTATGGCTTAATATGGTACTAAGTGACTGATGACATAAACATTTGGGGTCAGAACAATTTACGGTTAATTCTTGGGCTGATAAAGTTTCGCCTTTGCTATGACTGAGAGAAAATAGACGATCGCGTAATTGGCTATAACGAAATGGCTGGGATAGAGATTGAACCCAGTTAAATTGTCCTCCATAAAGGCGATCGAGTATTAACCACATTCTGACTGATCTATGTAACCGACTAGGAAACTGTCCCTGACTCAACCATTGCAAAATCGCGGGAGTAGGTGGATAAGTAAACATACTAATTAGTTGTAGAAGTACCCTCTTCAATTGCTATGCCATAATACTCTACAATATTTGTAGCTTAATTTGTCGGTTAAAAAAAATGCCCCAGTCTGCTGAACCAGCGATTAAATTAACTTTAAGTCAATCCCGGTCTGTACAAGGGTTAAGTTATCAGATTCTGTCTATTGAATTGGTAACTAAAGACCGCCTAATCTCCCCGGAAGATTTGAGAGACCAGAATTTACCTGCCCACATTGACTATAAAGGTGGTATAGTTATTTCCGGGCGTGGTCCGATCTGGCTTTATGGCTATCTAATTCATGAACTACACCCGGCTGCTTGGGTGGCTTGCTACGATCCGCGCTTAGGTGCGGTGGTAGTTGCCACCCACTCCCGCCAAACTCAGGTCGGACAGGTTTTATCTATCGATGTACAGGAAAATTTACCCCCGCGTTTGTGTCCAGCCATGATGATTGTAGGACCACCTGACAGCGGTAAATCTGTCCTGTCCCACGCACTATTCCGCACCCTATTAACTGAGTATTCTGACATATATTTACAGAGGGCTCACTGGGATGGTGAAGGTAACTGGATTTTGGAGTTAGGGGAGATGACAAAATCAAGCGATCGCGAAGCCTATAAACTTGCTTATAAGGGTGGGATAACTGATAATTTTTTCCAGCATCATAGTCAAGCTATCCTTAATCTACGTCGTCAAAAAACTTTAGTTGTGGTAGATGTAGGTGGTCAAGTACAGACGGAAAAAGTACCGTTACTAGAAGCCTGTACTCATTATTTAATCATTAGTTCTAAGCCAGAAGAAATTGCCCCGTGGCATGAATTTTGTCGCGATCGCGGTAATCTCAAATGTCTGACGGTTCTGCATAGTTCTTTGGAAATAGAGGAAGTAATCCATAAACGGGAACCTTGGCTAGAAATGACTTGGGGTGTACTGGAACAAGGGGGTATTTGCCAAATTCCCACAGTTTTACTAGAGCAGGTAAAAACACTCCTAAACAAACCGCAGTAAAGTCTACTTTAATTCACCAATTAATCGAAGGTTATCTCATGTATAAAATTTGGTGTAATCATCTAGTATGTTGAGGGGGAAATTTACCTGTTAGGGAGAGTTTCCCCCAGGTGATATGTGATGGTCATGGGTTGACAAATTGGTGATTTGGTGATAGATTTAATCTCATGTCTTGAGAAGAGAGTTAATTGTTAAATTCAGGTTGGATTTATCGGGAACAAGTCGATCGCCTTAGCGCCGGATTAACTATCTTGGATTACTATAGCAAGCGATATACCCATTCCAGTAGAAATGAATGGTGCGATCGCATTAATAAGCAGCAGATTTGGTTAAATGGAAAGCCAGCGACAGCAGAAATAGAACTTCAAGCCGGACAGCAACTCGCCTATCATCGACCCCCGTGGAGTGAACCAGATGTTCCCCTATCTTTCCAGGTAATTTATGAAGATGCAGATATTTTAGTAATTGCTAAACCGTCAGGACTTCCAGTGATACCTGGTGGCGGTTTTTTGGAACATACCCTACTGCGACAATTACAAAGGGAATATCCCCAGGATACACCGATACCAATTCATCGCTTAGGTAGGGGAACATCAGGACTGGTGCTATTGGCGAGGTCTACCTTAGCGCGATCGCATTTAACCCAACAAATGCGCCACCGACAAATTACTAAGGTTTATTTAGCCTTAGCTGAAGGTTGTAGTCCTAGGGATTATTTTAGTATTAATTGTGCGATCGGCAAAATTCCCCATCCGATTATCGGGTATATTTACGGCGCGACAGAAACCGGATTATCCGCCGAAAGTCACTGTCAAGTAATTAAGCGAGACACCGATAAAATGATCGTACAAGTAACCATTCTGACAGGTAGACCCCATCAAATTCGCATTCACCTCGCCGCCGCCGGATTTCCCCTAGTGGGAGATCCTCTTTATACCATTGGCGGAAAGCCACGCATACCCGACCCAACCTCAAACCATCATAGCACATTTCCGGGAGATTGTGGATATTATTTACACGCTTATTCTCTGAGTTTCCAACATCCTCAAACTGGCGCAAATCTCCATCTAACCGCTACCCCACCCCAGGAATTATCTACCGAATATCCACCTATGTAGATATTTGGGTTTTAATCATTTCACAAAAACTAGCATTTATCCCGTAGGGGCGGGTTCCACAGTCAATTAAATTTCCCAGCGACCATATTGCTAAACCCGCCCCCATATCCCAGGAGTCAATTAAATTTCCCAGCGACCATATTGCTAAACCCGCCCCCATATCCCAGGAGTCAATTAAATTTCCCAGCGACCATATTGCTAAACCTGCCCCCATATCCCAGGAGTCAATTAAATTTCCCGGCGACCATATTGCTAAACCCGCCCCCATATCCCCAAGGTGGGTATTTTACCCACCTGATTTACTAACTATTTCAATGCGTCAATTAGCTGAGATTTTGCTGTTGATAAAGCCTCGGGTAATTTACTAGGGTCGCGTCCGCCAGCTTGGGCTAAATTCGGACGACCACCGCCGCCACCGCCGCATAATTTAGCGATCGCACCAATAAACTTACCAGCCTGCAACTTCTTATCCTTAACTACCACCGGACTAAAAGCCGCCACTAGGCTAACCTTACCATCACTTACAGACCCCAAAACCACCGCACTTTCGCCTAATTTCTGCTGTAAACGTTCCGCCGCCGTTTTCAGGGACTCTCCATCAACTCCGGGAAGTTCCGCCACCAGAATTGGCAAATCTCCCACCCTTTCAGCAGTAGATAATAATTGGTCAGATTGTGCTATAGCCAACTCAGCTTTCACAGCTTCCAACTGTTTCTGAGTCGTTTTTAATTCAGCTTGTAAATTAGTGAAGCGTTCTGGCAATTCCTCCGGTTTAGCTTTCAAGCGATCGCCTAATTCTTTAACCACCGCATCTCGGACATTCAAATAATCCAAAACCGACTGTCCCGCGACAGCTTCAATGCGCCGAATACCCGCCGCAATTCCGGTTTCCGAAACTATCTTAAATAATCCAATTTCCGCCGTATTAGTAACATGAGTTCCGCCGCACAACTCCATAGATACACCCGGGTAATCAACCACCCGCACCACCGCCGCATATTTTTCGCCAAACATAGCGATCGCCCCCTTATTTTTAGCCTCCTCTAAAGCCATTTGTGTCACCGTGGCTGGGTGTGCTTCAGCGATCCAACTATTCACCTGATTTTCCACCTGTTGTAACTCCTCAGTTGTCAAAGCACGAGGACAGTTAAAATCAAATCGTAGGCGGTCAAAAGCCACCAAAGAACCCGCCTGAGAAATACCCGGATCAACAATTAATTTTAGTGCCGCTTGCAATAAATGGGTAGCCGTATGATTAGCCTGCGCGCGACGACGACAAGCGCGGTCAATGCGTGCATTCACAGTAATTCCCGCAGTTAAAGTTCCCCTTTCCACCCTACCAAAGTGAATAAAAATATCCGAATCTTTTTTCACATCATCAACCCGGACAATCACATCAGAAGTAGTCAAATAACCGCGATCGCCAATTTGTCCCCCAGACTCCCCATAAAAAGGAGTTTGGTCAAGCACAATTTGCACCTCACTTCCCGCCACCGCTTCCGTCACCGATTTACCAGCAATTAAAACCGCTTCCACCGTCGCTTCAGAGTCCGGGAAATCATAGCCCAAAAATGTCGTTGGGTGGATCTGTTCTGCCAACTTATCCAAACTACCCTGAACAGTTAAATCAATAGTTTCATGGGCGGCTTGCGATCGCTTTCTTTGGGCAGACATTTCCGCCTCAAAACCATCCACATCAACAGTTAACCCATTTTCCTCAGCTATTTCCTGAGTTAATTCTAGGGGAAATCCATAGGTATCATAGAGAACAAAAGCATCCTGACCAGAAATTTGATCCGGCTGTTTTGCCAACAATTCAGCCAGCAGTTTTTCTCCTCTTTCCAAAGTCTCCAAAAACCGCGATTCTTCCCGTTGCAATTCCCCCTTAATCACCCTTTCCCGTTCGCGGGTATTCGGGTAAACATCTTCCGATAAACCAATCGCCGTTTCCGCCACCTTGGTAGTAAATTCTCCGGTGATACCAATCAAGCGCCCATGACGTACCACCCGGCGAATTAAGCGCCGCAGAATATAACCTCGCCCCACATTAGAAGCAGTCACCCCATCAGCAATCAGATGAACCACCGCCCGCAGATGGTCCCCTATCACCTTGAGAGAAACCTTAGTTTTATCATCACTTTTAGCGTAATCAATACCCGCCAGATCCGCCGCCGTTTTAATAATCGGGAAAATCAGATCAGTTTCATAGTTGTTCGGCACACATTGCAGAATTTGCGCCATTCTTTCCAACCCCATACCCGTGTCAATATTCTGATTTTGTAAAGGGGTCAGGTTGCCATCAGCATCCCGGTTATATTGCATAAAAACCAGGTTGTAAAATTCAATAAATCGGCTATCATCTTCCAAGTCGATATTGTCATCCCCCTTTTCTGGGTGGAAATCATAATAAATCTCCGAACAGGGGCCACAGGGTCCCGTCGGTCCAGATTTCCAGAAGTTATCTTCTTCACCCATACGTTGAATGCGGTGGGGGGGGATACCAATTTGATCTCGCCAAATCGCAAAGGCTTCGTCGTCCTCCTCAAATACACTAACAATTAAACGTTCTGGCGGCAGTCCGAATACCTCGGTAGAAATTTCCCAACCCCAAGCGATCGCTTGTTCTTTAAAATAGTCTCCAAAGCTAAAATTACCCAACATCTCAAAAAAAGTATGATGGCGGGCGGTGCGTCCTACATTTTCGATATCATTGGTGCGGATACATTTCTGGGACGTAGTGGCGCGGTTAACTTCCCGGGGTCGCTGTCCTAGAAATATGGGTTTAAACTGTAGCATTCCCGCGATAGTTAGCAGGACGGTAGGATCTTCTGGGACCAAAGAAGCGCTAGGCATAATTTTATGCTGACGTTCGGCGTAGAAATTGAGGAATTTCTGACGAATTTCGCTCCCGCTGAGGAATTGTGGTGAATAGGACATAATCAATTAACAATTTGGAACTCTAAAATCTCAGGATCAATGAAGGATCGAGTTTTCAATCTCATCACCTCTATTTGCATTGTCGCACTCGCAGCTTTAGGCGGCGGTTTGGCGGGGATCTTGTTTCGGGTGTCCGTGGTAGTTCCGGTGAAAAGCCAGGTAACTACCCAATTACTAGCCTGGAAGTCCCCTAAAAACCCCCTATTGGCTGCTCTGAAAGCCCAAAGGGAACATTCAGTCGCCATTCAACCGGGGGAAGTGCGACCTCTCCCCGGCGCTTTGGACGATATCCCAATGTTTAATAGTAACAGCCCGGAGTGGGTGAAGCAGGAGGGAATTTTGCTATCCACATTTCCCCCTCATGGTAAGGCTGTCCCAGAAGCCCATCTTGATTATCCTCTGGGGGGTGAGTTTGAATTGTTCGCCCATCACTTCGTACATACGCCACCAGAGTCCAAAACCCTCTATATAGGTATTTTGGTCTACAACCCCCATAACGAGCCTGTGAGGCTGCATATTCCGGCGGTGGCGAGTTATTTGTTGGAACCTGATGCCCCTTTTCAGGAGAAACCGCCCATGGCTGATAATTCCCTGGGAAATGTCTATTCAGGACCCGGTATTCGCGCCGTTGATGCGGTGATGCGGGGAACCCGACTAGCCGATTTTCCCTCTCAGTTAGAAATTCCCCCCGGCGAAATGCGGATGTTGTTAAATCATCCAATTCCGGTTAAAGGCTTGGAACGTCCGGTCAATGGGCGATCGACTTTTATGCGCCTCAATTGTACCACCAGTGGCACTGTTCCCACTCCTTCTCATCTGTATGTGGCAAGTTTGGCAATGTATGCCAAGATTTCCCCTGATGGTAAGGAGCGATCGCCAGAATTACAAGAATGGCAAAATCTCCTGTATAATGGCAGTTTAGCACAGCCTCGCGATCGCTTACCAACTCCACCCGAACAAACTACTGGTCAGTTAGTTTATAGTCGAGTCGCTGGAGTACAAAAGGGTTCTAAATGGCAAGCCGATTTAGTTGATGAAGCCGCTAACTACCTAACTATTCCTGAAGCCGGAAAAGCCATTTCTTATGTGATTAGTACCATCCGAAGCGGCACCTTGGGAACCCGTCAAATTCAAGCCGCCGAATTAGCCGTTCGCTATCCTGATACTGCTTATCAATCCCATGGTAATTATGGCGTTCATTATGATCTAACTACTCCCCTGTTTAATCCTACAGATACTCAACAGGTAGTCACCATTACTTTAGAAACTCCTCAAAAGGAAGAAAACCTATCCCAAGGCGGGTTGATGTTCCGACAGCCTCCCTGGGATTTCCCCTATTTTCGCGGCACCGTCCGCCTACAATATCACGACGATCGCTCTGTGGAAAATACTAAATATCTGCATTTATGGCATCGTCGCGGACAAATTCTTGAACCCCTACTAACTCTCAAGCTGAAGCCACAAGAAACCCGTTTAGTTCGGTTAGATTTCCGCTATCCCCCAGATGCTACACCTCCCCAGGTGGTGACTATCAGAACCTTAAAATAGTCCCGTAAATCTCCGTTATTTAATCACCTGTAAATCCTCACCCATGAGACTTATCAAACTGCCCAAAAATCAACCGCACTATTAGGGCAAATCAATCATAATCACAAGTCATCAACCAAAACTCACCCTGCAACTTTTCCCCATATCCATCAACGACAGCTTATAATTGGCTATTGTCGTAATATCAACTTAACCGTCAAATCAGACCTATAGCATATCACTGTTAACATGAGAGCAAATCTAATTTTCGCCCATCTCAACCATAGCGCCGATTTGGTGAATCTGCTTACAGCCGATCCGAATTTAACTACAATTCTGGTAGGGGTAGCCATTGCCTTTGGTCTAGGTGCAATTCATGCCCTATCCCCAGGACATGGTAAAACCCTAGTAAGTGCCTATTTAATCGGCAGTAAGGGAACCCCACAACAAGCCATTTTACTAGGAGTCACCACCACAGCCACCCATACCCTCAGTGTTTTTGTCTTAGGTGCGATCGCCCTATTTGCTTCCCAATATATCTTACCAGAACAATTGTATCCCCTACTGAGTGGTTTCAGTGGATTCGCCATTTGTCTCATTGGCTTAGACCTACTCAGAAAAAGATTAAATTCCCACAGCCACAGCCACAGTCACAGTCACAGCCACAGTCACAGCCACGGTCACAGTCACAGCCACAGACACGGTCACAGCCACGGTCACAGCCACAGCCACAGTCACACCTCAAGTAGTGTATCATCTCTGATTAAATTAGGGATTGCTGGCGGGTTAGTTCCTTGCCCTACAGCACTTGTTCTGTTATTAAGTGCAGTAGCCCTACACCAGATCGTCTATGGATTATTTCTAGTGGGCAGTTTTAGTTTAGGGTTAGCATTAGTCCTAGTCAGTTTAGGCTTAGTAGCCGTTTATGCTGGTCAGTGGCTGGAAAAGTTCCCAGAAAATCAGATGATTTTGCAGAAGTTATCTATTGTAAGTGCCTTCTTTGTCGTTTTGATTGGCATGGGTTTAACATTTATCTCAGCCCACTCTTTCGCCTAAAACGACCGATATCAGTAGTGCCAATTAGTCAATTTTAGTAGTCTCAAAAGCCGATGAAATTTAAACAGTTTGTAGTAGCGATCGCCATTTTTATTAGTCTCCTAGGTTTTCCCGGAGATGCCTTAGCCCATAGTGTCCTCACCAACTATCATCTACAAGGGGAAGCCCTAGAAATCGAGGCCGTATTTAGTACCGGAGAAGCCTTTTATAATGCCGATGTAGTCGTGCATCCTCCCGCCGACTCCAATTTGCCCGAGACCAAAGGAATAACAGACGAAAACGGTTTATTTTTGTTTGAACCTGATTACTCAGTCATGGGTAGTTGGGCTGTAGAAATTGGCGAAGGTAGCCACTGGGATAAGTTGATGATTCCCATCAGCGATCGCATTATTGACTTAAATGCTATCAGCCAAGTTCATTATCATTCCCCCCAACGCCATCACCATTTTGGTGATCAAATCATTGTCGCAGAAATTGCCCTTTGTTTCGGACTTTTCGGGCATTTTATGAAAAACAAAATCCGCTTTTAACCCCCAGCTACCCTAGTTCCCGTAGGGTGCGTCAGACACCGAGAATTATCCTGAACACCCGATAATTGATTGAAGGTGCGTCAGCCGATAGTTATTCGGTGAGGATTTATATAGCCGGGTTTGGACGCACCCTACCAAAATCATGATTAGAGAATTATCCTGAACACCCGATAATTGATTTCTGACGCACCCTACCAAAATCGTTAAATGGTAAATTAACCGACCACAAAATTGACTAACTTACCAGGTACAACAATCACCTTGCGTAGTTGCTTACCCTCCAGGTGTCGTTGAGCAATTTCTGAGTCTTTGGCTAGTTGTTCCAAAGTAGACTTATCCGCCCCACTAGCCACCTGAATAGTGCCGCGAGTTTTACCATTGATTTGAATTACTAAGGTGATTTCATCCACCACTAAAGCACTGGGGTCAAATGTCGGCCAAGACTGTAGATGAACTGAATCACTATGACCAATTTGATGCCACAAATCCTCAGTAATATGGGGACTAAAAGGAGCCAGAAGTTTTAACAGAGTCTCGATTCCTTCCTGATAAATGGGGGAGTCTTGAATTTTGCTGTTATCAGATAGGGCGTTACTCAATTTCATCATTTCCGATACGGCTGTATTAAATTGGTAATCCCCCTCTAAATCCTCGGTAACTTCTTTAATAGCATTATGGATAGCGCGGCGCAGGTCTTTTTCGGCTTTATTCAGATTCCCAGTAGTTGATTTGGTACTACTAACCGAGTGATTAGCCGCAAATTCGGTAACTAACCGCCATACCCGATTCAGGAATCTAAATTGTCCTTCGACATCAGCATCATCCCATTCTAAATCCTTTTCTGGGGGTGCTTTAAAGAGGATAAACATACGGGCGGTGTCTGCGCCATATTTTTCCATTACCAATAATGGATCAACTCCATTATATTTGGATTTCGACATTTTCTCAAAGAAAACCTGCAAGCGATCGCCTGTTTCTGGATCTTTGGGTTCATTGGTGTTAACTAGATTCGGGGGGATATATTTACCAGTTTTCGGGTTTTTGTAAGTAATCCCCTGCACCATCCCCTGAGTTAATAACCGTTGGAAAGGTTCATCAAACTTTAATAAATTGCGATCGCGTAGTACCTTAGTAAAAAAGCGAGAATACAACAAATGTAGAATCGCGTGTTCAATCCCCCCCACATACTGATCAACAGGCATCCAATCATTAGTCTGAGCCACATCAAAAACCTGGTCAGCATTTTGAGCATCAGGATAGCGCAGGAAATACCAGGAAGAATCAATAAACGTATCCATAGTGTCAGTTTCCCGCTTGGCTGGCGTGCCACAACTAGGACAGGGAACATTAACCCAATCTTCCAAAGTTGCCAACGGAGACGGACCACGGCCGCTAAATTCCACATTTTGCGGCAATTTCACAGGTAAATCCCCATCAGGAACCGGAACCGCCCCACAGTCAGGACAATGAATAATCGGAATCGGACAACCCCAATAGCGTTGACGAGAAATCAACCAATCCCGGAGGCGATATTGAACCCTTCCTTCCCCATAGCCTTCATCTTCCGCATACTCAATCACCGCCTGTTTACCGTGGCTAGAGTGTTCGCCGCTAAAAGGTCCTGAGTCTACCATAATTCCCGGTTCCGTGTAGGCTTGCTTCACCTCATCATCCGGGTCATTATCGTTATCAGCATCATCAGGAACAATCACCTGGCGAATGGGTAAATTGTATTGAGTAGCAAAGGCAAAATCTCTGACATCATGGGCGGGAACCCCCATCACCGCGCCAGTTCCGTATTCATAGAGGACATAATCCGCAATCCAAATAGGAACCTCTTTTTTAGTAAAAGGATTGATAGCTTTTCCACCCGTGGGAATGCCGCGCTTGGGTTTATCCTCAGCGGTGCGTTCCATTTCGCTTTCAGCCGTCACTTGTTTAATAAAGGCTTCTACCTCAGCTTTGCGGTCTTTTGTGGTAACTTGGGCGACTAAGGGATGTTCTGGGGCGAGAACAACGTAAGTCACCCCATAGACCGTATCAGGACGGGTGGTAAACACAGAGATTTGATCATCAACTCCCACAATGGGGAAATCTAAACGCGCCCCCACAGATTTACCAATCCAGTTAGCCTGCATTAGTTTCACTCGTTCTGGCCAACCGGGGAGTTTTTCCAGGTCATTGAGGAGTTCTTCGGCGTAGTCGGTAATTTTGAGGAACCACTGGCGCAATAATTTCCGTTCTACTATGGCACCAGAACGCCAGGAACGCCCCTCATTATCTACTTGTTCGTTAGCTAATACGGTTTGGTCGATGGGGTCCCAGTTAACCGCCGATTCTTTTTGGTAGGCGAGTCCGGCTTGGAAAAATTGCAGAAAAATCCACTGAGTCCAGCGATAATATTCCGGCGAACAGGTGGTTACTTCAGCATCCCAATCAATGGAAAATCCCAGCCGTTGGAGTTGTTCGCGCATTTGGGCGATGTTTTGATAAGTCCAGGTTTGGGGAGGGATACCGCGATCAATGGCTGCATTTTCGGCTGGTAGTCCAAAGGCATCCCATCCCATGGGGTGTAGGACGCGATATCCTTGCATCCGCTTCAGTCGCGCGATTACATCGGTGATGGTGTAATTACGCACATGACCCATGT
The DNA here is from genome assembly GCF_000973065.1 of Limnospira indica PCC 8005. Taxonomy (NCBI): domain Bacteria; kingdom Bacillati; phylum Cyanobacteriota; class Cyanophyceae; order Oscillatoriales; family Sirenicapillariaceae; genus Limnospira; species Limnospira indica. Next base: position 4,291,659 of record NZ_FO818640.1, read on the forward strand.
GCAGGCTTCCCGATGGGTAGGGAAACATGGATAGGGCATAAAATTTGGGTTTATTGGGGTCTTGATGGGTTTGGTACAACCCCTGTTCAGCCCATGTGTTTTGCCACTTCTGTTCGATGGATGCAGGATTATATCGGGACTCCACAGTTTAACTCCGCGCTGTTGATGATCATAGAACTCTCTGGGATTATTTTTGCACATTGAGGGCTAGATGGCATCTGTGAAATGCAGTTAGAGGAAATACCCCAGGGAGCGGTTATTATTATCCCGGTTGAATGGATAAAAATTCAATGGTGGGAATCAGGGGGTCTTTGACCATCCCCAAGCCAGAAAATCCCCAACGTTGAACAATGCTTTGGATTTGAGAACCTGAGATAGATTCAACGGTAAAGCGATCGCTAACTTCTGCGCCATGTTGGTTCAGGTAGCTAAGGGCTTCAAAATGTTCGGCAAATAGCAGCACATAGCTTTCGGGTAAATCCGGGTTAGGATGAGCGGCTACATATTGACCATCTTTTTGAGAGCAGAGTAAATAATAAACTTGGGAAAACATTTGTCAATTATCCATTATCTTGATGAGAAAACACCTTTGGGGTAAGCGATACGTTTATGGTTAACTTGTTCCCAGACCCGGACGAAAATTTCGGCAATTTTTGCCATGTCTTCCCGTGTTAATCCCGAATCTACTAATTGATTATCTTGCCACCGAGCGCGCAGAATTTTATTAACCATTTGTAAGGCTTCTTCGTGGGTGGCATCTTTAAGCGATCGCAATGCCGCCTCACAGGAATCTGCTAACATGACAATACCAGTTTCCTTAGATTGGGGGATAGGTCCATCATAGCGGAAATCTTCTTCCTTAACTACAATGCTATTATCTTCTTTGGCTTTTTGTTGGGCTGCATAGTAAAAATAAGCAATCAACATTTGTCCCTGATGTTCGGGGATAAAAGCCTGAATAGCTTTAGGTAAGCGACATTTACGAGCCATAACTAAACCCTCGCTGACGTGCTTTTTAATAATGCGAGCGCTTTCTGTGGGGTCGTCAATTTCATCATGTTTATTCGGACCACCCATCTGATTTTCAATAAATCCTAGGGGGTCGTGCATTTTACCAATATCATGGTAAAGGGTTCCCGTCCGTACCAGTTCCACATTACAGCCTAGGTGACTGGCGGCGGCTTCTGCTAAACTAGCCACAAACATGGTATGCTGAAAAGTGCCAGGAGCTTCTGTGGCTAATCTTTTCAGTAGGGGGCGATTCGGATTAGCTAATTCTGCTAGTCGTATGGGTGTAATTAGGTCAAAAACGTGCTCTAAATAGGGGCTTAATCCTAAAGCGACAATACTCCAAGCCAAACCTTCCAAAACTTTGAGAGTGACCGCCCCCAGCAGCACATGAAAAATCACCGTAGCCGTAGAACTTACCATCAGGGTAGCGATTAAATAAACTAGCCCTTGAGTTATACCTACCGCCCCACCTAGGAGGGCTAATTCTTCACGCGATCGCAACTTTCCAGCCATTAAACTACCCACCAGACCACCAGCGGCACTAGCCACCAGGGAAATGGTCTCAATTTCCATACCAATGGGAAGCATTATTGATAGGAGAGTTACCACAGTCACACCGACTGCAGAGCCATAAAAACTCCCGATTAATAACCCCACCGCTGGCAAATTCGTAGCTGGTATTTTTAAAAGTAATAACACCGGAGTGCTGAGACTTAGTATCAATAAGAGAATATAATCTCGTCGTCGCAAACCCGGACGGAATTTTCTTTGTACTACAAGCACAATCACAATCGAGACTGTCACTAAGCAGACAAACCCCATTAAGCCTCTCCAATTAATCCCCCGTTCACTCTTCCCAAAATAGTCAAGGATGACAAATTCTCGCTGAGTGATCGTCTCACCTTCTTGGATAATCACATCACCTTTATTGACAGTCACCACCACGGTTTCAACTTTTTGGGCAGCTAATTCAGCTCGTCGTCGGGTAGCTACGGGATCTTTAATCAAATTAGGTCGGAGATATCTGGTTAAAACTGTATTAGCAAAGCCTTGGGATTCTGGGGGAATTGCACCGTTAACATGGAGACTGGCAGCTTGTCTGATAATGTCATTAGGTAAACCTAGAGCGATACCTTGGGATAGCATTTGTCTAGCTATCTGTAAAATGCCAAATTGGGTCTCTTGCCATAGTTCATCAGACCAGTTTAATACAGTGCTATCATATAGATATCTAGCTTCTGAGGTCTGTTGTTCGGAGAGTAAATCAACGGCTTGGGCATAGCTGCGACGAGCATTTGATATTTCCCCAATTAAATCTGAAAAAACTTCCTCGTCAACTCGGTTGCGGTATTGAGACAGTTGTAAATAAGCCTTACGTTGCTGTCTTTCCTGCTCCAATTTACTCTTAAACTTTTGGATATTAGATTTATCGACCGTGACGGTTTCCGGTTCGTCGGTGGTTTCTAAACTAGGGGTCTGATTAACTTTGGTAATCAACTCTTGCCATTGTCGTTGTGGTAGCTGGCGAATATGGCTCTGGACATCTGTGGAGACAATGCCAGTGTTAACATAGGGAAGGGGTCCAGCTAATTCTCGAATGGTGTTAATTTGATCAAATACTGATTCCAGGTTTTGCAGAATTTCCCGGTCAATAGTCGGATCGATAACCAGAACGGATATCTCGCCAATTTGAGCGGCTCGGCGCTTTTCTTCGGTGGTTTTTATGTCTTCAATAGTAGCATCAGCCGGAGCGATAAAGGATTCGGGAGCATATCTGCCGACTGATAATCTGGGTTGGTTATAAAAGCGAACCCCCATGACACCTGTGAGGGTGCTAATTGCTATTACCCACAGGAGGGGATAACCGATTTGAGACGATCGCCTTTTCCGGGTCGGGGAACCGTTACCGTTTCCCGCCGGAGTTTCTGAGTTCTTCAATGCGATCGCACTAGATTTTTGCTTATTTGTACCCTGATTTACCACTTCAGCCGTCCCTCCTCGCGATGATAAATGGCGAGTATGACTCCGAAGCCTTTCAATCTGTCGGGTGATTGACTCAAACCTATCCATACAAACCTATCCGGCACAATTTAAATTTAACCTAAATCCCCGGCGCGATATTCCTCAATTGGGATGAGTCATATTTCCGCACCAGTAGTTATTTAGGTCCTAGACCCCTCGAATCCGCCCCTTTTCTGCCTAGCGGCGGGCAGTATTTGTTATTTTAACTTGTGTTTTGTTCGGACGGGTATAAGTCCCGCGAACCACCCCCTTTTTTGAGTGTCGGGATACATAGATTGGCGGCGGGAATTGAGGGGCGACTTGCCCGGAAAATCGACAATCACCTATCCTCTGATGGTATTATAGTGCTAATGGTGCGATCGAGTTTATTCACAAGGGAGTCAAAGCCAGAATCTATCCGCCGGGAACCCCCGCCTTGAGACCATAGCCACCCCCCAAACCTCCTAAGAAACCTTTACCACCCTCGCCGCCATCACGGATAGGAGTTTTTTATGAAACAATCAATCACCGTTCTCTTTTGTAGTATAAGTCTGCTTTTTGGCAGTCAATTGCCATCTTTTGCACAGTCTAATTCTTGTCGTAATGCAGTAATAAACGTTAGGACCACTATTCAAAATCGTCGGAATATCGTTGTTAACTTTGAAGTTAGGGACGTTAGAGAAAGGTGGCGGGCTTTTCCTTCCGGTCGATTGGCTCATCTAGTAGTTAAGTTAGGTGGATACCCCTTTCATCCACGACAATTTGAGTGGGCGGATGATATATTAAATTCTCCTCAAATGCTTAACTCTCTATCGCACCAAATAATCAGCAATTGTGGCGATGTCAGTGCTGTTACCTATGCCAAATATAGAACAGGTCTGAGTCGAACTTTTGGAATAGTCAATGGTTCTGTTCGGCAGTTTCAATGTATTGATCCGGGCAATGTTCTCAGGTGGGGACAACATATGTGCAGTGTGTAGAGTGTGGCTGGGGTAAAGTTACTCCCACGCCCTCAGCTTGGATGAGTTATGGGACGAAACCCAACACCCAGAAAAATCTCACCAGCGAAAAGGCTAAAGAAATGGCTGCCAGTAACGAGGACACCGCCGCCTAAAATTTGGGATATTTCTAGTTAATATTAGGGGTCGAGAATGGAGTCGCCTCCATCCCCTCCCATTCAAAACCGGACTTGAGACTTTCGCCTCATCCGGCTCCTAGTTTGACTGTTCCATTGTTAAGGATACAGCATTAGCGTTATCTAACGCCGTCTTATCATCGTGGCAGTGGCGGTGTAATAGCTGAAGATTCTTGTATTCATCCTTTCCGCCTTGGCTTCGGGGTACAATGTGGTCTACTTCAACTAAGTCTGATGGGGTAAAGTATTGCCCGCACCAAGTACACTTGCCTTTTTGCTTCTTGAGTAGTTTGGCTACCCTGTTTGGCGTGTCGATTGCTTGTCCTTTTCTGGTTGCCCAGTAAGTCCAATTTCCGTCGTATGGTGTTGCGTCCGGGCGTATTAAGGTATGTCTGACAATCGGAGTCCAGTTATGTTGCCATAATGTGAATCCATCCTTGGTCCTGAATAACCAGGATTCATGTCTTTCTTTCCCATTGCTAAGTTTAACCGTTCCTTTGCAGAAGTAGTTTTTTAGCTTTTCGTAGCTTGCCTCTCCGCATCTTGATGCTGTCCATGCCCGTAACATTAACCAGATTGTGTAATCTAGTTTATTGAAGGTCTCTGATGAGACGACCCCTGAGTAGTAGTTTGACCACCCTCTTATGATTGGGTTTAGTTTACTAATTAGGGCTGATTGAGGTGCTGTTTTATGTTGTTTAATTACACCTTTTATTACTTCAATATGGGCTTTAACTGCCTTTTTACTGGGTTTAATGTGGGTTTTGTGACCGATTAATCGTCTTGCTATTCCACCTGTTTTCCCAGATTTATATTTCCCTACAGGATATTGCCTAATGTTGAATCCTAGAAAATCAAACCCAGGCTCCTCTATCTTACCATTGTACTCAATAGGATTGAGTGTGTGGCAGATTCTAGTTTTTTCAGGTTTAATCTCTAAACCAACCGGTTCTAACCATTTGGAAATAGCAGTTTTGCACTGTTCAATGATTTCTAAATTTTTGGATATAACCACGAAATCATCAGCGTATCTTATTAGGTTAACCTGGGTGGTTGTTCCTTTATTAGGATACATCTCTTTAACTAACCTTTCCAATCCATCCAGTGCGATGTTGGCGAGTATTGGACTTATTACCCCTCCTTGAGGTGTCCCTGTTTCTGTATCCTCAAATACGCCGTTATCCAACACACCCGCTTTTAACCATTGTTTCAGGTCTCTTTTTAGGCTACTTGGACAATGAATTTTGGACAGAAGGTAGTCATGGTTTATTCGGTCAAAACATTTTGCTATATCTGCATCCAGAACGTAATAACCTCCTTTGTGGATACTCTGAAAGATTCTGGATATTGCATCATGGGCAGACCTTCCAGGTCGAAACCCATAGCTTGTGCTTTCAATTCTCGATTCCCATTCAGGTTCGAGAGCCGACTTAACCAAGGCTTGCCTCGCTCTATCTTGGATTGTGGGTATTCCCAGAGGGCGTTTTTCATCCTTTCCAGGTTTTGGAATCCACACCCGTCGCAGTGGTTTTGCTTTGAGGTTTCTTTTAATATTCTCAACAAGTTCAAACCTTTGCCTTGGTGAGATTGCTCTCATTCCATCGACACCGGCTGTTTTCTTGCCTTGATTATCTTGGGTCACTCGCCGCACTGCTAAGAGTCGGGCATAATATGATTTCACCAATAGACGTTGCAACCTTCGTGCCTTTGCATCCTGTCCCGATTTAGCTGCTTGAAATATCCTCTTTTGGAGCTTGAAAACTTTTCTCTGAACTTTCGCCCAGGGAATTTGTTTCCATACGTTCGTAGTCTTGATTGGTTTTGATTTCTCAAACCCTTTCTTTAAACTCGCTTTCGTCATAGTAACTCCTACTAGACTCTATTCTTTACAATCAAACCGTGACCCGTTAGCATATCCCTACCATTACAGTCGGGCGTTGGCTTTTGGTCACATCTCACACCCTAATAGGCTTACGCTTACACTTTCACTACTAACTATCTCGACCGGATTAATTAGAGCCTATAAGGGATTAAAACGTTCCATTTATATGGGCATTCCATCTTTAGATTTGTCCTATCCACCGGGGTACTTATTAAAGGTCTGTGTAGGTGTTGATTAGAGAACCCTACTTTTCCCCTTGCTCTTTTTGAACGCAGCGTATCAACCTATTTCGCTACTTATTCTTTACGATGGTTCAAGCCAGACATTCGGTTTCCCTAATCATGGATGGTTGGCAGTGGTCGCTTTTGGTAGTAGGTTCTACTTCACGCCTTCCGTTCCCCGCTTCAGTCCCAAGGTTGTGAATCCTAAAACTGGGGGTGGCTATCGCCGTTACTCTCAACGCAATTGTTAAGGAATCATTAAGATTTCTGATTTTGCGTTTTGACCTTGAGTTCCCTGCCTTGATTTGGTATCACAGAGATACAAATCGTCGGGACATATAAATAGTTATGGGATGGTCAGGGTACGAGTCCCTTGTATTTCACCGAGGGGTGAAAGTCCCACTAGGAGGTTATTTCAGGCATTGCATCCTTATTTAACTCCTAAACGTCTCGCACCTAACCATGGAATATGGCAGAATTTATGTTAATTGAAAAAATCATCCAAGAATTACAAGCTATTCCCGAAGACAAACTCACCGAAATTTATGACCTAATTCACTATTTCCGTTTGGGTTTAAATCCAGAAAAATCTGCCACTGTGACCGATAACGAAGCGGAACCGCGCCGCCCTGGTTTACTCACCGGAGAACTCTCAGACGCATTTTTTGAACCTTTACCAGAAGAAGAATTGCAGCGATGGGAATAAGCTATCTCGTTGATACTCATATCCTCCTCTGGTGGCTTTTCAATGACCACAATTCGTAACCCCAACCATTACATTATGGTTAGCAGTCCCACCGTCTGGGAAATTGCCACCAAATATCGGATCGGCAAACTTCCAGAAGCAAAACCCCTGATCTAAGACTATGGAGAATAATGCGATCGCCTTTCGATCGCTAGATAACCCCCGCCATATTGTGGACCTGTTAAATTAAAGCACTGTCCAGGGCGCATGGATCAACCCCAGACCAAATTTTAAATAATTTTTCTCCTAGGTCAAGCATAGAGATTTCCGCTGGGGGGTGGGGAGTTTGATGGTTGATTCTCCAACCGACAGGAATGCCTAACAGAGTATTATAGGCTCCCGATAATATACCACTGATGATGGTTGTCAGTGCAGACCTTGAATTAACTTGGGATGAACGCTTTAGGGTTAATAGGGGTTGCTCAGGTGTACTCAGAAAACAGTACAATCCTAGGGCTAGGCTGGAATGAGGAAAACTCGACAAATGCGCCTGTGTTTGTATCAGCGTCATTGATTCAGCTAGGGCTATTTGCACCTGAGACAGTTGCTGCTCAACCCTGGTGTTGTTGGTGGATAGGTTTTCTAATATCCTCGGTATTATGGGGCGATTATCCCTTGCTGTTGCCATGATTTGGGCTATGATTTCACCCATCACTAACATTGTGGCTTCCCTTTCCAGACTGCCATCACTCTCAGACCATATTTCGGCTAATTGTTTTAATTGCTGTTGCTGGAGGGGTCGGTTTTCATGGAAAAATAGAGCTACAGGGAAGGCAATTAAAGCCGCTTCATCGGGGTTTGGTGGGCTATCTGGGGGGCGCTGGCAGCTTTTTTGCCAAATTTGACCCCAATGGTCTAAATCTAAGCCTTGATGCTCAATGAGACTGGCGGTGAAAGCCATAGTTAAACCCACCCAGTCCGGTTCGGGTGGGTGATGACTGAGATAACTACCGCAAGCCGCGCCTAGCAAAGCGCCTTGGAACTTTGCTAATAATGGGTGTTCCATGTGGAAGGTTTGGGTTTTAGGGCGATCGCAGATAGTTTACCAATGCTCTCAAACCTAAACAATAACTATCAGCCCCAAAACCGCTAATCTGACCGATCGCGATCGGGGCTATATAGGAATGATGCCTAAAGGGTTCGCGGGTGTAAATATTACTCAGGTGAACCTCAACAGTGGGAATTTTGACTGCTGATATAGCGTCCCTAATAGCAATACTGGTATGAGTATAGGCTCCTGCATTGATCAGCAAGCCATGATGGTGATCTAATGCTGAGTGAATGGCATCGACCAAGACTCCCTCGTGATTAGACTGCCTAGCCACAACCTCAGCCCCTAATGATGCTGCCTCCTGTGTTAGCAGTTGGTTAATGTCATCTAAAGTGGCTTTGCCATAGATACCCGGTTCCCGCTGACCTAAGAGGTTTAGGTTAGGACCATGCAGCACCAGAATACTTAACAATTTCTTAATACCTCAGCAGTTGACTTTAAACTGATTTACCACTATCTCTGGCGAGGAAAATCTCTTACTGGCACAGGAACTGGTTCCGCTTCCGGTTGTGCTTCTGGACCTAATAATGCTTCGATTAGATCCCGCGCCCATTCCCGGAGTTTCTCCAGTACCTTTTCAATGTATTCCATTGCAAAAATGGCTCCTTTTTACAAATTCGCAGGCTAATCTAACTCCAACCCGCAATTTCTTTGATTTTAGGGTAGTAGCAATTTCGGAACTGCTCCTACACGAAATGGGTAGACAGACTATTAGCCTTCAGTGCCTACTGTTAGCAAAACTGACATACCCTAAGATTAGCTAGTTGCCCAGCACTGATTTAATCATAACAAATCTTCATAGAATTTGGCAAGTTGATCAGGTTAAAATTGGCGGCGGAGTAGGTCTAGGGCGCTACAGGCGCTGGCTCGTTGAATCCAGGAGCGTTCTCGCTGGTCCCCGAAACGAAATTCTTTGGCGGTAGCGGTTCCGTCGGGTTGGGCTAGTCCGATGTATACTAATCCGACGGGTTTGCTGTCTGTACCTCCTGATGGTCCAGCAATTCCGGTTATGGATAGTCCCCAGTCGGTTTGGAGGAGCGATCGCACTCCCAGAGCCATTTGTTCGGCAACTGTAGCGGATACTGCCCCCAATTGCTCTAAGTCGGTGGCATTAACTCCCAGAAGTTGGTGTTTGATGCGGTTATCGTATGCGATAACTCCACCTAAGAAATATTCGGAACTGCCAGAAATTTCGGTAATCATTTTACCCAAACCGCCGCCGGTGCAGGATTCAGCTACACTCAGGGTCTGTTGTGTTTGTCGCAAATGCTGACCGACCACGGAGGCGAGGGTGTCATCATCGGCACCATAACAGTTTAATCCGGCAATTTGTCTTAATTGGGTTACGATTGGTTCAATGAGTGCGGCGGCGCGGGTGGCAGATTCGGCACAGGCGGAAATTCGCAGTTTGACTTCGCCATAATTAGCATAGGGGGCTACTGTGGGATTTTGTAGGTCTAGGAAGGGGGCTACTTTTTCGGCTAATGCTGATTCGGTAATGCCCCAAAATTTGAGGATGCGGCTGTAGATGGTCTGAGAACACCAGCCTTGTAGCCGTAGGTAGGGAATGGCGATTTCTACCCACATTCGTTTCATTTCGGCGGGAACTCCGGGGAATGTTAGGATGGTGAGGCGATCGCCTTTTGGTTGCCAAATAATCCCCGGAGCGCTACCAATAGGATTGTAGAGGATGTCTGCCCCTTGGGGAATTAGGGCTTGTTTGCGGTTACTGGGAGACATTTCTCGCCCACGGCTGGCGAATTTTTGGGCAATATCTTGGATGATTTCTGGTTTTTCAATCAGGGGGGTCTGGAAAAAGTCGGCAATGGTTTCTACCGTCAGGTCGTCGGGAGTCGGTCCCAAGCCTCCGGTAAAAATTAGGAGTTGTGATCTTTCCGAGGCGATCGCGATCGCTTTTTTGAGACGTTCTGGGTTATCTCCCACCACAGTTTGATAATAGTGAGGAATACCAAGTTCGGCTAATTGTTCTCCCAGAAATTGGGCATTAGTATTAGTAATGTTACCCAGGAGTAATTCTGTCCCCACACAAATAATTTCAGCCGTCATATATTTGATGATGAAAAATCGTCAGAGATTATTAACTTGATGATTTGGCACGCTTTACGGCTTTCCAACTGGTATAACCCAACAATCCGGTAGCCCCCCAAGCATAGACCAAACCACTGGGAAAACCGGAGAAAGCCAGAGCCAAACTCCCTACCCATAGGGTGAGAGTATAGATAAAGAGAACGGTTAACCTTTGAGATAAACCCGCTTTTAGTAGTCGGTGATGCAGATGGCGGTTATCAGCAGCAAAGGGAGATTTTCCATGTCGTAATCGTTCAATAATAACTGCTGACATATCCAAAATCGGCACAGCTAGAATTAGATAGGGTAGTAAAACAGAGGTTACGGCGGTAGTTTTAACTAAACCAATAACTCCGACACCAGCCAAGGTAAACCCCATAAAATAGGAACCGCCATCGCCCATAAAAATCTGAGCGGGGTTAAAATTATATCGGAGAAATCCCAGACACCCCCCAGCTAGGGCGGCGGCAATGAGGGCGGCGGCGGGTTGATTCATATATAGAGATGCGATTAACATCACCACGGCTGCAATACCGGAAACTCCAGCAGCGAGACCGTCGAGACCGTCAATCCAATTTATAGCATTAGTCATTCCCACTAACCAAAGGACGGTGACGGGTAAACTTAACCAGCCGATATGTATTAAGCCGCCAAAGTAGGGGATACTCAGAAATTCAATGCGGACTCCGACCCACCAGACTGAACTGGCGATCGCTGTTTGTAAGATTAATCGAGTTAAGGGAGACAGACCAAATAAATCGTCTCCCAAGCCAATGAGAAAGAATGCTATAGCGCCTATAGCAACCCCTAAAATTTCAAATTCTTGTTTAGGGGGGAGGGGCTGACCATCTGCGCCGATAAAACCACCCAAGCACCAAACTAATAGTAGTGCGATGAGTGTACCGATGAAGATAGAAACTCCCCCCAAGCGAACCATAGGACGCTTATGCACTTTGCGATCGCAGGGTAAATCTACTCGTCCACTTTTCAGCCCGATATTTTTGACTATCGGTGTACTCCACAGGACCACGACGGTAGAAATTACAAAGGCCAGCAGATGATAAAAAGGATAGGGCATCTGATCAAAGTTTTTTTGGGATGGGTGCTAAAAGCTAGTTCAGGGTGAGTCTACTATATTTTGAACCGCCTGATCACAGTCTCCCTTTAAAAGATGGGGGTATTGTTGGTTATTTTGGCACCCATCAGACCCAGAAATTGATTAAGTCAGTGCGGGAACTTTGATTTGTAGATGGGGATATAGGGGGAAGCGATCGCAAAGTTGGGCGACGCGCGCGCGACAGTCGGCTGTCACTGTGTCATCATCAGGATTTAATAGGCGATCGGCGATAATATTACCGATTTCCATAAATTCTGAAATTCCCATCCCTCTGGTGGTCATGGCTGGAGAACCTAACCGCAGACCACTGGTGACAAAGGGTGATTCTGGGTCAAAGGGGACTGTGTTTTTATTGGCGGTGATGTTGATTTCACTCATCAAGCGATCGGCAATTTTTCCGGTCATTTTCACCGATCGCAAATCCACCAACATCAGATGGTTGTCTGTACCACCAGAAACAATTTTTAAGCCCCGTTGCTGTAAGCAGTTAGCTAACGCTTGAGCATTGGCGATCACTTGGCTTGAGTAGGTTTTAAATTCCGGTTTTAGTGCTTCCCCAAAGGCGACCGCTTTACCAGCAATCACGTGCTCCAGGGGTCCGCCTTGAGTACCGGGGAAAACCGCTTTATCTAGTTTTTTGCCCAATTCTGGGTCACGGGTAAGGATTAACCCCCCCCTAGGTCCCCGCAGAGTTTTATGGGTGGTGGTGGTGACCACGTGACAATGGGGTAATGGGTTGGGGTGATGACCTGTGGCGACCAGTCCCGCAATATGGGCGATGTCCGCTAGGAGATATGCTCCCACCTCATCGGCGATCGCTCGGAATTTGTCAAATTCAATAATCCGGGGATAGGCGGAATAGCCACAAATCATCAGTTTGGGTTGATGTTGTTTAGCCAGTTCCAAAATCTTGTCATAGTCCAAGGTTTCCGTTTCTGGACTGACTCCATAGTGGCAAACATTAAACCATTTACCCGACACATTGACCGGGGAACCGTGGGTTAAATGTCCCCCGTGGGATAGATCCATCCCCATGATTGTATCTCCCGGCTGTAGGAGAGCCAGGAACACGGCAAAATTAGCTTGAGCGCCTGAATGGGGTTGAACGTTCGCATGGGTAGCATCAAAGAGCTGACAAGCGCGATCGATGGCTATTTGCTCGATTTGATCGATAAATTCGCAACCGCCATAGTAGCGTTTTTTGGGGAGTCCTTCCGCATATTTGTTGGTGAGGACTGACCCTTGGGCAGCTAAAACGGCCGCGGAGGTAAAGTTTTCGCTGGCGATTAGTTCCAGGTGTTCCCGTTGACGCTGTAATTCCTGTCCGATGAGTTCTGTTACCGTTGGATCACTTTGGGCTAATTGGTCTAGGTTGGTGTCACTCACTGTATAAATTCCCCTTTCAGAGTTCTTAGGTTTTGGTACTATGGAGCGATCGCTTGAAAGTGCGCCCCAAATTCACCATCATAACCCGCTTACTGCCCCCAGATACATTTAACCCAGAAAAATCTGGCCGCGGCCAGTTGATATTTCCACCCCAGCCAACAAAATCTGAGCATTGGATGTATCCCGTGACACAACCTGATATTAATGGCCATGTTAAGTTGTGCATCAATCCTGGGGTCTTAACGAATCTCAAAATATAATGGGGATAGGGCTTCAGCAATCGCGGGGAGGGAGGATTATGTTAGTCATGGTCATGGAAAACCAAATTATTGAAAGCCATCAAGTGTGTCAGGGGTGTTTACTCGCCGACCATAGCGGTCAACCCCGATGGCGTGGCGACCATCTCAGTTGTGGTCATCTGATCCGTAAACCCGGAGATAATCAACCCGGTCAGTATGAGTGTCAGATGGGATTCCGCATTGCTAATATTTAACTGGCGGCGTGGGTTGAGCGATCGCTATTCATACTCCCGTTAGGTTTGGCTATAACGGGAGCTGTCTCTGTGAAATCTAAATTGGTAGTTGAGCCATATTCCGTCGTCACTGCGTTATCCTGGGAGTATCGACTTTTTTTGGTTAACAGGAGAGCTGACTATGAATTGGCGTGGGACAACGACTGTTCGCGATCGCATTTTTGCTTGTTTGCCCTATATGCTACCCTTGATGTATGGAGTACAGTTCGGCAGATTTTTATTAACTCAATTTCCCATACTACAGATTATTTTGATTCCCGTAGCTCCCCTAATGGCAATTTTTCAGTCTATTCCTTTTGCGGGTCTGATTGTCTTTTTCTTGCTGTATCTGCTGGTGGTGCGTAACGAAAATATCCCCCACTTTATCAGATTTAATGCCATGCAGTCGATTTTGTTGAATATTATCATTTTGGGCTGTAGTCTGATTTTGGGGATTATCCCATTGCAAGGGTTTATCCAAGAAACTCTGTTTAATATGATTTTCTTGGGTGTTTTAGCCTCTGTTAGTTATGGTATTGTCCAATCTATCCGGGGACAGTATGCAGAAATTCCGACTATATCCGATGCCGTTTATATGCAGGTTCGCTAAAATTACCAACTGTTAATATCTGGGGGCGGTCTTAGGGGCTGCCCTTGTTTTCCGACAGTCGGAAATAACTATTATATAGTAATCTCAAAAATACTGCCTTGTGGTTGGTTAGGGATAACTCTAATGTGTCCGCCGTGTGCTTCAACAACCATTTTACAAAAAGCCAATCCCAAGCCAATTTGAGAGACATTTTTAACTATTTTACCGATGTCATATTTATTAAAAATACTCGCTCTAAATTCCTCCGGGACTCCCGGACCAAAATCAACTACTTGGACCCTAGCACCTTTGGGGGTAAGATAATCAGCATTAATAATAATTTCACTATGACGGGGTGAGAATTTCGTGGCGTTGGAAAGTAAGTTATCTAAAACTCGTGTAAATAGTGCCTCATCCACTCTAATTGTACCACCAGGCGCGGGAAGTTGACAAATAAGTTGGATATTTTTTTGAGTGGCGATAACCTGGAAATTTTCCACAGTGGATTGAATAGTAGTACACAGATCAACATCCGCCAAATTTAACTCAATGTGTCGGTTTTCCATTTTCCCCATGATTACCAAGTCGTTGATTAACGCTTGTAAACGTTGGGCGGAGAGTAAGCATTTACCAATTTTATCTTCAATTTTATGGGGAAGTTCTGTCCTCTGTAAAAGATATAGGCTAAATAATAAACTCATTAAAGGATTCCGCAGGTCATGAACTATCATATTAACCATATCTTCGCGGGATTTTAGAATAGCTTCCAGGTCATCATATTGAGACTTTATCCGCAACATAGAGTTAACTCTAGCAACGAGTTCCACCCGATTAATGGGTTTACTAATAAAATCATCAGCCCCGGTTTCTAAGCAGCGGGCGAGGTCTTCTTTACTGTCTAAGGCGGTGACCATAATAATGGGTAAAGTTTGCCATTTGCGAATGTCTTTAATAGCGCGACAAACTTGCTGGCCATCCATGTCGGGCATCATGACATCGAGTAAAATTAAATTGGGTTGCAGTATATCCAAGGAGGCGATCGCCCGAGTCCCATTAGATGTATAATGCAACTGATAATTTTGGTCTGATAATAAAGTTTCGATTACATCAAAATTATCGGGGTCATCATCTACAATCAGAATAGATGGCAAGGAAGATGTCATAAGTTAACTTTTCAGATGATATCCCAGTAGTTGTCGCAACTACCAAGACACGGGAGCCAGTCTAATTTGGGCTATTATAACATACATTTACCAACAAGGCTCTCCCAAAAGTAGACTATCGCAACCGCCAGACGGTGTATCTCGCAGTCGAGAACCTAATCCCTCAAAAGAACTGTAACTATCATAAATGTTAGGAATTACATCTTGAGGGTCATCAAAACTGCCAACAGGAACAGATCCGATCGCAAAATCTACCGTTCCCGTGCTACTTCCGGCGGGAATGGCGGTCAAGGCGAATTGAATCATTTGGGGCGGTGGAGGATTGGTATTAAATGATAGATTTAAACCCGTGCGGCGAATTAAGCCGATAAAATTATTAAAGGCTTGACCGCTACTAAAGCGGGTTCGTAGAGCCTCTGGGTCTGCGCGTCCGGTTCCTTGACCTTCGATCGCAAAATCCCCCGACTCAAAGGCTTGGGCGTTGGGGGCATTACTAACCGAACAGAATCGATTGACCAGTTGGGCTTTCCCAGCGGAACCGCGACCGTGAACGCCGACCACGCGACCTTGCTTGTCAAATACAGGACCGCCACTCATTCCCGGACGGGTATTGTCTAAGTAAAAAATGCTATAACCGTTTTCGCTGCTGGCGGGGTTAACTACTCCCGTAACCGGTCCCCAGGTAAATCGTCTTTGGCGACGGGCTGCTCTCCCGAGACAGCGTCCGGTGGTGGCATCTCTTTCTTTTTCGGGGTCAGGCCAGCCGGAAACATAAATAGGGTCGCCCACATTGAGGGAGTTTTCGGTCGCGGAAGGGGCTACAGGATAGTGATGATCGCTTTCAAATACTACTACGGCTAGATCCGGTCCGTCTACTCTCGTGGGTAGGCTGATGGAATAACAGCCAAATCTCATTAAATTTCCTGGGGTGGGAGAACCGTTGAGGGGACAGCCTCGCCCATCGTTGGGTTGTTGGACTATATGAACTTTACCGTCACTGGTGCGGATACCGTAAGAGATTCCAGCATTTAGGTCTCGCTGTCGGAAGTTGTGGCTAACAGTCAGAACATAGTGGCGATTACCTTCGCGGGCGATAATGACACCAGAGCCGGGATGCCATACGCCATCGGGGTTGTTTTGGCTGGCTAGGGGATTTCTGTAGTTATTTTCTAGGGCTTCGATGAGTTCCGGTCGCAATTCTGGCGCAATTAATACGGTGGTTTGGCTGGCGATGGAGTTGATTTCTGCGGGGGAAAGTGCAGCCAGGGCGGCGGGCGCTAGAGTGGCTAATAGGGAGACTCCGGCTAACAGTAGTAGATTTTGAGTAAGCGATCGCATTTTTGTCATTGTTCCTAACCTGATATTTGTTCTGGTTTACCAAAACCATTGCGAGGGTGAGGATACCGGTTCAACGGGTTCAACGGGGGGTGAGGGTTTGGGGTTGATGGTGTTTGCTGATGTGAAATTGGGGGCGAGTTGTAACACGGTGTGAATGGGAACCGCCCAACTGTACTCAACCAGTTTTGCTGCTAGGGCGGGGTCCGGGGATGAACCGTCTACAAATTCATAAGCATTTCCCCACAGTGGATATTTGTGCATTCCATTAATAGCCACCAGTTCCCCTCGGCGATTTAATAGGGGTCCGCCACTCATTCCTGAAAAAATGTCGTTGGTGTATCCTACCTGATAACCTCCGATAAATGGCTGTGGCATCCAAAGGGAGACTTCACCTTCTGTAATCACAAACCCTTGGAGGGCTGATGGGTCGGGTTCTAAGGGAAATCCAGCCGCGATTACGGTTTCTCCTAGGTCTACTGGGGTGGAGGCGATCGCTGCTACATTATAGGAGTGATCTACACTGCGAAATTGCACAATCCCTAAATCATTGTGAAACCAAGATATAGAGTTAACTATTTCGGCAGCATGGATGCGGTTATCGTAGGTCTGGACTCGATAATTTTGCCCTCCCCCTGGTAGCAAAACATGATCATTGGTGACCACTGTATAAATGCCACCCTGATGGTCAATAATTACCCCGGTTCCCCACATCCTTCCTGAATAAACGCGGACAGTAATCTGTCTAGCTTTTTGGTGCAGTGCGGCTGTTGAGGGAATTGGTGGACTGGTGTTGGCGGCTAGGGTTGGTTCCCGCTGAAATTGTCTGCTTTCTTCTTCTGTCAGCACTTGTGCTTGACAGCTTAATCCTAACAGGGGAAAACTAATGGCGATCGCTCTCGCTAAAAATTTGAGTGGTTGCTGCACCTTAGATACTTGAGATACTTGGTAGATATTTGAAGGCTCACCACGCTGTCCCCGGTTGAGAACTGGGGGGGTCTGATGGTGTCATGGGTGCGGGGGTAGAACTTTCGGCGGGAACTCCCCCTAAAAATTGATCAAAGTTGATGTAGACACCTGCATCATCTTCGCTTTCAAATAGGATATCACTGGCTCCTCGGCGGATGTTGAACAGTCGCTGAAGTTTACTTTCGGCGGGTTCGGGGTCGTCCGCTTTCATGGTAAATAATATGGTGTTACTAGCGCAGGGCATTCCATGATCGGAAACTACGCAAATTACTGGTAAATTGTTGACATATCCGGCGGTTAGATATCTCAGTTGTCCAGTATGGGAAAAGTTGGTAAACCTTTGGGCGATTTCCTGACAGCGGCGTTCTGGGGAATAGCCAGAGGCGCTGAAATATTCAGAATATAAGCTAACTATGGGTTTATTTCCGGCGGGTGTGCGAGCATAGACGGTGGGATAGCCTATGGGGGAGTTCATGTCGCAGTAAAAGGATGTTGCTTGCGCTTGGGCGACATCAGGCGGCTGAAATACGGCGAAACCTCCCAAGGCAATGGCTGCTACAGTTGCTAGTTGCACAGTTGGATTTTTTTGCATTTTATAAGCCCTTGAGACCTTACCTTATATTATGGACGGTTTGGGGGCGATCGTCAACTATTAAGAAATGATTATGTTTTGGGAATTTTAGGAAAATTTATGCTAAATAATAATTCTAGTAACTTGGTGTAATCTAGTTAACCATAATCAGTTAGGCGGGTTAAGCAATGTTGGGGGTGAGATGATCAACCTGAATAATTGCTCCCGCCTTTCTAGGTGGAAATAGCTAGGCTGTTATTAAAGTAAGTTTCTATGGGTAAATGGTTTAGGATTATTTCCGGCGTAAGTGGCGACGATATGACCATCCCCAATTAATTGATATTTATAGGTCACTAATCCTTCTAAACCTACGGGACCTCTGGGGGGCATTTTGTGGGTACTGATACCAACTTCCGCCCCAAAACCATAGCGAAAACCATCAGCAAAACGGGTGGAACAGTTATGAAATACTCCGGCTGAATCTACAATTGCCATAAAGGTTTGGGCGGCTTCTTGGTCTTCGGTAATGATGCCATCTGTATGCCCTGAACCGTAGGTATTAATATGAGAAATGGCGGCTTCTAAATTTTCGACTACTTTAATTGAGAGAATTAAATCAGTATATTCTGTCTGCCAGTCTGCGTCTGTGGCTGGGGCAATATTGACGATTTTTTGGCTGTGACTATCCCCCCTTAATTCTACTCCTTTTTGTTGGAGTTCTGCGGCTAGTTTGGGTAAAAATTGCGGGGCTATTTGCTGATGCACTAACAGGGTTTCTAGGGCATTACAAGCGGCTGGATATTGGATTTTTGAGTCAATGACTATGGGTAGGGCTTTGGATATATCTGCCTCCCGGTCTATATATAGATGACAAATACCATCCGCATGACCTAAAACGGGAATCCGGGTATTTTCCTGGACGAATTGTACAAAAGAATTGGAGCCCCTGGGGATAATTAAATCGACATATTTATCTAACTGCAATAACTCAATAATTTCGGAGCGAGTAGTTAATAACTGTACGACTTCGGGATTGACTGCTGTTGTGGCTAGTCCCTGGCGGATGGCTTTGACGAGTTCTCGACAGGAATTAATCGCCTCTTTGCCACCTTTTAAGATTACGCCATTTCCCGACTTGACGGCTAAGGCGGAAATTTGAATAACGGCATCTGGTCGCGCCTCGAAGACTACTCCTAAGACTCCTAAAGGACAAGTTAGCCGGCGCAAGTTTAAGCCTTGGTCTAGTTCCCGATTAATTTGAATTGCGCCTACTGGGTCGGCTAATTTTTCGACATCTCGCAAGCCGGAAATCGCGCCTTTTAACTTGGCTTCATCGAGTTTTAAGCGGTTATAAAGAGGTTTCGCAATACCATCAGCTTGGGCTTGCTGACAGTCCATCTGGTTGGCGGCGAGAATGTCTGGGGCGGCATTTTCTAGGGCTTGGGCTATGGATGCGATCGCCTGATTTTTGGCATCTGTAGATAAAACAGCCAATTGGCGGGCTGCTGCTTGGGTTTTTTGGGCGGTTTCAATTAGCAACGGAGAAATAGTCATGGTCAGCAATTTATGTAAAATATAGTTAAGCAGTAGTAGTGGACAGTAGACAGCTATAATAATTATAGCAAACAATTGACGGGGAACCTATCAACTGTGAAATTTTCTGGTCTATAATATATCCAAATCACGGGCTAAATCTGGAGTGAAACCATGACTAAAAAACGGAAAAATTGGTTAACTATTGCTGGGATTGTGGGCGGGGTGCTGATTGTCCTAGCTGCGATCGCCAATGTGACTTTATCAAGGGTAGATAGCCAATTGCAAAACTACCTAGAAAATACAGTGAGTTCTACCCTAGGAGTACCGACCGAAATTCAATCTTTGAGTTTGGATAAATTGCGGGGTGATTTGCGGATTAATAATCTGACCATCAACAATCCTGATAATTTTAGCACTCCCCATGTTCTCAAGATTCATCAGGTGGATATTGATGTGACTCCGAGAAGCCTGTTAACTGATGTGGTGGAAATCAATAATTTCGCGATTAACTATATTGATGTCAACATCGAACAGAGACTACTAAACAACAATATCCTGGCAATTATCAATAATCTGAAATCCACCCAACCTTCGGAACCGCAGACACGGACTGAAACCACAGAGGAAACCTCGAAAACTAAGCTAAAAATTAACTTTGATGTTATCGATGTTCAGAATACTAAAGTTAATGTGACTTTAGCACCTTTGGGATTTGCCAGTTCTCTCGATTTTCAACTCCCTAACCTGCGTCTAACTAATGTGTCATCAGAGGACTTTGAAGAAATTTTGACCAGCGACTTGATTCGGCAAGTTGTACAAGATATATTCGAGAGTATTATTAGAGATGGTGGGGAAAAAATCCCGGAGATTTTACAAGAAGCGATCGCCCCGGAAACTAATCCGAGCTAAATGATGATAACTTGTAGCCAGTTGATGGTAAAATGGTAGTGGTTATCTAAACTACACGGTCACAAATCAGTCATGTCTACTACCCAAATCATCTATATCCGTGGCGCGAATATTCTGCTACCGGATGGCAATTTCAGCTTAGGAGATGTTAAACTGGGGGGGGGTAAAATTCTGGAAATTAGTTCAGAACTTCCCGCCGCCGGAGAGTCAGAAATGGACCTAAATGCAGAGGGGTTAACTCTGTTACCGGGAGTAATTGACCCCCAGGTTCATTTTCGGGAACCGGGACTAGAATATAAAGAAGATTTATCAACAGCCAGTCGCGCCTGCGCTAAAGGTGGCGTTACGTCGTTTTTGGAGATGCCGAATACTCGCCCTTTAACTAGCACAAAGGAAGCGTTGGCGGATAAACTAGAAAGGGCTGCCCAAAAGTGTTTGGTAAATTATGGCTTTTTTATGGGGGCGACTCCTGAGAATTTACCGGATTTATTAGAGGCTAACCCGAGTCCTGGGATTAAAATTTTTATGGGGTCAATGCACGGACCTTTATTGGTCGATCACGAAGAAATTTTAGAACCGATTTTTGCTAAAGGCGATCGCCTAATTGCGGTACACGCGGAAAACCAGGACCGGATTAATCGTCGGCGCGAGGAATTTGCGGGACAAACAGATCCAGCCATTCACTCCCAGATCCAGGATGAACAAGCCGCCCTAGAAGCCACCCAACTGGCTCTGAAGCTGTCTAAAAAGTATCAACGAAGATTGCACATTTTGCATCTATCTACAGGTATAGAAGCCGAATTGCTGCGACAGGATAAACCCGCCTGGGTAACAGCAGAAGTTACCCCCCAACATTTGGTGCTAAATATCACCGATTATGGTAAAATTGGCACCAAAGCTCAAATGAATCCGCCTTTGCGATCGCCTGAAAATAATGAAGTTCTCTGGCGAGCGTTGTTGGATGGAGTCATCGACTTTATTGCTACAGATCACGCCCCCCACACCCTAGAAGAAAAAGCCAAACCATATCCCAATAGCCCTTCAGGAATGCCGGGAGTTGAGACATCCTTACCAGTGATGCTAACTCAGGCGATCGCCGTCGGACGTTGTAGTGTTGCCCAGGTATCTAACTGGATGTCAACAGCCGTAGCAAAAGGTTATAATATCCCGAATAAAGGAGCGATCGCCCCTGGTTATGATGCTGACTTAGTGTTAGTTGATTTAAACAATTATCGCCCAGTTTTAGCCTCAGAATTGCAAACCAAGTGTGGCTGGAGTCCCTTTGAGGGTTGGCAGCTAACCGGGTGGCCAGTGGTTACTATTGTCGGAGGTCAAGTAGTGTATGACCATGGCAAACTTAACTTAGAAGTAAGAGGGAAAGCCTTGACATTTGACCATCATTAAACCCCTAAACATCAGCAAATATTGACGAACAGAAATTCAACCTATGGCACAATCAAAACTCAATAATGATCCGCTTTGGTTCAAAGATGCGATTATTTACGAAGTGCCAGTCCGCGCCTATTGTGATAGTAATGGCGATGGTATTGGCGACTTTGCTGGACTCACGGAAAAATTAGATTATCTGGAAGAACTCGGCATCACTGCCATCTGGATTTTACCATTTTTCCCCTCTCCCTTGCGAGATGATGGTTATGATATTTCCGATTACCGAGATGTTAATTATATCTATGGTAATTTAGATGATTTTAAAACCTTTCTGGATGCCGCCCATGAAAGGGGAATTAGGGTAATCATCGAGTTAGTAGTTAACCACACTTCCGACCAGCACCCGTGGTTTCAGCGGGCGAGGAGACTCCCCAAAGGCAGTAAAGAACGGGAATTTTATGTATGGAGTGATACCCCCGACAAATACCCAGAAGTTAGGATTATTTTCCAGGATTTTGAGACCTCTAATTGGGCGTGGGACCCGGTAGCAAAAGCCTATTATTGGCATCGTTTTTACTCCCATCAACCGGACTTAAATTATGAGAGTCCCGAATTGCAGCAAGCCGTGTTAGAACTCGCGGATTTTTGGTTAGGAATGGGAGTAGATGGGATGCGCTTAGATGCAGTCCCCTATCTGTGTGTGAGGGAAGGAACCAACTGCGAAAACCTGCCAGAAACCCATGCCTTTTTGAAAAGATTACGGGCTTATATTGATAGCAAATATGAGGATCGGATGCTATTAGCGGAAGCCAATCAATGGCCGGAAGATGCCGCCGCTTACTATGGGGAAGGTGATGAATGTCAGATGAATTTTCACTTCCCGTTAATGCCTCGTTTGTTTATGGCATTACGAATGGAAGATAGTTTCCCCATTGTGGATATTCTCAACCAAACTCCCTCTATTCCTAATAATTGTCAGTGGGCATTATTTCTGCGTAACCATGACGAGTTAACCTTAGAAATGGTGACAGACGAGGACCGAGATTATATGTATCGGGTCTATGCAGAAGATACCCAAGCGCGACTAAATTTAGGCATTCGTCGCCGTCTCGCGCCACTACTGGGGAACGATCGCCGCCAAATTGAACTAATGAATAGTCTGCTGCTTTCCTTACCAGGAACTCCTGTGCTGTACTATGGTGATGAAATTGGTATGGGGGATAATATATATATAGGCGATCGCAATGGAGTTCGCACCCCCATGCAGTGGAGTCCTGACCGTAACGCTGGCTTTAGTCGTGCCAACCCTCAGAAACTGTATCAACCAGTTATTTTAGACTCTGAATATCACTACGAAGCCATCAACGTGGAAGCGCAAAGCGCTAATCCTAATTCCCTGCTGTCATGGATGAAACGTTTAATTGCGATGCGGAAACGTTTTCAAGCCTTTGGACGTGGAACTTTTGAACTGTTACATCCCGAAAACAGGAAAGTATTAGCATTTGTCCGCACCTACTCTGGGGAACATATTTTAGTAGTGGCAAACCTGTCGCGATTTGTGCAGAGTGTAGAATTAGATTTAACCCCATTCCAGGGAATGGTTCCCGTGGAAATTTTCGGGCGAAATCAGTTCCCCAAAATTGGTGAATCTAGCTATTTTCTGAGTATCGCACCCTATGGATTTTACTGGTTTATGCTTCAGTTTGATCCAGCCACCAGCCTGCTACCACGTCCCCGCCACCAACTGCCAGCTTTAGAAGTGGCTAAAAGTTGGCATCAAATATTTTCTCAGTCGGATACCCGCGAACGTTTAGAGTCTTTATTCCCGGAATATCTGCATCGATCCTCGTGGTTTATTAGTAAATCTAGGGTTATGCAGTCGGTGACAATTGCTGATTTTATTCCGATTCCTTTTCCGAAACAGGAAGCAGCTATTGTCATGCTAAATGTAGACTATACGGAAGGGTTTGCCGAAACCTATGTAGTGCTGTTATCTTGTGCTATTGGTGAACAATCAAAAGAAGTTAGTGCTAACTTTCCTAGTGCGGTACTGGCTTCAGTAAAAATCGATGATCAGGAGGGAATTTTATTTGAAGCAAGTGCTGATCAAGACTTCTTAACTCTCCCCTTAGATATGATTCGGAACCGCCAACAGTATAAGGGTAAACATGGCACTTTAACGGCCACGACTACGGAGGCGCTGGCGGGGGTAGATATGAGTCAAGAGAAACTCAACCCTCAGCTAATGGGAAAAACGGATAAAAATGCCTTAGTTGTTTATGGCGATCGCCTAATTTTCAAATTCTTCCGCCGAGTCGAACCGGGTATTAATCCCGAATTAGAAATTCGCAGTTTTTTGGGACAGAAACAACAATTAGAACACATTGCGCCAGTAATGGGAGGGTTAAAATATCAACCCCGTCGCGGAGAGTCTACAACTTTAGGAGTTTTGCAGGTATATATTCCCGATGGTGTTAAGGCTTGGAATTATACTTTAGATAATCTCCGAGACTTTTTCGATCGCATAACTTTACCAACCACGGAAACTCCGGTGGAGGTTCCCTCAGAATCTCTGCTAACCTTAAAAAATGAGGAAATTCCCGAAGAAGTAGGGATGGTGATCGGATCATATCTGAGTAATATTCAACTACTAGGTCAACGCACAGCCGAGTTACATATTGCCTTATCCAGCGATACGGACGATCCGAATTTTACCCCAGAACCCTTTTCATCTTTGTATCAGCGATCGATTTATCAATATTCCCGAAACCTGACCGGACAGGTAATGCTGAAGCTGAGAAAAGGACTGGGTTCTATGAAACCGGAAACCCAGGAATTAGCCAAAAAAGTTCTGAGTAAACATGAGTATATTTTAGGGCGTTTTCAATCCCTACTCAACCTCAAAATTACCGGACTGCGAACCCGTTGTCATGGGGACTATTCCTTAGAAGAAATCCTCTATACAGGTAAGGATTTTTGGGTGATTGACTTTGAGGGAGAAACCTACCGCACTTTAAATGAAAGGCGAATGAAGCGATCGCCTTTGCGGGATGTCGCCGCCATGTTACAATCCCTCAATTATGGCACTCGTGTGGCTTTACTCAGCGAGGTAGAAAATGGCATGATTCGACCCGAAAACGTACCCGAAATGGAACAATGGGCGAAAATCTGGTATAATTGGGTAGGTGCTAAATTTTTGGGCAGTTATTTAGAAGTAGCTAAAGAGGATGGATTTTTACCCAAGACCAAGCAGGAATTACAGGTATTGCTGGACAGCTACCTCCTAGAGCGAATTATCCAAAGTTTAGACTTCCACTATAATCGCAATCAACAACTAATTGATATTCCCTTACAGCAACTCTTAGAGGTTGTGGTCTAAAGGTTTATCGAATCGATGGGGAGGCGGAGCATTGACAGTGTAACCCGCCTCTACCGGGTCATGAATAATTGATAATCAACCATTAATTATTCATCATAGTCTTGCTCAAGAATCCGCCAACTCACAGATTTAATCGAAGGATCTAAACTTAATCGGCTAATTATTTGCTCCAACAAATTATCATCACGATTCTGGGCTATCATTTCAGCTTCAACCTCAACCAAATGATTAAAGTCATCCAAATCTTGACTCCGCAAAGAACGCAGCTTAATTTTCTTCATTTGACCCAGAGCATCCAGTAACAAAATCCTGACATTAGCTTCCTCATTACCCCGACAAACCAGGGAACAGAGATAATTAAATTCCAATTCAGTCCCTTCTGTAGGTTGCTGGTTAATGCGAAGACTCAAGGGGCGCAAAACCGTGTTAGCAATCAAAACCGCACCGGCTCCCATAAATGCTTCGGAAAAAAAACCAGCCCCCGATAAAGTCCCAATTGCCGCAGCGCACCAAATAGTCGCCGCCGTATTCAACCCCTTAACCGTGAGGCCTTCTTTTAAAATTACACCCCCAGCCAGAAAACCAATTCCAGACACAACTTGAGCCGCAATGCGGGTAGGGCTACCCTCTCCGGGAGTCATCACGGAAAGAATAACAAACATAGACGCTCCCGTGGCTACCAATGTATTAGTCCGTAACCCAGCCATGCGCTGTCGCCACTGACGTTCAATTCCCAAAGCCGAGCCTAACAAAAATGCCACAGTCAGTCTCAGCAATGTTTCTGTCCACTCCATGTATCACCTTCCGATTGTGGTTCGATGGACTCTGTACACAGTTGAGTTAAACTATGCCAAGAACCTACTGACTGCTGATTTTAGGATATTTTCGGCAGCACTCACCGGAAAAATAAGTGATGGGGAGGGGTTCAACCTCCCCATATTGCCCTATTCGGGAGCGGTTATGATTCGGGTTGGGAGTCTTGCAACTCCTCCCACAACTGTTCCAGACGCTCCATTGCTTGTCCGGGTGAGATTTTACCACTGGTTTCTAAAGCACAGGCGATCGCCACTTGATTAGAAAAATCCTGAAAAACTTGGTTAAAACGCAGATGTTCTGAAGTCAGTTGTCCGCGATAGCGACAATGGGGAGATAACATTTGTTGCAAAACCAGCCGATCTTCGCTCCGATCATTGATAGCAGCAGTAGTTTTTTGTCCATATTCAGCCAAAATTTGATTCAAATAATAGTTATCCTGTGCCTCTAACTTCTGAATCAAATGCAAAATCAAGGGAAGATTAACTTGGGCAATTAATTGATGCCATGACCGCTGCCACCATGAATATTTGAGACTAGGTACTGATTCCCCTAACTGGTTCAATGTGCAAGCTGGAGATAAAATAGATTGCTCGGAGGAACTCGCCATTTTGCGTAAAGTCTCCCGACGGGATGCCGAAGATTCCCGTTTTGCCATAGCTTTGTAAATTTGTGCAATTTCCTGTTTCCGCAAACAAATTTGTTTGAGGGTAGAAATAACACTGGGGCGGGAAGTGATAGCTTGACTCATCATCATGTTCTTATCTCCTTAGTTGTTACAATCTTTTTGCCAGCTTAGGGTGATTCCGTGACTCAGATACTGGGTTTAATGGCAGTTAACTAACGCCAACCAGTAACCCCACTAGGGAAAAATAAATCCACAGACCGGAAAAGTCTTTAATTGTGGTGATAAATGGATCGGCACCAGGACCGTGATCAAAGCCTAGTCTTAGCATAATCATCGGTAACATTGCCCCTAAAATTGCTCCCAGAGTAATTACACAAGCTAGGGCAATTCCGACGGCTAAACCGAGTTGGGGGATATCGTTAGGTAATCCTTGCCAGAAGTAGGCGGCTACTCCCGCCACAGTGCCTAAAATCACCCCCATAATCAAGCCAATGCGAATTTCTCGGAATAGATAAGCAGTAAACTGGCTGGGGTGAATTTGACTCCAGGCTAAACCACGGGCGAAAATAGTGCTTGATTGAGTGCCGACATTTCCTCCCATATCCATGACTAGGGGAATAAATACGGCAGCCGCCACGATCGCCTCTAGGGTATCTTCAAACCTTTCGATCACACCACCGACTAAAAAACCGCCAATCAGGGTGACAATTAAGAAAATTATCCGCAGTCTAATGGCATATATGGAAGGACCACGCACCAGTTTTTCACTCCAGCCTTGATCGCGGGTTAATAAATTCCCGACTCCGGCTTGGCCTAAAATTGTCTCGGTGGCTTCTTCTTCCACTAAGTCAATCACATCATCAAAGGTGATATCTCCAATTAATCGCCCTTCGTTATCGACTACGGGAATGGCGGGAAGGTCGTTATTTTTCAGGAGTTGAGCTGCTGTTAAATCGCGATCGCTGGCGCGGACGGCAATGGTTTCTCCCTCGGCTAATTCACCAATAATTTGATGGGGGTCGAATCTAATCAGGTTAACGGTAGAAACAAATCCGCGATAATATCTTTCGGCATCAATAATAAACACAACCGCCAGTTGATTCGGGTCTAATTCCGATTGGCGGATAATGCTTAGGGCATCCGCAACGGTCATGTTACTGCGGACTGTAATAAACCGCAGATTCATAATTCTTCCCGCACTATTTTCGGGATATCCCAGTAGTAAGTTAACGGTTGCCCTGGCTTGGGGACTGAGTTTCCCTATCAGTCGCTTAGTCACTTTAGCCGGAAGTTCCTCAAATAGCTGCACACGATCATCAGGATCAAGTGCTTCCAGAAGCGTCATTACTTCGGGATTTTCCATATCTTGAATTAGATCGGCTTGTTCTTCCGGGCGTAAATATTCAAAAACAGCGATCGCTCGGTTTTTTTCTAGTAATCGAAACGCTATCACTCGCTTATGGGGTTCAATTTGCATCAGCAGTTGTACCAATTCCGAAGCTGGTAAACTATTCGCCTCTTTTTTCGCCGCTTCTAATGCAAAAGGTTGTAGTAAATCGTTCAAAACATTGCCACGCATTTTTCACCTCTACTCACGAAATACCGGATAATTGGCAGCATCAAACCATGTTTATTGCCTTAATTTTTTGAGGATATTTGCCAGCAAAAACCGACTCACAAAAGGTCATTTTGGGAGTGGCAAAAGTAGACCAAACACAGTTTCAGGCTGAATAAATCCTCAAAGATCCAACCTGTCAACCAGTCCACTGGCTGCACTATTTATTCAATAATCAAACATCCAAAAACAGCCTGGCTTTTTATTCCAATAACCAGAAAAAACCAACTCGAAATTGATTGAAATATTCAGTAATAGTCTAGGGGGTTTACCTCCTTCCTTCCCAGTCACTATGCCCAGCAGTGACCGGAGATGAACCCCCTAATCTCTAATAAAGCGATCGGGGCAAATTCATCAAACCAATCAACTGCCAGCCACACCTAGGGCCAGGGTCAGGGTCTTCTTTAGACGAATCGGACTCTTGATGTGTAGTTATAAAACCACTACTACCAGGAATCTCCATTGGTTTAGTTTCCTCAAAAAGTTAAAGCAAACTTGTGGCATCCAAGCTGGCATAAACCAGCCTTCTGCCATACACCTTAGCATTGTAAGCATACAATCTGGTTTTTGTCAATACCATTGACCGGAAAAAATACTTTTCACCCCCAGAGATATCCGATTAAGATCTTCTTGGAGTAGGGGAGGCCATTCGACACCCTGTTTAGACTTGAGAATCAATTGCTGATGGCTTTCCATGGCTAATTGATACAAAGCCAACACCAGGGGGCGATCGAAGTTATCGGTTTCTTTGAGGGAGTCATACACCAGTTTAATTGCTAACAAAATCGATGTCACTTGACCAGGAACCGGGGGCTTACCTTCTTTCAGACGAATTAAAAAGGCATCGGGGTTATTTTGTATTTCCAAAGCCATACCCTGGTCAATTAAGAAACTACGGGCAGTTTTATAGTCCATTTTTCATCAGTAACAATGAATAATTAACAATTAATAATTAACAATTAATAATTAACAATTAATAATTAACAATTAATAATTAACAATTAATAATTAACAATTAATAATGATTCGGGTGGGGGTGATGATTTACCGCTGTGGGGCGGGTTTACCAAAACCCCCGTGGGGTGATGATTTACCGCTGTGGGGCGGGTTTACCAAAACCCCCGTGGGAATGATGATTTACCGCTGTGGGGCGGGTTTACCAAAACCCCCGTGGGAATGATGATTTACCGCTGTGGGGCGGGTTTACCAAAACCCCCGTGGGAATGATGATTTACCGCTGTGGGGCGGGTTTACCAAAACCCCCGTGGGAATGATGATTTACAGCAGAACCCGCCCCTACAGGATGAACAACTAATAATAATTAATTATTAATTATTAATTATTAATTATTAATTATCCGGGTGGGAATGATGATTTACCGCTGTGGGGCGGGTTTACTAAAACCCCCGTGGGAATGATGATTTACAGCAGAACCCGCCCCTACAGGATGAACAACTAATAATTATTAATTATTGATTATTAATTATTAATTATTAATTATCCGGGTGGGAATGATGATTTACCGCTGTGGGGCGGGTTTACCAAAACCCCGGTGGGAATGATGATTTACAGCAGAACCCGCCCCTACAGGATGAACAACTAATAATTATTAATTATTAATTATTAATTATTAATTATTAATTATCCGGGTGGGAATGATGATTTACCGCTGTGGGGCGGGTTTACCAAAACCCCCGTGGGAATGATGATTTACAGCAGAACCCGCCCCTACAGGATGAACAACTAATAATAATTAATTATTAATTATTAATTATTAATTATTAATTATCCGGGTGGGGTGATGATTGACGGGAGTGGGGCGGGTTTACCAAAACCCCGGTGGGAATGATGATTTACAGCAGAACCCGCCCCTACAGGATGAACAACTAATAATAATTAATTATTAATTATTAATTATTAATTATTAATTATCCGGGTGGGGTGATGATTGACGGGAGTGGGGCGGGTTTACCAAAACCCCGGTGGGAATGATGATTTACAGCAGAACCCGCCCCTACAGGATGAACAACTAATAATTATTAATTATTAATTATTAATTATTAATTATTAATTATCCTACTCCCATTCGATGGTTCCTGGGGGTTTAGATGTGATATCGTAAACTACCCGATTGACCCCTCGCACTTCATTGACAATGCGGTTAGAAATAGTTTCGAGTAAATCGTAGGGAACCCGCGACCAGTCGGCGGTCATACCATCTTCACTAGAGACAAATCGCAACACGACGGGATAGGCGTAAGTACGCTGATCTCCCATAACTCCTACACTGCGGACGGGAAGCAATACGGCGAAGGCTTGCCAAAAATCATGATAAACGCCGGATTTGTGAATTTCATCACGGACGATAAAATCAGCATCACGGAGAATATTCAGTTTTTCGGCGGTAACTTCCCCCAGAATACGAATGGCTAAACCCGGACCGGGGAAGGGGTGGCGGCGGACGATTTCTTCGGGTAAACCTATCGATCGCCCAACTTTGCGAACTTCATCTTTAAACAGTTTACGGAGAGGTTCAACTAATTTGAACCGTAAGTCCTTGGGTAAACCGCCAACGTTGTGATGGCTTTTGATTTTCACGGCTACCCTTTCCCCAGTTTTCGGGTCAACATTGGTATCGGCTGACTCAATGACATCAGGATAAAGGGTTCCCTGGGCGAGATAGTCAAAGGGTCCCAAACGGGCTGATTCTTCTTCAAATACCTGGATAAATTCCGCCCCAATGCGTTTGCGTTTTTCTTCGGGGTCGGTCACTCCTTTGAGTTTTTCCAGAAAGCGATCGCGGGCGTTAACGTATTCAACAGAGATATGAAACCGATCATCAAATAATTTTACCAGTTTTTCGGGTTCATATTTCCGCATAAACCCCTGGTCAATAAACATACAGGTAAGTTGATCTCCGATCGCCTGATGGAGTAAAAATGCCAGAGTTGAGGAGTCCACGCCGCCAGAAAGGGCTAATAATACCCGTTTATCTCCTACTCTAGCCCGAATCTCGCGGATAGCTTCTTCGACAAAGGTTTCTGTCGTCCAGGTCGGTTCACAGTCGCATATATGATAAACGAAATTCCTGATTAAGGCTTGACCACCAATAGAGTGAACTACTTCGGGGTGAAACTGAACTCCATAGAGTTGGCGTTCATGGTGAGCGATCGCTGCACAGCGTGTATTCTCGGTATGGGCGAGAACCTCAAACCCTTCTGGTAGTCTGGTACAGGAGTCACCATGACTCATCCACATGGTAGACCCTTGCTCTACATTAGTGAGTAAATCGGTCGGATCATCAATAGTTAGGGAAGCCTTACCATATTCGGCTAGTTTAGCCCGTTCTACCTCGCCCCCCAGTTGTTGAACCATTAACTGCATTCCATAACATACACCCAACACCGGAACCCCCAGATTCCAAATTTCTGGGTCACAATGGGGGGCTTTTTCGTCATAGACCGAACTAGGTCCACCGGATAAGATAATCCCTTTTAAGTTCAGGTCGGCTAATTTTTGGGCGCTGGTGCGATAGGAAATGACTTCGGAATAGACTTCGGTTTCCCGAATGCGACGGGCGATCAGTTCGGAGTATTGGGAACCGAAATCTAAGATGACAACCATTTCCCGATTAACTGAGGTAACCGGTTCGGCTATTGGTGTCGGTCGAGTTTGCTCTGGGGCTGAGGTTTGCACAGTCATATTTAGTTCAGGGTTGTAGATGTTAATAGAGTCATGGGGCTAGTGGGTTCTGGTAGCACCGGGAGGAGTACAAACGCGAGAATTTTGCTGATAATTTGTTGAGAGACTATCTTAACCAGCATAACAAATTTGCTGCCAAATTGTATCACCGATCGCACTTTTGCAGATAATTTGACGTTGGCGATCAAATAACACTGACCCCACCTGGACATTTACTTCGGCGTGGGTGTGGATATAGGCGGCGGCGCGATGATCAATAGCCGAGGCGATCGAACCATATATGCGATCGACCCAATCCCCTTTTAGTTCCCGCAGGTACAATAAAGCATCTTCGGTGGTCGGAGAATGCAAAACCTTCTGTAGATCTGGGGTTGGTAATCCCATATCCGCACAGTGGGCGGTTAAAATTTCTAAGCGTCCGTCTGCGAGGTGGTGATGGGTGTGGAAAATACCCCCAGCCATTTTGATCAGCTTTCCGTGATATCCAAATAGTAAAATTGATTCAACTTCCACAAATCCTGCTGTTACTAGCATTGGTCCCAACCAGTTAGCCGTTTTGACAATTTGTTCGGGCTTAATACCTAAATGGGTGGCTAGGTCGAATCCATTTTCACCAATACAAAATACTAGGGTCTGAAAGTCGGTAGCTTTGGCTTCCAGGGTCTCCCGATACACTTCCAACTGTTCCGGGACGCTGAGGGGTTGGGATATACCTGTTGTCCCCAGCAATGATAGTCCTTGGATGACTCCAAAGGCTTCGTTAGATGTGCGTTTGGCTAGTTTTTTGCCTTCTGGTAAAATAATGGTAACTTGAATGCGATCGCCTAGTGATACCAGGGATTTCAGGTTACTTAAAATCAGGGATTTGGCATATTTATAAATCGCCGCCTGTTCCCCTTTTTCCTGGACTCCCACCCCTTCACCACCGACAATTTTAATGGGGGTTTCTAGGGAGTTAATATTACGGCCTATTATTTCTACTATTGCCCAAACTGGTGTATGGCGAGTAATATCTAAGTTATCTCCTGGGTCTGAACGAGTAATTCCTAAAGCGGCATGATCACTAATACGAGCCACCTGTTCGATCGCAATTTCCGCCGTTTCTGGTGGGTCAATTAAATCCACGTTCACCGTATTTTTATCATTAGGGGTCGGGTCTTGGAGATGCTCCAAAGCTGCGATCGCCGCCGCACAAGCAAAAACCGGGAGTGTATATCCAGAACGAGGTTTAGTCATAAGTCAAACCTAGATATGAGTAAATTATATATATCATCTTCTCCCATATTTTACCCTACCTTATTAATCAATTTACCTACCCCTGTCACTTCCACAACTACCTCATCTCCAGCAGTTAGGAAACGGGGGGGATTAAATCCCATACCTACCCCCGCCGGAGTACCTGTCGCAATAATATCTCCTGGTAATAGAGTCATTCCCGCCGACAGAGTAGATATAATTGCGGGGACATCAAAGATAACTTGATCAAACTTAGCTTGTTGTCTTTTTTCCCCATTCACCCAACAGCAAATCTCAATATTTGCCGGGGGTGGCATAATCGAACGATGCACCACTACCGGACCCATAGGCGCAAAACCATCTAGGCTTTTTCCCCGAAACCATTGGCGGTGATCTGATTGCAAATCCCTAGCCGATACATCATTTAAAGCCGTATAACCGAATACATAATCCCAGGCATTTTCCGGTAAAATATTACTGCCTTTTTTACCAATAATAATCGCCAATTCTGCCTCATAGTCTAATTTCGAGGTTAAATGGCTATAGCTAGGAATTATGTCACCGGTAGCGATCGCCGTAGTGGTAGCTTTAGTAAAAATAATCATTTGGGTGGGTAGTTTATCGTCCTGGTCAACTCTACCCAGCATTTCTTTAGCATGATCTAAATAGTTTTTACCCAAACAAAAAATATTGCGTTTAGGATGAGGAAAAGGCGCGAGAATTTGAGTATCTGTCAACGGCGCACAGGCAATTTTTGCCGCCATCGCTTTCTCGGTCAAATCCCCAACCGCCTGAAGGGCAGTTTCTCCAGCTTCTACTAATTCTAATAAAGTCTGAGTAGTTAAGGACTCATCCAAAATCTGACTAGCTTTAACTAAGTCCACAACAGTCTGAGCAACTAAAGTCCCCAATTGTCCATTTTTTAGGGTTACAAACTTCATACTTAGAATCTCACCCACTGCACATCCTACATGACCACAATTGTATCAGGCTATTGATAGCAATCCTGAATCAACCGACAAATAAGCCCTCGCCCCCAAGCCCTCTCCCAGAAAGGGAGTACCCAGCGACCAAAGGCGATCGCTGGGTCTGAGAAATGCAAATCTGAGAAAATCAGAAAGTCTCAGCGGGTTGGTGGTGAAATCAAATCAATAGTTAAATAGGACAGCACAAACCGCCAGCCCGTTGGCTAAAGCGGGCATTTTCCCGATAGTCTACGGGACAATCAATCACCACAGGAACTTCCGAAGCCAGTGCTTCTTTAAGAATAGGAACCAAATCAGTCGCCGCCTGAACCCGGTATCCTTTCAATCCCATACTTTCAGCAAACTTGACAAAATCAGGATTACCGAATTTAATAAACGAGGACGAGCCAAACTGGTCTTCTTGTTTCCATTCAATCAAACCATAGCCACCATCATTAAAAATCAGGGTGACAAAAGGTGTACCAACTCGCAGGGCGGTTTCTAATTCCTGACAGTTCATCATAAAACCGCCATCTCCAGTAACAGCCACTACTTTTAATTCAGGATTGACAAATTTAGCGGCGATCGCCCCGGGAATAGCAATTCCCATAGCCGCAAAACCATTGGAAATCAAACAAGTATTAGGGCGATCGCAGTGGTAATGTCTTGCCATCCACATTTTATGGGCCCCGACATCAGAAATCACGATATCTTCCGGTCCCATCACCTGCCGCAAATCATAGATAATTTTTTGAGGTTTAATGGGGAAACCATCATCATTAGCATAGCGTTCATAATCTTGGCGAATCTCTGAGCGCAGTTTTACCCCATAGGGGTCAGGTTTACCAGTGCGGTCAGACCGACGCAGAATCTCATGAAGAGAATCTGAAATATCCCCAACAATTTCGGCAATAGGAATATAACTGCTATCGATTTCCGCGGCATTAGCCCCCACATGAATAATCGGAATTGTGCCTTTAGGATTCCATTTTTTCGGGGAATATTCAATCAAATCATAGCCAATGGCAATCACCAAATCAGCTTTATCAAAAGCGCAACTAATGAAATCGCGCTGCTGAAGTCCTGTAGTCCACAGAGATAAAGGATGGGTATAAGGAATCGCCCCCTTACCCATAAAAGTATTAGCTACAGGAATATTTAGTTGGGTAGCAAATTCAGTCACCGCCTCACTAGCATTAGCTCTCAAAGCTCCATTACCTACTAGGATAAGGGGATTAACAGCTTTAGAGATAGCGCTGGCTGCTTCATTCATGCTTTGATAAGCACAATAAATTTTTTCGCGGCGATCGCGATTTAGCGGCTGCCCTTCCACAGCCATACTAGCAATATTTTCCGGTAAATCAATATGAACCGCACCGGGTTTTTCCGTTTGGGCTAATTTAAAAGCCTTACGGACAATTTCCGGGGTAATGCTAGGTCGGACAATTTGAGCATTCCACTTAGTTACAGGGGAAAACATTGCCACCAAATCCAGGTATTGATGGGATTCAATGTGCATTCTGTCTGTACCCACCTGACCCGTAATTGCCACCAAGGGAGCGCCATCAAGGTTAGCATCTGCGACCCCTGTCATTAGGTTAGTAGCACCAGGTCCCAAGGTAGATAAACAAACCCCTGCTTTTCCGGTCAAACGTCCGTAGACATCTGCCATAAATGCAGCACCTTGTTCATGGCGGGTGGTGATAAATTGGATAGAAGAATCTTTCAGGGATTCGAGAACTTCCATATTCTCTTCTCCCGGTAGTCCGAAGACATATTTCACCCCTTCATTTTCGAGGCATTTTACCAAAAGTTCGGCTGTATTCATTGGGCACTTTTTCAACTATACAAATAGATTAAAACAACCGGAGAATTATCGGCATAATTTCCGCAGTTTTTTTGGGTCAAATATAGGCGGAAAATATCCCAGCCAAAATGTCATATATCAACAATTAACCAGGTAATTTTTACCCCTTATTTGGAGTCGGAGTTATTTAATCCAGACCGTTTTCACATTGACAAACTCATGAATGCCTTGGATGCTTAACTCTCGTCCGTAGCCAGAGCGTTTAATGCCACCAAAGGGCAAGCGCGGATCGGATTTGACCAAACCGTTAATAAACACGGCTCCGGCTTCTAGTTCTAAAGTTAAACGATCCTGTTCGGCAGTGTCTGTAGTCCATGCACTTGCACCCAGACCAAAAGATGTGCTATTCGCTAATGCGATCGCCTCATCTAGGCTTTTCACCCTAAATAAGAGCGCCACAGGTCCAAAAAATTCCTCCTGATCAGCAGGTGTTCCGGGGGGGATGGAAGCTAAAATAGTAGGCGCATAGAAGTTTCCCGGACGCTCAGAGAGTCGATGACCGCCAGTGAGCGCGATCGCTCCTGCTGCTAGGCAAGTTTGCACTTGTTCGTCAATATCCTTGAGAATTCCCGGCGTAGCCAGGGGACCTACTTCTGTATCTGGGAGCATTGGGTCTCCCACTTTCAACGCCTTAAATTTGGCGACCAGTTTTTTTTCAAATTCTCCGGCGATGCGATCGGCAAGAATAAACCGCTTGGCCGCAATACAAGACTGACCGTTATTCAGCATTCTAGCTGTCACCGCCGTTTGTACTGCTGCTTCTAGATCGGCACTTTCTAGCACAATAAATGGATCGCTGCCTCCTAATTCTAGCACTGTTTTTTTGAGATTTTTACCAGCTTCCGAAGCTAAACTAGCTCCAGCCGGTTCACTTCCTGTCAGGGTGGCCGCTTTAACGCGCGGGTCAGCCACAATTTGAGCTACTTTGTCTGCTCCCACTAGGAGGGTTTGGAAAACTCCAGGGGGAAACCCAGCCGCTTTGAAGATTTCGGCAATAGCTAAAGCACATTGAGGCACGTTAGAGGCGTGTTTGAGCAACCCCACATTTCCCGCCATTAAAGCCGGAGCCGCAAAGCGGAACACCTGCCAAAATGGGAAATTCCAAGGCATGACCGCTAAAATGGCTCCTAGGGGTTGATAGCGCACGAAACTCCGAGTCGCATCACTGGCAGCCGGAACATCAGCCAGAAACTGAGGCGCGTTTTCCCCATAAAACCGACAAACCAAGGCGCTTTTTTTCGCTTCGGCGATCGCATCTTTGATAGGTTTTCCCATCTCCAATGTCATGATTTGAGCAAATCTCTGTGCATCTCGCTCCAAAATCTCCGCCGCTCGGTTCATCCATTCAGCTTTTTTGTCAAAAGGCAGATAGCGGTAACGGGTAAAGGCTTGCTCTGCTGATTCCAGACAGGCTTCTATCTCCGAGTCAGTCAGGGATTCAAAGGTTTTGACCACTTCTCCCGTGGCTGGGTTGATGGTGGCGATTCCCATAACAAATTGATGTTTTTCATAAAATTAAATGTTTACATCTAATCATCCTACCTCTGAAAAACCATCTATTATCAATTAATTTCCCCTTCAGCCAACTGTTTACACAAATCTATAACTTTATTTAAATAACTTAAAATTTATGAGAAAACATCCGGCTCTAATTCCCGACAAATTTAATTTTTCTTCATCTTACTTACAAAACTAAAAGAACACCCAGAAAGCTGTTCTCTGGGTGATATAAGACCAAATTATGGTTCAGGCTGTAGGTATCCCCTAGCGAATATACTCTTTGAGAATACTATTGCGGTTGGGGTGACGTAACTTTCGTAAAGCCTTAGCTTCTATCTGGCGAATGCGCTCCCGAGTCACGTTGAATATCTGCCCTATTTCTTCTAGGGTTTTCATCCGTCCGTCATCGAGTCCATAGCGTAGTCGCAAAACATCTCGTTCCCTGGGGCTGAGAGTATCTAATACACTTTCGAGGTCTTCCCGTAGCAAATTCTTAGAAACCTGATCTTCTGGGGTTTCTCCATCAGACTCAATAAAGTCTCCCAAGCGAGAATCTTCTTCTTTACCAATGGGAGTTTCCAGAGAAATAGGTAGTTGAGCAGATTTCGCAATAAATCTTAACTTTTCGATGGTCATTTCCATCCGGGTAGCGATTTCTTCCTCCGTCGGTTTACGACCCATTTCCTGAGATAGGAGTTTAGTAGTCTTTTTGATCCGAGAGATAGTTTCATACAGGTGAACTGGAAGTCTTATCGTCCGAGACTGATCAGCGATCGCCCGAGTAATAGCCTGACGAATCCACCAAGTCGCATAGGTACTGAACTTATAGCCTTTCTCGTGATCGAATTTTTCCGCCGCCCGGATTAACCCTAGGCTTCCCTCTTGAATTAAGTCTTGAAACGACAAACCCCGATTCATGTACTTTTTAGCAATGGAAACCACCAACCTCAAGTTAGACTGAACCATTTTATCCTTAGCTCGTCTGCCCAGAAATAGGCGACGGCGGAATTCTGGTAGCCTCATATCAACCGCATTTGCCCATTCCTTTTCGTTAGGTTCGCGATGATAATGCTCTATTAGCTTTTCGCGTATTCGTTCCAACTCCAGCAAATCGGCAATTTTACGAGCCAGTTCAATTTCCTCATCGGCTCGCAGTAAGCGAATCCGACCAATTTCCTGAAGATACAGTCGAATCGAATCTTCTGTATAGTGCTTTTTTTTTGTCTGGGCACGTCGCCGAGATTTCCCGGCACTCCCAGCCTTAGCTAGTTCTGTTTCAGATTGAGACTCCTCTAATTCTTGTTGGAGAGATTCTCCATGTTCAAACAAATTTTCAACTAAATCTGGATCAGATTTCGGGTCAGATAATTCAATTGTTTCCATTTCAGGCTCAATGGTGGTTGCGAGTCCGTCTTTTATTTGGATCATGCCGCGTTCCTCATGCTCCTCAATTCAAGAATCCATCACGAGAGACAGAATATATCTGTCTTATGACAGTTTAGCCAATTACCCACTGGGTCTGACTGTAACATCGGCTTGATCATCATAAACTATTGATGATTTAATTCCGACACAGCCAATCAGCTAGGGGTGACAAAAGTTGTTCAAACCATATAGATAAAATATCTCAGGTTTCATTGACCAGGGTCGGCCCTGACCGGGTGAACTACAACAGCCAACTCAGTCCCATTAGCAACAGCATTGGAGACCAAGGGAGTTTGACTACTACTGCCATCGATTCATTCTGGCTTACCCTACCCCTAGCGTGTCAAGGAACACAATAAGTATGGTAGGTACAATTCATTAAGTTATTTATGAATCGCTTTCCCAATCTATGTTAGCCCAGATCACGAACTATGGGGGTTAGGTTAATTGAGCAATCCTATTTTAATTTTCATCCCAAACCTCGCGGAGAAACTTCGAGGAGTTTAATTCAGAATTGAAATACATATCTGGTCAGCACCATCTCGGTGATTCCATAGCTGGCGCTACTTCAGGTCTCAATCCCTTGGTCTGTCCTCAATAGAGAATTTTCAAGACTGGGTATTCTCAAACCGGCCAACTGGGTTGTCGAATACAGGATATCCTCAGTTTTCCCGCTTTCACAGGACTAATGCCAACTTGCATCATATAGAGGCTAAGTTGCTGGGTTTGGTCAGTAGCCAAGGGATCTGCTCAAAAAACTGAAACCAGATGAATCGGAGAACTCCAGTTCAATAAAGACTTCCACGGTAAACGTGATCATTGAGTTCTCAGATTGCGTCAGCCTTTTCTGTTAAGGTAGCTCAAATTTGAAAAAATGGAATCCCATAAAATGTTAAATCACATTAAGTTTTTGCTGTCATCTCTTAATATTTGGTGGTCAATTGTTGATTTATTCATCATTTTCTGGGTTTAACTTTGATTTCGGGTCTTAGGATTTATCCACTCACTAATTCCCTCTCCTAACAAAGATAGCCCCACTACCATGATGGTAAGGGCTAATCCGGGAAACAATGTACTCCACCAAATCCCGGTGGGAAGGGCTTCTAAGGCTAGGCGTAAATCATGGCCCCATTCAGGAGTTTCTGGTGGTAGCCCTAAGCCTAAAAATCCTAATCCTCCTAAAATCAGGATCGCATCGGCTGCATTCAGAGTTAACAAAACCGGGACACTCTGAATTACATTTAAGAACAGGTAGCGAGAAAGCACTGTCCAAGTATCAGCCCCCATGGCTTGGGCGGCTTCGACAAATAATTCGGTTTTGACGCTGGTGGTATGGTTACGAACTACCCGATAATACTGGGGGATATAGGCAATACTAAGGGCTAAGGCTGCATTAAACACCCCACGACCAACGACAAAGGCTAAGGTAATGGATAGCAGCAGTCCCG
Source organism: Limnospira indica PCC 8005 (assembly GCF_000973065.1). Taxonomy (NCBI): domain Bacteria; kingdom Bacillati; phylum Cyanobacteriota; class Cyanophyceae; order Oscillatoriales; family Sirenicapillariaceae; genus Limnospira; species Limnospira indica. Next base: position 4,331,846 of record NZ_FO818640.1, read on the forward strand.
GTAAGGTGTAGATGGTATCCATCAAAAACAACAAGCAACGATCTATTTTCCCGCCCTGATAGCCACTCAGAAGCCCCAGAGGAACGCCGATACATAAACTTAATACTGTTGCTAACAGTACCACCTTCCAGGCTGCTTGAGTGCCGAATAGGGTACGAGAAAAGATATCATACCCCTGGCGATTGGTTCCAAACCAGTGCTTGAGTCCGGGGGGTTGATGAATGGGGTTGGCGAGAAATTCGGTGGGACTCTGTATCCATCCCCAACTTTCTAATACTGGGGAGAAAATAGCGATCGCCACAAAAACAGTTGTGATCACAAAACCAATTGTCATCATCCAACTGGAAACACTAGGGGAACCCGCGCGGGTCCAAAATCGAGCCAATCGAGATTTAGTGGAAGTCATTGTTCAGTTAACAGCTAACATACCGAAAGGATAACTATAAATTACTTTGAATGACATCTCGATACTGACTTTTTTGTTTAACCCCCTTCATTTCTCTGACTAACTCCTTATGTTTAAAAAACTGAATAGTTGGAGTTCCCATCACTCCGGCATTTTGTGCAATTTCCGGGTCCTGTTCTATATCAATTTCGACAAAGTGGATTTCACCATCAAACTCATCGACCAATTTATTTAAAATCGGTTTGAGGCTGTGACAGGGGCCGCAGGTGGGGGATACATATTTAACCATAATTAGGCGATCGCTCTCATGGTAGAGTTTCCGCAGGGCATAACTTCCTTTATGCTTAGTTTTATTGATATCGTAAGTTTCCTCAGTGTCTGCGGCCTCAGTTTCTGGGTGAGTGGCTGTTGTCTCTGATGATGATTGAGTTTGTGCAAATTCCCGAGCCAAATTATGAGAGGATAACCATCGTTCTGCCAACATCGCCCCCATGCAGCCACTACCCGCCGCTGTCACCGCTTGACGAAATTCATGATCTTGAACATCTCCAACGGCATAAACACCCTCAACGCTGGTTTCTACGCCATTATTTTTAGTGACAATATAACCGACAGCATCCAGTTCTAACTGTCCCTCAAAAATATCAGTGTTGGGAGTATGACCAATGGCATAAAATAAACCATTAACCCGCAATTCACTTTCCTGGTTGGTGCGATTATTTTTGACGACAATTCCCCCAAGTTTACCATTGCCAAATACTTTAAATGCCTGGGTATTCCAATGAACGGTTATTTGGGGGTTTTGTAAAACCCGCTGCTGCATAGCTTTACTAGCACGCAACTCATCTCGACGCACCAAAAGATGTACATGACTGCCATATTTAGTTAAATAAACCGCTTCCTCTGCGGCTGAGTCGCCGCCACCGATAACGGCTAATTCCACTCCTTTAAATAGGGGACTAGCGCCATCACAAATAGCACAGGCGGAAATGCCATTACTCCAGAAAATTTCTTCCCCTGGTAGGTTTAGGCGTTTAGCAGTAGCTCCCGTAGCAATAATAATACTATGGGTAGAGATTTCCCGCTCTGGGGAAGTGAGGGTAAAGGGTCTTTGACTGAGATCCACTTTAATCACGTCTTCGGTAATTAATTCAGCCCCCCAGCGCGCGGCTTGTGCTTTCATGCGATCCATTAATTGCGGTCCGGTGATACCATCAGGAAAACCGGGGAAGTTTTCTACTTCTGTGGTGGTCATTAATTGTCCACCGGGAACCCCACCCTTATGATATCCTTCAAATACAATGGGTTTGAGGTTAGCGCGTCCTGCATAGATAGCGGCAGTGTATCCAGCGGGACCAGAACCGATAATCACTAAATTTTCAACCATTTTCAATATGGTAGGGGGAAATTATACAATCTTTCATTATAAACCATCAGGACTTTGTTTAAGGCAAGTTTCCTAAAATCATCCGAGGAGGGTTCAGGACTTGACAATCAATAATTCATCAATAATAATTTAAGGTTAATAAATGATTTTTTGTCAAAGTTGATGGCTAAAGGAATCTAAATGAAACGAGTGTTAGAACCGGAAGTAATGGATAGTTGGTCGGAGGCTGTAGAGTATGACTCTATGGACTTTTTAGAGGTGAATAGAGCTTTTGCGGAACAGGCGATCGCCGTTTTACCCAAATCGAAAGGGATGGTATTAGATGCGGGAACGGGAACAGCGCGCATCCCGATTTTGATAGCCCAACACAAGCCAGGATGGCAAATTATCGGGATTGACTTATCCGAAAATATGCTGAAAATAGGGGAGAGTAATATCAAGGCTGCGGCAGTGAGTAATCAAGTGGAATTAGCCTTAGTGGATGCCAAAAAGTTGCCATATATTGACGGTCAGTTTGATTTAGTAATTTCCAATAGTATAGTGCATCATCTAGGGGACCCTTTACCTTTTTTGTGTGAGGTAAAACGAGTATTAAAACCGGGGGGAGGGATTTTCCTGCGGGACTTACAGCGACCGCAAAATGAAGCCGATCGCGATCGCCTAGTAGAGGAATATGCAGGGGACTGTAACCAGCATCAAAAACAACTATTCCGAGATTCCCTACAGGCGGCATTTACCTTAGAAGAAGTGCAGGAGATGGTAAACCAAGCTGGATTAGGGGATATTAAAGTTTATACATCAAGCGATCGCCACTGGACGGCGGAAAAAATAGCGATCGGCTAACATAACTGTTAATCAACGGAACTCAGAAGTATGATAGTCAAAGTGCGAAACTGGAGTCAATGGCTAAATTTACTGGCCCGATAGCGATTTGATGAGCTGATCCGAATTTTCGCCAATACCCGATCAAAATATTATTGTTAAATGTCAAACCCATGAGTATACGCGGTATAGATGTTTCAGACTACCAACCCAACGTTGACTGGAAAGCAGTGGCTAATTCCGGTATGGAGTTTGCTGTAATTAAATCAACGGAGGGAGCCACCTTTGTGGCGGATGTTTTTGCTCCCTATTGGAAAGCAACCAAAGCCAACGGCTTAATTAGGGGAGCATATCACTTTTTTAGGCCGGCCAGCAATATTCAAGGACAAATCGATAACTTCCTGAGAACTGTTCCCCTGGAACCGGGAGATTTACCCCCGGTGTTAGATATTGAAACCACGGACGGGCTAGATTCCAAAACAATATGCGATCGCGCTGCTGTGTGGCTAGAAGCGATCGAAGCAGCCACCGGATATCAACCGATAATTTACACCTATCCAGGATTTTGGCAACAACTGAACACCGATCGCTTTTCGGAATATCCCCTATGGATCGCCCACTATACCCAAGCCGAAAAACCAGCCATACCAGGAAAATGGAAAACCTGGGTATTTTGGCAATATACAGATCGCGGTCAAGTTGATGGTATCCGAGGCGGGGTAGATATAAACATCTTTGAGAGTATCCGCAGAGGGGAACGGGGACCGAAAGTAGAATTGATGCAGACAATGCTGAAAAAACGCGGCTTTGAACCCGGAGTAATTGACGGCATTTTTGGCGCGGGAACCGAAAGGGCTGTCATCAGTTTTCAGGATAACAAAGGCATTAAAGAAAAAAATGGGGTAGCTGGCTTAAAAACCTGGACTGCATTAATGGGTCAAGTGGAAAACTTCGTCCCACCAAGGGTAGAAGCCGAACCGACACCAGAACCGACACCCGCACCCGCACCGGAACCCGCACCGGAACCCGCACCGGAACCCGCACCGGAACCCGCACCCGCACCCGCACCCGCACCCGCACCGACACCAACCTTAGAACTAATTGATATCTGTAGGATCTATCGTGGTTCTGCGACGGAAGATAAAGCCTTAGTCTGGTTACAGGAGAGAATCCCATCGGAGACCTTATTAGAGTTTGCGCGTTTGTGGAGAAATCAGGCTATTCCCCAAACCCAGTCGATTAGAATTATAGATGTGTGCCGTTATTATCGGGATCTGCCGAACCAAAATCAAGCTCTGCGGTGGTTACAGCGGGAAATTCCAGCGACTATCTTGCTGGAATTTGAGCAGAAATGGAACGCCACCCCGGAAGTAGTGGTTGATATTCGGTTACTCGATGTCTGTAGATTCTACAGTGGGACTGCTACCCAAAAAGAGGCGATCGAATGGCTACAAACGCAAATTCCCGCCCCTACCATGGTAGAGTTTGCCAGATTATGGCGTAGACCCAGTTCTCGATAAACTGCTATATAGGGGGTAAGGCGATCGCCAAATCTAGGATAGGTTAAGATTAACCTCACTGTTCCCAGTTCCCACTATCTACCCCAAGTAGTTACCCCGCCAGAAGTTCAACAATAATCAATTTTTGATTTGTTGGAGCAGATGGAATCCTCCTCTGTTTCATGGCGGGTCTGATATCAAGTTAAGAAAGATATTTTGAGCGTGCGACAGTAACCCTTATGGACACATCCTTTGAGATCACCATGCTGATGGTCATAACCATCATTAGTGGTATCGGTGCTCAAGTTTTAGCGGACTACCTGAAAGTTCCTGCCATTGTCTTTCTACTGATATTCGGTATCCTAGTAGGCAATGATATTTTAGGGCTAGTCCATCCCAACTTACTCGGCGATGGCTTAGAAGTCATTGTCTCCCTTTCGGTAGCCCTAATTCTGTTTGAAGGGGGATTAAGTCTAGAACTGAGAGCTTTAGGGGCTGTTTCGGGAAGTATCCGTAACTTAGTAACAGCCGGAACATTGATCACCTTGGTCGGTGGTGGTATGGCTGCTCATTGGCTAGGGGAATTTCCCTGGCCGATCGCCTTTCTGTATGCGTCCTTAGTCGTTGTGACCGGACCTACTGTAGTTGGTCCCCTACTCAAACAGGTTTCTGTGGATCGACCCGTAGCCGCGATTTTGGAAGGGGAAGGAGTGCTAATCGATCCCATTGGTGCTATTCTCGCCGTCTTAGTGCTTAATGTAGTTCTCAGTGGTAGTGCTGACCCCGTGGAGTTGTTCCGGGAATTAATCACTCGTCTAGGAATTGGTGCCACTATCGGGGTCGTCGGTGGTGCATTAATGGGGTGGAGTCTCAAACAAGCTAAGTTTATGTCTGAGGATCTCACCAGTTTAGTCGTCTTAGCTGCTCTGTGGGGACTCTATGATGCTGCTGAATTGGTCAGTAGTGAATCGGGGCTAATGACTGCAGTTGTCGCCGGTATGGTGGTGCGTTCTGTCGGGGTTCCAGAAATGCGTCAACTGCGCCGCTTTAAGGGACAACTGACCATGTTATGTGTGTCCGTGCTGTTTATTCTGTTAGCCGCGGATCTGTCTTTAGAAAGTATTGTCGCCTTGGGGTGGGGGAGTGTGTTAACTGTACTCGCTCTGATGTTTATTGTCCGTCCCATTAACGTTTTGATTTGTACCCTATCGAGTAAACTTAACTGGCGACAAAAGTTTTTTATTGCTTGGATAGGACCTAGGGGAATTGTATCAGCCTCTGTGTCTTCCCTATTTGCGATTCTGTTGACTCAACGGGGAATGAATGGGGGAGACTCCATTAAGGCTTTGGTTTTCCTGACGATTATTATGACTGTTGTCACCCAAGGACTAACGGCTAAATATGTGGCTCAACTATTAAGAGTTACATCATCTACAGCTACCGGAGCCGTAATTGTCGGTTCAAATCCTATCAGCCGCCTGATTGGACAAATGTTCCAAGAACGCAATGAGTCCGTGGTGATTATTGATACTGACCCAGAGGCTTGCGAACAGGCTAAGGATGAAGGGTTGCGTGTTTATCAGAGTAGCGCCCTTGATCCTAATGTCTTGGAAGAGGCGGGACTTGAGTCTATGGGGACTTTCCTGGCTATGACTAGCAATGGTGAGGTGAATCTAGTTTTAGCACAACGGGCGGCGGAAGAGTTCCAGCCTCCCCGTGTGTTGGCGATTTTTCCCCAAGAACCCCAAAAGAAAACGGCTAACAGTAATGGTAAAGAGAAGGTACAACAGGCTTTTATTCCAGAGTTTCCCCTTAAACAGTGGAGTCAATATGTCCAAGACCGTGAGGTGAAGTTGGGGGAAACTTTGCTGAGACAACCGGGACTGGAGTTTCAGCGATCGCATTTACAAGCGATGATTCGGTCAGGGGAGTTTCTCCCTCTATTACTGTTGCGTCAAGAACAGCTAATGGTAGTCCCAGTGGCGGAAACTTGGCAAGCAGGCGATCGTATTATTTACTTACTCCATGACCCTAAACCTAAACTACTTAAACGTTTATCCGGTTCTCAACAAACCGATCTCACCCTCGATAAGCATCCTGTCGTCGAGGAAGTTCCGATTCCATCTCCTCACCTCGAAACTATTTCCGCTAAAGAACCTAGTAACTAGCTAGTCAACCAGCCTTCACGCCACAGATACCCAGGTAAGTCTCCGGCGTTGACGAGATTAATCAGGCTTTTATCTTGGCTGGCTTTTGAGATTTTGGTGATTCCTTGTTCTTTGGTGAGCCAGAAAATACTGTCCAGGGGAACAGCATTGAGAAAGTCTGGAGAGTGGGTAGATACAAAGACCTGTCCGCCTCTAGCAGCATAGCTGGCAAATTCTTCAGCCAGTTCATATAAAAGACTCGGATAGAGTTGATTTTCTGGTTCTTCGACACAGAGTAAAGGGTGAGGTTTAGGGTCAAACAGGAGGATTAGATAAGCAAACATTTTCATGGTTCCATCGGAAACATAGCGATCGATAAAAGGATCTTTAAAGGCTTGGTCTTGAAATTTAAGGATTAATCTACCATCTGGCGTTTCTTGAGCTTCTACCTTAGAAATTCCTGGGACTCTTTGCTGCATTCTCTGGATAATTTCGTCAAATATTTCCGGGTGTTCTTGATAGATATATTGGGCAACGACTGCCATATTATCGCCTGTGGGGGAGAGGTGTTCGGCATAGCATCCTTGCTGCCTCTGGCTTCGCTAATATGAAAATCGGAAACGTGCCAGTTTTCGATAAGTGAACGGAAGGCACTGGCGGCTTTGAATCTTTGAAATTGTCCTAATCCTTTAATGGCTAAAATATCGCTGGATTCAAGTTTTTGTTCTTCCCGTTTTAGGTGTTCATCAGGTTGGCTAAAGTCTTCTTCGTTGATAATAGCATATCCCTGACCTTTTTGAAATTCCAGAAAGTGAAATGGTTTACCATGTTCACCACGTTTATAGCGGAGAATTTCTCGATAGATGATGGGTCTTCTTTTCTCTTGACCGACAATCAAAATATAGGTAACCAGGCGTTCTGTGTTGGATATTTCCATGCGGAATTTTAATTCTATTTCAATATTTTCGTGGCTTTTTCCTCTGGTAACTACTTCGTTAAATCCGCCTCTAACTTGCAGGGCTTGCCGAATATTATTTTGGAGAGCATCACGCAGAAATCCAAAGATATCGAAGAGGGTTGATTTGCCGGTGCCGTTGGCTCCAATGATGACGCAGAAGGGGGGAATATCTTTAATTTCTAAGGATTCAAAGGCGCGATAGTTTTTAATTCGGAGAGCTACTATTTTCATAAAAAAGGGGGCATATTAATTATCGATTTGGGGAGGGATGAGCTGATGGCTGAATGGGAATAATTGTTAATTTAATTTATTTCGGCTCAGGGCGATCGCTATTACTACATTACTATCGACAGATTTCTAATGCTCAGTGGAAGGGACTCGTGGAATCTCAGGGATTTGTGCCATCTAATCACCAGTAGACGAATATTATACCAGGAACTCAGGCCATGATACAGCCATCTATTTTAAGTAGGTTGGGTGTAACGCAGTGGAACCCAACATCAGGGGGTTTTGCTGTGACTGTAGTGGAACCCAACATCAGGGGGTTTTGCTGTGACTGTAGTGGAACCCAACATCAGGGGGTTTTGCTGTGACTGTAGTGGAACCCAACATCAGGGGGTTTTGCTGTGACTGTAGTGGAACCCAACATCAGGGGGTTTTGCTGTGACTGTAGTGGAACCCAACATCAGGGGGTTTTGCTGTGACTGTAGTGGAACCCAACATCAGGGGGTTTTCTGTAACTGTAGTGGAACCCAACATCAGGGGGTTTTGCTGTGACTGTAGTGGAACCCAACATCAGGGGGTTTTGCTGTGACTGTAGTGGAACCCAACATCAGGGGGTTTTGCTGTAACTGTAGTGGAACCCAACATCAGGGGGTTTTGCTGTGACTGTAGTGGAACCCAACATCAGGGGGTTTTGCTGTAACTGTAGTGGAACCCAACATCAGGGGGTTTTGCTGTGACTGTAGTGGAACCCAACATCAGGGGGTTTTCTGTAACTGTAGTGGAACCCAACATCAGGGGGTTTTCTGTAACTGTAGTGGAACCCAACATCAGGGGGTTTTCTGTAACTGTAGTGGAACCCAACATCAGGGGGTTTTCTGTAACTGTAGTGGAACCCAACATCAGGGGGTTTTCTGTAACTGTAGTGGAACCCAACATCAGGGGGTTTTCTGTAACTGTAGTGGAACCCAACATCAGGGGGTTTTGCTGTAACTGTAGTGGAACCCAACATATTTAATAGGTTGGGTGGATAGAGCGTGGAACCCAAGATCCATTTGAGAAGACTACAGAAGGAACCAGTTAGGTAACTGTCTACGAAATGGGGGTAGCCCTATAGGTTGAACGATGGGGGAAAAGGAGCGATCGCGCTGATGTCTAAATCCTTATCCAGAGGGAGTTTGAGCGAAATAGGTTCGAGAGTGATATTCACATAGTGGGTCAGTTCACCCTAGCAGTGATTGCAGTTACTTAAAAGAGTGGAACAGTTCAGACCCTGTTTGAATGTGGTTGCTCCTACTATTCAAATTGTAGAGAGTTGAATCAGGACAGGGAAACAAACAAGCCAGCCAAGACCTTGCACCTACGCCTCAACCTCTGCAACAGCCCACTTATACCAGGTAATTAAAATGTTTAATACTAATTCTACCAACGTCGTCGCCGCCCCTGAACTGTCAGATAACAGTGTTGAGACCTTACATACTCAAACGGTAGTTAACAGCCTCCTAGAGGAAATTCAGCAAGTTCTGAAACTGAAACCAGCCAGCAGCGAGTCAGTAATGATGCGAATTGCTATAGAAGTCGATCGCATTTGCAGCAAAAGCAAGCGGATTCAAGATTCCGGGGAAGTAGGAACCTGGCAACTGAACTTAGCCCGCCATCGCCTGCAAAAATGCTTACAATACTATCGTCTGGGTTCTCGCCAAGGTCGGGTTGAACTGCACTCAAATTTGGCCGCGATGGTGTACCGCCATGTAGCTCCTTTTAACTCTAATCTGCATTTCCAGGCTCGGTATAATTTGATTGAAGATTTCCTCCAAGGCTTCTATATTGAGTCTCTGCGGGCGTTTCGTCGTGAACATCAACTGGAAGCGGAATACACCCCCCAAACTCGGTTAGAACTCTCGGAATATATGGCTTTTACAGAACAATATGCCAAGCGTCAGATTGGTTTACCGGGTCGCAACCGCCAACGGTTAATCGTCCTGCGGGCTCAAGGTTTTGCTAAAGGTCAACCCCCAGAAATGTCTCTTGATATTGAATTGGCGGTTGAGGGGGGCAAAACTGAGGAAGCTGAGGCTCAAAGTCGCACCCACGCTATGCAGCAAATTCGCGATTTGATGGTGTCTGAGATGGTTGACCCGGCTGATGCTGTATTGCGCGATCGCGTGATTGCAGAACTGATACAATATTTGGAAGCTCAGGGTCAGAATGATTGTGTAGATTATCTGGTTCTGAAACTTCAGGATTGGCAAGCCGGCGATATTGATAAGGCCCTTAATCTCACCCCTCGTCAACGGGACTACTTACAACAACGGTTTAAGTACCATGTCGAAAAGTTTGCTCACTCTAATAACTGGAAACTGGTTCATGAGTGGTTGGGAGCGGACTTAGACCAAAAACTGGGGATGACTACTGAGCAATGGCGGGTGTTTCAAGATAATCTGTCTCTGGCGGAAAGGACTTTATTGCAACTCAAGCGGGATGGAGAAACTGATAAGGCGATCGCAGTCGCTCTCAAATGTACTCCCAAACAGGTACAGAAGCGTTGGTCTAAATTGCTTAATCAGGCGGCTAGTTATCGCAACAGTGAAGCATCAGCTTAGGGTGGGGAAAAATGGGCATCGGCAATTCCACCCGATCGCCCCATCCTTCCCTAAAATGGCAGTTAGTAAGTATATATAAGAATTAGTAAGTATATATAAGAATTTTAAATCTAAAATCGTCCTTAAATCAGCCGAAATCCCACATCAGGCCTGATAAATTCGATACAGTAGATGTAGGTAAAGGTTTATTAAGAAATCGACGGCTATGTCAGTCAATCTTGTCCCGGCTTCTGCATCCTTCTCCAGTTTATCGAAAACTTGGGAAAATGCTCAGAAGCAATATGTTGAGTCTACGGCTATGAGTCGGTCAGCACTTATTCAAGTCTTACAGGGAATTGATGCGGATAGCTGTCCCACATCCTACAATTTCCATGCTCATACCACGAAATCGGATGGACAGCTTGACCCGATCGCCCTAATTCAACAGGCGATCGCTATTGGACTCAAAGGACTTGCCATCACAGACCACCATACCACTGAGGGCTATCAAATCGCCCGGCATTGGTTAAATCACCGGAAAAGTCATGCTTGCAAACCAGACAACATCCCATCCCTGACCCTGTGGACGGGTGTTGAAATTAACGCCCACCTCCTGGAAACCGACGTGCATATTTTGGGCTATGCTTTTGACCCAGATGCTCCCAGTATCTATCCCTATTTACAGCATCATTCCGCCCCTCGTCAAAATTCCGGGGCTGGGGCTGTGATCGCCGCTATCCAAAATGCTGGCGGTCTAGCTGTTTTAGCTCACCCAGCACGCTATCGCCGCCCATCCGCAGAACTCATCCCCGAAGCCAGTCGCCTAGGAATTGATGGCGTTGAGGTTTTCTATGGCTATCGCCGGACTAACCCCTGGTATCCAACGCCGAAAATTACTGAAGAAATACAACAACTGGCTTGGGATTACAATTTACTGCCTACCTGTGGCACCGATACCCACGGCCTTAACCTATTAGTGCGACTTTAAATTTCCAACTCCCCCGCTCAAAAGAGACGGGGTGTATTTTTGGTCATTGAGCATAGTGCATCGCGATAATTCGATCATCTCTAATCTCAAACGGTGCCTGCCATACTAATCATCAGGAAAAAACTCAACAGCAGCACCAGGAGTAAAAATGTTTGGATTAGGGTTGATACTGATTCTTTATGCCAAACAGAGGTTTTCATAATCGGATTGACTGTTGTCAATTTGAACTGATACATTTACGCGACATTTTTCCGGTTGTTCCCGGACAATGCGACGATAGCACTATTACCCGTTAAGGTAACAGAGGCGGTATCCCGCAAAGCTTTTAGAAAGATTCCAAAAGCACCGTTCCAGTCCCGTGGTAGAGTGAACCCGCACTCCGGACATCGGAACACTTTTGAGCCACCTAGCTGGGAATGGACATGACCACAGTGAGTACAGGTTTTGCTGGTGTATTCTTCGGTCACATCTACAACTGTTCAGTTATTTCCCCTTGATGTCTCAGGGTTAGTTTGAATCGATAATGCGCCCATGTCAGCATGGCGCGGGCAGTCTTAGACCTGATTAGACGCTTCACCTTGGCAACCATATTGGAAGTCTCGAAGGTGGGCCAAAAAATCAGGCTGTGTTATGGGATGGCCAGGGATGCGACCCAATCAACCAAGGGGTTGAAGTCCTCACCGGGTAGTTATTTCGCCCATTTCAGCTCTATTTCATACCCGAAGGTCTCGCACCCATACTTGGTATTATACTGTATTGCCGTAAAATGTTAACCTAATTTGAGATTAAATCATGCTCTCTGACTGAATGCTAACAAAAAAATGGAGATTTCATGATGATTCTCAATAAATCTTAACAAATACCCAAGTATTTTCACTTGGTTAAACCGTGTTCGAGAGCATAACGGACTAATTCAGTGCGGCTATTAGTTCCAGTTTTAGTAAATAACCGACTCACATATTTTTCGACATTGCGGACACTGGTTTCTAAACGGCTGGCTATTTCTTTATTCATTAGTCCTTGAGCGACTAAATCTAAAACACTTTGTTCTCTGGGTGTTAGGTCAATTTTAATGGGGGAAGGACTCAAATTGATGCCAGTTTTACCCTTGAGCATATTTTCAATGCGGGCAATTTGTCCAGCTAAGGCGGTAATATCTGGGGTGCCTTCTTCGGCTTCCTGGCGGGTGGCGGCTCGACGTTCTAACAGGTTTTTAACAATGGCTACCAGTTCTTCTGGGTCAAAGGGTTTAGATAAATAGGCATCACAACCGGCTTGATAACCTTGAATGCGATCGCCTTTCATACCTTTAGCAGTTAAAAACACCACAGGAAGTGCTTTAAATTTGGGTTCTGACCGCATTTGTTCGAGGAATTGATAGCCGTCAACTTCCGGCATCATAATATCAGTAATTACCAAATCCGGTAGATTTTGCTGTAGTAATTCCCAGCCCAGTTTAGCATTCTCCGCGACATCTACAATAAAGTTACTGTCCTCTAAATAGGCTTGGACAGCTTCCCTTAATCCCGGTTCATCATCTACTAATAAAAGTCGAGGAGATACTGGGGGTATTTCTTCCCCTTGTGGCTCATTTTCTGGGATTTGATTTGACATTTTTATAAAGTTGATAAAAGTTAACAGGTTTGATGACTTATCAGCCGAAGCCGGGGAAAGTGGATCTCTCCTCAACCCTAGACCCAAGGGAGGGGGTATTTAGTAGGGTTGAGGAAAATTTACCTGTTTTGGCTGGTGGGGTATCTGTTTAGACTTGATGGCGATCGGTTAAAATTTCGTAGCCGTTTTCAGTCACTAATACAGTATGCTCAAATTGGGCAGATAAGGCGTTATCAACCGTAACTGCCGTCCAGCGATCGCTAAGGATACGGGTAAATCGAGAGCCAGCGTTTAAAATAGGTTCAATGGCTAGGGTCATACCTGCTTTGAGCTTGACATTAGGTAAATCATAGGTGCGGACATTAAACACCGAAGGTTCCTCGTGCAGGTTTTCTCCTACCCCATGACCTGTAAACTCTTGGACAATCTGAAAGTTATTAGCTTCTGCGTGGTCTTGAATAGCTCCAGCGATGTCTAGCAAGTAGGCTCCAGCTTTGACTTGTTCAATGCCTTTATACAGACATTCTTCAGCCACTCTAATCAGTTTACTAGCTGATGGTGTCACTTCACCAATAGCAATAGTGATGCAGGAGTCTCCATGAAAACCCTGGTAGTAGGCTCCTGTATCGACTTTTACCACATCTGAGTTACGGATCACCTTATTTTTACGGGGGATACCGTGGACTACTTCGTTATTAATGCAGATGCAAATACTAGCCGGGAAGCCGTGATAGCCTTTAAAGCTAGGAACAGCGCCTAATTCCCTAATCCGCCTTTCAGCGTAGGCATCGATTTCTGCGGTAGTCATACCAGGTTTGATCTGTTGTGAGATCTCTTTGAGGACTGTCGCGACTATTCTACCCGACTCTCGCATGATTTCGATTTGTTCGGGGGTTTTAATGCTGATACCGCCACGGCGTTTTTTAATTTGGGGGGGTTGGGGTTGGGGTTGGGCTGGGGGTGCTGGTTTGGAAATTAAATCGCTAAACAGTTTTCTCATTATCTCGAAGATTGGATCAATGGAATTTTACAGGGGTGCAATATCTTATTGTAGAACACCTGTTGAGGAATGTCTGGGTTATATGGGTCTGAAACATTCAGTATTATTACTCATGGTAGCAATTCCGCGTCAGAGGCTGACCGTAGAAATCAAAACAGGAAGAAGGTTTGTGATAGTCTCTTCCTGTCTTGGTTGCGTTGCTAACAGTTTAGTGGTGGGTAATCCTCAAATTTCATCCCAGCCACTCACCCCAGAAGACATCACATAACTGGTAACACTGGCTTCAAAGAAGTTCGCCTTAGTGTGAGCTTCTTTTTTAGTATCCGAGAAACGCTCTAAATGAGTATAGGGACTCTTTTGGTATTTGGGGTCACTATAGAGGGATTCTAAACCAATAGAACGCAGTCGGATATTAGCGAGATATTTAGTGTACTGTTCTGTACTGTGTTCAGTAATTCCCAAAATGTTGTTACCAACAATATGATTGGTCCAGCGGCATTCATGTTGAACAGCCGCATCGAACATTTCATAAATCCGGTCTTGGGAATGGGGAAAAATTGCCATAGCTTCCGGGATAATTTTCTGGAATAACCGCACATGAGAAAGTTCGTCCTTTAATGTTCAGTAGGGGTCGCTATTCCCTACCCGCTTGATTTAAGCAGCTACCCGTCGCCGAATAGAACAGACCATATCACAATCCTTAACTTATGTAAGAAGGATTCCCCCCGCTTCGAGTCGCTTGACTCTACTCCATTTCTGGATGGTCTTTGCACGTCCCTTGTTCATAACAGTTACCAGATTTTAACTCTGACATAGTTTGAACATTCTGCTAATTAGCATAGGTTTCGCTCAGGATTATCTCAATGAGACTTCCCCTGAATTCAAGGGGTTTTCTATTATCATTACTGACAATAGCCGCTAACATTAACGGTTAATCATCTTGAAAATATCGGCACTTCCAGGCATTAACATTCGCGATGCCAAATTGTAGAAGAAAATGAACCCATTATAAAAGTACATTCCTTCTAACAAGTAATCTGCCATCAATGAGACAAAGTAATTTTCCGGGGTGGGATCATCAACATATTCTTGATAAAGTCCGGCGATAAACTCACATCGATCGCGTAAAACTTTATCGGTGCGCCAAAAGTCATAAACGTAGTTTCTCCGTTCCGAAGGAATGATAGTTTCAATCATGTATTGATAACTCTGATTGTGCATTCCTTCTTGAGAGATTTGTTCGGCCATACAGAGGCTGACTTCTGGGGCAGTTACACTATTTTTCAGATACGGAATGTTGCAGGTTTGAATGGAATCCAAGAAAGTTAAATAAGATAGAATTCCATCAAATGCCGTCCGTTCATCAGGGGTTAAATTAGTGTAATCGACAACATCCTGGGTGATGTCTAATTTTTCAGGTCATTGATGTTCAACAACAGTCGCTAGGTGTTGCCCGCTTTATTCAAGCTGCTATGTGTCACCACATAGATCGGACTATATCATCATCTCTTGTGAAACAAAAGAGCCCCCCGCTTCGACAGTCAACCGCTTACTGCCTACTCCATAACCTGGATAGTCTCTACACCTTCTCAGTATCTGTGAGCTGGGCACGGGATTGTCTGTAGTGCTATATGCGATCGCCATTAGCGCAAAAAAACCTTTTCTTTGTTTAACATCAACTTGGTAAGGTTCCTTGTCGGTTATCCCCAGTTTTGGCGAACCATGCAACTCCAGAGTTCCCCCGTTTTCAAGGGGTTTAATCTGGGCTACCTAATTAACCCAGAAATTTTCGCGCATTTGCTTGTATAAACCGACTGCCCAAGAATAGCGAACATCATTGAGTTGCATTAGGTTGGTAGTCTCGCCAAACCACATTGAACGGTGAGCCACATCATCGTTACCATCAGGATTAAAGATGGGATTGAGAGGCATTTTGTTGATTTGCTTATTGTTGTGACCGTTAAAGTTTAGTACAAGCGTCATTTTTTCCATCCAAAACGGGAGTTTTTGTTGATGTTCATCAATGCTGAAAAGTTGTATTTATCAGCGGCTGATTTTCATCAACAACACTAAACTAATCGGGAGAATTTAGGATTCCCCCGACCAGAAGTTTAGTGGTAACGGATATTATAGCTAATTTGCACAAGCTGTGCAGGCATCTTCGGATTCTTGAAAGCTGTCCCGCTGAACTGTCCTCACATAATAGATGGCTTTGCACCCCTGTTCCCAAGCCGCCATCAGGGTGTCAAAGATATCTTTAGCTTTAAGGCTGCGCGCGGGTTCTTCGGGGAAATATACGCCTTGATTGAGGTTAAACATCAACTCCATTGATATCCCTGTATCAATCCATTGCTGCATGGTGGCTACGGCTTTGACAACAATTTGCTGGTCTAGGGTTTTATTCTCTGGGTAAAACCAGAAGTTTTCTTTAATAAAGGGAGGCGCAATGGGTACGGTTCCTTTCGCCCATTTGTCATAGAAGAAACGACTATAACAGGGTAATACACTGGCGGTACAACCTTGGACTAAGGATGATGATGTGTTGGGAGCAATGGCGGTTATATGAGAGTTCCTAATCCCATATTTTTGGATATCTTCGCTTAATTCTTTCCACCTTTGTTTATCGTCGGCGTGGGTTAAAAACCAATCCACTGGTTTAGCACCAATTAACTTACCTTGACTCCAGGAACTTCCAGCAAATGCCGGATAAGCCCCCCTTTCTTTGGAGAGTTCCATTGAGGTTTTAGTGCAGTAAAATCCGATATCTTCAAACAGGTTGCTAATTTCCTGTAAATGGCTATAGGAAAAACGCCGTTTGGCTAACCAATCCGCTAACCCCATGACACCCACGCCAATGGTGCGATAACGTTGATTATGGTCAATACTGGCTTGAAATGGTGGGTGAGTAATTTCGATGGTGTTGTCTAAAATGCGGACGGCTATTTCGCAAATATTGGGTAGGTCTTGCCAATCTAAATTAGAGAGATTTAGACTATTTAAGTTGCAGGTATGCGCGAGTTCCCCTGGTTTGACGTTAGACCAAGATTCTTGGCACAAGTTACCCCCAGGAATATATCCTTCGTGTTGGTTAGGATTGGCGGCGTTGCTAGTATCTTTAAACCACAGATAAGGCATCCCGGTTTCTACTTGCGATCGCATAATGTTTTTAAACAGTTCCCTAGCATTTATCCGCTTATATAGTTTTAATTCATAGTCTAAAGACGCTTCTATTTTTTGATAAGCTGACTCAAATTCTTCACCCCATAATTCTGATAATTCTATGCCCAATTTTACCCGGACTTCGTAGGGGTCTATCAGAGTCCAGTTTTCGCAGTTACGCACCCGGCGCATGAACTCATCAGAAATGACTAATTGAGGGAAAATATCATAAGCCTTCCGGCGCTGGTCTCCATTCTCGGTTTGCATCTCCAAAAATTCGAGAATGTCTAAATGCCACACATCTAAACTGACGGTAATTGCGCCAGCGCGACGGCCTCCCTGATTGACAGCAATGGCGGTATCATTTAACAGTTTAATCCAGGGAATCACGCCACCGGATGCGTTAGGCTTACCCATTACCCAGCTACCTGTTGCCCTAATGCGGCTGACATTTACGCCAACACCGCCGCCATTTTTGGAAATCCGGGCAGCATCTTTAATGGTGTCAAATATGTTCTCTAAATTATCATCCATACCGATAATAAAACAGGAACTCAAAGACCCGTTAGGAATCCGCAAATTAGCTAAAATCGGGGTGGCTAAAGAAATCTGACGCAGGGCGATCGCTTTATAGAATTTCTGCGCCCAAAACATTCGTTTTTCTGGGGCTTCGACTACGGCTAATAATAAGGCACAAGATAATAAGGCTTCTTGGGGTAATTCCTCGGGTAATAAATAACGTTTAGTTAGTAAAACCGCCCCCGCATAATCATAATCTTTATCCCATTGGGGGTTAATCCAGCTTCCCGCTTCTCTCAACTGGTCGGGGGTATATTTTAATAAGCGCGCGTCATACTGACCAGATTTCACTTTGCTAGTAACGGTTTGGCAATAATCCTCATATTGGTAGCCACGGCTAACTAGGGTATCTTTCCACAAGTTCCAAATATGCAGCCTCCCGGCTACATACCGCCAGTCTGGGTCTGAGGGGCTACACAACTCTAAGGCACAACCTATTAAGTTATCCTGAATTTCCCTGGTGGTGACTCCATTTTTCAGGCGAGTGGTCAGTCCAGCTTCCAAAGTAATGGGGTTAGCATCTAAGCCTTCACAAGCCCAGTTGACGACTGCGCGAATTCTGGACACATCCAAAAGAGTTAATGATCCATCCCGCCGGATTACCTGAATTTGGCGATTGAAGGGGGTATCAGTTGTGGTTGATAGGGTTTGCATGGTCTGTTTCTGTCTGGAATTTGAATCAGCTTTACTAATTTACTCTATATATATATTTAGTGACAGGTATTGACAAATTTCTCGTTTTACGCTATATCTAGTGCTAAATGGCCCAATTAATAATTTTTAACAGTTGGGGGTTTCTGTATAAATTGATACAATCCTCTGTTAAATACTCGAGATATTGTAAAGTAATAAGTAGACTGTATTGTAGCGATCGCATTTTTAACTTTTGTGTCTACTCTATCAACGAACACCAACCTATCTCCAGAAGAACGCATAGCCTTAGATGACAAGCTCTCCCAGCGTTTTATTAAACTCGATCCGGGGGGCTATTTTATCATTTATATTGACCGGGACAAGGGCTTAATTTGCGCGGAACATTATAGCAACGATATCAACGAACAGGGTCTAGCTGTGGATCCAGACACGGGGGAACCTTTCCCGTGTAAAGGGGAACTCAAGCGGACTCCGATTGGTATTTACCGGGGAAGAACGGCGAAAGAATTAGGTATTAAAATCACAGAAGAAGCAAGTACCTGTCCGCTGACTTGTTTTGATCATGCCCTATACCTGGGGCGGGAGTTCGTCCGGGCGGAAATGGCTTTAGTGAATGGACAGGATTACATCCAGGACTAAATTCTAGTCGATGTAGGTCTGCTGGTAGGGACAGGAAAACGGGAGGCTAGGTAAAACCCACCCGCCTCCGTTGGATTCAGAGATTTTGGGGGTCTGATGCTACAGGTCGCCCCCACGAAACGCCAACAATACGATCACCACCGGGCCAGCAATCACAATCAGTGATAGCATTAGTAACTGGGCGATCAGTTCAAAATTGACATTGCTGAACAAGTTGGTAATAAAGTCCATTGTTCCTCCCAAAACTTCCCAAAGCGATGATATAAACCAAGGTCTAATCATATCAGGCGATCGCCCAATTATTTTAAGGAACGTTACAAAACTCAACAAGCGCGATGGTGAATTTGTGGCAAGCTGTCCCCAAAAGAGTTAAAATATCTGAAAACTGCTAACCCAAGAGAATCGTTCAGTATACTGCCGTGACCGAAAAAAACGCCTACAAAGACACGGTTAACCTGCCCAAAACCAAGTTTGATATGCGGGCTAATGCCGTCAAACGGGAACCAGAATTACAAAAATTTTGGGCGGATAACCAGATATACGATCGCCTCTGTGAAAACAATCCGGGCGATCGGTTTATAATTCATGATGGCCCGCCTTATGCCAATGGACAGCTACACATAGGCCACGCCCTGAATAAGATTCTCAAAGATATTATTAACCGCTACCAAACCCTACAGGGGCAAAAAGTCCGCTATGTGCCGGGTTGGGACTGTCACGGACTCCCGATTGAATTGAAAGTGCTGCAACAGATGAAGCAGTCAGAAAGGGAACAACTCACCCCGCTAACTTTGCGTGAGAAAGCGCGAGATTTTGCCCTGAAAACCGTTGAAGAACAAAAAACCCAATTTCAACGTTATGGGGTGTGGGGAGACTGGGAAAACCCCTATTTAACCCTAACTCCGGAATACGAAGCGGCTCAAATTGCTGTATTCGGTGTTATGGTTCTCAAGGGATACATTTATCGGGGTCTAAAACCAGTCCATTGGAGTCCGAGTTCCAAAACAGCCCTGGCGGAAGCAGAATTAGAATATCCCGAAGGTCACACTTCCCGCAGTATTTATGCGGCTTTCAGAATTACGAGTTTAGCGGAATCGGTGCGAGAGTTACTGAGTCCATATTTACCGGATTTAGGAGTAGCAATCTGGACGACTACGCCTTGGACGATTCCGGGAAATTTGGCAGTTGCTCTGAATCCAGAATTAACCTATGCGGTGGTAGAAACTCAAGGGGATTCAGAAAGTCCTATTGAGTTTAAGTATCTGTTGGTGGCTGCGGAATTGGTGGAAAGGTTATCAGCTACTTTTAACACTAATTTAACTGTGAAAGCTACGGTGAAAGGCGCACTGCTAGAAAATTGCACCTATAAACATCCTCTATTTGACCGTGAAAGTCCGATTTTAATTGGTGGTGATTATGTGACTACTGAATCGGGGACGGGTTTGGTTCATACAGCACCCGGTCACGGTCAGGAAGATTATATCGTAGGTCAGCGTTATGGTTTACCTATACTTTCGCCAGTAGATGAAAATGGTGATTTTACGGAGGAGGCGGGAGAGTTCGCGGGTTTAAATGTTCTCAAAGATGCTAATGGCGCGATTATTGAAGCGTTACAAGAGGCGGGTTCTTTGATTAAAGAGGAACCCTATCAACATAAATATCCCTATGATTGGCGGACGAAAAAACCGACAATTTTTAGGGCGACAGAACAATGGTTTGCATCGGTGGAAGGTTTCCGTGAACAGGCTTTAGAAGCTATTAAACAGGTGCAGTGGATTCCCTCACAGGGAGAAAATAGGATTACGCCAATGGTAAGCGATCGCAGTGATTGGTGTATTTCTCGTCAGCGCAGTTGGGGGGTTCCCATTCCAGTTTTTTATGAGGAAGAAACGGGGGAACCTCTGCTAAATGAGGAAACGATTAACCATGTAAAAGATATTATTGCTCAACACGGTACTGATGCTTGGTGGAAACTTTCGGTTGAGGAATTACTGCCGGAATCTTACGTTAATAATGGCAAGAAATACCGCAAGGGAACCGATACTATGGATGTCTGGTTTGATTCGGGTTCCTCTTGGGCGGCGGTGGCTAAACAGCGCCCAGAATTGGCTTATCCGGCTGATATTTATTTGGAAGGTTCTGATCAACATCGGGGTTGGTTTCAGTCTAGTTTATTAACCAGTGTGGCTAATCATGGGATTGCACCTTATAAAACTGTGCTAACTCATGGTTTTGTGCTGGATGAAAAGGGATATAAAATGAGTAAATCCCTGGGAAATGTGGTAGACCCGGCTGTGGTTATTAATGGGGGCAAAAATCAACAACAAGACCCCGCTTATGGTGCGGATATCCTGCGTTTGTGGGTGTCTTCGGTGGATTATTCGGCGGATGTACCTTTGGGTAAAAATATCCTGAAACAGATGTCGGATGTTTACCGCAAAATTAGAAATACGGCGCGGTTTTTGTTGGGGAATTTGCATGATTTTGACCCAGCAAAAGATGCGATCGCTTATGAGGATTTACCGGAGTTAGATCGGTATATGTTGCACCGCATGACGGAAGTGTTTGCGGAGGTGACAGACGCTTTTGAAACTTACCAGTTTTTCCGATTCTTTCAGGTGGTGCAAAATTTCTGTGTGGTGGATTTATCCAATTTCTATTTGGATATTGCGAAAGACCGACTATATATTAGCGCGGAAAATGGTTTCCGGCGGCGCAGTTGTCAGACTGTTTTGGCGATCGCCCTAGAAAATTTGGCGAAAGCGATCGCGCCTGTCCTTTGTCATACGGCAGAGGATATCTGGCAAAATCTACCATATTCTACGCCGTATTTATCAGTATTTGAATCTGGTTGGGTTCGGTTAGATGAAACCTGGAAAAAGCCTGAATTAGCAGAGTTTTGGGTGAAATTACGGGAGATTCGCGCCGAGGTTAATCAGGTGATGGAACAGGCGCGCAAAGATAAAATGGTGGGTTCTTCTCTGGATGCTAAAATCTTGCTATATGTGGCAGATGAAAAATTGCGTCAACAGTTAGCGGCAATGAATCCAAATCCGGCGGAATTTAAGCAGAATAACGGCGTTGATGCTTTGCGATATCTGTTGATTTGTTCTCAGGTTGAGTTACTGGAAAATCCAGATAAACTGGCAGATTTGCAGTATAAAAGTGAGTCGGAATTGATGGCGATCGCTGTGGTGAATGCTGAGGGCGAAAAATGCGATCGCTGTTGGAATTACTCTGTCCATGTCGGTGAGTCTTCAGAACATCCCACCATCTGCGAACGTTGTGTTTCGGCTTTAGCCGGAGAGTTTTAACCACAGACACCGGGTTTGTCCCAACCCGGTTTCTTGAGAAGAAATGGAGCGAGCGATCGCCGATTAATTAGCTAAATCAATCAACTCGCTGGATGCAAATAAACAGCCTCTTTTGATGCTAAACTGGGTCAGTTAGAAGGAGTCAAATTGCTATGAAACCCAAATTGACCCAAGCTGAGATAGAGGCGATCGCACTTCTAACTACTCCCGATCCTTTGGTCTATGATTGGAATATCCCACGAACAGCGATCGCGCTTATTACTGCCCAGTCCAGTGAATTTTAACCGCCCAATTATCACCTCAATGAAACAGGAGAGAAGATAACTTCTCTCCGCTATAACTATAAATTGATGTATAAGGTTAATTGGCTTGCTACTTTGTACCTGTCCGACTCATCCTGAAACCATAGACATAAATATCAGCAAATCCATAACGTTGTTCCTTTTCCCGCCATTTCGCTAGCCCAATTTCGCTTAAAAAATTGGCAAATTCATCAAATTGAGAATATATTTCTAGTGCGTTATTCTGCCATATTTGTTCCAGTTGTTCTCGGGAAGGTAAAGCAGGAACACCTTCTAATGAATCAAAAAATTTACATAGATCGGGATATTCCTGTTTAATGGCATCACAACGTTCCTCTGATGCCTTTTCTAAACCAATCTCCAGAGATTTTCCGCGAAGTAAGCGATCGTCAGTTGGAGACTTAACTGATGTTTGCCCTTTATAAGTTAACTCCTGCTCTCTTGCTCCTTGAAGTAAAGCACTTAAACTGCGGGGAAAGGCAGTGCCATTTAAGTCCGATAAACGTTCGTAAACCCATCGATAAACATATTTAGCTTTGTTGCCAGTTCGACGACGAATTCCCCACAATAAATCGAGGGCAAGATTTAAGTTGTCTTCACTAGCATTATCAATATTTTCCACAGGTGCAATGCGATCGACTAAATCTTTAAAATCTCCTGATTGCATAGCTTGACGAAGGGCTAATCGCAAAAAATCTATCCTTGTCCACCGCAGGAATAGATCGCGTCCATTAAAGTGACTTTTATTGTCAAAGTTTAAACGGTTCCATATATCTTCTCGCAGAAAAACTTTAAATCGAATAGACGTTAATCGACGCGCATCGCAAGCCTGAATCAGTTGGAATAAACCAGTTAAAGCGTGTTGTCTAACTCCATCTGTTTCTGGGAAGTCTTCATCTAAATCGTCATATAAAAGCCAAATTGTTTGATTTTTATGCCGTTGCTGTTCATTCAGAATATCCAAGGCATCTGACAAAAGAAGTCTTAAATTTGAATCCGTTGATAATTGAATTAATGCTTGAGTATGTTCAATCTGCCAGTTTTCTTTCGATAGTCTTTTTAAAATTTCGCGTAACGTTTCAAATTTAGATTTTTGATTTCCTTTTTCTGGTAGTCTCAACTTGTTGGATTGAAATAATCGCAGGATTAAGTACGATCGCCATAAAGCTTCCCAATTCCCATTCCTATCGGTTAAATTATTATGAATAATTTGAAATTCATTGCGGGTGGGGCGACTGTTTTCAAATCCACCATGGCCAGATAAAAAACTTACGGCATCTAATCGACCGCGAGCTAACTGTTTAGCCTTTGATTCATGTTTTAATAGAAGTAAGTAAAGTGCTGTTTTTCCAGTTCCTTTGCGACCTCGGATCAGACAAGTTGTTTCATCTAAGAACTTATCAAAATTAGCAGTTCTTTGAAACAGTTCAATCAGGTTAGATTTTGGATCGGCAGCATTTAAGGCAGGAAATTGGAGGCTTTCGATAATTTTCCAGCGTTCAGAAGTATCTTTACCGGGCAATATTTCTCCTAAGCGAAGTTGATTAGTATCTTCATCGATTAAGTTAGCAATTCGGTTGTAGTAATCTAATAATCCGGTTACAGGATAATCCTCAGCCAGAGCAATTGGTGGCAGATAAGGAACTACCAATGGTTCTGCTATTTCCGATTGAGTATCATCTGAGTCATACCCATTTTCACTCAATTCATCTTGAGCGATTTCCTGCTCAATGACTTGACGCAAAATCCCCCAAAGCTTTGTCACTTTAGCCATTCCCATATCGCTGATATCGGGAACGGGTGAGAAGACAAAATTCATTGACAGCTTGCCAAAAGAATTAAGTGATTTGAGGAGAAGATCGATCCCTTGCCGATTTTGCTCATTGGGAAACAAAAATATAATAGCTTCATCAGCCGCTTGTAGTAAAGATAAAGCCCCCCATTCATTGATTCCGGTGCGAGAATCCACTAAGATAACGTCTGGTTTTAGCTGTTCTTGAATTTCACGACTAAACATAGACCAGAGGGTTTCACCATTATCAAGAATCATAGTGGCTCTGAGATCATCAACTTTAGAAATATAATCAAGACTTAAAGATCCCGCCGGAACAATAAAGAGTCTTCCTGTAGCATCAGGTATTGTCACTTCGCCAAATATCTTGGTGATTAAAATATTAGGTTCTAACCCTTCAGGCAAATAAGAACGCTCATAAAAATAATCCACAATACCGAATTGAGGGAGTGGGTTTAAGCTAAAAGCTGTACTTAAACCGGGCGCTTCTAAATCTAAGTCAACAGCTACAACTTTACGACCGCGCATAGCCAAAATCCAAGCCACATGGGTTAATGCAGTTGTTCGACCGACTCCCCCCTTAAAGGAATAAAATGTGACTGTGCGAGGAATGCGGGGTTGAGGTTGAGGATATGGGGATTGATTTTGTGGATTTGCAGCCCACAATGCTAAATC
This sequence comes from Limnospira indica PCC 8005, assembly GCF_000973065.1. NCBI lineage: Bacteria > Bacillati > Cyanobacteriota > Cyanophyceae > Oscillatoriales > Sirenicapillariaceae > Limnospira > Limnospira indica. Next base: position 4,356,585 of record NZ_FO818640.1, read on the forward strand.
TTGCCAAGTATTTATGGAACTTCCCTTTACAAGTGGTGGGGCTGACAAATTCAGGGATCGTGCTTCTTCTACTGCATATAAAGAAATAAAACCTGGGGATATATTAATCTGAAATTGACTCAGGATGCTCTGCAATTGCTCCTTTCGCTGCGACATCGATAAGCCTGTAAATTTATTACTGACAATCGTCAAATTCAGAAGTCCAGAAGTTGAAATATTAATGTCAGTCCATTCTTGCGAACTTTGCACATAGCTGTCCGTAATCTGCCGTTTCAGTAATAGTTGCCAGGTTTCTTCCATATCTACCTCTTTAAAGTTGAGTCAAAGTTGAGTTGCTTGCTTTTGTAGCCAATTTAGAAGACTCTTATATGAAGACAGCCAATCCTTATAGTCTTTGTCATTAGGCTCATTCCCATAATAACGCATCTCTATAAAATGTTGATTTGGGGTTTCAACTGTAGCCAGCCACCTCATTACCTGGGGAAATTTTTGAATCCGGCTGTACAGCCGATTATGCCGCTTTAATGCGTCGTGTAAACGATGTTGTGGATTAGTAATTGTATGACCAGGATCGTTAGAGTCGGTTTTCCATTCTCGGCTTGCACCTTTGGGTAATGAAGCGAATATCATCGATTTTAGCAGACATTCTATGGTAATGCCACCAAAATGCATTGCGGCTACTTTTCTGTTGAAATTAGATGAACAAAGTATTTCAGTATCCTTATGACGTTCTAAAAAGGCGGCTTGGTAATCTTCCATGTTGGCTGGATGCTTGGTTACAATGGTATATCTAGCATATATCTTGTATGGTTATAGCTTTTCTCATTAAGTAATCTGTCATTTTGGCCTGAGTCTGTAGAATTGGCTAACCTGCGGGAAGGGGTTCACCCTGCGGCAAGCGGCTTTGAGTCTACGGCAGGGGCGAAAGAAAGACGCGGGTAGAGAGGATCTCTCTTAAATTACTGAGGTCTTGCACCAATTGCAACAACAGCCCCGCGATCGCCCCTGTATGGGTCATTAAATATCAAAAGGGAGTCGCCAATTTAACTGTGCTGGCTTATTTGTAAGTTGACATGAGTTTTGGTATAATTAACAATCATGTTTTATTCCCCGACTAAATATGAAAATTGCTACCTGGAATTTGAATTCAATTCGGACTAGACAAGACCAAGTTTTGAGCTGGTTAAAAGGTCAGGATATTGATGTTTTGTGCCTACAGGAAACTAAGGTTATTGATCAAGATTTTCCGCGATCGCCTTTTGAAGAATTGGGCTATCATGTCTATATTTATGGTCAAAAAGCCTATAATGGGGTGGCAATTTTTAGTCGCCTAAATATCGAGTCTGTAATTATGGGATTTACTCCGATTTTGGGTGCTGACCAGGTGGGGGAATTGGACGACCAAAAACGGGTAATTGCTGGGGTGATTGATGATATCTGTATTGTCAATGTTTATATCCCGAATGGGTCGAGTGTGGGAAGTGATAAATATGAGTATAAGTTACAGTGGTTAAACCGATTACGGGATTATCTACAACAGATGTTAATCAAATATCCTCATCTGTGTATTTGTGGTGATTTTAATATTGCGCCTGAAGATCGGGATATTTATAATCCTCAAAACCGGGAAAATCATATTATGGCATCGGCGGCGGAACGTCAAGCCTTAGATGCGATCGCTAATTTGGGTTTAGCAGACGGCTTTCGTAAGTTTACCCAAGACGGCGGACATTTTACCTGGTGGGACTACCGCGCCGCCTCATTTACCCGCAACCGAGGCTGGAGAATTGATCACCATTATCTAAGTCCTGGACTCTATCAAAATGCGATCGCTTGTTACATTGACACTGAACCCAGAACCCAACCAAAACCGAGTGATCATGCACCCGTTATTTTAGAAATCGGAACTTAGTTTTCGGGTAAGTTAAAGTTAACATCTTCGTAAATGGCGGCAATTTGTTCGGTGAAATCCAGGCTAACAATATGAAAAGTAGTGTCGTCTGTATCCTCAGATAAACTATAACTATTAAATAGCCAACTGTCATCCTGGCGGCGAAAAATCTCTAAGCGAGGATGACGGGTATTAATTAATATATATTCCTGTAGGCTATCAAGACTTTGATAGTCCATAAATTTATCACCCCGATCAAATGCTTCTGTGGAGTCGGACAATACCTCAATGATAAGTTGAGGAAATTGTTTATAGGTGGGTGTATCTCTATCACGCTGGTCACAGGTTACGAGAATATCGGGATAGTAAAAACGCTCACTTTTGGCTTTTTGAATACGGACTTTCATATCTGATATATACACCCGACAACTAGAGCCTCTGAGATGATTACGAAGTGCGATCGCCATATTTAAAGCGATCGTAACATGGGTATCAGTTGCACCCGCCATAGCGTAGACTTCTCCATCAATATATTCATGCTTGACAGAACTTTGGGCTTCTAGTTCTAGGTAATCATCTGGGGATAAATTGACAAAATTGGGTGTAGCAATCATATTTCTCTTTATTGATTATTAAAGTTAACATCTTCGTAAATGGCGGCAATTTGTTCGGTGAAATCCAGGCTAACAATCTGAAAAGTAGTGTCGTCTGTATCCTCAGATAAACTATAACTATTAAATAGCCAACTGTCATCCTGACGGCGAAAAATCTCTAAGCGAGGATGACGGGTATTAATTAATATATATTCCTGTAGGCTATCAAGACTTTGATAGTCCATAAATTTATCACCCCTATCAAAGGCTTCTGTGGAGTCGGACAATACCTCAATGATAAGTTGAGGAAATTGTTTATAGGTGGGTGTATCTCTATCACGCTGGTCACAGGTTACGAGAATATCGGGATAGTAAAAACGCTCACTTTTGGCTTTTTGAATACGGACTTTCATATCTGATATATACACCCGACAACTAGAACCTCTGACCTGGGCGCGAAGTAGGGCAAATATATTTCCAGCAATAGTAACATGGGTATCAGTTGCACCCGCCATAGCGTAGACTTCCCCATCAATATATTCATGCTTGACAGAACTTTGCTCCTCTAGTTTTAGGTAATCATCTGGGGATACATTGGCAAAATTGGGTGTGGCAATCATTTGCTAACTCTCCAATAGTAATTAAGATTATATCATATTTTGAATGCAGACAAACATTGAGATTAATAAAAGTTTACGATTGTCTAAATTTTACCTAATAGCCAATAGGTGGTCATATTGCCTTTCCCCTTAACATTAATTGTGCCTCTGGGTTTAAATTTATAACGATATTTTAGGCGTTCATAGGTGATATCTGTAACTTGAATAGAGCCAGGTTTTCCTGATGATTCCATGCGGGAAGCAATGTTAACGGCATTTCCCCATAAATCATAGGAGAATTTTTTAATGCCAATTACTCCGGCTACTACGGATCCAGTATTAATACCAATCCTAATTTGAAAATGTTCGCAACCTGAAATATTACCCAAGATTTTACAAGTCTTAAAGTCATCCATAATTTGCTGCATTTCTAAAGCCATATCAGCGATCGCTTCTGCATGGTCATCCCGGGGAATTGGTAAGCCTCCCACTACCATATAAGCGTCACCAATAGTCTTGATTTTTTCTAAACTATACTTGTCGGCTAATTCATCAAATCGGGAAAACATCTGATTTAGCAATTCCACCAACTGAATGGGAGGAATGCGAGCAGATAAAGGAGTGAAGCCGACAATATCTGCAAATAAAATGGTCACATTTTCCATAGAGCAAGCAATGGTTTTTTGTTCATTCTTGAGTTGATCAGCAATAGCTTTTGGCAAGATATTTAATAATAGTTTTTCGGATTTATCTTTTTCATATCGGAGTTCAAACGTCCGCTCCTCTACCCGTTTTTCTAAGGCGGAAAAAGCATCTTGAACCTGTTGAGTCATCATGTTAAAAGACTTGGCTAAAATCCTGAGTTCTTTGATACCATTAGCATGAACTTTTTGCTGTAATTTGCCTTGAGCGATCGCCTGACTTGCGTCACTCAAATTGGAGATAGGAAGACTAATCCATCTAGCTATCATAATGCTAAAAATTGTAGGAAAGATTAAAGCCAAAATACACAGTAAAATTGTAGTGCGTTTGCTGGCATTAATAGTAGCCATAAAATCATCTTCGGGAACTACTAACACAATTAACCAGTCGAAGCCATGACCATTACTAAATGGTAAGATTTGCACGAATTGCCGTTCGCGTTTGATTTTAAAATCGAATTGTTTGGGTTGATTGATTGTGTGCAAGTTTAAATTTTTATTGATTAAATATTTGGCGGTTTCTCGGACTAATATATTTTCACTTTCTGTGGCTTGAATAATTTGGATCTGATCGCCAATTTTCCGGGTCATACTATCATCAGTAGAACTGGAAACTAATAAACCAGAACGCTCGATAATAAAGGCTTCTCCGGTTTTACCAATTCCTAAATTTTGCAAAAATCTCCGGAGTTCTTCAGATAATAAAATATCAGTTCCGCACACGCCAATAAAACGATTTCCCCAACCATCATAAGTAGATAAACTGGCGGTAATGGTGGGTAATTGTGTGGTAAAATCTAAATAAATATCACTCCATACGGACTTTCCTGTGGCTTGTGCGGCTCGATACCAGGGACGTTGACGAGGCTCATAGGGTCCAGCATCCCTAAGAAAATAAAGGCGATCGCCACGGACATCAATACCGTATAAGTGCATATTTCCATTGGTTTGATTATTCCTAATCATTAACTCAAAAAATGACCCGTCATCACTCCAACTCACACCGATAAAATTTCCGGTTTCTTCTTCGGCACAATAAACGGCATTAAGATAAGGTGAGTTTTTAATGTGCTGCAAAAAAACATTAATTCTTTCCCCACTATAAAAATCAATTTGACCCTGGGAAAAGCTATCGGTATTTAACTTATTGATTTGATGAGGTATTCTAATATATGCTTGTAATTGCTGGTCAATGCGAGCAGTTAATTCCTGGCGCAGTTGAAATGCTAAATCTCGCACGGCTGCTTCGCCATTGCGAAAAGAAAAATAACCGACCAAACCGACAGTTAATGCTACTTGTAGCAAAAACGGTACTACTAAAATAGTGCGGAGTGAAATGTTACTGAATATCCGCTTGAGTTGTCTCTGAAAACGGCGAAGATAGAAAGCCAACATGGAATTAACTACCTGACAACTTTTAGTTTCAACTGTCGTCAGTATACCTTGAAAACTGCGGTAACTGCTAAAATGGCTTTTGGATAGGGTCTGGTCATCGGGTAATTATGCTATCGTAAACTTGTTGGTATCAATACCCAGAATCATATAAGATTAATTTAGTGACCATTGGGATGTATTCCTACGACTTTAGTTAGAAGTTGTATAACCCCATGGTATTATGGTTTTTGGCTAGACATTAGCCAACTCTCGTGACCAGTTTACTATCAACCATAAAAATCAATCATTAGGAGATTAATAAAATGCGAATTTTAATCATGGGTGGCACTAGGTTTATCGGGGTTTATCTGACCAAAATTTTAGTCAGCCAGGGTCATGAAGTGGTATTATTTAATCGGGGAAATAAACCCAGTCCGGTAGACGGAATTAAACAAATTCATGGCGATCGCACTGATGCTAACCAATTAAAAGAAAAGCTATCCGGTGAAACCTTTGATGTCATTTTTGATAATAATGGTCGCCAATTAAGTGATACCCAACCCCTAGCCGATTTATTTAATGGTCAGGTGAAACATTTTGTTTATATGAGTTCAGCCGGAGTCTATCTCAAGTCTGATCAAATGCCTCATATTGAGGGAGATCCCACCGACCCCAAAAGTCGCCATTTAGGGAAATATGAAACGGAAACCTACTTGCAAAAAGTGGGTATTCCTTGGACATCAATCCGACCAACTTACATCTACGGACCACAAAATTATAACCCTTTAGAGTCCTGGTTTTTCGATCGCATTGTTGCTAAACGTCCCATTCCTATTCCTGGTAATGGAATGCACATCACCCAATTAGGTCATGTGGAAGACTTAGCTAATGCCATGGTAGCAGTATTAGGAAATCAAACGGCTATTGGTCAAGTGTATAATATCTCAGGCGATCGCTTTGTCACCTTTGATGGGTTAGCCAAAGCCTGTGCGATCGCTGCGGGTGAGTCCCCAGATGACCTGCAATTAATTCATTATGACCCCAAAAACTTTGATTTCGGGAAACGCAAAGCATTTCCCCTGCGAGTTCAGCATTTCTTCGCCGATGTTCACAAAGCCATAAATCAACTAAATTGGCAACCCAAATATGATCTAATTTCCGGATTAAAAGATTCCTGCCAAAACGATTATCTAGCTAATAGTAATCAAGGAGAGGTAGACTTTTCTACCGACGATGAAATCATCAAAGCCGCCGGGTAAATCCCATCAAAAAGGGGTAGTTATTAATTAATTACCCCCCAATTGTTTAATTATACCATTACATCGAATAATCGAACATGACCAACTTAGCAGGTAAAGTCGCCTTAGTTACAGGTGCATCCAGAGGATTAGGTAAAGGAATTGCCATTGGTTTAGGAGAAGCTGGCGCTACTGTTTATATCACAGGTCGCAGCCTATCGCAAGCCAATGATGCTGTAGGAGGCAGTTTAGAAGAGACTCGGTTAGAGGTGGAAAAAGCCGGGGGTAAATGTATCGCGATTGCGGTTGATCACGGTGATGATCAACAAGTGGAATTACTTTTTAATCACATTGATCAGGAACAACAGGGACAACTTGATTTATTGGTAAATAACGCATATAAGGGAGTGCGAACTTTAACAGAAATGCAGGGTAAACCCTTTTGGGAAAGCGAACCGCAAGTTTGGGATGAAGTTAATAATGTAGGCTTACGCAGTCATTATGTGGCGGCTGTTTTAGCAGCTAGAATGATGGTTAAACGTCGTCAAGGTTTAATCTGTACTATTTCATCTTGGGGGGGATTTTCCTATCTTTTTAGTGCCGTTTATGGGATTGGAAAATCTGCCTGCGATCGCTTGGCGGCGGATTTTGCGACTGAACTCCAACCCTATAATGTCGCTTCCGTTGCTGTTTGGCCAGGAATTGTTAACACAGAACATATGTCTAGGGTCGCCACGGAAATAGAAGCCTCCAATGTCGCCACAGATGATCCAGCAATCCGATCGCTTGTTGACCGCTATAATTGGGAAACACCCCTCTTGACCGGGAGAGTTATTGCAGCCTTAGCAGCCGATCCGAATATTATGCGTCGCAGTGGTCGCCTGCAAATTGTCGCCGAACGCGCTCAAGAGTATAATCTAGTAGATGAAAATGGTAATCGTCCAGTTTCTCTGCGATCGCTGCGTTTTTTACTACCCATGAAATGGCCGCAACTCCAAAAATCCGCATCACTAATTCCTAATGTAAATATTCCCTGGTCTGTGCTATTATCAACTATGCTCAAATCTCCGAAAATTTAACCATGACTCAACTAGAAAATGCCACAGTGGTTTTAACGGGTGCTACTGGCGGATTTGGTCAACAACTCACCCGCCAATTATTAGCAGCAGGTAGCCGTTTAATTTTAAGCGATCGCCATCAACCCACTCTCCACCAACAAGCACAACTAATTCAACAGGAGATTAAAAGCGGAGAAATCCTCGCCTGTTTCGAGGCTGATTTATCTAACCGTGAGGGATGCGAAATCTTATTTAATCAAGTCAAAAGCCTGGAAGTTCCCATCGATATTTTAATCAATAACGCCGGATTAGCCGTTTATGGTCGTCTGGACGAAACACCCCCGGAAAAATGGGAAACCCTCATGGAAGTAAACCTACTTGCACCCATGCGTTTAAGCAGTCTATTTGTAGGGGATATGATTAGCCGTCGCCAAGGTCATATCGTCAATATTTCCTCCGTGGCTGGTTGGAGTGGGAAAGCTGGTTTAACCCACTATTGCGCCAGTAAATTTGGCTTACGAGGCTTTAGTGAGGGACTCTTGGATGAGGTAAAATCCTACAATGTCAAAGTCACCGCCGTCTACCCATTTTTTAGTCGCACCCCCATTTTAGACGCTGAAAAATATGGAACCCTAGCCACTAACTATCAAGGTTTACCAGAGGCTTGGTTAACCGACCCTAAGCAGGTCATGAAAGCGACTTTGCGAGGCATTCAATCCAATCAACTCCATGTATTCCCAGACTCCCCGGCAAATTTAATTCATTTACTCAAACGCTATACTCCTTTTTTGTTAGATAAAATTTCGTTTTTGGCTGCTAAAAAACTTGTAAAAAATCCTAAAGTATGACTGCTCAAATCTTAGGAAATAACCCCAAAACTGCCGACAAATATCTAATCATCGGAGCCGGATTTGTCGGATTAGGTATTGCTGAAGGTTTAAAAACCGCGAAAATTCCCTATGATCAAGTAGATGCCAGTGATGATATTGGTGGTAATTGGTATCATGGTGTCTATGAAACTGCCCATATTATTTCCTCGAAGAAAATCACCCAATTCACTCATTTTCCGATGCCGAATGATTATCCTGATTTTCCTAGTGCCAAACAAATGTGGGACTACTTAAACCATTTTGCTGATGCTTTTAATCTGCGCCCCAACATTGAACTAAAACGCACCGTTACCCTAGTTAATCCTATCGCCAAAAATCTCTGGTTAGTCAGCTTTGATAATGGAGAAAAGCGAATTTATAAAGGGGTGATTATATGTAATGGTCATCATTGGTGCAAACGATTTCCCGAATTTCCCGGAACTTTTAACGGTGAAATGATACATTCTAAAGACTACAAAACACCCGACCAACTTAGAGGTAAACGAGTCTTAATAATTGGTGGTGGTAACTCCGCCTGTGACCTAGCCGCCGAAGCAGCTAGAGTCGGTCAAAAATCGGTGTTAAGCCTGCGGGAGTCTGTGTGGTTTATTCCCAAAACCTTTGCTGGTGTTCCTCTATCGGATTTAATTCGTTGGTGGATGCCTGAAGCCTTGCAAAGATTAATGTGTTATGGTATAATCAAGCTAAGTTTTGGCAGCCATGAAAACTATGGTTTGCCCAAACCAAAATATCGAATTTTCGATAAACATCCCACCCTAAATAATGAAGTACCCTACTATATCAAGCATGGAAAAATCACCCCCAAACCCGCCGTCAATAAATTAGACGGTTGGGATGTAGAATTTAGCGATCGCACCAGGGAAACCTTTGATTTAATAGTGTGTGGCACAGGCTATCATGTTTCCTATCCCTTTCTACCTCCCGAATTACAAAGAGTCAAGGGGGCGACTGTGCAGTGTTATGGGGGGGCATTTTTAGATGATTATCAAGGGCTATATTATATCGGATGGGGTCAAGCGCGAGGCGGTGTAGGTTCGTTGATTTCTGCTTATGCGCCCTTATTTACCCGATGTTTAAAACTACAAGAGGAAATCAAGATTCCCTTGGGTTTAGTCTTGAAGGAAATCGGACAGACTTTGCCGACCACTCACCTATCTGATCCACAGAAAGTTTTGAGGCAAATTCAACTATTTAACCTCTTGTTTAATTGGTTCACAAAAAAAGCCCACCAAATTGATCAACGTTATCCTAATTTTGAAAATCCCTTTCAAGCCTAGAAGCACCCATCAACGGCTCAGAGACAATTTCTCAACCCCAGGACTTCCTACAAGGCTATAACTGGTCTTATGGATGTAATTAGCCAACTTTCCAACAACCTAGGCTACAATCAAAGTATCTACCTTAGTTTTGAGTTGGATCAACAGATTATGGGTTTATTAGTCTCTATTTTGATGTCAGGTCACAAATAACCAAGCCTTTCCGGGTGGTTGGGTGCTAAGTTTATTTACTCATCCCAGTTGTTTCGTAGAAGCATCATCAACGCAAAACGCCGTCAATAACCCCCCCACAAAGGGATGAGGCTGACCACAGCCACAAACCTAAGTGAGTTTAGTTGACAGACCTGGGTGAAGCCTTCGAGAGACTTTCCGGGTCTACCTTGGGAGTAAGGGTTGAAGTTCTTACCTGGGAATGGGTCGCTAGTTCCTAACTGTCAAACCTTATGGTTAAAGATTTTTTGTCAAGCCAACCAGACTTACTCCAGGGAGTCTTGGGACAACGGAGGGGAATTACCCAGAAAGCAACAGGATTGTATGTTAGTAGGGGAAGTGATGGTTAGTATTACTTTAAACCAGTGGTTGGCGAGGGAGAAACAGCAGAACTGACTTTGCACAATACCCATGGCACTCAAATGGCTTTTGAATGATGCACTTTTGGGGGTCCCGCCCACTCTATATCAATTGCTGTTCCTATCCCTCCCCACCCACAAGGGGATGGGGTTTCTCGGAGGAAGATTATGAAATTGCACAAGAAGACATTGCTCATTATTGGCGCAGCACTAATTAGCCTAATTGTGGTGTTGTATACAACAGCATCCTGTATCCTGATTCAGAATTTCCGTAATCTGGAGATTGAGTCGGTGCATCAGGATGTAGTCCGGGTAATTAAAGCCTTAGAGGATGACCTGGCTAATTTAGATACGATCGCTCAAGATCAAGCCAAATGGGATGATACCTATGCCTTTATCAATCAACAAAATAGCCGATATGTGCGATCTAACCTAGCTAACACTATGTTTATGGATCTGAGGCTAAATCTCTTCATTCTGATAGATAGCCAAGGTCAAATCGTCTTCAGCAAAGGTTTCGACATCAACAGCCAAACAGAAACCCCTATTCCCGCCAGTCTCTCGCCTCACCTAAAATCGGTCAGTCTGTCATTTTCCAACCCCTCCCGGTCTTGTTTTGAGAAAGAAGAGGAAATCCCCTGTCCCACAATAGGGATCGTCATGTTACCAGAAGGCCCATTGCTGCTATCGGCCCGTCCCATCCTTACCAGTATTGCCCATGGACCAAGCCGGGGAACCCTAGTAGTGGGTCGCTATCTTGATCATAACGAAATAGATCGCCTGACTCAAATTACCCAACTTGCGGTGGAAATCAACCCTTGGACTCCCCTCAACCCCCAACAAACCCAACAAATCATCAATGCGGAAGACCCCATCAGAGTTCAACCCCTAGATACTTCGACTATCCTGGGGTCTATTCCCCTCCTAGACATTTATAATCGACCGATTCTCAACCTGGAAATCCAAAGCGATCGCCCCATTTTCCGCCAAGGTCGCACCAGCCTAATTTATCTCACATTTTCCCTATTTCTGATCGGCATAATTTTAAGTGCAATTACCATACTGGTATTTGAGAAACTGATTTTAGCCAGACTGTTAGACCTCACCCACAAAATTAATCAAATCGGCAAAAGTCGCGACCCATCCCTACGGCTGACAGTACCCCCAGGGGAAGATGAACTCACCGGGTTAGGACAAACCATTAATCAAATGTTAGAAGCCTTAGAACAAGCCAATATTCAAAGCCAGGATAGTGAAGAAAGATATCGGCTAATGGCGGAATATTCCACCGATTTAATTACTCATCACTCTCGCCGAGGTTTGATCCGCTACGCCTCCCCCGCCTGTTCGTTGCTATTAGGATATGAGCCGGAAAGTTTAATTGGTCAACACCCCAGTAAATTTTTTCACCCAGATGACCTTAACACACTCAGCAAGACATTAGAAATTGTTTTAAGTCAAAAAGTATCCTATACTCTAACCTATCGTATACGCCACAAAAACGGCGAATATATTTGGTTTGAAACCACCAGTCGCGCTATTTATCATCCCGAGACCGGGAGAGTGCAAGAAATTCTGGGTGTCTCCAGAGATATTAGCGATCGCAAACAGCGGGAACAGGAACTACAAGACAGCGAAGCCTCAATTAGGAGTCTTTATCAAATCACCTCATCTCGTCATTTAGACTGGCAAGAACAACTCCAGCAAATCCTCAAGTTGGGCTGTGATAAATTCCACTTAGAAGTCGGTATAATTAACCAGATATTGAACCTAGACACCCCCCAGCCTTCCGCCCAAATTATGGCAGGAATTGACCCTAATAATAGCTGGTCATTTGGGGATAATTTTGATTTAAATAATCCGTTGATTTTGGCGACATTAAAGGCTGAAAACCCCCTGATTTTTGAATCAGTGTTAGTCTCCGGATTCCCCTCTTATGCCGATGAAAATTGCTGGCAAATTGAGGCATATATGGCTATTCCTATTAAAGTCTATGGTCAGGTTTATGGAACTCTTTGTTTTTGGAGTCAAAACCCTTTAAATGAGCCATTTAGAGCCGTTGACCAAGAACTATTAAAACTCATGGCGCAGTGGATAGGTAGTGAAATAGAACGACAGCAAACCGCCCAAGAATTGAGTCAAGCCAGGGATGAGGCTCTCGCAGCCACTCGTGCCAAAAGTGAATTTTTAGCCACTATGAGCCATGAAATTAGGACTCCCATGAATGCAGTAATTGGGATGACCGGATTGTTATTAGATACTCCTTTAAGTCTAGTTCAACAGGATTTTGTCGAAACCATTCGCAGCAGTAGTGATGCCCTACTTTCTTTAATTAATGATATCCTAGATTTCTCCAAAATAGAATCAGGAAAATTAGACCTAGAAGCCTTCCCCTTTAGTTTACGCACTTGTCTTGAAGAATCCCTGGACTTATTGGCGACCAAAGCCGCGAGTAAATCCCTAGAATTGGGATATTTCATTGATGCTTATACCCCCAATGAAGTGGTGGGAGATATGGCAAGAGTTAGGCAAATTTTAGTGAATTTACTCAGCAACGCCGTTAAGTTTACCGCCCGGGGTGAAGTGTTGGTATCAGTGTCAGCAAAACCACTGTTTTCGGATTTAGAATTGACTGCCAAATCTATGTATTCTACCCACTATCAAATTGAGGTAGCAGTGTCGGATACAGGTATTGGTATTCCGGTCGATCGCATGAATCGTTTATTTAAGTCCTTTAGTCAGGTTGATGCTTCCACGAATCGACAATATGGCGGGACAGGATTAGGTCTAGCTATTAGTCAGCGACTGGCCGAAATGATGGGGGGTAAAATGTGGGTAGTCAGTGGTGATGCGATCGGTGGTCATCCCCCAGAAAATTGGCAGATAAATAAAGATACTCCCACACAGGGATCTACATTCTATTTTTCCATAGTAGTTCAGAGTAGCCAGAATTTATTACCACAGTGGAATCATGCTGATGAATTAGCCGGAAAACGACTATTAATTATTGACTCTCACCCCACCAATCGCCAAATTTTGACCAAGCAAGTTCAATGCTGGGGTTTAGTGGTAGAAGATACCGACAGCCCCACAGAAGCGATCGCCTGGTTAAAACAAGGTAAAACCTTTGATATCGCCATTGTGGAAATGGAAATCGCCAATTTGGACGGGTTCAATTTTGCCACCCAAGTCCGACAGACTTCAGCCGGGGTTGACCTCCCCTTAGTCATGTTAATTTCCGTCGCTCAACAAAATTTTAACCCCACCGATCATCGAGATTTTGTCGCCTTTCTGAATAAACCCATTAAACAATCACCCCTATACAATATTCTGATTAACGTCCTGTGTGGGGAACCTCTACAGATTAAAAATTGGAGTCGCAACCAAATGCGATCGCCCCAAGATATTCCCCTGTTAGCAGAAAAACTCCCCCTGCGGATTTTATTAGCCGAGGATCACCTAGTTAACCAAAAAGTCGCCCTACAAATCCTGCAAAGAATGGGATATAGGGCTGATGTCGCCGGGAATGGTTTAGAAGTTCTCGAAGCCCTAGAAAGACAGCCATACGATGTCATTTTAATGGATATGCAGATGCCCATTATGGATGGCTTAGAAGCAGCCCGACAGATTAAAAAACGCTATGATAACCAAGAAAAACCCTACTCCCCACGCCCGCGCATTATCGCCGTTACAGCCAATGCTATGGAAAGCGATCGCGCTGAATGTATAGCAGCCGGAATGGATGACTATATCAGTAAACCTATCCGTATGGAACAATTAGTTAAAGTTCTCCGTAACTGTCGCCCCATCACCTGCGATGCCATTGTACCTTCAACATATTTAAATACCACCACCGATGATAGCAAATCTTCCCCCATTCTTGACCCCACTGTTTTACAAGGACTGCGAGAGATAGAAGCCTTGGAAGAAGTCGCCGAAATGTACATCGAAAGCGCCCCGGAACTTCTGAACACTATTCAAATAGCCCTCCAACAAAATGATCCCACAGCCCTCAAACAGGCCGCCCATTCCCTGAAATCCATCAGTGGGACTTTAGGCGCTTTTGGTTTATCCGAATTATGTCTGCAATTAGAAATCATGGGCCGTCAAGGAGTAGATGCAGGTGTCCCCATTCCTCAACCATCGGCTGAATCAGTTTATACTCAGATTCAAGCCGAGTTAGAAAGAGTCAAGGAAGCCCTGACCAATGAAGCGAGCGCAAATTTGACCATTTAACCGGCTTTTTTGCGACTGCGTTTGTTGATTAAGCCACTCCAGGCGATAGTCAGATAGCAACTAGCCAGCAGTAAACTACCTAAGCCGACCCGGAGATTAGATTTGAAAGTCCCCAGTTGCGATCGCTTTTCTGCCTCTCGCCGACGGTTTTCAATTTCCTGTTTCAGTTCCTGGCCAATGGCATTGCTTTGGACTCCCAACGCTTCCGGGTTTTCCTGAAATTCTTGCAGGCGCGCTAATTGTGCTTCGGTAAGCTGTTGTTCTTGGATATAATCTTCTAAGCGCTGCTGATTGCCTAAGATAGCTAACATTTGGGTTTGTTGTTCTTGCAGGCGTTCTTCTAGCTGCATTTTGGCCGTCGCTGCATCCTGATTAATTTTCTCAATCGTTTCATTACTCGCTGCTATAGTAGTGCCAACGTGCAGGGGAATCAGCACTAAATACATCACCCCCAGAATGCCAGAAATCACATAAACCCAAAATTTGAGACTGTTAAACCCCTGTTTAGGCTTTTCTGGTGATAGACCAGCTACCTCCTGTAACCCGTATGCACAAAACATTAAGGCGATCGCCAACACCGGAATCACCCCTTGTTCTACCATCTGAGTAGTAAAATTCAGTTGCCACCTGAGATCCCCAAAATTCGTTGGCACAAACAGCAAAATATAGTTAATTAGGGCAAAAAAGAATAAAATTACCCCCGCCAGCCTCAAAAATCCAGCAGCCTGGGACGGGATTTGATTTGGAGTTGTTCCTTTCATAACACATCAAGTTCCGTATTTTTACTGAGACTGATACATTTACGCGACATTTATCCGGCTATTGCCTGACAATGCGACGATAGCACTATTACCCGTTAAGGTAACAGAGGCGGTATCCCGCAAAGCTTTTAGAAAGATTCCAAAAGCACCGTTCCAGTCCCTGGGTAGAGTGAACCCACACTCAGGACATCGGAACACTTTTGAGCCACCTAGCTGGGAATGCACATGACCACAGTGAGTACAGGTTTTGCTGGTGTATTCTTCCGTCACATCTATAGCATTAGTCAAGGTGGTTAGGACGCAGCTTTGAGAACGGAATCCATGGCATCATGGAGAGAATCAAACTGCTCAATGCAGTGGCGAATACGGGCTTTCAGCCACGACCAACATTTCTCTATCTTGTTGAGGTCTGGCGAATAAGGTGGTAGATAGAGTAAACGGCATTGAGCTGCCTCCACCAGTTCAGCAATCCGCCCCCCTTTATGAAACGTTGCATTGTCCAATACTAGAGTCTGACCTGGCTTCAATGTTGGAATTAAGATGAACTCCAACCACAACTCAAACACTGTCCGATTACAACAACCCTCAAAGCTAAAGGGAGCTAAGAGTTGTTGATGACACCATGCGGCTATCATACTTTACTTACCCTGCCCTGCCTCTTCCCTGATTTGAGTGCATGGAAGCGTTTTCCTTCCTCGCAGTAACCATAAGGGTAATCCGAGTCCTGACTATTCATGCCGGCTTCATCGAGGTAGACCACTTCTTGTGGCTCCATCTGTTCAATCTGAGCCATAAACTCCTCTCGCTGTTGCTTCCAACGTTCTTGGTAGCCGTAAGTTTTTTTTCTGGTGAAGCCAATTTTCTTCAAGGCTCTGGATATGGTGCGAGGAGAGATGTCGTCATCCCAAAGTTCAGCCATTTGAGCGGAGGTTTTGTGGCCATGCTCTTGGGCAAAAGCCTTGAATTTCTGCCAGTCGGTAATTTTGTGGTTATTGCCAGGTCGGTGATGAGGTTTAGGGTAGGGAGGAAGTCTCCGGTCTGTGCTTTTCTTTGCAGCCAGAGATTAATGGTGTTCCTGCCCTGCTGACATGGAAAACTTGACTGGCTTCTGTTTTGGGCATACCGTCTAGTTCAATGGCATCAATAACTTTTTGTCTGAGGTCGTAACTATAGGGGGCTGGCATTTTTGGTCTTCTTAGTCATCTCGTCCTCTCCATTATACGTCCTAAGTGTTCTGTCTTGTGCTATATATAGAAAACAAGCCCAGCCCTGAATCATTTGCCATAATGTGGTAAAAGTCAGCAATGAGCGGTCGCCTATGACAAACTTCAGAATTCCAGGCAGTTTGGTATTCACAACTGTCCA
This sequence comes from Limnospira indica PCC 8005, assembly GCF_000973065.1. Taxonomy (NCBI): domain Bacteria; kingdom Bacillati; phylum Cyanobacteriota; class Cyanophyceae; order Oscillatoriales; family Sirenicapillariaceae; genus Limnospira; species Limnospira indica. The sequence goes on from NZ_FO818640.1 coordinate 4,373,137, forward strand.
GACCCAGATGGTTTTTTTTGAACCCACAAAAGTCTGAAGCTCATCAATTTGAGCTATTTCAGGAATTTCATAGTTTTCCTCATCAATGTGGGTTTCTGCAACTCTAACCCAGTTAAGTATTGTGTTGTGAGAAATACCAGTGACTCTCTCAATGGCTCGAAATCCCATGCCATTGAGGGACATTTTCACACAAAGCTCTTTGACATCAGAACCTGAGAGGGTGACAAGAGAGCTAGACTGATTGCTGTACAAGGGATAGAGCATTTAGTCCTTGCCGAAAATTCTGAGCTTTATGAGGCTTGAGGGCCATCAATGCTAACATCTCTTCTTGCCAGAAAACTAGCGACTGGCTCCAAGCATAACCCGATAATCCGAGCCCAAAAATACTGTGATGGGGAAAATTATTAGGAGTTTTTTCGCTTCGACCGAGGTAAGCTACTAAGTGATTAGCTTCCCACTCATGACCTCCTAGTGTCGCCAGCCAATAAGCAAAAGTAATCAACAAAACCAAGGCTAAAAATCGGGTTGAATCCACCCGAGTAGATTCCATATTATAGCCCCCACTTTGACAATCTCTAAACATCATTTCGATACCCCACCGCGCTTGATAAAGTTGCTTAACCAGCTTGGGGTTATCAAGCGTAGTTAGTAAATACCAAGGTTTTTTTACCTTTTTTCCTCGGTGATTTTTTTGCCAATAAACTCCTAGGTTAAATCCATGAATAGGTGCAAATTTTTGCAAGGTTACATTTTTAAAAAAATGGGATTCGCCCGACTTAAATCCTTGAGTTTTTAAAGACTTACCTGGCTGGCATGAGGTAGCTACAAAAGCACTCTTTTTCTGACGAAATACAACATTTACACCCCTTACTCTGAGCCAGTCCGCGAGTTGAGCACTATGAAACTCACGGTCTCCTATCACTACAACCGGATAAGGTTTTAAAAGAGCCAAGCCAACACCGGCCCTAATACCCGTTTCTGTTCCCGGAAAGAGCTACTGCCTAACTTTGGGAGTAGCTCCCAATATATTGGTAAAGCATGATGTCCCCAAATTATCGTGACCATCAGGAGATTTCGGTCTCTCCATTGAGTGCGGTCGAGAGCAACCGCTACATAGTTTTTGGTTTTCAATCTGAATTTTGAGCGCTTTCTCCGTTGCTCTCTATTTAAATGTTTTTCTCTAAATTCAGATTTGAGAGCGGCCTTGATTATTGGGAACCACAGCAACTTAGCCGAAAGTTGGGGGAGTTTCAGAAATCGTTGGATATTTCGGAGGCGACTACTGTATTGAATGGGTTGTGGAAAAACGTTGGCGAGGGTTGATAATCTGACTTGCCGATAACTTTGAAGCATCAACACTAAGAGTTCTAACGTCTGTGCTTGACTCTCGCTCAAATTGATTCGTAATAGTTTTTGGTATAATGTCCTTAGCATTTTTTGTCAGGGTGGCTCCCAAGGCCACCCGCTTTTTGACGATATCTCCATTATCTCAAACAATTGCCCTGTCTGGGTTTGACCTCCGTTGTCACCCTCTCAGCATCAGAACTGTAACCTCCAGGACAGGGATTTTCTCGAAATTGGCGACCACATTCACGGCACAGGTAACTCTGTTTTCCCTGACGATGACCATTTTTGACTACTTTATGGCTTTGGCAATAAGGACAATCCATCTTGATTTATTTGAGAATATCATTTTCTATTATGCAACACCCGTGTGACGGTTAGTGTTGCCACCATCGTTGGCGGCGAGACCAACGGTGAGAAGGACAATGGCGCGACCACTGCCAGACGGTGTCGCGGACCAGTGAGCGGTGCTGGAATCCCAGCCCTGCGGCGTACCGTTTGCATTGTGGTTCTGAGCTGTGCCATTGAAAGCATCCCATATAGCCAGCAGGTCGGTGTAGTGCGGATTTTCACTGGTATCGCCGAGCAAACGGTTGCTGGCGTTGCCTATGGGCGTGCTTTGAGCGAAATACGAGCCAAGACCCCCCAGCATCTTCCTCCGCCGTGGTGACGCCGGGGATGTACACCTGATTATTAGCATCTGCAAACTGAAAATGGTTGTCAACGATTGGGATGCCGACGGTCGGCAATCGCAAGTCAACGCCGTTGAGGGTAAAGCTGCGGCTGTTGACATCCTCGGTCACGTTCGATGGCGCGCCCTTGCCCATAAAGGCCGCAAGGCCGGTGTCGCCAGAGAAAGTGACCGTGTCACCAGTCTCGTGGCTGCCATTGGCGTTGCGGTCCCACACGTAAAAAACCTGCCCGCCGTTGACGATGACCGGGCGAATAAGCTGCCCGGCTGCTTCGCAATTCCAATTATATCACAAGACAGGAAAGTTAGGACGTATAATGGAGAGGACGAGATGACTAAGAAGGCCCAAAATGCCAGCCCCCTATAGTTACGACCTCAGACAAAAAGTTATTGATGCCATTGAACTAGACGGTATGCCCAAAACAGAAGCCAGTCAAGTTTTCCATGTCAGCCGGAACACCATTAATCTCTGGCTGCAAAGAAAAGCACAGACCGGAGACTTCCTCCCTAAACCTAATCACCCACCTGGCAATAACCACAAAATTACCGACTGGCAGAAATTCAAGGCTTTTGCCCAAGAGCATGGCCACAAAACCTCCGCTCAAATGGCTGAACTTTGGGATGACGACATCTCTCCTCGCACCATATCCAGAGCCTTGAAGAAAATTGGCTTCACCAGAAAAAAAACTTACGGCTACCAAGAACGTTGGAAGCAACAGCGAGAGGAGTTTATGGCTCAGATTGAACAGATGGAGCCACAAGAAGTGGTCTACCTCGATGAAGCCGGCATGAATAGTCAGGACTCGGATTACCCTTATGGTTACTGCGAGGAAGGACAACGCTTCCATGCCCTCAAATCCGGGAAGAGGCAGGGCAGGGTGAGCTATATGGCCCCATGGTGTCATCAACAACTCTTAGCCCCCTTTAGCTTTGAGGGTTGTTGTAATCGGACAGTGTTTGAGTTGTGGTTGGAGTTCATCTTAATTCCAACACTGAAGCCAGGTCAGACTCTAGTGCTAGACAATGCAACGTTTCATAAAGGGGGACGGATTCCTGAGCTAGTGGAGGCGGCTCAATGCCGTTTGCTCTATCTACCACCTTATTCGCCAGACCTCAACAAGATAGAGAAATGTTGGTCGTGGTTGAAAGCCCGCATTCGCCATTGTATTGAGCAGTTTGATTCTCTCCATGATGCCATGGATTCCGTTCTCCAAGCTGCGTCCTAACCACCTTAACTAATGCTATAATTGTAAATAGATAAGTCCTAAAGACTGCGGCCAAACCCTGCTTCAAAAGCTTTCTGGCTCTGGCCGGATGAGTGGGACTTAACGGTTGCCCCAATGTGTCAACCACAAAAACGTAATTTTGGTAATTTGGCATTTAAGCTATCTCCCAGATGGGGTAATGTTTGCCTCGGTCATGTTATATCAAGTTCGCTTAATCGGTTATAATATCAGTGACCAATGCCAAACTTGCGTTATGCCCAGACGAATTAGTATAGCTCCCCACTTAAGTACCGAAGAACTTGGCCGGGCTGATCACCAAGCCCAAGAGGGCTTGGAAAGTCGCCAATATTAAATTATTTGGTTGTTGGCTAAGGGGAAGACCACGGAGGAAGTCCAAGAAATTACGGGCTACAGTCGCATCTGGATTTATGAATTGGTAAAGAGATACAGCCTTTACACAAAACACAAAGTACGGTATAATGTATGGCTATTGTATAAGTTATCACAACCAACTACCATGAGCCGTTACTCTTTAGATTTTCGGAAAAAGATAGTAGAAGCCTATGAAAAAGGAGACACTTCTATCCGAAAAGTAGCGAAACGCTTTTTGGTGAGTCCAGACACGGTAAGGCGACTGGTCAAACAGTATCGATTAACGGGAGACTTATCTCCTCGTAAGTGTGGCACTAAAAAGAAAAGCATTTGATCTCAGCATGAGGAAGCCGTGATAGATATTGTAGGAGCCCACCCCGACCTGACCTTATGGCAATATAGTGAGAAGCTCAGAGACAAGCTGGGCATAAATGTCAGTACGACCATGATAGATAGATTTTTAAAGCAGCACGATATAAGTCTCAAAAAAAAACATACAGGAGCGAAAAAGTAGTAACTGAAGAAGTACAGAAAGCGCGAGTAGATTATTGGTAAAGAATTAGAGATGTGGCTCCTGAAAAGCTTGTGTTTATTGATGAAAGTGGGTTATGGGTAGGGATGAGCAGACCGTTAGCCAGAGCGACGAAAGGGAAAAAAGTCTATGAACTGCGGAAATCCTATCGAGGTCAAAAAATGACAATAATTGGTGCAATTAAGCTCTCCGGAGTGGTAGCGACTCAAACATTAGAAGGGTCCATGAAAAAAGAGGATTTTCTCCAATTCATCAAGTTAGATTTATTGCCAAAATTAAAAAAAGGAGATGTAGTGGTAATGGATAACTGAAATTCTCATCATCGAGAAGAAGTCAAAGAAATGATAGAGTCAGTAGGAGCCAGGGTAGAATATCTGCCGGTGTATTCCCCTGAGTTTAACCCGATAGAGATGATGTGGTCACAGCTCAAAAGTTTAGTGTGCAAGTTCAGGACGGAGACCATGGAATTATTAGTGAGATTGGTAGAAGTGGCGGTAAGCCTTGTGGATTTACAGTGTTTGAATAACTGGTTTACCAAGTGTTGTTACTGTGCTTAATGATTAAGATAAAGGCTGTACAACCAATTGGGATTAAAAGGGCTGGGTGCGCGCCGAAAAGGAAATCCCGGACATCCACCGTTAATTGATGATGTGACTCAAGCTCAGTTATGGCAAGCCCTGCAAGGAACAGCGCCGGATGGGGGACTGTGGAACGGTCGCCAGGTGGCAGACTGGTTGACAGGAGTAACTGGACGAAAAATTAGCCGACAAAGGGGATGGGAGATTCTGCGACAAATGACATTTCGGCTTCGTGTACCGAGACCGGCTCACATCGAAAGTGACGAAGACGAGCAGCAAGCCTGGAAAAAAAAACTGGTAACGGAGTTAGAGGGACTTCGCCGGAGATACCCTGATGCACAGGTGCAATTGTGGAGCGAAAATGAACACCGTCTGGGACTCAAACCGGTGATGCGACGTATTTATGTAGCGGAAGATTGTCAACCACTCGCCCATATTAATTGGAAATTCGAGTGGTTATGGCTATATGGTTTTGTGAGACCGGAAACGGGAGAGACTTATTGGTGGATTATACCTTACGTCAATACAACTCTATTTAGTCGAGTGTTATATCAAGTTCGCTTAATCGGTTATAATATCAGTGACCAATGCCAAACTTGCGTTATGCCCAGACGAATTAGTATAGCTCCCCACTTAAGTACCGAAGAACTTGGCCGGGCTGATCACCAAGCCCAAGAGGGCTTGGAAAGTCGCCAATATCAAATTATTTGGTTGTTGGCTAAGGGGAAGACCACGGAGGAAGTCCAAGAAATTACGGGCTACAGTCGCATCTGGATTTATGAATTGGTAAAGAGATACAACCAATTGGGATTAAAAGGGCTGGGTGCGCGCCGAAAAGGAAATCCCGGACATCCACCGTTAATTGATGATGTGACTCAAGCTCAGTTATGGCAAGCCCTGCAAGGAACAGCGCCGGATGGGGGACTGTGGAACGGTCGCCAGGTGGCAGACTGGTTGACAGGAGTAACTGGACGAAAAATTAGCCGACAAAGGGGATGGGAGATTCTGCGACAAATGACATTTCGGCTTCGTGTACCGAGACCGGCTCACATCGAAAGTGACGAAGACGAGCAGCAAGCCTGGAAAAAAAAACTGGTAACGGAGTTAGAGGGACTTCGCCGGAGATACCCTGATGCACAGGTGCAATTGTGGAGCGAAAATGAACACCGTCTGGGACTCAAACCGGTGATGCGACGTATTTATGTAGCGGAAGATTGTCAACCACTCGCCCATATTAATTGGAAATTCGAGTGGTTATGGCTATATGGTTTTGTGAGACCGGAAACGGGAGAGACTTATTGGTGGATTATACCTTACGTCAATACAACTCTATTTAGTCGAGTGTTATATCAAGTTCGCTTAATCGGTTATAATATCAGTGACCAATGCCAAACTTGCGTTATGCCCAGACGAATTAGTATAGCTCCCCACTTAACTTAAGTACCGAAGAACTTGGCCGGGCTGATCACCAAGCCCAAGAGGGCTTGGAAAGTCGCCAATATCAAATTATTTGGTTGTTGGCTAAGGGGAAGACCACGGAGGAAGTCCAAGAAATTACGGGCTACAGTCGCATCTGGATTTATGAATTGGTAAAGAGATACAACCAATTGGGATTAAAAGGGCTGGGTGCGCGCCGAAAAGGAAATCCCGGACATCCACCGTTAATTGATGATGTGACTCAAGCTCAGTTATGGCAAGCCCTGCAAGGAACAGCGCCGGATGGGGGACTGTGGAACGGTCGCCAGGTGGCAGACTGGTTGACAGGAGTAACTGGACGAAAAATTAGCCGACAAAGGGGATGGGAGATTCTGCGACAAATGACATTTCGGCTTCGTGTACCGAGACCGGCTCACATCGAAAGTGACGAAGACGAGCAGCAAGCCTGGAAAAAAAAACTGGTAACGGAGTTAGAGGGACTTCGCCGGAGATACCCTGATGCACAGGTGCAATTGTGGAGCGAAGATGAACACCGTCTGGGACTCAAACCGGTGATGCGACGTATTTATGTAGCGGAAGATTGTCAACCACTCGCCCATATTAATTGGAAATTCGAGTGGTTATGGCTATATGGTTTTGTGAGACCGGAAACGGGAGAGACTTATTGGTGGATTATACCTTACGTCAATACAACTCTATTTAGTCGAGTGTTACAGGAGTTTGCTGCCGAATTTAAATTATAGCATTAGTCAAGGTTGTTAGGACGCAGCTTTGAGAACGGAATCCATGGCATCATGGAGAGAATCAAACTGCTCACGTGCAGTGGCGAATACGGGCTTTCAGCCACGACCAACATTTCTCTATCTTGTTGAGGTCTGGCGAATAAGGCGGAAGATAGAGTAAACGGCATTGAGCTGCCTCCACCAGTTCAGCAATCCGTCCCCCTTTATGAAACGTTGCATTGTCCAATACTAGAGTCTGACCTGGCTTCAATGTTGGAATTAAGATGAACTCCAACCACAACTCAAACACTGTCCGATTACAACAACCCTCAAAGCTAAAGGGAGCTAAGAGTTGTTGATGACACCATGCGGCTATCATACTTACCCTGCCCTGCCTCTTCCCTGATTTGAGTGCATGGAAGCGTTTTCCTTCCTCGCAGTAACCATAAGGGTAATCCGAGTCCTGACTATTCATGCCGGCTTCATCGAGGTAGACCACTTCTTCCGGCTTCATCTGTTCAATCTGAGCCATAACATAAACTCCTCTCGCTGTTGCTCATCACGTTCTTGGTAGCCGTAAGTTTTTTTTTCTGGTGAAGCCAATTTTCTTCAAGGCTCTGGATATGGTGCGAGGAGAGATGTCGTCATCCCAAAGTTCAGCCATTTGAGCTGCTGTTTTGTCGCCATGCTCTTGGGCAAAAGCCTTGAATTTTTGCCAGTCGGTAATTTTGTGGTTATTGCCAGGTCGGTGATGAGGTTTAGGGAGGAAGTCTCCGGTCTGTGCTTTTCTTTGCAGCCAGAGATTAATGGTGTTCCTGCTGACATGGAAAACTTGACTGGCTTCTGTTTTGGGCATACCGTCTAGTTCAATGGCATCAATAACTTTTTGTCTGAGGTCGTAACTATAGGGGGCTGGCATTTTTGGTCTTCTTAGTCATCTCGTCCTCTCCATTATACGTCCTAAGTGTTCTGTCTTGTGCTATAGGTCCAAATCAACACATTATGTTAGTGGTTGATCAAGCCGGATGGCATATCAGTAAGAATCTGAAAGTACCCGAAGGACTGCATTTAATGTTTCTACCGTCCCATTCCCCGGAACTACAACCAGCAGAAAGACTGTGGCCTCTGGTAGATGAACCCATTGCCAATCGTTCATTTGAGAATCTTGATCAGCTAGAGGAACTCTTGTGTGCTCGCTGCCGAAGTTTGTGGAAACAGCGCGAATTAATTCGAGGCTTGACCAGTTTTCATTGGTGGCCTCAAACCGAGACTTTACTATAATTGATTATCCGGACTTGATATTACAGGAGTTTGCTGCCGAATTTAAATTAGGTCCAAATCAACACATTATGTTAGTGGTTGATCAAGCCGGATGGCATATCAGTAAGAATCTGAAAGTACCCGAAGGACTGCATTTAATGTTTCTACCGTCCCATTCCCCGGAACTACAACCAGCAGAAAGACTGTGGCCTCTGGTAGATGAACCCATTGCCAATCGTTCATTTGAGAATCTTGATCAGCTAGAGGAACTCTTGTGTGCTCGCTGCCGAAGTTTGTGGAAACAGCGCGAATTAATTCGAGGCTTGACCAGTTTTCATTGGTGGCCTCAAACCGAGACTTTACTATAATTGATTATCCGGACTTGATATTAAAGGGGCTTTTTACGTCTAGCTCACTCGAGATTGCCAATCCACTCATCTCGTTCCTTAAAGATAGACGACAGAGCCACAGGCTGGCGTTCACCTGTGGGTGTCATCACCCCCTTAACGTAGGTCTAATCCTGGACCTGCATCTTACATCTCCTTTGAGGAGTAATTTCCGGCTCCTGCCAGAAATTACCGGATTTTATGCAAGAGACACTTCTACACCACCAGCAATTCTCATTATGGAAATTTTGCCCCAGCTTATTGAGAATCATCTCAAGAGCTATTCTTGAAAGCCCCATTCTTTCGTTCAAGATTGGGCATCATCGGGCATTTTGGACAGGATGCGGGTCAAAATGAGAATTGCTGTCTACACCACCCCAGACATTGATTTTCCGTCAAATATGCTGTAAAATCTAGCAGGCTATGTGTTGAGCTTCTGCCTCTAACAAACTCAACAATCTTTGGTCGCCTCGTTCCCGGGCTGCTTTCTGTCTCCGTTCCAGAAGACGGCACAAATTAGCCGAATGTACTTTAGCTAATTCTTCAGGAGCGATCGCACAGGTATCCCCACTCGTCGCCGGGGGTGGCTCAGGTTTAGCATCACTTGTCGCTACAGCCACCATCATAGTGTTTTGGTCTCTAGGTTCACCCACAGAGTAGGAAACAGCCCTATATTTCAGGTTTCCGTGGGGTTGGGGGACAGGAATATGGCGAGGGTAATGGAAATGGCAATCTTGGCCCCTATATTTTCCACAAACCTCTGATTCTACCACATCCATTGGTTGAAATTCATGGTTATAGTTAACGCCACGATAGGCTAGTTTCATATCTGTTTCTCCGAAAGGGTAATTTTTAAAGTCTACTTGGTTATTCTGTATTGTATTCATTGTTACATTTTTTCCGGGTGATCCCCAATATTTTACAAAACTTTACATCTTTCCCATAACAGTCCCAGCAACCATTCTACCTAGGCCACTCACTGAACCTTCCCCCCGGCTACCCCACACAACCTGATTCCGCCCCGATTATGTAAATTTTTGTTACAAAAGTTAAGAAATATTACAAAAAATTTTTTGAGGGGGTGGGTTGCATTAGGGGTTCACCCGTGCTATTATTTTGTTATGGTCGAAAGGGAAGTCGCCTTCCCCAACTCCAATTCAAAACCGTGCTTGATACTTTCACATCACACGGCTCCTGATGTGGACACCCTATTGTCAATAGGAACAGGGTTACAACCCCCTGCTTTGTGACTTCAACTTTGGGAGCTATATACAACACGTAGTCTCATGGATTGGATTTCTCCATTACTCTCGCTTTCGTCATAACACTCCTACTTATCGCAGTCTCTATATCCACACCGTGACTAGTGGGCATATCCCAACCATTACAGTTAGGCATTGGCTTTCAGTCACATCCTTTCCCCTTAAAGGGTTAGGGGTCGAGAGTGAAGTCACCTTCACCCTCTCCCATTCAGAACCGTGCTTGATAGTTTCCCATCACACGGCTCCTGGTGTGGATACCCTATTTGTCAAAGGAGCAGAATCAAGAGACCTGCTTTCTACTTCGATGTTCAGAGCTATATGCACCACGTAGTCTTTAAACTCGTCCTCGCCATTATACTCTTACTGACCGCAGTATCTATATCCACACCGTGACCTGTGGGCATATCCCAACCATGACAATTGGGCTTTAGCTTCTGGTCACATCCTTCACCCTCTAAGCATGCGCTTACATTTTTCACTACTGCCTTGTGAATAGCATTACTCACTGGTTTATAGGCAGAGCATTAGAGGGGTTACAACGTTCCGATTATATGGGCATTCCATCGTTAGATTTGTCCTCTCCGCCGGGGTACTTTTAAAGGTCTGTATAGGTAGTCGGACGAACCCCCTACTTTTCCCCTTGCCCTTTTGAGCGCAGCGTGTCAACCTATTTCGCTGCTAGTGTATTACGATGGTTCAAGTCGGACATTCGGTCTTCCTAATCATAGATGGTTGGCAGTGGTCGCGTCTTGGTAGTAGGTTCTACCTCACGCCTTCCGTTCCCCGCTTCAATCCTGGAGTTATGATTTCCAAAACTGGGGGTGGCTATCGCCGTTACTCTCTACTCCCTGATTTCTCAGTTCGTTTATGACCTTGAGTTCCCTGCCTTGCTTAGTTCCCTAAGCGTCGGGACATATAACCAGTTATGAGGATGGTCAGGAGAGGTCTCCTTATATCCAGATTCGGAGCTGGAATCCTCACCGGGTAGTTATTTCGGGCATTTCAGCCCTATTTCATACCCGAACGTCTCGCACCATACGCTTACACTTTTCACTACTCAATAGACACAACACTACTGAGAGCCTAACAGGGGTTTAAACGTTCCGTTTATATGGGCATTCCATCTTTAGATTTGTTCTATCCACCGGGGTACTTAAAAAGGTCTGTGTAGGTAGTAAATACAAACTCCTACTTTTCCCCTTACCCTTTTGGGCGCAGCGTATCAAACCTATTTCGCTGCTTATTTATAACGATGGTTCAAGCCGAACATTCGGTTTCCCTAATCATGGATGGTTGGCAGTGGTCGCATCTGGTAGTAGGTTCTACTTCACGCCTTCCGTTCCCCGCTTCAATCCTGGGTTTGTGATTCCCAAAACTGGGGGTGGCTATCGCCTTTACTCTTTCCCATAATCGCCCCAAGTGGATTTTACTCCTCCTAAGTTCACCTGGACGGTAAATTTGGCGATTTCTTAAAATGGGATTGACCTTGAGTTTCCTGCCTTGCTCGTTTTCAGCCCGAGCGTTGGAACATATAAACAGTTAAGGGGTAACTGGGTTGAATCAGTTTATTCCCCTCTAGGAGGTTATTTCGAGCATTGCAGCCCTATTTCACTCCTAAACGTCTCGCACATATAATTGAAATATTTGCTATTATTTAAAAATTAGATAAACTTTAATTATAAAACTGTTAAATTAAACGATACCATTAATTCTTGGCAGTTGTCAACCCCCGGCGGCAATTTGGCCGAACATTTTTGTAAAATTGACGAAAACATCAACTGTGTCCCCAAACATAAAGCTATAATGGTGGTAGACGGGTCAAAATGGGTCTGGGAATGTCAAAGTACCGTACCATCGAGATTAATCTTAGACCCCCATAAAAGGCGACAATCAAACCCTATAGAAACGAGATATAACTAAAGCTCATTTCCAAGGAAAGTCGAATTATGAATAACCACAGTATCAATGGTAAATCCCATTTTCCTAGTTTAGTGCAGACTAGACTATACCTATTACAGTAGGTTTAGTTTACTGGTGGTAAGTGCCGCATTCTATCCCCAAGGGTTGGCTACAGCACAAGAACAACCAGGCTGTTTTGCTCGGACAAGATCAGGTCGGTCGGTTGATTAATCTGAATCAAATTTGTAATTTTCCCGAAGTTGTGACCCCCCCCAGTGGTACTGCTGTCCTTCCCGGTGCAGCCGCCGGAGTTTACCAAGCACCCATTATTCGGCGACACCAAGGCATCCCAGTCGTATTGGCTACTTTTAATGATAGCCAACCGTTTCCAATGATGATTGATACGGGGGCCAGTGGAACTGTCATCACGCCGCTGATGGCGGAGGTATTGGGTGTGGTTCGGACGGGGCGAGGTTTGGCGAATACCCCCAGCGAGCAAAATGTTGAATTTGACCTGGGTGAAATTATCTCTATTGAAGTTGGCGGCGCAATGGCTAGTAATTTGACAGTGGCGATCGCACCTGCTTTAGAAGTAGGATTGTTAGGGCAGGACTTTTTTGGTCAGTATGATGTGACTATTAGAGAAGATGTGATCGAGTTTCGGACGAGGGGATAATCCCTAAGCTGCCATTCCCACCCCCCCACCTACACCTACAGATTTTTTAGTGGGTAATAAAGAGCGATCGCACGATTTAAACCTAGTTGAACACATCGACTATCTTTAGATGCGGTTCATGTCCTGGCTGTTACATCCGGGAAATCTCGCTAAACATTACCCTCACCCTAAATCAGAATCCCTGGGGGGGAGAGACCAGCGACAGGTAAGCCATGATTACTGCAAGGACGGCTATACCGAAATGACTCAAAAAATCCCTGAGCAAGTCGGCGATAAAATGACCGCAGAAATTCCTTTCCGGCGTTTTGGTGAACCATTAGATATCGCCGGGACTGTGGCTTTTTGAATGTCTCCTTTTCCTAGTCGTTATGTCAACACAAAGGTATTGCGCCGTCGTGGGATTTATATCAAGTCCGGATAATCAATTATAGTAAAGTCTCGGTTTGAGGCCACCAATGAAAACTGGTCAAGCCTCGAATTAATTCGCGCTGTTTCCACAAACTTCGGCAGCGAGCACACAAGAGTTCCTCTAGCTGATCAAGATTCTCAAATGAACGATTGGCAATGGGTTCATCTACCAGAGGCCACAGTCTTTCTGCTGGTTGTAGTTCCGGGGAATGGGACGGTAGAAACATTAAATGCAGTCCTTCGGGTACTTTCAGATTCTTACTGATATGCCATGCCATCCGGCTTGATCAACCACTAACATAATGTGTTGATTTGGACCTAATTTAAATTCGGCAGCAAACTCCTGTAACACTCGACTAAATAGAGTTGTATTGACGTAAGGTATAATCCACCAATAAGTCTCTCCCGTTTCCGGTCTCACAAAACCATATAGCCATAACCACTCGAATTTCCAATTAATATGGGCGAGTGGTTGACAATCTTCCGCTACATAAATACGTCGCATCACCGGTTTGAGTCCCAGACGGTGTTCATCTTCGCTCCACAATTGCACCTGTGCATCAGGGTATCTCCGGCGAAGTCCCTCTAACTCCGTTACCAGTTTTTTTTTCCAGGCTTGCTGCTCGTCTTCGTCACTTTCGATGTGAGCCGGTCTCGGTACACGAAGCCGAAATGTCATTTGTCGCAGAATCTCCCATCCCCTTTGTCGGCTAATTTTTCGTCCAGTTACTCCTGTCAACCAGTCTGCCACCTGGCGACCGTTCCACAGTCCCCCATCCGGCGCTGTTCCTTGCAGGGCTTGCCATAACTGAGCTTGAGTCACATCATCAATTAACGGTGGATGTCCGGGATTTCCTTTTCGGCGCGCACCCAGCCCTTTTAATCCCAATTGGTTGTATCTCTTTACCAATTCATAAATCCAGATGCGACTGTAGCCCGTAATTTCTTGGACTTCCTCCGTGGTCTTCCCCTTAGCCAACAACCAAATAATTTGATATTGGCGACTTTCCAAGCCCTCTTGGGCTTGGTGATCAGCCCGGCCAAGTTCTTCGGTACTTAAGTGGGGAGCTATACTAATTCGTCTGGGCATAACGCAAGTTTGGCATTGGTCACTGATATTATAACCGATTAAGCGAACTTGATATTACTGGTTATTTCATTCCTTACCTACTGCTAAATTAGGGCGTGTTTATTAGTAAGATTTCCGTTTTTAACCTACATTCCGCAGGTTGACAGGGAATAAAAGATATGGTGCTAGTCTAGGCTAGAAAGGGTTCCTTCGAGCGGTAGGCTCTGGCGATGCAGATTAAAAATTTAGACCATCTGGGTTTAGTGGCTGGAGTGATTGACGAACTTGGCCTGGTCGAGTTGACGGATAAGCGGATTGAACCTCATAGCTTGGAGCATGTGAGTGCCGGACAAGTGGTTAAAGCCATGATTTTGAACGCCCTAGGCTTTCTCAGTGCACCGTTGTATTTATTCAGCGAGTTTTTTGAGAGTAAAGCGGTGTCTCATCTGCTCGGGGAAGGGGTAGAGGCTCGTCACTTGAATGACGACCGCTTAGGTCGAGTGTTGGATGAACTCTACGCAGAAGGGACGACATCATTTTTTCTCCAGGTGGCGCTCCAGGCTGTGGAACGATTTGGAATTGATATTCAACAGCGTCATCTCGATGCCACCTCGATCTCAGTAGAAGGGAAGTATCAGCGGTGCTCGAAGGGGAAATCCGAGGTAGGACTTGAGTCAGCTCCCCCCGGTGAGACATCAGCAGAACCCAGCCCAATTCGGCTGTGTCGAGGCTATTCCCGAGACCATCGTCCAGATTTGAAACAGTTTTTGATGACTCTAGTCTGTGCCGCCGACGGTGGCGTGCCGCTATGGTTGCAGTTGGCCAGTGGCAATGAACAGGACACTCAGCAGTTTGCAGAGGTGCTCAAGGCGTTTGGTGACCAATGGACTAGCGACGGTATCGTTGTGATGGATGCCGCCTTTTACACAGCAGCCAATCTGCAGCAGATGGAGACCACGGGGTGGCTATCACGGGTGCCGCTGACCCTAAAAGCGGCTCAAGAGCTGGTGCACAGCGATGTCACCCGACTGACTGAAGTCCCCTGCAACTCCAAGGATTACCGGATGTGGGAGATTGAGCAGACCTATGCCGGAGTGCGCCAGCGCTGGCGCCTCGTCGAAAGCCAAACCCGCAAAGCCAATGCCGACCTCTGGCAACCCGAATTAGAGAAGCTCGAACACCGCCTCAACCGCCAATTGAAAAAGCTGACCCAGCGGGTCTTTGCTTGCAAACCCGATGCCCTCGAGGCCTTGATGCAGTTTCAAGATGGACTCGAGGTGCATCAGCTCACTCAGGTCTCCCTGGAGACGGTGCGGGCCAAGCGACCCCCCGGTCGTCCCGCCAAATCCGCCGAACCCACCCCAGTTCAGGGCTATCGGCTCCAGGCCACGTTACAGCAGACCGCCACGGCGGAAGACCGCTTTAGCCGTCAGCGTAGTCGCTTTATTCTAGCCACCAATCAACTGGAGCAATCCCTCTGGCCGGCTCAGACCTGCTTGAGCGAATATAAAGGGCAACAGACCGTCGAGAGAGGCTTTCGCTTCCTCAAAGACCCCCTCTTCTTTGCCAGTAGCGTCTTTGTCAAAAAGCCGCAGCGGGTCGAGGCCTTAGCTCTCATCATGGCCCTAACCCTTATGGTGTATACCCTCGCCGAACGCCAACTGCGACAGGCGCTAGATACTCAGAAGCAAACGGTGCGCGACCAACGCCAACAACCCACCGCTAAACCGACCTTTCGCTGGATTATGCAGAAGTTTCAAGGAATCCACTGGGTTAATCTCGATGGGCAAAGGCAGATTAGCAATCTCAATGATGAACGGCGATTGATTATTCACCTCTTCGGTCCACCCGTTGAGCGCTATTACTACGCATCCGGTTAATTACCTATCAACCTGCGGAATGTAGGTTTTTAAAAACCTCCACTATCACCCCCCTTACATTACGGAAAATAGTTAAGTTTTACTAATCATTCCGTGGAAATGGTTTTAATTTTCCCAAGTATGTTAAGAATTCATACATTTTTATTGATAATTTCTCGTAAACACTTGACGAGATTATAGGGGTTCTGCTTTCATCATATAAATCGCACCCAAGGGCTTGCTATGTCTACACGCAAAAAAGTTGGCTGTAACCCCTATTTTATGGCAGTTAAAAATATTCTCTGGTCAAGTTTTTAATCTCACGAATCACGAGTTTTTCGCCTTTGGCCACTGCTCGAACTTGCCACCCCTTGACAAAATAACTTTTTTATGCTGACGGGGTGATTAAGTCTTTCCACCCCTCAGAGGAGTTAAAAGAGTTGTGGGGGGAGTCCGGGGAGGGTCAAGAAAAATGGGGTTATTGACCGCGACGTTCCTTTTCTCGGCGGCGGCGATCGCGCCAATCAGCAAAAGTCAAATAGGCGACACCACCGGTTACCAGAAGCAACAGAGCGATCGCCATGAGAAACAGAATATTAACCGTAGTAAACTCCATGAGTGCTGTATCTTCCCCTAAATGGCTGGCAGTTCATCCAAAATGGTAAACTAAACCGAACATGGTTAATCGCCAAATTCCCTAGAGAGACTTTTTCCTTATCGACAGGAAGCCCCTGGTTAGTCAGGCGTTGAAACTTCAGCCCCTTACCTATTTCTATATGATACCAAGCCAAGCCCATAAAAAACCGTAAAGGATAAGGTCCACTACCACCAGTATCATCAGGGTTAGACTCCATAGGAACCCAGCCAAAGCCAGGAATATAGAACTCCAGCCAAACATGATTATACTCTGGTTCTAGGGGAACGCCCCGGCGATCAGCAAAAGCCGGACATTTGTAGCGTCCCACCGTCCGACAGGGTATTTCATTTAGCCGTCCCAAAGCCAGCAATACCCCCACATACTCACCGCAGGACCCTATCCCCCGGTCTAGTACCACGTCTGGGGTTTCAATTTTAGCGGTAAGGCTGTAGTCAAGGCGATCGTAAACATAATTCCGAACACTTAATAATTTCCGCAGAATATTAGTTTCTGTCCCCACGGCTTCTTCAGCGGCTTGACGGACTATGGATGATTCCATAGCGAGGTTATCATTATCTACTAGATATTTATCCTTAAATTCCTGAGTTAATGGCTGGATTTTTTCCACATCTAAAGGATGGATTTGATATTTAATTCCTCGGACTTCTAATAATGCTTTCCAGCCAAAGATACGTCTTTCGGCGGAGTTGAGGGGTTTAAACTTAAAAACGGCTACCCTTTCTCCGGCTTCTATTTCCTCGGTGAAGGGAGTCCCAATATAGGAAATTTCCCGAACTTTTTGGCGATCAGTCTCGGAGGGTAGGGCGATACGCCATTCTACATCTTCTAGGTAAATCTCTTCTAAAGGTTCGATTTCCTCTACATAGGACATCTCAATCAGATATCCGTTAGATGTGGCATATCTTTGGGACTCATTGTAGTGAAAATAGAGGGGATGAATAAAAGTGCGATCGCGTTTAGCTAGTTGATATTGTTCATAGGAGTTAGGGTCATCTCGGATAAATAATTCATCTCCCGCATAGGCGACATATAGCACTTCTTCTCCGGTTTCCGGGTCAGTATAGAACCCCAAACCCGTGGGATACTCAAAGGGAGTTAACACATTAAACTTAGTTTCCCCGGTACCACGTTCGAGACAATAAACGGTTTGTTCGAGGCGATCGCATACCCACAATTCCTCATCTCGCACCGTCAAATTTTCGACCCCAATTCCGGGAGCATAAAACCGGGTAATTTCCCGACCGCTAATGAGACTATAAACAAAAATGCACCCCCCCTGTTGAGAACTAATATAAAGGGTAGAGTTCCAAACGGCAATCCCATCAAGATTATAGGGGAGAGTTACCAAAGGTTCCGGTTTCAGACTAGCGATATTCTCACCGACCAAAGCCTCTCGACAAACATAAACCGTATTGTAGCGAGTAAACCATAAATCATTAGACCACACCGCCAAACCCGTTACATCAGCAAACTCAGAAGTCTGATAAGGATTCACCACCGTAGCATTATCAGTTTCCGGGTCTATCCTCAACAAGAACCCCCGCAAGGAATCGATCGCCAAACAATTTTTGCCAACAAAAGTGATAGCATAGAGCGAGGAAACCCCCATGGGTCTGATAGTTCTGTGCCGATAATTGCTAGTTGTTCCAACATTCGTTAAATTGAGATTCATGCTAACTTTGACACTCCCACTTTCCAAATACAACAATTTTTGACAGTCAATTACGGAAACATTGGATACAATTTAGCTATCTTGATAACCTGTATGTTAACGAGTTTTTGAGTTGAATCCTATGGTTAAGACAACCCCTACTATTTTGTGGACAACTCTGTTGGGTGCGCTGTGTACCCAAACCATTGTCTGGGGTAGCCTAGTGCGACCAGCGATCGCCTACCCATCCAACGGAGATGTAATCATTCAAAATCAACCATCTCCATGGTTAATAGCCTTCGACCCACCCCAGCGGGGAGTTCCCGGAAGACGGTACGGGGGAGGAACCAGAGGGGAGGTATGTGCTGACTATGCAAGCCTCATCAGTCTAATTCCCGTTTCCACGATGGGTTTGACCGCCCATGAGAAACCCCAATTGTTCTTTTATCTCCCGGTAGCTAGTCGGGATACCCTCATTAAGTTACTTGTGACTAAGTTACCAGATTCAGAGTCTCCCGAAACAGAAGAAATAGTGATTTATAGGACCGAATTTCAACTGGATATGGAAAATCCTGGCATTGTGGGCATAGATCTGGCGGATCTCGATGGCTTTCCGGGTTTGGAAGTGAACCAATATTATCACTGGTACCTGACAATTTTATGTGATCCGGACAATGAATCGGTGAACCAAATTGTGGATGGTTGGATCAAAAGGATCGACTTAGACTCTGATCAGATTCTGACATTAGAAGGACTCAATGGGAGCGATCGCCTAAAATTTTATACAGAAAAGACCCTTTGGTATGATATGGTCGCCGCCTTTTCGGAATTACTTTCAGATAATCGAAGAGATACTCAAGTCCAGCAGGCTTGGCTAGAATTGTTAAGATCGGAGAATCTCGAGCAAGCAGGTCGTAACCAGGTGCGTCTGTATGAACAACCTTTTATTCCGGGTAGTGGCGGGTTACGCAATCAACTCCGTTCTGACTAAGTATCCCCACCAACCCCCCCGTCAATCAAGTAAGCGAGAAATTAACCTGCTGGTAGTGCCACTAGCTGGGGCTACACTTGAAGCCCCCCCATAACCCCTATGAGTTTACATATTCGATTGATAGGTTGTCAAATGACTACCGTTGGGTTGATTCTGTTTTCCCCCCTCGTTTCAGCCCAGGCTTTATTTTCCCCTAACTGTAATTCCGCAGAGTGTTTAGGACTTTCTCAAAGTTTCCCCCTACCACCCCAAAGCGACCCTAACCGCGATCGCTTTTTACAACCCCTCCCGTCACCCCCCCAAATACCACCCAACGGGGAACCGGAAATAGAAACACCACCCCCCTCGTCCCCGCCAATTCCCGGTGATGATACTCCCTTCCCCATTAGTGAAATTCAAATAATTGGCAGTAGTATTCTATCGACTGAGGAAATTAATGCGATCGCCTCTACCGTATCAAACCAGACCATCACCCTCAACCAACTGCAAAATATAGCCGATCAGATTACAGAAATCTATCTGAGACGGGGTTATATGACTTCCCGGGCTGTGGTTCCCCAACAGACTATCACAGATGGGGTCGTGGAAATTCTGGTCATAGAGGGAAGTTTAGAAAAAATCGAGGTCGAAGGAACCCGCCGCCTTAATCCTAACTACATTATCAGTCGGGTGAATTTGGGCGCAAAAACTCCCCTAAATACCCTACAACTGGAAAATCAACTGCGACTATTGCGACTTAATCCCCTATTTGACTCTGTAGAGGCTAGTCTGCGTCCAGGAGGTGGCGAGGGACAGAGTATTTTAGTGGTCCGAGTCACAGAAGCTAATCCCATACAGCTTAGTTTTAGCTTAGATAACTATTCCCCCCCCAGTATTGGTAGCCAACGTTTGGGGGTTAATTTTAGTCACCTGAACCTCACGGGAAGGGGTGATTTCCTCTTGGTTTCCTATAAAACTACTCGCCTAATTACTGGGGGGGAGTCGGATATCTTAGATTTTATCTACTCTATCCCGGTTAATGCCATGGATGGTACGATTCAACTGCGGATTCCTCCTTATCGCAATCGGGTGATTACCGAAGAGTTTGCAGACCTCAATATTCAGGGGAACTCTCAGCTTTACGAAATTAGCTATCGTCAGCCTTTGGTGAGGACTCCCTGGGAGGAGTTCGCTTTATCTGCGGGGTTGAGTTATCAGGAAAGTCAAACTTTGGTGGATAATCAGGGGTTGCGCTTTGGCTTTGGTCCAGATGATGATGGTGTGACCCGTCTGGTGGTTCTCAAGTTGGGACAAGACTATATCCGACGCGATCGCCTGGGAGTTTGGGCTTTGCGATCGCAGTTTAGTTTAGGCTTGGGGATATTAAATGCTACTAATACCAAATTTCTGCCCAATAGCGATTTTGTCAGTTGGCTAGGACAGATACAACGGCTACAGCGTATCGGTGACAATCACCTTTTGATTCTTCAGGGAGATCTACAGTTAGCCGCTAACCCCCTATTTCCCTCTCAACAGTTTGTTATCGGTGGCGCGCAGTCTTTGCGTGGCTACCGTCAGAATGTCCGCGCCGGGGATAATGGCTTTCGATTCTCTATTGAGGACAGAATTACCCTTAAACGCGATCGCTTGAATTTACCTACTTTACAGTTAGCACCTTTTCTCGATATGGGCCAGGTTTGGAATCATCCCAACAACCCTAATAGTTTACCCAGTCAGACCTTTTTGGTGGGAGGGGGTCTGGGGTTACTATGGGAACCTATCCCTCATCTGAATATCCGTTTAGATTATGGTTTCCCCCTCATACAACTTCGCGATCGTGGCGACAATCTTCAGGATCATGGCATCTACTTCAATCTAGTTTATACCCTTAACTAGGTAATCCTTACCTATGTCCCCTCAACCCTGATTATTCTACCCCTCTGACCCAACCGAAAAAATTAATAACTTTTTACAAATGCTACCCGCTGATTTATGTCTACCCTCACTCAACCATCATCATTGCCGGGTAATGGTGGGTCAGAAGTCAATTATCCCGTTTTCCCATCATCATTGCCGGGTCATGGTGGGTCAGAAATCAATCCTCCTGTTTCCCATCATCATTGCCGGGTAATGGTGGGTCAGAAGTCAATTATCCCGTTTCCCATCATAACTATCCCTATCTGACGCACCCTACTAATTTGTTTATTGTAACTCTTTTTATATAAAAAAGGCATAAATTTTGATAAAAGTTCATAAATCAACTTGAGCTTTGATGAGAGACCATAAAAAATTGATATATAACTCATAGACTGCCATACTCTGTTTTTCGAGCATAAATGAATTTATAGCCTCTTTCCATTTGGGGAAAATTCATCAATAATGGCAATCAAGAGGGACAGCGATGCTATGGGGTGAGACAAAAACCGTACTACCCGAAATAGCGATCGCCACCCCGACAAAACCAAAGATAAAAAACTTGGGATGCTGAGTTAGTCCCAACTACTCAGCCCCATTATGGAAAAACCACGCCGCAGGAGAAAAAATCGTGAAACTCGCAGTATATGGGAAAGGTGGAATTGGCAAATCAACAACCAGTTGCAATATTTCCGTGGCCCTAGCCAAACGGGGTAAAAAAGTCCTGCAAATTGGCTGCGATCCCAAACACGACAGCACATTTACCCTCACCGGGTTCCTAATTCCTACCATTATTGATACCTTGCAGGAAAAAGACTATCACTATGAGGATATATGGCCCGAAGATGTCATCTATAAAGGCTATGGCGGCGTTGATTGTGTAGAAGCAGGTGGTCCCCCGGCTGGTGCTGGCTGTGGTGGCTATGTAGTGGGAGAAACCGTTAAACTTCTCAAAGAACTAAATGCCTTTGATGAATACGATGTCATCCTGTTTGATGTTCTTGGGGACGTGGTTTGTGGTGGTTTCGCCGCCCCCCTAAATTATGCTGACTATTGCATGATTGTCACCGACAATGGCTTTGATGCCTTATTTGCGGCTAATCGCATCTCCGCTTCTGTGCGGGAAAAATCTCGGACTCACCCCCTGCGGTTAGCGGGTTTAATCGGGAACCGGACTTCTAAGCGGGATCTGATTGATAAATATGTTGAGTCGGTCCCTATGCCAGTTTTGGAGGTATTGCCGCTAATTGAAGATATCCGAGTATCTCGGGTCAAAGGAAAAACCCTGTTTGAGATGGCGGAAACTGACCCATCTCTAAGTTATGTCTGCGATTACTATCTTAATATTGCTGATCAAATCCTGTCTCAGCCGGAGGGTGTAGTTCCCAAAGATGCGCCAGATCGGGAATTGTTCTCTCTTCTGTCTGATTTTTACCTCAATCCAACCAAGCCTTCTGTTCAAACTCAGGAGGATGAGCTAGACCTGATGATGGTTTAATAAGTCTAGCTACTCAGGATAAGGAATAAGAGGTTATGGCTTTCTTCCAGGAGTTTACTACTGCCCTGAAACAAAAATGGTTAGACTACTATCAGGCTAATCGTGAATGGTTGGTTTTACAAATGGACATTAGTTCCATTCCCACCCCGGATGGAGGTAGAAGGCCATCCTCAGCCCTAATCTTGGGGACTATCAACGCCTTGGACCCAGAAGCGGCTCTGTTGATGTTCCCCTTTTCCAAACTTAATCCTGATCCAGAAAAGTTGATTGAGGTTCTGGGTTTACATTTTGACCCAGATCATGAGCTGGCTGGGATTTCTGGTTCTTCACCTGATCAGCCTCCGGTTCCTCAAGAACCTGTAAAGGCCGCGCCCGGATACCATCCTCCCCAATCTATAATACTTGAACCAGAGCAAGAGGAAGAATTAGTTAGCGATGACTTAGATGATGCTAAGGGAGAATTAGACCTCCTTGATGGTGCTGGAGACGACTTAGCTACCGATGGTTTAGACCTCGATGATACTGGGGATGATTTAGCTACCGATGACATGGATTTAGGTCTCGGTGATGATGCTACCGATGACTTAGCTACCGATGACATGGATTTAGGTCTCGGTGATGATGCTACCGATGACTTAGCTACCGATGACATGGATTTAGGTCTCGGTGATGATGCTACCGATGACTTAGCTACCGATGACATGGATTTAGGTCTCGGTGATGATGCTACCGATGACTTAGCTACCGATGACATGGATTTAGGTCTCGGTGATGCTGGGGATGACTTAGCCACCGATGACATGGATTTAGGTCTCGGTGATGCTGGGGATGACTTAGCCACCGATGACATGGATTTAGGTCTCGGTGATGCTGGGGATGACTTAGCCACCGATGACATGGATTTAGGTCTCGGTGATGCTGGGGATGACTTAGCCACCGATGACATGGATTTAGGTCTCGGTGATGCTGGGGATGACTTAGCCACCGATGACATGGATTTAGGTTTAGACCTAGATGATGCTGGGGATGACTTAGCCACCGATGACATGGATTTAGGTTTAGACCTAGATGATGCTGGGGATGACTTAGCCACCGATGACATGGATTTAGGTTTAGACCTAGATGATGCTGGGGATGACTTAGCCACCGATGACATGGATTTAGGTTTAGACCTAGATGATGCTGGGGATGATCTAGCTACGGATGATTTAGATTTAGAGGAAAGTAATCCATTTAAAGATGATTCCTCAGATGATATCGGAGAGCTAGATCTTAGCCTAGATGGAGATGATGATTTAGGAGACTTTGGTAGTTCCTCTGATGATGATTTAGATATAGGAGACTTGAATGATGACGACAGCGATTTAGGCGATTTAGGAGACTTAGGAGACTTAGGAGATTTAGAGGAAATCAGTTTAGAAGAGCTAGGAGAGGTAACGACTGGAGATACAGATAAGTTTGATTTAGATCTGGACAGCCTGACCGAATCAAATGATGATGATATCTCAATATCAGACTTTAAATAAGTCAATCATTCCTTAACATCTAACAGGCTGGTGTACTCATTATGATTTTGGAAGTTAGTAGCCAAAGTCAACAGTTGATTATGTCTAAATTTCTGCCAGGTTGTCATCTCATAAATGGCTGGGTGTCAACAGCTTAAAAAATGACACGAAAACTGGCTTAATTATAAGGAGAAATATATGACTGTTGCTCAACCTGAAGCACTTAACTTTGAATGTGAAACTGGTAATTATCACACCTTTTGTCCGATTAGTTGTGTGGCATGGTTGTACCAGAAAATTGAGGATAGTTTCTTTTTAGTAATTGGTACAAAAACCTGCGGCTATTTCTTGCAAAATGCGATGGGGGTGATGATTTTTGCAGAACCTCGTTATGCAATGGCTGAGTTAGAAGAAGGGGATATTTCGGCTCAACTTAATGATTATGATGAATTAAAGCGACTGTGTTTGCAAATTAAACGCGATCGCAATCCTAGTGTAATTGTATGGATTGGAACCTGTACGACTGAAATCATTAAAATGGATTTGGAGGGGTTGGCTCCGAAATTAGAGGGTGAAATTGGGATTCCTATTGTGGTGGCGAGAGCCAATGGTTTAGATTATGCTTTTACCCAGGGAGAAGATACGGTTCTAGCCGCGATGGCTAATCGCTGTCCGAAAGAACCTGAAAAAGATGCGACTACGGGGACTTCAGGCGATCGCAATGCGATTCAGAAATTACTGAGTTTTGGCAAAAAAAATGAGGATGTGACTAAGGAAGAGTCAGAATATGTAGACCATCCCCCCTTAGTGTTATTTGGTTCTCTCCCCGACCCGGTAGTAACTAATCTCAGTTTGGAGTTGAAAAAACAGGGGATTAAGGTATCTGGATGGCTTCCCGCGAAGCGTTATACGGAACTTCCGGTTTTAGAAGAAGGTTATTATGTATCGGGAGTGAATCCGTTTCTCTCGCGTACCGCAACTACTTTAATGCGTCGTCGTAAGTGTAAATTGATTGGCGCACCGTTCCCCATTGGACCTGATGGAACACGAGCTTGGATTGAAAAAATTTGCTCTGTATTCGGTATTGAACCCCAGGGATTAGATGAACGAGAAGCTCAAATTTGGGCGAATTTAGAGGATTATCTTGAGTTGATCCGGGGTAAGTCGGTGTTCTTTATGGGGGATAATTTGTTAGAAATTTCCCTAGCACGTTTCCTGATTCGCTGTGGGATGACTTGCTCGGAAATTGGCATTCCTTATATGGATAAGCGCTATCAAAAGGCGGAGTTAGACCTACTGGAAAAAACCTGTCAGGAAATGGGGGTTCCGGCTCCGAAAATTATGGAAAAGCCGGATAATTATAATCAGATTCAACGGATTTATGAACTTCAGCCAGATCTGGTAATTACGGGTATGGCTCATGCGAATCCTTTGGAGGCGCGCGGTATTAATACTAAGTGGTCGGTTGAGTTTACTTTTGCTCAAATTCATGGGTTTACTAATGCTCGTGATATTCTGGAGTTGGTGACTCGTCCCCTCCGTCGTAACAATAACCTGAAAGATTTGGGTTGGAGTAATTTGGTTAAGGAAGCTAAGGTCTAATCAATTACTTGTGTGGGAAAGGAGAGCGATCGCTTTTGGTCGCTCTCTTGGCGTGGGATGAGGATTTTTGAGAAATTATCCAGCAGATATTGACTATGAAAACTATTGTTAATTATCATGTGATTGACCCTAAGAATATTGGGGATTTGTTCTCGTCCCCAGTCAATTACTTTGAGTTTCCGGGTTATGAGGTTATTAAGCGAGATATTCGGACTCTGGATAATTCCCCAGCACCAGAAGACCCGGAAAGTTTGTTAAATCATCATGCGATCGTTGGTGGTGGTGGGTTAATGTTTGACCGCTTTTTGCACAATTTCCAACGTTTACAAGCTGGTAAAAATGGTAATAGTTTGATTTTATGGGGAGCCGGACAGCAGGTTTATAAAATTAAAAATTCTGGTGATAATTCCTCATCTTATCATGGTAGTGATTTTGACTATAAGCCTTATTTAAAAGATTTTAATCTCATGGGAATTAGAGACTATAACCAAGGCTATGATTGGGTTCCCTGTGTGAGCTGCATGGATAAAGTTTTTGATAAGGACTACTCGATACAACATGATTTTGTAGTATTTTCGCACAAAAAGTTTCAAATTAAAATTGATTCATTTCCTCGGATGACTAATGAAGATAAGAACTTTGAGGAAATTATTAGTTTTTTGGCTTCAGGGGAAACTATTTTAACCAGTTCTTTCCACGGAGCCTATTGGGGAACACTGCTAGGACGTAAGGTTTTAGCGTTCCCATTTACCAGTAAATTTTTGACCCTAAAACACCCAGTTGCTATGTATCCAGGGATTCATTGGAAGCAACCAAAACGGGAGATTCAAATCTTGGGAAAAACTCTATATCAGCGATTTGATGAAAGTAAATTTTTGTGCGGTACGGATAATTGGCGATCGCATCTTAAAAACTGCCAATCTTATCCCGAAAGTTTGCCAGAATGTCGCGATCGCAATAATTGGTTTGATCAGCAAGTCATGAATCACCTAAGTACAGTATAATCTAAATTCATGCAATTTTGCCCTTTTGCCCAAAGTTATGCACTCCGACTACCTAAAACGAATCCTCACCGCCCGGGTCTACGATGTCGCCCAGGAAACCCCCCTAGAATTAGCCCCCAGACTATCCGAAAGGTTAAATAATCAAGTCCTCCTCAAGCGAGAAGATATGCAGTCTGTGTTCTCATTTAAACTGCGGGGAGCCTATAATAAAATAGCCCAATTAACCCCGGAAAGCCTCGCCCAGGGAGTAATAGCCGCCTCAGCGGGAAATCACGCCCAGGGGGTAGCTTTGGGAGCCAGTCGCCTAGGAAGTAGGGCAATTATTGTGATGCCAACTACTACCCCAGATGTGAAAGTACAGGCGGTTAAAGCTAGAGGCGGGGAGGTAGTTTTATATGGAGAAACCTTTGATGATGCCTATGCTTACGCGCGCCAATTAGAAGTCGAAAAAAACCTAACTTTTATTCATCCCTTCGATGACCCAGACGTGATTGCTGGACAGGGAACTATTGCTATGGAAATATTAAGGCAATATCAACAGCCTATTGATGCTATTTTTGTGGCTATAGGAGGCGGCGGTTTGATTTCTGGTATTGCTGCTTATGTGAAACGACTGCGACCAGAAATTAAAATTATTGGGGTGGAACCTGTTGACGCTGATGCTATGTCTCAATCTTTGAAAGCTGGACATAGGGTGAAATTATCCGAGGTGGGATTATTTGCTGATGGGGTGGCGGTGCGACAGGTGGGAGAAGAAACTTTTCGCCTCTGTCAAACTTATGTAGATGATATTATTTTAGTGGGAACTGATGATATTTGTGCGGCGATTAAGGATGTGTTTGAGGATACTAGATCAATTTTAGAACCCGCTGGTGCATTAGCGATCGCTGGCATGAAAGCCTATGTCGAACGGGAACAGATGCACAATCGTACATTAATTGCTGTAGCCTGTGGCGCAAATATGAACTTTGACCGTCTGCAATTTGTGGCAGAAAGGGCCGAATTGGGAGAACGGCGCGAGGCGATTTTTGCCGTCACAATTCCTGAACAACCGGGAAGTTTACGCAAGTTTTGTAACTGCTTAGGAAAACGTAATCTCACTGAATTTAACTATCGCATTGCCGACGAAAAAGAAGCCCATATTTTTGTCGGTGTTCAAATTAAAAACCGGGAAGATGCCCAAAAGTTAACGGAAACCTTTGCAGAACATGATTTAATCGCCATGGATTTAACAGATGATGAATTAACTAAAATGCACTTGCGCCACATGGTAGGCGGTCGTTCTCCTCTGGCTCATGATGAGTTATTATATCGTTTCGAGTTTCCCGAACGTCCAGGCGCATTAATGAAGTTTGTCGAGTCTATGAGTCACACTTGGAATATTAGTTTATTCCACTATCGCAACAATGGTTCAGACTACGGCCGTATTGTGGTCGGAATGCAAGTTCCCCCCCAGGAAATGCAGAAATGGCAAGAGTTTTTAGACACCCTCGGATATCGCTATTGGGATGAAAATCAAAATCCTGCCTATAAGCTATTTTTGGGTTAAGGATAATTGATAATTGTCCATTAACCATTGTCTCTGATTAACTGTTCGGGAATTTCGGCAAATTTAGCAACAGTTTTAGGAATGTTATCCCAATCAAAATCCTCAAGTTGCTGTTTGAGGGTTTCCACATAATCGAGTAAAACTGTAGATTGATGTTCCTCTGCTAACATCTCTAGATTTTGCATAAATTGCTTAATCTCTCTGGCTACTAAAGTTTCTTGTAAATGGGGTAAATTCACTTCTACTTCCTGACGCAATTTAGCGGCTAATTCTGTTAATCTCACGGGTTTTAAGGAGACTTTCTCTGAGGGCTGTTCATCTATTTTGTCGGTTAATTCAGCATGATTTAGGAACTTCTTGAGTTCAGCCACAATCTGTGATTTGGTCACTGGCTTTGATAAAAAACCATCGCACAATTGCCGCAAATCTTGTTCATTACGATGTTGGGGAGATGCGGTTAATAGGACAATGGGAATATGGCTAGTGAGTTCGTTGTGTTTGAGAAACTGGGTGGCTTCTCGTCCATCCATACGAGGCATCCGTAAGTCCATAAAAATAATATCTGGCTGATAAATTTGGGCTAACCTAATGGCTTCTTCTCCATCTTTGGCGCTGAGAATTTTATGATATGTATTGGCGAAATATTCGGCTAGTAAATCCCGATGAGAACGGACATCATCAGCCACTAAAATAGTAGCAGGTTCAAATGGTTGTAAATTCTCATCAAGGGCTATTAGAGGCGATAATATTGTGGTTTCTGTGGCTATTTTGACATCGGGTAAATCAACGGTAAATGTGCTTCCCTGGTCGCGTTCGCTTTCCAGATGAATTGAACCACCTAGGAGATGGACTAACCTTTCTGTAATAGTTAAACCTAAACCTGTCCCTCCGTATTTGCGGTTACTTTGACCTTCGCTTTGGGTAAATGAGTCAAAAATCTTGTGTTGGTCTTCGCGAGAAATACCAATACCTGTGTCAGTAATGGCAATTTTGAGGTCAATAGAATTATAGGGATGATTGGGTTTGAGTTGTGAACAAGATGCTGTGATTCTCACTGACCCAAATTCGGTGAATTTTATGGAATTTCCGACAATATTAAATAGAATTTGTCGCAGCCTGACTTCATCGGTCATAATACTATAGGGTAGTTTGGGGTCTACCTCAACTTCTAGGTTTAGGTTTTTTTCGCTGGCTTTTTGTTCAAAAATATGCTCGATTTCATTAATTACGGTGCGGATATTAACGGGTTCATAGTGTAATTGTAATTTACCAGCTTCGATTTTCGATAGGTCTAAAATGTCATTTATTAATGCTAATAAAGTGCGACCACTAGAGGCGATCGCCTTAATATAAGAAGTGGCTTTAGGGTCGGTAATTGTAGATTGTAATAAATCAGTAAAGCCTAAAACTGCATTCATGGGTGTCCGAATTTCATGGCTCATATTAGCTAAAAATTCGCTTTTAGCACGGTTAGCCGCTTTGGCTTCCTGAGTCATCTTTTTAAGTTTAATGTTTTTATAAGTTAATTCTTGGCGTTGCTCCTTTTCTTGAGAGAGTAGTTGTGCGTGAGCGATCGCAATTCCTAATTGGCGTGCTACAGCTTCTAGTAGTTCTATTTCATCAAGAGTCCAGACTCGGTTATGGTCGCATTGATGCAGGCTAATAATACCATTAGGTTGACCATGATAGAAAGTGGCGATCGCTAACATGGATTTCAGATTGTCTGACTCCTTAAAATATTCCTTGGTCTGCAACAAAGGAGAGGTTAAATGAATTTCTGATAGCTTAATTAAGCAATCACTTTTATGGGATGAAATCGCCCTCTCTTGCTCAACCAAGTATTCAATATAAGGGTCATTATCAAAGGTTACTGATTCCTTTAAATCCCCAAGTAAATTACATGGATGCTGAGAATATTTGGCTACCAAATTCCCATGGGGAAAAGGATATTTTTGGTAAGTATGAATTAGACAACAGTTGACTTTAAAGGCTTTGCCAATTTCTGCGACGGCGGTTGTAAAAATTTCTTGAACATCTAAACTCTGACGAATATTGTCGGTAATTTTCTGGATAATTAGGGTTTTTAGTAGTTGGTTATGCAGAGTATTTTCAATTCTTTTACGATGGGTAATATCTTCCGCAATACCAGTATATCGATAAATATTGCCCTGGCTGTCTCGCACCGGAAAAGCATGACAATTAATCCAACGAATTGAGCCATTTGGTCTCACAATTCGGTAAGTTTGATTAAAAGGAATACCTAGACTAATTTGCTTATTTAAAGCCTCAGCCATACCGTCACGGTCTTCTGGGTGAACAGACATTAACCAGGAACTAGGATTTTTATATAAACTATCTCGACTTTGTTGCCAAATTTCCTCATAGGCTGGAGACACATAAATCATTTCTCCGGTAGCGCTATTAATAAAGAAGACTTGATGGATATTTTCTGCTAACTGACGAAACTTTTCTTCACTCTCTTTTAAAGCTAGTTCGTTTTTTTTGCGATCGCTAATATCCGTTTTAGTCCCGATCACCCGCAGCGGTTTTCCGTCGAGGCTGCGATACATCACCCGACCCCGATCAAGAATCCATTTATAATGACCATCTTTGCACTTAATACGATGTTCACTAATATATTGCTCCGTTTCACCATTTAGGTGCTTATGTAATATATCGAAAACTTGCAGTTTATCATCAGGATGTATTAGTTTTTCCCACTCCTCAAGATTGTCGCTAATTTCCTCAGCCCTAAAACCTAGAATTTCTTTCCAACGTCGAGAGAAATAAACCTGATTGGTTTCTACATTCCAATCCCAAACGCCATCACCATTTCCCTCTAAAGCAAATTGCCAACGTTGTTCACTTTCTTGTAAGGCAATTTCGGCTTTTTTGCGGTTGGTAATATCCCTCGCTGCTGCATAAATGCGATCGCCTACAGGAGTCGATCGCCACTCTATCCAACGATAAGAACCATCCTTAGCCTGATAGCGATTCACAAAATTAAGCACGGAATTTTGTTGGCATAAATTTGATATGTGGTCGAGGCTAGGTTGAACATCATCAGGATGCACAAATTCTATAAACAATCGACCCTCTAACTCTTCTAGCGGATACCCTAAGCTGATTTCCCACTGTTGATTTAATCGCAAAAATCGTCCTTCTACATCAGCAATACAAAGCAAATCCAGAGCAATAGAAAAAAATCTATCTAATTCTTCGGTTTTCTGGTGTAAAGCCAGTTCGGTATTTTGGCGATCCGTTATGTCAAAAATAGCGCCATCAATACCGATTAAGTTTCCCTGAGTATCAAACTTACCCCTCCCCTTTTCATAAACCCAATGAATACTACCATCCCTATGAATAACCCGGTATTCTACAATAAATGATTCCTGTGCATATAAAGCCGGTAAAATCTTGGCTGTGACAGTTTTTTGGTCATCAGGATGAATGATCTCATTATAGGAGATAACTCGATTGTTGATGATTTCATCAGGTCGATAACCGCAAATATCTTCAATGGCATTGCTGATAAATTTCATCGTCCAAAACTCGTCACAAGCACAGCGATAAATAGCACCCGGAAGATTAGCAAGTAAAGCACGAAATGAGACTTCCGAATATTGAGGATTGAGTGTATTGGAGTTGAAAGTTTGTGCTTTTTCTACCAGGGTGGCTTGTTGAATCGCGATCGCCAAATTTACAGATATCATATTCAGCAGATCTATTTCCTCTGGTAGCCAGTTCCGGCTATGGCTACATTGATGAACAATCAAATATCCCCAAATATCCCCACTCACCCAAATAGGGACTCTCAAACTAGCCCGCACTTGCAGCCGAGCCATAAATTCTATATAATCATCTCCTAGATGGGTCTGATAAATATCAGCTATCGCCATTACTTCGTCGATCAATTCATGATACTTCCAGAATATTTCCGCGATATCTTCCTGACTGATTACAGTGCGAATATCACTAAAAGATGCTGCCCTTATGTGGACGATACCATCAGCTTCTAACGGACAAATCAAAGTGCGATCGCTTTGCAACAACTCAGATAATTCCGTGACTACCGTATCAAAAATCGTGTTTAAATTAGCGAAATTAACCATCTGGTTAGCTATTTTGAAAAGCAAGTTTTCTCTAGGAGTCGCCGTAGTAAGTTCCCGTGAGTGTGCTAAAATCTGTGCATTCATTTGATTGATCCCCTGTCTGAATCATCTTAGGACAAATTAACTCGGAAAATTAACAGTGTAGAGTTATATTCCCGCCCCCGTATCAAATACTGTTGACTGAACCCCTAAAAATTATCAACGCCTATAATTCCATTTTGCCAGATTTGCCAACGAAATATCTACCCCCCAAATAAACTATGGTAAAATCTCCGCCTAGTGGGTTGAACCTGGTCTATGGGGTCTATGGGGACAGGACCACAATTCTGGTACAATTGCTGATCCAGTTCAAAACCCCGCTTTCTATTGTCTAAAATAGAGTTTTAAGTTAAGTTCACAGCAGCAATCATGGATAAGCAGCGAATTCTCTCAGGAGTACAACCAACGGGAAACCTACACCTAGGTAACTATCTGGGCGCGATCCGCAACTGGGTAGAAGGTCAGAAACAGTATGATAACTTTTTCTGTGTGGTAGACCTACACGCGATCACCGTTCCCCACAACCCCGCGACTCTGGCGGCGGATACCTACACGATCGCAGCCCTTTATTTAGCCTGTGGTATCGACCCAGAAGATTCAACTATTTTTGTACAGTCCCATATTTCCGCCCACAGTGAGTTAACCTGGCTTCTCAACTGTCTGACCCCCATTAACTGGCTGCAAGATATGATCCAGTTTAAGGAAAAAGCCGTTAAACAGGGGGAAAATGTCAGTACGGGTTTATTGGATTATCCCGTATTGATGGCTGCCGACATTTTGCTTTATGATGCCGATCGCGTTCCGGTTGGGGAAGACCAAAAACAACATTTGGAACTGACACGGGATATTGCTGGCAGATTTAACCATTTATTCGGTCAACCAGATCAGGAAATTCTCAAAATTCCCCAACCTCTCATTCGCACAGAAGGCGCACGGGTGATGAGTTTAACCGACGGGACTAGGAAAATGTCTAAGTCTGACCCCTCCGAGTTAAGCCGGATTAATTTGTTAGACCCCCCAGATGCGATCGTTAAGAAAATTAAACGCTGCAAAACTGACTCGGTGCGAGGGTTAGCTTTTGATGTTCCAGACCGCCCCGAATGTCATAATCTGCTGAGTCTATATGCTTTGCTCTCTAACCAAACTAAAGCACAAGTGGCGGCTGAATGTGCAGATATGGGGTGGGGACAGTTTAAACCCCTGCTGACGGAAACGGCGATCGCCGCCCTCAAGCCTATTCAGGAACGCTACAAGGAAGTTATGAGCGATCGTGGTTATTTAGAGTCCATATTGCGTACAGGTCGCCAACAAGCCGAGGCTGTAGCCAATCAAACTTTAAGCCGCGTTAAAGATGCCCTAGGTTATTCCAAACCTTTGTAATCTCCCTGAATTTACCTTTAATTTTTACATCTAAAACCGCCATAATGAACCGATTTAGGACTGCTTGTTTGAACCCCAAAGAATTTGTGATCACCGCCGAAGTAGCACCCCCAAAAGGCGGCGATCCCACTCACATGATCGAGATGGCGCGGGGTCTAAAAAATCGCGTCCATGGGGTTAATATTACTGATGGCAGTCGGGCTGTTTTAGGGATGAGTTCCCTAGCTTCCTGCGTCATTCTCCAACATCATGGCATTGAACCGATTTTACAAGTCGCTTGTCGCGATCGCAATCGGATTGGTTTACAAGCAGACCTCCTGGGAGCGCACGCCCTAGGAATTAGGAATATTCTCGCCCTCACAGGTGATCCAGTCAAAGCCGGAGATCATGTTAATGCTAAACCAGTTTTTGATTTTGAATCCGTGCGCCTATTACAAGCTATTAATAAGCTAAATAATGGCATGGATTGGAATGATAAAAAGCTGCCCCATGGTCGGACAGACCTATTTCCCGGAGCCGCAGTAGACCCCCAATCTCCCAGTTTTTCCGGGTTACAAAGTCGTTTTTATCGCAAATTAAAAGCCGGGGCTTGTTTCTTTCAAAGTCAATTAATCACGGATTTTGAAAGGCTCTATAAATTCATGAATCAAGTCGCTTCTGATACGGATAAACCGATTTTGGCGGGAATTTTCCTCCTGAAATCCGCGAAAAATGCCCTTTTTATTAACAAATATGTTCCCGGTGTTAACATCCCCGACCACATTATCCACCGTTTAGAAAAATCATCACATCCCCTGGAAGAAGGCATTAAAATTGCGGCGGAACAAGTACAAATTGCACGTCAAATTTGCCGAGGTGTTCACCTTATGGCGGTTAAACGAGAAGACCTCATCCCGAAAATATTAGATGCAGCCAATATCCCCCCATTACCATAATAGCGGAGGGTAGAACCATGGAGTTTTTGATATGATGGGATACAGCCAACTCCAGGAGAAGCCACCGCGCGTCTACACCCCTTTCCCCCTGGGGGAGGGGCTTCAGAATGTACTTGATGGCTAGAGAAGGCGAAGCTGTTACCAAAACTGGTGAAGGTGATTTGAATCAGGTCTGACTAACCGAGTAGATGAAGTTGGCATTTGGGCGCAATAATTCAATCAAATGGTAAAGCAACTCAAGGATTTATTCAATACATTATCATAGCCCTCAGAACTGAGAAATTATCCCAAGCCAATCAAGAGATTCTTAGCTTCAATGTGACCAAAATCTAACTTTTGCCATAATTCCCCCCAAATTACCATGAGCGACAATATAACCGAGGTGCGATCGCCTGATATTTCCATCCATCCCCCCACCGCTTTTGTAGCCGCTAATTTAAGGCGGATTCTACCAGATTGGCACTCTGATGATATTTGGATAGTGATTTTTTTACAGCGATCGCAGTTCCCCTTAACCACAACTAATGATATCATTGAGCAGGAGAAAAACAGATTATGCGATCGCTTTTTAGAATTCGCCCAACCCGTAGCCCAACAACTCAATTCCCAGGGATGGATGACCGATATCATCTACCCTCCCAGCGGTTATCCGTTGCTGTCCTGTCCCAACCCGGAGAAATCAACCATAGCGATGCTTTAACTGTCGCCACATCCTTAAACCTTTCTCTGCAAAAGGGACCCTGTACCATCGTAATTCATCCCCAATGGGGAACCGCCGTTTATCCCAGTGTGTTGATATCCTCTGCGCCGCCAGATGAAATCAACAAAGCTATCGATTTTGCTGGCTATCGCGTCGCCCCAACTCATAAACCCCACAGGTAACCGCCGCAATGACTCCCACACTGATAGACCAAGAAGGTCCCAACCCCAATTCAACTCCCCAATTCAATAATCCCCCCACCATTAGAAACGGTACAACGCTGAAGATAGAAGCAAAAAAAATATTTCCCGACTCCCTGCTAGTGCGCGTTTCCTCAAATTGTTCATCTGACCCATAAAAGGGACGTTCAGCCCAATCTAGCCAACCCGTGAGTTTTTCCATGAGTAATTCACTGAGGGGGGAAAACCCCAAACTTAATGCCAGCGACCATAACGCCGTCCCAGCCATAGCCGTTGTATTCAACGGGAACCAACCCAGAAATATCGATATAACAGGGGTTTCCATCGCCCATGAAAAATAATCAGTTAACATTATGTTCTGTTTATGCCTAATGGTGGCAGAATATCAAATGTGTGCTATACGGGAATTGATTTAAATATAACCCTTGTGGGTGCATCCGGTAATTCATTAATAGATTTTGGTGATTGAGGAATCAATAATCATGGCAAAACTCAACCCCCTGCAAGTTTTCAAGCGTCCGACCCTCCTGAAACGAATGCTATGGGTTCTGGTCGGTTTCGTGTGTCTGACTCTAATTCCTTGGGGGGGACAACAGTTAGATATAGGTGCAACTAAGGCATCAGCCTCCCAAGTAGCGGTAGGGGTCGATTGGGGTAATGCTTCTTTTCCGGTGGAAAATTTCCAGCAGTATACATCACCTTTTGGCTATCGTGCTGGTGGGTTTCACTATGGTTTAGACTTAGCCGCACCTATGGGGAGTTATATCCGCAATTGGTGGAGCGGACAGGTAGTCGAACTCTGGGAGGATAATCGCTGCGGCACGGGAATTATTATCCAGTCAGGACAGTGGGAACATATCTATTGCCACGTTCAGGGTCATGTACAAAGTAATGCTAATGGTACTTACTTTATTGACCGTGGCGGCGGTCTGGAACTTCGCAAAGGTCAAATTGTGGCAGCCGGGACTAGAATTGCGCGGGTTGGGATGACCGGGAGAACTACCGGACCTCACTTCACTTGCACTGGGGACTCAAGTATAGTAATCGGTGGGTTGATCCAGCCCGTGTTCTGATTGCTATGTATCATCAACAAAACCAGCGTTTGTCTCAACGTTGAACAAATAGCTGGTTAGGTGTTGTGGGGCGTAGAGTACAGGTTTGTACTGTGCGCCCGGTTGTTTTGTTTTTTGTGGTCTTAGTTAGGATTGCTAACAGAGGTCAATTTAGCCCTGGGAAAGTAGAGTAGATCAATGGATACCCGTTCCGATGGACTGCTTTGGGAAAAGGTGGGCAATTCTACGGAATTCTGACGCAATGCTGCTACTGGGTTAGTGGCGTTGCAGGCGTAGGTGTTGTCAGTATCGCCGTGGGTGAGGAAATTACAAGGTTGACTTGGGTTGGACTGTTGCCAAGTACACTCAAGGGCTGCATAGTAAGCATCCTCATTTCGACTTTTCAGACATCTCGCCCAGGCTTCAGGATCGTAACCTGAACCGATACATTGGAGACTGAGACCTAAACCAATGGCTTTTAAGGCGCAGTCGGCATTCACACTACAGCCGTTTTTGTGGAAGACACCGAAGCTGTCTCTGTTGATTTCTTGTTTACTGCCAGTGTGCAAGCCATCCATTTGGCTAGGATCATTGAGTAAATCTTCGGTGGTAATTCCTAGGAAATCTGTTACATCATAGACAAACTCTGTTTGGTCATCATTGAGGACTTCGCCATTAAAGATTAATTCCTCATCTGGTTCTTCTGGTGGCATTGCCCAAGGGGGAAAGGCGGCGGCGGGAGACACACTCCAGCCTACTACCAAGAAAGAGACGGTGCCGATGGTTGTTAGTAATTTTTTCATAGTTAGTTATAATTTAGAATCAGTTGGTGAGGGAATTTCACAGTTAATAGCCGGGGTCTGAATCCATCAAAAAATCAAGACAATTATGGGTTGCTGAAGTCGCTTAACTTTCCTCCAGCATAGCTAAAGATAGGTGTTGATGTCAATATTTGTTGTGTAAAGATGTTGTAAAATCTGAGAAAATTATGTAAAGGTGGTTGAGGGTAAGTGTCTACTTAAAATCTGCTGTCAAGTCGGTATTTTCACGGAAAAAGTGGCTAGGGTTTTGGGGATAAAGGGGAAGCCGGCAATCAATATTGAGCGGAAAAATGGTGGCGAGACGGTGGTTTTGAGGTAATATCATAGCGAGTTCAGGGGAATGGTGGCTAAGGATAGAATGAGAGAGCATGATTTCATCTCAAATTAGGTTAACATTTTAGGGCAATACGGTATAATAAGCGAGAAGAGTTGAGGATAAACCTATTGCCAGATATGTCAAACCCAAGGAAGCGGCCCAAATCCTTGGAGTCCATGAAAGAACACTCCGCAGATGGGACGACAATGGCTCAATCGAGACCATCAGAACCCCCGCTGGGCAACGACGATACAACGTTGAGTCCTCAGTACAGGACAAAAAAGCTGAAAGTCTTAGCCAAAAGGGAATCTAGCCGAAAATTCTGAAGGGGGCGCTCCGGGCTGAGGTGAAAGTCGAGGGGTGGGGGGGTAGCGCCAAGTTGGGGTGAGAGGGTTACATCGGAATTACCACAAACCAAACTTCCCTCTCATGAACGAGCTTAACCGATTACGAGACACTTTGCGCCCTCACTTGCCCTGGCACGGGGCGAGATTAAACTTTGTCTGCCTGTTCCTGATGGCGCTATTCCAAACAAAGACGGTTAATCTGATGGAAATAGCGACTGTATTCGCAAATCCTGTGCAAATTTCCTCAAATTACCAGCGATTACAACGTTTTTTTCGGGAATTCAAATTTGACCGGGCAGAGATTGCCCGTTTCGTCGTTAGCCTCATTGACATTCCCCAACCTTGGACTGGACTCTTAGTCTCGACCGCACCTGTTGGTCTTTCGGTCAAACCCATTTCAACATCTTGATGTTGGCAGTCGTCCACGAGGGGATTGCCTTTCCCCTGCTGTGGACGATGCTTGACAAAAAGGGCAATAGCAACAGTGGCGAACGCATGGACTTATTCGACCGCTTCGAGGCACTATTTCCTGACGTGGAGGTGGCTTGTCTGACCGCTGACCGGGAATTTGTGGGGCGAGATTGGCTCTCGTATCTTCTCATCGACCCCGAGGTTCCTTTCCGCCTACGCATCCGCCACAGCGAGCTGATTAGTCCTAAGTTAGGAGGAACTCGGCGTAGCGGCGAACGAATGTTTGATTCTCTGCGACCCGGAGAATTTCGCCAGCTTTCGGGTCGCCGTTGGGTTTGGGGACGGCAGGTTTACGTCATTGGCTCTCGTCTGGCTGATTCGGGGGAGTTGTTGATTCTCATCACTAACGCTTGCCCCGAAACGGCCCTCCCCGACTATGCTCGGCGTTGGGGTATTGAAAACCTCTTCGGAGCCTTGAAGACTCGGGGCTTCTGTCTCGAATCGACTCACTTTAAGGACCCTGAGCGCTTGAGCCGTTTATTGGCTTTGCTTAGCCTGGCTTTTACTTGGGCTATGAAGGTGGGTTTGTGGATTCACCAAGGTTCACCCATTCCTTTGAAGTGAAGGCTCACGGACGACGCTCCCAGAGTCTTTTCCGCACTGGCTTCGATTTTCTACGCCGCACTTTCTCTAATCTGCCTTTGTTTTCAGGGCGGTTTCACCAGGCTCTACAGCTTTTGTCCTGTACTTAGCGTTGAGTCATATTCTGATTCCATATCAGGCAGTGACAAACGCAAAGTCGTTATCTATGCCAGAGTTATAGCATTAGTCAAGGTGGTTAGGACGCAGCTTTGAGAACGGAATCCATGGCATCATGGAGAGAATCAAACTGCTCACGTGCAGTGGCGAATACGGGCTTTCAGCTACGACCAACATTTCTCTATCTTGTTGAGGTCTGGCGAATAAGGTGGTAGATAGAGTAAACGGCATTGAGCTGCCTCCACCAGTTCAGCAATCCGCCCCCCTTTATGAAACGTTGCATTGTCCAATACTAGAGTCTGACCTGGCTTCAATGTTGGAATTATAGCACAAGACAGAACACTTAGGACGTATAATGGAGAGGACGAGATGACTAAGAAGACCAAAAATGCCAGCCCCCTATAGTTACGACCTCAGACAAAAAGTTATTGATGCCATTGAACTAGACGGTATGCCCAAAACAGAAGCCAGTCAAGTTTTCCATGTCAGCCGGAACACCATTAATCTCTGGCTGCAAAGAAAAGCACAGACCGGAGACTTCCTCCCTAAACCTCATCACCGACCTGGCAATAACCACAAAATTACCGACTGGCAGAAATTCAAGGCTTTTGCCCAAGAGCATGGCGACAAAACAGCAGCTCAAATGGCTGAACTTTGGGATGACGACATCTCTCCTCGCACCATATCCAGAGCCTTGAAGAAAATTGGCTTCACCAGAAAAAAAAACTTACGGCTACCAAGAACGTGATGAGCAACAGCGAGAGGAGTTTATGGCTCAGATTGAACAGATGGAGCCGGAAGAAGTGGTCTACCTCGATGAAGCCGGCATGAATAGTCAGGACTCGGATTACCCTTATGGTTACTGCGAGTCTTGACTATTCATCCTACATTCCGCAGGTTGATAGGTAATTAACCGGATGCGTAGTAATAGCGCTCAACGGGTGGACCGAAGAGGTGAATAATCAATCGCCGTTCATCATTGAGATTGCTAATCTGCCTTTGCCCATCGAGATTAACCCAGTGGATTCCTTGAAACTTCTGCATAATCCAGCGAAAGGTCGGTTTAGCGGTGGGTTGTTGGCGTTGGTCGCGCACCGTTTGCTTCTGAGCATCTAGCGCCTGTCGCAGTTGGCGTTCGGCGAGGGTATACACCATAAGGGTTAGGGCCATGATGAGAGCTAAGGCCTCGACCCGCTGCGGCTTTTTGACAAAGACGCTACTGGCAAAGAAGAGGGGGTCTTGGAGGAAGCGAAAGCCTCTCTCGACGGTCTGTTGCCCTTTATATTCGCTCAAGCAGGTCTGAGCCGGCCAGAGGGATTGCTCCAGTTGATTGGTGGCTAGAATAAAGCGACTACGCTGACGGCTAAAGCGGTCTTCCGCCGTGGCGGTCTGCTGTAACGTGGCCTGGAGCCGATAGCCCTGAACTGGGGTGGGTTCGGCGGATTTGGCGGGACGACCGGGGGGTCGCTTGGCCCGCACCGTCTCCAGGGAGACCTGAGTGAGCTGATGCACCTCGAGTCCATCTTGAAACTGCATCAAGGCCTCGAGGGCATCGGGTTTGCAAGCAAAGACCCGCTGGGTCAGCTTTTTCAATTGGCGGTTGAGGCGGTGTTCGAGCTTCTCTAATTCGGGTTGCCAGAGGTCGGCATTGGCTTTGCGGGTTTGGCTTTCGACGAGGCGCCAGCGCTGGCGCACTCCGGCATAGGTCTGCTCAATCTCCCACATCCGGTAATCCTTGGAGTTGCAGGGGACTTCAGTCAGTCGGGTGACATCGCTGTGCACCAGCTCTTGAGCCGCTTTTAGGGTCAGCGGCATCCGTGATAGCCACCCCGTGGTCTCCATCTGCTGCAGATTGGCTGCTGTGTAAAAGGCGGCATCCATCACAACGATACCGTCGCTAGTCCATTGGTCACCAAACGCCTTGAGCACCTCTGCAAACTGCTGAGTGTCCTGTTCATTGCCACTGGCCAACTGCAACCATAGCGGCACGCCACCGTCGGCGGCACAGACTAGAGTCATCAAAAACTGTTTCAAATCTGGACGATGGTCTCGGGAATAGCCTCGACACAGCCGAATTGGGCTGGGTTCTGCTGATGTCTCACCGGGGGGAGCTGACTCAAGTCCTACCTCGGATTTCCCCTTCGAGCACCGCTGATACTTCCCTTCTACTGAGATCGAGGTGGCATCGAGATGACGCTGTTGAATATCAATTCCAAATCGTTCCACAGCCTGGAGCGCCACCTGGAGAAAAAATGATGTCGTCCCTTCTGCGTAGAGTAGAGTTCATCCAACACTCGACCTAAGCGGTCGTCATTCAAGTGACGAGCCTCTACCCCTTCCCCGAGCAGATGAGACACCGCTTTACTCTCAAAAAACTCGCTGAATAAATACAACGGTGCACTGAGAAAGCCTAGGGCGTTCAAAATCATGGCTTTAACCACTTGTCCGGCACTCACATGCTCCAAGCTATGAGGTTCAATCCGCTTATCCGTCAACTCGACCAGGCCAAGTTCGTCAATCACTCCAGCCACTAAACCCAGATGGTCTAAATTTTTAATCTGCAT
This sequence comes from Limnospira indica PCC 8005, assembly GCF_000973065.1. NCBI lineage: Bacteria > Bacillati > Cyanobacteriota > Cyanophyceae > Oscillatoriales > Sirenicapillariaceae > Limnospira > Limnospira indica. Next base: position 4,414,845 of record NZ_FO818640.1, read on the forward strand.
CGCCAGAGCCTACCGCTCGAAGGAACCCTTTCTAGCCTAGACTAGCACCATATCTTTTATTCCCTGTCAACCTGCGGAATGTAGGTTCATGCCAGCTTCATCGAGGTAAACCAACCCTTCCGGCTCCATCTGTTCAATCTGAGTCATAAACTCCTCTCGCTGTTGCTCATCACGTTCTTGGTAGCCGTAAGTTTTTTTTTCTGGTGAAGCCAATTTTCTTCAAGGCTCTGGATATGGTGCGAGGAGAGATGTCGTCATCCCAAAGTTCAGCCATTTGAGCGGAGGTTTTGTGGCCATGCTCTTGGGCAAAAGCCTTGAATTTCTGCCAGTCGGTAATTTTGTGGTTATTGCCAGGTCGGTGATGAGGTTTAGGGAGGAAGTCTCCGGTCTGTGCTTTTCTTTGCAGCCAGAGATTAATGATGTTCCTGCTGACATGGAAAACTTGACTGGCTTCTGTTTTGGGCATACCGTCTAGTTCAATGGCATCAATAACTTTTTGTCTGAGGTCGTAACTATAGGGGGCTGGCATTTTTGGTCTTCTTAGTCATCTCGTCCTCTCCATTATACGTCCTAAGTGTTCTGTCTTGTGCTATATTTTCGGGCATTGCAGCCCTATTTGATGCCTGAACGTCTCGCACAACTCAGTTACACTATAGGTATTATCCTAAAAATAATAATATAACCCCATGGCACAACAACTAAAGCGCTGGGAGTCCCCGCGTCGCCAAGGGCGCAACCACAAAGGTAAAGGTGGTGCGGCTAGAATGCGACAGCTAAAAAAACAACAGCAACAGTTGCGTAAACAACTCCAAACCAACCAACCCAAAGACCAACACCAACACCAAAACCCAAAATCACCAATTCAGGGGAAGGATAAATGATCCTTCCCTCTTTTGATTTTAGGGTTTCAGTTGAATATTGGGGCAAATAGTATCAGCCATGCGACTCGCTGACGGCTGATCTTCCCACTGACTCAGTAACTCCTGAAGTTCTCCCTTCAAGCCTTCTAGGGCGATAATTTGTTGATTAATATCCGCTACCTTAGCTTGTAAACGCTGCTTCACTTGGTCACAGGGAATGTCACCACGATCGCGAATTTTCAGAATTTCCGCAATTTCCGCCAAACTCAACCCCAACCCTTGCGCGCGTTTAATAAATGCCAGTCGGGTCAATACTTCCGGAGCAAATAGCCGATAACCCGACCTGCTACGATCAACAGTCGGCCAGAGTAACCCAATATCATCATAGTAGCGAATTGTTTTCACCGATAAACCACTTTCGGCCGCTACCTCTCCAATTTTCAGCAACTTATCAACCCCCAACCTAACTCATTAGTAGGGAGGACGAGGCTTTTTATTCTGAGTCAGCATAGGTAAGGAAGGACGGGAACCACTCGGCGGTAAATAGTATTCCGGCGCGGTTTCGGTTTGTTGTTCCACTGGCGATCGCTGTATAAGCCACCAACGCCAGGCTACCGCTACTCCCACGGTTCCCAGACCGAGACTCAACAGCGGTAAACTCGCAGTTACACCACCAATTACAGTATCAACCGCCCCAACTGTAATCACAAAACTGACAATTGGTTCTCTGCGGTAAGCAGACTTTAAAATTCTCGGTAACAAAGCGTTCATATTACTTTGACTCTGCTGTTTAGTATTAGTTTAGACGGAATCAGACTCAACCAGGTTGCTACAGCATTTAGGCTCCTTGTGAATTGTAGGGCAGCTAGGTCAACTTGAAAAGTCGCTTAGGTATCAATTTTTTGATCACCCCCCTACTCGTCCCTACTGGTCCCTACTCCTCCGACCCTCACCCTTACCCTTCCCCAATACGATTATAACTTCAGTCTCGGTGAACTGGAAACCGGGATAGTTTGACAAACCTACTCACCACCCGCCCGATTAGATTTTAACACAATACAGAGCCAAAATAGGTAGTTAAGATTCCCCAAAATTTGCTATAATCCAAAACCAGCATTCCCACCTAATAATTAATGAAAGAAATTGATAACCTTCCCCGTCCAAATAGGGTAATTGTAATTGGTGCTGGTATAGGCGGATTAACCACCGCCGCACTACTGGCTCATCGAGGATATTCCGTGTTAGTCCTCGACCAAGCCATAGTTCCGGGCGGCTGTGCTTCCACGTTTAAACGTAAAGGTTTTACCTTTGATGTAGGGGCGACCCAAGTGGCTGGTTTAGAACCCGGCGGCATTCATCATCGGATTTTCTCGGAATTAGAAATAGACTTACCAGCCGCCACCTTCTGCGACCCTGCTTGTGCGGTATTTTTACCCGGAGAAACCCAGCCGATTCGAGTTTGGCGAGACCCAGAAAAATGGCAGCAGGAACGACAAGAACAGTTCCCAGGGAGTGAAAAGTTTTGGCAATTAATGGGAACTCTATTTGAAGCTAGTTGGCGGTTTCAAAGTCGCGATCCGATTTTACCTCCTCGGAATTGGTGGGATTTAGTGCAACTGGTGAAAGCCTTGCGTCTCGATACCATGATTACCCTACCTTTTACCCTATTGACGGTAGGGGATCTATTGCGGATCTATGGAATAGACAACGATCGCCGTCTGAAAACCTTTCTGGATTTACAATTAAAATTATACTCCCAGGTGAACGCCGATGAAACGGCATTACTGTATGCAGCCACAGCGTTGGGAGTATCCCAATCACCCCAAGGACTCTATCATTTACAGGGGAGTATGCAAGTATTAAGCGATCGCCTAGTAGCCAGCCTGAAACGGGACGGAGGAACCCTATTAATGGGTCATACCGTAGAAGCGATCGAAACCGAAAACCGTCAAGTCGTAGCGGTCAAAATTCGCGATCAAAAAACCGGGAAAGTGTGGCGAGAAACCACCGATCTAGTAGTTGCTAACGTCACAGTTCAGAACATAGTTAAGCTATTAGCTTGGGAAAACCACATTTCCACCAATCCCCTCGATCGCATTTACCACCACCGTATTAATAAACTCCCCCCAGCTTCTGGGGCTTTCGTCATTTATTTAGGAGTTGATCAGTCAGCCATTCCCCCCGAATGCCCCCCCCATCTCCAATTTCTTTACGACTATAACCGACCCATTGGCGAAAACAATTCCCTATTTGTTTCCGTCAGCCACCCAGGGGACGGACGCGCCCCCCACGGACAAGCCACCATTATTGCTTCTAGTTTCACAGATACGCAGCAATGGTGGCATAACCCAGATTATCAGAAACTCAAACACGAATACACCCAACAGGCCATTAATCGTCTAAGTTCCTACTTTCAGCTTACCCCAGAAACAATCATTTATTCCTGTGCTGCCACCCCCCGCACTTTCGCCCGTTATACCGCGCGTGACCAAGGCGTTGTCGGTGGTGTAGGTCAGCGGATTTCCACCTTTGGACCCTTTGGCTTTTCCAATCGTACCCCCATTAATGGATTATGGCTAGTGGGAGACTGTACCCACCCCGGAGAGGGAACAGCAGGGGTATCCTATTCAGCTTTAACCGTAGTCCGACAACTCGAAAACCAGTTCACCCCTCCAAAACATGAGGGCGGCGCAGTATAGCACAAGACAGAACACTTAGGACGTATAATGGAGAGGACGAGATGACTAAGAAGACCAAAAATGCCAGCCCCCTATAGTTACGACCTCAGACAAAAAGTTATTGATGCCATTGAACTAGACGGTATGCCCAAAACAGAAGCCAGTCAAGTTTTCCATGTCAGCAGGAACACCATTAATCTCTGGCTGCAAAGAAAAGCACAGACCGGAGACTTCCTCCCTAAACCTCATCACCGACCTGGCAATAACCACAAAATTACCGACTGGCAAAAATTCAAGGCTTTTGCCCAAGAGCATGGCGACAAAACAGCAGCTCAAATGGCTGAACTTTGGGATGACGACATCTCTCCTCGCACCATATCCAGAGCCTTGAAGAAAATTGGCTTCACCAGAAAAAAAAACTTACGGCTACCAAGAACGTGATGAGCAACAGCGAGAGGAGTTTATGGCTCAGATTGAACAGATGGAGCCGGAAGAAGTGGTCTACCTCGATGAAGCCGGCATGAATAGTCAGGACTCGGATTACCCTTATGGTTACTGCGAGGAAGGAAAACGCTTCCATGCACTCAAATCAGGGAAGAGGCAGGGCAGGGTAAGTATGATAGCCGCATGGTGTCATCAACAACTCTTAGCTCCCTTTAGCTTTGAGGGTTGTTGTAATCGGACAGTGTTTGAGTTGTGGTTGGAGTTCATCTTAATTCCAACATTGAAGCCAGGTCAGACTCTAGTATTGGACAATGCAACGTTTCATAAAGGGGGGCGGATTCCTGAACTGGTGGAGGCAGCTCAATGCCGTTTACTCTATCTACCACCTTATTCGCCAGACCTCAACAAGATAGAGAAATGTTGGTCGTGGCTGAAAGCCCGTATTCGCCACTGCATTGAGCAGTTTGATTCTCTCCATGATGCCATGGATTCCGTTCTCAAAGCTGCGTCCTAACCACCTTGACTAATGCTATACCTGCCGAGAGCCTAAAAGGGGTTTAAACGTACCGTTTATATGGGCATTCCATCTTTAGACTTGTCCTTTCCACCGGGGTACCTTTAAAGGTCTGTGTAGGTGATAACAAGATTACCCTACTTTTCCCCTTGCCCTTTTGGACGCAGCGTATCAACCTATTTCGCTGCTTCTAGATTACGATGGTTCAAGCCGGAACATTCAGATTTCCTTAGTCATGGATGGTTGGCAGTGGTCGGATTGTTGGGATTAGGTTTCCCTCATGCCTTCCGTTCCCCGCTTCAATCTCACGGGTTGTGAATCCTGAAACTGGGGGTGGCTATCGCCGTTACTCTCAACGCCCTGATTTCTCAGTTTGTTTATGACCTTGAGTCCCCTGCCTTGCTTAGATTTCTCCAAGCGTCGGGACATATAAACAGTTATGGGATGGTCAGGAATGTGAATCCCTTATATTCCACCAAGGGGTGAAAGTCCCATTAGGAAGTTATTTCAGGCATTGCAGCCTTATTTGATTCCTAAACGTCTCGCACCTCATCCTCTAGTTGTTGGAATATTTCCCGATAGGTTATCAGATTATCCTCAATCTGGTTCTTTCCTAAGATAGTCGCATCGTACCAGTCCCAGAATTCACTATCGCTGCTGATAGTTCCCAGGGCTTGGTGCCACTAACTTGGCTTTCTTAACCCCGTCTATCACCCCTTGGGGTGTACACTCAAGATTAGCTGTCTTGGGTAGCCGTTTTCCGGTAGGTGGCTGCTTAAACTGCAATAGCAAATTATACCTAGTCCCGGACTTTTGTAACTTGAGTGTCACTCCTTTGGGACATTCCCCTTTAAAGTCTTGATAGGCTTTCAGGAATCTGCTATAGCTCTCATCATAGTTACCCTTTCCCCCCACTGTAGGGAGTTTAGTAGCACTACTCATTTTTTACTCACTTGTTACTCTACTACGGTTTTGAGTAACACCTAAGTAACAGTAGAATGGGGGTTATAGGCTATGTATCAGGTTCAATACCCGCCGCCCGCAATTGGGCGATTAATTTTTCAGATCGTTGACGTTCCTGGTCTAATAGTTCAGTCGCCCATAGGAGTAGGTTTCCCTGTTGATCCCACCAACGTAGCCAGTAGCCAGTGAGATTTTCGCGGGTTCCTTGCTCTGCACCTAAGAAAAGCTGCATTTCTGGTATCCAAAATCTGCCCTGTTCATTAGGTGACTCTAGGTGATATCGTTGGTTCTCGTCTAAACGGTAGAGTTCTAATGTGCCTGTGTCTGTATCAAAAATGCCATAATTAGGTACTTGCAGAATCTGTTGATAGAAAAAGAACTTTCCAGGAGGATAGGTTTCTTTTATTGAATATTCACTCCCACCTGGATCTGATAAAAATTCTAGTACCAGTGCGGGAATATCCCCTTGTAGTCGGGGGGTATAACTACGAACTACCTCTTCCCGATTGACGGTAATTTGCGGAATATACGCCCAATCTGGCGCTTTTATGCTTATTTTACCGTTTATGGTGGCACAAATGCCGTAGTTGGTCGGAGTGAGCGATGTTTCTGGCAGTTTTCCGGCTAACCTTAAACTTTCGGTAACGGCTGCTGCTAGGGCTGGTTGATATATATTATCCACGGGGTCATCGGGTAACACAAAATCATCTGGCAACTTTTCCCAAGTGATAGTGTAAGTTGGGGAAGTGGCTAACATGACTAACCTTGCAGGTATTTGAACACTTTGATGATATCACAATTTGAGAAAGTGGATCTATATTTTATCGGAATTTAGCGAAGATTTATCCAGGGGTTCTCTTTGAGTCCTTACCCATTCTTTTTGGGGTTTAATGAAATAGGTTAAATATAGGGGAATTTTCCACAGTATATACAGGGGGATACCTAAGAGGGTTTTGAGGGGGATAAGCGATCGCCCAAAATTTGCCCAAGCCATACCAATGGCAGTAGTTAGCAGCAGCCCCTCTAGGGCTATGATGATGGTGGGAATAGCAGAGACTCCTAGGCTACTAGCGATTAAGGATATGGCGGATGCACCGACCCACAAAATTACCAGAAGGGAGAGGGGGGGAACACATAGATCTAATGCCATTTGTAACAGTTCAAAACGTCTTTGGCTTAGGGAGGCTTTGAGCAGGCGCGGCACTTGAGTTTTCAGGGTTTGTAAATGACCGTGTTCCCAACGGGTGCGTTGACTGGTGCTGGCGGTTTCGTCTTGGGGAAGGTATCCAATTACTTTGGCTTTGGCTGTAAATTGGGGGGAATAACCAGCGATCGCTAAATCGACACCTAGCTGCATATCTTCGACTATATTACTACTCGCTAAGGATATGCTTTGAATAATTGACCAGGGAAAAGCCATCCCAGTTCCGGTTAATAAACAAGGTCCCCCTAGTTTCGCTAATCCTTGGGGACGCACCCAATTTTTGACTAAGAATGCCAACGCAGAAATGGAGTTCTTGACAGATGGATTGGGGGGTGTTTCCATTAAATATAATGCTTGCACTGGCTTGGCTGTGATTAATGCTTGTTGAGCAATAGTGGCGATCGCTCCTGGTTCCACTAAACAATCAGCATCAATCATAACTACCACCTCTGGCGGGTTTGGCGCTAGGTGGCGTAATCCATAATCGAGAGCATATCCTTTTCCTCGGTTGTCTGGATCTTGCCTTTCCAGAACTTGCACTCCGTTTTCAGTGGCGATCGCTACAGTTTCATCTGTGCAGTTATCCGCAATTACAATTATTTCATCGTCCGGTTTCAGTTGAGGTAAAATATTAGCCAAAGTTTGACCAATAACTAACCCTTCATTATGAGCCGGAATTAATACAGAAATTGTCGGTTCTGGTAGGTCGTCATTTGATATAAAACCTGGGAAATTAAACCCGGCTGCCAAACATTCAACGAACAGAACCATGATCGGAATTGCCCAACCAAAAGCTATTAATCCCAGCGTGAAACCAACCCAGATAGTGATCATTTTTTACATAGGCTCCATTTCAGGCACATCGGCTTCTGGCGCATCTAAATCAACTACAACATTGAGAGATTGGGAAATGAACCATTGACGCGGCACACCTTGAATAGTAATCTTTTTACCATCTCTTTCGATTTTCACATTGCCGCTTACTTTCTCAATATGTATATCTGAATTCATTAAGTAGGTAGCTTTATCTGTAACTTTAATCCACATCATTTAATTGCCTTATTGGGGGGTATATTTGGGGGAATAATTCCAGCTTATCCCCCACATTTTACCAAGCTAAATTAGGGAAAAATTACTCGTCTGCGCCGAAATCTTCCCGTAACTTAGCTTCCTGTTCATTGGTCAAGTTGGATTTAATCAACTCACCTTTTTCTTCATCTTTGAAGGCTTCCTCTACTTTATCTAAAGTCACACTACTGGTTAGTAAAAATAGTGCGGAAGTACCTTCAGTTACTTGATTTCGGACATCTTTGATAAATTCATCATCAATGCCGTAGTCAGTGAAATATCCTGACAATGCTCCGGCTAATGCACCGACCGCCATTCCTAATACCGGAACAAAGAAAATCAAGCCGAATAATAGACCCCAAAAAGCGCCGCCAAATGCACCAGAACCCACTAGGTCAACGGCTTGGGTGGTTTTGGGCTTCTTGCGACCTTGTGGCCAGAATACTATAGCCGCATCTTCGATTTGAATTAAACGTTGTTTCTGGAGTTCAGCGAGTTTAGCCAGAGCATTTTTAGCACCATCAGCGCTATTGTATTTCCAAACTGTTAGAGTTGCCATTGTTATCAATCTGGTGATAATTGTATGAGGGTAGTATAATGATAATTGTATAAAATTGTACAAATTTAAGAAAAATTTTATGATTCGTAGATGGCAATGTGGTTATATTGAAAATAAAAACCGGATTTCTGAATCAATAGAAACCCGGCGAATAGATAGTTAATCATCAACCCTTATTTAATGGCGATCGCCGGTTGACGGTGGCGCACTTCCAGATAAATTAACAAGGCGTTAATATCTGCGGGGTTGACCCCACCAATACGGGAAGCCTGACCAATAGTTAAAGGTTTGATCCGGTTTAATTTTTCCCGTGACTCCATAGATAGGGTTTCAATGGTAAGATAGTCTAAGTCTCGAGGGAGTTGGCGGTTAGCATGACGGCTGATCTGATCAATTTGGTTTTGCTGGCGTTCCATATAGCCGGAATATTTAATCTCAATTTCTGCGCCTTCTTTTTCCTCTAAGGATAACTGAGAATTACCTAGGTGATAATGTTCTAAATTACCATAGTGGAAACCGGGACGACGCAACAATTCCGCCAGACTAATTGACCCTTTAATTTTTTGTTGAGTATCAGAGGCGATCGCTATACCAATTTCGTCGCGTTCCTTAACTCTGGTCTGGTCTAGCCGCTGCTTTTCCGCGATAATATTAGCCTGTTTTTGTTGGAATAATTCCCAACGGCGATCGTCAATTAAACCAATTTCCCGACCCAAGGGAGTTAGGCGGCGATCGGCATTATCCGATCGCAATAATAACCGATACTCCGACCGACTGGTTAACATTCGATAGGGTTCTCGCAGATCCTTCGTACACAAATCATCAATTAAAGTACCGATATAACTTTGTTCCCGAGGAAACACAATCATATCTTCACCGCGCACCAATTTAACCGCATTAATTCCCGCTACAATTCCCTGTGCGGCTGCTTCTTCATATCCAGTTGTACCATTAATTTGACCCGCACAAAATAATCCCTCAATTTTCTTAGTCATCAACGTAGGATAACACTGAGTTGCCGGTAAATAGTCATACTCCACCGCATAAGCAGGTCGTAGCATCACGCAGTTTTCTAAACCCGGAAGACTCCGTAACATTTCTAACTGTAATTTTTCCGGTAAACCCGTAGAAAATCCCTGAATATAAAGTTCAGGAATATGACGGCCTTCTGGTTCAATAAAAATCTGGTGACTTTCCTTGTCAGCAAACCGCACAATTTTATCTTCAATACTCGGACAATAACGGGGTCCTTTGGCATCCACCCAACCGCCATAAACGGGGGATAAATGCAAATTTTCCCTAATTAATCGATGGGTTTCCGCCGTAGTTCTGGTTAAATAACAGTTCATTTGTTCCCTTTCAACCCACACTTCAGGGTCAAAACTGAACCATCGCACTCGTTCATCTCCGGGCTGAGGTTCTAAGTTGCTATAATCAACCGATCGCTTATCGACTCGCGCGGGAGTTCCGGTTTTTAGTCGTCCCGTTTCAAACCCTAAGCGGTTCAGGGTGTCTGTAAGTCCTACGGCGGCGAATTCTCCGGCTCGTCCCGCTGGCATGGATTTGTTACCCACCCAAATAATTCCACCTAAAAAAGTCCCTGTAGTTAGGATGAGCGCTTTACAGGCAAATGCTACACCAAAATAGGTTTTTACTCCTATGATTTCGTCATTTAATCCTAAGACTAAATCCGTTACCATTCCCTCCCGGATTGATAGATTTTCTTGGTTTTCGACTATTTGTCGCATTACTGCTGCATATTCGCGCTTATCCGTTTGCGCCCGTAACGCCCAAACAGCCGGTCCGCGAGAGTTGTTAAGTAGCCGTTTTTGCAGGTAGGTGCGATCGGCCATTTTGCCAATTTCTCCCCCCAGTGCATCGACTTCGTGGGTGAGTTGAGACTTCGCCGGAGCCCCCACAGCCGGGTTACAGGGTTGCCAGCCAATTTTATCTAAATTTAGGGTCAGCAGCAACGTGCGACAACCCAAACGCGCTGAGGCTAAAGCCGCTTCGCAGCCTGAGTGTCCGCCACCGACTACGATGATCTCAAATTCTTCTTGAAAGTCTACGGGTGAATTTACTGTCATAGTTGGGATATTTTACAATGTCGCTCTATTTGATTTTAGGGATATCTAATGATGTTATGGTCGAAGGGAAAGTCACCTTTCCCAACTCCAATTCAAAACCGTGCTTGCGAGTTTCCCAGCACACGGCTCCTGATGTGGATACCCTCTTTGTCAAAGGAACAAGGTTACGACCCCCTGCTTTATGACTTCAACTTTGGGAGCTATATGCTTGCGTTAGTCTTTAAACTCGCTTTCGCCATTAAACTCTTACTTATCGCAGTCTCTATATCCACACCGTGACTAGTGGGCATATCCCAACCATTACAGTTAGGCATTGGCTTTCAGTCACATCCCTTCCCCTTATGAGCTTGCGCTTACACTTTTCACTACTCTACGAGATGTACTCGTAGAGAGCCCAACAGGGGTTTCAACGTTCCGTATATATGGGCATTCCATCTTTAGATTTGTCCTATCCACCGGGGTACATTTTAAAAGTCTGTGTAGGTGTTGATAACAGTACCCTACTTTTCCCCTTACTCTTTTGAGCGCAGCGTGTCAACCTATTTCGCTACTTAATACTTACGGTGGTTCAAGCCAGACATTTGGTTTCCCTAATCATGGATGGTTGGCAGTGGTCGGATTGGGAATAGGTTTCCCTTACGCCTTCCGTTCCCCGCTTCAATCCCAGATTTGTGATTTCTGAAACTGGGGGTGGCTATCGCCTTTACTCTTTCCCAAATCACCCCAAGTGGGTTAAATACTCCTCCTTATAGTATACTTGGAGGATAAATAGTGTATTCTGTGATTTCTTATATGGGATTGACCTTGAGTTCCCTGCCTTGCTTAGTCTATGCTTAGTCTATACTCTAAGCACTCTAAGCGTCGGGACATATATACAGTTAAGGGGTTAGACTGGTTGAAGGTCTAATTGCCCTCTAGGAGGTTATTTCAGGCATTGCAGCCTTATTTGACTCCTAAACGTCTCGCACATTATAGTTATTTTAACATTGATTGGGGATTATCCTATAGATAATTGGGGGCATCACCCTAATTAATTGTGTCCCAGAGGTATAATTGATTAATTAAATGCTGATTTAATCACCCACCCAAATTATGAATATACCCGCTTTAGTGAATGTGGCTATCGGTCTGTTTTTTATTTACCTGATTTTTAGTCTTTTCGTCTCAAATTTACAGGAACTTATTGCCTCTTATTTGTTTGACTGGCGCGCCAAAAATCTGAAAGCATCTATTCAGAGTATTTTGGGGGAACCCATGACCGAAAAGATTTATAATCATCCTTTAATCGGGTCTTTACAAGATTATAAAATTGATAGATTTAACCGGGGTGTGGGTCCTTCTTATATTCCTGATGATACCTTTTCTTTGGCGTTGATTAGTGTGTTGATGGAAACGGCGGGACAAGAATCAAAAATTGTCACTTTATCTGTGGATGATTTTAAGGAGGCGATCGCTTCTCAACCCGTCGCCAAAATTCTCAAGCCGGAACATATAGGATTAATGCGATCGCTCGCTAATCAAGCACAAATTAATTGCTTTGAAAATGATTTTATTAAGGCTTTAGAAAATCAAATAATGGCATGGTTTAATCAATCAATGGAACGCGCTTCTGGTGTATTTAAGCGTCGCGTTAATTTGATGATTTTAGCACTCGGATTTGGTGTGGCTGTCATCATGAATGTGGATAGCATAAATATTGCTAACCGCCTCTCTTTAGAACCTGTCATTCGCCAACAAGTTAGCCAAGATATTCAGATAATTTTAAGTGATAGTGAGTCCTGGCAAAACTATATCAATTGTTTAAGTCAAAATTCCTTAGATAAAAACGACTGTGAAACCATTGTCAGTCGCGATTTTATCAAGATAGCACAAGAGAAACTCTTAGCTCTTCCTTTGGGTTGGAGTTCCGCTAATTTAGCCTACCAATTCGGCGGTGAAATTTCGGGATTGACAATTCTTAGAGTCATTGGTGGTTGGCTATTAACAGCGATCGCTATATCCATGGGTTCTTCATTTTGGTTTGATCTCCTCAACCGATTGATTAATGTTCGCAACGGGGGCAAAAAACCAGATGATACATAACAGTAAATAGTTAACCGTGACAAGTTATCAATTCACATTAGTTGTGGCTTCACTATGATTAAGGCTCGTATTTCTTTTGGGTACTAACAAAAAATAGGTAATCATTTTACCTTTCCCTTTGACATCTATCATCTCTCGCTTTTCAAATAAATACTGATGTTGTAGGAGTTGATAAGTATCCTCAGAAACATGAATTTTACCAGGTACGCCATGGGACTCCATGGGAGATGCAGTGTTAACCGTATCACCCCATAAATCATAAATAAATTTTTTCAAACCAATCACACCCGCCACTACTGGTCCGCTGTGAATACCGATGCGGATACTTAATGTTCGGCTTTGTGTCTTATTTAATTCAGCCATAACTTTTTGCATATTAATAGCCATTTCCGCAATAGCAATAGCATGATCATCTCGACGGTGTGGGAGTCCTCCCACTACCATATAAGCATCTCCAATAGTTTTAATTTTTTCCAATCCATAGGCTTCTGTAAGCATATCAAAAGCCGAAAAAATTTTGTTTAAAAAGTTGACTAAATCCACAGGAGAAAGTTCCGATCCTAACTGGGTAAAACCGACAATATCAGCACATAATACTGTAACTTCCGCAAAAATTTCCGCTACCCGGTTGTTGTTTCAGCTTATCAGCAATTTTTTTAGGCAATATATTAAGTAAAAGACGTTCCGTTTGTTCTCGCTCATGCTGTCAAGCTGCTTCTGTTAATAAGCGTTCCGTAATGTCCCGTAAAATGGCTCATGTGGCGATCGCTTTACCATTTTATAATTTACAATTAATACTACCTTCTACGGAAATTTTCTGACCATCTTTAGTAATTAATTCTGCTTTAATATAATTGACCAACTCTCCCGCCATTATGCGAGCTAAAATCTGCAAAAAATGAAATTTATTATCAGGATGAATCATATCAAAAATAGTGATATTAGATATTTCAGATTCAGTATATCCCAGGGTTTCTTTCCAAGCTCTATTGACATAGATAAAATGACCATCCATCCCAAAAGACTGAATTAAATCACTAGCATTTTCAAATAAATCTCGATATTTTCCTTCACTTTCCGCTAACGCTAGTAATAACAGGATAGTTTCGTTCGTACTTTGAACTAATTTCTGCTCTAAAACCATTCTATCTGTCACATCAGAAAAAAAGATAATTAGCTGATATTCTTGTTTCTGATCATCATAATAGCGATTGACAAAAAAATCTAAGTAAAGGGGGGAGTTGGGGTCAGGAAAACGACCAATTGCTTTTAGTTAAAAAGATGGTAACTCTCCCCGCAATACCTCTATTAACATCTCCTCAGTTCCGAATAGTTCTGGTAAACCATTGCGGATATCTTCACCCGGTTTAAATTGCTCCGGTTCCTCAGAAAAACGATCCACGTTGGTTGACACTTCACAGATGGTTAAATTAGCATCAACAATTAAATATTCTAAGTGATGGGGAACTACAATTTGGGAGCCAAGTTGCTTCATATAATCCTCTGGTATATTCAATCTTGTTTGAGACCCTGATTTTCACTAATTATACCTGATTCGCGCCCTCCTAAAATTGGGAATGATTAAATTTTAACCACCATACTGTAAGCCAATTTTTGGAATATTTCATCCACATAATCACCGGTTTTAGCCGAAGTTTGATAAATACCCAGGGCTTTTTCGGCAACCGGTTGGGGTACATATTGAGTCAATTTTTCCAGGTCTTTTTCCGCCACTAAGTCAGCCTTATTTAAGGCTACAATTATTTCACATTTCGGGTTCATATATGAAAACAAATTCAAGTGTTCAATTAACCGCTCAATAGTTTCTTGGCGACTGAGATCGGCTACCAAAATCACCCCACTGGCTCCCTGTAGGTAAGAAGGCGCAATGGCTTTAAATTTGGTGTGCTCTTCTATATCCCAAATTAACAACTGTAAATTAACCGTTTCTTGCTGTTTGACGTTCTGTAATTCAACCGCTTTGCGGGAAATTTTCACCCCCACTGTTGACAGATATTGGTCGCTGAATTGACGATCTACAAAACGCCGAATTAGGCTGGTTTTTCCCACACTGAAATCACCAACCATACACATTTTTTTAGAAATTGTAGACATTTGATTAAGGTTGTTCTCCCTGGTTATCGTCTGGGTTGTCTATTATTTCAAATACCACAGTTCTCCCCAATAAGAAAGGCTGATGAGATATAACATCTGTAGGTGGCTGGGCGTTACCTACTATCTCTAGGCGCTTGGGGTCGATTCCTTGTTTGGTCAAAGCGTCGCGAACTGCTGTCGCTCGATTGAGGGCTAATTGCTGATTTATAGCAGCACTTCCCCTGAGATCTGTATGACCAATAATTCTCAGCGACAGTTTTGGATACTGATCCAAAAATTCTGTTATTCTGGTTATGATTTTCATATCCTGGGGGTTAATTTGTGCTGAACCGAAATTAAAGTAGATGCGATTTTCTATGCGGACTGGATCTATTTTTAAGGTGCTAAAAACTGATTTGACGCCGGGAATATTATCAAAGGCAGCGGGAATTATTTGAGCATCTCTCATGTGTCTGACTTGACCACTAATAATAACTTGGCGATCGCTATAATTGCTTTCAATATTAACGCAAGCCATTTCATTGCAAATCCCCGTCATGCGTTCCACTTCTCCAGCCGTTACTATAGGCTCTGGCGGTACATCAACAGCGATAATTTGGTTATCTATCTGCAAGTCAGAAGCCGTATATACAGCTAAGTTTTCCGCTAATTCCCGTAATCTTTCATTAGGAACCTTTCCACTCAGTCTTAATTGCTCACCTTCCACTGAGACAGCAATCTTATAAATCGCTAACTCAGGAGTTGCCGCTAGGGTTTGGGCGGTTTTATCTGCTATGCGTCTTTGTAGGTATTCTTGATAAGAAAAATATCCCCAGGGAATTAAAATTAACAACCCGCTCAATACCCCTAAACTGATTAGAGCCACAGGTACTCGCTTCAGTCTTTGTTCACTTACAAATTGAATTAAACTTTCTAATAACTGATGTACAGCAATCGGAATATTGTCGCGATCGCCATCAAAATTCTCGATCAATTCTCCGTAATCTCAAACAATTATACCCATAGTTTGTCGCATTTTTGTGATAAATTCTGGGCTGGGTTCCCCTTTAGTTACCACAGCGAAATAACAGTAACCTGCCACCTCTAGGATGATTTTAGAATTCCCATACTCAATCTCATTTAGTTCTGAATAATTATTAATTTGGACAATGCAATCATTCACAAAACTGCGAATAGCAGTTAACATCCCTGCCACCATTTCTGACTCAAGGCTATAGCTACCAGAAGCCTGCACCTCCGAAATCACTAACCCTGAGTTTTTATGAATTAAAAATATGGCTTGAACTGCAAAAGGTATAGATTCTTGAAGGATTAATTCTGCTTCCGAAACCCCCTTAACTTTAGCTTTAATTTTCCGCGCCACTCCCTCCACACTAAAAGCATTAGCTACTTTGTCGTTAATATTCTGAACAGCCTCGGCTAGATATTTACTGATGGTATTACCAATCACCGGATATAAAGCATCTACCATCGCATCACTTTCTAGGCGAATTTGCTCCTTAATAGCTTTACCCATTTCTGGCGCTAAAGCATTAGCTATGGCATTTTGATCTAATTTTCTTTGCTCACGAAGAGCGATCGCTATTTCCTGCGCTAAAGCCTTCGCCACTTCTTCCGGGCAGTTTTTCATGTGCTGAGAAATAGCCCCAGGTAATAAATCAGCGATCGCACTACAGCCTTTATCTCAATCATTAAGCACAGTAACAACACTTGGTAAACCAGTTATTCAAACACTGTAAATCCACAAGGCTTACCGCCACTTCTACCAATCTCACTAATAATTCCATGGTCTCCGTCCTGAACTTGCACACTACACTTTTGAGCTGTGACCACATCATCTCTATCGGGTTAAACTCAGGGGAATACACCGGCAGATATTCTACCCTGGCTCCTACTGACTCTATCATTTCTTTGACTTCTTCTCGATGATGAGAATTTCAGTTATCCATTACCACTACATCTCCTTTTTTTAATTTTGGCAATAAATCTAACTTGATGAATTGGAGAAAATCCTCTTTTTTCATTGACCCTTATAATGTTTGAGTCGCTACCACTCCGGAGAGCTTAATTGCACCAATTATTGTCATTTTTTGACCTCGATAGGATTTCCGCAGTTCATAGACTTTTTTCCCTTTCGTCGCTCTGGCTAAGGGTCTGCTCATCCCTACCCATAACCCACTGTCATCAATAAACACAAGCTTTTCAGGAGCTACATCTCTAATTCTTTACCAATAATCTACTCGCGCTTTCTGTACTTCTTCAGTTACTACTTTTTCGCTCCTGTATGTTTTTTTTTGAGACTTATATCGTGCTGCTTTAAAAATCTATCTATCATGGTCGTACTGACATTTATGCCCAGCTTGTCTCTGAGCTTCTCACTATATTGCCATAAGGTCAGGTCGGGGTGGGCTTCTACAATATCTATCACGGCTTCCTCATGCTGAGATCAAATGCTTTTCTTTTTAGTGCCACACTTACGAGGAGATAAGTCTCCCGTTAATCGATACTGTTTGACCAGTCGCCTTACCGTGTCTGGACTCACCAAAAAGCGTTTCGCTACTTTTCGGATAGAAGTGTCTCCTTTTTCATAGGCTTCTACTATCTTTTTCCGAAAATCTAAAGAGTAACGGCTCATGGTAGTTGGTTGTGATAACTTATACAATAGCCATACATTATACCGTACTTTGTGTTTTGTGTAAAGGCTGTAATCATCCCCGACTTGTCTTGTCGCTTTTTCCCCGCAATAATTTCATCAATAATCGGCACAATTGAGTCTATAACGTCTTGTTTAGACAGAACCATTTTATCATTAATGATAGCTGTTAGAGCCGGGAGTAATAGGTTAAAAATCTGGTCAGGATCATCAAATTTATCCTGAACCGCTTGCAGTTTCTGTTCCGCTGACTGAATTGGGCTCTGTAGCCTCGGTAACTCAGTCTCAAGATAACTTTTAGTGACTTTTTCAAACTCCGAGAATTTGGAACCTAGCAGCAGATCCTGTAATGGGTCGAAAGGGTCGGACAAGTCCTGACTTAGATCTACTTCTGTATCGCTGGTTTGGTTTTATGGCGGCGCAGAAACAGAGGTTTTCTCCTCCTCCAAATCATAACCATTATTATTATTTGCATGAGATTTAGCAGTTTCTCCAGACTGGACAGACACTGGATCATCAAAATACTTACTAAACTCATTTGGGGAAATTTAAATTAATCGAACCGCCTTAGTCACCACTTCCTCATCCTCTGGGATTAACTCAGAGAATGCTGTCTCTACCTGAGTCTCTATCTTCTTAGTAGTCTCTACCTTCTTAGTCTCTACCTGGGTAAAATCTTATGGTTGAGCAGAAAGTAGATCCTCCCTTTTCACACCCAGATTTTGTGAATTACTTTTCCGAGAATATGAGGATTTGTGTTCATGCTTAATATTGCTATTTTGAGATGGATAATTATCAACTTTGGGAGTTTGAGGTGAGTTAGTGATAGATTCATCATTAGGCTTCCCAAGCAACACATCAATCAAAATATCAACCAACTCATCCAGTTGTGGTTCAGACTCAACAGATTCTAACTCAACCTCTTGTGATTGATTTATGCTCTTGGGAGTTTCTTGCGATCTAGTCATAAATGCCACCCCTGATAGATAATTCAGTCAAGTAGGGGTCGAGAGAGATGTCGCCATCTCCCCCTCCCATACAAAACCGTACTTGAGACTTTCACCTCATACGGCTCCTAATTTGATTGCTCCATTGTTAGGGATACAGCGTTGACATTATCTAATGCCGTCTTATCATCGTGGGTGTGGCGATGTAGTAGTTGAAGATTTTTGTATTCATCCTTTCCGCCTAAGCTTCGAGGTACAATGTGGTCTACTTCAATTAAATCCGATGGTGCAAAATACTGTCCGCACCAGGTACATCTGCCTTTTTGCTTTTTGAGTAGTTTTGCTACCCTATTTGGCGTGTCAATTGCTTGTCCTTTCCTAGTTGCCCAGTAAGTCCAATTTCCGTCATATGGTGTTGCGTCAGGGCGTATCAGGGTGTGTCTGACAATCGGAGTCCAATTATGTTGCCACTCAGTACAGGACAAAAAAGCTGAAAGTATTAGCGAAAAGGGAATCTAGCCGAAAATTCTGAAGGGGGCGCTCCGGGCTGAGGTGAAAGTCGAGGGGTGGGGGGGTAGCGCCAAGTTGGGGTGAGAGGGTTAGATCGGAATTACCACAAACCAAACTTCCCTCTCATGAACGAGCTTAACCGATTACGAGACACTTTGCGCCCTCACTTGCCCTGGCACGGGGCGAGATTAAACTTTGTCTGCCTGTTCCTGATGGCGCTATTCCAAACAAAGACGGTTAATCTGATGGAAATAGCGACTGTATTCGCAAATCCTGTGCAAATTTCCTCAAATTATAGCACTAGTCAATACGGTTAGGACGCAGCCTTGAGAACAGAATCCATGGCATCATGGAGAGAATCAAACTGCTCAATACAATGGCGAATGCGGGCTTTCAACCACGACCAACATTTCTCTATCTTGTTGAGGTCTGGCGAATAAGGCGGAAGATAGAGTAAACGGCATTGAGCTGCCTCCACCAGTTCAGCAATCCGTCCCCCTTTATGAAACGTTGCATTGTCCAATACTAGAGTCTGACCTGGCTTCAATGTTGGAATTAAGATGAACTCCAACCACAACTCAAACACTGTCCGATTACAACAACCCTCAAAGCTAAAGGGAGCTAAGAGTTGTTGATCACACCATGCGGCTATATAGCTCACCCCTGCCCTGCCTCTTCCCGGATTTGAGGGCACCGAAGCGTTGTCCTTCCTGGCAGTAACCATAAGGATAATCCGAGTCTTGACTATTCATGCCAGCTTCATCGAGGTAAACCAACCCTTCCGGCTCCATCTGTTCAATCTGAGCCATAAACTCCTCTCGCTGTTGCTTCCAACGTTCTTGGTAGCCGTAAGTTTTTTTTCTGGTGAAGCCAATTTTCTTCAAGGCTCTGGATATGGTGCGAGGAGAGATGTCGTCATCCCAAAGTTGAGCCATTTGAGCGGAGGTTTTGTGGCCATGCTCTTGGGCAAAAGCCTTGAATTTGTGCCAGTCGGTAATTTGGTGGCTATGACCAGGTGGGCGATTAGGTTTAGGGAGGAAGTCGCCGGTGTGTTCTTTTCTTTGCAGCCAGAGATTGATGGTGTTCCTGCTGACATGGAAAACTTGACTGGCTTCGGTTTTGGGTATACCGTCTAGTTCAATTGCATTAATAACTTTTTGTCTAAGGTCGTAACTGTAGGGGGCTGGCATTTTGGGTCTTCTGTAGATATCCTTGCCATTATACGTCCTAACTTTTCTGTCTTGTGCTATACAAGCGATTACAACGTTTTTTTCGGCAATTCAAATTTGACCGGGCAGAGATTGCCCGTTTCGTCGTTAGCCTCATTGACATTCCCCAACCTTGGACTCTTAGTCTCGACCGCACCTGTTGGTCTTTCGGTCAAACCCATTTCAACATCTTGATGTTGGCAGTCGTCCACGAGGGGATTGCCTTTCCCCTGCTGTGGACGATGCTTGACAAAAAGGGCAATAGCAACAGTGGCGAACGCATGGACTTATTCGACCGCTTCGAGGCACTATTTCCTGACGTGGAGGTGGCTTGTCTGACCGCTGACCGGGAATTTGTGGGGCGAGATTGGCTCTCGTATCTTCTCATCGACCCCGAGGTTCCTTTCCGCCTACGCATCCGCCACAGCGAGCTGATTAGTCCTAAGTTATAGCACAAGACAGGAAAGTTAGGACGTATAATGGAGAGGACGAGATGACTAAGAAGACCCAAAATGCCAGCCCCCTATAGTTACGACCTCAGACAAAAAGTTATTGATGCAATTGAACTAGACGGTATGCCCAAAACAGAAGCCAGTCAAGTTTTCCATGTCAGCCGGAACACCATTAATCTCTGGCTGCAAAGAAAAGCACAGACCGGAGACTTCCTCCCTAAACCTAATCACCCACCTGGCAATAACCACAAAATTACCGACTGGCAAAAATTCAAGGCTTTTGCCCAAGAGCATGGCCACAAAACCTCCGCTCAAATGGCTCAACTTTGGGATGACGACATCTCTCCTCGCACCATATCCAGAGCCTTGAAGAAAATTGGCTTCACCAGAAAAAAAACTTACGGCTACCAAGAACGTGATGAGCAACAGCGAGAGGAGTTTATGGCTCAGATTGAACAGATGGAGCCGGAAGGGTTGGTTTACCTCGATGAAGCTGGCATCAATAGTCAAGACTCGGATTATCCTTATGGTTACTGTGAGCAAGGACAACGCTTCCATGTCCTCAAATCCGGGAAGAGGCAGGGCAGGGTGAGCATGATTGTGGCATGGTGTCATCAACAACTCTTAGCCCCCTTTACCTTTGAGGGTTGTTGTAATCGGACAGTGTTTGAGTTGTGGTTGGAGTTCATCTTAATTCCAACACTGAAGCCAGGTCAGACTCTAGTGCTAGACAATGCAACGTTTCATAAAGGGGGACGGATTCCTGAGCTAGTGGAGGCGGCTCAATGCCGTTTGCTCTATCTACCACCCTTATTCGCCAGACCTCAACAAGATAGAGAAATGTTGGTCGTGGTTGAAAGCCCGCATTCGCCACTGCATTGAGCAGTTTGATTCTCTCCATGATGCCATGGATTCCGTTCTCAAAGCTGCGTCCTAACCACCTTGACTAATGCTATAGGAGGAACTCGGCGTAGCGGCGAACGAATGTTTGATTCTCTGCGACCCGGAGAATTTCGCCAGCTTTCGGGTCGCCGTTGGGTTTGGGGACGGCAGGTTTACGTCATTGGCTCTCGTCTGGCTGATTCGGGGGAGTTGTTGATTATCATCACTAACGCTTGCCCCGAAACGGCCCTCCCCGACTATGCTCGGCGTTGGGGTATTGAAAACCTCTTCGGAGCCTTGAAGACTCGGGGCTTCTGTCTCGAATCGACTCACTTTAAGGACCCTGAGCGCTTGAGCCGTTTATTGGCTTTGCTTAGCCTGGCTTTTACTTGGGCTATGAAGGTGGGTTTGTGGATTCACCAAGGTTCACCCATTCCTTTGAAGGCTCACGGACGACGCTCCCAGAGTCTTTTCCGCACTGGCTTCGATTTTCTACGCCGCACTTTCTCTAATCTGCCTTTGTTTTCAGGGCGGTTTCACCAGGCTCTACAACTTTTGTCCTGTACTTAGGTTAAGAACATTAAAGGAAACCTCAAAGCAAAAGCACTTAGGAGAGTATGGATACCAAAACCTGGTAGGGATGAAAAAAGCTGGAATAGGCATTCCTACAATCCAAGATAGAGCAAGGCAAGCCTTGGTTAAATCGGCTCTCGAACCTGAATGGGAATCGAGATTTGAAGACACAAGCTATGGGTTCCGACCTGGTCGGTCTGCCCAAGATGCAATAGAACGAATCTATCTATGTATTAAGCATAGTAGTTATTATGTATTGGACGCAGATATAGCAAAATGCTCTTACCGTGAACCATGATTACCTACTGTCCAAAATTCATTGTCCAAGCAGCCTGAAAAGAGACCTAAAACAATGGCTCAAAGCAGGTGTACTAGATAACGGTGTATTTGAGGATACTGAAACAGGGACACCTCAAGGAGGGGTAATAAGTCCAATACTCGCCAACATTGCACTGGATGGCATGGCTAGATTAATTGAAACAACGTATCCAAAAGTAAAAGGGGTTAAAATTAAAGCCACCGTAATAAGATATGCCGATGATTTTGTAGTGATATCACCATCACTAGAGATTATTGAACAGTGCAAGATTGCTATTTCTGAATGGTTAAAACCTATTGGGTTAGAGATTAAACCGGGAAAAACTCGAATCTGTCATACACTCAATCCTATTGAATATGATGGAAAACTTGAAGAACCCGGATTTGATTTTCTAGGATTCAATATTAGGCAATATCCTGCAGGAAAATATAAAACTGGGAAAACTGGTGGAGCAGCAAGCCGTCCAATCGGTCACAAAACTCACATCAAACCCAGCAACAAAGCAGTTAAAGCCCACACAGAAGTGATTAAGGATGCAATAAAACATCTTAAAACCGCACCCCAATCAGCCCTGATAAGCAAACTAAACCCAATCATAAGGGGATGGTCAAACTATTATTCAGCGGTAGTCTCATCAGAGACCTTCGTTAAGCTAGACCACACAGTCTGGTTAATGTTAAGGGCATGGACAGTATCAAGATGCGGAAAGACAAGTTACAAGAAGCTAAGAAACTATTTCAGTCATGGAACGGTTAGACTTAGTAATGGGAAAGAAAGGCATGAATCTTGGTTGTTCCAGACTAAGGATGGACTCACATTATGGCAACATCTCAGTACAGGATAAAAAAGCTGAAAGTCTTAGCCAAAAGGGAATCTAGCCGAAAATTCTGAAGGGGGCGCTCCGGGCTGAGGTGAAAGTCGAGGGGTGGGGGGGTAGCGCCAAGTTGGGGTGAGAGGGTTACATCGGAATTACCACAAACCAAACTTCCCTCTCATGAACGAGCTTAACCGATTACGAGACACTTTGCGCCCTCACTTGCCCTGGCACGGGGCGAGATTAAACTTTGTCTGCCTGTTCCTGATGGCGCTATTCCAAACAAAGACGGTTAATCTGATGGAAATAGCGACTGTATTCGCAAATCCTGTGCAAATTTCCTCAAATTACCAGCGATTACAACGTTTTTTTCGGCAATTCAAATTTGACCGGGCAGAGATTGCCCGTTTCGTCGTTAGCCTCATTGACATTCCCCAACCTTGGACTCTTAGTCTCGACCGCACCTGTTGGTCTTTCGGTCAAACCCATTTCAACATCTTGATGTTGGCAGTCGTCCACGAGGGGATTGCCTTTCCCCTGCTGTGGACGATGCTTGACAAAAAGGGCAATAGCAACAGTGGCGAACGCATGGACTTATTCGACCGCTTCGAGGCACTATTTCCTGACGTGGAGGTGGCTTGTCTGACCGCTGACCGGGAATTTGTGGGGCGAGATTGGCTCTCGTATCTTCTCATCGACCCCGAGGTTCCTTTCCGCCTACGCATCCGCCACAGCGAGCTGATTAGTCCTAAGTTAGGAGGAACTCGGCGTAGTGGCGAACGAATGTTTGATTCTCTGCGACCCGGAGAATTTCGCCAGCTTTCGGGTCGCCGTTGGGTTTGGGGACGGCAGGTTTACGTCATTGGCTCTCGTCTGGCTGATTCGGGGGAGTTGTTGATTCTCATCACTAACGCTTGCCCCGAAACGGCCCTCCCCGACTATGCTCGGCGTTGGGGTATTGAAAACCTCTTCGGAGCCTTGAAGACTCGGGGCTTCTGTCTCGAATCGACTCACTTTAAGGACCCTGAGCGCTTGAGCCGTTTATTGGCTTTGCTTAGCCTGGCTTTTACTTGGGCTATGAAGGTGGGTTTGTGGATTCACCAAGGTTCACCCATTCCTTTGAAGGCTCACGGACGACGCTCCCAGAGTCTTTTCCGCACTGGCTTCGATTTTCTACGCCGCACTTTCTCTAATCTGCCTTTGTTTTCAGGGCGGTTTCACCAGGCTCTACAACTTTTGTCCTGTACTTAGGTTCTTAACAAGTTCAAACCTTTGTCTTGGCGAAATTGCTTTCATTCCATCGACTCCGGCTGTTTTCTTGCCTTGATTATCTTGAGTCACTCGCCGCACTGCTAAGAGTCGGGCATAATATGACTTCACCAATAGACGTTGCCACCTTCTTGCCTTCGCGTCCTGTCCCGATTTAGCTGCTTGAAATATCCTCTTTTGGAGCTTGAAAACTTTCCTCTGGACTTTCGCCCATGGGATTTGTTTCCATACAAACGCACGTCTTGATTGGTTTTGATTTCTCAAATCCTTTCTTTAAACTCGCTTTCGTCATAGTAACTCCTACTAGACTCTATTCTTTACAATCAAACCGTGACCCGTTAGCATATCCTTACCATTACAGTATGGCTTTGGCTTCTGGTCACATCTCACCCCCTAATAGGCTTGCGCTTACACTTTCACTACTGACTTTCTCGACCAGATTGTCAGAGCCTAGAAGGGGTTAAAACGTTCCGTTTATATGGGCATTCCATCTTTAGACTTGTCCTTTCCACCGGGGTACTTTTAAAGGTCTGTGTAGGTAGTTCAAAGAGCCTCCTACTTTTCCCCTTACTCTTTTGAGCGCAGTGTATCAACCTATTTCGCTGCCTGCTGTTGACGATGGTTCAAGTCGGACATTCAGATTTCCTTAGTCATGGATGGTTGGCAGTGGTCGGAATTTTGGGAATAGGTTTTCCCTCACGCCTTCCGTTCCCCGCTTCAATCTGACGGGGTATGATTCCTGAATCTGGGGGTGGCTATCGCCGTTACTCTTTTCCACAATCGCCCAAGTGGTTTTAATCCTCCATGTTATATAATTGAGTATTGCGATTTTCTTTGTGGAATTGACCTTGAGTTCCCTGCCTTGCTTTCGCTTTGGGACATATAAACAGTTATAGGGATGGTCAGGAGTACGCTCCTTATATTCAACCAAAGGGTTGAAATCCCTACCAGGCAGTCATTTCGGGCATTGCAGCCCTATTTGATGCCTGAACGTTTCGCACCCTTAGTAACAGTATAACCAAACCAACCTCACCCCAAAATCCGTTAAAATTCAATCAGCAATACTGATTAATTACCCGATTACAGCCTTTACACAAAACACAAAGTACGGTATAATGTATGGCTATTGTATAAGTTATCACAACCAACTACCATGAGCCGTTACTCTTTAGATTTTCGGAAAAAGATAGTAGAAGCCTATGAAAAAGGAGACACTTCTATCCGAAAAGTAGCGAAACGCTTTTTGGTGAGTCCAGACACGGTAAGGCGACTGGTCAAACAGTATCGATTAACGGGAGACTTATCTCCTCGTAAGTGTGGCACTAAAAAGAAAAGCATTTTATCTAAGCATGAGGAAGCCGTGATAGATATTGTAGAAGCCCACCCCGACCTGACCTTATGGCAATATAGTGATAAGCTCAGAGACAAGCTGGGCATAAATGTCAGTACGACCATGATAGATAGATTTTTAAAGCAGCACGATATAAGTCTCAAAAAAAACATACAGGAGCGAAAAAGTAGTAACAGAAGAAGTACAGAAAGCGCGAGTAGATTATTGGTAAAGAATTAGAGATGTGGCTCCTGAAAAGCTTGTGTTTATTGATGAAAGTGGGTTATGGGTAGGGATGAGCAGACCGTTAGCCAGAGCGACGAAAGGGAAAAAAGTCTATGAACTGCGGAAATCCTATCGAGGTCAAAAAATGACAATAATTGGTGCAATTAAGCTCTCCGGAGTGGTGGCGACTCAAACATTATAAGGGTCAATGAAAAAAGAGGATTTTCTCCAATTCATCAAGTTAGATTTATTGCCAAAATTAAAAAAAGGAGATGTAGTGGTAATGGATAACTGAAATTCTCATCATCGAGAAGAAGTCAAAGAAATGATAGAGTCAGTAGGAGCCAGGGTAGAATATCTGCCGGTGTATTCCCCTGAGTTTAACCCGATAGAGATGATGTGGTCACAGCTCAAAAGTTGAGTGTGCAAGTTCAGGACGGAGACCATGGAATTATTAGTGAGATTGGTAGAAGTGGCGGTAAGCCTTGTGGATTTACAGTGTTTGAATAACTGGTTTACCAAGTGTTGTTACTGTGCTTAATGATTGAGATAAAGGCTGTAATTATCATTAGATTCCAGCAATTAAATATCAGTATACATATTAGTATCCGCCGCATCTTGAAGCTGTGGCACAAACTCCGTCCCCTTTAGCTTCATCCCCATTTCCCACAGTATTTATGCCATATCATGTTTAGAAACTTTGTCATTTCCCCTCATCGACAAACGTTGATAAAGTTGTTAAAATACCTCACTTGTTAAATTCCTAAAGTCTTCTTGCAACCTATCTCTAGTTTGCTAGTTTGGTTGAATTCATCACGGAGCAGGTTAGTTTGAGTATCCAGAGATTGATCCAAAGATTCAATACTGTTAGAAAACTTACGATTGATTCTCTCAAGATGCTGTCGCAGTTCCGTGGCTTCTTCTTTACTCTCTGTACTTAGAGATTTAAACTTTTTATCAAAGGCTTCGTTAGTCGCCCTAATGTCAGTCGAAAAAACACTTTTTAGCTGTTGCGCATAATCATGAAATTCTTGCTGAAGCCTAGATAAATCCGACTCCATTTTCTCGAAGCGGTTATTAAACTCCCGGATATTAGAACCAAAAATAATATCGCGAATTTGCTCAATATTAGCTAATTTTTCGCGCATTTCTTCTTTAGTTATATCGGACATAATTTCTCCTGGTAGTTGTAGCAGTTATCCTGGTTACGGAATATTTTGGGCTATCCTCCCGACTTAGCCCTGTGGATAAAGGGGGACATTTCCCAGACCCTATGATTGATAATTTTTGGGCTTTTTCCCCTAGGGCGGTTCTCGGGGGGTTGAGGGTTAGCGTGGCGAGATATAGCACAAGACAGAACACTTAGGACGTATAATGGAGAGGACGAGATGACTAAGAAGACCAAAAATGCCAGCCCCCTATAGTTACGACCTCAGACAAAAAGTTATTGATGCCATTGAACTAGACGGTATGCCCAAAACATAAGCCAGTCAACTTTTCCATGTCAGCCGGAACACCATTAATCTCTGGCTGCAAAGAAAAGCACAGACCGGAGACTTCCTCCCTCAACCTAATCACCCACCTGGCAATAACCACAAAATTACCGACTTGCAAAAATTCAAGGCTTTTGCCCAAGAGCATGGCCACAAAACCTCCGCTCAGATGGCTGAACTTTGGGATGACGACATCTCTCCTCGCACCATATCCAGAGCCTTGAAGAAAATTGGCTTCACCAGAAAAAAAAACTTACGGCTACCAAGAACGTTGGAAGCAACAGCGAGAGGAGTTTATGGCTCAGATTGAACAGATGGAGCCGGAAGGGTTGGTTTACCTCGATGAAGCTGGCATGAATAGTCAAGACTCCGATTATCCTTATGGTTACTGCCAGGAAGGACAACGCTTCCATGCCCTCAAATCAGGGAAGAGGCAGGGCAGGGTGAGCTATAGCATTAGTCAAGGTGGTTAGGACGCAGCTTTGAGAACGGAATCCATGGCATCATGGAGAGAATCAAACTGCTCAATGAAGTGGCGAATACGGGCTTTCAGCCACGACCAACATTTCTCTATCTTGTTGAGGTCTGGCGAATAAGGTGGTAGATAGAGTAAACGGCATTGAGCTGCCTCCACCAGTTCAGCAATCCGCCCCCCTTTATGAAACGTTGCATTGTCCAATACTAGAGTCTGACCTGGCTTCAATGTTGGAATTAAGATGAACTCCAACCACAACTCATATCAAGTCCGGATAATCAATTATAGTAAAGTCTCGGTTTGAGGCCACCAATGAAAACTGGTCAAGCCTCGAATTAATTCGCGCTGTTTCCACAAACTTCGGCAGCGAGCACACAAGAGTTCCTCTAGCTGATCAAGATTCTCAAATGAACGATTGGCAATGGGTTCATCTACCAGAGGCCACAGTCTTTCTGCTGGTTGTAGTTCCGGGGAATGGGACGGTAGAAACATTAAATGCAGTCCTTCGGGTACTTTCAGATTCTTACTGATATGCCATCCGGCTTGATCAACCACTAACATAATGTGTTGATTTGGACCTAATTTAAATTCGGCAGCAAACTCCTGTAACACTCGACTAAATAGAGTTGTATTGACGTAAGGTATAATCCACCAATAAGTCTCTCCCGTTTCCGGTCTCACAAAACCATATAGCCATAACCACTCGAATTTCCAATTAATATGGGCGAGTGGTTGACAATCTTCCGCTACATAAATACGTCGCATCACCGGTTTGAGTCCCAGACGGTGTTCATCTCATCTTCGCTCCACAATTGCACCTGTGCATCAGGGTATCTCCGGCGAAGTCCCTCTAACTCCGTTACCAGTTTTTTTTCCAGGCTTGCTGCTCGTCTTCGTCACTTTCGATGTGAGCCGGTCTCGGTACACGAAGCCGAAATGTCATTTGTCGCAGAATCTCCCATCCCCTTTGTCGGCTAATTTTTCGTCCAGTTACTCCTGTCAACCAGTCTGCCACCTGGCGACCGTTCCACAGTCCCCCATCCGGCGCTGTTCCTTGCAGGGCTTGCCATAACTGAGCTTGAGTCACATCATCAATTAACGGTGGATGTCCGGGATTTCCTTTTCGGCGCGCACCCAGCCCTTTTAATCCCAATTGGTTGTATCTCTTTACCAATTCATAAATCCAGATGCGACTGTAGCCCGTAATTTCTTGGACTTCCTCCGTGGTCTTCCCCTTAGCCAACAACCAAATAATTTGATATTGGCGACTTTCCAAGCCCTCTTGGGCTTGGTGATCAGCCCGGCCAAGTTCTTCGGTACTTAAGTGGGGAGCTATACTAATTCGTCTGGGCATAACGCAAGTTTGGCATTGGTCACTGATATTATAACCGATTAAGCGAACTTGATATGAGATGTGACCAGAAGCTAACGCCCGGCTGTAATGGACGGGATATGCCAACGGGTCACGGTTTGATTGCAAGGATAGAGTCGATTAAGGGTTAATATGACGAAATCGAGTTTAAAGAACGGATTTGGGAAAACCAGACCAATCAAGACGTGCGTTTGTATGGAGAAGTATCAACTGGACTAAGGTTCAGCGATACGTCTTTAAGCTCCAAAAGAGGATATTCCAAGCAGCTAAATCGGGACAGGACGCGAAGGTTAGAAGGTGGCAACGTCTATTGGTGAAATCATATTATGCCCGGCTCTTAGCGGTGCGACGGGTGACCCAAGACAATCAAGGCAAAAAGACGGCTGGAGTAGATGGGATGGTCGTAATATCCCCTAAGCAAAGGTTAGAAATGGCTGAGAAAATCAAGGGAAACCTCAAAACAAAACCACTACGAAGGGTGTGGATTCCAAAACCTGGAAGGGATGAGAAACGTCCTCTAGGGATACCCACAATCCAAGATAGAGCCAGGCAAGCCTTGGTGAAATCGGCTCTCGAACCCGAATGGGAAGGGAGATTTGAAGGCACAAGCTACGGGTTCAGACCAGGCAGGTCAGCCCATGACGCGATTGGTAGAATATACACGGCCATAAATCAGGGTCAATACTATGTCCTTGATGCGGATATAGCGAAATGCTTCGACCGAATAAACCATGATTACCTACTGTCCAAAATTCATTGTCCTAGCGTAATTAAACGCGACCTGAAACAATGGTTAAAAGCAGGAGTGCTAGACAATGGCGTATTCGAGGATACAGAAGCCGGGACACCACAAGGAGGGGTAATAAGTCCAATACTCGCCAACATTGCACTGGATGGAATGGCTAGGTTAATTGAAACAATGTATCCAAAAGCAAGTGGGGGTAAAGTTAAAGCCACCCTCATAAGATACGCTGATGATTTTGTAGTGATATCACCGTCACTGGACATCATTGAACAGTGCAAAACTGCTATTTCCCGTTGGTTAAAACCTATAGGATTAGAGATTAAACCGGAAAAGACCAGAGTGTGTCATACACTTAACCCCATACAATATGAAGGGAAAACAGAAGAACCGGGTTTCGATTTCTTGGGATTCAATATTAGGCAATACCCAGCAGGAAAACATAGAGTGGGGAAGATAAATAGGGACACAAGGAAAACCTTTTTAACCCACATCAAACCCAGTAAGAAGGCAGTTACAGCCTTTATCTCAATCATTAAGCACAGTAACAACACTTGGTAAACCAGTTATTCAAACACTGTAAATCCACAAGGCTTACCGCCACTTCTACCAATCTCACTAATAATTCCATGGTCTCCGTCCTGAACTTGCACACTAAACTTTTGAGCTGTGACCACATCATCTCTATCGGGTTAAACTCAGGGGAATACACCGGCAGATATTCTACCCTGGCTCCTACTGACTCTATCATTTCTTTGACTTCTTCTCGATGATGATAATTTCAGTTATCCATTACCACTACATCTCCTTTTTTTAATTTTGGCAATAAATCTAACTTGATGAATTGGAGAAAATCCTCTTTTTTCATTGACCCTTATAATGTTTGAGTCGCTACCACTCCGGAGAGCTTAATTGCACCAATTATTGTCATTTTTTGACCTCGATAGGATTTCCGCAGTTCATAGACTTTTTTCCCTTTCGTCGCTCTGGCTAACGGTCTGCTCATCCCTACCCATAACCCACTTTCATCAATAAACACAAGCTTTTCAGGAGCCACATCTCTAATTCTTTACCAATAATCTACTCGCGCTTTCTGTACTTCTTCAGTTACTACTTTTTCGCTCCTGTATATTTTTTTTTGAGACTTATATCGTGCTGCTTTAAAAATCTATCTATCATGGTCGTACTGACATTTATGCCCAGCTTGTCTCTGAGCTTATCACTATATTGCCATAAGGTCAGGTCGGGGTGGGCTTCTACAATATCTATCACGGCTTCCTCATGCTTAGATAAAATGCTTTTCTTTTTAGTGCCACACTTACGAGGAGATAAGTCTCCCGTTAATCGATACTGTTTGACCAGTCGCCTTACCGTGTCTGGACTCACCAAAAAGCGTTTCGCTACTTTTCGGATAGAAGTGTCTCCTTTTTCATAGGCTTCTACTATCTTTTTCCGAAAATCTAAAGAGTAACGGCTCAGCTCATGGTAGTTGGTTGTGATAACTTATACAATAGCCATACATTATACCGTACTGTGTGTTTTGTGTAAAGGCTGTAAAGCCCAGATAGAAGTGATTAAGGGTGTAATAAAACAACATAAGACAGCACCCCAATCAGCCTTGATTA
Organism: Limnospira indica PCC 8005; assembly: GCF_000973065.1. NCBI lineage: Bacteria > Bacillati > Cyanobacteriota > Cyanophyceae > Oscillatoriales > Sirenicapillariaceae > Limnospira > Limnospira indica. The sequence continues at coordinate 4,446,308 of NZ_FO818640.1, forward strand.
GCAAGCTAAATCCGATAATACGGGGATGGTCAAATTACTATTCAGGGGTCGTTTCAATAGAAACCTTCTCTAAGCTAGACCACATAATTTGGCAAATGTTAAGGGCATGGACAGTCTCAAGATGCGGAAAGGCAAACTACGAAAAACTGAGTAATTATTTCAGACCTGGAAAAGTTAAACTCAGTAATGGGAAAGAAAGACAAGAAAGTTGGATGTTCCAAACCAAAGATGGGTTACATCTCCACAAGCATAGCTGGACGCCAATTGTCAGACATACCCTAGTGCGCCCGGATGCAACACCATACGACGGAAATTGGACTTATTGGGCAACCAGGAAAGGTCAGGCAATCGATACACCAACAAGGGTAGCAAAACTACTTAAAAAGCAAAAAGGTAGGTGCGCCTGGTGTGGGCAATACTTTACCCCATCAGATTTAGTTGAAGTAGACCACATAGTACCTCGAAGCCAAGGTGGTAAAGAGGAGTACAAGAATCTTCAACTATTGCACCGCCACTGTCATGATGATAAAACGGCACTAGATGAAGCCGATGCTGTGTCCTTAACAATGGAGCAATCAAACTAGGAGCCGTGTGAAGGGAAACTTTCATGCACGGTTCTGAATGGGAGGGGGTGAAGGTGACTTCACTCTCGACCCCTAATCAACTGGCACGGTAATGGGCGGGCATAGAACCCGAACTCCCCAGAGACACGATTGGTTGAGAAAGGTAAAGCGGCCTATAAGTCCTCTGTAGTCGGTTAATCAACGTCAGACTCAGGGCAAAACTATTCATTAGCCCGAAGCGGAAACGACTTAGGGGTGTATGCGGGCAAAAGTTCCCGCAACACGGTGAGAATGCCACCTGTCACGAGGGATAAATCCTTGTCCCCACCCCCACCTCGCGGAACGCAGGTGGCGGAGCATTCATGTGTGAACGTTGATCACTTCTTGCTCTAGGCTGACCGGTGGGATCATTCTAGGTACTTTCGGAAAAATGTAAAAATATTGCAACGGCCTCCGGTATGATCACGTTACGCATCTCGATCTAAGGGAACGCAAAATACAATTATGCGAATTTTATTTGTAGCGGCGGAAGCGGCACCCCTGGCCAAAGTCGGGGGTATGGGGGATGTCGTGGGTGCTTTGCCCCAGGTCTTGCGGGCAATGGGCCATGATGTCCGGGTATTTATGCCCTACTATGGCTTTTTACCAGACAAAATCAAAATACCCAAGGAACCTATATGGTGGGGAACCGCCATGTATCAAAAATTTGCGGTTTTTGAGACGACATTTCCCAAAACTGATGTTCCATTATATTTATTTGGACATCCTTCGTTTATGCCTCGTCGGATTTACTATGGAGAAGATGAGGATTGGCGGTTCACCCTATTTGCGAATGGGGCTGCTGAATTTTGTTGGAATTACTGGAAACCCCAAATTGTTCACTGTCATGATTGGCATACCGGGATGATTCCCGTATGGATGAAAGAAACCCCTGATATAGGTACTATCTTTACCATTCATAATTTAGCTTATCAAGGACCTTGGCGCTGGTTTTTGGAACGGATTACCTGGTGTCCTTGGTTTATGGAAGGTCATAATGTCATGGCGGCAGCGGTTCAATTTGCTGACCGGGTAACTACAGTATCTCCCACTTATGCTAGTCAGATTCAAACGGCTGGCTATGGGGAAAACATGGAAGGTTTGCTCTCCTATATAAGTGGCAAAATGTCGGGGATTCTTAATGGGATTGATACGTCGTCTTATAACCCGGAAAACGATCGCTATATCGTGGAAAACTTTAATGCTGATACCGTGGAAAAACGGAAAACCAATAAAGTTGCCCTTCAGGAAGAGTTAGGACTAGAAGTTAACTCCGGTGCCTTCCTGATTGGTATGGTAACACGACTGGTGGAACAAAAAGGACTCGATCTAGTAATTCAAATTATGGATCAGTTTATGTCCTTTACTGATTCCCAATTTATTTTACTGGGAACAGGCGATCGCTATTACGAAACCCAAATGTGGCAAATGGCATCCCGCTATCCGGGGAGAATGACGACCCAAATTCTGTTTAATGATGCCCTATCACGGCGGATTTATTCTGGTGCGGATGCCTTAATTATGCCCAGTCGTTTTGAGCCTTGCGGAATTAGCCAAATGTTAGCAATGCGTTATGGCTGTATTCCCATTGTGCGGCGTACAGGAGGCTTAGTCGATACGGTATCCCATAACGACCCAGTAGGGGAAGGCGGCACAGGTTACTGTTTTGACCGCTACGAACCTCTGGACTTCTTTACCTCTATGGTTCGCGCTTCGGAGGCTTTCCGCTATAAAGACCATTGGCGGCGACTCCAACAGCGAGCCATGCACCAAAACTTTAGCTGGGAAAACTCAGCCCGGGAATACATCAAGGTTTATGAGGAAGTAGCGGGATACTATTCCTACCAACCCCCAACCCCTGAAGCAGAACCGGAAACTGGTGTCACTACTTAGGGCAACACTCCATTATTAGCTAAAAGACCCGGTTTCTCTAGTTCCTACTGGACACAGAAACCGGGTTTTTCTGGGATAGAATCAACTACAAAGCGATCGCCGTTTTTTGATGAACCCTGGAACTAGCCTCTATAACTGCTTGACGCGCCCATAGGTCGGCGGCTAAGATATCATCCAAACTCGGATTTTGACAATTATCTTGTTCATGGCGCGCGCAGACCATTTCAATGACCTTGGGAATATCCAAAAAGCTAATCTTTTCATCTAAAAACAAAGCCACAGCCTGTTCATTAGCGGCATTTAACACGGCTGGCATAGACCCCCCAGACCGTCCGGCTGCGTATGCTAACTGCATACAAGGATATTTTTGATTATCTGGTGCTTTAAAAGTCAAATTACCAGCTTTGACCAAATCCAACTGTTCCCAATCTGTATAAATTCTTTCAGGCCAAGATAGAGCATATAATAGGGGTAAACGCATATCCGGCCAACCCAACTGCGCCAACACAGAAGTATCCTGCAACTCAATCAAAGAGTGAATAATACTCTGGGGATGAATGACAATATCAATTTGATCATAATCCAAACCAAAGAGAAAATGAGCCTCAATCACCTCGAGACCCTTATTCATCATGGTAGCGGAATCAACGGTAATTTTACGCCCCATGGACCAATTAGGATGTGTAGTTGCATCAGCCACTGTCACCTCGGTTAGCCTTTCCACAGGCCAATCACGAAAAGCGCCCCCAGAAGCGGTGAGAATAATCCGTCGTAAACCCCCAGCCAGAACCCCTTGCAGACACTGAAAAATAGCGGAATGTTCGGAGTCAGCGGGTAACAATTTAACGCCATATTTCTCAATCATAGGATTGACGACAGGTCCCCCGGCGATGAGAGTTTCCTTATTAGCCAGGGCGATATCCTTACCGGCTTGAATGGCTGCAATTGTTGGCAATAATCCCGCACAGCCAACAATACCAGTCACGACAGCTTCGGAGTCTCCATAGCGGGCAACCTCGACTATACCAGACTCTCCCGCTTCTATAATAGGTTGGGGGTCAAGATCGGCGATCGCCTCCCGCAATTCCCACAACTTCTTCTGGTCACAAATAGCGACAATTTCCGGCCGAAACTGTCGCACCTGTTGCGCCAGGAGAGTCACATTACTACCTGTGGCTAATCCCACAATTTTAAACTTATCGGGGTGATGAGCAACAATATCCAGAGTTTGAGTACCGATAGAACCCGTAGAACCGAGAAGAGTAATTGCTTTCATGTCTTTGTAACTTATGTTATTAAATAACCATAGTATCTGTAATTGTCACCCTGATGCAAACCCGATAGGGAAATTAAAGCACAATTGCCAATTCACAATTACCCGATTTAGGAAGATTATTGAGCATAGCCACAAAAGCGCGACATCATCAGTATATATACGGTGGAAATTTACGCTCATAAACTCTCATTATACCCACAGCGATACATCCGCAAGAAATAACCAGGAACCCGAGATTTTATCCCCAATTCTCGCTCACAATTAGACCCGGAATGGTCAAATTCAGCGGCAAAATTAATCAGCCATAAATTCATGGGTTGCGGCCATTGATTAAGGGTGGTCACTAAAGTATTAGTAGCGGTGGAAGAATCACGATTATGGCGATGTGCCAGCAGAAAGAAAGGCGATTTTTCCCGGACCCCTAAATTTTTGAGTTCCCCAGCAATGCTCATCATTTCCCCGGTTTGTTCATGGCTTTTATGAACTGTAGCAATTAAGGTGGGAATATCTGACCTTAAATAAGCGGATATTTCCTCAGCCACAAGTTCGGAGCGATCGGGTTTTTGGTAAGCTAAGTTATACACGACCATCAACCCACCCAATAAAGACATGAAACCGATAAAAGCGATCGCATATCGTCGCCATTGAGATTTTCCGGGCAACTCCCAACTTTTAGCTAACCCGGCGGCTAGGATGAGTAAAACCACGGGAAAATAGATAAACTGATATCGCGCTGCTAGGGTTAAATCCAAACCAATCGCCCAAGCGATCGCGATAAATATCGCCATAATCACCAAAGTAAAGCCTAGCCAAAATTTGATTAGTTTTCTTTCCCTATGACTGGCAAAGTGCCAACCATCAATTAAGACTTTTCCTAACAGGCATAAAACTAGCAAAGCGACGGCACTAGAAACTATAATAATCGGCAAAGGTTGCTTTTCGACGGGTAACATAATCACCATAGTAATCACCCAAGCCACCAGCCGAAAAATCGGATCAATAAAATGATTCCGACTCGGTGAAGTCCAAGCAATTAACTGGCTATCTCCGGTGGAAATTTTCAGAAAAATCGGCAACCATACCAAGACACCTATAGCTGTACCTAATGCGATCGCATAAAACCCTTTCCAGAGTTTCAGCTTGGGAAACCGTAGAGGATCGTAGCGGATATCCTGAATCCAAAATGCGAAAACGATTAACCCTTGCGCTATCAGCAGGAAGATAAAAAAGAAATGGACGGCCATTCCTAGGCTATTAACTATGACAGTCGCCAAAATTAGCCAGACCGGGAGGGAGATTTGTGCTTTGAGACGTTCAACAGCAACGGTGAGACAGGCGAAAGAGGCGATCGCCAAAAACATTGCCAAAGTGTAGTGTCGTGCTTCTTGGGCTAAATATACCCCAAATGGTGAAACGGCCATCAACCCCGCCGCCAGATGTCCGACGAGTACAGATCTAAAACATAGCCACCCCAAGCCAAATATAGCGGGAACCGTAGCGACCCCAAACAGAACACTAAGGGATCTGGCTATATGAATGGAGACTAAATCCCCAGGAGTTCCCCACCAGTGAACCCAGAGATGGGTCAACATAAAGTAAATGGGGGGATGGTTACTTTCAATAAATAGCCTTTCGGGAACCGAAGCGATCGCCATATTATCCCCCAACTGTAGGGGAAACAGCAGTAATTCTGGAGCGATCGCTGTATCCAACGGGACTCTATGGAAACCATGACCCAGACTAAAGGCTAGAGTCGCGAATTCATCACTCCAGATTGGTTTAGCGTCTAAGTTGATCAGACGCAAAATTAAGGCGATCGCGCACCAGACCAGGAGTAATACCAAATTAATGCGATCGTGCTTAACCAAACTTTCCCAGAGATGAACTCGCTTTCCCATATTTACCGCCAGATTTGAGCCTACCAGACGAGTATTGTCTCACGGTCCAGGAAACGGGACAAAAAAAAAGAGAGAACTGCTTGAGCAGCTCTCTCTACCATCAGGGTGCATCTACATAACACAATATAGCCTTTTTGCTATGAGGGGTCAAGCCCCCTATTGTAAAGATTTTGTAAAGAAACCCCCAGCAACCCAAATCGACACAAAAAAACGCACCGGAAGCCAAAAGCATTCCGGTGAGAACATTGGATCATCGAAACTAATCGCCTCGAACCATGAGATCAACCCTCTCAGACTGAGGTAGAATGATGATAGATATTTTGAGTAAAGGAAATGCACCCTGATGAAAAAAACACCCTAATGATCGACGAACTTTCCGATAACTTTGGTAGATTTCCTATCCGTCCCAATCCCTGAACTAGGGGAATCAAGTCGGATCTGAGTGGACAACTCACGGACACTACGGACAAGCCCGATTCGTGTTACCGACCAATCAAGGTTTGCGAGTCTGTATTCATTATTACAGGTCGGTTTCGGAGATTTCAAGGGGTCTATTGCAATCACCCGCTTTTTCTGAAAGTGGGATAACTGTTTTATAGACCATTAACCGGAAAAATCCCCGCCACGCTTGGTTTTGTTCCTGTCCAACTCCCCCAAATCAAGATCCTATTTCTCTGTGGTAGCTAAGTGACTCGGGCTGAAAAATTAATCTCGTACCCCCGTACTGATACACTGTCAAAAGCTAGGAGCGATCGCCATCATGGGAAATATGGATTTCAACACACCAAAGTTAATCCGGTCTTACTGACAACTGAATAGTTTTACCCAGATTTTATTATCGTCAGCAGAGAACCAATTGAGATGGATACTAAAACAAGACGGCAACCGACCCATAATTTAGTGAGGCGACAAGCCACACCCAAAGAACGAGAGTTAATCCATCTGCTGGCTAACCTCGGATGTTCCCAAGCTAGATATGGTCTTAAACACGCCACCAGTAAAGGAGTTATTTCACCGAAAGAAAGACTACGTTTAGCAGAATGGCACTTTCTGAGACTCCAGCAAATACGACGGATAGAAAGAAGTTTAGCTCCCGTGGCTACCCTTAAACGGGTTTATTTTAAAAGTAACCTGGGTCCGCGCGACCTCAAATCTTTAAAACTGGTTTGGGTCGAAGATGACAAAACAAGGGTTAAGCGAGTCCCCCCGGAGTTAGACGAAGTCCTGAGTGATGCCTTAGACAAGGGAGATACTCTCAAACAGATATTTTATATCGTGGAGACCAAAGCTCGGCTATTTGCTTCAACTCCTGATGGGGGTAAAATCCCTCTGTGGGTCAAAGAATGGGAAGATTCAGGCTATGAGGTCAATTTCTTTCCCCCGTCATTTGCTAAGTGGGCAAATATTGTCGATCTTTCTTAATCCGTGAAAACTTGGCTTAACATTCCTCACTATTGAGGAATGTGCCACACCCCAATCAGGGGAGTGTCAATTCTATCTATTTAACCACCCTCCCTCTCAGATGCGATCGCCAAGAGAACAAACTATTCTTTATAATTGACACTTACAATTTTACTCCCCATTCTCCTGCTTAATCGCAGATGTAACCGCCTCACGGAGAACATTCACCAAACAACCTCCTGTCATTTCTCTGGGGGATAAAAGGCTCCCCATGGTAGCTGTTAGTAGTTAATCCGTTAAATTACTGACACTGACCAACACTCAATCATGAAGTTAAGTAAACCCATTGTGAAATCGTAGGAATTGCTTTATACTGAGTTTATCAGTGCGGCGACAAGCAAATTTACTCAAAAGCTCAAGGCTGCTATTCTGGTCTATTAGCTCATCAACCATGGCATTAATCATCCCTGATTCAATTCCATCGAAAGCCAGCAAAGGAGAAAAAATGCTGTTCCGCTTGTTGTGGGATGAACTACCTGACGACTTCTTTGTTTACTATGAACCCATTACCAGCGGATTTTACCCCGATTTTATTATCCTTAGTCCCAGCTTCGGTTTACTGATACTAGAAGTTAAGGGTTGGTCGGTTAAACAAATCCACAAAGCAGATAGTTACTTCTTTCATATTGAACAAGACGGCCAATTAGAGCATTGTCAGTCTCCTCTGAGACAGGCGAAAGGCTACCTAGATGCTCTCCTTAATAAACTTAAAGGCTATTCTATCCTGTGCGAAGATGATGGAGATTATCAAGGGAAGTTGGTATGTCCTATCGGTGTCGGTGCAGTGATGACTAATATCACAGAAGCACAGGCGCGGGAAAATCATATTTATACCTTACTAGAAAAGCCACAGGTCTGCTACAAAGATGAACTGATGACATGGCAAGAAATCGGAGAAAGGGCATTGATTAAACGCCTGGAAGCCATGTTTACGGTGCGATTTAAATTTCCTGATTTAGAAGATGACCAAATTAATACTATTCGAGGGGTAATTCACCCGGAAGCTCAGGTTAGACAGGAACCAGCTAAATCTAGCAGTGTCCCGCCAGGTAAACTGGTGAAGCCGGATGCTATTATTCTGACAACTCTCGATTATCGCCAGGAACAATTGGCACGTTCTTTGAATTCCGGTCATCGACTATTTTCGGGAGTAGCAGGTAGTGGTAAAACGTTGATTCTTCTCAGCCGCGCCAAAATTTTAGCGGGAGGTTGGACAGATACCAAAGTCTTAATTCTCTGCTATAATATTACTCTGGCATCTTATTTGCGATCGCTCATCAAAGAAGACTATAACCTTTTATATCGCCAACGCATTCAAGTTATGCACTTCCATGCTTGGGCAAAATCAGTCCTAGGAGGTCTACCAAATCCTAAACATTTTCAAGACAGAGATATATACGACTATGAAATGGGTACTAGGCTGTTAAATGCACTGCAAAAAATGCCCAGTGATGACAGGTGGGATGCCATCTTAATAGATGAAGGTCATACTTTCCATCCCAAGTGGTTTGAATGCTGTACCGCCGCTCTCAAAGACCCAGAAGATGGCGATTTAGTAATTGTATCCGACCGTTCCCAGAGTATTTATCGCCGACGTAAGTTTACCTGGAAATCTGTGGGAGTGAAAGCACAGGGGAGGATGCGAAAACTTACCCAAAACTATCGCAATACTGAGGAAATATTACAGTTAGCATGGGATATGGTTCGTGATCTATATTCATCAGAAGATGATGAACTGGAAGACGAGGCTTTTCCTGTAGTAGAACCCTTGGCAGCAGTTAGACATGGTAATATGCCACAGCTTCATATCAAACAAAACCGTATGGATGAAATTAATGGTGTGATTGACACTATTAAGAAGTTGGTAAATGAGGGATATAAACCTCATGAAATTGCTGTTATTTACCGCTATAAGTCAGAAAATGAGCGTCAACCTTTTGAGTATCTAATTGAAACCCTAGACCATATTGGCATGGGAGTTTTTTGGGTTAATGATAATAAAAATGACCACAAAAATAACTACTGTTCTAGTCATCCTGGTGTCAGGGTGGTTACGGGTAAATCCGCCCTGGGTTTAGAGTTCAAAGCTGTAATTATCCCGTGGGTGCAGCAGTTTGGTGTGGGTTCAAAAGCAGAGGGTCGTCGGGAACTTTATGTAGCGATGACCCGCGCTCAGGATCTGTTATATCTATTTGGATCAGGTCATTTTGATTTCCTGAGAGAGTTAAAAATATGCGATCGCTTAGTGGTCGCTTAGTGGTCGCTTAGCGATCGCTTAGTCCCCTTCCTACCCCCTAACCATATCATCTGAAATTGAGGAGGTGTTGGGTTGCGTACCTCCACCCAATTGACGGTGTTGGGTTTCACGGAGTTTCACCCAACCTACTACTCCACCCAATTGACGGTGTTGGGTTTCACGGAGTTTCACCCAACCTACTACTCCACCCAATTGACGGTGTTGGGTTTCACGGAGTTTCACCCAACCTACTACTATATCATCTGAAATTGAGGAATTGATTATGAGTGACTCACAAGATGCTGAAAGAATTAGCAAATTGGCTAAGAAAAATGCTTGGACTACGGGATTATTGACCTTTTTCTTTCTGCCGATTGGCTATATTTATACCGGACGTTATAAAGCCTTATTTAAAGGATTTGGAATAGTTGTTTTGATAATGGTTTTTGGCTCCATGTTGGAAGATGATGATGAATTTTTTGACTTAGTAAGAGGTTTGTATGTTGTGGGTGCTACTATTGAAAATGTCCGTGCTGTTAATCAAGCCAAAAAACTGAATGGCGGTTTAAAGCAGAATAATTCAGCCAATCTTCCCTCAGACAATAATGTTGAACTTAAGCTGCTAAAACTTATTAAAAGAAACAGAGAAGTCACCCTGGCTGATTGTGTAATAGAAACCAGTTTAAGTTCTCAACAAGTTCGCGAAACCTTAGAAGAAATGATGAAACAGCAGTTAATTACCATAGATAATCGTGAGAGTGATGGGTCAATTGTTTATCGGTTAATCTAACACTCAGAGTTGCGTAACTCCATCCAACCTACGGTGTTGGGTTGCGTACCTCCACCCAACCTACGGTGTTGGGTTGCGTACCTCCACCCAACCTACGGTGTTGGGTTTCACGGAGTTTCACCCAACCTACGGTGTTGGGTTTCACGGAGTTTCACCCAACCTACGGTGTTGGGTTTCACGGAGTTTCACCCAACCTACGGTGTTGGGTTTCACGGAGTTTCACCCAACCTACGGTGTTGGGTTTCACGGAGTTTCACCCAACCTACGGTGTTGGGTTTCACGGAGTTTCACCCAACCTACGGTGTTGGGTTTCACGGAGTTTCACCCAACCTACGGTGTTGGGTTTCACGGAGTTTCACCCAACCTACGGTGTTGGGTTGCGTACCTCCACCCAACCTACGGTGTTGGGTTTCACGGAGTTTCACCCAACCTACGGTGTTGGGTTGCGTACCTCCACCCAATTGACGGTGTTGGGTTTCACGGAGTTTCACCCAACCTACGGTGTTGGGTTGCGTACCTCCACCCAACCTACGGTGTTGGGTTGCGTACCTCCACCCAATTGACGGTGTTGGGTTTCACGGAGTTTCACCCAATTGACGGTGTTGGGTTTCACGGAGTTTCACCCAACCTACGGTGTTGGGTTGCGTACCTCCACCCAATTGACGGTGTTGGGTTTCACGGAGTTTCACCCAATTGACGGTGTTGGGTTTCACGGAGTTTCACCCAACCTACGGTGTTGGGTTGCGTACCTCCACCCAATTGACGGTGTTGGGTTTCACGGAGTTTCACCCAACCTACGGTGTTGGGTTGCGTACCTCCACCCAATTGACGGTGTTGGGTTTCACGGAGTTTCACCCAATTGACGGTGTTGGGTTTCACGGAGTTTCACCCAACCTACGGTGTTGGGTTGCGTACCTCCACCCAACCTACGGTGTTGGGTTTCACGGAGTTTCACCCAACCTACGGTGTTGGGTTGCGTACCTCCACCCAATTGACGGTGTTGGGTTTCACGGAGTTTCACCCAACCTACGGTGTTGGGTTGCGTACCTCCACCCAACCTACGGTGTTGGGTTTCACGGAGTTTCACCCAATTGACGGTGTTGGGTTTCACGGAGTTTCACCCAATTGACGGTGTTGGGTTTCACGGAGTTTCACCCAACCTACGGTGTTGGGTTGCGTACCTCCACCCAACCTACGGTGTTGGGTTTCACGGAGTTTCACCCAACCTACGGTGTTGGGTTGCGTACCTCCACCCAACCTACGGTGTTGGGTTTCACGGAGTTTCACCCAACCTACGGTGTTGGGTTTCACGGAGTTTCACCCAACCTACGGTGTTGGGTTGCGTACCTCCACCCAACCTACGGTGTTGGGTTTCACGGAGTTTCACCCAACCTACGGTGTTGGGTTGCGTACCTCCACCCAACCTACGGTGTTGGGTTTCACGGAGTTTCACCCAACCTACGGTGTTGGGTTGCGTACCTCCACCCAACCTACGGTGTTGGGTTTCACGGAGTTTCACCCAACCTACGGTGTTGGGTTGCGTACCTCCACCCAATTGACGGTGTTGGGTTTCACGGAGTTTCACCCAACCTACTGCTAAAAGGCAAATTTCTGGGTCCAGTAGTTGTTCAAATTAAAACTTCCAGTGTCATTGGCGAGGAAGTAGTGACCAATACCAATTTGGGTATAACTGGGATTGAGGATATTCTCGCGGTGTCCTGGGCTATCCATCCACCCCTCAACAACAGATTCTGGTGTACGATGACCTGCGGCAATATTTTCTCCGACCCCAGATGTAAATCCTACGGCTCGGGCGCGGTCACTGGGGCTAGAACCATCAAGCCCAGTATGACTAAAGAAATCTTGCCGCGCCATGTTGGTGCTATGGTTTCGTGCGGCTTGGTTTAATAGGGGGTTCAAAGATAAGGGCTGTAAACCCGCCTGGGCGCGTTCTTGGTTGACCAGTTGTAGCACCTGTTGCTCAAAGACTTGGTTATGTCCATCATCAGAATGATCTGTGGTTGTGTTTTGAATGGATATTCTGCCACCGATAAAGTCATTGGTACTAATAGATGAAATGCTGACATTATTTAATGTGGCTAATACGCCACCATTTTCGAGAATTTCGGTGGTGAAAGGGTCTAAGGCTTGAACTACTAATTGTCTCGCGCCATTAGGAACAATGATTTTATCAACTCCCGGCTGGAAGTCAGTAATTAGGTCCCGGTCAGCAGTTGATGAAGCTAGGATAAATTGATTAGCGCCTCCCCCTCCTGTTAAGGTATCCAAGCCTTTATCGCCGGATATCAGGCTATTTCCCGGACCTCCAATAATCACATCATTACCAGCGCCGCCATAAAGACTATCGTTTCCCGACCCTCCAATTAGGGTATCATTACCCAAATTACCGAATAGGAGATTATTACCGCCACCTGCTTCTAATAAGTCATTATCCTTACCACCAAAAAGGGTATCATTGCCACCGCCTCCAATAATGGTGTCATTGCCTTGGTTTCCGTAGAAAATGCGTCCGGTATTATCATTCACTGCATAATCATTTCCCGCCAACAGAGCGATCGCATCTGGAAAAGGTGAGGATCTAAAATAGGAAAGCTGTTCTGGGGGAAGTTCAGACATGATAATTCTGTCATTCCCAGGAGTAGCTATACCTAGGTCTAATCCGTTTTCGGTGATGATGTCAAAAAGCATGATTCCATGTAGATGATGGTTGCCAATTTTTTCTATGGTAGATGATTTTTGGGAAAGTGGCTAGGAGTTTACAAATAATTACATATAGTGATAATTCTTAGCATAATTTAATTTTAATTTTGACTCCCTTCAGACAATTACAGCCTGTTCATAAATCATCTGATCACTTCTCAAAGTCCCTCTCCCTCTCTGGGAGAGGGATTTAGGGTGAGGGCAATGTATTAAGCGACTGGTGAACAAGCTGTAATATTGTCTAGGCGGGTTTAGATATTTTTAAAAGCTACAAATACTTTGACAAATAGATGGTAAAATCGCGGATAAATTCCTATTTTATGGGGGTTGCAGCGATAGACAAAAAAGGCGATCGCGCTTCGAGCGCGATCGCCCAGATATGTTGTCGGAAGCCAGAAATGTGGTCAATCGAATCAGAAGGCATGGGAGGGTTTCATAATTGTTGCCTAATAGACAACAACTCTTTTTTTAGTCTTTTTGGGAAAGCAGACACTGACAAAATCGAGAAGCACCCCGATTAAGGGCTTGTTCTGCAGCCATAGTTAGGGTTTGAGTCTGTGAACCGATCGCCGGAGTGCTACTGGCGACCCCAAAACTGAGTAATCTTTGGGAATAAATCGACACTTGGCTAAGTTGTCCAATTTGTTCCTGGATAGTATCCACTAGGCGCACCGCCCATCGAGTATTGGTAGAAGGCAATAATACCGCAAATTCTGCCTGTTGATAACGAGCAACCAAACCGTGAGGGTGGGTGACAGTATGTTTAATGATTTTGGCAACATTACGCAAACATTGATCAGCGGCGTTGTCACCCTGTTGCTCTCGGTATTGTTCCCAATCTTCAACGCGCGATAAAATCAGAGATAGCGGCGCTTGTTCCTCCATCATTCGCTGCCATTGGCGACTGAGATAATCATTAAACCCATGACGGCTTACCAGTCCGGTGAGACTGTCGATGATGTCAAGTTGCTGGAGTTTGCGGTTAGACTCTTCTAGCTGGTGGTAGAGTTCGGCTTGATAAATGGCGATCGACAGTTGATTGGCAAAACCATGGATCAGTTTCAGGTCGGACTCTTGCCACTGATAACCGGGGTCAGTCATCACTAGGCTTAAACTTCCCCATAAACGACTGCGACTATACAGCGGAATTGGTAGCCACCCCCCTGGACAGCTTTGTAGGAAGTCTTGAATGGTGGCTTCATCTTGGGAATTGGGGACCTTCAGGGTTAGCGATCGCAACACTGACCGTAATTCCGACCCCACCTGTTTAGTGTAGGTTTTACCCGAATTAGATGGGATTTTAGCCAATATAGAATTAGTCGGTTGTCGATATTCAGCCCTATTTAACCATGATTTGCCTTGGGCAATAAACTGCACAATTTGCACCGACTCGACTTTAAAAATTTTCCCCAGTTCAGTCACTGCCATCTGAAATATCCGCTCTAAATTCAGGGAATTTCGGATCACTTGGGTTAACCTTTCCATGGCTTCTTCCCGTTGTGATTGTTTCTTGATGGCATCTTCCATCACTTTTTGGGAACTGGTGTCAATGGCAATGCAGAGATTTCCTTCAAACTGGTTTTCTTCATCAAATAGGGGACGCACCGACAGTGTTACCCAAACCGATTTTCCTAAACGGTGTCGCAGACTCAGATTATATTTCTCTTCGCGATCGCCTGGGTGATTTTGGTGAGCGATCGCCGAAAATGCTGGGTGTCTCTCATCCATAAATTTCCACAGAGATTTACCAATCATCTCTTCCGGAATATATCCCAGGATTTCTGCCATTTTCGGATTAACAAATGCCGTCTTCGTCTGGCGATCCAAAATCCAAATTCCCGCCGCCGTGGTCTGGAGGGTTCCCCGAGAGACTTGATCCCGACTCAGTTGCTCTGTGTTTATGGTGCTAACATCTACAGGTTCGGTCACAGTAGCCATTTGCCGACTTTGCTCAATTAGTGGCATTTCCTGATGACAGTTCATACAAAAGCCAATTTTCTTATGGGCGATAATATGAATGAGAAGCGGCTCAGAACAGCACGGACACAAATACTTATCCATCATTCTGGTTTACCTCAATTTTTATTAGCTTTTTGTTATTATTAAACGGTCTTTCTTTTAGGATAAGTTGGTTTTTCCGACTTTGTTCCTTAGTGATACAAATCTTGATATAACAGTAGATACAGCCCTGCTATGATGGGCTATTCCCTAGACGAAATATCTCCATCTTTACCTGGCTAATGGCCCACCCATCAGTTGATCCCTTCAGGGACTCTACAAAACTACATAGCCATAACTACTCCAACGAATCCCGGCTTTAGTTAAGTTTCCCTGATGTATTTCGGCAAAAACTTTTGATTTTCCAAAGATTGATAAATTTTTGTTGATAACTTCTCTCAAAAACTTGACGACAGGATGCGGGTTAGAGTATCATCATATAAATCGCTGCCAAGGCCTTGCTGTGTCTATACGCCAAAAAAGCAGCTAAAACCCTGATTATATCGCCCCTCATAAAATTATCCGAGTAAAATTTAAAAATCCCGATGCACGAGTTTTTGAGGAAAAAGCGATCGCCCCAAATCCGCCTCTTGACAAAAACGACATTTTGTGCATATACCCTGAACGATCCGCGCCTAGGGTGCGTCAAACTGTATCATGAGCGGTCATAAATGCCATAAATTCATAAAGTCCCATGAGTCTTGCTCAACAATACACCCTAGCCCAAGCCATAAGCCAATCAGGAGTCGGACTCCATAGCGGTGAAATCACCACCGTAAAAATTCTGCCAGCCACCAGAGGCGGAAGGCACTTTGTCCGAGTTGACCTACCGGAATGCCCAATAATTACAGCCAGTTGTGAATCAGTAAGGTCTACCACCCTATCAACAGAACTGGGAAATAGTGATAGCGCCAGTATTCGCACCGTAGAACACCTGTTATCTGCCCTCACCGCAGGGGGAGTCAGTCACGCACGCATAGAAGTTAACGGACCAGAATTGCCCCTATTAGACGGCTCCGCCAAACCGTGGTCAGAAGCCATAGCAGCAGCCGGGCTGAAAGAAATTGAACCACAGCCTAGTGCACCCCTCAATCAAGAAATCTCTGTGCGTCAGGGAGATGCCTTCGTGATGGCTATACCCTCCACCGAAACCCGATTTACCTACGGCATTGATTTTGAAGTGGCGGCTATCGGGAACCAGTGGCATAGTTGGAGTCCCGATGAGCAAAACTTTATCACAGAAATTGCCCCCGCCCGGACTTTCACCCTAGCCTCACAGATAGAAGCCCTACAAAAAGCTGGATTAATCAAGGGAGGAAGCCTAGATAATGCGATCGTCTGTTCCCATTCGGGTTGGATAAATCCGCCCCTAAGATTTGCAAATGAGCCAGCGCGTCATAAAATCTTAGACTTAGTAGGAGATCTCAGTTTACTGGGAACTATCCCCCAAGCCCACTATCTTGCCTATAAAGCTGGTCATCACCTGCACGTCGAGTTAGTGCGGCGCATTAGCCAAACCCCTACCAACAGCAACGTTTAATATTTAAAGAATGTCCACAGTTAACACGACCGCCGATCTTCAGGATAACAACAACTCACAATTAGCACCGGAAAACACTTTAGCGATCGCAGAAATCCAAAAACTGCTACCCCACCGCTATCCTTTCGCCCTAGTCGATCGCATTATCGAGTATATTCCCGGAGAACGAGCAACCGGAATTAAAAATGTCACCATCAACGAACCCCACTTTCAGGGACACTTCCCCGGTCGGCCAATTATGCCTGGGGTGCTAATCGTAGAAGCCATGGCTCAAGTCGGCGGCATTGTACTGACCCAACTGCCAGACATGGAAGGTAAACTATTCCTATTTGCGGGAATTGATAAAGTCCGCTTTCGCCGCCCAGTAGTTCCCGGCGACCAGTTAATCATGCGAGTACAACTACTGTCCGTCAAACGCCGTCGTTTTGCTTATATGCAAGCAGCCGCCGAAGTTGATGGGCTAAGAACCTGTGAAGGAGAACTAATGTTTTCCCTGGTAGACTAAAGCCTAAACTTTAAACTGGACCAATGGAATTACACCAGATCAGGTTCAGGAATTGCCACAGTTCCGTATAATTGCGGCAGCAAACCAATTTGGTCAATCAGTAACATATTTGATTTCCATGACCACTTTAATCCACCCGACAGCAGTGATCGAGCCTGGTGCTCAGTTGCACCCGACCGTGCGGGTGGGTGCATACGCCGTTATTGGAGAAAACGTAAAAATAGGCCCTGGCACTACCATTGGCCCCCATGCCGTCATTCAAGGATGGACAGAAATAGGAGCCAGAAACCAGATATTTCCGGGGGCTGCTATTGGGTTGGAAACCCAGGATTTAAAATACGAGGGGGCGGTGAGTTTTGTTACCATTGGCGACGACAACCGCATTCGGGAATATGTGACCATTAACCGGGCTACCTATGCCGGAGAAGCCACTAAAATTGGCAATGGTAATCTACTTATGGCTTATGTTCATGTGGGCCATAACTGTACCATTGAGGATGGAGTGGTAATTGCCAACGGGGTAGCTTTGGCGGGTCATGTTCATATTGAGTCTAAAGCACGGTTGAGCGGCGTTTTGGGAGTCCATCAGTTCGTCCGCATTGGTCAGTTTTCTATGGTTGGAGGTATGAGTCGCATTGACCGCGACGTACCACCATTTATGTTAGTGGAAGGCAACCCGTCCCGAGTGCGATCGCTTAATTCTGTCGGTCTTAAACGCGCGGGTTTGACTAATGAGGAGTTGGGACTAATTAAAAAGGCATTTCGGATTTTATACCGCACCCCACACCGTCTCTCAGAAGCGATCGCTCAATTGGAACAACTCCCCCAAAATTCCTATCTTGACCATTTGATTAATTTTGTCCGTCTCTCACTCACACCGGAAAGGCGCGGTCTTATTCCGGGAAAACGGGTCACACCAGAAGCGCCATGAGGATTTTTATTAGCACCGGGGAGGTTTCAGGAGATATGCAGGCGGCGCTATTGGTAGCAGCCTTGCGCCGACAAGCCGAAATTAAAGGTTATAGCTTGGAAATTACTGCTTTGGGAGGGCCGCAAACCGCAGCCGCCGGAGCCCAATTGTTGGGGGATACTACCGCTATTGGTGCGGTCGGAATTTGGGAGTCTTTGCCCTATTTTATCCCTACATTGCAAATGCAGGCTAGGGTCAGGCGTTATCTGCAAGAAAACCCTGTCGATGTCGCTATTTTAATTGATTACATGGGACCTAATATCGGTATCGGTAATCTGATTAAAGGCAGATTCCCCGAGATTCCCATTATCTATTATATTGCCCCCCAGGAGTGGGTTTGGTCTCTGGGATCGCGCAATACTAATCAAATCGTCAATTTTAGCGATCGCATCCTTGCCATTTTTCCCCAGGAAGCCCGCTATTTTGCCGCTAAAGGCGCGAAAGTGACCTGGGTAGGGCATCCGCTTATTGACCGGATTACAGCCTACCCCAGCCGCCACCAAGCCCGGGAAAATTTGGGTATTGCTACTGAGGAAATAGCGATCGCCTTACTTCCCGCTTCCCGACAGCAGGAAATTCGCTATTTGATGCCCATTATATTTCAAGCCGCCGCCACTCTTCAGGCTCAGTTTCCATTGGTGCGTTTTTGGATTCCATTATCTTTAGAAAAGTATCGGGCAGATATTGAACGGGGTATTTTACAATATAATCTCCGGGCTTCTTTAGTAGAAAATAAAACTGATGTACTAGCCGCCGCTGATTTGGCGATCGCCAAGTCAGGTACCGTTAACCTTGAATTAGCTTTACTGGAAGTTCCCCAAGTTGTCGTTTATCGAGTGAGTCAAATTACCGCTTGGGTCGCTCGTCACCTTCTCCATTTTTCCATCCCCTTTATGGCTCCTCCCAATTTAGTCCAAATGAAGGAAATTGTGCCAGAATTGCTACAAGATGAAGTGACACCAGAAGCCATTGTTAACCAGGTTATCCAACTTTTTCCTAACTCCACAAAACGAGAACAAATGTTAACTGAATATCGACAAATGCGCCAGGTATTGGGGGGAGAAGGAGCAGGCGATCGGGCAGCCATAGAAATTTTAAATGCTGGTAAAACTTGAGGTATCCGAGGTAAATTTATGCAAATCATTAAAGTTTATGTTGGCGGCTTATTTGGAATTTTTAACCACGAAATTCCTGTTAATTTAAATGATAGAATTACCATCATTCACGGCCCTAATGGCTTTGGCAAAACCGTGATTTTGAAACTACTTAACGGCTTATTTAATTGCCAGTATTCAGAATTAAGAAATCTTCCCTTTGAAACTTTTAAAGTAGAATTTGATGATGGTAATTATCTGGAAATCGATAAAAAAACAGGCAGACAAGACCAATCAAATACCATCAGGTTTAATTTTTCTAAAAATTCCGAAACCTTTATTTTAGACAAGTCCCAAATCAATGATATTGATGAAATTTCTATCAGTGACTTGGACTATCTAATTCCTGAACTTATGCGGGTTGGTCCTCAAAGGTGGCGATACTTACCCACGGAAGAAATGCTCTCAATATCAGACATTGTAGATAGGTTCCCAGATTTATTGAGAGGTATTAAATGTGAACAACAACCTGAGTGGCTACAAGATTTACAGAGGCAGATTAATGTCAGACTTATAGAATCACAAAGACTCCTCAATATTGCCTCTAATTATGAACGCAGAATCGCTTATAAAAGATTATCTGATTTATCAACAGTATCCGTATATTCCCGTGAATTAGCGCAAAAAATGCAACACAAATTTACTGAATATGGCACAATATCTCAATCTCTCGATAGAACCTTTCCCCTCAGAGTGGTTCAGCAGCAGCCATCAACTTACTTAACAGATGAGCAACTTTATGATAAATTAGACCATCTTGATAAAATGCGATCGCGACTTATGGAAGTGGGTTTGTTGAATCAAGATGAAAGTTCAGAAGTTGATATTCATCCACCATCTATAGACGAAACAACCAAAAACATCTTATCTGTTTATGTAGAAGACATGGATAAAAAACTAAGTGTTTTCGATGATATAGCAGACAAAATTGATTTGTTTCGTAAAATAATTAACAAAAAGTTCGCCTATTCTTATAAAAATATTGGCTTTAGTAAAGACCAAGGATTTATTTTTACATCATCCTATAAATCATCATTATCTGAATATAAACAAGTTTTAAATCATGAACTTTGTCCAACGGATTTATCATCAGGCGAACAACATGAGTTAATCCTTATATATGAATTACTATTTAAAGTTAAACCCGATTCTTTAGTATTAATAGATGAACCAGAATTATCCCTTCATGTTGGCTGGCAAGTTGAGTTTATCAAAGACTTGCAAGAAATCACTAAACTCGCCAAACTCAATATTGTAATGGCTACTCATTCTCCAGATATCATTCAAGACCGTTGGGATTTGACAGTGGAACTCCAGGGACCCAAATGAGATAGTTTATTTCCGTAGACCGTGAGGTTAATAAAGTCCGCCTATTGCGAAGTACCTTTAAATGTACTTTTCTGTTAGTTGAAGGTCATACTGACAGGATTTTTTATAATTGGCTTATTGATAAATCAGTTTGTCAATCTGTCATCATTGCTGGTAAGCCATCTAACAAGCAGCTTGTTATTGATGTTCTCCAAAAACTTGAAAATTCAGATTTTCCAGGAGTTGTAGCAATTGTTGACGCTGATTTTGATCACTTAATTGATGATTTACCCAGTTATAGTTCTAATTTACTTAGGACAGATACCCACGACCTAGAAACCATGTTATTAAACTCTCTAGCCTTTAATAAAGTCTTGGATGAATTTGGTTCATAATCAAAAATATCTAGCTTTCCGGGAGATATTAGGGAGGTTTTACTAGCAGCCGGAAAGCCTGTCGGATATTGGCGTTGGATTTCCCAGACGGAAGGATTAAACTTAACTTTTCAGGCTATTGATTTTAGTAAGTTTGTTGATAAAAATCAAATCAAGATTGCCTACAAAAAGCTAATTGATGTTGTGAAAAATAAATCCCAAAAGTCCTATCTAAGCACTCCAGATATTATCTCTAAAATCACGAATTTAAATAGTCAAAGTGACGATCCTTGGCAAATTTGTTGTGGTCATGATTTAGTATAAATATTGTCTTTGGCTTTATGCAAAGCAATTGGTTCTCATAATTCCCAGGATGTTAAACCTGAGATAATCGATCGCAGTCTGCGACTTGCTTACGAAAAAGCCTACTTTTATAAAACCCACCTCTACTCTGAAATTTGCCGTTGGGAAAGGGATAACCAACCCTTTAGAATTTTAGAACCACCAGCCTAAAATCTTGATATTAGGTGCTTAATATAATCGGACATATCCCCACAACTATCATACAGGAAACCCAGAAATTAAATACAGCCTGTCAATTATAAAATGGAGGGGACAGTTTAGGAGAGTTGCCAACAACCCAACTAATTGTCCCCAGGTGTAGTTAATGTCAAGTTAACCTAACTTTGTTCTCTCAAAGTTCCGGTGCGAACAGCGAAACCTTGATTTTGACCATTGCGGCGTAATTCCAATCGTAATTGATGACCTACTCCCGTTTGTTCAACCAACTGTTGAACCTCCGCTGCGTCCCGAATGATTTGACCATTAATTTGAGAAATCACATCACCCACTCGGAGTCCAGCCTGAGCCGCTGGAGAATTAGGAACCACACGGACAACTAACACCCCTTGGTCTGTATCAACCTTTAAACCACTGTTGGGATCATTATTAATATTCTGCTTAACTTCGGGGTTTAAACTCACCATTTGAATACCCAAAAATGGATGATCAACGTGACCATTAGCCACAATTTGATCAGCGATATTCCCAACCCGATTAATCGGAATAGCAAAACCTAAACCCTGTGCGCCTTGGATAATAGCCGTGTTCATACCAATGACCTCACCATTTTGATTAAGTAAAGGTCCCCCCGAATTACCCGGATTAATCGCCGCATCAGTTTGAATAAAACTCACCCGTTTATCCGGTGCGCCAATAGAGCCACTAGAGCGACCGGTAGCACTAATAATACCCATGGTGACAGTGTTTTCTAAGCCTAGGGGATTACCAATAGCGATCGCCATTTCTCCCGGTCTCAATCGGTCAGAATTACCCAAACTCACAGTTGGGAGATTTTGCGCCGGAATTTTCACCACAGCCACATCAGTCACCGGGTCAGTTCCCAACACTTCCCCATCAAACTGGCGACCATCGCGCAAAGTCACCCGCACTCGGGTGGCTCCCTCCACCACATGAGCATTAGTCAAAATCCGACCATCAGAACCCACAATAAAACCGGAACCCGAACCCTGAACAACTCGCCGCCCCGGACCACTAGGGAGTCGTTGGCCAAAAAACCGTCGGAAGAACGGGTCATTAAACACATCAGGAATCTGAGTTTCTACAGTTCTGGCTGTATCAATTTGAACCACTGCTGCTCCCACCCGCTCCACCACAGCACTGACTACATTAGGATTTTGTGCCAAAACGTGACCCGGAGAAACCATCCCAGGGTTCATATCTGCCGCTCCACTGTTAGTTTCACCGGTACTTTCACGGGAAGAACCAGCATTAGGAGTAAGGGAAACAACACCAAAAGTAAGCCCCGCACCCAACAAAAGCATCGATAAATAAGCCACAGGCTGAATAGGACGCACAGAGGATTTTAGAGAATCTTGCATCGTTAACACTCCCATTAATCGCTTGATAGTTCTTAGATTAAATGAGAGATTTGGCGAAGTTGTAGCATTGATATGACATCTCTGTGAACGACCAGCACCAACCCCGCTACAGGAGCGGTTATCAAAAATTATCCCTGGACAGCAATTATGGTAAACTAGGAAACTGCGAGACATCCCACCTCACCTGGCGGGATATCTATAAACAAGACAGCCCTCCTGCTTACCTTCTAGGTAAATGGTAGGGTTGCTCTCAAGGCAACCATTGGGGGAAAATATCAACTGTCCTCGATTTTGAGGTATTTTGTCAATTCCCTTGACTATTGGCTACCTATTCTAGCTATCCGGTTTACCGACACGCTAATGATGCGGCCCCCAAACACATCCCAATTTGGCAATATTTTACTGGTTGACGATAAACCGGATAACTTGCGACTGCTTTCCCAAATGTTGACGGAGCAGGGCTACAATGTCAGGAGAGTGACCAAAGGAAAAATGGCCTTGATTACGGCTAAAGCGTCACCTCCTGATTTGGTGCTACTAGATATCAAAATGCCTGATATGGACGGTTATGAGGTTTGTTTGCAACTGAAAGCTGATGAAATTACGGCAGAAATTCCGGTGATTTTTATGAGCGCTTTAGATGAACTTCCTGATCAAGTCAAGGCTTTTACTATAGGTGGAGTAGATTATATTACTAAGCCTTTTCAGGTAGAAGAAGTCCTAGTGCGAGTCAAAACTCAAATACGTCGCCAAGCCGAACACTTAGCCAGGGAAGCCCAACGAGAACGAGCCTTAGCCTAAGTGATTGATAAAATCAGGCGCACCTTAGATATTAACACAATTTTGGCTACAGCTACCGCCGAAGTCCGTCAACTTTTGAACGCCGACAGAGTGGCTATATTTAGCTTTCATCCCCTCTCTAATTACCGGGATGGTAATTTTGTCTCGGAAGATGTTTTACCTGAGTTTGAATCAGCTTTAAATTGGCAAGTTCATGATTCTTGTTTCGCCAATTCATTTGTGGAGGAATACAAAAACTCCCGCATTCAATCCATTGCTGATATTTATGAAGCAAATTTAGACCCTTGCTATATTCAACTTTTGGCTAAGTTTTAGGTGAGAGAAAATTTGGTAATTCCCAGGCAAAAAGGGAGCCATCTCTGGGGTTTACTATGTATTCATCAATGCTCATATTCTCGCAATTGGAAAAGTTCTGAGGTCGAATTTGTACAGAAAATAGCCCTACAATTGGTGGTGGCTTTGCCACAAGCATAATTGCTCACCCAGGCGCAGAAACAATCCCCAGAACAAACCAAAGCCGCTCAACAGGAAAGGACTTTATCTAGGTGAATTGAAACCATACGCCCAACCCTGGATATGGATATGATTTGGAGGGCTACTGCTCAAGCTGTGCGCCAAATTCTCAGATGCGATCGCGTTGTGGTTTACCGACTTTTACCCCAAGGAAACGGCCAGTTTTTGTTTGAGTCGGTAGCCCCAAACTGCCCCCAGTTTATCAATATGACTGACCCTAATACTTGGTTGTCTTGGCATTGGAAAGAGACCCAAGGAAATCTCAATCAAGTTTATAATCAACAGGCAGTTAATGATATTTACAAATCCACCCTTTCTAATTCTCATCAAGTCCTCATCGATGAATTTATGATTAGATCCTATATGATTACTCCCGTATTTTTAGGCTAAACTCAATGGGGAATGATTGCCGCCTATCAACACAATTTCCCCAGAGAGTGGATGCATCGAGAAGTGAGTCTATTAGCTCAAATTGCCAATCAATTAGGTGTCGCTCTCCAACAAGTAGAACTGATGAAACAGTTACATAAAGCCAAAGAAACCTCTGATGCGGCTAATCGAGCTAAAAGTGAATTTCTCACCAAAATTAGTCATGAGTTACGCACTCCTTTAAATGCTATCTTAGGCTTTACCCAAATTCTGGCTAGGGATGAACAGTTAAATTTAGCTCAACAGGAATATATCAAAATTATTGGTCGTTCGTGAGAGCATCTGTTAGAACTGATTAACGATGTCCTAGAAATGTCGAAAATTGAAGGGGGTCGCATTACGTTTAATCAAATCAGTTTTGACCTTTACTATCTTCTGAGAAACTTACACGAAATGCTGGGTTTAAGAAGTAAAACTAAGGGCTTAAAATTAGAGTTTCAGGTGCATCATAATTTTGTCCCCTATGTGAAAACCGATGAAAATAAACTGCGACAAGTTTTGATTAATTTATTGGGAAATGCCATTAAGTTTACGGAATCAGGACGAGTGACCCTGCGAGTTCAGTCTCAGAACTATGAAACCCCTGATCTAACTGTCCTCAGTTTTGAGGTGGAAGATACCGGACTAGGAATTGCTCCCGATGAAATTGATATGCTATTTAAACCATTTGGGCAAACTGAAACGGGTCATAAGTCTAATGAAGGGACGGGTTTAGGATTACCAATTAGCCAGAAATTTGTACAAATGATGGGCGGCGAAATTGAGATTATCAGCGAGGTGGGAAAGGGTACAATAGTCAGATTTACCATTTTCGTACAAGCAGCAGACCCTCAAGAAATCCCGGCTCAACCTATCCAAAAACGGGTGATTGCTTTAGCTGACGGACAACCATCTTATCGGATTTTGGTGGTAGAAGATGCCCAAGAAAATCGCCAGGTACTGGTCTGTTTACTGTCTAAGGTGGGTTTTGAGGTGCAGGCGGCTGAGAATGGCTTAGAAGCGATTAAAATGTGCGCTCAGTGGCAACCTGATTTGGTCTGGATGGATATGAGAATGCCAGTTATGGATGGTTTGGAAGCTACTAAACAGATTAAAGCCACGATACCACCAGATCGCGCCCCTATCATTATCGCTCTGACAGCTCATGCTTTTGAAGAGGAGCGATCGCAAATTTTAGCTATGGGTTGTGATGATTTTGTCAGTAAACCCTTTCGAGAAGCAGTGATTTTTGATAAGATGGCTCAATACTTAGGGGTGCGCTATCTATACGAAGGAAGTCCTGTAGAGGATGTATCATTAACTTCCGATCTGCAAAACCAGCCTGCTGTCCCCCTTGACAGGGACTCCCTGCAAGTGATGCCGACGACTTGGATAGAGCAACTACATCAAGCGGTTTTGTGTACCAACGAACCGGAAATTCTAGCCTTGATTGCTGAAATTCCAGAGTATCATGGCGCTTGGGCTGATTTATTAAAGGGATGGGCTGATAATTTTGAATTTGACCGAATTTTGGCTTTTATTACCGGAAACCCAGATCTTTGAGCGGTTAAGTTCCAAATATCATCTTGGATTTGCGGAACAAGGATGCCAAAATAGGAACAAAGGATATGGTGAGATGTAGCATCCAGGAGTGTCAATGAATAGCAATCACAAAATTTTAGCAGTTACTAGACCAAACAAACCCCCTGAGCCTAGTTCCGAATCGCCCACTACCAACACCCAAGAACATTCTCGGTCTACTGGGACTGTCAAACACATTCCTAGTCGCACCGTGAAACCTTCAAAACCCATTAAACATAAGCCGAAAGTGGCGGTGAAACTTCCCCAGGCTGACAATTCTGAGGGTGAGGTGTTTGTGGTCGGAGATCATATTCTGGTCAGAGCGCCTTGGGGACTGTGGGCACGGGCAGAAATTAAGACTTTCTATCAAAGTAGTCCAGATACTGTCATGGCTCATTTTATACCAAAAGAAGAACGCACAAACTGGACTTGGATGGGTGGTTTAATTCGCTCTGATTTGTTGAAACGAGCCAATCCAGACTCGTAGGGATTTTGGCGATTTTCTCCCTGTTATCGTAAATTCAGTTTCTGGGAACCGGATTAAACCCCCACCGCCATACCTTGGGAATATAAAACGGTTCCCGCCACCCCGCAGACAAGATGAATTTGGGCCAGTAACTCAAGGATCTGGAAGCGAATGGGTGTAGGCTGCATCGCAAGGCAATCATTGCTACAGTAAAGAGCATGATTTAATCTCAAATTAGGTTAATATTTTAGGGCAATAGGGTATAATAAGCGAGAAGAGTTGAGGATAAACCTATTGCCAGATATGTCAAACCCAAGGAAGCCGCCCAAATCCTTGGAGTCCATGAAAGAACACTCCGCAGATGGGACGACAATGGCTCAATCGAGACCATCAGAACCCCCGCTGGGCAACGACGATACAACGTTGAGTGATATACTGCTGCCAAATCAGGCAGTGACAAACGCAAAGTCGTTATCTATGCCAGAGTTAGTAGCCGCGCCCAGCAGTCCGACCTCAACCGACAGGTGGCCGCACTGTCCAACCTCTACCCCGAAGCAGAAGTCGTCTCAGAAATCGGAGGCGGGCTCAACTTCAAGGGAAAGAAAATGCTGGCCTGACTGGGACATCATTTGTCAGGAGATGTCCGCATGGTTGTCATTGCCCACCAAGACCGATTGGCAAGGTTTGGATTTGACTTGTTTCGATGGCTCTGTGAGCAAAACAGGTGCTCACTCATGGTTCTCAACCAGACAAGTCTCAGTCCAGAACGAGAAATGGTTGAGGACATCCTCGCCATCCTCCACTGCTTCAGTTCCCGATTATACGGACTGCGTAAATATAAAACTCAGGTCAAAGAAGATCCGGATTTACCCCAGCCCGGAGCTAAATCAAGTCTGGCGTAAATGGCTGGCTGCTTGTCGGTATTGCTACAACCAAGCAATTGCATTATCTAGGAGTGGTAAACGACTAAGCAAGTTAAAGTTACGCAATAAAGTGATGCAGAGCGACTTGCCTGCATGGGTCAAAGAAACACCCGGCCATATTCGGCAGAATGCTATCTTTGATGCCTATCTCGCCTTTTCAGCCAGTCCAGGCGCCAGGTTTAGGAGCTGTCGGGATAGTTCTCAAGCCATCAAGTTTAACAATGCTAATTTCTCTTCAGGGAGTTGGTATCCAAGACTAACGAAAGGATTAACTTTCATGGTTTCCGAAGCTATCCCTAAAACTTGCGGGCAAGGGACTCAGTTGGTGTTTACCAAAGGTCGATGGTTGGCGATTTTCCCTGAACCAGTTGCCGTTACCCCAACTGACGCTACTAGCGTAATTGCATTAGACCCGGGCGTCCGAACTTTCATAACTGGGTTTGATGGTTCACGATTTCTGGAATTGGGCTCCGGGGATATTGGAGGCATTACTAGGCTATGTCAACATTTGGATGATTTGATGAGCCGAATCGCCAAGGAACCCTGTCGTTCAAGAAGGCGACGGATGAGGCAAGCGGATCAACGAATGAGAACCAAAATCCGCAATCTAGTTGATGAAGCCCACAAACAAATTGCTCACTACTTGACTCACAACTACAGTATAATTTTTCTGCCGACCTTCGAGACTTCCAACATGGTTGCCAAGGTGAAGCGTCTAATCAAATCCAAGACTGCCCGCGCCATGCTGACATGGGCGCATTATCGATTCAAACTAACCCTGAGACATCAAGGGGAAATAACTGGAACCACAGTTGTAGATGTGACGGAAGAATACACCAGCAAAACCTGTACTCACTGTGGTCATGTGCATTCCCAGCTAGGTGGCTCAAAAGTGTTCCGATGTCCTGAGTGTGGGTTCACTCTACCCAGGGACTGGAACGGTGCTTTTGGAATCTTTCTAAAAGCTTTGCGGGATACCGCCTCTGTTACCTTAACGGGTAATAGTGCTATCGTCGCATTGTCAGGCAATAGCCGGATAAATGTCGCGTAAATGTATCAGAAACAAGAATACCCGGTTAGATTGCTCTAGCAATTAACGAAGGTGTAAACTTAATATTGGTTTTGCCCCTGATGCGGTAACTCCAAGCGATCGCCCCCCTACTGTGGAGACTCCTATAATATGCCCAGAACTCAACGTAACGATAATTTCATTGATAAGACTTTTACGGTCGCGGCTGATATGCTTCTGAAAATGCTACCTACCAGCCGGGAGGCAAAAGAAGCCTTCGCCTACTATCGCGATGGAATGTCGGCTCAAGCTGATGGAGAATATGCAGAAGCTCTCGAAAACTATTATGAGGCTCTCAAACTTGAACAAGATCCTAACGATCGCAGTTATATCCTCTATAACATTGGTTTGATTCACACCAGCAACGGCGAACATGACCAAGCACTAGATTATTACCATCAAGCAATTGATCTCAACCCCCGCCTTCCCCAGGCTCTCAATAATATTGCTGTGATTTTCCACTATCGTGGCGATCGCGCCAAAGAAGCGGGAGATGAGGATGCCGCAGAACAAGCCTATCGGGAAGCGGCAGAATACTGGAAACGCGCTATTCGTCTCGCTCCTAATAACTACATTGAAGCTCAGAACTGGCTGAAAACAACAGGCCGCAGTGATATTGATGTTTACTTCTAAATAGGAGTTGGATTACCAGCATGATTGATCGCGAAGAAGTCCGCAAAGTGGCTCACTTAGCTCGCTTACAACTACAGCCCTCGGAAGAGGAAAAGTTTACTAAGGAATTGAATGGTATTTTGGATTACTTTGAACAACTCAAGGAGCTGGATACGGAAAAAGTCGCCCCTACTATGCGGGCGATCGATGTCAGCAATATCACCCGTCCTGATCAACTTGAACCCTATCCAAATCGCGACGCTTTACTCGCCGCCGCCCCAGAACCTGATGGGGATTTCTTCCGAGTTCCTCAAATTCTCAGCGACGAAAATTAATCCTTTCAACCATCAATAATCGGCAATGGACAATCGGTAATCGGTAATTAATTATAAATTATAAATTGTCCATTATTAATTGTTAATTATTAATTATTAATTATTAATTGTTAGGGAATTTCTTCCGAGTTCCTCAAATTCTCAGCGACGAAAATTAATCCTTTCAACCATCGATAATCGGCCATGGACAATCGGTAATCGGTAATTATAGCACAAGACAGAACACTTAGGACGTATAATGGAGAGGACGAGATGACTAAGAAGACCAAAAATGCCAGCCCCCTATAGTTACGACCTCAGACAAAAAGTTATTGATGCCATTGAACTAGACGGTATGCCCAAAACATAAGCCAGTCAAGTTTTCCATGTCAGCAGGAACACCATTAATCTCTGGCTGCAAAGAAAAGCACAGACCGGAGACTTCCTCCCTAAACCTCATCACCGACCTGGCAATAACCACAAAATTACCGACTGGCATAAATTCAAGGCTTTTGCCCAAGAGCATGGCCACAAAACCTCCGCTCAAATGGCTGAACTTTGGGATGACGACATCTCTCCTCGCACCATATCCAGAGCCTTGAAGAAAATTGGCTTCACCAGAAAAAAAACTTACGGCTACCAAGAACGTTGGAAGCAACAGCGAGAGGAGTTTATGGCTCAGATTGAACAGATGGAGCCACAAGAAGTGGTCTACCTCGATGAAGCCGCCATGAATAGTCAGGACTCGGATTACCCTTATGGTTACTGCGAGGAAGGAAAACGCTTCCATGCACTCAAATCAGGGAAGAGGCAGGGCAGGGTAAGTATGATAGCCGCATGGTGTCATCAACAACTCTTAGCTCCCTTTAGCTTTGAGGGTTGTTGTAATCGGACAGTGTTTGAGTTGTGGTTGGAGTTCATCTTAATTCCAACATTGAAGCCAGGTCAGACTCTAGTATTGGACAATGCAACGTTTCATAAAGGGGGGCGGATTGCTGAACTGGTGGAGGCAGCTCAATGCCGTTTACTCTATCTACCACCTTATTCGCCAGACCTCAACAAGATAGAGAAATGTTGGTCGTGGCTGAAAGCCCGTATTCGCCACTGCATTGAGCAGTTTGATTCTCTCCATGATGCCATGGATTCCGTTCTCAAAGCTGCGTCCTAACCACCTTGACTAATGCTATAATTATCAATTCTAAGTACAGGACAAAAGTTGTAGAGCCTGGTGAAACCGCCCTGAAAACAAAGGCAGATTAGAGAAAGTGCGGCGTAGAAAATCGAAGCCAGTGCGGAAAAGACTCTGGGAGCGTCGTCCGTGAGCCTTCAAAGGAATGGGTGAACCTTGGTGAATCCACAAACCCACCTTCATAGCCCAAGTAAAAGCCAGGCTAAGCAAAGCCAATAAACGGCTCAAGCGCTCAGGGTCCTTAAAGTGAGTCGATTCGAGACAGAAGCCCCGAGTCTTCAAGGCTCCGAAGAGGTTTTCAATACCCCAACGCCGAGCATAGTCGGGGAGGGCCGTTTCGGGGCAAGCGTTAGTGATGAGAATCAACAACTCCCCCGAATCAGCCAGACGAGAGCCAATGACGTAAACCTGCCGTCCCCAAACCCAACGGCGACCCGAAAGCTGGCGAAATTCTCCGGGTCGCAGAGAATCAAACATTCGTTCGCCGCTACGCCGAGTTCCTCCTAACTTAGGACTAATCAGCTCGCTGTGGCGGATGCGTAGGCGGAAAGGAACCTCGGGGTCGATGAGAAGATACGAGAGCCAATCTCGCCCCACAAATTCCCGGTCAGCGGTCAGACAAGCCACCTCCACGTCAGGAAATAGTGCCTCGAAGCGGTCGAATAAGTCCATGCGTTCGCCACTGTTGCTATTGCCCTTTTTGTCAAGCATCGTCCACAGCAGGGGAAAGGCAATCCCCTCGTGGACGACTGCCAACATCAAGATGTTGAAATGGGTTTGACCGAAAGACCAACAGGTGCGGTCGAGACTAAGAGTCCAAGGTTGGGGAATGTCAATGAGGCTAACGACGAAACGGGCAATCTCTGCCCGGTCAAATTTGAATTGCCGAAAAAAACGTTGTAATCGCTGGTAATTTGAGGAAATTTGCACAGGATTTGCGAATACAGTCGCTATTTCCATCAGATTAACCGTCTTTGTTTGGAATAGCGCCATCAGGAACAGGCAGACAAAGTTTAATCTCGCCCCGTGCCAGGGCAAGTGAGGGCGCAAAGTGTCTCGTAATCGGTTAAGCTCGTTCATGAGAGGGAAGTTTGGTTTGTGGTAATTCCGATGTAACCCTCTCACCCCAACTTGGCGCTACCCCCCCACCCCTCGACTTTCACCTCAGCCCGGAGCGCCCCCTTCAGAATTTTCGGCTAGATTCCCTTTTGGCTAAGACTTTCAGCTTTTTTGTCCTGTACTGAGTTATCAATTATAAATTGTCCATTATGAATTGTTAATTATTAATTATTAATTATTAATTATTAATTGTTAGGGGATTTCTTCCGAGTTCCTCAAATTCTCAGCGACGAAAATTAATCCTTTCAACCATCGATAATCGGCCATGGACAATCGGTAATCGGTAATTAATTATTAATTATTAATTATTAATTGTTAATTATTAATTATTAATTGTTAGGGGATTTCTTCCGAGTTCCTCAAATTCTCAGCGACGAAAATTAATCCTTTCAACCATCGATAATCGGCCATGGACAATCGGTAATCGGTAATTAATTATCAATTATCAATTATCAATTATTAATTATTAATTATTAATTGTTTCAAGTCTTCGACTAAAATCGCAAAAAACATATCATCATCTACCTCGGAAATTACCCAACTATTAACATCTAATTTGGGTTTATGGGTGCGGTCAAACCAGGTGAGACCGCGAGTTGATATTCCTTGGGTTTCTATCTCAACTTTCGCCCGGTAAAACTTGAATAATTCCGGGTAGAATATATAAGCGATAGTAGCGGCATCATGCACTAAAAAACCGGGAATCCCACGAGTGCGGCGGTTTTTTAAGGCGGTTGTTACCATGAACTTGACTAAATCAACTATAAATTCTGCGATCGCACTTTGGGGATTAACTGCGGCTATGCGATCGCTAATTTCTGGGGTGAAAATTAAATGCTGGGTAACATCTAAGGAAATCATCACCAAATCATGACGACTGGCGAAAACAGTAGCCGCCGCTTCCGGGTTATAAATAATATTAAACTCTCCATGGGGGGTAACATTTCCCCCCAAATGAAAAGAACCCCCCATAATCACAATTTCCCGCGCTAACTTGAGAATACCTGGGCGTATTTGTTCTGCGGCGGCTAAATTAGTTAAAGGGGCGATCGCTGCTATAGTAATTTCCCCTGGATATTTTTCTAAACAGTCAATAATCACCTGTGGCGAACCCAAAGCCTCCTCAAAATTATGGGTAGGCGGCGGTAAAGTATCCGACAAATTCCCGATACCATCATCCCCGTGAATATGACTAGCATTTCCCACCAAAGAATTAACCCCCATCACCCCACGACCCACCGTCACCCCATCCATTCCAGTCCAAGCCAGAACCTGACTAGCCGTGGTAAAAGTGCGTTGAGCCTCCACATTTCCTTCTGCAGTTGTCACCGCCACCAATTCAGCCATACCTTGGCTAACCAAACTTTGCAACCATAGCAAAGCGAACACATCATCCCCACCTGGGTCAGTATCTAAGAGAATTTTTCTCGGCTTTATTGTTAATGTCATATTGCCAGCTAATTCTTATTATTAGAATTGGGTTTGGGTGGACGAGGTAAATAATTATTACTCTCAGTTTTTTGCATTTGTTTAACTACCAAAAGCAAACGTTTTATATGAGGTTTAATAATTGTCTCGTTTTCATTAGATATGCGTTCTATTTCAGCCTGAATTTGAGACACATCACCCGCCTGCCGCTGAACAGGAGTTGTCAATTTACCCTGTTGATTTTGTAATAATGCGATCGCATTTTGTAACTCAATCACACTACCCTGTAAAGGGGCAATTTCCTGGTGAAACTGCTGTTCCATCTCATCCAAAGCCTGAGACATTTCACTCTGAAACGAAGCCACAGACTCCGTTAACACAGCCACCTGTTTTGACCCACGAACCCTCATCAATTCATCCTCACTTACAGGCTCTGGTAATTGGCTTTGTAGTGCCTCAATATCTCCCCTTAGTTGTTGGCGCAACCCCAAAATTGCCCGCACCGCCTTTTGTTCCAAAACCTCCACCGACTCCCGAACCTCAACCACATCAGCCTGAGTTTCCCCCATAGACTGTTGTAGGCGATGTCGGTTAGCAACATTAAGAGAGAGAGCCACAGTCAGAGGCGCAACCCCATAGAAAGCCTGACCCGAAAGCGCCACCACCACCGACCCAATAGCAGAACTTGCCAAAGAAATATATTCTGCCCACTCCAACCAGTGGCGCTGAGGTAAAGACGAGGCTAACAGATCAGACTCTGACGAATTAGGTTTGGGCATGGCAGCACTGTGATTATGGTTAAGTACAGATTGATTTGGGTGAGAAATCGGAGAAAACATAGCCATGATTTCAATTTAGGTTAAAAGTGAGCAGGTCGATTATGCTACAAGCAATTATGTTATAATCCCAGTCTAATCCGTAATTGTCCGATATGTTGCCTAGCAGGAGTTATCCGTTTTATGGAACCAAAACAAAACCAGGGATTCGCCAAAATTCGTCCATTTTTGAGTATTGCCACGTTTATCGGACTCCTGATTGGGGTAGGTTTACTGACCCTTAACCTTATGTTTGCCCTCATTGACAAATTCAGCTAATCTTCCTCAATCCTTAATGTAGGAACTTACGCACCTGATACTCATAGCTTTCAATAATCGGCATTTTCAGATCACCCATGGCTAGGTCTAGCTTTTCTAAGGCTTCTGTGGGAATGGACTTCCACTGTTCGCGAGTTTCCCAGCGAATTACTAGGATCACCTCTTCGAGTTTGGGGTCAACCCAAGTTTCCTTACCAATAAAACCCGGAAACTGCTTCAGTCCTTCTGTCCAAACCTGTTCATCCTTCTGAATAAAGGCTTCCCACAGTGTTGGGGGAACCTTAAACCGTAACCATTCAATCACCATATCATTAGACCAATTATCAGATTAGCGCTTAAAAAAGCTACTAGCTAGTCGCAGCACACCCGCAATATCAGCCTCTCCATCACCGGTACTATCTAAGAAACTCGTCAAAACCGGATTTTCGCCTTTTTGTGGATCTTGGCTATTAGTCCCAGTTTGCAAAAAGTTCAAAACCACAGGAACCAATAGGGGCAGCAAACTTCTAATAGTCTGAGCATTAACTCCGGTGCGCTGTTCGACCGCTTCAATCAGTCGATTTTGCGTTTGGGGAGAAAATAGCAATTGTACCACAGCAGGATTCGCTTGGATACCACTATACTGATTAACAAAGGATTGTACTGACTCCTTGCCTTCCTGGTTGCACTTTTCCTTGAGTGCCGATCGCACATAGTCCCCCACCACAGACATCACCGCCTGGGTGGTTTCCGGAGACCCACCAAAGTTAACCCCTAGCTGTTGTGCCGTATTTATGAGATCATTAATTTGGTTAATGTTGGCTTGCAGTGCTGGGTTATTCAATGCACCGACAATTTGATCAAATAGTTTCATGGACAATTACCCGTCATTCACTAAATTTACTTCTAGTGTACCCCTAGCGCCATCACCATGCCAAAACCAAAATTTGCAGATAGCCTGGGGACTATCAAAGTTCCTTGACCCATGCACACTGTTGAGCGTGCATCTCCCAACTTCATTAAGTTTATCAAAGGTTGATCAAAATTGACTTATTAAAATGCTAGAATACTTGTCCAGTAGGTTCTCACCTTCTGCTCAACTTGATCCTGAATGTGCCGCCTGAATTATAGATACCGATAATAATATCAGACATCCCCAAAATCTAAAATTCTGACAGCCATCAGAACCGAGGGTTACGCCTGGTATTTTGTAGACCTTCCTGGCTAATTGTAAAGCAACGGATGCCTCAAACCTCACCCAAACCCAATTCTTCAAATACCCTAACTCCTTGGGGGTTGTCTCTGCCGTTTTTCAATAATTTGGGAATTCGGCAAAAAATTAGTAGTGGCTATATGATTGTTCTCGGTGTAGCCGTCGGGGGTGTGTTAACCGGATTTGTAGTTAACACAGTTCTCACCAATAACAGTAATAAACAGTTTAAGATTAATCACAACCAAGCCCATTTTTTAATTAACTTAGATACGAATATTTTTGACCTAAAAGACCAGCAAAAAAAGCTGGTTAATAATATCAACAACCCCGACAAAATATTAATCATAATTTCCCAAATTAGGTCAGAAATTTTTCAATTACAACTGGCTCTGAACAATTGGCAGGAAGTGCCTAGCACCACGGACCCTAAAATCCAGCCAGACTATCAAAGATTACAAGAAATTTTGCAGGATTATAGCAGTGCGATCGCTGTATATACAGAGGAAATAAACCGCATATTTCCAGCTACAGAAACTGGTAATAATAGCCCAGAAAATCTACAAATAATCCAACAATCATTAAACAACTTCAACAACAGCCCCGCCGCCACTAACCTCTATGATTTGTCTGGGGAAGCATTGCGGTTAGCGGTTAATTTCCGCGATCGCGCCGACTTAGCCTTAGTTGAATTACAAACCGGAAAAAGTATCGCTCGTAACATTATATTAATAAGTTTATTAACCGCTATAGTTTTAGGTTGGTTACTAGCCAAATATACAGGTAAAGCGATCGCCGATCCGATTGAAAAAATGATTGACATTGCTGATCAAGTAGGAGAAGATTCCGATTTTGCCCTAAGAATTCCCCTAATGGAAGACCAGCATACAGAAATCGGCAAACTCACAACCACCCTTAACCAACTAATTAAACGAGTGGCACAATACACCGAAGAACTCCAAAAAGCCAAAATTGCCGCCGAAGCAGCCAACCGATCAAAAAGCGTATTTTTAGCCAACATGAGCCATGAACTTCGCACCCCCTTAAACGCCATTATTGGCTATAGCGAAATGCTGCACGAAGAATCAAAAGATTTAGGCTACGATGATTTTTTACCCGATTTAGAGAGGATTCAAACCGCCGGGAAACACCTCTTAGACATGATTAGTGATATTTTGGATATCTCCAAAATCGAAGCAGGTCATGTCACCCTGTATCTCGAAGATTTTGCCGTACAACAATTAATTGATGATGTCGTAGCCACCGCCACCCCCTTAACCGAAAAAAATCATAACGCTCTGAAAGTCAAAACCGCCAAAGACCTCGGCACCATGTATGCCGACTTACCCAAAGTCAGACAAGTGCTATTAAACCTATTAAGTAATGCTTCCAAATTTACCAATAAAGGAACCATTACCCTGCAAGTGCAGCGAGTAACCAAAATTCCCAATGAGTGGAAAAAAGACACCTTGAATGCCGAAAAATTTGCCAGTGCTAAAACTCAGTATTTAGTTTTTCAGGTCAAAGACACAGGAATTGGTATGAATAAAGAACAGGTTAAACACATTTTTAAAGCCTTTATCCAAGCTGACGCTTCCACAACTAAACGATTTGGTGGCACTGGTTTAGGACTCGCTATCAGCCAACGACTGTGTGAGATTTTAGGCGGCGGCATTTATGTCAAAAGCCGTGAAGGAGTAGGCTCGACCTTTGTCGTTTGGCTGCCAGTCCACGTCTCTGGTCAGTATTTGTAGCCACCATAGCTCTGCTGATCACTTCGGTGATCCGTACCCCGAAGGTTAGGAATAGAGAACTAATGCCCCTAGTCAATTAAGCTAAAGTCTATAAATAGTCGGACAGACTCAAACCTTGAGAAAATGATGGCATTCTTATCAAAATCTTCCGCCAAAGGTCCCCCATGGTTAATAGCAGTCAATTATTAGATAAAATCAGTATAGGAGGTTATAAATTATGCAACCCACAGATCCGAGTAAATTTACAGAAAAAGCATGGCAAGCCTTAGCACAAACTCCCGATATAGTCAAACAGGCTCAACAACAACAAATCGAAACTGAGCATTTGATGAAAGCCTTGCTAGAGCAAGATGGACTGGCTAATAGTTTATTTAACAAAGCGGGAATATCAGTAGCTAAGGTCCGGGAAAGTACGGAAAACTTTATTAATCGTCAACCGAAAATTAAAGGAAACAGCACCAACGTATATTTAGGTCGCACTTTAGATACGCTGTTAGACAACGCTGAAGCCTACCGCCAACAATATGGAGACGAATATATATCGGTTGAGCATCTGTTATTGGCTTACACTAAAGATGCTAGATTTGGTAAAACTCTCTATCAAGAATTTCGACTAGATGAAGCGAAACTTCAACAAATTATTACCCAAATTCGAGGAAATCAAACTGTGACAGATCAGAACCCGGAAGGCAAATATGAAGCCTTGGAGAAATATGGACGCGATTTAACTGAAGCGGCGCGTATGGGGAAATTAGACCCGGTAATTGGTCGGGATGAAGAAATCCGCCGCACTATTCAAATTTTGAGTCGGCGCACTAAAAATAATCCGGTTTTAATTGGGGAACCAGGAGTTGGAAAAACTGCGATCGCAGAAGGATTGGCTCAACGTATTATCGCCGGAGATGTGCCTCAATCTCTCCAAGAAAGAAAACTAATAGCACTGGATATGGGGTCACTTATTGCGGGGGCTAAGTTTCGGGGAGAATTTGAAGAACGCTTAAAAGCAGTCCTGAAAGAAGTGACGGACTCGGAAGGTAAAATCATCCTATTTATTGATGAGATTCACACCGTTGTTGGTGCGGGAGCTACCCAAGGTGCGATGGATGCGGGAAACCTCCTGAAACCTATGTTAGCTAGGGGTGAGTTGCGCTGTATTGGTGCCACAACCTTAGATGAATATCGTAAGTATATTGAGAAAGATGCAGCCTTAGAGCGACGTTTTCAGCAGGTTTACGTTGATCAGCCTAATGTGGTTGATACTATCTCGATTTTACGAGGCTTGAAAGAACGCTATGAGGTTCATCATGGGGTGAAGATTTCTGATAGTTCTTTGGTGGCGGCGGCTACTCTGTCTACTCGCTATATTAGCGATCGCTTCCTTCCTGATAAGGCGATCGACTTGGTAGACGAAGCCGCTGCTAAGTTGAAAATGGAAATCACTTCTAAGCCGGAGGAACTAGACGAAATCGACCGGAAAATCCTCCAATTAGAAATGGAAAAACTGTCTTTGCAAAAAGAAAGTGATACCGCCTCCCAAGAAAGGTTAGAACGACTGGAAAAAGACTTAGCCAACCTGAAGGAAGAACAACGCACCCTCAGCGCTCAGTGGGAGTCGGAAAAAAATACAATTACCCATATTCAGTCCCTCAAAGAAGAGATTGATCGGGTTAACATTGAAATTCAACAAGCCGAACGTAATTACGATCTCAACCGCGCTGCTGAGTTGAAATATGGGACCCTGGAAGCTCTCAAAAAACAACTCCATCAAGCTGAGTCACAATTACAAGATACTCAAACCGGAGGGAAAACTCTCCTCCGGGAAGAAGTAACCGAGTCTGATATTGCTGAAATTATCTCTAAGTGGACGGGGATTCCTATTAGTAAATTAGTCGAATCTGAGAAGGAGAAATTACTGCATTTAGAAGATGAGTTACATCAACGGGTAGTCGGACAGGATGAAGCTGTAACAGCCGTCGCTGACTCTATTCAGCGATCGCGCGCTGGTCTGTCCGACCCTAACCGACCCGTCGCTAGTTTTATCTTCCTCGGACCAACCGGAG
The DNA here is from genome assembly GCF_000973065.1 of Limnospira indica PCC 8005. Classification (NCBI taxonomy): domain Bacteria; kingdom Bacillati; phylum Cyanobacteriota; class Cyanophyceae; order Oscillatoriales; family Sirenicapillariaceae; genus Limnospira; species Limnospira indica. The sequence continues at coordinate 4,485,455 of NZ_FO818640.1, forward strand.
TCGGTAAAACCGAACTAGCTAAGGCTTTAGCCTCCTACCTATTTGACACCGAAGAGGCGATCGTGCGTGTTGATATGTCTGAATACATGGAGAAACACTCCGTTTCCCGCCTTTTGGGCGCTCCTCCCGGATATGTAGGTTATGATGAGGGAGGACAACTCACTGAGGCGATCCGCCGCCGTCCCTATGCTGTCATTCTGTTTGATGAGATAGAAAAGGCTCATCCTGATGTCTTTAATGTCATGCTTCAGATTCTTGATGATGGTCGAGTGACTGATGCTCAAGGTCGTACTGTCGATTTCAAAAATACTATCATTATTATGACCAGTAACATTGGGTCGCAGTATATTTTGGATATTGCTGGCGATGATTCTCGCTATGAGGAAATGCGTCACCGGGTTATGGATTCTATGCGATCGGCTTTTCGTCCAGAGTTTCTTAATCGCATTGATGAAATTATTATTTTCCACTCTCTCAAACCCCACCAATTGCGCGAAATTGTCCTCCTACAATTAGGCAATCTTTCTCAGCGCCTAGAGCAGCATAAAATGTCCTTAAAATTGTCTGAGAGCGCCCTGGACTACCTAGCTGATGTCGGTTTTGACCCCGTTTATGGAGCCCGTCCCCTCAAACGAGCTATTCAACAGGAACTAGAAACACAAATTGCCAAAGGCATTCTTCGGGGAGAGTTTAATGATGGAAATACCATCTATGTTGATGTCGAAAATGAGCGGCTTTCTTTCAAGAAATTACCCAGAGAACTAATCATCAAGTAAGAAACTCAATTTTAACTGATTCTTTATCCTTAACAATCACGAGGTTATTGAAAATATATAATTCCAACATTGAAGCCAGGTCAGACTCTAGTATTGGACAATGCAACGTTTCATAAAGGGGGGCGGATTGCTGAACTGGTGGAGGCAGCTCAATGCCGTTTACTCTATCTACCACCTTATTCGCCAGACCTCAACAAGATAGAGAAATGTTGGTCGTGGCTGAAAGCCCGTATTCGCCACTGCATTGAGCAGTTTGATTCTCTCCATGATGCCATGGATTCCGTTCTCAAAGCTGCGTCCTAACCACCTTGACTAATGCTATATATGCACCACGTAGTCTTTAAACTCGTCCTCGCCATTATACTCTTACTGACCGCAGTATCTATATCCCCACCGTGACCTGTGGGCATATCCCAACCATGACAATTGGGCTTTAGCTTCTGGTCACATCCTTCACCCTCTAAGCATGCGCTTACATTTTTCACTACTACCTTGTGAATAGCATTACTCACTTATTTATAGGCAGAGCATTAGAGGGGTTACAACGTTCCGATTATATGGGCATTCCATCGTTAGATTTGTCCTCTCCGCCGGGGTACTTTTAAAGGTCTGTGTAGGTAGTCGCACGAACCCCCTACTTTTCCCCTTGCCCTTTTGAGCGCAGCGTGTCAACCTATTTCGCTGCTAGTGTATTACGATGGTTCAAGTCGGACATTCGGTCTTCCTAATCATAGATGGTTGGCAGTGGTCGCGTCTTGGTAGTAGGTTCTACCTCACGCCTTCCGTTCCCCGCTTCAATCCTGGAGTTATGATTTCCAAAACTGGGGGTGGCTATCGCCGTTACTCTCTACTCCCTGATTTCTCAGTTCGTTTATGACCTTGAGTTCCCTGCCTTGCTTAGTTCCCTAAGCGTCGGGACATATAACCAGTTATGAGGATGGTCAGGAGAGGTCTCCTTATATCCAGATTCGGAGCTGGAATCCTCACCGGGTAGTTATTTCGGGCATTTCAGCCCTATTTCATACCCGAACGTCTCGCACCATACGCTTACACTTTTCACTACTCTTGTGAGTAATATTGCTCACTTATAGCATTAGTCAAGGTGGTTAGGACGCAGCTTTGAGAACGGAATCCATGGCATCATGGAGAGAATCAAACTGCTCACGTGCAGTGGCGAATACGGGCTTTCAGCCACGACCAACATTTCTCTATCTTGTTGAGGTCTGGCGAATAAGGCGGAAGATAGAGTAAACGGCATTGAGCTGCCTCCACCAGTTCAGCAATCCGTCCCCCTTTATGAAACGTTGCATTGTCCAATACTAGAGTCTGACCTGGCTTCAATGTTGGAATTAAGATGAACTCCAACCACAACTCAAACACTGTCCGATTACAACAACCCTCAAAGCTAAAGGGAGCTAAGAGTTGTTGATGACACCATGCGGCTATCATACTTACCCTGCCCTGCCTCTTCCCTGATTTGAGTGCATGGAAGCGTTTTCCTTCCTCGCAGTAACCATAAGGGTAATCCGAGTCCTGACTATTCATGGCGGCTTCATCGAGGTAGACCACTTCTTCCGGCTCCATCTGTTCAATCTGAGCCATAAACTCCTCTCGCTGTTGCTTCCAACGTTCTTGGTAGCCGTAAGTTTTTTTTCTGGTGAAGCAAGCCAATTTTCTTCAAGGCTCTGGATATGGTGCGAGGAGAGATGTCGTCATCCCAAAGTTCAGCCATTTGAGCGGAGGTTTTGTGGCCATGCTCTTGGGCAAAAGCCTTGAATTTCTGCCAGTCGGTAATTTTGTGGTTATTGCCAGGTCGGTGATGAGGTTTAGGGAGGAAGTCTCCGGTCTGTGCTTTTCTTTGCAGCCAGAGATTAATGGTGTTCCTGCTGACATGGAAAACTTGACTGGCTTCTGTTTTGGGCATACCGTCTAGTTCAATGGCATCAATAACTTTTTGTCTGAGGTCGTAACTATAGGGGGCTGGCATTTTTGGTCTTCTTAGTCATCTCGTCCTCTCCATTATACGTCCTAAGTGTTCTGTCTTGTGCTATATTTATTAGAGAGCCTATGAGGGGTTTAAACGTTCCGTTTATATGGGCATTCCAACTTTAGATTTGTTCTATCCACCGGGGTACCTTTAAAAGTCTGTGTAGGTGATGTTGCGATTACCCTACTTTTCCCCTTGCCCTTTTGGGCGCAGCGTCACAACCTATTTCGCTGCTTAGTGTTATCGATGGTTCAAGCCGAACATTCGGTTTCCCTAATCATGGATGGTTGGCAGTGGTCGCATCTGGTAGTAGGTTCTACTTCACGCCTTCCGTTCCCCGCTTCAATCCTGGGTTTGTGATTCCCAAAACTGGGGGTGGCTACCGCCTTTACTCTAAACGCAATTGTTAAGGAATCATTAAGATTTCCAGTTTGGCGTTTTTGACTTTGAGTTCCCTGCCTTGTTTTATTAGGGGTCGAGAGTGAAGTCACCTTCACCCCCTCCCATTCAGAACCGTGCATGAAAGTTTCCCTTCACACGGCTCCTAGTTTAATTGCTCCATTGTTAGGGATACAGCGTTGGCGTTATCTAGTGCCGTCTTATCATCGTGACAATGGCGATGTAATAGCTGAAGATTTTTGTATTCATCCTTTCCACCGAGGCTTCGAGGTACAATGTGGCCTACTTCAATTAGGTCTGATGGGGTAAAGTATTGCCCACACCAGGTACACCTGCCTTTTTGCTTCTTGAGTAGTTTTGCTACCCTACTTGGCGTTTCAATTGCCTGACCTCGTCTGGTTGCCCAGTAAGTCCAGTTTCCGTCATATGGTGTTGCTTCCGGGCGTATCAAGGTATGTCTAACAATTGGAGTCCAACTATGTTTCCATAACTGGAACCCATTTTTGGTCCTGAACAACCAAGCTTCCTGTCTTTCATTCCCATTGCTAAGTTTAACCGTTCCATTACTGAAATAGTTTCCTAGTTTTTCATAATTTGCCTTTCCGCATCTTGACACTGTCCATGCCCGCAACATTTGCCAGATTATATTGTCTAGCTTACTGAAAGTCTCCATTGAGACGACCCCTGAGTAGTAATTTGACCATCCACGAATAATCGGGTTTAGTTTACTAATCAGGGCTGATTGAGGTGCTGTTTTATGTTGTTTAACTCAGTACAGGACAAAAAAGCTGAAAGTCTTAGCCAAAAGGGAATCTAGCCGAAAATTCTGAAGGGGGCGCTCCGGGCCGAGGTGAAAGTCGAGGGGTGGGGGGGTAGCGCCAAGTTGGGGTGAGAGGGTTACATCGGAATTACCACAAACCAAACTTCCCTCTCATGAACGAGCTTAACCGATTACGAGACACTTTGCGCCCTCACTTGCCCTGGCACGGGGCGAGATTAAACTTTGTCTGTCTGTTCCTGATGGCGCTATTCCAAACAAAGACGGTTAATCTGATGGAAATAGCGACTGTATTCGCAAATCCTGTGCAAATTTCCTCAAATTACCAGCGATTACAACGTTTTTTTCGGCAATTCAAATTTGACCGGGCAGAGATTGCCCGTTTCGTCGTTAGCCTCATTGACATTCCCCAACCTTGGACTCTTAGTCTCGACCGCACCTGTTGGTCTTTCGGTCAAACCCATTTCAACATCTTGATGTTGGCAGTCGTCCACGAGGGGATTGCCTTTCCCCTGCTGTGGACGATGCTTGACAAAAAGGGCAATAGCAACAGTGGCGAACGCATGGACTTATTCGACCGCTTCGAGGCACTATTTCCTGACGTGGAGGTGGCTTGTCTGACCGCTGACCGGGAATTTGTGGGGCGAGATTGGCTCTCGTATCTTCTCATCGACCCCGAGGTTCCTTTCCGCCTACGCATCCGCCACAGCGAGCTGATTAGTCCTAAGTTAGGAGGAACTCGGCGTAGTGGCGAACGAATGTTTGATTCTCTGCGACCCGGAGAATTTCGCCAGCTTTCGGGTCGCCGTTGGGTTTGGGGACGGCAGGTTTACGTCATTGGCTCTCGTCTGGCTGATTCGGGGGAGTTGTTGATTCTCATCACTAACGCTTGCCCCGAAACGGCCCTCCCCGACTATGCTCGGCGTTGGGGTATTGAAAACCTCTTCGGAGCCTTGAAGACTCGGGGCTTCTGTCTCGAATCGACTCACTTTAAGGACCCTGAGCGCTTGAGCCGTTTATTGGCTTTGCTTAGCCTGGCTTTTACTTGGGCTATGAAGGTGGGTTTGTGGATTCACCAAGGTTCACCCATTCCTTTGAAGGCTCACGGACGACGCTCCCAGAGTCTTTTCCGCACTGGCTTCGATTTTCTACGCCGCACTTTCTCTAATCTGCCTTTGTTTTCAGGGCGGTTTCACCAGGCTCTACAACTTTTGTCCTGTACTTAGGGCTATTGTATAAGTTATCACAACCAACTACCATGAGCCGTTACTCTTTAGATTTTCGGAAAAAGATAGTAGAAGCCTATGAAAAAGGAGACACTTCTATCCGAAAAGTAGCGAAACGCTTTTTGGTGAGTCCAGACACGGTAAGGCGACTGGTCAAACAGTATCGATTAACGGGAGACTTATCTCCTCGTAAGTGTGGCACTAAAAAGAAAAGCATTTTATCTAAGCATGAGGAAGCCGTGATAGATATTGTAGAAGCCCACCCCGACCTGACCTTATGGCAATATAGTGATAAGCTCAGAGACAAGCTGGGCATAAATGTCAGTACGACCATGATAGATAGATTTTTAAAGCAGCACGATATACAGCCTTTATCTCAATCATTAAGCACATTAACAACACTTGGTAAACCAGTTATTCAAACACTGTAAATCCACAAGGCTTACCGCCACTTCTACCAATCTCACTAATAATTCCATGGTCTCCGTCCTGAACTTGCACACTAAACTTTTGAGCTGTGACCACATCATCTCTATCGGGTTAAACTCAGGGGAATACACCGGCAGATATTCTACCCTGGCTCCTACTGACTCTATCATTTCTTTGACTTCTTCTCGATGATGAGAATTTCAGTTATCCATTACCACTACATCTCCTTTTTTTAATTTTGGCAATAAATCTAACTTGATGAATTGGAGAAAATCCTCTTTTTTCATGGACCCTTCTAATGTTTGAGTCGCCACCCCTCCGGAGAGCTTAATTGCACCAATTATTGTCATTTTTTGACCTCGATAGGATTTCCGCAGTTCATAGACTTTTTTCCCTTTCGTCGCTCTGGCTAACGGTCTGCTCATCCCTACCCATAACCCACTTTCATCAATAAACACAAGCTTTTCACGAGCCACATCTCTAATTCTTTCCCAATAATCTACTCGCGCTTTCTGTACTTCTTCTGTTACTACTTTTTCGCTCCTGTATGTTTTTTTTTGAGACTTATATCGTGCTGCTTTAAAAATCTATCTATCATGGTCGTACTGACATTTATGCCCAGCTTGTCTCTGAGCTTATCACTATATTGCCATAAGGTCAGGTCGGGGTGGGCTTCTACAATATCTATCACGGCTTCCTCATGCTTAGATAAAATGCTTTTCTTTTTAGTGCCACACTTACGAGGAGATAAGTCTCCCGTTAATCGATACTGTTTGACCAGTCGCCTTACCGTGTCTGGACTCACCAAAAAGCGTTTCGCTACTTTTCGGATAGAAGTGTCTCCTTTTTCATAGGCTTCTACTATCTTTTTCCGAAAATCTAAAGAGTAACGGCTCATGGTAGTTGGTTGTGATAACTTATATAGCACAAGACAGAATACTTAGGACGTATAATGGAGAGGACGAGATGACTAAGAAGACCAAAAATGCCAGCCCCCTATAGTTACGACCTCAGACAAAAAGTTATTGATGCCATTGAACTAGACGGTATGCCCAAAACAGAAGCCAGTCAAGTTTTCCATGTCAGCAGGAACACCATTAATCTCTGGCTGCAAAGAAAAGCACAGACCGGAGACTTCCTCCCTAAACCTCATCACCGACCTGGCAATAACCACAAAATTACCGACTGGCAGAAATTCAAGGCTTTTGCCCAAGAGCATGGCGACAAAACAGCAGCTCAAATGGCTGAACTTTGGGATGACGACATCTCTCCTCGCACCATATCCAGAGCCTTGAAGAAAATTGGCTTCACCAGAAAAAAAAACTTACGGCTACCAAGAACGTTGGAAGCAACAGCGAGAGGAGTTTATGGCTCAGATTGAACAGATGGAGCCACAAGAAGTGGTCTACCTCGATGAAGCCGCCATGAATAGTCAGGACTCGGATTACCCTTATGGTTACTGCGAGGAAGGAAAACGCTTCCATGCACTCAAATCAGGGAAGAGGCAGGGCAGGGTAAGTATGATAGCCGCATGGTGTCATCAACAACTCTTAGCTCCCTTTAGCTTTGAGGGTTGTTGTAATCGGACAGTGTTTGAGTTGTGGTTGGAGTTCATCTTAATTCCAACATTGAAGCCAGGTCAGACTCTAGTATTGGACAATGCAACGTTTCATAAAGGGGGGCGGATTGCTGAACTGGTGGAGGCAGCTCAATGCCGTTTACTCTATCTACCACCTTATTCGCCAGACCTCAAGAAGATAGAGAAATGTTGGTCGTGGCTGAAAGCCCGTATTCGCCACTGCATTGAGCAGTTTGATTCTCTCCATGATGCCATGGATTCCGTTCTCAAAGCTGCGTCCTAACCACCTTGACTAATGCTATATTTCGGGCATTTCAGCCCTATTTCATACCCGAACGTCTCGCACCCGCATCTAACACGAAGTATTCACCTTTGTTAATACTTGAGTAAATTCGTGCTATTGCATCTTGAGCCGACCTGCCAGGTCTAAACCCATAGCTTGTGCCCTCAAATCTTGATTCCCATTCGGGCTCAAGTGCCGACTTGACCAAGGCTTGCCTTGCTCTATCTTGGATAGTGGGTATTCCCATTCCCGCTTTTTTCATCCCTTCCAGGTTTTGGAATCCACACCCGTCGCAGTGGTTTGGCTTTGAGATTTCCCTTAATGCTCTCAACCAGTTCAAACCTTTGCCTTGGAGAGATTGCTCTTACTCCATCGACTCCAGCCGTTTTCTTGCCTTGATTATCTTGGGTTACTCGCCGTACTGCTAGGAGCCGGGCATAATATGACTTCACCAATAGACGTTGCAACCTTCTTGCCTTTGCGTCTTGTCCCGATTTAGCTGCTTGAAATATCCTCTTTTGGAGTTTGAAAACTTTCCGCTGGACTTTCGCCCATGGAATTGCTTTCCATGCGTTTTTCGTAGTCTTGATTGGTTTGGGTTTACCAAAGCCTTTCTTTAAACTCGCCTGCGCCATTTGTGCTCCTACTAGACTCTATTCTTTACAATCAAACCGTGACCCGTCTGCATATCCTTATCATTACAGTAAGGCGTTGGCTTCTGGTCACATCTCACCCCCTAATAGGCTTACGCTTACACTTTTCGCTACTGACTCTCTCGACCAGATTATCAGAGCCTAAAAGGGGTTAAAACGTTCCGTTTATATGGGCATTCCATCTTTAGATTTGTCCTATCCATCGGGGTATCTTTAAAGGTCTGTGTAGGTGTCCTATAGAAAACCCTACTTTTCCCCTTACTCTTTTGAGCGCAGCGTATCAACCTATTTCGCTGCTTATTAGTTACGGTGGTTCAAGCCAGACATTCGGTTTCCCTAATCATAGATAGTTGGCAGTGGTCTCGATTCTGGTGTTAGGTTACACCTCGGAGCCTTCCGTTCCCCGCTTCGGTCTTGGTATTGTGAGTCCCAAAACCGGGGGTGGCTATCGCCGTTACCCTCACCTCTGTTTCGTACTTTCCATTATGTTAAGAATTATTACGATTTGTTACAGAGTGTATTGACCTTGGGTTCCCTGCCTTGATTTGGTATCCTAAGATACAAATCGTCGGGACATATAAACAGTTATGGGATGGTCAGGGGTGTGAATCCCTTATATTCCACCCAGGGGTGGAAGTCCCACTAGGAGGTTATTTCAGGCATCGCAGCCTTATTTGACTCCTAAACGAATCACACGTATATTTCTATACTAACGTCGGGACATATAAACAGTTATGAGGATGGTCAGGAGTGCGCTCCTTATATTCAACCAAGGGGTTGAAATCCTCACCAGGCAGTTATTTCGGGCATTGCAGCCCTATTTGATGCCTGAACGTCTCGCACCGCTACTTACTCTTTACGGCGGTTCAAGCCAGACATTCGGTTTCCCTAATCATGGATGGTTGGCAGTGGTCTCGGTTCTGGTGTTGGGTTACACCTTGGAGCCTTCCGTTCCCCGCTTCAATCTGACGGGTTGTGAGTCCTAAAACTGGGGGTGGCTATCGCCGTTATCCTCACCTTTTGTCGTAACTTTTCCGTTATGTTAAGAATTGTTACGTTTTGTCACAAAGTATGTTGAGCTTGGAGTCCCTGCCTTGATTTGGTATCGTGTGATACAAATATTCGGGACATATAAACAGTTATGGGGATGTTCAGGAGTGCGTTCCTTATATTCAATCAAGGGGTTGAAGTCCCCACCAGGCGGTTATTTCGGGTGTTTCAACCCTATTTCATGCTTGAACGTCTCGCACGGATTACCAGAGCATACCACAAAGGGAACACAGTTTCCGTGGCCGCGCTCAAGGCTGCCAGGAATGCCACCTCCAGAAAGCTGCCTGAGACTTTGTTTAAGGCTCTCTGGGATATGCGATAATCCTACTTTAAAGGTTTCCTTATAAAGGCCCCGCTGATTTGTTGGTCAAGCGGGGCTTTTTACTGTTGAAAGTTTGAGTGTAGGATAGAAATTATCGTGCGAGACGTTCAGGCATGAAATAAGGTTGCAATACCTGAAATAACCGCCTGGTGCGGATTTCAACCCCTCGGTTGAACATAAGGATAGCACACCTGCCCATCCCCATAACTGTTTATATGTCCCGACGCTTGGAGAAATCTAAGTAAGGCAGGGAACTCAAGGTCATAAACAAACTGAGAAATCAGGGAGTAGAGAGTAACGGCGATAGCCACCCCCAGTTTTGGGAATCATAACCTCAGGATTGAAGCGGGGAACGGAAGGCGTGAGGGAAAACCTATTCCCAATAATACGACCACTGCCAACCATCCATGACTAAGGAAATCTGAATGTTCCGACTTGAACCATCGTAAGTATTCAGTAGCGAAACAGGTTGACACGCTGCGCTCAAAAGAGCAAGGGGAAAAGTAGGGTTTTGTTAATAACACCTACACAGACTTTTAAAAAGTACCCCGGTGGATAGGACAAGTCTAAAGATGGAAAGCCCATATAAACGGAACGTTGTAACCCCTTTTAGGCTCTGATAATCTGGTCGAGATATCAGTAGTGACAAATGTAAGCGCAAGCCTATTAGGGGGTGAGATGTGACCAGAAGCCAAAGCCCGACTGTAATGGTAGGGATATGCTAACGGGTCACGGTTGGATTGTAAGAAATAGAGCCTAGTAGATGTACATATGGCGATAGCGAGTTTAAAGAAAGGATTTGGTAAGCCCAAACCAATCAAGACTACGAACAACGCATGGAAGGCAATCCCATGGACTAAGGTTCAGCGGAAAGTTTTCAAGCTCCAAAAAAGGATATTTCAAGCAGCTAAATCGGGACAGGATGCAAAGGCAAGAAGGTTGCAACGTCTATTGGTGAAGTCATATTATGCCCGACTCTTAGCAGTGCGGCGAGTGACCCAAGATAATCAAGGTAAGAAAACGGCTGGAGTCGATGGAATGAGAGCAATCTCTCCAAGGCAAAGGTTTGAACTTGTTGAGAGCATTAAGGGAAACCTCAAAGCAAAACCACTGCGACGGGTGTGGATTCCAAAACCTGGCAGGGATGAAAAACGCCCTCTGGGAATACCCACAATCCAAGACAGAGCAAGGCAAGCCTTGGTTAAGTCGGCTCTCGAACCTGAATGGGAATCAAGATTTGAAGGCACAAGCTATGGGTTCCGTCCCGGTCGGTCAGCCCATGACGCAATTGGTAGAATCTATACTGCCATAAATCAAGGACAATACTATGTTCTCGATGCTGATATAGCGAAATGCTCTTACCGTGAACCATGATTACCTATTGTCCAAAATTCATTGTCCGAGCAGCCTGAAGAGAGACCTGAAACAATGGCTTAAAGCGGGTGTTTTGGATAACGACGTATTCGAGGATACAGAAACAGGGACACCCCAAGGAGGGGTAATAAGTCCAATACTCGCCAACATCGCACTGTTGGGAATGGTTAGAGTAATTGAAACAATGTATCCTAAGAAAAAAGGGAAGGCTGTCAAAGCCAACTTAATAAGATACGCCGATGATTTTGTAGTGATATCACCATCACTAGAGATTATTGAACAATGCAAGATTGCTATTTCCGAATGGTTAAAACCTATTGGGTTAAAGATTAAACCGGAGAAAACTCGAATCTGTCATACACTCAATCCTATTGAATATGATAGAAAACTTGAAGAACCTGGATTTGATTTCTTAGGATTCAATATTAGGCAATATCCTGTAGGAAAATATAAAACTGGGAAAAGTCCACATGGGAAACCATTAGGGTTCCCAACCCACATCAAACCTAGTCAGAAAGCAATCAAAGCCCATACAGAAGTGATTAAGGGTGTAATAAAACGACATAAAACAGCACCCCAATCAGCCCTGATAAGTAATCTAAACCCGATTATTCGGGGATGGTCAAACTACTACTCAGCGGTCGTCTCAACAGAGACCTTCGTTAAGCTAGACTATATAATCTGGCTAATGCTAAGGGCATGGACAGCATCAAGATGCAGAAAGGCAAGTTACGAGAAGCTAAGAAACTATTTCAAACATGGAACGGTAAAACTTAGCAATGGGAAAGAAAGGCATGAATCTTGGTTATTCCAGACCAAAGATGGAGTTCAACTATGGAAACACAATTGGACTCCAAATGTTAGACACACCCTAATACGCCCAGATGCAACACCATACGACGGAAACTGGACTTACTGGGCAACCAGGAAAGGACAAGCAATCGACACGCCAAACAGGGTAGCAAAACTACTCAAAAAGCAAAAAGGTAGGTGTACCTGGTGTGGACAGTATTTCGCACCATCGGATTTAGTTGAAGTAGACCACATTATACCTCGAAGTTTAGGCGGAAAGGATGAATACAAGAACCTTCAATTATTACACCGCCACTGTCATGATGATAAGACGGCGCTAGATAACGCCAACGCTGTATCATTAACAATGGAACAATCAGATTAGGAGCCGTATGAGGTGAAAGCCTCAAGTACGGTTTTGTATGGGAGGGGGAGATGGCGACATCTCTCTCGACCCCTACTAGATCATACATACCCAGAACTAATGGCAAAGGTAGATTTGCGATCGCGCCTATTTTTATCCCACCTCCTGGTTATGCTGATTGGGGTCACATCCCTGGTGATCATCGGCAAAATTTCCTCTCCTCGGTTCTTTGTCCGTAGTTTGGAACAACTAGAAGGTCCTGGCTTTCGCTTACAATATGTAAGAACTCGCCTAGTAGAAGGCTTTGAAATTGCTTGGAATCGTAGCACTTTTTGGTCTGTTTTAGCCGGAACAACTGCTGCTGTCTGTTTAAGTTATTGGGTGACTAAACGCATTACTCAGCCTCTCACCGAGATGGAAGAAATTACCCATAAATTTGCCAAGGGTAATCTCTCAGAAAGGATGTCATCTAGTGAAATTCATGAATTAAATCAACTGGCGATGAGTTTTAATCAGATGGCTAGTAGTCTTCAAGATGTTGAACAAAAACGGCGGGAATTAATTAGTGATTTGACCCATGAATTGCGAACTCCGATCACTGTAGTTCGCGGATACTTAGAAGAAATGGCCGAAGGCAGAATTTCGCCATCACCAGATATTTATCAGCAGTTAACCAAGGAAACTAAACGCCTGGAAAGGCTGATAAATAACTTACAAGAACTCTCTAAGGTTGAATCTGGATATTTACCCATTAACCCCCAACCTTTAGCATTACGGCCTTTATTAGAGTCTTTGGTGCAGCGTTTTTCTGATCAACTTCTGGAAGAAGGACCGATGTTAGAATTAGATTTTTCTGAAGAATTACCCCTGGCTTTAGCTGATGTCGATCGCACTGAACAAATTTTAGTTAATTTATTAGGAAATGCCATCAGATACACCAAACATGGTCTAATTAAAATAGAAGTTTATACTCATGGTGGTTACTTGTTTGTGGATGTCAGCGATACCGGAATTGGTATTTCTGAGGCAGATTTACCCCATGTTTTTGAAAGATTTTGGCGTGCTGATAGATCGCGATCGCGCAATTATGGAGGTACCGGAATTGGTTTAGCTATTACCCGGCGTTTGGTGGAACTTCAAGGCGGCGAAATTTTCGTTAGTAGTCAGTTAGGCAAAGGTAGCACCTTCACATTTTCCTTACCAATACCCAGTTCCCAAATTATCTAATAACCAAAAAACCGCAGCCACCCCCACTCTAGTCCAATAGAACTAGAATAGGAGTTTTGTTCGCGGTTATATCGGGTTATGAAGCGCTTTAGAACATCCGCTTTTTACGGAAAGCTCGTCTCTGACGCTGATTAGCGATCGCCTTGCGCTTGCGTTTTTCTGGAGGGGTTTCAAAGTGACGTTTTTTGCGAACATCAGCCAGGATGCCAGCTTTAGACACTTCTCGCTTAAATCTACGCAGTGCGGATTCTAATTGTTCGTTTTCACCCAGAATAACTTGGGTCATGTTTTATCCTTCACCTCTCTAAAAAATAATAACTTTACTTGAGGTCTTCCCGTCTCCTCCTATATGAAAGATACTTGAGAAGACATGAACGCGACCACGAGCGATTGCTACGCAATAGAACCGTAGTTTCCCAATCCTGCTACCAGACTGGAAAGCGGCGTTCTCGCCAACTGCCAGGAAGTTTCACCTTAGCAGTTGCCCAGGCCATTTCTGGCTGTAGGCTGAAGCTCAATAAACAACACTGTCCTCTGAAAAACCCGATTGGTGCTATTCGGAATAAGTGAACCCGTCGCACACAACCTAGATTTAAGGAAGCGCCTTGTTTTAGGCCATTCGCCATTATAGCCCAACTCAACCCAATTCGTCTATCCCAGTGACCGAATAATTACCAAACCGAGCTATCGAGCCACTCTAGACAGAACCCCCATAGCGATGGTTGACAGCAACAACACCCAGATTATCAATCCAGGGATAAATCCCAGAACCCCTAACCCCCTAAGAACCCAAACCAGCAAAGTTAACCCAATCAAGATCCCAAATAACACAGAAAAGAAACGCTGCTCGATTCTTTGATATGGAGCCACAAACACCCCTCCATTCAACTTTAACCAGGAACCCATCTCCCCACAGCACAAACCGTGAGGAGTAGTCTCACCTAATCTTAGATCGCGAAAGTGATGAAATCATCCTCAGTTAAAGCTGCCGCTTGTACCCCTTCCCAAATCACCAACTCTTCCGTATCTAGGGTAATCACCGCCGACGAGACATTTTGAGTAATACTCAATTGCTCAAAGCGCAAACCACCACCGAGAACAATCAGGTCTTCCCCAGAGACAAAATCAGTAATAGTATCCGTGCCGCCATTAGCAAAAATCACAAAGCGATCGCGTCCTGGGCCACCAATCAGAGAATCATTACCCTCATCTCCAAACAACACATCATCACCATCACCACCGAAAATAGTGTCATTACCCGCACCACCGTACAAAGTATCATCACCGTGCGAAACGTTTGGGAGACCAAATAAGGCTGCAATGCCCGAAATAACGTCCCAGTGGGATTTCTACCCCTTGGTAGAATATAAGGAATACTTAGATTACAAGACAGAGAAGTTAGGACGTATAATGGCAAGGATATCTACAGAAGACCCAAAATGCCAGCCCCCTACAGTTACGACCTTAGACAAAAAGTTATTAATGCAATTGAACTAGACGGTATACCCAAAACCGAAGCCAGTCAAGTTTTCCATGTCAGCAGGAACACCATCAATCTCTGGCTGCAAAGAAAAGAACACACCGGCGACTTCCTCCCTAAACCTAATCGCCCACCTGGTCATAGCCACCAAATTACCGACTGGCACAAATTCAAGGCTTTTGCCCAAGAGCATGGCCACAAAACCTCCGCTCAAATGGCTCAACTTTGGGATGACGACATCTCTCCTCGCACCATATCCAGAGCCTTGAAGAAAATTGGCTTCACCAGAAAAAAAACTTACGGCTACCAAGAACGTTGGAAGCAACAGCGAGAGGAGTTTATGGCTCAGATTGAACAGATGGAGCCGGAAGGGTTGGTTTACCTCGATGAAGCTGGCATGAATAGTCAAGACTCGGATTATCCTTATGGTTACTGCCAGGAAGGACAACGCTTCGGTGCCCTCAAATCCGGGAAGAGGCAGGGCAGGGTGAGCTATATAGCCCCATGGTATGATCAACAACTCTTAGCTCCCTTTAGCTTTGAGGGTTGTTGTAATCGGACAGTGTTTGAGTTGTGGTTGGAGTTCATCTTAATTCCAACATTGAAGCCAGGTCAGACTCTAGTATTGGACAATGCAACGTTTCATAAAGGGGGGCGGATTGCTGAACTGGTGGAGGCAGCTCAATGCCGTTTACTCTATCTTCCGCCTTATTCGCCAGACCTCAACAAGATAGAGAAATGTTGGTCGTGGTTGAAAGCCCGCATTCGCCATTGTATTGAGCAGTTTGATTCTCTCCATGATGCCATGGATTCTGTTCTCAAGGCTGCGTCCTAACCGTATTGACTAGTGCTATCAAACGGCGCTTGATAACGCTAAAGCTGTATCCTTAACAATGGAGCAATCTGCGCGTGCGTCACATCATGAAGTTTTTCGTGTCTATGCCAATTATCGGGATGTGGAAGCACCACTAGAGCCGTATGAAGGGAAACTCTCACGTACGGTTTTGAAGGGGAGGGGGAGGTAGCAATATCTCTCTCGACCCCCAATCGATCGCCGCAGTGCTAATAAATAGGGAAACCCAAACCCAGAGTAAAAGTTGTGGAAGTTGGCGACTGATGCGGTTACGGGAGACAATGGCAACTAGGGTAATCATTGCCAGAATTAGGGCTCTGACTAGGAGAGGTTGGCCTGTCGTGGTGGGGTCAAAGACAATAGCCAGGACGTAACCCAAGACGACTAATTGGCGCTCAGGCGCGCCCGGCGGAAGTGATTAGCTTGAATTCTAAGCCTAATCCCCCAGATACTGATAGACCAATGGCGATCGCCATCAGTCCGAATATTAGCACTAAGTCTGTAAAATCTAAGGAAATCAACTAATTATCAGCAAACCCTGTGAACAACTCATTCTAGTATAGTGTGGTGTGAGAAGCGCGTGAACCTAATTCCTGCCCTTGATTTAACCCAACAGTATCAAATGATCAGCGATCGCCTTAGTCAGGAGGTACTCGACTTGCTGGCTAGTGGTCGCTACATTGGTGGCTATGCTGTGGACAGTTTTGAGAAAAAGTTTGCCGAGTATATTGGGGCTTCTGAGTTGGTCAGTTGCAACTCTGGTACTGATGCCCTATTTTTGGCTTTGCGGGCTTTAGAAATAGGCCCCGGCGATGAGGTGATTACCACTTGTTTTTCCTTTATTGCTACCTCTGAGGTGATTAGTGCCGTGGGAGCCACCCCGGTATTTGTGGATATTGACCCGGATACGTTCAACTTAGATATTAGTCAAATTGAGGCGGCGATTACTGCCCAAACCCGTGCTATCCTTCCCGTGCATTTGTTTGGTCGCCCTGTGGACATGACCGCATTAATGGCGGTAGCGCGGTCTCATAATTTGGCGGTGATTGAAGATTGCGCCCAAGCCACCGGAGCTAGTTGGGGTGATGCTAAGGTGGGTAGTATGGGAGATCTAGGCTGTTTTAGCTTTTTTCCGACTAAGAATTTAGGCGCTTGTGGAGATGGAGGGGCGATCGCAACTAATAATCCTGATCTGGCGCGTGTGTTGCGGGTGCTGAAAAATCACGGTCAGCCTGAGCGATATAATTCCGAACTGTTGGGGATTAATAGTCGTCTTGATGCCCTACAAGGGGTGATTTTAAGCATTAAATTAGAGTATCTCCCGCGCTGGAATCAACAGAGAAAGGCGATCGCCTCTCGATATAGTCAGGAACTGGAGGGGATACCCGGTTTAATTGTCCCAGCAGAAAGTCTAGGCGGCGAGACCGTTTGGAATCAGTACACTATCAGATATGTGGGTAATAATAGCGACTCGTCAGGACGCGATCGCCTGCGAGAACAACTCCAGAGCCTCGGAGTTAGCACTAATGTATACTACCCCATACCCCTTCATCTACAGGGGGTTCATCGCGATTTAGGCTATGGCTGCGGTGATTTTCCCATGGCAGAACAGGTCAGCCACCAAGTTTTGTCTTTGCCGATGTTCCCGGAACTTTCCAGCGAACAACAAGATAGGGTAATCTATGCTGTCAAAGATTGCCTAAAATTGAGGGCTATAGGTTGAGCGGGTGAGTGTTATATGTCGTTTTGTAGATTATAGTTAAGATAACGATAAGAAATCATCAATTCACCCTGGGGATGTATTTACCCCGACCTTGGTTGCAGGTAACTAAGCAACCAGTTGACCAAACTTAGGAATATGAAGAGGAAATAAAAGGAGTGAACCCCTACCAAAATAGCGATCGCCGAGTTTACGATCCTCAAGCCATTGCTCAATATTATCGCCGTCGGCTTTGGAAGGCCATCTGGCGCGTGATCACGGTTGTATGGTTTTTTTCAGGGTTCATTATTGGTCTACTTTGGGATCAATGGCGACATCGAAATGTTACGGAAACCCCGAAACGAGCCGCCCAGCTGCGTAATATTCTCACCCGCCTCGGTCCCACCTATATTAAAGTAGGTCAAGCATTATCAACCCGTCCTGACCTCATTCGCAAGGACTTTTTAGAAGAATTAACCAAACTCCAAGATCAGCTAACCCCTTTTGATACTAAGATCGCTATGGCGATCATCGAGAGAGAACTCGATCGCGATTTAGATACTGTTTTCCGACAAATTTCCCCTGAACCCGTAGCCGCAGCCAGTTTGGGTCAGGTCTATAAAGCACAACTGCTGACAGGGGAAGAGGTCGCCGTTAAAGTCCAAAGACCATTTCTCTTACCAACTCTGACCCTGGATCTGTATTTAATGCGTTGGGCTGCGGGTTGGTTGTCTCCCATTTTACCCCTGAATTTGGGTCATGATTTAACCCTAATTGTCGATGAATTTGGGTTCAAATTATTTGAGGAAATCGACTATATTAATGAGGGTCGAAATGCCGAAAGGTTTGCCACATATTTTGATGATGATCCGACCGTAAAAGTGCCATCAATTTACTGGAAATATACCAGCCATCAGGTGTTAGTCTTAGAGTGGATTAACGGCTTGAAGTTGACCGATATTGAAAGTGTTCAAGCGGCGGGTTTGGATATGAGTAAAATGATTTTTGTCGGTGTGACAAGTGGCTTGCGACAACTGCTAGAGTTCGGTTTTTTCCATGCTGACCCCCACCCCGGAAATCTGTTTGCTATGCCTGATGGTCGCATGGCATTTATTGATTTTGGCATGATGGATCAGTTAAGCCAGCAAACTAAGGAAACTCTGGTTGATTCCGTAGTTCATTTAATTAATAAAGACTATAAGGAGTTGGCGGAAGATTTTGTCAGGTTGGGATTTTTAGCACCTAATACTAATATGGCTCCCATTATTCCGGCTTTAGAGGCGGTTATGGGGGATATTATTGGGGAGAGTGTTAAGGATTTTAACTTTAAAACTATTACCGATAGTTTCTCGGAATTGATGTATGATTACCCCTTCCGGGTTCCGGCAAAATTTGCCCTGATTATTCGGTCTCTAGTAACTCAGGAAGGAATTGCCCTCAGTCTCGACCCGGATTTTAAAATCGTTGAGGTGGCTTATCCCTATGTGGCGCGTCGCCTGTTGAAGGGAGAAACTCCGGCTTTGCGACGACGGTTGATTGAGGTGTTATTTAAAGATGGTCGCTTCCAGTGGCATCGTCTGGAAAATATGATTACGATCGCTCAAACTGATGGCAATTTTGATATTCTCCCCACTGCACAGCTAGGTTTACAATATCTGTTTTCCGAAGAGGGTAGTTTCCTTCGTCGTCAAATTGTCATGGCGTTGACCGAAGACGATCGCCTACATACCGCTGAAGTCCAACGACTCTGGGGTTTAATTCAGGATGACCTCAAACCGAGTCGCTTATTTGATGTAGCATTGGGGGCAATAACTGAGTTTTCGACCTCCCAAGTGGCTGCTATGAGAATTCAATAAATATCGCTATTCATCAGATCATCACAATTCCCTTGTTAGGGATGCTTGAAAAAAAGGCCCAAGTCTAAGTATTTGGGTCTTTTATTGGTTATGATCTGTACAGTGTGATTATATATCAAATTGCCCTTGCTCAATTATTATGCCTTGGCATGAATGTCCCTGAAGCCTTAAAACTGATAGAAGAAAAATTCCTGCGGCGATCGCTTTCCCCTATTGAGCGTTTAATTTTATCTGAATCATGGATGGGTAAGACCTACAGTGAAATTTCCCAGAAATCTGCATACGCTAATGATTATGTTAAAGAAGTGGGTGGACGATTATGGCAGGAACTCTCCGAGGCTCTGGGGACCAAAGTTAGCAAAAAAAATATAAAACTTGTCCTCAAATCTCGGCACCAGATCCCATTAACTTCCCCCCCTGTTCAGAAATCAGGAACTTTGGCAGGTAATTCATTGAATCCTAATGATGGCAATAATATAGAAATACCTGGGAGTCCAATTTCCATAAACTCTCCCTTTTATATAGAACGTCCACCCATTGAAGAAATGGGCTATAATGAACTGCAACAACCGGGGTGTGTCGTGAGGATTAAAGCACCTCGGAAGATGGGTAAAAGTTCCCTACTTAATAGGATGTTAACCCAAGCAGTTTCTTGGGGATATGGAACTGTTTATCTGAATTTTCTGGAAGTAGACGCTGAGACTTTTAATTCCCTAGAACAATTGGTCAGATGGTTTTGTGCTAATGCGACTAAGCAGTTAAAGCTACCAGCGAAACTCGATGAATATTGGGATATAGATTTAGGGACTAAAGTTTCCTGTCGGCTGTATTTTGAGGAATATCTATTCATCACTAAAGACACCCCCATTGTGATTGCTATGAATGAGGTTAACCGCCTCTTTGAGTATCCGGTTATTGCTAGTGATTTTTTGCCCATGTTGCGATCGTGGCACGAACTCTCTAAACATAATAAACTCTGGGAAAATTTGCGCTTGATTGTAGTTCACAGCACCGAAGTTTATGTACCTTTACAGTTACATCAATCCCCTTTTAATGTCGGTTTGGTGTTAAAAATACCCCAATTTACACCGGAACAAGTGCAAGATCTGGCTTTGAGATATGAATTAAGTTGGGCGGCGGGAGAGAGTGGACTTAAACGCCTAGAAGGTTTAATCTCAATGGTCGGTGGACATCCTTATCTAGTACAACTGGCTTTTTATACTATTAGTAAATCAGGGATTTCTCTGGAAAATTTAATCAAAAATGCCCGCAAGCCTGATGGAATTTATAGCGCCTATTTGCGGGATTTATTAGTAACAATTCAACAAGATTCCGACCTGCATATTGCTTTAAATAAAGTCCTCAAGTCTGATAATGGTGTGCCTTTGGAGGCGATTACTGCTTATAAATTAGAAAGTCTAGGATTAGTTAACTTTGAGGATAACCTAGCACAAATTGGCTGTGATTTATATCGGCTATATTTTTTGGAACAGTTATAAACCCCCCCCCAGCAAAAACTGAGGGGTGATGATATGGTGAAATTATTATCCTAGAATCAACCTAGAATAAACTATGTTCTGGGACGTAGGAAGTAATCGCTTTCATGTATTGGGCGCGTTCATAGGCTGACTCATCATCACAATGGCGCTGAGACATAGAACCCTGCATCTGTTGAACAGAGTCATACTCGTGTTCTTCCATCCAGTGTTTCATCTCATTTTCCATCACTTGGATGTAACCAATACCATGGCGCAATAAAGCGGAACAAACATGAGTTACCTTAGCCCCCGCCATCAACATTTTAATAGCATCGTGACCGCGCGCGACACCGCTAGTGCAGGCTAAATCGGCATTAATCCGACCATACAAAATAGCAATCCAGCGCATAGGTAGGCGCATATCGTGGGGAGAACTCAAAACGGAACTAACCTCAATTTCTAGTTCTTCTGGGTTAATATCTGGCTGTATGAAGCGGTTAAATAAAGCGAGTCCATCGACTCCAGCTTCATCTAAACGTTTCGCCATATTGGCCATATTACTAAAGAAGGGGCTAAGTTTCATAGCCACAGGAATAGTAACCTCGGCTTTAACTTCCCGGAGAGTAGTGATATAGTTTTCCTCGACCTCAGCCCCACTCATATCAAAATCGGTGGGAACATAATAAATATTCAATTCGATCGCATCTGCACCAGCTTCCTGCATGAGTTTGGAATATTCCACCCAACCACCGGAGGAGAAACCATTTAAACTGGCAATAATGGGAATATCAACCAACTCCTTAGCTTGGCGAATATGCTCAAGATAAAGTTCCGGTCCGACGTGATATTCTTCTGGTTCAGGAAAATAGGTTAAAGCCTCAGCAAAGCTATTGGTTCCATATTCCAAATGGTGATTAAGTTCAAATTTTTCTCGCAGTAACTGTTCTTCAAATAGGGAGTGTAAAACGACTGCTGATGCGCCCGCATCTTCCATACGCCGAATATTATCGACATCTTCCGATAAAGGGGCGGCGGCGGAAGGGACAATAGGAGTCCTCAAATTCAATCCCAAATAGGTCGTACTCAAATCCATAATATAGATTCCTTATGAAAAGTGGAAACGGAAGCAGTGAAAAGTTCTAGGGGTCCGGTTTGTAGGGGCGAAAAATAGGCACGCCCCTATAATTGAGAACCGGACTAGGAGTTTCTGTCTACAATGGGTTTAGGAAGTTCACTATTTGTCACCAGAGGTGTCTGTATTGGGCTGATTGCCTTCTTGATCCAAGGGACGCGCCGCCAGATACTCATACATTTGCCAACGGGTGTCAACGTCTTTCTGTGCTTCTTTCAGCAAGCGTTTAGCATCAACGGGCTTAGTTTTGGTGAGCATTTTAAAGCGGTTTTCGGCATACATGGATTGTTCGATGGATTTTTTAGGCGATCGCGAATCCAAAAGTAGGGGATTTTTGCCTTCAGCTTTGAGGTCAGGATGATAACGATAAAGCAACCAACGACCACTTTCGACAATTGCTTTTTGGTGACTCATAGCCGTAGTCATATTAATACCGTGGGCGATACAGTGACTGTAGGCAATAATCAAGGAAGGGCCGTTATATGCTTCAGCTTCCAGGAAGACTTTAAGGGTGTGTTCATCGCGCGCCCCCATAGCCACAGAAGCGACATAAACGTTACCGTAGGTCATAGCAATTAAACCCAAGTCTTTCTTAGGTGACGGCTTACCACCAGCGGCAAATTTAGCGACCGCACCGCGAGGAGTAGCTTTAGAAGACTGACCACCAGTATTAGAGTAGACCTCAGTATCCATAACCAGGATATTGACGTTGCGACCACTAGCAATGACATGATCTAAACCGCCATAGCCGATATCATAAGCCCAACCATCGCCGCCGAGTATCCAGACAGATTTTTTGACGAGGTAATCAGCCAAACTGAGTAACTGTTTGGCGTTGGTATCATCAGACCCTTGCAATTTTTGCTTAACCTGGGCGACGAGTTCCCGTTGTTCCCAAATATCAGCCTCGGATTTTTGGGGGTTATTGATAATTTTGGCTACCAGTTCATCGCCAACAAGACCGCCTAACTTCTGCAACAATTCACAGGCGAAAGCGGTATGTTTATCAATGGACAGACGGAAGCCTAGACCAAATTCGGCGTTATCTTCAAATAGGCTATTAGACCAACTAGGGCCGCGACCTTCGGCATTTTGCGCCCAGGGTGTGGTGGGTAAGTTACCGCCATAGATAGAAGAACAGCCAGTGGCGTTAGCGACAACCATACGATCGCCAAATAGTTGGGTTGCTAACTTGATATAGGGAGTTTCGCCACAACCCGCACAAGCACCAGAGAACTCAAACAGGGGTTCTTGCCATTGTTGTTGTTTAATCATATCCGATCGCAAATTACGGCGATCGGGGTTAGGCAAGTTGAGGAAAAATTCCCAGTTTTCCCGTTCCGTGGCTCGTATGGGTGGCTGAGACTCCATGTTAATCGCCTTTTTGGAAGGCATGGATTTATTTTTCGCCGGACAGACATCAACACAGACACCGCAACCAGTACAGTCTTCTGGAGATACTTGGATGGTGAATTTTTGCCCTTCAAAGGCTTTATCGCGGACAGCAGTAGTTTTAAAGGTTTCCGGCGCACCATTGAGGGCGCTTTCATCGTAGGCTTTACCACGAATTACCGCATGGGGACAGACCATGATACATTTACCACACTGCACACAGACATCAGCATCCCAAACGGGGATTTCTTGGGCGACGTTGCGTTTCTCCCATTTTGATGTACCTGTGGGATAGGTTCCGTCACAGGGTAGTTGGCTGACGGAGAGTTGGTCGCCTTTACGCGCTAACATCATCCCTTCCACTTCCCGGACAAAATCAGGGGCGTTAGCGGGGACTGGTGGCGCTATGCGTACCTGGCTATTGGCTTCGCCGATATTGACCTCAAAGAGGTTGTCGAGGGTATTGTCTACGGCTTGGAGGTTCATGCGGACAATGGCTGAACCTTTTTTACCGTATGTTTTTTCGATCGCTTTTTTAATTTTGGCGATCGCCTCATCCTTGGGTAGAACTCCCGCCAAAGCGAAGAAACAGACCTGCATCACCGTATTGATACGGCTACCCATTCCACTGTCACGGGCTACTTTATTAGCATCGATGACATATAGTTTGAGGTTTTTGCGGACAATTTGCTCTTGAATTTCAATGGGTAGGTAATTCCATACTTCATCAGGTCCGTAGGGGCTATTCAGCAGGAAGGTCGCCCCATTGGTGGCTGCATCAACTACATTGAGTTTTTCTAGGAAATTCCACTGGTGACAGCCGATAAAGTTGGATTTTTCGATTAAATAGGGGGAGCGGATTAAGTTAGGACCGAAACGCAGGTGAGATACGGTGACAGCGCCGGATTTTTTCGAGTCGTAGACGAAGTAACCCTGGGCGTAGTTATTGGTTTCGTCCCCGATAATTTTAATCGAGTTTTTGTTAGCCCCTACAGTACCATCAGACCCTAGACCATAGAACATGGCGCGGATGACGTTATCCGGTTCGGTGGAAAATTCCGGGTCAAAGGGTAGGGAGGTGTGGCTGAGGTCGTCGTTAATACCGATGGTAAAGTGATTTTTGGGTTTGTCGAGTTGGAGGTTATCAAAAACGGCTTTTACCATAGCCGGGTTAAATTCTTTGGAGGATAACCCATAACGACCACCTACGATTTTGAGGGCGGGTCCTTCCCAGCTTTCGCTAATGGCGGTGACGACATCTAAATATAGGGGTTCGCCACTTGAACCGGGTTCTTTGGTGCGGTCTAAAACTGCGATCGCTTTTGCCGTTTTTGGTACAGCGCCAATAAAGGCGTTAGCATCCCAGGGTCGATACAGACGGACTTTTAGCACTCCGACTTTTTCTCCCTGGGCGGCAAGATAATCTACGGTTTCGTGGGCGGTTTCACAGCCGGAACCCATTAATATAATGATGCGATCGGCATCTGGTGCGCCATGATATTCAAATAGTTTATAGTGCCGTCCCGTCAGTTCCCCGAATTTGTCCATGGCTTTTTGCACAATTTCTGGACAGACGTTATAGAAGGGGTTAACGCTTTCCCGCGCTTGGAAGTAAACATCGGGGTTTTGGGCGGTTCCTCGTAAAGCCGGGCGATCGGGTGTTAGTCCCCGGGCGCGGTGTGCATAAACGTCCTCATCATCTATCATCGCCCGCAGATCACTCTCTTCCAAGAGTTCGATTTTCTGCACTTCGTGGGACGTGCGGAACCCATCAAAAAAGTGGATAAATGGAACCCTTGATTTTAGGGTACTTGCTTGGGCGACTAGGGCTAAATCATGGGCTTCCTGGACTGAGGCTGAACATAATAATCCGCAACCAGTAGCCCGCACTGCCATTACGTCACTGTGATCGCCAAAAATAGACAAGGCTTGGGCGGCGATGGACCTGGCGGCGACATGGAGGACCGCACAGGTTAGTTCCCCGGCGATTTTGTACAGGTTCGGAATCATTAATAATAATCCCTGGGATGCTGTAAATGTCGTGGTTAATGACCCTCCCTGTAGGGAACCATGGACAGCCCCCGCCGCGCCTCCTTCGCTTTGCATTTCTACTACTGCGGGAACCGTTCCCCAAATGTTGGGTTGTCCTTCCGATGTCCAAGCATCCGCCCATTCTCCCATGGGTGATGATGGAGTGATGGGATAAATGGCAATAACTTCATTGAGACGAAAAGCCACGCGGGCTACCGCTTCGTTCCCGTCTAGGGTGGCATACTGTCTGGTATTCATACTTGAAAATCCTCTCATTTACTTGGGATTTAACCCAGGTTCAAAAAACTGCGGAATTAACCGCCTTAATGGCTGTGACCGGACAACCATTGACGAGCTAATTTTAGGCGATCGCACTATTTGCCAAGACCATGTCCTTGACAGTTCTCTTTACCAAGCGATCGCGCTAAATTTTGTCATTCAACAACAAAAAAAATTGGGTCGATAATTTACCTAGATTTTGACAACAATACCTCTGCGCCGGTTGTCTGATTCAAAGGTTCCTTTCCCCTGAGTCAGATCACAATCTTTAAATCTTTGTTAAGGGTTTTTGGGAACTTGACTGCCTCCTACCTTACCCTATTTATTATCTTATAGGAAGCTGGAAATATAAATCAGGTCTTAACAAATTTTAACCTAATTTTACCATCTGTTGTAAATCTGCTAAGGTTTGTAAAGCATCCTCTGGTTCTACCCGACTGAGAGCAAAACCCACATGAACCAAAACATAATCACCCACTTGCGCTTCAGGAACATAAGCCAGACTCACCTCTTTAATGACCCCGCCAAAGCTGACGCGCCCTTTTTTTAGTAAAGGATCATCTCCCGATATACTCACGAGTTTTCCCGGAACTGCTAGACACATATATTTCATCCCTAGAATGACAATAATTCTCATTTAGGTTGACAATAGCAACCTGTAGGCTATCTCTAGGCTCTGTGGTAGTTTGATGACAGGCTAACTAAGTATAACCACTGTTAGCAGACCCACAAGCAGAGGCAGAAATTCTTTTAATTATCTTAATACTTTTTTCCGGGGTTTGCCGTTATACTTAACATTTAGAACAGAATGTTGTAATGTTCAACTAACGAAATATTTGGAGATAAACAACCCTACAGTTGTTTTGGGGATTTGTCCCAAAAATGTCCCCAAAATAGGATGAATTGTCATCAAAATAGAACATCAACCCTGTGGGGATCAACATTGATCATATTTAATAGGGTTGAAACTGTGTAGAAATTACTGTAAAACTACTATGCCATCTCCCACAGAAACCTCCCCCAAATCTGCCAAAAGCAAAGCAGCGTCAAACCATCCCAGTGGCGATAAACGTTTCAAGGTACTGGATATAACCATGAAACGCAGCCAATATAGTCAGGATGCCTTAATCGAAGTGCTGCACAAAGCCCAGGAAGCATTTGGCTACTTAGAAGAAGACGTATTAATATACGTTGCGCGACAACTGAAACTTCCCCTGAGCCAAGTTTACGGAGTCGCCACCTTCTATCATCTATTTTCCCTAAAACCCAGTGGCGCTCATACCTGCGTCGTCTGTTTAGGAACCGCCTGCTATGTTAAAGGCAGTGGAGAAGTCCTAGCAGCCTTAGAAGAGAAAACCGGAATCAAATCCGGGGAAACCACCCCCGACGGCCAGATATCTATTGTCACCGCCCGCTGTATCGGAGCCTGTGGTATTGCTCCGGCCGCAGTCTTTGATGGGAAAGTCGCGGGTCAGCAAACCCCAGAAATGGCCGTAGCACGACTGGAACAGTGGCAGGGTTCAGCCGAGTAAATGCCACTTGTAACCCCAACTCCATTGAGAGAGGAGATCTAAAATATTATGGAATTGACCGAATTAGTCGAACTAGCCGAAAAGGAACGCAACAATCAAAAAAGTATCCGTATCCACTGCTGCACATCTACAGGCTGTCAAGCCTCTGAGTCCCTAGAAGTCAAAAAAGCCATGGAAGATGCCCTGAAGGGGTCAGGACTTGAGGCTGACGTGCAAATAGTCGGTGTGGGGTGTATGGGGTTTTGCGGACGCGGCCCAATGGTGGAAGTCGAACCTAACGGCATTCATTATGAAAAAGTCACCCCCGAAGATGCGCCATCTATTATCGAAGCGCTGCAAGGCGGGGAAGCCAAACCGGTTCAAGGAGATCCTGATCATCCCTTCTTTAGTCGCCAATTAAAAATCGTTCGGGAATTTAGCGGCAAAATTGACCCGGAGAAAATCGGGGAATATATTGCGGTGGGAGGCTACAGAGCCTTACATCATGCAATTTATGACCTGACTCCAGAAGAAGTAGTGACAGAAATTACTAAATCTGGATTACGGGGACGGGGAGGCGCTGGCTATCCCACGGGTCTAAAGTGGGCGACTGTGGCTAAAATGCCCCCAGGACAAAAATATGTGATCTGTAACGCTGACGAGGGCGACCCTGGGGCGTTTATGGATCGTAGTGTTTTAGAAAGTGACCCTCACCGTATCCTAGAAGGAATGGCGATCGCTGGATATGCAGTCGGTGCGACCCAAGGCTATATATACGTTCGCGCGGAATATCCCCTGGCGATCACTAGGCTACAGAAAGCCATTCAACAGGCTAAACGTCAGAGTATGTTAGGTAGCCGCATCTTTGGTTCCTCCATAGACTTCAACATTGATATTCGGGTTGGTGCGGGTGCTTTTGTTTGTGGCGAAGAAACCGCCCTGATAGCTTCTATTGGTGGCGGTCGCGGCAACCCCCGTCCTCGTCCACCCTATCCCGCCGTTTCCGGGTTGTGGGACTGCCCAACCCTGATTAATAACGTGGAAACCCTGGGTAATATAGCCCCCATTATCCGCAACGGGGCGGACTGGTACAATCAAATTGGTACCGAGAAAAGCAAGGGTACTAAAATCTTCTCCCTGACGGGTAAAATCCGCAATAACGGCCTGATTGAAGTGCCGATGGGTATTACCCTACGCGAAATTGTCGAAGAGATGGGCGGCGGTATTCCTGGCGGTCTGCAAGTTAAAGCCGTGCAAACAGGGGGTCCCTCTGGCGGTTGTATCCCGGCTGATTTTCTTGATACCCCGGTAGATTATGAATCTCTCACCAGATTGGGATCTATGATGGGATCTGGGGGCATGGTGGTGATGGATGAAAACACTAGCATGGTGCAGGTGGCTCAATTCTATATGGAATTTTGCCGGGGTGAAACCTGTGGTAAGTGTATCCCCTGCCGTGTGGGTACTGTGCAAATGTACCAGTTGCTTACTAAGTTACTCAATAAACAGGCTACCTCCGCTGATTTGGAAAAACTGAAACAGTTATGCGACATGGTGAAGGCTACCAGTTTATGTGGCTTGGGAATGACAGCCCCTAACCCGGTTACCAGTACCTTGCAGTATTTCGAGAGCGAGTATTTGGAGTTGCTTCAAACTGCTAACGGTAAGGTGGCGGTTCACTAATATTTCACATCGGGAAGCTAAACGGGAAACTAGGAAGCTAAATGTATCAGAAGGGATTTATGTTTTGTGAACAATGTGAACAAACTGCCAGCGGTCAAGGTTGCCACCAGTGGGGCGCTTGTGGTAAAGGACCGGATGTAAATGCGGTTCAAGACCTATTAATGTACTGTCTGCGGGGTATTGCGCCTGTGGCTTTGAAGGCTAAGGAATTGGGCATTGATACCCATGCTGTAGATGTGTTTTCCTGTGAGTCGATGTTCGCCACTATGACGAATGTTAACTTTAACCGTAAACGCTTTTACCATTATATTCGTGAGGCGATCGCTCAACGGGAAAAACTCAAAACCCAAATCCAACAGATTAGCGATCGGCCCATCAGTTGGTCTGTAGCTGCTACCTATCAACCAGACTGGACTGATAGTTTAGTAGCCCAGGGGGAGGAAGTTTCCCGTAACTTTATTGCTGACTCTAGTCAAGACATCGATATCTTCTCCCTCAAACTTACCGTCCTCTACGGTCTGAAGGGCTTGGCTTCCTACAGTTTCCACGCCCAGGAACTTGGTCAGGAAGACGATCGCCTTTATAGTTTCACACACCAAGCCCTCGCCGCCTTGGAAGAACCTAACCTCAGTTTAGAAGATTGGGTTAATCTAGCCATGAAAGTCGGGGAAATGAACCTGTTGGCTATGGAACTTCTCGACGCGGGACACACTAACCATTATGGTCATCCTATCCCCACCGTTGTTCCTCTGAATGCGAAAGCCGGAAAAGCCATTTTGGTATCTGGTCACGACATTAAACAACTCGAAGCCATCCTCCAACAAACAGCCAATACTGGTATTAATGTTTACACCCACGGGGAGTTACTACCCGCCCATGGCTACCCAGTCCTTAAACAAAAATATCCCCACCTCTACGGTCACTATGGCACTGCTTGGCAAAATCAAACCAAGGATTTCGCTAAGTTCCCCGGTGCTATAGTCATCACCACTAACTGTTTGATGCCTCCCCACGAACACTATGAGGATAAATTATTTACCCTCGGTCCGGTGGGATATCCTGACATCAACTATCTCGAAGATAGGGCAAATCTTACCCCAGATTTTAGCGCTGTTATCCACAAAGCCCTCTCTTTACCTGGCTTTGCAGAAGATGAACCACCCCGTCAGGTGAAAACTGGCTTCGCCCGTAATGCGGTATTAAATGTTAGCGACCAGGTGATTGAGGCGGTTAAACAAGGCAAAATTCGCCATTTCTTCCTAGTGGGAGGTTGTGACGGCGCTAAACCCGATCGCAATTATTATACAGAGTTTGTCGATCAGGTTCCGTCCGATTGTGTGGTGTTAACTCTCGCCTGTGGAAAATTCCGCTTTTTTGATAAGGAAATGGGGGAAATTGGTAACATTCCTCGGCTGATGGATGTCGGACAGTGCAATGATGCCTATTCCGCTATTCAAATCGCCCTAGGACTCGCCCAAGCCTTTGATATCGGAGTTAATGAACTCCCCCTATCTATGATTTTGTCTTGGTATGAACAGAAGGCTGTGGCGGTTCTCCTGACACTATTATATTTGGGTATCAAAGATATCCGTTTAGGTCCGACTTTACCAGCTTTCATTTCCCCTAATGTCTTCGCTATCCTCTCGGCTAAATACAACCTACAGGCTATTACCACTCCCGAAGCTGATTTAGCCGCCTGTTTGAATTAGAAATAACTGGGAAAATCGGGAATATACAATATTCCCGACTCCCGGTAAGATGTTCCCTTAATGAAAGGAGAAACTATGTCCGTTGTCACCTTAAAAATTGATGGCATTGATGTGGCGATCGAACAAGGATCGAGCATTTTAGAAGCCGCTAAAGAGGCGGGGGTCAGAATACCAACTCTCTGCCATTTGGATGGTATTTCTGATGTGGGTGCTTGTCGCTTATGTCTGGTGGAAATTGCCGGAATTAATAAACTTTTGCCCTCCTGTGTAACTACCGTTGCGGAAGGGATGGAAGTTTGCACTAATAGCCCCCAGATTAAAGAATATCGCAAAATGGTTGTGGAAATGCTATTTGCGGAAGGCAACCATGTTTGTGCCGTTTGTGTGGCTAATGAAAACTGCGAATTGCAAGATGTCGCCGTTGAAGTAGGTATGGATCATACCCGCTTTACCTACCGTTTCCCACAGCGAGAAGTTGATATCTCTCACCCTCAATTTGGCATTGATCACAACCGCTGTATTCTCTGTACTCGCTGTCAAAGAGTATGTGATGAAATTGAAGGCGCTCATGTTTGGGATGTGGCTTTTCGCGGCCCTGCTGCTAAAATGATTACAGGACTTAATCAACCTTGGGGGGCTGTCGATGCCTGTACTTCCTGCGGTAAGTGTGTTGATGCTTGTCCGACGGGTTCCATTTTCCGTAAAGGTGCGACCGTCGCCGAAATGACTCGCGATCGCGCTAAATTAGAATTCTTAGTTAATGCACGGGAGAAACACGAATGGAAAAGATAAGATTTGCTACGGTTTGGTTAGCAGGATGTTCCGGTTGCCATATGTCTTTTTTAGACCTGGATGAATGGCTGATTGAACTATCGGAAAAAGTGGAAGTGGTTTACTCCCCGGTAGGTTGTGACCTGAAAGAATATCCCGAAAATGTTGATGTTTGTTTGGTCGAGGGTGGTATCGCTAACGAAGATAACCTGGAACTAATTAAAGAAGTGCGATCGCGCACCAAACTCTTGATTTCTTTTGGAGATTGTGCCGTAACTGCTAATGTTCCCGCCATGCGGAATATGTTGGGTAGCACCGATCATGTACTCAAACGCTGCTATTTGGAACTAGGGGATTTTACCCCACAACTTCCCAGAGAACCGGGTATTGTTCCTGAATTGCTTGACCGTGTGACTCCAGTGCATGAAGTCGTCGATGTTGATATTTTTATGCCGGGATGTCCCCCTAGTGCCGATCGCATTAAGGCTACCCTAGCGCCTTTGGTGGAAGGGAAAATGCCGAAAATGGAAGGGCGAGAAATGATTAAGTTTGGCTAAGGTTTCCCTGTTGTTGACTGACTAGAAAATTAATGGTTAGCCCGCAATTATCGGGTTAATTATTAATTGTTGATTCCCTGGAGAGGTGATTTTATACTATGGCTAAGACAGTTGTTATTGATCCAGTGACCCGCATTGAGGGTCATGCGAAAATTTCCATATATTTGGATGATGCGGGAGAGGTGGAAGATGCCCGATTTCATGTGGTAGAATTTCGGGGTTTTGAAAAGTTCTGCGAAGGACGACCCATGTTTGAAATGGCCGGAATTACTGCCCGTATTTGCGGGATTTGTCCGGTAAGTCACCTCTTAGCAGCCGCTAAAACGGGGGATAAAATTCTGGCGGTAAAAGTGCCACCAGCCGGGGAAAAATTGCGGCGGATGATGAATTTAGCCCAGTTAACTCAGTCCCATGCTTTGAGTTTTTTCCACCTCAGTAGCCCCGATTTTCTGTTGGGTTGGGATAGTGACCCCGCCAAAAGAAATGTATTCGGATTAATTGCCGCTGATCCAGATTTGGCTAGGGCGGGTATTCGTCTGCGCCAGTTTGGTCAGACCGTGATTGAACTATTGGGCGCACGGAAAATTCACGCGGCTTGGGCAGTCCCTGGAGGAGTGCGATCGCCTCTTTCCCCAGACGGTTTGGAATGGATAAAAGACCGCCTCCCAGAAGCGCGCCAAACTACCGAATTAGCCTTAAATCTATTAAAGCGTCTCCTCGATAGTGACTTGGCTTCTGAGGTCGATATATTTGGGAAATTCCCCTCTCTATTTATGGGGTTAGTCGCCCCTAATGGTAATTGGGAACACTATGGCGGACATCTGCGCTTTATCGATAGTGACGGTAATATTGTCGCTGATGGTTTGAGTGAGGATAATTACCAAGACTATTTGGGTGAGGCTGTGGAAAATTGGTCTTATCTCAAATTCCCCTATTATAAACCTCTCGGATATCCTGATGGTATTTATCGGGTAGGACCTTTGGCGCGGCTGAATGTCTGTGATCAAATTGGAACTACCGATGCTGATCGGGAATTGCGGGAATTTCGCGATCGCTCTGGTGGTCGGGTTGCTACTTCTTCCTTCTTCTACCATTACGCCCGTCTCGTGGAAATTATGGCTTGTATTGAGGCGATCGAGGCTTTGGTAGAAGACCCTGATATTACCTCCCCCCGCGTTCGCGCTGATGCCGGAATTAACAACTTGGAAGGGGTGGGAGTTAGTGAAGCCCCTCGCGGTACTCTATTTCACCATTATAAAGTCAATGAAAATGGCTTAATTGAAAAGGTGAACTTGATTATTGCCACCGGACAAAATAACTTGGCAATGAATAAAACTGTTACCCAAATTGCCAAGCATTATATCCATGGTAATGAAATCCCAGAAGGCTTGTTAAACCGAGTTGAAGCTGGAATTCGCTGTTTTGACCCTTGTTTAAGTTGTTCAACTCATGCTGTTGGTCAAATGCCACTACATATTGAGTTACTTAAACCTGATGGCACAATTGTTGATGAGGTTTATCGTAATTAACTACGATTAAACACAGAGGCAACCGCCGCAGGTTGCCTCCCCTCCCCCCCCCACCCCAGACTATTTGCTTGCGGACTATCTCTTGTTCACTTCCTTTCCTTACTAATCGATATGGCAAAACAAAACTTATACCTGTGTATGGGGTCTGCTTGTCACCAAATGGGCGTTTATGAAGTGTTACCAAAACTTCAGGAATTAATCGCAGAATATAAACTAGAAAACCGCATTGAACTTAAAGGTTCGTTTTGCTTGGAGACCTGTAGTTCCGGTATTGTCATGAAATACCAAGACCAACACTTTATTAATATCAGCCCTAAAAATATCGAAGAAAAATTTGTCGGTGAAATTTTGCCGATAATTCAAAATAGTAATTTACCATTGAATTCATAATGCTAGAAAATAATGAAAATCCCCATTTATGGCGACTGCTTTGGGAATATGATCCTAACGGTTTAATTGCCGTGGATGTCTCCATGAATATTAAAGTTGTGAATCCGGCATTTTGTAACTTTTTTAAAGTCGAGGCTGCCGAGATTATTGGGACTCCCGCTTTTAATTTGTTGGGGAATGTAGACCGATTTAAAAAAGTTTGGGAAAAAAACCAAATGATGCAGGGGATAGAGGTGGAATATGAAAATCATCATCTGTATTTAAAAGAGGTGATTTTCCCGATTAAAGATGAAAATATCATCGCCTGCATTATGACTGATATTACCTCGGAAATGCAGCGAAAAAAGGAAATCCATGATATCCGGGAACAAACAGTTAAAAAAGTGAACGAAGTGGTTGACAATCAAATGAAGGTTGCCCAAGAAATCGCTGGACTACTCGGAGAAACTACCGCCGAAACTAAGGTTAGTCTTCTCAAAATTATCCAAATGATTAACCAATAGCATATTTTTGTTTACCAAACCAAGTAGTTGAGTCGGCTTATGGGTCAAGATAACTTTTTTGATATTTGCGATCGCAGCCTTAATAAAAAAGGCGAGGAACTCTGTGGAGACCAGGTTAAGTTTACCAAAACTGAAACTAAAAGCACCATCGTCCTCTCTGATGGTTTGGGAAGTGGGGTAAAAGCTAATATCCTAGCTACCCTGACTACAGAAATTTTAATCACTATGTTAAATGCTGATGTTCCCCTAGAGGAAGTCATCAAAACTGTGATTGGAACTCTGCCAATTTGTCAAGTTCGCCAAATTGCATACGCCACATTTACCATTATTCAAATTGACCACCAAACCAATCAGTTTAAGGTGATTAATTTTGATAACCCCCCCGTCTTTTATTTTAACAAAGGACGGGTAATTAAACTAGACACTAAGACTGAAAAAATCCTCGGCAAAAAAATACTTTCCTCGGAAGGACAGCTAGAAAGGGGAGACTTTCTGGGCGCTATTAGTGATGGTGTTCTTTATGCTGGTTTAGGGGATACCATGAATTTTGGTTGGGGGTGGGATAATATCGCTAAATACATGGAAAAAGTGTTTATGACTCAAGCGACTAACTCCCGTAGCATTATTGAACAGGTGATGGCGGAAACGCGATCGCTTTATCGAGATAAAATCGGAGATGATGCTACTTTTGTTGGTATTTATGTCCGCAAACGTAACCCGGTTATGATTTTTACCGGACCTCCTTTAGATATTACCAAGGATGAGTTATATGCTGAACGTTTGTTAAGTTTTAAAGGTCGTAAAGTTATCTGTGGGGGTACTACCGGAAATCTGGTGGCTAATTATATGGGGGAAACTGTCGAAATGGATATTTCCACCATGCGAAAAGATTTACCCCCTATCGGTAAATTAACCGAAATTGATTTGGTCACTGAGGGAATTTTGACTATTTCTAAAGCTACAGCAGTTCTCCGACAGTGTAATTGTGATATCACCCGACTTCCTTCTGACCAAAATGGTGCGGTACTTCTGGCGCGAGAAATTTTAGAGGCTGATTCTATTTTCCTTTTGGTTGGTCAACAGATTAATGAGTTTTACCAAAATCCTCTCCTTCCTAAAAATATCTCGATTCGACGCAGTTTAATTGAAGATTTGGTAAACTTACTCAAACAAAAACAGAAAGAAGTTACCGTAGAATATTGTTAAATTATCTGACTATGGTCTTACCATCAGATACTCTTAACAGATAATTACGACTAACTATACGACTAACATATACCATGGAAAATGTCAAGTATTTCTTAATTATTGGCTATGGTAATCAGTTAAGGGGTGATGATGGCATTGGACAGGAAGTAGCCAGGTTGGTAGAAGAGTGGGAAAAACCTAATGTGCGATCGCGTTCAGTTCACCAATTAACCCCGGAAATAGCCGAAGAATTAACCCATTTTGACTATGCCATTTTCGTCGATGCTAGTATTACTGGGGAAGTCCTGGAAGTTTCACCCCTGACACCTGATGACTCAGAAACAGTGGTTAACTTGGGTCATTCTATCAATCCGCGATCGCTTCTTTCCTTAGCCAAAACTCTCTATGAATACACACCCCAAGCCTGGCTAGTAGCAGTCCCCGGCGATAACTTTGATTTAGGCGATCGTCTTTCTCCCACCGGAGAAGAGGGAGTTAATCATGCTTTAACCCAAATTCAAATGCTAATCGACACTTATAGCAATACCCGACCAAATGAGGACAGTAATTAAACCCTGAATATACAAATTATAAATTTTCTTTAAATCTGGTTAATGAACTGGCAAATACCAAATTTATCATCAGAAAATTGAACCTGTCAGCCTCGATTTTGACCCACAGTTGAGGTGTTAGAAAATAGACTACTGGGGGATTTGACCAAATACCAAAACAGTTTTTTAATAAATTTTCGGGTGGGTCGATATCGCCACAAATCTTCCAGCAGCAAATTAATCTTAACATTGCCATAAATTAGGCATTCAGAGTCTTCATAAAACTTCTGCTGCATAAAATTCATCGGGTCTGAATAAACATCATTAACCAGAAATGGTTTTATCCCAGCCCAATGAATAACACAAGCCTCTTTCTGCCAATCGTGATTCCCAATTTTTCCGTCCTCAATGGGGAAACGTTGACGCATTTCTTCTTGGGAATAGTTCCACATCAAAACCTGAATTAGCGCAGTTTTTACATTAATTTTGCCCTCATCTAATGCCCGAAAAATCATGAAATTTAATAGCCCTTGTTCACCATATTTAAAAACATCAGGGTATCGATTCTTAAACTCCAACATTTCCGCATATTCAGCCAAGCTAAAAATCCCCCTCTTTCCCCAAAATACCCCGGTAACAAAATAGGGTCTATCTTGATAATTAAAATCAGGGAAGTGCTTTTTCATCCCCTCCAAGTCAAAGAATAAACGCGAAATATCTTCAGCCTTCCAATTTTCCAAGTTATGATCAATAATCATGTCATAATGTTCAAGATCCCCAAAATCTAGCACATCCCCCCAGACTATTGTATCCGCATCTAAAAACAGAAAATTCTGCCAAGGACTTTCCCAAAAGGCAATCATTTTAGTCAAGCCCCAACCAAAACTATTTTCCTTGAGAAACGGATGCTTGACCGTCTTTTGATTAATAATCTTAACACCGTAAGTGCTTTCTAAGCTGGTTGTATTAAAATCACCATCAACGATTAAACAGATAGGAACATCCCCCAAAAAGTAGCGAATACTAGCACAACATCCTGCCGCAAAGTGGTAGTCCTTAAAACAACAAGCAATGATAATCCCAAAGTCCTGAATCATGGTTTTAGTTTCCTAGGTTTTAGTTTCTAATGGTATGTTTTCATGACACTATCGAATAATAGGGTCTAGTTACCCCTATCATCAATCAAAATACCTTTTCCACCGATTTACCTAACCAGGACGTGATTCAGAGAAGCTATCTGATACATTTACGCGACATTTATCCGGCTATTGCCTGACAATGCGACGATAGCACTATTACCCGTTAAGGTAACAGAGGCGGTATCCCGCAAAGCTTTTAGAAAGATTCCAAAAGCACCGTTCCAGTCCCGTGGTAGAGTGAACCCGCACTCAGGACATCGGAACACTTTTGAGCCACCTAGCTGGGAATGGACATGACCACAGTGAGTACAGGTTTTGCTGGTGTATTCTTCGGTCACATCTACAACTGTTCAGTTATTTCCGCGCTTATGTCTCAGGGTTAGTTTGAATCGATAATGCGCCCATGTCAGCATGGCGCGGGCAGTCTTAGACCTGATTAGACGCTTCACCTTGGCAACCATATTGGAAGTCTCGAAGGTGGGCAAAAAATCAGGCTGTGTTATGGGATGGCCAGGGATGCGACCCAATCAAGCAAGGGGTTGAAGTCCTCACCGGGTAGTCCCCACGCCCATTTCAGCTCGATTTCATACCCGAAGGTCTCGCACCATACTTGGTATTATACCGTATTGCCGTCAAATGTTAACCTAATTTGAGATTAAATCATGCTCCCAACTTTTGGCTACTATTATCTCATTGGGCGATGGTCATAGTCAATAATTTCTCATAGCCTATTATGGCAGACAGTATAGCATTTGGGTAGGATTTTCGAGAGCGATCGCCCTCCCCAAAATAGGTAGGTGCGATCGCCTCTATTTATTTAAAGTTCTTCGGGGTCAATTCCCTGGGCGCGTAATAACTCAGCTAGTCTTTCCGCCCGTTGGCGTTCAGCTTCGGCTCGTTGGCGTTCCTGCTGTAACTCCACTTCGGCTTGTTCAAAACGCTGTTCAGCTTGTTCCGCCCGCTGGCGTTCATTTTCCGCCCGCTGGCGTTCAATTCTAGCTCGTTCATCCCCAGTTAATAGCAAATTACCCTGGCTATCCCACCAGCGCAACCAAGGCAATTCTAGGTTGCCATACTGTCCGAGCCAAATGCCTAATTCTACACCCATGGGGTGAATGGGATAGTGACCTCTTTCATTCGCGGCCACTAACTCATAGTGATTTTCCATTAGGTGATAGACTTCTACACTGGCTTTCCGTACCTCATAGATAGCATAGAAAGGGGGGCGGATGATTTGTTCATATACCCAAAATTTACCGGTTTATGACGTTCTCCAGAAATTTGATATAAGGGAGTGCGATCGCGTTCTTCTGAACCATCTCCCGACACAAATTCTATGGCAATTAAAGGGGGGATATATTCCTGCCATAATACATAGGAACGTCTCACCCTACCATCAAGAGTTGGGGGAACGTTGGGAACATAAAACCAGTCTGGAGATTCCGCCCCCCGTTCTAGGGGTTCTGTTAATCGCCAATAGATACCAGAATCTTGACCTATGGCATATTGCTGGTCTGGGTGTAGACTATCTAGTGTTGATAGAATCGAATCAGTCAATAAGATACTTTGGGGATGCTCCTGAAAGTTTTTCACGAAAGTACCGTCGGAGTCGGGGAGTTGAGTATGATCGGGAAGGGTGGTAATTCCCAGTTCTGATGATGGGGCGATGGTCATGGTAAATAGTTTCTCATCGCAGGTTATGGCAGACAGTATAGCATTTGGGTAGGATTTTCGAGAGCGATCGCTCTCTATTTTTGACCCTTCCGCACTTCCTTTTAAACCACCAACGGTAGACTATCCAAGCCTTACCTAGTTGAATCGCTCCACTGCTGACACTCCATTACCTCTCAATTCCGCTTGGGAAACATCTTGTCATCTACCATTAGAGGCAACCATCCTAAATTTTTACATTTCTTAATCAAACTCCCGTCTTTTTCCGTCCTTTTCCGTCCTTTTCCGACTTGCAATACTTTGATAATTGAATCATAATAAGCAGATAGGTACTAGCCTATCAATTACAGTATATTTATAATATTGCTTAAATATTTGATAGGTTATATCATGTAGATTGATTTTGTATCTGTAAAAATACGGTATTTAGCCATGAAAAATAGCAGTCAGAAAATCGGAATTAATGATGTCAGCAATGAATCAAATGCTAATATGAAAGAAAATGAATTCCAAGCGCCAACCCTCGATCAATTTATGGAATTGATTACCGATGAGCAAAAATCAGTAGTATCAAGTCCCTCTGGATATAATGTTTACAACAAATATCATAAGTCATCTTGAATCGCCGAGGTAACTATAAGATTCATAGAAGCACTCAGGAATAATTGGAATTAATCGAAACTAAAATAATTCTCAAATACCTGAATGCTACCAGTTTATCCTCTACAAGCGGTACTGGTAGATTGACTGGTATCGCTTGTAATTTCAATACGCACAACCTCAAAATTATGATCGATCAAAAAATAAAACTGAAGCCATATACTTTGGTAATCCGAACGACTGAGAGATGCAATGTAGGCTGCTACCACTGCTCTATTTCCGCAACTCCAAAAGGTTTAAATCTACCTCTTCAAATAGGATTAGAAGCCATCAGAGATGCTAAAGCTAACGGTCTTAACCGCGTTCACTTTACAGGAGGAGAACCTCTACTTTATAATAATCTAATTGATCTAATAAATCGGACTAAAGAGTTGGGGATGTTTACAGATATAACATCTTCTACTTTCACTAAAACGGGAGAAGATACGCTGCAACTTTTAGATAGTTTACATAAGGCTGGGCTTGAATGTGTCATGCTTTCATTTGATGAGCCTCATGCCCAGAAAGTAACTATTGAGCAGTTTACTCAATTTACAAAGCGATCGCAAGATTTGGGAATGCACGTTTGTGTGTTTGTATGTCAAGGTGGTAACACTTCACTGCAAATGGCAGACCTAAAAAAAGCTCTGATTAAAGAAAACATAGATATTGACAAGATTGAGTGGACAGTTTCTGAATACCAATATGAAGGTAGAGGCGCAGACAATATTCACCTTGCCGAACAAAATGAAGAAGAACACTATTGCCGTTGTCCCTATGTCATGGCAGTTCCCACTCTTAATCCCGATGGACAAGTATTACTTTGTCACATGGCAAGGTTTAAAACTAAAAACTTTGTAGTCGGTCAATATCCCAGTGAATCTTTAGAAACAATACTTGACAGAATGGAAAATACTCCCATTTACAGGTATCTCTCTAAATATGGACCACAACAAAGTTTAAGGAATTTGGGCTTTAAAAAGGAAGAAGTGCCTAATGATATGTGTAGAGCTTGTGAAAAATATCTTACCAAGCTTGAGGAAAGCGAATATCAAAATAAGTTGAATGAATTAATGATCAATGATGATTTAACTGAAATAGAAGTTGATCTCAAAGCAGTATTGCCAATTTATCAAAGATATCTTTTAGAACACGGGGAAAAATTAATAGATGACTATGACTCAAATATGGATTAGACATGGACAATGTATAGCTAATTTACAAGATAAAAATTATTCTTTTTCTAGCGATGAACAAGATGTTCTAACCGAAAAAGGAAAAGCACAAGCTAATATCACTGCATTGTATATTAAGAATGTTTTTGCTCCAAAAACCTGTTTGGTTTCTTCTACTCTAACCCGAGCAAAACAAACCAGTAAAATTATAAATAATATAGTAAATGAAAGTGATAATAACTTGATTGTACACGAAAAGTTGCTAATCGAAAAAACCAATATTGAAAGTTTAGCTGATTGCGCTAAAAGAATTAACATTTTTTTACAAAAATTAAATAAAAATGAAAATTATTTAATTGTAACTCATGGTCATGTTTTACAAGCAATCGCCTCCATTGTTTTAAATTTGAACGCTAGAGTTTCTGAATCCCTGATTTTCAATAATTGTGGTTTAACAATTATTGACAACAATCAAAAACTTATTGCTTTAAATTCCATCTCCCATTTTTCCAAGGATTTATTAACATGAAATCACCATATAAAAACATCAACGAAGTTCATATTGAAATTACTAATATGTGTAACTTAAGTTGCACCTATTGCTATGCTGAGACTTTAT
Source organism: Limnospira indica PCC 8005 (assembly GCF_000973065.1). Classification (NCBI taxonomy): domain Bacteria; kingdom Bacillati; phylum Cyanobacteriota; class Cyanophyceae; order Oscillatoriales; family Sirenicapillariaceae; genus Limnospira; species Limnospira indica. The sequence continues at coordinate 4,526,529 of NZ_FO818640.1, forward strand.
TGCCAGACAAGCAAATTAAAAATCTTTTTACCAACGAACTATATCGAGATACCATCACTAAAATGCTACTAGAGAGCAAAAGTGATTTCTTAGACATCGTATTTCATGGAGGTGAACCCTTATTACATACTCCTGAGTGGTTTGAAGAAGCCTGTACTTTTGCCACCAGCAAAGCCAATCAACTAGGCAAAAAAGTATATTTCAGTATGCAAAGTAATCTTACCCTCTTAAAAAATGCTCATGTTGAAAGCTTTAAAAAACACCAAGTAAAAGTAGGAGTTTCCTTAGATGGTGACAAGGAAACCCACAACGCCATGAGAGGAAATTTTGGAGTGACTGTTGCCAATATGAAAAAGTTGCAAGATGCTGGATTGTTTGGTGGAGTCATTGTTGTTATAAGTCACCACAACTGGAACAAAATTCCTTTATTTTTCAAACAAATGGAAGAATTGGGCATTCGGATATTTCACATGAATATTGCTTCTTCTGTAGGCAGAGGAAATTCTATGGAATTGCTGGGAACAGAGAAAACTTTTAGGGCTTTTAAAGATTGTGTTGATTGTATGTTGAAATACAAAGGCGAAATTGTAGATACGCGCATGATTAAAAAATTGCAACAATTCATCAATCCCCCTCAATCAACGGAAGAAACTTTTCAACAACTTCGCTGCGACAATTTATTTTGTCATGCTGGAGTCACCATGATCGCCGTACAAAATGACGGTAATGTTTTCCCTTGTGGTTGTGCTGGATCTAGTGGAAATATGAAAAATTTTAAATTAGATAACTTCAGGGACACAAGAGAAACTAACCCAGTTGATTATTTTGAATTACTCAAAAAATTTCACACCAAAAAAGAAAAATATTATAACGAGTGCGTTCATTGTCCAGCCAAGTTTGTTTGTGAACATGGCTGTCCAGCATTTGACCATACAGATCCCGAAACTCCTGAAAATACTTGTTTAGCAACCAAGCAACTTTATTCTTATCTTCAAACTATTGATCGGAGTTTAATCGTGGAATTAATATCTATCCACGAATCAAAAAGCAGGGCATTAGTATAGCATTTTTTGTCTTACATCCCAGTTGGTCATTATTTCACAGTCAACACAACAGAGGCATTAAAAATATGAATATCATCGTAGTAGATAAATGTACGAACTACTGTAAGTATTGTTTTGCTTCAAATGAAATGGCAAAAAACAATGCTAAAGCAGCTTTAAAGGAAGAAAATATTCCTATATTATTAGATTTTATTAGTAATTCTGGATCGAACTTTGAACTGAATATTATTGGAGGTGAACCATTCCTTTACCTAGAGTTACCTTACCTGCTTGAAAAACTTTTAGAACTGTGTAATGTCAGCAAAATTTGCATTTTCACAGGAGGCATAGTACCCTCAAAATTAATCGCAAAAATTAGTGAATTAGATACTACTCGGATTAATTTTTTATTCAACCTTAATGAAAAAAAAGATTATAAAACCGAAAAAGAGTACAACTTAGTATTGCAAAATTTTGATTTAATTTTGGGCTATGGGTTTAAGGCTACTTTCGGCTACAATATTTACGAGAAAGAATTTAACTATCAAGAAATTTTGCAGGTGTGTCGTGAATATGGTTCAACTTATTTACGTTGGACAATTGCCTTTCCAGAATTAACAAAAAATCCTTATACTCAAACTTTACTACCTGAAGAATACCAATTAGTTTCAAGTCGTGTTGCTGACTTTTTAGAAGAAGCCTATCAAAGTGGAATAGATGCTGCTCTTGATTGCCCTATTCCCAAATGCTTTTTTACCCATGAACAATTAGGTAGAATTGCTCTCACTCAACCATTTACCATCAACTCCATTAAATCCTGTGGTCCGGTTATTGATGTCACCCCTGATTTAGAAGTTTTCCGCTGCTATGCACTGGCTGATTTAAAACGGACTAAATTGACGGATTTCAATAATTTTCAAGAAGTCGTTACTTACTACGAAAAAAATATAGATGAACTTTATGGTGTTCCTCAGACATTTGAATATTGTAGCACTTGTGAATTTGCTCTCAATAAAACTTGTTACGGAGGCTGCATAGCTCATTCTCCTAATTCAGTAGGTAAAAGAATCAGCGAAGAAGACTTATTGAGAGAAATGTTTAGTTACTTCCAAGCCAATGACTTTGGCAAAGCCGAACAATTTTTTGCCGCCAATAAAATTGCTTTGAATAAAAATCCAGTGGCCAATTATTTAATGTCATTTGTTGCCGAAAAAAACAATGACTTGAAACAAGCAAAAACTTTCACCAGACGTAGTATTATGCTTTCTCAATCGTTTAACAACATTGAGAAATATAAAGAACGTCTAAAGAATCTTAATGAACCAGTCAAAAAAGCTGTATGAAATATTTGAGATATCCAGTAAACTTTTACACTAATGATATCAACTCACTGTGTCTTGATATTTGCTCATTTTTAGGTTGCTCAGATTTTTTATTTGACAACTATAGAATCCCCTTGTCCGATTCTTTTTTAATAGCTCCTATTCGTAAATTTATAGTCAATGGTTCTAAAAGCTTTACTTCTGATTTTACTCGGTTTAGAATCAGTGGAAATTTTTTTGATGCTATTAATAAGATAAAAAATATTGACAATTTAGTAGCCAGAGGATATTATTTACCACATACTTATTCACACCCACAGTTACCCACACTAATTATATACAAACAAATGAATGCCTATGGGAATAAGCCTGTAATTATTTCTGAAAATTTAGTTCGCCCTGGAGAATTTATTTTAGTTACTGAAAATGTTGAAGTAATTGCTACTATTTCATTTTATGATGAAGTGAATGATACCCACACAAGTCTTCCCAATGAGTTGATGAGTATTTCTTTTTTTAATAAAGAAAATTACACAATAGATTATTTTTTAGAATCAAGTAATTTTGATAATCAAAAAACTATCAACAACAAAGTCTATTCATATACTGATGTTATACCTCATAGATTTGAGAAATCATTTTTTGAGGAAAGGACTATAGTTCAGCAACTTTTGACAGAGGAGTTCCAGTTCACACAAATATTTCCTGTGCTTAATCAGAAATTACATGAAGAACTTTTGCATGATATTAAACAGTCAACTTTATGGGTAAAACGACATTCTGACAATTTCATTCAAATGTCATTAGATATTCTCGAAATGAGTAAATTATCTGATTGCCCTGCTTCTATCACAAGAATTATTGAGGAGATTAAAAAGCCGGAAACGGTTCAAGCGATATCAAAAATAAGTGATATTTCAGTCAAATATGTCAATGAAATTTATGCTTATAGAATGCAAAACGGTGAATTTTTTGACATCCATGAAGATCATCACATGAATGGCAAACTATTAGTTAGATTTAATTGGCTTTTACAGTTACCTACCAACCGTAAACATGATTTGCGATTTGTCAAGAATGAAACTGTATATTGCTGCCAATCTGTACCTAATAGTGCAACTATTTTTCGTTTAGGTGAACAAACACCCCATGATGTTTCTTTAATCTCTTGGGATGCTGATTGTGACAGAATCAATATAATCTTAACTTTTGGTAATTAACAAATATGCAGAGTCAAAATTTACTTTTACACATTTGGATGAAAAAAATTAGCATGACCATTGTGCTGGTTATTTTTTGTTGGTTGAATCCTTCCTATCACAATCAATCAGTCTTAGCACAAACTCAAGATCAAAATACTCCTAATTTGCCCAAGCAAGAAAACCTAATACAGAAACAAAGTTTAGAAACTCAACAACCAAAAATAAAGGAAAATCCAACTCAACAACCAGAAAAGCCAGAAGTGAAAAAAGAGACAATCGATCTTGGAGTTTCTATTGGTTACAATACGTTTGTTGTAACGGCTCTTGCTCTTTTAATAACTATACTTTCTATTGTTTTGACTATTTCCATATTTATTCTTGGTTACTTGGGTTATTCTAAAATTGACAAAACTACAACAGAAAAATTGAACAAAAAGATGAAGGAAATTGAAGAAATTAAAGAAAAATTTGATGAGGATATTAAAGCAATTAAAGCAAAGTTGGATGAAAAGATAAAAAACTTGGATCAGGATATTGAAGCAATTAAAGCAAACTTGAATGCCGATGAGCAAAAACTAAAAACAAATATTACTGATTTGGATGAAAAGATAAAAAACTTGGATCAGGATATTGAAGCAATTAAAGCAAACTTGAATGCCGATGAGCAAAAACTAAAAACAAATATTACTGATGTTAATGCTAAACTTGGGGAATTAAGTGAAAAAATAAATGGTCAAGTTTCAGAACTTCAAAAAATAGTTTCATCGGAAAGAGATAAAACAGAAAATTTAACAAAAATGATCGATAATATTAGTGATGATTTTAAAAAATATATTCAAGCTGAAGCTATAAAAATGAATGTGCTTACTATGGTCGATCACTACATGAAAATGAAAAATTTTGAACAAGCTTTAAAAGAGATAGAAGATTTTGAAAAAAAATATTTGAACGAAAAAGAATTGTTAAAAAGATGCAAACTTAATAGATCAACTATTTTATGTAATCAAGAATATGCTTTAAACAATTACGATCTTGCTCTTAAGAATCTTGAAGAATTGTTAGATTGGGCGGAATATAAAATAGAAATTTATAATTTAATAGCTTATTGCTATTCGCAAAAATATTATAATTCGTATTGCCAAGAAACAAATTTAATCAAAAAAGCCAAGAAACAACTAGAACAATTAAAAGAAATTATTGCTGAAAAAAATCAAAGAGAAAATTTTAAATTAAAGATTAATTTAGGTAACTGCGAAATACATTTAGGCGATTTTAAGGCAGCATTACAATATTTTTATGATGCTGATAGTTATCTTGATGGCATTAATTCACAAAATTCCCCTGGAGAATTTTACTTATGGCGAGTTGGCAAATTAATTTGTTATTTGTCTTGTATTGAGCAATATAAATCTGAACTTGATCAAGAGTTCCAAATATTTACTTCTAATATTGATGAGTGGAATGAAGGTTTAAGATACTGCAAAAAAAATTTCCAACATTTAGAGAAATATTTGAACAAACTAGAAGAAGAATTTAATACCTTTAAAAATCAAGTCAATCCCTAAAAAATTAGTAATGCTTATTTCCATTACAATCCCATCGCTTAAATCTCTTTTAGTTATTTTCAGATTTTTTAGATATATCTGGAAACCATTTGTTCTATCTGTACTTTTGCAAGTTTTTGTTTCCTACACCATACTTTACTCCATTGAAGCCTTAAATATTGCGGTGTCACAAGTTGACCCGTCCAGGGATATCAACAAAGCGAGTTGGCTTTACCAAACTTTTGCTGAGGGTGCTGCAAGCAAACAACAGATCATTGTCAATTGTGTGACAGTGGCTTTAGTTATCATCTTTATTGGGATGATTTGTGATGTTGTTATTGCTTGGTCTATTTCTTGGAACTTTGCCTTACTTAATCACAAACTTACTCCGAAAATTATCAACCAGTTAGTCTATTCCCAAACAGCAGAAAAGGTCAAAAAACAGGAATCTACAGTAGTACAACGTTGGCTTACCATCAGGCAAATCTCAGAATTTTTTCACAATGTACTAGCCAACACAGTGGGATCAATATTTACACTGGGAATTTTGCTTTGGGGAACTTACCAAGAAAATACAATGGCAGGTCATTCATTATTATTAATTTTCTTATGCTGGATTATCTTGCTTTTAATATTGAGTCCTAAAGCTTTAGTTGCCTCTAGAAACTATGCTTTGATGGAAGAAACTGTAGGTAGAAATATACGTTCTTCAGTTTCCTTGAGTGATAGTTTAAGACCCAAGGAAGTTTTTCAAAAATTCATCGCCAAAATCTCACCTAATATTACTGAGTATTCCAGCGCAATTTCATTGCAAGGATTTTATGGCTCATTACTTTATGGTGTTCTTTCGGGGATGGCTTCTTTAGCTCCTTTGGTAGTTATTATAGTAGCAATACTCTCAAGCACTAACCATAGTCTTGGCATCTCCACTGCTGCCACATTGTATTTATTTGCTTCTAAAATTACTTCTCCTTTGGCTAATCTAGCAAGAGTAATTCCTATTCTGCAAAATCAGCGTATTGATTTTGTTCGTTTTGAAAGTATTTATCGCAATCAGCTATTTGATCAATCCCTGGAAGGTAAAAAAACAATCACTGATTTTAAATCTGTTCATATTGATAGTTTCAAATATGCTTATGACAGCAGCAAAAAAATTGACTTTAGGCAATTCAGTCTTGAAAAAGGTAAGATTACTTGTATTGCTGGTGACTCAGGGGTAGGCAAAACTACTTTATTGAAAATAATTGCTGGTCGTTTAGATACTAATTTGAATGTTAACATTAATGGTGATATTACTATTGAAGTATCTGAAATAGCTGATGAAATCGCCTATCTACCACAAGAACCAAAACTGGCAGAAATGACAGTCAAAGAAAATCTTGATTTATATACTATTAATGGTAAGGTCACTAACTCTTATTGCCTTGAAGCATATCATAAGATTATTGCCAAGCTTCCTCAAGCAGAAAATACTTTAGTTACAGGAGACGTTATTGGATTAAGCGTTGGACAGCGCCGAGTTTTGTCTGTAATTAATACTCTCTCAATAGATCGACCGATTTTGATTTTAGATGAACCTCTTGCAAATATCGATCAAGATATGGCAGAATTAATCTGGTCAGCTATTAAAGAGGAGAAAAACAAGCGTTTACTTTTAGTAGCTTTACACGAAGCTAAATATAAAAGAGAGTGTGATGTAATTATACAGTTGGATTAACAATGCTAACAAAAGAAATACATAATTTTGGTAACATATATACTCTTTCAGAATGCGAGATTGAAAAATTTGAAACCCTTGAAGAATTGTTTGAGGAGGAAGAAAACTACATTCTTTCTCTCAAAAATGACTATGATTTAGAGATAAGAGAAGATTTGCTAATTCTTTTTGTGCAAATGTATTTACTGCGTTTTGCCATCCCCTATTTTCAGCTAACCCACAATCAATTTCCCGATCGCGCAAATGTAAGTTTCTTGAAAAAGATTCTTTACTTTTGCTTAATTGGCAGATTTATAGACGATTTAGTAGATAGTGATTCTCAGTTATTCAAAACCTATGAATCCATTCTACTGTATCAAAAATACTATCCAAGATTAACTTCTTTACTTTCAAGAGACGATCGGGAGAAATTCGATCGCTATTTATTTGAGAGTACAAGATATAAAAGTCCCTTAATAGAAAATAAAATTAACTTTAGTGATATTAGTAATGATGTTTACTATCGAATTAAATATTTTTTCTGTGCAGCCGAGAATTATAATTCTGTTCATCAGGAAAAGCTTATAAAATATACAGTTATATTACTGGGTGGATTAGACTTGAATGATTTAATTTCTGATGGCTATCGGCAAAAGTCATCCACTGTCATCAGCAATAATGCTTATCATAAATATTATAATGATGAGGGCAAGCTTTTATTAGATCAAGCCTTGTTAAATTACTATCAGTCATTAAGATTAATTATTCAACAAGAAACAAACCAATTAATTCAGTATTGTCAGAAGAAAAATTTATTTTATACAAAAAACATTTTAAAAAGCACTCAATAATATAAATATTTAATGAAGTTAGCGATGAGTTTTAGGCTCTCCCGGATCTATAGTGATAAGCCAGACTTATGTCTATATTTGGCAAGGCTTTAAAGCATTTTCAAGCCTGCCAAGTGTGTAATTTAATACAGTTTTTACCGCTAACCCGGAAGATCCGAGTTTTAAAGACAGTTGGCAGTTCATATTTTTAACTGAATATAATTTTTCCTAATAGACATCTCCAAAAATCAGATATAAAGCCTTGATCTGGCTTTGTGACGGGCAATTATTGGAGATGTCTAATGCTTATAAGGGAGCGTATCTCATGACTATTGGCAATATTATATTCAATATTATAAATTTCAAAAAAGACTAATAAAATCAATGGTAAAATCACCAAAATCAGAGCTAAAACCATGCCCTACTGCATGACCAAACATCATATTTATAACAAGCCAAGAACCACCCCAGAGTTCAGGCAGGTGTCCTTGTGGGGCATTAAGAGAAAAATCAAGATCTGTATTCTCCAGATATCTATTTCCTTTTATCCATCCGATTCGCTGACAAAACTCTTGATACGCCATTTTGAAATTATCAGTATCTTCACTATAACATTCACTCCATTTTATTTTTTGGATGGAAAAGCCAAAATGTTTATTGCTGTTGTTTACCCAAAGATTATCAATTATTTTTAATTGATCTTGAGAAAATTGAGGAAGATAATCAACTATCTCGCACATAAAAGTATTTTTACCTGTAATTTTTTCTAGCTTTGAATGTATTAACTGTCCTGTGTAACGATTAGCTTGTTTCCATTTACCTTGTACTAACAAATCATCTAAAGTACAGAGGTCTGTTTCCTTGAACATAATTAATCTTCTCAGTTTTAGTAATGTAGTGCGGTTACAGCTTTTAATTGTTTTTATGATACCATTATTTCAGGTTGGATGCAAGTTTGGTAATTAATTATCAGCAATTCTCATTATGGAAATTTTGCCCCAGCTTATTGAGAATTATCTCAAGAGCGATTCTTGAAAGCCCCATTCTTTCGTTCAAGATTGGGCATCATCGGGCATTTTGGACAGGATGCGGGTCAAAATGAGAATTGCTGATTAATTATCCTTTGATCAATTCAAGTATAGATTAAGTATAAATTATGAAAAATTTTAAAACCCCATATCCACATATCAAATGCTTAAATTTTTTGACATTAAGTGAATATCATGCTATGATGGTAAGCGTCAGTAGTTTAGAATGGGAACTCTACGATAAAGGTAGTTACAAATATAAAGTCAGCAGTATTGACTATGAAACTGAATGTTACATTCAGAATCAAGCAATCATTGAAAAATTCATTTCAGAGGATTTTATTTCCCTACTCTCAGAAGCATTGAAGATTAAATTAGAAAAGTGCGTAGACTTCACTTTTCATAAAATGGATATAGGTGATTTTAGCCAGAAACATACCGATAAAAACGAATTTGGTCAATTAGCTAGAATTGTTTACTACTTATCTAAACCAGATGATTATGAAGGAGGGTGTTTAAGACTTTTTGATTTAGATGGACAAACCGTTTATGAAGAATTAAAGATGCCCATGAACTCTTGGTTTGGCTTTCGTTTAACCGACGATTTTTTTCATGAAGTACAAACGATCGGCAAAGGCATCAGATATTGTATTTGTGTAACCTATAGTTAAGAAAAATGCAGCTACTAGAACAACCTTACAAACACTATATCAAAGAAAACTTTTTCTCTCCAGAGCAGTTCCAAATGCTCCGTGAATTTGCCCAAAAATCCCCTTGGACATATTACGATGATGTTGATTTTCCTCAATACATCATTCAAAGGAAACTTATTGAAGAGTATTTTCTGAATCAAGAAGCAGATAGGGGAAAATTTAGCTTTCTTTTTCATAGTAATTTTATCCATAGTTTAGAACCTTTATTCAGAATATCTCTAGAAAAATGTGTGGCTATCTCGTTTCACAAACTAATTAAACCTAACTTTAATATCGTTCACAATGATTATAATGAATACGGTGAAAAATTTAGAATAGTTTGCTATCTATCCGATCCGGAAACTTATGAAGGAGGAGAATTAAACTTATATTCAATATTTAATCTGAAATCACCTTTTGCTTCATATAAACTTAATGCCAATACAGCCTTTATTTTTGAAATGAATCAGGAATCTTTTCACTCAGTCAGTGAAGTGATATCTGGTGAGAGAGTTTGCATGGTAATCACTTATCAATAAGGAATCAAACAATGAAAATTCGTTACCCTATCAATCTTATTTCCAATAATGTTGAACAAATTCTTAGTAATGTATCTGGATTACTAAATGCCAGCCAAGTTGTCAAAGTTACTCCGGGAACAAAAATTGATGATGTTTATTTTATTGGCCCTTATAATTTAGTCAAAGACCTATATGCTAAATACTCAGATGAACATAAAAATTCACTGCTAATTTTGATTGATGATAGTGCCAAATCTACCCGATACGAGCATAATAAAAAACTTATAGCAAACGGTGTTTATCTTCCTTGTGACTATGAAGGAAATTGCCCCTTTTTAATGCTATATAAAAGGGTTGATGTACTAAATGGTAAACCTATTTTAATCAGTGAAAATTACCTAATTCCTGGAGAATTAGTGGTTGTACCGGAAACCTCAGAGCTATTTGCTGTGCTATTTTACAACGATGGAGAAGTTTGTCAAATTCCTGATGATGTTCAGTGGTTTTCCTGGTATTCAGAGCAAGAACAAAATGAACCTGAAGATACATATAGTATTACATACAAAATAAGTTATGAAGATGAGTATGCTAAAAATGGTTTTCAAGATGCTGAAATAATCACTCTAGACCGACCTCTTTTTGATTATGAAGAATCTGAATTGCCCCAACAATTAATGACTGAGAAAAATCCGGTTGTTCATATTGCTCCTATACTTTCTAATCAAGAGGCAAAAGAGCTATTAACCCAGCTAAAATTATGCAACGCTTGGATTAGAAGAACAGGAGAAAACAACATACTATATACTCAAGAAACTTTTGATATTTGGGAATACTCTAAAAAAGATAATTCGCCCCAAGTGTTTAAAGATTTAATTGCGAAGCTAGAATCTGATACTTTATTAAAAGTGATCAGAAAATTGACAGGGATGAAAGTTAATGAACTTCGTGAAGTGTATGCTTTTCACATGAGGTCAAATGAGTTTATCACTAAACACGCTGATAGTTCTTTGGGCGGACAATTATTAGTTCGTTTTAACTGGCTTTTACAAAGTCCGACAGGTAGAGAGCATGATCTGAGATTTTGGAAAGGTGAAAATACTAACGAGCCAATTACAAGATACAAAGCTGTTCCCAATAGTGCGACTCTTTTCTATCTTGGTGATTCTACTCCTCATGATTTAACCCCACTTCCAGAAGACTGCGATCAAGATCGATATAACCTTGTAATTACATTTGGTGATTATGCAAGCTAAATTTTTAAAATCATTAATGTATGAAGCACAATACAAAGATTATTCGCCGGATTTTGTGATGTATGACACTTTATTAGAGAAGAATATTCCTGTTGTTGAGTTTGGCTCAGGAACGGGAAGAATTACTTTGCATCTTCTTGAACAAGGCTACAGAGTTTTTGGCATAGAAACTGATGAAGATTATCAAGGTTTTTTCCTCAACAAAATTCAAGAAAAAGGATCGAACGACAACTTCTGTTATGTTACAGATATAACAGAAGTTAAGGAGAGATGTAACATTATTTATCCATTTAATGTATTGTTTCATTTGAATTACCAACAAGTTGAGGCAGAATTAAATAAACTCCACAAATTTCGCCATTATTGGAATAAATTAATTATTGAAACTGACAATATTCAATACATTAATAGCGAAAGCTTTAGGTCTAAATTTCATCAAGATCAAGATTATTTATTTAAAGAGGTTCCCAGGCCATCTCAATCAAAAATTATCATATATAATGAAGTGATAGAGAAAAGAAGCTTCAACATTATTCTTAAGTTTGACTATTCGCTGTATTTACATAAAGCAGATGATTTGCATCTCATTTACAATCAGATATTTCCAAGGGCAAAATTTTATGGTGATTTTAATTTACAATTTTATCGTAAAAATTCTCCTAAATTAATTGCGATGTGTATTAATAATCATTAGATTATATCGAAAAAATTGCATCACACTTATGAAGCTTATGAATCTAATTCAATAAGATTCAATAAGCTTGTGAAGGTAATTTAAGATTTTTTAACAATTATTGATTCATACTACTGAGGATAAAGTTACTCTATCCAATTCTCAACTTCTGGTAAGGGTAAATCTAGGGATTCGGCAATTTGTTCCGGTGTTAAACCGAGTTTACTTAGTTTCTCCACCGCCTTAAATTTAGTCTCTTGCAATATCTGTTCAACTATTTCGTCTTCATATATGGTATTTGTGACTGGAGATTCAGGATGGACTTTATCCGGATTTTCTAAATTGGCTGTTTCATAATTGCCACAGAAATTAATATTACTTATTTTGACAGAATTCTTGACAATATGATGTTGATAATTTACAAACCCTAAACGCTCAACTGTAGCGACTAAATTTGATTTATTAACATCTTGATCAAAGACTTTTGATAATAACTGCCATAGTTCGTATCCCTTATCCTTGGCATGACCTGTACTACATCCGTACTGCTTGCCGATCGCACTATACTTATGGCCATTCAGCACTCCCTTTAAAATTGCCAATTGCAGGCTATCCAAGTGTTCCCCAGTTTTTTCAAACACAAACTCATCAATCGAGTTAACCACACTTTGCCACTCCATCCCCTCTCAATTCTCCTTCCGAAACATCTCCTTTTTTATGATTATCCATTATAATCCCTGGCTCAAATCGCCGCCATAAAAGAATAAAGGGGTTGACAAGGGGAGGAGCGATCGCATTAGATGAACCTGTGGTGCTGGCGTGGCTATACTTATGACTAAAAAATCAACAGCAAGAAGTACCACCTGAGACAGTTGAATCCCAATCAGTCAGTGGCGCGATACTCCCAGCCCTAATTTGAGTTGCCATAGCCCAACTCAATCAATAGTTTCCCTAAGTCCCACCGTCTCCAAAAACTGCTGGGGGTGGGGAAGTGCATCCCAAACCCACCAAGAACCGCAATCTGATACATTTACGCGACATTTATCCGGCTATTGCCTGACAATGCGACGATAGCACTATTACCCGTTAAGGTAACAGAGGCGGTATCCCGCAAAGCTTTTAGAAAGATTCCAAAAGCACCGTTCCAGTCCCTGGGTAGAGTGAACCCGCACTCAGGACATCGGAACACTTTTGAGCCACCTAGCTGGGAATGGACATGACCACAGTGAGTACAGGTTTTGCTGGTGTATTCTTCCGTCACATCTACAACTGTGGTTCCAGTTATCTCGGCTTGATGTCTCAGGGTTAGTTTGAATCGATAATGCGCCCATGTCAGCATGGCGCGGGCAGTCTTAGACCTGATTAGACGCTTCACCTTGGCAACCATATCGGAAGTCTCGAAGGTGGGCAAAAAAATTAGGCTGTAGTTGTGAGTCAAGTAGTGAGCAATTTGTTTGTGGGCCTCATCCACTAAATTCCGGATTTTAGTTCTCATTCGTTGAGCCGCTTGCCTCATCCGTCGCCTTCTTGAACGACAGGGTTCCTTGGCGATTCGGCTCATCAAATCATCCAAATGTTGACATAGCCTAGTAATGCGTCCAATATCCCCGGAGCCCAATTCCAGAAATCGAGAGCCATCAAACCCAGTTATGAAAGTTCGCACACCCGGGTCTAATGCAATCACGCCATTCGCTTCAGTTGGGGTAACGGCAACTGGTTCAGGGAAAATCGCCAACCATCGACCTTTGGTAAACACCAACTGAGTCCCTTGCCCGCAAGTTTTAGGGATGGGTTCGGAAACCATGAAAGTTAATCCTTTCGTTAGTCTTGGATACCAACTCCCTGAAGAGAAATTAGTATTATTGAACTTAATCCCTTGAGAGCTGTCACGACAACTTCTAAACCTGGCATCAGGACTAGCGGTCAAAGCCTGATAGGCATCAAAGATGGCATTTTGCCGAATGTGGCAGGGTGTTTCTTTGACCCATTCGGGTAAGTCACTCTGCATCACTTCGTTGCGTAACTTTAACTTGCTTAGTCGTTTACCACTCCTAGATAATGCAATTGCTTGGTTGTAGCAATACCTACAAGCAGCCAGCCATTTACGCCAGACTTGATTTAGCTCGGGGCTGGGGTAAATCCGGATCTTCTTTGACCTGAGTTTTGTATTTACTCCGTCGGTATAATCGGGAACTGAAGCAGTGGAGGATGGCGAGGATGTCCTCAACCATTTCTGGTTCTGGACTGAGACTTGTCTGGTTGAGAACCATGAGTGAGCACCTGTTTTGCTCACAGAGCCATCGAAACAAGTCAAATCCCCATATTGCCAATCGGTCTTTGTGGGCAACGACAACCATGCGGACATCTCCTGACAATTGATGTCCCAGTAAGGCCAGCATTTTCTTTCCCTTGAAGTTGAGCCCGCCTCCGATTTCTGAGACGACTTCTGCTTCGGGGTAGAGGTTGGACAGTGCGGCCACCTGTCGGTTGAGGTCGGACTGCTGGGCGCGGCTACTAACTCTGGCATAGATAACGACTTTGCGTTTGTCACTGCCTGATTTGGCAGTATATGACTCAACGTTGTATCGTCGTTGCCCAGCGGGGGTTCTGATGGTCTCGATTGAGCCATTGTCGTCCCATCTGCGGAGTGTTCTTTCATGGACTCGAAGGATTTGGGCGGCTTCCTTGGGTTTGACATATCTGGCAATAGGTTTATCCTCAACTCTTCTCGCTTCTTATACCATATTGCCCTAAAATATTAACCTAATTTGAGATTAAATCATGCTCTCAACTCTTCAGCGCCATGGTGTCCTGAAGCGATCGCGATCGCCCTCGCCCCAATCGCTTGACCGCAGCGCACATCATGGGGCGTATCACCAATAACATATAATCGATCCGGCGTGAGTTTTCCTAACTGTTGCTCGGCTAAAATCATAGCCCGTTGTGCAATTTCCACCCGCTCGCGCGATCGCCTGGAAAACGCGCCTAGGGGGAAGTATGAATCCAGACCATAGTGAGCCAATTTAGCCCTTCCCCCCGCTTCCATATTTCCCGTTAAAACCAAAGATAAAACATCGGTGCGCTGTTGCAAATTCTCCAAAATTTCCCGCACTCCCCCCAACACATATCCCGGACATCGCAGCAACATTTCGGGGAGATGTTTAATGTAGAGTTTCTCAAGTTGTTCGATATTTTCCGCCGTCGGTTCAAGATTGCACTTTTCTAAAATCCTGCTGCAAATATCCCAATCTGTCAATCCCGCCATATTCAAAGCTGACAAATCGGTGCGATCGCCTATTAGATCTGCGATCGCTGCTTCCATCGCCGATCTCCCCGCCCCTTTAGTGTTTAAAAGTGTCCCGTCAATATCCCAAAATAAAACCGTTTTCAACTGCTCAAATCCTCCCTTTTCCCTATTCAAGTTGACTTACAGCTTGTTCACCAGTCGCTTAATAGATTGCCCTCACCCTAAATCTGGATCCCAGAGAGGGAGAGGGACTTTGAGAGGTGATCAAATGATTTCTGAACAGGCTGTATTAACCCGCCTTGATAATGCCTCCGGGTTAATCCCCTGGGCGGGTAATAACTCAGCTAGTTCCCCCACTAATGCCTAATTATCAAGCCATCAAGTCAATGGGAGAATCACCCCGTTGATGTTAATAAACCCGCCCAAAACCAAGATGGTAGCATGGTCAGGGCCGTTTCCATGGTTAAATTAACTAGCCACACAAAAAACGGGTTAACCCGTCATAATGGTTAACCCGCCAGCTTGGGAACGCTCAGAGATTCTATTTTTGAACAACCAGTTTGACGTTTGCGCCTTGGAGACCACGCTGCTTAACATCAGCCAAAGTCTTGTTAACGGCGTATTTTTGATTAATAGAGTTGATCAACTCAGTTTGGTTGTGTTTTTTAGCGACACCCCACAGGTCAGCGATCAAATCGTAGCTTCCATCGCTATTGCGAGACCAACCCAGGTCATACTCGCCATCAAGGACGGCAACCAAGTCGGCACGGACGCGCTGGCCGTTGTAACCGCGAACGTCAGCGTTGGAATTCACAGAGATACCCAGATCACGCAGAGAAGATTTCAGGATTTCGGCATCGGTGATCTTGGTACGCAGTGTGCTAAAGTGAGACATTTAGGTATCCTCCTAGTGGAACTAAAAACGAAACAACAACGGTTTTGATTTGAACTTTAATCGCTCTTCGTGGGATGCAAAGACGATTGTGATAGAAACTGCTAGCGAATGTGCTAGCCTTTACTCCTGTTTGGACCAGGAGAAAGCCTGTTAGAACTCCATGCGCTGATATTCAGCGACGGAGGACGCAGCCGGTCGCGCCCGCTGTCTGGCCCAGTCTCGTAGCGCTGTGACCTGTTCCTTCATAGTTTTTGACAGCGGTAGGGTTGCCTTAATGGCGGCGATGATGTCGAGCTGCGTAAACTCGCGATCCTGAGCAAATGCCTCATACATGGCAGCGATTAGGGCTTGCTCAATTTCCGCTCCTGAGAAGCCCTCAGATATGGTAGAGAGCTGATCGACATCAAAGCGATCAATATCTGAGCGACGTTTGGAGAGGTGAATCTGAAAAATAGCTTGTCGTTCTTCCTTGGTGGGTAAGTCTACAAAAAAGATTTCGTCAAATCGTCCTTTTCTGAGGAACTCACCGGGAAGCCTTTCGACTCGGTTGGCGGTTGCCATCACGAACACGGGGGATTGTTTCTCTTGCATCCAGGTTAGGAAAGAACCAAAGATGCGGCTAGATGTGCCACCGTCTGAATCAGCAGAGCCACTCCCTCCGGCAAAGGATTTGTCTAATTCATCGATGAATAGGATGGCTGGAGAAATCGATTCTGCCGTTTTGAGGGCGTTACGAAGGTTGGCTTCCGATCGCCCTACCATGGAGCCATCATAGACCCGACCCATATCTAATCGCAACAGGGGTAAACCCCACAGCCTAGATGTAGTTTTAGCTATCAGGGATTTTCCACAACCGGGAATTCCCAAAATTAGCATCCCTTTGGGTTGGGGTAGACCATACTCTCGGGCTCGTTCGGTAAAGGCATTAGAACGCTGCTGTAACCAGTGTTTTAGCTCTTCTAAGCCCCCAACGGCATCAATGGTTTCATCAACATCTATGAACTCTAGGATGCCATTGCGCCGAATGAGTTGTTTTTTCTCAGACAGAACAATTTCAACCTCTTTATCAGTCAGTCTACCTGCGGTTACATGGGCTTTGCGGTACACTTTCTCAGCTTCATCTTTTGTTAAACCTAGGGTAGCCTTCAAGAGTTTTTCCCTGGTTTCGGTGTTGATGCGCTTAGAACGGCTTTGCTCAAGTTGGGCGGACAGTACCTGATTGAGTTCTGTCATGTCCGGTAGGGGGAAGTCAAGAACGACTACTTCTTTTTCTAGCTCGATGGGTACTTCTTGCACTGGAGACATCAAGATGATTGTCTTGTTTGTGTTTTTGAAGTTAGCGATCGCATCGCGTAAACACCGGGTTACCTCTGGGGAATCCTTAAAGGGGTGCAAGTCCTTAAAGATGTAAATACTGCCACTAGCATTTGGTTCTCTGTGCCGAATTACCCATTCGATCGCCGATTGCGGTGATACGGTGTTAGACTGTACTGTGTTACGGGCTTGCTCCCCGCTGTATTGGGTCAGTCCCCTCGTTACTGTCCAAACGTATACTTCCCGCTGGCGCTTCGAGTTCTGTGCAATGGTGGCGATCGCCTGCTCAGACCGCTCCTCCTCGAAAGTCACGAGGTAGATCAGAGGATATCGAGCTTCAATTAGGATACTAAGTTCTTCTTGCATAGTCCTCGATCCAGGGTAGAGACGGTACAACGTTTACTAATGGTGTTTCCCCATATCCGATTGTGAGCACGACATCGCACTATCATCGAAGCTAGGTTTTTTGACTTCCTCAACAGGGAACGAGTTCTTCTTCTCCTGTGTGGGCAGTGGTTGAACCCACTTCTCGCACTTGCGTAACCGAAATTTCTTCGTCCGACAGTACAGTGGGTTGGTTCTTGAGTGATACCAATTCGCCTTGGTCTATGACCACGGAACTGGCACACTCGGGACAGGCATAAACCTTGTGGCTATGTCCGTGTAGTCCTTCTAACTCATCTACGATTTCTGGGTGGGTGAGATAGAAGACAAGAGCTTTTTCAGCTAGAGCGGACATGGGTTCCGATTCAACTGCTGCCTTGATTTTGAGTTGGCGATGCAGTTGAGGTGGAATATAGAGTGTTACCTTTTGCTTACTTTGCATAGGACAGTGAACTTGTGTACCCGGGTATGTATGACAAGATAGCCGGTCTTTTTTCAGATGTCAAGCGGTTATGCTGCTATAACGTCAAACTTGTAATATTTCGTTACAATCATTGCCAAAAAAACTACTGGTGGGGTGGGTCAATTCACCGCACAGGGCTGGGCTACGGAGCGCTCAGTTCCTCCTGGGCCAGGGAATAGAGGGTTCAGCGACTAATTTTTGAGAGACAGCCCTCGCGCCGTAACGGTTGAGGTGGCTAGGGTCTACAAAATAATGGTATTGGGTGAGAGCCCTTTGGGAGAGGTCAATAAACAGGAACCCCTGCTGTCGGGAAAGGTATGTCATCCGATCCTGGAATTGACGTTCAGCAGACCAGCGCACAGAGTCTAAATAGCCTTCGGTGAGGGGAAGGTTAACCAAGACTAGGGAAATATTGCGCCCGCGAGTAAAGGCGACGACAGAATCAAAGGCTCTGGCTTGTACCCCCTGTAGGTTAAATGATTGATAGTCTCCGTCATAACGACCAGAGACATAAGGGCGACGTTGATAATAGGTCTGGGGATTATAGCGATCGCTTAGGGGTAGGAATCCTTGAGCATCAATGTTATCAAGAGATATGGGAGTCAGATTAAAGGGCTGTTGTCCAGGGCGATAGACTAAATCTGTTAGTTCCCAGTCTGCTGATGAGTCCGCCATGATCGGCTCTAAGGTGATATCCGGCTTTGCTTGGTAAAAATTGAATTTTGACCCCCTCGCCACACAAAGTGCTGGGAACTCGTGACAGGTGGTTGGGTAAGGTTGTGCTTGGGCTAGTTGGGGGCGGATACCAGAACCTATGCGTTGATGTCCCGCAGATGCTAAAACTGCTGCAAAGGTGCGATCGAAACGACCACTATTAAAGGCTCGCACTCCGTCAGCCCACAGAATCATCGGAGGTAAATGCTCTGGGGGTAAGATTTCCCTAATTAAATAGTTTACTAACTGGGCTGTAGCCCCATTGATGCCAAAGTTGAAAATTCTTAGGTTTCCGTAGCCTCTAGCGGCTAGGGAACGCTGCATTTGACTAGGATCGACTCCCTGAAGGGCGCGGGAACTGCCGACAATTAAAATGTCTGGCGTACCAACGGTGCTTAAATAGGATAGATATAGTTCTAATTGGCGATCGAAAAGTTCGCTGTCAAAACTGGGAAAAGCACTTACTGACCTGCTTCTGGCGGCTTGTTGTTGGGAGTAGGTCAGGTTACGCATATACTCTACTACTTTTCTCTCGGCAAAGCTGCGCCGGGGACTGCGGGGAGGGACGGCTTGCATCCATGCTACGGCTTGCACCCATTGACGGGCTACTTCGTCCCAATCTTCCTTGCTACGGGCGTTTTGGGCTAAATTGGAGGCTCTCAGAGCAAAACGCACTGATTCATCAAAGGGGTTGGTTTCGACGCAGTGATTGGATTTGGATATAATTTGATTGGCTGATTGGGCGATCGCATTGGGGACTGATTCTGATTCAGACACTTGGGCGGCGATCGCTTTTTCCGATACTTGGTTGTGTGCCGACTGTTGAGACTGGGAACATCCAGTCATAAGTACAATCGGTAACAGGGCTAAAATTTGGGCGGTGAACCGGAGACTATAGAATCTACTCATCGATGTTCTGACAAATGACGCTGAATACAGACAAGTTGGGTTTTAACTTTTCCGTCTGGAGAAGCCGCTAATTTCGATAAGGGTTTGATTTCCTATCTGCTTACCTAATTATGTCGGCTCAGGCTCCAATTGTGGGGACGGATCACCAAGGGCGATCGCCCTCTTTAAGTTAACTTAATGGGGAACCATTAGGCTCAGGTATTTGTAAAGGTCTCTATTTAGCACTTGTTTATTATTACATATTTTCAGATATTATAGTAACTATTCAGTGCGATTAACTAAAATCATGAATATTATCATTATTGGCAGTGGATTGGGTGGATTGGCTGCGGGGATTCGGTTGCAGGCTTTAGGTCATCAAGTAACTATTGTGGAGAAGCGAGATAAACCGGGAGGGCGGGCTTATTGCTATCAGCAGGATGGTTTTACCTTTGATGGCGGTCCCACCATTATTACCGCTCCTGGATTAATTGAGGATTTATTTACTTTAGCCGATCGCTCCATGTCGGATTATGTACAATTAGTCAAACTAGACCCTTTTTATCGGGTCAGATTTCCTGATGGTTCAGTGTTTAACTATAATGATAACTACGAGCAACTTATCGAGCAAATTCGAGAGTTTAATCCTGGGGATGTACAGGGATATCAAAGATTCTGTAGGGCGGCGGATTTAGTCTTTAGTAAAGGATTGCCTTTGATGACTAAACCTTTTCATAAATTTAGGGATATGCTGAAAGTTGCGCCCGCCATGATACAACTTCAATCCTATAAATCTGTGGCGGGATTTGTGAATCAATATATACAGGATGAACGGTTGCGCCAGGTGTTTAGTTTTCATCCTTTATTGATTGGTGGAAATCCTTTTAATAGTACATCGATTTATGCCATGATTCATAAACTTGAACAGGTTTTTGGGATTTGGTTTGCGATGGGGGGGACGGGGGCTTTGGTGGCGGCTTTGGTGCGACTTTTTGAGGAGATAGGGGGGGTTTTATGTGTCAATGCGGAAGTTGAGGAAATTGTGATTGATGAGGCTACCAGAAAAGCTAAGGGGGTGATTTTGAAGAGTCAGGAAATGTGGGAAGCTGAGGCGGTAGTGAGTAATGGTGATGTGGCGTTTACTTATCTCAATTTAATCTCACCCAAATTTAGGAGAAAATATAGCGATCGCCAAATTAAAAGCCTGCGCCATTCAATTTCTCTATTTGTAGTTTACTTTGGTACCAATAGACGTTATAATAATATGGCACACCATGAAATTATCATGGGACCAAATTATCGAGAATTAATGGATGATTTGTTTAGGCGAAAACACCTATCATCAGATTTTGCTCTGTATTTACACCGTCCTACGGCGACTGACCCATCCTTAGCGCCATCGGGTTGTGATTGTTGGTATGTGCTATCTCCGGTTCCTAATTTAGCAGGAGATACGGACTGGAAAATCATGGCAAAACCTTATCGCGATCGCCTAATTCAATTTTTAGAAAATCAATATATGCCCAATTTATCCCAACATATTGTCACCGAAAATTATATAGATCCGCTGCATTTTCAAAATACCCTTAACAGCTATTTAGGAAGTGCATTTTCCCTAGAACCTACCTTAATGCAGTCCGCTTGGTTTCGTCCCCATAATGTCAGTGAAGATATCCCTAATTTGTATTTTGTCGGGGCGGGTACTCATCCGGGCGCGGGGATTCCAGGGGTGATCAGTTCGGCTAAAATTGTGTCGGATTTGGTGGGTAAAGCGTGATTTTTAAACAGGATGAACATTAACTAAAATCGCCATAGTAAAATCAAAGGAGTAGCCATTTTGCAGATTACATTTTTAGGCACAAGTTCAGGAGTTCCCACGCGATCGCGAAATGTTTCTAGTATCGCCCTACGTCTTCCCCAAAGGGCAGAACTTTGGTTATTTGACTGCGGAGAAGGAACACAACATCAGTTTTTGCGTAGTGAATTAAAAGTCAGCCAACTGAGTCGTATTTTTATCACACATATGCACGGTGATCACATTTTTGGTTTAATGGGATTACTAGCTACCTGTGGTTTAGCCGGAAATGCTAACCGCATAGATATCTACGGACCCCCTGAATTAGAAGATTACTTAAAATCCTGCACTCGCTATTCTCAAACCCACTTTTCTTATCCGGTAAAAGTCCATCGCGTTCAACCCGGAATAATTTACGAAGACGAGGAATATATTGTCCGTTGTGGACCTCTCAAACATCGAGTTCCCGCCTTTGGATATCGGATCGAAGAAAAGGATCGCCCCGGACGTTTTTATGTGGAAAAAGCTCAAGCATTGGGGATTCCACCCGGACCGATTTATGGTAAACTGAAAAATGGGGAAATTGTCACCCTTCCAGATGGTCGTCAAATTAACGGTTCTGCTCTTTGTGGAAAACCGGAAATCGGCCGTAAATTGGTTTATTGTACGGATACTGTCTTGTGTGAGGGGGCGATCGAATTATCCACAGGTGCAGATGTTCTCATACACGAGGCTACATTTTCTCATCTTGATGCTGATATGGCATTTCAGCGACTGCATTCTACGTCTACAATGGCGGCGCAGGTGGCTTTGGCTGCGGGAGTCAAAACTCTATTAATGACGCATTTTAGCCCCCGCTATGCACCGGGAAATGATATAGTTTTGGAGGATTTGTTAAAGGAAGCTAGGGCAATTTTTCCCCATACCAAAATGGCCTATGATTTTATGAGTTATGAGATTCCCAGAAATCAGGAATTAGTAGTAGCTTCTTGAAATCCCTGTACTAGGTAATCAATACCAGTGATAGCCGTACCGACGACGATCGCATTAGCCCCTAAAGCGATCGCCTGTTTAGCTAAAGTGGGGGAACTAATACCCCCCTCGCAAATCACCGGACAATCAAGCTGTTTAACCAATTGACTAAGAAGTTCAAAACCTGGGGGTGACAGGTGTTGAGTCGCCTCTGTGTAGCCATAGAGAGTGGTTCCCACACAGTCCGCCCCCGCTTCAACGGCTGCTATGGCTGCGGCTAAAGTATCTATATCAGCCATCACTGGTTTACCTAATTTTTGATGAATTTGGGCGATTAAAGATGCCACAGTTTCCCCGTCTGGGCGGTTTCTTAAAGTCGCATCAATGGCAATAATATCAGCCCCAGCTTGAGCGATCGCCGCCGCCTCTTCAAACCGAGGTGTAATATAAACAGAAAACCCCGGAAATTGTCGTTTCCATAACCCGATAATTGGTTGAGCGACCTGTTTTCGCACCGCCGTGATATGGGCGGGGGTATCAATTCGCACCCCTACCGCCCCCCGTTTAACTGCTGTTTTGGCGATCGCTGCGATAATTTCCGGATCATGTAACGGAGAGTCAACGGGGGCTTGACAAGATACAATTAAGCCAGACGGAAGGGTTAACATAGATATTTTTTAGATACCAATCATCCTCATTAAATTATAGCATCTATTGAATCAATTTAATCATAATTTTTGTCCCCCAAGTTTAACGATTCAACTTGATTAAGTAGTTGATTAGGTAATATAGGTTTATTCAAACATTTATCAACCCCGAATTGTAAGGATTGTTCCTGTTCATCGCTGTTGGTAGTAAGGGCAACAATTTTAATTTTTTGGGTAGTGGCATCTTCCCTAAGATGACGAACAATATCATAACCATCTTGTCCCGAAATATGTAAATCTATGAAAATGGCATCTGGTTTGAGAAGTTGAATAGTTGCCAAAGCCGTTAAACCATCCATTAACCATACCACTTGATAACCAGCCGCTGTGAGTAATTCACAGATTAAAGTAGCAGTTTCCTCATCATCTTCAATCAAGACTAATCTACCTTGAGGACTATCTGTATACATGGAAGGTAGGGAGGTTTTGTAATTAGAACTACTTTTGTTAATTAAAGGTTGAATAGGGATGTAAACTGTAAATTTAGTACCTAAGCCAACTTCCGATTCAAACTGAATGCTACCGCCATGTAACTCTACCAATTGCTTAGTCAAAGCCAACCCTAAACCCGTCCCACCATATTGGCGACGGTAGGGAGAATCTAATTGTTGAAACTTCTCAAATAATAGGGATTGTTGTTCCTTAGAAATGCCGATACCAGTATCTTTAACTTGAAAGATAGCCGTTTTGTCTTTCCGGGAAACTGTGAGGGTAACGCGACCACCTTTAGGCGTAAACTTAATAGCATTGCTTAATAGGTTGAGCAAAATTTGTCTAACCCGGCGATAGTCTGCCCGAAAAAGGTCTTGATCAACCTTAATTTGTAAGTTGACATTAACTCCTTTTTCTTTAGCAAAATCTCGCAAAGTATGTAAACATTGTTGAGCGAGTTTTTGTAGGGAAAATTCGCTGAATTTTAGGACGGTTTTACCGGATTCAACTTGGGACAAATCGAGAATATCATTAATCAAAGCCAGTAAATTTTCGCCGCTATCGTGAATAGTTTGCAGATAATGTTTTTGCTTTTCTAGGGGTAGGGCTGGAAAATTATCCGGCTGACTATATAACCTTAATAAAGTCGATGAAATCCCAATTACATGGGTTAAGGGTGTTCGTAATTCATGACTCATAGTGGCTAAAAATTCACTTTTAGCACGGTTGGCACATTGAGCGGCTAAGAGGGCATCATGAAGCGCTTGGGTGCGTTCTTTCACCCGTCTTTCTAAGGTTTGTTTTTGTTGCTGAACTTGGGCGTATAGTTGGGCTTGATAGATAGCGATCGATAGATGTTGAGTGATTTTACTAATAAATTTTTGCTCGCTTTCTTTCCATTGACGATCGCTAAAACACTGATGAGCAATTAATATACCCCAAAGCTGTTTTTGTACTAAAATTGGAGCCACCAGTTGCGCCGTCACCTGCTTTTGTTGTAAAATTGAATACAATTCGGGGGATGATTGATAGTAGAGTTTGATATTGGGGATGCAGTGGATGATAGATTTTTGATAGTATTGTTGATATTCGGGAACTTGAGCAAAGCAGCGATCGGCTTCTTCCCAGTCTAGGAGTGAGGCGATCGCATCGGAAGATTTAGCCTCATAGGTAATACTTCCATGAATCTGATCATGGCGATCGGCTTGAGGGACGGGAATTTCGGGATTTGGGTCAGGTTCATCTAATTCAGGAGATAGGTCTTTAGTATGATCACCAGTCTGGACCTGATAGCTGTTTAACTGATAAATCACCAGGCGATCAACCTGCAAAAATTCGCGCAACTGTTGGACTGCAGTTGACAAAATCACCGACAGGTCAAGACTCTGGCGAATCTGGGTCGTCACTTGATTTAAAAGTCGCTCTCTTTCCAGTTGCTTATTTAGGGAATCATCCACAGGCTTAGTAAATATAGCGATCGCACAGATTTAACCAAACACAGACTTTTGCTGTACACTCTTAAAGATAGCACCAAACCACTCTATCTCATTTATAGCGCCTCCGATCAGGGTTCGATTCAGGGTTTTGGTCTCTCCATGTGGCTGATGTAGGCGTTTTCAGGGTCAAACTTGTTGCCAGATTATTTTAATATTTTTGTGGTAGTGGCTATCATATTCTCTGGTAGGGTGATCTACTTTTTTGACCTCAACCATTAAGCCTATCTCCCATAGCGATGACCGCTGGGACATGGTTTGATTGTATTTGTCTAAAAAATATAACCTTATGACTCAGCAATTACCCCTCACTCTTAACTCAACTATCGCCGACCTACCATGCCATAATTATCAGGTTAGTTGGGTAACTAGAGCCGACATTGTAGCGAAAGAACTCTACCAAAATCCCGAACTACCAGGGGTATTAATTATCGACGATTCCGAATTGATCGGGATGATTTCTCGCAGCAAATTTTTAGCAAAAATACATTTACCTAATTGGGAGGAAATTTACAGCAACAATCCGATTCAGAAAATTTTAGATTTTACCCGGATTCCTCCCCTGATGTTGTCATCAGATACTCTCATTAATGAAGCGGTACAACTGGCGATGAATCGGTCTGTCAATCTGATTTATGAACCGATTGTGATTATCTGGAGTGACCATGAATTTGGGTTGATAGATTTTCGGATTCTGTGTCAATCCCAAACAGTAATTTTACAAAAATCTCGTCAAATCCTTCAACAGCAAGAACAGACGAAACAGAAGTATTTTAATCTGTTAAATCAGGAAAAACAACGGATTAATGAGGCGAATCATAATCTCAATATTGAGAAAAATATTATGAAAAAGCTATATCAAAGTCGTTTTATAGAAAGGGAAAATGCCATTAATCAACATTATCAAAAAATCCTCAAAATTTATCAAGAAATTGTCCAGACTGGTCGGCTGGTTTCTAAGGAAAGTCATCGCGAATTTCATGCAATTTTTATCGGCGCTAATTCTATTCATAAAAATTCGGAAGATTTAGAGTCAGTGATTAAAAATATTTCTAGGGATTTGGAAACTATTAATTCCGCTTCGACAATTATGGCGGAAATTGTCCAAAAAGTCCGATATCTCTCGGTACAGGCTTCGGTTTTAACTTATCAACAAAGTTCGACTAATCAAACAGTTTTAAGTAAAATTAACCTAGAAATGAATCGACTGGTTAAACAAACTCTTGATTTAAGTCAACAAATGAATAATGTTTCTAGTCATTTTAAAGTTCATATTAATAACCTGAAAGATATCGCTCATAAAGAAGACGAAGTTACCCGCAAAATGATTTTAAACACTCAACGCGCTGAAATGGCGATCGCTGAATTGGATCAACTCCTAGAAAACCCTAATCTCGGTTTAACCAATCTAATTACCAACCTATCTAATCACCATAATTAATTGAATACAGTTAATCTAGTTGGCTAGTGATTTTATGTTTCTGGAGTGTCAACTTCTTCTGTCTCCATTTCGGTGGGAGTTTCGGTGGGAGTTTCTGGAGTTTCTGGGGATAATAAATCTTCCGCATCTCTAGCCATAATCCACTCATCTAGGGGGTGACTAATAGCATCTCGCGCGGTCTTAGAAATCACTAAAATCGAGATATTTTCGGGTAAAGTTTCGGGAGGATTGGTCATTGCATAAATTGCATCACCACTAAAATCCGACTTACCCAAAACCAGGCGATGAGTAGTTTCATCTCGTAGTTGAATTTGGATCGACTCTTGAGGATCAACCAATCCATAATCCTCTAATTGTGATTTAGAAATGGTTAATTTACTAATACCGGAGTTAGGATTCGATGCAATCCTCTGGGTATTTACCAGTTGATTTAAAACGGCATTCACCCTAGCAATATTAGCGGGATATTCCATAGGTTCAAGCATTTTCCAAGGGGTGATTGCATCAGTTTCATCTTCCCCAACCCGTTCAATTTTTAAAGTGCGATCGCCTGTTTCTATAATCAGAGATTGGATCTCATCTTGAGAAATATCAAAAATCCGATCTTGTCTAGCTTGGACTTGTTGCTGTTGAGACTTTCCGCGAATTTCCACCACATAAACACCACCCGCTAATACCAAAGCAATAATCATTAAAATCCGGGTTGATTGCTGCAATTTCATAACTAAACCTCCAAAGAAATGCTATCTTATCGTCGCCGCCACCAGAGGAAAGCTGATACAGCAAATCCAATTAGCGGGAAAATCACTAACGCCATCCAACTTAACAATCGACCTAATGGGGGAGTCATCAAAATCCGACGACTGGTAACCGGTTTAACCCCGATAGATAACACTTCTTGGTCTGGTTGACTCAGCCAAACAATAGTATTCACAAATATATCCCTATTGAGTTGTTGCTCAAGCCAGCCATCAGTCGCAAATTGAGAGTTTCCTAATACTACCAGTCTGGCTTCTTGACGAATTGCTGAGGTTTCCTCAGTTTCGGTAGTTTCCGCCGTGTCTGTAGTTTCCGGGGTGGGAGTTTCTGTGGTTTCCTCAGTTTCGGTAGTTTCCGCCGTGTCTGTAGTTTCTGGGGTGGGAGTTTCTGTGGTTTCTTCTGCTTCGATAGTTTCCGCCGTGTCTGTAGTTTCTGGGGTGGGAGTTTCTGAGGTTTCCTCAGTTTCGGTAGTTTCCGCCGTGTCTGTAGTTTCCGGGGTGGGAGTTTCTGTGGTTTCTTCTGCTTCGGTAGTTTCCGCCGTGGGAGTTTCTTGCTGGTTCAAAACTCTGGTTAAAGCGACCCCCAAAGATAGAGGACCTTCGCGATCGGTTTCCGGGTTAAATTCTAATCTTCCCTCTACTAAATTACTTTCCGCCCAACTTTGTCTATCTGTCCAAATTATGGGAGTTTCAGTAATTCCGTCTACGGGGCGAGTTTCCACAGGACGCGCTGACGGAAACAGAGATATATTATTACCAAAATCTCTAGTAATAGGATGATCGCCATATTCGCGGACAATGGGAACCGTGGGACCCAAACCCACTAATCGACCGCTACCTGTTGCGTCAATAGCAATGCGATCGTCTAATTTTACTCCCCATTTATCCAATAAATCATCTAGCCCTGGGTCAGTTTTCGGGTCTAGCATTAACAGTAAACCGCCGCCATTGTCAAGGAAATCAATTAAGGCGTTAACTTCCCCTTCAAATAGCCTTTGTTGGGGACCTGCTACGACAATCACATCTGCATTTTCAGGAATTCCTGTAGCTCCTGCTAGTAGCAGAGGTTCAACAATAAAGTTTCTTTCTTTTAAACTATCAACAGCCTGTTGAAAGCCTCCTTGTCCGGCTTGAAGTGGTCTTTGTCCGTGACCTTGGAGGAAATAAATTTGGGAAGTGCGATCGCTAAAAATTTGTTCAATACTATTAGTTAATGTAACTTCCGTTAGTGGTTGTCTTCCTTCCCGGCGAATAAGTTGGCGACGGTTTCCTGCTTCCAGATGAATTTCACCAAAATTTCTCACCCCCAATTCTTGGGCTATACCCGGCTGCATTTGTGGATCAATAAACTCGTAACTAAATAAGGCTGGGTTTTTTTCTCGGTAGCGGTCTAATAATGATTGAGTTTGAGGATTTTGGGTCGGGTCAAATACCCAAACCTTTAAAGGTTCAGGGAGGTTGGTCAGTATAGTTTGGGTTTGGGGGGCGAGGGTAAATTGTTGGTTTTCGGTTAAGTCAATGCGAACTGGGTTCCGCACTGCAATAATATTAATAGAGGTGAGAATTACCATCACGGAAACTGTTGCCAATAGGGCGTTAGTCCCGGCTTGAGTAGACCGACGATTACCTAGTCGTTTTTGTTGCGGGTCAGTTTCCAAATCACCTTTTAATACTAACCACACCCCGATAATTACCACCCCAGCGATGATTAATGCTAGGGGAACTGGTTGCCAAATTCCTGATACGAAACCCGCTGATAAACCAGCGATCGCAATCATGGGACCTAGCCAAAATGAGTATTTAAAGAGTTGCCAAATAATTCGATTTTTTTTCATAAAACCTTTTACGAACGCTGGAAGCGAAACGCATCAATAGACTGGGCGGTGAGAAACACCCCTAACACTACATAACTGCCAAACAAGACCAAACTCCTAATCTCAATAACCCCTTGTACTAAATTAGTATAATTAGAGATTAATGATAAATGGGTGAGGGCATCTCCTAGGGGTCCTCCTACCGCTTGACCAATGATATCCACAACCCATAAAAATAGCACCAAGGCAAAAGTACCGATCGCCGAAAGTAAGGTGCTATCTGTTAGGGAAGAAATAAACATTCCCAGGGATAACACACCAGCAGCCAGTGAAATTAACCCCAGATGAGATACTATCATAATTCCTGGAGACATGGGAGGGCTAGACACACTGAGGGCGATCGCCTGTAGCACAAACAGTGGCAAAATCATGGTACTATAGAAGGTGAGAACTCCTAGTAATTTTCCCGTAGCTACTCCCCAGTTAGTAATTGGAGAAGTCGCCAACAGTTCTAGGGTTCCTCGTTTGCGTTCTTCTGCATATAATCCCATTGATAACATGGGCAGCACAAACAGAGATATGGTTCCCATAAGCCTCAGAAATACTTGCAGAAACTCAAATGATAAATCAATGGGGGGTTCCGTTAAACCCATTTGATCTCTCAAAGCTACTTGTTGAATCAGTCCCTCTGGCCCTAACAGAATAGCTATAAAAAAGTATCCCGTTAGTAGCCAAAAAATTCCGGCGATCGCATAAGCCAACGGAGAGGCAAAATACCCCTGGAGTTCTTTGCGATATATGGCGATGATATTACTAAAAACGACTAGCATAGTTTCCTATTAGTTTAAGCAGAACCGGAGCCATCATCAGTTATTAATTCTCAACTGTTTCTTCTGTGTCTTCTTCTAGCTGGTCTTCTTCTAGCTGGTCTTTGGCTATGTCCTGAGAATCGGGTTTATCCTCAGAAGGCGATCGGGCGATCGTCGCTTCTTCTTGGGCGGTTAGAGTTAGGAAAACATCCTCTAAACTAGCACGAGTGCGCCGCATTTCATAAACTTTTATCCCCTCAGTCACACAGGCGGCTATCAGCTCAGGTCCGGGTTCCCTGTTATTTTCACAAACGACCTGTAACCGCTGGCGTGGTTCCGTGGGAGATGTTGTTAATAGGTCAACTATTTTCACTCCAGGAACTGCTAACAGCGAGTTTAGGGTTTCCTCCTCGATTTCTCCCTCTACTTCTATCTCATACCCTGCACCCGCCGTCAACTTCTCCATCAGATTATCGGGGGTTCCCGTCGCTACAATTTGACCCTTATTGATAATTACCACCTGGCTACAGGTCATGCTAACTTCAGGTAAAATATGGGTAGACAGGATAATCGTATGGTCTCCGGCTAGACTCTTGATTAAATTCCGCACTTCAATAATTTGGCGCGGATCTAACCCCACTGTCGGCTCATCTAACACTATCACAGGTGGGTCATGCACGATCGCCTGGGCTATTCCCACCCGCTGACGATAGCCTTTAGATAGTTTACGAATGAGACTCTGGCGGCGATCCAATATACCGCAGCGTTCCATAGCCGCTTGTACTCGTAAAGGGCGATCGCCCGCCGCCACCCGTTTAATTCGCGCCACAAAATGCAGAAAACCCTCAACCGTCATATCAGGGTATAATGGGGGTGTTTCCGGCAGGTAGCCAATTCTCTCCCGCACCGCCATTGATTGTTCGTGGACTTCATACCCAGCAATTCTAGCTGTTCCATTTGTGGCTGGTAAATAGCCTGATAAAATACGCAGGGTGGTAGTCTTTCCTGCGCCATTGGGTCCCAAAAACCCTAAGATTTCCCCCGCTTTCACAGAAAAGGATACATCCTCAATGGCTGGGGTTGTGCCATAAATTTTGCACAGATTCTCAACTTCAATCATGGGTTATGTGCTATCGGTCTGGCAATAATCATCTTCAAGATTAACTGATTTCGGGACCTTCCTGATTATTTCCTGGGTCAGTCCTCCCTTCTCCCTTGGCGTGTTGATTTTTTCGTCATGAGTATAGCCATGAAACCCCCACAGGTTTAATCTAGGCGATCGCTCCTCCCTTTGTCAACCCCTATTATTCTTTAAAGGCGACGATGTTGGTTTTAACAGTGTTTCACAATAGGTGTAGACCATCAAATTTAGCCAAATGCTATACTATCTGCCATCACCTGCGATGAGAAACTACTGACTATGACCATCGCCCCATCATCAGAACTGGGAATTACTACCCTTCCCGACCATACTCAACTCCCCGACTCCGATGGCACTTTCGTGAAAAACTTTCAGGAGCATCCCCAAAGTATCTTATTGACTGATTCCATTCTATCAACACTAGATAGTCTACACCCAGACCAGCAATATGCCATAGGTCAAGATTCTGGTATCTATTGGCGATTAACAGAACCCCTAGAACGGGGGGCGGAATGTCCAGACTGGTTTTATGTTCCCAACGTTCCCCCAACTCTTGATGGTAGGGTGAGACGTTCCTATGTATTATGGCAGGAATATATCCCCCCTTTAATTGCCATAGAATTTGTGTCGGGAGACGGTTCAGAAGAACGCGATCGCACTCCCTTATATCAAATTTCTGGAGAACGTCAAAAACCCGGTAAATTTTGGGTATATGAACAAATCATCCGCCCCCCTTTCTATGCTATCTATGAGGTACGGAAAGCCAGTGTAGAAGTCTATCACCTAATGGAAAATCACTATGAGTTAGTGGCCGCGAATGAAAGAGGTCACTATCCCATTCACCCCATGGGTGTAGAATTAGGCATTTGGCTCGGACAGTATGGCAACCTAGAATTGCCTTGGCTGCGCTGGTGGGATAGCCAGGGTAATTTGTTATTAACCGGGGATGAACGAGCAAAACTGGCGGAACAACGACTTGAACAAGCTCAGTTGCAATTACAGCAGGAACGCCAACGGGCGGAAGCTGAACGCCAACAAGCTGAACTAGAGTTACAGCAGGAACGCCAACGGGCGGAAGCTGACCACCAACGGGCGGAACGACTAGCGGAGTTTTTGCGCGCCCAGGGAATTAACCCCGAAGAACTTTAAATAAATAGAGGCGATCGCACCTACGAAGAAAAGCCTAGAGGCGATCGCTCTCCCAAATTCTCCCTATTTGAACTCTCAGGAGTTGATCATTTCATCCAAACGCGCTAAGACCTCCTGACTGTGGATGGCTGGAATCACACGCACAAAGGTTTCTCGGAGAATACCATCAGGATCAATAATAAATGAATGTCGCATCGAAAAGAAATTTAACCATGAACCATAAGCCTTGCTGACACTTCCATCAACATCAGCTAACAGCGGAAATTTTAGCCCCTCAGAGTCGCAAAACTCCGCGTGGGAGTCCACATCATCAGCACTAATCCCTAAAATTTGGGTATTTCTAGCCATATATTTCGGTAAGTCTTCCTGAAAGCGACGGGCTTCTAGCGTGCATCCTGGGGTAAAATCTTTCGGATAGAAATAGACTACTACCCACTGACCCTCGTAGTCTGATAGAGACACCTCCCCATCTCCCGTATTCGTGGGAAGCGTAAATTCTGGCGCGGGTTCATTTAGCGGCGGAAGTTGACCCCCCAAGGCTAAGACCGGACTCGCTAGGTTTAGGTTAAATAAGGCGATCGCAATTCCTAAAATGAGACTGATCAAGGTTCGGCGTAACATAACACACAGATCTAAATTTCTTTACATATATTTACATATCTCTGCCCTCACCGGACTGGCGGAACCCTAAATCTATATTTGCAGTCATGGAAGTGCGATCGCACCATATACTCCCCTAAATTCACCAACAACTCTCAAATTTGTCTCGATCTGATCCCAAACAAGCTAACATCATTAACGGAAAAATACCATTTCAAACATGACAAACATTCAACCCTTAAATGGTCAAGCATTAGTAGCAATGGTGGTTAATGGATCACCAATTGTTATCCAAGTTGATGGTGATAATGCACCCATCACCGCCGGAAACTTTGTAGAATTAGTTGAACTTGGCGTTTATGATGGTGTATCCTTCCATCGGGTAGTGCGTGAACCATTCCCCTTTGTTGTACAAGGAGGCGACCCTAACAGCGTTATTCCAGGTTTTCCCCCTAACTTATTAGGAACTGGTGGATTTATTGACCCAGCTACAGGACAAGTCCGCAATGTTCCCCTGGAAATTATACCAGAAGGTGCTACCGAACCTATCTACAGCCAAACCTTTCAACAAGCCGGAATTACAGTTCCTCCCGTATTAAGAAATGTCCAGGGTTCGATCGCTATGGCGCGGTCAGGTAATGACCCGGACTCAGCCTCTTCTCAATTTTACTTTAACTTAGTTGACTCTCCCGGCTTAGATGGTGATTATGCCGTTTTTGGTATGGTAATGCAAGGGTTTGATGTCATTGACCAAATTCAACAAGGCGATCGCATTCAAGACGCGGAAGTTTTTGCTGGGATTTTACCAACTCGCACCTCTAATCTAATCACTGATGTACCACTTTTAAATGGTTTCATTAACACTCTTAACCGCGCCAGCTTACCCTTATCTTATGCCTTTCCAAGGGATTTGGATGCTGATAATGTCATCGAAATTACCCAGGAAATTAGCCAACAAAACCCTAAAGGAGTTTTCGCCGGGGGTGGTAATGATTTAGTGATTGGCTCAGAAATTGATGATGTAATTAATGGCAACCAGGGTAATGATACCATCTATGGCGGCGCTGGTAATGACCTGATTTGGGGTGGTCAAGGTGATGACCTCCTCTTTGGTAATGATGGTAATGATATCATCAACGGAAATCGGGGAAATGACACTATCTATGGCGGCGCTGGTGATGACTTTATTCGCGGTGGACAGGGTGATGATTACTTGTCTGGAGATGCTGGAAATGATATTCTCATTGGTGATTTGGGTGCTGATACCCTCGTCGGTGGTGAGGGTGCTGATACTTTTGTTTTAACCCATGCTGATGCTACCATTGATCAGGCTGATCTGATTCTCGATTTTAACCTCGCTGAAGGCGATCGCATTGCGGTAGTCGGCGATATTGACCCATCAGTATTAATCCTTAATTCAGTGGGTAATGATACTCATATCCTTCTCCCAGAGGGGGGTATTTTCGGAGTCGTTCAAAATGCACAACCTGATCTAGTTAGACAAGGACTATTTACCCTCTCACCCCAAGATTTAGCCCTGACTATTGGCTAATTTCTTACCCTAGGGAACTGTATTTTTATCTTATCAGTCTAGTTCCCTAGATTACTAAATACTATTACCTACCCTTCCTCACCAGTTAAAACTATGTCACCATTATCTTTAATTCCTCTGGCGATCGCTTGTATTTCTGTTTGGGTCAGCCTCAGTCACCACGGACACTGGTTTGATGAACTTCCCCGCCTTCTCGCCGCCGTCATCGCCACTATATCATCAATGTGGTTTTTTGTGATTATTCCCTGGCCGGTTAAACTTAGTCTAATTCTGTTAACCTTAATTGTCGGTAACTTTTTGCTCAAAAAACAACTAGGTCTTAGATAGCAATAAATACTCAATCAATATCGCATCTTTTCCCGTCCCGTCAAAAATTCGACAACAGCAATAGCGCCCTAACTCATTCCCCAGGGACATCCTCTCGTTGATTTAGACTATCTGGAGGTGAACTGAAACCATATCCAGTTGCATTGCTCCCATCGTCGCTATCTGAGGAAATATAAGGAACCTTTGTGGGCGCTACTACCGCGTTTTGACGAAACAGAGTTTAGAGTGAACAGCTTAGAATACCTCCTGGTTGACCGAGTGATTCCCTCGAATAAATCTAGTTTGGCTGGAGTTACATCGAAACTAACAAAGTTAAGTGCATAGCTCCCATCGAAAAAGTAGAGGAAATATCAGAACCCTATAGAGGGGCTGCTCTCAAACATGACAGACTCGAAATGAAACAGTGTTTTACCTCCTGATTTTCACTACATTGGCGATGAACAAGTTTGGATTCGTTCTAGTCCTCCTTTTAGATATAAAACCGACAGATTGAACATCGCTTTTGGTATCTGTCAAAGAAGCCTGTTTGACTTCAATTACTACTTTAGCACTATTAAATATAAGTGCAAGCATATTAAACCAAACTTAACAATTTAATGAGTGACACAATCTAAATATATTAAATTTCGTTAAAAATATTCTCTATTTTCCTGGGTATAGTATCCTGTGTCTTCTTGTCTGTGGGGGTTTGAAAAGATTTTACTTAATAAAGTTGACCATTTTTGAGAAACCATTGTATTGACAAGGTATCTGGTATAATGAGTTGTTTGTCTATAAATAAATGGCTAAATTTAGCGGGCAAATGTAAAGAGAATGTTACAATAGGGGGATTAATCCTAAGCCGAATCTAATGATGCACCCGCTGGACCAGGAAATCGAAGCAACTCGGAAGCAAATTTTAGCCCTAGAAAGGGAAAAAACCCAGATCCAGATTCACGCATAGGCAAATCACCCCAGAAATCACGCCAGAGAATAACTGATACATTTACGCGACATTTTTCCGGTTGTTCCCGGACAATGCGACGATAGCACTATTACCCGTTAAGGTAACAGAGGCGGTATCCCGCAAAGCTTTTAGAAAGATTCCAAAAGCACCGTTCCAGTCCCGTGGTAGAGTGAACCCACACTCAGGACATCGGAACACTTTTGAGCCACCTAGCTGGGAATGGACATGACCACAGTGAGTACAGGTTTTGCTGGTGTATTCTTCCGTCACATCTACAACTGTGGTTCCAGTTATCTCGGCTTGATGTCTCAGGGTTAGTTTGAATCGATAATGCGCCCATGTCAGCATGGCGCGGGCAGTCTTGGATTTGATTTTCCGCTTGGCTTTGGCAACCATGTTGGAAGTCTCGAAGGTCGGCAGAAAAATTATGCTGTAGTTGTGAGTCAAGTAGTGAGCAATTTGTTTGTGGGCTTCATCAACTAGATTGCGGATTTTGGTTCTCATTCGTTGAGCCGCTTGCCTCATCCGTCGCCTTCTTGAACGACAGGGTTCCTTGGCGATTCGGCTCATCAAATCATCCAAATGTTGACATAACCTAGTAATGCGTCCAATATCCCCGGAGCCCAATTCCAGAAACCGAGAGCCATCAAACCCAGTTATGAAAGTTCGCACACCCGGGTCTAATGCAATCACGCCAGTAGCGTCAGTTGGGGTAACGGCAACTGGTTCAGGGAAAATCGCCAACCATCGACCTTTGGTAAACACCAACTGAGTCCCTTGCCCGCAAGTTTTAGGGATAGCTTCGGAAACCATGAAAGTTAATCCTTTCGTTAGTCTTGGATACCAACTCCCTGAAGAGAAATTAGTATTATTGAACTTAATCCCTTGAGAGCTGTCACGACAACTTCTAAACCTTGCATCAGGACTGGCGCTCAAAGCCTGATAGGCATCAAAGATGGCATTTTGCCGAATGTGGCAGGGTGTTTCTTTGACCCATTCGGGTAAGTCGCTCTGCATCACTTTATTGCGTAATTTCAGTTTGCTTAGTCGTTTACCACTCCTAGATAATGCAATTGCTTGGTTGTAGCAATACCGACAAGCAGCCAGCCATTTACGCCAGACTTGATTTAGCTCCGGGCTGGGGTAAATCCGGATCTTCTTTGACCTGAGTTTTGTATTTACGCACTCCGTATAATCGGGAACTGAAGCAGTGGAGGATGGCGAGGATGTCCTCAACCATTTCTCGTTCTGGACTGAGACTTGTCTGGTTGAGAACCATGAGTGAACACCTGTTTTGCTCACAGAGCCATCGAAACAAGTCAAATCCCCATATTGCCAATCGGTCTGGGTGGGCAACGACAACCATGCGGACATCTCCTGACAAATGATGTCCCAGTAAGGCCAGCATTTTCTTTCCCTTGAAGTTGAGCCCGCCTCGGATTTCTGAGACGACTTCTGCTTCGGGGTAGAGGTTGGACAGTGCGGCCACCTGTCGGTTGAGGTCGGACTGCTGGGCGCGGCTACTAACTCTGGCATAGATAACGACTTTGCGTTTGTCACTGCCTGATTTGGCAGCAGTATATCACTCAACGTTGTATCGTCGTTGCCCAGCGGGGGTTCTGATGGTCTCGATTGAGCCATTGTCGTCCCATCTGCGGAGTGTTCTTTCATGGACTCCAAGGATTTGGGCGGCTTCCTTGGGTTTGACATATTTGGCAATAGGTTTATCCTCAACTCTTCTCGCTTATTATACCGTATTGCCCTAAAATATTAACCGAATTTGTGATTAAATCATGCTCTCCAGAAGCGATCGCCATAGCCTACCGAAACCATGCGCGAGAAACCGCCCACCAGTCAGCAGAGGTCAAAGGTATAGAAGATGCGATCGCCGCCCTAAAAATCCACCTGCGCCATAAACAACAGCAATTAGAACAATTGAGACGCAGCCAGCCTACAGAAGAACAACTAGAAGAAAGCCGCCAGCAAGCGAAACTACACGCCGATCGCATAAACCAACTATCCAGGGAACTCCAAGCGGAAGCGAAAGCCCTGAAAGCGATCGCCGATGAAATCACCCCCCTCTACTGGCAGGTGTACCATAAGCCCTTTATTACCGGATTTAGCAATATTTCCGTCCCCCACGTCCGTTCTGATGGGGATGTTTGGACAATTCTCAATAAACTTGTCTGAAGTCCCAAATCTATGGTAATGGTATACGATGAATACTACCCCCCTTATTGTTAAAGGTTAAGCGATCGCAGCCACTATGGAATCCGTAGACTTCCTAACTTCCCTCAACTCATCCCAACGCCAAGCCGTCGAACACTTCTGCGGTCCAATGTTAGTAGTTGCTGGCGCAGGTTCCGGTAAAACTCGCGCCCTCACCTATCGGGTAGCCAACCTGATCGACAATCATAAAGTCAACCCCGAAAATATCCTAGCCGTCACCTTCACCAACAAAGCCGCTAGAGAAATCAAAAACCGGATCGAGTCAATTTTTGCCCAACAGCAAGCCCAAAAACAATACCAGAAACCCCTATCAGCCTTAGAACCCGCTACCCAAACTCAACTGCGATCGCAAATTTACCGGAAACTCACCAAACATCTATGGATGGGAACCTTCCATAGCCTCTGTGCGCGGATTCTTCGCTACGATATCAACAAATACCAAGATGAAAAGGGCCGTCAGTGGAAACCTAACTTCTCAATTTTTGATGAGTCAGACGCACTAGCCCTAGTTAAGCAAATCGTCACCAAAACCCTCAACCTAGACGACAAAAAATTCGACCCCCGCAAAACTCGCTATAAAATCAGTAACGCCAAAAACCTGGGATTGTCTCCTCAACAATACCTACAGGAGAACCCCGACTATCAGGGGCGAGTAACTTCGGAAGTCTATAGTTTATATCAAGATGCCCTCGCAGCTAATAACGCCCTAGACTTTGACGACCTAATTCTCGTCCCCGTCGCCTTATTTCGCCAAAACGAACAAGTTTTAGCCTACTGGCATCAAAAATTTTGCCATATTCTAGTTGACGAATATCAAGACACTAACCGCACCCAGTATGACCTGATTCGCCTATTAACAACCAATGGAGAAGCACCGCCATCTTTTCACAATTGGCAGAATCGGTCTATTTTTGTGGTGGGGGATGTAGATCAGTCTATTTATTCCTTCCGAATGGCAGACTATCGGATTATGCTGGAATTTCAACAAGATTTTGGCGATGGTTTACCGGATGATGACAGCCGCACGTTAATTAAACTAGAAGAAAACTACCGATCGCGAGAAAACATCCTAGAAGTAGCCAACCATCTCATTCAAAATAACACCACCCGCATTGACAAAATTCTGCGCCCTACGCGATCGCCTGGTGTTCCGGTCTGCTGTCATAAAGCCGATGACGAAATGGCAGAGGCTAACTTTGTAGTTGATAATATCAGAACCATTATCAACCAAAACCCCGAAATCGGCTTCGGTAGTTTTGCCATTCTCTATCGCACCAACGCCCAATCTCGACCCTTTGAGGATGTATTACTGCGTGAAAATATACGTTATAACATTGTCGGCGGGCTAAAGTTCTACGATCGCCGAGAAATTAAAGATGCCATATCTTATCTTCGCGTTATTGCGAACCCCGCTGATAGCGTCAGTTTGCAAAGGGTGATTAATGTACCTCGGCGCGGTATTGGTCGCACTACCATAGACGGCTTAAATAATGCCGCCCAACAGTTAGGGGTTCCCCTCTGGGAAATTATTAGTGATCAAGACTCCGTTAATACTATTAGCGGACGCGCCGCCAAATCTGTTAATCGCTTCGCCCAAATGATTCAATCTTGGCGCGCGCGCCTAGAAACTACCACCGCCCTCGAAATTTTAGATGGCATTCTGGAAGACTCTGGCTATTCCCAAGACCTCAAACAACAAGGCACTGATGAAGCAGATAACCGCCTAGATAACTTGCGGGAACTCTGTAACGCCGTTTCCCAATTTCAGGAAGAACAGGAAGATACCAGTTTACAGGCTTTTTTAGCCAGTGCATCCCTATCCTCAGATTTAGATAATCTTCAGGAAGGAGAAGAAGCCGTTTCTCTGATGACCCTACACTCCGCTAAGGGGTTAGAATTTCCCATTGTCTTCCTAGTGGGTTTGGAAGAGGGACTATTTCCCAACTTCCGCAGTATTAACGACCCTCTCAGTTTAGAAGAAGAACGGCGACTTTGCTATGTAGGCATCACCCGCGCCCAGGAACAGTTATTTATTACCCACGCCAGGGAAAGGCGTTTGTGGGGGTATCGCGAACCTTGTGTTCCTTCCATGTTCCTAGGCGAATTACCACCAGACCTAGTGCAGGGATATAAACCTTTGACCCGTCGCCAAGCAGCCAAAACCACCACCAAGAATAAAAAAGCCAAGGGGACTACCAAGAAAAGTCCCCAAGAGTGGAATGTGGGCGATCGCGTTTTACACCGCAGTTTTGGTGTTGGTCAAATCACCCACATTTTCGGAGATAAGCAAGGTAAGCTATCTATAGCCGTTAAATTTCAGGGTTCTAGCCCCAAAATTCTTAATCCTAGTGTAGTACCTTTAGAGTCCCTAGATTAGGCCTAGAATATGCCCAGAATATTCCATATACTGCGGGTATACACATAACCCACCCCTAGCATCACCCCTACTTCCGTAGTCTCTCTGATGTAGCCTACATTAAAGCGACCCGTCAAGATGAAACTGTAGGAAATTGGTACGTCAACACCCGTCATAAACAGGGGACCGAAGCTAAAATCGCTATTGAATAGGTCCGCATAAATGATGCCAGCACCTATAAACGGAGAGGCAACTATACCCCCTGTATCTACCCGCATGGGGAAGCTATAGGTCAAAGCCGTGACACTAGCACCCTCACCAATAAGCACGCCGCCAGTGTGCAAAGATAGATTCTCAGAATATCCCGCTTTACTTAAAGTGCCGCCGCCTCCCTTACCCAAACCAGAAGCATTCCCGGTAACGCCAATATTACCCCCAACCGCAAAATAGCTGAAGTGGTTACTCAAGCGGCGGTTATTCCGGTCAGCCGCGCGGCGAGGATTATCCTGCCAGGATTGAGCTATGATATCATCCCCTAAGATATCATCCCCCAAGGCTATCTCTTCAGCAATGCGCCATTGTGGTTGTATGGCTACCACATTTAAATCAATTGCATCGGTAGAAGGGCTATTTTCGTTGATTTCTGACAGATACTGAGGAGTTTCTTGGCTATTAGTATTAACTAATTCCGCGATGGTTTCAACTTCTGGGTTAGTATTAACTACTTCCGCAATGGTTTCAACTTCTGGGTTAGTATTAACTAATTCCGCAATGGTTTCAACTTCTGGGTTAGTATTAACTAATTCCGCGATGGTTTCAGGAACTGCTAATTGAGATTCTAAGTCTTGGGCTAAACTCAAGAAATTTTTGTTAACTGGTGTTTCCTCTGATTCCTGAAAGTCTTTAATAGTCCCCGCCGCCAAAACTTGACTACCGCTCAAGGCTACGATCGCAAAACAAGCAAGAGCAACCGACTGTTTAAAAATGGTCATACTGGCTCCTCACAACATTCAGCTAGGAATAACGGAATCATACACCATCTTGCCAGGAAGGGAGAACCAAAATATATTTTTCTTATTAATTCTGGACTCTCCCCTCTCGCAGATTAACAGTCAGCCCACCATAACTTTAGTCAAATCTATCATTAAAGGTGCGGATATGTTCTGCCAACTTTTGAGAAATTTCTGGGTTATAAATCCTGAGATAATTCCAGTAATTTCCAAACACAGATTTCACATAACCATAGGTTTCAGGATAGGGGATTTTATCGATAAAGTCATCAGGATCATTAAAGCCAAACCGCCTTACCCAATTAGCTACCGCACCCGGACCGGCATTATAACTCGCCACAGCCAACAGTGAATTATTGTTATATTCTCGGTGGGTAAAATCAAAGTAATAAGTTCCCAAATTTACATTATCTTCAACATCTTCTAAAGAGTAGTTAGTCAGTTGAATTTTCTGGGCTACTTCTGCCCCGGTTTCGGGCATTACCTGCATTAATCCAGTCGCGCCAACCACTGACTTAATTGAAGGCATAAACCGCGACTCCTGGCGAATTAGAGCGGTAACCAAGACTGGATTTAGTTGGCGTTTATTTGACCAACTCACAATAGTTTCTAGGAAAGGAAAAGGATATAAAGACTCCCAATAACCCGGTTTTTGCTTCAAAGCCAGATATTCCTGATGTTCTTCGGGGTCATTCCGACGGCTAAGGCTGGAAATCATCCACAGTCCATCTAAGTTGTCACCGACGGCAATTCGCATTAAACCATCAGTATATTGTTGGGCGACAGAAGGCTGCTGACGATAATTACTAAATTCGACCTGCCACAAATTCCAGGCATCCTGACCGCGCCCTAGGCGATATAATTCCCTTACTGCCTCGGAACCTGCGGGCGGAATAGGTAGCTGTTCTAAGTGTTCCACATGGGGAGAGAGGGGGCGCACAGTGGTAAAATCTCCCACTGGCCAACCCAAAAACACGGCAGCCCGCCAAGCATAATAAGATTCAGGATATCTGGCTAACAGATATTCAAAA
The DNA here is from genome assembly GCF_000973065.1 of Limnospira indica PCC 8005. Lineage (NCBI taxonomy): Bacteria > Bacillati > Cyanobacteriota > Cyanophyceae > Oscillatoriales > Sirenicapillariaceae > Limnospira > Limnospira indica. Next base: position 4,568,800 of record NZ_FO818640.1, read on the forward strand.
GCCTTGGTGGCATCTTGTGAATTCCCCTGCTGTCGCGCCCACCTTCCCAGCATAAAGGTAGCTTGCGGCGCTAACTCACTATCGGGGTTTTTGGTAATTAACTGTCGTGCCCATTCTGAAGCCAGATCCAGTCTTCCGGCTGTAGCACCCTGTTGGGCGAGAGTCCAACGCAACTGGGCGGCGGGTTCGGAATCACTATATTGACTTAGCAATAACTGACGACTCTGAGAAGCTGTCTCGGTAGATCTGAGTTTATCAAGCACATTAGCGCGCTCTAACAGGGCCTCGGCGGCATGATTAGGGAAATTGTCTACTACTTGATTAAGCAGGGGTAGGGCTTCTCTAGGCTCGACTAACCGCGCCAGTCTAATCCTTCCTAAGCCGGCATCTTCACCCCCAGGATCGGTTTGGGTGGGGAATGCGGCAATTAACTCTTGATAGGCGCGACGTGATTCGGGAATTTTGCCACTTAACCATAGTCCCCTGGCGTGTCGATACATATTTCTAGGGGTTTTTGGGGCTTTGGAATAGGCGATCGCCCCTTGACCATAATCCATCTTCTCCCAATAGCCAAAGCCAATATTTTCCCAATCCTCTGGGGTAAGTTGTTGTTGATAATTCTGAGTTAACTTGGCTAAATAAGTGCCATATTCGGGTAGATGAATACCATGTTGGGCAATTAATAGCAATAATGGGAATTGATCGGGATTCTCTCTCAGGAGGGTTCTGGCAATTTCTACGGTCTGCGGGTGGGCGGGAAATTCAGCGATCGCCCTATCCCAATATTCCCGATTAGTTTCGCCTAAAGCATATAACCCCATGACCACGACGGGATCTTCTGGGTGGCCATCCACTAAGGCCTTCCATGACTGTGAGGCTAATCGTGTATCTCCAAGCTGTTCATAAGCCAAAGCCCGCATTTTCAGGATATGACCCGCTAAGACACGATAACTCCTCTCTAATCCATCTAACTTTTCGAGGGCGGCTTCTGGCTGTCCGGCTTCTAATAAATCCGCGGCTAGTAAAAATCTAGCGCGATCGCGATTTTCGGAGGTAGTTCTAGTGGTGGCAATTTCTTCTAATTCCTGGCGGCGGGATGCTGGAGACAACACCGCCAAACTCATCACAGCTTCTGAAGGCTGGGAAACTTCCGACATTTCCCCGGTCCGAGAAGACCAAATTTTTGGTAATTGCATCATCGGGAAAAATATTCCCACCAACAATGCTGCCACAGCAGCCACAACATACAGCGAAACTTGGGTAACTTTTCCCTTTAACATAATTCTTGAATCGGTAAGTTGTTTTACTTAAAACTTAATTCACCCGACAGAGTATCCATCGCAATGATATGGGAGGGTTATGTATCGGAAAGACATCTCTACCCTGACTCCAATTTTCAAACCAACCCGTTGGAGGCCAGGATTCGGAGGGGAGGTGCGATCGCTCATACTCATACACCGACTCATCGGATAATACCTCTAATGGTAAACCGGCCATGATCGAATTGAACTCCGATCGCGTGATTAAATAAGACCATTGCACCTGGGAAAGTTCCCTCGCCCGGTTATCAGGTTCATAACCTGGCTCTGTTAAAAATGTGTTAAACAACAACAGCCCCCCCGGTCTGATAGCATTACACATTCTCGCTAACAGGGTTCGCACATCCTGATTATTCCGAAAATGGGAAATCACCTCCGACACCAACACCAATTGATAGCTTTTCTGGGGTAATTGCAGAGACGGGTTCAAAATATTACTTTGGATAACCCGCACCGGTAATTGGTTCTCCTGGGCTTCTTTCGCGATAATTTGGGCAAATTCTGGAGTTAATTCTACGGCATCTACAGGATGTCCCCGCCTCGCTAAAGCTAAGGTATTGCGACCTACCCCAGCCCCTACGTCAAGAATGGGGGCGTTGGAGGGGGGGTTAAACTCTTTTACCACATCCATCAGTTTAGCGTCAGCATGAGAGCCAAACAAGGGTCCCTGGCGACTGGTTAACCACCGTTGATACTTCTGTTCGACTGATAGAATTTCTGTGAATACGCTTAATTTTAAGCCGCTGGTGAGTCCTTGGGTGGGGTCTGGCGGCTCGTATTTAAAAATTATCCGAGAATGGGGTGATTGATTGTAACCGTATCCTAGTTTCCGCGCTACTAATTCCCGCAGGGCTGTCATTTCTTCCTGGGTGAATGTCTGTCCTAGGGATTTTAAAATTCGATCAAACTGGTCCATGTATTCGTCTATCATGGACGGGATACAGGGTAGGCTCATTTGACCGCTGGCTGCTGTGAGTCGCTTTACCTTTAATGAAATGGCGTTTGATAAAATGGCGTTGTTCATATTTTGGCGATCGCTCAGAGATATCGGCTTGTTTGCTACCACCGGTCAAGTATCCTCAATATACAGATTAAGTGCATTTCTGCTAATTTAACAAAAATCTGCCCATAATTTGGTTAGTTCCGGCTATCACGTAAAACTCCTGGGAGGGTTGGAAGCTCCGTGATTTATCGCGGAGAGGAAAACCGACTCAAGCGGATGACCGCCGCCAGCACCCCCTTGCGGGGTGGAGGGGTATGGTTGCCCCTCCATGGAGCTATGGTTGGCTCCGACTCCCTTGCGGGGTAATGTTTGCGCTTGCGCTAACGCGCACGCTGCGCGAACGCCAATGTTCAGAGTCGGTACTATCCAAATCGCACGTCCTTAACCCCTTAGAGATGTTTAACGATTCGGTTCATGAGCCTGGAACTAGCACGCATTCCAGGGTAAGAACTTTAACTCTTGCTCTGAACGTAGCCAGTTAAGGCTATAGCTGGTCAGCTACCTGAAAGGGGGGCACGAAGCCCCTGTGCTTCAGCCGGGGGTGCTGACATTTAAAATTACCTGGTTTGTGCCTACGGATGATGTATGACCACAGTATATGCTCATCTGTATTTAAAAATATGCGAAAATTAGCCCTAACTATGGCGATCGCCTGCTTATTCTGCCAGCATGGTAGTGTTCCCTGATACATTTACGCGACATTTATCCGGCTATTGCCGGACAATGCGACGATAGCACTATTACCCGTTAAGGTAACAGAGGCGGTATCCCGCAAAGCTTTTAGAAAGATTCCAAAAGCACCGTTCCAGTCCCTGGGTAGAGTGAACCCGCACTCCGGACATCGGAACACTTTTGAGCCACCTAGCTGGGAATGCACATGACCACAGTGAGTACAGGTTTTGCTGGTGTATTCTTCCGTCACATCTACAACTGTGGTTCCAGTTATCTCGGCTTGATGTCTCAGGGTTAGTTTGAATCGATAATGCGCCCATGTCAGCATGGCGCGGGCAGTCTTGGATTTGATTTTCCGCTTCACCTTGGCAACCATATCGGAAGTCTCGAAGGTCGGCAGAAAAATTATGCTGTAGTTGTGAGTCAAGTAGTGAGCAATTTGTTTGTGGGCTTCATCAACTAGATTGCGGATTTTGGTTCTCATTCGTTGAGCCGCTTGCCTCATCCGTCGCCTTCTTGAACGACAGGGTTCCTTGGCGATTCGGCTCATCAAATCATCCAAATGTTGACATAGCCTAGTAATGCGTCCAATATCCCCGGAGCCCAATTCCATAAACCGAGAGCCATCAAACCCAGTTATGAAAGTTCGCACACCCGGGTCTAATGCAATTACGCCATTCGCTTCAGTTGGGGTAACGGCAACTGGTTCAGGGAAAATCGCAAACCATCGACCTTTGGTAAACACCAACTGAGTCCCTTGCCCGCAAGTTTTAGGGATGGGTTCGGAAACCATGAAAGTTAATCCTTTCGTTAGTCTTGGATACCAACTCCCTGAAGAGAAATTAGCATCGTTAAACTTGATGGCTTGAGAACTATCCCGACAGCTCCTAAACCTGGCGCCTGGACTGGCTGAAAAGGCGAGATAGGCATCAAAGATGGCATTTTGCCGAATGTGGCAGGGTGTTTCTTTGACCCATTCGGGTAAGTCACTCTGCATCACTTCGTTGCGTAATTTCAGTTTGCTTAGTCGTTTACCACTCCTAGATAATGCAATTGCTTGGTTGTAGCAATACCGACAAGCAGCCAACCATTTGCGCCAGACTTGATTTAGCTCCGGGCTGGGGTAAATCCGGATCTTCTTTGACCTGAGTTTTGTATTTACGCACTCCGTATAATCGGGAACTGAAGCAGTGGAGGATGGCGAGGATGTCCTCAACCATTTCTCGTTCTGGACTGAGACTTGTCTGGTTGAGAACCATGAGTGAACACCTGTTTTGCTCACAGAGCCATCGAAACAAGTCAAATCCCCATATTGCCAATCGGTCTTGGTGGGCAACGACAACCATGCGGACATCTCCTGACAAATGATGTCCCAGTAAGGCCAGCATTTTCTTTCCCTTGAAGTTGAGCCCGCCTCGGATTTCTGAGACGACTTCTGCTTCGGGGTAGAGGTTGGACAGTGCGGCCACCTGTCGGTTGAGGTCGGACTGCTGGGCGCGGCTACTAACTCTGGCATAGATAACGACTTGGCGTTTGTCACTGCCTGATATGGAATCAGAATATGACTCAACGTTGTATCGTCGTTGCCCAGCGGGGGTTCTGATGGTGTCGATTGAGCCATTGTCGTCCCATCTGCGGAGTGTTCTTTCATGGACTCGAAGGATTTGGGCCGCTTCCTTGGGTTTGACATATCTGGCAATAGGTTTATCCTCAACCCTTCTCGCTTATTATACCGTATTGCCCTAAAATATTAACTTAATTTGAGATTAAATCATGCTCCCTCCGGTCAACCTGAGCAAGTTACTGATACATTTACGCGACATTTTTCCGGTTGTTCCCGGACAATGCGACGATAGCACTATTACCCGTTAAGGTAACAGAGGCGGTATCCCGCAAAGCTTTTAGAAAGATTCCAAAAGCACCGTTCCAGTCCCGTGGTAGAGTGAACCCGCACTCAGGACATCGGAACACTTTTGAGCCACCTAGCTGGGAATGGACATGACCACAGTGAGTACAGGTTTTGCTGGTGTATTCTTCGGTCACATCTACAACTGTTCAGTTATTTCCGCGCTTATGTCTCAGGGTTAGTTTGAATCGATAATGCGCCCATGTCAGCATGGCGCGGGCAGTCTTAGACCTGATTAGACGCTTCACCTTGGCAACCATATTGGAAGTCTCGAAGGGGGGCAAAAAAATCAGGCTGTGTTATGGGATGGCCAGGGATGCGACCCAATCAACCAAGGGGTTGAAGTCCTCACCGGGTAGTTATTTCGCCCATTTCAGCTCTATTTCATACCCGAAGGTCTCGCACCATACTTGGTATTATACCGTATTGCCGTCAAATGTTAACCTAATTTGAGATTAAATCATGCTCCAGAAGCGATCGACGAAGACCTTGAGCAAGGTGATCCTTTTTTTCGGGTTCCTGAGTCCATAATGCAGTATTTTTACAGCAATCGTGACCAATTAACCCTTTGTCCCGGTGGTACTTCTTTCCCCTTTCAAGTCGGTTCCTTTGCTTATCCTTTGGGAACTCAGGGATATTTGGTACAATTACTCTGCTTTCAAACAGCCTACCAAAATAATTATAATTTCTTTGTCTATCGAGAAACTAATCAGGGTGTTAAGGTCTCGCGGGTTAAATTACCATCATTTGAAATCAACTCTAGTGGTCAAAGGGTAGAAACTCAGATTGATGAGGTCGTCGGTTTGGTTGATTATGACCCTATTCAGGGTGTTTTAACTGTCTTTACCAAATATCGGGGTATAGGAGATTGTGGATCTTTTGCTAAATATCAATGGGATCAAGTCGATTTTCAGGCGATCGAATATCGAGAAAAGTCTGATTGTGATGGTAATTTTGTCGAGCCAGAAAATTACCCCCAAATTTATCCCTAATCTCCTCTATAATCCCTTTTGATGAATTCACCCTCTCCTATCAACCTGTTTCTCGAACCTCCTCAAAAAATAAAACCCGGCATAAAACCGGGTTAAATTAATTATTTAAAAACCCATCTCTGAGTTAACATAAGTTAACTACACAGCCACAGCTTTTTTAGAAGTTGCACTCAAAGCACCACTAGCATATTTAGCCGCGAACTCGTCGAGAGTTTGAACTTTAATCTTGTCAGCATTACCAGCAGTTCCGAACTGTTGATAGCGATCGGCGCAAACCTTCTGCATATACTTGATAGAAGGCTTCATGAAGTGGCGGGGGTCAAAGTTAGAAGGATCTTTAGCCGCAGCTTCACGAATAGCAGCAGTAATCGCCAAACGGTTGTCAGTATCAATGTTCACTTTCCGAACACCACTCTTGATACCTTTCTGGATTTCTTCAACCGGAACACCGTAAGTTTCAGGAATTTGACCACCGTATTGGTTGATCAAAGCAATCAGATCTTCGGGAACAGAAGAAGAACCGTGCATCACCAAGTGGGTATTTGGTAAACGGCGGTGGATTTCTTCAATGCGGCTGATTGCCAAAATTTCCCCAGTCGGTTTACGGGAGAACTTATAAGCACCGTGGCTAGTTCCAATGGCTACAGCCAAAGCATCAACCTGAGTACGTTCTACAAATTCAACCGCTTGATCAGGGTCGGTCAGCAATTGGTCGCGAGTCAGGACACCTTCCGCGCCGTGACCATCTTCCTTGTCACCCATACCAGTTTCCAGAGAACCCAAGCAACCCAGTTCCCCTTCTACACTCACACCAATGGAGTGAGCTACATTAACCACTTCAGCAGTTACCCGCACATTGTACTCGAAATCAGAGGGGGTCTTGGCATCAGCTTCCAGAGACCCATCCATCATCACACTGGTAAAGCCATGACGCATTGCAGAATAGCAAGTGGCGGGGGAATTTCCATGATCCTGGTGCATAGCCACAGGGATATGAGGATAGGTTTCCACCGCCGCCAAGATCAGGTGGCGCAGGAAGTTTTCACCAGCATAAGAGCGAGCACCACGAGATGCTTGCAGGATCACGGGGCTGTTGGTTTCATGAGCAGCTTGCATGATCGATTGGATCTGCTCCATGTTGTTAACGTTGTAAGCCGGGATGCCATAATCATTCTCAGCAGCATGATCTAGCAGCAACCGCATCGGTACTATCGCCATAAAGTCTCCTCCTAAGTCTTCTTAATCTCTAATTGAGGTTTTGATTAAAACAATCTTAAAACAATTTTACGATTTATGGCTAATTGTATCAAGTTATGTTTACTGAACTACCCGACGCTGAATCTCAAACTACAGCCCGGGCTTCCTACCCACCAAACCGAGTATAGCAGTTTTTCCTCGCTATTTACTGCCGTGTCAGGTGTATCCATCATACCATCAACGATGAATCTGTCAATTTTCCGCCCATCGTAGCTGGCTTACCGCCGCCCCCCCTCAATGGAAAGCGACTAATCCCGACGCTCCCCTGTCGGCGCGGAGCTAATTACGCAATTATCACTGGAAACACAGTGCGAATGGGTCGCCCGGGACTCGAACCCGGAACTAATCGGTTAAAAGCCGAGTACTCTACCATTGAGTTAGCGACCCTCGTGAGTGGTTTTTGTAATCTCACACAGTTTTCTATAGTAGCATAGCTAATTTTGGTTGTCAAACATTTTTTATAAAAAAGTTGCCATAAGGTAAACTACCATCTCGCAACTGGTTCCCGGCTTTAGGTGAGTTAGCAGTTTTCCGGTGTTCATAGCGTTTCTCGGTGCAGTCCAAGGTTCGAGACAAACATAATCCTTACCCTTGACAGTCCAAAAGACTACACGGGAATAAGCTGCACTGTAGTTGAGGGATAATCTTAAATTGCGACTTAAATCAGTCATGGTCGCTCCTAATCCGGTCAAAGGCCCAAAAATCCCATCGATTTCTTCGACATTAGGATCAAAGTAACCTCGAAAATCGTGGAGACTCTGGGTGGGTTGGTCCCAATACTGCATGGCTGGAATGTGAAAACGCAGTTGACTTTTATCTGGGACCCAGAAATAAGGATGTAAACCGGCTGAAAAAGGCATGGACTCAGGGGGCATACTGTTCACTAACCCTGATAGATTAGTGTAACGCTGGAAAATCTCTAGTCCGTTTCCCTTGAGGGTATAGGTAAACTCTAATTCAAAGTCAAAGGGATATAGCGATCGCGTTTCCTCATTGCTAGTTAACCCTAGAGTAATGGAGGCGGCGTTGGTTTCGTCTTGTTTTCTTACGCTCCAGGGTAAATCACGAGCAAAGCCATGCTGTTTTAGCCCATATTCCCGGTCTTGGTGAGTATAACTATTATCGGGTAAATTTCCACAGATGGGAAACAGAATCGGAATACCACCCCGGACGGTCAAACTGGGGTCAGCAAACCTTTCCTCATCCATATATAGCAGTTCTTCACCTTTAACTGACCAGCGAGTAATTAACCCACCCCTTTCCGGTACTACCTCCAGACAGGACTCTGCCTTATGGTCACATAGGGTATAGGTCTTATATTGTTTTTGGTTAAGTGCGATCGCAAACACAGTAATTTATTCTTCCTTGGGAATTTAGTAGAGTTTGTCGGGTGCCGTCACACAGTGATAATTTTCATGATCTTCCTCGGAGAAACCCCATCCCGCAAGTGGAGTGGGGCTGTTGACGAAACACGACAAATGACATGGGGTGACGCACGCTGACATTGTTGAAAGTTTTAGATCCTGACCAATAAACCTCTAACACCCTAGTTGAGGAAGACGAATAGCCTCACCACTATGAGCCAGAGGAGAAACCCTATCGGTTTTAGCGATCGACTGATCACATTTAGCTTGGCGGTGAGACCCGGCTGTTAAATAGCCGGAAATTTCCGACTGGGAATCATTGTAGCTGCCTTCTGAAGTTCTCGCTTCAGGTTGAGGGAGAGAAATAAAAGGTTCGGTAATAAAAGGAGTTTTGATAAAAGGCTGCAACTGCTTGGACTCCCCAGAAGTTTCCGACCATGGGGTTGTCGGCTGATCAGCATCAACGGAAGATTCACTATCCGCATCATCTAAGATAATAGTAGTTGATTCTTCATTCCTCGATAACCCAGGGGACAAAGTTTCCTGATGTACTTCAGGAGTAGTTATAGCATCACTCAAAGCGGGTTCAGTAGAACGAGCCTTCAGGACTACCTGGTACGGCATCGGCTGATCAAAAATCCGGGAAATGCGCTCAATATGGCGTAAAGTAGCCTTGGCGCTTTCCCCTTGCATTACACGAGCCTGATATCCTCGCACCTCAACGGGTAAAAATTCCACCTTCATTTTCCGATTTTGCTTTAGTGAAACCCTTAAAATGGCTGTATCGTAATCACTGCGATTGTTACCACCAAAAATAAAATTTCCCAAGGAATAAACAATTGGTCTGCCTTTATATATCTCGGCACCCTGAAGAACCTGGGGATGATGTCCAATCACCACATCGGCTCCCTGGTCAATGGTATAGCGACCCAGATCAATTTGCCAATCTCCGGGATAATCAGAAAGTTCAACTCCCCAGTGATAATTAACAATTACCCAGTCTACCTGGTCACGCACAGCTTTAATATCTGCGGCGATCTGTTCATTATCACGAGAGTTAGTTCCCGCCCGATTTTCCCCGGCCGCATTCAAATCAGCATCATAATAGCCAAAATAAGCGATCCGCTGTCCTTTTACCTCAATAATTTTCGGTCGTCGCGCTTCGACGATATCCCGCCCTGCTCCGATCGCATGAATACCGGCTTGCTGCAAGGTTTCCAGAGTTTCCACCAGTCCTGCTTCTTCGTAATCCATGATATGGTTATTGGCTAAATTGACCAGATCGATGCCACCTTCTGTTAATACCTTAACTGCTTCTGGATCAGCTTTAAAATTAAATTGTCGATTAGGGCGTGCCAGAGTGGCTCTGGTCAAAGGATTTTCCAAGTTGACCATAGCTAGATCCGCATCCCGATATTCCTGTAGTTCGGAAAAAGCCCAACTATAATTATCACCAACTTTCTGAGCAAAGGAACTAGCCAGGTTCACATCTCCCCCAAACATTAATGTTACGGTAGGGTCCTCTGGATTTAATACATTTTCATGTTGAATCACGGGGACAGTTTCTAAAGCTGCCCGCACCTGATTAGGTCTAGTGACTGGGGGAGATGTCATCGCTACCTGACCCGACTGCCTCCGCTCGTCTCCACGGGAATAGGTCATAGCTTGAGCATCCCGACCAATTACCTCATAATAACTCACCCAACATCCCAGAACTAAAGTAGCGGTTACTGAGGTCATTAGCAGCAAGGTCCGCAGGGTTTTAAAGTCCAGGCGAGTCCCTTTTCGTCTATGGAAATGTTGACGCGCGGCGGGTGTGACAATACGAACGGACTGGTTCCACAGGATATCTGGTTCACCCATGAAGCGACCGGCAATTTTTACCCCCAAGACCTGGGGAGAGTTCAGCTTCCACAGGACATGACAAATATATTTAATAATTCTCTCGGCGATCGGTTCTTGTTGAAACTCCACCAGCACCTGCAAACATCCTTTGCGATCGGGGATGACCCGCGCCTGTATCCCCTGGGGGGCTAGGTAGCTATTAATCAGATAGGCGATCGCCCGAAAATCACCCGATCGCGCGAGGTCAAATACTGTGGGTTGGGATAAATTTTGTGCGTAAACCATAATTGAGATCTTTTTCCGGCTAGATTAATAACTTCCCGCCTCCGCATGGATCGGAGTGATACCGAAATTTGTGATTACACTGTATAATAATAAGCAATGATGCGCTATTAATAAAATTACACAGATGGGATTCAGTCAAACATCAGGTACAATAAGCGCGCATGGATGACTTATAATCATCCCCATCAGACCAACGCCTTAATATGGCGATTTGACCTAGCCAGCGAACTTCTCAGGATTAAGTTAAAAATGCTACATCGCAAGATCTATCAACTTTGTTGTGATGGCCGCGAAGTCTGCATCTTTTTGCGGGACCAGCAAAGGTGGATCGAAAAAGCCCATATTCTTGATATCGAGGGGGATTTGGTCACGCTGCGCTACGAAACAGAAGAAGATGACGAAGTGTCTTCTTGGGAAGAAATCGTGCGCCTCGAGAGCATCGGATCTATTAGTCAAAAGTTGGCATCAGTTCCCCGTGGCTATTTCGAGCTACAGGTATCTGATGAATGTCCAGAAGCCGAGCAACTGCGTAACCCTTCCACCGACTCCGATCGCGAATAGTCCCTTCTGTTACTGGTCTCGGGGGGCTAACGGCTCAAACACCGGACAGTAACCCTCTGGGGTGACTTTAAAGCCATATAAAGCCGAAACTGGGTTCCAACAACGCCCGCTTCGGTAATATTGGCAATTCCCGCAACAGTCTAAGTCTGATGGCATTGTGCGATCGCTCTGACTGCTGAGAAATTCCCGCTGGGAAATTCCCCGCAAAACTAACTCTTCCCCCTGCCATCTGGCCTCCACAATTCCCGTATCTGCAAAGGTAGACCACCGTGGATCGACAGACAAAGCATTGGGTAGGGTAATATTTAACTCGGTAGCCGACTCGGTTAACTCCCCCTGATAATGGGTTTCTGGGAGGGTCGGTTGTAGAAAAGTCTCCCCAATGGGTAATGGGACCTGTGCGCCTGCTGCTGGGTAATGCAATTGGTAGCGGTTCCGCAATTCGTCTAAATTGGTTAAATCCGCTAAATAAATAGGAGAACCATGCACAAAAATCACGTGCTGGGGTCGCAGGTTATGAATCAGTTGGGTAGTTCCTGGACCGTCGCAATGTTCGGCCAGAAAATAGCTTTCTAACAAAATTTCTCCAGAATTGACCAAGGTTGATATTTCCCTGGTGTGTCCGGGAGTTTCTGATAAAAATAACGTCCACAACCGAGGACGATAGCGCAAATACTGTTCAATATCCGTCTCGTCATCTACAATCACAATACAGGGGGATTGCTCCAGTTCTGGCAACAATTCGGGGGAGAGGCGACGGACACGAGGCTTGATTCGCTCATCCCAAAATAGTGGCTGATGTTGGGCAAAGTTCTGTATATTCGCTGGGAAGTGGGGTAGCAGTTCCAAATATATATCGCACCCGGTTTGGACTTGGCCATCAACCCAAATGTCAATATCCCTACCTGTGAAGTAGTGGTGGGAACGCAGTAGCATTAATAATTCCTGACCTAACCCTAATGCTGGGGTGGGAATTAGTACAGAATAACCAGAGGCGATCGCTCGATAAATTCTTTCGGCTAGTTGGTTTTCTAATTGGCGGCGGTGGGGATAGCGTGCAGTTCCATAGCTCCCTTCCAAAATTAGCACATCCGGCTTGAGTCCCCGCAACTCCCCTAGGGGTAGACCCTCCACTAATCGAGAATTGGATAGGAAAAAATCCCCCGTATAAAATAACTTGTAGGTGCGATTCGGTGCATTATATTTCAGCAGCATACAAGTCGCGCCGGGCAGGTGACCAGCAGGAAATAGGGTGATGCTTAGTCCTTCCTTCAGTCGGACTTCTGTTCGCAGCGGTAGGGATTGGCAAAATTTCGGCATTTGCCCTGATGACAGTTCCTCTGGCCAGTTGATGGGTAACAATTGGCTAGTAACATCACTGGCATAAATTGGTAACTCTGGACAGCTTTCATGTAGTGCCAACAAACCCCTAACATGATCCGCATGAGCATGGGAACAAATCACCAAGTCAGCTATACATCCTTGGGAAGATTTTAGCAGCGGCGAAATATCCCGCAAACCACAATCAAGCAAAATGTGATGGGGCCCCATGCGTAACAACAAACATACCCCATCATTTTCGTGTCCAACACTATAGGGAAAACACTCGAGATCAATCACGGTGATTTGAAATAATTGTCGGATGCGTGCTAAGACAATGTTAAGAAGTATCTCACATTTTAATCTTAAATTGTGGGAACCTGCTACGTCGATTTTTGATTGTGGCGTGGTACGGCGATCGCATTATCGGGCGCATTATCGATCGCATTATCGGGCGGGTTGTCGGGTGCGTTGTCGGGCGGGTTTACTAGGCTAACCCCTGTGAACCGAACACGCTACGGCGGAACCCGCCCCTACCATGGCGTGGTGCTGGTTATCGGGTGGGTTCTGGGGCGGGTTTACTAGGCTAACCCCTGTGAACCGAACACGCTACGGCGGAACCCGCCCCTACCATAACTTTCTCTCAGGCGATCGCATCGTGAATTTTATTTTTGTAACAAAATGTTAAGAAATGTTGCAAAAAAATTTTTTTTGGGGGGGTAGGTTGCTTTTGCTTGTGACTTCTGTTATTATTTTAGATAATAGGAATATTTGCAATTTTAAAATTTACGCAAATTATCGATTATAAAAAAAGATTATGTCAATACTATAGCATCAGTTTCCGTATATTGTCAACCCCCCCTATAGGGTTATTTTAACGGTGAATCCAACCATTAATGGTAAATCGGCTATCCTCGAACCTCCCAGAAGGACAGAAAACTGGGAGAACTTCGTGTTTCATGCGACTATCAAAAAAGATGATACTGTTATGGCGAGGTTCCACTGTAACAAACTGTTCACCAATCGTATAACCATCACCATTAATGTAGGTGGGATAAATCCTTAAATCTCCACCATAGAAGGCTTTTGGCTGTTCATAGAAATAGTAGACGTATGTTAAAACTCGATTGGCAATTTTTTCGCCATCCATGTCTTGATGGATATAATAATAATCTCCATGGTTATGGGCTGTCATTTGCATTTCCACCCAGGAAACCAAAAAAGTCGGTAAGTTGAGTTGGGCTAAGATTTGGGGTCTAATTTGCAGAATTTTATGTCTGATTTTGTTATAGTATTCATCAAAGTTTTGCACCAGCAAAACCGAAGATTTGCGGGTGTTTTCTTCGTTGTTGGCGACTCCAGACGGGAAAAACTTATCATGATTTTGGAAGGCTATCTTAAAGGTTTCTGCTTGTTCTTCGGGTGATAAAAAGTTGTCAACCTGGATAAAGTTGGCTTCTAATAACCTAGGGGTGTCTGTGGTGCTAGTCTCAGCAACTTCGGGATCATCATTAGAATTTTGGGGGCGATTTAATTGATGATAGACACCAGAGATATCCAAAATTTTTAAGGCTATTTCGACTCTTTCAGATAGAGATATTTCAGAACTATTTAGGGCATTTTCGACTAAAGTTAGAGAATCTGATAATAAATTATCTAGGCGTTTTTCTGAGGCGATCGCTTTATTGAGGAGAGGGGGTAACTGGTCATTCACAACTTATTTAATCCTCCGATTTGCTGGCATTGTATTTGCTACTAATTAATCTGGAATTGCTGAACGCTTATAGATAAAAAATCAACCAGGTTTTTGATGTGTTAGTCTTACCCCCGCCGCAGCCAACCGTTTAGGGTAAAACGACCGTCTTTAAAGTTGGGGGAATTACAACTAACAGGGATGACCTCGTGTTTGCAACGGCTATCAAAAAACACGATACTATTATTAATGGGTTCAATAGTCTTAAAGGTCTCTTTGTTGTAGGCGACACCATTGCGTAACTCGGTTTCATAAAGTCGCAGTTGTCCGCCGGTAAAGGCTTTGGGTTCGTCATAAAAATAATAGACATAAGTGATGGTGCGAGTTTTGGTTTTGGCACTACTAGAGTCATTATGAATCTTATAATATCCACCATTGTGGTGGGCGGTTAGCTGCATTTCCACTTCTGCGACGGTAAAAGGGGGATGTTTCAACTGAGATAATACCTGCGGTAAAGTTTCTAAAATGCGACCTTTCATAAATTTATAGTATTCGGGGAACTTAGTCGCATATAGAATCGACGATTCTCGGTAGTTGACAGCCCCGGTTGTAGTTGTGGATGCCACAAATTGGTCAGCGGAAGCGATCGCTATTTGTAAAGCCTGTTTATTTTCTGAGGGAGACAAGAAATTTTCCATCTGAACATAACTACCCAAAACTAGGGGAGAGTCGGGGATATTAACATTAACAGATGGTAAAGTTTGACGGAGATCACTCCCCGTCGCTTCCAGGATTTTCAGAGCGATCGCCGCCCGGTCTAAAGGGGAAACTTCCCGGTCTTGTAACAGAGACTCTAACACATCAATAGACCGATCCACTAATCTTTGTAGTCGTGGTGATGTGACATTTAAAGATTTCCGATTTAAGCGATCGCCATTCATAGTCTTACCATAGCACGAACATTAGCCCTCAACTTGCCAAAAAAGTTGTCCTACCATACACAAAGTATTTGACAATCAGTATAATCCATAAGTTAACATTCTCAATTATCCAGATTACCATCACTCTATGCTACCACTAGCGATCGCTCCCCTAATCCTGTCAGTCACCCCCCCGCCGCCAGTAGTCATCACCCGACCCCAAGAAGTGCGTCCCCTTCCTGGTCAACTAGATAATATTCCAGTGTTCAATAGCAATAGCCCGGAAGTTGTACCAGTCGAGGGTATCTTACTATCAACCTTTCCCCCCGAAGGTAAAACCCAAACCAATGCCCATCTTAACTTTCCCTTTGACGGTAGGTTCGACATTTTTGCCCATCATATCGCTCGACCTACCGACCCCGAAGACTTACGCACCCTATATCTGGGCTTATTAGCTTACAACCCCACCAGCGAACCGGTCACCTTAGAGATATTACAAGCAGCCAGCTATCTCAGCCAACCAGACGCACCATTTATCCCCTTACCCCCCGTATTAGACAACAATGATGGGACAGTATTTGCAGGTCCAGGAAGTCGAGTCATGGGGGAGATTTTGCGAGTAGGGGGACAGTCATCACCTCCCGACCAAGTAATCATTCCACCACAGCAGTTTCAGATGGTCTTTAAAGCCCCTATTCCGGTAAAAACATTAGAACCACCTCTCAATGGGCGATCGCTTCTTATGCGGCTCCAGAGTAGCGGTGCAGTGCATATAGCTAGTCTAGCTCAATTTGCCATCCAAAACCCCGACGGTAGCGAATCTAGCCCCGCCCTAGAATCATGGGTAGAATTATTACAGAATGGTTCTCTAGTCACTCCCCGCGACCTAGCACCCACCCCCCCGAATAGTCGAGAGAACATCATTTATGGTCGAGTTGCTGGAGTCGCCCTAGGTTCAGTCTGGAAAGCCGAGATAACTAACCTAACCATTCCCGAACCCGGTCAAGCCATTTCCTATATTTTCAGTTCCCTACCTGGAGGTAAATTAGGAACCAACCAAAACCAAAGCGCCCCCATGGTAGTTCGTTATGAGGATACCGCCTATCAAGCCCATGGGAACTATGGCATTCAATATAGCCTAACCCTCGACTTATCCAATCCCACCAATACCCCTAAAACCGTAGTCCTCACCATGGAAACCCCCCTCAAAAGTAATGAACTCACCGACGGGGGAGTGCAAT
Organism: Limnospira indica PCC 8005; assembly: GCF_000973065.1. Lineage (NCBI taxonomy): Bacteria > Bacillati > Cyanobacteriota > Cyanophyceae > Oscillatoriales > Sirenicapillariaceae > Limnospira > Limnospira indica. The sequence continues at coordinate 4,585,178 of NZ_FO818640.1, forward strand.
TTTTCGAGGAACCTCCCAGCCGGGTATTTTTCAGAGGAACAGTGCGTTTCCGCTATACTGATGATTCGGGAACTACAGTTAGCCGATACTTTCACCTAGTCCAAAACCGAGGACAAAAGGGGGAACCTTTGATTGAATTAGACATTCAACCCCGAACACGGCGACAGGTGGAATTTGACTTTCTGTATCCCCCAGACGCGAGTCCGCCCCAAGTGTTAACGATTAAAACATTAGATTAATCACGATTATGCCTTGGTTTGCCAAAATTGAAACTGGAATTGTCGAAAAGGCGGTTTTTGATCAATATGTCCCCGCCCATATCGAGTATGTCAAGCAGTTGGCTGCTAAAGGACATCAAGCGCGCAGCGGCTATTGGGTCCGGCGAGGCGGCGGAATGTTGCTTTTTGAGGCTGAGTCTATGGCCGCCGCCCAAGCTATTGTGGCTGATGACCCTCTGGTGGTTAATAATTGCGTGACTTACGAAATTTTTGAGTGGTGTGTGGTTGCACCGTGAATTTCTGTGTTATAATAAATTTTGTGGCCTGGACCTATGCGGTCAGAACGCCTAAATCTTGTCAGGACCGGAAGGTAGCAGCAACACGGGATGCTTCTGATAGGCGTGGAATCCGGGTCACTCCCATTTTTAACTTCCCCTATTATTGCCTGGAGAGTTTTTCCCTATGCCCGGTTTTGGAGATTTAGTCCAAAAAGCAGTTTACCTTGGGGTTGGTTTGGCTTCCTACGCCGGGGAAAAGGCGGGGAATAAACTGGCTGAGTTACAGGTAGAAGCCCAAAAATTAGCAGATGAACTGGTGAAACGTGGCGAAATGACGACGGAAGAAGCCCGCCGTTTTGTTGACGATGCTCTCCGACAAGCACAAGAACCAGGCGCTGATTATAATCCTACACCACCTCAGTCGGCGCAACCTCGTCGGATCGAAATTATTGATGATGAGGAAGAAGCGCCGGCGAGTGATGATAATATTGAAGACTTGCGCGATCAGGTTGATAAACTCAAGGATGAGTTGCGTAACTTGGAAAATGATTGATTTAATTGATCCAGGAATGCGATCGCTCTGTGTAAGATGGGTTTATCCTTGACACGGCAAAAATTCGGGAGTTTGGTAGCTCCGTCTTTTTAAAGCGGGGCGGAAAAACGACTCGGCGGCTTTAGCCGCAATGACTATGATAGAATGGTATCGCCTTCTCTATGACCCAAATGAAAGGGGCTTAACATCCCGTGAGGGCAGACTTGCATCATGCAGAAATGTCGGCAGCAAAGACGTTTCATTGGCGAGAGACAAAAGGTGATTGAATGAAAATAAGTAAAAGGAAGCCTTCGGGCAACCTATAGAGGCGTATTTGACTTCGCCTAGGAGTCCGACTTGTCGGAAGTTCTGAAATCCCTCCGGGGAATCCCCGTCGCTTTAGCGCGGGGAGTAGTCAAATAATCCTGTAAGACCTGAGTATGGGAAACCAAAAAGGGCTATGATTAGCTCAAGAGCATGATTTCATCTCAAATTAGGTTAACATTTTACGGCCATACGGTATAATACCAAGTATGGTGCGAGACCTTCGGGTATGAAATAGAGCTGAAATGGGCGTGGGGACTACCCGGTGAGGACTTCAACCCCTTGCTTGATTGGGTCGCATCCCTGGCCATCCCATAACACAGCCTGATTTTTTTGCCCACCTTCGAGACTTCCAATATGGTTGCCAAGGTGAAGCGTCTAATCAGGTCTAAGACTGCCCGAGCCATGCTGACATGGGCGCATTATCGATTCAAACTAACCCTGAGACATCAAGCCGAGATAACTGGAACCACAGTTGTAGATGTGACGGAAGAATACACCAGCAAAACCTGTACTCACTGTGGTCATGTGCATTCCCAGCTAGGTGGCTCAAAAGTGTTCCGATGTCCGGAGTGCGGGTTCACTCTACCCAGGGACTGGAACGGTGCTTTTGGAATCTTTCTAAAAGCTTTGCGGGATACCGCCTCTGTTACTTTAACGGGTAATAGTGCTATCGTCGCATTGTCAGGCAATAGCCGGATAAATGTCGCGTAAATGTATCAGTGTCAAATATTGAAGCAGTTAGCCGCTAAAGCCTAATGGAAGATTGGTCTAATGAGTTGGTTAAGAGTATAGAAGCCACAGTTCTTGAGGTGGAAAAGTTATTTGTATATGCGACGGAAGAATTTAATCATATCATGGATGACCTGACCCAATTTTCCGAAGAAATTGCTGAGGAAGTCCAGAATAAGTTGATTCCCGACTTAGACCAGTGTTTAAATGATATCCTTGAGCCGATTCTGGATATATACTTAGATTTGGAACTAGATGATCTTGAGGAAGAGGAAACTTTTGATCCCTTTGTCACCTATGTTCACCCCAGCGCCACCCAAAACCCAGCCTGTCGCGGATGTAATCACTATCATGGTAAAATCTACGGCGGGAATTTGTTAGTTTGTGGAATGCACCCATTAGGTGTGGAGGGTGACTCCTGTCCTGACTGGGAATCAGATCATGATTGATTTTTGATGGGTGATTTTTGATATTTATATAGGGCTTGTGTTTCAGCGGTGAGTCTACCTGGTATCCCTGTCATTCCCCCACAAATACACCTGAGACACTACCAACGTCAGGCGGTGTCCGAATGGTTTGCTAACCAGGGACGGGGAACCCTGAAAATGGCAACGGGTACGGGTAAGACTATCACAGCCTTAGCGATCGCCTCTGAATTATATCATAAAATTGGCTTACAAGTTGTTTTAGTTATCTGTCCCTATCGCCACCTAGTGACTCAGTGGGGACGGGAAGCCCAGAAATTTGGGATGACTCCCCTACTCGCCTTTGAAAGCGTCCACAATTGGCAGAAACACCTATCTACCTCCCTTTATAACATAAGTTCGGGTCATCTCCCCTTTCTCGCAGTCATCACCACTAACGCCACCCTAATTTCCGATAGCTTTCAGTCTCAACTGCGGTATTTCCCCCCCAAAACTTTGATTATTGGCGACGAAGCCCACAACTTAGGTGCGCCTCGCCTAGAAGCTAGTTTACCACGACATATCGGTTTACGTCTAGCACTTTCTGCTACCCCAGAACGTCATTTTGATGACCAGGGTACAAATGCTTTAATGGAGTATTTTGGTCGGGTTTTACAACCGGAACTTACCCTGGCTGAAGCTATCCGCCAAGGGGCGTTAGTTCATTATTTATACTATCCGATTTTGGTAGAATTAACCCCGGCTGAAACTCTGATTTATTCCCGCCTAACTACTCGCATTGGTTGGGCTTTAATGGACAATGATCAGGACTGGGAAACTAACGAAAATATCACGGCGCTATTGATGCAAAGGGCGAGAATAATTGGGGCTGCTAATAATAAAGTTAAAGCCCTGAGACAGTTAATGAGTAATCGTTTACAGACCAGCCACACGCTATTTTATTGTGGGGATGGTATCACGGAAAAAGGCACTCGCTTTGACCGACAACTAGAAGCGATCGTCTTTTTATTAGGGTCAGAATTGGGCTATCGTGTTAATACCTATACCGCCGCTACTCCTATGGCAAAAAGGGAAGAATTGCGGCAACAATTTGAATCAGGACAACTACAGGGTTTGGTAGCTATTCGCTGTCTTGATGAAGGGGTAGATATTCCAGCTATTCGTCATGCGGTAATTCTGGCAAGTAGCAGCAACCCCCGCCAATTTATTCAACGTCGAGGACGGGTTCTTAGACCTCATCCCGGAAAGGATAGGGCGACGGTTTTTGATATGATTGTTTTACCGCCAGACTTGGGCAGAAATACGTTAGATGTTGAACGGAATTTGTTAAAAAAAGAGCTAATCCGGTTTATGGAGTTTGCTGATATTGCGGACAATGCAGGAGAGGCTAGGGTGAAGTTATTACAACTACAAAAACGCTATGGTTTATTGGATTTATAAATCATCCATCATTAACCATCACCCCAGAGGGTGGTTTTCGGGGACGGAAAAACCCGGTTTTTATCGGCCTTTCTGGTTGTTAACCAAGATTTTTATAAAAAACCGAGTTGTTTGACTGATACCAAGTCTAATTAACAGCAGAACCCGCCCCTACATTATCTCTCTCACCCTCGCGGGTTTCGGGGACGGAAAAACCCGGTTTTTATCGGGCTTTCTGGTTGTTAACCAAGATTTTTATAAAAAACCGGATTTTTTGACTGGTGCCAAGTCTAATTAACTGGGGAACCCGCCCAGACATGATCTCTCGTTGTCTCAGAGTTGACGTGATTATGGGGGTTGTGCTAGAATGAAATGTCTTGATGTTAAATCGCCTATTTTTCGCTAGTAAAAAACCATCGATAACTCACGTTTGGAATAGTCTATGTCTTACCAATACTCAGAGGGTTTAATTCACGCGATTTCTAATGTATTCTCGGAGGCAAAATCTACCTATGGAGAAAACGCTAATCAGACATTAGTTCATGACCCGATTACAGATGCACCACCAGAGGTTAGGGAAATTATCGAAAGGGTTTTGCAGGCGGAAAGAGATAAACTATATATGAAAAGTCCCTGGAACATTAATGATGATGTTCTCAAGATTATTAAAGAGGTCATACAATGAATTTACTATCAATTCAGTTGTGTAACTTTCGGCAATTTTACGGAAAAAGCCCGATTATATATTTAGCTAAAGGGGAACGAAATACTACGGTAATTTATGGGAATAATGGTGCGGGTAAGACGACGATACTTAATGCGTTTAGCTGGGTTTTATATGAGAAATTTAGTGCAGCATTTGCGGTTTCGGAACAATTGGTTAATAAGCGATCGCTAACGGAAGCAGAACCGGGGAAGGCGGTAGGTTGCTGGGTGGAAGTTATCTTTGAACATGACCATAAACGCTATCAGGTTAAACGGGTCTGTCGCGCCTATAAACAACATGGGGAAATCGAACATTCTGACAGTGAGTTATATATGCAGGTGGCGGGAGATGATGGGCGCTGGACTTTGCCACCGCAGCCACCAGAAGAGATTATTAATCGCATTTTACCGATGAGTTTACATCAGTATTTCTTTTTTGATGGAGAACGTATAGAGCAAATTGTTAGGGATGAGAGAAAAGCGGAAATTGCGGAAGCTACTAAAGAGTTATTAGGGGTGGAGGTATTAAATAGGGGTATTAAACATTTAAAGGAAGCGAGAAAGTCTTTAGAAACTGATTTATCGATAATTGGTAATCCTGAGACAAAAAAGTTTTTAAACGACAAAAAAAAGCGGGAAGACGAAATCCAAAATTTACAGAATAGACAAAAGGAAATTGAAACAGAATTAGCCCATCATGAACAGTTGAAACGTACCCTAAATGCCCATTTATTAGATTTAAGTGGGGCGGCAGAGTTGCAACAATTGCGAAGTGAGTTAGAGAGTCAAATTATTTCAATCAGAGATAATTTAAAAAAGTCGAAACAATCGATTAATAAACTGTTATCAACTAGGGCTTATCCGGTTTTGTTGTCAGATACGATCGCTGATTTTCGTAACCTATTTTCAGGAATGCGAGAAAAGGGAGAGTTGATGACAGGAATTACTAAGCAATTTGTGAATGAGTTAATTAACCGCCAGCAGTGCATTTGTGGAACTCCTATAATAGAAGGAAGTTCGGAATGCGATCGCCTCAAAAGTTGGTTAAATAAAGCCGGAATGGCAGATATTGAAGAAACCGCTATCCGTATGTCTACCCAAGTTGATGATGTGGATCGCCAACTAGCAGAATTTTGGCAAGAAATTGACCATCATCAAATATCTATCAGCAAAAATAGGGCGGAATTATCCCAAATAGAAACCCGACTAGATGATATTAAGAAAAAACTACGCAATTTCCCAGATGAGGATATTCAAAAACTGCAAAAACGCCTAGATGAAATCGAAAGCAGCATTGGTGAACTGAACCGAGAAATGGGTTCAAATTCTCAACAAATTGAGACTCTCACTCAAGAATGCGAGAAACTATCGAAACAAATAGATCGCCAACAAATGAATGAGATGAAGCAGATAACAGCGCAGCGACGCATTGCGGCGACGGAAGATGCGATCGCCAGATTATCCCAAGTCCTGGAACGTTTAGATCAGCAATTCCGTCAACAGTTAGAAAGCCGAGTGCAAAATATTTTTGCCAAAATTTCTTTTACCCCCTATCAACCGCAACTCAGCCCCAAATACGAACTTAAATTAGTGGAAAGAACCTCTGGAGAAGATGCGCCAGTAGCCTCTTCCACCGGAGAAAATCAAATTCTCAGTCTATCCTTTATTGGCGGAATTATCGAAGGTGTTAGAGAATGGAGTCAAAAAAATACCCTTATGGGACCAGATAGCAGTACATTTCCCATTGTGATGGATTCCCCTTTTGGTAGTTTAGATGAAATTTACCGCCGCCAAATAGCCCGCATTATTCCAGAGTTAGCTAACCAGCTAGTTGTATTAGTCACCAAAACCCAATGGCGAGGAGAAGTCGCTAGAGAAATTCAACCCAAAATTGGGCGAGAATATATCCTAGTTTACAACTCGTCCAAACCCGATTGTGAGGAAGATTTCATTAATTTACAAGGGGTTAACTATCCCCTAGTTAAACTCAGTCCCAATCAGTTTGAGTACACAGAAATCATCGAAGTGGAAGCGGAATTTTAGACATCCCAAGTATGATAATCATCTAACAATCCTGCGAGGAATTATAAAATATCCTGAGTAAATGTGATAGTATGATGTGGTTGTCGCTACTATCTTAAACTATGACTCCAGAAGTTGCGATCGCTGAGATCAGTATCAAAGAGAATCTTGAACAATTTTTGCTGGTCCTGCTGATTTCCCTCAGTGTAGCCACCATGTCTCGTCTATTCCCTTGGCTGCGCAAAATCCCCTTTACCCTATTATTGGTAATTGTCGGATTATTTTTAGCCTTTGAAGACATCCACCTAATCCAATTATCACCGGAACTAATCCTGGAAATTTTCCTGCCTCCCTTACTATTTGAAGCCGCCTGGAATCTGAATTGGCGAGACCTAAAACGAGATTTATTCCCGGTATTTTTATATGCAACTATTGGGGTAGTCATTTGTGTAGTAGGGATAGCTATTGGCTTAGATTTAGCGGTAGGAATGCCGATAGCGATCGCTCTGTTGGTAGGTGCAAGTTTATCAGCCACCGACCCCATCTCAGTAGTCGCCCTAATGAAGGAATTAGGAGCGCCTAAACGTCTGCGAGTCTTAATGGAAGGGGAAAGCCTATTTAATGATGGTATAGCGGTGGTAGCGTTCATCATCTTAGTCGGTTTTCCTATGGGAAACATCGAAATATCCCCGGCGGCGATCGTTTTAAAACTCTTATTATTTACAGGAATTGCGGTAGTTATTGCGGGGATAATTGGGTTTGGGATATCCTATCTAACTCAGCGTTTTGACTCTCCCCTAGTAGAACAATCCCTCACCCTCCTAGCCGCCTATGGAACCTATGTAGTCACCGAAGACTTAGGCGGATCTGGAGTTATTGGCGTAGTAGTAGTAGGGTTAATTTTAGGAAATTTTGGTTCCCGAATTGGTATGAATCCCCGTAGCCGATTAATCGTCAGCGAGTTTTGGGAATTTATGGCATTTTTGGTGAACTCAATCGTCTTCTTATTAATTGGCGCTCAAATTGAATTTGCGAGTTTAGCAACCAACATAAAACCCATTGCGGTTTCCGTCCTAGCCATGATGCTAACTAGGGTAATATCCACATTTACTTTAACCGCCATCAGTAACACATTAGCCAAATCAGAAATAGACCTACAAAATCAAACTATGCTGTGGTGGGGAGGCTTACGAGGTTCTGTTTCTATCGCCCTAGTCTTGAGTGTTCCAGTAGCTATACCTGAACGGGAAAATCTGATCGCGACAGTCTTCGGGGTGGTTTTATTTAGTCTACTATTTCAGGGTTTAACTACCCAGCCTTTGTTAAAGTGGTTAGGACTCCTCAGCGACCAACCCTTGCGTGAAGAATATCTGGAATTAGTAGCCCGTCGTGTAGCCCTAAACCGAGTACAAAACCACCTCTCCCAATCGGTTGTTAAGCAGGAATTAGACCCTGATGCTTATCAACATCAAGCCCAATTGATTAAATCTAAATTAGAAGCTATCACGACCAAAACTCAGCAGTTACTATCACAAGAACCCAAACTGCAAGAGTTGACCATAGAATTACTTCAGGAAGAATTAGTTGATATTGAGGCGGAAACCTATGCGGAATTTGTCAGATCCGGCCGTCTGAATACTCAACTATCAACCCTTTTATCGGAGGTTATGGAAGAGAAAGACCCAGAAACCGCATAAATAGCCAGGAGTCTGGCGCAGTTATATGACTCCCGTTAGAAGCGATCGCCTTAATGGCGAGATGAATTTTGACCAGTAACTAGAGGAAAAAATACCCCCTAGATACTAGGCTTAGGGTAGAACCTAGCTGGGAGAAGAAACCTAGTTTAAAATGCTTGTGGAGTCAGTATGAGGGGGGTTTCAAGAGTAATTGAGTGGTATAGTTAAGAGGCAGTCTGAAAGAAGCAAGAATCCCCCGTTAGATGGCTTTAGCGATTAACGGCGGGAGTTTCAAAGCTATTAACCTTGTTCCAATTTATCAATCGCCAATGAATGTAATACCCGCCATAGACTTATTAGAAGGGCGCTGCGTCCGCTTGTATCAGGGAGACTACACCCAAGCCGAGACTTTTAATGAAGATCCTGTGGCTGTCGCCCAGGAATGGGTGTCCCAGGGCGCTACTCGTCTGCATTTAGTTGATCTTGATGGGGCGAAAACTGGACAACCTACTAACCATGCGGCTATTGGTGCGATCGCCAAAGCTGTCAAAGTCCCGATTCAAGTCGGCGGCGGGTTGCGTAGTCGTGATACTGTCGCCGCCCTATTTGATTTAGGGGTAGAAAGGGCAATTTTGGGGACCGTAGCGGTGGAAAATCCCCAATTGGTAGCTGAGTTATGCGCTGAGTTTCCCGGACGAATTGCTGTGGGAATTGATGCCCGTGATGGTAAAGTGGCGACTAGGGGTTGGCTAGAAACTTCTGAGGTCAAAGCCACAGACCTAGCCCACCAAATGGCACAGTTGGGCGTGGCTACCATTATTTACACTGATATTCACCGGGATGGGACTTTACAGGGTCCCAATAAAGCGGCATTGCGGGAAGTTGCGGAAATCGTCTCAATCCCTATTATTGCCTCCGGCGGTGTCAGTAGCATTACTGATTTATTAGGGTTATTGGGATTAGAACCCTTGGGGGTAACTGATGTCATTGTTGGCCGTGCTTTATATACTGGAGATGTGGTTTTAAAAGAGGCTATACAGGCGATCGGTCCTGGACGTATTCAGGATATACCCCCGGATTTTGGCAATTCAACTTTTGCCTAATCCTCTTCTCCCCAGAGGGCGGATTTATTCATATTATCCCCCTCTGATGTCATTAACGGCAGAACCCCATAAATAGGGCGGGTTAATTATTAATTATCCGGTGGGGCGAGTTAATTATTAATTATTAATTATTAATTATTAATTATTAATTATTAATTATCCGGTGGGGCGGGTTTATTCATCTGATCGCCCTTTGATGTCATTAACGGCAGAACCCCATAAATAGGGCGGGTTAATTATTAATTATTAATTATCCGGTGGGGCGAGTTAATTATTAATTATTAATTATTAATTATTAATTATTAATTATCCGGTGGGGCGGGTTGATTCATCTGATCGCCCTTTGATGTCATTAACAGCAGAACCCCATAAATAGGGCGGGTTAATTATTAATTATTAATTATCCGGTGGGGCGAGTTAATTATTAATTATTAATTATTAATTATTAATTATTAATTATTAATTATTAATTATCGGGTGGGGGTTTATTCATCTGATCGCCCTTTGATGTCATTAACAGCAGAACCCGCCCCTACATGATTTCTGGGCTATTAATTATTCATGGTGAATAACACGATATAATAAAATTTGCTTGGAAATGCGAACCAGTTGATAATTTCCCTGTTCTATTAAAATCGGATAATCTCCCGGTTGTAGTCCAATTCTGGCTAAATCCTTGGCGCGACTAACTACGAGGGCTGTGGGGGATTCTGAGGTGTTTTGTAGGACATCAAGGATATGCAAGAGGGGTTCACCTTCTGCCCTCAAAAAGTCGTTTATTCTGAAAAAATGGACGGGTTGCTGAGAATAGAATACTACGGTAGGTTTAGCAAATCCAATCATCCATAACTCTTCTTGGGGTTGTTGGAAAGTTGCCAAGTTTTGGGCGATATTTTTTAGAGGTATTTGTCGGTATTCATCTACTAAGAATAATCCGGGTACAAACACCATATTAAAGAATAAAATAAAGCCGATGAGGTTGGCTGCAATAATTAGTCGCCACTGACGTTTATTGCCTATTAACCAAGCAATTAAAACAGCAGTAGCTGTCCAGATCATACCACCTTTTATCGGTAAGCCAGAGTTATTAACTACTGATGCTAAATCTTCAACGGCTGGGTCGGGTCCGATAAATTGGGGGCTGTAAATAATGGCGATCGCTAAAACCACTAAAAACAGTATATTAACTAATGCGGTATTAAAAAACCAGCTATTTTTAAGATTAATATAATTCCCAGTTTTGGCAAATTCTTCTCCCCAAAAAATCCCGATTAAAATCGCCGCCGCAGGCATCAAAGGCAGCACATAACTAGGAAGTTTAGTAACGGCGATAGTAAAGAATACAAAAATACAGGCAAACCACACCCAAGCAAATAAACCCAATTGCTGATTTCTGGGTTGATTAATCCATTGATTACGCCGCCAAAATCCCAGCCGATATATGGCTATGGGCAAATAAATAGACCAGGGTAAAAACCCGATTAAAACCACGATAAAATAGAAATACCACGGCGCACTATGACCATTAACAACACTGGTAAATCTCTGGACATTATGATAACCAAAAAACGAATCTATATAGTCTTGACCATTTTCAATAATTACCAAAATATACCAAGGTACAGTAATTAATCCGAAAATAATCCCACCCCAAATCACTCCCATTTCTGGCAAAACTGACCACAGGCGATTTACATAAGCCAGAAAAACCACCACAATTAAGCCGGGGATCACAATACCCACAGGACCTTTGGCTAATACGGCTAATCCTGTAAAAATATAGAATCCTAAATACCATTTATTCGGAAATTGCCAGTGACAACAATTTCTGAGTTTATCCATCAATTTAATAGCGGGACTATGATCCGGTTCCTTAGTAGTGGCATATCCCCAAAAAAAGCTAAAGAGACTCAAACCCATACAGCCACTTAATAACATATCCGAAACTCCCTGACGCGCCCAGATGAGAGTTTGTAAATTCAAAGCCACTAAGGCAGTAGCTATCCAAGCAGAAGGCTTAATCTGGGCAAATTTGAGATGTGGGTGGGTAGTAGTTACGAATTGTTGTACAGTCAAAAAACAGCCTACCATTAAAGCGATCGCTGAGATAGCAGAAGGTAATCTTACCGCCCACTCATTCACCCCCACCATATAATAACCCAGGGCAATTAACCAATAAATCAAAGGCGGTTTATCAAAGCGAGTTTCCTGATTAAAATAGGGAGTAATCCAATTACCGGAGATTTTCATATGACGGGCGGCTTCAGCAAATAAAGGTTCCGTTTCATCCACCAAACCCACACTACCAAGATGCCACAGAAAAGCCATAATGGCGATCGCCACTAACCCAGCCATAGATAAAATCCACCCCGACTTAGGATGACGACCCCACATCATCAAAGTTTTTCCCATATTTCCAGTTAACTTCAACCCGTCTAACTCCCAGAATCTGATCTACAACCCCTTAATTTAACAGCCCAACTCAGAAATCGGTGTACCCTGTGGAAAATGTACAATTTTAATCAACATTTTCCAGCGAGGACGAATGAGAAAAGCCCTATTTCCGACCTATTCCTTACCCCTAATCATTTTCCTAACTAGCTTAGTCCTATTTTTTGGTAGCAGTTGGCGACACGCCCTATTTCAGTCCAACGCCTTCGATTTAGGAATTTTCGATAATGGCATTTATCTAATTAGCCAAGGCGAGAAACCCTTTGTCACCTTTCGGGGTATCCACATACTCGGCGACCATGCAGCTTGGATTTTATACCCCATAGCGCTGCTTTACAAGCTATATCCCGATGTACACTGGCTGTTTGCAGTCCAAGCCATAGCCCTATCAGTCGGGGCGATACCAACCCAATGGCTGGCTTTACAGGCGGGTTTAAAGCCAACCCAAGCTAACTTAATGGCGATAGTTTATTTGCTATATCCCCTGATTTTCAACGTCAACTTATTCGACTTTCACCCAGAAGTTATCGCGCTTCCCCTGTTATTGGTCGCCGTTTACCAAGCCAGGGCGAAACAAGTCCTGTGGTTTTCCCTAGTGGTCCTGGTAATTTTGGGCTGTAAAGCCGTCCTGTCCCTAACCGTGGCGGCGATGGGAGTTTGGTTATTCCTATTTGAAAACAGACGTAGATGTGGTGCGATCGCCATAATTTTAGGGCTGACATGGTTTATAATCGCCACAGGTATCATCATCCCCCACTTCAGCGGCGGTCAACCCGAAGCCGTCGCGCGATATGGTGAATTAGGTAACTCAGTCACAGAAATTGCCAAAAACCTCTTCTTAAAACCCCGACTGGTGGCGCGACAACTCTTCACATTAGCCAACCTAGAATATCTCTTGCTATTGATACTTCCCCTGCTGTGGGGACTCTCACCCCGCCATTTAACCCCCATCATCGGCGCATTACCAATTTTAGCCCTTAACCTCCTTAGCAGTAGTCTCCAACAAAAAAACCTCACCCAGCATTATTCTGTCCCCATACTGCCATTTTTGTTACTAGCCGTAATTTCCGCCCTAGGGAGTAACTCCCATTGGCTACGAAACCCCCGCCATATTATGTTATGGTCGCTACTAGCTTTCTTGGCTTTAGCTAAATACGGTTATTTTTGGTCGCGATATCTCGAACATTTTGACACTGTTTCCCCCTCGCGGGAAGCTGCCGCCCTCGTCAACAGTCCCGGAAGCGTCTTAACCGCAGACCATATCGCCCCCCACCTTACCCACCGCCAGATTTTGATGTTGGCTACCCAAGGGGCGGAAAGTTTGGACCTCACCCAGTTTGAGTGGGTCTTACTAAACTCTACTTACCCAGGCTGGAATAGTTCACAGGAACTTGTGGACGGTCTCATCGTCAAACTTCAAAATATCCCAGAGTTTCAATTGGGATATAGTCGCGACGGGGTACTTTTATTTCACCGGGACACCTCCCCGAAAAATTAAGATTTTCTCAACCGGAATTTGAATTTTCCGGAGTGATGATAAGCAGGTTAGTACCACATTAATTAATAACCTATGTCTAGCACTGATTTGACCCCACCTGTTCACAATTCTGAGGACATTGCTATATCCCGGACTCTTCTACCCACAGAAGAAACCACCACAGGGGATATGGCCTCGCCTTCCCCGAATTGCCCTCGTCAATTGGCCTCAAATACCATGATAGAGTATCTCGGTCATGCTTTTTTCATTGTCATGGCTTTGATTGTCATAGACTGTCTACAATACAGGGAACCTGTATCAACTGAAATAGGAGTAACTCCACATTTACAAGATTTGCAAATTATCAGACGACTGAAAAATAGATTATTGTAATCTCAAATACGCCCCAAAGATTAGGGTCATCATACATCATTTGATGCAGCCGGGAAATCGCACTAAACATTACCCTCACCCTAAATCATTCTCCCCCTCCCTCTCCCCAGAGGGCGGGTTTCTTCATCTTCTGGTTGGGAGCCTAGGAAGCAGCAGAACCCCAGAGGGCGGGTTTCTTCATCTTCTGGTTGGGAGCCTAGGAAGCAGCAGAACCCCAGAGGGCGGGTTTCTTCATCTTCTGGTTGGGAGCCTAGGAAGCAGTAGAACCCCAGAGGGCGGGTTTCTTCATCTTCTGGTTGGGAGCCTAGGAAGCAGTAGAACCCCAGAGGGCGGGTTTCTTCATCTTCTGGTTGGGAGCCTAGGAAGCAGTAGAACCCCAGAGGGCGGGTTTCTTCATCTTCTGGTTGGGAGCCTAGGAAGCAGTAGAACCCGCCCCTACAATTATTAATTATTCATTATTAATTATTCATTATTAATTATTCATTAATATTAGACTGATATAATTTCAGTAAGATTTCTTGATGATATTCTCTGGTAATTGGATAAAAATAGGTAAGGATAATTCCCACGATAGATAAGATCATAGGTAGAGGTCCGATCGCCAATCGAATTGCCAATAATACTGATTCGGGTTGAGTTGGTATAGGTTGACCAGCTACGGATTCAATAAAACCCGCCCAATCCAAAGTTTTACCTACCATAAAAATACCCAAAGCCAAACCAATTTTTTGCAGGAGAACCATAAAAGAATAGAAAATTCCCTCGCGGCGCTGTCCGGTTTTTAGTTCATCATAATCAATAACATCCGTAATCATAGACCAGGGAATCAGATAAGCGGTAGATACTCCCAATCCGGCAATAAAACAGAGAAAATACATCAAAAACAACTGTCCTGGCTGTAGAAAAAATAAAGATAATTGAGCAATTATCCAAAATCCCATGCCGCTGATATATACAATTCTTCTGCCGTATTTTTCACTAATTTTACTCCACATAAATAAGGTTAATAAAGCGGTTCCCTGAACGACGATCGCCACTTGAGTAAAATAGACTTCGGGAAGTTCCATACAATAGACTACAAAATATTGGAGAATTGCAGCCGTCAGTTGTACCGCCAACCAAGAACATAAATAAATGCCGATGACAAACAAAAAAGGACGGGTACTAAAAGCAATTTTGACCTGTTCCGAGAGGGGTAAAGATGTAGGTTCATCAACTTCTCCCATGGCCGCCTGTACCTGGGCGACGCGATCGCGAGTTCCCCAAACACATAAAAATATGGGTGGGACTGCTATAATAGTACAGAGTAAACCCAAAACCATATATCTGGTAGCTGGGTCTTCAATAGCATCAAAAATCACAAAAGCTAAAACTAGAGACAGGATGCTACCACCAAGAGAAAAAGAAAAGCGAAACCCATTGAGGCTAGTACGTTCGTTGTAGTCGCGAGTTAATTCGGGGGTGAGGGTGGCATAGGGGAGATTAACTGCGGTGTAAGCGGTATGAAAGCCGATCGCAATAATTACATAATACCAAAACAGAGTCTGGGTATTGGTACTAGGTACGATCCACATTAAAAAGAAAAATATGCCAAAGGGAACCGCAGCAAAAATCATCCAGGGATAGCGCCGTCCCCATGGGTGCTTAGTGCGATCGCTTAAAACCCCGATAATTGGGTCGTTAACCGCATCCCAAATTTTACCCACCATGGGTACACTGGCGGCCATTCCTGCTGGTAGTCCCGCGACAGTGGTCAGAAAAAACAACAGGAAAAAAGCGAAAATATTAGCAGTCATCGCCGTCCCCAGGTCTCCCACCCCAAAAGCTAACTTGGTGGAAAACTTCATTTTGGGAATAGTAGGACTAGCAGAAGATGACTCAAAGGAGGAAGAATGACTCATAATTTTTGTCCCAAGAGGTTCCAGGATAGACAAAAGATCGCGATATCCTAAAAACATAACTGATCTGTTTGCAGTAATCCAATGAGGAGTCAATTATGGCCAGCTTAGGCGATCGCTTTAATAAAATGATGGGTAAGACCCGCTTTGTCGTCTGTCGGCTATTCCTACACTTAGGCGGCGCTGAAGTTGCGCCACTACTAGGTATTCTTAACCAAGTCACCCGCGAAGCCATAGACCACGATGGAGATCTGGAAATCATGGGAGAGGGACTCGTAGAAGTCTGTCAAAGCCTTCTCCAGTACAATACCTATTGGCAGTCCGCTGGTAATGAAGGAGACGTGATCTGGGATGAAGAAGAAGCCGGGGACTATGTGAACGAGTTATTCACGGACTCCGCCCAAAGGTATCTCAGTCAACCGGACTTGAACCAAGAAGAAATCGATCCAGACGAACCCCTGTCCCTACCTATCACCTATAACTTGGTTGTAATAGTTACAATAGCTTGTGAGGGGGAAGTTCCTGACCTTGAAACTGACCTAGCCAGTTTTGAAGCCATGGAAGCTGGACTGAAAAGCATCATTAACCTCCACTACCAAGGGAGTTTACGCGCCATTCAAATTCACTTTTCCCCGGCGCGGTTGGGTGATGTACTCACGGAAGACCAGCTTTTACAAAACTTTCCCGAACTCGTACCCCTATAAAGGGTGCAGAGAAATTTCCTAAGTTAACTTTAGCTAAAATTATGTTACCCAAAAAAGTAATCACGGTTTTAATGGTATTTGCGCTCTGTTGGACAACCGTGGCTTGTGGGTCTTCCTCACAGACCACCACTCAACAAACAGTCCGCAGTTCAGCATCGGCGACTAACCGACTCGCTGATGGCAAATATCCCGTTCAACAAGCGCAATATGATGATGCTACTGGAGAGTATCGCTTAATGCTACTGAACGCCAGACCGCCAGTATTTCAGACCTCTGAGTTGCAAATGGCGCGTCTGACGGACGAACAAATTGAAGCTGGTGAAAAAAGTCATCTGTTGATCGAAAATAATCAGCCAGTTTTTTACCTGACGGAAGATTTCCAGATTGAGTATGTCCACAATGTGACTGAAACCCGCACCGATCCTCAAACTGGTCAGACTCAAACGGTGGTGGTGCGCCGAGAGTCTAATTTCTGGACTCCTTTTGCGGCTTCCTTTGTGGGTAGTGCGATCGCCACTAGCTTATTTTCCCCCCGTTACTATGTTCCCCCCGCATATCAGTCCGGTAGTTCATTAGTTGGCTATGGCGGTTCTGGTAACACCTACAACCAGGCGGTCACCCAATATCGCACTAGGTACAATGAACCTCCCGCCTCCGTTAGAAATCGGCAAACCTTCCGCACTACTGGAACCGCTCGCAGTTCTTCCCCTAGTTCTACTACTCGCCAAACTAACCCCAATGTTAATCGCTCAACCGGTTCTGGCGCGGGAACTAGCAATTTGCGTCAGTCTCAGCAGGCTCGTCCCCAAAGACAACGTACACCCAGTTTTGGTAGTGGTAGTAGAAGTCCCAGCCGTTCCGGTTCCTCTGGAAGACGGCGACGTTAATTGACATCATGATCTAGGGGGTGGGTTCGAGAGCATGATTTAATCTCAAATTCGGTTAATATTTTAGGGCAATAGGGTATAATAAGCGAGAAGGGTTGAGGATAAACCTATTGCCAGATATGTCAAACCCAAGGAAGCGGCTCAAATCCTTCGAGTCCATGAAAGAACACTCCGCAGATGGGACGACAATGGCTCAATCGACACCATCAGAACCCCCGCTGGGCAACGACGATACAACGTTGAGTGATATACTGCCAAATCAGGCAGTGACAAACGCAAAGTCGTTATCTATGCCAGAGTTAGTAGCCGCGCCCAGCAGTCCGACCTCAACCGACAGGTGGCCGCACTGTCCAACCTCTACCCCGAAGCAGAAGTCGTCTCAGAAATCCGAGGCGGGCTCAACTTCAAGGGAAAGAAAATGCTGGCCTTACTGGGACATCATTTGTCAGGAGATGTCGGCATGGTTGTCGTTGCCCACAAAGACCGATTGGCAATATGGGGATTTGACTTGTTTCGATGGCTCTGTGAGCAAAACAGGTGCTCACTCATGGTTCTCAACGAGACAAGTCTCAGTCCAGAACCAGAAATGGTTGAGGACATCCTCGCCATCCTCCACTGCTTCAGTTCCCGATTATACGGAGTGCGTAAATACAAAACTCAGGTCAAAGAAGATCCGGATTTACCCCAGCCCCGAGCTAAATCAAGTCTGGCGTAAATGGCTGGCTGCTTGTAGGTATTGCTACAACCAAGCAATTGCATTATCTAGGAGTGGTAAACGACTAAGCAAGTTAAAGTTACGCAATAAAGTGATGCAGAGTGACTTACCCGAATGGGTCAAAGAAACACCCTGCCACATTCGGCAAAATGCCATCTTTGATGCCTATCAGGCTTTGAGCGCCAGTCCTGATGCCAGGTTTAGAAGTTGTCGTGACAGCTCTCAAGGGATTAAGTTCAATAATACTAATTTCTCTTCAGGGAGTTGGTATCCAAGACTAACGAAAGGATTAATTTTCATGGTTTCCGAACCCATCCCTAAAGCTTGCGGGCAAGGGACTCAGTTGGTGTTTACCAAAGGTCGATGGTTGGCGATTTTCCCTGAACCAGTTGCCGTTACCCCAACTGAAGCTACTGGCGTAATTGCATTAGACCCGGGTGTGCGAACTTTCATAACTGGGTTTGATGGCTCTCGGTTTCTGGAATTGGGCTCCGGGGATATTGGAGGCATTACTAGGCTATGTCAACATTTGGATGATTTGATGAGCCGAATCGCCAAGGAACCCTGTCGTTCAAGAAGGCGACGGATGAGGCAAGCGGCTCAACGAATGAGAACCAAAATCCGCAATCTAGTTGATGAAGCCCACAAACAAATTGCTCACTACTTGACTCACAACTACAGCCTAATTTTTTTGCCCACCTTCGAGACTTCCAACATGGTTGCCAAGGTGAAGCGTCTAATCAAATCCAAGACTGCCCGCGCCATGCTGACATGGGCGCATTATCGATTCAAACTAACCCTGAGACATCAAGGGGAAATAACTGGAACCACAGTTGTAGATGTGACGGAAGAATACACCAGCAAAACCTGTACTCACTGTGGTCATGTGCATTCCCAGCTAGGTGGCTCAAAAGTGTTCCGATGTCCGGAGTGCGGGTTCACTCTACCCAGGGACTGGAACGGTGCTTTTGGAATCTTTCTAAAAGCTTTGCGGGATACCGCCTCTGTTACCTTAACGGGTAATAGTGCTATCGTCGCATTGTCAGGCAATAGCCGGATAAATGTCGCGTAAATGTATCAGACCCTCTCCCTATGCCAGTGTTTTGCCCAGGGGATACTCCTGGCCGCGTGCTGTTTAAAAACTTATTATTGTTTGATAATAATATGGCTTATGATCGGAGATAGCAAAGTGCGCGGAAAATGGGTTATAGGGTGGAAACTTGGGATTGTTACCTATTACCTATTCAAATCTTGCATCAAGTGTTAAACGCGCCCTTAAAGCCTTGGTCTGATTGAGTAGAGAGGTGCACTGAAAATGACCCCAGAACCATCTGTACAATCTGAGTTGACAGGTAAACATGGAAATCTCATGAATGAATGCCAACAACTTCAAGAATTAATGGCGGGGATTTCTGGGGTATTTTATCAATATCTATTGTCTGCTGATGGTAGTGAAAAATATACCTATATTATTGGCAATTTTAGAGATATTTATGGGGTAGAATTAGATGATTTTTGCATCAATTCGGACAACATTTTTGGATTAAAAAAAAAGGGCGATCGCCAAAATTTTTATAAGTCTATTTATGATTGTGCAGCCAGTTTAAAAACTTGGTCTAGACATTGGCAATATACCACCCCAGATGGCCAATGGAAATTGCTATATGCCAGTGCCAAGCCCGAGAGAAAACCTAATCACGATATTGTCTTGAATGGCTTTATTTTTGATACGGAAATGGCTGGGGACTATCATGATGGTAATAATCCCGCAAAATTGCCAGCTATTATTACCTCGAAATTTACTCATATTTTCAATTTCAGACAGCACAGGTTACTGGCTTCTCTACAAAAACGTTTAGCTGAATGGTGGCATCATAGAAATCAAATCGATCACCTATTTAACCATACCGTTGACCTGGTGGCAATTCTCAACCTGGAAGGTAACTTTAAGTTTCTTAATTCCGCCTGGGAAATTAGCTTAGGCTATGATTTTAATGAACTGATAGATAGTTCTTTTATGAGTTTGGTATATGAGCCAGACCAAACCATAACTTTTCAGGAATTTAATGCTATACATTATGGCAAAACTCGTCAGTTTGAAAATCGACTTTTATCTAAAGATGGCTCCTATCAATGGTGGTCCTGGACTTTTGTGCCTGTGTTCGAGTCGGGGTCTATTTATGGAGTAGGTCGAGATATTACTGAACAAAAAGCGATCGCCGATAATTTCAAGGCTGTTGAAGATAAGTTCCGAAGGATTATCGATTTTACCTATGATTGGGAATATTGGATTAATCCTCAACAGGAAATTGTATATGTTTCTCCCTCCTGTGAACGCATAACTGGCTACTCGGTCAAGGAGTTTATGCAAGACCCTAGCCTATTGGCAAAAATTATTCATCCTGAAGATCGCGATCGCATAATTCCTTATTTATATGAAAATGTCTGCGATCGTAATCAGCAGGAAATAGATTTTCGTATTATCACCCGCGATCAACAAGTGCGTTGGATTGGTCATAACTATCAGCCTATCTATGATGCAGCCGGACAGTATCAGGGAAAACGGGTGAGTAACCGAGATATTACTCAACGTAAACAGAAAGAAACTGAAGCCTTGCGAGTAGCTGAAAACCTGGAAATGGCCCAGCGTATTGCTCATGTAGGTAATTGGGAATATGATGTTGTTACTCAAAAAATTACTTGTTCTGATGAATTTTTGCAGATTTTGGGTTTGGTCAAAGACCAAGATTGTTTAACCTTTGAGGAATTACTAAAACTTATTCATCCTGACGATCGCGACAATTGGCTAAACCAAGTTGAGAGAGCTTTAGCTACCGGAAAATCCTACGAAATTGACCACCGTATTGTTAGACCTGATGGCATTCGTTATATTCAAGGTCGCGGGGAGGCGGTTCGTAACCAAGTCGGACAGGTACTGCGCCTATTTGAAATTGCTATGGATATTACCGATCGCAAAAACTCTGAGCAAATTTTGCGCGATCGTGAGCAGTTCCTCTCTAGTATTTATGATGGAATTGAACAAGCAATTTTTGTCGTTGATGTTACCCAAGATGGAGACTTTCAGTTTGTGGGATGGAACCCCGCATCCGAAAAAATTACTGGCATCAAATCTAGGGATATTATCGGTAAAAAACCCGAAGATATGTTTTTAGATGAATATGCTAAAGCTATCCGCTGTCACTATGAAACTTGTTGGCTGAAAAAGTCATCATTACAGTATGAGGAATATTTGAATTTTGGTCAAAATAAATTTTTTTTTCTCACTACTCTTAATCCTATTATAGACGATTCGGGAAGAGTTAACCGAATTATTGGCACAGCTTTTGATATTAGCAGCCTTAAAAAAACTGAGGAAAATTTAAGAATTTCCGAAGCACAACTGCGAGAACTAGCAGAAAGAGAAGCACTCGAAAATTGTCTATCTGGGTTGATTCGTAACTCCCTGGATACAGATACTATTTTGGCAACTGCTGTCGCTGAAATTAGGCGTGTATTAAATATAGATCGCACCTATTTTGTCTGGTATAGAAGCGACTTAGATACCCCTGAATGGGAAGTTCGCAAAGAAGCCAAAATTGACTCTCTCACGAGTATTTCTGAACTTTACCCCGGCGATGCTTTGCGTCCAGTTAGCAAATATATCCGATCTGGAGAAATGATGCGAATTGATGATATTGCCACCTGTCCGACTCCCACTATTCGCAATTTATTTTTGGTGTTAGAATGCCGTTCTGTTTTGATTTTACCCATTCAGACACAACAAGACACTAAAGGAGCTTTAGTCCTAGCACATTGTCAGGATATCCATAATTGGACTCATTCAGAAGTCGCGCTATTAGAAGCGATCGCTAATCAATTAGTCATTGCTCTGAACCAAGCAGAACTCTACGCCGCCACCCAGGAAGCCGCCAGAGTAGCACAAGCGCAAACTGAAACCCTAGAAGCTACATTAAACCAACTTCAACAAGCACAAGTTCAATTAGTGCAATCCGAAAAAATGTCTAGCCTAGGGCAAATGGTAGCAGGTTTGGCTCATGAAATCAACAACCCAGTCAGCTTTATTTACGGCAATATTACCCATGCTAAAGAATATACCAGAGATTTATTAGGACTAATTGAACTATATCAAAAGCATTGCCCCCAAGCACACCCGGAAATCACCGAAGAAATAGAAACTATTGATTTTCAATTTTTAATAGAAGATTTGCCGCGTCTATTTAAATCAATGACTTTGGGAGCAGATCGGATTCGAGATATTATTAAATCCCTGCGAACTTTTGCGAGGCTGGATGAATCGGAAGTTAAATATATTAACCTACATGAAAACCTCGACAGTACCTTGATGATTCTTGATAATCGTCTGAAAGAAAAACCATTACATCCCGCGATTCAAGTCCATAAACAATATGGAGATATTCCCCAGATTGAATGTTGTGCTGGACAGCTTAATCAGGTGTTTCTCAACCTAATCAATAATGCTATTGATGCTATTTGCGATCGCTACAAAAAACAGACCCTGGAACAAATTATCAACGAGCCAGGTATGATTTGGATCAGCACCATGCTAACCGAGCAAAAAACCGTCCAAATTCGCATTGCTGATAACGGTATTGGTATCAGTCAGGAAATCATCTCCAAAGTCTTTGACCCTTTCTACACCACCAAACCCGTGGGTTCAGGAACAGGTTTAGGACTATCCACCAGCTATCAAATTATCGTCGAAAAACACGGAGGAACCCTGCGTTGTGTTTCCCAAGAGTCTGTGGGAAGCGAGTTTGTTATTGAAATACCCCTAAAACTTCCCCAAAACTCTTCCTCAACTTCATGATCACTCCGACTTTGTAGGTTGGGTGAAACCAAGTGTAACCCAACTAAAGACTTGGTAGAGACTTTGTAGGTTGGGTGAAACCAAGTGTAACCCAACTAAAGACTTTGTAGGTTGGGTGAAACCAAGTGTAACCTAACCAGAGACTTTGTAGGTTGGGTGAAACCAAGTGTAACCCAACTAAAGACTTGGTAGAGACTTTGTAGGTTGGGTGAAACCAAGTGTAACCCAACCAGAGTCAGCAAAGCGATCGGCTAAATTCCCCAAAAAATAGCAGCAGATTATCTATCACCATCCATCAACTCTGCTGCTACCCCCCAAATTAATTAATCAGTGGTGACAATTGCAACCCTTATGACCGCAACCATCCCCATTAGGATGGCCATTAGCACAGGCTTCGCTACAGTAATATTGGCCATTTTTGGCGATCGCTTTTGTCGTATCCACAATACACAGACAGGACTCGCAGGCGCATTTCATTTGAGTTACCGTGGTCATCAGAACTTCTCCTCAAGATATAATAGACTTATGCTTGAACAAGCTTTCATAGTAACTACTATAACATCTGAACAGACTTTCAGATATATGTATCTGGAAGTTTAATAATTTCTTTAGAATTGAGATTAATCCCCCACAGTCAAACCCCCACATCACAATATGTCTGACACCCTTGATAGCAATCCCCATCACCACGACCACCAGCCCCTCGCCCCAGAGAAAATTTTGAGCATGGAAAAGGCCCAACGGATGGCAGAATTTTTTAGTACCCTAGGAGACCCCAACCGCTGGCGTATCTTGTCAGCACTAGCCCTGAAAGAAATGCGTGTGCGAGACCTAGCCGCCGCCGTTGACATGACCGAATCCGCCGTATCCCACCAACTGAGAATTCTGAGGACCATGCGCTTTGTCAGTTATCAGAAAAGGGGACGCAATGTAGTCTATGGTCTCAAAGACCATCATATTTTCAACCTTTATCGGGATGTATCCGAACATCTCGATGAACCCGAAGATCACCCGTGAAAATCAACCGCCAATTCTGTTTCCGGAGGACCACCAATTTATAAAACCGCAATTTTACCATACAAGCGAAAAATATGCAATAACTTTCACAAAAAGCCAGCAATTCTCATTATGGAAATTTTGCCCCAGCTTATTGAGAATCATCTCAAGAGCGATTCTTGAAAGCCCCATTCTTTCGTTCAAGATTGGGCATCATCGGGCATCTTGGACAGGATGCGGGTCAAAATGAGAATTGCTGACAAAAAGCCATCCTCGGCTACCTTAAAGAATGGGGCTTTGTACCCCATTTTTTGATAAAATGGCTAGGAGTGTGACAGGTTCGGGAATATAAACTCCACCTCTGGCTAGGAGTGTGGGAGTAATTGGTCTGAACAATTTAGCAATTTTGCTTTAAAAATCGCCGAAACTGATCAATCTGTCACAGTTTTTGGGTGAACAGCTCAGTATTGTTAAGGGAGAAATAACGAATGTACAGTCCAACTGGAACTGGTGTTGCTATGAGGACAGGAGCGGCGGGCCGTATCTTTGTCTTTGAAGTCGAAGGGATGCGTCAGGGACAGAACACTGACAACTTTAACTATCCCATTCGTCGCAGTGGCACAGTCTACCTCACCGTTCCCTACGAACGCATGAACCAGGAGATGCGTCGCCTATCTAAAATGGGGGCCAAGATTGTCAATATCTACCCTGCTGGCGAAACCCCTCCGGTTCGGACTCAAGCGGCACCAGAAAATGGACAACAGAGCCAATCATCTGGAACCCAAACCCCTACTATGACTCAAGCGAAAGCCAAAACAGATATTCCTGTTAACATTTACAAGCCCAAAAATCCATATATCGGCAAATGCCTGTCTAACGAAGAGTTAGTTAGGGAAGGTGGAACCGGGACTGTTCGCCATTTGATTTTTGATATCAGTGGCGGCGACTTGCGCTATCTCGAAGGTCAGAGTATTGGTATTATTCCGCCAGGAACTGACAACAATGGCAAACCCCATAAACTCAGGCTGTATTCGATCGCCTCTACCCGTCATGGCGACCATGTAGATGATAAAACAGTTTCCCTATGTGTTCGTCAGTTGGAATATAAACACCCAGAAACCGGGGAAACCGTCTATGGAGTTTGCTCAACTTATCTGTGCAACCTGGAAGCTGGGGCTGATGTGGCTATTACTGGCCCGGTCGGTAAAGAAATGCTGCTCCCAGAGGATGAGGATGCCACTATCATTATGATGGCAACGGGTACGGGAATTGCGCCTTTCCGGGCATTCCTGTGGCGGATGTTTAAGGAACAGCACGAAGATTACAAGTTCAAAGGCTTGGCTTGGCTGTTCTTTGGCATTCCTTACAGCCCCAACATCCTCTATCAACAGGAACTTGAAGAATTACAGCAACAGTTCCCTGAAAACTTCCGCCTGACATTAGCCATTAGTCGGGAACAACAAAACCCAGAAGGTGGCAAAATGTATATCCAGGATCGGATTAAGGAAAATGCCGATCAGTTATGGGAATTGATCCAAAAACCCAACACCCATACTTATATTTGCGGTCTCAAAGGTATGGAAGGCGGCATTGATGAGGGAATGTCGGCCGCAGCAGGTAAGTTTGATGTTGACTGGTCTGATTATCAGAAGCAACTCAAGAAAAAGCACCGTTGGCACGTTGAAACCTACTAGGACATCAACTTAACCATTTGACTGGCGGGCGTGGCTCTTGAGTCGCGCCCTTTTTGTGGCTGGATTGGACTGATTGGACTGCTCTCGGCAATTATCATCAAAAAATCGCGATCGCTCCTCGAAACCTCAGAGACAAGGCAGCCCAGAGACAAGGCCTGCCTTGTGGGAATCTTAGTCAATCAGTTGATTTCCGCGTTTGTACTGCTGATAGGCTGCAAAGAATAGTCCCGCTAATGTCACCAGGATTAAGCCTAAGACGATCCCCGAAAGTAATGGTTCAATCACGTTGAAACTCCTTGATGTTAAGTTTTGATCGTTATGGTCGAAAGGGAAGTCGCCTTCCCCAACTCCAATTCCAAACCGTACTTGAGACTTTCACCTCATACGGCTCCTGATGTAGATACCCTTCATTGTCACTAGGAACAGGGTTACGAAACCCCGCTTTATGATTCCAACTTTGGGAGCTACTAATACAACACGTAGTCTTTAAACTCGCTCTCGTCATATTACTCCTACTTGTCGCAGTCTCTATATCTACACCGTGACTAGTGGGCATATCCTAATCATTACAATTAGGCTTTGGCTTTCAGTCACATCCTTTCCCCTTAAAGGGTTAGGGGTCGAGAGTGAAGT
The DNA here is from genome assembly GCF_000973065.1 of Limnospira indica PCC 8005. Taxonomy (NCBI): domain Bacteria; kingdom Bacillati; phylum Cyanobacteriota; class Cyanophyceae; order Oscillatoriales; family Sirenicapillariaceae; genus Limnospira; species Limnospira indica. Next base: position 4,611,309 of record NZ_FO818640.1, read on the forward strand.
CACCTTCACCCTCTCCCATTCAGAACCGTGCTTGATAGTTTCCCATCACACGGCTCCTGGTGTGGATACCCTATTTGTCAAAGGAGCAGAATCAAGAGACCTGCTTTCTACTTCGATGTTCAGAGCTATATGCACCACGTAGTCTTTAAACTCGTCCTCGCCATTATACTCTTACTGACCGCAGTATCTATATCCCCACCGTGACCTGTGGGCATATCCCAACCATGACAATTGGGCTTTAGCTTCTGGTCACATCCTTCACCCTCTAAGCATGCGCTTACATTTTTCACTACTGCCTTGTGAATAGCATTACTCACTGGTTTATAGGCAGAGCATTAGAGGGGTTACAACGTTCCGATTATATGGGCATGCCATCGTTAGATTTGTCCTCTCCGCCGGGGTACTTTTAAAGGTCTGTATAGGTAGTCGCACGAACCCCCTACTTTTCCCCTTGCCCTTTTGAGCGCAGCGTGTCAACCTATTTCGCTGCTAGTGTATTACGATGGTTCAAGTCGGACATTCGGTCTTCCTAATCATAGATGGTTGGCAGTGGTCGCGTCTTGGTAATAGGTTCTACCTCACGCCTTCCGTTCCCCGCTTCAATCCTGGAGTTATGATTTCCAAAACTGGGGGTGGCTATCGCCGTTACTCTCTACTCCCTGATTTCTCAGTTCGTTTATGACCTTGAGTTCCCTGCCTTGCTTAGTTCCCTAAGCGTCGGGACATATAACCAGTTATGAGGATGGTCAGGAGAGGTCTCCTTATATCCAGATTCGGAGCTGGAATCCTCACCGGGTAGTTATTTCGGGCATTTCAGCCCTATTTCATACCCGAACGTCTCGCACCATACGCTTACACTTTTCACTACTCTTGTAAGTAATATTGCTCACTTATTTATGAGAGAGCCAATGAGGGGTTTAAACGTTCCGTTTATACGGGCATTCCATCTTTAGACTTGTCCTGTCCACCGGGGTACTTTTAAAGGTCTGTGTAGGTAGCCAAGAAACACCCCTACTTTTCCCCTGCTCTTTTGAGCGCAGCGTGTCAACCTGTTTCGCTACTTATTAATGACGATGGTTCAAGCCGGATCATTCAGATTTCCTTAGTCACGGATGGTTGGCAGTGGTCGCATCTGGTAGTGGGTTCTACTTCACGCCTTCCGTTCCCCGCTTCAATCCTGGGGTTGTGATTCCCAAAACTGGGGGTGGCTACCGCCGTTACTCTCTACTCCCTGATTTCTCAGTTTGTCTATGACCTTGAGTTCCCTGCCTTGCTTAGATTTCTCCAAGCGTCGGGACATATAAACAGTTATGGGATGGTCAGGGAGGTGAATCCCTTATATTCCACCAAGGGGTGGAAGTCCCACTGGAAGGTTATTTCAGGCATTGCAGCCCTATTTCACTCCTAAACGTTTCGCACTCCTTGGATTAATATCGCATATTCTGATACATTTACCCGACATTTATCTGGCTATAGCCATTAGGGGTCGAAAATAAAGTCGCCTTGATCTCCTCCCATTCAGAACCGTACTTGAGACTTTCACCTCATACGGCTCCTAGTTTGACCGTGTTATGGTCGAAAGAGAAGTCACCTTCCCCAACTCCAATTCCAAACCGTGCTTGCGAGTTTCCCAGCACACGGCTCCTGATGTAGATACCCTATTTGTCAGTAGGAACAGGGCTACGACCCCCCGCTTTGTAACCTCAACTTTAGGAGCTATATACAACCTCGTAGTCTTTAAACTCGCACTCGTCATCAAACTCTTAATTGTCGCGGTCTCTATATCCACACCGTGGCTAGTGGGCATATCCTAACCATTACAGTTAGGCATTAGCTTTCAGCCACATCCTTTCCCCTTAAAGGTATACGCTTACACTTTTCACTACTCTTGTAAGTAATATTGCTCACTTATTTATGAGAGAGCCAATGAGGGGTTTAAACGTTCCGTTTATACGGGCATTCCATCTTTAGACTTGTCCTGTCCACCGGGGTACTTTTAAAGGTCTGTGTAGGTAGCCAAGAAACACCCCTACTTTTCCCCTGCTCTTTTGAGCGCAGCGTGTCAACCTGTTTCGCTACTTATTAATGACGATGGTTCAAGCCGGATCATTCAGATTTCCTTAGTCATGGATGGTTGGCAGTGGTCGCATCTGGTAGTGGGTTCTACTTCACGCCTTCCGTTCCCCGCTTCAATCCTGGGGTTATGATTCCCAAAATTGGGGGTGGCTATCGCCGTTACTCTCAACTTCATGCTATACTAGGTGGGTCACAACTCCCACCGTTCAAGCGTTCTGTCTTGACCTTGAGTCCCCTGCCTTGCTTAGATTTCTCTAAGCGTCGGGACATATAAACAGTTATGAGATGGTCAGGGAAGCGACTCCCTATATTCCACCAAGGGGTGTAAGTCCCACCGGGCAGTTATTTCGGGTATTGCCACCCTATGCGCGTGCCTGAACGTTTCGCACCTCTCTGTTAAGAGTACAGCAACCTCTCTTCATCAAGAGCTGTTTGATCATCGTGACAATGGCGGTGTAGTAACTGAAGATTCTTGTATTCATCCTTTCCACCGTGGCTTCGAGGTACAATGTGGTCTACCTCAGTTAAATCTGATGGGGTAAAGTATTGCCCACACCAGGTACACCTGCCTTTTTGCTTTTTAAGTAGTTTGGCTACCTTTACTGGCGTGTCGATTGCTTGTCCTTTTCTGGTTGCCCAGTAAGTTCAATTCCCGTCATAAAGTGTTGCGTCTGGGCGTATTAGGGTATGTCTGACAATCGGAGTCCAATTATGTTTCCATAGTGTAAGTCCATCTTTGGTTTTGAATAACCAAGTTTCATGTCTTTCTTTCCCGTTACTGAGTGTGACCGTTCCCGGTCTATAGTAATTTCTCAGTTTTTCGATGTTTGCCTTTCCGCATTTTGAAGCTGTCCATGCCCGCAACATTTGCCAGATTGTGTGGTCTAGCTTATTGAAGGTCTCAGATGAGATGACTCCTGAATAGTAATTAGACCATCCCCAAATAATCGGGTTTAGTTTGTTTATCGGGGTGCATCTCAGTTAGGAAATGAGTAATTGTACTTAGTGCAACCTTCACCCACAGCCCTACATAATGAGCGAAGCACCACTCACCCTCCCTCTACTCATGGATTCTCAGAAACCAGCTCAACTCCAGCAACACCTTGACGCGATTGCGGCCATTCTCTACAGCGAAGCTAACCCTGCTATCACCAGACTAGGATTATAGACTACCAGGCTGGGCAGGAAGCGGGGCAATCGATTGGTTCGGGTCGGGTGGAGTCGTTGGTGAAACAAATTGGGATGAGGGTGAAGTTGCCGGGGGCACAATGGCGAAAGGAGAATGTGCCGAAGGTGTTGAGGCGTCGCTGTGCCTACCTAAATGGCGCGTTAGCTGCTTAATCAGGGTAAGAGTAGATTTTTGCCCTGAGTAATTATACTTATCTCCCAATTGAGATGCACCCAACATAAAGTGATTCACCGGGATATTAAACCGGAAAACATCATTAGACGAGCCAGTGATAACAAGTTAGTCCTAGTGGATTTTGGAGCATCTAAACAGGTGCAGCGCACATCTATGAGCGTGACGGGAACGGTTATCGGTTCGGCGGCATATTGCGCCCCGGAACAGGCTATGGGAAAACCTCAATATGGGAGTGATTTATATAGTTTAGGGGTGACTTGTTTATACCTGCTAACCCAAGCCAGTCCGTCAGATTTATATGACCCCTTAGAAGCCGAATGGGTGTGGCGGGAGCATTTAAATGGCAATCATGTGAGTGATAAATTAGGCGAAATCTTAGACCGTTTGGTTGAGACAGTCTTTAAAAAACGCTATAAATCTGTAGCGGAAGTTTGGGAAGATTTACGGCGATATTATGGGAAATCGCCCAACCCAACAAGTCCTCAAACCGTCATCCCAGAGACTGTTAAACAGACTCCCAATACAACTGGCAAACCGGTAACCCAGAAGTTTGAATTTGATATCGTTACGGTCAATTCAATGGGTCGAGAAATTAACCGTCGTCCCGGTCAGGCTGAATGTATTATCGAAGACCTGGGAAATAGTGTGACTCTGGAGATGGTGCTAATTCCGGGGGGAACCTTTACCATGGGTGTGCCGAGTGGTGAAACAGGAAGTTCTGATGTTGAAAGACCCCAACACCGAGTCACGATTAAACCCTTCCTCATGGGGAAATATCCGGTTACCCAAGAACAATGGCGACAAGTGGCTAGTTTCCCCAAACTCCAACGGGACCTCAACTATAACCCCTCCAAATTTGCCGGATTAAATCTTCCCGTTGAATCGGTTTCATGGTATGATGTGGTGGAATGGTGTGCGCGCCTCTCGAAAAGAATTGGCAAACCCTACCGATTGCCCAGTGAAGCCGAGTGGGAATATGCAGCCCGCGCCGGAACCACTAGCCCCTTTCATGTCGGTGATACCCTGACGACGGACCTCGCCAACTACGATGGCGGCTACACCTATAGCTCAGGACCGAGGGGAGCCTACCGCAAAAAAACCACCCCCGTCGGTCAGTTTCAACACGCCAACGCCTTTGGCTTGTATGATATCCACGGGAATGTTTGGGAATGGTGCGCTGACCCCTGGCACGAAGGCTACGCTGGTGCGCCCTCGGATGGTACGGTGTGGGATAGTCAGGATATATATGTTGACAATTTAGTCAAACTTTGGGAAAGCGCTTTAGTAGCTTTAGTAGGTTGGGTGAAGCGCAGCGAAACCCAACTTCCCAGCCAGCCGTTATCAACCGGGTTTCTGTGAAAAAGCGGGTTAATTTTCGGCATTTATGGTAATGTAGAATCAGGTATCAATAACCATCCTGATTATGAGCCAATGTCTGAACCCAGCTTTAGTAGCGCTTTAGTAGGTTGGGTGAAGCGCAGCGCAACCCAACTTCCCCAGCCGTGATAAATCAGGTTTCTGTGAAAAAGCGGGTTAATTTTCGGCATTTATGGTAATGTAGAATCAGGTATCAATAACCATCCTGATTATGAGCCAATGTCTGAACCCAGACTGCCTCCACATCAACCCCGAAGGTTGTAATTTCTGCCAAAAATGTGGTAGTAAACTCCGACTGGTAGAACGCTACTATGCTAAAAGCATCCTCGGACAAGGCGGGTTCGGACGCACATTTCTGGCAGTGGATGACTTCAAACCTTCTAAACCTCCCTGTGTGATTAAACAATTCCTTCCCCAGGCGCAAGGAACCGCTACCCTAGAAAAAGCCGCCCAATTATTCGACCAAGAAGCCCAACGTTTAGAACTCCTCGGCAAACATTCCCAAATCCCGGAACTGTTGGCTTATTTTACGGCTGATAACCGTCAATATTTAATTCAGGAATTTATCGAAGGAGACACCCTACAACAGGAGTTAGACAATCAAGGCGCTTTTACAGAAAATCAAATCATTTCGCTGCTCAAGGATTTATTGCCAGTTTTGTATTTTGTACACAAACATAAAGTAATTCACCGGGATATTAAACCGGAAAACATCATTAGACGCGCCAGTGATAACAAGTTAGTCCTAGTGGATTTTGGGGCGGCTAAACAGGTGCATAGCACATCTATGAGCGTCACCGGAACCGTTATCGGTTCGGCGGAATATTGCGCCCCGGAACAGGCTATGGGAAAACCTCAATATGGGAGTGATTTATATAGTTTAGGGGTGACTTGTTTATACCTGCTAACCCAAGTGAGTCCGTCAGATTTATATGACCCCTTAGAATCACAATGGGTGTGGCGTGAGCATTTAAATGGCAATCAGGTGAGTGATAAACTAGGCAAAATCTTAGAGCGTTTGGTTGAGACAGTATTTAAAAAACGCTATCAATCTGTAGCGGAAGTTTGGGAAGATTTACGGCGATATTATGGGAAATCGCCCAACCCAACAAGTCCTCAAACCGTCATCCCAGAGACTGTTAAACAGACTCCCAATACAACTGGCAAACCGGTAACCCAGAAGTTTGAATTTGACATCGTTACGGTCAATTCAAAGGGCCGAGAAATTAACCGCCGTCGCGGTCAGGCTGAATGTATTATCGAAGACCTGGGAAATGGGGTGACTCTGGAGATGGTGCTAATTCCGGGGGGAACCTTTACCATGGGTGCGCCGAGTGGTGAAGCTGGAAGTTCATACGCTGAAAGACCCCAACACCGAGTCACGATTAAACCCTTCCTCATGGGGAAATATCCGGTTACCCAAGCACAATGGCGACAAGTGGCTAGTTTCCCCAAACTCCAACGGGACCTGAGCCTAGACCCCTCAAGATTTAAAGGATTAAATCTTCCGGTTGAACAAGTTTCATGGTATAATGTGGTGGAATGGTGCGCGCGCCTCTCGAAAAGAATCGGCAAACCCTACCGATTACCCAGTGAAGCCGAGTGGGAATATGCAGCCCGCGCCGGAACCACTAGCCCCTTTCATGTCGGTGATACCCTGACCACCGACCTCGCCAACTACGATGGCAACTGCACCTATAGCTCAGGACCCAAGGGAGCCTACCGCCAACAAACCACCCCCGTCGGTCAGTTTCAACACGCCAACGCCTTTGGCTTGTATGATATCCACGGAAATGTTTGGGAATGGTGCGCTGACCCCTGGCACGACAGCTACACTGGTGCGCCCTCGGATGGTACGGTGTGGGATAGTCAGGATATATATGTTGACAATTTAGTCAAACTTTGGGAAAGCGCTTTAGTAGCTTTAGTAGGTTGGGTGAAGCGCAGCGAAACCCAACTTCCCAGCCAGCCGTTATCAACCGGGTTTCTGTGAAAAAGCGGGTTAATTTTCGGCATTTATGGTAATGTAGAATCAGGTATCAATAACCATCCTGATTATGAGCCAATGTCTGAACCCAGCTTTAGTAGCGCTTTAGTAGGTTGGGTGAAGCGCAGCGCAACCCAACTTCCCCAGCCGTGATAAATCAGGTTTCTGTGAAAAAGCGGGTTAATTTTCGGCATTTATGGTAATGTAGAATCAGGTATCAATAACCATCCTGATTATGAGCCAATGTCTGAACCCAGACTGCCTCCACATCAACCCCGAAGGTTGTAATTTCTGCCAAAAATGTGGCAGTAAACTCCGACTGGCAGAACGCTACTATGCTAAAAGCATCCTCGGACAAGGTGGGTTCGGACGCACATTTCTGGCAGTGGATGACTTCAAACCTTCTAAACCTCCCTGCGTGATTAAGCAATTCCTTCCCCAGGCGCAAGGAACCGCTACCCTGCAAAAAGCCGCCCAATTATTCGACCAAGAAGCCCAACGTTTAGAACTCCTCGGCAAACATTCCCAAATCCCGGAACTGTTGGCTTATTTTACGGCTGATAACCGTCAATATTTAATTCAGGAATTTATCGAAGGGGAAACCCTACAACAGGAGTTAGATAATCAAGGCGCTTTTACCGAAAATCAAATCATTTCGCTGCTCAAGGATTTATTGCCAGTTTTGGATTTCGTCCACCAAAATCAAGTGATTCACCGGGATATTAAACCGGACAACATCATTAGACGCGCCAGTGATAATAAGTTAGTTATAGTGGATTTTGGAGCATCTAAACAGGTGCGACGCACATCTCTTAGCGTAGCGGGAACGGTTATCGGTTCGGCGGAATATTGGGCCCCGGAACAGGCTATGGGAAAACCTCAATATGGGAGTGATTTATATAGTTTAGGGGTGACTTGTTTATATCTGCTAACCCAAGTTAGTCCGTCAGATTTATATGACCCCTTAGAATCACAATGGGTTTGGCGTGAGCATTTAAATGGCAATCAGGTGAGTGATAAACTAGGCGAAATCTTAGACCGTTTGGTTGAGACAGTCTTTAGAAAACGCTATCAATCTGTAGCGGAAGTTTGGGCAGATTTACAGCCATCTGATGATAGTCCAAAACCCCCAACCCAGAAGTTTGAATTTGACATCGTTACGGTCAATTTAAAGGGACAAGAAATTAACCGCCGTCGCGGTCAGGCTGAATGTATTATCGAAGACCTGGGAAATGGGGTGACTCTGGAGATGGTGCTAATTCCGGGGGGAACCTTTATTATGGGTGCGCCGAGTGGTGAAGCTGGAAGTTCTGATGATGAAAGACCCCAACACCGAGTCACCATTAAACCCTTCCTCATGGGGAAATATCCGGTTACCCAAGCACAATGGCGACAAGTGGCTAGTTTCCCCAAACTCCAACGGGACCTGAGCCTAGACCCCTCAAGATTTAAAGGATTAAATCTTCCCGTTGAAAGAGTTTCATGGTATGATGTAATCGAGTGGTGCGCCCGCCTCTCGAAGAGAATCGGCAAACCCTACCGATTACCCAGTGAAGCCGAGTGGGAATATGCAGCCCGCGCCGGAACTACTAGCCCCTTTCATGTCGGTGATACCCTGACGACAGACCTCGCCAACTACAATGGCAACTACACCTATAGCTCAGGACCCGAGGGAGCCTACCGCCAACAAACCACCCCCGTCGGTCAGTTTCAACACGCCAACGCCTTTGGCTTGTATGATATCCACGGAAATGTTTGGGAATGGTGCGCTGACCCCTGGCACGACAGCTACAATGGTGCGCCTTCGGATGGTCGTGTGTGGGATGTTGGGAACGATAATCGTTATCAAAATCCTATTGAATATTTAGTCAAGTTTTTGGGAAGCCAAGAAAGCCGAGTGGTGCGCGGCGGTTCGTGGCGCAACTATCCAGATTACTGCCGTTGCGCCTACCGCCTCAGGCTCGACCCGGACGGCCTCGACCGCAACCTCGGTTTTCGGGTAGCCTGTGCCCCCCCGACTCTTAGCCTGTGCGCTTTAGTAGGTTGGGTGAAGCGCAGCGAAACCCAACTTCCCAGCCAGCCGTGAGCCACCGGGTTTCTGTTTCGGCAACCCAAGCAGCAGCGGATTTTGGTAAAATACGCCCATATTTTATCGATTCCATCATGTTGTGGCAAAACGGACAGAAACTCAACAACGGGAACTATATGGTCGATCGCATTTTGGGACAGGGGCGATTTTCCGTCACCTATCTCGCGAAGGAAGTGCGGACGAATGGCTATGTTGCCATTAAAACCCTGAATCCCGACGCTTCCATGTTAAAAGATCTCAAGCCCTCGGAACGGGAAAAATATGCGACCAAATTTTATGATGAAGCCCTAAAACTCTCCCAATGCCAACATCCTCATATTGTCAAAGTGCGAGAAATTTTTGACGAAGCGGTGCGGGAGGGATGGTTTGCCAATACTCGCTATCCGTGTATCGTCATGGACTATATTGATGGGGTCAGTCTCGGTCAGCGGGGAGAACCTCAACTTCCCGAAAAAATTGCCCTGGGCTATATTCAACAAATTGGTTCGGCTTTGATTTCCGTCCACCAACGGGGTCTTTTGCATCGAGATCTTAAACCCGGAAATATTATGATTCGCGCAGGAAAACAAGAGGCGATTTTAATTGATTTTGGCTTGGCGAGGTCTTTCGATCATCCCCTCACCCAACAAATTACCGTTGATGGCTTTGCACCCATCGAATTGTATTCCCACCTGGAACCCAAAGGACCCTGGACGGACGTTTACAGCCTGGCGGCGACCCTGTATGTGCTGCTGACCGGAAAAAAACCTGAAAGTGCCTTAGATCGCCATGATACCGATTCCGATGTGCATTTGACTCCCCCCCGTTTGCACAATCCCAAGATTAGCCAAAAGGTTAATCAGGCGATCGTTCATGCCATGGCTTTAATTCCGGGCGATCGCACCCAGAGTGTACCGGAATTTCTGCGGGAATTGGGAATCGGGCGCTGGTCGCCAATTCCCCAATGGGATAGTCTGCCGATCCCCCTTCAATTGGCTGCTACTGTTGCCGGCATTCTCGGTGCGATCGCAACCATAATCGCCCTATTTTTAAATAAATAGCCCTGGGTGGGTGTACAATATTGACATCCTCACCGACTGACACCCGGACAATGTACTGGCAAAACGGACACTCACTCCAAAACGGCAAATTCACCATCGAAACTGTCCTCGGACAGGGTGGGTTCGGCATTACCTACAAAGCCCTGCATCGGGGCTTCAATGCCCCCGTGGTGATCAAAACCCCCAATGCCTTTTTGCGACATGACCCCGACTATGCCAAATACGTCCAACGCTTCATCCGGGAAGCCCAAATTTTAGCCCAACTGGAGAGGGACCCCAACCCCCACATCGTCCGCGTCAAGGACTTATTTGAAGAATCCGACTCCCATTGTCTGGTAATGGAATTTATCGAGGGCAAAAACCTCTATACTCTGGTGCAGGAACAAGGCCCCCTTTCGGAAGCGACCGCCCTGGAGTTAATTTGTCCGGTGGCTCAGGCTTTGGCACAGGTGCATCGCGCTGGTATTGTTCACCGGGATGCCACCCCGGTTAATATCATGTTGCGAGGTAACCGTCAGCCGGTATTGATTGATTTTGGCATCGCTGGAAATGTCGTCCCCAGTGTCACCAGTTCCAAGATTTTTGGCAATAAGGCTTTTGCACCCTACGAACAGTTAATTAAAGGCGATCGCTCCCCCACCGTCGATATTTACACTCTGGCAGCATCTCTCTATTATGCCGTAACGAAGCAGTTGCCGAGGGACTGTTTTTCCCGCAAGGTAGACCGGGAAGAGTTGTTGCCGCCCAAGGATTTGGCATCGGTGAGCGATGCTATTAATGATGCGATTATGGCGGGGATGGCGTTAAATAAAACCCAGCGCCCTCAGTCGATGGAGGAGTGGTTAAAGCTGTTGGAACCGCCGAAACCCACCCCCCTTTACCGACCAAAAACGACTTCTTTTTCCTTTGACATCGTTACGGTAAATTCAAATGGACAAGAAATTAACTGCCGTCGCGGTCAGGCTGAATGTATTATCGAAGACCTGGGAAATGGTGTAACCCTGGAGATGGTGCTAATTCCGGGGGGAACCTTTATTATGGGTGCGCCGAGTGGTGAAGCTGGAAGTTCTGATGATGAAAGACCCCAACACCGAGTCACCATTAAACCCTTCCTCATGGGGAAATATCCGGTTACCCAAGCACAATGGCGACAAGTGGCTAGTTTCCCCAAACTCCAACGGGACCTGAGCCTAGACCCCTCAAGATTTAAAGGATTAAATCTTCCCGTTGAAAGAGTTTCATGGTATGATGTAATCGAGTGGTGCGCCCGCCTCTCGAAGAGAATCGGCAAACCCTACCGATTACCCAGTGAAGCCGAGTGGGAATATGCAGCCCGCGCCGGAACCACTAGCCCCTTTCACGTCGGTGATACCCTGACGACAGACCTCGCCAACTACAATGGCAACTACACCTATAGCTCAGGACCCGAGGGAGCCTACCGCCAACAAACCACCCCCGTCGGTCAGTTTCAACACGCCAACGCCTTTGGCTTGTATGATATCCACGGAAATGTTTGGGAATGGTGCGCTGACCCCTGGCACGACAGCTACAATGGTGCGCCTTCGGATGGTCGTGTGTGGGATGTTGGGAACGATAATCGTTATCAAAATCCTATTGAATATTTAGTCAAGTTTTTGGGAAGCCAAGAAAGCCGTGTGCTGCGCGGCGGTTCGTGGCTCAACTATCCAGAGAACTGCCGTTGTGCCTACCGCTACAGGCTCGGCCCGGGCCTCCTCAGCGACTACTACGGTTTTCGGGTAGCCTGTGCCCCCCCGACTCTTAGCCCTTAGCGCTTTTGTTTTTTTGCCCTTTACCCTGTTAGCCATTTACCCTTTTGAGCGATCGCAGCGAGCTTTTTTTATATTTCCCCAATTTTACACCATAAATATGGATTTGTGTGTAAAGAAATGTTAAATTTAAATTGCCCTTGTGTAAACAACAACGATGTCCAGCCCCGAATTACCGATTATTCAGAAAACAAAGGATCTGATTAAATGGTATGTCCCGATTTTGAACCGTCTTCCCAAGGATCACAAATTTATTCTGGGAACTCGCATTATTAACAGCCTTTATGATATCCTACAGGGACTCATTCGCGCCAGGTATGCCAAAGAAAAACTCTCTTACCTGGAGGCGATCAACACCGAGCTGGATATTTTGCGCTATCAAACCCGATTACTTCTAGATTTTGAGTTAATTTCTCTCAAGCGCTACGAATACATCGGGAAACAGGTGAACGAAATCGGTATCGAACTCGGCGGTTGGATCAAACAACAGCGAAACCGTAAATAAAGGCTCACCCATGAAACGATATAGCAATCTCTGGCTGGATGTCATCGACTTTGAGAACCTTTTTCAAGCGTCTCGCCAAGCCCAACGGGGGAAAAGATACCGCCAAAACGTTCTGGAGTTCAATGATAACCTAGAATCGGAATTAATACAACTCCAGCAAGAATTATCCACCCAAACCTACCAACCCGGAGAGTATCGAACCTTCGAGATATTTGAACCCAAGAGACGGGTCATTTCCGCCGCCCCTTACCGAGATCGAGTCGTCCACCACGCCCTTTGCCACGTCATCGCCCCCATTTTTGAGCGCACGTTTATTGCCGACTCTTATGCTAACCGGGTCGGTTTCGGAACCCACCGCGCCCTCAAAAAGTTTACTATATTTGCCCGTTCAAGTTCCTACGTCCTCCAGTGCGACATCAAGAAATATTTTCCCAGTATCGATCGCGAAATTCTCAAAACCCTGCTGCGGCGGAAAATCAAATGTAAAAACACCCTCTGGCTAATCGATTTAATCATCGACAACAGCAACGAACAATTACCGGTGATTGACTACTTCCCCGGCGATGACCTCCTCACCCCCATCCAGCGCCAACGGGGACTGCCCATCGGCAATTTAACCAGCCAATTTTTCGCCAACGTCTACCTAAACGGCTTGGACCATTTCATCAAAGAACAACTGAAAGTCAAGAAATATGTCCGCTACGTCGATGACTTCGCCCTATTTGCAGATTCCCACTCATTCCTTGCTGATGCCCGCACCGAAATCGAAACCTATTTAACCCAACTGCGGCTCAAAATTCATCCCATCAAAAGCCAACTGTTTGAAACCAAACACGGTGCCAATTTTCTCGGCTTTCGCATTTTCCCAGATTATATTCGCGTCCGCAGCGACAACTTGAAGCGGAGCCGAAAACGGCTGCGAAAGTTGCACAAAAACTATGTTTGTGGTAAGATTGGCAAGTCAGAGGTAGAACAATCTTTGCAGAGTTGGTTCGCCCACCTCAACCACGGCGACACCTGGCGACTGCAACAACAGCTATTCGCTTCTCTCGCCTGGGTGAGGGAGTGAAGAGGGGTTCAGGCTACCCCGAGTGCTGCGCGGCGGTTCGTGGAACAACAATCCAGAAAACTGCCGTTGTGCCTACCGCAACAGGAACGACCCGGACAACCTCAACAACAACAACGGTTTTCGGGTAGCCTGTGCCCCCCCAAGACTCTTCCGTGCCAGAGCCGATGGATGGGAATTTGTCGGGTGTGCCGTAGAAGAGTCTAGCCTGATTCCCGAGATGTCGGCGACGGCATCCGAAAATCAAACCGAGTCAGGTAGCTTGGTAGGATAACCGAACAGTTGCCTGACTCAGCTATCTGCCAGTGAGCAACGGGGTTTGTTTCCCAATGCGGAACCCGGAACTTGAGCCCCCATTGTACCATCACACTGATGCACTCAAAAGCGATCGCATTATTGGGAGTGAGTGTAAAACGAGTGCAAATGCCAACACGGTTAACAGTGGCATATATCAGCCCAACTTTCCCCAGCCCATTTCCTTCCAAATGCGGAACCCGGGACTTGAACCCGGAAGTCCTTGCGAACACTAGAACCTGAATCTAGCGCGTCTACCAATTCCGCCAGTTCCGCATGAGTGGGTGTATTTGTTTGGCACAATTTAATATCCTGCCATAGTTGGGGGAATTTGTCAAGCCTTTAATTGGGAATAAATCGACTTAAACAATTTTTGTTGTCGATTGTGGTCTACAATGGGCTGTGGGTAGCCACAGGCTTGTCGATCGCTACTGGAAATTTTGCCAGTCACGAGGTGGGCGGTGTCCAAATTCCGCAATTCTGGCAACCACTGGCGGATATATTCAGCTTCCGGGTCATATTTTTGAGCTTGGGAAGCGGGGTTAAAAATCCGCAAAGGCTTAGGGTCCATCCCACTGGAGGAACTCCACTGCCACCCACCATTATTTGAGGCTAAATCCCCATCAATAAGTCTTTGCATAAAATACTTTTCTCCCCATTGCCAATTGATGATTAAATCCTTGGTCAAAAAACTGGCGACAATCATGCGACAACGGTTGTGCATCCATCCGGTTTCATTGAGTTGACGCATAGCGGCATCAACAATAGGATATCCGGTGCGTCCTTGACACCACGCCTGGAAATGTTCTTGATTATCTGACCAAGGAAAACGGTCAAAAGGCTGACGAAATGCACCGGTGGCTAAGGCGGGGAAGTGATATAAAGCCTGTTGATAAAACTCCCGCCAAGCGATTTCCTGCTGCCAAGTTTGAATATGGTCGCGGGCTTCGTCACTGCGAGTTAAAGCCATAATTTCTTGGGTTTTTTGCCATAAGGTACGGATACCGATCGCCCCAAATCTCAAAGCCGGACTCAACAGAGAAGTGCCATCAATAGCGGGGAAATTCCGCCCTTGGTCATACTCATAAATGGCTCGATCGCAGAAGAGTTGCAAGCGATCGCTCGCGGCCGTTTCTCCGGGTTCTAGGATAAAAGGTTCCGACCAGATAAATCCCAAATCCTTAGCCGTGGGTAAAGCGATCGCTCCCGCCTCCAGAGCCGCCTTTTCCTGAGCCTCTGTCAGCCCCCTAGATTTTAGGGTATCACAGGGTTCTGGTTTCGGCTGCTGAATCCATTTGCGCCAATAGGGAGTATAAACCTTATAGGGTTCCTTAGACCCCGTAAAAATGGCTTCTGGGGAATGCAAAACCTGATCCCAGAAAGTCTCAACTTTAATCCCCACCTCTGTGAGAGACTCTTCTACAGAGCGATCGCGTTGTCTGGCGAGGGGTTCAACGTCTTGATTCCAATAAACAGCGATCGCCCCCAAAGCCACCGCCAATTTTCGCAGACCTTGAGCCGGGTTATCCTGAATAATCAGTAATTGACTCCCCCCCCGTTGGTAGTCGCGTTGTAAACATTGGAGACAGCCGATCATATAAGCCACACGGACGGGGGCGATATCATCACCGCTCAAAATTGCCGGGTCAAGACAGAAGACCCCCACCACCTGAGAAGTCACCCGACGCGCCGCCGCCAGTCCCCAGTTATCGGAAATCCGCAGATCTCGACGATGCCAAAATAAGATTAAATCCGACATAAACACACAGAGTTATAGAAACGGTTTAGCCAACATAAAACTAGCGATAGATTTAGCATCCACAGGTTCCCCCTCCCAAATCGCCTTTTCCAACTCTTGGGGAGTCATCAAAACCGTGTCTATATCCTCATCTTCATCTTGTGCGGGGGGAGTTTCTAGTTTTTCGAGATCTTCCGCGAGAAAGGCGTAAATAATTTCATCAGAATAACCCGGCGCGAGGACAAATTGCCCTAGTTTACGCCACTTATGAGCGCGGTAGCCTGTTTCTTCTTCAATTTCGCGCCGGACGGTTTCGGCGGGGTCTTCGTTAACTTCTACCGTCCCGGCTGGAAATTCCAAAGTCCGCCCTTCCACTGCAAATCGATATTGTCTGACCAATACCAATTTACCTTCTGGGGTAACGGGAATTACCAAAGCACCTCCGGGGTGTCTAACACATTCCCACTGACCGATCGCCCCATTAGGAAGGCGAAGGCGGTGGACATCAAAGTTAAATTTCCGACCTCGATAAAAGAGTTGTTGTGCGAGAATTTCGGGGGGTTCTGAACCTAGTTTCATTAGTTAGTTAAAGTTAGTTTTTGGACTCCTGACTGATCGATAGTTTCCAGCAATTGGGCGATCGCCTTTTTACTGATAGGATCTATCCACTCCGGGGCTATTTCCGCTAGGGGGACTAACACAAAAGCGCGATCGCGCATTCTCGGGTGTGGTATTTCTAGGGTAGGTGTATTCAAGATTAAATCATCGAACAGCAATAAATCAAGATCTAGGGTTCTCGGTCCCCATCTTTCCCCACGCACCCGCCCCAATGTCTTCTCAATTTCTAGCAGAGTTTCCAAGAGGGACTGAGGGGAGACAGTCACCTCCAGAATAGCACACCCATTGATATAATCCGGCTGAGGGGGTCCCACAGGAATTGTCCGATACCAATGCGATCGTTTTTTCACCCTAATTCCCTCATAGCCTTCCAGTAATTCTAGGGCGGTTTCTACTGTTTGACCAGACAACCCCAAATTACTACCCAAACCTATTGCGACATTACTATCCATAATTAACAATTAACAATTAACAATTAACAATTAACAATTAATAATTAACAATTAATAATTAACAATTAATAATTAACAATTAATAATTAACAATTAATAATTAGTAATTAACAATTAATAATTAACAATTAATTATTAATTCCCCGGTGGGGTGGGGCGGGTTTATTAAGCGCTTCCCTCATTCCTATAGCTAACTGCGGAACCCGCCCCTACAATTATTAATTATTAATTATTAATTATTAATTATTAATTCCCCGGTGGGGGTGAGGGCGGGTTTATTAAGCGCTTCCCTCATTCCTATAGCTAACTGCGGAACCCGCCCCTACAATTATTAATTATTAATTATTAATTATTAATTATTAATTCCCCGGTGGGGGTGAGGGCGGGTTTATTAAGCGCTTCCCTCATTCCTATAGCTAACTGCGGAGGCGCGCCCCTACAATTATTAATTATTCATTATTAATTATTAATTCCCCGGTGGGGCGGGTTTATTAATTCCCCGGTGGGGTGGGGCGGGTTTATTAAGCGCTTCCCTCATTGCTATGACTAACTGCGGAACCCGCCCCTACAATTATTAATTATTCATTATTAATTATTAATTATTAATTCCCCGGTGGGGCGGGTTTATTAATTCCCCGGTGGGGGTGAGGGCGGGTTTATTAAGCGCTTCCCTCATTCCTATAGCTAACTGCGGAGGCGCGCCCCTACAATTATTAATTATTAATTATTAATTATTAATTATTAATTCCCCGGTGGGGCGGGTTTATTAAGCGCGTCGCTCATTCCGATGACTAACTGCGGAGGCGCGCCCCTACAATTATTAATTATTAATTATTAATTATTAATTATTAATTATTAATTCCCCGGTGGGGTGGGGCGGGTTTATTAAGCGCTTCCCTCATTCCTCTGACTAACTGCGGAGGCGCGCCCCTACAATTATTAATTATTCATTATTAATTATTAATTATTAATTATTCATTTTCATTTTCCGTTAACTTTTCTTCCAGGGATTGAATCGTGTTGAGAGTCGCCTGTGCAGCTTCTGGGTCTCCAGCTTCTTGGATGATAGATAACGCACTTTTTAAAGTTTCTAGCGCCTGGGAATAGTTCCCCAAGTTCTCATGAATGGAACCTATATTATTGAGGATTTGACTAATCTCTGGCTGCTGGTCTGACTCTTGGTAAAATTCTAGGGCTTGCTGGTAAATTTCCAGGGCTTTTTCCCACATTTCCTGACTGTTATAAAGGCGACCTATCTGGCTAAGTGCCGTCCCCGCTAGACCCACATCATTAGCTTCCTTAGCCAAATTAGCAGCCTGCTGATAGGTTTCGATCGCTTGGGGAACCTGGTCTAAATTTTCATAGATCATCCCCATTAAATTCAAGATACGAGCCGCCCCAGCGTTATCTCTGATGCGTTCCAAGAGTTGAGCCGCTTGCTGAAAATGTACTAAGGCTTGGAAATCATCTCCATTTTCGCGGTAGATATAAGCCATATTACTTAATAACCGCCCTACCCCCGCTTGGTCTCCTATTTGGCGGCGAAAAGCTAGGGCTTGTTGATAAATTTCTAGGGCTTTTTCTACCTCTCCTATGCTAAAATAAAGTGCGCCTAAATTGTTCAGGGTGCGAGAAAGATCCCGTAAATCTCCCACCTCTTGACGGATAGCCCTGGCTTGTTCATAATAGTCGAGGGCTTGGGTAGGTTGAGCTTGACTAGCATAGACAGCCGCGATATTATGTAAGGATTCCCCCATTTCACTGCGATCGCCTGCACTTTGAGCTAATCTGAGGGCTTCTTGGTGGTGTTGGAGGGCTTCGGAAAATTCACCCTGTTGGCGGCGAACAAAACCGAGGAGATTGAGACTGCGGGCTTTACCCCTTTGGACGAGAGCCGTTTCCGAGGCGGCTTCGGGGTTTTGTTGGCGATAAATTTCTAGGGCTTCTTGAATAGCTGGTAAAGCGCGATCGCTTTCGTTAAAATTGCTGTAAACTTCACCAATAGCATTGAGTGTTTCTGCTACAGCCAGGCGATCGCCTTGTTGGCGGCGAATTTGCAATGCCTGTTCCAGGCTGTCTAGGGCTTCGCGATGTTCCCCTTTATGGAATTGTTCAATTCCCTGATTGTGTAATTGATTATGATCAACAGAGGGGCGATCGATTTCGGAAGTGGGGGACGATTCCGGTGCGGGTTCTTCCTGAGCTAGAATAGGTGCGATCGTGAACAGGAACATAGTTGCACCCATAAGCATCACCATCGGTACATTCCCCAATTTGGGGGAAAACCAGAGCAGTTGTGGTCTGGGAACTCGAATAGATAAAGCAGATTGTAATATCATTGCTGTCATCCAATTAACTAAAGAACTTGAGTAAATATGCTGACCGATGTAACTTGGGACACTATCGAATAGATTGTATGTTAACTCAAACCGTTGATGCCATCTTAGATTACGCCTCAGAAGGGGCTGATTTATCCCCAGAGCAAGGATTAACCCTACTGGAAGCAAATCACCCGAAAGTTACCGAACGTCTGCGAGAGGTAGCAGATAAGTGGCGATCGCGTGATTGTGGGGATACTGTAACCTATGTAATTAATCGCAACCTGAATTTTACCAACATTTGTGAACAGCATTGCAATTTTTGCGCTTTCCGGCGTGATGAAGGGGAAGCCGGAGCCTTTTGGTTGGGTTTTGAGCAAATTCTCGAAAAAGCCCAAGATGCTGTCGAAAGGGGGGCGACTGAAATTTGTATGCAGGGGGGATTAAATCCCCAGGCTCAGATTAACGGTCAGTTTTTACCCTACTATCTCCAGTTGGTGAAAACCATCAAAAACGAGTTTCCCAATTTACACCTTCATGCTTTTTCCCCCCAGGAAGTGCAATTTATTGCCCGTGGCGATCGCCTCAGTTATGATGTAGTCATAGGTTCACTGCGGGATGCCGGAGTCGGTTCTATGCCAGGAACAGCCGCCGAAGTATTAGACGATCGCATTCGCCAGGTCATCTGTCCAGAAAAAATTAATACAGCCACCTGGTTGGAAATTGTAGAAACCGCCCACAGTCTAGGAGTTCCCACCACTAGCACCATATTATGTGGTCACATTGAAACCCCCCAACAGCAGATCGACCACTTGCACAAATTGCGATCGCTACAACAAAAAGCTATAGACCGGAATTATCCCGCCCGAATTACCGAATTTATTGCTTTGCCTTTTGTCGGGGAACAAGCACCTCCCCCCTTACGCCGCCGAGTAGGAAGAGACCAACCAATTTTAGCTGATAGCCTCAGATTAATGGCTGTAGCCCGGATTTTCCTGGGTAACTGGATTATTAACCATCAACCTAGTTGGGTAAAATTGGGTTTATCCGGTGCCACAGAAGCCCTGAAATGGGGCTGTAATGATATCGGCGGCACCCTAATGGAAGAACATATCACCACTATGGCAGGGGCTAAGGGGGGAACCTGTAGGACAGTAGAAGACCTGAAAGAGGCGATCGCCTCCGTCCAACGAAAACCCCTCCAGCGTGATACTCTCTATAGAATTATCCCTTGATTTGCCCCAACCGTGAATCACTACTCGACGGACTAGGAAAAGTAGGTGTTATAATTTTCCGAGTCAGCTACGGCCAGTGAGTCTCACATAACGGCTATATGCGGAATGTCGTTAAATATGTCATCTAAAAAGCCGGACCCGAAGTCAAATACAGTTATAAATGCCATCACCCAGGTTGTGCAGACTATTCACGCCCGGGTTAACTTCTCTCGGCTGTTGCTAAAGCCTAATAGTAGGGTTCCTGAACTTTGGGTGCAAAATGCCGATGCGGATAAGGCTGATGTTTATCCGCTATTGGGCGATCGCTATATCATTGGTCGTTCTTCGCGATCTAGTGATATCGTGGTTCGCAATCCGGTCGTTAGTCAAGTGCATCTGTGTTTACTACGACAACCACCACATAAAACCATTTTGGGAGAACATCCCTCTCGACAATTTTATATCAAAGACGAAAATTCTACCAATGGCATCTATAAGGGACGGCGGCGACTTGAGGTTTTTCCCCTGCGTCATGGGGATGTCATTACTTTGGGTCCCCCAGAACTTGCTAATGGTGTTAGGGTTCAGTATGTAGATCCCCCTAGCTGGTATGTGCGGTTACTGCGCTCTGGTCTTTATGCCTTCTGTGGTATTAGTGCTTTAGTTGCCTTGGTCGTCTTGTGGCAGTGGCAATATTTTACAGTGCGACCTCTCCCTCGCTCTATCAATGGCCCCGTCGTCGTTTATTCCCGCGATCGTCAGCCGCTGCGGGGTATCACTAACAATAATTTACAACTGGAATTGGAGGCTTTATCCGATTTTGCCTCTTACCTACCCAATGCCGTTATAGCCTCCGAAGATAGCCGTTTTTATTGGCATTTTGGTATTGACCCCATCGGGATTTTAAGGGCTTTTGTCACCAATTTACAAGGGGGTCAAATTCGAGAAGGTGGTAGCACCATCTCCCAGCAGTTAGCCCGGACTTTATTTAGGGAGTATGTCGGCACAGAAGATTCCCCCGGCCGCAAGGCTAGAGAGGCGATCGTTGCCCTAAAATTAGAGACTTTTTACGGAAAAGATACCCTGTTACTTACCTATTTGAACCGAGTATATTTAGGCTTAGACCTCTATGGTTTTGAAAATGCCGCTCAGTTCTATTTTGGCAAATCAGCCACTAATTTAACCCTGTCGGAAGCCGCCACCCTCGCCGGGATTCTGCCCGCCCCTAATAGTTTTAATCCTATTCAAAATTATGAGTTAGCTGTTCAGTATCGCGATCGCGTTTTGGCGAGAATGCAAGCCCTGGGAATGATTAGCTCAGAAGAGGCAGATCGGGCGCGGCGATCGCGTATTGAAATTAACCCCAGGGCGCGGGAAGTTCTCGAAAGTACCATAGCCCCCTACTTTTATGATTATGTATTTACCGAAATAGATCAACTGCTCGGCAGTCAATTGGCGCGAGAGGGTAACTTTATTGTCGAAACCTCTTTAGATCCTCAAATGCAGGCCGTCGCTGAGAGGTCTCTGCAACAACATCTAGCTACTGTAGGGGCGGGCGCTGGCTTTTCTCAGGGGGGAATAGTAACTCTCGACTCCGGCAATGGTGCTGTCATGGCTATGGTCGGAGGACTCAGTTATGGGGATAGTCAATTTAACCGAGCCACTCAAGCCCTACGACAGCCCGGATCTACCTTTAAGCTGTTTCCTTATGCCGCCGCCTTAGATAAGGGTATCCCCCCTGGTAGAACCTATTCCTGTGAACCTCTGACTTGGCAAGGGCAAACTTTTCGAGGATGCGATCGTAGTAGTGGGTCTGTCGATATGTATCGCGGCATGGCTTTATCCGAAAATGTCACCGCCCTACGAGTCGCCCAGGAAGTCGGCTTAAATTCCGTCGTCGAGATTGCACGACGGCTAGGCATTCGCTCCGATTTAAATCCCGTTCCCGGTTTGGTTTTGGGTCAAAGTGAAGTTACCCTATTAGAGATGACAGGCGCTTTTAATGTCATCGGCAATCGAGGTTTGGCTCACCGTCCCCACGCCATTAGACGTATTTTAGATAGTAGTGATTGCACCGACCCCCTCGATATTAATAGCTGTCGGGTCATTTATGCCTATGATCGGGAAAATCCCAGAGTCCCCCAGGTCCTTTCTCCCCTCGTCACAGAAACCATGACCTCCATGCTACAAGGGGTAATTCGTTGGGGTACAGGTCAGGATGCTAGTTTGGGTTTAGGGGAAGCCGGAAAAACTGGCACCACTAACTCCAATGTTGACCTCTGGTTTATTGGCTACATACCCAGTCAGAGACTCACCACAGGCATTTGGCTCGGTAATGACGACAATTCCCCTACTTTTGGCAGTAGCGCTAATGCAGCCCAAT
Source organism: Limnospira indica PCC 8005 (assembly GCF_000973065.1). Lineage (NCBI taxonomy): Bacteria > Bacillati > Cyanobacteriota > Cyanophyceae > Oscillatoriales > Sirenicapillariaceae > Limnospira > Limnospira indica. Next base: position 4,633,616 of record NZ_FO818640.1, read on the forward strand.
TATGGGGCAATTATATGCGCCAGATCCTCCCTTGAGGTTAGCCAACTATCACCAAAGAGACAAGGGTAGAGACCACTCTCGCAATCTCTACCCTAATCTTAACTTTTGAGTACCCCCAAGGGAATTCGAATCCCTGTCGCCTCCGTGAAAGGGAGGTGTCCTAGGCCTCTAGACGATGGGGGCTTGTGTTTTGTTTCGCCTTTTGGTTTCGAGCTTGTGTCGCTCTCACCTTTATTAACTTAGCGAATCTTTCAACTTATGTCAACCCTTTTGCCGATTTTTTTAAAAAAATTTTCCGGTTGGGGCTTAATCTGCCTCTGGGTAAGCGTTTCAGCCTTTGAGAGCCCCATAGATTTCGCGGCCGTCCCTAGAACCATAACCGTCACCGCCCAGCCTTTAGCTCCATCCTAACATGACCCATAAAATTTAGCCATGAGTCTCCCCATATCCACAGAGACCCCAACCACTCTCACCTCATCACCATCACCTCAGAATTGATACAGCAACATCATCAGACAGCATCTGAAGTGAGTCTCAAACCTCCATAGAGATTATTATTGACAGTTGGGGCAATGATTATTTGCTATAATTAGCCATAATTGATTGCGGAGTTCAAAACAGGGTAAATATCATGGTTCAGAAAATCGCCCTATTTAATCACAAAGGCGGAGTCAGTAAAACCACCACTACATTTAACTTAGGTTGGATGTTAGCAGCAAAAGGCAAAAAAGTGATTATTGTAGATGCTGACCCACAATGTAATTTAACTGGTATGGCTTTAGGTGAAGATACCGAAGATGACCAAGGGAGAATCGAAGCTATCTACAATACACATTCCAACATTAAAACCGGACTCGCGCCAGCTTTTGAAGGTCAACCCAAACCCATTGAAGCCGTAAATTGTGTTGCTTTATCAGGTCAAGAAGGCTTATTTTTACTTCCGGGTAATGTAGGATTTGCTGAGTATGAAGTTACCCTAGGTATTGCTCAAGAGTTAAGTAGTTCGATTCAAACACTCCAAAATTTACCCGGGTCTATTACTGACTTGTTTAACAAAACTGCCGCGCGGTTTAATGCGGATTATATTTTAATTGACATGAGTCCTAGCTTAAATTCAATTAATCAAAATTTGTTGATGACCAGCGACTTTTTTATCATTCCTACTACCGCTGATTTCTTCTCCGTGATGGCGATTGAATCCTTGAGTAAAATTTTGCCAAAATGGTCATTATGGGCGAAAAAAGCCAGTTCCTTACCGATTTTAAAAGAGGCAATATATCCATTTCCTGATTTTAAACTTCGGTTTCTGGGAACTATTATTCAGAATTATCGCATTATTCACGGTAGGGAAACTGTAGCTTTTCAAAAATGGATTGATAGAATCGAGGCAGATGTTAAGGATAAATTGGTTCCTGTGTTCAGACAATCTGGTTTAATGTTACCTACTCCCAGTTATCTTGAGCAAGGTATTAGCGAAACTTTTACTTTAACTAAGATTTCTAACTTTAATAGTCTGATTGCTCTGTCTCAACAGCATCAAACTCCGATTTATGCTTTAACTCGTGAGCAATTAAAACAAGCTGGCAAAGTTTACCAAAACAATCAGAAAAAACAGCAAGAATTTTATCAGGTATTTGCCGACCTAGCAGATAAAATTATCGGATTAACTTCTCAGAGTTATGCAATTAGCGCTTGACCAATTTCGGGTCAGTATTGCTCGTGTTAGGGATTTAATTGATGTTCATAACTATATTAAATCTCAATCGACCCCGGCTTTAGATTTATCTGATATTTTACGAGCATCCCTGGTTTTAGCCGTAAGTGCATTAGATTACTATATCCATGAAGTTGTCACCCTGGGAATGTTAGAAATTTATAAAGGTGAACGTCCTCAAACTGCCGCCTTTTCACGTTTTCAAGTGTCATTAGGTAACACTACCAATGACAGATTAATGCTGATGAATATTGAATCTTGGTTAGAAACAGAAATTCAGTTAAGCCAAGCCGGGTCATTTCTGCCAGAATCTCCCAGTGTATCAGATTTGCTTCCGCTGATATCAAGCGCGATTCAAAATAAACTCAATCAGACTTCATTACTCAATGATGAACTCCGAGAAAACCTGGGATATAAGAGTTTTCAAAAACCAGATAAAATAGCCGATGCTATTCGTCTTATTTATGAGCAAAAATTGTGGGATGAGGTAGCGCAGCAAATGGGGAAATCAGCACAAGATATCAAACAACAACTTAGTGCAATAGTCGATCGCAGAAATAAAATTGCTCATCAAGCTGATATAGACCCTTCTTTTGGCATCGGAAACAGATGGCCTATTGATGACCGTCTAGTTAGCGACTGCGTTGATTTTCTTGAACAACTTGTAGAAACTATACACCAAGTCTTAACATAATTGATTATGATTACTTGCTATTATCCTCCATTTATGCTATAATAGGGCGAGTTTTTCCGGTTTTTCCGAGTCTATCTATCGGATACCACTAACAATCCAGAGGTAGTTCGTCCGAACTCTTCTGGGTTATATTGTAGATAGGCTTCTGCACCCGGCCAGATGAATTCGCCGGGGGTGACAGAACGTACTAGATAATGAACATGATAAGCACCAGGTATGAGACGATCGCTATAAGCCATAATGCGATCGCGATAAATAGTTTGATAGGCAATTTCCCAACTATCAGTCTGAGGTTGTAACGCTTGATTACTGGTATCAAAACTCCTATCAATCGCTTCTAAACCCGCCGGGAGGGGGTCAACAATCACCACTTTATCCACGGGATGATCTGCGATAATTTCCAAGCCAATATCAAAGACCTGTCCCGGTTTGACCGTTAAAGGTTTAGACTCCGCTGCGAGGCTATAGGTTTGCCAAATTTGAGTTTCGTTAGCTGGTCGAATAGTCCGAATAACCCGAAGACCATTAAGTTGACCCGGTTGTTTTCCTTCTAAGCGATAACTGTATTTGATCCAATAATGCAAATTACCCGAATTCTCAGGTTGAATCGATAGTTGATAATTTCCTTGGGGTAATTCTGCCATAGGTAGGTTAAGATTAAAGCTAGAATTACCATCATTTCCTAACTCGATTTGCTGTGATATGTAGTTCCCTACTTGCAAATTAACCCGCAAACTTTCCGACGTGGTTTGGGTTTGTTGATAAGCCACTAACGCCGTTAACGCCTCGGCGGTATCATAGTCATTTTGCCAAATTCCCTCACGACGCAAGTTTAACAGACTTTCGACTAATCTACTGATAGTTTCTGGCTGTTGGTTTTGGGTGATATATAGGCGTAATGCTTGAGACTGTAAAACCGTCGGAGAGGCTAACCATTGATATCCGGGGGGTAAATTAACCGTCGCTGTCCGTCCCGTTTGATAAATGTGTTTTTGGATATCTTGGAAAATGGTATTAAATTCCGTTTCCCATTGGGGGAAGTTGGCTAAATAACCAGCTAGTTTAATTTGGGTGGCGGGGTCAAATTCCCGCCAATTGCCGTAAATTTCTGCCATGAAATCACTGCGGGTTTCTCCCAAGTAGGATAAGGCGATTAAGGCTTCAAGACGCAGGCGGCTTTTACATATATTATCAACACAGAAGCCATCATCAGCAGGATTAGCAACTACTTGATTAAGGTAATTTCTCAGGCGGTTAATCATATTATTATTAACCGTAAATCCAGCCTGAGATGCTTTGGCTAAAGCTTCGGCAGCGTAACTAGATAGGACAGGATCGGAAATATTCGCGGCGGAAAAATAGCCGAAACCGCCATCCTCTTTTTGTAAACCTGCTAATCTGGTGATAGCATCATTAGCTTGCAATTCCAAATTTAAGCCGGATAAATCATTAGGATTTTTATCCAGAAGCTGGAGATTACTTGCTATTAATAAACGACTGGCTATTGGTTCTAAGAATGGTAAAGTTGGCTGTTGGAAAATTTGGGTCGCAGGTTGGGTTAATTGGGGGATTAAACTATTAGCCAGGGAAATAGTTAGACCTCCCGCATTTGGGACTACCTTTTCATCAATATTAATGGGAATGGTAACAGTTTCGCGGGTAGTCCCTGAGGCGATTACCTGTTCCGTTGTTTCTAGGGGTTTTACCTCCAAAGGAACTTGAAAACTATCAGTTTGATTTTGCAGTCTGCTGGTGAATTTTACCTGGGAATTTCCCACTTGTTCAACTAACACCGGAAAACGATAGGCTTGCGTGTCTACTTCGGCTTGGGTTTTCAGGTGGTGGCTGGTTTTATTCCCCGCTGAAAATAACAGTCCACCACTCAGGTCTCCGGTGATGTCTAATTGTCCTTTCAGGTGGTCTCGGTTGGTGATGGAAACTCCCGCCAAAAAGCGATCGCCTACCCGTGCGAATTGTGGTAGTATCGGATTAGATAATAGGGATTTACTGGTGATAAATGTCGCTTCCCCTGACCCAAATTCTAAATTTTCGTCAGTAGCGATCGCCATAACTCGCCAGGTGGTTAAATTATCAGGTAACGTAAAATTAACCGTGGCTTTTCCCTGGTTGTCCGTGATAATTGAACCGTTATAGTAGGCTAACGCTTGGAAGTCTTGACGCAACTTAGATGTATCAACAGTGGCGGCGGAAAATCCTCCACCATAACCCCAACCTTTAGCTAACGGTGACATTAATGATTGTACTACCACATCAGGACGGTTATCTGTTAATCGGGTCGATATTGATTGTTCAGCATATACAGTATCTACTAAGTTGGGGGGTCGGTAGCCGTTAAGTTGCAAGATCGCATCATTAACCACCATTAAAGTAATTTGTCCGCTAATCGGTTGATAATTATCCTTCGTTAACTCTAGGTTAATCGTAGCTTGGGAACCCGGTTGAAATTCCGGTTGATTCGGGTTAATTTTGACTTGTAAGTATTTGCTATTTTTGCTGACATTTAACGGAGTCATTCCGATAGATACCAGATTATCTATACTTCCCGGTTCCAGTTGTGATAGAGGTTCTCCCTGACGGACTAAGACCGCTTCTACAGCCACATTAGGTAGCATTTCGGGTGTGACTTGAAATCGGACTTCTGGTGCGCCGCCTTTCACCGGAATTAGGGTTTGATACAAAATGCGATCGCGAATTACTGCGAAAAATAACTCTCCCTCCCTATAGGGTGATTGAATTAAAGCCGTCGCCATATCCCCAGGTTGATAATTATCGCGGTCTAGTTGAATTTCGAGGCGGTTATCATAACGATTTCCCCAACTCACCGGACCATCACCCGTTACCCAAATTTGAATATCAGTAGCTTTCGGTGTATTTAATGGGTCCGAAGCAAATCTCGCCTGAATGCGATAAGAACCCGATTCCCTCGCCGTTAATTCTACAGTTTTCGCCGTATTACCACTCCTGACATCTACAGTATCCACTGTTTGATATTCCAGTTGATTTCGGTTAGTTTGTCCCCCTTCTACCACCCGGGTAATACTGCTGTAATTCATTTTCTGCAATTCCAGCTTCACCGGAACATTATTAATTGATTGACCCTCAACATCAGTAACAATCACTTCCACCGGAAAAGCCTGATTAACATTAGCTACAAATTTGCTTTTCAGTCCAATCAATTGATGGTTAGGTAAGACCGTAAAACTTTGGGAGTCCGCGACCGACAGGTTAGAAACATCTGTCACTTCCACATCAACTTGATATCTGAGGGGATAGGGAACATCACCGCTAACAGTGATCATTTCACTTCCCGAACCCGCCACGTCTAAATTTTGCGATCGCTGTAAGACATCACTAGAAATCGTCGGTTTTTCTTCCGGCCAAAACCACTGTCTTCCAAAATGATATTTTTCCCAACCTATGGGAGTAAAATCACTAGCAGTCCGCGTCACATAATATTTAGCCTCACCACCAACTACCGGAGAACCGAATAAATAATCTCCCTGAACTGTCGCCATAACCTTATCCTGACCCACAGCTAATCGACGGTCAAGACTCAAATCAACCTTAAAGTTAGGGGGGTTAAATTCTGCGACCCGAAAATTACCAAAAATTTCTACCCCACTAATACCTTTACCCTGAATTACATAATTCCCCAAAGGGTCATCTGGCTTCACCGTAAATTCTACCGAAAACGTAGCAAATTGATTAGTTGAATAATCCCCTAATTCTCGTTTTTCCCCCGTCGGAGTTTCTAACGTGAGATTATACACCGTATTTTTATCTGGCTGTAATTCTCCATTTTGTAAATAGTAAGCCACTCCCGTTAAAGCTATAGCTTCACCCGGTTGATATAGTTGTCGGTCTGAAAAAATAGTTCCGCGAGAAATCGGTTGATTTTCATCCCAACCCGCATAAACTCCATAGCCATAAGCGCCACTGTAGGAGTAGCTGCGAGTGAATGCCCAGTCTTCCCCTTCTTTAGCAATTACCAAGAGTTCTGGAGGTTCATTAAACCGATTACCTCCCATACACCCCCGGAGGTTTTCCGCCGTTAACAATAGCAATCCCTGGTTATTAGTAATTCCCCTAGCACAAGCAGTTGGTTTAGGAAATGATCTAGCATTCAGTTGAGATTGATATATTTCCACCGATGCTGATGCTACTGGTGAACCGTCATCTAAATGATTAACTCTCACCATTCCCGACTCTGGAAACCACTGGGAAAACACACCTAAGTTAGTTAACTGAACCATCCCATAAAAGCTAGGTTCATTCCATTGAGTCACACCATTTTTTTGATAGGAAGTCGTTTTAGCTTTAATTCCATAGGCTAACATTCCCGTTTTCCCTTGTAACCTGTCTCGCAGATTAATCGAAGTTTCGATAGTTTGATTAGTCGCACCATCATTAATCCTAAAAGTTTGCCATTTATCTGAGGTGGGTAGTAAGTTTTTACCCTCCCGACTCGGATAGGCTTGATCTGCATAGACTAAATCTTCTGGCTGGATAATTGCATAAGCTGCTTGATAGCGGGATTCGGGTATATTAACAGTAGAAATGTTAATTTGTAAATTGTTACCAGATGGAAAAATATTTAAACCAGAAGGAGTCCACAGGTCAGCCGCCAGATCTCCGGTTTTATAGTTAAGGTTTATGGGTTCCTCTAGCCTTTGATTAAAGGTATCTTCCAGGTTAGCGCCAATCGTAATTACATAATTTGTTTGAGGTTGCAAAGACCAGGGATTTAAGCTGATTGTATCGTTACCGTCGTATGATTGTATCAGCGGCGGCGCATCTGCTGCTGGTGGCGGGTTTATCGTGATATTTTCTCTGGCTGATTGCGCCGTAATTCCGTTATTAAATTTCAGTTGAGGACTCCCATTCGTAAATCTTCCATAGGTTCCACCTTCCCTAGGTTCTCCATAAAATTGTATCGCTTGAAACTGTAAGGGTTCGTAGGTGTAAATTGGGTGGGAAATTAGAAATTGGCTGGCTAGATTTCCCGTTTTTGATTGCAGTCCCGGTGTGATTTCTAGGGTGTAACGGCTGGCTTTTTCTAGCTTTTGCTGAAATTTTATGTTATAATCCCAGCTATGGGAAAATAGCCTATCTCTGTCTTCTCGCGCCACATCCCCCCCATCAGCTTCCGGTCTATCTAGTGTTACCCGTAGAGGAATGGCTTTTTTGGTCTTGTCGGAAATGACTCTAATATGGTCGTTGACTGAGGCGAGATCTAGTTCTACGTTAGATGTAAATTTTAGGGTGGGGTCTAAACCTATCGGTTGGTCAGGGAAACCAGGGTTATCTTCCGTCCCCGGAAGGTTTGACAGTTGAATGGCTGGAGTGTTGAAAGTCCAGGCTATGTCTGACTCTAGTTGATGGTCGCTGAGGTCGCTGAGTCCTTTTTTTAGCGTCACCTGAAAGCGGGTGGCTAGGGGAATGGCTTCTTCCGCTTGAAAACCTACCATCCGGGGTGTCAGAAATCGGAATCTTCCCGGTATTTTGGGGTTGATGTCAAAGTGTCTGAGTTGTTGTCTCTGGTTGGGAGAGTCCAGACGTTCAACCGGAATTAACGGGTTGCTAAAAGTAATTCTAATCTGACCTAAAGATGTGGCTTCCTCTGTAGGACTAATTTCTTCTATCCACTCGGGGAGTTGGGGAAGAGGTAGCGGGGATATGTTGACCATCGGTTCACCAACGGGTTGACTGCTGAAAATTCGACACCCGGCTATGGTGAGGATAAACAGCGAGACTAGGAAAAACCGCTTCCAGATTCTACGGGAAAAGCCTATTGTTACCATAGGAGATTATGCGATCGCATTTCGTATTCCCTTCATAACACATCATAGTTGCTCAACCCCGGAAACTTCCACAATTCTTAATTGTTTCTATCTGAGTATAATTATCTCTCTTCTATCTCTTAACTCCGGCTATCGTTTCAAGGGTTGACCGTTTAACTATTGATTAGCTGCACTATCGATGAGCTTAACCATAGATTTTAGCTTATATATGCCGCCACCTTTTTCCATGGTAATAATTATGGCATAAACATCACCGCAAGTCAACCCCCAAACCGAAATAGTTTTTTGTTTAGATTTGTGCTGCACATAATGCGGCACCGATTAAACCGACTTTAGGATTAAGAACAATATAGACAGGTACTTGTTCTAATAAAGGACTAACGCGACCCTTATCTTTCAAGGCTTTGATAAAGTTTCCTTCCTGTATTAAGGGGAGAATTTTAGCAGCAATTCCCCCCGCCACATATAACCCGCCGTATGGTAGTAATTTGAGGGCGAGATTTCCGGCTTCTGCGCCATAGGCTTCCACAAAAATTTTCATAGTCTGAACCGAGAGATAATCACTTTTAGCCAAGGCGGCTTTAGAGACTTCGGCGGCGAGGTCTACGGTTTTGTGTTCTTGTCCGATTTCCTGTTTCCAGGTATGATAAATTTGGGCAATTTCGGGAGATTCTTGAGAAATATCATGGTCACGCAAAAATTGATAAATCGCGGTAATTCCCATCCCCGAGACTACTCTTTCTACGGATACTCTGGTAATATTATAGAGTTCTCGTAAATAGCCTAGGAGATGAAATTCCAACTCGGATCTGGGTGCGAAATCAGTATGACCGCCTTCGCTGAAAAAGACTTGATAACCGCCGCCTTGGGAAAGGGGAATCACAAAACCTTCTCCTAAACCTGTTCCCGCACCTATAACAGCCCTAGGCGCAGAAACATCGGGTTTTCCGGGTTGGAGAATGTGTAAATCTGATGGTGATAAACTGACTACGCCATAACCAATAGCAGCAAAATCATTAATTAGTTTAATTGGGGAAATATCTAGTTCTCGCTGAAGGCGATCGCTATCTAAAGACCAACTCAAGTTAGTGAGTTCGCAGCTATTATTGACCACCGGACCCGCAATCCCAAAAGCCGCTTTTTCCGGTTTTGCGTATTCAGTAACTTGCTGAGAGGCTGCTTGTAAAAATTTTTTAACTATGGGGACTAAATCAATATAATTCTGACTAGGATATATTTGCTCAAATAATGATTTAACTTGGGGGACGGCGGCGGTGGTATCGAGAGAATTTGCGTCAAATAAGGATAAAATAGTTTTGGTTCCTCCTATGTCTCCGGCGAGAATAATGGTCATGTTTTTAGTTTCCTGAAATAGTGATGAGATCACCCGTCTATGCTGAGGATAAAAAAAGGCGATCGCATGAGTATATGTTAGACCAATACAGCCTGTTCAGAAATCATCTGATCACCTCTCAAAGTCCCTCTCCCTCTCTGGGATCCAGATTTAGGGTGAGGGCAATGTATTCAGCGACTGGTGAACAAGCTGTACTGTCAGCGAATCGCCTAATCAAGTTAAGTTATCCCACTAATGGGTCAGCAGTTGACCCGGAGATGGTATCAGCTAAAAAGGCCACTTCCAATTACTAATTTCCTCCTGATCCCGACCATGTTCGTAGGCATAGGCGACATTTTCGATGATAGCATTTCTCATGCGTTCGCGAACATAAGCCGCCGCCGATCGCAATTTGGGAACTCTGTCAATGACATCAATCACCAAATTAAAGCGATCGACCTGATTTTCGATCGCCAATTCCAAGGGTGTATTAATATTACCCTTTTCCTTATAGCCGCGCACGTGCAAATTAGGGTGATTAGTGCGACGATAAGCCAACTTATGAATCAACCAAGGATAGCCATGGAAATTAAAGATAATAGGTTTGTCGGTCGTGAACAAACTATCAAAATCCCAATCAGACAAACCGTGTGGATGTTCAGTATCCGGTTGTAACTTAAACAGATCGACCACATTAATAAAGCGAATTTTCAACTCCGGAAATTCTGACCGGAGAATGGCGGTCGCCGCCAAAGACTCCTTAGTGGCGACATCACCACAACAAGCCATCACCACATCAGGAATATCGGGGTCTTTACCACAATCATCATTACTAGCCCATTCCCAAATCCCAATTCCTTTAGTACAATGCTTAATAGCATCATCCATATTCAGGAATTGTAGATGTTTTTGTTTATCCGCCACAATGACATTGACATAATCTTTGCTTTGGAGACAATGATTAGCACAGGACAGTAAACAATTAGCATCAGGGGGAAAATAAACCCGAACCACATCAGGACTCTTATTAGTAACCAAATCCACATAACCGGGATCTTGGTGACTAAAACCATTGTGGTCTTGTCGCCAAACCGTAGAAGAGAGTAGGATATTCAGAGAGGCGATCGGAGAGCGCCAAGGCACCTCTTTTTTACAAACTTCCAACCATTTAGCGTGTTGGTTAAACATGGAATCGACCACATGAGCAAAAGCCTCATAGGTATGAAAGAAACCATGACATCCAGTCAGCAAATAGCCTTCTAACCAGCCTTGGAGGGTATGCTCACTTAACATTTCCATAACCCGACCATCAGCGGCTAATTCGCTACCGTCTAAGTCTTCCTCTAAAAACTCACCCATCCAGGTTTTTTTACTGACTTCATAGACAGCATTAAGGCGATTAGAGGCAGTTTCATCAGGTCCAAACATCCGAAAATTCGTCATATTTTTACCCATGACATCCCGGAGGAAATTGCCGAGAGGTCGAGTGTTTTCCGCCTCACTTTGACCTGGTTTAGGAACCTCTACAGCATACTTACGGAAGTCTGGCATATTTAAGTCACGCCGCCAAATACCACCGTTAGCAAAGGGGTTAGCACTCATGCGACGGACACCCGTTGGCGCTAGTTCCTTGAGTTCAGGAATAAGAGTTCCGTTTTCATCAAAGAGTTCTTCTGGCTGGTAACTTCGCATCCAGTCTTCTAGGATTTTCATTTGATGGGGGTTCCCAATGACATTAGACATGGGGACTTGGTGCGCGCGCCAGAAACCTTCAACTTTGTGACCGTCTACTTCTTTCGGACCTGTCCAACCTTTAGGCGATCGCAAAATAATCATCGGCCATTGGGGACGGGTAGCCTTGCCACTGCTACGAGCCTGTTGTTGAATATCGCGAATTTCGTTGATACAATGTTCTAGGGTCGCAGCCATTTTCCGATGAGCCGACCCATAATCCTCATCTTGGCTACATTCCACCAAATAGGGAGTATAACCATAGCCTCGGAATAGGTTTTTAAGTTCCTCGTTGGGAATTCTTGAGAGAATGGTGGGGTTAGCGATTTTATAGCCGTTTAGGTGTAGTATCGGCAACACCGCACCATCACGGATAGGATTGATAAATTTATTGGAATGCCAAGCCGTTGCTAGGGGTCCCGTTTCCGCTTCTCCATCTCCCACCACAGCCGCGGTAATCAGTTCTGGATGGTCAAATACTGTACCATAAGCATGGGAGAGGCTATAACCTAGTTCCCCCCCTTCGTGGATAGAACCTGGGGTTTCTGGGGTGCAATGGCTACCGATACCGCCAGGGAATGAAAACTGTTTGAAAAATTTTCCCATCCCTTCAGCATCTTGACTTTTATCCGGGTAAACCTCCGAGTAAGTTCCTTCTAAATATACTGGACCGAGAACACCCGGTGCGCCGTGTCCTGGACCCGCAATATAGATCATATTCAGGTCATATTTTTTGATTAGCCGATTTAGGTGAATGTAGATAAAACTTAAACCGGGACTAGACCCCCAATGACCCAGAAGGCGATATTTGATATGTTCAGGTTTTAAGGGTTCTTTTAGTAACGGATTATCTCGCAGGTAGATCATCCCTACACAAAGATAATTGCAGGCACGCCAGTAGGCATGAGTTTTCCGGATCTCTTCGTCACTGAGAGGATAGGTTGTCTCTAACGTTTGATAGGGTGCTGCCACCATAAATATTTACCTTGATTTACCTTATTGACATCCTACTTTAGATAGATCTTTCCAGGGAGGTTAGGCTAATGCTAACATTCTGGATGATCCGATAGGACGGAGTTTCTCTATTAATATCCTAAGATTCCCTAAATTGCAAGTTTTCATGATTAATTGGGTGATGTTTATGAAGATTTAACCTGATTTTAACTTGACTTTAAGTGGTCTTTAGTCTATTTTAAGGTAAATTTTGCTGCTGATCATCATTCCATTAACTAATTAGTTCGGTGGCTCCATTATCGTCAATTCCATTAATAGAAGTAGCCAAATGTTGCTCAAACGGTTAAACCAATATGGTCGGGGTTCCTTTCCTGGCGGGTTTACGGCGATATATGGTAGTAACAGATAAGCCAGATCAACCCGCCCTCTCCCGCAGCCCTCTCCCGGCTCATCAACTCGCCCGTCATCACTAAAACACCCCAAAAAGCCATCAATCAACTATTATTAAATCATAAATTTAAACTATGAAAATTCTTGTTTTAAATGCTGGTTCAAGTTCCCAAAAAAGCTGCTTATATGATCTGAACGGAGATAGCCTACCATCATCTCCCCTAGAACCTATTTGGGAGGCGGCTATTGATTGGGGAATGCCACCTTTTGGGGAAATGAAAGTGAAAGCCAATGGGGTGAAATCGGAGAGTAAAATTGATTCGGAACAGAAGGCAGAAGCCATTGGCAAAATGTTAAATAGCCTGATAGAAGGGGAGACTAAAGTCCTCAATAGTCTGGGGGAAATTAATGTAGTTGGTCATCGGGTAGTACATGGAGGAACTGACTATTCTAGGGCGACTATAATTGATGAGCAGGTGAAAGAGGCGATCGCCCGATTAATCCCCCTAGCTCCGGCTCATAACCCCTCTCATTTACAGGGAATTTCAGCCATAGAAAAGGTGTTAGGAAATGTGCCACAGGTGGCGGTATTTGATACAGCCTTTCATAGTCAAATGCCCTTATATGCGGCGGTTTATCCGATTCCTTATGAATGGTTTACTAAAGGGATTAGGCGCTATGGTTTTCATGGTACAAGCCATAAATATTGCGGACAGAGAGCAGCTCAATTAATTGGGAAACCATTGGAGTCTTTGCGGTTAATTACTTGCCATTTAGGGAATGGTTGTTCTTTGGCAGCTATTCGGGATGGAATTAGTGTGAATACTACTATGGGATTTACCCCCTTAGAAGGTTTGATGATGGGAACTCGGAGTGGTTCGATTGACCCAGCAATTTTGATTTTTTTGATGCGGGAATATGGTTGGGATAGCGATCGCCTTAATCAAATGCTAAATCAACAATCGGGGTTAAAGGGAATTACCGGAATATCTGGAGATATGCGCTATGTTCAAGAGGAACAGAATAGCGGCAACGAACGGGCGATCTTAGCCTTTGAGATGTTTATTCACCGCCTGCGAACTGGGATAGGTTCAATGTTAGCCAGTTTAGGGGGACTAGATGGTTTAGTGTTTACGGCAGGTATTGGAGAACACGCAGGTTTAGTGCGTCAAGAAACCTGCAAAGATTTTGAATTTATCGGACTCAAATTAGACCCCGATAAAAACCGCAACATTAAAGGAGATGGTAACATCGCCGCCAGTGATTCCCAAGTGCCGATATTTGTGATCCACACCGAGGAAGATTGGGCGATCGCCACTGAATGCTGGCATTTACTAAAATCCTAGGTTAGCAACCGACTCGCCTTTTAGGGGCGGTTTCACCGGGGTCTTCTGTCGGGGCGGTTTCACCGGGGTCTTCTGTAGGGGCGGGTTCACCAGGGTCTTCTGTAGGGGCGGGTTCACCAGGCTATATGGTAGTAACAGATCAGTCACATAAACCCGCCCCCGCCCCCGCCCCCGCCCTATTGGGTGGCGTATCAACCCGCCTATTGGGTGGCGTATCAACCCGCCTATTGGTGGCGTATCAACCCGCCCTATTGGGTGGCGTATCAACCCGCCCTATTGGGTGGCGTATCAACCCATCCCTTAGTCGTCAGCATAAATATAGCGATATAACTCGCTAGGGTCAGGTTCAGGGCTAGTCTGAGCAAACTCAACCGCGTCATTAATGAGATCCTGAACCTTTTTGTCGATCGCCTTCAACTCGTCACTATCAGCGAGATTATGTTCAGTCAAATAGGCGAAAAACTTATTAATAGGGTCACGAGCAAACCAAAACTCTTTTTCATCGCGATCGCGCAATTCATCAGGGTCAGCCAAAGAGTGACCTCGGAAACGATAAGTCAACGCTTCAATCAGGGTTGGACCTTCACCAGCACGGGCTCTAGCGATCGCCTTTTGAGCCACCTCTCGAACCGCCAAAACATCCATACCATCAACTTCATAACCAGGCATTCCAAAAGCGGGGCCTTTCTTATAAATTTCCGGGTCAGAAGTCGCCCGTTCATGAGCCATACCAATAGCCCACTTATTATTTTCCACCACAAACAAAATAGGTAACTTCCAGAGAGTTGCCATATTCAAGCACTCATAGAACTGTCCATTGTTGCAGGCTCCATCCCCAAAAAAGCAAGCCGTGACCGTATCAGAACTTTCATCTCCCATTACTTCCCGGCGATACTTACTCTGAAAAGCCGCCCCCGTAGCCACAGGAATACCTTCCGCCACAAAAGCAAAGCCGCCGAGCAAATTATGTTGAGACGAGAACATATGCATCGAACCGCCACGACCCTTAGAGCAACCAGTGGCTTTACCAAACAATTCAGCCATAACCTCTCGTGCGGTAACTCCAGCACTGAGGGCGTGTACATGGTCGCGATAGGTACTACAGACAAAATCCTGGTCGCGGCGCATAGAGCGAATTACCCCGGTAGAGACGGCTTCCTGTCCATTGTAAAGATGAACAAACCCGAACATTTTACCCCGGTAGTACATTTCAGCGCACTTGTCCTCAAATAAGCGCCCTAGCACCATATCCTCATAAAGCATCAACCCTTCCTCTCGGGTGATGACTACAGAATCGACTTGAAAACTAGGTACTGTGCGTTCCTTAACCATTGCGTTACCTTGTGAAACTGTTTACTGCTGCGTGCTGCCAATTAATTATAAGTAGGTGCGGGTTCACGGGGTATATGGTAATTTGTAGGGGCGGGTTCACGCCCGGTAGATCCCAGTAACAGATGAACTACATAGACCCGCTGCCTCCCCGCCACATAAACCCGCCGCTGCTAGAGACTATTCTATAGGAATAGGGGCAAAACGAAGTTTTTTCAGGGTAGGCGATCGAGGATGGGATAAATAGCAAGGACTAACCTATAATTAACCTAATATTTGGGGTAGAATGCACCACATTGTGTAGGATATAATTAAAAATCCCCGTTGGTTTATTCGCGGGGACAGTGGGGACGGGTTCACGCCCGGTAGATCGTAGTCAGCACCCCCGGCTGAAGCACGGGGGCTTCGTGCCCCCCTTTCAGGTAGCTGACCAGCTTAAGCCTTAACTGGCTCCGTTCAGAGCAAGAGTTAAAGTTCCTACCCTGGAATGCGTGCTAGTTCCAGGCTCTAGAACCGAATCGTTAAACATCTCTAAGGGGTTAAGGACGTGCGATTTGGATAGTACCGACTCTGAACATTGGCGAAGCAAACATTACCCCGCAAGGGAGTCGGAGCCAACCATAGCTCCATGGAGGGGCAACCATACCCCTCCACCCCGCAAGGGGGTGCTGGCGGCGGTCAGCCGCTTGAGTCGGTTTTCCTCTCCGTGATCAATCACGGAGCTTCCAACCCTCCCAGGAGTTTTACGTGACAGATAAGCCACACGAACTCGCCTGGTAGGGGTCGGTTAAACTGGTTTTTCGGAAAGACCCGATGAATAGGAATAGTAAACCGACAATTTTTTTCCCTACTCCGTCTTCCGCCACTCCTCCTGACCCCTGCCCTATATCCCGGACAGTGAGATGGCATGGTCCGGGAAGATGCCCAACCCGCCCTAAATCAGTCGCTCGCCCTTGGGGATGAACCAGAATGCGTATTCCACTAGATTACTACCGAATTTTAGGCTTACCAATCCAAGCGACTGCGGACCAGTTAAAGCAGGCTCGAGGCGATCGCCAACAGCAGCTTCCCAGGCGGGAGTATTCTGATCTAGCGATCGATGCTCGAAAGCAGTTAATTGATGAAGCCTACGCAGTCCTGTCAGACCCAGACCAACGCGGGGCCTATGACATGGGTTTTCTAGCCAAGACCTACGATCCTGGCTCGCGTACCGTGAGAACCCTCGGAGGCCCGAATGTCATGAGCCTGTCGGGGGCCGGGGGTGGAAAGGACGCAGATTCTCACCGAGCCAGTATAGAGATAGACGATCGCCAGTTTGTCGGCGCATTGCTGATCTTGCAAGAATTAGGGGAATATGAACAAGTTGTCGCCCTGACTCGTCCCTTGATAGGAACCAGCAGTATTGGTCTGAAAGATGGTCGGTTTGGAGATCCTGATCTAGTTTTGCCGGATATAATTCTCACCGTAGCCCTAGCATATTTAGAACTAGGTCGGGAACAGTGGCAGTCTCGGCAATATGAAAACGCTGCTATTTCCCTAGAATCGGGTCAAGATTTACTGTTACGAGAAAGCCTGTTTGCGAGTCTACGGGGAGAAATGCAGGCAGACCTTTATAAACTGCGCCCCTACCGTATCATCGAACTGCTGCAACTACCAGAACAAAAAGCTGATGAACGTCGGCGGGGATTGCAATTGTTGCGGGAAATGCTCCACGAAAGGGGGGGTATTGATGGTCACGGTGACGATCGCTCTGGTCTGAATGTCGAAGATTTTCTACGCTTTATCCAGCAATTGCGTAGTTCTTTAACCACCACCGAACAACAGACCCTATTTGAGATGGAGGCTCATCGTCCCTCCGCCGTTAGCACATACCTGGCTGTTTATGCTTTATTGGCTCAGGGATTTGCACGCGCCCAACCTGCTTTGATTCGCAAAGCTAAGTTAATGTTAATGCAGTTAGGTCGCCGCCAGGACGTGCATTTAGAAAAAGCAGTTTGTTGTCTGTTACTAGGACAAACTGAAGAAGCTAGTCGAGCCTTAGATTTGAGCCAGGAACAGGAAGCGATCGCCTTTATTCGGGAAAATTCTGTAGATTCGCCAGACCTGTTACCCGGGTTATGTCTGTATGCAGAACACTGGTTAGCCGAAGAAGTTTTCCCCCATTTCCGGGATTTGCAAAATCAGTCAGTTTCTCTGAAAGAATATTTTGCTAATAAGCAGGTTCAATCCTATTTAGAGGCACTTCCCGCCGAGGCGCGTGCCACATCAAATGAGTGGGTAGTAGTACAACCTCGCCGCAGCAGTAGGTCAGATAATGAATTGACTTACGCGCAATCGGGATCGACCCCCGCAGTTTCAACATCTGCAAATCCCGCTCAATCAGCACCTTACTCCTCTAGTCCTGATGGTCTAAGCAATGGGCATTCGCCTACCGGTTCTGTGGGAATGCCTACAGGCTCTCAGTCATCCCATAGTGGTGCTAATTCTCCCTCCGCACAGGTTCCCAAAACCACCCCGCCAGGTAGATTCAATCAATCTACTAATGAATCGACCTACCTACAAAAACCAGCCAGAGGGAGTTCATCTACATCTCATCAACCCTCTCCGGTGGCATCTTCTAGCGCCCGATTAAACGGTACTCCTACGGCTAATCTGCCACCACTGGGTCAGGGTAGCCCTCAGTCTCACTCTCCTAGACGAAGTAGGGGTAAGTCAACTCATGAATCCAACTACAAGGTTAAAAGATTAATCTTGGTAGGTTTGGTGGGATTGTTTGGGATTTGGTTATTATGGATGATTTTGAGTGCCATTTGGGGTTGGATTGGTAATGCCCTAGAGGGAATGGGTGGGCCGAGATTGACAGTCGATGGACCCGAAATCCGCCTTGATAATTCTCCGATCGCTATTCCTGAACCCGAACCAGAGAACCCCCTAGCGGCTGACCTGGACCCCACTGTAGCCCAACAGGTAGTTAATCAGTGGTTGACTGCTAAATCTGCCGCTCTAGGTCCTGAACATCAAACTGAAGGATTAAGGGAAATTTTGGTTGAGCCTTCCCTGGCTCGGTGGATGGGGCTTTCCGAGTCATTAAGGCAGGAAAATTCCCACAGGCGTTTTCAGCATGAAGTTAGGGTCCAGAGTGTTGATGTCAATGAGAATAATCCCAATCAAGGTACTGTTGATGCTCAGGTGCGGGAAGTTACCCAATTCTATCAAGGTAATCAAATGGAGAGGTCTGAGGATAGCACCCTACAGGTTCGATATCAACTCGTCCGAGATCAGGGTCCTTGGCGGATACGGGATTGGGAGATAATTCGTTAGCTTTGGCCACGCCCAACCCCCCACTCCACTTTTTAAGAATCTACCTACAACCCCAGGCCCACGCCGGGGATTTTTTTTTGGATGCAGACGATCCCCAATGCCATGATATATCATGAAACTATGACACAATGATCCCAAAAACCTTATAAAACAGTATATTTACTTATAATTTTTGGGATTACCCCTTGACCCCTCTGGATATTTTCTGCAATATGTTGATTAACGAGAGCGATCCCCACGATCCCAAAGAAAATCTACAGAGCCAACAGCCTGCTGTCTGAACACATGGAGATCACCAACCTATGGCCAAAGAAAGACCCCCCTTGGAAGAAATGACATTGCGACAATTACGCAAAGTCGCCAGCGAGTACAGTATTTCTCGCTATAGCCGAATGCGTAAAGCCCAGCTTTTAGCTGCCATTCAAGATATTGAACGTCAAAGATTTTCATCCCCTAGTCAATCCCGTACTTTGGAGGCAAAAGCAGAAGTGGAAGTAGCAAAGTTTACATTAGGCCAGGAAGAACAAACAGATGATTTCCTGTCCTCAGTTGATGAAAATCTAGTGGAACTTGGCAGCGGATATAGTGAAAGTCGCGTAGTTCTGATGGCAAGAGACCCGGAATGGGCTTATGCTTACTGGGATATCTCCAGTCAACAAAAAGAACAATTCCGGCGATTAGGTGGGCAACAACTGGCTTTACGGATTTATGACGTAACAGGTATAAATCTCAGCAATCAGAGTCCCCACAGCGTTCAGGAATACCCTTGCGATGAAATGGCGCGGGAATGGTATTTACCAATTCCTGTAAGCGATCGCGATTATGTGATCGAAATTGGCTACCGTTGCGCTGATGGTCGCTGGTTAGCTATGGCCCGTTCCCAGGCGGTTCGGATTCCCCCCATTTATCCCTCTGAGTGGATTGATGACCAATTCATTACAGTATCTTGGGGTGATGAACTCAAAGGTCAAACTTTTGCCCAACTATCACCCCCTGGCTTATCTTATGGCGATCGCATTTACGACGACCTCTTCAATCTAGCCAAAGAAGCAGAAGCTCAACGCATCGCTGGTTCCCTATTTGGTTCCATGCACCATGTTTCCAGTTTCCAACATGGCATCAGTTCCTATATTTTCCCCTCTGGTGTCGGTAAGTGGGCATCAGGTGTCGGTGAAACTATGTCCGGTGTCGGAATGTCCGGTGTCGGCTTAGGCGTAACTCAATCCGGTTCCGCCCTAGGTTACTCCATGTCCGGTGTCGGAATGTCCGGTGTCGGCTTAGGCGTAACTCAATCCGGTTCCGCCCTAGGTTACTCCATGTCCGGTGTGGGAATGACTGAATCCGGTTCCGCCCTAGGCTATTCTATGTCCGGTGTCGGTATGTCCGGTGTCGGCTTAGGTTACTCCATGTCCGGTGTCGGAATGTCTGGTGTCGGCTTAGGGATAACAGAATCCGGTGTCGGTTTAGGTTACTCCATGTCCGGTGTCGGAATGTCTGGTGTCGGCTTAGGGATAACAGAATCCGGTGTCGGTTTAGGTTACTCCATGTCCGATGTCGGGTCCGGTGTCGGCTTGGGCTACTCCATGTCCGGTGTCGGAATGTCCGGTGTCGGCTTAGGCGTAACAGAATCCGGTGTCGGTTTAGGTAACTCCATCTCCGGTGTCGGGGTCCGGTGTCGGCTTAGGCTACTCCATGTCCGGTGTCGGAATATCCGGTGTCGGCTTAGGCGTAACAGAATCCGGTGTCGGTTTAGGTTACTCCATGTCCGGTGTGGGAATGTCCGGTGTCGGTTTAGGTTACTCCATGTCCGGTGTCGGAATGTCCGGTGTCGGATTAGGCGTAACAGAATCCGGTGTCGGTTTAGGTTACTCCATATCCGGTGTCGGAATGTCCGGTGTCGGCTTAGGTTACTCCATGTCCGGTGTCGGAATGTCCGGTGTCGGCTTAGGCGTGACAGAATCCGGTGTCGGTTTAGGTTACTCCATGTCCGGTGTCGGAATGTCCGGTGTCGGCTTAGGCGTAACAGAATCCGGTGTCGGTTTAGGTTACTCCATGTCCGGTGTCGGAATGTCCGGTGTCGGATTAGGCGTAACAGAATCCGGTGTCGGTTTAGGTTACTCCATGTCCGGTGTCGGAATGTCCGGTGTCGGTTTAGGTTACTCCATGTCCGGTGTCGGAATGTCCGGTGTCGGATTAGGCGTAACAGAATCCGGTGTCGGTTTAGGTTACTCCATGTCCGGTGTCGGAATGTCCGGTGTCGGATTAGGCGTAACAGAATCCGGTTCCGCCCTAGGCTATTCTATGTCCGGCGTGGGAATGTCCGGTGTCGGTATGGGTTACTCCATGTCCGGCGTGGGAATGACCGAATCCGGTTCCGCCCTAGGCTACTCTATGTCCGGTGTGGGAATGTCCGGTGTCGGTATGGGTTACTCCATGTCCGGCGTGGGAATGACCGAATCCGGTTCCGCCCTAGGCTACTCTATGTCCGGTGTGGGAATGTCCGGTGTCGGTATGGGTTACTCCATGTCCGGCGTGGGAATGACCGAATCCGGTTCCGCCCTAAGCTACTCCATGTCCGGCGTGGGAATGTCCGGTGTCGGAATGGCGGAAAGGATGTCTGGTATCGGTTTCACTATGTCCGGTTCCGCCCTAGGCTACTCTATGTCCGGTATCGGGATGTCTGGTATTGGGATGGCTGCATCAATGCCTCCCATTCGTCCCCGTAAATTCTGGTTGGTGGCTGATGCTGAGTTAATCATTTATGGTGCAACTGAGCCTGATGCTAAGGTTAGTATTGGCGGACGACCGATTCAACTCAATCCTGATGGTACGTTCCGATTCCAAATGTATTTCCCTGATGGTCAATTTGACTATCCAATTATGGCTGTTGCTGCTGATGGTGAGCAAACCCGTTCGATTCACATGAAGTTTAATCGTGAAACTCCCGAACGTCACACTAATACCCGCGAGGAAGCCGTTTTAGAGTGGGTGGGTTAGGATATTAAGCGATATAACCGATGATGAAAGTCTGATCTTAGCAATTGCGAATTAAGAACATGAGCCGGAGTTTTCCTGATGCGAAACCCCCCGGCTCAATTTTTGTCTGTGCGATCGCTCCTAGTAGAGAGGGGGTATGCCATAACCGAGGGAAGATGATAACCTGTAATTACGGGTAAATAACACAAAAAACTATGGTGATCGAGAAATTACAACAACTTCAATCCCTATTTGCTGAAATGGAGCAGGCATTAATTGCCTATTCGGGAGGAATAGATAGTACGTTGGTGGCGAAAATTGCCTATGATATTTTGGGCGATCGCGCTTTAGCTGTCACGGCTGTTTCGCCTTCCCTGTTACCGGAAGATTTGGAAGATGCTCGCATTCAGGCGGCGATGATTGGCATATCTCATGAGGAAATATACACTCAGGAAATGGCTAATCCTAATTACACCGCTAACCCGGTTAACCGTTGTTATTTCTGCAAAAGTGAACTGCATGATCAGCTTAAACCCTTAGCTAGACAACGGGGTTATTTATACATAGTTGATGGTGTGAATGCTGATGATTTGCAGGACTATCGCCCGGGAGTGCAAGCCGCTAAGGAAAGGGGAGTGCGATCGCCTTTAGCAGAGGTGGGAGTTACTAAAGCTGAGGTACGGGAAATCTCTAAATATCTGGGGTTAAGTTGCTGGGATAAGCCTTCTCAACCTTGTTTAAGTTCCCGTTTTCCCTATGGAGAAGAAATCACGATCGCTAAATTGCAGAGGGTCGGACGTGCTGAGGTTTATTTGCGCCGTTTGGGTTGGCAAAATCTGCGGGTGCGCTCCGAGGGAGACACGGCTAGGATTGAACTGCCACCAGCACAAATTCAGGAGTTTATAATTCAAAATGATTTGCCACTTTTAGTGAAAACTTTTCAGGAATTGGGTTTTGTATATGTTACCTTAGACCTAGAAGGATATCGTAGTGGTAAATTAAATCAAGTATTACAACCGGAACTCCTCGTTACCTACACCTAAATTATACTCGCTAGGTGATGAAGTTGCCAGCCGACTACTAACCCCAGCATTGACACGAGACACAGGACTAAAAATGCCTGCCAGTTTTTGGTGCTGTGGGTTTGTAGTTCCATACGGGTGAGAATGGTGGCGGATAAAGACATCAGAAGAGTGGTAAAAATTTCCATCCTGGTGGCTAATACTACCAGTAAGAAAGCACCGACCACTACAGATAAAAAAGCGCCAATATTTGACTGAAACCAGCGATTGAGAGGACGGCTTAAATTCTCTAAAGGAACTGTGAAAAACAGGGCGAGTAAGATAATAGTTAATTTAATAATTACCCAAAAGTGCCACTCTATTTGTCGGTTAAATAAATCCCACCCAAACACCATATAGGTGAGCATCAGTAAGAAAATTGACACCCAAAGCATAGGCGCGATCTGATGGGATTTCATGGCTACCAGATTATAAATTGGTGGAAATCGCTTGTAGGGGACAGGTGGGAATACACTGTTCACACACAATACAACGCGATCGCGTAAATGTTAAATAAAAGGTTTCGGGATTGAGAGTTAGTGCTTCTGTCGGACATACACCTGTACATAGTCCACAGTCTACGCAGCTTTGTTCATCAATGATAATTTCTCGACTGGCTAGGGAAACTGTCACGTTTTGAGATTGCATCCAATCGATCGCCGCCTCGAGTTGGTCTATATCTCCCGATAACTCTACTACCAGTTTTCCTACCTGATTAGGGGCCACTTGCGCTCTAATAATATTAGCAGCTACATTAAAATCTTTGGCCAGTCGGTAGGTAATTGGCATCTGTACTGAACGTTTGGGAAAAGTCAAAGTGACTCGTTTTTTCATCCTGCCCGGCAGTATACACCAACTCTATCATACCATGCGATCGCCAATGGTGGCTGTTTTGGTGGGGCGATCGCTTTCTATTTTCCCCGCACTTGTCTAATTCGCTACACTGTACCCAAGACGATCATCTGTGTGACTAGCTGCATTAAATGAGTACAAATCCATCTGATTCTAGTTTAACTACTTCTTCATTCACAACTCGTTTGAGAAACTTTCTGATTGCTCTTGTGGCAATTGTTCTCAGTGTCTTGGTTTTTTGGGGTTTCCGAACTAATGCTACCTCTATATCTTTAACGGAACTGGCCACGGAATCAACCCCTCTTGAGGTGGCTTTGAGTAATGGTAAACCGACTTTGATGGAGTTTTATGCTAATTGGTGTACAACCTGTCAGGCTATGGCTGAAGATATGGCAGATCTGCGCGATAGTTATGGCGATCGCATTAATTTTGTCATGCTCAATGTTGATAATACTAAATGGCTCCCGGAAATTCTCAAGTATCGAGTTGATGGGATTCCCCATTTTGTCTTTCTCAATGATCAAGCTGAAGTTATGGGGGAGGCGATCGGAGAAATTCCCCGACCTAACCTAGGGTCTCGTTTAGATGCTTTGATCGCTGGTAATTTGATGCCAACAGTCGAAACTATGGGGCAGGTTTCCACTTTTAAAGCCCCTGTTGTCCCCTCTGGGGATGCTAACACCGATCCTCGCGCACACGGTAGCCAAGTCAAACTCTAAAGCCTTTCGGGCGGGCTACATTGCCCGCCTCTTGGCGGCGGATCTCGCTTTTTATTAACTGTTTTTTACAAAAATTATCAAAACTTAAAAAAAACTGTGATTTTTGTTAACTAAACTTTCCGAGGATATTCTTTGAGTAATTGTACTGATTTTAGGGAGTTGCTTAGAGAAGGCGATCGCTTGATTTTAGCTAGGTAGATGAGACGGAGGCAAACCTATATATTATAACATGATTTATCGATTATGGTGAATTATCCGTTGATTGCAAATAAATATTGCAAATATTGTACAAATCCAGAAATTTCATCTAGTATAGTAGGTAGATAGGGCAACAAAAAAGTGAGGTTTTCTTATGAATATGATGTCTAAACTATCAAATATGATGGCTTACCTAACCGAAGCAGTGATTAGGATTTTTAGCCCCACTGACGATGCTTATCCAGAAGTAGGTCCTAGCCCGTTTGAAGGAACTCCCTGTAAAAAGCCTTCCCCAGCCCTGAAGTAAACGCTACGGGATAGAGTGAGCGTGATCAAGACGGTCTTAGCGGGTTGGTTTAAAGTTCGAGCATGGGATTGTCCTCCAACCAGAACCTATAGCAGTTAGTGCTAGTATTTTCACCTAAGCCAAGGGATGCGAGATGCAATGCCTAGTCCGGCGGTGTCTATACTAGCCCTAGGGTTGGCTATGGTTTGGTTGGGGGCTTTTGGTGTGGGGTAGGATTAAGAAAGTTGATGGAGAAAGAAGGCGATCGCCGCGCTACCGAGGGGAACGGTTAAATTATCAATACCTAATTGAGATACCATTTCCAACAGGGTAGCACCGAGGGCGACGGCTAGGGAGATACTCCAAATTTGCCAGGTGTTACCATAGACTGGCAGTAAAATTAGGGTGGATATTATAAAACTGGTTAAAGTCATGGTGAGGGAACCTTCCCAACTTTTTTGGCTTCCCCAGATCTGATATTTATGGTAACCGAATTTCTGACCTATGGTGGCGGCGAGACCATCTCCCCAGGTCATGACTAAAATACCTAGGGCGGCGTAGTGGGGTTGTTGGCGCGGCCAAAAACAGGCGATCAGAATACCAATGCTGATGGCGTAAAAAAATGTCCCTAAACTTTGGCGACCGACACTATTAACACTGGGGAGAATGGGGACTTTTAGGGAAATTAAGGCGATCGCTGCTGATAATACCCCGGCTGCTATACCGATGGAAGCGGGGATATCCAGCCACCAAGCTAATAAAATCACGTTTCCGGTCCCAATATGCACCACCTTTCGGGATATTTCTGGATCTACCGAAAATAGGCGGTTGAGTCCTTCAGCAATAATCAGGACTAAGGCTAACCATAGACCCACCAGAGAGATATGAAGCCAAATGTTGGGATTTGCAGTTAAATCAGAAAGCATAAATTCACAGTAGTGTATAAAATAGGAAACCAAATTCAGAATATATTGGGTTATGTTTCAAGCTCCAAGTTTGTCAATTGTCAAGATAAACTAATACTGAGATTATCTAACTGTCTGGGATATGTCCATGTCTGAAGCCGATCTCCCCCTGAATCAATCCCCCGATGAAGCAGCCATCCCAGAGTATGAAGCTGGTGTGGCGCAGCCGCTGACCCACATTTCCCACACAGGGGATGATGATTGGGAAACGGTGAATTTTCCTGATGCGATCGCTATTGATCAAATTCCTCTGGTTACAGAATCCCCAGAAAATGCCTCTGTTAGGGCGGAAGGAACAGCGCCCCAGATAGCTACTGGCGGGATTAATGAGCTTGAGGGTAGTGCGGAAACTCCTCTGATTAAAGCACTTCACGCTTGTAACCGGGATTTAATCGATCGCATTGCTGAACTGTCCGAACAACTCGAAGATTGTCATCAACAGTTAAGGGAACACAAAAGCAATTCTGATCAACAATTGCAGGAACTAGATTTTAGCCGCGCACAGGTCGAGCGTCTGTTCAAAAAGCTAGATGTTGCTAACCGGGTGATTCGACAACAGCAAGTTTTGGTAGAGAACCTGACTGAACAGTGGGATACGAGTCAAACTCGCATGGCTCAGATGGAAAGAGAATGTGCAATGACTCGCCAAAGTTACAATGAACAGTACCATGAGTTAGTTCAGGCTCAAAATACCTGCCGTGAGTTGCGATCGCGTTTACAACGCCAACAACGCTACACTCTTGAGTTTAAGGCGGCTTTGGATATGATGAAGGAAATTCGCCAATCTGCTGTAAGCCCAAATCCTGAGTTAATCGTTGATTCACCCTCGCCAGAGGTCAATTGTACTGATGATGAGGTATCATCGCCATCCTTTGTGATTGATTCCCAGACCATGAATTTATCTAAGGCTTCACCTGTTCAACCTTGGTCTGCTCAATTCGCACAACAAGGGTCATCGGTAGAGGAGTCAGACGAATTAACAACACCTACCCAAGGTGATGATAACCCTACCCCAGTTATGCCGCCCTTACTATCAACTAAGGAGGGTTTAGGATCTCAGGGAGAATCACCAAAGTCCGATGTTTCCGATTCCGAGGCGATCGCACCCCCACCCTCTACAGAGATATCTATTGAGTCAATTGTTCCGCCGGGTGAACCCGTGCTGGAAGAGTGGCCGAAACCTCGATTGGTAGATGAGGAACTACAGCGTATCCGCTTGGAATATGCCGCACCAGAGCCAGTAGAGGAATCAGTGGCTAACCCTCAACTAGCCGGGGTGGGGTCTGGACCAAACGGGGATAATTGGCCGGCACCTTTAATCTATCCCCAGCATCGCCGGAAGTTGGAGTCTTGGTCTGCTATTCAATTACCGACTTTCCCAAATAAGAAGGTTGAGGAAGCCGTGGAATTTTGAGTGATCGGGTCCGGTGCTGTAGCTGCTTCCAGGGTTGCTATGTGTGATATACTGATCGCCATTTGCTATTGATAAATAGTCAGTGCGAGACGTTTAGGAGTGAAATAAGGCTGCAATGCCTGAAATAACCTCCTAGAGGGAAAATTAGACCTTCAACCAGTCTAACCCCTTAACTGTATATATGTCCCGACGTTTAGTGAGTTGTTGCACTAAGCAAGGCAAGGAACTCAAGGTCAATCCCATTTTAAGAAATCACAAAATACCGTCCAAGTATACTTAGGAGGAGTATTTCAACCCACTTGGGGTGATTATGGGAAAGAGTAAAGGCGATAGCCACCCCCAGTTTCAGAAATCACAAATCTGGGATTGAAGCGGGGAACGGAAGGCGTGAGGGAAAACCCATTCCCAAAATCCGACCACTGCCAACCATCCATGATTAGGGAAACCGAATGTCTGGCTTGAACCATCGTAATATCGAGGTAGCGAAATAGGTTGACACGCTGCGTTCAAAAGAACAAGGGGAAAAGAAGAGGACTTGACTAGCCATCTTCACAGACCTTTAAAAGTACCCCGGTGGATAGGACAAATCTAAAGATGGAATGCCCATATATACGGAACGTTGAAACCCCTGTTAGGCTCTCCATATAAGAAAGTGAGCAATATTACTCACTGGAGTAGTGAAAAGTGTAAGCGTATGCCCATAAGGGGAAAGGATGTGACTGAAAGCTAATGCCTAACTGTAATGGTTGGGATATGCCCACTAGTCACGGTGTGGATATAGAGACTGCGATGATGTAAGAGTGCTTACGACCGTGAGCGAGTTTAAAGACTACGTGGTGTATATAGCTCCTAAAGTTGAAGTCATAAAGCAGGGGGTAGTAACCCTGTTCCTACTGACAAAATAGGGTATCCACATCAGGAGCCGTGTGATGTGAAAGTATCAAGCACGGTTTTGAATGGGAGTTGGGAAAGGTGACTTTCCTTTCGACCCCTACCAATTGTCATCCGGTGGTGAGGAGTAGATCATGAAAAAGTGGCAATTGTTGACCATAACTGGTTTGGCGATGGTCGGGAGTATTCTGTCCGTTGGGTCGGCTTCTGCTCATCATCATCATTATATTGATGAGTGCAATACATTTCCGCCCCATAGACCCCATCCACAACCTAGACATGATCAGCCAACTAGATACCATGACCCCCACCCACACCATGATCCTCACCCGGTACAATACCATCGACCTCGCCGCCATCGACCTGCTCATGAGTATCCTTATACTCTGCGACCTGTGATCAACTACCAGGATTTTTATAGAAATCCCGATCTAAACCCACCCATTATCGAACCGCCTCCTCTAATGGATATGCAATCAATGGTCGATGTGAATTCGGAACGAGCATTTATAGTTTTAATTGTGTTGATTTTTTTGGGAATTTGGGGGCCGATTTTTAAACCCAAGAAAGACAGTAAATAATCCATAACATATAGGGGGGATTAATTGGAATTTGACCAACTATTTGCCACTATTGAACAGTTAGTGATGTGTCACTCTCCTAGTGGCGACGAGTCCGAAATAGATGGCTTCCTGCTCGATCGCTTTTCGGATTTGGGGGTGAAGGTGTGGAAAGACCAGGCGGAAAATGTCATCGCTGAAATACCTGGTCAAAATCCTGATGTGGCGATCGCTATTACCGGACATAAAGATGAGATAGGCGCTATTGTTAATAATATTGAACCTAACGGACGGGTCAGGATTCGGAAATTAGGGGGATCTTTTCCTTGGGTTTATGGTGAGGGAGTCGTAGACCTACGGGGAGATAATCAGACAATTTCAGGCATTCTTAGCTTTGGTTCCCGCCATATTTCCCATGAGTCCCCCCAAAAGTCTTTTCAGACTGAGAAGGCGTTAACCTGGGAGGATGCTTGGGTAGAAACTCTGCGATCGCCACAGGATTTACAAGCAGCCGGGGTGCATCCTGGTACTCGTGTAGTAGTAGGAAAACATCGCAAAAAACCTTTCCGCATGGGGGACTATATCGCTAGTTATACCCTCGACAATAAAGCCTCTTTGGCGATTTTATTAGAGTTGGCTAAACAGATTAAAAATCCTCCGGTAACCGTCTATTTGGTAGCCTCTGCTAAGGAAGAAGTGGGGGCGATCGGCGCTTTATATTTTACTAATCGCACCCGTCTGGATGCCTTAATTGCTTTAGAAATTTGTCCCCTAGCGCCAGAATATCCCATAGAATCTGGTGAGAAACCCGTGCTATTATCTCAAGATGGTTATGGCATTTATGATGAGGGGTTAAATGCTGAATTACGGAAAGCATCTCAGCGAGTAAATGTATCGATTCAATCGGCAATTATTCGGGGGTTTGGTAGTGATGCTTCTATTGCTATGAAGTTTGGGCATATTTCTAGGGCGGCTTGTTTGAGTTTTCCTACCCAAAATACTCATGGATTTGAGATTGCTCATTTAGGGGCAATTTCTCATTGCACTAGCATTTTGTTGAGTTATTGTCAAGGGTTATAATTTCCTGGATTTACAGGTCTTTATGGGATTTACAGCCATTTACAGCCATTTATGGGGTTAAACTAGAATCAGATTCAATCATGGAATTGGTGACAGATTCAGTGTAATGTGCAGTGATATGAAACCCCAAAGTTATAGCCAGCGACACAATCAGATAGCCTATCAAAAATAAAATGGCTACTTGATCAGCGGATTGTGAAGATTTGTTAAGCATAAAAGTTCATATTAAACTCTGTATTTATTATGATATCGAGTTACACTGCTAATCAATTCACCTGATGGGGTAATTTATTAGGTGATGGTTGCCAGATTTTTGCTATAATAGCTCTAATGGTGTCCGATGCGTTAGGAGGGCTGCATACTTGAAAAATAGGCAGATTTTCAGGATCAAGTTGCTTACTCTCACTTCGGCAATTTTCCTGTTGACTCCTGGGTTGTCTAGTAGAGCTGTGGAGACTAGACCTACTCTCCCTGATGCTAATTGTCGGTGTGATCTGAACGATCGCTTTGACCCTCAAGCTAAAATGCCACGGGGAATTTATCAGGGTCAGTGTATCAATTCCTGTCACCAGCGATCGCTGCGACGTTTATCTGCTGCTGAGGCGGCTGAATATGGTATCGAACCCGAGGCGATCGCTGTAGCTAATGTCAGTCACCAAAATCAGTTTTGGGTCGCTAAAATTCTCCCCAACTCCGTAGCCGAAGTTATCTATCAACTGGAAAATTTCCCATCTCCTATTCCCGCCGCCCATACCCAACTAAGATTTCGTTTTTCTCCCGGTTCCGAGGTCCTGTTAATTCCTCAAATTCCCGGTTCTCCCCAGTCCCCCGTGCAGCTAAAAGACCTGATTTTTTCAGTGGAAGCTGTCGCCGTGGTGGGGGGTAACTTTGATTTGGTGGCGGGTTTCTTTGATAATTTTGCGATCGCCTATCGTTTGGTTTCTTTGGAGTCCAGAGTTCAACGGATGATTATTCAAGACGGTAATCAAGTTCAACAAATTCAATTAAATTTAACCCCAGCACAAAAAAATCAGTTACTTTTAAATGCTATAACCAAAAGCCACCAAGCTGGGTTAACTCAAATGTATAATACCCTGAATATAAATTGTACTACCGAAGTCTTTAGAATCATTGACCAAACCATTGGCTATCATAGGGCTCCTCATTCAGAAGAGGAAATTTTTATTAATGCACCTACGGGAGAACAGATATCTATGTTATTCGCCAATGGTATATTAAATCAACAGGCGATTAATCAGTTTTTGGCTGATAGTTTAGATGCCACTCAGTTACAATTTTTGCAGGAACATATCCCCACCATTTCCCCCAACGCTTTGCAACGTCGAGGGATTAAAGGAATGGCGATCGCTGATTTGAATGATGAGTTAAAAAACACTGGTGGCGGCGGGATGATTTGGTAGTCTTAGCAGTCATTAACTACCCAGTTGTTTCGGGTAAATTATAATGGTGAAAAAACGGCTATTTCTGTATTCAACAATGGTGGCAACTTTAGTTATAGCCACCGGAATTCGTCAACCATCTTCAGCCAATGTACCCCTGATCAGTTCTCCCGAGTTTGAGTCCCTATGTAGGTCGGGAAATAGAGAATGCGAAATGATTGGGAAAGCCTCTCACTTCACCACCCAGTTAATCTACGAGTTATTTCAGGCGGAGAACACTGGAAATCAAGCCGCTAGACAGCAGGCGATCGCCAATATAGCCGCACTATATGAAACTGAACCTGATGCTATCAAAGTAGTCAATACCCGATTAAGATTATCGGATTTCTTTCTGGTAGAAAAAGACCAGCATCTGGGTGGCTATGCTGTTTTTTTAA
Organism: Limnospira indica PCC 8005; assembly: GCF_000973065.1. Classification (NCBI taxonomy): domain Bacteria; kingdom Bacillati; phylum Cyanobacteriota; class Cyanophyceae; order Oscillatoriales; family Sirenicapillariaceae; genus Limnospira; species Limnospira indica. The sequence goes on from NZ_FO818640.1 coordinate 4,665,089, forward strand.
GCCGGGGAGAGTTGCTCCCTGGTGGTATGGAAAAAGTATCATTTGTAATTGGGTTTAAAGGTCTTTATCCTAGCTTAGAAGACCCCAACGATATCGCTGTCGCTGTCTCTGCTTTACCCGAACATCTTTATCCTGGTGCTGGTGCGTTAATTCATCAAGGGTTCCGTGATTATTCCGGTTCTGTGTTTAATCATCAAATTTCCCAAGAGATGATCAAGGATATTCTAGACCTTCAAAATAACCCGAAAACTGATGTGGAAATTGTCGTCACCGGACACAGTTTAGGTGGGTCGAGTATTCTCTATGCGGCGATGTTAGTTGATGCGGGGGTTAATCCTGAAAATTTAAAAGTTATAGTTTTTGGATCTGGACCTGTAGCACAAGCTAATTTTATTAGTCAATATCCCGATTTGATCCCTAATATTATCCGCATTGAAACTCCGGGGGATATGCTACTTTATGATGATGATTCTCCCATGAAACCTATCTATCGGGCTTTAGGTTATGTTCCCTTTGGAAGATTAATTAAAGCTACAGGAAGCGATCGCCTTAATCAACTTAACCAACAGTTTGCGATTCTCCAACAACAACAGCAGATTTCTCCATCCCCAGATTTTGATACCAAACGCCTTAACTTGCTACTACAAATCCTACAGGAAAGAATAGCGATTCATGTTTATAGTTATCGGTATTATTATCAGATTTATCGGCATCATCAAGGCGGTGGTGGTAGCTTGTGGTAAATGCCACTAATCATAACTTTTGGCGAGATAATTTAAGCCAAAAAAGCCAAGGCTTTGTTTGTCGTTTTTGCCTTATATAATGCAGATTCCATGCATTCTAAACAGGTATTCATGTGTTCATTATGATGCACTTGAGTAAAACCTATTCTGGCAGAACAGGTAATTACCGCATCATCTAAGTTCATTTTGCGGCTTTTAAAGGCTTGCCAAATACCTTTGAGAGCAATTTTTGCACCTTGTGGGTCCGAGAAAATCACCATCACAAATTGATTATTACCCCAGTAAGCTACCCAGTCGCATTCGCGCAGGTGATCCTGATGTTCTTGGACAAGTTCCATTAACACCTGATCAGTTTTCTGATATCCCTGTTGTTGGAGACACAGATCTAAACCCTCTATCCCCATTAGCGCCAAGGATACGGGTAAGGTGTTACGTTTAGCAATGCCTAAACACTGCTTAATGCGATTTTTGACTGCTCTAGGTTCACTGACAGAACAAAAACAATCTCTGCTATTTATATCTTCAGAGTCCTGTAACTCTGGCTGTGTAGGAATTTGAGAGTAAGAATTTATCTCATCTGGTGGCAAAGTTACCCACTCCTTACTCGATGCACATATCATTTATATCATTTATTGATGAGGCTTGACTACGGCGATCGCATGACATTTACGCAACTGTCCATAACCTGGGGTCAACTCCACCCCCAGACCTCTACCTAAACGGGGGTTATAGAACACAAAGACACTGGTAGTGATGTGTAAGTCGTGATAGTATCACCTACTATCGCCACATTTGAGAGTTTCAATCCTACAGTAAAAACATAGACGAGCGCAGACATCAGTATCTGACTAATCACCTTAGCACCAGGGGTTATATCTATGCTAACACACGATCAATGAAGCAATTGCACCTGTACACATGCGTCTAGAATTAAATTCCCATCTGAACAACAAATTCGAGAAAATTTATTTTATGGTAGCCGGAAACAAGTGATTCGTCTTCCTGGATCTCAGATATGCAATGACGACTGAGTATCGATAATTCGATTAATAACCCTGTCACTTTTATGAATTAGACCTGAACACACTAAAAGTAAGGAATTGGATACTTTGCGCCGATTATGTGACCCCCAAAGAACCGTTTTCTTCCCCTGAGCCAATACAATAGGGCGAGCGGGAAAATACCGAACAATCGGGGGGGGAAAAAACCCTTATTTTTTGCAGCCTGTTAAAAAGGCAATTGGGTCCAAAAATAAAAAACTTTGGCTTGTTGATCTGCAAAAAGATAATTCAAACCCAAAGGCGATGTACTTTTATAAATTTGACGTTGGAACAATGAAAAGGAAAGGCAAACAAAATGGGCGGGGAGAAATAGGAGTCCCCCACGTCCCCGGTTTTTTCCTATGAAAGAAATTCCCTTCGTATAGTAATTCCAAGAAATAGTTAATTTGATCGGGGTTAAGACAGCNCAATGACCATTCACTTCTAATACGCACAAAAATATACTAATCCCAATCCTATTTCTGTTTTCGCGAATCTAAACTGTATTTTGTTTCTAGGCCAAAGAGTNCTTAAAAATAGGTATCGAGGGCGGGGAGCTNATGATGTATATAACAAAAAGAAAAAAAACAAAAATCAATATTGTCATCATAGAATGTGAGGGACGTTNTAGATCTTCGAATTAAGTAATTTGCGTAGTGAGAAGCAGTTATTGCATT
>NZ_FO818640.1:4667648-4983413 GCF_000973065.1 Limnospira indica PCC 8005
AAAACAAAAAACCCTAACACAACAATTATTATTAATAAGGCCATAAAAAATTATATTTTATAAAAACAAAAAAAAAAATAAAAAAGAGAAAAAAAAAGACAACAAAAAAAAAAAAGGAGAAATAACCCACTCCCTGGAAAAGGGGGGGTATTTTTTGGGGGTATCTATTTTCCCAGCGAAAAAAAAAGATTAATTTTAATAAAAAAAAAATCCGCTTGTGTGTAATAAAAAGCAAAATTGGGAGATTTTTTAACCTTAAAAATTAATTGGAAAAAAAAAGAGGGTACTAAGAAAATTCCTTATAGGTTTATTTTTCCCCTTAATATAAAAGAAAAACCCTGGAAGGAAGATTTTATTTTTGTTCAAGGAAAAAATTTTTAAGGGGAAAATCAGTTGAGAGAATATGGGGAAATTTGTTATAAGGCAATAAATCAACCATTCGGCTCTTAATGTTTTTGTGGAGGGGAAGATTTAGATAAAAGGCGATCGTTTTCCCCCATCGGCCACCGGAATTGGGGGTTATTTGGGACTCTCCAACCTGATTAAATATTACCTTACTTAAAGTAGTGAAAGCGGGCGATAATGCCCGCTATTTTATGAGTTAATCGGGTCAATCCTATATATACTGATATATGATGGGTAAACTGATATTAAAAAAGCTGTAATTGCCGGGAATGAGGAAGAAGGGGGACTGATTCACCTAACATAACTTTTTGATGCAGTAAACTTAAATCCTGCTGATTAATCTTGTCTTCCATAAAGCGTAACGAAGAAGTCGCCACATATTCTAAATCTGTCTCAAAAGCCAACCAATGGCGGCATTCCTGTTCAGCCACAAATCCCGTGGTATTAGAACCAGAAAATATATCAACGACTATATCTCCGGGGTCTGTTAAAAGTTGAATAAAAAACTTAGGCAGTTGACTGGGAAAACGTGCAGGATGAGCTTTTAATCCCAAGGCTTTACATCCCCTGAGATATTGGCTATTGGAATCTGTATTAGGAATTTGCAAGAGATTACAAGGAATTGCACCGCCGTTATTTTTAGCAAAGGATTTGCTAATATCATGTCCAGATGGGCGCTTTTTGGCATTATAAAACTTGTCAGGATCAGCCAGCAGTTTTTGCATTCTGGGGCTATAATCAGTCAATACTTTAGTTACATCGGATTTGGGAAATTCCGACTTACTAAACCACCAAACTGTATTGATTGAATCTTTGACCCTAATCTTGCGTTTGTTAACCCATTCTATAGGACTTGGTAACTTGGAAGGATTAAACCAATAAAAATCTTCAGCCAGGAAAAAACCAATGCGATCGCAAAAATAAATAGGAACCCTAAAATTATACAAACTTCTAACAGGTTTTCCCTTTTCATAAGCACCACCTAAATCTAAAACAAAGCTGCCATCATCTTTCAACTTTTGATAGACAACTCTGGCAAATTGGGCTAACCATTCAATATATTCGCTCTGGGTTTTATTTCCATATTCTTTTTGTCTTTGTAGTGCAAAAGGTGGACTGGTTAAGACTAGGTTAATGCTCTGATCAGGAAGCTGATTTAACAATTGCAAAGAATCCCCACAGAATGCAGCCCCCAGACCAGTATAATAACTGGGTTTGCTATTGATTTTTGTGAGATCTAGTGGAAATTTAATCTGTTCTGTGGTCATGATTTATTAATTATGCTACTTATAGTCTGTAGATGTATGGTCATCACTACCTATATTATATAGGATATGTCAGCTATCAGAATATGCCATCTAGTGCTAGAAATATTTTTGCTAAAAGATTAAAGCAAATTCGTAAAATGCGAGGACTTTCCCAGGAAAACCTAGCTGATATAGCAGGTTTACATAGAACCTATGTAGGCTCTGTGGAACGTGGGGAACGTAATGTGTCAATTGACAATATGGAACGTCTAGCTAAGGCGCTTGATGTTGAAATTACTGAACTTCTGAGGGAATAGTAACTATGAAATCTCATCCAGACAAAGCTATTCTTGACGAGTTATTTCCATATATTCAGCAGTATCAAGCACTAGCTACTAAACACGGAATTAATGATATTTTTCAAGATAATGGAGGTAAACTTTTACAGGTAATTTTGGTAACTGGATTACAAATAATACCTGGAAGGGAGGGGAATGATGCTAAAGATGCTGATGGTAATGAATTTGAACTCAAGTCAGTTAATATCGCTCTAACTAAGAGTTTTTCTACTCATCACCACATTAACCCGCGCATAATTGATAAATATAGACAAGTAGACTGGATCTTTGCAGTATACCGGGGAATCAACTTGTTGTATATTTATAAACTTACATCCTCAGACTTAGAATATTTTTATAGGAAGTGGGAAGAAAAGTGGTACAGTAAAGGTGGAAAAGATATTAACAATCCCAAAATCCCATTAAAGTACGTTATTGAACATGGACAGCTATTATACTCTATTGACAGTTAGGGGCTATTTTTGATAAGATTAACCCAGCAATGTATGGACTGATAAAACCTCAGAAAATTGTCAGCGATCGCTCTCCCCACTCGGAACCGGAGTCGGGGTTATTTGCGACTCTCCAACCTGATTAAATATTACCTTACTTAAAGTAGTGAAAGCGGGCGATAATGCCCGCTAATTTATTAGTCATGCCAACTGGGAAAATTAACCTGATATTAAAGAGCTATTCCCGGTTTATGGTCTGCCCTAAAATTAGCCCTATTCCACCAAAAACCGGGTTTTAAAATGGTCACAATTCCAGCAAATTGGCAATTAGCGAACATCCACAGAAACTAATGTATCTAGGGGTAATTCCCCACCAATAGCCAGTATCCGATAAACTCCATTTTCTGGTAGCCGGGTAGAAATGTTTTGGGTTCCTGTCTCTAAAATCTTGCCATGAGGACCGGCGATCGCTAATTCGACTCCAAACCCTGTCACTTTCATCATTTGACCCTGGCGACAACGAATAGTTAGGGGTTGAATACTGCGCGCCGATAATGTGAACCCCACAGACCCGTTATATTCCCCTGAACGAATTACAATAGGGCGATCTGGTAAAGAACGATACTTAGATAATTTTTGGTTTATAGTATCGTTAGAATTATCTTTATCTTCTAGTTCGGGTTCTGGTTTGGGTTCTGGTGATGGTCGTTCAATTTGAACCTCAATAGCACAATTGGTAGACTCAATGCGTGGATAAATCATCACCCGATATATTCCAGTTTCCGGCATATTTCCCTGCCAACGACCCGAAGATACAAAGGCTAATTCGCGACCGGAAGGGCTATAAAGTTCAGCTTGCAAAGTTCCCGCCCAAACAATTAGTGTGACTTTTTCTGCTTTGTTAGCAGTGAAAATATAGAGGGTTGGTTGTCCGATATTTTCGCGAATTGTGCCGGATTCTGGCAAAGACAAAATTGGATATTGCATGGTAATTTACCTAATTAAATGTGGTTAAATTTCAGATATACTTTCGAGATGATTGACCTGTTTACATAGACGATCTAATAATTCTGCTAAAAATTGTTGTTCAGATGGGACTATAATTTTAGGCGGCTGTTTACAGGTGCGATCGCTTCGTTGATTGTGTGTTAGCATAGATATAACCCCTGGTGCTAAGGTGATTAGTCAGATACTGATGTCTGCGCTTGTCTATGTTTTTACTGTAGGATTGAAACTCTCAAATGTGGCGATAGTAGGTGATACTATCACGACTTACACATCACTACCAGTGTCTTTGTGTTCTATAACCCCCGTTTAGGTAGAGGTCTGGGGGTGGAGTTGACCCCAGGTTATGGACAGTTGCGTAAATGTCATGCGATCGCCGTAGTCAAGCCTCATCAATAAATGATATAAATGATATGTGCATCGAGTAAGGAGTGGGTAACTTTGCCACCAGATGAGATAAATTCTTACTCTCAAATTCCTACACAGCCAGAGTTACAGGACTCTGAAGATATAAATAGCAGAGATTGTTTTTGTTCTGTCAGTGAACCTAGAGCAGTCAAAAATCGCATTAAGCAGTGTTTAGGCATTGCTAAACGTAACACCTTACCCGTATCCTTGGCGCTAATGGGGATAGAGGGTTTAGATCTGTGTCTCCAACAACAGGGATATCAGAAAACTGATCAGGTGTTAATGGAACTCATCCAAGAAATTCAGGATCACCTGCGCGAATGCGACTGGGTAGCTTACTGGGGTAATAATCAATTTGTGATGGTGATTTTCTCGGACCCACAAGGTGCAAAAATTGCTCTCAAACGTATTTGGCAAGCCTTTAAAAGCCGCAAAATGAACTTAGATGATGCGGTAATTACCTGTTCTGCCAGAATAGGTTTTACTCAAGTGCATCATAATGAACACATGAATGCCTGTTTAGAACGCATGGAATCTGCATTATATAAGGCAAAAACGACAAACAAAGCCTTGGCTTTTTTGGCTTAAATTATCTCGCCAAAAGTTATGATTAGTGGCATTTACCACAAGCTACCACCACCGCCTTGATGATGCCGATAAATCTGATAATAATACCGATAACTATAAACATGAATCGCTATTCTTTCCTGTAGGATTTGTTGTAGCAAGTTAAGGCGTTTGGTATCAAAATCTGGGGATGGAGAAATCTGCTGTTGTTGTTGGAGAATCGCAAACTGTTGGTTAAGTTGATTAAGGCGATCGCTTCCTGTAGCTTTAATTAATCTTCCAAAGGGAACATAACCTAAAGCCCGATAGATAGGTTTCATGGGAGAATCATCATCATAAAGTAGCATATCCCCCGGAGTTTCAATGCGGATAATATTAGGGATTGTTAATATCTTTTCCACCTTTACTGTACCACTTTTCTTCCCACTTCCTATAAAAATATTCTAAGTCTGAGGATGTAAGTTTATAAATATACAACAAGTTGATTCCCCGGTATACTGCAAAGATCCAGTCTACTTGTCTATATTTATCAATTATGCGCGGGTTAATGTGGTGATGAGTAGAAAAACTCTTAGTTAGAGCGATATTAACTGACTTGAGTTCAAATTCATTACCATCAGCATCTTTAGCATCATTCCCCTCCCTTCCAGGTATTATTTGTAATCCAGTTACCAAAATTACCTGTAAAAGTTTACCTCCATTATCTTGAAAAATATCATTAATTCCGTGTTTAGTAGCTAGTGCTTGATACTGCTGAATATATGGAAATAACTCGTCAAGAATAGCTTTGTCTGGATGAGATTTCATAGTTACTATTCCCTCAGAAGTTCAGTAATTTCAACATCAAGCGCCTTAGCTAGACGTTCCATATTGTCAATTGACACATTACGTTCCCCACGTTCCACAGAGCCTACATAGGTTCTATGTAAACCTGCTATATCAGCTAGGTTTTCCTGGGAAAGTCCTCGCATTTTACGAATTTGCTTTAATCTTTTAGCAAAAATATTTCTAGCACTAGATGGCATATTCTGATAGCTGACATATCCTATATAATATAGGTAGTGATGACCATACATCTACAGACTATAAGTAGCATAATTAATAAATCATGACCACAGAACAGATTAAATTTCCACTAGATCTCACAAAAATCAATAGCAAACCCAGTTATTATACTGGTCTGGGGGCTGCATTCTGTGGGGATTCTTTGCAATTGTTAAATCAGCTTCCTGATCAGAGCATTAACCTAGTCTTAACCAGTCCACCTTTTGCACTACAAAGACAAAAAGAATATGGAAATAAAACCCAGAGCGAATATATTGAATGGTTAGCCCAATTTGCCAGAGTTGTCTATCAAAAGTTGAAAGATGATGGCAGCTTTGTTTTAGATTTAGGTGGTGCTTATGAAAAGGGAAAACCTGTTAGAAGTTTGTATAATTTTAGGGTTCCTATTTATTTTTGCGATCGCATTGGTTTTTTCCTGGCTGAAGATTTTTATTGGTTTAATCCTTCCAAGTTACCAAGTCCTATAGAATGGGTTAACAAACGCAAGATTAGGGTCAAAGATTCAATCAATACAGTTTGGTGGTTTAGTAAGTCGGAATTTCCCAAATCCGATGTAACTAAAGTATTGACTGATTATAGCCCCAGAATGCAAAAACTGCTGGCTGATCCTGACAAGTTTTATAATGCCAAAAAGCGCCCATCTGGACATGATATTAGCAAATCCTTTGCTAAAAATAACGGCGGTGCAATTCCTTGTAATCTCTTGCAAATTCCTAATACAGATTCCAATAGCCAATATCTCAGGGGATGTAAAGCCTTGGGATTAAAAGCTCATCCTGCACGTTTTCCCAGTCAACTGCCTAAGTTTTTTATTCAACTTTTAACAGACCCCGGAGATATAGTCGTTGATATATTTTCTGGTTCTAATACCACGGGATTTGTGGCTGAACAGGAATGCCGCCATTGGTTGGCTTTTGAGACAGATTTAGAATATGTGGCGACTTCTTCGTTACGCTTTATGGAAGACAAGATTAATCAGCAGGATTTAAGTTTACTGCATCAAAAAGTTATGTTAGGTGAATCAGTCCCCCTTCTTCCTCATTCCCGGCAATTACAGCTTTTTTAATATCAGTTTACCCATCATATATCAGTATATATAGGATTGACCCGATTAACTCATAAAATAGCGGGCATTATCGCCCGCTTTCACTACTTTAAGTAAGGTAATATTTAATCAGGTTGGAGAGTCGCAAATAACCCCGACTCCGGTGCCGAGTGGGGAGAGCGATCGCCATTAGCCAAAGCCTTCACCTCCACAGTAACATTAGTAGCAGATGGTTGATTTAATGCCTTAATACAGAGTTCCGCAATATCCTCTCGACTGACTTTCCCCTTAATAGTATCTCCTTGGTCGAACATCAAAGCCTCGCCGCCAGGTTCTTCCGTCATAGCACAGGGGCGAATAATCGTATAGGGAATATTACTCGATCGCACTACATTTTCCCCTCGCAATTTCCAGGTTAAAATACCTCCCAATTGGTCATTCATTCGCACCGCCGGAGGTTCTTCGTCTAAATTTAATCCTGGTTTTCCCGGACGAGTGACACCCGCAGAACTCACCATCACCAGGCGAGGTTTAGCCGCATTTCCGTAGGCTTTAATCGATTCAATTTGCAGTTGAAACATACCCGCTTCAAACTTAGGGTTTAACTCCCCATCATATTCAAACTTACTCAGCATCAATTGAAACGCATAGACCGATTTTGAGTTAAACCCGGGATTATCTTTAAGGGTTTTGGCACGAAACACAGGAATCAATTGTTCAAAAGGAATCCTGATAGTCATGGGAATATTATAAACCGTATCAAAGGAATAGCAATAACCAATACTATCCCACTTTTCATCACAGCGGGCAATAAACTTATAACGCTTGCCATCTCCTTTCACCCGCAGTTCAATTCCCGCAAACTCCGATAAATCTAAAGGCGGTTCAAAATTCCGAGTTCTGACAGAGACAAACCCCCCAGAATTAGCCGTCGAAACATTGCCCGTAAATAAAGCAGCATCCCCAATTAGTCGCAGGGAACTTTCACTAACTCCCCCCATCACCACATCATCTAAAGCCCCCCAAGTCGCCTTTAGTTCAGCGTCTGGCTTGGTAAAATCAAACAGAATTTTTTGACCAGAATTTCGCAAGGTATTAGGGGTAGCATTAATCAGATTTTGAATGCCTTTATATTCCACCAATTCGGGAATATCAACCACCTCCGGCATATAAAATTTAACCCCTTGATAGTATTTTTCGCGGGTGGGGGTATCCCCTTCTACGGGTTGGACTCGGGTTCCTGAACAACAAATAATTGCCGTCACGTCCTGCATGACTTGGGGGGTAAGGGTTTCGGGGATGGTTAAATCAGCCTCCATGATATCAACCTTATTTCCCAGCATTTCTAGTCCCCGTTTCCGGTCTCGAACCAAGGCCCTTACTTTGATACCCTGTTGCTGGAGGCGTTTAACCACCCGCTTACCTACTCCCCCCGTCGCACCGACCACTAGGACGACTTCAGAGGGGGGACTCGGTGGCTTGGCTTCCCCCCCAAATAGCTTCTGTAGCCACCGACAACTACCTAGAAACGGAATTACGCCAAAATAGTTGAGGGTTTTTACAAACCGATTGATGTCCCAAGGTGCTTTTTTATTTTCTGTAGCCATATCTGTCCTTCAGGTGTTGCTGTTTACTATATTAAGATATGTTACAGAATCTAGGGGGTCGGTGATTACCCGTTCTCTGGCGGTGGGTATTTGTGCTAAGGTGTGGGTTAGACGGATAGCATGATATTCATTCTATGGAAAACATTGATTGGGAAACTGCGATCGCAGCGGGATTAGCTGGGATAATTTTTTTAGGTGCGATGCTGATGATGTTCACGAATTTTTGGACAACAGCCCTACGGAAAAAAGATGATTAAATTTTGGCAAAGATTCAGTATTTCCTGGGAAAACTCAGCTACACTTTAGGAAATTCTACCATTATAAAACACCATGATTTTAGATGTCAATAGTATCGCCGAATTTTCCCGCGCTAATTGTGGGATGATTTGCGCCTTCTTAGTCCCCATGAATTTAATCGCGACTCTGCAAACGATGATTTTTACAGCGGTGGGACGTTCTCAGCAGCAAATGTTATTGATGGTGGGATTTGCCAGTTTATATGCTGGGGTTCTAGTGGCTCATGTTTGGACTTGGTTTGCGATCGGTGTGGTGATGGCTCCCACATTTATTCTGTTATTTTTGGCCGCGGTTTGTGTGAGCATTAATATTTGGGCGATCGCTAAACCCACCCATATATCTCGCCTAATTCAATTAGTGATTTCCCTGGGCAAAAATACCCTACAACCGAACACCTAAGCCTCATCAATATGGTAGTAGCTTAGGGGTGGCTGCCATCGCCTTTTGGTGTCACCAACAACAGCAATTATAGCCCAGTTTCCCGCAACCGGGTTATAGTAGAGCCATGTCCGATGCTCAGGGATTGAATGCTAATTTCACCCGTTCATCGTGCCAAGTTTTGCAACCACTGGAGGAGATGGGCAATCAAATCGGGGTCGCTTTCTAGGAATTGCGGTAATCGGCACTCGGGGAGGCGTTGGGGGACAATCACCGCCATGGGGGGATGGCTAAAGCGGGCGAGTTTATTGAGTACCGCGATATCAAAGCCTTGGGGGGGTGGGTCGGTGGGTTCTTCGTAGAGGATGAGGGCAATTGGATGGTCGCTGAGGTCATCCTCGCAGTAGGCTTGTAATTCGGCAATGGTACGGGGTTTACCGTCGGGACTGGGGGGACATCCGGCTTTTTTCAAGGTGGTGTAGATTTGCAAGGCGGGGTTGCTGGGGTCGCTGAAGCGGCTGCCATCGATGCAAATGGCTTGGCAGTTGAGGGGGTGGGTTTGGATGGCTTGGTTGAGGATTTGGGGGACAAGGGCGAGGTTACACTGTTGAATAAAGGGGGTCGGGGTGGCGGCGAGATTGTGCCATGCTTGATAAAATTCGGGATAGGGGAGGTTTTCGGCACAGTCCCAGATGACTTCGTAGCATTTAGCGAATCGTTTAAAGTTGTCTCTGTAGGTTTCATCGCTGAGGCAGTCTTTTAAGGCGGAGACGACTCCTGCATATTGTTCAGGTGTGGTGAGGATTTTCCCTAAACTATCTGCCGCCTGAATACGGGTAAATTTATCCTCAGTAGTGCGGATAATTTCAAGCAATCCAGCGATCGCCTTGGGATTTCCTGGGTCGATTTTCCCTAAACTATCTGCCGCCCACCTACGGCTATTTTCATTCTCAGTAGTGCGGATAATTTCAAGCAATACAGCGATCGCCAAGGGTCTAATGGTTTGTGGTATCACCTCTCTCGCCGCTTCTTTGATGGGGTCTAAAAAGGTTCGCCATTCCTGTTTTTCAGTATTGAAATAACCAAACCCCCACTTCACCACCTGCCGCACCATCTCGGTAGCCAGAGAACAAGCCTTAAATTGATTAATCCCAGCAGCAGCCAGCAAATAGGCTTGATCTCCATAAAAATCTCTGACCCCACCCTTAAATTCAACCAACGCCCGAATAAACTCCTCCTTCTTCTGGGCCTTAATATCCTTACGCCCCAACCAACACAAAATCACCTGCTTCCACTGCTGCTCAAAAATCCGATACCGCATCCCCGCCACCGGAAAATTAACATGATTCCGAGGCATAAAATAATCCCAATCCTCCACCGTCAAGGCTGCAAAATACTCCTGAAACGTCGCATGATAAAAGGCAAAAATACTACTATCGCCGCGTCCATCTCTGCCCACCCGATTTAACCAACCCAACCGCAACACCAAATCAGCCCACGAAGTCTTACAGCTTGTTCGATATTTAATTAGTACAGTAACCGCATTTAGTAAACCAGTTCTTAAACGTATTTCTATCAGCATTAGAGCCAGTTTAATTAACTGTTCTAGTGCTTCCATTGCTCGTGTTGGAAACATTCTGACCACTGACTTAACCGTTGACCACAACATTTAAATAGGATTGAAATCTGGTGAGTAGGGTGGTAAATATTCTACTCTGGCTCCCGTAGCAGTGATCATTTCTTCAATGCCCTCCATTTTATGGATATTAAGGTTATCCATAACTACGACATCCCCTGGATTCAGTCTCGGAACCAAGTCCTGTTCAATAAAATCCTGAAAATCTTTACCTTTCATCGAGCCTTATATGGCTTTTTTAGCTACCAATTTTTCGATACTTATGGCTCCAATTAAGGTAATTTTTCTGCCTTAATAAACTGGTATTAAACATCATGCTTTTTTGCCTTTTTTACTCCTCGCTATAGAGGGAATCATCCCTACCCAGAAAGCTGTATCATCAATGAATATCATTTTTGAGGTACATCTCACCCGCTCTCGGTAATCAAATCGCTGTTGTTGACCTTCTTCCGTTGCTACCTTTTCTGACCGGTAATTTTTTTTAAGAGTTAGTTCTTCTTTTTTGAGGAATTCACACATTCCTCCGACGCTGACATAAACATCCAGCTCATTTAGGAGATGTTCTCGATACTGTCGAACTGTCCCATCTGGGTAATCTTGTACCATCTGAATAATAAAGTCTCGATAAGATTCTAGCTGGCTAGGACGATTGAGCCCGGGCTTTTGAGGAGTTATATCTTGAGTTTCTCGATATTTTTTTGATATAACTATGAACAGTAGCAGGACTCATCATAAATTGCTCTGCAAGTTGCCTAATTGAGCCTTGGCCTAATTGATAGGCGGTGACCACTTTTTTCCTAAAAGCAACAGAATAACGGCTCATGGGTGAATCCAGTTGGAATTGAGTTTAGCCCTAGTTGATCACCAAGTTGTTATAGGTATTCATTGTTACACATATTTAATGAACAAGCTGTCATAGCGCTTTCCAGTCCCTTGGGGAGAAAGTACACCCCACTCATCCAGTTTTCCAAGTCTACGGTAGCGCCAAAATCTGCTAAAATGGCAGGGGATACGGTGGGGGTCAGAATCCACAACCGGGGTGATTCTCCGGGAGCGAGCCGTCTTTTTTCCCGAGTGGCTTGGCGTTCCCATTGCGCCTTCATGTCTAGGAGCTTCACCAGACAACTGCGAATTTCTCTGGGTTTAACGGGATTGCTAAAAGGCTCAAAAACCGCTGGGGTGGTGGCTAATTTTCCCAATAAGCCTAGGTTACTAGCTGAGGCGGTATTTTCCGGGCGGGGTGTGAAAAAGATGTCAATTTCTCGCCTTTCTGAAGCCATGGTTTTGCTGGTTTCAGTTGCACCTAATTGCTTTAAGAGTTCCTGGATATATTGTTTGGTGAATTGGTCGTAGATCAATCTGGTCATTTATAGCTGTTTTCGAGGTCTCTAATTATTAATTATACTCTAGTCTGGCTCCGACAGCAGCCCTCAATTGCTGCCTTCACCCCCCCCCGACTGAGAAACCGGGTTTCTTTGAGAAACCGGGTTTCTTGACCCCCCCCCGACTCAGAAACCGGGTGATTTTCGTTATGATGTCTTGCCATGGGGGTAGTTTTTTGAAATAATAGCCAGGTATCAGTTAAACTAATCAACAAATCCAATCAATGGGAGGGTACGATCGCCAATGATTTTATCTCGTGGTAAGTTTTTAATAATCAGCTTGCTGCTAACTACTTTCTTGGGAGGCTGTTTGAGGGGAAAAGTACAGCAATGCGAAAAACTAATTGATGTGGTACACCGGGGTAATTCCTTAATTACAGCCCAAAGCGATCGCTACGATATAGCGACTACCAAACAGTTAGCCCTAGCACTTGATGGCATCGCTAACCAAGTAGAAAAACTAGATATTCACAACGAGGAATTACAAACTTTTCAAAATGGTTATAGCCAGAGTTTCCGGGAGATAGCCATAGGTCTCACCCAAACGGCTCAGGTGCTGGAAACCGGACAAACTATCCCCGTTAGCTTTCAAGGACGACAACAACTTAAACAAGCCAAACAACAAATGCACCAAGCCACAATCAGGACTCAGCAAGCAGGCGATCGCCATGATAATATAACCCAGGAAATGCTAGTTTCTTGTCCGCCGAAATCGACTAATTAATGGTGAATTTCTAGCAGTAAAACATAGTTACCTAGGCGCAATTTTTCCGACCAAAGTTCATACTCCAGTCGCAAAAATTCTGGCAGGGGATAACCAACTAAAGTTAGGTCGCGGGTAAAATTTCGCAGGCGAATTTGATTCGGTAAAGACTCCGACTGACCCTGAAGATAATAACGACTGAGCCCGTACATCCCTTTTTGCCATAGGTGACGATAGCTAAAGTTGCTTTTTCCCTGCATAGTCATGACAGCACGACCGGGGGACACTTCCAACCATAGCAGTCTGGGTTGATGAGATAATGGTACAATTGGGGATAGATCGCCATCACTCTCCAATTGCCAATCTAACAGATCTGGTTCCTGTAGGATCAAGTGAAACTGCTGTTTGTCTTTTTGGTAAAGGGTAGCCGCCGTCTCAATTTGCGATCGCAGCGGTAAATCCGTAGAAATCCAAGATAGACGAACAGGCTTACGGTGATGAGTGAGCATAAAATATCTTGTTAATTGATAGGATTTTCAGTCCTGATAGCAACTCAGGACCCCCAAAGCGATAGGATCTTAATATTAATCCTTACCTACATCTATCCTAATGCCATCTGTAGTTGTCACCCTAGAAAATACAGAAAAACAACAGAAACTCAAAATTGACCCTCCCTCTTGCGGTTTATCCCTCCAGGGTCGCCTTCGCATTCCCGGCGATAAATCTATCTCCCACCGTGCTTTAATGTTAGGAGCCCTAGCAGAAGGAGTTACCACCATTGAGGGTTTACTCTTGGGTGCAGACCCTCGCAGCACCGCTGAATGTTTCTCTGGGTTGGGGGCAGAAATTTCCGAGTTGAACTCACAACAGATTAAGGTGAAAGGCTGTGGTATCGGTAATTTACAGGAACCCGATCGCATCCTTGATGCTGGCAATTCTGGCACTACCATGAGGCTAATGCTGGGGATTTTGGCTTCTCACCCCGATCGCCTCTTTACTATCACAGGGGATAGTTCCCTGGTCAAAAGACCAATGGATCGGGTGATTGCACCTCTCACCCAAATGGGGGCGACTATTTGGGGACGGCGATCGGGTTCTTTCGCTCCTCTGGCGGTTCATGGTCAACAACTGCAACCGATTCATTATCATTCCCCCATCGCTTCGGCTCAGGTCAAGTCCTGTATTTTGTTGGCTGGATTGATGGTAGAAGGGGCTACAACCGTGACGGAACCCGCCTTGTCACGGGACCACACGGAACGAATGCTAAAGGCGTTTGGGGCGCAATTAACGGTCAATCCAGACACTAACAGCGTGACGGTGTTCGGACCGGCTAAATTGCAGGGGCAAACTGTGATTGTCCCCGGTGATATCAGTTCCGCTGCTTTCTGGTTGGTGGCGGCTTCTATTGTTCCGGGTTCCGATATAACCATCGAAAATGTGGGGGTTAATCCCACCCGGACGGGGATTTTGGAGGCTATGGCTATGATGGGGGCTGATATTCAATCCCAAGGAGAACGACTTGTGGCGGGGGAACCTGTGGCAGATTTACGAGTCCGTTTCTCGCCATTAAAAGCCTGTGAAATTAAGGGGGATTTGATTCCTCGGTTAATTGATGAAATTCCGATTTTGGCAGTGGCGGCGGCTTTTGCCGAGGGTACTACTACCATCCGAGATGCGGCGGAATTGCGGGTTAAAGAAAGCGATCGCATTCAGGTTATGGCTACGGAATTGACTAAAATGGGGGCGAAAATTTCCGAGTTACCTGATGGTTTAGAAATTACTGGTGGCTTCCCTTTGCGCGGCGCTGAAGTTGACAGTGACACGGATCATCGTATCGCTATGAGTTTGGCGATCGCTGCTTTAAATGCGGCGGGTTCTACCACTATTCATCGCGCCGAAGCGGCGGCTATTTCCTACCCGGATTTTGTGGGAAGTTTACAGCAATTGATAATTAATAATTAATAATTAATAATTGTGGAGGGAGGCGGGTTCGACTGTCAATTATTGGCTGAGAAACCCGGTTTCTTGGAGAAACCGGGTTTCTTGACTGGTGGGAGGTTTCTTGACTGGTGGGAGGTTTCTTGACTGGTGGGAGGTTTCTTGACTGGTGGGAGGTTTCTTGACTGCTGGGGTAGAAACCCGACAATAATTATTAATTATTAATTATTAATTATTAATTGTGGGGGGCGGGTTCGACTGTCAATTATTGGCTGAGAAACCGGGTTTCTTGACTGGTGGGAGGTTTCTTGACTGGTGGGAGGTTTCTTGACTGGTGGGAGGTTTCTTGACTGGTGGGAGGTTTCTTGACTGGTGGGAGGTTTCTTGACTGCTGGGGTAGAAACCCGACAATAATTATTA
Organism: Limnospira indica PCC 8005; assembly: GCF_000973065.1. Lineage (NCBI taxonomy): Bacteria > Bacillati > Cyanobacteriota > Cyanophyceae > Oscillatoriales > Sirenicapillariaceae > Limnospira > Limnospira indica. The sequence continues at coordinate 4,682,542 of NZ_FO818640.1, forward strand.
ATTATTAATTATTAATTATTAATTGTGGGGGGCGGGTTCGACTGTCAATTATTGGCTGAGAAACCCGGTTTCTTGGAGAAACCGGGTTTCTTGACTGGTGGGAGGTTTCTTGACTGCTGGGGTAGAAACCCGACAATAATTATTAATTATTAATTATTAATTATTAATTATTAATTGTGGGTTAATTTTCTAGGGTGTGACCATAGAGGTCATAAATATCAGCATCGGTGATTTTCACGGAAACTAAGGACCCTAAACGCGCGTTTCCTTCTACATATACTAAACCATCGACTTCTGGCGCAAACCTGGGCGATCGCCCTATAAACTCGCCTGTAGAGGGGTTTTCTTGTTCAACTAAAACATCCACTACCTCACCAATACACTGGCGGTTACGCTTGAGAGAAATTGGCTGTTGTACCTGCATTAGTGCATCCCGTCGCGCGTCCATTACCGCCTGGGATACGGTGTTGGGAAGAGTATAAGCGGGGGTTCCTTCTTCGGGGGAGAAGGTGAAGACGCCAACATGATCAAATTCGTGGCGTTTCACAAATTTGAGGAGGTGTTCAAAATGGCTGTTAGTTTCTCCCGGAAAACCGACAATAAAAGTAGTCCTAATTACAGCATTAGGCATAGCAGTTTTAATATTCTCAATAATCTGGTCATTAACCTGACCCTGCCATGGACGGTTCATGGCGCGGAGAATTTCCGGGTGGGAATGTTGGAGGGGTAGGTCTAGGTAGGGGAGAAAATTGGGGGTTTCGGCGATCGCATCAATCACTTTAGGGGTTAGTCCGGTGGGGTAAGCATAGTGCATTCTCACCCAGGGTACATCAACTTTACCCAAAGCGCGGATCAGGTCTGCGAGTTTCGGTTCACCATAAATGTCGGTTCCGTAGTTAGTGGTAATTTGGGAGATTAACACTAATTCCTGGACCCCCTGATCTGCCAATTGTTTGGCTTCGGTAACGATTGATTCTATGGTACGCGATCGCTGATTTCCTCGCAAGTGGGGGATAATACAAAAGGCGCAGCGATAGTTACACCCTTCGGCTATCCGTAGATAAGCCACCCCTTCTGTGGTGGTGCGATAACGGGGGACGGTATGATCAGCAATATAGGTGGGGTCGGCAGAAATTTCCGAGACGCGATCGCCTTTTTCTACCCGATTAATTACATTAACAATTTTATGATAATCTCCGGTTCCTACTACTGCTACAGCTTCGGGAAGTTCGTCAAGTAATTTTTCCTGGAAGTGTTGCACCATACACCCAGTAATCACTACTTTTTTATGGGCTTCGGCGAGTTCAACTATGGTATTGACGGACTCCTCTCTGGCTGATTCAATAAAACTACAGGTATTCACTACCACATAATCAGCCGCCTCTTCGTTGGAGTCTACTTGATATCCGGCTTCGGCTAATAAACCGATCATGTGTTCGGTGTCGATGCGATTTTTTTCGCAACCTAAATGGGAAAATGCGATCGTTGGCTTGGTTGCCATAGTTGGTAAAAGTTTGGATGCACAAACTCGGAACAGTACAAGTATGCTATTATAGCTGTTAACCTGAAAATTGGCAATGGTATCAGTCAACCAATAACTACTTTTCTGTAGTTCCGGTTTCCGAAATTTTGGGTAAGTGTGAGGGCGCTTTTTATTCTAAGGGTTCAAAATCTGCCTGAGAGGTTCACGGCTGGGGCTATTTTTGGGGTTGTTCATACCCTCAAAATAGGTGACTTGAGTTGGATAAGCAAACTCAATATCCCTGGCTTCAAAGGCGGATTTTAGTTCATAGTTAATCCGCTGTTGAATATCCATATACATGGCATAATCACTGCTGAGAACGTGGTAAACAATCTCAAAGTCTAGGCTAAAGTCTCCGAAACTTGAGAAGTGCGCCCGGTCAAATAGGGTGTTTTCTATGGATTCGATAATCTCTCGAATGAGGGCAGGAATTTGTTGTAGTTTCTCCTGGGGGGTTTCATAGATGACACCAATTTTAAACAGTATCCGCCGCCTTTCCATGCGTTTATAGTTATGAATACGAGAGGCGGTGAGGTTGGTATTAGGAACTACTACTTGTTCGCCAGTTATGCTTTTAATGCGGGTGGTTTTAATTCCCACATAATCGACGCTTCCAGCCATGTCCCCAACTACGATAAAATCGCCGATTTCAAAAGGGCGATCGAACAGGATGGAGAAATAACTAAATAGGTCTTGTAGGACTCCCTGGGAGGCTAAAGCAATGGCTACACCCCCAATTCCTAAACCCGCTACCACGGCGGAAATATTGAAGCCGAGGTTATCTAGCACAAAGATAATTCCTAATCCCCAGGCGGCGGTGCGAATGGCTGGCAATAGGGCATTTAGGGCGCGGTCTACGGTTTCGATTTCTCGACGATTTAACCAGTATAACCGCATAGCATATTCAGCGAGGGATACCACCAGCCTCACACCTAAAAAGGTGGAGAAAATTAAGGCGATCGCATTAATTAAATTACCGAGAATTGGGTGCAATGATAAGTTAGTGATTGCCACATAAAATATAGCCACATAAGCCAGGGGGATTAGGGCTCTATCCCCAATTTTCACCAAGGCATCATCTAACCGACTATTCGTTTTAACCGCCCAGAGTTTTAACCGCCTCAAAATCATTTGTTCGATGACTCTGATGGCTAAAATACCCAACACAATAATCACAAAAGCGATTAAATAATCAGATAGGGTATTGGTCAATAATTCTTCTTGTAAAATCTCTAAAATATCCATCGTCAATTTTTCAACTGTTAACTGTCAATAGATCCCAAAATACTGGGGACTTGTTCTGGTGTAACGTGATCATACCAGACTTGCTCCGGTAAAACCAAAACCATCGGCCCATTACCACAGGACCCCAGACAGCCGCTAGGAGTAATGACCCCGACGGAAAAATTGGCAGCCTGAAAAGCCTGTAAAACCTTGGCTGCGCCTTGTTTACGACAGGTCCGATTATGACATATTATGATTTGGATAGAGTTAGATACAGACATTAGATCGAAAAAAAGTCCTGATAGTTTAAAATTGGGTAGCAGAAAGGGTTGAATCTGCACGAGTGTTAAAGTGTTGAGGCAAAAATCACAGCAACCACAGCAAATTTACTATCAACCGGGGTTTCTTGGTTTAATGGCTTGTGCCATGTATTTTAACCTGTGTACGTTATCATCACCCGCACTCGCCCAGATTAGACCAGATGGAACCCTACCTCAAAATAGTATAGTCACTCTTAGAGTTTATTGGATTACCAGAGCATGCCACAAAGGGAACAAAGTATCTGGGGCGGCGCTCAAGGCTGCCAGGAATGCCACATCCAGAAAGCTGGCTGAGACTTTGTTTAAGGCTCTGTGGGATATGCAATAATCCTACTTACAAAGATTGTTGGCTAAAGGCCCGGCTGATTGATTGTTCAGGCGGGGCTTTTTCTTGTTCAAAGTTTTAAGATAGGATAGAAAAAATTCCCCATGTAAAGTTTTAATAAGTTGATCTCATGAGTGTAATTATTCCCCTAGACCAAATTTCCCGTAAGTTAGACAGCGATAATACCCGCGATCGGATGTTAGCTTTAGCTTCCTTGCGCGAGGTATCCCCAGAGCAAGCTGTTCCCCTAATTAAGAAGGTTCTCTTTGATAAAAGCCTACAAATTCGGTCAATGGCTGTTTTCGCCCTAGGGATTAAACAAACTGACGAATGTTATCCGATTCTGGTAAAATTATTAGAAACTGACCCCGACTATGGCATTCGCGCCGATGCTGCCGGGGCTTTGGGGTATTTGGGGGACTCTAGGGCTGTTGAACCCCTCATGCGGGCTTTTTATGAGGATACCGACTGGCTAGTGCGTTTTAGTGCTGCTGTCTCTCTCGGCAATTTGAAAGATATCCGCGCCCGTGACGTTTTGATGTCTGCCCTTGATAGTGATATGGTGATTTTGCAACAGGCGGCGATCGCTGCTTTGGGTGAAATTCGCGACCTCGAGGCCATAGACCATATCCTCAAGTTTGCTCAGTCTGATGATTGGTTAATTCGCCAGCGTCTCGCCGAGGCTCTGGGAAATTTACCTAGCCCTAAGAGCTTATCCGCCCTTAAATACTTGGCTAAAGACAGCCATCATCAAGTCGCTGAAGCCGCTATGATTTCCCTAGACCGCCTCGCCGAGTCATTATAACCCCTCGCAACTGGGTTTCTTTCACCCTGAAACCCAGTTTCTTTATTGTCGCTATGTTGAATAAAAAATCAAGCGAGAAGCCATATCACCCCCACGAGAATATGATAAGCGATCGCACTTGATTTGTCAACCGGTGCGGCCGGTGCCGTCGCGTTTTTTCGACGTTGAATAAAAAATCAAGCAAGAAGCCATGTTAGCCTCACGAGAATATGATAAGCGATCGCACTTGATTTGTCAACCGGTGCGGCCGGTGTCGCCGCGTTTTTTCGACGTTGAATAAAAAATCAAATAGAGGATATCCGCCAAAATCTGATCCTGTCAACCCCTCAGCTAAAGGCATGGTGGCTGATTAAATCTGAACCGTGGTATTCTGTTATGATTAACCCCTACTAAGCCAGAGCAAACCGTCCCCGGCTGAGGGAAACCTAATCATGAAAGAGTTTCTGAAATATACCCTAGCCAGTGTAGTTGGCAATTTACTGGGACTGTTCCTAGTGATCACATTTGGCATGGGGGGAATCGCGTTTTTAGTAGTAGTTAGTGCTTCGAGGGGTACACAAACCACCCTCAGAGATAAATCAGTATTGGTGCTAGACCTGTCTGTGGGTATAGCGGACACGGCACCGCAGCCAACACCATCGATCGCCATAGGACAGACCCTGAGAGACGATCGGTCTAGGTTCTTGCCATTGCGGGTAGTGCTAGAAACGATTGAGCGGGCGAGTAAGGATGATAAAATCGTGGGGCTGTACCTGGAAGGCGGTAGTGGTACAACTCCCACAGGGTTTGGGAATTTAAAGGAAGTCCGTCGGGCTTTGGAAGGGTTTAAAGAGAGCGGTAAAACTATTATTGCTTATGATACTGACTGGACCGAGCGTGAATATTACCTAGGTTCAGTAGCGGATGAAATCATTATCCACCCCATGGGGACCGTCGAGATGAGCGGGTTTAGTTCTCAAACCGTGTTTTTAGCGGGAGCGTTGGAACGGTTTGGGATTGGGGTACAGGTGACGCGGGTTGGTCAATATAAGTCTGCTGTTGAACCTTTTTTGCGCCAAGAGATGAGCCCAGAAAATAGACAGCAAATGCAGCAGTTATTGGGAGATTTGTGGGGTGAGTTTACGGGGGCGATCGCATCTAGTCGCAGTCTGACTACAGCACAGTTGCAGCAAATTGTGAATCAGGATGGATTTTTAATGGCTGCAGATGCGAAGGATCGCGAAATGGTTGATCAGATCGCCCATAGAGATGAGGTGGCGGCTCAACTGCGTGAATTGACCGGAGAAAAGGAAGAGGGAAGACAACCTTTTCGACGGGTGGGGATACAGGAATATTCCAGAACTCCTGAAGTTAAGGGAAGTTGGGCTGGTAATCCCAACAGTCGCAATATCATTGCTGTAGTCTATGCTGATGGTGAAATTGTCGATGGTCGTGGCGGGATTGGTCAAGTAGGCGGCGATCGCTTTAGCGAAGAGTTACGCCGGCTACGGGATAATGATCGGGTCAAAGGAATTGTCCTGCGGGTGAATAGTCCCGGTGGTAGCGCTACCGCTTCTGAGGTAATCGCACGGGAAGTACAATTGACCAGAGAGGAAAAACCGATTATAGTTTCTATGGGCAATGCCGCCGCTTCCGGTGGTTATTGGATTGCTATGGGTAGCGATCGCATTTTGGCTGAACCCACGACAGTCACTGGTTCAATTGGTGTATTTGGACTGCTGTTCAATGCTCAGGATATTGCTAACCAGAATGGAATTACCTGGGATGGTGTGAAAACCGGACCCTTTGCTGATCTTAATTCTATCTCCCGTCCCAAAACAGACCAGGAACTAGAGAAAGTTCAGCAGATGGTTGATCTGATTTATCAGCGGTTTGTCTCTTCCGTCGCGCAATTGAGAGATTTACCACAAGAGGAGGTTTTGGAAATGTCTCAGGGTCGGGTTTGGTCGGGGGTACAAGCTGAAGCCTTGGGGTTGGTTGATCAGTTGGGGGGTTTACAAGATGCGATCGCTGCTGTAGCCGAAAAAGCCGAACTTGGTGATGATTGGAAACTCGCCGAATATCCCAGAATTCCTAGTTTTGAGGAACGTTTGCTAGAAAGCCTGCGAACCGAATCCACTCCAACAGACCCTCTGACTAGCGAACTGCTCAAACTCTATCATGAGTTCTCCGTGCTTAGGCATCTCAATGATCCTAGGGGAATATATACCAGGTTACCGTTTAACTTGCAGATTGATTAGATCCAAAGCACTGAGCCACAATATGCTCACCAAATCTTAAATTTTTCTAAAAAAGTAATAATACCTATTCCCAAATGATCAGTTAGGGTGCTAGACTGTAGTCAATGGAGAATTAAGTATCGGTTGTAGTATTTTTGTTTCAAGTATCAACGAGTTTTTCACGTTTTATGCTGGCAAGTTTCTCTCCGAGAACCTCACTCCCTACGAAACTCTGGTTTTGGAGATAATTTATGTCGATTTACGTTGGTAACCTGTCCTATGAGGTTACAGAAGAAGATCTAACTGCTGTATTCGCAGAGTATGGAGCAGTTAAGCGGGTTAAACTACCTACAGACCGTGAAACCGGACGGATGCGTGGTTTTGGCTTCGTGGAAATGGACACAGAAGCTGAGGAACAGTCAGCCATTGATGCTCTTGATGGTGCTGAGTGGTGCGGTCGTGATCTGAGAGTCAATAAAGCCAAGCCTCGCGAAAATAGCGGCTCTTTTGGTGGCGGTCGTCGTGGTGGTGGCGGTTACTCTCGTCGGTCCTAGGATTCCCACTTTTCTATCAGTCTTACAGCTTATTTAGCAATTTCGCGTTTCAGCTTAATAATTGTTAATGGTTGTGGCTGAATTACTAAACTAAGTTAATTAAAACCCCTCATTGTTGTAGGGGTCTTTTTTTGTGTCCCTAGACCCGTCAATAGCCATGAGAATATGAAAAAATATACATCTCAGACCCGATTGTGGCTTTTCCTCAGCATGAGTTTAGCCACCCTATACGGTATTTTATCACTAAAACAAGCCTTTGCGGAACCCAATTTAGTCCATAATGACGCAAGACAGCACATTTTTTGGATGTTGCGGTTTATTGACCCCGACCTGTTTCCCAATGATTTAATAGCCGATTATTTTCAATCTGTAGCTCCCCTGGGATATACTCTAGTGTATAAACTGGGTATCATCTTAGGAATAAACCCCTTTGACTTCGCGAAAATTCTTCCGCCAATTTTAGGATTATTTGTTACTTATTATTTTTTCAAGTTATGTCTGGAAATTTTGCCAATTCCAGTCACCGGATTTATAGGCTGTTTAATCATCAATCAAGCCTTATGGTTAAAGGACGATTTAGCATCAGGAACACCCAGAGCATTTATTAACCCGCTTTTTATCGCCTTTTTATACTATCTAGTGAAACATTCTCGGCTGGGGGTTGGTGTCACAGTAGCAGCTATTGGCTTATTTTATCCTCAATATGTTTTCATTGCTGCTATCATGCTGATATTGAGAGTTATTCATTGGGAAAATGGCAGATTTAAGCCAAGCAAAAATCACCTAAATTATCAAATTTTAGCAGGGGGTTTATTGGTGGCTTTGATAGTATTACTTCCATATATGATCACCTCCTCAGAATTTGGTCCGACCATTACTCGCGCGGAAGCTATGAATTCTCCCGAATTTTTCGAGGGGGGAAGAAGTAGGTTTTTTCACGATAATTTTATGGATATTTGGTTCACGGGAAGACGTAGCGGAATGTTTCACAGTTCCTTATTTACCCCCGCGACTCAATGTGTGGCTTTACTACTGCCATTTTTACTAATATTTCGGAGACAGTTTCCCCTCTGGAAATATATTACACCACAGGTTTGGGTATTATTGCAATTGTTAATATCATCGGTTTTGATGTTTTTTGCATCCCATGCACTTTTGTTTAAGCTACACCTTCCAGGTCGATATACAGAGTTAAGTTTTCGGATTATTATTGCGGTTTTAACGGCTATATCTCTGAGTTTAATATTGGATACACTTCTGAGAGTTTTTAGGAATAACCATAGCTATAGGGTTTATCGATGGTTGGCGGGAACTATCATGAGTGTAATAGTGGCAATTCTCCTATTATATCCGGCTTTTGTGCCTTATTTTCCATTGGTTAGATATGAGAAAGGTAGAATGACAGAAGTTTATGATTTCTGCCAACAGCAAGGGAAAGATATTGTGATAGCTTCTCTGTCAGCAGAGGCGGATCAACTGCCAACTTTTGCTCAAAGAACTGTTTTGATGGCGCGAGAATATGCTATCCCTTATCACTTGGGTTATTACCATCAAATTTTGGCGAGAACTTTGGATATGATTAATGCTCACTATACGGATGATTTGGCAAAACTTCAGAATTTTATTAGTCAATATAATGTGGATTTTTGGCTGATTGATCCGGCAGCTTTCACGCCTGAATATATTAGAAATAATCATTGGATGTTGATTTTTTCTGAAGGTCAAAAAGCCTTGGATTTACTGGATAAGGATTCGGCGATCGCTTTATATGAACAGGTTAATATATGTACGGTTTTTGAGCAGCCTAATTGGTGGATTGTTGATGCAAAATGTATTTTAAATAACCCAGAGTGAGGAGTTAGTATTTTTGGTGGCTTGGCGAGGTTTGAGATAAAGAAAGGCAGGATAATAGCCTGCCTTTTTGGGTAATTTATAATTACTCCGAACCCAAATCTTGAGTAATTTGCTCGCAGTTAAAGTTCTCTAAACTTTCGGGTGGTATCTCCCATTGAGTTGAGGCATTTTGGCGCATGATAGATACGAGATTATCAGCTTGTTCAGCAGTCAAAAAACCCTCTTGTCTGGCTGTTTCTGCGGTGATACATATACCTAAGAAAACCCCGGCTGCGGCACCACCAACACCGCCGATCGCTGTACCTCCGACAAAGCCAATACCACCACTAAATAAGGCAGTAGCAACGGCAATTAAGACGACATGAATAGTTTTCATGATCGGTCCTCACTAACAATCATCAAAATTTAGCAATATTCCCACCAAATATCAATCAATATTATATGGACATCGAGACGATGATGGATCAAAGTTGAGTAAATGAGCAGGAGAGGATCTATAATTCTTGGGTAAGATAGCGCTAGACCTGTTGTAGACTGCAATAGGGAAACCGGGAGTGGGAATGAGTGTTGAACAGTTGTTGAAGTTGGCACAGGATAATTTAAGCAAGGGAAACCAAGATCGGGCTTTTGCTATTTGTCGGGAAATCATCAGCCAACAGCCTAATTGTGCCATTGCTTACCAACTGCTAGGCAATATTCATGAAGACCATGGCCAATTAATGGCGGCTATGTCGGCTTATACAAAAGCTTTTGAACTTGCACCTAACCAAGCTATTAGCTATGCTTACCTAGCCCAAATATATCGGAATATGGGCTGGTTTGATGAAGCTATTTCATTTTACCAACAGGCGATCGACCTATCTCCTAATTGGGCAGATTTACACTATCATTTAGGGTCGGCTTTACATTGGCAGGGTAATATTGAAGGGGCTATTGGCTGTTACGAAAAGGCGATCGCCTTAAACCCTAAGCTAGGTCAGGCTTATTTGGATATGGGGCTGCGGTTAAATGAACGGGGTGACATTGACACAGCAATTAAAGTTCTACAACAAGGCGGAATTAACTGCCCTAATTTTCAGGAAATTTTCAACACCCTGGGATATTTGCAATTACAGCAAAATCAGATAGATGAGGCGATCGCCATCTTTCAAGAATCCCTAAATATTGACCCGACAGAGCCATTAGTATATAATAACTTAGGCTGGGCTTTGGCTTGCCAAGGAAAGCTGAGTGAAGCGATCGCCGCCTACGAGAAGGCGATTAGCCTGAAACCCGATTTAGCTATTGCTTACAGTAACTTGGGTAAGTTGTGGCAGCAAAAAAATAACCACAGACAAGCGATAAGTTATTTCCAGAAAGCGATCGCCATAGAACCGGATAATATCATGTTCTATAGCGATTGTGGTAGTTCTTGCTTAATCATAGGTTGGCTATCTCAAGCCATGGCTTGTTTTCAGAAAGCGATCGCCATTGACCCGAAATTTGTGCAGGGTTATATCCAACGCTTTAATCAGGACGTTATCCTAGAAGTAGGTTCAGATGAACTACTACAGGCACAAATAGCCTGCGCCCAGTTTTTGGAAGCTCTGCAAAAATCCGATTTGGAATTGGGGAACTCTGAGAACTCCCAGGAGTCTGATCATAATGTAACTGAGGTGCCGGATGCGGTTTATAACTACCTAGAAGCCACCTACCTTCATTTGGGTAATACCCTAAATCAATATGGGGAGTGGGATGCAGCAATTAGGTATTATCAACGAGCATTAAGGATTAAACCTCAGAAAATACAAACTTACCTGGATTTAGCATCCTGTCTAGCTAAACAGGGAAGGTTGCAGGCGGCAATAACAGTTTGCCATACTGCCGGGGTGATTGAATACTCCCCAGAAGTCTATTGGCTTTTGGGGAGTTTACTTGAGGCGCAGGGACGGTGGGAATTGGCGATCGCTTATTATTCAAAGGTTTTAGAAAACCAGGAAACAGCAGAGAATTTGACTACTGTTTCGCAGGAGTGGCGGGATACCGGAACTATATCAACCGGAGAAATTCCCCGACCACAACAGCCACCCCAAGGAGTTTATCAGAAAACCCAGGCATGGCTACAGGCGAATAATATAGACACCAGCCACTATATCCCCATTCCAACGGTAGCACAACAGCCTCCCTCAGCAGAGTTAGATAATGTAGGGGGCAGAGAGTGCGGCGGTTTAGATTGTAGCCCTTGTCGAGAGCGAATTTTTGCGGGATTTGAGGTGAGCAATTTAGGTTATGGTATTCAGAGGCGAGTGGCAGATGCGAAGACTGTAGAGGTCCCCTTTGAAACGTTTGTGGCAAGTATTCCCCAGGGACGATGTTGGATTGTTCCCCAAGAAAATCACTGGAAAGTCTGTCGGGCGATCGCTACCATAACACCGGATAATCAACTGTTAGCCGACCTATCACGGGAATATCCCGCCCCCCTTCCGGGTTGTACTAACTATAATCCCGAAAAACATTGGATTTTTCGCCAAACTAAACTTTGTCCCCCCCAATATATTGATGGGACGGTGGCGGTATTATCAGGACTTTCGGGACATATCTATTTTCACTGGATGGTTGATATACTGCCACGGTGGGAATTAATGCGACGGGTGGGGGTAGACTTTAATCAGATAGATGGGTTTGTGGTCAATAGTGCTAGGCTACCTTTTCAGCGGGAAACTTTGCGGCGCTTGGGTATTGCGGAATCGAAAATTATCGAAAGCGATCGCTACCCCCATATTCAGGCGCGACAGTTGCTAGTCCCCTCCTTTGCTTCTCCGACGGGATGGTTGCAACCTTGGGGGCTGGACTTCCTGCGAGGAACTTTTCTCCCCCTGGCGACAGGTGATAATCATGATTACCCTAATCGTATCTATGTGAGTCGCGCCCAGGCTAGACATCGACGGGTTCTGAATGAAGAACAGGTGATGGCGCAGCTGAGTCGGTTGGGGTTTGTGCGGGTGCTACCAGAGAAACTATCGTTTTCTCAGCAGGTGGCTTTATTCTCACGGGCGGAAATAGTTATAGGTCCCCATGGGAGTGGTTTAACCAATTTGGTTTTCTGTCAGCCAGGAGTGAGAGTGGTTGAGTTGATGTCCCCCCATTATGACCGCCATTACTATTGGGTGATATCTCAGGCTTTGGGATTGGAACATTACTCCCTGACGGGAGATGGGTTTTCCTGTTACCCTTTGCGATCGCTAATGTACCAAAATCCCTTAACTGAGGATATCTGGGTAAATCTGACCGGGTTGGAGAAGATTTTAGAGAAGTTGGAAATTAGATAAAAAAAATTTTTTGTGATCCAATTACCATCAACGAGTATAATTGAACCTTGGGAATTAAAAAATGAGTCCGTCCGAACTGAGCCAAACCATGCAAGCTAAAGAGATCCTTCAAAAAAGTGTCCAGTTCCTGCAACAACAAGCAGAAGCATATCTTCAACAAGGACAGGTTGATGATGCTCGTAAGGCTTGTGAACAATTATTGAAGATTCAACCTACCTCGGCGGTGGGGTTGAAAATCCTGGGAGATGTTTCCTTGCGAGGGGGAGATCTCGAAGGTGCCAAGCAAAATTATACCAAGGCTCTGGAACTACAACCCAACTGGGCTGAGGTTTATGCCAATTTGGGTAGCCTCTATGCGCGATCGCAACAGTGGGAACAGGCGCAGGCGGCTTATCAAAAGGCGATCTCGATTAAACCAGAATTTGCTGGAGCTTATCGGAATTTGGCTAAGGTCTGGACTCAGCTTAATCGCCCCTTAGATGCTATCCGAACTCAATATAAAGCCTACACCCTGGAACCTCACACTGTCAGCGCTCAAGAACATCTGGCTTTGGGTGATGGTCTGATGCAGCAGGGTATGGCTACGGAAGCACAAGCCTGTTATCAAAATGCTATTAATCTTAATCCTAATTTGGCAGCCGCTTATCAAAACCTGGGGGAAGCCCTGAAACAACAGGGTAAATTGCAGGAGGCTGCTACCTATTTCCGTAAGGCTATTGAGTTGAATAACCAAACTCCAGCAGTTTCTAACCCGGTGGATACTTTGGAGGCGGCTGTGTCAACTCCTCAAGATACTTTAGCGGCCGCAACTGCTGCGAGGCAAGTTCCTCAGCCAGATGTTTTGGTGGTGGGTCAATCTGCACAGGCTCCTATTGAGAAGGGAATGGGGGTTCCTATTAGTCGCCCGGTTAACCCGGAAACGGTTTTACAAGAGGCTAAGGCATTCTGCGCTATTAAAAAATGGGAACAGGCGGTTTCGGCTTGTCAGAAAGCATTGCGACTTGACCCGAATTTGGCGGAAGCATATAAAATTCAGGGGAATGCTTTGCAAGTGTTGGGGGAAATGGAGGCGGCGGTGCGCTCCTACCATAAGGCTCTGGAAGTTAAGCCCCAATTCCCGGAGGTTCATGCGAATTTGGGTAGCTTGTACGCCCAGGAAGATCGCCTGGAAAAAGCGGTTACCTTTTATCAACAGGCGATCGCTCAAAATCCTAATTTTGCCGGGGTCTATCGCAATTTGGCTAAGGTTCTCGAACGTCTGGGACGAGAGGGTGAAGCCTCTATATGTCTGGAAAAAGCCTATACTTTGGAACCGAATAAGGCTACCCCGGAAGATCATGTGCGTCTGGGAAATACTCGCCTCGCTCAGGGTAAGCTGGATCAGGCTTATGAGAGTTATCAGCGGGCTTTGGAGTTGAATAAACAACTGGCTCCGGCTTATTATGGTATCGGTAAGGTGAAGGCTTATGGACAGGCTTGGTCAGAGGCGGAGGCGGCTTACCGTCAGGCTATTGAATTAGACCCGAAATCAGGAGTTTTTTACCAGGGTTTGGCTGAGTGTTTGGCCGGGAAACAAGACTTTGATGGGGCGATCGCTCTCTATGGTCAGCTATTACAGCTTAATCCTAATTGGGCGGCGGGATACTACCAAATTGGGGAACTTCGCAACCAACAATGGAATTTGTCAGAGGCGGAGGCGGCTTATCGTAAAGCCCTGGAATTAGACAAAAATCTGGCGGCTGCCTATTATGGGTTGGGTCGGGTATTGCTGCGACAAGAACGTTGGGCTGATGTGGTCCCGGTTCTGCGTCAAGCAATGGCTTTGGATGCTTCTGGGGCTGATTTTGAGCTGTGTAAGGGTTTCGCTGATGCTCTGGTACAGACGGGACAGCTAGATGAGGCGATCGCTTTCTATCAAAAAGCTACCGATTTGGCGGCGGATAATGCTGAGGTTTGGCAAAAGTTGGGAGACCTATGGCGCGATAAACAAGCGTTTGATCAGGCTATTGAGGCTTATCAAAAGGCTAATCAGTTAGACGCTAATTTGTTCTGGTCTCACAATGGTTTGGCTGATGTACTGTTTAAGTTGGAACGCTGGTCGGAAGCGGTTGAGGCTTATCAAAAGGCGATCGCGATTAAGTCGGATTATTCCTGGTCCTACAACAGTTTGGCGGAGGCTCTGGTTAAGTTGGAACGCTGGTCAGAGGCGGCTACGGCTTACCGAGAGGCGGCGCGCTTGAATCCAGAGTTCCCCTGGTCTAGTTATAATTTGGGAGAGGTTTCGGTTAGACTTCAAAATTGGGAAGAGGCGGTTAAGGGATATCGCGCCGCCATAGCTGTACAGTCTGATTTACCTGGGATTCAACAAAAACTGGCTGATGCACTGCGAGAACGCGCTAAAGGCGATTTAGATGAGGCTCTGGGATGTTATCTTCAGGTGATGGAACAGGAACCAGATAATGTGGATACCTATCATAAGGCGATCGAGATTAAGCCTGATGATTCGGAACTCTATGTTAAGTTGGCTGATACTCTGGCTCGACAAACTCAGTTGGATGGGGCGATCGTTTTTTACCAAATGGCTCAAGACCTCGACCCTGACAATAGGGCGATCGCTTCTCGCCTACAACAGGTGATTGAAAAAAAAAATGAGGGGGTAGACCTATTTATTCCTCAAGAAACTTTCGGGGAAACTCCTATTCTTCCGACTCAGAAAAAATCCCGTCCGTCTGAGCAACCGATTCTTCCGACTCAGAAAAAATCCCGTCCGTCTGAGCAACGGTTTCCCATTGATCAAGAAAGTTATGAACAGTGGCTCCGAGAAAATTTGCCCCGACCCGCTGACTTACGGCAAATGTCTCAGGCGGTTAATTATCTCGGATATAAGCCGCTAATTAGCGTGATTATGCCGGTATATAATACCCCGGAAAAGTTCCTGAAAAAGGCGATCGAATCAGTTACCTCTCAGGTTTATCCGAACTGGGAACTGTGTATCGCTGATGATAATTCCAGCGAACCTTGGATTAAACCTCTGCTGGAAGAATATGCCAGAAAAGATAACCGGATTAAGGTCGCTTTTCGGACAGCAAATGGTCACATATGTGCTGCCTCTAATTCGGCTTTGGAATTGGCGATCGGAGAATATATAGCACTCTTAGATCATGATGATGTCATTACCCCAGAAGCACTCTATGAGGTCGCACTGGTACTCAATGAAAATCCTGATGCTGATATGATTTATTCCGATGAGGATAAATTAGACCAGTACGGTCAACGGGTGTTCCCATACTTTAAACCTGATTGGTGTCCTGACTCATTTTTAGCACGGATGTATACCTGCCATTTAGGAGTATATCGCCGGGAACTGGTTAATCAAGTCGGTAACTTCCGAATTGGTTACGAAGGTAGTCAAGACTATGATTTGGTCTTGCGCGTTACTGAGAAAACTAATAAGATTTTCCATATCCCCAAAATTCTCTACAGTTGGCGACAGCATAGCGGCTCCACCGCCTACGACCCCAACAGTAAACTCTACGCCTATATAGCAGCAGAAAAAGCCTTAAATGAGTCCTTTGCTCGTTGCGGGGAAAAGGCGCAAATTGTTTCAGATCATGAGAATTTCCCCGGTCAATACACTGTTCGCTATCACATCGAAGAACACAAACTTGTCAGTATTATTATCCCCACTCGCAACCTGGGAACTACTCTCAATCATTGCTTACAGTCAATTTTTGAAAAAAGCACTTATCCTAACTATGAAGTCGTCGTCATTGACAATGGCAGTGATGAACAAGAAACCTTCGATATTATCAACGCCTGGAAACAAAAAGAACCCCAACGCTTTAGCTGTTACGAGTTCGATGTACCGTTTAATTACCCCCAAATTAATAACTATGGGGTAACTAAAGCTAGGGGGGATTATTTACTGTTTCTAAATAATGACACCGAAGTATTGACCCCCGATTGGATAGAAGCCATGGTAGAACAGGCTCAACGTTCCTCTATTGGTGCTGTCGGTGCTTTGTTACTCTACCCCGATGATACCATTCAACACGCTGGCGTTGTCCTGGGAATTGGCGGCGTAGCAGGTCACAGCCATAAGGGTTATCAGGCTCATCATTTGGGTTATTATAACCAACTGGTAACGGTTAATAATTACTCCGCCGTGACCGGAGCCTGTTTGATGTGTCGGCGAGAGACATTTGAGGAAGTCGGGGGGTTAGATGAAGAGCTGGAAGTTGCATTTAATGATGTGGATTTTTGCTTAAAGTTGGTCAGCCGAGGATATCGGAATATTTATCTACCCCATGTGGTTTTATATCACTATGAGTCTAAGAGTCGCGGTTATGAGGATACCCCGGAAAAAGAAGAACGGTTTAAACGAGAATCTAAAATCATGAAGCAGCGGTGGAGAGATGTACTCAAAAATGACCCCTGTTATAACCCTAACCTGAGTCGCATACGACAAGATTATGGTATTCGTCTGAGTAATGATGACAATCAAGTGGTGGCGATATCAATGTCTGAGGATAAGGAGGCGCTTTTAGGATGTGCGATCGATTCACCCAAGCTACACCATCCTTTCAATGAAGAAAATATGCTGATTCAGGGATGGGTGATTGGTAAGCACTCTCCGGCTAAACTAATCAAGTTTATCTGTGGCGATCGTGTCATTGGCGAATCCAAAATGAATCAGGAACGTGATGATGTCGCCAAAGTATTTCCAGATGTCCCCCATGCTATTGATAGTGGCTTCGTCAAAACCATTGATGTCAGTGAAACACCCAGTGAAGTCGAAATTTTGATTCTGGCTACTATGGAAGACGGGAATGAGATTCCTGTGTCAACATTACACCTGCGACATGGTAGCTCAGACGATTAGATTAACACCCATGGAAGAAGGGACCCAACCTTCTTCCGTACACCTTTGTAAATTACCGGAACCGCAACAATTACATCATCTCTTCCAGTCGTCTCTCAAAAATTGACTGAGCTTTAAAGTATAAGTCTAAGTCCTTCTCATTCTTGCTTTCTATCAATTTCAAGGATTCAGAATCCAACCCATCTATTGATATTTGTCTTACGGTAGCATACCACAGTATAACTGGGTTAACCAAGATAGTCTATCAACTTCAACAGCCCAGACATTGATAGTTGTCAACTGATCTGTTGGGTGGTGTTTCATCCTGTTTTTCCTTGGTGTTTGACATAATCCTCAATAATCTCCTGAGAGATGGTCTCCGATGTCGAAACTAGGTAGGAACGAGTCCATATTGATGGTAGCACCAGCAAATGTTCAAACTCTTTACGGAGGTGACGGGCTGTATAGGCTTTGATTCGATGGATAATCTGATGCGGGGCTAGGGTCGGCGGACAATCCAAAAATGCGTGGACATAGTTAGGCTGTATATCCAGAGTCAGGATTTCGACCTCCAAATCTGGACACACTTCTTCCATTAACTCCCTAAGTCTAATCGCTACCATCCCCTTGAGTACCTTACGTTTGCGCCTAGAACTCCAAACAAAGTGGTAGTTAATCAAAGATTTTGTTGTTAGATTGTGTCTATAGACTTGACACATAGACAAAAAGTTTTTATAGTAAAGTCAGTTGACAGAACAATAATCTGGCTGTTCCCACCTAATCATAGGAGTTTTTGGGTATGAAAACAAATGAACTGGTCCAGCGCGTCGCCGAAGAAGCCAAAATTCCCAAGAAAAAAGTTAGAGCTATTTTAGACTTGGCTTTTAGTGCTATCTCTCAGGAAATTGAGAGTGGTCAGCCAGTTGTCGTCAGAGGTTTAGGGAAATTTACCCCCAAAGAGCAACCAGCAAGAACCAAAACCAACCCAGAAACTGGTGAAACCACTGAAGTCCCAGCACGTACAGTCGTTAACTTCCGAGTTATTAAACCCTCTAAGGATACAGAAGAGGCAGATTCAGAATAACAACATTTGATTAACCATTAACAGAGATAACCTGTTAGTATTATAGAACTTTAGGGGCGTATTATATACGCCCTACTGCTTTCATTTTGGGAGCGACTCTATAAATTTTAACCATATCTGTTTTATATGTGGTGATATGGCGATCGTATCATTGTAGAATCAAAAATTAACCAAAACCGTGGTGATGTCTATGTGAAATAGAAATTTTGATTCTGGTTAATATGGAAGACAGGAATGAGATTCCTTTGTCAATATTGCACCGGCGACATGGTATATCAGATTATCAGTGACATCTTGCCGAGACTCACCTAACATAACATAAATAGTCGGATTTCACATTCCACGACTAAACATTCATGTATGGATTTTTTTACAAATTAACCTTACTGTAAATCACTATAATTCATCTACAATTCTCATCAGTTTGTGTTGATATTCTTTCAAACTGGTTCTGATAGATTCTAAGTTGGGAAAACTATTCATTGCTATAGTTTGCGATTGCACAGTTCCATGATCATTTATCAATCTGGTTTTTAAGTCTGGAAATAAACTGTAAATATCTGAGTTTTTTATTTCTGCTTTCCATAGAATACATAAAAAATCCATAAATCCCGGTTTTACTTGATAAACATTCGCGTTATAAAAATTAACTATATTATATTTTATTAACTCAGATATCACATCATAAAAATGGAAATCCGTGAAAATATTGCAGTGAGTATCAATGTAGAATTCACTAGACTTTTTGGCTGCCAAGATAAGTTTATTAATATCTTGAGGAATGCGAGAAAGTGACTTACTGTTTATTTTGCCAGCCCACACATCAGCCGATTTCACGGGTCGATTGTAGTAGCGAGAGTTAAATACATGACGAAAAGCAGGTTTTTCTAACTTATTACAGTTGTTTTCTAAGAGTTCCCCCAAGCTGGTTAAAGGTTTCAAACAATCAAAAGTATAACGTTGATCAGGGATTGTCAAAAATACTAAACCAGTATCAGTTAATAAATCAGCAATTTGATTCAGAAAACCAATCATGTTTGGTGTATGTTCAGCCACATGGGAAGCTACGATATAATCGTATTTTCCAGGGATATCGCTCAGAGTTATTTCTGACAGATTATAGGTAACATCCACTACGAAATTAGGATTATGACCAGTAGTACGTTTTGCTAGTTCCTTTAATTCTTGTGTAGTTCTATAGTCTGCATAGTGGATTTTTCCTTGATATGGTGGCACAAAAGGTCGGTCAAATGCTCCAATTTCTAGACCAATGCTAGTTTTCATATCGACTAGATTAGTCAAGATACTTTTATAATATAAAAAACGCTCATTTTCTCTGGGATTTTTGATTTTGCCATTTACCTTTGGCGGATCATAGTTAGATTTTTCTAAAGGTGCATAAGATTGATTATGCAGACGATCATACCTTTGCGTTTCTGACTGAATAAATATCATAAATTTTTGCTCATACTGCTGTCTTACTCCCAAGGAAGTATAGATTGATGAAACATGATTTTCTAAATCTAGGGTGAGAGCCAAAATATCATGGTTTTCTAATGCGTTACTATAAGAGTTATGACTATCAAAATCTCCGGGTTTTAGACGGCTTTGGGGTGAACTTTCATTAACGGTAGCTCTTCCTCTAAGTTTTCTACATTTGTACTCCTGCAAAGACTTAGACTGATAGTGGTTAATCTGTCCAGGTTCATGATTAATATAACCTTGCTCTCCAATATGTTCCCCGGTTGGGTTGTTGCCAAATTTTAATTCTGTCCCATCAATATGAAAATATGTTGATCCAGGCTTTAAAACGGGTATGTGAATGTCGCAGTTTTTTATAGTGTCAATTTTTGAGATACATTTAACGTGTTTGTGAACTACATGATTACTGGGAGCGCATTTAACAAATCTTTTAGTTACCAGTTCTGGGAGATACTCATTTTGCCCCCCAGAGCCAAACATAAGCCAATTAACCAGGATGCTATCTGCTCTGCTTTCAAACGATTTAATGCAGTCGTGAATAGACTTGAAATGCTTTAAAACCAGGAACTCATCCATGTCTAGAAAACAAACCCATTCAAATAAATCCTTGTAAGTTTGAATGAAATGGCTATAGGCTGATTGCTGGGGTGGCTGACCAGGTACTCTTGGCCATTCTTGAAACTTACATAACCCTAATGCTGCTAGTTTTTGAAGCAGATCTAAACTATCATCCTGACTATCGTTGTCATAAATTAGAATTTCATCAAAGCCAACAATGAATCGATGATAAGCTATCCATTCTACTAAATATGGAGACTCATTTTTGGCGGTGGTACAGAGAATAGTATTTGGGTTCATTATCAATATTCGTATGATAAAATTTTCGTTCTCTAGTTGCAAGCATTCAACTTTGACATGAATTTATTTGAAGGCCACATTACCAACTAAGTCTTATGAATTTTTCATTTATTTAAGCCTAACAATTTTACTGAAGTAATGTTAGAACCCCTAACATCTTTTTTGAGTAAACACTCCACTTGGTAACCCAAATCAGCAAAGTCATTTCCATCATAAGCAGAAACGTGTTCTTCATGCTCATTTCCGTAAGAATGACCTTGAGGGTAGTCTCCCCAAGGGCAGCCCAATATTACAGCTTCTCGCGCCAAATCTTCCAGCTTTGACAAGGTGGGTTTCAATTCTTTTTTGTCTATATGTTCTGGACCGTGCCACCAGAACACTACATCATAGGTTTGATGACTTTTCCATGTCCTGACATCACCTAAAATGACTTCTTCTAACCAACTTATGTTTCTTAAGAAATCAACATTCTTATCAAAAATCTCCAAAATTGTGATCTTATAACCGGCTTCTCTCAACTCTTTTCCATAGTCAAACCTATCAGTTCTTGCTCCTACATACAGGAGAGTTTTACCGCGATTTGATGGAGAAAATAACTGAGGATACAACCTCAGTAAGCTGGCTGTTCTATCTGGAGATTCATAGACTTTACAATTGGCATTTTGATTTAAACATTTTACTGAAGTAATGTTAGAACCCCTAACATCTTTTTTGAGTAAACACTCCACTTGGTAACCCAAATCAGCAAAGTCATTTCCATCATAAGCAGAAACGTGTTCTTCATGCTCATTTCCGTAAGAATGACCTTGAGGGTAGTCTCCCCAAGGGCAGCCCAATATTACAGCTTCTCGCGCCAAATCTTCCAGCTTTGACAAGGTGGGTTTCAATTCTTTTTTGTCTATATGTTCTGGACCGTGCCACCAGAACACTACATCATAGGTTTGATGACTTTTCCATGTCCTGACATCACCTAAAATGACTTCTTCTAACCAACTTATGTTTCTTAAGAAATCAACATTCTTATCAAAAATCTCCAAAATTGTGATCTTATAACCGGCTTCTCTCAACTCTTTTCCATAGTCAAACCTATCAGTTCTTGCTCCTACATACAGGAGAGTTTTACCGCGATTTGATGGAGAAAATAACTGAGGATACAACCTCAGTAAGCTGGCTGTTCTATCTGGAGATTCATAGACTTTACAATTGGCATTTTGATTCGTGTTTCCTAATTCTAATGTATCATAACCAAAATATTTCATCAGAGCATATATCTCTGGTTTGTTATTTAATTTTTGGATCACATAGTTTTTTTTATCGGAATCATTTTTCCAAATGCCAATTTTACTTGTATCAAATGGTCCGACAGTTTTAAGAGACTTCATGTTATTTGGACTGAGGATCTGAAAGTGTTGCCAACAATCAGAGAAGGGTCGCTCTATTTCTAACCCTAAATAAGTAGAGATTTGCAGTTGTACTTGATTCGGTTTGGACAACAAATCTTCAAACCTAACTGCTATGATCCTAGGATGATTGTCCAAAGTTTTATTTTCAAGAAATACCAAAGCATTATCAATCCACCGCTGAGGATTTTCAATCCAAGGTTGACCCGGTTTTAAACCATGTTCTGATAAAAGGACATCCCGAGGATCCCTGACCATAAAGATGATGGCAGCATCTTCTTGGTTGAGGAAATTTTTAGCCCAGATGCGCTTTTGAGGATAACCTTCAGGAGAAGGGAAAGTGCCGAATGTAATTCTCCCAGGCACACTTTTTTCTAGAACTGGAATTTCTTGTGGTTCAAGAATATGGCTATTTCTGAAACCATATTTGCATAAATACAGCATCAACGTATTGCCGGAACGAGGGCAGCCTCTTATATAAACCCGTTTTATAGGTGCATCGTGAGTTTGCTGATACAATAATCTATTTACTTCATTGGCAAGTTGCTTAGTGAGATATTTAAGACTCAGTAATTCTGATAATTCTACGGTTGATTTAGATTTATTAGTCATGGTTTTCTACAATGCTTAATCAGTTGCTTTAAATTTATGAAAATTTTTGTTCCTAGCTTACTAAAGACTTCACAGCGATCGCACGTTTCATCAGTTGTTTCCATTCTTGAGAACTCGTTAGAGAAGCTGTGTCAAATGGCACTCCTTTTTCCTTAGCAAACTGGCTGAATTTATCCAACCAATGGCTGAGAGTTTCTGTTTTTGACTTGGGAGAATATTTAAGCGATCGCTGTAAACATTGAGCCATTGTCCCCAAATCTCCAACTTGATAAGCACACCAAGCATCCCAGACAAAAAGCTGATATTTTCGTTCCTCACTCTGTTCACTAGAAGAATTAGCAACCATTTGATAAAACCGCAACTTCTCAGCTTCCAATTCCGTTTTATTCAGTGCTTTTTGCGACCGTTGTAACTCACCTTGGGTTTGCTGTAGTTGATGTTGAGATGATTCTAACTCCTGTTCCGTCGCCTGCAATTTTGCCTGATACTGAGCGATCGCTTTTTCCATCTCATCTTCCTGTGTACTCGCCGCCGCCAAAAGTTTTTCGTACTCCTCAATTTCCTGTTCCCATTGGGTTTTCTCCTCTTGAGTTTGCTGTAGTTGATGTTGAGATGATTCTAACTCCTGTTCCGTCGCCTGCAATTTTGCCTGATACTGAGCGATCGCTTTTTCCATCTCATCTTGCTGTTCAATTGATTCTTCCCCAAGTCGTTTCCACTCTTCCAGTTGATTTTTATACTGGGTTTGTTGTTGCTGACTTTCAGCTAAATACAATTGACAGGTCTCTAAGTTCCCTTGAGTTTGATGTAATTGTACCAGAGTTCGCTGATGATTTTTCTCAACCTGGTTAAGTTTAAGCAAAGACTGACTCAATTGGATCTCAGTTTTCTCCAGTTGTGGCTCAAGTCGTTCTAATTCTGCTAGATACTGATCCGAATATTCTAGTTTCCCTTGGGTATAATGAAGTTGGGCAATAGTTCGCATCTGGGTTTTGTTCGCTTGCTCCAGTTCTAGTCTTGATTGACTCAACATCATCTCAGTTTTCATCAGCCGAGACTCATACTCATTCAGTTCCCGGTTTTGTTGCTCCGCCTGTTCTAGTTCTTCCTGCGTATGGTGTAGTTGGGATTGATATTTCATCACGTCCCATTGAGTTTGACTTAACTGTGATTTGGCTTGTTCTAGTTCTTCCTGAACTTGGCTAAACTGCGATCGCAGTCCTGTCAGTTGATTGTGAGACTCCTGTAAAATTGACTCAGTTTTTTGCAGTTGACTGTGGGTTTTTTCTAGAACCCCTTCCGTTTGTTCCAACTGAGATTTGAACTGTTCTACAATCGACTCTGTTTCCTGTAGCTGAGACCTAGTTTCTTCCAATTCATCCCGAGTTGGGTTTAACTGAGACAGAGTTTCTTCAAGTTTAGCTTGAGTCCCTTCTAACTCAACCCTAAGAGACTTATTTTCGGCGGCGGACAGTCGATAATTCGCCCAATCTCTAAAAGCCCAAGCCATATAGGGAGAAGACTTAATCTGATTATTCCATGATAAATCTGGAGTTTGATTAGGATGCCATCCCCGACTCTCTAGTTCCTGATACATTTCTATGGCTTCAGGAAAATAATAATCTATTAAGCTGGGACGTTGACCATCTTCTGATATATTGGCTTGCATTAGGGAATCATCATAAACCGCCGGAGAAGGATTAGTTAGATTTATCCCGAATTTCTGATTAATTTCCGCTACATATTTATCTTGATATTTGACAATTGTTTCTATGTTTGCCAATAAACATTTATCACCATATTTATTATAAAAATCTAAGACTTTCTGATTATAAAATATCCAATATTTAACTGCTAGTTCGGGTTGATTTCTAAAAATTTCATCTCCTCGGCGGTACAGAGAATCTATCACATCCCACGGAGAACGGTAAATCAACAGAAACTTAGCATCAGGTAATAACTGCGCCCAAAAATCTAAAAATAGTGTCGTCCGAGGTTCTTTCCATCCCCAAATATGACTCAGAGAATTTTTGTCAACAATGGCATTTGCTTTGTCGATAAACTCGTCGGGAACATCCAGGTTTTCTTGTAATGTCCAACCATCTATATTAACACCTTGCGATCGCAATAAATCTAGGTGAAATTCAAAAAAATCAATATTCTCAAAGTAGCCTTTGGGGTTAAACTCAGTTCCCTGCATTAGCCGACGACCAACGTGCAACCCAGCACTTTGCAATAATGAAGCGGTCAAGGATGTACCTGAACGGTGCATTCCTGTCATAATTAAAACCTGGGATTCGCTCTTTTTATCTGGCATGGTATAAATGTCGGTTTATCTTTAGTTTATAAGTGAATGGCAAATATAGCGTTTATTAAGGTTCATAACTGACTAGCTACTAACCCTGACAGCCTCGCCCGCCAGTCGGTGGGAGTTTACCATAAATCCTCCAGATGGTTCAGGATTTCCATAAATGCTGTCCGTTCTTTCATTAAACCATGTTCAGCGACCGTTTGAAAGGCTGCTTTTTTGACCAGAGACTTCCGCACCTCAGAAAAGGCGATCGCCTCTTTGACCGATTCTAACAGTCCTTCCACAGTATACTTGGGTCGCATACAATTGTAACCGGGAAAACAGAAACACCGATTCCCTATACAATCTGGACAGATGGTAAGAGTCCCCATAGCCATGGCTTCTAGGGCGGGAAGGTAAAATCCCTCTCCCTCTTCGCGGTTAGGCAGGAGTATCGTAATTTTAGCACGGTTGAGGTACTGTAGATAATCTCTTCTGGGAATTAGGGATGTCAGCAGTTGCACCCCATAGCCCATTGCTGCTAACCTTTGTTGTAACTGTTCGCCTAGTTCCGGTTGTTTAAGGGCCGAAATCAGGATTTCGATATCCCGTTGGGGGTCGGGTCGGGGTTGGGGAAAACTACTGGTATCTAAGCCATTGGGGATAATAAACAGGGGTCCATTGACTCGACGTGATTCTGCCAGATAGGTTCCCACTTCTGGGCTGACACAAATGCGGATCGCTTTATGGTTGAGAAACTGATAGCGGGGATTATCTGGGTAGGCGTGCCGGATGTGCTGAATTAGATTAATAATTGGTATGGGGGAGTTGTGGCGCTGGCTGGCTGATAAAAATTCCCAGTCCATACCGTCCATAAAGATAATGTGGGGATCTGATAGCGGTTGAGATAAAATTAGTTGTTTGTCAATATTGAACCACGGGTTATTAGCATCGATCGCACTTTCGGGAGAAAAATAAATCTGGGGTAGGTAGTCCGGGGAATCGAGAATATGATTAAAATAATCCCAGACTTTTAAATGACCTCCGGTTAGTCCCCGATAATCTCGATAAAATAAAATAGATTTTCGCTGTGGTAAGCTAGGTGGTATAATTGCCGGGGATGGACTACCCTGGGCGGGTAACTGTTCCATCTGGTGGGAGATTTGTTCTAGCCACGACTGCGATCGCTCTAACTCCGAGTCGATTTGTTCTAATTTTTGGCGGTCAAATTCCATAAATTATGTACAATTGGGAGGGATGGCTCGATTGAGTAAGGGGATGGGAACATCCAGTTAAACTGTGGGTCATTCTCTAGGGCGGGTCATAACCAACAAATATCAATCATCTGTTCTTCCATATCAAAATATAGTCAAAAATCCTAACATGAGCGTCAGTTATTTCGACACAGCCAATCAACTCCTAAGAAAAGGTCAGTTAGACGAGGCGATCGCATCCTACAATCAGGCGATCGCCGCCAGTCCTAAATCAGCTTGGTATTATCATAACTTGGGAGAAGCCCTCAGCCAACAGGGAAAAATCGACGAAGCTATTGCAGCCTACCGTCAAGCTACGGAACTTAACCCTAATTCTGCCTGGTCTTATGATAATCTGGGAACCCTCCTAAATCAACAGGGTAACTTACCAGAAGCCGTTCGTTGTTTCCGCCAGGCTATTGAACTTGACCCATATTTCTGGCAGTTTTACCACAATTTAGCCCTAGTCCTGATCAAACAAGGCCACCCAGAGGAGGCCGTTTCCCTATTGCAAAAAGCCATTGAGTTAACAGCCGATGATGCCGAACTATACCACAGCTTGGGTAAAGCCTACCACCAACAACAGCAATATTCAGAAGCAGTTACAGCCTATCGTCAGGGGTTAGAATTAAACCCTTATTGGTCTGACTGTTATATGAGTTTGGGTCAAACTTTGGAGGCTTTGGGAGAAACCGAAGAGGCGATCGCCTCCTATCGTCGAGCCTACGAACTTAATCCCAATTTATCAGAAGCCCTGCCCAAATTGCAAACAGTCCTGGAGTCCCAAGGACGTTGGGAGGAATTAGCCACCCTATACCGTCGCTGTTGTATTGTTGATCCTAACTCAGCCACCAGTCATAAATACCTGGGAACAGCTTTAGCCAATAGTGGAAAGCTATCGGAAGCGGCGGAGAGTTATCAGAAAGCCTTGGAGTTAGACCCAAATTTGGTAGAAATTCTGCAACCCCTAGGACAGGTTTTAACCCAATTAAATCAATGGGAAGCCGCCGTTGATATATTCCGAAAAGCCACCCAAGTCGATCCTAACTCTGCTTCATTCTACCATCAATTAGGGCAGGCTTTAACCAAATGCGATCGCCTATCAGAAGCACTCGCCGCCTATCAAAAGGCTTCCGAACTCCATCCCACTTCCACCCCAGTCCTGTTTGATTTAGGTCAGGCTTTGACTAAACTTTACCATTGGTCAGAGGCGATCGCCACCTATCAAAAAGCCTTATATCTTAATCCCCCCAACCAGGCTGAAATTCAAACTCATCTACAGGAAGTTCAGGACAAGCAGCGCCACCTAGACGAGGAAATCGCCGCCTATAGCGAAAGCCATGAGTTTCATCCCAATTCTAGCGAATCCTACGAAAAATTTGCACAGTTTCTCAGAAGCAAGGGAAAAATCGAAGATGCGATCATAGGATTTCACCAAGCCTGTATTCTCAATCCCCAGTCAGCCGTAGCCCATCATCAACTAGGTTATACCCTAGCTCGTGGTCAACGCTGGGATGAGGCAATTATAGCTTATCGAAAAGCTGGCGAACTTAATCCGCACTCTCCCCATGTACAATATCACCTGGGACAAGCCTTGGCTGAGGAAGGACGCTTAGAAGAAGCGATCGCTCATTTCAAACAGTCCATCACCATTGACCCAGAATTTGAAGAGGGTTATGATGCTCTCAAGCAGGCGATCGCAAAAAAAAAAGGTAGCCTCTAAAACCGATCCGATTTCTCATTATCGGCATTTACTCCAAGCCAGTCCCAACAACCCTGATCTACATCAGGAGTTGGGACAGCTTTTGCATAGCCAGGGTCAAACCCAATTAGCGATCGCTCATTATCAAAAAGCCATAGACCTTCAGCCAGGACCTGTTCACCTGTGGTTTTATCGCAATTTAGGAGAAGCCATGGTGACTGATGAACATTCCAGGCGACCTTAGCCAGAGTTTCCCATGCAGCCAACCTACACCACCCATAGTCACTGGATGCGACAGGCCTTAAAACTAGGCGCAGCAGCAGGAGAAGCCGGAGAAGTCCCTGTCGGTGCAGTCATTGTCAATCAACAGGGAAAACTGATTGCCCAGGGGGAAAATCGCCGGGAACGCGATCAAGACCCCACCGCCCATGCTGAGATTATAGCATTACGGCAAGCCAGTCAGGTATTAGGAGATTGGCATTTAGACACCTGCACCCTGTATGTCACCCTAGAACCCTGTCCCATGTGTGCAGGAGCCATTATTCAAGCTAGGATAGGTTTATTGGTCTATGGTGCCGACGACCCCAAAACTGGCAGCATTCGCACCGTTTTCAATCTTCCAGACAGTCCCGCCTCCTATCATCGTCTCCCTGTCCTAGGGGGTATTCTCGAATCATCCTGTCGCCAACAACTGCAATCCTGGTTTGCTCAACATCGCGCTAATATGTAACCATTGAGACAATCTAATAACTGTCATCCTCTGCCATGACAGAGGGGGTTAAAGGATTTACCTTAGACTTATAGAGTTTAGAAATCCCAAATTATTGTCATGGTAACAGTTCAATCGATTAAACCCTGGTCTAATTTATCTCCTTCTAGCCAGACTAAATCCTCTGGTGTCGCGCGTTGGTTAACTTCTATTGTTTATCCCCTGGGACGCTATGGGGTTCTTCCCTTCTATTTTAAAAAGATTACCGTCACCGGACAGGAGAATTTACCCAAAGATGGTCCGGTGATTTTAGCACCTACCCATAGATCTCGTTGGGATGCTTTTATTGTACCATTTGCAACAGGTCCTTATGTCACTGGACGAGATTCGCGGTTTATGGTAACTGCTGATGAAATGCAAGGACTTCAAGGGTGGTTTATTCGCCAAATCGGAGGGTTTGCGGTTAATCAAAAACATCCAGCGATCGCCACTTTGCGATATGGCGTTGATTTACTGCGCCAGGGAGAAATGTTAGTGATTTTTCCAGAAGCAGGCATTTTTAGGGATCACCAAATTCACCCTCTCAAAGCCGGATTAGGTCGTTTGGCAATTCAGGCTGAATCCCACTATCCTAATTTAGGGGTTAAGATTGTGCCTATATCTATCCATTATAGCCCCAATATTCCCCATTGGCGCTCTGAAGTTAACGTCACAATTGGGAAACCCCTAGAAGTCAAAAAATATGCCACAGGTCCCGCAAAAAAAGAATCTATCAGGTTGATGTCAGACTTAAATCAGGCTTTAATCGAGATTGATAGTTTGTAGTATATATGAATAATTTACCTCAATTTAACTCCGGTCAAATTGTAGCTATTGATGCTGAAAATACCTCTCTTTATGCCGAGGTAATTCAAGTCGTTATCCTGCGCCAAGTCTGTTGGGTGCGTCCCTTAATGCTCGTGGAATTGACCACAGAAAATCAGCCCCTTTGCTATGATTTGCGAGACAGTGCTGATTTGATTTGGCCCTGGGAGTTATTTAGGGTAGCTTTGGATACAGAAGTAATACCTTTTTTAGTCGCATTAAATCCCCCAGAACAAAAGCAGGAAATGTTACCCAGAAACCATCAACGTTTTCGAGAGTTTATTTCCCAAATTTGGCTCAATCATTCCCAGGTTTTTCGGGAAGTTAGATAAAGATTCCCTTTTCTCTTGACAAATCCTAGGAATTGACTTATACTTATATCATGGGAAAATGTGGCGGCATATATATGGCTTTCCGGGAAGGAACCGAAGACCTCCACCACCAGATTAATCTAGTAGTTGTATATTTAACTCCTCCAATGTCTCCGAATTTTCATCAATAGTAATAGTATTAGGTAAAAGTTGCCGAAACGTTGGTTAAGATGCCAATTTATGGTTTCATCTGTATCAACACTGACACGGATATTAGTAGAAAAATTGCGCCTACCCCAAAAATATTGCAGACCCAAACTCGAAGACCTATCTAAATCCCCACTCCCAAATAATGTCAATCCCCGCCCAAGTCTCCAGTTGAGACTATACCAAGTTATATCAAAGTCACTATTGAAAGT
Source organism: Limnospira indica PCC 8005 (assembly GCF_000973065.1). Taxonomy (NCBI): domain Bacteria; kingdom Bacillati; phylum Cyanobacteriota; class Cyanophyceae; order Oscillatoriales; family Sirenicapillariaceae; genus Limnospira; species Limnospira indica. The sequence goes on from NZ_FO818640.1 coordinate 4,712,518, forward strand.
TGCATAAAATTGTCGAGAATCCCAAACCACATCGGCATTAATATTAGCATCATCCCCCACAAAGCCAGAAATACCTACTCGCAAAGGTGTTCCTTTAGGCTGATAAAAAACTTCCGCCAAACCACGGGTAGATGAATCATAAATGCCACCTAAACCGACTGTTCAATCTTCAGTTATCCCCCAACGCTGAGAAACTCCGGCATTAAATTCGTTGAGTTCTCCCCAAAAATCATGACCGGGATTAAAACGACGCTGCCACCCCCCAGAAATTACTAATGCTGATGCTCCTTGAGGCAGTTGTTCTGGTAAAATGGTAAACCTAGCTTCTTCTATGATGGGTTCACTAATTAGAGAACCGCCAGGGTAAAGTAAAACATAGTAATTTCTGCCAACCTGTCTACCTACAGGAACATTATCAAAACGGTAAAAGCCAGAATTATCGACAAACTGTTCTGCTATGACTTCCCCACGATAACGACTCGATACCAGTTGTGCTAAAGTTCCTGGTTCAGCATTACCTGTTATGGTGGGGGTGACTTGTTCTGGTTGCAAACGTTGGCGAGGGTTGGCGGCACCACTACCCAATAATGAACTAGGAGAATATCCCCGCCTTTGAATAGTAGTAAATCCCCAAAAGTCACCTGTAGTCCTTTGGTCTCGCCAAAATCTCCGTTGAGAACCTAAAAAATAATCGCTAGATTCAGTTTGGCGGATGATTTGAAATTAGGATAATCGCCAGGTTTCGCTGTCGGTTATGTCTCCCTGATTAAGCGTGAGAAACCAACTACTATCTAAAACTGTTCCGACGGCGGATAGGCGACCTGTGTTGTTCAGGTCAACACCTTGGTTTTTGGTAAGATTAACCCGCTGTTCTATCATACCAATGTTAAAGTTGGGGGGGGGAAATTTCTGGCAATCCTTCTAAAATTACTGGCGGTCTTTCCCGGCTGGTTCTTCTCCCCCTTCTGACTTCGGGGACATCAAAAATAATTGCATATTCCCGAAAACTAAATTCTGATTCAATATCAAATAAGTCTTGAATATCTTGCACAGAAAGGACTAACCCTAATTCGGGGTAGTTGCGAATTTAATCGAGGTTAAGGCGGACAATTTTAAAAGGCGATCGCAAGTCGACTTCATTATCTGATATAACTGTAGATGTAAACTTTATGACCTGCAAAACTTCATCATAAGGAATTAGCCAATCCCCAAAATTTATCACCTCATTATCCGTTACTGACCCGCGCACAAATACCCCAGTTTTAAAATTGCGCCTACCAGCATTTAAGCCAATCATAAAAATCGTGAATTCCGGTGATTCTGGGGTGATTTCCTCTGTGATGTCTGGGACAAGCAGATTGTATCCACAAATTTTCAACAGCCATCAGGGTAAACAACTCCCCCAAAATAAACACTTATAAATATTTGGTATAACTCAGTGTTAAAACTGCCTTAATTGCCGTCATATTATGGCAGTATTTTACTGATAATATACTCCATTCATCACCATGTTAAGGAACGGCTAATGTTACGCTGAATGGTATTTTTGTATTCCGGTTTACTCCCCAACCCAAATTTCCAGAAACTTGATAATCTCCCGGTTCAAGGGGTTGATTATAATTGATATTAACCAAACGTTCTTTTTCCGCAATCACCGTAGTATCTACACCACGACCACTCTGGATTTCCTGATTTCCTTGAGAAATTACCCATTCTGGTTGCACAATCACACTGGCTTGTCCACTATTACGAACCAATAAATGTAAACGATTCGATTCGGGATTATAGCGAACATTAACAATATCTAAATCGTGAGCAATATCTCCCTTGCGAACATAGACTGCTACCCCAATTTGGGGAACAATAGTCGTCCTTAATACAAAATTTCTGGTTTCATCTGTTTGTTCCTCAATGATGGCTTCTAAATTTTCGGTAATTAGCATTGCTCGATATTCTCCGTCGGGTCAACTCGGTCGCATATCAAGCAGATGTTGCATTGTGCAGTAAAAAACTGATTAATTTATTTACTGGCAAGGGTTTCAGCTTTTTTTAAATCAAACGCCCTTTTTACGGTTGCACTTGACCATCTGGGAAAACTCGGATGTTAACTGGGTTAAAGAAAAGAAGGCAGATTAGACGATCGCCAGCCTAGAACATTCTCTATTGATGGGATGTGTGGCAAAATCAGGGTCAGAATTGGGGATGTTGGGGATTCTGAATCAAAAAGCCCGTCTTAGTTGACTTCCCCGCAACCGAGACTCCCGTAACAGAACAACATCACAGGGATGATGCCTTTTTTAAGCCTTCCCAAACTATCCCTAGTGTTAGGGATAGTTTAGGAGTGCTTTTGACTAGACCCTGAAGCAAGCTAACAATGTTATTGAAAGCTCTAACTATTGGCGATAAGCGCGATATTTAGATCGCGTCTTTGACTAGGATATCATACTTTTTCTCATTTTTATATCCGATTTGTGCAACTTTTTCAGGGTTGAGGGATATTCCCCGAAGCAACGATAGAATTGCTCGGAAAATCTGCCCATGTGGGAGAAGCCGTAGGCGCTGGCGATCGCATAAATGGTGCTTGGGTCTGCACTAGGTCCGCAAAGTTCTTCCCGGACGGCGTTCAGTTTGCGGGCGCGAATATATTGCTGTACCCCTACGCCGGTAATTTCTTTGAAGGCGTATTGCATGGCTCTGGGGGAAATGCAAAACTGTTGACATAACTCCTCATTGGTGAAGTTTTTGGCTAAATTACTGTCGATCATGGCCTGGACTGTGGCAAAGATCCAATACCGTCGAGTGGGTTTGAGAATTTGGCGATCGCCACGCTGTTCAAAGGTATAGTCTAATAATTCCCGAAACTGACACAAAAATTTTTCTCGCAACAGTGCGGCTTCCTGGGGAGCCAAAAGACCTCGACGATACAGACATTCAGCCGTAGGAAACCACTGCTGCATAAATCTGGTGAAGTTGGCAAACCTAATCGGGTGGACGGTCAAAACTGCTTGATTCGGGTCCTGGCTATTTTCCCAAAATTTCTCTGGTAATAGGTCCAGGTTGGCTAGGAGTTCATCATTAAAACAAATATATAAACCATGCCAACCGGGGGGAAACCTGATGTATATTCGATCTGGCTGCGATGAACGGCGATCGTATTACCAATGGGGTCTGTATAGCCCATCCAAGACAATATGGGATGATGGGGATACAAGCCGAGGGCAAAATGGGTTTCTCCTTCGGGAATTACGTGGCGATCGCTAAACAGATTTTCCGTGAAAAAATGCGCTATTTCTATCCCCGGAAAAGCTACTTCTCGATGTTCGATGCGAAATACTCCTTCTCCTAAATGAAACCCCTCTATCCAGGTGGGTAATACTTCACTCTGAGAGTCTAGCGCCAAGGCTCGGCGAACGTTGTACTCAGCACACATGGGGTTATACAGATCTATACGGTTGACCATAATCGGGTTCAATATATGGGGATTAGTTGTAACACCCAATAATTGATGATACAACGGTTAAATGTGCCTTCATCCTACCAAAATTTCTGCCGGATAATTCTATCTTTCCTCTTGACAAACTCCCATGATTTGACATATACTAGAAGCATGGGAAAATGTGCGGGCATATATATCAGTTTTTTTAGTTATCCTTGATATATTCGGGCATTCTCCTGGAACTATCTGTAATTGGGGCAGTTTCTGAGACTCCTTCCACCACCTTTAGGGGGACTGGGGGGGTTTCGGCTACTTCCTCACCTCCCCAGGAGAATATTATAGCGTTTCTCATCTCCATAAGGTACGGCCCTCACCCCAAACCCCTCTCCCAGAAAGAGAGAGGGGCTTTGAAACGTACCTCATGAGTCCGGGAACTGCTATAATCAACCTTCCCTCTGTCGAGAGGGTTTTGGGTGGTGTAACTAAGGAGTGATTTTACTGATAAGTTATCCCCGCATTTCGCATTCTGTCTATGGCTTCTTGAATGCGGCTTTCTTTGTTAGTTAAAGCCATGCGGATAAAACCTTCTCCCGCCGCGCCATAACCGTTCTCATCTCCATAAGGTACGGCCCTCACCCCAAACCCCTCTCCCAGAAAGAGAGAGGGGCTTTGAAACGTACCTCATGAGTCCGGGAACTGCTATAATCAACCTTCCCTCTGTCGAGAGGGTTTTGGGTGGTGTAACTAAGGAGTGATTTTACTGATAAGTTATCCCCGCATTTCGCATTCTGTCTATGGCTTCTTGAATGCGGCTTTCTTTGTTAGTTAAAGCCATGCGGATAAAACCTTCTCCCGCCGCGCCATAACCGTTACCAGGGGGGACAATCACGCCGCATTTCTCTAATAGCAATTTGGCAAATTCTGTGGAAGTGTAATTGCTGGGAACCGGGACCCAAATATATAATGTGGCTTTGGGGGGTTCAATTTTCCAACCGAGAGAACGCAATCCTGAAATGACTAAATCGCGGCGATGTTGATAAATATCATTCAGCTTTTGACGGTCTGACTCTGGGGTTAAATAAGCAGCGATCGCGGCTTTTTGAATGGCTTTAAATACACCAGAATCCACATTAGTTTTAACTTGGCTTAATCCCTTAATCCCGATTTGATTACCGACGACAAACCCAATGCGCCACCCGGTCATATTATAGGATTTAGACAGGCTATGAAACTCAATAGCAATATCTTTCGCACCGGGAACCTCTAGGACACTGGGCGCTCGATAACCTTCATAACAAACCTCGGAATAGGCGTTATCATGACATAGTAGAATGTCGAACTTTTGACAAAAATCTACCATGGTGCTAAAGTCTTGTAAGGTGGCGATCGCACCGGTGGGATTGTTCGGGTAGTTTACCCAAAATAATTTAGCCCGCCTAGCTATCTCCTCTGGAATTGCTTGTAAATCCGGTAAAAAGCCATTTTCGGGCTGTAGGGGAACATAGTAAGGCTCTCCCCCGGCGAAGAGGGTAGAAGTGCGATAGACTGGATAACCAGGATCGGGGATTAAGACAATATCCCCAGCTTCCACAAAAGCTAAGGCTGTGTTGTGGATAGCTTCCTTAGAACCGACAGAGGAGATGATCTCGGTTTCTGGGTTTAAGCCATTCACCCCAAAGCGACGAGACATCCAAGCGATCGCCGCCTCCCGGTATTCTATCATACCCCGATAGGGCGGATAGTTGTGGTTGGAGGGGTCTTCAATGGCATCGTGCATAGCCACCCTGATATGATCCAAAGTGGGCTGGTCAGGATCACCCACTCCAATATTAATTATATCTACCCCTTGAGCAACCAGTTCTATGCGTCTCCGGTCAATTTCAGCAAACAGGTAGGGGGGGATTTTTTCTAAACGTTTAGCAAACTGCATTATCACTCACAGGGGGTTGGTTCATTAGGTATAAGCCAGAAAATTATACCAGAAAACTCTTACAACCCAGCCATGAACAGCAGTAAATGAACGGCGATGTCAACCCTGTGATCACCTCAATTACAGGCTTTTTAGTTAAATTATTGCCAAAAGAAAATCGGCAGCAACAACAACTCTAAATTAAATGCAACAGTTTCGGGTTCAAGGTGACCCAGGTTGATTAACTGTGTTAGGTTCCGAACCTAGGGACTAGGTACTAAGCGAATACGTCCGGCATCCATTTCGTCCATCAGTAATTCTAAGGCTTCATAATCCACATCGGAAATATAACCCAGTCGAGTCAGTTCATAGTTAATCCCGTTTTCGATTTCGGGGGTGAGACATCTAAAGTAAAGTGCTTTAGATACCAGTTTTCGAATTCCATTGGTGGCTGACATGAGTGGTCAAGTAACTCAACTTATGTTAATTCTCCAACCAATAAACAGTCTGGCTGGTGATTTTTATCTCCATAAATATGTGATCTAAATCACGCAGTCTGGCTCTTGGGGGTTGGTGATAGCAGAAATTAAGATGCTGCTATATTATGAGACAATCAAACAGTTTTTGTCTGTGTTTTTTAATACAATTCTTGTCATATCATGACAAGTTGATCGTATCTGAATAAGTTAACAAAAACTTAATCTTTGTGCCACGGGTAATATAATACCTGCCCCATCAAATATGGCCAACCAAGCCCAGCATAGAAAATAGGGAGGATATTTTAATTCCCAAAATCTGGATATCTATCAACTAATTATCAGCCCCAAAACCCAGGAAATAGGCAGCCAGGAAGTCCTGTAGTGAATCAGGAAAATTTAATTTACCAGAATTGCACCGATGATGTATAATGGTGTTATATGCGTCATTTCTAAGCCAAACATAATCAAAACGTATAAGTAAAGATTGCCGATTAAGAATCATAAGAGGTAGAAAGTGGCAGTTTCAGTCAAAGAATTAATCACACCAGAAATTAACCAACCAGCGCGATATTTAGGTAACGAATTAGGGGCGAAACACAAACCCTGGGAATCAGCGGCAGTGCGCTGGTCTCTCACGTATCCAGAAATCTATGAGGTAGGAGCCTCGAACCTGGGGCATATAATCCTCTATAATATCATCAATGCCCAGCCCCGACAATTATGCGATCGCGCCTATTTACCGGCGGCGGATCTGATCACAAAACTGCGAGAGACGCAAACCCCGTTATTTGCGGTAGAGTCCCGCCGTCCTCTGAGGGAATTTGATATTCTGGGGTTTAGTCTCAGCTACGAACTAGGGGCCACGAACATTCTAGAAATGCTGGATCTTGCCCAAATTCCCCTAACCTGGAAACAAAGGCAGAATCGGGATGGACAAACCCCCCTAGGAGAAAGACCGCTAATCTTCGCGGGAGGTCAAACGGCGACATCGAACCCGGAACCCTACGCGGACTTTTTCGATTTTATCGCCCTGGGGGACGGAGAGGAACTCCTCCCGGAAATAGGTTTAGTGATAGAAGAAGGGAAAGCGACAGGGTTAACCCGCGAACAACTGCTGTTAGACCTAGCCCAAGTGCCTGGGGTATACGTTCCCCAATTCTATGATATGGCAGGGGATGGGTCAATTCATCCCAACCATCCGGAAGTACCCACAAGGATTATCCGCCGGGTGGCGACTCCGATGCCAGCCTATTCGATTACAATGGTTCCATTCGTGCAAACAGTTCACGATCGCCTAGCCTTGGAAGTGAGACGAGGTTGCACCCGTGGCTGTCGTTTCTGTCAACCGGGAATGTTAACCCGTCCGGCTAGAGACGTGGAACCGGAAGCGGTGGTAGAGGCGATCGCCAAAGGGATGAAAGCAACGGGATATAATGAATTTTCCCTATTATCCCTAAGCTGTTCAGACTACCTATCATTACCGGCAGTGGGAATGGAAATCAAAAACCGTCTGCGCGACAGTAACGTATCCCTATCCCTACCCAGTCAACGAGTCGATCGCTTTGATGAAAACATTGCCAACATCATCGGCGGGACCCGCAGCAGTGGCCTGACCTTTGCACCAGAAGCGGGGACCCAAAGAATGCGGGATGTCATCAATAAAGGACTCACCAATGAGGAATTGTTACGAGGAGTAAAAACCGCCTACGACCAAGGTTGGGATAAAATCAAACTATACTTTATGATCGGCTTGCCGGGAGAAACGGATACTGATGTCCTAGGTATCGCCGAAACAGTCCGCTGGTTGCTGCGCGAATGTCGGGAACACCGCCGCCGACCCCTGAGCATTAACCTGACCATTTCCAATTTTACCCCCAAACCCCATACACCCTTTCAATGGCACAGCGTATCAACCAAAGAATTTCAACGCAAACAGCAATTGCTAAAAGCTGAATTTCACCGCCTCAAAGGCGTTAAAGCCAACTTTACCGACGTGCGGATATCGGCTATGGAAGACTTTATCGGTAGAGGCGATCGCCGACTAGGGCCGGTAGTCCAACGTGCTTGGGAACTAGGGGCCGGAATGGATGCCTGGTGGGAAAGCCTAGATCGTGCCTTCGCCGCCTGGACCCAAGCCATAGAGGAGTCGGGGTTAGGCTGGAAATATCGGCAAGTAGAAGCGGGGGAATGGAACCTCATGGAAAATGCGATCGCGGAGGACAGCCAGGACCACAGCCACCGTGAACAACTACTAGACCAACCTCTACCTTGGGACCATATCAACACCGGAATAGACAAAAACTGGCTGAAACAAGACCTACAAAAGGCGATCGAAGCGGCCACAGTTCCCGACTGTTCTTTCGCCGCCTGCTCCCATTGTGGGGTATGTGGTCCAGAGTTAGGCCATAACGTAGTATTTACACCCCCACCCATTCCCGAATTTGCTGGTCATTTTGTCCCGCCTTCCCAACGAGTCCAACGGGTGCGAGTCTGGTTTGGCAAATTGGGAGACATGGCATTAGTCGGACATCTTGACCTGATGAAAGTTTTTGATCGGGCTGTCAGACGCGCAGAATTGCCCATATCCTTCACCGGAGGCTATCATCCAGGCCCCCGTATATCCCCGGGAAATGCACTGCCTTTGGGGACCACTAGCACCGGGGAAATTGCGGATTTTGACCTGGCGGAGACTATGGATATACAAACCTTTCAACAGCAACTATCCGCCTCTCTCCCCGACAACTTACCCATTTATCGGGTCGCAGAAGTGGACGTTAACTCGCCGGCGATCGCCGAAACCATAGAACACGCTACCTATATCATCCATTTACAAGCCACAGATGAGACTATTACCCCGAATCATTGGGCCGGTTGGGTGCAGGCTGTACTCAACAGTTCAGAAATCTTGTGGGAAAAAACTACGAAATCGGGTAGAATCAGAATTATTAACCTGCGTGAGCAGTTGTTACAACTAGAGGCGATCGTAAAAGAAACAGTCAAAATTCCACTATGGGAATTAGACCAACCACCCCAAAACGCTACCCTATTGCGTTATTTGGGAACCTGTCGCAATGATGGAACTCAACTGCGACCAGAACAAGTGGTTTATATGCTAGAACAAGTTAGCGGCCAGGAATTGCAACTAATTTCCATCCACCGAGAACATCTAGCGCTACGCGCCGAGGTTACAGGTGCGGCTGATTTGGGGTATAATGATCTAATCTGTACAAAACCTGATTCACCCTAAGACCTAAGCCTAATTTAGGCGATCGGGTTGAGGGTTATAACCAAGGTAGAGTCAGGCTTGGCCTGTTTCAAGTGGTAAGCGTTGGATATAAGCGCCCAGATTTATCCATCTTCCTCCTTCCTCTATGATCACTCCTGCTAACCCTGTCGGGTTAACCGTCAGCACCCCCGGCTGAAGCACGGGGGCTTCGTGCCCCCCTTTCAGGTAGCTGACCAGCTATAGCCTTAACTGGCTCCGTTCAGAGCAAGAGTTAAAGTTCCTACCCTGGAATGCGTGCTAGTTCCAGGCCCTAGAACCGAATCGTTAAACATCTCTAAGGGGTTAAGGACGTGCGATTTGGATAGTACCGACTCTGAACATTGGCGTTCGCGCAGCGTGCGCGTTAGCGCAAGCGCAAACATTACCCCGCAAGGGAGTCGGAGCCAACCATAGCTCCATGGAGGGGCAACCATACCCCTCCACCCCGCAAGGGGGTGCTGGCGGCGGTCAGCCGCTTGAGTCGGTTTTCCTCTCCGTGATCAATCACGGAGCTTCCAACCCTCCCAGGAGTTTTACGTGAGGGGGCTCTGGTGGAATGATGCCGAATCGCCCGCTACAGTTCTGGAATCAGACTTAAAATCATTATTGCAGGACTTGGGTTGGGCTGACGGAAGATGATCACCAAAATTGGTTCGTGAAAATCGGACAAGAAAACAGGTAGGGGCGGGTATGTCAGACCACGCCGCTGCGGGAAAAAAGTAGGCGGGTGCTAGCGCCGCCATGAGAAACACAAGCAAAAAAACCCAGTTTCTTAGGAAGACCTTTTTTGAAAACCTGTAGGGGGGGTGCGCGAGGTACCCCGCACGGGATATGCTTTCGGGGAAACCAGCCCGGTAGGGTGGACTGCATCCCGATAATTGGCATAAACACGAAAAGCTTTCTGATGTGACGCACCAACCGAAGCAGGCTTTGTGCTGCGGGACACGCGACGGGGGAAACACCAGCCAACCTGTCGCGGTAGTAGGGGCGGGTGCTATATCCGCCATCGGAAAAACCAGCCAACTACCTGCACCCGCCCCCAGGGTGCTATATCCGCCATCGGAAAAACCAGCCAACTACCTGCACCCGCCCCCAGGGTGCTATATCCGCCATCGGAAAAACCAGCTAACTACCTGCACCCGCCCCCAGGGTGCTATATCCGCCATTAGAAAAACCGGCTAACTTTCTGCACCAGCCCCCAGAGGTCGCAGGCAGCATTAGAAAAACCGGCCAACTTTCTGCACCAGCCCCCAGAGGTCGCAGGCAGCATTAGAAAAACCGGCCAACTTTCTGCACCAGCCCCCAGAGGTCGCAGGCAGCATTAGAAAAACCGGCCAACTTTCTGCACCAGCCCCCAGAGGTCGCAGGCAGCATTAGAAAAACCGGCCAACTTTCTGCACCAGCCCCCAGAGGTCGCAGGCAGCATTAGAAAAACCGGCCAACTTTCTGCACCAGCCCCCAGAGGTCGCAGGCAGCATTAGAAAAACCGGCCAACTTTCTGCACCAGCCCCCAGAGGTCGCAGGCAGCATTAGAAAAACCGGCCAACTTTCTGCACCAGCCCCCAGAGGTCGCAGGCAGCATTAGAAAAACCGGCCAACTTTCTGCACCAGCCCTACGCCAAACAACGAACTCACCCGCCTTTGTGTCTTCGATGACCTAGTGGTTTCGATAAATGGTGATATGAATAAGACCAAAAGTTCCCGGCGGAAGCATCTTCAACCGACAATGGCTACTATTGTAAGTCCCTTCGCCCCGCGCACACAGATGATTATTGGGCAAACGGCACGCTCTCTCATCGCTCTAGCCACCACAATATCAAGCTCACGCAGAGCCGCCTACTCGGTCAAGTGTTGCAAAGTTTTGAGGAAATTAAATGTCCAAGCAAATTATTATTGCAGAGCAGCATAGGATCGCTGCAGTTTTTTCTGAAGACGAGATTCAAGAACTTGTGGTGGCAACCGGAAACCAACAAGTTAGTGATATTTATTTAGGAATTGTTGAAAATGTCCTGCCCGGAATAGACGCGGCTTTTGTCAATATTGGCGACCCCGAACGCAACGGGTTTATTCATGTTTCCGATTTGGGACCGCTAAGATTAAAGCGATCGTCCGGTTCCATTACCGAACTATTGATGCCTCAACAAAAGGTTCTTGTCCAAGTGATGAAAGAACCCACCGGCACCAAAGGACCAAGATTGACAGGGAATATTACCCTACCAGGACGCTATCTCGTCTTAATGCCATTTGGCCGAGGTGTAAATCTGTCTCGCCGTATCCGCCTTGAGACAGAACGCAATCGCCTTAGAGCCTTGGCTATTTTAATTAAACCCTCTGGTATGGGTTTATTAGTCCGAACTGAAGCCGAAGGTATGGCAGAAGATGCCATTTTGGAAGATTTAGAAGCCTTACAAAAACAGTGGGAAGAAATCCAACAAGAGGCCACCTCGACCCGACCTCCCGCACTGCTGAATCGAGATAATGATTTTATTCAACGGGTGCTAAGAGATATGTATAGCACCGAAGTTAATCGCATTGTGGTGGATTCCGCTGATGGCATTAGACGAGTTAAACAGCATTTGGTCAATTGGAGTGTTGGTAAAACTCCCCAAGGAGTCTTGATTGACCACCACCGAGAACGTATCCCTATCCTTGAATATTTCCGCGTTAATGCTGCTATTCGAGAAGCACTACGCCCGAGAGTAGATTTGCCCTCTGGAGGATACATTATCATTGAACCAACAGAAGCCTTGACCGTGATTGATGTCAACTCCGGTTCCTTTACCCGCTCGGCAACTTCTAGGGAAACTGTCCTCTGGACTAACTGTGAAGCGGCTACCGAAATCGCCCGTCAACTGCGCCTACGCAATATCGCTGGGGTGATTATTGTTGACTTTATTGATATGGACTCCCGCAGAGATCAGCTACAAGTCCTTGAACACTTTAATAAGGTCTTGAAAGCAGATAAGTCTAGACCACAAATTGCTCAATTGTCTGAGTTGGGTTTGGTTGAGTTGACCAGAAAACGCCAAGGACAAAATATTTATGAGTTGTTTGGCCGTAGTTGTCCCACTTGTAACGGCTTGGGACATCTGATTCACCTCCCCGGAGAGTCAGCAGCCGATAGCGCTGAAGCCTCTGAACGATTCATGGTTAGCCCCAAATCACTATCTAACCCCCCTGGTTTTGATACCGGAACTCGCACCGCACTAGGACAGGAAACTCGCCGAGTTCAAACCTTATCTTCTGCATCATCTACCGAACCTCTTATGCGCGATGATTCGGAAATGGTTTCTGGTGAACTTGATACAGGAGGTAATTTCCCAGAGTTGGAGTTGCTTAATCATCCCAGTTATCAAGACATTGGCGGTGGTAGCAATATCCGCCGCCGCCGCCGCCGTCGTATTGGTGATATTGAACCCTTAGTCAAGGGGGAAGAGGGAAATCGTTCTATCCGCGTTAACTCCGCTAATACCTATAATGACACGACTAGGACGGAAGCTAATACCGATGTTCTCTTGAACGATCGCCAAGAACTTACGGAACGATTTCCTAAGTCGGTTAAGTCTGATTCTATCAAGGCTATCCCAGAACCTCCAGAAGTGGTGGCGGTGGAAATGACCGGGGATGAACAAGATGTTTATGCCCTCATGGGGATTTCTCCCTTGGTACTCTCTAATCAGTCGGTCAAAAATGCTAGAAATGCGATCGTAACAGTTCGTTTACCAGGTGATACGCCTTTACCTCTGTCTACTATTTTGGAGGAGGAAACTGACACTACCCTCTCCTCCTCCTCTGCGCCGACTATCTCAATTCCTCAAAGCGTACAAGTCCCTCCGACTGCAAATCTGATCTCTCAAGATGACCAAAACCTGGTTTCTGATGATGTAGAAGATACCACTGACGATTCTCAAGAGTCCCCGGAAATCCCAGAGCCTGGGGAACTACTAGATGTTAGTGATTTAACAGATAACAGCCAACTACCAGATCCTAATGATGAACTCGAAGATTCTGATTATATTTATGTCTCGGAAGATTCCGAAAACTTGGACCTAGAGACATCGCCTGAAGACACACCCGTTATTCGCCGCCGCCGTCGCCGTTCTTCGGCGGTTCCTGAGTGAGTATCCCTTATCCCTACCTATCCGCTTCCCTACCCCTGTTTATTCAGGGGGAAAATAACCCCATTGAACAACTTTCCTGGACTGCTGTGGCTGGTATAGATGAGGTGGGAAGAGGAGCTTGGTTTGGCCCGGTGGTAGCGGCGGCTGTACAACTGTCAGAAACAACTATCTTAGAACTTGCTGCGGCTGGGGTTAAAGATAGTAAAAAATTGACCCACAACGATCGCCTCAGTTTATCTACTTTAATTAGATCTAAGGCGATCGCTTGTCAAATTGGTTGGGCTTCGGCACGGGAAATAGACCGCCTAAATATTTTACAAGCTACCCAACTCGCTATGCGGCGATCGATTCTTAAATTGCAACCGCCACCACAATTTTGTTTGGTTGATGGGAACAGACTTATCCCCAATCTGTCTATCCCACAACAGGCGATCGTCAAAGGGGATAGCCATTGTGTTGTCATCGCCGCCTCTAGTATTGTCGCTAAGGTATGGCGTGATGAACTTATGACCCGCTTAGATCGCACTTACCCACAATATGGTTTCGCTCAACACAAGGGATACGGCACTAAACAACATAAACAAGCCTTACAATCTTATGGTCCTTGTTTTCACCATCGCTTCTCCTTTGCTCCCGTCCGTCAATATTTCGAGTCGGGGGCGGGTTAACTCAGTGACGCACCCACCCGCCTGCCCCGCAGTCCCTAGTGTCCGGGTTTTCCATGCCATCATACAAATCTCACGCACCCTACAACCCCCTACCGTTAAGGCGGGGGCGGGTTAACTAAGTGGGCTGGTGAGAATCATGACTGACTGCGGAACTCCCCCCGACAACCACTTGACTATTGGGTTGGGTGGCAATTTCTTGCTCCTGTACCTCACAAGTCCATCGCTCATAGTCCGATAATAAATTGTGCATTAATCGCTGTTTTATCGTTAATAAAACGCTTTTAAGCAAACCGTTTCCAGTGGCTTCAATTATCGCTTTAGGAGTTAGCGACAACGGGTAGGGGACCTCCACCTGTACCTCAAGATCCGCTTGACCCCTCAGATAGGTGATACCATTGATTTTGTACGGCGCTAATCTGCCATATAGGTTCAGCGAAAACCTCTGGTTAATGTATTCAATACCCCGAATTTCACAACCCCGCGATCGCAACCTTACCGTTCCATTCGCCAAAGCTGATACTTTCATATCTACTGTCGGTTGAATGGTCAGCATCATAAATGACAGGGGACGCATTTTTAAGCGAAAGCAGTCCGCCTCCAACCTCTGTAGCCTATTTGGATCAACTAAGGCGTTCACCAAACGTTGGGGCTGACGTAAATAGTGCTGGATCGGAATACTTTGCTCACCTACCGCAATTTCCACCGATTGGGAAGCTGTAAATCTATTAAGCATGGGAGACGGTATAAATCAACAGTTGTTAACCTACATTAACAAAAATTAACTTTTTTGAACGTGACTGCCATCACCCCAAGTCCTCAAGTAGTCTTAGATTATTCTTAGATTGGGGTTTTGGCGTTTAGTCTTTCCATCATAACCATCATATTGATGAGAACCTTGTAAAGAATTACAACAACCTCAATTGGGGAGAGTCCATTTATCCCTACCCTACTGGTCCTAAATAAGCCAAGTTCAACTCAATAGACCGCCTTCGACCCCTGTTCACACTCCCCCAAACCTCACACCATACCAACCTAAATTTAATTGATTAGTGGTTACAATGACTGTCTCTATTGCTCATTTAGGCCCCCCAGGTACTTATGCTGAGGCGGCGACTCTGGTTTATGCCGACTATCTAACCCAAACTACAGGACATAGGCCTTTACTATGTCCTTATCCTAGTATCACCCAAACTCTACAAGCCGTCGCTAACGGTGATGTCGCTCTCGGAGTCGTTCCCGTCGAAAATTCTATTGAGGGTAGTGTTACTATTACCCTTGATGCTATCTGGAAGCTAGATCTAATTCGCATTCAAAAGGGCCTGGTTTTACCTATTTCCCACGCTTTACTATCTAACGCTCAGGGATTAGCAGACATTAAAACTGTCTACTCCCACCCGCAAGCCTTGGCTCAGTGTCAGGGATGGCTCGAAAAATTTCTCCCTAATGTTCAGGCTATCCCTACTAATTCCACTACAGAAGCACTACAATATTTGCAGGAAACTACTACCGCTGCGATCGCATCTGGACGCGCTGCTGAACTTTATCAGTTACCTATTTTGGCTCATCCAATTAATGATTATCCTGACAATTGTACCCGATTCTGGGTCGTCAGTTTACAGCCTTGGCCTGGGGGTAATTATACTTCCTTAGCTTTTAGTGTTCCCGCTAATGTTCCTGGTGCTTTGGTTAAACCATTACAGATTTTTGCCCAACGCAATATTAATCTAAGTCGCATTGAGTCCCGTCCTACTAAGCGATCGCTTGGCGATTATTTGTTCTTTATTGATATTGAGGCTAACACTGATCATCAATCCGTGCGATCGGCTTTGCAAGAACTCAAAACTCACACCGAAACTCTCAAAATTTTTGGCAGTTATAGCATTCTTAACCATCAACCACAATCCCCATGTTGATTTTTTTTTCAACAAAAATTAATGTCGCCACCCGTGGAGGGGTTGACAGGTGGCGGGAAATTATGGTAGGCTGGGAGGTAATTCCTTATAATGGGAGGTTTGACCAAAATATTTTTTAAGCACAGATTTCCATTATATAAATATACTACCCCAACTCGCTCACTAAGTCAAGCCCCTTTTTCTGGTGAGGCTGGGCGCGAGGGGTGTTGATTTTTTTTTCAACAAAAATTAATGTCGCCACCCGTGGAGGGGTTGACAGGTGGCGGGAAATTATGGTAGGCTGGGAGGTAATTCCTTATAATGGGAGGTTTGACCAAAATATTTTTTAAGCACAGATTTCCATTATATAAATATACTACCCCAACTCGCTCACTAAGTCAAGCCCCTTTTCCGGGTGAGGCTGGGCGCGAGGGGGTGTTGATTTTTTTTTCAACAAAAATTAATGTCGCCACCCGTGGAGGGGTTGACAGGTGGCGGGAAATTATGGTAGGCTGGGAGGTAATTCCTTATAATGGGAGGCTTGACCAAAATATTTTTTAAGCACAGATTTCCATTGTATAAACATACTACCCCAACTCGCTCACTAAGTCAAGCCCCTTTTCCGGGTGAGGCTGGGCGCGAGGGGTGTTGATTTTTTTTTCAACAAAAATTAATTGCGCCGCCCGTGGAGGGGTTGACAGGTGGCGGGAAATTATGGTAAGCTGGGAGGTAATTCCTTATAATGGGAGGCTTGACCAAAATATTTTTTAAGCACAGATTTCCATTATATAAATATACTACCCCAACTCGCTCACTAAGTCAAGCCCCTTTTCCGGGTGAGGCTGGGCGCGAGGGGTGTTGATTTTTTTTTCAACATTTAATCTGGATAAATAAGCCCAGGCGCAGAATATTAACGAAAAAATCCCGCCGCCGTAGAGACAAGGGCTGCCTTGTCTCATGAGGCAGGCTTGGTCTGTCAACTACTGCCCTAATTTAGGGCATCCTTTAACACAGTTCTAGCAGCTAAATGATTGCGAGTTGAAGTCAGAATTTCAGCTTCCCTTTCCAAACGAGCTACAGTATCCTGCATTTCTAAAAGCATCTGTTGTTCCGCTGCCACCCCATAGAGGTTACTAGCAACCCAGTAGGATAACTCTGTGGGTAAATCAGGAATATCATCGGGTAATTCGATGGGCTGATCCATTAACTTACTGGAAAGATGAACCACATCTCGCAGTAAATTAGCCACATCCTTAGCCAAAGGTCTAAGATCGGTAGTTGGTGGCTCATCTTCGATCCATTCCACCAAACCAACCAGATAAGGCTTTTCCCGGACAGCTTCGAGGACGCGAAATCGTTGTTGTCCCAAGGTCACAATTTTCATGCGATCATCAGGTAAACGCTGATACTGAATGACCTCAGCACAGCAGCCTACCGAAGCCACTTGTCCTTGAGTAGGATCGAACATCAAAACCCCAAAGCGACGATCGCCGTCTAGGATAGTGTTCATCATAATTCGATAACGGAACTCGAAAATATGTAAAGGTAGGGGTCGATGTGGAAACAGAACCACTTCCGGTAGAGGAAACAGGGGAAGTTCTCGAACAGCAAGAGAGGAAGATGATGCCATTGTCCCTTAGTACAGTGTGCGCTTCTTTCTTTATACTTTAGCCGATTTCGGACGACCCCTGTTTCGATCACCAAATATATTGAAGAGCGATCGCCCCTAGTGATCCTACAATTTCACCTCAATATCCACCCCAGCGGGTAAATCGAGTTTCATGAGAGCATCAATTGTTTTTGAGGAAGGTTGATAAATATCAATAATGCGGCGGTGAGTCCGGGTTTCAAAATGTTCTCGTGAATCCTTATCAACGTGGGGAGAACGTAGGACACAGTAAATGCGTCTTTTAGTTGGTAAAGGAATCGGACCGAGGGCCGTAGCTCCGGTGCGGTTAGCCGTATCGACGATCTTCTCGCAGGAGGTATCAAGTAAGCGGCGATCGAAGGCTTTAAGACGGATGCGAATTTTTTGCTGCTGAATGGTAGCCATGGTCTAAATTGTTTAGTTTTCGAGGTTCAGTTGAATTGAATAAGCAAGGGTAGAGAGAGCAGAAAAGTGTCCTCAACTCGGATCACTTTCCTGCCACTTAATTGATCAGTTCAGAATCTAGCGATCGGATTCTAGTTCTAAGCCAGAATCTTAGCAACTACACCCGCACCAACAGTACGACCACCCTCACGGATAGCGAAACGCATCCCTTGCTCAATAGCGATCGGGCAGATGAGTTGTACAGTCATATTAATCCGGTCACCAGGGATAACCATTTCCGGAGTGCTGCCATCATCAGCAGTAAACTCATCAATAGTCCCGGTTACATCAGTAGTCCGTACATAGAACTGAGGACGATAACCTTTAAAGAAAGGAGTGTGCCGTCCGCCTTCTTCTTTCTTGAGGATATAAACTTCCGCCTCAAACTTAGTGTGGGGAGTAATTGATTTGGGTTTAGCAATTACCATACCCCGTTGAACATCATTTTTCTGAATACCCCGCAGCAGTAGACCGACGTTATCTCCCGCCATCCCCTCCTCAAGAGTTTTCTGGAACATTTCCGCCCCAGTTACAGTAGTGGTGCGGGTATCCTTAATTCCAATCAGTTCAACAGTGTCACCCACCTTGACTTTACCCCGTTCGATCCGGCCTGTAGACACCGTACCCCGACCAGTAATCGAGAAAACATCTTCCACAGCCATCAAGAAAGGCTTATCGATATCGCGCTCAGGAGTGGGGATATAAGCATCTACTTCATCCATCAGAGCATGAATCTTGTCAACCCAATCATTCTCACCGCGAGTAGTTTTGGGGTTTTCTGTCAGAAAGTCCAATGCTTTCAAAGCAGAACCAGAAACAATGGGAATATCATCACCGGGGAAATCGTATGAACTTAGCAGTTCGCGAACTTCCAATTCCACCAGTTCCAGTAGTTCCTCATCATCTACCATATCGGCTTTGTTCAGGAAAACCACGATACTAGGAACCCCTACCTGTTTCGCCAGCAGGATATGTTCACGGGTTTGAGGCATAGGACCATCAGCCGCTGAAACCACCAGAATTGCACCATCCATTTGGGCAGCACCAGTGATCATATTTTTCACATAGTCAGCGTGTCCCGGACAGTCAACGTGAGCATAGTGGCGTTGTTCAGTTTCATACTCTACGTGAGCGGTATTGATGGTAATACCCCGCTGCTTTTCTTCAGGAGCCGCATCAATATCATCATACTTACGAGCTTTAGCACCACCAGAGGCAGCCAATGTCATGGTGATAGCAGCAGTCAGCGTGGTTTTACCGTGGTCAACGTGACCGATCGTACCAATGTTAACGTGAGGTTTGTTCCGTTCAAATTTTGCGCGTGCCATATTATTGTTTCGTTTGTTCTTCTAGTAATGAATGATCAAGTTCGAGACCGCATAGTTGGTGCGATCGCAGCAGTTTACACCACCACCGCGCTCGCGCCACCATCCTAATCTCTAGTTACCTTTGCTCTTCGCAATGATAGTTTCTGCCACACTCCGAGGCACCTCTTCATAATGGCTAAACTCCATCGAGAAGACCCCCCGGCCTTGAGTTTTCGAGCGGATATCCGTCGCATAGCCAAACATTGTAGCCAGAGGAACTTTAGCCACTACCTTGGCAATGGATTGACTCTGATCAGTTTCCTGACCCTCAATCTGACCACGGCGGGAGTTTAGATCCCCGATGACATTCCCAATGAAATCTTCGGGAACTTCCACTTCAACTTTCATCATCGGCTCCAACAGCACAGGTGAAGCCTTGGTGACACCATTTTTAATCGCCATGGAACCGGCAATCTTAAAGGCCATTTCCGAGGAGTCAACCTCATGGTAGGAACCATCCACCAGAGTAGCTTTGACATCGATGAGTGGATAACCAGCAATCACACCGGACTCGCAGGCTTCCTTCATCCCCTGTTCCGCCGGATTAATATATTCCTTGGGAACAGAACCCCCAACAATCTTGGAGACAAATTCAAATCCACTTCCCGGCTCACCCGGTTCCAATTCAATCACAACGTGGCCATACTGACCCTTACCACCACTCTGACGGATGAACTTTCCTTCGGTGCGAATTGACTTACGGATAGTCTCACGGTAAGCCACCTGGGGAGCGCCAATGTTAGCTTCCACCTTGAACTCTCGTAACATCCGGTCTACCAGAATTTCCAGGTGTAGTTCACCCATTCCAGCAATTACCGTTTGGTTAGTCTCCGAGTCAATTGATACCCGGAAAGTCGGATCTTCCTCAGATAAGGACTGCAAAGCCTTGGAGAGTTTCTCCATATCCTGTTTGGTTTTGGGTTCTACCGCCACCGAAATCACCGGCTCTGGGATATATAAGGACTCCAGGATAATCGAGTTGGCTTCATCACAGATTGTATCCCCAGTCAGGGTATCCTTGAGACCTAAAGCCGCTCCCAAGTCCCCGGCTCGGAGTTCTTCTACCTCAATGCGTTCATCAGACTTGAGAACGATCAAGCGAGAAATCCGCTCTTTCTTGTTCTTAGTGGCATTGTAGATGTAACTTCCTTTCTGGAGAACACCGGAATAGACCCGCACAAAAGTTAAACGTCCATAAGGATCAGCCATCACTTTGAACGCCAAGGCTGATAGCGGTGCATCATCATCCGCATAGCGAACCCCCTCTTCTCCGTCCGGTAGTACCCCTTTAATGGGAGGCACTTCTGTGGGAGCCGGAAGATAGTCTACCACAGCATCCAGAAGCCTTTGAACCCCTCGGTTTTTGAAAGAAGAACCGCAAATTACCGGAACAATCAAGCCTTTAATTGTCCCTTGACGTAAGCTATGACGAATTTCTTCTTCTGTGAGAGCTTCCCCACCTTCGAGCTGTTCGAGATATTTCTCCATCAAAGCCTCATCCGTTTCGGCTACAGCTTCTAGGAGTTTTTCCCGATACTCTGCTACCAAATCTTGGACTTCCTCTGGAATCTCATCACTGACTTGGATATCAGTTCCCAGGTCATTGGTGTACAGATAAGTCTTCATCGCGACTAGATCTACCAAGCCGTGAAAGTCACTCTCACGACCTACGGGAACCTGGATCGGTACTGCATTAGCTCGCAAGCGATCGCGGATTTGACCATAGACCTTAAAAAAGTCCGCCCCGGTGCGATCCATTTTATTAATGAATGCAATTCGGGGAACCTGATAGCGTTCAGCCTGCCGCCAAACCGTTTCTGACTGAGGCTGTACGCCACCGACAGAACAGAAAACTGCAATCACCCCATCAAGAACCCGCATAGACCGTTCTACTTCAATGGTGAAGTCAACGTGACCAGGAGTATCAATGATGTTAATGCGATGATCTAGCCAACTGGTACTAATGGCGGCAGCCGTGATGGTAATACCACGCTCCCGCTCTTGAGCCATCCAGTCCGTTACAGCAGTTCCTTCATGAACCTCGCCCATTTTGTGAACCACACCCGAATAGAATAGAATCCTCTCCGTAGTGGTTGTCTTGCCCGCATCGATATGGGCTGCGATGCCGATATTACGTACTCTCTCAAGCGGGATGGTACGTGCCACAGCTACCTCCTTTTTTAAACCTTTATTAAGATTTTATACGTTTCTGGAACTGACTGCTAATCCAATATTTTAATACCGATAATGGGCGAAGGCTTTGTTGGCTTCTGCCATCCGGTGCGTTTCTTCCCGCTTCCGAACTGCACTCCCGGTTTCATTGGCTGCATCCATCAGTTCTGATGCTAGTCTACTAGCCATCGATCGCCCTGAACGAGTCCTCGAAAAGTGAATCAACCACCGCAAAGCTAAGGTGGTTCCCCTTTCGGAACGCACTTCCATGGGAACTTGATAAGTCGCTCCTCCCACCCGGCGAGCCTTAACTTCTACCAAAGGAGTCGCATTTCTCACGGCTTTTTCAAACAATTCCAGAGGATCAGATCCCGTCCGTTCCTCAATAGTAGCCAAAGCATCATAAACGATGTTGTGAGCTACAGATTTTTTGCCGTGCCTCATGATGCGACGCACCATCATGCTCACCAGGCGACTGTTATACCTAGAATCAGGAGGAACCGGACGTTTTTGAACAACTCTACGACGAGACATACTAAATTTTCCCTCAACACAATCTTAAATTCCTGCCGAGCCAGCAAGACCTACAATAACCCATGTCAACCAGACCCGCCCATAAAATTAGGCTGCCAAAATTTGGGTTAATTCATACTCCGGTCCTAAGCCTTCGGGCGTTTGGCTCCGTATTTAGAACGGCCGTTGCGACGATCTTTGACTCCCGCTGTGTCCAATGTCCCACGAATTATGTGATATCGAACGCCTGGTAAGTCTTTCACCCGACCGCCTCTAATCATTACCACAGAGTGTTCTTGTAAGTTATGACCAATACCCGGTATATATGCTGTCACTTCAAATCCTGAAGTCAGGCGCACCCTTGCTACTTTGCGAAGTGCTGAATTCGGTTTTTTAGGTGTTGTAGTATAAACACGAGTACAAACCCCACGACGTTGCGGACAACTTTTCAGGGCTGGAGACTTGGTTTTTTTATCAGTCTTTTCTCGTGCAGAACGAATTAGTTGCTGTATAGTGGGCATGAGTTACGACATAATCTATGAATTCGTCAATTTTAGGGGTTGCGGTATCTCCACCGAAATAGCCCTCCCCGATTTGGGGATGGGATTTTCCTTTCTATCTATAAGTTAGATTCTGATACCCAAAACTTTATTTTAAACGATCTAACTGCTTTTGGCAAACTTTTTTTGGAAATACGGAAGCGAATCGGACGCAACTCCCTAATATCAGGACTTACGGACAAAAGAGTGACCACAACTACAGGTCTTGGCTGCATTAGGATTATCGAACCGGAAGCCTCCCCCCATGAGATCCTCTGAATAGTCTAGGGTCAATCCCTCCAGGTAGGGAGCGCTGTGGCTATCAATCACTATCTTAATCGAACCACACTGATAAACGCCATCGTTGGCTGTGGCTGATGGTTCCAAACTGAAGGTATAAACCCAATCACAACACCCCCCAGACTTAACTCCTAGTCGAAACAATAGGTTGGAGTCATTCTTCCTAGACTGTTGGCGTAAAACTTCATTAGTGGCAGATTGGGTTAGATGAATCATAGTTCAGAGATAACCGATAACTGAGGATCGACCATAAGCACCCTGGATTTTGGGTCAAGCCGTAATTATACAGCTACAGGAGACAACTACACAAATACATTAAGGCAATTCAGGCAATCAACACTGATAGAATGCGGAATTCCTGGAGATTAGCGGCTGCGGGAGTAGTCATCCTGAAAACGAACAATGTCATCTTCCCCTAAATACTCTCCATTCTGAACCTCAATCAAAACCAGAGGTATCACGCCGGGATTTTCCAGGCGGTGGGTTGTACATTGAGGCACATAAGTCGATTGATTAGAAAATAGTACCTCTTCACGATCGCCACAGGTAACTCTAGCAGTACCAGAAACTACAATCCAGTGTTCACTGCGATGATGGTGCATTTGTAAGCTAAGGCGATGGCCTGGGTTTACCTCAATGCGTTTAATTTTGTAGCCAGGTCCTTCTTCTAATACGGTAAAAGAACCCCAAGGCCGCAACTCAGTGGCTGAAGGCAATTGGGGAATGGTGGCGACGAGTGTGGCTGCAACTTGAGGATTTTCTTTGATGGCTACCATAGCAATCTGTCCTTGAAAAAATTAGGATAAATTTGGCACTAGCTCAGGGCTTTAGATGCTCGAGGTTCGAGCCTTTACATTGAGCCTTGATTCCTACAAACCACCATAGCAAACAGATTAGGGAAGATGTCACCCGGTTTGCCTCAGAATGCGGTGATAGCTACCAGATTTTATCAAAACTTTACGGTAGCCACCCATAGCTTTACATAGAAGTCATAGTTTTTAAGGGGATAAGAACACACCCAGGGCATTGTGAATAGGGGCGGCGGTTTGAGGAGGGCGATCGAGTAGATACCCACCTAAATAGAGACCAGTGGAACTACCACCGTCCAAATTGAGAGCATCAGTAGCCCCCAACTGTTTCATTAACTCTGCTAATTCAGCCAGAGAAGGTCCAGGACCACCAAGACGTGGATGGACTACGACTAATAAAAGCGATACTGCTGGGGAGTCGCTGCCCGATCGCCCTGGGGTGTTAGTTTTCAGACCGACGGCACTGCGGATAGCCCTTTGAGTATTAAAAGCATCACTAAAGTTTTCGGCCCTAGCATCTAGGACTACTTGGTTGCCCCGCAGTAACAGAGGACCAGCCCCCAGAATATGGGGATATTCAGCAAAATCGGGCGGATTAGTTTCATCAACAAGTTGCACGGGTAGGGGTTGGTGTTCTGTCTGGGTGCTAGGGGGACAAACCAACCCGATACACTGGGTTTCATCTATGCCGAGGGCTAAAGCTATTTCGGGTTCATTTCGCAGAATTAGTAAATAGCCATCGTCGGGAATAGGGACGGCGGAAAAGTTAATGGAGTCGAGGACTTGGTGACTAATAATGGTTTCGCCTTGAACAGTGATAGCAATTTCTCTGGGAGTAAAAGGGCTATAGGTGCTTCCCCAGTCAGAAGTATAGCGAGATAGTCCCCGTTGAATAAAGGCACTATTGAGGCGATCAAGGGGGATAGGTTCACGACGGTCGGGGAACAAGGTTTGTGAAAGTTCGAGGCGATCGATAAAAAATTGGTTTTGGTCTGTCCAAGCGATCGCCCCCCGGTTGAGAATCGGGCCAGAGAGCCAGCGATTTTGATGTCTGATGGCTCCCAGGGGATATTGATTATTGCGATTGAAAAATCCGCCATTGATGGCAGCGGCGGCTCTGGTGCTACTAGCGACATGAACCAAGGGGCTGACACCGGAGCGAGATCCTGGTCGGCTGAGAATCGGTTGTAGGGAAATTCCCTGGTTATTTAAGTCTATCTCTAACCAAACGACTGGGAACCTAGCCGACTCGCGGCCAGTAGAGTTTGAGGGTGGGGGTGTAAATAGCCTCTGGTGGCTATTAAGATCGATATATTTTTGTTGCCAGCGCAGTCCCTCAGCCCAAACGATATTGCGATCGCGCCAAAAATCGGGGCGAATTTCGATGTTAATTTCCGGTAGCACGGCACTAGAGGTGATCACAGGCTGCCACCCGGTGGGAGTGCTGAAAATCAGGCGAGTTTGCTGGTTCTGGGAATCTACCCATAACCCCATTAAATTTGTCCAGAGATCTGATGAACTCTCGGAGGGGGTGAGAGATTGGATATTATTACCAGGCAAAATTACGGAACCGAGTAGCTGGTGCGAGCCGCTACTATTGGAGAGGTGAGGCGATGTAGCCTCCAAGGGAATTGACCACCATACCAAAGGCGGTAATTCCTGGGGTGGTGGGGGTGAAGGTTGCCTATCCCCTTCATCTTCTAAGTTGGTTTCCTCTGTTGGCTCAGGTTCTGGTTCTGGTTGTGGGGACGGTGGTTTAAGTAACTCTTGCAGAGGGGGGGGAAGATCAGATATATCGAGGTTTTGGGGAGATATGCTGCGCCCGATGATACTAGGAGTTTGCCAATTGGCTGGGTTGGTGAGTCTAACGACAAAACGGCGACAGAAATTTTCCGAGTTGCGTCCTGGCGGGTTGACGAGTGTTGTGGTGGGGAGGTCAGATAATTCTTGAACCCGTCCGGCGGTTCTGTCACCAGTCGTTTCCCCCAAAGAAGCTAGGGCGACTGTGTAAGGGGGGATGCCGAAATCAGCCCCGCTCAACACCGGATCCGAGGGGCGGGTGTGGGGAGTTGGCTGATTTTTCCCGTGGGATATGTTGCACCCGCCCCTACAAGCACCCGCCACGGGAACACAGATATTATCTTCAATGAAATCAGCCTGCACTGATTCAATAGTGCTAGGGGGGGTGACAATTTCGAGACGGTTTCCCTGGATCTGAATTTGCCAATTTTCCCTGGCTGCCAGTTCGCTAATCTCTAGGTATCGGTAGCCAGATTGATAGTGTGTAGGCACGTTATGGGAAAATGCAAACCAACTAATGGGCTGTTGTTGGTGGTTATCGGTATCAAGGAGTTCGACTCCCATGGAGTGCATTAAGCCCAAATCGCTAATACCAATAGCAAGGCGGTCTGGTATGCGAGAATCTTGCCACTCTAGCCAATTAACTGGCAAATTTTGTCCGTTGATGGCAATGTCGGTTCCTGATTGAATAGGTTTTGATACAATGGTATACCCCGCCGCTAATGCCACACCCCCGCCGAACCCCTCAGTGGGAGTGCTAAGGGCGGGAGAGGACAACAACCAGAAAAAAGCAGCCAAATTTACAGAAAATCGGGATGAGTTAAACATGAAATCAAAATGTAATCAGATTTAAACTTTTGTGAGTCAAGACCAAAAATCGCGTGTATCCTAGGTAATTATGAGCTATGGCTTGGAATAGGGTACAGGCGGGTTCACAAACAATGGGCGTGGAAATAGAGTCGCGCGTCAGAACCCGCCCCTCGATGCGAAAATTTCGGAGTAAATCAACACGGAGTGCGTCACAATAACGCTTTTGGTTGGTGTTTCTCGTAGCCGGTCGGATGTGACGCACCCTACGAATCTTGGCTACATAATAATACCTAAGGGCATTTCACGGACAACGGACACCAGACAGCAATTTCCCTAGCAAAACCCATTGATCGAGACATGGATAGAAAAGAAACCAATTTCAACCCCCATCAACCCCCTACCCTGAAAGTTCGCCGGTTATCTAACCAGGGAAATAGCCTGGGTACACCCTACGCGGGTCCTCGGTGGCTGGTGGAAGAAAGAGATGCTTGTGGCGTTGGGTTCATTGCAGACCTAAACGGAAAAGCCAACCATAGCATAATTGAGAAAGCCTTAAAAGCCCTAGGCTGTCTGGAACACAGGGGAGGATGTAGTGCCGATTACGACTCTGGGGACGGAGCCGGAGTGATGACTACTATTCCCTGGAAAATACTGCAAGCGGAAGGATATGGGGTCAGTCCAGAGGGTGACTATGGAGTAGGAATGGTATTTCTACCCCAGGCGGGTTCTTCAGAAAATTCGGACCCCAATCATCAGGTTTCGGACGGCGAAGGTAAACAACAGTTAGCCCGCGATACGATCGCCAAAGTTCTGGAGTCGGAAAACCTGAACCTGATAGGTTGGCGAGTGGTTCCGGTGCGCCCGGAAGTCCTCGGACCAATGGCGGCAGCTAACCAACCCTGCATTGAACAGCTTATTGTTAGCTCAAAAAAAGGTCTGGTGGGAGATGACCTAGAACGTCAATTATATCTAGCACGCCGCCAGTGTGGGGTAGCCCTAGAAAAAGAGGGCTTAGTCTGGGGACAGGATATCTACATTTGCTCCTGGTCCTGTCGGACTATTGTTTACAAGGGTATGGTGCGATCGGCGGTGTTGGGTGAGTTTTACCGTGATTTACAA
Organism: Limnospira indica PCC 8005; assembly: GCF_000973065.1. Classification (NCBI taxonomy): domain Bacteria; kingdom Bacillati; phylum Cyanobacteriota; class Cyanophyceae; order Oscillatoriales; family Sirenicapillariaceae; genus Limnospira; species Limnospira indica. The sequence goes on from NZ_FO818640.1 coordinate 4,739,809, forward strand.
AATCCCGACTATGAAAGTCAATTTGCGGTGTATCATAGGCGCTTCAGCACTAATACTATGCCACGCTGGCCTCTCGCTCAACCGATGCGGTTACTGGGGCATAACGGGGAAATTAACACGCTTCTGGGTAACATTAACTGGATGCGTGCGCGGGAAGGTATCCTCTCTCATCCGGTTTGGGGCGATCGCCTTTGGGACCTGAAACCCTTTGTGGATGCCAATAACAGCGATTCGGCTAACCTCGACAACGTGATGGAACTCCTGGTGCGGACAGGACGGGAACCTTCGGAGTCTTTGATGATTATGGTTCCAGAAGCCTACCAAAATCAGCCGCTGCTGAAAGACTATCCAGAAATTACGGACTTCTACGAATTCCACAGCGGAGTACAAGAACCCTGGGATGGTCCGGCTTTGCTAGTATTTAGCGATGGTAAACAGGTGGGAGCCTGCTTAGACCGCAATGGACTCAGACCCGCTCGCTACTGCATCACCAAAGGGGGTTTGATTATTGTCGGCTCGGAAGCGGGAGTAGTACAAGTTGACGAGTCGGAAATTCTGGAAAAAGGTCGCCTGGGACCCGGACAAACTATCGCGGTGAACTTGGAGGAGTCGGAAATCCTCAAAAACTGGGATATTAAACGGAAAGTGGCGGCGAAATGCAACTATGGGGAATGGCTGCGAAAATACCGCTACGATTTGGAGCCTCAACCTTTTGTGGGGACAGAAAATCCTCTTCTTCCTGACCTGGCTATCCAAAAAGCCTTTGGTTACGGTTCGGAAGATGTGGAAATGGTGATTGCGGATATGGCGAGTTTGGGGAAAGAACCGACTTTCTGTATGGGAGATGATATCCCCCTGGCGGTGATTTCGGAACAACCTCACCTGCTATATGACTATTTTAAACAGCGCTTTGCTCAGGTGACTAACCCGGCTATTGACCCCCTACGGGAGCGCATTGTCATGTCCCTACAAATGCGCTTGGGAGAACGCGGAAACCTCCTAGACCCTAAACCGGAAGATGCGCGGATGCTAAAAATATCATCCCCAGTCCTCAATGAGGCGGAACTGCAAAAACTGGCGGACTCTGGTTTAAAGGCGGTCACTCTGTCTACTCTGTATCCGGTGGCAACGGGACCGGACGGGTTGCGGTTGGCGGTGGAGGCTCTGTGCGAAAAAGCGATCGCCGCAGTGGCTCAGGGGGCGAAAATCTTGATTCTCAGCGATCGCAACTCGGAGAGCCAATCGCCTTTGAATGGGGAAAATACCTATATCCCTCCTCTGTTGGCTGTGGGGGCTGTCCATCACCATCTGATTGAGTCGGGAGACCGCTTGAAATGCTCGTTGGTGGTGAACACTGCCCAATGCTGGAGTACCCATCATTTTGCCTGTTTAATCGGCTATGGTGCGTCTGCTGTCTGCCCCTATTTGGCTTTGGCGACGGTGCGACAGTGGTGGTCGGAACCCAAAACTCAGATGGCGATGGAAAAAGGGAAAATGCCACCTTTGAGCATGGTTCAGGCTCAGGAAAACTATCGCGCGGCGGTGGAAGGGGGACTGTTAAAGATTCTCTCGAAAATGGGGATTTCTCTACTGTCTTCTTACCAAGGAGCCCAAATTTTTGAGGCGATCGGTATCGGGGAAGACCTGTTGAATTTGGGCTTCAAGGGGACGACTTCTCGGATTGGAGGGTTGACTGTGGCGGAGTTGGCTATGGAGGTCAGCCAGTTTCACGCTAAGGCTTTCCCGGAAATGCAAGGCAAAAAGCTGGAAAACTACGGCTTTGTGAATTATTTTAAACGGGGAGAATATCACGGCAATAGCCCGGAATTGGCGAAGTTACTGCATCAGGCGGTACGCGGTGAGGGTGCAGACCATTACACGACTTACCAGGCTTACCTGAAAGACAGCCCAGTGGCGGCGCTGCGAGATTTACTGGATTTCCAAAGCGATCGCTCTCCCATCTCTATTGATGAGGTAGAACCCATTACGGATATTGTCAAGCGCTTCTGTACTGGGGGAATGTCTTTGGGGGCGCTGTCGCCAGAGGCTCACGAAACTTTGGCGATCGCCATGAACCGTCTAGGCGGAAAGTCAAATTCTGGGGAAGGTGGCGAAGACCCCGCCCGGTTTAAGCCTTTATCTGATGTCGGGGATGATGGCATTTCTCCCAGTCGCCCATATCTACGAGGCTTAAAAAATGGGGATAGTTGCTCCTCTGCCATTAAACAGGTTGCTTCTGGTCGCTTTGGGGTAACACCAGAGTATCTGATGAATGCCCAGTCCATCGAGATTAAAGTCGCTCAAGGGGCGAAACCCGGTGAGGGGGGACAACTGCCCGGCAAGAAAGTTAGCCCCTATATCGCCATGTTGCGACGGTCTAAACCTGGTGTCACGCTTATCTCTCCGCCGCCTCATCATGATATCTACTCCATCGAGGATTTGGCACAGTTGATTTTTGACTTGCATCAGATTAATCCTAATGCTCAGGTGTCGGTGAAACTGGTAGCGGAAATTGGTATTGGTACTATTGCGGCTGGGGTAGCTAAGGCTAATGCGGACTATATCCAGATTTCGGGTCATGATGGCGGCACGGGAGCCTCGCCTTTGTCTTCCATTAAACACGCCGGAACACCCTGGGAGTTGGGTTTAACGGAGGTGCATCGGGTACTGATGGAAAACCAATTGCGCGATCGTGTTCGCCTACGGGTTGATGGTGGTCTCAAGTCCGGCTGGGATGTGGTCATGGGCGCTCTCATGGGAGCCGAAGAGTTTGGCTTTGGTACGATCGCCATGATTTCCGAAGGCTGTATCATGGCTCGGATTTGTCACACCAATGGTTGTCCGGTGGGGGTCACTACTCAGCGGGAGGAGTTGCGTAAACGCTTCCCAGGAACTCCTGACCATGTGGTTAATTTCTTCCATTTTGTCGCATCAGAGGTGCGGGAGTTGTTGGCTATGCTGGGTTACCGTTCCCTGACTGATTTGATGGGGCGATCGGACCTCCTAAAAATGCGCGATTTACCTCTGGCGAAAACCAAAGGATTGGATTTAGGGGTGTTGATGCAGCCTCCGGTCGCTCCGGGTAATGATTGGTTGAATCATGAACCTGTACACAGCAATGGTCCGGTGTTAGACGACAGCATTTTGGCTGATCAAGAAATCTCTGATGCCATTTCCCATCAGTACAAGGTTGCCAAAACTTTGGATATTGTCAATACCGATCGCACTGTGGGCGCTCGCATTGCTGGGAAAATTGCCTCTATGTACGGCAATAGTGGTTTCTCTGGGGAAATTGCCCTCACCTTTAACGGGTCAGCAGGTCAGAGTTTTGGCGCGTTTAACCTACCCGGCATGATTTTAACCCTCAATGGCGAGGCTAATGATTATGTGGGTAAGGGTATGCACGGCGGCGAGTTGATTGTTAAGCCCAGTGATGACTCGACTCTGGACTCTGGGGAAAATGTGATTATTGGCAATACTTGTCTATATGGAGCCACCGGAGGCACTCTGTTCGCACGGGGACAAGCGGGTGAGCGTTTCGCTGTTCGTAATTCTATGGGACAAGCAGTTATTGAAGGCGCAGGCGACCATTGCTGCGAGTATATGACTGGTGGTGTGGTTGTGGTCCTCGGTAAGGTCGGCCGTAACGTCGGGGCTGGAATGACTGGCGGTATTGCTTATTTCCTTGACCTGGATGGATCTTTCCCCGATTGTGTGAATGGGGAAATTGTCCGCATTCAACGGGTAGCGACCAGTCAAGGTGAGGCTCAGTTGCGGGGATTGATTCAAGACCATAGCGATCGCACTGGTAGCAAGGTGGCAGCTTCGATTTTGGCTAATTGGTCTGAGTTCCTACCTAAATTCTGGCAAGTGGTTCCCCCTTCTGAGGAAAATACGCCGGAGGTTTCCTCGGCAGCTAGTAATCAAAAGGTTGCGGTGTAGGGCAGGTGCGACACGGTTCGGCTGTGCCTTAAAAAGCGATCGTCTGGGGGCGGGTTCCGGTAGTTGACGGGTTTTTCCGGTAGCTGATCTAGCACCCGCCCCTACCAGCTTTGTCGCTTGGGTTTCACCCAACAGCAGCTTTTGTCGCTTGGGTTTCACCCAACAGAAGGTGAGAGATGGTGTTTTTGGGTTGAGACCTGCAACGGAACCTCCCGCGTGGGTCGCACCCTACGACTACGGGAAAGAGGCGGGTAGCTTTGTAGGTTGGGTGAAACCCAACAGAAGGCTTTGTAGGTTAGGTGAAACCCAACAGAAGGCTTTGTAGGTTAGGTGAAACCCAACAGCAGGTGAGAGATGGTGTTTTTGGGTTGAGACCTGCAACGGAACCTCCCGCGTGGGTCGCACCCTACGACTACGGGAAAGAGGCGGGTAGGGGGGAAAGATTTAATACTACTGCGGAAAAGGCGATCGCCCAACGACTCCCTAGGGCGATCGCCCGAAAATGCTGCCTATCCTTGTCGAATTTAATTGATGTCTGCAACTCATAAGGCTCGATAATTATGAGCGGAATTCATCGGGATATTTTTCTTGACCCGAAACATATTCCTAAACACCTACCTAACACTCCTCAGTCACAGAGATGGCTGCGGCGAGGGCGCTCAATCCACATCTTTAATGATGAAGAGACAATGCTACGAGTGGCTGAAGCTATCATAGACAGAGGTGAGTACACGGGGAATATTCGCAACTATGATCGCGCTTGGGTTATTTTTTACCGAGGCGATCGGCTATCGAATCAGTCCCGATGGTTCAAGGACTCCTTTGTTTTATGGTGAGGTAAAAATCGATGCACAAAACCGATACCACACAATCCCTCGCACCCGACCAGGTGAAGGATAACTGGAATTTTTTAGAAGTTTGGGTCGATCCCATGCAATCTCCTCCTTATATCCTGCTTCTCTTGAGCGATAAAATGAACAGTTGGTCTGTTTTAGATCCGGCTGAAGGTTATGGTCTGGTCAAAGTTTTTCCCAACTATGAAGAAGCCGAGAACTGGCTTTTGGAAGATGAATATGAACCACTGGAGGGACGGCTATCTAGTTCCGAAATTCATGCAAATATCTGAAACCTCTTAGGCTTAGAGATGGTAGCTTTGTCGCTTGGGTTTCACCCAACAGCAGGTGAGAGATGGTGTTTTTGGGTTGAGACCTGCAACGGAACCTCCCGCGTGGGTCGCACCCTACGACTACGGGAAAGAGGCGGGTAGCTTTGTCGCTTGGGTGAAACCCAACAGAAGGCTTTGTAGGTTAGGTGAAACCCAACAGCAGGTGAGAGATGGTGTTTTTGGGTTGAGACCTGCAACGGAACCTCCCGCGTGGGTCGCACCCTACGACTACGGGAAAGAGGCGGGTAGCTTTGTAGGTTGGGTGAAACCCAACAGAAGGCTTTGTAGGTTGGGTGAAACCCAACAGAAGGCTTTGTAGGTTGGGTGAAACCCAACAGAAGGCTTTGTAGGTTAGGTGAAACCCAACAGCAGGTGAGAGATGGTGTTTTTGGGTTGAGACCTGCAACGGAACCTCCCGCGTGGGTCGCACCCTACGACTACGGGAAAGAGGCGGGTAGCTTTGTAGGTTGGGTGAAACCCAACAGAAGGCTTTGTAGGTTGGGTGAAACCCAACAGAAGGCTTTGTCGCTTGGGTTTCACCCAACAGAAGGCTTTGTAGGTTAGGTGAAACCCAACAGCAGGTGAGAGATGGTGTTTTTGGGTTGAGACCTGCAACGGAACCTCCCGCGTGGGTCGCACCCTACGACTACGGGAAAGAGGCGGGTAGCTTTGTAGGTTGGGTGAAACCCAACAGAAGGCTTTGTAGGTTGGGTTTCACCCAACAGAAGGCTTTGTAGGTTAGGTGAAACCCAACAGCAGGTGAGAGATGGTGTTTTTGGGTTGAGACCTGCAACGGAACCTCCCGCGTGGGTCGCACCCTACGACTACGGGAAAGAGGCGGGTAGGGGGGAAAGATTTAATACTACTGCGGAAAAGGCGATCGCCCTGGGGAGTCGTTGGGCGATCGCGCAGCCTGGGGGAAGCCAGGATCGCATTAAGTGAAGTCTTTATGAATTTCGTCAATGGCTTCCTGAAGAGCATTTGAATGAATCCAACCGACAAAACCACCAAAAATCATATTGCCACTTTTGTCTGCAATGAATACATGATCGACACCTACAGGATTTTTCCAGGTTTTCACCACTGAACCATCACCAAGTTTAAATCTTGGTATGGCACGATTGAAATCTCGATGGTGTGCTGGAGTCATTCCTGGCACTTCGTTCAAAATGTTTATAACTCGCTTCAAGATATTGGATGTTGATCTTTGACTCTCAGTTTTCTGTCTAGCATTCTGTGAACTATCTTCAGGAGTTCGATACTCATTGTGTTCGCAATAATCTTTGAGAATTTCATATGACTCATTAATCCGCTGTAACTGTAGATGAGCACGTTGCTGTAAATTGGAATTGCTATCAAACCGATCTGGATGCCAAATCTGAACAAGTTCCTTATAAGAGGCTTTAATTTCTTCTAAGGAAGCGCCTGGCTCCAGCTCAAGAACCGCTAAGTGTTTATGAAGATCTTGGTTATTCATATTTCCTGATAAGTCTCTCGCGAATTGACTTCCCATGCCATTCCTCACTGATAAGCAGGCTTTGTCGCTTGGGTTTCACCCAAAAGAAGGTGAGAGATGGTGTTTTTGGGTTGAGACCTGCAACGGAACCTCCCGCATGGGTCGCACCCTACGACTACGGGAAAGAGGCGGGTAGGGGGGAAAGATTTAATACTACTGCGGAAAAGGCGATCGCCCTCGGAAGCAGCCAGTATCGCCTCTTTTCCCAAACCTTTAGCCATCATCCCTTATGTTACTTTGTAGGTATCCTTCATAGGACTTTCACCAATCCTATAAACGGGAATCGACGCTAACTTTATTTTACCCGTCCCCAATTTTAGTGTCGATTATTCCAGTATATAACGTATAAAATAGCCAACACCTGTAAGGGAATTAAGGCAAGATTACCGCGTATCCATACCGGAAACGAAAAACTGGAAAAAGCTATAAAGTACAGGAGGCTGATTCCTGTCAATCCAGTTAATAAAATCGCCTTTCTCTTAATCAACATTTTTGATAAAGTGCCGGAAATATAATCAGAAAAAATCAGTAATATTCAGATTATACTGATTTTTGAATTTTACCAGTCTATAGACGTTAAAACCATCCTTTTTTATTGAGCATATAAGTCTGCAAAAACTCTTCATCACTTTTAGTCAAATAAATAATTCCTTCTATCAAACCAATTACCCCTACAACTACTGCTGCTACTCCACAAGTAAACAGGGTTGACAACAGCATAATTAACCCCTCTGTATTATACCCTAAAACGAACTTGTGAATCCCCAATCCACCCAAAAGAATTCCCAAAACTCCAGCAGCAACTTTCTTACTATTGGCTTCCTGTAATGTAGGTTCTGACATCTATGTTAACCCCTAACTCATTTTCTTTTAGACTAGCCCCAATTGGGATCATCTCAGGAAAATTATAGAATTAATTTATATTTGTTTAATTTTTGTTTACATTAAGCAATTATTTGTGACATTACCCAGGTTAGATGAAAGCCTGGTTTAGGGTGAGTTCCCCGGTTGTGAAGAAAACAGCCAAGCGAATCCCATGATAACCAAATAAGACGATCATAAACCATCCTAGCAACCCGATCTTATGCTTGAATAACCAATCATGCAAGGAACTAGACAAATAACGACGGGTTAAAATTTCAATACATAAATGAATAGTGAGCAATAAAAAACCCACAAAAATGCCGATTCCCAATCCATGATAGGAGAGAGATTCTCTGAGGTTTCCCCTAGCAATTTCTACAAAAGCACGAGTCATCCCACAGCTAGGACAAGGAATACCCGTCGCTGATAAAATCAGGCATTTCCACCCAAAACTAGCAGAAGTATGTCCTAATAAATAAGCACCGACAAGGGGAGAAGAGACACAAGACAAGCTAAAATAGCGCCATTGTAAGGCTTGAGTAGATAATTTTTGGGAAGATAACTGGAATCGCATTATACTTCAGACCTGAGCAAACCCAAAACTGCCGATCAGAGAATGTCCTGACATACTGATCAAAGTATATCATAGTGCTAGTCTTTTGATGAGGTTGGCGATTGTACAGATGTGAAGGTGGCAAAAGATGAGAATAATTACATCAACCAATCATCGCTACGACTAAACTTTGTCGCTTGGGTTTCACCCAAAAGCAGGCTTTGTAGGCTTTGTCGCTTGGGTTTCACCCAACAGCAGGCTTTGTAGGTTAGGTGAAACCCAACAGCAGGCTTTGTAGGTTGGGTGAAACCCAACAGCAGCTTTGTAGGTTGGGTGAAACCCAACAGAAGGTGAGAGATGGTGTTTTTGGGTTGGGACACCCAACAGAATTTTCCGCGTGGGTCGCAACCCCTAGTTAGTTGGTTTTCCCGATAGTTGTTGGCGCACCCTACAGCGCCCACACCGACAGAGGTAAGCTCCGACCAAACCGACCACCCCGAACAGAGCCCACAAACACGGGGACTGAGACAACCCACCAGCCCCCACAGGGACGAACAGTGATAACCCCGCCGCCAAACGCCTCGGAAGACACGGCACGCCCGAAGGACACAGCGGCGCGACGAGAGGAGAACCAGACCACACCAACCCAGCGAGAGAAGGACCGGGCAGAAGGACGCACGCCCACGAAGGACGCACCAGCCCCGGAAGCCCATAAAACAACAGACCCAGGAGAAGGAGCCAAACCAGAAACAGAAGCGGGAGAAGTCCCCCAATACCAAGACACGGACACAGAAGCGAGAAGCTCCATAAACAATAACCAAACGCAATCAATAATTAATGAGGTGGGTATGAGTGAGTGAAAGATTTTCAAGGGATGATTAGGCTTCTTTGAAAAATCGGATAATTTCTCTCACGTTATTGAGAATTTTACCATCTTCTGTAATTTGCGCGATCGCCTTTTCGGCTGTACGCGAAAGGCGCTCATGTTCGGATTGGTTGGTGGCTTTGAGAGTTTGCATATCGGCGGCTAAACGGGTGATTTCACTTTGACAAAAAGCTAGTTTTTGGTTTTGTTGGGATGCCCAAGAATTGGATTTATTCGGGTCGAGACTTTTCTTGGTAACCTCTAATAAAGCCTCCACAACTTCTACTCTATTTCTCAATTCTACTACATCCTCGCGGGGATAAGAAAACTCCCGACGTACCATAGATAAACGGGTTACTAAGTATTGATAACCTCGGAGAGAGGGACGTAAAATGGTTAGTAATAACGCGGCTACAGAGCCGATATATCCCACTACACTAATTCCCGCCCATGATAACGATAAAAGCACGATCGCACTAGCTATATGTAAGGCGATCGCCACCCCTAAAGAACGACTGACTAATTTATGCACATAAGAACGCTGACTGGGTTCAATCCGAATCCCTTTTTTGTCGGACTCCGCCGCCTCGGCGAGAACTTCCTTAGCATCAAAGTGTATATTCCAAGGAACAGTTACTATTAACAATAGCCACCAAAAGGTAATGCCACCGATAATCCAATCCACAAAACTACCACTGGGAATATTTAGCCACTGAAGTATGGAAAAAGTCAGCAATAAAAGCAAAACAAATCCAGCGGTAAAAAAACCGAAATTAAATGGTAACTTCATACTTAAAAGCCCTCAAGTCCAAAATTTTCACACTGCGGGACATTCCCCAAGACCAGGTAGAGTATAATCTCTCAGGGGTGGTAATCATTATTATGCAGAAGGTGTTAACCTATATGGCGATCGCTGTGACAGTCTGAAAACCGGCTAATGGTACTATTGAATCAGAGAATCAGAAAATCAGAGATTTTGGGCAGTATATGTGACTAGGTGTGCAGTATAGAGAAACCATGACCAAATTCAGCGGAAAAGTTTATTTAGTAGGGGCGGGATTAGGAAATGTAGCTTATTTGACTGTCAAAGCCTATCAGTTAGTGAAGCAGGCTGAAGTCCTAGTTTATGATGCCCTAGTTGACCAGTCAATTATACCCCTAATTTCGCCCCATTGTCTGAAAGTATATGTGGGAAAGCGGGGTAGCCAAGTCACTACCCCCCAAAGCGAAATTAATCGTTTATTAGTCAAATATTGTCAACAGGGAAAACTGGTGGTGCGACTCAAGGGCGGCGATCCATTTATCTTTGGTCGCGCTAGTACGGAAATTCAAGCCTTAATTGCTGCTAAGTGTGAATTTGAGGTGGTTCCAGGTATTTCCTCAGCATTGGCCGCCCCCCTACTGGCTGGTATTCCTGTCACCGATACAGTCATGAGTCGGTGTTTTGCAGTCATGACAGCCCATGAACCGGAAGCCCTAAATTGGGCGAGTTTATCGGAACTGGAAACTTTAGTTATTCTCATGGCGGCGCGAAATTTACCTGTGATTGTACACCAACTTAGACAACATGGGCGATCGCCTGAAACTCCCATAGCTATTATTAAAAATGGGGGTCGCTTTAATCAAAAGGTAATCGTTGGCACGTTAAATGATATTGTAGATAAAACATCACGAGAATCTTTATCTCCCAGTGTCATAGTTGTGGGGAATGTGGTGCAACTGCAAACCTATCTACAGCCTCGCCAAAACCACTCAAGAATTATGCTGAGTCCATTACTTAATCACACCATTTTAGTCACCCGTTCCTCGGAACAATCCAACGAGTTTCGCAGTTTGCTGGAACAAAAAGGGGCTGAAGTCCTAGAAATGCCTACCCTAATTATCACGCCTCCTTCTACTTGGGAACCCCTGGATAAAGCGATCGCATTTTATGATACATCAAAGCCTTTTGACTGGCTATTACTCACTTCTGCTAACGCTGTCTCATTCTTTTGTGAAAGACTCATGGCTAGTGGGAAAGATACCCGCATTTTAGCCAATACAAAAATTGCTGTTGTCGGCAAAAAAACCGCCATGGTATTGCGAAAATGGGGACTAAATCCTGATTTTATCCCCCCGGATTTTATCGCTGATTCCCTAGTGGAAAACTTCCCCGAATCAGTCAGCGGAAAACGTCTATTATTCCCCAGAGTGGAAACAGGAGGGCGGGAGATATTAGTGAAAGAATTAACCCAAGCAGGGGCGGAAGTAGTAGAAGTTCCCGCCTATGAGTCCGCTTGTCCAGATACCATCGATCCTAATATTCAATTAGCTTTAGAAAATGGTACAATTGATATTGCCACCTTTACCAGTTCCAAGACTGTCAAAAATTTCTGTAAACTCCTAGAAGGCTTTGCGGGTGATTCCTGGCGAGATTTACTCACCGGAGTAGCGATCGCCTCTATAGGTCCCCAGACCTCCCAGACCTGCCAAACTCTCCTAGGAAAGGTCGATATTGAAGCCCAAGAATATACCCTAGAAGGACTCACTCAGGCTATCATAGATAAAACCTAGCCAGGAAGTCCGAGGCTGTAGCGGAACCCGGTCACACTATAATTTAACCCTTTGTTTCCCGTAACTACCCCGAACAAACTTGATGGAGTTTACGTCAGATTACCATAGACTAAGTAATTAAATTTTAGGGATATAACCATGTTCAACTTGGGTCTTTCTCGCTTTGATTCCCTGACAACCATTTTAACCGGAATGGCAACAACTGCCGCCCTGGTCATAACTTGTCAAGTCGCCCTAGCTGCTAAAAGCGCCCAGCAAGTCGCAGAAATCGCCGCACCCATTACAGTTCAAATTAATAGCGCCCTCGGAGACGGTTCTGGGGTCATTATTGCTAGACAAGATAATATCTATACAGTCCTGACCGTTAATCATGTAGTACAAGCAACTGATGTCGCCTACAGTATCCGCACCCATGATGGTCAAAGTCACCCGGTAACCAGTGTTACTAGGCTACAGACTACTAAGGATGAACCCGATTTAGCAGTAGTAAGATTTGAAAGTACCCAAGAATACCCGATCGCCACTTTAGCCGATTCCGAACAGGTAGTGATTGGGGTTCAGATTTATGTCTATGCTTATCCCGCTACTGGGGGGTTAACCGGCGCGGCACGGGAACCAGAACTCTCCCCTGGATTGGTCACCAGTCGCCCCAAAAATCGCCCAGAAGGCTATAATTTGCGGTATCAGGCTGTTACTTGGAGTGGTATGAGTGGGGGTCCAGTATTTGATTCTCAAGGCCGTGTGGTGGGTTTACACGGTCAAGGTGAGTTTGGATTTGCTCAAACTCGTTCTGGAGATGTTACCCCCATTAAAACAGGGTTTAATGCTGCCGTTCCCATTAATTTGTTTCTGGAACAGCTATCACAAGCTCAGTTAAGTCCTAATGATTTACAAATCGATTCGGACACGCTAGAAGCCTCTCCTGTGTCGTTGGATACTCCCCAAAATGCGGAAACCTACTACTTTCGCGGATTGAGTTGGTTGGATCGCGGTTATGCGTGGGAGGCGATCGCTGATTTTAACCGAGCCTTAGAATTGAATCCTAATTCCCCAGAAACCTATTTTAATTTGGGATTAGCGCGGACACTATTGGTGCTTAATGAACCTACCCGTGGCCCCAATCCCGTTCTTGATTATACTAGGGCGATCGAGCTTAATCCCGGTTTTGCTGATGCCTATTATAATCGTGCCCTCAGTCATATCCGTCGTCAAGAATTTGAGGAAGCCTTAGCTGACTTTCGCCAAGCCGCAGAACTTTATCAACAACTGGGACGTTCAGATTCTCATCAGGATGCCTTACAGCGTATCCGCGAACTTGAGGAAATGGCACAATAACAGTTGAGGCATTAGGGTGTAAAGTGTGTTTGGGGTGTACAAAAAGCAGCTATCCTGACTTCAAACAAGGAAAACAGAGATGGTCGCTCCTAATCATCAGCACACTTTTTAATTTTCCCCCGTTTCCTTATTGACTAATGACCAAACCAGTTATTCTCTGTGTCGATGATGAACCTATGATTTTGGACACTCTGAGGCGACTGCTTCGGAGAACATTGGGTGGCAAATATCGGTTTGAATGTGCTGGGAGTGGCAGTGAAGGCATTAAATTAGCCCAAGAATTGATTGAAGCTGGGGAAGAATTGGCGGTAGTCATTTCTGATTATATGATGCCGGGTTTGCGGGGAGATGAGGTGTTAAAAGCCATTCATCATTTATCCCCCAATACTATGAATATTATGCTGACAGGTCATGCTGATATTGATGGGGTATTTAATGCTATTCAATATGCTAAACTTTATCGCTATATTTCTAAGCCTTGGGAAAATGAAGATTTGACTTTAACCATTACTGAAGCGATTAACAGTTTCCAGCAACAAAAACAACTCACTGACCAAAATTTTCAGCTTCAGGAAATGAACCGCGCCTTAGAATTACTCACCCAAGACCAAGCCAATTTGATTGAGTCTTTGGGTAAGACTGAACGCAAATATCGCAGTATCTTTGAAAATGCTCTGGAAGGGATTTTTCAAATTTCCCCTGATGGAAAGTTTATTAATGCTAATCCCACTTTGGCTAAGATTTATGGCTATGAGTCCCCCAAGGAACTCATGTCCTCTATAACTGATGTCCAAAAACAGTTATATGTTCAACCAAATCGTTGGGATGAATTATTAGAAACTTTGCATCAGCGCCACGAAATCTCTAAGTTTGAATCTCAGGTTTATAATCGTGATGGTGAGATTATTTGGATTTCTGAAAGTGCCAGAATTGTTAATGATGAAAATGGTGATATTCTCTATTATCAAGGGTTTGTTGAAGATATCACGGAACGCAAACGCGCTGAAGCAGAATTAGAACGTTTTACCTCGGAATTATTTGAACTCAACCAGTCCTTTTTCCGCTTTGTTCCTCACCAATTTCTACAATATCTCGGTAAAGATAGTATTGTTGATGTTCAACTGGGGGATAATGTTCAACGGGAAATGTCGGTTTTATTTGCTGATATTCGCGATTTTACTAGCCTCTCGGAACAAATGACCCCAGAGGATAATTTTAAGTTTATTAATGCTTATTTATCCCATGTAGAACCGGCGATCGCCGAATATCGAGGCTTTGTTGATAAGTACATTGGTGATGAAATTATGGCCCTCTTTAGCCAGAGCGCCGATGATGCTCTGCGAGCCGGAATTAGAATGCTTGACCTACTCGCAGAATACAACAAAACTCGACGGCGTACCGACCCCACCAAACCTACCTATCGTCCTCCTATTGAAATTGGTATTGGTATTAATACCGGAAAATTGATGTTGGGAACTGTGGGGGGAAAATCTCGCATGGATGGTACTGTAATTGGTGATGCGGTTAATCTGGCTTCCCGTTTGGAAGGATTAACTAAAAATTATGGGGTGTCTCTGTTAATCTCTCACTATACCTTTGTCCGACTTAACCATATTAATGAATATGGTATCCGCCTTATTGATCATGTTCAGGTTAAGGGTAAATTAGAAATGGTTTCTGTGTTTGAGGTCTTTGATGCTGACCCCCCCGACTTGCGCGCCGGAAAACAAGCCACAAAAACTATGTTTGAGCGAGGATTATTACACTATTATTTAGGCGAGATTTCTGAGGCGATCGCACTTTTTGAATCCTGTTTAGAACGGAACCCCGAAGATAAGGTCGCTCAGATTTATTTAACCCGCTGTAAGGGTGATATTTAGCTGGCGAAACTAATTAACTCACCCCTTGACTCGGGTTAGGTAATCTGCTACAATTACCTCACTTTTTAGCCCAACCGGGTGCTTTTATGGCTGATTGTAAGATAAAAGCGGCTAGGTTATCAATTTCTGCATCGTCAAGCCAATTTTCGGGAATTTCCCGACACCAGTAGTTAGTATCACTACCATCATAGCTGACAGGATGCCTCATATAAGCCACTAAATCTTTGATGGTATCCCTCGGAGGGGTGGCTCCCTTCAGGTCTTCCAGAGACAGGGAAACCGTCGGATAGGGAATAGTTACACCACCAGCGTGACAGTTCAAACAACTATCCGTAAACAAGACTTTTCCCGCTGATAGATCCTCCACCGAAAAGGTCTGGGTTCCACCTTGGCGATCGCTCTGTATTTCCACAGGTTGATCAGTCAGATATCTTAACACATAGGGGTCAACATTTTGAGCTTGAACCGGGAAACTAAAAATCAGCCATCCTACTATATTGGTGATAAATAAGAGCAGTAGAGAGCGCAAAAAACTGTTACGAAACATGGAAATTTGACGTATTTAATATCAGCAGTTAAATCGGAGACTTTAGATTTTAGCTCCGCTGATTATCCTAGATAATTCGCGGACTTTAGTGGTTACAATTTCAGAGTAGTTAGTAACCCTTCTTAGTAGCCACCAAAAACCAAAACCTAAAGTCAGAAACTTAGTTAGGTGAATCTTTCAGGCGGAAAGATTAACGGAGGTATTTACCACCACCCCACTGTTCACCGCGAACCTTGGGTTGTAAGAGAATGTAAGCGGCTACATTATAGAGATCATCTTCTGATAGGTTTCTCATCTTGGGAAAAATGTCTGCACTTTTCAGGCTAGGATGCAGTTCGTATATCTCGATGAAGCCATCATAGGTGGTGGGATTTTTGACATAATCAACCAGAGCCGCAATGTTATCGCGGGGGGGAGTAGCCAAAGCCAGGGCTTCAGGACTCAAGTTAACATCAGGGTTGGTTTTAGTCACACCCAGCGCATGACACTGAGCGCAGGCGGCGTTAAATACCTGTTGGCCTTTTTTGATTTCTTTGAGACTCAAGACAGCAGTATCGCCTTGAGCATTGATGGGAAGGGTTCTCAATTCTTCAGTCAATTCCAAAGCGTTTGCATTACCCACCCACATTTGAAAGGTGAAGAATACAGTGGCAACAGCCAACCAAATGTACCTTTTTAGCATGGTTCTCCTTAACTTTTAGATGATTATAGAACGTACCAAAGCCACAACTCAATCGGCAATATTGAGCAGTTGTGATCCTGGTTTTTAGCGATTCTGTCTCAGAAGTCTTATCTCAATAGTCCTGTGTTAAATGATCTTTGTCAATCGTTGGATCTACGATTCTGAATCACTTGTGGCCTCAATGGCGGAGAGAATTGCTTTGACATCCTCAACTATACGGGTTTGGGGATGTTGGTAGGCAATTACTAGGCGATCGCCAAGTTTAAGCACCTGTGCGATCGCCAAATGGTAGTCGCAGGCCATTTCAGCCCTAGACCAATCCGCAAAAACCGATGACAATTAGTCAAAACCGGCATCACCCACCAATTATATGCAGTAGTGGGTACTATCCAATCACTGATTTAGAGATTATCGATGCTGTTGGGTTTCCTCAGAATGATGGACATGGCTGCGGGAGTTAGAGTCGGACAATTTTACAAAGGGTCTTCCGGTAGGCTGTGGTGGTCGGTGCAGTTTAATCAATTGGGTGAGGGTTTTTTTGAGCTGAGTGCGAGGGACGATCGCATCAATAAACCCATGAGCCATCAGATATTCAGAAGTTTGAAAATCATCAGGTAGTTTTTCTCGCAAGGTTTGCTCAATTACCCGACGACCCGCAAAACCAATAGTTGCCTGGGGTTCAGCTAGAATTAGATCACCGAGCATGGCAAAACTAGCCGTCACCCCTCCAGTAGTAGGATTGGTTAGTACAGGGATATACAAAAGTTTATTCTCTCGATGTCGTTCCAAAGCCGCCGAGATTTTCGCCATTTGCATGAGGCTTAACATTCCTTCCTGCATTCTAGCCCCTCCGGAAGCACAGATAATCACTACCGGGTATTGATGCTCAGTCCCATATTCAATCATCCGGGTGAGTTTTTCTCCCACCACCGACCCCATACTACCCCCCATAAATCGAAAATCCATCACCCCAAGGGCGATCGATTCCCCATTTAATAAACCCGTCCCCGTTTGTACAGCATCAATTTGACCTGTTTTCTCCCGGTATTCTCGCAGACGATCGCTGTAGGGTTTGCGATCGCGGAAATTCAGCGGATCTACTGAACACAGATTAGCAGCAATGGGCTGCCAGGTATTTTCATCAATCAGTTGTTTAATGCGATCGTCACTGTAAACCCTCATGTGATGGTCACATTGCAGACACACCATAAGATTCGCCTGTAAGTCTTTGGTGTAGGTTAATGCACCGCATTTTTCACATTTTACCCACAAACCATCGGCAATTTCTCGCTCTTGGCGATCGGGACTAATGGGAACTGATTTTTGTCGATTTGCAAACCAGTCAAATAGAGACATTAATTAAAATACGTTCTGATGTTTGATTGAGGAAATGATTTATTGAGCTTCCTCTGGCTCCTCGTCCACCGGACTAAGCAGCAGTAGTGCTGTCCACAAATGTTCCGATGGTACTTGCAATTTAGCCGGACCCCCCACCCCCATATATGACCCAACTCCTAGGCTAATTACCCGTGCTGGGATATCATGGGAGGCGAGGACTTGTTGCATTAACTCGGCTTCCCAGCGCATAGCAGTGGTTTTTAGTGTAATCCAAGACACGATCATTATATATCTCTAGGATAGGCACAAAGCCCGATGCACTTTACCTCAGATAACTGGGAAAAATAACTCCATATACATAGATACTATTATCTCACCCCACAGGGCAGTTATACCAGCGGCGATCGCTAAAAAAGGACCAAATGGCATGGGTTGGCGGCGGTCTAATATGCCCACAGCCATGGCTCCTGCGCCGATAAAGGCTCCTAAACCACAGGCGATGAAACTTGCGACCAATAGCATCTTCCACCCCAACCAAGCCCCCATAAGAGCCGCTAATTTAGCATCTCCCGCCCCCATAGCGGTCTGTCCAAAAGCCATGGACCCCAAAAAGGCGATCGCTTCAAATAACCATAATCCTAGCACCGCCCCCAAAACACCCACCATTAACTGGTCTATCACCCCAGCCGTTTTTAATCCCAGTAACCCTTGAAAGCACAACCCCACCACTAAACCTGACTGGGTGAGAGGGTTAGGAAGGGTTAAGGTATCTATATCAATTAGAGATAACGCCACCAACCAAGCTAATAGCGCCCACAAGCCAAACAGTTGTACTATAGTCCCTGGCATGATGGTTACATATACCAGCAAGAACAATACACCCATTAACCCTTCTACTAGAGGGTAGCGCATAGATATCGGTGCATGGCAATGGCGACATTTCCCCCGCAACCACAACCACCCGAAAACTGGGATATTTTCACTTAAACCCAAACGGGTATGACAATGGGGACATCGTGAGGGAGGATACCACACGGACAGACCAGCGGGGACTCGATACACAATGACATTTAAAAAGCTACCTATGGAAGCGCCTAGGGCAAATATAATCAAGTAAGCTGGTAGATCAACTAAAATCTCCATATTGGACTCTCACCTTTCACGGGGGTTTCACACGCGGTTCCTACCCTGGGCTAAAATAACTCTAATTCTATCTGGTCAAAGGGGATAAAACATTCTCCCGGAAGCAAAACAGGTTTGGGGGAGAAAAGCAGTAAACTTCGATAGCTGCGGAGATGAATGGCTACACCGGACGGACGGCGCATTCGTTTGGCGTGTACTTCTGAATAAGCATGATACACCCGTCGGGCTATCCTCAGTAGTTGGGGATCTTGTATCCGCGACTCTTGGTTAAGGGGTAAGTCCGGGTTTTTCGGCGGGGTTAACGGGTTTTTTAACTCTGAGTTTGAGGTATAAACCACAAAGACAATTCCCCAAGGGTTAATTAACACACCTGTTTAGATGCTACACTAAAAGCTACCACAACAACTCAAGAATTTCGGTAAATTGCCCTACAACATACTAAAACTATGTCAGATAGACCCAATCTTCTCGCCTTGGACTTTGATGGTGTTCTCTGTGATGGCTTGCTGGAGTATTTTCAGACGGCTTGGCGTACATATCTCGAAGTTTGGTCGCCTCCTGAGTCTACCCCACCGGATGATTTACCCCCTAGATTCTACTGCACTAGACCTGTGATTGAAACGGGTTGGGAAATGCCTCTTTTGATCAGGGCTTTGGTTTTGGGGTGGACTGAATCTGAGATTCTCAGCGATTGGCATAGTATATCACGTCAACTGCTGGAACAAGAACATTTGTCACCGGAAGTTCTTGGCCCTCGACTTGATCAAATTCGCGATGAGTGGATCGCCACAGACCTACCAGGGTGGTTGGCTTTACATGGCTTTTATCCGGGGGTATGCGATCGCCTTCGGGTTATTCTTGAGCAGGACATGATAGAATTACGCATAATTACTACTAAGGAAGAACGATTTGTGCGATCGCTTCTCGGACAACAGGGAATTATTCTCGGTCCGGGTATGATTTTTGGGAAAGGACACAAACAGCCTAAGCACCAAACTCTACGGGATCTCATGACTCTTTCTGATCCTAGTCCGGTGATCTGGTTCGTTGAAGACAGAATGAAAACTTTGTTGTCTGTACAAGCTCAAACAGACCTACAACAGGTTAAACTGTTTTTGGCTGACTGGGGCTACAATACCCCCATAGAGCGACGTTTGGTGGCTGAATATCCCCCTATCTGTTTATTGTCTTTGTCTCAATTTTCTCGGGATTTTGAGGCGTGGAGTTGATCAACGGGAAACCATCACTAAAATTTTCCGGTTATGGCTGACTTATTGATGGTTATATAAAAGTCTATAATAAGGCGATCGCTCAGATATTTAGCAGTTTGCAAATCCGGGAATATGTCTCATGATGATTAACACCTACTTCCTAATTATACCCTATATGGCAGCCTACAGTAACTAGATGTTGGTCGCGTTATCGGGAAAGTGTGAAATCAACTTACTTAGTATATTTTGGTATCTATGAAACTTAACTTACACCAAATTTTTCAAGATCATAAAGTTACGCCTCGTGGTATTATATATGTGGGAGCAGGAGAAGGGCGATCGCTCAAACGTTTTGCCAAGTTTCCCAATGCTCAAATATTGCTAATAGAAGCGAATCCCGTCACCTGTGAACGGTTGAAAATGGCTGTAGGCGATCGACCCAATATTCAGACAGTTCATGTGGCGATCGCTGACCAAAATAGTACCGCCACTCTCCACGTTACCAACATCGAGTCTAACAGTTCTATTTTGTCACTAACAGAATACAAAAAACTGTATCCCAACCTCACCGAAACTCAGCAAATACCCGTTGAAACTCGCACAATTGACAGCATTGTAACGGAACTTAACCTGCTTCCAGAAGACTATAATATACTATGTTTAGACATCCAAGGAGCCGAACTTCTCGCCTTAACAGGAGCCTCAGAAATTCTGCAACATCTTGATGCTATTTACAGCACAACCAGCCAAAATAAACTCTTTGAAGGTGGCGCAACTTTTGAGCAACTTAACGCCTTTCTCAATGAACATTATTTCACCCCCGTAGCACAAGCGACTCCCTATCATCCCTCTCGGTATGAAGTGGTTTATATTCACAACAACCTAATCAATACCTCAGTAATTCCTTCCGAAATCGCCCAAAATCTTCGCCTCCTACCTCCCACAGTACCCAAACCAACCGAACTTAAAATAACTCAATCTCGCCTCCAAGAATTAGAATCAGAACAGGAACTTTTAAAATATCAACTACAACAACATCAAAAAGACCTGGAGAAGTCTCAATCTGATTTTCAGCAGAAGCAGAAGGAGTTGGAAAACTCTCAGTCTCAACTACAGCAGACTCGGAAAGACCTCGAAAAGTCTCAATCTGATTTTCAGGAAAAGCAGAAGGAGTTGGAAAACTCTCAGTCTCAACTACAGCAGACTCAGCTTGAATTAAAAAATCTGCACTCACAACTCGAACAAAGTCAGGAAGAGTTAGAAGAGTCCAAGGGGGTAAGAGACCAAATCTTAGCTGATTTAGAGAAATCCTATTCTCAATTCAAACAGAGTCAGAAAGACTTAGAAAACTCCCAGTCTCAATTAGAACAAACTCAGACTGAGTTACAACAGTCTCAATATCAACGAGACCAAATCCTATCAGAATTAGAACAATACCATACGCGACTACAGCAGACTCAGAAAGACCTGGAGAAGTCTCAATCTGATTTTCAGCAGAAGCAGAAGGAGTTGGAAAACTCTCAGTCTCAACTACAGCAGACTCAGAAAGACCTGGAAAAGTCTCAATCTGATTTTCAGCAGAAGCAGAAGGAGTTGGAAAACTCTCAGTCTCAACTACAGCAGACTCAGAAAGACCTGGAAAAGTCTCAATCTGATTTTCAGCAGAAGCAGAAGGAGTTGGAAAACTCTCAGTCTCAACTACAGCAGACTCAGAAAGACCTGGAAAAGTCTCAATCTGATTTTCAGCAGAAGCAGAAGGAGTTGGAAAACTCTCAGTCTCAACTACAGCAGACTCAGAAAGACCTGGAAAAGTCTCAATCTGATTTTCAGCAGAAGCAGAAGGAGTTGGAAAACTCTCAGTCTCAACTACAGCAGACTCAGAAAGACCTGGAAAAGTCTCAATCTGATTTTCAGCAGAAGCAGAAGGAGTTGGAAAACTCTCAGTCTGAAAGGAAGAAACTGGAAACCAAAGTTAAGGAAGTTCAAGACCAGCTTAAAAATGCACAGAATAAACAGACGGAAACTCAACAGGAACTCGATAAGTCTCGCTCGGAGTTACATGATACCAGGGAAGAACTGGAAATGGCTAACTTCCAATTAGATGAAGTACAGGTGGAACTTGAACAGGCTACATTTGAGTTACATAAAATTAAGGAAGAGTTAGAGGGTTCGCAGTCTCAACTACAGCAACAGCAGAAAGAATTGGAAGAGTCGCAGTCTCAACTACAGCAACAGCAGAAAGAATTGGAAGAGTCGAGGTCGGAAATTCAAAAACTGCGGGAACAGATACAACAGATACAGCATATACAACAGTATCAAAATATGTCGCCACCAGGACAGCCAGTACAACAGTATCAACCTGCTGTAGCACAGTCTGGGAATACATATAATGCTGCTCTTGTCAAGATGTTTGCTAAAATTATTGCTGAAACTATGCCAGACTAACATCTAAATTACCATATAAAAGGTGGGGTGGATGTGTGTTACCTAACCCACCTACTATCTCACCCAACTCTCCCAGGTGTTGACCGCTAAATTAGACGAACAGAGGATTTGTAGTATCAGTTAATTTCTATGGGAACTAAAAAAGGTCGTGTCTGGATTTTTGATAATATTCAACCTACTGTTAAGGTGACTATTTTTGCGGTTCCTAAAGCGTTTGTGGGAAGTGTGGGAATGATTCAAGATAATGCGATTACCAGTTGGACTAAACTGGTTCCGAGACCGGAAATTATCTTATTTGGTGATGAGACAGGAACCGCAGAAGTGGCTAGTAAATTGAAGGTGATACATATTCCGAATGTCCAAGTTAACGAATATGGAACCCCTCTGCTAAATGATATTTTTAGCCAAGTACATCATCACGCTTCCCACGATATTTTAACATATATTAACTCGGATATTATCCTAACTAGCGATTTTCTCGGGAATGTTCAACAGGTGATTGCTAATTACTCTAGGTTTCTGATGGTGGGACGACGTTGGAATTTGGATATTGAAGAACCTGTGAATTTTGATAACCCTAACTGGGAACAACAGCTACATCATCAAATTCATACAGCGGGAATATTTAGCGGTATCGGTGCGTTAGATTACTTTGTATTTCCTAAACCTCTGTTTAATCAACTTCCGGCTTTTGCTATTGGTCGTCCGGGTTGGGATAATTGGATGGTGGGAGAAGGATTAAAACAAGGATATCGGGTAATTAACGGGAGTCAAACTATTACGATTGTTCACCAAAATCATGACTACGGACATCTTCGGGGAAACCGCATCGAAGCGTTTCACGGACGGGAAGCAAAGCAAAATCAAGCTCTTTTACAAGGACATTTCGCGGGTAATACTGCTGATGCTACTGATTATTTAATCCCCGCGACGGTGGCTAATTCTCCCCAAATTAGTATTATTGTTTGTAGCGATAATCAGGGTATCAGTTTACCCAAAACTCTTGATAGTATCCTTAATCAAAATATCGATGGTTGCGAGATTATTGTGATTGATAACGGTTCGACGGACAACACCCCGGAAGTCCTAGAAGGTTATGGAAAATCTTTGCAATATGTTGGTCAATGTGGCGAGGGAATTGTGGCTGCTAGAAACCGAGGCTTAGATATTGCTAGGGGAGAATTTATCCTGTTTTTAGATGGGGGTTCTACTTTACTACCTCATAGTTTATCAGACCTGATAGATGCTTTTGATAATCGTGCGGGTTCACTGGAAATGGTATTCTCTGGTTGGGAAATTTGGGAGGAAAATCAGCTAATTTCGGAAGTTCAGCCTTACAATAATCTCGCGCCAATTTTGCAGGGTCGCGACGGTTTACATGGTGTCCATATCTGGATGTTAACAGACTTGTGGCGATTGGTGGAAACTGGTGCGATTTTATTCCGCAATTCCTGGGTTAAACGCTGGGGAGGGTTTGACTCGAGTCTATCTCCCCATGCTGCTACTATAGATTTATTGCTAAATTTAGCATCCCATGGCGCTGCGGGAATTTGTCTACAAAGAAGGACTATAACAGTCGAGGCTGATTATAACTTGAAACGATATGCGATCGCTATCCTTTCCTCTGACTGTAATCAACTTATTCAAAATTACTTTTCTCGTCCTACCCTACGAAATTGGATGCGTCCCCTAGAAACCCTCTGTCGCTATCAAGTCCTGGTTTGGTTAGCTGCTTTAAGCTATCACACCCAAGACAAACACCAGATGATTCAATTTCTCAGACAGTCCCGCAATTATAGTCCCTATCCTGCTCAACAAACTATCAATAATTGGTATCAAAGTTTGACCCAAATTTCCCGCGCATATAATTATCCCCCCTTTCAACTCTCCCCAGATGACCTGAAATGTTGACGAAAAAATCAAATGTTAAGAAATGTTAAAAATTTCGCTTTTTGGGGGTAGGGGCTTGACTTTTGGGGTGCTTGACAGTATACTTATGTCATAATGGAAATATGTGCATTTTTTAAAAATTAGATTATATTTCCATTATTTAACTTGATACTAATATCGTAGCAAAATTTCGGCTCCCTGTCAACCCCTGCGGCGGGGCGGATTTGGATATTGACGAAAAAATCAAAAAAGGGTGCGTCAGAGCAATTAATTAATGATTTCCCGATGGGGAAATGGGGGAAACTGACGCACCAAAGTTGTGGCTAAGAAAATCCGGGTTCAATTAATGTTAAGAAATGTTAAAAATTTCGCTTTTTGGGGGTAGGGGCTTGACTTTTGGGGTGCTTGACAGTATACTCGTATTATAATGGGAATATTTGCAATTTTTAAAAATTAGATTATGTTTCCATTATTCAACTTGATACTAATATCGTAGCAAAATTTCGGCTCCCTGTCAACCCCTGCGGCGGGGCGGATTTGGATATTGACGAAAAAATCAAAAATGCGATCGGGTGCGTCAGCAATTAATTAATGATTTCCTGATGGGGAAATGGGGAAACTGACCCACCAAAGTTGTGGCTAAGAAAATCCCGCCTCAATTAATGTTAAGAAATGTTAAAAATTTCGCTTTTTGGGGGTAGGGGCTTGACTTTTGGGGTGCTTGACAGTATACTTATGTTATAATAGAAATATGTGCATTTTTTAAAAATTAGATTATATTTCCATTATTTAACTTGATACTAATATCGTAGCAAAATTTCGGCTCCCTGTCAACCCCTGCGGCGGGGCGGATTTGGATATTGACGAAAAAATCAAAAATGCGATCGGGTGCGTCAGAGCAATTAATTAATGATTTCCCGATGGGGGAAACTGACGCACCAAAGTTGTGGCTAAGAAAATCCCGCCTCAATTAAGGAGGGAGGGAATTGCTCAACTAAGCGCCACCGCGCAACTTTTCGAGAACGGTGCGATCTTGGAGAGTGGAAGTATCCCCAGAAATCTCCTGACCGGAAGCAAGCGATCGCAATAAACGTCGCATAATTTTACCGGAACGAGTCTTAGGCAAATCATCAGAAAAGCGAATTTCTCCGGGACGAGCCAAAGCGCCAATTTCATTAACAACGTGCTGCTTCAACTCTTTTTCCAAGGCTTCATCAGGTTGGCGATCGCCTTCGAGAGTAACAAAAGCCACAATTTCCTCACCCTTAACCTCATCAGGACGGCCAACCACAGCCGCCTCAGCGACAGCGGGATGAGAAACCAAAGCGGACTCAACCTCCATAGTCCCCAAGCGATGACCGGAAACATTAATCACATCATCAACGCGGCCCATCACCCAGAAATAGCCATCCTCATCTTTATGAGCGCCATCACCAGCGAAGTAGACATAATCGCCATTTTTAGGTCGTAAATACTCCCAATAAGTACGACGGAAGCGATCGGGGTCGCCATAAACAGTCCGCATCATACCCGGCCAGGGGTGACGCACCACCAAATACCCCCCAGAATTATTAGTAACAGGTTCGCCTTCGGTATCAACCACATCAGCAATAATTCCAGGGAAAGGCAAAGTAGCGGAACCCGGCTTAGTAGGAGTCGCACCGGGAAGAGGAGTAATCATAAAACCCCCGGTTTCGGTTTGCCACCAAGTATCAACAATGGGACATTTTCCGTGACCAATGACGCGGTTATACCAAATCCAGGCTTCTGGGTTAATGGGTTCTCCGACGGTCCCCAAAATCCGCAAGGAAGACAAATCACGAGCATTAGGGTGTCTTTCACCCATTTTCATCAAAGCTCGAATAGCAGTAGGAGCAGTATAGAAAATAGTGACCCCATACTTTTCTACCACATCCCACAGACAACCGGGATTAGAAGCACGGGGAGCCCCTTCATACATCAAAGTTGTGGCCCCATTGGACAAAGGCCCATAGACAATATAACTATGGCCAGTAATCCAACCCACATCAGCGGTACACCAGTAAACATCAGTATCCTGTAAATCAAAAGCCCACTGATTAGTAATGTGACTGTAAAGATTATAGCCACCAGTAGTGTGTACAACTCCCTTGGGTTTACCAGTAGTCCCGCTAGTGTAAAGGATAAACAGCATATCCTCACTATCCATTTCTTCGGCGGGACATTGCCCGGAAGCATTTTGTTGCAAGTCATGCCACCAGTGGTCCCGTCCGGGTTCCATCTGGATTTTTTGCTGAGTGCGCTGTACGACCAAAACGTTATCAACACTAGGCGCACCAGCTTGTAAAGCCTTATCTACCTGTTCTTTTAGGGGTACGATCGCATCTTTGCGCCAACCACCATCAGCAGTAATCACCAATTTAGCTTGGGCATCTTCCAGGCGGTCTTTTAAAGCCTCGGCACTAAAACCGCCAAAAATGACGGTATGGGGTGCGCCAATTCTGGCACAAGCCAACATAGCGATCGCCGCCTCTGGTATCATGGGCATATAAATCCCAACGCGATCGCCTTTTTTGACTCCCAACTGTTTAATCACGTTAGCCATTTGGCAAACTTCCCGATGTAGTTGGGAATAAGTCAGGGTGCGAGAGTCTCCCGGTTCGCCTTCCCAAATTAAAGCGGCTTTATTTTTGCGCCAGGTAGTCAAATGGCGATCGAGGCAATTATAGGAAATATTAATTTTGCCCCCCACAAACCACTTAGCAAAAGGTGGCTGCCAGTCCAGCACCTGATCCCATTTTTTAAACCAGTGCAACTCATTTTCGGCTAATTCTGCCCAAAAGGCTTCCGGGTTAGCTTTGGCTTTCTCGTAGAGTTCCCGGTACTCTTCCATGCTCTTAATCCGGGCCTGTTTGGAGAAGTCCTCGGACGGATGAAATAACCGTTTCTCGTGTAAAATTGATTCGATTGTCGGTTGTGACATGGTGTTATGGTAACTTTAATTACAAAGTGAAGCCATTATAACCATTTTAGGCCTAGATTAAACTCTAAGAATCTTTACTTTTTTTGAGCAGACTGCTAACTAGCTAACTCCTCCCCATGTCGAACCGATTAAAATCAGTTGTCAACTTCTAAGTAACTATGCCTGCTCAACTAATTATCCGTCCTGCTACTGTTGATGATGTTCCGGTCATTTGGGCTTTAATTAAGGCTTTGGCTGAATATGAAAAACTCTCCCACCAAGTCACTGGAGATCTGGAAACCTTGAAACAGCATCTATTTGGCGATCGGCCAATGGCTGAGGTCATTATCGCTGAATGGGAGCAAAAAACCGTAGGCTTTGCTCTGTTTTTTCATAACTTTTCCACGTTCTTGACTCAACCCGGCATTCATTTAGAAGACCTATTTGTTATGCCTGAATATCGAGGTTTAGGCATTGGGAAAGCCTTGATCCAACAGGTCGCTCAAGTAGCCCTAGAACGTCGGTATGGGCGCTTAGAGTGGACTGTCCTCGACTGGAATCAATCGGCGATCGCATTTTACCAACATATAGGAGCCACAATACTACCTGAATGGCGCATTTGTCGAGTAGTGGACTATCAACGCTTACTGCAACAATAACAATGAGATTTGTAAATTTATTGTTAAGTTTTGTAACAAAAAAAATTTGCCGATGGGAAGCTGTGGGGGTTGCTTTTCCGGTCGGCTTGTGGTATCATTTTAGATAATGGGAATAGTCGCAATTTTATTTAACAAGGCAAGATTTTCATTATAAAATCATATATCAAAATAGTACCATGATATTTCGGAGGTTGTCAACCCCCTATCTTTTGGTAATTAATATCATGGTTCTTGATAGAGAGGAATAGTAAAAGTCACAGTTGATCCTAAGCCTTCCCCCAAACTGTAAAACTTAACCTTACCTCCCATAGCTTGAACCAGCTTTTGAGAAATAACTAAACCGAGTCCCGTCCCCCCATATTGCTTAGTGTAACCACTATCAACCTGAGAAAAAGCGTGGAATAATCTATCTTGCTTTTCAATGGGAACACCAATACCAGTATCCACAACTCTAAACTCCACAAATCCCGGAAATTTTTGATTTTGAATCATCACATTTTTCCGAATAATTCCTATGCTAATATTAATGCCGCCTTTGTGAGTAAATTTAATCGCATTTTCCAGGAAATTTAGAATCACTTGTAAGATGCGCTGATAGTTGCCATAAACAATAATTTGACTATTGACAGCTTCTGGTTGAATAGTAAATTTCAAATTTTTTTGTTCAACTTGAGGTCGAATAAAATGTTCGATTTCTCCGATAACTTCATCAACTTTGACCAAGGCGAGTTCAATATCCATTTTACCCGCTTCAATTTTGGCAATATCTAAAACATCATTAATTAAATTCAGGAGATGAATAGCTGCTTGATGTGCTTGTTCGATAAATTCCCGTTCTTCCTCTGGGTCATCAGCCATACCATCTAAGACTAACTGAAGGAAGCCGATCATACCGTTAAGGGGAGTTCGGAGTTCGTGGGAAGTATTGGCGAGGAACTCACTTTTGAGACGAGAAAGAGCGATCGCTTCTAGTCTAGCTTCTTCTAACTCCTGATAAAGGGTAGCATGGGCGATCGCGGTTCCCACATGAGTAGCCAACTCCCGGACAAAATCTATTTCCGCCGCCGTCCACTGGCGAGTGCGATCGCATTGATGAAGGAAAATCAAAGAATTAGGCTGATCTTGATAAGCAGTAGCAACAACCATCAACGAATAGCGTTGATAGGGGTCATTTTCAGGGGAACTGCGCTCAATGATAATCGGTTCTAAAGTGGCTAAGGCTTGAGCCAACCCAATTCCGACTCACTCGATAGATTTAAACCCAACATCATGGGGACATCTTGTTGGCGGTACTCAGCCACCACTTGGGTAGACTTATCAGAGGTGCTGCGATAGGGACAGATAATACAGCGACTGACACCAAGAACCTGACCCAAGCCGTTAACAGTTTGTTGCCAAATCTCTTTTAAATCCAGAGTGCGGCGAATTTTTTGAGTAATTTGGCTGATAATAGTTTGATAAATTTGAGAAGTGGGGGGAACGCTGCGGCAAAGGGTTCCGGCAATTTGAACCAGCATTTTTTGCTGGATATCAAAATTAGATGGTAAGGCGCGGTAGGCAATCAGTTCTTGATTAGGGTTAAGATTCAGTTGAGAATTTTCCAGTAGTCGCCCCATCACCAGAACATGGGTAGCAGTGCCGTTAGATTTTAATATGGGACTGACAATCAGTTCTAGGGGAAAATAGTATTCTTCATAACAAAATGGATAACTGAAGCGCTCTGGTATTAAGCTGGTGATCATCCGGTGGATTCTTTCTTGATAGGGTCCGAGTACCAGAGGCTTAAATGTATCTGCCATATTAGTTCCCGTGATTTTGTCCACAGGAAGGGGATGGCGATCGCATTGTCGCCAAGAAAATAGTAGATACTCCCCCGATTGATTCTGAATAAAAACTAGATCGGCATCCAAACCGGGTAAAAGGTTCCCAAAGCCTGATAATGGTAGCTGAGAACTGTTATCAGATACATTTAACCCGGAAAAATCTTGCATTAGCCGGAAGTTTCTGAGTATTGCAAAATCTGGAATAATTTAATTATCCCAGATGTGGATCTATCTTTCTATCTGCTAGAAACAGAATCTTGAAAGAGCATGATTTAATCACAAATTCGGTTAATATTTTAGGGCAATACGGTATAATAAGCGAGAAGGGTTGAGGATAAACCTATTGCCAGATATGTCAAACCCAAGGAAGCCGCCCAAATCCTTGGAGTCCATGAAAGAACACTCCGCAGATGGGACTCCAATGGCTCAATCGAGACCATCAGAACCCCCGCTGGGCAACGACGATACAACGTTGAGTGATATACTGCCAAATCAGGCAGTGACAAACGCAAAGTCGTTATCTATGCCAGAGTTAGTAACCGCGCCCAGCAGTCCGACCTCAACCGACAAGTGGCCGCACTGTCCAACCTCTACCCCGAAGCAGAAGTCGTCTCAGAAATCCGAGGCGGGCTCAACTTCAAGGGAAAGAAAATGCTGGCCTTACTGGGACATCATTTGTCAGGAGATGTCCGCATGGTTGTCGTTGCCCACCCAGACCGATTGGCCAGATTTGGATTTGACTTGTTTCGATGGCTCTGTGAGCAAAACAGTTGCTCACTCATGGTTCTCAACCAGACAAGTCTCAGTCCAGAACCAGAAATGGTTGAGGACATCCTCGCCATCCTCCACTGCTTCAGTTCCCGATTATACGGACGGAGTAAATACAAAACTCAGGTCAAAGAAGATCCGGATTTACCCCAGCCTAGAGCTAAATCAAGTCTGGCGTAAATGGCTGGCTGCTTGTCGGTATTGCTACAACCAAGCAATTGCATTATCCCGGAGTGGTAAACGACTAAGCAAGTTAAAGTTACGCTGCGGAAGTGATGCAGAGTGACTTACCCGAATGGGTCAAAGAAACACCCTGCCACATTCGGCAAAATGCCATCTTTGATGCCTATCAGGCTTTGACCGCCAGTCCTGATGCCAGGTTTAGAAGTTGTCGTGACAGCTCTCAAGGGATTAAGTTCAATAATACTAATTTCTCTTCAGGGAGTTGGTATCCAAGACTAACGAAAGGATTAACTTTCATGGTTTCCGAACCCATCCCTAAAACTTGCGGGCAAGGGACTCAGTTGGTGTTTACCAAAGGTCGATGGTTTGCGGTGTTTCCTGAACCTGTTGCCGTTACCCCAACTGAAGCGAATGGCGTAATTGCATTAGACCCGGGTGTGCGAACTTTCATAACCGGGTTTGATGGTTCACGATTTCTGGAATTGGGCTCCGGGGATATTGGACGCATTACTAGGCTATGTCAACATTTGGATGATTTGATCAGCCGAATCGCCAAGGAACCCTGTCGTTCAAGAAGGCGACGGATGAGGCAAGCGGCTCAACGAATGAGAACCAAAATCCGCAATCTAGTTGATGAAGCCCACAAACAAATTGCTCACTACTTGACTCACAACTACAGCCTAATTTTTTTGCCCACCTTCGAGACTTCCGATATGGTTGCCAAGGTGAAGCGGAAAATCAGGTCTAAGACTGCCCGCGCCATGCTGACATGGGCGCATTATCGATTCAAACTAACCCTGAGACATCAAGCCGAGATAACTGGAACCACAGTTGTAGATGTGACGGAAGAATACACCAGCAAAACCTGTACTCACTGTGGTCATGTGCATTCCCAGCTAGGTGGCTCAAAAGTGTTCCGATGTCCTGAGTGTGGGTTCACTCTACCCAGGGACTGGAACGGTGCTTTTGGAATCTTTCTAAAAGCTTTGCGGGATACCGCCTCTGTTACCTTAACGGGTAATAGTGCTATCGTCGCATTGTCAGGCAATAGCCGGATAAATGTCGCGTAAATGTATCAGCTATTTATATCACGCACAAATCACGTAAAACTCCTGGGAGGGTTGGAAGCTCCGTGATAAATCACGGAGAGGAAAACCGACTCAAGCGGCTTTAGCCGCCAGCACCCCCTTGCGGGGTGGAGGGGTATGGTTGCCCCTCCATGGAGCTATGGTTGGCTCCGACTCCCTTGCGGGGTAATGTTTGCGCTTGCGCTAACGCGCACGCTGCGCTAACGCCAATGTTCAGAGTCGGTACTATCCAAATCGCACGTCCTTAACCCCTTAGAGATGTTTAACGATTCGGTTCATGAGCCTGGAACTAGCACACATTCCAGGGTAGGAACTTTAACTCTTGCTCTGAACGGAGCCAGTTAAGGCTATAGCTGGTCAGCTACCTGAAAGGGGGGCACGAAGCCCCCGTGCTTCAGCCGGGGGTGCTGACCCGCTTCGGTCAAGGCTTAAACACCACCTTGCCCATCCATTGTACCCGTTTTAGGGTACAATGTCAACTGACACATTGAACCCGGATCAGTCTGGCGATCGCACCGTGGTTTACAAGGCTTTCCGCCCCCAACTCAATGACCATCAAGGTGGCTTGATGGTCAAACACGCCGGCTATGCTAGATTTTTGATGAGGCTCTCCCCACCTGCCTGCGGACCTGCCGGCGGTGAGGTAGACCGAGTGCGTCGCTGTTTTTGTTCAATCATTCCACTCGCCCCGGGGTGGCACGGGAGGGTTACGTTGTAGACTCAAAGCCAAATCATCTTCTGGGCGTTCTCCCCGCAACCATTGTCGGAGAGCGGTTTCAATGACTTTACTGGGATCATTAGTCAAGTGCTTGACCTGATCCAATAATTCCGAATCAATATGGATAGAAACCTCTACTTTGCTTGGTACACTAGAGGTCGAAGAAGTATTTAGATTCATGGCGCAAACATCCTAATTCAGAAAACCCAATACCTCCGGGGTTGATCCCGGAGGCTCAACTCAAGACTGAGTATGATTTAGGGACTTTATTCTATTGTACGATCTCAATCTCACCTGTTGCCCATCCGGTTAAGGTCGGGGAAAATTGGAAGCGGGAGTAAAACCAGTTTGAGGTTTCCCTACAGAGGCACGACTCATAAAGTCCCGCCATACCGGAGCAGCGACAGTTCCTCCTGTGACTCCCCTAGCCAGTCGAGTGAAGTCATCATTACCAACCCAAACCGCTGTCGATAAATGGGGAGTATAACCCACAAACCAGACATCGCGTTCGGAGGATGTAGTCCCAGTTTTCCCGGCTGCTGGTCGTCCTAGTCGGGCGCTGGTGGCAGTACCACTGGTAATTACCCCTTGCAACACATCATTTAGGGAGGCAACAGCCCACTGATTCAGAACTAAGCGAGGTGATGGGGTATTGTCAAGCAAGACATTTCCCTGGCTATCAGTGACTTGTACAATAAAAGTGGGGTCAGAATGCCAACCGTCATTAGCAAAAGTAGCAAAAGATGCAGCCATTTCCATAGGGGTGAGATCCACAGATCCTAGTGGTAAGGAAATGACGGGCTCCATAGGGCTAGTAATTCCCAGGAGGCGACAAACCTCGATTACCTGATTGAGTCCTACAGATTGACCCAGCTTGACGGCCGGAATATTCAGGGAGGTCTCTAAAGCTGATCTAATGGTAACAGCGCCGGAGAAGCCACCGCCATAGTTGCGGGGTGAATAAT
The DNA here is from genome assembly GCF_000973065.1 of Limnospira indica PCC 8005. Taxonomy (NCBI): domain Bacteria; kingdom Bacillati; phylum Cyanobacteriota; class Cyanophyceae; order Oscillatoriales; family Sirenicapillariaceae; genus Limnospira; species Limnospira indica. The sequence continues at coordinate 4,772,883 of NZ_FO818640.1, forward strand.
ACCCAGACCCGTCGCGATAGCTAACAGGGGTATCTTGAACAATGGTACTAGGAGCGTATCTACCGGTAGCGAAGGCGGCATAGTAAACAAATGGCTTAAAGGCTGATCCAGGTTGCCGTTGAGCCTGAATAGCTCGGTTGAACTGGCTTTTATTATAATCAGACCCTCCCACCATGGCTTTGACAAAATGGGTAGTGGGGTCTACGGCGGCTAATGCGATTTGACCGTTATTGCGATCGCGATATACTCCTCGATAATAAAGGCGATCGTGCCATTCCCTCACCGTTCTTTCTGCCATGCGCTGGAAGTTCAAATCAATGGTCGTTTGAACCCGCATTCCCCCTTTCAGGACGGCATCACGACCAAACTCCCTAGTTAACTCCTGAACCACCGCTTCCGTCACGTATGGCAATTCACTGGTTCTAAATGAGGTGATCCTACCCACTAATAGGGGTTCTTTTCTAGCTTCCGCCGCCTCTTCTGGAGTAATCCAATTTAGCTCTACCATGCGGTTAAGCACTTGAGCCTGTCGTTGTTTAGCTAGTTGATAATTAGCAAAGGGGCTATAGTCTTCTGGTGCGGAAATTAAACCAGCAATCATGGCGGCTTCAGATAATTTCAGCTCTGATGCCGGTTTGTTAAAATAGCTTTGGGAGGCTGTTTCAATCCCATAAAGGTTATGACCCCAGTAAACCTGATTTAGGTATAATTCTAGGATTTCATCTTTGTCTAAAATTTGTTCGAGGCGAATTGCCATGACCGCCTCAGCGGCTTTTCGGCTAATGGTTCTACTGGGGGATAAAAACAGGTTTTTCACCAACTGCATGGTTATGGTTGAACCACCCTCTACGGTTTTCCCCCTTTCCAGGTTAGCAAGCATAGCTCGCACTATCGCGGTGGGATATATACCCCGATGATAATAAAAATGGCTATCTTCAATAGCTAATACTGCCCGTTTGGCGTGGGGGGATATTTCATCAAGAGAAACTACTTCTCGGTTGGCTTCGTCGTGAAGGCTGGCTAAGTGTCTACCCTGAATATCGTAGATGTGGGTGGTTTCGGTGGGAATATAGTTTTGTAATACCCTTACGTCTGGTAAGTTACGGAAACTAACGGCTAGACCCACCAGCCCTCCTGCCACCACGGAACTGGCTAACATGGTTGTACCCAATATGGTTCCGGCGGTAACTTTGCTTACTGACTGGATGAAGTCAAATAAGCCTGACGGTGGCGACTCAAGCCTTTGTCTACCTCGGACTGTTACGTTTGTTAATGACACGCTGATTCCACTCCTTCCAGAAAACAAAGCTACAGGGTTTTAAACTTGATAATTAGCTTAGACCAGTTTTTCTCCTGTTAGCTATTAGGGGTCGAGAATGGAGTCGCCTCCATCCCCTCCCATTCAAAACCGGACTTGAGACTTTCGCCTCATCCGGCTCCTAGTTTGACTGTTCCATTGTTAAGGATACAGCATTAGCGTTATCTAACGCCGTCTTATCATCGTGGCAGTGGCGGTGTAATAGCTGAAGATTCTTGTATTCATCCTTTCCGCCTTGGCTTCGGGGTACAATGTGGTCTACTTCAACTAAGTCTGATGGGGTAAAGTATTGCCCGCACCAAGTACACTTGCCTTTTTGCTTCTTGAGTAGTTTGGCTACCCTGTTTGGCGTGTCGATTGCTTGTCCTTTTCTGGTTGCCCAGTAAGTCCAATTTCCGTCGTATGGTGTTGCGTCCGGGCGTATTAAGGTATGTCTGACAATCGGAGTCCAGTTATGTTGCCATAATGTGAATCCATCCTTGGTCCTGAATAACCAGGATTCATGTCTTTCTTTCCCATTGCTAAGTTTAACCGTTCCTTTGCAGAAGTAGTTTTTTAGCTTTTCGTAGCTTGCCTCTCCGCATCTTGATGCTGTCCATGCCCGTAACATTAACCAGATTGTGTAATCTAGTTTATTGAAGGTCTCTGATGAGACGACCCCTGAGTAGTAGTTTGACCACCCTCTTATGATTGGGTTTAGTTTACTAATTAGGGCTGATTGAGGTGCTGTTTTATGTTGTTTAATTACACCTTTTATTACTTCAATATGGGCTTTAACTGCCTTTTTACTGGGTTTAATGTGGGTTTTGTGACCGATTAATCGTCTTGCTATTCCACCTGTTTTCCCAGATTTATATTTCCCTACAGGATATTGCCTAATGTTGAATCCTAGAAAATCAAACCCAGGCTCCTCTATCTTACCATTGTACTCAATAGGATTGAGTGTGTGGCAGATTCTAGTTTTTTCAGGTTTAATCTCTAAACCAACCGGTTCTAACCATTTGGAAATAGCAGTTTTGCACTGTTCAATGATTTCTAAATTTTTGGATATAACCACGAAATCATCAGCGTATCTTATTAGGTTAACCTGGGTGGTTGTTCCTTTATTAGGATACATCTCTTTAACTAACCTTTCCAATCCATCCAGTGCGATGTTGGCGAGTATTGGACTTATTACCCCTCCTTGAGGTGTCCCTGTTTCTGTATCCTCAAATACGCCGTTATCCAACACACCCGCTTTTAACCATTGTTTCAGGTCTCTTTTTAGGCTACTTGGACAATGAATTTTGGACAGAAGGTAGTCATGGTTTATTCGGTCAAAACATTTTGCTATATCTGCATCCAGAACGTAATAACCTCCTTTGTGGATACTCTGAAAGATTCTGGATATTGCATCATGGGCAGACCTTCCAGGTCGAAACCCATAGCTTGTGCTTTCAATTCTCGATTCCCATTCAGGTTCGAGAGCCGACTTAACCAAGGCTTGCCTCGCTCTATCTTGGATTGTGGGTATTCCCAGAGGGCGTTTTTCATCCTTTCCAGGTTTTGGAATCCACACCCGTCGCAGTGGTTTTGCTTTGAGGTTTCTTTTAATATTCTCAACAAGTTCAAACCTTTGCCTTGGTGAGATTGCTCTCATTCCATCGACACCGGCTGTTTTCTTGCCTTGATTATCTTGGGTCACTCGCCGCACTGCTAAGAGTCGGGCATAATATGATTTCACCAATAGACGTTGCAACCTTCGTGCCTTTGCATCCTGTCCCGATTTAGCTGCTTGAAATATCCTCTTTTGGAGCTTGAAAACTTTTCTCTGAACTTTCGCCCAGGGAATTTGTTTCCATACGTTCGTAGTCTTGATTGGTTTTGATTTCTCAAACCCTTTCTTTAAACTCGCTTTCGTCATAGTAACTCCTACTAGACTCTATTCTTTACAATCAAACCGTGACCCGTTAGCATATCCCTACCATTACAGTCGGGCGTTGGCTTTTGGTCACATCTCACACCCTAATAGGCTTACGCTTACACTTTCACTACTAACTATCTCGACCGGATTAATTAGAGCCTATAAGGGATTAAAACGTTCCATTTATATGGGCATTCCATCTTTAGATTTGTCCTATCCACCGGGGTACTTATTAAAGGTCTGTGTAGGTGTTGATTAGAGAACCCTACTTTTCCCCTTGCTCTTTTTGAACGCAGCGTATCAACCTATTTCGCTACTTATTCTTTACGATGGTTCAAGCCAGACATTCGGTTTCCCTAATCATGGATGGTTGGCAGTGGTCGCTTTTGGTAGTAGGTTCTACTTCACGCCTTCCGTTCCCCGCTTCAGTCCCAAGGTTGTGAATCCTAAAACTGGGGGTGGCTATCGCCGTTACTCTCAACGCAATTGTTAAGGAATCATTAAGATTTCTGATTTTGCGTTTTGACCTTGAGTTCCCTGCCTTGATTTGGTATCACAGAGATACAAATCGTCGGGACATATAAATAGTTATGGGATGGTCAGGGTACGAGTCCCTTGTATTTCACCGAGGGGTGAAAGTCCCACTAGGAGGTTATTTCAGGCATTGCATCCTTATTTAACTCCTAAACGTCTCGCACCAAATCATAGAATATAGCATTGAGGATCTCATGTTAGCCCAATTGCTCAAAATTGACATTCAGCTAACCAGTAGGCGCGAGGCTTCTTGGTTTTTTTGCCAGTTGGGCGATCGCCAAAATTATAGACTGTTTCCAGTTTTTCTGATGAAACCGGAAACTTCTGGAGTTTTTGTTGAACTTTGGTTATCCTGGTGTGAGCGGCGCGATATTATGTTATGGGGTCAAAACGCAAAATTACTAATTGGTTAGAACGTAACTGGGTAACTCCGGCTTATGCTGGTTGGCTGTTAGGGTTTCTGACGGTTTTTTTCTTTGGGGCTGCTACTAATACTATGGCAGGGTGGCTGTATGTGATTAGTGGTATGGGGTTGGCTTTGTTATTGGCCGCGGCAATTCTGCCAGGGCGGAGTCTTCGTCCCCTTCAGGTTCGCCGCTACCCTATTACTCCGGTCAGTGTGGGCTCGCGCCTCACTTTTGAACTGGAAATCGAAAACCAGTCGAAAAAATCTTGTCCCCTATTTCAAATTTACGATCGCCTCCCCACAGAGTTGGGAGATGCTTCGGAGTCTATTGATGTCATTGGACCCGGACAAGTTTATCACTGGAAATATTCCCGTATTACTAAACGCCGGGGGATTTACCATTGGTCTGGGGTGAGACTGCGATCGGCTTCTCCCCTGGGGTTATTTTGGTGTAGTCGCGATCGCCAAGTTCCTGCTACAGCTATTGTTTATCCCACCGTATTGCCTTTAACTGCTTGTCCTATTGTTGATAGCATTGAAGTAGACCAAGGTCCAGAGATTTACTCTTGCTTTCGCCTTGATCAAGCCACAGAAGGCATTACTCGCACTTTACGCCCTTATCGTATCGGCGACCCTACTAGACTGATTCATTGGCGTTCTAGTGCTCGCTATGGGGATCTACGAGTCCGAGAATTGGAGGTCGCTATTGGGGGTCAGGAAGTAGTTATTTGTCTTGATAGTGCATTTTCTTGGGACCATACCGATTTTGAAACCGCCGTTTCTGTGGCTGCTTCTCTTTATTTCTACGCTCGTCGCGCTCAACTTAATGTACGGCTATGGACTGCCTCCGACGGACTGGTGGAAGGCAATTGGGGCGTTCTCTCCGTTTTGGCTGGGGTTATTGCGGGTCAATCTAATAGCACCATTGACCGCCCTGATGTTCCACTGATTTGGATTACTCAAAATTCTGACAGTATCATGAGCCTTTCCCCTCAGAGTCGTTGGCTACTTTGGCCACTGCCTGCCCCACAAAATCATGGCGCGCGCTCCGGGTTGGGGATGCAATATGGCTCCGATGCGATCGCTCCCTGTCCCGGTGTAAGGATTAATCCCGCTGAACCTCTGGTTCCACAATTGCAGGCCCAAAATAATTGACTTTGACAAGCCGCCCGGCGGGTTTAGTAAGTTAGCCGATGGGAATCATCCCTGAATGCAGAACCATCCCCTAAATGGGCATTAAAGCGCGGTATTCTCAAAACTAATTGCACCAAGATACTGGGGTTTACCTGCCACCGGGTAGGAGATAAGCCGAGGGGGCAGACCTTCACAAACCAAAGTTAGCCCGACTAGATTTGTTTTAGTGACCGTTGATGGTATATGATCAGGATATTGTAAAGTTTTATGTAGGCTCGCTCATAAATTTGTCCCGTTCAAGACAAATCGAGAAGCCTAGATATTTGAGAGAGGAGAAAACACAATGGCTTTTGAACTTCCCAGTTTACCTTTTGATCAGGATGCACTAGAGTCTAGCAAAATGTCCGCTAATACTCTATCCTACCATCATGGTAAGCACCATGCAGCTTATGTCAAAAACCTTAATGCTGCTATTGAAGGTACAGACATGGCTAATATGTCCCTGGAAGAGATCATCAAAGCCACTTACAATGATCCTTCTAAGTCTGGTATATTTAATAACGCTGCCCAAGTCTGGAATCACAGTTTCTTCTGGAAGTGCCTCAAGCCCAATGGTGGTGGTCAACCTACAGGAGCTTTGGCTGACAAGATTCAAGCAGATTTCGGTAGCTTTGACGCATTCATTCAAGAATTTAAGAACGCAGCGGCTACCCAGTTCGGTAGTGGTTGGGCTTGGCTAGTCCTGGATAATGGCACACTGAAAGTTACCAAGACTGCTAATGCTGTTAACCCCATGGTTGAGGGTAAAACTCCCCTGCTAACTCTCGATGTTTGGGAACACGCCTACTATCTGGACTTCCAAAATGCGCGGCCAGGTTTCATCGATAACTTTATCGAAAATCTGGTTAACTGGGACTTTGTAGCTGAAAATCTCGCGTCTGCCAGCTAATATCTTTGATATTCCTTTCAGCCAACCTAGCTAACCTGCTCTAGCTTAATCTGTACCCCCCCTCAAAGGCAATATTGGGGGGCGGTCAGTTGAGAGGGGCGGGTAATTTTTGATTATTTATAGCACAAGACAGAACACTTAGGACGTATAATGGAGAGGACGAGATGACTAAGAAGACCAAAAATGCCAGCCCCCTATAGTTACGACCTCAGACAAAAAGTTATTGATGCCATTGAACTAGACGGTATGCCCAAAACAGAAGCCAGTCAAGTTTTCCATGTCAGCAGGAACACCATTAATCTCTGGCTGCAAAGAAAAGCACAGACCGGAGACTTCCTCCCTAAACCTCATCACCGACCTGGCAATAACCACAAAATTACCGACTGGCAAAAATTCAAGGCTTTTGCCCAAGAGCATGGCCACAAAACAGCAGCTCAAATGGCTGAACTTTGGGATGACGACATCTCTCCTCGCACCATATCCAGAGCCTTGAAGAAAATTGGCTTCACCAGAAAAAAAAACTTACGGCTACCAAGAACGTGATGAGCAACAGCGAGAGGAGTTTATGGCTCAGATTGAACAGATGGAGCCGGAAGAAGTGGTCTACCTCGATGAAGCCGGCATGAATAGTCAGGACTCGGATTACCCTTATGGTTACTGCGAGGAAGGAAAACGCTTCCATGCACTCAAATCAGGGAAGAGGCAGGGCAGGGTAAGTATGATAGCCGCATGGTGTCATCAACAACTCTTAGCTCCCTTTAGCTTTGAGGGTTGTTGTAATCGGACAGTGTTTGAGTTGTGGTTGGAGTTCATCTTAATTCCAACATTGAAGCCAGGTCAGACTCTAGTATTGGACAATGCAACGTTTCATAAAGGGGGACGGATTGCTGAACTGGTGGAGGCAGCTCAATGCCGTTTACTCTATCTTCCGCCTTATTCGCCAGACCTCAACAAGATAGAGAAATGTTGGTCGTGGCTGAAAGCCCGTATTCGCCACTGCACGTGAGCAGTTTGATTCTCTCCATGATGCCATGGATTCCGTTCTCAAAGCTGCGTCCTAACCACCTTGACTAATGCTATATCAGTGACTCAGGCGCACTGACAGCAAAAAAAGCCAGTAATCGGACTTGAACCTAATACATAGCCTATAACCCCTATTCTACCGCTGCTTAGGTGTTACTCAAAACCGTAGTAGAGTAACAAGTGAGTAAAAAATGAGTAACGCCGCTAAACTCCCTACAGTGGGGGGAAAGGGTAACTATGATGAGAGTTGCGCTAGATTCCTGAAAGCCTATCAAGACTTTAAGGGGGAATGTCCCAAAGGAGTGACTCTCAAACTACAAAAGTCCGGGACTAGGTACAACCTACTATTGCGTGCGAGACGTTTAGGAGACAAAATAAGGCTGCGATGCCTGAAATAACCTTCTCGTGGGACTTATACCCCTTGGTAGAATATAAGGGACTTAATGTGATAGCTAAGTAACCCTGACCATCCCATAACTATCTATGTGTCCCAACCTCTGGCTTCGACAACCAGACAACGCAGGAAGACTCAAGGTCAAGACAGAATGCTGGAAAGATGGACGTTATGTTATGGTCGAAAGGGAAGTTGCCTTCCCCAACTCCAATTCCAAACCGTGCTTGCGAGTTTCCCAGCACACGGCTCCTGATGTGGATACCCTATTGTCAGTAGGAACAGGGCTACAACCCCCCGCTTGATGACTTCAACTTTCAAAGCTATATGTCTGCGTTAGTCTTTCAACTCGCTTTCGCCATTAAACCCTTACTTATTGCAGTCTCTATATCCACACCGTGACTAGTGGGCATATCCTAACCATTACAGTTAGGCATTAGCTTTCAGTCACATCCTTTCCCCTTAAAGGTATACGCTTACACTTTTCACTACTCCACAGGTACATCCTGCCGAGAGCCTAAAAGGGGTTTAAACGTTCCGTTTATACGGGCATTCCATCTTTAGACTTGTCCTATCCACCGGGATAATTTTAAAGGTCTGTGTAGGTAGTGAGTTGAAACTCCTACTTTTCCCCTTACTCTTTTGAGGGCAGCGTGTCAACCTATTTCGCTACTTACTGATGACGATGGTTCAAGTCGGAACATTCAGATTTCCTTAGTCATGGATGGTTGGCAGTGGTCGCATCTGGTAGTGGGTTCTACTTCACGCCTTCCGTTCCCCGCTTCAATCCTGGGGTTGTGATTCCCAAAACTGGGGGTGGCTACCGCCGTTACTCTCTACTCCCTGATTTCTCAGTTTGTCTATGACCTTGAGTTCCCTGCCTTGCTTAGATTTCTCCAAGCGTCGGGACATATAAACAGTTATGGGATGGTCAGGGTGGCGAATCCCTTATATTCCACCAAGGGGTGGAAGTCCCACTGGGATGTTATTTCAGGCATTGCAGCCCTATTTCACTCCTCAACGTCTCGCACGAACCCATTTAGTATAGCAGGAAGTTGAGAGTAACGGCGGTAGCCACCCCCAGTTTCAGGAATCACAACCCGTCAGATTGAAGCGGGGAACGGAAGGCTCCGAGATACAACCTATAGCACTAGTCAATACGGTTAGGACGCAGCCTTGAGAACAGAATCCATGGCATCATGGAGAGAATCAAACTGCTCAATACAATGGCGAATGCGGGCTTTCAACCACGACCAACATTTCTCTATCTTGTTGAGGTCTGGCGAATAAGGCGGAAGATAGAGTAAACGGCATTGAGCTGCCTCCACCAGTTCAGCAATCCGCCCCCCTTTATGAAACGTTGCATTGTCTAGCACTAGAGTCTGACCTGGCTTCAGTGTTGGAATTAAGATGAACTCCAACCACAACTCAAACACTGTCCGATTACAACAACCCTCAAAGGTAAAGGGGGCTAAGAGTTGTTGATGACACCATGCGGCTATATAGCTCACCCTGCCCTGCCTCTTCCCTGATTTGAGGGCATGGAAGCGTTTTCCTTCCTCGCAGTAACCATAAGGGTAATCCGAGTCCTGACTATTCATGCCGGCTTCATCGAGGTAGACCACTTCTTGTGGCTCCATCTGTTCAATCTGAGCAATAAACTCCTCTCGCTGTTGCTCATCACGTTCTTGGTAGCCGTAAGTTTTTTTTCTGGTGAAGCCAATTTTCTTCAAGGCTCTGGATATGGTGCGAGGAGAGATGTCGTCATCCCAAAGTTCAGCCATTTGAGCTGCTGTTTTGTCGCCATGCTCTTGGGCAAAAGCCTTGAATTTATGCCAGTCGGTAATTTTGTGGTTATTGCCAGGTGGGTGATTAGGTTTAGGGAGGAAGTCTCCGGTCTGTGCTTTTCTTTGCAGCCAGAGATTAATGGTGTTCCGGCTGACATGGAAAACTTGACTGGCTTCTGTTTTGGGCATACCGTCTAGTTCAATTGCATCAATAACTTTTTGTCTGAGGTCGTAACTATAGGGGGCTGGCATTTTGGGTCTTCTTAGTCATCTCGTCCTCTCCATTATACGTCCTAACTTTCCTGTCTGGTGCTATATTTGATTGGGCTATTCAGAACCTGACAATTGACACCACATCCCGGTTGATGACGCAACTTAATGCTTGTTTTAAGTGGGCGATCGAAAAAAGGCTAGTGAGCGAACCCTCACCATTTAAAGATTTAAGCGCTAAAGCTGATCGGTTAAAAAAGCAAGTGATTCTGACGAGATTAACCCTTTTACGGCTAACGAACGCGATCGCATTATCCAGGGTTTTGATTCGGATCCACTTCACAGCCATTTTAGTTTGTATGTCCGTTTCTGTTTCTTCACTGGGTGTCGCCCATCGGAGGCGATCGCTCTACGATGGTCAGACGTTGCTGCCGATCTAAGTCAAATCACTTTTAGTAGTGTGATTGTTCGCGGGGAAGGGGGGCGCAAGCGCTGCGACGGCCTCAAGAGTCAAACGCGCCGCGATTTTCCCTGCAATGAACAAGTCCAAACTATTCTCGGAGAGGCGCGATCGCAAAACCATTCAGAAATAGTTTTCCCCAGCATCACGGGCAAGCCGATCCAAGACGGTGATTTTGGCAAAAGACACTGGCACCCAGTCCTCAAAAAAACGGGGATAAAGCAACGGAAACCCTACCAAATGAGACACACTTTTATCACCCTCTGTCTTGATACCGGGATTGATGCTAAAGACGTTGCGGCTTGGGTCGGCAACTCACCCCAAGTTATTTACCAAAACTATGCAGGCCGAAACCGGGGGCTTTCTATTCCCAAACTTTAGGACAATTTGGCTATAATTTGGCTATAAATTTTTAGCCTACAGACACAAGAAACCGCCACAATCATTTACGGATAAGGGTAATGGGTATTGATACCGTCCCGACTTGAAATCGAGTGAGCCGCAAGGTTCTCGGGGTAATATTTCACCCTCTCCGTTGTTTCAGCCCCCCACAAGACAGGTCAATCCTTTTGTTTAAGGCTTTGTGCTACCTCTTGCAAAAGGGCGATCGCCTGTTGGAGTTTATCCATAATTTCCGAATCTTTCGGGGTTTCTGTGTTGGGTGGTTTCGGTGTGTTGGGTGGTTTGGGCGGATCAATAACCGGAGCCTGACCGCCGCCCAATTGGGTAACATAGCCCAATAAATCGCGATCGCGTCTTAGCCAACCCTCCAAAAATATCTGTTGGCTAGGGTTAGTCTTAACCCGTTGGTAGCGATAGTCAATGCGACCCTGACAGTATCTTTGGGCAGTTTCCAGGTTATTATTTTGTTCGAGAACCCCTTGGCTTTTCGGTCCAAAGCGACCATCTACAGTCAGTCCTCCCAGAGTTTCTTGTAAAAACTCAATACTGCCGGGAACACTAAAATTAACCGCCGTATCAAACTGAACCACCGCCAAAGGTAACACCATTAAATCAGCCTTTGACGGTAGCCAGTACATCGTATAATAAACCTCTTCAACCTCTGGCTGAGTAATTTGCCTAACCGATTTCGACCCCTGACCCTTATTTTTTAAATAGGTGTCGTAGGTCGCCTGGGTGATGCCATAATTAACCACACCTCCCAGGTCTTCCGGGTGTCCAACGCCGCCCTCCCATTTCAAGGTAAATTTGAGGGCAATTTGAAAATTCTCATCAGATTGTGTCATAATTACTCGCCCATGCGTGAAGTTTAACTGCGCTGAACTTCGGCAAAAATTTCCGCCAAAATTTCCTCAGCACCCTGTTGTTTAAGTTTGTGGGCTAATTGAATCCCCAACTGTTCCGCGTCACTAGCCTGTCCGGTCACTGTATCTTTAATTAGGCGTTTTCCGTCCAAACTAGCCACCATTCCGGTTAAAGTTAGGCGATCGCCTTCCACCATAGTATTAACACCAATGGGAACCTGACAACCCCCTTCTAATTCCCGTAAAAATGCCCGTTCACTGTGACATCTTTGGGCTGTGACGGTATGTTCTAAGGCTTTAACCACCTCGAAAATTTCCGTATCTCCCTCTCGGCATTCAAGACCCAGAGCGCCCTGTCCCACCGCGTGCAGAGAGATTTCAGCCGGAATGACTTGGTGAATGCGATCGGCCATTCCCAACCGTTTCAGTCCAGCCACTGCTAAAATTATCGCATCATACTGACCCTCATCCAATTTTTGCAGGCGCGTGTTCAGGTTCCCGCGAATATCCTTAAATTCCAAATGCGGGAAATTGTGGCGTAGTTGTGCCAGACGACGCAGGGAAGACGTACCGACCACCGCACCGGGTGGCAGAGTGTCTAGTTGTTTGTCGCGATGGTTTTCGTGGACTACCAAAGCATCTGCGGGGTCTTCCCGTTCAGTCACACAGCCCAGCATTAGACCTTCTGGGAGGTTTGTTGGTAAATCTTTGAGGGAATGCACCGCCATATCAGTATCATGGTTAAGCATCCCCACTTCTAGTTCCTTGGTGAACAGTCCCTTATCCCCAATTTTGGCTAGGGCTACATCTAGGATTTTATCCCCCTGGGTGGACATGGTATGAACTTCAAACTTGATATCAGGAAAGCGCTTTTGTAGTTCTTCCTGAACCCAGTAAGTTTGAACTAGGGCGAGTTGGCTTTTGCGTGAAGCAATGCGAATGGTACGGGTTTGGGCAGATACAGATGTTGTCATCGAAACTCCTTGACTCTGAAACCCCGTCCTGATTAGAACGGTTTAATGTTGAAATTGATGTTCCTCTCCACAGCGCCCTTTTGGGGGAATGTTAACTTAGCCAGTCTTGTCCCGGCTGGTTAGACTTAGTGGCTGACATCAATTGTGCGATCGCTCTCTAAAATAAATATTAGTTCGGTTAGTTGCACTCGATCTAGCCTACCCCATCGGGGACACAATCACAATGGTAATGGGACAATCATGGTTCCCCCTACCTAGAGGGCTGGGGGAGTCGGAGAGTTACGTCCTGTTAGCAAATTAACTGAACATTGCTTTACAATACTCAACAATCAGTCTAAGCTAGATAAGTACACAGCAAGCGAGCTAAATGCCGAAATATACATCCCCAAGTGAAACGGCTCAATACTTTGGTGTATGTTTACATACTTTAAGAAGATGGGAAAAAAACGGCAAAATTCAAGCGATCAGGACACCATCAGGGCAGAGACGATATGATATTGCCTCCTACACGGTCTCATCAAACGAGAGAACGCAACGGGCAATTATCGCTTATGCCCGCGTTTCAAGTCGCGGACAAAAAGCAGACCTCGCGCGCCAAGTTGCAAAGTTACTCGAGGTCTACCCCAACGCCGAGCTCGTCACTGATATCGCCAGTGGTCTTAATTTCCAAAGAAAAGGACTTAGAGCCATTTGGGAGCGAGTCCGTAAAGGCGATGTCGGATTTATAGCATTAGTCAAGGTGGTTAGGACGCAGTTTTGAGAACGGAATCCATGGCATCATGGAGAGAATCAAACTGCTCAATACAATGGCGAATGCGGGCTTTCAACCACGACCAACATTTCTCTATCTTGTTGAGGTCTGGCGAATAAGGTGGTAGATAGAGCAAACGGCATTGAGCCGCCTCCACTAGCTCAGGAATCCGTCCCCCTTTATGAAACGTTGCATTGTCTAGCACTAGAGTCTGACCTGGCTTCAGTGTTGGAATTAAGATGAACTCCAACCACAACTCAAACACTGTCCGATTACAACAACCCTCAAAGGTAAAGGGGGCTAAGAGGTAAAGGGGGCTAAGAGTTGTTGATGACACCATGGGGCCATATAGCTCACCCTGCCCTGCCTCTTCCCTGATTTGAGGGCATGGAAGCGTTTTCCTTCCTCGCAGTAACCATAAGGGTAATCCGAGTCCTGACTATTCATGCCGGCTTCATCGAGGTAGACCACTTCTTGTGGCTCCATCTGTTCAATCTGAGCCATAAACTCCTCTCGCTGTTGCTTCCAACGTTCTTGGTAGCCGTAAGTTTTTTTTTCTGGTGAAGCCAATTTTCTTCAAGGCTCTGGATATGGTGCGAGGAGAGATGTCGTCATCCCAAAGTTCAGCCATTTGAGCGGAGGTTTTGTGGCCATGCTCTTGGGCAAAAGCCTTGAATTTATGCCAGTCGGTAATTTTGTGGTTATTGCCAGGTGGGTGATTAGGTTTAGGGAGGAAGCCTCCGGTCTGTGCTTTTCTTTGCAGCCAGAGATTAATGGTGTTCCTGCTGACATGGAAAACTTGACTGGCTTCTGTTTTGGGCATACCGTCTAGTTCAATGGCATCAATAACTTTTTGTCTGAGGTCGTAACTATAGGGGGCTGGCATTTTGGGTCTTCTTAGTCATCTCGTCCTCTCCATTATACGTCCTAAGTGTTCTGTCTTGTGCTATAACTTCACCAAAGGAACATGGTACAGCAAGTTAACAAAAACACTATCGTTTAAGGCAAGTGAACCAGTACCAGTCAGATGTGAGTACGGCACTCAATTAGTTTATCGGCGCGGCCTATGGTTTGCTATTTTCCCTGAACCCGTAATCGCAACGCATACATCTTCCCCAAAAATAATTGCCTTAGATCCTGGTGTCAGAACTTTTTTGACCGGATATGACGGCGATAAAGTCATTGAAATTGGCAATGGTGACATGGGACGAATCGTGAGATTATGTCAACACGAATATAATTTAATTAGCCGTTCAACTAAGGTAAGTGCTAAACAACGCCGTTCAATGAGAAAAGCGGCTAATCGGATTCGAGAAAAGATTCGGAACTTAATTGATGAAGTACACAAAAAAACAGCTCATTATCTGACTAATAACTATGGATTAATTTTTCTTCCTCGCTTCGAGTCCTCCCAAATGGTAGCCAAGTCAAGAAGAAAAATTAGATCTAAAACAGTCAGAAGTATGCTGACTTGGGCGCATTATCGCTTTAAGTTAATCCTAAAACATCAGGCAGCAAAGCGTGGTTGCGTGGTGCTTGATGTGGGCGAAAGTCACACATCTAAAACCTGTGGAGCGTGTGGACATCGCCACGCCCAACTAGGTGGTGCGAAGATACATAAGTGTCCCCACTGTGGTAGTCAAACACCTAGAGATGCGAATGGCGCACGTAATATAATGTTACGTGCTTTGAGGGATTCCTCCTTTACTGTCAGCAATGATGGTATTGTTATAGTTACAGTCCGAGCATGGTCAATCAATGTTAAGGAATGTTCAGCTTAAATGAATCAGGGCGATAATATGAATCGCAGCCCTGCGCTAGTTCCGACCCCACGAGCCAGAAGATTAATCAACCCGCCCTTTCGCGAGAGATTATGATGCACCCAACCCGCTAAAATTGGGTTAATAACTATCACAAAAATAGATTTATGTCTTACTACATTTCACCTCGATTTCTTGATAAGGTTTCCGTCCATATTACCAAAAACTTTTTAGATATTCCCCGGATAAAAGTTCCCCTAATTTTAGGAATACACGGACGCAAGGGAGAAGGCAAAACCTTCCAATGTGAACTTGTCTTTAAGACCATGGGAATTGAACCCGTGATGATTTCTGGGGGAGAATTAGAAAGTCCTGATGCCGGAGATCCCTCCCGACTGCTACGGCTACGGTATCGGGAAGCGGCCGAACAGGTGCGGGTAAAAGGTCAAATGTGCGCCATTTTTATTAATGATTTTGATGCCGGGGCTGGCAGGTTTGACTCAGGAACTCAATACACGGTTAACACTCAATTAGTTAATGCTACACTAATGAATATTGCCGACAATCCTACTAATGTGCAATTACCCGGAAGTTATGATGAAACCCCATTACATCGGATTCCGATTATTATAACGGGAAATGATTTCTCTACCCTCTACGCCCCTTTAATTCGCGATGGTCGGATGGATAAGTTTTATTGGGAACCTAGCCGGGAGGATCGCATTGCTATTGTGCGGGGAATTTTTGCTGATGATTCACTCTCGGATAGTCAGATTATCAAATTGGTTGATGATTTTACCGGACAGGCGATTGATTTCTTTAGTGCTATGCGATCGCGTATTTATGACGAACAAATCCGCGAGTTTATCTATCATCAAGGCTTAGATAAAATCTCGCGCCGCCTAGTTAATAGTGTCGACAAACCCCCCGAACTTCCTCAGCCTGATTTTAGTCTTCAACACCTGATCGAGTCTGGGCGTGCTATGGTAGAAGAACAGCAGCAAATCCAGAAACTACGCTTGGTGGAAGAATATAACCAATTCCGCACGGTTAATTCTCAGCCAATTAACCGCAATCCTCAACCGATTAATCAACCACACCTTCCCTATAACCCGGTCATGCCTCCCCATGCTTTTGATGATTTAGGTCCCTCTAATTGGCAGGGAGATAGTAGCAGTTCAACTACTTTTATTGACGGTCAAACTGTCAGCAGTAAGCTGAGTTTAGATGTTTTGGAACAGGTGCAAAAAATCCGGTCAGGGGGTTATCAAATTGGTTTGGAATATGCTGATCAGCGTCACTTTAAGACGGGTTCCTGGAAAAGTTGTGCTATTATTGATGGCGGTATCCCCGAGGCGATCGCTTCTGTGGAAAATTGCCTAAGTCAACACCCAAAGGACTATGTGCGACTGTTAGGCATTGACCCCAAACAGCGGCGGCGTGTGGTGGAAACCATCATTCAGCGTCCCTAAAACCATAAAAGTAGGGGTGAAATGTCCGCCGGGACACACCCCTAATTAAAGTCTTAGAAGCCACAATAACAGCTACAACCCCTAGTTAGGGTGGGTTCAATTCAAGCATTTTCTGGGATGCGATCGCTATGGCATCTTCACTGGTGGATATTTGACCCTCAGCCTTAGCAATTTGTATCTCTTGGAGTAGATCCCCTAATAAGGGACTGGGAGAGAGTCCCAATTTTGCCATTAAGAGTTTCCCGCTAATGACGGGTTGGGGGTGAGCGATCGCATCATCGGGATTCAGATAATGGTTAATTAGGGTAGTAAACTCCTGTAGGGATGCTCCGGCGGCTATGGACAGGACTACTAAGGCGGGGAAAAATTCCCCCACATTAGCAAATAGAAAATATTGTTGGCGTATGGATAGATCGGCTATGGGGGTGGGTTGTATAGCACAAGACAGGAAAGTTAGGACGTATAATGGAGAGGATGAGATGACTAAGAAGACCAAAAATGCCAGCCCCCTATAGTTACGACCTCAGACAAAAAGTTATTGATGCAATTGAACTAGACGGTATGCCCAAAACAGAAGCCAGTCAAGTTTTCCATGTCAGCCGGAACACCATTAATCTCTGGCTGCAAAGAAAAGCACAGACCGGAGACTTCCTCCCTAAACCTAATCACCGACCTGGCAATAACCACAAAATTACCGACTGGCATAAATTCAAGGCTTTTGCCCAAGAGCATGGCGACAAAACAGCAGCTCAAATGGCTGAACTTTGGGATGACGACATCTCTCCTCGCACCATATCCAGAGCCTTGAAGAAAATTGGCTTCACCAGAAAAAAAACTTACGGCTACCAAGAACGTTGGAAGCAACAGCGAGAGGAGTTTATGGCTCAGATTGAACAGATGGAGCCGGAAGAAGTGGTCTACCTCGATGAAGCCGGCATGAATAGTCAGGACTCGGATTACCCTTATGGTTACTGCGAGGAAGGAAAACGCTTCCATGCACTCAAATCAGGGAAGAGGCAGGGCAGGGTAAGTATGATAGCCGCATGGTGTCATCAACAACTCTTAGCTCCCTTTAGCTTTGAGGGTTGTTGTAATCGGACAGTGTTTGAGTTGTGGTTGGAGTTCATCTTAATTCCAACATTGAAGCCAGGTCAGACTCTAGTATTGGACAATGCAACGTTTCATAAATGGGGGGCGGATTGCTGAACTGGTGGAGGCAGCTCAATGCCGTTTACTCTATCTACCACCTTATTCGCCAGACCTCAACAAGATAGAGAAATGTTGGTCGTGGCTGAAAGCCCGTATTCGCCACTGCATTGAGCAGTTTGATTCTCTCCATGATGCCATGGATTCCGTTCTCAAAGCTGCGTCCTAACCACCTTGACTAATGCTATATAAACAGTTATGGGATGGTCAGGGTACGAGTCCCTTATATTTCACCAAGGGGTGAAAGTCCCACTAGGAAGTTATTTCAGGCATTGCAGCCCTATTTCACTCCTAAACGTCTCGCACGACCCACCTAGTATAGCAGGAAGTTGAGAGTAACGGCGATAGCCACCCCCAGTTTTAGGATTCACAACCCGTCAGATTGAAGCGGGGAACGGAAGGCGTGAGGTAGAACCTACTACCAAGACGCGACCACTGCCAACCATCCATGATTAGGGAAACCGAATGTCCGGCTTGAACCATCGTAACCATTGGGCAGCGAAACAGGTTGATACGCTGCGTTCAAAAGAACATGGGGAAAAGTGGGAGTTTTTATATACTACCCAGAAGCAACGAAAGTTGTGCACAGACCTTTAATGTACCCCGGTGGAAAGGACAAATCTAAAGATGGAATGCCCGTATAAACGGAACGTTTAAACCCCTTTTAGGCTCTCGACAAGTACATCTTGTTGAGTAGTGAAAGTGTAATCGTATGCCTTTAAGGAGAAGGGATGTGACTGAAAGCCAAGGCCTAATTGTAATGGTTAGGATATGCCCACTAGTCACGGTGTAGATATAGTTACTGCAATCAACAGGAGTTTAACGGCGAAAGCGAGTTTAAACACTACGATGTTGTATTTAGCTCCAAAAGTTGAAGTACAAAAGCAGGGGTTGGTAACCCTGTTCCCGTTGCCAAGGGGTATCTACATCAGGAGCCGTGTGATGCGAAAGTATCAAGCACGGTTTTGAATGGGAGTGGGGGAAGGCGACTTCCCTCTCGACCCCTACCCAGTCTTTTTCAAAAAAAGCCAGTAATCGGACTTGAACCGATGACCGTCCGCTTACAAGGCGGATGCTCTACCACTGAGCTATACTGGCTTGGGGTAAAGCTGGAATGATGATTTCAACCACTCAACCGACCCACGTTTTCTTAGTATATCATAGTTTTCTAAATTTGTTCCAAATAATTTAATAAATCTGCCATTTCTTGAGGATTAGGCTGAAACTGAGGCATGGGAGGGGTTTTGCCACTAACGACCTGTTGAATAATACTAATTTGTGATTTTCGTTGGGAAATGTCCTCCAGGTTTGGACCGATTTGATGTTCGACTTGGCTAACATGACATCCCGCACAGTTCATCTCAAAAATAGCGTGTCCTCGGGTTGGGTCTCCGGTTAGTGACAACACTTTTTGAATGTAGGGATCGGAAATTTTCACGGAACTGACTCCCCAGACCCAGAGGAGAATAACCACCATCAGCCCTAGGGCAACCAAAGCCACTCGCTGGATGATCTCGGTTATATGAGTGTTGGCAATATGGTTATCCAAAGCTACACGAATACACGAATCTACAAAAAACTTTACTTGTTCACTGTACAGCTTAATACTTTCCTGGGTTGAGGGCAAGTGGCGATCGCTCAAGGTGGAATTTATCGGTGGAATCTGTCAGAGCTAAATTTAATCCAAGATTAATTCAACATTTACGGGCCATGCGGTATAATGTTTCGGAAGGTGCGAGACGTTTAGGAGACTAAACAAGGCTGTAATGCCTGAAATCACCTCCTAGTTGGGAATCCAATCCCTTGGTTGGATATAAGAAGCTCGTTTCTGACCATCCCCATAACTCTTTATATGTCCCGACGCTTGGAGAAATCTAAGCAAGGCAGGGAACTCAAGGTCATAAACAAACTGAGAAATCAGGGAGTAGAGAGTGCGAAATGTTGAGGAGACCAAATAAGGCTGTGATCCCTGAAATCACCTCCTAGTTGGGAAGCCAGCCCCGAGTCTGGATAAGAGGTCGGAGCCTCGAACCATTCCCCATAACTGTTTATACGTCCCAACGTTTGGATTGAACCCCCAAACAAGGCAGGGAACTCAAGGTCATCAAACAAACTGTTTTGATGGGGAAGTTATGACCCCATGATAACAATGAGTAGAGAGTGCGAAATCTTTAGGAGACCAAATAAGGCTGTTATGCCTGAAATCACCTCCTAGTGGGGAAGCCAGCCCTGAGTCTGGATAAGAGGTCGGAGCCTCGAACCATTCCCCATAACTGTTTATACGTCCCAACGTTTGGATTGAACCCCCAAACAAGGCAGGGAACTCAAGGTCATCAAACAAACTGTTTTGATGGGGAAGTTATAGCATTAGTCAAGGTGGTTAGGACGCAGCTTTGAGAACGGAATCCATGGCATCATGGAGAGAATCAAACTGCTCAATGCAGTGGCGAATGCGGGCTTTCAACCACGACCAACATTTCTCTATCTTGTTGAGGTCTGGCGAATAAGGTGGTAGATAGAGCAAACGGCATTGAGCCGCCTCCACTAGCTCAGGAATCCGTCCCCCTTTATGAAACGTTGCATTGTCTAGCACTAGAGTCTGACCTGGCTTCAGTGTTGGAATTAAGATGAACTCCAACCACAACTCAAACACTGTCCGATTACAACAACCCTCAAAGGTAAAGGGGGCTAAGAGTTGTTGATGACACCATGCCACAATCATGCTCACCCTGCCCTGCCTCTTCCCGGATTTGAGGACATGGAAGCGTTGTCCTTGCTCACAGTAACCATAAGGATAATCCGAGTCTTGACTATTGATGCCAGCTTCATCGAGGTAAACCAACCCTTCCGGCTCCATCTGTTCAATCTGAGCCATAAACTCCTCTCGCTGTTGCTCATCACGTTCTTGGTAGCCGTAAGTTTTTTTCTGGTGAAGCCAATTTTCTTCAAGGCTCTGGATATGGTGCGAGGAGAGATGTCGTCATCCCAAAGTTCAGCCATCTGAGCGGAGGTTTTGTGGCCATGCTCTTGGGCAAAAGCCTTGAATTTTTGCCAGTCGGTAATTTTGTGGTTATTGCCAGGTGGGTGATTAGGTTTAGGGAGGAAGTCTCCGGTCTGTGCTTTTCTTTGCAGCCAGAGATTAATGGTGTTCCGGCTGACATGGAAAACTTGACTGGCTTCTGTTTTGGGCATACCGTCTAGTTCAATTGCATCAATAACTTTTTGTCTGAGGTCGTAACTATAGGGGGCTGGCATTTTTGGTCTTCTTAGTCATCTCGTCCTCTCCATTATACGTCCTAACTTTCCTGTCTTGTGCTATAACTCAAGTACAGCACGGCCCTTGGAATATTTAGCACCGCCTAACCCTATTATGTCTTTGATAATCTTGGATTCTATTACTCCTTTATCCAAGGCATCTAATACGGCTTGGCGATAGCGTTCGGCAAGTTTAGAAAGTTCGGTAAGTTCAAACTGACTAGCTAACTCAGAACTTTCTAACTTTTCTGGTAACTCGCTTAACTCCCCATATACTGCGGACTCTAGCAGTTCTGGTTGGGCATAAAGGGAGTCATGTCTCTGAAAATTTAGGAACTCGGCAATTGCCTGGTTAGTCTGCTGAGTTAAATACAGTGAACTGGCGACCGAATGCTTAAAGTCTACCTCCTCTTGTTTATTTAATGCGGTAATTTTTGGTTTGAGTTTGGCTAATTCATTACCGGTTAAGAGTAATCCGGCACCGCCCTCCATACCATAGCCAATAGATAACCATCTTAGGGTATTTTGATGGGTGAGGAAGGGCGTAAAAAACCAAACTGGTGTAGCAGTAACTGCTATTAAGACTGATATGCCGTTTAACAATCTCCAATTGCTCCGAATCGCCTGATTATTGGCGCTGGGATTAATTACGTCCACTGGATTGCACCCCCAATAATTAGAACGGCAGCCACAGCGATCGCAAAAACTAACCACTGCCACCATTCCTCAGATTTACCTTTGTGATAGTAAGCGATCGCCCCCATTGCACCCAAGATGCTGGCGGCAATTAAGGCAAGCCAGAAAGCCGGGAGGCGGAAACTTTGGTAGCTAACAGCCAACAGTGATACAGTGGAAGCACTAGCACCAAATAACAAAATCAATCCAAGAATTCTGTACAATTGAATCATTCTGCTCACTTTCCTTTAGCATTTTTGCCCCCAATGATGGGGGCATTTTTATGGGATTACAGAGTAGACATCAGGGCGTTAATTTTCTGGTCAGCCAGTTGTGCAGACTTTTCCAGACCCTGCCCTAAACGTGCATATTTAGGTCGCAATCCGTGCAGGTATTTGGCAGAATCGTGTTTAGCCGATTGGATCTTGTGTTCATTTCCAGCCTGATGGCGACGGAGTTTCTCATAAGATTCGTTGACCTTGCGGCTATTGTTATCTAGTCGCTTTAAGGCTCGGTATCCTTTGCGGGTACTGACAACGTGCTTATCGGATTCATCAGCCAGGTCGGTGAGGGCATCGGCTTCGGCCGGATCAAGGACACGGGGACGGTCAAGCACGGGAGCGAAACGGAAATGTTCCCAACTACCGGGGTTGTCGGGAGTGATGCCGTTCGGGCTGGTGACAAAAACCGACCCTTGATCAAGGTTGCTATGCTGACCCTCTACGGGTGCGATCGCTCCACCTTTTACATCGTCGCCTCTGAGAAATCCAATCATGGTTTATTGCTCCTAACTAATGGTTAACAGGCTTGGTGATAACGGGCAGCCACCCTCACTCGCGTGGCAATCGCATTTTTTATCAAGTGTTAATTGCCGGATTTTTCTGAGGATTCTTGTTCCTCAATCCACTGGTCTTGGACTGCCAAGAAATCGGCGGCGGCATCAAAACAGAGTGCTGCAATATGGCGGCGCACCGACTCGGATTTAAGTGGTATCGTCTCAGGATGGGAAAGCATGAAACAATACAATTTCATGGCTAACTGTTTGATTTGCCCATATTTAGGGTTCATTTCTGTTGCTCTGTGTTGGGGTTGGCAATATCTACAGTGAGGGTAAAGGGGGGGATTCTCAGATCACCAGTCCCTAGCCAGAATCCTAGCCACAGGAGAGCGATCGCCATGGCAGTTAGGGAAGCCTTGAACCCCACCCATCCGGCATCCCTCACCCCAGGGCGAAAAAACTCAACACCAAACCAACAACTACACCAGTGGCAGGGATTGGCTCAAGTAAGCCTTCCAGAAAACCCAAAACGACTGCGGCTCCGGTAACGCAAAGGGGCGCGGCGTTCAATTCAGCAATATCGGCATCGGATACCCCGGCTTGGCGGAATTTTTCAATAATTTCGTCACGGGTATCATCGTCAGCTTCTGGGGTGTACTGAATCAGATGACTAAGCCGAAAGGTTTGGGTTTCCTCATCCCCATCGGCGATCGCGTGACAGTTCCCCCACTTGTCAAAACCAACAATGGTAAAGCGGTTTCCCCGGGGTGTAGTAAATTTAGCGCCTACTTTCATCCATGGGCTCCAACAATCAAAGCGATCGTCTTTATCCTTGAGTTCGGGCAGGATGTCGGGGTCAACCTCATCATCGTGGCGACGGTAGAACATCTGACCACTACCATCAAACTCTCGGATTATGATTTGCTGCCCAAAAGTTAACTTAACTTGATCGGCAATGTGTTTCGCCTCTTTAATGTCAGCACCAGAGCTAATAACTTCCTCAATACCATCACAGGCCCCTGTAACCAAAATTACATCTTGTTGGTAGCGGCAATGATTCTCCGATTCTTTCAATGTACATTGATTTTCTGGCTGTTGGGTGGGGTCGGATTCAACCTGATGTAAGGGGTTGACCATAGCCTGGTTTGGCAAAAATTCGGGGATAGGCTCGGCCTCTGGTACGGCTTCGGATTCGGCTTGGGCAATAGCGGCTTCCCAAGTGGATTTTGACCGCAGGTCGCCAAACTGGCGGATATCATCTTTTGACAATCCTAGGGCGATCGCATTAGCTTTAAGTTCTGCTAAAGTCATAGTTACTCCTGTAAAGGGGTTTTCAGACCCACTGGTGGCTTGCTTGGCGGCTGACACCAGTGGGTTATTTTGTGTTTGACCTTTCGGTAAATTAACTGTAACATAAAAGTGAATGCTCTGTAAATACCCCTAGCATATTTTTTTGAGCAAGAGTAGAATTGGAGTAACACCTATATGACTGCCACAGTGCCTAGCAACAAGCCAAAGCTACAGGTTTACCTGGATGAACAGATGTTAGAAGAGGGTAAAAAATTGGCAGAGAAGAGACAAAGATCTCTTTCAAGCCTTATCCGCCGCCTGTTGCAGTTGGAAATTGAGGAAGCCAAGAACAAAGGTGAAATTTGAACACCCACTCCTTGTCTGTGCGGGCGTTTCTCTAATAGCAGGTTCAATCAATACACAATCACCAACCCCCGATCGCACCAGGTCGGGTATTTTTTTGTCCAACAGAAGCGGACAGGCAGACAGGCAGAGGACAGGCAGAATTTTTTCTGGGTGTCCACCTTGTAACTCCCTTGCTATAGCAGTTACAGCCACAGTGGACAGGCAGGACACCCAAAAATAAAAATTTGTGATTTTTTTTCAATCCATTACTGGCTGTACAAAAAAATGGCCCGTTTTATATTTTGGGCCTACTCTTGACGGGTTGATGGGGACAGGATGATTGTTGGCGATTGGTGGGTTTAGGGTTGAGGCGATCGCCTATCGGGTTATCAATGTACATTGATATAGTAATCATCTAAGGCAAGGGGCTAATATATGGCCAGATTATTGGACAATAGGGCGCAAAGTGCGATCGCCTACTTGACTGCTATCAATGTACAATGATAGCATTATCAATGTACAATGATAGATGTATAGGATGATTATGGCCAACTACAATCCTGATACCAGTGGTTTAAAACAACCCAAATGGATCAACACCCCGACCCGCGCGATCCGAGTTCCTGATGTATTTGCAGATGAACTATTGGCGATCGCTCATCGTTTGGATCAGGGTGATGTGATTGAGAAGCCAGCAAACAGTAATGGCAACCACCAGGCAGTCGGTGAGCTTCTGTCTGATCAGAGTCGCCAACAGATAATTGATATCCTCCTGGCTGCTACAAAAATGAAGGCTGGCAATGGAGGCGCGATCAAATTGGAGATTACCAAGGCTCTGACGCTGTTAGGAGTTGATGTCAAATTGACACAAAAAGGCTCCCGTTAATCTTCTCATGTATCAATGTACATTGATATTATGGCAGTTTTGGAGGCGACATGGTACAGGTTGGCTGTGTTTTGTATCTAGCCCCAAAATTTAACCACTGTACAATAGCAATCCGTTTGGCTAACGCATATATAAGGAACGGATTATATTTTGTGGATGGGGGCGGGGGGGTGATTTTTTGAAAAATTGTTTTGGCTATAATCGCCTAAATTTATAGCCAAATTATAGCCAAATTATAGCCAAAAGTATTTGTTTAGGGGCTGAAACAACGGAGAGGGTGGGATTTGAACCCACGGAACCTTGCGGCTCACTCGATTTCAAGTCGAGCGCGATCGACCACTCTGCCACCTCTCCAAGGGGATGTGAGCATTGACTATTATAACATAAAGCTGCTGAGATTAGCCATCAGTTTGTCTTGGTATGCGAATAAATGATATAAGAGATAATTATCATATCTTGATGAAATCAGAACCTTGGCTGAATATCTGGACATCCTAGACCAAACGGCGCGATCGCTAAAATCTCGGGGCGATCGCCTTTCTCCTGACCAGGTGGTTAATGCTTTATTGGCGGCGGAAAAGGCGGGTCGCCAAAATCGGAAACCGCACCCCTTCGAGAGTTTGTGTGGGTGTTGGCAATTATATTTCATTACCGGAACCAAAAAAACTCGCGCTAAAGCAGGGGTGATTATGGGGCCGGGTCGTTATCTGCCGGGCTTAGTTAGTGTATTATTAAACTATTCCCCAGTTTCGGGGGTGGAAAGCGGCGATCGCCAAACCTTTGAAGCTGGTAGAATCGAAAACAAAATCCAAGTCGGACTAATGACATTAACTGTTAGCGGTCCGGCTAAGTTTTTGGACAAAAATGATATTCTGGCTTTTGATTTTACCCGTCTAGCCGTGGAAGCCGTGGGGATAAAACTTTATGATAACTATATTCGTGGGGGGAAAACTAGCGAGGAAAGTTTTTATCAACGCCTAGTTAAAGACCAGGCTTTTTTTGCCTATTTCCTAATTCAAGAAAACTTCATCGCCGCCAGAGGTCGAGGGGGAGGGTTGGCGCTATGGGTAAAAGTCTGACGTAGCTGGTCAATATGTGGCTAACTTCGGTATAATTTCAGATTGTTGTGGCTTTTTTTTGATGATGCGCCGATTGATACTTTTTCTAACCGTGGTATTTTGCTGGCTATGGCTAGGGGTAGTATCGCCATATAATTTAGCCTGGGCTGCTACTGACACCGTGGGGGAAACGGTAGCGGAAATCTCTACTTTATCATTGGATGAACTACTAGAGAGGGCTTTTGCGACTAGCCAAGCGGGACGGTTTGCGGAAGCTGAGAATTACTGGACTGAAATTATTAATCGTTACCCGGATAACCCGGCTATGTGGAGTAACCGAGGTAATATCCGAGTTAGCCAAAACCGCCTCACGGAAGCCATAGGGGACTATAACCGGGCTATTGAATTAGCGCCGACGGCTGCGGACCCTTACCTTAACCGGGGAGTGGCTTATGAGGGTTTGGGGCGTTGGTCTGATGCGATCGCTGATTATAATCGGACTTTAGAGTTAAGTCCCTCTGATGCGATCGCCTATAATAATCGAGGTAATGCGGAAGCCGGACAAGAAAACTGGGAAGCGGCGATCGCCGACTATTTCCAGGCGGCGGAATTAGACCCTAACTATGCTTTTGCTAGGGCTAACTACGCCCTGGCTTTGTATCAGACTGGTGAGACTAAAGAAGCTATCCGCAACATCAAAAATCTGATTCGGAAATACCCCAATTTTGCCGATATGCGGGCAGCTTTAACCGCCTGTTTGTGGGATAGTGGTAAAATAGGGGAAGCCGAAAGTAATTGGGTAGCAGCCATTGGATTAGACCCCCGTTATCGAGATATTGATTGGGTAGCTAATATCCGTCGTTGGCCTCCCGCTTTGGTGGCAGCCTTAGACAGATTTTTGAATCTCAAATAGGCGGAAATTGCCGAGGATCACGAACCTAACATCTGTAACTGATACAGACTGGCGTAGAGTCCGCCCTGGTTTAATAATTGGTCATGGGAACCGGACTCTATCAGTCTTCCTCGTTGTAAAACTAAAATGCGATCGACATTTTTAATCGTTGATAAACGGTGGGCAATAATAATGGCAGTTTTGCCGATTAACATCCGATCAAGGGCATCCTGAATTAGGGATTCTGTCATCACATCTAGGTTAGCAGTCGCTTCATCTAAAACTAATATTTGCGGGTTTCTAATGGCTACCCTAGCAAAAGCTAAAAGCTGTTTTTGACCACTGGAAAGATTAGTGCCTCTTTCCCTAAGTTCGGTATCATAACCTTCGGGTAAAGCCTCAATAAACTGAGATACATTCGTCTTTTCCGCCGCCTGTCGAATGGCATCGATTGTATAGGTTTCCCCCAGGGTAATATTACTTTTAACATCTCCGGCGAATAGAAACCCATCTTGTAAGATTACCCCCACATGGCGACGTAATTCGGCTTGAGGTAAATCACGGATATCAATGCCATCGATTAAAATGCGACCGCGACTAGGTTCGTATAAACGACATAATAGCCGAATAATAGAACTTTTGCCAGCACCAGTAGGTCCGACTAGGGCGACTTTTTCGCCAGGATGAATAGTGAAATTAAGGTTTTGGATTACATATTCATCATTTTTATAGGCAAAATAGACGTTTTCAAATTTGATTTCGCCGATCGCCTCATATTTATTAGTTGGTAAAACACTGGCTTTTCCGATTTCGGGGTCGCGGATTTCTATGGGTTGGTTCAGAATGTCATTAATCCTTTCCACAGCAGTTAAACCGGCTTGAATAGCGGTAAATTTATCGGCAAATTGTCGGAGGGGGTCAAATAGACGTTGGGCGAATAGTATAAAGGTGGAAAGTATGCCAAAGCTGAGGGTTTGATTTAATACTTGTTTGCCTCCAAACCAGAGGACGGCGGCGATCGCTATTAGGGCAATCCATTCTAAGGTTGCCGAGACAGCCGAATCATAAAAAATGGTTTTATCAACGGCTTTAATATAACGCTGATTGGTGATGTGAAATAACTCGGCATTGTAACGTTCCCGGCGAAATAGTTGCACGACTCCAATACCAATCAAATTCTCTTGTAGTTGTGCGTTGAGGTCGGAGAGTTCCTCCCGTGCTTTATAATTAGCGGTGCGATATTGTTGTTGAAAATAGATAATTATTGCGGTGACGGGGAACATAGATAAAACCAACATTAAAGCCAACTGCCACTGAAGGCTAAACATGGCGATCGCAATTACTAAAATCGAGAATAAATCGCTAATAATGCCAATAGCACCAGTAGAGAATACATCCCCCAAAGCATCGACATCACTGGTGAGACGAGTAATGAGTTTTCCCACAGGAGTGCGGTCAAAAAATCTGACAGCTAAAGAGGTAACATGGTCAAATAAATCGTTACGAATATCTGCGGTCATTTTTTGTCCAACGGTTTGGACGACATATCCTTCGATAGCCTGAAGGGTAAATCTGAGGGAAATTGTCAATAATAACAGGAAAGCTAAGAGATTTAAGCCTGCTGATAGGGATAATCCCTCTAAAAATTTATAGGTGGGTTCTTGGCGAATTAGTGAAATAGTTTGTCCAATCAAAATAGGTTGGATCGCACTAGAAATAGAGAGAGGAATGAGTAAAATAATAGCGATCGCCAACAGTTTTCTATGTCGTTTGGCATAGTCTCGCAATCGCAAAAATAGCCGCCAGTCCGTTTCTAGGCTTCTTTGTTGTTGAGATGAAAGCATTGTTAATGATAATGGTGGGTCAGCAGAAACTAAGTTAACAAGTGTAAATAATGATTATACCCAAAAATCAGATATATGCACAATGAAGGGCTGAGATTTTAGGGACACAAAAGGCGATCGCTATCTTCTACCTCCACATTAGTCCGCAGATAATCCCCAACCCAATTGCAGGCATATTCCATAGGATCGAGATTTTTAATTCCCTCTAAATCCCATATAATCACCGTCCGGTCATCCCCACCAGATACCAAAAAATTACCATCAGCCGTAAATGCTAGGCTGAGTACCATAGCTTCATGTCCGGGTAAAGTTTGGAGTAACTCCCCTTCAAGATTCCACAATTTTACCTGATTGTTAACACCAGCAGTGGCGATATTTTTACCGTCTGGACTAAAGGCAACCCTGGTTAATCCACCGCTGTTCGCTCTAATTTTTCTGACCAAACTACCATCTAATCTCCACAGTTTTAAAGTATCATCACGACTAGCAGAAGCAATCAAATTTCCTTCAGGATTAATGTCAACTCCCCAAATAACTCCATCTTGATTTAGGGTGTTCACAAGCCCACCCTCTGTAGTCCATAATTTGACAGTCTTATCTTCACTAGCAGAGATAAGAGTTTGACCATCTGGACTAAAGGTTAGTTGCCAAATCCTTTCACTATGAGCCGGAAAACTATTGATCAGTTCCCCATCAATCGTCCATAATTTAATGGTTTTATCATCCCCAGCGGAAGCAATCATTTGACCATCAGGACTAATAGCAATAGCATAAATAACTGTTTCATGTCCAGTTAATATGGTGAGTAGTTCGGGTGGAGATTTTCTGATATTTCTAATATCCCAAAGTTGAACTTCATTATTAGCACCAAGTGCTAATATATCTGCCTTGGGAGTAAAAGCCACAGCGCGATTTAACTTTCCTGAGTGACTAATTATGCTTAAAATCTGACCATTTGTTTGTCTTAAATAGGTGTGATCACCAGACCCATAAGCAATCAATTGATTATCGGCACTGGTGGCTATATTCCACAGGATATCATCGTGATTATACAGGGGTTGTAATAAATATGCGTTACGTCGCCATAGTTTGACGGTTCCATCATCACTAGCGGAAGCAGCCATCAAACCATTAGCGCTTAATGCCACACCTCTAACCACGGCATTATGTCGTTGTAAGGTTTTCATAAAAGTGCCGTCTGTTTTCCAAATGGTTACTGTATTATTTGTACCACTGGTGGCAATGAATTCACCATTAGCACTACAATCAACCCCAAGAATTACATCTTTTTCCTGCATAGTTCTCACCAAGGTGCCATCTATTGTCCAGATTTTAGCTGTTTTATCTGTGCTGACAGAGACCAGTAAATTGGTATCATAACAAAAGGCTACATCCCAAATTGCTGCTTGATGTGCTTCTATGGTGTTTAATAATCTGCCATCGATACTCCATAATTTGATTAAACCATCAACGCTGACAGAAGCTACTATTTGACTGGTTTGATCAAAAGCCACATTCCAAACAATGGTTGTATGTCCTGTCAAAGTTGTTAATAATGTGCCGTCTAGTAGCCATAATTTAACAGTGCGATCGCCACTAGCAGAAGCGATAATTTGACCATTAGGACTAAAATCTATTCCCCAAACTGCCGCATCATGAGCGTGTATATTTTGCAATAATTCACCATCTACATTCCACAGTTTTACCTGACCATCTAAACTAGCAGAAACCACCAAATTACCGTCAGGTCCGAAAGCCACACGATGGACTGTTCCCGAATGTTGTAGGGTATTAATTAAGGTTCCATCTTGCCGCCAAATTTTCACAGTTTTATCATTACTAGCCGTAGCAATTAACTGACCATCACTGCTAATATCTACACTCAAAACCGAGCCTTTATGACCAATTAAACGATTAAATTCATTGCTATTATAAATGGCATTATTTAAAGCAAATGTAACTTGGGATTCAGTGTAGCTATCAACTTTGCCTAAACCCTCTAAACGACGTTTAGCCTTAATAGCATCCACCATAGCATCTAACTGGTTATGGGAGGCTAATAAACCATGAGAAGAAGATGCTAAGGCTCTAATTTCACTAATCCGTACTTGCTGATTTTGTCGCCATACCAAGACACCTAACCCAGAGGAAATGGTCAAAGCTACCGTGGCTATCAGTAACAGTAGCCGCTGCAATTTTGCGACTTTTTTTTCTTGAGCGAGTCGGTGATTGATTTCTTGGACTCTAGCAGCTTCTAAACTGGTTTTGATTTGCTGTTCTTCTAGTTCTTGACTAGCGGCTAAAAATTGATAATCTAAGTCACTTAAACTCCGGGAATGAGCCCAACTTTTAGCATCTATTAACGCTTGTCCGGTTAGTAATCGAGACACATCATTTTTGTCAGATTTAACCCAAGAATCTAAAAGCTGAGAATAGGGGCGAATATTTGCTAACTCTTGAGCAGCCCAAGTGGAATCAAATATAGTTTGATAAATGAGGTTTCTTATCTGTAAATTTCCTTCATTTTTAATAACTAATCCCGACAGAATTAACTCTGATTGTTCGCGGGTATTATCAACTTCTACCGGGCTTTTTTCTAGCAATTTTTGATAAATTCCTAGCATTTTAGGGATGATATCTACCCTGTACTTGATTCGGTTTAAGATAGTCATTAAATGCTCTGGCTGGTCTTGTTCTTGCCATTTATAGATGATTTTAATCCCAATTATTTCATCGATAAACTGGCTTTCTTCTCCCGGCTTAATGAACACAGGTGCATTATTGACCATCAAATTAATTTGATTAATTAAATCACAAACTTTTTGCGTTAAAAAAGGCTGCCCATTAGTCCAAAATAAAATGCGTTCAATAACTGCTATTTTGTCGCCACCTGTGATATTTAATCCTTGGGCTAATATCTGTGCTTCTGAGAGGGTAAAACCTGTTAAATCTATGGCTTTACCAACATTAAAAGGTGTCCGAGTCCGGTCTTGAATCAAATCGGAGGGTGTAGCTACTCCAAAAATGGCAAAAGTGAGGCGATTATATTCAGGATTAATGGCCCTTTGATTATACAAAAAACGGATCAACGCCCAAAAATCATCAGAGGGGAAATCCAGGCTTAACATACTATCAATCTCGTCTATAAAAATGACCAGATTTTTGTGGGGTATTTCTGGCAATAAGATATCATCAATAAAATAGCCTAATTTCTGTACTGGGGAAAGGTTATCTTGATTTTGCCACCAGGCTTTAAAAAATTGGAATTTTTCCCATAACTTAAATCCTCTGAGTAATTCAACAATAATACCTTTATACCACTGTGCAGAAGTAATCTGGTCTTGACCTACTAGGGTTAAGTCAATACTAGAACATCGAAATCCGTCTAGTTCTAAGCGGTATCTTGTCTGAGCCAATAAGGAGGATTTCCCCATTTGACGAGAGTTAAGAACATAACAAAACTTTCCAGCTTTCAAATGTTGATAAAGTTCTCGGTCGGCTTTTCTTTCTACATAACTCTCAGCATTACGCTCTAAGCTACCACCAACTTGATACATAATCAAAACCTCTCAGTCATTTTTATCTGGGGACTGTCCGCCATTGACAGTCTCGCAGCCAGAGGCGAATGGCGCGGGCGATCGCACTTTGGCTACTATCCCAAGGCTGGGGTAAAATCCTGTAACCAGGATAAGGGTCTGATTTAGATAACATTTTCACTAATTCCCACCCGTTAGGAGTTGAACGCAAGAATAACCAATGATAGCGTTGAATCACGAGCATCCTATTATTAATATACAACCTTTCACGGGTAACAATGAAGCCCAAATCAATATCATCACCAGTAGGTAAATCGGTGGGTAAATGCTCAGAAACAGGTATAGTTTCTGGGGGTAAACTGGTGGCTAAAATCACTGATGTAGGGATATCCTGTAAATGGTTGGTAGGTGGCGATCGCGTAATCACACGGTTAGCATAGGCGGGTAAATCCACCACCAACTCAGTGAGTAACTGGTTTAAATCTACCGGACATCGTGGATTTGGGGATATAATTTGTTGGACAGGTAAAATTCTAGGAGTCTGTTGTTGTCCATCAGACACCCTGACTCCCACCATTAGTCCCATAGCCCCCAAACTGACCGCCAGTTGGCTCAAAACTGACACAACGGTATAATCAACCATTAATAATCTGGTAAGGTGCGGATATCTCCCCTATATTGGGGAAGTCCGTACCTTGGATCGGCTGTAGCAGTTACGCTAGAGGCGTTAAAGTAGTAGATATATCGACTGGATAAGCGATCGCCGGAAGAAATACAATTGATGCTAACCTCGATCAAATTCCAGTCCCAAGCAGACATTAGGATCATTTATGTTGAAAAATTTGTTGGCAATTGTTAAACCGTTTTTTAAACCACTAATAGCGATCGCCCTGATTATCACCCTAGGATTTAGCCATGCTGACAGCGCCCTAGCAGCCAGGAGTGGCGGTCGGATTGGCGGTGGTTCATTTCGCGCCCCCAGTCGCACACTAGCCCCCAGTCCCAGACAAGCCCCAGGGGGTGGATATTACGGCCGCGGTGGGTTTGGATTTCCATTTTTACTTCCCTTCTTTGGTTTTGGCGGTTTCGGAGGACTATTTTCTATCCTGATTTTCGTGGCCATTGCCAATTTTATCGTGAGAAGTTTCCGCGCTGTCGGTGAAGGAGTCCAAGAAGCCGAATATAATAATCCCACAGTTTCCGTGGCTGAGGTACAGGTGGGTTTATTAGCTGAGGGTCGCTACCTCCAACAGGACCTCGCGCGCCTCGCGGCCACTGCTGACACCGGAACCCCAGAAGGTCGCGCCCAAGTCCTTCAGGAAGCGACTTTAGCCCTACTACGTCACCCAGAATATTGGGTCTATGGTGCGAGTGAGGCGGATCGGATGCGTTTAAATTCGGCGGAAGCGAAATTTAATCAGTTGGCGATCGCAGAACGTAGTAAGTTTACCGAAGAAACTCTCTCAAACTTCAATAATCAGCGCATTTCTGCTACTGATGACAAAGGGGCGATCGTCAGTCAAGATGCTACCGAAAATCCAGGGGAATATATTATTGTCACCCTAGTTGTGGGAGTTTTGGGTCAGCTTGAATTGCCTAAAATTGAAAGTTCCCAGGATTTGAGACAGGCGATCAGTCGTTTAGGTTCCATTGGTAGTGAACAGCTATTGGCGATCGAAGTTCTTTGGACTCCCCAAGCCAGTGGCGATACCCTTAGCACTGATGATATTTTGGCTTACTATCCTAATCTCAGATTGGTTTAGGCTGTCGTCCGGTGCGTCAAATCATCACGGCTGGTGTGGAGTTGACGCACCTATTTAATCCCATTTAATCCTGTGGCTGGTTCGATCGCCAATTATGTTTGACGATTTGCCTTTCTCTGGCGATCGCTAAGGAGTCGTCTGGCACGTCATTAGTAATCACAGACCCTGCTGCTACTGTCACATCATTTCCGAGGGTTACAGGGGCAACTATGACGCTGTTAGAGCCGGTTTTAGTGCGATCGCCTATAGTGGTGTGATGTTTCTTAAATCCATCATAATTAGCCGTAATAGTTCCCGCGCCAATATTAACTTTTTCCCCTAGGGTCGCATCCCCAATATAGGATAAATGGGCAATATTAGTTTTTGGTCCGACTTCCGCATTTTTCAACTCCACAAAGTTGCCAATTCTGCACCCCTCAGCTATGTTAGCATGACCTCGTAAATGGGTATATGGACCGATACGGGTATTAGAGGCGATCGTGCTATCAGAAATCACCGAATATAAAACCGTCACATTTTCCCCGATTTCGCTATTCTCAATTAAACTTCCCGGTCCGATACGACTTCCCGACCTAATCAGAGTTTTTCCTCGCAGGTGAGTTTGTGGTTCAATAATGACATCTGGTTCCAATTGCACCGTATCATCAATAGTAATACTATCAGGGTCTATCAAAGTTACACCCGCATCCATCCATTCTTCCTTAATCCATTCTTGAAATACCTCATGGGCGGCGGCTAAATGGCGACGATTATTGATACCCATAATTTCCCGGAAATCTTCCACATCAACCGCCATTACCGGGTCTAGGTCATGAACCGTATCAGTTAAATAATATTCCTGTTGGTCGTTGTCTGCTTTTAAATGGGGCAGAATTTTAGCTAAAGCCTGCCAATTAAAACAATAAACTCCGGCATTTATGCGATGATTTTGCTTTTGCGCTTCCGTACAATCACGATGTTCGACAATTTCTTTAACCAGGTTTTTACTATCACAAAAAACTCGACCGTATCCGGTGGGATTCGGCAAATTCGCCGTTAAAATAGTAGCAGCATTTCCCTGTTGTTTATGAATCGTCATCAACTGTTGCAGGGTGTGGGGTCTCAGTAGTGGCACATCCCCGTTAAGAACCAGTAAATCCCCAGTAAAATCCTGTAAATAGGGTAAAACCTGTTGGATAGCGTGACCAGTACCTAACTGTTGTTTCTGTTCGACAAATTCTAAGCCTGCGTCTGGATATTTCGCCACCAGAGAAGTCTGGACTTGATCGCCGCCATAACCGACAATCACCAACTTTCGTAAGGGTTGTAAGTCTCGGGCGCTTTCTAAAACCCATTCGACAAGCGATCGCCCTCCCAATTGATGTAAGACCTTGGGAAGGTCAGATTTCATGCGGGTTCCTCGTCCTGCTGCTAGAATTGCTACTGCTACCATCGGTTTTAATACTTATAGGGTCTTTAAATTTGCCCCGGACTCAAAATTACTGGTTGTCTATAGTAGCTGAAATCCAGCGTTTTTTCCAGTGGCTACTAGGTTCTAGGGGTGAGGTGGCTTGTTCCGTTTGGCGGCGGTCTATAATTGACTGGTGGCGATCGCCCAAATTCGGGTCACGATAGGGGATAGCCGCGCGGGTGTTAAGCTGTTCCAGTTCCTTTTCGCTTAGAGGTGGTAAACCTACCCCGTCCCAACTGGCGATCGTTCCTGGGGCGCGGCGACCAAAGGGGGTACTAGAAGCGATCGCTAATCCTGCCATCATTAAAGCAGTTCGCACCGCCGCCGCACAGGAATAAGTGGCTAAACGTCCGTCAGGTTTTAGACATTGAGCCACCATAGCCAAAAATTCCACCGTCCACAGTCCCGGACAGGTGGGGGGAGAAAAGGGGTCAAGACAAATAGCATCAGCCTGAAAACCGGAATCATAGACCTGTTTTAACATCTGTCTAGCATCACCAATTAGCAGTGTGGCTTGGAGGTTATGGGATGTTACCTGTAATTGAGTCCCCAGAGTCTTGAGATATTCGGGAATAGGAAGCGGATAATCATTTAATAAACCTTGGGCGATCGCCCTTTGGGGGACTCCCTGATCTAATTCTAATCCGATGATTTCAACTTGACAATGAGGGTTAACTTCCCAAATAGCAGCTAAAGCCGCTGCCGTATTATATCCCAAACCATAGCAAATATCCAAGATTTTCAGACTGGGTGCTGTAGCTTTAGCCGCTAAATTCAGGGGTTCGACAAATTTACTTTTTGCCTCTCCCTTCGCGCCAAAACGACTATGGAAAGCCTCCCCAAATTCTGGGGAAAAAAATGTAAAAGAACCATCCTCGGTAGGCTGTAGGGGTAAATCCTGCGGTGCCGACATCATGTTTAACCGTTGGGTATCTCTGGTAATCATATCTTGAATCTGGGGAGATTTATAGCAAATTTACAGGCGGGGAAGCCTGTAATCAGATTAGTGCAACTTTTCCCACTATTTAGAAGTAGACTGACGCAAAATTGGCGATAGGTCAAAATCGGGGACGGCGTAAGTATCTGGACCGCCATAACTACCGACAAAAATAACTAACGCTGTCAGTAACAAAAACAAAAACCCAACCGATCCCAACCCTTGAGACTCATAATCGTAGTCGTATCGATAACGAGGGTCAGAGTTAAGATCCACGTGAATATGGATATTTTTTCCTTCGATTTCGGTGCGATCGTAGCGAATTCTATCACGGTTTGAACCTCTCATGGTAACTTCTCCCTGGTGGTCAACTGTTAGTCTATTGCAGCCACCAGGACAGCCATTCAGGATCAAGCCAAAATAGCAGAAGTTAGGATCGAGTTAAATTCAACTAGCCGACATATCCAATTTGACCAACGAACCTGATTCATTGGTACGATAAACCAATTCATTTGCGCCGTCCGTTACTTTCACCTCCCACCCAGGGACAATCGCTAAAGTACAAAAAGCACCATCTTCCGGTAATCCCAAACAACCATCAGGCCATAATACTGGTTGAGCCTCCATGATTCTCAATTCAGAATCTGGTAACACGAACTGTTGGGATGCTGCCGCCAAAACACCTTGGACAACTTCGAGACCAATAACAGTTAACATACCTCCCTCATCAAGTCCAATCAAATCAGCATCAGAACCGGGAACCACTACTTCTTCTAAAAAGATAACTGCTTCGGGAAAGTCTGGCGGTTGTAAAAAGGTGATGAAGTCTATACCTGTTTCCAGGTTAAATTCTACCCCCAAATCCAATCCATCAGGTTCGTTAAAGTTGCCAGTTTGCAAAATGGTAGTGGTGGTAGTGTCAAAGTTGAAATTCAATTCACTGGTGGGAGGAAGCGGAAAATCGTAGTCAAAACTTTGTATGGGGTTCCCATCAGGGTCAAAGAAGGTTATTTGTAGGTCACTGAGTTGATCACGGGTAACTATGGTTCCCTCAAAACGCCTATCATAACTAAATTCTCCGATGGCGGTATAGCCGAAAATTCCTTGCCAGAATAAGGGATAGGTAATCAAGTCCTCGCTGAGAGGGGACGAAGCAAATACAAAGTTATCTGCTGTTAACTCAGCCGCTGTTTTTCCTAATACTATGGTCAGGGGTACGCCATCTAAACTAATGACTATATCAGGGTTAACTTCAGTGAGTGTCAGCCGTTCAAAACTGAGAGTAGGATCATCTAAACCAATGACATCAACTCCGGGTTCAAAATCAGTAATTACACTGGGATTAATGGGGAAATTGCCGTTATTTAAAATCCAAAACTGGTCAGAACCTGGGCCACCTGTAAGAGTGTCGCCATCAATTCCAGCAAATAATTGATCATCCCCCAAGTCTCCAAATAGTTGGCTACGAATGCCACCAATTAATACATCGTCTCCTTGACCGCCAAATAATTGGTTATTGCTGCCAGTTGATGCGTCTAGGATATCAGAACCTAACCCACCATACAGAATATC
Organism: Limnospira indica PCC 8005; assembly: GCF_000973065.1. Lineage (NCBI taxonomy): Bacteria > Bacillati > Cyanobacteriota > Cyanophyceae > Oscillatoriales > Sirenicapillariaceae > Limnospira > Limnospira indica. The sequence goes on from NZ_FO818640.1 coordinate 4,810,707, forward strand.
ATTATTGCCTGCTAATAAGACATCATTTCCGTCTAATCCGTAGATCTGATTATTGCCACCGCCAACACTGCCATCAATTGTATCATTAGCTACAGTGCCAAATTGGATGGTATTATTTAAGCCTTCCAGACTGATATTCAGACCTGGCTGTGATGACATCAAGGCTTCCAGTCCTAATTCTGATGGAGTCATGATAATTCTTGGATAATTCAACAGTTGTCGCCGTCAGGCTATCATGGACTTCCTGAAATCGTCAAAGTTCTGATAATTATATAGTTAAGTATTCCGGCTATCAGTCACCAAAAATCCCCCACCAAAAGGCGGAGGATTAAGCGGTTTAGGTAATAGGGTTGATATTAGGCGTCGCTTTCAATATGGATGAACAGCAAACCCATCAAAACTGCAGGCATCAACCAGCAAACAACAGGAATCAAAATCCAAGGCAGGAAGGAAGCAGCGTAATCACCAGTCATGCTATAGGTCTCCTAATTTCAAAAGTTCAGGTTAATTTTTTACAAAAAAACCGACAGACTGATATTTGTGTGAAAATTCAGTCAGAATCGTGCTGATTAATTATTGACAAAACCTCTAAAGATTGCGTCAACAACAGCAAAGTTTTCTAACAAGAAAAATGCCAAAAATGCACTTCCCATACCGCCGATGAAAAATCCACCAGCGAATTGGCTCCAACCGGCGGCGCTTTGCAGGGAATCACCTTCTTCGGATTTATCCCCTTGGAAAGTTACCAAACCGTAAGCGGCTAAACAGGCTGTGGCAATCAGTAACATAGCCAAGCCACAAATCAGGCCATTGAGGTTGGCGAACTCAGTGCCGCGTTGGGTTCCAAATTTAACCCAGGGACCACCGATAAAGTAACCGTGAGCCATACCGATTTCTAAGCCTCGCAGAAGAGGAGACAGACCGGGACGGTAGGCGGGAAGGTTGCCGATAAAGGTGCGGGTGAAGGCGGAATCACTAATGGGGGTGGATAGATGACCTACAAAGGGATCGCCGTTGTAGGCTTGAATCAACCCTTGATCCGTTGCTTGAGGCATACTGATTTTTCTCCTGTTCGCTTAAAATCTTGAGTTCAGGTGTTAAGCTCATATTTTAAGCAGCCCTGTGCAAACTATCGACAAAAATGGGAGTTAGCGTTAAAAAAGTTCACATATAATCCTAAAAGTTCATAAATTTTTACGTTTTCTGGCCCGATACCACTGGGAGAGGGTGGGGCTGGGAATACGGAGAAGGTAACCGATAATGACGATTTGGTTAATTAGGGTGGTTTGGAGGATGCCAATTTGCTCCCAGCGCCTGGCTGAGGTGATGACTGGGACTGGGGCGATCGCAATTTTGCCCCGTTTCTGTAGTTGCCGCACCAGTGCAAAGTCTTCCATAATTGGTAAATCGGGAAAACCGCCAATATCCCTAAAGGTTTGGGTTTTCATAAATAAGGCTTGGTCGCCGTAGGGGAGTTGACAATAATGCGATCGCATTTTTACCCCGAATTCCACCCAACGCAGTGGTAACATGGGGGCGGCGATTTCCAGTTCAAAGGCTCCCGCGATAATCTCAGGTTGACGGAGAATTTGCTCTATCCAATGGTTAAAAGCGTCGGGAAGCTGGGTGTCACCGTGCAAGAAGAGGATAGTATCTCCGGTGGCTATCGCGGCTCCTGCGTTCATTTGTCGGGCTTTCCCGGCTGCTGTGGTGATGACTTGGACGCTGAAAGATTGGGCGATGGTAACGGTTTCATCTTGACTGCCACCATCAACTACAATTACTTCAATGCCTTTGATACCCTGCAATTGCTTGAGGGTATGGGGGAGGGTTTGCGCTTCATTGAGGACGGGGATAATAATTGATATTTGGGGAATGTTGGCAATATGGCGATCGCTATGGGGTTGGGTCAATCTAGGGGTTCCTGGCTTGAAAATGGTCATCTGTTTCCAATTACTGGTAGCATTATATATCAACTGCGAAACAGACGGGTATACTGGATTTCGTGAGCCATGCTTGCTAATCCTAATCCCCAACTACAGCTAACTAAATCATCATCGTTTAACATCAGTATTTGCTGGCTAATTTCGGTGAGAGTTGGGGAAAGTTGCCAGAGCAGTTTTTGTCCGATGGTTTGACCTAATGGAATGAGTTTGACTCCGGCACCGATGATATGGGTAGCCCAACTATGCAGATATCCCAGTAGGGCTGTTTGGGGGTCTATCTGGCTATGGGCGGCGGTAATTCCAAAGGCGATCGCATAATTACAAGGCTGATCAATGGCTGATTTTATGTATTGAAAATAATCATGATCGCCATTATTTGCCTGGTAGATTTCCCCCATTAGTGCCAAAAGAGAGTTACCCATCTGCCAGCTTTGCAGACGCAATTCTGATGTTTCTTTACTGGCACTTAACCAACTATTCCAATGACATATACTGGCTAAATCTTGATTGATAAAACTCTGAAAAGCTCTCATCATTAGGGCGGCTTCCAGACGAATCGCGCCATAATTGAGGTCTTGAATTAACCAGTGATTCAGGTCTTCGGCGTTGGCGATAGATCCAGTTTCGACCAGAGTTTCTAATCCATCAGAATAGCTATAAGCACCTAAAGGCAACGCCGGACTAGATAGTTGTAATAATGGTAAAATCAAAGCCTGTCTCTTCCCTCCCTTCTCTTATCCAATTAATGATCATGCCCATGGTAGGCTCCCCTGTCGGGGTAAAATGGGGCGATTTCCTGGGTGACATGGCATCCTAACTTAATCAGTAAATCTGCTAAAACTCCATCAGGTTCCAGGCGCAAATACTGGCTGGTAATTTCTAGGGGAACATGACGATTGCCCAAATGATAGGCGGCGCGAATGAGATCTAAATTAGTCTGGGCTGTAACTGTGATGACGGGTTCTGGTTGAGCGACAATAGCTACAACTTTATCCCCGGTTTCGGAAATTAGGCGATCGCCCTCGGAGATATTCACACCACGATCCAAACATAAAGTCATGCGATCGCCGCCGGGGATATCAATATGTTGTCTAGTCTTAGTGCGTTGTTCCGCTGTTAGGGCGATCGTCCAGTCCGGTATGCGATCGAGATCCGGTGCTAATTTTTGAGTAAAAACCAACATGATGGTCACCACCAAGTAATTTCGGACTAGGGGACGCTTATCCGCCTTTTGAATCAGGGGGATAAGCCTTCCCAACTTTGCTAAAGCAAACCGATAAAGTGCAAAGGTCCCTGACCAGTAATCAATTCGACAATCACAGCGACAATTCCAATCATAGCCAAGCGACCATTCCAGACTTCCGCTGCTGTAGTCATACCCCATTCCCAACGTTCCTGGGGATACATTTTGACCCGTTTGCTGGGGCGCACCACTTCCGAGAAATGAACACTAGGACTTTCTAAAGCCTCAACCACCATATCAGCCAAATCATTAATAAAAACCGGATGAGTGTTCAAAGCCGGAACCCGGTAAAAATTCTTAATCCCGGACTCTTCGGCTAATTCCCGATACTCCATATCAATTTCTTGGAGAGTTTCGATATGTTCGGATACAAAACTAATCGGTACAACCAATAAATCCTCGACCCCTTGCTGTGCTAATTCAGGGATAGCCTCTTCGGTGTAAGGTTTTAGCCATTCCACCGGACCAACGCGGCTTTGATAGGCCAGGGTGTGGGGGTTAGGGCGGTTAAGAGTTTTCATAATCAACTCAGTACACCTTTCAATCTCAGCCTGATAGGGGTCTCCGGCTTCCTCAACATATTTAAGGGGGACTCCGTGGGCGCTGAAGAAAATATGGACTTGATCAGGGTTAGGACAGTGATCAAGTTCCTGGGCGATTAGTTGCGCCATAGCTTGTAAATATCCCGATCGCTGATACCAGGAGGGAACCACGGTATAATCAATTTTTTGTAGTTCCGGGTCATCTTCCCAAATCCTCTCAAGCAGCCTAAAACTAGAACCACTGGTGCTAATGGAAAATTGCGGATATAGGGGGAGAATCACTAATTCGTCAATGCGATCGCGCTTAATTTTAGCCAATGCTTCCTCGGTAAAGGGATGCCAGTAGCGCATTCCCACATATACCTGAGCATTATTACCTTTTTCCCCAAGTTTTTCTTCCAGGGCGACCGCCTGTTCTTCGGTAATCCTTCGCAGTGGAGACCCACCCCCAATTTCTTTATAATTTTCCTGGGATTTTGTGTGGCGCATGGTGGCAATCATCCAGGCTAGAGGTTTTTGCAGCCAAGTAAATGGCAGCCGGATAATTTCTGGATCGGAAAATAGATTGTACAGAAAGGGGCGGACATCCTCTAATTGTTCAGGTCCGCCTAGATTCAATAGTAAGACTCCAACTCTTCCCATGGCGCTTAACAGGTTCCCAGACTCTAATTATTGTTACCCATTTTAACAAAATAATATATCAATAGGATCAAAGTCTATAGCAGAAGTTAAGGATTTTTGATTGATGGCAACATTTCTGAGACCGTTAAGCTATCGCTATCAGTGGCTGTATGATGGGATTTCCGCCGTGGCTGCTTTGGCTGTAGGTGGTGAAAGTCGGTTTCGCCGCCTCGCCCTAGAGGGTTTGTCTATCACCCCAGAAACGCGGGTGTTAGATTTGTGTTGTGGCAGCGGACAGGCTACCCAGATTATCGCACAATACTCGCAACAAGTCACGGGTTTGGACGCATCAAGGCGATCGCTTTCTAGGGCCAGGGCTAATGTCCCCACTGCTGAGTATGTGGAAGCCTTTGCCGAAAATATGCCTTTTGAGGACTGTAGTTTTGATTTAGTCCATACTAGCGCCGCCCTCCATGAGATGGCCCCCGACCAGTTACAACAAATTTTAAGGGAGGTTTACCGGGTACTCAAGCCAGGGGGTATATTTACTCTGGTGGATTTCCATAAACCGACTAATCCCATATTTTGGCCGGGTGTGGCGATGTTTCTATGGTTGTTTGAAACGGAAACCGCTTGGGAGTTAATTGATACCGACTTAAAAGGCTTACTGACTTCTATGGGGTTTCAAGTGGATCTTTCCTCACCCATGGCGGACCGGACTGCTTTTCGTCTCTATGCTGGGGGGAGTTTACAAGTTATTCAGGCCCAAAAGCCTAGTTGACTGACAGAAGTTTAAGTTTTTGGAGCAAGTTTTAACAAATATGTGGAAATATTAAGGATTGCTACATTTTGAGGCAGTTGCGAAAATTTTGTGATAAAAACTTGGACTTAAAGATAGTAAAATTTGTCAATTCTGCTGAAGTTTAAACCTTAGATTAGGAGAAGTCCATTGATTTACTCAACTTTAATTGCAGCGGCTCCTAGCACTTTACCCTGGAGTCCCAATGTTGCCATTGTGATGATTGTTTGTAATGTTTTGGCGATCGCTATTGGTAAATTCACCATTAAACAACAAAACGTAGGCGCACCCACCCCCATTGCTGGTATGAGTGCTGGTGCTGTAGTTGGAAGTGCTTGCTTAGGTCATATCCTGGGTGCTGGTGTAATTCTGGGACTGGCTAACGTCGGTGGACTTTAAAAGTTAGATTTGGCACTGATTGTCAAGGGTTTTTATACCTTCTTTCCTCAGTCTAAATTAGACCAGGAAAGGAGGTTTTATTTATGGGAGATTAATTATGATAATCTCCCCCAGAACCATAGCACCAAGCATCAACCCAGCGATGAATATAATACTGTTGTTGAGCAGATAATTTTTGAGTGAGAGGGTTCAGAGACTTTCCGAGAGGGTACAGTAGACTATAGCTGGCTAAATTCAAATAGTGAATAGTCCAATCAACTAAATTTCCTAACCCCACCTGGGGAATCACTTTTAAGACAATAGCAGGGTGTAGAATTCCGGTAGTAAATAAAGTTTTAGCTAAGGCGGGAAATTGAATAACATCTTGTAAAAAAGGTTTAAGCACTGGTTCCCCCAAACGCTCCATATCCTGAAATACGGCGGCGAGAAGTTGATTAATACTATGACTATTAATGGTTTTATCCATCGGGACACTCATAGATTTTTGAAATAACCAAGTCACCGACAAACTGGGTTGATATGGTTGTAACAAAGCCAGAGATTTACTATCCAAAATATTAGCTTTCAATGCTTCATCAATACCGTTAGTTAAGCGATTCAGATGGCGTACCATTGCGCCAAAACCACCAAAACTTAAAGGGGACTGGCTACCGCTACTATCACCAATGGGGATAATAGAATTCCAGGGAGTTGCTAGGGGACTCTGGCGATAACAGGGGAAAAAACCAAATAAGGCTCGTTTAAAATTTAACTGGGATAATTCCACATTTTGATATTGAGGAAGTAGGGTTAAATAATCCTCAAAAAAGTCTGTTAAACTGGGTCTAGCTGGGTGTGCATCAAGATAACTAAACATATAGGTAGTGCGTCCGTCTCGGGCTGGGAAAGCCTCCCAAAAATACTGACATTGATTTTGCACAGGAGTAAAAGAAGCGAATATATCTCCGGTTTCATTGCTAGGATATCCGGTGGCGCAAGTCCCGACCACTAAACAAACAGCATCAGGAGTTTTTCCCTGTCTGGCTTGTTTGATAATGGGGGAAAAGTGACCCATTGCATCTAGTAATAGTCGGCTGGTTAAAGTTTGATTGACTCCGGTTTCTACGGTAACTCCATTGGGGTGAATGGTGGCGGCTTGGTAGGGGGTATTTTCTAAGAGTTGACCGCCAGCTTCTAAAAACCGGGTTTTGATGGTTTCTAGCAAATAAACTGGGTCAACACCAATATTAAGAACATCTCTAACCCAGATATCGGGAATGTCAGGAAAGCTAATTCTAGCGGGGTTATATTCAGTGGCGATCGCTTTTTCTAATTCTTCTGGAGAGAGTAAATTTAATTGCTCAAATACCTGAAGTTCATGGCGGGAAATATTCCATTCTTGTTCTCGTCCCCTCAATTGTCCGCGTTCACAGACGGCGACGCGCCATCCTTTTTTGGCTAAGGTCGCACCGATAATAATTCCTAATGTTCCCCCACAAACTATGACATCATAATCAATTTGGTTAAGGGGTTGATCGGTTTCTGTGACGGTTTCTGGTATGGGTAGGCTATGGTTTTTGATAGCTTCCCAAAGGCGATCGGCGTTTTGTAGTCCGGTGAGAGGGTTTCCCGGAATTTGCGACAGAATTTGTTGAGTCAGAGACATGGCGTTTACAAGTTATCTTCAAGTTTGATAATACACTGGGAATAATTATTCATATTCTAACTCTATTCTGCGATAATTTCTTCCATAGTTCTGAAAAAGCGATCGCCATAACTAGAAGCAGCACGAACTTTGTTAATGTCTATGATTTCTCAAAGCTGGCAACCATGAGCAATTTTCTGATATTTGCCTTTTTGGGTATGACGAGTTGCTTCATTGAGAATAGTTGGTAATCTGTCCTTGGCTATGATTTCCACATTAGAATTTTCAGGGATTAAGTTTTTTCTAAATCCGTTTCCGTAGAACTTAATTAAGGCATCAATATCAGCAATAAACCAAGCCTCCATTGCTTGTACCATAAGATGACAGTAGCGATCGCTAACTTGGGCATCATTCCAGTGATCTCGATTTCTTAAATGTTGCCATGGGTTGTTATTGGTGACAGGTGCTTCTGAGTCAACTAATAAAATATTGCAACAATTCGGATGATCTACTAAAGCCTTGGTAAAACATTCATAGGCATTATTCCGCGAGCCACAGATAATTATATTCCATTTGAGCCGGCGAACACGAACCTTTTTTACCAAGTCTCTAAAGCACTGATTAAAACTACTTCTAAGTCGAGCTTTAGTATTTTTACTATCTCCCCCACCTTCAATATAAATGCGAATTTCCTTTACCATCGATTTCCCCCAATTTCACCCATTCTCCATAAGTCTCCCAGAGTGTAGTTTTCCAGCCATTTTTTGAGTTTATCGGCTTCCAATCGACGAATAAAACTTCCACTTTCATGGCGATCGCATACTAATACTGACTCCGGCGGAAGTGCTGATATTAAAGCATCAGAATGGGTTGTAACAATCAGTTGAGTTCTTTCTGAGGCGGATATTAGCATTTCAGCAATCATTGGGAGTATATCAGGATGTAAACCTATTTCGGGTTCTTCTATACATAAAATCGGTCCTGGTGTCGGATCAAGTAGTAAAGCCATTAAAAATAAATAACGCAGTGTACCATCAGAAAGACGAGTAGCTGGGATCGGCTGAATTAAATCTTTTTCGCGAATAAATATCTGGACTGTACCACCATAAATTTTGATGATCAGTTCCTCGGCTTCTTCGTAAAATTTTTGTAAATTCTCGATAATTTCCCGACTTCCCAATTGATATTGTAAGTTATTTAACACCAATCCCAGGTTACTAATGTCTTCTAATATTGGGTGGGAAGGTAAATCAGTTTGTTGAGCCAATCTGGGTTCAGAATATCTGCCAATTTGCCAGTTACGATATAGATTAATCTGTGCAAATTGAGCAGCCAGATAACTTAACTGAGGATACATATCTGGATCTTTTCTTTGGGATAAAACTGATTGTTCGGGACTCAGAGTTTCTCGACGTAAGGCTCTTTTTTTGTATCCATCAACTTCGGTAGCCTCATTGATAACTGGACGACCCCCTTGATAACGATAAAAAAAATATGGTTCATTTTCTCCTGGATAAGGCTGTTCATTTTCGATTGCTTCATCAATGATTTCTAACCTCTGACCAGTTTCGGTAAAACTGATTCTGTAGCGCAGATTCATTGAACCTTCTAGGGGTGCAATAGTTGCGTCAATTTCGGCTATAGGAATTTTTTGGGTTCCTTTCCACAGGAAATCACTAATTCCTCCTCCTTGACGAATGGGAGTAGTTAAATCTGTAGGAGTGGCTTTTAAAATCCCCAAGGCTTCGATTAAATTAGATTTACCGGAAGCGTTACGACCGATTAATACATTTAAAGGCTCTAATTTAAGCGGTTCTGTATCACTCCCGTAGGAGAGCAAGTTTCGCAACTTTAGACTATGAATAAACTGGGACACCATTAAATTTTTAAATAGGTAAATAGGTTTGATCTAATATAACACAAATCCCAGAATTAGGTCAATTTTGACAGAGAGATTACTGTAGCCATACTATAGCCATCCTCCAAGATTGGCAGCCTAGCCGGGGTATATGGTAAAATAGTAAGTAGTCTAAATGATGTCTTTTTGCTTCTGAATAATCGCAGTTAATCCCCAATAAATCAATAAATGTAACCCCAATATACCCCAATTTAATAATAAATTTTCCCAGGTGGGTTCATAAACTGATGATAACTCAAAGGGTTGGGGAATAATTGTGCCATCAGGGAGGGTTACGGGTGGGGGAATTAGGGAATTTATATCGACCAGGGAACCATAAGCACCCATAGACCAGCGACTGACCATTAACCAAGAAACTACTCGGCTAATTCCTGACATTTGAAATAATACCCCAGAAAAAATAATTTGTGGTAATAATAGCAGGGGTAATGCACTATTAGCCTGGGCGCTATTTTGCACATAAGCGGATACTAACACACCTAAACCCATGGCTGATATGAGGGTCAAAAAGGTGGTAATACTTACCCCTAAAATCCATGGGAATAAAGGGGTTGATGGAGATTGAAAGCAGATGGCAATTATCCCTACCATGAACAGGGTTTGTAAAAGGGCTAATCCTGATAAGACAATGAATTTGGATCCTAAATAAGAAACAATCCGTAAATTTACTAACCTTTCGCGGGTATAAATAGCGGTTTCTTTCACTAATTCTTGCAGAGAACTAGATAAACCCACCCAGATAGCGGCACAGGTAAAAACAAATAACACTTGTCGCGCTAAAGATGCTAAACTGATGTCAGCATCTCCCAGAAAGGGGTCTCGATCGCCTATAGCTAACCTAATCAATAAAATTCCCACAGGCGCGGTTAGCAAATTCAGTAATAAATTAAACGGATCTCGCTTAATAAGCCGCCAATAGCGTTGAGTTAAAATTGATAATTGTTGGGGAATATTGGCGAGTTTTTGCGTGGCAGGTTGCCGCTGTTTTTCGGGTGTTTCTCCCCCAGTTAGATGATTAACTACATAATTCTGAAATTGGGGAGATTTGCGAAACCGTAAAGACCAATCTTGAGCGATCGCTTCTCCCTCTTCCAACAAATTATAAATATCGGCAAAATCTCCCGTATCTAAATCAAAAAACTCGAAGGCTTCCCCTGGGGGTCCAAAATAACATAACCTTCCTCCCCTTCCTAAAAACACGACTCGATCGCACATCATCATATTGGCGGTGGCGTGGGTAACTAAAATCACTGTCCGTCCTTGGTTAGCCAAACGACGCAACAATTCCATCATCTTTTTATCCAACCCCGGATCAAGTCCTGATGTCGGTTCATCAAGAAAAAATAACTTAGGATCCGCTAACAATTCCACCCCGATACTAACCCGTTTTCGTTGTCCGCCGCTAAGTTGCGACACCATGACATCACGGCGATCGAGCATTTCTATTTCATAGAGAGTTTTAGTAACTGTGGCTTCAATATCTGCGTCTGGGGGTAAGCGTAATTTAGCCGCATAGGTGAGAACTTCTCCTACCGTTAAGTGGCGATGAATAATATCATCCTGGGGAACATAACCTATTTGATGACGATAGAGATTAAAGTTTTGTTGTAATTCGTCACCATTCAAATAAACGGAACCCTTAGTAGTCGGACTCAGACCCAATAACGTTCGCATTAGGGTAGATTTTCCTGCACCACTCCCCCCCACTAATGCTACAAATTGTCCGGGTTCAATGGCGAAGGTTAAATCACTTAATAATACCTTCGATTTCCCTCGTCGATCGCGAACTAATCGCAGCAATCTTTGAGCATCTAATCTAATGCGATCGCCTAAATCCATGATTTCTAAATTATCCCCCTGACGCATCAGGGTAAACGGACCGATTCTGATGGTATCGCCATCTAGCAATCGCGTAGCTTTCTCGATTCTTTTACCATTAACAAATATGCCGTTAGCACTATAATCATTTAAAATATAATGACCCGTGTCTAATGGTTCAATAATCCCATGACATCGTGATACAATAGGGGAATCTAACTGTACTGTCGCGGTGGAGTCTCTACCTAACATCACCGATCGCTCTTTTAAAGAGATAGCCGGAATGGCTGAATAGGGGGAGGTGCTGGGATTATTAGGGTCAAAGTAGCGCAACCTAATCTGATTTTTGGGATTCTGACCGATGGTAATTTCCACCCCACTATGTAGTCGATAGCCTTCCTTAACTGTAATTCTAGTATGGTTGACAAACAGACCATTAGTGCTGGGTTGCTGTCCGTCTCCGTCAAAAATATGGTAGGTGTCTCCGATTTGGCGTAGCATTAGATGACCGGAGGAAATCACCAGCCAGGTTTCGGGAACTACTAAATCAGCGCGGCTGCGATCGCGCCCCAAAATATGCTGATTTTGGGTCAATTCAAAGGTGATAATTTGTCCCTGATTGTTTAATTCTAAATAGGGGGACTTCTTAGATAAGTTGGACTTCCCATTTAAACCCGTCATCCCTACACCTCCCAAATCCTATCAGGTCAGCATAGCAAATATATGCACCTGTTGAGTTAACAGACCAGGGACTATGGACAGGGGACTAGGGACTAGGGACAATTAAAAATCCCCCTGAATTAGGGGGACCGAAGGAAGTAGCCGAGGGTTGAATCAGTTGGATAATTTTAGTAATCTGGGGTAATATCCCCAAGAATTGATAGGGTTTTATCAAAATTTTCTTCACCAATAGAGAAGTTTATGCTATATGAATATATGACAGTTGTCGGCGATTTTCAATAGCATCAATTTGGGACTTAATCCACTCCAAATCAGGAGAAATAATTTGTTCACCTGTTAAGTGGTCGTAGGCTTCCCAACTGCCATTAACATCGGCATCATACCAGATAAACCAGTCGCGATAAAGTTCGCCTTCGTCAATATCTGGACACAAGGCCAGCCAATCATCTCCAGTAAAGTGATCAACCTCATCGGCAATTAGATATAGCCAAGAATTGGATTCAACATCGGAGGTAGTAGGGGAAAAAATGGTAGATGTCATCGTTTTTTGTGTGAACTCGATAACTGTAATATACCCAGTGTCTGATTAACTTTGGGATAGTGTATGTGACAGTATTTGAACTGTGACAGTTCCCAAAACCATCAAATTTAGATCTGTAGTAGTCACCCAAAACCAGAAAGACTGGCATAATAACTGAGATGTCAACCTAGGTGTTTGGCGACCTTTCAACTGTCATGACCATTGTTTAACTCTGAGGTTTCTGGCCACTTCAAGCCGCTTGTGCTTGAGTTTTTTTTTCCTCAGACTTGATCACGATCCATTTGCCACTTATGGGGTCACGGTAAGTGGTGAATGGATTAGACTTTAGTTTTTTGTAACCAATTTGAGTATCCATCTGCTTAATTCTGATCAAATCGCCCTCAGTCTTTACAGATCAGGGGCGGGAGGACTAAAGGGTTAGAGTTGGGTTGAAATCGGTATGAACTCTAAAAACTATGCCCTGTATGTTCATTATTGTGCGAAACCTCTCTTATTTACCGTGATACTATGCCCTTGTTCAGGTGAAATTGATCAGATATGATTGTGATATGAAACACCTATGACTTGTGATCTTGCATCCGTGATTTTTCGGAGGTTATACTGTCCCGGTGAGGATAGACCTGGTAACTAATTGACGATTTGCCAGAAAAAGGTTTTATGATGTGGTAAAAGCTGATTTTGAGGATATGATGCACAAAAGAATCGAAGTTTTAGCTACCCGCGAGGAAATAGTCAGACGATCGCCAGAAATCATCCTCAGCAAAATGGAGGCGGCGATTCAAAGCCGAAATCGGTTTACCATAGCCTTAGCTGGGGGAGGGACTCCCAAACCCGTTTATGAGGCCTTAGCCAAACAAGATCTACCCCTAGACCAGATCCATATTTTCTGGGGAGATGAACGCTATGTACCCCCAGACCACCCAGATAGTAACCAAAAAATGGCTCGCAGTGCTTGGTTAGATCGGGTAAACTTCCCAGAGTCTAACATTCATCCTATGCCCACAGGTAGTGGCAATCCCCAAGTAGACGCAGAAAAGCACGATCGCCAAATTCGAGAATTTTTTGGGGTGGCTCCCGGAGAATTTCCCAGATTTGATATGATATTGTTGGGAATGGGGGATGATGCCCATACAGCCTCTCTGTTTCCTTTTACAGATGCACTACAAGTGTGCGATCGCCTAGTAACAGTTGGCAATAAAGACGGTGAACCTCGCATCACCTTCACCATTCCCCTAATCAATCAAGCTGATTGTGTCGTCTTCCTGGTAGCCGGGGCTAGTAAGCGATCGGCTTTGGCTGAAGTTTTTGCACCCACAGGGGATGCAAACGCCTACCCCAGTCGCTTCATTCAACCCCAGGGTGAACTTTGGTGGCTACTTGATGCGGCGGCGGGAGAAGAAATCCAGAAAAGCTGAGATTTTAGAGACTGATGCTAGGTTAGGATCTAATTGTTAGCTATGGTGCGATCGCTTTCGATAGCGTAAGGAGAACTCTATGATTGTCTGTCCAAACTGTAATCATCAGAACCCAGAGGGCGCAACTCAGTGCGAATCTTGTTATACTCCCCTTCCCACGACCACCAGTTGTCCCAATTGTGGCGCAACAGTCCAAGCCGATGCTTCTTTCTGCGGTCAGTGTGGTTATAATTTGCTACCGACCCCAGGCGGTGAAGAAAACCAGAACCCTGATTTAATTCCGACAGTAGTTCCGCCGCTACCAGATTTGGTACTTCCTGACCCCTTACCAGATGAAGAGGTCCCCACAGTAGCATCTGGTTCTAATTCGGCTGTGAATTTACAAAAATCAGGTCCCTCACCCGTTGCTAGTCCTAGTCCATCTTTCCCGCCACCTCAGCCAGACCCAGACCCAGACCCAGACCCAGACCCAGACCCAGTACAACCCCCAACTCAGTCAACAACAGTCCCCACCACAGCCATACCCCTACCATCCTCACCCCCCCCAGCAGCAGTGGTGAGCGCGGGAACTCACGCCACCCAACTTCAGCAACAAACTGCTAAATTGATTCATGTTCAAAGTACAACTCCGCTAGAAATCCCCCAAAACTTACCCGTGATTCATATTGGTAAACCTAATGATCTAGTTCCCCCGGATATAGATGTTTCTGGGTTTACTAATGCGGAAATCGTTTCGCGAACCCATGCTAATATTCGCCTAGAAGGCGATGCCTATTATATTGAGGATGTGGGTAGTTCTAACGGAACATATATTAACAATATTCCTCTGCCAAAAGGAAACCGTCATCGGTTGCGACCAGGCGATCGCATCGCTTTAGGTAAAGGGGATCTGGTGTCGTTTATTTTTCAGTTGTCCTAAGACCTGACCCGTCAATTGCCAGCCACTCAAAACTCACTGGAAACCGGGATGATTTTTAACACATTGGCTGTGCTTTGTCAACAATTATGTTACAATTAATAATGGCTGTAACTGTAAAAGGAAAAATTGGCTATGAACGCTAAGAAAGGAATCATCAAACGTAGTGACCTAATCGGTCGCCTAGTCCTCGATCGCCAAAGTGTCGAACAATTAGGCCACATCGAAGAAATAGCAGCAGATCTGAACTCCAACCAAGTGATAGGCTTCACTACCAAGTCAGGAATGTTACCAGTGGGAGGCAAAAAACGGGCATTTAGTTGGCAACAAATTGAGACTATTGGGGTCGATGCTGTTCTGGTGAATAAATCCTCAGATGAGGGCAATTTTATATTGCCAGAAAATGCTGATTCTAGCATTAATCATGAAGTGTGGACTAATGCTGGTAAAAAAGTGGGGGTTCTGGTTGACTATCTAATTAAAAATGATACGGGTACAGTGACTAATTATTTGTTCAAAACTGATGGTGGTTTGCGAGGCATTTTACAGGGAGTCTATATTATGCCAGCATCAGCCATGACCAGTGCGGGTAGTAAGCGAGTAATTGTGTCAGAATCAATGGTTGAAAATCCGCCCCAGTATACAGAAGGCTTAGATCAAAAAATTCGTCAGGCGGCGGAATTTTTACAGGAGGATTTGGAAAGGACTCTCAGCGACCTGGAAGGCTTAAAACAAGAAGCCCAAAAGTTATCTAAATCATTGGAAAGGGTGGCTGATCAAGATGATCGCGAAGATGATAGCGAAAAAGTTGGCTCTAAGGATTCAAGCCAGCCACAATAGATGAATCAGATTAATAAGTAGGTGATCCAAATGCCTCCCATGACCATATATAAGGCTTAGTCTTGATTTTGGGAAACTTACTTATTTGATATTAAAGCTGTCTGTAGTCATTGATTACACCTATGATGACCAGTGAAAAACTTAGCAGAAAAGGCTCAAAATCTGCTCTGCTAATCACACTATAACTTATAGGTGGGTTATCTATCCTTCACCAGTTTGTTGTATATTTTTGCCTATTAAATTTTGGTGTGATTACTCTCATCCTGCTTCATTCTAGCCGACCTATTCCTTTGCATCGTTGGACTTTTGAGGATAAACCGATCTTGCGTATTGGTCGCTCGAAAGATAATGATGTTACTATTGGTAGTGCCGTGGTTTCAAGACATCATCTGGAATTGTGGAATAAAACCTCTGGATGGGAATTAGTCAATTTTGGTGCTAATGGCACTTATGTTAATAATCAGATGGTTAACAAGAGGCGAATTGTAGATGGTATGGTAGTCCGTTTAGGACATACCGGACCCCGGCTTTTAATTCGCTTAAAACCTGTTAATGATATTCAACTCAACAAGCAATTAGATATCCCCGATTTAGAAGATTTAGCAGCCAATGATATCACCGAATCCGACCCAGGTCATACCACCCGGATCGAGTTTGATGATGATGATGATGATTAAACATTCAGGGAATTTAACTAGCTTTAATCTGGTCAAATCACGATCGCGATCGCCTTTTTTTAATCCCATATTGAGCAGCTTTGAAGGCTAAATAAGCTATCAGGCTACTGATAGCGATCGCACTCAAAAACGGATGGGGATATTTGCCAAATTCTGCTTCCCAGGGAAAGGTCATCCGTTGCTGTTCAAATAACAATCCGCTACAGGAAGCAACGATCGCACCCCCAGCAATTCCTACCCCCAACGCCTGAATGTGATCCTCTAGTTGTTGCTGCTTTTCTTGTATGTGGCGATCGCGTTCCGCTTGGTCAATTTCTACTAATCCCCGAATCGTCGCAATCGCTTGATTAAGTAGGTTGGAACCGGGGTTAAAATAGTTTAAATCCGCGCGGATTTGTTCCTGAAAGGCGATCGCTTCCTTTTCGTAAAATAACCGCCAACCTTCTAGGGGGGTGTCCGCTAGTTGTTCCATGCGTTCTAAGGTCGTTTGATAGTTTTTGCTATTGATGGCGATCGTATTGCGCGCATATTCCATATTTCGCAGTTGTTGAGAATAGTTGAGGGAAGTCGCCAGCAGCGTTTTTAACGTGATTTTCAACTTTTGCAATTCGGCGGCGGACAGCGTTTCCGTTTTTTCCCGATTCAGATAGTTTTGATGTAACTCACTTAATTGGATTTCATTTTCCGTCACAATGCGATCGGCGCGATCGTAATAAATCCGACTATCTTGAAAACTTTTGGCGATTTTGTGATAATATAGTAGTAATTCCGGCAATTCCCAATAACACTTTTGCAGGATTACAGTTGGCTCTTCTTCAAATAGAAACCAAGTCAATAAATGACCGTAGGGATTTTCCTGTAAATCCGCCTTCGGACTACCGTACTCGTAGAGATATCCCCCCAGCAGATTATAAGCGCGATAGAGACGGGGTAATTTTTCCCCATTTTTCAGGTGAAAAAACTTAATCCAGCCCTCTCTAGCCAAGGGTTCCAAGTCGCGGATATGCTCCGGTTTGGTCCTGTTTAAATAGGCACTTAATAACAGAGTTTGCCCTAAATTGGCAGCCGAGTCCGGTTCCGGTTTAAAGCAATTCCCCGGGTTGAATTTAGCTAAATCCGCCAGTTGATATTCATCTTGTCCGGGGTTTTCCGGTTGGTAAATATTCAGATTTAGGGCATAACTATCATGGAGACATTGAGGATAAATAAACCCTTCCAAATCCTGTTTGGTGGTAAAAAATTTGATAGCTCTTTTATCATCAGCCCCCACGAGCAAATCGAAATTTTTGGAGGGTTCATCTAACCGAATATCTAGCGGTAAGTCTACCTTGAACTTCTTAAAAATACTGCCATATTTTGCCCGCACCCATTGGGGGTTAATGTCGTCTAAAGTTTGGGCGGGGGTATCATCATTTGATGTCACTAACCCTCGATGATATTGATAGGCGAACCAATATAAACTAGGGGCATAAATTGGGGCTATTTTATCGCTCATGTTTCTGGCTGCTAAGTTGGCTAAACAGATTAAGACTGTGCTGCTTCTTTCGCCTCTCGCGCCCTAGCCACTAATAAAGCCTTATTATAGACAATTTCTGGGCGTTCTCCCTCCGCTGGCTTCGGGATTTCATCCCCTTGTTGAGCCATGTGAAGGCGCACAGTTATTAACTGTTCTCGGTTGAAGGTGATTTGATGCTTGTTACACCAGCCTTTAATGATTTTAGCCAGCTTTAAGGTTTTATCCTCGGCGGCGGTCAATTCGTCTTCTAATGCTTGTAGATTTTCCGACAGTTGCGGGTAATTTTGGGGGTCGGTTTTTGCTTGTTCCAGCCAGGTGAGGAAGTCTTCAATAATTTGTAGGAAATCTGACGGAATGCGATCGCTCATGGTACAATCTCCTTAGATTAGAAAACCCTGTTTCTGGCAGCATTTAAGCTGTCTTACCTCATTTTAACACAGAAACCCCCCTTTTTTACCACTTGGTTTTGGCTGTGGCTTCTTGGGTTGGGTTCGGGTTGGGTTCCGTGTTGGGTTCCGTGTTGGGTTGCTGGTTGGGTTCCGTGTTGGGTTCCGCTGCGCTTCACCCAACCTACAATTCATTATTAATTGTTAATTATTCATTATTAATTATTGACTGCGCTTCACCCAACCTACAATTCATTATTAATTGTTAATTATTCATTATTAATTATTGACTGCGCT
Source organism: Limnospira indica PCC 8005 (assembly GCF_000973065.1). Taxonomy (NCBI): domain Bacteria; kingdom Bacillati; phylum Cyanobacteriota; class Cyanophyceae; order Oscillatoriales; family Sirenicapillariaceae; genus Limnospira; species Limnospira indica. The sequence continues at coordinate 4,828,886 of NZ_FO818640.1, forward strand.
TCACCCAACCTACAATTTATTTGAGGTTGTTCTCGAACTTCTAAAAAGTCCGGCGTAAACTCAGATAAGTTATTCCACCAATTGTTATCAAAATATCCCTGAGAATCAGAGTCTTTTTGTGGCGTTTTACCCTCATCAGCTATGACCTGATTAATATAGGCTAAAACCTTAGCTAACTGGGATTCTGGCAGGGTTTCAATGGCTTTAATTAGTTGTTCTCTGGCTGTCATCTGTTGTTTACCTCCAATTATCAATTACAATCGCTGGCTGTTGGGTTGCTGGTTGGGTTCCGTGTTGGGTTCGGGTTGGGTTCCGTGTTGGGTTCGGGTTGGGTTGCTGGTTGGGTTCCGTGTTGGGTTGCGCTGCGCTTCACCCAACCTACAATTCATTATTAATTGTTAATTATTAATTATTAATTGTTAATTATTAATTATTAATTATTAATTGATTACAAGCCGATCGCCACAAAAGCCGACCAATAACGCCAATCGCCAAACGGACAACTTTCATGATAATCCATCAACTTCAAATCGATTTTATCACACTCCTCTTCTGTCATTTTTAGACCATCAGAACACCACTCTAAAAAACCCGCCGCCGAAACCTCCCTTAGCCAATTTTGTGCCTTATGTAACGCCATCACGACCCGCGCATCTTTCCAAAATTCATAATAGAAACGAATCGCTAAACAAGCCGTCGCGAAATCATCCACACACCATAAACTACTCACTACCGTCGGAGTTCCCGCATACAAAAATCCACTCGCTAACCCAATATATTCATCCGTTAATAAACTCCCCATCAGTCCCGTCTCACAAGCCGAAAGCATCACCAGACGACAGGCGGGAATGTCTAAATTCCGATAAATTTCCCCTAGGGTTAAGCCTTGCTGTGCCGTGTCGAAGCAGCGACCATTCCGGAGGGTAAGGGTCTGGCGTTTTTTCTCCGTGGGGTCAGATTCAAGGGGTGCATCCCCTGCCAAAATAATAGCGGAATTGAGGGGATTTGCGCCGTCAAAGGCTCCGTGACAGGAAAAATGAATCAGATGACTCTCGCGCAGTTTCTCTAGGGTTTCCCGGCGATTGAGGGCGGATTTGGTCGCCGCTTCCTGGCTGAGGATATAGCAGTTGGGGTCGAAGTAGGGGCGGATGAACTCCACCTCCATTTGGGCATAGTTGAGGTCTTTGGTGGGGTTCTGCACGGCGAAGAATTGGGGCGCGGTGGCGGGTTGGGGGCGGTTGTGGAGGTAGTCGAGGATTTGGCAACTGGGGGCGTAGCTGACCCCTTGGCTAAAGCGCTCCAGTAACGGGGTAGCGGGGGCGTTGAGGTCAACGGATAAGGCGTGGAGGGGGAACAGGTGCAGGTAGAGGTGGGGAATCAGAATCAGCCGTTGACAAATCGGCGGCAGGGGTGCGATGATATCCGATAGGTGAAGATATTCGGTGAGGTCATCTAGGCGATCGCCTAGAGCTTGATACCAACTCGCTTGGCGGTAGTCCGCGAAGTAGGTTTGGTTGAATTGGTCGAGGCGCTGGCGTTGGTCGGCGCTGTAGCAGTGAACGTCGATATGGGGGCGGTCTTCGTCTAGGGTGACCGTGAACGCCCAGGCTCCCAAGTTCGGGTCTTGGGGGAGATACCATTCGATGAGAGCCGTTTCCGGGGTCAGGAGTTGGCGAAAGTCCGGGAGTTGGGGGCGCACGGTCTGGAAGGCGTTAAAGGCGGGGTCGTTGATTTCCGCCAGCAGGGTTTGCCGTTGTTGGAGCAGGCTTTGCAGGGGAGTGGTTCCCCGTGCCTCGGTGGCGGTGGCGAGTTCCAGGTTTGCCCGGATTTCCCCGCTTCCCGGTGTCCCCGTCTTCCCGTCGGTGGGGTTCTCCGTGGGGGCGAAGGATTGTTGCAGGGCGGCGATTTCCCGGTTGAGTTGGCGGTATTGTTCCTGTTGTTCGGGGGTGGCGTTTTTGGGAACCAGGTCGGCGCTGGTGAGCATTTCCATCAGGGTGCGGGACTTACTGCGATCGACGGTCAGCAGGGCTTGCTCGTAGCGTTCCAGGTGGATGCAGGCTTGTATCATTTTGCCATAGAGGGGCAGGGCATCTTCCAGGATTTGCCGTTTCGTGTCCGGGGAGGTCGCCCAGTCCCGGCTCTGTTCCACGGCGCGGATGGCGTTGTCGTAGCCTTGGATGGCGATTTCCCAGTTTTGCAGGTCATAGCCGAAGTTGCCGAGGTTGCGTCCGGTTTTGAGGCAGTCTAGGGGGAAGGAGGAGGGGGTGTAGACTTCTAAGGCGGATTGGAAGCAGTGAATTGCCGACTCGATATTGTCGGCTCGCTCTCCCCGGATGCGGTCAGAGTAGGCACTCCCCAAGTTATTTTGAGTCGTTGCCCAATATTCGGGAAAGGCGGTGCGGGTGCGGACTTCCAAGGCGGCTTGGTAGTAGCCAATCGCCGACTCGATATTGTCCGCTCGCTCTCCCCGGATGCGGTCAGAGTAGGCAATCCCCAAGTTATTTTGAGTCATTGCCCAATATTCGGGAAAGGCGGTGCGGGTTATGACTTCCAAGGCGGCTTGGTAGTAGCCAATCGCCGACTCGATATTGTCCGCTCGCTCTCCCCGGATGCGGTCAGAGTAGGCAATCCCCAAGTTATTTTGAGTCATTGCCCAATATTCGGGAAAGGCGGTGCGGGTTATGACTTCCAAGGCGGCTTGGTAGTAGCCAATCGCCGACTCGATATTGTCGGCTCGCTCTCCCCGGATGCGGTCAGAGTAGGCATTCCCCAAGCCCATTTGAGTCCTTGCCCAATCTTCGGGAAAGGCGGTGCGGGTTATGACTTCCAAGGCGGCTTGGTAGTAGCCAATCGCCGACTCGATATTGTCCGCTCGCTCTCCCCGGATGCGGTCTGAGTAGGCAGCCCCCAAGTTTATTTGAGTCGTTGCCCATTCATAGGGAAATGCCGTGCGGGTGAAGACTTCTAAGGCGGCTTGGTAGTAGCCAATCGCCGACTCGATATTGTCCGCTCGCTCTCCCCGGATGCGGTCTGAGTAGGCAGCCCCCAAGTTTATTTGAGTCGTTGCCCATTCATAGGGAAATGCCGTGCGGGTGAAGACTTCTAAGGCGGCTTGGTAGCAGCGAATCGCCGACTCGATATTGTCCGCTCGCTCTCCCCGGATGCGGGTTTGGTAGGCATTCCCCAAGTTATTTTGAGTCCTTGCCCAATCTTCGGGAAATGCCGTGCGGGTTATGACTTCTAAGGCGGCTTGGTAGGCAACAATGGCAATTTCCAGATTATTGGCTCGACTGCCTAATGGGAATTGCTGAATATAAACAGCAAAATTATTAAGATGTTTGGCGAGGTCTTCATTTTTCCTAATACGTTTGGGGTCAAGTTGGGAGTGAAACCATTGGCTGAGGGTTTCGGCAAACTCAAGGTCGAGTTTATCTTGGTATTTTTGGAAAATGGGATAAACTTTTTTCCTGCTTAACCCGCTTTTTTGGGCTTTCAGGATTTTTAACCAAATTGCTAAATACTCACTTCTACTGGTTAACCCGCTGTTTTGGGCTTCCAGGATTTCTAACCCAATTGCTAAATACTCAGGGGATATCCCCTCAACAGTCAGGTGGGAGGTTCTGGGAGACTGGGAGGCGAATAATAATAGGATGTTGAGCCTCTGCCATAGATTTTGCCATTTCTCACGCCAACTGGACATGGTTCCGCCTCCCTGAGTCTTGTTTCCGTGTAGTCGGTGCGGTGAAGCCTCGCGCGACCCCAACTCGATTATACCCCACCCGGCGACTCCGAGCAACCGGGTTAATCTCAGCTCATTGGGCATCCACCGCGCAAATGGCCTGGTCTTAGCCTGCGGCGATTTCCCAGTTTTGCGGGTCAGAGCCGAGGTCGCGTGGGGTGTTGAGGCCCTATAGGGGTAAGGAGGATGTACAGGCCCCTCCTTGTCAGGAAGCGATCGCCTCTTGGATATTGTCGGCTCCCTCTGTGGGGATGGGGTATACTCGGAGAAACCGGGTTTCTTAACCCCCCCGGTTCACAAGTCACGGGAAAAGCGAGCCAAAAGTTCTTCCCGTGATAACTGCCAAATCAACTGAGCTTGTTCCAATGGGGGAACTGCAATCAACCCGTCGATAATCTCAGCTAATTCGGCATCCACCGCCCCAAACTTCACTTGTAGCATACTTTCTAGGAGCGATCGTTGTCCTTGCTGAACTCCTTGTTGTCCGAGAAACCCGGTTTCTTTGAGAAACCGGGTTTCTTAACCCCCCCAGTTCACAAGTCACGGGAAAAGCGAGCCAAAAGTTCTTCCCGTGATAACTGCCAAATCAACTGAGCTTGTTCCAATGGGGGAACTGCAATCAACCGGTCGATAATCTCAGCTAATTCGGCATCGACCGCCCCAAACTTCACTTGTAGCATACTTTCTAGGAGCGATCGCTGTCCTTGCTGGATACCTTCTTCCTTAACAGTTTGTAACCGTTGTAAATACAGGGGTGATAGTTCCATAATTAACTCTCTCTCTTCTGGGTCTAAATTTTGCCGCGCTTCTAGCATCGCGCGCAGGTTATACAGTAATTCTAGCGTGGTTTCTCGGGTGGGATTGTCTCCTGGTAGTTGATAGAGTTCTTGCAAGGCTTGTTTTTGGACTCTCCCCGTCCCCAAAATCCGCAACCATAGGGTTTCTGCTGTCGGCGGTAGTTGGTGGATTACTATAATAGCGCTTTCCAGTCCCTTCGGCATAAAGTACACGCCACTCATCCAGTTTTCCAGGTCTACCATAGCGCCAAAATCTGCTAAGATGGCAGGGGATGCGGTCGGGGTCAGAATCCACAACCGGGGTGATTCTCCGGGAGCGAGCCGTCTTTTTTCCCGGTCGGCTTGGCGTTCCCATTGCGCCTTCATCTCTAATATCTTCACCAGACAACTGCGAATTTCTCTGGCTCTAACGGGATTGCTAAAAGGCTCAAAAACCGCTGGGGTGGTGGCTAATCTTCCCAATAAGCCTAGGTGACTAGCTGGGGCGATATTTTCCGGGTTGGGTGTGAAAAAGATGTCAATTTCTCGCCTTTCTGAAGCCATGGTTTTGCTGGTTTCAGTTTTACCTAATGGCTTTAAGAGTTCCTGGATATATTGCTTGGTGAATTGGTCGTAGATAAATCGGGTCATTTATAGCTGTTTTCTAGGTCTCTAATTACTAATTATACTCTAGTCTGGCTCCGACAGCAGCCCTCAATTGCTGCCTTCACCCCCCCAACTGAGAAACCCGGTTTCTTTGAGAAACCGGGTTTCTTAACCCCCCGGTTATATGTCACCGGAAAAGCGAGCCAAAAGTTCTTCCCGTGATAACTGCCAAATCAACTGAGCTTGTTCCAATGGGGGAACTGCAATCAACCCGTCGATAATCTCAGCTAATTCGGCATCCACCGCCCCAAACTTCACTTGTAGCATACTTTCTAGGAGCGATCGCTGTCCTTGCTGAACTCCTTGTTGTCCGAGAAACCCGGTTTGAGAAACCGGGTTTCTTAATCCCCCCAGTTCACAAGTCACCGGAAAAGCGAGCCAAAAGTTCTTCCCGTGATAACTGCCAAATCAACTGAGCTTGTTCCAATGGGGGAACTGCAATCAACCGGTCGATAATCTCAGCTAATTCGGCATCGACCGCCCCAAACTTCACTTGTAGCATACTTTCTAGGAGCGATCGCTGTCCTTGCTGAACTCCTTGTTGTCCGAGAAACCCGGTTTCTTTGAGAAACCGGGTTTCTTAACCCCCCCAGTTCACAAGTCACGGGAAAAGCGAGCCAAAAGTTCTTCCCGTGATAACTGCCAAATCAACTGAGCTTGTTCCAATGGGGGAACTGCAATCAACCGGTCGATAATCTCAGCTAATTCGGCATCGACCGCCCCAAACTTCACTTGTAGCATACTTTCTAGGAGCGATCGTTGTCCTTGCTGGATACCTTGCTGAACTCCTTGCTGGATACCTTGCTGAACTCCTTGTTGGATACCTTGCTGGATACCCTGTTGAACTCCTTGCTGGATACCTTCTTCCTTAACAGTTTGTAACCGTTGTAAATACAGGGGTGATAGTTCCATGATTAACTCTCTCTCTTCTGGGTCTAAATTTTGCCGCGCTTCTAGCATCGCGCGCAGGTTATACAGTAATTCTAGCGTGGTTTCTCGGGTGGGATTGTCTCCTGGTAGTTGATAGAGTTCTTGCAAGGCTTGTTTTTGGACTCTCCCCGTCCCTAAAATCCGCAACCATAGGGTTTCTGCTGTCGGCGGTAGTTGGTCATCCTATTATAGCTAAATGCTGAGAAACCGGGTTTCTATGGATATCTCGGTTAGGATACAGAAACCCTGACAGCAACCCGGTTTCTTTGATTCCACTCAACCTCAGACATTTCCAGAACTTGTTGGAGAGAGGCAGAGAGTTCAATAGGCATAAAATATGCGTTAGGATAGAGGTAATCTTCCCCTGATTCATCAATTATCCGCAGCATTTGATGACTATTCGCTTTTGAGTCGGGTAAGACTGGATAAATCTTGCGAACTTCTAGGGAAGCTGCATAGTCTGTATTTTTGATGCCAACAACAAAGTTCATTAGTTCATGGCTTTTCCTCTCATGGATAAAGCGGCGGCAGTTCAACATCCAATAAAAATTACTTGATTGGCGAAATCTTCTAATTCTCCCATTTTGGCGTAAACCTCTAACTCTTCGATCGCATAACCCATCGACACTTGAGGACTGAAAAAGAAAATTCCGGTAAACGCTTTACCTTGATTGACGCAATTTTTATCTAACACTAGAAAATCATGATTCGTGGTTACAAGAGGACGCTTTAGTTGCACATAAAGACTCAAAATTATTTCATCAATAGCACTACTATTATTGTCTTCTTGAGCGGTCATAACCTCAACCAATTTCAGTTGTAAACCAATCTTAATCGCTCGATGGAGTGGAGCATCGAAATAGTAATATATTGCCATTTTCATCCTGGCTGCTGCTGCCGTTTTTGCTGAAGCATTTGTTGAAAATCGGCAGTATGATGACCGACTCTCATTGTAATTAAATCAGCTTGCAGGTTCTGGATTTTTTCTTGTTCTTGAGCAATTTGAGCATCAATTTGGTGTTGATAGGTGTAGTAATAACTGAGGGCAGAATAAATGGCAGCGAGGGAAATTTCTGGGTGTTGAAAGTGCAGCTCTTCTGGACTCCAGCCGTGGGCGTGTTTTTCTTGAATCAGTTGGGCAACTGAAACGCGACTATTGGCAATAGTTGCCTGATTTTGAGCATCAATGTCTAGGTATTGCCAAGTTACCGGAGTATCGGTGATGAATGTCATATTGAGGATGGGGATATGGGTTGATACTAGGGGGTTACGACTATTATAGCCAAGTTGCCAGAAACCGGGTTTCTATTACTATCTTTGTTAGGATATAGAAAGCCTGACAGAAACCCGGTTTCTTAGAGTCAGTTTTAGTCTTTCTGGATTTCTAGGTTGGCGAAGTGTTTTTGTAAGAGGCGATCGGTGCATTTATTTAGGGAGTAAAAATCAGGTTTTATAGTGGTAAAATTAGGATAAGGTAAACAGTAGCTTCAACGCCAAAAAGATTCATACCCTTTCTTTAATTTTTCTGTGCCATCTCGCTAAATTATACTTCCATGAGCCATAATAAATCGCTCGAAATCCCATAACATTACTTGTTCAAACGATTGTCTAAATCGCTCTTTTTCATTGGTGGCAATCCGTTCCATGATTGATAGACTTAATTGTTTATATACTCCCAGCAGTCTAGCTGAAAATTGTGTCATAATTGGAAATGTTTCATCAAAGTGCAATTCTGTATCTGTCAAAATCAGAGTGCGACTTGCAGAATGAAAAACACACATTCATTAAGTGAATCAATTCCCGTTAAGCCCCAAACTCTTAAACCATCGAATAAGACAAAGTATAATCCAGGTAATAACTCACCTCGATCGCCCCTGATGGTCTGGTCAATCGGTAAATCTGGTTTTTTAATGGCTAAACCAGGGGCAGCCCCAAAGGTTGCCTGGGGATAAATAGATTTGAAATTAGCTGCAAATAAATAATGATAAAGGTTAGGGGCAATAATATACTTGACAACTCCCAGTTGACCTAGCTGGCTGACAAGTCTGTCGCTAGATTGAATTGGAGAAATTACCGCGAGTTCTCGATTAGCCAATCGAATAACCGTCATCCTGTTCCGACACTGAGTCCCAAATATCGGAAGGTCTATTCTGCAACCCAAACATCTATATCAACTTCTTTTAGCATGGTTTTGGTGAGTAGTTTGATGGCTAGGTTTAATGGTAGGAGCTTATGGTTTTAAAAACAACTTTGTCGATCGCATCTGAGTTAAGATATTTTGACGCGCGCGATACTCCTGTTTAGAGAATGATCGCCCCCTCGGTTGATTGTGCAGCCACTCCAACCCCTGCCGCACCTCTTGACGAAATTCCGTCACTTCTTGGCGCAACCCCTCTAGGCGTTCCTCTAGGGTTTGTAACAAGTCGCTGATGGTGGTTTCCATTACCCCCAACCGTTCACAGACTTCCGCAAAACCAGAATCAATACTATGGGAAACATCCCGAAAAAACTCCTCCTGCTGGGTGACGTTTCTCCTTTTACAGGCTGCCATGTTGAGGCGGATGAAGATATCACCCCATTCTGTATCGGTGAGGTTGCCTTGTTGGGTGAGTTGGTATTCTTCGGGGGTGAGGAATTGGTCGAGTTGGGCTTCTCGTAGTTCAGGGTAACGTTGCTGGGTGAGTTCCTGTTGGGCGATCGCTAAACCCACCCATATATCTCGCCTAATTCAATTAGTGATTTCCCTGGGCAAAAATACCCTACAACCGAACACCTAAGCCTCATCAATATGGTAGTAGCTTAGGGGTGGCTGCCATCGCCTTTTGGTGTCACCAACAACAACAATTATAGCCCAGTTTCCCGCAACCGGGTTATAGCAGAGCCATGTCCGATGCTCAGGGATTGAATGCTAATTTCACCGGTTCATCGTGCCAAGTTTTGCAACCACTGGAGGAGATGGGCAATCAAATCGGGGTCGCTTTCTAGGAATTGCGGTAATCGGCACTCGGGGAGGCGTTGGGGGACAATCACCGCCATGGGGGGATGGCTAAAGCGGGCGAGTTTATTGAGTACCGCGATATCAAAGCCTTGGGGGGGTGGGTCGGTGGGTTCTTCGTAGAGGATGAGGGCAATTGGATGGTCGCTGAGGTCATCCTCGCAGTAGGCTTGTAATTCGGCAATGGTACGGGGTTTACCGTCGGGACTGGGGGGACATCCGGCTTTTTTCAAGGTGGTGTAGATTTGCAAGGCGGGGTTACTAGGGTCGCTGAAGCGGCTGCCATCGATGCAAATGGCTTGGCAGTTGACGGGGTGGGTTTGGATGGCTTGGTTGAGGATTTGGGGGACAAGGGCGAGGTTACACTGTTGAATAAAGGGGGTGTTGTCTTCCACTTCGGGATGAGGGGTGGTGGGGAGATTGTGCCAGGGTTGATAAAATTCGGGATAGGGGAGGTTTTCGGCACAGTTGCAGATGAGTTTGTAGGATGCCTTGAATAGGTCAAAGTTGTTTTCGTAAACTTCATCGCTGAGGCAGTCTTTTAAGGCGGAGACGACTCCTGCATATTCTTCCGGTGTGGCGAGGATTTTCCCTAAACTCCATGCTGCCAGCCTACGGATATCTTCATCCTCAGTAGTGCGGATAATTTCGAGCAACCCAGCGATCGCCTCTGGATTTCCTGGGTCGATTTCCTCTAAACTATCTACCGCCAAGCTACGGGTACTTTCATTCTCAGTGGTGCGGATAATTTCAACCAACCCAGCGATCGCATCAGGGTTTCCCTGTCCGATTTCCTCTAAACTCCATGCTGCCCGCCAACGAGTCAATTTATCCTCAGTGGTGCGGATAACTTGGAGCAAACCAGCGATCGCATCAGGATTTCCCTGTCCGATTTTCCCTAAACTCTCTACTGCCTCCCTACGGGTCTTTTCATCCTCAGTCGTGCGGATAACTTGGAGCAAACCAGCGATCGCATCAGGATTTCCTTGTCCGATTTCCCCTAAACTATATGCCACCAGACCACGGGTATCTTGATCCTCAGTGGTGCGGATAATTTCAAGCAACCCAGCGATCGCATCAGGGTTTCCCGGGTCGATTTCCCCTAAACTATATGCCACCAGACCACGGGTATCTTGATCCTCAGTGGTGCGGATAATTTCAAGCAACCCAGCGATCGCATCAGGGTTTCCCGGGTCGATTTTCCCTAAACTCTCTGCGGCCAGCCAACGGGTATTTTCATTCTCAGTGGTGCGGATAATTTCGAGCAAACCAGCGATCGCATCAGGATTTCCTTGTCCGATTTTCCCTAAACTCTCTGCGGCCAGCCAACGGGTATTTTCATTCTCAGTGGTGCGGATAATTTCGAGCAAACCAGCGATCGCATCAGGATTTCCCTGTCCGATTTTCCCTAAACTATATGCTGCCCGCCTACGGGTCTTTTCATTCTCAGTGGTGCGGATAATTTCGAGCAAACCAGCGATCGCATCGGGATTTCCCTGTCCGATTTTCCCTAAACTCTCTACTGCCTGATAACGGGTATATTTATCCTCAGTGGTGCGGATAATTTCGACCAATACAGCGATCGCATCAGGATTTCCTTGTCCGATTTTCCATAAACTTTCTGCCGCCTGAATACGGGTATATTCATTCTCTGTGGTGCGGATAACTTGGAGCAAACCAGCGATCGCATCAGGATTTCCTTGTCCGATTTTCCATAAACTTTCTGCCGCCTGAATACGGGTATATTCATTCTCTGTGGTGCGGATAACTTGGAGCAAACCAGCGATCGCATCAGGATTTCCTTGTCCGATTTTCCATAAACTTTCTGCCGCCTGAATACGGGTATATTCATTCTCTGTGGTGCGGATAACTTGGAGCAAACCAGCGATCGCATCGGGATTTCCGACACCGATTTCCTCTAAACTATATGCCGCTCGCCTACGGGTATCTTCATCCTCAGTCGTGCGGATAATCTCGAGCAAACCAGCGATCGCATCAGGGTTTCCCTGTCCGATTTCCTCTAAACTCCATGCTGCCCGCCAACGAGTCAATTTATCCTCAGTGGTGCGGATAATTTCGAGCAAACCAGCGATCGCATCAGGGTTTCCTGGGTCGATTTTCCCTAAACTATCTGCTACCCGCCAACGGGCCCATTCATTCTCAGTGGTGCGGATAATTTCGAGCAATACAGCGATCGCATCAGGGTTTCCTGGGTCGATTTTCCCTAAACTATCTGCTACCCGCCAACGGGCCCATTCATTCTCAGTGGTGCGGATAATTTCGAGCAATACAGCGATCGCCTTGGGATTTCCTGGGTCGATTTTCCCTAAAGTCTCTGCTGCCTGCATCCGACTGTCCTTTTCTGGGCAATTCTCAATAAGTTCAATCAGTGCGGACATCGCCAAGGGTCTAATGGTTTGTGGTATCACCTCTCTCGCCGCTTCTTCGATGGGTTCTAAAAAGGTTTGCCATTCCTGTTTTTCAGTATTGAAATAACCAAACCCCCACTTCACCACCTGCCGCACAATATCGGTAGCCAGAGAACAAGTCTTAAATTGATTAATTTCAGCAGCAGCCAGCAAATATGTTTTATATTCATAAAAATCTCTGACCCCATCCTCAAACTCAACCAACGCCCGAATAAACTCCTCCTTCTTCTGAGCCTGAATCTCCTTACGCCCCAACCAACACAAAATCACCTGCTTCCACTGCTTCTCAAAAATCCGATACCGCCTCCCCGCCACCGGAGAATCAACATGATTCCGAGGCAGAAAATAATCCCAATCCTCCACCGCCAACGCTGCAAAATACTCCTGAAACGTCGCATGATAAAAGGCAAAAATACTATCGCCGCGTCCATCTCTGCCCACCCGATTTAACCAACCCAACCGCAACACCAAATAAGCCCACGAAGTCTGATCTGATTCCTCCCCTAGATGCTCTTCCACCAAAGCCTGTGATAACCGAAATCGCTGCCGGGGCAAATTCAGCGCCGCCTTTGCCAGTTCCCCCAATTGCCGATTCAAATTCTGCTTTAATTTCGTGGTATTCGTGCCACAAACTTCCGCATACTTTTCCAAGTCATTTAAATTCTGATTCCACTCATAAATTTTTCGCAGGTAACGCTGATATAACTCCGCCTGAGTGTCCGGCAACGACCCATCCCAAATCATGCAGAGCATCGTCAAACACAAGGGATTTTGGACTAAATCAAGGAGGTTTTCCCGTCCCGGTTCATGGAGGGCGGCGATTAGAGCATCTGCAGGAGTTGGGGCTAAATTTTTCATGGTATTCTGGTGGGAGTCAGGCATAAATTACTAGAAATTACCTATTGACAAAACGACCAAATAGTGCATTGAGAAATCTTGAGTGATCCAGTCAGAAAATACCCCCTAGTTGACATGAGAAACCCTGGCTAAATTTGACTAACCTACCCGACAAGAGTAGCGATCGCCCCCGCCAATAATCTGCATAAATTTAGTTGAGGTTTAACTGCTTGAGCAGGGCTTCACCTGTCGTCTGGGGAACATTATACTCAGATAGAGTTGTTGCGTCAATTGCACCGCCGCCATAGGTCAAAACTCCCCATTGCCCCTGTTCTTTTCGGAGCAACATCATCCCGGCTGTTTCCCCTTGCTGCCAAGTAAGTAAAGCCGTGTCATCAGCGATCGCCATTTTTTCAATGGTTGGGGTAGGCAACCCTGCTGCTAAGGCTCCCGGTTCCAAAAACATGAGGGCAATGCGTTGTATTTCTTGGCGGTCTGAAGTTGGCTGATTGCTGACTGTGAAATTATTGAGGTCAAACTGTGCAGAAATTTCGATGATCTGCTCTCTCGCATCGAGTTCTAGCTGATGCCAACGGGCTTTATCTGTAGTCACGTTGAGCGCCATTTTTTCAATAGTTGGGGTAGGCAACCCTGCCCCGGCTAAGGCTCCCGGTTGCCAAAACATAAGGGCAATGGGTTGTATTTCTTGGCGGTCTGAAGTTGGCTGATTGCTGACTGTGGAATTATTGAGGTCAAACTGTGCAGAAATTTCCATGATCTGCTTTCTCGCATCGAGTTCTAGCTGATGCCAACGGGCTTTATCTGTAGTCACGTTTATCTGTCGGTTTCCAACTAACTCTACAATGGTCTGGCGAGCTTCTGGGAGTAGCACAAAAACCTCATCAGAGTGGAAGTAGCGAATTGCATAGATATCTGCGTTCTCATTGAGCCAATATCCGGCACCATCACCCTCACTAGCCAGAGATGAAGAGGCATAAACCACTTGAATCAAGCCCTGGGAGTCAGTCATCGTGCAGAGCTGATAACGCAAATTCCCGACAATTTTTTCCTGTTGTTGACAGGCTCGCCGGGTCAAACGCTCAAATTCTGTATAAATTGCCTCGGCGTTGTAGTGCCTCGATGCCAACCCAGAGGGGCTGGATACAGTAACGGGAGATGAGGCGATCGCAGCGTTTTGGGGTAGAAAAGACTCCGAAGATGGTCTTATAGTCTGCTCAGTAGTCTGCCCAGTTGTCAACTGCCCACAAGCCAATAATCCACAACTCAACCCCAGGAGTCCAGCCCAGCTCAAAGTTTTGGTCATCTTTTAGTGACATCGAATAAATAGACTTTGAGTTTAGCATACTGCCTACAGCATCGTTTATCGTCCGGGTAAGGAGCGATCGCGCCGTTGGGGTTTGGGTGATGAGGGTAGAGCGATCGCGCCGTCCCTTGGCTCATTGGGAAAACATCTTTTTGACCAATGGAGCTTTATCGATGGTGTTTGGTCGAGAACAATTTGCCCTTCCTTACCCTGAAACTGGCAGGCAATTCGCGTCGGGTAGGCTTTCCCTTGTGTCGTCATTGGGGCAATAATCACCGTGGCAATATAAAGGTAGTCTCCTTGGCAAACTCTCGGATTTCAGCGATCGCAATTAGCAACTATTTCAACCTACCACAGGGAGATAGCTTGACAATTATTTTGCTTTGTGATATCTCAGGTTTATTGGTGCGAAATTTAGAATTAACCGTGCTACGGAGACGAGCGCGCGCACTTTCCCGATGCGCCCAGTCAATTTCAGGCTCATTAGCAATTCATGGGCGATCGTTTTTAGGCTGTCATTGCCCATCACTTCCACGGCGCTTTCATTCTCCGCCAGATCGTCATAAAAGGCGATTTCATCCGCAGAAAGTCCTTGTTCCTCGCCCCGTTGGCGGGCGGCTTTAATATCTTGAGCCAGATTGATTAATTCTTGCAGAACTTCAACCGTTGATCTATTGGTCTTGTTTGTAAACAATCAGCAATAGATTTTTGGGTTAATCCATTAACAGAAGAAGGATTAATTTCAACATTAGTTTTAATTTTGGCTTTTTTACTATTCCATTCAGTTATGGGAACAACTTGAATTATAGGAACTCTTTGATTATAAGTATTATTGGTCACAATAATACAAGGACGAATTTTCCCTGTTTCCGAGCCTTTGGTTGGCTCAAGATTAACGTCAATAATCATTCCTATTTCTAGTTTACTCATTCTACAAAATCCAATAATGCTGACTCAGTTAATTCTTTAAGTTCATTACTTTCTTGATATATTTCTGCATACAAATTAGCAGATTGTTCTAAATCTAATTCTTCTTGAATCTTCTTTTTAAGTGTTGTTTCTACTAATTTACTTGCCAAGAGATTTAAAAAATCTTCCTCACTTTCAGTAAATAGTTCTACAACAATTTCTTTAATCATATTTTTAAGTTGATTTTGTTCTAAGAATAAGTCAGACATAATAACCTCCGTAATGTATCAATGGCAGAATCAGGAATATTCTGGATTTCTTTAAGTCGTTTCGGCGAGATACTCATAATTTTGTCTCCGTCTCCTTTTGGTTTTTGTTTTCATCCCATTCACATTCCCTTGTAGGTTAAATACATTTTGTATATATATCAACAATAGCATAAGATTGAGTTTCAATAATAAAAATTAAATATTTTCCTCCGAATCCTCAAGTTGTAAACTTTTTACTCTTTGAAACTCCTTAGTATTATGAGTTACTAAAATCAGATTATTAGCTAAAGCAATAGCCGCAATCTGAAAGTCATAAGCACCTATAGGAGTACCTAATTTTGATAATTCCGAGCGAATTTCACCATAAATTTTCGCTGATTTACCATTAAAGGGTAAACTAACATATTGAGAGAAAAATAACTCATATAAAGCTAGATTTTGCTCTTTTTTAGCACTACGACAAGCAAATATAATTCTGCTTTGACTACATCACATAAACAAATATCTTGGCGAGGAGTAATTTTAAATTTATTGATTACATTAAGATTACGTCCCGTTAAATATTGAATACAGGTATTGGTATCTAACAAATAAATCATGATTCAATATCCCAAATTCTCTCATCACAATTTACTAATTCTTCTCTAATTAAAACTTCACCTTCCCACTTGCCCGCAGTCTTTTCAAAAAAATCAGCAGGATAACCTAATTCTTCAGGTGTTGGTATTGTTTCTTCAACCAAATCACTAATAACAATTTCTAATTCTTTGTTAGCTAATTGTTGGGGAAGTTGTAATAATAACTTCCCTTCAGGATCAGTTTTTAATTTGAGTTTGATTTTCATAGTAAAATTTCTCCCTAAAACTAAGAGGTGTCAAAAATTGCTAGATCTAGCATACACAAAACTTGATTCCTCGCCCAATTCCTTAACTGGCAAGGGGTTCAGCCTTTTTTAAAGGTGGATGTTATACAGAATCAAGGGGATATGCACCTTAGCCTCAAAAAGCTACAAGTCTTTACTGCCAGGAGTTACTGTTTTTAATCACTCTGGGCAAAGAATCACCGGATAAAGGTTTCCATCTGCTCCGCCTCAAAGGGTAAATTCGGATACACATCAAACCCGGAAAAGGCATTTTTATCGGCTTCCCAAACATTCACCCGACAAAAGGCGATACGGCTACCGCCACACTCAGCGATCGCTCCTTCAACTCTCGCCGACTTCAGCCATTGTTCCAGAATTAAAGCTACATCAAGGAAGATACCGAATTAGGTTTTGGCTACCTTCGGCTGTAAAAATAACAACCACCTTTTCACCTGGCTTGAGCAAGTCACGGGCTTTCACAAATCACTCCTACAATATCAATAATGGCAAGGTTTGATCAAACTGTACCCTGAAACTGGCAGGCAATTCGCGTCGGGTAGGTTTTCCCTTTTGTCGTCATTGGGGCAATAATCACCGTGGCAATATAAAGGTAGTCTCCTTGGCAAACTCTCTGTTTTCAGCGATCGCAGCCAGCACGTCTCTTACTCTATTTTTCCAATTCCTAGAAGGCACGAATCGCCTCCTGAAAAACGGGTTCTCGTAGATCAAGTTTGAGGGAGTCGGGCGTACCTAGATCAACTGATCTTTCTAAAATCTCCTCTAGGTATCGTTTCAACCGGACAAAAGTGAATAACCCAACTGGACGATCAAACTCGACGAGCAGATCGACATCACTGTTTATGTGCGCTTCATCCCTTGCCACTGAACCAAAGATCATCAGAGACTTCACGCCAAAATTTTTTAGTGTGTTTTGGTGATTTGCGAGTAATGTCAGGGCTTCCTGTTTTCGCACGGCCTAACCTGCCAGAAAGAGACTTATTGAAAATTGTAGCGTATAACATTCCCTCTCGTGAGTGGTTATCGCCCCCTTGGGGTTTGGGTGATCAGGGTAGAGCGATCGCGATTGGTAAAAATCACAATCGCCCCAACTCCCGTAGATTCTGCAATTTCAACTCAAAATCTTCCACGTCGTAGGAGTAGAAGGGAATATGGCGATCCGGTCGGGTGCAGTGATTGGTTATGGGTTTTGGTACAATGGCTTCCCTATCGTTTTTTCGTGAATGGGTAGTCCTAAATCTGCCCGCCTACGTCTTTAAACTTCTCAACAAACGCCGAGATTTTCTGGAAAACGCTCTGCTTTTTGGTTTTGTATTGTGGATTAAGCGGACTCATTTTAGGCAGTGTTGAATTTAACTCAGTCCCATTCTCGCTGGCGAACTTGCGTTTCAGCGAGGCACTGATATAGCGTCGCGCCGCTTCTTCATTCAAGCCTTCTGAATGAATCAACTCATCTGCTTCGCGGGCTTGCTCCGCTTGGGCAAATTTAAAGAAAGCATCAATGATGCTCGCCTTATCTGCCATCTCATCGAGATTGGTTTGATTAATAAAATCTACAATCAGGCTTTCTTTGGCTCGATTGCCTAGGCTGGCTCGAATCAAGCGGCGCACTTCTTCGATCAACTCACCTTTATTTTGATTCTTTTTGTTTTGCTCAAAAATTAGCTCAAGAATGTAATCCAGATTTATTTCTTGGGATTTCAGCAAATCCACTTCAAACACCACATCATCCCAATCGATCGCCAATTTTGCTTGTTCACCGTCCGCTTTTTCCCGGCGTAACCAGTCGCGGATATCGTTGTAGGTGGAGCGGTAATCTTGAATGGTGCGATCGCTCGGAATTTTGATCGCTTGCAGTGCCGTCAGGTCTTCATCAGTTAAATAGTGTTCCTCTTTAAACGCTGCCACCGCCGCCGGGTCATTTATATCCACCTGTTGCAAGGCTTTCAGGCTGGCAAATTCATCGTAGTTTTGCAGCACATTTTCAACGCGCAAATATTCGCCAAATAGCTTGGCAAAGTCTTTTTTGTCTGTTTCTAAAAAAATCTCGTCGGGGTTGGGAAAACGCTCCTCTAATTCCGTGACTATTTCCAAAAAGCCGCGCCGTGCTTCACCCGTCACCGCATCCGTAAAGCCCTCCATATATTCCCTGTAGCTTTTTTCCAACACCACGTTTTTCGTGTTTTTATCGCCAAATAGGGTAATAGCGTCAATGGTGGCTTGTTCCAAATCGCGGAAGGTGACGATATTGCCAAAGGTTTTGGTAGCATTATAAATGCGGTTGGTGCGTGAATAGGCTTGCAGCAAACCGTGATAGCGCAGGTTTTTATCCACAAATAAGGTGTTAAGTGTGGGCGCATCAAATCCCGTCAGGAACATCCCCACGACAATCAGCAGGTCAATTTCTTGGGCTTTTACTTGCTTGGCGAGATCGCGGTAGTAGTTTTGGAAACCGTTGCTATCTACGCTGAAGTTGGTTTTAAACAGGGCGTTATAGTCAGCGATCGCCGAGCTTAAAAATTCTTTGGCGCTGCTGTTCATAGCTGATACATCAAAGCTTTCATCCAAAATTTCCCCCACGGCTTCTTGTTCTTCATTGGCTGCAAAGGAAAAAATTGTCGCGATTTTCAAAGGTTTCTCGCGGTCTTTTTGCAACTTATTAAATGTTTCGTAATACAGCTTGGCAGCGTCCACACTGCTCACCGCAAACAGCGCGTTAAACCCTTTGCCGCCCCCTTGCAAGCGGTGGGTTTTTTGGCGGAAGTTCTTCAAGATGTATTCAGAAATCTCGCGAATGCGATCGGGGTGTAACAGGGCTTGTTTGTTTTCGGCGGCGCTCAGTTTTTGCTGGTCTTGCTCGGTTTCAATCGCTTTGAACTTGGGACGAACATCGTTGTAGTCCACCTTGAACTTCAGCACTTTTTCATCACGGATCGCGTCGGTGATTACATAGCAATGCAATTCACGACCAAAGACGCTGGCGGTGGTGTCTGCGCCCAGGGCGTTTTGCGGAAAAATGGGCGTCCCAGTGAATCCAAACTGATAAAACCGTTTAAATTTTTTCCGTAAGTTCTTCTGCGCCTCACCAAACTGGCTGCGGTGGCATTCATCAAAAATAAACACCACTTGCTTTTTATAGATGGCTAGGTCGCTTTCGGTTTTCATCAGGTTATTGAGTTTCTGGATGGTGGTAACGATGATTTTATTGTCATCTTTCTCCAGATTACGCTTCAGCCCCGCAGTGCTGTCAGAGCCATTCACGCTATCGGGCGAAAAGCGTTGATATTCTTTCATGGTTTGGTAGTCGAGGTCTTTGCGATCGACCACAAAAAACACTTTGTCGATCAAATCTAGCTCCGTCGCCAGCCGCGCCGCTTTGAAGCTGGTTAGGGTTTTGCCGGAGCCGGTGGTGTGCCAGATATAGCCGCCGCCCTCAAGACGGCTCCAGTGTTTGGCTTGGTAGGCGCTGTTGATTTTCCATAAAATGCGCTCGGTGGCCGCAATCTGGTAGGGGCGCATCACCAGCAAGGTGTTATTTACATCAAACACCGAATACTTCAACAGGACACTGAGGAGGATGTTTTTCTCAAAAAAGGTGGCGGTAAAGTCTTTCAGGTCTTTAATCAGGGTGTTATCGGCTTTCGCCCAGTGCATGGTGAAGTCAAAGCTATTTTTATTGCGCTGGGTGGTGTTGGCAAAGTAGCGGGTATTGGTTCCGTTGGAAATAACAAACAGTTGCAAATATTTATAGAGGGAATGTTCGGCGTTAAAGCTTTCTTTGCTGTAGCGATGGATTTGGTTAAAGGCTTCACGAATTGCCACGCCGCGTTTTTTGAGTTCGATTTGCACTAGCGGCAAGCCGTTGACTAAGATGGTCACATCGTAGCGGTTGGCTTGGGTCCCCTTTTGTTCAAATTGTTCGATCACTTGTACTTTGTTGCGGGGAAGGTTCTTTTTGTCCAGCAGGTAGATGTTTTGAATGCGACCATCATCAAATACAAAATCATGGATATAGTTTTCATGGATTTTGCGGGTTTTCTCAATAATGCTGTCGCCCGGTTTATCTAGAAAGGTTTCTACAAAGCGCTGCCATTCGCTATCGGTAAACTGCACATGATTGAGGGTCTGCAACTGCTCGCGCACGTTGGCTAACATGGCTTGGGGTTTGGTTAATTTCGGCAGGTAATGATAGCCTTGATTAACTAAGTCCTGAATCAATTCGCGCTGTAAATCGCTTTCGCTTTGGTAACTATTGCTCTGCGGTATTTTGGTGTATTGATCCAGAATGATAAAGTTATTGGATTCGGCGATCGCCTTGTAGTCGGTCATCTATGCCTCCGTTTTGGGAAAGGTGAGTAGTAAATCGCGGTAATATTCGTATTGCTTTACTGTTAGTCTTGCCGGGAACAAACTTCCATTTTTAATTTTTCTCCGATTGCATCTTCAGCTACATCCAGATCATAATCCATTTGCAAACCCATCCAAAACCGGGCGGACATATTGAAATAATAGGCTAAACGTAGGGC
This sequence comes from Limnospira indica PCC 8005, assembly GCF_000973065.1. Classification (NCBI taxonomy): domain Bacteria; kingdom Bacillati; phylum Cyanobacteriota; class Cyanophyceae; order Oscillatoriales; family Sirenicapillariaceae; genus Limnospira; species Limnospira indica. Next base: position 4,849,166 of record NZ_FO818640.1, read on the forward strand.
TGTATCTGCCGTAATTCTACGTTTACCGTGAATAATTTCATTAATTCGACGTGCAGGTACACGCAAGGCTAGAGCAACCTGATTTTGACTCAGATTCATGGGCTTGAGAAATTCTTCTAACAGGACTTCGCCAGGATGTACAGGGGTCAATTTATCTAATTTATTTTTTGTCATGATTCCACCTCAGTGATAGTCAACAATTTCTACATCTGTTGCATCCCCATCTTTCCACCCAAAGCAAATTCTCCATTGGTCATTAATTCGGATACTATACTGACCGATTCTACTGCCTACCAAGCGTTCAACGAGTCACGTTAAACGTCAAGCGCAAATTTCTCAGAAAAAATTCTTTCTTTTCCGAGAGATGGAAGTTGAGCCAGCATGATCGCGTTATTGGATTGGGCGATCGCCTTGTAGTTAGTCATCTATGCCTCCGTTTTAGGAAAGGTGAGCAGTAAATCGCTGTAGTAGTTATATTGTTTTTGGCGATCGCTCAGTTCGGCGGTCAGTTCGGCGGTCAACGCTGTAAAAGTGTCCAAAATCCGCACGATTTCGGCTTGAATGGCAAGGGGTGGGATCGGGATTTCTAATTTAGCCAAATCGGACTTATTGACTGCGGGCACTCCCCCTTCTTTTTTTAGACCTAAAAGCAGATCGCTTTCTGACTGAAGAAAATAGAAAAGATATTTGTTGATGAGTAGAGCTTCATCTGTTGATCGTAGCTTGTAGCATAACGGCCCCAACCAAAACGGGGTCTTTTGATATCCAACATAGCAAATTCCCCCTTGACCTCGATATGGCGTTGTAACTGTGTCGCCTTCGCAATTGCTGCTTGCGGTATATCCAGATCTAGTTGTTCCTGCGTTAATGTAATCATAATCTGTCGCGTTATCAAAAATTTCAGTTGGCTTCTGTCCAGTATTGATCTCAGCAATCTCCCCCAAGGTATTCCACTCCACCGCCGCCCCATCTAACAGCCTCCCCAGGAAATTCCTACCGCTCATCCCACACCTCCATCAAACCCCATCAATTCCCGCTCAATCTCTTCAATACTCGGCAATTGAGTTTGTAACGGAACAGGCAAAGATTCCAATAACTTATATTCCGCAATACCCATAGGCTGGCTTTTATCTCCCAAAGCATACTCAGCCCACCACCTTGTCTTTGCTTTTGCACAACAACAAACCGATCGTAACCCCATCCTCTTTAGCCTTCATTTGCCTATCCACCGCCGTCATATAAAACCCCAACTGCCCCAAATGCTCAGGCTTAAACTTGTCCGCTTTCAGTTCAATCACAACATAGCAGTGCAATTTCAGATGATAAAACAACAGATCAATAAAAAACTCCTCCTCACCCACTTGCAGCAACACCTGACGACCCACAAAAGCAAATCCTGCACCCAACTCCAACAAAAATTGTGTAACGTGCTTAACTAATGCCCTTTCTATTTCACGCTCCTGAGCCTCCTCAGTCAGACCCAAAAAATCAAAGCGATAGGGGTCTTTAATCGATTCACGGGCAAGATCGGAATCTGGCTTAGGCAAACGCTGCTCAAAATTAGAAACCCCATGACCCTGCCGCTCAATTAAGCGGGTTTCAATCTGCATCACCAGCACATTACGCGACCAATTGTTTTCTATAGCTTTTTGAGCGTACCAAATACGCTTTTCATTGTTGTCTAACTTATCTAAAAGTGCCAATTGATGATACCAGGGTAATTGTGCAAGCACCTCTTGCACAAATTCAATATCTGTCCATGTATGGGCAAAGGCTCGCATATATTTAAGATTGCGTGGCGAAAAACCTTTGATCTGAGGAAATGCACTACGCAAATCATGGGCAAGGCGATCGATAACCTTGGCTCCCCAGCCCTGTTCAGCTTGCCGAGCCAAAATATCCCGCCCAATTTGCCAATAAAGCAAAACCAATTCACGATTAACGGCTAATGTCGCTTTTTGTTGGGCTTTATGGATTCGTTCCTTGAGTTCCCTCAACCAGATGTTATAGCCATCAGGCACATCGATCAAAGCAATAGGACGTTTTGATTTATTCATGCTTCAATCTCCGCCACGATCGCATCAATCTCAGCCCGCAAGCGATCAATCTTCGCCACAGTAGTTTTTAACTCAGCATTAAGCTGGGTAATATCAACTTTTTCGCGAGTATCCTTGGCTTCCACATAGCTACTAACCGACAGATTGTAATCATTAGCCGCAATCTCTTCAAAAGGCACCGATCGGGCAAAGTGATCAACGTTTTCTTTGCTATCAAACACCCCCATAATTTCCGCAATATGGTCATCGGTCAGGGTGTTATTATTCGTTTCTTTTTTAAACAAGCCACTAGCATCAATAAACTGGGTGGTAGAGTCGGGCTTGTCCTTAGATAGCACCAAAACCGTCACAGCGATCGTAGTACCGAAAAACAGATTAGGCGCGAGGGCAATCACCGTTTCAACGTAGTTGTTATCTACCAGATACTTTCTGATTTTGGCTTCCGCACCGCCACGGTAAAAAATACCAGGGAAGCACACGATCGCCGCGCGACCACTGCTAGATAAATAACTCAAGCAATGCAGCACAAAAGCAAAATCAGCCTTAGACTTAGGCGCAAGCACCCCCGCAGGCGCAAAGCGATCGTCATTAATCAGCGTCGGGTCATCACTCCCAACCCACTTCACGGAATAAGGCGGGTTAGAGACGATCGCATCAAAGGGCTTTTCATCCCCAAAATGCGGGTCAGTTAACGTATTCCCCAACTGAATATTAAACTTGTTGTAATTGATGTTATGCAAAAACATATTCATCCGCGCCAAGTTGTAGTTAGTATGGTTAATTTCCTGCCCATAAAAACCCTCTTCAATCCGGTGATCATCAAAATGCTTTTTAGCCTGCAACAGCAGCGAACCCGAACCACAGGCGGGGTCATAAATTTTATTAACACTGGTTTGCTGGTGCATGGCAAGCTGGGCAATCAACCGGGAAACCTGCTGCGGTGTAAAAAACTCGCCCCCCGATTTACCCGCATTAGCGGCATAGTTGGAGATCAGAAACTCATAGGCATCGCCAAACAGATCGATGTGGCTGGCATCAAAACCACCAAAATCCAGCCCTGCCACCCCTTTTAGTACCGCAGCCAGGCGCAGGTTTTTATCTTTAACCGTGTTGCCGAGGCGGTTGCTGGTGGTGTCAAAGTCAGCAAACAGCCCTTTGATATCTGGCTCCGAGGGGTAGCCATTGGCAGAGCTTTCAATCGCCGCAAAAATCGCAGCTAGGTCAGTGTTCAGGCTTTCGTTAGTGTTTGCACTAGCGGCGATGTTAGCAAACAACTGGCTGGGATAAATAAAGTAGCCTTTGGTTTTGATGGCATCATCTTTGAAGTCGTCAGGAATATCACTATCGGACAGCTTGGCATAGTCGATGCTGTCATCGCCGCCCTCGGCGTAGCTAGTAAAGTTTTCACTGATAAAACGGTAAAACAGCGTGCCGAGTACATATTGCTTAAAATCCCAGCCATCGACTGAGCCGCGCACATCATTGGCGATTTGCCAGATTTGGCGTTGCAGGGCGGCGCGTTGTTGGGTACTCGTCATTGTCCAAATTATGGTTCAAAGGTTTTGAATAATGGTCAGTGTGACCTCGGTTTTGTATTTTAGCAAGTATTAGGTATTATAATCCAGCGGTTCGAGATGTCGGGATACTCAAGGCTCACCATATCAGAGAGCCTCTGTGGGATTCTCGCACTGATGACCTAGGATTAGATCAGGGTAGAGCGATCGCGCCGTCCCTTGGCTCATTGGGAAAACATCTTTTTGACCAATCGAGCTTTATCGATGGTGTTTGGTCGAGAACAATTTGCCCTTCCTTACCCTGAAACTGGCAGGAAATTCGCGTCGGGTAGGCTTTCCCTTTTGTCGTCATTGGGGCAATAATCACCGTGGTAATATAACCGTTCATTTCATCCGGTGAGATAATCACACAGGGTCGTTTTTTCTGAATTTCACTGCCAATTGTGGGGTCAAGATTAACCAAAAAAACATCGAAATGCGATCGCTACCACTCCCATTCGCTTTGCTCCCAATCGGTACTGTTGACTGGATCGAGAAGAACATCATCTTGTTCTTTCGCCATTGCTGCAAAGGCTTGCTCCCAGCCTGTGCGTAACCGTCGTGCGTTGCGAATCGTGAGATGATCGCCCTCCACTTCGATTTCAACGTCTGTCTGAATACCACTTTGCTCTAAAAGCAGTTTAGGAATACGCACACCTTGGGAGTTGCCAATTTTAACGATTCGGGTTCTAATCATTTTGCTCATGCTGGGATGGCTTGAAAAGCAGGATGTAATTATAGCATTAGTCAAGGTGGTTAGGACGCAGCTTTGAGAACGGAATCCATGGCATCATGGAGAGAATCAAACTGCTCACGTGCAGTGGCGAATACGGGCTTTCAGCCACGACCAACATTTCTCTATCTTGTTGAGGTCTGGCGAATAAGGCGAAAGATAGAGTAAACGGCATTGAGCTGCCTCCACCAGTTCAGCAATCCGTCCCCCTTTATGAAACGTTGCATTGTCCAATACTAGAGTCTGACCTGGCTTCAATGTTGGAATTAAGATGAACTCCAACCACAACTCAAACACTGTCCGATTACAACAACCCTCAAAGCTAAAGGGAGCTAAGAGTTGTTGATGACACCATGCGGCTATCATACTTACCCTGCCCTGCCTCTTCCCTGATTTGAGTGCATGGAAGCGTTTTCCTTCCTCGCAGTAACCATAAGGGTAATCCGAGTCCTGACTATTCATGCCGGCTTCATCGAGGTAGACCACTTCTTGTGGCTCCATCTGTTCAATCTGAGCCATAAACTCCTCTCGCTGTTGCTCATCACGTTCTTGGTAGCCGTAAGTTTTTTTTTCTGGTGAAGCCAATTTTCTTCAAGGCTCTGGATATGGTGCGAGGAGAGATGTCGTCATCCCAAAGTTCAGCCATTTGAGCTGCTGTTTTGTCGCCATGCTCTTGGGCAAAAGCCTTGAATTTTTGCCAGTCGGTAATTTTGTGGTTATTGCCAGGTCGGTGATGAGGTTTAGGGAGGAAGTCTCCGGTCTGTGCTTTTCTTTGCAGCCAGAGATTAATGGTGTTCCGGCTGACATGGAAAACTTGACTGGCTTCTGTTTTGGGCATACCGTCTAGTTCAATGGCATCAATAACTTTTTGTCTGAGGTCGTAACTATAGGGGGCTGGCATTTTTGGTCTTCTTAGTCATCTCGTCCTCTCCATTATACGTCCTAAGTGTTCTGTCTTGTGCTATAAGTCTCAAAAAAAAATATACAGGAGCGAAAAAGTAGTAACTGAAGAAGTACAGAAAGCGCGAGTAGATTATTGGTAAAGAATTAGAGATGTGGCTCCTGAAAAGCTTGTGTTTATTGATGAAAGTGGGTTATGGGTAGGGATGAGCAGACCGTTAGCCAGAGCTACGAAAGGGAAAAAAGTCTATGAACTGCGGAAATCCTATCGAGGTCAAAAAATGACAATAATTGGTGCAATTAAGCTCTCCGGAGTGGTGGCGACTCAAACATTATAAGGGTCAATGAAAAAAGAGGATTTTCTCCAATTCATCAAGTTAGATTTATTGCCAAAATTTAAAAAAGGAGATGTAGTGGTAATGGATAACTGAAATTCTCATCATCGAGAAGAAGTCAAAGAAATGATAGAGTCAGTAGGAGCCAGGGTAGAATATCTGCCGGTGTATTCCCCTGAGTTTAACCCGATAGAGATGATGTGGTCACAGCTCAAAAGTTTAGTGTGCAAGTTCAGGACGGAGACCATGGAATTATTAGTGAGATTGGTAGAAGTGGCGGTAAGCCTTGTGGATTTACAGTGTTTGAATAATATCAAGTCCGGATAATCAATTATAGTAAAGTCTCGGTTTGAGGCCACCAATGAAAACTGGTCAAGCCTCGAATTAATTCGCGCTGTTTCCACAAACTTCGGCAGCGAGCACACAAGAGTTCCTCTAGCTGATCAAGATTCTCAAATGAACGATTGGCAATGGGTTCATCTACCAGAGGTCACAGTCTTTCTGCTGGTTGTAGTTCCGGGGAATGGGACGGTAGAAACATTAAATGCAGTCCTTCGGGTACTTTCAGATTCTTACTGATATGCCATCCGGCTTGATCAACCACTAACATAATGTGTTGATTTGGACCTAATTTAAATTCGGCAGCAAACTCCTGTAACACTCGACTAAATAGAGTTGTATTGACGTAAGGTATAATCCACCAATCTCAGTACAGGACAAAAAAGCTGAAAGTCTTAGCCAAAAGGGAATCTAGCCGAAAATTCTGAAGGGGGCGCTCCGGGCTGAGGTGAAAGTCGAGGGGTGGGGGGGTAGCGCCAAGTTGGGGTGAGAGGGTTACATCGGAATTACCACAAACCAAACTTCCCTCTCATGAACGAGCTTAACCGATTACGAGACACTTTGCGCCCTCACTTGCCCTGGCACGGGGCGAGATTAAACTTTGTCTGCCTGTTCCTGATGGCGCTATTCCAAACAAAGACGGTTAATCTGATGGAAATAGCGACTGTATTCGCAAATCCTGTGCAAATTTCCTCAAATTACCAGCGATTACAACGTTTTTTTCGGCAATTCAAATTTGACCGGGCAGAGATTGCCCGTTTCGTCGTTAGCCTCATTGACATTCCCCAACCTTGGACTCTTAGTCTCGACCGCACCTGTTGGTCTTTCGGTCAAACCCATTTCAACATCTTGATGTTGGCAGTCGTCCACGAGGGGATTGCCTTTCCCCTGCTGTGGACGATGCTTGACAAAAAGGGCAATAGCAACAGTGGCGAACGCATGGACTTATTCGACCGCTTCGAGGCACTATTTCCTGACGTGGAGGTGGCTTGTCTGACCGCTGACCGGGAATTTGTGGGGCGAGATTGGCTCTCGTATCTTCTCATCGACCCCGAGGTTCCTTTCCGCCTACGCATCCGCCACAGCGAGCTGATTAGTCCTAAGTTAGGAGGAACTCGGCGTAGCGGCGAACGAATGTTTGATTCTCTGCGACCCGGAGAATTTCGCCAGCTTTCGGGTCGCCGTTGGGTTTGGGGACGGCAGGTTTACGTCATTGGCTCTCGTCTGGCTGATTCGGGGGAGTTGTTGATTCTCATCACTAACGCTTGCCCCGAAACGGCCCTCCCCGACTATGCTCGGCGTTGGGGTATTGAAAACCTCTTCGGAGCCTTGAAGACTCGGGGCTTCTGTCTCGAATCGACTCACTTTAAGGACCCTGAGCGCTTGAGCCGTTTATTGGCTTTGCTTAGCCTGGCTTTTACTTGGGCTATGAAGGTGGGTTTGTGGATTCACCAAGGTTCACCCATTCCTTTGAAGGCTCACGGACGACGCTCCCAGAGTCTTTTCCGCACTGGCTTCGATTTTCTACGCCGCACTTTCTCTAATCTGCCTTTGTTTTCAGGGCGGTTTCACCAGGCTCTACAACTTTTGTCCTGTACTTAGTCCACCAATAAGTCTCTCCCGTTTCCGGTCTCACAAAACCATATAGCCATAACCACTCGAATTTCCAATTAATATGGGCGAGTGGTTGACAATCTTCCGCTACATAAATACGTCGCATCACCGGTTTGAGTCCCAGACGGTGTTCATCTTCGCTCCACAATTGCACCTGTGCATCAGGGTATCTCCGGCGAAGTCCCTCTAACTCCGTTACCAGTTTTTTTTCCAGGCTTGCTGCTCGTCTTCGTCACTTTCGATGTGAGCCGGTCTCGGTACACGAAGCCGAAATGTCATTTGTCGCAGAATCTCCCATCCCCTTTGTCGGCTAATTTTTCGTCCAGTTACTCCTGTCAACCAGTCTGCCACCTGGCGACCGTTCCAAAGTCCCCCATCCGGCGCTGTTCCTTGCAGGGCTTGCCATAACTGAGCTTGAGTCACATCATCAATTAACGGTGGATGTCCGGGATTTCCTTTTCGGCGCGCACCCAGCCCTTTTAATCCCAATTGGTTGTATCTCTTTACCAATTCATAAATCCAGATGCGACTGTAGCCCGTAATTTCTTGGACTTCCTCCGTGGTCTTCCCCTTAGCCAACAACCAAATAATTTGATATTGGCGACTTTCCAAGCCCTCTTGGGCTTGGTGATCAGCCCGGCCAAGTTCTTCGGTACTTAAGTGGGGAGCTATACTAATTCGTCTGGGCATAACGCAAGTTTGGCATTGGTCACTGATATTATAACCGATTAAGCGAACTTGATATAACTGGTTTACCAAGTGTTGTTAATGTGCTTAATGATTGAGATAAAGGCTGTATTTCGCTACCTGTTCATTACGATGGTTCAAGCCGGACATTCGGTTTCCCTAATCATGGATGGTTGGCAGTGGTCGGATTTTGGGGTAATGGTTATCCCTCACGCCTTCCGTTCCCCACTTCAATCCTAGAGTTATGATTTCTCAAACTGGGGGTGGCTAACGCCGTTGCTCTTCACTGATACATTTACGCGACATTTATCCGGCTATTGCCTGACAAGGCGACGATAGCACTATTACCCGTTAAGGTAACAGAGGCGGTATCCCGCAAAGCTTTTAGAAAGATTCCAAAAGCACCGTTCCAGTCCCTGGGTAGAGTGAACCCACACTCAGGACATCGGAACACTTTTGAGCCACCTAGCTGGGAATGCACATGACCACAGTGAGTACAGGTTTTGCTGGTGTATTCTTCCGTCACATCTACAACTGTGGTTCCAGTTATCTCGGCTTGATGTCTCAGGGTTAGTTTGAATCGATAATGCGCCCATGTCAGCATGGCGCGGGCAGTCTTAGACCTGATTTTCCGCTTTACCTGACTAGCCATATCGGAAGTCTCGAAGGTGGGCAAAAAAATTAGGCTGTAGTTGTGAGTCAAGTAGTGAGCAATTTGTTTGTGGGCTTCATCAACTAGATTGCGGATTTTGGTTCTCATTCGTTGAGCCGCTTGCCTCATCCGTCGCCTCCTTGAACGACAGGGTTCCTTGGCGATTCGGCTCATCAAATCATCCAAATGTTGACATAACCGAGTGATGCGTCCTATATCTCCGGAGCCCAATTCCAGAAACCGAGAGCCATCAAACCCGGTCATAAAAGTTCGGACACCCGGGTCTAATGCAATTACGCCATTCGCTTCAGTTGGGGTAACGGCAACTGGTTCAGGGAAAATCGCCAACCATCGACCTTTGGTAAACACCAACTGAGTCCCTTGCCCGCAAGTTTTAGGGATGGGTTCGGAAACCATGAAAGTTCATCCTTTCGTGAGTCTTGGATACCAACTCCCTGAAGAGAAATTAGCATCGTTAAACTTGATGGCTTGAGAACTATCCCGACAGCTCCTAAACCTTGCGCCAGGACTGGCTGAAAAGGCGAGATAGGCATCAAAGATAGCATTCTGCCGAATATGGCAGGGTGTTTCTTTGACCCATGCAGGCAAGTCGCTCTGCATCACTTCGTTGCGTAATTTCAGTTTGCTTAGTCGTTTACCACTCCTAGATAATGCAATTGCTTGGTTGTAGCAATACCGACAAGCAGCCAGCCATTTACGCCAGACTTGATTTAGCTCTAGGCTGGGGTAAATCCGGATCTTCTTTGACCTGAGTTTTGTATTTACTCCGTCCGTATAATCGGGAACTGAAGCAGTGGAGGATAGTGAGGATGTCCTCAACCATTTCTGGTTCTGGACTGAGACTTGTCTGGTTGAGAACCATGAGTGAGCACCTGTTTTGCTCACAGAGCCATCGAAACAAGTCAAATCCCCATATTGCCAATCGGTCTGGGTGGGCAACGACAACCATGCCGACATCTCCTGACAAATGATGTCCCAGTAAAGCCAGCATTTTCTTTCCCTTGAAGTTGAGCCCGCCTTCGATTTCTGAGACGACTTCTGCTTCGGGGTAGAGGTTGGACAGTGCGGCCGGCCACCTGTCGGTTGAGGTCTGACTGCTGGGCGCGGCTACTAACTCTGGCATAGATAACGACTTTGCGTTTGTCACTGCCTGATTTGGCAGCAGTATATCACTCAACGTTTTATCGTCGTTGCCCAGCGGGGGTTCTGATGGTCTCGATTGAGCCATTGTCGTCCCATCTGCGGAGTGTTCTTTCATGGACTCCAAGGATTTGGGCGGCTTCCTTGGGTTTGACATATCTGGCAATAGGTTTATCCTCAACGTTATGGTCGAAAGGGAAGTCACCTTCCCCAACTCCAATTCAAAACCGTACTTGAGACTTTCACCTCATACGGCTCCTGATGTAGATACCCCTTTTGACATCGGGAACAGGGCAACAACTCCCTGCTTTGTGACTTCAACTTTTGGAGCTAAATACAACATCGTAGTCTTTAAACTCGCTCTCGTCATAAACACTCTTATTTGTCGCAGTCTCTATATCCACACCGTGACTAGTGGGCATATCCTAACCATTACAGTTAGGCATTAGCTTTCAGTCACATCCTTTCCCCTTAAAGGGTTAGGGGTCGAGAGTGAAGTCACCTTCACCCTCTCCCATTCAGAACCGTGCTTGATAGTTTCCCATCACACGGCTCCTGGTGTGGATACCCTATTTGTCAAAGGAGCAGAATCAAGAGACCTGCTTTCTACTTCGATGTTCAGAGCTATATGCACCACGTAGTCTTTAAACTCGTCCTCGCCATTATACTCTTACTGACCGCAGTATCTATATCCCCACCGTGACCTGTGGGCATATCCCCACCATGACAATTGGGCTTTAGCTTCTGGTCACATCCTTCACCCTCTAAGCATGCGCTTACATTTTTCACTACTGCCTTGTGAATAGCATTACTCACTGGTTTATAGGCAGAGCATTAGAGGGGTTACAACGTTCCGATTATATGGGCATTCCATCGTTAGATTTGTCCTCTCCGCCGGGGTACTTTTAAAGGTCTGTATAGGTAGTCGCACGAACCCCCTACTTTTCCCCTTGCCCTTTTGAGCGCAGCGTGTCAACCTATTTCGCTGCTAGTGTATTACGATGGTTCAAGTCGGACATTCGGTCTTGCTAATCATAGATGGTTGGCAGTGGTCGCGTCTTGGTAGTAGGTTCTACCTCACGCCTTCCGTTCCCCGCTTCAATCCTGGAGTTATGATTTCCAAAACTGGGGGTGGCTATCGCCGTTACTCTCTACTCCCTGATTTCTCAGTTCGTTTATGACCTTGAGTTCCCTGCCTTGCTTAGTTCCCTAAGCGTCGGGACATATAACCAGTTATGAGGATGCTCAGGAGAGGTATCCTTATATCCAGATTCGGAGCTGGAATCCTCACCGGGTAGTTATTTCGGGCATTTCAGCCCTATTTCATACCCGAACGTCTCGCACCATACGCTTACACTTTTCACTACTCCGCAGTTACATCCTGCTGAGAACCTATGAGGGGTTTAAACGTTCCGTTTATACGGGCATTCCATCTTTAGACTTGTCCTGTCCACCGGGGTAATTTTAAAGGTCTGTGTAGGTAGTGGATGAAAACTCCTACTTTTCCCCTTGCTCTTTTGAGCGCAGCGTATCAACCTATTTCGCTACTTAATAATTACGATGGTTCAAGCCGGAACATTCAGATTTCCTTAGTCATGGATAGTTGGCAGTGGTCGGATTATTGGGAATAGGTTTCCCTCACGCCTTCCGTTCCCCGCTTCAATCTGACGGGCTGTGATTCCTAAAACTGGGGGTGGCTATCGCCGTTACTCTCAACGCCCTGATTTCTCAGTTTGTTTATGACCTTGAGTCCCCTGCCTTGCTTAGATTTCTCCAAGCGTCGGGACATATAAACAGTTATGGGATGGTCAGGGGTGCGAATCCCTTATATTCCACCAAGGGGTGGAAGTCCCACTAGGAGGTTATTTCAGGCATTGCAGCCTTATTTGACTCCTAAACGTCTCGCACTCTTCTCGCTTATTATACCGTATTGCCGTAAAATGTTAACCTAATTTGAGATGAAATCATGCTCTCTACTGAAATGGGTCACGACTCCACTCAGCAAATTGTTTTGTGACCTTGAGCTCCCTGCCTTGCTTGGAAGGTCATGTCCAAGCGTTGGGACATATAAACAGTTATGAGGATGGCCATCAGCTCGCTTCTTATATCCAACCAAGGGGTTGGAGTACCCACTAGGCAGTTATTTCGGGCATTGCAGCCCTATTTGATGCCTAAACGTCTCGCACTGAGATCATGATCACAATTAGCCTTTCACCTGCTACTACTTTGATGGCTGGCTAATTGGAACTGCGAGGGTAAAGCTGCATCAACTTCTGCACCTGTTCAGCATGGTAGGAACTACGAGTCAGGGGAGAAGCGACAATTTGTAAGAACCCTAGAGACTCCCCGTAGGCTTTCCAAGTCGCAAATTGTTCCGGGGGAATAAAATCAGCTACAGCCAGATGCTTAGAACTCGGTTGCAGGTATTGTCCTAGGGTCAGGATATCGCAGTCAACCTCTCGCAGATCTACCATGGCTTGGCGGATTTCTGCATCGGTTTCACCTAATCCTACCATTAACCCAGATTTGGTATATAACCACGGGGCGATTTGTCGCGATCGCCTTAATAATTCTAAACTACGGTGATAGTCACCCTGGGGACGAACCCGCCGATATAATCGTTGGACAGTTTCAGTATTATGGTTGAGGACTTCTGGTTTAGCCTGTAGAATGGTCTCTAGGGCTTCCCAATTGCCACACAGGTCTGGGATTAATACCTCTATGGTAGTTTTGGGAGATAGCGATCGTACCGATTCAATACAGCGGACAAATTGAGATGCTCCCCCATCAGGTAAATCATCCCGGTTCACCGACGTAATCACCAGATGATTTAACTGCATCCGTCGCACCGCCTCAGCCAATCTTTCCGGTTCTGTCCGATCAAGAGCCTGTGGTTTTTTCTCAAAGTCAATATCACAATAGGGACAGGCGCGGGTACAAGCCGGACCCATAATCAAAAATGTAGCCGTCCCCGCGTTGAAGCATTCCCCAATATTCGGACAGGAAGCCTCTTCACAGACAGTATTTAATCCCAGATCCCGCAGGATCCCTTTAACGTTCCCAACGCGCTCGAACTGGGGCGCTTTAACTCTCAACCAATCGGGTTTAGATACCATAGTAGCTCATGATATGTTTAGCTTGATTTTAGCCAATTATAGCACAAGACAGAACACTTAGGACGTATAATGGAGAGGACGAGATGACTAAGAAGACCAAAAATGCCAGCCCCCTATAGTTACGACCTCAGACAAAAAGTTATTGATGCCATTGAACTAGACGGTATGCCCAAAACAGAAGCCAGTCAAGTTTTCCATGTCAGCCGGAACACCATTAATCTCTGGCTGCAAAGAAAAGCACAGACCGGAGACTTCCTCCCTAAACCTCATCACCGACCTGGCAATAACCACAAAATTACCGACTGGCAAAAATTCAACCTACATTCCGCAGGTTGACAGGGAATAAAAGATATGGTGCTAGTCTAGGCTAGAAAGGGTTCCTTCGAGCGGTAGGCTCTGGCGATGCAGATTAAAAATTTAGACCATCTGGGTTTAGTGGCTGGAGTGATTGACGAACTTGGCCTGGTCGAGTTGACGGATAAGCGGATTGAACCTCATAGCTTGGAGCATGTGAGTGCCGGACAAGTGGTTAAAGCCATGATTTTGAACGCCCTAGGCTTTCTCAGTGCACCGTTGTATTTATTCAGCGAGTTTTTTGAGAGTAAAGCGGTGTCTCATCTGCTCGGGGAAGGGGTAGAGGCTCGTCACTTGAATGACGACCGCTTAGGTCGAGTGTTGGATGAACTCTACGCAGAAGGGACGACATCATTTTTTCTCCAGGTGGCGCTCCAGGCTGTGGAACGATTTGGAATTGATATTCAACAGCGTCATCTCGATGCCACCTCGATCTCAGTAGAAGGGAAGTATCAGCGGTGCTCGAAGGGGAAATCCGAGGTAGGACTTGAGTCAGCTCCCCCCGGTGAGACATCAGCAGAACCCAGCCCAATTCGGCTGTGTCGAGGCTATTCCCGAGACCATCGTCCAGATTTGAAACAGTTTTTGATGACTCTAGTCTGTGCCGCCGACGGTGGCGTGCCGCTATGGTTGCAGTTGGCCAGTGGCAATGAACAGGACACTCAGCAGTTTGCAGAGGTGCTCAAGGCGTTTGGTGACCAATGGACTAGCGACGGTATCGTTGTGATGGATGCCGCCTTTTACACAGCAGCCAATCTGCAGCAGATGGAGACCACGGGGTGGCTATCACGGGTGCCGCTGACCCTAAAAGCGGCTCAAGAGCTGGTGCACAGCGATGTCACCCGACTGACTGAAGTCCCCTGCAACTCCAAGGATTACCGGATGTGGGAGATTGAGCAGACCTATGCCGGAGTGCGCCAGCGCTGGCGCCTCGTCGAAAGCCAAACCCGCAAAGCCAATGCCGACCTCTGGCAACCCGAATTAGAGAAGCTCGAACACCGCCTCAACCGCCAATTGAAAAAGCTGACCCAGCGGGTCTTTGCTTGCAAACCCGATGCCCTCGAGGCCTTGATGCAGTTTCAAGATGGACTCGAGGTGCATCAGCTCACTCAGGTCTCCCTGGAGACGGTGCGGGCCAAGCGACCCCCCGGTCGTCCCGCCAAATCCGCCGAACCCACCCCAGTTCAGGGCTATCGGCTCCAGGCCACGTTACAGCAGACCGCCACGGCGGAAGACCGCTTTAGCCGTCAGCGTAGTCGCTTTATTCTAGCCACCAATCAACTGGAGCAATCCCTCTGGCCGGCTCAGACCTGCTTGAGCGAATATAAAGGGCAACAGACCGTCGAGAGAGGCTTTCGCTTCCTCAAAGACCCCCTCTTCTTGGCCAGTAGCGTCTTTGTCAAAAAGCCGCAGCGGGTCGAGGCCTTAGCTCTCATCATGGCCCTAACCCTTATGGTGTATACCCTCGCCGAACGCCAACTGCGACAGGCGCTAGATGCTCAGAAGCAAACGGTGCGCGACCAACGCCAACAACCCACCGCTAAACCGACCTTTCGCTGGATTATGCAGAAGTTTCAAGGAATCCACTGGGTTAATCTCGATGGGCAAAGGCAGATTAGCAATCTCAATGATGAACGGCGATTGATTATTCACCTCTTCGGTCCACCCGTTGAGCGCTATTACTACGCATCCGGTTAATTACCTATCAACCTGCGGAATGTAGGATTCAAGGCTTTTGCCCAAGAGCATGGCGACAAAACAGCAGCTCAAATGGCTGAACTTTGGGATGACGACATCTCTCCTCGCACCATATCCAGAGCCTTGAAGAAAATTGGCTTCACCAGAAAAAAAAACTTACGGCTACCAAGAACGTGATGAGCAACAGCGAGAGGAGTTTATGGCTCAGATTGAACAGATGGAGCCATAAGAAGTGGTCTACCTCGATGAAGCCGGCATGAATAGTCAGGACTCGGATTACCCTTATGGTTACTGCGAGGAAGGAAAACGCTTCCATGCACTCAAATCAGGGAAGAGGCAGGGCAGGGTAAGTATGATAGCCGCATGGTGTCATCAACAACTCTTAGCTCCCTTTAGCTTTGAGGGTTGTTGTAATCGGACAGTGTTTGAGTTGTGGTTGGAGTTCATCTTAATTCCAACATTGAAGCCAGGTCAGACTCTAGTATTGGACAATGCAACGTTTCATAAAGGGGGACGGATTGCTGAACTGGTGGAGGCAGCTCAATGCCGTTTACTCTATCTTTCGCCTTATTCGCCAGACCTCAACAAGATAGAGAAATGTTGGTCGTGGCTGAAAGCCCGTATTCGCCACTGCACGTGAGCAGTTTGATTCTCTCCATGATGCCATGGATTCCGTTCTCAAAGCTGCGTCCTAACCACCTTACCTTGACTAATGCTATAGTTCAATTAGGGGTCGAGATAGACCTCACGGTCTACCCCTCCCATTCAGAACCGTGCATGAAAGTTTTCCCTTCACACGGCTCCTAGTTTGATTGCTTCTTTTGTTAAGAACACAGCTTTGCGTCATCTAATGCCGTCTTATTGTCGCGGGTGTGGCGGTGTAGCAGTTGAAGATTTTTGTATTCATCCTTTCCACCGTGGCTTCTAGGTACAATGTGGTCTACTTCAACTAAGTCTGATGGGGTAAAGTATTGCCCGCACCAGGTACACTTGCCTTTTTGCTTTTTGAGTAGTTTTGCTACCCTATTTGGTGTGTCAATTGCATTGCTTGTCCTTTTCGGGTTGCCCAGTAAGTCCAGTTTCCGTCATCAAGTGTTGCGTCTGGGCGTATTAGGGTGTGTCTGACAATCGGAGTCCAATTGTGTTTCCATAACTGAAATCCATCCTTGGTCTTGAATAACCAAGTTTCATACCTTTCTTTCCTATTGCTAAGTTTAACCGTTCCGTGACTGAAATAGTTTCTTAGCTTTTCATGTAGGTTTGCCCTTCCGCATCTTCAAACTTTCCATGCTCTTAACATTTCCCAGACTATATGGTCTAGTTTATTGAAGGCTTCTGTTGAAACTACCCCTGAATAGTAGTTTGACCAACCTCGTATTATTGGGTTGAGTCTGCTTATCAGGGCTGATTGAGGTGCTGTTTTATGCTTCCTGATTACACCTTTAATCACTTCTGTGTGAGCTTTAACTGCCTTATTGCTGGGTTTAATGTGGGTTTTGTGTCCGATTAATCGGCTCGCCGCTCCACCTGTTTTCCCGGATTGATATTTTCCTATAGGGTATTGCCTGATGTTGAATCCTAGAAAATCAAAGCCGGGTTCCTCTGTTTTACCTTCGTACTCAATGGGATTGAGTGTATGGCATATTCGAGTCTTTTCGGGTTTAATTTTTAGTCCTACAGGTTTTAACCATTCGGAAATAGCAGTTTTGCACTGTTCAATGATTTCTAGGTCTTTGGATATGACCACAAAATCATCGGCATATCTTATTAGGTTTACCTGGGTGGTCGTCCCTTTATTAGGATACATTTCTTTTACTATTCTTTCCATTCCATCCAGGGCGATGTTGGCCAATAGTGGACTTATCGCTCCTCCTTGAGGTGTCCCTGTTTCTGTATCCTCGAATACACCGTTATCTAGCACACCCGCTTTGAGCCATTGTTTCAAGTCTCTTTTCAGGCTGCTTGGACAATGAATTTGTGACAGTAGGTATTCATGGTTCACGGTAAGAGCATTTGGCTATATGTTAGGGGTCGAGAATGGAGTCACCACCATCTCCTCCCATTCAGAACCATACGTGAAAGTTTCCCTTCATACGGCTCCTGGTGTGGATACCCTGTTTTGTCAAAGGAGCAGAATCAAGAGACCTGCTTTTTACTTCGATGTTCAGAGCTATATGCAGCACGTAGTCTTTAAACTCGTCCTCGCCATTATACTCTTACTGACCGCAGTATCTATATCCACACCGTGACCTGTGGGCATATCCCAACCATGACAATTGGGCTTTAGCTTCTGGTCACATCCTTAGCCCTCTAAGCATGCGCTTACATTTTTCACTACTGCCTTGTGAATTGCATTACTCACTTGTTTATGGACAGAGCATTAGAGGGGTTACAACGTTCCGATTATATGGGCATTCCATCGTTAGATTTGTCCTATCCACCGGGGTACTTCTAAAGGTCTGTGTGGGTAGAATGCAGAATCCCCCACTTTTCCCCTTGCCCTTTTGGGCGCAGCGTGTCAACCTATTTCGCTGCTCATGCTTTACGATGGTTCAAGTCGGACATTCGGTCTTCCTAATCATAGATGGTTGGCAGTGGTCGCGTCTTGGTAGTAGGTTCTACCTCACGCCTTCCGTTCCCCGCTTCAATCCTGGAGTTATGATTTCCAAAACTGGGGGTGGCTATCGCCGTTACTCTCTACTCCCTGATTTCTCAGTTCGTTTATGACCTTGAGTTCCCTGCCTTGCTTAGTTACCTAAGCGTCGGGACATATAATCAGTTATGAGGATGGTCAGGAGAGGTCTCCTTATATCCAGATTCGGAGCTGGAATCCTCACCGGGTAGTTATTTCGGGCATTTCAGCCCTATTTCATACCCGAACGTCTCGCACGTGCATCAAGTACATAATAACTACTTGTTTTGATGGCAGGGTAAATTCTACCAATTGCATCTTGGGTTGACCTACCCGTTCTGAACCCATAGCTTGTGCCTTCAAATCTCGATTCCCATTCAGGTTCGAGAGCCGATTTAACCAAGGCTTGCCTCGCTCTATCTTGGATAGTGGGTATTCCCAGCGGGCGTTTCTCATCCCTACCAGGTTTTGGAATCCACACCCTACGCAGTGGTTTTGCTTTGATATTTCCTTTGATTTTCTCGGCTAAGTCTAACCTTTGCTTAGGGGATATTGCTATCACTCCATCCACTCCGGCTGTTTTCTTTCCTTGATTGTCTTGGGTCACTCGCCGTACTGCTAAGAGTCGGGCATAAGATGACTTCACCAATAGACGTTGCCACCTTCTTACCTTTGCATCCGGCCCCGATTTAGCTGCTTGAAATATCCTCTTTTGGAGCTTGAAAACTTTCCGCTGAACCTTAGCCCAAGGAATAGCTTTCCATACGTTATTCGTAGTCTTGATTGGTTTGGACTTGCCAAAGCCTTTCTTTAAACTCGCTTGCGTCATTTAAACACCTACTAGACTCTATTCTTACAATCAAACCGTGACCTGTTAGCATATCCCGTCCATTACAGCCGGGCGTTGGCTTTTGGTCACATCTCACATCCTCTAGGACTTGCGGTTACACTTATCCCTACTAACTACCTCGACCAGATAGTCAGAGTCCAGGAGGACTTAAAACGTTCCGTTTATATGGGCATTCCATCTTTAGATTTGTCCTTTCCACCGGGGTACTTTAAAGGTCTGTGTAAGTAGTATTAATAGCCTCCTACTTTTCCCCTTGCTCTTTTGAACGCAGCGTATCAACCTATTTCGCTGCTCAGTATTGACGATGGTTCAAGCCGGACATTCGGTTTCCCTAATCATGGATGGTTGGCAGTGGTCTCATTTCTGGTATTAGGTTACACCTCGAAGCCTTCCGTTCCCCGCTTTAGTCCCAAGGTTGTGAATCCTGAAACTAGGGGTGGCTATCGCAGTTACCCTCACCTTTGCCGTAACTATTCCGTTATGTTAAGAATTATTACGTTGTGTTGCAAAGTGTGTTGACCTTGGGTTCCCTGCCTTGATTTGGTATCGTATGATACCAATTTTCGGGACATATAAACAGTTATGGGAATGGTCAGAAGTGCGCTTCTTGTATTCAACCAATAGGTTGAATTCCCCACCAGGCGGTTATTTCAGGTATCTAAACCCTATTTAATGCCTGAACGTCTCGCACATTAAAGATATAATGTGCTATCATAGCTAAATGTGAGATAAAACTCCGGGATGTAGCGCAGCTTGGTAGCGCACCTCGTTCGGGACGAGGGAGTCGCAGGTTCAAATCCTGTCATCCCGATTTAACTTAAACCCTTATCCTGACGACTATCGGGTAATATCGCTCAACCCGATAGTCGTACCGTTGCGCACAAAATACACCCCATTAAGTCTTAACACACAGGATAATTAGCGCATATCCCTTAGCAACAAATCTTAATTATTGACGGCTTAATCAATAAGCAGTTATGGTCGAAAGGGAAGTCGCCTTCCCCAACTCCAATTCAAAACCGTGCTTGCGAGTTTCCCAGCACACGGCTCCTGATGTAGATACCCCTTTGTCAGTGGGAACAGGGCTACAACCCCCTGCTTTCGTACTTCAACTTTTAGAGCTATATGCTTGCGATAGTCTTTAAACTCGCTTTCGCCATTAAACTCCTACTAATCGCAGTATCTATATCTACACCGTGACTAGTGGGCATATCCTAACCATTACAGTTAGGCATTAGCTTTCAGTCACATCCTTTCCCCTTAAAGGGTTAGGGGTCGAGAGTGAAGTCACCTTCACCCTCTCCCATTCAGAACCGTGCTTGATAGTTTCCCATCACACGGCTCCTGGTGTGGATACCCTATTTGTCAAAGGAGCAGAATCAAGAGACCTGCTTTCTACTTCGATGTTCAGAGCTATATGCACCACGTAGTCTTTAAACTCGTCCTCGCCATTATACTCTTACTGACCGCAGTATCTATATCCCCACCGTGACCTGTGGGCATATCCCAACCATGACAATTGGGCTTTAGCTTCTGGTCACATCCTTCACCCTCTAAGGTTAGGGGTCGAGAGTGAAGTCACCTTCACCCTCTCTCTACCATTCAGAACCGTGCTTGATAGTTTCCCATCACACGGCTCCTGGTGTGGATACCCTATTTGTCAAAGGAGCAGAATCAAGAGACCTGCTTTCTACTTCGATGTTCAGAGCTATAGCATTAGTCAAGGTGGTTAGGACGCAGCTTTGAGAACGGAATCCATGGCATCATGGAGAGAATCAAACTGCTCACGTGCAGTGGCGAATACGGGCTTTCAGCCACGACCAACATTTCTCTATCTTGTTGAGGTCTGGCGAATAAGGCGGAAGATAGAGTAAACGGCATTGAGCTGCCTCCACCAGTTCAGCAATCCGTCCCCCTTTATGAAACGTTGCATTGTCCAATACTAGAGTCTGACCTGGCTTCAATGTTGGAATTAAGATGAACTCCAACCACAACTCAAACACTGTCCGATTACAACAACCCTCAAAGCTAAAGGGAGCTAAGAGTTGTTGATGACACCATGCGGCTATCATACTTACCCTGCCCTGCCTCTTCCCTGATTTGAGTGCATGGAAGCGTTTTCCTTCCTCGCAGTAACCATAAGGGTAATCCGAGTCCTGACTATTCATGCCGGCTTCATCGAGGTAGACCACTTCTTCCGGCTTCATCTGTTCAATCTGAGCCATAAACTCCTCTCGCTGTTGCTCATCACGTTCTTGGTAGCCGTAAGTTTTTTTTTCTGGTGAAGCCAATTTTCTTCAAGGCTCTGGATATGGTGCGAGGAGAGATGTCGTCATCCCAAAGTTCAGCCATTTGAGCTGCTGTTTTGTCGCCATGCTCTTGGGCAAAAGCCTTGAATTTTTGCCAGTCGGTAATTTTGTGGTTATTGCCAGGTCGGTGATGAGGTTTAGGGAGGAAGTCTCCGGTCTGTGCTTTTCTTTGCAGCCAGAGATTAATGGTGTTCCTGCTGACATGGAAAACTTGACTGGCTTCTGTTTTGGGCATACCGTCTAGTTCAATGGCATCAATAACTTTTTGTCTGAGGTCGTAACTATAGGGGGCTGGCATTTTTGGTCTTCTTAGTCATCTCGTCCTCTCCATTATACGTCCTAAGTGTTCTGTCTTGTGCTATATATGCACCACGTAGTCTTTAAACTCGTCCTCGCCATTATACTCTTACTGACCGCAGTATCTATATCCCCACCGTGACCTGTGGGCATATCCCAACCATGACAATTGGGCTTTAGCTTCTGGTCACATCCTTCACCCTCTAAGCATGCGCTTACATTTTTCACTACTGCCTTGTGAATAGCATTACTCACTGGTTTATAGGCAGAGCATTAGAGGGGTTACAACGTTCCGATTATATGGGCATTCCATCGTTAGATTTGTCCTCTCCGCCGGGGTACTTTTAAAGGTCTGTGTAGGTAGTCGCACGAACCCCCTACTTTTCCCCTTGCCCTTTTGAGCGCAGCGTGTCAACCTATTTCGCTGCTAGTGTATTACGATGGTTCAAGTCGGACATTCGGTCTTGCTAATCATAGATGGTTGGCAGTGGTCGCGTCTTGGTAGTAGGTTCTACCTCACGCCTTCCGTTCCCCGCTTCAATCCTGGAGTTATGATTTCCAAAACTGGGGGTGGCTATCGCCGTTACTCTCTACTCCCTGATTTCTCAGTTCGTTTATGACCTTGAGTTCCCTGCCTTGCTTAGTTCCCTAAGCGTCGGGACATATAACCAGTTATGAGGATGGTCAGGAGAGGTCTCCTTATATCCAGATTCGGAGCTGGAATCCTCACCGGGTAGTTATTTCGGGCATTTCAGCCCTATTTCATACCCGAACGTCTCGCACCATGCGCTTACATTTTTCACTACTGCCTTGTGAATAGCATTACTCACTTGTTTATAGGCAGAGCATTAGAGGGGTTACAATGTTCCGATTATATGGGCATTCCATCGTTAGATTTGTCCTCTCCGCCGGGGTACTTTTAAAGGTCTGTGTAGGTAGTCGCACGAACCCCCTACTTTTCCCCTTGCCCTTTTGAGCGCAGCGTGTCAACCTATTTCGCTGCTAGTGTATTACGATGGTTCAAGTCGGACATTCGGTCTTCCTAATCATAGATGGTTGGCAGTGGTCGCGTCTTGGTAGTAGGTTCTACCTCACGCCTTCCGTTCCCCGCTTCAATCCTGGAGTTATGATTTCCAAAACTGGGGGTGGCTATCGCCGTTACTCTCTACTCCCTGATTTCTCAGTTCGTTTATGACCTTGAGTTCCCTGCCTTGCTTAGTTCCCTAAGCGTCGGGACATATAACCAGTTATGAGGATGGTCAGGAGAGGTCTCCTTATATCCAGATTCGGAGCTGGAATCCTCACCGGGTAGTTATTTCGGGCATTTCAGCCCTATTTCATACCCGAACGTCTCGCACCATACGCTTACACTTTTCACGCTCTGCCGTGAGGCAGAGCCAATGAGGGGTTTAAACGTTCCGTTTATATGGGCGTTCCATCTTTAGACTTGTCCTTTCCACCGGGGTACTTTTAAAAGTCTGTGTAGGTATAGCACAAGACAGGAAAGTTAGGACGTATAATGGAGAGGACGAGATGACTAAGAAGACCCAAAAGGCCAGCCCCCTATAGTTACGACCTCAGACAAAAAGTTATTAATGCAATTGAACTAGACGGTATGCCCAAAACATAAGCCAGTCAACTTTTCCATGTCAGCCGGAACACCATTAATCTCTGGCTGCAAAGAAAAGCACAGACCGGAGACTTCCTCCCTCAACCTAATCACCCACCTGGCAATAACCACAAAATTACCGACTGGCAAAAATTCAAGGCTTTTGCCCAAGAGCATGGCCACAAAACCTCCGCTCAGATGGCTGAACTTTGGGATGACGACATCTCTCCTCGCACCATATCCAGAGCAGAGCCTTGAAGAAAATTGGCTTCACCAGAAAAAAAAACTTACGGCTACCAAGAACGTTGGAAGCAACAGCGAGAGGAGTTTATTGCTCAGATTGAACAGATGGAGCCGGAAGGGTTGGTTTACCTCGATGAAGCTGGCATGAATAGTCAAGACTCCGATTATCCTTATGGTTACTGCCAGGAAGGACAACGCTTCCATGCCCTCAAATCAGGGAAGAGGCAGGGCAGGGTGAGCTATATGGCCCCATGGTGTGATCAACAACTCTTAGCTCCCTTTACCTTTGAGGGTTGTTGTAATCGGACAGTGTTTGAGTTGTGGTTGGAGTTCATCTTAATTCCAACATTGAAGCCAGGTCAGACTCTAGTATTGGACAATGCAACGTTTCATAAAGGGGGGCGGATTGCTGAACTGGTGGAGGCGGCTCAATGCCGTTTACTCTATCTTCCGCCTTATTCGCCAGGCCTCAACAAGATAGAGAAATGTTGGTCGTGGTTGAAAGCCCGCATTCGCCATTGTATTGAGCAGTTTGATTCTCTCCATGATGCCATGGATTCTGTTCTCAAGGCTGCGTCCTAACCGTATTGACTAGTGCTATAGCACAAGACAGAACACTTAGGACGTATAATGGAGAGGACGAGATGACTAAGAAGACCAAAAATGCCAGCCCCCTATAGTTACGACCTCAGACAAAAAGTTATTGATGCCATTGAACTAGACGGTATGCCCAAAACAGAAGCCAGTCAAGTTTTCCATGTCAGCAGGAACACCATTAATCTCTGGCTGCAAAGAAAAGCACAGACCGGAGACTTCCTCCCTAAACCTCATCACCGACCTGGCAATAACCACAAAATTACCGACTGGCAGAAATTCAAGGCTTTTGCCCAAGAGCATGGCCACAAAACCTCCGCTCAAATGGCTGAACTTTGGGATGACGACATCTCTCCTCGCACCATATCCAGAGCCTTGAAGAAAATTGGCTGCACCAGAAAAAAACTTACGGCTACCAAGAACGTTGGAAGCAACAGCGAGAGGAGTTTATGGCTCAGATTGAACAGATGGAGCCACAAGAAGTGGTCTACCTCGATGAAGCCGGCATGAATAGTCAGGACTCGGATTACCCTTATGGTTACTGCGAGGAAGGAAAACGCTTCCATGCACTCAAATCAGGGAAGAGGCAGGGCAGGGTAAGTATGATAGCCGCATGGTGTCATCAACAACTCTTAGCTCCCTTTAGCTTTGAGGGTTGTTGTAATCGGACAGTGTTTGAGTTGTGGTTGGAGTTCATCTTAATTCCAACATTGAAGCCAGGTCAGACTCTAGTATTGGACAATGCAACGTTTCATAAAGGGGGGCGGATTGCTGAACTGGTGGAGGCAGCTCAATGCCGTTTACTCTATCTACCACCTTATTCGCCAGACCTCAACAAGATAGAGAAATGTTGGTCGTGGCTGAAAGCCCGTATTCGCCACTGCATTGAGCAGTTTGATTCTCTCCATGATGCCATGGATTCCGTTCTCAAAGCTGCGTCCTAACCACCTTGACTTGACTAATGCTATAAGATGAACTCCAACCACAACTCAAACACTGTCCGATTACAACAACCCTCAAAGCTAAAGGGGGCTAAGAGTTGTTGATAACACCATGGGGCCATATATAGCACAAGACAGAATACTTAGGACGTATAATGGAGAGGACGAGATGACTAAGAAGACCAAAAATGCCAGCCCCCTATAGTTACGACCTCAGACAAAAAGTTATTGATGCCATTGAACTAGACGGTATGCCCAAAACAGAAGCCAGTCAAGTTTTCCATGTCAGCAGGAACACCATTAATCTCTGGCTGCAAAGAAAAGCACAGACCGGAGACTTCCTCCCTAAACCTCATCACCGACCTGGCAATAACCACAAAATTACCGACTGGCAAAAATTCAAGGCTTTTGCCCAAGAGCATGGCCACAAAACCTCCGCTCAAATGGCTGAACTTTGGGATGACGACATCTCTCCTCGCACCATATCCAGAGCCTTGAAGAAAATTGGCTTCACCAGAAAAAAAAACTTACGGCTACCAAGAACGTTGGAAGCAACAGCGAGAGGAGTTTATGGCTCAGATTGAACAGATGGAGCCGGAAGAAGTGGTCTACCTCGATGAAGCCGGCATGAATAGTCAGGACTCGGATTACCCTTATGGTTACTGCGAGGAAGGAAAACGCTTCCATGCACTCAAATCAGGGAAGAGGCAGGGCAGGGTAAGTATGATAGCCGCATGGTGTCATCAACAACTCTTAGCTCCCTTTAGCTTTGAGGGTTGTTGTAATCGGACAGTGTT
Organism: Limnospira indica PCC 8005; assembly: GCF_000973065.1. Lineage (NCBI taxonomy): Bacteria > Bacillati > Cyanobacteriota > Cyanophyceae > Oscillatoriales > Sirenicapillariaceae > Limnospira > Limnospira indica. Next base: position 4,874,637 of record NZ_FO818640.1, read on the forward strand.
TGAGTTGTGGTTGGAGTTCATCTTAATTCCAACATTGAAGCCAGGTCAGACTCTAGTATTGGACAATGCAACGTTTCATAAAGGGGGGCGGATTGCTGAACTGGTGGAGGCAGCTCAATGCCGTTTACTCTATCTACCACCTTATTCGCCAGACCTCAACAAGATAGAGAAATGTTGGTCGTGGCTGAAAGCCCGTATTCGCCACTGCATTGAGCAGTTTGATTCTCTCCATGATGCCATGGATTCCGTTCTCAAAGCTGCGTCCTAACCACCTTGACTAATGCTATAGCTCACCCTGCCCTGCCTCTTCCCGGATTTGAGGGCATGGAAGCGTTGTCCTTCCTGGCAGTAACCATAAGGATAATCGGAGTCTTGACTATTCATGCCAGCTTCATCGAGGTAAACCAACCCTTCCGGCTCCATCTGTTCAATCTGAGCAATAAACTCCTCTCGCTGTTGCTCATCACGTTCTTGGTAGCCGTAAGTTTTTTTTCAGGTGAAGCCAATTTTCTTCAAGGCTCTGGATATGGTGCGAGGAGAGATGTCGTCATCCCAAAGTTCAGCCATTTGAGCGGAGGTTTTGTGGCCATGCTCTTGGGCAAAAGCCTTGAATTTCTGCCAGTCGGTAATTTGGTGGCTATGACCAGGTGGGCGATTAGGTTTAGGGAGGAAGTCGCCGGTGTGTTCTTTTCTTTGCAGCCAGAGATTGATAGTGTTCCTGCTGACATGGAAAACTTGACTGGCTTCGGTTTTGGGTATACCGTCTAGTTCAATTGCATTAATAACTTTTTGTCTAAGGTCGTAACTGTAGGGGGCTGGCATTTTGGGTCTTCTGTAGATATCCTTGCCATTATACGTCCTAACTTAACTGTTCTGTTTTGTGCTATAGCTTGTCTGACCTACCCTTTTGAAGGGGGTTCAGATTCATGGTAAAATTTCCCATACCCGACGGGATTTTACCCACCAAAGGGGGGAAAAACTTTCCGCCCCTCCTGATTCTCTTAAGGCGCTTATCTCCTCAAGGAAAAAATCTGGGGTTAGGTTCCGTCTGACCATGGGAGTCGGTGTAGGATTCTCTCAATACTCGCCCTAAAAGGGCGAGGCTTGAAGCCCATTTTTGGGGTCAAAAATGGGCTAGTCTGGATACCAGAACATCCCCTTGATCCCTTCGGGATCTGAGATAAACCCTAGGTTTCGATAAAATTCAACCACATGGGGGTCTGCAAACAACGTGATATTGCTAATATCATCGCTGCGAAGCTTTTTGATGATAAAACGCATCAAAGCCTTGCCTAAACCTTTGTTTTGGAAGTCTGGGTGAACCACGACATCCCAAAGGGTAGCATTAAAGGCATGATCGGAAGTAGCGCGAGCAAAACCGATTAGCCGTCGTTGGTTGCCCCGCATTTGCCACATGGAAACGACCAAAAAGCTATGCTGAATAGCCTTTTTGACCTTCCTGAGAGGGCGACGGGACCAACCGACAGCATTACAGAGTTCTTCTAGCTCATATAGATCAATGTCCCGATCCGTGCTGAAAAAAATCCGAGAATTCCGAGAGTTTGGTTGCCGAGTTACCTGGGACCAAGAGGATTGGTTCTCGATAGAGCATTCCTCTTGTTCCGCCGTTTTGGACATTGAGGTAGAATCAGAACCGCTAAAGAAATTTTTCCAAAAACCCATGCAGGCGTGGTTAAGGTAATAGATGATGTCTTTACTAGATAGTATATCTCCCGTACCTGATCCTCAATTATGGCTCCGGGTTTAAAATCATCAACGTTAGAACTTCTAAAGCGCTTCAATCGGGCGTTTCCGCAGTTTTATGAGCAATTTGTTAGCAGTGAGATTCAATTGCAAAATCTCAAATTGGCCTACAATGTTTATAAAACTACACAAGCGGTGATTGAGATTAAGCCAGAAGGGAGCAGAAGCGCCCTACACTTCGCCTATCGCAATCAATCATTTTTGTTGAGCGATATTTTTGGAGTTCTGGCTGCCTATGGGTTAACCATCCATAATCTTAGTTTGTATGGACAAATCTACCCGCCGATGCTGGTATTCATTAAGCTGGTGGTATCGAGGGGTGGTAAGGCACTCACAGAAAAAACGTCAGATAACGTTTGTCGTGCGATTAGAGAAGCATTGGCGGGGCATTTTGAGGTAGAAGAAATGCTGGCCGTCGAGTTTAACCTGGATGCGGGTTTAGAGGATGTAGCTACGGAGTTTTATGTTGACCCGGTGTTCCACCTACCAGCTTTGTTAATTGAAGCAGATAACCAGCCGGGATTATTCTATAAGGTGATGTATGCCATCTGGCAGGAAGACCTGTTGGTGGTCAATGCTAACTTGCTGGTCTGGCGGGGTCGCACTCGTCTGATTCTGTATCTTCTTGGCCCCAATGAGAGCTTGATCCCAGAATATTTGGGTCAGAAAATTGCTGAGGGTATCCGACAAAGGTTGATGGGTCAGCGTTTTTGAACAAAAAGAGCGACGCACTCGGTTCACGTCCCCACAGGCAGGTGGGGGTCAAGTATCGGTGGGGTCTTAGTCATCCTTTTGGCTCGACAGGACACAGCGTCACGATGTTATATAGCACAAGACAGGAAAGTTAGGACGTATAATGGAGAGGACGAGATGACTAAGAAGACCAAAAATGCCAGCCCCCTATAGTTACGACCTCAGACAAAAAGTTATTGATGCAATTGAACTAGACGGTATGCCCAAAACAGAAGCCAGTCAAGTTTTCCATGTCAGCCGGAACACCATTAATCTCTGGCTGCAAAGAAAAGCACAGACCGGAGACTTCCTCCCTAAACCTAATCACCCACCTGGCAATAACCACAAAATTACCGACTTGCAAAAATTCAAGGCTTTTGCCCAAGAGCATGGCGACAAAACAGCAGCTCAAATGGCTGAACTTTGGGATGACGACATCTCTCCTCGCACCATATCCAGAGCCTTGAAGAAAATTGGCTTCACCAGAAAAAAAAACTTACGGCTACCAAGAACGTTGGAAGCAACAGCGAGAGGAGTTTATTGCTCAGATTGAACATATGGAGTCACAAGAAGTGGTCTACCTCGATGAAGCCGGCATGAATAGTCAGGACTCGGATTACCCTTATGGTTAGTGCGAAGAAGGAAAACGCTTCCATGCCCTCAAATCAGGGAAGAGGCAGGGCAGGGTGAGCTATATAGCCGCATGGTGTCATCCTAAGTACAGGACAAAAGTTGTAGAGCCTGGTGAAACCGCCCTGAAAACAAAGGCAGATTAGAGAAAGTGCGGCGTAGAAAATCCAAGCCAGTGCGGAAAAGACTCTGGGAACATCGTCCGTGAGCCTTCAAAGGAATGGGTGAACCTTGGTGAATCCACAAACCCACCTTCATAGCCCAAGTAAAAGCCAGGCTAAGCAAAGCCAATAAACGGCTCAAGCGCTCAGGGTCCTTAAAGTGAGTCGATTCGAGACAGAAGCCCCGAGTCTTCAAGGCTCCGAAGAGGTTTTCAATACCCCAACGCCGAGCATAGTCGGGGAGGGCCGTTTCGGGGCAAGCGTTAGTGATGAGAATCAACAACTCCCCCGAATCAGCCAGACGAGAGCCAATGACGTAAACCTGCCGTCCCCAAACCCAACGGCGACCCGAAAGCTGGCGAAATTCTCCGGGTCGCAGAGAATCAAACATTCGTTCGCCACTACGCCGAGTTCCTCCTAACTTAGGACTAATCAGCTCGCTGTGGCGGATGCGTAGGCGGAAAGGAACCTCGGGGTCGATGAGAAGATACGAGAGCCAATCTCGCCCCACAAATTCCCGGTCAGCGGTCAGACAAGCCACCTCCACGTCAGGAAATAGTGCCTCGAAGCGGTCGAATAAGTCCATGCGTTCGCCACTGTTGCTATTGCCCTTTTTGTCAAGCATCGTCCACAGCAGGGGAAAGGCAATCCCCTCGTGGACGACTGCCAACATCAAGATGTTGAAATGGGTTTGACCGAAAGACCAACAGGTGCGGTCGAGACTAAGAGTCCAAGGTTGGGGAATGTCAATGAGGCTAACGACGAAACGGGCAATCTCTGCCCGGTCAAATTTGAATTGCCGAAAAAAACGTTGTAATCGCTGGTAATTTGAGGAAATTTGCACAGGATTTGCGAATACAGTCGCTATTTCCATCAGATTAACCGTCTTTGTTTGGAATAGCGCCATCAGGAACAGGCAGACAAAGTTTAATCTCGCCCCGTGCCAGGGCAAGTGAGGGCGCAAAGTGTCTCGTAATCGGTTAAGCTCGTTCATGAGAGGGAAGTTTGGTTTGTGGTAATTCCGATGTAACCCTCTCACCCCAACTTGGCGCTACCCCCCCACCCCTCGACTTTCACCTCAGCCCGGAGCGCCCCCTTCAGAATTTTCGGCTAGATTCCCTTTTGGCTAAGACTTTCAGCTTTTTTGTCCTGTACTGAGGGTGTCATCAACAACTCTTAGTCCCCTTTAGCTTTGAGGGTTGTTGTAATCGGACAGTGTTTGAGTTGTGGTTGGAGTTCATCTTAATTCCAACACTGAAGCCAGGTCAGACTCTAGTGCTAGACAATGCAACGTTTCATAAAGGGGGACGGATTCCTGAGCTAGTGGAGGCGGCTCAATGCCGTTTGCTCTATCTATAGCACAAGACAGAACACTTAGGACGTATAATGGAGAGGACGAGATGACTAAGAAGACCAAAAATGCCAGCCCCCTATAGTTACGACCTCAGACAAAAAGTTATTGATGCCATTGAACTAGACGGTATGCCCAAAACAGAAGCCAGTCAAGTTTTCCATGTCAGCAGGAACACCATTAATCTCTGGCTGCAAAGAAAAGCACAGACCGGAGACTTCCTCCCTAAACCTCATCACCGACCTGGCAATAACCACAAAATTACCGACTGGCAAAAATTCAAGGCTTTTGCCCAAGAGCATGGCGACAAAACAGCAGCTCAAATGGCTGAACTTTGGGATGACGACATCTCTCCTCGCACCATATCCAGAGCCTTGAAGAAAATTGGCTTCACCAGAAAAAAAAACTTACGGCTACCAAGAACGTGATGAGCAACAGCGAGAGGAGTTTATGGCTCAGATTGAACAGATGGAGCCGGAAGAAGTGGTCTACCTCGATGAAGCCGGCATGAATAGTCAGGACTCGGATTACCCTTATGGTTACTGCGAGGAAGGAAAACGCTTCCATGCACTCAAATCAGGGAAGAGGCAGGGCAGGGTAAGTATGATAGCCGCATGGTGTCATCAACAACTCTTAGCTCCCTTTAGCTTTGAGGGTTGTTGTAATCGGACAGTGTTTGAGTTGTGGTTGGAGTTCATCTTAATTCCAACATTGAAGCCAGGTCAGACTCTAGTATTGGACAATGCAACGTTTCATAAAGGGGGACGGATTGCTGAACTGGTGGAGGCAGCTCAATGCCGTTTACTCTATCTACCACCTTATTCGCCAGACCTCAACAAGATAGAGAAATGTTGGTCGTGGCTGAAAGCCCGTATTCGCCACTGCATTGAGCAGTTTGATTCTCTCCATGATGCCATGGATTCCGTTCTCAAAGCTGCGTTATAACCACCTTGACTAATGCTATAGCTCCGAAAGTTGAGGTCATAAAGCAGGGGGTTGTAGCCCTGTTCCCAATGACAAAGGGGTATCCACATCACGAGCCGTATGAGGTGAAAGTCTCAAGTACGGTTTGGAATTGGAGTTGGGGAAGGCGACTTCCCTTTCGACCATAACAAAATGCTCTTACCGTGAACCATGATTACCTACTGTCCAAAATTCATTGTCCAAGCAGCCTGAAAAGAGACTTGAAACAATGGTTAAAAGCGGGTGTGCTAGATAACGGCGTATTCGAGGATACAGAAGCTAGGACTCCACTTGGAGGGGTAATAAGTCCAATACTCGCCAACATCGCACTGGATGGTATGAGTAGGGGTCGAGAATGGAGTCGCCTCCATCCCCTCCCATTCAGAACCGTGCGTGAAAGTTTCCCCTCACACGGCTCCTAGTTTGACTGCTCCATTGTTAAGGACACAGCGTTGGCGTTGTCTAGTGCCGTTTTATCATCGTGACAGTGGTGGTGCAGTAATTGAAGATTCTTGTATTCATCCTTTCCACCTAGGCTTCGAGGTACAATGTGGTCTACTTCAATTAGGTCTGATGGGGTAATGTATTGCCCGCACCAGGCGCACTTGCCTTTTTGCTTTTTGAGTAGTTTTGCTACCCTGTTTGGCGTGTCGATTGCTTGTCCTTTCCTGGTTGCCCAGTAAGTCCAATTTCCGTCGTATGGTGTTGCGTCAGGGCGTATTATGGTATGTCTGACCAATGGAGTCCAGTTATGTTGCCATAATGTGAGTCCATCCTTAGTCTTGAATAACCAGGATTCATGTCTTTCTTTCCCATTGCTAAGTTTAACCGTTCCTTTATGGAAGTAGTTTCCTAGCTTTTCGTAACTTGCCTTTCCGCATCTTGAAATTGTCCATGCCCGTAACATTAACCAGACTATGCTATCCAGTTTATTAAAGGTTTCTGTTGAAACTACTGCTGAATAGTAGTTTGACCATCCCCTTATGATTGGGTTTAGTTTACCAATCAGGGCAGATTGAGGTGCTGTTTTATGTTGTTGAATTACACCTTTTATCACTTCTGTATGGGCTGTAACTGCTTTATTACTGGGTTTTATATAGGTTTTGTGACCGATTAATCGGCTGTTTCCTCCACCTGTTTTTCCAGATTTATACTTTCCTACTGGATATTGCCTGATATTAAAACCTAGAAAGTCGAACCCTGGTTCTTCTGTTTTGCCATTATACTCGATAGGATTGAGTGTGTGGCAGATTCGGGTCTTTTCAGGTTTTATTTCTAGTCCTACAGATTTTAACCATTCAGAAATAGCAGTTTTGCACTGTTCAATGATTCCTAAGTCTTTGGATATGACCACAAAATCATCGGCGTATCTTATTAGGTTGACCTGGGTGGTTGTCCCTTTATTTGGATACATTTCCTTAACTAACCTTTCCATTCTATCCAGTGCGATGTTGGCTAGGAGTGGACTTATTACCCCTCCTTGAGGTGTCCCTGAGTCTGTATCCTCGAATACACCGTTATCTAGCACGCCAGCTTTAAGCAACTGTTTCAGGTCTTTCTTTAGGCTGCTTGGACAATGAATTTTGGACAGTAGGTAATCATGGTTTATTCGGTCGAAACACTTTGCTATATCAGCATCCAACACATAATAACTACTATGTTTGATACATAGATAGATTCGTGCTATTGCGTCATGGGCTGACCGTCCAGGTCTAAACCCATAGCTTGTTCCTTCAAATCTTGATTCCCATTCGGGCTCAAGTGCCGACTTCACCAAGGCTTGCCTGGCTCTATCTTGGATTGTGGGTATTCCTAGAGGGCGTTTTTCATCCCTACCAGGTTTTGGAATCCACACCCGTCGCAGTGGTTTTGCTTTGAGGTTTCCCTTAATATTCTCAACAAGTTCAAACCTTTGTCTTGATGAGATTGCTCTCATTCCATCGACTCCAGCCATTTTCTTGCCTTGATTATCTTGGAGGGCGGGTTTATTAAGCTGACTGTTGGGAAGCATGGCTGACCGTGGAACCCGCCCCTACAGTCGCACTGCTAAGAGTCGAGCATAATATGACTTCACCAATAGACGTTGCAACTTTCTAGCCTTTGCATCCTGTCCCGATTTAGCTGCTTGAAATATCCTCTTTTGGAGCTTGAAAACTTTCCTCTGAACTTTTGCCCAGGGAATTTGTTTCCATCCGAACGCACGTCTTGATTAACTTCGATTTCTCAAAGCCTTTCTTTAAACTCGCTTTCGTCATAGTAACTCCTACTAGACTCTATTCTTTACAATCAAACCGTGACCTGTTAGCATATCCCTACCATTACAGTTGGGCGTTGGCTTCTGGTCACATCTCACATCCTCTAAGACTTGCGGTTACACTTATTCCTACTGATATCTCGACCAGATAATCAGAGTCTAGGAGGACTTAAAACGTTCCATTTATATGGGCATTCCATCTTTAGACTTGTCCTCTCCACCGGGGTACTTTTAAAGGTCTGTGTAGGTAGAACTACTAGCCTCCTACTTTTCCCCTTGCTCTTTTGAACGCAGCGTATCAACCTGTTTCGCTACTCAATTTTTACGATGGTTCAAGCCGGACATTCAGTCTCCTTAATCATGGATGGTTGGCAGTGGTCGCCTCTGGTAGTAGGTTCTACTTCACGCCTTCCGTTCCCCGCTTCAGTCCCAGGGTTGTGAATCCTAAAACTGGGGGTGGCTATCGCCGTTACTCTCAACGCAATTGTTAAGGAATCATTAAGATTTCTAATTTAGCGTTTTGACCTTGAGTTCCCTGCCTTGTTTTGTATATTTCTATACCTAACGTTGGGACATATAAACAGTTATGGGATGGTCAGGGTACGAGTCCCTTATATTTCACCAAGGGGTGAAAGTCCCACTAGGAGGTTATTTCAGGCATTGCAGCCTTATTTGACTCCTAAACGTCTCGCACGGTAGGTTAATTGAAACAATCTATCCTAAGAAAAAGAAGGTGGTACAAGCCACAGTAGTGAGATACGCCGATGATTTTGTAGTGATATCACCATCACTAGATATCATTGAACAGTGCAAAACTGCTATTTCCGAATGGCTAAAACCTGTAGGATTAGAAATAAAACCTGAAAAGACCAGAGTGTGTCCTCAGTACAGGACAAAAAAGCTGAAAGTCTTAGCCAAAAGGGAATCTAGCCGAAAATTCTGAAGGGGGCGCTCCGGGCTGAGGTGAAAGTCGAGGGGTGGGGGGGTAGCGCCAAGTTGGGGTGAGAGGGTTACATCGGAATTACCACAAACCAAACTTCCCTCTCATGAACGAGCTTAACCGATTACGAGACACTTTGCGCCCTCACTTGCCCTGGCACGGGGCGAGATTAAACTTTGTCTGCCTGTTCCTGATGGCGCTATTCCAAACAAAGACGGTTAATCTGATGGAAATAGCGACTGTATTCGCAAATCCTGTGCAAATTTCCTCAAATTACCAGCGATTACAACGTTTTTTCGGCAATTCAAATTTGACCGGGCAGAGATTGCCCGTTTCGTCGTTAGCCTCATTGACATTCCCCAACCTTGGACTCTTAGTCTCGACCGCACCTGTTGGTCTTTCGGTCAAACCCATTTCAACATCTTGATGTTGGCAGTCGTCCACGAGGGGATTGCCTTTCCCCTGCTGTGGACGATGCTTGACAAAAAGGGCAATAGCAACAGTGGCGAACGCATGGACTTATTCGACCGCTTCGAGGCACTATTTCCTGACGTGGAGGTGGCTTGTCTGACCGCTGACCGGGAATTTGTGGGGCGAGATTGGCTCTCGTATCTTCTCATCGACCCCGAGGTTCCTTTCCGCCTACGCATCCGCCACAGCGAGCTGATTAGTCCTAAGTTAGGAGGAACTCGGCGTAGCGGCGAACGAATGTTTGATTCTCTGCGACCCGGAGAATTTCGCCAGCTTTCGGGTCGCCGTTGGGTTTGGGGACGGCAGGTTTACGTCATTGGCTCTCGTCTGGCTGATTCGGGGGAGTTGTTGATTCTCATCACTAACGCTTGCCCCGAAACGGCCCTCCCCGACTATGCTCGGCGTTGGGGTATTGAAAACCTCTTCGGAGCCTTGAAGACTCGGGGCTTCTGTCTCGAATCGACTCACTTTAAGGACCCTGAGCGCTTGAGCCGTTTATTGGCTTTGCTTAGCCTGGCTTTTACTTGGGCTATGAAGGTGGGTTTGTGGATTCACCAAGGTTCACCCATTCCTTTGAAGGCTCACGGACGACGCTCCCAGAGTCTTTTCCGCACTGGCTTCGATTTTCTACGCCGCACTTTCTCTAATCTGCCTTTGTTTTCAGGGCGGTTTCACCAGGCTCTACAACTTTTGTCCTGTACTTAGGAGTGTGTCATACACTTAACCCCATACAATGTGAGGGTAAAACAGAAGAGCCAGGCTTTGATTTTTTAGGATTCAACATCAGACAATACCCGGTAGGAAAATACAAAACTGGAAAAACAGGTGGGACAGCAAGCCGATTAATCGGACACAAAACCCATATAAAACCCAGCAACAAAGCAGTTCAAGCTCATACAGAAGTGATTAAGGGTGTAATCAAACAACATAAAACTGCACCCCAGTCAGCCCTGATAAGCAGACTAAACCCAATAATACGGGGATGGTCAAATTACTACTCAGGAGTCGTCTCAGTCGAAACCTTCAACAAGCTAGACCATACAATCTGGCAGATGTTACGGGCATGGACAGTATCAAGATGCGGAAAGGCAAGTCATGAAAAACTGAGGAATTATAGCATTAGTCAAGGTGGTTAGGACGCAGCTTTGAGAACGGAATCCATGGCATCATGGAGAGAATCAAACTGCTCACGTGCAGTGGCGAATACGGGCTTTCAGCCACGACCAACATTTCTCTATCTTGTTGAGGTCTGGCGAATAAGGCGGAAGATAGAGTAAACGGCATTGAGCTGCCTCCACCAGTTCAGCAATCCGTCCCCCTTTATGAAACGTTGCATTGTCCAATACTAGAGTCTGACCTGGCTTCAATGTTGGAATTAAGATGAACTCCAACCACAACTCAAACACTGTCCGATTACAACAACCCTCAAAGCTAAAGGGAGCTAAGAGTTGTTGATGACACCATGCGGCTATCATACTTACCCTGCCCTGCCTCTTCCCTGATTTGAGTGCATGGAAGCGTTTTCCTTCCTCGCAGTAACCATAAGGGTAATCCGAGTCCTGACTATTCATGCCGGCTTCATCGAGGTAGACCACTTCTTCCGGCTCCATCTGTTCAATCTGAGCCATAAACTCCTCTCGCTGTTGCTCATCACGTTCTTGGTAGCCGTAAGTTTTTTTTTCTGGTGAAGCCAATTTTCTTCAAGGCTCTGGATATGGTGCGAGGAGAGATGTCGTCATCCCAAAGTTCAGCCATTTGAGCTGCTGTTTTGTCGCCATGCTCTTGGGCAAAAGCCTTGAATTTTTCCCAGTCGGTAATTTTGTGGTTATTGCCAGGTCGGTGATGAGGTTTAGGGAGGAAGTCTCCGGTCTGTGCTTTTCTTTGCAGCCAGAGATTAATGGTGTTCCTGCTGACATGGAAAACTTGACTGGCTTCTGTTTTGGGCATACCGTCTAGTTCAATGGCATCAATAACTTTTTGTCTGAGGTCGTAACTATAGGGGGCTGGCATTTTTGGTCTTCTTAGTCATCTCGTCCTCTCCATTATACGTCCTAAGTGTTCTGTCTTGTGCTATACTTTAGACCCGGAACGGTCAAGCTCAGTAATGGGAAAGAAAGGCATGAAACTTGGTTATTCCAAACCGAGGACGGTCATCAGTTGTGGAAACATAACTACACGCCGATTGTCAGACATACCCTAGTGCGCCCCGAAGCAACACTTTATGACGGAAATTGGACTTACTGGGCAACCAGAAAAGGACAAGCAATCGACACGCCAGCAAAGGTAGCCAAACTACTCAAAAAGCAAAAAGGCAGGTGTACCTGGTGTGGGCAATACTTTACCCCATCAGACCTAGTTGAAGTAGACCACATTGTAGCTCGAAGCCACGGTGGAAAGGATGAATACAAGAATCTTCAGCTACTGCACCGCCACTGCCACGATGATAAGACGGCGTTAGATAACGCCAACGCTGTGTCCATAACAATGGAACAATCAGACTAGGAGCCGTATGAGGGGAAACTCTCACGTGCGGTTCTGAATGGGAGGGGGAGATGGTGACATCTCTCTCGACCCCTAATTATGTCAATTATAGGGGAATCATCTGCTTAGTACGCAAGTTTTTAGCTGGTGACGGATTCAGAGTAGGATGTTATCTATGGCAACTATTAAAATCCACAGCGTTGGACACGCCTATGATCTGACGGAGCCAATAGATGGGTCCAATGTTGTTGTATTTATTCATGGCTGGCTGCTGAGTCGTCGGTATTGGCAACCTGTAATCGATCGCCTAAAACCTCAGTATCAGTGCTTATGCTATGACTTGCGAGGGTTTGGCGATTCTCAGTTAGCCAGTCGCCATCCATATTCTTGTGACTATGCTCCGGCTTCTTATGCTCAGGATTTAGGGATATTACTCGAGGAGTTAAATATCTCTAAGGCTTGGCTTGTGGGACATTCTTTAGGGGGGACGATCGCACTATTAGCGGCACAGCAATTGAGTGATCGCATTGCGGGGGTGGTTTGCGTGAATGCTGGTGGTGGTATTTACCTAAAAGAGGAATTTGAGCGTTTCCGAGTCACAGGGGAACAAATTGTCAAGTTTCGTCCGCGATGGCTTTGTTGCCTACCTCTAATTGATTTGCTGTTTACCAGGGCGCAAGTCGCTAGTCCGGTTTCTAGGGAATGGGGCCGCCAGCGATTAATTGATTTTGTGATGGCGGACCCAGAGGCGGCCTTAGGTGCTTTATTGGATTCGACTACGGAGACAGAAGTGCATCGCCTCCCCCAAGTGGTGGCTCAATTACAGCAGCCTGTGTATTTTTTGGCAGGAATGTGCGATCAGATCATGGAACCTCAATATGTTCGCCACCTGGCTAGTTTTCATCATCTGTTTCGCAGTGGCTATCAAAATGTGATTGAACTTGCTAATTGTGGACATTTAGCCATGATCGAACAGCCTGAGCAAGTGGTTGGTCACTTACGGGATATTCTGGCTCAACATGGCTCAACACAAGTGCAGCCCCATAATCACTAAATCCCGTTTGACTCCATCAATGACAGCTATCTGTGGGAGATAACCCCATTGTTGAAAGCCAAAACTGTCAAAGAGTTTCAGGCTGGGTTGGTTATGGGCAAAAATTAGAGCCAGTAGAGTTTCACAGCCAAACTTTGGCCCTTCTTCTATGGCTTGATAGAGTAGTTTTTTGCCAATTCCCTGTCCCTGATAGTCGGTGTGGATGTAGATACTCAGTTCGGCACTGGCATCATAGGCGGCTCGCTTCTTGAAAGCTTGAAAGCTCAACCATCCAATTATGCGATCGCCAATTTCCACCACCCATAGGGGACGTTGGGCTGACTGACATTCCCGATACCAGCCTAACCGACTCTCAACGGAAATTGGCTCTAGGTCAGCCGTGGCGATTTTTTGGGGAACGGCTAAATTGTAAATTTCGATAATTTGGGGTAAATCGTTTTCGAGTGCATCACGAATTTTCAAGTTATTCTCCATAAACTCCCGTACACAGTTTATTGGCAGTTGCTCACTCAGGCTTTGACCACATATTCTGAGTGTGAATATTTGATTCCCAGCAGCTTAAATATAAACTTGAAACAATCATTCAGATATGCCTTTGGCTAGTTTATGGTCTGGTTAGTGCTTTGGTCAGTAATCTTGAGAGCGCGGAAAGGATTTGGGGCTGCCAGTGGTGGTTTCATAATGCGATCGCTTTCTAATATTAGGGGTAACTGTAGAGAAATCGGTATTTTAGACTACCAATTTCTATGGCGGAACCTGTGTCCTTGGCAAATACTGCATTTTCCTGGAGTTAAAGTTGTTTATAGAATTCTAGCTGTTGCTTGGCTAGGGCGTGGTTAGTGTAGCAGGACTGGGCGCGCTCATATCCCCGTTGACCTAGCTCTTGGGTAAGGTCTGGGTTACTGATTAACTTTTCGAGGCAGTCGGCTAGGGCTTCGGGGTTCCCTTCGGGGAAGACTAACCCAGCTTGGTCAATTACATAGGGAATTTCCCCAGAGTCTGAACCAATTAGGGGAACTTGGCAAGCCATAGCTTCGATGAGAACGTGGCCAAATTGTTCTTTCCAACCCACGGAAGTTAGGGTTTTAAATTTGTAGGTAGTTTCTGAGGGTAAAACTAGGGTATTCATGACGTTGATATATTGCCAAACCCGGTCATGGGCAACACTTTCAACGATAATTAGCCTATCTTGAATGCCTAATTCTTGGGCTAGGTCTAAAAGTGGCGATCGCAACTCTCCCCGCCCTAGTAGTAACCATTTCCAAGGGTGATGTTTAACCTGAGCTAATGCTTTAGCTAGGGTGATGAGTCCTTTTTCTTCCACAAACCGACCAACGAACCCTACCACAAACGTATCGGGTTCAATGCCTAGTTCCGCCCTTAATTCTGGTTGGGGTTCCGGTTTAAATAGGGTTTCATCGACTCCTAATTGGGGCATCACCTCCATCGGTCCTTGATATCCATGGTCGCGCAAAATTTCCGCCCCATCCTGGTTTCCTACAATAATACCATCAGTGTTACCTAGGTTATATTGTTCCAGTAGCGACACGGGAAATTTGAGAGTATATGGTAAATTCCACCAGGTAAAAAACACATTTTTAGCGCCTATTCCTAGCAGTTTATTCAGAGTAATAAATTCAGCAAATGTTAAGGCTTTTGCCCCTTGTTCTACTTGGATAATATCAGGCTTAAACGATTGTAACAGAGGAATTAGATCCAGACCAAAAGTGAGCAAACCTTGGTTATTTTGACTGAGGTTAGATATAGGAACCACCTGAAAATTCCCCTCATCCACAGGTTCAGATTTAACCCGCTCACTTTGGACACCGCCAGGGTTCCAAAGACGAGGTACAACCACGATCACCTCAATACCAGGTTCAAGGTTAGCTAAAACCCGCAGTTTCTCCCGGTTGAGGTCAACAATATAAGTGTGACTAGCGACAATAATTTTCATGGCTATCAATTGCCTGTTGTTTGCTAATTAGGTCGAGGGTAAAGGTTAATGATTGATATTGCATATTCCCACGGCTTAAATAAGCCGTAGTTAATCAACAGCTCACCCGTGCTATACCATAAATATAGTTTATCCTAACTGTGGCAAAAAAGCTAATTGAGAGACCAGGAGACACCCAACTAGACCACCAGGTGTTTGGGGAATAATTGTGGCTGTGTTCCCAGGCATTTATTAATCATGCTTGCCAGTTTTTGATAAGTTTTTCATCAAAAGATTGTTATATATTAGATTTCATCTTCATCTAATTCTCCTTCTTCTATGAGTCGTTTAATTTCTTGCTTATCAATTTCTGGTAATTTATAGATAACCCCAGCAAAGTACCAATAATAAACCGCTACCGGGTCAACATCGAGGGGATAATAATAGGTGTTGTAACTAATCACCAAAACAAACACCCAGAAAGAAGCCCCAAAACTGCGGATACTTTTGTCTTTAACGGAACGGTAAGTTTTAAAAGCTGTGAAAGTAATCACAGTTACAAAAAATAGAAAGGCGATAGTCCCTAGAGGTCCAATTTCATAAATGAGTTTAGGATAGTAAGTTTCAATCAATCGAGTTCTGCCAAAAACACGAGCCGAGTTAGTCGCCCGTCCTAGACCATTACCAAAGATTCCCTGTTGTCCACCACTGCTGTGATCAAACTGGTCAGAAATAAAGCCAGTGGGGGGGGAAGCATTCCATCGACTGACAAAACTATCAACTCTTTCCTGAATTACTTCTGGGTTAGTAATCATGACTATACTCAAAAGTAATCCGAGACCTCCAGCAATAGGAATAAAGCGCTTTAGATTAGCAATTTGTCCAGTGAGAACCAGTAGAATAATTGTCACGACTGGCACTAATGCTAAGGCAATACGCTGTCCAGAAATCACAGCATTAACAAATACTAATGCCATGCCAATTAATCCGGTTATACGCCATTTCCCTGATGGATCACTAAAGGCTGTAGCAAAGGTAAAAAATGCGTTAGCAATTAAAAACCAAGCCCACTGCCAAGGAGCGACAAAGGTTCCCGGAAGTCGGATCATATTTTGGGAGGGGCTAAAAACTAAAGAACCGCCTACGAAACACTTATACTCGATGGTTGCTTGAAACAGATCATCCCCTGTCAGATGGTCAGTTCCTTGACAGCGACCACTAGCAAGAAATTGGTATTGTACCATCCCCAAAAGGCAACAGATAATTGCCAGTATTAGAGTCAGGCGAGTGAGAAACAGCAAATCTTTTTTGTCTCTAATGTGGTAGTAGGCACAGGTCATTAGTGGAATATAACCCATAAATACCTTTAAACCCAAAATTCCCATAGCTATGGGTTTATCGCCCGGTCTGGGGTCAAGTTGTTGCAAGCCATTCACACAAATGATGGTGAGAATACAAAAACCCAAAAGAATGAGCAAAGGTTGTTTAATAGCCTTGGGAATAATGATAGGGAGTCCTTTACTTTTCCAGTCTTTATACATAGAAGCTAAGGCTGGAAAATAAAAGCCATCTTTGGCAAGCTGAAATATGACATTTCCGCCCCCAATCCAGTAAGTAATAGTTCCAGAGAAGGGCATATAGATTAGGAAACCCCACAGACCATGGCGGGGGTATTTATAGCACAGAACCAAGACTAATATGCCACCACCACCAGCAATGGCGAGTTTTTCATCTTTGACGAAAAACAGAGCCACCCCAACGATCGCACCAACAATTAGAGTGGGAATTACAGTGCCTAGAACAGCTTTAACGTCTTTAGCAAACTGGCGCTGTTTAGCTTTAAGTTGGGCTTTAGTTAGGGTCGGCTTTTTCTGCTGTTGTTTGGAGTTTTTTTTCCGGGACTTCTTTTTTTTAGATTTAGTCTTAGATGCCATTTTGGGTTCAATTCTAAGTTGGGCAGTAACTAGGCATTTGTAACTTGCTCCCCGACTAAAAACCGCCTTGGTTGGTCACGCTAATCCAAATTATATACCAACAACTAGGGGACTGCCGAATCTGATCCGCCCTGTTATCCCCATCATGAGGAGAGATTAGGCAATTAAGTATTGTTGCACCACTCCCACTAAGCGATCGCACCAATATTGCACCAGATTAGGGTTAGCCGCTTCTACCATAACTCTGATCAGCGGTTCAGTACCAGAAGCGCGCACCAGTATGCGACCTTGATCCCCCATATCAGCTTCAGCATTAGCGATCGCATTTTGTAGAGGTTCGCAGTTTTTCCAATTACGGCGGCTGTCCGGGTTCTCAACTCTGACATTTCGTAACAGTTGAGGATAGGTGAGGAAACTATCATCCACCAGTTGGTTGAGCGATTTTTGCGATCGCTTCACTAAAGCTGCTAGGTGTAATGCTGTCAGTAGACCATCTCCTGTGATGCTGTAGTGATGACAAAGGATATGGCCCGACTGTTCACCCCCCAACATAGATCCCGTGCGCTTCATTTCGCTGTGGACGTGCTGATCTCCCACCGGGGTGCGGATCATTTTTCCTCCCAGTTTTTCCCAGGCTCTCTCAAATCCCAAGTTTGCCATAACCGTAGAAATAATCAAATCCTGGGGCAGTTGCTCCGCGTTTCTGAGGGTCTGACCCCAGAAGTATAGGATATAGTCCCCGTCAACGGTACGACCCTGGCTATCGACCGCTAACACCCGATCTGCGTCCCCATCAAAAGCAAATCCTAAATCCGCTTGATGTTCTACAACCGCTTGGCGGAGTAGGTCCAGGTGCGTAGACCCACAGTTAACATTAATTTTGTGACCGTCGGGAGACTCATGTAAACAAATTACTTCCGCCCCCATTTCTCTAAATACTTGGGGGGCAATATTTACCGCCGCACCCCAAGCCAGATCCAACACAACCCGCATTCCCTGTAGGTTAGTAGTTGGTAGCAGGGGACCATATAGCGAATCAGCATAATTCTGGATTAATTCCGGTCTGTAGTAATGTTGTCCACACGACTCAGAATAAACCGGGAACGCTTCCGCCCCGCGTAGGGCTGCTTCTATTTGCTTCTGGAGGTCGCTGGAGAGTTTTGTGCCGTCTGCGCCAAAAAATTTGATTCCGTTATCTTCTGGGGGGTTGTGGCTGGCGGATATCATCACCCCGCCCATAGCTTTACAGGTTTGGGTGAGGTAGGCTACTCCCGGAGTAGGACAAACTCCTAAATTCCATACTTCTAGTCCGGCTGCCGTTAACCCCGATGATAAGGCCATCGCTAACATATTACCCGAAATCCGGGTATCTTGTGCCAGGATGACTGGCCCTAGATTTTCCTGTTGCTGGCGGAGAATTTGTCCGGCCCAAAAGCCTACCTGTAGCGCCAGTGGCGCGTTGAGAAGTTCTCCGACTCGCCCGCGAATGCCGTCTGTACCAAATAGGGGACTGCTAGGAAGTTCCCCCCCAAATGCGGGACGGGTTTTGGCGGGGTTGACTGCATTTGCTACTGGGCGGGATAGTTTGATGTTCTGGGAAGGGACTGGTGTTGATACCATGTTATTCACTCCTCTCGATGTTCACACACTCACAGAGGAGGATAGCACGTCCGGAACTGAGGAACCTTGATCTACAATTCAAGTCTTGAGTTGATGTCTGGGAGCGTATCAGGATATTTTAAGTTTTGCGATCGCCTTTCATTAGCACTCAGCTAATCATTATGGCCATGACCTAGCTAGACGTAGTTAGGGGTTATTTGGTTCCTAGATTTAAGGGTCAACTGATAGGATTGATAGGATTTTATGTTATTCTCAATCCCTTGACAGCCTCTGGGGTCGAGACTGATACTGAGAGCATATTCAATTCATCATTCGGGGAAAAGTTAAGTTTAATGTTCAAAATTAATCAAGGGCGATCGCTGATTATTTATCCGGCTATATTAGTTGTGATTATCGCTCTAGCCGGAATAGTTTGTTATTATCCTATTATTAACTCATTTTTTCTGTCAGATGATTTAGTTTTAATTGCCATCTTTCAACAGGTCGGACCTTGGGGATTGTGGGTCAATCAACAACATGGTCAATCCTTGTTTTTTCGTCCGGTTCTGAGTTTAATCAGTTTCCTAGATTATCAAATTTGGGGGAATTCTCCCCTCGGTTATCATTTAACTAATTTGGGATTCCATCTCAGCAATGCTTTAGCAGTAGGTTGGATTGCTAGTTTATTAGTTCGGAATTTTCCCATTCGTCGCCACTATAAAATAGTTTTACCCTATATTTCCGGGTTTGTATTTTTACTACTTCCTAGTCACACCGAAGCAGTTTCCTGGATTTCCGCGCGCACAGATGTCATCTCTAGCTTTTTTGGGTTTGTCGCTTTTATCGCTTATTTAATCGGCAGAAATTCCCGATATAAATATCCTTATATATTATCCCTGCTGCTATTTTTTATGGCAGTGTTATCCAAGGAATCTCTCGTCACCTTTCCTGGGTTGATTATTTTGTTTGAAATTTACCATTATTTTACCCATAAACAAGATGGTAAATTGTGGAAAAAAAGACTAGGCTTAATTATTCCATATTTGGCAGTTTTGGCGGTTTATTTTATCTGGAGAGTTATCAAAATTGGTACACTGGTAGGGGGATACGGCGAGGATATTCATTTAAGGTTTGATTTCGCTCATATTGCCCAAAATTTGATTATCTACCCAACGAGAACTTTTCTTCCCCCTATTTTTAACTCTAGTTTTAGTCTGTGGTTATCGATTTTTTGGCTAATTGTTCTCCTGTCCTTGGCTTGTACTTCTTTACTGTTTAAAAGCCGCACTCCCGACCCAAGTATCCCGCCTTTACTGCTGTTTTTAGCAGGTAGTTTTTTTGTCGCGGTTTTACCTGCTATTAATGTGTTTGTGTCAATTACAGATACCCAAGGGGAAAGATACCTCTATTTCGGTTCTGGGTTTGCGTCAATTTATCTAGCCGTAGTCCTAGCGTGTTTGTGTATGAATATCCGGCTGATTTTGGTGGTTTCCTCAATTTTACTGTTGATTTTTGGGTTAACTGTTCAATCTTTGAACCAAAATTGGCGGGTGGCTGGTTCCATTTCTCAAAATATTCTTTTGGGAATGTTACAAGATCACCCTAATCTCCCCGCTATTATTACTGCTATTCCTGATAATTATCGGGGTGCTTATATTTATCGGACCGGTTTAATACAGGGTTTGTATCTATTTGGGGGAGGTGAAAAATATGCGATCGCATTTAATCGCGAACCCGGTGACGGACCCTTTGAAAGGGTACAATTTACCACCAATAACATTCAGACAGTCATGCACCATAATTTACGGGAATTGGACGATACAATTTTAATTAGACAAGATACCCCAGAGATTTATCAATTCAACTTGTCTAACCCGGAAACTTCCTTTTTACCCTGGCCGAAAAATTCCTTAAAAACTCTTGATTACGAAGTGATTAAGTTTGCACCCACCCAATATCAGCTACTCTTAAAAAATCCAGATTTGGCTGACCATCTAATTTTCTATTCCGACGGGAGGTTAACCGCTTCTCCCTATTAACTTGACTGCTAGGTGTCAGCACAACCCCTCATCGAGAATTGACACAGTAGAGACAAGACCAACCCTGTCTCTACTTATCGACTAATCAAAGCACCACCGAATCATTGCTGATGTCTGATAGGTGATAGAGGAGTGTTTATAGTTTAGTGCCACACTCAGGACAGAAATTGTTACTCGCGACATTTTTCGCGCCACAATTACTGCAATAGATTAACTCAACCGCTTTTTCTAACTGGCGGCGTTCCGGTAATCCTATCATCTGAGCATTACTCCTTCCTGGTGCTACCATAGGATAACAATTTTCATCCTTGGTAACATGAACATCCATCAGCACAGGACCCTCATAAGCCAACATTTCCGCTAGTGCTTGGTGTAATTCGTCACGACTCTTAACGACCATGCCTTTTACGCCATAAGAACGTGCTAACATTTCAAAATCTGGCATTCCGATTTCCATGTTAGAAGCCGAATAACGCTCACCATAAAAGGCTTGTTGCCACTGGCGGACCATACCCTGCCAACCGTTATTAATAATTACGGTCTTGACATTTATGCCATATTGTGCTACTGTTCCGAGTTCTTGGATGTTCATTTGCACACTGGCATCCCCAGCAATACAAATCACCTCGCGATCGCTCAAAGCCACTTTAGCTCCCATAGCCGACGGGATACCATAGCCCATAGTTCCTAACCCAGCGCTAGATATCCACTGACGGGGGCCATTTTTCAAAAATTGAGCCGCCCACATTTGGTGCTGACCCACATCCGTGGTATAGTACGCATCCGGTGCCATTTTTCCTAATTCTGCGATCACCTCTTGGGGAGAGAGGCTATCAGAATAAGAGGGAACCACCAGAGGATAATCTTCCCGCCAACGGTTAATCCGCTCTAACCACGATTGAGTTTGATTATCGTTCCCGACATCTCCAATTTCTCGGCAGCGGCGCAACAGGTCTATCAACACCTGGCGAACATCTCCGACAATTGGCACTTCCGGGGTCCGGTTTTTACCAACTTCCGCCGGGTCAATGTCAATATGAATCACCTTCGCCCTAGATGCAAATTCATCAAGTTTCCCGGTAACGCGATCGTCAAACCTAGCCCCGACAGCTATGAGCAAATCACATTCACTAACAGCAAAGTTAGCATAGGCTGTTCCGTGCATCCCCAACATTCCCACAGATAGGGGATGCTTTTCATCAAAAGATCCTTTCCCCATTAATGTGGTAGTTACCGGAATCTGAAAAAGCTCTGCCAATTCCGCAATTTCTGCATGGGCTCCGGCCGAAATCGCCCCACCACCGACATACATCAGGGGACGTTCTGCTTCTTCTATAAGTTTAATGGCTTGGTTGATTTGGCGAACATTGCCTTTAACCGTGGGACGATAGCCAGGTAGAGAAACCTCTCCTGGATTAACGGGAATATAGTCAAATTCTTCCAAACCTACGTCTTTGGGAACGTCTATGAGTACCGGACCGGGACGGCCTGTGCTGGCAATATGGAAGGCTTCTGCGACAATGCGAGCCATGTCACCCGGTTCACGAACCACATAGGAATGTTTGACTATCGGTAGGGTAATGCCGAAAATATCTGTTTCCTGGAAGGCATCCGTACCAATGGCGGGGCGCGCTACCTGTCCGGTAATGATTACCATTGGTATAGAGTCCATGTGGGCGGTGGCAATGCCAGTCACTAGGTTAGTGGCTCCTGGTCCTGATGTACCAAAGCACACTCCCACTCGTCCGGTAGCTCTGGCATACCCATCCGCCGCGTGGGATGCCCCCTGTTCATGGCGAACTAGGATATGCTGTATATCGCCCTCGGCTTCGGCTCGATACAGTTCATCATAAATGGGGAGAATGGCTCCACCAGGATAGCCAAAAATGTGCTGTACGCCATGACGTTTAAGACTATCAATGAGCGCAAACGCACCTGTTGCACGCTTGGCAGCAATTTTAGTTTGAAGTTGCACGATCGCTCCTCTAATTTAACTATATTGTTGAGTTAAAACCTCTATTTTAGATAAGGATTTTGTTTAAGGGGACTGGACGGTTAGGGTTTTAACAAGATTTTACATTGTTCAGCCACCACTATTAAGCCTAACGGTTGGCTCCGATAGGGTTAGGGGGTCGAGGCTTTCCTGCAATTGTATCACGATTTACCAATTGCGGGGCTTTGATAGTGATATCAAATGGTTTGGGCTATGTATGGCTGAATAAATCGGGGTCGAATGTCTACTCCCTGGGGAGATTTGCATCGAACTGGTAGTATCTTAGATAGCTGGTGAGCTGATCTCAAACAAAGTTCGACCGATTGCCTGGAAGACCTGATCAGCAGGCAGTAAACCCAACTGCCAAGTGTAGGATTGTCAAACAGTAAGCGTTAGGAGTGAAAGCCTTGAAAAAGATAGAAGCCATTATTCGGCCATTTAAACTTGATGAAGTCAAGATTGCCCTGGTCAATGCTGGCATTGTTGGAATGACGGTTTCGGAAGTTCGCGGGTTTGGCCGCCAGAAGGGTCAGACTGAGCGTTATCGGGGTTCGGAATATACAGTTGAGTTCCTACAAAAACTCAAGGTGGAAATTGTGGTCGAAGATGAGCACGTTGATATGGTTGTAGAGAAAATCGTATCGGCCTCTCGTACAGGTGAAATTGGAGACGGTAAAATATTTGTCTCTCCAGTTGAGCAAATTATTCGTATCCGCACAGGAGAAAAGAACCTAGAAGCAATTTAAACGCTTTCCGCGATTATTCCCCGCCATGAAGCCTCTCCCACCTGGGGAAGTAGTGGTGGGAGTTTCTTATCCACGCCTTGAGACGATCGCTATGTCGATCAGTGGCCGGGTTGACTATCCCTTGAGAAGGGCACTCAGTTGGGGAAGTAATAGGTCAAAGGCTTTTCCTCGGTGGGAGATTTTTCGCTTGAGTTCTGGAGACATTTCGGCAAAGGTCATTTGCTGCTCAGGAACATAAAAAATGGGGTCGTAGCCAAAGCCTCCTTGACCTTGGGGGGTTTGGGCAATCACTCCTGGACATATTCCTTGGACTTGTTGGACAATAGAACCATCAGGACGAGATATGGCGATCGCACAAATAAATTGAGCGCTACGGTCGGCCGCGGTTTCCAGTTCTTTGAGTAATTTACTAATGCGATCGCTATCGGTGGACGCATACCGGGCTGAATATACTCCTGGCATTCCCCCTAGGGCATCTACGGCTAGTCCTGAATCATCTGCGATCGCCCATTCTCCCGTCGCCTTTGCCACTTCACTGGCTTTTAGGCAGGCATTCTCCAAAAATGTCTTTCCGGTCTCTTCAACCTCCAAATTATCCGGCTTAAGCTGCAATTTGACATCGATACCACCTAGATAAGCCTGCATTTCATTTAACTTACCAGGGTTTCCGGTTGCCACTACTAATAGTTTGGTCATATCATGCACCTGAAATCTGCTTGATTAGCATAAATCACCCCAGACGGTTAATATATATTGATAATTAATTTCTGAGGTGCTGAGGGGTTTAATTGTTTTGTCTACGGAAATTGACAATTCAACAACTATAACTACTGTTATCTGTCCAGGATTTCACCCGCCCCATTTTACGGCTCAGTTTTTGGATAGATTGGGAGTAGACTGGGGGGATAATGGGCTGTTGGTGTTTCCGGCTGATCTATCTTCCCCTCTCTCACCGCGAGCCCTGGGGGAGTTTTTACAGGCTAATCTTGGCGCGCGCCATAGCACACCATTGATATTTATTGGTTTTAGTGCGGGTGTGGTGGCTGCTATGGTAGGCGCTTACAGATGGCAACAATCAGGGGGTCAGGTGAGGGGATTAATTGCGATCGATGGTTGGGGTGTTGGTCGGGTCGGGAATTTTCCCTTTTACCGTATCAGTCACGATCGCTTTACTCACTGGAGTTCTGGGCTATTAGGTGCGGGTGATGGTGGTTTCTATGCTGACCCGCCTGTAGAACATTTGGACTTGTGGCGATTTCCTCACCAGACCTGGGGCTGGTGGCTGGAAACTGGGTTAGTTGGCTTAAAAACAGCTTCTCCTATGATGGCATCTGAGGCAATATTTGCTATATTAAAAAAACTTGGCAAATTACCAAATTGATAGCTTGATGATTAATTTAACTCAGCAGACCGAGAGTTCTTATATTACTATTAATGGCGTAGAACACTATTATCAATGGGTGGGAACTCCCTACCATGGGGAAACTTATAAGCCGGTTATGGTGTTTATTCATGGTTGGGGTGGGTCGGGTCGCTATTGGGAAAGTACCGCTATGGCTTTGGGCGATCGCTTTCATTGTTTACTTTATGATATGCGCGGTTTTGGTCGGTCTAATCGCCCGGCTGTAAATGATAGCGATCGAGGTTATGAATTAACCGAATATGCTCAGGATTTAGCCGCGCTTTTACAGGCTTTAAATATTCCCAAAGTCTATATTAACGCTCACTCTATGGGGGCTTCCGTCGCTGCCATTTTTATGAATCTTTATCCGTCCATGGTAGTTCGGGCTATCTTAACCTGTAGTGGTATTTTTGAATATGATGAAAAATCTTTTACTACTTTCCATAAATTCAGTCGCTATGTAGTCATGTTTCGCCCTAAATGGATGGCACAACTACCTTTAATTCATCAAATATTTATGGCGAGATTTCTGCATCGTCCCCTACCTAGTCAGGTCAGCCGAGAATTTTTAGAGGATTTCTTATTAGCAGATTTTGCCGCCGCCTATGGTACTGTTTTAACATCCGTGAGCAAAGAAGCTACCCAATGGTTTCCCGAAGAATTTAAAAAGTTAACAGTTCCTACCCTCTTGGTAGCTGGGGAATATGACCAAATTATCCCTATGGAAATGGCTAAACAAGCGGCTACTCTCAATCCTAACGTTCAGCTTAATATTTTGCCAAATACTGCTCATTTCCCCATGTTAGAAGACTCTATAAATTACATGAAAATAATTCAAGAATTTTTAATTGATAATTAACAATTGTAGGGGCGGGTTCTGCTGTCAATTACATTTCCCCACCAGAATATCAATAAACCCGCCCCCACCCGGTCATTAATTATTAATTATTAATTATTAATTACATTTGAGGAGAGGTTGGCACGATATGCACATAATGGCGTTTTTGTCAATAGGCGGAAAAAAGACGATCGCTTTTCGGGGCAAAACTCGTGCATCGCCAGCTTAAACTTTTGGTGAGAGAATAATTGTAATCGCGATAGCATGGGGGTTGTAGCCTCTATTTTTGCGGATAGACATAGTAACCCCTTGAGAGCGATTGATTTCATGGTATCACAACCCCCATTGTCTCGTCAACTTTTTGCGAGCAATTTTCAATAAATTTGTAACAATTATTAACAATATTTTGGATGTCAAATTTATTCCCCCGTATAAATTAGCAAAACTTATGTAATTTGGTAAATTTGCTGGTGGGTTAGGTGGAAGGGGGGAGAGGGTAGGGTAGGGTAGGGTAGGGTAGGGTAGGCTGGTGTGTCTTAGGTTTTTTCGGATTGGAAATAGTAATCAAATCGCTTTTCGAGTTGTTGAACGGTGAGATTTTGGGTCCAGTATTCAACTAAAGCGTGTCCGAAAGCCCAAGCATTATGGTCAGGTGGATCGGGGTTATTTAAAAGTAGCGGCCAGAGGGCGAGAAGGTCAAAATTAGGGGATTTAGTGCGATCGCTAGTGAGGAGACAAAACAGATCATAACCCATCTGCAATTTACCGATCGCCACCGGAAGTTGCTCTATGGGTATTTGTTCAGCCAACAGATAGGCGAGGGTAGGGTTTCCGGTGGTGAGGGTAGAGATAAATTTGAGGACAGGACTTTTTAATAAGGCTGTTAACCCTTGGGTGGTTGCCATTTGCCGGGTATAGCGGTCAATAATTTTAGCGGCGGCGAGAGTGCGGGATTTTTGCTCTCGTAAAAATCGGGCTAATCTTAATTGTTTGGTCGGTCCGACTGCTTCCACTAAATGGTTGGATAAAACCTCAGCATTCCAAGGATTTCTCTGAGTTGAGGAATCACTGGTAACTAGGGGTAAAACCAGATCGCAAAATTCTCCTAACTGTTGGTGACGATATTCTGTCGCCTCCCGAATAGCTTTTTCTTTCGGTCTATTTCCGGTTTCCCAATTATAGGGAGGTTCCCATTCTCTGACCGGACGCAGACGGTCAACTTGGGTGACAATAGCGATCGCTTTCAGGTCAGGAACTTCCACACGCATATCCTGCAAAAAATCCCGATCCATTTGTAAGGCTGGATCGAGGGCGGGTGTGACTAATAATAGCAAATCTGCTGTTTGGGCTTCACTAACCACCAACTCCCGCAGGTCTTCTCGTTTCACTTGTTCATAACCGGGAGTATCCCACAAATTTAGGGATTCTCCTGTCGGTGTACTCCAGTGATAATTTTTAATGCGATCGGTACTGGGAAGAACATCAACTTCCGCGAGGTTAGCTTGAAATAGCGTATTAATTAAGCTGCTTTTTCCTGACCCAGTGCGTCCTACTAACAGAATGCTAACCGGTTTTTGTTCCACCTTTTCGGGAGGGTCAGCCTGGGAGATAATCTCCTGTAAAGTTTGGGTTTGCGCCTGGGGTAAATTTTCCTCGGTAACAGTTAACGCCGTCAGGGGAATTTGTTCGCCGCCATAAAGGGCGATCGCTTGTCGGGAGAGGTTTTGTAGGGCTACCTCTCGCATCATTTGACCTAAATTAACTAATAGTTCTTGAGTCGCTTTATTGCTCGGTTTCTGACTCGCTAACCTCGCCGCCGCCGATACCGGATTAAGTATCCATGAAGCCCAACTCCAGACCTGCCATAATTTCCGGGCTGAGGGTTCTAATTTCTGGTAAACTTCATAGGCTTGATAGGCTTGTCCTACCGTTACTTTATTTAGCACTGGGGATAGTTCTTGCATCCACCGATCTAAATCATCTACTGTTCCCCGAATTAATCCATAAGCCTGGGGTACATAAATATCAAGTAGGGGATATTTTACCTCGGGATGATATATATTAGCAATCACAATTACTAGCTGTTTACAGCGTTCCCAAAATTGCCCCCAGTCTAACCAAAATGGCGGATCATTTCGCGATTGTATCAGGATGTCTTGTACCGCTTTTTCTACCTGGGCGATCGCTTCACTCCCTCCCGTGGCTGCTGCCATTTCTTCCGTTAATTCAAACTTGGCGGCTGCTTCGTCACGAGCCGCTTCTATCTGGGCAAGAACTGGCTTTGTCCACCTTACTAATAACCATCGCCACCCCAATAATAGCAGCGTGACAATTCCCCAGATCCAGTTAATACCCCAGCTATGAATTTGCCACCCCGCTGAGATTAATAAAAATCCAACTATGATCGCGATCGGACTGACTATAATTGCCCATTGCCAAGGCTTTAAGTGTACCATTTCTCCATTTTCCTAGTCTTGATCAGCTCATATTTCTGCCTATTGTCTGGAACTGGTGGGCGATGGTATTCACAAAATGTCTCTTTTGTCAAGATGCCTATTGGGGGCTGTCCATTTTTTCGGGAAAATTCGTGCATCGCCAGAGGCAAGTTTGAGACGGCGAATTATGCTAAATCCTTATATGACAAGGGTTATAGACCCTGTTTTTGGCATTTAGGCACAATAAACCCTTGGGTAACATTAATTACAGTCTACCAGAACCCCTATAAACTCGTCAATAATTTGAGAATAATTGGCAATAAATTCTTATTAATTCTTAATGTCGTTGAAAATAACAAAACTCTCTAGCCGTATGTATTAGCAAAACTTAACTATTTGGGGACGATAGCGCCAACTGTTGGGTGAGGGTATGGGTGAGGGTGTATGTAGGCTTGGGAATTAATCCCAAGCCTATTTTGAGGTATTATGTACGGGTAAGACTTTCGTGCAATTGAGTTAGCATTTCCGCCTCATCTTGGGCGGGTTTTTTGCATTTGAGACCCTGACAAACGAGGGCGATCGCACCGGGAGGCAAATTTTGATCAAGTTTAAAAACAGCAGTAGGTAGATACTGCTTGTTTAACTTAGCGATTTGCTCATAATTAGTGCGAACCAAAGTATTATTACAATACCAATCAAAAGCCACAAACAGACTCGGACAGGCTTGTGGAGACTGGCGCATAACACTAGCAAAGGCTTCCAAAGCCTGGAGGGCGCGATCCAAGTAGTTGAGGTCTTCTGTTAACAGAAATAGGCGCACCAAATTAGCGATCGCCACCCCATTCGCCGCCGGAGTAGCATTATCCATATAACTACGTTCACGAATTAGCAAAGTTTCAGCATCATCAAGGGCTGTATTAAAGTAGCCCCCCAATTCCACACTCCAGAGATACTGGTCAAACTCATTCTGAACTTGGACAGCATTTGTCAGCCAAAAATCTGCCAATTCCGGCTGTTGCAAACTAGCTTGATGTAGATCAATTAGCGCTTTGATCAATAAAGCATAATCTTCCGACTGCGATAATACCGCCACCTTGCCGTCATAATTAACCCGGTGAAAACGGTCATCAACCCACTGATGTTCTAGGACAAATTTTGCCGCCTTAGTCGCCAATTCCAAATATTCGGAATTATCCAAAACCCGCGCCGCTTTCGCCAACCCCGAAATCATCAGAGCATTCCATGCTACAATCATCTTAGTATCAGTAACCGCCGGAATACGACCCGGCCAGTCCCTTTCTTTAGCCGCCTGATTATTCTCAGCCACCGGGAAAGTTGTAACCTCCGCTGGTGGCGCACCATAACGGACTGCGAATAGTTTAGTTAAAGCAGTTTCTATCAAAGGATCTAACTCATCACAATTCCAGCGCTGCAATACCGTTTTACCTTCAAAATTACCAGATTTTGTCACCGTAAATTGTGCTTGTAACTCGCCAAATTCTGCCGGACTCAGGAAAGTTTCTAACTCTTGGTTAGTCCATACATAAAACGCACCTTCTTCCGGTTCTTTATCCTGGGAGGTGACAAAACTATCAGCATCTTGTGCCGCGTAGAAATAGCCCTCCGGTGCAGTCATTTCCCGTTTCAGCCATTCCACTGTACCATTAATCGCCCTTTGATAAGCAGGTTGTTTCTCGCCATCAGACCATAGGTCTGCCAAAAACTCAAGAATTTGACCGTTATCATAAAGCATTTTCTCGAAGTGAGGAACTGTCCAGGTCGGGTCAACCGTGTAACGATGAAAGCCTCCCGCCACATGGTCATAAATTCCTCCAGTCACTAAGTCTTTTCCCCGTTGCAAACAGGCTGCTTTACCATCTACTTTAGGTGAAGAAATTAAGCGAGTTCCCCGCCAAGCCATATCCGCATAAGGAATCATCGGAAACCGAGGACCGCCGTAGTTATTACGACCAACTACTCCCGTGTTAGTTTCTAGTCCTTGTTTCAGTAAATCTTCGGTTAATTCCGAGGGTGGTAAAATCATAGACTGTCGCAGTTGGGTCAGAATTTCCTCGGTGACAGTTTCGAGTTTATTTTTGTCAGTCTGGTAAAAGTTGTGAATGGCTTTCAATAAATCCAAAAACCCCGGCCTTCCGTAGCGAGGTTCAATGGGAAAATAAGTCCCACCATAAAAGGGGATCCGATCGCCTGGGGTGAGAAATACATTTAACGGCCAGCCTCCTTGACCAGTCATCATTTGTAGGGCTTGCATATAAATGCTATCGATTTCTGGACGTTCTTCGCGATCGACTTTGATGGGGATAAAATTAGCGTTCATATATTCAGCGATCGCCGCATCAGAAAACGCTTCCCCCTCCATAACTGTACACCAGTGACAACTTGAGTAGCCAATAGACAGAAATATGGGCTTATCTTCAGTTCGAGATTTTTCTAAGGCTTCATCGCACCAAGGCCACCAGTCAATGGGATTATCTGCGTGTTTGCGGAGATAAAGGCTTGATGATTGGGCTAGACGATTGCTCATAATATTAGATAAGTTCTAGTGCTATTGACTATGTTGGGATAATTAGTTTTCAGTATAGCGTTTAAATTTACTCGGCGGTATTCTCAGCTAATAAAGCCCTAGCCGCCTCGATCATATCCTGCTGTAAACCCTTTAAATGGTCGTGGTTATCCAAATAGGTTTTTAGGGCTTCTAGGGGGTCGATCGCACTTCCCGCCGCCAATTGAGGGACACGAGGGCGGGCTAGTTGACTAATTAATTCCGGTTGGATAGTATAACTATGGGCTGCACTGAGGGCGGCGTGCAGTTTCGGCATATCGATCGCATCTAATTGATCTGGTCGCAACTGATACAGTAGTCGCACCACAGCCTGATCAATGTTTTTCTTAGCGATCGCCCCCAGCAATGCGGTTAGGGGGTCATCTTGCTGGGAAATATCCACCCTAATTGTACAAAATGAGCGCACTGGTAAAGGGCAAAATTCCCAAGTTGTTTGATTCTTCGCCAAATTCACCAACACAAACCCCTTGTCTTCTTTTTCCTCTGAAAAATCCACCCTTTCTATACTCCCCGGATACACCACCGGAGGGTTATTAGTAGGATTAAGATTTTGGTGTTTGTGAACGTGACCCAAAGCCACATAATCAAACTGAGGACGAGTCAACAACCCCAAAGGAAGATTAAAACCTTTCCCCACCGCCAGAAACCTCTCAGCCCCGAAACTAGCGCGATCGACCATTAAATGTCCTAACAATACCGTGGGAATATCCGGATCAAGCCGTCGAATTTCTCCCTCTAGGGCTACCGTTAGGCGATCGATGAGTAATTTATTAACCGCCTCCAAAGACAGCCCCTCAGTGTCCGGTCGAGTCAGTAGGGTTGAACGGGTCAACCAGGGGATAGTAATCACCTGAACTAAACCGTGGCGAGTTGGAATGGGATGGGTTTCTAAGCGATCGCCCACCACAAACCCCGGCACTCCCAGAGTCCGATAAATCCCCAAACTCGCCCCCCCCTGTCCTTGGGAATGTTGGTCATGATTCCCCACCAGTAACACCGTGGGAATTTCCGCATCTACCAGGCGGCGAAATTCCTGAGCGAAAGCCTGCTTAACAAATGGTGGCGGCGTAGAATCAGGGAAAGCATCCCCCCCAAACAAAACCAAATCCACAGGTTCTGCGATCGCCCGATCTATACATCGCCCCAAAGTTCTGGTAAAATCTTCCAGACGAGTATTTAAGCCAGTTTCCGGGTTGATCCGTCCTTGGGAAAAACCACTACCCAAATGGATATCCGAAAGATGCAGGACTTTAATCATCAAATTCTCGCCCAATGTATCAATGGCAGGTTACTGTTAACTGAGTAGTGTACCAAAGATTGGGGTTGAAGGGCTTGTCGTTTTCCAGAAACTTTGTGGTATTGTAGGTTTTTGAGAACGGTTGCATATTCCCTTGCCAGACCTTGCCATGTTAAATCCGAATTTGGATGAAATCCAGTTACAGCCAGACGAATACGAACGCTACTCCCGTCACCTGATTTTACCAGAAGTCGGGTTAGAGGGTCAAAAGCGTCTGAAAGCGGCCAGCGTCCTCTGTATTGGCACAGGTGGACTCGGTTCACCTCTGCTATTATACCTAACTGCAGCAGGGATTGGTCGCATTGGGATTGTCGATTTTGATATTGTAGACAATTCCAATCTCCAACGCCAAATCATTCACGGGACCTCCTGGGTGGGAAAACCTAAAATAGAATCTGCCAAAAATCGGATTCTCGAAATTAATCCTAACTGCCAGGTAGAGTTATACAATATCCGCCTCAGTTCCGAAAATGCCCTGGATATTATTAGATCCTATGATGTCGTCGTAGATGGCACCGATAACTTCCCCACCCGTTATCTGGTCAATGATGCTTGTGTTTTGTTAAATAAACCCAACGTCTACGGGTCTATTTTCCGATTTGAGGGTCAGGCTACCGTTTTCAATTATGAAGGCGGACCCAACTATCGCGACCTATATCCCGAACCCCCACCCCCTGGGATGGTTCCTTCCTGCGCTGAAGGTGGAGTTTTAGGGATTCTACCAGGCATGATTGGCGTTATTCAAGCCACTGAAACCATTAAAATTATTTTGGGACAGGGACGGACTCTTAGCGGTCGCTTACTGCTTTACAATTCCCTAGATATGAGTTTCCGGGAATTGAGATTACGGCCTAATCCTGAACGTCCGGTGATTGAAAAACTCATCGACTACGAACAATTCTGCGGCATTCCCCAAGCTAAACAGCAGGAAGCAGAAGCAGCCGGATCTCTCGCGGAAATGACGGTGACGGAATTAAAATCTCTGATTGACAGTGGTGCGGATGATTTTGTGTTGATTGATGTTCGCAACCCTAATGAGTACGAAATCGCCAAAATCCCCGGTTCTGTTTTAATTCCTCTACCCGACATTGAACAGGGTAAAGGGGTTGAACAGGTTAAAGAAATTGTCAATGGTAATCGTCTAATTGCACATTGTAAAATGGGAGGGCGATCGGCTAAGGCTTTAGGAATTCTCAAGGAAGCTGGTATTGAGGGGATTAATGTTAAAGGCGGAATTACTGCCTGGAGTAAAGAGGTTGATCCTTCGGTTCCACAATACTAACAGGGTGTAAAATGGTGCGTCAGTCAGTGGGATTATTCTATATTATTCATGATGATTAATCCGTCGGACGCACCCTACTTTGGCTTGGTTAAATCAATTAAAATATCATAGCGGAAATCATTAGCTAATTTGCTAAGATAATCAGCTAGGGGTTTATATTGACCAGGAATTTTCGCAATAGTATCAGCAATTAAGCGACCGTTTAGTTTAGTGGCAGCTTGATGTAATTCTTTTAGCCACGGTTCCGGCATTACGGAAAGATTGATTTCCGTTGTATCAACAGATGTGTTATAATTGCGATTGGCTGAGTTTTGGGATTCAGAAATAGCCAGATTTTCGGCTAATTGGGATTGATTTTGTTCATAGATAAAACGGACTCCGAGATGTTTAACGATAGTTTGTAATAGCTGGTCTACCCGGAAAGGTTTGCGGACAAAATCATCACACCCAGCCGATAAAACAATAGATTTTTCTTGTTGGAGGGCGCTGGCGGTTAGGGCAATAATTACAGTAGCTTGACCCTTGAGGTGGCGTTTAATTAGCTGAGTGGCTTCATAGCCATCCATAACTGGCATTCGCATATCCATAAAAATGAGATGGGGCTTCCATTCCTCCCAAATAGCGATCGCCTCCTGACCATTTTCCGCCTCTCGGACATGGAAACCCAAGGGGTTCAATAATTTGACCACTAATTTGCGGTTAGTCCAGTTATCATCAACCACCAAAATCCGATATTCCGGCTGATTTTCTGCTAAAGCGATCGCCCTCCCTGGAGATTTTTCGGAGTTTCTAGTCGCCGCCTCAGCCATAGTCACTTGAATATCAAACCGAAAAATTGTGCCTTTTCCTCTCTCGCTGCTAACTTGAATCTCCCCACCCATTAAACCAATAAACTTTTGAGTTATCGAGAGTCCCAAACCCGTCCCCTGTTGAGAATTACGACCAGTTTCTGTTTGCGAAAACGGTTCAAAGAGTAAATCCATTTCCGAGGGGTCAATACCGGGTCCGGTATCCTCAACTTCAAACCATAGTTGCCCAAAATCATGGTTAAATTTACCCAATTTCACCCGCAAAATCACCCCACCTTTCACAGTAAATTTAATGGCATTTCCCAGCAAATTAATTAAGCATTGACGCAGTTTTTGTTCATCGGCATAAATATAAGTCGGGATATGATCATCAATGGCAAAATCCAGAGTTAATTTTTTCGATGAGGCTGGCAATTCTAGCATTTCTCGCAGGGAATTAAGTAAGGAGATTAAATTAAAATTTGTGGGATTCAGAGAAACTCTACCCGCCTCAATTTTCGACATCTCCAAAACATCATTAATCAACTCTAAGAGATGTTCACCACTGCGACCGATAATTTCTAAATGTTCTTTATGGTCAAATAGAGGAATATTAGGATTATGATATAATTCCCTTTCCATTAATTGAGTAAATCCCAGAATAGCATTAAGTGGTGTGCGTAATTCATGACTCATGCGGGCGAGAAATTCACTTTTAGCCCGACTAGCGGTTTCGGCGGCTTCCTTGGCTTGTTGAAGGGCTATTTCAGTTTGTTTGCGATCGCGAATATCTCGGACTACAGCGCAGCCATATTCCCGGTGATTATATTCTAAATGACTCAGGGTAATTTCCACAGCGATCGCCTGACCAGTTTTAGTATAATGAGTTGATTCAAAAGTAAATGAACCTTGGTCTCGCAAATCATCCCAAGAAATTGACCAACCACCAGGGGAAGCGAGGGGATCTATATCTCCCACTTCCATGGTCAGTAATTCCTCTTGAGAATATCCCAGAATTTGACAAGCGGCTTCATTCACATAAAAAAACCTGCCATTAATATCACTAAATAAGACATAATCCCTAGATTTATCAATCGAAAATTGAGTTAAACGCAGCTTTTCGTCGATTTCCTTACTTTCGGTAATATCTTCTAAAACCCCCAAAATTCCCAACACATTACCCTGGGAATCTAACATAGGAATTCTGCTAACATCTAGCCAAATTCGCCGCCCTCCCGGTCCTAGCTTTTGTTTAGGCGCTACCACATTCATTTCCGGGGTGCGAGACTCCAAAACCTGTCTATCTTTTTCTCGGTAAAACTCGGCAATCTCAGCATCTGCAAATAAATCAAAATCTGTCTTTCCGACTACTGATTCTGAACTATCTAGTCCGGCGGCGATCGCCCAATTTCGGTTACAACCTCGAAATACTAAATTAGTATCTTTCCAAAATACTTGTTGGGGGATATTATCCAGAAGTAGACGTAAATACTCTTCTTTTTCGCGAATTTCTTGTTCGGAACGTTTGCGTTGGGTAATATCAATAATTTGAGCGATCGCACAGAGAGGATTTCCCTTGACATCCAAACGCAGATAACAAGTAACAATCCCATAAACCCAATGTCCGTCTCGATGACGGTAGCGTTTTTCGAGGGTGTATTCATCAATTTGTTGGGTAATTAATTGCTCAAATTTTTGCCGACAAATATCCCCATCTTCCGGGTGGGTAATTTCATTAAAATCCAAGTTAATTAAATCCGCTTGGGAGTAGCCCACCCACCGACAAAAAGCCGTATTTACCTCTAAAAAATAGCCCTCCGTTGAGATTTCCGCAATCCCAATGGGGGCTAAATGAAATAAATCTCGCAGGCGATTTTGACTCTCAGCTAGGGCGGTTTCTAGCTGTTGTAATTTCTGGTGTAATTGACGGTGATTGTGATTCATATATCGGTAAAGTAAAGTAGAAACTGGTGGCTAAACCCAGATCAGACTCTACCCAAATATCCCCTCGATGGCGATCAATAATTTTCCGACAAATCGCTAAACCGATACCATTTCCTGGGTATTCCTGCTGGGTATGTAGTCGTTGGAAAATCTGAAAAATTCTCTGGGTTTTATCCGCCGGAATACCAATCCCATTATCATGAATACCAAATTGCCAATTTTGATTTTTCGGCATCACAGAAACCGTGATTTGGGGGGGTATACCAGGACGGTGATATTTAACTGCATTAGCAATCAAATTTTGAAATAGCTGTCCTAACTGAAGGCGATCGCCAAATACCATTGGGAGTTTCTCTGAGGTAATAATCGCCCCACTTTCCTGAATCGCTAAACTTAGGTTACTCAGAGTTTCCTCTAATATAATATTACAGTCGATCGCCTCAAAAGCAGCTTGTTTCGTTCCCACCCGGCTATAGTGTAGCAGATTTTTAATTAATTGCTGTAGTCGCATTCCCTCATCTAAAATCGGCAGCACATATTCTTCTGCTTCCTCCTCCAGGTTAATTTGCGATTTCAGGGTCAGCATCAATTCCGCAAACCCGGTAATGGTCTGTAGTGGTTGTTGTAGGTCGTGGGAAACAATATAAGCAAATTGTTCAAGTTCTTGGTTAGAACGTTTCAGATCTTCGTTCAACTGCTGTAAACGAAAGTTTTGATTTTGTAATTGTTTCTGTAGTCTTCTAATGGTCAGTTGATGTTCAACCCGCGCCAACACTTCCTCAACTTGAAAAGGTTTGGTGATATAGTCCACTCCCCCCACCGCAAAGGCTTTCACCTTATCGATAACATCATCCAAAGCACTCAGAAAAATTACAGGTATATCAGCCGTTTTCTGTTGAGATTTTAAGGCTTCACAGACCTGATAACCGTCCATTTCCGGCATTTTAATATCTAGCAACACGAGATCCGGCGGTTGGTTGGCAACTGCCATTAGTGCTAATTTGCCGTTAATCGCACATTGTACATCATAATCGCGATCGCCAAGAGTTGCCGACAATACCCGCAAATTATCAGGTGTATCGTCAACTATTAAAATGCTACCTTTTTCTGGCTTTAAGCTGTTCACAAAATCTAATTAAAACAATAGGGAATTTTCCAGAAATCATCTGGTAACTGTTGCTGGTCAGTTGGGGACTACCGCCCATAATAATACCACATATAATAATAAACCCTCCCCTCACCAAAGGGAAGAGTTTAACCGGGAGCCAAATTCTCCCACCGCCTCTCAACTAAGATAGCAGTTGTGTGACTATTTGTCTGTATCTTTGATCATTCATCCCTCCGCTTTGTCCTGCTAGTTGTGGATCAATATGCCGTCTCATGGCTTCAATGCGATCGCGGGTGGCGGGGTGAGTGCTTAAAAACGTGGGAGGAGAACTGCTATTTAGAAGTTTTGCCATAAAGTCTATAGCTGCTTCTTGAGAATATCCAGCCCTACCCAAATTAATGATTCCCAGTTGATCTGCTTCATATTCAGCACTGCGACTATTCGGCCGTCTTAGGGCTAATTCTACCCCAATTTGTACCGCCCTATTAGTATCAACTCCAGCCGCCGAAGCCACACCTTGAGCGATCGCCATTTCTCGCATTTGTTGAATAGAATGACGACCGACAATATGCCCAATTTCATGAGCAATTACACTAGCCAGTTGTGCTTCATTATCGGCGGCGTTAATTAAACCTGTATGGATATAAACAAATCCCCCCATAGTAGCAAAAGCATTAATCCGAGAATCATCAACTACTTGGAAAGTATAGGGAATATTAGGGCGATCGCTAGTTTGTGCCAGTCGCTGACCAATTTGGTTAACATACATAGTTAAATCGCGGTTACGATGCAAACGAAACTCGCGACCTACCATCTGATCATTGATCTGTTTACCAATATTGACTTCTTGGCGATCGGAAATAGTAGAAAGCTGGATAACTTGAATTCCTCTAAAAATCAACTCCGGGATAGAAATCGCTTGGGTAGCGGGTATAGAACTTAATAAAATCCCACAGACCACCGTTACTGATAGCAGTGGATACAGCAAGCGACGGGTATTTTTTCGGAGTTGTGGCAGGTAGTTTTTAAACATAATTAAACAGTTGTTAAGGTGGAAAAGCCAGGCTAGAACATTACGAGGAATCCCAAAGGCTGAAAGGGTATGGTTGCACTATTTAATAGTTCGGGTGAACGTCTACAATTCAGGAAAAAAATGTGTGTTCCTCCTTAATGTTACTGTTCGCATTTTTAATCCTTGGCTTTCTCCCTGGTTTGGTGGTCAATCATCTAATTGACGCGCTTAGGTGCAGATTGGCTGTGGAAAACAGCGATCGCCCCTACTACACAGGGTGTGATACCATAACTATATTCTACCCGTATTTGAGACTCACAATCACTTAAAAAAGTTGCCATTCCCAAAGTTCACCCCAAAAATTTGGCGGCTAGGGGGTGAGGTTGAGTCAGATAATATCCCTGAGCATAATCTATTTCCAGGTCTCGGAGGGTTTCAAAGGCTGGGGAAGTTTCTACCCCGTTGGCTATGGTCTCAATAGCTAAAGACTGCGCCACCAACTGAATTATTTGGACAATTGAGCGATCGCCTAAGTCCTGCGCGATATCTTTCACCAAGTCATCGGCTATTTTCAGATAGTCAACGGTGACATAGTTAAGATAGTCCAATGACGAATACCGACCACCGACCTGATCTACTGTAACATAATAGCCCTGAATTTGCAGGTTAGCGATCGCATCCGCCGCCTTTTGAGGGTTAGCTAGAATAGTTGATTCCGCAATTTCCCAGCAGAATAGATCCGGTGTCAGGTCTCGTTTAAGTATTTCTCGCTCTAATTTTCGCCACTGTCGGTAATCATATAGAGTCCGACTCGATATGTTAATAGCGAAACGATATTTTTCCCGATTTTCGGGGCTAGTTTCCGACAACAAATCTAATACTGTTTCAATTACCCAGCGGTCTATTTTTTCAGCTAATCTATAGCCTTGGGTTATTATTGGTACAAGCCACGAAGCTGGAACCACTTGCTCTGGTTCATCAATGAAGCGGATTAGAATTTCACAGTATCGCTTCGACTCCCCACTGTTTAGGGAGATTGCTTCTTGAGTATACAGACCAAACCGCTGTGCTGATCGAGTCTTTTTCAGGCGGTTAATCTGGTGAATGCGATCGCCACAGCCGTCCAGATCGCCACCAGGTAAACAAATAACTTTAGACTGACCACTTAAACCATTTTTTAATGTCGCAGACCTTCTCATAAAACTTGACCCCCAACTTAGCTCAAACAGGTGAGCAGATATTATTGCCTACTTGTACGATAACTAGCCTAGGTAAAATAACCATGAAGATTTGATGAGATTTTTCTTAGGTTAGTTATGGCGAGCCAAGTCTGATAGTCTGCGGAGACCCTGAAAACTTACCGGAAAATCCACAGTTGTCAATCTAAATTTACGAACTGAGACGTGAAAAGTTGCACTGTCTCTGTATTAGGGGTGATACTCAATAACCCGAATCGGTTATCAAAAGTCCATTTCCACCCCAAATGCAGGTGTAGTGATAAAGTGATAAGTGCAGCCAGGATTAATTTTTCCAGCATAGCCGATCGCTCCTTTTCAGATAAACATTAACCGCACCCTTTGTGAATTTAGGATCGATTATAAACAATTAGTTAGATAACGACCATGATTTGATGCAGTTATCATCATGATCTTCTACACTCAATTGTTGTGATTTCCGTCACATTAGCAAAATCCCTAGAGAGCTTCTGTATTTTTAATTACGCTTATCATTTCGCAATATATTCCCCTAGCCTCAGAACCAGCTACCCCATTCATCACCCGAAAATCAAATGGTAGAATGGTAGGCTGGGTCAGAAACCAGCTACCCCATTCATCACCGGAAAATCGAAAACTGACCCACCAGAGCCGCGAATATGGTAGGGTGGGTCAGAAGCAGCCACCCCATTCATCACCGGAAAATCGAAAACTGACCCACCAGGATAGGTCATTATTAATTATCGATTACTTTTAGGTCGCGCTGAGATGTACAATGTCTGCAGTAGAGATT
Organism: Limnospira indica PCC 8005; assembly: GCF_000973065.1. Taxonomy (NCBI): domain Bacteria; kingdom Bacillati; phylum Cyanobacteriota; class Cyanophyceae; order Oscillatoriales; family Sirenicapillariaceae; genus Limnospira; species Limnospira indica. The sequence goes on from NZ_FO818640.1 coordinate 4,914,379, forward strand.
TGTGGAGCTAAAGATGCTGGCATACATCCTAGCGATCGCAGTTGGCTTAGGGAGCTTTACCCTATACATGGCTGCCTTCTTCTTTCCAGAGGTTCATCGCAAAAGTGACTTTATCTGGAGTGGTGTGGGTTTCTTCTACGCCCTAATTCTATGGGTGTGTGCAGCACGCTTCACCGGGGCAATTCTTTTGGGTCAAACTGCTAGTGTCGCCTTGTTGGGTTGGTTAGGTTGGCAGACCCTGTTATTGCGCCGGGAAGTCACGCCACCTCATTTACAAACCCCCCTCCCAGACCCCGTAAAACAGAAGGTCTCAGGCTTATTTAGCAGCCGTAGCGTTAAAAAATCTACCACCCCTAAACCATCATCTAAAAAGGCTAAAAAGGCTTCTCAACCCCCAACCCCCGCCGCCACTCCGGTGACACCAGAAGAAGTAAAACCTGTGGCGGAACCTGTAGCGGAACCTGTAGCGGAACCTGTAGCGGAACCTGTAGCGGAACCTGTAGCTACTACAGAAGAAGCAGAAGCGCCAGCAGAACCATCCCCTGTGGTGGCGGACAGTGAAGCGGTTGCGCCAGTAGTTGAACCAGAAACTATCACGGAGGAACCAGAATTAGCGGTTTCTCAGCCAGAAGTTGTGGAAGTTGTACCCGAAGCCGCGACAACAGCGCCAGCGGAAACCCCCACGACTGAGGAAGTATCGGAGACAGCATCCGAGACAGTATCCGAGACAGTATCCGAGACAGTATCCGAGGAAGTATCGAAGGCGGAGGAAACCCCCACGGAGGAGGTGAAAGAAACTCCAGAGGTAAGCAAACCTGATCGGGTAGAATCTGCTAAAGTGCCAGAAGATAAACCTAGTGAAGCGAAGAAATCCAAAGGATTAGGTAGCTTGTTGGGTCGTTTAAAAGGTATATTTGGCGATCGCAAAAAGAAAGAACCCGCCAAAACTGAAGCGCCGGATACTTCTCTGGACAACCCGAAAGCTCCAGAAACACAAGCGGATGCTTCTGATTGGGATGATAATGATGATAGTTGGGAAACCGAGGCTGATAATGCTTCCCCCTCTGAGGCGGAAAAAACTAACTCCCCCGATACAGCAGAAGCTGGTCAAGTTTCAACCCCAGATATAGACTCTGAGCATAGTGGTGCTGCTGCTGACCCAGTTTCAACGGGAGAACCGGGAGATGAGGAGGCTACAGATAGTAATATCAAAGCTGATGCTACTGATGTGGAGACTGTCCCCACCCCAGAACCTACAGATGAGGAGCATCAAGATAATAATATCAAAGCTGAGGCGGAACCTAGCGCTATAGAGACATCAGAAACGGGGGAACAGAAAGACACCAAAGAAGCTGAAACGGCTGTTTCTGAAGTAGCGGACTCTGAGGAGGTAAAAACAGATTCTGCGGAAAAGGCGGACTCCGAGACAATCATGGCGACTCCAGAACCTGAAACCTCAGATAAGATAGAATCTGAGAAGTCGTCAACAGAGACAGAGGAGCAGAAGGGAAGTTCATCTGAATCTCAATCTGATTCTGTTGTTGCGGAAGAGGAGGACGAGGAGGAGGACGAGGAGGAGGACGACAAAACCCCCCGCGCCTTGAAACGTCCCAGAAAGCCTAAACGCAAGAGATAATCTAAGGTTACATATCGATCCGATTCATTATTTGGGGGAAAAAGTGGCAACCTGGCTTTGTGTTAAACAGTGTGGCGCTTGCTGTCATCTTGACCCGACAGAACGCCCGGAATTAGACCAATATCTGGGAACGGAGGAACTCAAACTTTATCTCAGCTTGGTGGGTTCTGATGGTTGGTGCATCCATTTCAATCATGATACCCGTGAATGTAGTATCTACAGCGATCGCCCTCGGTTTTGTCGAGTCCAGGCTGATGTCTTTGAAGACCTCTATGGTATTGAACCAGACCAGTTAAATGATTTTGCGATCGATTGCTGTCAGCAACAGATTATCGGGGTTTATGGGGAGGACTCCCCAGAAATGGAGCGGTTTAACCAGGCTGTTGGTTGGGACGAATAACCTTGCATCTTCGGGCAGATTAGGTTAAATTGGATTTCATAATTGTTTCATAAAATATCCGTGACACTAATTTCCGAGCCTGTGGATTCTTCCCCAAATCAGTCTAATAGCCTTCCTGTGAGTCCTAACTTTCAGGAACAACCGTTAAATGAAACTACCATAATTGACCCCGCGCGCCTCCCAGGTGACTCTTCCACACAGCCAGATATGGTTTCGGGTGCGGCTGAATCTATCAAAGTTTGGGCGATTTTTACTTCGACATTTTTCACCATCTTTCTGGCGGAAATGGGGGATAAAACCCAGATTACTACCTTATTAATTACGGCGGAATCTCATAATCCTTGGGTGGTGTTTTTGGGCGCGGGAAGCGCTTTAATTACCACCAGTTTATTGGGGGTTTTGCTAGGTCAATGGTTGGCGCGTCATATTCAACCCCAAACTTTAGAACGGGCGGCGGGATTGACTTTGTTATTGATTTCTGCTATCATATTCTGGGAGGTTTTCCACTAAGTGATTGGCTGGTAAAATTAAATACTGAATATCAATGGATTTACAACTGTTAGGACTGAGTTTTATTACGGTATTTTTATCGGAGTTGGGAGATAAAAGCCAAGTAGCAGCGATCGCCCTAAGTGGTACGACCAAATCCCCTAAAGCCATCTTTTTTGGGACAGCATCAGCCCTAGTCCTGGCTAGTCTGATAGGGGTGTTGGTAGGTCAGGGTGTGGCGGAAATTTTACCGACTCAATGGGTGAAAATGGCGGCGGCGATCGGCTTTGCAATTATGGGAACTCGCCTATTATGGAATAGTAGCAAACCCACGGAAGATTAACCTACTTTAACCCTCTACCTTGGCTTTCATGGACTCGTCAAAGTGCCATCAGATTCCGATGACCTGTGTTAAGATGAAATTCCATGCCAATTATTTACTGTTTGTCTAGCTATGATTAACCTAAGTGGTGATATTCATTCCCTTTCCGACTTCCAGCGCCATACATCTGAATTTATAGCACAGATGAAAGAAACTGGGAAACCTATTGTCTTGACTGTAAACGGGAAAGCTGAATTAGTCGTCCAAGATGCTGTATCCTACCAAAAATTGTTAGACATGATGGAATATTTGGAAACACTTGCGGCGATTAAACAAGGATTAGCTGATGTCAACGCCGATCGCACTTCTTCTCTAGCAGAATTTCAACAGAAAATGCAGGAAAAATTAAGTTACTTCCAAACAAGCTGTAACTGCTGAAGATGGCGATAACCAAGTATAATCTCTCCCCAAGCCACCAATTAAGGCGGTTAAATTGTATTCCTCATCACAACCTCATGGGGGGTTACATTTCATTTCACCCTTTTAATCAATTTCTCCGCGACCCACCACGCACCCCATGAAAACAATATGCTCCCCAACAATGCTATAATAAACGGGTGGATATACGGTAGCCAAAAGCGATCGCTATCAGGACGCTCCCAAGGTTCAGTGATTAACCCGGAAGTTGAAGCGACGATCGCACCCGCCGCAATTCCCACACCCACCGCTTGGATATGGTTTTGTAGGTCCCCGTTAGCCTTTTGTTGTTTTCTGTAGTAGTCCGCTTCCGCTTGTTGGCGTTGGCGATCGCATTGTGCTTGGTCAATTTCCACAATGGCGCGAATAGAGGCGATCGCCTGGGAAATTAACCCCGTCCCCTGTTCAAAATAACTTAAATCCGCCGCAATTTGACCCCGGAATTGGGGCGCTGTTTGTTCCCCGAAGTGTCGCCAAAACGATAGTTCTTCCTTATCGGTTCCTAGTGTAGCACAAATCCGCTCGATTGTCTCATTATAATTGTTAAGATTTATGTTAATTGTATTCAATAAATCCTTAATTTTGCGGAGGAGGCGATCGTAAATCAAAGAATCAGCGGCTAGTTGTTTTAACTGAGTTTTAAAATGTTGGAGATAGGCATTATTTTCCGGGTCAGGTGTTGTCGCATCAATTTGGGATTGAATTGCGTCTAAAGTCGGGTCTAGGCTGAGATAATATTGTTTAAGTTGTTGATAAATTTCCCGGCTATCTTGAAAGGCTTTGCTGATTTTATGGCGATAGAAAAACAAATCAAAAGTTGGCTGAAAGCATTTCCCTAGAGTTTTATCGGCTATTTTATCTCGGAATAGCCAGATGAGAATATGGGGGGATTTATCGGGTTCGCGGGGGTTGCCATATTCAAAAATAGGACTCCCAAATAATTCCCCCAGACGGGATGGGGAAGTCTTTTGATGGAATAAAGCCTGATAGGATTGATTGGCTAATTCCGTCAATTCCGAACCTTGCAAATATTGATTTTCCGGGGTCAAATGGAGGGTTAACAGGAGAGTTTGTCCGAGAAAATAAGGAGTTTGGGGAAAGGGTAAAATCTGGTGAGGGTTGAACTGTTCCACCGCCAGAATTTCCACAATGTTGGTGGTGTCGCTATCATCATAGCCAATATTCAGAAAAACCCCATAACTGTCTTGAATTTGGACGGGTTGGATAAAGCCTTCGATATCGGGAGAGTCGGTGAAGGTGAAGGAAATCTGCTTTTTAGGTGGGGTGAGAAGGATACGATTTGGGGTGATGTGAAGATGGGGGTTTAGCCGGGTGTCGGTGAGGTGAGACAAAAGGCGATCGCAATTTGACCATAGAGGATGAGTCTCTCCCTCTGTGTCATCTTCCCGGAGATGATAAGCGCATAAATAGAGATTAGGGGCGAAAATGCGATCGGTCATTATTTTTCCTCAAGGCGTGTAGGTTGGGTGGAATGCAATGTAACCCAACATTTTACCCAGATTTGTTGGGTTGCGCTGTCGCTTCACCCAACCTACGATTTTAAGGGCTTTGTAGGTTGGGTGGAATGGAATATAACCCAACATTTTACCCAGATTTGTTGGGTTGCGCTGTCGCTTCACCCAACCTACGATTTTAAGATGGAACTTTAATAAATTCCGAGTTCAGGTCAACTTGCCAATTTTCATCAACAAATTCTAGGTTTTCATCATAGACTAACATCAGTTCCGCGATAGAAATGGGAGGGTTAGTGGTTTCGAGATTGAGGGTAAATTTCAGTTGAATGCGGCGTTTATCTCCGTTGAAAATCACGCCGCTGCTGATTAATTCGGGCGACAGAGGACGAGGGAGGATGATGTTTTCATAAAAGCGATCGCATTCATCCCAATAGCCGGATATTTGATAATCACATAATGCCAAATGCTCCCAAACCAGAGCATTAGCATCAATACCCTTAACAACCTCTGATAAATTTTCCCAAACCGGATGTTTATTGAAAGTTGCCATAAAAACCATCAAGATTAACCCTCTTTTTTGCCCATTTTCGGGGCGCGGGTTAGCAGAATTTCCGTAATTTTCGGATAGAGATTTATATAAGCCGTGTCCTCTGTATTGGGGGAATCGTTATCAGAACCTTTTAGCTTCCTTTCCCCCAACTTATCCATCACTTTTTGAGTCAGTTGAGGATAGGAAGCACACCATTTCCCCAGTTCATTCGCCAATTCCAAATCCGACTTATCTTGACAAGCTGCTAAACTATCGTTAAGCTGATCTAAGCCTTCGATAGCGCCTGAGCTTTGCCAAATATTATCCGGGTTACTGTCCCACACTTCCAGAAACGCAGCAATTAAATCTTGGGGATTCATTGGGGATTCTTCCTCATACAATACAGGTCAATTTATCTGTCCAATGGCGCAAAATGCAGCCCAGAAGTAAGGAGATGAAAACGGCTTACTTTCGGCGGTCTTCCCCCATTGTAAGGTAAATTTCATTTGCCCTCGCCGTTCCTCACTAATCACGGCACAGCTATCAATCCAGTCTAACAAATCTTGCACCGTGGCTTCCCGCAACCAAGTTTGAGTCTGTCGCAACGCCAAAACCACGGACAGGTCAGACTGCTGGAGAGTTTGATAAAACTGAATCATAAAAATCGCCGTCGATATATCCGCCACCGCCCAAAGGGTACTCACCACATTGGGAGAACCCGCCAAAATGAAGCCACTGGGTAAACCGATATATTCATCACTGGTGGAGGTGAAGTCCGTGATACCCGTTTCGCAGGCGGAGAGGGTGACGAGACGGCAACTGGTCAGGTCTAGGCGCAAGATATCCTCTAACGTCAGACATTTTTGCAGGTCTAGCAGTTTGTTGTCTTCTAGGGGCAGATAGTATTTTGTAGGTTGGGTGCAATGCAATGTAACCCAACATTTAACCCAGATTTGTTGGGTTCCGCGCTTCGCTTCACTCAACCTACGACTAAGCCCATATTTCCGAATCAGAGGCGAGCGCAATAATGAAGTTTATCTAATTAGCTAATTCTTCAATTAGTTCTACCATTGCTTTAGTCATAGGCATCCCAGTTAAAATCTCAATCCAATACCATTGACCATCTGGATTCAATTCAATGAAATATAAATTATCTTGTTCATCCTTAATAATATCAAAAGCACCAAACTTTAGTTTAAATTCTTTTAGCATATCATCCAGTTTTCTTAAATATTCTGATGGTAAATTATCAGGGTAGTGTAGTATTTTATCCGTTTCAGCAATACGCCAATCTACTGATACATTTTCGTCTTGTATCGTTTGTGAGTCAATTCTACATACAAAAGTATTTTTACCAATAATTGTTACGCGATATTCAGCTTTTTTATATACTTTTTTTTGGATAAAAACCGGACAAAGATGAATGCTATCTTTCATATTTTCTAATGTTTCTACATCTATTTTTCTAGTATAGCATTTATATTGCTTACCATTATAACTAAAACTGGGGTGACGTATCATAGACTTAACAACACATTCACCCTGTGATTGCACAAAATTTAAAGCTTTTTCGTATGAATTTGTAACTATTGTTGCAGGAATTTTTAACCCTAATTTATGAGCTAAAGGTATTTGATTAATACGGTAAAATGCTAAATTTATTTGATGCCAACAGTTAACCCAGTTCGCATTTGGGTATAGACCAATTAACGAATAAACTAGAGACTCTGTTTCCTTTTGACAATAGTTTATTGCCCATTCATTAGTAACTTCAGGCAAGACATTATATTGCTCAGACGATTGGAAGTTCCGCCACCATATAACTTTTACATTTTGTGCGTTTTTTTGAGAGTCTAAAAAATGCAAATAGTCTTGATTTAAGCGTCCCAAGCTCTCCCACTCATAAGCATAAAGACTGTTTTGTATAAACGTTTCTAAATTTAGTCTAACTATTTTTACAGAAGAATTAGAATTATTAATATGTTTAATAACTGCATCAGCATGAGTATCTAATTCAGATGTTACAATTAAACAAGATGGTTTCATGTTTTTTCCTATAAAAAAGACCTGTTGATCAAAGCATACAACAGGTCTTTATCGAGATTGCCTTAACCTACGCTTCCATCCAGACGACCAGTGGAAGAATTTTCAACGCACCACGGTTCATTCATGGCAGAAGTATTAGCTGTTTGGCTCTGAGGATCATAATCAGGAACATCACTAATCAATTGGTGATGAGGTGTGACGCTTAAGTGCATCATTAATGGATGAGAATTGGTTTCAAGAGTAATTTGTGTTGTTGTCATAGTGTTTGTTAATTAAATCTGCAAACAATCTGATTCGAGTATATCTATATCTTTACTAGATTGTCAAGTCGGATAAGATCAGATAAAGTCATATAAAGTCATGCTTTCCGAATCAGAGTAATTATATATGCCTCTCTAATGTTTCTCCCAGAATGTTAATATAGTAATCTAAAGTCATAAATGGTCATAATCTTGATCTGATCATATTTGAGGTCATTGCAGTGAATATCGAAGAAACATTACTCTTTGCCGATCAAGTTTTTTACTCCAATACTGGACAACACTTAGATGACGTACAAATAGGTTTAATTAAAGGAGTTTTAATGCGCCAAAAATATACTGATATTGCACAGGAGTTAAATTGTACAGAAGCTTACATAAAAAATGTCGGATATGAGTTATGGAAATTGTTATCGGAAATATTCCAAGAAGAAGTCAATAAATCTAATTTGCAGTCTACCCTATTGCGTCATCGATTTATTAACAGCTTCAACTTCAATATCTTTGGAAATATTGATCAAAATAATGTAATTGGTTCACTACAATTTTGTAGTCCAAGGCATGAATCGATGGAATTTTTACGTGGTAAGCAACAAGCCAAAGCGGAACTGGTTGTTCGTTTGCGAGAAATTGGAATGAGTGATGTACAAATATCTGAGTGTTTAAATATGAGTTTAGAAGATGTCAGAAAAATTGGTCTAGTAGAAGAATAGGCTTCTTTACTAGAAGCTTTAACATTGGGGTCGATGCCCATCTGGGCTTGGATGACGCGGGCATTCCGTAGGTTGCAGGTATTTTCGACTAAGACTGCTACATTTTCGGCTTGGTCGGGATTATCAGCTAGAAATGCTTGCACAAACTGGGCAATAGTATCCCGCCAAGCGGGAACAATCAACCCCATATTTTGCCGCATCAATTGATGCCCTGCGGCTGTATCGCCCGCCCTGCATTTCCGCTTGCAGCAGTTTTAACCAGAATTGCTGTAATCCTTCTTGCTGATTCTCTCCGGTTCTCCCCCCGTGCCAAAAACGCCCCTAGCTGTTTCGCCATCTTGCGTAAGAACCCCATAACCCTAAGTCTCCCCCTGCTCGCACACCTGCACAAACCCCTCATCCATCAACTCCAGATGACCGTTGATGATTTGCAGTGCTTCCCCCGGACAGTTGAGGAGTTCTTGAATCAGGGATAAATAAGCCTGCGATCGCTCTTCATCCATAGCCGCGCACCGGGTAGGGTATAGCACTCCCATTTTACCCCATTCCAGACACTCAGAAACGGGGTTAATTTATTAAATCTTGGTGAAGGAATCGAGATGCTACCAGAAACCCGGTTTCTTTTGTCAGAACACCCAATTATCAATTATCAATTATTTCGTCGTATTGGGTGCTGTTGTCTGTTGGCTGTTTTTTCATCGTCAGCAGAATCTCATCTAAGGATGTTTGGTCGAGAAACTGATGGCGTTCTTGGGTATAGTCGCCTTGACCATGAGTAAAGTATTGAATAAACCGGATTGTATCAACAACTCCCAAGGAATTGATTAGGACTTGATAGCCTTGTTTGATAATTTCTTGTTGTGTCTTGCTCATAATTGCTTTTTATTTTAGGTTGATAGTCATTAGCCATTGTACGGGATTTTGGATGGCAACATTTATCGTTTTAATATTTCGGTTTGCTCTGTTTATTAGACGATCGTCTGTGGATAAAAATACATCGGCATTACTTCGCTCTGCACTAGCAATATGGGTGGCATCATATCCAGAAAATCCTAGTTTTACAAGTTCTTGAGAACGGCTTTCTATAAACTGGCTACTATTTACCCTAATTTTAGCAAAACTCAGGATTGATTGTATATTTTTCAGTCTTTCAATGTCGGGAGTTTGAACAAGTTCTGCGTCTAAGGCGGCACTGGTGATAAGTTTCCACTGTCCTAATTCACATTGGTTTATAATCGTTAGGATTGCTTGAGTTTCTAGGGCGATTCTCGGCTGGGTTTGATTATCAAATGGACGATTGAGACAGCAAGCATCTAAGTAAATTCTGAGGCGATCGCTCATATTAGGCGAGTTCTCCCGGTTAAATTCCTGCATCACTCCCTGTTTTATGGCTTGGGAACACCATCCCGATTTTACCCATCCCCGCGACTCAGAAACCGGGTTGATTTCTTAAGTTTTTGTTAAGGAACAGAAATGCTGCCAGAAACCCGGTTTCTTTTGCCCGACTACCCAGAAACTAGATAGCTAAAGATTTCTGATTTTGCGTAACTCCTCCAAAAACTCCTCCCGCGTCACCGACCCTAAAACCTCGCGCCTTTCCTGGGTATAATCTCCCTGTCCCCAACCCATTTGTTGCAAAAAGCGAATCGCATCAGACTGTCCCAAATGATTGACTAAAATCTGATAGCCCTTTTCTCTTAACTCTAATGCGTTCATCATCAACAACTCCTGTTTACTACTCCTGTAAAACCTCAATCAGCCACACCACCGGATTACTAATAGCCACATTTAATTGTAGTTCATGCCTGCGAGCCGTCTTGAGCAGGCGATCATCCGTAGAAAGAAAAATATCCGCCCCAGATGCTTCAGCACAAGCAAGATGAAAAGAATCAAAAAGCCCAAACCCCAGACCTTCTAGTTGTCGTGAACGTTCCTCAACTGCCTGATTGATTTCCTGCATTCGTGTTGCTAATGCCAAGAGATTAAAGATGCTGGTTTTTTTCTCCAGATTCTGCATTTTTTCCAGTTCTACGAGAATGGCTTCACTCGAAATCAGTTGCCATTCTCCCGTGCGAACCCGTTCCAGAATACTTAAAACTGAGTCTCCCTCTAGCCGAACCCGCTCCTGCACCCAGTCATCAAAGGGGCGATTGAGACAACACACATCTAAATATACCGCAACCATCACACCCCCTGCAACTGAGCCGCCACCCACTCGCACACCTGCACAAACCCCTCATCCACCAACTCCAGATGACCGTCGAGGATTTGTTCTCCCCACTGGGACATTCCAGGAGTTCTGGAATCAGGGAGAGATAAGCCTGCGATCGCTGTTCATCCATAGCGGCGCACCGGGTAGAGGATAGCACCCCGATTTTACCCTATTCCCAAACCTCAGAAACCGGGTTTCTTTGTTAAATCTTTGTGAAGCAACAGATATGCTGCCAGAAACCCGGTTTCTTTTCCGGCGGCTAAAAGCCCGGTTTCTTCCCTGAAAAGATGAGTTATAATAATCCAACAGACTCAAATCACCTGAAAACTCAACCCTGACTATGACCCGGCAACCTACTCAAAATCAGCCCCAGGCAATCGAAGCACGAGTCACCAGCTTGGAAATCGAACTCACTCAAATTAAACAAGTCTTAGCCACCGTCACCTCCCCACCACAACCCTGGTGGGAACGCATTGCCGGGAGTCACGCCAATGATCCCAGCTTTGAAGCGGTGATTCAACTCGGACAAGAATGGCGCAAATCTGCCGAATAAAGTCAGCAAAATCCGATGTATATTCTCGATACTGATCATCTGAGTCTCATTCAACGCAATGGTGAACCCGGTCAACGGATTTTGGCAAAAATAGCAACCGTTGAGAATATTCAAATTGCCGTCACCGTCATCACCTATGAAGAACAAATCAGAGGAAGACTCAGTTTTTTGTCCCAAGCGAAAACAGTTCAGCAACAAATCATCGCTTATGAAGGACTGCAAAAAACGGCAAAGGACTATTGTTTTATCCCCATTTTACCCTTCGATTATCCTGCCGCAGTCGAGCATCAACGCCTCCGCAAAACCTACCCCCGTTTAGGGAATATGGACTTGAAAATTGCTGCCATTTCTCTGGTTCAAAATGCCACCCTCCTAACGTGCAACGAGTCTGATTTTGGCATTATCCAAGAACTCTCTATCGAAAACTGGTCAATCAACGGTTCTTGAATCAGGGAGAAATAAGCCTGCACTCGTTGTTCATCCATAGCCGCGCACCGGGTAAGGAATAGCACTCCCATTTTACCCCATTCCAGACACTCAGAAACGGGGTTAATTTATTAAATCTTGGTGAAGGAATCGAGATGCTACCAGAAACCCGGTTTCTTTTCCAGCGGCTCAAAACTCAGTTTTCTCTGACAAGATGGGTTATAATCATCCTGATGCTCCAATCATCTGAAAACTCAACCCTGACCATGACTCGGCAACCTACTGAAAATCACCCCCTGGCGATCGCCGCACGAGTCACCCGCTTGAAAAATGAATCGCACTGGTGGTTTAATGCTATCAGTAATTTAAGTTAAGATCAAACCCTTAATTACTCCTATCATCTTGATTAAAATGACTCGAAAAATCAACCTTGAACTTCCCGACGATCTGAGCCAACGTTTAGAATCCAAAGCTCAAATCATCAACCTCTCTTTAGAAGCAATGATCTTAAAATCATTAGAGGACTTAGCTACCCAACCTGATGATCCAATTGCCGCACTGATTGGCACATTAAGCGCTGAAAATAACGATATTGCATCTCGCCACGACGACTATATTGGCGAAGCCATTTATTCACGGGAGTTGCCCAGTGAATAATAGTGTATTTGTTGATACTTCTGGCTGGGCCAACTTATTTATCAAAACTGAACCGGCTCATCAGTATGCAGTAGAATGGTTTACTCAAGCTAGACAACAAAAATACTTAATGGTGACAAGTAACTATATTGTCCTTGAACTTGTAGCATTGCTCAATAGTCCACTTAGAGTTCCTCGCCCCCAAATTTTTCAATATATTGATGCGATTCAATCTGCTCCTTATTTGCAACTCGTTCGCGTCAATCAGCAGATTGAAAATGCCCCATGGGAACTTTTAAAACAGCGGTTAGATAAAAATTGGTCACTGGTTGATGCCACATCATTTATAATCATGCAACAATTAGAAATTACCGACGCTCTAACTAGCGATCATCATTTCGATCAAGCGGGTTTTGTTCGTCTTCTTAAATCCCAGAGCGCTTTTTATCCATAGCCTATAGCAATCCTAAATGATTTATAACATCTTCTTCAGGGGCACACCGGGTAGGGGATAGCATTCTGATTTTACCTCATCCCAGAGACTCAGAAACCGGGTTACTTTCTTAAATCTTTATGAAGAAACAGAGATGCTACTAGAAACCCGGTTTCTGGCAGCCCCCACCCGCTATTTTAGGGATTTGATGCACAATTCGGCTACATTCCCGTTAAAATAGATGGCATCCAACCCATTAAATTACCCCCTTATGGCACTGACCCGAATTACCCCAGAGGGAACCGCAACGATTCCCCCAGAAATTCTCGACTGGCTGCAATTAAAACCGGGAGACCCGATTAATATCGCCATTTCTCCTGATGGCAAAGTCTATTTAGAACCCGTCCCCAAAGCCGCTAAAATTGATGTCCGTACCTTATCGGGTTGTCTCTACGATCCAGACAGAAAACCCGTTTCTCTAGCGGAAATGGAACAAGCCATTGCTGAAGGGGCAGGAGAATCGATGTGAAAGGTTTGGATACCAATGTCATCGTCCGCTTTCTAGTCCGAGACGATGAATCACAATGGCAGCAAGCGGATCGATACATCAATCAAGCCCTAGAAAATCATCAAACCTGCTTGATTAATAATATTGTCCTTTGTGAAGTTGCTTGGGTATTACGCAGTCGGTATAAAATTAAGCGAGACCAACTCATTACTATCCTATAAACTCTCTTAAATACCAATATTTTTGTATTTGAAAATTCCGATGATATCGCTTGGGCAATTCATAAAATGAAGTCGGTAAATGCTGATTTTTCTGATTATTTGATTGTTCGCATCAATCAACAAGCTGGCTGTGATGAAACCGCATCGTTTGATGTCAAGCTAGGGCAATTATCCCAGGTTTACCGGCTGGGTTCATAAACTCTCAGAAACCGGGTTTCCTTCTTGATTTTTTGTGAATAAACACCAGATGCTGCCAGAAACCCGGTTTCTTTTGCCCGACTACCCAAAAACCCGACTACTCAAGATTTCTGATTTTGCGTAACTCATCCAAAAACTCCTCCCGCGTCACAGACTCTAAAACCTCGCGCCTTTCCTGGGTATAATCTCCCTGTCCACAACCCATTTGTTGCAAAAATCGAATCACATCAGACTGTCCCAAATGACTGACTAAAATCTGATAGCCCTTTTCTCTTAACTCTAATGCGTTCATCATGAAAAATTCCTGTTTACTGCTCCTGTAAAACCTCAATCAGCCACACCACCGGATTACGAATAGCTACCTTTAATTGGTGTTCATGTCTGCGAGCCGTCTTGAGCAGGGGCGATTGAGACAACACACATCTAAATATACCGCAACCATCACACCCCCTGCAACTGCGCCGCCACCCACTCGCACACCTGCACAAACCCCTCATCCACCAACTCCAGATGACTGTTGAGGATTTGCAGTGCTTCCCCCGGACAGTTGAGGAGTTCTTGAATCAGGGAGAGATAAGCCTGCACTCTTTGTTCATCCATAGCCGCGCACCGGGTAGGGAATAGCACTCCCATTTTACCCCATTCCAGAGACTCAGAAACCGGGTTAATTTCTTAAATCTTGGTGATGCGATCGCTATCCTACCAGAAACCGGGTTTCTTGTCTTTCAAGAATCTATGTGCTAAACTGAAATAGCGCTGAAGAAAAATGAGAGCCATATTTATGCAAATCCGAGGCATTAAACGCGGTAAAACTATCGAGCTAACCGAAAATATTGCGGTCCCTGACGGCTCTGAAATTATCCTGGAAATTAGCCCACCCATCCCCCCGACACCAGAAGAACATTGGCAGCAATTATGTCAACTATTTGGTGCTTGGTCAAACCAACCCGATTTAGATGCTACCTTGACAGCGATCGCTCAACAACGCCATCAAAACCACGGTCGAGAATTATTTAATCTTGATTGATTTATGTATTTGCTAGATACTAACGTATGTATCGCTTTACTTAAAAATCATCCCAATGCTGTAGCCAAATTCGCCCAGCATTTTCAATCGTCTTGTCTGAGTTCTATTGTGGTTTCCGAACTCTACAAAGGGGTTTATTGCTCACAAAAAATAGAACAAAACTTGGCTAAATTACAACAGTTACAGTTTATGAGTCTATTTTATCACAAATAGAGATAGCACCCCTATTGTCCCCCGAAACCGGGTTAATTTCTTAAATCTTGGTGATGCGATCGCTATCCTACCAGAAACCCGCTTTCTTTGAGAAACCCGGTTTCTTGACACTCCACCGAGAAACCCGCTTTCTTTGAGAAATGTTGGCTAATTTAGGATTAGTCACAATCAATTACCTCGGATATTTGGGATAGGGTGAATCGGCTGTAAAAAGGTTTCTGGAAGCCTCCCTAATTATTCAACCGAGAAGGGGTGAGGAAATAGATAAACTTATACCAACCCCCGTTGGTTCACTTGCGCCTAACAGCAGAGTCCCTGGGTGGCGTGAGAGGCTGGGGTTGAAGTAAGCTACTGGAAGGCAAAAATGGCGGGAATTTGTTAACATCAGAAAAATGTTAGTTGAGCAACCCGAGTCCCATGGCGTTAAAGAGCGATCGCATTGTCATTGTGGGCGCTGGATTTGGTGGTTTAACAGCAACCCGCCTCCTAGCTAAGGCGGGCGCGAATGTGTTGCTAATCGATCGCAACTGCTACCATACTTTTATACCCCTACTGTATCAAGTAGCCACCGGGTTACTATATCCCCACCAAATCGTTTATCCCCTCCAGTCAGCATTCAAAAAATATCCCAATGTCGAATTTATCCAGACTAACGTTGACCGGATTAATTATGAATATCAATGGGTAGATACAGATCACGGACAAATCAGATATGATATTCTCGTCATCGCTACCGGAAGCCGTCCCCAATTAGATCACATCCCTGGGGCTGCTAAATATAGCTTAACTTTAAATACCCTAGAAGATGCGGCGGTTGTGCGCCATCATATCGTCGATCGCATTCGCCGGGCTATTTTAGAACCTGAACCCATTGATCGCGCCCGGTTATTGACATTTGTGATTGTTGGTGGCGGTCCGACCGGGGTAGAATTGGCCGGAGGTTTAATCGACCAACTCCGCGCTTTGTTAGGTTGGCGGCGGTTATTCCCCCTGGCGAAGGTGATTTTAGTACATTCCGGCGATCGCCTACTTCCCAACTTTTCCCAGGGGTTTAGCGCCTATTGTGAACGTCATTTACGCCAATTGGGGGTATCTGTCTGGTTAAATCGTCGGGTTTTGCGGGTCAACTCCCAGGGGGTAGAATTAGACACCGGAGAAGCGATCGCCGCCCCAACTATTATCTGGACAGCAGGGGTACAAGCCGATCATCCCAGCCAGCTTGACCAAATCTCTACCGCCGCCAAGGGTAAAATCATTGTGGAACCCATTTTACAAGTTCCCGATCATCCTAAAGTATATGCGATCGGAGATGTGGCTTTTCTCTGGCCTGATCATGGTCTTAGCGGTATCGCCCCGGAAGCTATCCAACAGGGGGAAGCGGTGGCGACCAATATTTTGCATCAGTTACGGGGAACATCTCCGCAACCTTTTCGTTATATTGATAAAGGCAAGGCTGCTATTATTAGTCGCTATGCTGGGATTTTGTCATGCGATCGCCTCAATAACACCGGATTTTTGGGTTGGCTAACTTGGTTAGTGATTCATATGTGTTATCTACCGGGATGGCGCAATCGCTTAACAGTCGGCTATAACTGGTTCTGGGATTGTGTTTTAGGACTGAGACTGCTAAAACCGATTATCCGCCCTTACCGGGAAATTGCCTTTTTAAATAGTCCTGATCCGGCTATCGAGTTTTTTAAGGATAAATCCCAAAGAAAGCGATCGCATTTGTTGTCTCAAGATAATTGGATTATGAATTATATTCCCCTAATTGGACGAGCATTTTTAGCCACCATTTTTATCAATTCATCCGTTAGCAAAATCTTGGATTTCGCCGCTACCGAGGAAATGATAGCATTGCGGGGATTGCCACATCCCAATTTAATGCTATTAGGAAATATTGTGTTTCAATTAGTGGGGGCTTTTTCTTTAATTCTAGGTTATAAAACCCGTTGGGGGGCGATTATTTTGATATTATTTTTAATCCCCACCACCCTAGTTTTCCACAATTTCCTAGATGATCCTGCTCAGAAAACGGCATTTTTAAAGAACTTAGCCCTAATTGGTTCTTTAATGATGGTTTCCTACTTTGGCCCAGGACCTGTTAGCTTAGATGAGAGGGTATAAGCCAAGGACCCAGCAATCATCGCGATTATAAACAATACCGGGTTAAGAATACCTAAAACTAGGGCGGTAATGGCGGGACCCGGACAGTAGCCAGCAATACCCCAGCCAATGCCAAAAATAGCGGCTCCCATGATTAAAGTGGGGTCGATATCTTGGCGAGTAGGTAGATAAAATTTGTTGGAAAATAGGGGGTGAGGAAGACGGAGGACAAACCGAAAAGCGATCGCTGTCACCCCCACAGCGCCGCCGAGGACAAAGATTAAAGTAGGGTCCCAAACTCCCACAAGATCCAAAAATCCCAAGACGCGATCGCGATCCATCATTTGGGATAAACCCAGCCCGAAACCAAATAAAATCCCAGAAACCAAGACAATTATATTTTCTTTGAGGTTCATAAAATTACACCCCTAAAACATGACGCATGATA
Organism: Limnospira indica PCC 8005; assembly: GCF_000973065.1. NCBI lineage: Bacteria > Bacillati > Cyanobacteriota > Cyanophyceae > Oscillatoriales > Sirenicapillariaceae > Limnospira > Limnospira indica. The sequence goes on from NZ_FO818640.1 coordinate 4,931,707, forward strand.
AATACAGTAATAAAAGCAGTGGTCATAAATGAGAGAACTGCTATCAGCGATCGCATAGAAAAGCGACCCAAACCACAAACCCCATGACCACTGGTGCAACCGTTACCCATACGAGTACCAAACCCCACCAGAAAACCACCAATAATCATTAATAAAGGTACGGAATTTGACAGGGGAGTTGGTGGGGATGGAAATCCATATTCATAAATAGCAGCCCCAGCTATTAAACCCAGAAGAAATAGCCATCGCCAAGCCTCCTGGGATTTAAAAGTAATCGCCCCATTAACCATGCCGCTAATGCCAGCAATCCGACCATTAAAAGCCAATAATATGGTAGCACTCAGACCAATTAAAACCCCGCCCATTAATGCACTTATCCAGTTAAAATCAGCCATATTACCTCCTGAACGATTAACACTGTTTCACCATCTCAATTATCATGATTGTGAGAGTTTTTCAGATGTGCAACTATCAAGAACGTCTAATATTGAAACAGCACCAATTCTGTCGCTTCCAGAGAGTGGCGACGATCCAGCCATGTTGTTCTAACAAATCAGCGATCGGTTTAGCCTGTTCTAGCAAAATACCACTGAGAACCCCCCAACTATTAGGTTTAGTCAGACAGTCCAACTGAGGAATTATATCCATAATCACCTCAGCCAAAATATTGCATAAAATCCCATCAACAGGTCCTTTAGCACGCTTAATCAACTCCTCAACACTTCCCACCTCACTAATCATTTGTTCTGGGGATATATGGTTAAGGTCGCGGTTTTCATTAGCCGATCGCACCGCTAAGGGGTCAGTATCGACACCATAAACCTGAGTCGCCCCCAATAGGATCGCACCAATACCCAAAATTCCCGAACCACAACCGATATCAACAACAGTGATCGGATTTTCCCCTAATATTCCCAAACGCATTTCTAGGGACTCCAAGCAAAGCTGAGTAGTAGCATGGGCTCCGGTACCAAAAGCCACCCCAGGGTCAAGACGTAAAATAAGGCGATCGCTATTTTCGGGGGGAGTTAGCCAAGCCGGATAAATCCAAAAGCGATCGCCAATTTCCGTTGGTTCCCAATGCTGCTTCCAACTACTAGACCAGTCTTCCTCATCAATGAGATCCCATTGCACAATAGGGATAGACATTTCCATACACAAAGCATCCTGGCGCAGCAAAATAGATAAAGCCGCCAGGTCCAAAAGATGAGCTTGTTCTTCTGGTAAATAGGCACAAATCAAACAAGACTGATGTTTAGTTTGACTGGCTGTTCCCCGAAAGCCAAAATTTTCGAGTCGCCAGAAGACAGTTTCTTCTAGGTTCAAATCACAGACTACTCGAATTTCCCACCAGCTATGTGCCATATCAGTTACTTTTGGGGCCAGACAATATGCGAGCATTTAGCTCACTAGAAGTATGGGGATAATTTATCCCACTAGAGGTAGTGTGAGCATCTGATTCTCCACTTTCTCCAGTCTAGTCTGCCAGGAGCCATTAAGTCCAGCACCCTAATTTCCTTGAGTTTAGAGAGTTACCGTATAGGCATCCCGGATACCTGCTACTTTCATGATCTCACTCAACAGTCCGTCCGGCAATGGGTCATCTAAACTTAAAACCATCACCGCCTCTCCCCGTACAATTTTACGACCGACCTGCATACTAGCAATATTGACATTAAAGCTACCCAGCAGCGACCCGATTTTACCGATAATTCCCGGCATATCTCGGTGGAGAGTAAATAACATATAACGAGTCGGGGGTACGTTAATGGGGAAATCATCAATATTTGTCACCCGAATTTCGCGATCGCCCAATAGAGCCCCCGTCACCGAATGAGTACCTAAAGATCCCTTAGCTTCCAAATGCAGAGAGCCGGTATAGTCACAGACCGAAGCATCCCTAGTTTCAATGACCCGAATACCGCGTTCTTTGGCTTCAATGGTAGCATTAACATAATTAACCCGCTCCCGCAGAGCCTGAGATAACAAACCTTTCAGAGCCGCTACCACCACCGGTTTACTATCGCGATTGGCTAAATCCCCTTGTAAACGGATATCCAAGAAATCGACCCTACCTCCTACCAATTGGCTGACCAAATTTCCCAAGGTTTCCGCCAGTTGTAGATAGGGCTTGAGTTGTTCGAGAGCATCGGGATACAACCCAGGAATATTGACCGCTGAACGAGCTGGTAAGCCCAACAATACATCTCTAATTTGTTCAGCTACATCAATGGCTACATTAACTTGAGCTTCTTCTGTCGATGCTCCTAAGTGGGGAGTGAGGATCACCTTTTGACCCAACTCCCGCAGGGGGGAATTTTCCTCTAGGGGTTCGTTTTCATAAACATCTACCGCCGCCCCAGCAATTTGATCATTTTTCAGAGCTTCTGCTAAAGCTACTTCATCCACAATACCCCCACGAGCGCAGTTAATGATACGAGCTGTGGGTTTCATTTGAGCCAGAGCCTGTGCATTAATTAAATGATAGGTCTCCTCAGTTTTCGGCATATGTAGACTGATATAGTCTGACTCGCGGATCAGTAAATCTAAATCTACTAACCGACAGCCTAACTGTTCGGCGCGATCTTGGGAAATAAATGGATCATAGGCTAGTAATTTCATCCCCATAGCTTTGGCGGCGGAGGCTACATGGGAACCGATTTTACCCAGTCCCACAATCCCCAGGGTTTTTTTGTAAACTTCTACCCCAATAAACTGTTTGCGATTCCACTGGCCGCTTTTTACGGATACATTGGCTTCGGGAATATGGCGCGATAGGGCTAACATCATGGCTATAGCGTGTTCGGCAGCGGCGATCGTGTTACCTTGGGGGGAGTTAACTACGACAATTCCTTGGCGGGTGGCCGCGGGAACATCCACGTTGTCCACCCCCACACCAGCCCGACCAATAATTTTAAGCTGAGTACCCGCTTCTATTATTTCTTTGGTGACACGAGTACCAGAACGGATCATCAGGGCATCATATTCGGGAATAATCTTTACCAGTTCCTCAGCAGGTAGTCCGGTTTTGACATCCACCTGAGCCACCTGAGAGATAATGTCAAGTCCAACTTGATCAATCGGATCAGATACAAGAACCTTAGGCATGGTTGGGCCAATAAATTGCAACTGTAGGGGATTAACCACAACTTCCTTGATTTAAGGATTCGTGGTAAATTGAGAGAGTCTGTTGATGCAGATCTCGATCGCGGTAAAAATACCGCAGTGAACTATTCTAGCGTTAAGGGGGACGACCTACCACAAATTGTTCACAAAAATTTAGTAAATTTAGTTTGGATTGTCCCCAGCATCATGGCCCTTGATAATTAACCACAGAATTATGGTGAATTTACCAACCATTACAGGGGATCATGAAACCTAGTGACTAACAGAATTGCAGCCGTATATCCAATAATCTAATCATCATATATGAACTACCTAATTGCTGTTTTACCCGATCGCATTCAAGCTGAGGCTGCCTATTTGGCTTTAGAAAAAGACGAAATCCCAATCACTCAAGTGAGTATTTTAGGCAGAGGATACAAAAGCGCTGATGAGTTTGGCTTGATTGACCCCTATGATCCGGCCCGCAAACAGGTTAAACTTATGGCTAGTTGGTTGATTCCTTTTGGCTTTGTGGCTGGCTACACCTTTAGCTTAATCACGGGACTTAATACCTTTGCTTGGGCGGGGGAAATTGGCGATCATTTCATCGGTGGCATTCTGGGGGGCATTTCTGGGGGACTCGGTAGCATTCTCGCTGGCGGCGGGGTAGGCTTGATTATTGGCGGGGGAGATGCTGTACCCTATCGAAATCGCCTCAATGCTGGTAAATATCTAGTTGTGGTTCAAGGTTCGGAAACTTTAGTCCGTCAAGCTACCCGCACCCTCAAACAATTTAACCCGGAAAATATCCAGGGTTATAGTATCTGAAAAAGGCAGCAGGATCCGATAGCTTACCTAGCAGCTTGCACAATTACGGTTAGCTGTGCAAGCTGTTGGCTTGGCAATTAGACCAGAGTTTTATCCTTATATATTGGGTATGCTTGACGGCAAATATTGACAAATTGCCTACGTCCTCGGTAAGCACACCAGGCAAAAATCACGAGAGTTTGCCAACTCAGTAAAATGGATAATTCCCCGGTTCCTAGTGCGACAGAAATAATCAGAAATGTAAACAAAAAGCACCGGAAAAACTCTCCCGGAAATTCCATCCATTCGGTGTGTTTACCGACTCGATACACAATATAGGCGATCCAGCGAGCTAAAACTTGAGAAGCAAATAACATAATACCTATGCTATTTGTGGTAGTTACTATCAAAAACCCAAAACATTTACTTGCTTGTAAGCAGAAATATAGCCAAATTCTAGTTTGTTTATCAAGGCGGTTATAACTCCAAAAATACCCAAATACAACGCTCAAAAAAGTGAGCCACAGGACACCATCTAAACCCATAGAACTGAGTAGGGATAAATTGATAGTTTTTGGGGTTAATTGAAGTTTTATCACCTCTAACAAGAAAAGTCCGGGTATTGCCAAAATTATCGCCCATAACCAAACCTGCCAGAGTTTGACACGATTTTTGTAGTTTTGATAGGTGGCGGTGAGAGTAGGTTTTTGCTCAAAAGTTTCGGCGATGATATCATTATCTACATAGCCATACTCGTAGATACACCAAAAAGATAAAAGCAAAAACAGCATCATGATTGATTGTAAAGCTGGATAAGGACTTATCCAAGCGATCGCCAAAATCAAGACTAACCAATCATCTGCGATAATGTTCTTGATGAAATATTTTTGGCCGGGGCGCTTACCGCGTTCCAGATACAAAAATGGAATATAAGCATCAGCCATAGCCGGGACATATTGAGCATCAGGCCACTGCACGAGATAGGGTGATGCTACAGCATCCAATAATACCTGATCATCTGTGGAATCTGTAATGACGGCGGCATTGGCGATTTCTTCGTCAGTTAATACTGCTTTAACTAACTCATACTTTCCCCGTTGACGATCAACCCCTCCCTGCCAAAACCGACAACTAATCACAGCATCAGGACAAAATTGTAAATTCTTAATAATGGGATTTATAATTAGATCAAAGCCGAGGGTAGCAATAACTATTTGTGAGGGGAATTGTTCAAGGAATTTTAGGATCAGTTCCTGGTTGATATAATTATGGGCAAGTTTCTGGGCTTGCTGTTGCCAAAAAATTAAAGTCCAGGGAAAAATTAGGGTGGAGATAATTACACGACACCAATCCCTTGATTGGTCTCCTTTGAGGGGTTGGGGTAACCAGTTCCAAGGCTTGAGAATATCTAGGGCAATTAATAAAACAGCCCCCAAGGTTTTAGGCTGTAAAGAATTTAGATATTCTTCTGTGGAGTTTCGCAGAAAAAGCGTTTCGTCCAAATCTACAATTACAAGTTTTCCTTGTAGTTCCATGGACATTGATTCGGGCTCTATTGTGGCCATAGGTTTTCAGAATTGATCAAGAAAATTTGATTTAGGGTGGAGTAAGCATTTAACGTATTCAGATTGTCTTGAGTGAAATTACGGATGTTACCATCATCAAATATATGCGATCATGGACTTAGTGGCTATAGCAGTCAAGAATAATCTGCGATCGCCTTGATCTGGAGATATCCTGCCCCTGGCTAAGGAAAAGGGCAGAAGTTGCTAATATTGACCGGTTATCTTTGACAACAGCTTCTAGGGGCTGCTAGTCAGATTGATGACTGGGTAGTGGGGTCAATTATACTTAATTGTGCGATTGGGCCGATCGCTGTTGGTGAAGGTAATCAAATACACTTTTATCACCAATATCAGAAGGAATGGCTTGGAAACACTTGCGGAGGGCAAAAATCCCGAATTGAATAGCCCAGAAAAACAACAAAAATTTCTGATTGATGACTGTCCACACTCCCGCCATATATCCCAACAGTAAGAGGGGGACTAGGGGAGTTAGCAGTTTGGTTTCCATGCGATTAAAACAAAAAGCCTCCTTAAAATAAATGCCTGTTAGAGCCACAAATGTAAAGCCGACACCGAATAAGCTATATGGCTGATTATAAACGGTGACGGCTAAGGGTTCAGGATCTGCGATCGCCACTACCAGGGTAGCAATACCCCCAATGAGCCAACAAAACTGAAGGAATCTGTGTAAAATAATTAGATAGATATGAATTGTGAACAGGCTAACTCCCAAAGCTAACCAGAACACAAGATAAATAGGGGTCAGCAGTTGCCGGAATATGGGGCTGTGTGAGTCCCATAAGACTAAAGCGGTCCCTAAACCAAAGCAGACGGCGGCGATCGCCAAACTAACTCTATATACTAGGACTCCCTGGCGATCGTCATCAGTGATGGTATACTCGCCAAACTGTCCTTGGTAGATCTGTGGCTGAGAGGTTGGTACTGTTTGGGTCACAATTTTGGTCTCCTGTTGATTATTCGGATCTATCCAGAACAAATTAAAGTAAGTTCTGTTGTTCACTAACCTAAATATTATGACAAAATTTCAGAAAAACTTAAAATCCGCCTCGACTCATCCCGAACCGTCTGACCTCAAGGGGATTCAAATTGATGAGACGATTACTTTTAATATCCGTAGTGGTAACAGTATAGACCGATTAGACCTCCCAGAAGATCCTCGTTTGTTGATGTTGGATGTCATCAAAAACTTGACTATAAGTGATATCGAAAATATCCCAGGTATTGATGACTTATACCTTGATTATTTGACCGATGCTGACCTGGAAATGGCGGTAGCTAAGACTGAAAAAAACTTGGGTTTTAAGCCTTCTTATAGTTTCCGAAAAAAACTTAAACTCTATCTGCAATATCTGAAAAAACAAATCAAGTTACCTTGTTATGTAACCGCAAGTGATGAATTTGCTTGGGAAGAAGAATATCTATTGTCTTCCGGTCGCAAAAAGGAATACGAGAAACAAAAAATCAACAATCCTTCCCATCAAGATACTTTTGAAATTCTGGGCTTTGCTGATAAATTTGATGAAGAATATGGCTTACAAGTGCAAGTCCGACGGGTTAGCGATGAGAAATTATTTACCCTAGACCTAGCGGATTTAGAATGCACAGATGAGGAGTCTGATAATTATCAATTAATTGAAGATTATTCGATCTGGTTTTTAACTTGCGCGGGAGATTGAGATGAGAATACAGCCCCAAGTGTCATGTAATCGGCGGATAATTAATAACTGCCAAAGAGATGAACGCTGGGGCTGTAGAGATTTTCTAAGACTGATAAATCCGGGCAGTATTCACGGTGGCTAATGCTTCCACGAGACTACGAACCGCTGCAATCATTGCTAATTCATTATCGAGGCGGTTGATAGCTGAACCGACACCGACACCGGCAGCACCGGCGGCGATCGCCAAAGGTGCTGTTACACTAGAAATTCCAGAAGCGCATAATACTGGAACCGATACGGCGCGGGAAATTTCCCGGGCGGCGGCTAGGGTAGGCGCAGCCTTTTCAATCAATCCTAAAGTTCCGGGATGCACAGGGTTAGCGCTAGTTCCCCCTTCTGTTTGGATAATATCCGCCCCAGCTTCCACTAAGTCTATGGCTAATTGGACTTGTTGATCCAGTTCCAAAATATGGGGAACTGTTACGGATAGGGTAATCTCAGGAAGTAGCGATCGAGTTTGACGGGTCAACTGCAACACTTCGGGGGCTTCAAAGCGCCGTCCTTGGGCGTAGAAAGCATCAAAATTCCCAATTTCAATCAGATCAGCGCCAGCTTCCACACAGGGGAGGAACTTTTCTGGTTCTACGGCTGACACACAAATAGGTAAATGGGTCAAATCACGCGCGATCGCCACTAATTCCGGGTCAGCGGCAATATCTACAAAGGTCGCGCCGCCTTGAGTTGCTGCTTTCACCACCGCCACCACATTGGGGCGATGGAAATTCATTAAACCGCTAATTACTTTCAGCCCTTGGCCTCGGTTAAAGGCTTGCTGTAGAGTAGAGTTGATCATTGTCATTACTTAGGCTCTATTTCCGATATCGATTTATTTTGACACAGAGCGGAAACACTGGGGCTGCTGAAATTTATAAATATCTGCGATCGCTTTTACCCAACTGTCTACCACCGACTCCAGTAGGCGACTCCCCTTCTCTTCTGTAGCCGCCGTTGCGTCTCCCAACACACCACTAGCGCTTAGATCCCGCGTTACCCAAGCAAAGGGCAATTTTCCTTCCATACTCAGTAAACTGTCGGAGGGTAAGCCGTGGGGAAACTCTCGCACCGCCTTATCCCGGCGTACCACATCCGGCAAAATTGATAACATCACACTGGTTTCTATGTCTCCGGCGTGAATCCCTAATTCCAATTCTTCCGGGGAAAATAGTTCTTTGGCTATGTGGGGAACCCGCCACACAAACAGGGGAAATACCATGAAATCTTCATGCTGTTGATGCAAGTCTCGCGCTACCATGTCTAAAATCTGGGGTTGTCCACCATGAGCGTTCAGAAATACTAATTTGCGGAACCCCGCCCTATATATACTTTCCCCTACTTCCATTAATACTGATATTAAGGTTTCAGAGGTTAAGGTGATGGTTCCCGGAAAGTGCCAATGTTCGTTAGATTTGCCGTAATATAAGGTAGACAGGGCATAGGCGGGAATAGTGCGATCGAGTTTTTCTAGGGCTAGACCCGTCACGGCGGTAGCAATAGCAGCATCCACAATTAACGGTAAATGGGGGCCGTGTTGTTCTATAGCCCCAATTGGTTGGATAATTACGGTATTTTCTGGATCGGGCATTTCCGCAATTTCTGTCCAAGTTAGGTAAGGGAAAAATCGATGAGGGGGGATAAAATTGTGCATGGTTTTCCAGGTAATTTTCACCAAAAATTGATAATATTTTGTAATCTCAGGAAACTAGATCTTGATCATGGTCTGCATACCTACCTAAAGACCAAGGGCATGGTACAATCAGACCGGGTTCACTTGCCAATATAGTAGGGGCGGGTTCTGTAATCATCTATATGGAAGTCCCGATTCTTTAGAACCCGCCCATACAAGCATATTCTTTAATCATCTATATGGAAGTCCAGACTATTTAGAACCCGCTCCGTATAAGACGATCGCTCGTCAGCAGCTTAGGCGGAATGAGAGCCGCCGTCTTTTTAGATCGGGGTGCTGACACTTGTTATGGTTGATATAGACTATACCCAAAATTTTATGCCAAAATTGACATAAGAAACTCAATGGTGAGTTCTCAATCCTGATGAAAATCAGTTAATCGATAGGAAAACCGATTCCATTTGCTCTCTCCAGCCATTTTATATCAAACTGTAACATATTATGAACTTAGACGATCGCTCCAAACCCCATTCCTCGAACTCCCCTAGAAGTTTCAAACCTCAACGCCAGATGGAAATCATTGGTCAACTCCTAGATGGAAGGTATCGAATTGTACAAATTTTGAGTTCAGGAGCATTTAGTCAGACCTATCTAGCCGCAGATACCCGCCGTCCTGGTCATCCTCAATGTGTGGTTAAACAACTGCGTCCCCCTAGTAATAATTCCAAAATCCTGAAAACAGCCTTACGCCTATTTCGACAGGAAGCAGAAATCTTAGAAAAGCTAGGACGCAACGATCGCATTCCCCTATTATTAGCCTATTTTGAGGATAATAATCACTTCTATCTAGTCGAAGAATTTATCGAAGGACATCCCCTTCATAAAGAACTAATTCCCGGTCATCCTTGGAAAGAAGATCTAGTGATCGAACTCTTAGAAGAAATCCTCAATATTTTAGTATTTGTTCACCAAAATGGCGTAATTCATCGAGATGTTAACCCCTCTAATTTAATTCGCCGCAAATCAGACCAAGCCCTAGTCTTAATCGATTTCGGTTCCGTCAAAGCCGTGACTAGCCAACTGGCTGAGGAAAATAATCAACCCATGCGAACGATCGCCACGGGTACACCCTCCTATATGCCGATCGAACAATTCCAGGGAAACCCCCAATTTAATAGCGATCTCTATGCTGTGGGAATGATTGCTATTCAGGCTTTAACTGGTTTAGAAGGCTCAGATTTGCCCAAACTCCAAGATCCTAGCCTATCTATATCTGGAGAAATTGCCTGGCGACAGCGGGCGCGAGTTAGTAACGAATTAGCTAGTATTATAGATAAAATGGTGCATCATTACTATGGGAAACGATATAAATCCGCTATTGATGCGATCGCTGAATTAAATCAACTCACCGGAAAAACCGGGTTAGTTAACCCAACTTCCCCAAATCATCCCCCCTATAAAACACACAAACCGCGACGAGACATATCCTTAAATCGCCTCTGGACTGTAGTGGGAATAGCGGCAACCGGATTAGTCGGTTTAATCGTGATATTTGGCTTATTTCAAGTGTTAAGCCGCCCCGATCCTGTCAAATCAGAAGCCGCCCTAAAAAGAGGGGTAGAACGTCTGGAAGCGGGAGACCCAGAGGCGGCAATTAAGGCTTTTACTCGGTCAATCCAGCTATTTCCTGATAATAGTGAAGCCTTCCGTAAACGGGCTAATGCTTACTATGATCTCCAGAAATATGAGCAGGCGATCGCTGACTATACCCAAGCCATTAAACTTGATCCTACTAATCCTGACATCTATTTTAACCGCAGTTTAGCATACCATCAAATGAGAGATTTTGGTAATGCTATTAATGACCTAAATCAAGTGATCCGTCTGAACCCAGAAGATACAGATGCTTTTTATCAAAGGGGACTCGCCCATTATAGCCAAGAAAACTACGAAGCCGCCATATTAGATTATACCGAAGTAATTAGGCGACAACCAAACAATAGTGAAGCCTATCGCGCTAGGGGAAGCGCTCACGTTAAATCTGGTAACTTACAAGCAGGAATGGCTGATTATACAGAAGCAATTAGACTCAATCCCGAGTCGGCTGCTGCTTATTATAATCGGGGTCGCGCTCGGTTTCATTTAGGAGATTATCAAGGTGCTTTAGCAGACTATAATCAAGTGATTAGTTGGGAACCAGATAATGCTGAAGCATACGGGAATCGTTGCAGTACCTACATCAATTTAGGGAATTATGAGGCGGCGATAGAAAGTTGTAGTAGATCCATTCAATTAAACCCCACAGCTATGGATTATAATAATCGCTGTATTGCTCATCTGAATGTGCAAAATTATGATGCAGCTATTGGAGATTGTACTAAGGCGATTGAGTTAGAACCTAATAATTCTAAGGCTCACAGTAATCGGGGGTTAGTTCACTCTTTGGCTGAGAATTATGAGGCGGCGATCGCTGACTATAGCCAAGCTATTAGTCTGAATCCTAATGATGCTGAATCATACAGTAATCGCGCTCAGGCTCATGCTGAACTTGGTAATTACTCTGAGGCGATCGCAGACTACGCCCAAGCTATTCGCATCAGACCTAATTTGGCTGGTGCTTTTTATGGTCGCGGAATGGTCCGAGCATCTTTAGGCGATCGCCGAGGTGCCATCAGTGATTTTGAACAGGCTGGAAAACTGTTTTTAGAGCAAGGTTTGACCGGGGGATTTCGGGATTCTCAATATCAAATTCAGCGATTACAGTAACCTGGTTTTTATCTAAAATTTATCCCAGATATTGGTTGGTAATTTTGTGGGACATTAGCCAAATCCTCTAACTCTATCTATAACCTAGTCATGACTAATCAATACCCTCAAAACTCTCTAAGTATCAGTGATGTTATCATTGCCGGGTTTCGGATATATCGAGACCATTTTAAACAATACTTTACTATGGCTTTGGTCGGCTGTTTATGGCTGATTGTTCCCGTTTATGGTTGGGCTAAATGTCTCGCCACTTTAGGAGCGATCGCTCGTTTAGCCTTTTTTGAAGTGAGCGAACGCCCCGAACCTCCATCAGACGCTAAACGCTACACTAACAAACGCCAATGGAGTTTTTTAGGACAATTACTGCTCGTCGGATTAATTATCATTGGCATTTTCATAGGTTTTAGTATGGTTCTTGGTACGGCAATCTTCATATTTATGAAACTGAATATTGAGACTTTTTGGTTATCATGGTTGATATTTTTATTGGCAGTATTTGGATTTATCATCTTATACCTGGGGTTGATGTGGATATCAGCCCGTCTGTATATATGTGACGTGATTCTCGCATTAGAAGACCAGACCAACGCCAAAAAGTCGATCAAGAATAGTTGGGAAATCACCGAAGAATCAGAGTTTCAAATTATGGGTATTTTTATAGTCGCAGTTTTAGCAACCTTACCCTTCCCCATAGCGACTCGGTTTATTTTGTTACTCAGCCGATTACTTATCAATTCCCTAGTTACGGCTGAGGTAGCAGTTGGGCTGAATTTATTAGTTTTATCAACTGTTTTAATTGCTATGGGGGCGCTGACTATCCCCTTCTTCAAATCCATTAAAGCCGTGATTTACTACGACCTCATCAACCATCAGGATGAACAGGATTTAGTCACAGATAACCCCAAAATCTTGGAAATCTGAAGGTATTTATAAAATTTTGTTTAAGAAAATCGCCCTAATTGGTCGATTCCTGTATAATCCCCACCATAGGAATTGTCTGGCTGGTGAATTAAAAGCAGATTCCTGGATCCCCCCCTAAACCCCCCCTAGGTGAAGACGATCAGCATTTCTGGCTTTGGTGAAATCAAGGATACCAAGAATCTGTAATTTTGGAGACAGTCAAAAATCCTATAGCTGCATCTATAAATTTAGTCATGACTAATAAATATGCTCATAAATCCCTCAACTTGGGTGATGTGATTAGTGCCGGATTTCGTATCTATCGAGACCATTTTAAACAATACTTTACTATGGCGTTTGTCGGCTTTTTATGGCTGATTGTTCCCATTTATGGTTGGGCGAAATTTGCGGCGATTTCAGGAGCGATCGCTCGTTTAGCTTTTTTTGAGGTGAGCGAACGCCCCGAACCAGGAGCAGACGCTAAACGCTATACAGACAAGCGCAAATGGAGTTTTTTAGGGCAATCACTTCTGCTACTATTGATTATGATTGGGGCTTTTATAGGTTTAGCCATAGCTGTGGGAATAGCCGGATTCTTGGTATCTATCCTACTGAGTCCCGAAAGTTTTGTATCATTATTACTAGGATTTTTATTAGGAGTAGTCGCATTTGTCATGTTTTATATAGGGTTGATGTGGATATCAGCCCGCCTGTATATATGCGACGTGATTCTAGCCGTAGAAAACCCGATGACTGCCACCGGAGCAATTAGCAAGAGTTGGCAAATAACCAAAGAATCAGCCTTTAAAATTATCTGGATTCTGATAGTCGCAGGTCTAGCCACGTTCCCCGTCAGCATTGGGGGTCAGTTGATTATGACAATCAGCCGATTAGTTATCAGTGTAATTTTGCCGTATGACTTAGCAGCTTTGGTGAATTTCTTAATTATCTTGGCTGTGTTAATTGCAATGAGTGCGCTGACTTGGCCGTTTTTCCAATCCATTACAGCAGTGATTTACTATGACATAATCAGCCGTAATGGGAAACAGAATCGAGTCACCGATCGCCCCAAAAAGCCAGAAATCTAGGGCTTACGGTCAGAAATAGAAAGGCTATAAGGATGTTGAGACTGTTGGCGATCGCCAATAAAAATCCGATAAGTCCCGCGAGTACCATAACCGGAAAACTGTAAAATAGACCCAGAGGGACTCTCCGGGAGTACACAATAGCGACCAGCCGGACCATCAATCAGTAAAGTGGGAGCCCCAGCCGTCTGTACAGTAATACTCCAATATGGTAGATCCTGAGTGACATCCAGAATATGATTAGGACTCTCAGCGATCCAACCACAGTCTCGGCTATTAGAACTTCCCCCCGAAGTTCCCGATAAAGTGATAGCCACCCCAGGAGAAACCGATCGCCTGTCAGCCAAAGCCGACTCCGCCGCAGCCAGAAACAGGGAAACCCCCAGAAGTCCAGCGGTGAAAACTTGACCCAAGTTAATATTAGTCATAACCCACCCTCTTAATCTCCTTGTACAATGGTAAAGCGTTGTTTTATATCCCCGGAGGAGAAATCCCTTGAACTACCAAGACGACCCGAAAATCAATCGTCGCCTCGAGGAACTCGAAGCCGAAGTTAACCCCAATGCACCCATAAATCCCACCCCCTCCAACTTAAACAGCAGCCTAAAAACCCTATATGGTCAGTTGATGGCGCGGTTCAAGAGATTACCCAAAGCCGGACAGATAGCCGTAGCCAGTGTGGGAGTCATCGCCGGGTTAGCCCTATTAAAAACCCTTGTCGAATTAATTTCCTTAGCCATAAGTCTTGCGGTAGTCGGGGTGATAGTGTACATAGGTTATCAAGTATTCAAATCATCCCAAAAACCCAAGATTTAAAGAAATCTGCTTAACCCATCATCAAAGATTCAGACAAAGGCAATTATTAATTATGGCTAGTCCGACTGCAAACCGACCCAGCATCGACCAACCAACGCCTACCTGGCAAAAACAAGCCAAACAACTCCCCTTTTGGGTGCGTCGCTGCAGTGCTTGGGCGGTCGAGATCTCCCTAGTAATCGTGGGGGGATTAGCCCCATTGACCATCGGTGCGATTGCTAATCGCGGTTCTGTGTCAGTCCCCCTCAACCCAGTAGTAAGAGGAACAGCCGAAACTGTGGCCGCTACCTTGGGACTACCAATGCGCGATCGCCAGCCCCGTGTATCTCCATTGACGAATTTCTTTTGGTCTGGTGCCTTAATTTTGCCGATAGCGATCGCCTCCTGGCAACTTTATCTATTGTCCACCACCGGACAAACCCTTCCCAAACGCTGGTTTGGGGTTCGTGTAGTCAACTCCAGACAACTCCCCCCCGGATTTTCACGGATTATCGCCAGGGAAACCATCGGGCGTTGGGGCATTCCCGTCGGTATCGCCTATCTAGTTTGGCAAGCCACAGGCGCATTCCCCAATCTCCTGGTATTTATGGGGTTATCGGGAATTATGATCGTCGCTGACGGACTAATGGGGCGGCGCTTCCACAGTCGCACCGGACACGATTTGCTGGCTGGTACTTATGTACAACCCGCGGCGACTTCCTTCTTTACCAATCCATTTACCTCCTACGACTGGGAAGAAGAAAACCAATCGGTCAAAGCGATCGTCTTGACCTCTAAGCCAAAACTCCCAGAGTGGAATTTATGGCAATGGATGCGACAATATCCTGGCTTAACCCTAATTATCGTCGGTAGCGCCAGCATGGCAGCGGTTTTGGGAACCTTTATTGGTACTCAAGTTTATATTCAAAATCAAGCCAACCTTCGCGCCTCCCAAAATCAAGATAACGAAATATTCCTGGCGCTGGTGGGTCGCCTTTCTCCCACCGCCAACACCGACCCCGCACAACGGCGGGGAGCAATTTTAGCTTTAGGAACCCTACAAGACCCCCGCGCTGTTCCCCTATTGGTGGATTTACTCGGTCAAGAAGATGACCCCATATTGCTAGAGGTGATTCAACAGGCTTTGGTGAGTACAGGTCCGGTGGCTTTACCTAACATCCGCAAACTGAATCAAGCCTTGAGAAATGACCTCGATTTCATGAGGTTTGGGGCGGACCAACGGCAAAGACGTATTGTTTCCCAACGACAGCAGGCTACTCAAAGGGCGATCGCCAAAATTCTCAAAGTCTATGGCGGTTTTATCCAACAAGCCGATCTCAGTCGTGTTCATCTCGGTCAAACTACCACCCCTCCCGCTCAGTTTACCCTCGTACTAGACCAAACCGACCTATCTGGGATCAGTTTCCGCAGTGCGATCATGACCCATGCAAATTTCCGTAATAGTCGCTTTGCTTCACCAGGACCTGACGGACGTTTTAACACCTTTGACGACTTGATCTCAGACCTCAGCGGCGCTGATTTGACCTCTGTTGACCTCACAGGCGCTTTTATGAGTCCCGTCATCATGCGGCGCACTAACCTGTTAAATGGGACCCTAGACCGCGCTAATTTATCAAATGCTGATTTGAATGGCAGTAATTTTAGCAGTGCTAGTCTGATTGGCACTAACCTAGAAAATGCTAATCTAAAAGAAGCTAGTTTGACCGGAGCAGATATCACTAACGCTAATCTGTCACGCTCAGACCTCAAATTAGCCCGTATGAGTCAGATTAACGCCCAAGGAACCCAATTTATGTTTGCTGACCTCCGGGAAGCAGATCTACAAAGGGGTTCCTTATCCGGCGCTGACTTCCAAGGCGCTAATCTTCAGAATGCTAACCTCAGTCAAGCTCAACTCACTGGCACTAATTTTAGAAACGCTAGGTTACAAAATGCTAACCTGAGTAATGCTGACCTGAGTTTAGTTAACCTACAGGGTGCTAGACTACATGGCGCAAATTTTGAGGGGGTGACCTTTGTGGTTAATCGGGAAACTCGCACTGATGAGTTTATCGAAGAAACCCATCAAGGTGAAACCTCAAACCGAATGCAGGGGGCTGATTTTTCCAGAGTGCAAAACTTGAGTGATGCTCAAATTACCCATATCTGCAATCAAGGCGGAATTCATCCTAATTGTGGGTCATGAAACGGCTTTTAAATGCAGTTAGATTCAGTGGTCTGGTCATAAGGGATTAACTACTGAACCCCCCCAGACTCCAGCTTTATTTTGGTTAATTCGGCTAATTTCACCGTAAAAAATAGACACCCAAATTGTTCCATATTGGCTAAAATCATGACCGATTCTATGGCACCTATTCCCTTTGTTGATTTATCCTTTCAATATCAGGAACTTACCGATGAAATTGAAAAGGCAATTCATGCAGTAATTGGACGCGGAGATTTTATTCTGGGACGCGCTCTGCAAGAATTTGAGGCGGATTTTGCTACAGCCTGTGGTGCAGAATATGGGGTGGGTGTCGCCTGCGGAACTGATGCGATCGCCATCGGTTTACAAGCCTGTGGGGTGAAACCAGGAGACGAAGTTTTAGTCCCAGCCAATACCTTTATTGCTACCATTATTGGCATTTTGCAAGCCAGAGCCAAACCCGTTTTGGTAGACTGTGAATTAAACACCGCTTTAATTGATATAGCTGCAGCCGAAAGGGCGGTAACCGAAAAAACTAAGGCGATTTTACCAGTGCATCTATATGGTCAAATTGTCACCCCTAGCCAACTGCTGGATCTAGCCCTAACTCATAACTTAATTGTATTTGAAGATGCGGCACAAGCTCATCTGGCTACCTGCGAAAACTATCGCGCCGGTTCTATCGGTCGCGCCGCCGCCTTTAGTTTCTACCCTAGCAAAAATCTAGGCGCTTTTGGTAGTGGGGGTATGGTGGTGACTTCCGATGAAACCGTAGCTAAACAGGCGCGAATTCTGAGGAATTATGGCGCACCGGAAAAATATCTACATACGGAATTGGGAACTAACAGCCGCTTAGATACTATACAATCCGCCGTTCTTAACGTCAAATTGCGTCATTTACCAGGGTGGAACCGCGATCGCAATTTAGCCGCCGAACAGTATGATGTTCAATTGATGGTACTCAAAGAATATGGCATTATCCCCATTTACAACTACAGTGAAGGCGGTCATGTTTATCATCTGTATGTAATTCGTGTGACCGAGGAATGTTCCCTCACTCGCGATCAACTACAAGCTAAACTGAATGAATTAGGGGTGCAAACAGGTATTCACTATCCCATCCCCTGTCACCTGCAACCCGGTTATACTGATCTGGGATACAAAGCTGGAGACTTTCCCAAAACTGAAACCCTCAGCCAGCAGATTCTATCTTTACCCATGTATCCTGGAATTACCAGTGATCAGATTAATCGGGTAGTCGCAGCTATTCGCACAGCCTTGGGAATTAAAAATGAGTAGGTGCGAGATGTTCGCGACCAAATAGGGACATCGAATCAGGTGGGAATGTGGCTCGATTACACAATTATTAAGGCTTATGGAAACTCAACCGAAAATTCCTGTGGCGATAGAGCGAAATCTATTTATCGGATTGGCTTGCGCCTTGTTGGTGTTATTATACGGCCCTTTGCTCGTGCATTGGTACGATGGCTGGCTGAACAAAAGCATTAGCATCGAACATGAATATTTTAGCCACGGCGTAATTGGTCTACCCTTCGCGGCTTATATTGCATGGAATAACCGCCACCAGTGGAACAAACTACCCAATCAACTGCACCCCTTGGGGGGAGTATTATTAGGACTCGGTGGCGTTTTCTACCTCAGTAGTATCTCCGATTTAGTCAATCTGTCCTTTCCGATGATTCTAGCCGGACTCTGCCTCTGGCTAAAAGGAATACCTGGGTTAAAATTGCAGGGGATAGCCTTATTATTTGTGCTACTGGCAACCCCTAACCATATCCCCTATCTGATAGAGCCTTTAGCCCTGCCTCTACAAACCTTTATCGCTAATATGGCGGGATTTGTTCTGATCCAGTTTAACGTCCCGGTGACAGTAGATCAAATCTATCTCTATGTAAATGGACAAATTGTTGAGGTTGCGCCGCACTGTGCAGGCCTGAAAATGTTATTTACCAGTCTGTATGTCGGTTTAATGTTATTGTACTGGACGGGTGCGATCGCTTCGAGAACCAAAACCATCCTCTTCTTGGTGGCAGCAGCTTTGACGAGTATTGTCGCGAATATTATCCGCAATACCCTATTAACTCTGTTTTTCGGCACAGGTAATCAAGAACTTTTTGATTGGCTTCATGAAGGGTGGGGAGGAGACCTATATTCTGCTTCTATGTTGGGTCTATTGGTGATTGTGATGAAATTAATGCAATATTATTTCCCTGAGCAAGAGGAATCCGAAGATAATGGACAAATCAGCCCCGAATCTTGAACCCACCAGCCATGAAACCCCCAAACTACAGCTAAAACCCTCTCAATGGGTACTATTGGGATTTCTCCTAGTCCTATTTTTGGTAGGGACCCTTCCCGGTTTCTTTCGGGGTGGCTGGTCCTGGTCAGATATGCCTGATATTCAAGCTCTCCCTCAACTGCAAACCATTCGCCGTGAGGGTTTAACCGTACCAGGGTGGGAAACTACCAGTCACGATACCATTCAAGTGGGGGCGAGGAGATGGTCTTTGCAGAGCCTCAAACAAAATGATACCGAAGTCCTGCTATTGCTGTTTCCCCAAAACTATTATAAAGACCAGCCCCAAGTCGAATGGATGGATCTGCAAGGGTTACAGAGCCTCAGAACTGACTCCCATCGTACCCTGCAATTGACCCTAGACTCCCCCCAACCAGTGACAATTAACGCCAGATTTTTTCGGGCTTGGAACCCCCGCCAAACCTATGCCCTTGTACAATGGTACGCTTGGCATAATGGCGGTTCTCCCGCACCAAGTCACTGGTTTTTTGCCGATCGCCAAGCTCAACTAAGAGGCGATCGCGCTCCCTGGGTAGCTGTCAGTATTATGATTCCTATGGAGCCTTTGGGTGACATAGAAACAGTGGCAACTATAGCTCAATCCCTCGGTCAGGATATCCAAAAAGAATTGATGACCACGATTTTCCAGCCAGAATAAACAGTTATCCACAGTGTTGATATGGGCGCTAACCTCAACCCGATTAAATCCCTATTCCTCACCAGTCTCTACTCAGTGGCGAGTATTATTCCTTTAGCCATCATCACCAGTGGCGGAAAGTCTATGGCTCAAAGGATACCTGATCGGTGCATCTTACCTCGCTCCTTTGTGAATCAACCCCTACCGAGAGGCGGCGGACAACCCGCACCAGTACAACCGGACTGGCCTACACTATTAGAGCTTTTCCGCAATGTGGATGCTCCCATTCAGACCAGACCCTCTGGTATTCCGGTGGAACCTTCTGTGTTTGAAGGCCCTGTTGGCGATCGCATGAAAAGTTATGAGCTAGGACCTGGAGATCAGATTTTTATTGATGTGTTTGTCAATGGTCAGCGTTCCCAAGAATTAACTATTCCCAATGCTACCATTGGTCCTCAAGGTTCCCTAGCTATGCCTTTAATTGGTCTAGTGGAATTGGAAGGATTAACCTTAGAACAGGTGCGCCAGAATATTCAACCCCGCCTAGCTCAATTTGTCAGAAACCCTGAAGTTGTCGTCTCTCTGGTCAATCAGCGACCGGTACAAGTCACCGTGACCGGAAAAATTGCCAGACCAGGTTTTTATCCCCTACCATCACCACAGCTAATTGTCGCCTTGACTACGGCGGGGGGAACTAGACCAGGGGCAGATTTACGACGGATTACTGTGCGCCGGACTTTACCCACCGGACAAACCCTCGAAACCCAAATCGACCTATTTACCCCCCTATTATTGGGTATGGAACCGCCTAATATTCGCCTAAGCGATCGCGATGTGATTACAGTTCCCACTATGGAGGTTAGCCCATCAGAAGGCGTAGAGCGAGATCTGTTAGAAAATTATAGTCTGGCTGCTGCACCAGTTCCCGCCCAAGTAACCGTCGTTGGGGAAGTTGTGCAACCAGGTTTCTATACCCTCCCGGCTGGGGGTTCTCGCGTCTCTACGGCTCTGTTAGCGGCCGGAGGTGCGACATTAACTGCTGATTTGCGTACCGTCCTAGTTTGTCGCACTACCGTTGATGGTCGAGTTTTAGAAGATATCATAGATCTATATACACCCTTAGCAGAAGCTACGGCTCTCCCGGATGTTTCTCTATCTAATGGTGATTCGGTGATTGTACTACCACTAGCTCCTGATGTGGATGAGAGAGACTACGATCGCAAATTAGTGGCTAGTTCAACTTTAGTTAACCAGCAAATTACCGTCAGAATTCTTAGTTATGCCGGAAATGCGATCGGTGCTGTAGCCTTACCCAATGGTAGCACCTTTATTGATATCCTCGCTAATGTACCTTTACAAACTGGAGACCTCGATAAAATTGCCCTGATTCGATATGACCGACAATCTCGACAAACAACTACTCAGATTCTGAATGGTAAAAATGTACTTAGAGGAGACCAAACCGACAATATTCTACTACAAGATGAAGATGTGATTGTGATTAATCGTAATCTGATTACCCAGGTCACTGTGTTTCTCAATAACTTTACCCAACCCTTTCGCGATGTCCTCGGCTTTACTCTCTTCTTTCAACAACTCATTAACTCGGCTGAACGATTATTTGGACCCGACCAATAACAGAATAATTAAAGGTATACAGCTTGTTCATAAATTGTGCTAAACATTACCCTCACCCTAAATCCCTCTCCCATGGGGGAGAGGGACTTTGACGGCCTATGGCATGATTACTGAAAAGGCTGTAAATACCAAATTGCTATTACCCAAAATCCTGAGATTGCCATGACTTTACCAATTGTTAAACGCTATTTAATCGCCTTTGAGAATTATAAATTAGCTGGATTAGCCGCCTTTGTAGTAGCCCTGGGAATTTCTGGGGGGGTGGGTATGATTTTGGAAGCGCCGCCAAGACCTCCCTACGAAGCCAGAGGAGTTTTAACCTATAAAAATCCGCCCGTTTTGTTCTCCCAAACAGGTCAGAATATTCGACAGCAAGGACAACAACTCACGGACCGGATGTTACTACAACCCCGTGTGATTGAGACGGTGTTAAATGAAACGATGATTACCCCTAGGGATTTTCGTAATGCTAGGGTTCAAATTAGACCGGGAGAGGGTGGTCAACCGGGTACAATTCAAGTCACCTTTAGAGATTATAATCGCGATCGCTCTGTGGAAGTGGTCAATGTATTAATGCGGGAGATTATCGAACAGAGCCGTTTAATTAATACCGAACAACTCCGCAATATTATCGACACAATTCAAGATCGCATGGGACCAGCGAGAGCGGACTTGAGAGAAGCTGAAAATACTCTGGAAGAGTATGATAGGCGAGAAGGCGCTACTTTATTGGCGATCACAAGTGGTTCCTTACCTCAGTCGATTATTTCCAATAGAAATCATGTAGAACAGCTTGAATTGAGACTGGATTCTATTAATGCTCAAATCGCTAGTTTGGAAGGTAGACTAGGATTGAATGTCGATCAGGCCTATGTTTCCCAAGCGCTGACCGCTGATCCAATTATTGCTCAATTGCGAGTACAACTGTATCAAATTGAGTCTCAGTTAGAGTTTCTCCGTAAGGATTTTACCGATGCTCATCCCCAGGTAGCAGATTTAATTAAACAACAACAGGCAAGCGAACAGCAATTACAAGCGAGAGCTTCTGAGGTTCTCGGAGGTCATGGAGTGGCGGCTCCCCTGCGACAGGTTGACCAAATTCGGGTTGATTCTTCCTTAGACCCCTCCCGACAGCAAATTGCTCAAAATTTAATTAACCTGCAAACTCAGCAAGAAACTCTACTCCAAGAAATTGCTACTAGCCGTGAGGTGGGACAAAGACTAGAACGGGAATATGCCACTATTCCTAATAAGCAAATGGAGAAAATGCGGCTAGAACAACAGGTGGGTTATAGACAGGCTCTCTACGATAAAATGCAGGCGCAATTGGCTGACGCTCAGGCGGCGGAAGCGGAAACGGTGAGCAGTTTACAGGTGGTTCAGGAGGCGGCGGCTCCTGATGTGGAAGATCCACCACCACCACCTAGTTTAATCCTGGTCATGGCTGCGGGTGGCTTTGGTGGGGTGATAGTTGGTGCGGTGCTGATTTTTGCGTTGGGTATACTTAGCGGTAAATTCTACACCTGGGAGGAGATTCAGGGCGCTTTGAAAGAACGAGAAATTCCGATTCTGGGGGTGGTTCCCAATGTTTTGGATGACCATGCGGATTGGGATATGCCTTTACTACTACATCATAATTCTCGGTATTTGGAACCTTATGAGCAGGTGCGTAGTAATTTGTTCAGTAACGGCCAAAAACCTCCGAAGGTGGTGTTGATGACTAGCACTAAGGGACCGGAAGGTAAGACTCTGACAGCCTATAATTTGGCGATCGCCTCCGCGAGAGCCGGAAAACGGACTTTGATAATTGAGGCAGATTTGCGATCGCCAAGCCAAGCTGAGAGAATGCGATTAGCTATTGATTCTCAAGACCGTTGGGAACCTTTGCGCTATTACGGAGATTTGAATAATTGTATCCGCATGGTTCCAGATGTGGAAAATCTCTATGTGATTCCCTCCCCGGGTCCCTTAAAACAAGTGACGGCGGTGCTAGAGTCTAGTGAGATGCGACGTTTACTTAAAGAGGTGCGCCATCGCTTTGATGTGGTGATTGTCGATGTACCTGCTTGGAGTGATCATAATGATGCCTTGACTCTGGAACCGTTAACTGATGGCATGGTTTTGGTGGCTAGAGCTAATTGTACTATGTCGGCTCAGATGAATCAATTGGCTGATCAGTTGACGGAAACTGATGAGGAGCAAACTGGACCGAAAAAATATCGGCCGAAGTTACTTGGTGCTATTATTAATGGGGCTGAACTCGGTCTTCTGCCTGAAGATGATGGCGAATTGATTGATATTCAGGGTGTTGATTCTTTGGATCGTCCGGCTTTACCTAGGGATTTACAGCCTATTCCTCAATTGCCTTCTGGCGCTAGGCGTTAAATGTGGCAACGGGTTCATTTTACCCCGTTTGGGGATGATGCGATCGCTCCGACTGTGGAGGTTTGGCAGGCTGATTTGGATTTGAATTTAAGTCAAATTGCTGGTCTGGAAGGACTCCTAAGTGCGGAGGAAAGACAAAGGGCGGCGCGGTTTCGTCGGGAGAGCGATCGCCTCCATTTTACCGCCGCTCGTGCCATTCTCCGCCAGATTTTAGCCTCTTATGTGGGGGTGGCTCCCCAGGGGTTGGAATTCGCCTATACTCCCCAGGGAAAACCGGGTTTAATTACCGGAAATTCTCAGGGTGAAATTCAGTTTAATCTTTCCCACTCCTACGGTAAGGCTTTATATGCGATCGCCTTGAACCGCAGAGTTGGTATTGACTTGGAAAAAATCCGCCCCCTGGATGGATTAACCTTAGCCAAACGCTTTTTTTGTGAGGCGGAATATTCCCAACTTTATAACTATCCAAAATCCGCACAAAACCGGGCTTTTTTTCAGCTTTGGACTGCGAAAGAAGCCTTACTAAAAGCCACTGGTACGGGATTAATGGGCTTAAAAGATGTGGAGATTTTACCCCAAAATTATGGTCAACTTTTCCGGGCTAAAATAGTTGGATATTCCCCCCAAGATTGGTATTTAAAAACCTGGGAAATTGACAATTGGGCGGCAGCTATAGCAGTAGAGACCCTGAATAAATAAGCCAATAGCAACTCTCCCAACAGTAACTTGATGTTAAAAATCATCCACCAGGGAACTCAGACGCTGAAGCAGTGGGTCGGCTTCTTGGGGGTGGACGGGTTCTGGTGGTGGGGGAGGTGGCGCAGTTGACCGAGGGGGTTCTGGTGGTGGGGGAGGTGATGTAATTTGGGGTAATTGACTAGGTATTTGAGCGATCGCCTCATTGGTAGCATCTAGTTTAGATGCGATCGCCGACTGAAATTGAGCAAGCTGCTGGGTTAACTGATTAACCTGACTCTCAAGTTGTTGGGTTTGATTTTCCGTTTTTTGGGCTTGTAGCTGTCGCTCCAAAACCCCTAATTGCCTCTGGAGACTCAATAAACCCTCTTCAATAGGTTTTAGATTAGGAGGGGGGTTTACAGGTCTTTCCGAGGTAATTTCCGAGCGGTAATCATTGTTAACCACAGGGGTCTGTGTGGTGGGAGAACTCAACAGAAACTGCCACAAAGCCTGTTTACAGAGATTGCTAAAAGTTTGATATTTGGTGAGAGATAGCTCTTTTTCGATCGCCTCTAACAGAGTTTGATCAGCAGCATCCTCAGTAAAAGTAACCGACTGCGTAAGTTTTTTATTAACCCAGAGCATAGTTAGGTAGGACGTATGGGCAGACCTGCCAATGAGGACTAACCCAGTTTAGCAGTAATTAGATCTAATTTCACCCCCAAACAGGCTATCCCGTTGAGAAACCACCCAACGGGATGAAAAAAACCAATTAATTAGCGTTTGGCTAGTTGAGCTTCCCCATAGACATATTGTCCTAGGGCGTTGGCTTTACGAGCCGGTTGAGTCAGATGAGCTCTTAACTGAGCGTCTTTGAGCAGGGGTTGTAAATCTTGCCAGAAAAACTCACCACCGCCGCCAGTAATCACTACATCTGTGACCCTTTCTGGGAGCCATTTTACCACGCGATCGCAAAGATCCCGTGCAAAAACCTTACGCAACTCAGGTACAATTTCATCTAGGTTAGCAGGTTTAGTCGCGCCTCTGGGACGATAAAAACGCTGTCCTTGAGGTTTATGTACTGCCTCTAGGAGGAATAGGGATTGAGCATCGGCTCCCTCAATCTTAGCGGCGACTTCCTCATAAAACTTACTCATGGCAAACACTTCACTCTGAGAAACCCCACGAGCAAAGCGGAAGCGATCCACAGTCAAGAAATCCGTAGTTTGATGTCCCACATCAACAACAGCTACAGAAAGATCCGCAAAGTTAGGCGCATCCTTGCTGCCCTGGGCTTCACACCAAATCAGGCTACCATAGCCTTCTGGCATTACCCGAACACTCTGGATATCAACCACTACTTGCTCACCCCTAAAGACCAACGTATTGGGTCCAGTGAGGAGACTAATAATTTGTTCTTTCTCCCGCTCAAACTGTTCTTGAGAGTAAAATGGTAAGCCCAGCACCACATCAAGATCACCTTTAAGGTTGAAATATCCCACACAAGCAAAGATCTTAATTAGGGCATCGTTCACCTTGGAGGGGTTGGCGGCGGGATCTACGCCAAACAGACTTGCTCCAAAATCAGCAGCCAGTTGACCTACGGCAAAACCATTTCCCTGATATTCCAGCCATAGATCCAACAGTGGATCGGTGTTTTTCGACTCAAAGCCACCGCCACGGGCTTTTTCTACACTCATTTGGGCAACATTCGAGGGAATAAAAACCACATCTGCGGGGTTGCGACTAATACAAGATTTAGTTGCGGTTCTCCCCAAGTCAACGCTGAGAATCGTTGAGCGGCCGACTACAGTAGTAGTGGTCGGTTTGGTTGTGGTAGTGGTAGCTTTAGCTAACGGTGACTGTGACTGTGACTGTCCGGGCTGTTTGTTACTCTGCATCTGAAAAATCCGTTACTTCACGAAGACTCAAAAATTGTGACACTCAGAGGGACTAAGTCCGTGAGATTCTTCTTTCGGCCATCAGACTTGCCATCGGGAACTAAAGTTCTCAACAGTCAAGCTGAGATCAGAAGAAGCGTTTGGGTTGCCTCACAACCCAGTTGACCAGTACATCAGGGTACTTAAATCTCATGCTTTCGATGTTAATTGCCACGTTGCCGCCCCATTCTCACAACTTGAATTCAGAAATATGAGTTTGAGTGTCTAGCAACCTTCTGACAATTCTCCCATAGTTATAACTTTCCTGAGATTTAGATATAGGCAATCCAACAACGGTAACTTTACCCTACTTCGCGCGCGAAATAATCATCTCTAACTACAATTCCTAGGATTATAGCCTGCTGTCCCCCATTGTCAGATTATATCCCACTGATATTTTTCCGTATCAGGACTTTTCCCCCTCATCAACTGTAGCGGGCCATTAAACTCCCCGGCCTGGTTGCCTGATCACAGACTCTTACGTTAAATTTAGTTAAGATTATGAATATCTTTAATCTTAGCCATTAACTGGGCTGAGTTTTAAGAAACTTCTGATGTATAGGACATAGAGGCAACGGAATTTATGAAAACGTCTTGGAGAACAATTCTGCTATGGACGATCCCGGCTCTGGTGATCGGGTTCTTCCTATGGCAGGGTGCTTTTGCTGCTTCCCCGACAGATATAGCCCAAAATAATACAGCCAGCACTCGCATGACTTATGGCCGATTCTTAGATTATCTCGATGCTGGGCGCGTTACCAGTGTCGATCTATATGAGGGGGGACGGACGGCGATCGTCGAGGCAATTGATCCTCAATTAGACAATGGAGTGCAGCGCCTACGGGTCGATTTGCCTAATAACGCCCCGGAACTAATTTCTCGCCTGCGTGCTGCTAATATTAGCTTTGACTCTCACCCTCCCCGTAATGATGGCGCGATTTGGGGACTTTTAGGAAATTTGGTTTTCCCGATTTTGTTGATTGTGGGACTGTTTTTCCTGTTCCGCCGTTCTAATAATGTGCCGGGTGGCCCTGGTCAAGCCATGAACTTCGGTAAGTCTAAGGCTCGTTTCTCTATGGAAGCCAAAACCGGGGTTTTGTTTGATGATGTAGCCGGGGTTGAGGAAGCTAAAGAAGAACTCCAAGAGGTGGTTACCTTCCTGAAAAAGCCGGAACGCTTTACGGCTGTTGGGGCGAGAATTCCTAAAGGTGTTTTGTTGGTTGGACCTCCGGGAACTGGTAAAACTCTCCTGGCTAAGGCGATCGCTGGTGAGGCTGGGGTTCCCTTCTTTAGCATCTCTGGTTCCGAATTTGTGGAGATGTTTGTTGGGGTTGGGGCTTCCAGGGTCCGCGATTTGTTTAAGAAGGCTAAGGAAACTGCCCCCTGTATCGTCTTTATTGATGAAATTGATGCGGTCGGTCGCCAGCGTGGTGCTGGTATTGGCGGCGGTAATGATGAACGAGAACAGACCCTTAACCAGTTATTAACTGAAATGGATGGTTTTGAGGGTAACACGGGCATTATTATTATTGCTGCTACTAACCGCCCAGACGTTCTTGATTCGGCTTTGTTGCGACCAGGAAGGTTCGATCGCCAAGTTATAGTCGATGCTCCTGATATTAAGGGCCGTCTGTCAGTTTTGGAAGTTCACGCCCGCAATAAAAAACTTGCCGATCAGGTGTCTCTGGAAGCGATCGCTCGTCGGACTCCCGGATTTACTGGGGCTGACCTGGCGAACCTACTTAATGAAGCTGCTATCCTCACCGCCCGCCGCCGCAAGGAGGCTATTACTATGGCGGAAATTGATGATGCCGTTGATCGCGTGGTGGCGGGTATGGAAGGAACCCCCCTCCTTGATGGTAAAACTAAGCGTCTGATTGCTTATCATGAGATCGGACACGCGATCGTTGGTACTCTGATTAAAGATCATGATCCCGTTCAAAAAGTAACCCTAGTTCCTCGTGGACAGGCTCGCGGTTTGACCTGGTTTATGCCTGATGAGGATCAGGGTTTGATTTCTCGCTCTCAAATTCTCGCTCGTATTACCGGCGCTTTGGGCGGTCGCGCCGCTGAAGATGTGATCTTTGGTGATGCCGAAGTTACCACCGGCGCGGGTGGAGACCTGCAACAGGTGGCGGGAATGGCTCGTCAAATGGTGACTCGTTATGGTATGTCTGACCTCGGCCCGCTGTCTCTGGAATCTTCCCAGGGTGAGGTTTTCCTGGGTCGGGATTTTGCTACCCGCACTGAGTATTCTAATCAAATTGCTTCCCGCATTGATTCTCAAATTAAAGCGATCGCCGAACATTGTTATCAAGATGCTTGTCAAATCATTCGCGATCACCGCGAAGTTATCGATCGCCTAGTTGATTTACTCATCGAAAAAGAAACCATTGATGGAGACGAATTTCGGCAAATTGTAGCCGAATACACTGAAGTTCCCGAAAAAGAACGGTTTGCTCCAGTATTATAATTTCTCTACCTGAGAAATCGCTCTGAAAATTTCCGCCCAGTTTCTTATTCAAGAGACTGGGTTTTTTCATGTACCCCCCATACCCTACAATTTTGCTCATACTTGCTCCCCCTTCGACTCCGGGAAAGGGAAACCATATCCAGCCACGGGAGGCGACGCGCTATATTAATCACCCCCCACTCACCCATCATTATCAATTACCAATCCCGCTTGACAGAATGAAATCTGCTATATTATCAAACACCACAAGAATCTTTATCAGGAACAGTTAACCAATGACCACACCAGTAGAATATAAACAGCGTCGCGAACAGTTAATGGCTAAAATTGGTGGGGGTACTGCCATTTTTAGAAGTGCGCCCACAGCAGTTATGCACAACGACGTTGAATATTCTTACCGCCAAGATAGCGATTTTTTCTACCTAACTGGCTTTAATGAACCCAACGCCGTCGCCGTCTTAGCACCCCACCACGAAAAACATAAATTTATTCTATTTGTACAACCCAAAGACCCCGAAAAAGAAACCTGGACAGGATATCGAGTTGGGGTTGATAATGCTAAAACTATTTATGGTGCTGACGAGGCTTATCCCATTCATGAATTAGACGAAAAATTATCCCAATACCTACAAAAAGCCGATCGCATTTATTACCGACTAGGACCTGATCAACAATTTAACCAGATAATTCTCAACCATTGGCAAAATTTAATCCGGGTTTATCCTAAACATGGCACAGGTCCCATTGCTATCCAAGATGCTGGCACAATTCTCCATCCTCAAAGGCTAATTAAAAGCCCCAAAGAATTGGAATTGATGCGAAAAGCGGCGGAAATTTCTGTAGATGCTCACCAGAGAGCGCGAGAATTTGCTCAACCCGGGAAGTATGAATATCAGGTACAAGCTGAAATTGAATATTTCTTTAGTCAACATGGTGCGACTCCCGCCTATCCTTCCATTGTCGCCTCTGGTGAAAATGCTTGTATTTTGCATTACATTGAGAATAATCGCCAAATGCAAGACCAGGATTTATTGTTGATTGATGCGGGTTGCGCTTATCAATATTATAATGCTGATATTACTCGCACTTTTCCCGTTAATGGTAAGTTTACACCAGAGCAAAAAACTATTTATGAGTTGGTTTTGCGCGCACAAATCGCCGCCATTGAACAAGTGAAACCAGGAAATCCCTATAACCAGTTACATGATACGGCGGTGCGGGTTTTGGTAGAAGGTTTGCTAGATTTAGGATTACTCAAAGGCGATATTGAGGAGATTATTAAGGAACAAAAATATAAGCATTTTTATATGCACAGAACCGGACATTGGTTGGGTTTAGATGTTCATGATGTCGGGGTTTATCAGTGGGGTGAAGAACCGCAATTATTGCAGCCAGGACAGGTGTTAACTGTGGAACCGGGGATTTATATTAAACCGGATATTAAACCCGTGGAAGGACAACCAGAGATCCATGAGCGATGGCTGGGAATAGGGGTGAGAATTGAGGATGATGTCTTGGTGACAACAGATGGTTATGAGGTTCTTACGGCTGGAGTCCCTAAGTCGGTGTCAGCTATGGAAAGTTAGGCTTAATTTGGGGGTGGAATTTATGGTAATTTCTACCCCGGTTTAAACTTACCCATGAGTGACCAATATTAAGTTTGGTTAAAAAATGGCTGCTTACGGTCGATTAACAACTATAATGGAAATAGTCAAATCATCACCAACAAACACCGATAAATGAAGCATTGGTCTAGTTCTGTGTTGATTTCAATAATCCTAGTCTCGGTTACGGGTTGGGGAACAGCGATCGCATTGACGGCTTCAGATAAGGCTAACCAGTCTTTAGAGCCAACTCCTGTAGGTGCTTGTCAGCACCCCCGGCTGAAGCACGGGGGCTTCCTGCCCCCCGCTTTCAGGTAGCTGACCAGCTTAAGCCTTAACTGGCTACGTGAGCGAGCAAGAGTTAAAGTTCCTACCCTGGAATGCGTGCTAGTTCCAGGCTCATGAACCAAATCGTTAAACAGTCCTAAGGGGTTAAGACAGTGCGATTTGGAAAGTACCGACTCTGAACATTAGCGAAGCAAACATTACCCCGCAAGGGAGTCGGAGCCAACCATAGCTCCATGGAGGGGCAACCATACCCCTCCACCCCGCAAGGGGGTGCTGGCGGCGGTCATCCGCTTGAGTCGGTTTTCCTCTCCGCGATAAATCACGGAGCTTCCAACCCTCCCAGGAGTTTTACGTGATTATAACTGCTCCTCGGAGCCTTGAAACTATCACCCAGATTAAGTTATGGTAAAGAAACAGCCCCGAACCTTAGCAAGTATGATCATATCCCCTATCATTATATGTTAGGCAATTATGTACAGAAAATTTTGGCATTATGTTTTGATTCCCATGACGATCGCCTCTGCTACGGGTTGGGGAACAGCAGCGATCGCATTTACTGATTTTGACTCTGTTAAACCGTCTCAGGAATTACAACTCGCTCAAACCCCTGTAGGCGCTTGTATTGTCAATGACCCTACCGGAACTCCCTTAAATGTGCGAGCAACTCCTGCTGGTAAAATTGTTGGTAGTTTACCCAATGGAACTCGCGTAATTTTAGGAATAACAGACGGTAGAGAAGGACCAAACTGGACTCGCATTATCGGACCCATAGAAGGTTTTGTTTGGAGTCTATATTTAAGTAATTGTGTTTATCGATAAATAACTACCATCAAACACTACATAAACCGGGTGGGAGGACTATTTGACGCGCTAATAACCCGGTAAATTCGGGTCAAGACCTAATAATTTCATAGCTTTTTGGTGGCTTTCCCAAAGATATATAACCAAGACCATAGCACAGGATATTATTGTGAGCATGAGACTCTGATAATAAACACGCAATAAGTTTTGTTTTGACTGCTTAATTTCCGACATTAACTGTTTAAAGGTATCATCCCCAAATATACTGAATGATAAATTATCCACTGCGATCGCCCAAATTTCACCATATTCTGGTACTGTTAACAATACCTGATTTTCTGCGATCGTCATGTTAGAAATATCAGTAGTTTCTGGTAGCCAAACTTTGCGGGGTCTCGACCAGTTAGGATCGAACCTAATCAGGTTATAACGGGAAAAGGAACTTTCAGAAACTAACACCCACCAAAAGCCCTGGTTATCCTGTTCCAAAAATATCGGAAATGTTTTTCCACTGTCTGCGACAGTTAAAGCGATCCTCCTTCCTTCGATGTAGTAATTTGTATGATCTCTTAAGAGTTTTTCCCAGGAGCGAATTATCCAATTTTTAGGTCGAGTTGTGTGGTCAGGAAGACACTCCGTAATAGGTCGTGGTGGTCGAACTGTATCAATTTGTTGATCTGGGGTAATTTCCAAGCCTTCGCTATTGGTTAACCAAGTAATCAGCCGAAAATTGTTACTATCAGCAACAGCCAATTTTCCGTTATTGTCAATGGTGATACCGTTGGGATAACACAGTAACATTTCTTCCTCGGTGGGTAAAATTTCTTCCCCTCTGGTACTTTCGAGAATTTCCCCATTCATGGTTAAGGCGACCAGGCGATGTCTGGCTGTGTCCGTAGCATAGATTAACTGTTTTTCGTGATCAACAACAAATTTAAAGGTACTGCGAAACTCCCAATTTATTCCTGTATCTTTCTGAAAACCTGGTAATTCTTGACAAGTATTTTGGTCTAGTTGACAATATTCGATTCTTCCAGTTTCCCAATTTCCGAGAAATAATTGAGAGCGATCGCTTACCTGTAGGTCTGTTATTCCTTCTCGAATACCTAAATCTTTTAAAGCATATTTATTGTGCAGATTTCCTTGAGAGTCTAAGTTATATAAATAACGATGATCCGTCGTAAAAACATCACCATTGGGACTGGCGCTAATAAAGCCTAATTGTTGAGGATACGCCGCATTGAAGCTACTATAAATCGTCGTCAACAGTCCAATAAACATCACCACTATTAGGGACTGAACAAATATTTTTAACTCTTGTGTTGGTTGACCATAGGAGATGATTCCACCCCGAAAATGAGCCGATAGTTGATTAAACACTTCTCGAGTTTTCCGGCGGTCTATATTACCCCATATATCAGTAACCACAAAGTAATAACTTCTCTTTTTGCGGGGGTTAATAATCCGAATCAAAGGAGGTATTTTCGACGATATTAAAACTTTGGGATTCATCAAAACCACTTCTGCATCTTGGTCAAATTCTTTGGTAATCAGTCTATAATCATCTTCATAACGCATTACACCAATGATTTTCCGCTTTCCATATTGTAAAACTCCCGGGGTAGTTTCCGGATTAGTTATCATCGTGATTTCCTCGATTTTATGTTGAAGAATAAAACCGACTAGACACTGGTTAGGTTGGCGGTAATTGTAATTATGCTTAATATCTTTGAAGGTTCTATAATGGGATATTCGTTGATAAATTCTCACAAATATACTGACAATTACTGTCATTATAACAATAATTAGATAAACCATCAATATAGATTTCATAGGACTACAACTCCTCTGCAATTATTGAACTTTCCACAGGTCTGGGGTCTCCAGGACTTGCTCAATGTCGCCATAATTTTGCTGTAACAACTCTTGTAATTCCTGAGAAGGTCTAAATACAAAAATGGTGGACTGTTCAGGAATTAATTGTAATGATGGTTGATTACTCATCAGGATAAGTTTCACATCATTATTTAATAGATAACTCAGGGAGATTAAATCTCCTGTATTAGTACCATTTCCCGCATCGGAAATTAACACAGATGAGTTGGCTTGATTAATTTCGGTAGCCACTTGATGATTAAAATAGCTTAAACCTTTATCCCACCAAGTTGATGAAACTGTACTCAAACCCAAGGAAATAATACTAAAACTTAGTAATATGGCTAATACCCACAGCCACAACTTTTCACCATCGAATAATGATTGACGACCGCTATTAAGGTGGGTTCCTAATAAAAAGGCGATCGCTATTTGAATAGCCGGAAAACAAGCGATCAGATACCGAGTGACAGAGGAACGTTGTCCTCCCCATAATAAATCTGGTAAAACCAGCAGGATAAACGGTATCCAAATGGCAGTTAAAATAAACAATCCGGTTTGACTATCATTGGTTTCACTTACATAATACAGAGCATAAATAATGAGCAGTAAAAACGGCAGCCTAAATAAATACGTCCAGAAGCTGTTAAAGCCAAAGTCAATATCAACTAAAACCGACGTAAAACTGAGCAGCCAAAACTTGGATAAATCCAGTAAACTCATCGATTGCTGAGTCCAACTGGTTAAGGTTTGAGCCTGTTCCCAATTATGGATAATAACAGTTATCCAGGGGAGATAAAGAACCAAAGTTAAACATATAGATATCCCCAACTGAATGAAAAACAAAGACAGACGTGGTTTATAATTCCGTCTCGGTTCTGACCCAAAAATCAAGATTCCCCAACCGATATGACTAGCTATAACTAATCCAAAAAATAAATGGGTATATAGTCCCAAAGTGCAGGTGATTACATAACCCAACCACCACAGCCAATTGTTAGTCCGACTCCCCTTGAGTAACATGAGACTAGAGGCGATAATTAAAGCCGTCATTAAGCTGTATTGACGAGCGGTTTGCGCTAATAATACATCCACCGGAGAAACAGCTAGTAAAGCGGTAGCCATGAGGGAAATTAGCGGAGATTGAAATAATTCCCAAGCTAAGGCATAAATAAGCGGTAAGGATATTAAACTAATGACGGCGGGTAAAAGACGGGAAGCTAAAATCGAACTGCCAAAGCCTCGCATCCAACCCCTAGCCATGAGATAATATAGGGGGGGATGATGGGGGTTTCTATGCAGAGATGCGATAGTATCGGCGGCGGTGCTATCGGGTTTGAGGCGTTGATATTCTAGGACTTCTGAGGGGGTAAAAATGCGATCGCTGAACAATTGCTGATCTACCTGTTCCCGGGTAAAACCAGCCGATCGCAAATTGGTAAAAACTTCATCATGGGAATATAGTTTGCGATCGAGACTCGCAAAACGAAACAACACCCCCAGGACAATCACGATCATTAACAGAATAACCAGGCGACGGGGTAGACCACCTGTAAACACCTTTGGTTGGTAGAGCATTCCTGTGGTTAAGGGTTTTTATCCATTCTACCCATATCATAAAGGCAGGGAGTCACCCCTGCCTCAAAATTTTAGAAATTGGCGGTTAGCCTAATCCTAGATTAAATTTTAGCGGGTGATTTAGTACAGTGAGCCAGTGGGACGGTGAACGATAAAGCTGAGAACTTGGCACTGCTTCACGTTATCAAAACCCATAACGCGGATAAAGCACTTAGGATATTCCCGACGGCATTCGTCGATTTCCGCCATAACTTCGCGAACGGAAGTTGCATTAAACAGAGGCAACTTCCACAGAGTCCAGTAGTGTTGCTCAGGCGCAGAGGATTCGCTGAATTCTACCCCAGCAATAAAGCCTTGCTCAAGAATATACTGAAGCTGTTTCTGGGTCTGAGCATCAGTCAGAGGGGGTAAATAGGACAGAGTTTCGTAACGGCGCTCTTTTGGTAGTGTTTGCATTGTGATTTTCCAGGGTAGTTGTTGAAATTAATTATTTAGGCTCCGACCTTAGTCGGGAGGGTTAGTCTCTGAAGTAGTGAGTTGCGTCATTCGTTCCAGGTACTGGCGGCGATGTGCCATATTTCCCTGCTGAATCCCCTGCCGAACCATCTCCGGTAGATAACCCGCCACCTCTTCAGCGAGATGATCTCGGACGGTCATCACTCGGAAAGCCAGTTCTTGATTTTCCTGTAACAGTTCCTCAAGATAAGCCTCACCATCCTGGATTTTCCCCTGAGAGGAAAAATCACTTAGCCAGATAGCTAAACCAGGGTTAGTCTCTGTCAATTGGTTGGTGATGATGATTACAGCTTGGTAGGTTAGGTAACTTGTCAGTACCTTGGTCGTGTCCTTAGCAACTTTTTTGATATCCATGTTCCGACACCAACCCTCTGTTAAGACTTCAAGTTTGAGATATTGGATTGAGTTGTATCCGTAGCTCTCCAAAATTGTCAAGTTAGAGGAGTTGCCCAATCCAAAATCACTTCTCGAAATCTGAGGAAACCTACAGGGTGTCCATGGCCTCGAACTCGAACTTGATTTCTTTCCAAAGTTCGCAAGCCACAGCCAGCTCAGGACTCCACTTGCAAGCCTCACGAATCACGTCGCCGCCTTCACGGAACAGGTTGCGGCCTTCGTTACGAGCTTGGATACAGGCTTCGAGAGCCACACGGTTAGCAGTTGCACCAGGAGCATTACCCCAGGGGTGTCCCAAAGTACCACCACCGAACTGCAAGCAGGAATCATCACCGAAGATTTCCACCAGAGCTGGCATATGCCAAACGTGAATACCACCGGAAGCAACCGGCATTACACCAGGCATAGAAGCCCAATCTTGAGTAAAGAAGATACCACGAGAACGATCTTCTTCGATGTGGTCTTCCCGCATCAGGTCTACAAAACCCATGGTGATACCTTTTTCACCTTCGAGTTTACCTACAACTGTACCGGAGTGCAGGTGGTCACCACCGGACATCCGCAGACACTTGGCGAGAACCCGGAAGTGGATACCGTGGTTACGTTGACGGTCAACCACAGCGTGCATAGCGCGGTGAATGTGCAGCAACAGACCATTATCACGGCACCAACGAGCTAGGGTGGTGTTGGCGGTAAAGCCAGCGGTGAAGAAGTCGTGCATGATGATGGGGGTGCCGATTTCTTTGGCAAATTCCGCCCGTTTCATCATTTCTTCGCAGGTGGGGGCTGTTACGTTTAGGTAGTGACCCTTAATTTCGTTGGTTTCAGCCTGGGCTTTTTCGATCGCCTCTTGTACAAATAGGAAGCGATCGCGCCAGCGCATGAACGGCTGAGAGTTGATGTTTTCGTCGTCTTTGGTGAAGTCCAGACCGCCACGCAGACACTCATAAACCGCACGACCGTAGTTTTTCGCCGACAGACCCAGTTTAGGTTTGATGGTACAACCCAACAGAGGACGACCGTATTTATTCAATTTGTCCCGCTCAACGGTGATACCGTGGGGAGGGCCTTGGAAGGTTTTCAGGTAAGCAATTGGAATCCGCATATCTTCCAACCGCAAGCCCCGCAGAGCCTTAAATCCAAATACGTTACCCACGATGGAGGTTAACATATTGGTAACGGAACCTTCTTCAAACAGATCCAGCGGATAGGCAACAAAGCAGAAATATTGATTGTCTTCGCCGGGTACTGGTTCGATGTGGTAGCAACGACCTTTGTAGCGATCGAGGTCTGTTAACAGGTCAGTCCATACAGTTGTCCAAGTTCCGGTCGAAGATTCTGCTGCTACTGCTGCTCCCGCTTCTTCCGGGGGAACTCCCGGTTGAGGAGAAACACGGAACGC
The DNA here is from genome assembly GCF_000973065.1 of Limnospira indica PCC 8005. Taxonomy (NCBI): domain Bacteria; kingdom Bacillati; phylum Cyanobacteriota; class Cyanophyceae; order Oscillatoriales; family Sirenicapillariaceae; genus Limnospira; species Limnospira indica. Next base: position 4,968,827 of record NZ_FO818640.1, read on the forward strand.
GGCCAGAATGTCTGTATCTTTGGGCGTATAATCCGGCGTGTAATACGTCAGCTTATAGTCTTTTACACCAGCCTGATATCCGGCTTTCGATTTGGTTTGAGTTTGAGAGTAAGACATAACTCCTTTATATCTCCCTTCTGAGGAATCGCTCTTTAAATTTCCGGCTATTTGCCGATTGATTAAAATACTATCAATAAATGGCTTCAGTCAACCTTTAATATTGTTAATATTTCCATTACATTTGTTTATATTTCTTTGCAAAACCACATATCGGGTATCTGGGAAAAAATATCTATATCACTAAATGGCTAAAAAAAATATTAAGTATTGTAAATATAATCTATATGAAAGTTTTAGGGTTGGGATCTGAGCGATCGCGATCAAAAATCTCGATCGCCCCTCCATACCCATGAGTTATACAGGCTCAGGAATTAGTCCCAGCCGAAAAAAGGCTTTCTGCCCCCTTATGATCCAGGAACTGCTATAACCGATATAGGTAATTATATCAGTGTCAATCTATTGTATATTATCTATATTTTGATAGACTTAAATCAATAGTACAATCATCGCCCATTACTTGGAGGACAAAGCTGGTGATTCAGGCCACACTGCATCAGTTAAAGGTTTTTGAAGCCGTAGCGCGTCACGGTAGCTTCACTCGCGCAGCAGAAGAGTTATTGATCACCCAACCCACTGTCTCAAGTCAAGTCAAACATCTATCGCAAGCGGTGGGACTACCACTATTTGAGCAAATTGGCAAACAACTTTATCTTACTGATGCGGGTCAGGAGTTACAAGCGACCTGTCACGATATTTTCCAGCGCCTGGAACATTTCGATATGACCATTGCTGACCTGAAAGGCGCTAAACAGGGACGATTAAGTTTATCAGTAGTCACCACAGCTAAATACGTTATTCCCAGACTGTTAGGGTCTTTTTGTCAAAACTACCCAGCCATTGATATTGCCCTACAGGTGATCAATCACCAACAGATTACCCAACGGATGCTGGAAAATAAAGATGATCTATATATACTAAGTCTACCGCCCGAAGATATAGACCTTTGTACAAAACCCTTTTTAGATAATCCCCTAGTGGTGGTAGCCCCCTGTAACCATCCCCTAGTCGGTCAAACCCAAATTCCCATTGAAGCGCTGAACAATGAACCATTTATCATGCGAGAATCTGGGTCAGGGACTCGTAGGGCAGTGCAGAAATTATTTGACAAGAGTAAGGTATCAGTGCGGGTACGCCTAGAGTTAGGTAGCAACGAAGCGATCAAACAAGCGATCGCCGGAGGTCTGGGGATTTCCGTTTTATCCAAACATACATTAAACTCGTATGGCGATCGAGGAGAGCTAACCACTTTAGATGTGGTAGGATTTCCCATCCAACGCTGTTGGTATGCAGCCTACCTCAACGGGAAACAATTATCAGTTGTCGCCCAGACCTTCTTAGAGTATCTTCTCGAGTCCGGTAAGTCTAATTGACTTGGGTTGAAACATAGTGTGATCATGAAACTACCCTTTTGGCCATCTCCACCACCATCAGAACCCCCGCCAACTTCCCAAACCGGAGCCGGTTTAGGGACTTTTGGTGGTGTCTTCACTCCCTCAATTTTAACCATCCTGGGGGTGATTATGTATCTGCGATTTGGATGGGTAGTGGGTCAGGTGGGACTGTGGGGAACCTTAGCTATTGTCACCCTATCAACATCTATCACCTTTCTGACCTCCCTTTCCATTTGTGCGATCGCCACTGATCAAGTAGTCAGAGCCGGCGGAGCCTATTATATGATTAGTCGCTCCCTCGGTATTGAATCCGGCGGAGCCATTGGGATACCCTTATATTTTGCCCAAGCCATCTCCGTTGCTCTGTATACCATTGGTTTTGCCGAAAGTCTAGTCATCACCTTTCCCCAACTCAATATTAAAGTTGTAGCCATCATCACCACCATCATGGTGGCGATAATTGCCATTAAGTCCGCCAAATTAGCGATTAAAGCCCAATACTTCATCATGGCAGCGATCGCCCTATCCCTAATCTCCCTGTTATTCGGTAGTCCAGTCGAAGCCAGCACACAAGACATAGCAATTGCCACCAACCTCCCCAAAGTAGGATTTTGGCAAGTGTTCGCCGTCTTTTTCCCCGCCGTTACTGGAATTATGGCAGGGGTCAATATGTCAGGAGATCTGCAAAACCCCACCAAATCTATCCCTACAGGAACCCTCGCCGCCGTCGGCACAGGTTATGTAATATATATGTTGCTACCCGTCCTATTGTGGATGCAAGGGGATACAGACAGCCTCCTAGTCGATGCGCTAATCATGAAACGGATAGCTTTCTGGGGACCCGCTATCTTGCTGGGAGTCTGGGGAGCCACCCTATCGAGCGCCCTAGGTAGTATATTAGGAGCGCCAAGAGTCCTGCAAGCCTTAGCCAAAGATGGCATTTTACCCAACTGGTTAAAATTCCTAGGAACCGGATCGGGACCCGATAATGAACCCCGTATCGCCACAGTTGTTACCCTAGGATTTGTATTAATCGCCGTTGCTGTCGGCGACCTCAACCTGATCGCCCCAGTGTTGAGTATGTTCTTTCTGACCACCTATTTGGTACTCAACCTAGCAGCAGGTATCGAGACCTTTTTAGAAAGTCCCTCCTTTCGTCCCACCTTCAAAGTTCACTGGCTATTGTCTCTGTTGGGAGTCGTCGGCTGTTTAGGCGTAATGTTCCTCATTGATGCGATCGCCACCATTATCGCGGCTATCATTGTCTTTAGTATCTATATTTGGTTAGAGCGACGAGAACTAGAAAGCGCCTGGGGAGATATCCGTCAGGGAATTTGGATGGCGCTAGTGCGTCGGGGTTTATTTCAACTGAGTTACACCCCAGACACCAAAAACTGGCGACCCCATATCCTCACCTTTTCCGGTGCGCCCAATAAACGTTGGTCTTTAGTGGAATTAGCAGCTAATTTTTCTCATAACGTCAGCCTGTTTACTGTTTGCACCATCTTACCCACAGGCTCCCGTAGTCCGACCCAAAGAAATGAAATAGAAGCGATTTTGCGCGATTATTTAGAAAAACGAGCCATAGCAGGCTTAGTCCGGGTGATTATGGCAGATGATCCTTTCACTGGCTCCCGTCAACTCGTAGAATCCTACGGAATTGGTCCTTTAGTACCCAATACAATTTTATTAGGAGATTCCCAATCCCCTGAACGTCGAAAATCATATTGTGAAACCCTAGTACATTTTCACAAAACCGCTCGTAGTGTACTTATACTAAGAGATGAATCAGATCGGGGATTTGGCGCGCGACAGAAGATTGATCTCTGGTGGGGGGGTCTTAATACTAATGGAGGCTTGATGCTAATTCTGGCTTATTTGCTGCGGACGAGTCTGGAATGGCGCGGAGCCGAAATTAATTTAAACTTAGTTGTACCCGACGAAACAGCAGCACTAGCAGCCCATACCAATTTGGCTAAAGTGGTTGCACAGTTACGCATTGGGGCTAAACCCAAGGTGATTGTGTCTCAAGGACAACCTTTCCCGGAAATTCTACGGTCTTCCTCTCAGGATGCCGATTTGGTATTTTTGGGTATGGCTACCCCCAAAGAGGATTTGCAGTACAGTAAATATTACGAGGGACTCCAGAAAATGGCTACGGGATTACCCGCTACAATTTTTGTGTTAGCTGCTCCTGATTTTGCCTTCTCTGAGGTGTTACAAAAAGATTAGGTTCACTTTTTTTTCAACCAGTAGTCTGAGGTGTTATGGGGCTGAACTTTCAATGGTCTAGGTTCAAGTTAGCTGTACTTTCGGCGATCGCATTGGGGACTCATATTGCGATCGCTACCCCAGTGAAGGCAGCAGAAACAATTATAGTTCGCCAAGGGATTATGTCTCTCTCTCTGGCGATCGAAGATTTAGAAACATTAGCCAACACCGGAAAAGTTCCCCCCGGACTCCGAGGTTATGAGCTGTTTCTGTCCCCCCAACAAAAACAACAAGTCCTGGGAGTCTTAAATTCTCAAGTAGGTATCCCACCCACCGCCGTCAGCAATTTACTGACAACCCAAATTGGCGAAAACATCCTTGACGAAATTGCCACCATTACCCGCACTCAGGACCCCCAAACCCGAGGCGCAGACATTAAAACCGCCCTATTAGAAGCAGCCGAAAGCGAGTCTGGGTTATCAATACTAGGGTTTTTACAAAGCTACCCTAACCCAGAATTGAGAATTGATATCGATGTCGCCTTTGATGTATTTAGTCGCCTCAACCGTTCTTTTTGGCAGACTCAGCAGTTTATGGTGGAAATAGTCCAACAATTAGGACTCACAGATGCTAATGTCTCTTGATTCTGCTCCTTTGACAAATAGGGTATCCACACCAGGAGCCGTGTGATGGGAAACTATCAAGCACGGTTCTGAATGGGAGAGGGTGAAGGTGACTTCACTCTCGACCCCTAACGCTTGAGGATGAGAGATGTGACCAGAAGCCAATGCCCGGCTGTAATGGACGGGATATGCCCACAGGTCACGGTGGGGATATAGATACTGCGGTCAGTAAGAGTATAATGGCGAGGACGAGTTTAAAGACTACGTGGTGCATATAGCTCTGAACATCGAAGTAGAAAGCAGGTCTCTTGATTCTGCTCCTTTGACAAATAGGGTATCCACACCAGGAGCCGTGTGATGGGAAACTATCAAGCACGGTTCTGTTCTGAATGGTAGAGGGTGAAGGTGACTTCACTCTCGACCCCTAACGCTTGAGGATGAGAGATGTGACCAGAAGCCAATGCCCGGCTGTAATGGACGGGATATGCCATGCCCACAGGTCGCGGTTTGATTGTAAGAAATAGAGCCTAGTAGGAGCAAGAATTTAATCCAAGATTTGCTTGATATCTTAGGACAATAAGGTACAATACCCAAAAAGATTCGCAACTCAATAATGAATATACGGTCAAACCCCAGACCATGCCAAATTTCCCTGACGACATACTCATCAAGTCGGATTCATGGTAAAATCCAATCATGCCTTACAAAGCTTTCCGAACCAAACTAAAACTCAATGACCGTCAAGCCACCTTGATGGCCAAACACGCGGGTTATGCTCGGTTCGTGTTTAATTGGGGATTACACTTATGGAGGTCAGCTTATGAAGAGGGACTCAAGCCTAATATCAACTCCATTAAAAAGGTTTTTACTAATTATGTGAAACCTCAATATCCTTGGATGTCCGAATTGTCTTCTAAAGTTGATCAATATGCCTTCATTAATCTAGGGGATGCCTTTAAGCGCTTCTTCAAGGGAATAAGCAGTTATCCTAAATTTAAGAAGAAAGGCCACCATGATAGTTTTACGCTTGACAATTCCGGAAAGCCATTCAATCTGTCAGGAACTCGCCATAAGCTGCCTTTTGTGGGCTGGGTTTCTACATTTGAGGCACAACCCGAAAGTTGGGTTAAGAAAGTCACTATAACGCGCCAAGCAGGTGACTGGTATATGAGCTTTTTCGTAGAAATCACACCAGAAATCACACCTAAATATCGAGAGAGAATCGGGGTAGACCTAGGAATTAACAATTTGGCGACTTGCTCCGATGGGACCCAATTCTCTAATCCCAAGGCTTATAAAGCAGCCACCCAAAAACTAGCTCGATTACAACGTCATTTAAGTCGCAAAGTCAAAGGCTCGAAAAATTGGGCCAAATGTCTCTTAAAAGTTCAAAAGCTACATCAAAGAGTAGCAAACATTCGGCGGGACACGATTCATAAAATCACTACTTTCTTGGCTAAGAACCACAGCCAAGTCGTCATTGAAGATTTGAATGTGTCAGGTATGCTGAAAAATCATGGTTTGGCGGGTTCTATCGCTGATGCTTCATTTTATGAGTTCCGTCGGCAACTAGGTTACAAGGCAGAACGTTATGGTTCAAAGTTGATTATTGCCGATAGATTTTATCCATCCAGTCAACTGTGTTCTAATTGCGGTTATCGTCAAAAAATGCCCCTAGTCCGTCGGACTTTTGAATGTCCAAACTGTGGCCTGAAGATTGATAGAGATTTGAACGCCAGTATAAATTTAGAAAAATCGCCTGGTTCCGACGATTACACTTGTGGACGGGGTGCTGCCGACAGTCCCGGACGAAGCCAGAAATAAACATCAATATCCGGCTATGTCCGGTTTTGTTTAAGTTTTATAGAGCAGTACACATGGCGATAGCGAGTTCAAAGAGAGGATTTGGCAAGTCCAAACCAACCAAGACTACGAACAACGCATGGAAGGAAATCCCATGGACTAAGGTTCATCGGAAAGTCTTTAAGCTCCAAAAGAGTATATTTCAAGCAGCTAAATCGGGACAGGATGCAAAGGTAAGAAGGTGGCAACGTCTATTGGTGAAATCATATTACGCCCGACTCTTAGCGGTGCGACTGTAGGGGCGGGTTCCACGGTCAGCCATGCTTCCCAACAGTCAGCTTAATAAACCCGCCCTCCAAGACAATCAAGGCAAAAAGACAGCTGGAGTTGACGGGGTAAAAATAATATCTCCAAAACAAAGGTTTGAACTAGCCGAGAGAATCAAAGGGAACCTCAAAGCGAAAGCACTTAGGAGAGTATGGATACCAAAACCTGGAAGGGATGAAAAACGCCCCCTAGGCATTCCTACAATCCAAGATAGAGCAAGGCAAGCCTTGGTGAAGTCGGCGCTAGAACCCGAATGGGAGGCGAAATTTGAAGGCACGAGCTACGGGTTTCGATCCAGATATTTCGGTTTCGATTAAACCCCTACCCTGACTGCGATAACCGGGATTTACTCAACCCGATAGTCGTACCGTTACACTCTAAATGCACTCCATTTAGTCTTAGCACATGGGACGATTAGTGCATATCCCTTAGCAACAAAACTTAATTATTGACGGGTTAATCAATAAGCACAACTTAATCAATCTGTCAAATAGCTACATCACCCCCCAACCAGACACCGATAGGTTAACTCCCTTGTGATACCCGTCAATGGCAAGCCTATCGGTTCGTACCTCACCATTGACTGCTATCACGTCGGTCGTTTCCCCAAAGAGTGTTTGTTCCGGTTGGGGGGAGGATATGTTTCAAAATCAACCACGACAACAGCAGAAGATAATTCCCCAAGCTATCAATGTACAAAGATACACCTATCAATGTACAAAGATATCAGACCGCCTTTCCATGGACTAGACCTATAGGTAAACCTATGAGCGATCGCCTATCCGGTTATCTATGGGTCTAATTCATAATCCTCGGTGAGGGGAAACTATGGGCTATCATCTACCGACTCCAACCCGATACCCCTAAACAACTTTTCAACTGGTGACAATTACCGAGATGGGAATCGATACCCACATAATCCTCAGCAAGTCTCCAATCTTTGATGGTAATCATCCCGTGCGGAAACCGATACCAACATAATCAGTTCACCTCCAAAATCTTAGTCGTAGGTTGTAGGTAAAGCTATCTGTTGGGGGTAACTCAGTTCTGGGTAATATCTGGACATGATAGGGTAGGCATTCATATAAACTTCTATCAGGCCTGAATATTCAGGCCTGAAACGGGATAGGCTAAATGATTTTTTAACTTTTTTCAGGCCTGAATATTCAGGCCTGAAACGGAAAAATACATAGACACCCCCTACAGTCAGAAACCATAGGGGGCCATTAAGTTATTGGGGTAGCTGTTAGGAGCTAGGCTGTTAGCTGTTAGGGCTTACGCCAGTTTGGGGTTGCACCGATAAAACATAGCTATAGCAGCCTGTTGAATCTTCTCATTGGTAGTCTGGTCAGATTTTCCGATATAGATATGGTGGTTGATTTTNCCGTCCCAACCTTTCAGATTCCAGTATGCAAAGCCATTGATTTGATTGACGTTTTTTTGCAAGCTGTAAACCTTTTGCCGTTTAACTCAACCGAAAATGACTTGTTTTTTCTCAGGGAGTTAAACCACTCAGGCGTATCTAGTTCTACACAAGTTCCACCATAACCCAGCAGAAAATTGCTGAAATTTCCAGTATGTAGGCTGATTACTGGCAATAACTTAGGCATTGAAGTCACCCCCCATAAAGATATCGCTACTGTAACCATTGCCACTAAAGTCGGGCATAAATGATGCTGGCTGAATAACTGTCTCTTGAGACGATACCCACTTTTCTTGTACCGCCATAAAATCAACAGCGGCGTTATGGGCGATTTCGGCTAATTTCACCCTGGTATCTTGGTTAGCGTAGGGGATATCTCGTGACATCATTTGGGCGTAAATATCACGTGCTAATTCCGCGATAACCATCAACCTTGCTTGTTCTTCGTTCATGATATGGTTTTATCCTCTTAGTGTGTTGTTTGCCGTAGTTTACCGTCATTGCGGACGAATATTTATTGAACTTTATCCATTAAGTGTTTCGTGTAATTCAACTCCTTAATCAGCAATTGTCTTTTGAGTTCAGTGATGGTTAATTCTGTTTCACAGTCGTCTAGTATTGACTTTAATGTTGCCAAACCCTCTTCTTTATTGCTGTTGTAAACTAGACTATCTACCATAGTCTTAAACTTTACAAACATTTGATTATTGATATCTGTCATCATTTTTGTTCTCCTAGGTCAATGAACTAATTGGAAATCAAGTGATTTGCTTCCACAGGTTTTTACCGTTAACATTAATCATGTTATAACCTCTGTTTTTCATTAAATTGGTTAATTCATTTACAGTAACCCGTGAATCTAAATAACCATCATTTTTAGCGGTTTCTATGGCTATTTTTAGCATTTTAGGGTCAATATCTGTCACCGCTTCAATTAACTCAGGACAACCCGCCTTTATCGCTTGCTCATTTTGTTTAGTTTTATTCTCAATACTTTGAGTGATAAAGCTATCTAAAAATTGTTCTGTACCGCTAGATACTGTAAATATTTTATCTTCTGCTAACTCCCAGTAACGGTTAAATGCTTTGATTGAATTATCTATTGATGTTTTGTATATCATTGAATGTGTAGCGATTACATCAATGGATAATCTGTAATTAATTTTGTCTTGTTTCTTTTTTTGCATTGTCCGTTTAGTTTTGGCATAATTAGTGCAATTATTTATATCTCTCCAAAACATTTCTAAGCGAGATGATATTTTACCAAGGTTTATATCTTCAATATCAGAAAGTTCCGTTAACTCAAAACCGTTTCCCTTGTATTCCTCACTTGTCATTGATTGCCGTTTTTTAAACCATATAGGAAACATACGGCGTTTTAATTCGTTTAATTCCCAAAATGTCCAGATTGGATGTATTGAATTTATAACCTTTAATGCAAATGCGTTAAACATCATGTTTTGACCAGGCGTTTGACTACTAATTGTTATTCGGCTATTTTTCCTATTTAAGACTTTAAATAGAGATAACATATTTTCGTTTTCAATCAATAGGTTGGGTGTGATATCTTCCCAGACTAATAAGAAATTACGTTCAAACTCACTCCGTAACGGGTCATAATATCTCTCCTGTTGGATTTTGTTTCTTAGTGACGCAAATGTACTGTTAGCCAACACTGTATCGGTGTTATATAGTGAGGCTGCAATAGTAGCTATCTGGCTTTTCCCCGTACCACTAGAACCCCAAAGGAATAAACAGCCTGCGGTTGACATTAGCGTTACGGGTGAGCAAATAAAGCTAGTAATAACTGGGAACTGAATATCCGGGTAGGGTAGAATAGCACAAGCCCTACATATTGACTCTATTTGCTCACCCAATACACCATCAACGATTATTTCTTCTAATTCATTTGCTAATGAATCACGTATTAGCCTATAATCTAAATAGTCGTCAGACATGGTAGCAATCTCCTAGTATGTTGGCTTGCTGTATGGTAGTTATCCCCCCAATATTGGGGGGATTTTTGTTGTGATTAACTGAGTTTCATCAGCTCAAGTAACGCCATCAAAACGTTGGGGTCTAATTTTTTAACCTTGCTGTAGAGGCTGTCAAAGTCGGGCTCACAATCAAGAATTTTTGCTGTCCCTTCAACTCGTTCTTCCCAGGTTTTGTACTTAGCTTTACCACCAAAGCTACCATTTTTTTTGTTAGATTTTAATTCAACAAAATCAATAGCTTCCTGTACAGTGTAACCCGCAACAGTAGGTTCAAAGGTATCTAATCCCATAGCGTATTCTAGAATAAATGACGCTAAATCATGTTTAATTTTAGTTGATTCAAAATCATTTGAATTCTCACTATTTACCTCAAGGAGTCGCTCGGCTACCCGTGTGGCTGATTGTCCTAGATTTACAGTTCCCGTGAACATCATTTTACCGTTTGTCAGCATAGCGTCACTTTCGACTAAATGCAGTAACGCCAATTCTACTGGAGTAGGCTTGTATTCCCGTTTTTTCCCTTGATATTCACTAGAGTACTCAGCAATACAGAAGCGTACTGCGATTAATTGCTCTTCAAATTTCCACGACCTATCATTGAAGTTCTGAAAGTCACCAGACAACCCATAACCAAAAAGCCATAAGTGGGGAGGCTTGACAACGAATATAGCGCTCGTGATTTCTAAAAACGTTCCAGATTCTCCAGGTTTAACTGCACTGCAAAACGCGAATTTATCGTCATCTTTTTTACCGTAATATCCAATACTCATGATTACTCTTCCTCAGTTAATTGTTGATTGTTGATTGTGTTAGGTGATTCGATTCTGGCTGCAATTTGGCGACAAGCAGCCCAAAACAGTGGATTGCCAGATAAATAGACTCGAAGTCTTGACTCCTTAACAAGTTTAACTAAGTGAGTTTGCTTGATAAGTCTAAATAATTGCAGAGCCTTGATAATCACCACGTGGTCTGTAACTACCCATTACCTGATAGGTAATATTCTTTACTTCAAGTGTTTTTGTGTTCCTCAATATGTGGTCAGAATTTGATTAGCCACATTGATTGCAGTTTTTTCAAATTCATGCGGATTGAAGTAAATTTGCACAAGTTTCCCCCTTGAAGGTTAAAATGCCTTTATAGTGTAGATTTCTCACGGGTTGATGTTCTCCTGTTAACTTTAAATTCTTGTGTTTTTAGGTGTCGTTGGAACTCATCGATATTCATTAAATAAATACCTTGCCAGCGATAAGACCTGTTCCGAGTGACAAACCAAATATCTTCAATCATTCCGGGATTGAGATAATTAATCAACTGCATCTTGAACTTAAACTCGGTTGTTAGCGCTCCCTTTACTTCGATGTATTGGTTGAAAACTGGACTATAAAAGTCAGGTTTCCAAGTAATTGGTCGCCAAGGTTTCTTACCATTAACTAAAGTTAATTGCGGGTGAACTAACAGCCTATCGTCATATTTTTTAAGCAAGTGATACACTTTGGCTTCTAATGTTGAACCAAAGTAATGCCCGTCGTAGTATTGTCCTTTGGCATGATACTTGTTAATCATCATTTATCTCCCCAAAATAAGTTTCATTATCTGGCTCTCTATCGCCGCCAGATTCAGTTTGATAAATGTTCCATTCCGCTCGATAATATTCGAGTGCCTCGTTGAGAATTTCCTCAATTTTGTCTGGGTGTAATGGGATTAATTTTTTGATTATTTCCCCCATGTAATAAGCCAGAAATTCTTTATCAAACTTAACGGCTGTTAATTGCCATTGAGGTTGTCTTCTCCCTACATAGTTAGGAACCTTTATAGCAAACGACATTCCCACATACATCAACGGGTCAAGTTTAATATTCCTGAGATTTAACCGCACTTCTTTCCAGTCCAGTGCTTTGATATCATGGTGATAGTCCTCGATGTTTGGTGTATTGGCTACCTGTAATAGGTAGCCTTTTTTTTGCTAATTAGGCGTTAGTCTGAAGCCAGTCTGAGAACGGGTCAACAGCATCAGGCTCACTGATAACCATTTCGTTATCGTCATTAGACAAGTAGAAAAAATGATTTTCCAGGGCTACGATGTCATCAGCAATAGCACCGGATGCTTTGCGCGGTGTTTTGACACCACAAGTCTTGAGTAAGGTCAAAATAGCTTTTATGCTATTTTTTAGTACAACAATTTCTGAGTAGGTTAACTCTAGTTCAGATTTTGCTGTTTCTGTGGTTTTAGCCAGTAACAATTTTTCTTTTAATGTGCAGATAGGTGATGTTTTGGGATATGGCAAAAATGGTGTCACATCTTCAAAAAACCCGATAAATTTACTGAACCTTTGTAGTATTATTAGGTATTCAGTAGGTGAGAGTTGATTGTTTGCCTTAACCTGATAAATGGCAGTATTTTGGTCTGGTGATGTATCTTTGTTTTTAGACATCTGTCAGTGATTTCAAACTCATTGACAAAATCAATTTTTAAAAATACGATTGGGTTGTTGAGTTTGAAATCACTGTTATTTATGCTTTTTGTTATTTATGATTATTGTTGTAGAATTAATCAATACTTATGAATAAGTAATAAATATATAAGCAAAAACGATAAAACAATTATTGACTTTATACGATAATTGTGCAATATTTAAATTATCGCCACAGACAACTCAAACAAAAAACCACTATCTAAAAAAATAGTGGTTAGTTTACTTTGTTTGCTTTTTGGCGGTTTAGCTTTTCTTACCTCTGTTTTTACCGCCAGGTGATTTCGGAGGTGCACTAGCGGGGATGTCACCTCGTGTTTGATTTTCGCCTTCACTTCTCCCAACCCAACAGTTAATTCACCTAAGTTAGCTAGGGTAAGCCAAGCCCCTCGCTACTAGGAATTCTGAACATACTGTTATAGGTCCTTAATGATGCTGGCTTGACAGTAAAATAGTGAGCAAATACATATAACAAGCCACTAACAGAAACGATAGGAGGCGCTTTAATACTGATAAATCTCAGTATTTTTTCACCTACCCGTGTTTGGGTGTATTTGCGCCAATAGCCAGGATTAACCGGGGCCTCAACAAAGAAACGGGTGTATTCAGCCTTCTTGTATGCTCTTACTCGAGTTCCTCTTAGGATATTACGTCTGTTAGCATTAGGCGTGGAAGTATTGCTAACAGGTGGCCTCCAAATGGTTAAATTCCTAACATCGGCTGGCTCATTAGTTACTGAACTTCCACTTAAAACGTGGAGTAAAAGCATAGGCATAGGTACGCCTATTTTTGAAGTTGCATCCACTGGAACTTCAACTACTAAACTTCTGCCTAGGTGGGTGTGGACCCTTGGCTGTTACTAACTTTTCCATCCAACCATCTTTGTATTTGTTCCATGCGTCAGCTAAAGGCATGATATTAGTTTCCTTTTTTCTAGATTATCTAAGCTAGGGTAGGCAAAATAATGATATTAACACCTACCCGATATCCATTAATCAATAAATAGCTCTGTAGCTATTACATCAATACTGCCGTCTGTAGGGTCTAAAACATCATCTGTTGGAATTGATAATGAAACGGTTACAAGACCGGTAGCCATATTACGGGTGTAACTTGTGACAACGGTTACACCATCAGGATTGTTTGCTGCAACAGATTGCATCCGTTGGGTTTGCTCAATAATTTCAAGTAATTGGTTTTCCAGTGTCGCAGCGCCTAGCGTTTTCTTAGTAGCCATAGTTTTATTTTTACTCAATTCAATATTTAGACTATAGCAGTATATTCGCTGATTATGGTGGTTTCGTTTAACTCAAAAGCTGCTACATATATGTAGCTTCTGTTGCGTTTAACTCAACAGTACGCTACCAATACCAACATTACGCTAACTACCAGTTTAACCATGTCTAAGTATGTTGGTAATCTCTTTCATCGTGGATGATAGTTAGTGACTGATATGACTCAATGATTAGGTTGTAGTTGGGGGTTGATTTCCGGTTTTTAATTCTAACGATGTCCTCGTGGCTTTCCGTATGGCATTATCAACCCAACTAGGTTTTCTCTCAAAATGTAGAGGGATTTTGACTTTGGCTTTTCTAGGGTCCTGATACCATGCCAAAACACTAGCTTCCCCCTAAGTCGAATTTAGCTTGTTCAAAATTTATCAATTAATCCCCAGTAAGGATTTTCACTCCACAGAAATAATTTAAACCCCTTTATTTTTTTTTTTTTTTGTTCCACAACCAAACCTTTTCCTTCCCCAAAAGTAATGGGGACAACTATCACGCGCGCCGATAAATCAAACAAACTCTTTGTATATAATTTTCATCTTCCTTTTTGCGATGGATCCCTAAAAAAAAAAAGTGAATCTTTCTGCGATAGGTTCAAAGCAAAAGCAAAACCGTAGAATCCCCCTTTAAAAAAAAGGTGGGAAAACGGGGGGAGTGAGCGAAAATCCCCTCGATAAACCCACCCCCCCACCAAAGTGTTTAGTCCCAAGCAACCCGCGGGGGGCGTCTTCCTTTCGAGGGCTTCTGTGGCAATATTTACACACCCACGAAGTCATCTCGGACACCACAAAGCAGGGGGGCGATCTACCGTGAAAAAGGAAAAAAAAGAACAGAACAATGTCTTAAATTGAGGAATTAGCAATAAAATATAATAGATTAACAAAAAAAGAGTGTTGTGTGCGGCAATGTGTTGAGCCACCTATATCTTATCATCA
>NZ_FO818640.1:4983513-6228153 GCF_000973065.1 Limnospira indica PCC 8005
CTTATTTTTGCATTATGTATTATACTGTATTTATTTTTCACACATATAGGTGGTAGTTAGTATGTTATAGTCGGCCAACAGTAATTTCTACTATCTACAAAACAAATAATATAAACCCGGACAAGCACATCACGTAGCAAAAAGGCACCTCAATTACGATGAATTTAGTGGAGGTAACTACCCCGCACAAACCCCTCCCCCAAAGGATAGAGTATAGAACGCCCCCCATCCGACCGACAGACTTCTGTAGCCGCACACACAAGCGAGGGAGGAGTTGTATTATAGCCAACAACACTCCCACACAGAAGATAGAAGACCCGACCTACCCTGAGGGAGAGTGAATATATTGGTGTAGTTGTAGGTGAAAAAGAGAATTGTTTAACTTTGGAGGAAACGGACACCCCTACTCCACCACTAAAAGTAATTTTGAGGGAAGGAGTAAGAGTTTCCGATTAATAAACCTTAAAAATAACACACACATAAATATGAAAAATACGGGGGACCCTTGACCACAGCTTTTATTAACAGGAATAACAAATCACAATATTGGCGAGAAAAATAAACCAAAGGACGGATAATGTTGTTCAAAAAATGGCTTAAATACCGCTCTATTTATTGTTGATCCCCCAAAAAAACCAGTATATTATCTCCCCTTTTTTAGAGAACCGGGGGGAAACTTTAACCCCACTTATGGCGCTAGAAAGTTCCAAGATATTCCGGATATGGTGGGAGAATTCCGGGAAAGAGGATGAGATTGGAGATGTGGTTTAAAAATTGGGGGATTATCCCCCTTTTTGAGGAATCTTTATTATGACTAACTTTAATATTTATTCTAGTAAATTTGGGCAATCAACCGATGACTTGCCAGAAGGTGAAGTCAATCTGTATTTAACCAATGAAAGGGTACAGGCAGTTATTGACTCAAATACTAATTTAGTCAAATTAACTGATTTATCCTGGAATAATATTACTAATAAACCTAGCGCTTTCCCCCCATCTACTCATTCCCATAGCTGGACTGAAATAACGAACAAACCGACTATCTTTGCAAGTGACTGGGCAAACGTGGCGGATAAACCAGCTACGGCAACCCGTTGGCCTACGTGGTCTGAAGTTACAAGCAAACCGACAACGTTCACGCCTTCAGCGCATACTCATGCTTGGGCTGACATTACGTCAGGTGTTCCAGCTACCGCTTCACGCTGGCCGTCTTGGGCTGAAGTGACTTCTAAACCTACTACGTTTACTCCTAGTGCTCACAACCATGCTTGGAGTGAGATAACATCTATCCCAGCGACTGCCACTAGGTGGCCTACGTGGAATGAGGTGACAGGCTCACCAACTACGTTCCCCCCAACACCGCATAATCATGATGCTTCTAATATTACATCTGGTATTATCGATGTTGCTAGACTCCCTGCTGCTGCGTTGATAGGGGATACCACATACTCAGCGGGTAGTGGTTTAACTCTTAGTGGTACTACTTTCAGTTTACCAGTAGCTACCTCTGGTAGCGGTACATTTGTAACCAGTATCACCCAAACCGCTAATGGTATCACCGCTAATCTGGGGACTCCCCCGAATACAACATATAGCGCAGGTACAGGTATATCGTTATCAGGTACAACCATTATTAACTTTGCGCCTCATCAATCCACTAACCTTTCTATTTCTGGTACAGGTGACACTCGAACAATTACAAGTTCTACTGGTACTGACGTAACTATACCTGTTGCTACAACTTCCACCGCTGGTTTAATGTCTTTGGGAGACAAGACTAAGTTAAATGGAATTGCTGCAAGCGCAAATAATTACGTTCACCCAACTACAGATGGTAATTTACACGTACCTGCCACTGGTACCACAAACAACGGTAAAGTACTAACTGCGGGTGCAACTGCTGGTAGTTTGAATTGGACAACATTGCCTACTGCTCCAGTCACTTCAGTTGCTGGTAAGACAGGCGCTGTAACTTTAATTAAGGGAGATGTTGGTCTAGGTAACGTAGATAATACTGCTGACTCAGTTAAAAGTGTATCAAGTTCAGCTACATTAACTACAGCTAGAACAATTGCATTATCTGGTGCGGCTACAGGTACAGCAACCAGTTTTAATGGCAGTGCTAATATTACTATTCCTGTTACCAGTTTAAATGCAGCTAATCTATCTGGTACTGTACCAAATGCCAGTATATCTGGTAGCTATAGTGGTATGACTAATTTAACTGGGTCAGGTACAGTAGACTTTGCTAAATTTTTAGGTAATGCTTCAGATACTGTTAATTTACCTAGCTTTAGTTGGACTGGCGATTTAGATACAGGTATTTATCGACCTGTTGCTGACCAGTTAGCAATCACAACTGGTGGTGTACAACGAGCTTTATTTAGTAGCGCTGGTATAACTGGTAATTTAGTGGGTAACGCTTCAACTTCAACTACACTTCAAACAGCTAGAACTATTAATGGAACTTCATTTAATGGAAGCGCTAATATAACGATAACTGCAAATACTCCAAATACATTAACAAATGGTACAGGATTAACTGGAAATAATTTTAATGGTAGTGCTGCTACTACATGGGCTGTAGCGTATGGGACTACAGCGGGAACAGCTTGTCAAGGTAATGATAGTAGATTATCTAATGCTAGAACACCTACAACTCATACTCATTCAAACATTGCATTAACCGCAGGAGATGGTTTAAGTGGTGGTGGAACATTAGCAGCTAATAGAACTTTTGATGTAGATTCAACTGTCTTAAGAACCTCTGGAAATCAAACAATAACCGGAATTAAAACATTTAACATAACAAATAATCCAGTAACTTTTACGACTAATGAAAGTTTCCCCGATGGAAATATGCTTATTGATTTTAATGTTTGGAGGGGGTTTGACATACGCCGAATAGGGTCTATTGCTAGTACGGCAAGTTTAGTACTAAATAGTAGAGTTGGAGGAAATAGCTGGGCGTTTTCTTATCAGGGAAATTATTCTATGCTACTTGAAGCAGAGCCTAATCCTAGAGTATTTATATATCATGGTATTAATTTTCTTGAAAATAGTGTTTGGAGAAGTGCTTCTCCCAATCCATATACAATGCAAGTATATAACAATCAAATGTATTTCATAAAAGACCCTGGTCTAGGTTCTTCAAACATACATACTAGATTTCGACTAGGTGTCACAGGTATTGCGTACATTAATGACAGCGGGGATTATGTCAAAGGGTCTTCAGATATCAGGTTTAAAACTGTTTTAAATGAGAATGTTAATAGCTTAGATTTAATCAAAAAATTGAATGTAATTAAATTCAAATACAATAAATTAGCAGAGTTGCATGGCTTTTGTGACAAAGAAGCCAAAATAGGTTTAATCGCACAAGAAGTTCAAGAGCACTACCCAGAAGCGGTTGAAGTAGTTAAAAATGACCACACAGATAGCCCTGAAGTTGACGACAAAAAAATAGATTATCTGACGATTCTTTATGAAAAATTAGTTCCTTTATTAGTGGCAGGGATTCAAGAATTATCTCAAAAATTAGACGCACTAGGTAAACCCACAGCATCTACAAATGGTAATATCAGTAATTTACCGACAAGCCCTATCGGTTTAAGTGTAGGTGATTTATGGTGTGACACGGATAACGATAATGTAATCAAGCAGGTGAGATAATGTCTAACAAATATGATATATCTGAAACTAATTGGTTTTTAGCTTACAATCAATATTTTATCCAAGAAGATGATACCCCACACGGGAGTAAGCGATTGCCAGATATATCAGGCAGTAAATTTGTTAGGATATTATTTGATGCTGACCAGGTTTCCACTTATTGGAAAATGGCGGGTTGGTTAAAATTTTACGCATACAATGATGTCAAACAGAATATGATGGTTAAACGTGAGATTGTCTGGCTTAATGAATATCAAATAATTGAATCACCACCATATAGCAGCTTTTATGCGGTATTTGACCCGTTAGAACGGATTAAATGGTTTACCCTTTATTTTTGGAGATTAATGTAATGAATATAGTATCAATCTGTCAAAGATTCATAATTATTGAATTAGCTTTGATAATAATTGTGGTCTTGTGTTCAACGTATGCGATAATCAAGGAGAATAAAATTATCGAATCAAAACTAGATTTAAATAATCATAAGTTAGGTATATTATTTGAGTTTTTACAAAAATCGTTAGAACAAATAATCTGTAAACAACAGTTAGAGAGCAAAAAACAATCACCTCATCTCCCAATCAACAGAGATGATATTGATGATGATGGTTGGCGTAAGCCCTAGCTCCTAACAGCTACCCCAATAACTTAATGGCCCCCTATGGTTTCTGACTGTAGGGGGTGTCTATGTATTTTTCCGTTTCAGGCCTGAATATTCAGGCCTGAAAAAAGTTAAAAAATCATTTAGCCTATCCCGTTTCAGGCCTGAATATTCAGGCCTGATAGAAGTTTATATGAATGCCTACCCTATCATGTCCAGATATTACCCAGAACTGAGTTACCCCCAACAGATAGCTTTACCTACAACCTACGACTAAGATTTTGGAGGTGAACTGATTATGTTGGTATCGGTTTCCGCACGGGATGATTACCATCAAAGATTGGAGACTTGCTGAGGATTATGTGGGTATCGATTCCCATCTCGGTAATTGTCACCAGTTGAAAAGTTGTTTAGGGGTATCGGGTTGGAGTCGGTAGATGATAGCCCATAGTTTCCCCTCACCGAGGATTATGAATTAGACCCATAGATAACCGGATAGGCGATCGCTCATAGGTTTACCTTACCTATAGGTCTAGTCCATGGAAAGGCGGTCTGATATCTTTGTACATTGATAGGTGTATCTTTGTACATTGATAGCTTGGGGAATTATCTTCTGCTGTTGTCGTGGTTGATTTTGAAACATATCCTCCCCCCAACCGGAACAAACACTCTTTGGGGAAACGACCGACGTGATAGCAGTCAATGGTGAGGTACGAACCGATAGGCTTGCCATTGACGGGTATCACAAGGGAGTTAACCTATCGGTGTCTGGTTGGGGGGTGATGTAGCTATTTGACAGATTGATTAAGTTGTGCTTATTGATTAACCCGTCAATAATTAAGTTTTGTTGCTAAGGGATATGCACTAATCGTCCCATGTGCTAAGACTAAATGGAGTGCATTTAGAGTGTAACGGTACGACTATCGGGTTGAGTAAATCCCGGTTATCGCAGTCAGGGTAGGGGTTTAATCGAAACCGAAATATCTGGATCGAAACCCGGTTTAAAGGCTATAACTCCTATTCTACCGTCACTCTAATGCACTCAATGGCGATCACACATTTAGGAGTGAGTGCAAAATGAAACCCCCTAAGCATTTAGCCTAGGGGGTGTTGTATTGTGGGTTTATTGGGGGTTAATCATCTAGCCGATAAATTAACCTAAGACCTGTTTTCATTTCTGGGGATTCTGGGTCAATACCGTGATTGAGTAATGTTTGCTTTGCCATCTCTAGTGGCAATGGTTGCCTTTGGTGTCGTGTTAGGATACCTAGCTCTGTAGCAAGGTTACGGCGTTTTTTGTACTTGCCATCATTAACCGCCACACTGTGACCAAACGAACGCGCCCTGATTTCCTGTGGTATCCCGTTCATCTCTCCCAGTTGGTTGGCTAGATGTCGGAAAGCGTAGGTTTGAGTAATTCCCCAATTGTGACGATTAAGCCATAGTCTGTGATTGCTATTAAAACCGTTAGGGTGATTAGATGTTGTGATAGGCAGACAGACGTTATGAATCCCAAGACGGTCAATTAAAGCCTTGTCTTTTGACATTGGTATTGCTAACCTTTGACCTGTTTTGGTGCTACTGCCAAAGTAAGTAAACTCACCAATAACCAGCACTAACTCAAGGTTATTAGGGTCAGATATGGCCGGGAAAGTAATGCCGTCAATCTTGACTGCTTTGTTTAGGTTTTGGACTGCTGCTATCTCTGATGGTCTCAACCCGTATAAAGCGCACATTGCTGACACCCAACACCAACCATCACGAGCTTGACGTTCCCTTGGATTCTCATAATCAGTGTTACGCTCCTTGTCTAGCAAGCCTAGCAAGGTATCCAAGTCTACACTCTGGGATTCAGCAAATACTGTCTGGGTAGGGTTAATCTTTTCCATCTTCTCTAGTGCTTTTTTGCAGTCAGCACGTTCCGCTACCTGTCTTAATCGATAGTACCTGTCTCTAAATGTTTTACTACCTACCGGACTATCGCCATTCTGTAACGGGCTATATAGCGCTTCTTTAATACCCTCCCAGGTAACGTAAGCATCCCAATCTGTAACTTTGTTAAATACACCCAAAAAACAGTCCTGAAACGTTCTAATGTCACTAGCAATATCACGAGAGCGTTTCCGTTTGGTGTTACGATGCACTCCATTAAAGTAATCATCTTCCATCTCTTTAAACACTTGACGATAGGTGATTAAGTCATTCTCTAGGGGAGTTTTGGATTCATCTAGGATAGCAGCCTTGTACCAGTCCAGCCATTCAGATACTGACTGGAATTGTCCTTCAAGGGATTTATGGACTAACCAGGCTTTGTCAACAGCCCTACGGATACCCTCAGAAGTAAATTGACAATTGCATCCCCGTTGTTTACGTCCCCCGGTTTCTGGGTCATTGGTGATATCTAACTGAATCGTCCCCCGGTTACGTTTAATCCTGACACCCTTGGGACATTGTTTACGGGATAGGTTGAAAAATTCAAGCATATCCTCAAAGCCTTGATATACACCACTGTGTGTACTGTTTGTACTTGCACTCATTTTGCACTCACTCCTAAATGTGTGATCGCCATTGAGTGCATTAGAGTGACGGTAGAATAGGAGTTATAGCCTTTAAACCGGGTTTCGATCCGGACGGTCAGCCCATGATGCAATAGCCAGGATTTACCTGAGTATTAACAAAGGTGAATATTTCGTGCTAGATGCGGATATAGCAAAATGCTTTGACCGAATAAACCATGATTATCTACTGTCCAAAATTCATTGCCCAAACAGCCTGAAAAGAGACCTAAAACAATGGTTAAAATCAGGTGTTTTGGACAACGGCGTGTTTGAGGATACAAAAGCAGGGACACCACAATGAGGGGTGATAAGTCCACTCCTAGCTAACATCGCACTGGATGGTATGGCAAGGCACATAGAAACAATGTATCCTAAGAAAAGGAACAAGCCACAAGCTACCACAATAAGATACGCCGATGATTTCGTGGTCATCTCAAAAGACCTAGAAATTATTGAACAGTGCAGTGCAAAACTGCAATTTCTGAATGGTTAAAACCTGTAGGATTAGAAATCAAATCAGAAAAGACCCGAATTTGCCACACGCTCAATCCCATTGAGTATAATGGCAAGACTGAAAACCCGGGTTTTGATTTTCTAGGATTCAATATCAGGCAGTATCCGGTAGGAAAACATAAGTCTGGAAAAACCGGGGGGGACAACAGGACGATTAATAGGTCATAAAACCCTCATCAAACCCAGCAAGAAAGCAGTTAAAGCCCACACAGAAGTGATTAAAGACGTAATCAAACAGCACAAAACATCGCCTCAATTAACCCTAAGAAGTCAACTAAACCTGATGATTCAGGGATGGTCAAATTATTATTCAAGGGTCGTCTCATCGGAGACCTTCAGAAAACTAGATTATATAATCTGGGAAATGTTAAGGGCATGGACAATATCAAGATGTGGAAGGGCGAACCTACATGAAAAGCTAAGAAACTATTTCAGGAATGAAACGGTTAAACTTAGTAACGGAAAAACAAGGCACGAAAGTTGGTTATTTAAAGCCAATGATGGAACCACACTATGGCAACATGATTGGACTCCATTGGTCAGACATACCCTAACACGCCCGGAAGCAACACCATACGACGGAAACTGGACTTACTGGGCAACCAGGAAAGGACAAGCAACCGACACGCCAAATAGGGTAGCAAAACTACTCAAAAAGCAAAAAGGTAAGTGTACCTGGTGTGGGCAATACTTTACCCCATCAGATATAGCTGAAGTAGACCACATTGTACCTCGAAGCCAAGGTGGAAAGGATGAATACAAAAACCTTCAGTTACTACATCGCCACACCCGCGATGATAAAACAGCTCTTGATGAAGAGAGGTTGCTGTACTCTTAACAGGGAGGCAGTCAAACTAGGAGCCGTATGAGGTGAAAGTCTCATGTACGGTTCTGAATGGGAGGGGGTGAAGGCGACTTTACTCTCGACCCCTAATCGTCGTCTAGCCCAGAGGTGGGACTCTTCCCAAGCGTTACTTTCGGTATGCCCTACCGTAGTTGCA
Source organism: Limnospira indica PCC 8005 (assembly GCF_000973065.1). Lineage (NCBI taxonomy): Bacteria > Bacillati > Cyanobacteriota > Cyanophyceae > Oscillatoriales > Sirenicapillariaceae > Limnospira > Limnospira indica. The sequence goes on from NZ_FO818640.1 coordinate 4,991,862, forward strand.
TTTCTGCCAATCCTGTTTAGATTGAAGCAAATATACCTCAAAAACTGATTTGTCTAGTTCCTGTGAATCTTTTACCTGCTGCCAGGAGGAAGCTAGAACAATGCAGCCAAACCGCATAGATTCAATGGTCAAGGTTCAGTGTACGCCTTGAGGCAACAAGGTTTTTTAAGTGGTTGGTTACCTTTATCCACGCTCAATCGGTGTAGCATTTATCTAGTAAGCGTGTCAAGTAAAACAGCGATGTTGTTCGAGAGTTGATCAGGTCTTGGGCTGACGGGCACTAAAGTACCCGTGTCGCCTTTCATCCTTGCTCTCTTGAGACAAGGTTTTCATGCTCCAGTGCTGTTCGTATAACCTAGAATAATGTCGATCTCATGTTTGATAGCTTTAATTGGGGGGCTGGTGTGATTATTGTAAATCTGATTTTATCCTTAGCGATCGCCATTGTAGTAGCGATCGCCATCATTTTAATTGCCTTAGAATGGCAGCATCGTAACCGTCCGGGTAATGACCTAGAACTAAGAGCCGTCAATTGGGAAAAGACACCCACAGAACCCCAAAGACTCCTCCTCAAAGGAGAATTTGAACTCTGCAACCGGACCAAGACCCTAGAAATAATGGTGCCGGAGGTGACAGCCAAAGTCAAACTCCTATCTGATGGGAGTTTAGCCAATACCAGGGTAAACACCCGCATCATTGCCGCCCATGAAGCCACCACCCCCAGAGCCGATGATTACTGGTTAGCCTATATCGTCAAAGCGCGCCAACTCACCCGATTTCAAGTAATTATCGACATTCAAAGCCCAAACCTCAAGGAACTCCAGTCAGCTTGGGTACAAATTCGCTACGTCACCTATGGACCCCAAGGCAGAATACCCAAAGTCCGCCATTTGGTGATTCCCATGCAATACCCAGATCCGCAAATCCCCCCCACTCCTCGCCCCGTAGAAGGCGGCGGTCAAGTATTCCCGATCCGCACCCATCTCCTAGCGCAACTAGATGATCCCGTGGAAGTAGTGCAGCGTTATGTAATGCCACACGCTAAACCGGGAGATATTGTTACAATGGGAGAAACTCCCCTAGCCTTAATTCAAGGTAGGTTCCGCCACCCAACGGAAGTCAAACCCGGATGGGTAGCGGTGCGAATTTGTTACTTTTTTATGCCCACCTCCCCTCCAGCCTAGCCACCGCCTGCGGACTGCAAACCCTGGTCGATATAGTCGGTCCGGTGCGGGTTTTCGGAGCCTTTGTCGGAGGCGCTATTGGCAAGGTATTAGGTCATCCAGGCGGGTTTTACGAATTAGCAGGGGAACAAGCACGCCTTATTGATGATGTCACCGGAACCTTACCACCTTACGATCAATTTATTGTTCTTGGTCCAGAAGACCCTCAAGGGGTAGTTAACCGTATTCGCCAAGCGACGGGACTAGAAGCGGCCATTGTAGACGTTAACGACTTGAAAGCGGTTAAAATATTAGCAGCTACTTCACTTCTGGTTTATCTACGGCTTTAGTGGAGCGATCGCTTAGAAGCAATCCCGCCGGAAATGCTGATGAGCGCACCCCATTAGTTCTGATCCGTCCCGAATCGGATCAAAGCCTTTAACTCTGCCTAAAATGATCTACCAAGACCCCAAAACCCCACAATTCACATGAATTTATTTCCTTCTCCCAATCAAACTCAGGCGACAATTCGCGCCTTTCAATACCGCGATTTAGAGGCTTTTGAGCGTTTGTCTCAGCTTACCCAGCCGGTAGATGAGCCATGGCGCGAAGACCGCACCATTGACCCGGAAACCAAACAACTGCGACTCTGGTATGGCTTACTCCGATTTCTGAGTTGGTTTCCTAACCCCTGTCAGCATCTATTTAATACCTATGTGGCGGAACAGGGGGGACAGGTTCAAGGAGTGATCAGAGTTTCGCCGTTTAACCGTACCCGTAGCACCTGGCAGGTTAAACGAGTGTCCGTAGACCCCAGCACTTCGTCTAGTAGTATTGGTTCCCAACTGTTGCGATACTGCTTTGAAACTATCTGGGAAGCTAGAACTTGGGTTTTGGAGGTCAATGTTAACGATAAAGATGATTTGGCTCTATATCGACAAAATGGGTTCCAACCTCTGGCTAAAATCACTTACTGGTCTGTAGAACCTGAATTGCTGGCTGATTTAGCCCAATCTGTGGCGGATGTCCCTAATCTACTTCCGGTCAGCAATGCTGATGCTCAATTGTTGTATCAATTAGATACGGTTTCTATGCCTCCCCAAGTCCGACAGGTGTTCGATCGCCATATTCTCGATTTTCAAACTAATGTGATCAGAGCGATCGTCGATGGAGTGCGACAATGGCTTGATGGCATCGAACAGGTGAGCGGTTATGTGTTTGAACCCCAACGGAAGGCGGCGATCGGTTATTTTCAAATCCAATTGTGTCGAGATGGTGGCCAACCCCATCAAGCTGAATTAACCGTTCATCCTGCCTATACTTGGTTATACCCAGAACTTTTATGTCAAATGGCTCAATTAGTCCAAGATTTTCCGCCTCAGTCCCTGCGACTGGCTTCGGTGGATTATCAACCGGAACGCGAAGCCTATTTACAAAAAGTCGGAGCGGAGCCGGTGGAACACACTTTGCTAATGTCGCGATCGGTTTGGCACAAATTGCGTGAGTCAAAAACGATCGCCGAACCTCTCCAATGGTCGGAAGTTCTCCAAAGTTTGCAACCATCGAGAAAGCCAGTTCCTGGGGGAATGTCATGGCTGGGACCCATGGAGCATCATCAGACCCATGATGATCAAACCAGCACTGCTGATTCCTCCAAAATTCCACCCCAAACTATCGCCGAGAGTAGTGCGCCAGACCCCAATTAAACCTGCCGATGAATGACATCATCCCCAAAGGCTATATATCAGCCCTAGGCTTAGATATCGGTCGCCGTCGCATTGGAGTGGCTGGCTGTGATGGTACCGGATTAATCGCCACCGGGTTAACTACTATTGTCCGCACCCACTTTGAGGCGGATTTGGCCCAGTTTCAAGCCATCATCCAACAGCGCCAGGTGCAAATTTTGGTCGTCGGTTTACCCTATTTGAGCAATGGAGAGTTAGGAACCCAAGCCCGTCAGATCCAAAAATATACCCGACGACTGCAAAAATCCCTGGCTCTACCCGTGGAATATGTGGATGAGCGCTTAACATCTGTGGAGGCTGAACAGATGTTAAAAGGGCAAAAAATCCCCTTGTCTGAGAATAAGGCGCTAATCGATCGCAAAGCTGCCGCCTTGATTCTGCAACAGTGGCTCGATCAACGCCGAAACAAATCCTAGGGGTTAAGATATCACTGTTATGGTATTCTTTCTGGTGCAAGTGGATCTGTATCAATTGTACCCATCGGTACAATTAGCATTGCCTTATTCTTTTTGAGCAACCATACTACTTTCAAAAATCATGCCATCCCAATTTTCCGACGAGAATATCCCCGAACCAGAGGCCACTACCCTAACTGATGAACAAGGGCGATCGATTGAATGCACAATTGAGTCATCTTTTAGCCTAGACGGGGAAGAATATATTTTGCTGCTTCCCCTCGATACCCCGGTGGAAATCCTCACTTGGTCTGATGATGAGGATGAAGAGGTGGCGGTTCCGGTAGAGTCAGAAGCGGTCATAGATAGTATTTTTGATACGGCTAAAGTAGTTCTGGAAGAACAAAACCTTACCCTCAAACGTACAGCAGTCACCTTGACTGTGGCTGGGGAACTACCAGAGGACATTTTTGATAATGATGTGGAAGAGAATGGCTCTGTGGGCGGGGGGGAAGAAGATTATGAGGAACTGTTAATGCTCACCACTTTTTATCATGAAGAACAAGAATATGGCATTTATACTCCCCTCGATCCATTTTTTATTATGGCTCGTATGAATGAGAAAGGTGAACCCCAATTGCTATCTTCTGAAGAGTTAGATAAAATTGAACCACTACTACCGATGATTGAGGAAAAACTCTTTGGAGATTTTAGCTAAAAGCCGAACTGCTAATTGAGCAAAAGTAGTTATCAGGAATTGATAGAATAGGTTATGGGACGGATTTCTAAAGGTATTTTTTACACCGTTGTACCATTAGTTTGGGTGTTTTTTGGGTGGCAAGGATGGAGTTGGTGGAGTTGGGCTAGTTCCCCCCCTGTAGATGAAGATGCGATCGGAGAAAATGCTAAATCGGAAACTGCTATCCTGATTTCAATTCCCCCAGGAACATCTAGCCAACAAATTGGTCTCGATTTGGAAAGCGCTGGCTTGATTAGATCATCGACAGCTTGGCGGTTATGGTCTAGGTGGTTGGTTTTCCGAGACCCAGATGGAGAATTTAAAGCGGGAAATTACCAGCTATCTCCTACGGAGTCCCTCAGTGCAATTGCCGATCGCATTTGGACTGGGGAAGTGATGCAAACCAGCTTTACCATTCCAGAGGGGTGGTCGATTCAGGAAATGGCTGAATATTTCCAAGCCAAAGGATTCTTTTCGGCGGAAGAGTTTATCGCACAAGCTCAACAAATACCATTCGATCAATATCCATGGTTGCCGCAAGGATTACCTATACTGGAAGGATTTTTATATCCTGATACCTATGTTCTGGCTAGTGATTTGATTACCCCTAAAGCGGTGATTAACCAGATGCTAACTCAATTTGAAAGGGTGGCGCTACCAATTTATCAACAAAGCCGAGACAGACACAATCTCGATCTCAATGAATGGGTAGCACTGGCTAGTATTGTGGAAAAAGAGGCGGTGGTGGCTGATGAACGGAATTTGATTTCTGGGGTGTTTCATAATCGCCTCAGAATGGGAATGCCATTGGCTGCAGATCCTACGGTAGAATATGGTTTGGGGATTCGCCAAACTGTTGACCAACCTCTAACTTTTAGACAGGTGGAAACTCCGGGACCTTACAATACTTATCTGAATGTGGGACTCCCACCAACAGCGATCGCCTCCCCAGGTGTGGCTAGTTTAAAGGCTACCCTAAATCCAGCCGAAACAGATTACCTCTATTTTATGGCTCGGTATGATGGTACTCATATCTTTAGCCGCACCGGAGAGGAACATAAGGCGGCGATCGCAGAAGTTGAACGACAACTCGCTAATCAATAAAAATGTCATGAGTTACTCTGTTTTAATGTAGGATGGTAGAGTTCAACTCTACGATCAGCTATGTCCTGGGGAAAACTTTTAGAACCGGATCTGGTTCTGGGCGACTCGATTATGCAGCTTACACCTGATATCCTTCATCAGTATGATCTCAAAGGACTGGTGTTAGATGTCGATGAGACTTTAGTACCTATCACCACCCAGGAAGTCTCTGATGAGTTGCGAGAGTGGGTAGAAAATGTTAGACCCCTATTTTCCCTCTGGTTAGTTAGCAACAATATCAGCAATACTCGCATTAGTGGTATTGCTAACGCCCTGGGTTTACCATACATTAACGCCGCCGCTAAACCCTCCCGTCGGAAACTTCGTCAAGCGGTCGATGCTATGGATATCCCCACCGGTCAAATTGCAATGGTCGGCGATCGCCTATTTACCGATGTTCTGGCGGGAAACCGTTTGGGAATGTTTACAATTCTAGTGGAACCCATGGTGGACCCCATGCAAACTGGTATATCTTTCTCAACTAGATCTATCGAAGTTTGGATATCTAAACTCTTTGGCGCTGTTTTGAAAAGTTAACCACTCCCAAACCTCCCCCCCCTCTCCCCTCAACAATTATGACCTGTACTATTGTTGTCAAAATTGGTACTTCCAGTTTAACCCAGTCGGAAACTGGAAACTTGGCGCTGTCAACCTTGGCGACTCTGGTAGAGACTTTAACCGATCTACGCAGAAACGGAAATCGCGTGGTTTTGGTGTCCTCTGGTGCGATGGGAGTAGGACGCGATCGCCTAGGATTAACCGAAAGACCTAGGGCGATCGCCCTTAAACAAGCCGTCGCCGCCGTCGGACAGGGGCGCTTGATTAGGGTTTATGATGATTTATTTACTACCCTCAAACAACCCATCGCCCAAGTCTTGCTAACTCGCGGAGATTTAGTGCAACGCAGCGGCTATGTCAACGCTTATAATACCTTTCAACAACTGCTCAAATTAGGTGTCATTCCTATTGTCAATGAAAATGATACCGTCGCTGTCGATGAATTACGGTTTGGGGATAATGATACTTTATCGGCTTTAGTGGCTAGTTTAGTAGAAGCAGATTGGCTATTTATGTTAACTGATGTCGAAAGCCTTTATTCCGCCGACCCTCGCAGTAACCCTCATGCTAAACCCATTCATTTAGTTACTAATATTCAACAGTTACAAGAATTTCAAGTCGAGGTAGGTTCCTCCCGCAGCAGTTGGGGGACTGGGGGGATGATTACCAAAATTGAGGCGGCGCGTATTGCTACCAGTTCCGGGGTGCGTACTGTCATTACTGATGGTAAACATCCTACTAATCTTAAAAAAATTCTCAGCGGAGATGCGATCGGTACTCAATTTGAACCTCAATCTCGCCCCGTAAATTCCCGTCGCCACTGGATCGCTAATGTCTTGGTTCCTATGGGTAAACTTTACCTTGACCCCGGCGCAATTAAAGCTATTAAAGAGGGGGGAAAGTCTCTCCTAGCCGCAGGAATTATCAGGGTGGAGGGAGAATTTAACCCTAATGATTCTGTGCAATTATGTGATAATGAAAGCCAAGAATTTGCCAGGGGTTTAGTTAACTATAGTAGTTCCGAAATGCAGAAAATTAAAGGTTGTCACTCGGAACAAATCCCCGAAATTCTCGGTTATTATGGGGCGGAAACTGTCATACATCGAGATAATTTAGTCATCCTGTAGCCGGGTTTTTTAGCTGTCAATGCCACCATAGATGATGACGTTTATCTATGGTCATATAGGCTGGGTTTCACCGTCACCTAGGGACTGGGGGGATACATAGCGCCATCTGAGCAATCACTATTCATAACAAAAAATACCCAGGCTGATCTATTCCTATGATTGGACCATTTAACCACAGAACCCAAATCAGATGATTTATAATTACTGTGGGATTCGACCCATAAACAAGGAGGATAACTCATGGTGGGTAGTCGGATAGCAGCCGACTTGTGGCTTAGTGATTATATAACATCTTGGGATATTTATGCTCACGGTGTCATCAGGGTTCTACTTTCTCAGCAGACTGCCTATCAGAAAATGGAGATTTTAGAAACCGTATCTTATGGTCGGGTTTTGGTTTTAGACGGGAAACTGCAATCATGTATGGTTGATGAATTTTTATATCATGAACCCTTAGTGCAACCCGCCTTGATTTATCATGGGAAACCCCAAAAAGTTCTTATATTAGGAGGTGGAGAAGGTGCGACTGTGCGGGAAGTGTTGCGCTGGCATACCGTGAAAGAAGTAGTGATGGTAGACCTAGATCAAGAAGTGGTAGCAGCCTGTAAAAACTATTTACCCGAAATGAGCGATCGCGCCTTTGATGACCCCCGCACCACAGTTAATATTGACAACGCGATTAACTTCCTAGATAACAGTTCTCAACAGTGGGATGTGATTATCTCTGACCTGTCCGACCCGGTAGAGTCAGGACCATCTTTTCAACTGTTTACCCAAGAATATTTTAGCAAAATGGCGCGAGTCCTGAAACCCGATGGTTTCCTAGTAGTACAAGCTGGCTCAACCGCGTTAGCTGGATTGAGGTTTCATACAAAAGTCGCCCATACCATCAATCAAGTATTTCCCCATATCCAAAGCTATAGCAGTGATGTTCCCAGTTTTGGAGAACCTTGGGGGTTTGTGTTAGCATCTAAACAGCCGATTTCCTCCCGACCTGACCCGGAATCAGTTAATCAGTTATTAGCTACCCAGACGAAGGGAGGGTTAAGGATGTTAGACGGAAACACTCTGTTAGGATTATTTCAGATCCCTACCTACCTAAGAAATGCGATCGCATCTGAAACCGAAGTGTACACCCTAGCCAACCCCCCTCAAAATCACTCGATAAATAATTGGGGGTGAATCTGGGCGAAAACTGTGTAAAAATAGTGGATAGCTGCGATCGCATCTTAACCATAATATCCAATCGATCTAAGAGAAAATCTATCTTTAAAATCCCCTATGGAAAGCCTATTTTTACAACACCTTCACAGTCCCCAACGTCCAGTAATCATCTTTGATGGCGCAATGGGAACTAACCTACAAGTCCAAAACCTCACCGCCGAAGACTTTGGGGGGAAAGAATACGAAGGCTGTAACGAATACCTCGTCCATACCAAACCCGAAGCCGTCGCTACCGTCCACCGCCAATTTTTGCAAGCTGGCGCTGATGTTATTGAAACCGATACCTTTGGGGGGACTTCTATCGTCTTAGCAGAATATGACCTCGCCGACCAAGCCTATCAACTGAATAAAACCGCCGCCACACTTGCTAAAAGCGTCACTGCTGAATTTTCCAGCCCCGAAAAACCTCGCTTTGTGGCAGGTTCCATGGGACCGGGAACTAAACTCCCCACCCTCGGACATATTGATTTTGATACCCTAGAACGTGCTTTTTGTCAACAAGCAGAAGGCTTATTTGATGGTGGGGTAGACCTGTTTATTGTCGAAACCTGTCAGGATGTCCTGCAAATTAAAGCCGCCCTTAATGGTATCGAAGAAGTATTTAAAATGAAAGGGGAACGGCGACCAATTATGGTATCCGTAACTATGGAGGCTTTTGGAACTATGTTAGTCGGTTCCGAAATTAACGCCGCCCTAACTATTCTCGAACCCTATAAAATCGATATTTTGGGACTAAACTGCGCCACCGGTCCCGATTTAATGAAGGAACACATCGCCTATTTATCAGAACATTCCCCCTTTGTGGTCTCCTGTATTCCTAACGCTGGTTTACCGGAAAATGTCGGCGGTCAAGCTCATTATAAACTCACCCCCCTAGAGTTAAAAATGGCTTTAATGCACTTTATAGAAGATTTGGGAGTACAGGTGATTGGCGGCTGTTGTGGAACCCGTCCTGACCATATTAAAGCCTTGGCGGAAATTGCCCAAACCTTGACCCCAAAACCTCGCCATCCTCAGATTACACCCTCGGCGGCTTCTATCTACAGTACCGTGAGTTATGAACAGGAAAACTCGTTTTTAATTGTAGGTGAAAGACTCAACGCCAGCGGGTCTAAAAAATGCCGGGATTTACTCAATGCCGAGGACTGGGATGGTTTGGTCGCCCTCGCTAAAGCACAGGTGAAAGAAGGGGCGCAAATTCTTGATGTGAACGTGGATTATGTGGGTCGCAACGGAGTCCGAGATATGCACGAGTTGGTATCTCGACTGGTGACTAATGTTAATTTACCTCTGATGTTGGATTCTACGGAATGGGAAAAAATGGAGGCGGGCTTAAAGGTCGCTGGGGGGAAATGTTTACTTAATTCTACTAACTACGAAGACGGGGAACCTCGGTTTTATAAGGTGTTGGAATTGGCGAAAAAATACGGCGCTGGTGTGGTGGTGGGAACCATTGACGAGGAGGGAATGGCGCGGACAGCCACCAAAAAGTTTGCGATCGCTAAAAGGGCTTATAATGATGCGATCGCCTTTGGTATCGCCGCCACCGAAATCTTTTTTGACCCCCTAGCTTTACCTATTTCTACCGGAATTGAAGAAGACCGCGAAAATGGGAAAGCCACTATTGAAGCCATTAACCAAATGCGCCAAGAACTCCCCGGCTGCCATATTTTATTAGGGATATCTAATATTTCCTTTGGTTTGAACCCGGCGGCGCGACAGGTGTTAAATTCAGTGTTTTTGCACGAAACCATGGCCGTAGGTTTAGATTCGGCTATTGTGACTGCTAATAAAATCCTACCTCTGGCTAAAATTGAACCCGAACATCAAGAAGTCTGTCGCCACTTGATTTATGACCAAAGACAGTTTGATGGGGATGTTTGTACCTACGACCCGTTAACTAAATTAACCACCCTATTTGAAGGTAAAACTACTAAACGCGATCGCAGTGGTGATGCTAATCTACCAATTGAGGAACGCCTCAAACAGCATATCATTGATGGGGAACGCATAGGCTTAGAAGATGCTCTCGCCGAAGCCCTCAAAAAGTATCCACCCCTAGATATTATTAACATTTTCCTATTAGACGGGATGAAAGTTGTCGGGGAACTATTTGGGTCTGGTCAAATGCAATTACCCTTTGTTCTCCAGTCCGCCCAAACCATGAAGGCGGCGGTTGCTTACCTAGAGCCGTTTATGGAAAAATCCGAATCTGGAAATAACGCCAAAGGAACCTTTGTAATTGCCACAGTTAAAGGAGATGTTCACGACATCGGCAAAAACCTAGTTGATATCATCCTTTCTAACAACGGTTATAAAGTCGTTAACTTAGGCATTAAACAACCCGTTGATAATATCATTGCCGCCTACCGAGAACATAACGCCGACTGCATCGCCATGAGTGGTTTACTGGTAAAATCCACCGCCTTTATGAAAGATAACTTAGAGGTATTCAACCAAGAAGGAATTACCGTTCCCGTGATTTTAGGCGGTGCGGCTTTAACCTCCAAATTTGTCTATGAAGACTGTCAAAACACCTATAAAGGGCGGGTCATTTATGGGAAAGATGCCTTTTCCGACCTCACCTTTATGGATAAATTGATGCCAGCCAAGAAATCCGGAAAATGGGAAGATTTCAAAGGCTTTTTAGATGAATTTGTCGAAGATGAAACCATCACGGCTAATGGTGATAATCAACAGTCAGCACAACCAGACCAGCCAGAACCTGACACCCCCAAAGTAGTAGATACCCGACGTTCCGAAGCCGTAGCCGTAGATATAGACCGTCCTACCCCGCCATTCTGGGGGGTAAAAGTTCTGGAACCTGCGGATATGCCCTTTGATGAATTATTCTGGTATTTGGATTTACAAGCCCTAACCGCCGGACAATGGCAGTTCCGTAAACCCCAAGGACAGCCCAGGTCAGAATATAACCAGTTTTTAGAAGCTAAAGTTTATCCAATTTTGGCAGAGTGGAAACAGCGAATTATTAGCGAAAACCTACTCCACCCCCGCGCCGTGTATGGTTATTTCCCCTGTCAGTCGGAAGGGAACACGCTGTTAATTTATGACCCCGAAAAAATTAAGGCAGGAGAAATTTCCGAACCAATTACCAGTTTTGAATTTCCCCGCCAGCGGTCTGGTCGTCGCCTCTGTATTGCTGACTTTTTCGCCCCTAAAGATAGCGGTCAAATGGACGTTTTTCCGATGCACGCGGTTACCGTCGGACAAATCGCGACAGATTACGCCCAGAAGCTATTTGCTGCTGATGATTATACCAATTATTTGTATTTTCATGGTATGGCAGTACAAACGGCTGAAGCTATGGCAGAATGGTTACACGCGCGCATTCGCCGCGAGTTAGGTTTTGGTGGGGAGGATGCTGATAATATTCGCGATATCCTCAAGCAGCGTTATCGAGGTTCCCGTTACAGTTTCGGCTATCCGGCTTGTCCGAATATGCAAGACCAATATAAACAGTTAGATCTGTTGAAAGCAGAGGTGATTGGTTTATATATGGATGAAAGTGAACAGCTTTACCCGGAACAGTCTACTACTGCGATTATCACTTACCACCCAGCGGCTAAGTATTTTAGCGCCTAACAATCTAAGTCGGGTGGGGAATTTCCCACCCAAGTATTTTTAAGAACCATGGCGCTTTAGTAAAGAAACTGTGCCGAGTACACCTAATCCTAGGAATCCTAAAATTGATGTGGGTTCGGGTACGGTAGCCCGACGAGTTGCGGTCCAAGTTCCCGAACCATTTGGAACCTGTGGAATGCTAGAACCACTGACACTCCACTCATTAGCAGTCATTCGTGAGTTAAACCCCGTCCGGACATTGAGAACCCAGGAATTATAAGTAAATCCAATTCCTCCGGTGTTGGCAATACATCCGGCAGAGGTACAAGGAAGGAAACCAGCTAGTAACTGCTCATCAAAGGGTCGAAAAAAATGAGCCCCACCTAACCCGGGGATGGGCGAGGAAAAACTCTGTACTAGAAAAAAGTTATCTTCCTTCTTGATATCCAAAGGCGGAATCCTGCACCAAGGAGTCACACACATATCTATAATTCCCTCAAAGGGTTTTCCGGCGTGAATAAGTTCTCCTGTCCCCAGTAAGTTACCATTGTGATCAAAAAACTCTAGGTCATAGAAGACAGACCGATGATTGGGGGTTCCACGATTCGCCAAAACATCCCAGGCGTGGAAGGTAGCAGCATGACTAGGGGTGGCTAATGCGATCGCACTAACCATAGTCACACCAGCAGATAGAGCGATTTGATTACATAAATTTTTCATAGTCTTTTGGGTTAGGTTTGGATATATGCTCAAAATAATGGCAACAACATCCCCTCCCGACTCTGAATCTTCCCCCTAGAGTCGCTCCAACAATTATCACGTAAAACTCCTGGGAGGGTTGGAAGCTCCGTGATTTATCGCGGAGAGGAAAACCGACTCAAGCGGCTGACCGCCGCCAGCACCCCCTTGCGGGGTGGAGGGGTATGGTTGCCCCTCCATGGAGCTATGGTTGGCTCCGACTCCCTTGCGGGGTAATGTTTGCTTCGCCAATGTTCAGAGTCGGTACTATCCAAATCGCACGTCCTTAACCCCTTAGAGATGTTTAACGATTCGGTTCTAGGGCCTGGAACTAGCACGCATTCCAGGGTAGGAACTTTAACTCTTGCTCTGAACGTAGCCAGTTAAGGCTATAGCTGGTCAGCTACCTGAAAGGGGGGCACGAAGCCCCTGTGCTTCAGCCGGGGGTGCTGACCAAAATTTAGAGTTGTTATATGATAAGTAAACAGAATCCCACTCATGAATAAAAGGGGGGTTATGTAAAAAAGCGATCGCTCTTATATAAATCTTTGGTAAAGTTTGAACAGACCAGTACCCCAGGGCAGGGAAAAATCAATATCCAATTAGGGCATATCGGCAATCTCAGACTCTCTGGAGTGACACCAACCTTGATCCGCTATATTTTTTGAGGTTTAACCGGACTGAGAGTTAGATTGATTGAAATGGATAATTGGTTGATATATAGATGAAAGTGAACAGCTTGAACCCGGAACAGTCTACTACTGCTATTATCACTTGCCACCCAGTAGCTAACTATTTTAGTGCCTAATATCTCTCTACTCAACTATCTCTATTAATGAGGTAACTAATCATGAAAGTTTTTGTGCATACCCGCACCATTTTTAAAGCCGAACCTCTCCCGGCTAATCAACTACCTACTCATAAAAAAATCGAAGTTCCGGCGGGCGCTAGTTTTATCGGTCGGTTTGAGATTCACCGTCTTCCTTGGCACGAAGATCATCATCATGTTATCCTCGCTTCTAATTTGGGTTCAGGAGAACAAAATCGCAGTTGTAGTTGGTATGTTCCGAAGGTTCATGTTGATATATTTGAATGTCTTGCTAGGGTGAAAACTGAGGGTTTAAATTTGAGAAGATCCCCTAACCCTAATGATAGTAATAACATTATTGAAAAGCTACCATTAGGAGCCTTTGTTGAAATATTTGATGCGACTTATGTTAATCAAAATCTAGGGATATGGTGGTCTGGTCGCCCTTTATGTACCGCAGACCAACAACATTGGTTTTCTAACGCATATTCTGATCCCAAAGTAGGCTGGATGTCCTCAAAACATTTAGACATGACGGAGCTAAAGTATGATTATGATAATAGAGACCAAAGGATAGTTCCTCGTTAAAAATCAGTAATTTTTGATGTCTAATCTGACTACTGCTATTATCACTTACCACCCGGCGGCTAAGTATTTTAGCGCCTAATATCTCTCTACTCAACTATCTCTATTACTGAGGAAATCAATCATGAAAGTTTTTGTGCATACCCGCACCATTTTTAAAGCCGAACCTCTCCCGGCTAATCAACTACCTACTCATAAAAAAATCGAAGTTCCGGCGGGCGCTAGTTTTATCGCTTGGAATAATAGTCGTTATTTGGAAGACGGACATTATCAGATGATTATAGATTCCGATTTGGGTTCAGGAGAACAAAATCGTTCTACTTCCTGGTATATTCCCAAGGTTCATGTTGATGTATTTGAATGTATTGCTAAGGTGAAAACTGAGGGGTTAAATTTGAGAAGATCCCCTAACCCTAACGATAGTAACAACATTATCGAAAAGCTACCATTAGGAGCCTTTGTTGAGATATTTGATGCGACTTATGTTAATAAAAATCTGGGGATATGGTGGTGTGGTCGCGCTTTATGTACCGCAGACAAACAAAATTGGTTTAATGATGCACAAATAGGGTGGATGTCCTACAAACATTTAGACATGACGGATCTGAAGATTCACGATATCTATTAATAGTTAAGAATGATGACTTTTTGATGTTCAATCTAAGTCAAGAGTTTATACAGCTTGTTCACCAGTCGCTTAATACATTGCCCTCACCCTAAATCTGGATCCCAAAGAGGGAGAGGGACTTTGAGAGGTGATCAGATTATTTCTGAACAGGCTGTAATGGGGGTTGGGGATGAAAAAGGCGGGGGTTGATATTGCCAGGAATAACCCACCGCCTTAACCTAGAGTCGGGAAAATCTCAACAATCTACATATCTACATCAGCTTTGTTGGCGATTTGACTCATACCCCAGGAAACTAAGGAGAGGACGATAGAACCCCATAGGGCTGGCCAAAATCCATTAATGGTAAAACCGGGGGTAAATTGTGCGACTAGGTATAGGGAAATGGCGTTAACGACAAAAAGGAACAAACCTAGGGTTAAGAGGGTTAAGGGTAGGGTGAGGATGGTTAAAATTGGTTTAATAATGGCATTTACCAACCCCATAACGATCGCCCCTACAGCAGCAGCCTGCCAACTATCCAGAGCAAAACCCGGCACTAAATAAGCGGTAATGGACAGCGCAATAGCTGCTAACAGCCAAGTCAAGAAAAAATTAATCATCAATACAGTTTAACCTCGTCTTTGGTTTCCCATTGTAGTGAAAAGGCTGCTTTAGTTCGCTATCCTGGAGATAGATTGTGGTTATTCGAGATATTTTTATGGGACTTTTGGCATTGAAGAGGATGATTGGATCATTAGCGATCGCCTTATGGGTAGGACTAATATTAACTATGGGACCGGGGTTAGCCCTAGCTGAGAACCCGTCCCACCTGTTTTTTAACCACAGCTTGCTGCAAAACCGCGATTTTTCGGGTCAAAAACTACCCGCCGCCGAATTTGCCAACTCCAATCTGGAATATGCTAACTTTGACGAAGCCGAATTGCGAGGTTCTGTGTTCAGTCGGGCAATTATGCTGGGGGTGACGATGAGAAAAGCAGACCTCACCTATGCTATGGTGGATCAGGTAGACTTTTCCCAGGCAGACCTAAGCGATTCGATTTTTACGGAAGCCCTGTTTTTGGGGTCTACTTTTGCTGATACCAAAATCACTGGCGCAGACTTTACCGATGCTATTTTTGATCGGGAACAGTTGCGCCAACTCTGTCTGAGGGCAGAAGGTGTCAACTCTAGGACCGGAGTTGATACCCGCTACTCCCTGGGGTGTCGTTAGGCTTCAGCCTTCGGGGTCTAGTTGATAGGAACACCAATCACTCCAACTTCCGGCATACAATTTTCCCTGGGATAAGCCTGCCAATTCCAGGGATAACAAATTGGCGCAGGCTGTGACTCCTGACCCACAGTAAACGATAATTTCCTCAGCTTCCTGATACTCAGTCCACCGCTGCTGTTGTGTAGACTTCACAAAACCTTGATCATCGGTGACTTGTTGCCAGGGTAAATTCACCGCGCCGGGAATATGTCCGGCTATGGGGTCTATGGGTTCATGTTTGCCTAAATAGCGGTCATGGTCACGAGAATCAACTAAAATCACCCCAGGCTGATCCTTGCGCGCTTTCACCTGTTCATAACTTACCACCCAATCCGATCGCAATTTGGGGGTAAACTTAGCAGGTGGTGAACCTGGCAACTCTTCAGATACGGGATAACCCGCCGCCTGCCAACTCTTAAAGCCACCATCGAGTAAACTAATGCGATCGTGACCCATATATCGTAACAGCCACCACAGCCGCCCAGCAAAGGCAAATCGGGCATCATCATAGGCTACGACATGAGTTTCCCCAAATTCAATCCCCATTTTACCCAATTTATCCCCTAGTTCATCGATATTGGGCAAGGGATGACGGCCCCCATGTTTAGTCACTGGTGAAGACAGATCCCGGTTGAGATCCAGATGAAAAGCGCCTAAAATGTGACTCTCTTGATACTGTTGTTGTCCCCAAGCTGGATCAGCCAAGGCAAAACGACAGTCCACAATTTTCACCTGGGGATTATTTAGATTTTCGCGTAACCATTCGGGGGAAACAATCGGTTCAGTATTCACCATTAAAATTCCATCTCCCTGCTATCGGATTAGCGATATTTGCACGGGGTATTATATCATATATTGGCAGTTTTTAGACAAAATTCCCCCGATTTTATCCTCAATCATCACCGATTCCTATAGTCTCGCCCAATCAGTATAATTGACATTGAACTACATCCCCCAGGTAAAAACTTGGAAAATAGACGATTGTTAGATATGATACATATTGTTATCACTAAGTCTGTTGAGAGCGGATGTCAGCACTTATCCTAGTTGGTAGGATGACTAACCCTCTCTGTGCGGACATCTTAATCTTTCGATAACCTTAACCATGGCTACTGTCTCGCCTATAACTATATTTTCGTGGGCTATGGTTCACCCTTTGAACATTACCAAATTGAGATTATGAATGACGATAAATCTTTACTCCCAAAACTCTGGCATTGTTTAGCGATCGCTGACACTGCTGCTGAAGTTGGGGCTAACCTAGAACAAGGTTTAAACTCGGAAGAAGTTGCGAAAAGACAGGAACAATTTGGCTTAAATCGCCTGGAAAGTAAGGGCGGTAAACATCCGATTATCCGATTTTTAGAACAATTCAATCAACCTCTACTTTATATCCTCATTATTGCTGGGGGTATTAAGTTTTTATTAGAAGGATGGCAAAGTGCTAATGGTTGGGTGATTTGGGCGGTAGTGCTGATTAATGCTATAGTTAGCTTTATCCAAGAAACTAAAGCGGAAAATGCGATCGCCGCCCTGTCATCGTCCATAGAAACGGAAGCGACGGTATATAGAAATGGTGAAAAAAACAAGGTTCCTTCATCGGAAATAGTCCCTGGGGATATTGTATTTATAGCTTCTGGCGATAAAGTTCCGGCAGATTTGCGCCTGGTAGAAACCAAGAATTTACAAGTTAATGAATCCGCCCTAACGGGAGAATCGACGGCGGTGGAGAAACACCCAGATACGGTAGAGGCAAATGCCTCTCTGGGAGACCGGAAAAGCATGGGTTATGCTGGCAGTTTTGTGACAGCAGGACAAGGGCGAGGCATAGTTATCGCTACTGGGAAAAATACGGAAACGGGGCGGATTTCCCAGTTAATGGAAAAACAAAATAATCTGATTACTCCCCTAACTCGGAAATTTGATAAATTCAGCCGCCAACTGCTTTATATTATCCTGGGAGTGGCAGCGTTGACGTTGGCGGTAGGGTTAGGATATGGGCAGAGTTTAAACGATGTGTTTGAAGCGACGATCGCCCTAGCAGTTAGTGCAATTCCGGAAGGTTTACCAGCAGTGGTAACAGTCGCCCTAGCTATTGGGGTTTCTCGGATGGCTAACCGCCATGCTATTATTCGGAAACTCCCGGCTGTGGAAACTCTGGGAAGTGCGACGGTTATTTGTTCTGATAAAACGGGAACTTTAACGGAAAATCAAATGACGGTCCAGCAGATTTATGCTGGGGGTGAAAATTACCAGGTTTCGGGTAGTGGTTATACACCAGAGGGGAATATATCCTTAGCAGATGAAGAGATTAACTTAGCATATCACCCTGTCCTTGAAGAATGTTTGCGAGGGGGGATGTTGTGTAATGACTCCCATTTAATTCAGGAAGAAAATACCTGGAAAGTTGTAGGAGACCCGACGGAAGGGGCTTTAATTGTTAGCGCGCGCAAAGTGGGATTTACCCTGGCTGCATTGGAAGCAGAAATGCCTCGCCAAGATGTGATTCCCTTTGAGTCAGAATATCAATATATGGCGACTTTGCATGAATCTAGCGATCGCCAAACATTGGTAATTTATGTTAAGGGTTCGGTGGAAGCTATTGTTTCCCGCTGCGATGAAATGTTAGACTCTGACGGCAGAATCATTCCGGTAGATGCTGCGGAAATTCATAAACAGGCTGAAACTATGGCAGCTTCTGGGTTACGGGTATTAGCGATCGCCAGAAAAATCACCCAGCAAACTACCCTAGACCATGAGGATATTGCACAGGGGTTAGAGTTTCTCGGCTTACAGGGAATGATTGACCCCCCACGCGAAGAAGCAATTAGGGCTGTAGCGGCCTGTAAAAATGCTGGTATTCGGGTCAAAATGATTACGGGAGACCATATCATCACCGCTAGTGCGATCGCCTCCCAAATGCGCCTGAAACGGTCGGGGAGAGTTATTGCTTTCACCGGAGAAGACCTTAGCCAGATGGATCAGCAAGAGTTTATTAACGCGGCTGAAGATGGCGTGGTATTTGCGCGGGTCGCCCCCGAACAAAAATTTCGCCTGGTGGAAGCGTTACAGTCTCGGGGAGATATTGTCGCCATGACGGGGGATGGGGTCAATGATGCGCCGGCGCTTAAACAGGCTGATATTGGTGTGGCTATGGGACAAACGGGAACCGAGGTGGCTAAAGAAGCCTCCGATATGGTTTTGACGGATGATAATTTCGCTTCTATTGAGGCGGCGGTGGAAGAAGGGCGCACGGTTTACCGTAATTTGATTAAGGCGATCGCCTTTATCTTACCTGTCAATGGCGGGGAGTCCATGACTATTGTTATTAGTGTCCTCCTCGACCGATTGTTACCTATTCTCTCCCTACAAGTCTTGTGGTTAAATATGATTAACTCCATCGCTATGACGGTTCCCCTGGCTTTTGAACCTAAGTCTAAACAAGTGATGGAACAACCCCCCCTCTCCCCTAATCGACCTCTGTTAAATAAGCCACTACTCCTGCGAATTCTGTTGATTTCTGTCTTTAACTGGGTGCTGATTTTTGGAATGTTTGAATGGGTGAGGATGACTACCGAAGAAGAAGCGATCGCCCGGACCATGGCAATTCAAGCCCTGGTATTTGGGCGGGTATTCTATCTTATTAGTCTCAGTCAAATTGGCGAAACTCTCTCCTCCAAACTACTGGGGAAAGATACCGAAATCGCCCAAGCGCCAGTAATTTGGATTGGTATTGCTGTTACCATGGTTCTACAGGTCATCTTTAGTCAGGTAGGCTTCATGAATACTTTGTTCAGCACTGCGCCCCTAGACCTGCAACAATGGTTAACCTGTTTCCTGGTAGGTTTACCTATGATTATCGTGGCGGCGATCGCTAACCGCATTGACCCACCCAACCAACTTGCCCAAAATTAACCCTAGATACTAGACAGGGGGCAGTAAATAGCTCATAATTAATCATTATTAATTAATTTCCCGCTTACCTTGGTCTGTCCCCTGTTAAAAATCCTATAAATAATATGAATCCTGAATCGACACTAAACTTACTTAAAGCCTCTTTACCTGATAGTCAACTCCCCTCTAGTTTTGGCGTTTACTTTAAAAATACTCTGGTCGCACTCTGTCACGCTTTAGAAGACCATCTTCTACAAACAGGTGAAGCTACCGGAGAAAAACCCCTGGTTTTAGTGACTTTTCAACAAGGAAAATGGTATCTCCAGGAAGCCGATCGCTATTTGCAAATCGCCCAACTTTCCCGCCATGTTGTCATTAGCGCGGTACCTGATAGCGGTTTTGCGGAACATCCCACAGGTCAATTAGATAATGTTTCCTTGATTAATCTGGAACCATCTGATAGCCTAGTAGAGGAGTGGAACCTGTTAATTATAGCACCTGGATATAGGGCGATGGTTCTTTGTCATGAATTATCAGAATCTGAATATTTGGCTAATGCGAAACCTACCATTGACACGGAACGCAAATTTTATGGACTCTGGACTTTTGATAAAGCCCTAGTAGACCAAACTACCGAAATATTAATTAATCGCTTCCGTAACTATAACCCGGAATTAGGCGATCGCCTCTGGGAATCTTATCAAAATATTACTGCTACCCCTAACCCCACATTTCCCGACCTCAGCACCGTAGTTTCTCGGATTGTTACATATTTACAATCATCACAACAAGAATTAATCTCCGTTAATCGCCAAAATAGACAACTCTGGCAATTGGAAGGACAAGCCAAACGAGTTAGCCGGAATTTAAGCGCCAACAAACTGCAAGCCCTATTACGCATGGCGCAACAAGTAGATGAACGCGACTCCTTTAACCCTTGTGCTTCCCTACAAGTCGCCGCCTTATGCGAAACCATAGGTCAGATTTTAGACCTACCAACCGTTAAGCTGCGACGGCTGAAATTAGCAGGTTTATTGCATCGTATTGGTCTGGTATCTGCACCCCCAGAAGTGTTTTTAAAAACTCCCTCCGAAATGGATGAAGCCACCCAAAAATTTTGGCGCGATCGCGCATCTATTGGTGGTAGACTATTGGAAGCTATGCCAGAATTAACAGTAGTGCAACAAGTGGTTAACCACCACTTAGAAAATTGGGATGGTAGCGGAGTTCCTGATGGTCAAAAAGGAAAACAAATCAACATCAAAGCCAGAATCTTAGGGCTAGTTAGCTATTTTCAAGAACTAACTCAGCCCAGAGGAAACCGCCCAGCTTTGACCTTAAAAGATGCCCTAAATGAATGTGAAAAATACAGCGGCACTAGATTTGATCCGGCTGTGGTGAACTCCTTAGCCACAGTAATTAGGTTAACGGAAGTGGGTTTAATGCAGTTACCAACTCAGCCGACCCAACTCCCGAATATCTGGCTAGAAGAAATCACTAATCCCGCCTATTCTGAACATCCAGAATCACCCAAAATTACACATTAATAACCTATGATTAATCATCAATCTGCATCCCTAAATATCGAAGACATTAGAAATGGTAGAATCAAAGACCTAGTTAATGCTGATTTATCCGGTCTTGACCTGTCCGGGGCTGATCTGGCTGACGCGGACCTTTCCCAAGCCAAGCTAATGGGGGCGAATTTGTCGGGGGCGAATTTGGCTAGGGCGATCGTTAGGGCTAACCTCCGAGGGGCTAATCTTACGGGGGCTAACCTCATACAGGCAGATTTTCGCAATGCTGACCTGCGGGGTGCTATCTTATTAGATACAGACCCACGAGAGGCTACCTTTGCAGGGGCTTTTCTCACCGGGGCGGTATTTGGTAATCTGGATTTAAGTGGTGTTAGTCTCCAATCGGCTGATTTGCGCGGGGTGAGTCTGTCTCGGGCGATTTTGCAGGGCTGCGACCTGAGAAATGCTAACCTTTCGGGAGTGGACTTTTCCCAAGCTGATTTGGAAGAGGCTAACCTGAGTGGCGCAGTCTTGCGAGGGGCGAATTTGCGAGGGGCTAACCTACTTTGTGCGATTGTCGAAAATACACAATGGGGCGGCGCTTGTCTTGATGAGGCTTGTTTAGATGGTACTCCCTTGGAGTCAATTCGCCAAGGCGATCGCCTTTAACCTCACCAAGATATCACTCAAGGTGCGCTACCTAGCCGATAGTCAAAATATAAGCCTCATGGATGCGAATATTGGGAACAGTCAATCGGACTATTTGATTAGTGACCGTAATTTGCTCCCGTTTGACGATCGCTAAATCCTTAACCACCGCTTCCCCACTGTCTGGAATTCGGGAGATAGTCAAATTTAAAGGCTGTCCAGGCTGTCCCAAACCAAGCTGCTGAAGATTTCTGAGAGTCAGCGTAACAGTAGCTTGACGGGCGGAAGGACCTTGCTCAAAATAACCAAAGAGGACTTGGGCTTGATTTTGACCATTAGACTGACTCGCCAAACCAATCACTCTGGGGTTATTTCCCTGAGTCCTCACCCTAGTGCTAAAGCCATCAGAATAGGCTTTATAAACCCACCAAACCGCCCTAGGTGCAAAAGGTCCCGGCTGCACCAAACCATCAAGACTTTTGTTAAAACAGTTATTTGGACCCCCCCCTTTCGGCTCCCAACAGGCTTTGGCGGCGGCAGAAGCGCCCCCCTGTTCTGTATAATACAAATAGGCTAAATTTTCGGCCGGTCGATATTGGGCAGTCGGTCCAATGATTTCGTTAACATCCAATCGCTGAATTCTTAGACTGCGATAAGCTGGGTTCTGTCGAAAACTCTGGTTAGCATCTCGGATATGGGGTGCGATCGCATTAATAGTTTGATCATTCAGTTCATGCCAAGATAATGAGTTAACCTCAAGATTATTGTCTCGGCAATAGTTTAAAAAAGCCCTCAAAAAACCCTTATCATACTTAGTAATACTCGGCCCACCAATAATCACATCAGAGCCTAACTCTTCCCGTAAAACCCGATAAGCCCTTTTGTAGGTTTCAAAAAACTGTTGTCTGGTTCCATGCCAAAACGGATCGCGCAAATCGGGTTCATTCCAGATATCCCAGAGCATCTTTTTTCCCTTATGTTCTCTAGCCAAATTCCGAACATGGTTTTCCCAGCGAGTATAGTCATCATAGGGCCACCCCCGTGGTCTTCCATATCCCCAAGTATCACTGAGTAACAACTGAAATGTTGCTCCAAATCCAGTTAAGCGCCGATAAAGGTTGAGGCGAGATGTCCGCCACAGTCTCGGTTGCAGGGGTTCAATTAGATGATCTGGCGGTTCATCTTGTTCAACTCCATACAGAAAACCACTCATAGATTGAACGCCTGGTTGAGTGGTGGCAAAATCAATGGTCAAATCCCCTTGAGTTTGAGCGATCGCCGGAATTATGCTCACCCCAACAAATAGCAATCCTCCTGCTATTGCCAATAACACAGAAAGCCATTTAATTCGCCCAATTCGGCGCAAATTAGTTAATTGTTTAATCATTGGTCAATTCTCAGTTAATCTTGATACAGTCATTTCAGTAATCATACAATAGGCTTTAAAAGTGTCTCTCCTCCCGGTTTACTAATTCCCCTGTGGACTGGGGCGGGTTTATTAATATAGTCGTCGGCAGTTGAGTTGACAACGGAACCCGCCCCTACAATTATTGATTATGAATTATCAATTCAATTGTCTCTCCTCTTCCCCTGTGGACTGGGGCGGGTTTATTAATATAGTCGTCGGCAGTTGAGTTGACAACGGAACCCGCCCCTACAATTATTGATTATGAATTATCAATTCAATTGTCTCTCCTCTTTCCCTGTGGACTGGGGCGGGTTTATTAATATAGTCGTCGGCAGTTGAGTTGACAACGGAACCCGCCCCTACAATTATTGATTATGAATTATCAATTCAATTGTCTCTCCTCTTACCCTGGGGACTGGGGCGGGTTTATTAATATAGTCGTCGGCAGTTGAATTGACAACGGAACCCGCCCCTACAATTATTGATTATGAATTATCAATTCAATTGTCTCTCCTCTTCCCCTGTGGACTGGGGCGGGTTTATTAATATAGTCGTCGGCAGTTGAGTTGACAACGGAACCCGCCCCTACAATTATTGATTATGAATTATCAATTCAATTGTCTCTCCTCTTACCCTGGGGACTGGGGCGGGTTTATTAATATAGTCGTCGGCAGTTGAGTTGACAACGGAACCCGCCCCTACAATTATTGATTATGAATTATCAATTCAATTGTCTCTCCTCTTACCCTGGGGACTGGGGCGGGTTTATTAATATAGTCGTCGGCAGTTGAGTTGACAACGGAACCCGCCCCTACAATTATTGATTATGAATTATCAATTCAATTGTCTCTCCTCTTACCCTGTGGACTGGGGCGGGTTTATTAATATAGTCGTCGGCAGTTGAGTTGACAACGGAACCCGCCCCTACAATTATTGATTATGAATTATCAATTCAATTGTCTCTCCTCTTACCCTGGGGACTGGGGCGGGTTTATTAATATAGTCGTCGGCAGTTGAATTGACAACGGAACCCGCCCCTACAATTATTGATTATGAATTATCAATTCAATTGTCTCTCCTCTTCCCCTGTGGACTGGGGCGGGTTTATTAATATAGTCGTCGGCAGTTGAGTTGACAACGGAACCCGCCCCTACAATTATTGATTATGAATTATCAATTCAATTGTCTCTCCTCTTACCCTGTGGACTGGGGCGGGTTTATTAATATAGTCGTCGGCAGTTGAGTTGACAACGGAACCCGCCCCTACAATTATTGATTATGAATTATCAATTCAATTGTCTCTCCTCTTACCCTGGGGACTGGGGCGGGTTTATTAATATAGTCGTCGGCAGTTGAATTGACAACGGAACCCGCCCCTACAATTATTAATTATTAATTATTAATTATTAATTATTAATTATTGCCTGTTGTTAACTGCTTACCAGGGACTGCTAATCATAGTAAAACCAGCCCAATAATAGGTGGTGAGCAAAATTCGCCATTGTCCGGGGTTTAACCGTATATCAATTATTGAGTTGCGAATCTTCTGAAGTATTATACGCTATTGTCGTAAGATGTCCTGCAAATATACGACTAAATCATGGCTCCGACATTAGAGCTAAGGTCCCCAAATCGCTAATGTTCCAATTTGGATGCCAAGATATAGGTAAAGCGGAAAAGGAGGGTGATAAATTTGTGGGGGCGGGTTCCGCAATTAGTTAAGGTTCCCGACGACAATTTTAATCAACCCGCCCCTACCTACCCTCCTAGCTATCAATCAGGAATCAGCAATTAACGCATGGTGACGAATTCTTCACCGCTGCTGGGATGAATACCCATTGTGTTGTCGAAATCTTTTTTGGTAGCTCCCATATTAACAGCGATCGCAACTCCTTGGATCAGTTCGGCTGAGTCTTTACCCACCATGTGAGCCCCCAAAACGCGATCGGTATTAGTTTCCACGATTAACTTCATTAATACCTTTTCATCAGCCCCCGTCAGACTGTGGAACATGGGTCGGAACACAGCCCGATAGCATTTAATCCCATCACCGAATTTTTCTTGGGCTTGGGCTTCTGTCATGCCTACTGTCGCCGCCTCCGGTTGGGAGAATACCGCTGTAGCGATGTTATCATGGCTGATGGAGCGCGGTAAATGACCAAATTCCGTATCTGCAAAAGCCCGACCTTCGGCGATCGCTACTGGGGTCAGGTTCACGCGGTCTGTGCAGTCTCCCACCGCAAAAATATTAGATTGAGTCGTGCGGCTGTCTTGAGTTACAGCGATCGCCCCTTTAATCGTTTCTACCCCCGCATTTTCCAGGTTTAATCCATCCAGTTTAGGCTGGCGACCTGTCGCACACAACAGAGCATCTACAATCAACGGTTCTGTATCATCACCTGTTAGGGTGAGTTTCAGACCTTCCTCCACTTTTTCGATTTTTTCAATGGTGGTATTAGTGCGGAAATTCACCCCATGCTTGGTCATACCCTCTTGAATATGGCTCCGCAGGTCTTGATCAAATCCCCGCAGGATCAGGTCACGCCGGATAATTTCTGTGACTTGGGAACCTAAACCATTGAGGATACCCGCAAATTCTACCGCAATATAGCCACCACCCCAAACCGCGAACCGTTTTGGTTGTTCCGGCAGCAAAAACATATCATCAGAAATGATACTATGTTCAATGCCGGGAATCTCTGGGCGCACCGCTTTCGCTCCCACTGCCACCAGAATTTTATCGGCGGTAATTTTGCGATCGCCTACTTCTAGTGTATGGGCATCAATAAATTTAGCGTATCCATCAATAAGTTCCACTCCGGCTTTTTCCAAAAAGCTGATATGGAGTTGGCTTAACCGTTTAACTTCCGTATCAACCGCTTGGGTGAGTTTTTGCCAATCAAAGCTACTCTCCACCTCACTCCAGCCATAGCCTACCGCGTCCTTGTATAGGTGGGAAAACTGGGAAGCATAGACCATCAGTTTTTTGGGGACACAACCCCTGATCACACAGGTTCCCCCAACCACTGAATTTTCAGCGATCGCTACTTTCGCCCCATAGGAAGCCGCCCGTTTCGATGAAGCCAACCCCCCTGAACCTGCACCAATCACAAACAAATCATAATCGTATGCCATACAATAATAGCCTCTTGTCTAAAACATCAATTTTCTAAGATGACTTGGATCGCCCAATGACTTCCAATATATTTTACCCCAATCAGTACCCGGCTCCAAATTTGTGGAACTTATTGCCCACCTGACCAGTCCAGACCATGAGAAATCAATTACCATCTAATTCATAATTGATAACTCTTGACGTATAATGGCGGTCATCATCTTTGGCTCAAATTTTGCTGATCGCAGTTGAATTAGTCGTATGATTGGGAAGTAATCATCTGGTTAGCAAGTTACAATATTATGAGAATTTGTCCCCCCAAAACTGTGTCTAAATTTCTGGTGGTGTTCCCACTAATTGGCAGCACCATAACTGCCATGTTTCCGGCGCAAGCGTTGACCCCACAACAGCGCCAGGAATTTCAGACCAATTATCTGCAAGGATGCCGAGCCGGAATGGCGGCTGAGAATATTTCCCCCCAAAGAGGAGAAGCCTTTTGTAATTGTACCTTAGATCGTTTAAGTAAACTGCCAGATGACAAATTATTGGCGCTAAGTAATCTGACAACTCAACAGGAAATTATGGCAAATCGAGATTTTCAAGCAGCTTTTATGCAATGTTCTCCCACCTTGATAAAAGATTGAAGTGAGTTGTTGATTGTCAGGAGGACCAGGGTAGAAGTTGCCCTATCTCTGGCAACCTAGTGGATAATAGAGGTATTTTACTGATATTTTAGGTAGAATTTCCCTGTATAGGAATCCACTGGAGTTATAGAGATAGAAACTATGAGTTTAAACGTCGCACCCTATGGCTCCTGGAAGTCGGCTATCACCACCGACTTAATTATTAAAGGGGCAGTCGGGTTGGCAGATCCTGCCTGGGATAGCGGTGATATATACTGGATCGAGGGACGACCCTCCGAAGGGGGACGCAATGTGATTGTGCGCCTAACCCCCAAAGGCGATCGCATTGATTGCACTCCGGCCGCTTTTAATGCTCGTACCCGTGTACATGAGTATGGGGGAGGATCTTATACCGTCAGTGAGGGGACGGTATATTTTTCTAATTTTGCTGATGGACGCATTTACCGTCAGGCGATCGCCTCAGTTGCTCAACCCACCGAAATTGTACCCGAACCTATCACCCCAGAAGGAAATTTCCGCTATGCTGATTTGCTCATAGATACCCGCCGGGGACGTTTGATTTGTGTGCGGGAAGACCACAGCCAACCAGGAGAACCCGTTAATACCCTCATTAGCCTTAACCTTAACAACCCTGAAGATATCCAAATCTTAGCCACTGGGGCCGATTTTTACGCCTCCCCTAACCTCAGTCAAGACGGCTCGCGTCTCTGTTGGATTTGCTGGTATCATCCTAATATGCCTTGGGATGGTACAGAATTATGGGTGGCTGAAGTTACCGAAAATGGGACTTTAGACCAACAACAACGGGTGGCAGGGGGAGTCCAAGAGTCAATTTTTCAGCCTCAATGGTCTCCTGATGGAACTCTTTATTTTGTAAGCGATCGCGCTAACTGGTGGAACCTCTACCGGGTTCGTGATCAGAAAATTGAGCCATTATTTCCCCTCCCGGCGGAATTTGGACTACCTCAATGGGTCTTTGGGATGTCTACATTCGGTTTCATCTCCCAACGGCGGCTTTGTTGTGCCTATACTCAAAATGGTATTTGGTCCTTAGCTACTTTAGACCCAGAAACTCAACAATTACGTTCCTTTGATGTTTCCTATACCTATATTTCCTCCGTCAAAGTTCACAACAATAGTATTTTGATGTTGGCATCTTCCGCTACTGAACCGACCGCCTTGGTGCAATTGGATCTCAATGCTGGAGAAATGAATGTCGTGCGATCTTCCACCGAAATAGACCTAGACCCTGGTTATTTATCGGTCCCAGAACCTATTGAGTTTCCTACCGAAAATGGCCAAAGCGCCTACGGCTTCTTTTATCCACCCCAAAATAAAGACTATGTGGCTCCTGAGACCGAAAAACCACCTCTCCTAGTCAAAAGCCACGGCGGACCCACGGCGGCGACTTCTAGCAGTCTCAATTTGAAAATTCAGTATTGGACCAGTCGCGGTTTTGCCGTATTGGATGTTAACTATGGTGGTAGTACCGGCTATGGTCGGGAATATCGCCAACGTCTTCAGGGTAACTGGGGAATTGTTGATGTCGCTGACTGTGTTAATGGTGCTAAGTTTCTGGCGGCGCAAGGGTTGGTTGATGGCGATCGCATGGCGATCGCTGGCGGTAGTGCTGGGGGTTATACTACTCTGTGCGCCTTGACTTTTCATGATGTGTTTAAAGCTGGCGCTAGTTACTATGGCGTTAGTGATTTGGAGGCTTTAGCTAACGATACCCATAAATTTGAGTCTCGCTATCTTGATGGCTTGATTGCACCTTACCCAGAAGGTCGGGATTTGTATATAGCCAGGTCGCCTATTCATCATAGCGATCGCCTCAACTGTCCCATTATATTTTTCCAAGGACTCCAGGATCAAGTCGTCCCCCCTAACCAAGCTGAGAAAATGGTGCAAGTCCTCCAAGCTAAAGGCTTAACCGTCGAATATGTCACCTTTGCTGATGAACAACATGGCTTCCGTAAAGCTGATAATATTAAGACAGCCTTAGAGGATGAGTTTCAATTCTATATCCGTGTATTTGGGATTGGTAACTAATAGCTACTCCCAGGGGAATGATTACCGGGGAAATTAATTGATGCTTGATTCTTGATTCTTGATAGTTAGGAATTATCAACTATTTTCCCCATAAAAAACTGCGACATTAACCAAAATATAATCTTCCTTAATTCCTAACCAGAATTAGGGGAGGTTAAACCGATATATGTCGCCATCTGTTTCCCAATTATCTACATTGTCTCGTATACTCTCTAATTACCGGAATCAGCGTAAATAATGTTTGCTGTTCCCGTTGGATATTATCCACTAAAAACCGCTTTTGTAAAGATTGAACCGCCCACAATAAATCCGAACTATTATGGTTAGTATTCTCTAGCAAATCCGCCATAGACACACCGGAATCTGATGCCGATAACCGCCCCATTACCTGTTTTTCCAAATCCGATAATTGCTGCCAAAAATAATCTAATATATGCTTGATTTCTGGCAATACCAAGATAGAGTTATTGGCTAGATATTGCTTCACACTACCACCAAAAAACTCTTTTATTGTCCGGGATACAATTTTCAAAAAGCCGGGATTACCACCATATATATCTATCAATTCTTGCCAATTATCAGCGTCTAACAAACTGGCAGAAGTCAAAATATTATGGGCTGAATCTGACCCCAAGCCTGCTAATGTCAAGCATTTAACCCGATGATTATTATTAGTTAACTCGATTAATTCTTGAGGCAAAATTGAACTATTCATAATCAAACAACTGTTATGGGATAGTTCGCCAATCGTTTTAAAGAATAATCGATAACTTTCGTAACCCGGTTTATAGCCTCCCACCAGGTTATGAGGATTTAAAATCGCCTGCACATCGTCTAAAATGAGCAAGCAGCGATGTTGTCGGAAAGATTCCATGACTAATGATAATTGTTCTGCTAATTGGTGGGATGGGTTTTGAGCTTCTGCGACTGTGGAAGCGTAACTGATGGTCAGGGGTCGGATATCCGGGTTGGGGGGAGGCAAAAATTGGGTTAAATAAGTTAAGATTGAAGATAGGGAAGGTAGGGTGCGTAAACTCCGCCAAATCACACAATCAAAATGGTCTTGAATTTGTGGTAAAAGATGCAGGGCGACTGCGGTTTTACCTATACCACTAAGGCCCAAAATCGAGACTAAATGACTGCGATCTTGTAGTATCCAATTTTTGAGAGTAGCCACTTCTTCTTGGCGATCGCAAAAATAATCCCCATTAGGTATATCAGTGCGATCGATACGCCTGAAGGACTCAGTGTTATATGGTTGCGTGGTAGTTTCACCCTGGGGAGGTGGGGAATTTGTTTGAGTAACTGTATCAATGGTAACAAATTCTTCGCTATTGGACAAAGCCGGAAGTTGTAGCCTCTGACAAGTCGATCGCAAATTAGATTTATTGATTTCCTCTCCCGACGCTTGGGAAAGGGTTTTCCATAGCAGATAAGCCACCTTTTTGGCATGGGGTTCGCTACAGTTGTAGCCCGCGGCAATTTCCGAGTATTTTTGATTTTGGTAAGTCCCCTGCAAAATTGCTGTCTCCAGGTCATCTAGGTGTTTTCCTGTTTGGATCAACACTAGACCGTCAGCCCATTCGATAATTTGTTGAACTTCCATAATACTAATAAGTGTTATTACTTATTCAAATTGTCTCATCTTCGCCAGTAGCGATCGGTGATCAGGGGACAAGGGACTCGTAATGAATAACACCGGATCACAGAGAAAAACAGCCTATATATCTGTGATCTGATAACTCCCAACCTGTGACCGAAAACAACTATCTGAGTTGAGGGAGAGACCAGGGACAGGTAACAGACGGCATAGAATCCTTGAGGCTGTCCTATATATAGCAGTTCCCGGACTGATGAGGTACTTTTCAAAGCCCCTCTCCCTTTCTGGGAGAGGGGTTTGGGGTGAGGGCTGTATTTCATAGAGATGAGAAGCGCTATATATGTTATATATTCGGAAAATGTCTAGTAATGGTCTCTTATCTCTGGGAATTTTATACCACTTTTGACAACTTTTGACAACTTAATACTACTTTAGACTACCTTATCCCACTAGCAATCACTCCATCCTACTCAATCAAACTTTATCCGACTTGGGAAACTTTTGCCTACCATTTCGCGACCAGCAAGCTGAGATTTTCCGAAAAAAGTAGATACACAATCCTACTTTTTGCTGCTGACATAAAGAATTTAGTTTGCTATAAATGAAAGTGGGCAGAGTTAAAGGTTAGCTACCAATAACTAATTCGTCCAGATTACATACTGGAATCCTTTATTTTATCAGAGTTCGTCTATGTGTAGGTATGTGTTCACCACCCATGTTAATAAGTTGACCATACCTACCTTTTTGAACTAAAGGGCATCTATCACCTGAATTGGCTATAATTGCTGGCAATGATTAAATATCATCGTCGGGGCTGAGTATGGCAAAAATCACCATATTTGATAGCAATTTGATAGCATATCCTTGGCAAAAAATAGCCTCGCAAATTCTCGCAAAAAAAGAAGCGTAAACCATGAAAATTAGCCAAGAAACTCACCTGAATGATTTAATCCAACAAGTCAAAGACGCTCAAGCCCAATACGCGACTTACAGCCAAGAACAGGTAGACAAAATTTTCCAAGTCGCTGCTTTAGCCGCCAACGCCTCCCGGATTAATCTGGCTCAAATGGCTGTAGAAGAAACCGGAATGGGAGTAGTAGAAGACAAGGTAATCAAAAATCACTTTGCTTCTGAATACATTTACAACAAATACAAAGGCGAAAAGACCTGTGATGTTATCGAGTCTGATCCCCATTATGGCTGGCAAAAAATCGCCGAACCCCTAGGAATTTTAGCGGGAATTATCCCCACCACTAATCCGACATCTACCGCTATTTTTAAAGCCTTATTAGCCCTGAAAACCCGCAATGGTATTATCTTTTCTCCTCACCCCAGAGCCACAGAATGCACCATTAAAGCTGCCAAAATTATCCTAGATGCGGCGGTAGCTGCTGGCGCACCAGAGGGAATTATTGGATGGATAGATAACCCAACTCTCCAATGGTCTCAACAGTTGATGCAGCATCCTGATATCAGCCTAATTTTAGCAACAGGCGGACCGGGAATGGTGCAGGCTGCTTATTCATCTGGACATCCTAGCATGGGGGTGGGTTCCGGGAATACTCCCGCCATTATTGATGGGACTGCTGACCTGAAAATGGCTGTTTCTTCTATCTTAATTAGCAAAACTTTTGACAATGGTATGATTTGCGCTTCTGAACAAGCAGTGATTGTTCAAGATGAGGTTTATACCAGCGTTAAACAGGAGTTAATCGCCAGGGGTGCATATTTTCTGAAACAGCAGGAAAAAGAAGCCATCCGACAACTGATTCTTCAAGATGAGCGATTAAATCCGGAAATTGTGGGTCAGTCGGTGCAAAAACTAGCAGAAATGGCAGGTATTCAAGTAGAAGAAAATACCAAAGTTCTGATAGGAGAGGTTACAGAAGTTGGGGTTAATGAACCTTTGTCTTATGAAAAGCTGTCGCCAATTTTGGCAATGTATCGGGCTAGTAGTTTCCCCGCAGCAGTTGAGACCGCCCAAAAGTTAATTATTTTTGGTGGTAAAGGACATACATCTGTTTTGTATACTCACCCTGGGAATAGCGAACATATTAAATATTTTGAAAATCGTTTGCACACTGGGCGGGTATTAATTAATAGTCCTTCATCTCAGGGGGCTATTGGCGACGTTTACAATTTCCGACTGTCTCCTTCTTTGACTTTAGGATGCGGTAGTTGGGGGGGTAATTCGATTAGCGAAAATGTGGAACCACACCATTTATTAAACATTAAAAATGTCGCGGAACGTCGGGAAAATATGTTGTGGTTCCGAGTGCCGCCCAAGATTTACTTTAAGGGGGGATGTTTACCAGTAGCCCTGGGAGAGTTACGGGGTAAAAAACGGGCTTTTATTGTGACGGACAAACCTCTGTTTGATCTGGGATTAGTTACACAAGTTACGGAGGTGTTAGACCGGATAAAAGTACCTCATTATGTGTTCTATGATGTGGAACCAGATCCGAAACTTTCTAATATTAATAAAGGGGTGGAACTTATGAATAGTTATCAGCCCGATATGATCATCGCTTTTGGTGGCGGTTCCCCCATGGATGCGGCTAAAATTATGTGGCTGATGTACGAACATCCACAAATTGAGTTTGACGGTTTAGCCACGCGATTTATGGATATTCGGAAGCGGGTTTATGCTTTACCAGAACTAGGAAATAAAGCTATTATGGTGGCAATTCCTACTACTTCTGGGACGGGTTCTGAGGTGACACCTTTTGCTGTGGTTACCGACGATCGCACGGGGATTAAATATCCTCTCGCTGATTATGCCCTGACCCCAAATATGGCGATCGTTGACCCGGAATTAACCTTAAATATGCCGAAAAAACTAACGGCTTATGGTGGTATTGATGCGGTGACTCACGCCTTAGAAGCCTATGTCTCAATTTGTGCGTCACAGTTTACTAATGGACTGGCATTAGAAGCATTAGGGTTACTGTTTAAATACTTGCCTTCTGCTTATCAAAATGGCGCAAAAGACCCGAAGGCGCGTGAACAGGTGCATTATGCTGCCACTATTGCTGGTCTGGCTTTTGCTAATGCTTTTTTAGGTATTTGTCATTCCCTAGCACATAAATTAGGCTCGACTTTCCATTTGCCTCACGGCTTGGCAAATGCTTTAATGATTTCCCATGTAATTCGGTATAATTCTACGGATGTCCCTTTTAAACAGGCGATTTTTCCGCAGTATGAATACCCCCAAGCTAAACAGCGTTATGCAGAAATAGCTGACTACCTCAAATTAGGCGGAAATACCCTTGATGAGAAGGTAGAAAAATTGATAGAAGCTGTGGAATCTCTCAAGCAAAAAATTGAGATTCCACTGACCATTAAACAATCACTAGACATCGAAGAAAAGGAATTTATGAGTAACTTACCTAATTTGGCTAACCAGGCTTTTGATGACCAATGTACTGCTGCTAATCCCCGTTATCCGTTAATTGCTGATTTGCAGAATTTGTACGCTACTGCTTATCATGAACCGGCTGTTAAAAAAGCACCGACTCACCCAGAATCTCAGCCGGAAAATACGGCGCAAACTCAACAAAAACAATATCTGGAAATGATTGACAAGTATTGTCAAGGTGGTGAGTCGGCTATGGCTGTTGGCGACCTGGATAAGGATACATTAATCGGGTTAAATGATGCTTGGTGGAAAACTGGGGTTATGTAATCCCATGTAATCGAGGATATTTCCATCAAATTTACTTGACTTTCGGCTTTTGGCGATCGCTATAACATAGCGATCGCCATTTGATTGACCTGTTTTGAGTAATCATCACTTGACCAAATTCTCCCCAACTATCTGGCTATTGCTGAAAATGCCACCCGCCCAAAAGTTAAAAAAATGTTAATTTTTACCAGAATCATCAAAAAGTATTGTATGATGTATGCAATTTATAATAGCAAGGAAAATATTAATATGACTACAGCCACTAAAGTTAAGGCTTATGCGGCTTTAAATTCCGGTGAAAAATTGCAACCTTGGGAATATGAACCAGAACCTCTACAGGTTGATGAAGTAGAAATTCGAGTCACTCACAACGGCTTGTGTCATACGGATCTTCACATGAGGGATAATGATTGGAATGTCAGTCAATATCCCCTGGTTCCCGGTCATGAAGTGGTTGGAGAAGTTACAGAAGTTGGGGAAAAAGTGACTTCTCTACATAAAGGCGATCGCATAGGGGTTGGCTGGATTAGAAATTCCTGTAGGTCTTGCGACCATTGCTTACAAGGAGAAGAAAATATCTGTCGCGAGGGCTACACAGGTCTGATTGTAGGTCATCATGGGGGATTTGCTGACCGCCTACGGGTTCCCGCAGATTTTACCTATAAAATACCCGATGCTTTAGACTCCGCCAGCGCCGCCCCCCTATTATGTGCCGGAATTACCGTTTATAGCCCCTTGCGGACCTATATAAAACACCCGGGGATGAAAGTTGGGGTGATGGGAATTGGCGGACTCGGACACTTAGCGATTAAGTTTGCTAGGGCTATGGGGGCTGAAGTTACGGCGTTTTCTACTTCCCTAAATAAACAAGAACAAGCTAAGGAATTTGGCGCTCATAACTTCCAACAATGGGGGACGGCTGAAGAAATGAAGGCGATCGCCGGAAGTTTTGATCTAGTGCTTTCTACTATCTCTTCAGAAACTGATTGGGATGCGGCTTTTAGCTTGTTAGCTAATAACGGGGTTTTGTGTTTTGTGGGTATCCCAGTTTCGACTTTAAATATACCCCTAATTCCTTTGATTTTTGGTCAAAAAGCTGTGGTGGGTAGCGTTGTCGGCGGTCGGCGGTTTATGGCGGAAATGCTGGAGTTTGCAGCCGTGAATCAGATTAAACCGATGATTGAAACTATGCCATTAAGTCAAATCAATGAAGCTATGGATAAGGTAGCCGCTAATCAAGCCCGCTATCGGATTGTTTTACTAGCTGATTAGCCAATAGTTGCAATCACGGCTAGATTTACCAGGTTATAGCGCCAAGATACTTGCTGAGAATTTTGGCGCTAATTTCTACTGAAAATTTGTCGGGGAACTGGTGGCGGATAATTTGGCGATCGCATCAATTATTCCCAGGGAAAAAGCATAACCGGGGGGACAGGGTAATTCATCTGTGGAAAGGGGTAGTGATTCCCCTACCGTTGATAATAATGGCGGTTCTGTCGTCGTTTGGATGCTTTCACAATAGTTAACTCTCGTGATATAATCAGAGGGGGTTTTCCGAAAACTAGGCAGACTAAAAGTTCCCAAATCTGTCGGGTCTTTAGGTTGCCAATTTTGTTGGCGTTGGTTATCCGCATCTGAGATTTTACCCCCCCATAAAACCGCTACATAACCATAACTATCACTTTGGCGAGGAATCGCGGCTATTTGTACTCCATGATTATTAATAACTTGTACCTCAAAATAATGGCTAGGTATGGCAATTAATTGTGAGAGTTGGTCGATAAATTTTCCCGTGTCTAAATAGGCTGCATTTTGCAGATTAATATAAGTAGATAATGATTGAATTGCCTCTAAATTACTGGGGCGAATAATCGGTTCATTTCGTGAGGTAGTGGGTTCAATCTTTGATGATTGTTGGGTGGTTTTTAACACAGAAAACAGGGCTATAGATGCAGCGATCGCACTCCCAAACCACAAATACCTACCATAGACATTTTTCGCTTTTCGAGGCTGATTGAGGTCTTTTAATGCCGCTGAAGCTGATGTATAACGGTTACTTAGACCTGGCGAAATTAGACCATCTAAAACTTCCGCTAATTGAGAACTAACCGCATTTTCCCCCAGCCAATCTCGCCATACCCAATGATTATCACCATCCACCAAATTAAACGGTGATGTATTCGTTAATAAATAAATACAGGTCACACCTAAACTATACAGGTCACTGGCAAAAACCGCTTTTCCTCGTAATTGTTCTGGGGCGACAAATTCCGCAGTTCCGATGCTAGTTCCCGTTTTAGCCAGGTTAGTTCCCGTGTGGAGTTTACTCGCCCCAAAGTCTACTAAAAAGAGAAGTTTATCGCTTTGTCTACGGATAATATTAGCGGGTTTAACATCCCGATGAATTAGGTTTCTGGCGTGTAGATATTGTAAAATCGGTAAAATTTGATTGAGGATATCTCGGATTTTGCTTTCCCCAAATACCCCCCTTTCCGCTAATTCTTGTTCTAAGGTTTCTCCCGGAATGAACTCTTGGATAATATACTGTTGTTCATCTATGGAAAAATATGCCAAAAATTTGGGAATTTGGGGATGGTTAAGCAC
Organism: Limnospira indica PCC 8005; assembly: GCF_000973065.1. Classification (NCBI taxonomy): domain Bacteria; kingdom Bacillati; phylum Cyanobacteriota; class Cyanophyceae; order Oscillatoriales; family Sirenicapillariaceae; genus Limnospira; species Limnospira indica. Next base: position 5,028,714 of record NZ_FO818640.1, read on the forward strand.
CTGTAAACTTTGGGCTTCTCGACGGAAGAGGCGAGAGGATACTTTAGCATCATTAGTCAGAAGGGTGAAAAATTGTTTAATCGCACAGGGAGGGTGATTAGTTTCGCTTTCATCTATACCTAAATAGGTTCTTCCAAACCCCCCAGACCCAATTTCTCTCAATCCTCGATAGCGATCGCCTAACTTTAATGACTGACCGCAGCGTTCACAGGATACAATATCCTTGGGGTTTTCGTGGCGACAGGCGGGATTAAAACAAAGACTCATAGTTTTTCCCTGGGACATAGTTATCCCTTAACTCTAACACAGATGCTAAGACTATGAGATAATCAACTGTTGATGATTATAATGTCCGTCTGATGAATACAAGCGATAAAATCAAACCCGACTGGGCTGGTGGTGATTTCCTCTCCCAATTTGTGAATCTTCTCATCCAAACTAAGCCAATTTTCAACCTCATGAAATATCAGGCTAGGCGGGTGTTAATTAAAACCGCCGAAAAGAAAGGCATTCCCTGGCGAGAAACTTATCAGCAACTCGAAGGGTCTGGCGTAACAGCCTTACTCCCAGAAATCACTGATACCACAGTAGTTTACCCCGACTATTATCAAGTTCCCTTTCATGCTTATGATGAAGGAAATCTTTGCTGGAAAGCTGCTTTTGAGGCGGAGTCTGCTACCTATTCAATGGCTTTGCGAGTATGGCCAAAAGAGGATTTATCATGGCTAACAGCCCAGGAAAGGTTGCGGCACAGTTTTCATCAGGTTTTAGAAAACTATAGCCCTAACCCAGTTCATGATATTTTAGATATAGGTTGTTCCGTGGGAATTTCTACCCAGGCTTTACATAGTTATTATCAACACAGACAAGAAACCTCAATCCGAACAGTAGGCTTAGATTTATCTCCCTATATGTTATCGGTGGCAAAAATGCGGGATACTCAAGGAAAAATTAGTGAGTGGAAACACGCTAACGCTGAGAATACGGGTTTTCCTGATGATTCTTTTGATGTGGTAACTTTGCAATTTGTGATTCATGAATTACCGCGAACAGCCACGCGGAAGATATTTAAAGAAGCCTTACGAATTTTGCGATCGCATGGTGTGTTAGCCATAGTTGATAATAACCCCAAATCCGCCGTCATTCAAAATCTGCCACCCGTGCTATTTACCTTAATGAAAAGTACAGAACCCTGGACGGATGATTACTATACCTTTGATGTAGAAACCGCCTTATCTGAATGTGGATTGAACTATCAAACCACCATCGAAACTGACCCTCGTCATCGAACTATTATTGCCATCAAACCTTGATTTAAAAAATAGGGCGCTATTGCGCCCAAGTGAAAATCGGCGTTTTTCTAGTTAGGACTTATTGCCAAAAACCTGTTTGCGTAAAGCGTTAACTTCCTGTACTAATTCCTGGCGGGTGGAGGCTTTCAGCAAGTAACGGTAGACAAACCAAGCCGCATATCCCATGCCAATCAACTCAAAAGTGGGAGCTACCAAGGGAATATCATTGAGGGCATCAACTACCGCAAATAACACCTTAATTGTGACCACTGCCACCACAATTAACAGGATAGTAACAATAGGTTTTTGATACTCTCCAAAAAACTTGGAAACATAACCTGGTAGTTCCGACAAAAAGACAACTACTTTCTCTTTGATTTCTTCAAATTGTTCTTTATTCGGTCCCTGGTCTGGTGTGGGTGTCATAGTTCCTCCTTCGGGGGAAGCTGTGGTGGGGTTGGCACTTTTGGTAGGTTCTACCATGTTAAATCTCCTTCGACTTAATACAAGATTATCGCTATTGACACTCCCAGCCCTAACAGGACGGGGATTCTTGGGTCTTCGGGGAGCGAACGCTTAACCCCTCACCAAGCATCTTCACCGCGTGTCCCACGGCTGCAAGTCCACGCCTTGAAGTTGAGTTTTTCGGCGAATATCACCCCTACCCTATCACAGAGACGGTCCGCTAGTTTCCAGAAGAAATACCGCCTGGTATTGCAGATCTATTCCTGCAATTGAGTCACTTTCATAGATCACCCTTGCGCCGGGCTAGGTTTCAGGCCCAATTATCCGGTAAACCGCATTTTTCCAGGGTGTCCCTATCCTGCAATAGTTCTTTAGTGGGTCGATCTACTTGAATTTTGCCATCTCCCAAAATTAGCGATCGCTCTGTTACTCGGCTTACCCATTGTAGATCGTGGGAAGCAATCAATAGGACTTCGATAGGTAAATTAACCAAAATTTCCGCTAAGTTACGCCGCCACCACGGGTCTAGCCCATTGGTCGGCTCATCTAAAATCAAAATGGTAGGATTTAGGGCTAGAATGGCTGCTAAGGTGGCTAAACGTTTCTGACCCCCTGATAGTTCATGGACAGACCGATGAGCCAATTTAGCTAAACCAAATTGGGCTAATAATTGATGGGCGATTTCTGAGGCTTGCTCATTACTAACCCCATAATTACAGGGACCGAACATGACATCCTCAAAAATGGTCGGCATAAATAGCTGGTCGTTAGGGTCTTGGAAACCAAAACCTATCTGGCGGCGTATCTGTCGCAGGCTTGACGGTTCTACCAAGGTTCCCTGAATCCAAATCTTGCCACTGTTAGGAGTTTTTAAGCCAATTAGGGTTTCCATCAGTGTACTTTTACCCGTCCCCGTTGGTCCGAGAAGCCCTAGACGTTCTCCTGGGTTCAAGCTAAAGGAAATTTCCCGCCAAATTGGCTTTTCCCCAGCATAGCTAAATGTCAGATTCTCAACTCTTATGCTACAATCAGATTCCCAATGCGATCGCTTCATCAAAACGCCGTTTATCTTCAAGATGGTCTTGGGGAATTCATAATTCACAGCGGAACCCACCCCTACCCAATTATTAATTATAGCCGGGTTTCTACCGCAGAAGTCAAGAAACCCGGTTTCTCAAAGAAACCGGGTTTCTAACCAGTGATTATTCGCCGTGGGGCGGGTTTATTAAGATGGTCGTGGGGAATCCATAATTTACAGCGGAGGCGCGCCCCTACCTAATTATTTATTAGAAGTCAAGAAACCCGGTTTCTCAAAGAAACCGGGTTTCTAACCAGTAATGATTATTCGCCGTGGGGCGGGTTTATTAAGATGGTCGTGGGGAATTCATAATTCACAGCGGAGGCGCGCCCCTACCTAATTATTTATTAGAAGTCAAGAAACCCGGTTTCTCAAAGAAACCGGGTTTCTAACCAGTAATGATTATTCGCCGTGGGGCGGGTTTATTAAGATGGTCGTGGGGAATTCATAATTCACAGCGGAGGCGCGCCCCTACCTAATTATTTATTAGAAGTCAAGAAACCCGGTTTCTCAAAGAAACCGGGTTTCTAACCAGTGATTATTATTCGCCGTGGGGCGGGTTTATTAAGATGGTCGTGGGGAATTCATAATTCACAGCCGAACCCGCCCCTACCTAATTATTTATTATAGCCGGGTTTCTACCGCAGAAGTCAAGAAACCCGGTTTCTCAAAGAAACCGGGTTTCTTAAGATGGTCGTCAGCCCTTCATAATTATTAATTATTAATTATTAATTATTAATTATGATTGGATTCCCTCCTGCATAGTTTGCAACCATTGAATCAGACAATCGAGCTGCTTACTAGGAGGTAAGGCCCCCAAGCCACGAATCTTTACCTGTTTGCGACCGTAGATAAAGCGAGGCTGTAAATGTTCAGGTAAATTCTGCTTTAATAAATTCCAGGCGGGTTCTTCCATAGGTGTTTCTAAAACAATATTCTGCTTAGAATCATCCGGTCTAATGCGAGCAAACCCCAACTTTTTAGCGATTTGTTTTAACTCCATTACCCGGAGTAACTGTTGGGCTGGTGCGGGAATTTTACCATAGCGATCGCTCCAATCTTCCTCAATTCTACTTAACTCTTCCGAATCCTGACAAGATGCCACCGCCCGATAAGCACTCATTTTTTGATCTAAATCTGTGATATAATCTGATGGGATGAATGCCGTCAAAATCAGATCCACCTGAGTATCATCGACCTGGGGAATTTCCTGTCCGCGTACCTCTTGGATAGCTTCCTGTAGCATTTCGGTATATAAATCAAAACCGATCGCATTCATTTGACCCGACTGTTGAGCGCCCAAAATATCCCCAGCGCCGCGAATTTCCAAATCTCGCATCGCCAATTGATAACCAGACCCCAACTGGGTAAACTCCTTAATCGCCCTCAGTCGCTTAACTGCATCTTCTGTTAAAGCCGCCTGTCCGTCACCTTTAACCGGATAAAATAGCCAAGCGTGGGCTTGAACTCCCGCCCTCCCCACACGACCGCGCAACTGATACAATTGTCCTAGCCCGAATTTATGGGCATCCTCGACCAGAATAGTATTAACACGGGGGATATCTAAGCCCGACTCAATAATGGTCGTACAGACGAGAATATCAGCCTCTCCGGCGCTAAAAGTGAGCATGATCGACTCTAACTCTCCAGCTTCCATTTGACCATGAGCGATCGCCAATCTAGCACTAGGGACCATTTCTCTAATCGCCGCCGACTTCTCCTCAATACCCTCAATGCGGGGAACCACATAAAACACCTGTCCTCCCCGATCTAGTTCCTGACAAATCGCCGCCCTAATAGTTTCCTGGTTTAATGGTCCTAAATGGGTTTGAATTGGGCGACGAGAGGGTGGTGGGGTTGTAATTAAACTCATTTCTCGAATACCTGATAACGCCATATACAGCGTCCTGGGAATGGGAGTCGCCGTCAGAGTCAAAACATCCACATGAGTTTTTAGGGCTTTAATTTTCTCTTTTTGATTCACCCCAAACCGCTGTTCTTCATCCACTACCAACAGTCCCAAATCCCGAAATTTAATATGTTTAGATAACACCGAATGCGTACCCACAATAATATCTATTTCTCCGGTCGTTAACTTTTGTTGAATCAACTTTTTTTCACTAGCGCTACGGAAGCGATTAAGCAATCCAATTTCAATGGGATAAGGCGCAAAACGTTCTTTTAGTGTGTGATAATGTTGTTGGGTGAGAATCGTTGTGGGGGCGAGAAATGCCACTTGTTTCCCCGCCGTAACTGCTTTAAAAATCGCCCTAATTGCTACTTCCGTTTTCCCAAAACCGACATCTCCACACACCAGACGATCCATAGGGCGATCGCTTTCCATATCCCGTTTCACATCTTGGCTACATTTCAGTTGGTCGGGAGTCGGTTGATAGGGAAAAGAATCTTCCATTTCCTGCTGCCAAGGTGTATCATCGGGATAGCTAAATCCAGTTTTTTGGGAACGTTCGGCGTAAAGTTTCAGCAAATCAACCGCCAATTTTTTAATGGACTTACCCACTTTTTCCCGACTTTTTTCCCAGGCTTTACCCGTCAACTTATTGAGTTGGGGAACCTTCGACTCTGACCGCCTTAGACGGGATAAAGTTCCCACCTGATCCGCCGCCACTCTTAGGGTTCCATCTGCATATTGTAACACTAAATAATCGCGGATTTCTTGATTAATAGTCAGGCTTTCCAACTTCACAAATTTACCGATTCCATGTTGGCGGTGAACCACATAATCTCCCGGTTGTAGTCGATTCGGATCTACCTGTTTGGAGGCGGCGCGGCGGCGTTTGCGGATATAACCAGAAGTAGCTAAAGCGTGTTGACCATAAAACTCTCTGTCCGTGATAATAACTAAACGGAAGGTGGGGAGAATAAACCCTTCTAATTCGGCTAGTCCCGTATATTTTAAAGCAATGGGGGTATTACGGATTAATGAGTCTATGGCTGGATAGTCGCGGGGGTTGGGTATAAATTTAGATGGGCAATCATGTTCCGATAACAAAGCCACTGAGCGGCTAGGTTGGGCGGAAATTAGAAAGACTGTAAATTGGCGATCGCGTTGTTGGCGAATCACCTCGGCAATTTTTCCGAATTGGTGGGGAGTCACCGGGACGGGACGACTGGCTAAGTTTATCGATGCCGTGGAAGCCTGAATAAGAGGGGATTTATAATCAGCCAGTTCACTGAGATACAGCCTATCAAAACGATTTTCAACCGTCGCTAGGGACTCCCGGAAGCATTGATGAATTGCCGGAATTTCCACAGATATCCCTTCTGCTGTTACCAGCTTACCTTGTTCATTTTGCCACTGTTCATCGATATGTTCAAACCAGCGATCGCCATGACCTGCACATTGGTCAGGTTCATCAATTACCGCTAAAGTTAATTCCGGTAGATAATCAATTAAAGAAGCTGGCTTGTGATATGCTAATCCTAACAGATGAGATAGTCCGGTTTTCGTCTCCGATATCTGAGCCGATTTGAGAGTTTCTAGGGTCTCCGTAGATAGGGATAAATTCGCTTCGATAATCGGAGCAAAATTCGTCGGCGTGAGAATTAGTTGCTCAACCCGATCAAGCGATCGCTGTGTCACCGGGTCCAGTTCCCTAATTCTTTCTAACTCATCCCCAAACCATTCCAGACGCACCGGAAGTTCTGAAGCCACCGGGAACACATCTACAATATCTCCCCGGCGACTCCACTGCCCCTCAGTTTCCACCACTGCCACCCGTTGATATCCCAACTGGGCGAGTTTTTCGTCTATGGTTTTTCCTTCCCAGGTCATCCCCAACTTCAGGGTTAGACAATAACTCTGGAAGTCACTCACCGGAGGGAGATGAGGTTGTAAAGACCTCTCTGTAGCTACCACCGCCACCGGGTCTGCTTTCCCTGTGTTTCTTGCCACTAAGTCCGCTAATACCTGCATCTGTCCCCAGACCATCTCTTCGCTATAACTGGGTTCATAGGGGGATGCTTCCGAGGTCGGGTAAAAGTGTACCGTCTGCCACCCCATCACCTCTAGCTGGGCTGACCACCTACCAGCCTCTTCCAAAGTAGCTGTTATCACCAATAGGTTTAACCCAGCTTCCTGGGCTAAAGCTGAAGCCGTCAGTCCTTTGGGAACACGGGGAAGACCGTTAAGGTGAAGGGCTTGCTGTTGGTTCAGTTTAGTCAGAAGTTCAGCCGTCAGAGGCGATCGCCCCAAGGCCCGAACTACAGCAGAAAAGGTCATAAGTTAGCCGACTGACAACGAAATATTTTTATATTCTATAACCTTTGGGCTATTTTGACGGCAACTTCTCTGATTTCCCCCACTTACCCTGATTGCCTATTTATCAACTCCACATCATCCGCCCATTTCCCTTCTGCCTTTTGATTACACTATTATCAAGTATTTATACTCCCAAACCATGCCCCTCCCTATTCCCAGTTATCCATCAGAGATAGGTATGGACAATATCCGTCGGGACTGCTATCCTATTAATCATGCGAGGAAGTAAATTCATAAGGCTTCATGAAAAAATTATTACCATCTGTAAAATTACCGCCCTTACGGCAAATTTTACTCCTACTGTGTTGCTGGACAATTGTACCGTTCTTCTTAGTAGAAGTAATCATGATTGTCTCCGAACCCTATTTATTTCGCGGACTCTATCAATACGACCCTGATATGGGGTTTAAAATTCGCGGTCATGCTAACGGTAATAATCAATTTGGCTTCAATGACCGAGACTATCCCCTCCAACCAGATCCTGATATATTTCGGATGCTCATTCTCAGCGACTCTTTTAATTGGGCTGGTGGTCAACAAGGCAACTATACCGCTTTATTAGAAAACCAATTTCGGGAACATTACGGACAGCATCAAGTCGATGTCATTAATGCTGGATATCCCGGAACCCATACCGCCGAACAACTAGCCTTATTGAAAAAATATGGATTGCAGTATAATCCCCATTTAGTCGTCTTGGGTTTTTTTGTGGGGAATGATTTTCTTGATGCTGACCCCTATCGAAAACGAATTATTGTTAACGACCTTTACATTGATATTGACCGCCGTCAGGAGTTAATAATATTTGGCTATCCGATTATTCCTAAATCACGACTCTTATTGTTTATTCAACAAAAATATAAAATCTTTCGAGAAGCCGCTAGGTCTCAACAGTCCCATCAACTCTCCCAGAGTCAGTTAGTGGCGACTACCGAGGCGATCGCCTTAGACGAACCCGAAACATCCCCAGGTATTCTGTCCCTGGAGAAATTTCTGGATGTAGAACGTGGTCGGATGAGTTTCTGCAATATCGAGAAGCTACAAAATGGCGATCGTGATGCTAACATTAACTATATCTTGGATAGCATCTCAGAAATGAATGCCATTCTCCAAGCCAGGAACATTAAGTTTATCGTGGCTATCTATCCCGACGAATACCAGGTTAACGACCACTTGTTAAATCAACTCCAGTCTACCTTTTACCTAAACTTAGATGATTATGACATTACCTGTCAGCAAAATATCCTCATCTCACATTTGGAGTCAAACAACATTCCCTATATTGACCTCACTCCTAGATTTAGAGTAGAACAACAAAACCGCCATCTCTATCTATTCCAAGAACCCCATTGGAACTCCCACGGAAACAAACTGGCTAAAGATATCTTGTTTGAACACTTAGTTAAAATTACCGACTCCGTATTCGCACCCGAGGAAAAATGAACCAAGAAAAGTTAAAAATTTCCCAAAAATTACCGATAAAAGCCATTGTTAATAACCCAGTTTGTAAATTTTTTAGCCAAACCTTAATTATCGCGGGAATTACATTTCTGCTAACCGAGGCTACCTTCAGGATTTATCACAGAATTAATCCCACATTTGTTTTCTATAACCGTTCATATAATCGTTGGCGAGGAAGACCCCACGCCCAAGATTTTGACTTTCAACTAAACTCCCATGGCTTTAAAGATGTGGAATTTACACAAGCAAAACCGGAGGGTATTTATCGAATGTTGGGAATTGGTGATTCCTTCGCCTTTGGAATAGTTCCCTATCACTATAATTATTTAACCTTGATTGAGAAACAGCTAAACAGCCAAGATAAAAATATCGAAGTGATCAATATGGGAATTCCTGGCTTAGGACCCGCCGCCTATTTGGCTTTATTGATTAATGAAGGGTTAGTGCTTAATCCTGATAAAATACTCCTATCCTTTTATATTGGTAATGATTTTATCGACAATCACCTAACTTCCCTCGATAGAAATAAGGAAACCTTCTATACCGTCGCCTTTTTACAATCTTTGATTAAACTCCAAACTCAGTTTGAAGGGACTGTCTATAACCCCAATAACCTCGAATATAAAGACGACCACCCCACCTTAACTGATGAGTCCTATCTTGAACAGGTTTCTAACCTAAGTCGTATGTTTGATATTAGGACAAGGGACGGCATTTTCCTAGGGTTTTTTGAAGACGCTATGGCGGATATTCGCCGCATTAAGGAGATTTGCGATTATCGAAATATTGACCTAACCATTGTGATTATTCCTACCGAGGTACAAGTCAATAAACAACTACAATCCCAAGTTATTGATATCCTCAAGCCTGATGACCCCCAAGGTTTGGATTTTGAGCACCCTAACCGCCTCCTACGCGATCGCCTTTCTCAATACAATATCAACTATATCGACTTATTAGATGATTTTAGGCAGGTTTCCCAAACCACCCGACTCTACCGACCTAATGACAGCCACTGGAATATCGCCGGAAACGCATTGGCCGCGGAATTAATTACCAAACATCTACTTACTCACCACTTCAACTCTGACGGGGATTAGCATAAATGTGGAATTTTGTCAAGCCCCCTAATTTTGGCCTAAAAAATACTCGTGCATCGCGGCGAAATCTTCTCGAGTCTCTATTCCCGAAATTGGTCAATGTCACTACGGCTTTACTGGCTTTGGGTTCCTATAATCTCTCTTGTAGCTGACATAACCCACACCAAGAGGAGCATAACCTATAGATTCCACTCTATCATTAACATTGGGGCTTGTCAAGTACCGATTCTCTCGTCAGATTTTCTGCGATAATGAGAACCATTATCATCCCAAAATTTACAGATTGATTTAATGTTTGTATCTAAAACCATGTTTAGATAATCCTAGATTATGTTTTATAGTCAGAAACCGGGAATTTTTGTGATTGACGATATTGTAGTGATATTCTATAACTCAGGGATTCAATAAAAGTCAGCACCCCCGGCTGAAGCACGGGGGCTTCGTGCCCCCCTTTCAGGTAGCTGACCAGCTATAGCCTTAACTGGCTCCGTTCAGAGCAAGAGTTAAAGTTCCTACCCTGGAATGCGTGCTAGTTCCAGGCTCATGAACCGAATCGTTAAACATCTCTAAGGGGTTAAGGACGTGCGATTTGGATAGTACCGACTCTGAACATTGGCGAAGCAAACATTACCCCGCAAGGGAGTCGGAGCCAACCATAGCTCCATGGAGGGGCAACCATACCCCTCCACCCCGCAAAGGGGTGCTGGCGGCGGTCATCCGCTTGAGTCGGTTTTCCTCTCCGTGATCAATCACGGAGCTTCCAACCCTCCCAGGAGTTTTACGTGAATTATTACTAATAATCTACATGAGTTGTAATTACTGCTCTAAAAACTGTTCAGGTAAAACGTCTAGCTCACCGAGACATTGGTGGAAGTGGTGGAGACCGAAAAGCGATCGCCATTTCTCGGCGGTGTCAAATAAGCCTACAGTCGCCCTAGTGGGTTCTCCGAATGTGGGAAAAAGCGTATTATTTAATGCCCTAACTAGCCATTATGCCACAGTTTCCAACTATCCGGGAACCACCGTAGATATTTCCACAGGAGACATGATAATTGGAGACAAAGCGATCGCCATTATAGACACCCCAGGGATGTATTCTCTCTTACCCATTACCGAAGAAGAAAAAGTCGGTCGAGACCTATTGATGACTAGGGGGATAGATTTGGTCATTCATGTAGTAAATGCCCAACATTTAGGGAGAATGCTAAACCTAACCCTACAATTACTAGAAGCCGGATTACCAGTTTTATTAGCAGTTAATCTGATTGACGAAGCCGACCATCTTGGTATTAAAATCAATGCTGAAGACTTAGAGGAAAAGCTAGGTATTCCCGTAGTGTTAATGGCTGCAGCCCATAATATTGGAGTTCAAGAATTAAAAACCAAGGTAGTAGATTATGTTGAGTCCAGTAGTGTATCCTCCGACCATAGAAATAGCGATCGCTCACATCGAATCTCTGTTATTGAAAGATAATAGTCTCCCCTCCTATACCCTCTCCCATAGAAGTTTAGCCCTACTAATTTTGCAGCGAGATCCCCAATTTTTGGAGACCATAAAAACCAGCCCCTATCGGGAAGAATACGATCTGGCTATTATGGAAGCCCAGGTCAGTCTTGATGTTCCTATTAGTCGTGCGATCGCCATTACCCGACAAGAAAAAGCCGGGAATATTGAAAAAGAAGTCTTAACCGAATCAGCCTCCGACACCTCAGACCTAGCCGAAAAATTGCACCAGATTACAGTTAATCCGATTACCGGGTTTCCTCTACTTTTAATCATCCTATATTTCGGCGTTTATAAATTTGTCGGTGAGTTTGGCGCGGGGACTCTAGTAGACCTAATTGAAGGCGGTTTTGAAACCTATATTAATCCCAGGGTAGATGCTTTCGTAGCCGCCGTAATTCCCCTAGAGATATTCCAGGATTTATTGGCTAATGATTATGGTATTATTACTCTAGGAGTTCGTTATGCGATCGCTATTGTCTTACCCGTAGTAGGGACTTATTTTCTCATGTTTTCCTTATTAGAAGATAGTGGATATTTACCCCGGCTATCTCTCATGCTAGATCAGTTATTTAAGATAATAGGCTTATCAGGAAGGGCGGTAATTCCCATGGTATTAGGCTTAGGATGTGATACTATGGCAACTGTCGTCACTCGCACCCTAGAAACTCGTCGGGAGAGGATGATTACCATTTTTCTCCTCGCCCTAGCTGTTCCCTGTGCCGCCCAGTGGGGCGTGATTTTAGGACTACTTTCCATGAAACCAACAGCCCTATTAATTTGGGGGGGATTTATCCTCTCCGTTTTTCTAATAGTCGGCGCATTAACTTCTCGGATTATTCCCGGAAATAGATCCGAATTTTATATGGAAGTTCCCCCTTTGAGAATACCCAAGTTACAGAATATCCTCATCAAAACCTATCTGCGTATGAAGGGATATTTTTGGGAAATAGTCCCCCTATTTATTTGGGTTTCCGTGTTTATTTGGATTGGTCATTTAACCGGAGTCTTTAACTGGTTGGTTGGTTTATTGGAACCCATTACTTTAGCCTTGGGACTACCTCGAGAAGTCGCACCTATTTTCCTCTATGGTTTCTTTCGTCGTGATTATGGCGCGGCGGGACTTTTTGATTTAACTCAAACTGGTATATTAACAGGTAATCAATTAGTAGTTACCGCCATAGTTTTGACTCTGTTTCTCCCCTGTGTGGCGCAGTTTCAGGTAATGGTTAAAGAACAAGGTTTGAAAATTACTCTGATTATGGTAGCATTGATTATACCTTTTGCTTTTACCATGGGATATGGTGCGAATTTTTTACTGGACCTGGTTGGGGTGAATTTTTAATGATTTCTCTCGTGAGTTTGGATCTGAGGGTAGATGCGATCGTTGTCGAGATTAAAACCCAACAGGACACTATCCTACATAAACTCTTTGCTATGGGAGTTATGCCAGGAGTACCTCTATTTTTAGAGCAACGTTTTCCCTCCTATGTTATCAAAATCGGACGTTCACGGGTCGCTTTAGATACCGAAACAGCTAAAACTATTTTTGTCGAGGTTAAAGCATCACCCTAAACCTATGTCAGTTCATCTTCTCAACCCTCACAGGTCCGAGACTCTCCCTCAAATAGAAAGTCACCAGTTGGGAGAGTTACCCTCATATCACCTACCCACATAGGAGTTTCCCCGTTGACTTGAAAAGGTCGCGGTTTTCCGAAGTGGGAAGTTGGGAGAGTCTCCCTCAAACGGAAAGTCACCAGTCGGGAGAGTTACTCTCATATCACCTACCCACATAAGAGTTTTCAGCTTGACTTGAAAAGGTCGCGGTTTTCCGAAGTGGGAAGTCGGGGAAGTCTGTCAAATATCACCTACCCACATAGGAGTTTTCAGCTTGACTTGAAAAGGTCGCGGTTTGGTGAAGTCGTAATTGGGGAGAGTCTCCCTCAAACAGAAAGTCGGAAGTTGGGGAAGTCGGTAAAATATAACCTACCCACATAGGAGTTTTCAGCTTGACTTGAAAAGGTCGCGGTTTGGTGAAGTCGGAAGTTGGGAGAGTTTTCCTCAAACAGAAAGTCGGAAGTTGGGGAAGTCGGTAAAATATAACCTACCCACATAGGAGTTTTCAGCTTGACTTGAAAAGGTCGCGGTTTGGTGAAGTCGGAAGTTGGGAGAGTTTTCCTCAAACAGAAAGTCGGAAGTTGGGGAAGTCGGTAAAATATAACCTACCCACATAGGAGTTTCCCCGTTGACTTGAAAAGGTCGCGGTTTTTAGAAGTCGGAAGTTGGGAGAGTATCGGTAAAAGAGAAAGTCGATAATTGGGAGAGTCAACTATCGACTATTAATCATTAACTGTTTAGGGGGATGATAGATTATGATTGGGAGTCAGGACGTACTAACCATTTAGAGATTTGATTCATAGCCCCGATTAGTAACGCACCCGCCATCAATAGACCGATCGCCGGTGTGAAAACAGGTTCCCAGAGTTGATACCAAAGTTCTAATCCCAGGTTAACCCCCATAGATTTACCCAAAACAGCGATCGCCAACCATAGGAAACTCAATAACACCAAAAACACATCAGCTACCAAAAGGCGGTTCAACCAGAGAATAACTTGTTCTTTCATGTTCGGATTCTGCTAAAATATTTATCTAAATAGTCATTCTAGGCAATCTGTGTCAATATGGTTCGCTACACCCTCCCCCAAAGTCCAGAAATTATCCTGTCTGTCCGGGGTAAAGACTCCCCTAAAGCCCGTGACCAGGCTATGGATAAACTTATGGAACTTATGGATGATGGAAAATTACCCACTGAGTTGGAAGATGGCTTTGGTCCAGAGCAGTTTGTGGAGGTTAAGGAAACCTCTATGGCAACTACTGGAGAAGAAGATGCTGTCACGGAAGCTGTCCAGACCCTTAGCAACCTCGCTTCACTCAAGTTAAAAATGATGGAGTCTCGCGAAGAAGCCCTAAAAGCACGTGACCAAATTGATATCCTCTTTAGTGACCAAACTACCACCATGGAAGAAATTACTGACCTCAAAGAAGGGTTTAAGGCTTTGAAAAATTTTGCGGTCGCTAACCTTCGCTACCGGGAAGCGCGCAGCCATGCTGAGGCTGCTAGAATGGTTTTAGATGAAGCCCTAAAGTCTTCTGACAGCCACTCCCCCCCTCAAACCGATACCCCCAACGACAAGAAAAAAAACTGAGACTACATTGATTTACCGCGTCAGAAGTCAGATCTAAATTAATTCATAATTCAGAATTTGTGACTAACAATGATTACCTCAAGTCATCAAAAAAGTGATATAATTGTTATAGGTGGTGGTATTATTGGGTTATCTGTGGCGATCGCTCTCCAATGGCGAGGCGCAACTGTCACCGTCTGTAGCCGCAATACTCAAGAGGCGGCGGGATATGTGGCGGCGGGGATGTTAGCACCCCAGGCGGAAAGAATTCCCCCAAGTCCTCTGCTTGATTTAGCCCTCCGTAGTCGATCGCTTTATCAACCTTGGACTAGACAAATTCAAGACCTCACTGGCTTAGATACCGGTTATTGGCCTTGTGGTATTCTCGCCCCCGTTTACCAATATCCCCACCAAACACAACTACCACAAACTCCTGAAAGTCCCGCTATCTGGCTAGAAGCTGATCAGCTGATCACTCAACAACCCGGTTTAACTTCAGAAGTGGTTGGAGGATGGTGGTTTCCACAAGATGGTCAAGTTGACAACCGCCGCCTATTAATGCGATCGCTAATTCATGCCAGCCAACAATTAGGCATCCAAATTAGGGATGGTGTAGAAGTCCAAGAAATCGCCACCACCACTAATAAAATTAAGCAAATCAACACTAACCAAGGGGCGATCGTCGCTTCCCACTACATTCTCGCAGCCGGAGCTTGGTCAGGTCAAATCCTGCCTATCCCAGTATACCCCATAAAAGGTCAAATGTTATCACTGCGAGTCCCTAGTGATATTTCCCAACTACCCCTAAAACAGGTTCTATTTGGGTCTGGTATTTATATTGTACCTCGTCGTGATGGTTTAATCGTCCTGGGGGCTACCGCTGAAAATGTCGGCTTTCACAAGAGTCTCACCCCCAAAGGAATAAATACTCTCCTCTCAGAGGCTACCCGACTTTATCCCGGACTCGCAGAGTTTCCCATTGAGGAATTTTGGTCCGGTTTTCGCCCTACTACCCCCGACGAATTACCTATCTTGGGTAGGAGTCCCTTTGAGAATTTAACCCTAGCTACAGGTCATCACCGTAATGGTATTTTACTAGCCCCTATTACCGCTGAATTAATTGCTGATTTGGTATGCTATGACAAATCAGACCCTCTACTAGAATACTTCTGCTGGGATCGCTTTTCTAGCTAATTATGTGGTGGCTGTGTCAGTCCGTTTCCCTGGTTAAAGCTGAAAGCCGATTTTTGGTCCAGTGGGTCGCTGTCACTGTGGCTGGGTTTCTGGTCAGTTTGCTATGGATAGAAGTGGGAGAACGTCCTGATGTTAATTGGTTGGTCGGAGTTGTTGGTGGGTTGAGTGTTGGCGGCGCGCAATGGTTTGTCCTCCGTCACCATATTTCTTACCCCTGGCGTTGGATTTTCGTTAGTGCGATCGCTTGGTGTTTAATGGGGTTAACTCCTATGGGTGCTATGGGTTGGATGGCACCGCGGACCCTTAACCTGTTTCTCCGTCTGTTTTATGGGGTCATAGAAGGATTCAAGGTCGGTGTGGCGTTGGGACTGTTTCAATGGTGGGCTTTGCGAGAGTCCGTATTTTGGGGTCGTCGCTGGGTCGTCGCTAGTGTTGTGTGTTGGAGTGTGGGATTACCTATAGGGTGGCTATTAGGTGGCATTTTGCGACAGTTGACAGGCTTTTTCTTGGGAGATGTTATTGGTTTGACCCTCACCTGGACTATAGTTGCTGGTCTCACTGGAGTTGGTCTTATGCAACTGTTTTGGACTCAAGTCAGAATTAGGCAATAGATTGACCCCTCTGGGCTGCCCTAGCCAGTACAGCCATATATATGCGCCCACATTTTCCCATGATACTATTATAGGTCAAGTCGCATAATATGTCAATAGTAAATTTGGGAATTAATCAGAGAGAGACAGGAAGGGGTGGGAGGAGTTTTTGGGCATGAGTTAGATTAGTGACTAAGAGTCAAAAAGGCTGCACATTCAACATGGGAGGTTTGTGGGAAAAAATCGGCAGGTTGTACTTTGGTGAGTTGATAAATGCCGTTTTCGCAGAGTAGTTGTAAATCTCGTGCCAAAGTAACGGGACGACAACTGATATAAACAATGCGTTGAGGCTGTAGATTTAAGAGAGTTTGAATAACAGTGCGATCGCATCCTTGTCGGGGTGGATCTAGCACAACTATATCTGGCTGAAATGGTATTTCTGGCAAGAGTTTTTGGACGTTACCGACGCGAAACTCTACATGATTAATATCATTTAAATCAGCATTAGAAATAGCTTGTTCTACCGCCCCAGCTTGGGACTCCAAACCGATCGCCCTAATTTCTCCTGGGGGGAAATTCTGTCCTAATTGCTTGGCTAGGGGTAGAGTAAACGTGCCGATACCACAGTAAGCATCTACTAGAATTTCGTGACCCTGCAAATTCAACTCCGAGGAAATAGCTGATAACAGAGATTCCGCCGCTTCCGTATTGACTTGAAAGAAATTGTCCGAAGTCAAGCGCAACTTTAAATCAGCAAATATCTCATGTATATAAGGTTTGCCGATGAGACAATGGGTATTTTTGCCAAGGATAGCATTAGTGCGATCGCTATTGATATTAAGACAAACTCCTACCAATTGTGGATATTGCTGTAGCCAGATATCAGCCTGTTCTTTAAGTTGTGGTAAATTATTATCTTTGACTACAAGAGTGAGCAAAATTTCCCCTGTGCGCCGCCCTATGCGAAAAGAAAGATGGCGGATAGTGCCAGTGTGTTGTTGTTCATCATAAACCAGCCACCCGCGATTTTGGATATCCTGTTTAATGTTAGCCAATAAAGGATTGAGGCGCTGATCTTGCACCGGACACTGATTCAAATTAATTAACCGATGGCTGCCCTTTTGATAATATCCAGCTTGTACCTGACCTGTAGAAGATAATCGTAGGGGATAGGTAACTTTATTGCGATAGGCTAAAGATTGAGGGGAGGGCAAAACTGGGGCTACTGGTGGTTCTATAAATCCCCCCATTTTGGTTAACGCATTAACTACTAAACCCCTTTTGGCTTCTAGTTGGAAATCATAATCTATATGCTGCCACTGACAGCCCCCACATTTGTCAGCAACAATGCAATGGGGACGGATACGGGATGATGACGTTGTGATCAGTTTAAGTATTTTGGCTTCTGCGTATTTAGACTTAACCCGTGTGAGTCTGACCAAAGCGCGATCGCCTGGGACCGTATCTGGGACAAACACAACTCGGTCTTGATATCGTCCGACTCCGTTTCCGCCTTCTGCTAAATCTGTAATTGAGACTTCTATCTGTTGACCTTGCTGCCAAGTTGCCATACTTTTAAATCCGATAGTGTGAAATGAGCAGGTGAAAACCTCTGGGAGGCTTTTTCGTAGGATAAGCGTTTTTTCGGTTGGTGTCTGTAGCCCTCTGTAGTCCTGAATCGCTAAACTACTTAATGTTAGTGGTCTGAGAGCCATTAGGGGAAGCCTTATGGGAAAGCGCGAGTTAACGACTCCCTCAGACCGGGACAATCTGTTCATGATGCGATCGCCAGAATATATCAGTGGGTCAACCTGAATAATACTAGTAAGCATAAGCCGTACCGATAACCCCCAGCATTTAGACTAGGATCGGTATGAGGGGAAACTTTAATGTACCATTCTCAATAGGGGGGTAGGCTGTCAAGGCTATCTCGACCGGAAATTATTGTTTATCTGTTTGAAAAACGATGACTGTAGTAAGCCAAGTTATTCTCAAGGCCGACGATGAACTCCGTTACCCGACCACTGGGGAACTCAAGAATATTAGTGATTTCTTGAAAACTGGTGAGCAAAGGTTGCGGATTGTCGATACACTTACCGAAAACGAAAAAAAGATTGTTGACCGTGCTAGTGCACAACTGTGGAAGAAGCGCCCAGATTTTATTGCCCCCGGTGGTAATGCCGCTGGACAGCGGGAACGTTCCTTGTGTTTGCGGGACTATGGCTGGTATCTGCGTGTAATTACCTATGGCATTCTGTCTGGAGATAAAGATCCTATTGAAAGCATTGGCTTGATTGGGGTTAAGGAAATGTACAATTCTCTGGGTGTTCCTATGCCGGGAATGGTAGAGGCTATCCGTTGCCTCAAGGAAGCATCTCTGGCGCTTTTGGATGATGAAGATGCTAAGGAGGCAGCCCCTTACTTTGACTTTATTATCCAAGCTATGTCCTAACTAGGGATTGTTTGGGTTTTTAGCTATAGGCACAAACAGCCCCATGTCTAAAGGCTATTCTTGGGCGATCGCATCCCAGGGTCGGCATGGGGTTGATTTTGTTAATTATTTGGCTATGATGGGTCTGCCATCAGATCTTTAAAACTGAAGGAGTCGGTGTTAATGAGTATTAATAGAACAGAGATAAATTGGGAACACATCGGTCATGCTAACTATGTGGTCGCTATGGCTGCCATGGATGGTGCCCTTTATGCAATTACTCAAGATTATAAGTTGTGGATTAGGGTGGCTGTCCCTGGGGATATTAACTGGCAGGTGATTGGTCAGGCTAATCAGGCTGTCGCTATGGCTGCCGCTAATAATATGTTATTTGCTGCTACCCAAGATGGCTCCTTCTGGGTCCGTGAAGGGGTGGCTGAGGATATCAAGTGGGATAAGATTGGTCAGGCTGAGAAGGTGATAGCCATGACCGCCAGTGACGGTAATCTCTATGCTGTTACTTCGGATAATAAGTTATTGACTCGGGAGGTCAATACTCAGGATATTCCTTGGGTCGAGATTGGTCATGCTAATAATGTGGTGGGATTAACTGCTACGGGTGGAAAACTTTATGCTGCTACTTCTGACAATAATCTCTGGATGCGCGATACTGTCCACGAGGATTTGATCTGGCAGCAAATTGGTCATGCTAATAATGTGGTGGCTATGGCTGCTAGTGAAGGGAAATTGTTTGCTGCTACTTCTGATAATCGTTTATGGATACGTCCGTCTGAGGCTTCTTAACGGGATAATTGATCACCCGACTTTAGGGTGCGTCAGACCCCCGACTATGGCGATGAGAACCGGATAATTATCAACTGACGCACCTTCCCCCTTCCCCCTTCCCCCTTCCCCTGTAATTCCCCGGTGGGGTAGGGCGGGTTTATGGCTCTGGTCGTGGGGAATTGAGAATTGACAGCAGAGGCGCGCCCCTACAATTAATAATTAATTCGGAAATAGGGTTGACAGGTGGCGGGGAGTAGTGGTATTATATTGACATATTTATAAATAATTGGATATTTGCAAAAATAAAAAAAATGTCAATACTCCGATTATCTAATATAATACCACGATTCAGCGACAAAAGCAAGCAACCCCACCACAAAAATTTTTTCGCAACATTTCTTAATTTTTGTTTACAAAACTTAACATAGTGTGAGTTTTGAACAAGCGATCGCGAATTATGGGGATTATGGAGTGGCGGGTTATAATGGAGGTTTTTAAAAACGGAAATCCGACTAATAAACCCGCCGCCATTTAGGAGTAGCTAACCGCGATGAAAAGCCTAGGTATGGTGAGCGCCATTAACACGCAATACCTCTCCGGTGACATAACTACTAGCGACAGGAGAGAGTAAAAAAGCGACAGCCCAGGCGATATCTTCAGGTTCACCAAAACGCCGGAAAGGAATTTCTGCGGTAATTTTATCGCGGACTTTATCAGGGATTTTTTGAGTCATTTCGGTATTAATAAAACCGGGTGCGATCGCATTAGCGCGGACATTAAAACGAGCGCCTTCCCGTGCGATAGATTTCATCATCCCAATGACAGCAGCTTTAGTGGAAGCATAATTAGTTTGTCCAGCATTACCGCGATCGCCTGAGATAGAGCTAATAGCGACGATAGAGCCAGCATTCTGGTCATACATACCTTGAATAAAAGGCTGAATGGTATTTTTCACCCCTTTAAGGTTAACAGCAATAACCTGATCCCAATCTTCATCAGTCAACTTAGTAAAGAAATTATCGCGGGTAATACCAGCATTAGCGACGACACCATAAACAGTCCCCAACTTCTCGCCAATTTCCTTAGCAGCGGACTCCATACTGTCCAACTTAGTGACATCAGCTTTAAGCGCCAGTCCACCTGGGGGAGTTTCCCCGTCAATGACATCAATAGATGCAACTTTCGCGCCAAACTCGACCAATAACTTCACAATAGCCGCGCCGATACCCCGTGCGCCACCAGTGACAATAATCACCTTATCCTCAAGTCCTAAAGAAACCATTTATCCTCCTTAAAAAAACCGAAAAAACTACACACGCTCAATAGCAAAAGCCGTACCGCCACCAGTACCATGACACAAAGCGGCGAGACCCAAACTCTTATCATGTTGTTCCAAAGCATTAAGTAAAGTCACAACAATGCGGGAACCGGAAGCGCCAATAGGGTGTCCGAGAGCGATCGCCCCACCATTAACATTCAACTTATCTTGAGAGACCCCCAACATTTTATCAAATAACAAGGTACTAACAGCAAAAGCCTCGTTATTTTCAAACAAATCGAAATCATTAACCGACATTTTCAGGCGACCCAGTAATTTCTGAGTAGCGAAAATCGGCACTTCTGGAAACCGCCAACTTTCACCACCAGCCCAAGCGCCGCCCAGCACTTTAGCCAGAGGTTTCAAGCCATACTTTTGTACAGCAGCCTCACTAGCCAAAACAATCGCCGCCGCACCATCAGAAATTTGGGAACTATTCCCAGCAGTCAAGACCCCATCTTTCTGAAAAGCCGGACGCAACTTAGCCAAACTTTCCAAAGTAGTCTCAGCGCGGATACCCTCATCAGTATCAATCACCTGAGTTCCCTTACGGCTAGACACCTCAATGGGGGAGATTTCATTTTTAAACAATCCCTTTTCGGTAGCTTCCGCCGCGCGTTTTTGGGAGTAAAAAGCCACCTCGTCCAAAGCCTGACGACTGAAACCATGTTCAGCGGCCAAACGTTCAGTTTCATCCCCCATACCGTCTCCGGTAGTAGAGTCTGTCAAACCATCATAAAGCAGAATATCCATCAACTGCTCTGGGGCTCCCATAAGGAACTTATAACCCCACCTAGCGCGGTGAGACAAAAAGAACCCCGTTTGCGACATACACTCAGTCCCCCCTGTCAGCACTAGATCAGCCTCTCCAGCTTTAATAGTGTAGCAGCCATTGATGAGACTCATCATAGCAGAAGAACAAACCATATCAATGGCATATCCATCGACTGTAGCGGGTATACCTGCTTTCAAAGCGGCTTGACGGGGTATTAGTTGTCCGTGTCCTGCTCGCAACACATTTCCGAAAATATAAAGATCCAAGTTTTCACCGGAAACCCCAGCTTTCGCCAGTGCGGCTTTCATTGCATGAGCGCCTAGGTCAGCCGGAGAAAATCCAGATAACCCCCCCCCAAACCTACCTAGGGGGGTGCGTGTTGCGGAGACGATATAAACTTCTGTCATTAGTCCTCCCAAAATACCCAGTTCGATACTAATTCATCGAATTTTGCAGTTGTACTCTATCACTGGCTGTTGAACTGAAGGGAATTTGTTAGGTTTTTTTAACTTATGCTGGACTTGTAGGGGAAAATATGGAGAATTACCCAGAAGTCCAGCGGTAGGTCTGTTGGTTTGAGGGGACGGAGAGGGGACGGAGGAAAGTTTAGGTTTCTTCGGACTCTTCGATAATGGAACTTCTGTCTAAAATCAATAGGTTTCTGAGTTGGTCGGTATCCATTTCGGTGAGCCAGTCTTCGCCGGAACTAACTACTTGTTCGGCTAAGGCTTGTTTACTTTCTATGAGGTCATGGATTTTTTCTTCTAAGGTTCCGGTACAGACAAATTTATGCACTTGTACATTGCGAGTTTGACCAATCCGAAATACCCTATCGGTGGCTTGATTTTCTACGGCTGGGTTCCACCAACGGTCAAAGTGAAATACATGGTTAGCGCGGGTTAGGTTTAAACCGACTCCCCCAGCTTTGAGAGATAAAATCATCACCGGAGGTCCCTGGGGGTCCTGTTGAAAGCGATCGACCATTTGTTCTCGCTGAAGTTTCCGACTTCCCCCATATAAAAACAGGATTTCTCGATTTAACTTGGCTTCTAAATAGGGTTTTAAGAGTTTACCCCATTCGGCGAATTGGGTGAAAATCAAAGCGCGATCGCCTTCTGATATTAACTCCTCTAACATTTCATTTAAACGCTGCAACTTCCCAGAATAGCTAGGGTTTAGGGTTGGCGATTCTTTCTTAGCTTTGGTTTTCGCACCTAATAATAAGGGATGATTACAAACCTGCTTTAATTTTACCAATAATCCTAAAATCATCCCGCGTCTTTGTATCCCGGTAGAAGATTCAATTTCTGAGAGTGATTCATCTACCAACTTTTGATATAAACTAGCCTGTTCTTTGGACAGAGGACAAAATACGTTATTTTCTTGCTTTTCGGGTAAATCTTGAATAATATCTTTATCGGTTTTGAGGCGACGCAGAATAAAAGGTTGTACGAGCGATCGCAAAATTTGCAATGATTCAGTATCCCCATACTTTTCAATGGGAATAGCAAAGCGACGCTGAAAAAATGGTCGTTGTCCTAGATAACCAGGATTCAAAAACTCCAAAATTGACCATAACTCAGATAACCGATTTTCTACGGGAGTTCCAGTTAAAGCAATTTTAAAATCCGCCTCTAAGGTCTTGACTGTTTTCGATTGTTTGGCTTCGGGATTTTTAATATTTTGCGCTTCATCTAAAACCACACCCTGCCATTTTACTGATTGTAATTCGGACTGGTCTCGATAGGTCAAAGCATAGCTAGTAATTACCAAGTTTTTGCCTTTAATAGCCGGGGGAAAAGCCTTTCCTTTGGCTCGTTTATCTCCATGATGAACCAAGGTTTTTAAACAGGGTCCAAACCTCTTAACTTCCCGTTCCCAGTTCCCTAAAACGGAGGTAGGACAAACCAATAAAACTGGATTTATCAGATTTTCTTGTAGCTGTAAATGTAGCAAAAAAGCAATCAATTCTATGGTTTTTCCCAACCCCATATCATCAGCCAAACAAGCACCCAGACCCCATTCTTGCAGAAAATTCAACCAACCCGCACCTCGGGCTTGATAAGGTCTTAACTCTCCCTTAAAAGTGGGGGGAGTAGCGATCGCATCAATGGTACGATTATCAGTTAAAGCGGTTAACAAGTCCGCCAACTTCCCTCCAGCTTCAAAATCAACGACAGGGAGTCGTTCAATAGTTTGAGTATCTCCAGTAGATAAACGCAAAGCATCTTCCAGAGAAAGATTCATCTGTTCTTTCCGACTCGCAAAAAAAGCCTGAGCGGCTTTAATGTCTCGTTCTCGCAACTCGACCCATTCACCGTTAACCTCAACTAGCGGACTATTTTTTGCCACCAAACGGTCAAATTCTGCCTTAGATAAACTTTGACCACCTATGGCTAACTCCCACTTAAAATTTAACAGACTTTTTAAACCCATTTTCCCAGAAGTTTTACCCCTAGGAGCATTGGCTTTAATCCGCAAACCCAAACGACTCGCCCAACCTTCACGATTACTTAATCCTGGTGGTAAAATGACCCCCAAGCCACTATCATTAAATCGCCAAGCTACACGAGTAATAAACTCATAAACCTGACCAGATTCGAGCCAGCAGCCCTGGGGACTAGCTTCTGACAAACTCTTCTCCATCAGCGGATATAATTTACAAGCTAATCCTAAACCAGCCAGGAGAGTTTCTTGGGGATAACGAATCGTCCTTTCCCGATAAATAAAAGCCTCAACTGGGTGTTCCCAAATAGTCGCCGCCTCAACGACAAAATCAGGGTCATCAATAGCCTGTAAACCATATTCTAAACGCCAGTCTTTAGTTTTTCCCTGGGGAGGTTGCAGACTAAAACTCGCCCTAAATAGGGTTTGTTCGACCAAAGACTGTTGGAGGGGAAACATCCAATTCTCTAAGCTGGTCTGGAGGGTATCTATTTCCTCCGTATCAGCTTCTATGTAGCCGCCAGCATCATCGGCTAAACCATGCAACCACATTCTAACCACAGGGGTGAGAATGGCTACATTAGTTAAGGCTTTGCGTTCGACTTCTTGGGCAATAGGACGCACCTGGCAATCAATGATTGCCCCTAAAGCCCCTAATATCAAATCCTCAGCACTTCCGGGCAAAAATAGGGCAGAAAAGATAGATGAGCCCTTCTGTGGCTGTAGGGGCGATAAACCGTACATTCGACAAACGGTCGGCATTAAGCCAGCAAATTTTAACAGGCGGGCGCGATCTGTGGCACTATCAAGAATGGGCTGCCATTGGGCGATCGCTTTTGAGTCACTGGCGCTAATCACAGGTAAAAATTTACGCCTAGCCAGAAGGTCTAAACTCCAGCGGTTTACATGAGACCAAAACCGGACATCCTCTCCTAACCAGTCTAAATCTATCGCACCTAAAGGTAAGGACTCGAACAGGTCAAAAGCATCACTGGGGTTCAGCCGATACCCGGTAACTAACCAAGGATACAGGTAGATATCTGCGGCTTCTGCGGCTTCTGTGGCGGCGGAATGAATGGGGGTAAGATGACCAGTATGGCTGTCAATATGGGTGGGAAGGGGGATCGCTTCTGTGATAGTCTCGGGAGAGAGTTTAGATAAGGCTATATCTTGCCCGAGAGACCATTGGGAGAGTTCCTCCTCGGTCATAGCGAAACTATAGGGCGCTATTTCCGACGGGTTGTCCTGTTGTGCGCCACCCCCCCGCCAAGTTTCCCCCCAAATGAAGACATAACTATCGTCCGGGTTAATCCGCCAAGTTCCATGTAAAATAGCCATATTGCCCCCCAGTATCTACTAGCAACCGGTTAAATTCTAAGCGATCGCGTGCTATGGTCGCTCTGTTCTTCAGAATTAGCCCAATTTCGAGAAATATTAGCTCTGGTTCAAACTTTCCAGAAGTGATATACAATAGGTGTCAACATCCGAGAGCTTAATTTAATCGCAGATTAGTTGAACCAATTAGGGCGATGCGCTACCATACCAAGTATGGTGCGAGACCTTCGGGTATGAAATAGAGCTGAAATGGGCGAAATAACTACCCGGTGAGGACTTCAACCCCTTGGTTGATTGGGTCGCATCCCTGACCATCCCATAACACAGCCTGATTTTTTGGCCCACCTTCGAGACTTCCAATATGGTTGCCAAGGTGAAGCGTCTAATCAGGTCTAAGACTGCCCGACCCATGCTGACATGGGCGCATTATCGATTCAAACTAACCCTGAGACATCAAGGGGAAATAACTGAACAGTTGTAGATGTGACCGAAGAATACACCAGCAAAACCTGTACTCACTGTGGTCATGTCCATTCCTAGCTAGGTGGCTCAAAAGTGTTCCGATGTCCGGAGTGCGGGTTCACTCTACCACGGGACTGGGACGGTGCTTTTGGAATCTTTCTAAAAGCTTTGCGGGATACCGCCTCTGTTACCTTAACGGGTAATAGTGCTATCGTCGCATTGTCCGGGAACAACCGGAAAAATGTCGCGTAAATGTATCAGTCCCTTGATATCTCTTGATGTAAACATCAGATGATCACAAACAGTCTGGCTTACAGCTAGGCTAATTACTGATTGACTGATTAAACCCCTCCCACGCTCGATGTGTCAACTGTGCCAACATAGCTGAAAATGTATCTTTAAAGGTGGCAGCAGCGATCGGTACTGAAAAATAAAAAATAGGCAGGAAAAATTTTCAGCCTGGGGTATGACTCCCCCATAATGGGGCGGGGAGATCTTTAACCCATTGCGATCGCATCTACAAAAACTGGATAGGCGGATACCTGGGATGGTTCCCCTGTTTTTGCTTAGGTGGGTGTCAAGATGGTGAGAATTTGTGATAGCAGGAAGGAAGAGAAAATAGATGCAAGAAATTGATAAGTCGATATCCTTTGATGGACGGGATATTAGACTCAAGATTGGATTACTAGCGCCGCAGGCGGGGGGAGCCCTGTTAGTAGAATCAGGAGATACATCAGTTCTGGTAACAGCAACTCGTGCAGAAGGAAGACCGGGAATTGATTTCCTGCCCCTATTAGTAGATTATGAGGAAAGACTTTATGCTGGTGGTCGTATCCCCGGCGGATTTCTACGGAGAGAGGGTCGCCCCCCAGATCGCGTTACTCTCACCAGTCGCTTGATTGACCGCCCCCTACGTCCTCTCATTCCCGGTTGGATTAGAGATGATATTCAAATAGTTGCCACTACTTTGTCTATGGATGAGCAAGTACCACCGGATGTTCTGGCGGTAACAGGTGCTTCTGTGGCTGTGTTGTTGGCGCGAATTCCTTTTTATGGACCTATGGCGGCGGTGCGTGTGGGATTAGTGGGAGATGATTTCATTATTAATCCTACCTACAAGGAAATTAGAAACGGTGACCTCGATTTGGTGGTGGCTGGGTCGCCCCAAGGTGTGGTCATGGTGGAGGCGGGGGCTAATGAATTGCCAGAACATGATGTGATTGAGGCGATCGATTTCGGTTATGAGGCGGTCATGGATTTGATTAAAGCCCAAACTGAAATTATGCAGGAATTGGGGATTGAGAACCCGATCGAAGAACCGCCACCAGAAGATCCGACTTTGATAGAATTTATCCAAGAACGGGTTACAGAACCAGTTAAAAAGGTTCTGGGTCAGTTTGAGTTGACCAAAGATGAACGGGATGCTGCTCTTGATGTGATCAAAGAAGAGCAAATTGTCAGTGCGATCGCACTAATGCCAGAAGATGACCCCATTAGCTTGTTCAATACCGAAAATCCTAAAGCCGTGGGGATGATCTTTAAAGACATCACCAAAAAACTCATGCGACAGCAAATCCTCTCCGAGGGAGTGCGGGTTGATGGTCGCAATTTAGACCAGGTGCGTCCGGTGTCCTGTCGGGTGGGATTATTACCAAAACGAGTCCATGGTAGTGGTTTATTTAATCGCGGTCTAACTCAGGTCCTCTCTATTGCTACTCTGGGGACCCCCGGAGATGCTCAAGATCTTGATGACCTCCACCCCCAAGATGAAAAACGCTATATGCACCACTACAATTTCCCTCCCTATTCTGTGGGGGAAACAAGACCTATGCGATCGCCAGGACGTAGAGAAATTGGTCACGGTGCTTTGGCGGAAAGGGCTTTATTGCCTGTGCTACCATCAAAAGAGCAGTTCCCCTATGTGATTCGGATTGTCTCTGAGGTGCTATCCTCTAATGGGTCTACTTCTATGGGGTCCGTTTGTGGGTCCACTCTGGCTTTGATGGATGCTGGGGTTCCCATTGTCAAGCCTGTGAGTGGCGCGGCGATGGGTTTGATTAAAGAAGGGTCGGAAGTTCGTATCCTCACAGATATTCAAGGGATTGAAGACTTTTTGGGAGATATGGATTTTAAAGTCGCAGGTACCGATAGTGGTATCACCGCCCTACAAATGGACATGAAGATTACTGGCTTGTCCTTGGATGTAGTCGCAGATGCGATCGCCAAAGCTAAACCCGCGCGGCTGCATATCCTCGAGAAAATGCTGGAAGTCCTACCCAAACCTCGTCCTGACCTGTCTCCCTTCGCACCTCGCCTGCTGACATTGAAAATTGATCCAGACTTAATCGGTCTGGTCATTGGTCCGGGAGGTAAAACCATTAAAGGAATTACCGAAGAAACAGGCGTTAAAATTGACATCGACGATGATGGCACTGTTACCATTGCCTCTACAGACAGCGAAAACGCCGCCCGCGCTTACCAAATTGTTCAGGGTATGACCCGCAAGCTAAACGCCGGAGATGTCTATGTAGGGAAAGTTACCAGGATTATTCCTATTGGTGCTTTTGTGGAAGTTCTACCTGGAAAGGAAGGCATGATTCACATTTCTCAATTAGCAGAATACCGAGTCCCCAAAGTTGAGGATGAGGTGGCTGTTGGAGATGAGGTCATCGTGAAAGTCCGCGAAATTGACCCCAAAGGTCGGATTAACTTAACCCGCCTAAAAATACACCCCGACGAAGCCGCCGCCGCCAAGGCTGCTGCTAGTAGTGGCACTGTGCAATAGTTGACCTAATTGCCCTCTCCACAAGCGTTTCCCCGCAGTAGGGGCGAAAATTGTTCGCCCCTACAATTGTTTATTAATCATCCTCGGAATCTGTGAGGGTTAATTTTACACTATATATGCGCCCACATTTTCCCATGATAATATTGTAGGTCAAGTCTCATCAGATGTCAATAGTCAATCTGGTAATTAACCACAGAGAAGGGTGAGGGGAATAGGGGAGTTATTTGTCCATGATGGACTATTCCCATATCCCCAGTTTTTCTAGTTAAAATTCCGACTCAAAAGCCCCAATATCAATGGTATCGTTGACAATGCGAGGGAATCCGAGACCCCGGCTGTCGAACTCTCCGGGATTAACAAAACCACCAGCAAAGGTATTATTCCCGGCATTAATTGCTGGTGAATTTTCCAAAAGAGCAATAGTTGGGATGAGTCCTCCATTATTAGCCAGGGGAGAGATGAGAGCATCCACAGGGTCATCTGCGCTGCCGATTATATCACCATTTACCCCATCAGTTAAGCCAGAGGCATCACTGCCATCTCCAATCAAATTACCCCCACCACTGTTAAAGGCAAATTCAGGAGCCGCTGCGGCATCAGGACCGAAGGGAGCGGTATTATTAGTAATCAAAGTATTTTGGAGACTAGCACTACCACCAATGTTGCGGACACCGCCACCACTGGCGATCGCTGTATTATCAACAATGGTACTGTTGGTCAAAGTCAGATCAGCAACAGAGTTAAAAATCCCGCCGCCGATTTGAGCCGAGTTATTAGCAATAGTGCTGTTGGTAACATTAACCTCTCCATCAATAATAATGATGCCACCACCATTAACAGCCTGATTATCAGCAATAGTGGAATCGATAACATTCAGAATTCCCGAATTAGCGATCGCCCCTCCATTATTAGCCGCATTGCCTTCAATCAGACTGCGGATAATAGTAACATTCGCATCAGTAGAGACAATAGTGATCGCACCGCCGCGACTACCAGAAGTAGTGCTTACAGAAACGTCTAGGTCAGTTCCAGGTGCCAAACCATTAGCCAACCTTAACCCATCAAAAGTCATCGTCCCCGTATTGACCCTAAACAGGCGAAACTCATCAGTCAAATCCGGATCACGCTGAATCGTCAAATTATTGGCTCCCGGACCGTCAAAATAAATATCTCCATTGAGAGTTGGTAATGCACCCACCAGATTAATTGTTCCTGATTCTGCCTCATCAAGAAAAGTAATTTTTTGTGTGCCACCCAAATTCACAGCATTGATAACCGCCTGTCGCAAAGACCCTTCAATACTGTCAAAATAGGCTTCTTCAGTCGTATCAAGACTATCAGTTAACTGCCTGACCCCAGTACCATTAGCTAGAATAGTTAACGTCCCCTGGTTATCATTTGAGTCAACAATATAAAAATCAGATTCGGCCAAGCGGAAAGTCAAAGACTCATCAGCCTCCGCGTGGTCATCATCAAGCGGCACCAACTCCAGTTCAATTCTACTTTCACCATCAGGAATCGTCACCTGTGCCGTTTCCCCGTCTGTGGGAATCACTTGACCATCAATTTCGAGTTGATAATCTTCCAAAGAAATCCGATTTCCTTCCAGATCCAAAGTTATCTCAAGATCCCCAAAATTATCAGGTTCGCGACTAATCCTCAAGACCGCATTACTAGAGCGAGTGATAGTCGGAGGGTCTTGTTCCCAATCCAGACTAGACTGCACAGCATCGGGAGTAAGCACCTGTAGGGAAACTGTGGCGATATCATCATCGAGAATCGTCAAAACCGTACTAGGATTGATAGTGCCAGCCTGACCTAGGATTTGCTCCTCTCCGTCCACAATCGCCACAAAATTATCATCTAAGTCTAGTTGCAGTGTTCGGTCAGGCTGCACCAGGGTATTACCCAGAATTTCAATAGGAACCCGGGCTTGTGTTTCTCCCTGAGCAAACTGAATTGGTATCACACTACCAACAAAGTCATCTCCTTCAGTGGCTGTAATTCCAGTTAAAACCACATCCACAGAAGAGGGAGAACTCAGATCCCCGGACCGCAACAATTCCACCACCATGGTGGTATTTCGCTCATCCCCCTCTTCCACCTGATATTCAGACTGACCAAAATCATAAGTTGGGGGTGAGTCATTATCGAGAATCAATAAAGTAGCCGTAGGATGAGTGACACCTGCGCGTCCCCTCGGTTCAAAATCCTCAAAAGATAAGATAATCGACTCGGTGGGTTCAGCTATTTCGTCATCAACAATTTCCAGGGGAACCCTAGCGACTTCTTGACCCGGCGCAAACTCCAACCGCACCTCAGTCTCGACAATATCAACTCCCGGCGTAGCTGGATTTTCCGGACCCGGTTGCAAAACCACAGTTACAGATGATGCATTGCTGGCATTACCACCGCGCACCACCACGACAGTCTCAGTTACACCATCATCTTCCGAGACCTCAAAAATACTGCGACTGAAATCATAGGTGGGGATATCATCATCGTCGATAATAATTAATTCAGCGGTGGGGTTCTCCTCGCCTACCAGTTCCCCTTCTGCGGGAACCAAACTTAACCGGAGATTTCGATTAGGTTCAGTCACCAAATTACCCAAAATGGTGATGGGAACAGTTTGGGAAATCTGATCAGGTTGGAAATTAATAGTTATCTCCTCTGGCTCAAAATCTATTCCCGGAACAGCAGTAATACCACTTAACTCAACGGTGACTGAAGATGCTTCCCTAATTCTGCCAATTCTTTCAACAGTCACAACTTCTGTGACGTTGGTATCGGAACCCTCTAGGGTGGTGAACAAACTCTGACTGAACTCATAGCTAAATGGTCCGTCATCATCCAAAATCACTAGGGTAGCCTCGGGGTTCTGGCGGCCTGGTTGTCCCCCCTCAATTTCCCCGGCTGTACTCTCAATAAAGAAGTTGGTAAAGGATAAATTGGCGGTTCTGGTGGGGTCTGGTTCGGTATTGGGAATTAGTTCAATTTGAACGGTGGCGCTGGTTTGTCCCGCGTCGAACATGACTGGGGTGGGATCGGGAGTGGGCTCAAAATCTCGACCAGGTTCAGCAGTAATGGGTGTAATTGCCACATCGACTCGTGAGGGTGCCTCGGTGGCGAAAGAACGCTCAATGGTGACTTCCACAAATTCAGGATTATTAGGATCATCTCCCTCAACACCTATAAAACGACTGTCGCTGAAGTCATATAAAGGGGGACTGGGGGGTGGGTCATCATCTATAATAGTGCCAGTGGCCGTATTCCCTCCGATTTCGGCGATATACAAAAATCCTGAGTCGTCTAAAACGACTTCTATGGTTCTGTCTAGCTGAAAAATATCATTAGCAATGGGGGTGATCAAAAATTGGGTGGTAGTAGCGTTTTGGTCAAATATTGCGGTTCCGCGATCGCCATCAAATCTAACGGCTCCGCTAACTGTGTAGTCTTCCCCTAAAATAGCAGTCCCACCTACGGAAAAATCTACGGCCAAAGGCACTCCCAAAGAATCTGGTGTGCGGGTTAATGTATAAACTAAACTGTTGCCACTATCTTCTTCTACGGCTTCCGGTTCAATAGTGAGGCTCACCTGAGAAGTTGATGGCAGATTTAGCGCCGGTAACTCTGGAATGGGTGTCGGCGTCGGTTCTGGGGGCGGGGGCGGTACTGGTGCGGGTTCATCATCTTGGATGTTAATGATCAACTCATTCCTTTGGCCAATACTGGCTCCCCCAGAGGGATCGGCTAGGGTTAAGGTAACTGGTCTCGGTCCGTCAGGGGTATCGTTATCGACTATAGAAACGGTAAATTCTTTGAAGGTTTCAAAGGGTTCAAAAATTACGGGAATTTCTGCGATCACGTCAGCGGTGCTATCACCAGCTACTACTAGAGTTGCTCCTACTCTATCAAGAGGAGATCCGGTTCTGGTGATGGGGATTTGCAATAATGACTGATTTTCGTCAGCGTTGACGCTATCTTCCCAAAATTCCAAGACTGAGGTAATGCTGGTGATGGATTTGGTAAAGTTGCCACTGTTGAGAATGGTGCTATCTGTGGCTTCTAGTAGCACTAATCTCTCTCTGGTTTGGCGATCGCGAATTAGGGTATCATTCCCCTGCTGTGCAATTTCTAGATCGGCAAATTCCAGACCATTAGCTAAAGCAATTAGGTCAAACCCCGGTCTAAAGTCTGTAATTACATCGGTCTGACCGCCATTGAACCCTACACCAATTACAAATAAATCTGACCCCGCGCCCCCGGTTAAGGTGTTAAAACCACTACCTGTGTAGAGAATATCATTACCGCGATCGCCAAATAGCAGATCATCTCCCTCCCCCCCTATCAGCGTGTCAGACCCCTGACCGCCATAAATAGTGTCGTTTCCTGACCCGCCAACTATAGAGTCATTCCCCGCATTTCCCAGGATGAAATTGTTTCCTTCCCCCCCATAGATAACATCATCCCCTAACTCACCGAATAGGGTATCGTTACCTGGTCCGCCGAACAAATAATCATCCCCCTGTCCACCAAATAGCAAGTTATTGCCTTCACCGGCGAACAGCGTATCATTCCCTTGAAACCCCAAAAGGGTATCGTCCCCTGCTAGACCTTGAATTTCATCATCTTCTGAGGTTCCCAACAGTAAATCCGGGTCTGGAGTGCCAATAATAATGTTTACCATCTTAACGATACCTTTCCTTATAAGTCCTTTTTGCTAACTTGATCAAGTCAGCGCACAATATCACTTGGATTATGGATCATTGCATAATCCACATAATTCCGGATCTAACTAAGCAACTTAGCTATTCTATGCTGCTGTTGCTGTGAGGGTCTCTTGAATTGATTTAAGTTTACCCATAATTTTTTGAATATCAACAATACCAGAGTTTTTGTTTTCTGTTTTCGAGGGGAAGTCCCCAGACTTAACCGTGGGTAACTTCAGATCCTCTGGTCTTGAACATCCGGGATTAGGGTAGATGGGTACAGGGACACAGGGGCGGTCAATGTAACGGTTTGTCACAGAAGCCCATCATAAAGATTAAATATCATTACAAGGTTAGTCAAGTTTGTACATAAGCATGATACTCTCTATGAGTGATTACGAACACCTTAGATTGAGAGACGAGAAACACTTTGAATTTAGATATGGATAGATACCCAGCTTGTTCCCTTCGTCAAGATGTTAGCGAGTATGTGGCTGATCTCCAGCTACACATGACACTACAGGCTCGTAACCTCATCCCTACTTTAACTAAAACCAAAGAAAATGATAGTCGGGAGGAGATGCTTCAGCAAACTCAGGCTTATTTTGAAAAAATAGCTTCTCGTCAGGCTAGTTAACAGCACAACGGTTACACTCAAATAAATGCAGCCCGAAAAACTCGAGTTATCTACTTCTCGACCTCGGGCTTTTTTCGTTTTTCGTTAATAAACAGCCCAACCGCAACGCCGTCTTACCTCAGTTTTTGACCTGGACGAGCCAGGTGGGCACCACTGCCGAGCTTCAAGTTTCCGGGTACAATGCCCGGTATACTGCCACTCGATTCTAAGGGGTTCCCTTGTTTTTAGAGTTATAGATCAAAAAAACATTTTGGCAGTCACCAACGTCACAGCCGGACCTTGTTGCCATTATAGCGCTTTCTCAAAAATTGTCTAGGGGTTAACAATGGATCATGCAAATCCCTCTCTCTCCCCAGAGGGCTGGCCCGTCAATCTGCTCGCCCCCAGGCCAGCAACTCGCGATCTGGGATGGTGCGCTAGAAGGGAGATAGAGAGGGGGTTGACTTTTGCCCCTGGCTTTGCTATTATATTAAATGATGGATACATTTTAACAAACTAAAAATAGCAAAGTTTCAATTATATAAAAGTATGATATCATGAGTTCCGGTGGCTGTCAATTCTAGGGGCGGCTTGGCGTGAACAATTTTTTAAAATTGCTTAAAAAATCAACAAAGACATCAGAGGATAAATCAACATTTGTAAACAAAATACACAAATTTTGTCTGGTACAGATAAAATAAATATTAAGAGATTATTAGCAGTAGCTTTTATCGTCAGAGGTGCAGCAAATTAAGGCATCTGAATCAGTCGAAACTCAACTAAGCGATCGCCGGAGACTGTTTCAGAACTTGTGTGATGAAAAAGGAGATCCTCAACATGAAAGAAACAGAAATCCTAGAGCGATATCTTAGGGGAGAAAGAGATTTTCGTGGAATCGATTTAACCGCAGCCAACTTGATTGGTGCTAAATTAATCGCGGCTAACCTGTCGGGTTCTAATTTAAAAGAAGCATCCTTAGCTCGCGCTTACCTGGAACGATGCTTTATGTTAGAAGCCAACCTGAATGGGGCTTTTTTGTATGGTACTAACCTTAATTATGCGAAACTGCGAGATAGCTGCTTAATTGAAGCTGATTTAACTAAAGCAGACTTGAGCGGCGCGCAACTTCATAAAGCTAACTTAAGGGGAGCAAAACTCAGCGGCGCGGTGATGTCTTGGGTGACACTTTATCGCGCTAATTTACCGGGTGTGAATCTCTGTGGCGCTAATCTTAATGGGATTAATTTGCGATCGGCTAACTTAGAAAAAGCTAACCTAAATTGGGCTAATTTGACGGGAGCGCGACTGAGTGGGGCTAACTTGCGAGGAGCGCAATTAAACGGGGTTAAACTTGAAAAAGCCTTTCTGAATGGCTTAACTTTAGAAGCGATCGACTTTAGTAGTTTAGAACTGAGTGAAATTAAACTCAGTGGCGCTAAAATGGCAGGTGCTAACCTACAGGGGACTAATCTCAAAGATTCCCAAATGCGGTTTATTCGCTTGGATGAAGCTAACCTACAACAGGCTAACCTACAAGGTAGTAATATTCGCGGGGGTCAGTTTATTAAGGCTAATTTGATGAAGGCTGACTTGCAAGAATGCGACTTGAGAAATGCGGATTTGAGCAATACTAACCTGAATTTGGCTAACCTGCGAGGTGCTGACCTCACGGGGGCTAACCTTCGGGGTGCTTACCTTTGGGGTGCTAATTTGGATGGTGCTAACCTTGAAAATGCTGACCTGCGCGATGCTAGTTTCCGCGATGCTACCCTCAATGGCGCTATCCTAAATGGTGCTATCCTAACTGGTGCAATTATGCCAGATGGTCGCATTAGATAATGGAACTCCCCCCTCTCCCAGGGGGGTTGCTTTTTGATTTTGCCTGTGCTACCCCGGAAAGGGTGGGGCGGGTTTATTAATATCCGGGTGGGGGCGGAGAATTGACAGCCGGAGAGGGCGGGTTTATTAAGATAGTCGTAGGGATGGAAAATTGACAGCAGAACCCGCCCCTACAATTAATAATTAATAATTAATAATTAATAATTATTACCCTCGTAGCGTCAGAGGGATAACCTATCGGGTCAACGGCAAATTTTATTCATCTGATGCAGAATATCGTGGTCAAGAAACCGGGTTTTTCCCCAGAGGTCAAGAAACCGGGTTTCTGAATGATTAATTATCGGTGGTGGGGCGGGTTTATTAGTATCCGGGTAGGGATGGAAAATTGACAGCAGAACCCGCCCCTACAATTAATAATTAATAATTAATAATTAATAATTATTACCCTCGTAGCGTCAGAGGGATAACCTATCGGGTCAACGGCAAATTTTATTCATCTGATGCAGAATATCGTGGTCAAGAAACCGGGTTTTTCCCCAGAGGTCAAGAAACCGGGTTTCTGAATGATTAATTATCGGTGGTGGGGCGGGTTTATTAGTATCCGGGTAGGGATGGAAAATTGACAGCAGAACCCGCCCCTACAATTAATAATTAATAATTAATAATTAATAATTATTACCCTCGTAGCGTCAGAGGGATAACCTATCGGGTCAACGGCAAATTTTATTCATCTGATGCAGAATATCGTGGTCAAGAAACCGGGTTTTTCCCCAGAGGTCAAGAAACCGGGTTTCTGAATGATTAATTATCGGTGGTGGGGCGGGTTTATTAGTATCCGGGTAGGGATGGAAAATTGACAGCAGAACCCGCCCCTACAATTAATAATTAATAATTAATAATTAATAATTATTACCCTCGTAGCGTCAGAGGGATAACCTATCGGGTCAACGGCAAATTTTATTCATCTGATGCAGAATATCGTGGTCAAGAAACCGGGTTTTTCCCCAGAGGTCAAGAAACCGGGTTTCTGAATGATTAATTATCGGTGGTGGGGCGGGTTTATTAGTATCCGGGTAGGGATGGAAAATTGACAGCAGAACCCGCCCCTACAATTTTATATGGTAATTATGGGAAAAACAAAAAAGTTACAAAACTAACTATCATCTAGGATGGTGTCAAGATTATATCATTAGTTCCGGTGGCTGTCAAGGATTGAGGCGGATTCTGGTGAGGCAATTTTTTAAAATTGATTAAACAATCAACCTATGATAGTGGTCAGACCTGGAAAAACTGTGCAGGTGATAGTATAACAGAGAGAAAGCCAGTCGCCTTTGAAGGCTTGCCGTGAGTTGGTCGAAGGGGGCGGAGCTTGAAACCCATGATTTTGGGTAAGTGATGAGTAGGGTTGTCTGGCAATGGCTTCTAACTTGTAGTGTTAAGACATACCAGGTTAACAGTACCGCTCATAATAAAGCTCGGCGTTAAATTGTCGATAGGAGGGCAGCCGTGCCGACGAGCCAAGACCAAAAAATAATCGCTATCTTTATGGAAGAGGCGGGAGAACGCCTCGAAGAACTTAGTACGGGGTTGAAGGATCTGCCAAAAATTATGGCTGACTCCGATCGCGAACCGATGATTACTATGTACAGAGCGGCGCACTCGATTAAGGGAGCCTCGGCTATGTTAACGCAACAGATGCCGAGTTTAGCCAGTATTAATAAGGTCTCTAAACGACTTGAAGATTGTTTTAAGTCGGTTAAAGACACTCCCATAAAAGCTGATAGCAAGGTTGTTACACTGTCAAACAAGTGTTATGAGGTACTAAAGAACCTGATTGAAAGGGCACAAAGTCCGTCGGGTTTATCAGTGGAAATGGGGGAAAAAATTGCTAAGGCTGCCCTTCCGGTGTATGATATGCTGGAGAAGCATCTAGCGGATTTGATGAGTGGCAAGGCAACACCTGCGGTGGCGGCGGCTTCGTCTGGGGGAAGTAAACCGGTACCGTCAGCGCTGGCTAAGGTGACGGCGGTTCTGAAACCGATGTTGCAGGGTTTGAGCAAACCGGAATCTCCGGCGCTACGGAAACAAATAGCGGGGCTGTGTGGTCATTTGCTGAAAATTGCACCAGGAGTGGAACCTTGGCAAAATTTAGTGAAAACTACCCATGGCGCGATCGCTAATCCCAAGGCTCCTTTCCCGGTTCTGAAAAATACGGTAATTAAGGAACTTCAGCAGGCGGCGAAACTCCTGGAAGCGGGAAAAGCTGATGCTATAGCGCCTAGTGATGCTCTAGTTAAACTGGGAAGTAGCCAAGGGAGAGTCCCGGCGACTGCTAAGGAAATTACGATACCAGCAGATCCGAAGGAAGTGGTGAAGGTGTTACTGAAGACTTTTAACAAAAAAGAACTTCAGGCGATCACTCAATTGTTGATCAAGCACATCAAATCCTGATTGAGATTCTAAGTGGAATTATCCAAGCGATCGCTGATGGCGACTTCAACCTGTCGAGGTAAATCAGCGATCGCCCCAGAAACTCTTTCCTGTAACTCATTTAACTGTTGCTGTTGAAGGGCTCCCCACTGGGGTAGTTGATTGATAAACTGCTGTAAATCGACAATGACATGGGTTAAATTCTCGACCTGTTCTAACTCAGGTCGCTGCTGAAACTTTCGCACAACCAATTCCAACTCTCCCTGAATAGCATCGATCGCCTGTTCGAGGGCATTTTGGCGCTCTAAAATATTCTGGAGAGTCCCATTAAGGGTAGTTAAATTATCGGTCAGCGCCGCCATGTCTAAATTAGCGGTAGATTTGAGGGTGTTGATATTAGCAGAAACAGCATTAGCCTGAGCAATATGATTTAACTGTTCGATCGCCTGAGTGTTCAAGTCAACGTTAGCTTTGACATTGAAAGTAAGCGATCGCAGATATTGCTTTAACAGATAGCGGTTAACTAGACCAATAGCTATAAAAATCAAGAGAGGAATGCCGCCATATAATAGCGATCGGCCGGTGAAAGTGGCGACAGTTCCCACCACAGTGACCGCCAAACCGACATATTCAGCTATTTCTAGTAGATTACGGTAATGCAACATTCTGTTAATTGAGACTATTACTTGGCAAAATCATCCGAGCTAAATTCAAATATATTAACACCCCCAAGACATCAACGGCGGTGGTAATAGACGGCGCAGACATCAAAGCCGGGTCTAATTTGAGCGACCGGAACAAAAAAGGCAAAGCGGAACCGGCCACAGAAGCCAACAGGGAAATGGCCAATAAACTAATACCAACTGCGATCGCCACTGCTATTTGACCGGGGACAATAAATACACTAGCCCATATAGTCGCCAAGGTCCCCAAAATGACACCCAGTACAGCACCGGCGATCGCCTCCCGCCGAATTACCTGGAAAGATCCCAAAGACCAAATTTCATCAGTATTCATCCCCCGAATTACGACGGTGGAAGACTGAGCGCCGACATTTCCCCCAGTTCCGGTCAATAGGGGAATAAAAAAGGATAAGGCTACCACGTCTTGGAGAATCTCTCTCTGGGTCTTGAGAATAGAGGCGGTAATACTATTGGTCACTAACAAGACTAACAGCCAGACGACCCGGCGGCGGGCTACGGTGAGTAAACTGATCTGAAAATAGTTATCTCCGTCCGCCTGTAAGCCACCCAAGGCGTAGATATCTTTGGTGGTTTCCTTCTCGAGGATATCCAAGATATCATCAACGGTAATAATTCCGACGAGTCGCTTTTCACGTAAAACTCCTGGGAGGGTTGGAAGCTCCGTGATTTATCGCGGAGAGGAAAACCGACTCAAGCGGCTGACCGCCGCCAGCACCCCCTTGCGGGGTGGAGGGGTATGGTTGCCCCTCCATGGAGCTATGGTTGGCTCCGACTCCCTTGCGGGGTAATGTTTGCTTCGCCAATGTTCAGAGTCGGTACTATCCAAATCGCACGTCCTTAACCCCTTAGAGATGTTTAACGATTCGGTTCTAGGGCCTGGAACTAGCACGCATTCCAGGGTAGGAACTTTAACTCTTGCTCTGAACGTAGCCAGTTAAGGCTATAGCTGGTCAGCTACCTGAAAGGGGGGCACGAAGCCCCTGTGCTTCAGCCGGGGGTGCTGACTATCGACGACAGGAACTGCTAGAAAATCATATCGCTGAATGATGCGGGCGACTTCTTCTTGGTCTGTATAGGTTTGTACAGAGACAAAATCCCGGCTGAGGATTTCACCAACGGTTTGCTCTAACTGAGCAGTTACTAAGTCGCGCAGGGAGAGAATGCCAATTAAATGGCGATCGGAGTCGGTGACATACAAAGAATAAACGGTTTCGGTAACATGGGCTAAACTGCGAATACGCTCTAAACTCTGACCTACGGTGTACTCTTCCTTGAGGGAAATGTATTCAGGAGTCATAATTCGCCCGGCTGTGTCAGCCTCATAACCTAGTAATAAGGCTGTGGCTTGGCGTTCAGATGGACTCAGTTCGGCAACTAAGCGACGCACGACGGCGGCGGGTAGTTCGTCAAATAGTCTAGCGCGATCGTCCGGGGACATTTTATCGACAATATCGATGACTTCCTGGCGTTTGAATTTTTCGCACAATGACTGCTGAACGCTAGAGTCGAGTTGCTCATAAACCTTGATCGCCTCATCCTTGGATAATAGGCGAAAGGCAATGACCTGCATGGTTTCGGGTAATCCCTCAATGGCTTCGGCAATGTCCGCTGGTTGGACTGGAACTAAAATAGCCTTGGCAGTTTGCAGATCTCGGCGTTCTAACAATACTTGTAGTTGCGATCGCACTAATTCCCTCAGTTCTTTACGCGACATGGTAGACAGGGGAACGGATGGTTGAGGGTTTTGAGTCAAGGGATGATCTCCAAAACTGCTACTGAAAATCTTAGCGTGACATGAGCGATCGCTGCTCCTGCCCAGAACTTTTCTAACCAGAAACCCGGTTTCTTTTAGGTTCCTTGGGTAGGGGCGGGTTCAACGGTTAACCATACCCCACACCAGCCGACTGTCTAAACCCGCCCCAGTGATAGAAACGGGCTTTCTTTTAGATTCCTTGGGTAGGGGCGGGTTCAACGGTTAGCCGTACCCCACACCAGCCGACTGTCTAAACCCGCCCCAGTGATA
Organism: Limnospira indica PCC 8005; assembly: GCF_000973065.1. Classification (NCBI taxonomy): domain Bacteria; kingdom Bacillati; phylum Cyanobacteriota; class Cyanophyceae; order Oscillatoriales; family Sirenicapillariaceae; genus Limnospira; species Limnospira indica. Next base: position 5,069,527 of record NZ_FO818640.1, read on the forward strand.
GAAACGGGCTTTCTTTTAGGTTCCTTGGGTAGGGGCGGGTGGGAGGGTTAGCCATACCCAACACTAGGCGACTGTCTCAACTCGCCCAAGGGATAGAAAGAAGCGTTTACCTTTGCCTTGGAGTTGTAGAAGTCCAGATTGGTGTCAAGGGACTTAATGCGATCGCTTTTTTGTCCTAACTGGGAATTTGTACTTGTTTTGTCCATTTTCCCAGTAGGCTACCTTCCATTGGGTCAGTCTGATAACTTACTCCTTGCTTTCTCCCCTGGGACAGTTAATCCGGCTAGTGCGATCGCTTAACCTGGTGGGATTCTGTCTGGACTGATTTAGGATTGTGTATATCAGGTTCATTAGTTCGTTGTCTCTGGAGTTAACTTCAGTAATTAGTTTCTGGTTTTGTTTCATCAACTGCCAGACTAAAAAAACTGTAATTCCATCAGTTCCTAGCTTGACTATCTCAGGTAATGTATTAGAATTCATCGTTGTTTGTTTTGTCTTTTTTTAAGATTAATTCATTATAGTCAGTGGTTTTGGCTAAATATCTTTCAATATGTTTTAAAGTAAGCCAGACCAGTTGTTTGTCCCCTTGACATTCGCTTCTGACTGAACTTCTTAATCTATCGATATCTTCTTGATTTTTTTTGACATTAATTTGGAGTTCAGTATGTTTTGCTGAAAGATACCAAATACCTCCCGAAAAAGAAATAAGCCAACCAATAATTAAAGCAATTTTTTCAATTTCTAGATGCATAAAGTTAGAAACTCCTGTACTTTCAAAAACTAAAATTAAGTTTTGAAAAAATTGCTGGTAGTTCGTTTTCGGGTAATTCGGATAGACTCCCAATCACCCGAAAAATTTAGACCGTTGGCAAATTAGAATTGTGGTCTACTAATAATTCCTGAATTCTCAAATTTTTGGTAGAATGACAATTGTCTATCTATCTGTCTTGTCACAGAGCCATCCGGTTGTAACACTATATTGAACAATGTCTGAGCAGAAACTACGTTTAATCGTTGAACATCAGGTAGTTGGTTGCGTTCGACTTGTGCCTGGTAAAAAGCCTCAACAAATTCGTAAAGTTCTACGGTAGCGTCTACGTTTTCAGCTTCCGAACCTAATGACCCCAGCAAGGTTTTTAAGGTTGAACCATCTGGGAGATGGTTGATTAATTGAGCGAGAGAGATATTCATGTTAAGCTACAAAAGCCTCAATTATTACGTTAAACTTTAGATCCATTGTAGGATGATTTTCGATCCATGTTGCGTTTTTGAAAAACCGGCGGCGGACTCCTAGCTTTCTAATTGTCCAGGAATTATCTGTAAATTCTTCTATGGGCGGATAATTAATCAGTTGTGGTTCTTCTGTAACGTATACAGTTCTTTGTCCTGTTACCCAGCCAAAACTCCCAGAATCATCACGATAATGCCCTCTGATAAGCAGCATTGACCTATAGCCATCATAGGGATTTTTCCAACGCCCCCAATCAGTTGAAAATTTAAACCTCAATAATGAGTTTTCAGTAATTGGGGGGTTGTGAATTATCCATTCTTGGGTAGGCTGATAGCTTGAAGCTATCAGTTTCCATGCACCATAAGCGTCGGTAAAATCCATGCCTTATTTGATAAGTAGGCGGCGTTCAAAACCAGCGTTCATGACGCTCTTACCATTTAGAGTCCTACCGTTACTATTGTAATACGTCAAAGCCTCGTTTATTTTTTCCTTTGTGCAAAAAAGTCTATAAGTAATTGGCGGTTTGGTAGTGCCGTTGTTGCACTGAACGGCAAGCCTTACTAACAAACCAGTTCGCATTAATTCCCCGGTGTCATACACTGGATCATTAGCGTTGGCTTCTTCTACGGGGTATACGCCTAAAACATCTTTAGTTCCGGCTGTATACATTACCGCACTGGCTCTAAAGACTCTAACTTTAGTACCATCCATTGCCTGACAGAGTTGTGTTCTAGCCATTAATATTTTGTCCTTTCTCTATTAACGAAAATCAGCCCTTACGCGATCGCGGCAAGAAGTAATTTTCCCAGTACCATCCCAGGCTTTGCCAGCTAGTTTTTGGATTGCATCAGAAACTTTGTTTGTGGGTACATAAATATCAGCCCCAAAATATTTGTCACTTTTCCGATAGTTAATCCGCATTTTCATCAAGAGCCCCTCTTTGACTGCTTGATTTGCCTTTACCATTTGCGCGGTGACTTCACTAGCGTCTGTGTGGGCTGTCATTCCCAAGTGCTCAGCAATGCCATCGTATCTTTTAGAAAGCCGAGCCGCCACTTTCATGGTTCCCGTCCCCCCTGGCGCTGGCGCATCCCAACTATAAATTTTCGTATTTTCTAAACTTGGCATCCAATACCCGCCTTGTTGCTTCAAAACTGCTTACTACTTCATTCATAGCAGACATTTTTAGGAGGTGGAACATATACGGAAACCTATAGGGTTTCCGGATATGCAAGGAGTTTTGTTTGGTCTAAAAAAAGTGTTGGGGTTGTCTTCTAATCGGGATTTCTATATAGATGACCGTTGTAGTCACAGAGCAGGATAGGCTCATTGAGCATCTCTAAAAACAATTTTGCTTCCCTAAAGTAGACGTACCCGACCGGACGGCGGCGCGGCGGTTTGATTTTGTTACCCAATATCGTCACTTCTGGAGATGTGATAGGGAACGCTTGGGCTGGATTTTGGTTGGTCGATGTAAATACTTTGGAGTTGTCAAACTCGATCTCCATCACCTCGCAGATGCGCTGGTAGAGATTGACACCTTCCGCCGTGCTGGTCGCAAAAACAAACGATTCTAACCCGGAGGATTTGTCCCGATAACTAACCGATTCCCTTCCTTTGCGGAACCGGAACTGCTGGGGCTGTAGAAAGTGCTGGAAAATTCTTTGTGCCAAACTTCTGATATTGGCTTTCGTCAGCAAGTCCCCGACTCCGTTTGGATTTTCCGTTTTTCCCACCAAACGGAAACCGACTCTCGCTTCCAGTTGTCGGTAGCCTTTCTCCACATCCTCAATTCTTTCCAAAAAGTACAGCACAACTTTAGGAGCGCCCCGGTAACTGATACCCGTTGAGACTGTGCTATCGGATTTTTCGCTACTGCCGCTGCCCTCGTAGTGGATTTGCAGGATTTGCCTAATTAGTTCCTTATCGTTCCCGGTCAAGACAACTGATTTGTTTTCGGAGCGATCTGGAAAATATTCTATTGTTCGGTGAAGCCCAACCTCCTTAGATGTTTTTCTGTCGGAAGGATGCCACTCAATATAAGCCGGGCGAGAACTCGCGTCTCCTCTCCATCTGGGGATGGTATCTCCGTCGCTGTTTCTTAGATTGCGCGCCGGATAGTTGGTGCTTAAATTGGGGAGTTTTGGGTTGGATCTATAACGCAGCTCTGGATAACCCGCCGCCCAAGCATCAAACCAGTCGTCAAATTTTAGGTCGCTGGCATTGAGGAGATGATCGATCATCTTCTCCATCCATCCGAGCTGAGACAACTGCAATGCCAAAGCTGACTCGGAACCCGCCATCAGCAGCTTGTAATCTGGGTTTTTTCTGTCAGGCTGCAGTTGGTAAACATCCCAGTTGGGTTGCAATTCTATTCGGACTCGTTCCGGGCGCTTATCCGAGAGTTTCGTGATGCGCCTTTGGCGAGCCATCATGATATAAGTTTGTTGGGTTAGCCTTCCAACATTTGCCATAAATACTCCCTCTCTCAGCCGATTAATTTACACAGGAATCCACTCCTCATAAGTTCCCTGGTCTGTTAGTAAATCCCCTAATGTTTCAAAGAAAGTAGAGGCTAATGATTCCATACCCTCCCACTGTTGTTCATTTACCCAGTCAAAATATTCATCTGCTTTAATCTTAGACCAGGTTTCCTCTACCTTTTCAGAAACGATAAAAGGCGACTGTCCTTCTTTCCCCCAAGTCTCCTCCTTATCTAACAACTTAGCTGCTACTTTCCTGGTGTTAATATAAGTTATGACAAACAGTGCTTTTTTAGCAACCTCTTGAACCGCATATCTAAGCGACGACAAGGCTTCTACCAAAGTATCCTTAATGGTTGGGTTAATCATACACATGGCGGCGATCGCGCCTTCTCTAATTCTTAGAGTTGTTGTCGCCGTGCTTCCTACCTTGCCTGCAACTAAAGCAGCCAGAGATTTTCCGACTGTCTCTCCCAAGGGAACATATAAAGCGTTAGCTGCTTGTTTTAAATCATCCATCATTTTTTGGTCAGATGCTGCCCAATCAAAATTATACGCTTGAGAAACTCCTTGGGTTAATTTGCCCATTAGTGTAGGCACTGTTACCCCCAAAAAACCGCCTACAAAAGCCGGGTGGGCTGCTACTAAACTCCCCACACCCGCACCAACAAGCCCTACAGCTTTTCCACCAACAAGCAGCACAGTCCCGGCAATTACACCACCCGCTAGAAGCCCTGCTACTTTAGGAATCATAGGGGCTTCTAATAGCCAATCTTTGAAAAATCCCCAGTTGCCTTTTTTGATGTTTTCTCCAATAGCTAAGGCACCACCTTTAAGACTTCCGGCCCATTTCTTAAAATCAAAAGATTTTAAAATCTGAACCTCTTTATACAGTTGAGATGAAAAAGCATTAAACCATTGTGCTGCGATTTCCTTGCCAGCTACAGCGGTTGAAGTTAGTTCTTTCAGGTCTACACCTACAACATTAGACATAATTTATTAACCTATTTCGTGGTCATTGTTGGGCAACAATCTTTCTCGGCGGCGTTGGCTTGGCGACTTTCCAGTAGACAAGTTGTCAGATTTAATATCACGAATCTCCATTAACTCGTCATTAGTTTTGATGAGGCGGGGCTGCTGTTCCCGACTGGGGGCTGTCTTGGGTTTATCCTTAAACCCAGATGCTGTCATGGCGTTATAGTAATTCATCAACCAAGAACGTTTAAACTCTTCAAAGTCGCCGCCCCCAACTGCTGATGCTACATTTAAATATTCCAGATGCAGCCGGAAATCTAACACAGCGATCGCTTCTTCAACTCTGCTCTTAGTGTCATTTTTCAACTTAGCCTTTTCCTGTCCTGCCGATGGCGGTTTTTTCCCACCACCCGAATCCGGCTGGGAATTACCCGAACCCCTTGGCGCTCTTCTTTTACTCATGATAAAACTATGACCTTAATTTTGCCGCTATCCCTATTAAAACCTCATAGAGGTCATTACTTTTAGCCCTAAACTCATCAACCTCTATTTCATAGTCGTGAATCTCCAACAAATCTGGCAGCATGGCTTCCGTCGTGTCTTCATCATTCAAATCAAGTTTAGGCTCCTGACCTTTCTTGTTATCCTTTCCAAAACCCTTTCCAGCCCCCCAGTGTTTTTTACCAAAAACATTAAACTCAATTGGCAGTGTAACCACCTTCGAGATAATGGGAATTCCCAACCCGTCTAAAATCGCCGACGTTCGATAATACAACTTAGCCAAAGTTCTATACATTCTCGTCATTATATAGGCTAAACGAATCTGGATATTTAGCCGGTTGGCGCTATCACCTTTTAACTCAATCAAAAGTTCAGTCTGAGCCTTTAATATTGCCCCCAATGAATTAAACTTTAACTCAATAGTCTGGTCGCCTTCTTGAGCTTTGTTAGTATCCTGAACCTTCACGGTAACCGGAGCGTCAAAACCATAATTATCTATGGTTTTGAACAGGTCAGACATTATTTCCAAATAATCTTTGTTTATATGATTTCCGCGCCCCTCTGGCATCATCATATTAGCTGGAACCTGGAAACTCTTATCTAGCAACTTCCTTACCCCTAGGGCTTTATGGATTTCCCTAGTCATTTTAATCAAATCTTCACAACATTCTTTATTCATGTCCCTCAATATTGGTAAACTTGGCGGCGGTTCTGGTTGATAATTGTTGACCCATCTACACGGGAAATCTGGATGGTTTATCCCGTATACACCTAGATAATATTTGTGTTGAATAATCCAATACCAATCGAGCAATGTTGTATTATTAGTTATTCCTCCCGATGGGACAATAGCTGTAGCCAACACAGACCCCATGGTGGGCCTTCCCGAGCCTAATACTGTTAGCGACTTATTGTAGTATCTCGGACCGTTCAATCTAGTAGCTCGCCCCGCTCTTTTTACGGTTGTATGTAATCCTATTTGAGTAGTATGACTAGATAACCCTTCTTCCTTCTGCTTACTGGCTCTCCACTTGTTAATGGATGCTATATTTGTGTATCTTAAATTAACTCGGCTAATCGCAACCCCTGCATTATAATAAATAGAAAAACTCAACCCTAACTCATACGGTAAATATCTGAAGGTTGTCCCTACCAATGATTCTAGCAAAGCCCTATTTGGTTCACTTACAACGGGACCAGCAAACATTTGATAATACGACAAATAAGGTATACATAAATAGCCAGTAAAACCTGGAGGGGGACCGGGAATGCTTGTATCAATGCTACCGGCATCCCCTGCGTTTTCCTCTTCTTCACCACCACGGCGATTGTCGTCGCCTTCCTCATCCCTATCATCCTCGCAAACATTCCGAGCAAAAGTAACAGTCTTGCCAAACATGGTCACGCTCATGGTTTGCTCACATTCCCCAAGATAAACCGAGACATTGGCATCATTAATGCTGTCAATTGTTCCCCCAAAACCTTTGGGGTTGCCATCCTCATCAAGGTCTACAAATCCGTGAGCAGTGCTGCCTATCTTCTCAGCTTTTATGCCTCTCCTAGTTCTGCCATCTTGTAAATCTTCAGCCTCTGCGCTTATTTTTGGCTTCATTGCCTGGGCAAATTCAACTATCCCCCCCACGTCTATCTCAATGTCTCCATCGTCGCGGGGAAATCTTACTCGCGCTCTGGGTTTGTCGTCGGCTTCTAGTCTTTTAACCTCTCTTTCTATGACATCTATAGCTTGCCTATAGTTGCGATTCCTTACAATGTCTCTTGTCCTTCGGCTACGTTCCTCTACTTCTCGCATGGTTCGCACTCCTGCCTCAACTCAGGAAATAGTTGCAGCCATCCCTCTTTGGTCAATTTTCGTCCGCCAACAACCCATTCCCGTTCCATTGTTTCTATGGGTTCCAAGGAGACAAGTTTAATGGTTTTCCGTTGTTTTAGGGTGGGAACAGACAGGGGGCGATAGGGACTAACAGAATCAGACAAAAAAGCTGCAATTGGCAACACTTCCAAAAATGGAAAGATATGGCACAAATACTCTATTCTTTCCAGCCATTGCTCAAGGACAAATCGATAATTTTCGTCTTGGGCTTGAGAGAGCCTTCTTTGCCTCTCTTCTGGGGAAGGAAAATCAACAATGGTTTTATATTCTTGGGGAACATGAGCCAATGCTTTTAATTCTCTACAAATCAAATATCCATCGGCGGGGCGACCGGGTAGCAAAAAATGGCGGTTAAACACATCCTTATTTGTAGCTATAAGAATCTCTAACCGCTTATCCCATAGATGAACAGGATTAACCGCAGATTCTAAGGATAAATCTACCGGATAATTTTCTAAGTCATCTAATCCATAAAAAGCTATCATCATGTGTAAGAACTCTCCATAATTAAAACAGTTGTCGAACCTTCTACTACTTTACCCCATATCGCGTCAGTCGGAATAAATCCTGATACATTACCGGGATAATAAATCTGACCGGGTGGCATTCTGAATGGGTGAGTAGTTGCATTATTTCCCGATGCACCCAACCCCCAAAGCAATTGAGTTTCTCCCTGGTTCTGAATTTCAAAATAAGCACGGTTGGGATTAGCGGGGGCGATTAATATAGGATTAGGTCCGACTGTTATTGTGTTCATCAAGGTGTTAGCCGGGCGTTTAGCCATCAGTATCAAGTCTAACTCTATCCTGTATTCACCCTCTATATAAATGGTGTCATAGCCGCGATTAGCACTTATTGATCCACCGCCTAATATGCCGTTACCGTAATCCTTAAAACTTAAACCTAACTGGTCATCTACTCCAAATATTTTTACCTCATTGGCAGTTAAATAAGGGTTGATTAGAGGCACATAAAACCGCCGCCCTCGGTTTTGGATAACCGGACAAGCTGCCTCAACCCAAGGATTTGACGAGCCTTTTCTTCTCAGTAATTGCAAACCAAACTTAGGGTGATTGCTCTCTAATTTCATTAATTTAGCTGCCCTTTCCGCCGCTGAATCCTCTGGGTAAAATTCGGGATAAGGAGAACGAGTAAAACTCGGACACCAAACTGATGCAGTGAGACTTTCTAAAAAAGCATTAGCTCGCCATAGCCACCTGGGGTCAATATGGGCAGAAATGGCAGTAATAGCATTAGAAACATTCCACAGTGTTAACGGATTGCTCACATAACCACTGGCATTACCCTGATTAATTTCAAATGAAAAGGTGTCGGTTTCTGATAAGCGATTTTCTGCCATAGGTTAAGGATTTAATAAGTATGGTTTGGCGGCAGAAGTCATGCCATTGGTGTAGTCAACAATTACGGGATAGTCGGTTAAACTGATGGTGCATATTAACGGATATTGTCCATCTCCCCTAACGTTAGGTCGGATAGAAAAATCACAATGTTTTTTGGCGGGTTCGGGGTTCAGTGCGGGGCTAAATTCTGCGATGTGTTGATGTATGACTAAATGCAGTAAAGCACTGGCTAAGTCGGTTTGGTCAAAAGGATAACTGCCTATACCAGGTTGAAAGCTACCAACAAACGGATCTACGATTTTAATCGCGCCATCTTCTATATGAGCCTCTAGCTCGTCAATATCCAGGTTGACAACAGAATCCTCTTCATTGAGAGTTAAATCCATAATGTCTTTTCCTGTGATGTTAATCGTCAGGTCTTTTTGTCTTTGTAGCAATCGCCGCCCCATGGCTAAGGTTAAGGCTTCTAGTGTAGTTTCGGAAAAATCGGGATAGACTCCCGGCGTGATGTTCATGTGAGAAAATAGAAGTGGTTACTTCCATTCTACGATAAATGCCTATTCGATTTGCAATGCGTCCTACCGGTGGCGGGGGCGGCGGGGGCGCTTATTATAGATTTTCCAAGTCGGGGACGGTTCAACTGGCGGCAGGGGAAGAGGTGGAAATTATCCCCTCCACATCGTCCCCGGTGAGGCGAGAAATTTCCATCAAGGGGGAAAATCCATTCTCCATCAGATGGGATGGTAGCGATCGCTCATTGCCAGTATTTGAAGATGCGACCTATTTTGATAGCAGCGACGGGGGAATCTCTCTTTTTGCGACATCCGCCACCACCCAGACGGTAGAACTCTGGGTTAGACAGGAAACGGAAATTGATTATGACTTAGGACAAGAATCAGGAGAAATAGACGATATGCCAATGCCGGATTTATCTGTTAGACCTTTTGGACCGTTACCTAACCCATACCTTCATGCTCCTAATGCTATCTACAACGCCGCAGATGACTCGGATAATATCAAATATGGACAATTGGCAACTGTAGCATCAACTTTATATCAGTTTGATGTGTTTTTTCCTGGGCAAATGTATAACTTCACCATCAAAGGGACAAGTAGCTATCAACTACAGCCTGGTGAAGTAATTAAAGTGTTCTTGTGTCCACGCGAAATCATGGCAATGGCTTTGGCTCAAGTAGCCGTTTACAAGTGGGAATTGTATAGCGATATTAACATGAACCATCTAGTTGACTGGGTTAAAGGACATAGTGAAGCGACGACTGTGGAATCCCTAGAAGGAGGCTTTAGTCTTGTTCCCACAATGAGTAAGCAGATATTGTTTTTTGACACTTTCCCAGATGAGGAGACCGATCGCTTTTTGTGTAACTGTTCTTACACGCCTAATCTAGCCAACCCCAAAGAGGGTGGAGAATTTACTATCAACGACCTGACTCCCCCCTTCGGTTATTGGTAGATCTACCTGCGGTAAATAAGCGATCGCCTTAATCTGAGTTTTCCTAAGATGGGGGGGAAGCGATCGCATTACCGGCTGGCGAACAAATATAGGAGAGGCTGATCCGATCGCCCGCCGCCAATCCCCCAAGTCTCCGAGTTGATTCCATCTGGCTCAGTCCGTCCACTACAATAGGTAAACAGGAAGGGCGATCGCTTAATCCGACCATCTGGGCAACTAGGGAGAAACCATAGCCAAGCCAATTACAAACCTATGAAGAAAAACCGAATCGGTCAGGCTTCCATTATCCCCGACGCGATCGCCTACAGAATTCAGAAGCAGTGCAAATATGACTGGCAGCGAACCTTACTAGCAATCTTGATGTACACCGGCGAACGAGTGGGAGCTGTGAGGTTACTGCGAATCCCTGACGTTTATGTTTCCTCAGCTTCCCGTGTTGTCCTGCCAGAAATAACTTTTCGATCCGAAACTCGTAAGCGCGCGGGCGGGAAAGATGGGGGAGTCCGCCAAGTTCCCATTTCCCAAAAACTTAGAGAGATTCTCGGAACCTACCGCATCGGTGGCGGCGAGTTTCTGTTTCCTAGCCCATCTGATATATCCAAGCCCGTTACCGTTCAGGCGATCGATAAGTTCCACCGGTCGGCGATCGCTCGTCTGGGATTAGAAAGCGAGGGCTACTCGCTCCACAGCTACCGCCGCACTTTCATTACCAAGCTCTATAACAAGGGAGTCAATACCAGAACCATCATGGCTATCACAGGTCACAAATCTATGGCATCTTTACAGCGCTACATTGATGCCGATCCTCAAAAAATCCGAGACGCGATTGATGAAATCTAAGGCGGCGATCGCTATCAGTGTTATCCAGGGAGAAATGGGTTGCTGCTATGCTTTGGAGGGCCGAACGCCACACACCGCCTTAGATACTTCCAATTTTAGCGCTAAACTTGGCACTTTGGTATTTTGGACAAAACATCAAATATTCTTACACACGGCAAACGACGCTAACCAGTGTACAGTAGCACTTAGCGCCGTTTTAGGTTGGGAAACGCTCCTTGATTTTTCTGTGAAATCACAAAATTTTTGGGGGTATAAAATCTCCTTTGGGGGAAATCTTAGGACGCGCCGCCGGGGAAATTTCCACCACCCGATTTAAGTGCTGGAAGTTTCTCTAGGATAGTTTCCAGAGACCAGTCCAACTCGATCCACTGTTCTACCTGGTTGGCGATCGCCTTCGCTTTTTCGCTGAGATGAGGACCTGCCAGATAACAAACCTGCTTTTTCCCCTGATAAAGATAAGCGTACTTATTGCCGTTTGTGTCTTGGGATGCTGATTTGGTTTTCCAGCGAACGGTTAGGCGATCGCTCTGGGAAGTTTTCACCGGGGATAAATTTTCGTCACCCTGGGTGACGGCTACCCATCCTAGATATTTAACCTTGCCCTGTTCGCGCAACCTTTCCAGAGACTTAATCACGCGGCATTGTAGGAGTCCAGTAGCTTGGCTAATTTGCTTTATATCCTGATTCGGGCAACTTCTGAGACATCTCAAGACATCCTGATCATCCCAGCCTGGATCAAACGGCTCTGGATTTTCAAGTTCCGTCACCCTGGGTGACGAAATTGCTAAGGAAAGCTGCCCCGGTGTGGATTGTCTTTTCATCGGCTGGACCCCCTGCCATCATCATCTCCGGTGGTGATAGCTCGAGTATTTATAGCCAAAATTGCCAATTGTGAGTTTTTGGCTATGCTGCGAACCAGGAAAAGCCTTGCCACAAAAGGACGATTGTCATAAATTAGGGCGCTTACTATATCAATATCACAGGCGATTCGGGAAAAAGCAGCGTAATCCTTTTTAACCAGGTCTCGAAGTTCCAGCACTTCGGACTCAAGTTCCCGCACTTTAGACTCAAGTTCCAGCACTTCTGGGGGAACGGTCGGGATGGTATCAGTAATCTGATGAGCGATCGCCGACACCGGGGCAGGTGATTTTTTAACTTTTTCGTCACCCTGGGTGACGGAATTGGTGGCTTGATGCGCGGCGGTTTTGTCACCGGTGATAGTTTGGGGATTAGAGTTCTGTCTGTTCATGGCTAACATGAGGGTAATAGGTTCGGGGAGCCAGAAAATAAATAGCACCCCCCGCTGGAACGAGGGGCGCTTGATTTACTCTGACACCTGCTGGAGGATCTCTTTTTTGATTTCCTCCATCTGCTCTTTTATGCTTTCCTGAAAATCACGGTTGGCCGCTAGTCTTTGCTCTAATCTCTCCTCATGAGCCTTGATGTAATCCATGAACCGCGACGACAATGCCTCCAGCAGGTCATTTACTTTGCCGCTTGTTGTCGGCTCAGTTGCCCGCCCTTGATCTCCAGCATTCCCCTGGCAATCTGCTCCACCAGTTCCGAGCGGTTTAGATCCACCTCCTTCGCCATCTGGTCCAACATATCTATCGCGCTTTGAGTCACTGTTAAAGTTACGCGACTCTTTGTTTCCCCGTACTGACCGCGTTCTGCGCGGTTTCCGTATAGCTTGGTTCTTTTCATCTTGGTGGTCCATAACGACTCATCAAAAAAATAACACGAAAGGTATTTACATACACATACATACTATGCTATCTTAAAAATCAAGTAAGTGCAAAGTATGTACTTACCCTTAAATCTATCACCTGCGGCCAACTGAGGAAAAGGGGGTAGGCGGCTCTCCCGGTGGATCTGGGACAGCGATCGCATTAATTGCGAACTACGAGCGCCTCTTTTAACTCACTTCCTGCGGCCACTATTCGAGCGAGAGAGATAAAAAGCCGGATATTGAGAGCGGGGAAGTTGATAGATGTAAGCGATCGCCATGAGGTTGGTTAAGCGATCGCACCAGTCAACCCTATATATAAGGTCAAAGCCTATGGTGAATAGAAAAGCTAAGGCCGCAGAATTGCCTAGCGGGTTTCACCGCCTAGACAAAAAACATCAGCGGATCTTCTTGGTTACTTGTTTAGCTTGGATGCTGGCAGACCGACAAGTTGCGGCTAACGGGCAGCAACAAATCGGACGGCATTTAAGAAGGACTGCTCAAACAACTGTGTTCAAACTATCTGATGAGGAGGTAGCCCACTACATTGCAGAAATAGAGGATTCCCTACAGCGGAATCCCCAACTAGCCGGACCCATTGGTTTGGTGTTCAAAGTTCACAACTCGTAATTCCAAAAGGAAGGGGGAAACCCGAAATTTCCCCCTACCCACCATCGTCCTTTAGCAAAAGGAATTTGAATATGAGCGATCCTAATTCGCCCCGTTCAGTCATCAGTATAACATCTGATGCTGCTACGGGTCAACTCAACTTGTCCGAATCACTAACACCAGAGGAGGTTTTTGCCTACCTGAGTTTAATCAGCAAAATGCTCGAATATACACCCGATGAATTGGAGGAAATCCTATGGAAACACCAGACAGAAGAGAGATTCCGCTCTCCCATTCTGCCGTTTCCGACACAGCAAAATCCGTCCTTTTAGCATTGCTGCAAAATCCTAGCCTTGTCTATGAGTTGCCATTAACAACTCAGCAGGTTGGTCGGCTGCTAAAGGAAAGCTGGTATCTCGCCAATGAAATGCTGGCAACTTACCAGAGGAGTAATGGGGATGAACTGAGAGCGATCGTTTTAAGCGGTCGCCCTAACGAGGAGGTGAAAAACTACGATGTCAACTAGCCCCAGTAACGACCCGTTTGCACGGATCAAACTTCAGGCTGCGGCTACTTCCAATCAGGAGCTAACCCGTTGCCTACAACAAATGATTGAAGTTCTGGAGTCACAAAACCCCGACTACAGAGAAGTTAGAAGTCAACTGCTTAGGGCTACCTGCCTGAGTTATGAAGTAGTGCGACATCTCGATGCTGCCAGCTTTAGTCTCGGTCAGTAAATAAAAGGGCTTGGGGCTGCTTATCTCAAGCCTTCCCCAAGCAAGCCAGTCAGGAGTTTCTGATGCGAGAGTTATGCGAGCGATCGCTTTCTCTTACTCACCATTGGCGCTTAATCATAGCACCATCTGACTGGTTAATGCTAGACGTGCGCGCGCCGTGAGGATATAGGCGATCGTCTCTCTCCCCATCTGGATAGATAGGCGATCGCTTCCCCCCCCGGTGTCCGCCAATCAGTTACACCAGCAATCTGGAGACAGAAAGGATGAAAAAATTAACCAACGAACAGAAAGTCGCTCAACTTAGTATCTTGCTGCAACACTTAGAACCCAAAGCCTTAAACACATTGCACAAATCGTTTTTGGATCGGTTTAATCAGGAGATTGCAGTCAACCCCCAAAAGCAGTATGTGAAAAAAATGCTTGATGCGATCGAGAACGGGGAAGTTGTTGCTAACCATGAATCAAGCGCGGGCGATCGCCTTCTCATTTCTATGGCTTGGCAGATGTTCTCGGCTAGTCCATCTGTTCAGGAGTTTACTCACTTTGATGAGTTTACCCGACAAGCGCTTGCATCCTACGCGGTTGCTGCCCTGAAAAAAACTAAGTTTTTCTTAGAAATAGCCAAAACCTTTATCACCGAAGACCATGGAGAATCTGGAGAATGAAATCTACTTAGGCGGCCTGCTAGATATCGCCGCCAGTATTGAAGATTACGCCGAGAGGATTAATGTTCGCCTTGATGGTTTTTCGAGGGAAAAGCCAGAACATCTAGCCGAAGTGATTGGTTATCTACAACTAATCAAAGACCTAACCACTCAAGGATTAAAGGAGGCTAAAAAATTGTGACCAATGACCGCGACCATCTGGACGAACAATTGAGGCGACTGCCAGGGTTTAAGGAGGAGGCTTTAGATATCAGCTACATGGTGAGGAAACTCTACTATGATATCGACCAGATTTTTGGCTACTGCTTTAGCGACAAACTCACTAAACCCCACGCCCAAAAGCAATTTCTCAACAAACTAGAGAAATTTGTTACCAACACCCAGGAAGCCGGGAAACTCATTCCCCAACTCATTGAAAAAATTGGAGGCTCTGATGATGACTAGCACAAACCAGCAAAACCCACAAACCCAATACACCAAACAGCTAAAAGAGGAAGTCTTAAAGTCCATTGAAAACATTAGCGTACAGGTTTCCTCTTTGTGGTTAAAAGCTCAAGTCCCGAATCCCGATGAACCCTTAACCAGGGAAAACATCAGTAACTACTTGGAACAGCTAGCACGGGTTGTGAAAGTAGAAGCCAACAACTACAGCGAGAATCTTCCCGACGATGAGGATAAACATTCCCCTTACGAATGGGTTGATTTGACAGTAGATGCAACCTCGCTTATGGACTGTTTATTAAAAGCTAAGGCAAGTATTGATAACACCATTGCTCATCTAAGAGTTATCGATTTTGCCACTAACGTTAAACCATACCAAGATGTTGACATTTACGCAGCACACCTTAACTACTGCCATGAGCAAATTTCTACAGACTTGGAAAATGTACTTGCTGAATTACAAGATCTAGATTTCACCGCCTGATGAGTCCTGACCGGTAAAGGACGAAACTTCCTCCCGCTGCTGGGGGGAAGTCGCGGATAACCGGGTGATTCCCTCCGCATTGATGACTAGCCCCCCTACTACGAAATGGGAGGTTTCCCTCCCCACAGTTTTACTGGGGGCAGAAGTCAGTAATCATTTCTAGCTGGGTTCCAACCCCGGCTAGATCTTAGGCGAGTTTACTCCCCCGGATAGAATGGGCGAAAGCCGTAACAGCTTCTTGGGAGTGATTTTCCACCATACTTAACAGGAAAAATGAATAGTTTAATAGTAGGCCTTGACGTTAGTTCGTCGTGGTGCGATGCCGTGTGGTTGGAATCGATGCCAACCGGTGCTGTGCGGGATTTTTTCGACTCCCCAGCATTTGCTGAGTGTCACCGAAAACTGGAAGCGAACGCGAAGTCTATCCAGTTTCTGGTGTCTTTGGAGCCGTCTGTCGTGGTATTAGAGCCGACCGGAACTTATAGCAGGTTCTGGATTGACTCTCTCCATCGGGAAGGAATCCCAGTCTTGAAAGCGGATCAAACCATGATCAAGGACAGTCGGAAAAGCTATGGGGGAACTTCCAACAAATCTGACCCCTATGATGCTCTCATCATGGTGATTACTTACTTTCAGCACTACCAAACCAATTATGATCGCCGGTATTGGGTACGGGAGCGGCCGCCAGCGGTTGCCAAAATTGAGCAATGCCTGAGAGATATTCAGTCCTTTACCAAGCGGCGCACTCAAGTCATAAACCAAGCCAAGTCGCGGCTGGTCTATGAATTCCCAGCTAGGGCTAAAGTTCACGTAAAAAGAGAAGCTGGGAACCTAGATCCGGACAAACTGCCAGCTTGGTGGGCTTGGGCTTGTGGCTGGACTTCCCAAGGTAGTTGGGAAATTCCCAAAGGGGTTAAAACCAAGTTTGACAATGAATACGCGAAAGCGATCGCGGCGGGTGAAGGGACTGGCATTAGTGTAGTGACTGCCCGACTAGCCCAACAGATTTGTATGTGGCATCAGTCGGAGGCAATGGTAGAGCAGGAGATGCTCGGCTACCTGAACCTTCCAGAATTTGATTGTTACCACCGGGTGTTTGATAAGTTCGGTTTTGGTTCCCGCGAACGAGGCTGGCTGCTCACTCGGATCGTACCCTTTGATGAGATGTTTAAATGCCTTCCCAAGTCTAAAGCCATGCGACGATTCCGGCAGTTGTGCGGGTTGGGGGCTACTCAAGTGCAATCTGGGCAGGCTGACACTCGTAGCAGTTTTACCGGAAGTAAAGAGGCGCGATCAACCTTGCATCAGTTTGTTGTACGGGCAATCGAGAAGGGGACTCATCGCGAACAGAAACCGGGTGGAGGTGCGATCGCGACGACCCCCTACGATTGCCTTTCCAAATCACCAGAGGCTCAGTCTCTTAGACTCTACTGGGTGACTAGAGCATACCACAAAGGGAACAAAGTTTCCGGGGGCGGCGCTCAAGGCTGCCAGGAATGCCACATCCAGAAAGCTGGCTGAGACTTTATTTAAGGCTCTGTGGGATATGCGATAATCTACTTCATTCATAGTCTTATTACAAAGCCCCGCTAACTAATTGTCTCGGCGGGGCTTTTTATTGTTCAAAGTTTGGGGGTAGGATAGAACTGATACTGACAGAGTTACGTCCTGTTAGCAGATTAACTGAACATTGCTTGACAATACTCAACAATCAGTCTAAGCTAGATAAGTACACAACCAGCGAGCTAAATGCCGAAATATACATCACCGAGTGAAACGGCTCAATACTTTGGTGTATGCTTACATACTTTAAGAAGATGGGAAAAAAACGGCAAAATTCAAGCGCTCAGGACACCATCAGGGCAGAGACGATATGATATTGCCTCCTACACGGTCTCATCAAACGAGAGAACGCAACGGGCAATTATCGCTTATGCCCGCGTTTCAAGTCGCGGACAAAAAGCAGACCTTGCGCGCCAAGTTGCAAAGTTACTCGAGGTCTACCCCAACGCCGAGCTCGTCACTGATATCGCCAGTGGTCTTAATTTCCAAAGAAAAGGACTTAGAGCCATTTGGGAGCGAGTCCGTAAAGGCGATGTCGGATTTATTGTGGTTGCCCACAAAGACAGACTCGCCCGTTTCGGGTTTGACCTCATCTCTTGGTTGTGTGAACAAGATGGTACAAAAATCGTGGTTCTCAAGCAAGACGGTTTATCCCCAGAGCGAGAATTGGTTGAAGACATCCTTGCCATTGTCCATGTCTTCGGTTGCCGACTCTACGGACTCAGAAAGTATAAGTCTGCAATCAAAGAAGATCCGGATTTATCCAAGCCTTGAACTGGAAAAAACCTGGAAAAAATGGCTGGCGGCTTGCCGTTATTGTTTTAACCAAGCCATCGCTATGCAGCGAAGCTCGACGCGGATGATTGGTAAGCTGAAGTTAAGAAATCTGGTAATGCAATCAGATTTACCTCAATGGGTGAAAGAAACGCCTTGCCATATCAGACAAAACGCGATATTTGACGCATATCAAGCATATAGGGCAAGCCGTGATGCCAAGTTCAGAAGTATTCGTAACCCACGACAGACAATCAAATTCAATGATTCTAACTTCACCAAAGGAACATGGTACAGCCAGTTAACAAAAACACTATCGTTTAAGGCAAGTGAACCGGTACCAGTCAGATGTGAGTACGGCACTCAATTAGTTTATCGGCGCGGCCTATGGTTTGCTATTTTCCCTGAACCCGTAATCGCAACGCATACATCTTCCCAAAAAATAATTGCCTTAGATCCTGGTGTCAGAACTTTTTTGACCGGATATGACGGCGATAAAGTCATTGAAATTGGCAGTGGTGACATGGGACGAATCGTGAGATTATGTCAATATTTAGATGATTTAATTAGTCGTTCAACTAAGGTAAGTGCTAAACAACGCCGTTCAATGAGAAAAGCGGCTAATCGGATTCGAGAAAAGATTCGGAACTTAATTGATGAAGTACACAAAAAAACAGCTCATTATCTGACTAATAACTATGGATTAATTTTTCTTCCTCGCTTCGAGTCCTCCCAAATGGTAGCCAAGTCAAGAAGAAAAATTAGATCTAAAACAGTCAGAAGTATGCTGACTTGGGCTCATTATCGATTTAAGTTAATTCTGAAACATCAAGCAGCAAAGCGTGGTTGCGTGGTGCTTGATGTGGGCGAAAGTCACACATCTAAAACCTGTGGAGCGTGTGGACATCGCCACGCCCAACTAGGTGGTGCGAAGATACATAAGTGTCCCCACTGTGGTAGTCAAACACCTAGAGATGCGAATGGCGCACGTAATATAATGTTACGTGCTTTGAGGGATTCCTCCTTTACTGTCAGCAATGATGGTATTGCTATAGTTACAGTCCGAGCATTGTCAATCAATGTTCAGGAATGTTCAGCTTAAATGAATCAGTGCTGATTGATATGACCAAAACTAGGCCGAGTGACGTTAAATAAGTAGGTCTCTGTAGTCGGTCCAACAATCCCGGTGGTAGTGATATTATAGGCTTGCTGAAATTGAATTACAGCATTTTGGGTCTGGCCGTCAAAAAAACCATTAATCGGGCCATTATAGAAGCCTAACTCCCTTAACCGCCTTTGAATGCGCCGCACATTTTCTCCGGCGTTACCCATTGCTATATATGTATTAGGATTAGTTGCCACAGGTCTGACGACGAACCCTGGACCGGCTGGAGCTGCGGGTATGATGGGGCGTTGGATAGTAGCCCTAGCTAAATGGAATTGGGTGGTGGGTCCCACTTGACCTGTTTGGGTGATGGCATTATCCCGTTGGAAGCGAAGGACAGCCACGCGGGTAGATTCACCAAAAACCCCATCAATCATCCCTGTATAGTACCCTAATTGCTGTAATCGCTGCTGAAGTGCAATTACATCTGCTCCCCGACTTCCCAGCAGGAGAATTGAGGAGGGATTAGATTGGTTCATGGAAACATTGGTAGGGTTGGAAGTGATACCACCATGACCCAACACCTGTTGACTGGCGAGAAGGCTTTGGGTAGTGGGTCCAATAAAGCCTGTGGGGGTGAGACCGTTCACCATTTGAAAGTTACGAACGGCTTGGAATGTTACCTCATCATAAAAATTGGTAATTTGACCTGGGAAAAAACCGAGTCGTTGCAATTCTCGTTGTACTAAGCCGACTATAGGGCCAAAACTACCGGGACCAAGGCTAACATTTCCAGCGAGGCTACCTGTGCCGCGATTGAGAATGGCTAGGGTGTCTTCTGTAACTAGACCTGTGGCTGCAATTAAGTTGGCTTGCTGAAAACGAATGACGGCATCCCGGGTGATTGGTCCAAAATATCCGGTGGAGTTGTTGTTGAAAAAACCAAGATTTCGCAGGCGATTTTGGAGGCTGGTAACTCCGGGTCCGCTGTCTCCTAATCCTAAACCGATTAATTGGCGATCGCTGACTGGGATAGTATTGAGAGGCCGACTGATGGCGTTCTGGTTGGTTGCGATCAAAGCCACAACGGTATTAGGACCTACTATGCCATCTTGGACTAAACGGTTATCGCGCTGGAACCGAATAACTGCGTTTTGAGTTTCCTCACCAAAGTATCCGGTGGCGTTAGCGCTTAAATATCCTAATGCTCTGAGGCGGTTCTGAATTTGGGTAACTTCGGGTCCGAAATCCCCAATAGCTAAAACTGCCTGGGCTGCATGAGTTATGCTCAGAATCAGCAGCACTGTCCCTAGAGACAGAAGCCACCGATAGGCTAGAGTAGATAGTTTTCTGTTGAGAATGAGTTGCTGAGGATTTTCGTAACTCAGGGCGAGGTACAGATAAGCATAGGATTCCATCATAATTCTTCAGGAAAATATAGGAATGGGAAACACTTAACCCAAAAAAACCTAAGTTGCGGCTTCCCTTTCCATTATATCACTTATACCAAACCTGCGCGATCGCATAACATCGCTACAACCACTGAAAAAGCGGTAATTCCCAAGGCTACCCAAGGACTTTGACCTTGACTAACAGCGAAAGATGTGGCTACTCCAGCCCCTAAGCCAGCGGTCACGGCTGCACCAATCGGATCACGTTCTGATTCGGGTTTATACATAGTCTTTAGAATGATAAATTCCAATGGCTGCCACTGTAGCACCATGATTGAGAGGGTGGATGCAAAAGTTGCTAAATTGAAATTAAGGTTTAACTTTAGATAAGTTTCTTAACATTCGGTGGGTAAATTCGGGGGGTTTTTTAAGAAAGTTAACAAAATCGGCTCTGGGTCAGCAGGGGCTGGTATTTCCTCTCAATTCATCCTCACAGGTCTAGGGCTGCTATTCCCACCTGTCTAATTCTTGAAGGGAGTTTTGGAATAGGCTAAGAATTTGGTCTCTGCGGGTTTCAAAGTTGGCGGCACCCCAGATAAAAATTAATCCGCCGATCAAAACTACTATCCATTTTAAAAAGGAGTAAACTGAGTTTAAAATGATTAATTGATTGACAATATTAATAACAAATGTGGCTGTACCAATGTACAGAAAAGCACGAGTTTTTAGGCTTAAACCAGCACCAATGGCGATTAAACTAATGAGACCGGGAATAATTCCTACCCATTGACTTTCTAATAAGGAGATTACGCAAATTAAGCTAATACTGATGATGCGGATTAGGTGTCGAAGGGGTCGGCGTTGGGAACCTTTTAAGTAGGGTTCCACCTGTATAATATATAACATTGATAAAGCGGGAGGGGTGATTAGCCACAGTAAATAAGTATCTGCTGGACTGGCGAGAATGGCTTTTAAGATTACCCAATTGAGCAGAAAAATACTAATGTAAGTAAAGCGAATATTTTGACTTAATTCGGCTAGGAATACATAGAAAATGGCGGTGATGACGGTGGCTATATACCAGGAGGGTAGTTGGGGGGGATTAATGAAACTATGAATAATTGCTATAGCTCCTATTGGGAAAATGATGGCAGACCGTCGCCAGGGTGTCTGTGACCATCCCCAATTTTCCCAGGGGAATATATAGAAATAATAGGCAATTAGAGAAGCGATCGCACCTATCCAAGGAAACAGAATATTTCCCCATCCCAGGACATCAATCATATAATAAAGGATGGCTACGGCTTGCAATAAACCCAAATAAACCCAGATATCTTGTGGTTGTTGGTGGGGATGACTGCGACCCTGTACGATCGCATAACGACTGAGAAGGATGCCACTTCCTAACCCTACTAATGCACTAGTATTTCCGGGCATAAAAGATGATATTACTAATAATACACTAGCGATTAACCAATGGCAATGAGCGATCGCTTTAATTTCTGCCGCCGCCAGGTTCAAATATCTGGCTAAGGTTGATGATAAGATCCGATACAGATAGACGAAGCTGGTAGTTAATACGGTGAAGGCGACTAATTGATTAGCTAGGGGTTGGGAACTCACTTGCTGGAATAACATTTCTCCGGTGGCGACGGATACTCCGACTATTCCCAAATAAACTAGGGGTTTTAATGAAGAATGTCGCCGTCCTACTCCTATTAAAATAAAGGCAAATCCCAGGCTATTTAAGCCAGTCCATACGGCTATTTCATTAAATCGCAGAACTGTTCCCAATATACCATATAATAAAGGGATAACTTGCAGGGATTTGGGTAGACTCAAATCTGGGTGTTTTTTGTGCCACAAATCACCGCCTATTTGGACAATAATTCCTAAAGCTGTATTAGCGATCGCCAACAGAATTAAAGAGTGCGGTAAAAATGCCAAGATTTCAGATACGAGTAATTGTATCCCCCAAAATGTTCCATAAATACCATTATCAAAACTGCGAGTTGACAGAGTGGCTGTCTGAGTCCGAAATACTATGGCTGCTACAGTTAAAGCGATGATTATGACAGCGAATAAACTCGGTTGTCTTTGTTGTTGAAAAACTAACAGAGAATGAAAGGTGAGCAGTAGTAACTGTATCGCCGCCAGTGAAGTTCCCCACAGGTCTGCTGCTTGTCTATAGAGTTGGGATAACGAGGCTTCCCGGTTGAGTAAATTATGCCGTAATATCCACAGACTATTAAATACTATGGCGTTAATAAGTAACCAGTCTAAGCTAGAAATTATCGGGAATTCCCAGAGGATAGCGGTTAAGAAACTGAGACCAAACCCTACAGCGATCGCCGCTACAATTAGCCGACGTATATAATAGGAGTTAATGGCAATTATGACGGTGCTTATACCTAAAGATATCGCCCGAATTACAGGTATTTCGACTGTCAACAGTTGCGCGACTACTGTAGTCACAATGGCTAATTCAGCGGATTGTTTTTGTTTTGAATTGCTACCATATTTCCCGACAAAAGTCAAGCCCAAAGGTGTGATTAACCAGATTAAATTGACAGGTTCAATGCTATTGCTAAGTAGGAGATAGCTACAACCCGCCAAGACTAAACCTAGATAAAAACCACTTTTTCCCCAACTATGATCTGGGGTATCATATCGAGATATAAAGTAATGATGACTGGCGACATATAAGCCAAATTCTGCTACCATTAGCGACAATAAAATTATCGACCACTCGGTATAGTTAAGAGTAGGAATTAGCCAGTTGATGCTACTCACCAAAGCTAGTAAAGCGGTGATATGGGTTACATATACTCGAAATGGTGGGCGATAGTTTCGGCGTTTAGTAACTACGGCTAAGGTGAAAGTTGAGGCGATTAAATTAAGCGATCGCGTGAGAGGATTAATCACCCCCAACAAGGCTAAAAAGACTCCTAATAATAATGCGATTTGCTCGCCAAATAATGCCAATTTACGCTTAGGTATTTGATACAGCCACTCAGTAACCGCCAGCATCAAAATCAGATAGGGAAACCAGGTTAAGCTAAGTAGTGACCAAGGGTAATTTTGGCTGTTAGTAATTTCAGCAGCAGTGATAATAGTAGTTTGTCTCATACCACTAGGAATCATGAGTCCTAGTAACCAAACCATCTGTAATCCTATGGTAAAGATTACTAATAAATCCCGCCGTCGCCAAGAGTTTCGCAGGTGTTTAGTCCAGATAGAAATTACCAAAGCGCTAATTAGAAAACCGTGCCAAGGATAGGATATCAGAGAAATTAACCACCCTAAAAGTAGTAATCCGTAGCCGCCACGATTTATTAAAGGTGAGGAAAAATAGTAGATTAACCAGCCACAAATCCCTACAGCCAACCCTAAACCATTAAGGGGGAGTTCGGCGACAAAGATGCCGCGACTAAGGATAATAATTAGGCTATAAATTAACAGCGCGATATCACGATTAGCTAAGGGTTGATGATTGAGTTTTTGGCGAGTATAGAAGGATATAGATGCGGTGATAATTACGGCTAAATAAATGGCAATTATGGGAAAGTTTGACCAACTCCACCCCCAGTGAAGGGAACTGACAAGTAATAAATTGGCGAGTTGTAGCTTCTGGGGAACTGATGGTGTAGAATAGAGTTTAATGGTGGTACTGGATAGCAGGAAGGTGGCGATCGCAATGGTGATCCATCCTAGGGGATATCCCCATAATCCCAAGCCATCCATTGCCCAAAAATTGAGGGGAATTAACAGTAAGGTAACTTGACGCAAAGTAGCAGCAGTCAAGGTTAAGTTATTCTGTTTTTCCGTCCATTGGCTACCTACCCAAAATGCCAAAGTATAAGCTAGTAATACTCCATATTGTGCAAAAGCGGGGAATCTTTCCCACTGACTCGCCGCCAGTACGCCGGAAGATACCACCACCATAAACAGTCCTAAAAATAGCAGCCAACGCACACTGAGTTCAGCTTTGAAAGACTGTAATAATTGGGTAAATACGGGGGTAATGTTGGGCGGTAATGTGGCGGTGAAAGTAGTTTGAGGTTCCCTAATAATAGGTGGTTGAGCTTTCCTAACAGGGGGATGATATACGCGGGAAGGTGGCGGTAGGGGTAGAGGTTGACTTAGATGCAGCTTACAGAGTTGTTTAACCTGTTCTTGAGAAATTAAACCTAATTCTAGCCAATATTCCAAACCATCCAACAGATCTGGATTATCTGGATTAATGATAACTTTAACCGCGATCCATCGTTCCCAGGGTGAGGACATAGTTTGAGGATAGTTAATTCATGTTAATAGGTGAGTGGAACCATTCTGGCATCGAAAAATGATTTTGGCAAGATTTGCCAAGTTGATCGCCTAAATATATAATGAAGCTAGTACAGGCGAAAGGATGGGGAATTTGTGCCAATTAATCAACTGGCTGATCATCCATTGCCTTGGTTAAGGAACTAAAGCAGTTACATAGATGGCAGATTGGGGAATTTAGTTCCTAGGGACCCCAATTAAAACAGTGTCATAATTTCGGTAGCGGTAGGGATGAACTGTGAATAGGATCAAAGCATAAACCAACCACCACAGTTCAAACCCAGCCATGATTTCAGCGACTAAATTACCATTTCTCTCTCTTCTTCGTCTAATGGCTCAAATGCGGGCTAATCTTAATATCATGTTGTTAGAACATTATGATCAGCTTACCCAACTATTAGTGGTGATACCGAAATTGTCACTGATGTTCAATGCCATTAGATTAACTCTGGGTTAAAATCACAGTTTCGCCTGTTTCAGCAGACCGTCTAGCCGCATCAGCTACTTTCAGGGTATAAAGACTATCTGCGACAGAAACATAAAGAGGCGTTCCGTCAAAAAGGTGATCGAGAACCATAGTAGTATCCCGCGCAAACAAACCGCTACGACTTCCGACTTCAATGGGTTGAGGAGTATCTCCCCGTAGTAATTTGCCCTCTTTTGGGGTAAATATCAAAGTTCCGGCTTCCCCATAAAGGGTAAAAAGGTTTTCGGACTCCCAAAAGGTTTCGCCTTTTCCGTAGACGACCTCACCAATGGTCCCACAGGTAAAGTGTAACTGAGTCTGACACCAACAGGAACGATAACGATCGCCATCGACATTCCAAAACCGACTCTGGGCGTTTACAGAAGCCACAGCACCAAATAGGTCAGTCAAACGATGTAAACGGGAAAGCGCCCCCACCAAGGGAAAACCAAACAGAGAATTTTGGTAGGTCCAGCGATCATAAGCCGGACGTTGGGGGTTAATAGTGCTGTAGCGGGCATAAAATATGGTTCCGATCGCCTCTAAAGATGGTTTAATAGAATTGTGCAATCCTCCCAAAAGTTCCAGATGTTCCACATGAAGGAGTTTATGGCGCATTGAAGCCAAGGCGAGCAACTCCTCACCCTCTTGAGGATCGAGACAAAGGGGATATTCAACCACCACGTGCTTATCATTTTCCAGGGCGGCTTTTGCGATCGCACCATGATCGCGGTTAATGGTGCTAATCATAATCAGGTCTAAATCGTCTCGCTGTACCAATTCCAGCCAATTAGGGACTAATTCCGCATTAAACTCTTGACAGAAGGCTGCTGTAGTTTCTGGACTATGACCGGTAACCGCCACTAAATGCGATCGAGGATCAGAGTTGAGGGTTTGGGCGCGGGACTTAGCAACATACCCAGTTCCCACCAAACCGACGCGAATAGTGGAAGGGTTAGAAATTGTATTAGAAAAATTACTGGCTGTCATCTACAGACTGATATATTTTAGGGAGATATGACTAAGGCTTAAAACCCTAGCTCATCCATTATTATCCCTTATGCTGACGACTATGCAACCACCTGGCCCTATAGGCTGGCCAGATAAGATATAAGCAATTGGGATGTAATTAGAAAAATTTATAACAAAAACCATTCATAATATGGCCGCGAAAGGTTTTACAACCTCGTGTTTTTCCTTTAATATCAGAAAGTGAAGAAAACCGAGACCACAGGGAGTTAGGCTAATATTCCCTTGTGATTTATATAGGTTTTTCTTATCGATTTTTTTGAGAACTTAGAGAGGAACACTGAATGGCTACTTACAAAGTCACTCTGATTAACGAAGCTGAAGGCATCAACGAAACCATCGATTGCGATGATGATACATATATTCTCGATGCTGCCGAAGAAGCTGGACTAGATCTGCCCTACTCCTGCCGTGCTGGTGCTTGCTCCACCTGTGCTGGTAAAATCACCAGTGGTACCATTGACCAGTCTGATCAGTCTTTCTTAGATGATGATCAGATCGAAGCTGGGTATGTTTTGACTTGTGTAGCCTATCCCACGTCTGACTGCACAATCCAAACTCACCAAGAAGAAGGACTCTACTAAGTTTCTCCAACCTGGTCAGAGAAGGGAGAACAGGTTATTTTGGTTACAGCGGATCTGTTCTTCCTTCCCCTATAGCCAGGATTTATGGAGATTGCTGCCCAGTGATTAAATAATTGTTCAGGGGTTCTAGTTGAGTCCCCGGAAAATAAAATTCCAAAATGCGATCGCTAGACCAACCCAACCGGGCGAGTTTATGCGATCCTATTTGGCTGAAACCGACACCATGACCAAACCCGCCGCCCACAAAATTATAGCCTTGCAGAGTTTGGTTAGGGCCATAAATCGGATCAATATAGAATAGGGTACTAATAGGAGGCCAAAAAGCACTTTGGACCTCATCCTTATGGATGGGGATAACACCCTTATCAGTTTGTACCTCCATTTTCAACACCCGGCCAGAGTGAGCCCTTTCCACCACCCTCACCTGTTGAATAGTGTTAAAATCTGCCAGGGGACTTTTGCGACGCTTGAGATAAAATTGCAGATGATTAGTCATGGCCTTGAGATCTGTTCGGTATTGCCAGCGAAAATCACTCCAACCCTCTTCATTAAAACCCTTCCTCAGACTCATAAACCGCCGGAAGTTCTGTTCATCAGCTAGGCTGTAGCTTTCCAGGTTCCACACATTTTGAGTAGTATCTAATACTGACCTGAGATAGGGTGGCTTGGGTCCATCCCAGACATCATTAAAATTAGCAGTAATGCCACCACTAGAGGAGAAATACACCGCATCGACCAATTCCCCGTCATAGGTCAGCACTAGGCCCCTGGTGTTAGTAATAGCGTTATCAGTAGATGGGTAAACCTCGGTTAACCCCTTATATACTTGACAATCGGTATTGGCACAAATTTGATAATTGTCCGCCTCAAACCGATGCAGATTCCGCAAGACATAGGTACGCGCTAAAATAGCCTGGGCTTCAATAGAAGCAGCGGGAGGCCATGCGCCCATTTCATGGGGTACAACTCCCCGCAAATAGGTTTCTAAGGGAACATGGTTAACCAGGGTATAGGTTCCGTAGGCATCTGGCTGGAGTTTTAAACTGCCTCCATAAACTAAAGCCTGGGGGTCATCTCTTTTCTTACCTACGGAAATGACATTCTGGGGAGCTTCAATTTTTAACTCTTGGCGGTTGTAACGATAGCCACCTAACACCCAATAGGGGACGGGTTTCTCTCTGACTACTTGGCTGGTGAAAGTAGGCTGATAGCCCTGGGCTTTTATGCTTTCTAGTAACCATCGGCGCAACAGGGGAGTTGAATAAGTTTCCCGAGAAGCCCAAACCTGCCATACATCGGGTTGCGCTAGTTCAACTTCGATGCCCATTTCTCGCCATTTGTTAGCCTGCTGTGCGGCGGTTTCATAGCTGCGGTGACTGCTAAAAATCAGACGTTCGTTAACTTGGGGTTCTGGAAGGGGTTGCATTTCCACCTGAATAACGGCGCTGAGGGTATGCAGGACTTGTTCACCTTCGGGGGTGGCAAAACGCAGGCTGAGATGGTCTCCAGGTTTGGCTTGCAAGACGAGGGTATCTGTGGGGGTTTTACCAAATTGCTGCACTACGCCTACTTCTAGGATAGGGTTAATTTCTTCTTGGGCGATCGCTTTAGTCGGTGTCAGTCCCAATAAACATCCGAACATTAAAACCATTGGCAACTTGCCTAAACTCTTAGAAACAGACTGACCACTACTCCGGGAGTATAGGTTAGGTTGGGGGGCTGTTATCGCGTTTATCATCTCGGCTCTCAGATATCAGGACACGCTATCCATTATGAATGCTCAAACCAAAATCTCCCGCTAGAATTGGATCTAACAGGAGATATGGACAATATTTCCGAGTGAAATTCGCGCCTAAGACTTTTGTTCACCTTTGCGACTGACAAGGGAGAAAGCCGCGCCAACTGCTAGGAGTCCTAACACCATAGTAGGTTCAGGAACTTGCACACCTCTGATGGCATTCATATTTTTCTTGCCGATATCAAGGGCAAACACAACGTCATTATAGTCTCTGTCACCACCACCGACGATATCTTCAAAAGCTAACACCAGATAGCCAGATTGTTCATAGGCCATCACTTGTTGGAATCCATTTCTGTTCCGGCTGGAGTCAACATATAAACGAGTGGGGTTGCTGCGTCCATAACCATCTGAATTTAGGAAAAAGTCTAGGGTAGTTCCTCCTAGGACTTTACCCAAGCTGACAAAATCACCCGCTTGTAAAGGATTAGCGGTTGGGTCGTTGTGAGAATTTCGATAACCAGTATGAGTTGAGCAACTGCTAGTTAGGCAGACAATATCATCAAATAGAATAGTGTCTGATATGTTGGTAGCGCCTGTAGCAGAAACACCTAACTGGTTGCGATACCATGCACCCTCACTGAGGAAATGCACTTTCACTTCATGGTTGAAATCTAATGTTAGTTTACTCAAATCTAGCTGACGACTAGAAACAAATGAGGGGTCTAGGGCTTGATATTCGGTGTGGATATAGTCATTAAAAACACCGGAGTTAATCAGCCCTTGAAAGTGTTCATCGGCTCGTTGAATAGTGAATGCAGCAGCGGAACCAGCAACGGCTAGGGTAGTTGTGACGGCTGTAAATGCTGCAAGGATTGTGGATTTCATGGGGGTTGGTCTCCGTAAGTTTTAAGATAGCAGTTCAGTAAGATGCGAGTCCTGGAAGATTCATAACTTTTTAGCTGATGACTCTATTATGGAAAAGTTATCAGTTCTTTGTCCAGCCAAATTGGCAATCTTTACCAAATCTTTAAATAATTTATTTGTTTTATAAAGATTATGCAAATTTTTTAGTGAAAATACGGAGATTTTTTGGGGGGGATATCCCCCCCAGGGGGGTATAAATAATCGCTCATAAAAACTCCCTCACACCCCTCTGTCCCTGTGGTATAGGGAGCCATAGAAGGAGGAGAGGGTTAGGATAAAGGATAAACTGCTATATTGAACTGAAATCAGATCTCCTATTTCTCGATTTTGGCGACCTCTAGTAGGGTCTTGAGTAGAGAATCAGGGTTGAGGCTAATTGAATCAATCCCTAAGTTTACCAAAAATCGGATAAATTCAGGATAATCACTGGGGGCTTGACCACAAATACCAATCTTGCGATCGTAACGTTTCGCCGTTTGAATGACCATTTTAATCATGCGCTTAACGGCTTCGTCGCGTTCATCAAAAATGTGGGCTACCAGTCCGTAATCACGATCTAAACCGAGAGTTAACTGAGTTAAATCATTGGAACCGATAGAAA
This sequence comes from Limnospira indica PCC 8005, assembly GCF_000973065.1. Classification (NCBI taxonomy): domain Bacteria; kingdom Bacillati; phylum Cyanobacteriota; class Cyanophyceae; order Oscillatoriales; family Sirenicapillariaceae; genus Limnospira; species Limnospira indica. The sequence goes on from NZ_FO818640.1 coordinate 5,099,446, forward strand.
AACCATCAAACACCTGGCAAAATTTATCAGCCAATAAAACATTGCTGGGTAACTCACACATGACATAAACTTGCAGACTATTTTCGCCGCGTTTTAAGCCATGTTTTGCCATTTCTGCTAAGACCTGCTGACCCTCTTCGGGGGTGCGACAGAAAGGAATCATGGGAATGACATTAGCTAATCCCATTTCATCGCGAACCCGCTTGATCGCTTGACATTCCAAGGCGAAGGCTGGGCGATATTTGGGGTCAGTATACCGAGACGCACCCCGCCAACCAATCATGGGGTTTTCTTCGAGGGGTTCAAATTGTCGCCCTCCCAGCAAATTGGCGTATTCGTTACTTTTTAAATCACTCATGCGTACAATGACGGGTTTGGGATAAAAAGCAGCAGCAATAGTGCCAATTCCTTGGGCGAGTTGACTAACAAAATAGTCGGGTTTGCTATTAAATCCGGCGGTGAGTCTGTCAATTTCCTGGCGCGCGGTTTCATCTTGGAGTTGGTAAAAGTTAATTAAGGCGAGGGGATGGACTCGGATCTGATTAGCAATGATAAATTCTAGTCGCGCTAGTCCTACGCCGTCACAGGGTTGAGAAGCAAGGCTAAAGGCTTCGGCTGGGTTGCCAATATTGAGTAAAATTTGGGTGCGGGTTTTGGGTAAATCGTCTAATACGGTTTTGGCGATCGCAAAAGGTACTAAACCCTGATAGACTTTACCGACTTCGCCTTCGGCGCAGGAAACGGTTACGGCTTGACCGGTGCGTAAGATATCGGTAGCATTACCACAGCCGACAATGGCGGGAATGCCCATTTCTCGCGCAATAATCGCCGCATGACAGGTGCGACCGCCGGAGTTGGTAATAATGGCGGAGGCTTTTTTCATAATTGGTTCCCAGTCGGGGTCTGTTTTTTGGGTAACTAAAATTTCGCCGGGTTTAAATTCATGAATGCGCTGGACATTAAGCAAAACGCGGGTTTTACCTTGACCAATACGATCGCCTACAGCGCGACCCTCGACTAAGACTTCTGCTGTACCTTGGAGGTGATATTGTTGCCAAATGCGATCGGACTTTTGAGATTGGACTGTTTCGGGACGCGCCTGGACAATAAATAATTCCCCAGTTTGGCCGTCTTTCGCCCATTCAATGTCCATGGGGGAATAACAGCCCCGAATTTGGTTATAGTGATCTTCGATAATTTGCGCCCATTTAGCCAGCTTGAGAATTTCCTCATCACTTAGGGCAAATTTTTGTTTTTCGGTTTCTGGGACGGGAATAAGGCGGGTAGCTTCCTGGCGATCGTAAACCATTTTCACGGCTTTACTACCCAGACGCTTGGCGATAATGGGTCGAAAACCCTCCCGCAACATGGGTTTAAATACCATGAATTCATCAGGGTTGACAGTCCCTTGGACTATGGTTTCCCCTAAGCCATAGGCGGCGGTAATGATGACGGCATTTTTGAATCCGGTTTCTGTATCAATTGAGAACATTACCCCGGAAGTGGCTAGGTCCGATCGCACCATTTTTTGTACGCCAATATAGCATTAGTCAAGGTGGTTAGGACGCAGCTTTGAGAACGGAATCCATGGCATCATGGAGAGAATCAAACTGCTCAATGCAGTGGCGAATACGGGCTTTCAGCCACGACCAACATTTCTCTATCTTGTTGAGGTCTGGCGAATAAGGTGGTAGATAGAGTAAATGGCATTGAGCTGCCTCCACCAGTTCAGCAATCCGCCCCCCTTTATGAAACGTTGCATTGTCCAATACTAGAGTCTGACCTGGCTTCAATGTTGGAATTAAGATGAACTCCAACCACAACTCAAACACTGTCCGATTACAACAACCCTCAAAGCTAAAGGGGGCTAAGAGTTGTTGATGACACCATGCGGCTATATAGCTCACCCTGTCCTGCCTCTTCCCTGATTTGAGGGCATGGAAGCGTTTTCCTTCCTCGCAGTAACCATAAGGGTAATCCGAGTCCTGACTATTCATGGCGGCTTCATCGAGGTAGACCACTTCTTGTGGCTCCATCTGTTCAATCTGAGCCATAAACTCCTCTCGCTGTTGCTTCCAACGTTCTTGGTAGCCGTAAGTTTTTTTTCTGGTGAAGCCAATTTTCTTCAAGGCTCTGGATATGGTGCGAGGAGAGATGTCGTCATCCCAAAGTTCAGCCATTTGAGCGGAGGTTTTGTGGCCATGCTCTTGGGCAAAAGCCTTGAATTTCTGCCAGTCGGTAATTTTGTGGTTATTGCCAGGTGGGTGATTAGGTTTAGGGAGGAAGTCTCCGGTCTGTGCTTTTCTTTGCAGCCAGAGATTAATGGTGTTCCGGCTGACATGGAAAACTGGACTGGCTTCTGTTTTGGGCATACCGTCTAGTTCAATTGCATCAATAACTTTTTGTCTGAGGTCGTAACTATAGGGGGCTGGCATTTTGGGTCTTCTTAGTCATCTCGTCCTCTCCATTATACGTCCTAACTTTCCTGTCTTGTGCTATACCTTTATACAGGGTCGGATAACAGCCACTGTTGGGATTGAGGACGGGACGTTTGGCATCCCGACATTGACGAGTTCCCGATTGCCATTCCCGATATCGGGTCATGTGCTATACGTCCTAACTTTTCTGTCTTGTGCTATATCTGGGTTCCGAACAGAATAAGGGCGGGTTCCGTGAGTTGGCGGGTTTTTACCGGGGCGTTACATAAGAAGGGCGGGTTCCGTAAGTTGCCGGGTTTTTACCGGGGCGTTACATAAGAAGAAGGGCGGGTTCCGTAAGTTGCCGGGTTTTTACCGTAGGTGAAGGCGGGTTCCGTAAGTTGCCGGGTTTTTACCGGGGCGTTATATAAGAAGAAGGGCGGGTTCCGTAAGTTGGCGGGTTTTTACCGGGGTGTTACATAAGAAGAAGGGCGAGTTCCGTAAGTTGGCGGGTTTTTACCGGGGCGGATCTAGCACCCGCCCCTACCAGCCGCCCCTATCATTGGTAGTTATTTAGTCGTGGCGTTGTTGCAATTGTAGACGAATGGCTGCGTGGACGGTGCGAGTAATTGGGTAAAAATAGGCTAATACTAACCCCATGGATAAAAAGGCAATGGGAATGGGGCCTACCATCAGGCGAATTGCCCATAATACGGATTCGGGTTGGCTGATTGCTTCTTTGGAACCGGCTGTGGCTAACAGTCCAGCATGGCTGAGAATTTGTCCGACAATAAATAGGGATAGGGCAATTCCTAGTTTTTGTAACATTACCATAAAACTGTAAAAAATGCCTTCCCGTCGCTGTCCGGTGTTGAGTTCATCGAGATCGACAACATCGGGTAAAATTGACCAGGGGACTAGGTGGGCGGTAGCTATTCCAAATCCAGCGATCGCACCTAAACCATACATGGTCAGCATTTGTCCGGGTTGCAGCATGAATAGTCCGACTCCGGCTAACATGGTGAAGGGAATGCCTAAACAATAGACGGTTTTTTTGTCTACTTTTTGGGCGATCGCATTCCAGAAAGCCATACCCAGTAAGGATACCCCTTGCACTAATAATGCCATTTGGGTTAAGTGGCGATCGGCTAGTTGCATATAATCTACTATAAAATAGGGTAGAATAGCAACGGTTACCTGTACTCCCAACCAGGAACATAAATAAATCCCAATGGCATAAAGAAAGGGTTTATTACTAAAGGCAATGCGAATTTGTTGTAAAAATGGTAATGATGGAGGTCGGGTGATTGCCAATCGTTTAGCTTCTTGTTGAAAGTAGCGTTTACTGGTTCCAAAAACACATATATAGACAGATATCATCGCCATTAATCCCCCCAAACTACCCAATAAAGGATATCGCAATTGGGGAGATTCAAATAATCCAAATAAAACCTGGGCTAACACTAAAGCAAATAGACTTCCGCCAATTTTAAAAGCTGATTGAAAGCTGATTAAACTGGTACGTTCGTCATAGTCTTGGGTAAGTTCAGCCGCCAAAGCACCGAGGGGAAGAAATACGGCGGTAAATGCGGTATAAAATAGGATGGTAATCAAGCCATAATAGCCGAATAGTAGCCAGCCACTAACAGGAGGTACAACCCAATGCAGGAAAAAGCAGATACCCAAAGGAATAGAAGCTACTATCATCCAAGGGTAACGCCTTCCCCAACGAGACTGGGTGCGATCGCTTAACCAACCAATCATCGGATCACTGATAGCATCCCATCCTTTACCAAGTAATAATACACTACCTGCTAAACCTGCATCAAGTCCCGCAATATTAGTCAAGAAAAACAGCAAAAAGAAGACTTGCATACAGCCGGGAATAGCACCGCCAAAATCTCCCATTGCATAGGCGGCTTGAGTGCGAATAGCCAGATGATCACTATGGTAGTCGGTAGCTTGAAAGCGATCGCTGAGTTGAACAAGTGCCGTCTTGGCTTGTTGTCGAGAAAGGCGGATCATAGTTTAGGATTTATCTACAGGTAATTCTCGGATTGATTGATAATAGCATATATACATTGAGTTAGCATTGACTTCAGGAAATCATGTTAATTATTAATTATTAATTATTAATTATTAATTATCTGAGTTAAACAAGTGCCGTCTTGGCTTGTTGTCGAGAAAGGCGGATCATAGTTTAGGATTTATCTACAGGTAATTCTCGGATTGATTGATAATAGCATATATACATTGAGTTAGCATTGACTTCAGGAAATCATGTTAATTATTAATTATTAATTATTAATTATTAATTATCTGAGTTAAACAAGTGCCGTCTTGGCTTGTTGTCGAGAAAGGCGGATCATAGTTTAGGATTTATCTATAGGTAATTCTCGGATTGATTGATAATAGCATATATACATTGAGTTAGCATTGACTTCAGGAAATCATGTTAATTATTAATTATTAATTATTAATTATTAATTATCTGAGTTAAACAAGTGCCGTCTTGGCTTGTTGTCGAGAAAGGCGGATCATAGTTTAGGATTTATCTACAGGTAATTCTCGGATTGATTGATAATAGCATATATACATTGAGTTAGCATTGACTTCAGGAAATCATGTTAATTATTAATTATTAATTATTAATTATTAATTATCTGAGTTAAACAAGTGCCGTCTTGGCTTGTTGTCGAGAAAGGCGGATCATAGTTTAGGATTTATCTACAGGTAATTCTCGGATTGATTGATAATAGCATATATACATTGAGTTAGCATTGACTTCAGGAAATCATGTTAATTATTAATTATTAATTATTAATTATTAATTATTAATTATCTGAAAAGCAAGTCGCGCCGCCCCTATAGTACCCGCCTGATTTCCTAATTCGGCGGTCAAAATTTGTAGCCCTTCCCGAGAAGTGGGTAAAACTCGGCGTTGAATTTCCTCCCAGAGGGTTGGTAAAAATAGATTCGCTGCCGCACTAATACCACCGCCTAAAATGACCGCTTCTGGAGTCAAAACATAAATTAAACTAGCTAAACCCGCCCCTAACCGTCGCCCATATTCTTCCCAATAGGCTAAGGCTTGGGAATCACCTGCGATCGCCTTTTTGGCTAGGTCAGAAGGGTGATCACCCGTTTCTCGGCGGATAGCTTGTACAGAGACATATTGTTCCAGAGAACCCTGATTTCCGCTATTACAAGGGGGTCCATCGGGGTTCAAAGTAATTAATCCCAACTCCCCCGCCGCGCCGCGATGACCCACAAATAACTGACGATTGAGGATAATCGCCCCGCCAACTCCTGTCCCCAGAGTTAACATAATCAGATTATCAAAATTTCGTCCCGCCCCTAACCAGGCTTCCCCCAACCCCGCACAATTAGCATCATTAGCCATGATTACTGGCTTTTGGGTTTTTTCTTCCAGCCAGTCTGCTAAGGGAACATCCCGCCAATTCTCTAGGTTAATGGCTACCTGGGAGATACGCCCCGTCCCATCTACTGGTCCCGGTAAACCCACCCCGATCGCCGCCCAAGACTCGACAGGGGCTGTTATTTGTGATATAGCGTTTAGTATTGCTGCCAACACAGCTTCCGGGGTAGCGGGTTGTGGAGTTGCCACCGTCAGGGATTGGTTACAGGAACCGTCCGCCTCAAACAGTCCCAGTTTAATCGCCGTCCCCCCTAAATCAATACCAATGACCTGAGCGGATTTTGGTTTCATTCTACTTCGTCGCGTTCTATGCTGCTAGTATAAATGGGTTCGACGCGAATCCCCATAATACTAGAGGGACGAACTACCAGATACTCACCTTCAATGGTTTTAATCGGGACATTGAGAAAATCGGTATCAGTGTGCTTAGGAATCAGAACCTTAGTGTACCAGGTCTGAAAATCCTGGATCGTCCTGAACCGGACTTCTTCCCGGTGTCCCCCCTGAATCAAAAGATGAACCGCGTATGAACTAGGTTTAGGCATAAGGATGTTTGGGATAATAAGGGATTGTTGTACCATTTTCTCACTAATCAGGGCGATCGGTCAATCCATTAGTAACGATACACCAATATCAGCCAGAAGATGAAATAAGTTCACCACCATCAGTATTTAATCAGTTCCCTGATATCAGCCTTGTCTTTACTGATTATAGATGATTCAGGAAATTGTGATCACAACTCATGGCTGATTGGTAGAACCTCGAAATTGGGTAATTTCGGCTATTGTTAATGGCTAGGTGGTGGAATTAGACACATTTTTTCATATACTGTTATTGGATTGTTAAAAAGAGGATTAATTTAGATATGTATACACTGATAATCATGGGAGTTTTCTCGTCATGTCTACAATCATTATTACTGGTTGTTAGTTGATTTTCCGGTTCTAGGGTAGTAGTACGATCGCACTTGTCAAGTTCAGTCTGAACATTTAGGCGGGAGTTGAGATTGTACCCTGGCATTGATTACAGTGAGCGATCGCCCATAATTGGGCATCGGATCTAAAATTAGGCTGATGATGTTCAGTTAAATTTAAGTCTAAGTTATGATTTTTAAGCGCCAGGAAGTGGCGTTTAGGCCTGTGGAGACGATGGGAGACCCCAGCTATAAACTAATAGCCTGGGGAATTGTCGGAGAAGCAGGAAGCCTACACCCAATGCGTCAGCCTGTTCTGACCCAGGTGGTGGTAGGGTACTTCACAGATAACCGAATAACGGATAGTTAAGAGATATGCCGCGACGCGACGACCTAAAAAAAATTCTGCTGCTGGGTTCGGGTCCAATTGTCATCGGACAAGCCTGTGAGTTTGACTATTCAGGGACTCAAGCCTGTAAAGCCCTACGAGAAGAAGGATATGATGTAGTTCTGGTCAACTCTAACCCAGCCACAATCATGACCGACCCGGAAACAGCCCGGCGGACATACATTGAACCCTTAACCCCAGAAATTGTGGAAAAAGTCATCGAGGCGGAACGTCCCGACGCTTTATTACCAACCATGGGGGGTCAGACCGCCTTAAATATTGCGGTGGCTTTGTCGAAAAATGGGGTTTTAGACAAATATGGTGTTGAACTGATTGGCGCTAAATTAGATGCGATTGAAAAAGCCGAAGATCGTCTCCTGTTCAAACAGGCGATGGAGAAAATTGGGGTCGGCTGCTGTCCATCAGGTATTGCGAATAACCTCAATGAAGCCAGGGCTATTGCGGAGCAAATTGGTAGTTATCCGCTGATTATTCGTCCCGCCTTCACTATGGGGGGTACAGGGGGCGGTATTGCTTATAATCAGGAAGAATACGAGGAATTGGCGATCGCTGGGTTGGATGCTTCCCCCATGTCCCAGATTTTGGTGGAACAGTCTTTAATTGGCTGGAAAGAATACGAGTTAGAGGTAATGCGGGATTTGGCGGATAATGTGGTGATTATCTGTTCCATTGAAAACCTCGACCCTATGGGGGTTCATACTGGCGATTCCATTACCGTCGCTCCGGCGCAAACCCTCACCGATAAGGAATATCAACGATTGCGGGATGCGGCGATTAAAATTATCCGGGAAATTGGGGTAGAAACGGGAGGTTCTAATATCCAGTTTTCCGTGAACCCGGTTAATGGAGATGTGATTGTCATTGAAATGAACCCCCGCGTCAGTCGGTCTTCGGCTTTGGCTTCCAAGGCGACTGGGTTCCCTATTGCGAAGTTTGCAGCCAAATTGTCTGTGGGTTATACCCTCGATGAAATTAGCAATGATATCACCAAAAAAACTCCGGCTTCTTTTGAACCAACTATTGATTATGTGGTCACCAAGATTCCCCGGTTTACTTTTGAGAAGTTCCCAGGTGCTGAACCAGTATTGACTACCCAAATGAAATCGGTGGGTGAGGCGATGGCTATTGGTGGCACTTTCTGCGAGTCCTTCCAAAAGGCTATGCGATCGCTCGAAACAGGTTTGGCGGGTTGGGGACTTAATACTAATGAAAAAGTCCCCAGTTTGGATACTATCCGTTCTGGTTTAAGGACTCCTAACCCCGACCGAATGCTAACGCTCCGCTATGCCATGTTATTGGGAATGTCGGTAGAGGAGATTTATGAGTTAACCGGGATTGACCCTTGGTTTTTGGATAAGTTGCAGCAATTGTTGGAGACGGAGAAATTTTTAAAACGCACTCCCTTCAACCAAATTAATCATGAGGATATGCTGGCGATTAAGCGACAAGGTTTTAGCGATCGCCAAATTGCTTTTGCAAGTCAAACCACCGAAGATGAAGTCCGTAAATATCGTAAGGGTTTAGGGGTCAAACCTGCCTATAAAATGGTGGATACCTGCGCCGCCGAATTTGAGTCTACCACCCCTTACTATTACTCTACCTATTGGGAAGAGGACGAAATGATCCCCTCCGACCGCCCCAAAGTCATGATTCTCGGCGGCGGACCTAACCGCATTGGTCAGGGGATTGAGTTTGACTATTGTTGCTGTCACGCCTCCTATTCTTTGCGCGATGATGGCTATATCACCATTATGGTTAACTCCAACCCGGAGACGGTTTCCACCGACTACGACACCAGCGATCGCCTCTATTTTGAACCCTTGACCAAGGAGGATGTTTTTAATATCATCGAGGCGGAAGAACCACTAGGTATTGTCATTCAGTTTGGCGGTCAGACTCCCTTAAAACTAGCCGTCCCCCTGGAAAAAGCCTTGTCAGAATCCACCCTAAAAACTAAAATTTGGGGGACTAGCCCTGACTCTATTGATACCGCTGAGGACCGGGAACGCTTCGAGAAAATTCTCCGGGAGTTGAATATTCAACAGGCGGCGAATGGAATGGCTCGCAGCTATGAAGAGGCTCTCGCGGTGGCGGGTCGTATCGGTTATCCGGTCGTCGTGCGTCCTTCCTATGTGTTGGGGGGTCGCGCCATGGAAATCGTCTATTCTGATGAGGAATTGGAACGATATATGACCTTTGCGGTGCTGGTGGAACCGGATCACCCGATTTTGGTTGATAAGTTCCTGGAAAATGCCGTTGAGGTCGATGTTGATGCGATCGCTGACCATACCGGAAATGTCGTCATCGGTGGGATTATGGAACATATCGAACAGGCGGGGATTCACTCCGGGGACTCCGCTTGTTCCATTCCTACCCAAAGTCTATCAGAAACCGTCCTCGCTACCATACGCCGCCAGACTATTCAATTAGCCAAGGCTTTGAATGTGGTGGGTCTGATGAACATTCAGTTTGCGGTACAAGGTGAACAGGTTTATATTCTGGAGGCTAACCCCCGCGCTTCCCGGACTGTTCCCTTTGTGTCTAAGGCGATCGGTATTCCTTTGGCGAAAATGGCTTCCCGCGTCATGTCTGGCAAGACTTTGGCAGAGTTGGGATATACTCAGGAGAAAATTCCCGATTATGTCTCGGTGAAAGAGGCGGTTTTACCTTTTGCTAAGTTCCCAGGTACGGATGTCCTCCTCGGTCCCGAAATGCGATCGACCGGAGAAGTTATGGGAATTGATACCGAATTCGGACGCGCCTTTGCTAAAGCCGAATTGGCGGCGGGTCAGGTGATACCCATGTCGGGGACGGTGTTTGTCTCTGTCAATGACCGCGATAAAGAAGCGATCGTTCCTGTGGTTCAAGATTTCCTGGATCTCGGCTTTAAGGTGACTGCTACCATCAACACTCGCAAGGTGTTATGGGAACATGGGGTTAAGGTTGACCTAGAGTTGAAACTCCATGAGGGTCGCCCTAATGTATTGGATGCTATTAAAAATCACGCGGTACAATTGGCGATTATCACGCCTTCGGGGTCGGAAGCACGCGCTGATGGGATTATGATTCGGCGATCGGCTTTGGCTTACAAGGTCCCGATTATTACCACTATCGCTGGCGCTAAAGCCACCATATCCGCTTTGCGATCGCTCCAGCAACGCCCCCTAGATGTTAAAGCCCTTCAAGACTATTACATTTAAAATAGTCTCGCCCTAGGGCTAATGGGCGGGTTTAGACGGTTGGCGGATTTTTTCCCAAAACCGTCGGGAATGCGATCGCACCACCTGTTCAAAACGGCGGCGGGGAAAGGGCGGGTGTATATCATTGGCTGGTGTGTTCCATGGCTGACTGCTGCACCCGCCCCTACATTACATTGGGCGCGTTATTCGAGGTCGAAATTCGGTGAAATTCGGTGAAATGCGATCGCACTACCTCACCAAAAACCGCCGTGGGGAAAGGGTCGGTGCTAGTAGGGGCGGGTGCTAGATCCGCCATCGGGAAAACCAGCCAACTACCTGCACCCGCCCTTCTTTTTTAATGCCCCTACATTGGGCGCGTTATTCTTGTTAACAAAAGGTTCGACTTGATCTCAGTCTTGACATTATGTAGACTATCTATCACAATCATGATTATAGAGCCTTTATTTTTCAAGTCATGGACCTACAATTATCCTTGTTTCCAGATGATCCAAAAGATAACAGCACCAGGAAACAGAAAAAAGCTAAATTAGGGCGTTATCAAAGAATTCAGCGTGAATTAGCCACAACCAAACGCGATCCTTATCAAGTTCAAGTTGATATTAATCCCGTATCCCAACCACTGCAAACCTATAACTTTATCGATCTATTTTCTGGTGCAGGGGGAATCACGCAGGGTTTTTGGCAAGCTGGTTTTAATCCAGTAGCTAGTGTAGAAATTAACCCAATTGCCTCCGCCACTCATCAGAGAAACTTTCCCAATTGTCATCATTTTTGTGGGGATGTTAATGATTTTAATCCTCACCAGTGGCTATCTAAAATTGGTTCTCCTTCAGTTCATCTGGTCGTAGGCGGGCCACCGTGTCAAGGTTTTTCTGTCGCTGGGAAGCGCGATCCCAATGACCCTCGCAATCATTTATTCCAACAATTTATTCGCATTGTTGCTGAAGTGCGTCCTTGGTATGTCGTTATGGAAAATGTGCCGGGAATTTTAACCCTCAAAAAAGGCAAAATTAAACAAGCTATTTTTTCTGCTTTTCAAGCCATTGGTTACACAAATATTTCCGTGGCAATTCTTGAATCTGCCGCCTATGGTGTTCCCCAAATCAGACCGAGAGCTATTTTTATAGCTAATCGTTTCGGAATGGAAAATCCTTATCCAAATCCTCAATTAGTTCCAGAGGAGTATCAGACAATTGAATCAGCAATTTCCGATCTACCAGCTTACCAACCCATTCCCAGTATTAATCATGAATGGACTCGTCATTCTCCCGAATATATGGAGCGGATATCAAAAGTACCTCCAGGAGGTTCTTTGTATCAAACCTATGTTGATGCTTTTAAGCGACAGTATCCCGGAAAACCTAGTATGACCATCAAAGAGAATCACGGGGGGACTCATATTCATCCCCATCTAAATCGGGTGATTTCAGCGCGAGAAATGGCTAGATTACAGACCTTTCCTGATTCTTTTATCTTTGAAGGAACCATGAAAAAAGCCATGTGGCAAATTGGAAATGCTGTTCCTCCACGTCTAGCAGAGTGTATTGGCTATGGACTCATTCCTTACTTAAATAGGATTGTCACAGAGGCTGAAAATGAGGCTGAAAATATAGTTGTCTCCGAAAAACAGCTTACTTATGTTCAGCTAATGTTGCATTAAGAGCATTACGCCATGACTCAAAATCATACCAACCGCAACCTATACAACCACCTTCTGCTTCCGCTCCCAATGGAGGAATATTATCAGGCCAGTTCTCACCCCCAGAATACCAGAAGCGGATACCCATGGGCTGCCCTCTTTTACCAGTTTTCATACATCTTTCACAACTTCTCGATTTCAGTAAATTGTGGTTGCCAGCACTATCTTTTTTGAGAAGTTGAAATTTTCTTTTGATTTCGTTTTCGTTCATGTTTATGTCATGACTAGGTTCGGCTTTACCCCAACGCTGCATAGGAAAACGGTGATCAATCACTAACTCATGGGTTGGTCTTTTTCGATTTTCAATAACGTCTTTATAATCATAAAGTTTCAAAATTATGTCTGCTAATTTGGGGGGAATAATAGCCGGAGCATTTGACGGTTTTATTTGCCCAGTCCATCTATCCCATCTGGTTTTTTTATTACAGATGTTACAGAAATCCCGTTTGGTCTCAAGATGTAGCCCCGGACGACTTTTAGTTCCGCGCTCTAGTCCTTGAATTCCACCACCTCCAGCGTATTGCTCCGATGCTACTTGCTTACCTTCACAAGTGCGACAGTGCCACTTCTGATCTGACAGCAAACTGAACACCTTTAACTGAGAAGAACCTGGTTTTAATTGGGATTTAAAATTAGCCACTAAATTGCGATTCATTCAGTCCTAGTTATTTCTATTTCTAAGTTGTCCAGAAGTTGAGATACGGTTATTCCTAAGCCCTCAGCAAGAGCCACAATCGCCGTAAGAGAAGGATTTCTGACACCACGCTCTAGACCAGATATATACGTGCGGTCTAGGTCACAGCGTAGCCCTAGTTCTTCTTGAGAAATACCCACAGCCATTCTATGCTGTCTAATCAGAAATCCCAAAGCTTTTAAGGTTTTTGCTTTTGATTTTTCCATAGAGTCATAATTACCCATGGTGGACGATAAGTCTACGGACTATCAGTCACATTAAGAGATATTTTTGTCCTCTCAAAGTCCCTCTCCCTCTCTGGGATCCAGATTTAGGGTGAGGGCAATGTATTAAGCGACTGGTGAACAAGCTGTACTCTGATTGACGATTCTCCTAACCGCTAATCTTCCCAGGTCTTGAATTTAACCGCCACCAGGTTAAACTCCCCAAAATTAACCCAATTAGACAACTCGCAACCAACTTATAGCTTTGTAATTTGCCTCGCGCCCTTTGCTTTTTGGGCGGGACTGGCAACCCGGCGGGCATAGGGGATAATTCCCCGTTGTGTTCCCTGGTATCATCTTCCTGGGCTTGACGGGATCTCATATCGTTTTTGCGGTGTTGCATAATAGAAAATGATATTCTCAAATAAATCAAGATGGATTGTCCTTATTGCCAAAGCCATAAAGTAGTCAAAAATGGTCATCGTCAGGGAAAACAGAGTTACCTGTGCCGTGAATGTGGTCGCCAATTTCGAGAAAATCCCTGTCCTGGAGGTTACAGTTCTGATGTCAAAGAGCTTTGTGTGAAAATTTCCCTCAATGGCATGGGATTTCGAGCCATTGAGAGAGTCACTGGTATTTCTCACAACACAATACTTAACTGGGTTAGAGTTGCAGAAACCCACATTGATGAGGAAAACTATGAAATTCCTGAAATAGCTCAAATTGATGAGCTTCAGACTTTTGTGGGTTCAAAAAAAAACCATCTGGGTCTGGACAGTTGTGAATACCAAACTGCCTGGAATTCTGAAGTTTGTCATAGGCGACCGCTCATTGCTGGCTTTTACCACATTATGGCAAATGATTCAGGGCTGGGCTGGTTTTCTATATATTACGGACGGATACAAAGTTTATCCTTGCTTAATTGAGGATTGCAATCATCTAGTCAGCAAAACGGCTATGACAAGAGTAGAAGGAGAAAACTGCCGTCTGAGGCACTATTTAGCCAGGCTACATCGCAAAACTTTGTGTGATTCCAAGTCCACTGAGATGTTGTACAAATCAATTCGCTTACTTATCTATTATTTGAAGCATGGACAACTTCCTCCGTTCTCTTAATCATTCTTCACTGTGCAATACCTAAAAGACAACGAAATCAACAACGATGGATTCTAACGTATTACCAGATATAGTCAAACTAGGAACTGATGGCATTACAGTTTTTTTTAGTCTGGCAGTTAATGAAGAAAAACCAGAAACTGATATCAGAGGTTAACTCCAGAGACAACGAACTAATGAAGCTGATTTACACAATCCTAAATCAATATAGGCAGTACCCAACAGGATTAAGCGATCGCACTGGCCGGATTAACCATCCCAGAGGAAAAGCCAAGGAGTAATTAATCAGACTGGCCCAATTGGGGACAACCTACTGGGAAAATGGACAATATAAGTACAAATTCCCAGCTAGGACAAAAAAGCGATCGCATCAAGTCCCTGGATACCAATCTGAACTGCTACAATTCCAAGACTAAAGTAAACGCTTCGCCTCTATTCCTAATCTGACTCTGGGGCTAATGGTAAAACCCAAGTCTCCACTAGCCATCTCTGGGAAGAGGACAATATCAATATTTTTTGATTTTTATAGATTACCATAATCGCAATTAAACCGCTTATTGCTCAAAATTGCTATACCACAATTGTCTGTATTGACTTGCCATAGATGGTTTTAGCCAATATGCTCTCAGTCAATTCTGCCAGATTATATATATTCTGCCTACTTGACATATCAATTTTTTTTGAAATAATAGATACTATACCCAACTTGACCGGGACTAGGGGCCTGATTAATTAGGTTTCCGGGTCCCCGTGGGGTATGTATTTAGTCCCTCAACTTAGATATGGGGATTAAAGCAAGTCCTAATAGTCAGGATTTAACATGAGTAATGATTCGCCAAAAGTCAATAAATCAGCCGTACAAGCAGGGGGTAAATTAAACGTTTTTGAAAAGTACCTCACTGTATGGGTGATTCTCTGTATTATAGCAGGTATTGTCCTGGGTCGATTGTTTCCAGATGTGGCAGTAACCCTGGATTCAATGAGTATCTATCAGGTGTCAATTCCTATAGCCATTTGTCTGTTTTTCATGATGTATCCCATCATGGTAAAAATTGACTTTACCCAGGCGGTGAATGCGGCTAAAGCACCTAAGCCAGTGCTATTAACTCTGGTGATAAATTGGCTAATTAAACCGTTTACCATGGTGGCTTTTTCTCTATTTTTTCTGGGGTGGTTATTTCGACCAATTATCGCCGGAACTGAGATATTAAGAGGGGCAGAAATTCCCATAGCTGATTCCTATATTGCCGGGACTATTTTATTGGGAATTGCCCCCTGTACAGCCATGGTTTTAATGTGGGGTTATCTCTCCTACAGCAACCAAGGACTTACCCTGGTTATGGTGGCGGTTAATTCGCTGATGATGCTGTTTTTATACGCACCATTGGGACGGTGGTTGCTGTCGGCAAATAACTTAACTGTACCTTGGCAAACTATTTTATTATCAGTCCTGATTTATGTGGGTTTGCCACTGGCGGCGGGGATGTATACTCGCTATTTGATTTTTCAGTATAAAGGAAAGGCTTGGTTTGAAAGAGAGTTCCTGAAATATTTAAGTCCTGTGGCTACGGCGGCTTTATTAATTACCCTGATTTTGCTGTTTGCTTTTAAGGGTGATTTAATTGTGGAAAATCCCCTGCATATTCTGTTAATTGCTGTGCCACTATTTCTGCAAACCAATTTTATCTTTTTGATTACCTATGTGGCGGCTTTGAAAATGAAGCTATCCTATGAGGATGCTGCGCCAGCTTCTTTAATTGGCGCGAGTAATCATTTTGAAGTAGCGATCGCTACGGCGGTGACACTGTTTGGTTTAAATTCTGGAGCGGCTTTAGCAACTGTGGTGGGGGTATTAATTGAGGTTCCGGTGATGTTAATGTTGGTGAAGTTTTGCCAAAAAACGGCTTTTTGGTTTCCGCGAGAACCGGAAAAAGCTACACTGCTAGACCCCCGTTGTTTAAACTGCTAATTCAATCATGACTAATTTTGACCATCCTCCCAGAATCCTGTTTTTGTATGGTTCATTAAGAAAGCGATCTTACAGTCGGTTACTAGCAGAAGAAGCCGCTAGAATTATTACTGATATGGGTGCGGAAGTGCGTTTTTTTCATCCCCATGATTTACCCTTGCGCGATCGCTTTGATGAGTCTCACCCAGAAGTTCAAAAATTGCGCGAACTTAGTCAATGGTCAGAAGGTCAAGTTTGGTCATCCCCAGAAATGCACGGTAATATTACTGGTATTCTGAAAAACCAAATTGACTGGATACCTTTGAGTATTGGTGCGGTTAGACCTACTCAGGGTAAAACTCTAGCGGTGATGCAAGTTAGCGGAGGTTCCCAGTCTTTTAATGCGGTGAATACCATGCGAATTTTGGGGCGTTGGATGCGAATGTTTACCATTCCCAATCAATCCTCAGTTGCTAAGGCTTATCAGGAGTTTAATGAGGATGGAACTATGAAAGATTCACCTTATCGCGATCGGGTTATTGATGTCATGGAGGAACTCTATAAATTTACCCTACTGTTGCGGGATCAGGTCGATTACTTGACTGACCGCCACAGTGAACGCCAGGAAATCGCCAAAAAAGCAGTTATTGAAACTGCACAAAAAGCACTTTAGTTATACCTTAAAAATCTGGAGAAACCATGAAAAAAGTCATGTTTGTTTGCAAAAAAAATTCCTCCCGTTCCCAAATGGCTGAGGGGTTTGCTAAGGTAATCGGAAAAGATAAAATAGCTGTGACCAGTTCGGGATTGGAAAGCAGCGAAGTTAACCCTTATGCTATCAAAGCAATGGACGATGTGGGTATTGATATTAGCAAGCAAACCTCTAATGCTTTAAGTGAATTTAAACCCGAAGATTATGACGCGGTAATTTCCCTCTGTGGTTGCGGTGTGAATTTGCCAGAAGAATGGCTAACACGAGAGATATTTGAGGATTGGCAATTAGACGACCCAGCGGAAAAGCCGGAGATTTTTCCCAGGGTTAGGGAGGAAGTTCGAGACCGGGTGGAAAAGTTAATTAAAACATTGTTAGACGATAACTAACCTGATTGAGGTTCTGGGGTGGGTTGCTGTTGTTAATTCACCACAGAATCTGGTTTGAATAACATCTAGTTATTTCGGTCAAGCCTATATCAGCCAAGTTAGTCTAGGGTGGGGTGTATAATATATATCAGTGTAATGCGGAGTTAGGAATTATGATAGCAGTTGACACCCTGACCCATAAAACTGATGTTTTTTATCCGAGTGAGGACGGAGAACCCTTGGCAGAAACTTATGATCACGTTTACGCCATAATGGCGACTATGCTAGTTCTGAAAGAATACCTAAAAAACCGAAAAGCGACGGTTTTGGCTGACCAATTTATGTATTATGCGGCGGGTTTCCCTAAGTTGCGAGTAGCCCCTGATGTGATGGTGATTTTTGATGTGGAACCGGGGGGAAGAGATAACTATAAAATTTGGGAAGAGGGACAGGTTCCGGTTGTCATTTTTGAGATGACTTCTCCGAGTACAAAAGAACAAGACCAAACGGTTAAGAAAAATCTCTATGAAAGTTTGGAGGTGAAAGAATACTGGTTATTTGACCCGAAAGGGGAGTGGATAACTGAACAATTACGGGGTTATCGTTTAGTGGGAGATAGTTACCAATTAATTACGGATAACCGCAGTGCAACTCTGGGTTTGCGTTTACAAGTTGCCGGGAAAATAATCGAGTTTTCCCGAGAAGATAACGGACAAAAATTGCTAATTCCTGATGAGGTATACGAGGCTTTGCAAGAGGCTACTTTGGCTAGAATAGAAGCTGAACAACGGGCGGAAGCGGAAAAACAACGGGCGGATGAATTGGCAGCATTATTAAATCAATATCGCGAGCAATTTGGGGATTTACGTTAATCAAGTAAATAACTGATCACAACCCTGATAAAATACATCAGGAATAATGGGGGGGGTTTCATTGACCGGGGGTACAGCCCTCACCCCCAACTCCTCCCGGGGGAGGGGGCTTGAGAATGTGCTGGTTTAAGAAATCTGCTAGAGTAAAAGTTAGTAGTTAATTGAGATGATTTACTATTGACAAATCCCGGAACTTGACTTATGATGAAATCATGGGAAAATGTGGCGGCATATATAAGCCAAAATTAATAATCCTGTTATTGAGACTGCTAAAATATCTAAAGACTAATAACTGTTAAGATGCAACCCGTAGATTATACCACGCTGATAGGGTCTTGTTGTGAATTGCGGTCTAACTGGTTACCAGCAAGACTTGAACAGGTGTATCAGCGCGATCGCTTTACTATTTCTCTCGCCCTACGAACGCTGAAGGGTAGGGGCTGGTTAGACATTTCTTGGCATCCCCAAGCGGCACGAATTTGTATTTCTACGCCGCCGCCACGGGTTGCTGATACGTTCACATTTAGCGACCAATTGCGACACCAACTGAGTGGTTTGGCTT
Source organism: Limnospira indica PCC 8005 (assembly GCF_000973065.1). NCBI lineage: Bacteria > Bacillati > Cyanobacteriota > Cyanophyceae > Oscillatoriales > Sirenicapillariaceae > Limnospira > Limnospira indica. Next base: position 5,117,998 of record NZ_FO818640.1, read on the forward strand.
TAGTAGACATTGCGGAAGTTGCGCCCTGGGAAAGGGTTTTAGACCTGCAATTTGCGAAGCGTCCGGGAGAAGCGGCGCTCTGGCATTTGTATGTAGAAATAATGACGAAATATAGCAATGTTATTTTAACGGGAAAAGATAACTTAATTGTGACGGCGGCGCACCAAGTGAGTTCTCAACAGTCTAGTGTGCGTCCGATCCAAACAGGCGATCGCTATGAATTACCGCCCGGTCTGACTGACCCCATTCCTAAGCTAGAAGAACCCCTAGAAAAGTGGCAAGAAAGAGTTAGTTTAATTCCCGATTTGCTGAAACGACAATTAATGAAAAGCTATCGAGGTTTAAGTTCGACTTTAGCAGTGGGTTTAATGGCGGCGGCGAATTTGGAAAGCGATCGCACTACGGACAGTCTAAGCAATGAAGAATGGGAAAAACTATTCCAGCAGTGGCGACAGTGGTTAACAGCGTTAGAAACTGGTAAATTTGAACCGGTTTGGACAGCCACAGGTTACAGCGTCATGGGTTGGGGAAAGATAGGGGAAAGTCCGGCGAATGTGCAGGAACTTCTCAATGAGTATTACACCCAGGAATTAAACGGTCAGGAGTTCAGACAATTACAGCATCAAATCAGCCAAAAATTGCAGACACTCCTAAAGAAATTGGGGGTAAAGTTAGCGGAATTTAACCAGCGCCTACAACAGTCAGAAAAAGCGGATTTATATCGTAGTCAAGCGGACTTATTAATGGCTAGTTTACATGAGTGGCAGCCGGGAATGAAATCAATCACCCTCGCTGATTTTGAAACATCTGCACCTGTAAAAATTCCCCTAGAACCGGAAAAAAATGCGGTGCAAAATGCCCAAAGTCTCTATAAACGCCATCAGAAAATGAAACGCGCCCGCATGGCGATCGCTCCACTAATTGAAGCTGTCCGGGAAGAAATCAACTATCTGGAACAAGTAGAAGCAGCCCTATATCAAGTTGCTAATTATAGAAAACCGGGAGATTTGCAAACCCTGACAGAAATTCGAGGGGAATTAATCGAGGAAGGATATCTAACAATTCCCGACTATCGCCCCCAAAACTTAGGAACAGAAACGGAATTTTATCGGTATGTAACCCCTGGTGGTTTTGAGTTATTAGTAGGTCGGAATAATCAACAAAACGATCGCCTCACATTTCGGGTAGCCACGGACTATGATTTATGGTTTCATACCCAGGAAATTCCTGGAAGCCATGCTTTATTAAGGCTACCAGCGGGACAGGTTCCTGATGATAATGATTTGCAGTTTACGGCTAATATCACGGCCTATTATAGCCGCGCGCGTCAGAGTGAACAGGTCCCCGTCATTTACACCCAGCCGAAATATGTTTATAAACCCAAGGGGGCGAAACCGGGAATGGTTATCTATAAAAATGAACAGGTTTTATGGGGTGTACCTCAACAGGCGATCGCCCTTTTGGGGCTAGATGGCTAAAAAGTTAATTTTTTTAAAAAATGTTGTGCTTTTTGTTACAATGCAATGGAGAGGTTTGAGAATTTATACCCGCTACTGAAGGCGGAACGCCCAGCTCGGGTATCCTCAAATCACAACAACAACGGTATCCTTATTTAGCGTGACCAGTCCCCGTCAGGAGTCTGGTCATTTTCATTAAGCCTGACCGGGAAGGCGATCGCAACGGATCTCTATCATAAATCCATCGGGGTCATACAAGTAGATACCGCGACCTGTGGGGCGGCTGATAGGTCCTCTGGCGATCGCGACATTATGATTCTGTAAAGCCTCAACAGCCGTATCAAAGAGAGTCGGATCAATATCAAAAGCCAAATGATTGGCCCCAGTAAACTCATGGGTCGGGTCAGGGTGGGGAGGTTGTAGGTTAGGTTCCGAAAATAAATCAATCACTGTGCCATCTCCGGTGACAAAGTTGGCTACTTTTCCGGCTGCAACTAATGATTTGAGGGTGCTGGGAACCTCATCCCCGGTTAGTTCATGGAGTCCCAGGACTTTGCCATAAAATTGACGAGAAGCCCGGATATCAGCAACATTTAAGGCGATATGATGGACGCGACGTAGCATCCCAGCGGTTAAGCACTTTTGATTATGATTGGAGATAGTCTGCATGGCGAAAACTCCGCAAAATAGCTATTGATCCATTCTAGCTAAATTAGTAGATAACGGGGGTGATATCTGGGGAGATTTTCTCAATTTTTGATTGATTATTAATGGGATGTAATTATAGCATATTTATTCCCGAAACGCCAGCCCAAATCAGTGGCAAAAAACCAGCAGAAGACCAATAGTTAGAGGATTCCGGTTGACCACCCCACGATTATCCTCTGTCACTATGGGGAAAAATTGCTATAATTGCGGATCATATTCAACCCATCAACTGGACCCTTGACAAATATTCTATGGTAAGACCAATTTTTAATAGCATTAAAATTAGTGCGATCGCCTTAATGTTAATAGGGGTAGGATTCCATTTTCCCACCCTTTCCGCCGCCGCCCAAAATCAGTCGGAAGAAGTAGATCTAGGAGTTCTCGATCCCTTTGCGCCTAACCCCCTGCTGAGTCAAGAACCTGACCCTTTATTACCTAACCCCCCCAGAGACGGAAATATCCTCAGTGAAAGTGAACAAGAAACCCTCGCCCCTGAACTCGATCGCCTGAACGCGGAAGCCACGGCTCTCCTGGCGGCGGGAAATGCGATCGCTGCTTTTGAATTATGGACTAGGGAACTGCGCTTACGTCGCTATTTCGGACCTTTGGAAGAAATCGCCGCCCTAGAAAGAGTCGGGTTAATTTCCTGGGAAAATGGTCAGCGTCTCTACTTGGAATTTATTACGGATCGCCTCCATCAAATTCTCCTCAACAGCCCCGATCAGACTATTTTAGAAGCCCTAGGAAATGCCTTTCAAACAGTCCGCGCCAAAGATTATGGAATCCAAGCATATCAGAGGCTGTTAGAAATTTATGCAGAAGATAATATCTGGCAAAAAGAAGGATGGTTAAATGCGATCGCTGTGATTTATCTTAACTGGTTAGACTATCCCCAAGCAGCGGCGGCTTACCGAGAATTACTGCGAACTCAACAACAGATCGAAAACCTGCGCCAACGGGGAGAACTACCGCCACCACCACCACCCATAGCCAACGGAAACCCCCCACCTTCGCGATTACAATCTCTCCGAAATTTAGCATTTATTTATGAACAAATGAGGGAATTTTTAGAAGCGATCGCCACTCGTGATCAACTGGTTGAATATCATCTTGGACAGTCCAATTTAGGGCCGATTCCCGACCTCAAAATAGCGATCGCCACCAACCATGAACAACTCGGTCAATTCCAACAAGCTGGTCAAGCCTATCAACAAGCCTATCAGTTTGCCATAAATATCCAACAATTTGAGAATGCTAGTATCGCCCTCGCGCGATTAGCGCAACTTTATATGGAACAAAATCAAACTGAAACCGCCTTAGAATTATATCAAGCTAAACTACTGGTTAATCAACGTTCCTTCAATTTTTTTTCCATGATGAACACCTATGATAATATAGGAGAAATCCATCGGCAAAAACAAGCATATCCCCAAGCATTACAAGCCTTTCAAAGAGCCTTACAACTCGCCCAACAACTCCAACACAAAGAGGATTATTTTCTCGCCAAAATTGATGAAATCAACCGCCAAATCAGATAAATAATTCCCCCTTAGCAGAGTATTTGATACCCTTTGAAAAAGTCATCAATTGTCCCGCTCAAAATCTAGTAGTTCTGGTTTTCAGTAAATTACAACCCACCAAAATTGAACTTATAGACAACAAAAATGTCAATAAACTGCTAGGACGCAGTATAATTCTGGCGTGTAGAAATACCAAGATAATTCCCAGCGATAGCAGTATCCAACCCAAATTTCCAGTTTCCCTAGGAAAAGAGATCAAAGCCACCAAACCAGAAACCATCAACAAAACACTCCCAGCGGTTGACATACTTCCGAACAAATTGAGTGACAACCTAGTAGCGACTATGATATTCTGACCGAGAAAATAAATCCCCAATAACACTAGCGCCAATCCTACCAATGGTGTTATAATTTTCATAACTCTCCATGACCTTGGTTAATTTGTGTTAATGGTAGTCTAGCATTTTCCTCATACCAATGGGGAAGAGTCTTTCACCCCGGAGAGTTGGTGAGAGTTGCTTTCCGTCCGGTCAACCCCTCACGTAAAACTCCTGGGAGGGTTTTCCTCTCCGTGATTGATCACGGAGAGGAAAACCGACTCAAGCGGCTGACCGCCGCCAGCACCCCCTTGCGGGGTGGAGGGGTATGGTTGCCCCTCCATGGAGCTATGGTTGGCTCCGACTCCCTTGCGGGGTAATGTTTGCGCTTGCGCTAACGCGCACGCTGCGCGAACGCCAATGTTCAGAGTCGGTACTATCCAAATCGCACGTCCTTAACCCCTTAGAGATGTTTAACGATTCGGTTCTAGGGCCTGGAACTAGCACGCATTCCCGGGTAGGAACTTTAACTCTTGCTCTGAACGGAGCCAGTTAAGGCTATAGCTGGTCAGCTACCTGAAAGGGGGGCACGAAGCCCCCGTGCTTCAGCCGGGGGTGCTGACATCAACTCATGAAAATTCCCCACCAGTATCTCAACCTCCATTGTAGACTAAAATCATAGACTAAATAGATTGGTTTCTGGTGAGGAGTGTAACCTAGGGGGAATTGGCTGATATATTACTAAGCACCAACGGACTCTTTAGCCGCATACATGACTTCTAAGGTGATTTCTTGGAAACCGCGATCGCGGGCGAATTTCTCCGTGTTGCGCTTGACCTTACCCCGCACAAAACCGGGAACCTTATTTAATTCCGCCTGAGCATCTTTAGACCAACTCAAATCAGAATCAGCGGAAATTCCCTTAGTAATCACTTCCTTGGTATCATGACCTCCGAAGATTTCCAACAGGTGATCTTCCATACCCAAGGTAAAGGAATTATACACCAAATCAGCCATTTGATTAGTTCCCTCATAGCCTAAAAATGGCTTATATCCAATGGGGAAATTTTGGATATGAATAGGCGCAGCAATGACACCACAAGGGATATTTAAACGCTTCCCAACGTGGCGTTCCATTTGGGTTCCAAAAATAGCAGCAGGTTCAAGACGAGCGATCGCATCAGCGATCGCACCATGATCATCACTAATTAAAACCTGATCACAGTATTCGCTAACTTGCTGTTTAAACCAGTCCGCATCATACTTACAATAAGTTCCAGCCAAAACCACATGAATACCCATTTCCCGCGCCAGAATTTTAGTCATAGCTGCCGCGTGGGTATTATCCCCAAACACCACCGCTTTTTTACCAGTTAAATTCTGGCAATCAATCGAACGAGAGAACCAAGCCGCCTGGGAAACATACAGAGTTTGATTATTGATATATTCTTCATAATCGACACCAGCACCTTGAGCATTAATCAACTCTTGAATTTGGCGGATACACCGCGCAGTTTCTACCACCCCCATAGGAGTTATATCAACATAAGGCGTTCCCAATTCAGCCTGTAAATATTCAGCCGTCATCATTCCCAATTCCCGATAGGGAACTAAGTTAAACCAAGCGCGAGACAGATTTTTGAGGTTATGAACTGATGCGCCTTCCGGGATTACCTCATTTACCTGAATTCCCAAATCTGCCATTAACCGTTTTAATTCAGTACAATCATGTTGATTATGGAAACCTAGGGTAGACATTCCCAGAATATTAACCGAAGGTTGCGCCGTTTTTCCTTCCGGTAAATCCCCTTTTTTTCGGGCTTTTTCAGTATAGAATTGGACAATTTGTTGTAAGGTGCGATCGGCCGCCTGTAGTTCATTAACCCGATAGTGATTAACATCTGCTAACATCACATCCCCTTGAGCGTCCAACTGAGCGCGTTCTACAAAATTCGCCAAGTCTTCTTGCAGAATACTAGAGGTACAGGTAGGGGTCAAAACAATTAAATCTGGGTTTTCTTCCCGATCTTTACGAACAATATTATCAACGACTTTTTCCTGGGAACCGCGCGCCAAGACGTGGCGATCGACGATACTAGCTGTTACTGGGGTGTAGTCCCTTTCCCGTTCTAACATAGACCGCATTACATTAAAGTAATCATCCCCCAAAGGAGCGTGCATAATTGCGTGTACATTCTGAAAAGAACTAGCAATGCGGAGTGTCCCAATATGAGCAGGTCCTGCATACATCCAGTAGGCTAATTTCATACAATTTTCTCCCTTATTTATAATTACTGATCACGGGTTCTGGTGATAGTCTCAATCTGCCAATTTATCGACAGTACCGAGTAAAAACACCTATTTTCCTAGACGATACATTCAGGCTCTAGTGATTCAGTCTGCCACTTAAATAACCATTTGATGATGGGATGCAATGATTCTTATATTTATTGTTGAGATTTGTAAAGATTTCGGCAATTCCCTTGACAAAATTACCCAGATTATCCCACAAAAAATAATGGGTAAAATTTCTCATGCTCTATCACCTATATATCCCCCATCTGGCTCCCTAACGGTTGCTTTGTGATTAAACTAATTCGCTCGTGAAGCTAAAAACCCGATTTCTCCCTAGTTGTTTGGCTTGATAAAGAGCAGCATCAGCAGCAGCAATTAGAGTTTTAGTGGAGGTTAAATAAGTGGGGACTTGACTACTGACACCTAAACTTAGAGATACATAGGGAGAGACTTTTGACTGAATATGAGGGAGTTGTTTATCCTGGACTGCTAGACGGATTTTTTCAGCGATCGCCTCCGCTATTTCCAAATCAGTTTCAGGTAATACTACCGCGAACTCTTCCCCCCCATAACGAGCCACTAAAGCATTAGACTGCTCAACATTTTGATTGATAATTTGGGCGACATTTTTTAAGCAATCATCCCCGGTTTGATGTCCATAATAATCATTATAGTATTTAAAGTAATCGATATCCAACATAATTAAAGATATGGGAAGTCTGACTCGATAATGTCTCTCCCATTCTACCTGTAGAAAATCATCAAATCTCCGACGGTTAGAGATTTGGGTAAGCTGATCAAGATTTACCAACATTTGCAGTTCCAGGTTGGTTTCTTGTAGCTGTGCTTCTGTCTTTTTTAACAGTTCAATTGATACTTGGTGAACATATAATTGAGCCATCAGTAACTGTTGGGTATCTAACAATCTAAAATAGCCATGATTAATTTGTACCACTAACGGCTCATATAGTTCTTCTGTCGAACGATTTAAGGCTGCACCAGCGGCTTCAGCAATTAAAACATTAGCAGGTAAGATTAAAGGTTGAATCCTTAAAAAACGGTACATAGACCGCAGAGGACGGGTCAAAAATAGTTCTCTCCCATAGGGACGGCTGAGGGTACGCCAGAATTGTCGCTGAGAAATTATCCCCACGAACTCATCAAAATTATACAGTAGAACGCCGGGAAGACTGCCATCATTTTCAAAAATTTTAGCCAGCACATTTCCCGGCTGATTGATATCTGTTCGGATATCATAAAGCCTTAAATCCTGGAGAGTAGATTCTATATGAAGGTGGTCCATCATCACAAATTATAAAGGTTAACGATGATTCGCGACCTAATCCATTAAAAGCTGTGATTTCACCTCCATTAATTTAACGGATAACCCTGGGTAAAAACATTTGTAAACTCAAAGCCACAGTCAAGATGATAGCGATAATAGCTCCAGAAGGGATAGTAAATACACCGAACCAATGTAGCATTCCCATAGTGGTTAGTAACTGTCCTAACCCGGGGTTCCCTGGACATTGAAAATCCATACCAGTTGCGGAACACCCCAAGACATTAGCCAACCCGATCGCCAGAATAGCGATCGCCAAAGGAGTAATCATATAAATCAGGGAAACCCCGATCAGAATTACATTGATTTTGATCCACATTTTGCCTCGTCTGCTCTATAAAACTTAAACAAAACCGGACATAGCCGGATATTGATGTTTATTTCTGGCTTCGTCCGGGACTGTCGGCAGCACCCCGTCCACAAGTGTAATCGTCTGAACCAGGCGATTTTTCTAAATTTCTACTGGCGTTCAAATCTCTATCAATCTTCAAGCCACAGTTCTGACATTCAAAAGTCCGACGGACTAGGGGCATTTTTTGACGATAACCGCAATTAGAACACAGTTGACTGGATGGATAAAATCTATCGGCAATAATCAACTTTGAACCATAACGTTCTGCCTTGTAACCGAGTTGACGACGGAACTCATAAAATGAAGCATCAGCGATAGAACCAGCCAAACCATGATTTTTCAGCATACCTGACACATTCAAATCTTCAATGACGACTTGGCTGTGGTTCTTAGCCAAGAAAGTAGTTATTTTATGAATGGTGTCCCGCCGAATGTTTGCTACTCTTTGATGTAGCTTTTGAACTTTTAAGAGACATTTGGCCCAATTTTTCGAGCCTTTGACTTTGCGACTTAAATGACGTTGTAATCGAGCTAGTTTTTTGGTGGCTGCTTTATAAGCCTTGGGATTAGAGAATTGGGTCCCATCGGAGCAAGTCGCCAAATTGTTAATTCCTAGGTCTACCCCGATTCTCTCTCGATATTTCGGTGTAATTTCTGGTGTGATTTCTACGAAAAAGCTAATATACCAGTCACCTGCTTGGCGCGTTATAGTGACTTTCTTAACCCAACTTTCGGGTAGAGCCTCAAACGTAGAAACCCAGCCCACAAAAGGCAGCTTATGGCGAGTTCCTGACAACTTGAATGGCTTTCCCGAATTGTCAAGGGTAAAGCTATCATGGTAGCCTTTCTTCTTAAATTTAGGATAACTGCTTATTCCCTTGAAGAAGCGCTTAAAGGCATCCCCTAGATTAATGAAGGCATATTGATAAACTTTAGAAGACAATTCAGACATCCAAGGATATTGAGGTTTCACATAATGAGTAAAAACCTTTTTAATGGAGTTGATATTAGGCTTGAGTCCCTCTTCATAAGCTGACCTCCATAAGTGTAATCCCCAATTAAACACGAACCGAGCATAACCCGCGTGTTTGGCCATCAAGGTGGCTTGACGGTCATTGAGTTTTAGTTTGGTTCGGAAAGCTTTGTAAGGTTATGGTCGAAAGGGAAGTCACCTTCCCCAACTCCACTTCCAAACCGTACTTGAGACTTTCACCTCATACGGCTCCTAATGTAGATACCCTTTTTGTCACTAGGAACAGGGTTACGAACCCCCGCTTTATGATTCCAACTTTGGGAGCTTGGCATACAACTCGTAGTCTTTAAACTCGCTCTCGTCATATTACTCCTACTTGTCGCAGTCTCTATATCTACACCGTGACTAGTGGGCATATCCTAATCATTACAATTAGGCATTGGCTTTCAGTCACATCCTTTCCCCTCAATGGTATACGCTTACACTTTTCACTACTCCTTGTGAGTAATATTGCTCACTTTTTTGATAAGGAGAACCAATGAGGAGTTTAAACGTTCCGTTTATATGGGCATTCCATCTTTAGACTTGTCCTCTCCACCGGGGTACTTAAAAAGGTCTGTGTAGGTGTTTTATGCAAAACCCTACTTTTCCCCTTGCTCTTTTGAGCGCAGCGTGGCAACCTATTACGCTGCTAAATCATTACGATGGTTCAAGCCAGACATTCGGTTTCCCGAGTCATGGATGGTTGGCAGTGGTCGCATTTGGTAGTAGGTTCTACCTCACGCCTTCCGTTCCCCGCTTCAATCCCAGAATCGTGTATCCTGAAATTGGGGGTGGCTATCGCCTTTACTCTCTACTCCCTGATTTCTCAGTTTGTTTATGACCTTGAGTCCCCTGCCTTGCTCAGATTTCTCCAAGCGTCGGGACATATAAACAGTTATGGGATGGTCAGGATACGAGTCCCTTATATTCCACCAAGGGGTGGAAGTCCCACTAGGAGGCTATTTCGGGCATTGCATCCCTATTTCACTCCTAAACGTCTCGCACGCATGGTTTGATTTTACCATGAAGAATCCGACTTGATGAGTATGTCGTCAAGGAAATTTGGCATGGTCTGGGGTTTGACCGTATACTCATTATTGTTATTGAGTTGCGAATCTTTGGGGTTATTGTACCTTATTGTCCTAAGATGTCAAGCAAATCTTGGATTAAATTCTTGCTCCATTATATCCCAAACTACTATCCTAGAGCGCCACTGTTACCGCCACCAATCCGATCCCACTGAATATGATATGAGTTTTCCCCTATTTGTTGTATGATCGTCCTAAATAGATGCAGGTTTTGCCGACTATTGGGCAACCCACCTAGATCATAATCAAAATCTGCCACCATCAACGTTAAGGAGTACGGAATAACCCATCATGCAACGGTTTAGACTCGATCCCTTTCTCTGGATTCATTTAGCCGGATTGGCAACTCTTCCCATTTGGCTAGGATTATGCCTATTGGGATTTGCCGTGGGTTATCCTGTATTTCCTGTCACCATAGAGTTTTTACTGGTGGCAGTCCTGGGTATAGTGCCAGTGCTATGGATGCAGTGGTTTAGGCCCTTCTATATATATAGCATTTTGGCGATCGCCATTAAGCCGGAACAACTAACCACAGAACAACAGCGGATTCTCACAGGTTTTAAAACCCAACGCCATCAGGGTTTTGCCATAATTACCCCCGTTTTGCTGCTGCCGATTTTGTGGCAACTGTACCGCATTGCACCCCTAGCCACCGATGTCGCCTCCATACTTCCGAATTGGAGGATTTTGGGTTTAGCGATCGCCACCATAGCCTTCTGCGGGTGTAACCTATTTACCCAAGTGCCAATCAGTGTACTATTAGTATTTTTGACCTCCCAATCAAAGCTAAATCAGCGTCATCCCCTATCAACCGATCAGATTAGCCAAGGATTTACCATCGTTGGCTGGAAAGTCGATCGCATCTTACCCATCACCCCCAACCCCGAAAAAACGTCATAGGCTCATCACTCAGATGGACCATAACCCAGATAAATTAACCAACTATGCAGAGATTAGCTTAAACTTTTGTAAAATTGTCATTATGATATAAAGATAGGTTCAGCCTGATATGATGTCTGATCCAGGCCAATCAGGTAGAGCCTCGAACACTGTTTAGTTAACGTATCGTCATGGCTCAATCTACCTCAATTTTCTGGAACCCTGATGCTGGAATGAACCGCCGGGACTCTCAGATCTGGTCTGATCTCAAACAGGCGATCGCCACCAGTTCAGGGTTCAAGGGTTGGCAGCTAGACCGAAATTCTGCCGAAAATCTCCAGAATCTCAATCTTGACCAACAGGTACGCATATATTTACGGGAAACCCTAGAAACCTTAGCCTATTAATCAAGTATCATCAACCCAGAACCGTTGTTCAACCCCAAACCATAACCCCAAAACATCAGTAAACCCTAGTGTAAGCGATCGGCTTACACCAATCAGAATCAATAATCAAAGGAGTAAGAGCTTCTGATTCAACACGAACCCGAAAAGCCAGGCGCAGTACCCAGCCACCTTTGGAGTCTGCAACTGTCCATATGTATGTTTATCCCATCGATTGAGTTATCTCAGTCGGTGTCCTCCTATTTGCCAAAAGAACACTACATAATTATTCAACTCGACTCCCCAGAGGAATTTATAGAATATGTAACAGAACATAAACACCAACTTGACTGTCTCATTCTGGAGTGGTCGCCTCAGTGGCAGGTTTTAGTTGATAAACTCCAGCAAAACTTAATTTCCATCCCCACCTTAATCATTATACCTAATGAGCAGTCCCCTGTAGTCCAGCCTAGCCTAACTGAACCCTCCGAGAATTATATACTTTCCTCAACAGAAGTCCAGTTAAAAGGTAAGCAAATTCATCTAATACAAGGATATATTGATAAAGCTATTAGCCAATTTATTACCCATGCTGTCACCACTCGTCTGACCGATGAATCATCCTCTGTAGATACCCCTACGGAGTTAACTAATTTCATTGTTCGCCAGCAGCGAAGACTCATGGACAAATTACATGAGCGACTAGGATATCTAGGTGTGTATTATAAGAGAAATCCTAAAAATTTTCTGAGAAACCTGTCCAAGGCAGATCGTCAGAAGCTATTGGAACAGCTTAAATCTCAATATCGCCAAATTGTTTTAAGCTATTTTGCTAACGATAAAAATTTGAATAATCAAATTGACGAATACGTTAACATGGCGTTTTTCGGGGATATTCCAGTGACTCGCATTGTTGAGATTCACATGGATTTGATGGATAATTTTTCCAAACAACTCAAACTAGAGGGACGTAGTGAAGATGTTTTACTGGACTACAGACTTACCTTGATTGACACTTTAGCTCATTTATGCGAAATGTATCGTCGTTCCATACCCCGGGAGTCATGGGGAGAATGAACAGGTAAAAGTCCCTGTCAATTTCATCATGGGTCTAATGTCAAAAAAATCTCTGTTACTCCCCCAAATTTTCATCTTATATCGGTAGATATATCTATGACTCCTCTGAAGAAAACTTATGTTCTCAAACTCTATGTAGCTGGGAATACCCCTAACTCAGTTCGAGCTCTCAAAACCCTTAAAGATATCTTAGAACAAGAGTTTCAGGGTGTTTATGCTCTCAAAGTGATCGATGTTCTCAAAAATCCTCAACTAGCCGAAGAGGATAAGATTTTGGCAACACCGACCTTATCCAAAATTCTGCCCCCACCAGTGAGGAAAATTATTGGCGACCTCTCCGATCGCGAAAAAGTGCTGATTGGATTAGATTTACTCTATGAAGAATTAGAAGACGACGATTATAACTTCTAGGTCAGCCATCAACCCCCTTAGCCACCGTTGCTCCCCTAACGCTTTCAGCTAGGGGAGAAACCCCATTGTCCGATCGCAGTTAAGGTCTCCGTGGGAATATCCCCGTCCGCCGATCAATTCGAGATGATCATATTCCCACTGATGCAGCCAAGATTATGGTAAATATAAATAACAGTTATAGCAACCACCAGGCTAAATAGAACCGGGAACAAAAAATAGCCAACTTTTGATATCTATCTTGTGGTTATTCTCGATTACCTTAATACAGTACAATACCAAAGCCTATATCTATATAACCCAGTTTCCATAGACACTGTTGATGGGGAAATATAGAATACTCAAAGCCGAACGTTTTTAAAATCAATAATTATGGTCAATAGCAACCCCCAACCAGAACCCAATAAACGGAACTTAATTAGTGTCCAAAAAATCCGCACCATGATTGAAGGATTTGATGATATCAGTCATGGGGGAATGCCAGCAGGTCGCTCAACCTTGGTTAGTGGTACCTCCGGTACAGGTAAAACTTTATTTGCCGTTCAATTTCTCTACAATGGTATCACCTATTTTGATGAACCGGGTATTTTAGTCACCTTTGAAGAGGCTCCTACCGATATCATCAAAAATGCGGCCAGTTTTGGCTGGGATTTACAGGGATTAATTGATGAGGGTAAATTATTTATTCTTGATGCCTCCCCGGACCCAGAAGGTCAAGATATCGTCGGCAACTTTGACCTTTCAGCACTCATTGAACGCATACAGTATGGCATTCGCAAATATAAAGCTAGACGGGTTTCTATTGATTCGGTAACTGCCATTTTTCAACAATATGAAGCCGCCGGAGTCGTGCGACGAGAAATTTTCCGATTAGTGGCTCGTTTAAAGCAAGTGGGATCCACCACAATTATGACCACAGAGCGAGAGTCAGAATATGGTCCGGTCGCTCGCTTTGGTGTGGAGGAATTTGTCTCTGATAATGTCATGATTCTGCGAAATGTTTTGGAAGGTGAACGCCGTCGCCGCACGGTGGAAATTTTGAAGTTGCGCGGTACTACCCACATGAAAGGAGAATATCCTTTTACGATTACTCAAAATGGGATTAGTATTTTCCCCCTCGGTGCTATGCGACTTACTCAACGGTCTTCTAATGTCAGGGTTTCTTCTGGTAATAAAACTCTTGATGAAATGTGCGGCGGAGGGTTTTTTAAAGATTCAATTATTCTGGCGACTGGTGCTACGGGAACTGGTAAGACTCTCTTAGTTAGTATCTTTGTTAATAACGCCTGTCAAAGTAATGAGCGAGCCATTCTATTTGCTTATGAAGAATCCCGCGCTCAATTGTTGCGAAATGCTCACTCTTGGGGACTAGATTTTGAAGCGATGGAACGTAAGGGATTACTTAAAATTATCTGTAGTTATCCTGAGTCTACAGGCTTGGAAGACCATTTGCAAATTATTCGCTCGGAAATTTCTGAGTTTAAACCTTCCCGCATTGCGATCGATTCTCTTTCTGCTTTAGCTAGGGGAGTTAGTAGTAATGCTTTTCGACAGTTTGTAATCGCTGTCACTGGATATGCTAAACAGGAGGAAATTACCGGCTTTTTTACCAATACAACTGACCAGTTTATGGGTTCACACTCGATTACCGATTCTCATATTTCGACTATTACTGACACTATTCTTATGCTTCAGTATGTGGAAATTCGTGGTCAAATGTCTAGGGCTATTAATGTGTTTAAAATGCGCGGTTCTTGGCATGATAAGGGTATTCGGGAATATACTATCACCGAACATGGTCCCCATATTACTGACTCGTTTAGGGATTACGAACGCATTATTGGTGGTTCTCCTACCCGAATTTCTATTAATGAAAAAAGTGAGTTGTCTCGCATTATTGAGGGAGTTCAAGATGATCAGGATTGACGACTAAACCTTTACCGTGAACCTTTCCCTATCTTCAATGTCACGCATTACGACTCCCGTTAAGGGTGCGAGACGTTCAGGCATGAAATAGGGTTGAGATACCCGAAATAACCGCCTGGTGGGGACTTCAACCCTTTGGTTGAATATAAGGAACGCACTCCTGACCATCCCCATAACTGTTTATATGTCCCGACGCTTGGAGAAATCTAAGCAAGGCAGGGAACTCAAGGTCATAAACCAACTGAGAAATCAGGGAGTAGAGAGTAACGGCGATAGCCACCCCCAGTTTTGGGAATCATAACCCCAGGATTGAAGCGGGGAACGGAAGGCTCCGAGATACAACCTAGTATCAGAAACGAGACCACTGCCAACCATCCATGATTAGGGAGACCGAATGTCCGGCTTGAACCATCGTAAGAATCAAGTAGCGAAATAGGTTGAAACGCTGCGCTCAAAAGAGTAAGGGGAAAAGTAGGAGGCTCCTTATACTACCTACACAGACCTTGAAAGTACCCCGGTTCTGAGGACAAATCTAAAGATGGAAGGCCCATATAAACGGAACGTTTTAAGTCCTCCTGGACTCTGACTATCTGGTCGAGGTAGTTAGTAGGGATAAGTGTAACCGCAAGTCCTAGAGGATGTGAGATGTGACCAAAAGCCAACGCCCGGCTGTAATGGACGGGAAATGCTAACAGGTCACGGTTTGATTGTAAGAATAGAGTCTAGTGGGTGTTTAAATGACGCAAGCGAGTTGAAAGAAAGGATTCGAGAAATCGAAACCAATCAAGACTATGAATAACGTATGGAAAGTTATCCCATGGGCTAAGGTTCAGCGGAAAGTTTTTAAGCTCCAAAAGAGGATATTTCAAGCATCTAAATCGGGACAGGACGCGAAGGCCAGAAGGTGGCAACGTCTATTGGTGAAATCATATTATGCGTGCGAGACGTTTAGGAGTGAAATAGGGATGCAATGCCCGAAATAGCCTCCTAGTGGGACTTCCACCCCTTGGTGGAATATAAGGGACTCGTATCCTGACCATCCCATAACTGTTTATATGTCCCGACGCTTGGAGAAATCTGAGCAAGGCAGGGGACTCAAGGTCATAAACAAACTGAGAAATCAGGGAGTAGAGAGTAAAGGCGATAGCCACCCCCAATTTCAGGATACACGATTCTGGGATTGAAGCGGGGAACGGAAGGCGTGAGGTAGAACCTACTACCAAATGCGACCACTGCCAACCATCCATGACTAGGGAAACCGAATGTCTGGCTTGAACCATCGTAATGATTTAGCAGCGTAATAGGTTGCCACGCTGCGCTCAAAAGAGCAAGGGGAAAAGTAGGGTTTTGCATAAAACACCTACACAGACCTTTTTAAGTACCCCGGTGGAGAGGACAAGTCTAAAGATGGAATGCCCATATAAACGGAACGTTTAAACTCCTCATTGGTTCTCCTTATCAAAAAAGTGAGCAATATTACTCACAAGGAGTAGTGAAAAGTGTAAGCGTATACCATTGAGGGGAAAGGATGTGACTGAAAGCCAATGCCTAATTGTAATGATTAGGATATGCCCACTAGTCACGGTGTAGATATAGAGACTGCGACAAGTAGGAGTAATATGACGAGAGCGAGTTTAAAGACTACGAGTTGTATGCCAAGCTCCCAAAGTTGGAATCATAAAGCGGGGGTTCGTAACCCTGTTCCTAGTGACAAAAAGGGTATCTACATTAGGAGCCGTATGAGGTGAAAGTCTCAAGTACGGTTTTGAAGTGGAGTTGGGGAAGGTGACTTCCCTTTCGACCATAACCCGGCTCTTAGCAGTGCGGCTGTAGGGGCGGGTTCCACGGTCAGCCATGCTTCCAACAGTCAGCTTAATGAACCCGCCCCCCAAGCGGGTCAAGGCCAAAAGACAGCCGGTGTCGATGGAATGATAGTAATATAGCACAAGACAGAACACTTAGGACGTATAATGGAGAGGACGAGATGACTAAGAAGACCAAAAATGCCAGCCCCCTATAGTTACGACCTCAGACAAAAAGTTATTGATGCCATTAAACTAGACGGTATGCCCAAAACAGAAGCCAGTCAAGTTTTCCATGTCAGCCGGAACACCATTAATCTCTGGCTGCAAAGAAAAGCACAGACCGGAGACTTCCTCCCTAAACCTCATCACCGACCTGGCAATAACCACAAAATTACCGACTGGCATAAATTCAAGGCTTTTGCCCAAGAGCATGGCCACAAAACCTCCGCTCAAATGGCTGAACTTTGGGATGACGACATCTCTCCTCGCACCATATCCAGAGCCTTGAAGAAAATTGGCTTCACCAGAAAAAAAACTTACGGCTACCAAGAACGTTGGAAGCAACAGCGAGAGGAGTTTATGGCTCAGATTGAACAGATGGAGCCGGAAGAAGTGGTCTACCTCGATGAAGCCGCCATGAATAGTCAGGACTCGGATTACCCTTATGGTTACTGCGAGGAAGGAAAACGCTTCCATGCACTCAAATCAGGGAAGAGGCAGGGCAGGGTAAGTATGATAGCCGCATGGTGTCATCAACAACTCTTAGCTCCCTTTAGCTTTGAGGGTTGTTGTAATCGGACAGTGTTTGAGTTGTGGTTGGAGTTCATCTTAATTCCAACATTGAAGCCAGGTCAGACTCTAGTATTGGACAATGCAACGTTTCATAAAGGGGGGCGGATTGCTGAACTGGTGGAGGCAGCTCAATGCCGTTTACTCTATCTACCACCTTATTCGCCAGACCTCAAGAAGATAGAGAAATGTTGGTCGTGGCTGAAAGCCCGTATTCGCCACTGCATTGAGCAGTTTGATTCTCTCCATGATGCCATGGATTCCGTTCTCAAAGCTGCGTCCTAACCACCTTGACTAATGCTATATCTCCAGAACAAAGACTGACTTGAGCGGAGAACATTAAAGGAAATCTCAAAGCCAAAGCACTTAGGAGAGTATGGATACCAAAACCTGGCAGGGATGACAAATGCCCCCTGGGAATACCCACAATCCAAGACAGAGCGAGGCAAGCCTTGGTTAAGTCGGCACTTGAGCCTGAATGGGAATCAAGATTTGAAAGCACAAGCTACGGGTTCAGACCAGGCAGGTCAGCCCAAGATTCAATAGCTCGTATTTTCCTGAGTATAAACCGTTATGGTCGAAAGGGAAGTCACCTTCCCCAACTCCAATTCAAAACCGTGCTTGCTAGTTTCCCAGCACACGGCTCCTGATGTAGATACCCTATTTGTCAATAGGAACAAGGTTACGACCCCTTGCTTTATGACTTCAACTTTTGGAGCTTCATGCAACACGTAGTCTTTAAACTCGTTTTCGCCACTATACTCTTAATTGTCGCAGTCTCTATATCCACACCGTGACTAGTGGGCATATCCCGACCATTACAATCAGGCATTACAGCCTTTACACAAAACACAAAGTACGGTATAATGTATGGCTATTGTATAAGTGATCACAACCAACTACCATGAGCCGTTACTCTTTAGATTTTCGGAAAAAGATAGTAGAAGCCTATGAAAAAGGAGACACTTCTATCCGAAAAGTAGCGAAACGCTTTTTGGTGAGTCCAGACACGGTAAGGCGACTGGTCAAACAGTATCGATTAACGGGAGACTTATCTCCTCGTAAGTGTGGCACTAAAAAGAAAAGCATTTTATCTAAGCATGAGGAAGCCGTGATAGATATTGTAGAAGCCCACCCCGACCTGACCTTATGGCAATATAGTGATAAGCTCAGAGACAAGCTGGGTATAAATGTCAGTACGACCATGATAGATAGATTTTTAAAGCAGCACGATATAAGTCTCAAAAAAAACATACAGGAGCGAAAAAGTAGTAACAGAAGAAGTACAGAAAGCGCGAGTAGATTATTGGTAAAGAATTAGAGATGTGGCTCCTGAAAAGCTTGTGTTTATTGATGAAAGTGGGTTATGAGTAGGGATGAGCAGAGCGTTAGCCAGAGCGACGAAAGGGAAAAAAGTCTATGAACTGCGGAAATCCTATCGAGGTCAAAAAATGACAATAATTGGTGCAATTAAGCTCTCCGGAGTGGTAGCGACTCAAACATTAGAAGGGTCAATGAAAAAAGAGGATTTTCTCCAATTAATCAAGTTAGATTTATTGCCAAAATTAAAAAAAGGAGATGTAGTGGTAATGGATAACTGAAATTCTCATCATCGAGAAGAAGTCAAAGAAATGATAGAGTCAGTAGGAGCCAGGGTAGAATATCTGCCGGTGTATTCCCCTGAGTTTAACCCGATAGAGATGATGTGGTCACAGCTCAAAAGTTTAGTGTGCAAGTTCAGGACGGAGACCATGGAATTATTAGTGAGATTGGTAGAAGTGGCGGTAAGCCTTGTGGATTTACAGTGTTTGAATAACTGGTTTACCAAGTGTTGTTACTGTGCTTAATGATTGAGATAAAGGCTGTAGCTTTCAGTCACATCCTTTCCCCTTAAAGGTATACGCTTACACTTTTCACTACTCGGCAGATTCCTCCTGCTGAGAGCCTAAAAAGGGGTTTAAACGTTCCGTTTATATGGGCATTCCACCTTTAGATTTTTCCTGTCCACCGGGGTACTTTTAAAGGTCTGTGAAGATAATTTCCTCAATTTTCTTCTTTTCCCCTTGCTCTTTTGAGCGCAGCGTGACAACCTATTTCGCTACTTAGCATTTACGATGGTTCAAGCCGGACATTCGGTTTCCCTAATCATGGATGGTTGGCAGTGGTCGCATCTTGGTAGTAGGTTCTACCTCACGCCTTCCGTTCCCCGCTTCAATCCCAGAGTTGTGATTTCTGAAACTGGGGGTGGCTATCGCCGTTACTCTTTCCCATAATCGCCCCAAGTGGGTTTAATACTCCTCCTAGGTATACCTGGACGGTGAATTGCGATTTCTTAAAATGGGATTGACCCTGAGTCTCCTGCCTTGCTTGGTGTAAGTCCAAGCGTTGGAACATATAGCATTAGTCAAGGTGGTTAGGACGCAGCTTTGAGAACGGAATCCATGGCATCATGGAGAGAATCAAACTGCTCAATGCAGTGGCGAATACGGGCTTTCAGCCACGACCAACATTTCTCTATCTTGTTGAGGTCTGGCGAATAAGGTGGTAGATAGAGTAAACGGCATTGAGCTGCCTCCACCAGTTCAGCAATCCGCCCCCCTTTATGAAACGTTGCATTGTCCAATACTAGAGTCTGACCTGGCTTCAATGTTGGAATTAAGATGAACTCCAACCACAACTCAAACACTGTCCGATTACAACAACCCTCAAAGCTAAAGGGAGCTAAGAGTTGTTGATGACACCATGCGGCTATCATACTTACCCTGCCCTGCCTCTTCCCTGATTTGAGTGCATGGAAGCGTTTTCCTTCCTCGCAGTAACCATAAGGGTAATCCGAGTCCTGACTATTCATGGCGGCTTCATCGAGGTAGACCACTTCTTCCGGCTCCATCTGTTCAATCTGAGCCATAAACTCCTCTCGCTGTTGCTTCCAACGTTCTTGGTAGCCGTAAGTTTTTTTTCTGGTGAAGCCAATTTTCTTCAAGGCTCTGGATATGGTGCGAGGAGAGATGTCGTCATCCCAAAGTTCAGCCATTTGAGCGGAGGTTTTGTGGCCATGCTCTTGGGCAAAAGCCTTGAATTTATGCCAGTCGGTAATTTTGTGGTTATTGCCAGGTCGGTGATGAGGTTTAGGGAGGAAGTCTCCGGTCTGTGCTTTTCTTTGCAGCCAGAGATTAATGGTGTTCCTGCTGACATGGAAAACTTGACTGGCTTCTGTTTTGGGCATACCGTCTAGTTCAATGGCATCAATAACTTTTTGTCTGAGGTCGTAACTATAGGGGGCTGGCATTTTTGGTCTTCTTAGTCATCTCGTCCTCTCCATTATACGTCCTAAGTGTTCTGTCTTGTGCTATAGCATTAGTCAAGGTGGTTAGGACGCAGCTTTGAGAACGGAATCCATGGCATCATGGAGAGAATCAAACTGCTCAATGCAGTGGCGAATACGGGCTTTCAGCCACGACCAACATTTCTCTATCTTGTTGAGGTCTGGCGAATAAGGTGGTAGATAGAGTAAACGGCATTGAGCTGCCTCCACCAGTTCAGCAATCCGTCCCCCTTTATGAAACGTTGCATTGTCCAATACTAGAGTCTGACCTGGCTTCAATGTTGGAATTAAGATGAACTCCAACCACAACTCAAACACTGTCCGATTACAACAACCCTCAAAGCTAAAGGGAGCTAAGAGTTGTTGATGACACCATGCGGCTATCATACTTACCCTGCCCTGCCTCTTCCCTGATTTGAGTGCATGGAAGCGTTTTCCTTCCTCGCAGTAACCATAAGGGTAATCCGAGTCCTGACTATTCATGCCGGCTTCATCGAGGTAGACCACTTCTTCCGGCTCCATCTGTTCAATCTGAGCCATAAACTCCTCTCGCTGTTGCTCATCACGTTCTTGGTAGCCGTAAGTTTTTTTTTCTGGTGAAGCCAATTTTCTTCAAGGCTCTGGATATGGTGCGAGGAGAGATGTCGTCATCCCAAAGTTCAGCCATTTGAGCTGCTGTTTTGTCGCCATGCTCTTGGGCAAAAGCCTTGAATTTTTGCCAGTCGGTAATTTTGTGGTTATTGCCAGGTCGGTGATGAGGTTTAGGGAGGAAGTCTCCGGTCTGTGCTTTTCTTTGCAGCCAGAGATTAATGGTGTTCCTGCTGACATGGAAAACTTGACTGGCTTCTGTTTTGGGCATACCGTCTAGTTCAATGGCATCAATAACTTTTTGTCTGAGGTCGTAACTATAGGGGGCTGGCATTTTTGGTCTTCTTAGTCATCTCGTCCTCTCCATTATACGTCCTAAGTGTTCTGTCTTGTGCTATATATAAACAGTTAGTGCGAGACGTTTAGGAGTGAAATAAGGCTGCAATGCCTGAAATAACCTCCTAGAGGGAAAATTAGACCTTCAACCAGTCTAACCCCTTAACTGTATATATGTCCCGACGTTTAGTGAGTTGTTGCACTAAGCAAGGCAAGGAACTCAAGGTCAATCCCATTTTAAGAAATCACAAAATACCGTCCAAGTATACTTAGGAGGAGTATTTCAACCCACTTGGGGTGATTATGGGAAAGAGTAAAGGCGATAGCCACCCCCAGTTTCAGAAATCACAAATCTGGGATTGAAGCGGGGAACGGAAGGCGTGAGGGAAAACCCATTCCCAAAATCCGACCACTGCCAACCATCCATGATTAGGGAAACCGAATGTCTGGCTTGAACCATCGTAATATCGAGGTAGCGAAATAGGTTGACACGCTGCGTTCAAAAGAACAAGGGGAAAAGAAGAGGACTTGACTAGCCATCTTCACAGACCTTTAAAAGTACCCCGGTGGATAGGACAAATCTAAAGATGGAATGCCCATATATACGGAACGTTGAAACCCCTGTTAGGCTCTCCATATAAGAAAGTGAGCAATATTACTCACTGGAGTAGTGAAAAGTGTAAGCGTATGCCCATAAGGGGAAAGGATGTGACTGAAAGCTAATGCCTAACTGTAATGGTTGGGATATGCCCACTAGTCACGGTGTGGATATAGAGACTGCGATGATGTAAGAGTGCTTACGACCGTGAGCGAGTTTAAAGACTACGTGGTGTATATAGCTCCTAAAGTTGAAGTCATAAAGCAGGGGGTAGTAACCCTGTTCCTACTGACAAAATAGGGTATCCACATCAGGAGCCGTGTGATGTGAAAGTATCAAGCACGGTTTTGAATGGGAGTTGGGAAAGGTGACTTTCCTTTCGACCCCTACCAGGGGTGGTTGACTCCCCTCTAGGAGGTTATTTCAGGCATTGCAGCCCTATTTCACTCCTAAACGTTTCGCACAAGGGGAATACTATAGCACTAGTCAATACGGTTAGGACGCAGTCTTGAGAACAGAATCCATGGCATCATGGAGAGAATCAAACTGCTCAATACAATGGCGAATGCGGGCTTTCAACCACGACCAACATTTCTCTATCTTGTTGAGGTCTGGCGAATAAGGCGGAAGATAGAGTAAACGGCATTGAGCTGCCTCCACCAGTTCAGCAATCCGCCCCCCTTTATGAAACGTTGCATTGTCCAATACTAGAGTCTGACCTGGCTTCAATGTTGGAATTAAGATGAACTCCAACCACAACTCAAACACTGTCCGATTACAACAACCCTCAAAGGTAAAGGGGGCTAAGAGTTGTTGATGACACCATGCCGCAATCATGCTCACCCTGCCCTGCCTCTTCCCGGATTTGAGGGCATGGAAGCGTTGTCCTTCCTCGCAGTAACCATAAGGATAATCCGAGTCTTGACTATTGATGCCAGCTTCATCGAGGTAAACCAACCCTTCCGGCTCCATCTGTTCAATCTGAGCAATAAACTCCTCTCGCTGTTGCTCATCACGTTCTTGGTAGCCGTAAGTTTTTTTTCTGGTGAAGCCAATTTTCTTCAAGGCTCTGGATATGGTGCGAGGAGAGATGTCGTCATCCCAAAGTTCAGCCATTTGAGCGGAGGTTTTGTGGCCATGCTCTTAGGCAAAAGCCTTGAATTTGTGCCAGTCGGTAATTTAGTGGCTATGACCAGGTGGGCGATTAGGTTTAGGGAGGAAGTCGCCGGTGTGTTCTTTTCTTTGAAGCCAGAGATTGATGGTGTTCCTGCTGACATGGAAAACTTGACTGGCTTCGGTTTTGGGTATACCGTCTAGTTCAATTGCATTAATAACTTTTTGTCTAAGGTCGTAACTGTAGGGGGCTGTCATTTTGGGTCTTCTGTAGATATCCTTGCCATTATACGTCCTAACTGTTCTGTCTTGTGCTATATATTTCGGCATTTAACTCGCTTGTTGTGTACTCGTCTAGCTTAACGCAATTGTTGACCTTTGTCAATCGTTGTTCAGTGAATTGCCTAACAGGAAGAGTCTCTCCAAATCGCACTGTCTTAACCCCTTAAAACTATTTAACGATTCGGTTCTAGAGCCGGGAACTAGCACGCATTCCAGGGTAGGAACTTTAACTCTTGCTCTGAACGTAGCCAGTTACGGCTATAGCTGGTCAGCTATTCTGTTGCGGGAGGCACGAAGCCCCCGTGCTTCAGGCGGGGGTGCTGACTACAATATTTCCCCGAAAACTGAAAAAACCGGACACTTATGGAGTCCGGTTATGGAAAAAATATCTGACGAGGCTGGTGGGAAACCCGCCCTACTATGGCTAGGATGCCACTTCTACGGGATAAACGCTGACTTTCTTGCCGCTTTTCCCCCGGCGCTCAAATTGCACAACTCCATCTACTTTGGCAAATAGAGTATCATCTTTGCCAATGCCTACATTGTTCCCAGGGTGGAACTTACAGCCGCGCTGACGCACGAGGATATTACCTGCACTGACTACTTGACCGCCATAGCGTTTGACTCCCAAACGCTGGGCGTTAGAGTCGCGACCGTTACGGGTGCTTCCTGTTCCTTTCTTATGAGCCATGATCTTCTCCTAATTAACCTGATCTGATACATTTACGCGACATTTTTCCGGTTGTTCCCGGACAATGCGACGATAGCACTATTACCCGTTAAGGTAACAGAGGCGGTATCCCGCAAAGCTTTTAGAAAGATTCCAAAAGCACCGTTCCAGTCCCGTGGTAGAGTGAACCCGCACTCAGGACATCGGAACACTTTTGAGCCACCTAGCTGGGAATGGACATGACCACAGTGAGTACAGGTTTTGCTGGTGTATTCTTCGGTCACATCTACAACTGTTCAGTTATTTCCGCTTGATGTCTCAGGGTTAGTTTGAATCGATAATGCGCCCATGTCAGCATGGCTCGGGCAGTCTTAGACCTGATTAGACGCTTCACCTGACTGGCCATATTGGAAGTCTCGAAGGTGGGCCTAAAAATCAGGCTGTGTTATGGGATGGTCAGGGATGCGACCCAATCAACCAAGGGGTTGAAGTCCTCACCGGGTAGTTATTTCGCCCATTTCAGCTCTATTTCATACCCGAAGGTCTCGCAGTTATGGGCGAAAGGGAAGTCGCCTTTCCCAACTCCAATTCAAAACCGTGCTTGATACTTTCACATCACACGGCTCCTAGTGTAGATACCCTATTGTCACAAGGAACAGGGTTACAAACCCCCGCTTTATGATTCCGACTTTTGGAACTTATTAATACGACTCGTAGTCTTTAAACTCGCTCACGTCATATTATTCCTACTTGCCGCCGTCTCTATATCCACACCGTGACTAGTGGGCATATCCCAACCATTACAGTTAGGCATTGGCTTTCAGTAACATCCTTTCCCCTTATAGGGTTAGGGGTCGAGAGTGAAGTCACCTTCACCCTCTCCCATTCAGAACCGTGCTTGATAGTTTCCCATCACACGGCTCCTGGTGTGGATACCCTATTTGTCAAAGGAGCAGAATCAAGAGACCTGCTTTCTACTTCGATGTTCAGAGCTATATGCACCACGTAGTCTTTAAACTCGTCCTCGCCATTATACTCTTACTGACCGCAGTATCTATATCCCCACCGTGACCTGTGGGCATATCCCAACCATGACAATTGGGCTTTAGCTTCTGGTCACATCCTTCACCCTCTAAGCATGCGCTTACATTTTTCACTACTGCCTTGTGAATAGCATTACTCACTTGTTTATAGGCAGAGCATTAGAGGGGTTACAACGTTCCGATTATATGGGCATTCCATCGTTAGATTTGTCCTCTCCGCCGGGGTACTTTTAAAGGTCTGTGTAGGTAGTCGCACGAACCCCCTACTTTTCCCCTTGCCCTTTTGAGCGCAGCGTGTCAACCTATTTCGCTGCTAGTGTATTACGATGGTTCAAGTCGGACATTCGGTCTTCCTAATCATAGATGGTTGGCAGTGGTCGCGTTTTGGTAGTAGGTTCTACCTCACGCCTTCCGTTCCCCGCTTCAATCCTGGAGTTATGATTTCCAAAACTGGGGGTGGCTATCGCCGTTACTCTCTACTCCCTGATTTCTCAGTTCGTTTATGACCTTGAGTTCCCTGCCTTGCTTAGTTCCCTAAGCGTCGGGACATATAACCAGTTATGAGGATAGTCAGGAGAGGTCTCCTTATATCCAGATTCGGAGCTGGAATCCTCACCGGGTAGTTATTTCGGGCATTTCAGCCCTATTTCATACCCGAACGTCTCGCACCATACGCTTACACTTATCACTACTCCACAGGTACATCCTGCCGAGAGCCTAAAAAGGGGTTTAAACGTTCCGTTTATATGGGCATTCCATCTTTAGACTTGTCCTTTCCACCGGGGTACTTAAAAAGGTCTGTGTAGGTGTTGTATGGAAAACCCTACTTTTCCCCTTGCTCTTTTGATCGCAGCGTGGCAACCTATTACGCTACTCAATAATGACGATGGTTCAAGCCAGACATTCGGTTTCCCTAGTCATGGATGGTTGGCAGTGGTCGCATTTGGTAGTAGGTTCTACTTCACGCCTTCCGTTCCCCGCTTCAATCCCAAGGTTGTGTATCCTGAAACTGGGGGTGGCTATCGCCTTTACTCTCTACTCCCTGATTTCTCAGTTTGTTTATGACCTTGAGTCCCCTGCCTTGCTCAGATTTCTCCAAGCGTCGGGACATATAAACAGTTATGGGATGGTCAGGGATGTGAATCCCTTATATTCCACCAAGGGGTGGAAGTCCCACTAGGAGGCTATTTCGGGCATTGCATCCCTATTTCACTCCTAAACGTCTCGCACCCATACTTGGTATTGTAGCGCATCGCCCTAATTGGTTCAACTAATCTGCGATTAAATTAAGCTCTTATAATTCTAGTTTGCTTTAGTTGAGGACCAACTCCCAATTTATTCTGCTGTCGCGGCCTGGGGTTCTGAGGTTGGGTTTTCTGACTGTTCGCGACTGGCCAAAACTTCCCCGTTGAGAGTAATTGAATCAATCATCAATCGGGTTACTTCTTGGCGGTGGCCACGTTTTTTGCGGGTTTTCTTCTTGGGTCGCATTTTATATACAATAACTTTGCGATCGCGGAAGTGCCGCACAATTGTCCCCTCAATGATCGCCCCAGCTACTAGAGGCTGACCGATATGGACGTTACCATCATGCTGAACCAGCAGCACTTTCTCGATGGTTAGTTTTTCATCTTGATCTACTGGTAGCGATTCAACATCGTAGAACCTACCCGGTTCTACCCGCACTTGTTTACCGCCCGTTTCAATAATTGCGTAAGTCATGGAATTGCTTAGTAAAGTTGCCGTACAGGTAGCCAACAGTAGACGATCGCCTGTTTGTTTATGGTTGCCATTTCCACAAGGCGCGATCGCTCACCACTAGCATTTAGCAATATCTGAACCTGATCCGAGCCAGATTTAGACAGACAATCTCTTATTATTTCATATTCCATCACTGTTTGTCAAGCACCATTAACCCTATACCAGCAATTCTCATTTTGGAAATTCAACTGCTATCGGGTGGGATGTCTAACTCGAGACCCTCAAGCATAAAGGTCAGAAGGTGGTCCCAACTGTCGAAGTACAGTCTGGGTAAGCGCGCGCAAATCATTAAAGAAGGTTTGGCGGGTAGGTATAGCACAAGACAGAACACTTAGGACGTATAATGGAGAGGACGAGATGACTAAGAAGACCAAAAATGCCAGCCCCCTATAGTTACGACCTCAGACAAAAAGTTATTGATGCCATTGAACTAGACGGTATGCCCAAAACAGAAGCCAGTCAAGTTTTCCATGTCAGCAGGAACACCATTAATCTCTGGCTGCAAAGAAAAGCACAGACCGGAGACTTCCTCCCTAAACCTCATCACCGACCTGGCAATAACCACAAAATTACCGACTGGCAGAAATTCAAGGCTTTTGCCCAAGAGCATGGCCACAAAACCTCCGCTCAAATGGCTGAACTTTGGGATGACGACATCTCTCCTCGCACCATATCCAGAGCCTTGAAGAAAATTGGCTTCACCAGAAAAAAAACTTACGGCTACCAAGAACGTTGGAAGCAACAGCGAGAGGAGTTTATGGCTCAGATTGAACAGATGGAGCCGGAAAGAAGTGGTCTACCTCGATGAAGCCGCCATGAATAGTCAGGACTCGGATTACCCTTATGGTTACTGCGAGGAAGGAAAACGCTTCCATGCACTCAAATCAGGGAAGAGGCAGGGCAGGGTAAGTATGATAGCCGCATGGTGTCATCAACAACTCTTAGCTCCCTTTAGCTTTGAGGGTTGTTGTAATCGGACAGTGTTTGAGTTGTGGTTGGAGTTCATCTTAATTCCAACATTGAAGCCAGGTCAGACTCTAGTATTGGACAATGCAACGTTTCATAAAGGGGGACGGATTGCTGAACTGGTGGAGGCAGCTCAATGCCGTTTACTCTATCTACCACCTTATTCGCCAGACCTCAACAAGATAGAGAAATGTTGGTCGTGGCTGAAAGCCCGTATTCGCCACTGCATTGAGCAGTTTGATTCTCTCCATGATGCCATGGATTCCGTTCTCAAAGCTGCGTCCTAACCACCTT
The DNA here is from genome assembly GCF_000973065.1 of Limnospira indica PCC 8005. Lineage (NCBI taxonomy): Bacteria > Bacillati > Cyanobacteriota > Cyanophyceae > Oscillatoriales > Sirenicapillariaceae > Limnospira > Limnospira indica. The sequence continues at coordinate 5,146,335 of NZ_FO818640.1, forward strand.
GACTAATGCTATATATCCACACCGCGACCTGTGGGCATATCCCCACCATGACAATTGGGCTTTGGCTTCTGGTCGCATCCTTCACCCTCAAAAGGGTAGGGGTCGAAAGGGAAGTCACCCTCCCCAACTCCCATTCCAAACCGTACTTGAGACTTTCACCTCATAGGGCTCCTGATGTGGACACCCCTTTGTCATGGGAACAGGGTTACGACCCCCTGCTTTGTATAGCACTAGTCAATAAGGTTAGGACGCAGCTTTGAGAACGGAATCCATGGCATCATGGAGAGAATCAAACTGCTCACGTGCAGTGGCGAATACGGGCTTTCAGCCACGACCAACATTTCTCTATCTTGTTGAGGTCTGGCGAATAAGGCGGAAGATAGAGTAAACGGCATTGAGCTGCCTCCACCAGTTCAGCAATCCGTCCCCCTTTATGAAACGTTGCATTGTCCAATACTAGAGTCTGACCTGGCTTCAATGTTGGAATTAAGATGAACTCCAACCACAACTCAAACACTGTCCGATGACAACAACCCTCAAAGCTAAAGGGAGCTAAGAGTTGTTGATGACACCATGCGGCTATCATACTTACCCTGCCCTGCCTCTTCCCTGATTTGAGTGCATGGAAGCGTTTTCCTTCCTCGCAGTAACCATAAGGGTAATCCGAGTCCTGACTATTCATGCCGGCTTCATCGAGGTAGACCACTTCTTCCGGCTCCATCTGTTCAATCTGAGCCATAAACTCCTCTCGCTGTTGCTCATCACGTTCTTGGTAGCCGTAAGTTTTTTTTTCTGGTGAAGCCAATTTTCTTCAAGGCTCTGGATATGGTGCGAGGAGAGATGTCGTCATCCCAAAGTTCAGCCATTTGAGCTGCTGTTTTGTCGCCATGCTCTTGGGCAAAAGCCTTGAATTTTTCCCAGTCGGTAATTTTGTGGTTATTGCCAGGTCGGTGATGAGGTTTAGGGAGGAAGTCTCCGGTCTGTGCTTTTCTTTGCAGCCAGAGATTAATGGTGTTCCTGCTGACATGGAAAACTTGACTGGCTTCTGTTTTGGGCATACCGTCTAGTTCAATGGCATCAATAACTTTTTGTCTGAGGTCGTAACTATAGGGGGCTGGCCTTTTGGGTCTTCTTAGTCATCTCGTCCTCTCCATTATACGTCCTAAGTGTTCTGTCTTGTGCTATAGTTTGCAAAGACTCCTACTTTTCCCCTTACCCTTTTGGGCGCAGCGTATCAACCTGTTTCGCTGCTTACTGGTTACGATGGTTCAAGTCGGAACATTCAGATTTCCTTAGTCATGGATGGTTGGCAGTGGTCGCCTTTGGTAGTAGGTTCTACTTCACGCCTTCCGTTCCCCGCTTCAGTCCCAGGGTTGTGAATCCTAAAACTGGGGGTGGCTATCGCCGTTACTCTCAACGCAATTGTTAAGGAATCATTAAGATTTCTAATTTAGCGTTTTGACCTTGAGTTCCCTGCCTTGTTTTGTATAGCATTAGTCAAGGTAGTTAGGACGCAGCTTTGAGAACGGAATCCATGGCATCATGGAGAGAATCAAACTGCTCAATGCAGTGGCGAATACGGGCTTTCAGCCACGACCAACATTTCTCTATCTTCTTGAGGTCTGGCGAATAAGGTGGTAGATAGAGTAAACGGCATTGAGCTGCCTCCACCAGTTCAGCAATCCGCCCCCCTTTATGAAACGTTGCATTGTCCAATACTAGAGTCTGACCTGGCTTCAATGTTGGAATTAAGATGAACTCCAACCACAACTCAAACACTGTCCGATTACAACAACCCTCAAAGCTAAAGGGAGCTAAGAGTTGTTGATGACACCATGCGGCTATCATACTTACCCTGCCCTGCCTCTTCCCTGATTTGAGTGCATGGAAGCGTTTTCCTTCCTCGCAGTAACCATAAGGGTAATCCGAGTCCTGACTATTCATGGCGGCTTCATCGAGGTAGACCACTTCTTGTGGCTCCATCTGTTCAATCTGAGCCATAAACTCCTCTCGCTGTTGCTTCCAACGTTCTTGGTAGCCGTAAGTTTTTTTTCTGGTGAAGCCAATTTTCTTCAAGGCTCTGGATATGGTGCGAGGAGAGATGTCGTCATCCCAAAGTTCAGCCATTTGAGCGGAGGTTTTGTGGCCATGCTCTTGGGCAAAAGCCTTGAATTTCTGCCAGTCGGTAATTTTGTGGTTATTGCCAGGTCGGTGATGAGGTTTAGGGAGGAAGTCTCCGGTCTGTGCTTTTCTTTGCAGCCAGAGATTAATGGTGTTCCTGCTGACATGGAAAACTTGACTGGCTTCTGTTTTGGGCATACCGTCTAGTTCAATGGCATCAATAACTTTTTGTCTGAGGTCGTAACTATAGGGGGCTGGCATTTTTGGTCTTCTTAGTCATCTCGTCCTCTCCATTATACGTCCTAAGTGTTCTGTCTTGTGCTATACTAAGAGATGAATCAGATCGGGGATTTGGCGCGCGACAGAAGATTGATCTCGGGTGGGGGGGTCTTAATACTAATGGAGGCTTGATGCTAATTCTGGCTTATTTGCTGCGGACGAGTCTGGAATGGCGCGGAGCCGAAATTAATTTAAACTTAGTTGTACCCGACGAAACAGCAGCCGTAGCAGCCCATACCAATTTGGCTAAAGTGGTTGCACAGTTACGCATTGGGGCTAAACCCCAGGTGATTGTGTCTCAAGGACAACCTTTCCCGGAAATTCTACGGTCTTCCTCTCAGGATGCCGATTTGGTATTTTTGGGTATGGCTACCCCCAAAGAGGATTTGCAGTACAGTAAATATTACGAGGGACTCCAGAAAATGGCTACGGGATTACCCGCTACAATTTTTGTGTTAGCTGCTCCTGATTTTGCCTTCTCTGAGGTGTTACAAAAAGATTAGGTTCACTTTTTTTTCAACCAGTAGTCTGAGGTGTTATGGGGCTGAACTTTCAATGGTCTAGGTTCAAGTTAGCTGTACTTTCGGCGATCGCATTGGGGACTCATATTGCGATCGCTACCCCAGTGAAGGCAGCAGAAACAATTATAGTTCGCCAAGGGATTATGTCTCTCTCTCTGGCAATCGAAGATTTAGAAACATTAGCCAACACCGGAAAAGTTCCCCCCGGACTCCGAGGTTATGAGCTGTTTCTGTCCCCCCAACAAAAACAACAAGTCCTGGGAGTCTTAAATTCTCAAGTAGGTATCCCACCCACCGCCGTCAGCAATTTACTGACAACCCAAATTGGCGAAAACATCCTTGACGAAATTGCCACCATTACCCGCACTCAGGACCCCCAAACCCGAGGCGCAGACATTAAAACCGCCCTATTAGAAGCAGCCGAAAGCGAGTCTGGGTTATCAATACTAGGGTTTTTACAAAGCTACCCTAACCCAGAATTGAGAATTGATATCGATGTCGCCTTTGATGTATTTAGTCGCCTCAACCGTTCTTTTTGGCAGACTCAGCAGTTTATGGTGGAAATAGTCCAACAATTAGGACCCACAGATGCTAATTTAACCCTCCCCCTAGACCCCACCCAACCGGGTCCTCACCAAGTGATCACCACTACCCATACTTTTGAGGATACAGCCAGAAACCGCACCATTGATGTAGATATTTACTGGTCAGAAGCCGTAACCAGCGATCGCCCTGTGGTACTGTTTACCCATGGTCGCGGTTCCGTTCGCAATGAATTACAATATGTAGCCCGCCACCTAGCATCTCACGGCTATGCTTTCGTCACCTTAGAACATCCCGGGAGTAACCAGACCTATATTAACCAAAATCTGGCAATGCAACCACAGGAGTTGTTAGAACGTCCCCAGGATATTAGTTTTGTTCTCGATCAGTTAACTCAACTAACGCAAACTGGTGGAGTTATAGAACGTAGCCTTAATCCTAACCGCGTTTTAGTGATTGGTTATTCCCTCGGTGGTGGTACAGCTTTAACTATAGCTGGGGGAGAGTTTCAACTCGACTCCCTACGCCGACGCTGTCAGCAGGACGCAATCACTTTAAGTTCAGGACAAATTACCCAATGTATCGCCACTGAACTACCAGGCGATCGCTATCGGCTATATGATCCCCGCATTAAAGCAGCGATCGCCCTTAATCCTACCGCATCGTTGCTTTTTGGTGAAACCGGACTAACTCAAATCCGAGTTCCCACCCTCATTTTCTCCACCTCCGCCGATAAACTCACCCCCGCCTTATCCGACCAAATCGCCATATTTCCCCAAATTCCCGCCCCCAAATGGTTAGTTGGGGTTTTGGGAGGAACCCACCTCAGCGCCAAAGACCCCGATTTTGTCTTAGATCAATCCCGCGTTCCCAGGACACCCCTATCTGGTGATGAGGTAGCAGGTATCGCCGCCGCCGATATCCAAAACTATGTAAAAGCCTTTACCCTAGCTATGGCTGCACAACTGACACCAGAAGCCGAAAAATATCAAGTTTTTCTTACCCCAGAATACTTTGAGTTTATTTCTACCGATGCCTTTCCAGTGCGGCTACTCACGGAAATTCCCGAACCCATGCAGGTCCTGGTTGATTCATTTCTGGAAAACCAGTTACCGTGAGATATTCCCGACCCTGACTCTACCCCCACGAGGGGAGCATGATTTAATCTCAAATTAGGTTAATATTTTAGGGCAATATGGTATAAGAAGCGAGAAGAGTTGAGGATAAACCTATTGCCAGATATGTCAAACCCAAGGAAGCCGCCCAAATCCTTGGAGTCCATGAAAGAATACTCCGCAGATGGGACAAAAATGGCTCAATCGAGACCATCAGAACCCCCGCTGGGCAACGACGATACAACGTTGAGTGATATACTGCCAAATCAGGCAGTGACAAACGCAAAGTCGTTATCTATGCCAGAGTTAGTAGCCGCGCCCAGCAGTCAGACCTCAACCGACAGGTGGCCGCACTGTCCAACCTCTACCCCGAAGCAGAAGTCGTCTCAGAAATCGGAGGCGGGCTCAACTTCAAGGGAAAGAAAATGCTGGCCTGACTGGGACATCATTTGTCAGGAGATGTCCGCATGGTTGTCGTTGCCCACCAAAGTTCCGAAGAAAAACTGGAAATCGTCCATATGACCATTGACGAATTGACCGATAATGGCTATGTCTTTATTGGTATGGACCACTTTGCCAAGCCGGGAGATGAGTTGGCGATCGCCCAACGCCAAGGGGAACTTCACCGCAACTTCCAAGGCTACACCACCAAACCCGACTCTGAACTCTTTGGTTTCGGCGTCACTGCTATCAGTATGCTGCACGATGTTTACGTGCAGAATTACAAAGGATTGAAAGATTTTTACCGGTCCATTGACGAGAACCAAACCCCCCTTGAGAAGCTTGTCAAACTCGCAGAACCGGACAATCTCTTACGCCGGGAAGTCATTATGGAATTGATGTGTCACTTCCGCCTCGACAAACGAGAAATTTCTCAAAAACATGGCATTGACTTTGACGAGTATTTTGCCCTAGATTTGCAGATGTTACAAGAGTTTGAAGATGATGGCTTAGTCATCAATGGCTGTGATATAATCGAAGTGACACCGAGTGGGCGTTTGATGGTTCGGAACATCGCCTACTGTTTTGATGCCTATAGCCGCGAGCGGAAACAACAGCGATTCTCCAAGTCGATTTAGAGTCTAACTTTTTATTCTAAATTGCCATTAGGGCGACCCAAGTAGGTCGCCCTATACTTTTATTTACTTGAATCACAGAAACGGGTGAACAGAGCACCAAGGGTTGTCTAAACCAAAGGTAGGTAAGCCTTAAGACTGCATTGATTTAATCCTAAACAACAAATCAAACCAAATTTCCTTAAGACTCAGCTAAACTGTCATCGGATTGATGGCACAGAAGCAAACTGGCTAGCTTTTCATCAAGTTCTGATTGTTCCAATAAACCAGCCTCTATAACCAGTTTCTCCAGAGCCGCGTACCAACGATGATAATAATCCCAAGTTGGGTCATCCAACTGATGCTCAGATTCCCAAACACCAATCGTATCAATCAAGCTTTGGCGAAAATCCTCCCATTCATAGTGTCCTTTTTTGGACAAGGCGATCGCTAAGGCAAAGACAACTTGTTCCCAGCTACGGTTGAAGGCTAGTTGGCCATTGTCCCGTGGGGGAGACTCATCACTTCCCATCAAACTAGATGCGGCGAAATGCTCAAATCGAGTAAACATAGACTATTCAGGCACATTGTAAGAAGACCAACAGAAATCACCGAAGATAGTTAAAAGACTTAAAGAGAATATCAACGGTCACACATCAGGGGTAGAAAGACTGACTCCTAGCCTAGACTGACTCTAAGCTTAAAGCTAGGAAACCCCAAGTATCGGGTCATCCTAACTCTTAAACCCAGCAGTTCCTTAAGGTGCCGTTACCTTAGCCACACCCATCATTGATTCTGGAGTAACCAGAGCAGCTAGCTCCGCTTCACTTAAGTGATCGGTTCCGGGAGGTTTTTCAGGTAAAACCCACCAGCGAATTTGACCACTACTGTCCCAAACACGAATATCCACAGAATCGTCTAAATCTAGACCAAACTCTTTGAGAACTGTCCTAGGCTCACGAGCAGCTCTCGCTCGGAACGTTGGATCTTTATACCAATAAGGCGGCAACCCCAGAGTGGGCCAAGGATAGCAAGAACACAATGTACAGACAATCAAGTTATGAACCGAAGACGTGTTCTCAGCGACTCGCATGTGTTCTCCTTCAGCTCCAGACATACCGGTTGTCATCCCGGCAACCTCACAGGCTGCATTACAATCGTTGATCAACAGCTCCTTGAAATCTGGATCAACCCAAGCCTTGGCAACCAGCTTTGCACCATTAAACGGCCCCATTTTAGAATCAAAGTATTCCAAAACCTTATTAACCGTTTCACTGCCAATAATGCCTTTTTCAATCAGCAAAGCCTCAAGGGCCCTGACTTTGGCTGCACTCTCCAACTCACGATTTGAGCTGTACTTAAATTGCTCATCTCCAGGAATTGACATGGGTATTTTACCTTCTAGACTACTAAATGAATCCTAAGCAGCAATGAGATAGATCTCAAATAAATCGGCGTAAAACGTAGAGCCAGGTTCAGCTAACGTCTCTCCCCAAATATCCTTTGGATCGAAGCGAACGCTGTAACTCGGTTGAGCGGGTCCCAAACCATCTGACGGCCCAGGGAAATAGGCGTAGCAGCCTTCGTACACTAGATCAATAATGCCAGGTTTCCCCCGTAGATGACCGGGGAGCCGGGTATGTTCGGCCAGCGGCATATCTTTGACCATCACAGCATCTCCCACGGCAAACTTCGGCTGGACAGCTACATCCCGTTTCGGTGAGTCTCCTAATTCCAAATATTTGATTACCTGATCATCGATGGTAGCACTGTCTTTCTGGGGAAGTGGACTTGGGTCAACATTGCCTTCCTTCATGTAAAACCGAGTTTTCTCATTGAGTTCTTCTTGGGAAATGTAGCCCTTTGTGACAAAAAACTCCGAGATACCGCCCAACCATTTTTCGTAATAGCGAAACTTAAAGTATTCTAAAGGATTCATGGCTTCTGCCCCCCGCCGCAAATCAGCCCAAGTCCAAATATCTTGAAATGCCGTGGGAACCTGCTCAATAGGATAGTCAGGCAGCGCGTCTTTGAGGTGGGAACTCAGACCCATCATAGCAGCGTGAATCCCAAAAATACGCTTTTCCCAAGGCTCAACAAAGACCTTTTTCTGGACATCTACTGGGCCAAGTCCTTCTAATCCTCCGAGAAAATGCTGTAATTTCATGATTTTCTAATCTCCTTTTTTTAGCAAAATATACAAACCTAAACCTGGACGTCTCCTGCAAAAAATAGGTCAAAACCCTCTAGAATACCAGTCCTATTGAATGGTAACTCAAAAGCGATTCAAGGCATCATTTACCGTCTCACGTTATCTGGAAATTCCCCAGAGGATGCTGCCACGGGAACTGTTGTCATGGCTTTAGCCCAGGCTTCTGATAGATAGCCAAAGATGTTGCCCAAAATCATAGCTGCGATCGCGATTAAAACCGGATTGTTCGGTAGGGTACCTGTCAAGGGTAGCCCAGTGACGGCAACCGTGCCAACGGTCTGGGAGAATCCCCAGACAATGGCGGGGGTGATACCATAGGTAAAGGGTAGCTTGGAAGCTTGAACCATGGCGGCACTACCGATACCGACACAGATGGCAGCAACCAAGGGATTGGGACCGATTAAATCAATCGCGAGGAGAGAAATTGCTGCGATAATAATGCCTGTAACATTACAGGAAACAGACTTAATAAATCCCTGAACACCGCCACCTACGATAAAGAACGATGCCCAAGCCGTAAAAGTAACCCAAACCGGAATAGGAATCACCGTGGCAGTCAAAAAGACATCAATGGCGCCAAGAATTCCAATGCTAATTGTTAAAGCTTCAGACTGTTTCATATTAGTTTTGGGGTTCTATAAAACATTCATTAAAGCCATGCCATAGTTCAGACTCATCTAAATTACGGCCAATAAACACCAACTCGTTACGCCGTACTTCCCCGGGCTTCCAGGGTCGGCCCGGACGGCCATCCAAGGTCATGTGAACTCCTTGGAAGACAAAACGGCGATCTTCATCATCCATATCTAAGATTCCTTTCATACGGAAGATATCAGGACCCCGGGCCTGCACGAGCTGATAGAGCCAGCGATTGAGCTTTTCACCATTAACGACGCCAGATTCCTGAATGACAACTGAGGAGACAGTTGGGTCATGTTCATGGGCCTGTTCATCTAAGAACTCTGGATCGATACTTAGGGCATTCTTCAAGTCAAATGCTCTCACACCCAGAACTTTGGTTAGTGGTAGTTGGCAATGTTGGGTAGAATGGATTTTGGCGACCGCATTCATACCTCGGATTCGTTGCTCTAACTCCTCTAGGATGGGAGGTGACACCAAGTCAACTTTATTGAGTAAAATAACGTCAGCAAAGGCAATTTGCTCCTGGGCCTCGCTACTGTCCCAATGCTCCCAAATATATTTAGCATCGACAACGGTAACAATAGCATCTAGAAACAGGTAAGACCGCATGACCTCATCGACAAAGAACGACTGGATTACCGGAGCTGGGTCCGCCAGTCCAGTGGTCTCAATCACCAAATAGTCAAAATCCTCTGAGCGTTCCACCAAATTGGTAACGATGCGAATTAAATCACCACGCACTGTACAGCAGATACAGCCGTTATTCATCTCAAGGATTTCTTCATCTGAATTTAAAACCAACTGATTATCAATACCGATTTCACCAAACTCGTTGACGATAATAGCGATCCGCTTTCCATGCTGAGCTGTTAAAATATAATTTAGTAAAGTTGTCTTTCCAGCCCCCAGGTAGCCAGTCAACACAGTTGTCGGAATTCTCTGCAAGTTCTTGCCGCTTTTTTTCATGTCGTAACTGTAAACAACAACACAACGGAAAATGCCAGGCTTGATGAATCTTCACTCAACAAACTATAATGATTTTAGGTCTGATATTTTGCTATGTCTTCGATGTTGAGGATAGAGTACGAGAAGCCTTAAAAACTGTATATTAGACAACAAATCACCAGGTACTCCCTCGAAGAAGATGGGATGATGAATCTCCCCAGTCCCCGAAAAATTAGACAAGCCGTCCCCCGCCTTGCAACAAGACCTTGAGTTCTTCAAGATGGATGTGGAGCGGATTCTCAACTCAGCTCCCTCTTAACCCCCATTTACCGCAACCTCTCCACCTATCTTTATGAGTAAACCTGTCTATCCCGGCGAAATCTTCCCCAATACCCAGGACTTTGACGAGGGGATTCGCACCCTTCTTCCTCGCTATACCGAGATGCTTGATAGCATCGTTCGCTGTGTTCCCGCCGACTGTGCAACAATTATCGATCTCGGCTGTGGAACTGGAGAGTTAAGCCGACGACTGTTAAAACGCTGTCCCCAAGCGCAAGTTCTCGCCATCGACTACTCGCCGCGTATGCTGGAATTTGCCCAACAGAAAATCACCCAGGCCGGTGATAACAAGCGTTGGGAGCCAATTTGCGCCGATTTCGGTGACTTAGCCTCGCGCCATGAGGGGGATGTCGCCATTGAAGGGGCCCAAGCCTGTGTCTCATCCCTGGCCATTCACCATCTCAGCGATGAGATGAAACAAACCCTGTTTAACTGGGTGTTTCGTATCTTAGAGCCGGGGGGATGTTTTTGGAATGCTGACCCCGTGGTTCCCGAAACTCCTCACCTCAGAGAGGTTTATCAGTCTGTGCGTGAGGAATGGGCCCAGAAACAAGGGGAGGCGATCGCCGCCACCCGCGCTAAAGTGGGTGAGAGTGTTCCCCAAGGCCATTCAGGACAAGACCGCTTAGCCAGTTTGCAACGCCATCTCCAGATGTTAACCTCAGCCGGTTTCCAAGATGTCGCTGTTCCCTGGAAGTATTTTGGCTTTGCGCTATTTGGCGGCTACCGGGGAATCATGGATAAATAAGATTAGGGGGTTGACAAATACTCCTAATTATGTATTTAGTGCTTCCTCATCCGGGTCAATACCTAACTCCCGCAAGCGCGCCGCCAGACGCTCGGCCCGCTGACGTTCTTGCTCGGCCCGCTGACGTTCTTGCTCAGCGAGCTGATGTTCTTGCTCGGCTCGCTGACGTTCTTGCTCAGCTCGCTCCTCGCCATGTCGCAGTAAATTCCCCTGACTATCCCACCAACGCAGCCAGGGGAATTCCATATTGCCATAGCGTCCAGTCCAAATGCCTAACTCAACCCCCAACTCAGAAATGGGGAAGTGGCCCCGTTCATTAGCCGGAATCAACTCGTAGTGATTGCGGACTAAGCCATACACCTCAACCGTGGCACGTCGCACCTCGTAAATCGCGTAGTACGCCGGACGAATCACCGTTTCATAGACCCAAAATTTGCCCGTCCAGGGGGTTTTATCCCGTTCCTCAGCTCCCGTCCCTGAGACAAACTCGATAACAATCTGGGGGGGGATATGTTCTTGCCAAAGGACGTAGGAACGCCGCGCTTGTCCGTCTAACGTGGCAGGAACGTTCGGGACATAAAACCAATCGGGAGAGACGGCACCCCGGAGGGAAGGATCGGTGATGCGCCAGTAAATTCCGCTATCTTGACCGATACAGTAATCTCCCTCGGGATGTTTGGCGTTGAGGATAGGGAGAATCGAATCCGTGAGGAGAATGCTTTGCGGATGTTCTTGAAAGTTTTTCACGAAGGTTCCATCCTCACAGGGAAGTTGGGTGTGATCCGGTAAAGGAGTAAAGGTTTTTGTCCAATCTTCCGAGGAAGTTTCATCGTCACAGGGGAGGTGGGTGTGATCCGGGAAGGAGGTCGGGTTTTTTTTGACGGTCATGGCGCACAAGGGAGAAGGGCGACACTTCTAATGTAGCATTGCTGTCAGGAGTGGGTTTTCACCCATCGCGCCTCGGTGCAAACTCCCGTCAGGGGACAATCCCAGGGTTCAACGGGGAGTTGGGGGAGATAGGCGAACTCGAATTGCCTGCATGGGTCAAAGAAACACCCGGCCATATTCGGCAGAATGCTATCTTTGATGCCTATCTCGCCTTTTCAGCCAGTCCTGGCGCCAGGTTTAGGAGCTGTCGGGATAGTTCTCAAGCCATCAAGTTTAACAATGCTAATTTCTCTTCAGGGAGTTGGTATCCAAGACTAACGAAAGGATTAACTTTCATGGTTTCCGAAGCTATCCCTAAAACTTGCGGGCAAGGGACTCAGTTGGTGTTTACCAAAGGTCGATGGTTGGCGATTTTCCCTGAACCAGTTGCCGTTACCCCAACTGACGCTACTGGCGTAATTGCATTAGACCCGGGCGTCCGAACTTTCATAACTGGGTTTGATGGTTCACGATTTCTGGAATTGGGCTCCGGGGATATTGGAGGCATTACTAGGCTATGTCAACATTTGGATGATTTGATGAGCCGAATCGCCAAGGAACCCTGTCGTTCAAGAAGGCGACGGATGAGGCAAGCGGATCAACGAATGAGAACCAAAATCCGCAATCTAGTTGATGAAGCCCACAAACAAATTGCTCACTACTTGACTCACAACTACAGTATAATTTTTCTGCCGACCTTCGAGACTTCCAACATGGTTGCCAAGGTGAAGCGTCTAATCAAATCCAAGACTGCCCGCGCCATGCTGACATGGGCGCATTATCGATTCAAACTAACCCTGAGACATCAAGCCGAGATAACTGGAACCACAGTTGTAGATGTGACGGAAGAATACACCAGCAAAACCTGTACTCACTGTGGTCATGTGCATTCCCAGCTAGGTGGCTCAAAAGTGTTCCGATGTCCGGAGTGTGGGTTCACTCTACCCAGGGACTGGAACGGTGCTTTTGGAATCTTTCTAAAAGCTTTGCGGGATACCGCCTCTGTTACCTTAACGGGTAATAGTGCTATCGTCGCATTGTCCGGCCATAGCCGGATAAATGTCGCGTAAATGTATCAGGGGGCTTTCCGGCTAACAGCTAAACCTTACCAAAATGGTAGCTAGTGTGAGCCCCATTAGGGTAGAGAAAAGTGCAAACCACAGAGACATCAGGGTTATAAGCAATTAGCATCTCTTGCAATTTCATCTGTTTCCAATCGGATAGCATGGAATCAAGACTACTCATGGGACGATATTGGAATTGCCATTCTTCCAACTCTGTCGAGTTATTCTCCAACTGGCGCAACAGCACCACTGTTCCTTTTTCCCCACTGTTTTTATAGCCGCGATCGCCGATTTCCGATATTTTATCGGCATTGGCTTCAATCACGTAAAACTCCTGGGAGGGTTGGAAGCTCCGTGATTGATCACGGAGAGGAAAACCGACTCAAGCGGCTGACCGCCGCCAGCACCCCCTTGCGGGGTGGAGGGGTATGGTTGCCCCTCCATGGAGCTATGGTTGGCTCCGACTCCCTTGCGGGGTAATGTTTGCGCTTGCGCTAACGCGCACGCTGCGCGAACGCCAATGTTCAGAGTCGGTACTATCCAAATCGCACGTCCTTAACCCCTTAGAGATGTTTAACGATTCGGTTCTAGGGCCTGGAACTAGCACGCATTCCAGGGTAGGAACTTTAACTCTTGCTCTGAACGGAGCCAGTTAAGGCTTAAGCTGGTCAGCTACCTGAAAGGGGGGCACGAAGCCCCCGTGCTTCAGCCGGGGGTGCTGACTGCAATTTGTTGTTCGGGAGTTTCTAAAACATCAGCCATAGTAATTCGCGATCGCCTCATCAGATCATCGAAGCCTTGCCCCTGGTAGGACTTAGGCTCGTAAACCCAGCCAGCACTGACCGTGCGGGGTGCTGAAAGGTTAACATAGAACTATCATCAGGAAACCCGAAACCGGAAACAGGGAAGAGGCATTCCTGGCATCTACCGTGAGATATAGTACATTGGCTATATCTATATTCCACCAATGTCAGTAACCCCACTAAATCTTAGCCCCAATCAGTTAATATGACTCCTAAAAAAATTCTCGGGCTGATAGTGTTCGCCCTAATTGTTACCTTTATTACCTCTGCTGATGGTTTTACCTTCCTACCCGACCCAGTGCGGGGCGCTAGTAAAACCAGCCGCGAATTTTTAATTGGGCTGGTTCCCGACTGGCTAACCCCCCGTAATTTCAACGAAGAACGGGAAAGGGATGTCGAACAGTTACAGAATACCACGCCAGCCAATAGCGGTAATTAAGGCAAAAAGTCAGCCGAGCAATAACTGAGGGACTCTCTCCCCCAGAGTATCATTAGGCTTTCTTTTTCAGCCAGCTAAACATCGCCCGCAGGTCATGACCAACTTCTTCGATAGGATGTTCGGCTTCCTGGCGGCGCATGGCGGTAAACCCGGCTTTACCAGATTGATTTTCTAACACAAACTCCCGCGCAAACTGACCTGTTTGGATCTCTTTGAGGATCTGACGCATTTCTGCGCGGGTCGCATCTGTAATTACACGGGGGCCGCGAGTATAATCTCCATATTCAGCCGTATTGGAGATACTATCGCGCATTTGAGCCAAACCACCCTCAACCACTAAATCTACAATCAGTTTCACTTCGTGGAGGCATTCAAAATAGGCTAATTCCGGCTGATATCCCGCCTCTACAAGGGTCTCAAATCCAGCTTTGATCAGCGCACTTAAACCACCACAGAGAACCGCCTGCTCGCCAAATAGGTCGGTTTCTGTTTCTTCCCGGAATGTGGTTTCTAAGATGCCACCACGAGTGCCACCAATACCTTTAGCATAAGCCATAGCGCGATCGCGGGCTTGTCCTGACGCATCTTGATAAACCGCAAACAGACAAGGAACCCCCTGTCCTTCTTCATATGTACGGCGCACCAGATGTCCGGGACCTTTGGGCGCTACCATGATCACGTCTACATTCTCTGGGGGGACAACTTGACCAAAATGGATATTAAACCCGTGGGCAAATGCTAGGGTTTTGCCTTCGCTGAGATTGGGTTCGATTTCGTTTTTGTAGACGGTTTTCTGCACTTCATCCGGCAGCAGGATCATAATTAGGTCGGCAATTTTAGCCGCTTCATCTACCGGATAAACTGTTAAACCAGCATCTTTGGCTTTAATGGCTGACTTACTCCCCGGATATAGCCCGACGATGACGTTCATGCCACTATCTTTAAGGTTAAGGGCATGGGCATGGCCTTGGGAGCCATAACCGACAATTGCAATGGTTTTACCTGCCAATAGATCTAGGTTGGCATCGGCATCGTAGTACATACGGGCCATAATCCGGGTTCTCCTTTTCAAGTCGTGTGTAAGGGGTACTTGCAAAACTTAAATCATATCATGGTTGCAGACCTAGTGGCATATATAATCCTGGCTACTATTTTCGTGGCTACTCAAAGCCGTCACCTGATAGCTTGGACAGATTTATCATAGATTTCGGGCAGAATACCCCATCCTTCTTGCCAGGTGGGGATGAATGCCCGACCAATATGCTCAATCCGATAGCACAATATACAAAACTGAACTTAACTTTTTGAATCCAATTCGATTGGCTCTAGGGTTCAAAGATTTCGTGATTACGTCTAAGCGGCAAAAATTCCCTAATCCTCGTTATTTTCAAGGTTCATTAAGACGCTGAACCATTCGACAAAGGAGGCTCAGTCGAAAATTTAAAGACTCTAATCACCGCTATAATAGAGGGTTAGACTGGCTAAAATTTACGCAAAAATGGCTAATCAACGATTAAATATTCCATAATAATTAGTCGCTAATTAAGGTGCGATAACCAAGCCATTTGTTACGAATACTTAAACAGTAAAGCCATGGTGAATCGGGATTTTGCTGAATATATTGTAACGTTTTTAGAATACCAATGGGAGTTATAAGGCTGCGAAATTTACCGAGCATATAGATTTTCAATTGCCCAAAAATATTCGATTAATGGGTATATAAAATAATATTTAACTCTATCAAATAGAGAAGGAAATTGTCCGTAATGCCATACATCTCATGATAGAGAGATTAATGCTTGTCTAAACCTTTGGCAATTTGCCGAGTTGAAAAGAGGGCAGGAAGTGTGCGAATCTACGCCTAACCAGACAGTTAAAAGGCGATCCTATCAAGAACGCTAGTTCTTGAGGGTAGGAAGCCCGACCCTCAACGTGGTAGTGTGGGGTACTTCATGTAAACATCTTTTACAAATTGTTAAATATCCGGGATCAATCTTGTTACATCATCTTAAATAGGCGATCGCTCAAAACTCTTGCCAACAGTAACTTAGGGTTTTTTTTGCTCAAATTTTGGCCGGGATTTGTTATTAAGTCTTGTATCAGGGTCTTGCTGTGAAGGGCAAATCTGAGTTTCAATTAGAAGTATAACCAACCATTTGCGGGATGGGAGTTGTTAAAGCCTCCAACCCAGAGTCAGCACCCCCGGCTGAAGCACGGGGGCTTCGTGCCCCCCTTTCAGGTAGCTGACCAGCTATAGCCTTAACTGGCTCCGTTCAGAGCAAGAGTTAAAGTTCCTACCCTGGAATGCGTGCTAGTTCCAGGCCCTAGAACCGAATCGTTAAACATCTCTAAGGGGTTAAGGACGTGCGATTTGGATAGTACCGACTCTGAACATTGGCGTTCGCGCAGCGTGCGCGTTAGCGCAAGCGCAAACATTACCCCGCAAGGGAGTCGGAGCCAACCATAGCTCCATGGAGGGGCAACCATACCCCTCCACCCCGCAAGGGTTCAACCTTTACCAACCCCGCAGGAGCTACGCTTATGGCTATCGAATGGGCAATTTCGGGGGTATTTAACCCGGCTCAATTGCTGCTCCTATCCCAACCCACCCACAAGGGGATGGTGTTTCTCGGAGGAAGATCATGAAAAAACCTTCACAGTTGACACGGCTGATTTGGGATTTCTATCGAGAAAACGAAGCCGAATTGCAACAGCTTAGACCCTTGGGACAGTGTAAAGTCTATAGGCGGTGGGGTGTTTTGCATATTCAGTGCGTGAACAAGGACATCGCAGAGGCTGTGAAATCTTCCCGATCGCTAATTCAGGAACCTGTTGTTCTGATGCGACTGGCTCATAAAATTAAAATATCCGTTAAGAATACAACGGTGGCTGTGTTTGATGTTAATTGGGACACTATCATTGCCTAGAACCTTTTGGCAACCCATAATCTAGTCCCTACGGTCATCGGATTGTAGGGACTTTGTTTTTTTCACAATTTTTTCTCAAATTTCCCGGAGTGCTTCATCTGTGACGGGAATAGGAAAAAGTAGATGCACCCTGATGGTTTTCCCCTGGCTTCGGCTGGGGGATTTTTTTGCCAAATAGTGGACGGTTGCCAATTTTAAGGCGATCGCCACCTTAACCGAGCGATCGCCTTCATCAACATCTCAAATGATCAGCAGCTTTCCATCTATTAGGTGGGAACAGGTGAGAAACCATTATTATCACCTATCGATTGAGAAGCATTAGCCGATTTTTTGCCGTTGCGTAAATCCTTTTGAATGGAGATAGCTTTTCCCAAAGAAGCGATCGCCTCCTGATATTTTTTCAGTCGGGACAATAAAGCGCCCCTGTGTCGCCAACTTTCCGCATGATCTGGCTTCAAAGCAATCGCCGTATCAAAACAAGCGATCGCATCATCATGTTGTTCCATTTTCTCTAAACAGATTCCCCGTTGACACCAAGCCTGATAAGCATCTGGCTGTAAAGCAATCACCCTATCCCAATTAGCCAGCGCCTGTTCATACTGTTTTAAAGCCGTTAAAATCTCTCCTCGCCCCATCCAAGCCTCATAGCTATCCGATTTAAAGCTAATAGCCCGATCATAACAAATTAAAGCCTCTTCATAACGTGCTAATTTTACTAAAACTCCCCCCTGAGAAATCCAAAGTTCTGGATCCTTAGAATTCAGAGATATCGCCTGTTCATAGCAAGAAAGCGCCTCCGAATATTGATGAATGTGACATAAAGCCATCCCTCGATTTGCCCAAATATCAAACTGACCTGGATTAATTTGAATCGCCCGATCATAAGATGATATGGCTTCCTGATAGCGTTTTAATTGACTTAAAACATTCCCGCGATTATGCCAAGTTTCATAATGATTTGCTTCCAGCATAATCGCCCGATCATAAGACTCTAAAGCCTGCTCATACTTCTGAAATTTACGCAGTAAAGCCCCCCGATTGTGCCAAACCGCATAATCATTAGGCTCAATCTTTAACGCCCGATTATAGGCTTCCAGAGCCGGGGAATAGCGTTTTAACCGCACCAAAACATTACCCCGATTATACCAAGCATCTGAGCGCTGAGGCTGAATTTTTAAAGCCCGATCATAACACTCCAAAGCCTGCGAATATTGTTGTAGGCGCACCAAAGCATTACCCTTTTGATACCAAGCCTCATCTAAATCAGGGTTAATTTCCAAAGCGCGATCGCAAGCTGCGATCGCTTGTTTATATTGACGTTCATTAATTAACGCTTCCCCCTTTTTGAGGAAATCATCCGCAATTAAAGGCTGAGAAGTGGGGGGATGCTTAGGAGGTAATGGATGATTAGATGTAGATTTCGAGGGTAGTTGAGACATAGGCGGCGCAGGAACTGGTACCCCTGGGGGCTCCACCTGTTCCATTGTCTGATTTCTATAATTTTGCAGCTCCATCATCATCTCTTGTACCTGTCTCAGATACTGTAGCTTCAGATGTTCTAGTTCTTGAATAGAAGCCTTAGAAGCCTCAACCTCTTTTCTTAAAAACTGAATAGACTTTTGTGCTACTCTCACCTGAATTTCTAAATCTTTAACCAATTTTTTAGATTGATAATTAGAAGATTTTAGTTGTGATTCTAAACCATCAAACTTATCTAATCTTTTGTTAGTTTCCGTCACCAACTCTCGAATCACCAAGCGCCGCACTAACCAGAAAAACATCAAAGTTAAAGTGGGCGACAAAGTAGAAATTAACAGCAAAGTATTAAGTAATATAACCGTGTAGCCAAATTCAGAAGTACCCACAGAAGGACTCACCTTCGCCACTGACAAAGCTGGGGAAGCTGAAGCTATAAATACCACCTCATCTGTTGTTAATGATGAATCCTCGGCTAATTCTGGCTGACTCCAAGTTTCCGGGGCGCTAACAGTCGCAGTAAGTTCAGCTTGGCTAATTTCGATATCAATTTCATCAACCAAATTTTCCGTATCAGAAACCGGATTATAACTAGATGTTACATTAGGGGCAGCAGTTGCCTGATTTACCGATTCGTTAGCTGCAAGCGCAGTCAGAGTCAACAGTGTTAGGGTCGATAGCCTCATGGATATAACTCACTCTTGCTTGATGATTAGGGGGATGGATAACGGATAGCTCAATAGTGACTCCCCCCCGGTTTAATATCCTTTAAACTCAGGCGGAGTGTCTTAGCTAGTTCATAATTACGCCCCAATTTTTGCAGGTCAGGAAATTGATAGCTATAATCTAGGGAGTGGAGGACTGGTTAAGAGCAAATCCTGTTCATAACCCATCATCAAAGTTTCTGGTAGCCATAGCAGCCCCGAACCCCCAGGAAAAACTATTGATTCGGATTTTATATAAACATCAAAAAAGCAGGCAAAATACCTGCTTTTTTAGTCAAACATTAGGCTAATTGAGATGGGTGGGGATATCCCTTATACACCTACTGCTACCGGTTCTCGATTGGCGGCGAGATGGGGTTGGTGTTCCGATGTTGTGCAGTATACCTCACAGGAATTGTTAGGGCTTTCAATTAACTTGATTTTATGGAGATGGGCTCCTAATTCATCAATGGGATTTTGCAGCAAGTCACGGATATAAACCGCAATATTTTCAGCCGTTGGTACGACCTTAGCAAAGTAGGGGATATCTTTGTTGAGGAAAGTATGATCGAAAGGTTCAACCACATAATCATCGATCGCCTTCTGCACAGCCCCTAAATCCGCAATCATACCCGTCCGGGGGTCAATTTGACCACGAATAGTCACTTCTAGGTGATAATTGTGTCCGTGACCGTGAGGGCGGGCGCATTTGCCATAAATTTTGGAGTTATCCTCATCACTCAGGAGAGGGTGAGCTAGTCGATGAGCCGCGCTAAAGTGGGTGCTGATGGTTAGATATGCTTCCATGGAGTTTCCTTGATAATCTGCCCAAAGTTGGGGGTGTTCAAATAGTTGAATGTTGGTTAGGGGTAAATGGGGGGCTAGACGATGCCAGATTAAATAAGCCAGAAATTCAGTGGTGGGTAGGGTGTCCTGAAATTCCAGCCATGCTTCATTCAGGAATGAAAAATCTAGAGGTTCGGTAACTTCACTTCTGATGGTATGTTTGACGTTCGACAGGTTAAGTACCATGCCATATTCGTCTAGTTCCCCCACCATTGAAACATACAGGACATAATTATGACCGTGACCGGGGGCGCGGGCTGTTTGTCCAAATTTGGCAAAATTTTCGGCTTCGCTCAGTTCTGGCAACCAGTAACGGTGACTGGCTGAAAACTGGGCGCGACGGGTGATCAGGCATTGCATAAATGCAGGTTAATTTTTGCTTGTTAAGTTCTGTTAACTAATGTAGTCGGTTTCGGAATTTTTTTCAACCTCGATCCCGATGGTATGATGATCTGCTCAAGAAATTATGGCGATCGCTCTCTGGTTAAAGGACTGGTTAAAGGAATTTATGGATTTGGTCTTGGGCTTCTTGACGTAAGCGATCGGCAATGCGGAAAAATTCCTGGCCCGCGTGTAGATAGGATTCGTCATAGTTTAGGGTAAACATATTTAATTCTTCAATACCATCACCAATATGATTCAGACAGTAATAAAGATGCGCCGCCACTCCCGCAATATTCGCCGGGTTGGGAGCCGAACGAAATCGAGTTTGGCTTTCAGCTAGGATATCTCTACAGGTTTCAATATATGCTTGGAAATCTGCCATTAATTCATCATCAAAGGGGTCGCCGGATAAGTTATCTATTTCTTGTTTAAAGGGTTGAAAAATTCGGTCAATATTTTGATTCACAGGTCTATAGACTTCCTGCAACCATTGGTCTAGATCAAAATCTTTAGACCGCCCTTGTGGCTTAGGTTTACCTGGTCGGTTGGGGCGGCTTAGGCTGCGGTCATAATTCTGGCGTTTCTGGGGATCACTCAGCACTTCATAGGCTTGATTAATCCGAATAATTGTATCGTGATTGGCTGTTTCTTCCTGACTGTCTGGATGGAATTTTTTGGCTAATCTCCGATAGGATTTTTTGATATCGGTTTGACTGGAATGGGGGGCAACCTCTAAGATTCTATAGTAATCATCAGTGGGCATAATCTTTTCATGGTGATAATGATAGTTTAAAAGTTGCTAAAATTACCTGGTCTTTAGCTATTATATCAAGTGATGCAGCCCCGGCTATCTCTAGTGGCAATCATCATAATTAACCACATTGTCATATTTAAACACCCAGAAATTATTAGATGTCTGAAGTATTTTATACATAATAGCTGAATTGTATCATCAATATCTAGCCATCTTTTCGGGCCTTCCTTCACGTCGCTGGCCCGGATGAGTAAAGGCCCACTACAGCCATCTGGTTTCTGGGTTAGGTGGCTTGGTAATGGTCTCCTATCACCTATATTTATGCTGATGCTCCAAGTTATCTGGGTTAATCAAATATTAATTTATCCCTGAATCCATCTCCTGGATATCATTTGATGTTTTTTGTCAACCCCCCAAGCGCAGGAATATTATCATCTTTTGGCATATTTTGCTATTAACAACAATCTGTTAAAATTGTAACGGAGAGTGGAATATATCCCCAAGACTAAAACTCGCCAATTCGTCAATGAGGAAAATATATGAGTAGACTGCGTAAAATTCTCGCTGGGGCCGGAATTGCTACCGTCGGTGCTATTGGTACTAAGATGGCTGTCGATTATTTCCGCAATCGCAATAAAGAAGAAGTGGTTGACGAAACTGAAGATGATGTCGAGGAAGAAGAACTTCCGGCTGAACAAGTTAGCTATGCTGTGGTTCAGGATGATTCACTTCAGGAATTCCTTGATGCGGCTTTTGGTGCCCCCGGTCGCTATGTTCCTACCCGTCCTTCTAAGGTTTTCTCCTATCACGGGGAAGAGTATATGGTGGTTTGGACTTATGATAATGATAAGTCTAAAAATCAAATGTTGGCGTTTAAATACACTGATGCCGGACGGAAGATGATCGCTAGTGTTGGATACACCAGCGAGAAGACTGATTATAACTTGACTGGTTTGGATCAAACTGAATTTGCGATCGAGGTTAATGGCGAAAAAATCACTTCTGGTCAAGGGGAAACAGACGGCACAGATGATGTGGATTTTGTTCCGGTAACTGCCTAGATTAGCGTACTGGACTAGATCCGGGAGGACATTTTAATCCTTGACTAGGTACAGGGGTTGAGGATAATAAGGGGGGTACTTTAGATGGTGTGTCCGTTTGGCACAGGTTCGCCATCAAGACCACCCCTCCGTCGTTTTTTCCTACTGTCATGACACCACTATAACTACGCAGGTCATCGGTTTTGGCTGTGGCTGTTATGAAGACGGTTTGAGCCGTTTCGCCTTCGGTTCTAATGGCGTATTGATAACTATCGGTTTCCAGATTTAAATTACCAGATAGACCGTGAAGGGAACTGGCAAAATAACCTTGATTTTGATAATATGTCTGCTGTCCCAAGGCGATCGCTTTCATCATCAAAGGAGCGCGATCGCTGCTTCGCCACCCTGGTATATCTTCCAGGACAGATGAAAAATCCACCTGACAACCGGTTAAAACGATAGGAGCCAAAAATATCAAATATTTCCACATCATCTGAGTTTCCTTGACTTAACGCGATGCTAGACCTCACTACAAGGCGATCTGGCTTGATTCCTGAAATTCATCAGAAATCACAATTGGCTCGGAGATGGTTTCATGGGTGGCTAACCGCAACCTTTGGACAGTCCCGGAGATGACTATATGAGTATTTACTCATGGGGGCTTGACGGCGATCGCACCTCTGAAGCGATCGCTACTCGCATAATTATAGGTAAACTACCTTCAGGGAAGTGGTAGTGTCCTGGGTGATAATATGCGATCGGAGCTAGGGATTGTCCCAAAAGTGCTAAAACTTGGCGATCTTAGTTGAGGCTTTGGGTAGGATCAGCACCTATCGTTGGTAACCAGCTAACAGGCTACCATGGGCTGTGTCAACCGAAAACTATCCGATTATGATTGATATAGCCGGGGTCTGACGCAGCCTACGCCACCAATATCGCACTAAGCGTGCGATCCCATCAAAGTCCGCCATCAGTTCTGGGGGGGTAATCTAAATGGCTGAATGAGAATGATTAACCATTATACAATAAATGACCTACAATGTGTGAACAGGTACAACATTGTAGATAGAGCCGAGTTTGAAATGCTCTATCATGATGATTATTGGGTGTTTATATATTCCGTAAAATCAACTCAAATAATTCCGGTTGGCTTGGTTAACTTTGGCGAAATTATTGATTAATAATCCTACTTTACCAGGCTGAGATACAGGCAATATCTACCCAGATATATATTACCTGTAGATGAATGATTAATTT
This sequence comes from Limnospira indica PCC 8005, assembly GCF_000973065.1. Classification (NCBI taxonomy): domain Bacteria; kingdom Bacillati; phylum Cyanobacteriota; class Cyanophyceae; order Oscillatoriales; family Sirenicapillariaceae; genus Limnospira; species Limnospira indica. Next base: position 5,169,476 of record NZ_FO818640.1, read on the forward strand.
GGCGAATGTGTGGGCTCGCACTATCACAAAATAACTGTTTATTTATCAATAATTTGTAGGAGGCAAAAATGCCAGCCAAATCGATCCTGGATGATGTTGTGCAAAACTTGGATACCAGTGATGAGGTGTTTCGCATCAAAAAAATTATGATTTGTGCTACCCATGGTAAATGGGAGAGTGATTCAGCAGTCATAGAAAATACTCCTATGCGGGATTTAGTGCAATCTTTGTACTGGAGTACCCAAAGCCTTGAACGGCTTAATAGTATTTTGAATAAAATTTTATCTAAAATTAACAAAAAAACAGAATATACAGTTATTGTTAATCTGGTATTGAGTCAAGTTGGGAGATTGTACCTTGAGGGAGATCAGGAATCTTCTACTGAGATGGTTATGACTTCCTATCAGTCGTCAGACCGTCCTCACTCTCAACTTGATTGGTCAGTTAATCCAGAAAACTTTAACCACAATCCTCCCCCCAAAAAACTAGATAATATCTTTGATATTCGTTTCAAGATCATGCAGACTGCCAACCCATTAAGGGTGAAGATATTGATATTTTCCGTCTTAGAAAATGAGTTTACATTTAGCGATCGCGACTGGCTACAACTCAAATCAATCGAGTTAGACAACCTGATTGAACAACTCTTTCAAATGTTCCCTAACTTTGAAGATTTGAAAGTTTATCTAAAAAAAATGGTCGCTTACTTAGAGGATTCTGATGAAGATGCTCAAGTCGCCACAATTTTAATTGAAGCCATGCGTATTTGTTATGGTAAGCCATCATTTAATTATAGCTCTTTTCAGGAATTACCAGACTCCCATTATAGTCAGGATCAACAATTATCAGAAATAGCTAAAACTCAGGGAATTGATTTGAACGAAAGCCAGACTATTCAAGTATCAACCCCCGCCAATGTAACCCAATCAAACATCCCCGAAATATCAGGATTACAAACTGTACCAATTCCCACAGATTCCGGTCAACCCCTATCAAATAGTCAATTAGTACCAGAGTCATCCGGTAACCGTTCCAAGTCCAATATTATTCAGGAACGTTTGGGGCTAAAAGATGATATTCACAAGCGAGTTAGCCAAGGAGTTACCGAAGCCATAACATCGATCGCTAATACCTTACAGACCTTAGAAGACCAACTAGATGGCAGAATGATTAGCTATGATATTGAGCAGCAATTAAAATTTAAGTATGAGGTGCTTAAAGACTTCATTGCTCAAGTACAAGAACAAATCCTACAACTAGAAGAAATAGTTGATCAATCCGAAACGACAGAACGCCAACAAACCGCAGCCAAATCAGAGATTACTGACCCGTTACCAACACCTACTCAGATATCAGATTCCGGGGGTACTAATCAGGTGCTAGAACTAGCTAAACAGGGTAATCCTAAAGCGATCGCATCCTTCCTCAATCACTTAGTAAAATCCAAAGGTATCCACGTTTTAGCTCAATCTAAAAATCAGTGTTTGCATCTAATTCTCGAATCCCAGCACAGTTTCGCGCCCGAATCAACCACCCAGTTTATCCACAAAAAGTTACTATCCCTACAACTACAATCTATTAACATTGTCAAAATTTACTTCCGTAAGCCAGGTGATCAGTCTTTTATTTGGGCTCAAAAAATCAACTATATAAACCATAGTTAATAATTGATAATTCCGAATAAATTAACAGCCAAAGTACAAGGATGAAGATGGATGGATGAGCGGACTTTCTTAAATCAATATCGAAGTGGAGAAAAATTGTTTCGAGGTGTTAACCTCCGCAATGCTGAACTAAGTAATGCTGACCTAATTGGAGCCAATTTAAGTGGCGGTGATTTTCAAGGAGCCAATTTTGTGTTAGCCTATCTTAATGGAGTTAACCTAACTAGGGCAAATTTAGAAAAAGCCAGATTAGGAGGAGCTAACCTATCACGAGCTAATTTAAGTGGCGCTCAACTAACCGACGCTGATTTTCATGGTACTATCCTGCAAGCAGCCGACCTGAGAAAAGCTAATTTAACCCTAGCCACATTAGTTGATGCTAACCTAATTCAAGCAGATTTACGCGGTGCTAATTTGCAAGGTGCAGATTTAAGGGGTGCTTGTCTACGGGGTGCAAATATGCGTTATGAAAGGCGTATTTATGAGAGTGTAAATTTACGAGGCGCAGATTTAAGAGGTACCGATTTACAGGGGGTTAATCTCACCGGGGCTGATTTAACTCGCGCTAACCTAACGGGGGCTAATTTAACTGAATGTGTACTGCGTGGCGCGATTCTCAACCAGACTAACCTTTCCGAAACCAATTTACAAGGGGCGATTTTAACAGAAGTTAATTTAAGTGGTGCTAATTTAATTGGTTCCCGCATGGTTAAGGTAAAACTAGAGCGAGCCATCTTGACTAACGCCCAAATGCCTAGGGTGGAATTGTGCGACTCAATTTTACCAGATGCTAATCTCAGTAATGCTAATCTCAGTCATGCTAACCTAAGCCGGGCGAATTTGGTACGGGCGGAACTAAATCGGACTAATTTAAGTTCGGCTAATTTGACTCAGGCTGATTTAACCGATGCTTCTCTTGGTCGGACAAATTTGCGAAATGCTAACCTTAGCTATGCCTACTTAACTCGTGCTGAGTTTAGTAGTGCTAATACCATTGGGGTAAACCTACATGGCGCGATCATGCCTAATGGCGAGATTCATGATTGATAGGGCTTTGATGTACTACTTTAGATATATTTGGTCGGGAATTTGGGCGCTTTTGGCAATACTTATGCTATAGTGTCCGCATGAGAGTTACTCAATCACTAAACAAAATAAAGCTGAGAACAGCACTTTAACTATGATAACAAGTGAAAGCACTAACTCATATTTAGAGGCTCCTCAGCCTAGCAATCGTTCAATTCACAATTCTTCTGAAACGTTTTTCAACCAAATTATGCAAAAACTAATGAACTACGCGGATCGTAGCATTACCGTTTTATTTTCTATTCTGAGACAAGTTGAGGAGAACCTAGGTTAGAACTATAAACCCAAAAAACTTAAAAATCACCCGGTTTCTGTATCTTAACCTTCGAGTCAAAAACCGGGTGGTTTTTTTGGCTAGGTGAAGTTTAAACAAACAAAAAGCGCCCCCCGGCTGGGAGGCGCTTGATTTAATCTAAGCTATCAATTAGCCGATTTGAGGTGCAACCAAAGCTACAGGCTCAGACTCAGCAGAAGCTAAATCTAAGGGGAAGTTGTGAGCGTTGCGCTCGTGCATTACTTCCATACCCAGGTTAGCGCGGTTGATGACATCAGCCCAGGTATTGACTACCCGACCGCTGGAGTCCATTACGGACTGGTTGAAGTTGAAACCGTTGAGGTTAAAGGCCATGGTGGATACACCTAAAGCGGTGAACCAGATGCCGATTACCGGCCAAGCACCCAAGAAGAAGTGCAGGGAACGGCTGTTGTTGAAAGAAGCATATTGGAAGATCAGGCGACCGAAGTAACCGTGAGCTGCCACAATGTTGTAGGTTTCTTCTTCTTGACCGAATTTGTAACCGTAGTTTTGAGATTCGATTTCGGTGGTTTCACGCACCAAGGAAGAAGTTACCAAAGAACCGTGCATCGCGGAGAACAAAGCACCACCGAATACACCAGCAACTCCCAACATATGGAAGGGGTGCATCAGGATGTTGTGTTCTGCTTGGAACACCAACATGAAGTTGAAAGTTCCGGAGATACCCAGAGGCATACCGTCGGAGAAAGAACCTTGTCCGATGGGGTAGATCAAGAATACTGCACTAGCAGCGGCAACAGGTGCGCTGTAAGCTACGCAGATCCAAGGACGCATTCCCAAGCGGTAGGACAGTTCCCACTCACGACCCATGTAGCAGAATACACCGATCAAGAAGTGGAAAATTACCAACTGGTAAGGGCCACCGTTGTAGAGCCATTCATCCAAGCTGGCTGCTTCCCAAATGGGGTAGAAGTGCAGACCGATCGCATTGGAGGAAGGAACAACCGCACCAGAGATGATGTTGTTGCCGTACAACAGAGAACCAGCTACGGGTTCGCGGATACCGTCAATGTCCACGGGGGGAGCAGCGATAAAAGCGATGATGTAGCAGATGGTAGCAGTTAGTAGGGTAGGGATCATCAGAACACCGAACCAGCCTACATAAAGGCGGTTGTTGGTGGATGTTACCCAGCTACAAAAGCGTTCCCAAGCGTTGGCGCTCTCGCGCTGCTGAATGGTAGTAGTCATGTTGGATATGATTGCTGTATTGAATTTTCGAGGTACTTATCCGGCAGTTGTTTTTCTACCGTGTCTATAATATGACACACTCTGTTAAGGTTTGTAAAGGGGTTGAGCCACATTTATTTTAATAGCTGTCATAAGTAGGGCTTATCATCAATTCAACCATAATCGAGTCGAACCCTGAGAGAGCCTGTGGTTCCAGGCGACTATCGGCGGCTTGGGATATAATCATCAGCAACTGAGAAACACGAGAGACGGGGGAACCGCAAATGTCAGTTGAACTCACTGCCAATACTAGCCCCGAAACTGCTACCGAAACGGAATGGGAACCCCCCATGCCGCCAACAGATTTGATTTTTGATGATGGAGAGCCTTTGGAAAGTAACCGTCACCGCATTGCTATGAACGTCCTGATCAGGTCATTGCAACAGGCTTGGAGTGCGCGCCATGATTTCTATACAGGCGGGAATATGTTTATTTACTATAGCAGCGAACAAGCTAGGAACCGAGATTTTCGTGGCCCAGATTTCTTTGCTGTGTTGGATGTAGATGGCACTAAAGAACGACAGGGTTGGGTAGTATGGCAGGAAGGGGGTCGCTACCCAGATGTGATTGTGGAGCTAATGTCTCCCAGTACCGCCAGAATAGATAAAGGAAAGAAAAAGGAGCTGTATCAGCAGACTTTTCGGACACCAGATTACTTTGTATTTGACCCGTTTGAAGCCAACGCCTTTCAAGGATGGCATTTGCAGAGTTCGGGAGGTTATCAGCTTTTAGAGCCGAATGAGCGAGGTTGGCTGTGGTGTGAAAGTTTAGGCTTTTGGCTGGGAACTTGGTCGGGAACTATAGACCGTGAGGAGGCAATTTGGCTGCGGTTTTATGATACCGAAGGTAATTTGGTGTTGTTACCGGAAGAAGCCGAACGCCAAAAAGCCGAAGCCGAACGCCAAAAAGCCGAAGCCGAACGCCAAAAAGCCGAAGCCGAACGCCAAAAAGCCGAAGCCGAACGCCAAAAAGCCGAAGCCGAACGCCAAAAAGCCGAAGCCGAACGCCAAAAAGCCGAAGCCGAACGCCAAAAAGCCGAAGCCGAACGCCAAAAAGCCGAAGCCGAACGCCAAAAAGCCGAACAATCTCAACAGCTTGCTGAGGCAGAACGCCAGAAAGCCCAACAAGCTCAACAGCTTGCTGAGGCAGAACGCCAGAAAGCCCAACAAGCTCAACAGATTGCTGAGGCAGAACGCCAAAAAGCCGAACGTCTTGCTGAACGGTTGCGATCGCTCGGTTTAGATCCAGAGGAACTATAAAAGAAGCGATCGCTCCCGCGAATCGCGCCAAGCGGATCCCGAAGGAGCGATCGCACTTTCCCTTCTGCCTCAAAATTGTCCAAAAACAAAGAAACCGGGTTTCTTGAAGAAACCCGGTTTCTGGTCTGCTCTGCTTGGGCGATTTCTCTGCCAGTGATCGCCCTAACTTGAGCATCGAATAAAGAAAGCGATCGGTTTTCCGGAGATATTTAACTATTACCTCCAATACCTCCAGAAGTACCAGCAGCAGCACTAGCGATGGCACTAATTTTCAAAGCCGCCAATAAGGGTGCAGGGTTCATTGCTATAATAGAACCGGCAGCTCCTAAAATGAGAGCCGTACCTACGCCAGCAGCAACGCCAATGACAATTTTTTCTGCGATTTCATCACCTTTAGACATTTCTATTCTCCTTAAATTCGTGAATCAATTTTTTTCATTATGATTTGAACGTAGCTTGCTTACCCTGTCAGTGAATGTGTATCAAAGATTCACACAGAACAAAAAACCAGATCAACTCGCGATCGTTTCCCTAATTTGATCCTGTAACCTTTATATGTGACAAGCCTAAAACAGTAAATTTGGTACACAATTTGTCTAATTATCCTGACGGAATTTAGTAGGATTTGGTAGGATTTGGTTGACACAGTAGGATTCGGTAGGATATCTTTGAAAAAAATTAAAAAATATCTCTATTTTTATCCAAATATTAAGAATGTTGAAGATATATTACAATGGGCGGATCGGTTGATACTTGATAAAACTCGAGAAAATCTGACATCTATAGAGGAGGCTATACTGACGGGGGTGTGGTCAGGAAAAAAATATCCTCAAATTGCTACAGAGTATAAGTGCAGTGAATCTCACGTTAAAAAAGAAGCCGCTAAGTTATGGGAAAAGTTACGGGAAGAATTAGGAGAAGACCTGAATAAATACAATTTTCGTTCCAAGGTACAGAAAAAATATCGGGTTTCTCAATCTCCCCAATCCGGTCACTGTTTACAAGTTGATGTTGATACTGTTAATCAATTTGATACTGTTAATATTGGTCATCAGTTTGTACAATCTATTAAAGATACTCAACACCGATCGCCCTCTTCTCCTGACTCTTCCCCTAACTCTTCTCCTGACTCTTCCCCCACCCAAAATCCCTCACCCATTATTGACTTAATCGATGCACCAGACCTCACGGACTTTGACAACCGCACCACCGAATTAAATACCCTCAAACAGTGGTTCTTACAAGACCGGAGGCGCTTAATTACCATCTATGGATTAAGTGGCATTGGCAAAAGCGTACTAACCAGGCAACTAATCGAACAAATTCAGCCGGAATTTGACTATATTTGTTGGAAAAGTCTCACAGAAACTCCCACCTTTTCCTCCCTAACAAACCAACTGCAACAATTTTTTGACCAGTCACAAAATCCCCCATTTCCTACAATAATTGATTATTTCCGTCACTGCCGTTGCTTAGTCATATTGGATGACCTACACAATCTTTTTAAAAGCGGTGCATTGGCGGGGGAATACTTGACAGACTTTAAAGAATACCGGACAATTTTTCGGAAAATTGCCAAAAACCATCATCAAAGTTGCGTGATTCTCCTCAGTTGGGAAAAACCTAGAGCCATTGCTACCTTAGAAGCGGAAACACACTCCACCCGCACGTTACACCTGAAAGGATTATCAGCCGATGCTGAGGAAATTTTGCGATCGCACCAATTAACCGACTCCGACAAATGGCCGGAATTAATCAACCTCTATCAAGGACATCCTACCTGGTTAAATATCATCGCCTCAACCATAGTCGAACTATTTGATGGTAGCGTTTCCCTATTTTTAAGCCACAGCGAGGACATCTTTTTAGGTGACTTAGAACCCATTTTAGAATCTCAGTTAGAACGATTATCCCAATTAGAACAACAGGTGATTTCTGGTTTCCGAGACCATCAAGCGATCGCCCTTTCTGAACAACCCACTAATCCTGAATTATCCCCATCTGAATTATGGTCAGCCATCCAATCTTTAGTTAGACGGGGGTTGCTAGAAAAAATATCAGAGGGAGAGCGAGGAATGTTTCAACTGCATCCGATTTGGCAACAGTATCCTAAATTTAAGCTAAGTTAGAATAGTTGAAAAAGAAAAACTAGGAGAATCCCTAAAATGCGTTCACCTTTATCCCTGTTTACCGTTGAAGACTATATCATCGCTGAAGCCGAAAGCACCATTCGCCATGAGTATATGGGCGGTTATGTGTTTGCTATGGCGGGTGCTAGTGAAGAACACAATCTCATTGCCGGTAATCTTTATGCCTTATTACGTTCTCATCTGCGGGGGAGTTCCTGTCGGGTATTCATGTCTGATATGAAAGTCAAAGTTCAAGACGATATTTTTTATTACCCTGACTTACTCGTGACTTGTAACCCCGAAGATAATCACCGATACTTCAAAACACAACCTAACCTAATTATTGAAGTGCTGTCAGAAAGTACCGAAAGCACTGACCGACGAGAAAAATTAATGAACTACCAAACCTTAGAAACTTTGAAGGAATATGTTTTAGTCTCTCAAGATGTTATGCAAGTGGAAGTCTATCGTCAAGACACTCCGGGGAGTTGGACAGTTCAAATCTTAGGAGAAGATAATCAGTTAACCTTGGAATCTGTGGGGCTAACTATGACCGTGGCGCAAATTTATGAAGATGTATTGAATGTGGGTTAGTGAATTTAAGCACGAAAAAGCGCCCCCCGACTGGGAGGCGCTCTATTTCATCTAAGCTATAAATTAGCCGATTTGAGGTGCAACCAAAGCTACAGGCTCAGACTCAGCAGAAGCTAAATCTAAGGGGAAGTTGTGAGCGTTGCGCTCGTGCATTACTTCCATGCCCAGGTTAGCGCGGTTGATGACATCAGCCCAGGTATTGACTACCCGACCGCTGGAGTCCATTACGGACTGGTTGAAGTTGAAACCGTTGAGGTTAAAGGCCATGGTGGATACACCTAAAGCGGTGAACCAGATGCCGATTACCGGCCAAGCACCCAAGAAGAAGTGCAGGGAACGGCTGTTGTTGAAAGAAGCATATTGGAAGATCAGGCGACCGAAGTAACCGTGAGCTGCCACAATGTTGTAGGTTTCTTCTTCTTGACCGAATTTGTAACCGTAGTTTTGAGATTCGATTTCGGTGGTTTCACGCACCAAGGAAGAAGTTACCAAAGAACCGTGCATCGCGGAGAACAGAGCACCACCGAATACACCAGCAACTCCCAACATATGGAAGGGGTGCATCAGGATGTTGTGTTCTGCTTGGAACACCAACATGAAGTTGAAGGTTCCAGAGATACCCAGAGGCATACCGTCGGAGAAAGAACCTTGTCCGATGGGGTAGATCAAGAATACTGCACTAGCAGCGGCAACAGGTGCGCTGTAAGCTACGCAGATCCCAAGGACGCATTCCCAAGCGGTAGGACAGTTCCCACTCACGACCCATGTAGCAAAATACACCGACCAGGAAGTGGAAAATTACCAACTGGTAAGGGCCACCGTTGTAGAGCCACTCATCCAAGCTGGCTGCTTCCCAAATGGGATAGAAGTGCAGACCGATCGCATTGGAGGAAGGAACAACCGCACCAGAGATGATGTTGTTGCCGTACAACAGAGAACCAGCTACGGGTTCGCGGATACCGTCAATGTCCACGGGGGGAGCAGCGATAAAAGCGATGATGTAGCAGATGGTAGCAGTTAGTAGGGTAGGGATCATCAGAACACCGAACCAGCCTACATAAAGGCGGTTGTTGGTGGATGTTACCCAGCTACAAAACCGTTCCCAAGCGTTGGCGCTCTCGCGCTGCTGAATGGTAGTAGTCATGTTGGATATGATTGCTATATTGAGTTTTCGAGGTACTTATCCGGCAGTTGTTTTTCTACCGTGTCTATAATATGACACACTCCGTTAAGGTTTGTAAAGGGGTTTAACAAAGTATTTAGTTATATGTTAGATAAGCAAAACTAATGTTTATTCAGATGTCTACCTTGGTTTCCTATTCTCCGGCTTATACGATAGTTCCGACCTATGAGTGTTTTAACCGCTGTAGTTACTGTAATTTCCGCAAGGAACCGGGAGATAGTCCTTGGTTAACTATGGCGGAGATGAAACAGGAACTGGCGGGACTATGTGAACAGGGAGTAGTGGAGATTTTGATTCTGAGTGGGGAAGTACACCCGAACAGTCCCCGGCGAGAGGCTTGGTGCGATCGCATTTATGAGTTGTGCGATGAAGCCCTAAATTGGGGATTTTTGCCACACACTAATGCGGGTCCGCTGAAATTTGAGGAAATGGCTAGATTAAAACAGGTTAATGTGTCGATGGGGTTAATGCTGGAACAAATGACTCGGGAGCTTTTACAAACGGTTCATCGCCACGCGCCTAGTAAAGTTCCTAGTATTAGGTTACAGCAGCTTGATTGGGCTGGGGAACTCAAAATTCCGTTTACGACTGGGTTACTTTTGGGAATTGGGGAAAGTCCCTCAGACTGGGGATGGACATTAGAAGCGATCGCCAAAAGTCACGATCGCTCTGGTCACATTCAAGAGGTGATTGTGCAACCCTACAGGGAAGGAAGCCGACAAGCGCAGCCAGGGTACGGATTTAATCTTAGCCAATTACCCGAAGTAGTGGCGATCGCCCGCCGTATTCTCCCGGAAGAAATCACGGTGCAAATTCCCCCCAACCTAGTCATGGAACCAGAGATATTATTAAAATGTCTGGAAGCGGGAGCCAGAGACCTAGGGGGAATCGGTCCCCAAGATGTAGTCAACCCGGACTATCCCCACATTAACCCGGAAACCCTCAGCCAAATTATCAACCGGAAAGGTTGGCAATTGCAGCCACGACTACCGATATATCCCCAATACGATAGCTGGTTATCGCCTCGATTACAGAGGAGTGTAAATTCTTGGCGAAAAAAGTTGCAGTTTCCCCAGCAGTTGTGATATATTAGTAAATCGCAGTGGTGGCGGCATAGCCAAGTGGTAAGGCAGAGGTCTGCAAAATCTCCATCCCCGGTTCAAATCCGGGTGCCGCCTTTTTTCTGGAAGGATTGCTCTAAGTGCGATCGGCGTTAACTACCTTAGCCAGGCATCCTACCTGATGACTCAAAAATCAATCAGAATCGAGTCCCTAGCCAGGGTAGATAACTCTATGGCATCACCCAGGTTTTAGTAAGTGGGATCACCAGTGATGAAAGCAGCGGAAACCCACTGATTGGTGTTTTGAAGACGGAACCAGCGGTTCTCGTTTTTCCTTTCCCTTGTATCCCAATGGGTTGTGCCTACAGTTGTAGCATCAAAAGTGCGACGACTGCCATTGCTTAGAGAGCCGACGACAGAGAAGTTTGTCCCTGGTCCGCTGCGGATATTGAGAGTGGTATCTGCTGCGCCAGTGAACAGTGGATTGCCAGTGATGAAAGAAGCGGAAACCCACTGATTGGTGTTTTGAATACGGAACCAGCGGTTATCATTTCGCTGTTCGCGAGCGTCCCAATGGGTTGTGCCTCGTGCCACAGCGTCAAAAGTACGACTGTGACCAGGGCTCAGAGATCCAACTATCGAGTTGTTCGTCCCCGGTCCGCTGCGGATATTGAGCGCCCCATCTACAGTACCTCGGAATGCACCCGTTGAAGGCTGAGTAGGAAGTGGAGACGGAGTGCTAGGTCGCGACAGTGAAAATGCTTGAAGAGGGCTCATGGTTGCGCTTAAGATGAAATTCCGGTTTGAATTGCCGCCATTAGTGCCTCGGAAAGGAGGAGTCCGAACCTCAAGGTGCAAGTGGTTTGCCCCTGACTGGTTGCCAACTTGACCAATAGTCTGGCCTGCTGTTATACGACTTCCTGGAGTAAAGCTGCCGGAACTTTGCAAATGTCCGTAAACCCACTGTCGCCCATCGCTACTGTTCACACCAATGAATGCACCGGCAGTTGGAGAAGACCACGTCCAGGCAACAGTGCCGCCGAGTACCGATCTGACTGGAGTTCTAGCCGGAGCCCCTATATCAATTCCAGCGTGCCACGTTCCTAGCCCCTGAAAGTAACTTTGATCATATGCGTAGCCAGCAGTCATTCGGAATCGCCGACCAAGCACTGCTGTTGAAAGATCTGTATATAGCTGTAATAGTTGAGGTGAGGTTCGCCAGCGCTCATCCACTTCGCCACGCCATAAAGGAGGGTCAAATCGGGTGTTGTCACCACTAGCTATAGCCCACGCATTATTATCATTAGATCGGGGTAATGACTGCTCTATTAGAGTAGCTTCGCCATTGATCATCACAGTGGCGGTATCATCTACTGCCATTAATGCCTCAAGTTCCCCGGCATCAAATTCCCGGCCTTGGACGAGACCGGAAAAAATCGCACCCTCATCTCCAGGTGTATCGGAGATGTTAATCTGCGAGTCGATATAATGCCCTATTTCCTCCAGCAGCACTGAGACGATCGCTTCTGGGTTATCAGCATTCTCAGCCACAAACTCACTGGCCAGATAAATATTGTTAGTTGCTGCCGCAAAAGCTCCGTTAGATCCGTTGATATCAGCAGCAGAAACAACCGTAGTCGGTGGCATCTCAAAAGTACCATTAGTCAAACTATCTGCCAAATCCTGAGCCGCCTCAACATCAAAATCATCTCCAAAAGCAATGCTCATCTGAGAGAGAAACTCTGGGCTATTGGCAAATTGCTGTAATTGTTCGTAAGTATTGGCTAAGGCCATTCCCGTTAACGAATCTACCGACGGGGCGGTGTGAGAATCCGTTTCCGCCGGATTTATTTCTTGGTCAACGGATATATCCAGAGCCATCACAAGACGATCGCCCTCAACTGGTACCAAGGTTGGGAGAAGCACTGGCTCGACAGCCCCCGTTACTGGTAGTCCATGGGCATTGAAAGACTCTAAAATATCCCCATCACTGCGAGCGATCGCATTGGGATTTGTTCCCAGCAATCCGCTGATTTCTTTGGTATCTGTGTCCACAGAAAACATGGCTAGTTCCTCCGATCGCATTAACAATCCAATTATCGCGGTGGCAGTTGAGGCTCTGGGTTAGAAAATGATCGGGAAAAAAGTTAGTTTTTGTTAGGTAGTTTAGCCGCTTTGTGAGATGAAATCTCAATAAATGGGCAAAACAATGGGATTTTGGTCAAATTTTCTGGCTTGGGAGCCAGGAAACCGTCTATAATAAGTTAGTTTTTACCATGTCAAACTTGGGGAGTATCAGCCATGACTCCAGAAGAGGCCTTTGAGTTTGTTAATCAGAAATATTCATGCGATCGCCAAGGCAAACGTATTAGCGACTTGCAAAAACAAATTTTTTGTTGGTCTTGGCAGGGCAAAAAATATGACGACATCGAAATCCTGCTTAATTTTAATAAAGTTTATATCAGACAAGAAGCCGCCAAATTATGGAAAATACTAACCGATTTATTTGCTAAACCAGTAACCCGCACTAATTTTCGGTTAGTCGTGGAACAGGCCATCAAAGCCGATCGCGATCGCTGCCAATTTGCCTTTCCCCAACAGATGCGAGAATGGTTTGAAATTCTGGATTATGAATTTGATTCGCGCTACAATATTCAAGAAGTAATCGAGGGAAATCGATTTTTTGAGTGGATCATCAAAATCAAGGCCCGCCGAGGATACGATCGCATTCTCGTCCGGGGAGTAGAAGGGGAAGCAGAAATTTCCGATTTTAATGCTTTGCGTCAGTCTGTGGAAAACCAACGCACCAACGAGGGATGGTTAGTCGCTGTCCGTCGAGTCAGTAAAGCCGCCAGAAATGCAGCCCAAAAAAGCCCAAATAAAAACTTATTTTGCTACACATTCGACGAACTTATCGACCAAGAAGCAGACTTTAGTGGCTATTGTCAATGGCTAGAGCAGGAAATTCAACGGCGAGGTATCCACCATAAATATGTACCTCTCGCCTGCATAAAAGAGGAAGTTGACCCCTCTACCAAGCATAAATTAGGAGTCAGCCACTACGACGAAGACGATGGCTGGATCGATGGTTATGTTAATAGGTGGATTGACGATACCGCCAAAAAACATCTATCAATTTTGGGTGAGTTTGGCACAGGCAAAACCTGGTTTATTTTTCATTATGCCGGGCAACAATTAAACCGCTACTTAAAAGCCAAAAATAAAGGAGTGGAACGCCCGCGATTGCCCATAGTTATTCTCTTGCGAGATTATGCCAGTGCCATTAATATGGAATCGCTGTTTTCTGAGTTCTTTTTCCGGCAACATGAAATCCCCTTGCGAGGGGGTTATTCTGCCTTTGAATGGCTCAACCGCCAGGGTAAATTGTTGGTCATGTTTGATGGCTTTGACGAGATGGCTGCCAAAATTGACCGACAGCGGATGATTAATAACTTTTGGGAATTGGCTCAAACTGTAGTCTCTGGTTCTAAGGTTATTTTGACTTGTCGCACCGAGCATTTTCCCGAAGCCAAAGAAGGACGTGCTTTGCTGAATTCAGAACTACAGGCTTCCGTGGCAGCATTAACCGGAGAACCGCCACAGTTTGAAGTTCTGGAATTAAAAAAATTTAGTAACCAGCAAATTCGTCAGGCTCTCTCCTTTGAAGCCTCACCCGCCACCGTGAAAAAAGTCATGAATAATCCCCAACTTGTGGATTTGGCTCGCCGTCCGGTCATGAGTGAGTTAATACTGAAAGCCTTGCCGGATATCGAAGCGGGAAAAGCGATCGATTTAGCCAGAATTTATCTCTATGCAGTTACCCGCAAAATGCAGCATGATATACAGAAAAAGCGCACATTTACTTCTCTGGCAGATAAACTTTATTTTCTGTGCGAACTCTCCTGGGAGATGCTATCTAAGAATCGAATGAGTTTGAATTATCGGGAGTTTCCCGATCGCATTCGTCGCTTGTTTGAGTCGCAAGTGCAACAACAAAAGGATTTAGATCACTGGCATTATGATATGATGGGTCAGACTATGTTAATTCGCAATGAAGATGGGGATTATAGTCCGGCTCACCGTTCCTTATTAGAGTTTTTTGTCGCTTATAAGTTTGCTGCTGAATTGGGGATATTGGCTCCCGATTTCGTCGAGGTGGCACAGCCACAGTCCCATGTAAATCCACAGAAAACGGCTCAAAACTACACTTGGTCTAATTATTTTCGCCGCGAAGTTGATGTTAACGGAAAAGTGATTTTGATTTCGCCTCTCAATATGTTTTCTACTGAGTCTTTGGCACATTTGCGAACTACCTTTGGGGAAATGCCTCTGGCGAAAGCAGTGCTAGATTTATTATTGCCGATGCTGCGTCCGGTGACCAACACTGATGAGGAAAACTTACAGGATATTTGCGATCGCTTGCGGGAAGTAGTCAAGGCGACACGGCGAAAAACCCTAGAAAAAGTCGGCTATGTTGGCGGGAATGCAATCACCCTGCTTTTGAAAACTGACAAGGCTGCTTTGGAGGGTTGCGATCTCAGTCATGCCGTGATTTTGGGCGCTGATTTTAGGGGTGCTAGTTTGCAGGATGTAAGTTTAGTAAAAGCCAATTTAACTAACTGTCTTTTTATGGAATCTATGAATACAGTTAGAGCATTAGCTTTTACTCCTGATGGTAAACTTTTAGCCACAGGTGATGAATCTGGTCAAATTCAGATTTGGCGAGTTGCCGATGGCTCAAAAATTGCCACATTGACAGGGCATAGCCTCAGCATCAAAACCCTAAAATTTAATGAGGATGGGCAAATTCTTGTCAGTGCTAGTTATGATAAAATCGTCAAGTTTTGGAATCTGGCAAACCATGAATGTTTCAAAAGCGTACTGATAGAGCCTGATTTTTTATGTGATGCTCCTTTAATGCCCAAGATGAAAATATTTTTGAGTCCTAATCTCAAAATATTGGCGAGTGGTAGTGTAGATGGTACAGTACAGTTATGGGATATTAATAATGGTAAATGTTTGGCGTTTCTCCCAGGACACACCAGTTGGATTAATCGAATAGTTTTCAGTCCAGATAGTCAAATTTTGGCAACCACAAGCAAAGACACAAATATCAAACTTTGGGATGTGGCTAATGCTAAATGCCTGAAAACTTTACCAGACCATGAAGAAGAAGTATGGGGTGTGGCTTTCAGTTATGATGGTCAAGTCTTAGCTAGTGGGAGTGCTGACGGAACCATTAAACTTTGGCAAATTGCTGATATAAATAATATTTCTCTGGCTGCTAGTATCTCCGCACATGATAGCGATCTCAGAGGATTAGCTTTTAGTCCCAATGGCAAAATACTGGCTAGTGGAAGTGGCGATCTCACCGCGAAACTGTGGGACGTGAGTGATATTCATCATCCCCAACTTCTCAATACTTTACAAGAACATACTTCTTGGATAGATGAACTGGCTTTTACACCAGATGGTAAAATATTAGCTATGTGTGCTGCTGATAAAAAGGTGAGTTTGTGGAATGTGGAAAACATTAATAATATCAAGCTCAACAGCATTTTAGGAGGCTGGTGTAATTGGATACGTTCAGTCGTTTTTAGTCCAGATGGTAAGACATTAGCCAGTGGTAGCGATGATTACTATGTCAGGAGTTGGGATACAGAAACAGGGGAGATTTTAGCCAATTTACGGGGACATAAAGAACGAGTACAATCAGTGGCTTTTAGTCCAGATGGTCAAACGATCGCTAGTGCTAGTCGAGATTTTACCGTCAGGTGTTGGAGTGTTGAGCATCATAAATGTTTAAGTACATTAATCACACACACAAACCAGTTATATGCAGTTGCTTTTAGTTACGATAATCAATTGTTAGTCAGTGCCGGGGATGACCGAACTATTAAGTTATGGGATGTGAATCCGACCCCCAAGTTAATCAAGGAAATTAACCCTTATCCTTGGAAAATATTTACAGTTGCCTTTAGTCCTGATAGTCAAAAAATCGCGGTGGGTGGGAGTGATAATATTCTGCAAGTGTGGGACATTGATTTCCAAAAACCTCCCCTAAAATTTGTCGGACATCAGGGAGAGATAATCTCAGTTAATTTCAGCCCTAATGGTCAAATATTGGCTACCAGTAGTAATGATAATACGGTGCGTTTATGGGATGTGACGACCCAAGAATGTCTGGCAATTTTTCCAGGTCAACAAGTTTGGACTTACCTGAATTCATTTAGTCCAGACGGTCAACTATTGGCGAGTGGAGGAGAAAACAATACGGTGCGTTTGTGGGATGTGACGACCCATGAATGTTATGCTACTTTTAACGGACATCAAAGTTGGGTGCTGGCAGTAGCTTTTAGCCCCGATGGTCAAACCTTGGCCAGTAGCAGTGCGGACGAGACAATTAAACTTTGGAATGTCCCAACGCGAGAATGTCTCAAAACTTTGAGAGTACCCAGACTTTACGAAAGGGCGAATATCTGCGGGGTAAAAGGTTTGAGCAATGCCCAAAAAGCAAGTATGAAAGTATTGGGGGCGATCGATTAACTGACGTTAATTGTTGTCTATTGGGTTGGGTTCCCACGGTGAGGGGTCAGAGTTTGATGGGGCGGTGTTGTCCAGGATACTAGGACTTTGTGCGCTTCTAGCTAGGACGAGGTGGAGCATGGTATAGCACACCTGGGTAAGGATTAAGGTATGTTAACTCAAATTACCCTAAAATTAATGATTGCCGGAACAGCATTAAGATCAACATTTCCGGCTTGACCATTATAAATTGTCGAATTGACAGCATATTTTATGACGAATCATCAGCCAAATACTGACTTAACCAATAACCCCATACCTGTGGGAGTCCTAGGGTTTGGTGGTTTAGGACAAGCGGCGGCTAGGGTATTAACCCCTAAACAAGAAATGTGCTGGGTAGCAGCAGCAGATCAAAAGGGCTATATCTATTCCCCGGAAGGACTAGATCCAGACCTGTGCATCAGGACATATCGCGATCGCGGTTCTGTGGCAGACATAGAACCCGGCGGAACCCACAGCACCCAGAGTATTATTGACTTAATTAACCATGCTCCCCTAGTAAAGGGTTACTTTTTGGCGCTGCCTAATTTACCAAATACCTTTATGGCTTCCGTAGCCCAAGCCTTTATTAACTCGGGTTGGCAGGGAGTTCTAGTAGATGCCCTCAAGCGTACCAGCGCGGTGGAACAACTCCTAGAACTTCAGGACCAGTTAAAAGCGGCTGGCATCACCTATATGACCGGTTGTGGGGCGACTCCGGGTTTACTCACGGCGGCGGCGGCGATCGCTGCCCAAAGTTATGCAGAAATTCACAGCGTTAACATCACCTTTGGGGTAGGTATAGCGAACTGGGAAGCCTACAGAGCTACTATCAGGGAAGATATTGCCCACCTTCCTGGTTATAACGTAGAAACAGCTAGGGCGATGACAGATGCGGAAGTAGAAGCCCTATTAGATAAAACTAATGGTTTGCTGAAACTGGAAAACATGGAACACGCCGACGATATTATGTTGGAATTGGCGGGTATTTGTTCTCGCGATCGCGTTACTGTTGGTGGAATTGTCGATACCCGTAACCCCAAAAAACCCCTGAGTACCAATGTACAAGTCACTGGTCGCACCTTCGAGGGGAAAATCTCCACCCACACCTTTACTCTGGGTGATGAAACTAGCATGGCTGCCAATGTCTGCGGTCCAGCTTTTGGCTATTTAAAAGCCGGGGTCAAATTGCACCAAAGGGGCATTTATGGACTGTTCACCGCCGCCGAAGTTATGCCGCAGTTTGTCCGTTAGGCTGGCACAGCCACAGCCGAGCAAATGCCTACAACTGGCTGCTTCACGGTTTGATAGAATGGGAGCCAGGCTGCTGCCTATAAATCACTAACCGGAGATATTGAATGAGTCTAAATGTTGTTACCCTGGTGGGAAGGGCCGGAATTGATCCGGATGTCAAATATTTTGGTGCGACCCGTTAGATGGAAAAGTTGCCCAGTTGGGTAGCGTGCCATCTGCGTAGACTAGGACAAGCGGTCACAGGTCTATGATAACTGGGTGTTTGGGTAGGTGAGGGTTTCACCAATTCCTACCGTCGTGATGCAGACGAAGCGACACCCCCACTGGGGAGACTGACTATCAATCTGGTGAAGCGGGGTGTAACGGAGGTAATCGCCAACCCATGGCGAAATCCCTTCTAGCTGAGATGAGTATGAGTAAGGTTAACTGAATCCACGTCTGAACCGTCGTTATTGATGACAGCCTACATGGGTTATGGGCTGCGCCAAAAGGCAAGGATAAGGGCTGGGCAACTCGAAATTTGACCCGGAGCATCCCCTAAGAAACCCGGCGGATAGTGGAACTCTAACCTCATCGCAAAGCAGACACTCGGAACGGGGTAATCCGGCGTGCATCTCTCGGACAGGTCGATAACCGAGTAGGCAGTCAAGCCGCATGATGGCGCTGGAAAAGATTGACTCAGAAGCAAAGGCCTTTAGGAAACTAGAGGATAAGCCCACGGAGTCACGGTTACTTGGAGATGGATAATCAAGTCAGAGTTAATAAGCTATGAACACGGTAAAACCGATGTATGGATGGGAGACAATCAACTGGAAAAAAGTTGAATACCATGTCTTCAAGCTCCAAAAGAGAATCTATCGAGCCTCGGAACGTGGCGATGTCAAGGCGGTTCGTCGGTTGCAAAGGTTGTTGACAAATGCCATGGATGCCAAAATCCTGGCGGTGCGAGAACTTATCCAGGACAATGGTACGGAAAAGAGGGCGGGAGTTGATGGGGTAAACAGACTCAGGAATCAGGAGAAGCTAGATTTGGCTAACTGCCTGAAACTGGGAAAGAAAACTCAAACCCGCCGCCAGGTCTCGATACCTGAACCAGGAAAGGAGGAAAAGCCCGCCTTTGGTATCCTAATGATGATGGAAAAAGCCAAACAAGGGCTGGTTAAGCTGGCACTTGAACCGGAATGGGAGGCAAAGTTTGACCGGAATTCCTACGGGTTCCGCCCTGGAAGGTCTGCTCAAGATGCGATCGCAGCAATTTTCAATGGCATTAAGGAAGATCATAAATATGTCCTAGATGCACATATTGAGAAATGCTGTGAGGGAATTTACCATCAGAAACTACTAGCCAAACTAAATACCTACCCTAGACTCAGGCGACCAATTAAAGCCTGGTTGAAATCTGGGGTAATGGACGGAAAGGAATTGTTCCCGACGGAGACTGATACACCCCAAGGGGGATTGATGCCACTATTGGCAAATATCGCCCTTGACGGCTTGGAAAGTCTCCTAGAGGATACATTCAAGGGTGGAGTAGCAAACTGTCAGAATGGAAAAGCCACAGTGGTCAGATATGCCGATGATTTGGTGGTATTGGACGAAGAACTTGCGGTGATTCTGACAGCACAAGAAACTATAGAAGCCTGGTTGGGAGAAATGGGGTTAAAACTCAAAGACAGTAACACCCGCATTACTCACACTTTTACAGAACATAATGGGAATCTAGGCTGGGACTTTCTGGGGTACAATATCCGACAATATCCCACAAGCAAAAAGCGATCGCTCGCGACGGGAAACACGGAGCAGAAAATAGGCTGTCAAACTATCATCAAACCCAGTAAAGAGGCAATAAAACGCCACCTACAGAAAATAGATGAGATCATCGGAAGTCACAAAAACTCAAGTCAAGAACAACTGATCAATGCACTAAACCCAATCATTAGAGGGTGGTCGTCATATTACTCGACTGTGAGTAGTAAGGAAACCTTTGGTAAGATTGACAGTATTTTGTTCCACAAACTGAGAGGATGGGCTTTCTTTAGAAGGAATCGAAATCAGAATAACACGGATGTAATATCGAGTTACTGGGGAGTCAACCAAGGCATCGGATGGAAATTTATCACACCAGATCACAAATACTGTCTGGAAAAACATAGCCAAACCATGCTCAAACAGCACGTCAAAGTCAAAGGGGAAAAAAGCCCGTTTGATGGAGATTACGTTTATTGGAGTGAGCGGCTATTGAACTATCCCGGTGCGACCAATGCTATCGAAGTTTGACAGTAGATAATGTGATGGCAACTGATCACATTGATGGTAATTGAGCCAATAACACACTGTCGAACTGAGAAGGATAATACACGGACACTGCCATGATATCACAGACGCTAGAGGTATCTATTGATGACTGAGTAACTGAGGAGCCGTGTGAAGGGAAACTTTCACGCACGGTTCTGGAGCAGAGGTAGGAAAGGTGACTTTCTTATCGACTGTAATAGTCAGGATCAGTAAAATGTCGATTGACCTTAGCTGTCAGGCGCAGAAGTCGCAACAGCGATCAACCGGACTGGTTTACTTTAGACATTTGGGATAAGGCGGCTGAAATTGCTGCCAACTATGTCCGTAAGGGCAGTTTGATTGGAGTCAAGGGAACATTAAAGATTGATACATGGACTGACCGCAATACGGGTGTACCACGTTCGAGTCCGGTGATTGTGGTTGATCAACTTGAACTACTAGGATCTCGTCAGGATAATCAGGCATCTGGTGTTCCTCAGAATTATGATGAGTTCTAGGGTTATGCTCTGGTAGTCGGGTTGATAACATAGTTAAAATCCGACTGCTAGGGGATACCACCCTTGATGTGTTGCACTATGAAAGTTCATTTTTGTTGTGAGTTCACCAGAATTAGATCAGATTTTGCATGAGTACAGATCTGGACAAATAGCCTTTGAACAGGGTCGATACCGCCAATCGGTGGTACATTTGGAAACAGCCAGAGATGCAGTGGAGGCTAACTCTGGCTTGGGTGGCGAGGTCCAGATTTGGCTGGTAACAGCCTATGAAGCCCTAGGGGAAAGACAAAAGGCGATCGCTCTTTGCAAAACCCTCAAATTTCATCCCAGCCTACAAACCAGGAAACAGTCGCGCCGGTTGCTAGAAATTTTGGAAGCACCCAAACTCTATAAGGGTTCGGAAGGGTTAATCGAAATTCCCGATCTGAGTAACTTAGGAGAAAACGCAGATAAATTTCCTGTAGCATCATCAAGCCGAGAAACTTCTGGGAAAGCAGCCCCAGTCAAATCTAAATCACCAGACCCAGAGGTTGATCTAACTCAGGTGAATACGAAGGATAATCAATTTTTGTGGGTGGCTCTGATTTTCCTGGGGTTGATAATGACTAGCTTACTCTTGCATAACATCGGGTAATTTTCGGCAGGAGCCAGAAATTACTGATCATCAATG
This sequence comes from Limnospira indica PCC 8005, assembly GCF_000973065.1. NCBI lineage: Bacteria > Bacillati > Cyanobacteriota > Cyanophyceae > Oscillatoriales > Sirenicapillariaceae > Limnospira > Limnospira indica. Next base: position 5,191,275 of record NZ_FO818640.1, read on the forward strand.
CAGGTAAAGGATTAGACCTAGGTTAAGGGGGTTATGACACCTAACAGGTGAACGCCAGCCGGTTGCTCTGTCGTCTATCTTTAAGGACATGACGGAGGCAAACATTACCCGATCTGGGAGATGGCTTAAATGCCAGATTACCAAAATTACGTTTTTGTGGTTGACACCAAGGGGCAACCGTTAAAGCAGCTAAAGCGATAATAGTCTAAATCCCCTAATGCACGGAATCACTCGTAGTGTAACAATAGTATGGAAACGGAAACTCCAGACCTAGAAAGCATTAAGCGCCAGTTAATGAGTATTAGACGACCTAAAAAACCAAAGATGCTGGTGGTAGACGATGAACCAGATAATTTGGATTTGCTATATCGTACCTTTCGGAGAGACTTTAGCGTTTTTAAAGCGGAAAGCGGGGTCCGCGCCCTAGAAATTCTCTCTCAGGAAGGGGAGGTAGCAGTGATCATATCTGATCAACGGATGCCAGAAATGAAAGGGACTGAATTTCTCAGTAAAACTGTACCCCAGTTCCCTAACACGGTGCGGATTATTCTCACGGGTTTTACGGATATTGAAGACTTGGTGGACGCGATTAATTCCGGCCAAGTTTATAAATACATTACTAAACCTTGGGACCCGAATGAGTTAAAAACGGTGGTTCAACGAGCGGCGGAAACCTATGAACTGCTGAAACTGCGGACAGAGCAACTATGCCGAGCCAACAGCCAAATCCAACTCTTGAGTGATATTATGGGAATGGCACTCAAGGCGACGGAGATAGAGGAAACTCTACAGGCGATCGCTAAGGCTATTGGAGAACAGATAGAAGCTGATGGGGTGATTCTGCAAGTGGTTTCCTCAGATAGTTTGGCTCCCACAGTCGGGGTCTATGGTATCGTGGAGGATGCGAAGGGTTGGCTGGCTGATGATCCGATTGTCAGTGAAGCGATCGCTACTAAAATCGCCCAGGGAGAAATAAATATCCCCAATAACTCAGATCTAGCGGAAAGCGATCGCTATAAAAGCGCCAATATCCAAGCTCACCTGTGTACCCCCATTATCGATCGCAATCAAGTGGTCGCAGTGTTCTCCCTGCAATGGCAAAAACCCTGTCAACTGTCCCCAGATGACCTGTATACGGTTAAGTTGGTGGCTCAGGAAATGGCTCTAGTTCTATCTCGCTTACACCAATCAACTTAAAATATGAAGCTAGATAGAACCGAAGAACATATCCAAGACCTGTTTAACCGTATTGCTCCGGTCTATGACCAGATGAACGACTGGCTGAGTTTTGGGAGTCATCGCATTTGGAAACAAATGGCGGTTAACTGGAGTGGCGCTCGTCCCGGTCATATAGGCTTAGATCTATGTTGCGGGACTGGTGACTTAACCAGACTTTTGGCTATCAAAGTCGGTAGCTCAGGAAAAGTGGTTGGGGTGGATTTTTCCCGTCAACTGCTGGCTATTGCTGGCGATCGCCAACCACCCTTTACCCTATCCCCGGCTCCCATTACCTGGGTAGAAGCAGATGTACTGGATCTTCCCTTCCCGGATCATTACTTTGACTGTGCTACCATGGGTTATGGTTTGCGTAATGTGGTAGACATTCCCCGCAGCCTGAAAGAACTCCATCGCGTCCTGAAACCCGGTGGGACGGCGGCGATTTTAGATTTTCACCGTCCCGAAAATGCCTTTAAAACCTTTCAACAATGGTATCTCGATCGCATTGTTGTTCCGGTAGCTAATACTTTCGGACTAGAGGCTGAGTACGCCTACCTTAACCCTAGCCTAGAAAAATTCCCCACGGGTCCCCAACAGGTCGCCCTAGCAGAGGCAGCGAATTTTAGTCTGGCTACTCACTATGCGATCGCAGGGGGTATGATGGGAGTATTGGTTCTCGAATCAGGGGGTTGATGAGCTGAAACATCCCGATCCCAACAACCACCCTAATTCACAAAGGCGAATATACAAGGCAATTCGTCAGTTGTCCTAGTTACCTGGGATTTGCAGAAATGTTGTGGCATAATGGTCAATTTATCTCAAGTATCGATTTTTATCGTTCCCCCAATTTTGGGGGGAATTATCGGCTACTTTACCAACGACCTAGCCATCAAAATGCTATTCCGTCCCTATAAAGCCAAAAAGGTCGGAAAAATTCAACTTCCCTTTACTCCCGGTTTAATTCCCCGCAACCAAGAAAGGCTGGCGAAAAGGGTTTCTGATACTATTATGCAGTCCCTGCTGACACCAGAGGAACTCCAGAAAGTTGCGCGCCGCCTATTAAAAACCGAACGCATTGAAGCGACGATTTTATGGTTATTACAACTGGCGCTGGCTCAGGTAAAAGCTGATACAGAACAGAAAACCGCAAAAATTTTGGCAGGTATTCTGAGGGACTTTTTGGGGGAATCTTTACCTAGGATATTGCGGGTTATGGCGCGGCGGGAAGATTTTTTAGAGCCGCAGCTAAATCAGATTTTTGATCAAGTGATGTTGGAGTTCCAACTAAGTGACCAACAGGCTCAAAAACTTTCGGAATGGCTATTAGACCGAGTAATTCCCCCAGAAATTATCCGACTGACTTTAATTGATTTTCTGACCGATCGCAATATTTCGATTATTGACGAAGGCTTCCGGGAACAAAGCACGGGAACCTATTGGGTAGTGGCTAATATTTTCGGTCTCCGCACGACTTTAACCCGGTTAAGAACTTTTTGTCTGGATGAAAAAGAAGAAACTAATCACCGACTGGAAAAACTGTTAACTTCTCTGGGTGTTAGGGAGCGACTAAAGGAGTGGTTGCAGAATCTTTCGATGCAAAATTTGCCGCTGTCTACGGTGCGACAATTACGCAAAACTTTCCGGGATACTGTGCGAGAATATGTCCAAGAACAGGGTATAGATTTAATTCAGGAGTTGACTAAATCTATTGATTGGGAAAGGGTTTCCGCCTTAATTTTAAAGCGGCTGCAAACTTCCCCAGTGGTTAATAATTCCCTAGGATTAGTTAGTCAAGAGTTGGCACTGGTTTTGGAACGCTACCTAGAAGAAGACTTAGAGAAATTGGTGGCTAAGGCGATTCCGATTTTGAATCTTGATGGAGTGATTATAGAACGGGTAATGGCTACTTCTCCACAACAGTTAGAAGTAGCAGTTAATGGAATTGTGAAAAGTGAATTACAAGGAATAGTTAATCTGGGGGGTATTTTGGGGGTAATAGTTGGCTCACTACAAACGGTGATTTTGCTATTGCGTTAAAGTAACATACCCGCCACACAAGCGGTCATAAAACAAGCGAGAGAACCAGCAATCATGGCTCGGACTCCTAATTGGGCTAGGTCTGCTTGTCTTTCTGGTGCGATCGCGGAAATGCCACCGATTTGAATGGCGATCGAGCCAATATTAGCAAATCCACAAAGGGCGTATGTAGCAATTAAAATCCCCCGGGGAGTAATGGTGGGTTCAGTAGTACCTACAACATTGGCATTTTCCATGAGTTGTTTCAGGTCTAAATAAGCGATAAATTCATTAAGAATAATCTTCTTACCCAGTAACACGCCGACGGTGGCGCAGTCTGACCAAGGTACACCCATTAACCAAGCGACGGGAGCAAAGATAAAAGAAAATAGCCATTCCAAGGAAAGTTGAGGTAATCCTATCCCGGCTCCTAACCATCCTAACACGCCGTTAACTAGGGCTAATAATCCTAAAAAAGCAATCAGCATGGCGGCGACATTTAGGGCTAATTTCATGCCTTCAGTGGCTCCGGTGGCGGCGGCATCAATGGCATTAGCAGAAGTGGGTTTTACTTCGATTTTTACCTTTCCGGCGGTGGGGGAAGGCTCGGTTTCAGGATAGAATATTTTAGAAATAGCTAAACTAGCAGGGGCGGACATTACGGAAGCGGCAATTAAATGTTCTGCGGGAACACCAAAGGAAATATAAGCGGCTAACACTCCCCCGGCGACGGTGGCAAATCCCCCGGTCATCATGGCATGGATTTCCGATCGCGTCATGGTGGCAATATAGGGTTTAACTAATAAGGGAGCCTCGGTTTGTCCGACGAAAATATTGGCGGAACAGGAGAGGGTTTCTGAACCGGAAGTCTTGAGGGTTTTCATCATTAACCATGCTACCCATTCGACTACTTTCTGTAAGATGCCATAGTGATATAAGATGGTGATGAATGAGGAAAAAAAGACAATGGTCGGCAAGACCTTAAAGGCGATGAAATGCTGCTCAAAATCGTCTCCAAATACAAATTGGGCTCCCGCATCGGAAAAGTTGAGAAACTGGGTGACAGCAGCGCCTAGGGCTTGGAAAATGGCGAATCCTATGGCGGTTTTCAGAATCACAATGGCAAATAAAATTTGCAGGGCAATGCCCCAGAAAACGGTAGGCCAGCGAATCTGCTGACGATCGCCGGAAAATAAATAGGCGAGGACTACAAATACTACAAGTCCTAATGCGGAAATTGCCCGTTCCATTTGCTGTTGTTAAGTTAGGGTGAGGTTGAGTTGAGCGATCGCTGGTCACAGGTCGCTGGTCACAGGTAGCGACGGTGACGGAGTATGTAACAATAGAGGGTTAGCACTATCAACGCCTGGATAAGGCGAAAGTTCCATGTCTCGACCCATAGTTGCCATTATCGGCCGCCCTAATGTCGGTAAGTCTACACTGGTAAACCGTCTTACACAAACCCAAGATGCGATCGTTCATGATCAACCGGGGATGACCCGCGATCGCACCTATCGTTCCGCCTATTGGCAGGATCGAGAGTTTACCGTAGTCGATACGGGAGGGTTAGTCTTTGATGATGATACCGAGTTTTTGCCACTAATTAGAGAACAGGCCTTGATGGCTTTGGCGGAAGCGACAGCGGCTATTTTGGTGGTGGATGGACAAACAGGACCGACGGGAGGGGATGAGGCGATCGCTAGTTGGCTACGACAACAAAAGGTTCCGATCCTCTTAGCAGTTAATAAATGTGAATCTCCTACCCAGGGACTGACTCAGGCGGCGCAATTCTGGGAATTGGGTTTGGGAAACCCTTTTCCGATTTCTAGCATTCATGGTAGCGGTACGGGGGAACTGCTGGATGCTTTGATTGAAAATTTACCAGCTTCCACAGACAATGAGGACAGCGAAGAATTGCGAGTGGCAATTGTGGGCCGTCCGAATGTGGGTAAGTCTAGCCTATTAAATACTTTTCTGGGTCAGGAAAGGGCGATCGTCAGTCCAATTTCCGGCACTACCCGTGATGCGATCGATACCATCGTAGAACATAATGGCAATACCTATCGGCTAGTAGATACGGCGGGGATACGCCGGAAAAAGCACGTTGAGTATGGGGCGGAGTTTTTTGGGATTAACCGGGCTTTTAAGGCGATCCGACGGGCTGATGTGGTGTTGTTTGTCATTGATGCTGTGGAAGGAGTCACAGACCAAGATCAAAAATTGGCGGGTCGTATTTCTGATGACGGGCGCGCCTGTGTGATTGTGGTAAATAAATGGGATGCGGTGGAAAAGGATAGTTACACGATCCTAGAGTATGAAAAAGTAATGCGATCGCGATTGTATTTTCTCGATTGGGCAGATATGATTTTTGTCAGCGCTATGACCGGACAGCGGGTTGAGAAAATTTTTAAATTGGTGGACAAAGCCGCCGAAGAAAATCGCCGCCGAGTCTCTACATCGGTAATTAATGAAGTCATCGAAGAAGCAGTCCGCTGGCATTCTCCCCCCACCAGTCGCCAAGGACGACAGGGTAAAATCTACTATGGAACTCAAGTTACCTCCAGTCCGCCCACAATTGTCTTGTTTGTGAATGACCCAAAACGGTTTGGGGATAATTATCGGCGCTACATGGAAAGCCAGTTCCGTCAACAATTGGGATTTGCTGGGACTCCCATTAGACTATTATGGCGGGGTAAAGCTATGCGGGAAGTAGAGAGAAATTCCGCTAACCGGGCGACTAAGGTTTGATTGCTGACCAGTTGCGCCCAGTTGGCATTGATCCCCCCAACTATAGTTAATTGTTGAGAAAATGGACCTACTGCGATCGCTACCTATCGGTTTATACTTAGAACAACCGATTACTTGGCTTCATCGCCTTGATTCCCGGATTAAGCTAGTCTGGTTGATGAGCTTTCTCATTGCACCGATCCTCTCTAATGCCCTTTGGCGGTTGGGGTTGGTGGTGCTGTTGATGGTGATTACCCTAGTGGCAGCAATTCCGTTCCGGGTGTGGAAGCGACAAATGGGCTGGCTATTAACTTTCTGTAGCTTATTGTTGATAGTAAGTGCTATCCTACCTGATGGGTTGAGTGTTAGCCATCAACCTCGCCTCCCCAGAGATGAGATAGCCTTGGAAATGCAAAGTCTTGGGAGAGTGGGAGGACTGGGAGAAAATGCCACAACGACCGCTGATTCGGTGACTGAGACTGAGGGTTTACCTCAACCAACAGCCTATAGTTATATTCTGCTGGCAGCGGGTCCGTTAACTATTACCCGCTATTCCCTGGATCTGGGTGTTCGGATTAGTACCTTGCTGTTTACCCTGGTTTACAGCACTAATCTATATCTACTGACTACGGCTTCTGAGGAAATTGCTGTGGGGATCGAAAGCCTGATGAAACCATTGCGACGGCTGAAAATTCCGGTAACAGAAATAGCCCTCACCCTCACTCTGTCCCTGCGTTTCTTTCCTCTGGTACTTGAGGAAATTCAGAACCTATATAGATCTGTGCGTACTAGGGCGATCGACTGGAAAAAACTGGGCTGGCGAAGGGCGACTCAAATTTGGCTTTTGGTGGCAGAACGACTCCTAGAAAATTTATTATTGAGAGCAGAACAAATTGCTAATGCCATGAAAGTCCGAGGCTTTACCAGTCCTAACCAACATCGAGTTGAGTGGCATCAACTTCAAATTAATTGGTGGGATTGGGTCGCCCTATTAGCCTTAACTATATTTTGGGGTATGCGTTTGGTTTGGGGCTGGGAATCTTAAGACCAACACTCTTTCCCCGCTTCCCGGTGCGAGGCGCTATGACTTGAAAAGTGCGCCTGAGAGTGTCAAGATAAATCGGCTGATTATTTGATTCTGGGATATATCTCTGATAGACGGGCTCGAATAGCAGAGTAACACCAGGTAATTGCCTTTTTTCTAAGTTAGTGCTTGCTGATGCGTGAGGCGGAATGACAACAGAAACTTACATGAACCATCCCAACTTTGGCTTACTTTTTAAAGTTTGCCCAGTTGAAGATAATCAGGAATTATTTACTACCCTTTACGCCCAACGCCTATTTTTCTTGGTGACTCAATCACCGGCTGGCTTGAAGTTTGAACCGATAAGCCGCTCCGATGCCAAGATGTTAGTGGAAATTCGTTTGCGAATGTTGCGACGCACTGGCCAAATGGAGCCTTATAAAAAACTGCAAATAATTCATCAGCAGACCTTTCTATAGCTTGACTAACCCACTATGACTGACTATGACTGATTCGATCGCTGAAAGAATTGCCCAAATTCGGGCTGCTATTCCCCCAGAGGTGCGACTGGTGGCTGTGACCAAAACGGTTTCGGTGGAGGCTATACGCTTGGCTTATGAAGCCGGAGTGAGGGATTTTGGCGAAAATCGTGTTCAGGAAGCAGAGGCGAAACAACTTCAATTGCAAGATCTCAGGGATATTACTTGGCACTTGATTGGTCATCTACAAAGCAATAAGGCGGCGACGGCGATCGCTAATTTTGATTGGCTGCACTCGGTTGATAGTTGGAAATTAGCCCAAAGACTCGATCGCCTGGCTAGAGAACAGTCTCGCTGTCCCCGGATCTGCCTACAGGTGAAAATCCTCCCAGACCCTAACAAATATGGTTGGACAGTCCCGGAGTTACTGGCTGATTTACCCCAGCTTAATGCCTGTGAGTCCCTAAATATTCAAGGTCTAATGACAATTCCCCCCCAAGGCTTGACCGAAACCCAAACGCGATCGGTTTTTGAAAAAACCCGTCAGTTAGCGGCTGAAATTGGGGCGCAAAACTGGTCTAATATCAAAATGGCAGAATTATCTATGGGTATGTCAGGGGACTATTTACTAGCCGTAGAAGCAGGGGCTACTATGATTAGACCGGGACAAATTATATTCGGCCCAAGGAATATCTAAAGCGATCGGGTCGGAGCCAGAATTTAATCCAAGATTTGCTTTACATCTTAGGACAATAAGGTACAATACCCCAAAAGATTCGCAACTCAATAATGAGTATACGGTCAAACCCCAGACCATGCCAAATTTCCTTGACGACATACTCATCAAGTCGGATTCATGGTAAAATCCAATCATGCCTTACAAAGCTTTCCGAACCAAACTAAAACTCAATGACCGTCATCGCACCTTGATGGCCAAACACGCCGGTTATGCTCGGTTCGTGTTTAATTGGGGATTACACTTATGGAGGTCAGCTTATGAAGAGGGACTCAAGCCTAATATAAACTCCATTAAAAAGGTTTTTACTCATTATGTGAAACCTCAATATCCTTGGATGTCCGAATTGTCTTCTAAAGTTTATCAATATGCCTTCATTAATCTAGGGGATGCCTTTAAGCGCTTCTTCAAGGGAATAAGCAGTTATCCTAAATTTAAGAAGAAAGGCCACCATGATAGTTTTACGCTTGACAATTCTGGAAAGCCATTCAATCTGTCAGGAACTCGCCATAAGCTGCCTTTTGTGGGCTGGGTTTCTACATTTGAGGCACAACCCGAAAGTTGGGTTAAGAAAGTCACTATAACGCGCCAAGCAGGTGACTGGTATATTAGCTTTTTCGTAGAAATCACGCCAGAAATTACACCGAAATATCGAGAGAGAATCGGGGTAGACCTAGGAATTAACAATTGGGCGACTTGCTCCGATGGGACCCAATTCTCTAATCCCAAGGCTTATAAAGCAGCCACCAAAAAACTAGCTCGATTACAACGTCATTTAAGTCGCAAAGTCAAAGGCTCAAAAAATCGGGCTAAATGTCTCTTAAAAGTTCAAAAGCTACATCAAAGAGTAGCTAATATTCGCCGTGACACGATTCATAAAATCACTACTTTTTTGGCTAAAAACCACAGCCAAGTAGTCATTGAAGATTTGAATGTGTCTGGAATGCTGAAAAATCATGGTTTGGCGGGTTCTATCGCTGATGCTTCATTTTATGAGTTCCGTCGGCAACTAGGTTACAAGACAGAACGTTATGGTTCAAAGTTGATTATTGCCGATAGATTTTATCCATCCAGTCAACTGTGTTCTAATTGCGGTTATCGTCAAAAAATGCCCCTAGTCCGTCGGACTTTTGAATGTCCAAACTGTGGCCTGAAGATTGATAGAGATTTGAACGCCAGTATAAATTTAGAAAAATCGCCTGGTTCAGACGATTACACTTGTGGACGGGGTGCTGCCGACAGTCCCGGACGAAGCCAGAAATAAACGTCAATATCCGGCTATGTCCGGTTTTGTTTAAGTTTTATAGAGCAGTCCACCTGATGAACTATCAATAGGGGGGATGAGGAACTTTCGGGTTAAACTTTAATCATCTGCCTTTGTGTGAGGGGAGGAAATGTCTAAAAAAATGATGACAATCAGCCCCCACCAGGTCAGCTAGAGCGGTATCTTTAGAGCAGTTACTCAACATATGAGATCTTTAAGGGTTGTTTCCTCAATTGGGGATCTCGTGTAAATTTAGTTGACCCTGTGCTTTAGGGTACAAGGCCTGTCTATCCGGGGACTGGTTACAGTCTGGGTAATGCAGGCAGTAAATATCAAAATGTCAATGGTGACGTTTTGTGGCAGTTTTATGGAGCAGAGTGAGCCGTGAATACACTGTTTAGCAAACTTAGAGATTTCGTAGGACTCAATGAGTCAGTTGAGTACGATTACGAATACGATGAAATGGAAGGGGAACAATACCAGAATATGTATCAAGCCCCTCAACCACAGGCTGCTCCTCTCATGTCAGAGGAAGAACGTCGTGGGTCTCGTCGCCCCCGTGAACGTGCTGTGGCGGCGGTCGGAGGTGGTAATATGACATCTGAATCAGTAACAATGGGTTCAACAGGAATGAATAATGTAATTGGAATGCCAGGAGCGATCAACGGAATTTCGGAAGTGATGGTTATGGAACCTCGCACTTTTGAAGAAATGCCGGCCGCTATCCGCGCCCTGAAGGAACGCAAGTCTGTAGTTCTGAATTTGACGATGATGGACCCAGACCAAGCTCAGAGAGCGGTAGATTTCGTGGCTGGTGGCACTTATGCCCTCGATGGTCATCAAGAACGCATTGGAGAAAGCATCTTTCTGTTTGCTCCTAGTTGTGTTCAGGTTAGAACTCAAGGTGGGGTGGCTAATGAGGTTCCCGGTGTGCGTCCCCGCGTGAGTTCTAGTCCTTCCTCGGCTTGGCAACCAGAAAAGGTCCAGGCGATGCAGTAGTTGCGGGTGATGCAGATACGATGGGACAAGGGGAGATGTTTGGCAGGTGACAGCTATGCTTCTCCCCTAATCCTTAGCCCAAATTTTGAGATAATGGACGGATGAGTGAGTTTAAATTGGGATTGATTGGTGGCGGGGTCATGGGAGAGGCTTTGCTGTCGGGTCTGTTGGCGAAGCAGATTTATGCCCCGGGAATGGTGATGGTTAGTGACCCTTCTGGCGATCGCCGTGAGTTTCTGTCTGACAAATATGGGGTAGGGGTAACATCTGATAATCGGGAAGTGGCGAAAGCTACTGAGGTGCTGTTGCTGGCTGTCAAGCCTCAGATTTTTGGCTGGGTGGCTGACGATTTAAAAGGACTGCTAAAGCCGGGTACTATCATCATATCTATTTTGGCAGGTGTTACCCTGTTTAAGTTGGAGAGGGTTTTTTCAGACTCTCCAGTGATTAGGGTGATGCCAAATACTCCCGCTACAGTAGGAGCCGGAGTTAGCGCTTTGGCTGCTGGTAGTTCCGTGGAACCTGCACAGATTAAACGCGCTACGGAGATTTTAGCAGCAGTTGGGGATGTGGTGGAAGTTCCAGAATATTTGATGGATGCGGTAACGGGTTTATCGGGTTCTGGTCCTGGATATGTGGCGATTATGATTGAGGCTTTGACTGATGGAGGAGTGGCGGCTGGACTTCCTAGAGCGATCGCCTCAAAGTTGGCTCTGGATACCGTTTGGGGAACCGCTCAACTCTTGCGGGAATCTCAATTACACCCAGCCGAATTAAAGGATCGCGTCACCAGTCCAGGGGGTACAACTATTGCGGGAATTGCGGAACTAGAGGCGGCGGGTTTTCGCTCGGCTTTAATTAAGGCGGTGAAAGCGGCTGGCGATCGCTCCCGGGAATTAGGGAATTAGGGGGTAGGGTCTGCTGAGAGTTTTTGACCAATGCGGGGTTCTGTACCCTGCAAAATCCGCTCGATATTGCTACGATGTCGCCAAATCACATAAGTTCCGGCGGCGATCGCAAAAATTTGGTAGGGGAGGGGTTGTCCGGTGATAATCATTAAAGCCGCGATGGTGATAGCCCCAGCAATAGAACTTAAAGATACAATCCGGGAAACAGCTAAAACCACCCCAAATACAATCAATGTAGCCAAAGCCAGCAGCCAATTGAGAGCAAATAAGATCCCCAAACTGGTAGCCACAGATTTACCGCCCTTAAAGCCTATCCATATAGACATTGTATGCCCGAATACGGCGATTAAGCCAGATAATGTGGCTATCGAGTAAGCCAAAACTTGAGGGGAGTCAATCCCAGCCATAGTAGCAATTTGGCGGGTTTCATTGAGGGAATACACCCAGAAAACCATAGCAATAGCAGCGACACCCTTCAAAATATCGACTGCTAAAACCATGATCGCTGGCAGTTTACCACAGGTTCTTAATACATTAGTTGCGCCAGTTGAACCAGAACCCTCCGCCCGGATATCAATACCATAGAACCAAAGGGCGATCGCATATCCAGTAGGAATTGAGCCCAGCAGATAAGCCACCACCAACACCACCCCATTGAGAATGAACCAATTAACCATATTTAATCAAATTTCCTGCATCCATCGACAATTTGCAAACCGAATCCGACTAGCCTATATCAACTGCCCTCAAAACCTATCGAAGGATGACTGAGCCGCCGCCTGTGGGTCAGGAGCAAAAGCCAACCAGAGGGGAAACTGGAGCAACGAGAGGCTAATTTTGTCCTCTGTATCATCAATAATAATAAACGGAAGCCGACCATCATTAACCAACCTGTCCGCTTTTTGAGCCAATAACTCTGGGTCTTCAAATAATCCCAACCCTCGCTCAGGTCCAAAATCACGGCGGTCAATTCCTAAGCAGTCTTGAAGTCCCCGCCGCCACTCTCCCAGGCGTTCTGGACTATTCGCCAAAACCAAAGTCCCCAAACGTCTGTCATAGAGACTTCTGAGAATAGATATAGTCGCCGAAGCCACCAGAATATTTTGCAGACGGCTTCCCATAGTCCGCAACGCACCGCGTCCACCTTGGTTAAAGAACCAATTAGAAACCTGTTTAGCGTGGATAGGCTCAAAAGTGCGGCGGAACTGCCAAGGGGGGCCATAATAGTCAGGATTAGTGCGGTATTGGTCAATAATCCGACGAATTTGTTTGGTTTGTTCAGCAAAAGCCGACTTCGTAAATTGAGTATTAGGGTCAGGTTCAGCCACGGACTCCGCCGACTGACCTGCGGGAGTGGAACTAGCAGCAGGGGGAGTGATGGGCTCTTCTGGGATTAACTCAAGCTGTTCTGCGGTAGCCGCCAGGTCTTGAAGACTACCAACCAAATAATCTTTAAAACCTTGGACTCGGATAGCCAAATCCTGAGAAACCCCTGCAAAAGTAGTTCGCATTTCTTGCTCAATGCGTTCTCGGCGACGTTCGAGTTTTTCTACTTCCACCTGTAGAGTCTGTCGCCTCGCCTCCAACTGGCTGAGGGCTTCAGAAACCAGGTTTCCCATAGATTGAGTGAGGGCGGTTTGTTCCTGCTGTAATTTTGCCTTAGTTATCTGAAGTTGGGCAATTTCCTGCCTCAAATCTTCAGCCTGACGCTTGAGGTAATCTATAGGCTCGTCGGGGGACTGAGAGCCTGTGGTTAAATTAGGTTCAAGTGGTGATGATTCAGGTTGAGAATTCAATGGTTGTACTGCTCTATAAAACTTAAACAAAACCGGACATAGCCGGATCTTGATGTTTATTTCTTGCTTCGTCCGGGACTGTCGGCAGCACCCCGTCCACAAGTGTAATCGTCGGAACCAGGCGATTTTTCTAAATTTATACTGGCGTTCAAATCTCTATCAATCTTCAAGCCACAGTTTGGACATTCAAAAGTCCGACGGACTAGGGGCATTTTTTGACGATAACCGCAATTAGAACACAGTTGACTGGATGGATAAAATCTATCGGCAATAATCAACTTTGAACCATAACGTTCTGCCTTGTAACCTAGTTGACGACGGAACTCATAAAATGAAGCATCAGCGATAGAACCCGCCAAACCATGATTTTTCAGCATACCTGACACATTCAAATCTTCAATGACTACTTGGCTGTGGTTTTTAGCCAAAAAAGTAGTTATTTTATGAATCGTGTCCCGCCGAATGTTTGCTACTCTTTGATGTAGCTTTTGAACTTTTAAGAGACATTTGGCCCAATTTTTCGAGCCTTTGACTTTGCGACTTAAATGACGTTGTAATTGAGCTAGTTTTTGGGTGGCTGCTTTATAAGCCTTGGGACTAGAGAATTGGGTCCCATCGGAGCAAGTCGCCAAATTGTTAATTCCTAGGTCAACCCCGATTCTCTCTCGATATTTCGGTGTAATTTCTGGCGTGATTTCTACGAAAAAGCTCATATACCAGTCACCTGCTTGGCGCGTTATAGTGACTTTCTTAACCCAACTTTCGGGTTGTGCCTCAAATGTAGAAACCCAGTCCACAAAAGGCAGCTTATGGCGAGTTCCTGACAACTTGAATGGTTGGCCGCCATTGTCAAGCGTAAAACTATCATGGTGGCCTTTCTTCTTAAATTTAGGATAACTGCTTATTCCTTTGAAGAATCGCTTAAAGGCATCCCCTAGATTAATGAAGGCATATTGATCAACTTTAGAAGACAATTCGGACATCCAAGGATATTGAGGTTTCACATAATGAGTAAAAACCTTTTTAATAGAGTTGATATTAGGCTTGAGTCCCTCTTCATAAGCTGACCTCCATAAGTGTAATCCCCAATTAAACACGAACCGAGCATACCCCGCGTGTTTGGCCATCAAGGTGCGATGACGGTCATTGAGTTTTAGTTTGGTTCGGAAAGCTTTGTAAGGTTATGGTCGAAAGGGAAGTCACCTTCCCCAACTCCACTTCCAAACCGTACTTGAGACTTTCACCTCATACGGCTCCTAATGTAGATACCCTTTTTGTCACTAGGAACAGGGTTACGAACCCCCGCTTTATGATTCCAACTTTGGGAGCTTGGCATACAACTCGTAGTCTTTAAACTCGCTCTCGTCATATTACTCCTACTTGTCGCAGTCTCCATATCTACACCGTGACTAGTGGGCATATCCTAATCATTACAATTAGGCATTGGCTTTCAGTCACATCCTTTCCCCTCAATGGTATACGCTTACACTTTTCGCTACTCCTTGTGAGTAATATTGCTCACTTTTTTGATAAGGAGAACCAATGAGGAGTTTAAACGTTCCGTTTATATGGGCATTCCATCTTTAGACTTGTCCTCTCCACCGGGGTACTTAAAAAGGTCTGTGTAGGTGTTTTATGCAAAACCCTACTTTTCCCCTTGCTCTTTTGAGCGCAGCGTGGCAACCTATTACGCTGCTAAATCATTACGATGGTTCAAGCCAGACATTCGGTTTCCCTAGTCATGGATGGTTGGCAGTGGTCGCATTTGGTAGTAGGTTCTACCTCACGCCTTCCGTTCCCCGCTTCAATCCCAGAATCGTGTATCCTGAAATTGGGGGTGGCTATCGCCTTTACTCTCTACTCCCTGATTTCTCAGTTTGTTTATGACCTTGAGTCCCCTGCCTTGCTCAGATTTCTCCAAGCGTCGGGACATATAAACAGTTATGGGATGGTCAGGATACGAGTCCCTTATATTCCACCAAGGGGTGGAAGTCCCACTAGGAGGCTATTTCGGGCATTGCAGCCTTATTTGACTCCTAAACGTCTCGCACCATGGTTTGATTTTACCATGAAGAATCCGACTTGATGAGTATGTCGTCAAGGAAATTTGGCATGGTCTGGGGTTTGACCGTATACTCATTATTGAGTTGCGAATCTTTGGGGTTATTGTACCTTATTGTCCTAAGATGTAAAGCAAATCTTGGATTAAATTCTGGCTCTGGGTTCAAACTAGGGTAAGGTAGGGTGCGTCAAACCTACTCAATATCGATCATAATTATGCGATCGCACCATACCCCTGCTATTTCAATCCCAATCGAATAATTTTCGCCAAAGAGTGCGATCGCCTCCCGTAGCCTCCGGTCGGGTGCGTCATAACCCGGCTATATAAATGCCTGGGGATAATTCCCTGCTGACGCACCATAGAGGCTATATAAATCCCAGGGGATAGTTTGGTGCTACCTTTTGAATTATCGGGTATGGTGCGTCATAAATTAATGCTCCGGTGTTGATTTTAATTCTCGGAGTTTGACGCACCCTACTGATCGCCTCCGGTCGGGTGCGTCATAACCCGGCTATATAAATGCCTGGGGATAATTCCCTGCTGACGCACCATAGAGGCTATATAAATCCCAGGGGATAGTTTGGTGCTACCTTTTGAATTATCGGGTATGGTGCGTCATAAATTAATGCTCCGGTGTTGATTTTAATTCTCGGAGTTTGACGCACCCTACTGATCGCCTCCGGTCGGGTGCGTCATAATCAGGCTATATAAATCCCTGGGGATAATTCCCTGCTGACGCACCATAGAGACTATATTTGTTATTTGGGAATGTTGACTGTTGAGGGTTCTTTGGTCAAGAACAATTCCCGGATTTTTTCAGCAATTTGGGAACTTGTCAGACCCAGATCAACTTTGGATTGATCCGGTGTAGCATGATCCACCAATTGGTCAGGAATGCCGAACCGCTTAACAGGTACTAAGACATCGTGATCCAGTAGTGCTTCTGCTACTGCGGAACCAAATCCACCCATTATGCAGCCTTCTTCCAGGGTGACGACTTTACCGATTTTTTGGGCTAAGGGTACAATCAGCTCTGTGTCTAGGGGTTTGACAAATCTGGCATTAACCACAGTGGCATCAATGCCGTGTTCACCGAGAATCTCAGCCACCTGCATAGCGGTGTTAACCATTGTACCATAGCCGAGTAATAGGAGATCATCGCCCTGGCGGAGAATTTCACCTTTACCGATCGCAATAGGTTCCCAGCCTTCTTCCATAAGTGGAACCCCATTACCGGAACCACGGGGGTAGCGCATAGCGATCGGTCCTGAAGTATGATTAATACCAGTCACCAGCATTTGCTGCAATTCGGCTTCATCTTTAGGAGCCATAATGGTCATATTGGGGAGACAGCGGAGATAGGCGATATCATACATTCCCTGGTGAGTGGGACCATCTACCCCTACAATTCCGGCGCGGTCCAAACAGAAGAAAACGGGCAAGTTTTGGATACAGACATCATGGATAATCTGATCATAGGCTCGTTGTAGGAAGGTGGAGTAAATCGCCACTACCGGACGCATTCCCTCACAGGCTAAACCCGCCGCCAGAGTAACCGCGTGTTGTTCAGCGATACCGACATCGATATACTGTTCGGGGAGTTTAGCTTGTAGTTTATCCAACCCTGTACCTGTTGCCATAGCGGCGGTGATACCCAAAATTTGGGAATTATCTTCAGCCAGCTTGACTAAGGTATCTGCAAACACTTTGGAATAGCTGGGAGGCTTGGGTTTGTTGGAGGGAATAGCCTTCCCGGTAGCCAGGTTAAAGGGTGATTGAGCGTGATAGCCTACTTGGTCTTTTTCTGCGATCGCATAACCCTTACCTTTGACGGTGGAGACATGAACCATAACCGGGCCTTTAATTTCATGAGCTTGTTGGAAGGTTTCGATCAAATCTTCCAAGTTGTGACCATCCACCGGTCCGATATAGGTGAAGCCCAGCTCCTCAATAATAGCACCCAATTTAGGTACAGCCAACCGTTTCATCCCTTCTTTGAGGCGTTCCATCTCCGGGGTAAAATTCTCACCCACAAAGGGAATTTGTTTAAACTGTTCCCGCAGATTATCTTTCAAAAATTGCACGGGGGGGCTCAGACGCATTTTATTCAAATAACGAGGAATCGCGCCGACATTGGGGGAAATCGACATTTCGTTATCATTGAGAACCACCATCAAGTTAGTGTTAGGTAGATGACCCGCATGGTTAATAGCTTCCAAAGCCATCCCCCCAGTCATCGCGCCATCGCCAATAATTGCCACTACTTTATAATTATCCCCCTGCATATCCCTAGCCAAAGCCATCCCCAGGGCGGCTGATATGCTTGTCGAGGCGTGTCCGGCTCCAAAATGGTCAAAACGACTCTCGCACCGTTTCAGGTAGCCTGCTACCCCATCTTTCTGGCGTAGGGTATTAAAATTGTTATAGCGTCCAGTAATCATTTTGTGGGGATAGGCTTGGTGTCCGACATCCCAAATGACTTTATCTCGGTCTAGGTCTAGGGTTTGGTAAAGTCCTAGGGTTAACTCGACCACTCCCAAACCCGGTCCCAAATGACCGCCAGTAGCTGCTACTGTTTCCAGGTGCTTTTCACGGATTTGTTGAGCCACTGCTTCCAGTTCATGGATAGACAAACCGTGGAGTTGATTGGGATGGGTCAGTTCACTTAGATGCATAGTTGAAAATACTGATGCTAAAAATAAATTAACAATCGGGCTTGTCTGAATATGATAGCCCAGTCTTGACGCTGACGCTGAACTTTGTGGGGAAGGGTTATCGGGAGTCGGCTACAGATAGACTTCCTCACCCCAAACCTTTCCCAGAAACTGAGGAAGTTTCATTGTCCATGGTCAATTGTGGGTGAGGTTGTGGGTCGCCAATAGGCATATTTTCGATTTCCCAGACTTTCAGGAGAATCAGATATTCATAAAAGGCTTGTAGAGTACACCAGGCGAGTCCAGGTTGACCGTCGAGGAACCCTCCCAGGATAAAATACATATAGACGAAGCGGATTAGGGGTCGAAATGGTAGACGCAGAGATAAATCCTTTAAGGCGTGTCGCCTTTCCACCTCTGTTTTGCCGAAAAATAGGTGATTCCAGTTTACCGTACCCGATCGCAATTGTTTGACTGTTTCGTGGGCTTCATCTGTAGAATAACGGTTGTGCTTTTCTATCCATCGCGCCATGCCTTTACTGTTGGTATAGTGGGGATAGGTTTCTTGGAGGAAACTGGTAAGACCGTCACAGACTTCTCTCTCGGTGTGACCATAATCGGTAAACCAGACCCGCTGCTTATCAAATAGACGCATCTGATAACGGGGGTATTGGGTACTGCGGCGAATCCAGCGACCCATAAACATGACCCTTTCGGCTGCATAATAACCGATATAGCCGTCAGTGTTTTGGGTTTGTTTTTGACACTCGGCGAATAGTTCCGGGGTCATGCGTTCATCAGATTCGAGAATATACACCCACTGATATTTAGTGGTTACTTCTCGCAGCATCCAAGTCCGTTGGCGACCGTGGCTTTCAAACTTATGTTGCAGTACACGGACGGGGTACTGTTGAGCAATTTCTACGGTGCGATCGCTACTAAAGGAATCGACCACAATTATATCATCACATTGACTGGCTGACTCAATGCAGGCGGCTATATCAACTTCATCATTACAAGTCAGGATATAAATTGATAACATTATCGTGAGGTGGTGAATAATATAGATTGGGGAAAGGTTGTCATATTTTATGAACCATAAAACCAGATAATTGAGAGTACAAAAATAGGCTCCATCTTGGTGCAACATAACCCTTGATTGAGGTTTAATTTACAGGGGTGGAGCCAGTAATTCCTAGGGGGGGGTTTTATCCGGGGTTAGAAGAGGGTTTACGACGACCTTTATTCAGGAGGCCTAAGCCTTTTAAACTCGTCCAACCCAAGACGATATAACCGATCGCCAATAGCAAACTACTCATCCCGGTTTGGAGACTAGATTTGAGCGATCGCGTTTTAGTTTCATCTTCTAGTTGTTGTTGGCGTTGGCGAATTTGGGTAAGTAATTGAACGGGGAGGGAGTCGGCTTGCTGTTCCAAGAACTCATCAAGGACGGCTGGATTAGTTCTAGATTCTTCCAGGACTTGTTGAATTTGCGGGGGAAGGTTTCCTTCCGCAATCACCTGATCTAATTGTGCCTCGTCTTGTATTAAGCCAGTCAACTGCGCTCGGAGTTCAACTTTTCGCTGTTCAATCTCCTGTTGAAACTGGGGACTTCCTAACTGGCTTTCCAGTTGAGTTTCGGCTTGCGCGGCTTGCTGACCAATCTCGGATAAAGCATCTCGTCGGGCTAACCGGGTATTATTTAGGTGCATGGGAAAAATCAGCAGGTAAAGTAACCCGAATAAGCTGGCGAGGATACCAACCCACAATCTTAGGTCGGAGATTTTTTTACCAGACTTAGGAGCATTCCCGAGGACGCTATCCATCCAATACCCCATTAAAACCAGAGCCATTCCTACCAGGGGAACTACGCCTCGGTCAACTAAGCTACTAGCGGTTTGAATTAACCAACCCCTATCGGTTAAATTGGGGGGAAATAATAGAACCAAATAATCGACCAAGGCTGACAGAATCAGGATTAGCCCAACTAATTTGATGCTAGAAGAGGCTTGAAAGGAAAATTGACGGTTTGCTGTTGATGTCATAGGACGGTTAAGGATACTCTAGGTTGGTCTACAGCCAAGATAACAGTTTTGGCTAGTATATAACTACTTTCAGATTTGCCAAGATGTGGGAATTGTTTAATAATTAGCCGCGGCTGAGTAGTGGTCAATGATATCAAAGAAAGGAGAGATAATCATGATTGAGGGCCTTTATTCTGTGGAACAACTACGGGAGGCGATCGCCTATAACCCTAAACAATGGCGACCTCTAGTTTTTAGCAATGGCTGTTTTGACTTGATTCATGTTGGACATATTCGCTACCTGACCCAAGCCAAAAGTTTGGGGCGCGCGCTGGTAGTGGGTCTCAATAGCGATCGCTCTGTTCGCCTGATTAAACCCCACTCGGCCGGATATCCTCCCCGTCCTATTATACCAGAATTACAGCGAGCCGAAGTTCTCAGCCAGTTAAAACCGGTAGATGCAGTGGTCATTTTTCCAGAAAGCACTGCTACGGCGATTATTGAACAGCTACAACCTGATATATATGTTAAGGGTGGTGATTACACGATTGACACCCTACCGGAGGCCCCCACGGTTCAAGCCTATAACGGTAAAATCGTCCTCATTGCGGTGGAAATGCCTACTTCTACCAGTGGCATTATTAATCGGATTTTGCACGCCTCAACCCAACCCTAACCCTTCTACACCCCCAACAAGTTTTGGCCATCTTAGCTGTCACATGGATAAAGGCCACCTTTGCTGTCCTCTGGAGGGACATAGCTAGGAGATGACAGCACTAACCACCAATATTGTCAATGTTATCAAACACAGAAGATATTTTATTTGACTGAACTCTTCTAATATGAGAGTGTTGATCAGTTTCTACGTCTGTATTAGACAATTCTGATGGCGGCAATTTTTCTGGATCTGGATCTGGCAAATTTTCTGAGTTTGTCGAGGTAGAACTTGGCAAATTATCTCTGAATACAGAACTAATATATTTGGATGTATCCAAATTAGTCACTGAAGGATCAGGCTCAGACTTGATCGGCTGAGACTGGAACTGTTTTTCCTCAAAAATCGAACCAGGAGAAGATGATTGAGTTGTTGACGAAGTTCGAGATTTTGAAGGCGAGTCAATATCATGATCACTGGACTGAGTAAATAGTTCGGGAAGCTGTAAAGAATTAGGCTCAGTCTCCTGTTCAGGTTCTGTATCTAATCGGTTTGTTGCGGCGGTAAAAATTCCATCTATAACTGTTTCTCCTTGACGAATTCTGGAAGATGACCACGATCGCGTTGGCTCTATTTCCAGGGAATCTTGAATTTCTGTAATATCAGAAGGGACGGGCGAAGAATCAAAGTCAGGTAATTCCGCGAAATATATTATTTCCGGTTCATCGGGGTCTAATTGTTCCTGTGAGGTGGGACTGGAAATATGACTAAAGACAGTTTCTGGTTCCCATAAAATACTATTCGGTATAGCCCAATTAGAATCTTCGGTTACGGAACTAATATAGGCGGTCACAGCAATGCGACGCTGAAAAGAGCCTGAGACTATCAAAATACTGCCGGACAACAAAGTATCTTCTAGCATTTTGTCAAGAGTTATGTTGATAGAGTTTAAGCCTGGTTCTAGTTTATCATTTTGTATATTTAACCCCGAAATATCAGTCAAAATTTTGCAATTAATCGGCACAAAAATTTTGAGAATAAAATTATATTCTGTTCCGTAGGGTAGTTGACCCAGGTTCAAAGATGCTGGATACTGCCATTCGCCTTCTTCTTCCGGTAATCCCATAACAGAACCTCGTACTTGTATATTCTCAAACCGTAGATTGATTCTTGATTTTACCAAAATTGCACATTGATCGTGATAACTATTGCGTTCCTCTCCTGTTACTTCAATTCGCAAATTTTTCAAGCTGACTCCCTGAGATTCAATAAGTATAACCGGCCCAACTTTTGACCACAGAGTTGCCCCTTGTCCATCTAGGATAATCGGGTGATTGATAACAATGGGACCAGGATATTCTGCGTGGGGAGGCCATAACTGGATTGTAGAGTTATCTGGCAAAGCGTCTAGTTTTTGTTGAAAGGTGTCTCGGCTAGATGGGGTGAACTGTTCTTGTATTGGTTTTCTTGCCAGTCGCTCGACAGTGATTTTTGGTTTTTTGGGGTCTACCTTGATTGTAGCAGATTCCACATATTTTTTTCTTTGATGATTCGTTGTTTTGGTTTGATTTGTTCTGGTAGATGAACTTTTCTTAACTACCGATGAAGGTTTATTGGTGCGTTGATTGGTCTGTTTGGGGAGGGTAGAAAAACCCAGGAAATTTGTGATTTCTTCCATCCATTTATACATGAATAAATCCTATTTCTAAACTGCTATTTTTCAAAAAGTAGTTAAATATCATTAATATTATAATTTAAATTAAGCGATTTGGACTTCAACCATTCTAGAATTAGGTTCTTTGGAAAACCGAAACTGGATGCCATGAGCCAGTTTAATGGCACTGCCAGGAGGAACCAAATTTCCTTGGGATGACATCAATGAAGTTAAATTCTGGTTAATGAGTAACCAATTGCCTTCATGAAAAACACAATAAGCTTGGGGAGTGCGATCGACTTCTTCTCCCGGGAAAATATTATCAAAAATATGCCATTTAAATAGTGACAGATTATGATAAATAACCAATTTTCCATCCCCAATCCATTGTCCGGGACGACTTTCTTTACGCAGCTTCATAATTGGAATTTTTCCTTTGGGTTTGGAACCACAAAAAGGACACTGTGCATGATTTAAATCATGTAAAACAAACCATTGGCTCGGACAATAACGATTCGCACAGGGGAAAAACATATCCCAGGTTTTGATTAAAGCTCGCTCCCATTCAATCGCAGGCGGACGAAGATTGGGAGAGTGCAATCCTTGCACAAATGTCTTCTCAAAAAGTTGACTTAATTGCGGCCCCAAAGCAGTAAAAGGAATTTTTAAATCTTGAGGACGGTTAGAAATATCCCTAGGATGTTCGACAAATAACGCTTTTGAACCCATCTCTAGGCGTTCTTGCTCCTCTGCTGATGTTGCCGGATAAGTTCTGGGACCTTCTAAGGGATGCCTCCCTAATAAATATTGATACAGTAGAACCGCAAGGGCGTGTTGATCTGTCGCAGTTGATGGATGTTTCCGTTGAGGATCGTTGAGGGGTAAATGGATAGTTGATAAGACTTCTGGGGCAATATATCCCCTTGTTCCTAGCACATCGGGTGGAAATAGTTGAGGAACAACTAAAGAGTCAATATCAATGATCAGACATTCTCCAGAAGTTGGATCGATCAAGACGTTTTTGTTAGATAAGTCGGAATGGGCTAATCCGGCGTTATGTAAACGTCTGACTGCCCGTGCTAAACGAATACAAATTTGAAAATAATTAATCCATTGTCCTTTTTCTTCGTGGGGCAATATAGAGGACAGTTTAGAACGCACAAACCAGGTACTTTCTTTTTCTTTTCCCTGTAAATTTCCGGTTTGAAAAAAATAATTCTGAGGATAAACAGGGGTAATAACTCCCAATGAAGGTTGAGTTACGATCGCCGTCGGCCAACAAAACAGGTTTCGGAAATAATCCCCATTTTCACCGAGGGTAGGATTGTATTTATTTAAAATCGCTCCGAGTCGAGATAACCGATTTTTATCTGAACCGGAATTTGGATCTTTGTAAAAGCAAATAACAGCCGTTTTGTCCGCCGTAAAATAGACTTGCTTCATCGCACCTTCCCCAATCATATCGGGGATATATTCAAGGATGCTCCCATCTGCCAAGGTTGCAATTTCCATTAATGTTCCTCCCGATATAAAACAACCAACGTGCGATCGTCAAAAGATCCTCTCCGGTAGTACGAATCCAACCAAATCTTTAATTTTTCTTCAGACTTCATTTCTTTACATTCCTGACACATTTGATTCTGCAAAAGTCCGGCATTTAATAAACCTGGAGATTCCAGCACCACTTTAATATCTTTACCCAACTGTTTGGCATAGTTCGCAATAGAACAAATTGAAACTTTTTTAGGTTCCTTAGACTCTTCATCTAAAATTCTCTCAAGTTCATCTTGAAATTTTTTATGATTATCTATCACATCATCTGGAGTTTTAAGACGGGTTTTTTGTAGTTCTTTTTCTATCTCTTCGGCATCAACATTAGGAATATTGATAACTCGATTTAGGATTAAATCTCCATACAAGTCTAACATACATGGATCGTTGGGAAAGTAGTCATCTGAAACACCATCTGTCATAATCATCAAGGCTTTTAAATTACCAATGAAAGGAAAAGTTTTTTGGACAAGATTAGAATGTTCGAGTTTGCTAGATGAAGTCAGAAAATCCGTCTGCCCTCCATGCTCTCCAATATCAGGTTTTCCCAGTAATTTTAAGGTATATTTATGGGAAATAGCAGCCAACATTCCATCTCCAACTTGACAAGTTAAAACAAAATCATAGCTAGTAGAATTGTTGACATGAATTTTTGTATGAATTGCCAAAAGTAGAGTAGCTGATAAATCTTTTATGTCAAGTTCAAGTTTTTTCCCTCCTATTGATTTATTATAACTCGGATAATTTTTGAGTTTATTTGCTTTTTCTTCAACTTTTTGGTAAGCATCATTTAAAGCTGTGTATAAATGTTGTTGAAGCTCCCTTGCCTTGTCTCCTTTAAACATCCATTTATCATCTCTATCAAAATCTTTTTCTAAAGCGGTTTGGGGTGGCTCACACAGAGAGAAAGACTCGAGAGACTTTTTCAATGATTTGACTGCAGCTTGACAAGAAATCTTGGCACCTATTCGAGAAAACTTTTTAGATCCTGCTCCATCAGAAACTGCTATAATCGTCCATTTATCAACGGTGTCAAATTCAAACCAATCATCACAATTAGTTCCCTGATGTTTGTGCATTTTTCCTCGAACTCGAGCCCCAATCAGTTTTAATCCTTCCGGTGGGGACTGATGGGATTTAGAATAAAATTCATCATGAGGTTTTCCTTCCTTCTCTTGATCAGGAACAGGATGATACTGCCAAGGCGGAGTAATAGGGTTAGAAGTTGATTCGGACTCTAGGATATATTCTGTTTTATCTGATTTATCTGATAATGACAAAGGCGGCAATTGTGGAGATTTTTTCTCTAATGCCTTGCTAATGGCGGTTTTAAATCTATCTTCCGATGCACTTAAATAAGGCAAACTTTGTATTTTTTCAGAGGTTAAAATATCTAATAAACTACAATAAAGTTTTGCAACATCATCATAATTATCATAATTTCCCGAATTTTCATTTTTGATATCAAACTGGATTTTCAATACTTCTTTATAAATATCAGCTAAATTGTTGATAATTTTTAGAATTTTATCTTCTTCATAATTATCTGATTTTTTAAACTTTTCCCATGTTTCTTTTAACTCATCTGAATACTTTTGAATACCAACTTTCCAGAAAATAGCTGGGATCAATTTTTCTAAGTTGAGGTCTTGATTAGGGTCATGATTAGACATAATTTTGACTCACCTTTGGTTAAGTATTGGATCTTCATGTTGTTACTAATGCACCCATATTGGGTGCATTAACCTCGTATTAAGGAATAATTTGAATTCCTTGAGGAGGAGGAGGTAGATTGATCGGTTGGTTATCTGCCATCACCTGAGCCACGCTCTGAGAACTCTGCTTAATTGACTGTGATACCCACTTAAAGAACCGTTTGAGAGTATCCGGCTGCAAATTATCTAACTTAACTACAATTTCTGTTAGTTTTTTGAGGGTATATTCATCGGCTCCTGAGCCAGCCGCACAGGCAATAATATTGGCAGGTTTTTTCTGTTTCAATTGCTCTGCCGCTTTTTCCCAAGTATCAGTCGGCATCCCATCTGTCATCAAAAATACTAATGGTTTCCAATCCCCTTTTTGAGTATCGCTGGCTTTTTTTACCTCTTTATCGAAACATTTAGTCAACAGTGTTAAGGCATCACCTAATGCGGTTGCTCCTCCGGCAGAAAGTACAGGTGGCTGAAATGTCATTAATTCAGTCAGGGGACAAACTTGTTGAGCGGTACTTTCAAAGGTAATGACTGAGAGGTAAGCTGTTTCTATAGCATAGGGTTCGCTTTGCAGTTCAGCTACCAGTGCTTTAACGCCTTGATTAACGGCTTCAATAGGTTCTCCACACATAGAACCAGAACAGTCTAAAACTAAATAAACAGGTAAACGACGAGATGACATGATTTTGCTCCTTACATGAAATCTAACCCATGCCAAATGGATTTAAGAGTAGCACTACAACTTTTTTCCCTCAGTTTTTCTTCGGGATCACAACCGTTTGGTAAATTTTTTGACCATAGACTTCTAATTCAAATCCTTGACTATTCAATGGAAGTGCAAATGAGACTTTCGCCGGAAGACCATCGGTATATTTTTTAATGATTTTTCCGGAATCATCATAAATCGTTGCAGTGGGAGCCACAATTTGATTTTCATCCACAACTTCTGCAAAAATCTCAACTAAAGAACTCATTTCAGCCGCGATTTTATGATCCCAAATATCAATGCCTGTCCCAGTTACTAGATCATCTAGTTCTTCTAGCTGACCTATGTCAATTTCATCACCCACACCTATTAAAACACATTTTACTAGATTTCGCTGACCTGATTTGATTTCATTAGCCAACCGATTGGTATATTGTTTGATATTCGCTAAGTCATCAATCTTCCCATCGGTAATAAAAATATACATCCCTCGTTTGGCATCGACAAATCTTTCAGTAAAATACTTGACCGCAGGCGTAAGAATTGTCCCTGTACCAAAGGTGATAGATTGAGGACCACTAACTTTTAGTTCATGACATTGTGGTTCTGTAAAATCACCTAAAAACTCAACAGAACTACCATCTCCACCTGCCCAGTAAATTACAGTTGTTGCACCATCAGCATCTAAATTATCTGCCAAGTAACTAATAAATTTTCGAGCCAAGGGTTCAATAATATTATCGCTGGATTTCATGTATCCTTTGTCTATGGCATCTTCATAGGCTTGTGATTTAATCACTTTGTAAGTTTTGCCATCTTCAACTGTGAAAGTAATCCATTTTTTATTTTCATATTTTGCGTGCACATCTTCAGGGATTGACCCAATTAAACTTCGCCCATACAAACCTCGCATTGATGCACTGGCATCCAGTGCAATACCTGTTTGCCAACCTTCGGCATCAGACCCTTGGGGTTCCATAAGAATGGTGAACAAAACTTGTAAGTTATTGCCACTTTTTTTGACATTGACTTCACCAAATTCCTTGGCAACAACACTTCTAGGAAGTTGGACATTAGATTCTTGCTCCTCAGACTTTGAGGTGGGGCTATACATTTTTTTTCGTCCTTTTATACAAATCAATCATCTCATCTATTTATAACCCTTCCGAAATATTTTGAGTGATATTGCCACCAGGAAACTCTAGGGTAAAAGATGTTGAACCAGAAGGCAAGGTAAAGCGAAGTAATGCGGGAACACCGTCTGCATAATCTTGGCACACTTTTCCCGATTGGTTCACAATGCGACCTGAACTAATAACCATCATATCTTCAGAAACCAACTCCTTAAACACCTGTTCTAATTTGTTCATATCACTCGCTAACTGATGATCCCAAATATCAATATCTTGCCCGTAACTATCTTTAACATCTTTTCCTTCAAACATATCATCTAGTTCTTCCATTTGTCCAACATCGACTTCATCTCCAACTCCAATCAGTACCATTTTGACAAAAGGTTTACTTTGGTTGGTAACTTCTTTAGCATACTGGAAGCAATATTTTTTGACCTCTGCGAGATCTTCAATAATTCCATCAGTCACGAAAACACAAAGCGCAGCGGGTTGCTTAACGCCTAAAGCGGGAGCATCTTTAAATTTATCAACAAAATATTGGAGAGGTGCTAACAACTTAGTTCCTCGTCCCCAAGCTAATTTTTTGGGACCAACGATCGCCAAATTTTGGGTTTGTTCCTCGTCAAATTCGCCGACTTCTTCAATTTTAGAACCATCGGGACTACAAGCCCAGTAAATTAAATTAACTTTGCCGTTTGAGGAAAAGTTAGATAAGTAGCTAATCATCGTCCGCGCTACAGGTTCAACGACATTAGGAATAGTAGCCGCCGCACCAAACACTCCTCCGACAATTCCACTAACTCCATACATTTTTTTCATGGAGGCAGAAGCATCTAAAGCCAACCCCATTCTTACCCCTTCTAAATCGGGAACCGTAAGAATTGTCGCCACAATATTAATGCTGCCATTTTTTTGCTTATAAACGTTGACTTCACCCAAAGGTTCCACTACATTGGTAAGCTGCATATCGTAAATCTCCTAGCACTGCATAAATTACCCGAAAAACAATCAAGGCAAAAATTTCTCCATGCCTTACGCAACCCTCCCAACCATGAATACCGAACTTTTTGACTCCTTTTGACTTGCTCATAGTTCTGTCCATTGATTTTGGTGATCAAAGCTGGTAACAAGAGAGGCATCTTTTTCAATTCATTGATATAAGTTTAGGTTTCTCCCTACGGCATCAACTGCTCAACAAAACTTTACACACTCGGCTGAGGCAAATCAATGCCTTGTATTGTCAGGTTTCTTATTGCCGTAATTCTATCAAGGCTTACCTGATACTGTCAACCGCGAAAATTGTTAACTTTTTTTTCATTCCCTTGAGGTTAAGTCCAATCACTTGACCAGCCAACTTCCCCCACATTATGGGTAATTTCACTAACGCCGAAATTGCTACAATTGCTACTAAAAAACAAGTGGAGAGATTTTGAGGAGGCGATCGCCTATAACCCTGAACAATGGCGACCTCTAGTTTTTAGCAATGGCTGTTTTGACTTGATTCATGTTGGACATATTCGCTACCTGACCCAAGCCAAAAGTTTGGGGCGCGCGCTGGTAGTGGGTCTCAATAGCGATCGCTCTGTTCGCCTGATTAAACCCCACTCGGCCGGATATCCTCCCCGTCCTATTATACCAGAATTACAGCGAGCCGAAGTTCTCAGCCAGTTAAAACCCGTAGATGCAGTGGTCATTTTTCCAGAAAGCACTGCTACGGCGATTATTGAACAGCTACAACCTGATATATATGTTAAGGGTGGTGATTACACCATTGACACCCTACCGGAGGCCCCCACGGTTCAAGCCTATAACGGTAAAATCGTCCTCATTGCCGTGGAAATGCCTACTTCTACCAGTGGCATTATTAATCGGATTTTGCACGCCTCAACCCAACCCTAACCCTTCTACACCCCCAACAAGTTTTATCCCCCAGACTGGTCTTTTTCCCCCCTCCCCAACTGCGAAATTACCCCGCCATGACACGACCTCAACCCTCACAACATCCACACACCACCCGGCGTTTCCCTCCCCTCATGGGGAATTTGTAGGGTTGCACACGGCTGCAGTCATTCATCACTAATGTCGGGGCTATTAGTCGGTTTCCCTCCCCTGACCGGGAATTGGTAGGGTTGGACGCTGTAAATATTACGAAGTCAAAGCAAACGCCACTCTCTGGTCGTTTCCGTCCCCTGACGGGGAATTGGTAGGGTTGGACAAAACCCTCTAATTACATAGGGGAGGTTGCCTATAAACTTAGGTTTCCGTCCCCTGACGGGGAATTGGTAGGGTTGGACCGAGCGAGAAAAGGTTAATTTCTTGGCTAGAAAATTTAGCCCGGTTTCCGTCCCCTGACGGGGAATTGGTAGGGTTGGACCACATATGGTGGGAAAACCAGCGTTCGCGATGGGATTCTTTAAGGTTTCCGTCCCCTGACGGGGAATTGGTAGGGTTGGACCTCGAAGAGCGTTTATCATTTCCATTAGGGGGTATTTTCCCCATTCTTCTGTTTCCGTCCCCTGACGGGGAATTGGTAGGGTTGGACGAGTGTGAAGACTGGGATTTAGTCTCCCAGATCGAAGCCTACAAGGCGGAGAAGTTTCCGTCCCCTGACGGGGAATTGGTAGGGTTGGACAGGATGTATTATGAAGGTTCCCGAACGGTTACTCTTGTTCGGGTTTCCGTCCCCTGACGGGGAATTGGTAGGGTTGGACGGGGAGAGATGGGGACTGGCTTGTTGCGAGCCAGGAAATAATGTTTCCGTCCCCTGACGGGGAATTGGTAGGGTTGGACCATGAGTATTGCTATTACAGTATGGCTGGTTTCTCCTGTAGAGCGTTTCCGTCCCCTGACGGGGAATTGGTAGGGTTGGACTTAATCTTAAAAGCTATTTCTGGAGCAAGGAATTTTTCAGAGTTTCCGTCCCCTGACGGGGAATTGGTAGGGTTGGACATTAAAACCCACCTCGCCTGGTATTAAGTTATCAAAAGTTTCCGTCCCCTGACGGGGAATTGGTAGGGTTGGACGTAAAAAAAAGAATGCTGAACTTAAGAAACTTGCTAGGTGAGTTTCCGTCCCCTGACGGGGAATTGGTAGGGTTGGACTTGGAGCGAAAAGTTTTAAAACGACCTATGAACAAAAAGTTGTTTCCGTCCCCTGACGGGGAATTGGTAGGGTTGGACCGTTTTTTACATTAAAACCCTTGACTACTTACCTTTTAAGTAAGGTTTCCGTCCCCTGACGGGGAATTGGTAGGGTTGGACCGCGAAAGCGGATCGCATTCTATCCGCCGCCAAAGGGCGGAAGCTAGTTTCCGTCCCCTGACGGGTAATTGGTAGGGTTGGACGTTATAACTGACCAAGTTGCGCCCGGGCATTCGGCATTGCTCATGGTTTCCGTCCCCTGACGGGGAATTGGTAGGGTTGGACAATATTTTTCTGATTGGGACGTTTTGGTGTGTTCTTTAGGTTGTTTCCGTCCCCTGACGGGGAATTGGTAGGGTTGGACGTCGCAAGACTTGAACACGGTCGGGTGCGTGGCTCTGCACCTTAACGTTTCCGTCCCCTGACGGGGGAATTGGTAGGGTTGGACGGGATGTACCTGGAGTCCTCCGAAGGGATGGACCGGGTGTTTCCGTCCCCTGACGGGGGAATTGGTAGGGTTGGACCCCCCGCTGATAGCGGGGGTAGTGACAACTTTAACACTTATAGCAAGTTTCCGTCCCCTGACGGGGGAATTGGTAGGGTTGGACTGCAATTTCAGAACAGTTTAGGAGACATTATGGTCTTATCAGCAAAGTTTCCGTCCCCTGACGGGGGAATTGGTAGGGTTGGACCAAGGTTTGAGTCAACTTAACACTAACACGCAGGTCAACTATGGCTGTTTCCGTCCCCTGACGGGGGAATTGGTAGGGTTGGACCAAATCACTGTTAGCACAACAAAAAGTTCCTAGTTGGGCGTTTCCGTCCCCTGACGGGGGAATTGGTAGGGTTGGACTTCAGACAAGAGGCTGCGATCGGCTATATGTTTTTCCTCCGAGTTTCCGTCCCCTGACGGGGGAATTGGTAGGGTTGGACAAGATTTCTTTTCTCAATTTTCTTTACAAACAGACTCAGGTTTTGTTTCCGTCCCCTGACGGGGGAATTGGTAGGGTTGGACTATGGGACTGAGGTGCGGGGAAGCCGCACAAAGGTCATTATAACCGTTTCCGTCCCCTGACGGGGGAATTGGTAGGGTTGGACAATGATTAATTTTAAACAAGTTCAAGAAGTTGAAGTTCAAGTTTCCGTCCCCTGACGGGGGAATTGGTAGGGTTGGACCATCACCATAATACCAGCAGTTAAAACTATTCCGATTAGGTTTCCGTCCCCTGACGGGGGAATTGGTAGGGTTGGACGTCTGGAACATGACCATCCTGATCGTCATTTGGATCGTATACGAGGGTTTCCGTCCCCTGACGGGGGAATTGGTAGGGTTGGACGCCGCACTCGGGGCAGGGATTCTCCACAATGGAAAGGTTAGTGGTTTCCGTCCCCTGACGGGGGAATTGGTAGGGTTGGACTCACACACAAGAATCCGTGAGAGGAGCAGTCCTCTCCGGAGTGTTTCCGTCCCCTGACGGGGGAATTGGTAGGGTTGGACGTGGAAAAAAACTTCCACCCAATTATGGTGGCAAATAAAAAGTTTCCGTCCCCTGACGGGGGAATTGGTAGGGTTGGACCTTCATGTTGGAGTCTACCAAGATTATTGCCGCTCAGAAGGAAGTTTCCGTCCCCTGACGGGGGAATTGGTAGGGTTGGACTCCGAGCAATCGGATGGCTCCGAGAGAGCCGGGGGAAAGTTTCCGTCCCCTGACGGGGGAATTGGTAGGGTTGGACTATTAGCCAGGCTTGGCTGGCGAAGGAAATGACTAAGGAGTTTCCGTCCCCTGACGGGGGAATTGGTAGGGTTGGACAAAGGGACCGGAGGGAAGGAGTCCGAGGGAGGCTGGGGTATGTTTCCGTCCCCTGACGGGGGAATTGGTAGGGTTGGACACTCAAAGATGCTCCTGATGAGCCAAAAAGGCTCAATTGGTTAGTTTCCGTCCCCTGACGGGGGAATTGGTAGGGTTGGACCATCTTTGATGGCAAAAAGGGCATAAGTCCCTGGAGGTATGTTTCCGTCCCCTGACGGGGGAATTGGTAGGGTTGGACTTCTGAAGCGGTTCAAACACTAAATCCTTAAACTAAAGAGGGTTTCCGTCCCCTGACGGGGGAATTGGTAGGGTTGGACAAGCAACTTCCCAGGAAGCAACTTCCCAGGAAGCAACTTCCCAGTTTCCGTCCCCTGACGGGGGAATTGGTAGGGTTGGACATTCCTCTGGGTCTCAAAGTTCCCCTTTGGGGCAGCTTCTTTGGGTTTCCGTCCCCTGACGGGGGAATTGGTAGGGTTGGACCCTGTTTGATGGATCCTCTGCCCTTCATGCCAAATGGCGAGAGTTTCCGTCCCCTGACGGGGGAATTGGTAGGGTTGGACATAGATGGGGAGTTCATCGAAAACCTCATTATGCGTGTCGTGGTTTCCGTCCCCTGACGGGGGAATTGGTAGGGTTGGACTCTTGTTAGTTAAAAAAACTGACTAACTAAAACTCGTTTCCGTCCCCTGACGGGGGAATTGGTAGGGTTGGACTTGTTTTCATCATCGTTCGATGATGAGCGCCAAAATCTCTGTTTCCGTCCCCTGACGGGGGAATTGGTAGGGTTGGACCCTATACCTTTGGAAACCTTACGGTATGCGGTTTTCAAGGTGCGATCGCGCGAGAGCACGTAGAAGGTGCTTAACAAAACTTTACAGCCCTTTTTTCGGGGAGCAAATTCGTTTGTTTTCGCTGGATTTATATTATCAGCCATAGTGCCAGACTGTCAACCCCCCGAAACAAAAACTTTTCTTCGCGTGGCTAAAGTTTGCTTTAACTAGGGCAGGATTAGAAGTCGCGCGAGGTTATGAGAATCTGTAATATAACTTTACACAAGCCGAAACCATTACCCTGCAACGAATCCATCGATTAAGTAGGCACGATCGCCCCAAAAAACGGAAATAATTATGAGAATCACCTCGCCAACCATATCCGGGGGACAGGGGCGAGGCGACAATTAAGCAAAACCGTAGCAGCCAGAGTCAAGTCGGAGGGGTAATTAAATATCCCGATTGTCCGTAGCGCGTTTAACTGAATCCAATGCACCTGTACAATGGTGGATTAATCACCTTTTTATATTATTGGGCCAAACCAGCCCAGTTACTTTTCCGCCGCCAGTTAACCCTAGGCGGTTTCCAAGCTACCGGAGAAATTCAATGACTGATTTGATCGCCTCCTCCGACCAAGACCTATCAATAGAGTTAAACCAACTGCGCTCACAACTAAACAGCGACAGCCAGACCCAGCAGTTAAAGGCGATCGCCTCATTAGCGACCCAGGGGGAACTTGGTTTAGATGTACTGATAGAATTTTTAATGTCCCAGCAGACCGAAACTCCCACCCCTGTCAGTGGTGAAGCCTATAGAGTCCTGTATCTAGCCAACCTCCCCAAAACCCAAGAGTTTTTGGAAACCCATTTTCCGACCGGAGTAGTTCCGCTAAACTCAGAGGTAGGGGCTGATTATTTTCCCCTCCAACAGGAATTGCTACAGCAAAACTTCCAAGCCGCCGACCTGCTGACCCTGAGAAACCTGTGTGAGTTAGCCAGCGACGCAGCAGTTAAACGAAACTGGCTATATTTTTCCGAAGTCGATCGCTTTCCCGTCGCCGACTTACAAACCATTGACACCCTGTGGCGAGTCCATTCCCAAGGCAAATTTGGCTATACCGTCCAGCGGGAAGTTTGGTTAGGTGTCGGCAAAAATTGGGATAAATTGTGGCAGAAAATTGGCTGGAGAAGCGATCGCACTTGGACCCGCTATCCCCAAGGCTTCACTTGGGAACTAAGCGCCCCCAGGGGACACCTACCCCTTTCCAATCAATTACGCGGTAGAAGAGTCATTGAGGCTCTGTTCAATCATCCCGCCTTCAGTAACTAGGAAAACAGCCCCCCCTTGGTAATACCTAAAAGTCCTCCTCCCTAGAGGACCGGGGAAGCCCTTAATTACCGTGGTGATGGTAACACATTCTGGGCGGAAAAATGCTATGGTTAACCTAAGTCCTCCCTTAACTCATCCAAAAAAAATCTATGGTTGGTTTCCTCAAAGGTATTTTTTCCAGTCGTAAGCCGGGAATGGGTATTGAACTAGCCGCCGAGCGAATTAATATTGTCGAAATTCGCAAAAAAGGCGATAAGTTCAAGTTGTTAACCTTAGCCACTGCGGAGGTTCCCGAAAATGTGGTGCAGGATGGTCAAATAGTTGATACTCCTACCATGGCGGAGTTAATCGAATCGACATTGGCGGACAATAATATCAAAACCAAAAACATCGCCACCGCTATTCCCGGAAGGGAAGCAGTCACTCGTTTAATCCCGGTTCCGGCGGAGTTAAATGAGGAGGAACTTAAAGAATATATGAACGCCGAAGCGGGTTTATATCTGCCTTTTCCCAGGGAAGAAGCCGACGTAGACTATCAGAAACTGGGAACATTTGTTGATGAAGATGGCATCGAAAAAGTACAGGTTTTGTTAGTCGCCACCCGGAAAGAAGTTACCAACACTTACATAGAAACCTTTGAACAAGCTGGCTTACAAATAGAGGTTTTAGAAATCAGTAACTTTGCCCTAATTCGGACTATGAAAAGTCAGTTAGAACACTTTTCTTCTAACGAGGCGGCGATTTTAGCTGACATCGAATTTGATAGCACCGAATTGGTGATTGTGGTCAATGGCGTTCCCCAATTTACCCGCACCATTCCCATTGGTTTGTATCAGGTACAATCGGGACTTAATAATGCCATGAACCTACCACCCTCACGGGATTTTCAGGAATTGCAGGCGATGACCCTTCCGGTAACTGATACAATGGGAGCATTGAACGAGCCAAATCCGGGAGTTAATGCCATCATTAAAGTATTAGCAGAGTTAGCCGATGAACTCCGACGCTCTATTGATTTCTACATCAACCAAAATGATGGTTTGGAAATCGCCCAGTTACTTCTGGCTGGTCCTGGGGCGGCGATCGGACAACTGGATGAGTTCTTTATGCAACGCCTAGCCATGCCAGCCACCCAGGTAGACCCCATAGAAGCCCTGAACCTGTTAACAGATGATCAGGAAATTCCCCCGGAGCAGCGTGCTAGTTTAGGAGTGGTATTAGGTTTAGGATTGCGCGTTACCTAGTTCCGGGAACTCTCACTGCTACCATGTCTATAAAAATACTACCAGAGGGTTTGTTAATATGTACAGCCTTGATATTAATTTTCTTAACGATCGCCCAGAGTATAAAACCCGAGTTATCAAGCCCCCCAAAGGCGCTGCGGGGAAACCCGTTGACCAAACACCCATTTTAATCGGACTGGGGGTAGCTGTGGGACTCAATGCTTTAATGGGAGGCGGTTGGTTTGTGTTAACTAGGCAAAATGCCAGCCTTTCCAGAGAAGCCGATGCTTTAGAGTTGCAACTGGGCGAGAAAAATGTCCAAGTCCAAGCCCTCGATCGCATTTATGCAGAAGCCAAACAGACCAATGACGAAGCCGATGCTTTGGCTTTGGTATTCAATGAGATTAAGCCCTGGTCAGCTTTAAGTCAAGAAATGGCTAAGATCATGCAAATTGCTGGGGTGAGAATTACCAACCTCCGACAAAGCGACCCACCAACGAAGCAACTACCGCCTCTGAGGAAGAGGGACAGACCCCTGCTAGACAAACCGCACAAGTTACCATTGAAGGAAATGTTGGTTCTTTTGGGCAGCTTAATGATTTCATGTTGTTGGTCAACCAGTCGCCTTTCTTTAATGGCAGCACAACCCGGCTAGTTTCTGCTAGATTGCAAGATAACCCCACCCGTTTAGTGGTGGCTGACGGTTCCTCAGTGCCTGGGGGTCTGCCAGATTTACAGCCCATCGTGCAGTTTAGCATAGAAACCCGTCTGAGTTCTGCCACGGCTTCGGAACTGTTACCCCTATTAAAAGCTAATGACGCACTGGGTTTGGTTAATCGAATTGAAACCCTCACAGAACAAGGTGTAATTCGACCCTAGGCTTTTGGTCTCAGGGTTTTGATGTCAACAAAAAACGGAGGTTTTTTCCTATGGTAGCAGCAAATGAGTATCTTCTTGATGATGAGGAACCGGAGGAGGAGGAGGAAGGTTCTGGCCCAGTGATATTGGGTTTGGCTATCACTTCTAAGGTCGTCGGTATTGCTATTGGAGCCCTAGGCGCGATTTTGTGTGGGGTGGGTGTGTTTTACCTGGCTTTGCCGGCTTGGGAAGAACAGCAAATACTCAATTCCAACATTCAAATTAAGCAAAGGGAAATTGAACAGCAAAACGAAAAGTTGCAGCAGCAAGAGGAGGCGGAACGTCAACGAGAGGAAGCTAAACAGCGACTGGCTAGTGTAACGGCTTTGTTTGCTGATGAAGCAAATCTGGAAATGTTGATGTTTGATGTTAATGAACAATTAAATCAAATTAATGCGGGTATTTTGGATGAAGAACTAAAAGCACGTTTGGTTAGGTTTCAACCCCAAAGTGATGGACCCATGCTAGTGACTGATGGTTCTCTCGGTTCCCAAGTTAACAATAAACTGAGACGACAAGAGTACGAGGTGGAGGTGGAAGGGAGTTTTGAGCAAATCCGCAAATTTATGATTTCTCTGGAGAGAATGCAGCCTATGCTAGTGGTTAGAGACTTTAGTTCTCAGTTGCTGGATCGATCGCCAGAATTGAAGGGGGAAATTCGCCAGGGTCGCTTTGTTCCCATAGATAACCAGCCTCAACGCCGCCTCAGAAGTACGTTTAAGTTACACGCCTTAATGCCTTTGAGTGACGAGCAGCGTGAGCAACAACAGCAACCAGAAGCTGAAAAAAAAATAATGTTCTGGTTCACAGATAATCGAGCGATCGCCTTATCAACCCTAAATCATGGCGATCGCTCATTTTTTGGCAGAATGGGGGTTGACAAAATCGCTAAAATGTGATAGGTTGCCCAGATAAAATGCCCGTGGGTGTAGATAATTTCCTATTGTCCTGTTGCCCCGGATGAATTATGATTTTTCCAGGCCTAAGCAAACAGAATATATAAACCAATAGCAACGGTTGCTTTCCAACTTTTAGGAGGAAATGTGAGAGATATTTTAGGATTTGGTGGAGGAGTAGCGGGGGGAGTTGCAGCAGCCATGGTTGTGGCTGTGGCTCCCGCCCTGGCGTTTACAGTTGTCCGCGATATTCAATTATTCCAAGCTGACAACGGGGAAATTAACCTGGTGCTGGTCACTGACGGCGGCGAACGTCCAGCGGTGTTTGTGATTCGGCGGGGTAATGATTTTGTGGCGGATATTACTAACGCTCAATTGAGTTCTCCCAATGGCTCATTTCAGCAAAATAACCCCGCTCCTGGTATTGCTTCCATTGTGGTGAACCAGCTAGACCCGACCAGTATTCGGGTGATTGTGACCGGAACTACTGGCTCTCCTGAAGCGCGGATAATTCAGGGTGCGGGAGATGCTATTGCGATCGCGATCGCTCCAGAAGGGGCGATCGTAGATGCTCCCGCTTTTGCACCCCAACAACCTGGGAACGGTGCTTCTCAGGTAATGGTTCCCGACCCACCAGTTACCATCACCGGTGATCCGACCGCCCAAAACGGCAATAATGAGATTATCATGCCCGACCCAGCTTTAACTCCCCAAATGGGTCAAGCGCCATTACAGCCAAGGCGTTCCTTAGACACAACGCCACCCTTCCAACCCCGTGCCGTTGCGCCACCTTTAGGAGACATTGCCGTTTCTAATATCAATCCTGGTGCTTCCAATGTCAACCTGAACACCAACGAAATCATCCCCCGCCTAGTCTTGCGAGACGCATCAGTGCGGGAGGTATTATCATTGTTGGCGCGGGTTGCTGGTCTGAATGTTGCCTTCAGTAATTTGAGGCAAGATCGTACAACGGGACGTTTTAGACCCGGAGATGAAGAACAGGAATTTAAAATTTCCTTGGATATTGAAAATGAACCAGTCCAGGAAGTCTTTAACTATGTCCTGCGATTAACAGGATTACAAGCGAACCGGGTGGGAAACACGGTTTTTGTCGGTTTTGAACTTCCCGAGTCTGCCCAAAATATTGTGATGCGAACCCTGAGAATGAATCAGGTATCAGCTGAGAATGCAGCCAGTTTTTTAAGCACTCAGGGCGCTGCAACTCAGGTTTTAGTTACCGAAACTAGAAGGGTTACTGAAGGAGATGGGGATTCTCAACTGACAGTTACAAGTAGCTCAACTCGAATCCAACCATTAGGAGCAACAGAAGGACAAGGACCTCTGGTGTTAAGGGGGCTGTCAGTATCAACAGATGCACGGCTCAACTCTGTAACTCTGGTTGGAGATCCTGAAAAGGTACAGATGGCAACTGCTATGTTAATGCAGCTTGATCTCCGTCAACGTCAGGTGGCGGTTAATGTGAAAATCATTGACGTGAACCTGACCGGGGAAGCCACCCAAGGCACTAGTTTCTCCTTTGGGATTAATGATACCTTCTTTGTGAATGATGGCGGTGCCGCTTCTCTCAACTTCGGCGGCATCAATCCCCCAACCCGTGGTCAGTCTACAGGTGGTGTCACCTCTCGCCCAATTATTACCAACCCCCTAAGCACTGAAGACCCATTTTTTGATCGCGATAGCA
Organism: Limnospira indica PCC 8005; assembly: GCF_000973065.1. Taxonomy (NCBI): domain Bacteria; kingdom Bacillati; phylum Cyanobacteriota; class Cyanophyceae; order Oscillatoriales; family Sirenicapillariaceae; genus Limnospira; species Limnospira indica. The sequence goes on from NZ_FO818640.1 coordinate 5,230,382, forward strand.
CCATTAGGACTCCGTTAACGGCTCCAGGGGGTGGTATTGGCTTGAGACCGATTCGACCTGTCACCGAGAGACCGGGAGGAGTTGGGCTTTCTGAATATACACCTTTCACGAGAGACTTAACAGATGGAAGTCTGACAGGCCTTGGTAGCACAACTGCTTCCGTGTTTCCCTTCTTCCAATATCCTCGGCGGTTCCTGTCTACCTTGCAAGCCCAAATCGTCAGCGGTAGAGCCAAAATCCTCACCGACCCCACCTTGGTGGTACAAGAGGGAGAAACCGCTTCCGTGCAACTGGTACAAGAGGTATTGCAATCGAGGACAACAACTTTTACAGATACTCCTTCCGGTACTAGGGAAACCATCCAGCCTCAACTTGTACCTGTGGGCTTGACTTTGGGGGTGAATGTTGAGCGAATTGATGATAATGGCTTCGTCACTATGGCAATTAACCCAGAAGTTAGTTCCCCAGGCAGTCAGGTAGGAACAGGTGGCGATGATTTTGTCTTACAAATCTTTCGGCGCAGTTTAACTTCAGGAAGGATTCGTCTGCGGGACGGTCAAACTCTGATTGTCTCTGGTATTATTCAAGATCAGGAACGGACTGACGTTAGCAAGATTCCCCTGTTGGGTGATTTGCCTATCGTGGGTTCTCTGTTCCGTAGAAGCAGCACCAGCAGCGAGCGGGCTGAGGTAATTGTGTTGGTAACGCCCAATATCCTGGATGATTCCGATCGCTCTGGGTTTGGCTACCAGAACAATTTTAGCCCCGATGTCCGCCAGATGATGCAAGGGCGTTAAGATCTAGCGTTAAAAACCCCTTCAGCCAAAATCCCCCACCCCTGGGGGATATTTTGATCGGCTAATATCTTAAAAAAAGTGGAAAATTCCCCTAAATATAGCATTAGTCAAGGTGGTTAGGACGCAGCTTTGAGAACGGAATCCATGGCATCATGGAGAGAATCAAACTGCTCAATGCAGTGGCGAATGCGGGCTTTCAACCACGACCAACATTTCTCTATCTTGTTGAGGTCTGGCGAATAAGGTGGTAGATAGAGCAAACGACATTGAGCCGCCTCCACTAGCTCAGGAATCCGTCCCCCTTTATGAAACGTTGCATTGTCTAGCACTAGAGTCTGACCTGGCTTCAGTGTTGGAATTAAGATGAACTCCAACCACAACTCAAACACTGTCCGATTACAACAACCCTCAAAGGTAAAGGGGGCTAAGAGTTGTTGATGACACCATGCCACAATCATGCTCACCCTGCCCTGCCTCTTCCCGGATTTGAGGACATGGAAGCGTTGTCCTTGCTCACAGTAACCATAAGGATAATCCGAGTCTTGACTATTGATGCCAGCTTCATCGAGGTAAACCAACCCTTCCGGCTCCATCTGTTCAATCTGAGCCATAAACTCCTCTCGCTGTTGCTCATCACGTTCTTGGTAGCCGTAAGTTTTTTTTCTGGTGAAGCCAATTTTCTTCAAGGCTCTGGATATGGTGCGAGGAGAGATGTCGTCATCCCAAAGTTCAGCCATTTGAGCGGAGGTTTTGTGGCCATGCTCTTGGGCAAAAGCTTTGAATTTATGCCAGTCGGTAATTTTGTGGTTATTGCCAGGTGGGTGATTAGGTTTAGGGAGGAAGTCTCCGGTCTGTGCTTTTCTTTGCAGCCAGAGATTAATGGTGTTCCGGCTGACATGGAAAACTTGACTGGCTTCTGTTTTGGGCATACCGTCTAGTTCAATTGCATCAATAACTTTTTGTCTGAGGTCGTAACTATAGGGGGCTGGCATTTTGGGTCTTCTTAGTCATCTCGTCCTCTCCATTATACGTCCTAACTTTCCTGTCTGGTGCTATATATGACAATTTGGGGTTAAACCCTATCTATGTGGCGACATAAACCTTAGAATAAGGCAGAAAAATCGTGCAAACCATTGGGGGTCATTGATTGGCCCCCAGTTCTCAAAAGGAGTAATTGATGAATAAGGGTGAATTAATAGATGCGGTAGCCGAAAAAGCAGGTGTCACCAAAAAACAGGCTGATGCGGTGTTGAGTGCGGCTCTCGAAAGTGTTATCGATGCTGTTGCTACACAGGAAAAAGTCACCCTGGTGGGATTTGGTTCTTTTGAAGCCAGGAAACGTAAGGCGCGCGAAGGCCGTAACCCCCAGACCGGCGAAAAAATGGATATTCCTGAAACTTGGGTTCCGGCTTTCTCGGCAGGAAAACTGTTTAAGGAGAAGGTCGCTGATAAATAGTCGTCCATAACCCACCACTAATCAGGATACCGATTTAGTGGGGGTCTGCACGGAGGGAGATTGATGAACAGACCCAGCCACGGGGGAAATTTGATGTGGGCGGCTTCGATCGCTGATTGTCCGCCATCGGAAATTGTCGATTTCTCGGCTAGTATTAATCCCCTCGGCCCTCCATTAACGGCGATCGCCGCTTTGAATACTCATCAGGGGCAGATTAAAACCTATCCTCAGCCCGATTATATGGACCTGCGACAGGCTGTAAGTCGCTTTCATGAAGATTTACCGGTTGAATGGATTTTGCCGGGAAATGGGGCGGCTGAATTGCTGACTTGGGCGGGCCGGGAGTTGGCACAAATGGGGGCTACATATCTGCTGACTCCGGCTTTTGGGGACTATCGGCGATCGCTCAATGCTTTTAATGCTAGGGTGATTGAATGCCCTATTAGTCTTGAGGGTGGCGATAAGGTCCAATTTGATGGGTTGGGGGAATTAGAGGAAAGGGCGGGACTATTGCTGAATACTCCCCACAATCCCACGGGTATATTACTACGGCCAGAGTTGATTTTGCCCCTGTTGGAAAGGTTTGCTTTGGTGGTGGTTGACGAGGCTTTTATGGATTTTCTGCCACGGTCGGCACAAACTAGCTTAATCGAGAGGGTGGCAGATTTTCCCAATTTGGTGATTTTGCGATCGCTCACTAAGTTTTACAGTCTGCCTGGTTTAAGATTAGGATATGCGATCGCTCACCCAGACCGCCTAAATTTGTGGCGACAGTGGCGAGACCCTTGGTCTGTGAATAATTTAGCCGTGGCGGCGGGTATTGCAGTTTTAGGCGATCGGGCTTTTGAGGAAAAAACCCACCATTGGTTATCTATTAACCGCCCCCAACTCTATCAGGAATTAGGGAAAATTACCGGACTTTATCCTTATCCAGGGGTAGCCAATTTTTTGCTAGTCCGGTGTCAGTCGTCGGTGAGTGAGTTACAAACTCAACTACTTAAAGATTATCGGATTTTGATTCGCGACTGTTTAAGTTTTCCCGAATTAGGAGATAATTATTTTCGCGTAGCTATCCGCACCGAAGCTGACAATCAATATCTGATTAACGCCCTCAAAAATGTATTAATTACTTAGAAACCCGGTTTCTTGGAGAAACCGGGTTTCTTGACTTCCGAGGGAGAAGCCGGGTTTCTTGACTTCCAAGGGAGAAACCCAATTGCTTAGAAACCCGGTTTCTTGGAGAAACCGGGTTTCTTGACTTCTGAGGGAGAAGCCGGGTTTCTTGACTTCCAAGGGAGAAACCCAATTGCTTAGAAACCCGGTTTCTTGGAGAAACCGGGTTTCTTGACTTCCGAGGAAGAAGCCGGGTTTCTTGACTTCCAAGGGAGAAACCCAATTGCTTAGAAACCCGGTTTCTTAGAGAAACCGGGTTTCTTGACTTCCGAGGGAGAAGCCGGGTTTCTTGACTTCCAAGGGAGAAACCCAATTGCTTAGAAACCCGGTTTCTTGGAGAAACCGGGTTTCTTGACTTCCGAGGGAGAAGCCGGGTTTCTTGACTTCCAAGGGAGAAACCCAATTGCTTAGAAACCCGGTTTCTTGGAGAAACCGGGTTTCTTGACTTCCGAGGGAGAAGCCGGGTTTCTTGACTTCCAAGGGAGAAACCCAATTGCTTAGAAACCCGGTTTCTTGGAGAAACCGGGTTTCTTGACTTCCGAGGAAGAAGCCGGGTTTCTTGACTTCCAAGGGAGAAACCCAATTGCTTAGAAACCCGGTTTCTTAGAGAAACCGGGTTTCTTGACTTCCGAGGAAGAAGCCGGGTTTCTTGACTTCCAAGGGAGAAACCCAATTGCTTAGAAACCCGGTTTCTTGGAGAAACCGGGTTTCTTGACTTCCGAGGGAGAAGCCGGGTTTCTTGACTTCCAAGGGAGAAACCCAATTGCTTAGAAACCCGGTTTCTTGGAGAAACCGGGTTTCTTGACTTCCGAGGGAGAAGCCGGGTTTCTTGACTTCCGAGGGAGAAACCCAATTGCTTAGAAACCCGGTTTCTTGGAGAAACCGGGTTTCTTGACTTCCGAGGGAGAAGCCGGGTTTCTTGACCTCCGAGGGAGAAACCCAATTGCTTAGAAACCCGGTTTCTTGGAGAAACCGGGTTTCTTGACTTCCGAGGGAGAAGCCGGGTTTCTTGACTTCTGAGGGAGAAACCCAATTGCTTAGAAACCCGGTTTCTTGGAGAAACCGGGTTTCTTGACTTCTGAGGGAGAAGCCGGGTTTCTTGACTTCTGAGGGAGAAACCCAATTGCTTAGAAACCCGGTTTCTTGGAGAAACCGGGTTTCTTGACTTCCGAGGGAAGAAGCCGGGTTTCTTGACCTCTGGGGGAGAAACCCGACTATAATTGATAATTGTATCGGTGTCTGACGCACCCTACTATTAAATAAACTACTATGACAATTATACCACTAATTGAAGATAGCGATCGCCTAGAAATGAGATTAAAAGAAATTCCCCCGGTTCCGGGTGTGTATTTCATGAAAGATGGTAATGAGAATATTCTGTATATTGGGAAATCGAAAAAATTGCGATCGCGGGTGCGTTCCTATTTTCGCGATCGCCAGAAACATAGTCACCGGATTAACTTAATGATTCAACAGGTGACAGATATTGAATTTATCGTTACTGATACCGAAGCCGAAGCCTTGGCTTTAGAAGCTAATTTGATTAAAAACCATCAACCTCATTTTAATGTCTTACTCAAGGATGATAAAAAATATCCCTATCTGTGTATTACTTGGTCGGAACCATACCCGCGCATTTTTATTACCCGAAAACGTAATTTAAGCAATCCCAAAGATAGATATTATGGCCCTTATGTAGATACCGGACTATTGCGAAGTAATCTACAATTGGTTAAGCGTCTATTTCCCCTGCGTCAACGTCCTAAACCTTTGTTTAAAGACCGTCCCTGTTTAAATTATGATATAGGTCGCTGTCCGGGAGTTTGTCAGCAGATGATCTCCCCAGAAGATTATCATCAAATTGTCCAAAAAGTGGCGATGGTTTTTCAAGGACGCACAGAAGAACTTATCAAAAATTTAACCGCGCAAATGCAACAAGCCGCCGCTGAGTTAAACTTTGAAACCGCCGCCAAATTCCGCGATCGCATTCAAGGTTTACAGTCTCTCAACCAAGACCAAAAAGTTTCCCTTCCTGATGAAACGGTGTCTCTTGATGCGATCGCTTTGGCTACTGACGGACAACAAGCCTCCGTGCAACTTTTCCAAATCCGCGCCGGACATTTGGTCGGTAGATTAGGCTTTTTGGCGAAAGTTTACCCTAGTGAAACAGCCTTGACTTCCCTAGAGTTGGGGGGAATTATTCAGCGGGTTTTACAGGAACATTATCAAACCGTTGATGCTGTGGAAATTCCCAGCGAAATTGTGCTACAATATAGTTTACAAGATGGGGAGTTAGTAGCAGATTGGTTAAGCGATCGCAAAGGTCGGAAAGTTACCTTAATTACTCCCCAAAGACAAGCCAAACTCGATTTAATCGCAATGGTCGAACGCAACGCTAACTATGAGTTAATGCGACTGCAAAAATTAAGCGATCGTCATCATCAATCTCTCCAAGACTTAACCGAAATTCTCGACCTTCCCGACCTTCCCCACCGCATAGAAGGTTATGATATCTCCCATATTCAGGGTTCTGATGCAGTCGCCTCCCGCGTGGTATTTATTGATGGTTTACCCGCCAAACAACACTACCGACAGTATAAAATTAAAAATCCTGATGTGCATTCGGGAAGGTCTGATGATTTCGCCAGTTTAGCAGAAGTAATTGGTCGCCGTTTTCGAGATTATCAGAATTTAGAACCCCAGGATAAGCCAGATTTGATTATGATTGATGGTGGGAAAGGTCAACTCTCAGCCGTCGTGAAAGTTTTGCAAGGTCTGGATATTTTAGAAGAGTTGAAGGTGATTAGTTTAGCCAAACGCCGAGAGGAAATTTTTGTCCCTGGTGAGTCTCAACCATTAACTACCCATCCTGAACAACCTGGGGTACAATTATTGCGACGACTACGAGATGAAGCCCATCGATTTGCGGTTAGTTTCCATCGTAACCAACGCAGTAAACGCATGAAGCGATCGCATTTAGATGACATTCCCGGACTCGGACACCACCGCCAAAAATTGCTATTAGGTCACTTTCGGTCTATTGATTATATTCGCATGGCAACCCCCACACAACTGGCGGAAGTTCCCGGAATTGGCGAAAAACTAGCCCGACAAATTTATGATTATTTCCATCCTTCTACCTGATGCAGATTAAGCTATGATATATGGCAGCTTCCGGGAAGATGTGCTATAAATAGGACTAGATTGGTCTGACTCAAAATCCTAGAATCTCAATCCCACCATGAAATTAATTGACGGTCCGCAAAATCATCCGACTATCCAAAAAATACAGTGGATAACTAACCCCCTTGGTTATATGGAGAATTGTCACCGTAAATATGGAGATGTCTTTGCAGCTAAAATCGGCGTTGCGGGTCGCCCAGTCGTCTTTGTTTCCCACCCCCAAGCTATCCAAGAAATCCTCACCCGCGATACTAAAGAATTTACCGCCCCTGGTTCATCTAATCGTATTCTAGAACCTGTGGTAGGGGATAAATCCGTGATTTTACTTGATGATAAAAACCACCTAAGACAGCGGAAACTCTTAATGCCGCCTTTCCATGGGGAAAGGATGTTTAATTATGGTAAATTAATCTGTGATTTGACCACAAAAATCGGCGACACTTTACCAATTGGCAAGACTTTTCTGGCGCGAGATTATGTGCAGAAAATCTCCCTGGCTATCATTCTTCAGGCTGTGTTTGGAGTCTACGAGGGACCCCGTTACGATCGCCTGAAAAAATTAACCACCGAACTGGTCGCTGTGACTGATTCTCCTATTAGGGCGAGTATCTTATTTTTCCCGATTTTACAACAAGATTTAGGGCGTTGGAGTCCCTGGGGGCGCTTCCAAGGTTTGCGGCGCGATATCGATAAATTACTGTTAGAAGAAATCGAAGAACGTCGCCAAAATCCCGATCCAAATCGCACCGATATTCTCAATTTGATGATGTCCGCTAGGGACGAAAATGGGGAACAGATGACCTATGAAGAACTACGGGATGAACTGTTAACTTTATTATTCGCCGGACACGAAACCACCGCCACCGCCATGGCTTGGTCTTTGTATTGGGTGCATAAACTTCCTACCGTGCGCGATCGCCTTTTATCAGAGTTAGCAACCCTCCCCCCAAATCCCGACCCGATGACTATTTATAGATTACCTTATTTAACAGCAATTTGTCAAGAAACTCTGCGAATTTATCCAGTCGCCATGGTGACATTTCCCCGGGTGACTACTCAAGCGGTGGAACTGATGGGATATCACATAGAACCCAATATAGAAGTGATTGGCGCTATCTATTTAACCCATAATGACCCGACAATTTATCCTGACCCCAAACAGTTTAAACCAGAGAGATTTTTAGATAAAAAATACTCCCCTTATCAATATTTACCTTTTGGTGGCGGTGCGCGTCAATGTATTGGTATGGCTTTGGCTCAATATGAGCTAAAATTAGTCCTAGCAACAGTCATGTTAAACTATCAACTAACCCTGGCTAATTCCCAGCCCGCCAAAGCCGCTCGCCGAGGGGTAACTTTATCAGCGACGGGAGGCATTCCTATGGTGTTAACAGGGCGGCGATCGCTATCTTCCAACCCTGTGGGAGTTGCACCGAAAGAAACCCCGCTTCTGGGTTAACTCTTCTGGTTAAGCCCAACTGTCCCCGAAGTTACCAGGTTGATGGGGAATTTCTCCCCTATTTAATCCTTTTTGGTCTTGATTTCCCTCACATCAGCAGTATAATATTGACAATGGCTTAATTTTTCATGGAGATGAGGTTCTGAAATCTCAAAAATTACCAATGATTGATACCTTGAATTGTTCCCCCCAACAGTTAGCGATTTGGCTGAGTCGTTTGGTGGAAATTTTGCGGAGTCAAGGTGGTTTAACTTGGCATAGCTTTGTTCAAACCGTTGCTGGTAAAACCGCGATCATAGAAATTGATGGCATTCAGTTGAGATTAAATGCCAATCACAGCGAACCTATCCAGGTAGATATTACTGATAATTCCGATAATTTAGAGTCAGTGGAAGCCTTGAATTTTGGCAGCCAAGCCGAAACCTTACGAGATTTAATTGGTGGTCGGTTGACGTTAGATCAAGGGGTGGCGATCGGTAAAATTCATTTGCGGGGAAGTTTATCGGAGTTGTTAGGTATTCATAAACTCACCATGGATATTGTCGCCGAAAGTGCCATTAATCCTCAACTACAGCGACTGTGGAAAGAATTTGACGATCTGTGGTTCCGTCCCAGTTTTCCTCCCCCAGTTTTGTCTCTGGAAGAACAAATAACCCCCCAGGGCGAATTGATTCTGAATGTCCCAAATGACGTGCTAAATATTGAGGTGGAACTGAAATAGAAAGGCTGAAAAACTAACTCTGGAGGGGGTAATTATTTTTATTCTTTGTGCCGTGGCATCTCGACTTTTCCCCGCTCCCAAATTTATCCAGACTCGAAGGCGAAAAAATAGGGTCAACCATCGGATCATCTGAGCCACTTAGAACGGTGCTAAGATGTGTCATACAGACTAATATGGGGGTAGATAAAGCCCCATCATAATGGTTTTGTTTTTTGTCTGATGCCCCGAAATCGGGTCGGATTCCCTCGATTTTGTCAACCTTTATTTTCATAGGTTTACTCTGATATGCTATCTGAATTATTCCATAAATTTGGTGTGCCGTTTTTTTTGTCAGTAGTCCACGATCCAAATCTTTGTATTTCTTGGTCACAATTTGGTGAAGATACTCTAATTTTAGAGTTGATTTCCAGAAATCAATCCAACCTATTTAGCAATTACTATGTTGACATCGGTGCTTATCATCCCAGTCGATTTTCTAACACTAAGCTTTTGAGTATGATGGGATGGAAAGGTATGAATGTAGATCCCAATCCTCAATCTGTGAAACTATTTGAACAGGAACGTCCCCAGGATATCAATCTAAATCTAGGTGTTGCTTCTTATGAAGGGGAGTCAGAAATCTATTGTTTCCGCGAAGGTGCTATCAACACTTTTAATGGGGATATGGCCGAATATTTCATTAGACACGGATGGGAGTTTATGGGCAAGCAAAAAGTGAAGGTACTCCCCCTTAACCAGCTACTTGACACTTATCTTCCCGACGAAATTAAAGATTCAGAAATTGGTTTCCTAGACATTGATTGCGAAGGTTTAGACAAGGATATTATTCTGAATTTAGATATCGATCGCTATCGGCCTTATATCATTGCAGTTGAGGCACATGATTTCAATCTTATGCATCCTCTCGCTCACGAAATTGTTCAGTTTCTGATCGCTGCCGATTACCAGTTGGCTGCTTACACCGGACCTACCCTTCTGTTTAGACGGTCAACATGATGGTATTGACTTTGGGAAGTTTAATGAGAAAATATATGAATATTTAAGCCGGGATGGTTGGTTCGAGTTTTTCATCGGTTAAAGTTATAATAAAATTCCAGCCGGATTTTCAGAATTAAACATGGTCGATCGCATCGTATTAGCAACATCAGGTTCTTTGGGTGATTTGTATCCTTATTTGGCGATCGCCCGAGGATTAAAAGCCAGGGGGTATCAGCCGATCGTCGCCGCTGCCGAAAAATACCGCAGTTATGTGGCGGCGGAGGAAATCGAATTTCACCCTTTGAGGGAAAGGATATGGGAACAGGATAACAAATTCATGCAAATGCTAATGGACTCCCAACGGGAGGTCGAATACATTATTTGTTATCAATTGATGCCCCACTTGCGGGCGACTTACACCGACTTGATGGCAGCGGTACGGGGGGCGGATTTGTTAATAACTCATCCGCTGATTTTGCCCGGTCGAATTGTCGCCGAACAAACCCAAATTCCTTGGATTTCAACGGTTCTATCAGCCTTTATGTCAGTTTACGATTCGCCTGGGGGCGATCGCTTCGCTTCACGCACCGAGGCGATCGCTTCCCCAGTCTCGGAGTATGAACGGTGTTTGCAATGGGTCGCCAAAGATGCCGAACAACGCCAACTCCGCAGTCGGCTTCGCCATTGGAGTGCCCCCCTGCGTCAACTGCGGAGTTCGTTGGGATTGCCACCAGGCCCTGATCCCCTGTTTGAAGGGCAGCATTCCCCCGATTTAGTGCTGGCTTTGTTTTCCCAGGTTTTTGCCAGACCCCAACCGGACTGGCCCAGGCAAACTGTCGTCACCGGGTTTCCGTTTTACGATCGCCCGTCCAATCAGGGGTTATCTGAGGAACTGAGAGAGTTTTTAGACAGCGGGCCGCCACCGATAGTGTTTACTTTGGGTTCAACGGTGGTATGGACTGCCGGTAATTTTTACTGGTCTAGCGCGATCGCCGCCCACCAGTTGGGCTATCGGTCAGTGCTAATGATGGGCCCTGGCGCGGATAGTGTCAGACCAGATCAATTGCCTGAAGGCGCGATCGCCGTCAATTATGCCCCCCACGGGCAAATTTTCCCCAGGGCGGCGGCGATTGTCCATCATGGCGGCATGGGAACCACAGCAGAAGCATTGCGATCGGGGCGGAGAATGCTGGTGGTTCCCCACAAGTACGACCAGCCAGAAAATGCAGCCCGCGTCGTCCGCCTGGGGGTCGCCCGAATGCTCCCACCCCAACAATATACTGCGGAGTTGGTAGCCAACGAACTTCGACAACTGTTGTTTGAAAAACAATATGCCCAAAAAGCCTCTGCCATTGGAAAAGCGATCGGGGCGGAAAATGGCGTAGAAACGGCTTGTGATGCGATCGCCAACCTTATCGGCCAGTACCCGAGTCGGAAACCCGCCAAATATTCCGACTCCCCCAATGATTCTCAGATCACATATTCCCCATAAACTAAGCCGGTGGCCAGCCATGTTTTTTCTCCGAGTTTAAGGGTAACGGCGGCGCTGCCGGTGAGTTCTTCAATAAAAGTATATTGCCGTTGTTGATTGTCGGGGACGATTAATTCTACTACCGACTCAAAATCAATTTCAATTAGCAATTGGTCTTGTTCATCAGCGGCGATAATTTGCAAGGCGCTGGGGGTTTGCAATAAGCGATCGCTAAATAATAGCGCCATAATTCCCGGCAACCTGGGGGGAATAACCGGCAGCTCCGACCAGTCCCAATTAATCTGTAAAGTTGCACCCAAAAACACTTTTCGCAATTGATGATTCACATAAATAAAAATATAGGGAAAGCCCCCTTGCGAATGGTCTTTGTTGGTGCGTCTGTCCAATACCAAAGTGATGGCGGTGCCATCAATGCAGGTGCCAAAAGCGACGAACCACTCCCAACCGATATCTTCCCCCCAGCGGAAGCGGCCAAAATTGCGATCGTGGTAGCAAAACCAGTTTGGGTGAATGGGAAACGATCGCCCACCAACGGATAAGTTCCCTCTCACCTGCAAGCCCGGTACTAATCCCCAGCCGATGAATCCACTGCCAAACGGTGAATTTTCCGTGACTAATAGGGGAGTGGCTGTAGCTGTCGCCGCCAATTTAATGAATAGCTGCGATCGCCGATCTTGTACTTCTAACCGCGTCTGGGTTCCGTTTACTTGCAATTCCATCCCTTGACCTTGCCAATGTACGGGTTCCGGGCTGATTTGACTGGGGTTCCACTCTTGGGAAAAAGTCGTTCCGAAACTGGCAAAAGGGGCGGCAGGGCGACAGTCTGAATCGAGAAAATCAGTCGGAATTGTCACCATCAAACTGGTTTGAATTTCTCCAGTTCCCGGTCTGGCGATCGCCGTCAGATTCACGAGGACTCTAATCTGAGTATCAGGATCTAATAATACATAATGATACCAATCTTTCCAATCTAGGGGTGCGCTGGGATCGTCGAGAGGGATTCGCAGTTGTTCCACCCGGGCAAGTTTTTGTTCGTCAATGGTCATTTTTTCTGAGAAAATTAACTAAAATTGGGCGGTGGATAACTTATCGTTGTAGGGAACCTGGCTCGCTGAGAACGTCTTTAATTGGCGGGATGGGGGTTGGGGCGGTTGAGGACACAGACGGTGCGGTAGATGCGATCGCCTGCAATGTCGTAGCTATCCTGGGGGAAACACAACTGATTCCCAAAACAATCTTGAGAAACCAAGCCTCCCCATCTATTCCTAATTGGTTCACCAAGTCCGCCGCCGAAGTCTGGGAATTAGGGATTGGGGAACCAGCAATATCCCACAACCACTGTTCCCAAAACTTGAGCAAACCCGCCCTAGAAGCCGGAGTCCCCACGGAATTGTGAAAAGCGGTAGCCGTGGCTTGACTGACGGCGATCCAACGGGGGGCGGAGGCGGCGGCTAAACTCAAAACCCCATTTTTACAGAACCGGGTGAGTCGCAATCGATCCAGCAGCATTCGACCTGGGGGGGTTCTGGCATAGTCGTCCCCTTTTTGGGCGAAAATTAGCAATAATTCTAACACCAACCAACGAGCCGGAAGTAAGTCTAATTCTGGCAATCGCGTCCCTAAATGATAGCCAGCAACGCTGATGGTTTGGGGGGAAGGGGTGGCTGGGTTTAATGGCTTAATTTTCTGGGTGGCGATCGCCTCTATATGGGAGGCAATTCGAGGCGACAATGACATCAATCCTAGGAGAAAATAACCCAACCAGCGATCGCTATCTGTTCCCAGTTTAGCCACAAATTCTGTGGCTACAAATAATGGGGCGACGATGGGTTTAGCCGTTTCTGGGGCTTCTACGTCGCTTTCTACCAAACTCAACAGCCACCTTTCCCAAATATAAAGCAGACGTTGTTCCCGGCGATCGCCCTTGAGGACTTGACCGGACATCGATAAAGTTTCCGAAATCCAATCGGGGACTTTTGCCGTGGCCAGCACTGTCGATACAGTTGAGAAAAAAGCCGTTTTTCGCAGTTGCGAGAGCCGTTTTAAACCCTCTGGGGTGCAGGTGTATTCTTCTCCTTTTTGGCTGATGGCTACTAATAATTCTGCCACCAGCCAGCGAGAAGGAATGCGATCGAGATCGTTCAATGCCGAAATCAATCCCCAGGCATTTTGGGTGGTTATGTCATAATAAATTGACGATTTATGATCCGCTAATTCTCTCGATGGAAAGCTGATATTAACCAGATATTCTCTAGGCTTTTTCTCCGCAATTTTAGCTTTAACATTTAGGATGATTAACAGAGGTTCCTCCAGTAATCCGGGAAATCTTAGCCAACTTTTAATAACCTGTCCTGGTTGCAGTTCTAAAGGTAGTTTTACCGTCACAGTTTGAGTGGCGTTTCCCGCACCAGAACCTAGATAAATATAGTCAGGTTCCACCGGATTAATGGTGGCAAAAATCTCCCCGTTATCGGCGAGCCAATTATCTAAAACTGGTCGCACCAGTAGAGTTTCACCGCTACCATTATGCAGGGACAGTCTCAGCACCAGTTCACCGCCTGGGTGAATTTCAGCTTGGACTGGGGGGGGCATTGCGATCGGGTTTTTATCTTCGATCATCTTGACAATCTCTCTATTTTATGGTAAAATAACTTCCTCAATACAACTTGATTTTATGGTTGGTCAATCCTCCTTAAAATGAGCCAGGGGCTATGGCTCGTATCATAACCCCCCAAAATGCTATAAATTTCGATAAATCACATAGTTAATTAATTCTTTCAGAAAGCGGCGATCGTGAACCGGAGTCTGCCATTTTTCACCGGGTCTGATCGGAGTTTCCGGCTCCATAAAATCCAGACTGTCCAAAATATCGGCAGCTTTTTGAGCTAAAGATCGGGCAACAGCCCAGCCATGTTCGATGCTACCATACTGGCGCATTTGTTCCATAACAAATTCTACCTGTTCCGGGGTCTTTTCCGGTCGGGGGGTGGCGAGAATTTCCAACATTCGGCGGGATTCGACCGGACTACTGTGGGCGATCGCATGATTGAGCATCAAAGTGCGTTTTCCCTCATAAATGTCTCCGCCAATTTCCTTCCCATAAGCCTTCATATCTCCCACCAAGTTTAATAAATCATCTTGGATCTGAAAAGCAATGCCCAAAATCATGCCAAACCGAGTAACTCCCGCCAAAGGTTCCACCAAATCTTGAGGATTAGCCGAGGAATTCCCCACAATCAAACCGATGCGACAGGGTGTCATAAAAGAATACCAACAGGTTTTTTTGACGCACATTTTAAAATAATCGCGATCGCTTAAATTGTCCGTATTTTCTGCCACCCAATCCAATTCCATCGCCTGTCCTTCCACCGATTGACGCGCCATAAACTCAATTTCGTGGAGTACATTCAGAGTTTTGGTTACTCCGATCGCCGATAAATTTTCCAGCAACAAACCCACAGCCAGTACATTGGTTGCATCCCCAACATTAATCGCCCGGGGAATCCCAATATTGTGGTGTAACGTCCCTTTTCCCCGGCGCGACTCTGACCCGTCCTCAATATCATCGTGAATCAGAAACGCATTGTGATACAGTTCCAAAGCCGCGGCCGTCGATAGCGCCACCTGTCCCATGCCACCCACCGCCCGCGCCGCACTAATACACATGGTGGGGCGCAGCATTTTACCTCCCCGAAACGGGTAATCGAGCAACAAATCATATAACGGTTCGTAGGAACCGATAACTTCTCGTCGCCTGCCAATAAATTCCTGAATTTTTGCCCCGATCGCTATCCGGGAGTCTTCTAGTGCTTGGTTAATAATGGTTTTATCAAACTGAGCCGGGTAGGGTGTCGGGAGGGTCGCCTCCGACACCGTATTTAAGTCCGCTTCCAGGTTCGCATCCTCCGGCAGAATCGAACCTCGGTTATTTTTACCGTCGGGAATGCGTTCCGGAAGCGTTGCGGATGCCACATCGCTGACTGCAATGGTGGCGGTTTGGGGAGTGCTGGCCATGCTGATTGGCTGATTTGATGAGGGAGTGCGTTCCGGAAGCGTTGCGGATGCCACATCGCCATTAGCCTCAGAAACCGCGATCGTTTGGGGAACACAGGACTGTAATTCACCAGCCGAGTCCGTTTCCTCAGTCCTCAGAAATGGCACAACAGACTTACCATTCCCACAGCCATTTTCCCCCAATTGAGCGTTCCGGAAGCGTTGCGGATGCCACATCGAGGAAGTAGATTTTTCCAACTGATCCGATACCGAGTCACTCTTGATCCCTAAAAACATCAAATTGAGCAGGATTCCCCAAACCGTAAAATATAACAGGATTCCCCAAAAGACTAAATTGGATGGAGGGCTAAGACCGAGCCAATTGAACAGCAATTCAAACATTGATCAAGTACAGCTAGAAGGGCAGATCGAAGGGCAGATCACCACCGTTAAAATCGGATACATCTTGGCATTATTCATCATTGCCTAGTGCTAGACAGGCAAAGAAAGCCAATTGACAATCTTTACAGAGGCTATCCCTAGGGATAGCCACTTATTTCCATCAATCAATGACAAAAAGCTCACCCCACCCGGTCACACCAGACAATGTAACCGGGTTTGAGGATGGATTTCAACCATGGGAAATTGATACCATCAACGGTAGAATAATTTGTCGTTGGGATTACCTTTATTAGGCAATTCCTAACAGTTGCTTCTGGGCATCATCAAGTTTAGCCCCCGTGAGGTTCGCATTACTGAAGTTAGCCCCAGTGATGTTGGCTCCCCGCAGGTCCGCATTTGTCAGGTTGGCATTGGTGAAGTTAGCCCCAGTCATGTCGGTTCCTTGCAAGTCCGCATTTGTCAGGTCAGCACCACAGAAGTTAGCATAGCCAAGATAGGAATAGCTGAGATTGGCATAGCCCAGATAAGCGTAACAGAAATTCGCGTAAGCCAAGCTAGCCTGGTTTAATTGGGCTCCAATTAGCTTCGCCTGACACAAGTTAGCAAAACTCAGATCCGCTTGGCTGAGAACCGCGTAGCTTAAATCGGCACAGCACAAATTAGCATAGCCCAGATAGGCATAGTTGAGATTGGCATAGCCGAGATAGGCGTGACAGAGATAGGCGTAACCCAAATTAGCCGCGACCAGGTTAGTGGCTCCTAAGTTAGTCGCACACAAGTAGGAAAAGCTCAGATCGATACCGCTCAGATTCATTTTGCTCAAGTCTACTTGCGGCAAGTAACTATTCGGAAAATCTCGCTTGCCGATGTCATACGGAATCTTTATCTTTATGTGGCCTGGGGGTGTGGGGGCGCAGCCACCCTGTGGTGGTATGAAACTAGACCAGTCAACATTCGGCGGGGTCGGTTGTGGCTCCTCTGAACCCCCACTGGGCTGGGTCGGTTTCTCGCCTTCGCTGGAACTGCCATCTGGTTTCCCTTCCCACCAGGAGGGGGCTGCATCGCCAATCGAAGGCCATTCTAGCCAGATACCAGCTTTATTGGTCAAACCTAGTTGGCCGGGACGGCAAGACTGGGAGCCTTCTTTGGCTGTGGTTTGCAAGTTCCCAACCGGGTCGGCCATTTCAATGTTAAATACACTCCGGGCTGGGACGGCATTGGCAGGGTTCCCACCAATCACAAAGTGCAGCGTTCCTCTCGCGCCTTTACTCAGATCGATTTGCGTGTCCGGGTCGGTGTAGACAAACTCCCTCAAATCGGTGTGGTAGACTATCTCTTGGTCGTTCGCAGTTTGGGAATTTCCGTAGACAAAGTACCCTTTGCCATAGGTTTGGTTATTGTTAGTGACTGTCCTGAAGTACACTTTCACCATGATTGAAGTCCTTAATTTTGAAAGGCAATAAAATATCGAAATCGTAGTCTCTACAGAACTAGAGTCGGTGACGTAACACCGCCATCGAAAGTCATCAAAAACTAGCCCCCTCTTCCACTGGTAGAGCGGATTTTTGGGTATTACTAATCAGCCGGGTTTAAATTCAACCACATCGGCTCCCCAGCAACATCAAACCATGACATGACCGCGCGATCATGATGCTGGATAGATCACATTGGCTAATTTTTGAGACTAAGACCATCTTCCTGGGTTGATTTTCAAGCCCAGTTGACGCTATATACTTGATGCACCATATCCCCACTTAGATTAAGTTCTTTTAGACCACCACAGATGGCGTTCAAGCCAGAAACTAGACGCGCACTACTGGGGATATGCTTCGCTGTCACTGCCCAGTCGAAAATCAGTTCGGCGCTTAACCTAAGTTGACAACCAACATAACAAATTTGCGGTTTTTTTGTCAACCAAAATACAATTTTTTATTGTAAATATTTATGAACAGGCAACGAACACTATTTAGAGAGCCTAAATGGGCCATATATATAATATATATAATGGTGTCCTCGCCTGGGTCATCACTCCCTAGATCCGTTTATGGTGGCCATGGGACTTTTTCAGCGACGGGAGGCATTCATTAGCTGTTAACAGGGCGGCGATCGCTATCTTCCAACCCTGTGGGAGTTGCACCGAAAGAAACCCCGCTTCTGGGTTAACTCTTCAAAAGCAATTCCCTTATTGTTATAATAATCAAAAAGGTAGTCGGAGAAATATAAATGAACACTTCATGATCCGCCCAAGACTGCGAGGAAATCAATTTATGAATAATTGGGGACTTTTTGAGCGATCGCTTTCCCAATTTCTAAAGAAGCCGTCGCCGCTGGTGATGGCGCATTACAAACATGAAGCGCACGGGGCTTTTCTACAATTAGAAAATCATCCACTAATCCCCCATTAGGCATTAACGCCTGTGCGCGGACTCCCGCATGGGTGGGGATGATATCCTCCCCTGTTATTTCCGGGATTAATCGTTGTAAACTCCGTACAAATGCCGCTTTACTAAAAGACCTGATAATTTCTTCCACACCATCACTCCAGTATTTAGCAGCCAGTTTCCATAGTCCTGGATAAGTCAGAATTTCCATTAATTCACCCAAATCAACATCAGTTTTTTTATAACCCTCCCGCTTCAGACTTAAAACCGCATTCGGTCCCGCGTGTACCGAACCATCAATCATCCGCGTAAAATGCACCCCTAAAAATGGGAAATTGGGGTTAGGAACTGGATAAATTAAATTCTTAACTAAATATCTTTTTTCCGGGATTAACTCATAGTATTCTCCCCGAAATGGGATGATTTTAGCCGGGGGTTTTACCTGGGTTAATTCCGTAATGCGATCGCTATAAAGACCAGCGCAATTAATCACAAAATCCGTGACAAACTCTCCCTGATTAGTGGTTAATACTAAACCCTGGGAAGTTTCCGTGATTTTATGCACCTTAGTATTTAACCGTAAATCTCCCCCTTTTTCCGCCACCAAATCCGCATATTTGGCGCTCACTTCACTATAGCTAACAATCCCCGTAGATCCAACTTTAATCGTCGCCAAACAACGCACATGAGGCTCAATTTCTGCTACTTCTTCCGGCGTGATTTTAGCCACAGGAATTTGATTATCTAAGCCTCGTTGATACAGATTATCTAACAATGGCAATTCTTCCGGTTCGGTAGCCACAATTATTTTACCACAAACATCATATTTAATCCCATGCTGTTCACAAAAGTTAACCATTGATAAATTTCCCTGACTGCAGAGAGTCGCCTTGAGGCTACCTGGTTTATAATAAATACCCGAATGGATAACCCCACTATTATTGCCAGTTTGGTGAAAAGCCCAAGATTTTTCTTTTTCCAAGATGATAATTTTAGCCCTAGGATGAGTTAAACTTAATGAATAAGCAGTAGATAGTCCGACAATGCCACCACCAATAATTGCTAAATTGTACATAATTTCGATTCTTTCCTGAATTGATTGCTTAATCCTATAAATATTGAACAGCCACCTTTTCCAACCATCTTATAATTCATGAATGATCTGATATGGCTGCTAATTTGCTCAAGTTTAGTATTCCTGATGCAGCCCGGGTTTATGTGTTTGGAGTCGGGGTTAACCCGTTCCAAGAATAGCATTAATGTTGCCATCAAAAACCTAGCTGACTTCGGAATTTCTGTCTGGCTATTTTGGGCGATCGGCTATGGGCTAATGTTTGGTACCTCCCAATTAGGACTATTTGGTTCTAGTTACTTTGTTTTAGATGTTAGCAACATCCCCAGTGTAGCTGCTTTGTTTCTATTTCAGACTATGTTCTGTAGCACCGCCACCACCATTGTTTCTGGGGCGGTTGCGGAAAGAATGCGATTTCAAGCCTATTTAATTGTCGCTGGCTTTACCTCTGGGTTAATTTATCCGATTTTTGGACATTGGGCTTGGAATGGTTTAAATAATGGTGTCGCTAATGGTTGGCTAGATCAGTTAGGGTTTATCGACTTTGCGGGGTCTACTGTTGTTCATAGTATCGGGGGATGGGTAGCCCTGGCTGCTTTATTAGTAATTGGACCCCGCAGCGGGCGATTTCCTCAAGGTAAAAGTCCCCGTAAAATTCATGGGTCTAATTTACCTTTGTCCGTGTTAGGAGTGATGCTACTTTGGATAGGTTGGCTAGGGTTTAATGGTGGTAGCGCCTTGGTGGTCAACGATAAAATTCCCGTGATTATTGTGAATACTATTTTAAGCGGAGTCGCGGGAATGTTAGTCAATTTATTTGTGTCTTTATGGCGCACAGGTTGGGTAGAAATAGAATGTTTAATTAATGGCTCTCTGGCTGGATTGGTAGCAATTACTGCCTCCTGTAATGCGGTGGGAACTTTGCCAGCCATAATCATTGGAGCCTTGGGAGCTATCATTGCTACAGAGGTATCTAAACAATTAGTTAGGTGGCGCATTGATGATGCTATAGATGCAGTGGCGGTTCATGTGGGGGCAGGAGTTTGGGGGACTTTGGCAGTGGGTTTATTTGGGCGATTAGATGTGCTAAATACAGGCTTAAATCGCTTTGGTCAAATAGCTGTACAAGTGTTGGGAATAGTCAGTGGTGCTATCTGGGGATTTTTACTCAGTTTGATTTTGCTGTTAATTATCAATAAATTCTACCCTTTGCGAGTTTCGGAAGAAGGGGAAAATATGGGACTAAACATTTATGAACATCGCGCTAAAACCGATAGTTATGAACTGTTTAAAGTTATGGACTTTCAAGCTCAAACTAAGGATTTGAGTTTGCGGGTTCCGGTGGAACCATTTACGGAAGTTGGACAAATTGCCAGCCGCTATAATTATGTAATGGATGCTTTGGAAGAAGCGGTGCGAAAAACGGAGGCGATCGTGGAGACTGCTACTGATGCTATTCTTACTTTTACGGTATCTTCTCTGGTGGTGTTGACCGCTAATCCTAGTGCTGAGGCTATCTTTGGTTATGGGAAAGAACAGTTGATTGGGATGGAAATTAGGAAATTGGTGAGGGCTGATGATAATTCCTACAATTGGGATAGTTTGCTAATTGAAAAATGGTTAAAATCTCCTTGTCAGTCGGCTATAGGATGGCGGGCTGATGGTTCTCAATTTCCGGTATAAGTTACGTTAAATCAGGCTAAATTAGGAAACAGATCATTTATGATTGGCACTTTTAGAGATATTACTGAAAGGCAAAAATCTCAAGAGTCCCTGGCTTTAGCATATCAAGAAATTAAAATGCTTAATCATCAGCTAGATTATGAAAATAAATCTCTGAATATGGAGTTGGAAATTACCCGCCGTCTACAACGTTTGCTGTTACCCAGTGAAGCGGAACTTCAGGACATTAAAAACCTTGATATTGCGGGTTATATGGAACCTGCTACAGACATAGGAGGAGATTATTATGATGTTCTCGCTTTTGGCGGCGGGGTGACTATCTGCATGGGAGATGTCACCGGACACGGTTTAGAAAGTGGTATGGTGATGTTAATGGCTCAAACTGCTGTCCGAACTTTACTGGAAGCGGGAGAAACTGATCGGGTCAGATTTTTGGATGTTCTTAATCGAACTATTTACCTCAATGTGGTAAGAATGAACTGTGATAAAAATATGACTCTGGTATTGCTTGATTATGAAGATGAATAAATCAGAATCTGTGGTCAACATGAGGAAGCAATTTTAGTTCGTGCTGATGGAAATGTGCAACGTATCGAAACTATTGATCTGGGTTTCCCGATTGGATTGGTTGATGATATATCGGAGTTTATTAGCCATTATACTACCTATTTAAATGCTGGGGATGTGGTGGTTTTATATACTGATGGTATTACTGAGGCAGAAAATGCTGATCAGCTTCACTATGGAGTAGTTCGACTCTGTGAAGTGGTAGCGGAAAATCGTCATCTGACTGCTGCTGAAATTCGACAGTCTATTATTAATGATGTTATGGAATACATCGGCGATCATCAAGTTCATGATGATATGACTATGTTAGTGTGTAAACAGCGCTAATTTGTGATAATTAATCATCACTATAGCGCTTCTCATATCTATCAAATACAGCCCTCACCCCAAACCCCTCTCCCAGAAAAGGAGAGGGGCTTTGAAAAGTACCTCATCAGTCCGGGAACTGCTATATAAGCAAATATACTCCCAGCCGGGGACACCAGAATACTGGAAGAAATAGCCCCATTTAATGTGATTATCTGTTATTATAACTAAATGGTTAAGTTAACAATCAGTTGGCATCAAAGCTTTGTTTAAAGGGATGTTAGAACTAATGTTGATTAATGTCAGAAAACTGGTGTCGATTTTGTTGCTAATTATCCTCCCTTTGCTGTTGGTTATGGTTTCGCCTGAAACAGCGATCGCCTTAATTCAACAACAGGAGGAGGCTCCCGGACAGATACTTTATAAATCTCGCCATAGTTTGAGAGATCATCAAGGTAATTCTTGGCAGGTCATTCTGTTTAAGCGGGTCAAAAATGGGGAGGTAAAAGACGTTAGTTTGCGTTTGGTGGGGTTTCCGGGTTCGGTAACATTTAATCATCCTGAACCGTTGCAAATTGTGTTCAGTAATGGTAGGATACTTGAGGCGGTAGATGAGTTTGGCGAAAAAGCACCCGGCCCGAATGTTGGACAATACGATTTAACCGATATTTTGCCCAAAATTTCCCAAGCCGATCAAATTGAGCTTAACCTTTCGATCGCTCAAACAAAATCTGCGATCGCTGTGCCGTCTCCAGTGGTTCTGGAATGGAAGGCGATCAACAGTCCTGGTTAATAACTTGCTAGAGTGGAGAAAAATAATTGTCTCCACTCTATCTCTGATTGGCGCTGCTGGGTGCGTCTAAAAATGGTGGAATAGGACAGTTAAGAGAAATCACGATCGCCCTGAGTAACTCGGCTTGGTCTAAGGTGACATGGTGATCAGCCAGGACAGTATAGGCGCAAGCATCAACCACCGCCTGTTTAAGTTTGGGTGCGGCGAGTTCCAGACGTTTGAGACTCTCACCAACTTGAGTCAAACTATATTCACCGGGTTGAGTGGGTAAAGTTTCCCCGGAATTTCTAGGTAGGCGCAACAGTCCGGCTTGAAAAGCCATATCAACCGCCCCCGGAGAATCTTGGCCGACGCGAGCCAAAGCCGATAACACAATAACACAATCGGACCAAATCTGTTTAATCTCAGTAAACTTAACTTTAGGTTCCTGCTGTGTGGTGGGAAAGTAGTTAGTCAACCGTTGACGCAACACGACAAAAATTGCATACTCAGACAGACTCAGATGATTGTCAGCTTTAATCAAAACCCTGGCTTGTTTCAGCAGTTGGGTACACTGGCTAACACTTCCACCACGCAAAGCAGGTATGGCTAAATCAATCAACGGTAGACGAGTCCGCGCGTTCAAACTCTCCAGGTAAGGACTGAGGTTTTGGATCATTTCTAACACTGGCGGCGGGGAGGACTCTCGCAAGGAAGACATTTGGCGATCGCGCACTTCTGGGTCTGTATGCAACAATAAACTATAAATAATGGCGATCGCCCCATTTACATCACGGGTAGCCATGCGTACAGGTTCGGGGATATCCGCCAAAAACCCCCGCACATTATCAAGGTGTTTGGGGTTGGTAGTTCCCACTCCGGCGACTACCCGATCCGGTGAAACCGACAAGGACTCCGGTTGCGGCTGTGGTTGAGGCGATGAACCCGCAAACCCCGCCACCATTTCATTACCGGAAGCTATAGACGACATAGAAGCATTATTTCCGGTTTCTTCCACCGACCAAGTGCGACCCGCGAAACCTTCCAAACGCTTAACCCTTTCTTTCACAGGGGGATGAGTTGCAAAGATTTGTCCGAAACTCTCAAAAATCCCTGTAAACGCCTCCCCAAAAAACAGGTGACTAGCTTCTTCAGCCCTAGGATTTGTTACCTTAGAACCAGATTTATAGCCCGCAATCTTTTGTAGTGCGCCACTAAT
This sequence comes from Limnospira indica PCC 8005, assembly GCF_000973065.1. Classification (NCBI taxonomy): domain Bacteria; kingdom Bacillati; phylum Cyanobacteriota; class Cyanophyceae; order Oscillatoriales; family Sirenicapillariaceae; genus Limnospira; species Limnospira indica. Next base: position 5,254,036 of record NZ_FO818640.1, read on the forward strand.
ACCGTCAGGGTTGCGGGTAAACTGAACTGCGGAAGCATCCGCTAAAAACTCCCGTTGTCGAGAAACGGCGCTTTTGATTAACCTACCGCAAAAAAAGCCGATCCCACCAATAACTACCATTCCTAAACCAATAATCAAGCCCGAATCTTTGCCTTTTGACGAGGAGTTGTCACTACCCCCCCACCAACTACCTCTTAACATTACCCGACCCATAATATATATCAGGATTAAACCCTGAATAACTCCGATGAGTCGGAGATTTAGGCGCATATCTCCATTGAGAATATGGCTAAATTCATGGGCGATTACCCCTTGTAACTCATCGCGATCGAGTTGTTCTAAACAACCTCGCGTTACCCCAATTACTGCATCATTGGGAGTAAATCCAGCCGCAAAAGCATTGATTCCCTTTTCTTCCCCTAAAACATACACTTCGGGAACGGAAATTCCAGAGGCGATCGCCATTTCCTCTACAATATTAAGTAGTCGTTTTTCCAGTTCATCTCCGGTCATGCGATCGACTAATGTTCCCCCCAAATCCTCAGCGACTACCTTACCTCCCCCCCGTAATTGAATGGATTTATAGACACTTCCCCCACCCACAGTAGCCACCACTCCCAAGGCTACTAACAACAATAGTTCTGGTCGCCATATCAAAAAATTATCGTGCAGTGCATATACCACCACCCCATATAATAGGGCTATCATCACAATCACAGCCACCAGAAACAGACCCAGCAAATAAACGGTGTTTTGTCTGGCTTGGTCTTGATGCTCAAAGAAATTCATAATTAGAAGGAAACGTTAGGAACTTCTTTCACCTCGGGGGATGATTCTTCTAGTAATTGAGCTTCTTGGAAGTTGAAACTACTAGCGACTAAATTGCTCGGAAATACGTCTCTTTTGGTATTGTAAACAGTTACGGCATCGTTAAAAGCCTGTCGCGCAAAAGCAATCTTGTTTTCAGTCGATCGCAACTCTTCCATGAGTTGATCCATGGACTTATCAGCCTTTAAATCTGGGTAGGCTTCTGATAGAGCAAATAACCTTCCTAATGTACCGGTTAAAGCAGCTTCCGCCTGTCCTAACTGTTGCATGGCTTGGGGGTCACCAGGGTTGGCTGCTGCTTGATTCGTGGCGGTCACAGCAGCATTACGAGCCGCAATAACAGCTTCTAAGGTTCCCCTTTCATGAGCCATATAACCCTTAACTGTTTCGACCAAATTAGGGATTAAATCATGGCGGCGTTTGAGTTGAACATCAATCTGAGCATAGGCATTTTGATAGCGTCTGCGTAGACGTGCTAGGCTATTATAAGCCTGGACACCCACAATAGCCACCAGAATGACGACAACAATACCGATGACAAACAAAAGGGCGAAAATTCCAGCGAGTATCTCCACAGTCTAGGTTCTCCTTGGCGTGTGTCTGCATGGTTCGCGGATTGGACGCGGGTTCTACTCGGTCTATCAAGCTAGGCTAGATGAGTTTAATTATGTTTTCCCAACCTAATCAAGTAACCCGGCTCTGTGCGGCATTATAACACAATCAAATGTGGCTAACCCCAAATTGTTACACTTTTTAACTTGACCTGCACTCCCAACCCGGACAAAATACAAACTGGCTACTTGGCTTCCCCACTGTCTCCAGGTCTGGTTAAAATCTATTCTAGTTAATTATAGGTGAAGTTTACTATGAATCCGGCTTTGACGAACTTTGGCGATCGGATGTCTCGTTTAACGGGAGTCCGAGCTATTATGAAAGATATTATCGAAACGTTGCGCTCTGGTAAAGGTCAAGAATTTATTAATTTAAGCGCCGGAAACCCGGTCATCTTACCAGAAGTCGAACAACTCTGGCGCGAATGTACTCAGCAACTGCTATCTAGTCCCGAATATGGCGAAGTGGTCTGTCGCTACGGTTCTAGCCAAGGGTACAAACCTTTTATTGATGTCATTGTGGAAGATTTTAACTCTCGCTATGGGTTAAATTTAAGCGATCGCAATATCCTAGTCACTCCCGGAAGTCAATCAATTTACTTTTACGCCGCCAACGCCTTCGGAGGTTATAACAGCCAGGGAAACCTTAAAAACATTGTCCTTCCCCTCAGTCCAGACTATACAGGTTACGGCGGCGTTAGTCTTATTCCCGAGGCGGTTTGTGCTTATCAACCCACCCTCGACATAGACGAAAATTCCCATCGGTTTAAATATCGTCCCGACTTTAATCAACTCTCAATTAATGAGGATACAGGCTGCGTTATTTTTTCCCGTCCCTGTAATCCTAGCGGCAATATTCTCACCTCCGAAGAAGTGCAAAAAATCGCAGATTTAGCCTCCCCTTACGATGTCCCAGTCTTCGTAGATTCCGCATATTCTCCCCCTTTCCCGGCTTTGAATTTTACGGACATGGATCCGGTTTTTGCTGATAATATTATCCACTGTATCAGCTTGTCTAAAGCCGGATTACCCGGAGAGCGTTTAGGTGTGGCTATTGGTAATGAAGATGTGATTAGGGTTTTGGAAGCCTTCCAAACGAACGCCTGTATTCACTCCCCCCGCTACGGACAAGCTATAGCAGCTAGAGCGATTGGATCAGGTGCTTTATCGGATATTTCGGTTGAGGTAATTCGTCCCTACTACCGCCAGAAATTTACGATATTAGAAGCGACGTTAAATGATGCGATGTCGAAGGATTTACCCTGGTTCTTGCATCGGGGAGAAGGTGCTATTTTTGCATGGATTTGGTTTAAGGATTTGCCAATCACAGACTTGGAACTATATCAGGAGCTTAAAAAAGTGGGTATTATCGTAGTTCCTGGCAATTCATTTTTCCCAGGATTACAACAAGAATGGTCGCACAAAAATCAATGTATTCGCATTAGCCTGACTGCTACTGATGAGGAGATTATGGAAGGAATGAAGCTTCTGGCTGAGGTTGTGGAAATGGTTTATAGAAAGGCTATGTTAGCGGTTTAATTGATGATTAATTCTGTCTAATGACTACAGTTGATCGGGGTTCACAATGTCTGGAATTATGAACCCCCTTAAATGCTCGATCGCAGTTATTCCCACCTGGACGGGAAGGTGATCGCCTTTGAGTAAATTAGGGGAGATGAAAATCGATCGCCACGGGATGAGCATTAATGTAGAATGAATCAGGGACAATCTCAAATCTCACTCAGAGCCAATATGGGGTCGGAGGGACAAATGGATGAATTGAAGTATCTAGCTACTTGGGTTCGCGAACAACACGCACGGGAGTATATTTTCACTTGGTTACTGAATCAACCGGGGATCTGGTGGTCAAATGGTGATGTTTACCAAGCGGCTATACAAAAATCTGGTTCTCGTCTGAAAGAATATGTAAAAAATAGTAAACAAGAGGGTTTGTTTCAGGGGATTGCCGATAAAATCAGGAGCGATGAGGCTTGGGATGCGATCGCCCTAAGTTTAGCTCGCCTCATTGCTACCTATCAGGAAGAATTAGTCAAACTCCAAGAACAAAATCGGTTAGATATAAACAAAGTCTCGGAAATATCGCCAAAGTTCAACCCGGAAATAGATGATATTTGGTCTTCTAGTCTTCAGGAACCCCTACCGGACCCGAACTCTGACGCTCTGACGGGTCTGTAATGGGTCCATTATCGATTAATTGGGGTTGAATAATCAAATGAGTGGGAGCATGGGTGCGGATAAAATCGGTCATCAGATCCCGTTCTTCAATAGTAGGAGTAGCCAAACAGCCAGCGGTTCCGGTTTCTTCATTATCCTTAAAAACGGAAGGATCATAATGAACCCCAAACCCGCCGCGATCGGTTTCAAAGGTGGGAGTTACTGCTGACCAAACCCCGCCAAATTCGCCGCCAGCATATTCTACGGAACCTGGTATATCAAAAGTATAAACCCCAAAAGGAATGGGTGTTTGAGATCCAGGCTGGTCTGATGGTGTTTGCTGACCGATACGACCAGAGATACAGCGGACTGTATTAACTAACCATCCCCCAGCATCAAATAACTCTGTGTGATAGACCTTTAGACCACCAGCGATGGTCTCTTGTGTTTGAGTAGCGACAATTTTCGGTCCGCCAATAGTATTAGCGAGATGATCATCAGTTTCAGTGGTGGGGTTATGAACAGTTAAAAACTCTCGCGATACCCAGCGATCGCCACCAATAGGAACCCAAGTCAACCCTCCTTGAGGAACAGGAGTTCCGATCACTTCGACCACAGTTCCGGGTTCAACAGTATCAATAACGGGACCATAGGGACTAGAACGCACATTGAGGACATCACCACTGGTAGTCACGATCGCTTGCTGTATCATAATTCGAGTTGTAATGGTGTAGATTAGTGTTCATTGTTAGGGCGATCGCCAAGATCATAAACACACAAAGTGATCGTCACCTCAAGTTATTCTGGAGTTTGTTGCAACTCTGGTCTCTCTTCCGCTACAATAGCGCCTTCTACCGGACAGACCTGTAAACAAATCCCGCAATCAATACAAGTATCGAAATCAATCCAATACCAATCAGTTCCCTTAGTGTTCTTACCGGGACCGGGATGGATACAAGCCACGGGACAAGCGCCAACACAATCAGCGACCCCTTCGCAGACATCAGTAACAATAGTATGAGCCATAATAAATTCCCCCCCCTTGACAACGGACTGAAAAACTAGCAGTTTATACCTACTTTGAGCTTAACTCAAAAACCGATATCATCATCATCGAAATCATCATCAAAACTCTGAGACACATTGGGAGGTTGAGTAGGGATAGAAGCAAGAATCGCATCAATTACTCGACCCACGGGTAAAATTTGCATTCCCAAATCTTCTGGTTTTTGTCCCTTGGGTACAATAGCGCGTTTAAAACCCAACTTAGCCGCCTCCCGCAATCTTAACTCTAATTGTGACACGGGGCGCACCTGTCCGCCTAATCCGACTTCGCCGATTAAAATGGTGCGAGGATCAACAAGGCGATCGCGGAAACTAGCGACAATGGCGATCGCCACTCCCAAATCCGCCGCCGGTTCATCCACCTTTAACCCTCCCACAGAAGCGACAATCGCATCTAACTTAGAAAGAGGGATACCAACGCGCTTTTCCAAAACGGCCAAAATCTGCATCAAACGGCTACTATCAACCCCCGTAGTCGTCCGTCGCGCCGACCCATAACTAGCAGGACTCACCAAAGCCTGGATCTCGACCACAATAGGTCTAGTTCCCTCCATAGAGACAATAGTGGCAGTTCCCGGCGAGCAATCATCGCGATTTCCCAAAAACAATTCCGACGGGTTAGAAACCTCCTGTAACCCGTGGGAAACCATCTCAAACACGCCAATTTCATGGGTAGCGCCAAATCGATTTTTCATCGATCGCAATAGACGGTGAGACGCAAAGCGATCGCCCTCAAAATACAATACCGTATCAACCAAATGTTCCAAAACCCTGGGACCCGCCAGGCTGCCATCCTTAGTCACATGACCCACAATCAACAAAGTAATATTTTCCCGTTTCGCCACCTGCATCAAAGCCGAGGTACATTCCCGCACCTGAGCGACAGAACCGGGAGCCGATGTTAGACTAGCGAAATAAATAGTTTGAATACTATCGATGATCGCCAAAGTGGGTTTAAGGGATTCCAACTCCCGCAGGATGACCTCTAAATCCGTCTCTGGGAGCAAAAATAAATCCGCCTCCTCCCGAGAATCATGGCTATTTTTACCATTTTCCGACTCTGGGGATAATTCCGGTGGCGACTGAGCAGAAGATAAATGACCATTTCCTGTAGCGAGGGATGTCTGTTGAGGGTGTTGGTTGCGTAACTGTTGGGTAAACGGGTCAACATTAGTAACTTCCACAGCATCTGAACTATGGTGGTTATTTACTTGTGCATCATTGTCAGTCTGTAAGTCATGAGCATCATCATCAGCTACACTAGCCACTGATGGAGCATTCCATAAACGCTGCGATCGCAATTTTACCTGTTGACCAGATTCTTCCGCCGACACATATAGCACCCGGGCATGATGGGATAAACTATTAGCCACCTGTAGCAGTAAAGTAGACTTACCAATACCAGGTTCACCGCCAATCAACACCAACGACCCCGGAACAATGCCACCTCCCAACACCCGATCTAACTCTCCATATCCAGAAGGGATGCGCGATTGAGTCTGATCAGAAATCTGAGACAGCTTAAATGATAATCTCGGTTGTCCTTGATTGGGCTTATTGACAGTATCCTCGGTTAACCCAGACCCCAACTCACTCCAACTAAACCGCTGTAGAGACGGCGTGGGGGATGGTTCAACCACCTGTTCTACAAGAGAATTCCAGGCTTGACAATTGGAACAGCGACCAAAGTATTGGGAGAACTCGGCCCCGCATTCACGACAAACATATAATGTTCGAGGCTTGGGCATTGTTTAAAATAGTGGCTGTACAATCTTATTGTATATGCAAACAATGGGATCAACACGCGCTATATGCCACCCGCACAATAGAGGCGATCGCACCTACAGTTAAACTATATGAAAGTAAGTCTAGTGTTATAGAGGGAGTATTGAGGTCAATTGGAAAACCATAAGGAAAGAATTTTAGTTGTCGATGACGAAGCCAGCATCCGCCGGATTTTGGAAACTCGCCTTTCTATGATCGGTTACGATGTAGTAACTGCGGCCGACGGGGAAGAGGCTTTAGAAATCTTCCGCCAGACAGAACCTGACCTCGTGGTTTTGGATGTGATGATGCCTAAACTAGATGGCTACGGAGTTTGTCAGGAATTACGGAAGGAGTCTGACATTCCCATTATTATGCTCACCGCCTTGGGGGATGTCGCCGATCGCATCACCGGGTTAGAATTAGGCGCAGATGATTATGTCGTCAAACCCTTTTCACCCAAGGAACTAGAGGCCCGTATCCGTTCCGTCCTGCGCCGCATTGATAAAAATGGCGCTTCTGGAATTCCCAGTTCTGGAGTTATCCAAATTGCCAGTATTAGGATTGACACCAACAAGCGACAGGTCTACAAAGGTGATGAACGCATCCGCTTAACCGGGATGGAGTTTAGCCTATTGGAACTCTTGGTGAGTCGGTCAGGAGAACCCTTTTCCCGATCCGAAATTCTCCAGGAGGTCTGGGGGTATACTCCCGAACGCCATGTTGATACTCGCGTCGTGGATGTGCATATTTCCCGCCTCAGAGCTAAGTTAGAAGATGATCCTAGCAACCCAGAACTGATTTTGACCGCTCGCGGTACTGGCTATTTATTCCAGCGGATTATTGATCCTTCAGAAGTGGGTTGATCGGATCTCAGTTGTCCTTTAGAGCTTCTCATAAATGGCTCAAATAAATTCTAACCGAGTTCTGCGACTTTTGCCCCTGGTTGTGGGGGGTTTAGGGGGGGTGCTATTGCTCGTCAATCGTTTAGAAACCCCCCAGATTTTGGACTCTCAAGCCCGCTCGGATGCCTTGGGAGTCATATTAAGCGCTTTGTTGATTTTGACTGGCTTACTGTGGCAGCAAATTCAACCTGTCCCACCGGACGCTGTGGAGTTGGAGGGTCCCCAAGGTTTTGAACTCCAGCCGGATTTGCCTGATGTGGTCAAAACTGAACTGGCTTGGGCTTCTCTGATGTTGTTAACTAATACCGTCACCCGATCGCTTTTGGTGGTTTGGGATGCTCAGGTGTTACTCCGACGCGGCGTTTTAGGGGTTAATTCTCAAGTCGAACCCGGACCTATTGTTAAACGGGTTCAGAAGACCCGCAAACCTGTTTACTTGGTCAATTTGGCCTTGTATCCCGGAAGGGTTGAGTTTGACTATTTGCCTCCTAATACTCAGGGTGTCATCTGCCAACCTATGGGCGATCGCGGTGTCTTGATTTTGGGGGCGAATACTCCCCGCAGCTATACCAAACAAGATGAAGTTTGGATCGAGGGAATTGCTGATAAATTGGCTGATACTTTGGATCGCTCTGGTTGGTCTGATGCCACGAAAATTTAGAACTGAAAATGGGGTAGACAATGCTATTTTTATACTGGGTATTGGTGCTGGTAATGCTCCTGGGAGTCATCGGAGCCGTCGTTCCGGGGCTGCCTGGATCAGGTCTGATTGTTACCGCTATTTTGATTTGGGCTATCTTTGCTGGTTTTTCTGGTATGGGGTGGCCTATTGGTGTGGCGATCGCTGTCCTGCTTTTAAGTGTCGGTGTTGAGTTCCTCAGTGCTTATCTGGGTGCTAAAAAAGCTGGCGCTAGTAAATGGGGACAAATTGGCGCGATCATTGGCTTATTATTGGGGTTTTTTGGTCTCTTACCAGCTTTACCTTTTGGCGGACCTTTATTAGGACTGTTAATAGGTCCTTTGGTGGGCGCTTTTGTCGGAGAATTTCTCTATCGTCAGGATTTGGTCTTGGGTCTGCGGGTGCGCTCCGCTGTTAAGGCGGCGATCGGGATTTTTGTCGGGACCGTCCTCGGTAATTTACTCCAAGGGGTTTTAGCTTTCGCCTCCGTAATAGTTTTCCTGACCAGCACCTGGCCCTATTGAAACAGAAGACATAGTGAGCGATCGCTTAATCACGGTGAGGGGTGAATCTATTATGGATCTTGTGTTTGAATCCACTGATGAGTTTAATCAGGACTTAGCTAAATTTAGTCAGGAAGAACAATTAATTATCCTCAAGGAACTTGAACATTGGCTTCCCTTATTATTAACTAACTCTAGTCTGCGGAGTAGACGACTTCATCAGTTTTGTCAATTTCATCTCAAAGATAACTACCGTTCTTCCCTATACTCATTTATTGTTAACTACTACCTGCGCGTAATTCTCACCATTGACGAAGACCCCCTATTTAATCGCCTGTCAATCACCCTATTTAAAGCCACAGAAAGCCGTCATGCTGCTACAGCTTATCGACAGGTCGGTAACTCCATATATCAAAAAATAATTGACCACAAGGATAGTTATTGATGTCATCACCATTTCCCCCATTAATTGACGATCGCGGTATTATTCGCCAAGCTATGGCAGTTTTTTCCGAACCTCAACAACTGAAATTTTTGGCGGCGATCGCGGAGTTACAAAATCCCCAATCCTATCAAAATCAATACTTTCCTATGAGTCGCCTCAAGCGATTAAAGGGGACTCACGCTAAGATTTACACCGTAGATATTGACCCGACATCAAAATGGATGTTTTACATTGAATATCAAAATGGTAATATCTATTTACGGGAACTTTATAAGCATACCAATAATCAGGCAAAAACCAGCTTGGATATTATTGCAGAAGTCAATGATTTCTGAGGTCTAATCATCAGCCGAGACCAGGCTAGGCTGGTCTCTACAGTAACCCATTGATAATTAATTAGGAATTCTGATAATTAACTTGTTGGCGTTGCAGATTATACATATGGTTAAATAGTTGCCAACAATATTCCTGAGTTAAACCACAGGTAACTGCACCCCGTAAAACTACATTAAAATACCAATCATTGGGGGCTAATTCTTGGGTGAGTTTATTAATGACCATATAAGTCCGCACGTTTTGATAATCCTTACCCTGAGAATGTACGTCAATCATTTCTGGGCGATATCCGCCAATATGAACCTGTTTATCCGGGTCAATTTTCACCTCTTCCCGTTCATCAAGGCGATCGCTTAAACGCCAAGGAAGTCGATACAAAACCCCTTCCACAGAAGAATTAGCATCTTTAACTATATCCAAAGCGCCACAATTGCGCCGCCGGGAATGGCGATAAAACCCCAACCGATAACCCCGTAGAGTAGCAGGTCCGATCACATAGGAATGAGTAGGTTCACCTAGAGTCCGTTGCAAATCTACCGGACACATACAGGAACCGTAGGCGAAATAGTAAAAACTCGGTTCAGCATGAGAAGTTGAGATAAATTTTTCGTCCCACTGAATGGGATCTATAGATTGAATCGTATCTGTGTCAGAGTTCAATGTTACTTCCTCCCGTCCTAGGTGACACCCCCTTATTTTAGCAAAATGCACTCATGTTCATGTATAGCAAGTCACTATTTTTGAGCGGGAATATACTAGATCATAGTGATTTTGCTATATCCTTAATACTGTAGTTAATTATTCCCAGGAGCTAAAACTATGCAGGAGATTGAGGAAAAGAGTTCCCGGAGTGAATTGCGAGCCATTGTTAGGGAACAATTGCGACTGTTATTAGAAGATCGCAACTGGGAAGGTGTTAAAACTCTATTATTGCCAGTGCAGCCTGTCGATATTGCTGAGGCAATAGATGGGTTGCCCAAAGCCATGCAATTGACTGCTTTTCGTTTACTCTCTAAAGCAGAAGCCGTAGAAGTTTATGAACACCTTTCTACAGATATTCAACAGTCTTTAATTGAGGAGTTTCGAGATTCCGAATTATTAGAGATTGTCAATAGTATGGCTCCCGACGATCGCGCGGGTTTATTTGATGAATTACCCCCTCGGTTAGTGCGGCGGGTTCTCGCCCAACTCTCACCCGAAGAACGTAAAGCCACCTCTCAGTTATTAGGTTATCAGGCGGGAACAGCCGGCCGTCTCATGACCCCTGAATATATCGCTTTGAGGTACAATTTAACCATTAAAGAGGCATCCGATCGCATTAGACAATTAGCACGCGATCGCGAAGTGAGTTATTATGTCTATGTAGTTGATGAACAGCGGCGGTTAATGGGAGTCGCTTCTCTGCGGGATGTATTATTAGCTGACCTTGATCAATTCCTCGGTGATATCATTAATCCTGATGTCGTTTTTGCCCAAACAGATACAGACCAGGAAGAAGTCGCCCGTTCCATTCAACGTTATGATTTAGTGGCTTTACCTGTGGTCGATCGCGATCATACCTTAGTCGGAGTCGTAACCGTAGATGATGCGATCGATATTTTGCAAAAGGAAGCCACCGAAGATATTTATATTATGGGTGCTGTCAGGTCTGAGGGGGAAAGCTATTTCCAATCCAATTTAGCCACCATTACCCGTAAACGTATCCCCTGGCTATTCATTTTGTTAATCACCAACGCCTTAACTATTTTGGTGATGAGCAATTTTGAAGCCGTCCTTGATGAGGTCGTCGCTTTAGCCTTTTTTACCCCTCTGTTAATTGATGCGGGTGGGAATGTCGGAGCCCAGTCTTCTACCGTCGTCATTCGCGGGTTAAGTACCGAAGAATTGAAATATAAAAAACCCCTTTGGGTGATTATACGCGAGTCCATGACTGGCGGACTTTTGGGGATTTTATTAGGGGTGGTAGTAATTGGGATGGTGTTTGTCTTTTTAGGACAAATTGAAATCGGTTTAACCGTCGGGATTAGTTTACTTTGTATTACTATTATTGCCGCCACCGCCGGGGCGGGATTACCCTTTCTGTTTCATTCCTTTGGGTTAGATCCCGCCTTGATGTCCTCTCCTTTTATTACCACCATTGTCGATATTTTGGGGATCTGGATTTATTTAAGTACCGCCAAATTACTCCTCGGTCTTTAAGTCATCCAAAAATCGCCAAACTTCCTGTAAAAGTGCCTCCAAACCAATGCGGGCTACCGCCGAAATAAGGAACACTCGAACCCCGGCGATCGCCTCAAGTTGAGAAGCGATCGCCTTACTTCTTTCCTCCGAGTCCCCCGCCGCATCAATTTTGTTAATCGCCAGAATTTGCCGCCGCCTTTCCAAACCTCGCCCATAGGCGATTAACTCCTGTTGAATAATTTGATAATTAGCGATCGGGTCTGTGTCGGTAATATCAATCATGTGTAGGAGAATGCGGGTTCTTTCTATATGGCGCAAAAACTCATGACCTAGTCCAGTCCCTCGGTGTGCGCCTTCAATCAATCCCGGAATATCCGCAAATACCGTCCCATCTCCCGTCGGTTTACGGACTACTCCCAGATTAGGAATTAGGGTAGTAAAAGGATAATCTGCCACCTTGGGACGGGCGGAAGATACTGCCGAAATCAGAGTTGATTTTCCCGCATTCGGTAAACCAATAATCCCCACTTCTGCCAACAATTTTAACTCTAGTCGTAGTCGCCGACTTTCTCCTGGTAGTCCCGGTAAAGCATAATCAGGGGCGCGGTTTTGGTTACTGAGAAAATGACTATTTCCCAAACCGCCTTTACCCCCAGCCGCCACGCAAAATTCCTGATTAGGGGTGACTAAATCCACCATCAGCTCTAAGGTATTGGCATCATAGACCACTGTACCACAGGGGACCTCGATAATGCGATCGCTTCCCGATGCCCCCGTTTTATTTTTCGGGCCGCCTCGTTTGCCATCATCAGCTTTAAAGCGACGGTTATACTGGAAGTCCAGGAGAGTTTGCAAGTCTTCCACCGCTTTCAGGATCACAGACCCCCCTCGGCCCCCATTGCCTCCCGCCGGACCTCCAGCCGGGACGTATTTTTCCCGGCGAAAGGCAACTATGCCATCTCCCCCTTTTCCGGCTTCTACTTCAATTTCAGTGCGATCAATAAACTGCATCGATTTAAATCAGCCCATTTTTAAGGCCGTTGAAGGTAATAATAAGTCGCCATAGGTGCGACTGTGGCAATTACTAGGACTACCACAACTAAGATCGTCGCACTTTTGTCGTCGGTTTCTTCAGCCGATTTAAATGTACTCCCCACTTGCAGATTTTCCAGGAGTTTAGGTGCGCCGGGATCTCCTTGTCCTGAGAGGACTTTGACTATACGATCCGTGGCCGCCAGGAAGGCTTCATTATACTTCTCACCTTCTCGCAGGGGGACTTGTAGGGTTTCGTTGGCTACACTCTCGGCGATCTCAGGAGTTAGCCACTGTTTTACTTTGTCTCCGGTATGGATGGCGCTATTATTGGTTTGGGTATCGACCATCAACAGAGTTTGATTAGCGGCCTCTTCTGCGGTGGGAAACCATTTCTCAAACAACTGATCTGTAAAACTTTGGGCTGTTTCTCCGTAGTCCAGGCGGCGGATCGTCACTAACCGGACCTCATACCCCGTCTGATCCGCTAGTTTCTCCAGGTTTTGGTTAATTCTGCCTTCGGTAGCGCGACTGAGAATATCCTCATCATCAATAATCCAAGTGCGATCGCCAGTTTTCAAGTCTGGCATTTGATAAACTCCTGTAGCCATAGCTGGCGCAGTGGACAATAGCAATACCATCACTATTGCTATCATTCCCGCCAACAAATGCCACCATTTTGACATGACGTTAAGCTGTTGATTCATAGGGCGATAGTAATTTCTGTATTATTAGACCCCACTTTATCGCAAATTTCGCATTAGCGATCGCTATACTTTCACATTAGTTAATCCTACCTATAACCCCTCACCCTCACCAGATGATCACCCGGAAACCACCCTCCAACTCTCAGATTTCAGGTAGACCCCTCATTGAACCCTTCCATATATATTGTTTAAAGACCGGAGATAAACGGAACATCATTGTACCATTTTCCATGGTTTTTAGCAAGCATCGTCTCTGCAAAGATTGTAAACCTTTGATGATCTCCGTCGAGGATAGGGATAATTTTTCGGTTAACTGCGATCGCGACAGGGGACGGTCAACTTGGCTTAACTGTAAGGCGATCGCTTTTTCCATGGAAGATAATCGCTCGAAAACTTCTCCTAATTGACTACTCATTAATTCCGTGATTACCGGGGTGTCTTCTGCCAAAAACTCCGAGACTTTACCGCAAAACATATTCCTAATTAAATAGGAAACATCTTCCAAATAGACTGGATGACCTTCGTATATTTCGATTAAATTTGACCAGCTTTCTCGGTCTGATAATTGCAGGCTCTCTAAAATGTCTACACTATTCAAGCCGGATAAAGTTAAGGATTTGATAGGATATAGGTCATTATTGAGGGATAATAACATTTCTTGGGATTGTTCTTGGCTGATGACAATAATGCTGCTTTTATGTTCAATTTGTGCGATCGTCCTCAAAAATTGGCTATAGTTTTTATATGGTTTTTGGTATTGTCCCGCCAACTTGCCGCTGATAAATAGTTCTTGTAAATCATCAAGTATTAGCAAGCATTTTTGTTGTATTAACAGATTAATCAGGTCATGGATTTGATAATCTTTGGGGCTGGATTCCTTATTAAATTTAGTTAAAATATCATTAGCAATAGGCGTTAAATGTGGTGATAGTTTTAGATTTTTCCAACTCACCACCTCAAAATTATCTTTATGGCGATCGACTAATTTTTTGACTAGGGTAGTTTTGCCAATTCCCGCTATTCCCACCACTGATATTAAGGGGATACTTTCATCAATTAACCAACGGGATAGGGTATCTATTTCATCAGTGCGATCGCCAAATTTCCAGATTTTAGGTGCCATGGTTAAATCGTGGCATATTTTTTGGGGTGGCGGTGGTTGGGGAGTAGCGATCGCTTGTTCTTCCTGTTCAGAATTGCCATTCGGATAATAAGGACACAAAGTCACATTATTGTTATTAACAAAGATTTGCGAATTTATTGCCCTTTCCAGAGTCCAACAAAAATTGGATTTTTTAATATCCTCATTAAGCTGTTGAGATAAAATCTTAAATAATTTACGGCTAACATCTCCGATATAGTTTTCATTGTAGCCATCATTCCCGATATCTTCCGCGATATCCTTGTAAGTCTTCCCTGTCAACAGTCCTTGAATGATCGACTTTTGTAGGTCGTCTAGGTGTTCTCCCGTCTGTTGTGACACCAACCTATCCGCAAATTGTAACAATTCCGTTATATCCATAAACTTAGGCTTGGTAAGGGTTTCAGCCATTATAACTCAGTTCTGAATCAGAAAATCAGGTTTTTTCTGGCATTCGTTTGACATTTTGTCACAAAATTGACCATAAAATCTGTTTTTTTCTGGTTGCAGGGGTCAGGCGATCGGCTCTATAGTTAGGGAGAACTAAACTTTAAAGGAGTGTAATTCTTTCGATAGCGATCGATTATGGCGATCGTAGCTTTTTGTATGTAACCACACTATGGCCATATTGGTATATGGTTTACCTCATTACCGATACTCTTTCCAAGTCATGGACTTATGTTTATAAAATCTACCAACTCTTCGGTAAATTTAACCAGTCGCCAAAAATTCAAAAAAAACTTGGCAACTCTTCTAATCGCTTGCCTAATTTTGTGGACTCCGGTTCTAGTGGGACTCACATTCAAATACCAAACTTCCTGTCCTAGTCCACTGCTGACCTGGAGTCAACAGGCGAAACAATTATCAAAAGATTGTCAATCACAACTTAGCAATCATCAGGAAACTCAAAATTCAAACAAGGATAAGCCAGAGAATCCAATTAATCCCGATATTGCTGGTTTGATTATCGGAACTGCTACAGGGGCAGTAGTAACTGCTTTAGGAGCGCCAGTCGTCGCCGTAGCTGCTGCCGCTGTAGGTGCATGGTTTATTATCAGAACCATATTAAATAAATGACACCGGTGATTTTTTTCAAAATTTTTGAATCAACTAATTGAGGAGAATAATTATATGTCTGAACATGAAAAACAAGTCGCTCAATCAGCAACTTGGATCGATGTACTTCCCGCAGGACATATCCTGGTTGTCGGATTAGTAATTATTTTAGGGATAGCAACAATTATATTGTTTTCAGGTGAGAGTGGCATCAATATCTGCATTTTTGGGGATTGTGGTAGCCATATTACTTATGATATTACTTCTGGCGGAGGTGGTGTGATCGATAAACTCTTGCCTGTTGCCGCAGCAGGTGGAACAGTCATCGTTTTGACTACAATGTTTGGAATGTCTATTCTTCCTGCTGTTGGCGTTGCTGCCATTGCTTTTGTCATCGTCAATTTACTCTAGCTTTTAGAAAATTTCCATGAAAAGTTTAGTTCAAGTCAAAAATGTATCGAAGATTTTCAAAAAATGGTTTCAAAAAACTACTGTACTGGCAGATATAAGTTTTACGATAGAACCTGGAGAATTCGTCGTACTGAAGGGTCAAAATGGGTCTGGTAAAACGACACTATTAAATCTAATTTTGGGTTTGATAGAACCAACTGATGGAGAAGTTGAGTTGATGGGTTGTCCATCTAACGACCCCGAATCTAAAAGTTTGGTCGGTGTCGTTTTGCAAGAAACCAAGTTGCCAAACAAATTGAAAGTCAGAGAATTAATTAATTTGTTTCGGGGCTATTACTCAAACTCTATTTCAACAGAGGAAGCACTGAAACAAGTCTGTTTAACTGAGAAGAAAGACAGTTTTGCTGCGTCACTATCTGGCGGACAGAAACAGAGACTTTTATTTGCATTGGCATTGATTGGCAATCCTCAACTTTTAATTTTAGACGAGCCGACTCGCAATTTAGATAAAGAAGGATACGAAGAATTTTGGCATCAAATTACCGAGTGTAAAAAACGGGGCGTTACTATTTTGATGGTTACCAATAATAAAGCCGACTGGCAAGAACTCGAGGGTCTGGCAACTCGGTATCTCAATTTGCAAAAATTTTCTCCAAATTTAGAAGGTTCTCAAATTTCTGAAGAACCAGTCGCTGGAGCAGATTTTGAACAGAATAAAGATACTAAAACACAGTCTATTTTATTGCCCAAAAACACAGCGATAGGTTTGTTTTATCAATTTCAGTCATTTAAGGCGCAGATTTGGTCTGAAGTATTACAAATATATCGTACCCCAATTTATCTATTTGGAATTCTCTTGCCGATTGGCGGAATCATTTGTTGTATGATATTCAAACCAGAAACGAATACAGTAAAGCAAGCTTTAATTGGTTTATGTTGCGTATTTCTACTGACATTTTGTTTGCAATCATTACCGGGTCAAATTTCATCAGAACGTGCAGAAGGTTGGCTGAAGCTGATTCGCGCCACTCCACTTTCTTCGATCACCTATATCTTGTCTAAAGTTTTTGTATCTCTTTCGATTTGCATGATAGTTATCATGCTTACCTTAACCTATGGAAATATGCAATTAAAATTAAACTTTGATTTTCAACAATTAATTTATTTGGTGCTGACTTTTTTGATTGTAGCCATTCCCATTATAGCGTTCAGTTTAATTGTTAGTTATTTTGTAGACCCAAAAGCTGTCAATACTGTCAATGGCTTGTCGTTTTTGGGGATCGGATTGATTTCAGGATTGCTGCCCTTTTCTGAGTCGGTTTGGGTTGAAAATGCTATGCTATTATCGCCAGTGTATCACGCCCAAAAACTTATCTCGTTATCGGCGGGTATCAATGACGAACCAAGTTATACATTATTGCATTTACTTTGGTTGTTTTGGGCTAGTTTTGTTTTAATTATCATTGCGGTTTGGGCATATAAAAGAGATGGCTTAACTGAGTAAACGCTAATAAACTATAGCAGTTCTCCGACTCATGAGGTACGATTCAAAGCCCCTCTCCCATTCTGGGAAAGGGATTTTGGGTGAGGGTTAAACCTTATAGACATTAGAACCGCTATATAATAAGGTGCGTCAGTATCAATCATCGGGTTATCGGCTAGGTTGACGGCTTCTGACGCACCCTACTACTGTGGTGCGTCAGTATCAATCATCCGGTTATCAGTCAGGTTGACCGCTTCTGACGCACCCTACTACTGTAGTGCGTCAGTATGTTAATCATCCGGTTATCAGTCAGGTTGACGGCTTCTGACGCACCCTACTACTGTGGTGCGTCAGTATCAATCATCCGGTTATCAGCCAGGTTGACCGCTTCTGACGCACCCTACTACTGTAGTGCGTCAGTATGTTAATCATCCGGTTATGATGAAGGTTGACGGCTTCTGACGCACCCTACTACTGTGGTGCGTCAGTATCAATCATCCGGTTATCGGCTAGGTTGACGGCTTCTGACGCACCCTACTACTGTGGTGCGTCAGTATCAATCATCCGGTTATCAGCCAGGTTGACGGCTTCTGACGTACCCTACTATTGATCACCTCTCAAAGTCCCTCTCCCTCTGTGGGAGAGGGATTTAGGGTGAGGGCAATGTATTAAGCGACTGGTGAACAAGCTGTATCAATCATCGGGTTATCAGCGAGGTTGACCGCTTCTGACGTACCCTACTGGGTCAGATCTGCTATGATTAGGGTGGCTTTTCGGTGGTCTTGATATGGGATCTGTGGTTTCTGGTTCACGAGCAACTATTAAATACTTGAAAGAACCTACCTCAATGGCTTGGGTTCAACAGGCGATCGCTAATTTGGATATCATCCTACTTGACCACTCCCACTGTGAACGTAAGGCGGCGGGAGTAGCCTTGAATTTGATGTTTCGTTATCCCTCTAGTACCCAATTGGTGCGAATGTTAACAGCGATCGCTCAAGAAGAATTACAGCATTTTGAACAGGTAAATCAGTGGCTCGAAAAACTACACATTCCCATGCGATCGCTTCCCTCTCCCCCCTATGGCGCGGGTTTGAATCGCCATGTCCGCCGAGAAGAACCACACAGAATGCTTGATTTATTATTGGTTTCTGGATTGATAGAAGCCCGCAGCCATGAACGTTTGGGCTTATTGTCTGAATATTGTCCCGATCCAGAATTGGCTAAGTTTTATCGCGGTTTGATGGCTTCCGAAGCGCGTCACTATGGCATTTATTGGGTGTTAGCAACTACTTATTTTGAACAGGAAACCGTTAGCCAAAGACTAGAGGAATTGGCTACTATTGAAAGCCAACTCCTTTCCACACTACACCCGGAACCCCGGATTCATAGTTAGTCTCTGCCCAATTCTCCGACTTCTTAACTGATTATATCACCGAATTAACGGTTATGAGAAAAGTATATAAAGATTTTATAATTCGTTCCTGGGAATCAGGCGATCGCCAAGTTGTTCAAGACTTAATCGCCTCAGTATTAGCTGAATATCGCTTAACTTGTGAACCGGAAGGCGCTGATATCGATGTCTGGGAAGTCGAAAAGTATTATCTTAATAATGATGGGGAATTTTGGGTAGTCGAACAACATCAAAACCTAGTCGGAACTGCTGCTTATTATCCGATTAATCGTGGTACAAATGCCGTGGAAATTCGGAAAATGTATTTACAGCCACAGGTCCGAGGTCTAGGGTTAGGCAAATATTTATTAACCCAATTAGAACAAGAAATTAACAGACGAGGATTTCAGGAGATTTGGATTGAAACTGCGACGGTTTTAAGGGAAGCCGTGAAACTCTATGAACACCATGGCTATGAACCGACAACGGGAGTAGAAACTCGACGATGCGATCGCATTTACAAAAAAACTTTGCCTTGACCAACCCGGCGGCGGTTGTAAACCGGACACTCAGCCTTTCCGGTAGAGTCCGCAGTTTTCCCGCCGCCAAAGCTAACAATTGGTCAATTAGCGGAACATACTACTAACGGAACTATCTTCGTGAATGCGCCAGATAGTTTCACCAAGTAAATTAGCAACCGATAACACAGTCAGCTGATCAAAAGTTTTATCCGGGGAAGCTGGGATAGTGTTAGTCACAATCACTTCCTCCAAAACCCCCGTAGACAGACGTTCAATAGCTGGGTGAGAAAACACCGCATGGGTAGCACAGGCATAAACCTGCCTAGCACCCTCTTCCCGGAGGAGGCGAGCGCCTTCGCTAATAGTCCCGGCTGTGTCAATCATATCATCGACCAAAACGGCTGTTTTGCCTCTAACGTCACCAATGACATTGAGAACCTCTGCTACATTATGAGACTGACGGCGCTTATCAATAATCGCCAGGGGTGCGTCATTGAGTTTTTTAGCAAAAGCTCTGGCACGAGCCACACCTCCGACATCTGGAGATACTACGACAATATCAGATAGTTGTTTACTAGCTAGGTAGTTTAAAATAACAGGTGAACCATAAACATGGTCGAAGGGAATATCAAAATATCCTTGAATTTGTGCCGAATGCAAGTCCATGGCTAAAATCCGACTCGCACCAGCTTGGGTGATTAAATTAGCGGTCAGTTTGGCTGTAATCGATTCGCGGCCAGCGGTTTTGCGGTCTGCCCTAGCATAGCCATAATAGGGTATTACGGCGGTAATTTGCCTAGCAGAGGCTCGACGACAAGCATCAATCATAATTAGGAGTTCCATCAAGTTGTCGTTGACTGGATGACAACAGGGTTGAATTAGGTAGACATCACAGCCTCGAATGGACTCCTGAATTTGGATGTAAAGTTCTCCGTCCGCAAACTGCTTGCGAACCATTGGCCCCAAATCAATGCCCAGATAGCGACTCACTTCGGTGGCTAAACCTGTATTGGCAGAACCTGAAAACAATCGTAGTCGATTGTGGTCGGTCATTAGTGCCTCAGAATGAGGAAGGGGTAGAGTAGCAGAACGGATCACGGCATTTCCTCGCAGTTCATTCCTAGTTATTTTACCATTATTCAGTAGCCTAGGAAACAGTTAAATTGGCTATCATTCACGGGTAACTCCCCTTATCAAAGGATCGGAACAGGTGGCGACGGTTGTTGATGATATGCTCAACCAAGTTGGGGCGAGCTTGGCTCAACATATAGGTTATGGGTAAATTGATTCAGACCAGACTAGACGAAATAATACAGCGACGGAAAGGGAAGGTTCACGGAAACATGGTTAAAAATGTTGTTAAACACAAATGAGGGGGGCACAATCAAGACTTTTTGACGGCTTCGCTTTGATTTATCTGTTAATTTGTAACCTATGACAAGTATCAATTCTATGCAATCGGCTATTCCACTAGGGACTGTTTTACAAAATCGCTACCGCTTGATCAGGGTTTTGGGTCAGGGGGGGTTTGGCTTAACTTATCTGGCTGAAGATCTTGGTCGCTTTAATGAGTATTGCGCGTTAAAGGAATTTACCCCGGTGCAAATGGGGACCTATGCTTGGGAAAAGTCTAAAGAACTATTTAGGCGGGAAGCTCAGGTGCTTTACCAAATCCAACACCCGCAAATTCCCAAATTTGGGGCGGTTTTTGAGGAAAATCAGCGCTTGTTTTTGGTTCAAGACTATGTGGAGGGTCAAACCTATTATGCGCTGCTCAAGGACCGGAAAAATGCCCCGGTGGGTCAACCTCGCACTTTTGCTGAGGCTGAGGTGATAACTTTCCTTCAGGAAATGCTACCGGTTTTGGAACATCTCCATGGTCTCAATATTATTCATCGCGACATTTCCCCGGATAATATTATCCGTCGCGATCGCGATCAGCTCCCGGTTTTGATTGATTTTGGGGTAGTTATTGAACAGGCGACTTATATTCAGTCTCCGGGTCTAACTCAGCCGGTGGGTCAAACTAGGGTGGGAAAATTGGGTTATGCTCCTGCTGAACAAATGCAAATGGGGAAGGTTTCCCCCAGCAGCGATTTGTACGCTTTGGCGGTAACGGCGATTTTTCTGCTGACTGGACGAGAACCGCAAGATTTAATTAACCAACAAAATTTAACCTGGATGTGGGAACCTTGGGCGACTGTCACCCCTCAACTGGCCACGGTTCTCAATAAAATGTTGAGCCGTAATCCTGGCGATCGCTATCAGTCAGCTAGGGAAGTAGAACAGGCTCTCAATAATCTCTCTGGAATTGTACCGACTCCCCCCACTACTGACCCGAATTTATCAGGACTCAAAACTCTGGCGGTGGGATCTCCTGTCTCTATGCGATCGGGGTCTAATCATCAAACTACTCCGGTGATATCTACCCCTTCCCTTCAGTCTTTCTGGAATAACCCAGTTGCTGTTATGGCGGCGGGAATTGCTGTGGCTATCATCGCGGGTTATGGGTCTTGGAGTTTGGTCAGCTATTTACTAAATTCTACCGGGTCAGATTCAGACCCAGACCCCATTACTAATGTTGAAACGGAACCTAGACCTAGACCTAGACCGGAACCTAGACCTAGACCGGAACCTAGACCTACGACACCACCAGAATCTGAGTCACAACCACAACCACAACCACAACCACAACCACAACCGGAAGTCTCAACTAGACGCTTAGATATTGCGGCGGGAGATACTACTGTTGTTGAAGGGGCGATCGCTGGGAACCAAATATCTGAATATGTCCTCTCGGCTACGGAAGGACAACAGCTTTATCTCTCTGTTACTGGGGATGGTGTTTTACTGACATTGCTGGGACCTGACAACAACCCGGTTAATTCCCGCGCGACTGGGGTATCAATTTGGCAGGGTCCTTTATTTGCTGATGGTGACTATACCATTATCCTGGAAACTCTCCCAGGATTGTCTGAGACTGCATATACCCTAGAGTTGGAATTGATTAACTCTTTACCTCCCATCATTCCTACAGAACCGCAACCACAACCACAACCACAACCACAACCACAACCACAACCACAACCACAACCACAACCACAACCGGAACCTATACCGGAACCTATACCGGAACCGGAACCTATAGCGGAACCGGAACCAGAACCGGAACCCAAGCCGGAACCGGAACCCAAGCCGGAACCGGAACCCAAGCCGGAACCGGAACCTATAGCGGAACCGGAACCGGAACCCAAGCCGGAACCGGAACCGGAACCCAAGCCGGAACCTATACCGGAAAACCAAGAGAGGAATCTTGATCTGAGTGGGAACCCTAAACCATCGGAAAAATCGCCAACTTTTTTCCCGGAACCAGAGGCGGAGGTGGATGGTATGGGGAATAATGAGGTTAAGAATCTTGACAAATTAATCGCGCCATACTAACTGTGAAAAATACCCTGCTGATTACTGCAACTGATACGGAAGCCGGAAAAACGGTTTTAACTAGCGCGTTAATTGCCTATTTTGACAGTTACCAAAAGTCCCTGAGTTGGGGTGTACTCAAACCAATTCAATCGGGAATAGGCGATCGCGAATTGTATCAACGCCTATTTTTACGCGAAGAGTCCCTAGAGGCGATCGCACCGATTTATTTTGATGCACCCCTCGCCCCCCCCTTGGCGGCGGAAAAGGAAAATCGCCGGGTAGAACTCAGTCAGGCTTGGTCAGCTTTGGTCAACCTTCAGCAACAGCGAGATTTTGTCCTGGTGGAAGCCTTGGGCGGTTTGGGTTCTCCTGTCACTAGGGAATTGACTGTGGCTGACTTGGCGCGGGATTGGGCTTTACCGACGGTTTTGGTGGTTCCTGTGCGACTAGGGGCGATCGCTCAGGCTGTAGCTAATGTGGCCCTCGCTAGACAGGCTAAAGTAAATTTGCGCGGCATTGTCCTTAACTGTCTTCAACCCACAGAACCCCAGGATGTTGAGAATTGGACTCCGGCGGATCTGATTACCTCCCTCACCCAAATTCCGGTTTTGGGTGTGATTCCCTATTTGGACAATCCCACAGACCTACAACAATTAGCCCCAGTCGCCGCCCAATTAGATTTAGAGGCGATTGTGCCGATCCGATGGGCGGCAAATCCTTGTCTATCAGGGGTTTGAGGAAATCTCAAAAAAAGTTTGATTTAGGGGTTGACATTTCCTGAACTATCCCCTACTATTAATAACTGTGCGAGAGAGAGAAGCGGCGAAAACGCTAAAGCGATCGCAACCAGAGAGAGATTTGAGGGCTTTCCTGGTGTCTATGGCTCAGTGGAACCACACCGATCCATCCCGAACTCGGATGTGAAACGCTGAAACGGCGAAGATACTTGGCGGGTAGCTGCCTGGGAAAATAGCAAGATGCCAGGATAATTATGAACTAGGACTTCCCGCCAGTGGTAAACGGTAGGAGGTCCTAGTTTGTTTTGATGGGGTATAGAGCAGATGCTAATCTCCCCGATGATTAGATCGGGGGAGACTTGTGGCATGGTGTAATTATGGATGGTTAGACGGCAGTTTTGGCATCATAGCGACTGGTCAACCGGTCAAGTTGTTTGACTAACAAGCTGAGGAACAGCCCCACATCAGTGACGACACCCACAGACTCAACGGAACCGCGATCGCTTAACTTGGTAACCACAGCCGGGTTAATATCCACACAAACCATTTTAACCCCAGATGGAGTCATATTGCCGACACCGATAGAATGGAGCATGGTAGAGAGCATCAGAATCATGTCGGTATCTTGTAGCAACTGGTTATAGTGCTGCTGTGCTTGAATTAAATCCATCTGGGTATCAGGTAGAGGGCCATCATCGCGGATGGAACCCGCCAGGGAGAAGGGAACATCATTGCGGACACACTCATACATAATACCACTGGTGATTACTCCCTGTTGGACAGCACTAGCAATGCTACCGCAGCGCCGAATAGTATTAATCACTTTGAGATGATGGCGGTGTCCTCCTTTGACGGCGACTCCCTGTTTCATATCGACACCGAGAGAAGTTCCCATCATGGACTGTTCAATATCATGAACAGCGATCGCATTTCCGCCCAATAAAGCCTGGACATAACCCTGGCGAATGAGACGAGACAAATGCTGAGAGCCGCCAGTGTGAATAACCACAGGACCAGCAGTGACGACGACTTTACCACCGCGATCGCGAATTTGGCGCATTTCCCAGGCTACCTGTTCGACGATCAATTCTACGCGCCGTTCACTAGAAACCCCCGCCGACATAAAGCCAAATTCCTGATTATTACGCTGTTCACGAGATTCAGCTTTGCGGATAGTGCGGATACCCATAACATCGACAACTACTTTTTCGCCAACTTCGAGATCTCGCAACAATTTACAACGGGCGATCGGTCCTGAGGGTCCTTCGGTAACAGCGATCGCACCATCCATGCGCTGATTTTGAACTCTGACCCACTCACCGGCGATGCGTACTTCTGTGGGATAAATGGTAGTCACATAGAAATCATCGGGACTGACACCATGCTGATGGACAGTTTCCAGTTTCGCATCTTGAACATCCTCTTGTAGAGAAAACGCGCCGATATCAATAAGTTGACTCATAATCTCTTCCATGACCTCATGAGAGGGGGCTGAGATTTTAATTTGGGCGCTAGAGGTACTTTGGCGCTGTTCTCCTAGATTAAAATTCTGGACTTGGAAGCTACCGCCACCTTCGACGACTAGATCTAAGGCGCGGTTAATTAAACCTGCATCTAACAAGTGACCCTGTAAACAGACTGTGCGGCTTTCGAGTTGGGTCGCAGCATGGCGATCCTCAATAATGGGTTCAGTTACCCGCAGAGTTAAACATTTCGCCGCCCCTCCAGCTTTCAGAAATTCGGTCAGGGGAGTTTCAACGACATTAAATCCGGCTTCAGATAGCCTTGATTTCAGGTTATCGCTGATTTTGTTCATAATCACCGTCTGGTTAATATTGACGGCGTTACAGGCGAAATTAACCGCGTCTGGTTCATCAATAGCAATGCGCTTTTCTGGGGGAACTCGCAGTTCAATGAGACGATTTGAATAGGAATCAAAAGCTGGGGGATAGTACAGCAAATAACCCCCGGTTAAAGGACAAAAGCAGGTGTCGAGGTGATAGAAGCGATCGTCCATTAATCGCAGGGATAGGACTTCTATATTCAACCATTCCGCCAACAGCGAGTGAGAGTCGAGTTCAGACCGGAAACCATATCCCGCCCATAAATAGCGCCCTTCACGGTCTAATAAAGCATCTCCTGCGCCTTCAAAAGGGAGATCTTTGGGGAGTTCGTGGACGGTAAATCCTTGGCTTTCAAACCACGCCTTAAAATAGGGTTCCTCTCCTTGGCGTTCTTTATGGTAGAACCTACTGATAACGACAGTTTTATCTAAGACAAGTCCGGCGTTAGCTGTGAACACCATATCTGGCCAACCTTTCTCTGGTTGCACTAGATCGACGATCGCATGATCTTTAATGGTATGGTGAAGTTTCTGCCATTGTTCTACAGCGCGATCGTAGGATGATTTATGAATATTACCCTCCATCCACGGGTTGATCACATAATCTACATCATAGTGATCTGGGGGACACATAAGAAAGCGAATCGCATCAGTCATAATTAAGCTAATTGGTAGATATACACATCACAGCCACTAAACCACAAAAACCACTCCCACACCTGACAAGTGTTTTAGAAGTGGTCAAGTTTAGTCATAGTCAAGCCAACTTATCATTCTAACATGGCCGGACACTTTCCCCATTGTCATCTGCAAATGCTAGACTAGGTGCTGGGGACGATCGCATTTCTATCTCCAGTCAATGCACACACATTCTGTGGTGGATACATTGGCTGGCGTACAATAGTCTACTCTCCCCTAGACCTATACCTTTAACATCCACGGGAGAAATAAAGCTATTAAAGCCTTTCCCTCTTGGCAACCAAAACTGATTATATAAGATAACCGGGAATTAATTAATAAATTATGGCTAAAAATAGTTTTAATCTTTCCGAATGGTCGATTCGACAACCTGTTCCCACTTTGGTGCTGTTTTTGATTCTGACTCTGGTGGGGGTGATGTCTTTTTTTCAACTGGGAATTGATGATACTCCTAATATAGATATTCCGGCTGTTACGGTGACAGTTACACAACCGGGAGCGGGTCCTAATGAATTGGAAAATCAGGTAACTAAACCGGTAGAAGATGCGATCGCCGGATTAGGAAATATTGACCAACTTACCTCTACCGTCAGAGACGGAGTATCTACCACTACGGTGAGTTTTGTTTTGGGAACCGATAGCGATCGCGCTACTAATGATGTCCGTAATGCGATCGCCCAAATTCGCCAAAGCCTACCCCAAGATATTAACGATCCTATTGTACAGCGTCTCCGATTTGCGGGCGGGTCGATTATGACATTAGCAGTAACATCACCCACTCGCTCAGTAGAAGAACTTAGCGATCTTGTCGATCGCAACATTAGCCGCGCTTTACTTAACGTTCCTGGTGTCGCCCAAATTCAACGACTCGGAGGAGTTGACCGAGAAATTCGCATCGAACTTCACCCCGATCGCATTCAGAGTTTAGGCATTACCACCACCCAAGTTAACGACCAAATTCGTGCCTTTAATATTAACCTTCCCGGAGGGCGATCGCAAGTAGGCGGTAGCGAAAAAAGTATCCGCACCCTCGGAAGCGCCCAAACCGTCGAAGCATTAAGAGACTATCCAATTATACTCCCCAATGGTAACTCAGTTCCCCTGTCCAGTATTGGCACGGTTACCGATGGTTTAGCAGAAGTCCGCCAAATCGCCAAATTTGCAGACTTTCCCCTAGAGTCTAACAGTCAAATTGGTACTCCTGTCGTCGCCTTTTCCGTCCTCCGTAGTACCGGAAGCACCCTAGTATCTGTAGAACAAGGTATTCGCAATCGGGTGGTAGACCTACAAAAGACACTCCCAGAAGACATTAACCTAGAACTAATTGTTACCAGGGCTAACTCTATTCGCGAGTCCTATCAAGCCTCAGTGGATGCTTTAGTTATCGGTTCCATTTTAACCGTTGTGGTGGTCGGTATATTTTTGCGAAACTGGCGACCCACTTTAATTACCGCGATCGCCTTACCTTTATCGATTTTACCCACCTTCCTGGTGATGCGCCTGTTCGATTATACCCTCAATGGGATGACTCTATTAGCCCTAGCTTTAGCCATGGGAAACCTAGTAGATGATGCTATCTGTATGATGGAAAATATAGATCAGCACGTTGAGATGGGTAAACCTCCTTTTAAAGCTGCTATTGATGCTTCCCGCGAAATTGGATTAGCCGTAGTCGCTACCACCGCCACCATTGTCGCTGTCTTCCTTCCGGTCGCTTTTATGGGAGGAGTTCCCGGTCAGTTTTTCCAACCCTTTGGGGTCACAGTCGCCACCTCTACCATGTTTTCTACCCTGGTCGCCTGTACCATGACTCCCCTATTGGGCGCTAGGTTACTTCAACAAAAATCAACACCTCCCAAAACTGACACTAATCACACCCGGCGGCGCTTCTCTCCCTATCGCAGCCTTTTGGGTTGGTCTTTGCGACACCGCATCACTACCCTATTATTAGCGATCGCCTTTTTTGTCGCGAGTTTACAATTAGTTCCCCTCATCCCCAGAGGCTTATTTAATAGTGGAGATACTGGATTAAGTACCATTTCCCTGGAATTACCACCCGGTTCTACTTTAGCTGAATTGCAAACTACCACCCAGGAAGCGATCGCACTCTTAGCCGAAAATCCCGCCGTTGACAACGTTTTAGCAGTCTTGGGAAATCGTGGGGAAGGTGTCGTAGAAGTTAACCGAGCTACCCTGTCTGTAAATTTAGTCCCCTCCGATGAACGGGACCTATCCCAGGCGGAATTTGAAGCACAAATGCGAACCCGTTTTACTCAAATTCCTGGCGCGAGAATTAGCTTTCAGTCCCAAGGTGCAGGTGGCGGCGGGAAAGATTTATCTATTGTTCTGAGTGGTGATAACCCCGATTCTTTGTTAGAAACTGCTAATGCTTTGGAAAGACAAATGCGGTCAATTCCCGGACTCGTAGAAGTTACCTCTAGCGCTAGTTTGGTCAGACCCGAAATCTTGATTCGTCCTGACCCTAGAAGGGCTGGAGATTTGGGCGTTTCTGTACAGGCGATCGCTCGTACCGCTTTATTAGCTACCTTGGGTGATAATCAGTCCAATTTGGCTAAGTTTGACTTACCCGATCGCCAAATTCCTATCCGAGTACAATTGGCTGAGGAGTTTCGCAACAATTTTGATGCGATCGAAAATTTACGCATACCTACCCAGGATGGTCGATTAGTTCCCCTCTCTGCGGTCGCTGATATTACTATCGGTAGCGGTCCCGCTACTATTGACCGCTATTTCCGTTCCCGACAAGTACAATTGGAGGCTAATTTAGAAGGTCTTTCCTTGGGTGATGCTCTCGCACAGGTACAGGCTTTACCAGCTATGAACCCTCTACCGCCTGATGTACAACAGCAGTCCGAAGGTGATGCTAGAATTATGATTGATGTCTTCACCCGCTTTCTCTCCGCTTTGGGTTTAGCTGTCTTGGGGATTTATGCCATCCTCGTATTGCTTTACAACAACTTTATGATCCCCGTTACCATTTTGATGGCTTTACCTCTATCCCTCGGCGGCGCATTACTAGCCTTGATGGTTACTCAAAAAGAGTTGGGCTTATTTGCTCTCATTGGTATTGTCTTGTTGATGGGTTTGGTAACTAAAAATGCCATCCTTTTGGTCGATTGTTCTATGGCTAATCAACAGATGGGAATGTCTCGATTTAATGCAGTCCTAGAAGCTGGCTGTTCCCGACTGCGACCTATTTTGATGACCACTTTTTCTACCATCGCTGGTATGTTACCTATTGCTTTGGAATGGGGCGCAGGTTCTCAGGTACGCAGTCCTATGGCGATCGCTGTTATTGGTGGAATGACTACATCTACCCTCTTAACTTTGGTCGTCGTTCCCGTCTGGTTTACCTATGTTGATGGTTTCCAAAACTGGCTGAAAAATCCTTTTAAACCCAAACGGCGGCGCGTATCACCTGCTAAAAAAATCCCCCAAAATATGGCTTCTATTAAATGATTTTGGGCTAGATGATTTTTTGTTCAACACCTAAAAAAATCGCCCGATTTTTCAGTAAAAGGTTGACAAATCATCAGCCCGCAGCTATAATTGTATAGTGGGGGGCTGATGTGGCTATACGCTTGATTTTTTGTTCAACACAGAGAAACCTAAAGGGGTGGTAGTGTAGGGGGGGTGGAGGTTTCAGCCCTTAATGGTTAAAAAATAGATTTGTCCGCCGCCATCACCAGCGACCACTGTACGGCCATCAGAAGCGATCGCACAGGATCGGACAGCAGAAGAAGTGATGAACTTAGCGAGGACGGTTCCGGCGTTCAAATCCCATAACAGGAGGGTATCGTCAAAAGAACCGGACACAGCGCGGTTAGCGTCTGGGGTAATCGCCACAGCATTAACCGATCGCCGATGACCGACAAGCGATCGCACTTCTCGCCCGGTGAGCAAATCCCATAACTTGAGAGTATCATCAAAGGAACCAGACAGAGCCTGTTTACCGTCTGGGGTAATCGCCAACGCATCAACCCAGCGGCGATGACCAACAAGCGATCGCACTTCCAGTCCAGTTTGTAAATCCCAGAGTTTAAGGGTGTTATCCTCCGACCCGGAAAGCGCCCACCGACCATCAGGAGTAATCGCCACCGCCGAAACCGAATCATCATGACCGCTAAAAGACCGAATTTCCTTGAGAGTCGTTAAATCCCAAAGTTTAAGGGTGTTATCCTCCGACCCGGAAAGCGCCCACCGACCATCACAGCTAATCGCCACCGCCCTAACCGGGTCAGTATGACCATTCAAAGAATATAATTCTTGTCCCGACTCCAAATCCCACAGCTTGAGAGTAGTATCTTCCGACCCAGATAAAGCCCGTTTACCGTCCGGGGTAATGGCTACCGTCCTGACCCAATCACTGTGACCCACCAAGCAGCGCAACTCCTGTCCTGTCTGCAAATCCCACAACTTGAGAGTTTCATCAT
Organism: Limnospira indica PCC 8005; assembly: GCF_000973065.1. NCBI lineage: Bacteria > Bacillati > Cyanobacteriota > Cyanophyceae > Oscillatoriales > Sirenicapillariaceae > Limnospira > Limnospira indica. The sequence continues at coordinate 5,284,428 of NZ_FO818640.1, forward strand.
AGGAACCCGACAGAGCAAACCTATCATCAGGGGTAATTGCTACCGCAGAGATAGCATCACTATGACCGTGGAAACAATCTAACTCCTCTTCCGTACCCAAATCCCAGAGTTTGAGGGTCTGATCAAAAGAACCCGATAGTGCTTGCGTACCGTCTGGAGTGATCGCCACATCCCACACCCAACGACAATGACCCATAAAAGATCGCAACTCTTCCCCGGTTTGTAAATCCCAGAGTTTGAGAGTCTTATCAAAAGACCCCGACAAAGCCCTTTCTCCGTCCGGAGTAATCGCCACCGCATTCACCGAGTCTTCATGACCGACAAACGATCGCAACTCTTTCCCGGTTTGTAGATCCCAGAGTTTTAGAGTTTGGTCAAAGGACCCCGACAGAGCGCGTTTCCCGTCCGGAGTAATTGCCACCGCCCAAACTGAACCTTCATGACCGACAAGCGATCGCAACTCTTCCCCGGTTTGTAAATCCCAGAGTTTGAGAGTCTTATCAAAAGAAGCCGACAGAGCGCGTTTACCGTCCGGAGTAATCGCCACCGCCGCCACCAAATCCCCGTGACCCGTAAAAGTTCGTATTTCCTCCCCCGTCACCAAATCCCACAGCCTGATAGTAGTATCTTTTGAGCCTGACAGAGCGCGTTTACCGTCCGGAGTAATCGCCACCGCCGTCACCCAATCCCCATGACCGACAAGCGATCGCAACTCTTCACCCGTCCGTAAATCCCACATTTTGATAGTGTTATCATAGGAGCCGGAAATCGCCCGCTTACCGCTAGGGCTAATCGCCAAAGCCAAGACCCTACAAGTATGACCTTGAAGCGATCGCACTACCCGTCCCGTCTTCAAATTCCACAACTTTAGAGTAGTATCTCCCGAAGCCGACACACCAGCCCTACCATCAGGAGTAATCGCCACCGCATTCACCGAGTCTTCATGACCCTCCAAAGTCCGAATCAGCACCCCATCAGGGGAATCAAAACAGGGAAACAGCGGACAAAACCAAGACCGCTGCTGGTATTGTTTCACCTGTTCAATAAAACCCTTAATCCCCTCTTCCGAGAAATACAGTAGCCGTCCCATCAACTGTTCCGCCAACTGGTCGTTATTTTCCTCCAGGATATGAGAAGACATCAACAAAGACTTTTGAATCAATTGGAAAACCCGTTGCTGACCTGGGGACACTAAAGGTAAGGCTAAATCATAATCATCAATTATCGCCGCGATCCCCACATTGGCTAACTTTTGTTCCAAAAAGCCAAAATCCATTAACCAATCAACCAAGCGTTTTATATCCTTAATTTCCGCCAGATAAATAGGTTGGTGTCGTAACACATGGAGACGGTCTTCTGGTAACTGTTCAGTCAGCCAATTTGCCAGATTTTGGGTCATAAAGGCGCTCCCTTCGCTAAATTCTCCACAATACCACGTTTAAGTTCTTCAAGATTCACACCAGAATCAGCCGATTGCTTTTCCAGGAAATCATGAAAAGACCCGTGGTAAATACTATATCGAGTTTCGTTGTCAATAATTTGCACCTGCAAAAATTGATCCCATTGTTCCAGGAATGTAGATAGCACCGATTCTTCCACTCCTGTCAACTTAGCCAGCAAACGACAAGACACAGGTTCGCGCACTTTTGATAATACATAAATAGCACGAATTTGCGCCATAGGTAAGGATTTGTGGTTAATCCTCAGCATCTGCCAGTGGTGCTTATAATACCCCCACAAGCCAATCGGTAAACTTGCCAAAGTTTTACCATTATACACCCCATTATGTATATCATTCAACACATAGCGCAAATACATAAAGTTATTTTCACTTTTGGCGACCAGTTGAGTACAAAACTGTTCCGAGGTCAACTTTTGTGATGCCATCCACTGTTGAATAAAGCGACTTTGCGACAGCCGTTTATTGGTGTATTTACCAGCATCCCAAGCACTTTCTGACCGATACTGCCTTAAATTACAGATGGTTTTATTGTCACTGACGGGTAAAGGCAGTTTTTCATCACGTTTCGAGATGATAAAATAGACATTTTCCGGCAGTTTATCCGGTAAGTAAAGCACATTACTTCCCGGTGTTTGACTCGACAAATCCACCTCATTTAAAGCATCCACTACTACCACCAACTTTTTGCCCCGGGGTAGCTTCTGGCTGGCTTCTTTTAACAACCGTGATAAAACTTTACCATTTCGGAGGGCATTTTCTGGTAAACTGGTATAGTCCAGTTGATAATATTCAATTAGTTCAGTGCAGATATTTTCTAAGAATTGTCGAGCGGTCACTTTCCCTAAAGATTGGCTGTTAAAATAGCTCAGGCAATGACCTTCAAATAACTGCACACAACGCGCCAGGATAGAGGTTTTTCCATAGCCGGGATCTGCTTCCAAGACAAAATAACCTGGGGGTTCTTTTTCCAAAAACTCCTTAATGGCTTCAAAAACATGAGTCCGCCCCACAAAATACTTAGTTGTATCAGCTATGATACTTTCGCATTGTGGCGAAATCGTAAAAGGTGTTTTGCTCTGGTCAAAATATGGCTCTAAGGCTTCCTGAATTGACTCTAGTTTATCCTGTAGTCCAGTGTTCAACTGTTTTAAAATAGTTAGGATGTCTTGTTGGGTAATAGCAATTTTATGGGCTGAGGTTTGACCATCTCGCAGCAAGTCTAATACCATACTATGAAAAACTTTACCCCCTTTAGCAGCATCTTGTTTCCAGATTTCTGTGAGATTATGGGCGAACCGTTTATGCAAATGTTGGCTAATAGCTTTAATGGCATCTTGGTAATAGTGAATACCGTGGGATAAATGGGATTTATGTTGTTCCATTAACCAGGTGATTAAGTGTTCCCAACTTTGCAGATCCAGAGTTTTCAGGAAAATATCTGACCCATTAGCTGCTAATGTATAACGCAAATGGTGTTCACCGATCGCCTCATAGTCTGCTATACCTTCGCTACTGTGTTCGATTTGTAGCCAGTATTGTTGAGTATGTTTAGCTAAATGCTTTAATTCTCTGGCGATATGTTGATAGGTTTTTTTTTGGGCTATTTGCAATAACCCTAAAGCGATCGCACCTCCCACAGATTTGGCTAATTTTTCCTGACTCAAGCCGGGAGATGGTTCCCCCAATTTTTTGGCAAAATCCAGCAGTTTACTAGCGGTGATACTATTAACAGTAGGTCCCGAAAAATGTGTGTAAAACGGGGTTGCCGCTTTGGTATAACCTGTAACGACGGAACCCACAGACAGTAAGGCTGTCACCTCTAGGAAGAATTTGTGTTGCTTAACGGTGTTGATCATAATTCGATTTCTGCCAGTGATGTTAACCGAGCAAACCTCTAGGCAATTTTCCGAGGATAACTGGGATAGGGTCTATAGTAAGCTTAATTTTAGAGATAGCAGCAATACATAAACTTATTTTCACTTTTGACCCTGCTCCTGGGTAACTCTCCTAGGATAGATTTCTCGACCCATACTCTGTGATGTATTTTCAGCCGATATATCTTCAAGAATATCTTGATAGTTATATTCTTGAGCAGTCTATCATCGTCGCATAAATTTTGGGCTCGAATTGTATCAGATTATGCGCTTCCGTGGTGATCTGGATCAACTAACCTGTGAGGTACAATTTCAGGCGATCGCTACACCAACACCGATCCTAAAGTTAATCAAAGTTGATCAAAGTTTAGCTAACGATGCCATGTCGCTCCGAAAACATTATTGACCCCAACTATAGTTTTCATGAAGATCCCCGACTTGTCAAGCTACACTGTCTCATAGACGCTAACAGTAAGGAACTTCGCGATTATGAAATTACAACCCCTGACCCCTTCTGCTTCGGACTCGGTTTCTGATCATGGGGTATCTGACCAAATGGGAACTTGGACTATTGAAGATAGCGAGAAACTCTACCACATTCAGGGGTGGGGTGAACCCTACTTTTCTATTAATGCTGCGGGTCATATCACGGTTTCCCCACAAGGCGATCGCGGTGGGTCTATTGATTTATATGAGTTGGTCGAGTCTCTGAAAAAACGAAATCTGGGGCTACCTTTACTGATCCGCTTTCCTGATATCCTGGAGGACCGCATTGAACGCCTAAACGCTTGTTTTTCTAAGGCGATCGCCCGCTATAATTATCCGGGAGTTTATCGGGGAGTTTATCCGGTTAAGTGTAACCAAGAACGTCATCTGATTGAGGATTTGGTGCGCTTTGGGGAGCCTTATCAATTGGGATTAGAGGCGGGTTCTAAACCGGAATTGTTGATTGCTTTGGCTTGTCTGACTACTCCCGGTGCTTTACTGATTTGTAATGGCTATAAAGACCGACAATATATCGAAACCGCCATGTTAGCCCAACGGTTGGGACGTAAAACTATTGTGGTGATGGAACAGTTAGAAGAAGTGGAATTAGCCATAGCCGCTAGTCAAAATCTGGGGATACAACCGATTTTAGGAGTGCGGGCGAAATTGGGAAGCCGAGGTGTAGGACGTTGGGGAGGTTCCACCGGCGATCGCGCTAAGTTTGGTTTAACTATTCCCGAAATTATCCAAGTATGCGATCGCCTCCAGGGTTTGGGAATGTTGGATTGTTTGCAGCTTCTACACTTCCATATTGGCTCACAAATCTCCTCTATTAGTGCGATTAAAGATGCCATCCGAGAAGCTAGTCAAATTTATGTGGAACTCGCTAAATTAGGCGCTAATATGCAATATCTGGATGTCGGCGGCGGCTTGGGGGTAGATTATGATGGTTCTAAAACTAACGCCCCCGCTTCCAAAAACTACAATATGCAAAACTATGCTAATGATATTGTGGCGGAAGTTAAGGAAGCCTGCGAACAGGGAAAAATTGATGCGCCTGTTTTAATTAGCGAAAGTGGAAGGGCGATCGCTTCTCATCAGTCTATCTTGGTTTTTGATATCCTGGGAAGTAGTGAACCCAGCACCGCCAACCCTCCGAATATTAATGATGATGACCATCTCCTACTCAGGAATTTAGCCGAAACCTATCAATCTATTAATCCCGATAATTACCAAGAAGCCTATCACGACGCGATCCAGTTTAAAGGGGAGGCGATTAGTGTCTTTAATTTCGGTTACTTGAATTTACGCGATCGCGCCAAAGCTGAACAATTATATTGGGCTTGTTGTCATAAAATCCGCGAGATTATTCGAGACTTGGAAATTATCCCGGATGATTTAAAGTCTATTGAGCAGATTATGGCTTCTATTTACTATGTAAATCTCTCCGTGTTCAAGTCTGCGCCGGACTCCTGGGCGATTGACCAACTCTTCCCGATTTTGCCAATTCATCGCCTTAATGAAGAACCAACTCAAAGGGCGACTTTGGCAGATTTGACCTGTGATAGTGATGGTAAAATAGACCGCTTTATCAATTGGGGAGATTCTAAACCCATCTTGGAACTGCACCCCTTAACCCCTTCACAGCCCTACTATTTGGGGATGTTTTTGGCGGGCGCATATCAGGAAATTATGGGGAATTTACATAACCTATTTGGCGATACCCATGTGGTTCATATTCAACTCAATCCTCAAGGTTATCAGGTAGAATATGTCATCAAAGGCGACACTATGAATGAGGTTTTGGGTTATGTACAATATGACAGTGAGGATTTGGTGGAAAGTATCCGCCGCCAAACTGAAAAAGCCCTTCAGTCCCAGAAAATTACCATCGAAGAATCTCAGCTTCTCCTACAAAACTATGAACGCAGTTTGACCCAATATACCTATTTGACCTCTCACTGATGCTCAAATTTTACGGAATGACCCCAATTTCAGCATAAAATAAGTTAAAATATACAGGTTTCCCTAAAGGGGATAATTTGAGACTATGAAAGCACAAGAAAATCGTCGGGTTCGCAAAGCTGTCATCACAGCCGCAGGATTTGGTACTCGGATGTTCCCAGCCTCCAAAATGATTAAAAAAGAGTTTTTCCCTATAGTTGATGCTGAGGGAATCGCTAAACCTGTGATTCAGGTGGTCGTGGAAGAGGCTATTAATGCTGGAATTGAAGAGGTCGGAATTATTGTTCAATCGGGCGATCGCTCCTTATTTGAAGACTATTTCCAAGGGTCTCCTAAACCGGAATTTTGGCGGAAATTGTCCCCCAATAGTCGAGACTATAGCCACTATTTACAAACCTTGGGGGAACGGATTACTATTTTAACCCAGGAACAACAAGAAGGATTCGGTCATGCGGTTTTTTGTGCCGCCCCCTGGGTGCATGATGAGCCTTTTATGTTACTATTGGGTGACCATGTTTATGCTTCCGATTTGGAGGTAAACTGCGCCCGTCAATTGTTGGAGGTTTATGAGAAAGTTCAACAGAGTGTTATCGGTGTGCGAATTACTCCCGGCGATCGCATTCAGCACTATGGTTGTGTAGCCGGAACTCCGGTTAAAGATTCTGATTATTTATTTGACCTGACGGAAATCTATGAGAAGCCAACTCTCAATTATGCGCGGACAAATATGCGAGTTCCCGGACTGGAATGGGATCGGTTTTTGACTATATTTGGGCTGTATATCATTGAACCGAAAATCTTTGACCTCTTAGCCGACAATATCCGCCATGATGTCCGGGAAAAGGGAGAATATCAACTGACTTCCTGTTTGCAAACTCTCCTAGAAAAAGAACAAATTACTGGGTATCTTGTCCCAGGTCGCTGTTTTGATACGGGTCTACCAGAAACCTATTTTAAGACTCTGGTAGAATTCCGCAATATCAAGACTAAATCCTAGGGAGTACAGCCGATTTAATCAGGGGGGGGGTTTATCAGTTACCCTCCCCAACCTTCCCTCAAAAAAAGGGGAATTTAGCGGCTATACATTTGGGTTAAATAGCGCAGGCGATCGCACAAAGGATGCGTTAACAATGTCGAACTTTCGTAGCGCCAACGCCAGTTTCCCGCATTGGTGCTAGGGTCATTCATCCTCCCTCGATTATCTAATCCTAACAGGTCTTGAAACGGGAAAATCGCCAGGTCAGCAATGGAACTTAGGGCTAACCGAATTAACGCCCAATTAATATCCTCAATGGCTTCTGGGAAAGCATACCCTAAATAGCCAGCGACGTGCTGACGAATTTCGGGACTCATGGTTTGCCACCAACCCACTGTAGTATCATTGTCATGGGTTCCCGTGTAAACAATGGAATTTCTGGTATAATTATGGGGTAGATAGGGGTGGCGAGAATCTTCCCCAAATGCGAACATGAGGATTTTCATTCCCGGAAACTCAAAGCGATCGCGTAACTCTTCCACCTCTGGGGTAATGATTCCTAAATCTTCCGCTAAAACTGGTAAACTTCCTAACTGTTGACCGAGACTTTCAAAAAATTCCGCACCCGGCGCGGTCACCCACTCCCCATTCAAAGCCGAAGTTTCCCCAAAGGGAACCCGCCAATAGGCTTCAAAGCCTCGGAAATGGTCAACCCGAACCCAATCTACATATTCCAACGTGGCGCGGAATCTTTCAATCCACCAAGCAAAATTAGTCCGTTTTAGTTCATCCCAATCATAAACCGGATTCCCCCAAAGTTGTCCGGTAGCACTAAAATAGTCCGGCGGTACTCCGGCAATATAGGCAGGGTTCAGGGTTTCTGGGTGCAGTTGAAAGTTGTTAGGCGCAAACCAGACATCAGCACTATTATAGCACACATAAATCGAGATGTCACCAATAATTTTAATGCCCTTATTGTTGGTGTAGCGTCGCAGTTGACTCCACTGTTCAAAAAACTTGAATTGCAGAAACTTATGGTATATAATCCGAGTGTGGAGTTCTTCGGTTTTGGCTTGCAAGGCTTGGGGTTCTCGGCGAGCGATCGCAGGTTCCCACTGATTCCAGTCTTTACCGTCGTTCTGCTCTAGGAGTGTCATAAATAGGGCGTAATCATTGAGCCAGGAGGCTTTTTGTTGACAAAACTCCTCGAAAGGATGGTTAGGTTGTGATTGTAGGGACTCCCAGAAGCAATCAAAGGCTTGTTTGAGGTATTGTCCTTTATGAGCAATGACCCTGGGAAAGTCAACCCGCTGGGGGTTATGGTTATCTGGTAGGGGTAGCAATTCCCGGCTATTTAGCAGCCCTTCTTCCGCTAGGCGATCGAGAGAAATCAACAGAGGATTTCCCGCGAAGGTGCTAAAGTTCATAATGTAGGGGGAATGCTCATAACCGGTCGGACCGAGAGGCAGAATTTGCCAAACTTTCTGGCCACTGCGTTCGAGAAAATCGATAAACTCATAAGCGGCACGTCCCAAGTCACCAATACCAAAGCGACTGGGGAAGCTGGTGGGGTGTAGCAAGATACCGCTGGCTCGTTCAAGGTGCATAATTAATATATATTCCCGTAGAAACCGCTTTTATTTATATCACACAAATGATGCTGGATCTACCATGTATAACATGACCAAAAAAGCTGACCGATATAGTTTTTACCCAACTCCTGAACAGGAAAACCCACCAGGGAGAACTTGGATTTTGTGTCCCCACAGTGTACAACATGGGTAGGGGCGAAAAATCGGGGTCTTTTACTAGCCATGAGGGCGGAAATATGATGAAACGCTTATGGCGATCGCCACGGCTGCTGAAATCTCTTGTGGACGGATGTTCTCATGTCAAGCCACTTACTTGAGGTAATAGCGAATATGAATAGTTTAGTTGATACTCTGAGTCAAGTTTTGATTATTGCGTATAAAGAGCCTACTCAACAATTAGAAGAATACTTGACCAAAGAAGGATTTGAATGTCTAGTTATTCGCCAAGAAGATAAGCCAGAATATCAACAATTTTCTCCAAGTTATAGGTGTATGCTCAACCACCGTCAGGCTTGGGAAATAGCGACTCAGCAGAGCCAGCCTAGTTTAATTGTGGAAGCGGATTTTGTTCCGGTTTTAGAATTTGGACAACTGCCTTTACCTTTTGATAAGGAATTGCCTAATCTCGGAATTACCTGGATTTATACTTGCAGCCCTCAAGTATATTGGGTCTCTCCAGAAGGATATGCCGAAGGTTTTTCAGTCGGTACGGTCGCTTATATTGTCAGCCCCAAAGCCGCAGAACTTCTCATTAAATTCTCCGAGAAAATCACCGAAACAACTCAGGGAAAAACTTATTCTACTTGGGATTCGGAAATAGATACATTCTTGCGCTCTCATAATTTGCAAAACTTTATTCCTTTCCGCAATTACGGAGAACACGGAGGTTTGGCTAACCCTGAACACCGCAAACATGGTTTAAGTCCTGGTCATCAAGCCGATGTTCTCTGGGGAGAAATAGCCTTTGATCCATTATATACCCAGGCATATAATCCCCAACTGATACGCGCTAAAGCCCGCCTTAAAGGCATACTGCGATTACTAGCAGGTTATTTTGTCAGAATCAAAACACTCCGAAATAGTAGAGTTCCTTGGCGGTTAATTAGCTTTAGTTTTGGTCGCCAACTGACCTTGAGATTATAGGGAAAAAACCTGTGTTAGGAATACCCCCTATACTACAGAGGTGGCTTTCTAGCTTAGAAGCCACTTTCTGAAAACATTACCCTCACCCTAAATCCGAATCCCGGGGGGGAGAGGGGCTTCGAGATAGTATGGCCAAACTTTTTGGCCAATGCGTTCCAGGAAATCGATAAACTCATAAGCGGCACGTCCCAAGTCACCAATACCAAAGCGACTGGGGAAGCTGGTGGGGTGTAGCAAGATACCGCTGGCTCGTTCAAGGTGCATAATTAAGATATATTCCCGTAGAAACCGCTTCTATTTATATCACAAAGCGATCGCCTTTTTGGGGGGATTATTGCCTCGGTTAAACTTAAATGAATTGTGGGGTATAATAGAGGGTATCCCCCAGCACGGTTGATGCAAATCACAACTAAGAGCGATGGGGATCACCTGTTAAGGTGATCCAACTCATATGTAGTCGTCTGTATAATCACAGAAAAAATCAGCCACTTGAGGGAAGATATATATATAGTGGAGCATTGAGGTTAGGCACATGAGCAGCTACTATAACAGTATGACCAATTCTAGCGGTTCCCTTGAGGAAATGTTTGGTCAAGTGATGTTTTCCAGTGTGGTGACGACTGAAGACCGCCAAAAGTTGAAAGCTACCCTCCTCAAAGAAACCATCACCGAGGATGAACAGGCGATTATTAACCGCTTGTTGTACAATGTACGCCGGGGATGGGTTAGACTGATTGACTGAAGTTTCATTAGTAACCCGTGTTATCCACTGTTTTGCTTGTGTCCCACGGTAGTCGCGATCGCCGCCCTCAATTAGCTGTAGATAAGTTAGCACAACAGTTGAGCGATCGCCTCAAGGTGACTCAGGGTGGGGATAGTTTAACTGATTCTTTGGTGGGAAGTGCGGTTTTGGAGTTGGGACCGACTCCGCTATCTGCACAAATTCACCAATTCGCTGAGTATAGCCTGAGTTTAGGGATTCATCGAGTCCAAATTCTGCCGTTGTTTCTGTTACCTGGGGTCCATGTGGGAGAAGATATCCCCACGGAGGTGGAGTTAGCCCAAAAATCCCTGGGAACCGAGATAGAAATTCACCTACAACCTTATCTGGGAAGCCAACGCCAGCAGTTGTCTGTACTGCTGGAAAATGTTATGAGTGGTTACGATGTTGATGCTTGGATTCTACTTTCCCATGGGAGTCGCCGCGCGGGTGGAAATGAAGCGATCGCTCACCTAGCCCATAAAATCAAGGCTTCTGTGGCTTATTGGTCTGTGGCTCCGGGGATGGAGTCACGGGTTCAGGAGTTGCTACAAGCAGGATATCACCGGATTGGGATTTTGCCTTATTTCCTGTTCTCGGGTCGCACTACTGATGCGATCGTTGATTTGGTGGCTAATCTTGGTGACAGGTTTCCCGACAGCCAACTACACCTCACGCCACCCCTAGACCATAGCCCACACCTGGGCGATTTGATTTGTACTTGGGCGGAATCTTGCCTCTAGGATACCACCTGCCTGCTGCAGTGGGTGGTGATTCTCATAATTCTTTCGGTTTTGAGAGGCGATCGACACTCCCTAATGGCTCTGTTGCTTTGGGGGTAATAGTTTCGGGGTTTGTAAAGTTATATTACAGATTCTCATAACCTCGCGCGAGTTTGAATAGGGCGATCGTTCAAGTAAACTGGAGCCAACAACAGAAAAGTTTTTGTTTTTGGGGGTTGACAGTCTGGCGCTGTCTCTGATAGTATTAATTTACGTGAAAACAAAGGAATTTGCTTCGACAAAAACAGCCTGTAAAGTTTTGTTAAGCACCTTCTAGGTAGTCTCGCGCGATCGCACCTTGAAAACCCCATACTGCAACGTTTCCAAAGGTATAGGGTCCAACCCTACCAATTCCCCGTCAGGGGACGGAAACTTCCTGTAACACTACCCTTCTCGGCAATCCAGGATGTGCTTCGGGGTCCAACCCTACCAATTCCCCGTCAGGGGACGGAAACCCTCCCATTAGGAAGTGTATAATCATCAGTGCCCAGAGGGGGCACGTCCAACCCTACCAATTCCCCGTCAGGGGACGGAAACTTACGTTTAGGTTTGGAGACATGGGTATTATAAGGCAATTGTCCAACCCTACCAATTCCCCGTCAGGGGACGGAAACTTGCGAACCATCAAAGGGGGAACGGTGACCCCAATGACCATCGTGTCCAACCCTACCAATTCCCCGTCAGGGGACGGAAACCGGGCAAGGGGCAGGGTGGCACTTCTTCCTTGAGGATCTTCTCGGGTCCAACCCTACCAATTCCCCGTCAGGGGACGGAAACTTGCCATAGACTACTATGTCGTAGTCTATGTGTTTCTTCCCCCATTGTCCAACCCTACCAATTCCCCGTCAGGGGACGGAAACATTCCAACGTTTAGAGCGAGGAACAAGGCATGAAATCTACATTGTCCAACCCTACCAATTCCCCGTCAGGGGACGGAAACCAAATTTAGGGTCATTAAGTAACACTCCGACAAAAGGCGGTCCAACCCTACCAATTCCCCGTCAGGGGACGGAAACTATTCCCCCGCCCACCACCTCTCTAACCAGCCCCTGTCTGGTCCAACCCTACCAATTCCCCGTCAGGGGACGGAAACAAGTTTAGAATCATGAGTAGCCATAGGGGGCACTCGACTCCCAGGTCCAACCCTACCAATTCCCCGTCAGGGGACGGAAACTTAACCGTTCCACAACTTATTGCGATTTTTTATGATGAGGTCCAACCCTACCAATTCCCCGTCAGGGGACGGAAACAATCCGGTGAGCATCATATCTTCGTAGATATGCTCCCATGCTCTGTCCAACCCTACCAATTCCCCGTCAGGGGACGGAAACACTTTTAGACGGAAGTTTTCCTCCTCGTCCGTCTGGAACTGGACGGTCCAACCCTACCAATTCCCCGTCAGGGGACGGAAACCGTTTCCGCTATTTTTGAGCCAACCAGACCATTGAGCCAACCGGACGATCGCATTTCCCAGACGAGGAAAGCGAAACTGCAGAAATTAGTTAATTTGGAGAGCGATCGCCAGGTATAATTTTCTGTGAGGGAATTAACTCAATCCATGGCACCAAGTTCATTGACACCAGAAACACACCTACCAACTTTCCCCGTTTTGGGATTACCAGTACATCTGGCTGATAATTATAGCCAGTGGCTGTCATCGCGGCTGAGTCAGGGTTTGGGAACTAATGTCATCACCCTCAATGCTGAAATGGCGATCGCCGCCGAATCTAATCAACCCCTAGCCGAATTAATCCGAAACGCCGACCTAGTAATTCCTGACGGTGCGGGGGTCGTGCTTTATTTAAAATTCAAAGGACACCCTATCCAGCGTTGTCCGGGAATTGAATTAGCCGAAACCCTCCTCCATGAGTTTAACCAGCTAATACCCTCTGGATTGGTGTTTTTTTATGGTGGAAAACCTGGCATTGCTCAAAAAGCCGCAGAGCATTTTCAGCACCGGATTAAAGGTTTGGCGATCGCCTCTTATCACGGCTATCTGTCCGACTCCGAAGAACAGGAAATGCTTGCCAGTCTCCAGGAATTACAACCTCAATTAATTCTAGTGGGTTTAGGGGTTCCCCGTCAAGAGTTTTGGATTGCTAAAAATCGCCATTTATGTCCTGATGCTGTGTGGATTGGAGTTGGTGGCAGTTTTGATATTTGGGGGGGAGAAAAACAACGCGCCCCCGCTTGGTTTTGTGAACATCATTTAGAATGGCTTTATCGTTTGTATCAGGAACCTTGGCGGTGGCGGAGAATGTTGGCTTTACCCTATTTTGCTTGGAAGGCTTGGATTAGGTCTTGATTAGCGGATGCCACACTCCTCTAATTTTGCCATAATTGCCAGAACTCTCGTCAATCCAAACCCTCCTAATTTCCCCATTAATCTACTGGCGATCGCAATATCCCCCACCCTCCCCGACGGGAGATGACCGGGGGGTGCTTTGTCTATTTCAAACACTAAGTTATTGTACCATAACCAGTCATTCGGTCGCCGCCATCCCACCTTTTCCCCAAACAGCTTATAAGTCTCTATATCCGCACTCGTAGAACCCCCGATTTCTTGCCAAATTCGATACTGGACACTAAATCCGAATCGACCATTACTATATTGACACCAAAGCTGATCAATGGTGCGGAATATATCACAGGGTAACTTCCCCAAACTCTCTATATCCAAATAACCTTGACTTTCCCTATGGGCTACTGCTAAAATTAAGGTGGTGGTTTCTCGGTCGGCATCCTTCCATCTGCCACTTTTCAGCAGCTTTTCTAGGAAACTATAGTCCGTAGATGGTGATAACAATGCTTTCAGGTCGTCTCGGACTTCCGACGCACTTGAAGCCCGTTTATTGCTGCTGGTCATCACCATTTTATCTAGTATATCTGCGAGGGGAGAATTTAGGCGATCGCCTAAATATTTGCGCCAATTCCATTCCCCATCATGAACATTGTATAATTGCCAGGGGGGTACTTGGGTTAATAAATAAATACAGGTCACACCCAAGCTGTAGATATCACTGCTAAAGTTAGCCTGTCCCAACGTTTGTTCCGGTGCCGCATATCCCGAGGAACCTATGCTAGTCCCCGGACTGGTTAAAGCCTTCGCTGTCGCAAATTTTGCCGCCCCAAAATCCACTAAAATCAGTTGCTGGTCCGGGTGTCTTCTGATGATATTATCCGGTTTAATATCCCGGTGAATTACCTGCTTATTATGGATAAAATCCAACAGCGGTAATAAACTCCCCAGCAGATTAATCACCTGTTGCTGGCTGAATTTTCCCTGGGTTTCCAACTCCTTTAGCAGCGTTTTACCCGGGATATATTCCTGCACTAAATATTGGCGATTATCCTGGGTAAAATAGGCATAAAGTGCCGGGATTTGGGGATGATGTCCTAACTCATCTAAACGCACCGCTTCCAGTTCAAACAGTTGTTTAGCTTTCTCAATTCCCTGAGTCCCCACCCCTTGGGGAAAAAACTGTTTAATCACACAAAGAGGCTTGGAGGGTTTGTCCTCATCAACCGCTTTAAAAGTGCGACCAAAGCCACCTTGACCGATAATGGCGATCGCCCTATAGCGTTCTTTTAATAACAGTTTAGCACCACATCGCTGACAAAACCTGCTATCAGGTGGGTTATTAGCCAAACAGTCAGGATTGAGACATTGACTCATTCACCCTCCCTCCTAGACAACCCCCTAACCTTATCTTACCTAATCCCAGTGCGATCGCGCCATCAACCCAAAACCGCCGCCGCCGAATCCCGGGAAATCCGAATTTTAGTGTTAGTATATTCCGGGGTCCATCCCTCCGTATTACTAAAATAGCGCACCGCCTTAATTCTCTTAGTATCCGTCAAGTGAAACCAGTGTTCCGTCCCTGCTGGAACATTAATATATTCTTCCGCTTCAATGACTAACTCCATTTGACCACCATCAACACCCACAAAACCAAAGACACCTTCCCCCTCAATAATATAGCGCACTTCATCATCAGCGTGGGTGTGGCACTGCTCAAACTTAGCCAGTAAGCCGTCTAAGTTAGGGATATCAGGATGTAAAACGATTAAATCCCTGGACTGATAACCAGCCGTTTCCTGAAGTTCCTTAAAATACCCATCCAGAGATTGTAGCACCTGTTGTTTTTGGTTGTCATCCAAACTCGCCTCACCCAATAGGCGGCGAATTTCTGGATCTTCTCCCACAGGCCATCTATTTAGGTTAACATTCAAAGCGGAAAGTTCTCGCCTAATATCTTCTAGGTCAGTATAGGTAGCCCCATTTTCCAGGTGTAAAATTGCCATGGTTGTCCTTGATAATCAGCGCCCCTGATTATAGCATATTGACATAATAGCCCAACCCAGAAATCATCACTTATGTCCGAAGATACATCAAGCAACCATCAGGAGTTATTAGAAATTTGGCGATCGCAAATTCGCCAAGCCGATATTAATAACGTTTTCTGTCACTGTCGAGACTGTGAAGCCGAATGGGTAAGTTCAGCCTGGGACGAAAACTGCGCCAGTTGTGGAAGCACAAATATCGAGAGAATATCCTGTTGGCAATTTCCCGATGATTAACAATTCCCCGTCGCCGAGAAATCCCCTTTCTTTGTGGGTTGTTAAAAAGGCAAGAGCCAGACATAAGCCGGGTTCTGTTGTCTCAACTGCCAATAGCAATCAAGATAGCAGTTATCTATCTGGGATGTCTGTTACCAGACACCTCTAGCGGTACACCATAAACGGGATCGGTAAAAGACCAACCGTCATCCCTGCGACCTTGCTCCCAACCGGGGTTTACCGAGCCGATACCTCACGATATCGCTGGTGCGCTCTTACCGCACCTTTGCACCCTTACCAGTGAGCCAAATTAGCCCCTTTGGCGGTATGTTTCTGTGGCACTATCCTCACGATCGCTCGCACTGGGCGTTACCCAGCAAGTCTGGTCTTTGGGGAGCCCGGACTTTCCTCAGATCCAAATTAATGAATCCGCAACCGCCTGCGCCAACTCTCGCCCTAGGGTAATTATAACAAATATCGGCATTCCCCGGTTAAATTTCCCCCAGTCTTTCCCCGTGTGGGTAATAATAATAATGGGAATGGCTAGACCAAATGGGGATTAACCGTGAGTGGGAAGTGGTTGCAAGTTTTCAAAAACAAACGCGCAGATCTCAAAGAGATTATCGCCTGTGCGATCGCCAATGCGATCGTTATCCTGGCAATTTTGCTCCTGAAACAGGCGGGAGGACTCCAAACCCTCGAATTGATAGCCTTTGATATTATGGTGCGGTTGCGCAACGATTTAGAGCCAGATCCGCGATTATTGATAGTTGGTATCACCGAGGAAGATATAGTCGCCTTCAATCGCTGGCCTTTATCTGATGAAGTTATCGCCCAACTTTTAGATCGCCTCTCCCAGCTACAACCTCAAGCGATCGGTTTAGATATCTATCGCGACATTCCCTATGAACCCGGACATCAATCATTAATCCAACAGCTTGACAACCCCAAAATTATCACCATCAAAGCCCTAGGAGATGCAGAAGTTCAGGGAACCCTCGCCCCTCCCACCGCCCCCCCCAGTCGGGTCGGATTCAATGATTTATTGCTAGACCCTGATGGAGTAGTGCGCCGCAATTTAATGTTAGCCACCATTGAAGACGAACCCTTCTACTCATTTTCCATGCGACTCGCCCTCAGATACTGGCAAAAACAGGGAATAGAACCCACCAATAGCCCCCTTCACCCTGATGGTATTCGTTGGGGGGCGGCGGAATTTTTACCCCTTGACCGCACCAGTGGCGGATATCAGACCATTGATGACCAAGGATATCAAATTCTCCTCGATTACCGTTCCCGTAAATCTGTGGCTAGGGTGGTGAGTGTGAGCGAGGTTCTCTATGGTAACATCCCCTCCTCCTGGGTAGAGGATAAAATCGTGTTAATCGGAACGATCGCACCCAGCGGAAAAGATCTATTTCTGACTCCCTATAGTCCCAGCCGCAGAATTTCCCCGAAAATGCCAGGAGTGTTAATTCACGCCCAAATGGTTAGTCAACTTTTAGATGTGGTGGCGGGAGAACGTTCTCTGTTTGTGTTTTGGCCACCTTGGGCAGAATTTGTCTGGGCTATAGCTTGGGGGGTGGTAGGTATCATGGTGGTCGTCGTGGTGCGTCATCCCCTGGTGTGGATATTTTGCCCCCCACTAATGTTAGGGGTTTTGTGGATGGGGGGATTTTACCTATTTTTAAACAGTGTCTGGGTTCCCATGGTTACCCCTAGCCTTACTCTCCTGTTTACTTCTGTGATTGTGATTATTTACCTGGGATTTCGCGCCCAGCGACAGCAACAGGTGGTGATGGGATTACTCGGACAAAATGCCTCCCCGGAAATCGCCAAGGCTTTATGGAATAGTCGCGATCGCCTGATGACTAATGGCAAGTTACCCGGGGAGAAACTGGTGGCTACTATGCTATTTACTGATATCCGCAATTTTAGCACAATTTCCGAGCAAATACCCCCAGAACAATTAATCGAATGGCTGAATGAGTATCTGGCTACCTTAACTCAATGTGTCCATAGTCATCGAGGTATTATCAACAAGTTTATGGGAGATGGGATTATGGCTGCTTTTGGGGTTCCTATCGCCCGCACTACGGAGGCAGAAATTGCTCAAGATGCCTATGCGGCGGTGGCTTGTGCTTTGGAAATGGGCGATCGTCTCATCGAGTTAAATAAACTTTGGCAATCCCAAAATCTACCCGTTATTGAAATGAGAGTTGGGATTTTTACTGGACCCTTAGTTGCTGGCAGTTTAGGCAGTCGCGATCGACTAGAATATGGCTTGTTGGGAGATTCCGTTAATATTGCCTCTCGCCTGGAAAGTTGTGAGAAAGATAGACAGTCTGAACCCTGTCGCATCCTCATTGCTTATCAAACTTTAGTCTATCTTCCTGATGTTTTTGAGGTGGAATCTTGGGGATTGATTCCTCTCAAAGGCAAACAGCAACTGATTGATGTTTACCGGATTTTAGGCTGGCAATCTCCACCTCAACCATAGGAACCCAGACAATATTCATTTCTAGGCTTTTTTGTCTTCTTTAACAACCCCTCCACTTGAGACAATAATAAATCCAAATCAATGGGTTTGTAAATGATACCATCCACATCAATCTGTGCCTGTTCTCTTTCTTCCAAATAGCCACAAGCCGTCATAATCAAGACCGGAATAAACGGGATGGTTGGTTGACACCTCAAGATTTTTATCACCTCATAACCGCTCATTTTTGGCATCATCAAATCCAAGATAATTAAGTCCGGCGGTGATGACTCAACCATCTGCAATGCCACATGACCACTCTCGGCTGTTTGCACGTTGTAGCCAGCATCTTGCAGCAGAATTTCTACTAATAATCTGCCATCTATGGAGTCATCTACTATCAGGATATTCGCCGAATTTGGTGGGATTAAATTATCGTAAATTTTCATGGTAATCATCATAACTGACTGTTGACAACATCCAACCAGATTTTCCTAACTTTCCCCCAAAAATCTAGGGCGAAAACTCTCAACTTTGATAACAGAATTAATCCTGATATCTGGGTTATTAGTATCATCGAGATGGCACGGAATTTGATGGTAGCCGATTTACAGTTACCCATTCCATACTCAATAACTTATAATATACAATACCCCCATCTATCCTCTATCTAGGGAAGTATAAAAATACCTATGTCAAGATTTGATGTCAACGCACCTAAAAAGCGGCTGATTAACATAAATCAACCGATAGTGTCAACAGGGTAAAACCCATTTGATTAGAGAGGAGACAATCGCAGAAAGCCAGAGGGGGTGGGGAATAGGAATTAAGGCAATTATTCAATCCAGCCGGAACGTAAAGCCCTGACCGCCGCCTGAGTGCGATCGTCAGCACACAATTTATTTAAAATACTGCGAACATGAGTCTTAACTGTACCCACAGTGATATATAACTTTTCAGCTATTTCGGCATTACTGCGTCCGCCGACAATCAATTCTAAGACCTCCAATTCCCGTTCAGTTAGGGGACAGGTAGATAAAAATTCTTTATACTCTGGTTCAACGGCATTTATAGTAACAGTAGCCGCATCCTTATTTTCACCTGGTAGATTTTGAGCCTGTTGTAAGACAGTGCGAGCAATCACGGGGTCAATCCAGGAATTGCCTTCACTGGTGACTTGGATAGCTTCCATTAAGCGATCGATACTCACATCTTTAACACTATAAGAATCTGCCCCCGCCGAAAAAGCACCCATCACAGCATCTTTATTATCGTGCATAGTCAGAATCAAAATCTTAGTATTTTGTCCCCCTTTTACCCGCAGATATTCTTTAAACTGTTGAGTTAATTCAATGCCATCTATATCAGGTAAACCAATATCAACAATTGCCACATCAGGTCGAGTCAATTTCAACACTTGTAAACCCTGGCGACCGTTGGAGGCTTCCCCCACAACTTCCACCTGTTCACTCTGTTGTAAGGCTGTTTTTAAACCCACACGAGTTAAATCATGATCTTCAATTAAAACCACCCGAATTTTTTTCATGATTTTACCTCCAGAAAATTTTATCAATACCAGTAAATCAATCTTAGGGGAGTTGTAACTGCTTTGTCGGAAAACAGCACTAGGCAAAATCTGCCATAATGTGCTGGTAGGAGGCTGACCCTGAGTTATTGTCAGCCACGAAACAATGATTGTATCATTAATAGGAGATGGGTCATCATCTCAGAGACAAGGCGGGAGTATCTCAACCCGATTTGACCCATTAACTGTTAAGGTGGTCTAAACGGACTCGATAGTGTGGCAAACTTTAGCTTTTTGGATAATTTCTGACAAAATACAATAACTATGTATTCTTCTGCTGTACCCTCAACACACTCCCGCCCAAATATCTTAGCGGTTGATGATTCCCCAGAAAATCTATTTCTGATTGAAGCCATGTTAGCTGACGAGGGATACACGGTTTATTGTCAACCGGACGGGGAGTCAGCCCTAAAAACGATATTAGAGAAGCCCCCCCAACTGGTATTATTGGATGTGATGATGCCGGGAATTGATGGGTATGAAGTGACGCGCCGTATCCGCAATAATCCCAATCTGCCATTTATCCCGATTTTATTGATTACAGCCCATGATCAGTCTAGTGTAGTGGAAGGACTGGACGCGGGGGCGGACGATTTTATCCGTAAACCGGTAGAAATTGACGAACTCCTAGCCAGAGTGCGATCGCTACTCAGACTTAAACATAGTATCGATGAACAGGCGCAAATGGCACGCCAACGGGAAGATTTTGTCTCTCGTCTCACCCACGACCTACGGACCCCCCTGGTGGCGGCGGATAGAATGTTAAAACTATTCCAGCAGGGTGCATTAGGACAAGTGACCCCAACAATGTCAGAGGCGATCGCTACTATGATTAGCAGTAACCAAAATCTGCTACAGATGGTAAATACCCTACTGGAAGTATATCGCTATGAAGCCGATCGCAAAACTATTGCCTTCTCTAGCCTAGACTTGAGTGCATTAGTCAAAGAGGTAGTGGAAGAATTGACCCCCCTGGCTATGGAAAAAGGCTTAACCATAGATATAGACCAGGTGGAAGCGGGGATATCAATGGTGGGAGACCCCTTAGAATTGCGGCGGGTGGTGATGAATTTGTTGGGAAATGCGGTGAAATTTACAGATATGGGCAAAATTACCGTCCTTCTAAAGGTAGCAGCCACGCCGACCCATGGCACACCTGAGATAATTTTACAAGTTGAGGATACCGGAGAGGGAATGTCTGATGGCGATCGCGCCATTATTTTTGATCGGTTTCGTCAAGGAAACCATAAGCGATCGGGAAGTGGCTTAGGACTGCATTTGGTATCCCGAATTGTCGCCGCCCATCATGGCAGTATTGATGTGAAATCCCAAAAGGGTCAGGGTAGCTGTTTTACGGTCAAATTACCTAAAAAGTTGGCTTAGAAGTTGGCTTAAAAAATTAGTGCGAGTTTTCAGCATAATCTCGTATACTGGTACACTGCGAGACTAAAATTTTCAATTGAGAACCTACCCGCGATAACCATGAGAACCTACTACTGCGGACACCTAAGAAGTGTTAATATTGGAGAAACAGTCACCCTCTGCGGCTGGGTCGATCGCTATCGCGATCATGGGGGGGTGGTATTTCTGGATCTGCGCGATCGCAGTGGTCTGGTACAAATTATCAGCGATCCTGAACGCACCCCTAATTCCTACAGCCTTTCTACTTCTGTCCGTAATGAATACGTTTTACGCATCACTGGTCGGGTTTCACAGCGTCCCGAAGAGTCCATCAACCCCAAAATACCTGGGGGGGATATAGAAGTATATGCTGATGAAATCGAGATCCTCAACGGACTAGGAAAGCCTCTACCATTCCTGGTATCTAGTAATGATACCGAATCGGTCCGCGAAGAATTACGCCTCAAGTATAGATATTTGGACCTGCGACGGGAACGCATGACCCGTAACCTACAATTGCGCCATGAGGTGATTAAGGCTATGCGGCGCTTCCTGGAAGATCAAGAACATTTTATTGAGGTGGAAACCCCAATTTTGACGCGATCGACTCCCGAAGGCGCACGGGATTATTTAGTTCCCAGTCGGGTTAACCCCGGGGAGTGGTTCGCCCTTCCTCAGTCTCCCCAATTGTTTAAACAAATGCTGATGGTCTCCGGGTTCGATCGCTATTATCAGATCGCCCGCTGTTTCCGGGATGAAGATCTACGGGCTGACCGACAACCAGAATTTACTCAATTAGACATGGAGATGAGTTTCATGTCTCAGGAGGAAGTTCTCGCCTTAAATGAGAACCTGGTTTGTCATATTTTTAAGACTGTCAAAAATATTGATTTACCCCGCCCATTCCCGCGCATGACCTATAGTGAGGCGATGGAACGCTATGGGAGTGATAGACCAGATACCCGCTTTGGCTTAGAACTGGCTGATGTTTCTGACCTGCTGAAAGATTCCGGTTTTAAAGTATTTTCCGCCGCCATAAAATCGGGGGGGATTGTGAAAATCCTGCCGATTCCTGGGGGAAATGATTTGATTTCTAATGTGCAAATTAAACCCGGTGGGGATTTGTTTAAAGAAGCCACCGAAGCCGGGGCGAAAGGATTGGCTTATATTAGGGTGAAAGCCGATGGACAAATCGATACTATCGGCGCGATTAAAGATAACCTGAGTGATGACCAAAAAGCGGAAATTCTGCAGCGCACTAATGCTAAAGCGGGGGATTTATTACTGTTTGGTGCGGGGGATGTAGCCACGGTTAATAAAACCTTGGACAGACTGCGATTAGTGATTGGTAACAGGTTGGGATTGATTGACCCGAACCAAATTAATCTGCTGTGGGTGACGGATTTTCCTATGTTTGAGTGGAACCAGGATGAAAAACGCCTGGAAGCTATCCATCACCCCTTTACTTCTCCCCATCCTGATGATATTAACGATTTGAAAACGGCGAGGGCTCAGGCTTACGATTTGGTGCTAAATGGTACGGAAATTGGCGGCGGTAGTCTCAGGATTTATCAGCGGGAAATTCAAGAGAAGGTGTTTGATGCGATCGGTTTATCTACGGAGGAAGCCTACAATAAATTTGGCTTTTTATTAGAAGCCTTTGAATATGGAACACCCCCCCATGGCGGTATTGCTTACGGTTTAGACCGCTTAGTGATGCTATTAGCTGGGGAAGATTCGATCCGAGATGTGATTGCATTTCCTAAGACACAACAAGCCCGTTGTTTGCTTACCAATGCACCGTCTGGGGTTGATCAAAAACAGTTAAAAGAACTACAGGTGGCTTCTACCTATAAGCCGAAAAAATCCGAGTGATTTGGTGGTGGAGACCATCAGGATTTGCTGTTCTTAGCACAGCGATCGCATAAACCAAAAAATTCCAGGGTATGATAGTAAATCTTAAAATGGTGGGATTCTTGTAAGGTGGTTTCTAAATGATGCACTGGACACTCATCAATCACAATTGAGTAACCACACTCAACACAGGTCAGATAGTGTTCATCCTCCTGTACCAGACCATAAACAGATTCCCCAGTCCCTAATAGCCGCACATGAACCAAACCCTCCTTTTTCAGTGCATCGAGGGAACGGTAAATTGTGGCTAGTCCCATAGCCTGGTCATTTTTACGCATTTCCATATACAGATCCTGAGCCGAAAGCGATCGCCTCAGGGTTTTAAGTTTGTTCAAAATTCGTTCTTGACTACGAGTCCGACGAGTTTTCATCACTTCCCATTACCATTGCTCAATTTGGCGCTTATCTATAGGCTATCATTAATGATAACAATAGCAACCGCTGTCTACAACTATTATGATTCAAAGCCCTTCAAGTATCCAGTCCCCCAATCCGGTTTTCGCCCGTCACGAGACGTTTCACCCTCGGTTTGGCTGGCTAAAAAAGGGGTTTGATCAAGCCGAAAAAGATGATCGTATTTTTTTGGCGGAAGATGCGCCAGTGCGTCTCGGTGTGGGGAAAAATATGGTGCGATCGCTTCGTTATTGGTGTCAAGCCTTTAAGATTTTAGAAGGCGATCGCTCCTTAGACCCAATCAGACTTACACCGTTGTTATCCCTCAATTTTTAGTCCAAGGCAGAGAAAAAACTTAGATTTTTGAACCTGTGAACAGGGGGATATGCACTGTGGGGAAACACTCCGAGATATGCGGTTGATTGTGATTGACCAATGGAAAAAAACTGTCTTCAGTGACGTTTAATCTTCCGTGAAAGCGATCGCACGTTGAGGGTTAAGTAGTGGGAAGACCTGGCGGGTGATCAAACCTCCAGCGTACCCCTGGTGCAAAAGGTCACATAAAATCTGGTTATAATTTGTTCAAAATCTATCAATTGAACAGGCAAAATATACGATGGAAATTATCAAACTCAAAATCCGGGCGGATGGGGAAGGAAAAGTTATTTTACAAGTGCCTCAAGATTTAGCGAATCAAGAGTTAGAGATAGCTGTTATCTATCAATCCGCTTCTCCACCTTCCGCCACTCAAACCCCAGACGAATTAGGCTGGCCTCCGGGATTTTTTGAACAAACCGCAGGCTGTTTAGCCGATGAACCGTTGGTCAGATATGACCCAGGGGAATATCAGGTGAGGGAAGAAATCGAGTGATTTATTTACTGGATACAAATGTCTGTATTCTGTACCTAAATCGTCAGGATGAGAAGCCATGGCAGGAGAAATTTTTCCCCACCAAGGGCGATCGCCTCGGGAAAACCCGGTTGATCCGCCAACAGATTGAAGCGATCGCCCTGGTGTGAACTCTACCGCTTCTGGAATAGGAGGACGATGGCAGGGTCTCTATAGCCAGTAGGTTGACTTTTTGCTCCAGCGCGGTACTATGGACGATGGACATATAGCGTTTCTCATGTCCATAAGGAATACGCCCTCACCCCAAACCCCTCTCCCAGAAAGGGAGAGGGGCTTTGAAAAGTACATAATGAGTCCACCGAACCGCTATAACAAGCTGATCCAGTCCCTGAGTTAAGAATGTAAAATTTTATTGCTCAGGCCGATCGCCCAGGCACAGACTGGGTAACAATAAGGGTTTTGTTTACCAGACGTCACCGGAAACCATCGTGATTCAAACCAGCCTCAATCGTCATATCATCGATCCACCCCAAAGCGTGAATCCGGTTTTTGCCCGTCACGAGACCTTTCACCCTCGGTTTGGCTGGCTGAAAAAGGGTTTTGATAAAGCTAAGGAAGATCCTGGGGTATTTTTGGCGGAAGATGCGCCAGTGCGTCTCGGTGTGGGGAAAAATATGGTGCGATCGATTCGCTACTGGTGCAAGGTGTTTAAGCTGTTGGAAGGCGATCGCCCTACAGTATTCGGCGAAAATCTTTTAAAAGATGACGGCTGGGATCCGTTTTTGGAAGATCCAGCTTCTCTGTGGTTGCTACACTGGAATTTGCTCAAACCCCCCTGCGACGCGGCAGCATGGCATTACACTTTTAATCAGTTTCGGCGGGTGGAATTTTCCCAAAATGATTTGTTCTTGGCGGTGTCCGACTATGGGAAAACTCTCAAAAAAAATCTGGCTGATTCTTCAATTAATAAAGATGTTAGCTGTCTGCTAAGGATGTACGTTAAACAAAGCCGAAATCATCAAGTGAGTGAGGATTCGATTGATTGTCCTTTTGCCGAATTGGGTTTAATTACTAGGGCTGGCGACTCTAAATATTACACCTTCCGAGTCAACCAGAAGCGGAATTTACCCCCGGAAATTGTAGTAGCAGCCTGCTTAGAATACGCTGAATTTGTGGGGCGTGAACAACGCACGATCGCCCTATCTCGGCTGCTTTATGATATCGGTAGTCCGGGGATGGTGTTTAAGTTGCCAGAAAGTGCCGTCTGTGATGCCATTGAACGGGTGGCGCGGGGGTGGGATGCGATCGGTTTATCGGAAGCCGCCGGATTAATTCAGTTTTACTTTACCCAAAATCCCCAAGAATTAGCGGATCATCTGCTGGGAATGTATTACAATAAAAGGAGAGTTGATTAATCCAATGCCTAAACTTTTATCAGATTATTTTAGCCTCAATCGTCGCTATTCTCGGTCTATCAATATCGAGCGGGATTTTGACAATGTGGAAGCCTTAGCCGGATATATTCTAACAGAGCGATCGCTAGATGCACTGCGGCGAATTTTGACCGGATTTACTAACCCCCAAGCTAACCGCGCCTGGACGCTAACCGGAGTCTATGGAACCGGAAAATCATCCTTTGCTCAATTCTTAATTGCCGCCTGTGGCGACGAAAAAAATTCCGCCCACCAGGAAGCCTTAGCACTAATTGAAACTACCCTTGGTAGCGACAGTAAAGAGTATTTATCATTAACTAAAACTATCCCCAAAGCAGGTTTTTTTAGGGCGATTGTCACCGCACAAAGGGAACCTTTAAGCCATACAATTATTAGGGCTTTATATCGTGGCTGTGAAAGTTTTTGGGCTGACAAAAAGACACATAAAAGACCCAAAGTATACCGAGACTTAGTAGATTTAAATGCAGAAATTGACCACCAAAACTCTGTCAATAGTAAAGATGTTGTCACCCTAGTTAAAGAAATTAGTAAAGCCGCCGCAACTCCCCTGTTAATTATCATTGATGAGTTAGGGAAAAACCTAGAATTTGTCGCCCAAAATCAAGGGGCAGAAGATTTATATCTGTTGCAACAATTAGCAGAACTTCCTCGTGATAGCAATTCTCCCATTTATTTAATTGGTTTGCTACATCAAGCCTTTGCAGACTATGGGGAAAGATTGAGTTCAGTTCAACGCAACGAATGGGCGAAAATTCAAGGCAGGTTTGAAGATATCCCCTTTAAAGATTCCTCCCCTCAAATGCTTCGATTGGTGGGTAAGGCGATCGATGCTTCAAATGCCAAAACCTATACAGGCGCGATTAATGACAGGGCTAGACAATGGTTTGATTCACTACCTGTCGCACTTACCTCAGACATCACTACTGAGGTGCTGGGTGCAACCTATCCCCTGCATCCGTTGGCGGCGTTAGTATTACCTGAATTATGCACCCAATACGCCCAAAACGATCGCTCCTTATTTACATTCCTCACCAGTGCCGAACCCTATTCCTTTAGGCGCTATTTAGAAGAGACGATCGCAGATGATACGAAACTGCCCACCTTGAAACTCGACCGTGTTTACGACTATTTTATCGAAGCCGTGGGGATGGGTATCACCTCCCGCCCGAAACTGCAACGATGGATAGAAGTGCAGGGCTTAATTAACGATGTTTCCAAAACCTTGGATCCTGACAGTTTACGGGTGCTGAAAACTATCGGAACCTTAAATATTGTCACCACCACCGGGGGGCTGAAAGCTACACGATCGCTTGTGGCTTTGGCAATGTGTGACGGTGTGGACGAGTCCCAGGAGTGGGAAAAAGCGATCGAGAACCTGCTGCAAAAAGGAATCGTTACCTATCGGCGACAAGTTGATGAGTTGCGGATTTGGGAAGGGTCTGATTTTAATGTAGATAGCGCCGTAGCCGACTATTTGGGAAGCGATCGCACCACCCTAGTCGAACTTCTGTCGGAAATTCGCCCTTTGGAACCCCTAGTCGCCCAACGACACAGTTATGTTACAGGAACCCTGCGCTATTTTGAACGGCGCTATCTTGATAATCCTATACATCTCTCCGCTCTTTCTTGTACCCTGAAAGATGCCGACGGTGCGATCGCTTATTGGGTGGGGGAACAATTGCCCAATGTTATGCCAGAAATGACCACCGACGGCAAACCTTTAATCGTGGTTGGTGTCGCCAAATTGGAAACCTTGCGGATACAGGCGCGGGAATTGGCTGCATTGCGACACATTGAAAATAATGCTCCCGAATTGCAAAGCGACGGGGTGGCGCGGCGAGAAGTGCGTTACCGTTTAGTGCAAGCCGAGGAGTTATTTGATGATAGCCTTAGTCAGGCTTTTGACCTCGCGGAAAATCCCAACCAATGCTGGATTTTGGGAAAACAAGAAACCCTCAACCACATTACCCATTTTCACGCCCAACTGTCGCGGGTGTGCGATCAGGTTTATCCTCAAACCCCGATTTTGTGGAATGAACTAATCAATCGGCGCGACCTCACCTCCCAAGGCGCTAAGGCGAGACTGGAGTTGATTTCGGCAATGTTGCAATACGGCGATCGCCAACGGTTAGAATTGACAGGATACGGCCCGGAAGTGAGTATCTATTACTCCCTTTTGTCGGAAACCAAAATCCATCGCTGCGAGGATGACCAGTGGGGATTTTACCCGCCGCCGGAAGATGCGGGGATTTTCAACGTTTGGAAGGCGATTGAAACCTTTTGTCTGGAAGCGAAAGAACAACAGCAAACCTTAGATTTGCTTTATCAGCGCCTGCAAGCGCCTCCCTACGGCATGAAACAAGGGGCGATCGCCATATTGTTAGCGGCGGTGCTGCTTTACCTTATCGACGACGTGGGGGTTTATAAAGATGGCTCCTTTATCCCCGTGTTGGGATTGGAACATTTCGAGATATTGGTGAGGTATCCCGATCGCTTTTCCGTGAAATACTTTGAAGTCCTCGGAGTGCGATCGCAAGTCTTTAAAGAATTGGAGGCAATTTGGGGGAAACGCAAACCCCTCAATAAACCGGGGCTTCGTAATATCACCCTGTTAACAGTCGTTAAACCCTTGTTTCAATTCGCCAAAGCATTACCCCCCTACACCACTCAAACTAAGCGCCTCAGCGCCCAAGCAGTGGGGGTGTTGCAGGCGTTGCAGCGAGACCAGGAACCGGACGAACTGGTGTTTACATCTTTACCGCAAGCCTGTGGTTTGCCCGCAATTACCAGCCAAGAGGGAGAGGATGCCAATATTGCCAAAACCCTCCGCACCAAGCTAGTAGAAGCCCTGCGAGAGATTCAGACTGCTTATGATTGCTTGCTCAACGACTGTCAGACGCGCTTATACGAGGCGTTTGGCATCAGAAGCCCCGAAACTCGCCTGCGGGAAGATTTGCGAGTGCGTGCGAGTTATATTAGCGGTCAATCTCTGGAACGTCGCCTAACCAGTTTTGCTTAGGCGGCAGCAGATGAGAGTAAAAGCGATCGCCAGTGGTTAGAAGCACTGGTGATGATAGTTGCCGATAAACCTGCCGAGTCCTGGACTGATGAAGATGCCACCGGATTCGAGATTAAACTCAGCGACATCGCCAGAAGGTTTAAGAACCTGGAAGCGTTGCAGAAAGAAGTCGCCGCCAAAGGAGAGGGATTTGAGGCGCGGCGGATTACCGTTACCCGTCCCGACGGCAAGGAAACCCACGGCATAGTCTGGAGCGATCGCGAATCCCAAGGTAAAATCGAGGCGTTGGTTGAAGAAATATTGCAAAAACCGATTTTGCGAGATAATCCTCAACTCCAGCAAGCCTTTGTTGCTAAACTAACCGAAAGAGTTTTGGCAGCAACCTCCCCCGAGAATATTCCTCAAATGCAGCGAAAGCGTGAAACCCTGAAGCCTGAAGCCGATCAAATCAGTGTGAATTAATCGCCAAATCCAGCAGGTTTACCATGAATCCGACGAAAACTCCTCAGACTATGGAAAATCATCCGGTGGTGTTGCATCTCCATCCGGCGATCGAGTTAACCCCAGAGCAATTTTTAGAAATTTGTCAACTCAATCGAGACTTACGCCTTGAACGCACAGCCACAGGAGAATTAGTGATTATGCCCCCCACTGGCAGCGAAACGGGTGGACGCAATTTTAGACTACTCGGCCAGCTTTATAACTGGACTGAAGGAGACGAGACGGGAATTGGGTTTGATTCGGGTACGGGTTTTACTTTACCGAATGGAGCGCAAATTTCTCCCGATGCTGCTTGGGTGAAGTTGGAACGATGGAACGCCCTTACAGCAGAAGAACAGGAACAATTTGCTCCCCTTGCGCCGGATTTTGTGGTGGAATTGCGATCGCTATCTGACCCCTTAAAACTACTCCAAGACAAAATGCAACAGTACATCGATAATGGGGTGCAACTGGGATGGCTGATAGACCGCAAACAGCGTCGAGTTTACATATATCGTCCCGGAAATGCGGTAGAATGCCTCAATAATCCGGCTACAGTTAGTGGCGAGCCAATCTTGCCTGGGTTTGTTCTGGATTTAAGCAAAATTTGGTAAAAAAGCCCTCGAAAAACTTGCTAAAGTTAGGGTGAGCAGCCCGAAATGTGGGAAAATTACAGGAGATATGAGCAACAAACCCCTTCGACATATCCTCGGTTTATCCGGTGGCAAGGACAGCACGGCCCTCGCCGTACTCCTGCATAAACAAGTGCGGCAGATGGAGTATTTCTTCTGCGACACTCACAACGAATTGCCCGAAACTTACGAGTATCTCGATCGCATCAAAGCTGGCTTAGGGATTAAAATTCACTATCTGAGTGCCAAGCGAGGATTTGACCATTGGCTCGACATTCATGGCGGGTTACTTCCCTCGCCCAATGTTTATCTAATCTTAGCAATCGGTTGTTAACCCCAAAATGAATGCCTCAGAACTCCCCAATTCTGACCACCTGAATATTGCAGCCTTATCAGCTCTATTTGTCCATACCACCAATTCCTACAAGTATCTTTTTTTCTGGTCACTTTTAGATATTCTAGCCCGCCAAAATTTCCACAAATCCCTATCGATTAGTTTCCGCGAAATCATCATCGAGATGCTGGCAAATGCTTGGTATCCGCACAATTATTTTAAATTATCCTTTGGCTCCCAAGATAAAATAGCAGACAAATTAGATACACTCGCATTAAAGGTGGGTGAACCCATATTAAAATTTAGAGACCCCGATAAAAAACTCCTGCGAACCACAATAGGTGAGCAAGACTTAGAGGATATTGTTAACTATATCACTCGATATGTTCCATTCCGTCTGCTTATGCCTTTTATGAGGAAACAGTTAAAAGGTATAGACATCGATCATGGAGTAGATCGCGAAATGCCGAAGGTTGCCCAACTTTACTTTGATACCTGCAAACCCTTGTATTGTTTTGATGCCACGGTAAAGACAGAGTGCCGTGGGATTATTTTACACTCGGAATGGGTTTCCTATCTACAAGAAAACTATGCGATCGTTCGCGGGTGGGTATGCTGGGAATGGCTCAAATATATGCAAAAGTGCAATCCAAATATTCCCGCCGTTGCCAATAAACTATTCCCCCCACAAAAACGAGATTCCCTGTCATCTCAGACGAAGTATTGGAAATTAGTCTTGCAGCATACTGAACTAAGATGTATTTATTCAGGAACCATCTTAACCCCTAATAATATTTCTATCGATCACTATTTACCCTGGTCGTATGTCGCACATGATCGCCTTTGGAATTTAGTTCCCACTCTTCCAGAAATTAATTCATCGAAATCTAATAAATTACCCAATCGAGTATATTTTAATAATTTCGTGTTGCAACAACACCAAGGATTGACCATTTCTTGTAAAATAATGGGATTGCCACAATGGCTGAAACAAATAGAATCTTATTTAATGGATCTAAAGATATCAAATTCATTAGATTTACTTGAACTGGAGCCACTTAGAGCGGCTTATCAATCTACGATTATTCCTCTTACGGAAATTGCGACTAGGCAAGGGTTTGAGGAATGGTGACTGGGTTAATTATTTACAACAGTGATTTTAAAAAAATCCCTAATCTAGTTTGACGACATACTAAATATCCAATTGGAGGTTAACTCTGATATGTCATTTAACTTTGGAGTTCAAAAAGAGCCAATTTACGGAACCTATGGGGAGTTTAGTATCGGCTCAGATGATAACCGAGTCCGCACTCAATTTTTGTTAACAAAAATGAAACCAGGAACGGAAGGAATTTGGGAAAACTCTCTCGCTTCTCAGATGGTTCCTTGGCGGGAAATTTTTAAGATAGAAGAATTAACATTCGATGAACTGATCCAACGCAATTTAGATGATTCTCGCGTTGCTCACGAACTAATCCCCTATCTTTTAGAAAAATCTAGTGCAGTTGCCCGATTTTTCCCTCCAATTCTTGCAGTATTAGTCCCCAAAAAATCGGAAAGAACAGGAATCCAGTCTTACTACCCAGCACCGCGCCAAGTCAGTGAACTGTCAATCAGCTTTGGTGACTTATTTGATTTTGAAATTGAAGGAAACTCTAGTCCTCTGGGAGCCATCAAATATAACCGACAAAAAACTGCCTTCATTATCGTTGATGGTCAACACCGAGCAATGGCCGTATTAGCCTTACATAGACAAATCAACGATAGCTGGTCTGGGAATACCTTTGCGGGATTTTACAATCACCTGCACCTCACGGAAAGTCAAATAAAAAATATCGAATTACCCATTTGCATCGTTTTCTTTCCCGATTTACACGACAACAATGAACAATTCAAGCAGAAGGGAATCAGCTTGCCAGCAGTATGCCGAGAAATATTTTTAGTCGTAAATAAGAACGCCAAGCCAGTCAGTCAATCCCGAGAACTTTTACTGGACGATGAAGACTTGGCAGCTAGGATGATGCGTGAAACCCTTTCCAAATTGAAAGATCGGGGTGAGTCAGAGGCTTCAATTGCTCATATTTATTCCTTTGCGTTTGGAGATTCAGTTTCTGAAGCTCAACACCGCAGGACTGAAGTGGTAGCGGGTCAACTTGAATACACCTCTGCAGTAGCTTTGCACAAAATGCACGCAGCCGTTGCCTTTGGTGTACCCTCCGCTTTCCAGCTTGACTCCAAACAAGATATAACCGATGGCAGAAGAATCCAAAACTCAGAGCGTCCAGCGACAATTTTGGTAGGAACGGAACTACAAAAGTGGCCTACACTTTCCCGTCGTTCTGGTAGATCTCATCCCCCGGATGAAGTGGAACAAGCGGTCAAGCTATTGGGGGAAGTTTCGGATGCTGTGATGCTTCCACTCTTTGATCGGTTTCGTCCCTTCGCCGTACACAACTTTGAAATGAGATCCTTACGCACTCGGTTAATGGATGCAAATTTGAGAGCGGATCCGATTCACCACAAGTGCTCTAGTCTGCTGTTTGAAGGGAGTGGAGTACGAAGTGTTTTTGAAGAACATATTAAGCGGCTTCGCGAACGGGAAGACCAACTCCAAGAAGAAGGTCGATCAATTGGAGAT
Source organism: Limnospira indica PCC 8005 (assembly GCF_000973065.1). Lineage (NCBI taxonomy): Bacteria > Bacillati > Cyanobacteriota > Cyanophyceae > Oscillatoriales > Sirenicapillariaceae > Limnospira > Limnospira indica. The sequence continues at coordinate 5,317,207 of NZ_FO818640.1, forward strand.
TATGTAAAGAACCAGCTACAAGATGCTAAAACAACTGCTTCAGCACTCAATCGGTATGAAAATGATATAAAAAGCCGAACAGCCGCAAGGTTCTTTCGTATCGATTATGAGAAATTTTTCTCTGCTGAAGGCAATGAAGCCGAGCGAAAAGAGTTGCTTAATCGATCCAAGTCAATTTTTGATACAGTTTCCACACAAGCTTTCCAACTGGGATACTTGATGGCGGTTCATTCAGTCGTAGAATTGATGCTAGATACAGGTACACCCTACGATCGGCGTCTTCAGGTCATTGAATTTGTTTCCAATCTGTACCTCAACGCGATGAACACCTACTTTTCATCGGGAACAGAGGTGGAGCATCGTACTCTAAAAGGTTTTGTGAATGAACCCAGAGCAAAAGTCTTCGCTCCCAATGAACTAGGTTTGCGCGGCCTTTTAGCTCAAAGTGTGAAAGAACTTAATGAGAGTCAATGGAGCTTCTTTCGGTATGCCATTTTAGAGATGGTTCACTGCCAACACGCTTATGAGACGCTGTTACATGGATTAAACACAGCTACCGATGTTTCCCTTGCTGAAGCATATAGAAGAAATTTGCCTTACTCGGTCTATGCCATGATTCAGATGCGGAACCAATACATAGAGGCGGCAGTCAATTCATCCCTGAATTCTACAGAATTTAAACAAGAGATTCAGCTTTTGAGAGCTCGCTGCCAGGGTGAAGGTAAAACTCAAGAAGAAATAGAGAAGCTGATTAGTCAAAGAGAATCCGAAAAAACAGCAGAAATAGGAGAAAAGTGCAAAAAAAATATTAAAGCCAGTTTAGGGGAATTTGCGAAAGAGGATAAAATTACCAACCGTCTATTAGAGAATCCTACTGGTAGGGATCTTGAAGAAACAGTGGAATAAATGCAAAATAAAATGGGGTGGGGCTGAAACCCTTCAGGGTCCAAGGGTTTAAAAAATAAAAAATCGACAATTAAACCGGCGGAAGGTGGGTTAAAATTGTGATGCAGGATTGCAACGCGCATACGGTGTTGTGCTTCCCTCGCAAAACCTTTACGCCGGATTTTCAAGGGGTAAAAGCGAATGTGGTGTTTTTCCAGAAGGATTTACCCACCGAGGCAGTGTGGATTTTTGATGACCCTTCTAATGTACTGGGGATGAAGAAGGTGCCAACCAACCCAAAGCCTAGCTCCGAACATTACGAGCCTAGCTCCGAACATTACGAGCCTAGCTCCGAACATTACGAGCCCAGCTCCGAACATTACGAGCCCAGCTCCGAACATTACGAGCCTAGCTCCGAACATTATCAGCGCTTGGAAGAGATTGCAGCTCCTGTCCGTGCCAAAAGTCGCATCAGTAAAGAGATTGTTGAGCAGGTTATTTTAAAATTATGTTCCGAACATTACTTACCACTGCGAACATTAGCTGACTTATTGAAGCGCGAACCAGACAGCATCAGGAACCACTATGTCAATCCGATGTTAAAGCAGGGCTTATTAGAGGCAAAATACCCTAACGAACCCACTCATCCTCAGCAAGCCTACAGAACCTTGTCGCCACCAGAAATCAGTAAGGTTTCTGAGACAGGGTGATTTTCTCAAAGTTAAAGCTGAAATCATACTTCTGCTCCCAGCGCCCAATTCACAATGCCCGACTCTTTATTTTATCACCCCAAGAGTTTTTGCAAGAATTAGGAGAAATAGAATGAGCGACTTAATTGTTAAAATCCCCGATTCTTTGTACCAACAAGTAGCAGAATTGGCAGCCCGAGAAAGTATCTCTGTTGACCAACTGGTTGCGATCGCCTTTTCGGCTCAAGTTTCCCCTTGGATGACTCAAGATTATGTCGTGGAGCCAGCAAAACAGGGAAATTGGGAACAATTTAAACAGGTTTTGAGCAAGGTTCCCTTAGTTCCGCCGGAGGAAGTAGTTGTCAGATTTCTGAAGTGGCGATCGCTACACTGTCAACTAGAAATGCGATCGCAGCTTTCCCGAATCCCCAATTGCTATAATCGACAGGGTAAGCCCATCTAATTCGGTATTAAATTTAATTGACAAAAAAGTTAGCTTACAGTATGTGGAAATGAAACGGGCGGGAATGAGTGATGAGTACATGATGCTTACCCTCAAATCCTGCTGTCACGCCTGATTGATATCTGCTTACCCTCCTCCGTCCCCCTATGATTGTCAGATGACCACCTATATCTACCATATTACCCATCTTAAAAATTTACCCTCTATTTTGCGTTCTGAGGACCTCCTTGCTAACAATCGCTTAAAATCTCAGCGGATCAATTATGTAGATATTGCTCACGAAACCATCCAGAATAAACGCGCTCAAATTAATATTCCTTGTTCCAGGGGCGGCACTCTTCATGATTACGTTCCTTGGTATTTTGCGCCTCGTTCTCCGATGCTTTACGCCATATCCAGAGGCAACGTTCAAGGATATGAACAGGGGCAAAGTCCGGTGATTCACTTAGTGGCAACAGCGGAGGATATCGCAGCAGCAAGTCTTCCTTTTGCATTTACGGACGGTCACGCAATTGTTAGGTATTCAGAATTTTATGACAATCTCGACTCTCTCAATGCGATTGATTGGGAGATTATGAATGCAGGGTATTGGGCAGATACCCTGGAGGATGGAGACCGGAAGCGCCGCAGACAAGCCGAATTCTTGGTTTATGAGTTCTTCCCTTGGACACTCGTGCGAGAAATCGGGGTGATAGATGTCGGAAGAAAAGCCGAGGTTGAAGAAATATTACAAAACTTTACGATTTCGACACCTGTAAAGGTTTTTCGGGAATGGTACTATTAAAATTAAGGCATTGACCAAAAGAGCAACTCCCGGCAATGATTCACTTTAAGCAAGGCAACCTATTGACAGAAAAGGCTGATGCCCTGGTGAACACCGTTAACTGTGTCGGTGTCATGGGGAAGGGGATTGCTTTGCAATTTAAGCAGGCGTTCCCGGAAAATTTCCGAGCCTATAAAACAGCTTGTGATGCTAAGAGAATCCATCCGGGGCAGATGTTTGTAGTTGCTACGGATAAGCTATTCCCCAAATACATCATTAATTTCCCCACTAAGCGCCACTGGAAGGGAAAATCTAAAATAGAAGATATCAAAGCGGGATTAATTGCACTGGTTGAGGAAGTCAAACGGTTAGAAATTACCTCGATCGCAATTCCTCCTCTGGGATGCGGAAATGGGGGCTTAGATTGGGCGGCAGTTAAGCCTCTCATCGTTCAATCTTTTGCGGAAGTTCCCGATATTGAGGTGATGATTTTTGAACCGACTGGCGCACCGGTGGCGGACCAAATACCGGTGGCTACCTCTACCCCTAAAATGACCATCGGGCGTGCTTTATTGATTCGCTTGCTGGAATTGTACGGGATTCCTGGGTATCGCTTAACTAAGCTGGAAATTCAAAAACTCGCCTATTTTTTGCAAGTAGCTGGCGAACCGTTAAGACTGCGCTACGTCAAACATCAATTCGGACCTTATGCAGACAATCTTAATCATGTTTTGCAAAAGATTGAAGGTCATTACATTCGCGGATATGGCGATCGCACTGAAACTTCGGCAATGTATGTCTTAGAAAAGGGTCGTGACGCTGCCGATCGCTTTTTATCAGCACATCCCGATACGGGCGCGCGCCTGCAACGAGTCAGCGATTTAATTGAAGGATTTGAGACCCCTTACGGGCTGGAAATGTTGGCAACCCTTCACTGGGTGGCCACGGAAGATCCGCAAGCTGCCATCGATTGCGATCGCGCTATTGAAAAAGTACAGGAATGGAGCGATCGCAAGCGCCATCTATTTAAACCTAACCATCTGCGAATAGCTTGGGAACGCCTTGACACTCAGAACTGGTTTGATATCAATAGCGATGACGAAATCCAATAATGTTCATGACCCTAAAAAAATGTGCGAACGATAAGATATTGATGAAACTGCCCGATGTAGAACCGGAGGAATTTGATAAGCTGGAGTTGTAGATTGCTGAAGTTGCGATCGCCCACTCTAGGACGGGTCAGGCAGACTTCTAGAATGGCGATCGGCGATCGCCTTTCTATTCCTGGAAATGAATACCCACGATCGGCTGACAGAAAGACGGCGATTGTGCAATAGTTCAGACTTGAGTCAATGGATAGCAGTATAGACCCTATTTATGGCGATCGCCTATAGCAATCCTAAATGATTCCCTCACCCCCAACCCCTCTCCCTTTCTGGGCCGCCATCGGTTGGGGGTGAGGGCATTCCACAACTAATTTAGGGTTGCTATATTAACCTGGTTCTCGAATCATTCCCACTCAAACCCATGAAAAATTAGGCGGTTCCACTATTTTTTTTGAACAAACCGCAGGCTGTTTAGCGGATGAGCCATTGGTGAGAGAGGCCCAGGGGGAATCTGAGGTCAGAGCGGAAATTTAGGGATTTCTTGACTGGATACTAAGGTCTAAGAGGGTTTATAAAAGCAGGTGAAGTTAGAGTTGAAAACTTGCTGGAATGTGAAAATTATCCATTGCTAGTTCAGGATATCCTACAAACTTTTAGTAGTAATCGGCAAAATTAAATGGTGACAAAGAAAGTTAGCAGGATAAGGCTTTCCTGATGGAACTGTACGGTTATGTTTTGATATTTTATGAATTCTATTTAAAAAATGTGGGTGATGCTCCAAACTACAGGAAAGTTTGGCTTCAATATTACTAAATACTTTACTGGTTTCAGGGGAAAAAAGATACCCAAGCATACCGCCTTGGCTAGAAAATGGTGCGTATCGGCAAGTCAAAAATTCATTATTAATGTCGTTTATATACTCAGAAAGTTTCCCCTCCGAACGAAGTACCTTAGCTTCTAACGGCCACATCATTCTTCCGTCACCACCATGCATAACAAAAGCAATATCATATTGTGGTGACTGGGCAGGCGGTGCCTTCCTTGTTTCAAATTCATAGGGACCATGTTCTACATCAAATGGCTCCCATCCCGTCATACATTGTCGAATTCTGGGAACAAATCGCTGGGTAATCGTCCTCTCGCGCTCCTCATAATCTTGCTGCCAGCAAATTTCTAACAAGTCACACTCTCGGAGCCGGTCATATCCCTCCCAAACTAATGTTAAAATCAACATCGATTCGTCTTCACACCACTCTTTTGCTAATTTAACAAAATCAGGTGGAACTGGTAGGTTCTTGGTTTCCCAAGGTGTTGGTCGTCTCCTAGCCACTTATGACTCCTAATTTAATTTATGAGTAAGATTCCAATCCGCTGTGCCACATCATAATATCAGCAGCCACTTCGTCAGCATCCCGTAAAGCCATAGAGCGTGTCCAGTAGCGGATTTGATCTGGCTTTACAAAATACACAGTAGGAATGGTTTTTCCATTCAAGTGAATAGAATCATATATTTTAGCAACCCGCTGATAGAATATTCCCCCCTCCTCTATACTGGACTTTTTTAAAAAGGATTGATTTAACCCCTCTAACTGTTCTATAATATCTAAAGAATCTACGGGTTCAACCTGGATTTCTTCACCCTCATCATTTAGGGTAAGATAAAAAGCAATTAAACGAAACGGCATATAGGGAGTATTATGCTCTTGAAAAATTTTAGCACAGATGTTTTTATTGGTGCCAAACCCAGCTTTAATCACCTTTAAAAAACAAGTGCAATATTCTTTTAAGACCAATTCCGAAGCTATTGTTCTAAAAAGAGTGCTAGATTGTGAACGAGTGCTTTGACGGCCAGGAGATGAACGATTACCTTTAAAATCAGGTAAGGTGTAATTAAAGATATCCTCAATTAGCAACCACTCACTATCCTTCAAGGAAAAGGCTTCACAGACCCGATTGTCTACATCATCAAAATCCAATGTTTGAATATCCTGCAATCGAATTGGATTTTCAGGAATTGGAACGCGCAGCAATTCATCAACATTAGGTTCAGGTCTATAAGAAGCAAAGCGTCCACTTGACAAAAGAAGATAATAAACAGCAAGCTTGCTGTTATAAGTTAGACAAGCCGCTTCTAAAATTGAAGTATATTGACGTGGAACATGGACAGTCACGTAACTTTCAGAACAAAGCACTCCTTGCTTATCCTCATCTGACAGGATAATTGCTGCTTGAAATCTTTTTGAATCAATTGTCCAAGCTTGCTTTAAAATTAGTTGGGGTATTTCAAACGCCGAAAAATCGCTAGAATCTCGTGAATGGGTATAAGGATCCTCGTTAGGCAGCAAATCTTCTAGATTGATAAAAATAAAGGTACGAGCGGGGAACTGCCGCACCAGGCGTTTTCCCAGGATATCTTCCTGATACTTTTTTCTATTACCCCGGATAATACCTTGTCTTTTAATGGCAATTTTAGCACGCTCCAGTTTTTCAAAGTTTTGTCCTTGGCTCAACCGGCGCACTAAAGCTAAGTCACGTCTGCCACCCCACATTAATGCAGTCCATACTAAAGAATCTTGGATTGCTTCTTGCGGATAAATTAAATTGATATCATGAGGTTCTATAACTATGCGGTAATCATCTTCATTACTGGCAACAGGCTTTGGGCAGATATAAGACAATGGTTCACCATTTGGTAATTCGGCAGATATCGTGACAATGCAAGTGGGTGAAATAGCGTCTTTGAATAACCCAAATCGCAAAGCAGATAAATTCACAATTTCATCTACTTTATATTCATAAAAAAGTTTTTCCCGAAATCTTTTTGCTGTACTAATTTGATTAAAAATTAGTGCAAGAGCAGGCTGGAGCATTGCAATCGGTTGACCAGCCTTTGCTAAAGCCGCAGATTTGGGCAAGAAAAGTGGGCCAATATTGCCGTAAGGAATCGGCCACTTATTTGTTTTTGCCCAAGACTTCGCAAATTGAGTAACTGTATTTTTTCCCCAAGGGGCATTACCTATCACTAAATCATATTGCCCCGCATCAGCCACTGTGCGAAACCCTTCTACATTTTCTTGGAAAAAGTCTGCAGATATTAATCTCTTGTCTCTCAGTCGTGGAAAGCGTACTTGCTCCCAATAATATCGAGGATCTATCTCATCACACATAGTCAAGTAAAGGCTAAATGAAGCAACCCTTACTGCTTGCGAATTAATATCTACTCCCACCAAATTATCTGTAAGAATTTGTTGCAATATGGGTGCAGTGATTTCTTCATTTGGATAAGATTTCTTCCATCTATAAATAAGTCGCTGAAATGCTTTGACTAGAAAAATGCCCGATCCACAAGCCGGATCTAGAATTTTCAGATTCCACTCGCCACTATCCCACGGCAAGACGCCATCCAAGATAAAGTCAACGATATGTCCTGGAGTATAGTGAACTCCTTTATCCGCATTTTTTTTTCCTTTGTCAACAAATTCTTCATAAATACTACTAATGAACTCAAGGGGTATGGCATCAAAGGAATACTGCGGCCAGAGGCAACCCTGTCCCGTTTCCATTTCCAGATCGCCACTGACAAATTCTGCAAGCAGATTGAGATGTTGTTCAGTGACTTTATGTTCCTCTGCTTGCCATTCGTGTTCGCGTTCCGCTTCTGTCGCTCCTTTTCCTGGAAATAAATCCCCATTAAATTTATGGTTAAGCCAGCGAAAAAAATTATAAGTATCTCTTTTATTTCGGAAAATATCAGTTAAATTTTCATAGCTTTCTAATAAGTGTCCTTGTTCATGTAAATGAGCTAGTAAGTCTGGATTTAAAGCGGCGTTTCCCTGAGAATCTTTTCTGTCAAATAGAAATTGAATAAAAATAATCCTGGCTAATAAATCGTGGATGGTGTCGTAATCGAGTTTAAGCTTATTAAGTTGCTTGCGGACACTTTTGAGATTGCTCAGGAGCATTTGGTCAGCAGACTGGCTACGCTGAAATCGCTTATTATTTGCTTGAAAAAACTGCCCTGACACCAAATCAGCCCAGTGGATGTGTAAAGTATCAGCCGCCTGTTGAGAGAGAGAGGTCTGATCGAACAATTCAAGTTGCTGACGCGAAACTTCAGCTACAGGTCTGAGATTCTCAAATTCGGTTGGGGGGCCTTCGTAACAGCTCCAAATTCGCAACCGATCCGGTTCCGCAGTAATTAGCGACGGAGAGCGAGCAAAACTCCATGCAAGTCTGTAAGTTTCTTTAAGCGTAGCCTCTGATACTGGAATAGGAAACTGACAGACCACGGCGATAGGGGCCTCAGTTTCATCCCCGTGAGGATTTGGAGCGAGCACTCCCACTTGGAGGTCAGCACCAGAACCATTTAAAAGATTTTTGATATTCCTTCCCAGTTTTTCCCGAGCTAGGCGTGCATACACGCTGGGCCCAGCACCTGTTGGCTCCATGACTTGAGCCAGTTCAGGCCAGTGGAGCTTTTGGTGAGCTAGTTCTAGTAATCCAGAAACAGACATAGGACGGTTTAACCTGCATTACAGCAGAAGACGACAAGAGGGCTATCGTGTTCTTGATTGAAGACGATTTTGCCTTTTCTTGCGGTGTTGTCACCCGTTATTATATTGCAGTAGCGCTAAAATTAAATAAATTGTATTATATTTTTGTAAAATTATAATAAATAAGGGATCCACACTCCTAGAATGGCTATGATAGAAGGATTCACTCGACGAGAAACCCTCGACCTCACGGCTACCACCTCCAATCGCCTGCAATACCTAGAACGGTGTCAACTGGTAGTCCCCCACCGAATCAGCAAGTCCCGAAGGCCCACAGTGATTTATACCTGGGAGCAGGTTTTAGAAATCCGGGCCATCAAAAATCTTCGAGAAGTCATCTCGCTCCAAACGGTGAGAAGCATTATTAAATTCCTCGATGAGAGCGGATTTGACGATAGCTTACGTGACAAGCAGCTAGTTGTCATTGATGAAGAGGTAATCTGGGTTCAGCAGGATTGGAAAGACTTTGCCGACAAACTCCCGTCAGCTCTGAAGGTGGCAGGACATAAAAACAAAGATGTGGGTCAGTATCTCTTAGTGGTTATTCCACCTCTATCTCAAATTGTGAACGAGGTATGGCTGGCGGCTGAAAAATCGACTGTAGTCCATTTTGAGAGTTTTAAGCAACGGGCTAAAGCCAAACCGACTCAGGTAGCGTGAAAGGATTCTCAGAGGGACACTTCAACAGCAACCCCTATGTCGTGGGTATCACCCCTAGATTTCCTCACGGGTATCACTCCAGATGGCGGAAGCAATTCTCTACCCTATTACCCATCTTAGAAATTTAACCTCTATCTTGCGTTCTGGTGGCATCCTCGCTAACAATCGCTTAAAATCTCAGCGGATCAATTATGTAGATATTGCTCACGAAACCATTCATAATAAACGCGCTCAAATTAATATTCCTTGTTCAATAGGCGGCCCGCTTCACGATTACATTACCTGGTATTTTGAGCCTCCTTCTCCGCTGCTTTACGCCATCTCCAGAGGCAACATTCAAGGATATGAAGAGGGGCAAAGTCCGGTGGTTCACTTAGTGGCAACAGTCGAGGATATCGCCGCAGCCGGAATGCCAATCTGACTGTATCATCACCTAGAATAAAAGAGATTTACAAGAAGCCGAACGTTTGGGCATCAGGATTTTATCACCCAAAGAGTTTCTGCAAGAAGTAGGAGAAATAGAATGAGCGACTTAATTGTTAAAATTCCCGATTCTTTGTACAAACAAGTGGCAGAATTGGGAGAACGAGAAAGTATCTCTCTGAACCAAATGGTTGCGATCGCCTTTTCGGCTCAAGTTTCCCCTTGGATGACTCAAGATTATGTCGTGGAGCCAGCAAAACAGGGAAATTGGGAACAATTTAAACAGGTTTTGAGCAAGGTTCCCTTAGTTCCGCCGGAGGAAGTAGTTGTCAGATTTCTGAAGTGGCGATCGCAGATTTACCCTTCCTCTGATCAAATAGTACCACCTCTTCAAATGGTCGTATTTTACAAGATTTTCCTCAACTCAGCGCCCAAGATTTAGTCAATGCTTGGAACTATTCCCAGGCTAGAGGAAATGGAAGCGGCAATTCAAAGAAATGAGGATGATTGAAATAGGGTGCGTCTTGATGCCGATGAAAATTTCCCTCTTCCAATTGTCGAATTCCTGCGTTTAGCCGTTCACCATGTCCACCCAGCGATCGCGATTCTATGCCTGGATGGATCACAATCACTTTCAAGCTGATATAATACTCAATAAACTAAAAATGGAGATCCGCCATGAGCCTTGTTCAGACCATTGTGGAAAAATTGGAAAATTTACCTCCTGAAAAACAGCAGGAAGTGCTTAATTTCGTAGAATTGTTACACTTACAAATTGCACCCGATACAGATCTCTCTCAAGAAGATGAAACTGCCGAATCAGTTCTCACTAAAGCGGCACAATTTATTGGCTGTGTGGAAGGACCAGCGGATCTCTCAACAAACAAAAATTATCTTGAGGGATACGGCAGGTCATGAGACGGGGAATCATCATCGATACGGGGCCATTGGTTGCGTTACTTAATAAACGCGATAGTTGGCATGAGTGGGTAAAACAGGAAGTGGCTCAAGTTAAACCGCCTTTATTGACTTGTGAATCGGTAATTTCAGAGGCTTGTTTTCTTTTAAAAAACCTACATAACGGTCAAGAGTCAGTTATTTATTTACTAAATAACGGCACGATTCAAATCTCTTTTCGCTTGAATGAAGAAGCCGCTTCCATACAAGAACTGTCGAGGCGCTACCAGTCGGTGCCGATGTCCCTTGCAGATGCCTGTATCGTTAGGATGGCTGAGTTATATCCTCAAAGTATGGTGTTAACCCTCGACAGCGATTTTACGATTTACCGCAAAAACCGAAATCAAGAAATTCCTCTCATTATGCCTCCCAGCTAAGTAGGTCGGCGGAATTAACCCGAAGTTGAGCAACCGGCATAACCCTGGCAGCAAAAGGGTTTTAGGCAAAACGAATCTGGAAATATTTTCGCCTACCTACTTAGTCCTGACTTTGTTTAGGGAGTGTTCGCTGGAAAGTTCCTCTTATATTTCTCTTGATCTACAGAGCGTATTCAGGGGGTTAAATTTCAGGGTGATGGCAGATGCTTTAAACCTTTCCCTTCTATCTCGACCACCTCTCTCTCTGCCAAGCAACGATTTGATTGGAGGTTCGATATGCCTAGAATTACCATTGATGTCCCCGATGAACTTTCGGGACAACTGACACAAATAAGCGAGATTCAGCCCAACTATAGAACCCAGTCTATCGATACTGATATCAATGCTGAACTCCATCAGTTTAAATTGTGGCGATCGCTCCCTTTATGGAAAAAAGCAGAGATAGTCAGCGGTTGGACAAACGGGGTTTGGCAAATGTCTCTCATGGCGATTCAAAACCACTTCTCCAGAGATAATTCAAGACACAATCCGAGCGCCAGACAAAGTAGAGTCTAGGGGAGGAGAAAAATACATCGCTCAAAAAAGATTAAATGAGACTTTAGTTCTCAGAGTCGTTTACAGAGAATATGCCGATCGCATTTTAGTCATTACCCACTACCCAGGAAGGAGGTCGCGATATGAAACGGATTCGATATAGTCCAGATGTGGATGCTTTGCTGATTGAACTATCAGAGGAACCCATTGCCTATGCTGAAGATGAAGGCTCCCTAATTCTTCACTATTCTTCCAGTGGAGAGGTAGTGACAATCGAGGTTTTAGATGTCAAAGAATTTATGGCTAAAAACTCCACTGCTGAAGTGAGTTGTGAAAATTGACCTTTAGCTTGACGTTCCCACTTTAAATGCGTTAGTTAAACCTAACCATTTCCCATACATTGTACCACCAAATTACCAAATTGGCAGAAAGAGACAATATCTCCCTTGACCAATGGGTGGCGATCGCCTTTTCGGCTCAAGTTTCCCCTTGGATGACTCAAGATTATGTCGTGGAGCCAGCAAAACGGGGGAATTGGGAACAATTTAAACAGGTTTTGAGCAAGGTTCCCTTAGTTCCGCCGGAGGAAGTAGTTGTCAGATTTCTGAAGTGGCGATCGCTACACTGTCAACTAGAAATGCGATCGCAGCTTTCCCGAATCCCCAATTGCTATAATCGACAGGGTAAGCCCATCTAATTCGGTATTAAATTTAATTGACAAAAAAGTTAGCTTACAGTATGTGGAAATGAAACGGGCGGGAATGAGTGATGAGTACATGATGCTTACCCTCAAATCCTGCTGTCACGCCTGATTGAGATCTGCTTACCCTCCTCCGTCCCCCTATGATTGTCAGATGACCACCTATATCTACCATATTACCCATCTTAAAAATTTACCCTCTATTTTGCGTTCTGAGGGCCTCCTTGCTAACAATCACTTAAAATCTCAGCCGATCAATTATGTAGATATTGCTCACGAAACCATCCAGAATAAACGCGCTCAAATTAATATTCCTTGTTCCAGGGGCGGCACTCTTCATGATTACGTTCCTTGGTATTTTGCGCCTCGTTCTCCGATGCTTTACGCCATATCCAGAGGCAACGTTCAAGGATATGAACAGGGGCAAAGTCCGGTGATTCACTTAGTGGCAACAGCGGAGGATATCGCAGCAGCAAGTCTTCCTTTTGCATTTACGGACGGTCACGCAATTGTTAGGTATTCAGAATTTTATGACAATCTCGACTCTCTCAATGCGATTGATTGGGAGATTATGAATGCACGGTATTGGGCAGATACTCCAGAGGATGGAGACCGGAAGCGCCGCAGACAAGCCGAATTCTTGGTTTATGAGTTCTTCCCTTGGACACTCGTGCGAGAAATCGGGGTGATAGATGCCGGAAGAAAAGCCGAGGTTGAAGAAATATTACAAAACTTTACGATTTCGACACCTGTAAAGGTTTTTCGGGAATGGTACTATTAAAATTAAGGCATTGACCAAAAGAGCAACTCCCGGCAATGATTCACTTTAAGCAAGGCAACCTATTGACAGAAAAGGCTGATGCCCTGGTGAACACCGTTAACTGTGTCGGTGTCATGGGGAAGGGGATTGCTTTGCAATTTAAGCAGGCGTTCCCGGAAAATTTCCGAGCCTATAAAACAGCTTGTGATGCTAAGAGAATCCATCCGGGGCAGATGTTTGTAGTTGCTACGGATAAGCTATTCCCCAAATACATCATTAATTTCCCCACTAAGCGCCACTGGAAGGGAAAATCTAAAATAGAAGATATCAAAGCGGGATTAATTGCACTGGTTGAGGAAGTCAAACGGTTAGAAATTACCTCGATCGCAATTCCTCCTCTGGGATGCGGAAATGGGGGCTTAGATTGGGCGGCAGTTAAGCCTCTCATCGTTCAATCTTTTGCGGAAGTTCCCGATATTGAGGTGATGATTTTTGAACCGACTGGCGCACCGGTGGCGGACCAAATACCGGTGGCTACCTCTACCCCTAAAATGACCATCGGGCGTGCTTTATTGATTCGCTTGCTGGAATTGTACGGGATTCCTGGGTATCGCTTAACTAAGCTGGAAATTCAAAAACTCGCCTATTTTTTGCAAGTAGCTGGCGAACCGTTAAGACTGCGCTACGTCAAACATCAATTCGGACCTTATGCAGACAATCTTAATCATGTTTTGCAAAAGATTGAAGGTCATTACATTCGCGGATATGGCGATCGCACTGAAACTTCGGCAATGTATGTCTTAGAAAAGGGTCGTGACGCTGCCGATCGCTTTTTATCAGCACATCCCGATACGGGCGCGCGCCTGCAACGAGTCAGCGATTTAATTGAAGGATTTGAGACCCCTTACGGGCTGGAAATGTTGGCAACCCTTCACTGGGTGGCCACGGAAGATCCGCAAGCTGCCATCGATTGCGATCGCGCTATTGAAAAAGTACAGGAATGGAGCGATCGCAAGCGCCATCTATTTAAACCTAACCATCTGCGAATAGCTTGGGAACGCCTTCACACTCAGAACTGGTTTAATATCAATAGCGATGCCGAAACCCCATAATGTTCATGACCCCAAAAAAATGAGCCAAGGATAAGTATTGATCGCCGAATACGGCAGGTCATCAGACGGCGAATTATCAATGCTATGACTTGGATGCCAAAACCTGAAAATTATTTTCATCTTTTCACCTCTAAGTGTTAGCCTTTCAGCTAAAATAGCAGAAAACTGAGTTAAGACAAAATGCAACTTCAGGATTACTTTGACATTCTCTCCTCTGATGAAATTCGCATCAAAGGCTCCCGAATCGGTATTGAAACGATTCTCTATGAGTACATCTATCGCCGTTGCACGGCTGAGGAAATCGCGAAAACTTATCCTTCGCTGACTCTAGAGCAAGTTTATGCCACAATTCTGTACTATCTTCACCATCGAGACATCGTAAGCAATTACATGGGTAACTGGTTGGAATATTGCCTAAAATCTGAGCGCGAACAGGATAATAATCCTCCGCCGCCTGTGGTCAGACTCTTAAATTTAAAAGCAGAAGGAGGGATAAAAAAGCCAGTTTTCCATGAACATTAAATACTTAATTGATGAAAACTTACAGCTTGTTCACCAGTCGCTTAATACATTGCCCTCACCCTAAATCCCTCTCCCTCTGTGGGAGAGGGACTTTGAGAGGTGATCAGATGATTTCTGAACAGGCTGTACCTCCTCTCTATCAAGAGCAAATTTTACGTCGTACCCGGGATTTAACCGTTTGGATGGTGGGAGACCCAGGAATTCCACCCAGAGGGACTCAAGATCCAGAAATATTGTTGTGGTGCGAACTCAACAAGTTTGTTCTGGTGACGAACAATCGCCGGTCAATGCCAGTACATTTGGCGGAACATCTAACCTAAGGTCACCACATACCGGGAATTTTTGTTTTGCGTCCAAAAGCAGAAGTTGGGGTCGTTATTCAAGAGTTGATTTTTATTGCGATCGCAGCAGAGGAAAATGAATTTCAAGACCTAATCATTCACATCCCACTGAAGTAATCTCAAACCTTTGATATCTGATGACTGACTCTCCCCCTATCTATCTCGACTACCACGCCACGACGACCGTTGACCCCAGAGTGGCTGAGAAAATCCTGCATTATATGACGGTAGAATTTGGGAATGCTAACAGTATAGACCATATTTATGGCGATCGCGAAACTCTTACTCAGGATGAGTTGTTACAAAAAAGCGATCGCACCCGGCAGTTTTCCGTTAAGGTGAAGTTATCCCCTCTGCCAAGCAACGATTTGATTGGAGGTTCGATATGCCTAGAATTACCATTGAAGTCCCAGATGAACTTTCAGGACAGTTAACACAAATGGGCGATCGCCTGCCCGAACTTCTGGTCCAATTTCTCCAACAACCGGCACTCCCGGTCCATATTTATCGCTATATCCTCAATTTTCTCGCCAGCGCACCCACTCCCGAAGAAATTGCCGCCTTTAAACCCACACCTGAAATGCAGGAACGCTTACAAACGTTGCTATCTCGTAGCAAAACGGGGCAACTGACACCCGCCGAACAGCAAGAATTGGATGAGTACGAACAAATCGAACATCTAATTATTATGCTGAAAGCTGGCAATCTTCATTATTTAAACCGGGTAAATGAGTGAAAACTATATCAGCGCATCACTTCGCCGTTTCGTTGAAGAACGAGCCAATTATCGCTGTGAATATTGCTTGCTTCCAGCAAATGTTGCATTTTTTTCTCACGAAATCGACCATATTATCGCCCAAAAACACGGCGGTATCACCGAGGCGAATAACCTGGCTTTGACCTGCTGGCGTTGCAATCGCCACAAAGGTAGCGATCTGGGTTCTTTCGATCCAGAAACGGGAGAATTCAGTTTTCTATTCAATCCTAGAACCCAGGAGTGGATAGAACACTTTACTCGGGAACAATTGACAATTTTGGGGGTGACTCCAGAAGGACGCACGACGGTTAAACTGCTTCAAATGAATACCCAGGATCGGCTGACCGAAAGACGGCGATTGTATAATAGTTCAGACTTGATTTGATAGATATTCAATGACTGACTCTTATCCCATCTATCTCGACTACCATGCTACCACTCCAGTTGACCCCAGAGTGGCTGAGAAAATCCTGCATTATATGACGGTAGAATTTGGGAATGCTAACAGTATAGACCATATTTATGGCGATCGCACCCAAAAAGCTGTATCCCAAGCGGCGCGACAAGTGGCGGAATTAGTCGGTGCTTCCCCAAGAGAAATCATCTTTACTTCTGGCGCTACTGAAAGCATTAATTTGGCTATTCAAGGTAGCATCATTAATCATCAATCCCCATATTTGCCGAGAATTGCCGTCTCTCCCGTGGAACATCCAGCCGTTTTAGATACCGGTCAGGCTTTAGTTAAACAAGGGTTAATTGATATCACTTATTTGTCCGTTGATAAACAGGGTCAAATCGACTTGGAATCCGTGGATAAGGTGTGCCGGGATGGGGTTTCTCTGTTATGTGTGATGGCTGCTAATAACGAAATTGGGACGATTTATCCCATAGCAGAAATCGGCAAAATTGCCCAAACTCACCAGGTCGCTTTTTTGTGCGATGGCTCCCAAGCTGTGGGTAAAATACCTATCAATTTTGAGGAATGGGGAATCACTTATTTGGCGATTTCTGGTCATAAACTCTACGGACCAAAAGGAGTCGGTGCGTTGGTGGCTAGAAAAGGTTATCCACTCAAGCCGATGATGTTTGGCGGCGGACATCAAGGAGGAATGAGGTCTGGTACTCTCAACGTGCCGGGAATTGTGGGGTTGGGAGAAGCCTGTCGCCTGCGAGGTTTGGAAATGGCAGAAGATGAGGCAAGAATTGCTAATTTGCGCGATAAATTACAGGATTTACTACTTGAAAAAATACCCGGTTTGGTGGTTAATGGAGATATTAATCATCGCTTATCGGGAAATCTGCATATTTCGATTCCAGATGTTCCGAATAGTGCGATTATAGCACGAGTGCGCGATCGCCTGGCGATTTCTACGGGGGCGGCTTGTTCCTCTGGAGTGGAAGCACCATCCCATGTTTTGCGGGCGATCGCTTTATCCCCAAATGCCATGGAAGGAGCCTTGCGAATTGGTATTGGCAAATTTACCACCGAGTCGGAAATTCATCGCGCCGCCGAGATTTTAGCGGGTGCTATTGGTACTATCCGCCAGTTGATGGAAGCCTAGGGCGATCGCCTAATTCCCTCAACTACGCCACACTCACCCAGGGGCTATTTTGCCTCAAATATCCTGTGCTATTATCCACTAATAAATCACGTCAACCATGAAAAAACTAGGCTACAATCCTGATATATTGGCGGGTTATAACCTAGTCAATTCCTAATAGTAATATTAGGGTCATTACTGTTCGATGGTTTCAGCAAAATTATGATTATGATAACACCAAGCTAAAATAGTCCCGGCGGCGAACAGTTTTAAGGATTCCAGACTTAAATAGCCAAAGTGTAGTTGGTTCATCCCCTCTGGAGTCGATTCAACAGGGTTAAATAGATTCAAATTCACCCCTAGGGCAGTCATTTGGGGGGTGAGGCTGTAGGTGTACAGTAGAGCGATCGCCAACAAGATAGAAGATAACACCGTCAGGGTACGAATCCGATTACTGAACCCTTCAGGTAGAGTCATTCCTAACACCATCATTCCGGTTAAGGCTAAGGCGGCGAAAAGGATTTCCATATGATTAAATGCCGAGAAAACTATTCCGCCTGTGGAGGCAAAACTAGGTTCTTGCATCATCCCAGATACATACATCGCTGGCATAATTACCACATCCAAAATCAGGCTGCCACCGACCCAAAATGCCATGGTGATCAGAACCAGAGTTAGCCAGCGGGAGGGACTGTATTGAACTTTAGGTATAAATGTCATGATTAATAATACCTCGTAACTTGTCGTTTACTTATTAACCAGTGTAGCGAATTTTTGGGGAAGTGAATATGAAGTATTTTTGCGATTTGCCGTCGGCAGAGAATTGTTAAGAAGTTTGTAGTAATTTAACTAAAGGCGATCGCCTTCTATCCCCTAGCAGATGGTGATTTGCTCCCCTCTTAGGGTCATAGCCCATAGATCTAGGTAATTGTTATTAACTTTTGTTACAATTAATTCTATAATTGAAGTAACAAAGATGAAGTTGGGTAAAGGCGAGATAACGTGAAAGCAGTAATTCTACTCTCTGGTGGACTTGATTCTTCCACAGTGCTGTATCAGGCGAAAGCTGATGGCTGTGAATGCTATGCACTGTCCTTCAACTACCAGCAGCGACACCTACGAGAATTGGAGGCGGCGGCCAAAATTGCCGAGGCGGCGGGGGTAGCAGCTCATCAAGTGGTAGAGTTTGACCTCAAGCGTTGGGGAGGGTCAGCCTTGACGGATCATAACATCGATTTACCTTGCGATCGCACTTTGGCGGAAATGTCCGCAACCATCCCCATTACATACGTCCCCGCCAGAAACACCATTTTTCTGAGTTTGGCGCTGGCTTACGGGGAAACCATCGGAGCCGATCGCATTTATATTGGAGTCAATGCACTAGACTACTCAGGATATCCCGACTGTCGCCCTGATTATATCGCCGCCATGCAGTCCGTGTTCCGTCTGGGAACCAAACAAGGACGCGAAGGTAATGCTATTACCATCAACACTCCCCTAATTGACCTCAAGAAAACAGATATCATCCAATTGGGGAACAGTTTAGGGGTTCCCTGGGAATATACCTGGTCTTGCTATGGGGGAGAAGCCCAAGCCTGTGGGGTATGTGATGCTTGTCGTTTGCGTCTGGCTGCTTTTGAAGCCTTGGGGTTAACTGATCCCATTTCCTATGCTAAAAGATAACATCTAACTAACTCTCTTGTTCATAGCGCCAAACACTCCCTAACAGTTCCCTAACAGTTAATTCTATGGAAGACCAATTTTCACAATCTCCTAATTCTGATGCTTATGAGGCTCTGTGTCAAGAGGCGACTGTTCTGCATCAAAGAATTACCAATCTCAAACAACTTCTCGCAGAAACAGAACGGGAGAATCAGAAACTACGCGCGGAATTGGAGGCGAAAGAGACTGCCAAAACTGAGAACCCCACTCCCCCAAAAACTCCCGTAATTCAACCAGATAGCTTGACTATGGCTGCGACTCCTCAACAGGTTTCCAGACCCGCCGATACTAATGGCAAAAATGGTCAAGCACCCTTGAACGGGAATGGCTCAGTTAATGGTTCCCAACCCGCCACCTCTACTAGGGCTAAAAGTTCATCAACAGCCACTCTGATTAAGCCACCAGAACCTCAAATTTCCCCCGATGATGATGACTACCTCAACCAAATTCCTGATGATGTAGAAATGTCTCTGTTTGACCACCTGGAAGAATTAAGACAGCGCATTTTTTACTCCTTAATTTCTGTGGTCGTTGGGATAGTTATTTGTTTTATCGCAGTTAAACCAATTGTCCAAATTTTAAAGGTTCCCGCTCAAGGGGTAAAACTTTTACAATTGGCTCCGGGAGAGTATTTCTTTGTCTCCCTGAAAGTGGCTGGATATAGCGGTTTACTGGTGGCGAGTCCGTTTATTATTTTTCAGATTATCCAGTTCGTTTTACCAGGACTTACTCTCCGGGAACGACGATTTTTGGGTCCGGTTTTTCTGGGGTCAACTTTTCTGTTCTTAATCGGATTGGTTTTTGCTTATCTGGCTATCGTTCCGGCGGCTCTGACGTTCTTTATTAATTATGGTTCTGAGGTGGTAGAACAGCTATGGTCAATTTCTGAATACTTTGAGTTTGTCCTGAAATTGTTGTTGGTAACTGCGATCGCATTTCAAGTGCCGATTATTCAGATTTTGTTGGGGATATTAGGTATTGTCTCTTCTCAGAAAATGTTATCTATCTGGCGATATGTGGTGATGGGAGCCGCTATTATGGGGGCATTTTTAACCCCCTCTACTGACCCATTGACTCAAAGTTTGTTGGGAGGCGCTATTGTCTTCTTATACTTTGGCGGCGTGGGAGCGGTTAAACTCCTGGGAAAATAACTTTTTGAGGCGATTTTCTCGCTCCTCTGGGGGGTCTTCCGCCCAATTCCACAGGCTTTCATAGAAGAAAAAAGATACTCCCGCAAAATGGCGATCGCGTACATTTATCACCTGTTCTTCTATGATATGGGTCGCGGTGGGACGATTGTTTAAACCGCTTAAAATCCCGATGACAACCGGAATATGATGTTTGGCTAATTCGATTTCTGCTCGTTCTATTTCTCTGATAAAATGAGACATATCAGAACGATAGATTTGCGGCACTAACTGTTCAATCCAACCTTTTCTCTCCCAAGTAAACCAGTCCTGAAGATAAGCCGGAAGCGCAAAATGTAGGGGGTTCGGAGACAGGGAAATCAGACAATCTTCTTGAATCGCTTTAACTCCATAAAAGACCCTCTCCATAAACTGATTCAGTTGGTCGGCTCGCCATCTCACCCAATAGGTATCTAGGGGATTTTCTGGCGGTGATTGACCGTGTTCATCCTGAAATAGTTGGACCGTAAAGGGGTCGTAACCTAACTCAGCAGGTAAGCCAAAATGATCATCAAATTGAATGCCATCAATATCATAGTTCTTGACAATTTCAGTCACTAGATTTAAAATGAATTGTTGTACTTCGGGATGAAATGGATTTAACCACACCCACTCAGGATTTCCTCCCGGTTTCGTGAAACTACCATCTTGGGTTTGTGTTAACCAGTTCGGGTGAAGTTTGGCTAATTCTGAATCAATGGGAGCCATAAACCCAAACTCGAACCAAGGGATAACTTTTAATCCCCGTTTATGTCCTTCCCGCACCACCTCCGAGAGCATATCTCGTTTTTGTAATCCGGGGTGGGGGTCTAGGGAAATACCAAAAACCTCCTCAGCTACACGGCTAGGATATAGGGTATAACCTCCCTGCCACACGGTCGGATAAATAGTGTTAAAATTCAGATTTCGTAGGCGGTCTAAAGCCTGAGTTAAGCCGGATTTTGAAAATAAAATATCACTGTCAACATTAGTTAGCCAAACTCCCCTGATTTCCGTGACAGACCTGGCTGGAATTGGAGAAGTAGAGGAAATGGCGATCGCCACAAAAACACTAACAGCTACCACCAATGAAATCAACAGTTTCCAGAATCTATAGGGTGTTTTGCTCATCTCCGATAATGGGTAGTTGTGTCTGTGGGTGAATCACTCTTAATTATCAACGATGATCGTCAATTATTAAAATTTCGGCTGGGAATCGGTTGCCATCTTCTTGTGGTAGACTCTCGGAGAGAATATGCTATTCTGAAAAAAATGGCTCTAGCAGTATTGATCGTGAGGTAAGTTGGATGAGTGCTTTCGGGTTTGGCACAATGGCACAGGATATAAATATATCACCATTATCTGACCTTACCGATATTATTGATCAGGAATCCATACGCGAGGAAGAAGAAGACCCGGAGATCGGACTCCTTGACAATAGCGATAATGACACCCTCCCCGTTGACAATGGCGATAATGGGGACAATGGCGATAATGGGGACAATGGCGATAATGACACCCTCCCCGTTGACAATGGCGATAATGGGGACAATGGCGATAATGGGGACAATGGCGATAATGGGGACAATGGCGATAATGGAGAGGAGGAGGAGGAGGAAATCCCTTTTATCCCAGAACCCGCGCCACCAATTCCTCAACCGACACCTGCACCTTTTGAACCCACACCTCCTCCGGTTGCTCAACCGACACCGCCGCCTCCGGTTCCCATTCCTACACCACCACCCACACCCACACCCACACCCGCACCGACTCCTACACCTACACCCACACCGACACCCACACCGACTCCTACACCCACACCGACTCCTACACCTTCTCAACCCACACCGACTCCTACACCTTCTCAACCCACACCAACTCCTACCCCTTCTGAACCCACACCGACACCTTCTGAACCCACACCTTCTGAACCCACACCCACGCCGACTCTACCAAGCGCAGATCATGTGTTTGAGGGTGGCGACGGTAATAGTTTAATTTTGGGAACAGAAGGAAATGATTTGCTCTATGGTGGGGGTGGTAATAATACCCTCTATGGTTTTACCGGGAATGACACCCTGATCGGAGGTGGGGGTAATGATCTCCTATATGGGGGTCAAAATAACGATTTCTTAGATGGCGGAAATGGTAACAATACCCTCTATGGAGGTTTAAATGATGACACCCTATTGGGGGGAATTGGTCGAGATCTGCTATTTGGAGAAGCAGGTAATGATTTCTTAGATGGTGGCGATGGTAATGATACGCTCTATGGCGGCGAGGATAATGATACTTTATTGGGTGGTAATGGTAATGATCTTTTGTTTGGGAATCAGGGAAATGATAGCCTAGATGGGGGTCCGGGTGATGATACTCTCTATGGGGGTAAGGGTGATGATACTCTGTTGGGTAGCCAGGGTGATGATATACTGCTAGGAAACCAGGGAAATGATATCCTCTATGGCGGAAATGGGGATGATACTCTCTATGGGGGTCAGGGTGATGATACTCTCTATGGCGGTCGAGGTAGGGATTATTTAAGTGGCGATCGCGGTAATGATTTCCTGGTTGGTGTTGATACTAGCGCTGATTTCCCAGGACTGACAACTATTGACACCCTGGTTGGGGGAGAAGGTTTTGATACTTTTGTATTAGGCAATGAAAAAGGACCGTTTTACGATAACGGTAATGATGATATTAATGGTGTGGCTGACTATGCTTTGATTTTGAATTTTAACAGCGCTACTGATGTCATCTTACTGAGTAATGACGATTATTTATTCTCTACTGATATCCCCCAACCACTCCCACAAGGGACTGCTATTTTCCGTCGGACTCCCGGCGAAAATGAGTTGATTGCTATCTTAGAAGGGGTCGTAGATCTTCAATTTGATGGCACTAATCTTGATGATGGACCGATTAGGTTTATCTAGCCAAATAGTAGGGAGTGACTGTATGCACATAATGGCGCTTTTGTCAACAGGGACAAAAAAAGCGATCGCTTTTTGCCTCAAAACTCGTGCATCGTGAATTTAATATTTTGCTGAGAGAATAATTTATCTGGCGATATAATCGGGGTTGTAGCCTTTATGTTTGCATAAGGACAGAGCAAGCCCTTGGTATCGATTTCTGAGATGATAGCATAACCCCTATAATCTCGTCAACTTTTTGCGAGGGATTTTCAATAAAAATGTATTAATTCTTAACGTTCTTTGGAAATTCAAATCGATGGGGCTGCATAAATTAGTAAAGTTTATGTGATGGTAGGTAGGTTTTGGGGGGGAATGGATTGTCGATGAAAAAAAAGGCTATCCTGAAAGTGGATAGCCTGTGAATGAAGGAAAAATGGGGTTAAAAAGGATGCTTAGGCGATCGCAGCCATTTTGACATCGCTAGAAGCTAATAACTCCTGCAACTCCTCAGAATCAACGGTTTCTTTCTCAATGAGCATTTCTGCCAAACTATCGAGAACAGGGCGATTTTCTTCGAGGACTTGACGAGCGCGTTTATAAGCCTCATCAACCAAAGCGCGGACTTCTTCATCAATAGCGGATGCGGTTTCCTCGGAGAAATCACGCTCGGACATAATATCGCGACCGAGGAAAACATTACCCTGCTGACGACCGAGAGCTACCGGACCAAGGCGATCGCTCATACCAAAGCGGGTAATCATTTGACGGGCTACCCGTGTAACCTGCTGAAGGTCATTAGAAGCACCTGTAGTCACTTCTTCCTCACCAAAGACAATCTCTTCGGCTAAACGACCACCGAGGGCTACAGCCATTTGGTTTTGCAGGTAAGAACGACTATATAAACCAGAGTCCATGCGATCTTCACTAGGCATAAACCAGGTTAATCCCCCAGCGCGACCACGAGGAATAATACTGATTTTCTGAACTGGGTCATAGTCAGGCATCAACGCGCCAACTAAGGCGTGACCAGCTTCGTGGTAAGCCACTAGGGTTTTGCGTTTTTCGCTCATCACCCGATCTTTCTTCTCAGGACCTGCTAAGACGCGATCAATAGCATCATTAACCTCATCCATAGAGATTTCGGTGAGGTTGCGGCGGGCGGCTAAAATGGCTGCCTCGTTTAACAGGTTAGATAAATCAGCCCCAGTAAAACCAGGAGTCCGACGGGCAATTTTATCGAGATCTACATCTTTACCAAGGGTTTTACCTCTGGCGTGGACTTGCAGAATTTCGGAGCGACCAGAATAGTCGGGGCGATCGACTACTACTTGGCGATCGAACCTTCCCGGACGCATTAGGGCTGCATCTAGTACATCAGGACGGTTAGTAGCAGCAATAATAATAATGCCTGTATTGCCTTCAAACCCATCCATTTCGGTCAGTAACTGGTTAAGGGTTTGTTCCCGTTCATCGTTACCACCGCCAAGACCTGCACCCCGTTGGCGACCAACTGCATCAATTTCATCAATAAATACAATACAGGGAGCGTTGGCTTTGGCTTGCTCGAATAAGTCCCGGACGCGGGAAGCACCCACACCGACAAACATCTCCACGAATTCTGAACCGGAAATGCTGAAGAAGGGAACTCCGGCTTCCCCGGCTACGGCTTTGGCGAGGAGGGTTTTTCCGGTTCCCGGAGGTCCTACCAATAGCACGCCTTTGGGAATTTTCGCACCAATGGCGGTGAAGCGATCGGCGTTTTTGAGGAAGTCTACTACTTCGCTCAGTTCCAGTTTGGCTTGCTCAATACCTGCTACATCTCCAAAGGTAACTTGGGTTTGGGGTTCCATTTGGACTCTGGCTTTGGATTTACCAAAGTTCATGGCTTGGCTACCTGGTCCGTTTTGAGCGCGACGTAATAGGAAGAACAAGCCCACTAGGAGCAAAATCGGGAAGAACAGGCTACTTAATGCTCTGAACCAAAGTCCTTCCTCGGTTTGGGGTTGTACCGCAATGTCAACATTGTTTTCACTCAGAATGTTGATCAGGTCTGGATCATTGGGTAGATTTACTAGGATTTTGGAGCCATCCTGGGCTGTAACTAGGGCTTTAGTGCGATCGGCACTAATACTCACTCGTTCAACCCGGTTCTGTTGGACTTCCTGGACAAAGGTACTATATTTCCAGGTTTCCCGGCTTTGGGGTTGTTTGTCAAACAATGTCGTTGCTAAGGCGATGACGACAATAGCCAGCATTGCATATAAGACCGCGTTTCTCCACCGTTTATTCACGGGGGTCTATCCTCCTACTGATTTTTTGTCGATCCCAGATTCTCTGGTATCTTTGATATTATGTTTACCAATCTTAACGTATTTTTCAGAAATACGGGGTCTGGGAACAGATTACCTATATTCGACTGATACATTTACGCGACATTTATCCGGCTATTGCCTGACAATGCGACGATAGCACTATTACCCGTTAAGGTAACAGAGGCGGTATCCCGCAAAGCTTTTAGAAAGATTCCAAAAGCACCGTTCCAGTCCCTGGGTAGAGTGAACCCACACTCAGGACATCGGAACACTTTTGAGCCACCTAGCTGGGAATGCACATGACCACAGTGAGTACAGGTTTTGCTGGTGTATTCTTCGGTCACATCTACAACTGTGGTTCCAGTTATTTCCCCTTGATGTCTCAGGGTTAGTTTGAATCGATAATGCGCCCATGTCAGCATGGCGCGGGCAGTCTTAGACCTGATTAGACGCTTCACCTTGGCAACCATATTGGAAGTCTCGAAGGTGGGCAAAAAAATCCGGCTGTGTTATGGGATGGCCAGGGATGCGACCCAATCAACCAAGGGGTGGAAGTCCCACTAGGAGGCTATTTCGGGCATTGCATCCCTATTTCACTCCTAAACGTCTCGCACCCATACTTGGTATTGTACTGTATTGCCGTCAAATGTTAACCTAATTTGAGATGAAATCATGCTCTTATTGACCTGTACAGTTGGACTCGCATTGCTGAACTCATGGGGAATTTTGCTAATCTAACAGCCAGTTATGAGGTTTTGGGACTTAATGAGCAGGCGGGAACTTGTCTGGCTTGTGGACGTTTCTCTGAGGCGATCGCAGCTTGTCATCAGGCCATCAAAACCCAGCCCCACCATTTTGGAGCTTATCATATCCTCGGTCAAGTGTTGCAAGCCCAGCATAAAAACTCGGCGGCGGTTAGGGCCTATCGTATCGCCCTAGAACTTAATCCTGATTGTACTAAGGCTCAACAGGGTTTATCACAAATTCTGTCTGGGGAGGATTTATGGTTTCCTCCAGGAGATTATGTCTCCTCTGGGTTGAGGAAAATTAAATGCGATCGCTATTTTCCTAATTTAGTGGTTGATAACATTAGTTCTAAGTGGCAATATCACCGCCGAGAAATTCCCCACAATCGCTACGTTGATCAACAATTCCCTACGGTGGGATTTATTACTAGAGATGAAGCCCATATTCTATATAATACCGCTTTACAATTTGCTGGTAAACCCGCTTTGGAAATTGGTTGTTGGTTGGGTTGGTCAACCTGTCATCTCGCTTTAGGCGGGGTGATTCTCGATGTCATTGATCCGGGTCTGGCTAATCCCGTTTTTGCTAGTCGCGTGGGTTCTGCTTTACAGGCGGCGGGAGTGACAGAAAGGGTTGAGTTAATTGCGGGTTACAGTCCCGCTAAGGTGGCGGAAATTGCTAGGAGTTGTCATCGTCGCTGGTCTCTCATTTTTATTGATGGGAATCATGAAGCACCCGGACCGTTTTTAGATGCTCAAATTTGTGAACAGGTGGCGGCGGATGATGCTTTGATTTTGTTTCATGATTTGGTTTCTCCTGATGTGTTTGCTGGGTGGAATTATTTTCGCGATCGCGGTTGGAATGTGGCAATTTATCAAACTAAGCAAATAATGGGGGTAGCTTGGCGGGGGAAAGTTAAACCTATTGCTCATCAGCCAGATCCGTCTGTTAGCTGGACTCTTCCCAGTCATTTACAATGGCAATGGATTTTAAATCATGATTCAGATTCAGTTAAAAATGATGGCTATTACTATCCAATTATTGATAAGTTAGTGGCGGATAATCCGGGACAAATGACGGTGGCAGAATATCGCTACATTGCTGATATTATTAATCACCAGTCTCCGGGAAATTTGCTAATTTTTGGTGTGGGTAAAGATAGCGGTTTATGGATGGATATTAACCGCCACGGTAAAACGGTATTTTTGGAGGATAGCCAAGGGTGGTTAACTCAGGTTAAAAATACCTATGCTGATTTAGAAGCCTATCATATAGATTACCAAACTCGGCGACAAAATTGGGCGGAATTGTTGATGAAATTTGAACGGGGAGAAGATTGTTTGTCCTTGGATTTACCTAATTGGATTTATGATATATCATGGGATTGGATTTTAGTTGATGGTCCAGCGGGATATACACCGGAAACACCGGGAAGAATGAAAAGTATATATATTGCTTCCCAATTGGCTATCAAATCTGGTGATACTGATGTGTTTGTTCATGATTGCGATCGCCCTGTCGAAATCGCCTATACTAGCTATTTCTTTAAACCGAATCATTTGGTTAAGCAAATTAGCAGATTGAATCATTATCGGGTTTCTCCCGGTCATTAATTAGGGTTAATTTTGGCGGCGGTTCTCTGTTATTTATAAGTTACTGAATTTATGAAAATTTTACACATTTTACAAGGATTTTCTCTAGGAGGTGCATCACGTTCCGTCGTAGCGATCGCTAAAGATGCTACCCAGCACAAATTAGATCAAGTTCATTGTGCTATTTCTTTGACTCCCGCGCATCCCCAAGCAGTCAAATTAGCCGAAATGGCTGGTTTACAGGTAATTGAAGCACCATCATTAGAGACAATTTATCGAGAGATAACACAGGCGGATATTGTTCATATTCACTTCTGGAATACTCCCGAACTTTATGAGTTATTACAGTTAAATTTGCCTCCCATGCGGTTGCTGGTTTGGCTGAAAGTAGTAGGCGATCGTTCTCCCCATATTGTGACATCGGAACTGGTTAATTATGCGGATATTTTGTTAGCCACAACTCCCTATAGTTTAGAGATACCCGCCATTAAATCCCGTAGTGATTTATTCACTAATAATCAAATTGGAGTAGTGCCAGGAATTGCTGATTTTAGCCGTTTAGAATCTTTAAATAATCGCCGCCATGAGGGTTTTAATGTCGGTTATATTGGCACAGTTGATTTCTCCAAACTCTATCAAAATTATATCCCCATGAGTGCTGGGGTGCAAGTTCCTAATATTCGTTTTATTGTCTGTGGGGGAGGAATTGAGAATAGCCTGAAACAACAAGCGGCAAGTTTGGGGGTTGCCGAAAAATTTGAGTTTCGGGGGTATGTTGAAGACATTAAATCCGTCTTGGAAATACTCGATGTATTTGGCTATCCTTTAGTTGAGGATACCTATGCAACTAGCGAAAAAAGTCTACAGGAAGCTATGTATGCGGGGATACCTCCGGTGGTTTTTCCCCATGGAGGGATTAAGGGGTTAGTTATTAATAATCAAACCGGATTAGTAGTTAATAGTGAACAGGAATATCAGCAGGCGATCGCATATTTATATCATCATCCCCAGGAGAGATTGAGATTAGGAAATAATGCGCGCAATTATGCCAAACAATATTTTAATCCCCAGGTTTCCATTGATAAAATTCATGAAACTTATAAACAGTTAATGGAGTTTCCTAAACGGGAACGCCGTTTAACTACCGGAAACCCCCAAACTGGTGCAGCATTATTTGTGCAGAGTTTAGGGGATATTGACCCTCGGTTTAAAGTAAGTTTAACATCTAATCATCTCTCGGAACAGTTAGAAAGCGATCGTCACATTTCGAGAGCTTCTCCCGGACTGTGTAACCCCGGTGGTGGTGGTTTATTTCACTACCGCAATTGTTATCCTCAAGATGGATATTTGCGCTTCTGGTCAGCATTAGTTTTACAGACACAGGGACGGCATCAGGAAGCAGTTAACGAGTTTTACCAAGCATGGCAAAATGGTTGTAATATTTGGCGAGTCCTGTGGTATTTAGCTAATTCTGCCGAACAAATGGGTAATCATAATTTGGCGCAACAAGCCATTAACCGAGTCTTAGAATTAATCCCTAATTTTACCCCCGCCGCAGACATGAAACACCGGATTAACTCATTATTAACACCAGCTACAAAATCTTCAGTTAATCACGCGCAACTAGATTTACAGCGTCAATTTTGGAATGTTAATTCTATCCAAGAAGCCATGTTTGCGCGAGTGTTGACCTATCCCGGAATTGAAAAATTATCACCACAGGAAAGACAGCAAGTTTGGGAACAGTCAATTGATCGCACTACTCAACAAATTCTTCAAGGTATCCCTAGTCAACTCCATTGGAAAGTATTAGAAATTGGTTGTGGTGTCGGTCGTTTAGTTAAGCCTTTGCGGGAAAGATTTAACCGAGTCGATGGGGTGGATATTTCTGCCAATATGATTGAGTTTGCTAAACAATACTTAGCGGATGGTCAATCTAATGGTGAATTATATGTCAATAGTGGATCTGATTTACAAGATTTACCAGGGGAATTTTACGACTTAGTTTATTCTACCATTGTTTTTCAACATATCCGATCGCTATCTGTGGTTAAAAGCTATTTTAGGGAAATCTTTAGGGTATTAAAGCCAGGGGGATACTTTCGCATTCAAGTTCACGATCGCAGTGCGGAAAATTTAGGTGATTTTGATGAAGAAGGCGCAGAAAATCAGCAATATTATTTATATGGAAACGCCTACAATGATAGACAACTTAGGGATTTATTAATCGCAGCCGGGTTTAATTTGGTTTCCCTAGAATGCGTTAAACCTTGGATTTGGTCAACCGTTCAGCGACCACAAACTAGGTTAACATACCCCCAAGTTTCCGCTATTATTTCCACCTATAACTCCGCCAATTTTCTCAGGGGATGTTTGCAGGATTTGGTTAATCAAACATTATACGATAAACAGCAACTAGAAATTATTGTTATTGATAGCAACTCCCAGGAAAACGAAGCAGAAATAGTCGCAGATTTTCAAGCTAAATATACCCAAATTATCTACCATCGCACCGAACACCGAGAAACCCTTTATGCCGCATGGAATCGAGCCATAGAACTCGCCAAAGGGGAATATATAACTAATGCTAACACTGATGATAGACACCGTTTTGATGCTTTAGAATTAATGGCTAATTATTTAGACCAGCATTCTGATGTAGCCGTAGTATATGGCGATCAACTTATCACCCACAACCCCAACGAAACCTTTGAGAATACCCAAGCTAACCAACGCTGGAACTGGCCAGAGTTTAGTTATCAAGAATTAGAACGCCGCTGCTGTCTCGGTTCTCAACCTATGTGGCGGAAATCTCTCCATCAAAAATATGGCAATTTTAACCCAGAATTTAAAGTAGCGGGAGATTATGAGTTTTGGCTGAGAATTTGTAAAACTGAAAATATCGCTAAAATACCAGAAATTTTGGGGTTATATTTTGATAATCAAGATGGATTAGAAAACAAAACCCCCACTACTTACACAGAAACTCAGAAAATTTGTCAGCAATATGGTATTACTAACATTCCCAGAACTATATCTAAACCAGTATCAGTCTATCCAGAAGAAATCAAACCTTTAAAATCACCTAGAAAATTCCATATTTTAGTTTATACTGACGAACCCAGGGTTTATGGAGTTGGACAATATAATCACTCAATTCTGACCCAGTTAATTCAATCTGGTTATCATGTTAGTTGCGTACAAAGTCGAGAATCTCATTATTTGTTAGACCAACAAAAACAGTTAGGGATTCAACATTTTTGGTTAGACTATGATTCAGTTAAGGACTTTCAGAAAACCTTAACAGACCAGACTACTGCTGAAACTATTTTTACCAAGGCGAACCCAGATCTAATCCTGTTTAGTGATTGCTGTCCCCTTTCTAATTTAGCTGCTAAACAAGTGGCTATGAGGTTAAAAATACCTTTCGTTATTACAGAAAATTTTGTAGCACCTTATTTGGCTCAACGGTTTCAGTCCTACTTAGGTCAACTGGCGGACATTTATCAGCATTCCCAGGAAATTATCGCCGTTTCTCAAGAAAACTTACAGCAGTTGTGGGAACTTTTCCAACTGCCTAAACCACGGGGTCGCGTGATTTATTATGGACGACCAAGGCAGTATTTTAGTTTAGTTAATCCTACTACACGCGATCGCATTCGTCAACAACTAGGCATCCCACCCAATGCCATAGTTTGCTTCACCTCAGCTAGATTAGAATCCATCAAAGGCTATCAATACCAATTGCAAGCCATTCAACAACTTAAAAATACTCCCATTTGGTGTCAACTATATTTTTTATGGACTGGTGAAGGTAGCTGGGAACATAAACTCCAAACAGAAATCAAAAAATTAGGCGTTACTGACCAGGTTAAATTGCTAGGATGTCGTCATGATATTCCTGACTTATTAGATGCCAGTGATATATTTATTTTACCCTCCGAATTAGAAGGAATGCCTTTATCAGTAATGGAAGCTATGGCGAAGGGATTACCTATAATTGCTTCAGCGGTTAGTGGCATTCCCGAAGAGTTAGGAAACACCGGGAAACTCTTATCTGACCCTAAAATAAATGCCTCAGCAACTATCACTGAATTAGTAGAAACTCTTGAACAGTGGGTTGCTAATCCCCATCTAAGGTATAATATTGGTCAAGCCTGCAAACAACGAGCCGAACAAATGTTTACAGAACAACAAATGTTAACCAAAACCATCGAAGTTATTAAAACAGCATTACCTACTAATCTACCACTAATTTCTGTAATTATTCCCTGCTATCAACAGGCGGAATTTTTACCCGAAGCAGTGGCAAGTGTTGTGGCTCAAACTTACCCCAATTGGGAAATTATTATTGTTAATGATGGTAGTCCTGACCAAACCAGCCAAGTTGCTCAACATCTTATTCAAATTTTTGCCAACCACAAAATTAGTCTAATAGCAACCGACAATAAAGGTTGTGCTAGTGCTAGAAATGCTGGCATAAATCAAGCCAAAGGTGAATATATTTTACCCTTAGATGCTGATGATAAACTTAGCTCTTCCGCTATAGCTAGTTTAGTAGAAGTGGCTCTAAGTAAATCTCATGATTGCGTAATTTTTGGATCCTATGAGATTTTTGGCACTGAACAGCGAAAAATTGTAACTGCGGATCAATATTCTTTAGAAAATCTCAAACAATATAATATGCTGGTGTGTACGTCTTTATATTCCAAAAATGTCTATAAGTTGACTAACGGATATAAGGAAGAAATTAAGGAATCAGGATACGAAGATTGGGAGTTTTGGCTAAATTGTCATCAGCATAATATACCTTTTTATGGTATCCGAGAAACAGTGTTATATTATCGTCGCCATCCTCGGTCTAGGGTAGTCCAGTCTTTTCAAAATCGAGATTATTATAAAGCTCAGGTAATGAGTTACTATCCTGATTTATTTGATGCTAAACCTCAGCCAGTTGAGTTAATTTTAAATGCTAGTGGTGATTTAAACTTACAAAATTTTGCAGATTATGTTCAAAAATATCAGCAAAATCCCCATGATGAATTAGCCTTAGACAATCTCCGTAACGCTCGCCAAGCTGTAGCTGATATGTGGTTAA
Source organism: Limnospira indica PCC 8005 (assembly GCF_000973065.1). Classification (NCBI taxonomy): domain Bacteria; kingdom Bacillati; phylum Cyanobacteriota; class Cyanophyceae; order Oscillatoriales; family Sirenicapillariaceae; genus Limnospira; species Limnospira indica. The sequence goes on from NZ_FO818640.1 coordinate 5,349,899, forward strand.
AATTAGAAACCGAACAACTCCCCAAGGCTTATCAGGAGAATTTAGGTCAAGCACATAAGTCGCTACTAAACTCTGGTATCAAAAACGAGATTTTCCGTGATGATGAACGCCTGTATTTTCAGGAAATTAAATCCTATTTGAGTCAAGGCTTTAAGCAGCCGAAAACTTTTCAGTATTTACTCGCTGGGATGTTATATGGTCGTGCCGATCAGCTAATGCTTACCTTTGAGGAGTCTTTGATTCCCACTTGGCTGGCTGAGGACTATTTTAGATTTTTATTTGATGTTCCCCCCCTATTCCAAGAAATTGGAGACGCAGATAATTACTCCCGCTATCGGATACGGTTATTAGATTTTGTTCGGGAACGTCTCCAGCAGCAGCCAGACTATCCCCTATGGCAAAAGTTAACAACTATGTTGCTAGAAAGGGGTAATTTTATCCCGAACTATTTCGCGGATTTTAACTTAAAACCTCTGTTTTGTAGTCGCGCTGAGTTGTTTCATCTATTCCTACAAAGCCGCGATTTTCAGTTGGATTACTCCTTCCCAGAACCTCCGAGCGATCGCCAAAAAATTCGCCTAGGAATTCTTAACGACCATCTCAACCCCCAAACCGAAACTTACTTAACATTACCAGCTTTTGAATATCTCAATCGGGAACAATTCGAGATTATTTTATATGTTACCCAAGCCAACAATCATCCCCTAGAGCAATACTGTAGATCCCGCGCTGACCGTTTAGTTAGACTACCTGATGATAAGTTGGAACAAGCAGCCACTATTCGCGCTGATAACCTCGATATTTTGCTATTCGGAACTAATGTAACCGCCATTACTAAACCCGTCACCTTGTTAGCATTACACCGACTGGCGCGAGTACAAGCTACCCTATTTTCATCACCTGTTACTACCGGAATGAGATATATTGATTATTATATTTCTGGTCATCTTTCCGAGGGTGCAGAGGCTCCTAATTTCTATCGAGAAAATTTAGCGGTTCTCAACGGAACTGGCTTTTGTTTTAACTATTATGCGATCGCACCTCAACCCGCCACCGTTAAGCCTCACCGCAGCCAATGGGGAGCCAATGACCAAACAATTGTCTTTATGTCCGGCGCAAATTTCTATAAAATTATCCCAGAACAAGGGGAAACCTGGGTGAAAATTCTGGCTCAAGTTCCTAATTCGATTTTAGTGCTTTATCCCTTTGCTCCTAGTTGGAGTAATAACTATGCTAGTTCACAATTTATCCGCCGAATGCACGCCACCTTGAGCAAATACGGAGTTGCAGAAAAACGCTTAGTTTTGATTAAAACTCTCCCCAGTCGTACCGACGTTAAAGCCTGTTTAGAACAGGGGGATATTTATTTAGACTCCTACCCCCATTCTGGCTCAAACTCCTTAGTAGATCCCCTAGAAGTGGGATTACCTGTAGTAGTTAGAGACGGAGATACTTTGCGTTCTAAACATGGTGCCGCTATGATGCGATCGCTTGGTATTCCTGATTTAATTACCGACGATGAATCATCCTATATTAGTTTGGCTGTTACCCTCGCAAATACCCCTGAATTGCTACAGTTAAAACGCCAAGCCATTCAACAGAAAATGGCGGCTAATCCTGAATTTTTGGATAGTCGCGCCTATGGTGCGAAAATGGGAGCTTTGTTAACTCAAATCTTCCAAAATTACCAATCCAAACATCAAGTTATAGATTTAGATAATCCCCAAAAACAACAGCGGTTTTTATCCGAATTGGTGGATCAAGTTAATCTCTATGAACTTGACCCCACTAATACTATGGTGGTAAATAAATTACACACAATCCGTCGTGGTATGGTAGAATACTGGTTAAGACAACCAGCAGAGCAATTAGAAACTCTTTATCAACAACAGATAGGTAAAGGTTATCAAATTTTGCTCAATAGAGGCTTAAAAAAAGAACCCCTCAATGATGAGGAAAAAGCATTAGTTAACCATTGGACTAAGACTGCTATGGGACTGACTGAACCCCATGCAATTAATTGTTTGATGGCGGTGATGTTGTATTCTCAACCTGGTAAAATGTTGGTACGAGATGCGGTTAATCGTTTACCCGCTTGGTTGCTTCCTGATTATCAGCGGGTGTTTGAAAATGCCGATGCGATCGCTCAAATTAAACAAACCTTAGCTACCACTAAAACCCAGTCAACTCCTGTTAATTCTCCCCAGGTAACACCAACTGTCACTGCTGTAGATGTCTCAACTTTTGTGAATCGATTAATTGGGTGTGTCAAGTTATTTAAGATCGACCCCACAGATACTAATATCACCGTAGAATTGCGACAACTGCGGTGGCAATTTGCACAGTTTTGGCTGAATTTACCTGAACACAAGTTAGAGGAGATGTATCAGAGTCCCCTCGGTGATGGCTATCGGAGTTTGTTAAATAGTCGCCTGCAAAATGAAATGTTAACCCAACATGAATGGGATTTTCTACAACAAGTAGGAACCTATCTCCGACAAGGTTTAGATACACCGCGATCGCTTAATTATCTCATAGCGGCTATGCTATATTATCGGCCGGAACAACTGCAAATTCAAGATCTATCTCGCCTTCCTAGTTATCTGCAACGGGATTATCAAAATTGGCAAAATCCTTTGAGTAGTTGATTTTAATAGTTGATGATAACTGTCGCACCCCAGTCTATTTGTAAACGAGATTTGGCGCTATCTCCGTTAGCCGCAATTTCTATCCAACCGTGGGAACCAATGAGGGTTAAAAGATGACCTGGTTGCACTTCTCCATAGGTTGTATGGCTGCTAATTTTAGGACTTGGGGTGCATTCAGGAAAGCTAACATTCCAGGATTTATCTGCTACCATATCTCCCGGAATATTAGTAATTAAATTCCCAAAGTGATCGATATATTGAATACTGCCTTTAATGCTGGTTTCTGTGATTTCCAAGTTCGGCATTGACAGGGACATGAGGGTATCAGAATTGATCACAGTACCTAAATCCCGAATTGGCACACCAGAGGCGAGGTAAGCAGCCACAGGACTCAAGATATCTCGACCATGAAAAGTAGTGCTGGGTTGGGAATTTCTCCAGTATTGATGATTAGTTAATTCTACTGCTGTAATTACACCATACTGCTTAATTAAACCCCCGAATAAGCCGTTATCAGGTCCGACAACATATCCGTTAGGAAGTTGTAGTGCGATCGCCTTTCGTTCAGTTCCCACCCCCGGATCGACTACCGCCATGTGAACAGTACCTTGGGGAAAGTAGGGGTAAGCATTCATCAAACAAAACCTCGCCGCCATAAGATTTTGAGGCGGAATTTCATGGGTTAAGTCAATGACAGTTAGGTGGGGGTTAATTTGGGATAATACCCCTTTCATTACTCCCACATAAACATCACTTAAACCAAAGTCTGTTAATAGTGTAATTATACCAGATACAGACATATTTAGCACTCCTAGTCTCGGAATATTTAGGGTTTCTTGGGCTTGATACTTATGGTAGTATTTAGGACTATTCTTAGGTGGCGGCTTGTCTGGATTTTTATTAGGCAGTTCAGTTTAAACCCGTTGACCAATAAGGAGAAAAATAATCTGTGGGTGGAGATGGTTTATTCTCCAGTGTCATTTTCACAGATTTAGCGATCGCTTTGGCTAACAAAGGTGGTACAGCATTACCAATTTGATTAAACTGAGAATTTTCTGAACCCACCAACTCAAACCAATCGGGAAAACTTTGTAATCTCGCAGCTTCCCTAACTGTTAAACGTCTCCGGCGGCCATCTGGTAATAACAATCGCAACATATCACTGGTTGCGCCTGATAGGTTTCTACAGGTCAGAGTTCGGCAAGGAATATCAAGGTAAATATCCCTAGGTTTAACACATTTAGATTTTGCTTCATATCTGCCAATATATTCTAGCATACTAGGCGTGAGAAATTTTGCCCCTATAGGAATGGTAGAAGCCGTATCATAAATAGCATCTCCAGCCGTATAAGGCATAGCTAAGGTTTCAGCTTCTGGCCAATGCCATGCTGTTTGATAAGCCACAACAAACAGGCGTTCTCGTTTTTGTGGAACACCATAATTAACAGCATTGATAAGTTTGATGTCAACCCGATAATTCAGTCTCTCAAGTTCGGCAACTATTTTCTCTAAATACTGACGATTTTTATAAAGCATTCCTCGCACATTTTCAAAGATTGCTATTGCTGGCTGATATCGTTCGATCGCATCTAGAAAAATCGGAAAGCCATCCCTAGAGTCTCTAGGACCTTTTTGTAATCCACCTACACTAAACGGTTGACAGGGAGGACCTCCTATAATCACATCAGGATGATTGCATAAATCTTGACCAATTTCTAAAGTTTGACAATAACATATATCCTGAAGATTACGAGTATACGTGGCGGCAGCATCCGCTAACATCTCATAACCGATTGTTTCAAAGCCTGCGGCTTTAAATCCTAGAGAAAAACCACCACAACCCGCAAATAAATCAAGAACAACTAACTGAGATTGTATATCTTCATTCAGTTTTAATTCTTGGTTTAAATATTCCCAATAACTCAGTCTGTTTGACATGGTATTTTTCGATTATTTACTGCCTATTCAAAACTTGTTTAAAGCCAACTCAACCTAAGCTGACTTGAAATACTCATCGATATGTTGAATAATGCGTGAGGCGGCGTGACCGTCTCCAAAGGGGTTAATAGCGGTTGCCATTTTTTGGTAAGCCTCTGGGTCCCCCAGGAGTTCGCTAGTGGCTCTGAGGATATCTTGAGGGTCAGTTCCTATTAGTTTAGCCGTTCCAGCCGCGATCGCTTCTGGACGTTCCGTAGTTTTTCGTAACACTAACACAGGCTTCCCTAAACTCGGTGCTTCTTCCTGGAGTCCACCCGAGTCCGTCAACACTAAATAAGCATCAGCGATCGCTGCTACCAGTTGACTATAATCTAGGGGTTCCGTGAGAATTACCCGGGGATGTCCTCCTAGCATTGTCTGTAGGGGTTCCCTCACCGTCGGGTTACGGTGTAGGGGTAGCAGTATCATTGTGTCAGCATACTGATCAAGAGTTTTTAAAAATCCTTCCGCAATTCCCTCTAGGGGTTCTCCCCAATTTTCTCGACGGTGAACTGTCGCTAAAATTAGTCGATGTTTTTCTAAGTTGAGATTGGGAATATCTAATTTTGGTTGGGTTTTCGCCACAGATAATAAAGCATCAATCACTGTATTTCCTGTTTGATAAATTTCCCCGACTACCCCAGATTTTCTCAGGTTTTCAACCGCTTTCTCCGTAGGTGCAAAGTGTAATTTAGTTAGTTGAGAAATTAGACGGCGGTTCGCTTCTTCAGGATAGGGATTAAATAGGTCATCAGTTCGGAGTCCTGCCTCGACATGGCCAATAGGAATTTTTTGATAAAAGGCCGCTAAAGCCGCAGCAAAGGCTGTTGTAGTATCCCCCTGGACTAAAACCATATCAGGTTTGATTTGCTCAAAAATATTTCCTAACCCTTGTAAGCTACGATAGGTAATGTCCGTCAGGGTTTGCTGGTGCTGCATGATTTCCAGATTGCGATCGGCCTTGATCTCGAAAAGCTGCATCACTTGCTGGACCATCTCCCGATGTTGACCTGTTAAAATCACTCGGGTTTCATAATTACAATTTTGTTGAAACTTTTGGACTAGTGGGGCCATCTTAATCGCTTCTGGTCTCGTGCCAAATACTATACCAATTCGATACTTTGATGTTGACATTTCTGATTAAATAGAGTTACAATAAAAGTATAAACCAATACAAAAAAATATCAAGTCCCGTTATAAAATTCAAGTGACTAATATAGGCTATGCCCCTAACAATGCTTGATCCCCAATGCTTAAATCAACCCTTAGCCTCAATTCTTATCACTGGATTCTCCCCCCATAACCTAGAACTTTATCGGTGTATAACCGGGAGCTATGTTGATATACAAATTTTTTCGACAATGTTTAATCATCCGTGATATTTTAGCATAAAATTGTTGAGATTGTCGTACAGGCAAGCACAGAATTTGGATTAAATATCATAGTAAAATGTTCCGAATGACAATTTCATCTAATGGCTTATGATCAACGTCAAAATGAGTGATTTTAGTCGTTTCCATGAACAAGACAACTTAGACTCTGAACACCATTATCATTTTGATGGTAACTTGCACCGATTGGCAACAGCAATTGAACAAGAGAGAAAAAGATTTGCGGGGCTATCTGAACCTACGCCTGTGCTAATCTGGGCTTGTAATGCGGAAGGATCGTATACATTTTTTAATGAAGACTGGTTAGAGTTTACTGGACGTTCCTTAGAAATGGAACGGGGAGAGGGCTGGTTCCGGGGGGTACATCCTGAAGATCGCCAAAATTGTTTAATCACCTATTGGCAAGCATTCGGCGATCGCAAACCCTTCCAACAGGAATATCGGCTGCGAAGGTTTGATCATCAGTATCGTTGGATATTTAATACCGGAGTTCCCCAATGGACAGCTAACGGTAAGTTTCTAGGTTATACAGGTTCTGCCATTGATATCACCGAACGCCGCCGAGCATCAGAAGAACTCTTACATCTATGTTACCACCTGCAAGATATCCTAGATGACCGGACAACTCAACTGACCGCCACCAATGAGAAACTCCAGGAAGAAATTCAGGAACGCCTGAAAGCAGAAGCAGCCCTGGAGCGATCGCAACAGATGCTACAGCTAGTGATGGATAATATCCCAAAAGCGATTTTTTGGAAAGATCCCAACTCCGTTTATTTAGGTTGTAACCGTCGAGGAGCCTTAGAGGCTGGCGTGATTAGTTCCGAAGCCATTGTCGGGTTAACCGATGAAGATTTACCCGCCACCCGGGAGATGGCTGATTATTTACGAAAATGCGATCGCACTGTCATTGAAACCAATATCCCTCAATATCGACACATTGAAACCCGAACCCGCCCAGATGGTAAAATAGTCTACCTAGAAACCAATCGTATTCCCCTTCATGACAGCAACGGCAATATAGTTGCCATTTTAGTCACCTCTGAAGATATCACCGATCGCCAAAAAGCCGAAGAAACCCTATTAAGAATTCGCAAAGCCGTCGATAGTACCACCGATGCGATCGCCATTATGGACGCAACCGGAGTCCAAATTTATCAAAACCGAGCCTTTTGTGATTTATTTGAATACGAAACCGTCGAACAATTTAACCAACATGGAGGTCACAGAAGCCTCTATATTGATCCCACCGTCGGCGAAGCCGTCATGAGCCATATTTTAGGCGGGTATTCCTGGCAAGGAGAAGTCCACAAGCTAACCCGCAGCGGCAGAGTCATTCCGGTTCACATGAGAGCAGATGCCATCCGAGACCCACAGGGTCATTTAGTCGGGTTGATCTGCGTCAATACTAATATCAGTGAACGCCTTTCTACACAAGAAAAAATTTTCCAAACCGCTCAACAGTTAACCAGTGTCATCGAAACTGTGGGAGAAGGCATTACCCTGAGCAGTCAGACCGGAAAGTTTTGGATCTATAACTCCAAGATGGAGGAGATTACTGGCTATACCCTGGCGGAAGTAGAAAGTTCTCAGGATTTTTTGTCCCTTCTGTATCCTGACCCCCAAGCTCATCAAGATGCTCTCATGGGATTATATGAGATTTTAGAACGAGGAGGCGTGCGAGATGTGGAAACTACCATAGTCACTAAGTCAGGAGAACAGAAAACTCTTTTAGTGTCTACCTCCATTGTCGAAAATCAGAATGAGCGCCTGTTTTTGAGTGCTTATCGAGATATTAGTGAACGCAAACAGGCCTTAGAGTCTTTGCAAAAAGCCGAATATCAATATCGTAGTCTGTTTGAAAATGCGATCGAGGGTATTTTTCAGACCACCTGGGACGGTCACTATATTAATGTGAATCCAGCCTTAGCCAAAATCTATGGCTACGATTCACCCCAGGCTCTGATGACCCAACTGACCGACATTAGCCACCAGTTGTATGTTGATCCCGGTCGTCGCGCTGAGTTTATTAGCCAATTGCAGGAGTCCGATTCCATTACTAATTTTGAATCTCAGGTCTATCGTGCTGATCATCAGATTATTTGGATTTCTGAGAAAGCTAGGGCTGTCCGGGACGGCTTAGGACAACTACTCTATTATGAGGGTATGGTTGAGGATATTACTGAACGCAAGCAGGCTGAAGAAAATCTCCAACAGCAAGCCGAACGTCAACGGTTGATGCTTGTCATTACTCAACGCATTCGGCGATCGCTCAAATTGGATAAAATTTTACAGACTACTGTTAGTCAGGTTCGAGAGTTTCTCAATACTGACCGAGTCGTGATTTACCGATTTCACGATGATGGTAATGGCGTGATGGTATTCGAATCAGTCGCCCCGGGGTGGAAGTCTGTAGTCGGAACTATTGTTACTGAAGATTGCTGGACTCCCCACTATCTCGCTGGGTTCAGCCAGGGTCAAGTCCAAGCTATGGCCGATCTATCCACTCAAGACTTCAGCCAGTGCGATATTCGTTTGTTATCAGAGTTTCAAGTACAGGCTAATTTGGTCGTTCCCATTTTGACCCGAAGGCGCAGTGATACTTCTGCCGAGTTGGGGTTTGTCGCTTCTGAACCTTATAATCGCCTCTGGGGGTTGCTCATGGTCCAGCATTGTTCTGGTCCCCGTCAATGGGAGTCAACTGCAGTCGATTTTATTAAGCAGTTAGCCGTACAGTTGGGAATTGCCATTCAACAAGCTGAACTTTATCAACAGCTTGAACGCCTGGCTACTCTTGATGGCTTAACTCAGGTTCCTAATCGCCGACAGTTTGATACCTATTTGATCACCGAGTGGCGCAGGTGTATCCGCGAATTTACCCCCATATCCTTAATTTTGTGTGATGTTGACTTTTTTAAGCACTACAATGACACTTATGGACACCAAGAGGGCGATCGCTGTTTACAAGAGGTAGCCCAGGCTTTGACTCGCTCCATTAGACGACCTGGTGATTTGGTCGCTCGCTATGGCGGCGAGGAGTTTGCTATAATTCTTCCCAATACTGATGCTGAGGGTATGTGTAATGTGGCTGGCACAATTCGTGAGCAAATCCTACAATTACAGAGAATTCATGAAACCTCCCCTATTAGTGAATATATTAGTGTCAGTATGGGCGGCGTGAGTGTTTTGCCGAATAGCAATATGCAGCTTGAACATCTCATTTCTATGGCTGATACTGCTTTATATCAAGCTAAGGCTCAAGGACGCGATCGCTTTGTTATGCACACTATGTCCTAGACTTTTCTGTATGGCTTATCGATATATCTTGTTCTATAAACCCTATAATGTCCTCAGTCAGTTTACTGATCGTGATTCTCATACTCCGTCTCGACAAACTTTGAAGGATTACATCCCTATTCCTTCCGTCTACTCAGTCGGACGATTAGACCTTGATAGTGAAGGGTTACTTTTACTGACTGATGATCGCAAACTTAAATATCGACTTGGCCAGCCAGAATTTGCTCATCCTCGTACTTACTGGGTTCAGGTGGAAAGAATACCCACTACACAGGCCTTAGAACAACTGCGACGGGGAATCACCATTCAAAATTATCGCACCCGAACAGCGAGGGTTCAACTACTATTAACTGAACCACTTCTTCCCCCTCGTATCCCTCCCATTAGATTTCGCCAAAATGTCCCTACCGCTTGGCTCGAAATTACTTTAACTGAAGGACGCAACCGTCAGGTTCGACGCATGACCGCCGCCGTCGGCTTCCCTACTTTGCGACTGGTTCGTGTCGCGATCGCTCATTTGACTCTCAATTCACTTCAACCTGGCGACTGGCGAGATTTGCACCCCCACGAAATTCAGCCGTTTTTCAGTTGATTTATTTTTTCAAAAAAAAAAATAGCCCAGCCCGTCACCGCTCCAGGGGGTTGACAAGCCGAGCGAATGGGGATATGATAGAGTCATATCCTACATAATGGGAGGCATGAGTTAAATAAAAAAATTACGCATATCCCATTATATAATATAGTAGCAGAAGCGCCGCCCAAAAGCAAGGGTTTCCCCAAAAAAAGTGGCGCGGGGGGCCAAGATAATTTTTTTTATTTTTCGGGATAAAATTACCTGTAGGGGCGGGTTCCGCAGTCAGCCATAATTCCCACAAGTCAGCTTGATAAACCCGCCCCTGCGGGTTCCGCAGTCAGCCATAATTCCCACAAGTCAGCTTGATAAACCCGCCCCTGCGGGTTCCGCAGTCAGCCATAATTCCCACAAGTCAGCTTGATAAACCCGCCCCTGCGGGTTCCGCAGTCAGCCATAATTCCCACAAGTCAGCTTGATAAACCCGCCCCTGCGGGTTCCGCAGTCAGCCATAATTCCCACAAGTCAGCTTGATAAACCCGCCCCTGCGGGTTCCGCAGTCAGCCATAATTCCCACAAGTCAGCTTGATAAACCCGCCCCTGCGGGTTCCGCAGTCAGCCATAATTCCCACAAGTCAGCTTGATAAACCCGCCCCTGCGGGTTCCGCAGTCAGCCATAATTCCCACAAGTCAGCTTGATAAACCCGCCCCTGCGGGTTCCGCAGTCAGCCATAATTCCCACAAGTCAGCTTGATAAACCCGCCCCTGCGGGTTCCGCAGTCAGCCATAATTCCCACAAGTCAGCTTGATAAACCCGCCCCTGCGGGTTCCGCAGTCAGCCATAATTCCCACAAGTCAGCTTGATAAACCCGCCCCCAGGGTGCTAGATCCGCCATCGGGAAAAACCAGCCAACTATATACACCCGCCCCAGGGTGCGTAGGGGCGGGTTCCGCAGTCAGCCATAATTCCCACAAGTCAGCTTGATAAACCCGCCCCCAGGGTGCTAGATCCGCCACGGGAAAAACCAGCCAACTACCTACACCCGCCCCCACGCCATAAAACACACCGGGATATTACACCCGCCCCTACCCCATCAATTCCCAACATAACTCCCGAAAGCGATCGCCACTGATTAAACTGATTAATGTTTATTTTTTCAAAAAAAAAAAATAGCCCAGCCCGTCACCGCTCCAGGGGGTTGACAAGCCGAGCGAATGGGGATATGATAGAGTCATATCATAGATAATGGGAGGCATAACTTAAATAAAAAAATCACGAATATCCCATTATTCAATATAGTAGCAGAAGCGCCGCCCAAAAGCAAGGGTTTCCCAAAAAAAAGTGGCGCGGGGGCGCCCAGATAATTTTTTTTTATTTTTCGGGATAAAATTAGTTGTAGGGGCGGGTTCCGCAGTCAGCCATAATTCCCACAAGTCAGCTTGATAAACCCGCCCCCAGGGTGCGCGATCGGCCACGGGAAAAACCAGCCAACTATATACACCCGCCCCTAGCGATAAAACACACCGGGAACTATATACACCCGCCCCTAGGGTTCTGCATTGTAGTGTTACCTGGGTTCAAATTGAATTTGGGCTGTTAGACATCCTTGGGAAACAACAACTAAAATTTGGATGGTATCCAGACCGAAGCCTGCCATTTTGGTGGAATACGCCACCCGGAGCAGAATGGCGAGGTTATTGCTCTATCCTTAAATTTGACGACTAACTAACATAGACTAACCCCCAACCAAGAAGCGATCGCTCAAGAGGTAAGCGATCGACCCTTAAACTCAAAAACCGCCCCGGTGCATTTCTTTTGTAAAGTGCAACTACTTGCAGTTATTTTGGTTCGCTAGGTAGCTATCAGCGAACTCAGTTAAAACCCTCCGCAGTTCTCGCTTAGGTATAACCGCAAGTTTGTCTTTTAAATCCTGGGCTACTCTAATGCCAAACAGTATATTCGCGGGTTGAGATCCTTCCTGTTTCAGCTTACTTGGATTCTTGTCTGTGAAAAAGTTGGGATTGCCAACTCGATCATAAACGCCTCTTCTGCCTCTTTTCATTTTTTTACCCTCTGTAAAGTTTTGTAAACAATTGCACGTTTTCGGTACTATTGTGTATAATCTTATCAGAGGGATAAGGAAAGAGCCGTTGCAGCGGCTCTGACCCATCAAATCTCTCAAAACGGTTAAGAACCAATTAACTCATCAGTTGAGGATTCTATATGCATACTACCACACAGAGCAAATCTTTGGCAAGTATCTTGTACAGCAAAGCCGCCGTCGCGCGGATTTGTGGTTGCTCTCACCAAATTATTGCCAGGGTTGAAATTTGGTGGAAAGTAATTTTTGTTGTTTTCAAAAAGGGTCACGGGTTGAGACCCAAGTTTGTCAGTAAAAAATCTTTTCATCAAAACTTCCAAACCTTCAGGAAACGCAACACCGGGAAGCTAGAAATATACCCCCACAATCAACCCTATAAATTTGCTGTTGTTAATCCCCAAGGAGACACCTATGAAGTGTCCATCGAAGAAGAGGAAATAACTTGCACTTGCCAGGATTTTGATTTCCAGAGTAAAAACCGTGATGTACTTACCCTAGAAACCGGAACGCGCTGGATTCCCAAGTGTAAGCATATTCACAAAGTATTAGAACTTGGCGATAGGGAGGAGCTTAGAGATTTGATCAACTCTGAAGGGGGTGTTGAGTTTGACGCAGACGACAACTGGTTAATCAGTGATGATTGGGTCAGTGATTATGAATACTCCCAAGTGCCACCCAACTGGTAATTTTCGGTAACTTCCAGGAATCGGTGATTAATCCCTCCCTTCACCCAACCTCGCCAACACAACGACTAAGGAATCCATCATGACCACCACTATCTATAAAAAACTGTTAACTGTCCGAGCCTCAATCTCCGATCTAAACAGAAGCGGGTACAACAAATTTAAGCAGTTTCATTGCTCGACTAATGTTTATTTTTTCAAAAAAAAAAATAGCCCAGCCCGTCACCGCTCCAGGGGGTTGACAAGCCGAGCGAATGGGGATATGATAGAGTCATATCATAGATAATGGGAGGCATAACTTAAATAAAAAAATCACAAATATACCATTATATAATATAGTAGCAGAAGCGCAGCCCAAAAGCAAGGGTTTCCCAAAAAAAAGTGGCGCGGGGGCGCCCAGATAATTTTTTTTTATTTTTCGGGATAAAATTAGTTGTAGGGGCGGGTTCCGCAGTCAGCCATAATTCCCACAAGTCAGCTTGATAAACCCGCCCCTGCGGGTTCCGCAGTCAGCCATAATTCCCACAAGTCAGCTTGATAAACCCGCCCCTGCGGGTTCCGCAGTCAGCCATAATTCCCACAAGTCAGCTTGATAAACCCGCCCCTGCGGGTTCCGCAGTCAGCCATAATTCCCACAAGTCAGCTTGATAAACCCGCCCCTGCGGGTTCCGCAGTCAGCCATAATTCCCACAAGTCAGCTTGATAAACCCGCCCCTGCGGGTTCCGCAGTCAGCCATAATTCCCACAAGTCAGCTTGATAAACCCGCCCCTGCGGGTTCCGCAGTCAGCCATAATTCCCACAAGTCAGCTTGATAAACCCGCCCCTGCGGGTTCCGCAGTCAGCCATAATTCCCACAAGTCAGCTTGATAAACCCGCCCCTGCGGGTTCCGCAGTCAGCCATAATTCCCACAAGTCAGCTTGATAAACCCGCCCCTGCGGGTTCCGCAGTCAGCCATAATTCCCACAAGTCAGCTTGATAAACCCGCCCCTGCGGGTTCCGCAGTCAGCCATAATTCCCACAAGTCAGCTTGATAAACCCGCCCCCAGGGTGCGCGATCGGCCATAATTCCCACAAGTCAGCTTGATAAACCCGCCCCCAGGGTGCGCGATCGGCCATAATTCCCACAAGTCAGCTTGATAAACCCGCCCCCAGGGTGCGCGATCGGCCATAATTCCCACAAGTCAGCTTGATAAACCCGCCCCTGCGGGTTCCGCAGTCAGCCATAATTCCCACAAGTCAGCTTGATAAACCCGCCCCTGCGGGTTCCGCAGTCAGCCATAATTCCCACAAGTCAGCTTGATAAACCCGCCCCCAGGGTGCGCGATCGGCCACGGGAAAAACCAGCCAACTATATACACCCGCCCCAGGGTGCTGTAGGGGCGGGTTCCGCAGTCAGCCATAATTCCCACAAGTCAGCTTGATAAACCCGCCCCTGCGGGTTCCGCAGTCAGCCATAATTCCCACAAGTCAGCTTGATAAACCCGCCCCTGCGGGTTCCGCAGTCAGCCATAATTCCCACAAGTCAGCTTGATAAACCCGCCCCTGCGGGTTCCGCAGTCAGCCATAATTCCCACAAGTCAGCTTGATAAACCCGCCCCTGCGGGTTCCGCAGTCAGCCATAATTCCCACAAGTCAGCTTGATAAACCCGCCCCCAGGGTGCGCGATCGGCCATAATTCCCACAAGTCAGCTTGATAAACCCGCCCCCAGGGTGCGCGATCGGCCATAATTCCCACAAGTCAGCTTGATAAACCCGCCCCCAGGGTGCGCGATCGGCCATAATTCCCACAAGTCAGCTTGATAAACCCGCCCCCAGGGTGCGCGATCGGCCATAATTCCCACAAGTCAGCTTGATAAACCCGCCCCTGCGGGTTCCGCAGTCAGCCATAATTCCCACAAGTCAGCTTGATAAACCCGCCCCTGCGGGTTCCGCAGTCAGCCATAATTCCCACAAGTCAGCTTGATAAACCCGCCCCCAGGGTGCGCGATCGGCCACGCACCCCACAAGCCAACTTTCGCTCGCCCCCCCTGGCTGTGCGTAGGGTGCGTCACATCCGATCAGCCACTGGGAAAACGAAAAACTTGCGCTATGTGACGCACCTTCTGAGGCCATGAAACACACAAGCCAACTTTCGCTCGCCCCCCCACGCCATAAAACACACCGGGATATTACACCCGCCCCTACCCCATCAATTCCCAACATAACTCCCGAAAGCGATCGCCACGATGTTCAAAACTGCGATACTGGTCAAAACTAGCACAGGCGGGGGAGAGCAAAACAGCCTTAGCTTGGAACACACTAGCCAATTCCGCCGCGCGGGGGATGGCATTTTCGAGAGTTTCCACAATTTCGACATTGTGATAGTCAGTTTCCTGTAACCTTTGAGCAAAGGTGGGGGCTGCCGTTCCGATTAATAAAACCGCCGCCGCTTTTTGGTGAATAGTATTAATCCAGTGGGTATCATCACCAGCTTTAGCTTCTCCACCAGCAATTAAAATCACAGGTGGTTCCACTGCGGCCAATCCGACCTGAGCCGCATCATAATTAGTAGCCTTGCTATCATTAATCCAGCGAATTCCCATCCAGGTGTTAACCTCTTCGAGGCGGTGAGGAACTCCAGGAAAAGTAGAAATAGCGTGAGCAATTGCTTCCTTGTCAATTCCGGCTATTCGGGCTGCGGCTACAGCCATAAGTAGGTTTTGGCGATTATGGTCTCCCACCATTTTCAGCGAGTCAACTGGTGCGATCGCGCATCCGTTTTGGTAGACCCAGTTTTCTTGAATATATACACCCCTCTGGCGATCGCCCAATAATTCCTCAGCACCATTAACGCTAGTCCAGACAGCTTGTGGCCAGAGTTCCGGTGCGGCTCGCCGGAGATAAGCGTCATCACCATTAAAGACCTGCACCTGGGAACGTTCCATTAAACGAGCTTTAATCCGAAAATAATTATCTAGCGTGTAATGGCGGTTAAGATGATCTGGGGTAAAGGTAGTCCAGATGCCGATTTGAGGCGCGAGGGTTGATGATGACTCAATCTGAAAACTGCTAATTTCAGCAATGACCCAATCTAAGGGTGTCGAGGAGTTTTGTTGTTGTTGCAGCGCCAACTCACAGACAGCATTACCAATATTTCCGCAAGCCGGGGCCGCACTTCCCGCCACTTCAAATATTTTAGCAATCAGGGCCGTGGTAGTAGTTTTGCCGTTAGTCCCCGTAATTCCCACCCAAGGGATATCCTGGAGATTTCGCCAAGCCAGTTCCATTTCGCCGATAGTTTCTATACCCAGACTGCGGGCGGTTTCCAATGCTGGCAAATCCCAGGGAACCCCGGGACTAACCACTACCAAATCTGGTGCCGTGTCGGGGTCGAAATTCTGCCCCAAATTAACTGTAATTCCTTCCTCAATGAGGGTCTGACACTGTTGCTGTAGAGATTCTGATGTGTTGCGATCGCTAACAGTTACCTGCCATCCCTGAACCTTTAACAGGCGCGCCGTGGCATTTCCTGATTTTCCCAGACCAATAATATGAGCGTTGGGCATTGTATCCTTACCCTGCACCTTGATTGAGCATTTTTGATTCTATCAGAAGAGGCTGATTTTAAGTGACCTTAGGGGAGTTTATCCGGTTATTAATATTTTTGGCGTTTAATTATATCATAAAAAATTATTTTGTCAAGTTACTTGACAGATTGTAACAAAAACGTTACATTGGTTAACATAAATTAATAAACGGGATTACCCCAAGAAGTTCCCACTGACCTTGGTGAAACTTTCTTAGTAGTAATTCTGATGCAATTATCGGAGGATAAAAAATGGTTATTTTAGCAGCTTTATTTATCAGTGGTTGGCTGGCTGTTTCTGTAATTGGAACTATGGCTTATTTTCGTGGTGAACAGTCCAAACCCATCCACATGAGAAACTGGAACTTTGATTCCTTTGACAGTCTTTCTCAGGCGTTAACAGGTGTAGCCGTAGACTATAGCCAACGGGTTCCTGCTTACAGTATGGATGCTTACCGCAGCCAGAATTTCTCCAAGTAAATTCTCTTCAGTCACCAATAGCTTTTAGACTCTCTTCTTGAGGGCAATCCTAACGGGTTGCTCTTTTTTTTTTATAGTGATATAATCATCACCCGTGGGGGGTAATTAGTTTTTAGTCTCTACCTTGAGGAGCATCATAATTTGATGTCAATTATCATGTCAAGGCGGGTTGAGAATGCGGGTTAAGAATCAAGAATATTTTAATCCCAGGACTCCATAGAAGAATCAGAAGTTTGATTATCCAAAGGTAAAGCATCAACAGATAATTGTTTGAGTTCGGGAAGTTTTACCACTTCTTTTTCAGTTTGTTTAACATTAATAGGTAACTGTAAAGGTTTGACCTTCTCAATCCAACAACTAGCCAGAGGTAAAGTTTGTTCAAGTTCATCAAGGGGACGAGGGATGACCATCACTGCATTTAATTCGCCAATGCGTTCAGCCTCATACATTCCAGCTTCTAAAGCCACTGCTACATCAGCAACCGAACCCCGAATAATAGCAGTACATAGTCCCGCGCCAATAATTTCATAGGAAGCGAAATAAACATCTCCCGCCTTCAGCATCGCATCAGCCGCGCCGACCATAGCAGGAAATCCTCTCGTTTCCAATAAACCTACGGCTTGATTACTGAGGCGAGAGTGACCGCCACTGGCTGCTAATTGGGAGAGACGAGACCCAATCGGTAAAACATACTCTAAGTTAGGGAGAGGCCTAGCAATGACTAGGGAAGAAACAAACTGATTGAACTGTTTAGCAGTATCAACTCCGGTTTCAATGGCTAGGCGGATATCAGCAATACGACCGCGCACAATAGCGGTACAGTAGCCACTACCGATTTTTTCATACCCAACCAGGTGAACACCTGCAGATTTCAGCATCATATCAGCAGTGCCGACGATCGCTGGAAAACTGCGGGTGGAGATTAACCCCAAAGCAGTATCTTTAAATTCTGGCTCAGTATTGCGCCTTTGGGGAAATGAGGTTTGCAAGTGTTCATCCATGACTGTATTTTACCTGCTAGAGAGAAGACTTGAGAATCCCGATGGATTAATCTGGGGATTTTCGCGTTCATCAACCCCAGTTTCTCTCAAAAATTAGGGGGTTTTCTATGGGGGAGCAAAGTCTTTAACAACTCATTGATTTGAGTTTGTCCGTAGACCTGCGGACCTTTGCGAATTGAGGGTTCTGGTTCTGGTTCTGGTTCTGGTTCCGGTTGGGGTTCTGGTTCCGGTTGGGGTTCCGGTTCCGGTTGGGGTTCCGGTTCCGGTTGGGGGATGAAATCAACCTCAGTAGCAGAAAAATTGACCTGACGAGATTGATCACCAATTAATGAACCGGAAGCTACAACGTGCTGAGATGGGATATCAGAATTAATCAAAGTTGACTCTGAACCAATACAAGCCAGAGCCCCAATTTTTCCAGCACCGACGATGAGTACAGTAGTACCAATACAGACACCCTTATCTATTTCTAGGATACCCTGATCAGCATGAATAATAGTCCCCATACCAATACAGACCCCAGCAGCGATCGCAATTTGGCTATCAGGAGCGGCGGTAATTACCACTCCTGGGGCGATGGCTACACTGGGGTCAATGGTGACATCGCCACTCACATAGTAAGCATAATCCGGGTGATGGGGTGGCGACATACACATTCGGCTTGAACCTCTGAAAAGTAAACAGGGATTTTCGAGAGAGTTAATTAAGGTCGTTGGATAATTTCCTCAAGAACCCGACGCTTGGCTTGAGCATCAATACCAATCAAGCGAACATACTCACCGCTATGTTCCTGCATACAGCCTTCTAGGGCTGCCATAACCTCCCGTTGATTATTAGAGTCGATGGGGGTACAGCTACGCCAGGACCCCGTGCGGAAGCGACGCTTATCAGCGTGTTCCGTGCCAATTTTATAACCCTGAGCCAGGAGGTTTTTAACTTGCTCAATAGTTTCAGAAGTCAAACTACTATTAGCAGATGAGTAGGATGATTGAGCTGAACGACTAGAGGGCGCAGGGGAAGCCGCGCTAGGACCAGGGGTAGCAGAAACCCTACCGTCAGGTCGTTGGATAATCTCTTCAACCGCCCGCCGTTTAGCTTTTTGGTCAATGCCAATTAAGCGGACATATTCCCCTGTATGCTCGTTCATGAAGGCATCTAATTGACTGAGAACAGCCGAAGCACTGGAGCTGTCAATTTGGGGACCACTACGCCAGGAACCCGTGCGGAAGCGACGCGCGTCGGCGTATTCCGTGCCAATTTTATAGCCTTGGTTCAGGATTTGGGAAACCTTTTGTGCCAAGTCAGAACTACCAGTAGCAGTAGTTCTGGAGGGGCTGGCTGTGGAAGCTGCGGCATTGGAGACCTGACCGTTAGAGGACTTACTAGCGACAGGACCATCAGGACGTTGGATAATTTCTTCAAGTACCCGGCGCTTGGCTTTGCTATCAATTCCCAACAGGCGGACATATTCGCCTTGATGGTCTTGCAGACAGGCGGCTAAGGCTGATACAACTTCGCTGGTGTTGCGGGAGTCAATGGGAGCGCAACTGCGCCAAGAACCTGTGCGGAAGCGACGTGCGTCGGCGTGTTCGGTACCAATTTTATAGCCTTGGGCTAGAAGTTGGCTGATGGTTTGTACCGTTTCTGGGGGAATAGGCCCTGCGCCTAGGTTGCTATGTCCGCCAGATCTAGCGCGGCCACCATTACTGCTGCTTCCCTTAGTTTCATTTCGTAGGGGACTGATGCAGGCGAGGTTTTCTGAACACTGATAACCTGCTGCTAATGCTTGGTTAACTCCCACCACATGAGTTGAGAATTTGATATCAGTATCTGTTACGCTCGGTAAGCGATCGGCTTGTTGTTGGTTAGTGATAATTGCTCCTGAGGGAACATATTTTCCGGGGGGAATTTCCACATCTTGGATGAGGGCGTGCATCATGACAATACAACCATTTCCGACTCTGGCATTGAATACAGTAGAGCGGAAACCAATAAAGCAATTGTCCCCGACATAAGCCGGACCATGAATCAGAGACAAATGGGTGATTGAGGAATTTTTACCAATCCAAACGGAGTAGGATTGACCATCATCTCCTTTGACTTTGCCTTCATCTAAGCCGTGAATAACAACGCCATCTTGAATATTGGACTCATCGCCAATATAAAAGGGGAATCCTTCGTCAGCGCGGATAGAGGTTCCCGGGGCGACCAGGACATGAGCGCCGATGCGAACATCACCGATGATATTCGAGAAGGAATGAACGTAAGCTGTGGGGTCAATTTTGGGCTCCGCCAGGTTTTTAGACCAGGGTGTGGGAGGAGCCGCATGGCCTTTAACTGCCATAACTGAATTTCTCCTAACTAACTTTTTATAGGGTTGACTTTTGGTGGTACGGATAATCGATGAATTATCCCTGTAGGGGCTGGTTATTCGGTATTTTCGCGCCTTCGGGAGTATACTTGCAAACCTCCCCGTACCAGGCTTTGGGGTTAACCCAGCTCTGTTGCTCAACCTAAACGGTTCTGCTGTTTTTGACTGTAAATCTGGCCATTAGCAGTGCTAACGGTGTCAATAATGGCAACTACGGCTGCATCACTGGGTCGATTTTCGCTTCCAGGAATTTGGCGAGCCGCACTTCCGAGACTAACCAGAACCCACTCACTAAAACCCGCACCCACATAGTCGCACGCCACTTCATATTTTGATGTTGGCTCTCCCTGTTCATCTAAGAGTTGCAATAGCAAAAACTTGGAACCTCGGAGACTGGGTTCCTTCTGGGTACTAACAACTGTGCCAATAACTCTGGCAATTTGCATCTTAATTTGATGTTAAGGAACTGTACGGCAGGAACATTTTTCCCCCCGACTGAGCAGGAAAATAGATGGGGTCAATTGGTAGATTGACCTACTACGGGCGAACTATGCAGTCGGTTCGGGCTTGGCTGTGGTTGAACTACATACCCCTAGGGGTCATTGGAGTTAACCTACGGACGGTTAAGAGGACGTATCCCGGCGACGCTTTCACGGAATTGTTCTACCGCTTCGGTGTAACGAATTGGTAGGACATATTCTAGGTTTTCATGGGGACGGGCAATAATATGGGTGGAAAGAACTAACCCACCATTTACCCGTCGCACCGACTCGGTTCCGGCGGAGACAGAAGCCTGAACTTCTGACACATCTCCGCGAACAATGACGGTGACACGACCGCTACCGATTTTTTCGTAGCCTACTAAGGTTACGCGGGCAGCTTTTACCATGGAATCGGCTGCCTCTACTACCGCTGGAAAACCCAGGGTTTCTATCATGCCAACTGCAATGGCCATAGTATGTTTTGACTCCTGAACCTCGATTTGATTACCACGCCTAGATGTCGCACAGAACACTGGTTTCTACTCGGTTCGGCTCTGATGGCTTCTCAGACAAGCTATCAACTCCCTGATCCTAATTTTCAGGGAGGGAGTTTTCAGAACTTAGAGACAAGATTGGCCTTGTCTGTACGACTTTTTCGGCGATCGGGTGAGGGGGTTAACGCTTGCCCCATTACGTCTAGTAGGACCGGAACTGTTCGACCGCATCGGTGTAACGAATTGGTAGAACGTACTCTAGATTTTCATGGGGACGAGCAATGATGTGGGTTGATGATACTTCTCCACCATTCACCCGTTTGACTGACTCAATGCCAGCGGAAACTGATGCTTGTACCTCGGAGACATCTCCTCGGACAATCACGGTCACACGACCGCTGCCAATTTTCTCATATCCGACTAAAGTAACGCGCGCGGCTTTTACCATGGAGTCGGCTGCTTCTACAACAGCCGGAAAGCCTATGGTTTCAATCATTCCAACAGCGATGGACATCTTACAACTACTCCTAATTACGGACAGACTGAACTCAACTGGGCAAATCTCTTGCTAACTGAGTCCCATGACCACAAAGACTAATGATTCTTTTTGTGTATGCGGAAAAATTTTTCAACCTCCCTCAAATTATAAGAATACGAGAATTGTGGCTTCTTTGACAATATTAATCTGGATTATAATTTCTCATGTTCGAGATTATTTTTATTGATTGTTAATAGAAATTAAGGTTTTTTAAACAAAGTTAATATTTGGAGACAAAAATGCCGATTTATCTTGACTTTTGTAACAACTTGTGCTATATCCCAAAGGCAGACCCTAGGTAATTTGACTAGAAATGGCTGGTTATTGGGGATGAATTTGACGATTAGCTCTGTTTAGGACGGAAATTCTGATATATTAATCTGAGGGTTAATATTTCTTTATGTAAGTTAAATGATTCAGTTCCTCCTACAAGCTAGTTGGTGGATACCCATATATGGTCTCATGGGGGCAGTGTTGACCCTTCCTTGGTCAACGGGGTTAGTCCGACGCACAGGGCCAAGACCAGCAGCCTACTTTAATATATTGATGACTTTAGTGGGTTTTATCCACGGTGCGGTAATTTACCGATCTATCTGGTCAATGCCGGGTCAACAAATTCACATTGCATGGTTACAAGCTGCGGGATTAGACTTATCTTTTGTCCTAGATGTTTCTCCCGTAAGCCTAGGAGCCGTGGAACTGGTCACAGGTATCAGTCTAGTGGCTCAGGTTTATGCCTTGGGGTACATGGAAAAAGACTGGGCGACGGCTCGGTTTTTTGGTTTGATGGGCTTTTTTGAGGCGGCAGTGAGTGGTTTGGCTTTGAGTGACTCGCTGCTACTTAGTTATATTTTGTTGGAATTGCTGACTCTCTCAACCTATCTACTGGTGGGTTTTTGGTATGCTCAACCCCTGGTAGTCACGGCGGCGCGAGATGCGTTTTTAACTAAACGAGTGGGAGATGTATTGTTGTTAATGGGGGTGGTTTATATCGGCACGATCGCCGGTAGTTTAAACTTCTCGGATTTAGAACTATGGTCGGAAACCCACAATTTACCACCCCTTACGGCGACTTTATTAGGATTAGCCCTAATTTCTGGACCTATTGGCAAATGCGCCCAATTTCCCCTACACCTATGGCTTGATGAAGCTATGGAAGGTCCAAACCCGGCTTCTCTACTCCGAAATTCGGTAGTAGTGGCGGCGGGGGCCTATGTTCTGATTAAACTACAACCAATTGTCGCGCTGTCTCCGGTGGTGTCGGACACTTTAATTGTGTTGGGAACAGTAACGGCTATTGGGGCTTCTTTGGTGGCGATCGCTCAAATTGATATCAAACGAGCGCTTTCCCACTCTACTAGCGCCTATTTGGGTTTAGTGTTTGTAGCCGTAGGTCAAAGCCATGTGGATATAGCCCTGCTGTTACTATTCACCCATGCGATCGCCAAATGTCTGTTATTCATGAGTGCAGGTTCAGTAATTTTGACCACCAACACCCAAGACATGACCGAAATGGGGGGATTATGGTCTAAAATGCCTGCCACCACCACTGCATTTATTGTTGGTGCATCAGGAATGGTAGCCGGATTACCTTTAGGGATGTTCTGGACTTTCCGAAGGTGGGTAAGTGGTTTCTGGACTGTACCACCTTGGTTATTGATTTTGTTGCTGCTGGTGAACTTCCTCACCACCCTAGGATTAACCAGAGTTTTCGGCTTAGTCTTTACTGGTCAGTCGCAACCGAAAACCCGACGCGCCCCAGAAGTCCTGTGGCCGATGGCTTTACCAATGGTTTCCATGACTATTGTGACTCTGTTAGTGCCGATGATGCTACAAAGCTGGCAACTATTACTGAGTTGGTCAGGAACCTTCGTAGAAGCGCCCGTCTCTGGAGTCCAAGAAGTAATTAACCATGTAGCTTTACCCCTGTTGTTGGTCTCAAGTGTATTAGGGGTGGGTATAGGTAGCAGTATTTATGTATACGGGCCGGGGAGAGAACCATATAAATTCCCCTACCAACCCATACAGGATTTACTCGCTTACGATTTCTATATCGATCGCCTTTACGATCTGACCGTTGTATTTTTGGTTAATCGTATCTCCGCCATCAGTTATTGGATCGATCGCTATATCATCGATGGGTTTGTCAACGGCTTAGGTTTAGCCACCCTCTTTAGCGGTGAAGGACTTAAATATAGTATTTCTGGACAATCACAGTTTTATGTCTTCACCATAGCCACTGGTATAGCCGTGTTGTTGATTTTAATGCTGTGGCAATTTTAGACCCCTTCCCGACCACATTAACCGTAAAAATCGATGCTAAGTGTTTTAATTTGGATTCCGCTGTTAGTTGCCCTCCTGATTGTACTCTGGCCGAACCTCAGCCCCCAATTATCCCGTCAAATCTCCCTATTAACCGCTGGGGGGTTATTGGTGTGGTCTCTAACTTTGGCGAGGTTATTTGATCCGACTGTAGCCGATCTACAGATGGTAGAACATATTACCTGGATTGAACCCCTCGGCTTAAATTACTATCTGGGGATAGATGGTTTATCCTTGCCGTTGGTGATTATCAATGCCTTATTAGTGGCGATCGCTATTTGGTCTTCTGACTTAGACATTTCTCGACCCCGGCTATATTATCCCCTGCTGTTGATTATCTTTGCCGGAGTCGCTGGCACCTTTTTATCCTCCAACCTGCTGCTGTTTATACTGTTTTACGAAGTCGAACTAATTCCCCTGTATCTACTCATCGCCATTTGGGGAGGCAAAAACCGAGGCTATGCAGCCACCAAGTTTCTGCTTTATACAGCAGTTTCCGGTCTGTTAATTTTAGCCGCCTTTTTAGGCATAGTCTGGTTAACCAAAGCACCGGATTTTGATTTGGATACCCTCAGAACTTCCACTTTGGGAGTGTCCGCATTACCCCTCACTACCCAACTAATTCTACTGGGGGGACTGGTAATCGGATTTGGTATTAAAATCCCCGTAGTCCCCTTTCATACTTGGCTACCCGATGCCCATGTGGAAGCATCAACCCCTGTATCAGTTTTATTGGCGGGGGTATTATTAAAGTTGGGAACCTATGGTTTACTAAGGTTTGGGGTCGGTTTATTTCCAGATGCTTGGAATGCGATCGCCCCTTATGTCGCCAGTTGGGCAGTAGTTAGCGTTTTATATGGTGCTTCCTGTGCGATTTCACAAAAAGATATCAAGAAGATGGTCGCCTATAGTTCCATCGCCCACATGGGTTATATTATCCTAGCTTTTGCCGCCGCCTCTCCCCTCAGTTTACTCGGTTCAGTCATGCAAATGGTTAGTCATGGCTTAATTTCTGCCCTGCTATTTTTAACAGTGGGAGTAGTTTACAAAAAATCGGGAAGTCGAGATATCGATGTGATTCGTGGCTTATTAAACCCTGAACGCGGTTTACCTTTAATCGGTAGTATAATGATTGTCGCGGTTATGGCTAGTGCTGGTATTCCCGGTTTAGTGGGATTTGTATCAGAATTTCTTGTCTTTAGAGGCAGTATGGAAGTGTTCCCCGTGCAGACTCTTCTGTGTATGGTGGGAACTGGTTTAACTTCTGTTTACTTTCTGATTATGATTAACCGTGCCTTTTTTGGTCGCTTGTCCGAGTCAGTCATTAATTTACCAAGGGTACAATGGCGCGATCGCATTCCAGCTATAGCCTTGGCTGTGATTATCACCTTTCTAGGACTACAACCGACCATCCTAGTTAAATGGACTGAAAGCACCACATCAGCACTCATGTATAAGCCCCCAATTGTAGCTCAAATTGAATCAAATGTCAAGGCGATCGGCTTAAATTAATCTCGTCACTCAATCAAAATTGCCCACCATCTAAACTTGTGAATTTATCCACTATGACCAGCAATCAAATCCACCCATTGTTCAAATATATTGAACGCTTAGAAGCTGGTGATGCCTTATTACCAGACTCTCCCCAAAACCTCCTTGAAGTAGTTGGCATCCTCAAAAGTTACGGCATAGTTTTAGATGCCTACTCCGACAACCTGATTTATGTGGCTGACCATCAATTTTTAGTATTTTTCCCGTTTTTTAAATACTTCAATGGCGATTTAAATATCCCCAAATTGCTCAAGTATTGGTGGCACGATCGCATTAATTATGAATATGCCGAATATTGCATGAAAGGGATGTTATGGCATGGGGGAGGCGGACTAGATTCTTACTTGGATTCATCACAATTCCAACAGTTAGCAGAAGCAGCTATTCAGACTAAATTTAAAGGCAATAGTTTCATTCTGCTACTACATCAGATGTTCCCAGAATTTCTACCCGAACAAGTACGACAGTCAGCCTATTATAGCGCTTTGGGGCAATTTTGGCGAGTCATGAGTGATATTTTTATCTCCCTTTCTGACCTCTATGACCAAGGGGAAATTAAATCCATTCCCGCCGTAGTGCAGCATATCTTAGATGGATTAGTTGCCGCGGCCAATAAGCCAATTACTTATGGCGTTAAATTGGGGGATAAAACATTAGATATCATCCCTAAATCTGCCGGACTCACATTTTTAATGGATACAGCAGTTCCCTATGTAGAAGCCATTTTTTTCCGTGGTACACCCTTCCCGGGTACAGTATCCTATAACGCTCAAGTTCATCAAATCCCCAACCTACAAAAAGAATTTACATACGGTGCTTTATACGCTGACCCCCTCCCCATTGGTGGTTCCGGTATTCCCCCCACTCAATTAATGCAGGATATGCGCCATTTTTTACCTGATTATCTCCACAATATTTATAATAATAGTTGCCGAGGAGAGGATGATTTGCGTGTGCAAATATGCCAAAGTTTTCAAAAGTCTATGTTTTGTGTCACGACAGCCGCCATTAAAGGACTAGCACCCTATCCCCTGAACACTGACGACCCCGAACAAAAAAAGGCTAATCGCGCCTATCTGGAAAATTGGTTAAATCGGTTTACCACTTCCCGTTTGTCTGAGGTTAATCAACCTACTTCGACAGATTTTCAACCGTTTCTAGTGCGTTCATAGTTCATCTCAATTGGCAAATTTTTACTTTCTGAATTATGAGTTATTCAAGACTGCAAACTCTGGGAAGATATCTGCGCCCCCATTGGCAAATATCACTATTAGGAACAGTGTCTCTGTTCGTGGTAAATGTGGTGGGGGTTTATATACCTTTACTTATTCGTAATGGTGTAGATGACTTACAAGATGCCGTAGAGTTTCAGGAAGTAGGATGGCAGGTTTTATTGATTGTCGCCCTAGCATCAATTATGTGGGTGATTCGCATGACATCCCGAATTTTAATTTTTGGGGTGGGGCGACAGGTAGAATTTGACCTAAAACAGAAGATTTTTAATCATCTGATTCTCCTGGAATCTTCCTATTTTTCTAATAGTAGAATCGGGGATTTAATTAATAGGGCAACCTCTGATGTTGATAATATTCGGCGGTTGGTAGGCTTTGCAGTCCTGAGTTTAATTAATACCATATTTGCTTATGGTTTGACTTTGCCAGTCATGCTGGCTATTAATATTAAGTTGACTATATTATCGATTTCGGTTTATCCGTTGATGTTAGTGTTGGTGCAGATTTTTAGCGGTAAACTGCGAGATCAACAGATGGAAGTGCAGGAAAAACTCTCCGATTTAAGTGATTTAATTCAGGAAGATATGAGCGGCATATCTTTGATTAAAATTTATGCTCAGGAAACCGCAGAAAGGCAGGCTTTTCGAGAACATAATCAAGGGTTATTATCGGCTAATTTGAAGTTGGCGAGAACTCGAAATTTCTTGTTTCCTTTATTGGGAGGTTTGGCGAGTTTAAGTCTCCTGATTTTGCTGGCTGTGGGCAATGAGGCGATCGCTCAAGGTGATTTAAGTATCGGGGATTTTGTCGCCTTAGTATTATATGTCGAAAGGTTGGTATTTCCCACCGCTTTATTAGGCTTTACTATTACCGCTTATCAGCGGGGAGAAGTCAGTGTTGACCGGGTTGAGTCTATCCTCAGTATTAAACCCAAAATTCAAGATCTACCTCAGCCTATACCCCTGATAACTCCCGTTAAGGGGTGGTTGAGTGCGAGAGATTTAACCTATACTTACCCCGCCGCCAAAACTCCCGCCCTTAATCATGTTAATTTTACCATTCTACCAGGGGAAACTGTCGCGGTAGTCGGTCCTATTGGGTCGGGAAAAACTACCCTAGCTAATGTAATTCCTCGGCTGTTGGATATTGATATAGATAGCTTTTTTATTGATGGTCAGGATATCACTCAACTGTCTCTGGCGCAACTGAGAAAGGTAATTGCTTATGTTCCCCAGGAGAGTTTTCTATTTAGTACCACTATTGCTAACAATATTTGCTATGGTAATCCCTCAGCATTGCGATCGCAAATAGAAGCCGTTGCGAAAATTGCTCAAATTCACGATGAAATCACCAATTTTCCCAAAGGTTATGATACAATAGTTGGGGAGCGGGGTATCACCTTATCTGGTGGGCAGCGACAACGAACTGCCCTAGCTCGTGCCTTGCTTTGTGATGCTCCTATCTTGATTTTAGATGATGCCCTCTCTAGTGTAGACAATCAGACAGCCACCGACATTCTCTATAATCTGACTAGCGGGACTGTACGCCAAACGGTGTTATTCATTTCTCACCAAATGTCAGCTACAGCCAAAGCCGATCGCATTTTGGTGATGGACCAAGGCACAATAGTACAGACCGGAACCCATGACCAGTTACTACAGGAAGAGGGACTATATCGGAGACTTTGGCAACAGCATCAACTCGAACAAATGCTGGCTTGATTACAATAGGAATCATCAACTGTCAATTTATGAAACCAGAGTATGAGTGTATCGGTTGGCAACGAGTTACTACAAAAGGGAAAAACCCTCCAGAATACGGGTTTGTGTGGTTTGACCATGCAAGTAGTTTTTGCCTTCGTCGCGATTTTATCATTAATTTTCACCACCACAGGTAGAAGTATTTCTGATGATGCTAACCCCGCCCTCGGTGTAAGTGTAACCTTTGCAGTTACCGGACTAATTATCGCCGGATTTAGCATTGTTATATCATTTCGCTATGCCAACATAGGCAAACAGTTATTATCCCTCAATACAGTCAAACCCAAAAAATCCGACACAGTTAGACTCTTGCGGGTCGGCTTATTATTGGGAATGGTTGGTATCCTGATTGCATTAATGGGGTCAGGTATAACCGCATCGGTATTAATTGCCAAAACCATTTCGCAGCCACCAGGAACCACCCTAACCGAAGCCAGTGAGGCGGTTAGAGCCCTGGATGTATTTGTGATGATTGCCAATTTAAATGTACTAGCAACCCATTATGTTGGCAGTGTAGCATCAATTTGGCTACTTTATCGAATTTAGTTGCCGCGCAATCTTCCTAGGGTAGTAATATAAATAACCGCTTCATCGGTGGGGATACCCAACACCTCATTAACCAGGTTATCAAAAAAACCACCGATACCACTAGCACCTAAACGTAGGTGGGTGGCGGCGAGGTTCAATCTTTGGCCGAGATGACCAGCATCGCTATGTAAATAACGATAAGCGCGATCGCCATATTTAGCGATCGCCTTGTTCAAGTCAGCAGTATGAAAAAGCAGCGCCGCCGCATCTCGTCCCAAATCTTGTCCCAAACACAGATAATGCAACTCTCGCCGAAAATTTTTAAAGCGAATTTGCCTAAGTTCCTGTGCTTTGGGGGCATAATAATAACATCCCTCCTCTAGTCCATTCACCCCAGAGACAGCGATAAAAGATTCAATCAGACTCAAATCAAAAAAGTCCGGTGCAGCATCTAAACCCTGATAACCGTAGTGCTGATGTTGATAGGTAAAATCCAGTAGAGCGAGTAATTCTTCCAGGTTGAGATTCCCCCCACTATAGCGACGGGTTGATCGTCGGCGCAATTGGGCTGTATTTAACCCCTTGAGGTCTTTTCCCCAATCAATGGCAGGGGTGACAGTCGAGACCTTGGTGCAGAAGGGGAAATTATATTTATCTTCGGGTTCTTCTTCTGGTGCTAATTTTTTCCAGCCTTGGGAACCGGAGGTGTCCGATTTAATTTGGCTGGCACAGTGGAGGTAATGGAGCATTTCCCCATCGGGAATTTCGGGATAGTCGGTTTGGGTAGCCGAGGGTAAGGCGGTTCGGAATTGGGGAAGGTTCTGGTCAATTTCCAGTAAGTCAGCCAAAGCCACCACAGCGATCGCTGCTTCCGTTTCCGAATCCAGGTATAGTAAGTTATTAAGGGTTTCGTCCTCAAATCCGCCAATTAGATGGGGACGATAGGAATTTAAGGCTCCTGCTAGTTCCAAATTACCCAATAAGTGACCTGTATCGAGAAATATGCGACGATAGGCGCGGTCTTGGTATCGCCAAGCTGAACGGTAAAATACAGCAGTAACCACCATCGCCAGTTTAGTATTTTCCAGGCATGGATGCCAAAAACAGGCTTGTTTCAACTCCGACCAAATTTGGCTATCCCAAAATTGCACTAGGGAGTGATGTAGGGTTTGATAGTTATACAGTCCCGCTGGTAATTCTGGGGTTCCCCTGGAAACTAGATAGATTTCGGCTGGATACAGTCCCCCGGCTGAGGGTGACGATCGCAAATAGTGAAATCCGCTAGTTGTGGCTAGTTTAGCGGTTAACCCATAGGTATGTAGTAGTAGACTAGATAATCGCTGCCATGGGTCTGTGTTGGCTGTGGGAATTTGAGGATCGGATATTTCTTTGAGATAGGGTTTCAGGTCAAATACCGTGCCAATCTTGTATTCTTTGAAGGGTTCTGGTTGTTTAGTCCAGTCTAACTGTTGACCCTTAGAGGCTAAGGTGTCGGGATCGTATTTGGTTCGCTCATGGTAGTATTGGGCGATGGATTTCAGTGGTTCTGACATTATGACACAGGTTAAATGTGAGGACGGACAGAATCGTTAACGGGAAAGCCAGAGATGCGATCGCGCTATGTGGTCAAAGTCCTAACGCCACTCCCCAAGTTTACACTTTTTTAGTGCGATCAGCTCGCAGCAACTGAGCAAATCTTAGCACAGTTACCAGTCAATTAGGCTGTCTGGGTTCACGCTACACAGGTTTTTCCTGCCAAATCTTGATGGGGAATTTCCACAAAATGCTTTCGCAAGTGGCGAGAGTTAATCTGATTATCGGTGGCTGACCCATAGCGCCATAATTTACTGGTGAGCAAGATTTGTGGGAAAATCAGGTTATTAACTCACCCATCAGTATACATACTTATTGGTCTCCCCAACCATGAAACCCCAGACTAACTTTATTGTCATTGATACAGAAGGACAACCGATTCTGAAAGCTATGGCGATCGTTGATCATCAGGGAAACTTAATTTATGAAGCCTTTGACGAAAGACATTGCCAAAATCCCCAACTTATCGACCAAAGTAAACCCCTGAAAACCATAGTTAATGAATTCTTAGCTATAGCCGGATCTCAAACCATTATCTGTCACTATGCACGTCATGATATGGAAGTGCTTAGGAATACATTTCGCGCTGTCGGTGTCCGACCACCTCGCCTCAGTTTTCAATGCAGTTTTGAATTGGCTCAACGCTATCTTCCACAATTAGGAAGTAATAGCCTACAAACTATTAGCAAACAGCTAAATTTAAGCCGGGATGACCAGACCAATAACCGCGATTACCTCCATCGTGCCAAACATGATGCCTTATTTACTTATCAACTTTATCGACGCATGATTAACGAACTATTAAAAACTCGACTGCAACATCAACCCAACCCCTTTGGAACCAGCAGGGTTGATACTCCTTTCCAAAACCACATTGATTTTAGGGCGATTTTTGACAATGAATTTGAGCGACTAAAACATATTATTTCTGATATTAAAAATGATGTCAATCATCAGAGTAAAGGAGCCGTAGTTATTGGAGAACCCGGTTCTGGTAAAACTCACCTAATGATGAGATTAGCCCAAGATTTATTAACTAAGAATAGGCTCTTATTTATTCGGCAACCCAATAATCCTGACACGGTTCTATTTCATACCTATAGCCGCATTCTGGAGTCTTTAATTCAAACAGTTCCTCACAGTTCACATACTCAGCTTGAATATTTGCTGGCTAATAGTTTCGCGCAAATCATCAAAAATACTGAGGCTTATGCTACCCCTATCACCCAAAAAGATGAACGATTAATTGAGTTAATAAAAGCCGATAATCTCAAGCTATTTACCGACCTCGGAAAAGAGGATACTCGCCTGAAACGAGAATATTGGCAACACATAGAAAAACGTGCTTATGATTGGTGGATTAATCAGTTTTCTTCTGCTGGATATTCGCCGAAAATTCTCAAAGGGATAATTCGGTTTTGTGGCTATACCGATTTTAAACGCCGCCAAACTATTACTCAGTGGTTAGCTATGAATGATGTAGCACCCGAGGAATTAGAAAAGGTCGGTTTGGAAAGCTGGGGAGAAGATACCAGTCGGGAGGAAATTTCCCTGGCGGCGTTGGCGGTTTTTAGTAAGCTGTCTCTCTTGGATGAACCCTTAATTATTATTTTTGACCAGTTAGAAGGTTTGGGTCAAAAACACAATGAACGACTGTTACAAAGTTTTGGAGAGGCGGTTAAAGAAATCTTTACCCATGTTCCCAATAGTTTAATTATCTTAAATCTGTTTCCCGATCGCTGGTTACAATTTCAGCAGGTTTTTGATGGTTCAATTATTGACCGTATTTCTCAATCTCAAATTATCCTAAATAAGCCATCTAATGAACAACTCAAGCAATTACTTGATTTAAAAGCACAGGTGGCTGATGTGACTATTGATGAATTATTTGAACCCCAGGAAATTGCCGACATTTTAACTGCGCCTTCTATTCGTTCAGTTGTGAATGCGGCGGCGGACTACTACCGCTATAAAATTGATGGTATTTGTTTACCTCAGCGACCTGATAAATCGGGTAATTCTGGGGTTATAGGGATGATGGAAAAACAAATTCATCAGTTGAGAGAAGAGGTGGCGGAACTCAAATTCATTGTCAGTAAATTAGTTGATACTTTTAATTTAGCCGACGGGGAAAATATTGTCAGAGTTTTTCCTAATGGTATGGCGGCTAGGTCGCCAATTAACTCTTCTCGGCGTAGTCAATTAGAAGATTATCTACGACAGCAAAGGGGTATCCTAGAACAGAATTATGGTCAACCAGCGATTATTTCGGAAAGTGATGATTTCGGGAAATTAAAGATGATTATTGAATCATTAAAGCTGGTTTTGTCTCCCCTGAGTGTGGATATTTTGCGACTGGGGAAACGGGTACTTCCTGAACATTTGGTGATTAAGACAGCAACCCATCAATTTGCGATCGCTTTTTTGCACCAAAGCGGGACTCGATTTTATCACCGGATGAGAAACTTAAACGAATTGGTCAGCCATCGTCCTGATATTCATTTTAACCTGTGTCGAGATGCGCGGGAAGATTTGATATCAGGAAAGTCTAGTAAGATAGAGTTAGAAAAGTTCTGTCAGGGGAACAATAGCCATTATCTTCTGTTTGACCGAGACCAACGCATCACTTTTGAGTTAATTTATCAGGCGATCGTTGATATCCAAAATCGCGATTTAGAGATAGATTTACCAGAAGCCTTAGATATTCTCCTGTTAGACTACCAGGACTATTGGCTATTCCAAAACCTCACTCAACTCACCCTAGATGGTTAGCAGCCAAATAGCTGAATAGTTGAGTTCAGAAATAGGTTGGATGATGCTTTCGTCTCACCCAACCTATCGGTAACTTACGACACTGTAGACATCAACTTGGAAGAAGATGCAATTTCGGGTACTTTATTCCAAGTATGATCAGAGATGGTATCAGGGACTGGAACCGGATAACCCATACCTCGCCAAAATTCTTGAACTCTTGTTTGTTTAGCTTCCAGACGAGTTTTTAGCATTTCCGCTGCTTTCTCGGGTTCGCCACAACCACAGAAAAATAAATCAGCCGCAAAATAGCCATATTCAGGCCAAGTGTGAATGGCAATGTGGGACTCGGCTAGGGTAGCCGTGGCGGTTACACCATGAGGACTAAACTGGTGAACACAGATATCTATAAGGGTAGCACTTCCTGCTGCGATCGCATCAAGAATGGCTTGACGGATCAGATCTGGGTCGTTTAGGATATCAGCGGGACACTGCCACGCATCGACAACAATATGGGTTCCGAGTTGTTTCATTTTTGGTGATTTCACCCCCCTTTTCGTGGGTTGTAAATGGTTATGCTGGGCTCAAATCAGCAGTCGCTACTTCAGTTTAAGTCCGGGGAAAATAACCGAGTTTTAGAACTCTCCTCATGGGACAAATAGGGCCATCTTCCGGCGACGCTAGATTTTCGTACTCCAGCCTCTGCTATTGTAGCACTCTGTTATAATAATTGATCGCACTGAACATATAATTTAATTTTTCCGTTCAGTGCTATTGATGTACTTCTGGACTTCAGCCAATTTTGTCCCCAACCGACCACCCAACAGTCACCAGTCAACCCCAAACTACCCCCAAACCGTTTCTGAAGTGGGCCGGGGGTAAGACTCGCTTAATTCCTCAGTATACTACTTACTTTCCCGACAATTATCAAGCCTATTATGAGCCTTTTTTGGGCGGTGGTGCTATCTTTTTTTATCTGCAACCTAACCGAGCAATTTTAAGTGATATTAATAGCGAGCTAATTAATGCTTATCAATGTGTGCGTGATGATACTCAGTCGCTGATTAGCAAGTTAGAACAGCATCAGCAGAACCATAATCAAGGTTATTATTACCAGATGCGATCGCAAAAATTTGAGAATCGGCTTGACCAAGCCGCGCGCCTTATTTATCTCAACAAGACTTGTTTTAATGGCTTATATAGAGAAAATCGCCAGGGTCAATTTAACGTACCTATGGGGAAATATAAAAACCCGAAAATTTGCCCGAAAGAATTATTGATCACCGCCTCGAAAACTCTCCAATCTGCAACTCTTCAAGTCCAATCATTTGAAGCCATTGTCAATGAGGCTAATTCTGCTGATGATTTTGTCTATTTCGACCCTCCCTATCACCCCCTGAGTCCCACCAGTAACTTTACCAGCTACAGCCATCATAAATTTGGGGTTGATGAACAGGAAAAATTAGCCGAAATCTTTAAGACCTTACACAACAGAGGAGTGAAGGTGATGCTATCTAATTCTGATACTGAGTTAATCAGAGACTTATATAAGGACTTTAATATCCACCCTATCCAAGCGGGTAGGGCGATTAATTCAAATCCCCAAAATCGGGGAAAAATTACGGAACTTTTGATAACTTCCTATTAGGATAGGACGGCTAGTTTAATAACAAACTAACACAGAAACAATCAGAAAGATAGCCACAGCGCTATGTAGGAGATAATCTCGCTGAGGTTTGAGTGTAGCAGCAGGTTGAATAAAGTAAATCTTGGGTTCTTGCTTATCTTTGTTGATGGTATACATACTACTGGACTTGTTTGTGTGAGTTGCTTATCAGTAAATCTAAACAAAATCTAAAGTTTTGTCAAACAATATTGACAAAAGATTACTTATATGTATGATAAGCCAAGCGATCGCCTGTGAAAAATCCGACTCCCGGCGACTTTCGGCTGGGGCGGGTTGAGGGAACAGCAATGCCCAGGCTATAAATTTCTGGTAAAGTAGGAAGGGGATATCCCCTTGATAGCGCGAAAAGTAAATTATGCTACAAACCGCAGCCCAGAACCCAGGTGCAGTTCACAGCGATTCAAAATTCGATGTAGAACTCCGTAAAGTATTCAAAGTATTCAACGGGGAAACCGCAGTGAGGGCGGTAGACCTAGACATAAAGCGGGGAGAATTTTTCAGCATTCTCGGACCGTCAGGCTGTGGTAAGACCACGACACTGCGGCTAATTGCTGGATTTGAAACCCCATCCGCCGGGGAGATTCTCATCAGGGGTCAGTCAATGAACCAAACCCCAGCCTATCAGCGCCCGGTAAATACAGTTTTCCAGAGTTATGCCCTATTCAATCACATGAATGTCTGGGATAACATCGCCTTTGGGTTGAAATTAAAACGCCTAGGGAAATCGGAAATTGAAGCGAAAGTCCTGGAAGCCCTACAATTGGTAAAGATGGAATCGTTTGCTAACCGTTATCCGAACCAAATGTCAGGGGGACAACAACAGCGGGTAGCTTTAGCGCGGGCTTTAGTAAATCGTCCAGCGGTGCTACTATTAGACGAACCCCTAGGAGCGTTAGATCTGAAATTGCGTAAACAAATGCAGATGGAGTTATCAAATTTGCATCGCAATTTGGGGTTAACCTTTGTGATGGTAACTCACGACCAGGAAGAAGCGATGAGTTTGTCCGATCGCATAGCGGTAATGCACGAGGGTCGCATTGAACAAATTGGCAGCCCCAACGAAATTTACCAACATCCCCAGACCCCCTTTGTGGCTGACTTTATTGGAGACACTAACCTATTTAAGGGACAAGTTGAACAAGCCAATAAGGAGGCTATACAAGTATTAACGGACACAGGGTTACAGATGATCGTAGCCATGAACAAGCGATCGCGCAATGACTACCCAGCAGTATCGCCTCATCAATTACGAGGGGGGGCGAAGGTTGTAGTGAGTATCAGACCGGAAAACATTACCCTACATTCTGAACCGCCAGAGACTCCCGGAAATAGTTTTGCCGGAAAATTAGTCGATCAGATGTACTTAGGTACTCACCTACAGTACATTGTCAAACTGAACACAGGGGAAACCCTAATGGTGCGACAGTCTCAGAGTTTAGGAGAAAACCTAGATTATGATCGCAATATTTATGTCTGTTGGAAACCCACAGATTGTTTAGCCCTACCGGAACCTCAACACCGCTAAAATAGTTGTTGTAATATTATGGTTTTGATGGCAACGGTAAAAAACAGTGCCCCCAAGGAAATTACGCCCGTTTGGTTTTCATAAAGGGATGCAGACCCGGCGCGGGTTTCTGCAATCGACTATGGCGGCGGCGATCGCCTCTTCCGCGTCAGGCTGCGGGTGGACTTTAGGCGAAATCAAAACCACCCCCAGCACCCGCTTCTCATCAGATACCCTGTATATATATACTTGGGCCGGATACACCGATCGCGATCTGCTAGAACGCTTTACCCAGGAAACGGGGCTGAGAGTAGTGGCAGATGTATTCGATTCTAATGAGGCTATGTTAGCCCGTATACAGGCGGGAGGAGCGGGAGCATATAGTATCATCTACCCCTCGGAATACATGGTACAGAAGATGGTAGCACTAGGGCTATTAGCTGAATTAGACCATACCTTAATCGTGGGGTTAGAAGATCTATTTCCCAAATTCCAAAATCCCGATTATGACCCCAACTCCACTTATAGCGTCCCCCTGAGTTGGGGAACTACAGGTTTAATTTACAACAGCAGACTATTATCAAACTCTCCCGAAGACTGGGAAGATCTATGGACATATCAAGACCAACTCAACCGTCGGCTAACCCTACTTAATGATGTACGGGAAGTGATGGGAGCTAGTTTGCGGCGTTTAGGCTACTCCTACAACAGCACCAATCCTAGGGAGATTAATCAAGCCTATCAGGAATTGGTCAAGCTGCGAGGAGCGATCGCATCTTTTACCACCGATGCTTGGCGACCTCAGATGATTGTAGGAGACTTACTCCTAGCCATGTGCTATTCTTCCGATGCGGCGGAAGTGATGCCCGAAAACGAAGATTTAGAATACATCACCCCCGTTAGTGGTTCTTCCCTGTGGATTGATACCCTGGTAATTCCCAAAAGCGCACCTAACCCAGAAGGTGCTTATCAGTGGATTAATTTTATGCTGCGACCAGACATCGCCACCCAAATTGTCGAACGCCTCAGCTTTGCTACCCCCTCCCTAGTCGCCTATCGTCAACTTCCCCAAGAACTCCGGGAAGACCCAGCCCTATTTCCCCCAGAAAGCGTGATTGCGAACAGCGAAACAGTTTCGCCCCTACCACCAGAGATAACCGCCCTTTTTGATCGCTATTGGACTAGACTCACCAGTGGTTAATTGGAACATCGGGTGCTAATACGAATTAAACCTTAAAAAAATGCTCAAACTCTATTATGGCTGTATCTACCCCCCCTAAGACCCCTTATGAACCTCCCACCACACCGGCTAAAACTGGCATCTCTCAGATCTGGTCAAAGTTAGCTGGACCCCTAATTATGCTGGGACCGGCGGGGCTGTGGTTACTACTATTGCTGGTGTTTCCCACCCTGGTGATTTTTCAACTCAGCTTAGTGGAGAATATTCGCCCTGGGGATGTGGTAATTCCTGATGGTCTGGGTAACTACCTGCGGGTATTTGAACCCATAAATTTGCGAGTAATTGCTAGATCGGTTAATTTTGCGATCGGAACCACAGTTTTTTGTTTGTTGTTAGGGTTTCCGGTAGCTTACTGGATAGCCGTTATGGCTCCACCCAAGTCCCGTAACCTTCTACTATTAGGGTTTGTTCTGCCTCTATGGACATCTTCCTTGCTGCGCTCCTATGCCTGGATTACCATTTTACGACCCACAGGAGTGCTAAACTCATTTCTGGGGTTATTGGGATTACCTACCCTAGCACTACTTAATAGCAGTCCAGCCGTTTTAATTGGCATGACCTATAGCTATTTACCCTATATGGTAACCGTGCTGTATGCCTCCCTGGAAAAACTAGATAGCCGTCTGTTGGAGGCTTCCGCTGATTTAGGAGCCAAGCCCCCCGAAACCTTCTGGAAAATTACAGTTCCCCAAACTAAGACCGGAATTATCGCCGGGTCACTATTAGTATTTATTAGTTCCCTGGGAGATTTTGTCGATCCAGAGCTGTTAGGCGGCGCTTCTAGCATGACCGTATCTCGACTGATTTACAATCAGTTTTTAGGAGCCACTCAAAACTGGGGTTTTGGTTCAGCCCTAAGTATGGTGCTAATTTTTGGGGTGAGTATAGCGATCGCTCTTTTAATCCGCTACGGTGATGGCAGACCCTCAAAATAAACAGGCGACCAACTCCGGCGCGTGTATAAAGTTGCACCCTAGCGTCCAGGCTCACTCCAGCACCCGCCCCTACCAAACTTAAAATTCCATGCCGGATATTAACAATCACAATCATCAGTCAGACATTCCTCAAGAAATGCAAAAGCCTAAAATGAGATTTCGGGTATCTTGGCAGATCATATTTGTTGGTCTGATGTTCCTGTATATGTATCTGCCTATCTTGGTTCTCACCTTTTATAGCTTTAATCAATCCCGCTATAGTGCTGGGTGGCAGGGATTTACCCTACAGTGGTATGTCAAACTTTTTCAGGATACCCGCATCCTTAGCGCCCTGAAAAATAGCCTCACCGTTGGCTTGAGTGCCGTAGCCATATCAGCAGTCATTGGAACCCTGATGGCTGTCGGACTATCTAGGTTTCGGTTTCCGGGAAAAGGTATTTATCTGGGGGTATCTTACCTGCCCTTAATTATCCC
This sequence comes from Limnospira indica PCC 8005, assembly GCF_000973065.1. Classification (NCBI taxonomy): domain Bacteria; kingdom Bacillati; phylum Cyanobacteriota; class Cyanophyceae; order Oscillatoriales; family Sirenicapillariaceae; genus Limnospira; species Limnospira indica. The sequence goes on from NZ_FO818640.1 coordinate 5,389,078, forward strand.
CGACATTGCGATCGCTGTTTCCACCCTAGTATTTTTAGCAGCCTTAGCCATTCCCCTGAGTTTATCAACTATCATAGGCGCTCATGTAGTCTTCTGTCTCGCCTATGTCGCCCTGGTCGTATCCACTCGCCTGGCTGACCTAGACCCCCACTTAGAAGAAGCTGCATTAGACTTAGGGGCGACACCCGAGCGAGCCTTTATCAAAGTCTTGCTACCCCAACTGATGCCCGGTATCATTTCTGGCTGTTTATTAGCCTTTGTGCTGAGTATGGATGATTTTTTGATTGCCAGTTTCACCGCCGGAAGTGGCGCAACTACCCTACCTATGGAAATTTTTAGTCGCATTAGAACCGGAGTTAAACCCGATATTAACGCCCTCAGCGTCATTTTGATTATGGGTTCCGGGCTGTTAGCATTTGCCGGAGAGTTTCTCAGAAATCAAAGTCAGAAGAACTGAAAAATTGTCTTGGTTCCCGTATACGGGGTAAACTGTTTGTCTTGCTGTTCGCCATGAACGTGGCTTAAATTTAACCTGTGTGGATAACATCATCAAAAGATACGGTTCTAACTCCGACTGCTGTTGCCTTGGGTAACTTCGATGGATTTCATCGAGGACATCAACAGGTAGTCCGACCCATTCTCAACCCCAATCAAGTAGCCGTAGATTCCCAGAAGGTAGGGGGCGGATATTCCGAGACAACTCCGCCATTCGGGATTTCTGGCTATGGAACAGTGGTCACTTTTAATCCTCACCCCCAGGAATTTTTTACAGGTCAAACCAAAAAACTGTTAACTCCCTTACCGGAAAAAATTGAGATTCTACGCAGGTTTGGGGTTCAGCAGTTGGTGCTTTTGCCTTTTGACAAAGATTTGGCTAGTCTCACCCCAACTCAGTTCGTTGAGCAGATTTTGGTGGAGTATTTACAAGCTACTCGGGTGAGTGTCGGTTTTGATTTTCGCTTCGGTCGCCATCGCATGGGTAGTACCGAGGACTTAAAGGCGATCGCCTCTCAGTATGGTATTGATGTCGAAATAGTTTCTCGCTTTCCCTGTCCTTATGGCGATCGCATCAGTAGTTCCATCATCCGAGAATCCCTTACAGAAGGTCATCTTAACCGTGCTAATCAACTATTAGGACGTGCTTATACCCTCCTCGGTGAAGTGGTACAGGGTCAACAATTAGGGCGGACTCTGGGATTTCCTACAGCTAATTTACAACTGCCACCAGAGAAGTTTTTACCTCGATACGGTGTTTATGCAGTCCTGGTTACCGGACTTGCTGCCCGGTACGGCAAAACTATCGCGCCTCAGTTAGGAGTGATGAATATTGGTTGTCGTCCTACTGTAGCTGGAGACAATCCTACCGTTGAGGTTCATTTATTAGATTGGGATGGGGATTTATATGGTCAGAGTTTGACTGTCAGTTTAGAGGGGTTTTTGCGACCAGAACAAAAATTTGCATCCCTTGAACAGCTAAAGGCGCAAATTCAAAGGGATTGTACCCACGCGCGAACCTATCTCCAGGCTAGGAAAAATCTGCCCCTACTGGATTAATCTAGTTGCCTGACTAATGTTGATTTTGAACTGCTCTATAAGGCTATAGTTCTCGTCGGGAATAAGGTTTCAATCCACACCTGCGCCCCAGAACATAGCTTTTTGAACGGTTGATATAGTAGGCGGCAAGGCCCATCAATTATTATTTCCGAAGCATACAAGGTTTTATTGCCTTTGTTCAAGATAATTGGTGGTTGTAGCAATTGTTGGATGTCGCTTATCTCTCCTTGGGTTTCCCTGAGTATGCGGTTGTTGTTACCAATGACTTTCTTGTTGATATGAATATACGTGGGTTTATTCTTAGGACGGCTACATTGCCAAGTAGGCTTCGGACCACGCCCCCCAGGAGTGATTTCAGGCATTTCGCCAGTTAAGGGAATGGCCCACATCCTACCAATTCGTTGACACTCCCCGCGAGTCACGCGACGGGGATTCTTGGTTCATCAACCGGACTTAACTGAGCAGGATTTTTCCAACCCAGCCAGAGGCCCGCTCTCCCCAAGCGTATAACTTCCCGTGTGCCCCACGGTAGTTAGTCCCAGGCGCAGGATATTGATGGCCGCATTCACATCTCGGTCAGCCTCATAGCCGCAATGCGGACAGTGGTGGGTTCTGACTGAGAGTGCCTTCTTGACTCGTTGGCCGCAGCTTGAGCAATCCTGGCTCGTATATTGGGGAGGAACGGCAATCGTTACCTTCCCGTACTTCCTGCCAAAATACTCCAACCAACAGCGAAATATTGACCATCCTGCATCACTAATCGACTTGGCTAGATGCCGATTGCGTACTAACCCTTTCACATTCAAGTCTTCGTAGGCAACCAAATCGTTAGATTGGATGACGCAGTAGGCGATGCTCTTCGCCCACTCATTACGCTGCCTACTTACCCTTAAATGCTTCCGGGCGTATCGGTTCCTAGCCCTGTGATAGTTCCTGGACTGTGGTTTTGCCCCCTTGCGGTACTTTCTGGACTTCTCTCGATTGGCCTTGTTCAACCGCCTTTCAGACTTGCGATAGAACTGCGGTGCTTCCACCACACTGCCATCACTGGCAGCGATAAAATACCGCAACCCTAGGTCAATGCCAACAGCTTTTTGACTCGGTTCACTCTGCACCTGAACATCAACCTGGATGCAGAACTGAACGTAGTAGCCATCAGCGCGACGGACTAAGCGAACCCGTTTAATCAGGGATTCGTCATAGCGTGCCAGATCGTAGGTTCCGAGCAACCGCAATTCCCCAATCCCGAAGCCATCGGTGAATGTGATGCGCTTCGGCCCGAGCAGTTTCCATCCAGAGGTTTTGTACTCCACCGAGCGGGAATGCTTTTTGAACCTGGGGAATCCTACGGGCTTAATGCCCTTTTTGCAGTTGTCGTAGAACCGACTGATTGAACTCCAGGCCCGTTCTGCTGAAGCCTGACGAGCCATGGAGTTGAGTTTCTTGGCAAAGGGAAACTCCTCAGCTAACGCTTTGCAGAGTTTGCTAAGGTCGTATTTGCCGACATCTTGGCTATCCATCCAATAGCGCAACGCCTTATTACGGACAAATTGAGCCGTCCGTATAGCGTCGTCTATAGCGGTAGCCTGGGCAGGCTTTACCCGTGCTTTGAACTCAAGTACAATCATTTTCCCTTATACTAGCATATCTGGCGTAAGAATGCGGCTAAAGCCGCCGTTGCTTTTCATCCCTGGGCTAAAGCCACAGGGCTTTCAAGCTATCGTCTATTCACGTAAGCTCCGGGAATTCTACCACTATACAAAAGATGCCTAACTCGGGTGGTGCTTACACCCATCAATTTTGCGGCTTGAGAAGTACCTATGAACATCATCGGCAAAAACTATTACGATAGTGTTATGGTCGAAGGGAAAGTCACCTTTCCCAACTCCAATTCAAAACCGTGCTTGCGAGTTTCCCAGCACACGGCTCCTGATGTGGATACCCTCTTTGTCAAAGGAACAAGGTTACGACCCCCTGCTTTATGACTTCAACTTTGGGAGCTATATGCTTGCGTTAGTCTTTAAACTCGCTTTCGCCATTAAACTCTTACTTATCGCAGTCTCTATATCCACACCGTGACTAGTGGGCATATCCCAACCATTACAGTTAGGCATTGGCTTTCAGTCACATCCCTTCCCCTTATGAGCTTGCGCTTACACTTTTCACTACTCTACGAGATGTACTCGTAGAGAGCCCAACAGGGGTTTCAACGTTCCGTATATATGGGCATTCCATCTTTAGATTTGTCCTATCCACCGGGGTACATTTTAAAAGTCTGTGTAGGTGTTGATAACAGTACCCTACTTTTCCCCTTACTCTTTTGAGCGCAGCGTGTCAACCTATTTCGCTACTTAATACTTACGGTGGTTCAAGCCAGACATTTGGTTTCCCTAATCATGGATGGTTGGCAGTGGTCGGATTGGGAATAGGTTTCCCTTACGCCTTCCGTTCCCCGCTTCAATCCCAGATTTGTGATTTCTGAAACTGGGGGTGGCTATCGCCTTTACTCTTTCCCAAATCACCCCAAGTGGGTTAAATACTCCTCCTTATAGTATACTTGGAGGATAAATAGTGTATTCTGTGATTTCTTATATGGGATTGACCTTGAGTTCCCTGCCTTGCTTAGTCTATGCTTAGTCTATACTCTAAGCACTCTAAGCGTCGGGACATATATACAGTTAAGGGGTTAGACTGGTTGAAGGTCTAATTGCCCTCTAGGAGGTTATTTCAGGCATTGCAGCCTTATTTGACTCCTAAACGTCTCGCACATAATAAATATTATAGCGGATAATCTCTGGTTGGTCGAAACTGCTGTCTGTTGAGGTCTGGGAATTCTTGGTGGGCAAGAATTGGCGGGGTTTGAGGCGATCGCCCTTCAGTAACACATTGGCATCCTCTGCTTTCGCGCTCTATGGCCAATGATTAGTGATCACCCAAGACAATCAATATTTAGATGGGCAGGGGGGCGGCGGAGTCCAGTTGTGGCAGAAGTTGAGAATAATTACACCTGATAAATCTCCCCTAATTGTAGTTGACAGATGAGGAAAAATAGCTCTCCGAACTCGAACACAACTCAGGTTAATGGGGATGTAAAAGCGATCGCTTCCCCGGCGCGAGCAGCCATCAGAAATCGTGGCGGAAAGGGGCTATGAGCAGATGGTGTTAGAAAATATCTATACAGATAGTCTGCGGATAGCTGTGCAACGGTCAAAAATGCTGTATCCTCTCACTCAGAGGGTTGAATCACCGGAGAATTGAATGAGAGAACGTATTGAACGATTAAAGCAAAATTTAGGTCGGACTATAGTTGGTAAAGAAGAGTCAATTCGCCTAACCTTGGTGGCGCTGCTGGCGGGGGGTCATGTGCTGTTGGAAGATGTACCCGGAGTAGGTAAAACTTTACTGGCTAAATCCTTGGCTCGTTCTATTGATGGAGTTTTCCAGAGGATTCAATGTACACCGGATTTATTACCAACCGATATTACTGGTACTAATATTTGGAATCCTAGCAGTGGTGAGTTTGAATTTTTGCCGGGGCCAGTATTTGCTAATATTTTACTTACTGATGAAATTAACCGAGCTACACCCCGCACTCAGTCGGCTTTGTTGGAGGTCATGGAAGAAAGACAGGTGACGATTGATCGGGTATCGCGCATGGTTCAGAAGCCTTTTTTTGTGATTGCGACTCAGAACCCGATTGAGTATCAGGGAACTTTCCCTCTCCCAGAAGCGCAAATGGATCGGTTTATGTTGTCTTTAACTTTGGGATATCCCAGTGAACAGGAAGAGTTGCAAATGTTGCGACGCTTGAGTGAGGGGGTACAGGTTGATGAACTTAAACCCTGTCTCAGTTTACAGGATATTCTGACTCTGCAAAAGGAATGTCAGAGAGTCCAGGTGGATGGGTCTTTACAGCAGTATATTCTTAATTTGGTTCGCGCTACACGGGAGCATGAGGATATTATGTTGGGCGTGAGTCCTAGGGGGGCGATCGCTCTTCATCGTACTACCCAGGCTTTGGCTTTTTTATCGGGACGAGATTATGCCGTTCCTGATGATATTAAATTATTGGCTCCCCATGTCCTTTCACATCGCTTGATTACTGGTGGTGGTCGCCGTTCTAAGACCGTTATTGAAGTCCTACTGCAATCTGTACCGATTCCATCCTAGGCTGCTACTGCTATTTATTAACTGCGACCTAAAATCTTCAGACGCAGCACAAGATACCCCTCTGTCTTTTATGGCTTTGAGGGGTTTTTTGGTGCTGCTCAGATGCTAACGATAGGTATGCGATCGCATTTGAATCACTGAGAAAACCTAGTTTCTCAGCATTATAGAAGTATCAAGACTAGACAATATACTACTTTCACAATTGCATCAACTCTGCTAATCTTCCGAGCCTACCTGTTTCAGATAAATGTGCTTACGTCCCAGAATAATCTCAAATTCATCTCCGGGTTGCAGATCCATTTGCTTCGTATAGGCTGACCCAATCAACAGGTTGTTATTAGATTGAACCGTAATTCTATAACTGGCAGAGCGTCCGCCGCGTCCATTTCCTTTTGGTTTCCCATCTAGTTCGATTCCTTCTGCCTCTATTAAGGCGTTAAGGAATTTCATCATATTAACTCGCTCTATACCGTCTTTGGTTAACGTATAGTATCCGCATTTTTTAGCTTTCTCTTCTTTCTTCATGTAGCCGAGATGTCGGACTTTTTCTAAGAGTTCTTGACCAGTGAGCTGTTGTGGTTGAGTTTCCGAATTGTTCTTCTTAGCCATGAGATCTTCCCTTGCATATTCGAGATGGTGTCATCACCCCAGTTATGGTTATCGCTCCGACAACCATAACTGTTCACGATGACCTGGTACCTGCATACCATCTTACACTAAGATTGCAGAATTATTTATCTCAATGATTAACATTTTTAACAGATGTAATCATCGGATAGCTGATTGTGTAAAGGCTTACCTGTTTGTGGTTTCCCAGAGCTATTACTCGCGCTGGTTGAGGTCAAACTCAGTTAGAATCTAGGCAGGACGGATTAAATAATGTTAATCAATGATGTATCCGTAAATTCCACTAGATAGATACGGATGAGTAGTCTAGGTTAAGGTTGGTAGCAACTGACGAGACTATCAAGCCAATAAACACAAAAATCACTGTTAATTTGAAAGGGATTAATGAAGTTAACTACTCGCGGACATTATAGTGTTAAAGCCTTGTTAGATTTAGCGGTGCTGCAAAACCAGGGTCCGATTTCGGTGCGAGCGATCGCCTCTCGGCAAAATATTCCCGCTCCCTATCTGGAAAAGTTACTAATTGAGATGCGACAAAGGGGGCTAGTAATTTCTGTAAGAGGCGCTCATGGGGGATATCAGTTGGCATATCCACCTGCTCAAATTTCTCTGGGACAAATTCTGGAAGCAGTTGGTGAGACCATAGAACCTTTATCTAACCATCAACCTGATGCTGAAAAAATAGAGGATTGGGTAACATTTACTCTCTGGAATCGTCTCCATGAAAAATTAAAGGAGGCTCTGTATAGCATCTCTCTGGAAGACCTTTATTATGATGCCCTCAGTTGGCAGGCGGCTCAGGGAGAGTCAGCTAGTTTTGTGGTTTAATTGTATGGAGGCAGTGAAGGATTACATGGCAGTCAATAAATGAGTGATTTCCCAACAATAGTAATTTTGGCAATAGCGGCTGGCTTGGATTATGCTATCGGTGATCCGTGGAATTGGCTGCATCCAGTTCAAGTTATGGGTTGGGTGATTACCAAATTCACTCAACCAGTTCTGAGATATTTGAAGAGTCCTTTATCTCAAAAGCTGGCGGGAATTTGGGTGGGGTTGATTTTGGTCATTGGTAGCGGATTGGTCAGTTGGCTGATGGTGGCAGCAGTTAAAACTATGACCGTGCAATTGCCGTTTCATGGTATTATCTGTGTGGGGCTACAAAGTATTCTTTTAGCTAGTTGCTTTGCTGCTAGGAGTTTGCGAGCAGCGGCTGAGGATGTACAAGAGGCTCTGCAACGGGGGGATTTGCCAACAAGTCGCCAGCGATTAAGTCAGTATGTAGGTCGAGATACCGAACAGTTATCGAAACCTGAAATTGAACGGGCTATTGTGGAAACTATTACCGAAAATGCGATCGATGGTATGATGGCTCCCCTATTCTATGGGATTATTGGTTTACTGATACCAGCAGTGGGAAGTGTTCCTCTGGCTTGGGCTTATAAAGCTGCCAGCACTCTTGATTCAATGATTGGTTATCGTGAAGCACCTTATACTCATATAGGATGGTTTAGTGCTAAATTGGAGGATGTTCTGACTTGGCTTCCTTGCCGCCTCAGTGTAATTACGGTTGCTCTGTTGTCCGGTCAACCTAGACGGGTTTGGCAAATATGTCGCCGAGATGCTATTCATGATCCTAGTCCTAATGCCGGTTGGAGTGAATGCGCCTATGCTGTAGCTTTGGGAGTACAATTGGGGGGAGTGAATCAATATGGAGGAAAAGTTAAACATAAACCTACTTTAGGAGATCCGATTTCCCCCATTACCTCAGAAACTATTGAACGGGCGCTGACCATCACCCGTCACGCGGTTTTTTTATGGTTGGGTTTGACTTTTATACTATTTATAATTAGGGCAATATTTTGGCAATAAAAATAAGGCATTATTGAGCCCATAATCTGGTCAGCATATATAGAGATGGGGCAGATATCTAAACCAGTCATTTTGTGAAGCAATCAACTTGAATCATGAGTAAAATTGTCGAGATTCTATCTGCTGAAGAAATGCGGCGAACTTTAAACCGTTTAGCATCGCAAATTGTGGAAAGGGGGGGAGATTTATCTAACCTGGTATTATTGGGAATATATACGCGGGGGGTTGCCCTTTCGGAAAGGTTAGGGAACCAAATCAACTTGCTGGAACAGTTGACGGTTCCTCGTGGCGCTTTGGATATTACTTTTTATCGGGATGATTTAGATAAAGTGGGGATGCGAACTCCCGCACAAACTAAAATCCCTTTTGACCTGACCGGTAAAAAAGTGGTTTTGGTGGATGATGTAATTTATAGTGGTCGTACTATTAGGGCGGCTTTGAATGCGGTAATTGAATATGGAAGACCGGAGACTATCCAACTGGCGGTTTTAGTCGATCGCGGTCATCGACAACTACCCATTCAAGCGGATTTTATTGGCAAGGAACTCCCGACGGCTAGGGATGAACAGGTGCGAGTATATCTGGAAGAGGTAGATGGATACGATCGCATAGAATTAAAGTCAGAATAAGTCCAAGGTATCCATATTAATTAGGAACTGTGAAAAATGGAATTTTCCACGGAAAGCCGCAAGGCTGATCATCTGCGAATTTGTTTAGAGTCTGATGTACAATTCCGCCAAAAAACCAATGGTTTCGATCGCTATCGGTTTACCCACTGCTGTCTACCGGAAATTAATCTTGGGGAGGTAGAGGTCTCCACAGAGTTTCTGGGTAAGTCCCTGGGTGCACCGTTGTTAATTTCCTCGATGACTGGTGGCACAGAACAGGCTAAACTAATTAATACCCGCCTAGCCAGGGCTGCTTTCAAACATAAAATTGCCATGGGGGTGGGTTCCCAAAGGGTGGCAGTGGAAAAGCCAGAATTAGCCCCCACTTTCGCCGTGCGATCGCTCGCTCCTGATATTCTGCTATTCGCTAATTTGGGCGCAGTTCAACTAAACTATAGCCATGGCTTAGAGCAATGTCAGCAGGTAATTGATATTCTGGAAGCCGATGCCCTAATTTTGCATCTCAATCCTCTCCAGGAGTGCATTCAAACCGAAGGCGATACTAATTTCCGAGGACTACTTGACAAAATTGCCGATTTATGCTGTAGCCTGCCAGTTCCGGTGATTGCCAAAGAAGTCGGTAACGGCATATCAGCTACTATGGCTAAAAAGCTGATAGATGCGGGAGTAGCTGCCATTGACGTGGCTGGTGCGGGTGGTACGTCTTGGGCAAGAATAGAAGGACAGAGGGCGACAGATCCTCGTCAGTGGCGCTTAGGGGAAACTTTCGCAGATTGGGGTTTACCGACGGCTGAGTGTATCACTGAGGTGAGGGCAAACTCTCCTGATATTCCTCTGATTGCTTCTGGGGGACTCCGCAACGGTTTAGATGTGGCATCAGCGATCGCTTTAGGTGCTGATTTAGCGGGTTTAGCGTGGCCTTTTTTACAGGCGGCGGCTGAGTCAGAGGCTGCTGTTGATAGTTTGGTAGACATTCTGGTAGCCGAAATATCCACGGTGCTATTTTGCACGGGAAGTAGAACCATTAAGGATCTTCAGCGACCACAAGTTTTGAGAGCCATATATTGACTCGCCGCCTACTAGGTAGGGGGAGGGGTTGGCTGATAGGGATTGGTTGGTTAACCGACCCCCAAAATGGGACAGTAGAGCATAGCGCCCGTCCCAGCTATCAGTTATTGAGAAGTGAATTTAGCCAAAGGCCAGAAAGGGAACTGTTGATTAGCCTGGAGGTTGACCCCTTGAATGTTGTTTTGGGCGAAAACATGGATTTTGTCTTGCCATAGGGGAATAAAAGGCACATCCTCAGCCAGGAGTTGTTGAATTTCGTGAAAGATAGCTTGTCGAGTCTCAGGATTAGCTTCAGTGCGCTGTTGTCGAATTAACTGATTCATGCGATCGCTATAATAAAAGGACCCATGATATTGACTAGCACCTTCGACGCATCCCGTTTCGGGGGAACCATTAGCACAATCCAGAAAGGGGTGTATATAGTTATCAGGGTCCAAGAAATCCGCATACCAATCGAGAATAAAAGTGGGATAAATTCCCTTCTCCAAATTTTGAAAAGCCGTAGTTGTGTCTACACTTTGGGGTTGTAACTGTAAAATACCCCCCAAATTATTATCAGATAAAGCCTTGAGAGTAGCCGCCAACTCTTGACGTTTCTGGGAGTTCGCACCATACCAAAGTTCAACTACAGCGGGGTTTTCGGGAGTAAATCCCGCCTCTATTAACAGTTGTTTGGCCTGCTCAAAATTAGCATCTCCGTAGGCTTCCTTAAACACGGGAAGGTAACTTTCAAAAGTAGTAGGAATGAGACTATAAAGAGGTTCAGCTTGTCCTCGCAGCACCCTTTCATTAATTAAGTTTCTATCGACTAAAGAGGCGATCGCCTGTCGCACTTCCACCCGGTCTAGGGGTTCGCTGTTCACATTTAATACTATATAATTAATAGTATTTCCATCAGCAGTAATTGCTTGCCATCTTCCCTGTTCTGCACCTTCTAATAAACTTGAAATTTGGTCAGGTTCAAGGGATATATAAGCGACATCGACAGCATTAGTTCGGAAAGAATTAAACAAATTAGCAGGACTAGAAAAACGTTGTAAATCGACACCTTGATTAGCTGTTTTATCCCCCCAATATTGTTCAAAAGGATTGAGGCGAATCAGATCTACACCATATTCTGTTAAAACATAAGGTCCGGTTCCGACAAAAGAATTAGGCCGAAATTTCCCAGGTCCAATTTCATAAGCACTAGGGGAAACCGCACAAGCTCCCGAAAATGCTAATAGGGAGGGGAAAGCCGCAAAGGGACGCTTGAGTTTAATAGTTAATTCATATTCCCCGGTGGCAGTAATCTCATCAACAATATCGGAGAGTAAAGAGGAAGGGGGTCCGCCGTTTTCAATAAACCGCCGCAGGGAAAAAGCCATCGCCTCAGCATTAAAGGGCGTGTCATCATGGAAAAGGACTCCCTGACGTAGGGGCATAGTATAGGTTAGCCTATCGTCGCTAATGGTAGGAAAATCGGTAGCCAGTTGAGGCTGGAGTTGGGTAGTTCCCACTTCATAGGCGTAGAGGCGATCGCCTAAATTATACAGAAGATTGCCAGAAATAACCTCATAGGCATCGGCTGGATCGATAGTGCGGAGAGTTTGGGTAGTACCAATAATAATCCGTTCGTCGCCGTTACTAGACCCTGGGGTAGTAGTGGTTTGATTATTGGGTTGACCGCAACTGATAATGAGGAAGCTAACCAAGCCAAACAGTCCTAAAAATTGCCATAGGACTCGGAACCGTCGCCGACTACCCCTAACCAAGTTAGATAACAGCATCTGGTGTTTTTTGTGCATCTGATGAATGTTTTAATTTAAGGCGCGCCGTGCTAGTTTAGCATAGGTTTTTACTGTCTGATATGGCATTTCCAAATCAGTAGCGATCGCTTGTAGAGATTCCCCCAACTCCCGACGCGCCAGAATAGTCGCCCAGGTTTCGGCTATGTCGGTGGCGCGGTTTCCCCCGGTGCGCCGTCTTTGGGAACGGAAAATTTCGGTTAATTCCAGAATGCGATCGGCTAGTATTTGTTGAATAGTAGAGATAGGCTGAATATCTTCTACTAACCAGCCTAAGCGAGTTTGTCCTAAACCAAAGGGGGTTTTATGTCCCGTTCCACAGTAGGGGGCTAGTTGTCCTAGGGCGTAAAATAGCTGTTGCTGCTGTTGGATATTTCCAGAAAACTTGGTTTTGCTTTTCTGGGAGGTAGCTAATTCAATGGCTCCGGTGAACCCGGTTACCATTCCCCGTTTTCCGGCTGCGACTTTGACGGACTGTAGGTGATGACGTTGGAGGATGACAAACTCATCGACCCATTCTAAAAATAAGTCGCGATCGCATTTGATGTCAGAAAAATCATTCCACCGCCGCAGGTAGCTATGGAAGAGGTTAACTGGAATTGGTAGGGGGAGATGATGTCCTTTGTGACGAAAACTGGTGGGAGAGAGGAAACTTAATTTCAGGTTTCCGGTTTTGGGGGACTGCTGTTCCCACAGTTGCTCATAGGTATTGGCTTCCAGGAAGACTTTACAGGAATTGATAGTTAGGGGGGCGTTTCTGAGTTCAATGCGGGGGGGTAGGTTTTGGGTCCATTTCCCTAGCCACTGAACTACCGGACGAGATAACCCCGTGACATACCAATGATAGAGGCGATCGCCTTGTAATTGCAGATTTTTTCCAGAGGTCATTAGGGAACCGGACAACCCTGAAATCGTAAAGGCTTTTTCTGATTGTCCATCATGGAGATATTGGGAAAGTTCTGGGTTAGTGTTACGCACTTGGTCAAGAAACCAGGCGTGTAGACCAATGGTATATTGGGGGTAAAGGGTATGATTGTCCGTAGCTGTGAGTTCAAATTCCAAACCTACCAATTCGCTTTCGGTAGACCACTGGGAATTTACCGAGGGATGCTCACGGTTACGTTTCTTAGGGTAAGCCATAACAGTTGATGGTTTTTGGGTTCGGTTAACATAACCTTTTGTTGACAATGGTATGGGACAATACATAATGGCAGCAGTTTTTTTGATGCCATTGCTGTGTATACTTTAGCCATAATGTATATCTCCCACCCTCAGACTACTACAGAAACGAGCGATCGCTCCCTACTCCAGCAACGAATCAGGATTGAATCTCTAGTTAATGCAAATCAGACCCCAGCCAATGAACCCGCCACCGGTTATGATATAATCGAGGGTCTAGCCAACACCTACCAGCCCAAAACTCTGTCCCCTAAGTATTTTTATGATGATCAGGGTTCTCTATTGTTTGAAAAAATCTGCGAATTACCCGAATATTATCCGACCCGCACAGAAACGGCTATTTTAAGGGATTTTGCGTCGGAAATTGCCACTTTAACTGGTCCGACGGAATTGGTAGAGTTAGGGAGTGGTAGTTCTACTAAAACTCGGATTTTATTAGATGCTTACCAAAGTTTAGGCTATCCTTTGCGTTATCTTCCCATTGATATTAGTGGGGGTATTTTGGAAACTAGCGCCTATCAATTGTTAGAAGATTATCCATCTTTACAAGTTCATGGAATTGTAGCCACCTATGAACAGGCTTTAGCGACATTAGAACCCGCACCGCTTCCCAGTCGCATGATTTGCTTTCTGGGTAGCACCTTGGGAAATTTAACCCCCACGGAGTGCGATCGCTTTTTCTCACAAATTACAGCCGCTTTATTACCAGGGGAATATTTCCTATTAGGTGTGGATTTACATAAACCCACCGATATTTTAGAAGCCGCTTATAATGATAGTCAGGGGGTAACGGCAGCTTTTAATTTAAATATGCTGTCACATTTAAACCATCGTTTTGATGGTGATTTTGATATCAACAACTTTGAACATTGGGCTTTTTATAACCTAGAAGAACATCAAATTGAGATGCACCTACGCAGTCTCTGTCAGCAAACTGTACGTCTGCAAAGTTTAAACCTGACCGTCAATTTTAGCGCCCAGGAAACAGTCCGCACCGAAATTTCCCGAAAATTTGAACTAGAAAATATGCAGAATTATCTCAACCAGCAAGGTTTACAACCCGTCAAGACTTGGACTGATAGTAACAATTGGTTTGGTCTAATTCTGGCTAAATGCAAGGGGTAGGATAGGAAGTATATCCTGTAAAATTGATGCTCCCAGCCCGAGCGCCCTCTCCCAGAAGGAGAGGGAGTTCCATTATCAATAGAAATGGGTGATGTGTAGCCCGAAAAGCTAAAATTTATTGAGATCGATGCCAGCCTCTTTAGCCATAGCCTGTAACCCTTTCTTCTCAATAGTTTTAATAGCCTTAGTGGAAAGTTTCAGACGTACCCAGCGCTTACCTTGGGGCCACCATATCCGTTTCCACTGCAAATTAGCTTGTTGTAGTTTATGACTACGACGGTGGGAGTGAGAGACAGCCATTCCGTTATTAGCCCGTTTTCCTGTAAGCTGACAGACACGAGACATAGTACCCTCCAGTTGAAAATTAAATGCAAACCCTTATTATAAGCGATCGGGGGCTAAATCAAGTGAGATAGTTGGAAATGTTGGGTTAGGCTAGATAGTGCTGTGCGAGACGTTCAGGCATGAAATAGGGGTGTAATACCCGAAATAACCGCCTGGTAGGGACTTCAGCCCCTTGGTTGAATATAATAAGCTCGCTTCTGAACATCCCTATAACTGTTTATATGTCCCTAAATTTAGTATCATAAGATACAAAATGAGGCAGGGAACCCAAGGTCAACAAACCCTGTAACAATTCTTAACATTTCTTAACAATCAGAGGGACGGGAAACCGAACCTAGGAAAAGACGGGGAACCGTACAGGAATGAAGGGAAATCAGGGTTGAGGGTGACGGCGATAGCCACCCCCAGTTTCAGGACCCACAAACCTGGGATTGAAGCGGGGAACGGAAGGCTCCGAGGTGTAACCTAACACCAGAAACGAGACCACTGCCAACCATCTACGATTAGGGGAACCTAATGTCTGACATGAACCACCGTAATTAGCCAGTAGCGTAATGGGTTGATACGCTGCGCCCAAAAGGGCAAGGGGAACAGCAGGGGTTTTGTACTACCACCTGCATAGACCTTTAAAGTACCCCGGTGGACAGGACAAATCTAAGGATGGAACGCCCATATAAACGGAACGTTTTAAGTCCCCAAGTGCTCTGAGGGAATTGGTCGAAGAACTCAGTAGTGACAAGTGTAAGCGTATGCATTGGGGATGTGAGATGTGACCAAAAGCCAACGCCCGACTGTAATGGAAGGGATATGCTAACAGGTCACGGTTTGATTGCAAGGAATAGAGTCTAGTAGGTGTAAAAATGGCGATAGCGAGCTTAAAGAAAGGGTTTGAGAAATCAAAACCAATCAAGACTACGAACAACGCATGGAAGGCAATCCCATGGACGAAAGTTCAACGGAGAGTTTTTAAGCTCCAAAAGAGTATATTTCAAGCAGCTAAATCGGGACAGAATGCAAAGGTTAGAAGGTTGCAACGTCTACTGGTGAAATCATATTATGCCCGGCTCTTAGCAGTGCGGCTGTAGGGGCGGGTTCCACGGTCAGCCATGCTTCCCAACAGTCAGCTTAATAAACCCGCCCCCCAAGAAAACCAAGGTAAAAAGACGGCTGGAGTGGATGGAAAGATAGTAATATCCCCTAAGTAAAGGCTAGAGATGGTGAAGGAAATCAAAGGGAAACTCAAACCCAAACCACTGCGACGGGTGTGGATTCCAAAACCTGGAAGGGATGAAAAACGCCCCCTGGGAATACCCACTATCCAAGATAGAGCAAGGCAAGCCTTGGTGAAGTCGGCACTCGAACCCGAATGGGAAGCAAGATTTGAAGGCACAAGCTATGGGTTTAGACCAGGGAGGTCAGCTCAGGATGCAATAGCCAGGATTTACCTGAGTATCAACAAAGGTGAATACTACGTGCTAGACGCGGATATAGCGAAGTGTTTCGATCGAATAAACCATGATTACCTACTGTCCAAAATTCATGGTCCAAGCTGCCTAAAAAGAGACCTGAAACAATGGTTAAAAGCAGGTGTGTTGGATAACGACGTATTCGAGGATACAGAAACAGGGACACCACAAGGAGGGGTAATAAGCCCACTACTTGCCAACATCGCACTGGATGGAATGGCAAGATTAATCGAAACAATGTATCCCAAGAAAAGGGGAACCGTTCAGGCTACCCTAATAAGGTACGCGGATGATTTCGTGGTAATCTCAAAAGACCTAGGAATCATTGAACAGTGCCAAACTGCAATCTCTGAATGGTTAAAACCCGTTGGACTAGAAATTAAGCCCGAAAAGACTCGGATTTGTCACACACTCAATTCTATGGAGTATAATGGCAAAACAGAGGAATCAGGGTTCGATTTTCTCGGATTCAATATCAGGCAATACCCAGCAGGAAAACATAGAGCAGGGAAGATAAATAGGGACACAAGGAAAACCTTTGTAACTCACATTAAACCCAGCAAGAAAGCAGTTAAAGCCCACACTGAAGTGATGAAGGGTGTAATAAAACAACATAAAACAGCACCCCAATCAGCCCTGATTAGTAGACTAAACCCGATAATACGAGGATGGTCTAATTACTATTCCGGGGTAGTCTCAGTTGAGACATTCAATAAGTTGGATTACACAGTTTGGCAAATGTTGCGGGCATGGACAGTTTCAAGATGCGGAAAGGCAAAACATAAGAAACTGAGTAAATACTTTAAACCGGGAACGGTTAAACTCAGTAATGGGAAAGAAAGACAGGAAACTTGGATGTTTCAAACCAAAGATGGGTTACATCTGCATAAGCATAACTGGACCCCATTGGTCAGACATACCCTAGTGCGCCCGGACGCAATACCATACGACGGAAATTGGACTTACTGGGCAACCAGAAAAGGACAAACAACTGATACACCGACAAAAGTAGCCAAACTACTCAAAAGGCAAAAAGGTAAGTGTGCCTGGTGTGGACAATACTTTACCCCATCAGACATAATTGAAGTAGACCATATTGTACCTCGAAGCCACGGCGGAAAGGATGAATACAAGAATATTCAATTACTGCACCGCCACTGTCACGATAATAAAACGGCATTAGACAATGCCAAAGCCGTATCCCTAACAATGGAGCAGTCAGACTAGGAGCCGTGTGAAGGGAAACTTTCACGCACGGTTCTGAATGGGAGGGGATGGAGGTGACTCCATTCTCGACCCCTAATGGTGTTGCCTAAACAGTCCGACAAGAGCATGATTTAATCTCAAATTAGGTTAATATTTTAGGGCAATATGGTATAAGAAGCGAGAAGAGTTGAGGATCAACCTATTGCCAGATATGTCAAACCCAAGGAAGCGGCCCAAATCCTTGGAGTCCATGAAAGAACACTCCGCAGATGGGACGAAAATGGCTCAATCGAGACCATCAGAACCCCCGCTGGGCAACGACGATACAACGTTGAGTCATATTCTGATTCCATATCAGGCAGTGACAAACGCAAAGTCGTTATCTATGCCAGAGTTAGTAGCCGCGCCCAGCAGTCAGACCTCAACCGACAGGTGGCCGCACTGTCCAACCTCTACCCCGAAGCAGAAGTCGTCTCAGAAATCGGAGGCGGGCTCAACTTCAAGGGAAAGGGAAAGAAAATGCTGGCCTTACTGGGACAAGTCTTGTCAGGAGATGTCGGCATGGTTGTCGTTGCCCACCCAGACCGATTGGCAATATGGGGATTTGACTGGTTTCGATGGCTCTGTGAGCAAAACAGGTGCTCACTCATGGTTCTCAACGAGACAAGTCTCAGTCCAGAACCAGAAATGGTTGAGGACATCCTCGCCATCCTCCACTGCTTCAGTTCCCGATTATACCGACGGAGTAAATACAAAACTCAGGTCAAAGAAGATCCGGATTTACCCCAGCCCAGAGCTAAATCAAGTCTGGCGTAAATGGCTGGCTGCTTGTCGGTATTGCTACAACCAAGCAATTGCATTATCTAGGAGTGGTAAACGACTAAGCAAACTGAAATTACGCAATAAAGTGATGCAGAGTGACTTACCCGAATGGGTCAAAGAAACACCCTGCCACATTCGGCAAAATGCCATCTTTGATGCCTATCAGGCTTTGACCGCCAGTCCTGATGCCAGGTTTAGAAGTTGTCGTGACAGCTCTCAAGGGATTAAGTTCAATAATACTAATTTCTCTTCAGGGAGTTGGTATCCAAGACTAACGAAAGGATTAACTTTCATGGTTTCCGAAGCTATCCCTAAAACTTGCGGGCAAGGGACTCAGTTGGTGTTTACCAAAGGTCGATGGTTTGCGGTGTTTCCTGAACCTGTGGCCGTTACCCAAACTGAAGCGAATGGCGTAATTGCATTAGACCCGGGTGTGCGAACTTTCATAACCGGGTTTGATGGCTCTCGGTTTCTGGAATTTGGCTCCGGGGATATTGGACGCATTACTAGGCTATGTCAACATTTGGATGATTTGATGAGCCGAATCGCCAAGGAACCCTGTCGTTCAAGGAGGCGACGGATGAGGCAAGCGGCTCAACGAATGAGAACCAAAATCCGCAATCTAGTTGATGAAGCCCACAAACAAATTGCTCACTACTTGACTCACAACTACAGCCTAATTTTTTTGCCCACCTTCGAGACTTCCGATATGGTTGCCAAAGCAAAGCGGAAAATCAGGTCTAAGACTGCCCGCGCCATGCTGACATGGGCGCATTATCGATTCAAACTAACCCTGAGACATCAAGCCGAGATAACTGGAACCACAGTTGTAGATGTGACGGAAGAATACACCAGCAAAACCTGTACTCACTGTGGTCATGTGCATTCCCAGCTAGGTGGCTCAAAAGTGTTCCGATGTCCTGAGTGTGGGTTCACTCTACCCAGGGACTGGAACGGTGCTTTTGGAATCTTTCTAAAAGCTTTGCGGGATACCGCCTCTGTTACCTTAACGGATAATAGTGCTATCGTCGCATTGTCAGGCAATAGCCGGATAAATGTCGCGTAAATGTATCAGAAAAAGATAAATTCTGGTCTCCCCCAAACCAGGGCCAGACCCCAAGTCCAGTTTGCTGCTATACGAAAAAGCTGCTATGTCAACTTTAGTTATCGTTGAATCACCGACCAAAGCCCGGACTATTCGTAACTTCTTACCGAAAGACTATCAGGTAGAAGCCTCAATGGGTCATATCCGGGATTTACCACCCTCTGCTGATGAAATTCCCGAAGAGTACAAGGGGAAAACATGGGCAGGGCTAGGGGTAAACGTGGAAGGTAATTTTGAGCCTATTTATGTAATCCCCAAAGATAAGCAGAAAGTGGTCAAAGAACTCAAAAAAGCGCTTAAACAAGCGACAGAGTTAGTTCTAGCCACCGACGAAGACCGAGAAGGGGAAAGTATTAGCTGGCACTTGTTGCAGGTGCTAAAACCGAAAATTCCCACCCGGCGTATGGTCTTCCATGAAATCACCTCGGAAGCCATACTCTCAGCCCTAGAACATTGCCGAGACTTAGATGAACAACTGGTTCACGCCCAGGAAACCCGGCGGATACTCGATCGCCTCTATGGTTATACACTGTCACCACTGCTGTGGAAAAAAATCGCCCGAGGCTTGTCAGCGGGTCGGGTGCAGTCTGTAGCCGTAAGATTGATAGTAAACCGAGAGAGGGAACGTCGCGCCTTCCGACAGGGAGGATATTGGGATCTAAAAGCCTTGCTGGAACAAGGTAAAACCGAGTTTGAGGCGAAACTAATTACCCTAAATGGGGTAAAGGTAGCCACAGGTAGCGACTTCGATGAAAGCACTGGTAGAATCGCCGAGGGGCGTAATGTAGTCCTACTAGACTCAGACCAAGCCCAAGCGCTCAAGGAGAGACTGAGGGAGAAACTCTGGTCTGTCAGCAATATTGACCAACGCTCAGTTACTCGCAAACCCGCGCCGCCATTTACCACATCGACTCTGCAACAGGAAGCTAACCGGAAACTCAGACTTAGCGCCCGTCAGACTATGCAGGTGGCTCAAGGACTCTATGAGCGTGGTTATATTACTTATATGCGGACTGACTCTGTACATTTATCAGAGCAAGCCATAGTAGCTGCTAGAAACTGCGTTGAGCAGAAATATGGCAAAGAGTACCTGAGTCCGAAACCACGCCAGTACACGACCAAAAGTAAGGGCGCTCAAGAAGCCCACGAAGCTATCCGCCCGGCTGGAAGTTATTTCCGTACTCCCCAGGAAACTGAGTTAAGTGGTAATGACTTGAAACTTTATGACTTAATTTGGAAGCGGACCGTTGCTTCTCAGATGGCTGACTCTCGCCAAACTAATATCTCTGTTGACTTACAGGTGGAAGATGCAGGTTTTCGGGCGACGGGGAAACGTATTGATTTCCCTGGGTTTTTGCGGGCTTATGTAGAGGGGTCTGATGATCCTGATGCGGCTTTGGAAAATCAAGAAGTACCTCTACCACCTCTAAAAGTAGGTCAACATCCTGATTGTAAGGATTTGGAGGCAGTGGGACATGAAACCCAACCTCCGGCACGCTTTACAGAAGCATCTTTGGTCAAAACTCTGGAAAGTGAGGGGGTAGGTCGTCCGAGTACCTACGCGAGTGTCATTGGTACGATTATCGATCGCGGTTATGCTCAAATTAAGGGCAATGCTCTGATTCCTACTTTTACGGCTTTTGCCGTTAATAGCCTCCTGGAGAAACATTTTCCCGATTTGGTGGATATCCGTTTCACCGCTCGCATGGAGAATACTCTTGATGAAATAGCCACTGGACAGGCGGACCAGTTGCCTTATTTGCAACAGTTCTATTCCGGTGACGGGGGGCTGGAAAATCAGGTTAAGGAACAGGAAAGCCAAATTGATGCTAAGGTAGCCCGAACTATTGAATTGGAAAATTTGGGTGATGCTACTGATGGCATGACTTACCGTTTGTGTTTGGGTCGCTTTGGGCCTTATATTGAGGCACAGAAGGATGAGGAGATTATTACTGCTTCCATTCCTCAAGACCTGACTCCTGCTGACCTGACTCCTGAGTTAATTCAGGAGTTGATTGGACAAAAGACGGAGGGACCGGAAAAGCTGGGAGTTCATCCAGAAGCAGGGGAACCGATTTTTATGTTAATTGGTCCCTATGGTCCTTATGTGCAGTTGGGGGAAGAGTCGGAAACTAATAAGAAGCCGAAACGGGTCTCCCTTCCCAAGGGACTGGAAAAGGATGCGGTGACTTTGGATGTGGCTGTATCGCTTTTGTCTTTACCTCGCCTTTTGGGACTGCATCCCGAAACGGGGGCTAAGGTTAAGGCTGCTATTGGTCGCTTTGGTCCTTATGTGGTTCATGAAAGTAAGGAGGCTAAGGATTATCGCTCTATCAAGGCTCCTGATGATGTCTTGACTATTACTTTTGAGCGGGCTTTGGAACTTCTGGCTCAACCTAAGGTGGGACGCAGGGGGGCTAAAAAAACTCTTACTCCCCTGCGAGAGTTGGGAGAACATCCGGAAGATGGAGAACCTCTCAATATCTATGATGGTCGCTATGGTCCCTATATTAAGCATGGCAAAATTAATGCTTCTTTGCCTAAAGAACAGGCGATCGAAACTTTCACCCTAGAACAGGCTCTGGAACTCTTAAAGGCTAAGGCGGCTTCTGGGTCGAAGTCTAAGTCGAGGTCGAAGTCTACTAGCAGTACCACTGCCAAAAAGTCCACTACTGCCAAAAAGTCCACTACTGCCAAAAAGTCCACTACTAGGAAAAAATCCAGCACTAAGGGGGAAACGGAATAAGTTTTGACATCCCCGAAAGGACTGATATAATGGGAGAATGGGCGGGTTGTATCGACTAGCGATCGCCAATAGGGATGCTGCCGAAACTCGCCTATGACCCTGTGAGTTGATGGGAATGGGGATTTATTATGTGGAAATATATCATCACGGCTTTGGTGGCTTTAGAATTGGTCTTGCTGAGTTCGTTTTGGTCTCCGGCTGCGGCGACGATTAATGATACAGAATCCTATATTTGGGATTATGCCTATGGCGGTAGTAGTCAATTGGTCTGTAAACAGGTCATTTTTCACCCGATAGGGGAACCTGTACCGGCTCATGAATCACTCACCCAACCGGCTACCCTACGATCGCATATTGTTGACAGCAGCCACTGTAAAAGCGTCAGTAAACCCAGTTAAATAGACGGTCTCAAATCGGAAACCATCAATTAAGGGGTCGATTCAGGTTGACCCCACAGGGTGATTTGTTGCCTGACCCAAAAATAAGTTTGGCTAATTGATACGGCTCAAATATATGGGATTTTTAAAATATTGTTAAGATTTGATACGTTTTTGTTGATAAAAAGTGGCAAAAAGTTGACGAGATTATCGGGGTTGTGGTAACATTGAGGAAACCGATACCAAGGGGCTATTGTGTCTTGATGCACCAATAAAGGCTGAAACCCCGATTCTCTGGCGATTAAAGTTATTTTTTGAGGGAAAACTGAAACTGGCGATGCACGAGTTTTGAGGATGAGTGGGGCTAGGGTTTTTAGACATCTTGACAAAATGGCGATTTTGTGCATGGCAGAGAATATGTTAGTGGGAGTAGGAAAAAGGGGTGACGATCGCCTGTGGACCGACCAAGACGAGGTAAGGTTGACAGAAGTATTTTTGAGATATTTCTAGGACTTGTGGAACTGTGACCGAGGCGACATCAATTTGAAATTGCTGGTCGAAGTCAATACCCAATTCTAGGGTTTCATACCATCCGTAAATTTGGGCGAGTTGGCTGTTAGTTTGCTTTCCGAGGGCATATTGTCCTAGTAGTTTATTTTTAGCGACCTGGAGTTCTTCTTCTGTGAGGGGGGTGTTGGTAAGTCGGTCTACTTCGGCGCGTAGTCCGTCAATAGCGATCGCAGTATTATTAGGGGCAGTACCCATATACACGACAAATTGGGAAGCATCTAGGCGGGTAGGATAGAAAGCCGAGACATCATAGGCTAGTCCCCGCTTTTCGCGTAATTCGACGAAGAGGCGACTGGATAGACCATTACCCAAATAGGTGTTCATGACTTTGAGGGTGGCATAATCCTCGTGATAGACCGAGGCGGCGAGGTATCCTAGCATAATTACAGATTGCTGGGTTTCCTGGGGTGCGATCGCCTTGTGGGGGTTAGAGATGATTGTTGGTAGGGTGAGTTTGGGGAGGGGAGTCGGGGGTGCTTTCCAGTCTCCAAAGCATCTCTGTATGTGGCTTAGGGCTTTCTCTAGGGTAATGCGTCCCGCTAGGGAAATAATCAGATTATCTGGGCGAAAATAGGTCTGATGAAATTCCTGTAAGTCGGCGCGGGTAATTTGACTTACCGTTTCTTCGGTTCCGAGGCCGGAAATAGCATAGGGATGGTTTTGATACATTCCCCGTCGTAGATGGTCGAAAGCTACGGAAAATGGTTGTTCTTTCTGGGCTCTAATACCTTGAATGGTGATGCGGCGTTCCAGTTCTATTTCCGCTTCGGGAAAAGATGGGGCGCGCAAGAGTTGGGCGACTAACTCCAAAATATCCTCAAAGTCACCAGAAACGGTTTTGATACCGACGAGGAAATAGTCGGAGGAGGTGTCCGCGCTAACCCTCGCCCCAACTGACTCGACTCTTTCGGCAATTTCTAGGGATGACAGGCTTTCTGTCCCTTTGGTCATGACGGCGGCGAGGAGGTGAGAGAGTCCGGCTTGGTGTGGTGGTTCCCAACGGGTCCCAGTCCTCAAAAATAAACGGGTCGCGATAATGTCCGCCGCCGGGTTTTCAGTGACTAACAGGATAATACCGTTATCTAAAACATAGCGATGAACGTTCTGGGTATCTGAGAATGATGGGGTTAGGGTTTGAGTCACGGCTGCCTATGATGATGAAATGCGATCGCAGTTGATGCCAGGATCTTTTTTGACACTCCCCGCGAGTCACGCGACGGGGATTCTTGGTTCATCAACCGGACTTAACTGAGCAGGATTTTTCCAACCCAGCCAGAGGCCCGCTCTCCCCAAGCGTATAACTTCCCGTGTGCCCCACGGTAGTTAGTCCCAGGCGCAGGATATTGATGGCCGCATTCACATCTCGGTCAGCCTCATAGCCGCAATGCGGACAGTGGTGGGTTCTGACTGAGAGTGCCTTCTTGACTCGTTGGCCGCAGCTTGAGCAATCCTGGCTCGTATATTGGGGAGGAACGGCAATCGTTACCTTCCCGTACTTCCTGCCAAAATACTCCAACCAACAGCGAAATATTGACCATCCTGCATCACTAATCGACTTGGCTAGATGCCGATTGCGTACTAACCCTTTCACATTCAAGTCTGCCTTCGGCGCGCCGCTTCGCGTCTACGTAGGCAACCAAATCGTTAGATTGGATGACGCAGTAGGCGATGCTCTTCGCCCACTCATTACGCTGCCTACTTACCCTTAAATGCTTCCGGGCGTATCGGTTCCTAGCCCTGTGATAGTTCCCGGACTGTGGTTTTGCCCCCTTGCGGTACTTTCTGGACTTCTCTCGATTGGCCTTGTTCAACCGCCTTTCAGACTTGCGATAGAACTGCGGTGCTTCCACCACACTGCCATCAGAGGTTTTGTACTCCACCGAGCGGGAATGCTTTTTGAACCTGGGGAATCCTACGGGCTTAATGCCCTTTTTGCAGTTGTCGTAGAACCGACTGATTGAACTCCAGGCCCGTTCTGCTGAAGCCTGACGAGCCATGGAGTTGAGTTTCTTGGCAAAGGGAAACTCCTCAGCTAACGCTTTGCAGAGTTTGCTAAGGTCGTATTTGCCGACATCTTGGCTATCCATCCAATAGCGCAACGCCTTATTACGGACAAACTGAGCCGTCCGTATAGCGTCGTCTATAGCGGTAGCCTGGGCAGGCTTTACCCGTGCTTTGAACTCAAGTACAATCATTTTCCCTTATATTAGCATATCTGGCGCAAGAATGCGGCTAAAGCCGCCGTTGCTTTTCATCCCTGGGCTAAAGCCACAGGGCTTTCAAGCTATCGTCTATTCACGTAACACAAAATTAGGAGATTTCAGAAGTGGTGATAGTCGTTCCATGATAACAACTGCTCATTTTTTGGTGATCTGATAAAGGCGATCGCTTAGGAGTTGGTGACTGGGACTGAATAGGGCTAACCAGGCTAGTATGACGACTCCGAGAGTTCCGAGGGCGCTGGCGGAGGCGATCGCAAAGATAATCACAATCTGATAGCGTACAGCATCAAGGGGGCTGGCTCCGGCTAAAATTTGACCAGTCATCATACCGGGTAAACTAACTACACCCATAACCATCATAGAGTTAATCATAGGTATCATGCCGGTTCGGACTGCGGTCTGAATTTGTTTATGGCTGGCTTCCCACCTGGTAGCACCTAGGGCGAGTAGGGTTTCAATGCCATTACGGTTACTGACGACTCCTTCCATAAACCTGTCTAAGCCTAAAGAAATTCCGTTTAATGTGTTTCCGAGGATCATTCCCAACAGAGGGATTAAATATTGGGGATTGTACCAAGGTTGTACTTGAATGATGCCGATGACTGATAGGTTGGTGATTAAAAGGGCTGATACTAATACTGACAGTAAACTCCGCCAATAGATTCCCGCAAAACGGCGCGATGTTCGGTTTACTGCTGATATTCCGGCTATGGCTGCCATTAATAGGGCGATCGCTAATACTACCCAGGGGTTATCCAGGGCGAATAACCATTCTAAGATATAGCCCACCAACAATAATTGTACTACGCAACGCAGTGAGGCTATGGCGAGGGAGCGTTCTAAGCCTAGGCGTAATTGTAGGGATAGGGCGACGTTGATGATAATTAATAAAACTGATGCGCCTAGTTGTCCATAACTGAGGGAAAGGTAATCATCCGACATATTCAGAAAGGATAAGTTGTTGATTGGTAACTCGTTGAATTTGCTGGGGGTCGTGGCTAGTCCAAATACAAGCGCGTTGAGGGTTCGCCGCCAACCAGGAGGCGATCGCCTTTTCCACTTTTTGGGTGGTGTCCGGGTCTAAAGATGCTGTACATTCGTCTAATAATAAAAGGGTGGGTTCTAGTTGTAGCGATCGGATAATTGCCACAATTTGACTTTCTCCCCCTGATAGGTTGGCGGCGGGTTGGTAGAGAAACTCCGGGTGTCGGTTGAAGGTTTCGAGTAGGTCTCGGACTCGGTGAGGGTCATAGCGACGGTGGGAGTTAACCGCCAGTTGATAGACTGCCTTTAGGTTGGCTTCTACGCTACCCTCGAACATGATGGGGCGTTGATGTAGGTAAATGACTTGTGAGCGGTACAGGGGCAAATTCCAGGCGCTCAGGGAGCGATCTAAATATCTGATTTCTCCTTCCCCTAGGGGGTCAAGGCAGGCGATCGCTCTCAATAATAAACTTTTTCCGGTTCCCGTCGCACCGACTAAGCCTAATTGTATGCCCGGTTCTAGTTCAAACGATAAATCACGCCATAGCCACCTGGTTGGTTGCTCTGTGGTTTGGGAAGGTTGTATTTTTTGACAGCCGATTTTGATGGCTTCCAGAATTGCCATTGCTCAACACCAACAAGGTTGTCTCTGGCTAACTGTTGAGTTCAACAGATGTAACCAGAGGTAATTGATAGTGATTAATTATTCCTGGGGATGGGTAAACTGTCAACTATTGGTCTCTAGGCAGAAGATTGGGCAGATTTTGGTATGGGGTTGCTACTATCTATTATATGATAGACTGAATTAAAATGAATCACCAGAAAATGAAGTTTGTTGCAGCGTTTAGTAGTTGCTTAATTATATCTATGCAGTTAGGGGTGTATGCTGCCCCGGCTACAACTACAGAGAATCTAGTTCGCGTGGGGATATATGAAAATAAACCCAAGATTTTTATTGATGAAAGTGGTAAACCTGCGGGGTTCTGGGTAGATTTACTTAACCCTATAGCAAGGAGGCAAAATTGGCAGTTGCAGTATATCCCCTGTGAGTGGAATCAATGCCTAGAATTACTGGAGGAAGGACAACTTGATTTAATGGTAGATGTGGCTCACTCAGAAGAACGCGATCGCCGTTTTAACTTTAACCAAGAAGTTGTTTTACACGCTGCTGATGGCAGTTATTTATATGTGACTACCTCCCGTGAAATATTGCTAGGATATACCCCAGAGGAACTGATTGCCAAAAATCCCACTGATATTTTACAACCAGACCAATTATATCCGGTATCTCTGGAATCTTCCCTAAATATTTTACCGGGAATATCTCGTCCAATAATTTATCGAATCCGCCAAAAAAATGGACAATATATCTGGTTAGAAACTCTCACCAAAGTGATTTTAGATGACCAAGGAGAGGTCAGACATTTACAGAGTACATCTAGGGATATTAGCGATCGCATTCAAGCACAAGAACAGTTAAAATATGATGCCCTCCATGACGGTTTAACCGGACTTCCTAACCGTAATCACCTCATGGCGCGTCTAGATATGGCTTTAAAACGAGCCAAAAATAATCCTAATTTGCAGTTAGCCATCCTGTTTTTAGATTTAGACAATTTCAAGGTTATTAATGATAGCTTGGGTCATTTAATGGGCGATAAAATGCTGTCATTAGTCGCAAAAATCATCCAAGATCTAGTCAGAGATACTGATTTATTGGCGCGGTTAGGAGGGGATGAATTTGTGATTATCTTAGAAGATTTAGAGGCGACCAATGAGGCGATACTGGTAGCAGAACGAATTTTAGAAAGTCTGCGATCGACACCTTTACAAGTAGGGGAAAGAGACGTATTTGTAAATAGTAGTATTGGCATAGTTTTGCGGACAAACCGCCACGAAAAAGCCGAGGATTTACTCAGGGATGCCGATTTAGCCATGTATCGAGCCAAACATGAAGGACGGGGGAGATATGCTATCTTTGACCCGCTGATGCACTTCCAAGCTGTCCAACAAATGCACCTAGAAAATGACCTCCGCAAAGCCATAGAAAACAATCAGTTAGTTTTATATTATCAACCCATTGTTAATATCAAAAACCAGAGGATTCATGGGTTGGAAGCATTGGTGCGTTGGCAGCATCCAGAAAGGGGTCTTTTAGCTCCTGGTCACTTCATTAACATTGCCGAAAATACTGGTTTAATCATACCCATGGGAAGATGGTTATTACACACAGCTTGTCAACAATTAGCCGAGTGGGAAAATCAATTTCCCCACCATTTTTTAAAGATGAGTGTGAATCTTTCCGTTAAACAATTAGATATTTTTTTACTAGAACAACTTGACGAAGTGCTAAATAATTATAATTTGAAACAGAATAGCTTAGTCCTGGAAATTACCGAGAGTATGCTAGTGGCTAATATTGAAAAAACCTGTGATTTACTCAACCAAATTAAAGCCAAAGGTATTGGTTTAAGTATTGATGACTTTGGCACAGGTTATTCTTCCCTTAGCTATTTGCATCAGTTACCTGTTAATAGTCTCAAAATTGACCGTTCTTTTGTCAGTCCCGCCAATTTGAGTGACCGCCACCAGGTGATTGCCAAATCCATTATAGCTTTAAGTAAATTACTGAAACTTCATGTAATTGCTGAAGGTGTGGAAACACCCGAACAATTCCACTGGCTGAAAAAACTCGGTTGTGAAGCCGCCCAAGGTTATTTATTTTCTCGACCTGTTCCGGCTAGTGACATCACGGAGTTATGATCTCAAAAATTCTTGTGTATTCCTGAGAGTAAATATTCTGATGAATTTAGCAAATAATCACCTGTTTAATTTTCTGCTTAAATTTGAAAAAAATATCGAAGCATACCGAGGTATTCGCGCGGGTATAGCTTTAGCATTTCCTCTAGTAATCGGTCGGTTAATGGGTTATCCAGAGACGGGATTTTATATAGGTTTGACAGGGGTATTTTTTATTTTAGGGGCGGTGGGTGGCCCTTATAAAATTCGGGCAAAAACAGCGATCGCTACCCTGTTAGCAGGTCTTTTAGCTATTGGTTTGGGAACTTTGGTATCCCATATTATTTGGCTAAAATTACTGATGACCTTTTTGTGGATGTTTGCGGTAGGATATGCTGCAGTTTACGGACATCCTGGGATAATGACGGGAATTGTGACTGGGATTTTATTTCTGTTTACTATTCATACTCCCCCAGGAGATATCATAGTAGCCGGAGAAAGGATGTTGATTGGTTTGGTGGGAGGAATTTGGGCGATCGCTTTATGGTTCATTTTTTGGCCCCTACAACCTTATCTCCCCCTCAAAAAAGCCATAGCTGACTGTTATACGGCGATCGCTGATTATATACAAGTAGTTTTAAGTAATTCTACCAGTCTATCTGTCTCCGAATTACAGCAAGTTAAAGGATGGCGAGAAAAACTACAACTGGCTAAAGATGCTTTAGTCATCAACCGCCAAGGTCGCCGAGGTACTTCCGAAATCGGACAAGCTGCAGTCATCTTGATTCAAGATATTGAATACTTGATGACCGCTATCTCTACCTTAATTAAGTTATCGGGAATCCATCGACAAAATTCCGAAAATATCACCGTAAAAATATTGTTAAATGAGGCTTTTAAAGAAATAGTCATTAACCTGGAAAATTTAGTCCAAAAAATCCGCAATCAACCAGCTAAATTCAACTGTGATCGTCTCAAACAAATTACCCAAGCCCTAGATGAACAACAATCTTTTCAACGTCAAACTATTGGTAATCAGGTAGATGCTTATGTGAGTTTAATTTCTCTTGTCCGGTTAGTCGAAGCCTTAAATAGGTTGATTTCTCTACTGGAAAGAACCTATTTAGTCGTCGAGGAAATGAAACCCACTACTATTCCAGGAGAAAATAACTCGGAATTATCCGAAATAACTATATTGTTAGAAAAAGGTGATCAACCCTGGTTTCAACCTCTGTTAGATAACTTGAGTTTCGATTCTGCTATCTTCCGTCATGGACTCAGACTAGCTATTGCTACATCAGTAGCAGTGGCGATCGCTACTATTGAATCTATCCCCAGAGGCTTCTGGATTAGTTTAACTGTATTATTGGTTTTACAGCATGATTTTGGTAGCACATTTCGCCGCTTTTTTCAACGAATTTTAGGCACAGTTTTGGGTGCGTTAATGACCCCTATATTAACTGTGTTTATTTACACCCAAGCAGGCTTAGAAGCCATTGCTATTGTGTCCGTTTCCGTGGCTTTCTCCTTACTCAGGTTTAACTATGGAGTAGCCGTTTTTTTGATTACTGTATATGCTGTAACTCTCGAACAAAGCCGAACTTTTGAGAATGCTTGGATCGCGACTCTGCGAGTGATTGCTACTTTAATTGGTTCTGGGTTAGCTTTTATGGCTGCATTCTTTCTATTTCGCGATCGCCAGGAACAACAATTCTGGAGACTAGCCACTAATGCTATTAGCTGTAGTCGGGATTATTTCCAGATAGTCATGATGTCTTACTTGTCTAATAAATCTCCCGATTATCAGGCTATCAATAAACAGCGCCACCAGAATAGACTCGCTCAATTTAACGCCCAAATTTCTCTACAAAAACTCATTGATGACCCGCAAACTTCCCAACTCCAAATTGAAATAGCTTTAACTCTGATGACTAACTTAACTCGGTTCAGTCGCGCTATCACTGTTCTAATTGACCAATTAAATGATTTTAGTGGTACAGACCCTCACCCAGAATTAGAAACCTTTGTCAGTCGCATTGATTTGGGGTTGTCACAATTGGAAACTTCCCTAAAATCTCAAAGTCCTCTCCCCCCTATTCCCGATACAGTTACGCCATCGCAACAGTTTCAGCTTTACCTCAAGGGTCTACAACAAAAACGCTTAATCGAATTGGCGAACCGCGAAGATGAAACCCCCACCCGTCAAGTTTTACTGGACTATAGTATTGTGGCTTTAGAAATAGAGGAAATGGCAGATTATCTACAGGGTATGTATCACGCCGTTTCTCAATTGTCATGGCGATCGCTATAGCTACGGGAGGAATTGACATAGTTAGATTTTCCCGCTAGGTATCAAGACAATCGCGGGTATCAATACCTATAAAATCACCAAATTTCTACCTTATGATAGATACAAAATAGCCCATAATTTGTGATTCTAAATGATAGATAAACTTATTTTTTGTCTACAATTGCAGTTAATTTAATGGGTTTTTTGATGAAACGATTGTCTGATTTTATGAAGTCTCTGAGATTAGATCATTTGGTGACGGTGTTAATGGCGGTGACTTTACTATTGGTGACAGCAGCTTGTAGCAACACTGAAACTGCTAGTTACAATAATTCACAAGCGGATCAGTATCAGGAAGATGTAGCAGAAAACTTGAGTGATTTTCGTCAGGAACTTGAAGACCTAGCCGCAGAAGTACAGACTAAGGTGGAAGAGGCTGCGGGTGTAGTTAAGGAAGAAGGTGGAGATATGACTAAGGAAGCCAAGCGACAATTAGAAGATGCTGCTGATGTAGTTAAGCAGGAAGGTGGAGATATGACTAAGGAAGCCAAACGACAATTAGAAGATGCTACCGATGTGGTTAAGGAAAAGGTGGGAGAGGCTAAAAAGTCTGCACAACGGACTATTGAGGATGTTTCTGATGCGGCGGATAGCTAATATAGTGGGCTAAAATACTTATAGCCTAGTGAATCTGTTTGTCCGCCACTAAAACTCAATCACTTGTGATACAATTGGAGGGTGATGTAATTCTCTCCTTGTTTTCCAAGTTACTCCTCATTTATCCTCAAGTTAGGGTGAGTGAGGGGCTTTAATCTCTATAGGTTAATGATAAGTTAAAAAACGGTTAATAGTTTCCCAAACTTGGTCTATTAAGTTGGTACTATCAGCATCAAACCAGTGAATTTGAGGAATAGCCTTAAACCAGGTGTTTTGTCGTTTAGCAAATTGGCGAGTATGCAAAACTGTCAATTCTTTGGCGGTGGCGAGGGTAATATCGCCAGCTAGGTATTGGCTAATCTCTTGATAGCCTAAAGTTTTCAATAGGGGTAAATCTTTACCGTAGCGATCGCCTAAACGTTGCACTTCCGCCACCAAGCCAGATTCTATCATAGCCTCGGTGCGATCGCAGATGCGACGGGTGAGGGTAAGTGGGTCTTGACAGGTTAGACCCAACTGCAAAATCGGGTAATTAGGGGGGTTTTCTCCTTGTTGGGCTGAGATGGTTTGTCCCGTGACATAATAAACTTCTAAGCCTCTGAGGGTGCGTACAGCATCATTAGGGTGAATTTTTTGGGCGGCGACAGGATCAACTTGCTGTAAAAGGCTGTATGCGAAAGGTTGACCCAAAGCCGTGAGTTGCGATCGCAATTGGGGATGTGGTGGAACTCTGGGAATTTTCAAACCAGCGGCGATCGCCTTAATATATAACCCAGTTCCTCCCACCAGAAGTAAAGGCTTACCCCGTGGCGCTAATATATGGGATTGGCCAATTAACTGATTAGCCCGATCCTGATAATCTGCTAGAGTTAGGGTTTCCGTCGGATCGCAGATATCAATCAGATAATGGGGGACTTGTTCCCTTTCTGCTAAAGTAGGTTTAGCAGTTCCGATGTCAAACTCCCGGTATACTTGGCGTGAGTCCGCACTGAGAATCACCGTTTCCAGGCGTTTAGCCAAAGTTAACGCCAAACCCGATTTTCCCGTAGCCGTCGCGCCACAAACCACAATCACCCCAGTTGGAGGAGTGAAAAGTTGCTCATCGTCGATTGTATGATTGGTATATCCCATATCCAAACTTTAATTTAGCCTGCCCTAATCTCGTCTATAACCCTTTTGTGTTACAATTTTGGCTATATTTATCATTTTTGAAGCCCCTGGGCTTCAGCGCCATTATTGGAGCAGTTTTTAGATGACCAGCACGTACTCAGCAGACCAGATCCAAGTTCTTGAAGGTCTTGAAGCAGTCCGCAAACGTCCGGGGATGTATATTGGTTCTACCGGACCGCGCGGCCTTCACCACTTAGTTTATGAGGTTGTTGATAACTCCGTTGATGAGGCGTTAGCTGGCTATTGCACGCACATCGAAGTTGAGATCAACCCAGATAACTCCGTCAGAGTAACTGACGATGGTCGAGGTATCCCCATTGACACCCACTCCAAAACGGGCAGATCAGCCCTAGAAACCGTAATGACTGTTCTCCATGCAGGAGGAAAGTTCGGCGGCGGTGGCTATAAGGTATCAGGCGGCTTACACGGGGTGGGTATCTCCGTTGTGAACGCTCTATCAGAATGGGTGGAAGTAACAGTATTACGAGACCACAAACGATACGTTCAACGCTACGAGCGAGGGGTTCCGGTCACAGAACTAGAGGAACACTCTAGCAAAGAAACCCAAACGGGAACTTCTGTCTGCTTTAAACCCGATACCAAGATTTTCACCACGGGGATAGAGTTTGAATATGATACCATTGCCAGCCGTTTAAGGGAACTGGCTTATCTGAATGCAGGAGTACGCATTACTCTCACCGATAACAGGCTGGAGTTACTCAAACGGGAAGAGGCTAAGGTTGAGAGTTACTGTTACGAGGGGGGCATTAAGGAATATGTTACCTACATGAACCGGGAAAAGCAGGCTCTCCACGAAGATACTATTTATGTGTCTGGTGAACGCAATAATGTTCAGGTGGAAGTGGCTCTACAGTGGTGTGTTGATGCCTACAGCGACACGATTTTGGGTTTTGCTAACAATATCCGCACCGTTGATGGTGGTACCCATTTGGAAGGGCTGAAAACTGTTCTGACTCGCACCATGAATGCGATCGCCCGTAAGCGTAATAAGATTAAGGATAATGAGCCTAACCTGGGGGGGGAAAATGTCCGGGAAGGTTTGACTGGGGTGATTTCTGTTAAGGTTCCTGACCCGGAATTTGAGGGACAAACCAAAACTAAGCTGGGAAATACCGAAGTTCGCGGAATTGTCGATTCCCTGGTCGGCGAGGTTCTGACTGAGTTTCTGGATTTTAACCCTAATGTGGCTGATGCCATTTTAGAGAAGGCTATTCAGGCTTTTAAGGCGGCGGAAGCAGCACGGCGCGCGCGGGATTTGGTGCGCCGCAAATCTGTGTTAGAATCTTCTCCGTTACCAGGAAAGTTGGCAGACTGTAGCAGCCGTGACCCGGAAGAGTCGGAAATCTTTTTGGTTGAGGGAGATAGTGCGGGTGGTAGCGCTAAACAAGGACGCGATCGCCGTACTCAGGCGATTTTACCCCTGCGTGGTAAGATTCTGAACATTGAGAAAACCGATGATGCGAAAATCTACAAAAATAATGAGATTCAATCACTAATTACCGCTTTGGGATTGGGTATTAAGGGGGAGGAGTTTGACCCGTCTCAGTTGCGCTATCACAAAGTGATCATTATGACTGATGCTGATGTTGATGGCGCTCATATTCGGACTTTGCTGTTAACCTTTTTCTATCGCTATCAGCGAGAGTTGGTTGCTCAGGGTTTTATTTATATCGCCTGTCCGCCTCTTTATAAGGTGGAACGGGGACGCAATCACTACTATTGCTATAATGAGCAACAATTGCAGCAACAATTGGCGGAGTTCCCCGATAATGCTAATTACACCATCCAACGCTTTAAAGGGTTGGGGGAAATGATGCCGAATCAACTCTGGGACACAACGATGAACCCGGAAACTCGCAGCATTAAACGGGTGGAAATTGAGGATGCGGCGGAGGCTGACCACATCTTTACCGTGTTAATGGGCGATCGGGTTGCGCCTCGTCGCCAGTTTATCGAGGATCATGCTCCTCGTTTGGATATCACTGATTTGGATATCTAATTTTCCCGCCGCCTGAGAACTGATGTGCTGAGTTTTTCAAAGCGATCGCATCAGTTCTTTCCAGTTCACCCGTGGGTTAGCTGCTATCAACCTACAAAAATAGGTTTTTCTTGCCTCCTGGTAACTGAGAACTAACTAGATAAAAATCATGGGGATAAATCCAATGAGTATCCATCGGGCCGTGAATCTGAATCCCCGTCATAACCCCATAATTAAACACGAAATTATCCACCAGAGATAACAACTTTTCTACATCTTCTGAAATAATTTTACTAGCCAACTGAGTCATTTCTACTAGATTAGGTTTATCCCCATATTTAAGCGCCGAAATGATTTTTTGACGGATGATAGATTGCTCAATATCCTGCATATCCGTCATTAATTGCAGATAACCAGATTCTAACTCCTTAACAATTGCTTCTAAAGCACCACAAGCATGGGAAGCCTTATCTATTCCCGACCGATAAACTTTGCCGATTTCTCCATGTTTAGAAATGGCAAAAGGTAGTTAATATTCATCAGTGTTAAAAATTATAGGTTTGGGGGAGTGCTAAGTCAATTTTTGGGATTATCGCTGTCTGAGTCTATGCACAAAATTAGTTTTTTGTCAAGAGGGTAAATTTGGAAAGACCCTAAATTACTGAAAACTCGTGCATCGCCAGTTTTAAAATCTGGTCAGCAAATTATCAAGTGGGCGACGCAATGGGGGTTTTAGCCTCTATTTTTGGCATTAGACACAGTAAGCCCTTGGGTGCTATTTCTTATATGGTACTACAACCCCTATAATTTCGTCAACCTTTTGCCAGTAATTATCAATAAAATCGTAACAATTCTTAACAGTAATTAGGCAGCCCCCTGTAAGGAAGCCAATGGGAGTTAGGTTCAAGAACTCATTTTTGGATCTTCCTTAAACCAGAGAGAGAGCATGATTTAATCTCAAATTAGGTTAATATTTTAGGGCAATATGGTATAAGAAGCGAGAAGAGTTGAGGATAAACCTATTGCCAGATATGTCAAACCCAAGGAAGCGGCTCAAATCCTTGGAGTCCATGAAAGAATACTCCGCAGATGGGACAAAAATGGCTCAATCGAGACCATCAGAACCCCCGCTGGGCAACGACGATACAACGTTGAGTCATATTCTGATTCCATATCAGGCAGTGACAAACGCAAAGTCGTTATCTATGCCAGAGTTAGTAGCCGCGCCCAGCAGTCAGACCTCAACCGACAGGTGGCCGCACTGTCCAACCTCTACCCCGAAGCAGAAGTCGTCTCAGAAATCGGAGGCGGGCTCAACTTCAAGGGAAAGGGAAAGAAAATGCTGGCCTTACTGGGACAAGTCTTGTCAGGAGATGTCGGCATGGTTGTCGTTGCCCACCCAGACCGATTGGCAATATGGGGATTTGACTGGTTTCGATGGCTCTGTGAGCAAAACAGGTGCTCACTCATGGTTCTCAACGAGACAAGTCTCAGTCCAGAACCAGAAATGGTTGAGGACATCCTCGCCATCCTCCACTGCTTCAGTTCCCGATTATACCGACGGAGTAAATACAAAACTCAGGTCAAAGAAGATCCGGATTTACCCCAGCCCCGAGCTAAATCAAGTCTGGCGTAAATGGCTGGCTGCTTGTCGGTATTGCTACAACCAAGCAATTGCATTATCCCGGAGTGGTAAACGACTAAGCAAGTTAAAGTTACGCAATAAAGTGATGCAGAGTGACTTACCCGAATGGGTCAAAGAAACACCCTGCCACATTCGGCAAAATGCCATCTTTGATGCCTATCTCGCCTTTTCAGCCAGTCCTGATGCCAGGTTTAGAAGTTGTCGTGACAGCTCTCAAGGGATTAAGTTCAATAATACTAATTTCTCTTCAGGGAGTTGGTATCCAAGACTCACGAAAGGATTAACTTTCATGGTTTCCGAACCCATCCCTAAAACTTGCGGGCAAGGGACTCAGTTGGTGTTTACCAAAGGTCGATGGTTGGCGATTTTCCCTGAACCAGTTGCCGTTACCCCAACTGAAGCGAATGGCGTAATTGCATTAGACCCGGGTGTGCGAACTTTCATAACTGGGTTTGATGGCTCTCGGTTTCTGGAATTGGGCTCCGGGGATATTGGACGCATTACTAGGCTATGTCAACATTTGGATGATTTGATGAGCCGAATCGCCAAGGAACCCTGTCGTTCAAGAAGGCGACGGATGAGGCAAGCGGCTCAACGAATGAGAACTAAAATCCGGAATTTAGTGGATGAAGCCCACAAACAAATTGCTCACTACTTGACTCACAACTACAGCCTAATTTTTTTGCCCACCTTCGAGACTTCCGATATGGTTGCCAAGGTGAAGCGTCTAATCAGGTCTAAGACTGCCCGAGCCATGCTGACATGGGCGCATTATCGATTCAAACTAACCCTGAGACATCAAGGGGAAATAACTGGAACCACAGTTGTAGATGTGACGGAAGAATACACCAGCAAAACCTGTACTCACTGTGGTCATGTGCATTCCCAGCTAGGTGGCTCAAAAGTGTTCCGATGTCCTGAGTGCGGGTTCACTCTACCCAGGGACTGGAACGGTGCTTTTGGAATCTTTCTAAAAGCTTTGCGGGATACCGCCTCTGTTACCTTAACGGGTAATAGTGCTATCGTCGCATTGTCAGGCAATAGCCGGATAAATGTCGCGTAAATGTATCAGATTAAGCGGATTCGGGCTTAGGCAATGAGGAAGGGTGGACGAGCAATTCAGCGGTCGATCGCTTTTCAACCATTTCCTGAGTAACCATACATCGTTTAACATCTTTACGGGAAGGCAGCTCATACATAACGTCTAGCATCAACTCTTCCACGATACCGCGCAAAGCACGAGCGCCAGTTTTACGGCGGAAGGCTTCTTGAGCGATCGCCCGAATAGCGTCAGCGTCAAACTCCAGATGCACATTATCCATACGCAGCAATTTTTGATATTGTTTAACCAAAGCGCTGCGGGGTTCCGTGAGAATTGACATCAAAGTTTTCTCATCCAGAGGATCGAGAACTGCCACCATAGGAATACGACCGATCAACTCTGGAATTAAGCCAAACTTAACCAAATCATTAGGCTCGATACCTTTGAGAGCTTCTGCATCTTTTTTGTCTTTGTCTGGGGTGACTTCTTGGCCGGAGTGGACAAAGCCCATAGACTTTTTACCGCTTCTTTGCTCAATAATTTTCTCAAGCCCTACAAAAGCGCCGCCGCAAATAAATAGGATGTTGCTAGTATCAATTTGAATGCAATCTTGATAAGGATGCTTACGACCCCCTTGGGGAGGAACATTAGCAGTAGTTCCCTCCAGCATTTTTAATAACGCTTGCTGGACACCTTCACCGGAGACATCTCTAGTAATGGAGGGGTTTTCACTCTTACGGGCAATTTTATCGATTTCATCGATATAGACAATGCCGCGCTGGGCTTCTTCCACATCAAAATCAGCCACTTGTAGGAGTCGCAGGAGGATATTTTCTACATCTTCCCCAACATAACCCGCCTCAGTGAGGGTGGTAGCGTCAGCGACCGCAAAGGGAACATCCAGCATTTTAGCGAGAGTTTCCGCCAATAGAGTTTTACCGCACCCAGTGGGACCAATTAGCAAAATATTGGATTTTTGCAGTTCGATCTGATCATCACCTTGTCTATGACCTGGGATAAAGCCTAGACGCTTGTAGTGGTTGTAAACAGCCACTGACAGGACTTTTTTGGCATCATCCTGACCAATGACATGATGATCTAGGTAGGCCTTAATTTCCCTCGGTTTAGGAATTTGATTTAAGGCGACTCGACTGGGAGTGTGGCGACGTTTAGGGCTAGGGGCTGCTTGGGGGCGGGGAGCCTGGGGAGTGGGAGGAGCTGAATTGGGGTCAAATAGCTCCTCGTCCAAAATTTCGTTACACAGTTCCACGCATTCATCGCAGATGTAGACTCCTGGCCCTGCAATTAACTTGCGAACCTGCTCCTGGGACTTGCCACAGAAGGAACACTTCAAATGGGAGTCGTACTTAGACATAATTGCCTCGTTTTATGTTGCGCTAACAGATTCTCCGGGAACCGGAAGATTCTGTTTTAGGATCACATTATCTATTAGACCATATTCTTGAGCTTCGGCGGCAGACATAAAAAAGTCTCTCTCGGTATCAGCATTAATGCGCTCTATGGGTTGGCCGGTATGTTGGGCTAAGAGTGTATTCAGGGTGTGCTTGTGATAGAGAATTTCTTTGGCTTGAATTTCTATGTCTATTGCCTGTCCTTGAGCGCCTCCGAGGGGTTGGTGAATCATAATGCGAGAGCTAGGTAAGGACATCCGTTTCCCAGCGGTACCGGAAGCGAGGAGAAATGCGCCCATACTGGCGGCTAATCCATAACATATTGTCACCACATCGGGGCGAATTTGTTGCATGGTGTCGTAAATTCCCATACCTGCGGTGACTGAACCGCCAGGGGAGTTGATGTAAAGTTGGATATCTTTTTCGGGATCTTCTGATTCCAAAAACAACATTTGGGCGCTTACGGCATTGGCTACTTCATCGTCAATGGGTGTTCCCAGAAAAATAATGCGATCGCGTAGTAGACGGGAATAGAGGTCAAAAGCCCTTTCTCCCATTCCCGACTGTTCAACTACCATGGGAATGACACCCGCTGCAGATGAGTTAATAGTAACTGGTTGTGAACCACTAATTATGTGGCTGTTACGGGTGCTGCCAATGGAATCACGGGAATACTCAGAGATCATCATAAAGCGGATGGTAATTTAATCTTATGGTGGTTTTACGGTTAATGTACAGTTAATTGAAAATGTTAGGGACGGGCGCGAGGTGATTGTTGGGGGAGAAGAACAGAGCAACGGACTGAAAATTAGTGCGATCGCCTTTCTTTCCCCCACTCCATATTAGCGCTTTTCCAGAATTTTGGCACCTGAGCCCACTGGTGGTCAAATAGCTAGTCGGTAACGACTTCAGCTTCAGCGACGACCACTTCTTCTGAATCTTCTGAATCTTCTGGTTCTTCTTCCTCTGGGGTCAAAGTACCTTCAGGGACTAATTCAATGGTGGAATGTTCTTCGAGCCATTGGTAAGTCTTTTGGCTAATCAGGTCATCAGTAACCACCATGCGTAGGCGATCGAGGTTCACTTCTTGGCCTTGAAGTTGCTCCATCATTTCTTCGGACTTAGCTTGAATTTCCTCCTCGGTGATAGTGATGGACTGTTGTTTAGCGACTTCTTTGATAGCCAAAGTTTCCTTGAGTTGAGCGATCGCATCAGGGCGCAGATGTTCTCGCATCCGTGGTACAGTTTCACTGTTAAACAGTTGTTTAAGGTCAATGCCCATATTACTCAACTGCATAGCCTGCTGAGTCAAGAGGCGGTCTACTTCTTCCCTAATGAGGGTTTCCGGCAATTCCACTTCCATTTCTGCCACTAAAGCCTCAGCCAAAGCCTTGTGTTTATTCGCCGTAGTTTGTTCAGCTTTTTCTTCCTGAAAACGCTTTTCTAGGGACTCCCGCAGTTCTGCCAAAGTCTCAAACTCGCTCACTTCAGCCGCAAAATCGTCGTCCAACTCTGGCAACTCTTTTTCTTTAAGTTCCAGTAGAGTAATGTTAAAAGTAGCGGGACATCCAGCCAATTCCGGTTTACCATAGTCAGCCGGAAACTCAATGTTTAACTCTTTAGTTTCCCCAGGACTCATGCCTTCAATGCCTTCGGTAAAGCCAGGGATAAACTGACCTTCCGTGAGTTCCACTTGGTAGTTATCACCTTGTCCCCCTTCAATTTCTTGGGGTTCAGTTGCTCCGGTGGGGGTAAAGTATCCCTTAAAGTCAACATAGGCTGTATCACCTTTTTGAGCGGGTCGGTTTTCCACCGGGACTAAGGTTGCCATTTTCACCCGTTCACGTTCGAGGATCTCATCAACTTGCTGCGGATCAAATTTGACCTCTTCAGCTTGGACCTGAAAATCCTGGTACTTGTTGAGTTTAACTTCTGGTTCGACATCTACAGCCGCTTTGATGGTGATGGGTTGACCAGGTTCGTACTGTTCGATCAGTTCTTCAATATTGCCAATTACTTCAAAACTGCCAATAGCCGGAATTTTCTCTTCTTCAACAATTTTTGGGAAATATTCCTGCATCAAATCATCGAGGGCCGCCGCTTTAATCCTAGAGGGTCCTAGTCGCTGCACTAGGATATGGCGGGGGACTTTGCCTTTTCGGAACCCAGGAATATTGGCAGAACGAGCATATTGGTTGATTACCTTCTCATAGGCTTTTTTGGAGATTTCTGGAGAAATTTCGATATCCAGCCCAACTTGGCTGGCGGGAAGTTTTTCCTGGGTTACTTTCATGATGTACCTTTGATGTACCTTGTTTAAGCGCGGACTAAGGAAAGCGAGCTATCTAAACTGCTGTCTGGCCCTAAAGCCTAGACTGTTTGCTTCCAGATGCTGACAGTTCGTGGTATGGTAGTGTCATTGTTTCTGTACCACGATTTTAACTCTGGAGGACTATAATTGATAGACTAGCCAATATTTGATGCTATCAGTAGATGGGTCGAAATGGGTAGCGATCGCTATTGACCGTCACATCAACTGTCGCAGTTACCGATATAATAGCCTCTAGTATAGATACAAGACTGATTAGCCTTATATATTATTAAAATTTCTGATTGATTCTCAGATGATCGATTGTCTAAAGTTCCAGGGAGGAAGTCAATTTGTCAAAATCCTATAGAGTTGCTATTTTGGGCGCGACCGGAGCCGTGGGAACCGAGTTGCTGGAATTGCTTTTGAGTCGTGATTTTCCCCTGTCA
Organism: Limnospira indica PCC 8005; assembly: GCF_000973065.1. Lineage (NCBI taxonomy): Bacteria > Bacillati > Cyanobacteriota > Cyanophyceae > Oscillatoriales > Sirenicapillariaceae > Limnospira > Limnospira indica. The sequence goes on from NZ_FO818640.1 coordinate 5,430,640, forward strand.
GAGTTGAAGCTATTGGCTTCTCCCCGTTCGGCGGGAAATAGTCTCCGTTTTGGAGGAGAGCAACTGACAGTAGAAGCAGTTGGCGATCGCAGTTTTGATGGGGTAGATTTGGTATTGGCTTCCGCCGGAGGATCTACTTCTAAGCAATGGGCTCACAAAGCTGTAGCAGCCGGGGCGGTTGTAGTGGACAACTCCAGTGCCTTCCGCATGGACCCCCAAGTTCCCTTGGTGGTGCCGGAAGTGAACCCAGAAGCAGTAGTTAATCATCAGGGGATTATTGCGAATCCTAACTGCACTACTATTTTGATGAATGTGGCAGTTTGGCCCCTGTATCAGGTACAACCACTGCGGCGTATAGTAGTATCTACTTATCAATCCGCTAGTGGTGCGGGAGCCAGGGCTATGGAGGAGGTGAAAACCCAAGCCAGGGCGATTTTACAGGGAGAAACTCCCCAGGCGGAAATATTCCCCTACCCCTTGGCTTTTAATCTGTTTCCCCACAACTCGCCTATCAATGATTTAGGCTATTGTGAGGAAGAGATGAAAATGATTAATGAGACGCGGAAAATTTTTGGTGATGACAAGTTGAGAGTTTCCGCGACTTGTGTACGGGTTCCCGTACTCCGTGCCCACTCCGAGGCGATTAACTTAGAGTTTGAGCAGCCTTTTGATGTGGCTAAGGCGCGGGATGTCCTGAGTCAAGCCCCAGGGGTAAAGTTGGTGGAAGACTGGCAGGCTAATTATTTCCCAATGCCTATTGATGCAACGGGCTGCGATCCGGTTTTGGTGGGTCGTATCCGCCAGGATCTTTCTCACCCCTGTGGGTTGGAATTATGGCTGTGTGGCGATCAAGTTCGCAAGGGAGCGGCTTTAAATGCAGTCCAAATTGCTGAATTATTGGTAAGTAAAGACCTTCTGTAAGTCCCCCGTGTGGGGTGGAATAACTGAGAACAAGACGGCTAACTATACGGCACAATTGACACAAAAGAAATGGTAAGTTTTGGCAGAGTAATGACGGCAATGGTAACGCCGTTTTGGGAAGATGGTAGCATTAACTATGCAGAAGCAGAGCGGCTGGCGGCTCACTTGGCGGCTAATGGCAGTGATACTCTGGTTGTGTGTGGAACCACTGGAGAGTCTCCGACTCTGACTTGGGATGAAGAACATGAGTTGTTTAAGGTGGTTCAGCAGGCTGTGGCGGGTAAGGCTAAGGTGATTGCTGGTACAGGGTCGAATTCTACCCAGGAGGCGATCGCCGCCACTCAGAAAGCAGCTAAACTGGGGGTAGATGGTTCTTTGCAGGTGGTTCCCTATTACAATAAGCCTCCCCAGGAGGGATTGTATCAACACTTTTTGGCGATCGCCTCAGCTTGTGCAGATTTGCCGATTGTGTTATATAATATTCCTGGGCGTACCGGACAAAATCTCCAGCCCGAAACCGTGGCACGTTTGGCATCGGTTCCTAATATTGTGGCTATTAAAGAGGCTAGTGGCAGCCTAGACCAAGCTAGTCAAATTAGGCAGTTGACACCTAAAGAGTTTCAGATATATTCTGGGGATGATTCCCTGACTTTGCCACTGTTAGCAGTGGGCGGGACTGGGGTGGTGAGCGTAGCGAGTCACCTGGTAGGGAAGCAAATTCAAGATATGATCCAGATGTTTGAAGCGGGTCGGGTGCAGGAAGCAACGGAAATTCATATCAAACTCTTCAGTTTGTTTAAAACGTTGTTTATCACTACTAATCCTATTCCGATTAAAGCGGCTCTGAAATTGTTGGGCTGGAATGTGGGTCTGAGTCGGTCTCCTATGTGTGAACCATCCCCGGAAGTGATTGAAAAGGTCAAGGGAGTTTTGGGAGAATTGGGTTTGATTGAAACTCGGTAAATCAAAGAAAAATCTAAATCTGAGTTTCAGACAATTGAATAGCTGTGATGATTCCTAGGTGTTGATTGCTAGTCAATTGATACTTATAAAAGGTTGTTGAAACCGGGAAAAATCAACCATGGAAAACTAAGTAATTAATGAGGTATCATTATGTCAAGCAACGGCAAATCTTACACCAGAACTAGACCTTCTGCTAGGTCAGTGAAAATTACCAAAAAGTTGGATAATTTACCCAAAAACCGGGAACAAACCCCGGAAGATAACTATCCGAAATTGAAAATAATTCCCCTGGGTGGACTCCACGAAATTGGCAAAAATACCTGTGTATTTGAGTATGAAGATGAAATCATCATCCTAGATGCTGGTTTAGCCTTCCCGACCGATGGAATGCACGGGGTAAATATAGTTTTACCAGATGTCACCTACCTGCGGGAAAATCGGGATAAAATTAAGGGTATGATTGTCACCCACGGTCACGAAGACCATATCGGTGGGATTGCTTTTCACCTGAAACAGTTTGATATTCCCGTGATTTATGGTCCGAGATTAGCCATGGCTCTGCTTCATGGTAAACTAGAAGAGGCGGGGGTGAGCGATCGCACTGAATTAAGAACAGTAAGACCTCGCGATATAGTGCGTATTGGCAAAAACTTCCTGGTGGAATATATCCGCAATACTCACTCAATCGCTGATAGTTTTACCGTAGCAATTAATACCCCAGTGGGAGTAGTTATCCACACGGGAGACTTTAAGGTGGATCATACCCCCGTTGATGGCGAATTTTTCGATTTTCAGCGGTTGGCTGAATATGGGGAAAAAGGGGTTCACTGTCTGCTGAGTGATTCGACTAACGCGGAAGTGCCTGGGTTTACTCCCTCGGAGGCTTCCGTTTATCCGAATCTGGAAAGAATTATGGCGACCGCTTCTGGACGGGTGTTGGTGACGACTTTCGCTTCGTCCGTTCACCGGGTAAATATTATTCTGAGTATTGCTCAAAAATTAGGGCGCTCTGTGGCTGTGGTAGGGCGATCGATGTTAAATGTCATCGCTCATTCTCGGAATTTAGGTTATATAAAATGTCCTGATAATCTGTTTATTCCTCTCAATGCTATTCGCAGTTTACCTGACGAAAAAGTGTTGATTTTAACCACAGGTTCCCAGGGTGAACCCTTGGCGGCGATGACCAGAATTGCTAATGGCGCTCACCGACAAATTAGCATTAAACAAGGGGATACAATTATCTTTTCTGCTAACCCAATTCCCGGAAATACCATTGCGGTTGTCAATACTATTGATAAGTTGATGATGCAGGGTGCTAATGTGGTTTATGGCCGCCATCATGGTATTCATGTTTCCGGTCATGGTTGTCAGGAAGACCATAAACTGATGTTGGCGTTGACTCGTCCTAAGTTTTTTGTTCCTGTACATGGTGAACATCGGATGTTAGTACAACACAGCAAAACCGCTCAAAGCATGGGTATTCCACGGGAAAATATGGTGATTATCAATAACGGTGATGTGGTGGAGTTGACCGAAAATTCCATTCGCGTTGGTGGTAAAGTTCCTTCTGGTATTGAGCCGGTCGATTCCTCCCGCACTGGGTTTGTGCGTGATGATGTCCTGAAAGAACGCCAACAGTTGGCTGAAGATGGCTTAATTACTGTAGCGGTCGCTGTTAGTGATGAGGGGAAACTTTTGGCTATTCCTGAAACTCACCTGAAAGGGGTGGTGATGACTGCTGATCAGGCTACCTTTAAACAACAGATTGTTAAGGTGATTGAGGCGACTTTAAGCGATCGCTGGTCTGAGTTGAGCCGCTCCTTTGGTAATGGCGAAGGTAATCAAATTGATTGGGTGGGGGTACGCACCGAGATTGAAAGAGCGATCGCTCGTTTGTTGCGGCGTGAGTTACAAAGCAATCCTCTGTTAGTGGTGTTGATGCAAACTCCCGAAGAAAGTCCTGATTCTACCGCTTCTTCTACTACGGAAACTCCTCAGCCAGCTACCGGACGCAGAAGACCTCGCACAGCCGCTCGTGTCGCTTCCTAATTGACTGGAAAAGTTGCCATAAGTGAGCGGGTTTAGCAGCTTCAGATTTAACACTGGTCGCTGCTATCCCGCTCCGGCTTTGCTTGACCGTCAGACTCTCAAGTGTGTTAGTTTTTTTGCTGGCTGAAAAATACGGCAGCCAGAATAATTAACCCTAGTAATACGAGGGGAACTAACAGAGATAAAATAGGCGTATGAGTTGACATGATTTTGTCGGAATTGTGGGTTTTGTCTTAATCTGTGTTATAATTTAGGGTAACTTTTTCGGTGAAAGTTATCCAGGGAGAAACCATGAATCAAACTGATCTGGTGCAATGGTTGCAGGAAAGAACTGCACTGAGCCTCCTGGATGATGAAATATTACAGGCGATCGCACCTCAACTGGAAGAACGCACCATTCCTATAAATACCGTCGTGGTGACTAAAGGAACTTCCCCAGATCGGCTTTATATTTTGCGATCGGGTGATTTGGAAAACTCAGACGCACCCAAGGCCGATCAGTATTTACCAGGAATGGCTATTAATCTGCAATCGTTACTGTTAAATAATCCAGTTCAACAAACATTAATTACCCGAACAGATTGTCAATTTTGGGTGATGAAGGCTGGAGACTTGCAAAAGTTGGTAGAAGCCTATCCAGAAATCAATCAAGCCTTTTCTCAGCAATTAGCCGAAGAAGTAGAGGAACTTTCCGCTCAATTGGTTTATGAGCAGGAAAGGTTAGCAATTTTACAACCCTATTTGATTCCGAGAGCGCGGCGGGGAATTGTCGGAAAAAGTCGTTATGCGGTGAGGTTGCGATCGCAAATTAAAGAGGCTTCTAAAAATCGTAAATCCGTCCTAATTTTTGGGGAACCAGGAATCGAAAAAGACAACTTAGCAGCTTTGATTCATTTTGGGTCTGATGACCGCCGAGAACCAGTAATTCAAGTAAATTGTTCTAAACTCCAAACCAGTGGCGCAGATTTATTCGGACGGACAGGGGGAAAATCTGGGTTAATTGAAGCCTTGGGAAAGGGAACTTTAATATTTAATAATATCCAAGAATTACCCCCAGAATTAATCCCCGCCATCTCAAATTTATTAGAACTAGGAACTTATATTCCGGTCAGTAAAGGGGCCGCTGAAACCGTCAATGCTAAAGTTTCTCAAGCTCGGATAATCATTATATCAGAAAAGATGGTCGCTAAGATTGAAACCTTAGTCGAAACCGTGATTAAAGTGCCACCTTTGAGGGTAAGAAAATCTGATATTGGCGATTGGGTTAATTATAATATTAGCCTGATTTGTCGGAATAAAGGTATTAACCGAGTCCAGATGACCCCGGAAGCCTTGCGACGACTACAAGCTTATGATTTTCCCAATAATTTGCGGGAATTACGAAACCTCGTAGAAAGAGCGATCGTTCAACTTCAAGGCTGTACAGAAATCACCGAAGAAATTATTTGGCCGTCTCAAACTAAAAAGCAGCAATTCCGAGTTAATTTATTAAATACCTATCCGAAATTCCGCAAATTTCTCAGAAGTCCCTGGTGGCCGGATCGGATTAATTATGGCTTTACTGTAGCTGTTTTTGCCGCCGTCGTGGCGATTTTATTCCTCGGTCCTCAAACGCGATCGCAAAATTTCGCTCTCAACCTATTTTGGGCCTGGTGGTGGCCATTAATTTTGTTAATCTTCCCATTTTTAGGTCGCGTATGGTGTGCAGTTTGTCCCTTTATGATTTACGGAGAAATCACCCAAAAACTATCTCTCTGGCTGTTTCCGCGTCAATTAAAAAAATGGCCGAGACAGTCAGCCGAAAAGTGGGGAGGGTGGTTTTTATTCGGTTTATTCACCCTAATTTTACTCTGGGAAGAATTGTGGGATTTACCAAATACTGCCTATTTATCAGCTTGTTTATTGCTACTCATTACCGCCGGAGCCATTATTTTTTCAGCTATTTTTGAAAGGCGTTTTTGGTGTCGTTATCTCTGTCCTATTGGCGGTATGAATGGGATGTTTGCCAAATTAGCCATCACCGAATTACGCGCACAGCAGGGAACCTGTTCAGCCGAATGCAACACCTACCAATGCTATAAAGGAGGACCCCAAAAAGGCGAAGGAATGGAAACAGCCGGATGTCCTTTATATTCTCACCCAGCACAATTAGAAGAGAATCGAGATTGCGTATTGTGTATGACCTGTTTAAAAGCCTGTCCTCATCGTTCAGTCGAGGTCAATTTGCGACCCCCAGGAATTGAATTATGGACTACTCATATACCTCGCACCTATGAAGTAGCTTTGCTATTTTTATTATTAAATGCCGTATTTTTGCATCATTTACCCCAACTACAACAGTATTTTAATTTTAGCCTAAATTTAGATAATTTCTGGATACATTTAAGCCTGTCAACCGTAGTCTTAGCTTTACCTGCTATAATTCCCGGTTTCGCTGATCTGATTTATCGTTTAATTTCCCCAAGAAAGCCTCGTAAATTTATCGAGTTAGCTTATGGTTTACTTCCCTTTGTGTTAGCCATTAATTTGGCTCATTATCTACGGCTAGGGTTAGCAGAAGGTGGCAGAATTTTACCAGTTACCCTTGCTACTTTTGGCTTAGATGGTTCCAGTCTCCCTGTTTGGGTTGCTCATCCAGCCGTCATTGAGTTTTTACAGGGAACCACCTTATTATCCGGGATATTAATCGCCATTTTACTCACACAAAAAATTGCCCGCCAACCTATCAAAACCTTATTACCTCAACATTTAGCCACCATTATTTTAGGTTTCATCTCATGGAAAATAGTGGTAGGATTTTAGCATATTAATAACTTCTACTACACCAAATATCTAACTAATTATATATGCCAAAAACCGCACGCCAAAATTTAGAAGATAGTGATGAAGAACTACTTACTTTTAAGTATTCAATAACCAGTTATGGTGCTGATTATCCGGTTGATAGTTTAGTTAAACGGATGAAAAATGGCAGCATATATGTACCACAATTTCAACGAGGATATGTCTGGGACCATAGAGAAGCATCTCGTTTTATTGAGTCCCTATTATTGGGTCTACCAGTACCGGGAATTTTTCTCGCTAAAGAACAAGATACTCAAAAACTTCTAGTTATTGATGGTCAACAAAGGTTAAAGACTATTCAATATTTTTATGATGGGGTTTTTGAACCTAATCAAAGGGAATTTTACTTAACCAAAGTCGCTGATGAGTTTGACGGATTAACTTATCAAACTCTGTCAGAAGAGGATAGACGTAGACTCGATGATTCAATTATACCTGCTACCATTGTTAAACAGGATGAACCCTCAGATGATAATAGCAGTATTTACTATATTTTTGAGCGACTTAATACCGGTGGTCAACAATTAAAACCTCAAGAAATTCGCGCCTGTATCTATCACGGAGAGTTTAATAATTTATTAGCAGAACTTAATTATCATCAGTGTTGGCGAGATATATATGGTTCCCCAAAACCTGATAAACGTATGCGAGATCAGGAAATGATTTTGCGTTTTCTGGCTCTCTATTTTGAGGGTGATAACTATCAAAAACCTATGAAAGGCTTTTTAAATCAGTTTCTGGGTCAAAATCGCTATTTGAAGAAGTATGATAAATCAGCAATCCAACTGGTTTTTATTCGCACTATTGAAACTGCTTATGAAGTTTGGGGAGGTCGAGCTTTTAAACCGAAAAATCAGATTAATGCAGCAGTTTTTGACTGTATTATGGTGGGTTTAGCTCGTCGATTAGAAAAAGGGTTGATTAATGATAAAGAATCACTCAATACTAATTATCAACATCTTTTAAAGAGTCAAAATTTCCTAGATGTAACTGTCAATAGTTCGCGTACTACTGAGAAATCTATTGTGCAAAGTCGCCTCAGTCAAGCTATCAATGCTTTTGAAAATGTACAATGAAAAATGTAAAATGCGTTATAAACAGCAGTAATAATTAGAGTATATTATCAAAATGCAGTTAAACTTGTTGATATGCTTGAGGAATTGTGTGAGGGTAAATCTGTTTAAAATGTGATCATTATGGGATGATTAATCATTTCTTAGTTAATCAGTATCGACAAACCAGTGATTAATACCAAATCCTACCGCGCGATTAGATTGACATAATTCTGCGGCTAATTTTAGTGACGCTTTTTGACCTATTTCGGTTTCAAATACTGAAGAAAATACCCCATCAATCCCTAAGCTATGATATAATTTCCTTAACTGCTTTGGAGAACCTACTATAGCTGGTTTAATCACAAAAATACCTCGCCAACCTTGTTGATAACATTGGTTGATTTGGGTGAGGGTCGCTACAGATTCATCTAAGGCTATGGGGGTTAAATGACCCTTAGTTAAGGCTAACATTCCCTCTAACTCATTAACACCTAGGGGTTGCTCTAAAAACTCTATTTTAAAGCTAGTATCTCCGAGGTTTATTCTATCACAAATATCTAACCAGCGATCGCCTTCCGAAAAATTTAACCCACCATTCGCATCGAGTCGCAGCGATAACCCTTGAATTTCACTCATTTGGCTGGCTAATATCTGCAACCAATTCAACTCATTATCAATACTATCAACCCCAATTTTCCACTTGAGAGTTTTATATCCCCTATTAACTAAATCTTCCCAACCAGATAAAGCCGCTTTTCCTGTGGGAAGCAGTCCACTATTTTCTAGCTTAGGTATTTCCTTATCATTTCCCTGTAATTCAGTGAAAGCAGACTCCAAACCAAACTGACAAGCTGGGAGACTCATAGGAATCGAAAAAATCAGATTTTCTGTAATTATCCCAGGTAGACTTTCACAAAAATCCATAGCCTCCCTGAGAGTTTCCGACCCAAACCAACTAAGAGGCGCAATTTCTCCCCAGCCAACTTTACCCCTTTCGTCCATTAACTCAATAATAATCCCTTCCCTAACCTCCCAGAGTCCGTGATGAGTTTTTAAAGGCTGTTTAAATTTACGGGAGTATTTATTAAAGTTAAATTTAATAGTCATTGAATTGCATTTAACTAGACCAAGCATCAATAATTTTAATCATCGTTTTGTCCGCTAAACCCTTAACACTAGCAATCACTTGTTGATAATTGGTGAATTTACCCAGTTTTTCCCTGGCTTCAAAAATGCCTTTAGCTAGGTTGTTAGCATTACTAATATTAGACCTATTCAATCGCCTAAATAACTCCTCTTGAGTCAAACTATTGAATAAATCGAGGGGGTTAATAATGGGTTGATTTGGCGATTCTGACTCTCTCATTGAGGAAGGTTGGGCAGATTCTATGGCTTTAAATCGCCGTTCATTTTGTTGTTGATAATCCCTCAATTCCTGCTGAATTTGAATCACATAGTTTTCTAGTCGTTGTTCAAGATTATTTAACCGAGACTCTAAATTAGGAGATGGAGATGTGGTTAATGTTAGGGTTTCCCCTATCTGATTATTTATCAAACTAGGAGTTACCGTAAAACTCTCAATTAACTCGACCTGTTTTAATACCTTAGCCTCATGTTTCTCAGCAATCACAAAAGCATTAACCATCTCAGCTTCGCGGGGGTCTTTTTCCCTAGCCTTGACCGCCGCATAATATTCTAAATCCCCTGAAATAACTTGATAACTTTCTAACCCTTGCATTTTCAGGATTAAGGGTTTGATAATTCCCCCACATTCTAAAATGTTATCGGCTAACTCCTCTAATTCAGATTCCGAAAAATTAGACCGAGGGACATTGGAATTAATGCTTTTAACATCCACTAAGAAAAATCTGATCATGATTTATTTACCTAACTTTTCTAAAACTTCCTCTGTTAACTGTACAAATTCCATCGCCGCTGGTGAATCTGGCGCAAATTCTAGCACAGATTTGGGGTCTGGTATCTCTAAATCTCCCATAGTTATAGTCTGGTTGGTACATTGAGACAAAACTGTTCTTTCAAAGATTATGCTATTCATAATCGGTAAATTATGGGAATTTAACAGGGATTCTTTTTGCTTGGGAAAGACATAATTTAAAAATTTAGAGTTGGTGGATATTTTGGATGGCAATATTCCCAAGATTTCTAAATTATTTTTACCAATTAAGGCGCGAAATTCATCAATTTGACTAATAAACTCCAAGACGGTAGGTAATCCTTGATTAGCAAAGGGTTTTAAGTCTGATGGGATGATTAAATAATCCGCAGCATATAAGGCAATTTCTGTATAAATATCCCGCGATGGAGGAGTATCAATAATCACGATATCATAATCTTCTTCAACTCGTTTTAGCTTGGTGACTAAACGGGTTTTATAAGATGCAACTTGGTTCAGTTTAGACTGCTTTTGAATTAAGTTAATATGGGAAGGTATGACATCAATTTCTGGGTGATTGAATCCGTCGGTTTTTCTGACGACATCGGGAATAAAGTCATAATCACCTGATTCGATAACATGGGAAACATTGCGATCTCTTAAATCATCATCTTCCACAAATAAAAATTTCATTAAGCCAGTCGCAAAGGTAGAGTTGGCTTGAGAGTCTAAATCGATAAGTAGTATTTTGTGACCTTGTTTTTGTAAACTGGCGGCTAGGTTAATGGCGATGGTGGTTTTACCTACTCCACCTTTATTATGGTAAATAGCAATAGTTTTCATACCTGGTTATTTAAGGCTTTGTTAAAAATTATCATATTTAGACAATAAAATCAAGGATTAAGTCTCCCCAAATTCTGGGATTTTCGGCGTGGACGTTATGACCACAGCCGGGAACTATGATCATGGTTGCGAAGGTACATAAATCCGTAATTTCTCGGTTGATTTGTTGAAATTTATGGTCAAATTCTCCCACTAATAATAGTAAAGGTATCTGATTTTGAGATAACTTATCCCAGAGTGGTGGCTGGTTTCCGGTTCCCGAATTAATGAGAATTTTAGCTAATTGATTGGGGTTATTTTGGAGTCGATCGCCTATAATTTTATCAAAAATGGGCGAGTTTTTCAAGGATGTAAATAGGGGTAAACTATACCACCAGTTGAGGAAGTCTTCAAAAGGGATATTTTGTAACTGATCGGCTATTTTATCATCTGATAAACGTCGCTGCGATCGCTCAATTTCCGTTTTCAGTCCCGGCGATGCTGATTCCAGAATTGCTTGCTTAAATCGTGTAGGATAGTGTAAAATCAAATAGAGTCCTAAACGACCTCCCATAGAATATCCAACCAGGACACAATTATCAATTTTCAGGTAATCCAAAAGACCAATTAAACCGGAGGCGATCGCTGGGATTTTATAGGCTTCATCTCCTGCTAATACCTGAGTTTTTCCTTGTCCTGGTAAATCAATAGTTAAGCAGCAGAAATCATCAGGAAGGGAGGATATAGCCAGGTCAAAGTCTCGGCAATTTCCCATAAAGCCATGTAATAGCAAAATTATAGGCTGAGTGCGATCGCCTTTTAATTCACCATAAAAACTATAACACCCCACCCGCCATTGTGGCATTTAATGCACTCCTATTTATTAGTCAAACACCCAATGCAAAAATGGAACCGCCGCCGCACAAAAAGCCATAAACCCAAATAACCCCCCCAGCATTCCATACAGCAAAAATTGGTCGCCGCGATCCTTAGCCAATTTGACAATCACGTAACTGTAGCCATAGCAAACCAGGAAGAAAAGAACAATAAAGCCAGTGAAGTAATATTGCATAACCAAATCATGTCTAAAAAGCCTAATTGTCCATTATAGGAAAATTATGGTCAATCGCCTAAAATTTCACAAAAATTTAGTATTTCCCAGAGATTAATGAGTAACAGGCGTTTGCTGTTCAGGTATACTGAGGGTGATCACAAATTCTGTGCCGCCACCTACCTGGGAATTACACTGCAACTTTCCGCCGTGATTTTCGACTACAATTTGATGAGAAATAGACAATCCCAAACCCGTCCCCTGACCCACAGGCTTAGTAGTAAAAAAGGGATTAAAAATCTGTCTTTGGATCGATTCAGGAATTCCCGGACCATTATCAGCAATTTTAATAACAACCGAGTCTAGCTGGTCTGGAGATTTAGCTTTTTCCACTGTAGTTTTGATGGTAATTATCCGAGGGTCTGGTTGAGTGGCTAATGCATCGATCGCATTAGCCAATATATTCATAAATACCTGATTCAATTGACTAGGATAGCATTCCAACTTAGGTAATTCGCCATAATCTTTAATCATTTTAATTTCACAACCGTGGTGCATTTTCATGCGACCTTGTAAAATCAGTAAAGTGCTTTCGATACCCTCATGTAAATCTACAGCCTTGCGGGTAGCTTCATCGAGGCGAGAAAAGTTTCTTAAAGAGACAACAATATCTTGAATTCGGGTAGTTCCCAACTTCATTGAATCCAAAGCATTAGGTAAATCATCAAGCATAAATTTCAAATCTACTTCCTTAGCAAAATCGATAATTTCTTCCCTAGGTTTTGGGTAGTTTTTATGATATAATTTCACCAGTTCAATTAAATCTTTAATGCAGGTTTCTAGGTGCATTAAATTTCCATGTATAAACGCCAAAGGATTATTAATTTCATGAGCCACCCCTGCGACCATTTGTCCTAAACCGGACATTTTCTCAGCCTGAATTAATTGTGCTTGGGTGCGTTTTAATTCTTGTAGAGTTTTGGCTAACTCGATCGCTTTCTGGCGTTGTTGTATTTGTTCCAGTCTAAGGCTAACTTCCATAGCTTTGCGATCGCTAATATCCCTAACAATAGCCAATACCTGATCCTCACCACTAGGGACATAACGCGCCTCATAATGGTGATATCTACCCGAAACCGATAGCACATATTCTCCCTGCTGAATTTGTCCAGTGTTGAGGGTTTGAGTCAAATAATGGCGCGTCCATTCAGCCAAATCTTGAGAAAAAACCGCATCAATTTTCTGTCCCACAATATGGGGTGGTAAACCGGGATTGGGGCAATTTTTAGGCGGGAAGTAGTCAAGAATTATCCCCTGAGAATTTATCCTAAATATCAAATCAGGAATAGCCTCAATCAAGCTGCGATTTCTCGCCTCACTTTCTCGCCAAGCCGAGGCTATTTTTTGACGTTCAGTGATATCACTTTCCACAGCAATAAACTTAGTCAAATTTCCCAATTTATCAAAAATAGGATTGATACTTATCGACAACCAATAAGATTCTCCATTGCGTCTATAGTTAAGAATTTCTCCTTGATAAGGTTGATGTTGTTGGAGTGCTTTAGCAATCTCGCAGACGGTATCTGGGTTAGTGTCGGAACCTGGCAAAAACGAACCAGACTGGCGACCTCGTACCTCATCAAAGAAATATCCGGTAATAGTTACAAATCCGGTATTAACCCACTCAATATAGCCATCACAATCACAGATAATTACAGCATTATCAGTCTGAGTCGCCACCCAGGACAACTGAAGCAGTTGTTCTTCTATCTGAGGTCTAGTTTCATCTTTATTGGTAATTACCCAATAGCGAGAAGGAGATAATCCCGATGGTGCTTCCACAGGAACAATAGTTGTTTTTAGCAAAATATGTTGTCCGTTAGCAATATGTTGTTGAATTTCTCCTTCCCAAATCTTACCCTGATTGACAACTGACCATAATTGCTCCCAAAAATTAGGGGAATAATAAGGGGAGTCAAACAAGGGGTGAGGGTGATTAATCACCTGTTCCCAAGACTTACCCCACATTTCAATAAAGGGTAGGTTAGCATCTAAAACCGTCCCATGTTTATCAATCATACTAACCGGGTTAGTGCGATCGATAATGGTTCGCAGTTCCCCATATTCTTGCTGAGTTTGACGAAGTTCATTTTTGAGTTGACGTAACTCAGCGATCGCCGTTTGATAGGCGTTTAATAAATCTTCAGGATAGTTGTTAACAATTAATTCAGCGGTCATTAGCACTCCAGGGGGTAAATCAGGTTTTGGTTAAGAACTTCTTGGAAAATTTTTGACGCTATAGGTTGAGCCATCAAAAACCCTTGAGCCAATTCGCATCCCCAAGATTTGAGTTGGCAAAATTGTTCTAAGTTTTCAATCCCTTCCGCAATAGTTTCCATTCCCAGGGACTGAGCCAGCTTCACAATAGCATAGGCGATTTTAGTTTGATGTTCCGAAGCACTCATCCCCTGAATAAAAGAGCGGTCTATTTTCAGGGTATCAATAGGAAAACATGAGAGACGACTAAGGGAGGAATGTCCGGTTCCGAAGTCATCTATACATAATCTAATCCCCAAATCTTTAATTTTTCGGAGAGTAGTAACCGCCACTTCTGTCGATTCAGCGATCGCCGTTTCTGTCAGTTCAAACCTAATCAATTCAGGAGAGCATTTAGTGGCTTCTAATATCTCCTTAATTTTTTCGACAATTCCCTGATTTATTAGTTGTTTGGTCGATAAATTAACGCTCAAAAATGGCGGTGCGTCTTGATAAATACATTCCCATTGTTTAGCCTGAATACAAGCCTGTTCAATTACCCAATCTCCCATCTTAACAATTAACCCAGTTTCTTCAGCCATAGGAATAAATTGCTCTGGAGAAATCAAACCCAAAGTCCCATGTTCCCACCTAAGCAGGACTTCACAACCCACAATCCGATTAGTTTTCATCGAGATAATTGGCTGATAGTTAAGTAGCAATTCCTCACGTTTGAGAGCATAACGCAGATCCGTTTCTAGCTGTAGTTGCTGTCGGACTCGGTGGTGCATCGCTTGGGTAAAAATTGCATAACTTCCCTTCCCTCGGTCTTTGGCTCTATATAAGGCTGTATCAGCATCGCGGAGCATATCTGCACTGCAATTATACCCCATACTACTCAGAGCGATACCAATACTAAGACTGGTAACAGTTTCTAGGTGGTCTTCCCCCAAAATAATGGGTTTTTTGATGGTCTGTTGAATTTTATTAGTTAGTTGAGAAATTTCCGACAGGTCTTGAATATCATCAATTATAATAGCAAACTCATCTCCTCCCCACCGAGATAGAATATCTTGGGGACGGATACAGCTTTGTAGACGATCGCCAATTTCAATCAGTAGTTGATCTCCGGCTTGATGTCCAAAACTATCATTAATCAATTTGAAGCGATCGACGTCCATAAACAGCAGACCAAACAAATAGTCTTGACAGTTTTGTGTACGGTCTATCGCTTTCTGAAGTTCAGTTATAAAGTAACCTCGGTTATATAGACCCGTTAGGCTATCATGGTTAGCCTCGTAGATTAGGCGATTATGTTGATTTTGGCGTTCAGTCACATCTCTTTGAATAGCTAAATAGTGTGTTATCTGTTGGCGATCGTTATGTTATATATAGGTTCAATATGCCACTCATTGACAAATTCGCTTCCATCCTTGCGATAGTTAATCGTCTGACCATAAAACACCCCTCCATCTTTAAGATCCAGTTTCATCCTTTCCAAAATCGTGCGATCTGTTTTTTCCCCTTGCAAAATTCTAGGAGTTCGACCGATCGCCTCTGTGGGACCATAACCAGTCATTCTAGTAAATGCCTTATTGACAAACACAATTGCAGGTCCAGGAAATTCCAGATTAGCCGTAGTGATGACCACAGAATCATCAGCACAGCAAACCGCTGTTGCCAACAACTTCAAGTGTTCTATCATCTCTACACTTAAACCATGTGCCGAATCATTCTCACTACAAGAATTACCCCTCGCCACGATACTCTCATCAATATTGATTGGAGGAACTAACTGCCTCCTATAGGCATCCAAATCATTCATAGCCACTAATTTTGTTCCGTAAACGACGACTGACCGAACCCTGTAACGTTTCTCGGTTCAGCTAGACCCAATTAGCAGACCCCTAGGATGAGCCAGGTTCCGAGATGCAATAGGTGTATGAGAAGCTACTCTTGGTGATTTTACACCAAATCTTAAAAAAATACTAAGATTGGGGTTTCCGAATTATTTATGTGATACCTGCACAGTGGCATTATGGGACTCAGTTTTAGATAGAATTGTATACCCAAATTTCCATCGCACTGTATACCCAAAGACAGACTTTCAGGATTTCTCAGACAATGGGAAAATTAACTGACGAGGCCTTCCGGGAGCGATAGGTCTCGCCCTCTACCCGAAGCGGGTCGCTGCTATATGCAGTCCGCGTGCCTCCCAGAGAAGAAACCCAGCTTCTATCCTATCTTCAAACTTTGAACAATAAAAAGCCCCGCCTAGACAATTAATCAGCGGGGCCTGCTATAAAGCAAATTAGCCAAGCTACTGGACTCCTACAATCCCGCGTGATTAAGTCTCTGGAAAGGTTGCGCGAACAGGGCAAGGTTAAATATCTAGGATGGGTAGCCGTCACCCAGGGTGACGAAAATTTATCACCGGTGAAAACTTCCCAGAGCGATCGCCTAACCGTTCGCTGGAAAACCAAATCAGCATCCCAAGACACAAACGGCAATAAGTACGCTTATCTTTATCAGGGGAAAAAGCAGGTTTGTTATCTGGCAGGTCCTCATCTCAGCGAAAAAGCGAAGGCGATCGCCAACCAGGTAGAACAGTGGATCGAGTTGGACTGGTCTCTGGAAACTATCCTAGAGAAACTTCCAGCACTTAAATCGGGTGGTGGAAATTTCCCCGGCGGCGCGTCCTAAGATTTCCCCCAAAGGAGATTTTATACCCCCAAAAATTTTGTGATTTCACAGAAAAATCAAGGAGCGTTTCCCAACCTAAAACGGCGCTAAGTGCTACTGTACACTGGTTAGCGTCGTTTGCCGTGTGTAAGAATATTTGATGTTTTGTCCAAAATACCAAAGTGCCAAGTTTAGCGCTAAAATTGGAAGTATCTAAGGCGGTGTGTGGCGTTCGGCCCTCCAAAGCATAGCAGCAACCCATTTCTCCCTGGATAACACTGATAGCGATCGCCGCCTTAGATTTCATCAATCGCGTCTCGGATTTTTTGAGGATCGGCATCAATGTAGCGCTGTAAAGATGCCATAGATTTGTGACCTGTGATAGCCATGATGGTTCTGGTATTGACTCCCTTGTTATAGAGCTTGGTAATGAAAGTGCGGCGGTAGCTGTGGAGCGAGTAGCCCTCGCTTTCTAATCCCAGACGAGCGATCGCCGACCGGTGGAACTTATCGATCGCCTGAACGGTAACGGGCTTGGATATATCAGATGGGCTAGGAAACAGAAACTCGCCGCCACCGATGCGGTAGGTTCCGAGAATCTCTCTAAGTTTTTGGGAAATGGGAACTTGGCGGACTCCCCCATCTTTCCCGCCCGCGCGCTTACGAGTTTCGGATCGAAAAGTTATTTCTGGCAGGACAACACGGGAAGCTGAGGAAACATAAACGTCAGGGATTCGCAGTAACCTCACAGCTCCCACTCGTTCGCCGGTGTACATCAAGATTGCTAGTAAGGTTCGCTGCCAGTCATATTTGCACTGCTTCTGAATTCTGTAGGCGATCGCGTCGGGGATAATGGAAGCCTGACCGATTCGGTTTTTCTTCATAGGTTTGTAATTGGCTATGGTTTCTCCCCAGTTGCCCAGATGCTCGGATTAAGCGATCGCCCTTCCTGTTTACCTATTGTAGTGGACGGACTGAGCCAGATGGAATCAACTCGGAGACTTGGGGGATTGGCGGCGGGCGATCGGATCAGCCTCCCCTATATTTGTTCGCCAGCCGGTAATGCGATCGCTTCCCCCCCATCTTAGGAAAACTCAGATTAAGGCGATCGTTTATTTACCGCCGGTAGATCTACCAATAACCGAAGGGGGGAGTCAGGTGGTTGATAGTAAATTCTCCACCCTCTTTGGGGTTGGCTAGATTAGGCGTGTAAGAACAGTTACACAAAAAGCGATCGGTCTCCTCGTCCGGGAAAGTGTCAAAAAACAATATCTGCTTACTCATTGTGGGAATAAGACTAAAGCCACCTTCTAGGGATTCCACAGTCGTCGCTTCACTATGTCCTTTAACCCAGTTCATTAGATGGTTCATGTTGGTGTCGCTATAAAGTTCCCACTGGTAAACGGCTACTTGGGTCAAAGCCATTGCCATGATTTCACGTGGAATCAGGAAGACTTTAATCACTTCTCCAGGCGGCAGCCAAGAATCGTTAGAGGGATTAATGGTAAAGTTGTACATTTGACCAGGGAAAAACACATCAAACTGAAAAATTAAAACTCCATGTTCACTAGAAAAGGTGTTATACCAAAGATAGTCATATATTCTGTTACTATCCGAATCTGCGTTGTCAGCTATAAAATTGGGTACGTGAACGGATTGATTTCCTGTACCCATAAAAGGTCTAATAGATAAATTCGGCATTGGCATATCGTCTATTTCTCCTGATTCTTGTCCTAAGTCATAATCAATTTCCGTTTCCTGTCTAACCCAGAGTTCTACCGTCTGGGTGGTGGCGGATGTCGCAAAAAGAGAGATTCCCCCGTCGCTGCTATCAAAATAGGTCGCATCTTCAAATACTGGCAATGAGCGATCGCTACCATCCCATCTGATGGAGAATGGATTTTCCCCCTTGATGGAAATTTCTCGCCTCACCGGGGACGATGTGGAGGGGATAATTTCCACCTCTTCCCCTGCCGCCAGTTGAACCGTCCCCGACTTGGAAAATCTATAATAAGCGCCCCCGCCGCCCCCGCCACCGGTAGGACGCATTGCAAATCGAATAGGCATTTATCGTAGAATGGAAGTAACCACTTCTATTTTCTCACATGAACATCACGCCGGGAGTCTATCCCGATTTTTCCGAAACCACACTAGAAGCCTTAACCTTAGCCATGGGGCGGCGATTGCTACAAAGGCAAAAAAACCTGACGATTAACGTCACAGGAAAAGACATTATGGATTTAACTCTCAATGAAGAGGATTCTGTTGTCAACCTGGATATTGACGAGCTAGAGGCTTATATAGAAGATGGCGCGATTAAAATAGTAGATCCGTTTTTTGGTAGTTTTCAACCCGGTATAGGTAGTTACCCCTTTGACCAAACCAATTTAGCCAGTGCTTTACTGCATTTAGTTGTACATCAACACATAGCAGAATTTAGCCCCGCACTAAACCCCGAACCCGCCAAAAAACATTGTGATTTTTCTATCCGACCTAACGTTAGGGGAGATGGACAATATCCGTTAATATGCACCATCAGCTTAACCGACTATCCCGTAATTGTTGACTACACCAATGGCATGACTTCCGCCGCCAAACCATACTTATTAACTCCTTAACCTATGGCAGAAAATCGCTTATCAGAAACCGACACTTTTTCATTTGAAATTAATCAGAGTAATGTCAGTGATTATGCAAGCAATCCGTTAACACTGTGGAATATTTCTGATGCTATTACTGCCATTTCTGCCCATATTGACCCCAGGTGGCTATGGCGAGCTAATGCTTTTTTAGAAAGTCTCACTGCATCAGTTTGGTGTCCGAGTTTTACTCGTTCTCCTTATCCCGAATTTTACCCAGAGGATTCAGCGGCGGAAAGGGCAGCTAAATTAATGAAATTAGAGAGCAATCACCCTAAGTTTGGTTTGCAATTACTGAGAAGAAAAGGCTCGTTAAATCCTTGGGTTGAGGCAGCTTGTCCGGTTATCCAAAACCGAGGGCGGCGGTTTTATGTGCCTCTAATCAACCCTTATTTAACTGCCAATGAGGTAAAAATATTTGGAGTAGATGACCAGTTAGGTTTAAGTTTTAAGGATTACGGTAACGGTATATTAGGCGGCGGTTCAATAAGTGCTAATCGCGGCTATGATACCATTTATATAGAGGGTGAATATCGGGTCGAATTAGATTTGATACTGATGGCTAAACGCCCGGCTAATACCTTGATGAACACAATAACAGTCGGACCTAATCCTATATTAATCGCCCCCGCTAATCCCAACCGTGCTTATTTTGAAATTCAGAACCAGGGAGAAACTCAATTGCTTTGGGGGTTGGGTGCATCGGGAAATAATGCAACTACTCACCCATTCAGAATGCCACCCGGTCAGATTTATTATCCCGGTAATGTATCAGGATTTATTCCGACTGACGCGATATGGGGTAAAGTGGTAGAAGGTTCGACAACTGTTTTAATTATGGAGAGTTCTTACACATGATGATAGCTTTTTATGGATTAGATGACTTAGAAAATTATCCGTCAGATGTATTGGGAGAACCTGCGGAGCATCCTATTCATCTATGGGATAACAACTTAGCATCTCTTATAGCAGCAAATAAGGATATATTTAATCGCCATTTTTTGCTACCTGGTCACCCAAAGGAAGGATATTTAATTTATAGAGAATTAAAAGCATTGGCTCATGTTCCCCAAGAATATAAAACCATTGTTGATTTTCCTTCCCCAGAAGAGAGGCAAAGAAGGATATCCCAAGCCAAAGACGAAAATTATCGTTTTGTCCTTGACCAATGGTTGGAAAGAATAGAGCATTTGTGCCTTATCTTTCCGTTTTTGGAAGTGTTGCCGATTCAAGCTTTTGTGTCTGATTTTATCGGTCCCTTTCGCCCTCTGTCTATTCCCATGTTAAAGCAACGGAAAACCATTAAACTTGTCTCGTTGGAACCCATAGAGACAATGGAACGGGAATGGTTTGTTGGCGGACGAAAATTGACCAAAGAGGGATGGCTGCAACTATTTCCTGAGTTGAGGCAGGAGTGCGAACAATGCGAGAAGTAGAGGAACGTAGCCGAAGGACAAGAGACATTGTAAGGAATCGCAACTATAGGCAAGCTATAGATGTCATAGAAAGAGAGGTTAAAAGACTAGAAGCCGACGACAAACCCAGAGCGCGAGTAAGATTTCCCCGTGACGATGGAGACATTGATATAGATGTGGGGGGGATAATTGAATTTGCCCAGGCAATGAAGCCAAAAATAAGCACAGAGGCTGAAGATTTACAGGATGGTAGAACTAGGAGAGGCATAAAAGCTGAGAAGATAGGCAGCACAGCCCGTGGATTTGTAGACCTTGATGAGGATGGCAACCCCAAAGGTTTTGGGGGAACAATCGACAGCATTAATGATGCTAATGTCTCGGTTTACTTTGGGGAATGTGAGCAAACCATGAGCGTAACCATGCTTGGCAAAACTGTCACTTTTGCTCGGAATGTTTGCGAGGATGATATAGAAGAACCATCGGAGACAGATGAAAATGAAACAAGTGATGATCAAGATAATAACAATCCTCCCAGCATTGACCCACCTAGTTTTCCGCCAGGTTATTCAGGACTATTAGCTGAGTTTTTTCTTGTTACTGGAAAACGGTATATATCAGGGTGGTGGGGTGATTTGTATTCGGGAATGTTAGATCGTCTTGATAATTCTGATGACGGGATAACCACTGGTGAATATATAGTCAGCACTTTAGAATTCCAATTCAACACAGATGTAAACTCTAGTATACAGAGCATAGGAATTTTTCCTCTCGGTCCGGGAGCGAGACATTTTCGGAATTTACATATTCAGGTGAATGGTACGCCCCCGTATCCGCCCAATATTTTTCGTCTAAAGTGGAATTTTAATCTTGGTAAAGGCGGAACGCCTGTTCGCCTGTTTGCATCAAAACAATGTTCTTCCGTTCCATCTTTGAGTCTCTCTGGTGGTTCCATAACACCGAGGGTAAACAGAATATGTCCTGCTCACTTTCCCATAGGTAGAGACCCAGAAACCAATCTTGAAATGGCAATACATTCGTATTATTGGTATACATCATGGCAGGTTGAATATACTCGATTACCGTATGAAGCCAACAATCATCAACCAGAGCTACCGCCAAGTTTACCAATATTAAGGGATGACATGAATAAAGAATGTTGTGACGATTTGATTAAAATGACTAGGGAAATCCATAAAGCCCTAGGGGAGGGGTAAGGAAGTTGCTAGATAAGAGTTTCCAGATTCCGGCTAATATGATGATACCAGAGGGACGGGGAAATCACATAAACAAAGATTATTTGGAAATCATGTCTGACCTGTTCAAAACCATAGATAATTATGGTTTTGATGCTCCGGTTACCGTGACGGTTCAGGATACTAACAAAGCCCAAGAAGGCGACCAGTCTATTGAGTTAAAGTTTAATTCATTGGGGGCAATATTAAAGGCTCAGACTGAGCTTTTGATTGAGTTAAAAGGTGATAGCGCCAACCGGCTAAATATTCAGATTCGTTTAGCCTATATAATGACGAGAATGTATAGAACTTTGGCTAAGTTGTATTATCGAACGTCGGCGATTTTAGACGGGTTGGGAATTCCCATTATCTCGAAAGTGGTTACGTTGCCAATTGAGTTTAATGTGTTTGGTAAAAAACACTGGGGGGCTGGAAAGGGTTTTGGAAAGGATAACAAGAAAGGTCAGGAGCCTAAACTTGATTTGAATGATGAAGACACGACGGAAGCCATGCTGCCAGATTTGTTGGAGATTCACGACTATGAAATAGAGGTTGATGAGTTTAGGGCTAAAAGTAATGACCTCTATGAGGTTTTAATAGGGATAGCGGCAAAATTAAGGTCATAGTTTTATCATGAGTAAAAGAAGAGCGCCAAGGGGTTCGGGTAATTCCCAGCCGGATTCGGGTGGTGGGAAAAAACCGCCATCGGCAGGACAGGAAAAGGCTAAGTTGAAAAATGACACTAAGAGCAGAGTTGAAGAAGCGATCGCTGTGTTAGATTTCCGGCTGCATCTGGAATATTTAAATGTAGCATCAGCAGTTGGGGGCGGCGACTTTGAAGAGTTTAAACGTTCTTGGTTGATGAATTACTATAACGCCATGACAGCATCTGGGTTTAAGGATAAACCCAAGACAGCCCCCAGTCGGGAACAGCAGCCCCGCCTCATCAAAACTAATGACGAGTTAATGGAGATTCGTGATATTAAATCTGACAACTTGTCTACTGGAAAGTCGCCAAGCCAACGCCGCCGAGAAAGATTGTTGCCCAACAATGACCACGAAATAGGTTAATAAATTATGTCTAATGTTGTAGGTGTAGACCTGAAAGAACTAACTTCAACCGCTGTAGCTGGCAAGGAAATCGCAGCACAATGGTTTAATGCTTTTTCATCTCAACTGTATAAAGAGGTTCAGATTTTAAAATCTTTTGATTTTAAGAAATGGGCCGGAAGTCTTAAAGGTGGTGCCTTAGCTATTGGAGAAAACATCAAAAAAGGCAACTGGGGATTTTTCAAAGATTGGCTATTAGAAGCCCCTATGATTCCTAAAGTAGCAGGGCTTCTAGCGGGTGGTGTAATTGCCGGGACTGTGCTGCTTGTTGGTGGAAAAGCTGTAGGGCTTGTTGGTGCGGGTGTGGGGAGTTTAGTAGCAGCCCACCCGGCTTTTGTAGGCGGTTTTTTGGGGGTAACAGTGCCTACACTAATGGGCAAATTAACCCAAGGAGTTTCTCAAGCGTATAATTTTGATTGGGCAGCATCTGACCAAAAAATGATGGATGATTTAAAACAAGCAGCTAACGCTTTATATGTTCCCTTGGGAGAGACAGTCGGAAAATCTCTGGCTGCTTTAGTTGCAGGCAAGGTAGGAAGCACGGCGACAACAACTCTAAGAATTAGAGAAGGCGCGATCGCCGCCATGTGTATGATTAACCCAACCATTAAGGATACTTTGGTAGAAGCCTTGTCGTCGCTTAGATATGCGGTTCAAGAGGTTGCTAAAAAAGCACTGTTTGTCATAACTTATATTAACACCAGGAAAGTAGCAGCTAGGTTGTTAGATAAAGAGGAGACTTGGGGGAAAGAAGGACAATCGCCTTTCCTTTTATCGTTTCTGAAAAGGTAGAGGAAACCTGGTCTAAGATTAAAGCAGACGAATATTTTGACTGGGTAAATGAACAACAGTGGGAGGGTATGGAATCATTAGCCTCTACTTTCTTTGAAACATTAGGGGATTTACTAACAGACCAGGGAACTTATGAAGAGTGGATTCCTGTATAAATTAATCGGCTGAGAGAGGGAGTATTTATGGCAAATGTTGGAAGGCTAACCCAACAAACTTATATCATGATGGCTCGCCAAAGGCGCATCACGAAACTCTCGGATAAGCGCCCGGAACGAGTCCGAATAGAATTGCAACCCAACTGGGATGTTTACCAACTGCAGCCTGACAGAAAAAACCCAGATTACAAGCTGCTGATGGCGGGTTCCGAGTCAGCTTTGGCATTGCAGTTGTCTCAGCTCGGATGGATGGAGAAGATGATCGATCATCTCCTCAATGCCAGCGACCTAAAATTTGACGACTGGTTTGATGCTTGGGCGGCGGGTTATCCAGAGCTGCGTTATAGATCCAACCCAAAACTCCCCAATTTAAGCACCAACTATCCGGCGCGCAATCTAAGAAACAGCGACGGAGATACCATCCCCAGATGGAGAGGAGACGCGAGTTCTCGCCCGGCTTATATTGAGTGGCATCCTTCCGACAGAAAAACATCTAAGGAGGTTGGGCTTCACCGAACAATAGAATATTTTCCAGATCGCTCCGAAAACAAATCAGTTGTCTTGACCGGGAACGATAAGGAACTAATTAGGCAAATCCTGCAAATCCACTACGAGGGCAGCGGCAGTAGCGAAAAATCCGATAGCACAGTCTCAACGGGTATCAGTTACCGGGGCGCTCCTAAAGTTGTGCTGTACTTTTTGGAAAGAATTGAGGATGTGGAGAAAGGCTACCGACAACTGGAAGCGAGAGTCGGTTTCCGTTTGGTGGGAAAAACGGAAAATCCAAACGGAGTCGGGGACTTGCTGACGAAAGCCAATATCAGAAGTTTGGCACAAAGAATTTTCCAGCACTTTCTACAGCCCCAGCAGTTCCGGTTCCGCAAAGGAAGGGAATCGGTTAGTTATCGGGACAAATCCTCCGGGTTAGAATCGTTTGTTTTTGCGACCAGCACGGCGGAAGGTGTCAATCTCTACCAGCGCATCTGCCAGGTGATGCAGATCGAGTTTGACAACTCCAAAGTATTTACATCGACCAACCAAAATCCAGCCCAAGCGTTCCCTATCACATCTCCAGAAGTGACGATATTGGGTAACAAAATCAAACCGCCGCGCCGCCGTCCGGTCGGGTACGTCTACTTTAGGGAAGCAAAATTGTTTTTAGAGATGCTCAATGAGCCTATCCTGCTCTGTGACTACAACGGTCATCTATATAGAAATCCCGATTAGAAGACAACCCCAACACTTTTTTTAGACCAAACAAAACTCCTTGCATATCCGGAAACCCTATAGGTTTCCGTATATGTTCCACCTCCTAAAAATGTCTGCTATGAATGAAGTAGTAAGCAGTTTTGAAGCAACAAGGCGGGTATTGGATGCCAAGTTTAGCAGATACGAAAATTTATAGTTGGACTGCGCCCACCCCAGGCGGAACGGGAACCATGACAGTAGCGGCTCGGCTTTCTAATAGATACGATGGCATTGCTACTGACTTGGGAATGACAGCCCACGCAGACGCTAGTGGAGTCACCGCGCAAATGGTAAAGGCAAATCGAGCAGTCCAAGAGGGGCTCTTGATGAAAATGCGGATTAACTATCGGAAAAGTAACAAATATTTTGGGGCTGATATTTATGTACCCACAGACAAAGTTTCTGATGCTATCCAAAAACTAGCTGGCAAAGCCTGGGATGGTACTGGGGTGATTACTTCCTGTCGCGATCGCATAAGGGCTGATTTTCGTTAATAGAGAAAGGATAAAATATTAATGGCTAGAACACAACACAACTCTGTCAGGCAATGGATGGTACTAAAGTTAGAGTCTTTAGAGCCAGTGCGGTAATGTATACAGCCGGAACTAAAGATGTTTTAGGCGTATCCCCAGTAGAAGAAGCCAACGCTAATGATCCAGTGTATGACACCGGGGAATTAATGCGAACTGGTTTGTTAGTAAGGCTTGCCGTTCAGTGCAACAACGGCACTACCAAACCGCCAATTACTTATAGACTTTTTTGCACAAAGGAAAAAATAAACGAGGCTTTGACGTATTACAATAGTAACGGTAGGACTCTAAATGGTAAGAGCGTCATGAACGCTGGTTTTGAACGCCGCCTAGTTATCAAATAAGGCATGGATTTTACCGACGCTTATGGTGCATGGAAACTGATAGCTTCAAGCTATCAGCCTACCCAAGAATGGATAATTCACAACCCCCCAATTACTGAAAACTCATTATTGAGGTTTAAATTTTCAACTGATTGGGGGCGTTGGAAAAATCCCTATGATGGCTATAGGTCAATGCTGCTTATCAGAGGGCATTATCGTGATGATTCTGGGAGTTTTGGCTGGGTAACAGGACAAAGAACTGTATACGTTACAGAAGAACCACAACTGATTAATTATCCGCCCATAGAAGAATTTACAGATAATTCCTGGACAATTAGAAAGCTAGGAGTCCGCCGCCGGTTTTTCAAAAACGCAACATGGATCGAAAATCATCCTACAATGGATCTAAAGTTTAACGTAATAATTGAGGCTTTTGTAGCTTAACATGAATATCTCTCTCGCTCAATTAATCAACCATCTCCCAGATGGTTCAACCTTAAAAACCTTGCTGGGGTCATTAGGTTCGGAAGCTGAAAACGTAGACGCTACCGTAGAACTTTACGAATTTGTTGAGGCTTTTTACCAGGCACAAGTCGAACGCAACCAACTACCTGATGTTCAACGATTAAACGTAGTTTCTGCTCAGACATTGTTCAATATAGTGTTACAACCGGATGGCTCTGTGACAAGACAGATAGATAGACAATTGTCATTCTACCAAAAATTTGAGAATTCAGGAATTATTAGTAGACCACAATTCTAATTTGCCAACGGTCTAAATTTTTCGGGTGATTGGGAGTCTATCCGAATTACCCGAAAACGAACTACCAGCAATTTTTTCAAAACTTAATTTTAGTTTTTGAAAGTACAGGAGTTTCTAACTTTATGCATCTAGAAATTGAAAAAATTGCTTTAATTATTGGTTGGCTTATTTCTTTTTCGGGAGGTATTTGGTATCTTTCAGCAAAACATACTGAACTCCAAATTAATGTCAAAAAAAATCAAGAAGATATCGATAGATTAAGAAGTTCAGTCAGAAGCGAATGTCGAGGGGACAAACAACTGGTCTGGCTTACTTTAAAACATATTGAAAGATATTTAGCCAAAACCACTGACTATAATGAATTAATCTTAAAAAAAGACAAAACAAACAACGATGAATTCTAATACATTACCTGAGATAGTCAAGCTAGGAACTGATGGAATTACAGTTTTTTTAGTCTGGCAGTTGATGAAACAAAACCAGAAACTAATTACTGAAGTTAACTCCAGAGACAACGAACTAATGAACCTGATATACACAATCCTAAATCAGTCCAGACAGAATCCCACCAGGTTAAGCGATCGCACTAGCCGGATTAACTGTCCCAGGAGAGAAAGCAAGGAGTAAGTTATCAGACTGACCCAATGGAAGGTAGCCTACTGGGAAAATGGACAAAACAAGTACAAATTCCCAGTTAGGACAAAAAAGCGATCGCATTAAGTCCCTTGACACCAATCTGGACTTCTACAACTCCAAGGCAAAGGTAAACGCTTCTTCCCATACCTCGCCGGGTCTGCAACGCCAAGCACAAAAATAACAAGGGAGCTTTTAGACCCCGTATCTGTATATATTTGAGGAACCGCATCAACCCGCTGGCGATCGCCCTAGGGATAGACAGCGGTTCCTGGGACTACCACGCCGCCAAGTGAAACTCAATCAGGGTTAAGGTACTCACCGGAAGTTTCTGCGATCGCCTGAGAACAAGACCAATTACTAGAAACCAATGAAGGCCAGCCCATGCGTAAAGCCTCATGACAAACAGTATGAACTGTCAATTGGCAATCTAGCAAATGCAACCCAGATTTCTCCGCCTGCTTCAAACCGATTTTGGAAATCGACTCATTCTGAAATTCTATGGTTTTGTTACACTGTACACAGACAAGATGGTGATGATGGTGTGGGTAAGGCTGATTTATTTCATAATGCTTGTGGCCCTCTGCCAGTTCCAACTCTCGCAAAATTCCCATCCGCGCCATTAACTTGAGTGTGCGGTAAATCGTAGACAAACTAATCGTCTCCCCACGACCTTTTAACAAATCATAGAGATCCTCAGCACTGAGATGATTTCCTTTTGGCAAATTTTGAAAAACATGGAGGATAGTTTCCCGCTGAGGAGTCAGTCGCCACCCTTTGTTATTCAGTTCCGATTTAAACGAAGTCGCGGTATATAACACCATCATTAAACTATCAATAAAACCTTAATACTGACAATGATACACAAGATTTTGAGATTCTGTCAAAAAAACTAGCTTATTGATAATCAATTCTGATAAACCCAACCCTAGGGGCGAGTGTTATCTCCCATAACCCCGCCACCAAGGCTCAAAAACTAATCCAGAGAATCCAGATAATCCCGCACTCGGTTACGACGCTTAGGCTGGCGCAGTTTTTGCAGAGCCTTAGCCTCGATTTGGCGAACCCGTTCCCGCGACAGATCCAGAGCACGACCAATTTCCGCTAGGGAGTAGAGTAAGGATGACCATCACCCAAACCATAACGCATTTGAATGACAGCCCGCTCCTTACCACTGAGATCAGCTAGGAGAGGAGGTTCTGTAGTTCTCGATAAAGAGATTCCCGCATCAACAGTTCTTCCGGGGTGCTTTCTTCTGTTTCTAGCAAATCTCCTAGTTCTGTATCTTTGTCCGTTCCCACTTTGGTTTCTAAGGAAACTGAACGGGGAACCCGCAGCAGCACTTCCCGAATTTGATCCGGGGTCATCTTTAATTCAGTGGCGATATCATCAATGGAATGGTAGCCGTGCGACTTTTTTCTTGGGAAATCTTGCGCTGGGCTTTCTTAATTTTATTGAGTTTCTCGGTAATATGCACCGGAAGCCTGATAGTCCGGCTTTGAGTGGCGATCGCCCGGGTAATTCCTTGGCGAATCCACCAGTAAGAGTAAGTGCTAAAGCGGTAGCCACGGGTAGGATCAAACTTTTCTACGGCTCGTTCTAATCCTAGGGTTCCCTCTTGGATTAAGTCTAATAGTTCTAAACCACGGTTTTGATATTTTTTAGCAACTGATACCACCAGGCGCAAATTAGCTTTGATCATGTGATCTTTAGCCTGTAGGCCTTCCCGCTGGACTTGTTTTAGTTCTTCTACACTCAGGTTAGCTAGTTCCGCCCAACAGCGCTTACCCTCTGCCATAATCTGCTTGAGTTGAGCTACATTAACCCCCCCAGCCGCAGCCCAACGCTCTAAGGAAAGGATGGACGATGGCTTAATTTAGCACAGAGGCGATCGCGTACTTTCAGGAGATTAACATAGGTCTGGAGTACCCCCCCCTTGGTTTCCGCCTCCGTGTCCCGCAATTCCACCAGTTGTACATAACGCTGAACTTTTTGGGCTTCTGAGACTTCCTCATCTTTTCCCAGTAAGCGAACCCGACCAATTTCTTGGAGGTACAGACGCACTAAGTCCGTAGTGCGCCTACTGCTTTGAGCCTCAGAGAGGTCAACATCACTGAAGTCAAGGCGGATGAGTTCATCTGTTGGTAGTTCCATATCCTTGTCCTTAGTTGGGAAAGTTTGGGTGGACTCTTTATCTGGGGAAGCTTTGGTGGCTGACATGATCGTGTTCTCAGTTGCTTTTGGTTAAACACAAATTGCTCTCACAGAGCCTAGGATTCAGTATTCCCAGGATGTTAAGGTTGGCGATCGCACTAGCTAATTCTTGATTCAGGTTAAGACCGCTCTTGAGTCTTTCAGTTCCCAATGTTGCCGATCAGCAATCTGAGTCATGAATTATTGGTGAGGGATACCTGAATTAGTCGGTATATCAATAATCAGGGTTACTTTTTCAGGTCTGTTACCTAGTATATGGAAACTCCCTCATTAAAGAAGTGACCCCTATCAGTTAACAAGCTAATCTTCATCACCTGTAATGGGGGTTCCCGATCACTTTTGAAGAATCTATGAGTTTCGTAATAAAAGTTTACAATGCCCGCCTGAACAAGCAGCGATGTCAGACTTAGCCACACTGATTTGAGATTTTCTTGCCCAAAATTGTAGCAGGCTTTTTTGGAGAATTTAATTCAGTCTAACACAGTTAAGTTAAACAAATTCCCAAGCTGATCTTAAATCTCAAAAGAGGACTCCCGTTAAGCCGAGCGGCTTAACGGCGAGATGAATTTTGACCAGTAACCAAACTCCGGAAGCGAATCCTTTTGTAGGGTGGTAGTGCTAAAGAGGTAATGATGCGTTGTAGTGATGGATAAAATACCAAATGCCACCAATGTGATTCTGCAAACACTTGGAAAAGGACAAGGTCTTGGGTACTAAGCGAGACACTGGTTGTCTCAAGGTATTGTTAAACCTTTTGATGTATAGCACCTTATTCGCCAGACCTCAATACAATGGCGAATGCGGGCTTTCAACCACGACCAACATTTCTCTATCTTGTTGAGGTCTGGCGAATAAGGCGGAAGATAGAGTAAACGGCATTGAGCTGCCTCCACCAGTTCAGCAATCCGCCCCCTTTATGAAACGTTGCATTGTCCAATACTAGAGTCTGACCTGGCTTCAATGTTGGAATTAAGATAAACTCCAACCACAACTCAAACACTGTCCAATTACAACAACCCTCAAAGGTAAAGGGAGCTACAGCCTTTATCTCAATCATTAAGCACATTAACAACACTTGGTAAACCAGTTATTCAAACACTGTAAATCCACAAGGCTTACCGCCACTTCTACCAATCTCACTAATAATTCCATGGTCTCCGTCCTGAACTTGCACACTACACTTTTGAGCTGTGACCACATCATCTCTATCGGGTTAAACTCAGGGGAATACACCGGCAGATATTCTACCCTGGCTCCTACTGACTCTATCATTTCTTTGACTTCTTCTCGATGATGAGAATTTCAGTTATCCATTACCACTACATCTCCTTTTTTTAATTTTGGCAATAAATCTAACTTGATGAATTGGAGAAAATCCTCTTTTTTCATTGACCCTTATAATGTTTGAGTCGCCACCACTCCGGAGAGCTTAATTGCACCAATTATTGTCATTTTTTGACCTCGATAGGATTTCCGCAGTTCATAGACTTTTTTCCCTTTCGTCGCTCTGGCTAACGGTCTGCTCATCCCTACCCATAACCCACTTTCATCAATAAACACAAGCTTTTCAGGAGCCACATCTCTAATTCTTTACCAATAATCTACTCGCGCTTTCTGTACTTATTCTGTTACTACTTTTTCGCTCCTGTATGTTTTTTTTGAGACTTATATCGTGCTGCTTTAAAAATCTATCTATCATGGTCGTACTGACATTTATGCCCAGCTTGTCTCTGAGCTTATCACTATATTGCCATAAGGTCAGGTCGGGGTGGGCTTCTACAATATCTATCACGGCTTCCTCATGCTTAGATCAAATGCTTTTCTTTTTAGTGCCACACTTACGAGGAGATAAGTCTCCCGTTAATCGATACTGTTTGACCAGTCGCCTTACCGTGTCTGGACTCACCAAAAAGCGTTGCGCTACTTTTCGGATAGAAGTGTCTCCTTTTTCATAGGCTTCTACTATCTTTTTCCGAAAATCTAAAGAGTAACGGCTCATGGTAGTTGGTTGTGATAACTTATACAATAGCCATACATTATACCGTACTTTGTGTTTTGTGTAAAGGCTGTAAGAGTTGTTGATAACACCATGCCGCCATATAGCTCACCCTGCCCTGCCTCTTCCCTGATTTGAGGGCATGGAAGCGTTGTCCTTCCTCGCAGTAACCATAAGGATAATCCGAGTCTTGACTATTCATGCCAGCTTCATCGAGGTAAACCAACCCTTCCGGCTCCATCTGTTCAATCTGAGCAATAAACTCCTCTCGCTGTTGCTCATCACGTTCTTGGTAGCCGTAAGTTTTTTTTCTGGTGAAGCCAATTTTCTTCAAGGCTCTGGATATGGTGCGAGGAGAGATGTCGTCATCCCAAAGTTGAGCCATCTGAGCGGAGGTTTGATCGCCATGCTCTTGGGCAAAAGCCTTGAATTTGTGCCAGTCGGTAATTTGGTGGCCATGACCAGGTGGGCGATTAGGTTTAGGGAGGAAGTCGCCGGTGTGTTCTTTTCTTTGCAGCCAGAGATTGATGGTGTTCCTGCTGACATGGAAAACTTGACTGGCTTCGGTTTTGGGTATACCGTCTAGTTCAATTGCATTAATAACTTTTTGTCTAAGGTCGTAACTGTAGGGGGCTGGCATTTTGGGTCTTCTGTAGATATCCGTGCCATTATACGTCCTAACTGTTCTGTCTTTTGCTATACAAGTTGGGCAGGCAGGCATGGAAATTGAACCCGAGTCGGTTTAGTAGGGGTCGAGAGAGATGTCACCATCTCCCCCTCCCATACAGAACCGTGCTTGAGACTTTCACCTCACACGGCTCCTAATCTGATTGCTCCATTGTTAGGGATACAGCGTTGGAATTATCGGGTATTGCACAGTGAGGAATGATTAAGAGAACGGAGGAAGTTGTCCATGCTTCAAATAATAGATAAGTAAGCGAATTGATTTGTACAACATCTCAGTGGACTTGGAATCACACAAAGTTTTGCGATGTAGCCTGGCTAAATAGTGCCTCAGACGGCAGTTTTCTCCTTCTACTCTTGTCATAGCCGTTTTGCTGACTAGATGATTGCAATCCTCAATTAAGCAAGGATAAACTTTGTATCCGTCCGTAATATATAGAAAACCAGCCCAGCCCTGAATCATTTGCCATAATGTGGTAAAAGTCAGCAATGAGCGGTCGCCTATGACAAACTTCAGAATGCCAGGCAGTTTGGTATTCACAACTGTCCAGACCCAGATGGTTTTTTTTGAACCCACAAAAGTCTGAAGCTCATCAATTTGAGCTATTTCAGGAATTTCATAGTTTTCCTCATCAATGTGGGTTTCTGCAACTCTAACCCAGTTAAGTATTGTGTTGTGAGAAATACCAGTGACTCTCTCAATGGCTCGAAATCCCATGCCATTGAGGGAAATTTTCACACAAAGCTCTTTGACATCAGAACTGTAACCTCCAGGACAGGGATTTTCTCGAAATTGGCGACCACATTCACGGCACAGGTAACTCTGTTTTCCCTGACGATGACCATTTTTGACTACTTTATGGCTTTGGCAATAAGGACAATCCATCTTGATTTATTTGAGAATATCATTTTCTATTACAGCCTTTACACAAAACACACAGTACAGTATAATGTATGGCTATTGTATAAGTTATCACAACCAACTACCATGAGCCGTTACTCTTTAGATTTTCGGAAAAAGATAGTAGAAGCCTATGAAAAAGGAGACACCTCTATCCGAAAAGTAGCGCAACGCTTTTTGGTGAGTCCAGACACGGTAAGGCGACTGGTCAAACAGTATCGATTAACGGGAGACTTATCTCCTCGTAAGTGTGGCACTAAAAAGAAAAGCATTTGATCTAAGCATGAGGAAGCCGTGATAGATATTGTAGAAGCCCACCCCGACCTGACCTTATGGCAATATAGTGATAAGCTCAGAGACAAGCTGGGCATAAATGTCAGTACGACCATGATAGATAGATTTTTAAAGCAGCACGATATAAGTCTCAAAAAAAAACATACAGGAGCGAAAAAGTAGTAACAGAAGAAGTACAGAAAGCGCGAGTAGATTATTGGTAAATAATTAGAGATGTGGCTCCTGAAAAGCTTGTGTTTATTGATGAAAGTGGGTTATGGGTAGGGATGAGCAGACCGTTAGCCAGAGCTACGAAAGGGAAAAAAGTCTATGAACTGTGGAAATCCTATCGAGGTCAAAAAATGACAATAATTGGTGCAATTAAGCTCTCCGGAGTGGTAGCGACTCAAACATTATAAGGGTCAATGAAAAAAGAGGATTTTCTCCAATTAATCAAGTTAGATTTATTGCCAAAATTAAAAAAAGGAGATGTAGTGGTAATGGATAACTGAAATTCTCATCATCGAGAAGAAGTCAAAGAAATGATAGAGTCAGTAGGAGCCAGGGTAGAATATCTGCCGGTGTATTCCCCTGAGTTTAACCCGATAGAGATGATGTGGTCACAGCTCAAAAGTGTAGTGTGCAAGTTCAGGACGGAGACCATGGAATTATTAGTGAGATTGGTAGAAGTGGCGGTAAGCCTTGTGGATTTACAGTGTTTGAATAACTGGTTTACCAAGTGTTGTTACTGTGCTTAATGATTGAGACAAAGGCTGTATGCAACACCAATTATCGAGTGCCGTCTTATCATCGTGGCAATGGCGGTGTAGTAACTGAAGATTTTTGTATTCATCCTTTCCACCGTGGCTTCGAGGTACAACATGGTCTACTTCAGTTATGTCTGATGGGGTAAAGTATTGCCCACACCAAGAGCACCTGCCTTTTTGCTTTTTGAGTAGTTTTGCTACCCTATTAGGCGTTCCAATTGCTTGTCCTTTTCTGGTTGCCCAGTAAGTCCAGTTTCCGTCATAAAGTGTTGCTTCCGGGCGTATTAGGGTGTGTCTGACAATCGGAGTCCAGTCATGTTTCCATAACGTGTATCCATCCTTGGTCTGGAATAACCAAGTTTCATGTCTTTCTTTCCCATTACTGAGTTTGACCGTTCCCGGTCTAAAATATTTCCTCAGTTTATCGTGATTTGCCTTTCTGCATCTTGATACTGTCCATGCCATTAGGGGTCGAGAATGGAGTCGCCTCCATTCCCTCCCATTCAAAACCGTGCTTGAGACTTTCACCTCACACGGCTCCTAGTCTGACTGTTCCATTGTTATGGATACAGCTTTAGCCTTGTCTAGGGCTGTCTTGTCATCGCGGGTGTGGTGGTGTAGTAATTGAAGATTATTGTATACATCCTTTCCGCCTAGGCATCGAGGTACAATATGGTGAACCTCAATTACGTCTGATGGTGTAAAGTATTGTCCACACCATTTACACTTACCTTTCTGTTTCTTGAGTAGTTTTGCTATCCTTGTTGGTGTTCCAATTGCTTGTCCTTTTCTGGTTGCCCAGTATGTCCAGTTTCCGTCGTATGGTGTTGCGTCCGGTCTCTCTAGGGTATGTCTGACTATTGGTGTCCGTGCGAGACGTTTAGGAGTGAAATAGGGCTGCAATGCCTGAAATAACTTCCTAGTGGGACTTTCACCCCTTGGTGAAATATAAGGGACTCGTACCCTGACCATCCCATAACTGTTTATATGTCCCAACGCTTGGAGAAATCTAAGCAAGGCAGGGAACTCAAGGTCAATCCCATTTTAAGAAATCGCAATATACCATCCAAGTATACCTAGGAGGAGTATTAAACCCACTTGGGGCGATTATGGGATAGAGTAACGGCGATAGCCACCCCCAATTTGAGGATTCACACTCCTAGGGTTGAAGCGGGGAACGGAAGGCGTAATAGGGGAACCTACCTCTCACTCGACCACTGCCAACCATCCATGACTAAGGAAATCTGAATGTTCCGACTTGAACCATCGTCAATAGTAAGTAGCGAAATAGGTTGATACGCTGCACTCAAAAGAGTAAGGAG
Source organism: Limnospira indica PCC 8005 (assembly GCF_000973065.1). Classification (NCBI taxonomy): domain Bacteria; kingdom Bacillati; phylum Cyanobacteriota; class Cyanophyceae; order Oscillatoriales; family Sirenicapillariaceae; genus Limnospira; species Limnospira indica. Next base: position 5,466,174 of record NZ_FO818640.1, read on the forward strand.
AAAAGTAGGAGTCTGAGCACGCTACCTACACAGACCTTTTTAAGTAACCCGGTGGATAGGACAAGTCTAAAGATGGAATGCCCGTATAAACGGAACGTTTAAACCCCTTTTAGGCTCTCAGTAGTGTTGTGTCTATTGAGTAGTCAAAAGTGTAAGCGTATACCTTTAAGGGGAAAGGATGTGACTGAAAGCTAATGCCTAACTGTAATGGTTAGGATATGCCCACTAGTCACGGTGTGGATATAGAGACTGCGGTAAGTAGGAGTCCTACGGCGAAAGCGAGTTTAAAGACTACGTATGTCATATAGCTCTGAAAGTTGAAGTCATAAAGCGGGGGGTTGTAGTCCCGTTCCTACTGACAATAGGGTATTCACATTAGGAGCCGTGTGATGTGAAAGTATCAAGCACGGTTTGGAATTGGAGTTGGCGAAGGTGACTTCCCTTTCGACCATAACATTACATAGGTTCTTTGATATGCGTTAAATTTGCCATTGTAGTGCTTTACAGAAAATATCCCATTTGCATTGTTGCATGCTAGTAAAACAGCATCACCATCAAAGCTATATTCATTAATAGAACGGGTGACAGGTGAACAAGTGAAGTAAGGATATATTCCTCCATCCACCGCAGCATTTGAGTCAAGACGACCCGTTTGTATAACAGCAATTTTTCCCAAAGGTTCGATATTCCACTCACTCATCGATCGCCTCCTTTAATCAATCAGAAAATACACTTACAGCCAGAGAACCCGCCACCTTAGACCCGCCAGCTAAGGGATCCTAGGGTCAAGATATAGACTTTGTGCTTTCCACTCATTCAGCTAATCCATTCCCCCAGCAACTTGTAACACCTGCGGCTCTGGTAGATCCTTTCCCTCTGTCCTGTAGCTTTCGAGTAACAACTCCAAGACCTCCTGGGCGTTAGTCAGTGCCTCCTCGTAGGTGTCCCCGTGGGTAAAATAGCGCTGTATTGGCGTGGCAAACTCCGGCAGTTCCACCAGATAACAATTATCTTCTTCAGACCAGATGATATTGATGCGATATTTAGATGGGATCATTAACCTTGCTCCTTATCTTTAAGTATTTGGAGTGCCGCACCCGCTTTTCTAAGCATAGCCTTTAACTCCCCAATCTTTTTAGGCATCGTTTGCACAGCGTCGGCATTGCCGCTCGCCACCTTTAATAAATCATAAAATACACTTACAGCGAGAGAACCCGCCACCCTAGACCCGCCACCCCAGCGATCCTAGCGTCAAAATACAGATTTTGTGCTTTTCATTCACTCAGCGATCGCCCCCTCCACCAACTTCTCCTGAATCAGTGCTGTTAACCGTTCCAGTCATCGACTCATCATCACCCGCCAACTTCAACGCTTGGGCTTTCAGAGCTTCGCTCACATAAAACCCAACCGATTCTAAAGAGTCAATCACCCCCTTAACCGAATCAATCATTCCCCTGTTCTTCGCTATAATTAAAATTCCCATAGTTCCTGTGATTTTCACCCCCAAGCGTTGAGCCACTTTCCGAGCTTGCAGATCATCCACAATCAATCGACCCAGATTTTGACTCATGACAATAAGTCAACCTCTGCGGCTAAATCATCAGGAGAATAGGCCAAGACAGGCACATGATAATGTCCCAAAATCTCCATAAATGCTCGTTGGGAATAACCCGCCACCTTTGCCGCTTGTCCAATCGAAAGCCTGCCCACCTCATAAAGCTTGATTGCCAGTAGTAGTTTCACTTCATCTGGCGAAAATTCAAACGCTAGTTCGAGCTTTAGTTCTTGCATAAACATGGTTTCATCCTCTGTATATTAATTTAAAACATTCCCAGAGTCGCTAAAATATCCGCCTCATCTCAATCATCATAATCTGCCATAATTTCTGAATGCGTCTTTCATTCTCGCTCCCAGTCATTGCGTAAATTCTCAATCCGTTTTGCCACTTCCAAAGGGTCAGCTACAGGACGGTTTGCCAATCGAGGTGATTGTAACAATGCCAGAATTTTGGCTCCGTTCCCTGCCCCATTGGTAGGTAGAGGGGCAAGCACCGTCACGATCGCCCTTGTCGCCACCTCAACTCGCAAAGGCTCCAAAGTGCGAATCGTTCCGTCTGGTTGAATAATGGCTTCTACTGCTTTTAACATGATTAACCCTCCACCAATAAACTAAATGCAAACATTCCCAAATCTGCAACAATATCTACCTCCTCTAAATCATGAGCCATCCTAGCGTCAAAATACAGATTTTGTGCTTTTAATTCACTCAGTGATCGCCCCCTTCACCAACTTCTGACAATATTTGAATAACCTGAACTTTCAGCCTCGGTAAATCATTAACAACAATTGACCAAACCAAATTCAAAGACAAGCGTAAATACTCATGAACAATAATATTTCTGAATGCAATAATTTGTACCCAAGGAACTTGTGGATACAGAGCAGTTAACTCATGCGGTATATCATTGGCTGCTTCTCCAATAATTTGTAAATGATGAACAATCCAAACTTGAACTAATTCTTGATCCTCAAAAGCACTCCTCCCTTGGCTTACATATCGCTCGATCGCCTCAATAGCATCTAAAATATCCTGTAAGCGCTCCTCTGGTTTTCTCATAAAGCGATCGCCTCACTTAAAACTCGATCCTTAATGCGGGCTTTCAGCATATCCACCGTAGCCACATCCACCTTACGCTGGAGTAAATTCTCCAAATCGAGCAATAAACCCGCAGGAAACCAAGGGGTAATTTTTTCTAGGTCGTAGTCAATCAAGAAATCAATATCACTATCCTCATCAGCCTCACCTCGCGCCACAGAGCCAAAAATCCTTACATTCTTTGCTCCGTGTTTTTGAGCAATAGCGAGAATGTCCTCACGTTTTTGTCGTAGTAAATTAAGATTGGGTTTTTCTTTTAGGTCACTGATCATTCGCCCCTCCGCCAACTTCTGTAATTTCATTTAACGCCATCTCCAACTGCGCCACACTGGGCAAAACCGCCCGCAACTCCTGCGGTAACTCCTGCTGATACCGGGCAAGAAGGGGAGTAATCACCTTTGCGCCCCAGCCCTCCTGAGCCTGCCGTGCTAAAATTTCCCGCCCAATTTGCCAATACAACAAAACCAACTCTCTATCGTCCAAGGGTGGGTGTCGCCCAATTTCGTAATCGGCGGCTCGAATAGCCAGGATGCGTTCCCGATTAAGGGCTAGTGCTGCCACCGTTGCTCGTCCAGTGGGAGTAATGCCCATAATCCTTAGACAATCGTCAGACCAGCGAAAATGATCCAGCCACCGATCCTGTCTGGGATGAAACAAAGCGACCTTTTGCTCCGATTCTGGATCAATAGCCTCTTGATAGCGTCCTTTCCGACGATTGCAGTGAAAACAGGCCAGAGCCAAATTATTAAGATCGCTAGACCCCCTTTCTGCTAAAGGAATAATGTGATCGATGGTAAATTGTACATATTGCCACTGTTCCGAAGCATGACAATATTCACAAAGTCCTTTGGCGCGTTGCCTAACCGTTGCTTGTATCTGTTCAGAAATCCAGGGACGATCCATTTTATTTAACCTTGGGAATTAGGCGCAACTGCCAAATTCCGAATCGTGCGATTGACAAAACTTAAATAATCATCAATTTCCTCATAGGCATCTAACTCCTGTTCTTCTAACTCAGTTAAGGCTTCAAGTTGCTGTTTTTCCAACAACATGACAATCCGATTCTGCACGGTTGCCGATGCCCGAAAAATTGGGACACCGGATTCCAACTCAATTCGCACCGCCCCATCTAGGGGTAACGAATCAGGGAGATGATGGAGGGGAGGGAGGGAAGGATGAACTAGCATCAGGGTAAAAGGTTTGGTTTTTCTTATTTTAATTCACTCTGGGCAAACAATCCCCGGATCAAGGTTTCCATCTGCTCCGACTGAAAGGGTAAATTCCGATATACATCAAACCCGGAAAAGGCATTTTTATCCGGTTCCCACACATTCACCCGACAAAAGGCGATACGGCTACCGCCACACTCAGCGATCGCTCCTTCAACTCTCGCCGACTTCAGCCAGTTTTCCAGAATTAAAGCTACATCAAGGAAGATACCGAATTGGGTTTTGGCGACCTTCGGCTGTAAAAATAACAACTACCTTTTCACCTGGCTTGAGCAAGTCACGGGCTTTCACAAATCACTCCTACAATATCAATAATGGCAAGGTGTGATCAAACTGTACCCTGAAACTGGCAGGAAATTCCCGTCGGGTAGGCTTTCCCTTTTGTCGTCATTGGTGCAATAATCACCGTGGCAATATAAAGGTTCATTTCATCCGGTGAGATCATCACACAGGGTCGTTTTTTCTGAATTTCACTGCCAATTGTGGGGTCAAGATTAACCCAAAAAACATCGAAATGCGATCGCTACGACTCCCATTCGCTTTGTTCCCAATCGGTACTGTTTATATGTGAGACTCACTTTTAATTTCACATTGTGAATCGTACAAGGTCACCATTTATGGGAATTCCATTCACTAAGTTGAGCAGTGCTTTATCGCTAACTATAGGAACTCAACGCTCTAGTTTTTTGAGTTCCTCGAGATGGTTTGCTCCTCACTGTCTTAGGAGTAATGAATTGGCAGACTCAGCATAAGTTCTACACTTTTTTATTTGTGCAGTTGCCTCTGGGACAATTGAGTTCAACCCACTGATAAGCGTTTTCTTCTCCTCAGCAGCAAGTTGCTGATCTTCCTGAGCCTGCTTTAAGCTATCCCTGTAGTTACTTAAATAGGCATCCAAAGAGGCAAAAAATTGATCAACCCGCTGTTGGAAATCATCATCAAGATACTTATTCAAACTTTCTTCAAGAGCAGTAATACTCGCTTCCATTGAATAATTGATTTCAGGAATCAACTCATTTAGTGAAACCGTATAATAATCTACATTCTTGTCAGGACGCTTTCGTTTTTCTGTAAGATCGATTGGTATTATCCAAAGCCAATGCCACCACACTCTTTTGTTAACTGTTACTTCTTCATATCCCTGACCTATGGTTTTGGTTTGGCTTCTAATGGGAGGTCTATTAACAGATATATGGTCAGATGTATCTACAACAGGAGGGGGTAGAGAAAGGGTGATATCAAAAGATTTATTAAGACGGGTACGTGCTCTTTCAATAATGGGGTTTGTTTCTTGTTCCAAAAAACTCATTAATTTTGAACGTGCTTTCTCAACCTCGCGAATCGTTTCCTCTCGAACGGCGACCAGAAGACTCTCTGCTCGTTGCTTGGCATAAGCAACGGCTCCATTGGCAAATTCCTCTGCTTCATCATCACTCTTAAATTCCAAGATTCCAGAACTCTTCAATTCTACGGCGTTTTTCAGTCTTTGGGAAATCCATTTAGGAAATAGTTCAAAGCTACCCAGCGGAGTCGTAAAAATTTTTCTTGCTTCTATGTCTAGCCTTTGGATTAAATTAGCTTGCTCATAGTCTTCTTTGGCAAAGTAATCTTCAAGACTTATGGCTGCTGTTTCCTTTAATTTCCCAAGTAAGTCTTCAAGATTTTTTTGAAGATGATTCTTGATATTATCAACTTCTTTAAGTCGCTTACGACTCAGTTCAAGATGTTCAAGATCTTGCTCCAACGCTGCCACTTCTAACCTGAGTTTCTCTTCGTCTTTAGCAATGGCACTACTTCTTAGTATAACGTCATCTCTCAATTCTTCTAAACGTTGACGGCTAAGATTAAGTGCAGATTTGATACATCTGGGAGCAGCACTTTCCATGAGAACATTGATGGCGTTCTCCAAGAAGGGCTCAAAACCGGACTTCTTCCATAATCTCTGAGCCTTTTTTTGCAATTGTTCCAATGAACAATCTTCAAGTTCCTCTTCCCAATCAATCCCAAAAACTTGCTCTGCTAAAGCTCTTGCAGTTTTCATCTCCTCTTTTTTAATATTAGGGTGATGTTGCATTTCCGAAAGGAAACTCGCCGCACAAAAAGCCCATCTGGCGGCTACCTCAAACACCCTTCCTGCATCACTTGATTCACCCAATCCCAAATCAGCAATGACAAACTGCTTCACCTTCTCAGATGTCATCGGATCTTTTTCAGTTCTTTGATCAACCTTATTGACAAGAACATATAAATTCTCTTTCCCTAACAATCGAACAACCGGTTCAACTTGGCGCTTAATTTCCTCTGCTGCTTTGTTATTTAACTGTGTAAAGTCAAGGACAATTAGAACCATTGAACTTCGGCGTAATTGCTCTGCTACAACCGCAGACAATCTCAGGTTTTCTCCGGCTTCATTAGGTCCGGGAGTATCAACAATAACGAGATTTCCTAAGAATTTAGATTGACCAGCATCTGTGGCTTTCCAGAAAGGAGTATAGATGCAGGGAACGTCAAAATATTCTTGATTTAATGGATCTATCAACGGCTCAAGAACTGTACAAACGCGAACGATGTCATTCAAATCCGTTAATGTTTGTTTGATGCCTTCTAACCCCCCTATCTCAGACTGAATCGAGAAGCCATCTTGAATTTTCGGAATCAGTGAAGTTAAATGGGGATACTTTGCCATTTTGGTAACTGCCTGATTTAGACCGTTTGTTTGAATTTTCTGCTGTAGAGTTGAAAGAGTCCTCTTTAAACATGAAATAGTATTTGGCTTCAGCTCTAAAACTGGCTGTGCTTGATCAGAACGAAGAATAATTTCCGTGGGTAACGTAGTCATGGCTGATGCCCGACTAGGTAATATATCTTGTCCAACAATCGCGTTGATAATCGTAGACTTCCCCGCCTTCATAGGAGCAACGATCGCCATGACTAACTCAAGATCTTCTACATTCTTTTTGGCATCTACAACTTCTTTTTGAAACCCGGCATACTTCTTACCTGAAGGGTCAGAAATCAACAGATTACTGGCACGATACATTAACTCTTCGATTTTCTTAAGTAGACTTATTACGTCTTGTTGCAAGTCCTCAAGATTTGGTTGTAGAAAATCTGTACTCATGATGGGTTATTAGAATCAATTGACTTAACTAGAGAAATATAGTTTGTATGATCACCATATCTTTAGGCATTTGGGTTAATTCATCCTTGCTCAAGATCTTGTGTAACTCTCTGCCAACTGGTCTAACTTAACCTGGCTGCAAAACCGACAGCATTTAGCCACGACTCCACCGAGGGCTGGCGACATAACCATTATTAATTAGGCGGCGATTAGCAGCCTAACATACCTAAGACTTTAGGAAGCTGAACCCTCCATAACTAAGCTGTGCTGGGATTTTAGCACATAAATATCGAGGTGTCAAAAATTTCTAGATCTAGCATACACAAAACTTCATTACTCGCCCAATTCCTTAAATGGCAAGGGGTTCAGCCTTTTTTAAAGGTGGATGTTATACAGAATCAAGGGGATATGCACCTTAGCCTCAAAAAGCTACAAGCCTTTACTACCAGGAGTTACTGTTTTTAATCACTCTGGGCAAACAATCCCCGGATCAAGGTTTCCATCTGCTCCGACTGAAAGGGTAAATTCCGATATACATCAAACCCGGAAAAGGCATTTTTATCCGGTTCCCACACATTCACCCGACAAAAGGCGATACGGCTACCGCCACGCTCCGCGATCGCTCCTTCAACTCCCGCCTACTTCAGCCAGTTTTCCAGATAATCTACTAGGGTCGGTTGGGTAAATTGTGCCAAGTCAACCCAAATGGGGATGCCCAGATTTTCTGCCAATATCCAATCAGCGATCGCCTGTAACCGTGTCGTTTTTCCTGACCCCGGTTCACCAATAACGGCAATCCGTCGCCCCTGACTTTGGGGAGTTTTTCCCTGTCGCAAAACCTGATTAAAAAACTCATCCTCACTGATAGGAGTCATTCTCTCTTCTTCCCGTTCCCACTGTTCTCGGTTTTCCAGACTTAGCCCCGGTTTCCGTTCCTTAGTTGGGTATAGCTCCACCAATGCCAACGGCACATAAATCTCCACCCGCTTAAATGCCGGATTAGCCGTTAAGAATACCTGTCGGTTAGGCAGCATTAACTCCGCAATCGCTCGCCATTCTGCTAAGGAAAGATGGGGGTTAGCGGCATCAAAATGCGATCGAATTTCCTCCACCAAACTTTCGAGGGTTCTTTCCAGTCCTTGCAACAACTGAGTTATCTGGGTTTCCATCACCCCGAACCGTTGACAGACTTCGGCAAAACCCGACTCAATTGTGCCGGAAATCTCCCTAAAAAACTCCTGCTGCTGGGTGAGGTTTCTCCTTTTACAGGCTGCCATATTGAGGCGGATAAAAATATCACCCCATTCTGTAGCGGTGAGGTTGCCTTGTTGGGTGAGTTGGTATTCTTGGGGGGTGAGGAATTGGTCGAGTTTGGCTTCTCGTCGTTCAGGGTAACGTTGTTTGGCTAGTTCCTGTTGGGCGATCGCAACCCAGTTATCCTTGGCTTGGGCGGCGATTTTTTCGAGATATTCGCGGGTTTTGCCGCCCTGTTGTTTGGCTGCGAGGGTGATAACGGCGGCGTTCGCGTAGCGTCTCGTAGAGAATCGCTTTCCCGACTGCTTTGGTTAAATCCTGATTTTCTAGGGAAACTCTCCCCTCTCGTGCATCGATTAAAGCATCAACAGCATTAGCCGTATTCCCCGCCGCCACATTCCCTAACGCGGTGGCTAAGATGTTTCCCCAGACCATCCCTTCTGCGGCGGCTAGGGGGGGGAACGCCAAGCTACCCAGGACGCACCCGCTACCGATGGTTAATTTTACGATGGTGTCGCGCTCGAACTTCATGTTGATGCCTGGAACATTAGGGATTATTCTAACACCCAGGAAGTTACACGGTTTGAGGCTGCTTTGGTGGGGGTGGCGGGTGGAGATATGGGCGATCGCACTGGAGTCATCCATCTTGTACACTAAACCGCATTAGACGATGGCTCAAACACAACCTCTTCGTAAAACTCCTCTATCGCCACACTTAATCCAATACTTTTTAGCTCCACAACATCGCCCGGTCGATAGCTCAGAATTAACCAATCCCCCGCCTCGTTTTTGTGATACATATCGATCGCCATCTCCTCGGAACTAGCTAATACATAATCCACCAAATTCGGATTTTGGCGGTACATTTCAAACTTCTTGCCCCGGTCATAAGCCTCAGTGCTGGGGGATAAAACCTCGACAATTAGACAGGGATAGGTAATGTATTGGGCGCTAGAATTGTCTCTCTGATCGCAGGTAACACTCAGATCTGGATAGATATAGTTGTCAGTGTTGAGAACATTTACGCGACAATCAGAATTGTAGGTTTTACAACCACTGCCTCGGAGATGAGGCTTGATAATCGCTAAAAAGTTACCAGCCACATCACTATGATTTCTGGTACCACCCGTCATCCCATACACGCGACCATCGATTAACTCATGCTTTTCGAGTTGTTGCTCCTCCCAAATAAAATACTCCTCCGGCGTAAAGTAGCGCCCTTTTTCTTTGGCTGCGATCATCACTATTTCTTAGCTCATAACAACAGTGAATAATTGCCCTACTCGAAGACAACCTCTTCGTAAAATTCCTCTATCGCCACACTGAATCCAATACTTTTTAGCTCCACAACATCGCCGGGTCGATAGCTCAGAATTAACCAATCCCCCGCCTCGTTTTTGTGATACATATCGATCGCCATCTCCTCGGAACTAGCTAACACATAATCCACCAAATTCGGATTTTGGCGGTACATTTCAAACTTCTTGCCCCGGTCATAAGCCTCAGTGCTGGGGGATAAAACCTCGACAATTAGACAGGGATAGGTAATGTATTGTGTATGCTCACGATCGCGATCGTCACAAGTCACACTCAAATCAGGATAAGTATAGTTAGAGGTATCAAGAATATTGACCTTTAGATCCGAATTAAAAACTCGACATCGACTTCCCCGCAAGTGCGCTTTGATGAGGCTGACGATATTAATTTTGATCGCACTATGATTTTGCGTGCCACCCGTCATCGCATACACGCGACCATCGATTAACTCATGCTTTTCGAGTTGTTGCTCCTCCCAAGCAAAATACTCCTCCGGCGTAAAGTAGCGCCCTTTTTCTTTGGCTGCAATCATAGCTATCTCCTAGTTGAAAAAGACGAACACTAACTCAAACCTGAAAACCTAATCCTCGCCAATTCTCCAGAATTGTCACCAGAGGCGGTGCCGACTCCTTCAGGTTGCCAATGGTCGGCTGCTTGGCGTTGGCTTGCCGCTGATTGGACAAAAGGCGATCGTTTACCTTTGTAGCAAAATACCAAGAAATCCGGTTTCTGGGTCTAGTTCTATATTAAGCATGAATCCCAAAGTTATCGTTGGGCAGGAGAAAAGCGATTCAAACTCCCGTCTCTCCAATAATTTTTGGACTCATTCTTGACCTAATGCTTAAACCGATTTAAGTTGGCGATCGCGATATGGAGAGAAAATCTGGGTCCCTTTCTAGGTATTGCGGCAGTCACCACGAGCGCGAGGGGTTGGGGGACAACCACCGTAACGGAGGGATGGTTAAACGGGGGGGGGTGATATGGTGCTATAATTTTGTCAAACCCTAACTTGCCAATGGACAAGAAAACTATGGCTAGTATTATTCTTCAAGTTGATGAAGAGATTAAGGTGGCATTTGAACAGGCTAACCCGGAAATCCAGAAACAGTTAAGTCATATTGTTCAGTTATTTTTACGACGAAATTTATATGACAAGCGTTTAACTGAGGTGATGGCAGAAATTTCAGACAAAGCACAACAACGAGGCTTAACGCCAGAAATTTTACAAGATATTTGAGCCGATGACTATGTTGGCTCTATTTTGTTTAGGCTATTATTCGCAACAGTGAGCCACCCCTGAACAGCATCTTGTAAATTTTGCCGAACCTCTTCTATAGTATCTCCCTCGGTAATACAACCCGGAAGTGCCGGAACTTCTGCCCAATAGCCACCTTCTTCTGCTGGATGAATAATTGCTGTAATTTTCATAAGCTAAGTATTAGTAAACTGCCGTTAAACAAAATTTTTTCTTCGCCCATTAGCCGTTACAAATGATTTGGCAGCTTGGGTGGGGAATGGTTAATCTGTATCATTACCCTCCTTCACCCCTTCAAAGGGATTACATAATGTTAACTCAGGTACGCGCTTGAAGTCATCCACATTTCTAGTCATCACACAAGCAGAGCAGTGCAATGCAGTTGCCGCAATCAGGGCATCGGGAAGTTTGAGGCGGTTATGTCGCCGTAATTGAATGGTGCGATCTTCAATTTGGGGCAGTAGGGGGACTTGTTCAAACTGCATCAACAAATCAGTAATGACCGCTTCTTCCTCATTGGATAATTCTGGGAAACTCAGCAACTCAATTCGCACAATGCAGGAAATAATCACTTCATTTTTGCTGAGAAATGATTCTGAGAAAAATGACAATATTGCTGGTTCTTCAGCCAAGTAGTCAATAAAAATGTTGGTGTCGTAGAGATATTTCACCGCTCCCACTCTTGACGCATTGTGTCGAGATGAGCCCGCATTTTATCTCGCTTATCTTTTAGCAATCCCTTGGCTTGGGCAACCTTGGCATAATCCCGTTGCCAGAGGGCTACCACTGAAACAGGCACATCCACGGTAATAAATTCTTCATTTTGGTCAATTAAATATTGCTTAGAAATTCTAATAATGGGCATGATTTTTTCCTTCAGTTTTTACGGCTAATTTCACTCGTTTATATCCAATAATTACGGGATATTAGGTCATGGCAAATCGTATTGAGGATGTTTCTTTTTCAAATAATCAGCGATCGCCTTTTTGCGATCGGCCCGTTCTGATAAATCAGGCGGCGCATCTTCTAACAGATATTCAGGATGTCCCCCACGTCTTTCGACAATAGTCTTGCGGGGTTGTAAACTTAACCAGCGTTCTTGAACCAAGCGTTTAATCAATTCATCGCTAGTCGTTTTTTCCCTGGCTAAAATTCCCACTAAACGGGCTTCGGTTTCGGGGTCTAGTTGTATGTTAAGCATGACTCTGATTTGTGACTAATATCTAATTATACCTGATTTATGCCAACTCATCCTTAAATCGATTTAAGTTGAGGAGGGGCTAAGGGGGGGGTGACTACTATTATAGCAAAATTTCCAGCAACCTGGTTTCTTGACAACATCACTTATCAAATGGATTCCATAAACTTAACCCGTCAATGCGCTTAAAATCATCAACGTTGCGAGTGACCAAAATACATCCGGTGACTAAAGCACAAGCGGCAATGATACCATCAGCCAGTTTTAAGCGATAATTTCGCCTAATTATCGCCGCAGTATCTAAAACCGCTTCCGTCAAGGATACGCAGTTAATTAGCCTTAAAAACTCTCGCATTTCATTGGCTTGCTCTTCGGTTAGACCCGGGTAACAAAGCAATTCAACCCAAGTAATTGGACAGTAAAATCCCTCTGCTTGTCGGCTGTCAATTTCCTCAAATACATCCTGAACTTCGGGCTGATTATTAAAATAATAAATCAGGATGTTAGTATCGAGAAGGTATTTATTCGGCATCCCATTCTTGTCGAATTTTTAATTGAAATTTCAGAGCATCGACGCGCTTGGGTAGAAACCCACGCCATCGATTCAAGTTGAGTCGGGGTGATTCGGTAGTATTTTGCACCTCTTGAGAGGGTTCACCCTGAGAAACTAGGGTAGCTAGTTCTTTTAACAGAAGTTTTTGCTCATCTGAGGTTAGAGTTTGAGCTTGATGCAGAATTTCTTGGTAATTAGACATCGGTTTTGGAGTCAGCTTTCAGGTGATGTTTTTATTATACTCGCTATTGGCTCAACCGGGTTTATTTTGAAGGTGGGGAATCATAAACCGGGTTTGTATCAAAACTCTGGTTAGTCCCTGAAACTATTGCAGAAACACGATTTCTCAGATACTCAAAGTTCATAGCTTTTCCTCTTTTGCTGAAGCCTTTGTTTAAAATCGGCAGTATGATGACCGACTCCTATTGTAATTAAATCAGCTTGCAGGTTCTGGATTTCTTCCTGTTGTTGGGCAATTTGAGCATCAATCTGGGGTTGATAGGTGTAGTAATAACTGAGGGCAGAATAAATGGCAGCCAGGGAAATTTCTGGGTGTTGAAAGTGCAGTTCTTCTGGACTCCAGCCGTGGGCGTGTTTTTCTTGAATCAATTGGGCAACTGAAAGGCGACTCTGGGCAATGGTTGCCTGATTTTGAGCATCAATCTCTAGGTATTGCCAAGTTACAGGAGTATCGGTGGTGAATGTCATTTTGAGGAGAGGGTAAGGGTTGATACTATTGTAGCAAAATACCAAGAAGCTCGTTTTCTTTGATTCCACGCAGCCTAAGACCTTTCTAAAACTTGCTGGAGAGAGGCAGAGAGTTCAATGGGCATAAAATAGGCGTTAGGATAGAGATAATCTTCCCCGGATTCATCAATTATCCGCAGCATTTTATGGTGACTGGCTTTTGAGTCGGGTAAGACTTGATAAATTTTGCGAACTTCTAGGGAAGCGGCATAGTCTGTGTTTTTGATGCAAACAACAAATTTTCTTGAAACTTCCATCCTAGTACGGTCCTCGTTAATCAAGCATTGATTTGAGTTTTTATAACTCACTCCTAGAAATCATCGACCCCCCTAAAAATCACTTTATGATTCAGGGATAAATGCCCGTTCAAAAGCTCGGTTTCGATAACGCCGATACACATCAAAATCACTATCTAAAGTAGCAATAGCTGGAATATTCAGCCGTTCCGAAATCGCAATTAGAGACAAATCCGCAAAATCTCCGGGCAAATCTGCATATTGCTGATTCAGTTCAGCAATGCGGGAAAAATCTTCAGGCAGCAGTGGGATACATTCATAAAGTTTTGTCGCCATATCATAAAGAAACTCATTTTGGGTACGCCAATCTGGACCAAGTAGCCACATCACCTCAGTAGCACAGCCAACAGTAGTCACTAGGTTACTGGTACATCTTTCAAAGAAGACTCGTACCTGTTGATGATAGCGGTCTTTGGAACTGTAGTAAGCGACTAGAATTCCACTATCTACAAGAATTACAGGATAGTAGGTCATGGTAAATCGTATTGAGGATATTTCTTTTTCAAATAATCAGCGATCGCCTTTTTGCGATTAGCCCGTTCTGATAAATCAGGCGGCGCATCTTCTAACAGATGTTCAGGATGTCCCCCACGTCTCTCGACAATAGTTTGGCGGGGTTGTAAACTCAACCAGCGTTCTTTAACTAACCGTTTAATCAATTCATCGCTGGTCGTTTTTTCCTTGGCTAAAATTTCCACTAAACGGGCTTCGGTTTCGGGGTCTAGTTGTATGTTCAGCATGAATCCCTCTGATTTGTGATTAATATCTAATTATACCTGATTGACGCCAACTCATCCTTCTTAAACTGATTTAAGTTGAGGAGGGGCTAAGGGGGTGACTACTATTATAGCCAAGTTTCCAGAAACCGGGTTTCTATGCCGCTGGATTAGAATGCACAAAAATGGGTGGTTTGCTGGTCATGAATTTCTGTCCTCAACGCTTCGACTTCTTGGGTGATTTCGGCTAAGGAGAGTTCATCAGTCTTGAAGCATTGGAGAAGATGAGTCAGTTTGCTATCTAGCAAGTCTTTGGATAAGGCTTCACCAAGTTTTAATTTGTCAGCCTCCGGTAGTTGTTTGACGAGGCTCAACACTTGTTCAAAGCTGAGGGAGAGTTGATATTGAGTTGGGTTCATCGTTTTATGGGGTTGAGGATACAGTGATATTTTAACTAGATGTTTGAGAAAGGGTTTTCTTTGATTGGGTTTTAGTGTTTCTGGATTTCCAGTTTAGCGAAGTGTTCTTGCACGAGGCGATGGATGAAGCGGTAGCGGTTGCCGACTCGTTGCAGGATCAGACGTTCTGTACAGTAGTCGAGGAAGCGGGTGATGTTCCAGGGCATTTGACCTGTTAGCCATAGGGTTAGACGTAGTGAAAAATACTGGATATAAGGGAAGCAATTAAATAGACTAAATAATAAACCGACCAATACACCATTTCCTATTGCAAAATGAGTTCCGACCGCCAAACTAGCAATAGTTCCTGACAAGAAACCTATCAAAAACAAAATAGCATTGCCAATCCACAAATCCTTTAAAGAAGTATTTACAAATTTTGTGTAAAGCTCAAGATTTTGTCTAAACTTAAAAAACATTTGTAATTGAAAATCATGAATATAAAGTATCATAAATAAGCCCAAAAAAACAGAGTAAACATCATAAATTATTCTGCTTTTTATTGTTTGGTACAGCAAAAAAGTTAATGCAGAAAAACAAAAGCTTGGCAAGCTCATATGTGTGTAAAATGCTCTAATTTTAGGCATGAAAGCAATAAAATTGCGAAATAAGATGCAATAAAATATTGTGATTGCCACCGCCGATACTATGGATTGTATAATTGTTTGTTTTTGAAGTGAATGCAGCATTAAATAGTATAACCAAGTCTGCCCTTTGTTGCCTAAACTTAAAAATGTAGAGAAATTAACAGCAAGAAAACAAACACAGCCAATTACAGATCCAATTGAAGACCAATAATCGAAAAAAACACTGACACTTTTTTCATATAATTTTTTGGTATTGGGAATTGAAAAAAATAATCTTAGAGGCAGCACTAAAATCCTAACTAGAAAAGAAACTATAAGGATTGGAAGAAAAATTGGTAAACTAAAAGCCAATGCTGGCAAAACAAAAATGAGTCCCAAGGATATCAGAGAATTATCTATCATTAGAATGTCAACTTGTGGGGGTCTAAAAACCAATAAATGAATAACAGGCAAACATAGTGAAAACAGAAACAATCCGGAAATTATCATATAAAAAAGAATGTCTTTATTGGAAAGAAGTGAAGGCTGTATTGTTGCTGCAACTAATTCTTGTGATTCAATTTTATCTGTATTTAAGTATAAAGCAATTGTTGTTAATTTATTTTGAAAATATGAATGGCTACTTTGATATCTCTTGCTGATTGCTGATTGCTGATTTAGACGAGTAACTCGATACACACCTAGCAAATAATCGATCGCCCTCTCTTCTGTATTACAATTCCGCCACTCCTCAACATCAATTTGTTCATACGCAATACTCGTAACCGCTAAAAACAACGGCTGCCGAATAAAATCAACAATCTTATCCGACCCCTTGATACTCTCCCAAAACTCCCCTAGATTAACCGAGGTAAAATAATTCCGAATTTGCTCGTTCGTCAAATCCTCCAAACAAATCGCCCCATTTAGCTGCAATATCTCCTCATAGTCTTCATATTCCTCCTTGCGACTACATACCACCAAATGCAACGGCGAAAACTCACTGCTTAAAAACTGATTAATTGCTCGGACACACTTCCCCTGACGTTGCGGTTGCAATTCATCCAACCCATCCAACAACAGCACTAACTCCTTCTCCCGAAGCCACTGTTCCCCTATGTCCTGACTCACCCCCTTACTGATAAGCTGAGATAGAACCCACTCCTTAATCGAAGGGTCATATTTTTCCCCCTCTCCAAAGGGCAAAAACTTAGGTTTTGTCACCTCCTGCCAACTCGAAAGCTCCAAAATCACCGGAATGGGGGCATCGCTATCCCTTTCTGCCCGCTCGATCAAAGCTTCCGCCAACTCTAATAACGTCGTACTTTTCCCGCCCCCCGGTTTGCCCAAAATCAGGAACTTGCCGGAAATGGTGGGATTATCAAACACATCCAGAATCGTCGTCTGGGGGGGTAACTGAACGCTGCGCCGTTCCCCTACCTTAACCGACATATCCCAAGGACGTTGCACCTGCTGGGGTTGCTGTTCCTTGCCCAAATTCACGAACGCCGCCCGGTGGATAGACTGGGTTAAACGGCTTTCTACCTCGGTTCGCATCTGAGTCAAGATATTTTGACGATTGCGATACTCCTGTTTAGAGAACTGTCGCCCCCCCGGTTGATTGTGCAGCGCCTCCAACCCCTGCCGCACCTCTTGACGAAAATCCGTCACTTCTTGGCGCAACTCCTCTAGGCGTTCCTCTAGGGTTTGTAACAATTCGCTGATGGTGGTTTCCATCACCCCCAAACGTTCACAGACTTCCGCAAAACCCGACTCAATCCCACGGGAAACCTCCCGAAAAAACGCCTGCTGCTGGCTAACACTTCCCCGTAACTGGGTTTCCAATTCCTGAAACTGTTGCAGCATTTGGCTGAATTCCTCAACATTCACCCCCTGTTGATTGGCTTGCAGTTGCCTCAGTTGTGCCTGCATTCCCGTGAGTAACTGCAAGGTTAATCCGGCAAAGGCTTTTCCATCGTTGGCAAAGTCTTCCTTGAGGGTTTCTCGCAAGGCTTTGGGGAAAGTAGTATGCAGTAATTCCGCAACTTGTTGACGCACCTCGGAAGGAATGGGAAACCCACCCCCTTTACAAGCAGCCATGTTGAGGCGAATAAAAATATCCCCCCATTCCGTAGCGGTGAGGTTGCCTTGTTGGGTGAGTTGGTATTCTTCGGGGGTGAGGAATTGGTCGAGTTTCGCTTCTCGCAGTTCGGGGTAACGTTGCTGGGTGAGTTCTTGTTGGGCGATCGCAACCCAGTTATCCTTGGCTTGGGCAGCAATTTTTTCCAGATATTGGCGGGTTTTGCCGCCCTGTTGTTTGGCTGCGAGGGTGATAACGGCAGCTATGGCTTTTCCGACTGCTTTGGTTAAATCCTGATTTTCTAGGGAAACTCCCCCCTCTCGTGCATCGATTAAAGCATCGATCGCATTAGCCGTATTCCCCGCCGCCACATTCCCTAACGCCGTGGCTAAGATGTTTCCCCAGACCATCCCTTCTGTCGCGACTAGGGAGGGGAACGCCAAGCTACCCAGGACGCACCCCCCACCAATGGTTAATTTGAGGATATCTCGCGCTACAGCCATTGCTACTGTCATGATTCTAAGTAGGTTTTTGTCCGTTCATGAGCGATCGCGATCGCCGTCCCTCCGTGATAGTTTACCCCAAATTTCCCATATTTATGATACCATGGCGATTGGCAATAGTCAACACTGAGAAATTGACTTAAACTCAGCAGAAATATTGACCAAAACCCGATTTTGCCCTCCTTAGTGAACCCTCCCCTGGATACTAACATTGAAAACGCATATTTTCGCTCAGGAAACATAACCATGAGTTGAGTTATTTAAGATTCCCTAAGCACCAGATGTCCAAATTAGATAAATGGGCAAGTTCTATCTGTATGGTAATATTTATCAACAATCCTAAATGGTAGCCGTGAAATTATGAAAATTGCGATCGCTCAAATTAACCCCACAGTCGGTGATTTAACAGGTAATGCTCAACTAATTTTGGAAGCCGCCCAGTCCGCTATTAACGAGGATGCTAGTTTACTCATCACCCCGGAATTAGCCCTAATTGGCTATCCCCCGCGAGACTTATTAATCCGCCCCAGTTTTATTAATGCCGCCCAACAACAACTCGAAAAACTCGCCCAACAACTACCCGTAGAATTAGCCGTTTTAGTAGGTACAGTTTTCCCCAATCCTCGCGCCAGCGAATTGGGAGGAAAACCCCTATTTAATACAGCAGCATTATTAATGGGTGGTGAGATTAAACAGGTGTTCCATAAACGTCTACTCCCCACCTATGATGTATTTGATGAACATCGCTATTTTGAACCCGCCCCAGCTAGTGATGTTTTAATCTTCAAAAAACCTCGCTCCGAGGAGATAGTAAAAATTGGGGTGACTATTTGCGAAGACCTGTGGAATGATGAGGAGTTTTGGGGACACCGTAACTATCCCTGTGACCCCATGAAAGATTTAAGCGATCGCCATGTTGATTGGGTAGTAAATTTGTCCGGTTCCCCCTATCGCGCCGGGAAACAACAATTACGAAAAGCCATGCTAACTCACAGCGCCCGCCGCTACGCAATCCCCATTATTTATACCAATCAAGTCGGCGCTAATGATGACCTGATTTTTGATGGCTCTAGCCTAGTGATTAATGGTGCGGGTGAAGTAGTTAAAAGTTTAGCCCCTTTTCAGACCGATTTTCAAATAATTGAATGGGATTCAAACAGTTCTACTTTTGTCCGTGAATCCGTCAATAGTGACGATACACAATTGCTCAATGAAGATGAGGAAATATGGCAGGCTTTGGTTTTGGGCGTGAGAGACTATACCCGAAAATGTGGTTTTTCTAAGGTGGTAATTGGGTTAAGTGGGGGGATTGATTCTTCCTTGGTGGCTGCTATTGCTGCCGAAGCCCTAGGCAGTCAGCAAGTTTTAGGGGTTTTGATGCCATCTCCCTACAGTTCCGAACATTCCCTTGAGGATGCTTTTTATTTAGCTAAAAACCTGGGAATTTCCACCAAAACACTGCCAATTGAGTCGGTTATGAATGCCTTTGATACCACCCTATATGACTTGTTCGCCGGGACTCAATTTGGTATTGCTGAAGAAAATATGCAATCCCGAATTAGGGGAACTTTATTAATGGCAATTTCCAACAAATTCGGTCATCTGTTACTCTCCACAGGTAACAAGTCAGAAATCGCCGTCGGATACTGTACCCTTTATGGTGACATGAATGGTGGTTTAGCGGTAATTGCGGATGTGCCGAAAACCCGTGTTTACTCAATTTGCAAATGGTTAAATGAAAGCCGAGGTCGAGAAATTATCCCTAATAATGTCCTGATTAAACCCGCCAGTGCGGAATTAAAACCCGGTCAATTTGATAGTGATTCTCTCCCCCCCTATCATATCTTAGATGATATTCTCTATCGGCTCATCGAAAAACATGAATCTGTTGCCACAATTATTGCAGCCGGACATGATTGCCAAACTGTGGAACGTATGGTAAAATTGGTTATGGGCGCAGAATTTAAACGCCGCCAAGCACCCCCTGGGTTAAAAATTAGCGATCGCGCTTTTGGGACAGGTTGGCGAATGCCTATTGCCAGGGGGAAAGATATCTAAGAATGGATAATTTGTGTTCCCAGTAGTTTCACAAACTCAGTCCTCTACAAAGTCACCCACCAGCATCAAAATCTGTTTTTCAACCATTGATTAAACCTCTAGTTGCTTGGGTTGAGTAATAGTTTCTCAAATCACTCTATATATATGTTGCCATTTATTCGCGAAGATCTGAATCAATTTGAAGCCTACACCCCCCACCCAGGGGGAGACTCTGGTAGTGCGGTTAAGTCTGATCTAATTATGGACCGCCTGGATACTAACGAGTCCCCCTATGACCTACCAGGGGAGTTGAAACAGAAATTGGCGAGTATCTATCAACGGGATATTGAAACCAATCGTTATCCAGACGGCAGCCACGAGCCTGTTAAAAAGGCGATCGCTAATTATGTTAATTCTGCCATTTCCGAGGTTTCCACCCCGATAACCGCTGATTATGTGTCTGTAGGGAACGGTTCTGATGAGTTGATCCGTTCTCTGTTAATTGCCACCTGCTTAAATGGTTCCGGGTCGATTTTAGTAGCCAACCCTACATTCTCCATGTATGCTATTCTCGCCCAAACTTTAGGGGTTCCGGTAGTCACAGTTAATCGGTCCGAGGCGAATTTTGAAATAGATTTAATCGCCGCCAAACAGGCTATTCTCGACCAGCAAACCCCCCCCATTAAAGTAGTGTTTGTGGTGCATCCCAACTCCCCCACCGCTAATGCTTTAACCGAGGCAGAATTAGACTGGCTGCGGAGTCTTCCCCAACATATCTTAGTAGTCATTGATGAGGCTTATTTTGAGTTTAGTCAAACCACAGTAGCCGGAGAAATTACCCAACATCCTAATTGGGTGATTTTAAGGACTTTTTCTAAGGCTTTTCGGTTGGCTTCTTTGCGGGTTGGCTATGCTATAACTTCCCCGGAATTGACTACTATCTTAGAAAAGGTGCGCCTTCCCTATAACCTCCCTAGTTTCTCCCAAGAAGCGGCTTTGTTAACCTTAACTCACCGGGAAGAATTACAACAGGTCATCCCGGAAATTATTAGGGAACGCGATCGCCTCTGGACGCGGTTGGCTAATCATCCTCTGTTCAAATTTTGGCCGAGTCATGGTAATTTTATCTATGGTCGTCTCAAGTCTAATAATTCTGATCAGCGATTAAATCAAATAGTACAGGCTATGAAATCTCAGGGTTCTTTAATTCGCCATACAGGAGGTGGTTTAAGAATTACCATAGGAACTCCGGCGGAAAATCAACGCACAGGCGATCGTCTATTTTCCTTAATCGACAATTAATAATTAATAATTAATAATTAATAATTAATAATTAATGAATGAGTGGGGCGGGTTGATTCAGATAGTCCTGGGGAATTGAATTGACAGAACCCGCCCCGATAATTAATAATTAATAATTAATAATTAATGAATGGGTGGGGCGGGTTGATTCAGATAGTCCTGGGGAATTGAATTGACAGCAGAACCCGCCCCGATAATTAATAATTAATAATTAATAATTAATAATTAATAATTAATGATAGGTGGGGCGGGTTGATTCAGATAGCGCTGTGAGTGAGTGAGTTAAAAAGCGATCGCTAGAGGTTTAGAAATCAGACGATCTAAAATTTGTTTAACGGCGATCGCCGTCCACTCGATATCAGCCTCGGTAGTTTGTCGTCCCAAAGTTAGACGAATACTCCCCAAGCCCTCACGATCGCTATATCCCATAGCCAGCAAAACCGGACTAGGGCTAAGTTTACCACTATGACAAGCAGAACCGGCGCTAATACCAATTCCCGCCAAATTGAGATGTCGGACTAGAGTTTTCCCAGTAATTCCAGTCACCTCAGCCGGGGGAACCACACAGAAACTAACATGGTGGGGTAGTCGGTGTAAGCGATCGCCAGTAGGGACTAAATAGGGAATATCCGCCAGCAAATCAAACAAGCGATCGCGTAATTTAATCAATCGGGGAGTTTCCCATAAAAGTTCCTGCGCCGCCAATTCCGCAGCCACCCCAAACCCAGCAATAGCCGGGACCGCCTGAGTTCCCGATCGCAATTTAAACTCCTGACCGCCGCCGCCCATAAGTGGTATCAACTCCACCCCCGGACGCACATACAAAGCCCCCACACCTTGGGGACCATAAATTTTATGGCTAGATAGCGATAGCATATCCACAGGCAAATTTTCCACATCAATGGGCAATCTTCCCGCCACCTGGACCGCATCAGTATGGAACAAAACCCCATGGGATCGGGCTATTTTCCCCAAAGTTTCAATCGGCTGTAAAGTTCCCACCTCACTCTGACCATAAATCACCGATACCAAAACCGTATTGGGTTGTAAAGCGGTTTTTAAATCCAGGGGATGAATGCGACCTTGGCGATCGACAGGTAAACGAGTCACCGACCAGCCCCGTTTTTCCAATAGTCCTACCGGTTCAGCGATCGCCGAATGTTCCACACTAGAAATAATCAGATGTTGAGGCTGATCATATTGACCGACCACCCCAAATATCGCCAAATTATCCGCTTCTGTTCCCCCAGAAGTGAAAATTATCCCATCAGGCGGCGCATTAATTAAATGTGCCACCTGGGTTCTAGCCACTTCCACAACCGTAGCGGACCTCTGACCCCATTCATGCAAGCTAGAAGGATTACCCCAACTTTCCGTCAATACCCCTTGCATAGCAGCGATCGCCTCTGCACAAGTCGGAGTAGTTGCACTATAATCTAAGTAAATTTGCATTAGTCTCACCCAAAGTGATCATCAAACTAGGGAACTCAGGCACACCAAAAACCTTCATTAAAGCCACAGTCATAATTTACCCGGCTTACAAACGTTATAGTCCTCATGGGATAGGACCTTTTGAGGAATCAGAAAACTGCCACTATCCTGGCATAACATCCGATAGTTACGAGTTACAGGAATACTGATCACAAAACGATTATGGCGCAACCGCTTCCCACCAAACTCCCGATAATTTTTATTGCTGGTCAGTCCATCAATAATAACCCTCGCCTTAATTACAACATAGTCCGGTAATCCCCTTAAATCAATAAGATCCTGAGCAAATGAAGCCTCCCACTCCAGTTTCTTGTTCTTTCTGTCTTCTAACTCCCGATATTCTTGTTCCTCCGCTATTTGGACTTGTTCACAGCGATGACAAACACGGCCATAACCTTTATGGCCACAAGGAAAGGTCTTTTTTCTCTTTGGCATAGCATAGTATGAGGGTTGCAACTAACCCTAGCCCCTGGACTATTGTACCAGAGCGACTTTCCGAGTCTCAAGTTGTTAAGCTAATTTAATTTTCCCCAAACAACCACAACAAAAGTGCTAAAAAATTCGGTAACTCTCAATTACCTATACAATTAACTATCAATGGTGCGTTTGCTTCCTGTCACCCGCTTATTTGGGCTGGGCGCTAGTCTGGTATTTATACTCAACTCCTGTGCTTGCAATTCCCATAGCATCAGGTCTAATCATAATGCTTCTGTTCAACCCTTAGTTGACCCCTTACCTCAAGATCCACAGATTCGGGTTTATTTTAATCATTCCCAGGCTTCCGTCTATACCGAACCCTATCGCCCCAAAACTAGACTCGGTGATAACCTTGAACAAATTATAGTCGATGCTATTAACAGTGCTTCCCAAAGTGTAGATGTCGCCATTCAGGAATTACGTTTACCCAAAATCGCTCAAGCCTTAGTTAATCAACATCAAAAAGGAGTCCGGGTGCGCGTCATTATTGAAAATGAATATAGTCGCCCCTTTAGTGATTTTACCCCCGCCGAAATTGCCGCCTTTTCCGATAGAGAAAAAGGTCGTTATCAAGAATTTATGCACTTGGCGGATTTAAACCAAAATGGTCGCCTCGAACCTGAAGAAATTAACCAAAGAGATGCTCTGGTTATGCTGGCTAATGCTAATGTTCCCTTAATCGATGATACCGAGGATGGGTCGAAGGGTAGCGGTTTGATGCACCATAAGTTTGTCATAGTTGACCAAAATACAGTTATTGTCACCTCTGCGAATTTTACTACCAGTGATATTCACGGAGATTTTTACTCCGCCGAAAGCCGGGGTAATCCTAATAATTTGCTGTCTATCAATAGCCGGGAGTTAGCCGCTATTTTTACCCGGGAATTTGAAATTATGTGGGGAGATGGACCCGGAGGAGAAAATGATAGTCTGTTTGGGATTAATAAACCACATCGGGGAGTTAAACAAGTCTCCGTCGGTCAAGGAACTGTTACCGTTCAGTTTGCCCCTATTTCGGCTACTAGACCTTGGGAAAATAGCGTTAATGGCTTGATTGCTCAAACCTTACAACGAGCTAGAAATGACATAAATTTTGCTTTATTTGTGTTCTCGGCTCAGGAATTGTCCGATACCTTAAAAACAGTTCATCAAAGGGGAGTGGAAATCCGGGGATTAATTGAGGTTGGGTTTGCTTACCGCTACTATAGCGAAGCCCTGGATATGATGGGGATTGCTTTGCCTAATAATTGTCGATATCAACCCGGAAATAACCCTTGGTCACAACCTATTTCTACCGTCGGAGTTCCGAATTTGGCTGAAGGCGATCGCCTTCATCATAAATTTGCCGTCATTGATGATCAAATCGTGATTACCGGTTCCCATAACTGGAGTCGAGCCGCTAATCACTCCAATGATGAGACCTTATTAGTCGTTAATAATCCCACCGTTAACGCTCATTTTCAACGGGAATTTGAGCGCTTATATCAAAATTCAAGTTTGGGCGTTCCTGGTTGGCTTTTAAGTAGAATTGAACGGGAAAAACAAAATTGTGGCGGTGTCATTGAAACACCCTTTCATCCATCAGGAGAAATTATTAACATCAATACCGCATCTCAGCCGGAATTAGAAAGCCTTCCCGGTATCGGTCCCGGTTTGGCGCAGCGAATTATAGAAGCACGCAGTCAGCAGCCTTTTACCAGTTTAGATGATGTTACCCGTGTTTCTGGTATTGGACCTAAAACTATCGAAAGATGGGAAAATCTGGTAACCTGGTAAAATCACTACCCCCACCTAATCTCCCTGGGGAATTACTCATAATATGCTTGACAGGGGATAAATATATCTGCTATAATGGAAAGTTGCGTAATATCTCTGGAAACCAAACCGATGCGACTTTCCCAAATGCTCTTTGTCACCCTGCGGGAAGACCCGACAGAGGCAGAAATCCCTAGCCATAAACTCCTCCTCCGCGCTGGCTATATCCGTCGTATCGGTAGCGGAGTTTACGCCTATTTACCCCTAATGTGGCGGGTGCTACAGAAAGTCTCCCAAATTGTGAGAGAAGAAATGAACGCTACCGGGGCGCAGGAATGTCTACTTCCCCAGGTTCAACCCTCCGAACTATGGAAAGAGTCAGGGCGCTGGGATACCTACACGAAAGCAGAAGGTATCATGTTTTCCCTGAAAGATAGACGCGATCGCTCTCTGGCTCTCGGACCCACCCACGAAGAGGTAATTACCGCCGTAGCCAGGGACATGATCCGCTCGTACCAACAACTGCCCCTACATTTATATCAGATCCAAACTAAATTTAGAGACGAGATCCGCCCGCGATTTGGCTTAATGCGTGGCCGTGAATTTATTATGAAAGATGGCTACTCATTCCACACCAGCGAAGATAGCCTGAAACAAACCTATCAAGATATGGATCGCGCCTATCGTAATATCTTGCGACGCTGTGGGTTAGATTTCTGTGCAGTAGAAGCTGATTCTGGCGCTATTGGTGGGTCTGGTTCCCAGGAGTTTATGGTTTTAGCTGATGCTGGGGAAGATGAGGTACTATACACCCCTGACGGAAAATATGCGGCTAATGTCGAAAAGGCTGTATCTTTACCCGCTGATGCGGTAGCCTCCGGTTTTACTACCTACCAAAAACTCGAAACCCCTAATACCCCTACGATCGCCACCCTCTGTGAGTTTCTCAAATGTTCCCCCACCCAAGTTGTCAAAAATGTGCTATATCAGGCAGTCTATGATAACGGAATCACCGTTTTAGTCCTGGTTAGTATTCGCGGTGATCAAGATGTCAATGAGGTGAAGTTGCACAATCAACTCACTAATGCTGCTAGTCGCTATGGGGGGAAAGCCTTATTATCCCTCACAGTTCCCGACCCAGAGACACAAGCAAAATGGGCGAGTAAACCTTTGCCCTTGGGATATATCGCCCCCTCACTCGAAGATGACTACATTATCAGCGATAATAAGCAAATAGCCCCGAAATTCCTGCGATTGGTTGATCACACAGCCGTTGAATTGCAGAACTTTGTCACAGGTTCTAATCAGTCCGGTTATCACGTCGTTGGTGCTAATTGGGGACAGGAATTTAAACTCCCCGATTTGGTCGCTGATTTGCGGAAGGCTAAAAAAGGCGATCGCAGTATCCATGACCCAAGCCAAACCTTGGAAAGCGCCAGGGGAATAGAAATAGGTCATATCTTCCAACTCGGTACAAAATACTCTCAAGCTATGGGAGCTACCTATACCAGCGAAACAGGTGAGGATTTACCCCTGGTTATGGGATGCTATGGGGTGGGAGTGTCTCGTTTGGCTCAGGCGGCGGTAGAACAGTCATATGACAAAGACGGTATAATCTGGCCAGTGGCGATCGCTCCCTATCACGTCATCATTACAGTTCCTAATGTCAGCGATAATCAACAAATGGCGATCGCTCAACAACTCTACAGCCAACTTAACCAAGCCGGAGTCGAAACCCTACTAGATGACCGCAACGAAAGAGCCGGGGTAAAATTCAAAGATGCTGACCTAGTGGGGATTCCCTATCGCATAGTCACAGGGAGAGCCATCAAATCCGGTAAAGTTGAGTTAGTGCAACGAGCAGACCATGAATCCTCCGAAGTCCCCATAGAACAAGTAGTTTCCCTACTTCAACAAAAAATTAGCCAATCTCTATAAATTTCTGTACTCAGGGAACAATTAATTTTATTTTAAGTATTGTTTCCGTTCCGTGATATTATTTGTGTTGGCTTACAAAGCTTCACTAGAGAGCTTCGTGGAGTTCACGCCGTGGGTAAACGTGCCGATCATATCGCTGTAACTTATGTCTGATGCCGGGGATACTGTAGAGATGGGGTCTCCCGTTCAGGAGCCAGACTCCTCTATGGGAGAGTATTATCAGCTTCAACGGGAGTTGTTGCTCACTACTATTGTGCTGGCAGTGGTAATCTTCCTGGTGGTTTATTGGTTCTATCCCTGGACCATTGCCCTAAATTACCTCTTGGGAGCCCTGTTGAGTGTCGTCTACTTGAGAATGCTGGGGAAAGACGTGGAACGAATTGGGACACAAAAATTATCCCCAAGCAAAAATCGTTTAGCTGTGTTCGCAGCCCTGATAATTGTGGCTACTCAATTGAATCAACTCAAAATCTTACCGATTTTTCTGGGGTTTCTCACCTATAAAGCCGCCCTGCTAGTCTATACGTTACGCCTATTGGTTAGGCCCAACCCATGACGTAAAAATACTGTTGTAATTATTCTCCACTCCTTGACCTATAGGGGAACTCTCCTAAATGCAAATGTTTGATGTTGTAAACGCCTTTGGTTCACTTCCCTTTGCGGAATTGGAAGTTGGCAAACACTTTTACTGGAATATCGGTAATCTGCGAATCCATGGACAGGTATTTATGACCTCCTGGTTCGTGATTGGCGTACTCCTGCTACTATCAATTTCGGCAACGCGAAATATTCAGACAATCCCCAGCGGTATACAGAACTTTATGGAGTATGCCCTAGAATTTATTCGCGATCTGGTGAAAAATCAGATAGGGGAAAAAGAATATCGTCCGTGGGTACCTTTTGTTGGTACATTATTCTTGTTCATCCTTGTGTCTAACTGGTCTGGTGCATTAGTTCCCTGGAGGGTATTTGAAATCCCTAACAGTGAATTGGCAGCCCCAACTAATGACATTAATACCACGGTAGCCTTAGCACTGCTAACATCCCTGGCTTACTTTTATGCAGGGTTTAGCCGTAGAGGTTTGGGATATCTGCTGAAATATATTCAGCCGACACCCATCTTATTACCGATCAACATTCTGGAAGACTTTACTAAACCTCTGTCCCTCAGTTTCCGTTTATTTGGGAACGTCGTGGCCGATGAGTTGGTAGTCGGTGTTCTGGTGCTGTTGGTGCCGCTATTTGTGCCAATCCCGATGATGGTTTTGGGTCTATTTCTCGGTTCAATTCAAGCCCTGATTTTTGCGACTCTAGCCGCTAACTACATCGCGGAAGCCATGGAAGGACACGGCGAAGAACATCACGAGTAGTTTGATTCGGTTTGAGCAATTTGTTCAGTTAAAATGCCAACAAACTGATAAGATTGTTTGGGGGCTAAAAATCCAACCCTTAATTTCACTTGTCAACTTTTTTTATTGAGGTCAAAACCAACTATGGAATCTAATTTAACTACTGCCGCCTCCGTAATCGCTGCTGCTCTCGCAGTAGGTATAGGCTCTATTGGACCTGGTCTGGGTCAAGGTCAAGCTGCTGGTCAAGCGGTGGAAGGGATTGCGCGTCAGCCTGAAGCTGAAGGTAAAATTCGTGGAACTCTGCTGTTGAGCTTGGCTTTCATGGAAGCACTGACTATTTACGGTCTGGTAGTGGCTCTGGTGTTGCTGTTTGCCAACCCCTTCGTATAGATATTTTCAGATTTCTTAGATTTCGGATTTGGGCGGATTTATCTAGTCTCAAATCTGAAATCTACCCATTTATGGTGGTCTGAAAAAAAAAAGAAAGTTCGCAAGCCCATTGGTTAACACCCTTCAAAAAAATGATACACTCGACAATTCTGCTGGCCGTAGAAGAGGCAGCTACGGAGAGTAGTCTGTTTGATTTTGATGCTACACTGCCATTGATGGCTGTACAATTTCTAATTCTGGCAGCTATCTTAAACCAAATTTTTTACAAGCCCTTGGGAAATGCAATTGATTCTAGGGCTGACTACATTCGCCAAAATAAGCTGAGTGCTAAAGAACGTTTGAGCAAGGCAGAAAGTTTGGCTAAACAGTATGAGCTGGAGTTGGCAGAAACTCGTAAAGAGTCTCAACAACTAATTATTAATGCTCAGGCTGAAGCTCAAAAAATTGCGGCTAGGGAAATGGCAGCGGCTCAACAAGAAGCTCAGAAAATTAGAGAAGCAGCTTATCAAGAAATTGAACAAAATAAAATCGAGGCTCGAAAAGGTTTGGAACAACAGGTAGACTCTATTAGTCGCCTGATTCTTGATAAACTTTTAGGAGCTGGAATGATTGGGTAGCTGTCCTCTCAAAAATTATTTTCAATCCCCTAGAAATGGGGGAAAAGTTAAGCCTACATACCATCCCTAATTAAGCCATTCGGCGGTTGAGGAAAGGGCAATCACATGAAATTATGAGAAGAGGAAGATGGTGAATCTTGTATTACTGGCGACAGAAGCAAGTCATGAGGGTGGTTTTGGACTGAATTTTAATCTGTTTGAAACTAACCTGATAAACTTAGGCATTATTATTGGTTTGCTAGTTTACTATGGGCGGGGCTTTCTCAATAAAATTTTGAGTGAAAGACGCGCTCAAATTGAGCAAGCAATTCAAGAAGCCGATCAACGTTTGAAAGAAGCTGAAAAAGCTCTGGCTGAACAACAAGAAAATTTGGCTCAAGCTAAGGCGGAAGCTGAAAGAATTAAAGCCTCTGCTGTGGAACGTGCCGAAGTGATTAGAGAGCAAATTGCAGCTCGTGCTAAGGCAGATGTTGAACAGATGAAGTTGACGGCTAATCAGGATTTGGAAGCGGAAAGAAGTAGGGCGATCGCTCAGTTGCGGGCTTTGGCTGTGTCTCAAGCGTTGGAACGCGCCGAAGGGCAAATTAGAGAACGCCTAGATGAAAATTCCCAGCAACAACTGGTAGATCGCTCCTTGGCTTTACTTGGAGGAGGTTCATGAGTTCAATTGTTGGTCAATTAGTAGAACCCTACGCCACGGCTTTGATGTCTGTGGCTAAGTCAAATAATGTCACGGAAGATTTTGGCAATCAAATGCGATCGCTTATTGATTTGCTCAAAAATTCCCCCGAACTACAGGATTTTTTAGGCAGTCCGGTGGTGAAAGGAGAAGATAAAAAAGCCGTGATTACACGAATGTTAGGAGAGGAAGTACACCCCTACTTGCGGAACTTCTTAATGCTCCTAGTAGATCGCGGTCGCATCCTATTTCTAGCAGAAATAGCCCAAGAATACTTGGCTTTGTTGCGGAAACTTAATCAAACAGTTTTGGCAGAAGTTACCTCGGCGGTAGAGCTAAACGACGGCCAAAAACACATGGTTGTTGAGCAGATCAAGGCTAGAACTGGGGCGCAAAATGTAGAGCTGGATCTGAAAATCGATCGCGAGATCCTCGGTGGTGTCATCATTAAAGCGGGTTCCCAATTGTTTGATGCCAGCATCCGAGGACAACTGCGCCGCATTGGTATGAGCCTAACTGTCGGTTAATAATTCGCCGACAACTTAGCCATTTATCTTAGTTTAACCTTTAGCAACGGATCACAAACACTAACTATGGTATCCATCAGACCTGACGAAATTGCCAATATTATCAGAGACCAAATCGAACAGTACGGCCAAGACGTTAAAGTTTCTAACGTGGGTACAGTACTGCAAGTTGGTGACGGTATTGCCCGGATTTATGGCCTAGATAAAGCCATGGCCGGAGAACTGCTAGAATTTACCGATGGAACAGTTGGTATCGCCCTTAACCTGGAAGAGGATAACGTGGGTGCGGTACTCATGGGCGAAGGCCTGGAAATTCAAGAAGGTTCCGCTGTGACCGCTACCGGAAGAATTGCCCAAGTCCCCGTGGGAGAAGCTATGCTGGGACGGGTGATTGATTCCCTGGGTCGTCCTATCGATGGTAAGGGAGATATTCAAGCCTCCGATACCCGTCTGCTAGAATCCCCCGCACCGGGTATTATTGAGCGCCGCTCTGTTTGTGAACCTATGCAAACAGGGATTACCGCTATTGACTCCATGATTCCTATTGGTCGGGGTCAACGGGAATTGATCATCGGTGACCGTCAAACTGGTAAAACAGCGATCGCTATTGATACCATCATTAACCAGAAAGAAGAAGATGTAATCTGTGTTTATGTGGCGATCGGTCAAAAAGCCTCAACCGTCGCTCAAGTGGTCAGCACCCTAGAAGAAAAAGGCGCTCTCCCCTATACCATTGTTGTCGCAGCTAACGCTAGTGACCCCGCTACCCTGCAATACCTAGCTCCCTACACCGGAGCAGCCATGGCGGAATACTTCATGTATCAAGGTAAAGCCACCCTGGTTATTTACGATGACCTTTCCAAACAGGCCCAAGCCTACCGTCAAATGTCCCTGTTGCTGCGTCGTCCCCCCGGTCGTGAAGCCTACCCCGGAGATGTATTCTACCTGCACTCTCGTTTGTTAGAACGCGCCGCTAAATTAAATGATGAACTCGGCGGCGGTAGCATGACAGCCCTACCAATCATCGAAACCCAAGCTGGTGACGTTTCCGCTTACATCCCCACTAACGTAATTTCTATTACTGATGGTCAGATCTTCCTGTCCGCTGACCTGTTTAACTCCGGTCTGCGTCCGGCGGTGAATGCTGGTATCTCCGTTTCCCGTGTGGGTTCTGCTGCCCAAACTAAGGCAATGAAGAAAGTGGCTGGAAAGGTTAAACTAGAATTAGCTCAGTTTGCCGAATTGGCAGCCTTCTCTCAGTTTGCTTCTGACCTAGACCAAGCCACTCGTAACCAGTTGGAACGGGGTAAACGTCTGCAAGAATTACTCAAACAGCCTCAAAATTCCCCCCTACAACTGTTTGAACAAGTAGCTGTGATTTACTCTGGTATTAATGGCTATCTTGATGATGTTCCCGAAGATAAAGTTGTAGCCTTTACTACAGGTCTGCGGGATTATCTGAAAAATAGCAAGCCCAAATATGGTGAGATTGTTCAAAGCCAAAAAGTCCTCACCGAAGAAGCTGAGGCTATGCTGAAAGAGGCAATTTCTGAGTTTAAGCAGACTTTCTTAGTTTCCGCGTAGCACACGCACGGGATCAGCCATTGGTGGAAACGAAACGCTTTATGCTGCGGCGCACCAATTAGTTAAAACCGGGAAAGGCAACAATTGAGGGCTGAGGGGGAACTGACCCCCTTCCTCAATATAAGTCTGTTATTGACTAGATAACTCTTGCTTGAACCCGGATTAACTCCCAGAGTCCTACTAAGTCTGTGGATAACAATTACTGATCATAAAACTATGTCAAACTTAAAAGCGATTCGCGATCGCATTCAGTCAGTCAAAAATACCAAAAAAATTACCGAAGCAATGCGCCTAGTTGCTTCCGCTAAGGTGCGTCGCGCTCAGGAACAAGTGTTAGCTACCCGTCCCTTTGCTGACCGTCTAGCAGGGGTTCTCTATGGTCTCCAAGGTCGCCTTCAATTTGAGGATGTAGAATGTCCTCTGCTGCAACAGCGGGAGGTGAAAAAGGTGGGACTGGTGGTGCTGGCAGGAAACCGGGGTCTGTGTGGAGCCTACAATAGTAATATTATTAAACGGGCAGAAGCACGGGCGGCCGAATTGAAAGCCGAAGGGCTGGAATATAGCTATCTTCTGGTGGGTCGCAAAGCTATTCAACATTTTACCCGTCGGGATGCTCCGATCTCTCAATGTCGCGATAACCCAGAGAAAACCCCAGATCTACAAAAGGTATCCAGTGCGGCTGATGAAATCCTCGCCTGGTTTGAGTCGGGAGCAGTGGATCGCGTTGAGTTGATTTACACGAAATTTGTCTCTCTGATTAGTTCACGACCTGTTACCCAAACTCTGCTACCCCTAGACCTGCAAGGCTTAGAGGCTCAGGATGATGAGGTGTTCCGCCTCACTAGCAAAGGTGGTAAGTTTGATGTAACTAGAGAAAAGGTGAGTGTTGAGCCGGAAGCCCTCGCTCAGGATATGATTTTTGAGCAAGATCCGGTTGATATCCTTAATGCCTTGTTGCCTCTGTTTTTGACTAACCAATTGCTACGAGCATGGCAGGAGTCTACCGCTAGTGAATTGGCGGCTCGGATGACTGCTATGAGCAACGCCAGCGATAACGCTAGTGATTTGGTGAAAACCCTTACCCTGTCTTACAACAAGGCTCGCCAAGCGTCAATTACCCAGCAGATCCTGGAAGTTGTTGGCGGTGCGGTGGCTTTGGAAAATTAAAGCCTAGAAAGCCTAGAAAGGCGATCGCCTCCCTTGTCGAGTCCTCAAGATGCCACCTGGGGGAATGCCTCCCCCCGTTGGTATTGATGCAGATAATGACTGAGGCGATCGCACAATTTAGTTAAATCGCGGTGGTTTTTTTCATGCTGCTGTGAGTCATAAACAAAAGTAATTTTCTGGGGTACTTCATCCCCTCT
Source organism: Limnospira indica PCC 8005 (assembly GCF_000973065.1). Taxonomy (NCBI): domain Bacteria; kingdom Bacillati; phylum Cyanobacteriota; class Cyanophyceae; order Oscillatoriales; family Sirenicapillariaceae; genus Limnospira; species Limnospira indica. The sequence continues at coordinate 5,499,635 of NZ_FO818640.1, forward strand.
TAAACGCACAAACCAGTAAGTCATAGATACCTGTTCTGGGCTATAGTCACTGCTTTCTACTAACAAATAAAGATAAAGCCGCGTTTGCCAATTATTCGCCAATTTCTGCCGATTAATTAAGCGTTGATTAGTTTTCCAATCAATAATTTGAGCTTGATTTTCATGAGCAATTAATAAATCATAAATCGCCACTAAAACATAATCCCCAAAACCCCAGGTGCGATAATGTTCAGCCTCCCGAAATTCTCCCGATACATAGTTATACTGAGGCTGAAAAACCTCGGGAGCCTCTTTAACCAAGGCTAATAAACAAGTTTGTAACTCCTGATCCTCAGCCATAAAACCTTGAATTGGCAAACCCAATTCTCCCTGCTGCATCAACAGGTGAAAACGACTTCCCCAACCCAGATGTTCTTCTTGTTCCCAGGTTCTCGGAGAGACCAACCCATCTAAATAGGTCTCCTGAAATTTCCGGGGACAGGTTTCTAGGAGATTGAAATGGTTTTGGGATAATCTTAACTTACCCGTCAAAATTATTAATCCTCCAGCACACCCAAAAGTTCTAGAATAGTATCCACATCATTGAGTTCTCCGACAATCCGGCGCTTAGGTTGCGGCCAGACCTTCATCAAAGTAGGAGTAGCCGAAATATGACTAGCTTCTGCTTGTTCCGGGTGTTTGAGTACATCAATCACCTTCAAAGTATAAGGGTGATTGAGCGATCGCTCAAGTAGTTGATGCAAAGTTTCCAGGGTATTTTCTGTGGCTAAACTGTGACCAGAAACAAACAGCCTCAACACATATCCTTCGGTTGGTGTACCATTAGAATCAGATGCCAACGGTGTGGGATTCTGGGAGTCAGACCCAGAATCACTATCTTGGTGTGAAAATTTGGTTTGATTATCCATGGTTTTAAACCTCATAATGAGGTCATGATTTTTCCAAAGTTCTGGAAACGGTTGATCATAAGTTGCTAAAACCAAGGGATTGCCAACTTGATCACCAATCTGCACAGGTGGCCAAACCAAGTCTACGGTTGAAAAATAGCATTCAGTAATGGCTAGTATCGCTACACCGGGGGTTGTGCTTTGGCTGAAACTCTCACTTTATGGGCAATCGGAGCAATTCAACGATTAAAACTCGCCGTATAACACGGTGTAAAAAGTGCAATCCCTTTACATAAATTTAGGAACAGCCAAGGGGGTAAAACTCAATGATATGCGCTCACGTAAAACTCCTGGGAGGGTTGGAAGCTCCGTGATTGATCACGGAGAGGAAAACCGACTCAAGCGGCTGACCGCCGCCAGCACCCCCTTGCGGGGTGGAGGGGTATGGTTGCCCCTCCATGGAGCTATGGTTGGCTCCGACTCCCTTGCGGGGTAATGTTTGCGCTTGCGCTAACGCGCACGCTGCGCGAACGCCAATGTTCAGAGTCGGTACTATCCAAATCGCACGTCCTTAACCCCTTAGAGATGTTTAACGATTCGGTTCTAGGGCCTGGAACTAGCACGCATTCCAGGGTAGGAACTTTAACTCTTGCTCTGAACGGAGCCAGTTAAGGCTATAGCTGGTCAGCTACCTGAAAGGGGGGCACGAAGCCCCCGTGCTTCAGCCGGGGGTGCTGACAGTTATAACTGTTTGCCAAAAACGACTCAGGTTGCCCAGGAGAGCAACCTTATTTAAGATTAGACCATTTATAGTGTATTTCAGAGTTCGGGCTAATGGTCAAAACTTTACACTTTTGTTAGACTCTACCCCGTAGCATCTGACTCATCTCGTTGGGGAAAGGCGACACATCCAGACAAATTTCCTCAGTGATGCGCCCCTCTTGATACAATTCATAAAGGGATCTGTTCATAGTCGTCATCCCTTCATAAGTATCTTTGAGCATAATCTGGTTAATTTCCTCATACTGATCCTTCATGATATACTCTTTGATTACATCGGTGTTGATGAGGATGTCATGGAAGGCGGCCCGCTTGCCATCTGTCGTCTTACACAACAGTTGAGCAATAATTGCGACCAAAGTTTCCCCCAGTGCGGTTTTAATTGATAACTGTTCCTCAGCCGAGAACATATCCAAAACCCGGGTTAGGGTCTTAATGGCGCTGTTAGTGTGGAGGGTTCCAGCTACCAAGTGACCTGTTGATGCAGCTTTAATGGCAATCTGCATGGTTTCCTTGTCCCGAATTTCCCCCACCAGCATCATATCAGGGTCTTGACGCAAAGCCCCCTTGAGAGCATTAAAAAACTTGAGGGTATGTCGTCCAACTTCCCGGTGTTTAATCAGGGATTTTCGGCTTTGGTGTACAAACTCCACCGGGTCTTCAATGGTGATGATGTGATAGGCGTAGTTTTTATTGATGTAATCAATCATCGCGGCCATGGTAGTAGACTTACCTGAACCCGTCGGGCCGGTAATCAACATCAACCCCTTGTGATAGTTACAGATTTTTTTAAAAACCTCGGGTAATTTCAACTGTTCTAGGGTGAGGATGGTAGCACCAATTAGCCGCAGCACCATCGCCGGACCACTGAGAGAGTCAAAAATACTAATCCGAATCCGCACAAAGCCTAAATCTGCGGCTCCGTCAAAGTCTAGGTTTTCCTGAAACTGATGGATTTCCTCATCGGTTAAGACCTCCCGTAGCCAACTCATAAAGCTATTAAGGTCTGTGACTGGCCAATCTTCTTGGGGGGTCATATCGCCTCGGTATCTCAGGCGAGGTGTTTCATTAACCCCTAAGTGAACATCAGATGCGCCTAACTCATCGGCGCGTTGGACAATCTCTCGCAAGGTTGGCTGTCCGGGGCTAGGTCCTGGTCCTCTGCTGGTAATTCCCACGGCGACGGGACTTGCTGCTTGGGCGGGTGCAGGTGGAGGGCTACTTTTCTGAGCGCCCGGTGCAGGTGGGCGAGGGGGTGCAGGTGGGCTAGGTGGACGCGGGGGGGCTGGGGGGCGTTGTGATTGTGTCATGGAATATCTCCGGTAGCTGGGAAACCGCCTAGCTATAGCTGGCGGCGGAAAGGCAATCTAGCCGATTCTTGTTTCCTGTGTGACTAAGGCTAACAAAGGAAGAAATTGGCAGCGATTTATCAGCTCTAACCATGATATTAATATTAGCGCCTATTTTGTGGTATCGCTAATGGCAGAAAACGATTCCAGAAAATGACGATCGCACTTATGGCTAGTAAAAGGAAAGTTAACCAGTCTCCCCAACGGACATAAAGGGTTTGGCTATGGCGGCGGTAAATGATATGGTCATGGATTTCGTAGGTATTGATACCAGAAATCCATAAGGTGCGACCGTGGGGGTCGATAATGCCAGAATAACCTGTATTAGTAGCCCTAACTGTCCAGCGATCGCCTTCTATGGCGCGCATCACATCTTGGGCGTGATGTTGTGATAGCATCATAGTGGCATAATGAGCATCATTAGAGGCTGTTAGGATAAATTCCCCTCCTGCTGCTACTTGACGGCGGAAATGGTCAGCAAAGGCGGAATCGTAGCAAATTCCAGCGATCGCTTTTCCCCAACCAGTCTCAAATTTTTGTTGTTTTTCCCCGGCGACTAACCGCGCTTCCAGGGGTGACAGACGATTAATGACCCTTCCCAGAATGGCATCAAAGGGGATATATTCACCCAGGGGAACTAAATGAGTTTTGTCATATTGACCGATAATTTCCCCTTCACCATTAATGGTAAATAAACTATTAGTTAATCCCCCTTCGGTCTCGCCAAATCCCCCCACCCAAGCTATAACACCTTGTTGCAAAATCGCCTGATATAAGCTATAATTGTAGTGATAGCTGTCATGTCTGTTCCAGACAAAAGGCAAAGCGGTTTCGGGGGTTAAGACTGCATCGACACCCCGCGCCGCCAATTCTAAATATCCCCGCGTGTATCCATTTAAAGCCTGTCGAAAACCCTGGGGATTGAGTTTAATTTCATTAGGGATATTCCCTTGAATAACTCCGACTCTCAGAGAAGTTTCGGGGTCAGAATTTAGGGGGATATTGTAGAGACTCAATCCGATTAAATGAGCGATCGCAAATATTCCGACAGGAATTAAATAGAGTGACGATTTCTGCTGTTTATGTGTTAACCAGAGTTCAGCTACAGTCCCATTGACGACTAATATAGTAGCCACAACGGTATTAGGTCCTGAGATTTGACCCAAATGGAGAATCACCAAATTACCGAAACTTTGGGTTAAAGCGAGTGTTGACCACCACAGGGGACCCCCACTCCAAACGGCTTCTAAAGCACACCATAAAGCCGTCCCTATTATGATTCTAATTAAGGAGGTTTTAGCGCCGATATTTAATGGCATTAATTTCGCAAATAACCATCCCCAAACGATGACGATCGCTGTTCCCCAGAGGGTAATAAAAACCCAGGAAAATATAGCGATCGCCAAACTAGCCAACCAGGGAACTCCCAGACTGGTCATGGGGTGAATTCCGGTCATCCAAAACAGGGAAAAGCCATAATAGCCAACACCCCAACCAGCGGTTATTTCCCAGGGTATTCGTCCCCGTCTTTTGGCTTCCACCACCATAACCCACAGAGGAACAAAAGCCACCCAAGCCACTAGCCACCACCCCAGAGGTTCGGTAGCCAACCCCATCAATATCCCACTGAATAGAGACAGGGAGATATAGCGCACTTTTCGGAGGTTAAGATTAGCGGGTAACTTGAGGTTAAAATGTTCGACTGAAAGCAGTTTCATCTAGGAGTTAATAATTGGCGGAATTGGGGTTATAGTCCATAAATCACCATGAAATCGGGGAGCATTTTAGGCTTTAACCGGAGGCGTTTCTAACATCAATTTAGAGCGTTTAACGGGTTCCGGTACATCAATAGGGTAATCCCCCGTAAAACAAGCGGAACAGAAAGTCGAGGGGTCTTGTTTAGTAGCATTTAGCATACCTTCCCAACTGAGATAAGCCAAAGAATCGACGCCTATTTGTTCTTGAATTTCCGCGACAGATTTAGTCGCCGCAATTAACTGGTCCTGGTTATCGGTATCAATCCCATAGAAACAGGGATGAGTGACGGGAGGCGATGAAATTCTCATGTGTACTTCAGTCGCACCAGCATCTCGTAAAGCCTTAACAATTTTACGGCTAGTAGTCCCCCTAACAATGGAATCATCAACCATAATTACCCGTTTTCCTTCCAGGACATCTTTCAGGGTATTCAACTTCATTTTAATACCGGACTCTCGCATAACTTGGGTAGGTTGAATAAAGGTGCGACCGACATAACGGTTTTTAATCAATCCTTCCGCATAAGGAATTCCCGACTGTTGAGAAAAGCCGATCGCTGCTGGGATACCGGAATCAGGTACTCCAATAACCATATCAGCATCAACAGAAGATTCAGTCGCCAGAACCCGACCAATTCTCATACGATAACTATACAAACTTTCTCCTTCGACGACACTATCAGGACGGGAGAAATAAATCATTTCAAAAATACACAATTTCCGCGCAGGTTTTTGACTCCAATGGAATGAGGAAATCCCCTGATCAGTAATCCAAACCAATTCTCCCGGTTCAACATCTCGGAGATATTCAGCGCCAATAATATCCAAGCCGCAGGTTTCGGAAGCCAAAACATATCTTTGGGGATTAGTTCCCAAAGTTCCAATTACTAAAGGTCTGACTCCGTGTGGGTCTCGGACTCCCATTAAACTGACGGGAGTACCAATAGCCAAACTATAGGCTCCCTCACACATTTGAAAAGCGGTAATACTAGCTTCTAACCAATCCTTACCGCCATTAATTTCGGAAGCGATCGCCAAAGCAATTAATTCGGTGTCGGTAGTGCTGACAAAATCAAACTTTCGTCTACTCATTTCCTCCCGCAATTCAGCAGTATTAACTAAGTTACCATTATGAGCGACAGCAACAGGTCCCAGTCTAGTTTCGGAAACCGCAGGTTGAGCATTAACGATGCGACTAGAACCAGTGGTCGAATAGCGTGTATGACCTACGGCTAAATCACCTTTTAACTGTTGTAAAATAGACTCATTAAATACTTGGGAAACCAGCCCCATATTTTTATATAAATGCAGATTTTCTCCTTCAAAGGTCGCTATTCCGGCTGACTCTTGACCTCGATGTTGGAGAGCATATAGCCCAAAATAAGTTAATTTTGCCACATCTTGACCGGGAGCATAAACCCCAAACACACCGCAGGCTTCCTCTGGTTTATCGGGGATTAGCTCGGTGTGAAACTGGTCATCGGTCACATGGGACTTATTAGGAATCATGGTAATCTTGTGATGTTAACTGAGTTGGTGAAAACCGCAAGAGATAGGATAGTTAATAACTGTCAATTACCAATTATCAGTTATCTCTTATATCGGTAGCAAATGAGATGCGATCGCCGATAGGCTGATAAACAAATCCCCCGGAGGGAATTTTAAGATAGACGACGTTCGATCGCATAATTATAGCGATCGGCCATTTCCGCCACATTAACCCCAATTAAACTGGTGTTATCATCGGCTAGAATTTGCAAAGACGAGTCAACTGCGGTCACTGTACCCAAGTGATGCCAAAATTGGCGATCGCTCACCCAGATTTCTTGCAGATAACCCTCCCAAGCCTGCTGGTGTTGAGTAGGAACGGAAACCAAAATCCTAGCTCCCCCCTCACCAAACAGGATCGTATCCCAGCGTTGCCAAGGATCTGAGGTTAACCCTAGGTTAATGGTAGCCCCCAATCGGTTGCCAATGCAACATTCTGCCAAAGCGATCGCCAAGCCTCCCTCAGCGCAATCATGAGCCGATCGCACCCAACCGTTACGAATTCCCTGGCGACAAACCTTTTGAACCATTAGTTCCAAGTCAAAATCGACCCGAGGAGGCTTACCCGCCACCAGATTATGTATTACCGCCAAATACTCCGATCCTCCCAGGGTAATATAACCATGATCCTCATCAGCCAACCAATTAGCCACCCCCAACAGATAAATCAAATCTCCTGGTTGTTGCCAACTTTGACCACAAGCGAGAGCCGGATCTGGCAATAATCCCACCATTCCCACCACGGGAGTCGGATATATTGCCTGTGGCTTTCCTTGCGCGTCCAGAGTCTCGTTATACAGAGAAACGTTCCCCCCCGTCACCGGAGTAGAAAACGCCTTACAGCCCTCAGAAATGCCCTTACAGGCTTGTGCTAATTGCCAATAACCAATAGGATGTTCCGGGCTACCAAAATTGAGGTTATCCGTCACCGCCACAGGTTCAGCCCCGACACAACTTAAATTCCGCGCCGCCTCTGCAACCACAGCCTTAGCGCCTTCGTAGGGGTCAAGATAGACATGGCGGGCGTTACAATCAACAGTGGCAGCCACCCCCGGCCAAATTTTACCGGGATTATTGCCAATGGGTTCTTGAGGGCGCAACCGCACCACCGCCGCATCAGCGCCACCCGGTACAATGACGGTATTATTTTGCACTTGGTGGTCATATTGACGATATACCCAAGACTTAGAGGCGATCGATGGGGTATCTAAGAGATTCAATAATACCTGATTCCAAGTTACCAGTTGATTTTCTATTTCCATCCCTGATACTGTGGTGGCGGGTAAAGTTTCCGGCGACCACGCCCAGGCGGTTTGGGCATATTCGGGAGGTTCTGACATCAATTCCCGGTGATAAATGGGGGTATTATCAGCTAAAGCTGTGGAGGGGATTTCGGCGGCGATTTCACCTTTAAACAAAATCCGCACGATCGCTTCTGGAATCACCTTTCCGGCGACGACCGCTTGTAGTCCCCAACGATGGAAAATCTCAATTAATTCTGATTCCCGTCCTTTGTGGACGACAAATAACATTCTCTCCTGGGATTCGGATAATAAATATTCATAAGGGACCATTCCCGTCTCTCGCACGGGGATTAGGTCTAAATCTAGTTCGATACCGACTCCCCCTTTAGCAGCCATTTCCGAGGTGGAACAGGTGATTCCAGCCGCTCCCATGTCCTGGGCGGCGACTACAGCCCCGGTTTTAAAGGCTTCTAAACAGGCTTCGACTAGGGATTTTTCTAAAAATGGGTCTCCTACTTGTACAGCAGGGCGATCGGCTATGGACTCTTCGCTGAGTTCGCTACTTGCAAAACTTGCGCCTCCCATTCCGTCCCTTCCGGTGGTTGAACCTACATACAGCACTGGGTTACCAATACCAGCAGCACCGGATTTAACTATCTCTGGGGTTTCCATGATGCCGATCGCCATGGCGTTCACTAGGGGGTTGCCGCTATAATAGCTGTCAAAATATACATCTCCCCCCACGGTTGGGACTCCAAAACAGTTACCATAGTTGGAAATTCCGGCGACTACTCCCAGTAAAATTGGCTGGGTCTTGGGGTCTTCTAGGGAACCGAATCGCAGGGCGTTGAGTACGGCGATCGGACGCGCTCCCATGGTGAAAATATCCCGCAAAATTCCCCCCACTCCGGTGGCTGCTCCTTGGAATGGTTCGATCGCACTGGGATGATTATGGGATTCTATTTTGAAGGCTAGGTGGATACCGTCCCCAAAGTCTACTACTCCGGCGTTTTCTCCTGGACCGACAAGAATGCGATCGCCACTGGTGGGAAATTGGCTCAGGAGAGGGCGAGAATTTTTGTAGCAGCAATGTTCACTCCACATTACCCCAAACATCCCTAATTCGGCTTTGTTGGGGTGTCTGCCTAGTCTTTGGTAGATTTCCTCATACTCTTCGGGTTTTAAGCCTTCTGAGGCTATTTCTTCGGGACTAAATGGGGATTCCGCAATCATGGACATAGTGGCGATCGCTCGGTCAGGACTACAACCAAACATCATAAGCCTAAATTACATCATCAATCAATCCCATGGACTTCGCTTTCCCTGCCCTTTACCCAACCTACTCTGTTGGGTTTCACCCAACCTACTTTACCCAACCTACTCTGTTGGGTTTCACCCCACCTACAATTAATTATTAATTATTAATTATTAATTATTAATTATTAACTACTCTGTTGGGTTTCACCCAACCTACTTCACCCAACCTACTCTGTTGGGTTTCACCCCACCTACAATTAATTATTAATTATTAATTATTAATTATTAATTATTAACTACTCTGTTGGGTTTCACCCAACCTACTTCACCCAACCTACTCTGTTGGGTTTCACCCCACCTACAATTAATTATTAATTATTAATTATTAATTATTAATTATTAATTATATGGGCTTCACTACAGTCATCGCATATCGTTCCTGGCTCAGGTAAGTTTTCGCAATCTCCTGTAATTCCTCCGCTTCTAGGGATTTGATTTGGTGGGGATAACTTACCGAAATCTCTGGTTTCGCTACTGTGAAATAATAGCCATATAAACCCGCTAATTGTCCCGGTGTTTCCGTTGAGAAGGCGTAGTCATTACACAGTAAACGCTTACAGCGATCGAGTTCCGCTGACGACATCGGAGTTGCTGCTAAATTCGCTAAACACTCGCAGATTAGGTGTTCAACTTCTTCGATATTGTCAATATCTAAACACGCATTAATCGTAAATAGACTCGACTCCCGCTGTAGGGAGAAACCGCTACTGATACAGTCTACTAGCTGTCTATCTTCCCGTAATAATTGCACTAGGCGAGAAGTTCTCCCCTCTGCTAATAAAACTGAGATTAGGTCTAGTCCGTAGCCATGTCGTATGTTTTCAACCCCAGGTCCTGACCAAGCCATAGTTATCCGAGGTTGTTCTACATTAGGTAGTAGTAGTTCCTCATGCAGGATACCCCTCAGTTGCGGTTGATGATAACCGTTTGTGATCGGGCATTCTTCCCGGTGGTAAAATGAACCAAAAGCCTCCGAAACTAAATCTTGCGATCGCTTTTCCGAGACTCCCCCAACAATCACTACCGCCATATTTTCCGGTTGGTAGTGACAGCGATGAAACTGCCGCATTTCGTCAGGAGTTCGCGGCATCAGAGTCGCTTCCGTCCCCAAAACCGATCGCCCATAGGGATGATTACCATAGAGAGTTTCCATCATCGCTTGAAACTCTATCCAATCTGGGCTATCCTGAGATTGGCGCAGTTCTTCTAACACCACCGAACGTTCTCGCACAAACTCATCATCAGGTATCGCCGCGTGCAGCAGTAAATCAGCCAGCGGAGACAGGGTTTCCTCTAAATACTGGGCGGCGCTGGTAATGAAAAAATGGGCATAGTCGTGGCTTGTAGCTGCATTAGCCACCCCCCCTCGGCTTTCAATTACCCAGTCGAACAAACCGGGGGCGATTTTTTCAGTCCCCTTAAAAATCATGTGCTCCAGAAAATGAGCCATCCCCGACCAAAGCTCTGGCTCTCTTGTGGCTCCCGCCCTAACCCAAACATCTACCACGACCACCGGTGTAGCTGGAATTTCCTGATGAATGACGGTTAAACCATTGTCTAGGGTGAAGACATTAGCGGGAAACGTTGCGATCGTTGACAGTTTAGACAACTTTTAATCTTTTAAACCCCCGTTAACCCTCTCGCTATATAATAATACCTCCTTACCACAAAAATTGAGTATTTTGATACAAAACAAAAAACATCCCAAGCCAACCTTCTGCCTGGGATGTTCGCCATTATATTTTTACGCCTATTTTGACTCCTGAATCAGCAACGCTGCCAGAATACTGCGCGTGAACTACCCGACCCTGAATCGAAAACTACAGCGCGGGGCTTCTCCGCGAGAAGCTAAACGGGGAACTGGGACATACCGAAGGCTACGCCAGATGCGCCCACTTCCGCCAAAACTCCCAACCCTCCACCAAAGATTGATACATCGGGAGTGGTGACGAAAGGCAACGAAGCAGGTGCTTCCACCCGGACCTGAAATTCAACATCCCCAGGTTCGATAAAGGGCAACCAGCGGGAGACATTAAAGAAGCCAAAATTACCGCCAGGGCCAGTTACTGTACTGGGTTCAGCCGGGAATGGGTTGCCGTTAGGATCCAGAATCACAGCCCCAGTTACTGGGTCACGCAGGGGACCGCTGTTTAACTGTCCGTCTTTATTCAGATCCAGGTAAACGGTTACACCTTCCAGGAGGGGTTCACCAACTTGGTAGGCACTGTCAATGTTAACATCGGTGAACACAAAGCCAGTGATACTATCTGGAACTCCAGGACCTCCCACCAGGCTGGGGGGAACGTTAAAGAAAAAGTTCTTTTGTGCGGCTCCACCACGACCCAAAGCCACATCAAAATCAGGATCAGGTCCGGTAGCTACCAAGTTACCAGGAGGATTAACCACCTCGACTGCAAAACTTTCTGTCAACAACCCAGGCTCGTTGGAAAGTACATAGTGTAGGTAGGGATTTTGGGCTAACTCCGCATCCGAGAAGGTGGGGAATCTCGCATCTACATCAAGGATGTAGAAACCATTGGCATCTGTAACCGCAGTTCTTCCGCCGCCAGACACCGTAATGCCAGGGATACCTGCTTCTCCGGGATCGGCAACACCGTTACTGTTTAAGTCGGAAACTACGAAACCGTAGATGCTTCCGGGAACTACATAGCCCAAGTCCTGGAAGGTAACAGCACCGGCTGAAACGTTAACTAATTTTGGATCATCATTAGTGGCAACTAATCTATCTGCAAAGCTAGTTACACCACCTAATCCTGGGGGTACGTCGTTCCCAGGCAATAGGGGCCGCAGTTGGTAGGTTCCCGGAGTCAGATTATTGAAGGAATAAGAACCATCGGGACGGCTTACTGTAATAGGTTCGTTGGCTGTCCAGGCTCCGTTACCGTCTAAGTCAAGGAACAGAGGAATACCACCGACAACAGGTTCGTCAAGATTAAAGATGCCATCAACATTGTTATCTACGAAAGTCCGACCTTGGATGTTACCCTTGCTGGTAATGGGGGGAACTGAAGGTACAGGGACATCGGGAGGCAAGTTAGCAATGGCAACTGGGCCTATGTTCTGGGTCGGATCGGCGGGAACGGTGAAAGGGAGGGGTAGGTTGTTCCCAGGACTGCTGACACTACCATCAGCAGGAGGGATTTGTTGCAGTTGGAACGGAGTACCGGCTCCTAAAGTCTGTAAATCAGTGATTACAAAGCTGCCATCCTGACCAGTAATGGCGCTCCGTTCACCTTGATCCGGTTGGTATATACCATCAAAAGGCGGCAAATCTGTGAATACCGCAGCATTAGCTATTGGCAGATCACCAGGATCGAATACGCCAGTGCGGTTGACATCTATAAAACTAGTACCTGTAAGGTTTGACATTAGCTTGAACTCCTCCACCAAAATGTTGGACTAAGACAGTTTTTGCAAGATCAAGTCTATGTTCCTTGACTTAATCCCAACAGAATACACTCGCTTGCTCTGAGTGCGTATTCTTAAGACCACATTGAATATAACAGCATGAGCCTAAGAAAATATACCAGACTTTTGAGAAAGATTGCAATTGGGTTGTGAATGGGGGACATCCTCATTTCCGCCCCAGGGGAGTGGTGGGCGCTCTAGGGCTACCCACTGTTCTTAACAGTCAACAACCATAACGGTTATGGTCTGACCTGAAAAAAACTATAACACTCCACTAATCCACTAATACGCATCTTGCAATTCATGGAAGTCTGGCGAGATATAGTCTTTCCGAAGTGGCCAGCCTACCCAATCTTCTGGCATTAAAATCCGCTTCAGGTTAGGATGGCCTTCGTAGACGATACCATACATATCATAGGACTCGCGTTCTTGGAAGTCCGCTGCCTTCCAAATCCAATAAACTGAGGGAACTTTTGGGTCGCTTCGGGGAACGAAAACTTTGACGCAAACTTCCTCTAGTTGTTCCACATTGTTCTGAACTTTGGCGAGATGGTAGGTGCTGACTAAATCTTCCCCTGGTCCCATATCATAGGCACACTGACACCGTAGATAGTTGAAACCATAGGCATATAAGGCAGTAGCTAGGGGAATTAAATAATCCCGGTCTACTTTAATCATCTCGACTCCCACATGATTGGGACCCAGAAATTCATGGTCAAATCCATTCTGACTTAACCACTGGGAGACGAGTCCGGCTTCAATGATGGGGGCTTCGGTTTCGGTCTCAGCCACGCTGTTCCTCCTTTTTCATGGGTTCGGTTTGTAGGGCGGGAGGCACAGGCATCCCGATCGCCTCGGTCAGTTGTTTCGGGGGGACTTGACGGGTAGTTGATTCTAAGTATTCCCCGGTTAAAATCGGTTCGACTACTTTCAGATTATGCGATCGCGTATAGTAGCGATGGGTCTGTTGGAGATTTCCCCGCTCCTGGAATGATTCGTTAGCGATTTTCTTGCGTAGTTTAATAATCGCATCAATGATCGCTTCTGGGCGAGGAGGACAGCCGGGGATGTAAACATCTACCGGGATCAGCTTATCTACCCCCCGCACTGCGGTGGGGGAGTCCATGCTAAACATTCCCCCGGTGACGGTACACGCTCCCATAGCAATCACATATTTGGGTTCCGGCATTTGTTCGTAAAGCCTGACCAACATGGGGGAATATTTCATGGTGATGGTTCCCGCCGTAATTAACAGATCCGCTTGTCTGGGGCTAGACCGTGGCACCAATCCAAAGCGATCGAAGTCAAACCGCGAACCAATTAGACCCGCAAATTCAATAAAACAACAGGCAGTCCCATAGAGCAACGGCCACAGACTAGATAATCTAGCCCAGTTGTAGAGATCATCAACCGTGGTCAGGATCACATTTTCCGACAATTCCTCAGTTACCTGGGGTCGCTCAATGGGGTTGATGATAGTTGTATTCGGTGAAGGACTTTGAGTTGTCATATTTTTATAACCTGTAATACCGTACCTATGACCATTCCAACGCACCCTTGCGCCATGCGTACACTAAAGCAATGACTAGGATGGTAATAAAGATGAGTGCTTCTATGAAGGCTAGTAGGCCTAACCTATGAAATGCTACCGCCCAGGGGTACAGAAATACTGTCTCTACATCAAAGATGACAAAGACTAGGGCAAACATATAGTAGCGGATGTTGAATTGAATCCAAGCCCCCCCTATGGGTTCACAGCCAGACTCGTAGGTTATGCGACGAGTGGCGCTTCTACTTTGGGGTCGGAGGATTTTGGAGGCTCCTAGAGCTAGTATCGGGACTAGGCTACAGATGATTAGGAAGCCCAGGAAATATTCGTAACCGTTCAGAAAAAACACAGTAGATCAGCAGAGTTATAGTTTTGGTAACCGGTTCTTTATATTATTGGATCACTTGTACCGATAAATCAAAGATCTGATCGGTTCAGTGGGACTAGATGATCGCGATCGCTCTCGTTGGATCTTAACAGAAATCCGCGATTATCGCCCTTACCAACAGGGCTGAACCTGTTGACTGGCTTTTGGGGATTTTGGGGATTTTGGGGACTGTTGAGATTTTTGGGTATTTTGGGTATTTTGGGTATTTTGGGGATTTCGAGGATTTTGGGGATTTTGGGGATTTCGAGGATTTTGGGGATTTTGGGGATTTCGAGGATTTTGGGGATTTTGGGGATTTCGAGGATTTTGGGCGATCGCCACAGATTGATTTAACTTTGTCAGGTTCTGTAATATTATGTAATAGACTTTTAATAATTAACTCCCCGACCGTCCGTACTATGAGTGAGCCAGCCACTGAAGTCAAATCCCCAGACCGATATGAATGTAACGCCTGCGGTTACGTCTATGAACCCTCCAAAGGCAGTTCTACAGGCAATATTCCCCCAGGTACTGAATTTGAAGATCTGCCAGCTAGGTGGCGTTGTCCCGTTTGCGGTGCGCCCCGTAGCCAATTTAGGAATATTGGCTCCTCCTCCGGTCCGTCTGGATTTGAGGAGAATCTCGGGTTTGGTCTGGGAGTCAATACCCTAACCTCTCAACAGAAAAGTCTTCTCATTTTTGGCGGGCTGGCTTTGGCATTTCTGTTTTTTATTAGTTTGTATGGTTTACGTTAAGGGATTTAACCAGATTGAATCAAATGCAGTTCCCTAAATTTTTGAAAAAATTGGCGATTTTGATAGCTGTGGCTTTGTTCTGTGCAAGTTGTGACTATCTGCCAGATGTTAGCTATAATCCTTGGGAATTAGTCCCGGTGGCTACAGATGCCAAGTTATTTGATATCGATTTTGTCGATAACTCCGATCATGGTTGGATTGTCGGTAGCAATGCCACTTTGTTAGAAACTTACGATGGGGGTAAGACCTGGGAAACTAAACAGCTAGATCTCGATGAACCTAATCTTCTGCTGACCTCTGTTAGCTTTAGTGGCTCGGAGGGATGGATTGTCGGTGAGCCTTCTGTACTTCTCCATAGCACTGATGGCGGTAAGTCCTGGACTCGCATCGCCCTCAGCAATAAACTCCCCGGCGCTCCTAATAATATTGTCGCCCTCGGACCTAGTGCGGCGGAAATGACTACTAATGTCGGAGCCATCTATCAAACTAAAGATGGCGGTAAAACTTGGCAAGCTATGGTAGAAGATGCTGTGGGGGTGATTCGCAGCTTGTCTCGCTCGGAACAAGGCGAATATGTTACCGTTTCGGCTAAGGGTAATTTTTACTCGACTTGGGAACCGGGACAGACCTCTTGGACTCCCCACATTCGCTATAGTTCTAAACGCCTAGAAAAAATTGGCTTTGGTCAGGATAACCGCCTGTGGATGTTAGCGCGCGGCGGTGAAATCCGATTTAGCGATCCTAATGATCCTGAAGAGTGGAGTGATCCTATTAAGCCAGAGTTTTCCACCAGTTGGGGATTACTCGATTTGGCTTATCGTACCCCAGAGGAGATTTGGGTCGCTGGCGGTAGTGGAAACCTTCTCTGTAGTTTTGATGGGGGTGAAGCCTGGCAAAAAGATAGGGAAGTTGAAGATATTCCCTCGAATTTTTACCGCATTGAGTTTATCAGTCCTGAACGGGGATTTATACTCGGTCAACGGGGAACATTACTTAGATACACCGGAAACACCTCAGCATCTAGTTGAGAGCAAAACCAGCCTTTAAAAAATGTTGGTAAAATTGGCTTGTTATCAGTGACTCTCTACCCTATTATAATATGATTGAGAGTCTGTAAGTTGTGGATTTGTTAACAGGAGAGACTTAAATGGCAGGTACTACTGGTGAGCGTCCGTTTGGTGACATTATTACAAGTGTCCGTTATTGGGTGATTCATAGTCTGACAATTCCGGCTTTGTTTATTGCTGGATGGTTATTTGTCAGCACCGGATTGGCTTATGATGCTTTTGGTACACCTCGCCCTAATGAGTATTTTACTCAAGAGCGCCAGGAACTACCGATTATCACTGAACGCCAAGATAGCAAGACACAAATTGATCAATTTATTGGTAAGTAGATCCAGGAGAACTTAAAAACATGACGAATGCAAATCAAAACCAACCGATAACTTATCCGATTTTTACGGTTCGCTGGTTGGCTGTACACACCCTGGCTGTTCCTACAGTTTTCTTCCTGGGTGCGATCGCCGCTATGCAGTTTATTCAACGATAGGAGACATACATGGATCGTAGTCGTAACCCCAATAAGCAGCCTGTTGAACTGAACAGAACCTCTCTGTATCTGGGCTTGCTGTTGATTTTTGTCCTGGGTATCCTGTTTTCTAGTTATTTCTTTAACTAACTAGAAGTACCATTATACCTTGGAGATATTTACCCTTTTCCCCAGTAATTTCAATTTTGAATAGAGAGGTATAAAGCTGTGTCTGGAGATGCTAAACTTCCCCTTTGGTTAATCGCCACGGTAGCCGGAACTGGTGTTCTGGTTGTGGTTGGTCTGTTTTTCTATGGGGCTTACGTCGGTGTGGGTTCTTCACTCTAATTTAAGAACCATAAAATCTGAGTGTTAATACTCAAGTGTTGATAATATCCCACTCGTTTTGGGTGGGATTTTTATTGAATTAAGCACAGGATTTGCTCATCAATTTATGAACACAATTACTGGAATTGGGCTATTAGCGGGGATGCTGACGACTATTGCATTTCTTCCCCAAGCAATTAAAACCTGGAAAACTAAATCAACCCGTGATGTCTCCCTGGGAATGTTCGTAATTTTCTGTACGGGGGTATTTTTATCAAGAAACTGGGTCTAAAACCCCGTCCTTCTAGGACGGCTTTAATTGTAAATTTTTGTGGCAATATCGAATGTTTTGTGCTGATGGCGTTAGCATAAGATAGGAGGTAGAGCCATGCTAGTTTTTGAGTTCAAAACCTACGGAAAATCAAGCCAGTTCATCGCAGTAGCTGAAGCCATTCGTACAGCGCAGTTTGTCCGCAATAGCTGTTTGCGCTATTGGATGGATAATCCTAAAAAGAATAAGTACGATTTGAACAAATACTGTGCGGTGCTGGCAGCAACTTTTCCATTTGCCGACGAACTCAATTCTCAAGCGAGACAAGCCAGCGCTGAAAGAGCTTGGTCAGCTATCTCTCGATTCTATGAAAACTGCAAGAAGAAGATTCCCGGTAAAAAGGGGTATCCGAAGTTTCAAAAAGATTGTCGCTCAGTTGAATATAAATCAACCGGGTGGAAACTTGCAGACGACAGAAAATCAATAACTTTCACAGATAAAAAAGGAATTGGTAAACTCAAAATCAAAGGTACACGCGATTTACACTTTTACCAAGTCAGCCAGATCAAACGGGTAAGACTGGTGAAACGTGCTGATGGTGTGTACGTTCAATTCTGTATTAACGTTGACAGGAAAGAAAACACAGCGCCGACAGGCAATACCATTGGCTTAGACGTTGGACTGAAAGAGTATTACACCGATTCAAACGGAGTCACCGTTGAAAATCCTAGATTCCTGAGAAAAGGCGAACGGGTCTTAAAACGTAGTCACCGTCGCGTATCGAAGAAGGTTAAAGGTTCAAAAAACAGAGGCAAAGCTAGACAGATTCTAGGTAAACACTATCTCAAAATAAGTAGGCAACGTAAAGACCATGCTGTGAAGTTGGCAAGGTGCGTAGTTCAGTCAAACGACTTGATAGCCTACGAAGATTTGAGAATTAAAAATATGGTGCAGAATCATTGTTTAGCTAAGTCTATCAACGACGCTTCTTGGTATCAGTTCCGTGTCTGGCTTGAATACTTTGCTAAAGTTTTTGAAAGAGTAACGGTTGCGGTAAATCCGCAATACACTAGCCAAGAATGCTCTAACTGCGGTGCAATTGTGAAGAAAACACTATCCACAAGAACGCACGTTTGTAAGTGTGGTTGCTCAATGGATAGGGATGAAAACGCAGCTAGAAATATTCTGAGTCGAGGATTGAGTACGGTAGGGCATACCGGAACTTTCGGTGTGCCGAGCAACGCTTTGGGAGACAAGTCCTCTACTGTTGTTGGAGAAATCCTGCATCAGCAAGTCGTGTCGTAGAACAAAGAATCCCCGTGCGTTCACGCCGGGGAGTGTCAAGGATTGTATATGGGACCCTGATTCAAGATCTACCGATTATCCTAACTAATGTGGCGACTTTCGTATTGGCTTCGACTATTTTGTGGTTTAAGTTAAAATATCACTAATATGGATATCCTCAATCTGATTACGTCAATTTTTATACTGTGACTGTTACCAAATTCGCCCGCGAACGTTTATTATTTACCCCAGCTACACCGGAAACTAATGCGGTTCCGGTGATTTTGGCTTTCCCCAATGAATACAGTGTGGGAATTACTAGCCTAGGTTATCAGATAGTATGGGCGACTTTAGCACTCCGTCAAGATGTACAAGTTAGCCGCCTGTTTACAGATCTGAGTGAACCTCTACCAAATAACCCAGAATTATTAGGGTTTTCTCTGTCCTGGGAATTAGACTACAGTAACATTTTACAGCAGTTGGAAGATTTAGGGCTACCAAGACGATCGCACTCGCGCGATAATCAACAACCCCTAGTTTTTGGCGGCGGACCTGTCCTCACGGCCAACCCAGAACCGTTTGCTGATTTTTTTGATGTGATTTTACTGGGAGATGGCGAAGATTTAATACCTAATTTTATCAGCGCCTATCAACAGGTTAGACAAGCAGACCGACAGACTAAATTACGCCACTTAGCACAGGTTCCGGGAGTGTATATCCCCAGTTTATATGAGGTGACTTATCACAGTCCTGATGGGGCGATCGCTTCTATTAAACCTATTGATAGTGATATTCCCCCCCAGGTGCAAAAACAAACCTATCGCGGAAATACTCTATCAGCTTCCACGGTAGTCACGGAATTGGCGGCTTGGGAAAATATTTATATGGTGGAAGTGGTTCGCAGTTGTCCAGAAATGTGCCGTTTTTGTTTGGCTAGTTATTTGACTTTACCTTTCCGGACGGCGAATCTTGAATCATCTTTAATTCCGGCAATTAATCGGGGTTTAACTGTCACTAAAAGGCTGGGTTTATTGGGTGCTTCGGTGACTCAACATCCCGAATTTAACGAATTGTTGGATTATCTGAGTCAGCCAGAATATGATGATGTGAGATTGAGTTTGGCTTCAGTTCGCACCAATACGGTCACGGTGAAACTAGCGGCTACTTTGGCGAAACGAGATACTCGTAGTATTACTATAGCGGTGGAAAGTGGTAGCGATCGCCTCCGTAAAATCATCAATAAAAAACTCGATAATGATGAAATTATCCAAGCTGCCATTAATGCGAAAGCCGGAGGATTAAAAAGCCTTAAACTCTATGGTATGGTGGGGATACCGGGGGAAGAATCAGAGGATTTAGAGGCGACAGTTGCTATGATGCAGGAGATTAAAAAAGCCGCCCCTGGTTTACGTCTGACGCTGGGTTGTAGTACCTTTGTCCCCAAAGCCCACACTCCTTTTCAGTGGTTTGGAGTTAATCCAGCCGCCGAAAAAAGATTAAAGTTTTTAGAGAAAAAACTGCGCTCCAATGGGATGGATTTTCGCCCGGAAAGTTATCGATGGTCGGTAATTCAGGCTTTAATTTCCAGAGGTGATCGCCGTTTATCTTATCTCTTGGAAAAAGTCCGCCATTATGGGGACAGTCCCGGAAGTTATCGGCGGGGGTTTAAGGAATTACGCGGACAGCTTCCCCCCATAGATTTTTATGTTAATCAAGACTGGGAATTAAACCAGGTTCTCCCCTGGAATCACCTCCAAGGACCTCTACCAGAAACAACTCTTAAAAAGCATCTTGATGATGCTAGAATTTGGGCGAGAGACAGGTTATCTTCGGCTACAAAAAACTGAGAAATATCTTCTCCACATTCATCGGCTAAGTAGCAAAGGGCGCGAAATCGCATAGCCACAACTTCCTCATAAAAAGGATTGAATTTGCAGAGGGGGGGAATTTGTAAAACTGTACGCCCAAACATTTTGATAGTGCGTTCAAAGGGGCATTTTGCGGGGATTAAATTGCAGATTAACCGGGCTGTTTTGGGATTTTTGACTTGAATATCGAGCCAGGTTTTGATGGGTTTTAAGATGAAATTTGGCTGGGTATTTAAGTTGGGTGTATTCATATCTGCTATGGCTCCTCCTCGGTTGCTATAGATTTAATTTAGCAAGGCGATCGCTATAACGCCAGGGTTTACTTATATAAATTTTTGATTATGATTATCAAAATTTATACATATCCCGCCGAGGAAGTAGCCACCGCCTGAAACCTCTTACCTAACCGGGTTTGGTGTTACCCGGTTGGGTGGGTGGTTATTTTTTACCAGCAAAGTGGGTTTGGAACATCTCCAGAGCTACCGGAGCCGCCGCCTTAGAGCCAAAACCGCCATTTTCCACGACTACAGCAATGGCAATTTCTGCTTGATCCGCAGCACCAAAGGCGACATAAACCGAGTGCGATCGCTGTCCCCAAACCTCAGAAGTTCCGGTTTTCCCGCCAGTTAAAGGGATACTACCATCATTCATCACCTGAGCGGTTCCATACTGGACCGTAGCAACTAACCCCTCTCGAATTTTTTGAATCACATCAGGAGCCAATCCTGTGGGTACAGGTTGGGTAGCGGGAGTATTAGTCATGGAAGAGAGTAAATGGGGTTTAACTCGCTGTCCACCATTGGCGATCGCCGATACCATCACCGCCAACTCCAGAGGGGTAGCTAGTACCGACCCTTGACCAATAGACATCGTGACAGTATCCCCCAAAAACCAGGGTTCCCCAAACATTTTTTCCTTGTCTTCCGGGGTAGGAACCCATCCACTAGACCCCTCTGTTAACCCCAACAATCTTAAATCCGTAGTACCAATTCCCAAATTTCTAGCCCATTTAGCCATGGTTCCCGGGCCAATGGCCATCCCCAGGCGATAGAAAAAGGTATTACTACTAAAGGCTAAAGCATCCCGAAACCCAATTATCCCAAGCCCGCCACTATGTTCTTTAAAGGCAATCCCACCAATAGTAATTGAATCTGAGGTCGCAATTACCGAATCTGGACTAAAATGGCCAGAAGCCATACCAGCAGCAGAGGAAACAATCTTAAATGTACTTCCGGGGGGATATCCCTGTAAGGCGCGATTCAGAAACGGATGGTCTAACCCTTGGAGTTCTTCCCATTGTTGGGGGGTAATGGGGCGAGTAAATAAATTAGGGTCAAATCGTGGACTACTCGCCATTGCTAACACTTCCCCAGTTTTCACATTCAGGGCTACTGCTGCTCCCCGTCGCTGTCCCAGAGCCTGTTCCGCCACTCTCTGCAGATTGATATCTATGGTTAGTTGTACGTCTGTACCCCCTTGAGAGGATTTCTCACCAAAGATCCGCAGTTCCTCGTTTTTGGCGTTCACTTCCACCAAGCGAGCGCCCCACACTCCCACTAAATCTTTATTGGCTAAGGCTTCAATCCCCAACTGTCCTACTACCATGCCCATTGGCCAATCGGGGTTAGCTTTTAATTCTTGTAGGTTGGCTTCCCCAATGTAGCCAACTACTTGAGCTGCTAAATTACCGTGGGGATAGTGGCGACTCGACTCCATCCTAATTTCCACCCCGGACATCTTCTCGGCATTTTCCGCTAACCAGATAAAGGCTTCTGGAGTCAGATTATTGCTAATGCGGACTGAGGTGGCGGATTGGTAGCCGATGCGTTCTAGTTCGTTTAAAATGCTGCTTACTGGTACATCCAGTAACTCACTCAGTTGGTTAGCCGCTTGTTTCCACTGTTCTGGGGTCTTTTCCCTTGGCCAGAAAAAAACCCCCCGCACTTGGTGGTTATCGGCTATGGCTGTACCATTGCGATCGAGAATTCGACCCCGATTTGAGGGGACTGGAATCAGCCGGATACGGTTTTCTTCCGCTCTCAGTCGGTTTTCTGCTCCCTTCACCAGTTGCAGTTGTACCAGCCGATGAACCTGCAAACCTATCAATCCTGTGGCTACCAGCATTAATAGTAAACCACGATACAGCGGTCGCGGCGCTTCCTTGCGGACAGTCGGGCGATCGCTACTAGTAAAATGGACCCTAGGGTTAAAAGACAGTTGACGCACCATAGACCTTGAAATAAATCTCTGATACAACATACTATTTTTTGGGCAAGTTAGTACCTATTCCCCAAGACACCAAGTCACAATTAACCCCACAAATGCTAACCCAGTCCAATTCGGTAGGTGTAGCCAATTAAGAAAGCTCAGAGGGTCCAGCCAAAATGTCTCTGTTAGCAGAATGCTCAGAATTAGCGCGATCCAGGTAAGTAGTACAGCCATAGCTTAGATCCTGAGTGCAATACAAATGAGGATATGTGTTGACTAGATTTTAACATTAGCATGGCTCTCGGCTTCCTGAGTCGGTCTCTACTCAGGCTATGCTATTTTTTTTTAAAACTACTAAGGTTATATCATCTAACAGCTTTTGTGTGCCGATAAATTGCTTGACATCTTTAACTACCCTTTCACAAATACTATCAACTGACTCGTGGCGGTTTTCCTGAAGCACTCCACAAAGTCGCTCCATACCATACATTTCCTGTTGCTCATTAACGGCTTCCGGGATACCATCGGTATATAAAACCATCACTTCTCCTGGATTGACTTTCACCTCTAGCTGATTAATAAAATCTGAGATATTTTCTTCTAAACCTATCAGAAACCCTAAGTCCATTCTATCAATTTGTTCGACTTCTCCATGGTTACGAACTACAATTCAACTTTCATGCTGTCCGGTTAAATGAAATTTATCATCTGGAAATGTTAAAAAATACAGGGTTAAATTTTTATCGTTTCTCATCGGCATACCATTACTATAAATTACCTGGTTAATTCCATTTAAAAAATTTACGTGATCGGCTTATGGTCAGGCTGATTAAGTCCGAGCTGCTGTTGGTTTCATCAGCATTAACACCTTTCTAAACCATGTCCGGTTACATCACCAATACCTACTGTTAATCTGCCATTCTACTCTAGTATGATCTCATAATAATCTCCCCCAACTTCGTCCGCTGGCTCCATAAATTCGGCTGCCTCCAAGTTAGATATTTCTGCTAATTATTCCGGTTTCGGTAAAATCATGTATGGCAGTTTTTGAGCTACTTGTCATTCGGTTATGAGGCGAGATTTTCGGCTTTTAAACCTTGGTTTAGAGCCGTAATTTATGATAAAATTTGGCAGGTTTTTGGTTTTCGCTAATGTCTGAGAATCCCCTAATTTTATAGATAATATTGCCTTGTTTTTCCACAATAATAGCTGCTCTCATTTCTCAGGTAATACGGCGATCGCCTACTTGGATCTCTAGTCATCAGACATCACTGTTTCACCTGGTAAGGCTCTATTATAGGGGAGATAGCTAACTGTGTATGGTTGATTAGTTTCCTGTTGATAAATAGAATTATTTAGAGGTAAGTTATAGGTTTCTAAATCTCCCACCTGCTCAAGTGATAGTAAATCGGTGGCGGTTATGTTAAAATAAATTAGCTCCCCATTCGGTGCATAAATAGCTACTCCTACCTGAATCACATTTAAAAATTTGGTCAGTCTGCTTTCACTTTCTGCTAAGGCTTCATTTAGGGTGGTTAAATCTTGAAATGACTTTTGTAGTTGGGTAGCCATTGTATTAAAAGCCTCTGTAAGTTGTCCTATTTCATCATTTCTTTGCAGATATAGGGACAGTTTCCAGTCTCCTTTGGCTACATTACTGGCGACGATATTGAGGCGGGAAATTTGCCAAGTAATCCACCTAGCTGTTATCATACCAATAATAATTGCCACCATCATTGCACCAATACCAAGTTTAATAGTAGTGCGAATATTGGCGTTAATTTCGGACATAAAATCTGACTCTGGTACAACTACAACAATCAGCCAATCTAAATTATACTCATCCTGTAAAGGTCTAACTTTCACAAAGTACAGATTTTCATTCAATCGCAACTCATGATTTTGGGTACTCCCTAGAGTTTTGAGGTCGCCCAAGGTATTAAATAAATCTTTAGCCGTTGCTTGAGTAATGGGATTATTGCTTTGGGAACCATTCATTAATTCTCGGCGTTCTTATTCATCAATGGTCAAGGGTAATTCTCAGGTGGAAGTTGCCAAGAAAGTCCCGTCACGTTTGATCATAAATGCTTGTCCAGACTTCCCAATACTAAGGCTATGGAGAAATTCCGAAATATGATCTAGACGTAAGGTTGAAATTAATACACCTTGGAAGTTATTACTATCATCATAGACTGGATAAAGATGGCTTAAAAGTAGCGTGGGTTATAAGTAGGAGATATAAACATCACTCCAGATGGCTTGACCAGCTTCTTTGGCTGTGATATAAATGGTGTGCTTGCGTGGGTCTGCGTTCTCGACTATGGCTTGTACAGTAGTGCGATCGCCTTGGTCATTGGTATGATAATAATAGAAGCTAAAATCTGTCTCGGGTTCGATAATATTAATCATATTCTCCAAATCCTAACTCGATCGCATCCAGTTTTTTTGGGTTTATATTAGCAGGATAGGTATAATTCTAGGTTTTGGTAAACGCGATCGCTTACTTCTTCGATTAATTGATTCGCTAAATCGGCGATCGCACTTTTTCCGGTGCGGAAGGATAAATAACCCACCAGTCCGGTGGCTCACACTACTTGGACTACAAATGGTACAATTAAAATTGTACTAATCGAGGTATTCCCAAAGAGTTTGATAATGGCTTGGTTGAACTTTGGAACCAGCATAATATTGGCAGATATTTAGAATATGAGGCTAATCAAAATTTTCGTATCTGGGGGATATATTCCGCATCGAGATAGGGGATTTTACCCAGAAAATTAACTTGAAAAGACCCTGAAATTTAGTAATTATCACCCTATCAATAAACGTTGATATTGATTTAATTGTTAATCAAAACTCACCCGTAAAATCTATGAGCAAATCCCCCCCCTATTACTCTAAGAGAGGGGGGAATGATAGTTTAGCTGATGGTTTGTTCCGACTCGATTTGGTCTAATAGCGCCACCACTTCACGCTCAAACGCCACCTTAGCGCGGTTAGTTTTACCGCCAATATAAAGCCGATCACCCTGCTGGAGTCCCCAAATTTGGGAATGAGATACATAGCTCATTAATACACTAATCATCAGCAATCCAAATCCTGCATAAACAATTGGAATACCTGGATCAGCTTTAATTTGCAATCCCGTACTTCCCACCACCTCATCAACATAGAGGGTGACCCCATTGATGTCAAGAGACATACCCTCGCGGACTGTTGAGACTAACTGACCATCATTATCATAAATTAACACAGTTCCCTGTAAATCTTTCGCCAGCAGGGAGACTCCCTCACTCAAATCAGTTTTGGTGGGAACCCAAGTTCCCCAAATGCGACCTTTTCCCCCGGTATCTAGTTGCGCCATTGGTAGTTGTAGCACCGGGGAACGATTGATCCGAACTTTTACCCCAGCTATTCCCCAATCAGCTTGATAAAACGTGATACCATCATAACGTAGGGGTTTATTAACATGAATAGTTTGGCGATCGCGTTCTTGTCCCTCCCGATCAACTACCGACAAATCTGAATAAAATTGATCGATAGTGCCATCAGGTGTATAATCAATCCAAAACCGATTAACTTTAACCGCCCAATCTTGGGGCATTTGAGACTCAGAAAACGGCCCAGCATCAATAATATTTTGAATGCCAAATATCTTACCACTAGGGACAAGTTCTTGAGCTATAAAACCCGTCATTGAACCGACAATTGAACCAGCCAAAATAATCAACATACTAGCGTGAACTATAATGGGTCCAATCCGACCAATTATACCTCGGCGAGCATAGAGTTTATTTCCCTCTTGAAATACCAGATAACGACGGCTTTCTAAGGTTTGTTTGAGATGGTCTAGGGATACATTTTTCACCTCGGCACTTAAAGCTAAATTTTTAAACTGTTTTTCCTGTTCGTAATATTGCCAACGTTGTGCCGATTTTAATGTCGGTAACTGCCGGGTGAAAGTGCAGGCGGTGAGACTAGAGCCAAATAAAATTAGGATTGACAAAAACCACCAAGTGCGGTAGACATGATCTAGCCCAATAAATAGTAATACCTTCCAGGTTAAAAACCCAAATAAAGCCGGATCTTCTGGGTAGTTGGCTTGATAAAAGGCGGCGGACTGTCCTTGTTCGATGACAGTTCCAGAAATGCTAAAAATGGCGATCGCTAATAATAAAACAATCGCTAATCGCAAATCCGCCAACACGGGAAGTAATTCTTTGCGGAAAAATTTTCTGGGTCCTGTTCCCCAACTAAAAAGTTTAGAGAAAACCACATTTTTAGCAGTCATAATTAAATCAAGATTTTGCAAAAGTTAACTAGGCGATCGGAGCCAGTCGGGACAACAGAGAAAACACCCCAAACCCTACCAGTAAAACACCACTAGCCGGAGTAATCCAACCCGACCACTGACGCAAAGCCAGCAACCTTTTAATAGTAGCCGTAAATGTACCCGCCACAATCAACGGAGCCACATAACCCACAGCGTAAGACAGCAGCAGGACCCCCCCTAGAAGGATATCGCCAGTGGTAGAAACCCAAGCCAGAATCGTCGCTAAAACCGGGGTACTACAGGGAGAAGCCACCAAACCAAAAGTTAACCCCAACAGATAAGACCGCGCAGAATGGGGGAGGTTTTCAGGAATCCACCCCATGGTATCAAAAGCCGGAAGTTGCAGGGGTAAGGCGTCTAAAAGGTTCAATCCCATCAAAATGGCGATCGCACTCACCAGAATAGGCAAACCCCAGCCAATCTGACCATAAACCTGTCCCACCAGAGACGCAAAAATCCCCAATCCCGCTAAAGTAGTTGCTAGTCCCAAAGCAAACCAGGTAGACTGAATAGCTGCTGTGGTGCGATTTTGATTTTCATATCCACCAATATAGGCAATCGTAATCGGTAACATAGACAGCATACAGGGGGTCAAACTGGTTAGCAACCCAGCAGCCAACAGGATGAGAACGCTTGGCCATCCCAGATGGGTTAGTTGTTCGCGCACTAGGGTATTAGCAAATTGTGCAATTTCATAGAGTTGTGTTTGTAGGGTTTCGCTCATGAGTCTAGTTGATTAGTTTGGGAACTATCAAAGATTGTAACGTTTTTTTAGCGAGTCCACATCTCAAATAAAACTCCTACAGATCGCACAGCCAACGAGAAATAGATGCTACTTGATTTTCTTGATTGAGATTAGCTGCATTATGGAGCGTCCCATTTTCTAGTTGCTCCCAAATTTCCGCAGCCATCCTAGTTGCTATGGCTGCGCCGACAAAGAAAATATAAGGAGAATATCCCACTTGATATAATGCTTGTCGCATCCTATTTAGTGCTGCTTGTGCTGTTTTCCAATGTTCATCAGCTCCCGCTGGATCTATCCCTCCCTTCAGTTCACCTAAAGCTAGGATAGATTGTAAATTAATCTCAGTAGATTTATTAATTACCAGTTCTGTGGAAGCCATATTAAATAAACATAAATCTACATTACTATTAATTATTGGAACTGTTAGATTATAAATAAGTGTACGCTTGCCTAGTTTATTTTCCCAACTTATACCTCGTAAATATAACTCAATTTCTGTATCATTATTGGTCATATATAACCATTTTTTGCTGCGGGAATCTTGCCAGGAATATTTTGTCCCAGCAATGCTGAGAGTTGCCAGAATAGCACGGGTTAATTTCCTTTGTGCTAATACTCCCCCAATGTTACGCATTGACCCCCCAGACTGTCACCACGAGTTAATAAAAATCTAAATACTAATTCCTCTACAAAATTTGCGCCTGCTGGCTCCAGAAAATTCTTAATCAGACCATTTATTGCATCAATTTTATCCTCTGGCATCAAATATTTCAGGGATTTCTGAGATAGTCCTGCTGCCGTCAGTAATCCGATATCAATACCTCTAATATTCAGTAAATCAGCAGGATAGGTAGCTTGACTAGCCGCTTCTTGTAGTGCTTGAGCTTCTGCAACATAAGGTGTGGCTCGTCGATTTCTCTCCAGTGCCAGTGCTACAAAACCCGCACGGACAGCTTCATAAGTTGTCACCAAATCGTTACTAGATTTCAGGTGGTTAAGATAAGTATTCATAGATAATTATGATTAATTGATGTTTTTTTACAGACATAAACACATTTTCTTAAAGGTTCACGACCATGACTTCCCATTTGCTGACTACTGTTACCTTTATTGCCTGGTAAAATAAGTATATTTTTAACAACAAAACCCAAATTTTCAGCTAAATCAGAAAGAATCATATCTACGGAAATACTAATCCCAGCATAACGCACATTGTCATTAACCATAAATAAAAGTCCTCCGGGTTTAAGTAGGCGGGAGCATTCTTGAATCACACAAGCCATTTCGTCAAAGTATCCTTTCACCATTCTAGGTATACTATTATTATTTAATTTGCCCTGTGATTTTTGCTGTTCTAAAAATTGTAATATGGCTTGCAATAGAGTTTGATTTTCAGCCACACTTAAAGCTAATTGCCAATTTTGATTAATAGCCAACAAATCTTTAGGGCGATTTTCAACAGTACAACTTAACATTTCCTGACGAAGATGGGTTAATTCTTTTGCAGACACTCCCAATAAAGCTAGTTCTAAGGCATAGGTACGAGTGTAATCATATCGATTACAATAAGGTGGAGATGTGATCATAGCGTCATAGCTACCATTAGGTAAACATGGCATTACTTCCAGACAAGACCCTTTATATAGGTGAATTTTACCTTGAGGTTTATGGGTAGGGAAAAGTTCAATTTGCTGTGTAGGTGGTTCTAAATCATTAATAATTTCATTGATTTTCTGAGTAATAGCATCATCAAAATCTAAAATATTGCCTTTATTCAAAGACTTTTTGCCACTACCTCGACCCGAACGGTAATCCCAACGTAGATACTGACCATCTTTTCTGGTGTAGCTTATCGATTCCAAAATACAAAGCAAAGCAAATAGTAAAACGGTTTGAATTTGAGGATTTTCCTGTTCGCAAGCTGCTAGATATTTCTCAATTGCTGTTTGAGTTTCTGGGGAGTAAGCACCCTGGGTAATTTTCAACTCTGGTAGAGTGAGTTGATGTTCAAATTGTTTCCATAATTTTAAGTTGACCCAGTTTTTTAACCTGTGAATATCATCGCCTGTAAATTCGGAATTTAACAGCCTTCTTGTATCAATTATATTTTGACCAATGGGCAATAATTCAATACCATCAGCATGAATGCCGATATCACTAGCCGCAAATAAAGCAGTTCCACTACCTGCAAAGGGGTCTAAAATTTTGCCTTGAGTCAATCCGTATTTTGCCAATAACAGTTGAACTAGAGATGCGGAAAAGGCTTCTTTATACTTATACCAACGATAAATAGGTTGAGTTTTATTCGCCTGAAAACTGACTAACAGCCTGGTTAGTGATGGTTCGATTAAAAATTTGTTTTTAAAGGAATTATGTAAGTGTTGATCAAGACGGTTGACTTCCTGGATATCTGCTATGTTTTCGACTGCCTTTTCTCCTGATGATTTATAATTAGAGATTCCCCACATTATCTAAACCCTAGAAACTGCCACATTGCTGACAGACTCAATGCCTCTAATCATACAAGATAGAGGCATAACCCCAGATACAAAAAACAAGTATGCTTCTAGGGAATTATCACAGAGAATGAATTTAGTTTTGACAACTAAAACATAGCGGATTTCTTGATGTTCTAAAATCAGAGAATTAATCATTGATTCTAGGGGGTCAATGGAAAATGACTGCTCGGAAACTGTAATCGGACTTCCCATTAAGTTTCCTAAAATCTGCAGAAAACTACTCAGTAAAATATTGCCCACTTCTGTCAACACTTCACAGGCAGAAATATTCAGATGTTCAATAGGTTGTCTCGAATTTTGGCGGAGTAAATTAGTTAACATTACTGCCACCGGATAGTCAAGAAGTATTAAGGCATCTCCGGACAAGGAACCAGACAAAGTTTGACGGACATTAGCCACCTCATTAGCAAAACAGTGGGCAAATTCGGTTTTACATTTACTCAGAGGATACAGCCAAATATTAGAAACATCCAAAATCACCGGACATTGAATTAATGCTGATAAAGAACTTGCCGGTCGTCTGGATAATATCATATTGATAAATCCAATCAGTGCATTCTGTTGTTTTTCTGTGAGCAGCATCACGAGAACTCCCAAACCCTAAAGAACATCTAATTTATAAATAATCTACGATCGCTTTAGCCATCTGATTCAGGGGGATACTGCGATCGCTTAAACCAGCTTCTACCACTGTTCTAGGCATTCCATAGACCACACAGCTTTCTTCAGCTTCCGTAAAAACCGAGCCTCCGTGGGACTTAATCCAAGCTGCACCTTGTTTACCATCAGATCCCATTCCAGT
Organism: Limnospira indica PCC 8005; assembly: GCF_000973065.1. Taxonomy (NCBI): domain Bacteria; kingdom Bacillati; phylum Cyanobacteriota; class Cyanophyceae; order Oscillatoriales; family Sirenicapillariaceae; genus Limnospira; species Limnospira indica. Next base: position 5,530,504 of record NZ_FO818640.1, read on the forward strand.
CATAACCACACCCAAAACCCGTTCTTTATAGATCTCCGCCGCCGATTGAAACATGACATCCACCGATGGACGGTGAGGTAAATCAAAAGGTTTAGTGTGCAAATGGACAACCACATTTTGATCACGATTACGCTTAAAACTCAGATGGTGTCCAGCCTGAGCAATTAGCACCTCACCGGGGCGGACCAAATCTCCCGCTTGAGCCTCTTTAACATCGAGAGAACAAAGACGATTGAGGCGTTGGGCGTACATATTAGTGTATCCCACAGGCATATGCAAAACCACCACAACCGGAACTGGCAAATTTTCCGGCAATTGAGGAATTAAAAACGCCAAGGCTTGAGGGCCTCCTGTGGAGATTCCGATCGCCACCAATTCAATTTTTCCGGAACTCATAGGAGGGCGAGGTAATGGCAGTGATGAGGGCAATTCATTAACATTAGTGATGCAGTGAATAGGGACAGTAGATGCTGTTTTGACTTTGGCGATTAATTCATCACTAATATCAAACATTTTTTCGGTAGCGAGGGCCGTAGGTTTATGGACAAAATCCACGGCCCCAGCATCCAAAGCCGCCAGAAATTTCTCGCCTCCTTCATTAGCAATACTGACCACAATCACAGGTAGGGGACGGCGCGCCATTTGGTGTTTAATAAACTCCACACCGTCCATTTTAGGCATCAACAAATCCAAGGTTACGACATCTACCTGGTCTCCCAGCCGTTCAATTTTTTCCAGAGCATCGGCACCATCATGAGCGACATCAACCACCTCAATAAAGGGACTACGAGACAGCATTTGTCTAATCACCTTACGGACATAGGCGGAATCATCTACAATCAAAACTCGGATAATATTTTTCATCTCATGGCTCCTCAGTAGTATATTTTATATTATATCAGGTAAGTTAACGCTTTTTTTGATAGGCAAATGCTTGTCTAATATCTATCAATTTGAAATCGGTTTCAAACTTTAACAGGGACTCGGAGGCACTAATAAATAAATAACCCGATTCTGCCATTCTTTCCGAGAATAGTTTAACAGTTTTCTGGATAGATTTATCCGAAAAATAGATGAACACATTTCGGCAAAAAATAAAGTTAATATTTCTAAAGTTGGCAATTTCTTGAGGGGAAGTAATGTTGGCAACTTGCCAGGTGATTCGCTTATGAATACTCGGTTTAATTCGCCAATTATCTCCTTCTTTGTCAAAATATTTATCCTGAATTTTAGGAGGAATTGCCCGAAATGAATATTGTCGATATAGTCCTTCCTTAGCCTTATTAATTGCCCTAGGGGAAGCATCACTACCGTAGATATTAATAGGTAGTTTGTCAAACCAACCCGCCTCTTGTAAAGCCATAGCAATTGAGATAGGTTCTTCACCAGTAGAACAAGCCGCGCACCAAATTTGAATAGGTCTACACATCGGCCAATCATGAGATGGAGAACCAGCTTTATATTTGTCTATTAATGATGGTAACAACACATCAACCATGACCCGAATCTGGTCAAATTCCCGCCAGAAGAAAGTTTCCGAAACCGACAGAGCATCCATCAGGCATTTCCACTCACCATCGGCATCAGGATCATATTTAAGTAGATAATAGTAATCCAAAAACGAATCAAAGTTCTTGTCTACTAATCGAGGATACACCTTATCCGCCAACAGGTCTCTTTTGCTGGATTCGTAGTACAAACCAGTGCGGTCGTGAATTAAATCCCGCAGAATAATAAAGGTACTTTCCGATAGTTCTAGAGAGTCTGGGCGAAATGACATAGATCACATATAAATCCTGATAATCTACCGTAAAATTGGGGCTATATTTAACAGTTAAAAACCGTCAAGCACCTGATCCTAACCACAAAGGACAATTTTAAGAGGAATGTAGACCTCGATGAGCGGCGCGACGGATAGCGGGAGAGGGGTCAGTGCGAGCCAGTTTAGCTAATTGTTCATCGCAACTGTGATTTCCCAGATAAACTAAAGCGGTGACTGCAGCCAGACGGACATTTTGATCAGCATCACTCAAGGCTTGAATCAAAAACTCGGAAGCTATGGGATGCTTAAAACGTTTGAGAACCTCGACGACAGAACAGCGAACTCCCGGATGGATGTGTTTTAATCCCTGAGCGACTAATTCAATATATTCTGCCTCTAAAGTTTCGGGACAATTACGGCGCACCAAAGCATTAAGACAAGCCTCTCGCGTGCTAGGGTCAACGGTCAATTCCAGCAAGGCTGAAATGGCTTCTGGAGTAGCGAGACGGGAAAGAGACTCGATCGCCTCATAAACCAGACGTTCTTCGGGGTCAGCGGCGGCCATCCATTGCAAAGCTACTCCGGCTTCAGTTCCTCCCCGTTCACGAAAGGCATGGAGAGCATCAAGACGACGTTCAGAGTTAGGGGAATTGAGAGCGGTGAGTAAAGGGGGTATAGCCTGAGCGCGGTTAATCCGTCCCAAAGCCCTCAAAGCAGCACGGGCCACGTCTCCGCCTTCATCCTCCAACTCAGCCAACCGAGACAAAATGGGAGTGGCCCTCACACCGGCAATAGCCCCCAAGGACTCAGCAGCGATCGCTCTAACCGGATCAGCAGGGTCATGATTAGCCAGTTGTTTCAGGGCGACAAAGGCACTTTCAGCCCATTCAGCAACATTGAGTTCAGCCAAAGGTTCTGGTAGAGATGAACTTGAACCCGATTCCAGGATATCAATTAAAGTGTCAGCATAGCGACCAATAGAACGAGCGGCCTGATAACGAACCCAAGATTCTGGGTCATCCAACCCTTGTAGTAGATAAGGGAGAGTTTCGATATTCTCCAATTCTCCCATAGCATGAGCCACAGCCGATCGCAAAGAAGCTGAAGGGTGAGCCAAAGTTTGCACCAAGAGCGGCAGAACCCGGTCATCCTCCAAATAGGGCAAATGTTCAATCGCCGCCCGACAAACCCGATCTTCGGAATCTTGTGTACAAGCCAATAATCGGTCTTTGCAATTCTCAAAAGCAAAATACCCAGCAATTCTCACCGCCGACTCTCGTACTAATGGGTTAGGGTCAGCCAACAGATCATAAATCCGTGGAGGCATAGCGGGATGGCCCAAAGAATTGAGAGCAGCGATCGCCCCCAAACGCACCGCCGAGTCAGGATGTGCCAGTAACTGCAACAGCCCCTCAAAAGCGCGACCGTCGCCAATGTGAGCCAAAGCCGTAGTCGTCACCATCACCAGTTCCGGTTCAGCATTACCCAACAAAGACATCAAAGCCGGAACCGCCTGGGTGCTGCCGATACGTCCCAAAGCCATAACCGCCGCCTTGCGAGTTTCCAAGTCTCCCGCTTCCAACTGCATAATCAATAGAGGCGCTACCCTTCCCCCATAAGCAACCAACGCTTCCATAACCGGATCGCGAACTTCCTGATTATTCAGGAGTTTTCCTAAAGTTTGCTCAATTTTCTCTCCTTCCAGCCAACCCAAAATCATCACCATCCCCCGTAACTCCGGGCCAGACAAAGAGCCTTGTTCAATCTCTGCTAGGATATTTTCCACCGCCTGGTCTTCTATGACTTGGCGAGTCATATCAGCGATATGTTGTCCTTCTTCCAGTTGTTTATAATTAGCGTAAATTTCCGCCAAGGCTAAAACAATTTCTGCGATCGATGTCAAAGGACGGCTAAGTTGAGCCACCAAAGGCGCTACCGCATCAGCATCCGCAAACTTACCCAAAGCCGATACCACCGGACTACAAAGCAACTCATTTTCCAATAGGGGCAGAAGTTTGGGAATAATCGTTGTATCGCCAATAGTCACCAAAGTTTCGATCGCCGGAAAAGCCAAAAAGAAATCCCCACTGGTAGCAATCTCAACCAAAGGCTCCACCGCCTCCTTTGCCTTCAGTTGTCCCAAACTCTCAATGGCATGATAGCGAACATTGATATCTGGATCATTGAGCAAACCAATCAGAGGAGGGATAGCACGGGGGTCGTGGCGTTCTCCCAAAGCCAGAGCCGTATAAATTCGCAGATCCGGGTCTGGTTCTCCCAAGCATTCCACCAGTGCCGGAATTGGGTCTACATTACTGAGGGCGAGAATTTGTAGAGTCGCATTAAGAACATTGGGGTTGCGATGCTGTTCCCGCATCAATCGCAGTAGACTGCGGATAATTTCTGGGTCATCAGTTATCGCCAAATTATCAACCGCTTCTCGGCGCAATTGCCAATTCAGGGTTTTTTGCAGCAGTGGAACCAGTTGAGGAGCCAGTTTAGCATTAGCCATTTGCATTAGGGCATCAAGGGCAGGGAAGGCCAGGAAAAAGTCTTCTGACTCAGCGATTTTAACCAGGCTATCAACCGCTTCTAGGGCTTGTAGTTTTCCCAGAGCTTCAATAGCATGATACCGGACATTGACATTCTCATCATCCAACATCTCAATCAGGACAGAGACAGCCCGGGGATCTTTCCTTTGTCCGAGGGTTTGGACTACATAAATCCGCAGATCCGAATCCTCTTCCTTGAGGCAATCAATCAAAGCCGGGACTATATCAACTTGCGTGAGAGTCAGAACCTGGATCACGCTGTTGAGGATATTCGGATTGTGATGTTGTTGTCGCAACAATTGCAACAGTTGCGCGTTCAATTCTGGCGCTTTAACATTGGTCAGGTGACGGGTAGCATTTTGGCGCACTTGCCAGCGATCGTCAGCCAGGGCAGCAATTAGGGACTCATGGACTGACGTATCAGAGTCGATTTCTTCTGGCTCAGAATTTGACAATGTGCGATCGCTCGCTAATTCCCATTCCGCGTCCATGCGTTCCGTGACATCTTCTAAAGTAATCACCAAACCCACGATCGCCGTTTTTTCTCGCAAAGGTGCAATGGTTACCCTTTGCTGCATCGAGTCAAAGTATTTCGAGGGTTTCCGTGGCGGACACTTAATTAAATAATGGTGAAAATCCGGTGCTAGGGTTTGGATAGTACCATCTTCCAGAACCTGATTAAAGCGAGCCAGTAAACCCCTCGATTCCAAATCAGGAATTATCTCGGTCAACGGACAACCATAGACAGATTCTGCGTCTAAGCCCCTCATACTCTCCAGTTGAGAATCCCAGGACCTCACCAATAATTGCTCATCTGTTGTAAAAATACTAATCGTCATATTTTTAAGGGGGTAAGTTTTAATTTGGGCTGACAATTACAGCCTGTTCAGAAATCATCTGATCACCTCTCAAAGTCCCTCTCCCTCTCTGGGATCCAGATTTAGGGTGAGGGCAATGTATTAAGCGACTGGTGAACAAGCTGTACCAACTTTAATTATCAATTAAAGCCCCCTATCCTGAAAGATAGGGTCAAGTCCGCCGCCTAGACTAGATACTGTGGGGTTAGGGTTAATCCTGGCTGCTCAAATTAGCCCCGACCCCATGATGGCACATTGACTAATCACCTTGACAATTCCCGCAGATTTGAGCTTTTCTGATTAGTTAACTGCCAACCTTTAACACCTCCATGAGTGCTTGAGTATGTGATATCAAACCTTGAGCCGTTTCATGAGTTCTGTGTACTCCAGAACTGTTATTTTTAGCCATAGTTTGCAATTGGTCTATGCTGTTGAGCAAAGTAGTAGAAACTTCGGTGTGATCGAAGTTGGATGTGCGGATAAAAGCTATTTGTTTGGCAATACTACGAGTAGCTAAATTCATGTCCTGTACCGCCCTACTTTGTTCCTGCATAGCCTTAGCCACCTGTTCAGACTGCATTTGGATACTCTCCACTGCTTGGCTAATTTGGTTCGCACTGCTACTCTGTTCAGTCATCGATCGCGTCACATTGCTAATCAATTGCGACAGCCGCTCGGACTCCTTCGAGATTTGCTCCCCTGCTGTGGACTGTTCCGCTAAAGCACGGTTCGTGCTAATCACCCCTCGGCGCATGGACTCTACCGCCTGCATGATTTGTTCAGCACCCTTATTTTGTTCAAAGGTAGCCTTACGAATTTGTCCGGCTAAATTATTGGTATTCTGAGCCGCCTTAATTACATCCCTAGCCGCTCGCGCCTGTTCTCCCATAGCCTGTGTTACCTGTTGAGCAATTTGCCTCATGTGTCGGGTGGACTGCACAATTCCCTGAGTAGTTTTGGCTTGCTCATGGGTAGCAATGGCTACTTCTTTGGCTTGGGTAGCAGTCATATTAATCGCCGTTACCACCCGTTGTCCAGCCGTCAGTTGTTCTTGAGAGGCGATCGCAATTTGGTTCATTAATTGCGTCGTTTGTTCAACTCCTGCCAGAATTTGTTTAAGACCCAATAACCCATCTTCTGCTAGAGTGCCACTATCTTCCGCAATTCGTAGCCCATCATTCGATGTACTCACGGCATCTTGCACCACCGACTGTAATGCCTTAATAATTGCAGCAATATCGAACGTCGCTTGGGCGGCGCGATCGGCCAAATTGCGGATTTCTTCTGCAACCACAGCAAACCCCCGCCCCGCTTCTCCCGCACGAGCTGCTTCAATGGAAGCATTTAGTGATAGCAGATTAGTCCGTTCTGAGATTAAGTTAATTGTATCAACAATGGTGCTAATTTCATTGGTGCGTTTACCCATATCCCGCATTACATCAGCCGATTTAACCATGGATTCGCGCACTCTTGCCAAACCCTGAATCGCTTTTTCAATGGTTTTACCCCCCTTATCCGCATCAACTCCCACAGCACGGGTAAGTTCATTGGCTTTTTGGGTTAGGCTGCTAATTGATTGGATAGAGCGATCGAGTTGTTCCGCACTCGTGGCTGAGTCCGTCGCTACCTCCGTAATTTGTTCCGCGTTATTGGCTACCCCCTGCACTGATTGGGCAATTTCTTCCACAGAGGTTGATACCTGTTCTACAGTCGAAGCCAGGTTCTCAATAGTTGCGGATACCTCCTCGATAGATGCTGCCATCTCGTTGATGGAGGCGCTGGTTTCTTCTGATGCAGCCGTTAAATCATCCGCATTGTTAGCTACTCCCGCAATGGAACTGGTCATTTCTTCCATAGAAGAAGCCGTCTGATTTACCGATACGGTCAGATTTTCCGTGTCGTCACTCACGTTTCTAATGGAAGTGGTCATTTGGGTCATCGACGCGATCACCTGGGTGGCAGAAGTTGCCATTTCTTGGGCGTTTGCTGCTACTCTCGCCGTGTTGCTGGTACTCTCCTGAATTGATGTTACCGTTTGGCGCACACCCGTCGCTAGTGCCATACTACTAGCGGACACCTGTTCAATGGATGCAGCCATCTCATTTACCGAAGAAACTAATTCCTCTGTCGAACTGGCTACTGATTCCGCTTGGAGTGTCGTTTCTCCCAGGGATTTATTCATCTGGTTGACACTGTTAGAAGTGCGATCGAGTAGTTGCAGTTGAGATTCGGCCCCTTCCGCTACCTGTTTCGCTATTTTGGCGATCGCGATCGCCACTGTATTAACGCGATCGGCATTGTCCCGAATTTCCATCATTTCCAATTTCAGTTTTTCCCTCTCCTCTGATGTTTTGAAATTCTGAAAATTGGCATTTTCTAGATAACTATTATCTGCCTTTTTATGATTTTTAGATTTTTTACCCATTTTCAAATTACCTCATTCACTCTCAATACAAATAACAACTCCCATCAGACCCATTCCCCCCCCATCAACCTAGCCACCCCTTTCTGATACTAATTCCGGTAACACTAACAATTCCTCCACATTTAGAATTAGTATCACTCTTTCTCCTAAAGTGGCAATTCCCGCCAAATATTTCCCACTCAAGCTAGAAATTCCCTCCGGTGAAGGCTGAATAGTTTGTGCCGGAATTGATACAAACTCCCTGGCTGTATCTACAATTAAACCCACTGTCCGCTGATTAGTATTAATCACTATTAGTCGGGTTCGCAGGGTATACGGTATTTTGGCAAATCCAAATCGTACCCTCAAATCAATTGCTGGTATCACTTGACCACGGGAGAATACCACCCCTACCACAAAAGACGCTGAGTTAGGAACTGGCGTAATTTGCTCAACCATTTCCATCTGTTGGACAACACCAGAGGGAATACCATAAGTGGTATGGTCAAGTTCAAATAAAATAAAAGGTTGAGATGTATCTGCTGATTTAGTCATAGATATAATCATTGAATCACTACACTAAACTAATCCATTTTTCGCCCATTATTGCCCTAAAATAATCGGCATCAACGGTTAGTTAACATCCAGTTTTTCGGGAATTATTGAATTAATTAACCAGAGTTAATTGCCGTTTTTGGTGTTGTTAAAAATTGATTAATTTTGCTACGAATTAACGCCGGAACATCCATAATTAAAACTACTCGACCATCGCCCAATTCGGTCGCCCCAGAAATTCCCGGACTTTGCAGCAACGGATCAGTTAACGGCCGCACTACAATTTCTCGCAGTCCCAAGATTCTATTCACTACTAAACCGGTGGAATTAAGGCTATTACCAATCACCACAACAGTTAATTTTTCCGAGTTGTCTGTAGTCACCGCACAGTTAAATAGACGCGCTAAATATCGCAGGGGGACAACATGACCTCGATAGGAAATTATTTCCTGACCTTCCAGGCAAATAATTCTCTCATTCTCAATAGATAATACCTCCTGTATAGAGGATTCTGGAATGGCAAAGGTTTGACCGCTAACTTCCACAATCAGAGCATCAGTAATCGCTAAAGTCAACGGCAAATCAATAATAAAATGACTGCCTTTTCCTTTTTTCGTGGTGAATTTTACACAACCTCCCAGTTCTTGAACGGTGTTTTTGACGATCGCCATTCCCACACCCCGACCACTAGCCAGATCCGCCTCTTCTTTGGTCGAAAAACCTGGGGAACATAACAGATCGAGTATCGTCTGGGAATCATAGTTATCTGGATCATTAGTCTCCGATACAGAATCCGACAATAAACCCTGTTGTTTTGCCCGTTTTAACACCCTAGAAATATCGACTCCCTGACCATCATCTTCAATTTCAATAATCACCATTTCCCCCGCCGCCGAAGCGCGTAAGGCGATCGCACCCGTAGCAGATTTTCCCGCTTTTAGTCGTTCCTCCGTTGATTCGATACCGTGACTAACGGCATTACGGACTAAATGCAATAACGGGTCCATCATGCGCTCAACCACAAACTTATCAATCTCAGTTTCCGCGCCGGAAATTTCCAGAGCTACCTGTTTTCCCGTTAGTCGCATCAGATCCCTAACTACAAACTGCATCCTCGCGAAAATTTCCGCAATGGGAACCAGTCGCACCTGCATCACCCCCTGACGCAGATCCCGCAGTTGTCGTTCTAAAGTTAGGTTAATTTCCTGTAAAGTTCGCCGCCTAGCCGCCGGGACCGTTGGGGGTAAATTTTTGAGGTTTTCCTCCAGTCGTGCCCGCGTAATTACTAATTCTCCCACCATCCGCATCAGTTCATCAAGTTTTGGTAGGTCTACCCGTACTAAGTTAGATGCACTAATTAGGGGGCTAGTTGACTTAGTCGGAGAGATAGCATTACTGGTTTCCGGTTCTGAGATCTCCAATGGTTCCGCTTCCGCAGTTTCTTTCCCCGACTCTGACTCTTTCCTCTCTGGCTCCTCTGACTGAGAACTAGATACCACCGCGATCGCCTCAACTTCTTCTGGCGCTGTGGCTGTTGCTGGCGCTTCCGGTCCTCTGGAAGGTTCAACCTCCGAGTTAGATGAGCGAATGCTGGTCGCAGAAACTGAACTGGGAATGTGATATGGTTCCCAACTCAGATATTTCGGCTCAGGGCCTAAATCGTGATTTTCCGGCTCCTCAGTTGCGACAATAAAATCAAACAGGATTTTCTGATTGGCATTTAGGCGCGGAGACACATAAATCAACTCACCGATCGCTTGCAGTTGTTCCCGAATGGCGTTAACTCCGATCCCCTGTTTGGATAGCTCTGTACTAGGAGTGAAGACGAAATGCCAGATCGGTTTTCCTTCACCGACTAACGCCTCCAGTCGTTTCATTTCCTCTGGTTTCAGCTTCACCTCAAAGGGGGTAATAGCTGCATTTGGGGTTTTAGCCACCACCGGAGGGTTACAGGCTTCCAATTGGCTGATAATTTCCTCAATGTCCGGGGGATCTTCCTTCGTGCGATAGGCTTCGATCGCTCTCTCCAGAATTTGAGTTCCCGACATCAGAGCATCAAAACCCTCTGGTTTCAGGGAGGTTTGACCATCTCTTAGCGATCGCAGATAACTCTCCATTTGGTGAGCCAATTTCTCTGCTTCCCGCACACCCACCATCGCCGACAGTCCTTTAATTGAGTGAAAGCTGCGGAACAGTTCATTCAGAATCGAACCCTCTATTTGGGGCTGATTCATACAGGACTCTAGCGCCAAGAGTTCTCGCCGCACGACGGCTAAATGCTCTTCACACTCAGCAAAATAATCATCTAAAAAGTCATCAAAAAAGTTGTTGCTTTCTGTAGGACTAGACACGATCGCCTTGGTACTCTCTTAATTTATATTACTCGCACATGGCTCTGATAATAAGTTGACAATTTCCCCCGATAACGATTTCGGATGAAATGGTTTAGTTAAATAGCAAGCTGCACCCGCCGCGATCGCTTCACTACGACTTTCATCATCCCCTTTCGTGGTTAAAATCACAATCGGTGTTTCCCTATATTCCGGGTGGTTTAGCACAAACCGCAACACTTCCAGACCGTGCATATCTGGCATATTTAAGTCTAAAATCATTAAGTCAAACGGGGCGATTTCTAACTGCTCGATCGCCTCTAATCCATTCCCCGCCTCGCTAAAAGCTACATCTTTAACATCCCTGAGAGATGCCATTACCATTTTTCGCATGGTTGCTGAATCATCTACAACTAGAATCCGTCTCATTTTTATGGACTCCTAAGCATGAATACGCTGGGTTTCATCCTACAGCCTTTGACTGATGGATTGCTAATTATTAGCCTCCATCCCAAACCTTAGCCTAGGTTTCCATCAATCGGGCTGTGATGGTACTGATTAACAAAGCGTTCTCTCCAGACTACCAAGTTAATCGGGTTCTCAATTGACTACCGCACCTCTGAACTTACTATTAACCCCAATCAACTGATTGTCCAATTTATCTGCCTCAATTTTTGTTGATTGTCGGGGCGAAAAAATCTCTCGCCTCTCAGTAAATTTCCAGGACAGAACGCAATTTTTATTATATTCTATACCAGTTAAACTGGTACAAAAATGTTGAAAAAATTAACACAACTATATAAGTTTATAGGTCAGATCACCGGATCTAAAAAGTAAAAAAAATATTAAGTTTTCTTCAGTATTAATAACCCCCCCCAGTGGTGGGGGAGGGAAGGTGGGGGAAATTGGGGCTAACTAAGCCACTAACACCTGAGTTCCCGGTAGCATTTCCAAACTATCTCCCATAGTTTGACCATTATGGAAGGCGGCGAGAATCACATCGCTAGTTTTTCCCCAAGCGATCGCCCCGGAAGCATCCAAACCGATCGCCCCCAAGTCCCGCTGACGATCATTAGCTTCGACAAAAGAACGTTCAAAAGCCGATCGCAAAGACAAACCATCTCCGACGCGGATCACAATTTTGGCGGCGAGACACTCATCAATGATATCCTCACCGATACCCGTACAACTCACCCCAGCCTGAGCTGTGGCATAATTACCAGCAGGCATAGCCGAATCACTAACCCGACCAATACGTTCAAACCCCTTACCACCAGTAGAAGTTCCGGCGGCGATCCGACCATTTTGGTCTAAAGCGACGACCCCGATAGTGCCGCGACCAGCTTCATGATCAGAGGTTTCGGCGACCACATTAGCCATTTTGCGGTTAAAATCCTGCTTGCGGTCTTCGATCCACTCATAAAGACGGCGATCGGTTAGGGGGTCAAAAGGGGCTATATTTAACTCCCGCAGAAGTTCGGCAGCCCCATAATCGGATAAAATGCGATCGGGAGAGGTTTGCAGAAACTTAGCCAACTCAATGGGGTTTTTCAGCCTAGAGACATTAATCACCCCGCTAAAGCGTTGTAAACTGCCATTCATCAAAGCCGCACTCATGCGGATCTGTCCGTCAGACTGCAACACCGAACCGACCCCAGCATTAAATAGGGGATCATCTTCGAGAAGTTGACAGCCACGAATCACCGCATCCTCAGCAGTTGTACCCTTTTCGAGTAAGCCATAAACCTCAGTTATCACCTGATAAAGAGATTTGCGAACAGTTTCTACGCCTCCTTTACCTTGGAGAGAACTACCCGCCCCACCATGTATGATTAGTTTTGGTTGCACATTAACACCCATAGCTGTACAATTTACGGGGATATTTCCCCTTTAATTCTGTTCGTTGCGTCGGCGACGGCAACGCTCGGAACAGTATTTAACCTCATCCCAACAGTCTGCCCACTTTTTGCGCCAAACAAAGGGGCGATCGCAGACTGGGCAAATTTTCTGAGGGAAGTCTGACTTAGCTCGCTGACGTGCCATACTAGAACATTGATCGCTCGCTTATTATATCAGCGGTTATGATAGCAATGGTAGAGACTCAGTGGGAAACCGCATTAGCTAAAATTAGGATTGTATTGGTTGAACCGGCGGGAGCGTTAAATGTGGGGTCGTGCGCCAGGGTAATGAAAAATATGGGGTTAACCCAAATGGTACTGGTTAACCCCCACTGTGACCCCATGAGCTGCGAAGCTAAAACCATGGCAGTTCATGCCCAAGATATTTTAGAATCAGCCCAGATAGTAGACAGTTTACCCCAAGCCTTAATCGGATGCCAAAAGGCGATCGCCACCACCGCTCGCGATCGTAGTTTTGACAGAACCCTCGAACATCCCAGAACCACCCTCCCCTGGCTACTCCACAGCCCCGCCGCCCTGATTTTCGGTCCCGAAGATCGTGGCTTGAGCAATACAGAACTAAACTATGCTCAAAGGATAGTTCGCATTCCCAGCAGTAGCGCCTATGAATCCCTAAATTTAGCCCAAGCCGTGGCTGTCTGCTGTTACGAACTCTCACTAAGCGCTCAAACCCTCATCGACCAGAATACATTACCCAGCCCAGAACCATCAGAACCATTATCAGCCACCCTCGACCAACTGGAAGGATACTATCAACAGCTAGAAACCCTCCTACTCAAAATCGGTTATGTCTACCCCCACACCGTCAGCAGTCGTATGGAAAAATTTAGGCATTTATTTAACCGCGCCCAGCCATCTAGTACAGAAGTTGCTATGCTACGCGGGGTTATCTCTCAGGTAGAATGGGCATTAACTGTTAAACAACATCCGCCCAGTTAATGGTAATCTCAATATCGTTGATTCCCCGGCTCAACTGTCGATTCCTATTGCTAAGTAAGGGCGGGTTATAAAGAGCCTGGACCTCAATAGAGATGATTGCAGAACCAGCCCCTACGACTTGATGGGTGTAATTTCCATAGTCTATTGTCCTCTTTGATGATTTTTAGGTGTTAGGTGTGGCTCACCGATATCCCCGTCGCTCATTTTTATCCTTTGTTTCCCAATGGGGGGCCAAGTCCCGGAAGTCAAAAGGCCCTCAATCTCGTGATCAGCGTCGTGGCCGTTCCCCTAGTCCCACTTCTCAATCACAATCATCCTCACGGAGACCTGTCTCCCCCAACCTTTCCCCAACTGGTCAAATTCCCCCCATACATATCCCTGAAAACGGATATTTCGACCCCGTGTTAGATCAACTGCGACAAAAACCCCCCATTACCAGAAACCGGAAAAAGACACCTCAGCTACCACCACCAAACTCTAGAAAACGCCGTCGGGGAAAACCTACACCGCGTCAGGGAGTTAGCAACGGTAAACCATCTAACATAGTCCCCTTAAATAGGTCTATCACTCCCCAAGTATATCCCCCCCCTCAGCGGACTATGCAACCCCTTACCCCTGTGAAAAAACGGGTGGTAAGGCGTAAGAGTCGCCGTGTCTCTCCCATAGTTTATGGAACCCGGTTGCTGATTTTAGGCATTGGTATCGGGGTGATTTCGGGAACAGTTCTCTCAATTCTCAACTCCCTCGGTCGTGCTACCGCCGGGGCTAGTTCTATTGAGAATTTAGAGACACAGGAAACTAGCATTAACAGCCTAACAGCCACCCGAATTTTGCCCCTATCTCTGCAATTAAACCGGGAAATAAAAGACTTAAAAACTCAACTGGAATTGGTGGCTGCAGCATCCCCAGATATTACTCCGGCTTTGATGTTTTTAGACCTGAATACTGGCGGATATGTCGGTTTAAGAGAACAGTCTAAAGTGCCGGCAGCTAGTACAATTAAAGTCCCGATTTTAGTGGCGTTTTTTCAAGCCGTTGATGCGGGAGAAATTCGCCTAGATGAAATGCTGGTGATGACGGAAAATCACCAGGTGGGAGAAGCGGGGATTATGCAATATCAGCCGCCGGGGACTGAATATACAGCCTTAGCAACTGCTACTAAAATGATGACAATTAGTGATAATACAGCCACTAATATGATTATAGAACGGCTGGGAGGGTTTCAGGTTCTTAATCAAAAGTTCCGCAGTTGGGGTCTGACAGATACTCTGGTGCGTAACCCTTTACCTGATATTGAAGGGACTAATCAAACTACGCCTAGGGATATGGTTAGTCTTTTGAGTCAAATTCACCAAGGGGGTTTACTTTCGATGACATCACGCGATCGCCTCTTGCGAATTATGACAGAAACAGAAAATAATCACCTATTACCTAGCGGGGTCAGTAATGGGGCGGTAGTCGCCCACAAAACTGGAACCCTAAACATTATGTTAGCCGATGTGGGTATAGTTGATATGCCCAATGGTAAACGCTACATTTTAGCTATTTTAGCCCAAAGAAACAATGGCGACACAGCGGCTGAATCAATGATTCAAAAAATGTCCAGACAAGTCTATCAGTATTTGAGCCAAAAAACATCGGAAACCGTCACTCCAGAATTATCAGACAATTAGGCTGTTGAAATAGGGTAAAATATGACGGACTACCAGGCTAATCAATTATTTAAACAAGGGGTTTCTCAATATCATCAAGGTGATATTCCGGCGGCTTTGGAATTGTGGCGCGAAGCCCTGACTATCTATCAAAAATTGGGCGATCGCCAACGGGAAGGCGCTACTTGGGGTAATTTGGGTATAGCTTATGCTGCTTTGTCTAATTCTCAAGAAGCCATTACCTGCTATCAAACTCACCTCCGTATCGCTGAAGATATTGGGGATATATCAGGACAGCTTAACGCCCTGACTAACCTGGGAATGGCTTATCATGCTACTAATGAGTTACCAAAAGCGATCGCCTGCTATCAAAAACAGTTGGAAATTGCTAATCAAATGGGCGATCGTACCCAGAAAATCAACGCCCTACAGCGCCTCCGACTCACCTGGGAACATATCCCAGACCCTCAACAAGTCAATAACTGTCGCCTCCAACAATGGGAAATTGCCCATCAGTGGCTTGGAGTAGTCGGGATGGCAGAATTTACCCAAATTCTCGAACAGGTGGGTTTAAGCCTCACAGAAGACCTTTATGGGCAGGATTTAACCGGGGTTGACCTAAGTAATGCTAACTTGCGCGGCGCTAACTTGGCCAAGACTAACCTCACTAATGCCAACTTGACCCTGGCTGACCTCAGCAATGCTAATCTACAGGGAGCTAACCTCAGTAACGCTATCCTCTGCAACGCTAACCTCCGAGATGCTAATTTACAAGAGGCTAACCTCTCTCAAGCCGATCTACGAACTAAACTCCCCCGCGCTAAACTCAGTAATGCTAACCTGACCCAAGCTGATCTCACTAGCGCCTATCTCCCCCGCGCTAACCTCAGTAATGCTAATTTGCAGAGTGCTAATTTTACCTATGCGGACCTTAGTGGGGTAAACTTGACAGGAGCTAACCTCCAGAAAACAGATTTCAGCCGCGCGGAATTAGCTGATATCATGGTGGAAAATGTCGAATTTACTGAGGCGATCGGTATTTCTCGGCGACTGCAACCTGAATTGCAACGAAAAGGCGCAATTTTTGGAGACAGTTAAAAGTTGAATGAATCTCCTCTAAACTCTCTTGAATTATGACTGGTGTTGAAGGACTTTGGCCGCAAAATATTAGCCCCAATAAATTGGCGATCCTAGAGCGTAAATTTGCCATCTGGTTGCGATCGCAAGAATTAGAATCAGAACCCTCTCCTGTGGCGCAACAGCATCAGACTTTAGAAGAATTACAAGCCTTGACTAAAAAAGCTGTAGCCCAAGGCTGGAATTTTGCCCAATTACAGGGCATTATTCAGACCGTAGTTGATGCTAAAACTGATAATTTTCTCGAGTTAGCCACCTTAGCAGAATTGAAAATATCGGAAGATTTTGTGGGCGCAAGACTCCTGGGAACACATCTCAGTAACCTTGATCTCAGTGGCGCTAACTTACAAAATACTTACCTGCGGGGAGTTGATTTAAGTGATGCAGATCTTAGTAGTGCTGACCTGCGTTTTGCTAACCTTAGTGGTGCAGATCTCAGTGGGGCGCTGTTGAGTGATGCTAATTTGAGTGGCGCAGATCTACATAGGGCGAGTCTGGCTTTGGCTAGTCTCAGCGGCGCAGACCTGTGCGGCGCGAATTTGACAGAGGCTAATCTAAATAACTGTAATCTGAGTGATGCTAACCTCCATAATGCTATCCTCAAAAATGCTGATTTGCACCAAGCTGGGTTAGCCCTTACTAATTTGAAAGGGGCGGACTTTACGGGGGCTATTGTTAAACAAGCTAGATTATGGCATGATTCGGGACTGTCTGAGGAAGTTAAACAAGATTTGATTAAACGAGGGGCAATTTTTGAAGAGTGAAAAATTAGGGCGATCGCGCCCTGGGGGAAAATTTTAGATACTCCTCTGGCTAAAAAAATCGGCGATCGCCTGGCTAATTTCCTCCCCATTAACATCTAAAATCATGACATGACCCGACTGGTCAAACCAACGGACATCTAAATTGTTTGGTAGTTGTTTTTCCATCCAATTAATTACCACCGGACTGACTAAATCATCCCTATGGGAATGAATAGCTAACACCGGACAAGTAATTGAAGATAACTCTGATCTGGCTATCCTGGCTAGTCGTTGCAGCGCCCGCCCCGCCGGACAATTATCAAATAAATAAACGGGGTTATCAAAAGGCTTGGGTTGAGTGGGGATAGAAATATTCGCCCAACCAAATAAAGCCAATAAAATCACAGCCCGAGGCGGTAATTTTAACGCTGGTGCAGTGACCGCACAGGCATCTACTCGCCCCTCCGCCGCCATTTTTAAAGCGATCGCACCTCCCATAGAATGCCCAAAAATACCTACAAATTCATAATGCGATCGGGCTAATTCCAACTCCCGACGCACAGCAGATAACATTCCTTCCGCCGTCATTTTCGGAAAAAATAACTTCTGGTCTGCTAATTCTTGAAAACCATGACCAGGCAATAAAGGCCCCACCCCATCAAGCCCCCGACTCAGACAGGCTTGCGCTACTGGTCTCACCTCAAAAGGAGTGGCGGTAAACCCATGTAAACACAAAACCACCCGATTGGATTTAGGTTCAGCCCGCAACCAAAAGGGTACACCCCTTGACCAGATTTTGTCTGTCCACTCGACTGCTAAAGACTCAAAACCCGAAAAATAGCGCAGATGTTCACTCATAGCCAATTATCTAATCTACAATCAAGCGATCGCTACCCGTATTCGTGACAATTTAAACAATTTAAGCGATCGGATCAACCACAAGTCCCCAATTTGTGGCAATCTATCTTTAATATAGACACCTATTGAATTTTGAGAACCCACTCTTAAAACTAAGCAATTATCAAATTCAGATCATGCAAACCCTACCCATAACCACTCCGACCGCTAGTCAGCCCTCCGTTGACACAGTAATTCACCGTCGCCAAACCCGTCCAGTCCGGGTCGGAAACATCACCATTGGCGGAGGATACCCCGTCGTAGTTCAGTCCATGATTAACGAAGATACCATGGACATAGAAGGTTCCGTCGCCTCCATTCGTCGGCTGCATGAAATGGGTTGTGAAATCGTCCGCGTCACAGTTCCCAGCGTCGGACACGCCAAAGCCGTAGGCGAAATCAAACAAAAACTCGCCGCCACCTATCAACCCGTCCCCCTAGTCGCAGATGTTCACCACAACGGCATGAAAATTGCCCTAGAAGTCGCCAAGCACGTCGATAAAGTGCGGATTAACCCCGGATTATACGTCTTTGAGAAACCTAAAGGCGATCGTAGCGAATACACAGACACTGAATTTCAAGAAATCGGCGAGAAAATCCGCGAAACCCTCAAACCCCTAGTTATCTCCCTCCGTGACCAGGGTAAAGCCATGCGTATCGGCGTTAATCATGGTTCCCTAGCCGAAAGAATGCTATTTACCTACGGCGACACCCCCGAAGGTATGGTAGAATCAGCCCTGGAATTTATCCGCATCTGTGAATCCCTAGACTTTCAGAACTTAGTGATATCCCTAAAAGCCTCCCGCGTCCCCGTCATGTTAGCAGCCTATCGCCTCATGGCTAAACGCATGGATGACCTAGGGATGGACTATCCCCTACACTTGGGAGTTACCGAAGCCGGAGATGGAGAATATGGCCGCATTAAATCCACCGCTGGTATTGCTACCCTCTTAGCAGATGGTATTGGTGACACCATTCGGGTTTCCCTCACAGAAGCCCCAGAAAAGGAAATTCCTGTTTGCTATAGCATTCTGCAATCCCTAGGACTGCGGAAAACTATGGTAGAATATGTCGCCTGTCCCTCCTGTGGTCGCACACTCTTTAACCTCGAAGAAGTTCTCCACAAAGTCCGAGAAGCAACTAAACACCTGACTGGACTAGATATTGCTGTTATGGGTTGTATTGTTAACGGACCTGGAGAAATGGCAGATGCTGACTATGGTTATGTAGGAAAACAACCTGGCTATATTTCCCTATATCGGGGTCGGGAAGAAATTAAAAAAGTTCCCGAAGATCAAGGTGTCGAAGAATTAATTAATCTCATCAAAGCAGATGGACGCTGGGTAGAGCCATAAAAATCAAGCTGACCCCACCTCTGATGGGGGTGGGGGAGTCCCGGTCACAATTGGGCTTTTGGTCAACCTCCGCGATCGCCAGATCTGATGTGCTAGTATGCTGTTAATAGCTCTTAGTATTCTCTTCCGGTTCAGCAGATAAATGATTATATCAAAAAGTGGGCTTGTTATAGGCGCAACAGCAGTTATGCTGACCGCTGTTGCTGTTGCGGGCGCTGGTATACACCTTTCCGGCCAAGCATCCTTTCGGGAAAGCCCGAAGGAACTAATTGATGAAGTATGGCAAATTATTGATAGAAGTTACGTTGACGGTACCTTTAACCAGGTAGATTGGAGGGAACTTCGTAATGAGTTTCTAAGCCGAGAATATACTAATGATCAACAGGCTTATGAAGCTATCCGCGAAATGTTGGCTAAACTCGATGACCCTTATACCCGCTTCATGAACCCCGAAGAGTTCAGAAATATGCAAATTGATACTCAGGGAGAACTGACCGGGGTTGGTATCCAACTTACCCAAGATGAGGAAACCAATAAACTCGTCGTTATTTCCCCTATTGAGGACTCTCCCGCTTTTGATGCTGGGGTTCAGGCTCAGGATATTATTACTAAAATTGATGGCCGCAGCACTGAGGGAATGGAGCTCAATGAAGCTGTCAATTTGATTCGTGGACCAATTGGGACTCAGGTTAAGTTGACTATTTTGCGCGGTCCAAGGGAAATTGAGTTTAATATTACCCGCGCTCAGATTGAAATTCACCCGGTACGCTACTCTAAGAAACCTTCCCCCGTCGGCGATATCGGCTATATTCGTCTGAACAATTTTAGTGCTAATGCTGCCGAGGAAATGCGACAGGCGATCACTAACCTCGAACAACAGAATGTTTCAGGTTATATTCTCGATTTACGCTCTAATCCTGGCGGTCTGCTCTATGCTAGTATTGAAATCGCCCGTATGTGGCTAACAGAAGGCGATATAGTCTCTACCGTTAATCGTCAGGGAGAAATGGATCGACAACGCGCTAATAATCGCGCCCTCACTGATAAGCCTATGGTGATTCTTGTTGATGGCGGTTCCGCTAGTGCTAGTGAAATTCTATCCGGCGCTCTACAAGATAACAACCGCGCCGTTTTGGTCGGAACTAACACTTTTGGTAAGGGTCTAGTTCAGTCCGTTCGTGGCGTGGGTCGCGGTTCCGGTTTGGCGGTCACGATCGCTAAATATTTTACCCCTAATGGTCGTGACATTAATCATGAGGGAATTAAGCCTGATGTGATCGTTGAACTCACCGAACAACAGCGAGATATCCTCCGCGAAAACCGCGACAAAATTGGCACTCTTGATGATCCTCAATATGGCAAAGCCTTGGAAGTTTTGACTCAGAAAATCGCATCTCAACAAAACAATCAAGCTGTTTCTCAGTAGTCCCTTTGCAGGTGCGTCATTAACCTTTGATGACGCACCTGATCAAAAACTGGACTCGCTCCCATTAGGGATTAAACAAAAATCCCCCCGGAGTGTCGTTAGACAACTCGTTGATCACAGAAGGTTGAGTCAAAATTGAGGTGTTGTATGGGTTCGCTAGATCGGCAGTGCGGATAGTCGGACCGCTTAGGGTCTGCTGGAGCATTCTCTCTCTATACAGTTGATTCACTCGTCTGGCATCATCAGCAATCAAACTTTCAGGAAAACCATTAATAGCACCCGGCCAGGGATAGCTTAACCCGAAGAATACCGAAAGTTGACCCATCAGGGATTGATTTTTAAAAGCATCCCCAGAACTGCGGGTCGCCGCCTGGTTAAAGTCTTCCGCAAAAGGCTGGAAACGGGTTCTCGGTTGCGCCACAACTCCCTCAACCCACACGAATGAGGCGATCGCTACCCCTAACACTCCACTGATACTCTGTAATAAAATTCTGTTCATGGCATTAACCTTGGTGAATCTGTTTGATCAGATGGTCTCTCCCAGTGTACGATCAGATGGAGTGATTACAGATTTGTTTCCTACCTTTTCCCGCCCTTATGACTAACCCTTCAGAAATTCCTGCTCTTTGCGATCTCAATGCCTCTTGTGCACCTTTAGATACCCTACGATCGTGGCTACTTGACCTTTTGTGTCAACTCGCTTATCAAGAAGGGGATTTTGTTCTCTCCTCTGGTCAGCAGAGTTCCTACTATATTAATTGTAAACAAGTCACATTACATCCCGCTGGGTCGGTGGCGATCGCTCGCCTGATTTTACCATTACTTCCCCTGGAAACAGAAGCAGTCGCCGGGCTTACCCTCGGTGCTGATCCTATGGTTTCCTCCGTTAGTGTCGTTTCTGTCTACGAAAATCGACCTATACCCGCCCTCATTATCCGAAAAGAAGCTAAGGGACACGGAACTAAAGCCTACATCGAAGGACCCGAACTATCCCCCGGCGCTAACGTCGTAGTTCTCGAAGATGTTGTCACTACTGGACAATCTGCCCTCAAAGCTGTACAACGCCTTACTGATGCTGGATACAGCGTTGATAAGGTTATCGCTTTAGTCGATCGCCATCAAGGGGGGGCTGAACTTTATCAAAATGCTGGCCTTAATTTGGAGTCCCTCTACAGCATTAATCAACTACAAACTCGTTATCAGACTCTAAACTTGGATCATTAAATTCTCCTGTTAACTAAGTTGATTTTTTCATCAATTTAAAAAAAACGCCCCGCCCCAGGGTTGACAAGTGGGGGTAATTAATGGTAAGCTACAGATATGTATTTAAATAATGGTAATCTATTCAATTACCAAAAAAATGTCAATATTTCCATTGTTAAAAATAATACCACAAATCAGCCAGGAAAGCCACCACCCCAGAGCAAAAAATTTTTTTTGTAATATTTCTTAAATTTTTTTTCACCAAACTTTACATAAAGTGGGCATTGATGAGCGTGCATTGAGAAATCCGTAAAAAATTATCATAATCAACACAATTTTTGATAAAATTTAACATATACCCAACACCCCACCTAGGAAAAAACTATGTCAGGATTTATTAGAGGCTTATTTGGTCGCAAATCAGAAACAACAAAAACTCAAGGAAGTTCTTTCTATCTTGATCCCGATAGCGCCAAGAGTTTAGGCGATATTGAGTATATGCGTAAGCCTTTAGAAGTTAAAAAGTCTTTCCCTAAAATGTCGGGAGGAAAACCTTTCGAGGCTCCTAAAGCTACCGCTAAACCAGCGATGGAAATGACCCAGCCTAAAGCTACTGAATCTCCAGCACCAGAGGTGAAAAGCGATCGTCGTCGTGCTGACTCCAGTTTGGATATGTTCCGTAACATGGCTCGTGATCTTAAAAAATAATCATTATTCTGCCACCAGGCTTTAGGTAAATGTAGGGGCTGGCTGAAACTGTCAAGTTATGTTGAACCTAGCTCCTACTAGGCTATCTTCTGCTGAACTGCTCTGTAATGGTCGAAAAATTTAACTTTTTTTTTCACAAACAAAAGCCGATTTTTGTGCTATGGTCTAGTCGTGAATTTTAAATAATTTGATAATCTGTAACTTGAGATACTAAATAAAAAACTCTGATTGTCAAATAACCATTAAGGTTGTTTGAGTCAGGACACCCACCGAATAGGTAGCTAGTTCCTGGCTCTGTCGTCAGTAGTTAAACAAGTATACAGGGTGAAGCTAGTGTTTCTGAGGTAACCAGATAAAATAACATTTTCTGAAAGCTAACATTGCCCCATAAGTGGGAGTGGGTTGGGCAAGTTTCCCATCAAAAAAACCTGCACACTAAACTAATTTAGGAGAAACCAGGATGCCAGAAAAATTCTGCCCCTCTTTTCCTGTCATTGGCGATTTCCTGAGTACAGGTATAGGGAGAGTCGCCAGGAGGGTGGAAAGATGAAATCAGTAAATCTATCCCTGCTTATATTAATGAAACAATTTGAGAGTTATTTTGACCTGCAAGAAATTAACACCACCCGGAAGGTGAATGCGGCGGTGGTGAATGTCAGTGGTCGTCAGCGGATGCTTTCCCAGAGAACAGCTTTTTTTAGCCTCAAGTTAGTTACTACTTCTGACCCAGCCGAAAGGGAGGTGATTCGGGAAACTTTGATTAAAGATATTACTCTGATGGAGCGATCGCATAAAGGTTTACTCTACGGTGATAGTGAGATGAATTTATTAACATCTCCTTCGGCTATAGTGCGATCGATGTATTTCCGAGAGCCGCTAAATTTAGATAAACGCATCCGCGAGTATATTTTAGCAGTCAGAACTTTAGCCACAACTGCGGACTCTGACTTAACACCGAGCCATCCTCACCTTGACTATATTACCAATATTGCCCCCAATGAATTGCTATCTATTCTTGATGCTGTAGTAGCGCAATATCAACGGGAAAGTGAAATCGAACAACTAGATCTTGAACAGACCCAAATTCAACTTTATCAACAAGCCTGTTCCGCCGCCGCGATCGCTCAAGCTCAAGCACAGCAACTAGAGCAAACTTTAGAGGAACTTAAACACACCAATTCACAGCTTTTTCAATCGGAAAAAATGGCATCATTGGGGCAAATGATGGCTAGTTTAGCCCACGAAATCAATAACCCCGTTAACTCGATATTTCATAATTTAGCCCATGTGGAAAACTATAGCAAAGACCTACTAGAACTCACTCGGCTTTATCAAGATATTTATTCCCCGACCGATCCGCGCATTCAAGAATACATAGATTCCATAGATTTAGAGTTTTTAGAGACGGATTTTTTGACAGTTATATCTAGCCTGAAATTGGGTTCAGATCGACTCTTTCAAATTGTGCGATCGCTGCGTAACTTCTCCCGCAAAGACAGCGACCAAATGCTAAAAGTCAATCTGGAAGAAGGTTTAGAGGGAACCTTACTCATCTTGAAAAACCGCTTACAAGCCACACCATCACGTCCGCCGATTCAAGTGATTCGAGACTATGGGAAACTACCGTCAATCCTCTGCTACCCAGGTCAACTGAATCAGGTGTTTATGAATTTGATCAGCAATGCCATTGATGCCTTAGATGAAGTAGGGGACTGGACACACAACAACCAACAGTCTCAGCCGTTAATTACAATTAAAACCCTGGCTAATTCAGAACAGATCACGATCATGGTTGCCGATAATGCTAAGGGTATCAACCTAACCACGAAAAACCAAATTTTTGAGCAATTTTTTACCACCAAAGAAATCGGTAAAGGTACGGGTTTAGGGTTATATATAAGTCGTGAAATTATCGTCTCCCGCCACTGTGGGGAAATTTGGTGCGAGTCAGAAATTGGCAAAGGAACCGAGTTTTGGATCAAACTTCCCTTAAACCCACAATGTCCTGATTTTTTGTCTAATTCCCCCATCTCAACAGTCAAATAGTTAAAAATTAATTAGTTATGTTAAGTTTTGTAAATAAATCACTCCCCACCCGCGATTGGGTTTCGGGAGGGTTGCTTTTGTTGCTGACCTATGGTAGTATTTAGATAATGGGACTTTTTTAATTTTTTTTATTAATGCAAACAGAAAAATCATAAAATAGACATTATGTGGATAACATAGCATCATCCCGCGCTACTTGTCAACCCCTGTTTTGAGCAAGAGGCCTGATGGGAATAACCTGTGCTTCACTGCTTTCGCGGGCTACCCGAATCAATAAAGCAGATATTGCTAAACTAGCAATCATGGAACTTCCACCATAACTAAATAAGGGTAAAGGCAAACCAGTAGTTGGTAGTACCCCAGTAGCTACCCCAATATTCAGCAAAGACTGTCCCACCATGACGACCATGGCTCCGATCGCTACCAGTTGATGTTCAATATTATTGGCTAATTGAGCGACTCTCAGGGCAAGAGTCCCATAAGCGACTAGCATCAACAAAAGCAGCACCCCGCCAACAAAGCCAAACTCTTCGGCATAAACGGCAAAAATAAAATCGCTATACTGAATCGGCAGATAAAATAACTTTTGTTGAGATAATCCCAAACCAGCGCCCCAAAGACCGCCAGAACCGACAGCTAGTAGACTCTGAATTAATTGGTAGCCATCATTAACGGGATCAGCCCAGGGATTCATAAACGAGAGAACCCGCTTCCTTTGGTATTCTCGTAGGCTAATACTAATAGTAGCCAAGATTAACCCACCAACAGCAGTACCGCCCAAATACAAAAAAGGAAGTCCGGCGGCGAGGGCGATTAACCATAATGTCATACCACAAAGAGCGGTGGTGCTGAGGTTGGGTTGGGCTAAAATGAGCAACAAAATTAGCAGAAAAATCCCTAACCAGGTTAGTCGCGATCGCCAACTCAACCGCTCCCAGCGGGGAAAAAACCGCGCCGCTTGTAGTATCAGAAATGGCTTCATTAATTCCGAAGGCTGAATGAGAATTGGGCCTAGTGACAGCCATCGAGTCGCCCCGTTGATAGTAGTTCCCAAACCGGGGACTATAGTAAGAAACAATAACCCCATCACCGCGAATAATCCCCACTGAGCAGTCCGTAACGCGACCCGCACAGGGGTATTAACAATCACGTTAAATCCTACCATCCCCACTAACATCCATGTGAGCTGGCGTTTGAAGTAGTACAAACCATCCCCATGTTCAGCTAATGCACTAGGATAGGAAGCAGAAAACATCGCCACGAGACCGACAAATAGCCACACAAAGGTTAACCAGCGCAGCAGGCGAGGTTCTGTTGCCCAATTCTGGGAACTAGGATCGAAAAAGGGAATAAGATAGCGTAAGCGCATTCAGGATAAATTTAGATCAGCAGGGGATTTGGGCTATTGTAGCTTAGATAAAATCCGGTTGAGTGGCAATTTACCCTAATAGGCGGTTGATTTTTCTGGGTTCACCAATTGCAGAAAACTAGCCCGACACCAATCAATATCCTGCTCCACCTGAAAAGTTACATAATCGACACCGTATGCACTCCAGTAGTTAACGACCTTACCCACCCTCTCTGTGCTGCTATTGATGCGTTGCACCAGAGAACCGGGGGGAAACTTTTGGGCTACTGGGTGATCCTGCCAATGTTTAAGATATTTAATCCGCTCCTGTTCAGCTTCAGAGAGTAACTTCCAGGCTTCACGTTTCCAATGGGAATAGTTTTGGGTGAGTGCCTCAACTTCACGCCAGGTTGTCGCCGATCGCAGATCTTCTGCCAATTGAGCAGCTGTCTGGACTTCAAACTTTAATAGAGGTTGGGCACTCATGATGTTTAGAAGCTAACCCTAGGTTTAGCGAGTTTAGAGGATATGGGGATTTTTAGACCCCACATTTAGTATACTCACATTACCCGATTCTGAAAAGCGATCGCCAGATAAAAACTCAAAAACCCCTATCTCAGGAGATTAATCGTCCCAAAAATCTGCCGGAAGCAAGGGAGGTGGTGGCGCAGGGGGAGCGGCACAATTAACAGATTGATCAATAATGCACACGACCGGACCGAGAGTTGTTCCCTGTAACAAAGCACCAGACAAGTTTGTATTAGACAGTTGGGCACGATTGATATTAGTATCATTCAAGGCCGCACCCACCAGACTGGCACCAGTGAGATCGGCATCAGAAAAATTAGCACCCCGCAGATCTGCTCCCAGCAAATTAGCCCCGGTCAGATTAGCACGTTCCAGATTAGCCCTAAATAAAAAAGCCCTTTGGAGATTGCTATTCATCAAATCGGACTCTTCCAGATAAGCCTGACCGAGGTTAGCCTGAAATAGATTAGCATCCCTAAGATCAGCCCGCCGCAAGTCTACACGACCCAGCATAGCCTGACCGAGATCGGCTTCACGCAAATCAGCCCTTTGTAGGTTCGCATGGTGGAGATTAGCCTTAAACAAATTACTAGCAGCTAAACTCGCACCCCCCAAGTCGGCATTATACAGATTAGCCTCTTGCAGATTAGCACTGCGTAAATCTGCTTGTCGGAGGATAGCGCCGCCCAGATCGGCTTGAAAAAGATTAGCCCCGGAAAGTTGAGCGGCTGACAAGTCGGCTCCCCGCAGATCACAGCCAGGACATTGATTGGTAGTTAGAAGCCTCTGTAAGTCATCAGAGTCAGCGGCGATCGCACCAGTGATAAATCCTAATGGCGCGATCATCATGATTACAGCCTGAATCTTGAGTCTCATTAAATTATGCTCTATAAAACTTAAACAAAACCGGACATAGCCGGATCTTGATGTTTATTTCTGGCTTCGTCCGGGACTGTCGGCAGCACCCCGTCCACAAGTGTAATCGTCGGAACCAGGCGATTTGGTATGGTCGAAAGAGAGGTCGCCCCCTCCAACTCCAATTCAAAACCGTGCATGCGAGTTTCCCAGCACACGGCTCCTGATGTGAACACCCTATTATCAGTAGGAACAGGGTTACTACCCCCTGCTTTATGACCTCAACTTTGGGAGCTATATACACCACGTAGTCTTTAAACTCGCTCACGTCATAAGCACTCTTACTTGTCGCAGTCTCTATATCCACACCGTGACTAGTGGGCATATCCCAACCATTACAGTTAGGCATTGGCTTTCAGTCACATCCTTTCCCCTTATGGGGTTAGGGGTCGAGAGTGAAGTCACCTTCACCCTCTCCCATTCAGAACCGTGCTTGATAGTTTCCCATCACACGGCTCCTGGTGTGGATACCCTATTTGTCAAAGGAGCAGAATCAAGAGACCTGCTTTCTACTTCGATGTTCAGAGCTATATGCACCACGTAGTCTTTAAACTCGTCCTCGCCATTATACTCTTACTGACCGCAGTATCTATATCCCCACCGTGACCTGTGGGCATATCCCAACCATGACAATTGGGCTTTAGCTTCTGGTCACATCCTTCACCCTCTAAGCATGCGCTTACATTTTTCACTACTGCCTTGTGAATAGCATTACTCACTTGTTTATAGGCAGAGCATTAGAGGGGTTACAACGTTCCGATTATATGGGCATTCCATCGTTAGATTTGTCCTCTCCGCCGGGGTACTTTTAAAGGTCTGTGTAGGTAGTCGCACGAACCCCCTACTTTTCCCCTTGCCCTTTTGAGCGCAGCGTGTCAACCTATTTCGCTGCTAGTGTATTACGATGGTTCAAGTCGGACATTCGGTCTTCCTAATCATAGATGGTTGGCAGTGGTCGCGTCTTGGTAGTAGGTTCTACCTCACGCCTTCCGTTCCCCGCTTCAATCCTGGAGTTATGATTTCCAAAACTGGGGGTGGCTATCGCCGTTACTCTCTACTCCCTGATTTCTCAGTTCGTTTATGACCTTGAGTTCCCTGCCTTGCTTAGTTCCCTAAGCGTCGGGACATATAACCAGTTATGAGGATGGTCAGGAGAGGTCTCCTTATATCCAGATTCGGAGCTGGAATCCTCACCGGGTAGTTATTTCGGGCATTTCAGCCCTATTTCATACCCGAACGTCTCGCACCATGCGCTTACACTTTTCACTACTCTACGAGATGTACTCGCAGAGAGCCCAATAGGGGTTTAAACGTTCCGTATATATGGGCATTCCATCTTTAGATTTGTCCTATCCACCGGGGTACATTTAAAGGTCTGTGTAGGTAGTATAGAAAGACTCCTACTTTTCCCCTTACT
Source organism: Limnospira indica PCC 8005 (assembly GCF_000973065.1). Taxonomy (NCBI): domain Bacteria; kingdom Bacillati; phylum Cyanobacteriota; class Cyanophyceae; order Oscillatoriales; family Sirenicapillariaceae; genus Limnospira; species Limnospira indica. The sequence goes on from NZ_FO818640.1 coordinate 5,559,197, forward strand.
CTTTTGAGCGCAGCGTGTCAACCTATTTCGCTACTTTATAATGACGATGGTTCAGGCCAGACATTCGGTTTCCCTAATCATGGATGGTTGGCAGTGGTCGCATCTAGTAGTAGGTTCTACATCACGCCTTCCGTTCCCCGCTTCAATCCCAGATTTGTGATTTCTGAAACTGGGGGTGGCTACCGCCTTTACTCTTTCCCATAATCGCCCCAAGTGAGTTATAATACTCCTCCTAGGTAATATTTGGACGGTATATTGCGATTTCTTAAAATGGGATTGACCTTGAGTTCCCTGCCTTGCTTAGAATCACAACTTCCTAAGCGTTGGGACATATATACAGTTAAGGGGTAAACTGGTCGAGTCAGTCTATCTCCCTCTAGGAGGTTATTTCAGGCATTGCAGCCTTATTTCACTCCTAAACGTCTCGCACTGGTAGGGGTCGAAAGGAAAGTCACCTTTCCCAACTCCCATTCAAAACCGTGCTTGATACTTTCACATCACACGGCTCCTGATGTAGACACCCTATTGTCAGTAGGAACAGGGTTACGACCCCCTGCTTTGTGACTTCAACTTTAGGAGCTATATACACCACGTAGTCTTTAAACTCGCTCTCGGTCATAAGCACTCTTACATCATCGCAGTCTCTATGTCCACACCGTGACTAGTGGGCATATCCCAACCATTACAGTTAGGCATTGGCTTTCAGTCACATCCTTTCCCCTTATGGGCATACGCTTACACTTTTCACTACTCTACAAGATGTACTCGTAGAGAGCCCAACAGGGGTTTAAACGTTCCATATATATGGGCATTCCATCTTTAGATTTGTCCTATCCACCGGGGTACATTTAAAGGTCTGTGTAGGTGATGCTAAAATTACCCTACTTTTCCCCTTGCTCTTTTGAACGCAGCGTATCAACCTATTTCGCTGCTGTATAATGACGATGGTTCAAGCCGGACATTCGGTTTCCCTAATCATGGATGGTTGGCAGTGGTCGCCTATAGTAGTAGGTTCTACATCACGCCTTCCGTTCCCCGCTTCAATCCCAGATTTGTGATTTCTGAAACTGGGGGTGGCTACCGCCTTTACTCTTTCCCATAATCGCCCCAAGTGGGTTAAATACTCCTCCTTGTAGTATACTTGGATGGAACATTGCGATTTCTTAGAATGGGATTGACCCTGAGTTCCCTGCCTTGCTTAGTGTCATAACTCACTAAGCGTCGGGACATATATATATTTAAGGGGTAAACTAATAATCTAGTTATAGTAGCAGCCGGATTGACTAGTTTAACTCCCTCTAGGAGGTTATTTCAGGCATTGCAGCCTTATTTCACTCCTAAACGTCTCGCACTCTAGGTTTATACTAGCATTCAAGTCACGATCTATCGCCAGACCGCAGTTTGGACATTCAAAAGTCCGACGGACTAGGGGCATTTGTTGACGATGGCCACAGTTAGAACAAAGTTGACTGGATGGATAAAATCTATCCGCAATCATTAACTTTGAACCATAACGTTCTGCCTTGTCACCTAGTTGCCGACGGAACTCATAAAATGAAGCATCAGCGATAGAACCCGCCAAACAATGATTTTTCAACATTCCAGACACATTCAAATCTTCAATGACGACTTGGCTGTGGTTTTTAGCCAAAAAAGTAGTGATTTTATGAATCGTGTCCCGCCGAATGTTTGCTACTCTTTGATGTAGCTTTTGAACTTTTAAGAGACATTTGGCCCAATTTTTCGAGCCTTTGACTTTGCGACTTAAATGACGTTGTAATCGAGCTAGTTTTTTGGTCGCTGCTTTATAAGCCTTGGGATTAGAGAATTGGGTCCCATCGGAGCAAGTCGCCCAATTGTTAATTCCTAGGTCTACCCCGATTCTCTCTCGATATTTCGGTGTAATTTCTGGCGTGATTTCTACGAAAAAGCTCATATACCAGTCACCTGCTTGGCGCGTTATAGTGACTTTCTTAACCCAACTTTCGGGTTGTGCCTCAAATGTAGAAACCCAGCCCACAAAAGGCAGCTTATGGCGAGTTCCTGACAGATTGAATGGCTTTCCGGAATTGTCAAGGGTAAAGCTATCATGGTAGCCTTTCTTCTTAAATTATAGGATAACTGCTTATTCCCTTGAAGAAGCGCTTAAAGGCATCCCCTAGATTAATGAAGGCATATTGATAAACTTTAGAAGACAATTCAGACATCCAAGGATATTGAGGTTTCACATAATGAGTAAAAACCTTTTTAATGGAGTTGATATTAGGCTTGAGTCCCTCTTCATAAGCTGACCTCCATAAGTGTAATCCCCAATTAAACACGAACCGAGCATAACCCGCGTGTTTGGCCATCAAGGTGCGATGACGGTCATTGAGTTTGAGTTTTGTCCGGAAAGCTTTGATTGGTTATGGTCGAAAGGGAAGTCACCTTCCCCAACTCCACTTCCAAACCGTACTTGAGACTTTCACCTCATACGGCTCCTAATGTAGATACCCTTTTTGTCACTAGGAACAGGGTTACGAACCCCCGCTTTATGATTCCAACTTTGGGAGCTTGGCATACAACTCGTAGTCTTTAAACTCGCTCTCGTCATATTACTCCTACTTGTCGCAGTCTCCATATCTACACCGTGACTAGTGGGCATATCCTAATCATTACAATTAGGCATTGGCTTTCAGTCACATCCTTTCCCCTCAATGGTATACGCTTACACTTTTCACTACTCCTTGTGAGTAATATTGCTCACTTTTTTGATAAGGAGAACCAATGAGGAGTTTAAACGTTCCGTTTATATGGGCATTCCATCTTTAGACTTGTCCTCTCCACCGGGGTACTTAAAAAGGTCTGTGTAGGTGTTTTATGCAAAACCCTACTTTTCCCCTTGCTCTTTTGAGCGCAGCGTGGCAACCTATTACGCTGCTAAATCATTACGATGGTTCAAGCCAGACATTCGGTTTCCCTAGTCATGGATGGTTGGCAGTGGTCGCATTTGGTAGTAGGTTCTACCTCACGCCTTTCGTTCCCCGCTTCAATCCCAGAATCGTGTATCCTGAAATTGGGGGTGGCTATCGCCTTTACTCTCTACTCCCTGATTTCTCAGTTTGTTTATGACCTTGAGTCCCCTGCCTTGCTCAGATTTCTCCAAGCGTCGGGACATATAAACAGTTATGGGATGGTCAGGATACGAGTCCCTTATCTTCCACCAAGGGGTGTAAGTCCCACTAGGAGGCTATTTCGGGCATTGCAGCCTTATTTGACTCCTAAACGTCTCGCACCATGATTGGATTTTACCATGAATCCGACTTGATGAGTATGTCGTCAGGGAAATTTGGCATGGTCTGGGGTTTGACCGTATACTCATTATTGAGTTGCGAATCTTTTGGGGTATTGTACCTTATTGTCCTAAGATGTAAAGCAAATATTGGATTAAATTCTTGCTCCTGATCCGAAACGGTATAACATTACTGATACATTTACGCGACATTTATCCGGTTGTTCCCGGACAATGCGACGATAGCACTATTACCCGTTAAGGTAACAGAGGCGGTATCCCGCAAAGCTTTTAGAAAGATTCCAAAAGCACCGTTCCAGTCCCTGGGTAGAGTGAACCCACACTCCGGACATCGGAACACTTTTGAGCCACCTAGCTGGGAATGCACATGACCACAGTGAGTACAGGTTTTGCTGGTGTATTCTTCCGTCACATCTACAACTGTGGTTCCAGTTATCTCGGCTTGATGTCTCAGGGTTAGTTTGAATCGATAATGCGCCCATGTCAGCATGGCGCGGGCAGTCTTGGATTTGATTTTCCGCTTCACCTTGGCAACCATGTTGGAAGTCTCGAAGGTGGGCAGAAAAATTATGCTGTAGTCATTAGTCAAGTAATGAGCAATTTGTTTGTGGGCTTCATCAACTAGATTGCGGATTTTGGTTCTCATTCGTTGAGCCGCTTGCCTCATCCGTCGCCTTCTTGAACGACAGGGTTCCTTGGCGATTCGGCTCATCAAATCATCCAAATGTTGACATAGCCTAGTAATGCCTCCAATATCCCCGGAGCCCAATTCCAGAAATCGTGAACCATCAAACCCAGTTATGAAAGTTCGCACACCCGGGTCTAATGCAATTACGCCATTCGCTTCAGTTGGGGTAACGGCAACTGGTTCAGGGAAAATCGCAAACCATCGACCTTTGGTAAACACCAACTGAGTCCCTTACCCGCAAGTTTTAGGGATGGGTTCGGAAACCATGAAAGTTAATCCTTTCGTTAGTCTTGGATACCAACTCCCTGAAGAGAAATTAGTATTATTGAACTTAATCCCTTGAGAGCTGTCACGACAACTTCTAAACCTGGCATCAGGACTGGCGCTCAAAGCCTGATAGGCATCAAAGATGGCATTTTGCCGAATGTGGCAGGGTGTTTCTTTGACCCATTCGGGTAAGTCACTCTGCATCACTTTATTGCGTAACTTTAACTTGCTTAGTCGTTTACCACTCCTAGATAATGCAATTGCTTGGTTGTAGCAATACCGACAAGCGGCTAACCATTTGCGCCAGACTTGATTTAGCTCCGGGCTGGGGTAAATCCGGATCTTCTTTGACCTGAGTTTTGTATTTACTCCGTCCGTATAATCGGGAACTGAAGCAGTGGAGGATGGCGAGGATGTCCTCAACCATTTCTGGTTCTGGACTGAGACTTGTCTGGTTGAGAACCATGAGTGAGCACCTGTTTTGCTCATAGAGCCATCGAAACAAGTCAAATCCCCATATTGCCAATCGGTCTTGGTGGGCAACGACAACCATGCCGACATCTCCTGACAAATGATGTCCCAGTAAGGCCAGCATTTTCTTTCCCTTGAAGTTGAGCCCGCCTCGGATTTCTGAGACGACTTCTGCTTCGGGGTAGAGGTTGGACAGTGCGGCCACCTGTCGGTTGAGGTCGGACTGCTGGGCGCGGCTACTAACTCTGGCATAGATAACGACTTTGCGTTTGTCACTGCCTGATTTGGCAGTATATCACTCAACGTTGTATCGTCGTTGCCCAGCGGGGGTTCTGATGGTCTCGATTGAGCCATTGGAGTCCCATCTGCGGAGTGTTCTTTCATGGACTCGAAGGATTTGGGCCGCTTCCTTGGGTTTGACATATCTGGCAATAGGTTTATCCTCAACCCTTCTCGCTTATTATACCGTATTGCCCTAAAATATTAACCGAATTTGTGATTAAATCATGCTCTCGTGCCGTGGCTCTCCCATGGACTTTGGGCGGCTTGGCCGCTTGGTGAAACCCTAAGCCCTAGAAACCGGGTTGCTGACATCTATCGTTGTTCCCCCAGTTTACAGTAACTTTGCCATGATTTCGTCAAATCTCCGCTTTGTGTGTTATCATGCTTAAATATTGTCGGTTCTGATGGGGAGCAGCCATCAGACGTAAGGGGGAAAGTCCGGCGTAAATCCGGCGCTGTCCCGCAGCTGTGAGGAGAGACACAACTCTCTAAGTCAGAATGCCCGCCGAACTGTCTCCTCTGGAGATGCACCAAACTGTTATTTTTCGTCTGCGAGGTACGGATGATGGTTCGTTTAGCTTTTTCACAATTAATATTGCCTTCATTTTTTAGGACGACTCCCCTGGCGTTGCATGGGTAGCGCCCTGATTTGAAATTGCCATTTTGAGAAAACTAGCCTTATGTAGACATTGACTGGCAGATGGTCACTCATGCTAACGGTGATTTGAATCAGTCTGGTCTGAGTATTGCTTAACTCAATTGGGCAGATATTCTGCTGCTTTGAATTGTTCACTCCGCTGGTTTGTCGCGGGGATGGACTAGATTTCTATGACTATTTTCAGCGTTAGGACGCGACAATTTATGACCTTGGAAACATACACTCAAACCCGTCTGGAAACCGCGACTATCGGCTATCCTCGTATTGGTAAAAGTCGCGAGTTAAAAAAGGCATTAGAAGCCTTTTGGCGGGGTAAATCGGACGCAGAAACCCTCATCCAGACTCGGAATGAAGTTGAGTTCAAAAACTGGGAAACTCAACGACAAGCAGGCATCGATCGCATTGGTATTGGCGACATGAGCCTCTACGATCACGTTTTAGACTGGAGCATCCGCTTAGGCATCATTCCCGAACGGTTTGCATCCTTTAGCGGACTCGACCGTTATTTTGCCATGGCGCGGGGTAAGGATGGCATTGCCGCCCTGGAAATGACCAAATGGTTCGACACCAACTATCACTACCTCGTCCCAGAAATTCCCGAAACATTACAGCCAGCCGACTTTAGCGATTTCCTGCAAACCGTGCATCGCGCTCAAACCTTATTAGGCGATCGCGCTGTTCCCATTGTTTTGGGTCCGGTGACTTTGCTGCGGCTGAGTCGTTTGGAGATGAATCAAGACCAAGCGGGAAAACAACTAGGCGATCGCTATCTCCTGCTTCTCCAGGAACTCCAAAAAATGGGTGTCGCTGAAGTCCAAATCCATGAACCTGCTTTAGTCTTCGGAGATGCTGCCAACTTTAAACAACTCTATCAATCAACTTATCAATCTCTCAGCCAAGTCGGCTTACCCATTCACCTGGTCACCTACTTTGATGACTTGGGAGACAATTACCCCTGGGTGATGGAATTACCCGTCGCTGGCATTAGTTTAGACTTCACCCGTGGGCGTAACCTAGAGTTACTGCAACAGTATGGTTTCCCCGACGATAAAGAGTTGGGGGCGGGAATTGTCGATGCCCGCAATGTATGGAAAATTCGCCCGGACTCCGTTTTGTCAACCCTGGAAGCCATTTCCCGTGTCACCCCTAACCTGCGGATTCAGCCGTCTGCTTCCCTGCAATTTGTGCCATACGATGCCCAGCGAGAAACCAAACTCCCCGAACCCTTGCGGTCCGTTTTGAGCTTTGCTGAACAGAAGTTAGTAGAAATCACACTGCTGGCTGATTGGGCCGATCGCTCCTATGGAACCCAAGAACCTGACAAGTATCTGGAAGTCATCCTCCGGCAATGGCAAACCTTCCAGGAATTTAGCCCAGTTAATCAGGGGGTAAAAGAACGCCTGCAAAATCTGACCTCCCAGGATTTAGAGCGGACTTTGCCTTATGAACAACGTCAAGAACGCCAGCCCGTTTTGCCCCCATTCCCCACCACCACCATCGGGTCTTTCCCCCAAACCTCCGAAGTGCGGCAACTGCGGGTGAAACTGAAACGGGGTGACATTACCCAAGCCGAATATGAAGCGGCGATCGATGCCGAAATTGCCAAGTGCATCCAATTCCAAGAAGAAGCCGGACTCGATGTATTAGTGCATGGGGAATTTGAGCGCACCGACATGGTGGAATTTTTCGGGCAACAGTTATCAGGCTTTGCCTTTACTGAACATGGTTGGGTGCAAAGTTACGGCAGCCGTTGCGTGCGTCCCCCGATTATTTATGGAGATGTCGCCCGCACCGGACCCATGACAGTTCGAGAGTTCAAGGTAGCCCAATCCCTGACCGATAAAATTGTCAAAGGGATGCTAACCGGTCCGGTCACCATGATTAACTGGTCATTTACCCGCACCGATATTCCGCGCAGTAAACAAGCCATGCAGATTGCCTTAGCCTTGCGGGATGAAGTAGCCGACTTAGAAGCCGCGGGGGCGAAGATGGTACAAATTGATGAACCTGCCTTGCGGGAAGGGCTGCCTCTGAAGCCAGAACGTTGGGATGAGTATCTATCCTGGGCGGTGGATGCTTTCCGTCTGTCTGCGGCTATAGCCAAACCGGAAACCCAAATCCATACCCATATGTGTTACTCGGAATTTGGGGATATTATTGGGCATATTGAGCGGTTGGATGCGGATGTGTTGTCCATTGAAAATAGCCGCAGCAATAACGAAACCCTGTTTGAAATTACTGATGCGGGCTACAAACATCAAGTGGGGAACGGCGTTTACGATGTTCACAGCCCAGCAGTTCCCAGCACAGAACAGATGGTGCAACAGTTAAAAACCGGGGTCGCCAATTTACCTGTACAACAGATTTGGGTTAATCCCGATTGTGGCTTGAAAACAAGGGGTTGGGAAGAGGTGATTCCTTCCCTAAAAAATATGGTGGAGGCGGCGAAAATTCTGCGCCAGGAAGCTAATTTGACTGAAAAATAACTGATGTCTAAATCCCCCGTTTCCTAACGGGGGAGTCTGTGCAAACCACCTGGGATTTCTTATGAATGGAACAGATAGCCCGACCAAGGAACCGCCCAATCCGCCGATGAATTGGCAGCAAGATTTTATTGCTACAAATCTATTGTCTCTAGGCTATAACGCCTGGGTGGGGTATCTCAATGGTGAACGGGGTGCAGTGATTTGTAGCACCAATACGCCAACAGTAGGAATGGCGGGGGAGGTTTTTAAGGTTCACTATGTACCTAGATCGCGTCTCGCCGCTTTTCTGAATGCGTGGCTGGCTGCGCCTGACACAGTGATTCTGCGTCATCATTTTATGAATGCTCACATTTTGGAAGCTGTCGATACCTACAACCCCACCACAGAATTAGTGTTTCTGTTGGAGTCATTGAATCAGGTGACATTCTTCTACCTAAAAAATTTGCCAATTACTCCGCATAAGTGCTACGAGCAAATCTGCAAACACTGGGAAGAATTCCAGCCTGCGGATGATGGCTGCTCGGATTCAAGTCGCCAATCATATTCCCTCGGAAACCATAATTTATATGGCTTCTGAAAATTCTCTTGCTCGCTAATTTGGGGGCGAAAATATCATCGCCCCTTCAATTATTAACAACTTATGATGGCATAAATACGATGCTAAAATATTATCTGGATCGCTCTGGAAAAATTCCCGCTTCTGTCCATCCTTTTGTCAAACAGGAGGCGCTGGGTAAAGCTGAAAAAGCGCCTAAAAAGGGGAAAATTCAAGTTATAAATCGACTCCGAAATGGTTGGTTGGTAATTTGGCGATCGCTCTCCCAAAGACATGAAAAACCATAATTTATTACCCCGCCCACAAAACTCCATAAGTTTCTCATTCCAGACTAGCTTAATGACTAAATTTATCCGCTTTATTTGTACTCTGGTAATTGCTGTATTACTGGTTATTGGCGGAGGGTTTTTGATGAAAGTTTATCCCCATTATTTGACGGATACAACCAACAATAATGCCCTCAATGTCAGCCCAAATACTTCTTTGTCAGCCGTAGACAGGGATTTAGCGATCGCCTATCGTCGCCAATACATGAAAGCATTGTCAGCCCATTATCGTTCTCTGGAAGCGATTTTAGAAAAAGAGGCTCCTTTTGCTAATCAAACTCTAACCCACATTAATAGCTTATTATCCCTAGCTGAATATATGCCCGAAGTTTTCCCACATGGAACCGCTATGACTGACGCAGAGGGCTGGGGAGCCAAGCCATTAATTTGGTCAGAACCCGATGACTTTTCTCGACTGATTGCCAACTTTCAAGCTAATCTTGAAACCCTGAAAACTATGGTTAATAATTCACCAAATCCAATTAATGCGATCGAGTCATTTACAAAAGTGAGGCAAACGTGCTTAGATTGTCATAGCATTTATCGAGTGCGCCAACCTTAACCCAGAAACCTAGTGGCTTTAGTTCACGCCATCCTAGATTATAACACAATTATACCATGTTCAACCTTTTTTTAATCACCATTAGTCTGCTGTTATTAGCAATTGTGGTAGGATTAACACTTTACCTGCTTTCCCCTCGCAAATATCAATCCGCCGATTCTGTTGCCAACTCCTATGATGATTGGACTAATGACGGCATCCTGGAATTTTACTGGGGGGAACATATCCACCTCGGTCACTATGGTTCACCGCCACAACCCAAAGACTTCCTGAAAGCTAAAGAAGACTTTGTGCATGAAATGGTCCGTTGGGGGGGATTAGACCGCCTTCAGACCGGCACAACAGTTTTGGATGTCGGTTGTGGTATCGGTGGCAGTAGTCGCATTCTAGCGCGAGATTATGGCTTTGCCGTCACAGGTATTACTATCTCTCCAGGGCAAGTCAAACGCGCCCAGGAACTCACCCCAACCGACCTCAATGCGCGGTTTCAGGTAGATGATGCCTTGGCATTATCTTTCCCCGATGCCAGTTTTGACGTGGTTTGGTCTATTGAAGCCGGACCCCATATGCCGGATAAAGCCCAATATGCGCGGGAGATGATGCGGGTGTTAAAACCCGGTGGGGTGCTGGTGGTGGCGGACTGGAATCAACGAGACTCGCGCCAAAAACCCTTGAACGCCTGGGAAAAGGTAGTCATGCGGCAACTGTTGGATCAATGGGCTCATCCGGCTTTCTCTAGTATTGAAGGCTTTGCGGAAGAACTCGCGGCGACCGGGTTGGTATCTGGTGAAGTCACCACCGCAGACTGGACCGCCGAAACTCTACCCTCTTGGCTAGATTCCATTTGGCAGGGGATAATCCGTCCAGAGGGGATTATCCGCTTTGGGGTGACGGGATTGATTAAATCCTTGCGAGAAGTCCCCACATTCCTGTTAATGCGGTTAGCCTTTGGGGCGGGTTTGTGCCGATTTGGGATGTTTCGGGCTGTTCGCGCTGCTGCACCGGTTGAGGAGATGGCTGTATCGACTCAAACCAGTGAAGCGTTACCAAAATAATCAAGATTTGAAGTCTCTATCTTCAAAATGTTAATTAAGGGGAAAAGTCAACACCGTTCTCTTGATTGGAGCCGCCGCCAATTCTGCTAAAATCCTGATCAACCCCTAGTGCCAGCATCTGGCTGGCTTCTAGGACTGCTCCCATGGCATTGTTAGGAAGGTTTTATGAGAAAAACGCATCTGGGTTTAGCGATCGCCGCACTTAGCCTTTTAGGAGTGTTGGCAGAGCCGTCGGTCAACCTTTCCCGCACCGCCGCCGCTCAACATCAGACCCAAGTCGGACAATCCCAAACCAGGGGTGATGGGCAAAATATTATTATGCACCTGACTCATGGCACTGATGACCTTCATGCGGCTTTCATGGCTTTGAAATTAGGCACAAACCTCCAAAAACGGGGCGCTCAGGTGACGCTGGTTTTGACTTTGGAGGGGGTGAGAATTGCCTCTAGAAATCAACCCTTAGACTTGCGCTGGGGTAGTAGTCCGATGACTTTAGCCCAAATGTATGATGATTTTGTCGCCGCCGGAGGCAAGGTAATGGTTTGTCCTGCTTGTGCCGAAGCCGCCGGAATCACCGCTGCTAATTTACGGACTGGCGCTCAATTAGCAAAGGAGAACGAGGATATCCCTAGTTTGATTTTAGCAGCCGATAAAATTATTGGTTTCTAGTCAGTTTTTGACCTCAACAGAGAATTTGGTTGTCATCGCCAATTCCCTGTTGAAGAAATCTCCCCAGGTATCTGACTATTCCCCTGACTGATACATTTACGCGGCATTTTTCCGGTTGTTCCCGGACAATGCGACGATAGCACTATTACCCGTTAAGGTAACAGAGGCGGTATCCCGCAAAGCTTTTAGAAAGATTCCAAAAGCACCGTTCCAGTCCCGTGGTAGAGTGAACCCGCACTCAGGACATCGGAACACTTTTGAGCCACCTAGCTGGGAATGAACATGACCACAGTGAGTACAGGTTTTGCTGGTGTATTCTTCGGTCACATCTACAACTGTTCAGTTATTTCCGCGCTTGATGTCTCAGGGTTAGTTTGAATCGATAATGCGCCCATGTCAGCATGGCGCGGGCAGTCTTAGACCTGATTAGACGCTTCACCTTGGCAACCATATTGGAAGTCTCGAAGGTGGGCCAAAAAATCCGGCTGTGTTATGGGATGGCCAGGGATGCGACCCAATCAACCAAGGGGTTGAAGTCCTCACCGGGTAGTTATTTCGCCCATTTCAGCTCGATTTCATACCCGAAGGTCTCGCAGGTAGGGGTCGAGAGGGAAGTCGCCTTCCCCCACTCCCATTCAAAACCGTGCTTGATACTTTCGCATCACACGGCTCCTGATGTAGATACCCCTTGGCAACGGGAACAGGGTTACCAACCCCTGCTTTTGTACTTCAACTTTTGGAGCTAAATACAACATCGTAGTGTTTAAACTCGCTTTCGCCGTTAAACTCCTGTTGATTGCAGTAACTATATCTACACCGTGACTAGTGGGCATATCCTAACCATTACAATTAGGCATTGGCTTTCAGTCACATCCCTTCCCCTTAAAGGCATACGATTACACTTTCACTACTCAACAAGATGTACCTGCCGAGAGCCTAAAAAAAGGGGTTTAAACGTTCCGTTTATATGGGCATTCCATCTTTAGACTTGTCCTTTCCACCGGGGTACTTAAAAAGGTCTGTGTAGGTGTTGTATGGAAAACCCTACTTTTCCCCTTGCTCTTTTGAGCGCAGCGTGGCAACCTATTACGCTACTCAATAATGACGATGGTTCAAGCCAGACATTCGGTTTCCCTAGTCATGGATGGTTGGCAGTGGTCGCATTTGGTAGTAGGTTCTACTTCACGCCTTCCGTTCCCCGCTTCAATCCCAAGGTTGTGTATCCTGAAACTGGGGGTGGCTATCGCCTTTACTCTCTACTCCCTGATTTCTCAGTTTGTTTATGACCTTGAGTCCCCTGCCTTGCTCAGATTTCTCCAAGCGTCGGGACATATAAACAGTTATGGGATGGTCAGGGATGTGAATCCCTTATATTCCACAAAGGGGTGGAAGTCCCACTAGGAGGCTATTTCGGGCATTGCATCCCTATTTCACTCCTAAACGTCTCGCACCCATACTTGGTATTGTACCGTATTGCCGTAAAATGTTAACCTAATTTGAGATTAAATCATGCTCTCAAACTATTAGATTAATAACTTGGGGATTTTTCAGCGATCGCCTTCAATATTTCCTCCGTCAACTGGGGCAGAGTCATCGTTCCCAGATCTCCTGAGGAGCGAGTTCTCACACTCAAAGACTGATTATCTAACTCCCGCTGACCAATCACCACTGTCACCGGAATTTTCTCGAGTTCAGAGTTGCGAATTTGTTTGCCTAAACGTTCCCCAGTATTATCGACTTCCGCGCGGATATTCTGCTGTCTTAAACTTTGGGCAATTGATTGAGCATAATCTCGAAAGCGATCGCTCACCGCCAATACTCTCACCTGAACCGGAGCCAACCACAGGGGAAAATCTCCCGCATAATTCTCAATTAAAATCCCAAAAAACCGCTCCAAAGAGCCAAAAATCGCGCGATGAATCATAATCGGACGTTGCCGAGAACCATCCGCCGCCACATATTCCATATTAAATCGTTCCGGCAAATTAAAATCCACTTGAATCGTCGAACATTGCCACAATCGACCGATCGCATCCTGAATTTTAATATCTATTTTAGGTCCATAAAAAGCCCCGCCACCCTCATCAGTCACATAATCCCAGCCTTTAGTATTCAGAGCAGCAATCAAAGCATCCGTTGCTAATTGCCACACCGCATCATTCCCCACCGATTTACTCGGACGAGTAGAAAGATTCACCTCATATTTACTAAAGCCAAAATCCGATAAAATCTTTTCCGTCAAATTTAACACTCCCAAAATTTCATCTGCCACCTGTTCAGGCAAACAAAAAATATGGGCATCATCTTGAGTAAACCCCCGCACTCGCATCAATCCATGTAATACCCCAGAGCGTTCATACCGATACACAGTGCCTAACTCTGCCCAGCGAATTGGCAACTCTCGATAAGAGTGCAAATGACTTTGATAAGTTAATACATGAAAGGGGCAATTCATCGGCTTTAATTGATAGGATTGGTTCTCAATCTCTATCTGGTCAAACATATTTTCTCGGTAAAAATCATAGTGACCGGAAGTTTTCCACAGTTCCAAATTAGCAATGTGGGGACTGTACAACAACTCATAACCATCTTGCAGATGAGCTTGTCGCCAATAGTCCTCAATTAATAGCCGCATTCTTGAGCCTTTAGGATGCCAAAAGACTAAACCGCCTCCGGCATCTTCTTGGATGCTAAATAAATCTAACTCCTGTCCTAACTTGCGGTGGTCGCGTTTTTTCGCTTCCTCTTTCTGCTGCTGATAATATTCTAGTTCTTCTGGAGTTTCCCAAGCCGTCCCATAAATTCGTTGTAGTTGCGGTAGGGTTTCATCTCCTCGCCAGTAAGCTCCGGCTACACTTTCTAACGCCAAAGCATCTGGATTAATTTCGCCCGTAGAGTTCAGGTGAGGTCCTGCACATAAATCCCACCAAAATTCCTGGGTGGGAATAACCACCGGTGAAATCAGAGACGGTTCGACTTCGGGATGATTCGTCCGCCCCATATCTGGGCTACCGATAAAATAGCGAGTAATGGTTTCTGTTTCGGGAATACTATCCAGAATTTCTAACTTTAATGGTTCATTTAATTTCTCTATTTCTGCCCTAATTTGTTCTCGGTTGACTTCTTCCCTAATTACTGGCAAGTTACCTTTGATGATGCGTTTCATCTCCTTAGTTATTTGCCCCAAGTCTTCCGGGGTGAACGGTTCTTTCCGGTCAAAGTCATAGTAAAACCCCGTGTCGGTGGTGGGACCAATGGCGACTTTGGTTTCGGGAAATAGTTTTTGTACCGCCATTGCTAGGATGTGAGCGCAGGTGTGGCGAATTCGCCGCAGCTTTTCTCCATCTCTTTGGGAATGGTTTTCCTCAGAGGTGGGACGGTTGATTTGACTGAGCATATTAACCCCTTCGTGAGAACGATTATCATTTTACTAGATCGCCTGAGCAATGGGCAAGTATTGGGTTGAGGGACAAGTATTGCGTTAAGGCGATCGCCTCCCAAGGTTTGATCAAATCCTAGAGAGCATGATTTAATCTCAAATTAGGTTAATATTTTAGGGCAATATGGTATAAGAAGCGAGAAGAGTTGAGGATAAACCTATTGCCAGATATGTCAAACCCAAGGAAGTGGCTCAAATCCTTGGAGTCCATGAAAGAACACTCCGCAGATGGGACGAAAATGGCTCAATCGAGACCATCAGAACCCCCGCTGGGCAACGACGGTACAACGTTGAGTCATATACTGCTGCCAAATCAGGCAGTGACAAACGCAAAGTCGTTATCTATGCCAGAGTTAGTAGCCGCGCCCAGCAGTCCGACCTCAACCGACAGGTGGCCGCACTGTCCAACCTCTACCCCGAAGCAGAAGTCGTCTCAGAAATCGGAGGCGGGCTCAACTTCAAGGGAAAGAAAATGCTGGCCTGACTGGGACATCATTTGTCAGGAGATGTCCGCATGGTTGTCGTTGCCCACCCAGACCGATTGGCAATATGGGGATTTGACTTGTTTCGATGGCTCTGTGAGCAAAACAGTTGCTCACTCATGGTTCTCAACCAGACAAGTCTCAGTCCAGAACCAGAAATGGTTGAGGACATCCTCGCCATCCTCCACTGCTTTAGCTCCAGATTATACGGACGGAGTAAATACAAAACTCAGGTCAAAGAAGATCCGGATTTACCCCAGCCCCGAGCTAAATCAAGTCTGGCGTAAATGGCTGGCTGCTTGTAGGTATTGCTACAACCAAGCAATTGCATTATCTAGGAGTGGTAAACGACTAAGCAAGTTAAAGTTACGCAATAAAGTGATGCAGAGTGACTTACCCGAATGGGTCAAAGAAACACCCTGCCACATTCGGCAAAATGCCATCTTTGATGCCTATCAGGCTTTGAGCGCCAGTCCTGATGCCAGGTTTAGAAGTTGTCGTGACAGCTCTCAAGGGATTAAGTTCAATAATACTAATTTCTCTTCAGGGAGTTGGTATCCAAGACTAACGAAAGGATTAACTTTCATGGTTTCCGAACCCATCCCTAAAACTTGCGGGCAAGGGACTCAGTTGGTGTTTACCAAAGGTCGATGGTTGGCGATTTTCCCTGAACCAGTTGCCGTTACCCCAACGGAAGCGAATGGCGTAATTGCATTAGACCCGGGTGTGCGAACTTTCATAACCGGGTTTGATGGTTCACGATTTCTGGAATTGGGCTCCGGGGATATTGGAGGCATTACTAGGCTATGTCAACATTTGGATGATTTGATGAGCCGAATCGCCAAGGAACCCTGTCGTTCAAGAAGGCGACGGATGAGGCAAGCGGCTCAACGAATGAGAACCAAAATCCGCAATCTAGTTGATGAAGCCCACAAACAAATTGCTCACTACTTGACTCACAACTACAGCATAATTTTTCTGCCGACCTTCGAGACTTCCAACATGGTTGCCAAAGCCAAGCGGAAAATCAAATCCAAGACTGCCCGCGCCATGCTGACATGGGCGCATTATCGATTCAAACTAACCCTGAGACATCAAGCCGAGATAACTGGAACCACAGTTGTAGATGTGACGGAAGAATACACCAGCAAAACCTGTACTCACTGTGGTCATGTGCATTCCCAGCTAGGTGGCTCAAAAGTGTTCCGATGTCCTGAGTGCGGGTTCACTCTACCCAGGGACTGGAACGGTGCTTTTGGAATCTTTCTAAAAGCTTTGCGGGATACCGCCTCTGTTACCTTAACGGGTAATAGTGCTATCGTCGCATTGTCAGGCAATAGCCGGATAAATGTCGCGTAAATGTATCAGCTAAAATTCTCAAATACAGTCGTGATCGCTATAGCCAAAGAACCAAAGGCGATCGCCTACTTATCCCCTCTGAAAACAAAGATAGTCAAAATGCAGGGTTCTCAAAAAATTCAGGTCGGGGTGAGCGACTTACGGCAAGCCTTTCATACTCATTTTCAATCGGCTGAACAAATTAAACATATTTCGGCTTATTTACTCCTATTCTATGCGGTTGAATGTCGGCTAAAGAGCATTTTTATCAAACGAAACCAGTTGCGAACCACAGCACAGATTCCCGATCCAACCCTCTTATCTGAATCTGGTCATAACCTAGATAGATGGGTCAAGGAACTGAAAATTTCCGCCAGCACAATTAGCCAAACTCCTAATTTTCATCTAGCCAAAGGTGGTTCAACTTTAAACATAGAAAAAGCTCATCAAGTTTGGCGATATGGTATTAAGATTAAGCCTGAAGATGAAAAAGTTTTAGTTGAGTGGTTAAACAGTATTAGCCAATGGATTAAGGAGAACATAAACCGATGATTCCCTCAGATATTCGTCTTTATACTTGGGTTGATGTAGAAGAAGTTTTGCTGCGGAAACAAAAGCAAAATGAATGGCCAAACGGGTTGGTTTGGGCGCGAACCTACTGGGACGGGTTAACCATGGGAATTCGTCCGGGAACTCAAGCAGAAGCCCACGATTGGCTGAGTGAAATCTACGACCCTCGCTTCCGAAATAATTATATTATCTTAGAGAGTGTTGATGAAAATCAACGGATTTTGCCGATTTGGTGGGAAGAAACCGAGGAAGACCCCCCAACTCCTAGACTGACTCCGAGTTTATCCAGACCTGGAGTGCTTTTTCCTCCTAGTGAGAATGTCGAACCTCCGGCTATTATGCCATCAGATTTTCCCCCAGTGGTGGCGTTTCATTCTTTTAAAGGTGGAGTGGGAAGGACTACTCATGCGATCGCCTTAGCCAAGGCTTTAACTGCTAAAAAACAAACGGTTCTGTTAGTTGATGGGGACTTAGAAGCTCCGGGAATTAGTTGGTTATTTGAGCGAAGATTGCCCTATCCTCCCGTTTCTTTTGCGGACTTGTTAGCATTGGTTCATGGTGATGAATCTCCCCATTATGAAACCGCCATTCAATTAGTGAGCGATCGCCTACAAAATGCCTTAATTGATGGGATATTTATTCTGCCATCATTTCGCTCTACTTCAGGATTTACCTCTTTAGAAATTCGACCAGAACATCTGATCCAAGGTTCTAAAAATGCTTTTATATTGACCGATATCTTAGCCCGTCTCGGGAAATATCTGGGAGTCAATGTGGTCTTGGTAGACTTGCCGGCTGGACTCTCAGAATTAGCGACAGGTTTAATTTTAGATCCGCGAGTTTATCGGATATTTGTTACTACCCTGAGCGGACAATCGATCGCCGGAACGGCGAGAGTTTTAGAACTGATTGGAGAGCGATCGCCTTCCACCAGAGAAGAAGACCCATTCCCCGCCTTAATTTTCAGCCAAGTTCCTGAAGATAAAAAATTCACCGATTGGGTGATTGAACCTGAACAACAATTGCTGGAAGCCGCCAAAACATTTATCGAAGACAATGGGGATATTCTCAGAGTAATTACCCCCTTTGCTGATAGTTTGCTGGTTTTACCTCCTACTTGGGAAGAGGTGATGAGTAAGCTAGAGCGATCGGGTATTGTAGATGCAGTTAGTCCACTGCTAGATTGGTTGCCTAGTCCAAGTGGTGCATCAATCCCAGAAAGTCTTCCTAGTTTAAGTTTAAAATATCAACGACAACAGATTAAAGAATTGGCGGAAAAATTGGTTTATGCTGAGACAGCACAAATCGATAATTTTTGGGCAACGATTCCTTTAAAGCAATTGGCTTCAGACCATCGACGACAACTCCCTATTACAGTCGTAGTGGGCGCTAAAGGTTCAGGAAAAACTTATACATTTATGCAAATTATTCGCCGTCAAAATTGGGAAAAATTTGTCCAGGAAACTGGGGAAACAGTCACAAATAATGCCTTGATAGCTCCCATATTATCATCAAACAATTTAGAGGATAATGCCAAAAAAATAGTCGAAAATGTGCAAAGAGAAACTGCCAAAATATTAATGTTTTCTCATCCTAAATCCTCTAACGATATTCGGGATTATATAAGACAAAATCAGACGGGAAAACTCCATGAAGGTCAGTGGCGGGAATGTTGGCTAGATGTCATAGCTTGGGGGGTGGGATTTAAACCGGAGGAAGCCGGGGCGGGTCGAAAATTAACCGACCATTTATTTAAAAACAAACAGCAGCTTATTGTCGTCATTGATGGGCTAGAAGACTTATTTCAAAACTTTGATAATGATGAAAATCAACAAAAAGCTCTACGCGCTTTACTGCAAGAAGTACCGGAATGGTTGGCGCAACAGCCCGGTCGTCCTTTGGGAATAATTATTTTTGTCCGGCGAGATATTGTCTTGGCGGCGGTGCGTCAAAATGCCGCTCAGATGATGGCTCGTTATCAGCCTTATGCCTTAAAATGGAATCGGCAAGAAGCACTTAGATTAGTGGTTTGGGTTACCAAAAAAGCCCTTCCAGATTTTAACATTAATCTTGACAAATTGCCCAATATGAGCGAGGAGGAAATCACCGATACTTTAGTCCCACTGTGGGGTAAAAAATTGGGTAGTGAAAAATCTAAAGAAGCTCGTTCTGTGCAATTTGTCCTGGCTGCTCTTTCTGATTTCAACGGTCAAATTCAATCGCGAGATTTGGTCAGATTTTTAAAGATAGCCGCCGATAAATCTATGAATGATACTCGGTGGCAGGATCGAATCCTGATTCCTAAAGCAATTCGGGATGCTTTACCGGAATGTAGCAAGGAGAAAATAAAAGAAATTCAGACCGAAAATACTGCCTTAAAAAAGATTTTTGCGAAATTACAGAAATTGGCAGACGCTAACCGCAAAATTCCTTTTAGCCGCGAAGCTGCTCAGTTATCGACTGAGGAAATTAAAACCTTATTAGATAATGGCGTAGTCATTCAGGAAAAAGATGATTATTATATGCCGGAAATCTTCCGTTATGGGTTAAACTTTGGACTGATAGGTAGGGCGCGCCCTCGCGTTTTATCTCTGGCTCGGCGTGCGGCGGGACAAAGTTCTTAATTGGTCAGTAATCAAACCATATATTGAGCAGCGATGATAAATCTGTGCTTTTGACTGATAATTAGCGACTTAGGGTTGCTATTAACAACACTCAGGCTATAAATATGATCATGGTTTTGGGGGCGGATAATTCAGAATGTTTGCTCTAGTGTCGCACAAGCTGATTAACGACTAATCACAATCAATCCCTGGCCAGGGCCTCCATGAATTTCCACTTGAGCTACATCCCCTGTTTCTGAATAAAAGCGAACCGTACTTCTCGACTGTGAGGGTATCGATCGCCATTGACGGGAATTCGAGTCGTACTCTAGGTTTGTGGTATAACCATCATCCCAACGGATCACAATTCTCCGAGAACTTTGTTCAATGGAGCAACCAATTGACTGTGCTTGGGGTTGGTTCTGACCATAAAAACTGCAACGGCCCCGATAGTTTCGGCCGGCTTGTGCTTGACCTGGCTCCATTAGCATCAAGCTGGAGGCGACAAGGACACTGCTCAGGTAGGCAGCCTTCTCTAGTAAATGTGAGCCGAACTTCATGGCGCGTAAACCTTAATATTATTTGATCACAATTCCCCTTTGTTTAGGGTATGACAATCCAATTAACTGGTCAATGGCTTTCGCCCTTAAATTATAGTCTTTTAATCCGGTAGTGCGATCGGGTACTCCCATGACTTGACCAACGAGGTCGAAGGTTTCATAAATGAGCGATCGCCTCGATATTCTCCCCGGTGCAACCAATCACCCACCTGCCAACTCATAACTATCAGCCAACCTCAACGCCCTGTATTTTAATCCCAACCGGGTAAAATAAAAGTCGGGTTATCCCATACAAACTTGGTTGCGACCTTGAGACTTCGCTTGATAGAGTGCGAGGTCTGCTTGCTTCAATAAATCATCTAAGCATCGCACATCTTTGGTCAATTCTGAGATACCAAAAGAAGCCGTTATCTGAAAATCAGATGGGATATCAGGATGGTTAAAGTACAGTTGGGAAATACTCACCCGCAGACCCTCTGCCATGTCTAGGGCTTGTGAAATTTCGCTTCTGGGTAACAAAACCATAAATTCTTCCCCACCATATCGGAACGCTAAATCATTGACTCTCAAAAATTTATTTGTGAGTTTCGCGACTTTTTGGAGGACATAATCACCAGCTAAATGTCCGAACTGATCATTGATTTTTTTAAAATGATCTATGTCTATCAACATTATAGAGAGTGGGAAGCCCATTTGCTGGTGGTAGGCTATCTCTTGTTCTAGCCTAGAATTTAAAAAGCGGCGATTTAATAGCCCGGTCAATTCGTCAACGGTTGCTAACTGCTCAAGTTTTTTGTTGGCTACCAGTAGCTCCCTATAGGTTTCCATGAAGTCGAGTACCGGAAAGCAGAGGGTCTGGGCATTGACGCAGGGGATGGTCAGAAACAGCAGTAAACCCATCATGTGAAAGTTGCTTATTGTATCATCGGTACTCGGAGAAAGGCAGAAATTTAGGAGGATTAATGTTCTGGCAATCAGAACTATAAACAGCATCAGATCAAGCCAAAGCATGATCCTAATAATTGTATTTCTACGCACCGGTTCTCGGAGGACAATTAATCCTGGAATCAGGTAAAGAATTGCATTTAGGGCTGATGTGTATATTCCAGGTATCCACTTATGGTGCATAATCGAGATGAGAAAAATCAGGCTAAAAACAAGTACACTGAGCGCAATAATTAGATATAATTTGTGGATTTTACGATTGATAGATTTGTCTAAAAAAATTAAAATAGAATGGGTTAGACAAATGGGCATTAAGGCTAGAAATATATTAGATAATGGCAGTGTATATACATTGACTCCATAGCTAAACCTCAAAAACAATAACAGACATCCCAAAGCGAATGAAAAGCATCCATAAGCCATCCACTTGAGAAAATCGTGATTCCTAACCTTAAAAAAAGCAATTAAGAATACACCGTTAGCGGTAAAGTTCAAGGCGGTAGTCAAAACCAGGGTTGGCAAGTGCATTGATGGTAATAAAACTATTCAATTGGGGTGATTAATATCGCCAGGTTCATCAATGATATGATGGCGTTATTGAACCACAATTACTATTGTACTATCACTCAGATCAAATTTACAGTAAGTTAATATGGTGGTGAAAATATGGTGGGGGCAAAAAAATTTTTGCCCATACCAGGTAGGAGGGAAATAGGGTTAAGTCCAGCCCAGAATTTGGGCAACCTCTTCAGCCAAAGAAAGAGGTTCAAAAGGTTTAGCAATTACACCACTGACACCGAGACTATCAAACTTTTGGCGATCGCTAGATTGAATTTTCGCCGTCAGCAAAATCACAGGAATATCTTTCGTTTGCTGATTCGCTTGTAGTTTTTGAAAAGTAGCAAAACCATCTAACTCCGGCATCATGACATCAAGCATAATCGCGTCTGGCTGTTCGTTTTCGGCGGTTTCTATCCCTTCCATGCCACAACAGGCAGTAATTACATTCCATCCACCGATCATTTCCAAACTCAGTTGGGCAATTTCTCGGATGTCATCCTCATCATCAATTAATAGAATTCGCTTAGTTGTCATCTGTTTTCCTTTACTATTTCTGATTTTGATACCGCTTCGCATCAATATTAGGAGTCAATGGGTAGGCTGACAAAAAATGTACTTCCATCGCCAAAAATACTTTCCGCCCAAATTTTACCGCCATGCTGTTGGACAATGCTGCGACAGATAGCCAGTCCCAATCCAGTCCCCCCATTTTGTCGAGAGTCCGACGCATCCACCTGTTGAAAACGACCAAAGATAGTCTCAATTTTATCTGGTGGAATACCACGACCGCGATCGCGCACCGAAATCAAAACATCATTTTCCTGTGGTTTAGCGGTAAAATCAATCCGCTTGTTAGCGCCAGAAAAGCGAATGGAATTACTCAACAAATTGGTGAGCATCTGAATAATCCGATCACGATCAACCATTACTTTAAATTCCAGAGGAATCACGCAGAGATCCACCCCGGCTTTCTCAGCCACGGGTAACATTTCATCAGCAGCTTGTATCATCAAATCTGCCAGATTGACCCAATCTTTGTGCATGGGAAGCTGACCCGAGTGCATTCTCTCCAGGTCAAGGATATCGTTAACTAAACGCATGAGGCGATCGCAATTAAACATTGCGATATCTAACATCCGTTGGCTTTTTTCCGGACTAGAGGCTAATAAGCCGCTAGATAATAGCCCCAAAGAACCACGAATAGAAGTCAGGGGAGTACGCAGTTCATGGCTAACGACAGAAATAAACTCATCCTTCATCTTTTCCATCGCTTGCCTTTCCGTAATATCCTTAAATGTGATCACAGCGCCAATAATCGCCCCTTCTTGTCGCATGGGGGTACTGACATACTCCACGGGTAAAATTGTCCCGTCCTTGCGCCAGAATACCCCATCTATAACATGGCGAACCTTCCCATCTTCTAGGGTAGCAAAAATTGGCGAGGGCTGGAGGCTATCTGGGTGGGGTTCCCCTGGGGTCTGGGAACGACAATGGCCTTTAGTAATCTGCCGTAAATCGCTCATGATTAGTTCTCTAATATCATATCCAGTCATGCGCGCCCCAGCCGGATTAATAAAGGTGATTTTACCATCTTGGTTGAGACCGCAAATTCCTTCCCCCGCAGAATCAAGAATTAACTCATTTTGGTGGCGCAGTTGCTCCAGGGTACACTCAATTCTTTTACGATAACTAATATCCCTGGCAATCATGGAAATGCCTGTAATTTGACCTAAAGCATCTTTAATAGGGGAAATCGTTAGAGAAACATCAATATTTGCACCATCTTGGCGGACGTGGATGGTTTCATAATGATCAATACCGCCTTCCGCTGTAATGCTAGTTAAAATGCGAGGCATTTCATTGGGTCTTTCTGGTAAAGCTAACATCGAAATCGGAGAGCCAATGGCTTGGGAAGCACTATAGCCATAGATTTGCTTGGCTCCTTCATTCCAACTGATAATTATACCATCTAAGGTATTACCAATAATCGCATCTTCCGAAGATTCTACCATCGATGCTAAACGAATATAATCGGCTTCTGCCTGTTTTTTTGCGGTAATATCTCGACCCAAAATTACTAACCCTTTCCGGACTCCCGTGGCTGTAAAAAGTGGCACTTTCATCACATCATAAATTCTCAGAATGCCATCATTTTGACGGATTTTTTCTTCTTCTTGATAGACTTTCTGTAACTGCCAAGCTTTTTCGTCTTTGCACTGAGAATTTAAAAGTATTTCTTGATAACAAGATAAAGCATTCACGTGTTTAATTATATCAAAAATTTCGGCATCAGTTTTACCACGATAATCAATCTTATTTAATTGCAACAGGTCTAAAACTGCTTGATTTGCCTCTAGCCATCTCCCTTGGCTATCTTTAAAACAAACCAGATCGGGAATAGCATTAATTAGCGTTTGCAATAGTTCGGAACTGGCTCGTAATGCTTCCTCAACCCGCAGGCGATCGGCAATTTCTTGCTTGAGTTGTCGATTGGCTGCTTTGAGTGACTGGATGAGTTTCGTTTTTTTCGGAGTTTTTTTTCTCGCCATTGGATTTTAAAAACCTCATGGAGCATATAAATGAGATGAAATAAAATGACTTTATTTTATGTAGAATTAGGTCATACAATAGCTAGAATATCTAGCGGTTTTAGTGATAGGCAAAATCGGTTCTGGTGGCTAGGTTCTGAGTTCTTTTGAGTCTATTAACAATGCGAGTAGCAAGTTCCGATCCGGTGAAAGGTTTGGTTAAATAATCATCGGCTCCGGCTTGAAAAACTTGCTCGCGAATTTGGCGATCGGTTTGGGCGGTGACAAACAGAACTGGGAGACCTCGCCAACGAGGATCATTGCGGACAATTTGGCATAATTCAATGCCATTGAGATGCGGCATTTCTATATCTAAAACTAACAAGTCAGGGTGGCTTGATTCCAGGGTTTTCCAAAATTGGCGAGGGTCGTCTAGGGTTATGGTTTGAATACCCCAAGGTTGCAGTAACCCTTGGATTGCTGCTAACATTTGGGGGTCATCATCGACAATCATCACCCTGGTATTGATGGCATAATACTGACGGAAAACATCCCTGACTACTGCGATCGCCCTTTCTATGGTGACAGGTTTTTCTAAAAATGCACTACCACCTAGCCGCACTACTTCTACCCGCTTACTGATATCTCCTTGGGTCGTAAATACTACCGTCGGTATGGGGGGCTTTTGTTGGGTCAGGTCAACTAATAGCTGACGGAAAGGATAGCGATCAAAGTTCAGTAGCACTACTTGGGGAGAGGGGAGGAGTTGAAGCATATTTTTTTCCCTACCGCTGGGAGTACGATCGCATATTTGGCGTATCGTCGCTTCTTCCGTGATAATTTCCGCTTGGATCTGATGACGACTCGCTTCTATAATTAGGTTTTGGATAAATGGCTCGTTGGTATCAATGATTAGTAGCCGGGGAGAGTCGATTTGCTGTTGGTCAGAGGTACAATTGTTGGGGCGATCGGTTTCGACTATTTGACGCAGGCGATCAATTAGAATAGATAGAGATGGTAGGTGTTCACTAATTAGGGAGGTGTCAAGTTGCAGGATCAGCTCGATTTCACGAGCCACAGTTGACCCTTCCCTCCGTCCGAACGTTCCCAGTGATCCCGCTAGTTTGTGCGCTTCCTGTCGCGCCTGTTGTTGCATTAACAGATTGATCTGTCCATCATTGGCCGCGCCGATCGCTTTTTCAATCGTGATTATGCGATCGTCTAGGGTCTCTCTAAATCTTTCCCAAACTTTTTGGATCGATTGATTCAGTTGGAATTGGCGATCGCCATTGGGTTCTGAGTTAACCCTCGCTGTCGCTGAATGGGGTTTCTCCAAATTCTGATTTAGCCGATATCCTAACCCATAGACAGTTTCGATAAACTCAGCACCAGCACCAGCCGCTTTCAGTTTTTGTCGTAATCCCTTAATATGAGCGCGGACTGTATTAGCAGAAGGCGGATCATCAAAAGTCCACAACTTATCTAGGATTTTATCAATACTGAAAGTCCGTTGACGGTTCCCCATCAATAGTTCTAGTAACCCATATTCTTTCGGGGTGAGTTTCAGCGGTTTTCCGTTATAACTAACATCGCAGGTGCTAGTATCCAAAACCATTTTTTCATAGGTTAATACTGATGATGTCGCCTCGCTACTACGACGCAGCAAAGCACGGATACGAGCCGATAATTCCGCAATATCTAACGGTTTCACCATGTAGTCATCGGCTCCCGCGTCTAAGCCTTTCACTTTGTCCTGTTGATTATTGCGCGCCGTTAATAGCAGTATCGGAACTTGGAAATTATGCGATCGTAATTGGTGACATAAACTAATACCATCCAGCAATGGTAGTTCTATATCCAGTAAAACCAGATCATAACTGCTGCTTTGGATATATTCCCATCCCTGCTGTCCATCATTGACGAGATCTACCTGATATTTCTGGCTCGTCAGCATGGCGACCAGAGCATCTGCTAGGTGTAAATCGTCCTCAACCAGAAGAATACGCATTGATGCACTTAATGTTGGAATTGTTGAGGATAGATGGATTTAGGAAATCTCTGTTTATCCCCCAACTCCGAGAGCAAAACTCAACTCTCTTCCTGGAGAAACAGCCGAGTAAATTACCCATTTTCCTGAGAAATTCCCCGATCCCCATTTAGTTATTATCGTTCCTCACCTATAAATTATAGGGTAAATTCTGCCCAAAAAACTGCCTCTGGACAATTAACCGCCACCCTCTGGCTAATTAGGGGGTTCCACCACCGCTATTGATGAGAACCCCCATAACCTGAAACTAACAGTGACAGTTATTACATAACTGATTCAACTTCCGCAATTTCCGGGATTCTTTCCCGCAGACGGCGTTCAATCCCCATTTTCAGCGTCATCGTCGAACTGGGACAGGAACCGCAGGCTCCTTGAAGCCGTAGCCGGACAATAGGACCGTCAAGTTCTACAACTTCCACGTTTCCACCGTCAGCCATCAAATAGGGACGTAGTTCATCCAGGACGGTTTCCACATTTTCTGGAGTCAGTGCTAAAGTAGTCATGATTTATCGGATCTGTTGTGCGATGTATTGAACAATTATGATCTTACCTCCATTTTAGCTAGTTCGGCTACTTCGTCTTCCTCAACCCAAATCTCTACCGCGCCAGAATCATCGGTTTCTCCTAGGCTCAATTTATTTTGACCATAGGAGTTCTCAAAAGTTTGATGTTGGCGCTCAGTCACCACATCCCTTAATGGGGTATCAACGCTTTGGTGGACTTCTTCCGAGTTAGCTCTGGGGTAATCTGAATTTAGCCAGTATAGCCATGTTGGTAGGCTTGGCGAAACGGCGATCGCCAGCAATCGCAACTCTCAAAACCTAGATATTACCTATTATAATCTATTGACCGTAAATTTACCATAATTTTAGGAAAATTACCGATTTTAAATTATAATAATCTCGGCGCTATGGATATAAATTCTGTGTATACATACCCTAGATCTGATTTTTGGGCTACCATACCCACAGCCTTTTATTCTGATTATTCATTTAAAGATAGACCCCTGGGGGATTTCATCAATATATTATTCCCCATCATTCCCCCTTTTGCTACCAAACCTATGGCTATCTACTCACTCTAAATCGTCTCAAGTATTAATCAAAGTTATCACCCATGTCTGCACGTCCTATTTATCTTGATTGTCATGCTACTACCCCGGTAGATAAGCGCGTTTTAGAAGTGATGATTCCCTACTTTACCGAACACTTTGGCAACCCCGCCAGTGTCAATCATCTCTATGGTTGGGAAACCGAAGCCGCCGTTAAACAAGCGCGACAAATTATCGCTGATGCCATTAATGCTACCCCCACCGAAATAATTTTTACCAGCGGCGCAACCGAAGCCAATAATTTAGCCATTAAAGGAGTAGCAGAAGCCTATTTTAGCCAGGGTCGTCATCTAATTACTGTGGCTACAGAACACCATGCAGTCCTCGACCCCTACGATTACTTACAAAGCCTAGGATTTGAGGTAACTTTACTCGGCGTTAAACCCGATGGCTTAATTGATTTAACCGAACTAGAAGAGGCTTTGAGACCCGATACAATTCTAGTTTCAGTCATGGCTGCTAATAACGAAATCGGGGTATTGCAACCCCTAGCAGAAATCGGGAAAATCTGTCGCGATCGCCAAATATTATTTCATACAGACGCGGCGCAAGCCTTGGGTAAAATACCATTAGATGTCGAAGAAATGAACATTGATTTAATGTCCTTAACTGCCCACAAAATCTATGGACCCAAAGGCATTGGTTGTCTGTATGTGCGTCGTCGCCAACCCCGCGTCAAAATCGCCCCACAAATTCACGGCGGCGGACAAGAAAGGGGCATCCGTTCAGGAACCCTTTACACCCCTCAAATTGTCGGATTTGGTGCAGCAGTAAAACTAGCTTTAAGTGAAATGGCAACCGAAGCCAAACGGTTAACCCAATTACGCGATCGCCTTTGGAATCAACTGTCAACCCTCGACAATATCCGTCTGAATGGTCATCCTACCCAACGCTTACCCGGAAACCTAAATGTCAGTATTGACGGGGTAGATGGTCAAGCATTACTATTAGCATTACAGCCAACAATGGCAGTATCATCAGGTTCCGCCTGTACCTCAACCCGCATTGAACCTTCCCACGTTTTAAAAGCCTTGGGAGTCCCCGAAAATCTAGCTTATGCCTCCCTGAGATTTGGGATAGGAAGGTTTAATACAGAAGCCGAAATTGACCAGGTAGCACAGGAGGCGATCGCCACCATTAAAGTGCTAAGAAGAGTTGTATCTACCCGATAAATAATTAATGGCAAAACCTGAATATTTAATGATTATTTTTACCCTGATTTGTAGTCTCCTATCTTTAGGGATGGGTATGTTCACAAATCCCAGAACTTCTCAGATCGCCCCCCTCCCTCCCGACTACGATCGCCTAGGGAATTTAATCAGCTTTGGTGCTTGGCAAAAAGCCGAACGTCAGACCTATCGAATGATGTTGTTAATTATGGGTAAAAAAAATCAGGAACTCACCCCCAAAGATATCGCCAAGTTTCCCTGTCACGAATTGAGCCAAATTGACCAAACCTGGCACCAAGCCAGCCAGGGGGAATTCAGTTTAACCAGACAACATCAAATCTGGCAAAATTTTCAGCAGTTAGACCCAGATACCCCCTTAACCTTTGCCTCTGTTAATTCATTCATCAAAAAATCGAACATTTGTCGGGATAGTCAGTCCCCCAACTATCCGGCTATCCGTTGTCATGAAAAACTCAACCTAGCCATATTTTCCCGTCTGCAAAAATGCCAAATTTCTCACCCGTCTCCGACCCTATTAGAAACCAAAATTTGACCAGTCCCTCTCTGAGGAAGTCCGAGTCAGAAGTAGACCAGGTGAGTCAACATCAAAAAATCCCCCAGCGCCACCACCACAAACCCTAGTGGTAGCCCATGGCAGATCAACGTTACAATTCTTTACCAAACTTGGGCTAACTCCTCATGCCAGAGATATCCCCAGACGATCGCATAATGGTAAGCTACTAAATGGCTCAATCAATTATTCCTTGACTTAGTAAGTAACATTAATTACCCATGACCGACTCGACCCAAACCCCTTATCTGTTGCGCGCTGCGCGTGGTGAAGTCTTAGACCGTCCCCCCGTGTGGATGATGCGGCAGGCGGGTCGCTATATGAAAGCATATCGCGATCTGCGGGAACAATATCCCTCCTTCCGCGATCGCTCTGAAAAAACAGATATCGCCGTGGAAATTTCCCTACAACCCTTCCGCGCCTTTGCGCCAGACGGAGTGATCCTATTTTCAGATATCCTGACTCCCTTACCCGGTATAGGCATTGATTTCGACATCGTGGAAAGCAAAGGTCCGATCATTGATCCGCCTATCCGCACTCAGTCTCAAATTGACCAACTACATCCTATCGAACCAGAAGCCTCCCTGCCATTTATTCGGGAAATTCTCCAAACTCTGCGCCGCGAAGTCGCCAACAAAGCTGCCGTGTTAGGATTTGTAGGCGCACCTTGGACCCTAGCAGCTTATGCCATCGAAGGCAAAAGTTCTAAGGATTACACTATTATCAAAAGTATGGCATTCAGTGAACCTGCCATGCTACACCAATTTTTGGGTAAACTGGCTTCTGCGATCGCCACTTACGCCTGTTACCAGATTGACTCCGGGGCCCAGGTTGTGCAAATGTTTGATTCTTGGGCGGGTCAATTAAGCCCCCAGGACTTTGAAACTTTTGCTTTACCCTATCAACAGCAAGTCGTTAAACAGGTCAAAGCTAAACATCCTGATACCCCTCTGATTCTCTATATTAACGGCAGTGCCGGAATTTTAGAAAGAATGGGTAAATCTGGAGTTGATCTGATCAGCGTTGACTGGACCGTGGATATGGCTGAAGCTAGAAATCGCATCGGTCACCATTTGGGAGTACAAGGAAATATTGATCCTTGTGTTTTATTTGGATCTAAAGAAACTATCCGCGATCGCATTTTGGAAACTATCCGCAAAGCCGGAAACCAAGGTCATATTCTTAACCTCGGTCATGGAGTTTTACAGAAGACCCCAGAGGAAAATGTTGCCTATTTCTTTGAAACTGCCAAACAAGCAGATCAACTATTGGCAACTCATGTCTAACTGTCACATCTTATTGACTCTCAGAAAATGGGTTTCTTATACGGTTTTCGGTATCCATCAATATACCTTCCCAAAAACTGGTTTTTAAGAATCGTCAATAGTCAACAGTTACTTGCAGAGGGGGTGTTTCCCCTGGTCGGAACAATTAATTAATCATTAATCATTGATTCCCCCCTGCCTCTTCTCTTCTCTCTCCCTCTCTTAGCCTGTCTCCTCTGTTGTCCGCCTGCCTCTTGTTTTGTTATGACCAAAAGAGTTTTCATCACTGGTGCTAGTGGCTGCATTGGTCACTATATCGCCGAAAGTTTAATTAATCACACTAATTATGAACTGTACTTTTTTGTTCGTAATCCAGACAAGCTAGGCTTTGATTATCAAAAACGACCAGATATTCACATTTTATTAGGTGATTTGCGAGAGATTGATAAATTCTCCGACTTATTAAAAACCATTGATATCGCCATTTTGGCAGCCACATCATGGGGCGGAAAACCTGAAGTCTTTGATGTTAATATAACCAGTACCCACCACTTACTCAAATCCCTCGATCATCAACGCTGTCAGCAAGTCATTTATTTCTCTACCGCCAGTGTCCTTGACCGCCAAAATCAACTCATCCCCGAAGCTGGAGAAATTGGCACCGATTATATTAGCTCAAAATATCATTGTTTGCAGCAGATTTCCCAAAACTATCCTGATTTTCCCCCCTTGCGGGTTCTCTTCCCTACCCTGGTTTTGGGGGGAGATACAGATAAACCCTATTCCCATCTTTCCTCTGGTCTACCACAGGTGGTAAGCTGGATTAATCTGATTCGCTGGTTTAAGGCTGATGCGAGTTTTCATTTTGTCCACGCCGCCGATATTGCTACAGTTGTCCAATATTTAGTTAATCATCCCCCACAGTCTCCACAACCTGAATGGCTGGTTTTAGGAAACCCACCCTTGACATTAAATCAGGCGATCGCCGAAACTTGTGCCTATTATCACAAATCTATCTATTTCTCCATTTCTCTCTCTCTGTGGTTGGCTAATTTTTTCATCATTGTATTTCGCGTACAAATGGCTGACTGGGACCGCTTTTGTTTGAATTACCGCCATTTTACTTACCAAAACCCTGTTAGTCCCTCTACCTTCGGCGAAATTACCCGCTTTCCTACCCTAACCCATATCCTCGCAGAGTTTGCACCTACTACTTCGTCTTCTTCTTCCTCTCCCTCTCCCTAGTCCCCTTTTTTTGTTGATTTTTTATTCAGCCCACCTCCCGCCGCGCCCAGGGGGTT
Organism: Limnospira indica PCC 8005; assembly: GCF_000973065.1. Classification (NCBI taxonomy): domain Bacteria; kingdom Bacillati; phylum Cyanobacteriota; class Cyanophyceae; order Oscillatoriales; family Sirenicapillariaceae; genus Limnospira; species Limnospira indica. Next base: position 5,590,999 of record NZ_FO818640.1, read on the forward strand.
GACAGGACGGGGGAAAACTGCTACGATGAAAGTGGCAAGTTACATAATCGAAATATTAACTTAAATAAAAAAATTGCAAATATCTCGATTATCTAATAATAGCACAAAATACTCAACTAAGCAACCCCTTCCCATCCCCCTATCGGCGGGGGCGATAATTTTGTTACAAAACTTAATATAAATTAACAAATCTCGCGCCGCGCCCAGGGGGTTGACAGGACGGGGGAAAACTGCTAGGATGAAAGTGGCAAGTTAAATAATGGAAATATTGACCTAAATAAAAAAAATGCAAATATCTCAATTATTTAATAATAGCACAAAATGCTCAACTAAGCAACCCCCTCCCATCCCCCTATCGGCGGGGGCGATAATTTTGTTACAAAACTTAATATAAATTAACAAATCTCGCGCCGCGCCCAGGGGGTTGACAGGACGGGGGAAAACTGCTAGGATGAAAGTGGCAAGTTAAATAATGGAAATATTGACCTAAATAAAAAAATTGCAAATATCTCGATTATCTAATAATAGCACAAGATGCTCAACTAAGCAACCCCCTCCCATCCCCCTATCGGCGGGGGCGATAATTTTGTTACAAAACTTAATATAAGCAAAGATTATGAAAACCTTTCCGAGAGAGATTGGGAATAAATCTCAAAATGAGTCACCAAAAGCGATCGTGCATTTAGAAGGAGTGAGCAAAGTTTATGGAATGGGAGACATAGAAGTTAAAGCCTTAAATGGTGTGAGCCTGACGGTAGAACCAGGAGAATACTGCTCAATTATGGGAGCGTCCGGTTCAGGAAAATCCACAGCCATGAACATTATCGGCTGTTTAGATCGTCCTAGTTCAGGTTCTTATCAATTAGACGGGGTAGGTGTCGCCCAAATGAATGAAGGGGAACTAGCCAAAATTCGGAACCTAAAAATTGGTTTTGTGTTTCAGCAATTCCACCTTCTGGCACAAATGACAGCCCTCGATAATGTGATGTTACCAATGCTCTACGCGGGAATTTCCGCCAAGGAAAGGCGAGAACGAGCCACAGAGGCCCTAATTAGGGTAGGTTTAGAAAATCGTATGCACAACAAACCCAACCAACTATCTGGGGGACAACAGCAAAGGGTGGCGATCGCCCGCGCCATTGTCAACCGTCCAGTATTATTACTAGCAGACGAACCCACAGGAGCTTTAGACTCCAAAACCACCCAGGAAGTCATGGATATTTTCACCGAAATGAATAACAGCGGCATGACTGTAGTTATGGTAACTCACGAACCCGATGTAGCCCGCCAAACCAAAAGGGTAGTTTGGTTTAAAGATGGTCAGGTGATTCATTCCCACCTGAAACCCGAAGATTTGCATCATGCCATTTAAACAAAAAGGGCGACCCATTCGGCTACCTGCAAATCAGGATATACAAAAATCAATCAATTATCTGTAGTTTCTTATCCCCAACAGCTAGACCCTCAGCAGCACCAGGCGTAGAACTCCGCAACCTCTTCCCGGGTTTGGGTAGAAGGATTTACGGGTGGGAGTGCGGAAAATTTGGTCAAATCATGTAGATTGTTTTAGGAATCGTGGTAAATTATGGACGGCTTCAATATGGATCTCTATTGGTACTTTCTGCCTAATAAACATATAGGAGCCACAGTAAACTAACTCAGGCGCAATAGAGTCGAGGGGATGACTCCCAAGACTCTTAGCCGGGGTAAACTGAATCACGAAACCAAAACCTATGCAAAATCCCTCTTTGCGCGAAACCCCAAGCCATGAACCCGCTGATGTGATTCCATCTAAACAGCAGGTTTCCCTGTTAGACTGGCTAACCCAGACTGGGCGCTTGATTCCGCGAGACACTGTTCAGGAACCTGTGAATAGTTACAGGCCCGACGAAGAAGAAATATCAGAACTCATGGTTGATGATCCTTCTTATGTTGATGAGGATGAAAGCGATGATGAAATCGACGAAGACTAAGGAACAGTGCCACTAATCGGAGTAGCGATTGAGTGCGGGTATCGACTGAGGAAGATTTATCAATGGGGACTCATAAGTTACCCTAGTGCAAATTGTATTTGCCTACAAAGTTTTTGGTGTTGAGGATTGATTGAAAAACCTGTGGATAGTAAATTTACTAACTCCAAGTCCCTACAACTATCAGGATCGTATTTATTACTGTTCCTTTGTTTAGGATTGAGCGCTTTCGCCATTGGCTTGGATATGACAGTAAGCCACCTCTGGCCTACTAATATTTCCTTGTTCGTACCGTTTACCATTTGCGCCTTGGTCGTGGCGGCGACCGGACAGTGGATTATCCCTATCTTAACCCGGATTAAAGCGGGACAGTTCATCCGGGAAGACGGTCCGCAAGCCCACCTCAAGAAAGCGGGAACCCCAACCATGGGAGGGATTTTCTTTATTCCGGTCGGTATTGCGATCGCACTAGCCGGCTCAGGATTTGATGCTAATGTGATGGCAATTTGTGCGCTCACCGCTGCCTTTGGTTTAGTGGGGTTCATAGATGACTGGCAAATCTTGAGACGAAAATCTAATAAAGGTATCTCTGCTAAGATGAAATTGGCGCTGCAAGTGTTGTTTGCAGTGCTGTTCTGTATTTGGTTAGCCTACAATCAGGCTTCGGTAGCATCTAACATCGCCTTACCCTTTGGCTTAACTCTATCCCTAGGGGTGTTATTCTGGCCTCTCGCTACATTCGTTCAGGTGGCGGAAAGTAATGCCACTAACTTAACTGATGGGGTTGATGGTTTAATGGGAGGATTAGGAGCGATCGCCTTTTTGGGAATGGCCGCCTATCTCGCCCCCACTTACCCAGAAATTGCCCTATTTTGTGCCTGTATGTCCGGCGCTTGTGTAGGATTTGTTTCCCACAACCGCAACCCTGCTAAAGTATTTATGGGAGACACAGGAGCCTTAGCTTTAGGGGGAGCCTTAGCTGGGGTGGCTTTGATTACTAATACCCTCTGGGTGTTATTAATTATTAGTTTGATTTTCTTAATCGAAACCCTGTCTGTCATTGCCCAAGTGACCTACTACAAGGCGACTAAAGATGCCAACGGAGTTGGTAAACGTCTGTTGAGAATGGCTCCAATTCACCATCACCTCGAACTTTCTGGCTGGTCAGAAACTCAAGTTGTAGGCTGTTTCTACTGTGTACAAGGCTTACTAATTTGGGTTGTTTTTCTGATAGCTGGTTAGGGATTTTCTTGTGTGGTTAAAAAGTTCAATTTGAACTGCCTATTATGCCATATATTTCTGTTGTCATCCCTATCTATAACGGCGAAGCGGATTTTCCAGATTTGATTGATTGTTTGCGATCGCAAATTTACCCAACCAATCAGGTTGAGTATCTGCTAGTAGACAATAACAGCAGCGATCGCACTGGGGAAATTCTGCAAACAGCTACCCAAGATCCAACCCTGCCCCTGCGACCCCTGACGGAAAATCAAATCCAAAGTTCCTACGCAGCCCGAAATCGTGGTATCCGCGCCGCCAGAGGCGAAATTATCGCCTTTACCGACGCTGACTGTCGCCCAGAACCGGAATGGTTAAAAAACCTGGTACAACCATTTGGAGATGATCAAATCGGCATAGTAGCAGGGGAAATTATCGCTTTACCCGGAAACACTCTCCTAGAAAAACACGCCAGCCGCCAAGATACCCTTTCTCAAAAACACACCCTCGCACACCCTTTTTATCCCTACGGTCAAACCGCTAATTTAGCCGTGCGACGAGACGCATTCCAAAAAACGGGGTTATTTCGTCCCTATCTCACCACCGGGGGAGATGCTGATTTGTGTTGGCGCATTCAACAGCAAACCAGCTACAAGTTAGCCTTTATGGAAAAAGCACAGGTCAAACATCGCCACCGCAGCACCCTCAAAGGATTACAAAGTCAGTGGCGACGCTATGGAGAATCCAACCGCTATCTTCACCAAATCCACGGCGTGGATTTAATGCCTCAAATGCAGCCTAAAGACTATATATATAGCCTGGGGCGGTGGATAGTCAAGGAATTGCCCATCAATAGTGCTAAGGCGATTATAGGTCGCGGTGAGTGGGTTGATGTGGTGGGGACTCCCATAGGTCTACTTAATGCTAGATGGCGATCGCAGGGTCAGCAACAAGCAAGTCTTCCTGAACAAGCCAAACAGATTGATCAGCTTTAATCACATAAAACCGTCAAGTGTCGCGGAGGTTTTTTACGATGAACGTCACCCTTATACCCCCCCCTTCCAATCAAACACTTACCCGCGTTGGTGTCATTGGCGGCGGACAATTAGCTTGGATGATGGCTAGTGCGGCTAAGAATTTGGGGGTGTCTCTGGTGGTCCAAACTCCCCATAATAGTGATCCGGCTGTGGCGATCGCCACCGATACGGTTTTAGGAAATATTGCTGATGCGATCGCTACTCAGGAGTTAGCTAAACGCTGCGATGTCATTACTTTTGAGAATGAGTTTATTGATCTTGATGCCCTCCGGGTATTGGCAGAAGCCGGGGTCTGTTTCCGCCCCCGTCTGGAGGCTTTAGCACCCCTGTTAGATAAATTTGAGCAATTATCTCAATTACAAGGTTTAGGCTTGCCTGTGCCTCGGTTTGAGGCTCTAACACGGGTTGAAGGTGATCTTAACCCTCAGATTACACAAGGTTTGGGTTATCCGGTAGTTCTCAAAGCTAGACGGCATGGTTATGATGGCCAGGGAACCTTTATCATTCCTGATGCTGCTACCTTGAAGGCTACCTGGGCGAAGTTTGATTATCCCCCCATGCTACTACAGGAGTTTATCCCCTTTGAACGGGAATTGGCAGCGATCGCCGCCCGGTCAGTCACCGGAGATGTCGCTATTTATCCCATCGTGGAAACTATCCAACATGATCAGGTTTGTCATCGGGTGATCGCCCCCGCTAAGATTAGCACCCATTTACAGGATCAAATTAATCGATTAGCCCATACCCTTCTCCATGGTTTAGACGTGGTGGGGCTATTTGGTATTGAGTTTTTCCTGACCGCTTCTGGGGAGGTTTTGGTGAATGAAATCGCCCCCCGCACCCATAATTCCGGTCACTTTAGCCTTGATGCTTGTCATACCTCCCAATTTGAACAACATTTGCGGGCGGTCTCTGGTTTACCTTTGGGAAATCCTGACCTTAAATGTGGCGGCGCGGTGATGGTGAATTTGTTGGGGTTTGAGTTGGCGGAAAATGACTATTTAGCTAAACGGGAACAACTGGCTGCTATTCCTCAAGCTAAAGTTCACTGGTATGGGAAAATTCAGTCCCGTCCGGGTCGTAAACTGGGTCATGTCACCGTGTTAATTGATACTGAAGACCCAATCCATACTCTTCAAGAGGAAGCACAGGCGATCGCTCAACAGATAGAATCTATTTGGTATGGTGATCAACTTCCCTACCGCCATCAGTAATCATACTCATTTGACTGATTGTTACCCCCCCCCAAAAAAAATAGCTGTCCTTACCTGTGAGGACAGCCTAATTTATCTAATTTATAGGTATATACTCTTAGTATTTAATACTCTAAGATTCTGCACTCTCCCCTGACTGAGATGATTGTAAATTATCAGGATCGACATAGTAGCAAACGGAATCTAAGCAAATTAACGCCCAGCCCGACTCTTCAATGTTTTTTAACTTGTAAGCACCCTGCTGCACAAAAAAGCCTTTATGATTGCGGGTATCAGCCTTAACGTAAACTTGGTTATCATTAACCTGGTTATCATTGCCCATAGTTATTTCTACGTTATCATTGCCCATAGTTATTTCTACTCCTTGTGTTATCAAATTGGTCTGCTAACTTCAAATAAGATTGTTAATGCGTGAAGTTCCCAAATCTTATCATTTATTTTGCCAATTGTTGGTTAAATAATATTATTTTTTGTAAAGGAGTTTCAAGAGCTACCTAGTAGGAATATTTACTCAGTCGCCCTATTCAACTGGAATTTACTTGAATTGCCGTGAACAGACCCGATAATTTCAGGTCTATTACTGGCGATGCTATATGTTAGCATATCATCAAATTAGTATTGCTAAAGTTCTAGCAGCCATTGTTTAACCCTAAGTAAACTTTTCCATTCAGGTTTGCGAGTCAATCCATCGTCCAAATTTTTTTTGACTTCCTCTAGCCACTCCGAATCAGCCATAATCATCTGTTGAGCCATTTCTACATGGGGACGAACCCCGGGTTTTTGTAAATCCAACATCGATACGGCTAAATTTACCCTAGCTTGGGGGTCGTGGGGATTTAATTTAACTGCTAACTTGGCGGCTTTATAAGCCGCAGAAGGTTTATCAGCAAGGAGGTATAACCAAGCTAGGCTAGTCCAGGCGTTACTATTTTTAGGAGAGCGATCGCACACTTCACGAAACACGGGGATTAAGGTATCCATAGCTTCCCCAGCTTGATAACGCTCAAATCCTTCCTTAAACAGTTCTTCAGTAGTTTTCATCGTTAGAGAGCAAGTATTACAGACTACAAAGCGATCGCCATTGTCTAACTACAATCTGCGATCGCCTTTAATCATACCTGATGTAGTCCGTCAAAAATCAAGTAGCAAAGGACTTACCACAGCCACAGGTTTGACTAGCATTAGGATTAGTAAATTGGAACCCACCCCCAATCAAAGCGTTGCTGTAGTCAAGGACCATACCATAAATATACAGCAAACTCTTGGGATCACAAACAACCTGAAAACCATTATGGTCGAAGACCTCATCGGTATCCTGGATGTTATTGGGTTCAATAAAATCCATCATGTAGGACATACCAGAACATCCCCCCTGACGGACACCCACCCGTAAACAGAGGTCTCTACCCTGCTTCTCGCGCAGGAAAAGCACCTGCTGAACAGCAGCATCAGTCATCTGAATTCCTTGGGTTGGGGTTTTAGACTCAGTTGCTTGTGTCATTGGCTTTCCTAACTGATACATTTACGCGACATTTTTCCGGTTGTTCCTGGACAATGCGACGATAGCACTATTACCCGTTAAGGTAACAGAGGCGGTATCCCGCAAAGCTTTTAGAAAGATTCCAAAAGCACCGTTCAAGTCCCGTGGTAGAGTGAACCCGCACTCAGGACATCGGAACACTTTTGAGCCACCTAGCTGGGAATGAACATGACCACAGTGAGTACAGGTTTTGCTGGTGTATTCTTCGGTCACATCTACAACTGTTCAGTTATTTCCGCGCTTGATGTCTCAGGGTTAGTTTGAATCGATAATGCGCCCATGTCAGTATGGCGCGGGCAGTCTTAGACCTGATTAGACGCTTCACCTTGGCAACCATATTGGAAGTCTCGAAGGTGGGCAAAAAAATCAGGCTGTGTTATGGGATGGTCAGGGATGCGACCCAATCAAGCAAGGGGTTTAAGTCCTCACCGGGTAGTTATTTCGCCCATTTCAGCTCTATTTCATACCCGAAGGTCTCGCACCCATACTTGGTATTGTAGCGCATCGCCCTAATTGGTTCAACTAATCTGCGATTAAATTAAGCTCCTTGATTTTTATGATTTTCGCCAAGCGTGAACTAGAGATCGAGATGGGTCTGACGACTGGCTCGGACTATTGAGAACCGTTACCTGTTATGGTCGAAAGGGAAGTCACCTCCCCCAACTCCAATTCAAAACCGTGCTTGATACTTTCACATCACACGGCTCCTGATGTGGACACCCTATTGTCAGTAGGAACAGGGTTACTACCCCCTGCTTTGTGACTTCAACTTTGGGAGCTATATACACCACGTAGTCTTTAAACTCGCTCACGTCATAAGCACTCTTACTTATCGCAGTCTCTATATCCACACCGTGACTAGTGGGCATATCCCAACCATTACAGTTAGGCATTGGCTTTCAGTCACATCCTTTCCCCTTATAGGGTTAGGGGTCGAGAGTGAAGTCACCTTCACCCTCTCCCATTCAGAACCGTGCTTGATAGTTTCCCATCACACGGCTCCTGGTGTGGATACCCTATTTGTCAAAGGAGCAGAATCAAGAGACCTGCTTTCTACTTCGATGTTCAGAGCTATATGCACCACGTAGTCTTTAAACTCGTCCTCGCCATTATATTCTTACTGACCGCAGTATCTATATCCCCACCGTGACCTGTGGGCATATCCCAACCATGACAATTGGGCTTTAGCTTCTGGTCACATCCTTCACCCTCTAAGCATGCGCTTACATTTTTCACTACTGCCTTGTGAATAGCATTACTCACTTGTTTATAGGCAGAGCATTAGAGGGGTTACAACGTTCCGATTATATGGGCATTCCATCGTTAGATTTGTCCTCAGAACCGGGGTACTTTTAAAGGTCTGTGTAGGTAGTCGGACGAACCCCCTACTTTTCCCCTTGCCCTTTTGAGCGCAGCGTGTCAACCTATTTCGCTGCTAGTGTATTACGATGGTTCAAGTCGGACATTCGGTCTTCATATCATAGATGGTTGGCAGTGGTCGCGTCTTGGTAGTAGGTTCTACCTCACGCCTTCCGTTCCCCGCTTCAATCCTGGAGTTATGATTTCCAAAACTGGGGGTGGCTATCGCCGTTACTCTCTACTCCCTGATTTCTCAGTTCGTTTATGACCTTGAGTTCCCTGCCTTGCTTAGTTCCCTAAGCGTCGGGACATATAATATCAAGTTCGCTTAATCGGTTATAATATCAGTGACCAATGCCAAACTTGCGTTATGCCCAGACGAATTAGTATAGCTCCCCACTTAAGTACCGAAGAACTTGGCCGGGCTTATCACCAAGCCCAAGAGGGCTTGGAAAGTCGCCAATATCAAATTATTTGGTTGTTGGCTAAGGGGAAGACCACGGAGGAAGTCCAAGAAATTACGGGCTACAGTCGCATCTGGATTTATGAATTGGTAAAGAGATACAACCAATTGGGATTAAAAGGGCTGGGTGATCGCCGAAAAGGAAATCCCGGACATCCACCGTTAATTGATGATGTGACTCAAGCTCAGTTATGGCAAGCCCTGCAAGGAACAGCGCCGGATGGGGGACTGTGGAACGGTCGCCAGGTGGCAGACTGGTTGACAGGAGTAACTGGACGAAAAATTAGCCGACAAAGGGGATGGGAGATTCTGCGACAAATGACATTTCGGCTTCGTGTACCGAGACCGGCTCACATCGAAAGTGACGAAGACGAGCAGCAAGCCTGGAAAAAAAAAACTGGTAACGGAGTTAGAGGGACTTCGCCGGAGATACCCTGATGCACAGGTGCAATTGTGGAGCGAAGATGAACACCGTCTGGGACTCAAACCGGTGATGCGACGTATTTATGTAGCGGAAGATTGTCAACCACTCGCCCATATTAATTGGAAATTCGAGTGGTTATGGCTATATGGTTTTGTGAGACCGGAAACGGGAGAGACTTATTGGTGGATTATACCTTACGTCAATACAACTCTATTTAGTCGAGTGTTACAGGAGTTTGCTGCCGAATTTAAATTAGGTCCAAATCAACACATTATGTTAGTGGTTGATCAAGCCGGATGGCATATCAGTAAGAATCTGAAAGTACCCGAAGGACTGCATTTAATGTTTCTACCGTCCCATTCCCCGGAACTACAACCAGCAGAAAGACTGTGGCCTCTGGTAGATGAACCCATTGCCAATCGTTCATTTGAGAATCTTGATCAGCTAGAGGAACTCTTGTGTGCTCGCTGCCGAAGTTTGTGGAAACAGCGCTAATTAATTCGAGGCTTGACCAGTTTTCATTGGTGGCCTCAAACCGAGACTTTACTATAATTGATTATCCGGACTTGATATAACCAGTTATGAGGATGCTCAGGAGAGGTCTCCTTATATCCAGATTCGGAGCTGGAATCCTCACCGGGTAGTTATTTAGGGCATTTCAGCCCTATTTCATACCCGAACGTCTCGCACCATACGCTTACACTTTTCACTACTCTACAAGATTTACTTGCCGAGAACCTAACAGGGGTTTAAACGTTCCGTTTATATGGGCATTCCATCTTTAGACTTGTCCTATCCACCGGGGTACTTTTAAAGGTCTGTGTAGGTGATGATAGAATTACCCTACTTTTTCCCTTACCCTTTTGGGCGCAGCGTGTCAACCTATTTCGCTGCCTGCTAATGACGATGGTTCAAGTCGGAACATTCAGATTTCCTTAGTCATGGATGGTTGGCAGTGGTCGGATTATTGGGAATAGGTTTTCCCTCACGCCTTCCGTTCCCCGTTTCAATCCTGGGTTTGTGATTCCCAAAACTGGGGGTGGCTACCGCCTTTACTCTTTCCCATAATCGCCCCAAGTGGATTTTACTCCTCCTAAGTTCACCTGGACGGTAAATTTGGCGATTTCTTAAAATGGGATTGACCTTGAGTTTCCTGCCTTACTCGGTTTGCAGCCCGAGCGTCGGAACATATAAACAGTTAAGGGGTAAACTGGGTTGATTCAGTCTATCTCCCTCTAGGAGGTTATTTCAGGCATTGCAGCCCTATTTCAATCCTAAACGTCTCGCACGCTATCCTTAGCATGGCAGAATGGGAGACACTATTGTTGAAACAGTTCCCCGTGGGGTTCCATAGCTAATTTAAAGCCGGGCTAATTAATGTATGGTAGTTCAACTCACGAATCGACCCTGCCATCTATTGATCCTAGCAAGGATTGTAACAAATCTAAGGGGGAGATTGACTACTCCCCGCGCTAAAGCGACGGGGATTCCCCGGAGGGATTACAGCACTTCTGAGTTAGGATCGACACACCAGGAAGATCCCAAATTCTCAGACGCCTAGGCGAAGTCAAAACGCCTCTTGCGGGGATGCAAGGCATCCCCGTTACTTTTGCTTTGCGACCGATATTCCACGCCCCGTTGCAGTCGGCATTGACCTCAACGCCAGCAGCAGAGCGATAGGTTCCACGTCGAATGCGCCTACCTGAAGCCTTCCAACCCTCGGGTTTTTCACCGTAAACGGGAATACTGTCTAGGTCTAACGCGGACGCTTGCGACGTATAACTTTCCTCCTGTTCAACGAACAAAATACCGTGGGCCTCGCAAAGCTGAGCTATTCGGTTCTTCAGCCTTGCCGTAGGAATCTGCACAAATTTCTGGTTGGTTTGGCAGCCCATGCTGGCCCCGTTTTTTTGCCCCTGATTCCAGCCAAAGACCACAGTGCCAATGCCATGCTTCAGGCAGTGATTGACCACTAGCCTATCTGCCTTGTTGACGGCATCCCGCATCTGGCGATTACGCTTGCCCGTGAGCTTATCTAGCAACCTGCACCAAAAGGCATGAGGCTTTCCCTCTTTGATGGTGGCGACCCGTTTGTTGTAGAACTGGTTGAGCGCCTTCAGGTGCTTGCCGTCCACCATCAAACTATGGCCCTCGCTATCCACACAGGTCAGCCAGTTGTCAATGCCGTGATCAATGGCTAGCGACTTCTCAGGGTCTAGAACCACGGGCACAACGGGGGGTGCTTCGCAGATCCAGACGGCATCAAAGTAGCCTGCACGAGGAACAATCTGCACCTCTCTAACCTTTTCCCAGTCAAGGTTTGACGGGAAAGGCAGGAAGATTTCGGGTAGGTCAAACCAGACCTTGCAGGCCGTTCCCATTGGCACCCTAACCTGACCATCAACCAGCCTCAGCCACCGCCTAGGGTAGCTAAGCTGAAACATGCCGCCAGACTTGCGGTAATTGGGCGGCTTCGGCTTTTCAGTCAGCCCACCGCTGCGCCATAACTTCAGTAGCTCACGGTAGCCCTTGAACGCCTCACCCACGCTGATACAGGTTTGCTGTGCAGCGCTGGTATAGAGCGCTTTCATGTGGGCGTTGTGCTTCATCTGGCTCGATAGCCAGCGCCCATTCGAGAATTTACCTGCCTTGAAATACAACTGCCTAGCCAGGTAAACCGTGCAGTTGTAGAGGTTATTTGAAGCCGTGCCAAGATACTCCAGTGCGGCCCTCAGGGTAGGGTCGTCAGGGAGTTGATTGACTTGTGCTGCAAAGGTTTGAGCCATAAAATAAGTATACTAGAATTGTCGATAAATGGGTAGCCTTCAACAATGCGAGATGAGTCAATCAACTACCGCCACGGCAACCACTCGGTAGGGCTGGCCCATGTTCACCTGGTCTGGATTCCGAAAAGGCGGAAGAAGGTTTTGGTCGGCAACGTCAAGATGAGGCTTGCCGCAATACTGAATGAGGTTGCCCTAGAAAATGACTGGCTGGTCAAGGCTCTGGAAATAGCCCCTGACCACGTTCACATCCTGGTAGAGCACGGCTCTCAGGTCGCCATTCACCAAATAGTCAAAGCTATGAAGGGGCGTTCATCTAGGCGGATCAGGCAGGAGTTCCCTCACCTCTGCAAGCTACCTTCATTGTGGACTCGGTCGTATTACTACGAAGCTACAGGGAAAGTCAGCACGGCTAAGGTGACAGCTTACATTAACGACCCTCACCATTCCTGATGGCGGCTAAAGCCGCCGTGTCGCTTTTCCGCCCCGCTATAAAGAGACGGGGCTACCAATCTCCCGAGTTTTTATCGTGTTAAGATCGCGGTCAAGGAGATCCGGGCTAGGGGCGGAAACCCAGTCCTACAGCCAGATCTAATCTGGGCGCGATCGCATTTACCCGAATTTGGTATTTTGTCATACAATCTAAGTTAGGGACTAAAGCCGGGACAAATAACCGGTACTCTCAACGGAGCGGGTCCTTTCCTGGTTCTGAGAATCGTGTAAAATCCTAATCTGGTAGCACTACTCGATATTATAAATTATCTAAATGACATTTCTCAATCGTTCAACCCTTCGTCGTTTACAAAAACTACCCTCCATTCCTAGCGTGTGGGAGGGCGATCGCCGTCCCATGTCTCACGAGTCTCGACCTAGTTTGGAAACAGATATAGAGGCTGATAATGACTGCATCATTTGGGTTGACGGTTCTCAGGGAATGGTACGGTCAATGGATATGGTATCGGCTAATATTGGCCCAGAAGCGATCGTCCGAACTTTACTCAGGGCGATGGAACATCCCCAAAGCCCTACCCCAGCAGCCCGCCCTCACAAAATTGTGGTCAAAGATCGCGAAATTCAGTTTTTCCTGCGCGGTGTCCTACAAGAACTCGATATAGTTATAGACTATGTACCAGATTTACCACTAATTGATGAGATATTTAGGGGACTCCAAGAAGTAGCCGAAAGTCGCCCCCCTCAACTCCCCGAAGCCTTTGTAGATCCCCTGCTCAAAAAAGCCGAGCAAATTTGGAAAGATGCACCTTGGGATAAATTAGGGGAACATCAAATTATTTCTATAGAAATCAATCACTTAGACGTAGGAACTATCTACATTTCTACACTGGGTAAGTTAGGGATGGATTATGGGGTGCTAATGTACCGTTCCCTAGAATCTTTAAAAAGGTTTCGAGAAAGAGTTGTTGCTGACCGACCTTTTGATAACCTAGAAGAAGCATTTTTAACTCAAGATTGTCTGTTTGTCACCTTTGAGCCTTTGTCAGAAGAAGATGAGGAGGAGGACGTAATCTGGGAAACTTTATCAGCATCGCAGATTGAACCTAACTTTGGTAATTTACACCCCTTAGAAGGTTTGCGATCGGTCATCTACGAAGAAGAAGCCACGGTGATGATGGTAGCCTTGGAAGCACTGCACCGATTCTTACGAGATTTTCGCTATAAATTAAATGAGGATTCATTTCCTGAGCTGTCTAAACGCTATCGCATATCTTGTTCTGTACCTGATGCACCTGAAACCAAAATGATTTCGGTGAAGGTGAAAACTTTACCAGAGGTGGCTGATGAACTTCTGGAAATGGTGAAAGCAGCGGAAGATGACGAGGAGGAGTTTGATTACCCTACCTTACGAGATGATTTGATACCACCTAAATCATTTTTGAGTTTGGGTGTAATTCCTTGGGAAACGGTGGATTACTTGCGAAACAATACGGAGTTCTACCAGCCTTCTGATGTGGATATTCCTCAGAAAGGGGATGGTTTACCTGTGATTTTGATTCAAACCTCTAAGCCGAAGGCGAAAACACTAATTCAAAATTTGGAGGAGGCTGGAGGATTAGCGGGAATATGTTTTAACTCAGGGAAAGATCCCATGGAGGGTCGGAATTATGACCTGGGAATTTTGAAGACGGAAAATGGTGAATTGCATTTGTTTGGGGAATTTATGGAAGATGACCCAACTCATCAGCGGGCTAGGAAAAACTGGGAAAGACGCTGTAGCCAAACTGAGGGTTGGTGTGGTTTAATTATTGCTATGGGGTTGACGGGCGCTTCTCGTGGTCAGCCCGGTTTTAAGGATATGATGGCATTGGTTGAATTGCGCTCTGTTTCTCCTGATGAGTTTGGATTGGGACCTTTAGAACTCATTACCCCCATGTAATTAACTGGAAACTACAACCTAGGTTATGTCTGAACTACCCCCCCTAAATACTGATACGATTTGGGCGATTCTCAATGAGGAAATAGAGGACAACACTGTTAATCAACTGGTTTGGTATTATCTTGGTTATCGCTATGACGAACAAAGCGATCGCTGGGATATAACTCAAGTTGATACACAGTGGCGAGAAACATATCGAGAACCCCCGGACTTTATCGAAAGCCGTCCGGCTACTGTTCAACTCACCCGGTCGATACCTAAAGAAAATAAACAACTCCTGAAAGAGGAACTAGGCTTTAAAGGCTACACTATTGGAAACTTTGGACCGAGACAAACCCGGCGCGCTACTATGGCTAACTGGTTACTCTCCTATATGAAAACTACCCAAGCTAATAATACAGATATTGAAAAATTGAGGTAAGGATTTCGTGACTAAAACTGCATTTTTGGGACTTGGCGTGATGGGTGGCTATATGGCTGCTAACCTCGCTCAAGGTGGTTATGATGTGAAAGGATGGAATCGTACTCCCTCGCGTCCTGGTGTGGCGATCGCCTCTGATGCAGGTGCTACAATCGTCCATAGCATAGAAGAAGCTGTGACCGAAGCTGAGGTGATCTGTACCTGTGTGGGAGATGTTCCCGACGTGGAAGAAGTCATCCTTGGTTCCCTTGGGGTGATTCAGTTTGCTAAACCGGGCGCGATCATTATAGACTTTAGCACTATTGGGTCGGCGGCGGTTCATCCGATCGCTTCGGCGATCGCATCCCATCAAATGCAGTTTTTAGATGCACCTGTTTCCGGGGGAGATATCGGCGCGAAAAATGGTACTCTAACTATTATGGTGGGTGGCGATCGCCATAGCTTTGACACCTGCCTACCCTTGTTAGAAACAATGGGTAAAAATATCCGCTATTGTGGTCCTAGTGGTAGCGGTCAAGCTGTCAAACTCTGTAATCAGGTACTATGTTCCCTCAACATGATTGGACTATGTGAGGCGATGTTACTAGCGGAACATCAGGGTATTGACCCTCAACTAATTGTGGAGGTATGCAGCACCGGAGCCGCTGGGTCTTGGGCTTTGTCTAACCTAGGGGAAAAGGTAGCTAACAATGATTTCGCTCCGGGTTTTATGATTCGCCACATGGTTAAGGATTTGCGATTAGTTCAAGAGGCTATTTCCAGGGAGTTACCAGGGGTAAAATTAGCCGATACCCTGTTTAAAATAGTTCAGAATTTGGATGAAGGTTTAGGCTCTACTCAAGGAACCCAAGCCATGATTAGAGCTTATCAGAAGCCGGACAATTAACAATTAACAATTAACAATTAATAATTAATAATTATCCATTTCGGAGACCGCAGCCACCAGAGATAAAGCTACCATGGGGGCTGTGACCGATCGCCAAAATTAACAATTAATAATTAATAATTAATAATTAATAATTATCCATTTCGGAGACCGCCGCTACTAGAGATAAAGCTACCATGGGGGCTGTGACCGATCGCCAAAATTAACAATTAATAATTAATAATTAATAATTATCCATTTCGGAGACCGCCGCTACTAGAGATAAAGCTACCATGGGGGCTGTGACCGATCGCCAAAATTAACAATTAATAATTAATAATTAATAATTAATAATTATCCATTTCGGAGACCGCCGCTACTAGAGATAAAGCTACCATGGGGGCTGTGACCGATCGCCAAAATTAACAATTAATAATTAATAATTAATAATTAATAATTAATAATTATCCATTTCGGAGACCGCAGCCACCAGAGATAAAGCTACCATGGGGGCTGTGACCGATCGCCAAAATTAACAATTAATAATTAATAATTAATAATTAATAATTAATAATTATCCATTTCGGAGACCGCAGCCACCAGAGATAAAGCTACCATGGGGGCTGTGACCGATCGCCAAAATTAACAATTAATAATTAATAATTAATAATTAATAATTAATAATTATCCATTTCGGAGACCGCCGCTACTAGAGATAAAGCTACCATGGGGGCTGTGACCGATCGCCAAAATTAACAATTAATAATTAATAATTAATAATTAATAATTATCCATTTCGGAGACCGCAGCCACCAGAGATAAAGCTACCATGGGGGCTGTGACCGATCGCCAAAATTAACAATTAATAATTAATAATTAATAATTAATAATTATCCATTTCGGAGACCGCAGCCACCAGAGATAAAGCTACCATGGGGGCTGTGACCGATCGCAAAATTCGGCTTCCCAGAGACACCGGCTGAAATCGCCTATTAATAGCCTCCTCAACCTCTGGTGTTGTCCATCCCCCTTCGGGTCCAATAGCTAAAAGCAGGGAATTGTAGACATAACCCTTTCCTTGTCCCGTTCTCGCAGCCAACAAACAATTCAACAGGTGGGGAAAATCTCCCCTAGCCACACAAATATATTTATCTACCTCTTCTCCCTGGTCTGACAAAGTTTCCCAAGCCTGCTGTATCGATAGTGGATCAGTAATTTCCGGGAGGATCTGACGTTCTGACTGTTCCGCCGCCTCTGTAGCAATACGTCGCCAGCGGGCTAGTTTTTGAGGGCTAGGGACAACCACAGTGCGGGCGCTGATAATGGGAACCAAACGAGACACTCCCAACTCCGTAGTACAGCGCACAATCTCCTCAAAGCCACTTCCTTTAGGCATAGACACCCATAAAGTCACAGGTATGGGTAACTCATTGTTAACCCTTATCGGTTCAACTACAGTGGCATTTTGCCCGCCTTTCCAGATAGCCAGCCACCAACCCCCCCGACCATCAAGAATAATAAAGCGATCGCCTGGTTGTAGGCGCAAAACCCGACCCAAATAATGCTGTTGTCCAGCAGTCAGGTCTACTTGTTGGTGGTGGAATTGTTCAGAAGCGATCGCGATCCGTTGAAGTTCCCTCATGAAATTCTGTTAACAAAATGACCCCACCCGACTTTTGGTAGGGTGGGGATTACTTAATCTGCCATTAAAGGCAATTAGGACTCAGCTCGCACCTTAGCTAGGTACTCCTCAATCGCCTGGGTAGCAATTTCCACAATTGGTTTGCTTTGGCGTTTGGACTCATCTTTTAGTTGACTATAGATGTCATGACGCACACTAACCCGATGTCGAATTTTGCTAGGATCGACCGGAGCTTGGGGCGCGGGAGCCTCATTAGAGGGTGTTTCTACGGAAGTCGGGACAGGGATTTCTTTCGTCTCAATGTTCATCGAGGAATCTACTTGGTAATTGGATACAAAAGTGCGGATGGAGTCTAAACCAACACGATGGCAAAAATCGCCAAAACTCTCGGACGGTTGCCGATTCTGTTTAAAGCCAACAAAAATCGGCTCCAGAACTGCTTCTAGGTCACATAGAGCCAGCCGTTCCATAAAAGGTTCAGCTAGTCGCGTTTGGTTAGGAGAGCCTCCCAGCCAAACCTGGTAGGTGTCGGGAGCGCTACCGACGAACCCCAGTTCCGCCATGTAGGGTCTGGCACATCCATTGGGACATCCTGTCATCCTAACGACAAAATGCTCCTGTTCCAGCCCTACCTTGTCCAACAATACCCGAATCCGGTCCAGGATACCAGGGATTGCACGTTCAGATTCTGTAATTGCTAATCCACAAGTCGGGAAAGCTGGACAGGCCATGGCATAGCGGACCAGAGGATCAATTTCTGTTTCTGGCAAAACCCCATGTTCTTTCAGAAGGCGATCGATTGTCTTTTGGTGTTTGGGCGAAATCTGATACAGGATAATGTTATGGTTGCCTGTAATTAACATTGGCAACTCAAACTTTTGGTTAATTTGCTGTAAAGCCGCCTTCAGCCGGAAACTCCCGTCATCTTTCACCCGACCATTTTCTACCGAGATACCCAGAAATAAGTTACCGTCGCCCTGTTCATGCCATCCCAGGTAATCTTGATATTTCCAGGGAGGCAGGGGTTTAAAAGGTTTTAGGGGTTTGCCAAAATAATCCTCAACCTGAGCGCGGAATTTGTCAACTCCCCAATCCTCAATTAAATATTTCATCCGCGCGTGGCGGCGGTTAGTGCGATCGCCATAATCCCGCTGGGTTGCTACGATCGCCTTCACCAAATCATAAATATCAGCGCGATCGACATAGCCAATTTCATCAGCTATACGGGGGAAGGTTTCTTCCTTGCGGTGAGTTCTACCCATACCGCCGCCTGCTAGGACGTTAAATCCCTCCAATTCTCCCGCCGCATTAGTTATGACCACCAAACCCACATCTTGGGTATAAATATCAACAGAGTTATCTCCGGGGACTGTTACCGCACACTTAAACTTACGGGGCATATAATGCTTGCCATAGATCGGCTCTTCCCCCTCATGGAAAATTGTGCCATTACCATTGCGATCGCGCGCCGCTTTGACTTCCGGGTTTTCCTCCGCACTAACTATTTTTTCCCCATCGAGCCAAATTTCATAATAAGCCCCAGTCTGAGGAGTCAGCAGATCCGCAATATAATTCGCGTAGGTTTTCGCATACTCATACTCAGGGCGATCGCAATAGGGGGCTGGAGGAGCCATCACATTCCGGTTCAAGTCTCCACAAGCACCCAGAGTCGAGCCCATGCTTTTGATAATGCTAGAGAGAACCGTTTTCAGGTTCTTTTTGAGAATCCCATGGAGTTGGAACCCTTGGCGGGTAGTTGTCCGCAGTGTCCCATTCCCGTATTCATCCGCTAGATGATCCAGAGTCTGATAAAGTTCAGGGGGGATAAATCCGCCTGGGCTGCGGGTTCGCAACATAAACTGATAATCTTTCTCTTGTCCCGGAACCCGATGATCTCGGTTATCCTGTTGGTAGGAGCCATGAAACTTGAGAATCTGAACCGCATCCTCTGTCAAATAGTTGCGATCGTTCAGCAGTTCAGTTGCTAAAGGCTCCCGCAGTTGATTACTGCGCTCTTTGATAGCTTCAAGTTTAGAGAGCTTTTCCGCTGATTTGGTAAATGTAGGGCTTGTCATAGTAAGGTGAAGTGCCAGTCAAAACAAAAAAACATCGAGGCTGAACCTGACTTAGCATAAATTCCAAGCCACACCCACTGGTTCTCGATATCCTAGCAAAATGATCGTACCATGATTATGCTAGAGATTGTCCTGCTGATGTTTAGATTTGGTAAAAATTTTTTATGGCAGATTCTTTAATGTACCAGGAAGAGCACTTTGTCGTCTTGGAGTCTAACCAACCCGAGCAACTTATGACTGTCGCTGAACTTACAGACAAGTTACAGGCTATTCTAGCCCAACTACAAGATGATCTCCCCCGTGAGCTCCAAAAGTTTCCCACACCCTCCCACCAAGCCGAATATCTCATCAATACCTGCTGTGATCTTGATTTGGGACCCGGAAAATATCTACAGTGGTATGCAGTACGTTTAGAAAAAGGCAATCCCGAATAGGTAGCATAGACACCAGTTCCCCAAAGCTATGGGATTTAACCCCAAATTTGCCTATTGATTAGCCCTCAATTAGCTTTCCGTATCAGCAATCATGATTAAATCCACGCAATCAGTTTCTGGTTGAGTCACCTGTACCCGCAAATTCGGACCAAAAAATTGAGCAATTTTGCTTTGTTTCTCTTCCCACACCGATAGAGGCACAAAAGGCGAGTAAAATTCTAAAATGAGCGCATAACTGCCATCAACCACCCCTTCCCGCAAGGCTTGTAGTTGTGGGTGTTCCTCATCATTCCCTCCTAGCTTCAGGCGTTCGATCGCATCAATCAGGTGAGCAGATTGGCCATAACGATAGCGGGTCACATCTGATCGCACTTGATTTTGAGTCGGGGTCGCCTGTTGTTCCCGCTTGCTGAGGACTTCTGGCGTTGTCGGTTCAGAAAATGGTATCGGTTTAATTTCTGCCGCTTTCAGAGCTAGTCCCCCCAATAATAGGGGAATCCCATAAAAAAACCCCGCTAGGTTCAGGGTAGCATAGTCAGCAAAATAGGCGACAAACCCCACCACAGTAATTAACCCACCCAGCACTAAACCCACTTGAGCCATAGAAATTTTACGCAACATCAGATTAACTAATTATCAATTTTTGTCATCAATCAATACTTTACCAAAAAATTGCCCGTCAACCCCAATCATTTACAGTCCCCCAGTCCGGTTTTTTTTTTCACATCACCAGAACACAAAACTTGAGTTTGATGCTAAAATCATCGAAAATCTAACTAGGTGACAAGAGGATAATCCATGGATTCACAGAAGATCCGAGAGGGAGTTGCCTTAATTGAGAGCAAACGGGAGGCTCTACTCAAGTTATTGGAAAAACCCAATTTAGGGCCTTTGCGAATTGATGTAAATCAGGCTCTCGAGGAAATGGACGAGTTGCTAGAAGACTTCAAACGCACATTTCCTGAATCCGAAACTAATTAAGTTTCTGGTCATAGGTTAGGGTTTTATCCCTCCTCTCAATGCCAGCTATTATATATATTTTCTGGGGCGGGGCGGAGTTAAATCAGATGTTTTTGAGGCAGAGCATTGTTTAATATTCTCCCCGAAAAAGCATTCTTAATTAATGGCTACAGCCCCGCCCCAGCCTACCTTGGCAACCTTTAATCTGCCATTTGACTACTATCTACGCAGTTGAATAGGCATCACCAAATAGGTCATTTTTAAACCTCCAAAAGGATTGATAATTACCGGGGTGCTTGCCGCGTTCAATTGTATCTGAATTTCCGAACTATTCAACACCTTTAACCCATCCATTAAGTATTTAACATTAAAGGCAAGTTCCTTGGGTTCTTCACCAGAAATCTGAGCAGGCATTGACTCCAAAGCATTCCCGACATCAGCAGCTTCTACAGATAGGGAAATTTGTTGATTTACCTCATCAATGATACATTTAACAATATCATTTTTTTGGCTGGCTAAAACCCCAATCCGCTCCAAAGCCGCCAAAAGTGTCCGCCGTTCAACATTCACCTGGCTTAAAAACTTATTAGGTATTAACTGTTCATAAGCCGGATAAGCACCCTCCAACTTACGAGAATTCAAACGACGAGTCCCCAATTCAAAAACCACTTGGGTATCATCAAAACCTAAAGTCACCATGGGGGGGGTTGTTGATTCTTCCTCCGTGGCGGCACTATGTCGCGCTGAGTTAGCACTGACAATCATGCGTTCCACCTCCCGCAGGGCGCGTGCTGGGATAGTGATTTCCAAGTTTTCTGGTTCTTGGCTATTGGGGTCTCGGACATTTTCCACCTTGACCACCGCGAGTCTATGACCGTCCGTGGAAGCAAAACAAAGGGTATCTTTTCCCACCTTGAGATTAACACCAGCTAGGACTTGCTTAGTTTCATCAGGGCTGGTAGCGAAGAGAGTTCCCTTTAAGCCTTCCAATAAACTATCAGCCGCTAGTTGAATGCTATGTTCACCTTCTACCGAGGGTAAGTCGGGATACTCCTCAGCCACCATTCCCCGGACTTGATAGCGTCCTGAACTGGAAGTTAGGGTAACTACAGCCTCTGTCTCTTCATCATCGACCTGAATATCGCCCCCAGGTAAACGGGAGACAATATCATTGAGCAATTTAGCAGGTAAGGTCAAAACTCCCCCCTGCTGAACCTGAGCCGGAAAACTGGTGTTAATTCCCATACTCAAGTCAAAGGCGGTTAAACTCAATTGTTGAGTGTCCGCATCAGCTTTCACCAAAATGTTAGATAAAATCGGGTGACTGGGACGGGATGGAATGGCTCTGGAAACTAAGGATAGATTAGAACTGAGTTGTTCCTGTTCTACAATTAACCGCATTTCAGGTATTTAGCAAGGGGACTGAAGCTAACATTATATCGCGCTATGGGGACGTGGCGATCGCCTAAGTTCTGAAACTAAGTTTTGAGGCTAAGTTTTGAGGCTAAGTTTTGAGGCTAAGTTTTGAGGCTAAGTTTTGAGGCTAAGTTTTGAGGCTAAGTTTTGAGGCTAAGTTTTGAGGCTAAGTTTTGAGGCTAATTGTTTAGGGGGGTGGCGAGCCACTGTGGAAATTGTGGAAATTGTGTTTAAATTTGACTTTGGTTAAGGGTTCCATCCTGTCAGCATCTGTGGAAAAACTGTGGAAAATCCATCAAATCGATAGGGATTTGGTCTGGTTCAATCCCCTGTCAACCTTAGTATTTGGGAATAATAGGCAAGTTATCCACAACATTTTCCACAGGGTATGAGTTCAGGTTGAAGATAGGTAAATCGAGAAAAAAGTGCTTTAACGCCAATCGACCCCCCCACATGAGGAAAGCGACAGGCTGGGGAACCACCCCTGGCGGCTAGAAACAGCATAAAAGCCATTGAATAAGACCCCGGGGCGACACCCACCGAAACCGCCTATAAATTGGCATCAGGATTCAGTCCTGCTTCTCGCAGCAATTGTTCTAAACGTTGGTTACGTTGCTGTTCCTGTTCCAATTGTTCAGTAGCCGCTTGTTTGGCTTGCCGTTCCTGTTCCAATTGTTCAGTAGCCGCTTGTTTGGCTTGCCGTTCCTGTTCCAATTGTTCAGTCACATCTTCCAATTGTTCAGTCATAGTTGTTAACTGCTGTTGGACTTCCAGATAATCGGCAAAGGGTTGACCATCGGGACGATACAACACCAAATTATCCGAGGACAGGTCAAAGCGAATGCCCAAACGAGGGGAAACCCAACCATTGATGGGTTCAATGATATCTAACCAAGTCTCAGAACGTAACCATCCCGTTAGGTTATTCTTTTGAGGGTCATAGATATAGTATTCCTCCACCCCGTAGCGGTCATAAAATAATAATTTGCGGTTCATTTCCTTTTCAGTGTTGTTCGGAGAAAGAATTTCAAAGACGACTTGCGGGGCAATATTATTCTCTTGCCACTGTTGATAAGAACCTCTATCTCCTTTGGGAACACCAAAAGCCACCATTACATCTGGGGCTTGACATAATTTATTATTTCCCTGTACTGGATACCACAATAAATCCCCGGCGATAAACACATTCGGCTCTTGGGCAAATAACCAGGCTAGATTATGGTAAATGACAGTAATCCAGCGAAATTGAAGGGTATTATCGGCCATAGGTTGTCCATCACTTTCGGGATAAATGATTTCGGTATCGGTTGGGAGGGGGAGTTGTGTCGCCATAGTTGTTGTTTAGTTTACAGCTAATGCTGTCGATTTTAGCTTACCTTAATGCTAATCGGGCCAGGGGAGAGTATAGAGTTCTGCGGTATGCCAAAGTCTATCAACGTCTTCGGTTTTGGGCTTGAAAGTGCTTTAACGCAAATCCCGATAATCAGCCCTAGAATCCTCAAACCCCTATCAAATCAGGAAAAAAGTGCTTTAACGCCAATCGACCCCCCCACATGAGGGAAGCCATAGACTGGGGAACCACCCCTGGCGGCTAGAAACAGCATAAAAGCCATTGAATAAGACCCCGGGGCGACACCCACCGAAACCGCCTATAAATTGGCATCAGGATTCAGTCCTGCTTCTCGCAGCAATTGTTCTAAACGTTGGTTACGTTGCCGTTCCTGTTCCAATTGTTCAGTAGCCGCTTGTTTGGCTTGCCGCTCCTGTTCCAATTGTTCAGTCATAGTTGTTAACTGCTGTTGGGCTTCCAGATAATCGGCAAAGGGTTGACCATCGGGACGATACAACACCAAATTATCCGAGGACAGGTCAAAGCGAATGCCCAAACGAGGGGAAACCCAACCATTGATGGGTTCAATGATATCTAACCAAGTCTCAGAACGTAACCATCCCGTTAGGTTATTCTTTTGAGGGTCATAGAGATAGTATTCCTCCACCCCGTAGCGGTCATAAAATAATAATTTGCGGTTCATTTCCTTTTCAGTGTTGTTCGGAGAAAGAATTTCAAAGACGACTTGCGGGGCAATATTATTCTCTTGCCACTGTTGATAAGAACCTCTATCTCCTTTGGGAACACCAAAAGCCACCATTACATCTGGGGCTTGACATAATTTATTATTTCCCTGTACTGGATACCACAATAAATCCCCGGCGATAAACACATTCGGCTCTTGGGCAAATAACCAGGCTAGATTATCGTAAATGACAGTAATCCAGCGAAATTGAACGGTATTATCGGCCATAGGTTGTCCATCACTTTCGGGATAAATGATTTCGGTATCGGTTGGGAGGGGGAGTTGTGTCACCATAGTTGTTGTTGAGTTTACAGCTAATGCTGTCGATTTTAGCTTACCTTAATGCTAATCAGGCCAGGGGAGAGTATAGAGTTCTGCGGTATGCCGAAGTCTATCAACGTCTTCGGTTTTGGGCTTGAAAGTGCTTTAACGCAAATCCCGATAATCAGCCCTAGAATCCTCAAACCCCTATCAAATCAGGAAAAAAGTGCTTTAACGCCAATCGACCCCACTACCATGAGGAAAGCGACAGGCTGGGGAACCCGACAGCCAAATCCGCCGCCACCCCCGGCGACCTACTCGATAAGGGGAAATGCGCTAAATTAGCTACAAACCCCTAAAGTCGAAACAGCATGAAAGCTATTGAAACCACAGCGACCATTAACGAAAGTGGAGAACTAACCCTTGATTGCTCCCTAGGTATTACCAAACCTCAGCGAGTCCGCCTCATCGTCTTGATGCTGGAAGAAGACGAAGAAGACCCCGGCGAAACACCTACCGAAATCGCCATAGAAGGCATTAAACAAGGACTACAGGAAGCCTTCACGGGACAAACCCTCCCCCTGTCAGAAATGTGGGAAGGTATTGATGCCGAGTGAACCATTACCCATTGAAATCGCCTTGACTCCCCGCTTTAAACGCGACCTCGGAGTTTCTGGGAGGCGATCGCCTCAACGGCGGACTGTTCGATCGCGACTGGGGAGTTGTGTCGCCATAGTTGTTGTTGAGTTTACAGCTAATGCTGTCGATTTTAGCTTACCTTAACGCTAATCCGGTGCTAGTAGAGGGTCAAGATGCCTAGGGTAGAGTCACTGATTAAGGTTTGAATATGTGCTGCGTGAGTTCGCAGGATTGCTTCAATGTCTGTGGTAGAGCAGTTGCCTCGACGAATCCAAATTATTTTTGGGGGAAAGCCCATTAATGTGAGGAGTTCGTTGTAGTCGCTGTCTTTGGTGACGATGATGAATTTATGGTGCTTGGCATAATCCCAAACCTCACGATCGCCTGATTTCTCGAGTCCGATTTGGTAAACGTGGGTTGATTCGGGAAACAAGTAGCGCAAGTCTTTGTATTAGCCGAGGTGAAAGATTGTGGTCAAATAGCAGATTCATGCTTGCACCAGTAGGGTTTGTTGTTCCCGATTGGCGGCGTAGCTGAGGCAAGCCAAGATATCCTCTTGGGTGAGGTAGGGAAAGTCGTCTAAAATTTCTTGGTAGGTCATGCCAGAGGCTAAATAGGACAGCACATCATAAACGGTGATCCGCATACCGCGAATGCAGGGTTTGCCACTGCGTTGGCTCGGTTCTAGGGTGATTCGTTCTCTGTAGTCCATTGGCTGTTGCTCCTTTTTCAGTTGGGGCTTGCTCAATTCTGATTCATCGTTCAGTCATATTTTGATTATACTGGCTATATTTTGAAGGGCGACAATCATTGACCGGACAAACTCTCCCCCTCTCGGAAATGGTAGGGGTCGAAAGGAAAGTCACCTTTCCCAACTCCCATTCAAAACCGTGCTTGATACTTTCACATCACACGGCTCCTGATGTGGATACCCTATTTTGTCAGTAGGAACAGGGTTACTACCCCCTGCTTTATGACTTCAACTTTAGGAGCTATATACACCACGTAGTCTTTAAACTCGCTCACGGTCGTAAGCACTCTTACATCATCGCAGTCTCTATATCCACACCGTGACTAGTGGGCATATCCCAACCATTACAGTTAGGCATTAGCTTTCAGTCACATCCTTTCCCCTTATGGGCATACGCTTACACTTTTCACTACTCCAGTGAGTAATATTGCTCACTTTCTTATATGGAGAGCCTAACAGGGGTTTCAACGTTCCGTATATATGGGCATTCCATCTTTAGATTTGTCCTATCCACCGGGGTACTTTTAAAGGTCTGTGAAGATGGCTAGTCAAGTCCTCTTCTTTTCCCCTTGTTCTTTTGAACGCAGCGTGTCAACCTATTTCGCTACCTCGATATTACGATGGTTCAAGCCAGACATTCGGTTTCCCTAATCATGGATGGTTGGCAGTGGTCGGATTTTGGGAATGGGTTTTCCCTCACGCCTTCCGTTCCCCGCTTCAATCCCAGATTTGTGATTTCTGAAACTGGGGGTGGCTATCGCCTTTACTCTTTCCCATAATCACCCCAAGTGGGTTGAAATACTCCTCCTAAGTATACTTGGACGGTATTTTGTGATTTCTTAAAATGGGATTGACCTTGAGTTCCTTGCCTTGCTTAGTGCAACAACTCACTAAACGTCGGGACATATATACAGTTAAGGGGTTAGACTGGTTGAAGGTCTAATTTTCCCTCTAGGAGGTTATTTCAGGCATTGCAGCCTTATTTCACTCCTAAACGTCTCGCACTGCCTATTAATCAATAACAACACCTAAGACACTTTCCACACGAGGAGAAACCGATCGCCACCAAAAACAATAACTCGCAGACACTCTCGACCGGGGGTGATATCGGAAATGTCGGTAAGATTGTGGTGCTGCTCCCTATTAATTAGATGGGGATTGGCTCATTAATAAGAATTGTAAAAAATTGGGGTTTTTGTGGTCGGTGGGGGGATACACTGGAAGTTATTTGAGTGGGATGGATTCGCCCGGTGACGGAAAGGCAGCACCAGAATAACGATCGCTTATTGGTACTATGGGGGAATGGCGATCGCATGATCAGGAAGCCAAGATGACTAATCAACGTTTGCTCGGAATTGAGGATATTAGGGGTCTCACTGGACCGGAGAAAATCGCTGATTTATTCAGGCGGTTGGGTTACAATACCTGCCGCGAGGAATTTGACCCGGAAGATGTGGGTCTGAGCGATCGCCATGGTGAGGCGGTTGAAAAGGCTTACTTAATCGCACAACAGGATAACGGCGACCCGGATTTGAAGGTGCTGCTTTTTCAACTACGCCCGGAAGAATGGCAGGAAGATAGCACCGCCAGTAGCCGCCTGAAGGCGATCGCTAACCAGTTAGGACAACAAAGCACGGAATTTCTGTTGATGGCTACCACCGATTATAACCAATTGATGTTGGTTAACCCTCGTAAAGCCTTCGATGACAACAAGAACATCAAGCGTCACATTCGCAAACTACTCATCGATCGCACTAACCCCACCGCGTTCGATCGCGATCGCCTGGAAGCCCTGGCTGTTAACGGTAAATCCCCCTCCCAATTGTACCACGCTCACTGCGAAGCCTTCGATGTGGAACAACTCACTAAGAGCTTCTACAGGGGCTATCGTGACCTCTTCGAGCGACTAAAAGCGGTGGTGATGGAATATAACCCCCACCCCTATTTTGAGGACGCAGACAGGCTGCACCAGTTCTCTCAGCGACTCCTGGGGCGGCTGATGTTTCTGTATTTCCTCCAGAAAAAAGAGTTTCTGGCAGGCGATCGCCAGTTTTTGAGCCACCAATACCGGAGAAAGCGTTTTCAGTCGGAGGATTGCGACTACTACCAGGATATCCTCGAACCCCTGTTTTTTGACACCCTGAACCGCCAACGCCTCAACTGTAAATCAACCTGGGGGAAAATTCCTTACCTCAACGGCGGACTTTTCGATCGCGACTACGGGGAGGGTATACGCGATGCGGCGGGACGAGAAACACCGTCGGCGGTGAGACTTCCTAACTCGCTGTTTGACCCCGGAGATACCGACAGCATCCTCAGTTTTTTTAATGGCTACAACTTCACTGTGGCGGAAAATGTGGCGGGGGATGAGGACGTGGCGGTTGACCCGGAAATGTTGGGGAAGGTGTTTGAGAATATGTTAGAAGTGGAAGAACGCGGCAAGTCGGGAACCTTCTACACCCCTAGAGGTATCGTCCAGTTCATGTGTTCGGAGGTGTTATGTCGCTATCTGGCGGATGAAACCGGGATGGAGTTGGAAACTGTCCGAAAACTCATCGACTATGACCCCAATTTGACAGACTCTGATTTGCATCAATTGATGAGTTCCCAACAGGTGCGATCGCTCAAGAAAGCACTGGATAATATTAAGGTACTTGACCCGGCTGTGGGTTCCGGTGCGTTTCCCCTGGGGATGCTGCAAATTATCCTGAAGGTGAAACAGGCGATCGCACGCCGGGAAGGAATGACGGTGAAGCGTGGTAGCCTCACGATTAGCCAGTGGAAACGCGAGATTATCGCCAACAACCTCTATGGGGTGGATATCAAACCAGAAGCGATCGAAATCGCCAAGCTGCGAATGTGGTTATCTCTGGTGGTGGATATCCCCAGCATCGAAGATGTGGAACCTCTCCCTAACCTTGACTATAAACTAATGTGTGGGAATAGTTTAATTTCTACGATTCATGGTGAACAACTAATTCCAGACCCCACGAAAGACCAACAGGGAATGTTGGCAATAACTCCCATTCAAACCGCTATCCAACCTTTACTGGCATTGCAAAAACAATACTTTGATGCTCAAACGGAGGAACGCTACCAACTCCGAGAGCAGATTTTGCAAGCTGAAATGAATGTGTTTCGGGTCGCTGTACAAGACCGGATTCAATGTCTACAAGGTGAGTTGAAAGAATGCGATCGCAAAATTAAAGCATTCCCAAAACCTCCTAAAGCTCTCTTGAGTCAACGGGAGAATCTTACCCAGAGAATCACCGATATAACTGACTTTCATGAAAAGGTGGTCACCGGGAAAGTCTCTCTTAATTTCTTCCAGTATCACCTGCACTTTCGAGATGTTTTTGAGGAAAAAGGTGGCTTTGATGTGGTCATCGGTAATCCGCCTTATGTCAGACAAGAAGCCATTAAAGAGTTAAAGCCAGCATTAAAAGCTGAATATCAGTGTTATACTGGTGTGGCTGACCTCTATGTTTATTTCTATGAGCGAGGCTTTAATTTGCTGAAATCAGGAGGTCATTTAACTTACATCTCGTCTAATAAATACTTCCGTGCTGGGTATGGTGAAAAACTCCGACAATTCTTGGGGGAAAAGGCTAGGGTTGATGTGCTGATTGACTTCGGAGATGCTTCTGTGTTTGAGGCGATCGCTTATCCTAGTATTATCCTGGTCAGCAAGGGGAAACCAGAACACCATCAAGCCTGTGTCTTGAATTGGGAAATCGGACAGTCAATTGAGGCGTTTCCTTCGGTGTTTAAAAACCAGAGTTTTCTGCTTCTTCAGAAGGAGTTAACCCCTGATGGTTGGCGGTTAGAATCTCCTGCTGTCTTGCGGTTATTGGATAAGCTGCGGGTTGCGGGTACTCCTTTGGGTGAGTATGTTAATGGGCGGTTTTATTACGGGATTAAAACAGGCTATAATCAGGCGTTTGTGGTCAACCAAGAAACACGGGATAAATTGATTGCTGAACATCCATCTTCTCAAGAGGTATTAAAACCTTTTTTGCGGGGAAGGGATGTTAAACGATGGTGTGTTGATTATCAGGATTTGTATTTAATTTTTACCCGTAGAGGCATTGATATAGACCAATATCCGGCTATTAAAAATTACTTGATGCAATACAAGACCAGATTAACACCTGGAATTCCAGGAGGCAGAAAAAATGGTACTTATAAATGGTTTGAAATTCAAGATAATATTGCATACTGGAGAGAGTTTGAAAAGACACATATTGTTTGGGGAAATTTATCAATTAAGCCTAACTTTTGTTTTGCACAACCAGGTTTTCATTTAAGTGCGCCTGCAAATTTAATAGTTTCTGATAGACCATTTTTATTGGGGGTTTTAAATTCACAATTAACCAATTATTTTATTGCTCAAATAGCAGCAGTTAGAGGAGGGAGTTTCTTAGAATATAAACCAATGTATGTTTCACAAATCCCAATCCCTACGGCTTCCGAAGCCGATAAAGAAGCCATAGAAAAATTAGTCCAAAAATGTCTGGATGCAAAAGGTGTCGGTGTAGGGGAGTGGGAAGCCGAGATTGATGACCGGGTAGCTCATTTATATGGGTTGACGGCTGAGGAAATGAGGATTATTAGAGGAGATTAAACTCGTGAAAATAGACATGGTTATCATCAGGGAAATTGTTTTGCGGTTGGAAGAATCACCCAAGGGTTTGACACCCGGAAACCTGGAGATTGAAGGCTATATAGATTCAGGATAAAGTTGCTTTGGGGGGGGAGTTTTGATGCAAGGTGGGTTGGGGAAGTTCCGGGTTGAGAGGATAGCCAACAGCCCAAAATCAGGTCAATCATCAAATCTAATTAATGGGGTCATGCTAATTACCGACGACTATATCGATAACTCGACTAAAACCCTGAAAACCATCCTTAAACAAGTGATTGAAGACGAAGAACAACGGGTTTTGGATATCGCCACGGGATTTTTCCAGATTGAGGCGTGGGTGCATTTGGAAGAAGCAATGAACCATCTGGAATCGCTGCGGTTGCTGATTGGTCGCGACCCGGCTATCCGACCAGCGGAGAGCGATCGCATTGACCTGGTTAAATATTTCCAAGAAGAAACCCGACGACAACTGGAACAGCGGGAATATAACCTGGAATACAAGCAGAAAATAGACCGGGCGATCGCTTTTTTTCAGCAAGACCATATCCACGTGCGACTATTCGGAGCCGAGGGGGAAAAATCTCAATTTCTGCACGCCAAAGCCTACATCTTCGATAATTATAGCATCGTGGGTTCCAGTAACTTCACCCCGGCGGGATTGACAAAAAACACGGAACTTAATGTCATCAATAAAAACACCGTGATCGCCCGCGACCTGCGAGAAAAGTGGTTTGATAAGTTTTGGAAAGACCCCAGCGTTGACCGGGACTACAAACAGAAGCTAATAGAAGCCCTCAACGCTTCCAAATTTGGTAGCAAACCTTACACCCCCTACCAGGTATTTTTAAAAGCCCTTTGGGAACTGTTTAAAAACGATTCCCTGGTGGCGGAAAGCGATCGCACCAGCCTAGATCTAGCCAGCTTTCAGCACGAAGGTTTCGAGCGGGCGATCGCCCTAATTGAAAGGCACAATGGCTGTATGGTCGCCGATGCTGTAGGCTTGGGTAAAACCTACATCAGCTTGCGGGTGATCGACTACTACCTAACCAAACTGCGACGACCTGGCTACGTTCCGCGATCGCTGGTGCTGTGTCCCGCACAATTGCGAGATTTGGTGTGGAAGAAGAAGCTGGACGAATACGGGTTAAAAGCCGATGTCATCTCCCACGAAGAAATGGGACGACAGGGGTTTGATTATGCTAAATACAACCGTCACGACCTGGTAGTGGTGGATGAGTCCCACCGCTTCCGCAACAGTGCCACCCAACGCTACGAAACCCTGAGAAAACTACTGGGTAGTGGGAATCGAGAAAAGCGGGTTCTGTTGTTGACGGCAACCCCAATCAATAATACCATGTTCGACCTGTACCACCAGCTTCTACTCATCGCCCGTGGAAATGACAATTACTACCAGGACTGGGATATCAAAAACCTGCAAAAGCACTTTAGCAAGTTGGTGAAGGGGGAAGTTGAAATCACGGAATTGCTGATGCAAACCATGGTCCGACGCAGCCGCCAGGACGTGAAAAAACGACAGGATGCTGGGGAGCAGATATTCATCGCGGGAAAACAGATCCACTTCCCCCAACGACAATTGGAGAAATTTACCTACAATTTCGAGGCGAGTTTCCAGGGTCTATACGCTAATCTTGCCGATCGCATCGATGACCTGAATTTAGCACCCTACAACATCAAAGAGTTTAAACGCACCGCCAACAGGAAAGACCACCAGCAGGTAAAATGCAATCAGGCACTGGTGATGCTGCAAAAAGCCTTGTACTTGAAGCGGTTTGAAAGTTCCCTGGTCGCCTTCAAGGAGTCTATCGAAAATCAAGCCAGCTTCCAACGAGAGTTTCTCCACATTCTCGCCCACCAAGGGAAGCTACTCGATAGCAAAAACTTCCGCAAATATATCCTTTCGGCACAAGTGGAAGAGGACGGGGAAAAGCCACTGGTGGAAATGCTGGGACGACTGGAAGATATCGACTCCGGGGACTACGACATCCCCCAACTGACACAACAGATCGAAACGGACATCGACACGCTCCAGAATATCTTGAACACCCTCAAACAGATCCGGCAGTTTCCAGAAGACCAGCAGAAGGGCGATCGCAAGTTAATGGCGTTCCAAAATTTGCTACTCACCCTCCCACGTCAAAAAATACTGGTGTTTAGCTACTTTAAGGATACCGCCCAATACATCTACGAAGCACTGAAACAGGACACCAAATGGCTGGAAGCTATGGGTAATCCCCACCTGGGAATCATTACCGGGTCAATATCCCCACAGCGGCGGGAATCTATCGTCAAGCATTTCGCCCCCAAAGCCAACTGCGAATCGGAGGAAGAACAAAAAGCGATCGCTAAGGACCCCATCGATATCCTAATCAGCACTGATGTACTTTCGGAAGGTCAAAACCTGCAAGATGCGGGGATTTTGGTTAACTATGACCTACACTGGAACCCCGTGAGGATGATTCAACGAGCGGGGCGAATTGACCGATTAGGGACCGACTACGAGACGCTCTACATCTACAACTGTTTCCCAGAAGAAGGGTTAGAAAGGCTGCTGGGGTTGGTGGAACGCCTACAAAAGCGTATCGCTGAAATCGACAACTCGGTGGGGTTAGATGCGAGTGTGCTGGGGGAAGAAATCTCGAATAAATCCCTGGAGGAATTGCGACGGTTGAAAGATGCTGATAGCGAGGAGGAAAAGGCGGAAATTCTGGCGGAATTGGAACGGACATCAGATTTGGTATCCCTGGACGAGATGCGTCTACCACTGCTAAAATTTATCCAAGAGCAGGACTTGGGGAAAATCGAAGATATACCGATGGGGATTCACAGCACCCGCTACTTTAATATCCCTCACCCGGAGTTTTCCCAAGGGGGCATTTTCCTAGCCTTCAAAGCAGGCGATCGCTATTTTTGGCATTGTTACCCCCGCCAAGGTGAGGCGATCGTCACTGATATCAGCCACCTGGTGGCGGACAAACGCAAAATTTTCGACTGGATTAAATGCGGATGGTCTGACCCGAAACTGCTGCCGCCAGCCCCCTTTGACAATGCTATATTTTACGTCCTGGAAAGGGCGACGAAAAATCTGCTAGAATCTCTAAAGCGCGATCGGGTGGGGAATAAATTTAAACCCCGACTCTCGGGCAATCTCTGTAAAATGAAAGAAGTTCTCAGTCAACCCCAACTGTGGGAAGACTGGGAACCTCAAGAACTGGACATCAAAAATCGGGTTCTGAAAGTCATCGGAACTCAGCAGGAGCTACAACGTACCTATAAAAAGGATATCGACTCGATCTGGAATCGATACAAGCACAGCAACAACGTTTCCCAAATGTTGGAAGAACTAGATCAACTGTTCTGCGAAAACCAACTTTATGAAGGTCTCAACGGCGACCATAAGAGTTTACTATCCCCAATTCGCGAAATTACAGCGAAGGATTTACAACTGATTTGCTACGAGTGGTTTTACCCGACTTAAACTCTGTTTCCCCAAACCGGGTCAGCTAAAATTGTTCACTGGAAGGCGATCGGCTTATAATAGGGGACGACTGTACAAATAATTACCCAAGTGATTTTATCAAAATGTCTATTGACCTCCAGCGAATTCGGATAGAGCGTCTCTTTGACGCTTATAATTTAGATGTACCCATTCAAGACAATACTTTAATCCTAGTTGGTGAAAACGGCTCTGGGAAAAGTACACTAATTAATTTATTATACTACACATTAACGACTCAGTGGGATCGCCTAAGCCAGCTTCCCTTTCATTCCTGTATTGTCACAATTGGCAATCAAGATTATACCATCAAAAGAGAGGATTTACCCACTACTCAAAATCCAAAAAGATTGTCGTCGTTGATGAGGTACTTTCACCAAAGGCTATCTTCCCAAGAATTTGACAGTCTTATCAATGAATTAGCCGACCATGACTCAGAATACTGGTTGTCAAAAAACAGATTCCTAGAATTAAGGCATAAATTCCCTGGAATTTCCCTGATGGCATTGCGAGAGTTAGCTAGAGTTAGTCCAAGATTGGCATCTTTAGATGAAAATGAAGTAGACCAGGTTATAGATATACTAGCTAAAGCTGTACAGTCTAACGAGAGAGAACAAGTCTTGTTTTTGCCAACTTATCGCCGAATTGAAAAAGAACTAAGCGATGTTTTTCCTGATATAGACTTGGATGATGTGTTGCCTTTTTCTAAAACTAAGAGTTATCGGAAAAAGCTACAGTCTGGATATGTTGAACTTGTTGAATTTGGTATGGAAGATGTAATGCAAGCATTTGACTCGACTTTATCAGACTTGGATCAAAATTTCCGCACTGCACTTAATCGGCTGACTGGAAGTTACTTAGGGGACATTATTCGTAATAACTATAAAAATGTTGAGCCATCTCAACTGTCTACGGATAAATTTAGGGAAACAATTAAGGTGATGCTTCCTCGGATTGGGGATATTCTTTCAGAAGGCGATCGCCAAAAACTGGGACAGTTACTTAAAGATGTAAAAACTAACCAGGTTTTATTAGAAGAACAACGGGTGACTGCTTATTTTTTGACTCGTTTGGTCGAAATTCATAAAAGTCAACAGGAAAAAGAACAGCCAATTAGAAACCTCGTTGATTTGGTCAATCAGTATCTCAGCAACAAAACCTTAGAATTTAACTCCAGTGAATTTAAGTTAGTTTTTAAGCGAAAAAATAAAGACATGACAGAAGTTCCGATTGCGGGTTTATCTTCTGGGGAAAAGCAAATTATCTCCTTATTTACTCATATCTTTTTAAGTGACTATGATAAGTATTTCCTGGTAATTGATGAGCCGGAATTATCTATATCTGTACCTTGGCAACGCCGTTTTCTGCAAGACTTGAAAGATACCCAAAAATGTGCGGGTTTAATTGCCGTAACTCATTCTCCTTTTGTGTTTGAAAATTCACTAGCGGAATATGCACATTCTATCAGTGAGTTTATCGAGGAGATTTAAAAATGTCATCTTTTTTGGATGCTTTGAAGGCTGCACCGAAATCATCCCAAGCTAAATTAAATACATTTCTCCTAAGTTTTCAACCCCAGGGAAAGGCGATCGCCATTTTTCTGGAGGGACGCGACGATCCTTCCTTCATTCGAGTCAACGTTCAACGATTTGCTGAACAGAAGGGTTTATCGGATGACCCCCACAGCCTGTTATAGGTCAGACTTGAGAGCGATCGCACTCCCCTAGATGTCCAGAAATGCCGCCACTGTTAATGACTGTTTAAATTAATACGATCGCTTAACTGTTGTAGAATCTGATGGAGTTCCGGATCGGGATGCGGTCAAAGAATTGGGCAATATTGCTAATATTCAGCGAGTATTTATCGGCTTCCGTGTCGCCTGAAATCAGCCAGCACTCTCAGGCGATCGCCCAAATATTCTTAGGCGTGGATATCGTAGTAGCTCCTATAATTACCCGAGTTCCATCTCTACCGGCACTTCAACATCCCCTAAAATCCAGAAACCGGGTTTATGGCTACTGAATTTAAGATAATTGAACTGAGGTAGGTTATGAAAAATATCAAAATTATTGTAGAAAAACACGCTGATGGTTATGTGGCTTATCCTTTAGGAATACAGGGGGTGATTGTGGGTGAGGGAGATAGTTATGAAGAGGCTTTAAATGATGTCCGTTCTGCGATTTTATTTCATGTGGAAACCTTTGGGAAATCGGTACTAGAATC
This sequence comes from Limnospira indica PCC 8005, assembly GCF_000973065.1. Classification (NCBI taxonomy): domain Bacteria; kingdom Bacillati; phylum Cyanobacteriota; class Cyanophyceae; order Oscillatoriales; family Sirenicapillariaceae; genus Limnospira; species Limnospira indica. The sequence continues at coordinate 5,627,317 of NZ_FO818640.1, forward strand.
GGAGGATTTTATATTAGAGGCTTTTGTAGCTGAGACTAGCTTATAATGAGTAAATTTCCGGTAAATGCCCCCAAAACAAAAGTTATTAAAGCACTAGAGATGCTGGGATTTTCAATAGTGAGGGAGAAAGAACATATTTCTATGATTCGTCAAAATATTGATGGTACAAGGACTCCATTAACTTTGCCGAATCATAAACTAATTAAAGGTTCTACGCTGAGAAGTATCTGTACTCAATCTGGTATTTCACGGGATGATTTTCTGGCTGCATATGACCAAACCTAGAAATCTACCTGGTTTTATTTATGGATTGATGGGCTAGATTTGCAGAGTTTATTTTAGCAGGAATTGGGGGGATGTTGGAATGAGAAGTTGGGTAATTAAGAAGTTAGAAGACGTTTGTACACTTCAAAGAGGATTTGACCTTCCGAAAAGACTACGCAAGAAGGGTGAATATCCTCTGATAAGTTCAAGTGGCTGTATAGATATCCATGTTGAAGCAAAGGTTTCTGGGCCTGGAGTTGTTACTGGACGAAGCGGCAGTATTGGCTCAGTTTTTTTCATTGAAAAAGATTTCTGGCCTTTAAACACTACTCTTTATGTAAAAAATTTTCATGGCAATGACCCCAGGTTCATTTTCTATCTGTTAAATAAATTCGATTTAAGTTCTTTTTCAAGTGGTGCTGGTGTCCCAACGCTCAATCGCAACACTGTCCATAGCGAGACTGTTTACGTTCCTACTAATATCATAGAACAGAAGCGGATTGTGGCGATTTTGGATGAGGCGTTTGAGGGGATTGATAGAGCGATCGCCAACACAGAGAAGAACCTCGCCAATGCCCGTGAACTGTTTGAAAGTTATCTCAATGGCGTCTTTAGCCAGAAGGGTGAGGGCTTGGTTGAGAAGAAGTTATCTAGCTTAATTGACATTTCCCACGGCTATGCTTTTAAAGGAGGTGATTTTAATACAAGTAATGACTTAGAAAAACAAATTGTCTTAACACCAGGAAATTATTCGGAAAATGGCCGTTTATATTTTAATTCAAAAAATACTAAACGGTTAACTGGTACTAATTCACCAAATGGGTATCTTTTCAATGTAGGTGATTTAACAATAGTGATGACTGACCTTTCTTCAAAAATGAAGATTTTGGGTAAACCAGCATTTATAGAACAGCCTAATATTTTACATAATCTTTGTTGGCGCGTACCAACATTTTAACGACCCAGCATGGGACGGCGAACCGGAAACCCCCACCCCCATCACGCCCGGAATCAAAAAGCCCTCGATTCAAGACCCCCTAGAACCGGGAGAAACGGAAGAGAAGAGACAACCCCAGAAAGTGAAAATCCAACTGGCAGACGGCAAAGAACGCGAGATCCAGCACACCTTAGCGACGAGTTTCTGGAGTCCCGACGGGAAACCGTTATCAGCGGCTGAGTTTATCAAGGGTCTGTTTGGCACTCTCCCGGAACTGTTCCAAGATGAAAACCAACTGCGGGAACTGTGGAGCAGCCCTGATACCCGCCAGAACCTGTTAGACAGCCTGACGGAGAGAGGCTACAGTGGCGAGGACTTGCTGAAAATTAGCCGCATTATCGACGCGGAAAAAAGCGATATTTATGACGTGCTGGCTTATATCGCCTATGCTACGCCTCCGATAACTCGCAGCCAGAGGGTTCTCGCCCAAAAACGCCTGATTTTTTCGCACTATGACGACAAACAACAGGAGTTTTTAGAGTTTGTCCTTGAGCAGTACATGAAAGAGGGGGTGCAGGAATTGAGGGAAGATAAGCTAGGGTCACTGCTGGAACTGAAATATCACGGACTCCGGGATGCTGTGGCTCAATTGGGGAAGGTTGGCGATATCCGGCAAGTTTTTATCAGCTTCCAGCAATATCTCTATAAAGCTAGTTGACTCCTACCGGACTTAATGACTGTTTAAATTAATACGATCGCTTAACTGTTGTAGAATCTGATGGAGTTCCGGATCGCGATCGCGACGTTTGGCAATCTTTTCGCAGCCATACATAACCGTTGTATGATCTTTCCCTCCAAACACTTCCCCAATCTTAGGTAAACTCAGATCCGTATGCTGTCGCATCAAATACATCCCCACCTGACGTGCTAAACTAATTTCGCGACGGCGAGAATTGCCTTTTAAATCCTCTACCGATACCTTAAACTTGTCCGCGACGGCTTGGATGACTATTTCTGGGGATGACTCCGACTTGGGTTCTGTCGGGGTTAAAACCGCCGCAATATTCTCCACATTCATGGGAAGACTGGAAATAGAAATATAAGCCACCGCGCGAATTAAGGCTCCTTCCAACTCCCGAATATTCGAGGTGTAGTTAGTCGCAATATACTCAATCACCGCTGGGGGGAGTCGCATATTTTCATATTCAGCCTTTTTCTGAAGAATAGCCATCCGCGTTTCTAAATCAGGAGGTTGAATATCCGCTACTAACCCCATGGAAAACCGAGAACATAGGCGATCTTGCAATCCCGAAATTTTCGACGGGGGGCGATCCGAGGCTAAGACAATTTGTTTCCCCGCCTCATGGAGAGTGTTAAAAGTATGAAAAAACTCTTCCTGGGTGTACTCCTTCCCCTCAATAAACTGGATATCATCAACTAATAACACATCAGCCGCTCGGTAATGGTCCCGGAAACTCTGCATACTGTCGCGACGGATCGCGGCAATTAAATCATTGGTAAACTTTTCTGTAGATACATAAAAAACACGAGCATAAGGATTAATTTCTAAGCGGTAATGACCGATCGCCTGCATTAAATGAGTTTTTCCCAAACCTACCCCACCACAGAGAAACAGCGGGTTAAATTCACGTCCCGGAGACTCAGCTACAGCCAGAGATGCAGCATGAGCCAAGCGACTCCCCGACCCCACCACAAACTGGGAAAACATATATTTAGAATTAAGGTTAGGCGGTTTATGCACGCTAGAGACTACTTCCCCTGGGGTATCTAACCCGCTCGATGACACCCTAGGACTGTGATCATTGGTTGTCATTAATTCTCCGGTTCCGGTGGTGATACAAATTTCTAGGCGATCGCCCATAATATCCTGGACGACATCGGCGATGATTTCCCGGTAGTGTTTTTGTAACCAATTACAGGCGAAGGGGTTAGCGGTGCGAATTACTAGACAATCGTTTTCTAGGCTAGTGGCGATCGCTGTCTTAATCCAGGTATTATATGTCGGTTCCCCAAGCTGTAGCTGGAGACGTTCCAAGACTCGATTCCATAACTGTTCAAGAGAAATATCCACGGCTTACCAAAATTAAAGATTTGCTCCCGCGATTCTGCCAGAGCCGGCAAGAATCATGTTAAATTGGGACAAAGTGCCTGATCATGACGGGAAGTTGGTATCAGATGCTAACCCCCCCGGACAGCCCCCTACTAAATTATATTTGAGTCATTATGACTGATACCACTGGAAAAGGCTTTTGGAAACACCCTGTTATCTATTTTCTGTTTTTGCTGATTGGCGGAACCGGAGCATTAATAGGCGATCGCTGGCTACAGAACAAATTAGGCGACGCTGGTAATCCTAACGAGACAGCCTCTCAGGTCAGTTCCCCAGATAGCACCGCTCTCGGTAACACAGAAACTAGACCCCAACCTAGACTGAACGCCCCTAATTGGTTTAATCACCCCTTTAATCCCTCCTCAGACCGATCCTCTAACTTTATTGTAGAAGCAGTCGATAAGGTCGGTCCGGCGGTGGTGAGAATTAATGCTTCTCGGCGGGTCAGTCGCGATCGTTTCGAGAATTCTCTCCCTAGGGACTTCTTTAATCCTCCTAGGGGTATGCGTCCCCCTGGCGATCGCTTTGAGGAAGGGACTGGCTCCGGCTTTATTTTATCTCCTGATGGTCACATTCTCACCAATAGCCATGTCGTCGAAGGTACCGATACCGTCCAGGTTATATTAAAAGATGGTCGCCGCTATGATGGTCAGGTGTTGGGTACTGATTCGGTCACAGATGTAGCCGTGATTAAAATTGACGCGACCAATTTACCCACTGTCACTATCGGAAATTCTGAACAACTCTCCCCCGGAGAATGGGCGATCGCCATTGGAAACCCCCTCGGACTTGATAACTCCGTAACCGTCGGAATTATTAGCGCTACAGGACGTTCTAGCAGTGATGTCGGTGTTCCTGATAAGCGTATAGGATTCATCCAAACTGATGCTGCTATTAACCCTGGTAATTCTGGCGGTCCCCTGCTGAATGCTAAGGGAGAGGTCATTGGGATGAATACAGCCATCATCAGCGGCGCTCAGGGCTTGGGATTTGCGATCCCCATTAATCATGCTCAACAAATTGCTCAACAGCTAATCGCTTCCGGTCGCGCTGAACACGCCTATTTGGGAATTGAAATGATGACGCTGACCAAAAGATTCCGCCAAGAACTCCAAAATAGTCAAGATTTGCCATTTGCTATTCCTGACACTGATGGGGTATTAATTGTGAATGTCGTATCTGGTTCCCCCGCTGACATAGCCGGACTGCAACCGGGAGATGTGATTCTGAATCTTGACCAACAAACTATTACAACCTCTGAAAGAGTCCAGCAGATTGTACAAAGTAAGGCGGTCGGTAGTATACTAGAAATTGAGGTGAATCGCAACGGAAGTTCACAGATATTGCAAGTGAAAACTGGGAATTTGCCATCTCAAACAACTGGCTAAACGGTTCTACCTCGGTTTGTGAATTTTGGAGGCATTGCTATGGGAGATATACTCGCGGTTACTCAGTTGGGCGACCCGGTGCTGCGTGACCATGCTCAACCTGTTGCTAATATCTGGGAAGCGCGTATTCAGTCTCTGATTGATGATTTAATGGCAACGGTGATTGAAAAAAATGGCGTGGGTATCGCTGCGCCACAGGTGGGATATAGCGATCGTATCTTAGTCATCGCTTCCCGTCCTAGTATCCGCTATCCAGCAGCGCCCGAAATGGAACCCACCGCTATGATTAACCCCAAAATTATCGGTAAATCTGAGGAAATGGTGGCTGACTGGGAAGGCTGTTTAAGTGTTCCGGGAATCCGGGGAATTGTTAACCGTTATCAGGCGATCGAAGTTGAATATACCAGCCGTGATGGTCATCTTCAACACCGAGAACTAACTGGGTTTGTCGCTCGTATTTTTCAGCATGAATATGACCACTTAGAAGGGATCATATTTTTGGATAGGGTAGCTGACTCCCATAGCATGATGACAGAAGACGAATATCAGAAACGCATTGTTTTTCAAAGCTAAATTGAGTTCAAGGAGAACCTAAGATGTCAGTCAATATCAAAAAAGGTGAGCGGATTAATCTTTCCAAAGAGTCCCCCGGACTGCAAGAAGTGGGAATTGGTTTAGGATGGGATATCAATGCTACTGATACCGGGGTGGATTTTGATTTAGATGCTTCCGTGTTTATGTTAGCCAGCAATGGGAAAATCCCCCAAGATGAATACTTTGTATTCTACAATAATTTGAAGTCCCCTGATAGCTCAGTTAGACATTTAGGAGATAATCGCACTGGGTCGGGACTTGGTGATGATGAGGTGGTGGAAATTGATCTAAATCTGGTTAATTCTGCGATCGAAGAATTGATTTTTGTCGTCACAATTCACGAAGCAGACCAACGGCGACAAAATTTCGGTCAAGTCCGCAATTCCTATATCCGTATTTATGACCAGCAAAATAATACCGAGATTGCTAAATATGACCTAGAAGAAGACTTTTCTCGGGAAACCGCCGTCGAATTTGGTCGGTTATATAAGAAAGGTGGCGAATGGCGATTTCATGCAGTTGGACAGGGATATAATGAGGGATTAAAAAGTTTCGTAGATAAGTACGTTTAAAGTACCTTTGGCGTTGACTTAATCTCATTCGCAAAGTGAGAAATTGGCAGTCAAAATTAACTAATTAGCAACCGGATTTCTGGATTAATTCTGATGAAATATAAACAATATTCAAGCAGAATAAAAATTCTGGGAGAAGTAGTTAACTAAGCCATTAACTATCAGATAAATGATAGAAATCCGATTGCTGACTGATTGTTATGATGCAAAATTTGGAGATTTTACCATGAGTATCAACCTGAAAAAAGGACAGAGTATTGTTCTTGATAAAAGTCAATATGACCTATCTAATGTGATGATGGGTTTAGGATGGGATGTAGTAGAATCTAAGGGGTTTTTCGGTAATTTACTGGGAGTCAATGCCGATTTTGACTTGGATGCTTATGCTATCTTACTCTCCAATAGTGGCAAAATCGGCAATTATAAAGATGATGTGATTTATTATGGTCATTTAAAGTCTAGTGATGGCACAGTTTATCACTCTGGAGACAACTTAACTGGGGAGGGAGAAGGGGATGATGAGTGTATTTTTCTGCGTTTAAATTCTATCTCCGATAGGTACAGCCACATTATTCTTGGGGTAAGTATTTACCAAGCTAAAACTCGCCAACAGCATTTTGGTCAGGTAGAAAATGCTTTTGTGAGAGTGGTAGATGCTAAAGGTAAAGAAATGGCTTTATATAACCTCTCAGCAGACCCTTCATACGACCAAAAAATTTCTATGTTGATGGGGGAACTTTACCGAGACAATGGTAAATGGAAATTTACGGCTTTGGGTACTCCCCTCAATCAAGATTTAAGTGGGGTTGTTAAAAAGTTTATGTAAGGGGGTAAATTCTAACTCAAGCGGAGTTTTTCCCAGCAACGATTTAAATAAATTCTAGCCACCATATCGTTAGGATTTTGAGATAAACAATCGTGAAATCCCTGTTTAGCTTCTAAGGTATGGTTGAGATAATAAAGGAATAGGGAACGCTCAAATAATACCTTAGTTGCTAACTTTTTAGCGTGTAATTCTGGGGGGTCAGCATCAAAAAACTCGTAAACTGTTACCGCATCAGTTTTCCCCTTCACCTTCACTCGGTCAATAATTCTAAAGGCGTATTGATTAGGGTCATCTAATCCCATAAAGGTTTGGTGGGTAATTAGGAAGGACACGCTATAATTTTTGGTGAGACTCTCAATGCGAGCCGCTAAATTAACCGCATCTCCAATAACGGTACTATCCATGCGGTTGCGACCACCAACAGTTCCCAGCATGAGGGTTCCTGTATGAATGCCTACCCCAATGCGGATAGGTCGCCTTCCGGGTCTACTACGGGTCAAATTATACTCACTTAATTGTTTTAACATAGCAATTCCCGCCTGAACAGCGTGGTCGGGTTTTTCGCCAAATAAAGCCATAATTCCATCGCCAATATATTTATCAATGAAACCATAATTATCTAAAATTTCTGGTTCCATACGGCTTAAAAAAGCATTGATAAACTTAAAACTATCTTCCGGTGTCATACCCTCGGATAAACTGGTAAAGTCTCGGATATCAGAAAATAAAATTGACATTTCTTTCTGGACAGCAGTTCCTAGTTGAACTTCGACTAGACTTTCATAACCTAAGCAGGAAAGAAACTGATGAGGTACAAACCGACCCGCAGCGTCTGTCATTTCAAATTCCGCGTCTAAGGCTTTATCTAAATTCTGATTTAATTCGGAGAGTTCATTTAATAACTCTAATCGCTCTTTTTCGGCGATTTTGCGTGAGGTAATATCTTCCAATAGTCCCTCATAGTAGAGTAAATCGCCGGACTGGTTTCGGACGGCTCGCGCGGTTTCAGAAATCCAGATTTTGGTACCGTCTTGGCGATAAAACTGACATTCAAAGTTGGAGACTTCCCCCTGTTCTCTGATTAATCTTTCAAAAGTTATGCGATCGTCGGGATTGACATATATTTGCTGGGAAATATCCTCACAAATGTTGATGACATCCTCTGGAGAATTATAGCCTAATATCCTAGCCATGGCGGGATTTGCTCGGATAAATTTGCCATCGGGGGTACTCTGAAATAAACCATCTAAGGCATTTTCAAAAATACTGCGATATCTTTCCTCAGCTTCTCGGAGAGCAATTTCTCGTTGTTGTTGCTCGGTAATATCTTGAAAGGCAATAATGGCATAGACTAAATCACCTTCTTGGTCATAATAAGGAGTTACCCAACTTTCAATAGGGATTAATTTATCGCCTTGATTAATTTCCAGAAAATTGGCGATCGCTCTTTGTTCTTGATCTATATCAACAGCATTGGGACTGTCTGGAGAACTATCTACCAATGGCTGTAGCAGGGGCAAAAAATCATCACAAATATCCCCTAATTTTAGCTTTTGATTCAGCAAATTTTTGGCTTGTTGATTGATATATTGTAACTTCCCCACACTATCAACTACCGCCACACCCACTGGCATTCCTTCTAAAAATTGGGTCATGCGTCGCTCCCCTTCCCGCATTTTCGAGTAAAGTCGAGCATTACCAATAGAAATAGCAGCTTGAGAAAATAAAACATTGAGAATTTGTAGTCTTTCTGAGGTAAAAGCGCCGTAAATCAAATTGTTTTCTAAATATAAAACACCCACCAAGTCGCCGCGATGATGAATCGGCATACACAGTAGAGATAATAGTTGATTATCTTGTAAATATTCATCCTCTGGCTTGATAAAATCACGGCTAACATTATCAAAAATGACAGGTTTTTCCGTAGACATGACCAACTCGATAATCCCCTGAGATAATTGTTGGGTCATGGTGACAGGAATAGACTCTAACACTGATATAACTTGAATTTTACCCGGAGTCTTTTTGGTGGAATTAGATGTAGATATCATATCACAAATGGCGACCCCTTCTATAGCCAAATTGGATAGGCGATCGCCTAAAATAATACAACACTTTTGCGCGCCAGCCGTCTCTAGTAGCACCTGCATCAACTTAGATAACAGCTTTTTTAAATCAATTTCTCCCGATAAGGCTTGAGCTGCTGTAATGGTGGTGGACAAGTCCAAAACATTGGAGCCTGTACTACTAGAAATAATCGTTTCTGTAGCGCCCAAATACTCTGATTTATGGTGATATAAAATGGGTTTTAATAATGAAAAATGACCAGATTCTAGGAGTTTTATTTTAGCGGATGCTTGCCAATTTGCATAACCATAATAGGCATCAATTAAATAAGTCCGAGCAATTTTATGCCGTTCCCAGTCTAAATAAAACAGTGCTGCTCGTTCATTAGCTACCGCCAACTCGCGTTTATGACCATGTTTTTGAGCTAATTCTATGGCGCGGTCATAGGCTTCGATCCCCTGAATACGGTTTCCTAAAACTCGATATTTTTCAGCTTCCACTAACTGCCATAAATGCCGAAAATTTTGCGGTGCGGACACACAAAAAGATTCGATAATATCCTGATTATTCCTAACGGTTTCCCCAACTTCTAGCGGTGGGGGATTAATGGCTAATTGAATTAAGGAATCATAGGCATAAAATAGCGCCTTTGACACCACACAAATGACGTTATTCACATGATTTCTGGCTAACTGTGCATACTCCCAACCCCTAGGAAAGTCTCTCAAAATATAAGCCACCATTAAGCGATCGAGATAATCATTAAAGGTTAATCTCTCTGGTGATGAGTTCCCTAACCACTCTTCTAAAGTCAAAGTACCCTTGAGGGTGTTAATGGCTTCGGTAGGAGTCAAAGAACCATTATCAACCCCAGTTAAATAAGCCAAGCGGGGTAACTGTTCAGCAGGTAGAGAAGAACGCCAATTAGCTAGGGACTCGCAGCGAGGTCTAATCCCTTGATTAACCCATTCTAACACCTTGGACTTTAAGGGAATAAAATCTAACTTATCCAGCCATTTTAAGGCTAATTTACCATAAGCATATCCCCTATCTAAATCTCCTGATTCGGTCAAGATTAAACCGGTGGCGGCGTAGGCTACAGCTAGGCGATCGCTTATTCCCAACTCCACTGATAAGTTGACTAATTCCCAGCCAATAAGCTGCGACATTTGGGGGTAATAACGGCGACTGGCTTCCCAAATTAATGAGAGTAGATTTACCGCCGCGCGCCGGGTCTGATTAGCTGGAGAATTAGGAGATAATTCCCTCGGATAATTATCAGGTTCTAAATTAGATAGACTCAGGAATTTAACCCGCGCCTGTTGTAATATATCCTCCCCGGGAACCAGGGGAATTTCTACCCCCAGTTGTTGACATAAATTCAGGGTATTAATAATCGGTGTCTGGGATTTATTTTGATCAAGGTCTACCAATATTTTTAATTCCCAGGCTGTTACCTGATCAGCCAAAGTTTTAGCTTCCGCCAAAATGCGATCGCACCATTGACTCATCTGTTCCCCATTACCAACCAGATAAGCCACCCGTGCGGCTTGGGTATAAAGTGCTAAAGTCAGTTCATATTGTCTTGTCCATCCCTCCACACCAATTAAACCGATACCCACCATCAAATATCCGATCGCATGAGGGTAATTTTGCTTTTCTACAGCCCAAAATCCAGCGGTTAAATTCAGTTCTGCTAATCTATCCCTTTCCCACTGTTCCCCCATCAATTCTACACCCAAATTCAACTGATTGACTACCAGAAAATGTAATATTTTTTCCTGAGAATCAGAGGGTTGTGCGGTTAGATATGGGTAAAGCCGTCTTCCCAATTCCAGATGGATAGCAGGTCGTTGGTGAGGGAGAATTTGATGATAAGCAGCCACGCGGATACTAGGGTTAACAAAACCATAGCAGTTGGCGGTTACTAACTCAATTAAATTAGCAGCGATCGCCTCATCTAAAACCTCTCCCATTTGACCTGGTGAGAGCTGAGAAGCGCTCAATAAAATATCCGAGGCGAATTCATCCCCCAAACAAGCCGCCTGTTGTAGTAGCCTTTGAGTCAAGGGATTTAACCGTTGTAATTTTTGGTCAACCTCCGACTGCATTTGAGGGTCTAAAGATAGGTTTTCTGTCAGTTCTACTGACCTAAATTTTATCAAATTATACGGCGAATTTGAATAGGGAACACCCAGCTTAATCGTCTGTTGGTAGTCGATTTCCCATTGTGTTTTGGCGGCGACCAAATCCATATAGATACCCCAAGCATTTTGATATCTATCTTCAGGATTTTTAGCCATCAATTTCATAATTATATCGCTAATAATTAACGGAATTTCTGGCTTAATGACATGGGGAGGCTGAGGTTTTTTGGCAATATGAGCGTGAATAAACGACATGGGGTTATTGTATTTAAAAGGTAATTTTCCCGTTAATAACTGATAGAAAGTTACCCCCAGAGAATAAAAATCTGTCCGGTGATCAACCCCTCGATTAATGCGTCCCGTTTGTTCTGGCGCAATATAAGCCGGAGTCCCTTCTAATCCTTTATTCTGATGGTGTAAAATTACCTGATCTGAGAGTCTCACAGAAATGCTAAAGTCAATCAACTGAATAGCTAAAGTAATTGGCTCAATCAGCAAATTTTGAGGCTTAATATCCCGGTGAATAATTTGGCGACGGTGTAGACCGTCAATAATTTGAACAATAGCGGTGGCGACCGTCAAAAATTTGGGAACATCAAGGGGATACTCATAGATATATTCAGCCAAAGATATCAACCCATCATCAACCATAATTAAGGCTAACCCATTACTATATGGTTGCAGAGTTAATATATTAACAATTCCTGGTAGTCCTTTGAGGTATTCGGCGATAGTATATTGGTGGCGAAATTTCTCCAATTCATTGGCGGTAGGATAGCGATCGTGTAATAATTTAATTACCACAGGTTGGCGATCGCTACTACTCAAAGCACGATAAACAGACGTACTCGAGCCATTGTAGATGAGATCGAGAATTTCATACCCTGGTATTTGGACTGTTGGTTTGGAGGCTTCCATCTGATTTAGGCTGACCTTCCGACTGGTAGAGTTAGTGACCATCTCAACCTGCAAATTAGCCTGTAAATTCATGCTGCTATCTTTCCCGTTTTCCCCGTTACAGCCTGTTCATAAATCATCTGATCACCTCTCAAAGTCCCTCTACCTCTTGGGGAGAGGGATTTAGGGTGAGGGGAATGTATTAAGCGACTGGTGAACAAGCTGTAAGCCGTTCCCTAGTTGATTAATAACCATTTGATAGACAAGGATATCTATTATCGCTTTTAACCCTGAATTAGTAAACCGATAAAATAGCCGCTACTTTCAGGTAATGGGAAAAGCTGGAAAGTTGACCAGAAAAGCACTTACAGGTTATGGTGGGTAATCTCGGAATTTCACTATTGGGCATCATAGCCTTTTTGAGATAAGTTATCATCAGCCCAGTTTCCGTCAAATCAGCACCCACGAGATTAACTCCCTTGAGATTAGCATGATTCCAATTAGCTCCTCGCAGTTGACACCCCTTTAGGATAGCGTGACTGACTTAAATAAAGCCGTGTTAGGTCTGTTGGCTTGGCTTTCGCTAAATCAGCAGCTTTAAGATTAGTATTATATAACCTGGTTTGGTGTAGATTTGTCTGATCTAGGGAAGCATAGCCCAAAACTAGCCCCGACTAAACCCGACTTATACCAGGGGGACCCTTATCGATTCCCATTGATTGGCGATCGCCCCCATAATTGGCTAATATGGCGTAGGGTGCATCAACCGCAAGGCGCAACAAAAATGTTACCATGAAGCCCAGATTGGCGATCGCATTCCTCTAACCAGCCAAAGCGCGTTTTCAAGTAGCCCTTAGTTATCACCCCCTTTAAGTTTCATGGCTTTGGATCATTTAATTTTATTTTTGTGGCTAAGTTTAACTGGGTCAGGATTAGTTGCCGCTAGTCCTAGCCAGAGTTTAACCGTAGCGCAACAGCTGAGGGAAACTGCTGGGATGATCTCCCCATCTCCCTTCCTAGCCGCTACAACTTCTGAAAGTCTGCTTTTAGCACAGGAAAACAGTAACAGCAATGGCAACAATCAGGTAAAATTCCTTTCAGGTTTCCCAAAAGCCCTGATTCTTTTAGGAGTTGGTGGAGTAGTTGTCACCGGTGGGGCTGTATTTATTCTAATTCGGCTTCTGGCTACCCCCGACTTAGAGGAAGAGTCCCAGGAAACCCAACAGACTACCCAACCACAACCCGCGCCCGAAATTTCCGCCGCCTCCCCTCAGACCTTAATACAGTTTCCAGCCATAGAAGCGCCCCCCGAAGCAGACCCCCCCATTTCCGAGAATGGTTTAATTAATCTTCCCCCTACCCCCGTCACCGAATCTACTACAGAAGCGCCGCCTCCCCCTTCAGTCCCCACTGAACCCACCTTAGTAGCCGAGAGTCCCCAGCCTGTCAAAATCGATCGCATTGAGGAACTAATTTTACAACTACAGTATCCTAACCCCAATCATCGCAGCAAAGCCATTTGGGAGTTAGCCCAACAGGGGGATTCCAGAGCGATCGAACCTCTGGTAAACTTGCTATTTACATCAGACTCCAAGCAGCGTAGCAAAATATTGGCAGCCTTAGCAGAAATTAGCACCCGCTGTATCAAGCCCATGAGTAAGGCCCTGGTTTTTTCCTTGCAGGATGAAAACCCAGAGGTACGACAAAATGCCATTCGGGATCTAACCCGAATTTATGATTTAATGTACCAAACTAGCCAGATTCTCCAAAGAGCAATGGATGATCCCGAAGCCGATGTCAGAGAAACCGCGCAATGGGCCGTCGATAAACTGAGTCGGATGCGTCCTTTACCTATCTCTAGGAATCATCTGGATAATCAATAATTTATTGACTGAGATTACAGAGGCCTTAGCTTTAGCAAGCATTAGACTAATTGTTCCCTATCAATCTTCGTGCAATTCAAAGGCAGAGAAACGATAAACTTAGTTCCTTCTCCTAGTTCAGAAATACATTCTATTTTTCCCCCATGTTTTTCTACTACAATTTGATGAGATATAGCCAAACCTAATCCCGTCCCTTTTCCCACAGGTTTAGTAGTAAAAAATGGGTTAAATATCTGTTGTCTGACTAACTCCGGGATTCCGGGGCCGTTGTCGGAAATCTCCACAACAACCATATCCATGTTTTCCTCATATTCAGCCAATTCTAACCTGGTGCTAATCTTGATTTCCCTAGGTGCGGGTTGATTTCCCAAAGCATCGATCGCATTTGATATTAAATTCATGAACACCTGATTAATCTGGGAAGCATGGCACTCTACCCTAGGCAGTTCCCCATAATCGCGGATAATATTTGTCTCCCCTTGTTCCGCCTTTGCCTTCAGGCGATTTTGTAAAATCAGCAAAGTGCTTTCAATTCCCTCATGCAAATCAACCGCCTTCATTTTCGCCTCATCTAGTCGCGAAAAATTGCGTAGGGACGTAACAATTTCCTGAATGCGATGGGTTCCCAACTTCATTGATTCCAAAGCCTTGGGTAAGTCATCTAGCATAAAATCCACATCAATATCAGCTACAGCCTCTTTAAGTTCTGGCAGTGGCTCAGGGTAATATTTATGGTACATACACAGCATATATTGAATATCCTTAATACAGGTATCCAAATATATTAAGTTCCCATGAATGAAAGCCAGAGGATTATTAATCTCATGAGCCACTCCCGCCACCATTTGACCCAAACTCGATAGCTTTTCAGCTTGAATTAGTTGGGTTTGGGTGCGTTGTAGTTTGTCTAACGCTTTTTCCAGTTGAGCCGCTTTTTGTTTTTCCAATTGCTGTTCAACTAATAAAGCCGCCTCTATAGCCTTGCGATCCGTAATATCGCGCACGATCGCCAAAACCACATCATCCCCACTTTTAACATAGCGAGCCTCATAGGTGCGCCATCCTTCCTCAAAAGGCAGCATATATTCCCCAGACTGAGACTGTCCGCTAGTTAAAGTTAATTCTAAATAGTGGCGTGTCCACCAGGCTAGGTCCTCCGAAAAGACTTGCTCAACCGTTTTTCCCAGAACTTCTTTAGATTCTGTCACCCGATCATCCTTAGACGGGAAATAGTCAAGAAACATCCCATCTCGGTTCAGACGAAACATTAAATCGGGGATCGCTTCAATCAGGCTGCGATTTCTCACCTCACTTTGTCGTAAGGCTTCCTCCATCTTTTTGCGATCGCTAATATCAGTTTCAATCGCAATAAACTTAGTCAGATCCCCCTGATGGTCAAAAATCGGAGTAATGCTAATAGACAGCCAGTAGGGACTCCCATGGCGTTTATAGTTGATCAACTCCCCACGATAGGGTTTGTGTTCCTTCAGACAGGCGCGAATTTGATGTATAGTTTCCGTATCACTCAAAGGCCCCTGGAGAAAAGAACCTGGCGTTAAACCTTTCACCTCTTCGAGAGTGTAGCCGGTAATCCAAGTAAATGCCTCATTAACCCATTCAATCTTCCCATGGCGATCGCAGATAATCACCGCATTATCAGTTTGACTCGCCACCCAGGAAAGTTGGGTCAGTTCCAACTCAATTTCCTTGCGTTCCGTAATATCCTGGGTAAGTACCCAATACTTATCTGGGGTAGCACCTGTTTTCATCAAAGGTACAATAGTCGTTTCCAGCCAAACCTCTCGTCCCGTCAAAGTACAGTTTTGCAGTTCACCGCGCCAGACACCGCCAGATCTAACCACAGACCAGACCTTCTCTTCCCCAAAATCCGCATTATAGCATTTAGAATTGAGCAACGGATGCAGTTTACCGATTAACTGTTCTGCACCGTAACCGAAAACCTCAATAAATCCCTCGTTAATTTCCACAAGTGTGCCATTTTCGTCTACCCATGCTCCTGGGGTGGTCCGGTTGACCACCTGACGAAGATCCCAAAGTTCCTGTTGACTTTCATGTAATTGTTGTTTGGTTTTCGTCAAATCAGCCACTGCTCTCTGATAAGCTGCTACCAAAGGTTCGGGGAACAGGATCCCTAAAAGTTCTGCACTCATAATTAATTCTCCCAATAGTCGATTTCAGTTAGCTAGGACATTCACAAAAGTTTCTGTAGCCTAGCTACCTCAAGCAATATGAATGTTAGGATTGACTTTTCCGGGGCATCCTTTTTCTAGAGGTTTGATGAGCCTTTCAATTTCTTCAGCAAACCGCTGCCATTCTCGTAAGGTTTCCGTAGCCGAAAGCATGATCCTGCCTTGGCTCAGGAATTGTTCCATTTTCTGGTCATCAACAGCCTTAGAGAATAAATATCCCTGGCACAGTTGGCATCCCCAGGCTTGCAATACAGCCATTTGTTCCGGAGTTTCCACACCCTCTGCAATCACCTCTAGTCCCAGGGTATGGGCTAAATTGACAATGGCATAAGCAATTTTTAGTTGATCCTGAGATTCATCGATCCCCTCAATGAAAGAGCGATCAATCTTCAGCGTATGAATCGGAAAGTGATATAGGCGACTGAGCGAAGAATACCCAGTTCCAAAGTCATCAATACATAATTTGATCCCCAATTCGCTAAGTTCTCTCATTTGGGGAACCACCACCTCTGCATATTCAGCAATAGTGCTTTCCGTCAATTCCAGTTTTAACCTACAGGGATCACAGCCAGTTTCTTCCAAAATTGTCTGAACCTTATTAACTAATTGGGGGTTAGTTAATTGATACGTCGATAGGTTCACACTCATAAATGGCTGTTTTCCCTGGGGAAACATTAACTGCCAACGGTGCAATGTTTCGCACGCGGACCGCAGCACCCACTCTCCAATCGGTTGGATCAGTCCAGTTTCTTCCGCAATGGGGATAAATTGACTAGGAGACACCCAGCCTCGCTTGGGATGTTCCCAACGTATTAAAGCCTCGCAGCCGATAATCTCTAGCGTCTCCAGGGAAATAATCGGTTGATAGTGTAGTTGCAATTCCTGACGTTCAATGGCATGACGCAGATCATTTTCAAGCTGCATACGATCCCAAGCCTGGCGGTGCATCGTAGGGTTAAATATTACATGACAGGCTTTTCCTTTCCTTTTCGCTTGCGATAACGCTGTGTCTGCATCTCGGAGAATTTCTTTGCCGTTGCTATAGCTGACATTACTGATCGCAATACCAATGCTAACAGTGCTAAAGACTTCCTGTTCCCCTAAAATAATAGGTTGTTGTAGATGATATTGGATGTTTTGTGCCGTCTGGGATATTTGGGTTAAATTGTTGAGGTCATCAAACAAAATAGCAAATTCATCTCCCCCCAGACGCGCTACAGTATGCCAAGGTGGGATGCACTCCCTTAATCGTTCTCCTACCCCCTCTAATAGGCGATCCCCGACTTGATGACCGAGACTGTCATTAATTATTTTGAACCGATCTACATCCAAAAGTAGTACCACAAATTGGTATTCGGGATCTTCTTTTGCCCGTTCTACTACTTCGTCCAGTTCCCTCATAAAGTAGGATCTGTTATATAAATCAGTTAACCCGTCGTGGGTTGATTTATATATCAGTAATCTAGCTTCCTCACGTCTCCGTCGTTTTTTGTCAGCGTCTAAAACTGGCCGTTGACTTTTGACAATTTCCTTATGTCTTGATGGCTCGCACTGCCATATACCAGACAATTCACCTTCGTTATCAGAGGTATTTAGGGATGATCCACCGGGTAGATGTTGGTCTTCTGAAACATCCTTAAATCTATGGAAAATGGTGTTATTCTCCTCATTAGAGCCTTCACGAATAGTTTTGGTAATTTGCATAATACTTGGGTTTTTACTGAAAAATTCATCGGCTGTATACCCGGTGTTACCTGTAAATAGCGGGTTAACAAATGTTATTCTGGGTACGACTGGCTGGAAATTATAAATGGCAATACTTAGAAAATCCTGAGCATTTATAGCTACTGCACTTAATGCTTGCCATGCTCTTCCCGTTGGCTCAACTTGCCGATTTCCACCCCCCCACAGCAAATTACTTGATGGGATAGAGACTGCTGGGGAATTTTGCCAGTTTCCCCAGTTATTTGGAGGGTGTGAAAAATTGTTGCTGTCCATTTTAATTGCCTCATGGGATGGACATTGGTACTTTCCCAGAAATCTCAGAAAGACCAATTAGTTTGTACAGGTTGAATCATCTCTAGCGATCGCCATATAACCAGACCCTTGCACGAACCCCTTACTTATACAGACAATGTATAAGAAATTTGCCAAGATGCCTAAGATTTCCATTCTAAATTTACCAAAATTGACTTAACAGACCCTGTTTTTGAAGATCTGACCAAAGTGAACACCGAAAACCTTAGACTCTCATTCTCAAGAATAGCAGTTATAGTTCACAAACCCTAACTGCAAATCTTAAAAAATTGTTGAATTCAATACTTGGCTAGGGAACTTACGCTATCGATTATGATTCATAAGTTAACAGAAGATTGTATAGCAGTTAACCATTAATTAAATCTTGATAAAAAATGAAACTTACTTCCCTAGTCAAATATTTACCAAAGGTTAAATTCACTTTCTTGGGTTAGGCTCTTAAACAGTGAGATTTCCACCATACATAAGTCTAGGAAATATTATATCGGGATATGAGACCCAAATAAATGTATCTATTCATACAAAAGGCCAAAAATGATCAAAGCATGGAGAGGAGGAACGGAGGAGTTATCTTTCCTCCCCTATTTATAAGGTACTGCGGTTTTCTCGGATCAATATAGCTTAAATGGGTCTGTCAGGGCTATAATGGTTAACTGTGGGTTAAGAATCAGAGTCTACTGGAGGACGCAAAAGGGTCAAGTGAAAATCTTGGCGGACTACAGGATTTAGATATCGACGCTGTAGCTGAGTCCAGCTCTGCCATGATTCATAGCGCTTTTGGCTCATCTGATTTGAGAGGGTGGGTAGACTTTTCTTGAGATCGGAACGCACGATCGCCACCAAAACGGCTTCGAGTACCATGGTATCTTGAATATCACCCAGGCATTCTTGCAGATCTTTCATATCCTGGAGATAGGCTTGATAGGTAGACCCGTAAAAGTCGGTAAATAGGGCCATGAGGTAACGGACTCGTTTGGCTTGCTTGCGTAAACTGTGTAAGACATCCCCGTGAGTGGTCAGGAGTTTCTCAAGTTTTTTCTTGGTAATGGTTTTTTTAGGGGTAGTTTCCTGGGAACTGTTTTCTGTGGACTCGGACTCGGTTTCTAGTTTGTCAATACCAAACAACCAACCTTGATGTAATAATAGCTGACTGACTTGCGGGAGTAATAAATCTGGTAATACCCCCATAATCGGCAGCTTTTCTATGGGGGTATAAACGGGAAAATCTAGCCAGTTTTGCAGGTCTTGTTTAAGGTTTTTATATGTTTGATGTGCCAAAGTAGCCTGAACTTTTTTCAAGGCTTTACCCCGTTGCTTAACTAGGCGAATTAATACCTTGTCTAAGGTGGGTTTTTCGGCTTCGGTTAAGGTGGGATAATATTGATTATTCAAGGCTTCGATCATAACATCAATATCTCGGAGTTCTCCCAGACGACGTGCGATTTTCCCTATGTTGTCATCGCTGGCGGCTTTGGGTAAATCTAAAACGGGTGCAAAACCAGTGACAGCCGATCGCAGTCTTCTCATTCCCACCCGCATTTGATGTAATTCTTCTGGATCTTCATCTTGTAACACGGCGGCTTCATGGCTGAGGACTTTGTTTAGATATTTCTGAATCCCCAAACTGGCCCATTCCCCCAGGGTGTTGGTTTGAGGTGAGGTATCAATAGTCATTTTTATCTGTCCAACTAAAATTTTGAGATACTTTTCACTATAACAGAATCATTTGTGTAGATGATATCCCCATTTCCCCAGTGTATAGTAGCGAGGTGTTCACCAGGTTTCTGAGAATAGGAATAAATGGCTGTGGGTGGCTGAAAATGCGATAAATTCTGGACAGATGGGGGGCGCAAAAATTTAACCTTTTCTTAACCCAATTTATCCCAAATTATGCTGTGTGAAATCCCTAGATAGGATGGGGATTTGTGATCAGGTGCAGCCCCACCAAAATCCCAGGCTATGATTGAATGGGGGAATTGAGACGATCGCCTTCAGATCTACACTAATTCCGGCGGGTGGGAAGTCGGAGAAGATTATTTATTGGCATTTCTCCAGATAGTATTGAGCGACTGTATCGCTGGGGTCTTGGGTGAGAATCGCTTGAAAGCATTTTAAGGCTTCTTGAATGTTGCCATTTCTCCAGCAACGAGTACCGCGATCGAACACCGGACGGGTGAGAATTTTTTGGGGTGACACCGCATAGGTTTGACTAGCTAAAACCTCATAAATTTCTAAGGGTTCTTTTTTGCCTCTGGGGGTGACACAATCAATCCAGCGAGTTTGGAAAGATTCGTTATTTTCCGGGGATTGCGTCATTAATTCAGCCGTATCAATAGCGGATTTGCTGGCAATAATTTGACAGCCATAAATTTTAGTCAATCCTTCTAATCGGGAGGCGGTATTAACCACATTACCGATAACGGTAGAATCCATGCGGCTATTTGACCCCAAAGTGCCAATCATGCCGATTCCGGTATCAATGCCAATGCCAATTCTGATAGGGTCTTTGATACTAAAAAGATGGCGATCGCGATTAAATTTGCGTAAACTATCCTGCATCAGCAAAGCCGAATTTAAGGCATCAATAGCATGGGAATTTGTCATATCAAAAACCGCCATAATTGCATCACCCAAATATTTATCAATAAAGCCATTATGGGAGGATATACAATGACTCATCTGGTTAAAAAAGGCATTTAACCACTCAAAGGTTTCTCTAGCTTGTTGAGATTCAGCGATCGAAGTAAAACCGCGAATATCACAAAACAAGACAGTCAAGTGTTCTTCCGTGACATTTCCCAGTTGAATAGATCCCACCCCCTGGGGAGCAATCCGCTTTAAAAATTGTTGGGGTACAAATAGCTGAAATTTGTTTGATAAATTTTCATTAATCTGCCAAGCAGCCGAAAACTGGCGTTGATTTTGTTCCTGAACTTGTCGCTGTAACTTCACCTTAGCAGTATCATTCCGCATTTTATGTAATTTGATGATATTATGAATTTTGGCTAACAAAAGTTTGATATTAATAGGTTTAGTGATATAATCATCCCCCATTTTTTCCAAACCTTTTAAGCGGGATTCCTCATCATCTAAGGCTGTCAAAAAAATGATAGGAGTAGTTTGCAAAATGTCATGTTCTCGGAGGCGATCGCAAACTTCAAAGCCATTCATATCCGGCATCATAATATCCAAAAGCACCAAATCTGGCGGGTTATTTGTAGCTAGTTCAATCGCCCTAGGTCCCGATTCTGCTAAGGTAGTGTCATAACCTTCCGCCATCAATAAATCTTCTAATAAAACCAGGTTAGCCGGTTCATCATCAACCAAAAGAATATGTAATTTAGTTTCAGACATAGGTAAAACGGTGGGGGTAACTGTTTAATACAGAGTAAATTCACAAAATCGACTGATAGATATGCCAACATGGCTGTATAAACATTGATAATTGTATCTTTCAGTAGATGCCCCTACCAACCCGTATTAAAATAAGTCATTAGGTAGCTATACTCACTTAGGGATGTTGTCCTAAGACTCCAGGAAGTTTTTGACAGTTGCCAATACCTCGTCAACATCAAGGGGTTTACTCAAATAACCATCAGCCCCAGCAGCCAGACAGCGTTCACGATCGCCCGACATAACCATAGCCGTAACTGCGACCACCGGAACGACTTTCCATAAACTGCTTTGCTTGAGTCGGCGTATCAGTTCAAACCCATCAACTTCCGGTAGTTGAATATCCATTAAAATCACATCAGGCAGCAGTTCCGGTTTTGCCATAGTCGAGTTAATCATATCCAACATTGTATTACCATCAGCAATCAACTCAACCTGATACCCTTCCAATTCCAACACTTCAGTAATTAATAACTGATTAAAAGGCTGGTCTTCCACCACCAAAATCCGAGGGCAGTCTACCTTATGTAACTTAGGGGTTTCCGGTTCTGGTGTAATTACCTCCTGCCTTTCCGGTTCAGGATTATAACTTTTGGCTAATTCCCGTCGCATCTCAGTTAGAGGTAGCCATACCCGGAAGCGACTGCCTTGATTAACCTGAGACTGCAAAGATACCGTGCCGCCGTGCAATTCTGCCAAACGCTTAGTTAGAACCAATCCCAATCCCGTACCTTCATGGCGACGAGTTAGGGAAGAATCTATCTGTTGGAAAGGCTGAAATAATAAATGCCATCTGTCCTGGGGAATGCCAATACCAGAGTCCTGTACTTCCAAACATAAATAAGGGGTACTGTCATTAATGGGAGAACAGTCAGGGCGATAATCTCCTTCTATCTGAGAGCCATAAGCTAGGTGTCCGCTTAGTCGCACTTTACCACCTTCTGGGGTAAATTTAATGGCATTGGAGAGCAAATTAATCATAATTTGTCTGACCCGTCGCTTATCTAACAAAACTTGGGTGATGCGGTAGTCTGATTCTAAAGACAGGGCTAGACATTTTTTATCAGCCCGAGGTTGAACCATTTTCAGACACTCGCTACAGAGTTCGTGGATGTTAACGGACTCCAGGTTTAACTCGGTTTTGCCAGATTCTATTTTGGATAGATCCAGAATGTCGTTGATCAAATGCAACAAGTGCCAACCACTTTTTTCGATAAATTGGACTTGGTTAAGCTGGCGAGAGTTGAGAGTTCCAGAGTTTTGGCGTTTGAGTAAATCCGCAAAGCCTAAAACGCTGTTAAGGGGGGTGCGTAATTCGTGAGACATGGAGGCTAAAAATTCGGATTTCAGTTGAGAGGCGCGTTCTAATTTTTCGTTGCTTTGACGCAAGCGTTCTTGGGCTTCGGCGCGTTCTATGGCGGTTCCCAGGGTTCGACAGGCGGCAAATAACATATCTAATTGCGGATATTCCTGCATTTTGGTGAGATCCCGTGATTCGAGGGTCAACACGCCGATGATTTCTCCGTTGGTAGCGGGAATGGGAAAAATTCCTAGTTGACCAATTCCGGGATGACGAAAGGGGGAGAAGGCTTTGGGATGGTTGGCGTAGTCTTTGACAAATCTCGGTTCACCTGTTCTAACTACATCCCACAGTAGACCCTCGCCGTAGGGGATTCCTTGGCTTAATGCGGCTTTCATTTCGGCGACGGCGGGTTCTCCATAGGTGGCCACAAAATGACCGGAAATTTGGTTTCCTAGCATCCCAGTGATGCGATTCTCTCCCTCTCCTAAAATTACTTTGACATCCCCAAAGGCTGCATTGGTGGTGTGTACTAGATAGTTGAGCGCAAATTGGGCGATGTTATCGAGGTTATCGGAGTCTTGGAGGCGTTCGTTTAGTCCCAACAGAAATCTTAGTCGTCGCACTTCGGTATTGAGGCTCAGTTGGGTGTTGCGATGGTCTGTGATATCTCTAAAGGTGAGTAAACGTCCCCCTGATGCTGTGGTCTGGCTGTGGACTTCGAGATAGATTTGATTATGTTGTTGGATGCAAAATGAGATTTCGCCTCTCACGCAGTCGCGCAGGGTTTGTCTCAGGTGTTCCCAGTCTGGCTTTAACCAAAGTTTTTTGGAGGTGATTTCAGCACAAATGTCATCGAGGGAGGGTTGGGCGGCGAGTTGGTCAACAGAAATTCCCCAAATGGCGGCGAGTTGGGGATTGAATAGGATTAGGCGATCGCTGCTGTCAAATAGGGCGATCGCCTGATCAATCTGGTTTAAAATCAAGATCTGCTGGTCTTTTAACTGCTGTATATCCATTCTCGGCCCTGAAAAAGTCCCAATTTCGGGTTAACTCACACCTACTTTATAAAACTTAACAGAAAATTGAACGGGTTAACAGTCCGCCGCCAAAGAGGGAACCAATCAGCAGCTAAACCACCCCAGGGGGCTGTCAAAAGGAATCGGCGGCTAGAGGCGCGATGAATATGCTTAGAATTACATTGAGGCCCAATGTCCGCGCCCTAATGTCTCGGTCTGACAAAAAAAGCCCCAGCCAGCCTTGTGGCTACCCATAGAAGCCGGTTTGACTTCCGCCCCCTGGGTGCATTGCTTCACCAGAAATCGAAACGGAGGCTATTGATATCTCCCCGGTGACTTGGCTTTGGGGGGCGGGGAGCATTTCTCCACGGAAGTCTAGGATGCTCACCAATAACAAATAAGCGATCGCTAAAATAATCGAAATGGCTCCGGTAATATAAGCAACTACTTTAGAACGTTCCATTCTCAATCAATTACAAGTTTCCACCATCCCACCCAGTATATACTAGACCATGGACAATTGAACATCACATTAACCATCATGTCGGGGCGGGTTCTGCTGTCAATCCTCAATTCCCACAGAAAAGATTGCCCAACCCGCCCTACACCCACAGTAGGGGCGACCTATTTTTTCAAGGCTACCACATCAGCAACTACCCGGACCAGCCCTCTCCCAGAGTTCGGGAGAGCCAGATTTAGAGGGTTTCATTATCCATCAATTACCTAGGTATTAGCGGTTATAACGGTCATCGCGATTATAACGATCATGGCGATTATAGCGGTCACCGCGATTATAGCGGTCTTGGCGATCGCGCATTCTTTCAAAGTTGTCGCGATAGCGCTTTTCCCATTCCTGTTTCTCACGACTGAGGGTGCGTTCTAATTCCTGGTGAGCTTCTCTAATCACCCGTTCTTTTTGGCTTTGAGACAAACGCTGATTGTGGGGCTTGTTCATCTCATCTCGCATTTCCGATTCTAGCTGCTCATGTCGCCGCCGGCTATATTCTTCAAAATCTCGCTCAAATTGTCGCCGCCAATCATCATTATTCCGATTAGCATTCCGATTAGCATTCCGATTAGCATTCCGATTAGCGATCGTCAATCCCGCTTCTCCTCTGGTAGCTTGTTGAGTAGAATTACCATAGGAAATCATAGAGTTAGCCGGGAGTTGTAATCCTCCGGCTAGTAGAAACGTTGTCAGAACCAAAATACCTTTCATTGCTCAATTCTCCATAATTTTCAGATTAATTGACAGCCCCATGGGAAATGATTACGGTTTCAGACTAACGAAAATCCTGGTTCATTTACCCATACATATATACTACCATTTTGTCAATAGGATTGACCAAGTTTATAGTCGATATTGGTGATCACAAAGTTCCCAATCAAGTTCCCAGGGAGGACCATGAGCCGTATAAGGTACAGCCCCCCATATTTAAGTTCACAGCAAGGGGTAAAATAGGAGATTGAATAAAAATGAATCGATTTAGTTCAATCTGTAGTTAACTATTAGAGGTTACCTTGGCTCATCATCAAGATGCTATCGCGCCCCACGGTGGAAAGCTAATTAATCGCATGGCTAGTGCCGAACAACGGGCCGAACTCCTAGACAAAGCGGATACTCTCCCCAGAGTACAACTTGACGAGCGATCGCAGTCCGATTTAGAACTAATTGCGATCGGTGGTTTCAGTCCCCTAACCGGGTTTATGGAACAGGAGGACTATACCAATGTCGTCCATAATATGCGACTGAGTAACGGACTACCCTGGTCTGTTCCCATCACCCTATCGGTTACCGAAGAGGAAGCGGCGCATTTGTCCGAAGGCAGCCTAATTCGTCTGGACTCACCAGAGGGTAAATTTGTAGGAGTTCTGGAACTCACCCAAAAATACACCTATGATAAAGAACAGGAAGCCATCCACGTCTATCGCACTAATGATAACAAACATCCGGGAGTAAAGGTAGTTTATGAGCAAGGTCCGGTCAATCTCGCCGGTCCTGTATGGTTACTCAAACGAGAAGCGCACCCTTTGTTTCCCAACTATCAAATTGACCCCGCTGATAGTCGTTCACTCTTCCGAGAAAGGGAATGGAAAACCATCGTCGGGTTTCAGACTCGCAACCCTATTCACCGCGCCCACGAGTATATTCAAAAATGCGCCCTAGAAACTGTTGATGGTCTATTTCTCCATCCTCTGGTTGGCGCTACTAAGTCTGATGATATTCCGGCTGATGTGCGGATGCGTTGTTATGAAATCTTGATGGAACGCTACTATCCTCAAAATCGGGTGATTTTAGCGATTAATCCGGCTGCTATGCGTTATGCTGGACCGAGGGAAGCGATTTTTCATGCTATGGTCCGCAAAAATTACGGCTGTACCCACTTTATTGTCGGGCGTGATCATGCGGGAGTGGGGGACTATTATGGAACCTATGATGCCCAGCACATCTTTGATGAGTTTGAACCAGCAGAATTGGGTATTACTCCCATGAAGTTTGAACACGCCTTCTATTGCACATTGACTAAGGGTATGGCTACCAGTAAAACTAGCCCCAGTAACCCAGAACAACGGATTCACTTATCAGGAACCAAGGTTCGGGAAATGCTGCGACGGGGGGAAATGCCACCCCCAGAGTTTTCTCGTCCAGAAGTGGCGGCGGAACTAATTAAGGCCATGAGGGTTCCCTCAGAAGCATAATTTCACCAAACCCCCCTATCCCCGTCTCTGGGAGGGGGGAGTAGAAAATTCTCGACAATGGCAGAGTACGCGCTAGGATAAAAATGTAGGGATCGGGTTCAACCGAATTTCATCGGCGGGAAAGCCCCCAGGCTATTGTACAACTATCTCAGGCGCAGGTTCTCAGCTCTCTGGTTATGAACACAAAAAACATTCACCTCCCCGTGTCTGGGAAATTATCACTTTGTTGGGTGCGATATTATCTAGTTATAGGAGTGAGACACAAGGACTATCAGGAGGGTAATTAGTGGCAGATTTTGTTTTGCAATATCAGGGGTCTAATTTTCAGAAAAAAATATCCTATTTTAGATAATAATGTTGATGGGAATAAAAGTTAATTTACGGCATTTAATCCCATTACAACAAAAACGCGTGACTAGATTTAGAGAATTTGGTCAGCCTTGATGGATTTAAGTTTCAGGGTATAGATGGATTAGGAATAATAGATCATGGCATTAAAGCGACGGCAATTTCTAAACAGATCGGGTATGCTACTGGCAGGGTTGGGACTAAGTGAGGTGGCTTGGTGGCAACTAGGCGATCGCTACCAGCAGGCGATCGCACAACCCAACCATCGGAAACTGGCTCTGCTAGTGGGTATAAATCAATATCCGAAAGTCTCCCAACGTCATATACAACCCCTATCGGGATGTGTCACGGATGTAGAATTACAGCGGGAACTTTTAATCGGTAGATTTGGGTTTAACCCCTCAGATATCCTCGCCCTTACTGATAAGGAAGCGACGGGGGAAAATATCGAAACTAGCTTTATAGAACATCTAATTAACCAAGCTAAACCAGGGGATTTGGTAGTTTTTCATTATAGCGGCTATGGCAGCCATGTAGCTGGTACTAATCCCAACCCTGAGCTACCTAATATTAAACACTCCCTAATTCCCGTTGATGTCACCCCAGACCATAATGGGGAACCAATTAACGATATTATGGAGGATACCCTGTGGTTATTACTGCGATCGCTGAGGACTCAACAAGTAGTCACAATTCTGGATACCAGTTATGCTTATCCTGGTTATTCTCAACAGGGAGTCCTGAGAATCCGGACAGCCGCCAGTCCCAATTCTAGCCAAATTAGCGATCGCACCATTACCCGACAACAAGAATTACTACAGCGCCGCCAAATTGACCCCAAAGAACTAGAACAGCGTCGCCTCGGAGAACTTCCCGGTATAGTGTTAGCAGCCAGCACACCCACCCAAATGGCTACAGAAACCACTTGGTCTGAACTCAGCGCCGGATTATTTACCTATAGCCTAACCCAAACTCTCTGGAATGCCACAGCCACCTCAGACTTGAAAGAAAGTCTAGGTCGTGTAGCCGGAGCCGTAGAACGTATCACCGGACCGAACCAGCAACCTCAGCTTCAGCGTCAAGGGAGAATGACTGAAGACTCGCCTTCACCCATGATTAAGCTACCACTAAAATCACCCCCAGTCGATGGAATTGTTACGACCGTGACGGGGGATGGAAAAAGTACGGAATTGCTACTAGCGGGTTTACCTGGCTGTGTACTGGAATCGGGAGATGTTAATTCCCTATTTGCCATTGTACCAAACACTGAGAGTACAGAATCTAAGGTGCTGCCAAAACTTCAAATTCGCGGATATAACTCATTGCACGCTACCGCTGAGGTACTCACATTAGAAGTTGGTGGTATCAAGTCACCTGCCGTTGAATCTGGCCAATTTATTAAAGAGACTATTCGGGTTTTACCTCGCCACATTGACTTAAAAATTGGTCTTGACCCTAAACTCGATCGCATTGAAAGGGTCGATGCGACCAGTGCTTTGTCTAGTGTTGCTGATGTCTCTATCACCAGCAACGACCAACCCATGGATTATCTACTGAGTCGCGTTCGGGATACTACTATTGCTCAAAATTCGACTGCTCCCCTGAATTCATTATTCCAAGGGCATTATGGTCTATTTTCCCCCGGTCAAGTGGTGCTTCCTGATACGGCCGGAGAAGGAGGAGAAGCCGTAAAAGTCGCCGTACAGCGATTAGTTCCCCAATTGAAAACTCGATTAGCCGCTAAGTTGCTGCGTCTGACCGAAAATGAACGTTCCGACTTACTCAAAGCCAAAGTTACCCTGGCTATGTTAACTCCCCAGTCAAGGGCGATCGCTAAACGAGAAACCCCTGATTTATCCCATCAGGGAACCGAACAACTCATCCTAAATGCCTCGAATCATAGTAATTCTACCCCAGGGTTAGCGCACCGTTCCGAAACTTTTGGTATACCGACTATACCAAAGGAAAGTCGCATTCAGATGCAATTGCAGAATAATGGTGAACTCCCCCTATATTTCATCATGTTTTTGTTCGACAGTCGTGGTCAAACATACGTTTATGATGCTACTAGACCTCCCATAGTTGAGACTGAAGACAGTTCTATGATTTTACCCCAGGTTTTACGGGTAGAGGCTGGTAAAACCATGAGTATCCCCCCAGCTAATGTTAATGGCGGAACTAGCAACACCGAAACCCTAGGAGAACTGGTGCGGGGTCCGGCTGGATTGATTGAAACCTATCTAATTATTAGTCATTTCCCTTTTACTCAGACTTTACCAGCTATTAGTCGTGGTTTAAAGCCAACTTCCATAAGTTCACCAAATGGGCTGCAATTGCTATCTAATCCTTTGGAAGTTTCCCGCGCTGTCTTGGAAGATTTGGCAAAAGCTAGTAAACTAGGAGTTGAACGTTCCGGGATTTCTACTGATAATCTCGCACTAGATGTTAATGCTTGGGGAACCTTTAACTTTGTCTGTCGAGTTGTGTAAAACTTGTCAGGAGTTGAGAAACTTAATAGTAGACAGTTATTTCTGTTTTCTATCCGGTTTCCTATCTTGTTAGTCAGGGTTAGAGAGTTTCTGATAGCATCAGTAGGAGATGTTCATGAAAATTTTAATTGTTGAGGATGATAGAAATGCAATTATTCCTCTGATTGACGAGTTAAAAGCCTATCACTATATTGTTGACTTGGCGGTTGATGGTCATACCGGATTGGAACTCGCTTTAGAATGGAATTATGATTTAATTATCCTTGACTGGATGCTTCCCGGAATCAATGGACCAGCAATTTGTCGTCAATTGCGCGAGCAAGGTTTTCTCAAACCGATTTTGCTTTTAACTGTACGCAATCTTAATGAGGATATCATTACCGGATTAGATGCTGGCGCTGATGATTTTGTTTCTAAACCTTGCAGTCCGTCTCAGCTTTTGGCGAGAATTAGGGCTTTATTAAGAAGGCAAAGTTTACCACAATCAGCATTACAATTGACCTGGGAAAAGTTGCAGGTAAATGAAACTTCTGCACAGGTTTATTATGATAACCAACCCGTTGATATTAAGCCCAAAGCCTATAATTTACTTTTGCTATTTCTGAAAAATCCACAGCGGATTTTTAGCCGTCAGGATATTATCGACCAACTCTGGTCTTTTGATAATGAACCTAGCGAATATGCGGTCACTAATTTAATTAAAGACCTGCGCCGAACCCTGAAAGATGCGGGGATGATGGGAGATATTATCGCCACTGTCTATGGCTTGGGATATCGCTTAAATCCCCCCCCAGAAACGGAAGATTATTCGGGGAAATATCTGGATAATTCAACATCCTTAATGCCGAAATCCACCCATAATCTTGAGGAAGTTTTGGCTAAATATCAAAATTCTTTTGGCGAAGAGGTAAGTTTTTTAGAAAACCTGTTTTTAATTAATTATTCGGATGATTCTATCTCGGAAATTTCCCAAAAAAAGGCTCAGGAAATTGCTCATAATTTGGCAGGAAGTTTGGGTTCTTTTGGCTATCAACGAGGTTCGGAATTAGCCCGTGATATCGAAAACTGCTTGAGAAATGATGATGGCTTATGTTTTATACATAAAAATATCAGTATAATTCAAGACAAAATCCGGGAATTATGTAATGAAATTAACCAGTCTCCTCAACCGATATATTGCCACATTTGTGCTTCATCTAATCAAATTTTGCTGATTGATGCTGATCGAAGTTTAGCGGAACAATTACAAGGTCAAGCTGGCGCTTGGAACTTAAATATAGAAGCGGTTTCCACTTTGACTAATGCTAGACAGTGGCTGACCAAAACTCTCCCTGATGCGATTTTATTAGACCCCCATTTGTCAGAGGAAGATTTGACAGGATTTGATTTCCTCAAGAACATCGGACAACGTTTCCCGGAAATTCCTATTTTGATTTTTACTTATGAGGATAACCTGTCGGAACGTATTATGTCAGCGCGTTTGGGGGCTAGACGATTTTTGCACAAACCCGTTACGCCTCAATACATTTTTGAAGCGATCGCCCAAGTTCTCCCCAAACCCCCCAGCCGAGATGCTCGGATTCTGATTGTAGAAGATGATCCTATCTGTTTGCAAGTTTTGCGAAATATCCTCAAACCCTGGGGATTTGATCTGATTTGCTTGAGAGAACCTAACCAATTTTGGCAAGTCCTAACCCAAACTCTCCCGGATTTATTAATTTTAGACGTACAAATGCCTACCTATACGGGTTTGGATTTGTGTCAGGTCGTCCGACAAGACCCGGCTTGGGAAGAGTTACCAATTTTGGTGGTCACTGGACATCAAAGTTCTGATATGATCCAAAGGGTTTTTGAAGCTGGCGCAGATGATTTTATTACTAAACCAATTATTGGCCCGGAATTAGTCACCCGCGTTATGGCTCGTATTGAGCGATCGCAACTGAGAAGAAAAGTTAAACAGATCCGAAAACAGTCTAGGTGAGTTATCCATCATAGCCGCAGCTACTGACCGAGATTGTCAGAAAGAAAAACCCAGCCCCCACTTCCAGCCCACTAGGGACTAGATATTTAGGTCTCCTACTCACCCAGAAAGGGCATGAACCCTTGAGAGCTTTTGGTTCCCTAAACTATAGGTACCAGTTCTATATGGGTAGACTGGGCTGCATATCAGGGTCTATGTGTCATAGTAACAGCAAAATATAAGAAACTTATAAAATGATATCCAAAATTTTGTAAAGCCCACACCCTTACCGGATTATGGCCAACCTTTCCCAATAGTTCTGTCTGTTTATCGATTTCAGGTAGCATCTTCTGATACCGCCTGACTTTTTTGGCGGTCTGGGAGGGTGACGACTTTGGCTGTGGTGAGTTGTAAATACGCCTAAGTTGTTGAGGTGGGAGGCGGCGGGGAGTAGTTGGGAGTGGGTGAATTTGAGCGATCGCACCATTTCAACCTAGTTAAACACATCCCCTATTGCTTTTCAGATTATCTGTGGGGTGATTATCTGTAGGCTGAGGTTGGGTTTCCCAAGCTACAATTTATGATTTTTTAGTATGTCGATGTGAGCGATTACATCAGATGATTATAAACTTACAACCCTTTCAGTCATCATGCAATATAATTTCCCTCGTCCCTATCCCGGGGGGAAGAAGGGTTTATGGTGCGGGTAATGTTTTAAGTAAGTGATTTCCCTGCTGTAAAGACATTTTTATAAGGATGATCAACTGGGGGGGGAACCTCCACAACCCAGTTGAAGACATTAACACAAATTGTGATTAAATATATTTCTGTTCATACAAGCTGATTCAACGATTCTTAATGAATGTGATAATCTTATCAAGAACTATGAAGGTTTGTAACATTTTATAAATTTACTGATCAGGACTATTGTATTCAAGCTATGTCATGCTAGGATATGAGGTGTAGTCAGGTATAGAGATTTGGAACTCTATCCAAATCCAATTATGTATTCAGGCGAACTTTTTTGCATGGTGTGATTCTTATAGACTATTGCATTCTACCTAAAAATTAATTCCCGACTCTGAAGGAAAACCCATCGGATTGGGAAGTTGCGTTGTGGAGTAAACGATAATGTCTAAAGCCAAAATATTGCTAAACTTATCAATGGCTGGTGTAACCGTCTCAGCAGCCGTGGCTCTCACCAGTCAACCGGCTGTTGCCAATACCACCTTTCGATGTATTCCAGTCGGAAACGGTTATGCCACCATTGCTGTAGCTAGTACCGGACACGAAAGTAAACCTCTGATCACCTGGAATAGTCAAGCCTTTATAGCAGGTGGCTATACACCCCAAAATCGCTGTGAGATAGTCAGTCAACGTTTAACCAGTGCTGTGGCTCAGAATGGAGGGCTTTTGAGAGATTTGTTGTTAACGACTGGAAACGTTAATGGCTATGATGTCGTCTGTTGGGTAAATAATAGCAGTTCCATTTGCAACCCGAATAACCTCTTAGTAACTATTTCTCCTGGTCGCAGTGCGGGTGAGTTTCTGGGTAACTTTCTCAAGATGGGGGCTAATCCTATGGGCGAAGGAACACCGGGTCAAGAAAGCGTGCGTCGAACCACTGTCAGATTTGGTGAACTGGTTGAGCGGGAGTTAGAGGAAGCCAGAAGGCAAGGTGGGGGTCATAGTAACCCTGGAACCACTCCCGATCCTGTGCGTCCTCCCAATGATCCGCCCGTAGTTTTTTAGTCAATTTATCAACTCCAAATCCCCTTAATTTTTTAAGATTGTGATGCCTAAATCTAACCGTCAATCTTGGCAATTTTGGGTCGGGTTCTTGCTTGCAGCAGGACTGGTCCTAGCAAACACTTCCGGGTTGAGAGCCTTTGACCACCAGATAGCTGAGTCTATGGTTCAAAATCCTTTACGCCCCGCATCACCATCTGTCGAAAGTTCTGTCCTCCAGGTAGCCAAACAGGTGACGGTCAGAATTTTGAAAAATCAGGGAGGTGGGTCTGGGGTAATCATTGACCGCCAAGGGGGAACCTATAAAGTTCTCACCTGCGACCATGTTGTTGTTAGCGGGAGTCAAGATCAGACCTATCAAATCTTGACTCCCGATGGTAAAACCCATTTGGGGCGACGTCGGCCAATGTCGGGTTTGCAGGGCTTAGATTTGGCGGTGGTGGAGTTTACAAGCTCAAACCATTATCAAGTTGCAGTTTTGGGGAATTCTGAAGAGATTTCGATTGGAAAACCAATTTATGTGGCAGGATTCCCCAACTATCAACCCCGAGATGATGGTGGTCTGCATATTACCCATGATTGGGGACTAAGAGCTTTTCAATTCACAACTGGAAATCTATCCATGCGGTTATCGGGTCCGACCTTGCAACGTGGCTATCAGCTTGCCTATACTAATGCCACCAGTGAAGGCATGAGTGGTGGGCCGGTCTTGAATGCTGATGGTGAACTGATTGGGATTCACGGACGTGGGAGGGTCACGATTCATGGAATTGAGACATTTCGTTTCACCGATGGAACTTTGCCCTCACTGGAACTCTATGAGTATATGTCGCCCTTGAGCTGGGCTGTGCCAATTTCTGCCTTTCAGAGACCCTTGGAACCTAGGCCGACTGGTCGCCCCTTTTCCACCGATCCGACTCAGCCCTCTTTACCTGCGACACCCATGCCTCAGAATCAATGACCAGAGAAAATTTAAGTTTCTGTTAGCCATTCATCATCCCAGGAATTATGGTTAAAAACAACTGGAATATTAGGTTGGGACTTTTAGCGGTTCTGACCAGTTTGTTGGTAATTATTCTCGCCACAATAGCCCCAATCTCAGCTCTACAGTCTGAGGTCGAGCCGGACACTCAATTTCATACCACTGATCAAATTTATGTTACATCGGTGAGTCAATTATCGGATGTTCAGCCCACGGATTCGGCATTTATGGCGATTCAATCTTTAGCGGATCGAGGAATGCCGATCGCTTATCCTGATTTGACATTTCGTGGTAATCGAGCAATCAGACGAGGTGAAGTAGCTCAATGGTTTGAAGGCTTTATCAAAAGGGTATTAGAAACATCAGAGCTAGATAGTACACAGTCCGATTTAGCCACACCAGAGGATTTAGACCGACTTGCACAATCTGTTAGAGCTCTCCAAGAGTCTATACGAGAATTACAGCAGGGAAGTCCTTAACCGAATCTTGCTCCCATGTGAGCTGATCCAGATTTTTTGCTGTTCTTATTTGGCTTGTCTATTATGCTGCGATCGCAATTATCCAAGTTTAAACTAGCTGTCTTTGGTGCAATTTTTGTAGTTGTACTAGCGGTATTTGGGCTGCTAATTGTACCATCAAACCCCCCAGCCCAGGCTCAAAATTTGCCTGTTGATGTTCAACCTACGGATTTCTTCTTTCAATCCTTACAATCTCTAATTGAGCGTTATGATTGCTTTAGCACCTTCCCGGATGGAACCTTTAGAGGCAATAGAGCCTTAACTCGCTTTGAACTAGCAGTCTATCTGAGTTCCTGCATGAATTCATTGGAGCAAAATCTAACAACCAGCGGAACGCATGGGATAACTAAATCCCAAGTGGCTGCTTTGCAAAATAGGATTGATGCCTTACAACAACAAGTCAATCAACGGCGAAGCTCTAC
Organism: Limnospira indica PCC 8005; assembly: GCF_000973065.1. Taxonomy (NCBI): domain Bacteria; kingdom Bacillati; phylum Cyanobacteriota; class Cyanophyceae; order Oscillatoriales; family Sirenicapillariaceae; genus Limnospira; species Limnospira indica. Next base: position 5,662,150 of record NZ_FO818640.1, read on the forward strand.
CCCAGTTAATTAGCCAGACGTTTTTTAATATTTGCTGGGGATAAACTGATTTAAACATTACGGAAAACATCATGTTTAAACTGAATCTAAAAAATTTGCCAACCATGGTAATAGCTGCGATCGCCAGCCTCTGTATTTGTCTTGCTATCAGTACCATTCGCAGCGATGCCAGTACCCCTTCCCCCATCTGGGAAAACCAGAGAGAACCGATAATCCTAGCAGCTAATTATTCCGAAAATGACATTAACTCCATTGCTAGGGCGGTCACAGTTTTTGTGGGTGGGCAAATCGAAAATCGTCAAAAATTGGAACAAAGTGCTGCAGAGGGTGCAGAGTTCAGGGATGCTGGTTCCGGCGTAATTGTAGCCCGCAGAAATGCAACTTACTATGTTTTGACCAATGAACATGTTGTGCGAAATCGTAATAATTATTCTATTCGGACTCACGATGGCGATTTACATCAAGTTGAAAATATGCTGCCCCCCTATCTTGATTTGGGTCAACAGGATACCACAAAGGATACAGTAACCCACTTTGGGAAATATAATCATCAGAAAAAAACGGTGGATGGTTATGATTTAGCTTTAATCAGTTTTCAAAGCAATAACAATTATCCCGTTGCAGTGGTTGGAGATGCCAACACAACTACAGTTGGAACACCTGTGTTTGTTTCAGGTTGGCCTTTACCAAGCAACCCATCCCAAGATCGAACCCGTGTTTTGAGAGCTGGAGAACTTCAACAAATTCTTGACCCTGCTGATCCGAATGGCAATTATAATTTATGTTATACGGCTGAGACAGCCAGGGGTATGAGTGGTGGTCCTGTCTTCAATGATCGCGGAGAAGTGATCGGCGTGCATGGAGAAGGCAAGGATAATCAGCGCCCTCAATGTTTTGATGTACGTTTGGGAATTAAAATCAATGATTTTATCGATGCACAGGAACAGAAAGGACAATATAGATTAAAAAATGACCTGCGTTTTCCTCCCGCCAACCCCTCAGAATTTGCCAGTGCGGTTACTTATCCAAATGCTGATACTTTGAGAGGAGTAGACTATCAACAATTCTTTGAGATTAGCCCTAATGACCCAGCTTATAAAGCTATTCAATTCGTGAGTCAATATGGCTGCATGGGAGCCTTTCAGGACGGCACCTTTAGACCCCGTCGTGTGGCTACTCGTGGTGAATTTGTCGTGGATATCAATCGCTGTATGAATGGCTTAAAAGAAGTGGCTTCTAAAAGTCTGCCTGGAGGAGGTATATCTCTAGAAAATTTTGATTTTCTTCAGCAATCTGTTGATGAACTTCAACGGGAGGTTGAATCGCTTTCTAATAATAATAATTTGCTGTGGTAGATACAGCCGGGAAGTGACTTAAAACATTACCCTCTCCCTAAATCCGAATCTCAGGGGGGGAGAGGGATGCGATGATAAACTGTTAGTCGGTAAATTGGAGCGATCGCCTTATTTAAAGCTACTATTTAACCTAGTTCAGGATATCCCCTATTGCTTTTCAGATTATGTGATCTGCCATCATCATATCTAAAAACTCAAGGCGATCGCTCTCAGTCTGGCGGACTCAATGGGTGGCCCGCTGCCCGAGTTAATCGCCCTCTGGGTTTTATAAAATGTCCTTTATACAATTTTAAGGTTTAGAGTTTGAATTTTATTTAAAGATTAGAGATTGAGTTATTCATAAGATCGCAGAGGAGACAGTGATGATCCAGCCCAAAAACACAACCGTAGATCATCACCAACTTTCTAACTTCATTTGGCAAATTGCCGATCTGTTGCGGGGACCCTATCGACCGCCACAATATGAGCGGGTCATGTTACCCATGACAGTTTTGCGTCGTTTTGACTGTGTACTTGCACCCACCAAACAGAATGTTTTAGATAAATATCAGCAATATAAGGATCGACTCCAAGATAAAGCCCTTGACTCCATGCTTGATACAGCAGCAGGGCAACGCTTTCACAATCGTTCTGAATTTACCTTTGAAAAGCTCAAGGGCGATCCTAATAACCTTGATCAACATTTGGTGAGCTATATCAATAGTTTTTCCCAAAATATCCGGGAGATTTTTGAACGCTTCGAGTTCACCGCCGAAATTGAAAAAATGAATGAGGCGAATATCCTTTATTTAGTCGTCTCCAAGTTTTGTGATGTTAATTTACACCCGAACCAGGTGGATAACATTGCAATGGGGTCGATTTTTGAAGATTTAATCCGCCGTTTTAATGAACTCGCCAATGAAACCGCAGGCGATCACTTTACGCCCCGAGAAGTCATCCGCTTAATGGTTGATATTTTATTTGACCCGGATGATGATATTTTGACAAAACCCGTTATTTGTAGATTGCTCGACCCGGCTTGTGGTACGGGGGGGATGTTATCGGAAGGGCAAAACTATCTACGAGAAAATAACAAAGAAGCACAACTCTGGGTTTTTGGGCAGGATTTTAATCCTCGGGCCTATGCGATCGCCGCTTCGGATTTATTGATCAAAGACAACGAACAAAGCGCGATTCAGTTTGGAGACTCCCTAACTGACGATCAATACTCCGGCGAAACCTTTGATTATTTTTTGGCAAATCCTCCCTTTCGTGTGTATTGGAAGAAACAGCAAAAGGAGGTAAAACGAGAGCATGAAAAGTTAGGTTTTGCGGGACGTTTTGGGGCCGGTTTGCCCAGGGTTAATGACGGTTCCCTGTTGTTTTTACAGCATCAGATTAGCAAATTTGAACCCTATCAACCAGACAGTGATAAAAAGGGTTCTCGTCTGGCGATCGTCTTTAATGGTTCTCCTTTATTTACCGGGGGTGCGGGAAGCGGTGAAAGTGAAATCCGCAAATGGATTATTGAAAGCGATTGGTTAGAGGCGATCGTCGCCTTACCGGAACAGATGTTTTATAATACGGGTATTGGAACTTATCTTTGGATTGTCACCAACCGAAAGCAGAAACACCGTCAAGGCAAAATTCAACTGATTGATGCCCGTCAACGCTGGCAACCGATGCGACGGAGTTTAGGGGATAAACGCCGTTATATGGGTGAGGAAGATATCGCCATTGTGGTGCAGGAATATGGGAATTTTATAGAGACAGAAACTAGCAAAATTTTTGAGAATGAGGATTTCGGTTATAACCGAGTTCCCATTGAACGCCCCCTGCGTTTACTGTATCAAATGGATATAGACCGGAAACTTCGTTTTCTCGATGCGGTTCCCCATTTATTAGAAGATGTTCAGGCGATCGAGCAACAATTAGGGCGCGAACCTCGTCCTGATTGGAATGAGTTTGATCGGTTAATGAAGGATTTATTAAAACAGCGGGGTAGTCGTTGGAAAAAGGCGGAAAAAAAGCTATTTCGAGATGTTTTTACCGAACGAGAACCGGAGGCAGAACCCGTGATTTTAAAAGAACGGAAGGCTAAGGATGAACCTTATGCCCGGGTTTGGGGTTGGTTCCCAGTGGCTGGTAAAAAAATTGAACTGATGTATGAGCCAGACTCAAAGCTGCGGGATTTTGAAAATGTTAATTTACAAGATGAAGTGACCCGTTATTTTCTGGAGGAAGTTGAACCTCATGTTTCGGATGCTTGGGCAGATGGCGATAAGATGAAAAAGGCGTATGAAATTAATTTCAATCGCTATTTTTACAAGTACACGCCACCTCGTCCATTAGCCGAAATCGATGCAGACATTAAACAGATGGAACAGGAGATTATTAGGTTATTAAGGGAGGTCACTGTATGATTTGGCCACAAGCAAAGCTCAAATATGTGGCACATCTTGCTTATGGTGATGCCCTTCCTAAAGATCAAGAACGAGAGGGGTCTTTCAAAGTGTTCGGTTCTAATGGAGCGTATGATAACTATAACCGATCAAATACTCATGCTCCCGTAATTATAATAGGGCGGAAAGGCTCCTATGGCAAAATCAATTGGTCAGAGCATCCGTGCTTTGCTTCTGATACAACTTTTTTTATTGATGTAACAACTACACATCATCATTTAAGATGGTTATTTTATGTCTTGCAAACACTTAATTTAGATCAAGGTACAGATGAAGCAGCAGTCCCGGGACTTAGTAGAGATAATGCTTATACAAAAACAGTTTTTCTTCCTCCGCTATCTGAACAAAAAGCGATCGCACATTATCTCGATAAAGAAACGGCTAAAATCGACCAACTCATTGAAGCCAAAAAACGATTATTGGAATTATTAGACGAAAAACGTCGCGCCCTCATCACCCATGCTGTCACTCGTGGGTTAAATCCTGATGTTCCGATGCGTGATTCTGGTGTTGAGTGGATAGGGGAAATTTATCAAAAGTTGCACAGATTAAAATATGTGGCATTAGTAGAGATGGGACAATCTCCACCGTCAACGGAATACTCATTTTTAGTAGATTCGGGTTTTCCATTTTTACAAGGAACGGCTGATTTTGGTTCCAAATATCCATTACCAAGAATATATTGTGCTATTCCCCAAAAAGTAGCCCAACCTGAAGACATTTTATTTTCCGTTCGCGGTCCTGTAGGTGAGCTTAATATTGCTGATAGAGAATATGGTATTGGGCGAGGTTTATGTGCTATTCGCTGTCAAAAAAGTCTGAACAAAAAGTTTGCGTGGTGGGTTCTTCATTGGGCACGTATTCAATTAAGATTTAAAGCTACAGGTAGCACCTATGAAGCTGTTTCTTCTGAAGACGTTAAAAATTTATTGATTACCCTACCTCCACTCTCTGAACAAAAAGCGATCGCACATTATCTCGATAAAGAAACGGCTAAAATTAACCAATTAAGCTCGGCAACTATGGATACTATAAACCTTTTACAAGAACGTCGCACCTCATTGATAACAGCAGCAGTCACCGGACAACTTAAAATTAGTTAAACTCAAGGAGTAACTTATGCAAATCAACCATCTTACACTCACTAACTTTCGGGGATTTGAACAGGCAGAATTTGAATTTCAGCCAGGAATGAACTTGATTGTTGGTATTAATGGAGTCGGCAAATCTAGTGTCTTGGATGCCTTGCGGATTGCCTTCTTAAGAATCCTCCCTAAATTGACAGCTTGTCAAAAGAGACGGATTAATTTTAATATCGATGATATTATGATTGGCAAAACTGAATTAACGGTTGAAATAAATGTGGATATATCAGGAATCCCTTTTCGATGTAAAGTTAGCCAGGGAAAACACCATGAAACTGAGCTTAAACCTAACGGTTCCCAAATTTTAGAACCTCTAAAAAGGGCGCAAAATCAACCCCTCGTTGTATATTGTGCAACCCGGCGCTCAATAGTTACAGAACAAGACTTAAATCCTAATCGAAGTTTAGGTAATCAATCTGCGGCTTTTGTTGACGCACTCATTCCTAGAATGCTACGTCTTCGGGAATTTATAGATTGGTGGTTAGTCCAAGAGGAACTTTTAGACGAAAAACCCCAGTTAACCCAGCGTCGCATTGATGCTTTAAACGATGCCGTCACCTGCTTTTTATATGGGTGTAATAATGTTCGTGCTGTTCCAGCCTCGGGCACATACAAAAAACCAACCTTGCTACTTGACAAAAACGGGGTAACACTAAATATTAATCAGCTTTCAGACGGCGAACGGGGTATTTTAGCATTGATACTTGACCTAGTACAACGGCTGTTGCAGGCAAATCCCGAACTCGAAAATCCTGTACAGGATGGAAAAGCCGTTGTCTTAATTGACGAATTGGACTTGCATTTACATCCACAGTGGCAACGCATGGTTGTCCATAAGCTGACAGAAATCTTTCCCAACTGCCAATTTATTGCCACCACTCATTCACCGCAAATGATTGGAGAAGTCAAACCAGAAAATATTATTATTTTAGACCAAGATAAACAACCCTATATTCCCGACCAATCCTTGGGTATGGATAGTAATTGGATTTTACGCTTTCTTATGGAAACTCCTGAGCGTGATATGGACACCCAGAAAAAATTAGAGGACGTTGAATCATTGATTGCTGACAAGAATTTTTCAGAAGCAACTGAAAAAATAAATAGTCTCCGCCAATTAGGAGAATTTCCCGAATTGGTACGCCTGCAAACTCGCATTGATCGGATCAGCCGATTAGGTAAATAGATGAAATACATCAAAAAAGAACAAGAACCTGAAAAATTACGTTCCTGGTTTAACAATCAATATGATCAAGAAGGAAATCGCCTGGGTTGCGACTACTATAATGACGTGCCAAGCGATGTCAAAAGGGATTTAAAAGATCATCTACTGGGAGAGCAAGGCTTTCTATGTTGTTATACAGGTATCTTGATTGATACAGATACTTCCCACATTGAACACCTCAAGCCTTATTCTATATGTCGGGACGAGAAAAATTATGAAGATGTCAACTATTTGAATCTTGTAACGGCTTATCCCGGTAGAAATTATAAGTCTCAAGATGATGAAGTTAATCAACCTAGCAAAAAAAGCAAGAAGAATAGCAAGAAATGTCCTTTTGGAGCGCACGCTAAAGACAATTGGTATGAACTGGACAATTTTGTAACACCGTTAGAGTCGGATTGTGAAGACAGATTCAAGTTTGATAATTCTGGGAAAGTCGAAGCTACAAATCATCAAGACACGGCGGCACAAATAACGATTGAAAAATTAGTGTTAAATCATGAGCGATTGATAGATTTAAGAAGGGCAGCTATTGATGAAGCCATATTCCCTCCCGATACTGAATTAGATGAATCAGACATCAAGGAAATTGCTAATGGCTTATATTCCCAAAAGAATGCAGAGGGAAAATTTGCTCAGTTTTGCTTCGTGATTGAACAAATTGCCAAACAACTGGTATAACCCGTTTATCTTTTAATCAATTAAGTTCAAAAAATCTTGCCCTATATCTAAAAGGCAATTCACCTATGAACTCTAGCAATTTTGTTGATCCAAAAAAAGAACTAGCCTTCGAGGAAGTGATAGAAGACTATTTTCTAACATACGGTTATATCAAACCCATAACCCCATTTGACAAAAATCTAGCCATTTTCCCAGATATTGCCCTTAACTTTATCCGTCAAACCCAACCGAAAGCATGGGCAAAATTAGAAGCGTTACACGGAGAAAACACGGGTAATCAAATCATTACCGACCTGTGTAAATGGATGGATACCTACGGTTCACTGCACACCCTGCGTCACGGTTTTAAATGCTATGGTCGCACGCTGCGAATTGCCTATTTTAAAGCTGCCCACAGCCTCAATTCTGACTTAGAACGCTGCTACCAAGCCAATCAACTTGGGATTACCCGTCAACTTCAATATAGCACGAGAAATCGAAATAAACTCGATATTACCCTCAGTCTCAATGGTATCCCCATTGTCACCATAGAACTGAAAAATCCCCTAACCGGACAAACGGTAGAACAGGGGAAACAACAATATCGCCAAGATCGCGATCCTCACGAGATTATTTTTGAGTTTAAACGGAGAACTTTGGTTCATTTTACGGTTTATACGGAAGAAGTCTGGATGACAGTGAAGGCTCAATTCAACTAAAAAAAGGAGAGACAATTCCTCAAGATGGCTACCCAGCAGTTGGCACAGGAATTTTGCGGGAAAATTCTGTGAAGCTGTCACAGTTAATTGATGTTTTGAATAACCGCTTTGGTACTGACTTTAATCAAGCTGACCAACTATTCTTTGACCAAATTGTTGAAGCGGCTGTCAACACGGAAGCACTGCAACAAGCAGCCCAAGTCAATTCGGTGAATAAATTTGGTTTACTGTTTGAGAAAATTGTGGAGTCTCTTTTTGTCGAGCGTGTAGATCAAAATGAAAATATTTTCGCTCGTTATATGAATGACAATGCTTTTCAAAATGTCGTTTCGGAATGGTTACTGTCGGAGGTCTATAAACGCCTGTCGGATCCTCATAATTCTCGGTGATAACCTGCCCAAAGCGATCGCACCATTTAAACCTACCATTTAGGAGCGATCGCACCATTTAAACCTACGATTTAGGAGCGATCGCACCATTTAAACCTACCATTTAGGAGCGATCGCCTTATTTAAAGCTAGTTCAGGAACTTGATCAACTCCTGTAATTTCGACCACGCCGCCCCACTTTGGAGGATATCCAGCGCCAGGCTATAGCCTTGGTGATGTTCCTGGAGTGGAACTACTCCAGCCACCTGTAAAGCTAGGGAACTATTGAGCGCCACAGCATCTTGTTGGGGGGTCGTTCCTTTCCCTTGTAGCACCTGGGTTAAAATTTCCATATTGTCGGCAAGTTCTCCCCCCTTCAGGGCGCTAATAGGGGCGGCGTTGATGCCTAAATCTTCTGGGTTCAGGAGCGATCGCATTACCTTACCCTCAGATAGAATAGCTAAATCCGTACCATCCGCTAAACCCGCCTCGTCTAAACCCTCCCGTCCATGGAGGACAATAGCCCTTTCTATGTTAAGATGTCCTAGGGCTTGGGCGATCGCATCCAAAACACTCGGATCAAACACCCCAATAACTTGCCCTACCGGACGCAGAGGATTAACCAAAGGTCCCAAAAGATTAAATACCGTCCGCACCTTCAGAGTTCGACGTAACGGCGCTACCGCCTTCATAGCCGGATGCCAACCCGGTGCAAATAGGAAAGTAATCCCCACCTGTTCAACCGCCGCCCTCACCTTTTCTAGGGGCGCTCCTAAATTCACTCCTAACCCCTCTAATACGTCCGCAGAGCCAACTTTACTCGAAGCCGAACGATTCCCATGTTTAGCTACCGGAACCCCGGCGGCGGCGCACACAAACGCCACAGCAGTAGAAATATTAAACGTCGATGCCCCATCTCCCCCGGTTCCACAGGTATCGATTAGGGAAAATTTAGATTTCAAACCATCTGCGCCGGGGGTGGGTAAATTTCCTGATTGGGACTGCGCTTGTAATACTTTCGCCATTCCCGCCAATTCTTCCCCAGATACTCCTTTGGTTTGCAGAGCCACTAAAATCGCCCCGGATAAGACAGGGGGGATAGACTCACTGAGCCATCCTTCCATTAACATTGAGGCTTGGTCGGTGGAAAGGGACTGATGATCTAGGAGTTGTTGGAGAAGTTGCGGCCAGATATCAGCATCAGGGGCAGAATGAGTCATGGTAAAGGCAATTAATTGAGATTATCTAGGTTGGGCATTCTGATTTTATCCTAGGTCAGATCAGGCGATCGCGCAACCTCCCAGATTAGCTATAGGTGGGAAGTTGATTATCCGGGTCGGTTGAGTCCCACCCTTGCCGATAGTTAAGATTTGTTAAGTTGCCTTGACACATTAACCAGGTTATGTTACCCCTTAAAAAACCTCAGCCCCATCAAACTTCTTAACATTCTGAACTTTAGCGGATTCTCCACAGGTGCGAGGTGTAGGGAACATTTTACCAGGATTAGCCAAACCCTTAGAATTAAAAACCGATCGCACCCATTGCATAGTTTCCAAATCCTGTTCATTAAACATCTGATTCATATAACACTTTTTATCTTCCCCAATACCGTGTTCCCCGGACAAACTCCCCCCCACATCAACACAGATTTTCAAAATTTCGCCGCCAATTTCTTCGACGGTTTCTAACGCACCTTCCACCGAATTATCATAGAGAATCAAAGGATGTAAATTCCCATCTCCCGCATGAAAGACATTGGCAATGCGATAGCCATACTTTTCGCTCAAAGCGGCAATTTCTTTCAATACATAAGCCATCTGAGTCCGAGGAATCACCCCATCTTGGACATAATAATCGGGGCTAATATGACCCGCCGCCGCAAATGCCGCCTTCCGACCCTTCCACATTTTCAAGCGTTTTTCGGGTTCATTGGCGGTAGTAATATTCCGCGCGCCATTTTGTTTACAAATCTCTGCCACCCGCTGTTTATTGCGGTCTACCTCCACCTGCAAACCATCTAATTCCACCAATAAAATCGCCCCAGCATCTCGGGGATATAATCCGGTATTAACGACATCTTCCACGGCATTAATACTGAGATTATCCATAATTTCCATACCACCAGGAATAATCCCCGCCCCGATAATATCAGAGACGGATTGTCCGGCTTCTTCAATGGTAGCAAAGTCTGCCAACAGGACACAAATGGATTCGGGGGCTTTAAGAATTCTGAGGGTGATTTCGGTAGCCACGCCTAGGGTCCCTTCTGACCCCACAAATAAACCGGTCAGGTCATATCCTGGCATTTCGGGAATTGAACCGCCTATATCGACGATAGACCCGTCAGGGGTAACGATTTTTAAGCCGAGGACGTGGTTAGTGGTGACTCCATATTTCAAGCAGTGAACACCACCGGAATTTTCAGCGACATTACCACCAATGGAACAGATAATCTGGCTGGAGGGGTCGGGGGCGTAGTAAAATCCTGAACCGCTGACGGTTTGAGTTACCCAGTTATTAATCACGCCAGGTTGTACGACGACCTGCTGGTTTTCCAGGTCTACTTTCAGAATTTGGCGCATTAAGGCGGTGACAATCATCACGCAATCAGTTACAGGTAATGCACCTCCTGATAGTCCAGTTCCCGCCCCTCGCGCTACCCAGGGTATATTATGGCGATCGCATATTTTCACTGCTGCTGCGACTTCTTCTGTAGTGCGGGGAAGGACCACCAAAGCGGGACGTTGGCGATAACTGGTTAGTCCATCACATTCATAAACTAGGAGTTCTTCCCGTCGCTGAATCACCCCCCGCTTACCTACAACGGCGGCAAATTCTTTGATTATCGGTTTCCAGTTCCGGCTGACGGTGGGGCTTGACATAAGTGAATGTCTTTAGCTGGTATTGCTATGAGGTTATACATCTATCTCCCTATAGCCATAACATAATTCGATATTTCTGTCAATCACGACCAACCTCTACAATTAATAATTAATAATTAATAATTAATAATTAATTATTATCGCGGAGGTCAAGAAACCCGGTTTCTCAAAGAAACCGGGTTTCTCAGGCGGAGGTCAAGAAACCCGGTTTCTCGTTTCTCAGCCGAAAGGGTGGGGCGGGTTTATTCATATCCTCCTGGGGAGTTGATGATTTACAGAGGTCAAGAAGTCAAGAAACCCGGTTTCTCAAAGAAACCGGGTTTCTCAGGCGGAGGTCAAGAAACCCGGTTTCTCGTTTCTCAGCCGAAAGGGTGGGGCGGGTTTATTCATATCCTCCTGGGGAGTTGATGATTTACAGAGGTCAAGAAGTCAAGAAACCCGGTTTCTCAAAGAAACCGGGTTTCTCAGGCGGAGGTCAAGAAACTTACACCAGAACCCGCACCTACAATTAATAATTATTAATTATTAATTATTAATTATTAATTATCAATGACCGCTAAACTCTTTTTGTAGTCAGAGATTGACTGATAATTGTTATTCTCATCATACAAATGGCAGTGGTCAACAACTTGCTTCATTAAACCCCAGGAAAAATCACACTCAGGATAGAGATATTCACCCCAATTTTCCTGTAAACTGGCGTAGGCTGTACGGAGGTTATACCAGGGAATTGCGGTGGTGACGTGGTGGGGAATATGAACGTTGATATCGTGACAGAGAAACTCAACCCAGCGGGGATAATTGCAGTGAACAGTCCCTGATAGTTGGGATTCGGCTTCGTGCCATTGTTCGGGTTCTCTAAAGGGAATGTCGGCGATGGTGTGATGAAGTAGGGTAAAGGTACTCATCCAGAAGTGGAAGACTAACCAAGGAATGACCCAAAACTTGACAAATCCCCAAACTCCGATGGTTAAAATCATAGTCGGAAATGCGATCGCCGCCGCGCCGATGACCAACAGAGAGGAAAACTTAACCTGTTGGCGCTGCTTACCTTCAAATTTTGTCCAGTCAAAGTGAATGCTTGCCCAGTGTAGAATGGAACCAATCCACCAGGCGCGACCTCGGAAAAGGTCATAAGTCACCTGCATGAATTTACCAGCGTTTTGGTATTCTTCTTTACGCCAGGGTTGCCAAGCATTATCTAACTCCATTCTGTTAGTGTATTTATGGTGTTGGTTGTGACCAATACGCCAACTGTGAAAGGGATATATAATCGGCAGAAACAGGATATGACCTACCCAATCATTTACCCAAACATTCCGAGAAAATGAGCGGTGTCCGCAGTCATGTCCGATCACAAAAAATCCGGTGAGGGCGGTCCCTGTAAATACCCACAACACCGGAAGGAGAAACCAGGGAGCGATCGCTATTCCTAGCCATCCTAAACCCACCATGACAACGTTAATGATTACTGTCATCCAAGCTTTGTATCGGTCCTGGACAAACACATCACTAGGAAGGGTGTTAATAATATCTCTCAAGCGCAAATCCGAGGGAACTGCGGAGGGGCGTGACGATGAATCTTCAGACTTTACAATTGATAGGGTCATAGATGAATTTTAAGGGAAAACCAAGCCACCATTACTGGTGCCTGGCTTCTGAATGAATGTGCTTTTTTAACTGCTAAGGTAGCCGACAACTTTCCCAACCTACAGTAATGGTATCTCAGCCAATTAACCCGCCTAAGCGGTCTTTTTTGATGGAGTTACCTGACCCTGAGATTGAGAGCAATCCTCAACCAAGACTGGCTGATTCCAAATAGTTGAATCAACCCCTCAGACGGTTAAGTGTAGTCTGATCATTTATAGCACACCGTCTGCGATCGCGATCGCTAATTTCTGATTGCTGATTATTGGCCCCCTGGCGGGATTGGGCCTAATTTTTCGGGTCGGTGGGACCAAGCGATCGCATTTGCTTGAGAGTTTGTAATTCTAGCAGCAGAGTGTCCACCTCAGCCTGAAGATGCAAAAACTTCACTTGCTGATCAACACTATATATAGACGGCATCTTGTCGATTTTACCGGAAGCTGAAGACAACGGCAAGGATGACAGATTTTGTGGACGCGATAAAGTCGATGAAGGAGTTGGCATCAGTAATTAGTTGGATTTATAAACTTAACTGGCACATCAACAAATCTTAACTATATTTTCACTCCATGTTAAACTCTTTTTAAGAAAAACATCATCGCCCCCCAAGGCAAGTGGCTGGATGTTTAAATCAGGAGTAAACTGAGTTAAGGGTGACAGGCGCGAAACCGTTTTCACCTGAGTAAGACTCAAGGGCTGATTAACCCATTAGCCCCAAGTTATATAGCACGGCAACCTTGAAAAGTCAAGTAAATTGAGCCCAAAACAACAAACTGTAACATTGAAATGACCCTGACTTTGCCCGCAACTGAAAGAAAACTCAATATCTGGCCCGGTCTGATTGAAGCATACCGGGACTATCTACCTGTTACCTCAGCCACCCCCGTTGTCACCCTGCAAGAAGGTAATACCCCCCTAATTCCAGTCCCCACCATTGCCGCCGAAATCGGAAAACAGGTGCAGGTGTATGTGAAATATGACGGATTGAACCCCACTGGGTCATTTAAAGACCGGGGGATGACTATGGCTATATCCAAAGCCAAAGAAGAGGGAGCCAAAGCCGTCATTTGTGCCAGTACAGGTAACACCTCAGCATCAGCGGCAGCCTATGCGCGTCGTGCCGGATTAAAAGCATTTGTCCTGATTCCATTCGGTTATGTAGCCCTGGGGAAACTAGCCCAAGCTCTCCTTTATGGTGCGGAAGTCTTAGCTATCGAAGGAAACTTTGACGAAGCCCTAACCATTGTGCGGGAGGTTTCCCGCCAATATCCTGTCACCCTAGTTAACTCGGTGAACCCCTATCGCTTGGAAGGACAAAAAACCGCCGCCTTTGAAGTGGTAGACGCTTTAGGTGATGCACCCGATTGGTTGTGTATCCCTGTGGGAAATGCCGGAAATATCACCGCCTACTGGATGGGATTTTGTCAGTATCATTCAGAAGGAAAATGCGATCGCCTCCCTAGGATGATGGGATTTCAAGCAGCCGGAGCCGCCCCCATAGTTAATGGCCACCCAGTCACCCATCCCGAAACTATCGCCACCGCCATTCGTATCGGCAACCCCGCCAGTTGGGATATGGCTATAGCAGCCCAATCAGCCAGCCAAGGCAGTTTTAGCGCCGTTACTGACGAAGAAATCCTCAACGCCTATCGCCTTATAGCCTCCCAAGAAGGCATCTTCTGTGAACCCGCCAGCGCCTCCTCCGTAGCTGGACTCCTGAAAGTCAAAGACCAAGTACCAGCAGGAGCCACTGTAGTTTGTGTCTTAACAGGTAATGGGTTAAAAGACCCCGACGTGGCTATCAAACACAGTAATAACCCCACTAAAGAGGGTATTGCTGCTAATTTGGACGCAGTAGCTAAAGCTATGGGATTTTAGCCAATGGGAGGGGGTTGCTCAACTCCAGTGCCACCCCCCCCTCCTGTAGCCGTACTGTAGCGCCGAGTTTCCCATACCGGAGGGTTAACTATTGGAGTTAGCCGCATTTTGAGCCTTGGTGAGCAAGTCCATGGTATCCCCTAAAGCGGTAGTGAGACTGTTGCGGGTTTCTAGGTGATCGGCTTTCTCTTTCTCTAGGGCTGCCGTTATTTGGTAGACCTGTTCCCTAGCGCGATCGCGTTCTAGGGTAATCTGGACAATCTTATTTTTCAACTCCTCCACGGTTTCCAAGCTCTCAACCTCCCGCTCGGTTTGTACTCGCGTCAGAATCTCATTTTTAGCAATACCAAATTTATTCTGTAGTTGTTCAAGTTCTCGGCGCAGTTGAGCGATCGCATCTTGATGGCGGCGCACCTCTTCTCGGCGCTGCTGGGCTTCCGTATTATAACGCTCTCGCCACTGGTCGGCACTAGCTAAAGCCTGATCGCGATCGGATCGCAGTTGTCCTAACTGCTCTTGCAATCGCTTAATTTCATCCAACCATTGTCTAATATCCTGGTTCATAACTCAACCTAAAAATCCATAAGCAACCGGAAACATTGAATCCCTGGGGAAGTTTAAACCATCAGTAACACCCTGTTTCTGTGTTAAACCTTCCACAACAGGTCATACTATAAAGTAGCCCTGATTAAATCTCCCCCAACCCGCAAAATGCTACTCGCATTGCCCTGCCAATTTTTATATCACCTAAATAGGGCAATATTGCACTGTCGGTTCAAGCTGCCAAGCCTCAACCAGATAATAGACTGTGCTGCTGAAATGATAGTTAACCTGTTATTAATCATCCTACACCTGCTATGGAAGCTGCTGTTAACCCTGCTACAGCCATTGAAAACTCTATGGATACTCAACCGTCAAGCATGGTATCTGGGGTTTGAGTGGGTAGCAGCCAGAACCGCCGATCTGCTGATTATCCTTTTCAAATGCCTATGGTGGCTAGGTCGTCAAATCAAAAAGCGCGTGGTGGATTTTGTTCTATTCTTTACCTACCTCAATTGGCAGACTATTCATAGTTTAGGAGTTCGTACTGTTCAACAACGGTTATACGGTTTGTCTGCCGAAATGGCTTATCACTCTACCTTAGCACTGGTTCCCGCTCTTTTTGCTCTGTTAGCCGCTATTAGTTCCAATCCATCTCTACAATCAACCCTATTGGAAATGGCGAATTTGTTAGGGGAAGTCGTACCAGAACAAGTGCAAAAATTGATTGGGGCAACTATGAGCCAATCGGGAAGAAGTCTTAGCCCTAGACTATTTTCGTTTAGTTTTATTATTTCTATTTGGCTGTTTTCTGGGGTGATTAGTTCCGCGATGGAAGCCTTAAATAGGATTCATCAAGTGCCACCAGATAAAATTAGACCTTTTTGGAAGTCAAAATTAATTGCGATCGCTTTGACTTTGGGTACATTATTGCTGTTGATTATGGCATCAGGGGCGGTCTTTATTAGTGATTTTTTGGTCGAAATTCTTGCCCGCAAAAGTTGCATCTTAGAAACAGTGGGTAACTGTCCCCTCGATAAAATTGATATGTGTTTAGCTCAAGAACCTGTCCAAGATTGTTTGCTTCAATCAACATTATTGGATACTTGGAATCGTCTACAGTGGCCAATTACCCTCGGCATTGTCTCCACTAACTTTGCTCTGATATATCGCTATGGCCCTAGTTACCGAAAGCCTAAAACTCCCTTAATTCCTGGCTCAATTCTGGCCGCGATTTTTTGGGCTTTAATCTCTAATTTATTTCGCTGGTATGTTTACCAGTCTGAGTATTATAATGTTCTCTATGGTGCGCTCGGCACTTTTATTGTTCTGCTGTTATGGTTAAATATTAGTTCCCTAGTAGTGCTTCTGGGGGCGCAATTAAATTCCACAGTAGGAGATGAAATTCGTCGTAGAAAAACACAAGAGGATAGTAAAGGATAGTAACTGATGAGTTGGTTTAATAAAAATGCGGTATTAGTCCCTATCGATTTCTCTGAACTTTCTTTTGCCGCTTTATCCCCAGCCCGAGAGTTTGTCCCCCATATATCTCAACTCCATGTTATCCATATTTTGCCTAAATTACACCCCGCAGAACCTGGCTCTATGTGGCAATCAGTTAGTCCTCAGTCTCGACAACAACACGCAGAAGACGCTTTGAACAATGAGTTGATTAAAAGAGGATTTGATGGCGCAAAGGTCACGGTTTTAATTGGTACGCCTAGCCATGAAATTGTCGATTATGCTAAAGCTAAAAACATAGAGTTAATTGTTATGCCTACCCACGGCTATACTGGCGTTAAACGGGTGTTAATGGGGTCGGTCGCAGAACAAGTCGCTAGGTTGGCTGAATGTGCGGTTTTATTACTTCATGAAACCTAATACCATATCTACCACCCCTCGGTAATGCTGCGCTAGGGCTGCCATGGTGCGTCATCCCCAAATTATCGGGTTGGGATTCATATAGCCTGGGTATGACGCACCCTACGGGGAATTTAGCTTAACGGTAATTGGGAGTTTGAATATTCCTTAACCGTGCTTCGGGGCGTTTAAATCGATCCATTTGCGCCTCAAAAAAGGCTCTGTTGGCTTCTAGGTGGCGGGGGTTGGGGTCATCAAGGGGATATAGTAAAGCAGTCCTTAGAGCCTGAATAACGGCTGATGTGACGCAATACATGGAACGCTGAAAAGTGTTAGCCAACTGAATCAACATATCATCCTCACCTCGGCAATATTTCTGGTAATAATCCACCAAGTAGGGGGGTAAGAAGTGATACATATCCTGCATTAATAAAGTCGGTGGTATTCCAGCGGTACCAACTGGGAAAATATCGGCGTAAAGAATACCATAATGAAAATCCTTCTGGTCATCAGGAACTTCTTTAGCTTGGGCGTTGTAGGACTTAGTACCCCGGAAAGGTGCGGTGCGATAAAAAACGGCTTCTACATAGGGTAAGGCGGCTTCATAGAGCCACATAAAACCCTTGGATTTGGGGACGATTTCATAACATTCGCCATCAATATAAACATGATGATAAATAGGGCGACCTGCGATCGCAAAAATGCCATTAACCAGGAAATTCATCGCCTCGGGTACGGTGGTCATTGTCCCCTCATCATAGCGATCGCTCATTTCAAAAAATACGGGAGCCATAACTTCCCAAAATAGCCCTAAATTGCTATAATAGGAAAGTTGCCTGACCTGTTCTAAGAACATATCGGGGAACAGTTTATATAAACCCAGCATGACCGGATTTTTGCGGAAATAAGCGCGGATAGCGCGGTCAGCATTGGCTTTATATTCGTCTGTGTCTAAATAACTGTCAAATCTGCCGCCCATTTCTCGATGCCAAAACATGGCTTGCATACAGGCTTCGGCGAACTCCATATTAACGCGATCGTGCCATAAATGATGGAGGAGTTTGGGCATTTTTCGGGTTTCCCCTTTCTGCATAAATGCCAATAATTCCGGGTGAGCGATCGCTTCTCCGCGCCAAATCCTTAAATCGGCATCATCCCCGGCATAATGGTTATGCAGGTCTAAATATTCCTGGGGTAAAAAGTATTTAAAAAACGGCAACGGATTGAGGAACACCCGTTCAGCAATATACAACAAATCGCGCCAATAGAAATCCATAGGGACGGCATAAGCCTTATAAATGCCGATAATTTGCATCAAATTTTCGGGTGTATCGGGTAGCATAGCGCCTCCCGCCTCTAAGCGATGAATAATCTCCGCAAACTCATGTTGAGAGGGCGGTAATTTAGTGGGGGTTTTTTCTGCTTGCATGAAACTGGTTGTCATAATCAACAGTAATTAAGTGAACTGCGGGGAAAACATCATAAACTCGAAGGATTTTCGGGTTGAATTGCTACCTGTTGCACGGGATGAATACTTAACTCGATCGCCATTTGTTTGGCTGTAGGTTCACACCAGCGTAATAACCAACTAGGTTGCACGCCTAGGAACAGAATTAACAGGGCTAAAATCAAAGCTGGTGCTTGTTCAGAAAAGGAAACTTGGGGATAATAGGCTAACTCATTGTCTAGCTTACCAAAACAAGTGCGGTTCAGCAAAATGACAAAATAAACAGCGGTTAAACCAGAGGCAATAATACAGAGTAAACTCTGAATGGGGAAAACGGCAAAAGTTCCTTGAAAAACCAGAAATTCTGCCACAAATCCCACCAAGCCAGGAATACCCGCACTCGCCATTCCTGCCATAATTAATAAGGCGCTGGTGAGAGGTAGACCACGAAGGGGGTTCATTAAGCCATTTAAGAGTTTTAAATCCCTAGTTCCCACTTTGACTTCAACTATGCCAACTAAGTGGAATAGAATAGCTAAAATCAACCCATGGGCGACCATTTGGGAAATAGCGCCAATCAGACTAACTTCAGTTCCCGCAGCCATAGCGACAATAATATAACCCATGTGACCGATGGAACTATAGGCAACCATGCGCTTGATATCTTGTTGGGAAATAGCGGTTAAAGCCCCATACATGACGCTAAAGACGGCGACAATGGATAATCCGGGGGCGATGATTTGCCAGGTTTCTGGGAATAGTTGTAAGCCAAATCTAATTAATCCATAGGTTCCCAGTTTTGCTAATAGACCTCCCAGTAAAATGGTGACGGGGGCGGAAGATTCTACATAAGCATCAGGTAGCCAGGTATGGAGGGGGACTAGAGGGATTTTAATCCCAAATCCAATTAGGAGAATGGTCATCAAAAGCAGTTGGCTAATTGATGATAAATTCTGAGTATTAATGGCATTAAAATCAAAACTTCCTGACCCACTTAACCAAGCTATCCCTAGGAAACCTGCCAAAATTAAAATTCCTGAGATGGCGGTATAAATGAGGAACTTCATCGCTGCATAGCCGCGTTTTTCGCCGCCCCAAATGCTAATTAATAGATAAATGGGGATGAGTTCCAATTCATAAAACAGCACAAACAGCAGGAGATTTTGGGAGAGAAAAGCACCAGCGATCGCCGCATTTACTAACAAAATCATGGAGTAGTAAAGACGGGGGCGATTCATGTCGGGGCGACTACTGGCGATCGCCATAGGGGTCAAAATGGCGCTTAACCCTACCAGAGGTAAAGATAAGCCATCCATTGCCAAACTATAGGATAACCCTAATTGGGGAATCCAGGGCAGATATTCTTCCCACTGAAAACCGGGATTATCTAGGTCGAAATCTAGGGTTAATTTCAGGGTCAACAGCCCGGTTACTGCCATGAAAGCTAGGGCGATCGAGCGAATCCGTTGGGAGGTAAAGGAAGAGGGTAGCAAGCCGATTAACAGGCTACCAACTAGGGGAATTGCAATTAACAAACTAAGCATGATTGAGCATTTTTGAGGGAGTTAGAACAAACCAAGGGATAACAAACTTAACAGGAGAGTAATGCCTATCACAATAGTGAGGGCATAAAATTGAGTTTGTCCCGAAACGTTATATTTGAGGCTTTGTCCACTAAAGACTGTGGCTAGACCGACTAAATTCACGAAGCCATCGACAATAAATCTATCTATCCAATCAATAATTTTGGAGATGAGGGCGACAGCGGAAATGATGGTCAATCGATACAGTTTAGCGGTATAGAAATCGTAGGCGAAAAAGTCCTGAACTGATGGAGACCATAATTTAACGGGTTTCTCAATGCCGTTAAATACATAAATCCAGGTAGCTAGTCCACCACCGATCGCACTAGAAGCCACGAGTAATGTGGCTATAGTTAGGTTAATATTTTCCCAACTGGGTAGGACTCCCCAAGCCTTCAACAACAGGGGAATATGTAGACACAAACCCATTAAAACGGTCATCGGTAGCACTAAAGCCCAGAGTCCCTCCGGTGATCTAATAGTCATCTGTTTAGGAGGTCCCGCAAAAATCAAGCCCAACTCACGGGTGAGACTAAAAGCAGTTAAAGCGTTGATTACCAATAGGGTAATGGCGATCGCCGGTTGACTTATCCACAGATTTTGTGTCAACTCCAACATCGTCCAAAAGCCACCAAAAGGCGGCACGGCGACCAAAGCGATAATCCCGACAATAAAACAAATACCCGAAATGGGGCGGCGCGACCACAGCCCCCCATATTGAGTCAAATCTTGGGTAATATTATTGAGGATAATTCCGCCGCTGGTCATGACTAATAATGCCATAGCCATGGAGTAAGTCAACAGGAGTAATAACGCCGCCTGAGTTTGTCCATTGACTACAGCAATAAAAGTTATCCCCATATAGGAACTAACCGAATAGGAAATCGCCCGTTTGACATCAATTTGAGCAATAGCGATCGCACTTGCACCCACAGCGGTAGCCAAACCGATAAACACTGCTACAGACACCGCCACCGGAGACAGGGAAATCACCGGAAACACCCTAATTAATACCCAAGCGCCGCAACAGACAACCACCGCATTCCGTAGGATGGTACTAGGAAGGGGACCTTCCATAGCTTCATCAAGCCATAAATGCAGAGGAAACTGGGCGCACTTACCCAAAGGACCCGCCAACAAAGCCAACCCTAACAGAGTCGCAACAGTAGGGTTAACCGTTGCAGTTTCCGCCCATGTTGCTAATTCCGAAAAATTCCAAGTTCCCGCGAGGGGATACAGGGAAACCACCCCCATCAACAGGAATAAATCCCCCACCCGTTTAGTCAGAAAAGCATCTCGCGCCCCAGTTACCACTAGGGACTGATTAAACCAGAAGCCCACCAATAGATAAGTCCCCAGAGTGAGAATTTCCAAAATGATATAACTGAAAAACAGGGAATTGCACAACACCAGGGCGGCGAGTCCGGCTTCAAATAATGCCATCAGCGAATAAAACCTCGCCCAACCCCAATCCATTTCCAGATAGCCGACAGCGTAAATTTGGGCTAGGAAATTCAGCCCAGTAATTACCAAAGTAGCGCCGATAGTTGTGACTGAGACTTCTAAGGGAATCGAAAAATCCAGATCCGCCACCTGTAGCCAGGGAATAACCATCTCATAGCCAGGTTGACCCCACATTCCGCCCAAGGCGATTAAGCCATGTACAAAAGCCATCAGGGTCATCAGGATATTTATATATCCTGCGGGTCTCGGTCCGGTTTTGCGGATAATTCCCGGAGACCAGGGAATTGATAGTAGCGTCCCCAAAAAGGGATAGCAGGGAATCCACCAAATGTTTTGCAGGAAAAATTCAGTCATAACTGAAAGATTGGGATAAATTGCTAAAATCCGTTCTCCACTATAAGGGAGATTTTATCTTCTCTTTAGATTTGCTATAGATTATAGTCTATGATGTGTAGGTCAATTATCATCTGCTTCAGAAATTTGCAATCAATATGCTAATCTCAGCTTATCAATAAGGCTATAAACGGCTGATAGCTAGGTTTTGACGGGTTTTTCATGATTGAAGATTTGATGTCCCATCCCTCGGTTACAGTGACGGTTAAACTATTCGCGGCTTTTCAGGAAGCCTATGGAGTCCCTGAGTTGGTCTTGCAACTGGCACCCGAAACTCCTGTATCTCATATCCTTGATGTAGCGATTAGCGAATATCCCCAATTGCAACAATGGCGGGATTTAACCCGGTTTGGGGTTAACCTGGAGTTTGTCAATCCAGACACCTACCTAAAAGACGGAGATGAGGTGGTTTTAATTCCTCCCGTCAGTGGTGGCTGCTAAGAGTCTCTCGATAAATGACGATAAAATCTCGGAGGCGGTGGCTATTCCTACGCCGTAGCAGGACCGCCGCCGCCAAGGAATTACTGGTAAATGTCCCTTGGGGGCGTTTAGGTTAAAGATTAGTTCATCATAATATTTCCAACTACCCTCTCGCCATCCAATGCGATCGCAAAATTTACTATAATCTGATTCTACAGTTTCCCAGATTTGCTGTTGAATTGTTAACCCAAACAATCCACTACTATAATAATCCCATAAATAATCAATTGTCCGTAAATCGGTGAGGGGAAAATTATCAATATCTTCGACATTTAACCATCCCATTTGTTCCCTTCCGGTCAGATATAAGATAATCTGCCAAGTATACTCATCAGCAGTTTTCCACTCTCCGGATGCCAATAATTCCATTAATCCTGTATAGTCCATACCCACCTCAGACATGGGGGGATTTTCGGCTTGATTATCTTCTAACCAGATCCGCATTTTTGACAGGGTTTCTGTCACCTGTTCAGGATTAATGGTTTCGATATGATAGAGAACCCAATCTAGTTGATTTCTCAGATTCTCTCGCTCAATTTTCGCTGCTGTCAGTTCCGACTCAATGGCATTTATTCTGGGTAACAAATCCGCTACCGTCACCCGCTTTTTCTTGCGTTTTTCCTGCAAACTATCTAGGTTTTTCCATGTTTCTCTCGCCCAACCTAGTTGTTCGGGATGAATTTCGGTTAACTCTAAATTCCAGTTACAAACCTCACAATTTCTCGGAATTTTTTGCAAATATTTATATCCACAAACCGGACATATAAACATATTATAATTTCCGGGATTTAATTATCCATTATCCATGGTCAATTATCAGATTCCCCCCCCTATCTCTCTGGGGAGACATAGGGGGGAAAAGAGATTAGCTTTTCGCGTAAACGGAACCCGGATTACGCCAGGAAACCTTGGGTAGAATTTCATTTTTATCTACCCGATGTTTGTATTTAATGGCGAAATTCAGCAAAGAATCCAAGAGTGAATCCGAGAGATAATGAGGCTGCAAACCGAGGTCTAACAGATTAGTGTTTTTAGCGTTGAAATAATGGTCTTCCAATTCAACCCGAGGATTTTCGATATTCTGAATCTCCACATCTAACCCCAGGGTCACACCTGCCTTTTTAACCATCATCGCCAGGTCGCCAACGCTAAACATTTCGGTAAATTGGTTAAACACGCGGAAATGACCAGGTTCAGCGGGATTAGCGATCGCCAACTCAACACATCGCACGGTATCGCGGATATCCAGGAAAGCCCTAGTTTGTCCTCCCTTACCATAAACCGTCAGGGGGTGATTAATGGCAGCCTGAATACAGAAACGATTTAAAGCAGTCCCAAAAATCCCATCATAATCCAGACGGTTGATCAACAACTCATCCATTCCCGTCTCTTCGGTGAGAACCCCATAAACCACACCCTGGTTTAAATCGGTAGCCCTCAGACCCCATATTTTACAAGCAAAGTGGATATTATGGCTGTCATGAACCTTAGAAAGGTGATAGAAACTTCCGGGCTGTTTCGGATACGGGACAGTATCCTTACGGCCATTATGCTCAATGGTAATATAGCCCTCTTCGATATCAATATTGGGTGTACCATATTCACCCATAGTCCCCAACTTGACCAAATGTGCATCAGGGAATTCTTCCCGCATAGCATACAGGATATTCAAATTCCCCATTACATTATTGCTTTGGGTGAGAACTGCGTGTTCACGATCTATCATTGAAAAGGGAGCCGATCGCTGTTCACCAAAATGAACAATAGAATCTGGCTGAAACTCCCGCAAGCTATTGATCAGAAAACTATAGTTATTGATATCGCCCATAAACAGGTCAATAGACTTACCCGTTAAATCACGCCAGCGCTGAATCCTTTGTTGAATAGGGGCTATGGGTGTCAAGGTCTCAATACCTAGCTGTTGATCCCAGTGTCGCCGCACCAAGTTATCCAGAATACCCACTTCATACCCACGGTTGGAAAGATACAGCGCCGTCGCCCAACCGCAGTAGCCGTCACCACCAGTAACCAGAACTCTCATAAACTTTCAGTGAAATTTTGTATTTGTTGATACTTAGGTTAATTTATCAGCAATTGGTCCCCCTATAAACCATTATTGCCCTAACTTCACCTCATCAGCAAAACTCGCCCAGCGCACAAACTCAAAAGGTCCAGCTACCGCGCCCCAGATATGCTCATCGGTTTCTGGGTCCATACCACGATCATGGCTAATAAAGCGATCGCCGTCTATCTCAAAACTACTATCCAAATAAGTCAGTTTTCCCTTCCGTTCTACCATACAGCTTTTCCCGGGTTCGACGACTCCCTTAAATCCCTTTCCGGTCCAGTGGGTGATAAAAGTACAGCCGCACCGTTTGTTCAGTTGTTCCGGCTTTAAGGCTTTCAGGCGCGAGACTTCCCTAGAAGCCCCAAAAAACTCCTCTTGACCATCAATCTCATAATTCTCGATTTCGATATGATCATCTACAGCGATTAATTTCAGCACCCGCACCCGGTAAGGCTGTTTCAGGTTAATATCATAGGCCTGTTCCAGATACAAACTCAACCCATTGAGAAGTTCCCACGGTAATGGACGCATACAGACCCGAATATGAGCGAAAAATGGCGGATTTTCAAAGGCTTGGGCTTGGTTGCTGAAGTCCGCAGCCAACCAACGCCCTAGGGTCAGAATATCTGTAGCGTGTGTCATAATAGCGCCAATAAATATGATTTCCTAACAATTTTTTCTCGATTCTGTAGGATACAACAATTGGGTACACAGTTCTAGGCGGCACCAAGCTGGATCACCATGGGGGCGCAGTAGCACCCCCAACGCCAATGATTGACTAAATTGCCCATCATCGATTATCCCTTAATTCCGGTCAGGCGAAAAATCAATAAACCGGGAGGGTTATCTTTAATGACGACTAAACTCTGTCCACCGTCAGGAAGCCGGGGTCCCAAAGTCATACCAGTAACTTGGGCATTAACTCCTAATTCTGGGAGGTTTAAAAGCAGTTGTTTTCGCAAGGGTTGAACTTTGGTTAATTTACCGCGTAAACTGGCAATGCGGGAGGTATCTGTTGCGTCTCCACTAAAAACTTGATAAATTCCGGCACCGATACCACTTGCCGATCGCTCTAAACTCAGAAATGAACCTCCCCGGTTTAGAGCCACCAGTCCGACTAACTCCCTTCCCTGGGCATCTTCATCAAAATTATACAGATTTTCCGACACTAAAAACGAAGCGCGATCGGCTATCACATAATGCAATATTCGCACTTTCCCCGCACCGCTATCTATATCCTGCTTTAGTGGTGCGTATGGTGCGACAAACAACCTAAATGGGTCCATCCCACCCGCACTAAAACCATCAGGCGCTATGGCTAGAGATTTTATGCCTAACTCGGGTTGTAAGCCTTGGGGGGGTTTGGTGTCATCCTCATTCAATACATAGCTGGGAGGTAGTGGGACGGTATTTTTTAGGTCGCCCGTTTCTAGGTCATATTCCCCAATGTGGGAGTTATCTGTGGCGATAAACAGCGACTTGCGCGGGGAAAAGGCTATGCTGCGCGCTTCCCTTGGGCGATCGCTTAATTTGATGCTCTCCTCTATCGTAATTTTGCCAGGAACTGGCGACTTGTTACCGCCAGCAAACTCCCACCCTAAAGTATATAATTCTGTCGGGTCGCTTTCGCCTTCGGACTCTCCTAGGCCATAGAAGCGAATACCACTGTCGGTGGGTTCACCATATCCGGTAATCTCATAGGTCAAATCTGACAGCCTTTGAGACTCTGGTAGTTCGTACTCACCCACAAACTCTAGGGATAAATCTAAGAACATCCGGTTCGCGGCTGATACCTGTGGCAGGCTACATGATGTCAGCAATATCGCCACAGATAGCGTGATTACAGCCATAACGGTTCGTATAGCCACGGGGATAGACAATCTACCATGTTCTACCCTGAATTTATCAGAATTTTCTAAATGTGTCAAGATTAAATCACTCCTAGCCACTAATTCCTAATATGAAGTTAACAGATTTTCCCGATTTTAACTATCCTTAGAATCTCTGATCATCTCTCAATTATTACCCCGCCATCGTTCCACAATTCCTATGGCTCTCTCTCACTCGGACCGAGTTAGACACGCACAGATTTAGGCTTGACAAATTCGGCGACTTGACCTATACTTGTATTGTGGGAAAATGTGGCGGCATATATATGCTAATTTCTACATAATAGCCAGCCTGGAGAGCGATCGCTTCTGGCGGAAATTTGCTCTGTCTCTCAGGGCTACAAGGTTAGACACAGCCACACAAACACTCAACGATTAAACATGAAATTAACTAGGGTTTTGGGCTTGACAAACTCGGCGACTTGACCTATACTTGTATCATGGGGAAATGTGGCGGCATATATATGGTGATTTTAACTATACCGACCATAACAAGCGATCGCGCCTTTTGTACTCTGACGATTATGCAGCCAAGCCCACATTTGGTCACCATAGGAAAAATGCCACCATTCATGTAAGTGTTGTAGGAACCCAGCCCGGGTCATGACCTGCTTTAAGATTTGTCGATTTCGATGATATTCTAGTTCGGTAGGATCGGAACTTTCGGCAAAATAATCTGGTTGAGACCGAGGAGAAATCTCATCAATATCAGAACCCATATTAAGCACGCTGACCGTCACGATATCAAATAAAGTAACATCGACAGCAGCCCCAGTGCTATGGGGGGGAGGGGTAGCAGGGTCATGGCTAGGACTAGCCCAAAATTTATAAACTTCCTCCCACAATTGTTGTCGCTGTTGTTCGGATAGCAATTCTAGGGTTAATCCTGTGGCTTTAAGTTGTTGTTGAAAAGCATGATCAACCATAAACTGTTGTACTTCAATGGGTCGATAAGCATCAAAAACCAAAATCCGCAAATGGGGATATTCAGCTTGTAAATATTGGTTAGCGGTAATTAAGCGATCGCCAACATTCTCTCGCAGGTAATAGGGGGAACTAACGGGAGAGAGTTGATAGGGCGCACCCAATTTATGATAGGGGTGAGGAGACTCAAAAATAAACAATTCTGCGGGAATGGGAATCAACAATTCCCCACAATCTTGAATCGGAATTTTTTGATAAGGTTTGTCAGTAGATGTCATAGATTAATGTACCAAAAAAAACTCAGCCCCCCCCATATACCCTATCATTTTATTAAGGGTAAGTGGCTAATATCTTCCTAGCCAGCATAGCTAGTGGGAAGGCGATCGCCACTCAAAAATCAGTGCCGATTTTCGTTTATGGGTGGACTGAGAATAAACTAGGGTCCGGAATTAACTATAGCAATGAAATATAAGAAACTTATAAGGCGGCGGGTGAGTTAGCCAAATTTATTTGGGGAGGTATGCGCGAAAAAAAAACTCAGCCCCCCATATACCCTATCTATGTAAACAGCATCAGCCCTCGGAGAGAGTTTCTGAGTTGTGATAGGGGTAAGTGGCTAATACCTTCCTAGCCAGCATAGCTAGTGGGAAGGCGATCGCCACCGAAAAATCAACAGTGATTTTCGTTTATGGGTGGACTGAGAATCAATCAGGGTCTGGAATTAACTATAGCAGTGAAATATAAGAAACTTATAAGGCGGCGGGTGAGTTAGCCAAATTTATTTGGGGAGGTATGCGCGAAAAAAAAACTCAGCCCCCCATATACCCTATCTATGTAAACAGCATCAGCCCTCGGAGAGAGTTTCTGAGTTGTGATAGGGGTAAGTGGCTAATACCTTCCTAGCCAGCATAGCTAGTGGGAAGGCGATCGCCACCGAAAAATCAACAGTGATTTTCGTTTATGGGTGGACTGAGAATCAATCAGGGTCTGGAATTAACTATAGCAGTGAAATATAAGAAACTTATAAGGTTCAAGAAAAAAATTTGTCAAGTCGCTATGACTTTAATATCAAAAGCGCTACTATCAAAACTATAAGTATATTTTCTTGCACTGATAGCAGATTATGGCTTCCACCGATATCAATTTTCCGGTTCGGCTTTTAGTGATTGCAGGCGAGTCTCCGAGTCGCGGGGAACTGGCTAACCTATTAACTATCAATAATTATCAAGTTCAGGTTATTGGTGATGGATATGAAGGTCTGGAGGTAGCGAAACATATTCCACCTGACCTCATTATTTTAGATGTCAAATTACCGGATATGGATGGATATACGATCGCCAAACAATTACAAGCGCACACGGTAACCGCCAACATTCCCATTATGCTACTAGCTGAGTCTACAACCATATTTCGGGAAGTTCGCCGGTTGAACTTGCGAGTAGCAGATGTTCTGATTTATCCCTTAGATTTGGAAGAAGCACAAGGTCGCATTGAAATGCAACTGCTATCCTCCCACAGAGGGGATGATTTCACCCATCAGTCAGGAATTACACAGCAATTACAATCGGTGAATCATCAATTAAAAACACTGATTGATAATTCTCCCCTGGGAACTATTATTTGGGATCGAAAATTGCGGGTTATCCAATGGTCTAAGCAAGCAGAAGAGATATTTGGTTGGTCTGAGTCGGAAGTGTTGGGTAAGTCGATGAATGAATGGAAATTAATCTTTGAGGAAGATAGCGATCGCGTTAATCGAGAAACTCAGACCATTTTTGCTAATCAAGAAAAAAGGAGGATTTGCATAAATCGTAATTACCGCAAAGATGGCTCAGTTATTTATTGTGAGTGGTACAATTCCAATTTTTACGATGAATCAGGAAAACTGAATATGTTGCTGTCTTGGGTTCAAGATATTAGCGATCGCCAAAAGACGGAAGCAGCTTTAATAAAAAGCGAGGCTAAATTTCGGACTATCATTGAAACGACCCTCGAAGGAGTTTGGATGATTGACAGTGACAATATGACCACTTGTGTCAATCAGCAAATGGCAGATATGCTGGGTTATACCCAAGAAGAAATAACTCAATCTTCCCTATTTAAGTTTGTGGATGAACAGGATTATCCAATAGTCGAAAATTATCTGCAACGTCGTCGTGAAGGTATTGCGGAACAACATGAGTTTAAATGGAAGCGGAAAAACGGAGATATTCTCTGGACTATACTATCAACTAATCCTATATTTGATGATGGTAAATATGCTGGATGTTGTGCGATTATCACAGATATTAACTATCGTAAAAAAACTGAAGTCGCCTTAATCAAAAGTGAAAAACGCTTTCAAGAAATTGCCTCTACTATCAGTCAGTTTTTCTTTGTAAAATGCGCCCATTCAGGACAATATATTTATTTAAGCCCAGCCTATGAAAAAATTTGGGGACGCACCTGTGAGAGTCTCTATCAAAATCCTGATTCTTGGTTAAATACCATCTACCCAGAAGACCGAGGAGCAGTAATTAATTATCAGGAAAAACAGCATCAAAATAATTTGGTTAAACGAGAATATCGGATTATTAGAAATGATGGTGTAATTAGGTGGGTTTATGAAGAAGTCAACATTATTTATAATGACGATGGTTCTCCCCTGCGTTATATAGGATTTGCGGAAGATATTAGCGATCGCAAAGAAGCAGAAATAGCCTTAGCAGAAAGCGAAGAACTCCTACGCATAGCGGTAAACCATGCTCCTGATGTTTTTGTAATTTATGACAGCGATCGCCGTTTAAAATTCGTTAACCGACGAGTATTAGAATTAACAAGCTGGTCAGAAGAAACATTTATTGGTCGCCGAGATGAAGAGCTATTTCTCCCAGAGGCAACTTCCCACTATTTACCCTTGCTAGAAAAAACGATCCAAACCCTAAGCATACAAATGGGCGAAGCTACTATTACACTTCCAAATCAACCCCCAAAAACCCTGATTTTTAAATATTTACCATTGTTAGACAAACAGGGTAAACTTAGCCAAATTTTAGGTTTAACCTTTGATATCACCCACTATAAACAAGCCGAACAAAAACTCCGAGATAGTGAGGAACTCTTCCGCACTGCTTTTGAAGATGCAGCGATCGGTATGGCATTGTTATCCCCCCAAGGAAACTGCTTAAAAGTTAATCGCTGTATATGTGAAATGTTAGGCTACCAGGAAGCAGAACTACTCCAACTTCAATGTAAAGATATCACCCACCCAGAAGATTATGAGCAGGAGGTAAAATCCATTAAAAAATTGCTCGATAATCAAGTTCAATATTACTATGTAGAAAAACGTTACCTTCATAAGCAAGGATATGTGATTTGGGTATTGTTAAGTATGTCCGTAGTCCGAAATATTGACGGGGTTCCTCTCTATTTTATTGCTCAAGCTCAGAATATCAGTGAACGGCGAGCTGTAGAACAGATGAAAAATGAGTTTATTTCTGTGGTTAGCCATGAACTGAGAACGCCACTCACCGCTATTCAAGGTTCTTTAGGACTGTTATCTTCTGGCTTGTATGATCACAAACCCCAGGAGTTTCATAAATTTATTCAAATTGCTTTATTAGAGACAGAAAGACTCGTGCGACTGGTGAATGATATTCTTGATATTGAACGGTTAAACTCGGGTCAGGTTGAATTTCAAATGGAGGCTTGTTCCGCTCAGGACTTGATGACACAAGTGGTTAAGAGTTTACAAGCGATCGCTCATCAAGACTCCATTACCCTCGAAATTTTACCCACCTCCCTTCAACTCTGGGCGGAACGAGATGCTATGCTACAAACTCTGACTAATTTGGTCGGTAATGCTATTAAGTTTTCCCCTCCCCATACCACCGTCACTCTCTCAGCTTATCCACAGGATGATATGGTGCTTTTTCAAGTCCGCGACCAGGGACGTGGCATTCCTCCCGAACAACTAGAAACTATCTTTAGTCGCTTTCAGCAAGTCGATACCTCCGACTCTCGCCAAAAGGGTGGGACTGGCTTAGGTTTATCTATCTGTCAAAGCATTATTCAGCAACACGGCGGCAAAATTTGGGTCGAAAGTCAATTGGCTAAAGGCAGCACTTTTTATTTCACTATTCCTATGGTTATACATACCAACCGTACTGACCATTAAACTTGTTTTTAAAAACTCAATTTCCCCATTTAACAGTCATGATGCACAAAATGTGATTTTTGTCAACCCCCCGATTTTTGGCCGTCCATTTTTTCGGCAAAATTGGTGTCTCGGGATTAGCCATTTTCCGCCCACTGACATTTAAACTGACGACATAATCAGGGTTTTAGCCTCATTTTTGCTATACGCACACAAACAGCGCTCATTTTTAATTTTTTCCACCCTACCATAACCCCCATTCTCTCGTCAAATTTGTGGGAAATATTCTCAATAAAAATGTCATAAATATTTACAATTTTTTAAATATTAAAATCATTTTGCCAGATATATAAGTATGGCTTAACTCAAATGCCATCAGGGACAGACCACAGAAGTAACAGGTAAAAATTGATAATTATCTATATAACTTTCTGTATTCGTAGACCGGAAAAATGCTTGTCTATTTGAATCTAATAAGCCAGAGTAGTTTTATATTGCTTACATCGTAAATTGTGGCCTAAATTGTGACCTATGTCAAAACCCCAAATTTTAGTAATTGATGATGAAGAACGTATCCGGGAAATTGTCCGGGTTTGTCTGACCGATCTGGGAGGTTGGGATGTAATTACAGCCAAGTCTGGTCAAGAGGGGTTACAGAAAGCCAAAACGGAACATCCTGATGCGATTTTGTTAGATGTATCCATGCCAGATCTCGATGGTTTCGAGTTGGTCAGGCAACTGCAACAAACACCAAGCTGTCGAGAAATTCCGGTAATTCTGCTGACAGCCAAAGTGCTAAAACAAGATCGCGATCGCTTTGAACAAATGGACATCGCCGGAGTGATTACCAAACCATTCAACCCCTTGACCTTAGCCCAACAAGTCAGGGACCTGTTAGCGACCAATTCTGATTAATCAGCCATTGAAACTAACGGCAACCTCTGGGAAATATTTAACAGCGTCAGACACAAAAAACCAGGCTAAAATGATGAAAATCTCAATATAGCTGGCAGTTACACATTGAGGAGTAAATATGGGCATCTGAACTCCAAAACCTATGTTCAATAACCTATTGAAGTTGCTACTAAATACCACTATTAAGATTGTAGCTATCACTTACCCTTGTGCTACCCTAGCCGAAAGCCTCTCCCCGGTCTTACCTGTAAATTTTCCAGAGGTTCCCAACACCATTCCATCACTACCAGAACGTCCCCAACCAGAACCCGAACTTCCCCCGCAGTTACCCACACCTGATCAGTTATTTCCTTCCCCTTTACCGACACCAGAAAATATCGAAGAAACTCCAGATGTATCTATTACTATTATTGTCGAACAATTCAGCTTTGAAGGAAACACAGCCTTTAGTAATCAACAACTAGCAGAAGTTACGCAATCTTTTCTAAACCGTCCGATTACGTTGGCGGAACTTTTGCAAGCACGTTCGGCGATTACCAATCTTTATATCAGCGAAGGTTACATCACTTCGGGCGCTTTTATCCCCCCCAGGAACTGCAACAGGGAACGGTAAATATCCAAATTTTATAAGGCGAAGTAACTGATATTAACGTCAGCGCTACAGGACGACTAAACCCCAATTATGTGCGTAGTAGTCTAGCTGTGGCTACGGCAAAAACCCTCAATCAAAATCGTCTACTGGCGGCGTTACAACTATTACAATTAAACCCCCTAATTGATACGATACAAGCGGAATTATCTACGGGAACTTGTCCTGGTCAGAGTATCTTAGACGTAGAATTTGCGACGGCTAAAACCTTCGATATTAATTTATTTGCTAATAACTATCGCCCCCCAGTGTTAGCACGTTTCAACGAGGCATTGAACTGACAGAGGCGAATCTTCTCGGACAAGGAGATGGTTTAGGGATATATTATAGTAATACGGATGGCAGTAATGTAGTAGATATATTCTATGATTTTCCGATTAATGCCCGCAACGGTACGGTCGGATTTTACTTTAATTATACGGATAGTAATATTGTAGAACGACCTTTTAATGAACTGGATATTGAGGCGAAAAGCACGACCTTTGAATTGCGATATCGCCAACCTATTATTCAGACACCTACAGAAGAGTTTGCTTTGGGTGTTAGTTTCGCTCGTCGCCAAAGCGAGACATCTATTTTAGGCATAGGTTTTCCCTTAGCTAGAGGTGCGGACTCGGATGGTCAAACCCGCCTATCAATTTTGCGCTTATCTCAGGAATATACCAGGCGAGGAACTCAACAGGTTTTGGCGGCGCGATCGCAATTTAGTATAGGCTTAAATCTGTTGAACTCAACGATTAATGATGACGGCCCTGATAGCCAATATCTAGCATGGCGAGGTCAAGCCCAGTGGCTGCGATTATTAGCCCCAAATACCCCCCCGTATTATTGCGATCGGATATCCAATTATCTACACAGGAATTAGTACCCCTAGAACAAGTAGGATTAGGGGGATTAGACAATCTTCGGGGATACCGTCAGGATGCCTTATTGCGCGATAATTTTATATTTGCTTCGGCGGAGTTACGCTATCCCATTCTCCGAGTAGATAACAATAAGGGAATTTTACAAGTTACCCCCTTTGTCGATTTCGGTACAGCCTGGAGTAGCAACGCTGACGAATTGCAATTATCTGCGGAAACTTTAATCTCTTTAGGCTTAGGCTTGCGTTGGCAGTATGGTGATAATTTCCGCGCCCGGTTTGATTGGGGAATTCCCCTGATAGAACTTAGTTCCAATAAACGAACTCTCCAAGAACATGGGTTATATTTTTCGGTGGAATGGAGTCCGTTTAGGTAAATATTTCCTAGTTCATAGCCTCATCAACGGGGGTTTTTAAAAACTTTTGGTAGCAGTTACCAATTACTAAAGCCACCCGGTGCTGAGGTTTACGAGAGAATCTTAAAAAAATCTTTGATATCTGTTAAATCCTAAAGCGATCGCCTATAATAGTACACAGGAGCTAAATAGATCGCGCATATCCACCCCATCGAGTTAACCTCCGGGCTATAACTCGATTCTATTCCCCAGTCATGAAAACCCTGCTTAAATGGCTAGTAGTTGGTTGTTTGGAACTCATCCTTTGCTTTTGGATTTTAGGAACTTCCGCCAACTTAGTTAGTTCCCCCAGTAACCTGAAAGTCTGGTTAGGAGTTTTTGGCTACTTCACTGGATTAGTAATAATTCCCGGCGTATCGGTTTCTCATGTTACCCGCAAAATTCATCGCGCCAAAGTCGAACAAAAACAGCTACAAGCCACATTTCCCGAAGATGAAACATCTTGGTTAAAACTGTTAGACTCCCAGAGGTAATTATGATGATGAAAACCGCGCAAATTCCCAATTTACTAGGGTTAACAGGATGCGCCATTTTAGTAAGTATGAGTATCTCTTCCTGTGGCGTAATTCCGGGAACCACTGTTAAACGCATTCCCCCTGGGTATGTAGGACTGAAAGTGCAAATGTACGGAAGCAATCGCGGTGTACAGAATGCCACTATTAGCACCGGAAAAGTATGGTATAATGCTTACAGCGAGGAAATTATAATTTTTCCCGATCACGTTCAATATTACATCCTCTCAGCGGCGAGAGATGAAGGTTCACCTATCGATGAAAGCATCTCTTTCGGAGTTGGGGGAACTAGCGTCAATGCAGATATTTCTCTATCCTACTTTTTCAATACCAACCAAATCAAGGATTTTTATGGTAAATATCTGAAAGACCCTGATGAGTTTAAAGCGACTTTAGTCCGCAGTGAACTCCGCAACTGCTTTAACCAAGAAGCAGCCGGATTAAGACCGGAAGATATTGTCGGAACTAAACAGCGAGAACTATTGACCTCGGTTCAAAACTGCTTAAACCAAAAATTTGTCGGCGTGGGGGTGGAATTTGATTCGATTGGGTTTGTCAGTAAGCCCCGTTTTGATAGCGCCATTGAAGCGCAAATGACCGCCCGTTTTCAAGCTGAACAACAGGTGATCGCCGCTCAAGCACAACTACAAGTCGCCCAAGCGGAAGCAGAACGTCAACTAGCGAAAGCCCAAGCGGACGCAGAAGCAGCCAGAATTGGTGCATCCACAGTCAACCCCATGACTATCAGACTCAGGGAATTAGAACTTCAGGAAAAGATGATTCAGAAATGGAACGGTGTACTTCCCCTATATCAAGGGGGTGTCGCCCCATTTCCCAGCTTTGACCCTAAACCGGCGACTTCTGCTAATAATTAATCATGAATGATTAAGAAGTCCTGGGTTGTAACTTCCTGAGAAGTGGTGGTTGATGCTGTCCCAAACCATCTGTCAGTACATAACTGGTGGCTAATAATAACAGCCATAGCCCCGGATAACGAGGTTCTAACCAGGGTTGAAGGCGACGCGCGAGGGGGGGAACCCAACTAAATAGCCAACTGATGAACGCCAACCAGGTGAAGGTAAAATAACTAATCATCCAGCGGATAACTTCCCCAGTATTGACAAAATCTAAAATCCAAATCAGCAACTGGGGGTTCATGCGCGCGGCTTTCAAAGCCAGACGGTTAAAGGTCCACCAGTCTGTCCTATCCTTAATAAATGTATTAGCCACTTCTTCGGGTTCTGTAGCCAAAAGCCCAAAAAAAGTATTCAAAATGGAGTTGATTCTTTGAGGAGGAAGATAACGCCCGGTGGGAACCATCATTCCCTTAGAAAACAACCAAGTAACGGCGATATTGCTTTGGTAGGCGCGAATTTTATTCAGGTAGTATTTGGTTAGTAAATCATGCTTGAGTGCGGTATTTAATAAATCGGTTAAACGGGATAAATTCCGCACCAAAGAACCAAAACCTGTAAACACTAAAGGAGACTGAAGACAAGCAGCATCTCCAATAGCAATTAAACGGTCATAGGCGACAGTGCGATCGCTTCCTCCCAGACTGAAATAACCGGGAATATAGCCAAAAGTCGCCTTTTTCCACACCAAATTATCCAGATTACAACGACGATATTCTGGTAAAATGGTAAAGAAATCCTCGTACATTTCCAACAGAGAACCGGGGTTAATCTGATTAACCTGATGATAGTGAAACAGATAAATAGTCAACTCATCACCTTCGCCGGGGAACAACTCCCAAATCAATTGGCGACCCTTGGAAATATCCCCATGACTGTGGAGAACATCCCCATAATTAGAATCCCAAACTCCAGGTTCAAACCCACCATTAATCACAGCCCCGACGGTAGGACAAACACTATCAAAAGTGCGATCGCCATTAAGTTGCCAAGCAATAGGGGAAGCGGTCCCCATAGCATCAACCAATAACCTTCCCGTAGCTATGCGTTCGGAATTAGTAGTCAAATCAGTAGCGGTAACCTTAACGCGATCGCCCCCAATATCCGCCCGAATAAACTCGGTTTGATCCCAAATTTCTCCCCCCGCCTGTCGCAGTTTTTCACCACACAAAGACAGCAATTTATCGGTATTTATGGCTACATTCAACACCCGAGGAGTATGCAAAACTTCCCCCTTAGCGATGGGGGGATTATTAGCATCAAAAAACTTGTGGAAACCGTCTTTATACTCCCTAGCGATAAAACTCTCTACTTCCGCCCCGGTGAACAATCCCAGGTCAATTAAACTCTGTAATTCACTGCGAGAAATATTCCATTCCCGGTTCATCCGACCAAAGGGGAGACGTTCCATCAATAGCACCCGATACCCTAAACGTGCCATTACCGCCGCATGAATGACCCCTAAAGCCCCACCAACATAAATTAGGTCATAACTAGGCAACTCGCCATCAGAGTCGGTTCTCGCCTCAGTAAAAATGACCTGTTTAGGAGTTTGTGGATTTCTCACCCCCTCCCGCCAGCGTTTTTCCCACCAGTACACCCGTTTTAAGTCATATTCCCCATTAGGGATTTTCTGAAAATATTTGACCGTTTGGGGATAATAGGCAGCCAAAGCCTCAAAAATCGACTCCTTCGACAAATCAATGGCTGGAGGTTCAGGATACTGATAGGGAAACTCCTGTCTTAACCCAGTTTCCAGGCTGTTGAGTGCCTGTTTTTCTTGAGAACTTCCCACAGTCCCCACCCGAAAAACCTTGAGATAGGTTGTGCGTTGGACTGACCAAGTAAACACCGACAATTCCCCAGACCCCTGTTGAGGAAATTTCAGGCGAAACCCGTCTGGGGTGATCATTTTCTCGCCCACCCCCGGATTAAACGTTTGCTGCAACCAGGTACAAACGCTGTGTGTATCGGGGTTAGGAATTTCCAGATATAGAATCTCTTTCATGTCCATGTCAATTTCTTTGGTACCTGAGTTGAGGCTTACCGCTTCACTTTTAACGAAATTTGATCGCACTATTACACTAAGGATAGGGGAAACTGCGCCAGCAGTAACTATCCAGAGGGCAGTAGAACAGGTAACAATAGTCTGTTATGCCACCATAACCAGATATAGCAGACTGTCAGTACCCTGGTCTATAACAGGGGAACTTCTAACCATAAGGAAATTCTCAATAATGACAGAAAACTTGAATATCTCGGAAATTATCAGCCAACAGCGACAATTTTTTGCCACCGGACAGACTAAACAGGTAGACTTCCGACTCTCGCAACTGCGACGACTCCAACAGGCGATCGCCGATTTTGAACAACCTATCCTAGAAGCAGTCAAAGCTGACTTAGGCCGTCCTGAGTTAGAAGGGTTGTTTGAACTGTCCACCCTCGGAGAAATTAAATATGCTCTCAAAAATCTAAAGTCCTGGGTCAAACCTCGCCGGGTCAAGACCCACGTCACCGCCTTTCCGGCTTCTAGCTATATCTATCCTGAACCTTTGGGAGTTGTCTTAATTATCGGACCTTGGAATTATCCGTTTCAATTGGTCATTTCTCCCCTAGTTGGTGCGATCGCTGCCGGGAATTGTGCTATCCTCAAACCCTCTGAACTAGCTGTTCACACTTCCCAAGTCGTAGCTGATCTGATTAGCAAAACTTTTTCACCTAACTATATTGCCACTGTTCAAGGGGGGGTAGAAGTTAGCCAACAACTATTAGATGAACCCTTCGACCACATCTTTTTTACCGGAGGGAAGCGTATCGGTAAAATTGTCATGACCGCCGCCGCCAAACATCTGACTCCCGTTACCTTAGAATTAGGTGGCAAAAGTCCCTGTATTGTCGATGCTGATACTCAGTTAGATTATACCGCCAAAAGGATAGTTTGGGGTAAGTTTATTAATGCTGGTCAAACTTGCATAGCTCCCGATTATTTATTGGTAGACCGCCGCATTAAATCGGACTTAATTACAGCTATGATTGGCTGTATTGAGAGTTTTTATGGCTCCGAACCGCAGCAAAGTCCCGACTATGGGCGGATTATTAATCACTATCATTTTCATCGGTTAACTGAGTTAATACATGATGGTAAGATTGTCGCTGGTGGGAAATTTGATGAAAGCGATCGCTATATTTCTCCCACCCTAATTGATGAGGTTTCCTGGGAAGACCCCATCATGCAAGACGAAATCTTTGGGCCGATTTTACCTATCTTGACATATAATGATTTAGGAGATGCGATTAGTCAAATTAACGCCAGACCCAAACCTCTCGCACTTTACCTATTTTCGCGTAATAAACAGTCACAACAGCGCGTTCTTCAAGAAACCTCATCTGGGGGTATTTGTTTCAATGAAACTATTATGCAAGTTGGGGGTCAATCTTTGCCTTTTGGAGGCGTAGGAGAAAGCGGTATCGGTAAATATCACGGTCAAGCAACCTTTGACACTTTTTGCCATTACAAAAGCCTTTTAAAGCAATCTCTGCTTTTCGATATTCCCCTGCGATACGCACCCTATAAACCCAAATTTAACCTGATGAGATTTTCCATCAAAAACGGCTGATTTATTATCTGCAATATGGTGGATTTATCTGATTAATAAATTTACCATCATTGCCCATAACTAAAAACGGCTTTTTCTCAACTCTATTCCCTATATAGGGAATCATACAAACCGAGTAAAAGCCTTTTATTGGGTGCGTCAGTTGTGAATGTTCTGGTTAACAATGCCATTGATATACTGGTGCTGACGCACCCTACCGAATCCTCACAATTAGCTACCAGTTTTAGCCTGAATTGGTGGTAATTGACCATTAACACTAGGATACCAACTTGGATCAGGTTTAAGAACATCCAAATTCAATCGATAACCAATATTACGAACCGTTTGAATTAAACTAGGCTGTCGAGGGTCAGTTTCCATCTTTTTGCGTAATGATAGAACATGAGTATCAATCGTGCGGGGATTATCAATATAATCTGGCCAAGCGCGCCGTAAAAGTTCCGAACGACTGAGAGGCTCCCCATCATTTTGAGCCAAAACATAAAGAAGACTATACTCTTGGGGAGTCAGTTCTATCAGTTGACCCAGAAGATAAACCCGACGCTGTACCAAATCAATTTTCAAATCCCCATAATCTAAACTGGTAGGAGGAGCAACATTGCGGGTGCGACGCATAAGTGCTTCAGCTCTCGCCAAAAACTCCTGCATTCCAAAAGGTTTAGTTAGATAATCATCGGCTCCGGCTCTCAAACCACGGACAATATCAGATTCCGTATTCCGAGCCGAAAGCATCAGGATTAAAGACTGTCGTTGCTGTAGTAGCCACTGGCAGAATTCTAGACTATTGCCGCCTGGTAATTCTGCATCAAGAACTACTAAACTAGGCTGAGTAGTGTAAAACACCTCTCTAGCATGATGAAAGTCCGCAGATTGACACACCGAATAACCAACGTGCTGAAGATGCCAACCTAACAGCGATCGCAGGTGCGGATTTCCTTCAATAATTGAAATATAAGCAGATCCCACTGGTGCCAGCTTCCTTTATCAATAATTGCACACAAGGTTAACAGAGTCTAAATCATCATTTTGTAACTCCTGCTACCCTTGCGATCGGCAATCCACCCTATATCTATGATCAGAATTAGGTTAATATAAAAATCACAGAGGGAGAGAGGCATCAACCTTAAAGCGGCCATCAGCCCACAACCCCCGTAATTTTCCGGGGTGCATTATGATCACAATGAGGGGAATCAGTAAGAAGTTGAAACAATTGCCATCAGTCCAGGGAAACCTATAACTAGAGGTCCAAGTCTTTTCAATCATAGTCCGATTCAGCTAGAATGCCAGAAATCCATATCGGTGAGGTGTATAAAACTGAATCAAGGTAGAGACTAATCCCTTAACCATACCCCCAACATATAGATTATAACTTGAGGTTTCCACCATGTTACAGAATGCTCAGACCATCCGGCACTACCAAAAAATCACCGATTCCCTCGTCGAAATGTGGAATCGAGGCTATCGTTATGATGAGCTTAGAATGTTTGTAGATGGCTACATTGCCGCCCTGAGAAATACAAACGTCCTCGAACCTTATCAAATTCACCGCCTAGAGGAAGAAACCTTTAGGTACATCAACGACCCGTCTAACTTGGAAATGACTCCCCTACCGCAACCAGAAGTAGACTACTACTAGATATTGTTACCAAACCCAGCCACTCGAAGGCTGGGTCTGGGAGTTAATTAGTAAGTCCGACTATGATGCCAAAGCCACCTCTAGCATCTCTTGTAGTTCGCCCTTCTGATATAGCTCAATCATCACATCGGAACCGCCGACAAATTCGCCATTGACGTAAACTTGGGGAATGGTCGGCCAGTTTGAATATTCCTTAATGCCTTGGCGAATTTCTCCATCTTCCAAAACATCGAGGGTTTCAAAGGGAACCCCTAAACTATTGAGAATTTGTACCACGTTATTGGAAAAACCGCACATGGGCATCAACTTGGTACCCTTCATAAACACAAAAACCTTGTGCTGGTTAATCAGGTTTTCAATTCTGGCTTCTACTTCAGGATTCATAGTGATTATTCAATTCAGTTATTGACAACTTAGATCAACAAATTAAGCAGCCTGGTTGACTTTTGACCACTCTTGGGGGGTATAAGTTTTCAGGGCCAGGGCATGAATGGCCTCTGTTGCCATAGCTTGCTTAACAGCTTTATAAACCATCTGATGTTGTTTCACCAGGGTTTTGCCCTCAAACAGAGGCGAAACCACTACAGCCTGTAAATGGTCGCCGCCGCCGAGGTCTTCAACTTTAACAACAGCATCAGGCAACTCAGACTTAATCATTGCCTCAACTTGGGAAAGGGTGATCATGGGATTCCTATGAAACGACTATGTTTGATTGTAGATGAATTATTGAGCATTGGAAGTGGTCGCCGGGTTAGAAGAAGCACTACCCCTGGCGGGACTGCTGACAAATCCTAATTCAAGTAATTGTTGATATGCTTTTTGGCCTAAATCCCGGGTTGGGGCTTGAGAACGAATAATTTGCACCAGCAGGGGAACCGCTAACTCGGGTTGATTTTGGGCGCGATGGACTAAAGCCAATTGATAAGTGGCTGTATCCCTCATTTGAGCGGTATCTCTGGCCTCATTGCGATGTTGGTCAGCAATGCGGTTGTCAACCCCTGAGAAACTGCTGGCTAACTGTTGATGAAAATTGGAAAGCTGATTGAAAATTTGCCGCGCCTCCTGGAGTTTCCTCGCCGCCTGGGCGTAATTCTCGTTACTAATGGCTTCCCCGGCTTCGGCTAACAAGCGCTCCCCCCCTTGAACACTTAAAAAACTACTATCAAGGCTCAATGGGCGCATATCTTGAGGATTCATAGGTACTGGAGTCGGACTTAAATCTCGAGGAAATTCAGAGCCGGACCCTTCACCTGTGGGCTCATCATACACAGAAGGATCTTGAGCCATAACCGTTGTAGCACTGCCTGAGACGGTGAAAACAGTTAAGACTGATGCCAATATACTCAGACAAACTTGCGGATAGCGGACTATGAAACGGGACAGCATCATGCGATCGCGAAATGAAAGGTTATTTATGTTTACGGATCTTATCATTTTCTGGCCAAATTGTGGGAGTTGAGCAAAACTGTTGTAGATCCTGACCAGCCAAGGGTTATAGTCTTTATAGGATGACCATCCATCCCAACCAGCTTGATTCGGTCAACCATTAACATCGGACTTAATCTATTGAGCCAATAATAGTGAGCAGTTTTGAGGATTATAACAAAATGACATCAGCTAACCCCTACGAGATTAACGATCAACAATATCAGGGCATAGGTGTTCCCGAAGAAAGTCTTGGCAGCATTCTACAACGGGGAGGTGAGGAACTGGCAATTACTAAAGTTCCTGGGCGGTTTACGGTTCGCCTGGTTTCCACACCCCCAGTAGGCGGTGCTGGAGTCAGCCCCCTACCGGGTCAGGCTGATGGACTCACGCCAAAACAACCAGTCACGGATAGTGGCCCTCAGTTTACCCCGGTTGTATCTGAGGCAGAAAACTTGGAAAATTTGCCTATCCACATTGAGGAAACTTCCTCAGTACCACCAGAACTCCAAGAGGTTAAGGTAAAAGACACAGAACTAGATCAGGCGATGGAACTGGCTCGTCAGTCAGATCGGGTGGCTTTTGCGAGTCATGTCTATCAGGCTGATAATAATCCGGGAATGGTTATGTATCTGACCAATCAAATCACCATTCAGTTTAACGAAGATGTTGAGGAGTCCAACCGCAATGCGATCGCCAACAGCCAAGGTTTGAGACTATTAAAATCCGTCTATGGTGTTCCCAACACCTTTGTTTATGAAGTCATCCGCCAAGCTAAAGAAAATCCGATTAAAATTGCTAACCGCCTGACCTGGAACCCAGAAGTTCTAGTAGCAGAACCGAATATTGTGGTCAAAAGCCAAAAGTATTATCGACCTAGTGATCCTCTCTACCCGCGTCAGTGGTATCTCCATAATACCGGAGGTGCTGACGTAGCTCCTGATGCTCATATCTCGGTAGAACCAGCTTGGGATATTACCCGAGGAACCAGATCTATAGTGGTTGCTATTACCGATGATGCGATCGACCTGAATCACCCGGATTTTCAGGGTATAGGAAAAATTGTCGCCCCCATTGACCTGAAAGGCCAAAATCGTCTCCCCTCACCACAATCTCCTTCAGATAACCACGGAACCGCCTGCGCCGGATTAGCGATCGCCGAAGAAAATGGCAAAGGTATCGTCGGAGTTGCGCCAGGTTGTGCCTTAATGCCCATTCGCACCACTGGATATCTCGATGATGAATCAGTCGAAAGGATTTTTGATTGGGCTATCAATAACCGAGCCTCTGTCATCTCCTGTAGTTGGGGGGCGAGTGCCGTTTATTTCCCCTTGTCCATACGACAGCGAGCAGTAATTACCAAAGCCGCCACCGTAGGGCGCAACGGTCGAGGCTGCGTCGTATTATTTGCGGCCGGAAACGCCAATCGCCCCATCAACGGAACCATTAATGAAAGTGGCTGGCCTAATAATGTCATATCAGGCCGAGTCAGATGGTTATCTGGATTTGCGGTTCATCCTGATGTAATTTCCGTATCCGCCTGTACCAGTCTTAATAAAAAAGCCGCCTACAGCAATTGGGGAACCGGAATCACCGTCTGTGCGCCCAGTAACAATGCCCCCCCCGGAATGTGGCTCCAAGAAACTGGCTATATTGGAACCCCTCCAGCGATTAGAACCGCTCTGCGTGGTTTAGGAGTTTTTACCACCGATCGCGTAGGTGCAGCCGGCTATGATCAGGGTGACTTTACATCCCATTTCGGAGGAACTTCCGCCGCCACTCCTCTAGTGGCTGGAGTAGCTGCTCTGGTCTTATCTGTTAATCCTGATCTCAGTGCTAGGGAAGTGCGCCGCATCATTGAACAAACCGCCGATAAGATTGTAGACCCTGATGCTGATCCTCAGTTGGCTATCAGCATGGGAACCTATGATGGTAATGGATATTCCCAATGGTTTGGCTACGGTCGAGTTAATGCTGAAAAAGCCGTCAAAATGGCTCAAAGTCAACGAGTAAGCCGCCAACAGGTGCAAAGGCGGGTGGAGCAATCTAATAACCGCGTCTTAAATATCCCTGATAATAACCCCCAGGGGGTGACTAGCACTATTTCTGTTGCTAATACTAGCCCGATTTTAGATATCCAGGTGACTGTCGATATCGAGCATCAATTTTTGGGTGATTTGGAAGTGCGGTTAATTCCTCCACACGGGGAGGAGGTTCTACTCCAGGGTCGCACTTTGGGAGGCAATAAGGTTTTGAAAACTACCTATAATCTCCAGACGACTCCCTACATGAGAGAGTTACTAAATCACTCACCACAGGGGACTTGGCGCTTAGTTGTCGCGGATTTAGCGCCCCATCACACTGGTAAATTGAACGGGTGGAAATTGGATTTAGGTTTGTAATATCTGACACCCTCCGGCCACCGACCCTCGTGAATCGGTGGCTGCTTCCCAGAATCAATCCTGAGATGAGAGTTACGTCCTGCTAACTCCACATACCAATTCTTTGGGTTTGTCGTCGAATATGGGCTGGCAAAACTTCAGGAGTATCGCTGCCGCCCATCATGCCATAGTCAACAGATGGGATAGCCTTCGCGCTGGTAACATTATCACTGACGAACTCTAAACAGATTTGAAACCGACCCTTTTCCCAGGGGCCGCCGGGGGTAAGTAGTTCGCACTCAATGCCTTCCCCAAAAAGATTTTCCTCTTCCAACTTAGACTGCATCATAGTCAGAAATTCGCTGACCTTGAAGGTGCATTGAAACATGAGGGTACTCGAACCGGTATGGAGTACGTCGTTATCATCCAAAATACGAGTTAGGTTGTTCATGAAATTTCCTTTTTAGTGAATTTGGGATCAGGGCAGTAATCAGGTATTAGCCCTT
The DNA here is from genome assembly GCF_000973065.1 of Limnospira indica PCC 8005. Lineage (NCBI taxonomy): Bacteria > Bacillati > Cyanobacteriota > Cyanophyceae > Oscillatoriales > Sirenicapillariaceae > Limnospira > Limnospira indica. Next base: position 5,707,086 of record NZ_FO818640.1, read on the forward strand.
GTTTCCACCCTGTAGAATATGTACGGGCGGGTTCTCAAAAGTCTGGGGAAAATAGAGATGATTGCAGAACTCGCCCTTTGTGCCGCACTATTTGTTAGAAGAACCAACCATAGGAGTGGAGACCCTTGCCTAATAGGTTAACTCCTAAGTAGCACACCCAAACTACCAAAAATCCTACAGAAGCTAGAATGGCGGGTTTCCTGCCTTGCCATCCTCGGGTAATGCGGGCGTGGAGATAGGCGGCGAAAACTAACCAGGTGATTAAAGCCCAGGTTTCTTTGGGGTCCCAACTCCAGTAAGAACCCCAAGCCTCATTAGCCCAAACTGCACCAGCAATAATGCCAATGGTGAGTAGGGGAAAACCTAAACCGATGATCCGATAGCTGATGTTATCAATGGTTTCTACTAGGCTGAGACGTTGGGGTGATAGGGTGGCGGTGCTGGTTGGTTGGCCTGTTGAAGGGGTAACTAACTCGAGAAGGGCGGTAGAACCTTGACCGTTGGTAGCAGCAGCCAATTCTGAAGGTTTGGAGGTCGATAGCAGAGCATTAGGGGAAGTGGTAATGGTTTGTACTTCCAGAAGGGATGATTTATGATTCCGGGAAATTCTGGTCCCCAGGGAACTGCCACTAAGTTGGACGGCTTGGCCGCGAGTTAGAATTAAAAAGGCGATCGCCAATAGGGAACCCACCATCAGGGTGGCATAACTGATCATCATGACGCTAACGTGCATCATTAACCAGTTGGACTTTAGGGCTGGGACTAAAGGTTCTGATAGTTGCATGGGGGCGGGTAGCTTGAGGGCTGCAAAGGCGGCGATCGCCATAGCTACCGGGGCTGTTACCACACCGACCAAACGGCTACCACTCATGTTTTCCGCCACTAAGTGCATGGCGGTAATCCCCCAAGCCAGGAAAAATAGGGACTCGTAGAGGTTACTAATGGGAAAATATCCGGCTTCCATCCATCTAGCCCCTAATAGGGCTGCTATGGACAGGTTGGCGATCGCCATACCAGCCGTTCCTAAGCCCTGCAAGGTGGGTATTTGAGGAAATGCAGCCCCTACCCAGTAAATCAACATTGTGATTAGCAGAATGGCAAATGAAATGTTATCTAACTGATTCTGGAGTACCACCAGATCCATGTTATGTTCTCCTGTCAAATTTTTTCGATCACTTTTTCGATCCTACCGATTTTTGCAGCATTTTGACTATTTACGGACCAACAGCAATTAAATAACCTGCCACCACACCCGGTCAGAGATACCCTGTAATGGGTTTATGTTCGACCATAACCTGATTTTTTCAGAAATCTCGGTTACGATGCAAAAATCCACCATCATCTGATTTTTGATAGGACTGTTTTTCGGAGGACCAGCACAAAGTGAATGCAGCCGAACAAGCTAATAATCTCGAAGTTGCCAGCAAAATTGCTTCTGTCGTTAATCTATTTAAAGCACAGTTTCCCGATGTGCGGGTAGACCTCAAGCCCTGGATGAATGACCCAGAGACTAGGGAATTAGTTGACCCAGACTCCATCGACATTGGTTTTAACTTTCCCGGTAGAAGTCGGTTGATGCAAAGTCGCTGTATTTTGATTCAGATCCGACTGTATGATGATCCTTATGAGACTAGACTTAGGGCGATCGGAGTCGAAGCCGCTGGATATGATCACCGTGGACAACAGTGGAAAGTCTCCACCGTAGACAATTGGCAATTTTGGGGTGAGTGTCAACCTGCCGATGAGGGAGCCGATAAGTTAAAATTATTCTGTAGGCAAATCTTCGAGTTGTTCAATGGAGCCAATTCCGGGGCGGCTTGATGGCTGGATGTACTCAGTTGATCCATAACTCAACCGAGTATACTGAGAGATAGAATGTAGTGCTATCGCTGAATATAAGGCGATCGCAAGTAAGCAATCACCAAATTCGTAGCCATGACTGACAATACTCACGTTGATGATGATGAAGGCGGCTTAGACTTGGGGCGGCTGTTGGGGGCTGTTCGTCGGAAACTTTTACTGATTAGTGGAGTGACAATTGTGGTAGCTGGGGCGGCTGTCTACAAGGCTATTACTGATACACCCATCTATCAAGCTGAGTTGGAAATATTAACTCAGCCAGTCGCTATTTCTACTCAGGTAATTTCCTCTGCTAATCCCCAAACTCTTAGTCATCGAGAAGAAATCGTAGCTGTGACCCTGGACGCAGTACAACTTAAACTACTGACTAGCCCCAGGGTTATTGTTCCGATTGTAGAGGAACTTCAGTCTCAATATCCGGGTATTACTTATAAATTTATTGCTAGTAATCTCAGAATAAGACCTACTCCTGAAAATATTTTAATAGTTGGATATCAGCACCCTAATAAAGATTTAGTTAAGTCGGTTTTAGATTTGGTTTCACAGGCATTTTTGAACTTCAGTTTAGAAACCAGACAACAAGATATTCTCAAAGGTATTGAGTTTGTGGGTGAGCAAATACCACAATTACAACAAAGAGTTGATAATCAGCAAGAAAGACTACAGACTCTCCGCCAAACCAATAATCTGTTAAACCCGGAAACTGAGGGGAGTAAACTCTCAACTCAGGTGACAGCAATTGAACAACAACTTTTAGAAAATCAGCTGCAACTGGGTCAAGCTAAAGCCTTGTATGCGAACCTACAAAGGGAACTCGCTAATCAATCCCCGGAATATGCGATCGCTTCTGTACTGATGGAAAGTCCCCGTTATCAAGAAATTATGAATCAACTGCGGGCTATAGATAATCAGATAGCTAAAGAGTCGGTTCTTTATTTAGAAGAAAGTCCAGAAATCAGCATTCTGCAAGAACAACGGGAAAGTTTATTGCCACTTTTACAAAGAGAAACCAACCGAGTTAGTCAAGAGTGGGCTAGTAAAATTCAAGACCTAGAAGAACGAAATCTGATTCTGCAAGATACCATAGATAGGATTAATGCAGAAGTTAAACAGCTTTCGGTAGTGAGTCGAGAATATACGGATATTCAGCGAGAGTTATTGATTGCTACGGATAACTTAAATCAGTTTTTGGCAAAACGGGAGGCTTTTAAAATTGATATGGCTCAAAGGGATGCTCCCTGGGAGTTATTAACTCCTCCGGGTGAACCTAAACCCTCTTCTGCAAGTCTCAAGAAAAATTTAGTTTTAGGGACGGCTTTGGGTTTGCTATTAGGATTAGGTTTGGCGCTGTTGGTAGACCAACTTAGCAATATGATTTACACGGTTAAGGAGGTTAAGGAGGCGACAAGGTTACCGATTTTGGGAGTTATTCCGTTTGACCGCCATTTGAAGTCTACAGTTTCACAGAATATTAATCCCGATGGTTATGCACTAGAAAATAGCGAAGATTTGGATTTGGGAGTTGGGTCAAGTAATCAGTCACAAGGAAATGTCATGTCGGCATTTTATGAGTCGTTTAGAAGCCTTTATACTAGCATTCGGCTGTTGAGTCCAGATCAACAAATTCGGTCTATGGTGATTAGTTCTTCTGTCCCTGGGGAAGGTAAATCTACAACTGCTATTTATCTGGCTTTGGCGGCGGCGGAACAAGGTAGAAAGGTGCTTTTGGTAGATAGTGACTTGCGATGTCCGAGTCTCCATCAGCAGTTGGGATTAATTAATATGCAGGGGTTGACTGATTTAATTTCTAGTGATGCTCTCGATATAGATATAGAGCGTGTAATTCAGCCCTATTTTTTGGAGAGTAATCTGTTTGTTTTAACATCAGGTTCAACTCCCCCTGACCCGATTAGGATTTTATCATCTCATAGGATGATTAATTTAATCCGAAAACTTGAGCAGGATTTTGATTTGGTGATTTATGATGCACCGCCTATGTTAGGATTAGCAGATGCTAACTTGCTGGCTTCGGAAACCAGTGGTATGGTGTTAGTAGCCAGTTTGGGTCGAATTAATCGTTCGGTTCTGGAAAATGCGATCGCTCAATTAAAAGAACACCCGAACATGAGCGCCCCCATTTTAGGAGTAGTTGCGAACCGTTCTCCTGAAGTTCCCCTCAGTTCTTATAGTTATAGTTTCAGTAATCCTCAATTCCGGCAAAATCCCCGAAATTGGACTCCTCAAAAGGTGAATAGTTCATCATCAATTGTAGGAACAGTTCCGAGAACAAATGCCAGAAAATCATAGCAAGTGTAGAGACAAGGGAGGCTTGTCTCTACGGGTGGGGGGGATTGGCTTTAATTAACTAACGGGCTGGTTTTGTTGATTAGGAAGCATCAGACTCCCGCAAGCGTTCCAACTCTTCCCTTAACTTAGCAATTTGAGAGGTGAGATTTTGGATTTCGGTGATTTCATTGGTTTGGGGGCTAGATACTTCAGACTCTGTGGAATCTGTAGGAGTAGTTATGTTTGAACTATCGACTTCACTGGACTGGGTGGATTCTGATTGAGAAAGGAGTGTATCGACAAAGCTGCGGGCTTCCTCTTCGGTGATAGCGCCTTTTTCCGCCCATTCTTGGGCGAGTTCATTTAACTGTGACTGGATAGTTTCCAGGTTGGCTTCCCGCTTTTGAGGGTCTTGGAGAATTTCAATCAGTGAGGATGTTGCGCCTAGGGTGACACGAAATCCTTGGTGTAGCATTTGGGTTAGGTTATCGACATTCATAAGTAGCAGAAAACTCGTCACGACAAGAAACAAGTGGCTAATTAGCGCGGATCTAGGATATATTCTAGCATTTGGCTCTAGTCTGGGGGGACTTACGCCAAAACTGGAGTGAATAGCGCGAATTTAGCCAACCTGTTCGAGGTATTGTTGCACATCATTAAGGATTTGGGTTAATTCAGCCTCCGTGGTAAGTTTAATGCGATCGTCGCGGAGGGTAATCAAGACTTTAGCAGCAAAGAGACTTGGCCAGATGTTGGGATTACAGAAGACTTCCAGAAAGACATCTCCGGTATACTGGTATTCCATCGACTTCTGGGGGGTGGGTCTACCTCCACCAGCGGTAGATTGAGCAGCCACTGCTATTAGCTTGGTTAACTCATTTAGGGCTGTTTGTAAGTTGGTGGCGGCGTGCGGGGTGAAGCGCAAGGCTACTGAGCCCTGTATTAAATTGAGAGTTAGAGGAGCAGCAGACATAATTTTAATGGTAGAATAATGATTACCTTAACAATTGTACCGATTAGCGATCGCCTCTTAATTATCGGATGTCGAGGTTTGGGGGGGGATTGATGTTTACCGGAAAGTTTGGAGAGCGAATTTGAGGAAAATAGCAGGGTATCATCATGAGTGTGGATCACCGTTCCCAAGTGCGCCGGGTTCTGATTATCACCTTGGCTTTGAATTTATTGGTGATGGGGATTAAGGCTGCTGTAGGAGTTCTCACTGGGTCTTTGAGTTTGTTGGCTGATGCTCTGCATAGTGTGACGGATGGGGCGAATAATGTGCTAGGATTGGTTGCTAATCATTTTGCTTCCCCAGATCCCGATCGCGAACATCCCTACGGACACCAAAAATTTGATGCGGTGGGTGCTTTGGGAATTGCCGCTTTTTTGGGAATTGCCTGTTTTGAAATCCTCACCCGTGCTGTGGAACGTCTGCTAGACAGTGAAAATGACCCCGTGATCGTCTCTGTTGAGCATTTATGGATTTTGTTGGTGGTCTTGGGTATTAATATTTTTGTGGCTTATTATGAGCGGCGGGTGGGTAAGCGTTTAGGAAGTGCTTTGCTGGTCGCAGATGCTAAACATACCATGAGTGATGTTTGGATCACAATTATGGTGATCGCCGGATTAATTGGGGTGTGGCGGGGTAATGCTTGGGGTTTACCACAATTACAATTTTTGGATGTGGTGTTAGCGTTTCCGGTGGCTATTTTGGTGTTTCGCAGCGGGTGGGAGGTGATTAGCGATAATTTACCTTGGTTGGTGGATAGAATGGCGATCGCACCTGAACAAATTAAGCTGATTGCTATGTCTGTTCCGGGTGTGGTTAATTGTCATGCGATCGCCTCTCGCGGTATCATCGGACGGCAGGTTTTTATCGAAATGCACATGGTTGTCCGGGCTAAGGATGTAGAAACAGCCCATGACATTACTGAAGCCGTCGAAGCACAATTAGAAAAGCGCTATGGTCCGGCTCGTATTTTAATTCATGTGGAACCACCCGAATATAAATCAGATGTGATTACCTACGAGGAGCGATCGCCGACAGAGGACCAAGACGATAATTAACGGGAAATATCCGATTGATCGATATTCTCATCAACTTCGGGAAACCTGATAATGTCGTCCTCTCCCAAATATTCCCCATTCTGTACTTCAATCATTACTAGGGGAATCACCCCCGGATTATCTACCCGGTGGGGGGTATTCATCGGGACGTATGTAGACTGCTTCGCCGTGAGGATAATTTCTTCATCACCACATTTCACCTTCGCTGTTCCCGCCACTACAATCCAGTGTTCACTACGATGATAGTGCATTTGGGTACTGATATGATACCCCGGATTAATCACAATCCTATTGATCCGATAATGTTCCCCCTGTTCTAACAACATTACCTTACCCCAGGGTGGTGTCCGGGTCATTATCGGTGTTTGAGTTTCTGTTGGTTTGTCCGTTTTGGCTTTTCCCATTTTCCACGTCACGCCCAAAATACGAACTTCATTTTAACTCATATTGTGACAACAATTTCGCTGAGATGGCCTCCCGTCAACGGTAAATTTTTGTTTACACAACTTAACATATACCAATTAGATGGGAAAGTCGATAGTAAATGTAGTCCAACCATTTTGACTGGTAACTTCAATTTTACCGTCAAGTTGTTCGATCAACTTTTCCACTAATGCTAACCCCAAACCAGTTCCCCCTTGTTTCCAGGGGTCAGCATTTTGGACTCGATAGAATTTATCAAAAATGCGGGGTAATTCCTGTTCCGGTATTTGCGCTTGGTTAGCAATTTGCAACCGGAGTTTATGGGATACTTGTAAATCCGATTTAATGGGGAGCGTTTCTAATTTTAAATTAATCTCACCCCCTTCTATCGTGTACTTGCAAGCATTATTAAGTAGTTCTGCAATAATCCTTTCTAGGCTGCTAGTATTAGTGCGTACAGAGGGTAAGTCTGGCGGCAATTCCACATTCAAAACCAGCTTTCTTGAATTAGCCCTAGAATAAAAGGGTTGAGTGATTCGGGGTATCCAATTCACTAGATTTAACAGGTCTAAGCTGATAGGAATATTTTCTGCTTCTAGCTTCTGTAAATTTAGGAGGTCATTAATCAGGTTAGTTTCCCGGGCACATTCATTTTCTAGGATGTCAAAATAAACTTTTTGACGTTGTGCTGTCGGAGCCAATTTTAGCATATAAATCGCCATTTTCATATTAGATAAAGGAGTCCTAAGTTCATGGGGAACTGTGCTGAGAAATTCATCTTTCAGGATGTTTAATTGTTGGAGTTCCTGCACTTTTCGCTGTAATTCTGCCGTGCGGTCAAGAACTTGTTTTTCTAGGTCAGTATTCAAGGCTTGAACTTGCTGATATAGTTGGGCTTGATAGATAGCGATCGCCAATTGGGTGGCTAATTGTTGAAGTAGGTTAGTTTCCGAGGGTAGCCAATGACGAGATTTTTGGCAGTGATGAACTTCAATGGTTCCCCAAAGTTGTCCATCCTGGATAATTGGAACTACCAAATAAGCGAGAATTTTTTTATCCGATAAAATCTGCAATTTTTCCTTAGATAGTCGCGCTTTTTCGATATCTTCCACTATATAAATATTCTGGTCAAAAAAGGTATATTTATAATAATTAATCACCGATTCATTTAATCTATTTTCCGAGAGCGATCGCCATCCTTCTCCTACAGACTCCGCCACCAATTCCCCCACACCACTATTAAGTATTTGGTAAATAACCACCCGGTCGGAACTCAAAAAATCTCGCAACTCTGCTACTGTCGTATTTAGAATTTCATCTAAGTTCAAAGATTGATGAATTTGCAGAGATATTTTAGCTAGTAGCCGTTCTCTTTGCAATTGCTCATGGAGTTGCGCCGTGCGTTCTTGCACCTGTTTTTCTAGTTTAATATTACGACTTCTCAGCAGTTCCATTTTCTCCGCTTGCAGTTTATATACAGACTGCTTAAGCTGTCTAATCACCCGATACATCTCCGTAGGATCGAGCATTCGCAACAGACTCATTTGGGTAATAATTCCCTGCAATTGTCCTTGGTTATTACTAACCAATAAACGCTGGAGTTGTCTGGCTTGCATTTCCTGATGAGCCAGCCATAATGAATCTTGAACTTTTAACGAAAATTGAGGAATCCCCATAATAGTGGCTGCCGTAGTTTCCGCTAAATTTAGCTGAAGAAATTGCGCTAAAACTATATCCTCAGCCGTGACAATACCCACAGGTTCTAATTTATGGGTAGCTAATTGATTATGAATAACAACGCAACCAATTGGATGAGTAGCCATCATTTGCGCCAACGTCAATACAGAAGTGTTGACCGGCGCGGTAAGAACGTCCGTAATTATCTCATCAGCTACCCGTCTAGTCCGCAAAATATTAGAAGGTTGCAAGACTTGACGAATTCTTGCCGGCGTGACTACTCCCACTAAATGACCTTGACTATTCACAACTGGTAGATGCAAAATTTGATGTTGTCGAAACATAGACAACGCCGTAAAGATATCCTGATCTTCCGACTCCGTTAGTTGACATATTGGAATTGACATAACCTCCCCAATTCTGATGTGATCCAGGGTGGCTTCTTCGGGATGATCTAAAATTCCCGTAGCAATTAGTTGTAATAAATTACGGGGCGTAAAAATCCCTAATAACGTTGATTGTTCTGGTGGTTGAGCCACAAATTCTGTACATAAGGGCGTGGGTTTATCAACCACCAATATACAGTTTGCTCGTATCCCCGTAGGCTGGATTAATGTTCTAGAATCAGATCTGTCTGGTTCTAGTCTGAGATCCTGGGGGAAGGGACAGTGATTTTGTAATTGGCTTATCAATGCGATCGCCTCTGCTACAGACGTATCGGGCGTGACTGTGACCGGATAGCGGTCTACCGCTTGTTCAAGGGCTGAGGAGTAATGGGGCGCAGGGTAAAGCATAACTGATACAATTGCACCGACGATTATTCATTATGGACTATTTCATCGGCAATTGGCTGCTAATTTCTGGTTGGGTCAAGCCCAATTATCCCTACTCCAGCAACCGAGATCCCTACTATTGGGCGGCGTTTGTTTTAATCGGTAATTGGCTGTAAGCCAGAAACCCGGTTTCTCGCCAGACTCAAAGAAACCCGGTTTCTTTGAGAAACCGGGTTTCTTTCACTCACCAGACTCAAAGAAACCCGGTTTATTTTTTGCTCACAAATGGGCTGGGTTTCCCATAATAGCTAATCATGGCTTGCTGCTTGGCGCGGGTGGCGGCGACGTGCAATAAACAGCGTTCCGCAGTAATAAAGCGGTCTTTGGAAACATCGCATCAATAGATAACCGACGCGATCGCCTCTAATTTAACAGCCGGAAATCAAGACTTGGGGGGTTTTGAGAATCCCCGCCACGAGTGGTGGTCTGGTAGGGATTCTTTCCCCACCGGGCAATATCGCCTACAAATATGGCGATTTTTTAGGAACGACTAATCATAAATCGAACCGTGTAATCCCAGGTAGACCAACCCACAAAGGTGTTTTTCTTAGACATCTTCCACTCCCGCACTTCATTAGCCGGTCCTACGGCAGAAATTTCCAATTCGGAAGCACCGAGCAAATCATCTTTGTCAAGACTTGCGAGAATGCCAACGCCAGTTGTTGCGGCTGAAAGAATCGTCCCAGCAAGGACTCCGTAGGGTCCGGCAGCAGATATAGCACTGGAAACCATACTGCTAATTGCTGTGATCGTATCACCGTACTTAGACCAGTCTTTTCCAGCATCTTCATCATAAGCTTTCAGTCCACCTTTGATGACTTGTCCTGGAAGAAGATTGCCGTCAAATAAAACGGAATCTTGGGGATTAAATTGCTTTCTTTGCTTGTCATTGATTTTGATAGGACGGGTCAAAATTGCTTTGGTGACGTCACCACCGACTAGGGCACCGACAAGATAAAAATCATCGGCTCCCGTAATATCTTCGGTATCGGCACAATACACATCAATTAATTCAATCCTGATACGAGTCATACATTTTTCCTTTGATTAGTTTGTCGAAGTAGAGATTTGTTTGATTCTTTTCTCCCTTCTACTAGAAGACGATGCTCTCTACCAATTTCTGAATTTATTTTTTTAATTTCTTTTTTTTCGCTGTTTTTGGCCCAAAAATCGAAAATAGCGATCGCTCCTTTACATGACCAGTGCCGGTGCCGGTAATTGGCCGTAAGCCAGAAGCCCGGTTTCTCACCGGACTCTTAGAAACCCGGTTTCTCACCAGACTCTTAGAAACCCGGTTTCTCACCAGACTCTTAGAAACCCGGTTTCTCACCAGACTCTTAGAAACCCGGTTTCTTTGAGAAACCGGGTTTCTTTTTTTTTAAGAAATCGGGTTTATTTTTTTTCCATAAATGGGCTGGGTTTCCCATAATAGCTAATCAGGACTTGCTGCTTGGCGCGGGTGGCGGCGACGTGCAATAAACAGCGCTCTGCTGTGATAAAGCGGTCTTTGGAAACATCGTCTGGACAGTCGTTTAAACCAGTTTTTAGGGGTAAAATATCATCATTTAATCCCGGTAGCACAATCCAATCAAATTGTAAACCTTTTACTCGGTGCATTGTGCCGATGCGGATGCCTTCATCTAAGAGATTGTCCGGTTGATTTCGTTTAATTCGTTGCATCTTGATTGGATAATTGCCTAACGCTGACTCGTACTGTTCCATGAGAGATTGTGTGCGAAACACCATGCAAACTCGCGATGAATTGCGATCGCCAGTATTCCCCTGATTTTGCAAGGTTGTTAATAACTCTTGTAAATAGGAAATTTCCTGCTCAAAAGTCTTGAACCCCTTGACAATGGGGGCATCGCCGTGCATGATTGAACGGTAGTCTTGTAAAGAATCTACGCCGCCATCTAAATCATCGATCGCCAAATTTTCCAGAACCGCTGTCGCCCATTTGCGAGTTTCGTCCGTAGTGCGATAATTGAGGCGCAACTTCTTAGACCGTCCGCGAATATCAATATGGCAGTGGCTGAGGATGACAGTTTGCCCATAGATGCGTTGGTGGGCATCTCCGACCAAGAATATATCATTGGCTGTTGGGGGACCCGCGATCGCCCTAATTAACTCAAATGCCCCTTTACTCATATCCTGGGCTTCATCCACAATTACCGCTTTATAGGGGAGAATTTCTCGACCTTTGGCGCGAATAATCGAAATAGCATCATACATCGCGTCATTAGCCTCGCGGTATCCCGCTTCTCGTAGCAGGTTGCGATACTCCTCAAAAACCAGCCATATTCCTTGTCGCTGTTGACGACTCAAACGGGTTCCCCGACCAATGCGACGGGAACCTAGATAATCTCTGAGAGTTTGGCAGCGGTTTTGTTGTAGCACTTCCTGCCATTCTTCCCGATAAAAACTTAGGGGAAATCCTAATTCTGGCGGCGCTAAAGTATAGGCTTGTTGCCAGAGGTCATCCGTTTCGTTATTGTACACGATCCGGTTTTCGATGCCCTCCTCTTTGAGAAAACTTGTCACCCAAGAGTCTAGGTTAATTACCCGAATGCGTTTCATTACTTCCGGGGTGCAAATGGTTTTCAGGTTGTTTTCAATATCGATCGCTAAATTTCGGGTAAACGTCGTAAACAAAAGGCGATCGCTCGTTTTCGTCAAGCGATTTTCTGCCAACCATTTTGCCCGGTGCATCGCCACCACAGTTTTACCAGTCCCCGCCCCACCGAGTACCCTCACCGCCCCATTCCAGTCTCTTTCAACTAATTTCCGTTGGGTAGGATGAAGGAAAACCCGCCATTTTTCCAGGGGGGCTGCTAACATTTCCTCTAATTCTGTGTCATCGGTGACTACCATAAACCGAGAACGGCTGTCCTCATTGTCTAGGGCTGCTTCCAGGTTATCCGGGTCGATATTATCTTTGGGTTCTGGTCTTTCCAATTGTTGGAAAATATCCGGGAGGGGATAGCCAGCAGCTAACATAAAAATCCCGTCGCTGGCTTCCTTGGGGAGATGGGGCAAAAGTTCTTCCACATCGCGATCGCTCACAATTTCCCGCACTGCTGGGAGTAAAATTTCAGGAACCCCCAAACGCATTAAATCCCGATCGGCGATCGCATCAAAGCGTTTAGGTTGGGCTTCTGGTTGCTGGTGACTTTGCTTGAGTTTTTCCGTAGTCGCTTCTACTTGTTCAACATCGATAATTTGCACCGACCCAGAAACCTGGTTAATTTGGCAGACTTTTCGCCGCGCCCATTGATAAGCATCGTCATGTTGATCAACCCATAGCAATAGATAGGTATTCCCCGTTTCCGGTTTCAGTACGATCGCCCGATAATCTAAATCCACCCGCACAGATTTTAGTCGTTTGTCTCGACTCCCTTTAATCGATTCATAATTTAACCCCGACCGGGTAGGGCTTTGGCGAAAGCGATTGATAAATTCAGATACTTTGTTTTGGATTTTGCGTGGCAATTGATTGTGACTACTAAAAAAGTCATCAGCAATGGCTAGGCGAATCCCATGATCTAAGTTCATAATTAACAATTAATAATTAACAATTAATAATTAATAATTAATAATTAATAATTAATAATTAATAATTAATAATTAATAATTAATAATTAATAATTAATAATTAATAATTAACAATTAACAATTAATAATTTAAGACTGACAATTATTAATTGGGGTGGGAGCTGGCTCTGCTGTTAGTGCTGAATTTCAGCGGACACCATAAATCAACCCCCTCTCACACCCCATTATCAACTATCAATTGTCAATTGTCAAGACTAAATTTCAGCGGACACCATAAATCAACCCCCTTTCACACCCCATTATCAACTATCAATTGTCAATTGTCAAGACTAAATTTCAGCGGACACCATAAATCAGCCCTCTCTCACCCATCATTATTAATTAATAATTATTAATTATTAATTATTAATTATTAATTATTAATTATTAATTATTAATTATTAATTGTCAAGACTAAATTTCAGCAGACACCATAAATCAGCCCTCTCTCACCCATCATTAATAATTAATAATTAATAATTAATAATTAATAATTAATAATTAATAATTATTTTGAACTGCCTTTGGTTGAATTTATGATTGAGGTTAACAGCCTTAACAGTTCCAGGCAATCTTGATTGATGGAGTGGAAGCCATGGAAGTCTATGTAACCGCCTCTGTATATTAATTCTAGCCAATATTGGGTTTCGTTGGCTTCTTTGAGGGCGATCGCCAATTTATGAGCAAAATCGGCACGACTTTCGCCATATTCTGCTTCCCGAACTAATGCCCCAATTGCCGTACCACTCCGCAAAACTTGTTTAGAGAGGACATACTCGTGTTTTTCTGTGGTAAGATATTGGTATAATTTGACAATTCTCAGTGCAAAAACAAATGACTTATCCTTAACAACATTCTCACTCATAATTATTAATTCGTGAATTAGCAAATCGGCAAATCAGCAAATCGGTTAATTATTAATTATTAATTATTAATTATTAATTGTTAATTGTTAATTTTTTTAAGAAGTCTTCGACTAGATAAGACCGCCAACCGGCGGCGATAAAGGCTTCGTTGTCTTCGGGGGTGAGGGTGACCACGATTTGGGTCTCCTCCCAGGCGAGTTCCCCGATCGCTTTGACGCTACCACGATCGCTTAATAGTTCATATCCCGCTTGGGGGAGGGGCCAGTTTTCCTGACTCATGCGATCAATGGCGGGAAAAAGACTTTCTTCGATCACTAATTCCCTTAACTCCTCCCAACGGGGGTCAGTGTTTTCTAGGGGAGACTGGACTATAGACCCTGGAGTAGCTAGGGATATCTCTGGGGCGGCGTTGGTCGTAATGGCGTAAAAATGGGGGAGGAATTGGTATAAATTCAGCGATCGCAATGCTTCCCGCCAACTTCCGGGGTCTTCCTGTTGGTCGTCTAACTCTAAGCAGACGAGGCTACCTGTCGCGTTTTTTTCGTGGTTACGCTTCAGGTCTACTAGCGTAAAAATCTGTAATGACTCCGAAATACATACCTCCCCAATGACGTATGTCGGCGGAACTTCCCAAAGGGCGATCGCTTCTGGAGATAGGCGAGTTTCCATCCTCCCTAGAAATTCTGGTGACTTATTATTGGCGGGACTCCCTTGGGCTAGAGTTCGCAATAACGCCCACCTTTGCCAATTTTGCGCCTGGGGTTGGTCTAAATAACTCATTAGCCATGCAAAACTATCCTGGCTTTCCAGGAGTTGCATTCCCTCGCAGTCATATCGCTTATAAAATGAGCCCCCGCATTTCCGGAATTTATCGTTATTTAAGTCCTGACGGAAACTGTCCGGCGGCGGGTTTGTGGTGCGGTGGCTGCGGTTAACCTGTTTCATCACATCATCCCACGTTAACGACCAACACCAAAATCGACCACTACGGACGATCGCCTGACGTTGTTGGAAGTCTTCCTTAATGCGATCGCGATGATATTCCCAACCGTCTGTAAATACCACCACTGGTAAACTCTCCACCCGACTCGAAGCCGGACGCATGATAAAATCCGCCCGACAGGGAATGGTTACACCATCTTTTTCGTCCAGCGTTACTTGAGTTTCCACAATCCAAGCACTATTTTTTAGTTTGATAAAATAGGCTGTTTTACCATCAATAATCTCTGGTTTCAGCACTAAATCAGTTCGCATTGATAGCGCCTTGATAAAGTTCCTCTCTAGTTCACTCTCTAAATTGCTATTAACTCGAATCGCTGATAAACCTTCCGAATGGTCTTTTAATTCACTCCAATGATTCAGTAATTTTCCCAGTAAACTCTCCGCCTTTTTGCGGCTGGTATAGTCTTTATAAAAACTATTCCGATAAGCAAAAATACATTGATAGCACCCGTCTTGATGCCTTTCTTTGCAACTACAGGTTCTCATCTTTTCCAAGGCTTGCAGAAATACCTCTTGTAATTCCTGCGGCTGGCGAATTAATTGCCGCAGATATCCCGTCCCTCCCGGTATGCTATCGAACAGATATAAAAACGATTTGCGGAGGTTGCTTTCCGGTTGCGGTTCTTCGCTAATGGTCGTGCGGAGGTGGTCTACTTTCCCCCGAAACTTCTCTTTTAAGCCTAATTGGATCGCTGCAATAAACGAGTGCAAACCTTCCGGAGTCCAGAAACTTTCATCCGGCATTAAAAACCGGATTGATTCTGATTCAAATTCCCGGTAAAGATACAGCACCTCGATAGTTTTTACCTGGTCGGGTTTGTCCCGCCACTGACAGCTAATCGCGTGATTTTGGGCGTGGTCCTTATTCCTATCTATTACTTTACCACAACTGCGGCAAACTGTAAACCCTTTTGTCGTAAATTTTTTACCCGCAATTTCCACCGTTTCCCCCGTGGACAAAGACTCGCCTAGGTTGATTTCGCGGAACTTCGTGCGGGAAATATACTCGAACCCAAAGGGAAACTCTGGGTGATTAATCAAAAAAGTTTGTTCGCGGAATTCCGGCAAAAAATCCACTAATAACTGTTTCTCGAAAAATTCGATTTTGCGGTCTTCACTATCATCAGTTAGGCGACTTGTCTGGTCGGCAGTAGTTGCCATAACTTGCCGTAACCGCAGCATAGTCCGCAACCTGCCTTTATCACTCCATAGGGTATCATTACATCGCGGGCAGGTTTTTTGATGGGCTTCTGGTTGAAAACTCTCCGTTGCATAACTACAACTTCGACAAATTCGCCACTCTTGCGGCTCCGATAATTTGAGGTCTATTTGGTCAACCTTTACTCGTCTTCCTTCCGCATAAAAAACCCCGCTGGGTACTAATTCTCTAATCGCCACCTGGCTGGGGCGTTCATAGGTCATGGTTAGCACCTCATAACGCTTACCATTCGCCCCTTGTTTTGGCCGCAGTTTCCGCAAAACCATTGACCGTAAAGTTACTCCCGCTTCCGGGAAAGCATAGTTGGGGAGCAGTCCCTCGTCCGTCAGAAAGTTAAAGATATTTTTGTTGTTGATATCTCGGATAATTTCCCGGAGTCCCTCTTTTTCTTGTTCCATTTCTGCCAGCTTGTCCGGGTCTTGCAGGTGGGTGGGTTCCCCTTTTTGGGCTTTGATTTTTTTGGTGAGGTTGACGATCGCATTACTAAAACGATGTCGTTCTTTTTTCATGCCTTCTAGGCGGTTCAAAATGCGCCAGCCTAGTCCGCCGATTTCCCCTTGTCCCTGGTGCATGAACTCCTCAATTTGGGCTTGAGTTTCTGGGGTAATGGTATCCGCGAATAAATCTATAAATTCCCTCAGTAATTCCCCTTGCTGGCTGTCAATGAACCTTAGCCAATTGTAAGGAAATCGATTTTGGGCTTGATTTTGCAGATGGTTTAGGATATCATTAAGTTGGGGAGAGAATCCTTCCGAGTCTAACCCACTTGCCACCCAATTATCTAGGCAAAACGCCGTCAGTTGTCTCTCTAAAATCGCCGCCGCGTTTAGATAGCATCCCGAAGCCTCTATCCCCCCTTCTAGCATTTGGGCGGGGTCGCTGTAGAAGAATAAATCGTGAGGTTTGGCGTTGGCAATTACTCCCACTAACGCATTACCGTCTCGTCGTCCCGCGCGACCAATTCGCTGCTGGTAGTTGGCAACGTTGGGGGGGAGAGAACACAGGAAAACACTGGAGAGGTCGCCAATATTAATCCCCATTTCTAACGTCGAAGTCGCCGAAATTAAGTTAGGATCACAATAGCGATCGCTCTGGATAAAACGGTGTTCTAAACGTTCGCGGGTAGTGCGGCTTAAAAGTCCCGTATGTTCCGCCGCCACAATGCGACGAACTTCTCCCTGTTGATACATTTGGCGATAGTAGACTAAACCGGGGCGTTGGTCGTCTTCGTGGTAATGTCCCTGACAGCCTAAGCTGCGACAAGTTTCGGGTAAGTGGGAAGAAGTCCGAGAATGGGTGATTTGATGATAACAACGATCGCAAGTAAGAACCTTTCCCCCTGGGTTAATTATAATCGCAGCCATGGGGATACCCCAAGCGCGACCTTGACCGCAAAAATGAGACTCTAGCAACTTCGCCCCCACCAAAGTCTCTAGGGTGAAGTGTAATATATCAATCAGTTGTTCCTTCAGTAGCAGCGTGTGGGGAGCAAATACTCGCATAGTCCAATCTTCGCACCAACTGTCTCTGTTTTTCCCAGAGATCACCCTTTCAAACTGCTTAGTTTTCGCCGCCGCATTTACCAGAAATTTCGGCGCGGGGACAGAAGGACCCACCCCTGGCATATAAACTAATTTAGACAAAAGATATGTTTCGCCGCCACTGCTGATATAATTGCCTTGGGTGACAGGTTGCACAATCCCTCCCCGGTGGCGGAGATGATGCAATAAACCCACGATTAACTCCCTTACCCGGTCCTCACTCACTGTCCGCAGCGCTTCTATTTCATTACTCAGCTTTTGGTGTAGCGTCTTAGTCGCAGCCGTCAGGAATTGGGGGTTAAAGCTGACACTAGCGACCCCGCTGCGTTCCAAAGACGGACCGATCGCCCCTCGGTGTCCGAATTGCGTCACAATTTCCCACACCAGGCGCTTTTCGACTAACTCCAGTAAGTCCGGTAAAGCCGTGTGGGGGTCTAATTTAGACCGATCGCCATTTAGGAAGTCGTCCCACTCCCGCAACCATTGCAGGTCTGTCGGTAGGAAAGTCGCGATATAATTTTCTGGGATGGGGATTTTTTCCCGCCAATAGTCCGCAAAGCGATCGCATAATTCCTGCAAAGTCAGGGGATGTTGAGATTCTCGCACTAATTGGAAAATTGACGTGCGTAATGTGCTACGATAGGTGCGGGCGTTGTAAAATCCAGCCCTGTGAGCAGCATCTTGTACCGAGTCCGAAAAGGTGAGTAGTTTCTTGTCCTGATTGAACGGTGTCGTGTACAAGATGCCAATACTAGCGCTCGTCAGGCTGGCTGCTTGTGCGCCCAAAATTGATAAGCCGTTCGAGTTGCCACAGAAAGGGCAGTCATGGTTAGATATTAACTGTTCCTGTCCGTTTCGGGTTACTGTTTGCGTCACCTCCGGGACTAACACCGGGATTAAATTATCCGCGTTGTTTTCCTTATGACAACCCTTACAGAATTCCACCGAAGTTGGGTTAACCGTGAGACAGTGACGACAGAGGAGTTGAGTTTCCTCGTGAGACTCGTCGCAGGGAAACAGGAAGGACACTAACGGCTTCTGGCTGAAAAACGCTTGATAGAAGCCACGCAGGTCGTTGGGGATAAGTTTATTATTAATCGTGGAATGGCGCACACCACCCCAACCCGTCGCCCCACAGTCGCGACAGTGCATGACCGGTAAGGTTTTCTGATTTTGGCGTAACTCTGGGGTGAGGTCGTCCGAGAAAGCAAGTTCCGGCTGCGACTCCACAGAAGCCACCATACGCTTGAGTTCCCGAAACCAGACCTGTACCCGTAATGTCACCCAAGGGGCTATGATTATTGTACCATTGGGGTTGTCAATTTGGCAACGTGCCGCGCTAATTAACGCGAAAATGCTATCCAGGAGAAGATAGCAATATTCTGGGTGTTGTTTGACCGGGAAGTGGAGACGGCTACCAATGCGATCGAGAATTTCCTCGTAGGTGCAGGATTTTTCCTTTAAAACCCTAATTAAATTATGGATAATTGGGAGGCTTTTTAGTTCCTTCCCTAATTCTACCCGCCACTGGTCGTCTATGGGTTTATTAATAAAAGTATCCGTTTCTGTAGTCGGGTTTAACCAAAGTTGCGCTTGAGTTTGTAGATAGTTTTCCGGGTCGGTGTAGTTGTCCGGTTGCAGTTTTTCCCAGTCCTCTAACCTCGGTAGGGGGAGGACGTTTAATAAAGCATTCCCCAAAAATTCCCCATCACTTAGGCGGTCTTCTTCAATTAAAGCCGCCGCCTCAAACTCTTCTTTAAAGATAGTTTTACTATAGGCTAAGATTTCCGTTTTATCACTTTTGTTCCCCAAAGTCGCCGAAGTTCCCACACAAGCCAAATGTCCTGGGGGAGTTTGGAGGCGGTGTTTTAGGCGACGCAACAAACAAGCCAAGTCCGTCCCCTGTGCGCCATCAAAAGTATGGAATTCATCAACTACCAAATAGCGCAAAGTTTCCGGTTCATTATTTGTCCATAAAGATTGAAGGTCTGGTCGAATTAGCAGATAGTCCAACATTTTATAGTTAGTCAGCAGGATATCTGGGGGAGACTTTCGCAACATCTCTTTATCAGTAATCACCTTTTCTGGGGTCATCACCCGCGTAGGTTTTTCGTCTTTTTCCCCTACATATAACCCAGCCGTAACCTGACCTTTTAGCGACGGAGTTTGCTCAATTATTTGGGCGATACGTTTACTTTGGTCCGTCGCTAAAGCGTTCATAGGATAAATTAAAATCGCTTTTATCCCCGGTTTATTCCCCTGTTGGCGACAATGTTCTAGGAGGGGAATTAAGAAACATTCCGTTTTCCCCGAACCCGTCCCCGTGGCGATTATAGTTGACTGATAGTTAGGGGGACTGAGGCGATTAAAAGCGCGTTCTTGGTGCAAAAACGGGATAAAACCCAGGGGAATTTCCGGGAAATAGTCCCCGCCAATTGTACCCTGTCGAAACGGTAAACCCACCGAAACATAAGGTCCGCGATAGAGGTTATTAGCCGTTTTCAGGAATCGTTCAATCAACCCATTAAACCCTGGCGTTGTCGGTCGAAAGGTGGTTATCAAATAGTCAGAAACACAGTTCCTAATTTGGGCAGCTACAACTGAAGGAAACATCTCTCTTCTCTTAATTAATAATTAATAATTAACAATTAACAATTGGGGGATAAGAAACCCGGTTTCTCGGCTTCTCGAGGATAAGAAACCCGGTTTCTCAAAGAAACCCGGTTTCTCGGCTTCTCGAGGATAAGAAACCCGGTTTCTCAAAGAAACCGGGTTTCTCGGCTTCTCGAAAAAGAAACCCGGTTTCCGGGTGGTCTTAATTAATAACCAATAATTAACAATTGGGGGGAAGAAACCGGGTTTATCGGCTCCTGGGGGGATAAGAAACCCCGTTTCTCCAAGGACGAAAAAGAAACCCGGTTTCTCAAAGAAACCCGGTTTATAGGCTGCTGGAGTAAGAAAGGAGGTTTCCGGGGTGGCTGGTGGGGGGGTAAAGAAACCCCGTTTCTCAAAGAAACCCGGTTTATAGGCTGCTGGAGTAAGAAAGGAGGTTTCCGGGGTGGCTGGTGGGGGGGTAAAGAAACCCCGTTTCTCAAAGAAACCCGGTTTATAGGCTGCTGGAGTAAGAAAGGAGGTTTCCGGGGTGGCTGGTGGAGGGATAAAGAAACCCCGTTTCTCAAAGAAACCCGGTTTATAGGCTGCTGGAATAAAGGGTCTTTGACAATTTGCCGATAGTGTGTTATGGTGTCCATAATCGAATCTCCTCTAAATCAATTATTAATTGTTAATTGTTTCCACGCCGTGCGGTAGTCCTCAATACGATCGCATAATATAAAAGGCGCTTCGTAGGCGATTTTCCGAGTCGTTGGACCCTGGGGGAGGGTGTCGTCCGTCACCGTTACTTCTATGATACCACTTTCCAGGTCTTTGATGTCTTCCCAACCGATGATTTCCTTTTTCGCGTTCCCTTTGCGCGGTAAACCTACCCCCGTTAACCCTTTGCTGCTCGTGAACACTATTCTACCATTCATATCATAATAGGTTTCCTTTTCATATTGCTGCATCACCGGGAATTGTACCCTGTATAACGTGATGAGTTCCTCTAGGGTTAACCCTAACGACATCGCTGCTAATACGTCTATTTCTACTAACGCTTGACGACGTTCGTAGTCACTCCGCAAGGCGTTATTTCTTTGCCATTCTGGGGTTAAATTACCGAAAAAGTTTTGATTCAGTCGCCGGTCTTCCCCTTTTGTCCATCTCTCTTCACGGTATCCTTCCTCCCAGCATTCTTCCCATAATTCACCATAATACACTGTTAGGCAATTTAACGCTAGAGTGCGAATATGTAATTTTTTTCGGAATGCAGATATTGAACATGGGAATAATGCCATATCTCCTGGCGTTAAATCCGATTTACCCGTGGATTTTAAATAGAAATCTAGGGACAAAGATTGTAAAAGTGAAGCAAAATCAAGCAGGATATCATTGTTTTTAAAAATTGTAGTAACCACGCTAATAATATGAGCAGAAAGTTTCGGGATAATACATGGAATTAAAGTGCGTTCTCCTGACTGACTTAATCTTTTACGGTAAGCAACCCGATAAAACTCAGTGACGGGTTTTTGGTCATCCCAGGGAACGCAGGGAGTGCGACGACGGTATTCAGCAGGGGAACAGTCCGGGACGTAGTTAGTGCGCGGTAGATAGTCGTCGGGAATTGCCATTAAATCAATAATATCATAATGCCCTTTTTCAGTGCAAACTTTTCTCGGAGTTTTATAAAGTGGTGTTCCGACAAAGAAATGGGGTCCTGATAAAATCAGGTCTTGGGGAGACTTCACAAACTGAGTATCTCGGCGAATTGTCTTATCTTTTTTGACGGCATTAGTTTCATCAAACATAACCGTTGCATAATATTCACCTTGTAAATTACCGAGTCGCTGTTCTTGGGTGGCAAACTTTTCTAATACACTGACTAAGTTTTGCGAATGTAAAGTTGGTAGTCGCGCTTCCTCGGCGGGGGTTCCTTCCGCATCATAAAGAGTTGCAAATAATTGTAAACTCTCGCGATTTACATGAATTACTCGCTTTTTATGACCCAACAAATTCCAGGAATTAGAGTCATTTTTAATCCCGCCAACTTCACCCATACCATGATGTTTTAAAGATTCGTCAACTGTTTGCACCGCAAATAAATTAGCAATCGTTTTAAACTCTGGTAATTGCGGATAACTAAATATATTTAAACTATATTTGACTCTATGACCTATTGGAAATAGCATTAATTGATTCTGAAACTGAAAATGATATCGCAAACGCCGATATAATTCCCGGCGCAAAGTTCCGCCTTTGGGGTCATCATAAACCCCTTCTGGGTGTAAGAAACCCGACACCCCGCCAGACTTGCCAAAATTCCAGGCTTGGGGAAGGAAACACTTAAATAAGTTGGTTTGCGACCCTTTCAATAACGGATAATTTTGCACCGCGTTGAGGAAATTCTGGGTTCCGTGTGACTCTTCATACTCCTGAAGATATGCGGCTCGTAACTTTGGGTATTTACTAAATAAATCTTCCCGCCGTTTCGCCAACTCACTCGCCGATAACTTTCTAATCACCGTCAACGGGTCATATTCCCCCAATATATCCCCTTCTTGCCATTCTATCTTCACCCAGGGAGGGTTACCAATCATTAAATCAAACCCGCCTCTCTCTAGGAAAATATCCGCAAATTCCAACTCCCAATGGAAAAACTTATAAGTTTCCGCCAAAGTTTCCACCAACTGCAACCGAGGCGAAAAACCCTTGAACTTCTCCAAGTCCACAAAACCAAATTTCTTAATAAAATCCTCCGCTTGCTGGGGTGTTTGAGTTTCCGGGAATAAAGATAACTGTTGGGAGGATACCATTTCCGTCACCCCTAAAATCATCCCTATGTCGCTGAAAAACTCCTCCCGACTCGGTAAGTTTTCCGCCTCCTCTAGCGGCCAAAACCATAAACTGCACCAATAGTCCATCACCAACTTTAGCCGCCGATAAGCCGATGAATTACTCACCCCCCGCGAGAGTTTCTCCTGTTCGTAGATTTTATCTTTTTGTGCTAGGGGAACTTCCCGTTTCTCCTGTTCCGGTTGTCCCCACACCGTCAAGCTGTCCGTAGTCCGTTGGCGAATTTTGGCTAATTCCTTCGCGTAAGTATGCCACAGTTCATCAATGCGAGTTGATAGGTATGTTCCATAGTCCGCTTGGTCGGCATTTAGGGGAGTTTTGATAAATTCTTTCTGCCATTGGTTAATCTGTTTTATGGCTTCGGGGGTGAGTTTTTTAATCACTTTATCCGTATAATTAGCCATACCTGGGTCCCCTAACAAAAAGTGAAAAATACCGTCTGCGGGGAAGGTTTCTCCCAGGGGTATCCGTGACGGCGGCATTTCCCACCAGGAGAGGTTTTTTTTGCCTTGACTCACCTTTTGGCGGGGGTATATTTGTCGTCTCGCACCCACCAGGGAGTTACCACAATGCAATTGCAAGCCAAACCAGGGGACGAATATTTGGTCGCTGTCTTTTTCCCCATAGATACAATTTAACCACAGGGAAACCTCGGCTAATTCCATGGCTATGGGGTTTTTATCAATGCCAAATACATTGCGGTCAGCCAGCAGCATTTTGACTTTCTGCTTCTCTAAGGTGATGTTTTCATGGGGTATCCGTTGATTAAGTTCCTCCTCTTTTCGCTGTAAATAAGCCTCGGCTAATTGAGTTATAGCTTCATTCAAAAAAGCCGCACTTCCCATAGCTGGTTCGCAGACGGTTAACTTTAAAATATCGTCAGCGGTCTTGTCGGCTAAAAGTTCTTGGAGAGCATATTTGACCAAACATTTGGTTAAGGTTTGGGGAGTGTAATAACTGGCACTTTTTTGGCGGTCTCTTCCCGCTAACCGAAACAAAAATTTCCCTTTCTCATGTTTGCGGGGAGTTTTTCCGGTCTGGGGGTCTGTCACCAACTCCTCCGTTTTTAACTCCTCCAAACGGTCAGCGGGAACAAAATAAGCCACCTCTAATTCACTGCGTGGTTGGGAACCTTTCGCCGCTTTGGGTTTAACTGTGGGTTGGTCTTCGTCGTCGTCTTCGGTGTCTGTCTTGGTAGAGGTTTTTTTGGCGGCGGGTTGAACTTCGTAGAGGTTTTCCTCGGCGAAAAAAGCCGATAAACTCAATAAACCCTCGTAAACTTCCCCTAACTGGTTAACCCCCAATTGCGCGTAGCTAATGCGTCCCCGTCGTCCTTGTCCTGACCGCGACAAAGACATCAATTCCAAGACTTTCTGTAGGACGGAATTGCGAAACCTGACTCCCTCTAACATGGAGGTATATTCGGGGTCAAACAGATGACTTTTTAAGGCGGGTAAACGGAAGGTATTATAAATGGCTGTTTTCTTCTGCAAAAGTTCGGCTTGTTTATGGTCTTCTTCAGGATATCCAAACCACAACAATTTAAATAAACGACGAATAGAGGTATCTATATAATAGCCTTCGGAGTCCTCCGAAGAAAGTAACTCCACCTGTTCCAAGTCTCGCAGGGTTTCTAAACTATATCCCTCCCGATAAACATCAGAACCCATGGGAGCATAACCTAACTCGGGTCGCGCTTCAATATAAAAGATAAATAGCAGTCGATAAACCCACCGCAAACACTGGATTTTTAACAGGTTGGGGTCAATTTCCTGTTCTCCCTTTTGGGTTTGTTCCTGGGTGGAATAAACCCTTTCCCCCACTTTCCGCCGATAATAAATAAACTCGTTTCCCAAAAGTTCGATCGCCTCCCGTAAGGCAAATTTCAAGTCTTCGGAAACGCTATAAGTATGGCGGTGACTATTTTCATCAAGGGTATCTAACAACGCCATTCCTTCCGCTGGACAAATGCGATCGCGGTGTAACAGGGTAGCGGTAGCGAACAAAGAATGGCGATCGCGATCGGCTAAAATCTGCTCTAAATCAAACCTTAACAACCGGGAAGCATTCCATTTATAACGGTCAATTAAAGCTATCTGGTCTACACTAATTAATAGCACCCAGCGGGGGGGTTCATTTTGACCAAAAACCACATCAGTTACGATATCTTCCAGGGTAGAATTTAGCCAGTTTTCTGGAGAGCGATCGACCCGAAATTCCGGGAAATCTTGACCTTGAATAGGGTCAAATTCCAGGGAGAGAATATCGAGAGGTTCTCCGGTAGGATTAAACCCTTCCAAAACCCACAAATTTGGCATTCCAGAACTCGGTCTAACTTCCGCCAAAATCGGGAGCAAAGTATCATTATCCAACCACTTTAACCCCGGTTCCCACTGATACCCCAAAACCTCCAAAACCTGCCGAAAAAACTGCCGTTGCTGACCGAGAATTTCAGTTTTATCTATATTAATAGTTTGGGTGCGAGTTTTGAGGCGAAAATAATCTCCCCGCAGCCTCCCCAAAGCCTGGGACGGCGGCTCTTGATTGGTCCCCACCTCGGAGGCGATCGTCTTTAGGTCTTCGGTTAAAATTGCATCCAAATAATAGGCGGCATAAAATTCATTTTCGTTAGCAATTCCGATTAACATAATATTCGATAACCCCGGCTTATAGTCAAAGAAACCCTGTAAATTTTCATTTTACACTACTCACGACCAACAAGAAACCCGGTTTCTCAAAGAAACCGGGTTTCTAGACCTCTCCACCAAGAAACCCGGTTTCTCAAAGAAACCGGGTTTCTAGACCTCTCCACCAAGAAACCCGGTTTCTCAAAGAAACCGGGTTTCTAGACCTCTCCACCAAGAAACCCGGTTTCTCAAAGAAACCGGGTTTCTAGACCTCTCCAACAAGAAACCCGGTTTCTCAAAGAAACCGGGTTTCTAGACCTCTCCACAAAGAAACCCGGTTTCTCGAAGAAACCGGGTTTCTAGACCTCTCGAAAAAGAAACCGGGTTTCTAGACCTCTCTTGCGCTAAAATTTAACGGAGTTATAAAAGTTGAAGTTGTGGGAGTTGATTGGAAATGCCACGTCGCAAAATTGTTTTTGAAACGGGTCATTACTACCATATTTATAATCGAGGTAATAATCATCAAATTATCTTTTTTACCCAAGACAACTATATTCATTTTTTGCGCCTGATTAGAAAATATTTGGTTGAATCTAATGTGGCTGATATTATTGCTTATTGTTTGATGCCTAATCATTATCATTTATTGGTATATTTGAAACAGAATTGTTTTTCTGAGGTGATGCAAAAATTTAGCTTGTCTTATGTGAAAGCAATTAACAAGCAGTATGACAGGGTTGGCGGTTTATTTCAAGGTAGATTTCAAGCGATCGCTGTTGATAATGATGAATATTTATTCCATTTAACACGATATATTCATTTAAACCCAGTTAAGGCTAATTTGGTTAAAAAACCCGAAGATTGGGAGTTTTCTAGCTATCCCGAATATCTCCAATTGCGTGGGGGAACTTTGCCGAAAATTGATGGGGTGCGATCGCTTTTTAATTCGGTGAATGATTATCGGTCTTTTGTCGAAAGTCATATCCAAACCTCATCAATTCAGCACTTACTACTTGATGAATAGAAGCTAAAAGAAACCCAGGGATAAGAAACCCGGAAATAAATAAGAAACCCGGTTTCTCAAAGAAACCCGGTTTCTCGGCTTCTCAAGGATAAGAAACCCGGTTTCTCAAAGAAACCGGGTTTCTAGACTTCTCGATGAATTATTAATTATTAATTATTAATTATTAATTATTATCAGTTTCCAGAAAAAAGTGGAGGGTTTCTTGGCTGTTGTCTGATATAATAAAAATAGCCCTTGTAGCCCTTGATATCGCCTTTTTTATCTCCCTCCACCGTAAGGGAGAAATATTTTTCACCCCCACCATGAACAATCATTCATTTTTAACCATGAAAAGTATTACCCCCCAAGAATTACAAGTAAATCTTGATAAGTGGCTTGACGAAATCATAGAAACCGGGATACCTTTAGAGATTTTACGGGGAGGTAAACGGCTTCGTATTATTCCCGTTGAACCCCTAGACAAGTTCGAGAAATTAGTCTATCGTCCCCAGGTTATTTTAGGCAATGCTGAAGATTTAATTGACATCAATTGGGAACAGGAGGTTAATCTTGATCTACCTTGATACCCATGTTGTAGTTTGGCTGTATGCAGGCTTGACAGATAAATTTAGTGACCTAGCGCGGTCTTTAATTAATAACTCTGCTCTCTATATTTCACCGATAGGATTATTGTTTCTTATGCAGCCGTAAACAGTAACATTTTACTGACCAAAGACCACAAAATTTTAGCCAATTATTCTCAAGCAAAATGGGAATAAGTTTTGTTGGGGGATAAGAAACCGGGTTTCTCGGCTTCTCGAGGATAAGAAACCCGGTTTCTCAAAGAAACCGGGTTTCTAGACTTCTCGACAAAGAAACCGGGTTTCTCAAAGAAACCGGGTTTCTAGACTTCTCGACAAAGAAACCGGGTTTCTCGGCTTCTCGAGGATAAGAAACCCGGTTTCTCAAAGAAACCGGGTTTCTAGACTTCTCGACAAAGAAACCGGGTTTCTATGCTTGCTGAATCACAAAAATTAACTTGAGATAAGGTTCGCTTTCCGTAGTCATTGACAACTCTACCCAATCGCGATAATCTTGGAATATCTTGTCAATTTTATGGCGTTCTTTCTGCTGTTTATCCTGCTTCAGATTAGCCGAAATATTATCACTTTCCCACCGCAACTCTAACTGTTCCACATGATAGCCTTGCAGCCTTTCCAGGCGTTCCCGTTGTGCCTCTAACTGAGGATTTAACTGGTCTTGAAACCGTTGCCTTTCCTGCTGAAGATATTGCCGCGCTTGCTGAATAGCCGGACTCCGTAAAGGGAGTAAATCATCAATATTAACCGTCCCGGAATTGGGCAACTCATGCAGTCCTAATTCCGTGCGTTTCTGAGTTTCCGCAAAGGGTTCAACCCGCTGAAATTTCCCTTGTTTAAAGATAACCGAAACCCAGCGATTTAGGACGGAAGTTCCTCGGCGGTTGGGGAAACTACCAAAGCAGATAAAAATCACCTCATCGGATTCTAATCCCTGAGATAATTGTATCACAGGTGCTTGATGTCTGCCAAAATAAAATAAACAGCGATCGCTAATCCATTCTACCAAAGGATGCAATTCCCAAAGGTATTGAACAGCCGACCAGTCCGCGTCTTCGGTTCGCGCTTGTTCCATGGCCCGCATCATATCTTCGGGGCGATCGCTAAGATATAATAACCGATTATCCTGGGGTTGTATTTCTTTAGGAAGGCGATCGTAACGGCTTTTTAGCTCTTGAGGAAGTTGCAATTCAATAAACCCTTCATCTTCGTTAATTTGGAGATTATGAACCGGACTGGTCTGGGAATTAATGAACCTTAAAGCCGTAGCGGTAAACTGAAAAATCGACGGAAATAGACTTAACAAACTCCCCGTTTCCACCAGAGGTTCACCCTGGCTAGAGTCCATGGAAACCCCCTCATCAGTATCCCCAGACTCCGACTCAAACCAGCTAAAAATATCGACATCTCCCTCTCCCTTGGCGTTGCGGTCTAACTCCTCGGCAAAATCCGCCGCCGACACTCCGCTTTCAATAGCAGCAGCGGTCAAATTTTCTTCTTTTTCCGGGTCAAATACCCCCATAAATACGGAAGGATCGCCAATATTTTTAATCGCCTGTTCATCCTTAGTTAAAAGTACTTTAATAATACGCTCCACCTCATCCATACGTTCAACCTGGGAGCGAGTCAGCAGATAGCGAATTTCCGGTTTTCGAGTTTGTCCGTAGCGGTCGATCCGTCCGTTTCGCTGCTGTAAAGTCATCAACGACCAAGGGATATCAAAGTGAATCAATTTATGGCTAAGATAGTGCAGGTTTAACCCTTCTGATGCCACTTCCGTAGCAATTAAAATCCTCACCGGGGAATTTTCATAGCCAAATTTCTCGACAATTTCCACTTGGTCAATATCTGCCATACCCCCATCTAAACGAGCGATCGCCTCTGGTTTTAAGCGCAAGTCTTGGGGTAGTTCCGCCTCCAGAAACCGCAAAGTTTCCAAACGTCCGGTAAAAATAACCAAGCGGTCTTTGGGGTCTTTTCCAGTCCACTGAAACTCAGTTTTAATCAGTTGGATAAGTCGCTGATACTTAGAAAAACTCCCCTGATCTATTGCCGCCAAACCTGCCGCCAAATCAGTCAATTCTGCCTGGTCTAATTCCGTGGAGATATCCAGCTTTTTCTGTAAAGTTTTCAGGCGATTTTGCACGGTTTCCAGACCCGCAGCCGGACTAGATAAGAATGCCTTTAGGAGAGTAGTTTTAAATAGCTGTCCGGCACTTTTGCCTCGGTCAATACTGACCAATTGCAAATCGTGGAGTTTCCGAAAAACCGCCTCTTCTGGGGGGGAGGCGATCGCTTCTACAGGTTCCACATTCCGTTCAGGGATACTTTGGTTTAAATCCCGCAAAACATCTTTTTTAAACCGCCGCAAATAGAGGTCATGGATATCATTTTTAGTGTAGTTACTTTCATTAGCGATCGCCGTCGGATCTAGCATATTCATCAAACTAGCAAAACTCTCCGGTTTCCCGTCATGGGGAGTAGCGGAAAGCAAAATCAAAGTATCCGAACGAGTAGCTAAACGTTCAGCCAATTTCGCCCGCTGCGAAGCCGACTGACCCTTACCTCTGCGGGCGACATTATGGGCTTCATCAATTATAATAATATCCCAGTGAGCCTGTTCCAAATAACTGCGATATTCCCGGTCTTGTTTGAGGGTATCAATAGAAATAATTGTCCGGTCATAATAGTGAAAAGGGTTATGATTTCCCGGAAGTCGCGATCGCACTCGTTGAATTTCCTCAGAGTCCAAACGCACCAAAGGAATAGTAAACCGCAGCCAAAACTCCTTTTGAAACTGCCCCATCATTGACTTAGTAGTAACCACTAAAATCCGGCGACCTTTCCCCCTCCCAATTAACTCAGTTACCAGGATACCACATTCCAGAGTTTTACCCAACCCCACCGCATCAGCAATTAACAAGCGTTGGCGAGGCATTTGTAGGGCTTTAGTCGCCGGAATAAGCTGATAATTCAGGGCATCCATAGCGGCTTTATGTCCCCAATAAATCCGCCCATCTTCCGGGATAGTTTGCTTTAAATTCGCCTCAACAAATAATAAACTACGGACATAACCAGAAGTTTCATCAATAACCAAATGAGTCTCTTCGGGTTTCAACACTTGTAAACCCCGTTTCCTGTCTTTTTTTTCCAACTCTTCCAGGAAGCGAATACGACGACCCCGGAGAAATTCCGACACTCCCACTGCTTCAATAATGCGATCGCCATCAGAAGACAGGGCCACAGATTTAACCAACCATTCAGCATCCCGGCAAAGAATTCGTGCCCCTGGAGCAATATCTGTTAACATATTTTAGCTTATTATTACACCATATTTTCCGAAAATTAGTTTAGCATAAAACCCTCCCAGAAACCGAATTTTTTGACTCCCGCTGTTTAATTGGAAGACGATCGCCTTTTTTTCCCAAACTTAATCAATGCGATCGCCAAGAGTACCCCTAACCCAGCACAGGCGAAACTCAGCAAGACAGCAATAGTAAAAGGATGCACATTATCACCTCGATTATCAGACCAGGGAAACGTCATTTTCTCCTGAAAAATTAACGCCGAAGTCGAAGCTACAATCGCCCCCACCCCAATACCCCAGCCAGCGATTTGGATTTGATGTTCCAAAAGGCGATCGCGTTCCGCTTGGTCAATTTCCACCAAACCGCGAATCGTGTTAATTGCGGTATCTAACAGGCGTTCTCCTTGTTGCAGATAAACCAAATCCGCTTTTATTTGTTCCTGAAATGTGCCAAAAATATGATTGGCTTTATCCCGCCAACCCGTCAAATCACTGTTACTTTTGACCTCCATGCGGGTGAGAGTATTAAGATAATTATTCCGATTAATGGCGATCGTATTCTCAAACGTCACCAAACTCCGCATTCGTTGAGAATACCGCAACGATAAATCCAACAAATTCTTAATTTCCTTTTTCAAAGACCTTAACTCTTCCTCCGACAAATCCGGCGGAACATCCGTCGCAATATTAGGCGGAAAAGTCCGAATCGTCTTTTCTATCGTTTTAATATCCTGATTAGCCTTACTATATTCCCCCCGACTGTCTATGTAATTTTGGCAAATCTTGCGCTCATAAAAAAACAACTCCGGTAACCACCACTGAACCCCATTAATTTTCTCTTTACTCTCCTCCGAAAATAGCAGCAAAATCATAATCTTTCCGTAGGGATGGGGACTATAAATATCCTGATATTCATACAGAAATCCCCCCAAAAACTCTCGACTAGCCCAGAAAGGCGGCGCTGGTTTTTTCGGGTCTGGTTTTAACAGGTTTTGTAATAGTTCATCGGCTAATTTTTTCCCCTCCTCCAAAGTCCCTGGGCGAGAGTCAATAAAACCACTAAACAGCATCGTTGTTCCCCAAGAGGCGTGTTTGAGATGAGTTTGCAGCGGTTCATCTAGGCTTGTTGACGTTCCCGCAAAAAATGACTTTGGGGGGCTTAATTTCGCAATATCTGAGAATTTTACCCCATCTTTTCCCAGTTTTTGGGGATGGAAGATGTGCAATAAAAAACTATAGCTATCGTTCAGATATTGAGGATAGAAAAATCCCCGATATTGGGTCGGAAAATTAACTCGTTGAATCCCTATCTTACCCGGATTATTTATGATTTGAAAAAATGGATTATTGCCATTAGTTAAATCATCAAAATCCGACCTAAATAGATATTCCTGGATGACATCTTCTAGGGTCTTTCCACTCAGATAATTATGCCAATCAATCAGAATTTCCAGGACAATTATTCTCAGTTTAATCCACCATACAAGTCCCCTAATTGTCTGAATATACTGAAACCAATTATCAAGAATTGCCCACGGGGATAAAATCTCTTTTTGTAAGTTTTTCACCAGAGAATCCACCAACCCATAATCTGCCAATAACTGGAGATAATAAACAATCATTGACCTGAGAGGCAAATCCTGATCCGTGTCTTGTAGGTTGGTGGTACTTAGGATTTTTAAATGATAGGTAAACAAGCGGATTTCTGGGGCATAAATAACCTTATCTTTCATGATGATTGCTGCTGGTGCTGCTGTTTAGATTTATCGATAGTTTCCTGCACAAATCGAGTTGATAAGTTAGTCAATTTAATTTCTTCCTCCGTTGCCACATCATCTGGGTCTTCATACTCATCGATCGCATCAGCTTGGACGGGTTGGAGTGCTTGGAGGATTTCACGATATTGGTGGTTTTTACACCATTTTGCGATCGCTCGTGCTATAGTTTTAATATCATCATTAGCTGAGGCGAGGTTGGCTTTCAGTTCCTCCAAAGTTTCCCAAGCCGTGGGGGGAATAATCGCACTCTCGGGTTTTTTACTTTCTCGATGCAGAAGCAGTAAAAAAGCCCGCACAATCCGTTCATTTTCAGATGTTGGCATCATGGTTCGACCTCATCATGGCTCAATTCTCCCCTATTATAACCCTTCGCCGTCAAGTCTGACCCATAACAAGCCTCCGCAAAGGGGGGTCATCAAATAAACTCAAACGGTCTTCCACTTCTTCCATTTCGCCGTCGCCTTCAAGTCATAGTTGAGCCAGTCAAGAATACCAGAACTTTAATCTCTACTTTCCGGTAATGTCCGTTGGAATTGAGCCAATTTTAACCTGAGAACTCTTTGCTTATTATGCAAGGTTAAGATTAATTCATGCTTTTCTGGATAGCGCCACTCCACATAATCAATGAAATCATCAATTGTACAAGTTTCTTGGGTTCCTCCATTCCATTGATGAAAATCTTCATGTAGTTTTTTGTCAATTGTTAAGATGTTATCTGGATCTGCGCTGAGAAAATGATATGTTTTTTGGTCATAAAGATGATGACCAACCAGTTCAATCCGTTGGTTATACTTATCTCTAACAACACCCGTCACCTGACAAGTTTTTTTATCTCTATTTTTGGCGAAGTTCATAGCTTGCTCAATCTGTTTTGGCTCTGGAGAAGGAGCGATCGCCAGAAATTTTAATACCGGAGGAGCAACTTCACGCACCCGTTTACAATAATCACGCCTCTCTTCTGAACGCAATTTTAAGGACAATTCTATACTGAGTTTTTCTAAGCCAGACAACGAGAAGAATCTCAGTCCGTCATAATCTTCAAAATCTATATTTATTCTCATGGGAAAATCCGACCTTTGAATATCTCCAAACGCCCGGATTAACCTTGATGAAGTCGTCATAAATATCTTCACTACATCTTCTCGACTAAGCCAGTGACGTTTATTTCTATAAACTAAAGAAGAACTATTTTCATACACTGCTCTACGAATCTTGCCATCTATTTGATTGAGGCTATATTGCTCTAGTAAGGCAATAACTCCGTTTAGGGCAATTTTAGTGGCATCACCTCTCAAATCCAGATAACTGGCAATAGCCAAAGCTCCTTCCCGAGAAAATATCCGAATCGGTTGTTTATTTACATAATTTTGTATTGCAAAATGCAACCATTCTTTGAGTTGAATACTTTCATCAGCAGATGCCTGTAAAAAATCCACTATTTCGTCTAAACTTTGTTGATTTAGCCCTAAAGCCTCAGCCAGCTTTATTTCTTCAATATAGAAAACTTCTTTATCAAAAGGCATCTTCAGAATCCAGCAATTATACTCTTGTACATATTTTCGACCTGCTCAAAAATAGCTCTGTCACCCGTCACTAAATTGTCTGGATGATAAATTTTTGATAATTGATAGTAGGCAGCTTTAACATCATTCTTGGTAGCAGTTTTGGGATCTAGTCCAAATACCTGCCAGGGTTTAAAGTATTTAAAGATATCAATTCCATTAATACAACCATATCCTTCCTGGCTTTGCTCATGGGGAAGGATACCTACAAACTTTCGATAGAGTGTTTCCCAGGTTGGTTTTAAGCGGAAGTCTAACGAGTCCATACCATCAGTCGCCATCCTGAAACCACCAGATTTTTTCAACTCTGATGTATTGTTCACGCCAAACCGCTCATAAATAGCTTTTTTTAGCTCATCAGTCTTCAGCGACTGAGCTTTCTTGCTTGACTTTTGCTGTGATATCTCCAGAACGAAATAGGCAAACTGCTCCAACAGTTCCGAGTCAACTTGCCTGACTTGAGCAAGACGATCTATCTCAGTCTTTACTTGTGGATCTAGAACTACTTGGGGCATGGGAGTACCACCACAACTTTACTTTATTAATTATGGCAAGACATTCAGGCTAAGTCAAGGAAAGTTATTCTGGCAAAAAGGTGTCGTATTCGCCGGGGGTTATCTCGCTATGGGATGGCTGCGTTACCCCTAAAAACGCCCCCACCGCCTGCGCCACATCAAGTCGGCATCGTCTAACCTCATCATCACTCAACCCACCCCATTATAACCCCGTTGCCGTAAACGCAGACCAATAACAAGCCTCGGCAAACGGGGGGTCATTAAATAAAATCAAACGGTCTTCCACTTCTTCCACTTCCTCCGGGGTCGCCTTCTGCTCATGTTTTAGCCAGTGGAGAATATCATCACAAGATACCCCCCGCAACCAAGTTTGAGCCGCTTGCAAAGCCACTGTCACCGAGGGATAATCCGGTAAAATTTGATAGAGGCGCAGCGTCACCAGAGTCGCCGCCAGTTCATCCACATTCCAGAGACTGGCGACCACCGTTCGCGCTCCGGCGTAGAAAAACGCACTGGATAATCCCACATAATCATCAGTGTGGGAAGTTTCCACCAAGCCAGTTTTGCAAGCCGACAGCACCAGCAGGCGACAGAGGGGAATATTAAGACGGTTGAAAATATCCAGAAACGTCAGCTTTTCCTGATTTGCCAGTCTCAGATAGGCGTTGAGGGGGTTGCGATCGTCAAATTCACCGTGACAGCCAAAGTGGACCGCGTGACTCTGTTCCAGGAAGGTTTGGGTCTGGGGTTGGCTTAAATTCTCCTGGGTAGCTTTGTCGCGACGCAAGACTTGATGGGGGCTGAATTGGCGCAATAATAGTTCCACCTCCCACTCGGCATAGTTCAGGTCTTCGGTCGGGTTTTGAATCGCGAAAAAGGGGACGGTTTCCCGGTTGAGGGGGGGACGCTGCTGGAGGGTGTTGAGAATTTGACAACTGGGGGCATATTGCACGGGGAACCCGTCTTGTAGGGGTTTGCCCTCACCCCCAGCCCCTCTCCCAGCGCGGGAGAGGGGAGAAGAGGGGACGGGGAGCGCGTGGAGGGGGATGAGGTGCAGTTCCCGGTGGGGAATCAGGATAAGCTGTTGAATCTGGGATAAGTCACCCAGAAGGCGGGGGAGTTGCAAGGCGGCGCTGAGGGTTTCCAGGCGTTGGGGGAGTTGCTGATTCCAGGAGGGTTGTCCGTAGTCGCTGCGGTAGTCGCTGATGGCTTGGTCCAGGTGTTGGCGGTCCTCGGCGTTGAAGGGGTGGGGGGTAATCTGGATTTGCTCGTTTTGGCGGGTGACGAGGAAAGCGTAAAACCCGGAGTCGGCTTCGGTGGGGAGATACCACTCGATGAGGGCGGTTTGAGGGGGGAGGAGGCGGCGCAAGTCGGGGAGTTGCGGGGGGACTTGTTGGGTGAGGGTAAAGTTGGGGTCGTCGAGTTCGGTGAGCAAGTCTTGGAATTGCTGGTTAGCGGCTTGGAGTTGTTGGCGGATGAGGGTTTCCGGTGAGGGTTGGTTGGGGTTGTTTTCGGTGGTGGGGGTGAGGGTGTTGCTGGAGGTGTAGGCGAGTTGTTGTTGGTACATAGCGATTTGACGGCGCAAGTCGCTGATGCGTTGTTTTTGTTCGTCCGTGGCGTTTTTGGGGTAGAGGTGGGCGCTGTCGAGGAGTTCGATCAGGGTGCGGGATTTACTGCGTTCGACAGTGAGCAAGGCTTGGGGGTAGTCTTGGTGGTTGATGCAGGCTTGCACCATTTTTTGATAGATATCGAGGGAGTTGGCGATGAGTTCCCGTTTGGTGGCTTCGGAGGTGGCCCAGTAGCGGCTTTGTTCGATGGCTAGGATGGCTTGGTTGTAGCCTTCGATGGCGATTTCCCAGTTTTGCAGGTCATAGCCGAGGTTGCCGAGGCTGCGTGAGGGTCTGAGGCAGGCTAGGGGGAAGGAGGAGGGGGTGAGGACTTCTAGGGCTGCTCGGTAGCAGGCGATCGCCTCCTCGATATTGTCCGCTCGCTATTGAATCCTAACGCACATGTGCGACGCCTATTATTTCGCTATCATTTGGCGTGCTTTTCTTAATAATTCATCCGTTTCTTGATTTATTTCCTTCTCTTTTTCAAATAGTTCATGATTGCGTTTATATAAAAATTCTAATCGTTGATCCGGTGTCAAATTTTTCAGAAAATCAACTTCAATTACATTAGATTTGCCATCTAACCACTCCAATACTACTGCTAATTTTTTCCGGCTTGTATCTTTGGTCCGAGGATTGTTTAATTTCTGTTGTATGGACTTTTGAACATCAGAAACAGAATAGATATTGTATAAATTTTCCTTTTCGGAAGGCAATTCCTTGACAATTTCTCGAACCAAATAATCTGTCAGTCCTAGAGACTTTAAATGTAGACGGGTTATTTTTTGGTTTTCAGTATTCATGGGCGTTCTACCTCTATTTTATGTTGATTATTTTTCCGACATCTTTTAGCAGATCTGCAATCCGCTTGGCTTGTTCATTAATTGTTTGCCTGAGATTGGGAATCAATTCATTTTGATAGAAGTTTTTCTCCTCCTCTAGCTGATTGACTAACGATTCAATCGTTGATTTTTGTTGCTTGTCAACTCTTTTCATCGAGCCAATTTGATAATTACGCTTTTTCAATTCCGGCCCCGCATAATGAAGGCAGCAAGCAATTACATCCTCTTCCGTTTCAACATTTCCATAATCGTCCACTGCCCTCTTTACATCAGCTTGACTCCAGCTAATACGTTGGGCAACTTTTTCGATTAATTCTTGTTTGCTTGTCATGATTTAATCCTCTAGTACCTCAATCCAAATTAACAAATTTACTTCCAATTTTACGATTGCAGTTTGGATGTAGCAATTTAAAATTTTCTGGTTTATTAGCAGTTTTTCCACCTTCTTTCAATGAAAGTACATGATGGACTTCAGCATCAGCAAATCTTAGTGTTTCACCACAGGAAGCACACTTGCCGTTTTGATACTCAAATTGCTTTTTTTTCCAATCCTTTCCCTCCGAAGATTTAAGCCATTTATTAAATTCATTCCTCGGATCTATCATTTTTTTTGCTTTTGCCAGAAGCTTTTCAGTTTCCTGACGCATTTTTTCTTCCTTTTGAAGAAGCACTAACATTTCGCTATACAGTTGGTTGAGCTTGTCTGATGAACTTTCAGTCATGCTGATTGCCTCATGTTGCTTAAAAGGCTTAATAAAGGCACATCTAATAGTTGTGAAGCACATGAAATTGCTAGATCTCAAGACAAACCTCCATTTGGATCTAGGCGAGAGGGCATGAGATTGAGGTGCATAACCCCAAATCCTTGAAAACTATATGTGCCTTACATCATTTAATCCTATCATGGATAATTGGCATCGTCAATGGCTAGTGGCTGTGGCGGGTAATTGGGGGTTAAATCTGACACTACAGATTACAGTGCGTTCTTAAGGACGGCCCAATAATCGCCCATCGGTGTTTGAATTGAGTGACAATTGCCCACACTAGGCGGTCTTTGAGTTAAGTTCAGTAAACTGGTGTTGGGATCTAATTTAGGGCGATCGCTTTTCATCCATAGCCACACACGGGGTAAGGAATACCATCCCGATTTTACCCCATCCCGGCGACTGAGAAATCCGGTTTCTTTGTTAAATTTTTGTGAAGAAACACCATATGCTGCTAGAAACCCGGTTTCTTTGCCCCCACCCCAAACGCAGATTTTTATCACTTTATCATTCCCCAGCAGCCGCTAAAACCTCTCTATATAAATTTGAGCCAATCCGAAAATTAGCCTCCCAGATTAAACTATCCATAATCGGTCTAATCTGAGGAATCAAACTCCGACGCTTTGCCACTAGCAAAATTCCTAATAATCCGGTAATCGACAACCCCAAATTGATTGCTTCCCTTCGTCCTAACCGTTCATCAATCAATAATTCTTCTGCTTTCACTTCCAATGCCAACCCACTTACAGGAGAAGTATCACTCACAACAATCATAGCCATCCCTTGGCCGTTAAATGCTGGATATCCTCCTGCAATTCCTCCACATCGTAATGAATATTAATGCCCTTCTCTGAGAGAATCTGTTGGAATCTAACCTGCGAGATATTCAGTAACTCGGCTGCCTTACCCAAGCTAATTTTTTCCTGCTGAAACAGCAATAATACCAACTCGATAATTAACTCTTGTTCAGACAGTCCACTAGCCTTAACAATGTCTGCGGAAATCACTAGACTCATAATCTTGATTTTACCTCTTCGGTGGTTAGCATGGTGCATTTCAGGATATTACCCCCATTTTACCCCATCCCCGCCACTGAGAAACCGGGTTTCTTTGTTAAATTTTTCCTTACCATCTTGAAACAGGGTTTCTTGCATCCCTCACTTCTCCCCCCCTAACGGAGAAACCTGGTTGCGCTCATTCTCTCATTTTACCCCTAAATTATCTCAAAAACCCAGTTTCTTGCCCTTTAACCCTCCTGATAATTCTCAAAAAAATCCATGAAACTTTCAGCTATTTGAATCTGTACCCTCACCTCAGATGCACCAATGCCAACATCTAAATCATAATCACTACGGTTTCGCAAATCCTGGGCATCAATCAAATATCTGTGAAATTCTCGAAACCTTTGATTATCCTTGGCAAATTCCCGACCAAAAGCACTGATGACAGCAGAATGGCTCGAAAAACTTAAATCCTTACCGAGCAAAAATGCACAAGCCACATAAAACATCGCATAATAGGCACGAGACATTGACAGTTCAGCCAGGTTATTTTCTAACAATAAACTTGCCCCCACTAAACTCCGCCGCGCCTTCTCCCACAATAACCGCTGTTCATCCTTGATAAATCAATTCCCTCTTGATGAACATTCAGTAAAAAAGGACTTTTTTCATGATTAAACCGAAAATCCGAAATAAAAGCACGGGAAATAACCGTATCATACCTTAAAGATAATTCCTGAATAAACTCACTCGTCCTCTCAATTTCTTGAGCATAATCAAAACCCTGCCTCAGAACAATCAATATATCAATATCAGAATCAGGTTTGGCTTCCCCTCTCGCCTGAGAACCATATAAGACAATTTGACTCACGCGATCGCCATAATGTACCCCAAACCAACTTTTAATTAACTCGATAATTTCCGATAAATTTTGATGTTTCATTACACAATATTCATCCCTAGCCCAAAAGGTTGATCGAGAACAATGATTAACCGCTCTCCCAAAGCTGATCAATGGTAGCTTAACCGCATCATCCGCCAAGTATCTAGGTAAGGAGTTCTCGAATCCGCGAGAGATAAGACTGCGATCGCTTTTCATCCATAGCCACACACCGGGTAGAGAATACCATCACCATTTTACCCCATCCCCGCCACTGAGAAACCGGGTTTCTTTCTTAAATTTTTGTGAATAAACAGAGATACTGCTAGAAACCCGGTTTCTTTTCCCCCACCCCAAACGCAGATTTTTATCACTTTATTATTCCCCAGCAGCCGCTAAAACCTCTCTATATAAATTTGTCCCAATCCGAAAATTAGCCTCCCAGATTAAACTATCCATAATCGGTTTAATCTAAGTAATCAAGGGTGTTCTGGGTTCAAGATGATAAGTAAAATTGATAGCAGATTACACCCGTTGCGGTAGGGGCGAAAAATTTTTCGCCTCTACAATTTTGTATTCCCTGCAACCAATCCCACCCTATAGAAGACCCGTGGCTTTTCCCCGCAGACTAGCCCTGAAATTTGCTCCTTTTCCTCAATTCTCCATTATCGATTCATTTAAAGCCTCTTGAATCACCTGCTCACTTACCCCGCGCCGCTTCAATCCATCAATAAAACTTAAAACAGGTAGCTGGCGACTTTCCAGATAGTATAAAATAGCCTCATAAGGTGATGGTAACTCAATGGGATGATGTTGTTCTTCATAGACTTCAATCAGGGCTGTCAGAACCTCAAGCCTATCCCCATCATCCGTATTTATAGGCGCATCAAATAACCGTTCAACCTCTGCTAAAGCTTCACGATAATCCGCCTCAGTTTTAATGGGTTTTAATTTCATGGGTTTCACCTCTTTAAATCGTGGTTGCATCAATATTATCATAGTCCTTATGAGTACCAATAAAGCGAATAAAGACAATCCCCAAATCATAACGAACATGAACAATTATCCGGTAATTGTTTCCTTTTATATTAAAAACCACCCGATTATTAGGAAGAATACTGGCATTACCATAAATCGCTTTAATATCTGCTGGGCTTGTCCAGTTCATGCTACGGACATCCTGAAACCAAGCCTTTAATGGTTGTTCAGCATCGGCGTGCAACTGCCAAAACTCTCGTAATGTACTGCGAGCAATAATCCTCACAACAACGTTTTCCCTCAATCATTAATCATCAATTGCAACGCAATAGCTCAGGATAGCACCCCCATTTTACACCATCCCCGCGACTGAGAAACCCAATTTTTTTCTTAAATATTTGTGAAGAAACACCAGATGCTGCTAGAAACCAGGTTTCTTTTCCCGCCTGCCATCCCCTTGTGACTTGAGACTAATCGGCATCCTTAAATCAACTCCGATAGACATCCCGACGATGCCTCACGCGCACAATCCGAACCACCCCAGCCGCCGACTTCTTAAACCGGACAGCATACCCTTCATTTGCGATTCGCTTCTGCCTGGATGTCTTGTTTTAACTCCTCCCAAGACACCTCCTCCTCCTGCTCACGAGCATGAGCCACCAACACATCATAGAAATCTTCCCATAACTCACCCCACTCAGCCAAATCAATTAATACTGCCTGTTTTTCTCCGGCTTCATTCACCACAAATTGAATTCCTTTCATGACTATTTTTCCTCATAAATTAACCGGGTCGGCGAAATCAATCAATTGCCTAATATTCATGGTGATTTCCTGGGTAACAATAGAGATTTTATTTGGGTTTCACACCATTACCGAGATAGTTCCCCCATCCCAGACAACTCCATCCCATTGGCAAAGGTAACGAGTTCTTGAATCCGCTTTCGGCGCAATCAGCTAGTTGCGCGGCTGACCCGTCAAACCAATGGGAATCTTCAGTTAATACATCCAGAATTACATTACTATCTACGAGGAAATCCGTCATTCCTCACCCCGCGTTAAATTCAGAATCTCATCAGTGGTCATATCCCCTGTGGCTTTTCCCCGCAGATTTGCGATTAACGTTGCTCCTTTGGCTGAGGTATTTTGATACCGCCAAGCTAAAAAGTCTAAGAAGATTTTAGCTTCTTCCAGGGCGGGTTGGGGGAGGTTACGCAGAATCGCTAAGATTTCAGTTTCGGTGGTTACCATGATGCAACAGCTTCAGGATAGTATCTCCATTTTACCCCATCCCCATAACTGAGAAACCGGGTTTCTTTGTTAAATTTTTGTTAAGAAACAGAGACTTGGCGAGAAATCCGGTTTCTTTTCCCAGACTTTTTACCCTTTCCCCTCCCAAAATAGTATAATCAAAGAAATACCCAAGTTGAGGTAAATGATGAGTCCCCTCCTAGAAAAAGTCTTAGCAGAAGTCACCCAACTCGATCGCCAAGAGCAGTTGCAACTCGTCTCCTACTTAATTACCCAGTGGCAACAACAGCCAAACCTATTTGTAGAGCCAAAAATCAGCCGTAAAAATTTATTTGGTTGTATGCAGGGCAAAATCAAGATTGCCGAAGACTTTGACGCCCCCCTTGATGATTTTGCTGAGTATATGTAATGAGATTATTATTAGATACACATATCTTGATTTGGCTGATAGAAGGCAACCCAAATCTTAGCCAAACCGCAAGGCAAGCGATCGAGGATGAAAGCAACACTTTGCACCTAAGTATTGTTAGCCTCTGGGAAATAACCATTAAAACCAGCCTCGGTAAACTCGAACTGGCAATCCCACTAGAACAAATTGTAATCAATTTTATCCTTCCCAGCGGTATTCAAATTCTCCCCATTCAGCTTTCGCACTTATTGATATTACAAACGTTACCCTTCCATCATCGAGATCCGTTCGACCGATTATTGATTTCCCAAGCCAAATCTGAAGGTTTAACCTTGGTATCAGGAGATGGTATGTTTGAGCAATATGAAGTAAAAATACTTTCTTAGTTCATCTCAAACCACCCTCCACCGAGACTCACAAACCTCCCAGAAACCTCCCAGAAACCGGGTTTCTTTAGAAAATATTTGTAAAAGAACAGAGACTTGGCTAGAAACCCGTTTTCTTTTCCCCCACCCCAAACGCAGATTTTTATCACTTTATCATTCCCCAGCAGCCGCTAAAACCTCTGTATATAAATTTGAGCCAATCCGAAAATTAGCCTCCCAGATTAAACGAGCCATAATCGGTCTAATCTGAGGAATCAAACCCCGACGCTTTGCCACTAGCCAAATTCCTAATAATCCCGTAATCGACAACCCCAAATTGATTGCTTCCCTTCGTCCTAACCGTTCATCAATCAATAATTCTTCTGCTTTCACTTCCAATGCCAACCCACTTAAAGGAGAAGTATCACTCACGACAATCATAGCCATCCCTTAGCCGTTAAATGCTGTATATCCTCCTGCAATTCCTCCAAATCGTAATGAATATTGATGCCCCTCTCTGAGAGAATCTGTTGGAATCTAAACTGAGAGATATAGCGACTAATACTTGCAAAATTAATCAATAGCATTTTAAATGACTTTAACCATCCCACAATCCTGATTTAATCGCTTCGATATCCTCTGCTAAATCATCTTGGTCGTATTGCCGAACAACATGATTTTCTCCCAACAGTTTTTGAAACTCCCACAGGGAATAATTCAACAACCGACGGGCTTGACTAAAGGTAAACACCTTATTTTCGTAAAGTTGCATGGCAATTTGTTCTAAAACTGCCGTCTCACCTTGCTCAATTAATTCGATGGAAATTTGTATGTTAATTTCTTGCATCTACCATCACCTCATCATTTCAAAAGACATTCATTCCCCAGCAGCCGCTTGGCAAAGGTAACGAGTTCTTGAATCCGCGAGAGATAAGACTGCGATCGCTTTTCATCCATCGCCACACACCGGGTAGAGAATACCATCCCCATTTTACCCCAAAGAAACCGGGTTTCTGGGGGTCGGGGAATGTCACAGTCATATATTAATCTGGGATGTGGCGATCGCATCCGAGTTATATCCGAGTTATAGGTATTCTTAGGCATTCAGATCCTGATGAGATTTGACCAATATCAGGGTTAGCTATTAGATAAATTTAAGGGATTTTATCAACCCTGTTTCTTGACTACACAGAGACTCAGAAAATAGGTTGATTGCTTAAATCTTATTGAACCAGATATAGATGCTGTAAGAAAACCGATTTCTTGAACCCCACCCACTTTACTATGCTTGATGAAAATTATCTAAAATACTTTTAATTTGCTCCTTAGTAATATCTTCCTGCTCCGATTTACTATAAATCGTCAATAACAAAATGCTGGTTTCTGATTCCAGTAAATAAATAATGCGATATCCAGCACTTTTGCCTTTTTGGATATTACTATTTTTAGCTCTGACCTTGTAAACATAAAGATGATCACCAAAACCCGAAAGGCGATCGCCTAACACCGAGCCTTTTTGGAGTTCCTCTATTAACCCCTGAGTATCAGAGCGAATATTTCGATATTTTTTGGCTAATTTTTTGAGGTTATCACGATATTCAGGTGTGAAATAAATGTTCACTAATTCAGGATTATTCGGCATCAATTCCCTCCCACATTTGTTCTAGGGGAATTCTTCTTCCGGCTTGAGCATCTTGCAACGCTCGGATTAAACTGGCTTGAATTTCCTCAACCGGAGTATCGTCAGCATCCAATTCATCTTCATCAGATATCAAAACGATAACTTTGACCCGAATATCAGGTTTAACTTCTAAAGGTTCATCTAGCAAAATGTGACCCTGATGATTGACTTTTCCCAATACCTCAAATGCCTTCATTGTCTTACCTCAAAATATGTCATACCAATGCTACCTGGGCAAAAGTAACCCAACATTTTTATGTCTGTTATGATTTGATTTTAGCACATTTATCACTCACAAATACGGTTCCGTTCTCTCCTTTTCCCTCCCCACCCTCCCCAAAACTCAGTCAAGTCTGAAACCGGGTTTCTGGGGGTCGGGGAATGTCACAGTCATATATTAATCTGGGATGTGGCGATCGCATCCGAGTTATATCGGAGTTATAGGTATGCTTAGGCATTCAGATCCTGATGAGATTTGACCAATATCAGGGTTAGCTATTAGATAAATTTAACGGATTTTGGCTGATGCTGGTGGGGGAGTAATTCCCCATTGGTTTAGGCGTTTATCTATATTTTGGAGGATGGTAAAATCTCCGGCGGGGAGGGGATGACTCGAACTGCCTAAATAACCATTTGGCGGCGCTTCCTGGGATTCTAGGAAGCTGAAAGCCTGCCGAAAAGCCGGGGGGGTGGCTGTTATCGGTGCGTCAAAATGGCAGGGAATAATCCGGTTAAAATTCCACTCGCCAACACGATCCGCCCAGGCGAG
Organism: Limnospira indica PCC 8005; assembly: GCF_000973065.1. Taxonomy (NCBI): domain Bacteria; kingdom Bacillati; phylum Cyanobacteriota; class Cyanophyceae; order Oscillatoriales; family Sirenicapillariaceae; genus Limnospira; species Limnospira indica. The sequence continues at coordinate 5,751,840 of NZ_FO818640.1, forward strand.
GGTCAGTTGTGGCGAACGATTCAAGATCAGGGTTTGCAGAATGGGAGCCACTAATATATTGCCGTCTCTTCGGAGGGTGTTAAAGGCTTCTTCCCAGCCCGATCGCCACTGGAAGGGAAATAAACCAAAATAGGCTTTTCGAGAGCGATCGCTTGCTTTTAAAGCATCACTGAGAGCTTGTTTGAATGGCACTGGCTCTAATGTATCTGGTTGGAAATACAGGGAAAATAGGGTGATTCGCTGCCATCCTTTTTGGCGGGTGGTCGGGTGATCTGCCACGGTTTGAAAGGCATTATCTCGCGCGTGGAATAACAGAGGATAGGCATCTAGTTCCACTATGGCTGGGGGTTTTTCGGGAATAGAAATTATCGTATCTGTCAGTAATAAAGTTTGCGATCGCCAATGGAAAAATGCCACTTCCTCAAAGGTTCCTAATCCCAAATTAATCGGGCCTAAAATCGCATAACTAAACTCGCGGGAAAACGGAGTCTCAGAACAATCTGCTGGTAAAATATGGGTACGTTTCGGGGGTAAACCTAACCAACTCAAGGGTAATTTGAACGGATAACTCCATTGATCTGGAGCCACAAAAACCTGAGCTTTCGGAAACTTCCGCGCAAAGGGACCGACAAACACTTTATGCTCAAGACCGGAGGTGGTGGGGAGGATAATATAGCGCACCTCTCCATATTCAGCTACTAACTCATTCACCAGTCTAATACATTCAGGAGTAGGAGCCACAGGAGCATAAACTAATAATCCCCCCATATCCAACCGAATGACGGTCATGCGAATGGGAACCACCACATACAGAATACCTTGGACCTGTTCAAAAGTCCAAATGCGATCGCTGACTACTTCCCGGCGAATAGTCCGACGCTGACTAAATGGGTAGAGGGGGACTAAGGGCCACCATGGCCAACGCCAGTCTGAAGAGTGACTGAGGGGGTTAGGGTGTTCCGGTTGACTTTCCACTGGTATTACGGTTCATAGCACTTATTAGAGGTTATCAGAAACCTGGTTTCTAGGGGAAAATTAGATAATACTCAATCATGATAACTAAGCGATCGCCCTACCAATGTCCACAGCCGCCGATATCCTTATCCTCTCCAACGGTCCGGGAGAACTAACTACCTGGGTGCGACCAGTCCTAGAAGCTATTAGATCTCAAAATAGCCATCTGGATCTGAGAACCTCCCTGATTCTATCACCTTGTCCTAACGCTACCGGTAACGAAGTAGAAATCGGGCGATCGCTTTTAGCCATTGACCGCATTCAGGGTCCCCAACACTTCTGGAAATTTTTACTCTCAGGAAAAACTGCCCAAAATTGGGATTGGCGAGAAAAGGGTTTAGTCTTATTTTTGGGCGGCGACCAAGCCTTTACCCCGATTATTGCCCGCCGCCTGGCATATCAAAGTATAGTTTACGCAGAATGGGATATCCGTTGGTGGCGATGGATTGACAAATTTGCCGTCATGAAACCCGAAACCATTAGCCGTATACCTCACTTATACGCCTCAAAATGCACTGTTATAGGCGACTTGATGGCTGATGTGACTTCCCCCCCAACCCAGGAGCCAATCCAGCCTTACTCGCTGCTACAGCCACCTCTGACCGAACTTATCGCTCTGCTTCCTGGCTCGAAAATGGCTAAACTGGTTCAGGGTGTGCCTTTGACTTTGGCGATCGCTCAATATATCCACCAGCGCCGCCCTCAAACTCAATTTATCATTCCTGTCGCTCCCACGGTCGAGGTCTCTACCATTGCACAACTGGCTAATCCTGAATATAACCCCATCCTTAGTTATTTCCCCGGTGTGGCGGCGGATCTCCAACAGATAGGTGATCAATTTATCCTACAAACCAAAACTGGCTTAAACGTGAGTCTGTATACTCAAAACCCCGCTTATCCCCTACTTTCCCGCTGCTGTTTCGCTGTCACCACCGTGGGGGCTAATACTGCGGAATTGGGTGCTTTAGCTATACCTATGGTGGTTTTGCTTCCTAGTTATCAACTTGATGCTATGCGTGCGTGGGATGGTATCCCAGGGATTTTAGCCAATTTACCTGGTGTTGGTGGCTTCCTGGCTAAGGGAATTAATAGCCTAGCACTATCGTATATACAACGTACTGGTAAATTATTGGCTTGGCCGAATATTTGGGCCGGTTCCGAAATCGTCCCGGAATTTTTGGGGAGGCTACAACCAGAATTTATTGGCGATCGCATTTTGGAATATTTGCAAAACCCCCACCGTCTCCAAACTATTCGCGATCGCTTGCGACAAGTCCGGGGACAACCTGGAGCCTCTCAAAAATTGGCTAATATGGTACTTGAAACCTTGTCACAATAGTTGGTAAATTGGGATAAATTAGTATCTATATCAGCAACAGGAGATAGGTTAATATGGGATATGCCATTGACGTTAATCAGGATAATTTTCAGGCAGAAGTTATTGATAAGTCTTGGGAAACATTGGTGATGGTCGATTTTTTTGCTACCTGGTGCGGCCCTTGTCAAATCATGAAACCCATACTAGAGCGACTGACCACCGAATACGATTTTATCTTAGCCAAGGTCGATGTAGATCAGAATCCTGAATTAGCTAGTCAATATGGTATTCAGGGAGTTCCTGATGTTCGTATGGTTACCAAAGGAGAGGTTAAACCTGGTTTTGTGGGGGCGATCGCTGAACCGCAACTGCGGGAATTGTTGGCGGGGTTTAACCTTAAATCAGAGTTAGAAAATGGATTGTCCGCTATTGACAATGCTACTCATTCCGGTAATCTCAAACAAGCTAAAAATTTGTTTGATTTTTTGTTTGAGAAATATCCCAATCATCCCGAACTAATTATTAAAGCTGCTCAGTTTCTCATTGCCGTTAATGAAATTGAAGCCGCCCAAAAAATGTTGGCAACTATTAGACCCGATAACCGAGAGTTTCATGCTAAGGCGCGTGCTGTCGAAAAATTGATTGAATTTCGAGTCGCTGCTGAAAACCCTGGAGAAACCGAAATAGAACAGCTTTATGCTCAAGCCTGCCAGCATATCATTAATGAGGAATATGATGCGGGTCTTTCATTATTTCTAAAGATTGTCGGCATTAGTCGTAAATATCGCGAAGATGGCGCTAGAAAAGCTATGATCGCAGTGTTTGACCTTCTCGGACCAGATCATCCACTTATCCCTCAGTATCGTAAGCAGCTTATGCTACAATTGTATTGATGGTGCTGGATAGGCTATCAACAGTTAAAGCAGTCAGGGTGTCCAAAAATAGCCAAATAGTGAGGAGTAGTAATTAATTGATTCACGGGTGAGGTGGTAACTGGTTAGGCAGCTATCCTAAATTGTTAATAATTACCTTCGTGATGATCTATGAATAAAACACTAGCTATTCTGGGAGAATTGAGCGATCGTGACCTGGACTGGATTATTGCTAATGGTCAGCAACAGCAACTTGAGTCTGGCATGGTTTTAATTACAGAAGGTCAGCTAATTGAAGCCCTTTATATCGTTCTTGATGGTACATTGGTGGCATCAGTAGCCGCCTTGGGAAATCGAGAAGTGGCTACACTGGGTATAGGAGAAGTTATCGGAGAAATGTCTTTTGTTGATGGTCGTATGCCTTCAGCAACAGTTAGCGCCAAAGAACCTTGTTTAGTCTTATCGGTTCCTCGTGAAAAATTATCAGAAAAATTGGAGTGGGATGCTTTGTTTTCTCTGAGATTTTATCGAGCAGTAAGTAAGTTTTTGTCCTATCGTCTCCGAAATACTGTGACCCAGTTTGGTCAACAAAAACCATTACCTTCTGAAACTAATAGTTCTACCACAGAAATTGAGCAATCTCTCGATGAGGACGGATATCGGTTTCGGGAAATTATACAACGTCTGCGAGGTGAATATGTAGTGCCAACCTAAACGGGATGCCTAAGACCCATGGAGAAACTTGGCGATCGCCCTAGGTAGAATTTGAACAAGATCCGGTTTTGGGTTAAAATATTAAAAGCGGATTTAGTCAAGAGTGCTTCCATAATGACAGAGCAGATCAACGAAAAACTCTCCACTCCCAAAAGCCTAGAGGCGATGAAGCGATTCGCCGAACAGTATGCTAAACGAACTGGAACCTATTTTTGTGCGGAACCTTCAGTGACAGCCGTAGTGATTGAAGGACTTGCCAAGCATAAGGATGATTTAGGTTCTCCCCTATGTCCCTGCCGCCACTATGAAGATAAAGAGGCAGAGGTCAAAGATGCTTTCTGGAATTGTCCTTGCATCCCTATGCGGGAACGCAAAGAGTGCCATTGTATGCTTTTCTTAACCCCAGATAATGATTTTGCCGGAGATCAGCAAACCATTGAGATGGAAGTGTTAGAAGAAGCCAGAAAAAGCATGGTTTGAGCTACCATATCACCAGTAACTAGGGAACAGGTAAAAGTTATTTTACCCCCCTCTAACTCCCTCTAACTCCCCCTTATTCACAGGGGGATTATATTATTTATGTAATGTCGCGGGTTGTGCTATAGGTAAGGATAAGACAATGGTTAAAGATATTCCTCCTGAGTTTTGGCAAGGAATTAATGAGTTTAATCAAAGGGAATTTTACGCCTGCCATGATACTTTAGAAGCTATCTGGATGGAAGCCGGAGAACCCGAAAAGCGGTTTTATCAAGGCATTTTACAAATTGCTGTTTCTCTGTATCATCTCAGTAATGATAATTGGCAAGGAGCAGTTATTTTGATGGGGGAAGGAATTTCTCGCCTGGGTTACTATCAGCCGAGTTATTTTGATATTAATGTCGAGAAATTAGTGACGGAAACGGCGACCCTATTAAAGGCTTTGCAAGAATCAGGTAAGGAAAATGTGCAGGATTTTAGAGAAGGTTTGGAAAACCATAAAACTGGGATTTTGCCAACCATTGAAATTTTAGATACTACGTCTTTATAGGTTGAGCGTAATGGATTGAAAAACCACTTGGACAACAGCAAGCTGCTCTCAGGAAGATTCTGTTGACTATCAGAAAGAAACTGACGTAATACTGGTTGCCATACACGGTAAAATCAGAAAATATCCCGCCATTAGCTTGGATTTTTCCAGAGATTGTGTCAAAGTGAATCGGGAAATTAGGTTGTAGGGTAATATGACAAAACTCCGGGTTGCACTGTTATTTGGTGGATGTTCGGGAGAGCATGAGGTGTCCATTACCTCGGCTAAGGCGATCGCCAATGCACTCTCTATAGACCCAAACCCCAGTAAATATGAGGTAGTCCCCATATATATAGAAAAAAATGGGGTGTGGCATAGAGGGACCGAGGCGGAAGCGGTTTTAGAGTCGGGTCAACCCCTAACAGTGACAGGGGAAGTGATACCAAGCGATCGCATTCCTGACCCCGCCACTGTAAAGGATATAGACCTTTGGTTTCCCATTCTTCACGGTCCTAATGGGGAAGATGGCACAGTTCAGGGTATGTTAACCTTAATGCAAGTGCCTTATGTGGGTTCGGGAGTTCTCGGTTCTGCGGTTGGTATGGATAAAATCGCCATGAAAATGGCTTTTTCTCAGGCGGGAATTCCGCAAGTGCGTTATCAAGCAGTGCGGCGTAGTCAAGTATGGTCTAACCCCTGTATTTTCCCGAAATTATGCGATGACCTTGATGCGGCTTTGGGTTATCCCTGCTTTGTGAAACCTGCTAATTTAGGGTCTTCTGTTGGCATTTCCAAAGTGCGATCGCGTCAGGAACTCGAAGCGGCTTTAGATGCTGCGGCTACCTATGATCGGCGAATTATTGTGGAAGCAGGAGTCGAAGCCAGAGAACTAGAATGTGCTGTTTTAGGCAATGATTATCCGAAAGCGTCCGTGGTGGGAGAAATTAGCTATAACAGCGATTTCTACGACTACGAAACTAAGTATACTGATGGCAAAGCTAATCTGATGATTCCAGCGCCTATTGATACAGCGATCGCTTCTAAAGTCCGAGATATGGCGATCGAAGCCTTCCTCGCCGTCGATGCTGCTGGACTAGCGCGGGTAGATTTCTTCTATATCGAAAAAACCGGAGAAGTCTTGCTGAATGAAATCAACACCCTCCCCGGTTTTACCGCTTTAAGTATGTATCCGCAACTGTGGTCAGCCACAGGAATCAGCTTTCCAGAATTGGTAAATCAACTCATTGAATTAGCCCTAGAAAGGCATACCCAAGCCGCTGAAGCCCGCTAATTTACTGCCCAAATACCCCCCATAAATCTGCCTTGAAAGACCTGGTAAGGTGGTAATCATCCCCCCCCTTAGCTGGGGGGGTTAGTGGTCGTTAAATCGCCGGATTCAGGGCGGAAAATCGCAATTTAGCTTAACCCTAGCCAAGCTAGTAGTCCCTGTTTGGTGAAATATTCGATCGCCAAAGTAATCACAAACCCAATCATCGCCGCGCGACCATTGAGGCGTTCCGAATAGGAGTTAAACCCAAATTTGGGTTCTTGTAAGTTGGGGGTTGTAGTTGGTTGAGGGGTTTCTGTCATTAGATGTTGAGTCCTGAGAGCATCACCATCCAATTATAATATAATAATTTGTGTCTCGGTGACCAAAAATCGGGAGAAAACCACACCCCCACCGCAGCTAATTAAATCAAACCACAGTCTTTTAGTCGTTGGGTGATGGTTTCCAAGTGTAGCCACCATTTACCCCCATTCATTACCCAAATGCGGGTGGGAAGGTGTCCTGTGGGAATATTAAAATTATAGCGAAAGCCGAGTGAGGGGTCGTGTCCGATAGACTTTAGCCAACCGACGCGATCGCAAAATTTCCCATAGTCTGACCCTTCCTGTAGATAAATTTGGGCTTGAATACTAAACCCAAAGCGATGATTACTATACTTAACCCATAAGTTATCTAAGATGGTCAAATCTTCACAAGGTAACTTATTCAAATCGCTATAATGTAAGTAGGGTCGTCCGCCTTTACCTAACGCGCGACATAACATAATCCAGGTTTCTCGGTCAGCTTCTCGCCATCTATGAGTCGCTAATAATTGCTGTAATTCTCCATAGTCTACACCATTCTCGGAAGCCAAATCTTCATCATCTGGGGGTTGAGTTAATGCGGGTATTATTCGCCCTAACATTGCCTGAAAATTACCCTTTAAATTGTCAGTTAAATTCGCAGGTTGAGATGATGGGGGGGAGGTTTTATGCTTCCTAGTTTTTGAGGCTTTATGGGCGGTTTTAGGTGGGGACTGAGGTTTGATAACTTTCCGGGGTGGAGGGGAGGTCTTGGGGGGTGATGTGGCAATGGCTGCTAACACTTCCGCCGCCGAAGAATAGCGCTGTAGGATTTGATTATTGACTAATTTATCAAGGACTTTTCCTAATTTATCGCTAACCATACGTTCGGGGGATAAAAAATCGCGCCAAACCCATTTTTCGAGGACGGTATCATATAAATTCCAGGGGGAAACTCCGGTAAGTAAATATAAACAAGTTGCGCCTAAACTATATAAATCACTAGCTGGAAATACTCGCCCGCGAGTTTGTTCTGGTGCCATAAATTCGGGGCTACCGATAATAGTTCCTGTGCGACTAATGGTGGTGGCTGTTAGTAACTTAGCCACGCCAAAATCAATTAATACTATCAGACCATTTTCGATTATTTTAGATTCGGAATTTATCGATTTTCCCGAGGGTCGAGGGGGTGGCGGCGGTAATGGTCGAGGGCGATCGCGAATTGACTCTAAGGATAAATTACCTATGGCTGCACTGGTGCGAGTTTCCCCTATGGTATCTGGGTTATTAAAACCTATGGGAGAGGGTGGTAAAGGGTGTCTAAGACTGCGACGAATGAGGTTAGCTGGCTTGATGTCTCGGTGAATAATATCGCGATCGTGAACAAATTTAAGCACTGGTAATAAATCTCGTAATATCTGCCAAATTTTGGGTTCATCAAATAATCCATCGTGTTCAAATTCTTGTAATAACGTTTTCCCCGGAATATACTCTTGAACTAATAGCAAAAGTTGATGTTCTTCAAAATAAGCTAATAGCCGGGGAATTTGAGGATGTTCCCCCAAACAATCTAAGCGCACCGCCTCTTGATTAAATAACTTGACAGCATGATTATAGCTGGCATTTTTTTCGGGAAAATCAAACTCTTTAATTACACAATGAGGATGGGATGGTCTGCTTTCATCTCTCGCCAAAAAAGTCCGACCAAATCCCCCTTGTCCAATGGGTTGTAGGGGGCGATAACGGTTGTGTAACAACAGGGAAAATCCACAACTCTGACAGTATTTTTCCTGGTCAGAATTTTGGGGTTGTAAACACTTTGGGTTAATACAATAACTCATGTTTTTGTGGGTGTTAACAGCATTTTCTAATCAGGCAATTTATCCAAATTTACGGCGGGACGGGAAAATTTCGGCTGTCGGTTATAACGCTAGTCTCAGGCGGTTTTGAGAGGCTTTGAGGGCGGACTGGGGCGATTGTCCTAATAGTGTAGCCTCGATCGCTCTACCCAAATTTTCGGAAATGCGACTATATCCCGCAATATTCGGACGAGATACCGCCCAATTCATCTGCTGTAAAAAGACATTCAAAGCTGGTTGTTTAGCCACATATTCTTGATAACGGGGGTCAAGGCGAGTTGTTAAATTAATCGGCAAATATCCGGTTCCTAAACTCCACTCCGTTTGAAATTCCGATCCGACTACATATTCGAGAAACTCTAAGGCGGCTTTTTCTCGGTCTGGGGTGGTTTTCATCACAAACAAATTTTCACCCCCAACTACCGCCGCCTGTTGATTTTCCGCCGGAATAGGAAACACTCCATAATCAATACCAATTTGGTCGAGATAACCTAAAGTCCAAGGTCCGGTAATTTGCATCGCCACCCTACCAGAAATAAAGTTATCCTGTTCATAACCTCTTTCCGGTGCGGAGAGAATTGCTGAACCATCTTCTATCAAATTTGACCAAAATTCTAAGGCGGCGATCGCCCCAGGATTAACTAAATTGGCTTCACCATTTCTGACTAATTCTCCACCCGCACTATACATAAATGGTAGCCAGGTAAATACCGTCCATTCCCCTTTACCTAGGGGTAATACTATCCCATACTTCTCCCCTGCTGCTGTCAATTTGGCGGCGGTTTCTCGGAACTCTGACCAAGTGGAAGGTATGGTCTCAATTCCGGCGGCTGCAAATAAACTCGGACGATAAAAAATGGCTGTATTATTAGTTGCCATAGGTACAGACCAAATCTGATTTTCTAATTCCATTCCTGTCCATAAAGCCGGATCAATTTCTGCCTTTACCGGGGAGTTATTTAACCAATCTTGAATCGGTTTAATGGCATCTAGTTCTACCAGTTGACCTGTAATAATTGGTGTATACCATAAAATATCTGGCGGCGCATTTCCGACTACTGCGGTTAAGATTTTCGGCATTTGTTGATCAGGTTGACCTATATAAAGCGCTTCTACCTGAATATGGGGATGGTCTTGATTAAAGCGATCGACTAACTTTTGGAAAACATCCCGGTTGGGTGGGGGATTAATTCCATGCCACAAAGTTAGGTTAATCACTCCCTCTGTTGTCGGGGGTTGAAATTGACAACCACCCACTAATATACATAAACCTAAAATTAGGACAATTTTACTCCACCATTTTAACGGGCTACTTGAACGGTGATTATCTGGAGATTTTGCCATGGTTTTATGCCTCGTTTTTGGGCTACAGTTGGGTTTGTTGTTGTACTAAATCTTCAGTCAGAGTTGCTAGTTTTTTTAAGTCCGCTTCTAATTCCCGCGCCCTTTGTTTATAGGTTTGTTTACGTTTTAGTGCCTCCCTGGCTAGGTCTTCCCGGTTTTGCTTCATGGCGTTAATTGCTACTTGATGCCAGGATTTCATTTCGGCTAAGGCTTCTTGATATTGGGGTTGAATATCATTCCACGCGGTTCTAATATCGGTTAAGGCATTATTAATTAACTGCGGTAAATTATCGTTGGGCGCTGTTCGTAAGGCTTTGGCGATCGGGTCCTCTAAACTGTCAACATTTATATGGTTGATGACTGGAATAAAATCACGAATTTGTCGGCTATCACTCACTCCGGTTACACACCAGGTGGCAAAATGTTCACAGTTATTAAATAGTAGATTATATTTGCGTTCCCCTAGCCTACTTTCTCCCCTTTGTATGGTGGTCTCGGGAATATAGCGGACTGGATAACTGCGAATATAAACTGGTTTACCTTTGCTAAAAGTTCTCAAGGATGTTCGTTCAATGGTTTCGCTGGGTTTGCGGTAATGGATAACTGTCCCGTCTCCACAGTCAATACCGTGATGTTCGTAGACTCCATCCATATTCAGAAATTCCCGGTAAACATAAATCTGATCTCCTCGCGCCATAGGACTCCACCTAACAAACCATTATCCTTCATAGTTTGACATAATTTAGTTGAGTTGACAGCGAATTGGTGATTATACCACAAACAGTGAAAACAGTCAACTGCGATCGCCTCATTTACTGGGGGATTTCCTCAACAATATACTATCAGGGAGGTGATTTAGATTCGAGGGTTAACCGTCAAGACTTGGTTAACAAGATTATACCATTAAATAAATCTTTAGTTTTGACAGGGAATCATTGTTATATAATGGGAGGAAAGGCTTTTGACATTATACTTAAACTTTTGAACAGGTCAAGGGCTGAATACGCCCATTGACAAACCATCAAAGGGCGCGAGTCCCTCAGTGAATTGATGAGGTAAGCCAGTCGGGTAATTTTGGCCAGTCCATAGAGTTTTTTGGTATATAGGCGATCGCCATAATTGGGCTGCACAAAGCTAATATTTCACTCTATTATATTATTGAATTTAACCCAGATTTCAATAAGCATCAAGGAGAATAATTATGTGTCTTAATGAAACCTCCCCAGCTACCATTCTCGCAGTGGATGATAGTCTAGTAATCCAAAAAATGGTGCGACAAACCCTAGGGGAAAATTATCGAATTTTAGTAGCCAGCAATACCCTAGAAGCCTTGGGACAATTACATCATGATTCGATTGATTTAATGTTGTTAGATATTGCTATGCCGGGTGTAGATGGCTTAGAATTATGTCGAATTATTAGGCGGACTCCCCATTTAGAAAAGTTACCGATTATCATGTTAACTGCTAGGGATACTGTCTGCGATAAAATTGAAGGGCGTTTAGCCGGCGCTACTGAATATTTAACTAAACCTTTTGACCCAGAACAACTACAAATAACTGTGCATAAAATTCTGACTGTAGCCGGACAAATGCAGTAGTTACATAGAGATACTTATCAATATATACTAAGTAATAAGTCGCCCCCAAAATGGGGGTTAAGGCGGGTTGATTAATATGGTAGGTGGTCAATGTAATTAACAGCTTTAGCCTCCCGCATCATCATATTATTATCCATTACCCTAAATCCCCCTGCCAAAAAGAACGCGATCGCGCCTTGGCGAAACTCCGGGAATTGGGTATCGATCCAGAAACCCTCTGATAATTGTGAGCAAAAGTTCCTCTCCCTCTCTGGGATTCAGATTGAGGGCGAGGGCTGATTCCACAACCGTTCTAGGGTCGCTATATAATAGGTGAATATTGATTCATCCGGGTACTGAATGATGGTTCAAACTCCTATCCCCCCTCATATCCTCTACCCCGACTCTGATGGTAAACCGATGGCGGAAAATACCCTCCAGTATGGCTGGATTGTGCGGCTAGTCAGCAACCTTAAACAACTTCTCAAGTCACAAGTGGCTTTTGTGGCGGGGGATTTACTCTGGTATCCCGTCCAGGTAGAACGTCCCCCCGTCCCAGACAAGCCCCTGATGCGATGGTGGTGTTAGGTCGTCCTGATGGCGCGCGCGGTAGTTATAAACAGTGGGAAGAAGACAACATTCCGCCGCAAGTGGTGTTTGAGATCCTCTCTCCCAGTAACACCATGAGCGAAATGGCTGCCAAACAACAATTTTATCAACAGTATGGCGTGCTGGAGATGTATTTTTATAATCCCCAATCCCATAATTTTTGGGGTTTTCAACGGGCTACCCCCGAAGATAGCTTGGTGTTAATTACCCCCCTAGATTTCCCCTGGACTTCCCCACTGTTGAACATTCGCTTTGAACTGTTTGATGATGGTTTAGCTGTGTATCATCCTAATGGGGAATTGTTCAAAGAACCGGGGGATTTGTTTGATGAACGCGATCGCGCACAACAAGAACGCGATCGCGCCTTGGCGAAACTCCGGGAATTGGGTATCGATCCAGAAACCCTCTGATAATTGTGAGCAAAAGTTCCTCTCCCTCTCTGGGATTCAGATTGAGGGCGAGGGCTGATTCCACAACCGTTCTAGGGTCGCTATATAATAGGTGAATATTGATTCATCCGGGTACTGAATGATGGTTCAAACTCCTATCCCCCCTCATATCCTCTACCCCGACTCTGATGGTAAACCGATGGCGGAAAATACCCTCCAGTATGGCTGGATTGTGCGGCTAGTCAGCAACCTTAAACAACTTCTCAAGTCACAGGTAGCTTTTGTGGCGGGGGATTTACTCTGGTATCCCGTCCAGGTAGAACGTCCCCCCGCTCCCAGACAAGCCCCTGATGCGATGGTGGTGTTAGGTCGTCCTGATGGCGCGCGCGGTAGTTATAAACAGTGGGAAGAAGACAACATTCCGCCGCAAGTGGTGTTTGAGATCCTCTCTCCCAGTAACACCATGAGCGAAATGGCTGCCAAACAACAATTTTATCAACAGTATGGCGTGCTGGAGATGTATTTTTATAATCCCCAATCCCATAATTTTTGGGGTTTTCAACGGGCTACCCCCGAAGATAGCTTGGTGTTAATTACCCCCCTAGATTTCCCCTGGACTTCTCCACTGTTGAACATTCGCTTTGAGCTGTTTGATGATGGTTTAGCAGTGTATCACCCTAATGGGGAATTGTTCAAAGAACCGGGGGATTTGTTTGATGAACGCGATCGCGCACAACAAGAACGCAATGAGGCACAACAAGAACGGGATAAGGCAAAACAAGAACGCGATCGCGCCTTGGCGAAACTCCGGGAATTGGGTATCGATCCAGAAACCCTGTGAGCGCGAATAGTTGATATTTGTCGGAACAATCAACCCGGTTTCTGTGAGCAACCGGGTTGATCAGGTCAAGACCAATTAAGTAGTGTATTCTGCATTAATTTTCACATAATCATAGCTAAGGTCACATCCCCAAGCCTTACTACTTCCTGGCTCATCACCAATTTTAACCTTGATTAACACTGTATCTTCCTGAAGATAAGCCGCAGTTTTAGCCAGTTTTAAATAATTACTGGCTGCAGCTGCATCAAAAGCTAAAGGCTGACCATTTTTCATCAGTTGAAACTCACCCAAGGAAATCTCTAACTTATCCTGGTCAAAACGAACCCCAGCCCGTCCGGCTGCAGCCGCAATTCTTCCCCAATTAGGGTCACAACCGAAAATCGCCGCCTTTAATAAAGAAGACCCAACAATAGTTTTAGCAACCATAGCCGCCGCTGCTTCTGTGGGTGCGCCAGTTACCTGCACTTCAATTAAACAGGTAGCCCCTTCTCCATCTCTGGCGATCGCCTTAGCTAAATGTTCACAAACTGCTGTCAGCATCGCTTCTAATTTATCAGCATCAGGTCCGGGTCCAGTAATTGCCGGAGTGCGGGACTGACCATTAGCTAAAGCAATCAGCGTGTCGTTGGTGCTAGTATCCCCATCAACTGTAATTTGATTAAAACTACGATTGGCAGCCCTAGTCAGCATTTCTTGCCACAGAGGAGGAGAAACCGCAGCATCACAGGTGACAAAAGCCAGCATTGTTGCCATATTAGGATGAATCATCCCCGAACCTTTGGCAATGCCACCAATCCGCACCGGGCGATCGCCAAATTGAGTTTCTAAAGCAATGGATTTCATCACCAAATCCGTCGTCATAATTGCCCCGGCTGCCGCTGTCCCGCCGTTTTCGGAAACCTCAGACACTAATTGGGGAATGGCTGCTATGAGTTCCTCCATTTTAATCCGTTTACCGATGACTCCGGTGGAAGCTAGTAAAATCGAATCTGGATCAATATTTAACGCCGCCGCCAAGGCTTTCGCACTATCTTGGGCATCTTCCCACCCCTGCTGTCCTGTCCCGGCGTTGGCTTGACCGGAATTACATAAAATCGCCCGCACACTGGGTTTCGCTTCTAACTTTTGCCGACAATAATCTACACAGGCGGCGCGCACTTGGGATGTCGTAAATACCCCCGCTGCGATCGCCTCTACATCTGATATAATCAACGCTAAGTCTGGCGCTCCAGAAGGTTTGAGCCCGGCGGTGATTCCACTGGCTTTATATCCCTTGGGTGCGGTGATGCCACCATCAATCTTTTGCCACTCTGACATAGGTTTCGCCTTCTAGCATCTACTCTTGAGCAGAAGGCATTATACCAAGTTTTAATTGAAAATCCCCACCCAGCGGGATTGCTACAGTGGGGATTTGCACAAACAAATTCATGGATAATTAACTATCCCCCACCTGAAGACGGCTAGGTGGGGGTGGGGACAAAGATTTTTCAATTTTTCGTGGTGTTGAAATTTTAACTCATCGAAGCTCGGGAGCGATCGTAGTTATCCCGTGAGTCGGAATGGGGTTTGCCTTGAATCGTGCTATAATAATCCCCAACATCGATACCTACTTCCTGCGCCGAACGGTTGAGCATAGATTGCTGACGGTTCTTGATGTTATGATGATGACGCATCATTAGCGCCCTGGCTTCATCTTGAGTACACATGGTTTTGGTCTCCCGCTAATTGATATTTATTAAGTCAGATTGAAATGAGGAATTTAAAAAGGGTTGCAGTCCTTTAACTCATTGATGAGGAACTGCGATCGTAACTCATACTTGAATTGGAGTTAGGTTTCCCTTGGATGGTGCTATAATAATCGCCCACATCGTCGATACCTACTTCTTGAGCCGAACGGTTGAGCATAGATTGCTGACGGTTCTTGATATTTTGGTGATGACCCATCATTAAAGCTCGTGCTTGGTCCTGAGTACCCATGATTTTTGTCTCCTAGTATATGGAATTAACTGATTGAAAAAGGGTTGAAGTGCTTTAACTCATTGATGAGGAACTGCGATCGTAACTCATACTTGAATTGGAGTTAGGTTTCCCTTGGATGGTGCTATAATAATCGCCCACATCGTCGATACCTACTTCTTGAGCCGAACGGTTGAGCATAGATTGCTGACGGTTCTTGATATTTTGGTGATGACCCATCATTAACGCCCGTGCTTGGTCCTGAGTACCCATGATTTTTGTCTCCTAGTATATGGAATTAACTGATTGAAAAAGGGTTGAAGTGCTTTAACTCATTGATGAGGAACTGCGATCGTAACTCATACTTGAATTGGAGTTAGGTTTCCCTTGGATGGTGCTATAATAATCGCCCACATCGTCGATACCTACTTCTTGAGCCGAACGGTTGAGCATAGATTGCTGACGGTTCTTGATATTTTGGTGATGACCCATCATTAAAGCTCGTGCTTGGTCCTGAGTACCCATGATTTTTGTCTCCTAGTGATTTGAGTGGGTTTTTTCCCCCACGCTTACTACTATACTATAAAATTCTGTAGTCTATTTTACAGAATACCAGAAGTTTACAAAATTTAACATTAGTTTCGGGCTAAATTAGCGATCGCATTCTGACAAAAAAGCCCCAGCCCCCTTAGTGGCTAGGGTTGATAGGATGATAGGAGGGTTAGAGCGGGGGTAGGGGTGAGGCTACATCACAGGTCGATAGACCCGATAGTTAATGTTGGGGAAGATATTATCGAGAGTTTCCACCTTTTGGAGCCATCCCGCATCAATTTTACCGATCTTGATATCCTCATAAATCTTGTTAAAGCGCATGAGATGGGATTTAGTGCGGCGCACAGCATAGGGAACCATAGTCCCAGAACTGATAATAAAAGCCCAGTCAGAGGATTGAGCCAGCAGCAATTCCCGCGCCGCCTGATTGAGAGCCCGCAGTTCCAACTCATTAAGCGCTTCTCGACAAGCGAGGGAAATCATGCGCTCTGTCGCTTTATGTAAATGGGGATATATCCAGGAGTTAGTATGGTTAAGCCAATATTCATGAAATCCCTTATAACCCCAACTCGACTGAGCCGGACGACAGACCTGCTGGGTGGGGTAAGTCTGTAAATAATCAGCTAGATGGGTCATCGCGTAAACATCTTGATCAAACCAAGTCTTGCGGAACAGAAGATCTAGGAACCAAGGTCCTTCATACCACCAGTGTCCGAAAAGTTCCGCATCATAGGGAGAGACAATAATGGGGGGGCGCTGCATAATCCCCTGTAGGTGTTCAACCTGGCGCTCTCGGTTAAACATAAAATTGGCAGCGTGTTCCGCGACTTTTTGTTTAGCCCAATAGGGGTCATAGAGTTCTTTATCTGCTAGTCCTAAGTCGCGCCCAGTAATTTTGTGATATTTGATGCCCGTATTTTTCCGTTGACCGTTGGGCATGATATAGGGTTTAATATATTCATATTCAGCTTCCCAACCTAAATCTTTATAAAACTCTCTATATTCGGGAGAGCCGGGATATCCCACCTGGGAAGACCAGACCTGCTGGGATGATTCATGGTCGCGAGCAAAAACGGCGACTCCGGTTTCCGTAAAAATGGGGGCATAGGTACCAAATCGGGGACGGGGTTGGGCATAGAGTACCCCATGGCCATCGGTGAGAAAGTAGCGTAAACCACAGTCGGCTACAATCGTTTCCAAACCATTATAATAGGCGCATTCTGGCAGCCAGATACCTCTAGGGGGGCGACCAAAGTTTTCTTCGTAGTGTTCGCAGGCGACTTGGATTTGGGCGTGTACCGCTTGGGGGTACATTTTCATTAGGGGTAGATAGCCGTGGGTGGCTCCACAGGTGATAATCTCTAGGTTGTTGCTGTCTTGGAATTGCTTAAAGGCTGTAACTAAATCCCCGCTATATCTTTCCCAGAGGGTACGGGCTTCGGCAAATTCTTCAATATAATGTTTGGCTAGATAAACTAGATGGTCATTGTGTTGGTTGTGGTCAACTTCTTTCTCGACCAATTCCTGTAGTTTGGCTAAGTGTTGGTCGTAGCGTTCTTGCAAAAGCGGATCGCGGAGCATGGACACCAGAGGGGGGGTCAGGCTCATGGTCATTTTGAATTCAATGCGATCACGTTTGAGCCCTTCAAACATTTGGATCAGAGGAATATAGGTTTCGGTAATGGCTTCAAATAACCACTCTTCCTCTAATACATAGTCACTTTCGGGGTGTCTGACAAAGGGTAGGTGAGCATGGAGTACCAGGGCGAGATAGCCAATAGACATAATGATTTAGGGCAAATTAAGGATTTATAGGGAGTTGGGGTCCCGGTGGATTCACAATATGTTAAGATTTTAAATCACTATGGTAATCACAGGACAATGTTAATTCTACCGGAATTGGTCGAGCCGCGCTTTGATGAAATTGGCGATTGGGAAGCGATCGCCTGATTTCTTGGGGTGTCACATTCCCGTAAATGTGTTTTCACCCATAACTAGGGGGAAATATGCCGTAAAGGTTGACCCTTCGCCGATTTCACTGGCCACGGTGATGGCTCCTCCCATTAACTCACAAAATCTTTTGCTGATTGATAGTCCTAACCCGGTTCCTTCGTAGCGGCGGGTGGTGGAGTTATCCGCTCGCTCGAAGGGTTCAAAGATTTTGGTCATCTGTTCTGTGGTCAAGCCAATTCCCGTATCGATGACCTCAAAAGCCACCCCACCTTGTAATTGGTGTTCGTCATTCACTAAGACTGATGAGGCTAAATTTTCCCGCAGGTAGGCCGAGATTTTGGTGTCAAGCTGACCTATATAAATCACATTTAAGTTGACCAAGCCATTTTCTGTGAATTTGGCGGCGTTACTCAGAAGGTTAAGCAATACTTGTTTGACTTTGATGCGATCGGCATACATTCCCTCAACATCAGGGGTACAGTTGACTTTAAGTTGGTTATGATTTTTGGGGAATAATGGCTGCACCAGTGCTTCGATTTCTTTGATTAAGGTGGCAATATTAAAGTTTTCTAAGCAAACCGTCATCATCCCTGATTCTAATTTGGAAATATCTAAAATATCTTGAATAATAGTTAACAGATGCAGTCCTGATGCTCGAATTTGATCCAGGTCGGGAATAAAATCTGTATAGCCAAAATCCACAGCATCTTCTCGCAAAAGTTCGCTATAACCAATAATGGCATTTAACGGTGTACGCAGTTCATGACTCATGCTGGCTAGAAATTCACTTTGAGCATGGTTGGCGCTTTCGGCAGCATCTTTAGCTCGTTGTAATTCAATTTGAGCTAATTTACTTTGGGTAATATCACGGATGATTGCCAAAACTTCACTTTCTCCACTCACGACAATTCTGGCTTCAAAATGATGGCGTTTTTCATCAAAAAACCATTCATATTCAAATACTTGTACTTCCTGAGTAATTAGAGCTTTATTGACATTTTTTAGATAAAGATTAGCCAAATTATTCGGCAATAAATCATAAATACTCTGGTGTAGATAATCCAAAATTGACTTAATTAATTCGCCTAGATGCTTGAAAGTCTAAAACCAGACCCTCTTGATTAAATCTTAGCATTAAATCGGGGATAGCATTAAGCAATGCTCTGTTTTTAACCTCACTTTTTCGGAGTGCTTCCGCTCGTAGTTCTAAGCTGGTGATTAGTTGTTCCTTGCTTTCGACTAAATCTCGCAATTGTTTAGTCATTTTGTTAAAAGAATCCGCTAAAACCTGAAGTTCATCTTGGCTTTGTAAGTCGATTTTTAACTCTAAATCTCCGGCGGCTAATTCTTTGGTGGCGGCGGTCATTTGTTTAAGGGGTTCAGTAATTGAACGGCTAATTATCGAGGCGAGACAAGCTCCAGCAATGGCGGCAATCATAGCAATAATTAAACCCTGATTGCGGACGGTTGCCATTTTATTTTCTAAGGGTTGCGTCGAGAGTCCGACACTGACAGCACCCACGATTTTACCGTTGAAGGTAACGGCTTTTCCTACCAATAGTTGTTGATTGTCATACTGCCAATTCAACAGGGTTTCTGAGGTTTTCAGTAACTCCACAACCCCAGGTTTCAGGTCGATATCATTGGTAAAAATCTCCGAGTTATAGACATCTGCAATTACCCTACCTTCGGCTTGATAGATATGACCGGAAACTAAAATTTGAGCAGTTCCTAGTTGCTCCATTAGTCGGGTGAGAAACTGAACATCAGAAACTTCCAAAGGTTCAGCGGACGCAATGGAGATGGTTTCTAGTAATATATTAGCCTGTTGTTCTAGTTCTTGTTTAAAACTGTGTTGCTGAAGCTGAAGGGAAAGCCAAGTGACGCTGGTTACTACTATGATGACTAACCGGGTCATGGCTATAGTGAGTTTTTGGACTAGCGAAACTCGTTTACCCTGAAACTTTCCCATGTAAATCACCTATGATAAACCTAGTTATCAAGTTATCCAAATTGGTAGTTACGGCGTTAATTTTGGCACAACAATTGGGGAGAAAAACCATAGATAAACTCACGAGAACACCTAAAGATAAAAGCAGAAAATTATTAAGATCAAGTTATTATTGGTGTATTGACCCCCCTATACCTAACACCCTACACCCTGCTTCTAGGGGAATGCACACCTGAGAGCAGGTGTCTATAAGTATTTTAACAGAACTTGTGAATTTGTTAGGCTGTTCGGGTGGTGAAAGTTCACTGGGAAAAGTTCCGGTTTTACTGAAATTAGCTAGAATGATTTGGGGGGGTTTGTTGGCTGGGTATGGGGGGTAAAATATAAATTAGACCGGAAATTAAGGTGATGGCTACGGCGAGCCAAAATATGCCGATCGCAATTGTTTCCCAAATGGGGGAAAGGGGAGCAATTAATAAAGCAATGGCGACTATTTGCACAACGGTCTTGATTTTTCCTAGCAGGTTGGCTCCGGAAATTTGGGTTTGATTAACTCGCCACCCAGCGATCGCTAATTCTCTCCCCAAAATCAGAAACACTCCCCAGGCGGGAATTTCGCCGATTTCTACCAGTGCTAACAGGGGAGCTAATACCAGTAATTTATCTACGAGAGGATCGAGGATTTTTCCTAGGTCTGTGACTTGGTTCAGTTTTCTGGCTAGGTAGCCATCTAGCCAATCGGTGGCGGCGACGATGATAAAAATACCTAGACAGAGCCAGCGATTTTCTGGGGTCGGTTGCTCTAAAGTCCACAAGATAAAGGGAATCCCTAAGAGACGGGAGGTGGTGATTAATGTGGGTAAATTCATGGTTGATGGAATTTGGGGTTTGATGGCTATTGGGTTTGTAAAAACTATTCCCGTCGCCAAATTTTGATGGTGTTGTCACTACTACCACTGGCGATGGTGCGATGATTGGGACTGATGGCGATCGCATTAATATCTTTGGTGTGTCCTACTAGGGTATCAATGGCTTTTCCTTGGTCGAGATCCCAAATTTTGATGGTGCGATCGGCACTACCACTGACTAGCAGTGATTTTCGGTCTTGGTCGGGAGAGCGAATAAATGCAACAGTTCTCACCCAGTCTTCGTGTCCGGTTAAGGTTTTTAGGAGTTGCTGAGTTTCCATATCCCATAGTTTGATGGTGTTGTCACTACTGGCTGAGGCGAGGATTTGACTATTGGGACTAAAAGCGATCGCATTAATGTCCCGCTCATGTCCTAAAAGTTGCCCTAGGTGTTCGGTACTATTTACCTCCCATAGGTGGATAGAATTATCGCTACTGGCTGCTGCTAACAGTTCCCCATTGGCTGAAATGGCAATGCCATTAATCCCCCGCGAATGTTGTAAGGTGTGGCATAGTTGACAGGTGGAAAGTTTCCAGATTTTCACGGTTCCATCGTCACTACCACTGGCAATAATATCGCCTTTGGGACTAAAGGTGATAGACATGGAAACTCGGTCGGTTTCATGAGCCGCAATGGCGATCACTTCTTCGCTGTTTTCTAGGTTCCATAGATGAATCTGACCGTCACCACTACCCCCCGCTAAGAGTTTTCCATCTGGACTAAAGGCGATCGCCAGAATGGGTTGAGAAGATCCTAGTAAAGATATCATAAATTCTCCCGTCTGTGGTCGCCATAGTCGAATAGTGCGATCGAAACTACCTCCCGCCAAAATATTACCATCGGGACTAAAGGCGACACAAGATACAGAACTCCAATAGTCGCTCAAAGTTTGGGGACGTTTCCAACCCACACTATTTTTAGCCGAGGGGAAGCTAACTGGTTGCGTAATTACGCTAAGTTGGTTACTACGAGCATTTAGATCTTGCAGAACTTCTGACGCTGATTGATAGCGGTTATTAGTCGCATCTTCAATCAGCCGATTCAGAATTTTTGTCAGTTCATCACTGATGGGATTATTCACTAAATAATGATGCCACACCCAGCAAAATTCTCCAGTATCAAATAAGTCGAACGGTGACATTTGCGTGAGTAGATGTATACAAGTGACACCTAGACTATATAAATCACTAGCAAACGAGGCTTTTCCTCTTAGTTGTTCCGGAGCAATATATTCCGGTGTGCCAATTATAGTTCCTGTGCGTAGTAAAGCACTACCGATCGCCTCTTTAGCTGCGCCAAAGTCTACCAGCACCAATTGTCCGTTAGCAGAACGGATAATATTCTCTGGTTTGATGTCTCGGTGGATAATATTCTCGGAATGTACAAATTCTAGCACTGGCAATAAGTTAGCCAGTAGGTAGCGAATTTGAGACTCGTTAAATACTCCCCTCTTGGCGAGGATTTCCGATAAATTATCACCCTCAATATATTCTAGCACCAAATACTGGCTATTGTCAACTTTAAAGTAATTAAAAATTTGGGCGATTTGTGGATGTTTACCGAGATTTTCTAAACGGGTGGCTTCTAGTTCAAATAGTTCCGAGGCTTTGGCGAGACTTTCCCGACCTTTCCATTGGGGGGAGAAGTGTTTAACCACACAGGGAGAATTAGCCGAATTTTGCTGATCTATGGCTAAGTATGTGGTACTAAATCCCCCTTCTCCTAAGCATTTGATGATTCGATAGCGTCCAGCAATTATCTGTTCAGTTTTCATAGTAAGTTAGCTGTGAAGGTGAACAAAAAACAGTCAAATAGTGGCTATTTGCGGAATTACCCAGATTTTCACTAATGGTCGCGGTCAAATTGGGAGAAATCATTAAACCAACCTCGTTTCCAAAAAAAGTAAATTAAACTACCCGCCATAATTGCCATTAATGCTAGGGATATTGGATAACCATAATAGGATTTTAATTCTGGCATATTCCAGGGGGAGGTTTCCGGGTCAAAGTTCATTCCATAGACACCGACAACAAAGGTTAGGGGAATAAAAATTGTCGAGATGACCGTTAAAACTTTCATGATTTCATTCATGCGGTTTCCCATAGACGACAGGTAAATACTAATCAGATCTGAGGCTAACTCCCGGTAAGTCTCCAGCATATCGCGAATATTGACTGTATTATCATAACAGTCTCTCAGATAAACTCGCACTTTTTTGCTGACCAATTTATTTTTGTCGCGAATCAGGATATTTAAGGATTCTCGCTGATACCAGATCGCGCGACGTAAAACAATCAGATCCCGTTTCGTTTTATAGATATTCTGCATGGTTTTGGATTGTGGCTGAAACAAAACCTCATCCTCTAAATCTTCTAGCATATCGCTATAGACTTCTAAGACCGGGAAAAATTCATCAATAATCGCGTCTAAAATAGCATAAGCCAGATAGTCCGTGCCATATTTGGTAATATTACCTTGATTTTGGCGAATCCGATTTCTGACAGGTTCTAAACAGTCATATTTAGGCTTTTCTTGAACTGTGATTACATAATGTTCCCCTAAAATAATACTAACCTGTTCTTTATGTAATTTTTGAGACCGGGGACTTAACATGACCATCCAAGCGATAATTACTACATGATCGGGATTGTCATAATAAACAACTTTCGGACGCTGAGGAACATTCACCACATCTTCTAAAGCAATGGGATGAAGGTTAAAAATTTCGGTCATCTGTCGCCAGGTTTCTAAGTTTCCTAAACCTTGTATATCTAACCAGGATATACATTCAGAATCATGATAACGAGTATATTCTGAGGGACTGTTGATGATAGTACGCATAGCAGTAGTCTGGTTGTACTCAATTACCACCAGTTGAGGAGGAACTGCATCACTTTTCAGGTCTAGGGTTCCGGGGAGGGTTCCGGGTTCGTCAAAAAAATAGTCTAACTCTGATTGTTCTTCGTCTTCTTCGGTGATTTCTAATTCTGGGTCGGGACTAGATGGGGGTTTGACATTTGAGGTCATAAAATATACGATCGCCATAAATTACTATGATGATTATTGTATCGAAATTCCCTCTAAGTTTAAATAGGCGATCGCAGTTGCGGGATGACCAATTGTTTAAATTATGGTTAACAAGTTAATTTCACTAGCCAGATTGAGTCTATCCCATATCATTAAATCATAATTTATCTCAGACTAACTGTGGACGCAACACTATTTCAGTCGTTGCGTCCCGATTTGCTTCTTTCAATAGTTGGCGATACCTAATTCTTGTTGAAGAGATTGATGATAACGAGCAGATTGCCAATTTACAGCCTGTTTAATTTGGGAAACTCGCAAATTGCGAACCTGACTAAAATCAGCATCTTGCAGATTAGCACCCTCAAAAATAGCGTGTTCTAAATCTGCCTTACCCAAATTAATACCCGCCAAATTAGCATTAGTCAGATCCGCACCTTTGAGATTAATAAAAAACGACTTTTTGGAACCATTAGCTTTCATGATACTGTCTCCCCAGATTTGGTGCTTTGATATAGCAGTTACCAGGACAGTTATTAAACAGACCACTGACGCTAAGGGTAGAGTCCTTTTAACTCCTGATTCCCGGCTCCCTGTTATGGTTTCCATTATGCGGCAGATGACAGACAATTTCTGTGATATTATGGCTAAAGGTTGGTGAATTTGATCAATTCGGAGAGTGATTTGAGTGGACTAAGACAGTGATCTAGATCAATACTGTTGTAAAATGATGGTGGCAGCGGAGATTTTTAGTAGTGCCAGGGGTTCTGGGTATCAGGACAGTTGAGAAACTGTGCTAATTGGAGACCAAAAACTAAACTAATGATTTGATAATTGAGATATAACTAAGATAAATAGTAAAGGAAAATTCTACCATGACGACAGCAAATGATGTTCTGCGAGTGGCTGTGGCGGAAATAGGCTACACTGAATCACCCCCACACAGTAATCAAAATAAATATGGTCAGTGGTATGGTATGAATCATGTGCCTTGGTGCGCGATTTTCGTGTCCTACTGCTTCGATCGCGCGGGTCTGACCCTACCAATTCGCACCTCCAAAGGATTTGCCTATTGTCAAGATGGGGTACATTGGTTTCAGAGACAGGGCCGATGGTTTTCTCAGCCACAGGTTGGGGATGTGGTATTTTACTGTTGGCAGGGGGACGGCATCTCTGATCATGTGGGAATTGTAGAAACTATTCATTCTGATGGTAGTGTCACCAGTATTGAGGGTAACACAGCGGTTGGTAATGAATCTAATGGCGGAGCAGTCATGCGTCGCCAACGTCGTCCTGGGGGGATTATGGGTTATGGTCGTCCGGCTTATAAACAACAGCCTACACCAGCACCTGCAACCCAAAACACTACTCCAACTCCCCCGACTCCTGAAACCAGTCAACCCACGCCAACTGATACAGTCCCAGAATATCACCGCAACCTCTTAGATGCTTTGACTCGCCGTGATTCTTCTTCTTAGTAAAAAAAACCCGGTTCTCGAAAACTGGGTTTATGAGTGCTTCTTGGTATCTAATCACTAACTGTTAATACTTACCACATCAGAGGATTATGCCACCAGCTAATTTTCATCAAGTTTTGGAACTAGCAGAGTCTCTGTCGGAGTCCGAGCAAGATTTTTTAATTGAAATTCTGCAAAAACGATTATCCGAAAAAAGGCGGAAAGAAATTGCTGAGAGTATTGTTGAGGCTCATGCTGAATATAAACAGGGTAAAACTCAACCAGTGACTGTTGATGATTTAATGGCGGATAAAGAAACCCGGTTCTCGAAGAAACCGGGTTTCTCTGGGGTTGACACTTAGCTATAGTGATGCTATACTTAGATTTGAAAATAATCGCCATATTCAGGAAGCGTGGGATTATTATTGTGATATTTGGCGATTTAATAGCAAAATTCCCGTTAGGTCAGCGTGCCGAGAATATTGAAAAGGCGATCGCTTACTATCAAGAGGCTTTAGAAGTTATCACCCGCCAAGCATTCCCTTACGATTATCTAACAACATCATTTAATTTAGGGGTTGCTTATCAAGAATTAAAACAATGGCAACTCGCTTATGATACCTTTGATAATGCCATTGAAACCGTCGAAGATATCCGGACAGAAATTGTTAAAGGGGGAGATGCAGATAAACAGAAATTAGCCGAAGAATGGCAGACACTTTATCAACACATGGTCGAAGTTTGCATCGAACTGAAAAACTATACCGCCGCCATTGAATATGTGGAACGCAGCAAAACCTGTAACCTGGTTGAACTCATGGCAACCCGTGACCTTTACCCCAAAGGCGATATTCCCCAAACCGTCCTCGATGAACTCACCCGCCTGCGTGGAGATATCGAAACCGAACAACGTCGCCTGGAAATTGAAGAACGCAACCGCGACAACTTTGGCGGCACAACAATGGGAGAACGCGGCGCTAATGTCACCACCGCGCCAACTTCACCGCCAGACCGCAGCCGCCTCTACCAACTTCAGGAACAACTCGATCGCCTGATTAACCTTGATATTACCCCCATTGACCCGGAATTCCGCCGCACCCAAAAGGTTCAGCCTATGCCTTTTGCAGAAATTCAAGCGTTAACAGGGGAAAATACGGCGATTTTAGAATGGTATATTTTGAGCGATCGCTTTTTGGTGTTTATCGTCACACCCCCGACAAAACCCACCGCAACCGACGGGGAAAGGGTGACACTCTGGCAGTCTAGTCCAGCAGATTATCAGCAATTAATCCAGTGGGCTAATGACTACTTAAATGCTTATCAAAACCGCACGAGTCAAAATTGGCAAAATAGCCTGATTTCCCGCCTGCAAAAACTGGGGGAAATTCTCCATATTCATGAACTGCTCGCGACTATCCAGAAGACGGCTAACAAATGCGATCGCCTGGTTTTAATTCCTAACCGCTTCCTGCATTTATTCCCCCTTCACGCTATCCCTCTCGACCTATCGGGGGGAAATATCACCTATTTAATGGATCGATTTTCCGGCGGGGTTAGTTATGCACCCAGTTGTCAACTTCTGCAAACGGCAAATAATCGCGATCGCCAGAATTTTTCCGAACTTTTTGCCATCCAAAATCCCACGGAAGATTTAGAGTTTACCAACTTAGAAGTTCAGACCATTTCCAGCGATTTTCAACCCCAGACTATTTTAGCTCACAAAAAGGCGACCAAAACCGAGTTAAATTCTGCACACCAAAGGAAACTAAAATCAGCCCATTGTCACCATTTTTCCTGCCACGGTTATTTTAATTTTGCCAATCCCCTACTGTCGGCTTTATTACTCGCCAACTGCTACCTAGAACCGCCTCCCTCGCCGATTGACCGCAACTGCCACCTACCTGTTAATGATAACAAAACTGTTGATTTAAGTCAATGTTTAACGTTGGGGGATGTGTTTACTTTCGATTTGGGTTGCTGTCGGTTGGTGACGCTTTCCGCCTGCGAGACGGGGTTGATTGATATTCTCTCCAACAGTGATGAATATATCGGCTTACCCAGTGGCTTTTTGGTGGCGGGTTCGACTAATGTGGTGAGTTCCCTTTGGGCGGTTAGTGATATTTCCACGGCGTTATTAATGATTCGGTTTTATGAATTATTAAGGGATGGATATAATGTAGCGATCGCTTTAAATTCTGCCCAAAAATGGTTAAGGAATGTCACGAAATCCGATTTATTAAATTGGATAAAACCCGCCCAAAAAATGAAGTTAAGGATGTCTTTACAACAGATAAAAGATAATCAACCCTTTGCTTCTCCCTACTACTGGGGGGCATTTTGTGCGGTGGGGAAAGTTACAGAAACCCGGTTTCTTTGAGAAACCGGGTTTCTAAATTCGATGTCATTTAAAATACTGGCTAAAATTTCGGGAGTCAATCCGTTATCAACTGCTTTTTTTCCGATTTCTGTCATGGTTTGACGCAGCTTGTTTGTAGCTGATGTCCTGGAAAGCAATTGATTTTTTAGCACAAAAGCAATCTTCGTCTCTATCTGTAGCTTTTCGAGTTGGTCAGCATGGCGATAATATTCGGCGATATCAATCGGAACTTTAATAGTGATTTCTTTTAAGTCGGTCATGTTGTTTTCCTCAAAGCACTATATAAATGGGGATTTTTAGGGGTTCGCAAAGCTAATTTTAATGGTTGAGACACCCCCTACCCTATTCTATCATCTGGGATTACCCATTGTCTATCTAACCAAAGTCCCAGAAACCGGGTTTCTAAATTCGCACCCAAACCAGAAATCTGATACAATGGATATAATGATGCGTTTTCAAATAAGTCTATGTCTTTTGAGGAACAAAACTTAGCCGCTTTTGTCCAACTCCTACAGGAACAGCCTCAATTGTTTACCGACCCAAAACGTCAAGAACTACTTAAGTTAATTGAACCCTTAGCAGATGATACTGAAACCTTATCTAGTGCTATATCTATGTGGTATGAACAATATAATAATATTGTGAATAGTCAGTTTCAAATATTGAACAACTATATTTATAGCCAGCAGTCAGAACCCAGTGATCAACGTTTAGCCGGAACTACTAGCTTCTCTTCAACTCCTAGCCAACCTCGAATCACTAAAGAGTTATTAAAAAATAGCATTGTGCAAAGTCAGCCAACTAAGCAAACTCCCCCCAAGAAATCATCAACTGATAATTAATAGATGGTCGCCGATACTCAGTTAGAGACTGTGAAAAACCCGAAGCTAACCTTAATCGCCTTTCAACTGCGAAACATTTTGCAGTCGGGAGATGAACCCATTGAAACATCAGACCATCTGTGGGAAAAATGCCGGGAATTGGGAATTAAATTGGGTTCTCCTCAGTTAAAAGACTTGATTAAACAAATCCAGAAACCTGACGGGAAAATTGATTTTGCGTCAACGGATAATAACTCCGACCATATCCCACTGTTGAAACCTGACCCAGATACCTTTTTATATTTCTATGGGAAACCGGATGCTAATTATCCTCAAATTCAGGGGGGAGTGTATCCGCTGCAAATTCATGATACCTACGCCGTTGATATTACTTTTTATCGACCGGAAGCAGTTGTGAAAGTCTCGGAATTGCAGACATTTATCAATCCCCACAATTGCTTAAATCCCGATTTTATCCAATCTGATTTGGGACAAACTCTCCTATTTTGGGCTGAACCCATGGCGGCGGAAAATAAAAGCGATCGCCATTTCCTCAATGCTTGTATTCGGGGATTATTTCCCACCCCAGAAGCCGAACTTTTATTAAAACATCCCCCCAGTGAGGGTCAGTTATTCGGGAGTCCGATTTTTGAATATCAAACCCCTACCAATTATCTATTAATCTGGTTGAATAATTCCCCGGAAACTCAACAGTTAGAAAGCCAAGGGGTATATTATGAACCCTTGATTAATCTATTATGTTGTCGCCATAAAATCCTCTATGCTTATCGCCAGTCCCGTTGGTGTAATCAACAGGCGAAACAACTCTATCAACAATTATCCCCCCATCTCAAAATCCTTGAGGAATTACCAGAACCCACCCCGCCAAAACTAGAGATTTTAAAGCAGGAATTAACCAAACTACCCCGACTATCCTTTAAATATTTCAACCATATTCAAGAGATTAAACTCCACTTAAACACCATTGAAACCAACTTAAAAAACTATCAAACCTGTGTGAAAGAACTGGAAGATATCGCCTTACCTGAAGATGACTTGCCTTTTTTGCATGAGTTTCAAGCCAAAGCCAGAAGTACATTTATCGAACAAATAGAAGTCGATTTAGAGTATTTAATCCCCGGACAAGACTTGTTTTCAGAACTGATTAACACCATTCGCGGATTAGTAGAAATTGAACAAACAGAATGCGATCGCTCCTTAGAACACACCATCCAAATTCTCGGGGCTGGACTGGGTGCGGGAGGTATTGTCGCTTCGGCGGTTTCCGGTCATATTGAACAAGGTTTCCTGGTGAAAGATGACCAAAATCAATATATCTTAAATCCCGGAATTTCTGCCTTATTTTGGAGTCTTTTCGTCTTCCTGCTAGTCGGTGGTGTGGTCGGTTCTATCAATGGTGGGTTACTTGAGTGGTATAATAACTACTTGAAAAAGCGATAACCATCAAGGCTGAGGAATTTAAGGTTTTTTTAAGATTTTCCCCTTGACAAACCCCCTCTGATAGCATATTCTAGTAATCAGACTATGGTAAGTTCAAAAATGCAGCGTATTTCAATCACACCTCGTTCTGACTGGCAAGACAAATGCGACGAGGTGGGATTTCATTTCTACGAACTAGATGGATTGTATTGGAACGAAAGGGTTTGTTATCAATTTACCAGCGAACAAATTGACGAAATAGAAGCGGCTACCCAGGAACTACACGAACTCTGCTTAGAAGCCGTTGATTGTATTGTGTCGGAACAACGTTATCAGCAACTGTCAATCGACCCAGATTTTTTTGAACTATGTTGTCGGTCTTGGACGCGGGAAGACCTGAGTTTATATGGTCGGTTTGACTTGGCTTATGATGGCGTTAACCCCCCCAAATTACTGGAATATAATGCCGATACTCCGACGGCTTTGTTAGAAGCCAGTGTGGTACAATGGATGTGGTTAGAAGAGGTTTTTCCTGATGCTGATCAGTTTAACTCAATTCATGAAAAATTACTAGCCCAATTCCAGACAATTTACGAAAATTCACCCCCACAAGGAAAGTATCTACATTTCACCTGCGAACGGGATACAGAGGAAGACTTGGGGACTGTTGAATATTTAAGAGATTTGGCGATGCAAGCAGGTTTTGAAACCAAACATCTATATATAGATGAAGTGGGTTGGGATTCTCATAGGATGTGTTTTTGTGATTGGGAATATAAGCCAATTAAGTTAATGTTTAAACTCTACCCTTGGGAGTGGATAGTTGATGATGAATTTAGCCAGTTTCTGCTGAATGAACCGATGCAATTGCTAGAACCACCCTGGAAAATGATTCTCAGCAATAAGGCGATTTTACCAATTCTCTGGGAATTATTTCCAGATCACCCTAATTTATTACCTGCTTATTTCGATTCTAGCCCCCTGCGACATCCCTACATCAGTAAACCTATTTTCTCCCGAGAGGGTGCTAATATTAGCATTTATTATGGCGATCGCACTTATCAAACCCCAGGGATATATCAAGATGTACCCGTGATTTATCAAGCCTACTTTCCCCTCCCAGAATTTCAAGGTTGTTATCCGGTGCTGGGTTCTTGGGTTATCGGTGGGGAAGCAGCCGGGATTGGTATTCGAGAAGATCGTACCCCCATCACCCAGAATACTAGCCAGTTTATCCCCCATTATTTCATCTAACTTTCAAGTTTTTCTTGCCAGCATAAAATAGCCTGTTTAAACTCATTGAGAGAGATAGTTTCGATGGGTTCATCATCTATAATCAAATTCTCAATGGTCACATTTTGGGGGGACAAACTCACATAATAAGCATTACCAGAACAGATACAATCAGCAATTTCGCCATTTTCTAACGCCGCAATTTGATTGCAGATATGCCTAACATATTCGCAGTTATCTTGAACATCCAAAGTTAAAAATTCCACTACCAGGCGGTGGGCGTTACTTTGTTGTTTCCACTCTGACCAGTCCCAATTAGTTTCCATACTCATCTTGACAACCTTAAAGGAAATCCTGTGTTAATTTTACCATCTGAATTAGTAGCCCCAACGACGACGTATTGGCTGCCATCATTAGCCTGACAAAACCGATTAT
Organism: Limnospira indica PCC 8005; assembly: GCF_000973065.1. NCBI lineage: Bacteria > Bacillati > Cyanobacteriota > Cyanophyceae > Oscillatoriales > Sirenicapillariaceae > Limnospira > Limnospira indica. The sequence goes on from NZ_FO818640.1 coordinate 5,783,062, forward strand.
CTCCGCCGCTAGGGCTATTATAGCCACACCAAGCCCAATTAGGAGCGTTAGAAGGACATGATATCCTATTGTCGGCGGCGTGAGCAATGGAGTTAATTACCTGTGTGGGAGTACAGCGATCGGGAAACATAGTCGAAAATTTGGTGGCTTGAGATGACCCTTGATAAGTCCATTCTCCTGCGTAAATACCCTGACTATTGGCGGGTTGGGTAATGTTAAATCTGGCAACAGTGGCGGGATTTCTTCCCCCAGGACGCGAATGAAATCCTACCAGTCTCCCCCGTCGATTCAACTCTCCACAAAAAATATGTGTATGATTAACTTGTCGGTTATTATAAGCGGCTACCCAATGGCTGGAATTTAAACAGTTACTCGCTTTTCCGGGTTCACTAGCAGCAAACACAAATATAGCTACTGTTGCTATAAATAACCCTAAGATATTGATGAATTTGGCGACCTTCCGCCTAGGGGTTGTGGTTGTCATAAATTCTCCTGTGAATTTTATGGATTGTATCTATGGTGATTATGACCGTTATATGATAACATAATTTTAGGCAATTTTCCAGGGTAAGATGATGGGAGCATATCCCAGTCTGTAAACAGTATTGAGAAATTTTGGGCTAAAATGAGCGATCGCCTGTGGGTTAGAAAATTTACCCCTACCAGGAAATTACCTATAATCACTGTAATTATCCCTTTATTAGCATTGACGTTATGGGGATGTTCTCTGGTGGGAATAACACCAACACCCACCTTAGTTCAACAAGCCCTAACCATACAGATTAAAGAAATCCATCAACAACTCAAGCTACAATCAGATTTTGCCAGGTCTCCCCAATCATTTAAAATCACACGGGTAGCCATCTCGAATATGGAACCAATAATGATTAACAACCTCCAAGGATTTAAAGTTGAGGGAACCTATAACCTTAGTGTTAAATTTAGCGATCGCTGGTGGCGGGAACAGCAGAACCGATTTCAGATTTACCTACAAAGACAAGCCCAAGGTAGAATCTGGAGATTAGCACGTTTAGAAAATCAGACAAATCGATGGTCTACAGTGCCAATTCCCCATCGACGTTTTTAGGGATATCAGCCTGATTAATCATAACTTATCCCAAACGATGATTACTTTCCATTTCCCAGGGTTCCGATTTAGCATCAGTCAACCTGGGATTATTGCTAGGCTTTAAAACCGATTGAATAGTCCGCAAAAAACGATTAGGCTGACCAGATTTCATCGCCTGACGTTCCTGGACTTTTTTCGCCAAATGTCGCATAACCGAGGCATCTAATTCATCAATAAAGTGTTCGGCAATGCGTTCTCCGACACATTCGATCGCCTCGGAATATTGAGCCATTAACAGGTCAACGGTAGCCGCCGCACCATCCACCATTTCATCATCAGATGTCGGGGTAGTTTCCGCCGAGGAATTGGGGGAATGAGAGGAATTATTAACAGGTTGTGGAGGCTGATAATTAGTACGATAAGGACGGCGGTTAAGTAGATTTTGATATTCATCAATAGTCATCCCCAAATTATGAAGGTGATGATGAACATGATCCAGCAAATCGATTTCTTGAGGGGAATAGGTGCTACGATTGCCATTTAATCCGTGCAGTGTTGCCCAGGTTTTGAGGAGGCTAGTATCATTAATGTGATATCGGTCTAATAATTGAGTAGTGGTTAAATCCGTCTCCGGGGTAGGCTTAAAATCACTCATCTAAATTTCTCCTTAAAACTAGATCTCAGACAACCAGACCAGGGTTGAGACCCACCAGAGTCCGTAAATCATCCCTAACCCCGGTGGGGCTTCATCGCTACGACATAGATTATCATCAATAGGGCCGTGTCGTTCAAATTTTATGTAAATTTTAAGTTTTTATGGTAAAAATGAATATAGGGCTTCTTTATCTGTTTGAGAAAACTGCTATGCCAATCTACGATTATTTGTGTCCTAGCAATAACCGCAAGATTGAGGTGATGCACAGTATCAATCGGGAGGTGAAAACCTGGGGCGAGGTTTGTCAGTTAGCGGGTTGTGAAGTGGGGGATACCCCAGAAGATGCACCCGTCCGTCGCCTCTTGAGTTCACCCATGCTGTCTATTCCCACTTCTAATGCTGATTACAGAAATGCGGGGTTTACCAAGCTAGTCAAGCGAGATAAGGGGGTTTATGAGAATGTGACCGCCCAAGATTAATCGACTCCTAAATGAGTATCGCCATGGATTAACCCTCTCCTACTAATGGGATGGCTAATCCTGGTTAATCATTTCGTCGGTAGATTAACCCGATTCACAGTATGAATTTGCCAATCTGGGCTAGTTTCTGGGTAATCTAGGCGGTAATGTCCCCCTCGGCTTTCCTTGCGAAAAGTGGCACTTCGCAGAATCAAATATCCGATATCTAACAGGTTGAAAGTTTCCGCCAACGCTTTCAAAGTTTTGCCCGATTCAGGAGATAATAACTGCATATTTTGCCGAGGATTCATGGTCAGCAAATATTTACTGATTTGTAATTTTTGCAACTCCTTGCGCCAATTTAAAACAATGGGGATAGCTGCTTCTAGGACGGTTTGGGTCCGACAAATTCCGGCACTTTCCCACATCAAAGCCGCCAAACTGTGGCGAATTTCCTCCATTTTCTCTAATTCTTGAGCATAATCAGATTTACCTTGCACCAATATCATGGAAGGTGTATAATCGATATATTTATGGTCAGTCAAATCCATTTCAATTTTGGATAATTGAGAAGCAAAAACCAAACACTCCAATAGGGAATTACTAGCCAAACGGTTAGCGCCGTGAACTCCGGTGCTGGCAGTTTCTCCAATGGCATATAACCCTGGCATAGAGGTGCGATTCATTAAATCACAGGTAATACCTCCCATCCAATAATGGGCAGCAGGAGCCACAGGCATAGGTTCATTAAAGACATCAATGCCCCAATGTTGACAGACGTTAATAATATTCGGAAAACGATGGCGAATTTGATCTGGTGGTATGGGTCGCATATCCAAATACACATTATCCTCAGCGGGGTGATCTGAGGTTTTTTGTAGGTGCATAAAAATGGCGCGACTCACGACATCTCTAGGGGCTAATTCCCCGGCTGGGTGATAGTCAAAGGCAAAACGCCGCCCTTGGCGATCGATTAAATGAGCCCCTTCTCCTCGCACAGCTTCACTAATTAAAAAATGGGGTGCGCCGGGTTTCATTAAGGCTGTGGGGTGAAATTGGAAAAATTCTAAATCTCGGACCGCAGCCCCCCCTCGCCATGCGATCGCAATGCCATCTCCGGTGCTAACTTCGGGGTTAGTAGTTTTGGCGAAAACTTGACCGCCGCCACCAGTGGCTAATACGACAGCCTTAGCTTGTAGCCAGCGAATTTGACTTTGATACAGGACACTAACACCCTGACAACGCCCAGTTTGAGGATTTGGCCATATACTTAAAGCGATCGCCCCAGAAACCACCTGAATATTAGGGCGTTTCAATACCGTAGCCATGAGGACATCAACGATCGCCCTTCCCGTAGTGTCGCGGGAGTGGAGAACCCTGGGATAAGAGTGGGCGGCTTCTAGGGTAGTGGCTAATTTTTCTCCAGTGCGGTCAAAGTCCACACCCAAATTCACTAAAAACTCGATCGCCTCCGCCGCATGGTCTACCAAAAACTGTACAGCTTGGCGATCGCATAATCCCGCCCCCGCCTGTAAAGTATCCTCCAGGTGTAATTCTGGCGTATCTGGGGGATAAATAGCCGCCGCAATGCCACCCTGAGCCCAGGGACTAGAGCCACTTCCCAGGCTATCTTTAGTAACTAAACCGACGCGCAAATGAGGCGGAATGCAAAGACTGGCATAGAGTCCAGCCGCACCACTTCCCACCACAATGATATCAAATTGATTAGGAATTTCCTCCGCCGACTCCGAGAACTCCGAAGTGGGGTTGGGGTTATGTTTCATGCTGTTAAATTCGACGCTTCCAACGAGTATATCGATTCTTTTCTGGAATTTCAGCAATTGCCGAAAAAAGCCTAGGGCCATGGACACCATCCACCCCAGACCAGGGGCGGCGGTGTGCTACCCATTATCTATCACCCATTACCCCCATTATTTAGTTGGCATTTCTACCAAAAATTTACCATCTTCAAAAACAAAAGTTTGCCCCCGTTTAATAAACCCTTGAAAGCCATCCTGTTGAGGATTAGGCAGCGAACCTGGCGGGTAGTGATACAGCCAAATTTTATTTTTAATCTTGTCGGGTAGGGTGATAAGTTCCTGATAGTGAGCATGAACACCCCCAGTAACTGGAGCCGTATTGCAATCATGAAAAATCAGATTAGCACTTTCATAAAAACCCTGCAATTTTTGCGGACAATACTTAGTATCCGTAGTCAAAAACACCTCAACTCCCCCCACGGAGAAACTCAGACCATAACTAGGAACATCCTGATATTTGTCTTGAATATGAATAGTAGGAACCAAAGTAAAATCAACCCCTTCCCAAGTAAAACCAGACCCCGGAGAAATCGGTTCAATATCAAAATAGGTTTCTAATGTAGCCAAATCATCCTCAATAGAAGTCATACTTCCCGCCAGACAATTATTCCATACCAGGTCAGCAAGTTCTTGGCTCAGGTAAAGTTTAGGGCGTGAGCAATTAGGGTCAAATTTAGTCGTAAACCCCATATATTCCAAGCCTCCCGTATGGTCAGCATGGATATGGCTAATATAAATATCAGTAACATCTCGATAAGACCATCCCAACTGATACAGAGAATGTCGCAGATCACTCCCACAGTCAATCAACAGTTTCCGATTATTTTCTGCTACCAGCATCATATTAGATTGAAAGTTATCAGCCCCCACGGTAAAGGCTGAACCCGAACCTAAAAATATTAGCTTCATGACATGATCAGGTCGATGGATGTTCAAATTTAATCATATAGCCTGGTGAAGTCCCACTAAAACTTAGATGGGGGTATCTGTTCAACTTTAATCAGCCCCTCCATTACTGACCTAACAATGGGAGCAGCCACCAATCCACCACTTCCCCCTTCTGGTTCATCCACTACCGCTACAACTACATAGCGAGGGTTGTCCACGGGGATAATACCAACAAAGCTGGTAATATAAGCCCCCTGATAATAACCACCCGTAGAACTAGCTTTTTGAGCAGTTCCGGTTTTTCCAGCAATGCGATATCCGGGAATGTGGGCATTTTTACCAGTGCCATCCGTAACTACAGTTTCCATCATCTCCAAAACGGTTTGGGCGGTTTCTGCGGAAAAAACCTGCTCCGGTTGTGGGATGGAAGTTTGCAAGTAGGACTGTCCCTGGCTATTAAACAACCCTTGTACCACATGGGGTGTCACCAACTTGCCACCATTGGCTAAGGTAGCATTGATTTGGGCTAATTGCAGAGGAGTAATCGACAATCCCTGACCAAAGGAACTGGTAGCAATCTCAATCGGTACATTCACAAAGTCTTCAGCACTTTTCAGCAGACCAATCGCCGCAAAGGGTAAGTCAACATTAACGGCTTTCCCCATACCTAGACGCTGTAGACCCTGATAATAAACTTTTGGGTCCAGGCGTTGCACAATCCGCACCATGCCGATATTACTCGAATATTTGACGATATCGGTAATCGACACATTGCCCCTAGCACCTGCGGAACTATAATCAGCATTAGAGATAGTCCAAGGTCCGATCTGAATGCTACCTTCATCATTAATGTAACTATCTGGTGCGATCGCCTTAGCCTCTAAAGCTAAAGCCACTGCTATCGGCTTAAAGGTAGAACCGGGTTCATATAAATCCGTCAAAGCCCAATTTTTAAATAGTTCCTTGTCAAACTTATAGTAATGATTAGGATCATAAGAAGGCTCATTCACCAACGAAAGTATAGAACCATCTTCGGCATCCATAACAATCACAGTTCCCCGTTTGGCGTTAAAAGCCTCCACCTGTTCCGCTAGGGTGCTGCGGACAATGCGCTGCATACGAGAATCAATCGTTAGCCGCAATTCTAGGTCATCCATTTGGATAAAACCCCCAGCCAGTTGAGAGGGAACCCATGCGCCATTTACCGCCCGTTGGAACAGCAGGGAAGGCATACTACGTTTAAGCAGGTTTTCCTGACTATACTCAACTCCGGCTTGACCTCGGCCTTCTTTGTCTACATAACCGACAACATCAGCAGCTAAATTTTGTTGGGGATAAAGTCGCCGCCGCTCAGGAACTAATTCTAAGCCATCAATCTGTAATCGGAGAATCCTGCGCCTCACCTGTTCTGATAACCCATCCGCCACCTTTAGACCACTCTGGGCTACATTAAATAAATTCAGCAGTTCCTGAGTGGTGGGACTGCTTAGATCAGTCCTTACCACTACTCCGGCTAGTTGCTGGGCGATTTCCTCCGGCGGGCTTTTAAACAAAACTGGGTGAGCATACAGGGTATATATCTGCTGATCAAAAGCCAGAATTGTACCATTGCGATCGCTAATGGGACGACGGGGAATAAACGGTAGAGAACGCTGTTGTTGCTGATATTCAGCTTTTTCTTGCAGAAAAGGACCTTCGATGATTTGCAGATGAAATATGCGAATACCTAGCCCGAAAATTCCCGCCAGTAGGATTAACCCCACCAAGTACAGGCGAACCGGACTGCATTTAGCGGACTTAATCGGCTTTGGCCTCCTGTGGGAGACTCTGCTAGAGGGTTTAGAGATTAGATTTTTTGGGGGATGGTAAACACTAGCAGAACCTGGCGATCGCATAGTGTCGCCTTGGCTGTATCGCTTCTTGATTCTGCCCCGTAATGGTTGACGATTACCACGGGAAGAAAAACCAGATTCATGCGATCGACTCGAACCCGAAGAATAATCAGAAGAAGCCATTGGCTATTTCACCCTGCTAGTATTAACCAACTGTGTTCGATCTTTACGCGCCATTGTCCCAGAAGCACTCCTATCATGGGTCGAGAAGCATTACCTGACTGCTAATAAGCCAAAGGCCGATTTGTTTGAGGAGGCGAAGACCAGGGAGGATTGACAATCGAGGAAAGTTCTCGCCCCGTAGCTGGACGCGGAGGGGCTGGTTGCACATATATAATATTATCAGGGGTAGGAATTTCCAAACCCGCATCAGGGTCACCGGCCGATTCTACAATAGTATGTTTGAGTATTTCCTTAGCCAGGCGCAGTTGTTGCTCTTGTTGTCGCAGATGTTCTAGTCTCGGATATTGTCCTGTCCAGCGAGACTCCCCATAAACCTTCAGCCCATAGAAAGTCATAGCACCCCCCATCAAAACACAGGCTGCGATCGATGACAGTTGTTTAACAGTAATTAGAGATTTTAACCATAGGGGTAGCTCCTGGGTTCTGGGCAGAACTTCCACCACTGTGGTTTGAGCCTCTATGGTGCTGATGGGAGGTTCCTGGCGGGAGTAGGGAGCCGGTTTGACCCGGTTATGACGAATGCGATCGAGAGAAACCACATTGTGAGGATTTTGGACTACAACAAAAGGGTTCACCTCGACCCGTTTACTGGGGCGGCGGGGTTTAAACGCAACAGCCATCACTTACACCTGATCACAATGTTTAGTTACTTAGTTTTGCCCAGACCTGATCCGGCAACCACAAAAACCTACTGTTATAGTACCACAGATGATATGCTCTGGTATATCTTGAACAATTAATTAATTTTGGCTGATAAATTAAATGTCCCAAGTTTCACCCAGCTTTGTATACTTGTGTTAAATTAGCCACCAATCCAAATGCCCGATTTTGTAACGGCAATACTTGGGGGGAAACTCCTGGGACCTGATCGCGGCTCAAATTCACCGAGCAATTAGCCAATTGGCGATCGAGGAATTAAGGCTGATTGGAACCGATGATCTAGCTGACAGTTGACCAATGTGGTTGTGTGCTGCCTCCAGAACACACACCGAAACCTGGCTGGCTACCCCATAGCCTAAATGCCTTTTTCGATCTAGGGACTGTAGGTTCAGAACCGCGTTTCTGTGCTGGCAGTCGAAGAAATCCCATTAAATTGAATTTGTGGGAGCATGATTTAATCTCAAATTAGGTTAACATTTTACGGCAATACGGTATAATACCAAGTATGGTGCGAGACCTTCGGGTATGAAATAGAGCTGAAATGGGCGTGGGGACTACCCTGTGAGGACTTCAACCCCTTGGTTGATTGGATCGCATCCCTGGCCATCCCATAACACAGCCGGATTTTTTGGCCCACCTTCGAGACTTCCAATATGGTTGCCAAGGTGAAGCGTCTAATCAGGTCTAAGACTGCCCGCGCCATGCTGACATGGGCGCATTATCGATTCAAACTAACCCTGAGACATAAGCGCGGAAATAACTGGAACCACAGTTGTAGATGTGACCGAAGAATACACCAGCAAAACCTGTACTCACTGTGGTCATGTCCATTCCCAGCTAGATGGCTCAAAAGTGTTCCGATGTCCTGAGTGCGGGTTCACTCTACCACGGGACTGAAACGGTGCTTTTGGAATCTTTCTAAAAGCTTTGCGGGATACCGCCTCTGTTATCTTAACGGGTAATAGTGCTATCGTCGCATTGTCCGGGAACAACCGGAAAAATGTCGCGTAAATGTATCAGTGTTAACTCTAGTAATCTTTTTGTTGTAGAGCGTTTGATATCCATGACCATAGCATTAGATCAGATTGACAAGATTGTTTGGAACCATCACCACGACCCCTTTGAAGTCCTAGGCCCCCATCAAATTGAGAAAGATGGAAAAAGCCTATGGGCCGTGCGAGCCTATCTCCCCACCGCTGATGCAGCATGGGTTGTACTACCCGAAGAACGGAAAGAGTACCCCATGTACTCCGTTCATAACCCCCACTTCTTCGAGTGTGTTATTGATATTCCCGAACTGAAAAACTATAAACTGCGCTTCAAGGAAGGGGAACACGAGCGCGTCACCCACGACCCCTATGCTTTCCGTTCCCCCAAATTAACCGATTTTGATATTCACCTATTCACCGAAGGTAATCACCATCGTATTTACGAAAAACTCGGCGCTCACCCCATGAACTTAAATGGCGTGGATGGGGTCTACTTTGCCGTTTGGGCTCCCAACGCTCGCAACGTCTCAATTCTGGGGAACTTTAACCACTGGGATGGTCGCAAACACCAAATGCGGAAATTTGGTAACGGAGTCTGGGAACTCTTTATTCCTGAAATTGGTGTAGGAGAAGCCTACAAATACGAAATCAAAAACTTCGAGGGTCACATTTACGAAAAATCCGACCCCTACGGTTTCCAACAGGAAGTCCGACCCAAAACCGCCTCAATTGTAGCTGAGTTAAATAACTACAAGTGGAACGATGACGAATGGATGGAGAAGCGGCGGAATACCGACCCTCTCGAACACCCCGTCTCTGTTTATGAATGTCACCTAGGTTCTTGGAATCGCGCTCCCTTTTCTGAACCCCACACATTACCCGATGGAACCGTTGAGCCTCCTGTACAGGCCGTAGAACTGGATCCCGGTAGTCGGTTCTTTACCTATCGGGAAATGGCCGATCAAATGATTCCCTACGTCAAAGAACTAGGTTTTACCCATATCGAAATTCTACCCGTTGCCGAACACCCCTTTGATGGGTCCTGGGGTTATCAGGTTACAGGCTACTATGCTCCCACTTCCCGGTTTGGCACTCCCGAAGATTTTATGTACTTCGTAGATAAGTGTCACCAAAACGGTATTGGGATAATTGTGGACTGGGTACCTGGTCACTTCCCCAAAGACGGTCACGGGTTGGCATTCTTTGACGGAACCCACCTTTACGAACACGGAGACCCCCGCAAAGGTGAACACAAAGGATGGGGAACCCTTGTATTTAATTACTCGCGTAATGAAGTCCGTAACTTCCTGGTAGCTAATGCTCTGTTTTGGTTTGAGAAGTATCACATCGATGGTATTCGGGTTGATGCTGTCGCTTCCATGCTTTACCTCAACTATTGTCGGGAAGATGGGGAATGGGTCGCTAACGATTATGGCGGGTGTGAAAATATCGAAGCTGCTGACTTCATTCGCCAGACTAACCATGTCATTTTTAGCTACTTTCCTGGTATCCTCTCCATTGCTGAAGAATCCACTTCCTGGCCAATGGTTTCCTGGCCAACCTATGTCGGTGGTTTAGGCTTTAACCTAAAGTGGAACATGGGTTGGATGCACGATATGTTGGATTATTTCCACATGGACCCCTGGTTCCGCCAGTTCCACCAAAATAACATTACCTTTAGTATGTGGTATCACCACAGCGAGAATTTCATGTTGGCTTTGTCTCATGATGAGGTCGTACATGGTAAAAGCAATATTCTCGGTAAAATGCCAGGGGATGATTGGCAAAAATTTGCTAATGTCCGCGCTTTATTTACCTATATGTTTGCTCACCCTGGTAAGAAAACTATCTTCATGGGGATGGAGTTTGCTCAATGGAAGGAGTGGAATGCTTGGGGAACCTTGGAATGGGAAATGTTGCAGTTTGATGCACACAAAGGGATTCAGCGCTTTTTTAAAGATATAAATACTCTCTACCGCAGTGAACCTGCTCTCTATGACCAGGACTTTGCGGAAGCCGGGTTCCAGTGGGTTGATTGTAGCGATAACCGCCATAGTGTGGTCTCTTTTATCCGCCGTTCTAAGGATACAGGTGAGTTTGTGGTAGTGGTTTGTAATTTCACTCCCCAACCCCATAGCCATTACCGCGTCGGCGTTCCCGAAGTCGGCTTCTATACGGAGTTGTTTAATAGCGATTCTGGTGAATACGGTGGCAGCAATATGGGTAATTTGGGCGGAAAATGGACTGATGAGTGGTGGTTCCATAATTATCCCCAATCCCTTGATTTGTGTCTGCCTCCTCTCGGCGTGCTGATTCTCAAGTTGGCTCAAGAGAAAACTGCTAAGGCTTTTCAGCAGTCGGAAACTGATGATGCACAATAAGTCTAATTAAAACATTGTGACAACAGAAAACCTGGTTTCTTTGCGGAAGCCGGGTTTTCAGTTGTTGCTCATAGAATATCAACCTGTCTTTCCTAATCAAGCATACTTCCAACCCTCACGCTCAACCCCTCTCCCATAGGCAGAGAGGGGAGTAATTCATCAATTATTTATGATCTAATAGCCAGAGAATTTTTCTTAGCCATCAATAAACAGCCTATAAGGGGAGGGATTGTTCAATCCAATATTGAAGACTCTGCATTTTCATTTTCGATTTAATCAAGACCCCTGGTTCGCTTTGGATGGGTAGCACGGTTACAATGTCTGTGTCAGCGCAATATTTCAGGTCGTCGTAGCATTCGAGACGTGCTAGACGTTGACCATGGCTGGCGGTATTCATGAGTTTGTATAGTTGATTTTGCCATTGGTAATAAAGGGCTACAGCACCGAAAACCTCATCATTCCCCCCTAGGTTATCTATGGGATAACCCATTTCTGAACACAAGCTATTAATAATGGCTCCGGCACAGGCGGTGTCTTCTAGGGAAAAGCTACCTTCCCAACCTGATGCTACTATCCAGATGGTTTCTGGTTTGGTGGTCATTAGATATTCTACGACGGTTCGGCGATTTACTAAAGCTGATGTGATTACTACGGGGGCATTCTGAACCTTCTGGAGGGCGCGGGTCCCGTTAGTGGTGGTCATAAAGAGTCGTTTACCTTCAACTACTTCTGGGGTACAGTTGAGGGGAGAATTACCGAGGTCGCAACCTTCGACTTTTTGCCCCCCCCTTTCACCAACTCGTAGGCGTTTGTCGGCGGGCCATTTTTCGCTGACCTCGATGAGTTCATCGATATCGCTGAAGACTTGGACGGCTTCGGCCCCGGCGTTGAGGGCTGTGGCTATGGTGGTAGTGGCCCGGAGTACATCAACGACGATCGCACAATCGGGAATGCTGTCTGTAGGAGTTAATTCGGGGGTATGGTAAACAAAAATTTTCACGACGGTTATATGTATTAAATTAATACTGACAGTTTATATATTTCCACATCTGTGTGGCAATTCTCCAAATAAGGACTATGAAATCAATTGCGATCGCTCTCTTTTCGACTCTGATCAGTTTCTCTGTGCCGGTTATGGCCAACGAACCTAGGTCTATATGTCCAGCGGTACTAGAAACTGAAATTAATGCGATCGCCCTTGACCCCAAATTCTCTCGTTCCCGCTGGGGAATTATGGTTGAGTCCCTAGACTCTGGCCAAGTTTTATATAGTCTGGACTCGGAGCGTTTTTTTCTCCCCGCCTCGACGATTAAACTCTTAACTACGGTGGCGAGTATAGAAACACTAGGGCCAGATTTTCGCATCCGTACTTCTGTTTATAGTAGTGGCAATGGCAATGTTTATATTGTGGGAAGAGGCGACCCGACCATTACTAATACTGAACTGGAAAGTTTAGCCCAACAATTGCGCGATCGCGGTATTTCCCAAATTGATACCTTGGTGGCTAAGGACGGATATTTTCCGGGGATGACTGTCAATCCTAACTGGGAATGGGAAGATGTACAAGCGGGTTATGGAGCCCCGGTTAATAGTCTGATTTTACATCAAAATTCCCTAGATTTAAAACTCTGGCCGACTGAAAATGTGGGGCAACCTTTACGAGTAACCTGGGTTAGACCTGAACAAGGAATCGGCTGGCAAATTGATAATCAAACCCGGACTGTTAGCACTACAGAACCTGAATTTGTAGCGATTGGGCGCTCTTTTACGGAACCGATTATTCGGGTGTCTGGGCAGTTGCATATTGGGGCGGAACCAGAAAATGTTTTTGCGGCTGTTGTTAATCCGGGCGCCAACTTTTTGGAGGGATTCACAACCATATTATCACAACAAGAAATATCTGTCAATAGGGGGATACTGGCTAATTATTCTCAGCGTTCGGAACCGGAAGTTGCCTGGGTGGAATCACCGCCATTGTCGGAATTGGTGAAGACTTTAAATATGCAAAGTAACAATGTATTTGCTGAGGCAATTGTTAGAACTTTGGGAGTCCAAAGACCTAGTTTGGATGCAGCCAGTTCGGGATTAAATATGATAGCGGAAGTGCTAGATAATTTAGGGGTTAGTCGGTCAGGATATGTACTGCGAGATGGTTCTGGGTTGTCTCGTCATAACCTGGCTACTCCCCAAGTGTTGGTGGCAACTTTGCGGGTAATGTGGAACTCTCCCCACTGGGAAATTTATCAAGATGCTATCCCGGTGGCGGGGGTCAGTGGCACTCTGGAAAGACGCTTTCAAAATACGCCAGCACAGGGTCAGGTATGGGCAAAAACTGGTACTATGAGAGGGATGTCTTCTCTGGCGGGTTATGTAAAATCTGAGAGTTATTCGCCGTTGGTTTTTGCTATCATAGTGAATCAGTCGAATTTATCAACTCAGGAATTACGAGAAGCTATTGATAGAATAGTAGTGCTTTTAAGTAGTTTACAACCCTGTGATTAGTCGATAAAATTAGAGGTAAAATTATGGCGAAAAGTCTGGGGGAACTGAAACAGGAATGGGATAGCCTTAATCAGAGATTAAATGAGGCGATCGCTGAATATCATGCCGTCCGCCGTATCCGGTCAGATTTTCAGGTAAAGTTGATATTTCCTGAAGATAAATCAGCGGCAGCCATGACCGAATTTCATCACCAAGAACAACAAGCGATCGCTGACCTGCCAGTTAACTTACAGCATATTGACCAAGATATTAAAGTGGCTGTAATGAAGGTCAAAAATCTGCAAGCATCTCTGAGAGCCAAGCAATCTCAAATGTATGAAACCCAAGCCCAAATTATCTGGGAAAAATTAATCAAGCAATCGGCAAAAATCAACAAATTATCAGATACCCTAGAGACAGAAATTAAAGTGTTGAGGGAAATCAACAACGAATTTGATGCTAGTTTAAGTCATCTACTTCCGGCCCCTCCGGTATTCGTGAAAATTGCAGCGAGGACATTTCCTTATATTTATGGCCATCACAACTATATAGAAATTGGCGAAAAACAGCTAAATATAGATGCGGATGAAATAGGGTAAAAATTGCGGACGATACAGCCCCGAATTTGCTAAAATATTATGGCGGCATGAAGGGCTGGTATAATATATATTTGAATGGTCAACTTTGCCGATGAATAATAAACAGTATCTGCATCAAAAATTACTAGACCTCGACAACCGAGGTTATAAAGCCTATAAAGATATATCGGGTGAATATGAATTTCCCGACTTTACCCTAATTATTGATTATGTCCAGGGCGATCCCTTTGCTTCCCCCAGTAAATTTCGGGTACAAATTCCACCAGCGATCGCCAATTTTCCGCCGCAACTATACAAAAACCCGATCCGAGAAGTAGCCCTAAGAGACTATCTTACCCGACAGTTTGACCGCGCGGCTTATGAAATTAGCAGTCGTCGGGGTACGGGTAAAAGTGGTATGATTGCGATTACCAGGGTTGGTCAGGAAGTGCTGGCGCGGACTTCCGCCTACCTAGTGGAGGTCGCTAACCGAACCCCGAAAACCATAGGAGGAAACCCGGCGCTACAACGGGGGAAACCGATAGCCGCCGCGTCGGAAAAAGGCATCGAAATTCGCTTTTTTGTGGGACTCCCAGCCAGGGGTCGCAATATTCTGGGTCGCCAAGCGGTGGCTATGTTATGTGAGGATATTCCGGCTATTGTCGATCGCGCCCTCAAATACGAAAACCTAGACCAAGCAGCCTGTCAGCGTCACGTGGAAACGGTGGAAGATACGGAAAGTCTGCGACAACAATTAGGCGATCATTCCCTGGTAGCTTTTATTGCTAATGATGCTATTTTACCGCGCCAAAGTGGGGTGAATGACGGCCCCTTATCTCGGGAAAATGCGATCGCTTTTCAGTCTCCGGGTTCGTTAGAAGTTGAACTAAACCGACCCAACGCGGGACCGATTAGGGGTTTGGGTATTCCTAGGGGAATTACGCTAATTGTGGGGGGTGGATATCATGGAAAATCGACTCTTCTTAAAGCTATTGAAAGGGGAGTTTATAACCATATCCCTGATGATGGCAGAGAATTTGTGGTGACGGACGCGGCTGCTGTGAAAGTGCGCGCCGAAGATGGTCGCAGTGTGGCGGGGGTGGATATTTCACCTTTTATTAATCAGCTTCCCCAAGGGCGATCGACTACTGATTTTTCCACGGAAAATGCTAGTGGTAGCACGTCCCAAGCGGCTAATATTATGGAAGCCTTGGAAGCCTTAATTTTAGGAGAAAAACGGACTCCTCCGGTGTTACTGGTAGATGAGGATACGGCGGCGACTAATTTTATGATTCGCGATCGCCGCATGCAGGCTTTAATTGCGAAGGAACAGGAACCGATTACGCCTTTTATTGATAAGGTTAAACAACTATACGATGATTATGGGGTGTCTACTATTCTGGTGATGGGGGGAAGTGGCGACTATTTTGATGTGGCTGATACGGTGATAGCTATGGATAATTTTCAGCCAGTGGAATTGACCGAAAAAGCTAAGGCGATCGCTGCTGAATATACCACGGGTCGCACCTCAGAAGGGGGTCAAAAGTTTGGTAATATTAAGCCACGGGTTCCCCTAGCAGAAAGTCTTGATCCTAGTCGTGGAAAGCGAGATGTGCGGGTGAAAGTGCGAGATGTGGATGAGGTAAGTTTTGGGTCGGAGGATGTGGATTTATCGGCGGTGGAACAGTTGGTTTCTAAAGACCAATTAAAGGCGATCGCTGAGGCGATGGTTTACGCTAAAAACAGATACATTGATGGGGTAAAAACTCTCCCAGAAATTCTTGATCAAGTTATGGCAGATCTTGATGAAAAGGGTTTGGATATCATTAGTCCTTTTCCCCAGGGAGATTTAGCTATGTTCCGACGTTTTGAATTAGCGGCAGCTATTAACCGCCTACGAAGTTTGGAGGTTAAATCAGACGAGTTATCATGACACTAACCATTGTTACTGGTCACAGAAATGCCGATCAACCCGGTTTCTAGTTGACATCTTGGGGAAGATAGAGAAACCCTCACATCAGCCAGGTTTCTGAGTCTCAGGCGATATGGTATCCGCAATTGGAAGGCGATCGCTCCTACCAAAGAAACCCGGTTTCAGGGTTCAAGGAGAGGGAAAAAATAGGGTGCGATCGCGTAATTCCCTAACGCAATCAAGCGACAAATCCAGCTTGTTCAAAATGTTTATCATAAGCCAGTGCTTCTAATATATTTTGTTGTTACATAATTTTAAATGAGGTGCAATCTGTGTGACTCCATGCTTGATCGGGTCGGCTATGATATAACTCAAGTGCGCTTTTAAAGAGTTCATTGGTTTGACTGACGACTTGAATTTCAGAATTATCCAAGGCGTGATTAATAAATATCACAGCTTTTTCTCTATAAAAACGTCCCTTTCCCGAAAAAGCATTGAGTAATTCAGTAAACACCATTTCACTGGTGACAATAGACACATTTTTTAGATAAATTGCCATGTTTCTAGCTTGGGGATGTAGATCGTCATCGGGATTTAGTAAGGCAATCCAATAGCCTGTATCCGCCAAGATTTTTTTCATGCTTATTCCTTGGGCGATCCATACAAATAGTGGTCTATATTCTTGGAGAAGTCCGTTGGTAGCTTGGTGTTTTCTTCTGCGATAATTTCAGAATTAATTTTATCTATAAACTTTAAAAAAGATGGTTCTTCTTGAGTTTCTGAATTTGATGCCGCCGAATCATCTTGTTGATTTTTGGCTTTGATGAAGAGTAAGAAGTTTAACACTTCTGTTACTAAAGGATCCGGGATTTGGGAAATCTCACGAATTAATTGTTCTCTTGCAGACATGGTTATATTCTCCTCAACGTTAATGCTTCTACGCTGCATTCAGCCTTACGGTCTATGATAATTCTAGCATGGGCGATCGCTCTGACTTATGCCAAGAAACCGGGTTTATAGCAAAATCTCTGTGAGGATGCAGAAACTCTGACAGAAGGTTTCTGAGTCTAGGGGATATGTTATCCGCAATTGGAGGGCGATCGCTTTTACATCCCGGAGAGAATCGTTGAGTTTCTAGGGTAAATATTTGTGGGCATCGGGTTTCCTTCCTCAACCCAACCTACCCCTATAACAAAAAGCGATCGCCTTGCTTTTACTCCGGTTGCCCAAACCGACCTGTGACTCGTTCGTATTCATCTTCCAGCAACCACATTTGACTTTCTTCGTAAGTATCACTGGTAAAGATAGATTTATAGTTTTCTGCCGGATTTTGAATCGAGAATTTACCGGATTGTTCTTTAACTAACATCAGAATATGAGGGGGTGAAAGCCAAGGGTCTACCCAGATTTCGGCAAACTCCCATTGTTTTTCTTCTCTGGTCGTAATTTGCGTTTTGGCGTTTTCAGGATTTTGTGGTGCGCGGTCTGGTGCGAGGTATGACATGATATTTCCCTGTGCTTTTTTTTATTTTTATTTCTCCATAGTGGAGAGGAATTCTCGTTCCATCTAATTTGAGGATATACCCAATTGGTTCGGCAAAAAATAATCCATAGCGTTCGTATTTGTCTTCTGAATCTTCCGCTCCCGTCCTTTCTCCTCTTTGCTTAATTTCCTCTCCCACCCTCTCCATTGTCTGGCGATCGTTAAATAAATAGACCATTCCTTCGGTTTTCAGTTCTCTTTGGGATTTTTCGGTTTCGGGTAAATGTTTGTCAATCAGACTGGTTCGGTTTTCTATATATATTTCTCTGTCAATACCACTCATCTGATTTGCTGTACTAGCTATCTCTCTATAATAAAAACCGGGTTGGCGCGTTCTAGTTGAGTGGCTAATTAAACGGCTTTACCATGATGTTGGTCTGTAATGGAAGATAAAGCAATGGCAAAAGATGTATCTAAAAAGACTTCAATCATCCTCAGTAATGGAGTTTCCGTATAGATACTGGTCAATGTTCTCGGACCAATCGGGCTTCCCTTGTAACTGTAAGGACTGGGCTGTTTGTAGAAATGTCTTGGGGGTGTCTTTAGGGGCAAATAGGGTTTCCACAGTAATTTTCACGTAAAACTCCTGGGAGGGTTGGAAGCTCCGTGATTTATCGCGGAGAGGAAAACCGACTCAAGCGGCTGACCGCCGCCAGCACCCCCTTGCGGGGTGGAGGGGTATGGTTGCCCCTCCATGGAGCTATGGTTGGCTCCGACTCCCTTGCGGGGTAATGTTTGCGCTTGCGCTAACGCGCACGCTGCGCGAACGCTAATGTTCAGAGTCGGTACTTTCCAAATCGCACTGTCTTAACCCCTTAGGACTGTTTAACGATTTGGTTCTAGTGCCTGGAACTAGCACGCATTCCAGGGTAGGAACTTTAACTCTTGCTCGCTCACGTAGCCAGTTAAGGCTTAAGCTGGTCAGCTACCTGAAAGCGGGGGGCAGGAAGCCCCCGTGCTTCAGCCGGGGGTGCTGACTCTTGTTCCTACTTCTAGGTTTAAGGGCGATTCTAATTGCAAGGATTGACCATCAAATATGGCAGTGATTTCTTGACTGTTCATATAGATATTGTCTGGACAAGCAGGGTTGAGATTTTTGGTTTACAGCAATTGTACCTCAGAAACCGATTTTCTGGCACAATCTCTGTGAGGATGCAGAAACTCTCACAGAAGATTTCTGAGTCTAGGGGATATGTTATCTGCAATTGGAAGGCGATCGCTTTCACATCCCGGAGAGAATCGTTGAGTTTCTAGGGTAAATATTTGTGGGCATCGGGTTTCCTTCCTCAACCCAACCTACTTCCTGACTAACTCTTTAAGATTCGCAGAGGAAATCGCCTTTTTCGTTCTTGGGAGAGGAAATTTAAGGAGCGCGACGCAGACATTAAAACCGATGATATAATTGGGTAATATCCCTGAGTTTCATTATGCACGTTATCACACGCAAACGGCTCAATGAATTTGCAGCAAAGTACCCGGACACAGAAAGCGCATTGGCTCGTTGGTATCAACTGGTGAAATCAGGAACATTTAATTCCTTTGTTGAACTTCGTAACGAGTTTCCCAGTGCTGACCAAGTTGATAACCTCACAGTGTTTAATATTGGTGGTAACAAAGTACGGTTAATAGCGGCGATTCACTATAATCGACAAAAAATTTATATTCGGGCAGTTTTGACTCATGCAGAGTATGATCGAGGAAAATGGAGAGAGTAAAAATGTTGAGCATTGATGAAACTCAAAAATTGTGGCAGCCCCTAGCAACTAAATTAGTCATTCCCCGCGATGAAGCCAGTTATCAAGATCTGGTTGATTGGCTCGATCGCCTGATTGATGAAGTTGGCGAAGATGAAGCACATCCTCTGGCTTCACTGATGGATATTCTCGGTGTTTTAATTGAACAATATGAAAGCGATCGGGTTCCTGAACTTCAAGACTGATGGTTTACTCATAAGCAATGAGTTAAATCGGTCCATTTCTGATAATCGATCGCCCCTCTATTTCTCGATAAAATCACTCTGGGGATTTTTCACCACAGGGACACAGAGAACACCGAACAATGAGAGCGATCGCCTAGATTTGAAGAGTAATTTAATAAGAGCGATCGCTATCTACATTCCCCTACTTCAAATTGTCCAATTTTCTATTGCTAATCCTGCCACTTTGCTAAAGTCTCCATGATTACGAGTTAATCAAATCATTTGCCGAGAAAGCGCGATCGCCGCCATTCGCGCATCCATCTGAGCCAGTTGAATCCGTTGTGAGTTTAACTGGTCTAAGGTGTGGGAGGCGATCGCATCAAAAGGGAGAATGGGTAATCGTTGAAAGTCAGCTACTAGCGGTTCCATGATTTCATAACCTTTAACCAATTCATTGGGATAACGAGGGCGGTTAATCTAGGCATGACAGCCCAACATTGGTTCCTGAATTGTGATAATTGAAATCGCCAAATTATCGAGGGTATATTGAGCCATTGGTGCCACAAGATTGTGATAATATGCCCCAGATTGACGTTGCAGAATGCTCAGATCATCTGTATCTAATAAATATCTCATTTTATTTCTGAGGGATCTAATACGGACTCATCGCCTCGGCGAATGGCTTGCCCTAATGCGAGGATTTCTTCAAAAGCCGGTTCATCCTTGAAAGATCCGCTAATTTGCTCTAACCAGTTGCTCGATTTGGGATGGGCAATCTGTTTTTGCATCTGACAGAAGGTTTCTGAGTGTAGGGGATATGGTATCGGTAACTAGGGGCGATCGCTTTCGTGGCTGCTAAGATTTAAGCAGATGTAGGCTGTGTCACCCTCTGCCAAAAATGATGGGAATAACCCAAATCTCCTATAGCGTTTCTCATCTCCATAAGGTACGGCCCTCACCCCAAACCCCTCTCCCAGAAAGGGAGAGGGGCTTTGAAACGTACCTCATGAGTCCGGGAACTGCTATAGCTTAGAGTCACAGCCCCTTGACCGGGGTAAAGGCGGGTTCGGGAGAATGGCAGTATTTGGCAAAAATTAGCCTGGGTATTTTCCTGGTAACGCCCCTACTTTTGGGCTTGAATTGCATCGTTGCCATTTGTATGGATTAGAGTTAAAATCGGAGCAGGTTAACTGAGTAAAATTATGTCAGAACATACCCTGATTCTATCTGAAAAAACTTATCAAGCCATCCTAGAAGTCGCCCAAAAACAAGGGTTAACTCCCGAAAGTTGGATTTTATCTCAACTTGAAAAACCCCAGCCTGAAGCGGAACCGTTATCTGAAAAAATCGGTGACTTAATTGGGGCGATCGATAGTCAAGCTGAACCATTACATCAGTTTGATTCAACTTATTTTGGCGCACATATTGATAAGAAAAACAGGGTTTATGACTGACCTCATGTCAGGGTTTTGTCTCATCACCCTTTTCAGGCGATCGCATCGAAGCCCCTAAAAATACACCTTGACAGAGCTAGAGAAAAAGCACCAAGCCCCTACTCCAAGGAACGGACTACCGTTAATACAGTCTGCTCAAAATTGGCGGCTTGGGTACAAAGTCCTTTGACTTGTGTCCAATGCTGGGTAATGCTTGGCCCATGAACTTGGTAATCTCGCTTGTTTTTCTTGATGCGCTGTCCCTTGGGTAGGGTTGCCAGTCTATTCTCTAGATTGACATTGCACTCCCCTTGGGCTAGGAGGGGATGCCCTGGAGCTAGTACCGCCGCTGCTAACCAGGTACCGGAGGATTGGGCAGGTAGGCAGAACACCGTCCGATCGCCAGGAGTAGCCCCTCCTAACCAGCTTTGAATCGCCATCATCAGAGCATCCACCGTATCAGCTACGGGAGGACAGGGCTGTGAGCAGGGGAGAGTTCCCCACTTGTTCTGCTGCGCTAATTCTGTCACTGCGGGTCCACAATTGTCATATTCACCCGTCGATACATCCACATCCACATGAATAATCAGCACATCAAAGCTCATCAGGGTGGGGTCCGTATCCAGGGAGCCATGATGCCTCTGTTGCGCCGCGTCACACCATTTCAGCACACCGCCCCAACCGCCTCCCATTTGCGGTTGAGTCGCTTCCGGTTGCACCAGGGTCATGATAAATGGATCGGGTAAGATGGCTTTAAGGGCGGCTTGAATCACTTCCAAATCCGTTGGCCCTTCGGCTACTAGGGCAATTTTTAACGGATCAGACATTGGGCACCGCTCCTAGATGCCCCATAATCCAGAGGCGTGAGAGGGGATATTGCTGGTTCAGTTGAGTAAGTTCGGGGGTGAGTGTGAGGCGACGGATACAGGTTTGACCATTGCTATTGCGCTCTACCACAAACAGGCGCACCTCAGAATCCAGTAAGTCCAGACCATCGAGGGCGGCGGGATTATGGACCGTTAACAGCAGTTGGCGATCGCAGTCATTATCCTGAAGCCAGCCCGCAAGACGGGAAATCAGCCGGACCAGCAGTCGGGGATTCAGGGCTTGATCCAGATTGTCGATCGCCAGCAGTCGGGGAGCTTGGGGTAACAGGCAAAGCACCGCCGCCAAGATGACATAAAGTGCGCCTTCGCTGGCATCGTAGGCGGTGAGTTCGTTGCGGCTTTGGTTCATAAAGCGATCGCTGAATTTTAGGAGTAGCTTAGTCCGAGGCACCTTGGGCGAGAGCAGATTTGTTCCATAGCTGGTGGTTTGGATATCAGCCACCCAGTCAATCAACTCCAGCACTTGCTCCAGAATCTCCTCACCTTCTTCCCCTCTACCCTCTAAATATTCGCGCAGGGAGGCAAACCCTTCAGCGAGTAGTCCACCGCTCACACCCAGGGGGAGGCGCGATTGTTGGTCCGGGACAATGCCACGCAGAGTGGGAGTGTTCGGGCAGTAAATGGCAAATTCCTGGAGGCGCTGCATCAGTTGAGCCGCCGGATTCTGGGGGTCTAACTCCACCAACTGCAAGGCAGCCAAGCCCGCTTTGGGGTTGAGGTTCTTCTTGTTGCGAATGCCATCAGAAAGAATTTCCTGATTGCCGTCGCTGAGGACTTCGGTTTTATAGGACCAAGCCGGTTCAGGGGAATCGAGGGGGTTGAGCAAAGAAACGCGATAGGCTTCGTTACCTGAGCCGGTGACCTCAATGGCAATGTGGGCCGGAGTGCGATCGGTCGCAAAAGAGCTTTTATACAGCCTGGGTAAGCCCGCCCGCACCCCACGACGCAGCAGGCTTTCATCATCAACCACGCCATTAGCTGCCGCGCCTAAGACTCCCAGAGCTTCCAGCAAGTTACTTTTGCCCGCTCCATTGGCCCCAATGAAGCAATTCACTCGGCCAAGTTCTAGGGTGGCGGAGTAAATGGACTTGAAGCCTCGAATTGTGACCTCGCGAATCATCGTCATCAGTATCTTATCCCATCCTCTCCTCCCATCGGGGCAGCAACCTCTCCCTCACGGGTTCAAATAAAACCATTATGGCACAAAAGAGGCTAGGATGATTGCTGGTTAATTGAATCGGGGTCTTTTTTCACAAGTCCTCCTCGGTGAGATTGGCTACTTTCATCAATGCCTTTAAAGTGCCAATTTTTAATTCCTGATTACTATGGACAGGAATAGAGAGAATTTTGGGTTCTGGGGGATTGTCGTAAATCTAGTGGCTTCCTGTAATTCTCTGTAAAAACCAGCCCTGTTTTTCCACAATTTCGTCGGTGGGTTCTGTTTTTTTCAGGCTATTATTCGCAACACTCAGCCAACCCTCAACGGCGTCTTGTAAATTCTGCGTGACCTCTTCCCAGGTATCACCTTCGGTAATGCAACCGGGAAGGGCTGGGACTTCTACCCAATAACCCCCTTCTTCTGCTGGATGAATAATGGCTTTAATTTTCATCAACTTAGCTTCATCACTTTTTTTAGTGCAATATAGCAGGATTCAGGGATTGACATGATCTGCCAAAAGTAGCATAATTGAGGTATGAGTGAATTACTAAAACCAGTTGAGTGGGTTGGCAGTTCTCTTGAGGATTTAAAGGAGTTCCCGGAGGAGGTTCGGCAAGGTGTTGGTTATGCGCTATATCTGGCTCAATGTGGTGAAAAGCACCCGTCTGCGAAACCACTCAAAGGCTTTAAGGGGGCTGGGGTGCTTGAAGTTGTCGAAGATTTTGACGGAGACACTTATCGAGCCGTTTACACTTTAAAGTTAGCTGGGGTGGTCTATGTCCTCCACGCTTTTCAGAAGAAGTCAAAAAAAGGGATTGCCACGCCTAAGCAGGATATTGAGCTAATCGAGGGAAGGCTTAAGCGTGCCAAAGAACATTACTCCGAACATTACATCAATCAGTAGGTAAAACATGAATCACCCGATTAAAGTACAAGCAGGAAGTGGCAATGTATTCGCCGATTTAGAGTTAGAAAATTCTGATGAATTACTGGTCAAGGCAGAACTTGCCCGGAGAATTAGTGGTATTATCGCCGCCCAAAATATGACTCAAACTGAGGCGGCAGAAATGTTGGGAATTGACCAGCCTAAAGTGGCGGCATTAGTGAATGGCAAGCTATCGGGTTTTTCCACGACTCGGTTGTTTCGTTTTTTAAATGCGTTGGGTCGGGATGTGGAAATCGTAGTAAAACCCAAGTCTTTCAGACAAGCTGAAACACGAGTGGTGGGGTTGTAAGGGAAGATTAAAGGCGATCGCTCCTAACTATCGCTCCTAACTATCGCTCCTAACTATCGCTCCTAACTCGGCTTGGTTTTCTTGACTTCACCATCAAAATCTCGTCCACTCCAACGGGTTTTTCAACCGGGTTGGCGCGACAAAGTGACAACTTCTCTGCCGCTTTCTGCTTCCTTTTTGCGGAGGTCTTCAAATTTTGAACTAAACGAAAATCTATGTTGCTGGCATTGATGGCCGGGATGTGTTATCTTGAAAACAAGAAAACTATAGCAATCCTAAATCAGTTGTGACATTTTCTTCTCCCCTCTCCCGTTCTGGGAGAGGGGTTGGGGGTGAGGGTCTTCCACAATTCATTTAGGAATGCTATAGGATTAAGTGAGTAAAAATCACTAGCTATAGTCCACTGGTTGGGCTTCCATAAACCCCCCGGGTGGACTGACCCCCATCAAATTCCGGCTTTTGTGAAAGCCAGATATGAGAGTTAATTGATTCATAGAGAGGCATATTTTTAAGTAAAAAAATGATAGAAAATGCCATTTTAAAAAATGTGGAAAAACTCCCAGAATCTGTCAAGCAGTCAGTTTTGGACTATACAGAATTTTTGGTGAACCGATATGCGGCAGACGCTGTTCAAACCGCCAAAGCACCCCAGCGAGGCGGACTGGGTATTTGGCAGGGTCAAATCTGGATGTCTGATGATTTTGATGAACCTCTGGAAGATTTAAAGGATTATATGTAAAGATGAATTGCCTACTGGATACCCATACTTTACTGTGGTAC
This sequence comes from Limnospira indica PCC 8005, assembly GCF_000973065.1. Classification (NCBI taxonomy): domain Bacteria; kingdom Bacillati; phylum Cyanobacteriota; class Cyanophyceae; order Oscillatoriales; family Sirenicapillariaceae; genus Limnospira; species Limnospira indica. The sequence continues at coordinate 5,807,983 of NZ_FO818640.1, forward strand.
TTGCAAAACAGTGAAAATTTAAGTGATAGAGCCACCGAAATTCTGGAAGATGCCAATAACAATCTCTCCGTAAGTATTGCCAGTTTATGGGAAATTTCAATTAAATTGGGTTTAGGCAAACTTAGGTTACAGAAATCATTCTCAGAATTAGAGGAAGTGCTACAACAACTAAAAATCGGCGTTCTGCCCATTACATTCGCACTATACGGAGTTCTACCTGAGCTTACCCCTCCATCATCGCGATCCGTTTGATCGGATTTTGGTGGCACAAGCCATGAATCATCCCTTGGTTTTGATTAGTCGCGATTCGGCTTTTGATGCCTATTCCATTCACCGAGTCTGGTGATAAGTTGGCAGGATGTGAATATGGGGAATAATCGGTTCAAAATCTCTATTAACGATTCCGGTAATCATCAAATTCTCTTGCTTAGTCCACCGAAGCGACGGACATAGCCGGAACCGATTCGCACAATCCAGATTTGAGCATCAGGGTGAGTGGCTTCAAGGCGATCGCAGGCGGCAATTTCACTAGCATCGACTTCAAAATCTCCAGTTTCTAAATCAATCGCCACAATCTTGCCCTCATTACCTGCCTCTACTTGTGGGCGAACCTTAAATTCATAAATTTCATCCCCAAGACGAGCGAATTCCTCTTTACTGTAGCGAGGTTGTTTAGTGGTCATAGCTTTAACTTTCCTAAAATGGCTTGACCTGATTAATTTAATCATCCCCCTCTAAGAGGGTTTTGATTGATGGTAATTGGAACTGAGAAACCGGGTTGATGGCAAAATCTCTGTGAGGATGCAGAAAGACAGAAGGTTTCTGAGTGTAGGGGATATGGTATTTGCAATTAGGGGCGATCGCTCCCCCGGCTGCTAAGATTGAAGCAGGAGATTTCAGCCCAGGAGAGTTCCCCATGAGTTTAGTGATTGCCGATGACCTAGTAAAAGCGAGTGGCTTTTCGGAAAATGAGCTATTGTTGGAAATTGTGCTGATGCTGTTTCAGCAAGATAAAATTAGTTTGGGAAAAGCCAGTGAGTTATTGGGACTGCATCGGACGCAGTTTCAACAAATCATTTCTGAGCGAGGTATTTGCGTCCACTATGATATTGAGGAGTTTCAGGAAGACCTCAAAACTTTAGAGGAAACGGAGTGGGTATGATTGTTGTCAGCAACACTTCACCCATTTCCAATTTAGCGAAGGTCGGGCAACTTAACCTAATGCCTCAGATTTATGGTAGGATTTTAATTCCCTGTGCGGTGCATGAGGAATTGTTGGATTCCCGGGCTGGGGACACTGTGATTACAGCAGTGCGATCGGCAATTAGGATGCACAAACCTATCACAGAAACCCGGTTTCTTTGTCTCCCGTGGAGAAACCCGGTTTCTAGTTGACATCTTGGTGAGGAGGCAAAAACTCTCACAGAAACCCGGTTTCTTTGTCTAGGGAGCGATCGCAATTAGCAATAAAACAATCTAACAGCTTGTTTGACTGGCGAGATTAGTTGAAGTTTAGACATAATTGTATTAATTATGTCTTTTTAATACAGATGAAGAGGTTGGCAATAAGGCTATCATCAATTATGATTAAAATCAATCAAAACAGAGCAGCCATATTTGAGAATAATTGTAATTATGAAATTTGTGTTAAGTTCTCAAAATGTTTATGACTATTTAATCGACCAAAAAATCTGCGATCGCTCCCTAGAAAATCCAGGAGTAGAGCAGGTTGAGGCTAAAAATTTTAATTTATTGGTGACTTTACCAGAGGGTCGAAAGTTACTGGTTAAACAAGAACAATTTATCAATTCGGAAAAAGAAACTGTGGGCGAGTTTTTTGGGGAATGGCGAATCCCCAAATTTCTACAGAGCTTTCCTGAATTTGACCATTGGCGTAGTTTTCTGCCAGAATTACTGCTCCACGATGCTGATAACTCAATTTTAGTTTCTACTTATCTGGATAATTATCAGGATTTAGCAGAGTTTTATTCTAAAAACAATCTCTTTCCGGTTCAGGTTGCTGCTCAAATTGGCAGTTGTTTGGCGACGATTCATCGTGATACCTGGAATCAGAGTATTTATCGGGAATTTTTTGTCCAAGAAGAGGTGGCAGGAAAACCCAAAGTATCTCCGCTATTATTAGAGAGTTTGGAAAGGATCGGTCCTGAAATTTTTGGTATGGCTCCGATGGATGGATTGAAATTTTTTGCACTTTATCAACGATATGATAGCTTAGGAGAAGCAGTTCATCAAGCAAGTGAAACTATTTCTCCTGTTTGTCTGACTCACAATGACCTCAAGCTGAATAATATTCTCCTGAATCGAAACTGGGAAGATATTAATGGAAATGGGATCCGGTTGATTGATTGGGAAAGGTCTGATTGGGGAGATCCAGCATTTGATTTGGGAATGGCGATCGCTAGTTATCTACAAATTTGGTTGGGTAGCTTGGTGATTAGCAATTCTCTCAGTATCGAAGAGTCTCTGCGACTAGCCACGACTCCCCTAGAATTACTTCAGCCATCTATCGGTGGGTTGACTTTAGCTTATTTAGAAACTTTCCCAGAAATCTTAGAATATCGTCCTGATTTCTTAAAGCAAGTCGTACAGTTAGCCGGTTTATCTTTAATTATTGGGATTTTGGCAATGGTTCAGTATCAAAAAATATTTAATAATACCGGAATTGCTATGCTTCAGGTAGCCAAGGCTTTGTTATCTCGTCCTGAATCATCAATGCCCACGATTTTTGGGGCTACTGCTACTCAGTTAAATCAGATGAATTCTTCTGTTGTTGGCAAAGTTTAATATCGTTGAGTATCTTGAAAAATCATGTCATTACTTAATTCTCAATCTCATCAATTAGCCTCTGAAGTTGGAGGTCGGTTAAAGGAAGTTTTGTCAGATATTGTTGAAAATGTCGAAATTTCCGCTGATTTTTCGATTCATCATCCGAACTATCAACCCTGGGAAATGCCTGCTGAGATGTTGTCTCGGATTCAGGCTTTACCCCAGGAAATGCAGGATAAGTACATGAGCTTACAGTTGCGGAGTTTTCTTTATGGCATTTATTATAATGGGTCGATGCAAGCATCCCAAGCATTAGGTTCTGAGAATAAGGGTCAGCCATTAGATTTGGAGAATAATAGTTTTGCGGGCGTAGCTATGGACTTTTATTTACAGTTGGAAGCAGCGAACAAGGGTGAGGGATATTTTGATGCGGGTTGGTCGATTTTGAGAGAAGAAACCGATGGCAGTTTGGCTGTAACTCAGGGAGGTTTGCGGCTGCATATCGAACGGGAAAAGCATCTTCAAGAGTCTGAAAAAGCGGCAGCAGTGGGGGATGTTGTGTCAATTTTGATGCCTAAGAATTTGGTGCAAAATGGCTTTTATATGGCGGTGGGTAATGCCGGTTTACAGAGAGAGGAAGCTATGGTGCGGATCTATTTTAATGTTACTCCTGAAGGTGCGGTGGCTGTGATGGCTGGGTTGACTGAAAGGTTAAATGAGAGGGGCATTCCTTTTAGTTTTAAGGCTTTGTATAATCCGGCTGATTATCAACGGTATGATGCTGGGGTGCTTTATTTTGGCAAAACAGATTATGAGTTGGTCAGGCAGGTTGTGGCTCATGTTTATCAAGAAAATAAGTCTGTTTTTAAGCCAGAAATACCTTTGTTTACTCTGGAGTTAGCACCGGGTTTGGGGTTGGCGGAAGAACCGGACAAAAAGTTTGGCAGTGAGGAGAGTTTTGGGATGAATCGCTGTCAGATTATAGCTAATGGGTTATTGATGGCTTGGCAACAGGAGGACAATTCTGCGGCGGGTCGGATTGCTGCTATTTCTGAGCAGTTTTCTGGGTTGGGGATTGATTGGCAGCGTCCTTATTTGAATGCAGATTCTGAGGATGTTTATCAGGGATTAGAGTTCGCAGGCTGATATTAGTCGCCTATCTGGGAATCAAAGAGCGATTGCCTCCGGGGTGCTGCGCGAACTCCTCTTGGAGCAGAGCTCAGGGAGTCAGAAAAGCGATCGCTTCGACCAGGCTCAGATATCGCTCTCGTAGCCGGTTGGTTTTATGCTAAACTAGGACAAGTTATGCTTAACAATTTGGTAGAGGGCAAACCATGCTTAATTGGCAAGAACAAATTGAGAAAAACCCCAATATTTGTCATGGCAAACCTTGTATTAAAGGAACCAGGATTATGGTTTCGGTCATCCTGGATAACCTGGCTGAGGGATTGACATTAGCAGAAATTGTTGAGGAATATCCACCGTTGACTTTAGAAAATGTGCGCTCGGCGATCGCTTATGCGGCGGCACTAGCAAGAGAAGAAGAACTGTCGCCAACGTGATCATAATGCTCTTAGTCAAATTAGACGAAAATCTTAGTATTACCCATGCAGAGTTTCTCCGAAATGAAGGTTACGATTGCGATCGAGTTACTGATGAAGGATTGTCTGGTGAAGACGATGAAGTTGTATGGCAGCAAGTTTGTACTGAGGGACGCTTTTTTATTACTCTCGACTTAGATTTTTCTGATGTCCGACGTTTTCCACCCGGAACTCATCCGGGAATTTTACTGTTGCGTTCTCGCTGTGGAAGTCGTCAGGCCGTGCTTGATGTTTTGCAGCGGGTTGTGCGGGAAGATCCACTGGCGACTTTACAAGGTTGTCTGGTGGTGGCAGATGACATACAAACCCGAATTCGTCGTCCGTCTGTTTGAGGCTGATGATTGAGATTAAACAGAGCGGTAAGGGTCGCTATGCCGTCAGGCTTATCGCCTATCTGGGAAAGAGCGATCGGCTCATCGGTTTTAGCCTCATGTCATGGGGCTATTTTTTTGACCCGCCACCACCCGAACCCAGAGGAGGGAGATATACAAAAGACATAATTGTGTTAGTTGTGTCTCAGAAAACAAAGCTCAGTGATACGAAATTGTGGGAACATGAGGCTAGAATATGCGTAAATTTACGGTATTTTGGTGAGTATTTGAGACATAATTGTGTCAAATAGATAAACTTTAAAGTTGCTCAACTTCTTGTCATTGTTGGAGAGTTAGGCAATAATGATAGTCATAGGGGAAGGCAGGTAATAAATCTGATTACCTCAAAGTCAAACTTATTCCAAGAGGAAACAAAAATGGCTAACATTACTATTTCTGACTTACGTCCTGCTGGTGCAGATTTGTTCTCCGGTTCTGAGAGTTACCTTACTGACTTGAATGATCAAGACATGATGGAGCTTTTGGGTGGGCGAAACTGGTATTTGGGAATTTCATATAAAGAATTTGATGACAAGAATGGAAAAAAAGGTAAAAGCTATGGCTTCTGCTGGTGGGGGTAAAAGCTAGGTCTTCTGTCGGTGGTAAGTAGGTAAACTAAATTTCTAACTTACGTCCTGACTAATGCAGACTTGTTCTTCAATTCTGAAAGCTATCTGCATCATTTATCTGAAGAGTTCAACTTTAGGTTCTTGTTAAGAAACCAGCCCAGTTTTAACTAAAATCTCTCTATCATCCAGTTAGGTTGACCTGACTGGATGATACTCGTGTTAGTGCTATTCATCCCAAACTGGTGACAACTGAGACTGACTCAATTTGATTGATAATCCACTCGCCAAACAACTCTGACCCAATTTGATAGCGTAACTGATCATTTAACTCTGCCTGAAGTATCTCCTCCACTAAAATCAAATGCACCCCCTTAGAAGTCACAATCGGTTTAAGAACCTCTGGTGGTGTCGCCGCAAAAACAGCAGCCGAAATCTCTGACTTCAAATCTTTACGAGACAATATCCCTCGATATCCCCCTTTTCGGCGTAACTCTTTATCCTCAATATACTTGTGAGCCACCTCATAGAAACTCATTTCCCCTTCCTGAATAGAGTAGAATAATTCCATCGCTAAATCTTCATCCTCTAACACCACTTCATATATCACTACCCCAACATAATCCAATTGATTTTCATAAAAGTAAGGCTCTACTTTCTCGGCAAATAGATGAGTCATCAACTTTTGGGAAATAACGGTAAAGTGAGCAATTTCTTCTAAATCATCAACAGACAAATGGTGTTTCTCTAGCCAAGCAAAAGTTTCTTGTGCGCCACGAAGTTTCTGGAGAAGTCTAAGAGCATCCGCCGCTTGCTGAAGTTCCTCATTATCCACAGTTATCCCGGCTTCCGTAGCTGCATCAGTAATAATCTTGCGATTAACAATAGACTCGATTAAATCGGGTATTTGAAGAGATAGCTTAACTTGTTTCACAATATCTTCAGCAGTAATGGTAATAGATTGTGACATAATCTTTCTCCGGGTAATCAAAACATTTTTATGGATTCCCGCAATTCGCGGGAATGACAGGCGGTCGAACAAAATATTTTTAAAATTCTAACCCTCCTTTTTGTAACTTCTTGAATGGGTCAAGAATAAAATCAATAACGCGACGCTGGCGCACGACCACCTCAGCCGTAGCCGTATCTCCCGGACGTAATGGAATACAGTCATTTCCACTAGGAATACAAGTTTGAGTTAACTCAATTTCTAGCTCATAAATTGCCACTCGTTCCTGAGATGTTTCTTGCATTTTGGTGGTTGGAGAAATTTTGATTAAACTTCCATCAACTACCCCATAGTCCTGAAAAGGATACGCATCAAACTTCATCTTAACCGCCATTCCTTCCTGTAAAGATCCACTTTGTGTAGTGGCCATTTCTGCTTTCAATAAAAGCATCGCTTCTTGGGGTGCTATTTCTACCAGCATTCCTCCTTGTTGTACCACATCTCCCACCCCAGAAATTGGCAAACTAAAAATAGTGCCTCCTTCTTGCGCTCTAACAACCCGTTTCTCTAACTCAAAATTCAAAGACTCAATATCTTTCTTGTCTTGAGCAATTTCGGCTTGAAGGCTAATTATTTGAGTCTGTAAATTCTTGAGTTGATCTTCAATTTTAGAAACCGCAATTTCACCGGAATGAAGAATAGTTTCAGAACTACTCTCTTGCTCCGCTAAACGTAACTCAGCCTGCTGAATATCCGCCTGAGCTTGATGAATAGTACGATCATAACTGCGTTTCTGTTCCGCCAACCGCAACTCAGCTTGTTCAATATCTGCCTCCGCTTGATGAATAATCCGCTCATAGCTGCTTTCCTGCTCTTCTAGTCGCAGTCTGGCTTGTTCAATATCTGCTTTACTTTGCTCCCAAATTCTTTGTCTTTCCTCTTTGATATCTTCCTGTTCAATTAACCGAACTTCTGTGACTACACCATCGTCTAAAAGATTGTCATATCGTTCAACTTCTCGGATTGCTTTTTGCCATCGCATTTCTGCTAAGATATATGCAGTCTCGCTATCCTGTAGCTGTCGTTTTGCTTGCCGAATTTGAGCCAGCTTTTCTTCTCTCTGTAAATTTAATATTCTCCGGAGAGCAGCTAAATTTTGTTCTGCTTGATCAACCTGGGTCAGTTTTTCCTGTTCCTGTAAATTGTATGTAGTTTTCAGGGATTGAAGGTTCCTCCTTGCTTGCTCCACCTGGGATAGTTTCTCTAATTGTTGAGACTGATTTTGCCGTTCTTGGGTAAGCAGTTCGGTTTCTAGGCGATTTTTTTGTTGCTCTAGTGTATTCAGTCGATTTTCTTTACTTTGCTGCTGAAGTTGTAGTTGCATAATTCGCTCACGAATAGGGAGACTGTCCAGTTCCATTAAAATATCCCCGGCTTTTACCATGTCTCCTTCTTCAATATTTAGCATTTCAACTTTAGCGGTTTGGGAATTAAGAGCAGCAGATGTATAAGTCAAATTTAGCTTTTGCTTAACCGTACCACCTTGCGGTTCTAACCGTCCCCTACCACTGCCTGTTTCATCTACCTGAGACAACATTCCCCAAGGCAAAGCGATCGCCACAAAAACGATTAAAAAATAGAGCAGTCCTCGCGTCCATCGCTGAGGTAAGGCATCTAATAGTTCCTTCGTGGCAAAAGACCAATCCGCCGAAGAATTTAGGTTGTTTGCTGGTAGATTTTGGTCGGTCAAAAGACTAGATTCAGGTTGTAAACTTACTAAGTCTGTGTCTAAACTTTTATGGCCGTTTAATTGGGTTTGAGCAATATCATTAAACTGTGGCATAGCTTTAATTATTCCAAGATTTACTAGGTTGAGTTTGAGTTGTCGATTCAGTGATGTCTACCTAAAGCTATTCAAGATTTAGAGATGACCATCAATCCTAGTGGGCAAAATTAATTAATTTGTTGGTGATTTAAATAGTAGTAATGCCCTTTTTTTGCCATTAACTGATTGTGATTTCCTTGCTCTATTAATACTCCTCTATCTAAAACTAAAATTACATCGGCATTTCTCACCGTAGATAAGCGATGGGCAATAATTAATGTTGTCCGGTCTTTAAGAATTCTATTCAAATTAGTCTGAATAATTCGTTCTGACTCCACATCTAAGTGGGAAGTTGCCTCATCAAAAACCAATAGACGAGGATTGCCTAATAACGCCCTAGCGATCGCTAATCTTTGCCTTTGACCACCAGACAATAACCCCCCACCTTCACCAATCTGGGTTTCATAACTCATCGGTAACTTTTGAATAAACTCGTCAGCACCTGCTAATTGAGCCGCTTCGATAATTTCCGCCTGAGTTGCAGAAGGTCGCGCTAGAGTCAAGTTGTCCCGAATTGTGCCACCAAATAAAAAAGTATCCTGGTCAACAACACCAACCCTTTGACGCAAAGAAGGTAAAGAAATGCTAGTTATGTCATGACCATCAATGAAAATCTTCCCATCTGTAGGGGGATACAGCCCCAAAACTAGCTTAGAAATAGTAGTTTTTCCTGAACCAGAACGCCCCACTAAAGCTACAGTCTGTCCGGCTTTGATTTCAAAGCTGAGATTCTCCAAAACATTCGTTTCGCTCTCTGGGTGGTAACGAAATGTCACCTTGTCAAAAATAATATCTCCTCGTAAATCTGTTAAATAATAACGAGCCTGAGATTGCAAATCTTCCTCTGGTTCGGTATCAATCACATCATTAATTCGCTCGACTGCAATAATCACCTCCTGGAACTCATTCCAGAGAACCGTTAACCGCTGAAAAGGGTTTATTACATTGCCAATTAACATATTAAAAGCCACCAACTGCCCGATGGTTAACTCTCCTTGAATCACTAACCAAGCCCCAAACCAAAGCAATCCAGTGGTCACTAAAGATTCAATGGTTAAGCTAAATACTTGGAGTCGGTTGCTAATAATCTGACCAGAAAAGTTTTTGCGAATTGACTTGTTCAGGAACTCCTCCCAACGCCAACGTACCACTTGCTCAATTGCCAGAGATTTGACGGTGCGTACACCAGTCAGAGATTGGATGAGATAACCACTTTCTTCCGCTAAAGCCGCAAATATTTCTCGGGATATCTTTTGTAGAAACGGAGTAGCAATGAGAGCCAGCAGGAAAAAGGGTGGCACAATGACTAATGCCAGCAAAGCCATTTTCCAGCTATACCAGAACATAAGTCCCACATAGATAAAGACCGTGAGTAAATCTAATACAATAGATAGGGCTTCACCCGTTAGAAAACTCTCAATCTTGCGGTTTTCCTGCACCCTAGCCATGATATCCCCCACATAGCGAAACTCAAAAAACCGCAGGGGTAATCGGAAAGTGTGGGTAATAAATCCCACAATCATGGCTAAATGTACTTTGTTGGCAGTGTGGTCAAGGAGATATTGTCGTAACCCGGTCAAAGCAACCCGAAATAAACCAAAAATGACTAACCCTAATCCCACAGCCGTTAAGGTTAATGTACTGCCTTGAACAACTACCCGGTCGAGGAGTAGCTGAGTAAATAGTGGGGTAACTAATCCGAAAATTTGAATGACTACGGAAGCAATAAATACTTCTAGCAATACTTGACCGTGAGGACTGGCTAAATTAAAAAATTGCCAGAATGGGGTAGTATGATTTTTGAGTTCCTTGATTAAAGCTGTCGGTTGTAGGAGTAATGTATAACCCTGCCAACCTGTTTTAAATTCTGGGTATGTTAAACTCCGTTGACCAATAGCAGGGTCAGCAACAATGACTTGATTGCGAGTGATTTCATAAACTACGATATAATGGTTTCCTTCCCAGTGAGCGATCGCCGGTAATTTTTGTTTAGCCAGTTGGTCAATACTGGCTTTAACTGGTCTAGTGGAAAATCCGATACTTTCTGCCGCAGCGGATAGTCCTCGCAAAGAAGCCCCATTAGCATCTACATTAGCAATATCTCGAATGCGGTTGACACTAAACTTTTTGCCCCAGTAACGGGCAACCATTACCAAACAAGCAGCACCACAGTCAGAACCACTTTGTTGCTCAAAAAAAGGATAGCGTCTAGTAATATGCTGCCATAGATGAGTAACGCGCTGAGTGGGGCTAGGGAAATAAGCCTTGTTAACTTTTTGCTGGTGGGTTTTTAGATATATTTCATCTTTGATTGTGCTAATTTCCGCGATTAGTTCCTGGTCGTCATTTACGGATAAATCCGGTTTATTATTGATGGAAAACTTGCTTTTTTGTTCATTATCTTTAGCGGTAGCTAAATTGTACAAATACTCCTTAAATCGGGAATTTTTATGAATGATAGAGCGCAAAACTTGACCGGGAATATAACAAAGCTCTGCTTGAGGCGAAACCCTGACAGCATAATCTAAAAAGCCGGCTTCAGGAAACAAAGTACATTCCCCAAATAGTTGATCCGGATGCAGGGTGGTAATTAAGTCCCGGCTACTGTTAACCAGTCTTACTTTACCAGCGACCAAAATATATAAGCCATCGGATGCTGAGATACTTTCCAACAACAAACCGGGGTTAGGTTTGGAAAATTCAGCCGACTTAACTAAACTCGCTAACTCCTTTTCTGATAAAAATTCACCGATTAGACCAGATAGATGTTCTTTGGTAGTCATTTTTCCCTCGATAGTGCTTCCAACACTTAATAGCACTTAATAGATTTTTCATGATGATTAAGAAAATGCCACCTCCTCTGGAATGTCCCTAATCACAATGCCGCTTTTACTGGATTTTTTCGGCTCATTTTTTTCAAGGTTATTCGATTTTGGTCTGGTAGATAAGCCCATTTGTTTGAGCAGTCTGTTAATATGGCGATCGCTGATTTTAATCCCTAATTCCGCTTCTAAGTGTTCGCTGAGTTTCTTAGCCGTCCACTGTCGAGCATGATAAGTAAAATTACGGTTAGGCACCTTAACTTCTTTAGGGCTTTGAGTGACTAACTCCCTCAACCGCTGCAAGCATTGCTCGTCTACAGTTTGAGGTCTGCCAATTGGGCTACTATTCCACTGGTGAGCGTGACCAGACTTGGCGAGAGTTATCCAATGGCGTGCTGTACTATGGGAACAGCCTAACGCTTGGCAAATTTCGGTTTGGGTTTTACCCTCATCCGCCAGCAACATAATTTTAATTCGTTGATAATGGCGCTTAGACAACCCTTTTTCTAGGCTTTTTTCTAAGTGTTTTCTCTGAAAAGCACTGAGAAATCGACCAGAGTTATTGGGAAAATTAATATCAGTTTGAGATGATTTCATAAGCTGATACTCGTTAGGAGCAGAGGATTTTGGACACTCGGCGATATCTTTACAAAATTTAATATAAATTTTCAGTAGTATAGGGTCATACCGAGTGCGACCATATTTGGGCCGGACAAAGTCTTATAACTGAAACAGTTAGTGACTGTTTCATAAAATCAAGTTAATACCGTCTACAGTACACCACACATAAGGAAGCTAGACTAACTACTGATCATTATTCGCTCATCTACAGAGATCAACAATGCTTGATGATTGAAGATTGATCAAATGATAGTCCGACTGCACTTTAATTATTAGTTTATCATACGGAATAATTATTTGTCTACTCCATAAAAGTGGCATTTCAGGGGGGGTATTTTTGAGGCTTTTAGAAGTAAAAAAAGGGGATTTTGAGGGATTTTGTGGCAAAACAGGAGGAAATGTGGGATAATGGGGGTCAGAGCAAAACACACTATAACTGGGTTGGGCAGCTATGGAGATGCGAGAGGCGTTGCAGTGGACGGATCACCTGATATTTAACAAGACCGGAAAGCATCTGGACTCGCTGCAACGCGCTATTTTGGAGGGTGTATGGGAAGGTAAGGGATATAAGGATATCTCTGAAAAATACCAATGTACGAGCGATCACGTCAGGAAATCAGCATCCGACTTATGGAAACTCCTGTCTGACCTGTTGGGAGAGAATGTGAAAAAAAAGAATGTGCGATCGCTTATCGAAAATCAAATATTCTCCTACTATAATAATGGGGTACAAATTGCTAATCAAATAAATGTCTGCAGCGACTTATACGGCTATCCTAAGAGTCAGAAAAAGCGATCGCCCCAAGACACCACCACCCCCCCACCCCCACCACGCCACGACCTCAGCCAAGCCCCCGAAAATAGCCGCCGCTTCTGCGATCGCACCCAGGAACTAGCTACCCTCAAGCAGTGGATACTAGAAGAACATAGCCGCATTGTCAGCCTAACCGGACTATCGGGAATTGGGAAAACCGCCCTAGCTAGAAAACTGGTAGAAGAGATTAAAGATAACTTCGATCGCACTCTGTGGCGCAGTCATCGCCAATTCCCCAATTTCAACGCCCTACAAAGTCATATCATCGAATCTCTCGCCCCACCACCTCCCAGCCACAACCCATCAATCATCAACTATTTAAACTCTCGTAACTCTTTTTTAGACCATCTCAGAAACCACCGTTGTTTAATCATCCTCGACGACTTTCAAGAAACCTTAAACCCTGGAGAATTAGTCGGCAATTATCGCCCAGAATACCAAAACTATAGTCATCTCCTCCATGAAATTGGCAGATGCTCTCATCAAAGTTGTCTGTTGCTACTCGGTTGGGAACAACCCCTAGAAATCGCCACCATGGAAGCTGAAGAAAACTACGGCAAAACTCTACAAATTGCGGGGTTAGGGAAATCCGCCAGCCAACTCCTCACCGCTAGAAAACTCAAAGATAAACCTGAATGGTCAAAGCTGATTGAACTGTACAATGGCAACCCTTTATGGTTAAGTATAATCGCCACTGATATCCTAGAACTATTTAACGGTAGTGTCCAAAAATTCCTATCCTATCCTACTCTATATTTAGGAAGTCTAGAAACTCTCATCAAACCACATTATCAACGGTTGTCCGAAGTCGAGAAAATCCTCATGGGGTGGTTAGCTAACCAAGAAAAAGCGGTAGATATCAGCCAGAAACCACCCGAACTTTTATCAGATGCCGATTTTCTGAAAGCGATACAATCTTTAAACCGACGAAATTTCCTGAACAAATCATCCGGTTTCACCCTACAACCAGTGATTAAACAATATGTGAAAAATTTAATTTCCTAGGCTGGCGTTACGGGGCGGATTTTTCGGCTAATTATTAGGTAATTAAATTCTCGTCGCCCCTAACACTACCCCTTAGGCTATTTATGGAGAAACCGGGTTTCTTTAATAAATCTTGGCAGAAATGCGCTGTTGTAGAAACCCAGTTTCTTTTCCTGACCATAGTCCACCCATTAAGGTAAGTCAGTGCTAAATTTAGCCTGTAATTGCCGAGCCAACGTTAGCAAGCGTAACCCATCAACCTTCCCAGTTGCTGCAATAATCGCATCGGGCAACTTCACATTATGGTTGCGTCGAAAGTGAAACCCAGAAATTGGGTAGGTTGGGTGAAACCCAACATGAATTTATTTGTTGGGTTGGGTGAAACCCAGAAATTGGGTAGGTTGGGTGAAACCCAACATGAATTTATTTGTTGGGTTGGGTGAAACCCAGAAATTGGGTAGGTTGGGTGAAACCCAACATGAATTTATTTGTTGGGTTGGGTGAAACCCAGAAGGTAGGTTGGGTGAAACCCAACACAAATTTATTTGTTGGGTTGGGTGAAACCCAGAAGGTAGGTTGGGTGAAACCCAACACAAATTTATTTGTTGGGTTGTGTGAAACCCAGAAGGTAGGTTGGGTGAAACCCAACACAAATTTATTTGTTGGGTTGGGTGAAACCCAGAAGGTAGGTTGGGTGAAACCCAACATGAATTTATTTGTTGGGTTGGGTGAAACCCAGAAATTGGGTAGGTTGGGTGAAACCCAAGATTAATCAGAGATAGTGGTGTTAGGTTTGGTGACTCCACCCAACCTACTCAACTTGGTGAAGATACACAAACTCTCACAGAAACCGGGTTTTTTAGTTATGGTATTTCAATTGATGATAAAATGAGGGATTGTTACTGGTCAGAGTTAAAATTTGTATCGATCGCCCGCCCCTAGTGAGATTATTGGGGGCGGTTAATCTTGGCGTTTTATGGGTAGAAATATTATGAAAAAAGACATTCCGCCTTTGTTTGGTAAAACTAAATTTATCGAAGGTCAAATAGATGAGTTTCTGGATAAGATATCTGAAGGATGTCTATATTTTGAGATGGGAATTTCCGCTTATTTAGATTCTCAATATGTGACGGCAAGCTGTGAGAATAAAATGCAGCAATTGCGGGATTTAAAGAGGCGATGCAATGAACTTAGGCGGGCGATTGAATCCCAACTATATACGGAAATGTTGATTCCTGACTCCCGGGGTGATGTTTTAAGTTTGTTGGAGGATTTATACTATTTAATTGATTTGTTTGGCGACAGCTATCAAAGTATTATTATTGAACATCCAGATATTCCAGAAGACTATGATCAAGACTTTAAAGAATTGACGGGAATGGTGGTTAAAAGTGTGGAAACTGTTGTCATTGCGGCGCGGGCTTTTTTCCGTCATCCTGATGCGGTTCGCGATCATCTTTATCGCGTCCGAGTCTATGAAACAGAAAGCGATCGCATTGCTATTAGACTCAAAACAAATATCTTTAATTCTCAACTGCCTTTGGAACGTAAAATGCAGTTACGCGACGGAGTTGATTTGATTGACCGTCTCGCTGATGCTGCTGAAGATGCTGGGGATGAGTTATCAATTTATGCGATTAAGCGAGTCCTCTAAAACTGCTTAATTATCTCCTATTTGCGGGAAAATTTAGTTAAATTTTCTCTGGTAAGCCAGTCATAAATCAGGTAAACATGGACGCGATCGCAATTTTAATTTTTCTATCCAGTGGCTTATTTCTAGGCTGGTCTTTGGGCGCAAATGATGCCGCCAATGTCTTCGGGACTGCCGTTGGTAGTCGCATGGTAAAGTTTAGTACAGCAGCCTTTATCTGTAGTATATTCGTAATTATCGGCGCAGTAGTGGGGGGGGCTGGTGCCGCTGCTGGACTCGGAGAATTAGGCGCTGTTAATACCATTGCTGGTGCTTTTACTGCTGCTTTTGCTGCTGCTTTAACCGTCTTCTGGATGACCAAAATTGGTTTACCTGTTTCCACCACCCAAGCCGTTGTCGGTGCTATTATTGGCTGGAATCAATTTAGTGGTTCCATAACAGATACCGATACCCTCATAAAAATTCTCGGAACCTGGGTTGCTTGCCCCATCTTGGGCGCTATTTTCGCCGCCGGTCTTTATTTGGTGGTAATAGCTATTCTCGACCGTCTGAGACTGCATTTGCTGCGGTTAGATCTTTATACCCGCGCTGGGTTAATTTTAGCAGGCGCTTTCGGTTCCTATGCCCTCGGCGCTAATAATATTGGTAATGTTATGGGGGTGTTTGTGTCTTCTTCACCCTTCACTAACTTTAATATTGGGTCCGTGAGTATTTCCTCAGTTCAACAACTGTTCTTAATGGGGGGAATTGCGATCGCTATTGGTGTTTACACTTACTCAAAACGGGTAATGATGACCGTTGGTAATAGCTTAATGCCTCTCTCTCCCGTCGCCGCGTTTGTCGTCGTTGTCGCCCATTCTTTAGTATTATATATATTTTCTTCCACTGGGTTAGAAAGCCTCTTAGCTAATGCCGGCTTACCGACTATTCCCCTCATTCCCGTTTCTAGTTCTCAAGCCGTCGTTGGGGGGGTTATTGGCATTGGACTTTTGAAGGGTATTAAAAGCGCCCGCCAAATTCGCTGGCGTGTTTTATTGGGTATTGCTTCCGGCTGGGTTTCCACCCCTATTATAGCAGCCATTATTAGTCTAGTTATGCTATTTATTTTACAAAATGTCTTTAATCAACCCGTCTATCAAAGTGTAGAATATCAGCTATCCCAAACAGTTTTAAACAAATTGGAACAGGTGGGAATACCTACCGAACCCCTACAAGATATCAGCGATCGCACTATTAGCGGCGGGGTCAATTTTCGAGATGAAGTTAGGGCGCGCATGACCCTAGATAAAGAACAGGAAAAACAACTGCTTTCCCTCGCCCAAATTCACCTAATATATATCGACCCTTTCCAAATTAAAAACCTGAATACAAGCTATCTCAATTCCGACCAAATTCGTGCCATTGGGCGGTTATCTGGGCGGACATTTTTTCACCGTTGGCAGTTAGCAGAAGCCCTCGCCCAAGAATCAGAGTCCTGGCAATTTCAGCCGCCCATAACCCGCTATAAAGATGATAACACCAAACTACAGCAACAACTTAATTATGTAGGCGATCGCTTTCATGCACCCCTGAGAATGGTTAACTAGGCTGACCGTCTAACTGTCAATGGCGGGATTTTTCACAACATCTAAAAGCCCTTGTAATTCCTCCCCTTCGATAACCTCAGTTTCCAAAACTTTTAGGGATATCGTATCTAATAAATCTCGGTTAAATTCCAGAATATCCAAGGCTTGTTGATAAGCATTTTCCACAATTTCCCGAACTTCTGCATCAATAGCCTCCGCTGTTTTTTCACTAATAGAACGTCGTCTATTACCATCACCCATTCCCAAAAAGTTAGGTTTTCCCCCTTCCTCATAAGCCAAAGGACCTAGGACTTGACTCATGCCGTAAGTAGTCACCATTTTTTCCGCCAAATTAGTAGCGCGGCGCAGGTCATCAGAAGCCCCATTAGTCACCCTTTCAAAAACAATTTTTTCCGCAGCCCTCCCCCCTAATAAAGTGGCAATTTGTTCCCGAAATTCCGTTTCATCCATTAAAAATCTATCCTCAGTCGGCATTTTTAATGTATAGCCTAAAGCACTTAAACCACGGGGAACAATCGAAATTTTAGCCACCTTTCCACCCCCCGGCATTAACGCCCCAACTATCGCGTGTCCGACTTCGTGATAAGCGACAATTTTCTTTTCTTTCTCACTTAAAACCCGGCTGCGTTTTTCCAGCCCAGCAACCACCCTTTCTATGGCTTCATAAAACTCTTCTTGTCCGACCAGTTTCCGATGCCTTCTCGCCGCCAACAAAGCCGCCTCATTCACTAAATTGGCTAGGTCTGCACCCCCAAAACCAGGAGTACGAGTAGCGATCGCTTGCATATCCACATCAGAGGCTAATTTAACCCGTTTCGCGTAGATATCTAAAATCGCTTTTCTACCTGCTAAGTCAGGACGATCGACCAACACTTGACGGTCAAACCTTCCCGGACGTAATAAAGCCGCATCTAAAGCCTCTGGGCGGTTAGTAGCAGCTAACACAATCACCGTTTCCGCCCCCGCTGCAAACCCATCCATTTCCGTCAATAATTGGTTAAGGGTTTGTTCTCTTTCATCACTGCTACCACTTTGAAAACCGCCACCCCCGCCGCTTCTGGATTTGCCGATCGCATCTAATTCGTCAATAAAAATAATACAAGGTGCCTTCGATTTTGCCTGTTCAAATAAATCCCTAACTCGCGCCGCCCCAGTCCCTACAAATAACTCCACAAATTCCGAAGCCGAAATGCTAAAAAACGGGACTCCCGCCTCTCCAGCCACTGCTTTCGCCATCAGAGTTTTACCAGTTCCTGGCGGCCCTACTAATAGTAAACCCTTGGGAATTCTCGCGCCAATTTCGATAAATCTTTGGGGATTTTTGAGGAAGTCTACCACCTCCGCTAGTTCAGCTTTTGCTTCCTCAACTCCCGCAATATCATTAAAGGTAATTTTTTCCGACTCTCCCTCCACATATACCTTCGCTTTACTTTTGCTAATTGATAAAGCACCTTGGGGGTCTCGTTTCATAAAAAATTGAAAAGCCGCCACTAAAATCAATGGCGGAACCACCCAATTTAACAAGACATTAAACCAGGCATTTTGGGGAGGTGGAGGCGCACCGAAATCTATTCCTAGGGCTTGTAAACGTCTGGGAAGTTCCGGGTCAAAAACTGGAGTAGTCGCTAAAATTCGGGGGGGTTCGTCTCCTTCCGATCGCAGTTGATAGCGAATTTCATTATCTCCCAGCAACACCGCTTTAACCTCCCCCCTTTCAATTTGTTGGATAAACAAACTATAGGGAACTTTGGGAATTCTGGGTCGAGTAATTTGCGGCACTAACCAATTGCCAATTAAAATCAACCCGGCTAGAATTAAGAGTAAATTAGCGATTTTTCTGGATTTAGGAATTTTCGGTTTTTTCTTAATACTCATAGGTTGATACCACAGTGGAGATCTATTATCTATTCTACTGCATTCTATCTAATGTGCGATATTGAATAGCCTCGCCAATATGGTTAGGTTTGATGTTGTCCTCTCCCGCTAGGTCGGCGATCGTCCTGGCTACTTTCAAAACGCGATCGCTTCCCCGCGCAGACAGTCCTAGACGGCGGATAGCTGCTTCGAGAAGTTGACAACCTGCGTCGTCCGGTTGACACCACCGCTGAATTTGGCGACTCTGCATCTCTGCATTACACTGTAAATGGGGTTCATCTTGGAATCGATGATAAGCCCTTTCCCGTCCTTTTTGGACTCTTTCTAGTACAGTTTCTGATGATTCCGCGTTGGAATGGCGGGTAATTTCTTCCGGCTTGAGTCGGTTAACTGCTACTTGCAAATCAATCCTATCCATCAGAGGACCTGATAGTTTTGCCCAATATTGTTCCCGTTGACGAGGAGAACAGGTACAGGCTTGTATGGGGTCGCCATAATATCCACAAGGACAGGGATTTGTACTCGCAATTAACGTGAATTGGGAGGGGAAAACGACTGATAAACGGGTGCGGGTGACGGTGACAAATCCATCCTCTAGGGGTTGTCTTAAAAACTCCAAAACATTCCGGCGAAATTCGGTTAATTCATCGAGGAACAAAATGCCGCGATGGGCTAAAGAAATCTCCCCCGGTTTGGGATAACTTCCACCACCTACCAAAGAGGGTCCAGAGGCGGAATGGTGGGGGCTACGAAAGGGGCGATCGCTCACTAAAGTTCCCCGATTTTTTAACAGTCCCGCTACCGAATGAATGCGGGTAACTTCTAGGGCTTCTTCAAAGTTTAACGGCGGTAAAATACCTGGTAAACGTCTGGCTAACATGGTTTTACCACTACCTGGCGGACCTACAAAAATGAGGTTATGACCCCCGGTGGCAGCAATTTCCAAGGCGCGGCGGGCGTGGGATTGTCCTTTAACATCTTTTAGGTCTAAATTAGTGGATTTTGGGGTAGCTAAAATCCGCGAACTATCTAACTTGAGGGGCTGATAATTTTCCGGATAATTCAGAAAATCTACTACCTCGAAAATCGACTTAAAACCATACACCGAAACCCCCTGAACTACCGCCGCCTCCCTAGCGTTGTCTTCGGGAACTACTAAGCCAGTAATTCCCATATTTTGCGCTTCGGCTGCGATAGGTAATACCCCCGCTACCGGACGCAAACTTCCATCTAAGGATACTTCCCCTAAAAACAGAAAATCTCCCAATAAATCGGCTTTTATCTGTTCGGAAGCTGCTAAAATACCAATACTTATCGGGAGGTCAAAACAAGGCCCTTCCTTCCGCAAATCGGCGGGAGTTAGGTTAATTACTATATTTCCCATGGGGAAACTATAACCAGCATTTTTTAGGGTGGCTTTCACCCTTTCCCGCGACTCCTGAACCGCTGTATCAGGTAAACCTAAAACAATGATTTTGGGGAGTCCTCCCGAAAGATCTACCTCAACTCCGACTTTTACCGCATCAATACCAACTACGGACGCACTCCAAACTCTCGCTAACATAATACAATTATTGATGACTTGTAGAATGGCTATTTTATGGTATATTAGTAGGATAAGTATTATCCTAAATTTCAGAAAATCTTAACTAACTGCTATGTCTTTCTATAAGCAAAACCTAGAAGCGTTTATTAAACTTCTGAAAACTCAGCCTAAATTGTTCACTGATGCTAAATGTCAAGAATTGCTGACTTTAATTGAACCTTTACCAGATGATATCGAAACTTTATCAACGGCGATCGCTAGTTGGTACGAAAAATATGATCCCATTGTTGATGCACAATTGGACATTCTCAATCATTGGAATTTTACCGAAACTCCCCATTTCCCAGCCGCTACGGCGCGTCCTGGCGCTAATTCTGCGGCGGCTACACCCACAACAATTAATAAAGAACTCCTGAAAAGTGCGATTCTCAAAACTCAACCGAAATCGCCTCACTAACCATCCTAATTAATGGCTATAAGGGAGTAAGCCATTCCCATATAGCCACTAACTTTTCAGTTGACCTCTCTCTTTAAATCCCAACATTCGCGAGAACTTCGTATAAAATCGAGTTAATGAAACTCAAAGCCAAAGCGCCAATTAAAGCACTCCAAATACCCCGACGGAGATAGAAACCTCTCACTAGCCAAGCCGCTAGTCCAAAAATCGCCATATTCAACAATAAGGTGATAATGAAACTCGAAAAAACCACGGTCAGAGGTAAAGTAAACAGCCCTAAAACTGGTCGGACTAAAAGATTTAATAACCCGAAAACAGCGGAGGATATTAAGGCTTTTTTAAAGTCTTCAATTTCTACCCCGGTAAATTGGCTGAGTTGAGCAATTAAAAATAAGCTGACCGCAGTCACCAACCAAGCAATGATTAAATCCATAATTTAGACCTCAGTATTAAGTTGTATGGTCGGAGGATTTCTTGATGAGATGTGTTACTAATTAATCAGCTATGACCCGCAAGCCTTGAGTTGAGTAATTCTACGTCACCCCTTAAAGAAATCTCCCGCCAACTCTATTAAACATTAAATCGGAACAACATGACATCCCCCTCTTGGACGATATATTCCTTACCTTCACTGCGGACTAAGCCTTTATCCTTAGCCGCATTCATAGACCCATGAGTAACTAAGTCTTGATAAGCTACAGTTTCGGCGCGGATAAAACCCCTTTCAAAATCAGAGTGAATGACTCCGGCGGCTTGGGGTGCGGACATTCCCTCGTGGATAGTCCAGGCGCGAGTTTCTTTGGGTCCGGTGGTCAAAAATGTTCTCAGTCCTAAGAGTTTATAGGTAGCCGCAATTAGGGATTTTAAACCGCCTTCTTGCACTCCCAGTGATTCCAAAAACTCCTGCTTTTCGGAGTCGGAAAGTTCTACAAGTTCTGATTCTACTTGAGCGGATATAATCACAACTTGGGCATTTTCTTGGGAAGCGATCGCTCTCACTTTTTCGACCCATTCGTTACCGGTAGCCAAATCATCTTCGGACACATTAGCCGCATAAATAATCGGCTTTCTGGTCAATAAACCCAATCCCTTAATCGCCTCGGCTTCTTCTTCAGATAAATCGACCAAACGGGCAGATTTTCCATCGTTTAAGACGGCGGCAATTTTCTCTAAAGCACCCAATTCTAACTGGGCTTCTTTGCTAGTGCGGGCTTGTTTGCGGGTGCGTTCTATGCGACGTTCTACCTGAGACAAATCACGATAAGCCAATTCCAGATTAATAATTTCAATATCCCGCACCGGATCGACGGAACCGGACACATGAATAATATCATCATTTTCAAAGCAGCGGACGACCTGAACGATCGCATCTACCTCACGAATATGGGAGAGAAACTGATTACCCAATCCCTCCCCTTGACTAGCACCTTGCACGAGTCCAGCGATATCAACAAATTCAATTCTGGTAGGGACAATTTGTTCGGAATTAGAAATTTTAGCTAATACCTGTAAACGTTCATCAGGAACCGCGACGACCCCGACATTAGGTTCAATGGTACAAAAGGGAAAATTAGCAGCCTGGGCTTTAGCATTAGCAACTAGGGCATTAAAAAGAGTAGATTTTCCGACATTAGGTAATCCTACAATTCCGGCGGTAAGCATACAGTTCTATAAAATTTTTATAGTGGTTGGATATATGTTATAATACCAGTAAACAGTCAAAATCTAAATAATAGATCAGCCGGAATCTGCGACCTGTGTGGATGTGGATCAATTATGGATCAAAATCAAACTCCCCTATTAACAGCCCTTAAACAAGCGGCGGAAACACCGGGTGCGGCTTTTTATACCCCAGGACATCGGCGGGGACAGGGAATTCCCGAATCTTTGGCCGCGGTTTTCGGGTCGCAAGTATTTAGGGCGGACTTGCCAGAATTGCCAGAATTAGATAATCTATTCGCACCGGAGGGAGTGATTAAACAGGCTCAGGAATTAGCAGCGGCAGCGTTTGGGGGCGACCTGTGCAGATTTTTGGTCAATGGTTCAACGGTGGGGATTATCGCGTCAATTTTAGCGACCTGTGACCCAGAAGACAAAATTCTCCTACCGCGAAACATTCATAAATCGGTAATCTCAGGATTAGTGATATCGGGGGCGCGGGCTATTTTTATTAATCCTGAATATGACCAGGATTGGCATTTACCGCTGAGTCTGACCCCAAAAGCGATCGCCCAAGCCCTAGATGAACACCCAGACATCAAAGCGGTGATGGTAGTATATCCCACCTATCACGGCATCTGTGGTAATTTAGCAGCGATAGCCACCATAGTTCATAACTATAACATCCCCCTACTGGTAGACGAAGCCCATGGCGGACATTTTCACTTTCATCAGCAACTACCCCCAAGCGCCCTACAATGCGGGGCTGATTTAACGGTACAATCTACCCATAAAGTGCTAGGGGCAATGAATCAAGCGTCAATGGTACAGATTAAAGGCGATCGCATCAACCTCACCCGTCTGGATAACGCCCTACAAATGCTACAAACCACCAGCCCCAGTTATCTGCTGTTAGCTTCTCTGGATGCAGCCCGCCATCAAATGGTCAATCAGGGTCAAAAAAGGCTCACAGAAGCGCTAGAATTAGCACAGAGGGCAAAAACTCAATTAGAAAACTTACCCGGTTTACGGGTCTATCATCCCCCGGTAACTGCTGGGTGTGTTGCTTTAGACCCAACCCGGTTAACGGTTAAGGTCAGCGACTGCGGGTTAAGTGGTTATGAAGCAGACACAATTCTGCATCAACAGTTTCGGGTAACTGCTGAGTTACCAGATCTCGAACACTTGACGATGATCATCAGTCCCGCCAACAGCCAAGGGGATATCGATCAGATGATTAAGGGATTCGCATTTCTCAGCCAACAGGCTGTATCTGGAGAACTAGAAAATTCCCCCACACTAAACCAGCAGGACTGGCAGATGATCGATACTATATCAGCCTTTGCTACCCCCATAGCTGAGGTTTCCGCCATGTCTGTCCGAGATGCCTTTTTTGCCAAAACCATCTCACTACCAACTCCAGACTGTCCGGGTAAAATTAGCGCTGAGTGTGTTTGTCCCTATCCCCCAGGTGTGCCAATTTTGTGGCCGGGGGAAGCTATATCTAAAAAAGCGATCGCATTTTTGCAACAGGTACAAGCCTTGGGGGGAGAAATTACCGGATGTAGCGATAATACCTTAGCAACCCTGCGGGTAATTGAGCATTGAAACTCCCGCCCTGGCTTTCTTTCAAGTCCCCTAGCAGCACAAGTCACCAATTATTTTATGTCTTCCCCACTTTGGCCTTATATTACCCCAGGCATTCCCGATGACCTATTTGAACGTTTACCAGGAATTCCCATGAGTAAACGGGAGGTAAGATTGCTGTTGATTTCCTATCTACGGCTACAGCCAGATTGTATAGTGTGGGATATTGGGGCGGGAACTGGAACCATTGCGGTAGAAACTGGTTTATTATGTCCCCAGGGTAGAATTATTGCCGTGGAAAGAGATGGGGAAGTGGCTAATCTGATCCGCACTAATTGCGATCGCTTCGGTGTCACCAATGTAGATGTCATTGAAGGAAACGCCCCCGACTGTTTGCATGGACTCAAGAACCTTCCCCACCGCGTCTGTTTAGAGGGAGGAAAAGCCATCAAAGATATTCTAGTTACGGTGTGGCAATATTTACAGCCCCAAGGCCGTATTGTAGCCACTGCGTCAAATTTAGAGACCTTGTACCTAATTTCGGAAGGGTTTGCTCAATTACAGGTGCGGAATGTGGAGGTAGTCCAATCTTCCATTAACCGCCTGGAGAGTCGAGGGCGATCGCAAAGTTTAGTAGCAATTGATCCTATGTTTATCCTTAGTGGTGAGAAAATCAGTTAATGCGGAAATTACCCCTTATTCTACCCTAGGCGGTCAGGGTAACTTCTCTGTCATCTTTTGCCAATTTGCTATTCAGTTCACTTGTTAATCAACCATGTCTTGGTCTCGTGTCATCAGTGGAATTGTGGCGATCGCCCTCGCCTTGCTCATGCTAACCCTAGGGGGATGGTACTTTACCCTCGGCTTTGGGGTGATTGTGTACCTAGGTCAGTTAGAATACTTTCAACTGGTGCGGGCTAAAGGCATCGAACCAGCCGGGAAAACTACCCTAGTTGTCAGTCAAGCCCTATTAGTTACGGCGGCGATCGCCCCCAACCTAGTAGATGCTATCTTCGCTCTAGCCGGAACCCTGATCTGCTTCTACTTGCTATTTCAACCCAGAATCTCTAGCATTGCTGATATTGCCGCCTCCATTTTGGGTCTGTTTTATGGTGGATACTTACCCAGTTATTGGATTAGGCTACGGGTGGGGCTAGATGGTTCCAGTCCCCTGTTAACCCATGTCACCACTAACCTACCTCAACTCAGATACTTTCCGCCATCGTGGGATTTATCCTATACCCTCACTGAAGGATTGACCGCCAGTCTGCTGGCTTTTGGTTGCATTTGGGCGGCGGATATTGGCGCATACATTTTTGGGAAATTTTTGGGGCGGACCCGACTTTCTGATATTAGCCCCAAAAAAACCGTAGAGGGCGCTATATTCGGGATTTTAGGTAGCATTGGAGTGGCGATCGCTGGTGCTTGGTTTCTGCAATGGCCGCAGTTTCTCTGGACAGGTTTCGCCCTGGGTATTATAATTGGCATAGCTAGTCTTTTGGGAGACCTGACCGAATCAATGATGAAGCGCGATGCTGGAGTCAAAGATTCCGGTCAACTCATCCCCGGTCACGGCGGCATTCTCGATCGCGCTGATAGCTATGTTTTTACCGCCCCCCTAGTCTATTACTTTGTCACCTTGGTGCTACCTTTATTCAAAACCTAGGGATTGACCCAAATTTTCCCCCGTAGGGTAAGCTGTTCCTTACTGATACTCAGATCCTCAATATCTACATCAGTTCCTAAGTCAATCGGAATTGACTCTAGCACAGTGGCACTAATGAGGGGATCGGCTTTGATATAGGGCTGGTGTAGTAACAGTTGGGTGGAACTGATCCGCTGTAATTGGCTATCTAAACTAAGGGCGATCGCCCCATGGGAATCTGTGATTAAATCAGCATTTAACGTCAGGCGATCGCTATTGAGCCTTAATTGCAGATGTTCGAGGGTTCCCTCAGTCAGTGGTAAGTGAGACTGTAGCAGTTGGGTAATGGCATTGGCTAGAAGTGGCGAACTCACCGAAGCATTAAGATCCGAGGCGAGAATTTGCAAATCACAATCAACCGGGATCGCTTCCAGAAGCTGTAAAGGCTTACCCTGGAGAACCTGACGTAAATTGATACGGATACCGGAACTACTCAAAGCCACTTGGGAAAGATGCAAGCCCTGATAAATCACAGCCTTGGCTGAGACGGACACCGTGGGAATAGACCCCCTTAGTAGCGATCGGTTACCACCTCCGACGTGGACTTTTAAAGATTCTACCCCCTCCACTTGCGATCGCAACCAAAGCTGTAGCGCCGCCGATAGAACCGTTGCGATCAGTTTCTTTTCCTCAGTTTTAGTCCCCGTCATAATCTCGCTGTTAATTTGTTATCAAAAAATCAAGAATTGTTGTAATATTGGTATATGCAGCATAGATATATGCAAGAATCTAACTCGTCAGTCTCGCCTACAGATTGATCCACTACTACGGAAACTCCTATAACTCCCATAGTTAAGGAAAATCAGTGCCTTCTACCCAGCAAATCACCCCGTTGTAATCCAACATCCATAAGGGATGCCCTGTCGTCAACCTCTATGAATGAAAGGCTACAGAAAATCATATCTCACTGGGGAGTCGCCTCTCGTCGTCATGCCGAGGAGATGATACTATCAGGAAGGGTCAAAGTAAATGGCGATCGCGCTTATTTAGGCCAGAAAGCAGATCCCAAATGCGATCGCATTGAAATTGACGGACGCGCACTGCACCCTTCCAGTCAACCCCAACCCCTATACCTACTGCTAAATAAACCCCTAGGCGTAGTTTGCACCTGTGCAGAACCCCAAGGCCGAAAAGCGGTTTTAGACCTGCTGCCGCGTCAAATGCGAGTCGGACAGGGACTGCACCCCGTAGGTCGCTTAGACAGCGACTCAACCGGTGCATTACTGATCACAAATGATGGTGAACTGACATTTCTTTTAACCCATCCCCGTTATCATGTAGCTAAAACCTATCAAGTTCTAGTCCAAGGCTGTCCTCCAGAATCTGTTTTAGAACAGTGGAGACAAGGTATCCTACTATCTGGTAAAAACACATTACCAGCTAAAGTTAGGCTCATCGGGAAACCGGGCCGCTCTCAGACTTTGCTAGAAGTGGTTTTACGAGAAGGGAGAAACCGACAGATTCGGCGAGTAGCAGAGGCTCTCGGTTATCCAGTGGTTCAACTGCATCGGACAGCAATTGGGCCTATTTATCTCAACTCGACTGGGAAACCTGAATTAGCTTCAGGTGAATATAGATCCCTGAAAAACTCTGAAGTGCATTTGCTAAAGAATCGAGTCTGTGTCTGGAAATCTGGCAGTTGTTCTTGAGGATCATGGCTTATGAAATTAACTCTTACTCACCCAATTTTTCAAAATAGATCCGAAAATCACAAGCAACCACAAAATCGAGTTGATCATGACCAGGCACAACGCCTATCAGATATTGGTCAACAGTTGCGTGATGCCAGGATGAAAAATTCCTTCTCCTTGGGTATGGTGGCAGCTTATACCCGTATTCGCACCCATTTACTCCAAGCCATCGAAGAGGGTGAAATAGATAACCTACCTGAACCTATTTATACTCAGGGTCTGATTCGCCAATATGCGGATGCTTTGGGGCTGAATGGAGAGGAGTTAGCCAATTTCTTTTTACCGGAATCTGGGGAAAAGACTCTGGCGCGATCGCTTAAATTGCTGTCTCTGCCACAATTACGGCCAACTCATCTGTATCTAACTTATACTCTACTGATTATTTGTGCCGTTAATGCGCTGTCTTATCTGGTTCCCCAATCCGGTGAATTAGCAGTTACACAGACAGAATCAGCTAGTGGGGATACTGTGGTCACGCCACAGCCAAATCCGGTAACCACAACACCATCCCCCCCACAGAGTCAGTTAGTGTCTCAATCTTCCACTACCGTAGTGGTAGCAGAATCATCAGCACCGACACCCGCACCCGCACCGACACCCGCACCCGCACCACAACCTATTATTCAGGATGTTGAAGTGGGAATAGTGGTTAAGGATGAGTCTTGGGTACTGATTGAAATAGACGGAAAAACCGAATTTCAGGGAATATTACCCGGTGGCACTCAAAAAACCTGGACAGCTAAAACTGAAGTGGTGGTAGTGGCCGGAAATGCCGGAGGCGTATTGGTGAAGGTCAACAACGGCGAAGCCAGACGCTTGGGAGAACCGGGAATGGTGCAAGAAGCGGTATTTAAGGCTGGGAATAGCGATGAAACCGCCGATATTCCCAGTTCCTAGTTCACCTTTTATCTAGGCGCGCGTCCATAGGTATCTGTCCAGAACTTCAGGCGATCGCCAATTTCATCAGTTAGCAACCCAGGCTCACAACGCCAAGCCCAGTTACCCTCAGCGGTACTGGGTTTATTCATTTTAGCCTCACTTCCCAATCCCAACACATCTTGTAGGGGGAAAATTGCCTGATTAGCCACTGATGACAAAGCCAGCCGAATCATATCCCAGTGAATGCCATCATTTAGCACCTCACCTAGATAACCTAAATAACGAGTTACATGGGCTTGTTGTTTGAGCGATCGATTATTAAACCAACCCACAGTCGTATCATTATCATGGGTTCCCGTATACACCACCCAATTAGGGGAAGTGTAGTTATAGGGTAAATAGGGGTTATCCCGTCCTGAATCAAATGCAAAATGCAGCACCTTCATACCCGGTAACTCAAATTTATCCCGCAAGGCTTCCACCTCTGGCGTAATAATCCCCAAATCTTCAGCAATAATCGGCAGTCGCCCTAACTTTTCCTCAATGGTGTGGAATAGATCCTCTCCCGGTGCATTTACCCACTCACCATTCATGGCAGTAGTTTCCCCCTGGGGAACTGCCCAAAAAGACTCCAGACCCCGGAAATGGTCAATCCGAATAAGGTCTACATAATCCAACATTGATTGAATACGATGCACCCACCAATCAAACCCATTTTGTTGAAGGCGATCCCAGTTATAAACCGGATTACCCCACAGTTGCCCACTTTCGCTAAAATAATCGGGTGGGACTCCTGCCATTAACGCCGCCTCTCCCGTTTCTCCGTCTAAACAGAAAATTTCGGGATGAGACCACACATCCGCACTATCATGGGCTACATAAATCGCCAAATCTCCAAAAATCTGGATTCCCTGTTCATTGGCGTAGCGCTTCAAATTTGCCCACTGACGATTGAAGGTAAATTGCAGATACTTATGGAAAAAGATTTCTTCGCTCAGTTTTTCCTGCCATTTTTTCATCGCTTCTGGCTTGCGCCGGGAAATTTCATCATCCCAAGTGTGCCAACTCGCCCCGTCTTGGGCATCTTTGAGAGCCATAAAAAAGGCATAGTCATCTAGCCAGTAGCTTTTCTGGCCACAAAATTCATCAAATTCGCGATGAAGGTCTGATGGTTCCTGTTTCCGAAAATTCTGGAAGGCTTTAAGAAATAGAGGGGTTTTCAGTTCTCTTACCCGGTCAAAATCCACCATATCTGTGGGTAGGGTGGGGATTTTGTCTAAATCTTTTGCTGTCAGTAGTCCGGTCTCGGCTAACATATCAGGACTGATTAACAGAGGATTTCCCGCAAAGGCGGAATAGGAAAGGTAAGGAGAATTTCCAAACCCGGTTGGACCTAGGGGCAGGATTTGCCACAGTTGTTGGTGACTGTCTCTGAGAAAGTCCACAAACTGATAAGCATTCGGCCCTATGTCCCCGATGCCATATCGACCTGGTAGGGAGGTAGGGTGTAATAAAATGCCGCTAGATCTGGGCTGAAATGACATAAGAAACCTAAAAGATATAATTGTTTCCACTGGTGACAGGGTGGCTTGTCCTCTCGGCACAGCTTCTTGATCCACCTGCCATCAGGAAAATACCATCCCCTGTCCTACATTTTACTCCTGCTAGGGACGGATTTGGCATAATTAAAAGCTGATTCTGTCCAAACTCTAGGGCGATCGCTCTCGGTTCTGTTAGTGGGACTCTCCATAATCACTATCATCTTACCTACTCTTTCATGGGTTGATATTACCGGATTTCCGGAATTATGAAACCTCGATTAAACCAAGATGATTAATTTATGAAATGCCCTATTTATTAACCGTAAATTTCGACGAAAATTGGATTTTTATGATACAATGCTTAGGGCGCTAATTATCGGCTCTATGTCCTATTTATTCAAGGGGAGGAAACACTGATAATATGTTAACTGCATTTACGGCGGGACTTTTATTGATTAGCTTGTCGGAATTAGGTGATAAAACCTTTTTTATTGCTGCTATTTTGTCAATGCGATACCCCAGAAGGCTGGTTTTTGCCGGGGTCATAGCAGCTTTGGCATCTATGACAATTATTGCTGTCGTTATGGGTCGATTGGTGGCTTTCTTGCCGCCAAGTTATCTGCACTGGGCGACAATTTTCCTGTTTAGTTTATTTGGAATTAAATTGTTATACCAAGCAAGTAAAATGCCATCCTCTCAGTCCGGTGGTGAGGAAGAAGAGGAGGCTATGAAGGCGGTAGCCGCGTCGAATTTAGCTAAGAATAAGTCGAAGCTGGGGATATTGCTGGAAGCATTTACTTTAACTTTTATCGGGGAGTGGGGCGATCGCACTCAAATTGCTACCATTGCTTTAGCAGCCACTTATCACCCCGTGGGAGTAATATCAGGGGTGATTTTAGGGCATAGTATCTCAACTGCGATCGCCGTTTTGGGAGGCCGCATAATTGCGGGTCGCATTTCCGAACGCACCATTACAGCCGTTAGCGGATGTTTATTTATTGTTTTCGGCTTGGTGGCTTTAATTAATGGTGTCGAAAACGTTTCCGTTTAATCAGTTTTGGGAACTATCATGACTGGATTTTGGGGCTGTTTCTAAAGGTTTATTAACCGTAGTTTTGCCATTGCCATTGCCATTGCCATTGCCATTGCCATTGCCATTGCCAGTTATGATAGTGTAGCCGTTACCATTAGCATTTTCTGGGGCATAATACACAGGTTCTGAAGCCTGACGGGTGGCGGGGTGTTTATCGCCCACTAAACGGGACTGTAAAGTGGTAGCAATGATATAAAACACTGGCACAATATACAAACTCAGTAGAGTGGAAACCAGCATTCCTCCCATGACGGACATACCAATAGAAACCCGACTAACTGCACCCGCACCTGTGGCAAAAGCCAGAGGCATGACCCCAAAAATAGTCGATAAAGCCGTCATCAAAATGGGTCGAAAACGGACTTTTCCCGCCTCGATCGCCGCCTGAGTAATAGACCGCCCCATTTCTCGCAGTTGGTTAGCAAATTCGACAATGAGAATCGAGTTTTTAGTCGAAAGTCCGATTAACATAATCAAACCAATGCGGCTATAAATATTTAACTCCAATTCAGCCAACCATAGCGCCCCAAAAGCACCTAATAGGGATAGGGGGACCGCTAATAAAATCACAAACGGATCCACAAAACTTTCAAACTGCGCCGCCAAAGTTAGGAAAATAAAGGCTAGGGATAACCCGAAAATGTAAATTGTCGCGTCTCCAGCTTGACTAAACTCGCGGGACTCTCCAGCTAGGTCTGTTCTCATGGTCTCAGGAATAGTGCGATCGGCTAGATCTTGGAGTGCTTCTAAGGCTTCACCGAGACTATATCCTGGGGCGGCACTACCTTCTAAAGTCGCCGACCGGAAGCGGTTAAAGTGGTTAATTTGCGGTGGTAGAGTCGAGTCACGGATAGTCACCAAATTACTGAGGGGGACCATTTGACCGGACTCCGATCGCACAGATATTTCCCCAATATCTTCAGGACTAGCCCGAAATTCCGACTGTCCCCTAACTATCACTTCATAACGTTGATTTCCCTGGTTAAAATTGGTAATTTCCCGACCACCCAGCATAATTTGCAAAGTCCGGGCTATTTCTTGCACAGAAACCCCCAAATTTCCGGCTTGGGATCTATTTACCTCTAAGACCAATTCCGGCTTATTCAGCTTTAAATCAGTGTCCATATTGACCAACTGAGGTAATTCATTCGCCGCCATAGCCAATTGTTCGGAAACTTGTGCCAACTCGCTAATATCATTTCCCTGAAGCACAAATTGTACAGGTTGACCGAGGCGACTTCCTGGTAGTGAACTCGGATTAATTGCAAATACCATGGCATCGGTAATTTGCGAAAACTTGCCAAATAAACGTCGCACGATCGCCTGTTGAGACTGTTCCGGTTCTGTACGTTCTGACCAAGGGACAAGGCTAGTAAAAGCAAAGCCTCGGTTAGCTTGGGCTGCGCCTCTCCCAAATCCGGTTAGGGTAAAAAATGCCCGCATTTCCGGGACATCAGCCAAGATTTCTTCAACTTGCTTAACCACATTATTAGTATAGTTGAGGCTGGCTCCTTCGGGAGCATTAATCGGCACAAAAATCCGCCCCCTATCTTCCGTTGGCAAAAACCCTTGAGGCAATTGTACAAATAGCCAAGCTGTGAGACCCAGAGATGCTACAAATCCCAGCAAAATCACAGGTTTAAATGAGATCAACAATCGCAAACTGGCATCATAGATATTCGTGATGCGATCGAGCAGCCAATCAAAGGCATTCAGAGGGGCTGATAGCAGCCTCATCAACAGGTTTTTACTGCTGTGGGATGGTTTTAAGATAATCGCCGAAACAGCGGGCGCTAAGGTGAGAGCAACGAAGGATGAGAAGACGACAGAAATGGCTAGGGTGATGGCAAATTCATTAAAAATCTGTCCGGTTGCTCCCCCGGAAAAACTGACTGGCACAAATACGGCAATTAGCACCACAGTAGTGGCAATTACAGCAAATACCACCTCCCCCATGGCATGAATGGCAGCCTGGAAAGGGTGCATTTTCTTCTCGTCAATATAGCGGACGATATTTTCTAAAACCACAATGGTATCATCTACCACTAATCCGGTAGCTAGGGTTAGGGCAAATAGGGTCAATACATTAATGGAAAATCCCAGAAAAAACATGGCACCAAATGCGCCAATTAATGAAACGGGAATGGTGATGGTGGGAATTAGGGTAGCCCGCCAGTTTTTCAGAAATAGGAAGATGACTAACACCACCAGGGATATGGCTAACAGGAGACTTTGCCATACTTCATCAATGGCAACTTGCACAAATTCCGAGTAGTCTACTGCTACGGTATAATTCATGCCTTCGGGGAAGTTTTGGGAAAGTTCTTTCATTCTTTCCTTAACCCCTGTAGCCACTTCTAAAAGGTTCGCGTCGGAAAGTCTACTAACTCCTATGGTAACGGCGGGTTGACCCCTAAATCTGGCAATGGTGCGATCGCTTTCTGCGCCGATTTCTGCATAGCCAATATCTCCGATGCGTATTTGTGTACCGTCGGGGTTGCGTCTGATAATTAGGTCTTCGTATTCAGGGGGGGTTTGTAGTCTTCCTAGGGTGCGGACGGGAAATTCCATGGTCTCACCTTCGATGCGACCGCTAGGGATTTCTACGTTTTGTCTCTGTAGGGCATTTTCTACATCTAGGGGGGTCACATTGCGGGCAGCCATCCGTTTAGCATCTAGCCAAATTCTCATGGCGTAGCGACGTTCCCCACCTATGAAAATACTACCGACCCCGTTAACGGTTTCTAGGGAGTTTCTCAGGAATTGGTCGGCATAATTACTGAGTTCTAAGGTGCTAAAGCGATCGCCATATATGGCAATCCACATAATGCGATCGTCGTCGCTACCATCCTTAGAAACTACCGGGTTATTCACATCAGAAGGTAGTCGCCCCGTCGCCCTAGACACACGGGAGAGAACATCCTGGACGGCTACTTCTAAATCCCGTTCCAATTCAAACTCAACATTGATAGAACTTAGCCCTTCTCGACTAGAGGAGGTCATGGTTCTTAATCCTTGAACCCCGTTAATAGCCGCCTCCAGAATCTCCGTAACTTCCGTTTCTACTACTTCCGCATTCGCCCCCGGATAGGTCGTCCTAACTCTCACAATCGGAGGATCAATGCTGGGAAATTCTTGCACAGGTAGTCGGGTGAATCCCACAAAACCGACTAGGATAATTACCAGGGAACAGACCGTAGCAAAAACAGGACGTTTGATAAAGAAATTGGTAAACACAATTAACCCTCACTATTTATTGACTCTTGGACTCGACCCCAGTTAATTTTGAGGATTGATAGCTGCACCATCTGACAGTCTTTGAATACCGGAAACTATCAGTTTTTGACCCGGTCGTAAACCTTCCACCACTTCCGCATATTGCTCCCTAATTAAACCTAACCGAATTACCTGTCTTTTGGCGGTGGGATTTTCTCCCCCTTCCGTGGTAAATACAAACCTTTCATCTCCCGAAAATTGTACGGCGGTCATGGGTACAACTACTGTGTTTGGTTTTTCATTCCAAATTACCCGCGCCCTCACGAATTGACCAGTACGGAGGAGTCCGTCAGGATTAGTAAATGTCGCTTTGGCTAAGATACTTTGAGAATTAGGATCTACCGTCGGGGAAATAAAGCTAATGCGTCCGGTTCCGATAGGTTCACCTTGGGGGTCTTGCATTTCTACTGCTAGTCCCTCTCGTAGGTCGCCTTGGCGTTCTAGGGGAATAGATAATCTCAGTTCTAGGCGATCGTTTTCTGTGAGGGTGGTTAAGGTCCCACCCCGGCTCACAAAGTCTCCCGGTCTCGCCGTCACATCACCAACTATCCCCGTAAAAGGTGCTTGTACAGTCGTCTCTTGTAGCTGCACTTCTAACTGGCGAACACGGGCGGCGGCTTCCGCTACTTGGGCTTCCGCTTGGTCGATTTCTTGGGGTCTCGTGCCGCTTTCTAATCGTCTTAACGCCTGTTCAGATTGTTCGACTCCCGCTTGTCTCAGGGCTATTTCTGATTGGCGATTTTGCTGCAATTGTTCTAGTCGTCTTTCGGATGCTCTCAGGTTGGCTTGGGCGGTTTGTTTTTGCGACACTAAAGCATCAAATTCATCTCTGGAAATTGCCCCGGCTTCCGTGAGTTCTTGAAATCTAGTTACCCGTTTTTCCGCTAATTCTGCTGCTGCTATATTGGCATCTATTTGGGCTTTCGCTTGATTGATTTCTGCCAGTAAACTACCCGATTCCGCATCACTTAGGCGGGCGATAGATTCCCCTAATCTCGCACGGGCTTCCGCAATTTCTTCCGGGCGACTTCCGGCTTGTAATTCTGATACTCTGGCTTGGGTTCGTACTAGGTTGGCTTGGGCTTGTCGCAGTTGCGCTTCTAGGTCATCACTTCTTAAACGGGCGATCGCCTGCCCTTGATTTACCATTTCCCCTGACCTAACATATACTTGGGTGATTCTCCCGTCTATTTCCGATCTTACTTCCACCGACTCCCGCGCTTGTAGCGTTCCCACAAATTCCCCAGCATCCTGAAAGTTCCTAGTTTCTATGCTGGCTACTCTCACCGGAACTCCCCTCGGTCTTTGGGGGGAATTAGTCGCCGCCGCTGGGGTAGTGTCCGCTTGCGCTTTACTAGAATGCCACCATTGACCCCCAGCAAAGCCTACTCCTAGGGCGAGTAATATTCCTACCGTGGCTGATACCAAACCCGATTTATTACTAGGTTCTGATTCCGAATGGCGATCGCTTTCTATCTGCTTTTGGTCTTCTCTTTGTGACTGTTCAGGTATCCCCTCAACTGCCACGACAGACTCATGATAATTCGGGTTTGATGATTCTGATGATGGATAAGACATAATAAATTGTAGTATGATTATAAGATTTTATCGAAAATTAGCGACCCGATAAATTTACCTGGTCTACTGCCATTGTACCTGACAGCTATTTAAATTTGTTATCTATCTTCCGACAGAGAATCCACTCCCTCTATTTCCTGCTGCAAATTATCGTAGGTTTGACTCAGCCATTTTACCTCCGATTCCAACACAAAATTCGCCCTTTTCCAGATATCTAATTGATAGGAATCAATCGGCACATATTCAACCTCTTTATGATTCAGATATTTCATCCTTTCCTCACAAGCTCTGAGGCGATATTCTAGCAACAACAGGCGGTTTTGTAGATTTAAGTCACTAAAAAAGAAATACTTAATTAGAAACCTAGAACGGCTTTTAACCCAGCTCTCTTGTGGCTGTTCTAGCATTTTGTATAACCATCGCTCACGTCCAGCCGCGGTAATACCATAAACCTTCCGACTCGAACCCGCGTCCCCTGCCTCTTCTAGGATAACTTGAATATATCCCCGTTCTTCCAAACGTTTCAGCAAGGGATAAATTGCACCATAGTTAACACTGATACAACTTCCCATAAACAGCTCTAGGCGCTGCTTCAGTCGATAGCCGTGTAAAGGTTCGCGCTGTAGTAGCCCTAATGCAGATAGTTCCAACATTATATCAAATTGATACTTGTGTTGACAATATAGCCAATTTTCGCCTACCAGTCAAGAAATAGGCTAAAAAAGTTGGCGATCGCCTTTAGTCTCAGGTTTTCTCTCCCCCTCTGTATGGCAGATCCACCCATACCAACCACCAAAAAACAGTATCAATCATCTCATAAAAAGGTGCTGACCTCCCAGCCTGGTGGATAAACTCAAGGTTTTATGGAACCCATAACCAAACCCCAGGATTTAATCGAGGTTTAAGTTTTATCAGTTGAGGGTTGACAGTCTAAGGTTTAAGGGTTGAGGATTAAAGATTAATCGTTGACCGCTAAACTTTAAGCCAGATAACCGAGATGGTATGCTTCGCCAAGAAGATCCATCTCTGAGCCATAAATTTAGAATTTTTCGAGAGACCAGCACCTAATTATTGATGCTCGATAATAAATAGGCTAATCAGGAATGTTAATCAAAGTGCGGGCGTTGCTAATAGAAAGCACCCGGTCTACAGTGGATTTAAACTCCTCCACAAACTCTTGGCGGCGATCGCATTCCCAAGTCAAATTGGTAGGGTCAAGTATTTCTACTCCCTCCCGCCCCAAAAAACTATCAGCCAGGGATTGATACTTTTCCGAAGCCGCATTTTTGCCTAATACTTCCATCGCCAATTTATCCAGTCTTTCCTTTACCCGCGCCTGCGCTATGTCAAAATCTTTGCGCGCCGAAGTATAAGCCGATTGCATCGTATTCAGAACTGACTCATAATAGGCGATAAAGTTTTTCATCTCGATCGCTTCAGCCACAGTCATTTCTTCCCCCGCTACCGATACCATGGTCACCGCATTAGACAAAACCACTGCCCTTTTAATTGTACGCCGACGGGCAATTAAAGCATCCACTTTTTGCACCGCCGCCCGTGCTTTAGTGTTATACTCATCCCGGTTTCTGTAGCCCACAGGAGTTTTTCCCACTTCTACCACAGTGATTAATGTATTACCTTCTAAAGCCGTTCTAGCTGATTCTATGCGCTTACCCAGTAGCGTTAATTCTGCCAAAGCATCTGTTACCGTCATTTCAGCCATTGAACTCACCTCTGTAAAGATTGTCGCCCCTTACCAGATAGACAGAATCCCGAATTAACAGCCCCATAAAAATTAGTAGCTAACCCATTATATACCAACATCGCAGTAAATTAACTCATGAATCTTAATGATATTATTGATGCGATCGCCATTCAGCGTAAATTGCTGTCACCTCAGCAAGCAATCCTAGTCGCCATTTCGGGAATTGATGCTTCTGGAAAAGGCTATATCGCCGCCCAAATTGTCAAAATACTTAGCCAGGGAAATCTGCGGGTAGCCAGCATCAATGTTGATGGGTGGCTTCATCTACCCCACCAAAGATTTAGCCAGACTAACCCCGCCGCCCACTTCTATCAATATGCGATTCGCTTCGACCAGTTATTTAGCCAATTAATCTTTCCCCTGCGCCAACTGCGATCAGTGTCTATTGACGTTGATTATACTCAAGAAACCGCCACAGAATATCAAAAGCATAGATATAAATTCGACAATATTGATATAATCGTCTTGGAAGGAATCTTTTTGTTAAAACAAGAGTTCCAGTCATACTATGACCTTTCTTTTTGGGTTGAATGTACTTGGGAAACCGCATTAGAACGAGCTATTGTGCGATCGCAAGAGGGTTTATCTCAACAAGAAACAGTTCAAGCATATCAGGCCATCTACTTTCCCGCCCAAAAAATTCACTGGGAACGAGATCAACCTAGACAAGCAGCCACAGCAAGTATTAATAACGATTTTCGACTAGCATCGCCGGGACTCAAGCCAGACCCTAGCCCTTGAGTTCATCTATTTAGCCTGAATCTCAAATATTTTAACTTGCTGATATTTCCAGAGCCTATATATCTCCAACATCCCTATATAGGCAAGTTTATGATATATATTACCCAAGTCCAGAGCCCAACAGCAACCTTTTGAACTATGGGCTTGTGATGAACCAACCTGAAAGCCTTTTATTTCCCTGTTAATGTTTTATACACCACTGATTAATGATTGAATCTAAACGACAAACCATCAAACTACAATGGCGCATATTGATAGGATATGCTATACCCATTTTACTCTCTTTTGGAGTAGTATCAGTAATCTACTACAAAGCTACCAACGTCGTCGAACTCACCGCCGCAGTCGAGACCACTCAACTGCAAATGGAAGGAGTTGATCAAATAATTGTTGGCATTTCTAAAATGTTGCGAAATGTGCGAATGAGCCTTTTATTTCCCCAGTCAGAAGACTACGAAACTCTCTATCAAGAAGGCTTTGAGCAGTTCACCACTAATTATGAAAATTTGATGAGGCAGATTGATGATCCCAGTTTGAGGGATGAATTAACCAGAATTAGACGAGCTGGTAATGAGATTGATCGCATTTCCAGAAACGTATTTGATCTGATTGAGAACAATCAATTACCCCAAGCCCAGGCACAAGCCCAAGCCCTCAGTGTCAGTGAGTTAGCAGCTACAGGAGAAAATCTTGACCAGCAAAAGCAACAGCTTCTCAATGCTAAATATAGAGAGTTGGAAAATGCCATGAATACTCTCACTATGATCGCTGCATTGGGAATGTTCATAGCTGCGACTTTAGCTATTATTTTGGCTCTGGTAATTTCCTCCCGCATTAGCCGGACTATTAATGATAGTATTAGTATAATTGCCAGTTCTTCTAATCAGATTGCTAGTACCACAGAACAACAAGAACGCAACGCCAGCCAACAGGCCGGAGCAATTAATCAAACTACTGCTACAATGGATGAGTTAGGGGAAGCAGCCCGGTCAATGGCAGAACAGGCAGAATCCTCCGCTGAAAGCGCCCGTAAAGTCTTGGGTCTCGCTCAATCTTCCATCGAAAGCGCCCAGCAAGTCCTCACTCTCGGTCAGTTTTCTTCTGAAAGCGCCCAGCAGGTGTTAAAACTTGCTCAGTCCGAAACGGAGGCGGTACAGCAAACCCTAGAGAAAATGTTAAATCTCAAGGAAAAAGTAGAGGCTATTGCTGATCAAATTGTTCGACTCAGCCAGCAAACTGAACAAATTGGCATGATTACTAATATGGCTGCTGATTTGGCTAACCAGACTAATATGTTAGCATTGAATGCGGCTGTAGAGGCTGCCCGTGCTGGCGCTCATGGTAAAGGTTTTGCAGTGGTAGCCACGGAAATCCGCAAATTGGCAGACCAGAGTAAACAGTCAGCCGAAAAAATTACCGTTTTAGTTAATAATATTCAAAGGGCGATCGATAGTACCGTATTAGTCACTAATGAAGGTAGCAAGACTACAGAACAAACTATCGAACTTTCCCAGGGGACTGTTAATGCCTTTGAAAAAGTTACCGAAGCCATTAACCCCGTTTTAAAAGCCTCTACAGATGTCAGTGATGCCATTAATCATGTGATTATTAGCAACCAGGAAGCCACCCTAGAGGCTGTTAATGAAGTGGTTTTAAATTCCCAACAAATCTCTCTGAGTTCCCAACAACAAGCCCAAGCAATTCACCAAGTCTTCCAGGCTATGAATAGTCTTAATCAAAGTGCCGCTGAGACTGCTAACGGCTTGCGAGAAACTAAAATCGGTATTCAACGACTTAATCAAGTTGCCCAAAATCTCAAGTCGGAAACCTAGAAATCAACCTCAACCAGGGGGCCACTGCATGGCCCGACCTCCCAAAATATGAATGTGAAGATGATCTACAGTTTGTCCACCATCAGAACCATTATTAATGACTACACGATAACCATTAGTTAACCCAGCTTCCTGGGCTACTTGTTTCACCTTCAGCAGTAAATGTCCCATCAGCCCATGGTCATCGGGGCTGGCTTCCTCTAATTTAGGAATTGGTTTTTTGGGAATTACCAAAATGTGAACGGGTGCTTGGGGTGCAACGTCTCGGAAGGCTAACACTAGGTCATCTTCATAGACGATATCCGCTCGAATTTCCCGCCGGATGATTTTCGTAAAAATTGTTTCTGAATTGCTCATAATTTGGTCCCCAAACTGTCGTATTATACAATGATACCCCCGAATTGACAAGGGCAAATTAGCTCTGAACTCTTAAAAAAAGTTTAATTTTGGGCACTATAATTAATACACCTAAATTGCTATTGAATTCCTCAGCCAGGAAAGGGGCTGCTCAACTCCTGATCCGAGCCAGCTTTGGCCAGAAAACCAGACTATTAAATTCTACTTTGTCCTACTTAATCCTACTTTGTCCTACTTAATCCTACCTAATGTAGGCATCCAAGCATATATAAGGACAAAAACTGGATACTAAATCCTACTTTTTACTATTTACAAATACTGTATTTTGAGTTATTAATAGTATAAGAAAAAAAAGAGGTTAGTCAGCAAATAGCTCTGTATTCGTTGAAAGTTAAATCCGAAAATCCGTCGTAGGTGGTGATTGAAAATTACTGCTAGAAAGAAAAATAACACCTGCGACTGTCCACTAGATTTCCCGATTAACAACTGTATAGATAGTACGTGCAACCCAGATGGCTGTAATTATTTTGTGTCAAGATTTCTCATTTTCCGGTCATGTATAGTCTGCCAATTATGTATGTAGTTTGGAGTTGTGGATAGCGCCCCATCTGTGAACTGTGTTGGTCAAGGTAAATTACCCACAGATTTGGCGGTGTTTATCGGGGAATATGCTGGTTGCTAATTTGTGAGACTGCCTCAAGCCTAAAGAACTGAACAAGAGGAAACTTAAAGATATGGTTTCAACTGTAGAAAGACCCACTAAACTGACATCACCTACAGACAACAGTAGTGGTAGTATAACTCCCGAATGGAAAGGATTTAAACAGGGTAAATGGACAAAAGAAGTAAATGTTCGTGATTTTATCCAAAAAAACTACAGTCTTTATGAAGGAGATAGCGGGTTTTTAGCTAATGCTACAGAACGCACCAATAACCTCTGGGATCAGGTAAAGGAACTGATGGCAGAGGAACGCAAACAGGGCATTTTAGACGCAGAAACTAAAATTCCTTCTGGGATTACTGCTTATGGTGCGGGCTATATAGATCGCAGTTTAGAGCAAATCGTGGGTTTGCAAACTGACAAACCTCTGAAACGAGCGATTATGCCTTATGGTGGTATTCGGGTAGTGAAAAAATCCCTAGAAGCCTACGGCTATGAACTGGACCCAGAAACAGAAAAAATCTTTACTCAGTATCGCAAAACCCACAATGATGGCGTTTTTGATGCTTACACGCCAGAAATTCTCCTAGCGCGCCATTCTGGACTGGTGACGGGATTACCAGATGCTTATGGTCGCGGTCGCATTATTGGTGACTATCGGCGGGTGGCGCTGTATGGAGTCGATCGCCTAATTTTAGACAAGAAGGAGCAACAAGCGTCTCTGGAATTAGACGCAATGGACTCAGAAACCATCTCGCGGCGCGAAGAAATCTGCGAAGAAATCCGATCGCTCCAAGAACTCAAAGAAATGGCAGCATCATACGGGTTAAACATTGCACGACCCGCCGCCACCGCCCAAGAAGCGGTACAGTGGACTTATTTTGGCTATTTAGCAGCAGTCAAAGAACAAAATGGCGCGGCTATGTCTTTGGGACGGGTATCTAATTTCTTAGATATCTACTTCGAGCGAGATTTGCAAAATGGCACTCTCACGGAAAGTGGCGCTCAGGAAATTATCGACCATTTCGTGATGAAATTACGGATGGTGCGGTTCCTGCGGGCTCCTGAATACAACCAACTATTTTCTGGTGATCCTACCTGGGTAACAGAATGTATTGGCGGTATGGGTGAAGATGGTCGCCCCTTAGTCACAAAAAACAGTTTCCGGTTCTTACACACACTCTACACCTTGGGTGCTGCTCCTGAACCCAACCTGACTATTTTATGGTCGGAACGTCTCCCAGAGAACTTTAAGCGCTACTGTGCTAAAGTCTCCATTGAAACCTGTTCTACCCAGTATGAAAATGACGATTTGATGCGGGCAGAATATGGGGATGATTATGGCATTGCTTGCTGTGTTAGCGCCATGAAAATCGGTAAGCAAATGCAGTTTTTCGGCGCACGGGCGAATTTAGCCAAGGCGCTGCTGTATGCGATTAATGGCGGTAAAGACGAGACCACAGGCGAGCAAATCGGCCCCTCATGGCTTCCAGTTCAGGGCGATTATCTGGAATATGATGATGTGGCAGAAAAATTCGATCGCTGTTTAGAATGGTTGTCTCGGTTGTATGTCAACACCCTGAACATTATTCACTTCATGCACGATAAATACGCATACGAGCGGATTGAATTTGCACTGCATGATCGTGATGTATATCGGACGATGGCTTGTGGTATGGCGGGTCTGTCTGTGGTGGCTGATGCTTTGTCTGCCATTAAATATAGTCGGGTCAAAGTTATCCGCAATGATCAAGGTTTGGTAGTGGATTATGAAATCGAAGGGGATTATCCCAAATTCGGTAATAATGACGATCGCGTTGATGATATTGCTGCCAATTTGGTTAAGCAATTCATGAACAAAATCCGTCAGCACAAAACCTACCGCAACTCAGTTCCTACCCAGTCAATTCTGACCATTACTTCTAATGTGGTTTATGGTAAGAAAACTGGTAATACTCCAGACGGTCGGAAAGCTGGCGAACCTTTTGCACCGGGTGCTAATCCTATGCACGCACGGGATACACAAGGAGCGATCGCCGCTTTGGCTTCCGTCGCGAAACTCCCCTATGAGCATTCTCAAGACGGGATTTCTTACACCTTTTCCATTGTGCCACAAGCATTAGGAAAACAGGAAAGCGATCGCATCAGCAACCTCGTGGGAATGTTAGATGGTTACTTCGCCGACGACGGTCATCATATTAACGTCAACGTCCTGAACCGGGAAACCTTGGTCGAAGCCATGGAACATCCCGAAAAATATCCACAACTGACCATTCGTGTATCCGGTTACGCCGTCAACTTTATCAAGCTGACCCGCGAACAACAATTAGATGTGATTAATCGTACTTTCCATAGTCGCATCTAGGGATTTATACACCGGGTTAATCAGCAGTAAAATGTGATTAACTCGGTGGCTGTCCATCATTAGTTAGTCTGTAATAACCCGGTTTTAATCAATCCGGGTTTCTGTTGTCTCTCATCGCAATTATGTCTGATTCTCAAAGTCAAATATTCGGTCAAATTCATTCCTATGAAAGTTGCGGCACCGTAGACGGTCCAGGAATTAGATTTGTGGTGTTTACCCAAGGTTGTCCTCTGCGCTGTCTTTATTGTCATAACCCCGACT
Source organism: Limnospira indica PCC 8005 (assembly GCF_000973065.1). NCBI lineage: Bacteria > Bacillati > Cyanobacteriota > Cyanophyceae > Oscillatoriales > Sirenicapillariaceae > Limnospira > Limnospira indica. Next base: position 5,851,489 of record NZ_FO818640.1, read on the forward strand.
GTCAAGAAGTAGCAGGCGGTCAACAAGTCAGCGTCGAAGAAATCATCCAACAAGTAGTCAAATATCGCTCCTATATGCGGTTTTCTAATGGCGGTATTACCGTCACTGGCGGCGAACCTTTAATGCAGCCAGAATTCGTCGCTGAAATCTTCCGCCGCTGTCGGGAATTGGGGATTCATACAGCCTTAGATACCTCTGGTTATATCCCCCTGAATGTAGCTAAACCAGTGCTAGATTATACCGATTTAGTGCTTTTAGATATCAAATCTTATCACAGCGAAACCTATCGGAAAGTCACCTGTGTTTCCGTAGAACCAACCCTGAATTTTGCCAAGTATTTACATGAGATTAATAAACCGACATGGGTGCGGTTTGTGTTAGTACCAAATTTAACTAATGACATCAATAATATGGAAGCATTAGCTAAGTTTGTGTCCGGCTTCACCAATGTAGAAAAAGTCGAGATTTTGCCCTTTCATAAAATGGGTGAATATAAATGGGAGGAAATCGGCTACGAATATAAACTTAAAGATACTCCCGAACCCACCCCAGAACAAGTCAGCACAGCTATAAACATCTTTGAAAAGTATGGTTTGGCGGTGGTAGCTTAACACTTACTACCAGCGTTAATCTGACTTAATTTTAAAGCGATCGCTCCTCATTCACCCCCCAAATCAGTCACCCTTTTTTCCCGATTAGAGAAACTTTGAGTAATTTGATAGAGCAGAAATAAAGATACAATAATCCCCACAAACTCCGCCGCCATAGCATTAAGAGCAGCCTGTAGTGTAATCATATCCATAGGTACAATAATCGGACCGCTGCGACTTAAAATAGTCGCTCCCTCACTCGGATTATAAATCGTGGCGGCTCCCGGTGGCACAGACAGCATTCTAAATAATAGAGCCCCCACCTTCCACATTGCCACGACCATAGCACAAATCATACCCGCTATATTAGTTCCTAACCCAATCCAAAGAGAGCGAGTTACACTAGCCTTACTCGGACGACGGTCTGGGTCAGTCAGTTGATCACCAATTCGGGTATAGTGAAAACACCAGTAAATGGTAAACCCTAGAGCCAACAAACAGCCATAAGCCAGAACTAAACCCACAAATGATTGTCCGAGTCTATTTCTGGCGGGACTGAGAAATAACGCAAACAACAACAGAAAAATGGGTACAACCCCAAAAAAAACCTGCAAACATAAGCCGATCAACCCTCCCTTTTGAAAAGCCAAGGCAATTTGATTAATATGGGACGGAGATGATTGGAAATTAACTTGCTCAGACATTGCCCATAAATTCCTAGTGAATCACAGTATTCTAGCGGTTCGATTAAATGGAGGCAACATGAATTTTTTCGATAAACTAATTAGCAGCATTGAGCGCAACCAAAGTTTGCTCTATGTGAACCTTGACCCCGACCCGGAAGTATATCCGCCTAACTTTGAGAATGAGCAGGGCCTAGGGTTGGTCGATGATGGTAAACTCGTGGAGGAGTGGTATCGATGGTTAAAGGCGATCGTAGAGCAAACCGCCAACTTAGTTTGTGCCTATAAACTAACTTTAAATACCTATTTAGGACTTGGCTTGTCCGGGTGGCATCTTTTACAGCAGATTTTAGACCATATCCCCTCTACAATACCCGTCATTCTCGATGCTAAACACGCTGATCTCAATAGCGCCAGCCTGTTTGCGCGCATGATTTTTACAGAATGGGGGGTTGATGCTTGCACCGTATCCCCCTACACCGGACAGGATTTGGTCACACCCTTTCTGGTCTATCCTAATAAAGCAGTATTTGTCCTGTGTGCGACTGCTAACCCCTCCGCTAACCTACTCCAAGAATATCCTAACCCCGCACATCCTCTTTACTTGGAATTGGTGCGAGCTACCCAAACCTGGGGAACTCCAGAACAGGTCGGGTTAGAGGTCGGGGTCATGGCGGATATGTTAGCACGAATTCGTCGCCAAGCTCCAGAGCGTTTGATTTTGGTTCAGGGAAATAGTGCTGAGGAAAACGATCTAACCGAACAAGATGATCTGATCCAAATTCTGGCCGCGGGTTTGGGTGCTGACGGTGCGGGTCTATTGCTACCTCTACCACCACGTTTATTGCAACGGGGAACTGTCACAGAGGCGGTGCGGTCTTTGCGAGATGCTATCAATGACGAACGCCTGCGGGTTATGCAAGGTAGTCCTAGCTGTGACCTGTGGCTTCCTGATGTCTGTTTCTTGGAAAATGAACCCCACCGCGACCTGATTCTGCAACTTTATGATATTGGTTGCATTATGTTTGGCGACCATGTGCAATCATCAGGAGAGGTTCTCCCCTATTATATTGACTTGCGCCGGATTATTTCCATGCCCCAGATTTTTCATCAGATTGTGGGAGCATACGCAGAAATTCTCCAAAATCTTAATTTCGATCGCATTGCGGGTATTCCCTATGGGTCTCTACCTACAGCCACTGGTTTATCTCTCCGTTTAGGACGACCTATGGTGTTTCCACGAAAGGAAGTCAAAACCTATGGCGCTAAAAGGGCGATCGAAGGGCATTTTCAGTCAGGGGAACTCGTTGTCGTTGTCGATGATATCCTCATTACTGGCAATAGTGTCATGAAAGGAGCCGCCACATTACAAGCCGCAGGACTAAGGGTTGAGGATATTGTGGTATTTATCGATCATGGTCGCCAGGTCATGGAAAGGTTGACAGAAAATGGCTATCGTGGTCATGCGGTATTAAGTCTCGATGAAATTTCCCAAACCTTATACCAGGCTAACCACATTTCATCTCAACAATTTAAACTGTTCCAACAGCACATCTAGTTGACTATTATAGTCATTTATTCCCTCCATTGGGCTATATTGACATGACTTATCAATAAACTTAATGCGATCGGTTATGATATAATAGCACTTTTTTTCTACCAACCAAGAATCTATTAATACCTATTAACCAGCCTCTGACCTCCGGTTTATGGCCGTATTGCCGTTTGTTTATTAACAAAAATTCTTGTTTAACTCCCCACCTAGTGATATAGTATATCTGGAATTAGATGCAACTAATTCTTAATAACTGTCCCTAACAAAAACTATATGAGGGTAACAAATGTTCAAACGTAGACATTTTTTAGCGGGGATGCTCACCCTAGCCTTAGTTCTGGGTATAGCCCAAGTTAGCCAGTCTCAGAATCAGACTTTAACTATTTACTCTGGGCGACAAGAGGCTCTGATTGGTCCATTAATCAAACGAGCCGAACAGGAGCTAGGTCTTAATATTAGAGTCCGCTATGGTGACACTGCCGAATTAGCGATCGCTATTATTGAAGAAGGACGCAATAGCCCTGCTGACATATTTTTTGCCCAAGATGCTGGAGCCTTGGGAGCCTTACAAAAAGCCGGTCGAACTCGCGCCATTCCCGCACAAATCATCAGCAGAGTAGATTCTCGTTTCCGTTCCCCTAACAACCACTGGGTAGGGATTACAGGTAGAGCGCGGGTATTAGCCTACAACACCAGGCAGGTCAACCGCAACGAACTACCCAACTCCATCTCCGAACTCACCCAACCCAAATGGCGGGGGAGAGTTGGCTGGGCTCCCACCAACGGTTCTTTTCAGTCCTTCGTTACCGCCATGCGCCTAGTAGAAGGTGATGCTAAAACCATGCAATGGCTCCAAGCCATGAGAAATAATGGGGTTGTAGTTTACCGGAACAATACCGCCATTGTTGAAGCCGTAGGTCGAGGAGAAGTAGATATTGGGTTAACCAATAACTACTACCTATATCGCTTCTTAGCAGATGATCCTAACTTCCCCGTCGCTCACCACTACACCCGTGGCGACGCAGGATCATTAATTAACATAGCCGGAGTAGCTATTCTCGACACAGCCAGAAACGCCCAAGATGCACAGCGATTTATCCAGTTTTTACTCACCAATAACGCCCAAAACTTCTTCGCTCGAGAAACAAAAGAATATCCCCTAGTCGAAGGAATACCAGCCCCAGAGCGACAGTTATCTATTGAGCAAATCAATCCCCCAAGAATTGACTTAGCCAATCTAGCTGACTTACAGGGGACCATGGTACTGCTACAACGGGCGGGCGTGTTATAGAACTAGACTTTAGGGTGCGAACATATTGGCGATTGACGCACCCTAGCTGTTGATGATGAGAGGGCGATTAAACGCTAGTTTCGTGATATTTTCGTAAATATGTTGGTAAGTATAATGATCATTATTGCACTTCAGGTCAACTATAGCAACCAATTTGTAGAGCCGGATTCTGAATCATAACAACTCAAACTGGTAAGCTGACATAATCTTGATAGGGTTCTCACCTGTTCCCGATGGATAGGGGTAAACCACTGTAAGTCAATCACCATAACTTCTAGTGTCAATGTAACCGGGTCAAGACAAATTCCCGCCGCCCGTGTTTCGTCAATTTGGGTAGTCCAATATTCGATACCATCGATTTGGTCGGCTCTACCCTGACGAACTAATTCTAACAAAAGCTGTTCTTTGGGATTCGCCCAATTAGCATCCACCATGGACAAAGCGCGATCGATGCGACTTTCCAGAGTTTCAGGTTCCCAATTCTGAGTTTGGGCTAGATGGTAAATCTGTCTAAGTTCTATATTCCCGAATTTGGTGGACAGAGGCAGTTCTGCGAGTGAGCCATCTGGGTTGATATAAGTTTTGGTAGATGTAGTCATCACAATCATATTTCTCTCCAGGACAAGTAAGCGGCCAACCTTTTAGTATCTTCATCATCCCAAAGGTTTCCGAAAATCTCAGTGATTTCTCGGATCGATTCTCGTGATGTTCATAGGGTTTCTAGGTGAGACTACGCAAATTAACTGATGACCCAATCAACTAAGTTGTAGTGATGGTGATCACTTTTCGGAGCCAGTTGGGGTGATCTTAGCGACTGATGGACAACCGTAGGTAATTAATCCCGGCTTTCACTGCTTCATAGCCAAACAGTAAAATTAAACCGGAAAGGACTGCTCCCATGAGACAAACTACTAATCCCCCCAAGGTAATCGCCCCATCATCATCCAACAGCCCAAATCCGGTAATAAAAATCCCGATCGCTGGTAGTGTATTAGTTAAGGGAATAGGCAGCATCATGGAGACTGCCATAATTGCGATCGCACAACCAATCACAACCCTTCCCACGGGATGAGTACAAATAAAACTCAAGCGGGGACGGCAAACCACCTCAATTTTCTGTAACCAAGGAATCCCCACTTTTAAAATTCCCTGTACCTTTTCCAAAGGCAATTCACGGTTCAGCCATGAATCCGGAAACCAAGGCGTTTGTGAACCCGCCACCAATTGAATAGCTAACAAAAATAATAAAATCCCAAAGGGAATCGAATAGCCAGGAGCCGGAATGGGAAGGGCGGAAGGCAGCGCCAGCACCACAAACAAAAACCCAAAAATCCGCTCTCCTGCCAGAGTAATAATATCACCCAGCGTTACCTGAGAGGAACGGGACTCTTCCCAAAAATAGCGCTGAAGTTCAACAGAAAGTTTTGCCACAAGCCACAGCTAAAGATAAAAAAAACTAACCGGAATCAATCAACCAGAATATATTTAGGCAACCGTCTCCGGTTGCCTTTACACATATTGCCTAAATCCAACCCCAAGAAAAACTGGAGAGATTAGTCAGTGCCAACAGTCCAGGAATTCATATACTCAATCTGTTCTGATGTCAAGGTATCAATAGCAATACCCATGGCTTTCAATTTCAGACGAGCAATTTCCTGATCCACGTCTTGGGGGATAGAGTGCAGACCGGGTTCGAGTTTGCCTTGATTTTTGACCAGATATTCACAAGCCATGGCTTGGTTAGCAAAACTCATATCCATAACGGCACTAGGATGACCTTCAGCAGCAGCCAAATTGATCAAACGTCCTTCACCCAAAACCACAACAGATTTACCGTTTTTGAGCTTATATTGTTGGGTAAAATTACGAACTTCCTTGATTTCGGTAGAACGTTCTGCGAGATCTTTCAGGTCAATTTCAATATCGAAGTGACCAGAGTTGCAAACCATAGCGCCGTCTTTCATCACATCGAAATGTTCCCCACGAATAACGTGCTTATTACCAGTGACAGTAATAAACAAATCTCCCAGAGAGGCAGCTTGTTCCATAGGCATCACGCGGAAACCATCCATGACGGCTTCAATAGCCCGGACTGGATCAACTTCGGTAACAATGACATTAGCACCCAATCCACGAGCGCGCAAGGCGGAGCCTTTACCACACCAACCATAACCGACAACGACGACATTTTTACCGGCGAGCAGAACATTAGTAGCGCGGATAATACCATCAAGGGTAGATTGACCAGTTCCGTAGCGGTTATCAAAAAAGTGCTTAGTATCTGCGTCGTTAACGTTCATAGCTGGGAAAGTCAGTTTCCCATCATTAAACATAGCCCGCAGACGGACAATTCCGGTAGTGGTTTCTTCGGTAGTGCCAATAATTTCAGGTATTTGATGCTGACGGTTTTTAACGAGGGTAGCGGTAACATCACTACCATCATCAATAATAATATTGGGGCGGTGATCAAGGGCAATCTCGACGTGGCGCAGATAGGTGGCTGTATCTTCCCCTTTCATGGCGAAAACGGGGATGCCATAATCAACCACCAAACTAGCGGCTACATCGTCTTGGGTTGACAGGGGGTTACTAGCAATAAGTATAGCATCCGCGCCCCCAGCTTTGAGAGCGATCGCCAAATGTGCTGTTTCTGTGGTGACGTGACAGCAAGCAATTAAACGAATACCATCAAAGGGCTTTTCTTGGGCAAAACGTTCTTGAATTTGGCGCAAAACTGGCATTTCACGCCCCGCCCATTCAATCCGTTGTTTGCCTTTTGGGGCAAGTGTTGGGTCTTTAATTTCATATTTGGCTTGGACGGTTGTTGAACTCATGCAGTTATTTCCTTTATAAATCGCGTTTTGGCTGCCAAGTGTTTGGCAAATTATCGAGGCACCCAACTTATGGACGACTGGCCTTTACGATTCTAGCACCATTAACCGCAAGATATTATATATCATCGAGGTAATTCGGGCTGATATCGGTAAGCATATCGATAATAGCGGTAATATCTCAGAGCGGCTCTGAGTAGATGAGACTGGGAAGCCACCCCGGCTAGTTCCAGATGGCTAGTATCTCCGGCTAGTTCCAGGTTCCAACCATCATCATCAGCTACCAACTTGACTAGACAGCAAAGAGAGGTTTTGAGTTTCGGCTTTCGCGTAATTAATGCTTGGGTGAGTCCTTTCACTGAGGCTGCATGACCTACCAAAAGGAGATTTTCGGGGTATTGTGTGGTTAAGCGTTGGATAGTGCTGGTCATGCGTTGTTGAGCCATAGACCAGGTTTCGGGATACTGCCAACCTTGGGGCGATTCATAGTTAAGATTGATGCGGGGAAAATCGGCTTTTAGTTCTGATGACGATCGCATTTTCGGCAAATAGGGGAAGCTGTAACCACTTAAAAACTCTCCCAGTCCCGGTTCTAGTTGCACTGGTAAATCCAGAACTTCGGCTACGGCGTGGGCGGTAGCAACGGTTCGCAGAAATGGGGATGCGAAAATGTAGTTAATCTTTTCTCCCCCTAGACGTTGGGCTAGGGCGATCGCTTGCTTTTCCCCTTTGGCTGATAAGGGCGGGTCAAAAGGATTGCTACTGCTACGATACCAATTAGAATCGGCATGGTCTTGGCGATCGCCGTGTCGGGCTATCCACAGGGTTTGATTCATCTTAATGGCAGGTTGTCACGCTTTTCGGGTTCAATCATAACCCGATAGTCATCCCATCACCGACGCTTCGGGCTTTCCTATTACCTAGGTATCGATGAGCGATTATCAATTGTTATCCCCACTGGGAATATCCGTGTCGAGTGTGGGGCGCAACTGAATCAAGCGATCGCCTTGATGACTGCGAGGAATCACCACCAACGCAGGGCGGCGGGTTTCATCCCGTTCCGGTAGGGCTGGGAATATATAATAATCCCCATCCACATCAATCAGCAACCGCCAGACCCGATTCTGGCTGGGGTTATTAATCGCCGCACTCAGCAGTTGCTGGTAGCTGCTTGCGTCACCAATAATGCGGATCTGACTGATCTAGTTCTCTGGGTGTTACCGTTGTTAACATCTTCCATAGATTCCGGCGACAGCCATTTCTGTTGTTTTTGAGTTCTGCTATGTTCCCAGTAATACACGGCAAAAATTCGGGAGTTTGGTAGCTCCGTCTTTTTAAAGCGGGGCGGAAAAACGACTCGGCGGCTTTAGCCGCAATGACTATGATAGAATGGTATCGCCTTCTCTATGACCCAAATGAAAGGGGCTTAACATCCCGTGAGGGCAGACTTGCATCATGCAGAAATGTCGGCAGCAAAGACGTTTCATTGGCGAGAGACAAAAGGTGATTGAATGAAAATAAGTAAAAGGAAGCCTTCGGGCAACCTATAGAGGCGTATTTGACTTCGCCTAGGAGTCCGACTTGTCGGAAGTTCTGAAATCCCTCCGGGGAATCCCCGTCGCTTTAGCGCGGGGAGTAGTCAATTTGATAGGACGAGCCATGACTATGGAACCTTCACCAATCACCCCTTGGTCATCCATGCAGTGGTATAACCCCCCTGCGGCATGGCAGAATCGCGGCGATCGGCTTTGGGTTAAAACCGGGTTGAAAACCGATTTCTGGCGGACAACTCACTACGGTTTTATTCGGGATTCTGGTCACTGTTACTACCGTGAAGTATTGGGCAACTTTCGAGCCCGGGTCTGTTTTTCGGGGCAATACCAGGAACTCTATGATCAAGCTGGATTGATGGTTAGAGTCAGTAAAACCCATTGGCTCAAGTGTGGCATTGAATATGTAGATGGTGTCCAATACGCCAGTGCAGTTGTGACACGGGAGCGATCGGATTGGGCCGTTGCTCCCTTGGCAGGTCAACCCGATCGGGTTTGGTTTGAAGTACGGCGCAGAAATGAAGCCATTGCAGTTCTCTACTCCCTCGATGGTGATAAATTTGTCCTATTACGTCTGACGGATTTTCCCGAAGAACCTACGGCTTGGGTTGGCCCGGTGTGTGCATCCCCAGAACGGGAAGGATTTGAGGTAACTTTTGAGTCTTTCACGGTAGAACTGAGTACAGCACCAGTGGTTGATTAGAACTGAGTTTGTAGGTTGGGTTATGCGATCGCATAACCCAAAAACTCACCAGATTGCACAGCTAGGGGTGTATAAAACTGATGCGTCTATTTACTATTAGTCGGCTGATTATCTTTAGCTTGAGTGGGAATATCCGTGTCGAGTGTGGGGCGCAACTGAATCAAGCGATCGCCTTGATGACTGCGAGGAATCACCACCAACCCAGGGCGGCGGGTTTCATCCCGTTCCGGTAGCGCTGGGAATATATAATAATCCCCATCCACATCAATCAGCAACCGCCAGACCCGATTCTGGCTGGGGTTATTAATCGCCGCACTCAGCAGTTGCTGGTAGCTGCGGGCATCCCCAATAATCCGGATACCTTGGGGATTGCGGATATCATCGGGGTTCACCCCCAAGGGAAAACTATCCTCTCGCACAACCACCGTCACCACCGGGAGAGACGAGGTTTCATTCACCGCATCCCGCCACGCATCCGCTTCTCCCTGCCATTGTGCCAGCCAGAAACAGCCCGCCAGCACCCAACAGATAATCAATGTTTCATCCAAAAGCGATCGCACAAATCGCAGGGATTGATACTCCAACAGGTGGAACTCCAGAAACGATTTTAGCAGTTGCAACAGTCCCCGATACAACCGAAATAGCCAGCGTTTCCAGAATGTTTGAGGCGGTTGACTGGCTAAACGATTATTGAGGGAAGCCAATATCCCCCCATGGATGTTCTCGAGTCCAGCTTGGAACCGGAGTGAGGGTTGCCCTTCCAGTAACCACAGACTGCAATAAACCCCCACCACAACCAACGCCGCCGTTATAATGGTATGGAAAATGGCTCGGAAGCTGCCAAAAAACACTTGAAAGGCAGCAATATAAAACGACTCTAGGGGCAAAGGCAGCGTGGTAACTTCCAGTTGGAAAAACGCGAAATACATCCAGCGATAAGTCCACCCCGTGAAGTATAGCACCGCCCCCAACATCACCAGCAAACTGGCAATTCTTCCCAGGGCAAAAGTTTCCGGGGGTAAACGCTGTGAATCACTCATCTCAACCTTATCCCAAAGATGACAACAAACCCTCTCGGGGCTACCTCTTACCGTTTAGCCAGTCGGCCCTCATCCGCCCTCACCCCAGCCCTCTCCCAAAATGGGAGAGGGAGCAAGAGGGGGCTTTGGATTCAAAGTCCATCTCCCAAAATGGGAGAGGGAGCAAGAGGGGGCTTTGGATTCAAAGTCCATCTCCCAAAATGGGAGAGGGAGCAAGAGGGGGCTTTGGATTCAAAGTCCATCTCCCAAAATGGGAGAGGGAGCAAGAGGGGGCTTTGGATTCAAAGTCCATCTCCCAAAATGGGAGAGGGAGCAAGAGGGGGCTTTGGATTCAAAGTCCATCTCCCAAAATGGGAGAGGGAGCAAGAGGGGGCTTTGGATTCAAAGTCCATCTCCCAAAATGGGAGAGGGAGCAAGAGGGGGCTTTGGATTCAAAGTCCATCTCCCAAAATGGGAGAGGGATTTAGGGTGAGGGTCCCCCCATCGAGTTCTACACCAGTCTAATCTGTTATGAAACATCCAACTTGCCATATCTTGTCACTGGTTTTAATGGTTTCCTCCCTGGGAATAGGGGGATGTGCCATTAGCCCTCCTTCCCAAACGGCTGAAGTTACCCCTACTGGGCAACTCAATCCATTACCCTCACCGCCAATTATTCAAGTGATGCTCCCGGTGAATATCAAAATTGAGTTAAAAGCCGGGGGGAGTGGCAACCATGAATTACTGGGATTTAACCCAGAAACTCGCCAACTGCAATTGGCGGGACGCTCCCAAGGATTGCCCCTGACGGAAGTTGCGAAAATAGAGCGCGATCGCCTGACAAATCAGGGGTTAGTTGTCAGAGGGCGGCCCAACATTCGCGGGGAGGACACTCTGGGAACAGAAACCTGGCAAGTTCCCCTCAATGCCTTATCCTCCGAGGAGGAAAAAATGATGATTCGGGGTCAGCAGGCTTGGGAGAATGATGAGTTACAGGGGAAACTGGAAAACCAGAACGATTTTGATTTTCTGTTGGATCAGCTTATCCCCCTGTCAGAGGATGAGATGGAAATTGTCGTGAGTAAAGTACGTCGTGACCGGGAGGAGTAAGTCATCCGAGTTGGGGTGGGTTCGGTGAAGCCAAGGGCAAAACCCAACCGGAGCAAATCAGCTTCCCCGTCCTCTGACCTATGATAAGACAAAGAATGAATCGAGAGAGCGACATCAATGCCCAAGATGAGATGCTCGATTTGATTTATTGAAAAAAAGGGATAAATTTCTTGAAACTACCGAATTATGAACAAGCGATTGTTACCCAGAAAAAAATTACCGAATATTTACTGTCCCTGACTCATCCTGACGGCAAAAGTAAAGCCAAGTTTTTTATCAAATTTGGATTTAACATTGAGTCGTGGGAAATTATGGCAAATGCCTTGCTAAATCATGTGGCTGACCATGAATTAGCTAAAATAGAATCATCCCCTTTTGGGACAAGGTATGTTGTTGAAGGTAGAGTAATCACGCCAGATGGCAGAAACCCAGAAGTGCGTTCTATTTGGTTTATTTCTACTGGAGATGATATCCCTAGACTGGTTAGCGCCTATCCACTCACTTAAAATTTAGTAAACCATGATTAGTGAATTAGACCGAGTTGTTTTAACCGCCGACTTACCGGAATATGATTTAAAATCCGGCGATATGGGCACCGTTGTGTTAGTCCATCAAGAAGGTTTGGGCTATGAAGTAGAATTTATGACCATCGCAGGAGAAACCATTGCCATTGTTTCTCTCTTGAGTTCTCAAGTGCGGGGAATTGGAGACAGAGAAATTGCTCAAGCGCGGGTTCTAGCATCATCATGAATGGGGGCCTGAGAAAACTAGAAACGGGTTTTTTTCGTGGAAAACCCGCGATTCGCTCCAACTGACCAAGCTCTAGGTAAGTGCTATCTGTAGGTTGGGTGCAGAAAAGCGCGCAACCCAACAATTCACCAGAAGACTGTAGCCAACATTGAGTTATTTCATATAAATAAATTTCATCCCAGAACTTTTGGTGCAGCATATCTGGAAAATTAATACCCAATCCGGAGTTCAAAAATCGTTTTACTCTTTAGCCCGCGCAGGCGGGCTTTGTCCGTATAGCCCCACCCTTTAGGGTGCGGTTTTTAACAGATATATCAATACCAGATTCCGGATAAACTAGGGATTGACTCGTTTTACTCTTTAGCCCGCGCAGGCGGGCTTTGTCCGTGTAGCCCCACCCTTTAGGGTGCGGTTTTTAACAGATATATCAATACCGGATTCCGGATAAAATAGGGATTGACTCGTTTAATTCCTAATATCATCATCAAAAATTTCATCAAAAATTTCTCGCTTGACTCGAAAATTGATTTCTGTGATTTTTTGGTACAAAACATCAAAATCAGAAATATTAATCCGACCTTCTAGGTGTAATTTACGAACCACTGCCAAAGTTCCTTTAACATTTAAACCTAATCTTTTTGCTTCCTTTCTAGCCGCAAAATCATCAAGGATTATATAATCTGTTTGCAAGTCTATTGCCAACGAGATTGCCTCTGATTCACCTCGACCCAGCCGCTCATTTAAACGATTTGCCAAAGATAGTAATTTAATTTCTCGAACGACTAATTGCTGATTTGAAATTAGTCTATTAATGCATCCTGATGCTTGATCCGGTTTGGCATTGATTTCTAATTGCACACTTGGGGGGATATAAAACTGATGGTTGTCATTGATGAAAATTTCTAGGAAGTCTAATCGGTACAGGAAAATTAACGGAGAACAATTAAAAACAATTTTCATCAGTCTTACCAAGTTTTTTCCGCTTTAATATCTTCAGGAGTAAGATAAGAAAACTCGATGCCCATCATTTCCAAAATCTTTAAAAGCATTTCCGGTTCCATCTCCATGATTTCTGCTCCTTTCTGAAGGCTAATTAATCGAGAAACTAAAGCACCCACGACAAAAACAAACTTTTCCTTTTGTTCGATATCATTAAACAGTTGCACTTCCGCAGCAATTTCTTGGAATTGGGTTGTGTTTTTCATGATTTTTCTGGGTTTTATTTTGAGTGATTTTAAATCCCGATACCCATTGAAAGTCTGAGCAATATCGATGCTATCGGGTCGAGAAAAAATTATGTAAACGGTTGAGGATGCGCTCAAAAACCTGTTCTCCATCTATCACTTGTCCCTGTTCAATTTGAGTGGCATCAATCGCGATTTCCTGACGCAGTTCAGTCAGATATTGCTGGCGTTGGTCCAGGAGTTCTAGGGCGGCTAAGATGACCTCATGGGCGGATTGGTAATGTCCTTGGTTGAGTTGAGCCGCAATCCGTTGTTCGATTTCTGGGGTGAGTGATAGGTTCATGACACCAGTAGGAGCGTTATAGATTACTTTGATTATAGTGGTGGAGAAACTGGGCGGCGATGAGGCTGATATCATGGCTCGGCCCTGGCGCGGGCTTAGGGGGCTCTGTCGCCCTTGGGGAGACTCAATTTCTGCGCCTTCGGGTAATAATAGAAGAGATGGAGTCACGGGGAGAGTTAAGCCATGACTGGACGCTGGGTGAGTTCGCTGTTGACGGTTTCGCTGCTGTTGGGCATGGGTTCTCTGTCGCCTTGGGTGGAGGCACAGACGGTTTTGGCGCAGGAGAGAATGTCGGAACGGGAGGTTATGAAACTCTTAGACCAGGCCGTTCAACACACAGAACAGGGGCGACCTGTGGAGGCGATTGAGATATTGGAGCGTGTTTTAGAGGTTGCTCGACAATTGCAAAATCGGCAGTTGGAAGCTGTAGCCTTTTTAGGGATTGGTCGAAATTATAACCTGATTGGACAAAGACAAAAGGCTCTAGGGTCATATAAACAAGCGCTGATTATTTTTCGAGAGACCAATGACAGATCAGGAGAAGCCACCACTCTCAATAGCATTGGCACAGTGTACCATGCCTTGGGCAAGCGGACTGAAGCCCTGAACTACTACAATCAAGCTTTGCCAATTAGGCGAGAAGTGGGCGATCGCTCTGGGGAAGCCAGCACTCTCAATAACATTGGTTTGGTGTACAATGCCTTGGGCAATCGAACTGAAGCCCTGAACTACTACAGTCAGGCTTTTCCAATTATGCGAGAAGAGGGCGATCGCTCAGGGGAAGCCGCCACTCTCAATAACATTGGTTTGGTGTACAATGCCTTGGGCAATCGAACTGAAGCCCTGAACTACTACAGTCAGGCTTTTCCAATTATGCGAGAAGAGGGCGATCGCTCAGGGGAAGCCGCCACTCTCAATAACATTGCCTTGGTGTACTATTCCTTGGGCAACCGGACTCAAGCCCTGAACTACTTCAATCAGGCTTTGCTGATTCGGCGAGAAGTGGGCGATCGCTCTGGGGAAGCCAATACTCTCAATAACATGGGCTTGGTGTACAATGCCTTGGGCAACCGGGCTGAAGCCCTGAATTACTTCAATCAGGCTTTGCCCATTATGCGAGAAGTGGGCGATCGCTCTGGGGAAGCCAATACTCTCAATAACATGGGCTTGGTGTACAATGCCTTGGGCGACCGGACTCAAGCCCTGAACTACTACAATCAGGCTTTGCTGATTCGGCGAGAAGTGGGCGATCGCCCTGGAGAAGCCACCACTCTCAATAACATTGGTGGAGTGTACGATGGCTTGGGCAACCAGACTAAAGCCTTGGACTACTACAATCAGGCTTTGGAAATTGCTCGACAAGTGGGCGATCACCCTGGAGAATCCAGCACTCTTACTGGCATTGGTTTGGTGTACGATGCCTTGGGCAACCGTAGTAAAGCTCTGGACTACTACAATCAGGCTTTGGAAATTGCTCGACAAGTGGGCGATCGCCCTGGAGAAGCCGCTACTCTCAATAACATTGGAACAGTGTACGATGCCTTGGGCAACCATACTGAAGCTCTAAACTACTACAATCAGGCTTTGCCAATTACGCAAGCAGTGGGCGATCGCGCAGGGGAAGCCGCCACTATCCATAACATTGGTGCAGTTTACAATGACTTGGGCAACCGTACTGAAGCCCTGAACTATTACAATCAGGCTTTACCTATTATGGGAGAAGTGGGATCTCGCTCCGGGGAAGCCAGCACTCTCAATAACATTGGCTTGGTGTACTATTCCTTGGGCAACCGGACTCAAGCTTTCAAATACTTCAATCAGGCTTTGCCGATTCGGCAAGAGGTGGGCGATCGCTCCGGAGAAGCTAGAACTCTCAGTAACATGGGCTTAGTCTACCGAGACACTAACCAACCCGACAAAGCCATCACCTACTGGGAAGACTCCCTCAACATCCTCCTCTCCCTCCGTAGTGAACTGCAAAAAGAATTCCGCGAAACTTTCCTTCAAACCAATCGCGGCCCCACCGTCGCCCTCGTTGACATCCTCATCGACCAAAACCAGCCCCAACGCGCCTTTGAATGGGCCAACCGCGTCACCACCTACGAACTGGCCGACTATAACCGTCTCATCGGTGTGAGAGTGGCTAACCCGGAAGCCCAAGCTGCCCTTGATGACTGGAACGAGCAATCCCAACAAGTCCAAGCCCTGCGGCAACAACTGCGAGACAACTTCAGCACCGACCTAGTAGACCAAATGCGCGACCTAGAAGCCCAAGTCAATCAACAAGCCGAAACCCTCGCCAATACCTACCCCGAAGTTGCGGAACTCTTTGAAATTCAACCCGAAGACCTCAGCCAACTGCAAACCATCCTCCCCCCCGGGAACCGTTGTCTTACAACCCGTTCTCCTCACAAATATCCAAAACGTTCCCAACACGATCGCCCTCTTTCTCCTCAGCCGCGACAGTCTCAGCGTTAAAAAAGTCCCCATCGATGCCAATGAGTTCAACCAGTGGGTCACAGAATATCGCCAAATGCTCCAAAGCGGCGATTCCCGCTATCGTCCCCTTTCCGCCACCCTCTACGACCACCTAATCCGCCCGGTTGCCGCCGAGATTGAGGCCCTCAACCCCCAACAACTCGCCATCATCGCCACCGGGTCCCTGCGCCAATTCCCCTTTGAAACCCTCCGGGACTCGGAAAACGACCAATTCCTGCTGCAACAGTACCCCATCCATTATCTCACTCGTCTCTCCAGTCGTTCCCTCCTCGCCAGTCCTTCCCCCTCCCCGTTTCTCAACTTTCCCCTGTGGACGCTTTCCCTCCTCCTAGGAATCATCGGCATGGGAGCCACAGTCAAACACCATTGGAAACTGGGGGGAACCTTGCTCACCCTCGCCCTAGTTAGCACCACCTTCCTTCCCCGCTTCTCTGGGGGTTACGGAGTCCTCGGCTTTGCCAATCCCCAACCCCAAGACCCCTTGTTTAATCTACCGGGAACCGAAGCCGAAGTCGATGCCCTCCTCCGCCTCGCCCCAGAGAGTGAGATTTACCGCCACCACCAGGCGACGTTGGAAGTGTTCAAACGTCAATCCTCCCGTCATCGCTATCTGCATATCGCCACCCACGGCTGTTTTCAGCAATTGGGTTGTTGTTTTTTGGGGCAAGATATTTGTGAGGATGAGCAACTACGAGAAACCCACATGAACGCCAACACCCTGTTATTTGCCGATGGAGAATATCCCCTAGCCGACGCGGCATTACTAGGGTTACAGGATACCCAATTGGTGGCATTGAGCGCCTGTCAGACCGCATTACAGACCAATCTGGATGGAGATGCGATTATCGGAATGGCTTATATTTGGGAACGTGCCGGGGCGAGGGCGTTGATGGCCACGTTGTGGAATGCGGATGATGCGACAACGGCGGCGGTGACAACGGAGTTTTATCGCCTGATTATGGAGGAGGGGTTGAGTAAGGTGGAGGCATTGCGTCAGGCGAAGTTAAGTCAGTCTCACCGTCATCCGTTTTTCTGGTCGCCGTTGGTGTTGATTGGCGACCCCCGGTAGTCCAGACGCTGGGTTAGGACTCGGGGAATTTCTAGTAAACTAAAATTAAGCGGTGCGGCATTTACCAGATTTTTTCACCCTCCAGGAGGTAATTGATGACAGAAATTACGACCCATGAACTGCCTCAAATTCTCCAGAATCTCTTTTTAGAAGTCGAACGGACTAAAACCCCGATTACGGTCATCCATGAAGGCAAACCGTTAGTGATTATCTATCCCGCCACTCCCTCAGATGAACGCCCGGCTTTTGGGGTCATGAAGGGAAGCGGTGAAATTTTAGGAGATATAATTACTCCAGAGCCTCAACCCTGGGATGTACTGCAATGAAACTGCTGCTAGATACCCACATTTGGCTGTGGTATTTACTGGGAGACCAACGCTTATCAAGCCAACTTCAAACTACAATTGTCGCTCCTAATACTGAACTTTGGCTGAGTCCAATTAGCATTTGGGAAACATTGATTTTAGCAGAAAAAAAACGGATATCTTTACATCCTGACCCGATTACATGGGTTAACTTAGCTTTGAAAACACTGAAAACTCGTGAAGCTGAGATGAATTATGCCATTGCTATTTTAAGTCGCCAGATTTCCCTACCCCATCAAGACCCAGCCGACAGATTTATTGTAGCCACCGCTATGTACTATGGGTTAACACTGGCTACAGTTGATGCTAATATTATCAGCAATTCAGCGATCCAAACCGTTAGTTAAGCAATAGTCTAGAGTGATATTGCGTGAGGCTAAATTAAGTCAGTCTCACCGTCATCCGTTTTTCTGGTCGCCGTTGGTGTTGATTGGCGACCCCCGTTAGGGAGTCCCTACCAGAGAAACTGATGGTTGACCGGAGACAGTTGGGGTTCCCATCCTCTAAACTAAAAAAGAGTTAGCTTGGTTGAGAAAATTATATTAGACGAAGTGACCCTAGAACAGCGTTTGCTTACCCTAGAGCAAACGGTTTCCCAACTCAAACAAAAAGTCGAGAGTCAGTCTCCTCCTGAGAATTGGCTGACTCAAGTTGTGGGTTCTATTTCTGACGAAACCGCATTTCTGGAAGCCCTTGAACATGGGCGCACTTTTCGCCAAAAGAGCTAGAATGAAGTAAAAAACAGCCAAGTTCTATGCAAAATCCCCACCTACCATTAGTTATCCAGCGAGTTAAAGAAGGTCTGATGAATTATTATCAAGACCAGATAGAAGCGATTATTTTATATGGGTCTCAAGCGCGAGGAGATGCCCAAGAGTATTCGGATATTGACTTTTTGATTATTTTGAAGGTTTTGGAACATCCTTTTCAGGAAATTGATAAAACAACGGAGTTTATCACCCAAATTTGCTTAGATTATGATGTGGTGATATCGTGGCAGTTTATTACTTCAGAAAGGTTCAAAACTCAGGATTCTCCTTTTATTTATAATGTCAAAAAAGAGGGGATTTTTGTATAAACTGCATCCAGGTAGACTTATAAAGAGTGTGGTATAGCTTTTCTCATGTCCATAAGGTACAGACCCTCACCCCAAACCCCTCTCCCAGCCCTTCGACCCTTCGGCTTCGCTCAGGACAGGCTTAGCTCAGGGGGAGAGGGGCTTTGAAAAGTACCTCATCAGTCCGGGAACCGCTATATAGCTTTTCTCATGTCCATAAGGTACAGACCCTCACCCCAAACCCCTCTCCCAGCCCTTCGACTTAGCTCAGGGGGAGAGGGGCTTTGAAAAGTACCTCATCAGCCCGGGAACCGCTATATGCGTCTAAAAGGTCAAGGAAAATGTATGCGATGAAGACTGACGCACCAGCTCAATCCAAAGACGAGAACAATCTCCCCGGTTACCTTTCAGTTAAACAAGCTATATGAAACCCAAGTCTCAAAAATTAATCGCCAAAGCTCAAGAAAGTTATCAAGCGGCTCAGGTTTTAAACGAACAGGGGTTTTATGATTTTGCTGCCTCACGAGCTTACTATGGGATGTTTTACATTGCTGAAGCTTTTCTTTGGGAGCAAGATTTGACGTTCTCAAGTCATGGAGCAGTTATTGCAGCTTTTGGGCGAGATATCGCTAAAAAATGGATTGTTCCTCTGGAATTTCATCGGTTTTTGATTAATGCCCAAAATAAACGAGCAACTGCTGATTATAGCGTTGATGATGACTTGAAAATCACGGATGTTGAGGTTGAAATTTTGTTGGATCACTGTCAGCAATTTATCAGTTTCGCGACCGAAAACTTGTAACCTTAGACAACTTTGCTTTTTCAATTGTGAGCTTTCATGAGCAGGTTGTTGGCGCTCATGATTTTATTAACCGTGCTCAGACCGATACTGATATCCGGCGGGGATATACTCTATTGTCAGAGATTCTCCAATGCTTTACCTCGGCTCCCATTTTACCCTTTGATGTTCAGGCGATCGCTGTTTTCCAGGAGCTACGACAGCAAAAAATTCGAGTCTCTACAATGGATCTGAGAATGGCGGCGATCGCCCTGTCCCGTGATAGGGTTTTGTTAACCCGAAACCTCCAAGATTTCAGGAAAGTTCCGGCATTAAAAATTGAAGATTGGACAGGTGATTAATGCCAGATTAGGTCATCTCCCACTTATTCGCGCATCCTGACCCAAAACCGGGTTTCTGGAACAATGGGTTTGGGCTATTTAACCGGATTAGATGGGACTTCGTAAAGACAGTAAGTCAGAACTCCAGGAATTTCTATAGCAGTCCTAAATCAGTTGTGGAAGACCCTCACCCCCAACCCCTCTCCCAGAACGGGAGAGGGGAGCTAAAAATGTTACAAATCATTTAGGATTGCTATAGTAAACTAAAATTAACGACACCGTGAATCGAACCGAATCACAAGGGAACCATCAAGTATGAGCGAACTACTTTCCAGAATTACCGTTAATCCTAGACAATGTGGCGGTCGCCCCTGTATCCGAGGAATGAGAATCCGAGTATCCGATGTCCTGGACTTGTTTGCCTCCGGTTTAAGTCAGGGAGAAATCCTTGAAGAAATGCCCGATCTGGAAGCTGATGATCTCAAGGCTTGTCTAATCTATGCGGCTCGTAAACTAAACCACCCCCGTTTGAATCTGTTAAGCATTTAAAGATGAGCATGAATCCCCTCTCTAATCTAATCGCTAGTGATACCTGGGTTCCGGCTACCTGGAATGAGTACCTGAGTGCTTTGGATGACCCCGCCCATGCTAAATCTAAAGGCTATTACAGCAATGGGCGAATGAGATTAGAAATGCAAGTCTCCGTAGGCTTTGACCACAGCACAAATCATAGTGTGATTTCCCTGGCTGTTAATCTCTATGGCATTTTGAAAGGCATTCCGTTCACGATTTTAGACAACTGTTCCTTCCGCAAAACTGGCTATGCCGAATTTCAGCCCGATTTAGCGTATTATGTTGGCAACAAAGCAACCGCCATCCCTAGCGGCACGGATATTGTGAATCTGGAAGAGTATCCCGTGCCAGATTTGGTGGTGGAGGTGGCAAAATCATCCCTGCTTGACGATCGCACCGTTAAGCGAGTGCTGTATGAAGATGTCGGGATTGCTGAATATTGGATTGTGAACGTCGAAACTGGGGAAGTATTGGCTTATCAAATGAGCGATCGCGGGAGTCAGCGAATTGATATCTCTGTGATGTTTCCAGGACTAGAGATAGCCACCCTAGACCAAGCCCTGCAACGGAGCCGCAATCAAGACCAGTCACAAGTTGGAGCCTGGTTAATGGCGCAGTTTCAGTCCCCTGGAAATTGACATTTAACATGAGAATATAGCAACCCTAAACTGAGCAACGAAAGTTACTGCGATCGCCCTTAAATGTCTGGCGGTTATTTATTTTTGAATTTTATCGACCAACTCCTCAACACGCTTGATTAAGGGTGAACCTTTTTGGGTAAATTCATTTAGATAATCTAGCATTTCTTTGATGAGTTTGTCTTCATTTTTGATGGTTTCTGCGTTTTGGGCGATCGTGTCGTTCTGTTGATCAATTTTTCCTTTATTTTGGTCAATCGTTTCTTGCTGACCATCAATTATTTTTTGATTTTGTTCAATTTGAGATCTTTGCCTATTGGGGATATTAGTGTGGTATAGGTAATGTCCAACTATCCCAATTAATGAACCGATTACAAAAGCGATAATAATCGGCATCCATTTTTTCAGGGGAGAATCTTCTGGAGTTCTTTGATCACTTCTTCGAGAGGCCGAAAAAGATTTCGGTAAACCCGAAGAAGGCGTAGAAGCAGTTCCAGATTTCGATTTTTCGGGCTTTGAAGATATATTAGTATCACGATTAGAAGAAGAAGATTGACGGCGAAAGTTGTCACTTTTATCATCCTCCCCAGCCAAGTCTATCCAGCTATCATCAGAAATTTGATCCGACAAACCTCGCCAAACTCGCTCTTCTTCAAGGCTGGATTTCGAGACCGTTGAGCCAACTACAACTAACATCCCGTCATGTTTCGGCAAAGCATATTTTTTCAGGTCGCCAATTAGCTCATCTTTTAGGGCGGATAAGTTGCCGATTTTCTCCGAATCAGCCGGGTTATTTTGCACGGACACAACGCCCATATTCTTAGGTTTTAAGAGGTCGAAGTTTACCGTAAATCCTTGAGCATTATTTTCCGAAACAACGGCTGGATCGACTTTCGCCGCTAACTCCCCATTTAATGCTTGAATCGCAAGCGATCGCAATATGGCTTCATCAGAATCTTGACCAACCCAGCCCGCCCACACAACCGAATTACAAATTTTTCGAGTTTGGTTATCGATGCGATTTTGCGATTTCAACGCCGTAACCAACAAAGATAACTGACCATTGGCACGATAAATCACCAGGGAAAAATAATCCCCATCCACCATTTTTAGCATTCGCTTAAAATTCTCCGGCAGATCGGAAATTTTCCTTTGATTTTGATCTAACCAGCAGTAGTCTTTAGAAATCCCACGGCTTTGTACATAAGTATCCATGTTTAATCCTCTTATAGTTTCAACCACTCTATTCCTTGAACAATCTCCGCTTCATCGTTTCTCGGTTCCGCAAAGCGACTCACCGCATTGATCAGCCGCTCATTATTTGACAGCCCCACCTGTTGACCCAAAAAATCGGGAATTATGGTGAATATAGAAGCCCGTCTCCTATCCAGATGTAATTTCAGCAAAAACCGCAATAGATACCGTAAAGGAACTTCCGTATTTTGCGGCTGATAGGGGTCGGTTGGCTGTGGTTTTCGATAGTAAAAAATTGGCTGTTCATCAATTTCTTCAAATCGTGAAAATACTACACTGCCAACGGTTTGTACTGGCGTAATCGCCACCGCCACTTTTGGCAATAAGTTCTCACTGGCAAACTGATTCAGCATTTTCTGATAACCCTCTCTCACCTTTCTAAATAACTCTGGGGGGTTTTTAATGTATTTTTCACATTTGACCGGTGCCAGGATTACCAGACGGGGTGAATCTAAATCCTTGTAGATATTTTTGAACAGATCATTTAATTGGGTTGGCTGATTAAACTTCTCATGGTATTTTCCCTCCCTTTCCATTAAAGGGGGGGTATTAATAGGAATCAACACCGCTACCGAGTCTCGAATCAAGTCTTTCACCTTGTTTTTGTGTTCATCTTCTTCTAACCATCCTCCTGGATAATCTTGGAAATTAATTTCTAAAACTGGAGCAGTTCCGGTTTGTCCAAACTCAAACTTAAATGATCGGGGTTTACTTTTCGTTCCGCTAACCCCATCTTGCACTTTAATACTACTGCTGGATTCCACCATACTTTTAAGTTCTTTGAGTCTTGTATCTAACTCAAATTTACTTTGTCCTACAGCCAGCAGTTGTAAATCCTGACTGACGTTATCAAACTGGTCATACATGGCTGCTAGTAAGCTAGTTTTACCTACACCACCCGGCCCCAGCATGGTGACATTTAGCTTTTGTAGTTCCTGGCGAAATGGGTTTTTCCAAACAGATGTCATTGACTATCCTCACAAAGTTACTCTGGTTTTTTGATGGTTCTACAAATTATTTAAGGATGCTTCTAAGTCATCGATATGACCATAAGCAGACTCTAAAAGTCTTGACCATTTTTGACTGGCATTACTTTGTTTTTGCAGGTTATCAAAATCTTCCCAAATCTGACCCCGCTTGCGGCGCAAAAATCGTTTCCATTCCTTCTTGGCGCTTTTGGCTCGGAGAACGCGATCGGCAAACTCTTCTACTATAGCAAAAGAGGCTTGGCTCGGTTCAGATAAAAATCCCTTCAAAGCATCTTCACAATTGTAAATTGTTTGTTGATACAGTTCGTTTAAGGTATCTAAAATATCTTGAGCCTTCACACCTTCTGTTTTCAATCCTGCGGTTTTATCCGGGGTTAACGGATCCAATTGCAAGCGAATCCGATGCTGAATTAATCCTCGATAAGAGAGATTAAATTCTGAGAGAATCTCAAACCCTTTTTTCAGTTCCGTATAGTCTGGGGGAATTTGACTAGCAACTTCCGCCAAAAACTCTTCCCCACTAACTTTTGCCAGCCCACCTAAATTGCATTTTTCCACTAAAACAGCAGCCACTTTATTTTTGGTGCGTTCAATGGTTTTTTTCAATCCTTTATCCATGTCCAGGAATTTGAGCGATAGATTGGTTCTCATTTCTATCAAATATTCACTGTAAGTGCTGGCGTAAGATTCCAGTCGGTTCCGACGTTTCTCTATTTCTTCAATCGTCGGCATTTCCACTTTCCGACAGGCTTCCAGTACCGTTTCAATTTGAGTTTTTAGGTTTTCATCTTGGTCTTCGCGAGTTTTAATCAGTTCCTTTTGCAAATCGGTCATTTCATTGGTTATATTCTCCCAAAATTCCTCAAATAAATCCTCATACTCATTGGCTATTTCATCTTCATCGATATCTGGTAAGATTCCCTGGGCTAGTTGCAATTGCTGCTTTAATTCGGTGAGGCTGGCTTGCAAATCGGTGATTTTTTGTTGGGTATAATTCCGGTCTAGTTGCGTCACATTCGATCGCAGATTATCCAGAACCGCCTGAAGCACTTTGTTATTTGCTTCTTCCTGGGAAGAACAGTCAGCAATCACACAATCTAACACGGGCATTTTCACCGTTTCAGAATCAATATCCCGTTTCAGAGAAAGGCAACTTTCCTGATTTTCCCCATTGCTATCCGCATTCAGTACCAATATAGACCGAGAGGGCAAATCGTTTAAGGCTTTATTCGCCAAAGCATATAATTGTGTATCATTCTGCTCGAAGTTTGCCCTGTCTTTGGAAGGTTTGCGAATAAACAGAATAAAATCCACTTCTTGAGCGAGGGCTTCAATCACTAAACTCTCATCTCCTAAGCGGAAATCCCCTAAACCGGGAACATCTACTAGAGCGATCGCCCCTATTTCATCCAGGGGAAACGGACAAGAGATTTTAACGTGCTTAACCGCCAAACATTGATGGTTAGTTAGTTGATAGTCCCGATTATATTTTGACGCTACATAATCAGAAATCTGTGACTCGTCTTGAACAGTTAAAGAACCCCTCCCCAAGTATTCTTGATATTTCTTAGCATGGATATGATAATCGTCTTTCAAGCGGTTATAAATGTTAATGTCCGTTTGATCCGCCTTAGTGGGTAAAGTGGGAATCTCGCTATGGGCAAACTCTTCAAAAGAACGCGGCACGGGGGTCAATCCGAGTTTCTCGTAGTAGGGAATAATCACCTCTTTTAAAAAAGACTCGCGATCGTGAAATTGAATTTCGGCGGTGGTGGAATTTCTGGGTTGATGAAAAATGGTGCTACGCGCTGCCGTGCAAGCCTTCCCCTGCATTGCCGGAATCACGTCATTTGTCAGCCCACTTAAACTCTGCAACAAGGTGCTTTTCCCTTGTCCCATGCGCCCAATCACCCCAATATTAAGGGTTTGGCGGGAAAATCTGCCCTGGAGTCGGTGCAATGATGCGAGAGAAGAACGGGCAATTTGCTCAAATTGGGCAAAATCCAGATTTCGGAGTTTTTCCTGGGTTGCCGTATTCCCCGACCAATATTCAAGCTGGCGATCGCGTTCTTGTTCGCAACTCTGAATCAAACCATACAGCGATGATAAACCGGTTTCGATGTCTGCCAGCTTTTGGGCCAGAGGTTGACGTTGGGCAATAATACTCTGTATTTCTTGGCTTTTGTTCATGCCAATCTATCCATGATATTCAATGGTAAACTTTTCGGGATACTATAGCACAAAATATCCCCCAAGTCTCCGAAACCGGATTTCTTAATTAAATTTTCATATCCCATGCTGAAATCAGCACCTAAATCTAGTTGAGAGATGGGCGCGAGATTGTTTGGGACTAAGGCGATCGCCTCCCCAATATCTTAATCGCTATGATTTTACCATTCTAAAAGTTCAATTAATTCGGGGTTACACAACTTGGGAAGTTTTGAGGATTTGATATTGCCAAAGGTTCTGCATTTCACCTTTCATCAACAGCACGCCAGATATCCGATACCAAATCCCCCGTATACTGAGTTTAAATCATCTACTCTAATTCTCCCATTTGTTTTTCTAGGGATTGCCTCACCAACCATAAAACATAGGGCAATTCATCAAGAGATTTGATACCAAGTTCAACATCCCCATTTCCCCATCGCCCCACACCGGATACATCTCGGCAAATTGCCTTGGGGTCATTAATTATAGGGGTGATCTTGTATCGTGTAACCTGATTTCTGAGGGTTAAGTTAATCACCATCAAGCACATCATATTCTAATTTTGGCGCAATCCAAACATCTAGCGCCATTTGAGAGAGTCGTTCTGCTCGTTGGAGAATAGCATTTTCATCCCACTGCTCAATCTGTCCCAACCCTTGATTCAACTTCAAGGGACTTTCTTTAAAGCCTTTTTCCATATCACGCTTCTCAAGAAAGGATTTATCACTATATTTCGAGTTGTATGCAGTCAGGGTTAGATTTCCCAGGGTATGCAAATAAGTTTTGTGAATACGTTGCCAGTCTGGACCCAGTGAATCCTTCCATGCAGGAGAAAGATTTTTATTCTGGGGCATAATATGTTCAATGGTGTATTCATCTACTGCTACTCGTTCTTTGCGATCGTGATTTTCCAACCGTCGCAGCCAGTAATTGTAATGGCGAACATTATAAAGGTCTTTGGTTTGCAGCGATCGCTTAAATTCATCATCATTAGGAAACCGTCGATAAGACGGCAGTACCAGAAAATTAGTCTGAATGCTTTCGAGATAGCGATCTTTTTTGATGGCTTTCGTAAAGTTAGCAAAAGTTTTGTTTAATGAATTAGCAGGAATACCACAAATCGCACGGCGAAAAACATAAGATTCCACCAGTCTAACCGCTTGCAAAAAATCTGTTATAGGCAACTCACCTGAAGCATAATCATGATACAGCTCTAAGAGGAATGGGTAAGTTACATCTACCCTTAATTCTTGCAGGTCTTGAAAGGCTAGTTTAAGTTCCGGGTTCTGCTCATAACCCAAAGCCATCGCACAGTAGTACCGAGCAAAGGTATGAATATCCTTGACCAACGCCTCCACACCCGCTTGAGCAACTTGTGGCTCTCTTGAATAAGTTTTAAACTTTTCATACACGGCACTTTGCTTAGGAATACTACCAGTTTTTACCGTCAAAAAATGGCGAATAAAACTATCGAATTGTTCTCCATAAGCCTCCTGTCCAAACTCCACTTCCATAAGTCGCCAATACTTCTCATAAAGCCTGGTTTGAAGTTCGGGTTCAAGTCCCATCAGAATGTAATTACGGATTAAGTCTGCTTGGGTTAACTCACGACCCGTGGAGTTCATACTCTCAAAAATCAGTTGGGGATTGTCCTGTTCACGGCTCAGGGCAACATCTACCACCAGTAATTTCGCTAATCCTTTACAGATAGTCTCCAGATGGTTTTGAGACTCCTTAATGAGTGACTCAAATAGACTGAAATTTTGTGTAACCCGGATAGAAGAGTCTTTGGGCTGCTGGTCTTGGTCGAGAATGGCAATCAATGAAGATTTATCAGTTTGCGAGAGAATCAGCTTATAGTGTTTTTCTCCATCCTCTTCTGGATTAAGCAAATAATAGTTTCGCAATTTGCGCGGGGAAAACCCTTCCACGGGTTCAGTGTCCCCCAGGGCATTCGCCAGGGCTGCAATTATTAATGTTACTGTGGTTAGGCGTTGCTGTCCGTCAATAACTAGGAGGGGAGACTGACTAGAGACTTGATAAAGTCCTTTTTCAATATAGACAATAGAACCGAAAAAGTGAGAAGTGATTTCATTATTGGAGCCAGTACGCAGGATGTCACTCCACAACTCCCGACATTCTTTTTCTGTCCATGAGTAGGTACGCTGGTAAATCGGGATGGCGAACTGCGGTGACTTCTTAATAAAGGCGAGTAGCTTGGTTTCGGAGGCTTTCATTGGAGTAAGGGTAGATTTACTGGATAGGCTAGAACACAGGGGTGTTATTTCCAATCCCCTTTAAGTTAGCGATCGCACTGCGACTAAATTACTGGTTTAGCCATTTGACAAATAGGAGCGATCGCCTTCTTGTTCGCAACTCTGAATCAAACCATACAGCGATGATAAACCCGTTTCGATGTCTGCCACCTTTGGGGCCAGAGGTTGACGTTGGGCAATAATACTCTGTATTTCTTGGCTTTTGTTCATGCCAATCTATCTATGATATTCAATGGTAAACTGTCTCGAATACTATAGCACGAAATATCCCCCAAGTCTCCGCAACCGGATTTCTTAATTAAATTTTCATATCCCATGCCCAAATCAGCACCCAAATCTAGCTGAGGGATGGGCGCGAGATGGTTTGGGACTAAGGCGATCGCCTCCCCAATATCTTAATCGCTATGATTTTACCATTCTAAAAGTTAAATTAATTCGCGGCTCCACAACCCGGGAAGTTTTGGGGATTTGATGTTGCCAAAAGTGCTGTGTCTCCCCTTTCATTAACAGCAAACTACCGCTGGTTAAATCAATATTAAATTTCCGGTCTTTGCTGATTTTGTGCTTCCCAGCAAATCGACGGGTTCCCCCTAAGCTGACTGAGGCGATTATCGGATTTTTCCCTAGTTCTGGTTCATCATCGCTATGCCACGACATACTATCTTTTCCATCCCGATACAGATTAATTAGAACACTATTAAAAGTCACTTCCGCTATATCTTCAACCTGGGATTTGATTGATTTAAGTGTCGGGTTCCAGGGTTGTGCATGATGTTCGATCCCTGAATATGTATAGGATTTACCTTCATCTGCATACCAAGCTGTGAGTCTCGGTATGGGTCTGATTTTCCCAAATATTTTAATCTGTTCTTGTCTCCAATTAATGGATTTATACAACTCCCCAAATAAGCGATCGCTTTCTGCCAACTTCAAAAAATTGCCATACAATATGACCAAACCATCAGTATCAATAATCACTTGTTTGTCTAAATCATTCACTGAACCAGGATGGCTGATATCTCGCTGATTATCCCACAGTCTCATTTGCTGATATTACCCCCAAAAATTAATTAGTTAGAAATGCTATTTTCTCATTACCGATATTTGGGCATAAACGCCGCTTTCCGGCTGCCAATTATCAGGATTAAAGCTGAGATTTTGGGTCGAGTGCATCTCGTAATCCATCGCCAATATAGTTGATACTAATCACTGTTAAAAAAATAGCTGCACCAGGGAATATAACCATGTGGGGGGCTGTTTCTATGTAGTTTTGGGCATCATATAACATCCTTCCCCAGGTGGGAATATCCGGGGGAAATCCTAACCCTAGAAAACTTAGGGTTGATTCCGTGATAATTGCTGTTCCTACTGATAGGGTCGCTGCGACAATAATCGGAGTCAGAACATTCGGGAGAATATGAACTAAAATTAAACGGTGAGGTTTAGCCCCGATCGCCTTAGCTGCTATCACAAAATCCATCTCTCTTGTTGACAAAAAACTCGCCCTCACCAACCGCGCTACAGACATCCAATTAAGTCCCCCGACTACTAATACAATTAAGATGAAAATTCCCGCTTCTGAACCGGCGATCGCTCTCATGGGTTCCCGAAATAGGTAAATTACTAATAATAAAATCGGCAGTTGCGGTAAAGCTAAAAATAAATCCGTGAATCGCATTAATACACTATCTAAAATCCCTCCATAAAATCCGGCGATCGCACCTACAGCAGTTCCTAAAGCGATCGCCACTAACATCGCCGCCAAACCCACCGCTAAAGAAATGCGTCCACCCCTCAGAATCCTCGCTAATTGGTCTTGTCCTAAATCATTAGTACCAAAGGGATGATTCCAACTAGGAGGTAACACAGAATTACCAAAATCAATCCGATCCGCTGGTGTCGTATAAATCATCGGACCCAACACAATAGACACTATAATCAGTAGCAACACACAGCTACCAATTACCGCCATTTTATCCCGACGAAATCTCACCCATATATCTAACAATACACTGCGGGTTTTCAACACATCATTATTCATATCGCCTTTGATTTTTGTTTGATTTTGGGCCCATTCATTGATTAATCTTGATTTGATCTTATCAAGTTGATGTTTTCGTCAATTAAAAAAAAATTGTTCATCCAGATCATGGCTGAGGGTTGACAAGTGCCGGGAGCTAATGATAGTATATTGACATATTTGTTACATAATGGAGTATTTGCATAAATAAAAATTTTGCAACTATTCCCATTATCTAAAAATGATATCACAAGTCAAGCCAAAAAGCCACCAACCCCCACCAAAAAAAATTTTACAATTCTTAACACAACTTAACATAACTTAACAATCATCCGGGACTATTTATACTGAACTCGAGGGTCTAAAAATCCATAGAGTATATCAGCAATGAGGTTAAAAAACACGACCAAAACCGCATAAACAAAGGTAATACCCATGACGACTGGGGTATCACTACGATAAATAGAATTGACCAAAAGCGCGCCAATTCCGGGGACTCTAAACACCTGTTCTGTAACCAATGCGCCGGTAAAAATTTCCGGGATATTTAAGGCCATTAAAGTGATAACAGGAATTAAAGCATTGCGTAAGATATGAAAGTTAATCACCTGAAAATTAGGTAATCCTTTAGCGTGTGCGGTGCGGACATAATCGCGGTTTAACTCCTCCAAGATAGCCGACCTAATAAATCGCATTAACACGGCTGACTGAAATAATGCTAATACAGAAATTGGCATGATTGACTGTTGAATCTGTTGCCATAATGTAGATAAATTAGTGACCTGTAGGTTACTATTATATATAAACGGCAACCAGTTGAGATTCACACTAAAGATGATAATAAATAACAGACCCGTAAAAAAGGGGGGTAGTGAGAATCCCAAAAAAGCGAAGGTAGTAGCTACTTGGTCAAATAGTGAATAGCGCTTGATGGCGGAAATGATACCCAAGGGAAAAGCGATAATGACTGCTAAGATATACGCAGAACCAGCTATCCAGATGGTGGTTGGTAGTCGTTGGCTAATTAGCTCACTGACAGGAACTATGCTGGTAAAAGAGTAGCCCATATCCCCTTGTAAAAATGACCAAGCCCACTTAAAATACCGAATCAGTATCGGTTGATCTAAACCAAGCGATCGCCTAATATTTTCGCGAACTTCCGCCGTAATAGAAGGGTTAGAGGCGAACTCTCCCATAGGGTCGCCGGGGGCTAATGCCAAGACTAGAAATAATACAACACTGATAGCTATCAAAGTAGGGATAGCAGTTAATAGGCGATTAATAATATATCTAGTCATCGGTTAAGGGTTTGATGATGAATCAGATAGATTGAGTGATATCGACAAGGTAAGCCTGGGGTGAGGTTTACCTTGTCTGAGGGATATTTTTCCCAACTTAGTCAATCAGAATATCCTCAGAGGATTGCTCTTCCCGGTGTTGCCAGTTGATATTGGGAATGTGTTCAAAAGCCTGTTTAAGGGAGTCTTCCCACATTTTCCTAATTTTGGCTAGGTAGGGGTCTCCGAGACGCAGACGCAGCCAGTTATCAATTACAAAAGTATCTCGTTCATACATAGCCAGATTGATAGGGGGACCCACAGAGATATTAGACTTCATGGTAGAGTCAATAGACAAAAGGGCGCATTTAGCCGCCGCCTCTAATTGGGTATTAAAACTGAGGGTACGATCTAAAATGGGTTTACCATATTTGGTCTCTCCAATTTGTAGGAAGGGGGTGTCCTTGGTGGCATGGATGAAGTTACCTTGATTATAGATCAGGAATAGGGCGGGGTCTTGACCTTTAATCTGACCAGCTAACAGTAAGGTGCAACTAGCATCAATGCTATGCTTTTTGAGCCAGGCTTCATCAAATTCTTGCATTCGCCGCAGTTGACCACCCACATAACGAGCCACATCATACATGGATTCGAGGTTATGGAGATTTTGATTGTCGTGAAATTTGAGGTCTTTCTCCAGGGTGCTGATAATTCCCTGGGTGATAGATAGATTTCCGGCGGTAGAGAGTAAAATCACCCTTTCCCCAGGATTAGAAAAATCAAATAGTTTGCGATAGGTAGAAATGTAATCAACTCCCGCGTTGGTGCGGGAGTCGGCGGCCATTACAAAGCCGGAGGAGGTAATTATACCGAGACAGTAGGTCATAAGGGGAGGAAGTGATAACGGCATATTGACATTCCCCGCGCTTCATGGAGACGGGGATGATTAGGATTGGTAGGGTGCGTCAGATTGAGAAAAATAACCGGAAAACCGGAAAAATCAACAACTGACGCACCTTACAGACAGACCCAGTTGGCTGAGATTTCATTGCTGGCCACCCCTATAGGGTGGGGCTTTAAACTCAAAATTATTGGTCACTTCTGACGATACCTCACTATCGAACTTAGAAACAATGCAGCGTATTGTGGCTGACTACTCCCTGGGACGGATATGGGGAGGGGGCTAAAATTATCTGATCTTGAGCCGATTTTGTTTTCCATGATGCAATTGCCGGATTGATTACGGGCTACCCTCAAAACAATTGATTTGGCAAATTAGAAAAATTCAATCGAAAAAAGGATGGTCATTTGGTCTCATAAATGTTAACATTCGTAACATAACGTTGAGTAATGTAAACGCCTTGGCGTTGATAAAGGCTGGGCGGCTCTAGTTCCTGGCTGCTACATCGGAGAAAAGCGTGATTGCCCGTCGCTTTTATTTCCAGTTCAAGTTATGGGCTTAATTTGTCAGAGCTATCGGGGAGATGCCATGAAAACTGCTAAAACCTCGGACACAGATTCGGTGCGGGCCTACCTGCGAGAAATTGGTCGTGTTCCTCTGCTGACCCATGAACAAGAAATTGTCTATGGTAAACAGGTACAACAGGCAACTTTATTGCAGGAAAAACGCAATGAGTTGGCTAAACAATTAGGCTATGAACCTACTGAGGCTCAATGGGCCGAATTAGTTAACTTGTCTGTGGCACAATTGCAACATATCTTGCATCAGGGTCAATTAGCCAAGCGTAAGATGGTAGAAGCTAATCTGCGTCTGGTGGTCTCTGTGGCCAAAAAGTATATCAAGCGCAATGTGGATCTGCTCGATCTCATTCAGGAAGGTACTATCGGGATGCAGCGCGGAGTCGAAAAGTTCGATCCTACTAAGGGTTATCGGTTCTCTACCTATGCCTATTGGTGGATTCGACAAGCAATTACCCGCGCGATCGCTGAAAAAGGCCGTACTATTCGCTTGCCCATTCATATCACAGAAAAACTTAATAAAATCAAAAAGGCACAGCGTCAACTTGCACAACAGTTAGGCCGAGCAGCTACTATGAATGAATTGGCTGCTGAGTTGGATCTCACTCCTAAGCAAATTCGTGAGTATCTCGAAAAATCACGTCTTCCTTTATCTCTGGACCTGCGGGTTGGTGATAATCAGGATACCGAATTGGTTGACCTTTTGGAAGATACCAGCAACTCCCCTGATGAGTTTGCTCTTAATTCTTCTTTGCGATCAGATTTAGAATCTTTGATGACTGATCTTACTGACCAGCAACGACAGGTTTTAGCTCTGCGCTTTGGTTTGGATGATGGACAGACTTTAACTCTCGCTAAAATTGGCGATCGCCTTAATATCAGTCGTGAACGAGTCCGACAGATTGAACGGGAGGCTTTGACTAAACTTCGTAAGCGTAAGCAGGATGTTAATGATTACCTAGCTAGTTAATAATCTACTTCTTTTGATTCTACTCTGGGGAAATCAACCATTTCCCCAGTTGTTTTCACTATCACTCCATCTCTCATGTCTCAACTATTATCTGCTTTTCCCCATAAGTCTATTGGTGTTGCTGTGATCTGGAACGATGACGGACAGATTTTGATTGATAAACGTCTTCCTCAAGGTGCTATAGGCGGACTTTGGGAGTTTCCTGGTGGTAAAATTGAACCCGGTGAAACTATCCAAGATTGTATCCGACGCGAAATTTATGAGGAAATTGGTATTGCGATCGCTGTCCAAGACCATCTGATCACTGTTGAACACTCCTATAGCGATTTTCGGATTACACTTGAGGTCTATAACTGTACTCATCTCTACGGAGTACCTCAAACACTAGAATGCCAAGAAATTCGCTGGGTCACTTTGGCAGAAATTGATCAGTTTTCCTTTCCTCAAGCTAATCAGAAGATTATTACCGCTCTCCGACAGCTACATTGTTAAGTTTTGTAACGGAAAATTAAGAAATGTTAAAATTTTTGCTTTTTTTGGGGGAGGGGTAGCTTTTTGGCACGGGTTGCGGTACTATTATTATATAATGGGATGGTTGCACTTTTTTTATTTTTGCCAATATTCAATTATTCAGTGTATTGTCAATATTATACCGCCAATCCCCGCCCCTGTCAACCCCCCAATCGGGAATTTTCGGGTTAAAATTGAACAAAAAATCAACAATTCCACTTAAAAGCTAGGGTAAGTTTCATAGACAGGTAGGGTAAAGTGAAAACAGCTACCGCCGGTGGAAGAGGTGGAACTGACCCAAATCTGACCATAGTGAGCATGGATAATTCTCTGACAGAGAGATAAACCAATACCATAACCATCCTGGGACTCATCGCGTTCGAGACGGAAGTGATCCTGAAAAATGCGATCGCGATTTTCTTCAGGGATACCAGGGCCACTGTCACAAATACTGACCTGTATTTTTTGGGTAGTGCGATGCAAGACAGACACCCAAATAGTTCCGCCCTCTGGGGTATATTTAATCGCATTATCCAACAAATTCACAATCACTTGACGAATCCGTTCGCGATCGGCATAGACAGAAGGGGTATCAGTGGGTAAATCAGTTTTGAGTTCCAGAGATTTCGCCTGTAACTGATCATGAAACTCTGGTAGTATCTCGTGAAAAAATGCCAACAGTGACAATGGCAAAGGTTGCAGTTGTAACCGAGAACTCTGACCCGTTGCAGCCCTTAATATATTAGTAATCATCCTATCGATCTGACGGATATGAGTACGAGCTTGTTGGATTAAGCGAGATTTGAGAGCCGGTGTAAATTTCTTAGAGTTAGCCACACCCGCCATTTGGCTATTTTCCAAAGTTTCCAAAGCCAGAGAGGCGGCGGTCAAAGGACTACGGAGGTCGTGAGCCAAAATTTCAATAATGCGATCCTTAAAACTTACCTGTTGTTGCAATTGTTCTTTTTCTTGCTTGAGGCGGAACACCTCATCACTAAGTCGGATCAGTTCAGCAATATAGTTCAGGTCAGCAACAGAGCGATAATTTTTAACTGAACCGTTCACCTCAAATGGCTGCTGACTTCGATAGTCTTCAAGAGATTGCTGCCACCGTAGCCAAAATTCATTAAGCTGCTTAACAATATCAGTACCCGCTAGAATATGTCGGGGTGAGGGGTGAATTTTGACCAAAGCCGGGGTCGCAACTAACTTAAAGTGTTCGGCTAGATAGGGTTGCTCTCCCACATCAATAATTTGCAAATCAAATCTGTCCTCAGATTTAAGGACTTCGAGATATTCACATATTTGTTGGACTTGCTCTCTGGAGCTAGGGCGACCATCGACAAACAGCAAAAGCTGTAAGCATTCTTCAGAGTTGGTCTTGCTATGGGTAGTTCCGACTTCCATGAATGACTTTCAAGGGGGACAAAAGACCTGATCAATTCGACACTGCTGCTGGAATATGAAGGGCTAGAGGATGATACTAGCGCTTACTTGTTGACTCAATTTAATATCTGCTTTAGATTCTAGCCTGTGATTTGACATCATGGCTAATCAAGTTGACCCCTACCTGCCCTAAATATGAGATATTAATCATTTGAGCTAATTAAGATGGAGTGGTTATCTTGGTCAACTGGCATAAAAACCCGTCCCTGAAACTGTTGCTAGGTAGTGCGATCGCCTTTTTTTGGCATCTGTATGGTTTTGTTGCTGCACCGCTACTTCACCTTTTATGCTTCCTACGACCAGGGCATTTTTAACCAAGTCTTCTGGAATGGTATCCACGGGCGTTTTTTTCAGAGTTCCCTATCTTCGGCCCTGTCTACTAATGTTGTCCACCAAGGCCAGTTCCCCAACGTTTCCTATCACCGCCTCGGACAACACTTTACCCCCGCTTTACTGCTATGGCTACCCCTGTACGCAATCTTTCCCTCTCCTGTCACCCTCAGCGTGTTACAGGTAACTTTGGTCACCGCTGCGGGTTTAGTTCTTTACCTCCTAGCCAGACAATATTTAGAACCGCCTCTATCTGCCTTAATTGTAGTTAGTTTTTATGGCGCTAATGCCGTTATCGGTCCTACTTTAGCTAATTTTCACGATGTCAGCCAAATTCCTTTATTTGTGTTTACTCTTCTCTTGGCTATGGAGAAGGGTTGGTGGTGGTTATTCTGGATATTGTCCGTTTTAATTTTAGGCGTGCGAGAAGATGCGGGCGTGGTTTTATTTGGGGTGGGAGTTTATATGATTCTCAGCCACAGATTCCCCCGCCGTGGCTTGATTGTCTGTGTTCTCAGTTTCGGTTATATGCTGGTTTTAACTAATCTGATTATGCCCTTGTTTTCGGCGGACATCTCCCAGCGGTTCATGATGGAACGGTTTGGTCAATACGCCGAGGGAGATGAAGCCTCCACTTTACAAATTATTTGGGGAATGGTTAGTAATCCCTTGCGGTTTATTCAGCAGTTATTTACTCCCTTTAGTCGTACTGTTACATATCTTTTGGGTCAATGGTTGCCTTTGGCTTTCATTCCCGCGATCGCTCCCGGTTCTTGGATGATTGCAGGCTTTCCTTTATTAAAGTTATTTTCCGCTCAGGGAATGTCCGTTTTGGCTATTACAATTCGCTACGCTATGACCGTAGTTCCCGGATTGTTTTATGGTAGTATTTTGTGGTGGTCTAAACAACAAGAAAAATCCCCCGAAGCTGAGTTACCCTCTCCCAAATTCCGACGTTTTTGGGTAGCTTGTATCTGTCTGTCTTTGATATTTACGGTAACTTCTAATCCCAATCGAACTCTGTATTTTTTAATCCCTGATTCCATTCAACCTTGGGTTTATGTTTCTTTGGATGAACAATGGCCAAGGTCTCAAAATATGCGATCGCTTTTAGCCCAAATTCCCCCAGATGCTAGTGTGGCGGGGACTACTTATTTAATTCCTCATCTGTCCAGTCGCCGCGAGGTTTTACGCTTCCCTCTGTATCAATTAATCAATGATCAGGATCAGTTGGTGGCTATGGATTATATTATTGCTGATTTGTGGCAACTTCAACGCTATCAGGTCGCTTTTAGTGGCGATCGTGATGCTTTACGTGCGATCGTCGAAACTACCGATCGCTTGACTTCTACTCAAGAATATGGTATTTTGCATTTCCATAATGGCTTGCTTTTAATGCGCCGAGGTGTCACTTCTAATCCTGATGCTATCGAAGCCTGGGGGGAATTTCGACAAGAGGTTATAATTTCGACAAGAGGTTATAAAGAAACTGGGTCTAAAACCCCGTCCTTCTAGGACGGCTTTAATTGTAAATTTTTGTGGCAATATCGAATATTTTGTGCTGATGGCGTTAGCATAAGATAGGAGGTAAAGCCATGCTAGTTTTTGAGTTCAAAACCTACGGAAAACCAAGTCAGTTCATTGCAGTAGCTGAGGCAATTCGTACAGCACAGTTTTTTCGCAATAGCTGTTGGCGCTATTGGATGGATAATCCTCAAAAGAATAAGTACGATTTGAACAAATACTGTGCGGTGCTGGCAGCAACTTTTCCATTTGCCGACGAACTCAATTCTCAAGGGAGACAAGCCAGTGCGGAAAGAGCTTGGTCAGCTATCTCTCGATTCTATGAAAACTGCAAGAAGAAGATTCCCGGTAAAAAGGAGTATCCGAAGTTTCAGAAAGATTGTCGCTCAGTTGAATATAAATCAACCGGGTGGAAACTTGCAGACGACAGAAAATCAATAACTTTCACAGATCAAAAAGGAATTGGTAAACTCAAAATCAAAGGTACACGCGATTTACACTTTTACCAAGTCAGCCAGATCAAACGGGTAAGACTGGTGAAACGTGCTGATGGTGTGTACGTTCAATTCTGTATTAACGTTGACAGGAAAGAAAACACAGCGCCGACAGGCAATACCATTGGCTTAGACGTTGGACTGAAAGAGTATTACACCGATTCAAACGGAGTCACCGTTGAAAATCCTAAATTCCTGAGAAAAGGCGAACGTCTCTTAAAACGTAGTCACCGTCGCGTATCGAAGAAGGTTAAAGGTTCAAAAAACAGAGGCAAAGCTAGACAGATTCTAGGTAAACACTATCTCCAAATAAGTAGGCAACGTAAAGACCATGCTGTGAAGTTGGCAAGGTGCGTAGTTCAGTCAAACGACTTGATAGCCTACGAAGATTTGAGAATTAAAAATATGGTGCAGAATCATTGTTTAGCTAAGTCTATCAACGACGCATCTTGGTATCAATTCCGTGTCTGGCTTGAATACTTTGCTAAAGTTTTTGAAAGAGTAACGGTTGCGGTAAATCCGCAATACACTAGCCAAGAATGCTCTAACTGCGGTGCAATTGTGACGAAAACGCTATCCACAAGAACGCACGTTTGTAAGTGTGGTTGCTCAATGGATAGGGATGAAAACGCAGCTAGAAATATTCGGAGTCGAGGATTGAGTACGGTAGGGCATACCGGAACTTTCGGGCAGCCGAGCAACGCTTTGGGAGACAAGTCCTCTACTGTTGTTGGAGAAATCCTGCATCAGCAAGTCGTGTCGTAGAACAAAGAATCCCCGTGCGTTCACGCCGGGGAGTGTCAATAGTTAACTGTCCGACAAAGATACTCCCCAAAACTGTTGGGTTCAAATTTCGCCTGTTTTCCATCTGAATCTACCCGGAGGCGATCGCGACAATTATAAATCCACTCTCCCTGTGCTACCCCGCTCAATACTCAGTTTCGCCCTATATTCCCAATGATATTTGGCGCTGCGTTTAAGGCTAATTATACATATCTGGTGATTATCGATCATTCGACATATCGCCGCCTCTGACACTGGTACTATCATCACTGACAATAAACCAAACCACACTAAACCTAAGACTATCAATCTCATCAAACCACCCTCTTCGAGACTCTCCCTATACCTGTACTCAGGTTAGCGATCACAGGAAAACAGGGGCAGGATTTTTCTGGCATATCAGTTACTCTCAATTCTTAACAAACTTACGAAAATCAAAACTATCCCCAGCTATACATTAGCTAAACTTAACTAAGTCCGCCCATTTTTGCCAAATTTAGTGTTACCTAAGATACGCCTATTGAGTAGAAATTAATAAACTAGCCAAAAAGAGAAACCCGGTTAATCGCCGAGGGTATCCCAGGCTTTGCATCTAGCTGGTCTGACCGCACATCATCGAGGATAGCTATAGTATCATCCGAGGGTTTTACGAGCGTTATATAGCAATTTGCGGCTTATTTATTAATAGTATTAGCCGCTAAGTCAAATAATACAATTATTCAATCCAAGCGGAGCGCACCAGTAGGCAAATCGCCGCCATGTCGCTCAGTAGTAAAGGACTCGATTCTCCCTTCAAAATAGTTAAAAATCACCCGAATTTCATCATAAGCCACAGCAGTAGAAACCCCTCTAGGTGTCCGACAATTAACCTGAAGTAGCCAGCGAAAACCATCTACATCCTGATAATAACTTTTGCCACAATCAAAGCCAATAAAGCCTTCGATCGCCAATTGATTTAATCCAGCGATACCCATGGGGCTACCAAGTATGGCATCAATAGTATCACGGGTTTCCTGTTGATTTAGCCTGCGCCATACTATATCGCTGCTAGTATTCTGAGCCAGGATGATATCCTCAGAAAAACCAGGGTTGATTTGACCATGAGCCGGACTCGCAAAAGTTGCTAATAATCCCGCCAGCCACAGCATTTTACAGCCTTTCCAAACCGACAAGTAATGTGTAGCAGCCATAATTTTATCTCTCCATAATTGTTGCCAGACTCATCTTATCATCAAAGCAGCAATAGTCGAGGGACAGTTGGGGGAAGTTGGGAAGGGTGAAATAATGAGGATGATATTTGATAGAATTGTGGCGGACACCTTAGTTATCAATAATTTACCAGTGAACTTTCAATCAGTTATTGCCACCCTGAACCAATTTTGGAGCGATCGCGGTTGTTTAATTGCCCAACCCTATGATACCGAAAAAGGGGCAGGAACCATGAGCCATCATACATTTCTACGGGCGATCGGTCCAGAACCGTGGTCTGTGGCGTATATAGAACCCTGTCGCCGCCCTACAGATGGACGTTATGGGGAGAACCCTAACCGCTTTCAACATTATTATCAATATCAGGTACTAATCAAGCCTTCTCCCAACAATATCCAAGAGATTTATTTAGACTCTTTGCGGGTACTAGGAATCAATCCAGAAGACCATGATATTAGGTTTGTCGAGGATAACTGGGAGTCACCCACTTTAGGTGCTTGGGGTGTAGGCTGGGAAGTGTGGTTAGATGGGATGGAAATTACTCAGTTTACCTACTTCCAACAATGTGGAGGAATTGATTGTCGTCCGGTTTGTATTGAAATCACCTATGGATTAGAAAGGCTGGCGATGTATTTGCAAAATGTAGATGCTATTGTCAAAATTGCTTGGACTGATGAGATTAACTATGGTGATATTCATCTACAGGGGGAAATAGAACAATGTACCTACAATTTTGAAGCATCTAACCCCGAGTTACTGTTTAATTTATTCTCGTTGTATGAACAGGAAGCGGAACAGTTGATTGAGCAAGGTTTAGTTTTACCGAGTTTAGATTACGTCCTCAAGTGTTCCCACAGTTTCAATTTATTAGATGCTAGGGGGGTAATTGCGGTGACTGAACGTACTAGATATATTGGCAGAATTCGGAATCTGGCGCGTCGGGTGGCTCACTGTTATTTGGAACAGCGAGAAGGTCTGGGTTTTCCCCTCCTCAAATCTCCTCAAGCGGCTTGAAATTCCTCCGAGTCATGCCAGATAGGTATACAGACAAGTCCAGCCTTGTCCCTTCCCTAGGGTTAATTTCATGGTGCAGGGGGTAGGGGTTGATGTGATCCTGGAAAATCCTTGTCGGTTGGGTTGAAAAAATGACCAAAGGATGTCATAATGAGAGATTGTGAGTTTGAAACGACTGCCATGCAAGCCCAGGAAATTATCCGCGCCATTGAGCAAGAAGAGATCGAGAGTATCAAAACCAAGGTCCAAAAAGGAAGTATCCCTAAAATCTATGTAGGAGATACGGTGAAGGTCGGTGTGAGAATCACTGAAGGTGGAAAGGAAAGGATTCAGCCCTATCAAGGGACGGTAATCGCTATGCGTAATGGTGGTATCAACGAAACCATCACCGTCCGTCGTATTTTCCAGGGGGTTGGGGTAGAACGGGTGTTCTTGCTCCACTCACCCCGGATTGCTAGTATTAAGGTAATCATGAGAGGGAAGGTCCGTCGGGCTAAATTGTACTATCTTCGCGATCGCGTTGGGAAAGCGACGCGAGTTCCTCAGCGTTTTGATCGTCCTCTTTAAGTCCCTTTCTGTAAAGGTTGGCGACCAAAACTTTAAATTTCCACAAAAAGCACTTGCATCTATCAAGACACCGTGCTATACTAGCGAGCGGTTATGGCATAAAAGCCCCATGCAGGGTGCGTCCTTAGTTCAGTTGGTAGAACGCAGGTCTCCAAAACCTGATGTCGAGGGTTCAAGTCCTTCAGGGCGCGTTAACTAAGCAAAAGTCAACCAGGTTAAGTTTTTGTTAGCCTGGTTTTGGCTAATGAAAGCGGGCGACATCAATTAACTAAAACTCAAAAAGTATTAGGGCAATGTTTCAGTATGGCACTGAGGATGTTACAATAAGTAGTTTGAGCCAGCGTGCCGCAGTTGTTAAAATCGACTGTTAAGTTAAAAATCACGAGGGGGAAAGCTGTGTCAAAGAAAGAAGAAGCAGGGATTCAGGAAGTCCCGAAGGGGTTTAGTGTTGGTGGTTTTTTGAAAGAAACCAAGGAAGAACTAGATAAGGTGGTCTGGCCTACTCGCCAGCAACTGCTGAGTGAATCGGCGGGAGTCTTGTTAATGGTAATGCTTTCAGCAACACTAATCTATTTAATAGATAACTTCTTTCGTTGGTCGTCGGGGCAGGTATTTGGATGACTTTTGGATCAGATGAGTCAGAACAACTCAATGTAATGTCTGAAATAGACAGTGAGCCAGAATATGCGCCAGGACAAGTCCGCTGGTATGCTGTTCAGGTAGCATCTGGCTGCGAAAAGCGGGTGAAACTGAACTTAGACCAACGGGTTCAAACTCTGGATGTGGCTGACCGGATTCTCAAAGTGGAGATTCCCCAGACTCAGGCGATTAAACTCCGTAAGGATGGCAGTCGCCAGCATAGTCAGGAAAAAGTATTTCCGGGCTATGTGTTAATCCAGATGAAACTGAACTGGAATAATGAGTTCAACCAGTGGGATGTTGACGATGAGGCTTGGCAGGTTGTCAAAAATACCCCTCATGTGATTAACTTTGTCGGGGCAGAGCAGAAACGTCACTCCGGGCGAGGGCGGGGCCATGTTAAACCCCTGCCATTAAGTCCATCAGAAGTTGATCGGATTTTCAGACAAACCCAGCAACAGGAAGCTGTTGTGAAGGTAGAGATGGCGAGTGGGGATCATATCCTGGTGCTATCTGGCCCGTTCAAAGACTTTGAAGGGGATGTCATTGAAGTGAGCCCGGAACGTAATAAGCTCAAGGCCTTACTGTCGATTTTTGGACGAGACACGCCAGTGGAATTGGAGTTCAATCAGGTTGAAAAGCAGGGCTAACAAATGGCAAAGAAAGTTGTAGCAGTTATCAAGTTAGCAATTAACGCGGGAAAAGCAAACCCGGCTCCCCCCATCGGCCCAGCTTTGGGTCAGCATGGGGTGAACATCATGATGTTTTGCAAGGAGTATAACGCCAAAACTGCGGATAAGGTGGGTTTGGTGATTCCGGTAGAGATTTCGGTTTATGAAGATCGAAGTTTTACTTTTGTCCTCAAAACTCCGCCAGCGTCAGTGCTGATTAAGAAAGCGGCCGGAATTGAAAAAGGTTCAGGTGAACCGAACCGGGTTCGAGTGGGAACAATTAATCGCAGCCAGTTGCGAGAAATCGCAGAGGTGAAAATGCCG
This sequence comes from Limnospira indica PCC 8005, assembly GCF_000973065.1. Lineage (NCBI taxonomy): Bacteria > Bacillati > Cyanobacteriota > Cyanophyceae > Oscillatoriales > Sirenicapillariaceae > Limnospira > Limnospira indica. Next base: position 5,894,405 of record NZ_FO818640.1, read on the forward strand.
GACCTGAATGCGAATGATTTGGAAGCTGCCATGAAAATTGTGGAAGGGACAGCCCGTAATATGGGTATTGCTGTCGCGGATTAATTTAGGTAGCTAAGAAAAAAATTTGAGCCAACCCAATTGTTGAATTGACATATTGGGGGAGAAGTTTAACTTCGTTATTGACCCCAGGAGGAAATCATGCCAAAAAAAGTATCGCGTCGATTAAAAGAACTTCAACAAAAGGTTGAAGATAGACTTTATGAACCCCTAGAGGGCCTGCAACTACTCAAGGAAACGGCAACGGCTAAGTTCCCGGAGTCGGTAGAAGCCCACATTCGTCTTGGTATTGACCCGAAATATACGGATCAGCAACTGAGAACAACGGTGACACTGCCGAAAGGAACAGGACAAGAGGTGCGGGTGGCTGTTCTGGCTAAAGGTGATAAGGTGGCTGAAGCCCAAAGCGCCGGGGCGGACTTGGTGGGGTCAGATGATCTGATCGCAGAAATTCAGAAAGGAATGCTGGATTTTGACAAGTTAATCGCTACACCGGATATGATGCCCCAGGTGGCTAAGTTGGGTCGTTTGTTGGGTCCAAAGGGTTTGATGCCTTCCCCCAAGGGTGGTACGGTGACTATGGATTTAACTCAGGCGATCGCTGAATTTAAGGCAGGAAAACTGGAGTTTCGGAGCGATCGCACCGGGATTGTCCACGTGATGTTTGGAAAGGTATCTTTCTCAGCGGAAGACCTGCTGGTTAACCTGTCGGCGTTACAAGAATGTATTGACCGTAACCGTCCCTCTGGGGCTAAGGGTCGCTATTGGCGGAGTGTTTATGTCTGTAGCACTATGGGTCCAGCGATTCAGTTAGATATCAATGCTTTGCGGGATCTGAAAATCGCGGAAGCTGCATAGGGAAAGGGAATCTGTAGGCTACAGAAACTCCGGGCGAGAAGTGGACAGGGAGAAGGTTGGTACTCAAATATACTCATCCCTGCTCCCTGCTGCTGATTTCCCCGAAAATAACTTTTTGCTTGACAACATACACGAATAGTGTAATAATGTTTAATTGTGCAATTAAGCACTGTAGCCCACTTATAATTCTAAAGATCTGATAACCGAAGACAGCAGGCGCAACTGGCTTAATATCCTGCCGAGGTTAAGGTATTAAAGATTTTAACGGTGAATTAAAGGCTAATTATGCCTTGAGTTCTAACGGATAATTTTTATTCCTTTACCCGGCTTGGTGAGTTCCGGGTTTTTTAATGCCAATTTGTCTTCTGTTTGACCCATTAGGGATTGGGCGTTCATCAAATACGGAGGTTCAACAGGAATGGGAAGAACCTTAGCCCAAAAGGAAAACATTGTTGTAGATATCCAGAAGCAGTTAAGCTCCGCTCAACTGACTTTGGTGATTGACTACACTGGGCTGTCTGTTTCCCAAATTACTGACTTGCGGAACCGCCTTCGGGAAACGGGTAGTGTCTGCAAAGTCACGAAAAACACCTTGATGCAGAAAGCGGTTGAAGGAGATGACAACTGGAAACCGATGGAGAAATTCCTCAGCGGTAGTTCAGCGTTTATCTTCATTCAAGACGATTTTGGTGCTGCGATTAAAGCGTATCAGGCTTTTCAAAAGGAAAGCAAAAAAACTGAGCTACGCGGCGGGGTGATGGAAGGTCGCGCTTTGAGTCCTGATGATATCAAAGCTATTACAGAACTTCCCACCAAGGAAGAACTCATGGCTCGTATCGCGGGAGCGATCAACTCTATTCCTACGAAGGTGGCGGTTGGAGTCAATGCAGTTCCCACGAAGCTGGCGGTTGGTATCAAAGAGGTTCCGGCTTCTCTGGTGCGCGCTATCAAGGCTGTATCCGAAAAAGACGATTCCCAGGCGGCTTAAATCGCTTTTCAATTGTTTGTTATTTATTACTTGTTGAGGGTTAACCCATGTCTGAAAAAACTGATCAAATTTTAGAACAACTCAAATCTTTGAGCCTGTTAGAAGCATCTGAGTTGGTTAAGCAAATTGAGGAGGCTTTTGGCGTTGATGCTTCGGCTTCTGCTGGCGGCGGTATGATGATGATGGCTGCTCCTGGTATGGCTGCTCCTGGTGCGGAAGCGGCGGCGGAAGAAGAAAAAACTGAGTTTGATGTGATTCTGACTGAGTTCCCCGCTGATAAGAAAATCGCGGTTCTGAAAGTAGTTCGTAGCATTACCGGTTTGGGTCTGAAGGAAGCTAAAGACTTGGTAGAAAGTGCTCCTAAAGCTATTAAGGAAGCTACCACCAAAGAAGATGCGGAAAGCATTAAGAAACAACTAGAAGAAGCTGGCGCTAAAGTGGAAGTTAAGTAATTCTCTGAATGCGAACAGGACCCTCCCCTAATTCAGGGAGGGTTTTTTTAGTTGACTGGGTTCGGTGGTGGAGTTAAAAACGCTGACTTCTTTGGGGGTCAGGTTTTGGGAGGCTCTATTGAGGCGATCAAAAATGTGGCGGGACATTTGAGGAAAGATGTCTTGATCTTGAGAGTAGGCGGGATCATTGGCGAAAATTGCCAGAATATAAATGGTCTGATCATCTAGGGTTCTTACAAAAATCACTTCTTGGCGTGAGTGGCTGGTATAACCAACTTTGGAACCAAAATAAATGTCTGTGGGTAATGATTGACCTAAAAATCCTTCGATAAAGTGGCGATCGCTTTCGTCCCAAGTCTCGGAATTTAGATCTCGGGTGAGAAGGTAAGCCATTTTGGTGCTGGCTATGGGAGAAACGGCTTGCTGGGTGTAAATTTCATACATTAGCCGCGCCGCCTGGTCTGTGGTGATCTGGTTTCCATTAACTAGGTCTCGAGTTTGCTTTAATTGCAGATCTCTACCTGTGGGTGTTTCTTGTGAGTTGTCGATGGGATAATTTTTCATGCTGAGAATAATTCCAGCATAACCCGCTTGTTCAAAGAATTTGTTAATCTGACTCCGTTGGTTTAGCCAGGTTGTTAAGTCTTTTCCGGTTAAGGCTTCCCCGGAAGTGGTTTGGGTAATAGCATCTACAATTTCACTGGCTGATTGATTATCGGAAATGCGAATCATTTGGTTGAGGTGGTCATGAAATTTAGATTCATCCCTAATTGACCCACGTTCAACTTGATCAAAAAAGCCGACTAACCAAAATAGTTTGGCAACGCTGGCGGGAAACCTTAAAATTTGGTTGTTGTATCCAGCTTTGTAGTGCTTGCCGGAATCGCTAACATCTACTAAGGTGATCGACAGTGCTTCGGTCGGGAATCCTTTGTTTTTGGCGATCGCTACTGTTTCATTGACGATCGCCTGTAGTTGTGCTTTACTATCCCAGTTGGGTGCTGACTGCACATTATACCCGGTTTTTATTGGTTCTGTTGATGAGATTTGATCTACTTTGGCGGTTGAGAGTTTCAACACTAGGGACCTGACTATCGACAGCATACCCCACCCCAAAGCGATCGTTACTATCATTAGCAATAACAGCCGATCATACCGTAACCTTGGCAGAGGCTTTACATTACCCATAATCCGATTTTTTTTATAGGAGTGTCCCCGTCGGCGAATATAAACCATTTTCTCAGCATTGACCTGCATACATACCATACCTTAACCCAAGGCGATCGCTACCATAGAAAAAGAAAATTCAAAGTTGATTTTTTCATCAATTTTTAAAAAATGGCCCTCGTAATTTAGCGCCGGGGGTTGACAAGTCCTGGGAACTCATGATACTATTAAGGTAGTAAGTTAAATAATGGTAATCTGTGCAAAAAATTAAAAATTATCACTATTCCCATTATCTAAAATGATACCACAAGCTCCCGCGAAACGCAACCCCCCTCCCCCAGAGGAAATTTTTTGTAACATTTCTTAATTTTTCGTTACAAAACTTAACATTGGTGTAGATTCAAAGCGGCATTTCGGTCTGTGGGCGGGTGAGATAGGACAGAATAGAATCAACAGTTTGTTGCTTGAGCCATTGTTTCTGGACGGCAAGTTCGCCAAACCTGAGATATTTTTGCTGTTGTTCAAGCAAAATCAAGTTAATTTGTTGATCATCCAAAAGCATAGCCTGTTTGAGGTAATAACCCAAAGGTTGCCTTTGTTGACTCCCACCAATTTGAGGTAGCTGCTCGGCAAAAAAGTCCACGGTTTCTTGACGTAGCCAACCCAAATCTGTGACAATTTCACCAAAGCGGAGATTGTGCCTTTGCTCTTGAATTTGAAGCACCCGTTGCACCTGAAGTTCATCTAATAAACCGGCATCCTCAAGCATTTGTCCCAATAAAGGCATTTGCCAATGAGGGGTAGCCATGTCTCCCAAAGAGCTAAAGGGGGAATGATAAAGGTTAAGTTTTTGTTGCATGAGTAGCAGGAAAAAGGGCATATCTTCAATGAGATAGCGCTTCCAGAGGCGCAGTGGTTCAGATACGAGTCTGTGTAACCACTCCAGACCTGCTTCACTTATCCACTGAGGTGAACGGGGTTTTTCTCCGGCTTCAAAATCAATAGTCGCGCCAATAGCTAAGAAGATTTTGGCATGGTTAAGTTTATCCTTATGTTTCATAATCCACTTTTCTTGTTTGGGAGCGCCGACCCCAACAGCAAGAACAGAGGCTTTTGAGTGATTAATGCGATCGACAATGCGTTGACATTCCAGCTCGTCTTTTTCAAAACCAAAGGGTGGAGAGTAGCAGTCAACCACCATTTCACGACCGACTTTTTCGTTGATTTTAACTTTCGCCCTAGCGGCTACACCTTCAGCAGCACCGAGCAAAAATATCTTAATCTCTTCACAATCTCGGTAGTAATTATAGAAGGCGGGAAATAGGTCAGAGCCGGATATTTTTTCAGCAATAGGCTGGTTTAAAAGCCGAGAAGCATAGTAGACAATCTGACTATCACAAACGCGGTAATCCGACTTATTATAGATGTCGTAAAACTCTTTGTCTTTCTGCAATCGCATCAAGTGATCGACATTAGGAGTGAAAACAATACCGCCACGTCTCCCAAGTTCTTCTAGGAGTTGTTCGGTGGTAATATTGTCAATACATATATTGAATAACTTAACTTCGTTCATGATATATGTACCGTGTTTTTACAGTTGTACCAAAAACCAGATAATAGATGGTTTTGATGGAGTTTTTGTTAGGTTGCAGTGGGCTGACTTGTCTGTAACACTTAATGAATGAAACTTAGCACGAATACCTCGGCATATTTTGGCTAACTAAGTTTCACGTAAAACTCCTGGGAGGGTTGGAAGCTCCGTGATTGATCACGGAGAGGAAAACCGACTCAAGCGGCTGACCGCCGCCAGCACCCCTTTGCGGGGTGGAGGGGTATGGTTGCCCCTCCATGGAGCTATGGTTGGCTCCGACTCCCTTGCGGGGTAATGTTTGCTTCGCCAATGTTCAGAGTCGGTACTATCCAAATCGCACGTCCTTAACCCCTTAGAGATGTTTAACGATTCGGTTCATGAGCCTGGAACTAGCACGCATTCCAGGGTAGGAACTTTAACTCTTGCTCTGAACGGAGCCAGTTAAGGCTATAGCTGGTCAGCTACCTGAAAGGGGGGCACGAAGCCCCCGTGCTTCAGCCGGGGGTGCTGACTGAACTACTGCCAATTTTGATTTTGCTACAAAGAAGGATATAGTAGGAAAATGGCTGGTTTAGTGAAAAGTCAATCAAACTATCATGGGAATTTCACGCTGGAGGTGAAACGATAAAAAACCACCCAGCAGCCAGTGCGGTGCTAAAACCGAATCCCTTGGCTGAGGCAGTTAACCACATCATAAGGGTGAATAGCTGGGAAAATCAAGAAAATTATGTAAAGAATTAACAAACCATTGTAAAGGATCAGTTAAGATGGAGGGTAAAATTTCGATCGCTTTTAATTTAATAACACAGAAGCCGGGGCTGTATCAGGTAGATAAGCCCCATGACTGAATGGGAGAGAGAGGGTTATGGCTTAATCCTGATAAGCGGTCATAGGCGCACAGGAACAGACAAAATTGCGATCGCCAAAGGCATTATCAATGCGACCCACAGGCGGCCAATATTTATAGTCGCGAGTCCAAGCGGCGGGATAAGCGGCTACTTCCCGGGAGTAGGGACGATTCCACTCACCCACAATCAGAGATTCTGCGGTGTGGGGGGCTTGTTTAAGGGGGTTATTTTCCCGGTCAAACTCCCCGGACTCAATGGCAGCAATTTCCTGACGAATAGCAATCATAGAGGCACAGAAACGATCCAACTCATCGAGAGACTCACTTTCTGTAGGTTCCACCATCATAGTCCCCGCCACTGGCCAAGAAATAGTAGGGGCGTGGAAACCGTAATCCATGAGTCGTTTAGCGATATCATCCACATCAATATTAGCAGACTTTTTGAGCGATCGCAGATCCAAAATACACTCATGGGCAACTGTACCATTGTTACCCTTGTAGAGAATCGGATAAACCCCCTGTAGACGACGCGCCATATAATTAGCATTGAGAATGGCGACCTCGGTAGCTTTTTTCAAGCCAGAAGCCCCCATCATAGCAATATACATCCAGGAGATGACCAGAATACTAGCACTACCCCAAGGCGCAGCCGAAACCGCACCGCCTGAGTAAGTTTCCCCCATATCCACGACACAATGACCGGGTAAAAACGGTAATAGGTGTGGCATCACCCCAATGGGACCCATTCCCGGACCCCCGCCGCCGTGGGGTATACAGAAAGTTTTGTGCAAATTCAGGTGGCAGACATCAGCGCCAAAATCTCCGGGACGACATAACCCTACCTGTGCATTCATATTAGCACCATCCATATAAACCTGACCCCCGCAGCGGTGGATGATGTCACAAATATGGCGAATACCGTCTTCAAACACGCCATGAGTGGAGGGATAAGTTACCATCAAAGCAGCGAGTTGGTCTTGATGCTGTTCAGCTTTTTGCTGCAAATCATCAATATCAATATTACCCTGGCTGTCACATTTAACAGGTACAACTTTCATGCCACACATAACGGCACTAGCGGGATTAGTACCGTGTGCAGATTCAGGAATTAGACAAATATGGCGTTGATTTTCTCCTCGGCTTTGATGATAACCACGAATTGCTAATAAACCAGCATATTCCCCTTGAGAACCTGCATTAGGCTGTAGAGAAATGCCAGCAAATCCGGTAATTTCTGCCAACCATTCCTCAAGTTGTTGAAACAATACCTGATAACCTTGAGTTTGAGATTTGGGTGCGAAGGGGTGCAACTTACCAAACTCCGGCCAAGTGACAGGAATCATCTCGGCGGTGGCGTTAAGTTTCATGGTACAGGAACCCAGAGGAATCATAGAGGTAGTCAGGGATAAATCCCGACTTTCTAAGCGTTGTAAATACCGCAATAATTCGGTTTCTGAGTGATGGCTATTAAAAACGGGGTGAGTGAGGTAAGCAGAAGTGCGAGTTAAATGGGGGGGAATGGCGGATTTGATGGCAAGTTCTTCTAAGCCAAAGTTGAGGGGTTTACCCAGGGCAAAAATTTCCAGCAGATTAATAATATCTGCGGTGGTGGTAGTTTCATCTAGGCTGATACCAATAGAGTTATCGGCTATTGGTCGTAGGTTAATCTGGCGGAGTTGGGCGAGGGAGATAATTTCTGATGAGGATATATGACCCAATTCAACTTGTAGGGTATCAAAAAAGTGATGATTGGCGATCGCATATCCCAACTTTTGCAAACCCGTAGCCAACATCATAGTTAACTCGTGGATATTCTCAGCAATCTGTTTTAAGCCTTGTGGTCCATGATACACCCCATACATACTAGCAATGACAGCTAACAGAACCTGGGCGGTACAGATATTACTGGTAGCCTTATCGCGGCGAATATGTTGTTCTCTGGTTTGGAGGGCGAGTCGGAGGGCGGGTTGACCCTGGCTATCAATGGAAACCCCGACCATACGACCAGGACAGGAGCGTTTAAAGGCTTCCCTGGTGGCAAAATAAGCCGCGTGGGGTCCCCCATAACCTAGGGGAACACCGAGGCGCTGGGTGCTTCCTACGGCGATATCAGCGCCTAATTCTCCTGGGGGTGTCAGTAGGGTAAGGCTGAGGATATCTGCAGCCATGGTAATAATGGCTTTATGGTTATGGGCGGTTTGGATAAATTCCCGATAGTCGTAAATTGCGCCATTAGTGGCGGGGTATTGCAATAAAGCCCCAAAAATTGGATCGCTAAAGTCGAAGGTGCGGAAATCTCCAATAATGATTTCAATACCTAGGGGTTTAGCCCTAGTTTGTAGGACCTCTATGGTTTGAGGGTGACAGTCTTGGGAGACAAAAAAGTGATGGGCTTTGGCTTTGCTAATTCCATAACTCATGGTCATGGCTTCGGCGGCGGCGGTCCCTTCATCAAGAAGGGAGGCGTTAGCGATTTCTAGCCCGGTTAGGTCGATAACGAGTGTTTGAAAGTTTAGTAGGGCTTCCAAGCGTCCCTGGGCGATTTCGGCTTGGTAGGGAGTATATGCGGTGTACCATCCCGGATTTTCTAGGATGTTCCGTTGGATAACGGGGGGGGTGATACAGTCGGAGTAACCCATACCGATAAAGGAACGGTAAATTTGATTTTTACTGGCAATTTCGCGGAGTTTGACTAAAGCCTGATGTTCGGTAAGGGGGGTGGGTAGGTTCAGGGGGCGGTTTAAACGAATGCCTTGGGGAATGGTATTATCAATCAGGCTTTCTATACTGTTGTATCCGATCGCTGACAGCATTTGTTGAATTTCAGCGTCATTGGGGCCGATATGTCGGTTGAGGAATTGATCGGCGGGGGTTCTATTGATGTGACCATCACGGGGATGGCTGAGATTCGATGTACTATGGTTTGGGGATTTTGTGGGACCGGGTAAATTGATATCCAGCATGAAACTCCGACTGATTCAACAAAGATCATTTAAAACAGAATCATCAAATTGTAGTCCCTAAATCCCTGAATGGGTACAATGGCGGCTTGATGGGAAGTGTACAACAGATGATCGCTGGTGTTCCCTATGATAAAGTGACAATCTCTATGGAAACTAAGGTTTATCCGGTTATTTGGCACGAGGATCGAGTTTTACTCATTGACCAAACTCGCCTCAGTCATGAGTATGCGATCGTGGAAATTAAGCGCTATGAAGATATGGCTAGGGCGATCGCTACTATGATTGTCCGAGGGGCTCCGGCTATTGGTATTGCGGCCGCTTATGGTATGTATTTGGGGGCGCGGGATATTCAAAAAAGCGATCGCGATGGGTTTTTGGCGGAACTTAAAGGGGTGGCTGAGATTTTGGGGAATACTCGCCCCACGGCGGTAAATTTGTTTTGGGCTATTGAAAGAATGCTGAAAACCGCTAGGGAAACTTCGGTTTCTGTGTCGGAAATTCCCCAGGTGCTATTGGCTGCGGCTCAACAAATTCAAGCTGAGGACTTGAATACTTGTCAGGCGATCGGAGATCACGGACTGGCGGTTTTACCGAAAACTCCCGAACAGCTTAATATTTTGACTCACTGTAACACGGGATCTTTGGCTACGGCGGGTTATGGTACGGCTTTGGGGGTCATTCGATCCTGTAAGGCGGCGCAACGCTTGGGGCGGGTCTATGCTGATGAAACTCGCCCCCGTCTACAGGGAGCCAAATTAACTACTTGGGAATGTGTACAGGATCAGATCCCGGTGACTTTGATTGCGGATAATATGGCGGCTCACTGTATGAAGTTGGGGTTAATTCATGCGGCGATCGTTGGTGCCGATCGCATTGCGGCTAATGGAGATACCGCTAATAAAATTGGCACTTATAATGTGGCTTTGGTGGCTCGCGCCCACAATATCCCCTTTTTTGTAGCTGCTCCCCTGTCTACGGTAGACTTTCGATTACAGAGCGGGGAAGGTATCCCTATTGAGGAAAGAGACCCGAAAGAAGTTTATCAAATTGGCTCGACTGCTATTTGTCCCCCAGGTGTGGAGTTTTATAATCCGGCTTTTGATGTGACTCCGGCTGAGTTAATTACGGCAATTATTACTGAACATGGGGCTGTAGCACCTGGGGATCTCAAAAATCTTATGGTTCATCAATGCTGAATGTCTAACCAGAACAGGATTTCAGCAGCCAACCAATTACTACCCCTAGTCCCCCAAAACGGACTGCTTGCCAAAAGGGTTCTTTGAGGCTACCCCAGGTAAACAGGCTGCTTTCTAAGTTGAGTTCTACGGCTTCTAGTTCCTGGGTAAGCTGTTTTAATTCTTGCTTGAGTTGTTGGGATTTGACCTGCTGGAGTTGGGGGATCACTTGGTCAATACGGTTTTTCAGCTCGGCTTGACGTTGGCGATCGCGCTGAATTTGAGCTATCCTCTCTTGTATGGTGGCGATCGCTGTCGAGGCAGATTCGAGGGCTTCTTCGATTTCCTCTTGGTCCCGATTCAGTTGAGAATCATTGGGGTTAGGTTGGGATGAGGTATTTCTTGGCATAATGATTAGAAAATTCTCCCAACTTCAAATATAGAATCACCATGACTCATTCTAGTTCAACCAAAATTGATAATGCCGAGACTTTGCAACTAGCCCAGAAACTAGCTGAACATCTGGCTATTTCTGAACGGGACTGGCATCGTCTCAAATCTAATCGTAATGCTCGGGCTCGGGAACAGGTGGCCGCGGCTTTGATTTTTTTGCTCAAGGATGAACCATCTGAGGCTATCCCCAGATTACAACAGGCGATCGGTTGGTTAGATAGGTCCATCTCTGCACCTCCATGTCCTACTCATGGCTCTAAATGATCCCCGAAATGGGTTGTTGAATCAAATATTCCACAGATAGGGCTACCAGCCTCGACTAGACTGTCAGCACCCCCGGCTGAAGCACGGGGGCTTCGTGCCCCCCGATTTCAGGTAGCTGACCAGCTTAAGCCTTAACTGGCTACGTGAGCGAGCAAGAGTTAAAGTTCCTACCCTGGAATGCGTGCTAGTTCCAGGCACTAGAACCAAATCGTTAAACAGTTCTAAGGGGTTAAGACAGTGCGATTTGGAAAGTACCGACTCTGAACATTAGCGAAGCAAACGTTACGAGCAATCAGAACAGACGCAACAATGTCTAACCATATTTTCGTTTTAGATACCAACCGCAAGCCCCTGACACCGTGCAAGCCAGGGATGGCACGATCACTGCTCAAAGCCGGGAAAGCATCGGTATTTCGACGCTACCCATTCACCATTATTCTAAACAAGGAGGTTGACGCTAATCCTGAACCCCTCGAACTCAAATTAGACCCAGGCTCTAAAGTCACTGGAATTGCCTTGAAGCAAGGGAATCATATTATCTTTGCTGCCGAGTTGCAGCACCGAGGACAGCAGATTAAAGAAGCATTGCTCTCTCGTCGTCAACTCCGACGTTCTCGACGAAACCGCAAGACCCGATATCGACCAGCTCGGTTCTTGAATCGGACTCGTCCCGAAGGTTGGTTAGCTCCCAGCTGGCAGCATCGAGTAGATACTCTAATGACCTGGGTTCACCGATTTCGTAGACTTGCCCCAGTTGGCCGCATTGCTCAAGAGCTAGTACGGTTCGACCTGCAATTGATGGAAAACCCTGAGATATCAGGTGTTGAGTATCAGCAGGGAGAATTACAAGGCTATGAAGTCAGGGAATACCTGTTGTTCAAGTGGGACAGAACCTGTGCTTACTGTGGGGCTCAAAATGTACCACTTGAAGTTGAGCATATCCAGCCTCGGTCTAAGGGTGGCTCTGACCGGGTTTCTAACCTGACGATGGCTTGCCACTCATGCAATCAAGCCAAAGGCAATGGGGACATTCGGGATTTTTTATCGGGCCAGCCTGATGTCCTGAGTCGTCTTCTCAGGCAGGCCAAATCACCCCTTAAAGATGCGGCTGCCGTTAACTCGACCCGATGGGCCTTGTTCAAGGCTCTCAAAGCAACAGGACTCCCAGTTACCACAGGAACGGGCGGACAAACGAAGTTCAATCGACTGAGGCTCAACCTACCTAAAGCTCACTGGCTTGATGCTGCCTGTGTTGGACCAGTCGAATCACTCGAAGTTCTGACTTCAAAACCGTTGCTGATTTTAGCAAAGGGGCATGGAACCCGTCAGATGTGCGGGACGAATAAGTACGGATTCCCGAATCGTCACCGCTCCAGGAGGCAAATTCATAAAGGCTTTCAGACTGGCGACATGGTGACGGCACTGGTCACAGCGGGGAAGAAAATTGGCTCATATCTAGGACGGGTTCTCTGCCGTGCGTCTGGTAGTTTTGATATTACCACCGCTTCGGTACGGGTGGCAGGCATCAGCCACAAATACTGCCAACCCATTCACAGGAAGGATGGTTACGCCTATGCTTGAAAGATTGACGGGGACTAAAGTCCCCCTGTCGCGTTTCCTCCCCGGTCTAAAGACACGGGGCTTCCACGCTCCCAAGAGGTTTACGTGATATAGCGGGGATTTGTTTACTTAGGATTAGTTCGGTTCCATCTTGGTTCCACTCCACGCGATCGAATATTTGCTCAAGAATATACAATCCTCGTCCGCATTCATGTTCATCATGGGGTAGTTCTGGGTCATCCCAGCAGTTATCATTAGTTTCCACTGCTGACAAGCTACAGCCACAGGATGGGGGTTTAAATCCCCGTCCTTGGTCTGAGATCAACCACCAGAACTGATTATTGATGATCGCAAAACGAACGACAACCGTTTTACTGGGATCTAGCTTATTGCCGTGTTTGGCAGCATTAACTAGGGCTTCTTGTAGTCCTAGTCTGATTTCATCTTGGCACTCCGAGGGGATTTCGGCGAGAAGTAAATCCAAAATCGATCCCAGATAGAGTGTAGAAGCAAAGCTAATTGTGACCCAGTTACGTTTAACCGGACGTGATGATATGGCAATCACTTAGAAAACTCCCAGGCTTTCAGGTGAACTATTTTCATCAACTGCATAGTTGTGAATACTCCACTTATGTTGAATCAAGTTGTTGTTTAAGTTTAAGTACCCGTCCCTAAATTAATATTAGCAAAAAAATCCGGAAAATGCAAATTTCCTCAAAAATAATCTGCAATTGTCTTTAAATCTAATGATAGTAACAAGGACTCATTGCCTGGTTTGGCCAATGTGGTACTTTTGACCCCACCCCCGAATATGTTTTGCATTAGGGTATTATCTATTCCTTAGTTATCATTATTAATTATCTTCGGAGATCACCCTTTTCATAAATCAGTGATTGGGGAGCAACATTCCCACTGCTGGCAGCCCCTGAGAATTGATATCCTACATAGAACTGATCCGCCATAATCTACTGTATCATCAGATACTAAATTGCCGATTTTAGCGATCGCCTCACTGCATAAATCTAGTATTTTGTCAACCCCATGCACGGAATAACTAGGATTTTCAAGACGGGCAAAGATTATACCATAGTTAATGGCAAGTTAATCATAATTTTGTCCCCCCCCCACATTTATGATATAACTTCCCGTTAATTTATTGACACCAATTAGTAGGGGAACAATTCAATAGCCAACTGTCAATTAAAGAGGCTAAGTTGTATATAGGAATCGTGAGACCCAACGTGATTATAACCATCTTCAATATATTTAAGAAGAGAACCTGCCACATATTCAGCTAATTTGACGGGAACCGCATTGCCAATCATCTGTTCCAAGTCAGATTTACTCCCCTCAAATTTGAAAGACTTAGGAAAGGTTTGGATATAACTTCTTTCCATAGTAGTTAGTGGTCGTAGAGAGGGATTGAGGTCACAGGCATCGCCTTGATGTTTTTGATAAGTTTTAGGGATAGGTCGATTTACACCTCGCACTGTGGGACTAGGTTCATAGATACTAAAAATTCCTCGCCTTTGATAACTTCTTGGGTGACGATAAAAATACTCAATTCCCAAACTCAAACCTAGATAATCAAAAACTGTCATCGGCTTAGAGGCATAATTTTTGAACAAATAAGGTTCTAAAAAATTGTCTTTTCCTTCTAGTTCACCGATGAGAAAATATCGTTTTCTGGCTTGTGGAACCCCACAATAACTAGCATCCAAAACTGAGCCAGTCAAACCATAGCCACTGTTTTTTAAGATTTGCCAAGTCACTTTAAGAGTTTGACTCTTGGTGATTCTGGAAACATTTTCCATCATAAAAAAGCGAGGCTTAATAGAAGCAATAATGCGAGCAAAATTGATAGTTAAGTTAGCACGTCCTAAACTTTCATCCCTTTTACCCGCGCTGGAAAAATCTTGGCATGGGGGACCACCAATAATGACTTCTGGTTTACACTCTCGCAGAGTATGTATCACGCTTTCTTCAGATAAATCAACTTGAAAAATGGGATGTCTGAAGTTACGTTGATAAACTTTAATGGCTGGCTGCCATATCTCGAATGCAGCTTTAATATCAAATCCAGCATTTTCAAATCCCAAAGATAATCCACCACATCCAGCAAACAAATCTATAGTTCTCATAGTTCACAAATTTATAGTCAAAATAAATCTGGTGAGTTGTATATTATAGCATCAAACCTTCTTTCGGGACTCAGTAAATTTTGACCATCTCCTAAAATAATATTTTTGATTTCCTGCTTAGGGATTCTTGGTTGTCGCAAAGACTCTGAGTTCATATATTCGTGAGTTATTTTTCCATTGACTGCAAATGCTTTATCATTTTTGGTGTTGTATGAGCAGGAATCAATAATGCTTACATGGTCAAATAATCCGCGATCGCCAAAATCACTTAACATTTTAAATAGCCAAATTACTGTTCGTGTATATCTGGAAATTTTGATGATTTGACCAAAGTTTTCTATTTCTTGTTGAGCCAAATTGATAAATAATCGACTAAAGGAAATATCACTCCAAATAAATACATCTAAACAGTTAGTAGACAATTGGGGAGACTTTCCCTGAGTTTTCCAAATTGGCTGCATTAAAAATGGTTTTTGAACTGAAACAATGTGGCTCATTAAGTTATCGATCGCTTCTATCATAGTTGAGACATAAGGAATTACTGATAGGGGTTCTGTCCAATCTAAATCCTGTGGAAATGTTAATTGTAGTAATTCCGCCATATTAGTTCCTTGTTGCCGAAGATTAGAGGCTATGCTACAGGCTAAATAAACAATAGTATCGGGTCGTACTACAATTTCACATCCGTACTGATTTTCAGGTAGTTCGCAAGTTGTATTATCTGGTAATGCGGTCAGTTTAATTTCCATAGCACGCAAACAAAGTCCGTTAGTTTGCGTAACTAAATCAACTCTGGGAAGGGTACCAATTAAATATTGTTGATAGGGTGTAAATTGTGATTCAAAAGCATAAAATGCTAGATCCGATTGAGGATTAATACCAAAAACATCTTCGGTGGCAATAGTTGTATGCTCAATCTCTAAGTTAGAATTTACTTTAATATAGATATTTTCAAGATTGATCTCATGCAAATAGCAACATAAAGCTGTCGGAAAAGATGAATTAAAACAATTTTTACCCCAGGATTTTTTTTGTAAGAAATCGCGATTATAATATCTTATCCCAAATAAGCTAGGCTGCTTTTTAACCATTTTTATTATGATTGAATCGTTTATCCAAAATATAACCAAAATCGACCAGCTACCGAAACCATGATTAATCAATCATCAGTCCTAGTTATTGACACCAATTAGTAGGGGAACAATTCAATAGCCAACTGTCAATTAAAGAGGCAGATTGAATCGAGCGAGCAAACTGATATTCAGCATAGCGGCGTAGTATTTTTTCCACGGTTATCCAAGCTGATGGTTGATAGGTATTCCAGAGATTAGTTAATTCAGATTGGGCTAAATGTTGAAGAATTGCCAAGGGTTCTGCTGCTAGACGCGCATCAATTTTGATGGATATTTCCTCAGTTAGATAACGCCCACCTGCTTCGGAAACTGAGGATGATTGATGGTCATTATGTTGGCTGGTAATGCGGGATAATTCGACTAAATTAATGATACCCCCAGCCGCTAAACTGAACCCTACCAACCAATTAGGGTCGCTAAAATTAGGGTTTAAAGGATGTTGAGTTAGACAACATAACTGGACCTGGGGAGCAATTCCCGCCCAAGCTAAGAGGTGAAAAATTCCATGAGTTAAACGGGCGACTATACCGATCGCATTTTCCTCTGTAGAGGTATTAGGAAGTCCTTCTAGGCGGTCTAAATGTTCTGACAATAGCAAAAAGAGTTCCGGTTGAGGTTGTTCACTCAAGGCTTGACTAAGAACCAATTCAGCCAAATATTGACCAGCGGCTAATTTACCCAAATTTTTAGCGAGTCCACTATGGGAGTTGATAATTTCCGCCTGAGTAATTTTATCAAGCGATCGCCCTTTGGCAATTAACCACTGATTAACCACAAATAAACCCGTAGTCCCCCCCAGACGCGATCGCGATTTTCTCGCCCCCGGTGCTACCACTCGCATCAGACCAAATTCTGGTGTTAAAATAGTTAATAGGCGATCGGACTCTCCCAGAGGTATCGCCTTTAAAATAATCCCAGTAGCTTTATAAGTACGACTCATTAATCCTGATTTTCTTGGTTGAGTTGATGGCGCGGGTTGCGGATAATATGTACCCCTCCAGAAGTACCTAAACGGGTCGCCCCCGCCTCCCAAAGTGCGATCGCCTGATCATAAGTGCGAATACCTCCAGAAGCCTTAATTCCCACCTGAGACCGCGCTACTTGCTTGAGTAACCTAACATCCTCGACCGTCGCACCTCCATAATATCCCGTGCTAGTTTTGAGATAAGTAACCCCCGCATCAATAGCCAATTCCGCGGCCAGACGTTTTTCTGCGTCTGTCAAAACGGCTGTTTCCAAAATGGCTTTAACCACCACTCCGGTTTCCTCGCAAATTTCGGCTAATTCCCGGTTCAACTCATTAGTTTTTCCCGACTTTAACCAACTTAAATTAATCACCACATCCAACTCAGTCGCCCCATTTTCGACCGCTTCTAAGGCTTCATACAGTTTCACGGCGGAAGTATTCGCACCACAGGGAAACCCAATTACCGTACAAACTTTAGGGCTTTTATTTTGCAGGAGTTCCCGCGCCAGTTTGACAAAACCAGGGAAGATACAAACGGAAGCGAAATTATATCGATCCGCTTCTTCACAACACTTTTGGATTTGTTCATCAGAAGCCATCTGATTTAATAAAGTATGGTCAATTAGGGGCGCAATATCAAGATCATCGTAGGATTCTCTCATCATAGGATGCTATGGTTAAGGATAATAGATTTGACAGAATTTTAAGTTAATCATAGGGAGCAAATTTGCTCCCTATAACTAATCAATTCAAGCTGTAACTTCTGATAAAAGTTCGGCGGGCGGCAATTCCGCCGACTCCACTTTTTTAAAAGTCTCTAGTTGTTGAGTAATTTCAGCAGTTACGATGTCGCGATATTCGAGGAAATGTTCATTGTGGGCGCAGACCGTTAAATAATGTTCCCAAACCGCCGGGTTATGGCGAATAATACCAAATAAATGATGCCAGAATTTCCACCGAGTCGATCGCTTAATTCCTTGTCGCCAAATAATAATTGCCAAAGCCCGTAAATCCACCAATTCAGGAGTTTTAAAAGGGGTTTTACTGCGAGGTGCGCCTAATTTCAGGAAACAGTTATAGGTTCTGTCTAAATAGCGATCGGGTTCATAGAGAGTCCGAAAAGCCTGGATATATTCGGCGGCAATTTCTTCAACCGGACGAGTCGGAATAAAGTTCATTAACATAGTTTGGTTAGTAGCGTGTTGGCTAATATTTTCCCGATCCGCTAGTAAGCGTCCTTCTTTCTCCAACCGATGCCATAATCCGGTATTGGGGAGGGCTTGCAACATCCCCAACATGGCAGTAGGAATACCAGCCTGATCTACAAACTCAATCACCCGGGAAGCCGCCCCAGATTTTTCGCCATCAAAACCGATAATAAATCCCGCCATTGGTCGCAAGCCAGCCCGGATAATTTTATCGACAGATTCGCTTAAAGAACTACGGGTATTTTGGAATTTTTTAGTTAAAGCCAAACTAGCTTCGTCCGGGGTTTCAATACCCAAAAATACCGCATCAAAATTACAGTCAACCATCATATCCATGAGTTCTTCATCGGCGGCTAAATCCACTGATGCCTCTGTATTAAATCGGAAAGGATATTGATGTTCAATTTGCCAAGTCTTGAGGGCTTTTAGCAATAACTTAACATTGCGCTTATTGCCGATAAAATTATCATCGACCATAAACACTCCCCGCCGCCATCCTAATTCATACAGATAATCTAATTCTTTGAGGAGTTGTTCAGGATTTTTGGTGCGGGGTTTGCGCCCGTAGAGTACAATGATATCGCAAAATTCGCATTGGAAGGGGCAGCCACGGGAAAACTGTACGGACATAGAGTCATAAGCATCCAATTCCAGCAGATCATAACGGGGAACTGGAGTAGTGCTAACATCAGCTTTTTCTGGCGATCGGAAAGTGCCGCTGGTTTCTCCCCGGTTAATGGCTTCGACAAATTGGGGTAAGGTGATTTCGCCTTCGTCCAGGATTAAATAATCTGCTTCGGCTGCAACTTCACCAGGGACTGAGGTGGCATAAGGTCCACCAACAGCGACGGGTTTACCTCGGCGTTTGGCTTCCTGAATTTGTGCCAGCAGATCGACTTTTTGGACGATCATGGCGGTGAGAATGACTAGATCCGCCCATTCCCATTCGGCTTCGGTGACGGGTCGGATATTGCGATCGACTAACTTAAATTCCCATTCTTGGGGTAAAATCGCCGCTACGGTGATCAGCCCTAGGGGAGGTAACAGGACTTTGCGATCGACCAGTTCCAGAATTTTGTCATAGGACCAGAAGGTTCTAGGAAACACTGGATAAATTAGTAAAACTCGCATTTAATCAATACCTCATTGTTTAATATGGCGATCGCTTTTGGGCGCGGAACTATAGAATCGTGCAGCATGGAACCTGGGGGAATAGGTTTCCATTAATTAGGTTTCCGCAGGATAGATTCCGCGATATCATAACAAAGGCACACAAAATTTAACATTTTTGCTAAAGTTAAGTTACAGGATATCGCAAATATGCCAGTTCAAGTTGGAGACCTCGCCCCCGATTTTACTTTAACCTCCCAGACCGGGGAATCGGTTAGCCTCAAAGACTTTCGGGGTAACAAAGCAGTAGTGCTTTATTTTTACCCTAAAGATGATACCCCAGGATGCACGGCCGAAGCCTGTGCCTTTCGGGACAGTTACACGATTTTTCAGGAAACTGGGGCGGAAGTTATCGGAGTCAGTGCGGACTCCCCCGATGAACATCAGAAATTTGTCGGTAAGTATAATTTGCCTTTTACTCTGTTAAGTGATAAGGGAAATCAGGTGCGGAAATTATACGGAGTTCCAGCCACCTTATGGATACTTCCCGGTCGGGTGACTTATGTAATCGATAATCAAGGGGTAGTCCGTCACATTTTTGATTCCATGTTGGATTTTAAAGGTCATGTGGATGAAGCCTTAAAAACTTTGCGTTCTATGTCTGCTGTCTAGGTGGACTTGGGGCAAAATTCGAGCGGGCTATAATGCCCGCCCTGGTATGATTAGTATTTATTAAAATCTTTATCCTCCGCTTTCTCAGAATTACATTGAACCATTCTATATAGATAGTCATGAAATGAAAATTAATAGCTCTGCTTTTATTCCCATGCAATTTACCGCCAAACATCTTGATTTTTCGATACATGAAAGCCCGTTAAAAACGTTACTATTAAATGGGGAAAAAGTGGGAGTTATCCTAATTGAGATGACGATCGCTATCATGGCAGGATGGCTTTTGGCTTCCTTAAATATGCCAGTAGGATGGCTGATAGGTCCGATGATTGTCGGGATTTTATTGGCTCTAATTTGGCAGAAGTCTACACCTTTACCCAAGTCTTTTAACCTGGTCGGACAGGCGATCGTTGCTTTAACTACTGCTACTCGATTTTCCCCCGAAACTTTGATACTCGGTAAAACCTACGCTTTACCCCTATTAGGTTGTATTGTAGTAACAGGTGCCATGAGTGTCTGTAATGGCTATCTATTATGGCGGTGGGCGAAAATCGATCGCACTACCGGATTTTTAGGTTGCATTCCCGGTGCTGGTCCTAGTTTAGTAGCTATCAGTGAACAAATGGGTGCTGATGCGATCGCCGTCGCCGTCCTCCAATATATCCGCATTCTCCTAGTCGCTTTAATTATCCCCACCCTAGCTAGTTTCTGGTTTGCTTCCCCTGGACTTCCAGAAATGCCATTAGTCTTATCTTCCCCTACTTCCCTGTCTAGTCCCCCCCACGCCCCAGCTTTCCTTAACTGGCTAATTATCAGCGTCTGCGGCGGTTTGGGAGTGTGGCTAGGACCTTTGCTGCGGCTTCCTTCTTCCCTATTTCTCGGCCCTTTTTTGGCGGGATTAATTGGCTTTTGGAGTTTACCTTATACCTTTGAAATGCCACCCCTCGGCTTTACTGTCGGCTTGCTATTCGTCGGACTCGGTACCGGTCTTAAATTTGATGGGAACACCGCCAAAAAGTTAATCAAAGCCGTATTAATTGAGGTAATCTTAGTCATAGTTTTAATTTTAAGCTGTTTAGGGGTTGGATATATATTCCATCTAATTACTAAAGTTGACACCATGACCGCTATTTTAGGCTCAACCCCCGGCGGAATTACCGCTATGATAGCCACAGTCCTACAACTAGGGGGAGATTCCGGTTTGGTCATGGCTATGCAGATGACCAGAATGCTATTAATTCTGCTAATTGTACCCTGGATTTTACAGCAGATGATGATTGACAAAAAAGAATAACCAACTCTCCACCAGATCTCATGTAGGGGCGGGTTCGCCTATATCCTTCCCTCCTAGGGATAAGATAAATCAACCCGCCCTCTGAGGGTTCGCCTATATCCTTCCCTCCTAGGGATAAGATAAATCAACCCGCCCTCTGAGGGTTCGCCTATATCCTTCCCTCCTAGGGATAAGATAAATCAACCCGCCCTCTGAGGGTTCGCCTATATCCTTCCCTCCTAGGGATAAGATAAATCAACCCGCCCTCTGAGGGTTCGCCTATATCCTCCCCTTCTAGGGATAAGATAAATCAACCCGCCCTCTGAGGGTTCGCCTATATCCTCCCCTTCTAGGGATAAGATAAATCAACCCGCCCTCTGAGGGTTCGCCTATATCCTTCCCTCCTAGGGATAAGATAAATCAACCCGCCCTCTGAGGGTTCGCCTATATCCTCCCCTCCTAGGGATAAGATAAATCAACCCGCCCTCTGAGGGTTCGCCTATATCCTCCCCTCCTAGGGATAAGATAAATCAACCCGCCCTCTGAGGGTTCGCCTATATCCTCCCCTCCTAGGGATAAGATAAATCAACCCGCCCTCTGAGGGTTCGCCTATATCCTCCCCTCCTAGGGATAAGATAAATCAACCCGCCCTCTGAGGGTTCGCCTATATCCTCCCCTCCTAGGAATAAGATAAATCAACCCGCCCTCTGAGGGTTCGCCTATATCCTCCCCTCCTAGGGATAAGATAAATCAACCCGCCCTCTGAGGGTTCGCCTATATCCTCCCCTCCTAGGGATAAGATAAATCAACCCGCCCTCTGAGGGTTCGCCTAGGAAATGTAATAGGTAGCAGAATCTACTTCTGTGGTTGAGGGTTCCGTGGGTGTTTCCGTGGGTGTTTCCGTGGGTGTTTCCGTGGGGGAGTCTGTGGGGGAGTCTTGGTAGACTAACCGCCAAACTAAATAACCACCTGCGATCGCCAAAATCAATAAAGCCAGAATCAATACAGCCTGTTTCAATCGCTGGAGACGAGTAGCCCTCTTGTCAACAGAAGTCACAGCTTCTTCTTCCATCAAGGCGCGTGATGCTGCTGTAAATTCCGACTCTAAGGGTGGCGACTCTTGAGTGGTCGCAGTGGGTTCGACCAGAACCAATTTTTGAGGAGAAACCCCAAAATAAGTTAGAACCACCGAAACATTATCCCGACCATTTTGAGTATTAGCCACCTCAATCAAATCCCGAACCGCTGATTCTAGGGATTTTTCGCCCCGTAAAACTAAAGGCGCATAGTCCGCCCAAGTTTTCTCAACCCATTGGTTGTCACTGAGTCCATCAGAACACAACAAAAGTAGACCATCAGACTCAATGATAAACCGTTGAACTGCCGGGCGCAAAAATTCTGCCTCTCGGGTTCCCAAGGCTTGAGTTAAAGCGCCGCCATCCCGGCGTTGTTTAGCATCCCAGTATACAGCACGACCCAGACGCACTTCCCGGATGGTAACATCATCATCAATGGTCAACTGTTGACAAGACTCCGGCGTTATCCAATAGGCGCGACTATCACCGACATTAACAATATAAAGTTCATGGGCATTGTTAAAATCGAAACCAGAGCCACGTCTAGCGTGTTGTGGGAGTTGTAGTGCCATAACTAGGGTAGTTCCCATGCGCTGCTTAGATGAGCGTTCCTGCTCATCATTTTGGGCGGCAATGACATTATTAACAACTCTGGTAATTTCCTGAAGTTGATGGGCGATCATCAGGGGGGAAAGTAGGGTTTCCTGTTGCTCAACTTCCATGATGAAACTGTGAATCAAGGGCTTAATCGATTGGACAGCCAACTGACTAGCAATTTCGCCACCTTCATGACCCGCCACCCCATCACAAACTAAACTCATGTAGGGGATGAGTCTGTCATTGGGGTAAATATCGGTTTGCTTGAGATCGGTAGCTGTGGGGTAGCAACAATCTTCATTATGCGATCGCATCATACCCACATCTGTTTGACCTGCTACTGCTATATGTAAGGGCAACTCAGATGCTTGTTCTAGTAAGATCTGGTTAAGTTGAGTGGCGATCGCTTCTATGGCATCTTCTGGGCTATGGCGTAGGACTTGCACAATATCCTGTAAAGGCTGGCGGACTCTCTGATGGGCAGTTTCAATCAAAACTGACCAAGACTCAGCCAGATCTCGTAGGGTTGGTTGTATCTTACCCTGCTGATGTAACTCCCGCAATCGTACCCGCCACCCAGTTACTCGCAGGTTATGCTTAATTAGTAAACTATAGGTAGTTCCCTGCTCACACAGAGGAATCCACAATTGTAGAATCTGCCATAGCCAGTAAACTTGACGGACTGCTGTGGCTTCCGGCCATGCTTCTACCAACGAGGGGTATAAATTGCCGCGATCATCAACGGGGATATTATCCAGAAGCACAATCTCAACCATATCCTCAGCAGCAGTCAAGTTGTAAACCCCATAGACGCTGGGAATATGGAGGTGGTAAGGATACAGATACAAATAGGATGCGATCGCATCAGATAAGCGATCGGGAAGCACCGGAGGGACTCCTGGCTTAGTATCCAACCAAATTTGGGGCGCCGTCACATAGTAGCGGTTTCCAACTATTTGTCCCGATTGCATGGACTGAGCCGCAGAACCCACCGCCCACAAATAGCGATAGGTTAACGGTGTCTCACAGGTAGCACAGATTTGCTCTCCCAAGACATTGCTAGGTTTGGGACAGACCGGGTTCGTGCAGTAGATCGGGGGTGGTGATGAACTGCTGATTTGCAATAGTTTATGTAAAGACACTCTGAAGATATGTTGCCGATAGGACTCAACCAGGAAAATCAAATATAAAATGATTGTAGCTCCTGTTGATCATAGCAATCCATTAATCATCAAATTTGCGCTATCAACTCTAGCGCCCTAAATTACCGGGAGGCTTGTTAAATCGATGTTTGCCAATCCTACACTCGTTTGGTTGCTGGCCGGGGCCGTGTTATGTTTGATGGAGTTATTTCTTCCTACGGCCTTTGTCGAGTTTATGATGGGCGTAAGTGCCTTGGTAGTGGCTGCGATCTCTTTGATCTTGCCTAATGTTCCCATACAAATAGCTCTCTGGATGATATTATCCGTGGCATCTATAATGGTAATGCGCCGTTTATTGCCACACCGTCGGGTTGCTATCCTGGAAGAAGCCACAGAGGCTGAAACTTTGACCGAAATTTTGCCGGGACAAACCGGACGGGTAATTTATGATGGGATTTCTTGGCGGGCACGTTCCGAGGGAGAATATGCGATCGCTCCTGGACAAAAGGTCCTGGTTGTCAATCGAGAAGGAAATACCTTAATTGTCGTTCCTGAAAAGTTAATCAATTCCTAACTACTTGATTGGTCAGAAGTCTATCCTGGTCAAGCTGTAGAAATATGCTCATCCGAATTTAACACTAGAGGAAAATCAACCATGGAACAGCTATTTTTGATCATTATTTTACTCTTCGGTGGCTCGACACTGGCAGGTTCTGTCAAAATTATTAATCAGGGCGATAAAGCCTTAGTCGAAAGCCTCGGTAAGTATAATGGCCGTACCTTAGATCCGGGTTTAAACTTTCTTGTCCCTTTCTTGGATCGGGTGGCTTATCGGGAAACTGTCCGGGAACAAGTCCTTGATATTCCTCCCCAAAAATGTATTACCCGCGATAATGTTTCCATTAGCGTTGATGCTGTCGTTTATTGGCGGATTATGGATTTGGAAAAAGCCTGCTATAAGGTGAATAACCTACAGGCTGCTATGGAAAATATGGTGCGAACCCAGATCCGTTCCGAAATGGGAAAACTAGAACTTGATCAAACTTTCACCGCGCGCACAGAAGTTAATGAAATGCTATTGCGGGAATTGGATATCGCTACTGACCCCTGGGGTGTGAAAGTCACACGGGTGGAATTGCGCGATATTTGCCCTACTAAGGCGGTAATGGATGCTATGGAATTGCAGATGTCTGCGGAACGACAAAAACGCGCTGCTATTCTGGCTTCCGAAGGAGAACGAGAATCTGCTGTTAACTCCGCTAAAGGTCGGGCTGAGGCGCAAGTTTTAGCTGCTGAAGCTCAACAAAAGGCTGTGGTACTCGAGGCTCAAGCACAACGTCAATCTCAGGTTCTCAAAGCCCATGCGACGGCGGAAGCTATCCAAATTCTAACTAAGACTCTCCAAAGTGACCCGGAAGCACGGGAAGCCTTGCAATATCTGTTAGCCCAAAACTATATTGAGATGGGAGCTACTATCGGTAATAGTGATAGCAGCAAGGTCATGTTTATGGACCCGCGATCTATCCCCGCCACTCTCGAAGGTATGAGATCTCTGATTTCTGATACCCCTAGTTCTTAATTCACTGATCCCCATCGACGATTCAGATATGCACACAATGTGGTTTTTGTCAAGACTCCTAAAAATGGCGATCGCCTTAGTCCCGCAAAACTCGTGCATCGTGAATTTTTAATTTTGGTCGTAGAATAATCCTAACCCCGACATAATCGGGGCTTTAGGCTTTTTTTTTGCGCCTAGACACAAGAGGCCCTTGGTAACGATTTATCCGATGATACCATAACCCCTATAATCTCGTCAACTATTTGCGAGATATTTTCAATTAAATTGTATTAATTCTTAACAATATTTTGAAATTTAAATCCATTGAGTCGTAAAAATTAGCAAAAATTATATTTGGGGGTATTTGAGGACAAGGGATAATGGATAATTGATAATGGATAATTGATAAACGATTTTAGTAAATAGATGAATTCTGAATCTTGTATTTTTCTCGCGGGTGCGAGTCGGGGTGTAGGTCGGGAAATTGCCAATTGTCTGAGGGGAGGACAAGTAAAGGTTAGGGCATTATTACGATCGCCATCCAGCGGACCAGAACTCGAAAGAATGGGGATTGAAATTGTCATGGGAGATGCTCTCGATCTGGCCGCCGTTGAACAGGCTGTGACAGACGGGCCGGCTATTTCTGCCATGATTAGCACCATTGGCGGTTTACCGAAAGACGGTCAAAGGGCTGATTATTTGGGGAATCGTAACCTGATTGATGCAGCCGTGAAAGCTAATGTAGGAAAATTTATCCTAATTTCCTCCATTGGTAGCGGTCAAAGTGCTGTAGCTCTCCCTCCCCAGGCTATGGAAACCCTGAAATCAGTCTTGATAGAAAAGGAAAAAGCCGAGGAACATCTGATTAATAGTGGCCTCACCTATACTATTATCCGTCCGGGAGGGTTAAAGTCCGAACCAGCGACGGGAAATGGTGTGCTAACGGAGGATTACCGAGTCGCGGGAACTATCCACCGCGCTGATGTGGCGGCTTTGGCTTGCGCCTGCTTGCACTCGGATCAGGCTAATAATAAAATTCTCTCAGCTATCGATCGCCAAATGGCCTATGGTCAAACAGATTTTGAGGTTTTGGATATATAATCATCCTTGAAAATCAACCAATATTTACTTGTTTGAGGGTTGGGGACTGCATATTGGGATCGCCACTGTTCAAAGGTAGACGAATCCAAAATGTAGTTCCTGCTCCGGCGGTTGATTCAAACCTAATCGCGCCGCCATGAGCTTCGACAATGGATTTGGCGATCGCTGTTCCTAAACCTGTTCCTCCCTGTTTTCCATAGGTGACAAAGGCATCAAATAGATGTTCTTGAATAGCTTTGGGAATACCCGTTCCGTTATCTTTAACCATAATCACCCCCCAATTATCTTGAGTGGTAGCAGTGATGATAATCTTTCCCTGTGAATTAGGAAAGGCCTCCACTGCATTGCTGACCAAGTTCTGTAACACCCGTATAATCTTGTTAAGGTCAGCTAGGACGTAGATTCCGTCAGGAATATCAATGACCAATTCTACATCAGAGGAGTGTAAATAGACTCGGTTTAACTTTTCAAACTGCTGTATAATCTCCTCTATAGCCACGGGTTTTAAGAGCAGGCTGGTGCTTCCCCGACTAAATTCTAGGACTTCTTCAGCCATTCCTAACATCCGTTGAATTTGCATGGAAATTAGATCGCACCATTCCTCGGTTTCTTCGTCCGGGTGTAGTTCCCGAATCATGGAACTAGAAAGCTGAATACCTGTGAAGGGGCTGCGAAAATCGTGTACAATGGTGTTGACCATTTCCCCCAATAGTTCCATTTTCTGCTTGTGAACCATTTGGTTGACATACTCGTTGGTGGTGTTTCGCAGTTGTTGGGTAATATAGCCGAATAGCTTGAGGACTACTTGACCCTTTGCGTCTTGGAGAATGGTGATTAGGTTATCCCGTGAGATTTTAGCTAGGGTAGCTCCCCCTAGTGTAGCGATCGCTCTCGCACTGCGTGGCTGTCCGTCTAAGACCCCAAATTCACCAAAAAAGCTATTGGGTCTAGCTACTGTTACCACCTGATAGCGATCGCCTCCTGTGGACTTACTAAACTCTACTTCCCCCGTTAGCACTAAATATAAGTAGTCGGGAACTTCGCCTTCTTCAAAAATTAGGCTTCCTTCTGGGTAGTATTCGACAATAGCCAACTGACAAAGTTTATCCGCCTGTTCTGGCTCAAAATAGCTGATAAACTGATGGGATAGTAAATCCATGAGTATGCACCTGCTCTGCCATTGATATAATAATAGGGTTATCCATTTTGATATACTAAAACAATTTATGCACTTTTCGTCAATCCTGTTTTAGCTGTCATCTATCTCCGTTAAACTTTTCTGGGATTAATTATGACATAGATAGCACCTTATCGACTCTTAATTACTATTAATATTTGTGACTTTTTGTGACTCCAGTTCCCTCATTTGATTGTCAAGATTCTGGGATTTATGGTTGATAGTTTCGCGGGTGTTTCCCGACAATTCTTGTGCCGATGAGTTGATTTCACCGCGCCGAAAGAAGTTTTGATATCCGCCGTTTTCCGCAAATCCTAGAGTTTGGCTATCTCCCCGCTGACTGAGACTTTTAAGTTGCCGGAATTGTTGATTAGTGACGGCAATTTTAGCCTGAGATTCTGTGATATCTAAATCCATAAAATTGCCGGCATTTTTGAGGGATTCAACCGGGTTATTATTTAGGGATTCATAGCTGACAAATAAAAGGCGATCGCTGTCAGTTTTTGCAGCTTCTAAATAACTGTTAATATGACCACACCATTGATTGATTAAATTCAGACAAAACTCATCTATCCCGGAGTTATTTTCCCGAAACTTAGGCGACCTTAGTTGATAGTGATAGTAGGAACAAAGACAATCAGCAGGATGTCGAAATAGGTAGATAATTCGATAATCTGAAATTAGATCGAATGGTTCATGGGTTTTAATAATCCGAAACGGAATTTTAATCCGAGGGTTGCGATACCAGTCTTCAATATCAACCATTAAAACATCTGGGATCACATTACCTCCTGGCTGTGTTGTTTCCCCCCCAATTGTTGAATTACATCACTAAGTAACAATCGCATCTAAGTATTACCAGAACGTGGATAGGAGGCTAGAAATACATCTGTCGGTCGAAAATACCATTGATTTACTTGGTATTTATATGCTGAGGAAAACATCATATCTAAGTGAGATATATGAACCGATGTCACCGATAATATTTGAGGTTTCAGGTGTGAGGTTTGGGATATTACCGCCACCAAAAACCCCAGAAATATGGGAATTTTTACGACACTTATTTATGTCGAATATATTCGTAAATCGACAAATACTGAGTAGCTGGATTTGACCATGAGTAGTCATATTCCATCCCTTGAATTGCCAACTTTTGAAACTCTTTGGGATAGTGATACCACAAGCCGATCGCTCTATCTAAAGCCGATTCTAGTGCCTGACTATCAGTTTGGAAAAACACATAACCATTGCGTTTTTCTTCTTCATGACAGTTGTCATAGTCTCGGTCAAACACTGTATTGAGTAACCCGCCAACCCCCCGCACCACTGGAACTGTCCCATATTGCAACCCAATCATCTGAGTTAAGCCACAAGGTTCATAATTGCTGGGAACAATAATAATATCAGCCCCGGCGTAAATGAGATGGGAAAGTTCTTCATTAAAACCAATTTCGATATGGCAATCAGGGTTATGATTTAGATGATTTTTTTCATGCAAAAACCAGTTGTTAATTGCGGTTTCCGTTGCCGAACCTAACAACACAAATTGAGCTTGGCGATAGAGGGCATAATAAATAGCATGGTGGACGAGATGAACGCCTTTTTGTTGGTCTAAACGCCCCACATAAGCAATTAAAGGTTTATCCCCGTGACCCAGCCATAATCGCTCTCGGAGTGCTTGTTTGTTTTTGGCTTTTTCCGTAAAGGTATCAGCATCATAATGATGGGGAATATAGCGATCGACTCCGGGATTCCATACTTCATAGTCAATGCCATTGAGTACCCCCCTGAATTTATGTTGATGTTCATGAATGGTATGGCCCAAACCATAACCAAAATCGCCATAGTGTGCTTCCCAAGCATGGTGGGGGGAAACTGTGGTGATGAAATTAGAATAGACGATTCCGCCTTTCATCAAATTTAGAGCAAAAGGATTAAAGGGATCTTGGAGGCGATCGTCAGCGAAATAGTAAGATTCCTTATTCAGACCGGTAGCCCACAAAACATTACATCCCGCAATGCCCTGATGTTTAAAGTTATGAATGGTATAACAAACCCGTTGATATTCCATGCCATGATACTTGTAAATCTCGAACAGTAGCACCGGAACTAGGCCAGTTTGCCAGTCATGACAGTGGATCACATCGGGCCGTTTGTTAGTCAGCAACAGAAACTCTAAGGCTGCCTTACTGAAAAAGGCAAACCGCATATTGTCATCATTGCAACCGTAGTAGCAGTCGCGATTGAAAAATAAGTCATCCGAATGGGGGTCTATGAAAAAGCATAATCTGCCATAAACCCAGCCACAGTAAACATCACAGTGTATCGCTGCACCATACCAAGGGACAACTAAATCTCGGTAGGCTTCGTGTAGTCCCCAAATATGGTCATAACGCATACAATCATATTTGGGTAGAATTATCTCTACTGCATGGCCCCGCAGTTCCAACTCTCGGCTGAGTCCGTAGACTACATCACCCAAACCTCCCGCCTTGATTACAGGGGCGCACTCAGAGGCAATCTGTACAATGTACATCTTCACTCCTCTCGTAACAAAAGTTTATGTTCTATGTTTCCTATTGAATCAGGAAAAAGCACCGATCGCTCACCAATGTAGTTTATGACTGATACATTTACGCGACATTTATCCGGCTATTGCCTGACAATGCGACGATAGCACTATTACCCGTTAAGGTAACAGAGGCGGTATCCCGCAAAGCTTTTAGAAAGATTCCAAAAGCACCGTTCCAGTCCCTGGGTAGAGTGAACCCGCACTCAGGACATCGGAACACTTTTGAGCCACCTAGCTGGGAATGCATCTGACCACAGTGAGTACAGGTTTTGCTGGTGTATTCTTCCGTCACATCTACAACTGTGGTTCCAGTTATTTCCCCTTGATGTCTCAGGGTTAGTTTGAATCGATAATGCGCCCATGTCAGCATGGCGCGGGCAGTCTTAGACCTGATTAGACGCTTCACCTTGGCAACCATATCGGAAGTCTCGAAGGTCGGCAGAAAAATTATGCTGTAGTTGTGAGTCAAGTAGTGAGCAATTTGTTTGTGGGCTTCATCAACTAGATTGCGGATTTTGGTTCTCATTCGTTGAGCCGCTTGCCTCATCCGTCGCCTTCTTGAACGACAGGGTTCCTTGGCGATTCGGCTCATCAAATCATCCAAATGTTGACATAGCCTAGTAATGCGTCCTATATCCCCGGAGCCAAATTCCAGAAACCGAGAGCCATCAAACCCAGTTATGAAAGTTCGCACACCCGGGTCTAATGCAATTACGCCATTCGCTTCAGTTGGGGTAACGGCAACTGGTTCAGGGAAAATCGCCAACCATCGACCTTTGGTAAACACCAACTGAGTCCCTTGCCCGCAAGTTTTAGGGATAGCTTCGGAAACCATGAAAGTTAATCCTTTCGTTAGTCTTGGATACCAACTCCCTGAAGAGAAATTAGTATTATTGAACTTAATCCCTTGAGAGCTGTCACGACAACTTCTAAACCTGGCATCAGGACTGGCGGTCAAAGCCTGATAGGCATCAAAGATGGCATTTTGCCGAATGTGGCCGGGTGTTTCTTTGACCCATTCGGGTAAGTCACTCTGCATCACTTTATTGCGTAACTTTAACTTGCTTAGTCGTTTACCACTCCTAGATAATGCAATTGCTTGGTTGTAGCAATACCGACAAGCAGCCAGCCATTTACGCCAGACTTGATTTAGCTCTGGGCTGGGGTAAATCCGGATCTTCTTTGACCTGAGTTTTGTATTTACTCCGTCCGTATAATCTGGAGCTAAAGCAGTGGAGGAGGGCGAGGATGTCCTCAACCATTTCTGGTTCTGGACTGAGACTTGTCTGGTTGAGAACCATGAGTGAGCAACTGTTTTGCTCACAGAGCCATCCAAACAAGTCAAATCCCCATATTGCCAATCGGTCTGGGTGGGCAACGACAACCATGCCGACATCTCCTGACAAATGATGTCCCAGTAAGGCCAGCATTTTCTTTCCCTTGAAGTTGAGCCCGCCTCCGATTTCTGAGACGACTTCTGCTTCGGGGTAGAGGTTGGACAGTGCGGCCACCTGTCGGTTGAGGTCTGACTGCTGGGCGTGGCTACTAACTCTGGCATAGATAACGACTTTGCGTTTGTCACTGCCTGATTTGGCAGTATATCACTCAACGTTGTATCGTCGTTGCCCAGCGGGGGTTCTGATGGTGTCGATTGAGCCATTGTCGTCCCATCTGCGGAGTGTTCTTTCATGGACTCCAAGGATTTAGGCCGCTTCCTTGGGTTTGACATATTTGGCAATAGGTTTATCCTCAACCCTTCTCGCTTATTATACCGTATTGCCCTAAAATATTAACCTAATTTGTGATTAAATCATGCTCCTATTTTCTCTGGTTCTAGGAGTATATGGCAATTGAGGGTCTCAAAGAAATTATTTCCAGGATCAACGGCAAAATGGCTATTCTCAATGAACTTTGATAGATTTGGTGCGCTTGCCCAAGACTTGATGTATAGTCTGAGAGTACAATATCCCCGAACTCAAAAAACCAGTTCTGTTCTCAAAGGCATTCCCTTGGGGAATTGTCCTTTTAACCAGGTTGGGTGATAGATTAGAGAACCTGTGTCCCTCCAGATACTGCTGGCAGATTCTGAGGATGATCCTGGGATCGCTTGAGTATGCGGTAGGTGGCTAAATGGTCCGGTCTGTTAACAACCTTAGTGAGTTAAACTTCCGTTTAGGAGGAACCATGGCTAAGAATGGTCTGTATGGGTATATAGGGGTTGTAGTTTCCCTTGGGATTTTGATTGGTCAACTTCCCGCAGAAGCACAACCGCCAACTGTGTTGAGCGCTTCCCATATCATCTCTCGTTACCGAAGTATGGTTGAGGAGTCCGAACAACCTGAGCTACATAAACGTATGTTGCTGCTTTCTGCTCAAAATGATTTGAAGTCTATTGTTGAAGATGTCGGAGATACCTGTCAAGCCTTGGCTTCTGGGGGGTTAACTTGGCGGCAACGTCAGGCTATTCAGGAAGAGTCTCTTCGTCAAGATATGACTTTGGACCCCCAAATACGGGAAATTTTACGCACCGATCAAAGTATTCGCAATAATTTGGTTAAGCAGATGTGTCCACAATACATTCGTTAATCGTCAGTAGCAACCGATAAAAGCTGCGTCAGTTAAACTTGGGGGACTCGTTTCTATTTACCGGGTCTGACGTACCCGAGGGGAGGTGCGTCAGTTTCAATCATCTACTCTGAGGTCGCCGACCAGAGATGCGTCAGTTTTAATTATCTACTCTGAGGTCGCCAAGCAAAGGTGCGTCAGTTTCAATTATCCGGTGATTATTGCTACTTACCAGGTCTGACGCACCCTACCAGGTCGCCAAGCAAAGGTGCGTCAGTTTTAATTATCTACTCTGAGGTCGCCAAGCAAAGGTGCGTCAGTTTCAATTATCCGGTGATTATTGCTACTTACCAGGTCTGACGCACCCTACCAGGTCGCCAAGCAAAGGTGCGTCAGTTTCAATTATCCGGTGATTATTGCTACTTACCAGGTCTGACGCACCCTACCAGGTCGCCAAGCAAAGGTGCGTCAGTTTCAATTATCCGGTGATTATTGCTACTTACCAGGTCTGACGCACCCTACCAGGTCGCCAAGCAAAGGTGCGTCAGTTTCAATTATCCGGTGATTATTGCTACTTACCAGGTCTGACGCACCCTACCAGGTCGCCAAGCAAAGGTGCGTCAGTTTCAATTATCCGGTGATTATTGCTACTTACCAGGTTTGACGCACCCTACAAGGTCGCCAAGCAAAGGTGCGTCAGTTTCAATTATCCGGTGATTATTGCTACTTACCAGGTCTGACGCACCCTACAAGGGAGGTGAGAGGTAGCCGACCCGGTGCGTCAGTGTCTAATTATCAGGTTATTATTGCTTATAGGGTCTGACGCAACCGGCGAGTACGATGATGCAACAATTGCGGAATTTAAACCAAAAATCAGACTGGATTAATGCCTCGGTATGGAAAGATATAGAACAGGAAATGTTATTGCTATTAAATCCGCTTGATAGCAGTTCAACTTTATTTGATGTTCACTGCTTCCAATTAATTCTATGCTATCTATTTCGAGATTATGAATCGGCTTTACAGGCGGCTGAATTAGTTAGTAATTATATCGATGATGGTTTAAGTGTTTTTAATCGCGGAGAATATTTGTTTTATGATTCTCTGACTTTATTGGTACAGGCAGAAACTATGTCTGGGTCAAAGCGGGATGTTATTTTAGATAAAATCCGCCAAAATCAGGGGTTAATGTCATCCTGGAATAATCATATTTATGCGAGTTTTCAACATCGGTATCTTTTGGTAGAGGCGGAGTTAGAACGCCTGCCTAATCAGATATTATCAGCACAGCAAAAGTACGAACAAGCGGTTTCTGAGGCGATTAAAAATGGTGCGATTCAAGAAATAGCGATCGCCTATGAATTGGCGGCAGAATTTTATCGAAAACAAAATTTAGAGAGATTTTTTGTGATTTATATAAAGGCGGCTCATGGCACTTATAGCCGCTGGGAAGCTACCGCAAAAGTTAAAGATATTAAGTATCGATATCCTGATATTTTTTCTCCGGCTAACTGGTGGAAAAGTTCAATATCTCAGAGTCGAGAATACCCAAGCAATGCCAAAATTTTTAATCTGGGTCATGTTCTACAGGCTGATCAAACCTTGTCTGGAGAAACTTTTTTAGCCAGTCTGTTGGCTAAAACCATGAAAATTAT
Source organism: Limnospira indica PCC 8005 (assembly GCF_000973065.1). NCBI lineage: Bacteria > Bacillati > Cyanobacteriota > Cyanophyceae > Oscillatoriales > Sirenicapillariaceae > Limnospira > Limnospira indica. Next base: position 5,928,709 of record NZ_FO818640.1, read on the forward strand.
TATTGAGAATACAGATGCAGAAATAGGTTACTTAATTTTACCATGTGACCATAAATCCAGTCAAGAAATATCTCAAGAATGGATGATTGAAGCTATAGCAGAGATGGATATTGATGAGGTGACGGTTTTGCGGTCAATTCCCCTTAATACACTGTCAGACAAATCTTTTCCTAAGTCAATCATTAACTATGTGGCGCGCACTTATGAATATGTGTTGCTTAATAATGCTTATAATGACCACCAAAATTTTCGGGATGATGAATATATTAAAAGTCATCATTCCCGGTCAATTCTAGGTATTCCTTTAATTCGGCAAAAACGGCTAATTGGGATTTTGTATATGGAAAAAAATAGGCAAAATGACAGTTTTGGATATGCTCAAATAGAAGTGGTGAGTTTACTATATTTTCAGGTAGCAATTGGCTGAGAGAATGCTTTGCTGTATCGAACGTTGCCACAGAAAGTAACTGAACAAAATGCGGAACTTTCCCAGACATCGCAACGGCTAAAAACGGTGCAAAAACGACTAATTGAAGCGGAAAAAATGGCGACTTTAGGGGGGTTGGTAGCGGGGGTGGCTCATGAAATTAACACTCCGGTGGGGACGGGAATTATGGCGGCTTCGTTTTTGGTGAGTGAAACTCAAAAGTTTATGAGTCTTTGTCAATCGCAACCGTTAAAGCGATCGACTTTAAATACCTATCTTGGTATGGTATCGGAAAGCCGTAAACTGATTTTCAGTAACCTCCAGCGTTCAGCAGAATTAGTCCAGAGTTTTCAGCAAGTAGCCGTTGACCAAACATCCCTAGAAAGGCGAACTTTTGCTCTCAAACCCTATTTAGAGGAAATTCTATTGAATATTCGTCCTAAACTGAAACAGACCCATCATCGCATTGTAGTTGAGGGAGACGACACCATAGAGGTAGATAGCTATCCTGGTGCGATTTCTCAGGTGATCACCAATTTGGTGATTAATGCTCTGATTCATGCTGACCAACCATTTGAGTCAGGTCAGTTATATTTAAAGATAGCTGAGGTGAGCGATAATCACTTTTTGATTGAATACAGTGATGATGGTTGTGGTATTCCTCCTGAAACCCTGGAGCATATTTTTGACCCTTTTTTTACTACCACCCGTAATCAGGGGGGGAATGGCTTGGGTTTACATATTGTGTATAATTTGGTAACTAAAACTTTGAAAGGTACAATTGATTGCGAGAGTCAGGTGGGAGTAGGATCTAAATTTATCATCAACTGTCCCCGCTATCCTCAAAAATGAATTTATAGGGATTAAGATATGAATAGTCAAAACCATTCAGGTGATGTTACTAAAGATGAAGATATTTTAATGATTATTGAGGATGAGGAAGAAGGCGAGGAGTCTTCTGTTTTATCTGACAGCGATGGGATGGAGTCCGGTAAACCCTGGAAAATTATGCTGGTCGATGATGATAAAGAAGTGCATCAAGCGACACGAATGGTTTTAAAAAGTTTGACTTTTCAAGATAGACCTTTAACTTTTATTTCGGCTTATTCGGGGGGGGAAGCCAAAGAAGCGATCTCCGCTAATCCTGACACGGCTGTTTTATTGTTAGATGTGGTGATGGAAACTAATAATGCGGGTCTGGATTTAGTTAAATATATCCGTACACAGCTTAATAATCCCTGGGTGAGAATTATCCTCAAAACTGGATATCCGGGGGAAGCGCCGGAAGATTCTGTAATTATTGATTATGATATTAATGATTATAAAACTAAGGTAGAAATGACTCAGCAAAAATTGATGACAACTATTATTGCTGCTTTACGTTCCTATCGAGATATTATCGAATTAGAGGAGAGTCGCAAAGCCTTAAATAAACTCAATCAGAATTTGCAGTATTTAGTCCAAAAACGTACTCAAACATTAACCGAGAAAAATTTTATATTACAACAAGAAATTGATAAAAGTCGCCGATTAGAGGAAGCCTTAATTGAGAGTAATCAAAAGTTGAGGGGAATTTTAGATATTGCGGAAGAGGCGATTATTTCTGTGGGAGAAGACCAACGGATTACTTTATTTAATCAGGGTGCAGAAAGAATTTTTGGCTATACTATCGATGAGGTGATTGGACAACCTCTGAATATTCTGTTACCTAAAAATCTCCACCAAATACATGAAAAACATATCCAAAATTTTGGTAAAAAGGAAATTGTAAATTCTCCGATGAAGGGAAGGCGAGAGATTGTAGGACTACGGAAAAATGGGGAATTTTTTCCGGCTGAGGCTTCTATATCTAGGTTGCAATTGCCTGATCAAGTAATTTATACGGCGATGTTACAAGATATTAGCGATCGCCAACAAGCTGAACAGGAACGTCAGCGGCTTAATCAGGATTTAGAAACTAGGGTTAAACAGAGAACTCAGCAACTACCAAACCAAATTGAACAACAAAAACAAATTGAACAAGCTTTGCGGGAAAGCGAGGAAAAGTTCCGTCAATTTGCTGAGGCAATTTCCGAAGCATTTTTTATAGTTTCTCGCAGTGGAGAAGTCCTATATATTAGTCCAGCTTATCAGCAAATTTGGGGCAGAACTTGTGAGAGTTTATATCAAGAACCTGAGTCTTGGTTTGATTCGATAGATGTGAATTATAGACCGAAAGTAATTAGTGGAATGAAACACCAATTTCTGAGAAAAAAGGAATTAGAGTTAGAGTATCCTATTTTTCGCCCAGATGGTGAAAGACGCTGGATTCGTGCTTGTTCTTTTCCGATTTATGATCAGGACGGAAATATTTACCGCTTTGCTGGTATTGCTGAGGATATTACAGTTCGGAAAGAAGCAGAAGAAGAGTTACAAGCTAGAGAAGTTGCTCTCCGAGAATTATATCAGATTGCTGTGGCTCCTAATCTGAATTTTAATCAGAGACTAGAATCTTTACTGTCTATGGGACGACTACAATTTGGCTTAGAAATTGGGATGCTTTCTCATATTCAGGGCGATCGCTATCAGGTGGTAGCGGTACAAACTCCCCCAGGACTGACACCACCTATTGAAAAAGGCGATTTATTCCGATTAAAAAATACCTTTTGTGAAGCCACTTTTAACAGTTCGGAAATTGTCTGTATTACCTCGGCGGCACAGTCGGAATATAAAAACCATCCAGCCTATCATAACCTAGGACTCCAAGCCTATATTGGGGTGAGGATTATAGTAGGACAATATGTATATGGAACTATTAACTTTTGTAGTCCCCATCCTCGCCATACTCCCTTTCGCAATAGTGAACGGCAATTGTTGCAATTAATTGCCATGTGGATTGGTAATGAAATCGAACGTCAACAGGCTAAAAAAGTTCTGGAACAGGCTTTTCAAAATACTTTACTACAACAACAGATAACAGACGAAATTCGCCAAAGTCTCGACAGCCAACACATTGTTCAAGCTACAGTTAGTTTAGTGGGGGAAGCCTTTCATGTGAATCGCTGTTTAATTCATCGTTATTCCGCCGCCACTTCTGAACCGCAAATAACTATGGTAGCAGAATATTTAAGGGGTGAGTATCAGTCTTTTTTGGGGGTAGAAATACCCATTAAAAAGAATCGACATCTTGCCATATTATTAAATCAGGATCAGGCTATAGCTTCTGATGATGTCTATCAAGATCCCCTGTTATTTCCCCATTATGATCTCTGTCGCCAAATTCATTTAAAATCCATGTTAAGCGTTCGGACTTCCTACAAAGGCGAACCTAATGGAGTCATTAGTTTGCAACAGTGCGATCGGTTTCGCCATTGGACTCACGAAGAAATTGAACTAATAGAAGCTATCGCTCAACAAGTAGGAATTGCTTTAGCACAGGCGCAACTTTTGGAACAGGAAAAGTTACACAAACTAGAACTAGAACACAAAAATCAAGCCCTGAAAGAAGCCACACGCCACGCCCAAGCTGCTAACCGTGCTAAGAGTGAATTTTTAGCTAATATGAGTCACGAAATCCGTACCCCTATGAATGCGATTCTAGGATTTTGCGATCTCCTACAGAGTTTGGTGTCGGAACCTCGTCAACAGCAATATGTTAAATCCATTGCAGCTAGTGGGAAAACTTTACTTTCTTTGATTAATGATATTCTGGATTTATCAAAAATTGAAGCGGGGAAAATGGAACTCCATCAGGAACCGATTGATTTACGGGTTATGCTAGAAGAAATCTATCAAATTTTTTGCCACAAAGCAGCCGAAAAAAAGGTGGAATTGATTAGAGAAATTAACGATAATTTGCCGAAAGCGATTATGTTTGATGAAGTCAGGTTACGACAGATTTTGTTAAATATGGTGGGAAATGCTCTCAAATTTACTGATGAAGGCTGGGTGAAAATTTCGGTGGTGACTAACAGCAATACTCCCCTAAATGCGGAGAATCCCGAATCTACTATATCCCTAGAAATAGCGATCGCTGATACCGGAATTGGTATCGCTCCAGAACAACAGCAACGCATTTTTGATAGTTTTATTCAAAGTGAAGGACAAAGCACCCGCAAATATGGTGGTTCAGGACTAGGGTTAGCAATTACTAAACGACTCACCCAAATGCTTGGGGGAACTATCAGCCTAGAAAGTCAACTGGGTAAAGGTAGTCAATTTACTTTAATTTTCCCAAATGTTACACCCCTAGACTGGCAACTTGATGATAAAATAGTCGAATTAAATGATGATTTAAACGAGATTAAAAGTAGTAAAATATTAGTAGTTGATGATGTGCAATCTAACTTAGATTTAATTCAGGGATATTTTGTTAATTCTCATCATCATCTGGTGCTGGCACATAACGGCATCGAGGCTATTCAAATAGCGGAACTAGAGCAACCCGATTTAATTATGATGGATTTGCGAATGCCAGAATTAGATGGGGTGGAAGCGACTAAACAGTTAAAAGAAAATCCAGCAACTAAGCAGATTCCCATTATTATTTTAACCGCTTCATCTCTCGATCGCGACCACCAAGAACTATCTTCTATCCAGGATGGTTTTTTGCATAAACCTGTGAGTCGTTCACAGTTAGTCTTAGTCTTAAAACAACTACTTCCCCAGGACACTGTAAATGCTGTTGATCAAGTTGATGATGATACCTCCCCAGCTACCCCTGATCTTCCGGTTTCACCAGAACCCCCCTATGCTTCCATTAGTGAATTACTGGAAAAACTCCAGGAACACGAAGACAGATTTTGGCCAGAACTAGGACAAACTCTCAAAATGAGGGATTTACAGGCTTTTGCGGAGCAGTTGGTTCAATGGTCCCACCAGTACCCCTATCCGGCTTTTGTGGAATATGCTTCTACCCTGAGTTCCCAACTCGAACAATTTGACTGGGACAAAATCCCTGGGACGGTGAGAGCCTTCCCAGACCTGCGACGATCGCTTATAGATATTTATGGTGAATAAGTTATGGTGATTATTACTAATTGAGTAGGTGGTTAGTTTGGTCTCTAGTTGTCATTGGTTAACAATTGGTATAGGATCAATGTATAGTCTTGGAATTAATAGCCCAGTGTGTAGTGAACTGTTTTCAACCAGAAAATTTTTTGATTTTGATTGTTGATGATGTCAGCAAAAATTTGCAGGTCGTTGGAGCGATGCTTGATGATGTCGGTTACGCCACCACTTTCGCCACCAGCGGTAAACAAGCGATCGAAAGAGTCAAAACTGCTAATCCTGACTTGATTTTACTTGATTTAATGATGCCGGAAATTAACGGTTTGCAGGTGTGTGAGCATTTAAAAGCTGACCCGCTTTATGCAGAAATTCCGATTATTTTCCTCACCGCTAGTAATGAATCTGAACATTTACTTCAGGCTTTTAGTCAAGGGGCTGTCGATTATGTTACTAAACCCTATAAGGCTCCTGAACTACTGGCTCGCGTTAAAACTCATTTAGAGTTAAAATATACTCGCGATGAATTGAAACAAGCATTAGTTGAGTTAGAAAAGTTAGCCACGACAGACCCTTTAACAGGTATTGCTAATCGTCGCCATCTCTTAACTTTGGCGGAGCGAGAATTTCAACGCACCCACCGCTATAATAACCCCTTTTCTGTGTTAATGATAGATATTGATCATTTTAAGTTAATTAATGATAATTATGGTCATAATATCGGAGATGAAGCACTAAAAATTATGGCAGATGTCACGGTTAATGCTTTAAGAAAAGTGGATATTTTTGGCAGGTTTGGAGGGGAAGAATTTGTGGTATTTTTACCAGAAACCCAAGCTGATGAAGCCCTATTGGTAGCGGAAAGGATTAGAGAGGCGATCGCCACAACTCCCATATACGTTGATGACCAGACTATTCATATAACTGTGAGTATTGGTGTGACCATTTATGAATCATCAGAAATGAGTCTGGATGGCTTACTTATGGAGGCAGATAAAGCACTTTATGACGCTAAAAAACAAGGTCGTAATCAAGTGGTAATTTATACCAAATTTAACCAAGTTAATTAATTCACATATTTTGACCGTTTACTAATTAACCAGTAAGTGGTCATATTGCCTTTCCCTTTCACAGAAACAACCCCTCGTTTTTGTAAGATATATTGTGCTTTTAAATGCCAGTATACCGTCTGACTGACTTGGATTTTTCCGGGTTCACCTTGTGACTCCATACGACTAGCAGTATTGACCGCATCTCCCCATAAATCATAGGTAAACTTTTTTAAACCAATAACCCCAGCCACCACCGGACCCATATTAATACCAATACGGATATTAAGTTGGTGGCTAATTTCCCCCTGTTTATGATCATCTGTAGACCCTTCTCCTAAACCAGATGCTTCACTAACCGGAAGCCTAACGCAGTGGAATTGTTGGACAACTTGTTGCATTTCTAGCGCCATATCAGCCACGGCTTGAGGGTGATCATCACGGGGGTTAGGAATTCCCCCAACCACCATATAAGCATCACCAATAGTTTTAATTTTTTCCAAACCATACTTATCTGTAAGGCGGTCAAAAGCGGAAAAAAGTTGATTAAGTAAATCCACCAATTCTGTGGGTGTTAATTGGGAAGCAAGTTCGGTAAAATTAGTTATATCTGCAAATAAAATAGTCGCCTGTTCAAATCTATCCGCAATACACCTGTGGGTATTTTTTAACTTATAGGCTATGGTTTCCGGCAGAATATTTAACAATAATTCATCGGATTTTTCCTTTTCTTGGCGTAAGGCTTCCTCGGCTTGTTTTTGTTGCGCGATCGCCTCCGAAATTTGATTGTACATATCCATAAATGCGCTAATTACATCCCCTAGTTCATCCCGACTTTGGACAGAAGCAGCATAAAACTGAGGGGGTAACTGATGATTAGTAATAGCTGAACCCGCCTTGATTAAATCCTGGCGTAAATTCAAAATCGGCAAAATCACTAAATAGTTAAGCACTACCATAGTCGCACCAGTGACAAACACAGAAATAATCAAAACCAGTCCCGCAATTCGTACAATAAAATACCAGACTTCCCGATGAATAGGAGAGGCATCATAGCGGAGGATAATGAGATAATCATCTAGGCGGGGAAAAGTATCACAGGTAAGATCATAGCGATCGCCTTCGGGAGTGTTTACATACAGTATTTGTACATCTCTGGCTTCTGGATAAGATAAAGCTGGAGTTTCCCCAAAACTGCCAATTAGTTGTCCGTCGGAACTATAGAGAGACCCTCCCATAATATCAGAGTTCATATAATGTAAATTTTGCAGTTGTTTGAGAAAATCCTCCGGCGTTTTATGGGGGTAAGTTTCTACTATCCAAGCGATTTTTTGAGAGGTTAGGTGCTGCAATTTAGATAACAACTCTTGGCGACGACGATACACTGATGGCACCAAAATAATTAATTCAATCACAACTATGCTAGTGGCAACCCAAAAGGCAATCCGCCTAGACAGGCGCGCATTTAGACATCTAGTAATTCCTATGGGGAGTAGTGATTTCATCGATTTTGGGGTCGTTTATATACTTTAATTTGCGAATATAAATAACTTAAAAAATACCAATACTGATTAGTTTTTTATTGTAGTTTTTATTACATTTTATTTATCTCATACAAAAACTAGATAATATTCTGATAATATTGAGTTAATATTTGCCGGAATTAAGCGGTATTATTATTAACCTATCCTCTCATTTATGGAGCGATCGCATATTCACTTAACCTGTCGGCTGGGAAGTCTAAATAACCAGATTTTGCCGCTGATGTAACCAGGGGACAAATTGCCTAACTATTTTCGCAGAAGGGGCTAAACTGTGGGGGTGAAAATCAATCATAATCCGGCGGGTAACAGTCTGTTTAGTGGGATGGGGTAGCTGTTTAGACTTCCAGCAACGCCCTGGAGTTGGGTAGCTAACTCCTAATTTTTTGGTATAGTCAGATAACTTTAAGTTCATGGATATAATATAGCAAATTTGATTATATCTGAATTATCAGTCAATTTTTATAATACATTTACGATACCCGATCTGCCGGAACTTTAGATACAATAGATCCAGAGAAGAGCATTAAATCTTTCCTAGCCTTTATCAATCAGTATGACAGAACCCAATTTATCCGCACCGCAACAGCCTAACCAGGATATTGATAGCCCCAATGGAAAGAGTCCTAACACCATTACCCTGAGTCCCTCAGTGTCTGAGAATCAAGTTTTCTCCTATAGCGATCATGGGGAGGTGTATCACCTAGAAGAGTCCCCCACCCAAAAAGGGAAAGCCGAGCCGGAAAATCCTAGACCCAGTAACTTTTTGGCTTCTGTGTTGACCCTGGGGGCGATCGCCGTCATGATTTTAGGGTTAGCGATCGATAACGTCTGGGTCGGCTATCTCAGCGCCGTTGTGGCTATTGCCGCATCACTGTTAATTATTTGGCCGAGTTGGGGTAAAATTTGGACAACCCTGATTCCTCCTATCTGGCGTAGTTTAATCGTCGCTAGTTTCGGGATTTTATCGGCAATTACCGGGCTGTTGATGCTGAGTGGTTCCAACACAGACGCAGCCCGTAATATTGTCATCAACTGGGATGCGATCGGCGCACTGGGGGAATTGATCGGCGCTTTGGGTCAAATTATGATCGCCATTTTAGCCGTATATGTGGCTTGGCGACAATATGTAATCTCCCGGGATTTAACCATTCAGCAAAACCGCATTACCCAACAACAGACCATCGATGCTTATTTTCAGGGAGTCTCTGATTTAGCCTTGGGGGAACAGGGACTATTAGAAGATTGGCCCCAGGAAAGGGTAATCGCAGAAGGACGGACGGCGGCGATTATTCGTAGTGTAGACGCAGATGGAAAAGCGAAAATTCTCCGGTTTCTGTCCCAGGCGCGGTTAATTACTCCCCTTAAACGCGATCGCCATTTGGGTCGCCCTATATTAGATGGTAATGGTAGTTATGCGGAAGATAGGGCCGAAGGTATCCGAGTTATTGATTTAGGGGCCATGTTAGCCGGGACCGACTTAAAAAATACCGATCTGCGGCGCACAGACCTGGGAGAGGCGAACCTAGTCCGCGCTAATTTAACGAATTGTGACCTGGTGCGTGCTAATTTATCTCGCGCTATTCTCTATGAAGCCAACCTCACCCATAGTAATCTGCGATCGACTAAATTCTTTTATGGTTCAGTGGAAACCGCCAGCCCCCGGACTCGGACCTTAATTCCTGACTACTCTACTGGCGCTAATACTGGCGCTGTCCTAGAAAATGCTGATTTTACTGCGGTTTTGAACCTGTCCGAGGAGAATCGTTATTATTGCTGTGCTTGGTCGGGGTCAAAATCTCGAAATACTATCCCCGGCGGCTGTGACGGTATTCCTAATAAATTAGGGCGTTAACATTTTCAGGAGTATAGAATTATGGGCGATCGCCAAATTATTCATCTGGTTAACCGACAGAGTTTAGGGTTAATTAACGGTCAGATTAATCAAATTAACAAGACCGGGATGGCTGGATATATTAACTCGCAACTTAACCCCAATTCTTTAGCTATTCCCGCAACTCTCACCCAGGAACTTCAGCCCTTAGATACCCTCCCCTGGCGACCAGGAAGGCTAGTTAGAGAACAAAATCGAGAGGTTAATGAAGCCCAAAAACTGGGGTTAGCACAGCCTCAACTCGCACAAGTTAGGCGGCAATTTCAACAGAGAGTAATTAACCAAATTCGTCGCGCCAGAATGATTCGGGCTTTACATAGTCCCCGCCAATTAGAAGAAGTGATGGTGGATTTTTGGTTTAACCATTTTAACGTATTTGGATTGCAAGGACTGAGTAGAATTTGGATTGGGTCCTATGAGGAACACGCCATTAGACCTCATGTTTGGGGTAAATTCCGAACCCTACTAGGCGCAACCGCTAGGCATCCCGCCATGTTATTCTATTTGGATAATTGGCAAAATACCGCCCCAAATAGTCCCGGTGCGACCGGAAGATTTAAGGGGTTGAATGAGAATTATGCGCGGGAATTATTGGAGTTACATACCTTGGGAGTTGAGGGGGGATATACACAAAATGACGTGATGGAATTAGCCCGAATTTTGACAGGTTGGGGACTACCAAAACCAAGCGATCGCCCCCGAAATCAGGAGGGATTTTATTTTGATGAAACTCGACATGATTTTAATGATAAAATCCTTTTTGGGAGAACTATTAAAGGCAGAGGTATCGAGGAGGTTGAGGAAGCATTAGATATCCTAGCTAGTCACCCCGCCACCGCCAAACATATTGGTTATAAATTAGCCCAAGCATTTGTCGCTGACGAACCCCCATCATCTTTAGTTAAGGCTTTAGGCGATCGCTTTATGGAAACCCAAGGCGATATCACCGAAGTTCTCAAAACCTTATTTAACAGCACCGAATTTTGGGACGAAAATCACTACAATAGTAAATTCAAAAACCCCTATCGTTATATAACATCAGTCATGCGCGCCGTCGGAGAAGTGACTAATTATGACCCCATTAACGGCATTTTAAACCAGTTGGGAATGCCTCTTTATGGCTGTCCTTCTCCTGATGGATATAAAAACACTCAACAGGCTTGGTTAAACCCAGATACCATGGTGCGTCGCAGTAGTTTAGCCGTCCCCTTGGCGGGGGGATTACTCCATAAAGGAAACCCAGTTGATGTCAAGCAGCTAGAAGAAACTTTAGGAGTTTTATTATCTCCCCAAACTCGCCAAATTTTAGCCGAAAGTCCCCCCAATTTACAGGGTGCAATTTTCTTGGGTAGTCCCGAATTTATGCGGTATTAATATCAGCTTAATCCTCTGTTATTCAGCATATCCCCTGATAACATGACATCATAATCATCAGGGGTTACCAGTGGCAAAAGTTGGTCAGCCGCCAGGGTAATTTGCCAAGGAAATTCATGGTTATTAAGTTGCTGCCATTTAGCCTTAGAAATATCAGCTTGCAGGTGATAATCTTGGGCGTGATTTGGGGGACTATTTAACTTAATATAAAGGCTAATTTGTTTCGGGGATTTTATCGTAAAAACTACCCAGCAAGGAAAGATATTTTTTTCTCCTGGTGGGTCGGTTTCTGACCATAAACTTAGGTTTTCCCCAACCTGATAAGCCCTAATTCCCACATGAGTTAATCCCTGGGGAAGCGGCTTTGATAATTCTAAGTTACACCCCCAGTCAAGGCTTTTTATCACCCGTTCAGAAATTCTCACCACCCGTGAAAAATTTTTGCATCCTGTCAGTTGCGCGCTTGATAAAGTAGGGGGGTGATCAAAAATATCTTGGGTGGAACCAAATGCTTCCACCCGTCCCTGATTAATGACTAATAACCGAGGACAAATACGATAGGCTTCTGAACGGTTATGGGTCACAAATAATGTCACCCCCGCATAGGTTTCTAGTATTTGGATAAGTTCCTGTTCCATTTGATATCGAATGTGGCTATCTAGGGCAGAAAATGGTTCATCTAACAGTAAAATTTCTGGTTCCACTACTAAAGCCCTTGCTAAGGCGACTCGCTGTTGTTGTCCCCCTGAGAGTTGATGAGGATAACGGTTCCCTATACCAGGAAGTTTCACCCTGATTAATTGTTCCTCAACCTTCATCTTTATTTGAGTCTGGGAGAGTTGGTCTGATAAACCAAAGGCGATATTTTCCGCTACAGTTAAATGGGGAAATAGGGCGTAATTTTGAGCCAAAAAACCCACCCGGCGATCGCTACTCGGAATATTGATTTGCTGGGTAGAATCAAATAGCACTTTCCCGTTTAAAACTATCGTGCCACTCCTGGGAGTTTCCACCCCGACAATACATCTTAAAATCATACTTTTGCCCGTACCAGATGCACCCAAAATCCCTAGGGGTTCTTCGCGATAGCCAGAAAATTTTACCTGTAATCCAAAATCCGGAAGTTGTTGATAAATATTGACTTGTAAACCCGTGCCTTCTGCCGGATATATGCTAAAATTAGTGGCTCGTTTAATCTGGATATGAGGAGGATTAACCCCCGGATATTTTTGAGGCGATCGCTGCCATTTAATCCCTAAATTAGCCAAAGTAATTGCTGACAAAGAAATTGATAAAATCACCCCTGACCACATCCAGGCTTCCTGAATTTCCCCAGCTTGTACCGCTGAATAAATCGCCAAAGGAATAGTTTGAGTAACTCCCGGAATATTGCCAGCCAACATCATAGTTGCCCCAAACTCTCCCAGTCCCCTAGCAAAAGCTAAAGTCGCCCCAGAAATAATACCAGGAAAAGCCAGAGGAAACGCTACTCGTACAAAAACCTTGAGTTCCGAAGCCCCTAAAATGCGGGCGGAAACTAACAAATTGCTATCTATTTGCTCAAAAGCCCCACAGGAAGTTTTATAAATGAGGGGAAAAGTCACAACAGTAGCCGCAATAATGCCCGCATACCAAGTAAATACAATATTGATATTGAGGATAGCTAACAACCCGCTTAATAAGCCTCTATCCCCGAAAATTCGCAGCAAAATAAATCCCACCACTGTCGGAGGCAAAATCAGCGGAGAAATTAAAATACTTTCAATTAAGGATTTCCCTTTACCTTGATAACTATGCAATTTATAAGCCGCCCAAACTCCCCCGATCAAAGTTATAGCTGTAGCCAGTATCGAGATTTTTAAGGAAATCCAAATAGGAGATAAGTCCGATCGCATTTGGGGAGTTATAGATTCAGGGACAATGGCACTATACACCATTGACAGGAACTATGCCAACGATTACCTCCCCCTAGCTTCAGTAAATTGAACAGCCAATTAAATCATGGCAGTGACTCAAAATGAGTTAATCTGATTCCTGTAGACATTTGCTAACAACAGGAGATTAGGCTTGGAACGCACATTTCTAGCTATTAAGCCTGATGGTGTTCAACGGGGACTCATCGGCGAGATTATCAAACGCTTTGAAGCCAAAGGCTTTACCCTCGTGGGTTTAAAAATTATGAAAGCCAGCCGCCAACTGGCTGAACAACATTATGATGTCCACAAAGAAAGACCATTTTTCAATGATCTGGTTTCTTTCATCATTTCCGGTCCTTTAGTAGCAATGGTCTGGGAAGGGGAAGGTGTCATCGCCTCTGCTAGGAAGATTATCGGCGCTACTAACCCCCTGAATGCTGAACCGGGAACCCTGCGGGGAGATTTTGGGATTAGTGTTGGTCGCAACTTAATTCATGGGTCAGACGCACCAGAAACCGCGCAAAAAGAAATCGCTCTCTGGTTTAAGGACGAGGAATTGGTAAGTTGGGAACCTAGCCTCAAGTCCTGGCTGGTAGAATAGCATCGGTGTTGGGGACATCAATGGCGATCGCCAGCGCCTGTGGGTAGTACCGATCGCGATCGGTTGTCCCCAGCTTCCCGAAAAACCGTAACATTTTGTTTAAACTTGTTACAAACTCTTCCCAACCGACCCAGATTAGTTCAAATTAGTCAACAATCAAGATCAAATTCAGATCCAAGGAGTTTCTTTATTATGTCTCTAACCGATACCCAAGTTTTTGTCGCTTTGGTAATTGCATTGATCCCCGGTATTTTGGCATTCCGTCTTTCCACCGAACTTTATAAATAGAATCGATCCCTATATTCCTTGTCTCTAGGGACAATAGCCGGACTTCGACAGAAAAGCGATCGTAATGGAGACAATTGCTGCATAATGCAGTAAATTAGTCTCTATCACTAGGCTTGACTGTCGGGGTCTTTTTATTTATAGTGCTGCGGGTTACCGTTGGCGCATTCGCATCAACCGGGCTACCAGCCTGACAACTTGCCTTCGCATCAGACTCGATGATAAAAATATACTGAGACGACGATCATGTACGCGATTAAACCTCCTACACCACCTCAAAAACCACAGCAGTCTCCCCGCCGCTTGCGTCGTCGTTCTCAAGTTCGAGTCCGACCTCGCGCCCATCGACATCATAGGGCGATCGCATTAGAAACTACGGCGAAAATATTGACAAATTTCACATTATCTGCATTCGCAGTAGCAGCACTGGTCCAAATTGTGCCTAATCAACGCATCGTCCATGATAAATGGCGAGAAATTGAGGCGGAAGTTAATATGACTGAAGCCAGGGTCCAACAACATCAAGAGGAGTTTAGTCGCTATTTTGACCCTCAACAAGCTCAAAATATTATGCAAGAAAATGGCAACCGAATAGACCCCCGCCAGCGTCAAATTGTCTGGTTACACCCTAACCATAGGACCGCAGATAAACCTGAATTATCAGAGTCTCACTATGCGGAATTAGATCAGTAAAGTAGAGACAATTGGTTAACTACCACTGGCAATCAATCGCGCTTATGGCGTTCCGTAGTTCACCTTTCCACTTGATAATTTGCTCAACCTGCCAATTTGCCGTTTTCGGAAAGCTGAGGCTGATTTTAGTTAATTAACACCATGCTTTTTGCCCATCTTTTTGGGGGTTAATTTTGATTAACAATCCCCCATCTCCTCCAACCTAGGGGTTGTAGGGGGATGGGGGTTAATCGTCAACCATTAAACTCTGATCTGGCGGTTCACCATTTCATCTGATTTTAGCCTCCCAGATAAGCGGTGATATCCTCGCCACATTCATCAGCCAGATAGCATAAAGCGCGAAAACGTAAACTGACTAATTCTTCATAAACCGGATTGAGTTTGCATAAGGGCGGAATGTGAAAAATAGTGCGATCGCCAAATTTAATATCTCGCTCAAAGGGGCATTGAGTCGGAATTAAACTACATAGCAATCGGGCGGTTTTCGGATTTTTGACTTGTATCTGGTTCAGCCACTGTCGCAGAGGTTGAAGGGGCGAAAATGATGGGTGAAAATGGTGGTGTGAATGATTTTTAACCCAACTAGCAAGGTGCAGACGGGGCATAGTATGGTTTGCCCAATTCATGATTAAATCCCTCGAATAGGAATACAGATGGCGATCGCCACCAGTTAGTATACTTTTTGCTGTACACTGGATCTTCAATCTTGTTGACAACTAATCCGCAATGGTTAGCGATCGCATTTCCTAGCTTGATCAGTCCAACTAGGGCTATTTCAAGCCCCCACTAGAATCGGTACTCCCATTTAGTGGTGGGTTATTGACGGTTAAATATTGCCATTGGCTTTGGATATCCTCCGTTCTCCCATCAATGATCTTGCCTTACATTTTCAGATTTTGGCTATGATTTAGATCACAACTATAAATCAAGTCTATAAACAATATAACTTTTACTGATGATTTAGGCATTGACAAGGAAACTTTTTTGTGAATTAAAGCCCAAGTATGGCGATCTAACCTGGGAAAACTTGGTTGATGATGTTTGGTTCACCGCCGGAGTATCAATTCTGGTAAACTGGCAAGATATCTGAAAGTCAAAAAAGCCCTGTCTAACCGGGGTGGGTAAAGTCAAAATCAAGCCACGGTGAGGAAAGAGACGTTGCTGAACACAGATGAACAGTTAAACCAGCAGCCTGCGCCTGTAACTACCCCTGCTGAAACATCTCAGACATCCGCTGGTGAGGGTGATTCTGTTGGGGCGGAACAAGATCAAGCCGGGAACTGGGGGATATTCAATATATTTAAAGCATTTCGGGAGTATAACCAGGGGAATCGTTTATATAAACGGGAGCGATATGATCAGGCTCTGATACATTATCAGATCGCGGTTAAGTTAAAGCCTGATTCGTGGGCGGCTTGGTTGCGCTTGGGTAATACATTACGAAAGTTGAAACAGTATAAACAGGCACTGGGGGCCTATGATAGGGCTATTAAATTGCGTCCGAGAAATTATTGGCCGTGGACGTTTAGAGGCATGACTCTATCGAAGTTAGAACGCTATGAAGAAGCGATCGCCTCTTTTGACAAGGCTTTAACTATGGAACCCAATAACTTTGAAGCCTGGTATGAGAGGGGTTTGGCTTTGGAAGCATCCCTACAATTTGAGGCGGCGGCCGCTTCCTATAAACGGGCGATCGAAATTAAACCAAATATTTCGGCTCTATGGTATCACCAGGGTAATGCTTTGATGAATGACGATCGCTATAGTGAAGCCGTGGCATCATTAGATCGGGCGGTCAAACTGGAACCGGCTAACTATGAAGCCTGGTTTCATCGTGGGGAAATGCTGATGAGTCAGCATCGTTATGTCGATGCGATCGCTTCCTACGATAAAGCCTTAGAACTGCAACCAGCGAGCTTCAAGGCTATTTTTAATCGGGGGATTGCCTTACAAAAATTACATCGCTACAATGATGCGATCGCCTGTTATGACCAAGTGATCCAACTGCAACCCAACGATTACGAAGCCTGGTTTTATAAAGGTATGGCTCTGAAATCGGGGTGGCCGAAAACTGCTTTACTTAGCCTAGATCGGGCTTTGGAAATTAACCCGGAGTCCCCAGCTATTTGGATAGGTCGGGGTCAAACTTTACTGGATTTAAAAGAATATAAATCCGCGATCGCTTCTTTTGACCGCGCTACTCAACTCAATTCTAACTTTCCCGAAGCCTGGTTAGGTCGCGCAGTCGCTTTATTTCAGTTGCGGCGTTACCCAGAAGCCATAATTGCCTGCGATAATGCTCTGCAAGTACAACCGAACTTCCTGGAGGCTTGGAACCAGCGGGGATTAACCTTAGAAAGATTAGGACGCTATGAGGATGCGCTCAAGGCTTACGATAAAGTAATTCAAACTACTGTTTTAACCCTCGAACTAGCAGACCAAGTGGGACTACAGCGGGGTATGGCATTGGAACTACTTAAACGAGATGAAGAAGCAGTCATGGCTTACCGGAAATTGGTTCGCCAAAAACCTGATAACTTTCAAGCCTGGGTGAAACTGGGACAGGTTTTAGCTCGTTTGGGACAATATGTGCAGGCGGTGGATGCTTTTTCTGAGGCGATCGCTATTTGGCCAGACAATTACCAAATTTGGTTAGAACAAGGGGCGATCTTGGAAAAACTCGATCGCTATCAAGATGCGATCGCTGCTTATGACCGACTGATCAAAATCAAACCCGACTACTGGGAAGCATGGGTCAGACGCGGCCAAGCCTTCGAGCAAATTGCCCTATATCAAGAGGCTTTTAATTCCTATGGGATCGCCCTAGAACTCAGCGAACAACCCCAACCATCACCAATTATCGCTCACCGAGAACGAGTCAGGCGCAAACTCGTAGATATGTAACCCCCAACGAGCCACCCCCATGGCCGAAATTAATGGCTCAGTTCCTAATTCCTTGCACCCATGCCCTATGACCCCCCAGGAAAAAGCCCAACTATATACTAAACTGGCAGTGCTGTTGGAATCTGGTTTAACAGTCTATCAAAGTTTGATAGTAATCGCCAAAAAAAGCAATCCTCGGCTTGGTCGTTACCTGGGGAAAGTGATTAAATCTCTCGGTCGTGGGGAAGATTTATCTGTCGCTTTCAGACGAGCCCCTCGGATATTTGACTGGTGGACTGCTAGTTTGCTGGATATAGCAGCCACCAGCGGCGCACTACCCGAAATGTTGTTACAACTGGCTGCAATTGAAAAACAGCAGACCCACCGACAAAATTTTTATCGTTCTGTGACCATAGCTGCTGCGACTACTGCTTTCAGTCTTCTGTTGCTACTGGCGACTATCTTATACACCCATGAGGCTAACCTAAATGATTGGCTGTTGTGGATGTTTATAGCCGGCGTTGTCGGGTTTATGGTCTACAAACTTATCCCCAGACTACCTTTTATCCGTCGTATTCAAACCGCCCGTTCCATGCTATATCTGGCTGAGTTGGAATTGCCTATTAGATGTGGCTTACCAATTCTCATGGCGATCGAATTGGTGCGCGATCGCATTCCATGTCCGCAGATGAGGGGAACTTTAACCGTAGCCTTGGGACAAATTCCTGCCGGAAAAACTCTCAGCCAATGTCTCCGGGAACGACTCCCAGCGATCGCTATCAATTTGATTCGCACTGGCGAAGAAACCGGACATCTGGATGGTGCCCTGTATAATGTTCAACAATACTATGAACAGGAACTAATGCGATCGCTGCGTCTACTACAGAGGATTCTGATTCCCATGACTCTCCTATCAGCGGGAGGAGTAGTAGCCATTCTCAGCCTAGAAGCCATGAAATCACTCTTCATTTTGCTACCTAGTTAACCCCTCAAATCCTGGGAACTAGGAACAGATTGGCAAAAATTAAATGTTTTCGAGCTTGTGAAATTTGGCAACTAGATTTAAGCTGACTATAACCGCAACCGGATCCGAAATTGTGGTGCATAAGGCCTGCCGACTGCTAGTTTATTATTGGGAAATTCTTACCCAAATGCTTGACATTATACCCAACTATTGATACACTCGGAACCGTCAAGGCCTATAGCAGCATAGCTGTTCTGTAGTAGACGTAAAGTGCATCGCCTGTAAATTTTGGCTGAAAAAAGGCGATTTGTACATGAGAATAGTCCGCTTTCAACCTAATGTTGAAAGCATTAAGAGACACCTCCACGTCTGCTTTTTAAGATTGTGCAATACTCAGATACTTCCGACTATTGCCCAATTTTTGGGGTTAAGTGTATCTGTTATGAGAAATGGCAGTTTTCATTCTTTTAAGTGAGGTTTTACATGAAACTACCAAGTGTGAAGAATTTGCGTCCGGGATGGTTTTTCGGAGCGATCGCTGGTGTAATTTTTGCTCAAACTGGTGCGATCGCCGCCGAGCGAGTGATTCTCACCTATGGACCTTTCCAAGCTCCCATCAACATCAGTGATTTAGAGGCATTTACCAGAGATGGAGTGACCACTAAAACTATTCGCCAGATTGTCGGTGCTTCCGGGATTCAGGCAGACACCCTGCGGGGATTGATGGGCTTAGAAATTGGCTTTGACCTAGTACCATTTTCCTGTATGATTTACACTCCCACAGGTCAAGAACTAACTGATGAAATTGGTGCAACTGTACGCACCCATCGGCGAGTTGCTAATGGCAAAGCTATTCGCGCTGGACTGATTAACGCCCTCAGCAACGATGGCAAAATCTCTTTCTTGGAGTTTCTGAAATACTATCCTGTGCCGGGAATGTATGTCGATGTCGCCAATATTCCGGCAACAGTCGCTAAAATGCAGAGCGTAAGTACCGAATTGGGATCTCTGTTTAGACAGGGTTCACAGTTTGGGACTCAGTTCTCCGATGGTACAAGAATTGTCGGTGGCTGTTCTGCTCAACGAGTTGATTTACCAGGTGCTGGTGCTGGTGTTGTACAACCACGGCCCGCACCAACACCCGCGCCACGGCCTGCACCTGCACCAGTGCCACGGCCTGTACCCGCACCAGCGCCGGCACCAGCGCCGGCTCCTGGTCCAATTAGAGGCCTGTGGTAATTTGACTGTTGGTTTATCCCCAGGGTGTCAGTCAGACACCCTGCTTTCTGGCTCTGGGTTTTCCACTGCCTCAATATATTGGCTCTCTATTAAAAATGAACCTTTGGTGAATCTAACGCCCCAGTAACCACCAGGACGGCGATCGAGAACTACCCCCACTTCACCTAACTTGATCACGTTCGGAGGCCGTAGAATCGGCATGGGTTCCGCTGTTTTGATATATGGCGGTAGAGCAATCACTCTAACTTGTTGATGAACGGCAAATTCTTTATCTTTTTCCATCAGATCTGGGAATGCTTCCACTGAGCAATCACCCTATTGTAAACGATCGCAGCCATTCTCATTATAGAAATTCGACTGCTATTGGGTAGAATGTCTAACCGCTCTAAACCTTGCAGGATAAACGTCAGTAGGCCCTCCCAACTGTCTAAGTACAGGTAACAGGTTAACGCCCGTAAATCACCAAAAAAAGTCTTGCGGGTCCTAGCAACTTGTACTTATCATCCAGCAACTCCAGCCAGGTATGCAATAGTACCGATAGGATGTTTCGGGTCTTGAGGGTGTTGTTATGCGAACAACACTGGAGCATGAAAACCTTGTCTCAAGAGAGCAAGGATGAAAGGCGACACGGGTACTTTAGTGCCCGTCAGCCCAAGACCTGATCAACTCTCGAACAACATCGCTGTTTGACTTTACACGCTTACTAGATAAATGCTACACTGATTGTAGTCATGCCAGGTAACCAACCACTTAAAAAACCTTGTTGCCTCAAGGCGTACACTGAACCTTGACCATTGAATCTATGCGGTTTGGCTGCATTGTTCTAGCTTCCTCCTGGCAGCAGGTAAAAGATTCACAGGAACTAGACAAATCAGTTTTTGAGGTATATTTGCTTCAATCTAAACAGGATTGGCAGAAATGCAACTACGGTAGGGCATACCGAAAGTAACGCTTGGGGAGAGTCCCACCTCTGGGCTAGACGACGCAAGGAATCTAGTTTAAGTGGTCTCGGTGAGCCAAGAATCCCCGTCTCTTCAGAGCGGGGAGTGTCAAGCTGATTTTCCACCTTCCACCCCGGCCATAACAATTTCTCCGACATTTTCATCCCTCATGGGATAACTGGTAGCCAAGGAATTTTTAGAGTGCGTCCCTATTTTAGTTCAAATCCGGTCTCCGTGCTACCTCCAGCGTGAAATCGTGCCAGTTTCTCGTATCGTTGGGCGTGGTCAATAAGTTCTGTGACTTCGGCTTCGGAAATTTCCCGGATACGTTTAGCCGGAACTCCCACCATTAGCGATCGCGGTTGTACGTCTTTGGTCACTACAGAACCCGCACCGATAATACTACCGAAACCGACTCGCACCCCATCTAGTATAATTGCCCCAATGCCGATTAAACTTCCCGGTTCAATATGGGCGGCATGGATCACCGCTCGATGACCTACGGTAACATCATGTTCTAAATGGGTAATATATCCGGGGTCGCCGTGGAGAATAGCACCATCTTGAATATTAGTGCGATCGCCTATAATAATCCGTTCAACATCCCCCCGCACTACCGCAGCATACCAAATACTCGCCCCTGAACCCACTTGTACATCACCAACCACCACCGCACCTGGGGCGACAAATGCAGCCTTAGACAAATCCGGTGGCGGAAAATGACCGACTGCTGGACAAATGGGAGCTTGATCAGGTAGGTTCATAGCTTAAACTGATGGCTGATTGATACATATACAAAACCCATCGCTATAATAGACCACTACTGGCTCGGAAAACGGTTTCATGATAAATTCTGCCTTGCAGTACCCTATTTTTGGGGCGGAGATTCGCTGTCCTCACTGTCGCCAAAAAATCCCGGCTTTAACCCTGACGGATACTTACCTATGTCCTCGACATGGGGCTTTTGAAGCTGATCCTCAAACTGGCGAATTGGTACATCTTCAGTCCGGGCGACAATGGCGTTTATGGGAGGATGAATGGTATCGACAGCATACCCATCCTGACGGTATCCGCTTTGAAATACACGAAGCCCTCGATCGCTTATATACTCAAGGATATCGAGCCACACGAGTCATCATCGCACAGCGTTACCAGGAGTTAATTAGTTCTTATCTCGAACGTAACACCCCCTGGCGTGAGCAGTCTGAGGTGGGGGAACCTCGTCTCTATGGTCTTCCTGTAGAGTTTAGCCCCTCCCCACAGGTTGAACCCTGTTGGAATGTCATTAACTTTAGTCTGGAAAAGGAAAAGGGGCTCTCCCCTTCCTTATCTTAATTGGCGCTCATGGAAATAGATGGGGATAATTTCATGCACCATGCTTCTATTCGCACCGCAGATATTCATCGCGCGATCGCTTTTTATCAGCAGTTGGGGTTCTCCGTCACCGATCGCTTTACTACTGGCTACACCCTCGCCTGTTGGATGCAAGGAGATTTGGGCCGCCTTGAACTTATCCAAATTCCTGAACCATCACCACCCCCTGACCCCTTTGGAGATGAACATTATGTCGGTTACTATCATCTCTCTTTTGATTTGACTGATATTACTCCTGATTTACCTACTTGGATTCATCATTTGAGCGATCGCATCCCCTCTTTAAAGGTTCTCCTTCCCCCTACCCAACAGCTAATCAGCAACCGCGTTTATGAGGTCGCTTTTATTGCTGATGCTGACGGCTTACCCCTCGAATTTATTCGCTTGTTAAAGCCCTAATTAATAATGCCACAATCGCCCCCATTCCATTCCTCTAATGCTCTAAATTTTCAAAAAAAATGGCCCGCCCCCCTAAAGGGGTTGACAAGATGGGGGGATGTGGGGTAACATTAGAGTATTACGCTTTATAATCGAAATATATTCCTAAATAATTTTTGAGTCCTGCCTCCCATTATCTAAAATGGTATCATAGCCAACCCCCTAAGTCAATAGTTATCTCCCATTACTATGGCGATCGTGACAATTTGTAACAAAACTTAACATAATCGGCAATAATATTAACGGGGGAGCTTAATTTAATCGCAGATTAGTTGAACCAATTAGGGCGATGCGCTACCATACCAAGTATGGGTGCGAGACGTTTAGGAGACCAAATAGGGCTGAGATGCCTGAAATAAACTCCTAGTGGGACTTCCAACCCTTGGTTGATTGGGTCGCATCCCTGACCATCCCACATAACACAGCCTAATTTTTGGGCTCCAATTCGAGACTTCCAATATGGCTAGTGAGGTGAAGCGAAAAATCAGGTCTGAGACTACCAAGCTAAACAGTGCTTTGGGATCATCTTTCTAAAAGCTTTGCGGGATACCGCCTCTGTTACCTTAACGGGTAACAGTGCTATCGTCGCATTGTCCGGAACCGGAAAAATGTCGCGTAAATCTATCAGAATAGACAAATGACAGATAATTCAACGCAAACCAGTAATAATGCTGTGGAGGCGGTAAGTAGCCTCAAGGATAAATTCCTTAAAATTATCAATAGTTGGCAACTGAAAGTAGGAATAGTTCTGTCCGTAGTAGTGGCGATCGGTTTCCTGTCATTTTTTTGGTCTCATATGGTAGCGGAGTTAGGGATGAAGGCTTGGTCCAAGAGTTCTGGAGCCACTCCGATTAGGTGTATGATCAGAGATACCAATGGCGATGAGTATGTCAGTTGTAGCGCCATCCTCAATGACCAAATAGTACCACTCGAATGCGGTTCAAGCATCTTTAACGTCGGGTGTCGGATCAACTATGGGGCGGCGGCGGCTCCAGCAGTTCGCCAACCGAAACCTTAATCAATGTGGGTATATGGTAATTGGTAGGGGCGGGTTCACGCCCGGTATATCCTAGTAACAGATGAATGCACATAAACCCGCCATATACCTGTGATCATAAACCCGCCCTATCTCGGCGATATAAATCCGCCCAGGTTAATATAGTTAGACAGCAGGGGGAGAAGATTGTCAAAACACCGACTAATCTTTAATTCCCTGCTTTTAATTTTAAGGATAAATTAATGATTTTTGATTGTATTATTGTAGGTTCAGGTCCAGCGGGAGCCACAGCAGCCTATCATTTGGCGAAAAAAGGTCATTCGATTTTAGTTATTGATAAGGCGATTTTGCCACGATATAAACCCTGTGGGGGTGGAGTTTCTCCGATAGTTCAGGATTGGTTTGATTTCGATTTTTCTCCGGCAATTTCCCTGAAAACTGTTATGGTTTATTATACCTGGAATAAATCGGAACCCATAGAGGTGGAATTAAAAATAAATCCGATTTGGATGGTCAGGCGAGAGGTTTTTGATTATTTTATTCTCAAACAGGCTATCAGTAAAGGGGCTACAGTTAGAGATAATACGGAGGTTCTGGGGATAGAATTTCAAAGCGATCGCTGGTTAGTTAAAACCCCGGAAGATACCTACACTGGTCGTTATTTAATTGGTGCGGATGGTGCTAAAGGTCCTCTAGCCAAATGGTTAGGATTTACCAAACAAAAGAAACTGGTAGCGGGGGCGTTAGAATTAGAAATACCGACATCTAAACCTGTGGATATGAAGACCTATTTTGAATTTGGTTTAGTCAATAGTGGTTATGGCTGGAATTTCCCTAAAGCTGACGGCTATTCTCTGGGGGCTGGAGCTTTTTCTAAACAACGCAAAGCACAAAATTTCAAACGAATATTAGAAGATTATGCGACATTTTTTCACCTGAATTTAGATAATGCTACCGAGTGCGGACATCCAATTTCTCTGTGGGATGGTAAACAAAAATTACATACCCAAAATGCAGTTTTAGCAGGAGAAGCAGCCTGTGTGGTTGATCCATTTACGGCTGAGGGTATTCGTCCATCTATTTTTAGTGGTTTAAAAGCGGCTGAAGCCATTAATCAAGCGCTAGGGGGGGATATTAATGCTTTAGATAAGTACACAGAAGTTATGAATGAGGAATGGGGTAATCAGATGATGTTTGCTCAGAAATTAGCTCAAATATTTTACCGTTTTCCTCAATTAGGTTATCAAATAGCTGTCAAAAAACCTTCAGCCACAGCGACTATGAGCCGCATATTTGCGGGAGAGTTGAGTTATTCAGATGTAGCCAACAAAGGTATTAAACTGTTGCAAAAATCCCTATTTAACTTTAATTCCAAATAATCAATATTGTTAATTACATTTAGTAGCGCCAGCGACGGTGAAATACAGCTTGTTCACCAGTCGCTTAATACATTCCCCTCACCCTATATCTCTCTCCCAGAGAGGGAGAGGGACTTTGATTAGTAGGGTGCGCCAGCGACGGTGAAATACAGCTTGTTCACCAGTCGCTTAATACATTCCCCTCACCCTAAATCTGGATCCCAGAGAGGGAGAGGGACTTTGATTAGTAGGGTGCGCCAGCGACGGTGAAATACAGCTTGTTCACCAGTCGCTTAATACATTCCCCTCACCCTAAATCTGGATCCCAGAGAGGGAGAGGGACTTTGAGAGATGATCAGATCATTTCTGAACAGGCTGTAGTCATGATGACGGGATACTTCAAAACTGACACACCCCTGTAAATGACTCTTTAAAAATCAATGGTTTGGGGAGCGCGTGGGAAAGGAATTACATCACGAATATTAGCCATCCCTGTCATAAACTGAACTACCCGTTCAAAGCCTAAACCAAAACCCGCATGGGGAACAGTTCCATAGCGCCTCAAATCCAAATACCACCATAATTCATCGGGGTTAATTTGTAAGGCTTCCATACGTTTTTGGAGGATATCTAAGCGTTCTTCCCGTTGAGAACCGCCGATAATTTCGCCAACTTTGGGGGCGAGAACATCCATGGCGCGGACGGTTTTTTCGTCGTCGTTTTGGCGCATATAAAAGGCTTTTATTTCACGGGGGTAGTCGGTCACAATTACGGGTTTTTTAAAGAGTTCTTCAGCTAGGTAGCGTTCATGTTCGGATTGTAGGTCTAAGCCCCAACTGACGGGATATTCAAAGGTGCGATCGCTTTTTTCTAGTAGTGCGATCGCCTCCGTATAGGTAATGCGTTCAAATTCATTATTGATAATATTATCAGCCGTAGCCAAGACGGAATTATCAATTCTTTGGTTAAAAAATTCCAGGTCTTCTGGACATTGTTCTAAAACCGACTTAAAGATATGTTTAAGGAAAGCCTCAGCCAAATCCATATTACCATCAAGGTCACAAAAAGCCATTTCTGGTTCAATCATCCAGAACTCGGCTAAGTGGCGAGAAGTATTAGAATTTTCCGCCCGAAAAGTGGGGCCAAAAGTGTAAACATTACCAAAAGCCAGAGCCATAATTTCAGCTTCGAGTTGACCGCTAACGGTAAGAAATGCGCGTTTTCCAAAGAAGTCTTGGGAGAAATCGACAGTTTTCGTCTCCGTGAGGGGTAGATGATTGAGATCTAAACTGGTGACGGAAAATAATTCTCCCGCGCCTTCGCAGTCGCTGGCGGTGATAATAGGGGTATGTATCCACAGAAAGCCTCTTTCTTGGAAAAATTGGTGAACCGCCGCCGCACAGGCGTTACGAACCCGAAAGACTGCGCCATAGGTGTTAGTACGCGATCGCAAATGGGCGATCGTGCGTAGGAACTCAAAAGAGTGTCGCTTCTTCTGCAAAACATAGGTCTGAGGGTCAGCCTCACCATAGACCTGTACTGTATCAGCCTTCAGTTCAATACGTTGACCTTTAGCAGGAGAGGAGACAATTTCTCCCGTCACTTCCACCGATGCGCCGGTGTTCAGTTGTCGTAAAATTGCTGCATAATCAGTTAAATCGGGGTTGAGGACTACCTGAAGGTTAGCCATACAAGACCCATCATTAACCTCAACAAAGGTAAACTCCTTCAGCTCCCGTTTAGTTCTCACCCAACCCTGAACTGTTACCGCTTCACCCGGTTTACCTGTCCGCAAAATTTCCGCTATACGTCCTTTGGCCATTTTGTCTGTCCCTTAACCCATCTAATTTTATATATACCAGCGATCGGGAATCGGGAACCAGAGGTCTGGTTACTGTTAACCATCATCACTCGGCGGTCCACTGTTCCTAAAGTTTTCTAAACCAATAGTATGTTTAAGTGCTATTTTCGGCGTAAAATTAGCTTGAGCAATATCAATGAGCGAGGAGACATTCCATGCCAGAGGCGGTGGGTGTAATTCAAACCTTGGGTTTTCCGGGTGTACTGGCGGCGGCTGATGCAATGGTTAAAGCTGGACGGGTGACTTTAGTATATTTTGATTTAGCAGAACGGGGAGAGTTTATGGTTGCCATTCGGGGCGGAGTTTCCGAAGTTAAGCCCGCAATGGAGGCAGGTATTGCAGCGGCGGAAAATACCTTTGGGTGTACAATTATTACCCACTACACCATTCCTAACCCCCCGCCTAATATTGTTGATGTTCTTCCTATTCACCATACCCCCAAGAGCGAACCCTTCCGAGTCTAACTGGTCGCTCTGGTTTAGAGTATGTACACATAGCATATTCTGGTAAATTTGTCAACAATTGTCGCTAGACTCAAGTTCAAGTGCAGCGACGGGTTATTATTCACTCAGGAGAGTTTTTGATGTCACAACAAGCAGTGGGCGCACTGGAAACTAAGGGGTTTCCAGGGATTTTAGCGGCAGCAGATGCAATGGTTAAAGCGGGTCGTGTCACCCTGGTGGGCTATATCCGGGCGGGTAGCGCTCGGTTTACAGTGATGATACGAGGGGATGTTTCCGAGGTGAAAACCGCTATGGATGCTGGTATTGCAGCAGTAGAGAAGGTATATGGGGGGGCTTTGGAAACTTGGGTAATTATTCCCCGTCCCCATGAAAATGTCGTGGCTGTGCTTCCTATTGACTTTAGCGAAGCGGTGGAAGAATATCGAGCAGCCGCTGAGGGTTTGACTCTTCCTAGGGGTAACGCACGATAATGGACAGGCTCCTTGCTCCGGGGGAATCACGGGGTAGGGGGCAATGGTAAAATCTAAGTTGTGTTACAATGAACCCTTTATTCGTTGTTGAGAGAGCATGATTTCATCTCAAATTAGGTTAACATTTTACGGCAATACGGTATAATACCAAGTATGGTGCGAGACCTTCGGGTATGAAATAGAGCTGAAATGGGCGTGGGGACTACCCGGTGAGGACTTCAACCCCTTAGTTGATTGGGTCGCATCCCTGGCCATCCCATAACACAGCCGGATTTTTTGGCCCCCCTTCGAGACTTCCAATATGGTTGCCAAGGTGAAGCGTCTAATCAGGTCTAAGACTGCCCGCGCCATGCTGACATGGGCGCATTATCGATTCAAACTAACCCTGAGACATCAAGGGGAAATAACTGGAACCACAGTTGTAGATGTGACGGAAGAATACACCAGCAAAACCTGTACTCACTGTGGTCATGTCCATTCCCAGCTAGGTGGCTCAAAAGTGTTCCGATGTCCTGAGTGGGGGTTCACTCTACCACGGGACTGGAACGGTGCTTTTGGAATCTTTCTAAAAGCTTTGCGGGATACCGCCTCTGTTACCTTAACGGGTAATAGTGCTATCGTTGCATTGTCCGGGAACAACCGGAAAAATGTCGCGTAAATGTATCAGTGGGTTTCTGATGAGCATACTCAACAAAATCTTTAAAGGACAGGATGAAACGCGGATTTCTCTGTCTACCCCGGAGGCGTTTGCGGCGATCGCAGTTAGTGCTATCTGTGCTGACGGCTATCTGTGCGCCCAGGAAAGGGAACGGATTATAGTTTTATTGTCGGAACTTCCCCTGTTTAACGGATATTCTCAGCCCAAGCTGACTAATTTAGTCGAAAAGTTATTTGAGTTACTATCTCTCAAGGGGACTTACTCTCTGTTGGCGATCGCTCGTGAGTTTTTACCTGTACAACTTCAGGAAACTGTGTTTACAGTAGTTAGCGATTTGTTATTAGTTGATGGGGTCTTGTCTATTAAGGAACGAGAGTTTTTGACCCATTTGTGGCAAATGTTGGATATACCTGCTGAACAAGCGTCTGAGATTTTTGAGCAGAAGTTAGAACAATACGATCTCAGAACACCTAATGGTTGATGAGAAGATTAAGCCGATATCTGATAATTTTGTTGCTCTCATTTGTTATGGTGACAATGGGGTGGAATAAAGCGATCGCACAAATCCCCAAATCTTTGGCGATCGCTCCATTTCAGATATCACAGCAACAGACACAACCTGCCGATTTTGATGGTATCATCCAGGGAACAGAACAATTGGTCGGGTTGTTTACTCTCTATCACAAACCCGAAACTAGACAGGTTTATCTGGAAATTCAACCCCAACAGCTTGAGCAAAATTTTCTGTGTTTTATTAGCCTTGAGTCTGGGTTAGAAAATAGTAACTTTTGGAGTGGTCAAGATTTAGGAAGTTTCCTGTTTAAACTGCGTTCTGTTTCCAACCGGATAGAATTATTAATTCCTAATATCAACTTTCGGTTCAATCCCCAAGAACCCCAGGCCGCAGCCATAGACCGCGCTTTTAGGGATTCAGTTTTATACTCCCTACCTGTCATGGCTACCCATCCTGAAAGACAGAGTATTTTAGTAGATTTCAGCCCAGTTTTAGTAGGAAATAACGAATTTTCGGGAGTCGTTTCTCAACTGTTATTCAGTTTACAAAATAACTACAATTTTGATGCTGATAAATCCTATATTTCGGGTCTCAAAGCATTTCCCAATAATGTCGAAGTCGCATCAGTATTAGGGTTTACAGCCGTGGGGAGAAACCTAGTACCTCATAGCCCAGCTATTTCTGATAGGCGTGCATTTAACCTAAAAATTCGTTACAGTTTTCTCGCCCTTCCTGATGATCACAGCTACCGCACTCGCCTAGCTGATGAACGAATCGGCTATTTTACAACGATTTATCGGGATGTTTCTAACCCTACCCGAACAGGGGCAATGGTGCGCTATATTAACCGATGGAATTTACAAAAACAAATCCCTAGTGCGCCCTTGTCAGCACCAGTAGAACCGATTGTATTTTGGCTAGAAAATACCATTCCTTTAGCATACCGTCAAGCTATTGCCGAAGGCGCTTTGATGTGGAATAAAGCCTTTGAAAAGGTGGGTTTTATGAATGCGATCGAAGTGCGACAAATGCCGGACAATGCTACCTGGGATCCCGCCGATGTCCGTTATAATACCATTCGCTGGTCTACATCTTTTAACTCGCCTTTCAGTGGTTACGGTCCTTCCCATGTTAACCCTTTAACCGGTCAAATTTTAGATGCAGATATGGTGATTGAAAGTCAAGCCATTGACAGCTTGCGACAAAGACAGGAAATTTTAGTCGAGGGTAGTTCTGCACAATGTCAGGATGGTTTATTAGGGCGAAATTGGCAACAACCCACCCCTAATAATCAGGAATATTTAATAGCATTGGAGCATTTTTGTTTTGAGGTAGAATCTACTCGCCAATTGGCTATTGGTGCGATCGCCATGTCCGTTAACCCTAGATTTCACCAAGATTCTATAGATGAGTATATTAATCAATATTTGCGTTATTTAACCGCCCATGAAATTGGTCATACTTTGGGTTTAAGACACAATTTCCGGGGTAGTACCATGCTAACACCAGAGGAATTAAACGATCGCGATATTACCCGCACTAGGGGAATGACCGCCTCAGTAATGGATTATTTACCAGTGAATTTAGCCCCCCCAGGACAACCCCAGGGCGATTATTTTCCCGTGGTTTTAGGCGCTTATGATCAATGGGCGATTCAATATGGATATCAACCCATTTTAGATATGACACCTTATTTAGAGTCTCGCCAATTACAGGAAATTGTAGCACGGGCAACTGAGCCAGATCTAGCATTTGCAACCGATGAGGATGTATGGGGAATTTTTCTTGACCCCGAGGCGCTACCATGGGATCTTAGTAGTGATATGTTACGCTATTCCCAATGGCAATTAGACAATGCCCAATATATATGGGATAGGTTAGAAACTCGTTCATTTCCTAGCAGCCAAGAATCTGACCAACTGCTGATAGCTTTTAACACAATTTTGAGTTATTATGCTAATAATGCAGCTAATGCTATACCATATATAGGTGGTCAGTCTTTCCATCGTTACCGCATTGGTAATAGTGGCAGTTCTTTACCTTTAGAGCCGATTCCAGTAACTCAGCAACGAGAGGCTTTGCAACTTTTAGCCAAATATGTATTTGCTGAAGATGCTTTTAATTTTTCTCCGAATCTGTTAAATCGCTTAGTTCCTTCTCGATGGTCTGATTGGGGAAATCCTAATCGTTTTGCTTCCTTAGATTATCCTATTAGCGATCGCATTGGGTGGGTCCAAAACCGCATTTTATCCGAACTACTTTCACCGGCGAGGTTAACTCGGTTGCGGGATTTGGAATTTAAAACCTCTCCTGGTAATGCTTTAACCATACCCGAATTATTGGAAATGCTAACAAATAGTATCTGGTCGGAACTATGGACTAGCGAAAAACAAATATCTATCGGTCCGGTGCGTCGATCGCTACAACAAGTTTATCTAGATTTAATGACTGATATAGTATTAGGAAATACCCCCGCCCCCCAAGATGCACAGACCTTAGCCTGGTTTCAGTTTAAGCAGTTAGAAGAATCCCTAGACTACCTAGTTAAACGTCGTAGCGATCAACTAGATGCCTATAGTATAGCACATTTAGCCAAAAGTCGCGATCGGATTGCTAAAACTTTAGGAATATAGCCTTAACTTAGCATATCAAAAACAGCAATTATCGTTCACACAAAAATCCTGCCATTCCCTAGTTAATTAAACTTCACCACCCCCACCCGAAAAAGCCGTAGGGGCGGGTTCTGCCGTCAATGAAACTTCCCCACCGGAATTTAACTAAACCCGCCCCCACCCGAAAAAGCCGTAGGGGCGGGTTCTGCCGCCAATGAAACTTCCCCACCGGAATTTAACTAAACCCGCCCCCACCCACCGATAATGTAGGGGCGGGTTCTGCCGCCAATGAAACTTCCCCACCGGAATTTAACTAAACCCGCCCCCACCCACCGATAATGTAGGGGCGGGTTCTGCCGTCAATGAAACTTCCCCACCGGAATTTTGATAAACCCGCCCCCACCCACCGATAATGTAGGGGCGGGTTCTGCCGCCAATGAAACTTCCCCACCGGAATTTAACTAAACCCGCCCCCACCCACCAATAATGTAGGGGCGGGTTCTGCCGTCAATGAAACTTCCCCACCGGAATTTAACTAAACCCGCCCCCACCCACCGATAATGTAGGGGCGGGTTCTGCCGCCAATGAAACTTCCCCACCGGAATTTAACTAAACCCGCCCCCACCCACCGATAATTAGGATATTTCGGGTTTATCTGGCGGGGATAGGGCGGGTTTATATGGCTTATCTGTGACTAGGATATAGCCCGGTGAACCCGCCCCTACAGATACTTTGATTGGGCGGGGATAGGGCGGGTTTATGTAGTTTATCTGTGACTATGATATAGCCCGGTGAACCCGCCCCTACAGATACTTTGATTGGGCAGGGATAGGGCGGGTTTATATGGCTTATCTGTGACTATGATATAGTTTGGTGAACCCGCCCCTACAGATACTTTGATTGGGCAGGGATAGGGCGGGTTTATATGGCTTATCTGTGACTATGATATAGTTTGGTGAACCCGCCCCCCTACAGATACTTTGATTGGGCAGGGATAGGGCGGGTTTATATGGCTTATCTGTGACTATGATATAGTTTGGTGAACCCGCCCCTACAGATACTTTGATTGGGCGGGGATTGGGCGGGTTTATGTGGTTTATCTGTGACTATGATATAGCCCGGTGAACCCGCCCCTACCAATTACCATATACCGGGCGTGAACACGCCGCTACAGATGATTAATGATGGTTTATCAATATGAAATACAATCCTGATATTCATAACCGCCAATCAATTCGTCTTCGAGGATATGATTACAGTCAACCGGGGGCATACTTTGTCACAATTTGTATTTATCATAAACAATGCTTATTGGGTGAAATTAAAGACCAAACTGTAATGCTAAACTGTTATGGTGAAGTGGTTAAATTCAATTGGTTTAACCTAACCAGAGTTTACCCTTTAATTCAGTTAGATAGTTTTGTGATTATGCCTAATCATATTCATGGTATCATTATCTTAACAGACCACAGCCATACTCTCTCAAAAGTTGTTCAAGGTTTCAAAACTTTTTCTAGCCGTAGGATTAATCAATTGCGATCGCTTTCTAAAGTTCCTGTATGGCAAAGGGGATATTATGAACATATAATTAGGGACGAAAACGCATTACAAAAAATTCGAGAATATATCGTCAATAATCCCTATAATTGGAACCAAGACGAAATGCACCCATCCCATCAATTTCCCATTTCCCAAAACATTACCACCCCGTTGGGGCGCGCCTCCGCCGTCAATGAAACTTCCCCACCGGAATTTTGATAAACCCGCCCCCACCCACCGATAATGTAGGGGCGGGTTCTGCCGTCAATGAAACTTCCCCACCAGAATTTTGATAAACCCGCCCCCACCCACCGATAATTAGAATATTTCGGGTTTATCTGGCGGGGATAGGGCGGGTTTATATGGCTTATCTGTGACTATGATATAGCCCGGTGAACCCGCCCCTACAGATACTTTGATTGGGCGGGGATAGGGCGGGTTTATATGGCTTATCTGTGACTATGATATAGCCCGGTGAACCCGCCCCTACAGATACTTTGATAGGGCGGGGATAGGGCGGGTTTATGTGGTTTATCTGTGACTATGATATAGCCCGGTGAACCCGCCCCTACAGATACTTTGATCTCAAATACCAAATAGAGACTTCATGCGTTGTTTAATCCATACTAAGGGATTATTATCTAAATCATCATCCCCTAAAATACCCATTTCTCGGAGCATTTTTTGACGTTGTACTAACTCCTCTTTTCGTTCAGCTACTTTCTCGGCAATTTGGTCTGCTACCTGGGGATAACTCCCTAAAAACCGCTGAAATACATCACGACTAACCACAAACAAAATAGTGGTTTCTTTAGCCCTTACCGCCGCCGTTCTAGGTATCCCCATAATTAATGCTAATTCCCCGAAAAAATCTCCCGCTGATAAATCACGAATATGCTTATTAGCCCTTTCCGCCAAAATTTCTACCACCCCAGATAAGATGATATGAAAAGCATCACCTGGATCATCTTCATGGAAAATAAATTGATGAGGTGCGAAAGTTTCTCGGTAGCCCATTTCAATTAACCCTAATAATGCTAAATCACTCAGACCCTCAAAATAAACTACCTTCCTTAATAATGCTTGTAGGGACATATTTTGCCTTTCTAATTCCTGATATTCAGTGGTAGTGGCGGATTTTATTTTAGCAGACTGGGAAGAAGCGATAATTGGTGCAAATACCTGTTTAAGTTCCTCAGTATTTCTAATCCATAGGTCTCGCTGGGCGATAGGAATGTTGATATTATTTTGATACAGTTTGCTTTGGATGATATAATTTAAAGAACTTTGAATAGGTAGCCTAGCTTTAGGAAGTTCTATCCAAACTAACAATTCAAAATCAATACAATTTTCGCCAAAATTTCTTAGCCAAACCTGTGGCTTTGGGTGGTGTAATACTCTCGGTTCTTGGCGGGCGGCGGATAGCAAAACTTCGGTGACTAAAACTGGGTCACTTCCATAGGCGACTCGCACCGGAATATGAATGCGGCTAAGTACATTACCATGACTCCAGTTAATGATTTTATTGCTCACTAAAATCTGATTCGGAACAATAATCGAAATATCATCATTAGTCACAATTACAGTAGACCTAATGGAGATTTTGCGGATAGTTCCTTCCAATTTATCAAGTTCAATATAATCGCCAACTTTAATGGGTCTTTCTAATAATAAAATTAAACCACTGACAAAGTTTTGGGCGAGTCCCTGGAAACCAAAACCTAAACCAATACCTAAACCACCAGCGAGGAAAGTAAAGGAACTCATATCAATTCCGGCAGCTTGGGGAATTAGTAAACAGCCGATAGTAATGGTAAAATAGCGGAAAATGGTGGCGATCGCCTCTCGACTACCCTCATCAAACTTTAACTTGACAAGAATCTTATCTTTGAGTAAATTACTCAGAAAGGTACAAACAAAAAAAACGGCAACGAAAGCTAAAATAACCGTGACAATTAACTGAATAGAAAGAGAAATTTCACCCAACTTTATCGGTCGAGTGAACGCCTCCCAAAAGAACCCTATCAAATACTGAATAATGTTCATATTAAGATGGTTAATTATACTCTGAAAGCCACAGCAAACACCACCCATGTAGGAGGCTTTTCTCCGGAACTAGAGCCAGCCTTAGTCATCGCATCAGGCGATCGCATTCAGGTAGAAACCTACACAGGCTATTACCTTTATAATCAAGCCCCAGAAGGATTTTTGACCCCAGAATTTATCGAACTTTGTCGCCGCCTGTCGCCGGAACGAATTGTCGGTCCTGGTCCTCACCTTCTCACTGGTCCCATTTACATCGAAAATGCCCAACCGGGAGATATTTTAGAAATCCAGTTAGAGTCAATTTACCCCCGTTTAAATGTAGGGTTTAATGCTATCAGAACCGGTTGGGGAGCCCTACCGCAACGATTTAGCCAGCCGAAATTGCGATTTATCAACCTCGATCTTACCCGAAATCTAGCCGAATTTCCCCCCCAAAGTGGGGTAAAAATTCCCCTGCGCCCATTTTTCGGAATTTTAGGAGTCGCCAGCGAAACCTCCCAGTCTTCCATACCTCCAGGAGTCTATGGGGGAAACATCGACAACCCAGAATTACAAGCCGGGTCGCGCATTTTCCTTCCCGTACTGGTTCCCGGTGGCCTATTTTCCCTGGGAGACGGACACGCAGCCCAGGGAGGCGGTGAAGTCAACACCACAGCGATCGAAACTTCCATGAATGGCACAATTAAAATTATTCTGCACAAAAACTGTTCCCTAGATGTCCCCCTAGCAGAAACCGCAACTGATATAATCACCATGGGTTTTGGTCATACCCTGGATGATGCCTTTCAGTCTACCCTAGAACGTACCATTAACCTATTAGTGCAAATCCTAGGAATTTCTCCAGAAGAAGCCTATATTCTCTGTTCCCTAGGGGTTGACTTCCGCATTACCCAAGTAGTTAATAGCCCCCAAAAAGGGGTTCATGGTGCGATCGCCAAATCCATCTTACCAGAAACTTTCCAATTTCCCCTTAACTAATCCTTAACTAATGATTTTGGAACTCTTATCCTTATCCCCCACAGAACTTTTAACCCTCGCCCTCGCCGGACTCTTAGCTGGAA
The DNA here is from genome assembly GCF_000973065.1 of Limnospira indica PCC 8005. Taxonomy (NCBI): domain Bacteria; kingdom Bacillati; phylum Cyanobacteriota; class Cyanophyceae; order Oscillatoriales; family Sirenicapillariaceae; genus Limnospira; species Limnospira indica. The sequence continues at coordinate 5,964,894 of NZ_FO818640.1, forward strand.
TATTAGCCGGATTTTTAGGAATTGGAGGCGGCACAGTATTAGTGCCTATTTTAGTCACCCTTGGCTATGTGAGTAATCAAGCAGTAGCCACCAGTATTTTCTCGGTACTAATTACCGCCATATCAGGAAGCATCCAAAATTGGCGGATGGGTTTTCTGCGAGTTAATCGGGTAATATCAATTGGATTTTCCGCCGTCATAACTGCCATAATCGGGTCTTATATCGCTGATTTATTACCCTCATCTTGGTTGTTATTCGGCTTTGGATGTTTACTGCTTTTGAATATTTACTTAGTCAAAGTCCGCCAGGATATCATCGCCAAAAAGCAACTAGATGAACAACTTAACCCCGGTTCTACTCAGCCCGAAAAAACCATTAACCCATACCTAGCCTTTATGATTACCGGGAGTCTCGCCGGACTCCTAGCCGGACTCTTTGGGGTTGGGGGCGGCGTGATTATTGTTCCCCTGCAAATTCTCCTCTTAGGGGAAACCATTAAAGTCTCTATTCAAACCAGCCTCGGCGTAATTATTATTACTGCTGCTTCCGCTTGTATCGGACACGCTATACAGGGAAATGTGCTGTGGGGGCAGGGATTTATGTTAGGCTTAGGAGGATTAGTCGGAGTACAAATTAGCACCAGATTTTTACCAAAATTACCCGATCGCATTGTCACTTTAGCCTTTAGGACACTGTTAGGAATACTCTCAATTTATATGTTTTGGCGGGCTAGTCTGTAACCTGTATTGTAACCTTTCCACTGTGCCAATATCGGAGTAAGTTATGAATATTTTAATTGTCGAAGATGAACCAGAAATTGCTCTCCTTATCCGTCGGACTTTAGAGGCGGAAGGATTTTCCTGTCAAATTAGCCAGAATGGATTAAGCGCATTAGAGATATTTCAACAACAACGACCCGATGTAATTATTCTCGACCTCATGCTTCCCGGTTTAGACGGTTTAGAAGTCTGCGCTCGTATTCGTCAACAACCCGGACAAAAAGACCCGTATATTTTAATGTTAACCGCCAAGGGAGAAGAAATAGATCGCATAGTCGGTCTATCTACCGGAGCCGACGATTATATGGTCAAGCCTTTTAGTCCTAGGGAATTAGTAGCCAGAGTTAGAGCTTTATTGCGTCGCAGTCTCCGCCAGGGAGGACAGACCCAAACCTACCAAACCGCTCATTTTACCGTTGATATTGACCAAAGGAAAGCCAACTTTCAAAACCATGGTAATACCGAACCCTTAGACCTGACCACCTTAGAATTTAACTTATTAGCCACCTTTCTAAGTTATCCCGGTCGCGTGTGGAGTCGTACCCAATTAATCGATAAATTATGGGGAGATGACTTTTTTGGAGATGAGCGAGTAGTTGATACCCATGTAGCTAGACTACGGAAAAAAGTTGAGCCCGACCCATCTCATCCCACCTTCATCAAAACTGTAACAGGAGTTGGCTACAAATTCGAGGACAACCCCTAAAACCTCAACCAGTCCTTAATTTTCCGGCTCCGGTCGTGGGGGAACAAAAAATCGTAACTCTCCGTCCTCTCCCTCCTGTATTTCCACCCCCAACGCTTCCAGTTCCGTTAGCGCTCTCTCCCTAACCAAAGTATCCATAGTTTGCGAGTATACTGTTAGCCAGGCGTTAATGCGTATCGGCACACTATCGGGATTGTCCCGGAGCGTGTTAGCCGCATCCCGAAATAGGGTTGCTACTGGCTCATATCCACTAGCTTGCGCCCACTCAGAGGCGGTTTCTAGGGATTCTATGGCTGCTGGAATGTCGCCCAGGAGTAATAGTTCATCAAGAGACTTTAACCGCCATAATCGCCAAGCACCGGGGAATTCTGGAGACAGCGCCTCAGTTCCCCGCCGCATCAATTCTACGGAAAGTTCGGGTTGAGCTTGGTAATAACCAACAGCGGTAGATAAAAATAAGTACATATCTATCCATCTAGGGTCGAGGCGGGAAATCACATCAAAAAAATTGTCATTGAGTTGAAAACCCGTCAAATTCCGCGCTTCCAAATCTCCGAAATACTGGAGAAAGTTCAGAAATACCCAATTAGCAAGGAGGTTATCAAAGCCTAAAGTGGGTAAATTTTTGACAATCTCCAGATTAGCAGCCAGTCTCTGCTCCTGCCTTTCGGCTTCCAATTGGGTCAACTGCAGACCGTTTTCTTCAGAAAAACGATCGCCCAACCTAGCCCCACCCGGTGCATAGATTTGCACCCCAATGATAGCACCCAGGGCGACAACCGCGATCGCCACTGGAAAAAGACCCTCAAACCGTTTCACAGCCAAAGATGACATGGGAGGTTCCCCCAAATCTAAAATTTCCCTAAAACTTATTGTACAAAAAGATGACAATAGATAAATTATGCTTGTATAATGTCTTCAGACACACAATCGCTCCCGGAGTTCGGTATCATCATCAAATCCAGTATCATGATCACACCATCCGGGTATAATACCTGGACAACAGCCTTATGATAGCTGACTTTTAACATACCTTCCCAGGTGTATTTTAAAGCTATCGACTATTATTTAATGTCAACTGTATAGGGATTGCTTTTGCTACCCTATAAAAATATCATTTAGGCATCCAGCCAGAGAATCCAGCCAGAGGAAGATTAGATGAATCAAGCTACTAGACCTTTTTCCCCCTTGCGCGCCGTTTTAAGTGGAGCCATAGTCACCATTTCCGCTTTAACGATTCCAGGGCTCAGTGGTTCAGTAAATGCTACCTTAAAAAATAGTCCGAAAGCCGTCATTGACGAGGCTTGGCAGATTGTTAATCGAGAATATGTAGACCCCAGTTTCAACCGGATCGACTGGCTGGAAGTTCGACAACAGCTTCTCAGTAAAGAATATTCCTCTCCAGAAGAAGCATATACAGAACTGCGTAACGCCTTAGAAAAACTCAACGATCCATATACCCGATTTCTCGATCCTAAGCAGTATGAACGCCTCACCAATCAAACAGCGGGAGAACTTTCTGGGGTGGGAATGCAACTGACTTTGGATGAGAAAACTCGCCAAATTACAGTAGTTAATCCTATTAAAAATTCCCCAGCCATGGAAGCGGGAATCCAATCAGGCGATCGCATTTTAGCCATTGATGGCGAGTCTACCCAAGGGATGACCGTAGAAAAAGCAGCCGAGAAAATTCGGGGTCGGGTGGGAACTTCCATCACTTTAACCATCAGTCGCGATGAAGCTCAACAATTTGACCTGACCCTTACCCGCGCTCGCATTGAACTAGAAGCCGTCCGCTATCGCCTCAATACAGAAGGCGATCGCCAGATTGGTTACATTCAACTACAGGAGTTTAACTCCCATGCGGCTGAACAGATGCAACAAGCTATTAAAGAACTCCTGGCTCAAAATGTAGATGGATTTGTCTTAGATTTACGCGGAAATCCTGGGGGACTGTTACGCAGCAGCATTGATATCGCTAGGATGTGGGTAGACTCAGGAGCGATCGTTAGTACAATCGATCGCCACGGTAAAAGTCAGGAAATCCGCGCCAATCATACAGCCTTAACTGACTTACCCACCGTTGTCCTAGTTGATGATAACTCAGCCAGTGCTAGTGAAATTTTAGCAGGAGCAATGCAGGACAACAAGCGGGCTATGGTTATGGGAACTCGGACTTTTGGTAAAGCCCTGGTACAGTCCGTCTTTTCCTTATCTGATGGTTCCGGCTTGGCTGTCACCATCGCCCACTATTATACCCCTAACGGTACAGACATCAGCCAGAAAGGTGTCACCCCCGATATTTCCATCGAATTGACTCAGTTAGAGAAAAAGCAACTAGCTAGTGATCCCAATTTGATTGGAACTCACCAAGATCCTGGCTATGCTAAGGCGATCTTAGTTCTTAATGGTGATTTGTCTCATCCCATGGCAGTTAACTAATCTATCAGGGTGGCAACCAAATTTCAACTGCCACCCTTTTTTTTGATTGTCATGGTCATCGAGAACAGTTAACCTTGAGGGGAATGTTCAAGAGCAAAAAATTCCTATGTCAGAATCAGATCGGGCTGATTTACAGCCACGGAAACAATCACCCCCAACTATGGAGGAATGGCTGGCGATTATTTTGGCGATCGCAACTATGGGGTTTGTCTTCTTTTGGGTATTTGGGAAGATCGAACCCAAAAGCAGCTTTAGCTTACTCTCAGCTAAACCCGAAACTATCTCAGATCATCGGAGTTTAATCAATGTCTCTGATATAGTCCGTCAAGCATCCTCCAGCACAACCTCTATAATCTCTTCCTCATACACCCCAGAGTCTAAGTCTGGACCTTCAGATACAGTCAGCAGCGAATCTACAGGATTGACACTAAGCTGGCTAAACTTGGAAGGTTTACAAATAGCCTCTCCCACCACCGAGTCAACTCCGGCTACTCTCCCCTTATTTTCATCACCCACAACAGAAGCCGAAACAACCACGACCACAGACACAGAGGCGGCGGTTACATCACCCCCTGAAACTCCTACTCCCACCGAAACCTCAGAGGTTCCCAGTTCCCCTGTAACTACCGCCGAAACACCAGAAACCACTCCCACCCAGACCGCTGTAACTCCAGATTCGGCTACAACTATACTGGCTAATGTACCAGAGGAACACTGGGCGCGGGATTTTGTAGTTTATTTTGCTGACCATAATCAGGCGATCGGTGCAGAAGATGGTACATTTAACCCAGATCAGCCAGTGAGTCGGGGACAGTTTGCTCATCAGTTGCAACAATCCCTCAAAACTGACAGAATTCAACCTGATATTAAGTTTCAGGATCTACCGCAGGACCATTGGGCTAATCAAGCCATTCAAGAAGCTACCAAAATGGGTTTTCTCCGGGGTTATCCTGGGGAAGTTTTCCAACCTAATCAAGAAATGACTCATACAGAGGTCGTGGTGGCTTTGGTCAGTGGTTTGGATTTACCTACCCCCAATAATCCCCAGGAAATTCTCAAAGTTTACTCCGATGCTGATCAAATTCCTGATTGGGCTATTGGTCAAGTGGCGGCGGCGACTGAGGCGGGTTTGGTCGCCAGTCATCCAGATCGCAATACTTTTAATCCTCATCAGTCCGTCAGTCAAGCAGAGGCTATTGTCATGATTTATCAAGTATTAGTGCGATCGGGTGACGCTGAACCTATCGAGTCAGATTACCTTATTAATCGTTAAATGTTGGGGGTTTCATACATCACCAATTAGCCTGCGTCAGAGATATAAGATTTTTCTGACGCTTTTTTTTGACACCCAAAATAGTTAAATATTCCCCAATTCGAGATGTTCCCCACCGTGATATTTTTGCCCTGGCGCGCCTGTTGCCAGCCTATCGTGTATCCCCTGGTATATCTTGCACCCGCCCCCACCAGACCCATTAACCTAGTGAAACTTAATCTTTTCGGCTTCCTTCTTCATATCTCAATCATTAGACATCAACCACCATATTTAAGCTACAATCATCACATTAAGTTAATAATTAACCATCATCCCCGATTAGTCTATGTCAGAAATTATCCAAATTCCCAAAAGTATCTGGATTATTACCCAAGATTCCCCTAACCCCTCAACATCCCCTGACACTCCTACAGAATCACAGACCCACAGGGTAGCAGTCCCGGCGCACAAAATGCAGCAAAATATGAGTCAATTTTTATTAGTAATTGGTGATGTATTTCTACAAGCGGAACAGCAAGCGTTTCAAATGCAGCAAGCCTCTGGAAACTCCCAAAAATCTCCCATGCAGCTTGACCAGGTGGAATTGTCTGTCAGAATTAATGGCAACGGAGAAGTTAGCCTCTGTAGTGACAACTTCGATCATGGGACTATCAAACTTACGTTTAAACGCCCCCGAACTTAACAAAACTTAACAAAAAATCGGCGCGCCTAAAGAGATGAGGGGTTGACAGGCGGGGTGGCGATCGCTATAATTATAACCGTGGGGGTAACATGGCTATATGCTTGATTTTTTATTCAACCTACTTTCAGGTAAAGCTATGATTCATCGCCCCCCAACTATCACCCAACTTAACAAAACTTAACAAAAAATCGGCGCGCCTAAAGAGATAAGGGGTTGACAGCCGGGATGGCGATCGCTATAATTGTAACCGTGGGGGTAACATGGCTATATGCTTGATTTTTTCCTCAACCTACTTTCAGGTAAAGCTATGATTCATCGCCCCCCAACTATCACCCAACTTAACAAAACTTAACAAAAAATCGGCGCGCCTAAAGAGATAAGGGGTTGACAGCCGGGATGGCGATCGCTATAATTATAACCGTGGGGGTAACATGGCTATATGCTTGATTTTTTATTCAACCTACTTTCAGGTAAAGCTATGATTCATCGCCCCCCAACTATCACCCAACTTAACAAAACTTAACAAAAAATCGGCGCGCCTAAAGAGATAAGGGGTTGACAGCCGGGATGGCGATCGCTATAATTGTAACCGTGGGGGTAACATGGCTATATGCTTGATTTTTTATTCAACCTACTTTCAGGTAAAGCTATGATTCATCGCCCCCCAACTATCACCCAACTTAACAAAACTTAACAAAAAATCGGCGCGCCTAAAGAGATGAGGGGTTGACAGCCGGGATGGCGATCGCTATAATTGTAACCGTGGGGGTAACATGGCTATATGCTTGATTTTTTATTCAACCTACTTTCAGGTAAAGCTATGATTCATCGCCCCCCAACTATCACCCAACTTAACAAAACTTAACAAAAAATCGGCGCGCCTAAAGAGATGAGGGGTTGACAGCCGGGATGGCGATCGCTATAATTGAAACCGTGGGGGTAACATGGCTATATGCTTGATTTAAAAATCAACTAAGAATGAGTCGTCGCCGAAGTCAAGCCCAAAATTTCATAGAAAATCTGAGAGATGGAGTCACCCTAGAAATGGTGTTTATCCCTGGGGGAACATTTCTGATGGGTTCACCTGGGAATGAGGGTAATCATACAGAAAAACCACAGCACCGAGTGACGATTGAACCATTCTGGATAGCGAAATATCCGATCGCCCAGAAACAATGGCAACAAGTAGCCAGCTTTGCTAAACTCCAACGAGATCTAAAATGGTATCCTTCAGATTTTGAAGGGGAAAAACTGCCCGTGGAAAAAGTGTCCTGGTATGATGTAATAGAGTGGTGCGCGCGGCTTTCCCAGAAAGTCGGTAGAGCCTACCGATTACCCAGTGAAGCTGAGTGGGAATATGCAGCGCGGGGGGGAACAACGACCGCATTTTATCTTGGGGACAGCTTAACCACGGATATAGCTAACTACTATGATCGCAAGGGAGTTTTCCGCCAACAAACTACCCCAGTTGATCACTTTCAACATGAGAACACCTTTGGACTGTGTGATATTCATGGGAATGTTTTTGAGTGGTGTGCTGACCCGTGGCATGATAACTATAACAATGCGCCGTCAGATGGTAGGGTTTGGGATGCTCAGGAAATCTACGATAACTATCTTGAGAATTTAGGGGATTTGCTCAACAGCAATCAAGAAAGAGTGGTGCGTGGAGGTTCATGGGATACGGGTCAAGATAAGTGTCGTTGTGCTAACCGCTGGAGAGCGTCTCCAGAATTCCCGTCGGTCTCCTATGGTTTTCGCCCCTGCCTATCTAACCTTAATACTATATTAGGTTGAAGGTGCGAGATGTTTAGGAGTCAAATAAGGCTGCAATGCCTGAAATAACCTCCTAGTGGGACTTTCACCCCTTGGTGAAATATAAGGGACTCGTACCCTGACCATCCCATAACTGTTTATATGTCCCAACGTTTGGTATAGAAATATACAAAACAAGGCAGGGAACTCAAGGTCAAAACGCTAAATTGGAAATCTTAATGATTCCTTAACAATTGCGTTGAGAGTAACGGCGATAGCCACCCCCAGTTTTAGGATTCACAACCCTAGGATTGAAGCGGGGAACGGAAGGCGTGAGGGAAAACCTATTCCCAATAATCCGACCACTGCCAACCATCCATGACTAAGGAAATCTGAATGTTCCGACTTGAACCATCGTAACTAATAAGTAGCGAAATAGGTTGACACGCTGCGCTCAAAAGAGCAAGGGGAAAAGTAGGAGTTTCTTCGTACTACCTACACAGACCTTTAAAAATACCCCGGTGGATAGGACAAGTCTAAAGATGGAAAGCCCATATAAACGGAACGTTTTAACCCCTTTTAGGCTCTGATAATCTGGTCGAGAGAGTCAGTAGTGAAAAGTGTAAGCGTAAGCCTACTAGGGGGTGAGATGTGACCAGAAGCTAATGCCCAACTATAATGGTTGGGATACGCAGACGGGTCACGGTTTGATTGTAAAGAATAGAGTCTAGTAGGAGTTACTATGGCGAATGCGAGTTTAAAGAAAGGATTTGGGAAACCAAAACCAATCAAGACTACGAATGTATGGAAACAAATCCCCTGGGCGAAAGTTCAGAGAAAAGTTTTCAAGCTCCAAAAGAGGATATTTCAAGCAGCTAAATCGGGACAGGACGCGAAAGCAAGAAGGTTGCAACGTCTATTGTGCAAATCATATTATGCCCGTCTACTAGCAGTACGGCGAGTGACCCAAGATAATCAAGGCAAGAAAACAGCTGGAGTCGATGGAATGAGAGCAATCTCATCAAGGCAAAGGTTTAAACTTGTTGAGAACATTAAAGGAAATCTCAAAGTAAAACCACTGCGAAGGGTGTGGATTCCAAAACCCGGTAGGGATGAAAAACGCCCTCTAGGAATACCCACAATCCAAGATAGAGCGAGGCAAGCCTTGGTTAAGTCGGCTCTCGAACCTGAATGGGAATCGAGATTTGAAGACACTAGCTATGGGTTTAGACCTGGCAGGTCAGCCCACGATGCAATATCCAGAATCTTTCAGAGTATCAACAAAGGAGGTTATTATGTTCTGGATGCAGATATAGCTAAATGTTTTGACCGAATAAACCATGATTACCTTCTGTCCAAAATTCATTGTCCAAGCAGTCTAAAAAGAGACCTGAAATCATGGCTCAAAGCAGGCGTGCTAGATAACGGTGTATTTGAGGATACAGAAGCAGGGACACCCCAAGGAGGGGTAATAAGTCCACTCCTAGCCAACATCGCACTGGATGGGATGGTTAGGCTCATAAAAACAATGTATCCTAAGAAGAAAAATGTGGTGCAAGCCACAGTAATCAGATACGCCGATGATTTTGTAGTAATATCTCCATCACTAGAAATCATTGAACAGTGCAAAACTGCAATCTCCGAATGGTTAAAACCTGTAGGATTAGAAATTAAACCCGAAAAGACTCGAATCTGCCATACACTCAATCCCATTGAGTACAACGGCAAAACAGAAGAGCCAGGTTTTGATTTTCTAGGATTCAATATCAGGCAATACCCAGTAGGAAAATATAAATCTGGAAAGAGTGGGGGAAGAAGAAAAGGAGGCTTCCTATGTAACAAGACCCCACATAAAATGTTGGGTTTCAAAACCCACATCAAACCCAGCAACAAAGCAGTTAAAGCCCACATTGAAGCGATAAAAGGTGTAATTAAACGATATAAAACATCACCTCAATCAGCCCTGATTAGCAAACTAAACCCGATTATTCGGGGATGGTCAAACTACTACTCAGGGGTCGTTTCATCTGAAACCTTCAACAAGCTAGATAACATAATCTGGCAAATGTTACGGGCATGGACAGCATCAAGATGCGGAAAGGCAAGTTACGAAAAGCTAGGAAACTACTTCCACAAAGGAACGGTTAAACTTAGCAATGGGAAAGAAAGACATGAATCCTGGTTATTCAAGACTAAGGATGGATTCACATTATGGCAACATAGTTGGACTCCAAATGTTAGACACACCCCAATACGCCCTGACGCAACACCATACGACGGAAACTGGACTTACTGGGCAACCAGGAAAGGACAAGCAATTGAAACGCCAACAAGAGTAGCCAAACTACTCAAAAAGCAAAAAGGTAGGTGTACCTGGTGTGGACAGTATTTCGCACCATCGGATTTAGTTGAAGTAGACCACATTATACCTCAAAGCCAAGGTGGAAAGGATGAATATAAGAATCTTCAACTATTACACCGCCACTGTCACGATGATAAAACGGCGTTAGACAACGCCAATGCTGTATCCTTAACAATGGAGCAATCAGACTAGGAGCCGGATGAGGTGAAAGTCTCACGTCCGGTTTTGAATGGGAGGGGATGGAGGCGACTCCATTCTCGACCCCTAATATTAGGTTGAAGCGATCGCCTATAATCACCAAAAGCACCTATAATCACCAACAGCACCCATAGTGCTAGTCTCAACAGCAAATGATACCCAGGATGTTGGCAGAGGTGCTAATCATGGATAACCTAGAATTCCTACTACAACGGGAAGGGGATAACACTTGGCTACCCCTGGAGTCTCCTGATGTTCAGGTGTTAGAAGGTCGGTATCGCATTGTTTGTCGTGGGTCCCATCAAGATCAGGAAATTGAAATTAGGATTGTTTATGACGCTATAGACGAAGACCCCCCAGTGCGCCGCATTAAGACCCTGAAAAGTTATATGAACTCAGAGGGTTTAATGGTCGTAATCCCCTATACTAGCCTCAAACCAGGAATTTGGGAGTTTTCCTGTTCGCCAGATTTAAGAGCCGGACTTTTAGGAAATACTTGGCGTGCCACAATGAAACTACAGGTACTAGCCAACACTGATATTGACTCTGAGATTGACTCTGAGGAAATATTGGAGGATGGGTCAGCCATTCAAGATAGCCTACCACAACAGACGGATTTAGAGTCGGTGACACCCACGACACCATCAGAAAAAACCAGTGATTCTAATCTTACAGACCTCTACCCTGGGGAACCTCAGCCAGAAGCCAACCAAGAAACCGCGATCGCACAGGAACTAAGCAGTAGTGTCGCCATAAACGAAACCGCAGACTTGACCGCAGAGGATATTTCCATAGAACTTATCCTAGAACGCCATAGCTATGTGGTCGAGTTTGGTAGCGCCGTTTTACTATCTGGACAGATTAGGATTAAATCTGACCCGGACTCTGACCCTTATATGGAAGCTATCACCTCTATGGTAGTTTCTAATCCTCAATTACAGATATGTTTGCGATCGCCTCAAGCCTCCGAAATTCTCTATGATGTTCGCCAACCCGTACCACAGTCTGTTTTACCTGTGCCATTTTCCGCAGCTATTTATGTACCCTTTGAATGCAAAACCCGATTAGTTTTGGGAGAGGTCGTTTTTTACAGTGATCAGCATCCCCCCGTCCGCAATTCTTTCAATATCACCATGTTGGTCGAACAGTTTTTAGACCCATTACCAGAGGAGCTAGAAATTGACGCTCAACCCAACGAACCCCTAGTCGAAAATTCATTTATACCACTCCCAGCGGCGGAGCCAGCCCCCTTAGCCGTAGTAAATAAAGAAACACAAAGCCAGCCTGTAAATGCTCAAGGTAAGCCTCAGACTGCCCTAGAATTGCCCAGCTTTGGCAATTTTATCTCTGCTGATCCAACAGCACAGACAGAACCCCACCCCTGGTCTAATATCCTTAACATCCCTTCGAGTCCCAATTCAGAGGCGATCGCACTTCCATTCGTCAACCCAAAACCGCCAGCATCCCCTACCCTACCATTAGCCACCTCTACATCCGAGGGTTCTGTCGCCAAAACACCCGAGGAGGGTGCCGGTCAAACAGACCCCAACGAAGACAGCAATACTGACCTGCTCAATACAGACCCACCAGAAACCCCTATCGACTCATCACCAGAGCCAACAGATGCGACCCATACCAATACTTCCACAGCCACTTCCCCGGCAGCGAAAAAGGCTTTACCTCATCTGAATTTAGAAGAGCGATTTTTGAGTCGATTAAGTTCCCTAGCCAAAGATCGAGATCTGTCTCACTGGATGAAACAAGCATCTTCCTCAGCTTCTGATGACACAGCCGTTTCCTCACCAGCAGAACCATTAGTGCCAGACGAGAATCAGACCCCACCACCTAATTATGAATTCAGCCCCTTGGTCACAGAATTGGAAGCCGAGGAAATTGTCGTAGATTATGAATCCCTCGAACCTCCTGTTGTCTTCCCCCAAACCAGGGCGGATTCTGCGGTATTTCCCCAAGGGAAGGGGTTGACTACCGAACCCCCCTCTAGCAGGCCATTTTCAGGGATGGGGAGGCCTTATAGCACCTTGAGAGGAGGGAGTAGCACCACAACACCATCTGTCATACCCGAAGACCAAGAAATTCCGGTTCCGATTTTAGATATCCTCACCGTTAATCCTACCGCCGGAAAGTCTTTAAAAGTTCGCGTGCAAATCCCCGACAACTTGCCCCGCATATATGTCAAAATATGGATATATGATCGGCAGTCCCGCAATATTGTAGACGGGCCGCGTTGGATTACCGAGTTCTCACCCAACGGCTTCGATCAAATTGAAGCAACGGTTGACCTCGACATTATCTATGGCACCTTGGAGATACAGGTAGAAGCGATCGCTGTTGAAATGCTTTCTTCACGGGAAAGTCATAAGGCGATCGTTGGACGCACCGTGAGTCCTACATCAGCACCAACTCTTCCCATGGATGAATCTTCATCATAAATTCAGTTAATCTGAACATCTATTATCGGCATAGCCTTGGGGAGGCGAATCAATTTTGATTCTCATACCAACTGAGTCCCGGCAGGTTCTCAAAGAGCCTCGTGGGGATACAGGATTTTGGCAGAAACAGCCCCCTATTCCAGATGCCGATTTACTTGGTGTTTAACAACAGTTAAATCCGGTTGACAAAAAACTTTAAAAATCCGAAATTTCCGCAGCAGAAATTATGGTTTTTAACCCTGTATTTAAACCTCAAAAAATCCTGTTTTCTGAAGATAAAACCGCGTTTTAGGAATTGTAACCATGGTCATCGACTTCTCACACACATTTAAAAAATCTGCCGAAATTAGCCGTAACATCGAACAAGTTTATGGCGAAGATGAACTCATCAATGGCGGCAGTAATTTCCAACCCATCATCGCCATTAAAGACAGCCCCTATCACCTGATGATCAACATGACCATTCCCGATTTATGTGAAGATGATTTAGACATTCTCATCACCGGAGAAGCTGCCATCATTTCGGGAACCCTTAATAATTCCCAAGTTCCCTTTCGTCAACTGATCGCTCTCCCTCAAAGCGTCTGTCGCGATCGCGTTCAAGTAGACTACAATAATGGCATTCTCAACCTTACCCTAACCAAAATCCTCTAGTCCTTCAGAAGTCCCCTAGAGTGCGTCAGACCATAGCCAAATCTGATGCACTCTACAGAAAAATACATAAATAATTGTTAACAGACCCTAGATCAAATCTCAACATAAGTGCTAACATCATCAACTAAACATTCATCAAGCTAGGGGTGCCTGCGAAGTCCAGGCTGAGAGACACCCTTGGAACCTGAGTCCGGCTAGTACCGGCGTAGGGAAGCTGTAACTAACAGAGGAAATACTTATGCGATCTCAATGGGTTGCCAACCGACGTGGACAGGCTAATGTATCTCAAATGCACTATGCCCGCCAGGGAATCATCACCGAGGAAATGCACTACGTCGCCACCCGCGAAAATCTAAGCCCTGATTTAATTCGCGAGGAAGTTGCACGGGGTCGGATGATTATTCCCGCTAATATCAATCATACCAACCTAGAGCCAATGTGTATTGGCATTGCCTCTAAATGTAAAGTCAACGCCAATATCGGCGCATCCCCCAACTCTTCCAGCCTCGAAGAAGAAGTAGACAAGCTGAAATTAGCCGTTAAATATGGCGCAGACACGGTTATGGACCTGTCTACAGGTGGAGGAAACCTCGATGCTATTCGCACCGCCGTCATTAACGCTTCCCCGGTTCCCATTGGTACAGTACCCATTTATCAAGCCTTAGAAAGCGTTCACGGTAGCATTGAGAAACTCACTGCAGACGACTTTCTGCATATCATTGAGAAACACGCCCAGCAGGGAGTCGATTATATGACTATCCATGCTGGCATTCTCATTGAACATTTGCCCTTAGTCCGTAACCGGATTACCGGAATTGTGTCTCGTGGCGGTGGTATTATTGCCCGGTGGATGCTCCATCACCATAAGCAAAATCCCCTCTATACTCATTTTGATGACATTATCGAAATCTTCAAAAAATATGATGTCTCTTTTAGTTTGGGGGATTCCTTGCGTCCCGGTTGTACCCATGACGCATCAGACGAAGCACAACTGGCTGAATTGAAAACCTTGGGACAGTTAACTCGCCGCGCCTGGGAACATGATGTGCAGGTGATGGTAGAAGGTCCTGGTCATGTGCCAATGGATCAAATTGAGTTTAACGTTAAAAAACAAATGGAAGAGTGTTCCGAAGCGCCTTTCTATGTGTTGGGTCCTTTGGTGACAGATATTGCGCCCGGTTATGACCATATTACGTCTGCTATTGGTGCGGCTATGGCGGGATGGTATGGAACTGCTATGCTCTGTTATGTGACACCTAAAGAACATTTAGGACTCCCTGATGCTGAGGATGTCCGTAATGGCTTGATTGCCTATAAAATTGCCGCTCATGCAGCAGATATCGCCCGCCATCGTCCAGGGGCGCGCGATCGCGATGATGAATTGTCCGCAGCCCGTTATAATTTCGACTGGAACAAGCAGTTTGAATTATCCCTAGACCCTGAACGCGCCCGCGAGTATCACGACGAAACTCTCCCGGCGGACATCTACAAAACTGCTGAGTTTTGCTCTATGTGCGGTCCGAAATTCTGCCCCATGCAAACTAAGGTAGACGCGGAAGCATTAACAGAGTTGGAGAAATTCCTAGCCTCAGAAGACGCTAAGAAAACTGCTGTAGCCCGCTAGTCAATGATAGCAGAGACAAGCCATGACTTGTCTCTGCTACGGGTTAGGGTAAACCAACCTGTTCCGCCTTGGGATTATATTGGCGGTCTGGGTTTATTTATCCTGAACCGGATTGGATCTTAAAATCGCTTGCTAACTGGGCGGTTTGGAATTTCGGTCAAACCACCCACTGGTTATATCTTTTATTTAAAGTCGCCCTAATAGGGTAGGGCTGGGAGCCGAAACTTTCAGTCCCTGGTCGGACTGTGACGTAAATTTCTAACATTGTACCCGAAGGCTAGTTAAACCTTAGTCGTTGTCCCACTTTTCACAGCCAACCAGATCGCCTATGCGGTCACGCAGGAGGAAGTTAAACGCCTCCAGTTCGTACTCGATGCAAGCCCACTCCCTAGCTGGAATGTACTGGCACAATGTATAGATCGGCTGCTGACGGCTGATCATACCTTTATGTAGGAGATTGCGTACTTCGTCTTTAATGACGTCAAGTGAGTATTGAACGGTGGTGTAAGTCATATTTCGCCCTCATGGGGTTGCTTGCCTGATTATTTTTGGCATTGGTATCAATATAATCCAAAATCGAGATTTAGGGAAGGGTTTTTTTTCAGTATAAGTGAATACAATTTACCTGGAAACTTTGATAAATATAATCAAAACGACTAATCTCCCGGATTTGGGGGACTCTGGGCAGTTTTGACGGTGGACTTGATTAAATCAGCAAGTTGTCTGACCTAGGAGATGATACTGGTTAGTGGGTTACGGAAGCCATAACCCACAGGATAGCCAGTGCGCCCATTAGTCCAAAACTACACATTCTATAAACAAGAGTCTATGGAATCGGGAAAAACCATTGATTTAGTTTTCCCGGTTTTAGTATGGCACAGATTTTTCATTATGTGCGTGGGGTGCACACGCACGGGATCAACCATTGGGGAAAGGATACGCTTTATGCTTTGACGCACGGGAAGAGACTTTCTAAGGCGATCGCCTGGGCTGGGGGAATTTGGCCGTATGAAAACACGAATGGCACATCATCGGGAATTTCGGGCAAAAACTCTTGGAGAGTATACGGACTACCATAAATCGCCAGTGCCTTGAGTTCCCCAGTTTTTAACAATTTTTTAAACCAAACCCTGGCTATTTCAGTTAATCCAGCAGTCCAGCCAAAAGGATTACCGCGAATAAATAACTGTAGCAAAGTGGGGGAAAATCCGGTTTCGGCGGCTGGGTTGGTCCCACTATTGCGATCGATAAGTTGTAATTTCCAGCCCAATTTGGCGGGATAAGCGATCGCCGGGGTATGATGTCCCAGAAACCGACAGGAAAGCAAATCATCGACAATCACCAAATTCCGCCACTCGGCTGGTTGTAGATTGTTTGGTGGCGCTATGGGGGGCTGAAGGTCTAACCGGGGGCTAACCTGGGACTGTTGCAAAATCAAACTTACAGTTTCAACAGCGATTGGAGTCGATAAAGAATCCAAATTTAGGTCAGAAACCTGACGGGTAGAAATTTTCTCCTTGGCTTTATTGATGCGATCGCAAGAAGCAGCTATCCTTTCTGGGGAAATCTCACCATTTTCGACGGCTTGTACTATGGCGCGAATAGTGACTTCGGGATCTTCAGGCATTAATAGGATATCAGCCCCGGCCTTTACTGCCAATACGGAGCTACTCGCTAAACTGTAACCACGGGCGATCGCCCCCATGACCAAAGCATCAGTAACAATCAACCCGTCAAAGCACAATTCCTGTCGCAATTTTTCGGTCAAAATTTTCGGGGATAAGGTAGCAGGTAGTTCCCTATCCCAAGCCGGAATCAATAAGTGAGCGCTCATGACACTATCAACCCCAGCAGCGATCGCCCTTTGAAAGGGGGGTAACTCAACCCTTGCCAACCTCTCCGCCGAATGAGGTAACATTGGTAACTCAATATGGGAATCTACGGCTGTATCTCCATGACCGGGAAAATGCTTCGCCGTAGTTAGGACGGGGTATTTTTGACAACCCCGGATAAAGGCGCTGGCTAAATTACTAACGGTTTCTGGATTATCCCCAAAAGAGCGCACATTAATCACGGGATTATCAGGATTGTTATTAACATCCACCACCGGACCCAGAACCCAATTTAAGCCTATAGCCAGAGCCTCCGAGGCGGTAATAGCCCCCATTTTTTCCGCATAATCCTCAGCCAGACTTAGGTTATGATTAGCGATCGACCCCAAAGCCATTGGTGGTGGAAACCAAGTCGCCCCAGCAAAACGCTGTCCTACTCCCTCCTCAATATCCGCAGCCAAAAATAGGGGGACTTTCGCCCAGGACTGAAGCAATTTAGTTCTAGCAGCCATTTCCGCCGCGCTACCATCAACAAAAATGACTCCACCGACCCCTAATTCCTGTAACCAGTATTGGAGGCGATCGCGTCCCGGTTCCCAAGCCGGATAGCGAATTTGGTGGTCAAACAGATGACCACTAGCACGCACGACCACCATTTGAGCCACCTGGGACGAGAGTACACTCATTGATTATGAATTACCTTTGCGTGAGTTACTGTTGTGCTTCCGGGTCATCTTCCTGAGTGGTATCCCCGGCTGTATCTGAGTTTTTGTGTTCGTGAGAAATCTGATTTAACAGCTCAATAATTTTATCCCCACGTTCAAGGGAACGATCTTCGAGAAACACCACTTCTGGAGTACGTCGTAAACGGATATGCTTTCCTAAATGGGAACGAATATAGCCAGTTGCCGATCGCAGCCCTTCCATAGTTGAGCGGCGCGCTTCTTCTGTCCCATAGATACTCACAAAAATTTTAGCGTGTTGCAAATCCCCGGACACTTCAACTTCGGTAATACTGACCATTCCAATTCCCACGCGATCGTCTTTGATGTCGTAGAGCAATACTTGGCTAACCTCCCGTTTAATCAGTGAAGCCACGCGGGAAACGCGACGATCTGTAGCCATGACCATTACCCCCTCAAGCATAGATCAATTATGCACATCGACAGAATCAGGCAATTTTCGAGGCATTAGTCTCCTCTGGGATCAACTCCTGGTGGTCTGATTCTGAAATTATGCCTAAATCTAAGTTTACATCAGTTCTATCAATTGCGACGGAGAAGGCGATCGTTTGAGATCTGAGGATGTCAAACAGGGCTTTGTGGACTGGAACAGGTTTTGACTAAAATGATAATTACTGGCTAACCCCTTGAGGCATTGGCAAAAATGCGGTACAAATAGGAATATAAAGATTTCTTTAAAAATTCAGGAGGAGAGCAAATGGATTTGGATCTTCGGATTGTTGTGGTTTTGTTACCGTTGATCGTTGCTGGCGGCTGGGCTTTGTTTAAAATCGGTAGTGCGGCGATCAGTCAAGCCCAAGCCTTTATGAAAAAATAAATCCCACAGTTCCATTGTTGATCCTAACTCTTACCGACTTCCCCCTGGGGGGCGGTCGGTTTCCGTTTGGAGTAGCAACCCGCTGCCGGAACTAGGGAAGATCCCGAAACTAGCCTAGGGAAGCACCATAACCACAGTCCCCATTTCCACCTTTTCAAATAGCGCCACTATATCCTCATTCCGCATCCGAACGCAACCATGAGAAGCCGCCTGTCCAATGGAGTTGACTGTCGGGGTTCCATGAAATCCTATCGCATCCTTGCCATCATGCCAAAATCCAATCCAGCGCAAACCTAGGGCGCTATTTGGTCCGGCGGGGCGCACTTCTCCTGTCCAGGGATTTTGCCACTGAGGATTTTCGACTTTTTCAGTAACTTGGAAAGTTCCGGTGGGAGTCTCCCAACCGGGTTTTCCTACGGCTACGGGATAGCTTGCTATTTGACTCTCACCTCGATATACATAAACCCGACGTTCTCCCAAACGGAGAACTAATTTTAGTTGTGCTTGTTGTTCTCCGAGGGGTAAAAATTTGGAAGGGTCATCGAGGGGAGGTACATCAGGATTCAAAAGACTTTGGTAAGGATAAATACGCGGTGCTGAACCACTAGCAGAAAGGGTTGGTTCAGCAGTTGGACTTGATGCCATTAAAGGCTGTTGTCCTCCCACTAGCAACATCCCAATTCCTAGGCTGGCTAGTGCTACTTTTTCGGATAGCTGTTGAAGATTATTCAGTTTACCCATGATGCTTCCTCACCAAAAACTAAAACTAATTATTACATTTGACCGTGGCAATCATTGTTCGGTTCCGATCCCATGGGATGATCATAACTAATTAGCTCAGAATTAGTCAACCATATACAACAGGTAGGGACGCTTAGGCTCCTACCTGGGTTGGGAATTCCAGTTAATTAGCTTCGAGTTCTCTCAAGGCGGCTTCGGCTTGTCTGACACCTTCACGATCGCCTTGTTTCTCATAGAGTTCGCGGGCTTTTCTAAAGGAGGCGATCGCCTGGGGTTCTCGACCTCCGCGTTCTTTCAGGGCTAGACCTAAATAATAGTGAACTGATGGTTGGTCAGCAAAGCGATCGGCGGCGCGTCGGAAACTGACGATCGCACCAATATAGTCTCTTAATCTTAGCTGAATTTCACCGATCGCCATATTAGCTGCCACTAGATCCGGTTCCATAGCTAAGGCTTGTTGATAGGCTTGCATCGCACCCTCAAAATTCTCTTGAAGGCGGAATATTTCCCCAATTTGGAACTGAATTTCACCATTAAAAGGAGACAGTCGCGCCGCCTCTTGAAAAGCATCGAGGGCGGCGGTGCGATCGCCTTGTTCCAAATAAGCTATACCCAGTTTCAGATAAATATTAGGCTGATTAGGATCCAACTCCATCGCCTGTTGTAGAAATTGTAGAGATTGGGAAGCATTTCCTTGTCTTAACCAAGCCATTCCCATAGATGCGTTAGCTTCCCAGCTATTAGGTTCCAAAGCCAAGGCGGTTTGATAGGCTTCAATGGCTCCCCTATAGTCTTGCTGTCTAAATAAACTGGCTGCTAACCCCAGGTGAGCATTAATGTTATCTCTCTGTAATTGGGTAGCGCGCCGATAGGCTTGTGCTGCTGCTGGGTAGTCTTGCAACCGGGCTAGGGTATAACCCAAACCGTAGTAAAAATCTGCATTTTGAGGATCGAGGGTAATAGCGTCCCGATAAAATTTAGCAGCCGCCTCAAAGTCTCCCCGCAAGGCCTGTACATAGGCGAGAGCCGAATAGATTTTAGCATCACTGTTGTCTAGCTGGACGGCTTGAAGGTAAACATTGAGGGCTTCATCCATATTGCCACTATTAACGAGATCTCGCCCCTTTTGGAGCAGGTCATTAAGTTCATTGATGTTCGCCTGAGAGGTGGCTTGAGCTAAAATCTGGGGAGGTTGTGCCACGGCAGGAACTACAAACACAGTGGCAGCGATCGCCAGTAAAACATTGCTAACCAGTAGTTTAGTTGTCTTGAACACGGTTTATTATCAGTGTGAGTATGAATAAGCGATTGGACCGACCCCACTTTACCCCCAGTTCGGGAAAAAACGAGAGGGAGTCTTCTTTTTTATACCATCAGTAGCCCAATATGCAAGAATAATTCTTAATTAGCTCACCCATAGTCGCGCACCCCGCCAGAATGAAGTCAGCTAAAGGGCGGAAAACGAGGACAGTCAGTGAGCAAGCCGGCTGAACAAATAAAGCACTGGAACATGGAGAAATCCGGAACAAATACTCAACATATCTCAAAAGGCGATCGCATCAAGTTCCGGGTCAATACTCCCAACTGTAGCAACGCGGAGACAACCTTCAAGGCTTCAATTATATTTGATAGGGAATATTTACCCGATGTTAATTAAAATTGGCTTTGGAGCGGTTTAAATAATAATGGTGACAGAAGCGAATCAACCACAACCTACCTGGATCAGTGTTGTCCGTCTGCTGCGGTGGGATAAGCCAGCCGGACGGTTAATCTTAATGATTCCAGCCCTATGGGCGATATTTTTAGCGACAGGGGGAACCCCGCCTTTAACTCTGATTTTGGTGATTGTCTTTGGTAGCCTAGCCACCAGTGCGGCTGGCTGTGTGGTCAATGATTTATGGGATAGAAACATTGACCCGGAAGTGGAAAGAACCCGTAACCGTCCCTTGGCGAGTCGCGCCCTCACGATTAAAACTGGTGTTGTGGTGGGGTTGGTGGCGTTTGCTTGTGCTTTCGGGTTGGCGCTATATCTTAATCCCCTCAGTTTCTGGTTGTCTGTGGCGGCGGTTCCGGTGATTATCTGCTATCCCTTAGCTAAACGGGTGTTTCCAGTCCCTCAATTGGTTTTGTCGATCGCCTGGGGATTTGCGGTTTTAATTAGCTGGAGTGCTGCCAATGGTAGCCTAGAAGCCTCTACGGGTTTACTATGGGGGGCGACGGTATTATGGACCTTGGGGTTTGATACGGTTTATGCTATGAGCGATCGCGAAGACGATCGCCGATTGGGCATCAACTCCAGCGCCCTATTTTTTGGGGACTTTGCACCGAATGCGGTGGGTTTATTTTTCCTGGGTACAGCGGCTTTGATGTTGGGGGTAGACTTACAAATGCACCTGCACCCTGTTTCTTGGCTGGCTTTAGCTATAGTGGTGATTCTATGGGCGCGTCAGTATTGGCAACTGCGAAACCCAGAGATTTCTCGGGAGATTTACGGCAAAATGTTCCGTGATAATGTGATCATCGGTTGGATTTTGCTGGCTGGTATGATTGGCGGCACTCTTCTCAGTTGAGTCCCTCAATCACCGATAGCCCATCCCCCCCGCCAACGATCGCGATCGCATTAAGCTGTAATTGCTAAAAATCAGCCCAGGGGAAGGGAACATTGAGTGCGGGTGAAATTTCTGTTTTCTGAATCTGGCGGCACTGCTACCACGTCTAAGCGCCCATTCATCAACCCCAATAGGGTCTGATTCATTAATAGACGCATCCCCGGCGAAAGGGCTATATCAGTTGGGTCAATGTTGGTGCTGTTGCTGGCTGGGGATTTTAGGGTAGACTCGAGTAAATCCCAGGACTCACTCCAGGCGCTGATGGGGCGTTGGTCATCAATCCAAATGTGAACATAGCCAGACTCTGAGGCGACGTGGGTGGAAACTTGGACCTTCCCAGACTCCATCCCAGCGATCGCACCATCGACCAGACTGAGTAAAACTTGCTTGAGGCGAGGGCGATCGCCAATTACATATACCTGCGGATCGGGGGGAATAATTGATAGGCGGATGCTGCGGTTAGCCGCTTGTAAGTGGGTGAGTTGTTCCACCTCCGCCAACATTTCAGCCAGTTTCAGGGGTTGCAGGTTCATCTGTTGGCTACCATATTCGGTTTTAGCCACCATAATCACCTCATCCATTAACGCTATCATCCGCAGGGTGGCATCATGGGCTTGTTGGATAAAATCCCTTTCCTCTTCTGGATTTTCGCATAGGTCGGCAAGGATTAACTGTAAAAAGCCGATGATGCTATTTAGGGGCGATCGCAACTCGTGGGAGGTACGGGCTAAAAAACCCGCCTTAAACTGAGCCATTTCTACGGCTAAATGATAAGCCAATTGCGTCTGCTGCAATTTTTCGGCTAAGGCTGCCACCTGTGGATCGCTAATAGCATCCAATTCTCCGGTCCCCGACTCTGGTAATGGCGATCGGGAAGTTTTCGCCAAAGGCGGTTTTGGGGTCATGAGTTTCATTCCCCCCCCGGAAAGTTGGCGCTGACCTAGCCACCAACCCAGTCCCAGCCCTGCACCCAAATAGATAAATTCATTCCAGCCCATGAGTTTGTCACGATTAGTTGAGATCAGTCTAACAACAGCACTCCCCCTTGAATTGTGACATACTCTGGCTGGTTGATATATGCTATTTAAATCTGGATTTGGGCAAGGGGCTGATCAACTCTACCCCACCCCTCCTCAGTATTTCCCAATCTCCGTTTTTTGTCCACCGCACTACTGTTGAGGGAATGGCAGACCCTGACTCTGGGGGAGCGTCCTTTAAGGTCAGAACTTCTGGAAACTGCCTATCTATATCAGCCGTGGTTAATAGGGGTGGTTGTCCCGAAAGATTAGCGCTAGTGGTAGCCAGTGGCCCAGTACGTTTGAGGATTTCTAGGGCAATTTCACACTTAGGAACCCGTAAACCAATGGTGGTTGGATCGGTGGGATTAACGGCTGGGGGAACTGCTGAAGATGCTGGTAACACTAGGGTTAAGGCTCCTGGCCAATACTGACGGGCGATTTGCTGCCAGCATTCTAATTCCCAGGCTAGGCTATCTACAAACTGCCATAGACTTTCGGCTGTAGCCCCCATCAAAATTAATGGTTTATCGGGGGGGCGTTGTTTGGTCTGAAAAATGGCTTCAGCCTTGTCTGGACGGGCTGCTAAGGCGGGTACTGTGTCTGTGGGAAAGGTGATCACGGCAACCCCTGCGATCGCTGCTTTAATTAGTTCTTCTTGGGAGACTTTAGCCATTATTGATGATAGTTGGGTAAGATTCGTCGGGTCACTGACGCACCAAATCCATCATATATCCAATTAATCATGATTTCCCCATCATTAATGGCGGTCGATTTTCTACCCAATTTCGGGGTGGGACTTACTGGACAACCGATATGGTAGGATTGACATATAGTAGGGGTATCATATCATGGCAAACCGAACTGTTTTGGGTGTATCGATCGCGATCGCCATCGTCGCGGGTGCAGGGGTCTGGGTGAAACAACAGCAGCAGGAGGCGATCGCACAAGCCCGACTGTTGACAGACTCCGTGGGGGCGGTGGAAACCCTCTCCGGTTACGATAGTCTTTCTGCGGCTCATGACCACCTACAAGGGGCGATCGCACGCCTAGAAAATGCCCCGAAATTTCCCAGACAGTCCGAGTTGGAAGAACTGACTTTTTTACGTTCCCAGTTACAGGTTGTTCAACAAAAGCTGGAACCCGAACAAAAAGCCCGCCAAAATTACCAGGAAGCCATCACGCGAGCCATGTCCGCCTCCCAACTCGTGCAGAACCCTCCCCACCCCCCTGCGGTTTGGGAAGAGGCGCAACGCAAATGGCAGCAGACGATCGCCCAATTGGAAAGCATCCCCCAGCACTCCTCCACCTTTGCAGAAGCCCAGGGGAAACTGAAAGGATATCGGGACAATCTGGCGGTGGTGAGCCAATATGTCATGCGATCGCACCAGGCGGTAGAATTGAACAATCGGGGCATGGAGAAAATCCAAGCGGGGGATTATAGTGCTGCGATCGTCACTCTAACCCAGGCTGTAGAACTGAATCCCGCCCTGATGGAGGCTTACCTAAATCGAGGTTTTGCCTACGCAGCCATGGACAGCCACCAATCAGCCCTCTCTAATTATACTATAGCAATTCGGGTGAATTCGTCAAGCCCTGAACCATACTATTTTCGCGGGGAAGAATACCTGCAATTAGGGAGGTTTGAAGAGGCTTTGACGGATTACAATAAAGCGATCGACCTAGACCCAAATCGAGCCAATGCCTACTTAGATAGGGGGTTAATTCATTATCAACTCGACCACCTGGAAAAAGCCGCTGCCGACTTCACCAAAGCTGCCGAATTATTGAACCACAGCCAAGAACCCGCCCTCAAGCAATTGGCATTTAATCTCGCCCGAGATATCCGCGCCACCTTGGAAGTAGACCCCGTGGAAACCGAACAATCAGCCACCTCATCCTCAATGGTAGCAGAAGAAATCGAACCCGAAGAACCCGAGACAATTATTCTTTATCGCCAAAGGCGGGTCAAAGCCAACTATAGAAGTCTTCCTTCTACAGTTACCCGGAGTCGGTCTAGTTCCGGGAGTCGGTCTCGTTCCCGGAGTCGTTCCCGCCGCCGATAATCACACCCGGAAACCCCCTTTATTCCTAGTAATTGATGGTCAGTAATTAGTCGCCGTGCGTCCGAGGAAATGGTGTTTATATTCCCCCCATAAATCCCGGTTATGAAGCACCCTACTGATATTTACCTACCCCCAATTATACCATCAAAAACCCCCTTTTTCCCGGGTGGGGGATTGTCAATAATCTAGTCGCCGTGCCGTTGACTGGGTGGGGGAAATCCGCTACAATGTGAATTAATAACTCCGATGTGTGGGATGGGGTGTAAAACCATGATTGTTGAGATGTTGTCACTATTTGCTAGTGCTGGGTTGGGAGTCGTCGGTTCCGAATGTCATAAGTGGGCGCAGCGTAAGGCTGGGGAACGTAATCATGACATTGAAAAAGCACTGCTAACAGCCCATGAGCGCATCCTAAATGATATTTGTGGCTGCTGTGAGAAAACACCGGAATGGAAGCGTAATCAACCCTTAATTATAGCACGAATTGACCAGATTAAGCAGGATGGGCAACAAATCTTAATAATCGTTGAAGGGGAACAGCCCCAAGGCAGTGAGGGAAGTTGGCAAGGCAGTGAACTGGAGGCAATTCGGACTAAATTGATGCAGCGGCTAGAAGCCGAACACCAGTGGCTAAGGGAAGCGCCCCCCGTGTTGCTGAACACATTTCGCAACTTATATTTACCCGGATTAGTGCATTATTTCCGCTTAGAAATAAAATATAATCAGGTAGTTTTTAATACCTTAACCCACGATATTCTGACCGACATTAGCGGGAAAGTGGGGAATATCGACCAGGAACTCCAGCAAATTCGGGGGAGAATTGATGAGGGTGTGGATACATTTATCGCCTCTTGTCAGGGGTTAGATGAACGGTTTAATCAATTGCTGAAAACCTTAAAAGGGACTGCCGCCGTTCCCGCAGATTTTGCCGCTTTTATTGAGGAAAAAACCCAGGAGTTTTTGGGGAGGGAATTCGTCTTTAATGCCATTGAGGAATTTTGCCGAAGACAAGCCAATGGTTATTTTATCATAGAAGCCGACCCCGGCGTGGGTAAGAGCGCCTTGTTAGCGCGATATGTGCAGCAAACGGGATGTTTGGCTTATTTTAATATCCTGTCAGAAAACCGCACCAGCACCGAAGATTTCCTGAAAAATATTTGCGAGCAACTGATGACAAGGTATGGGTTAGCTTATGACTTACCCCTGCATCCTGATAATACCCGCAATGGCAATTTTTTAAGCAAGTTATTAACCGAAGCGGCGGCAAAAACTGACCGTTTAGTGATTGCGGTGGATGCCTTGGATGAAGTAGATTTAAGCACCCAAAATTCGAGGGCAAATGTGCTTTATCTGCCCGAAAATTTACCCAAGGGGGTTTATTTTATCCTCACCAAACGCCCGGAGTTTTTCCCTTTTGTAGTGTCGGCACCACAGCAGGAGTTTGATATGATGTCCGATAAATATTATCAAGCCAATTTAGAAGATATCCGACGGTTTATTCGGTATCGCTGTCAACGGGAACCTATCCAACGCTGGCTGACTGCCCAAGGAGTGACAGAGGCGGAATTTATCGACTTTTTGGCAGAGAATAGCGAAAGCAATTTCATGTATTTAAAGTATGTTCTGGATGACATTGAGAAGGGGAGATATGCGGATTTGAACTTGGCAAATTTGCCCAAGGGTTTGGAACAATATTATGAGCAACATTGGCGGCGTATGGGAATGGTGACGAGGCCGTTACCTCGGACGAAGTTGAAAATCATCTATTTGTTGTCAAAAACTTGTAAACCTGTGTCCTGCGATTTGTTGGCGGATTTTGCGGAGGAAGACCCGTTAACGGTGCAGGAGGTGTTGGAGGACTGGGAGCAGTTTTTGCGCCATCGAATTGTCGAGGATAATGAGGTTTATAGTATTTACCACAAGAGTTTTCAGGACTTTTTATTTAAGAGAAGGACGGTACAAAAAGCGGGGATATCTTTGCGGGATATTGAACAGGCGATCGTTGATAATTTATGGGCGGGTTTGTATGGTTCAGATGAGAATTAGTAGGTTTGGTGAACCCAGGAAACCCAACATATTAGAGCGATCGCATTAGGAGTAGGTTTGGTGAACCCAGGAAACCCCACAAAAACTTAATCACCCCCAGCCTAGCCGACTGTGTTGGGTTTCGCGATCGCTCCACCCAACCTACTATAAATTGTTCTATTTCCACCCATGAATTATGACCAGCTTTATTGAACGGCTAAACAAATTATATCCAGAAA
Organism: Limnospira indica PCC 8005; assembly: GCF_000973065.1. Classification (NCBI taxonomy): domain Bacteria; kingdom Bacillati; phylum Cyanobacteriota; class Cyanophyceae; order Oscillatoriales; family Sirenicapillariaceae; genus Limnospira; species Limnospira indica. The sequence continues at coordinate 5,991,907 of NZ_FO818640.1, forward strand.
AGCGGCGCTATGCCTTAGAAGAAATCCCTAAGCATCTCGTTAACACCGCCCAAACTGCACGGCTGCACCAATTGCTGACCGATTTTGACTTTATGCAGGCAAAACTGGCGGAGTGCGGGGTGCAAGCGTTAATAGAAGATTACGATTTGGCGATGAGTTCGGATGTCTTGCTGAACCCGGAACAGACGGAAACCCTGCAATTAATCGCCGGGACGTTGCGGCTATCGGCTCATGTTTTAGCCTCGGATACAACCCAACTGGCGGAGCAGCTTTGGGGGCGGTTGTTATCCTTTGAGAATCCAGAAATTGTGGCTTTATTGGAACAGGCAAAACAATGGCGTGGAAAACCCTGGTTTTGTCCTCTCACAGCTAATCTCACCCCTCCCGGCGGGCCACTAATTCGCACCCTCACCGGGCATAGTAGCCAGGTAAATGCAGTAGCGATCGCCCCCGACGGGAAACGAGCGGTCTCAGCATCCAGGGATTACACCCTGAAACTGTGGGATTTGGAGAGGGGGACGGAACTGGCCACCCTCACCGGGCATAGTGACTGGGTAAGAGGAGTAGCGATCGCCCCCGACGGGAAACGAGCGGTCTCAGCATCCGATGATAACACCCTGAAACTGTGGGATTTGGAGAGGGGGACGGAACTGGCCACCCTCACCGGGCATAGTGACTGGGTAAGAGGAGTAGCGATCGCCCCCGACGGGAAACGAGCCGTCTCGGCATCGGATGATAACACCCTGAAACTGTGGGATTTGGAGACCGGGACGGAACTGGCTACCCTCACCGGGCATAGTGACGATGTAAATGCAGTAGCGATCGCCCCGGACGGGAAACGAGCGGTCTCGGCATCGGAGGATAAAACCCTGAAACTGTGGGATTTGGAGACGGGGAGGGAACTGGCTACCCTCACCGGGCATAGTGGCAGGGTAATGGCAGTAGCGATCGCCCCGGACGGGAAACGAGCGGTCTCGGCATCGGAGGATAAAACCCTGAAACTGTGGGATTTGGAGACGGGGAGGGAACTGGCTACCCTCACCGGGCATAGTGGCAGGGTAATGGCAGTAGCGATCGCCCCCGACGGGAAACGAGCCGTCTCGGCATCGTGGGATAACACCCTGAAATTGTGGGATTTGGAGACGGGGACGGAACTGGCTACCTTCACGGGGCATAGTAGCAGGGTAAATGCAGTAGCGATCGCCCCGGACGGGAAACGAGCCGTCTCGGCATCCGATGATAACACCCTGAAACTGTGGGATTTGGAGACGGGGACGGAACTGGCTACCCTCACCGGGCATAGTGACTGGGTAAGAGCAGTAGCGATCGCCCCGGACGGGAAACGAGCCGTCTCGGCATCGGAGGATAAAACCCTGAAACTGTGGGATTTGGAGACGGGGACGGAACTGGCTACCCTCACCGGGCATAGTAGCTGGGTAATGGCAGTAGCGATCGCCCCCGACGGGAAACGAGCCGTCTCGGCATCCAGGGATAACACCCTGAAACTGTGGGATTTGGAGACGGGGACGGAACTGGCTACCCTCACCGGGCATAGTAGCGGGGTAAATGCAGTAGCGATCGCCCCGGACGGGAAACGAGCGGTCTCGGCATCCAGGGATAACACCCTGAAACTGTGGGATTTGGAGACGGGGACGGAACTGGCAACCCTCACCGGGCATAGTGGCTCGGTATGGGCAGTAGCGATCGCCCCCGACGGGAAACGAGCGGTCTCGGCATCGGGGGATTACACCCTGAAACTGTGGGATTTGGAGACGGGGACGGAACTGGCTACCCTCACCGGGCATAGTAGCTTGGTAAATGCAGTAGCGATCGCCCCCGACGGGAAACGAGCGGTCTCGGCATCGGGGGATTACACCCTGAAACTGTGGGATTTGGAGACGGGGACGGAACTGGCTACCCTCACCGGGCATAGTAGCTGGGTAATGGCAGTAGCGATCGCCCCCGACGGGAAACGAGCGGTCTCGGCATCGGGGGATTACACCCTGAAACTGTGGGATTTGGAGACGGGGAAAGAGTTAGCCACCTTTACCGGGCATAGTAGCTTGGTATATGCAGTAGCGATCGCCCCGGACGGGAAACGAGCGGTCTCAGCATCCAGGGATTACACCCTGAAACTGTGGGATTTGGAGACGGGGACGGAACTGGCCACCCTGAGAGGGCATAGTGACTGGGTATATGCAGTGGCGATCGCCCCCGACGGGAAACGAGCGGTCTCGGCATCGTTTGATAAAACCCTGAAACTGTGGGATTTGGAGACGGGGAAAGAGTTAGCCACCTTTACCGGAGAGGCTCGGATGCTTTCCTGTGCGGTTGCACCGGATGGGGTGACGGTGGCGGCGGGGGATGAGGCGGGGGTGGTGCATTTTCTGCGGTTGGAGGGGTTGAGGGGTTGAGAAACCAAGTCTCTGAGCGACATTTCGGTGAGGAGGCAAAGGTTATGGCAGAAACTGGGTTTATGGGTGAGGCGTTAACGGATGGGCTAAAATCCTGATTAGATAGCCATTAGAGACAAACCATGAAGATTAAAGCAATGATTTGGCAAGAAGATGAAGTCCAGGTTCAGTACCCGCCCTTCCCAATTGTCACACCTGGGCATCGAGCTATGAAGAGTTGTTAGAAATGCTTGCAGATGCAGTTCTTTCTTTGGCTGGAAGTGGCGAGTGAACAACAGGAAGTCACCCCAGAAAAACAGTTCATTGAGTTATCTTTATGAAATCGATTTCTGGTAAAGCACTCTGTAAAATTGTGGAACAACAGGGTTGGCAGCTAAAACGAATCACAGGCAGCCATCATCTCTATACGATCGGTTAGGGGGGCAAGAAACGCTATCTCTCTGGCTCCCAATCTTCCCACTGTAAACCCTCTACTCGACTAAATTCACGGACATTGTGGGTTACTAGGGTGAGATGATGCGCCAGGGAAATCGCCGCAATTTGTAGGTCATAAGACCCGATAGGAGTCCCCTTAAATTCCAATTGCGATCGGATTATGCCAAATAAATTTGCCGCCACATCATCAAAGGGAAGAGAGATAAATTGCGAGAGAAATTCTGTCTGTAACCTGAGATTGTTTTCGGGATTGGCACTTTTCATAGAACCGTAAAAAAGCTCTGCTTTGACGACTGAACACACAGCAACTTCTTTGCGATAAAACTCCAATCTCTTCTTCAGAGCTAAGTTCTTGCCGCGTAAATAGATAATGCAGCTATTTGTATCCAGCAAAAATCTCATATAATCGGTTGGCGATCGCCTTGTTCGGGTTGGGGATGGCGGATAAATGTTTCATCGTCAATACAGCCATAGTATTGCTCCAGGGAATTGTCTTCGTCTCCAGGGGTGCTTTCTAGTGTGGGTGTTGCCTCTGGAAAAGGCAGCGGAGTTGGCTGCAAAGATTCCACCAGGAGTTTGAGCAATGCCCAGCGATCGCCTAGAGGTAAATCTAAGACTTGTTTTTGCAATTGTTGGAAGGTCATAATGGTTAGCGATTATTGAAAGATTTGAGGTTTGATGGTAGCAACTCAAGTTTAGCAAATCTGGATTAAGCTCGATGGTAAGAGCGTGAAACGAAGCGATCGCGCTCCCAGCCTAGCCGACTGTGTTGTGTAAAGCGATCGCACCAGCCAACCTACTAGAGTCCGAGTGTGTTGTGTAAAGCGATCGCTCCAGGAGTAGGTTGGGTGAACCCAGGAAACTCCACCAAAACTTAACCACTCCCAGCCTAGCCGACTGTGTTGGGTTTCGCGATCGCTCCACCCAACCTACTAGAGTCCGAGTCTGTTGTGTAAAGCGATCGCGCTCCCAGCCTAGCCGACTGTGTTGGGTTTCGCGATCGCTCCACCCAACCTACTAGAGTCCGAGTGTGTTGTGTAAAGCGATCGCTCCAGGAGTAGGTTGGGTGAACCCAGGAAACCCCACCAAAACTTAACCACTCCCAGCCTAGCCGACTGTGTTGGGTTTCGCGATCGCTCCACCCAACCTACTAGAATCCGACTGTGTTGTGTAAAGCGATCGCACCTGCCAACCTACTAGAGTCCGACTGTGTTGTGTAAAGCGATCGCACCTGCCAACCTACTAGAGTCCGACTGTGTTGTGTAAAGCGATCGCACCAGCCAACCTACTAGAAAGTTGCGGCGGGGGATGGGTTGATGGGTTGAGAAAGGGGGTTTCTGAGTTGCCGAATTAGTAGCAGGAAACCCCACATAGTTGAGTTATCTTTATGAAAACGGAAAAAGTGATAAACTAGACCAAAATGCCTAAATCATACTAATGCCCCGGAAGATTCGAGAGTTGAAAGCTCAAATTGCACAGTATGGCTTTGTTTACTTGCCTAAGCGCGGTAAGGGCAGCCATGAGCGTTGGCGACATCCTCTGATTGGAAAAACCCTGACCATTTCAGGTCAGGATGGAGATGATGTGCCCCGTTACCTAGAAAAACAACTGGAAAAACTGCTAACTGAACTGGAAGGGTTGAGAGAGGAGGAAGATTCATGAGTCGATACAGCATGATTGTTCAATGGTCTGATGAAGATGAGCTTTTCCTAGTCACCATTCCCGAGTTTTCTGAGCAGGTCGTGATGCCTTGTACTCACGGAAAAACTCGGGAAGAGGCAATCCGCAATGGGGAAGAAGTGATTGAAATGTATCTAGCAGCTTGGCAGGCGGAAGGTGAGGTCATTCCTCAACCGAAAACACTTGAGGTGGTTTGATGCTTTTGTCCCAACAGAGCCTATGCTGGATGCTGATGCTCTGATGTTTTCGGATTTTTTCGCCGACTTATCCGCCATATACCCCCTGCCAAGTTCCGGCAACTTTGAGTAAATCTGTGGCGGTTTTCCCTGGTTTTAGCGGGGGCAATTTTTGCCAGCCAGAGGATTGAGTAGGTTCGGAGGTTTCTGGGGAGTCGAGAAACTCACTAACGAGGGCAAGTCTTTCCGGTGAGAGGTTGTTGAGTTGGCTGGCGACTTTTTCGCGTAGTTGAGTTGTATTCATGGTTTTGTTGAGCCATTTAAGCTAATTATAGCACCAGGAGTAGGTTATGTGAACCCAGGAAACTCCACCAAAACTTAACCACTCCCAGCCTAGCCGACTGTGTTGGGTTTCGCGATCGCTCCACCCAACCTACTAGAGTCCGAGTGTGTTGTGTAAAGCGATCGCACCAGCCAACTACTAGAAAGTTGCGGCGGGGGATGGGTTGAGGGGTTGAGAAAGGGGGTTTCTGAGGCAGATTTGGGTGAGCAGGCAAAGGTTATGGCAGAAACGGGGTTGATCAGATATCGATTAAGTTTCATTGACCATATTCAAAATCTGGTTGTATAAAGCCGAAGATACTCTAAACTCTGACGTAGCAATCAGAGCATCCATCAGAGGTTTGACCGCAGTAATTAAATTTTTCTGCTTGGCTTCAACCAGAATGCCTAGCAATCCAGTAATCTTGATGCCTAAACGGTCAGCCTCCGCTCGACCCCGACGCTCATCAATCAACAACAAATCTGCCTGAAGCTCTATGGCAAGAGCGATCGCCTCTGCCTCTCCCGGATCTAACCTTACCTCATTTTGAAGCTGTTCAACAACACTACGGTTAACTAATGCTCTGACTTTTAACCAGGCTGCACCTTGAACTTCCAGAGTTCCGGGTACAGCAGGGTCAATATCAACGAGTTCCCGATACACAGATTCAGGAATAGTCACTTGATGGTAAAGTTGAGACAGAAGTTTTAGGTGGTGAATTGCCGCCAGGTTAGTGATTACTGATGTATCACTAATGACAATCACAAGCGTCCCAACTCCCGTAAATTCTTTATATCTAAGGCAAAATCTTCCACATCGTAGGAGTAAAGCGGGATATCTCGTTGTTTGAGAAGTTGGCGAAAAGCACCGGATGGCATATCTGCCAATTTACTGGCATAGCCCAAAGTCAAACGCCCGGTTTGAAACAGGTGTAATGCTACTTCTTGGCGAAATTCGCTTGGGGTAAGCTGAGAGGCTTCCAGGATTTCGTCTGAGATGAGTACAGTCATAAGCAGTTGACTCTATCCAAATTGAGGCTGATTAATCTTATTCCTAATTGTAGCATATATTTCATGATTTAATATGACCAGGAGTAGGTTGGGTGAACCCAGGAAACCCCACCAAAACTTAACCACTCCCAGCCTAGCCGACTGTTTTGTGTAAAGCGATCGCACCAGCCAACCTACTATAAACTAAGCAAGTACAAGTCTGGGATTTGGCAAGGGGAAACAGATGAAGACTCTTAATTTATCTCAAGCTACAGCCCCGTTAACCGAATATATGGCAACCCTCGATCGCCAACCTTTGATCATCACAGTTGACGAACAACCTCAAGCGGCGCTAATGTCGATTCGGTTAGCTGATGAATTGACCCACAGTTTTAATTCTCATCCTGAGTTTATCGCTAAAGCCGCCAGACATCTCGAAGCCAATGGCGGCGAGTTCAGGGTTGAGGCTGTTCATTCCGGGCGATCGCTTGCTGATTATATCCAACAGATGAGCGATCGACCAATCATCATCACCGTTGACGCTCAAGCCACTGCTGTCCTGATTCCGATTCGGGATGCGGATCTAGAAACCGCGAGTCTGAGTTTGAATCCTAGTTTTATCGAGATGTTAACAGAATCGCGAATTAGACTCAAAACAGAAGGCGGGATATCATTGGCACAACTGAACCAAGAATTGTCAGATTGCCATTCCCCCACTTAAACCATCGAGTTGATGGCGCGGTTAAATCTCCCTGAATCACGCGGCTACAGGCGTTTGTATCTAGCAGATACACCATTAAAACTCCAGAGGCTGACGAGTCTCATAAACCATGTTTAGACAATCCTCCAGGTCATCACCAGACCAAGTTCCGGCGTGTCTCAGTAAAGAGCGATCGCCAGCCGGACGAAAGGGGGCAGAGTTGTCTGGAGATGGGGACTGGGGTGGGCGAGAGAGAACTGTCACCCGCACTTGGCATCCTGCTAAGGCATCGGAATGGCTGACAATTTCTTCCCAAATTCCCTCGATTTCTAGTGGTTTTCCGGTCATACAATTTCCCCTTGAATAATTACGCTTAAATTCACTATAGCCAAGGTTATATGAACCCAGAGCGATCGTACCAGGAGTAGGTTATGTGAACCCAGGAAACCCGACCAAAACTTAACCACTCCCAGCCTAGCCGACTGTGTTGTGTAAAGCGATCGCACCAGCCAACCTACTAGAGTCCGAGTGTGTTGTGTAAAGCGATCGCACCAGCCAACCTACTAGAGTCCGAGTGTGTTGTGTAAAGCGATCGCTCCAGGAGTAGGTTATGTGAACCCAGGAAACCCCACAAAAACTTAATCACCCCCAGCCTAGCCGACTGTGTTGGGTTTCGCGATCGCTCCACCCAACCTACTAGAAAGTGGCGGCGGGGGATGGGTTGAGGGGTTAAGAAAGGGGGTTTCTGAGGCAGATTTGGGTGAGGAGGCAAAGGTTATGGCAGAAACGGGGTTTCTGAATTAGTCGTTCAAGGAGTTAAAAATTAATTGTATTTGAGGTAATATATCAGGTAAATTGACCTGAATAACATTCCAAAGAATGTCAAAATCTAGCTCATCATAATCGTGAATGACCACATCTCGTAGACCCGCCATTTACCGCCAAGGAATCATGGGGTATTGTTGACGAAATTCAGGGGATAATCGTTTAGTTGCTTCCCCAACAATAATAATCCTATATAAAATAGCTGCCTGTTTTTCATCATCTTGTTGCAAGTCTTCTTTTTTGATATCCTCAACATAACTAATAATCTGCTGGATAGCCTTTAGAATATCTATTAATGCCTGTTTATCCTTGGCCATAGATGACCTCTGCTGAATTGAGGATGCTCTGGCGACGGAGAACATTATGACTATTGAGAATACTTTGTTGGGTGATGAGATCAACAGGACGATTAAAAAGAGTAGAGAGTTGTTCTCGCATTTGAATAAACTCTAAACCCCAAGAGTGATTAGGCTGAAAGGTGACTAAAATATCTACGTCACTATTGGCGTTAAAGTCATCTCGGAGAATGGATCCAAATAGGGCAAGTTCAACGATCTGCCAACGTTGGCAAAATTCAGCCAGTTGTTGAGGGGTAATTCCTAGGCGAGCATAAATTTGGCGATCGCTTATTTTGGTAGTCATTTAACCTCATCCTGAGAGTCAAGCGGGATATCTTGCTGTTTCAGAATTGGCTGAAAAGCAGGGAGGGGCATATATGCCCATTTACTGACATAGCCCACCGTCAAACGCCCGGCTTTAAACAGTTGAGCCATTTAAGCTAATTATAGCATTAGGAGTAGGTTGGGTGAACTCCGTAAACCCAACAAATCAGTAGGTTATGTGAACCCAGGAAACTCCACAAAAACTTAATTACCCCCAGCCTAACCGAATGTGTTGTGTAAAGCGATCGCTCCACCCAACCTACTAGAGTCCGACTGTCTTGTGTAAAGCGATCGCACCAGCCAACCTACTAGAGTCCGAGTGTGTTGTGTAAAGCGATCGCTCCACCCAACCTACTAGAAACTACTAGAAACCCCGTTTATTAAATGTTTGCGTGGCTGATATAACCCCGCTTTTTAGGATTGGGGGGGATTTTCCGGGGAGGTGAAAATATTGCCCGCTGCGAAAATGTCTCCGATATTTAACCTTAATTCCGGGAAAACTTGAGAGACTATTTGTTGATTGTCCGTCAACACAGTTTCTTCATATAAACCCTCATCCAGCCGCAAAATCGATATCTTATTTAATATCGGATCTACAATCCAATATTCCTGGATTTCCGCCGCCGCATATTCCGTTCTTTTGTACCGATAATCCCGGTTTACCGATTCGGGACTGACCACTTCCACCACTAGGATGGGTGGCGTTTGAAAAACTGCCGATTCATCCAACAATTCTACAACTTTTTCTCTGGATACGACACAGACATCCATCAATCGCGACTTCCTCGGTGAGGTTCTCACCCCGGCTTCTTTCAAACACAACCAAGGTGAATTCATCCGAGTTATTTCGGCTTTTAAAGTATCCCGGATAAAATCGGCGATTAGCAAATGTCTGATGGTTGGTGGGTTCATGATTTCTAATTGTCCATTGACTAATTCATAATGGTTGTCTGTGCCATCATCATATTTGAGGTAGTCCTCAAAAGTATATGTTTTGTCGGTGGTTATAGATGTCATGGCTATGGTATAATGGTTTTTGATGGTTTATTGAAAGCCAGCCAGTTAGTAGCCGCTAAAACACAACAACTAACTCCCCTGAAAACCTTGGGACTTCAGGGGGGTTACGGTTTTACCAACCAAAGGCTGAGATAAAATCAGCAGATGGTTTGTCGGCTTCGGAAGTTGTGGTTGTGTTAGAATCAGAGTCGATGCGGATTTCTGTGCAGAAGGTGGAGGTGTTGAAGCCTCCGAACCGCTTGACGGCACTCGATCGCATTCTTACATGAGGACCCACAAACCAAAAACGCTCAATGGAACTCATGGTTTCATATTCGGTTATTAAGGTTAAGCCGTCCTCTTCGTCCATCTCAAAACGTCCAATCACGGGGACAATTTCGGCATAACCGCGTTCCCGCAGCATTCGACCCCGGCGCGGATCATCTGGGTCTGGTACGATCGCAAATACGGTAGAACCCTTATGATTTTCGTCTTCCTTATCCCAAGCCATTTCGCCATTCCAGGTGACATGAGCGCCCCCCGCCGCCAAACTCGGGTCAATATCGTGCATTTTGCAGATCTCGGCTACCTGGGGGTCATCAGCGGTAAGGGAGGTTACATTGATATCAGAAAATCCTTTTTCGGCTTGACGAAAAGCTAGGTGATGGGTAGTCCTTAGCGATCGCCATCTTCCGGCACTCATATTAAAAAATTCTATAGCATCCATTAACTCAATCTCCAATCTGACGGCTATCAGTTTATTTTATGGCAGTTAGGGCTGAGTCTGTGGCTATCAGAGCGGAAAATCCAAAGTTTTGTTAAATAGATTAGTGGCTAAATGTCCATGATGGACAGATTGTCAAGTTTATGTTACGATAATTTACATTCCAGGTAAACAAAAATTACGGTTTAATCCAAAACCGTAGTCTCAATCCTAGAATTTCAGAGGAGGAGCGAACAATGCAAACCCCAGGAAATCTAAGCATAGAGCAACAATTCAAGCTGAAGGTTATCCAGGAACAAGTCAAACACCTAAGTTTAGAAGAAGCTCAGGAGTATCTAATCGAGGTTTTTCGCCAAGGGATGGTTAAGGATAACTTACTGAAAAACTGGATGAAAGGCGCATAGCGTCAAAACACCATCAACCAATCACCACAACCAGAGGGAGGTCAGACAGGGCTAATTAAGTAGCTTCTGACCTCTTGGGGATAGGTTGTGCTTAACCAAAGCGACCACTAACATATTGTTGGGTGGCTTCTTCTTGGGGATTTTGGAACAGACTGTGAGTATCGCTAAACTCAACGAGGTAGCCAAAACGCTTGCTACCATCTTCGGCTTTAGCGTTAAAAAAGGCAGTCATATCAGCGACCCTAGTTGCTTGCTGCATATTATGGGTAACGATAATGATAGTGTATTGTTGTTTTAGCTCAACAATGAGTTCTTCAATCCGCATGGTAGAAATAGGGTCCAAAGCGGAGCAAGGTTCATCCATGAGAATTACATCAGGTTGAACGGAAACCGCGCGCGCAATACATAGACGTTGTTGCTGACCCCCAGACAAAGCCAAACCACTTTGTCGGAGTTTATCCTTGACTTCATCCCAGAGTACAGCCTGACGGAGCGATCGCTCTACAATTTCATCGAGATCAGCTTTAGACTTAGCCAAACCATTGACGCGCACCCCATAGGCGATATTTTCATAAATAGACTTAGGGAAGGGGTTAGGCTTCTGAAATACCATACCAATTTGTCGTCGCACTTGGACAGGATCGACAATGGGATCGTATAAATTCTGACCCTGATAGTAAATATTCCCGGACAACCTGAAGCCTGGAATCAAATCATTAATGCGATTAAAGCAGCGGAGAATAGTAGTTTTACCGCAGCCAGAAGGTCCGATAAAAGCGGTTACTCGTTTTTGGAGAATGTCCATAGTCACGCCGCGAACTGCCTTAAAATCCCCGTAGAAAACATCAATATTTTCAGCATGGATGACTATATCGGTATCAGTCACATTAGCAGTATCGGGAATACTAGCATCCATCATGAGCAGTTAACTCCTGAATTGTTGAGCAATTGTACAAATCGAACCCCCACAACTTGATTAATACAGTTGGGGAATTAATGGGATATATAGCGGGGTGATGAGAGTTAAGGATAACCATGAACATCCCCGCCGTATGGGATTCGGGGGGAGTAGGTTTAATTTTACCAATCATCATGTAATATTGCTATATATGGAGGTTTATGGTTTAGCCAAAACGACCACTAACATAATCATGAGTTCGCTGGTCTTGGGGACAGGAAAAAATGTTTTCAGTGGTATCTACTTCGACTAAATAACCAACGCGCTTACCACCTTCTAGGGCTTCGGCGTTAAAGAAGGCGGTATAATCAGCTACGCGAGAAGCCTGCTGCATATTATGGGTAACAATGACAATGGTATAATGTTCCTTTAGTTCAGCCATCAAATCTTCAATTCGCATGGTGGAAATGGGGTCTAAAGCGGAACAGGGTTCATCCATCAAAATAACATCGGGTTGAACAGCGATCGCCCTAGCGATACATAAACGTTGCTGCTGTCCTCCCGATAGAGAAGTCCCCAACTTTTTCATATTATCCTTAACCTCATCCCAGAGGGCGGCGCTGCGTAGGGCTTTTTCGACCCTCTCATCTAAGTTATCTTTAATCCCATTTACGCGCAAACCATAGGCGACATTATCATAAATGGTCTTAGGGAAAGGGTTAGGCTGCTGAAAGACCATACCAATGCGGCGGCGGACAACAACGGGATCAACTCCCTTGCGATAGAGGGGTTGACCTCGGTAATTCAAAAGCCCTTTAACCTCAGCACCAGGAACCAGGTCATTAGTGCGGTTAAAGCAGCGTAAGAGGGTACTTTTACCACAGCCAGAGGGGCCAATAAAAGCGGTAATCTTGCGCTCCAGGATATCCATGTTAACATCCCGGAGAGCGATCGCACCGCTGTAGTAAACCGATAGATTTTTAATCTCAAAAATGCGCCGAGTATTTACGGACACATCACTAATATATTGTTGCATGGTTTCTCCAATTGGTCAAGCTAAAAGAACAGTGAGGCAGAATAGGTGAGCAAAAAAAGGGGGGGGTGGGTAGGTTAAAAGGTTTTTTGGCGGCTGAAATACCGGGCTAAAACGCTGAAAATAAGGACAAGTGACAACAGGACCAAAGCGGCGGCCCAAGCCAAAGCCTGAGATGCTTTGTAGGGAATAATCGAGAAAAAGTAAATCAAGATAGGTAGGGTAGCAACTGGTTCCCAAACATTAGCAGCCCAGAAGTTATTGTTAAAGGAGGTAAACAGTAAGGGTGCAGCTTCTCCAGAGGCGCGGGCGACAGAGAGAACAACACCTGTGACAATAGAAGTTAGGGCGGCGGGTAAGACAATTTGCACTACAGTTTGAAATCGGGTAGCCCCAATACCAGTGGCAGCTAACCGCATTTCATTAGGAACCAATAATAAAGCCTCTTCGGTAGAGCGAATAATAATGGGTAACATCAAGACAGCCAAAGCGACCCCACCGGAAAAAGCGGAAAATCCTCCCATGGGTCTGACGACAATGGAGTAAGCAAATAAGCCACATAAAATGGCGGGAACCCCGGTAAGTACGTTACAGGAGAACTTGACCAAGTAGGCTAACTTAGTGCCGCGACCGAACTCGGCTAGATAAATAGCGGCAATGACACCAAAGGGAACAGCAATCATGGTAGCAATTCCGAGGGTCATTAAGCTACCGATAATGGCATGACCAAAACCGCCCTCAGAGAGGCCGGGAGGGGGTGGTAATTTAGTGAAGATATCGGGAAAGACTAAAGCGCCTACGCCTTTTTGAAAGACGCTAACGAGGACCCACAGCAAGGGAATGACAACTGTGGCTGCAAAGACCATGGTTAAGACTGTTAAGACCCGTCCCACGAGACGGCGATGGCGAGCCATGGTTTTCTCGCTGATATCGAAACTATCGCCTTCAGAAGGAAAGGAAGGCTGACGACCTAGATTATCCATAATTTATGCTTGCTAAACTTAATCGGGGATTGAGTGAACAAAAAACTCAGGTCAAAGTCAGAAACCTTACTCAATATTCTGAAATCGACGAATGACGAGTTCTGCCAAGATATTGACGACCAGGGATAGGATCATCAGGACTAAACCTGCATACATGAGAGCGGCTACTTGGGTGCGTCCGGCTTCGCCAAACTGGGAGGCGATGAGACCTGTAATGGTTGATCCGGGCTGTAACCATGATATGTTAATGCGGTTGGCGTTACCGACTAGCATGGCGGCTACCATAGTTTCACCCATAGCGCGACCCATTCCCAACATGACGGAACTGATAATCCCAGATAAGCCAGCGGGGATAAGGACTCTGAGAATAGTTTCCCAGCGGGTGGCTCCTAAAGCGAGGGAACCATTGCGGAGGTCTCTGGGTAAAACTTCAAAGGTGCTACGGGTAATCGAGATGATAATGGGGACGATCATAATGGATAGGACTAAACCGACCAGTAAGAGGTTATTACCGGAGGGGGTAGCACCACCAAAAAGGGGAATCCAACCGAAGTTGCTGTTGAGAAATCTAAAAACGGGTCTGATCATGGGAATGAGGATAAAAATGCCCCAAATGCCTAAAACTACGCTAGGGATGGCCACAATTAGCTCGATCGCAAAAGCGATGGGAGTTGTCACCCATTTGGGAGCAAATCCTTCGGTGAGGAAGACAGCGACCCCAATGCCGAGGGGAACAGCAATTACTAGAGCGATAAAGGCGGTAACTAAGGTTCCATAAATTTGGGGTAGCACGCCATATACGTTGGTTACAGGGTTCCAGGTTGTATTGACTAAAAAACCGAGACCAAATTCGCGAATGGCGGGGGTAGCCTCGATCGCAGTTTGTAAGATTACCCAAAGTAAAACGGCTCCGGCACCAATAGCCAGGAGTAGGGTTAATCCCCAGAAGCCGATATCGATGACTCTAATGGTGCTGGTTCGTTTTTCCAGGCTACGGCTAGTTAATTGATTGGATGGATCAGCCAGGGTCATGATGTTGTTATCTCTCTACTTGGAATCATTAGTTGGGTATGTACGGGGGAGGGGTGAGCGATCGCCAAAATGTCTTGTTACCACACCCACACTCTGGGCTATATATCGCAACTACAGAAAAGTTTTGGTAGTAGGAGTACCAAAAATGTGGCACTCCTGAATTGTCTAAGGGAATCTGTTAGTTGGCATTTACGGTGTCAAAGACAGCTTTAATCCTTTGTACTAAAGGATCGGGGGTGGGAACAAAAAGGAGTTCTTCTGCTAAGGCTCTGCCTTCTGGACCTAAAGACCATTCAAAAACCTGACGCAGAGCTTGCCATTTGGCATCGTCTTCATAGTTTTGATAGATCATTACCCAAACTAGACCGACAATGGGGTAAGACTCAGCACCGGAGGGGTCAGGAACTAGCAAAGCAAAGTTATCGGGTACGGGTTCATCAAGTAAGGCTTTAGCTGCTGCTTCTGGAGATGGGGTGATAAAGTTTCCGGCTTGGTTTTCGATTAAAGCTGAGTCAATGTTGTTGAGGGCTGCGTAGGCATAAGATAGGAATCCAATGGCTCCCTCGTTTTGCTGAATGGCCGCGGCTACACCTTCGTTTCCTTGACCACCAATACCTATAGGCCAGTCTACGGAGGTGCCGACACCAGCAGGCCAGTCAGGACAGACTGTATTGATGTGGTTAGTAAATACAAAGGTGGTTCCACTACCGTCGGAACGATGAGCGAAGATAATGGGTAGGTTAGGAAGATTGAGGTTGGGGTTATCGGCGGCGATCGCCGGATCAGTCCATTGGGTAATCTGTCCGGTCACGATACCACAGTAGGCTTGCCGAGATAGTCTCAGTTGGAGGTTCTCAACTCCGGGTAGGTTATAGGAGAAGGAAACAAACCCTCCGGTTAAGGGAAGTTGAATGGGATCGTGACCGTGGGCGGCGATGAAGGATTCTGTGCGAGTGGCGGAGTCTGTGATTGGTGCTTCACTGGCTCCGAAGTCTACTGTGCCATTGATGTACTGCTCTAAACCAGCCCCACTTCCGACGGACTGATAACTAACTTGTACGTTGGGGTCTACCTGGCGGTTATAGGCATCAAACCAACGTTGAAATAGGGGGGCGGGGAAGGTCGCCCCAGCGCCGCTAATGGATATCCTTTGGCCGCGAGTTTCTCCTTCTTGGGGACCGGGAGCGCAGGCGGTTGCTCCCAATAGTATTGGTAGGGAGGCTACTGCTAAAAGGACTTTGCGATTGAGAACCATGAAAAATACGTCCACTTGGTGAAACGACTAGGAAATCAGATGAACAATAACCGATTAAGGTTCTGGTTTAATTTGATACTCAGGTACAAAAACAGACTTTAAGCCCGATACCTACACAAGAAATTACCACAAGATTGATGACTCCACAAGGGGAGTTTATGGTTAGAAAAAAATCTAAAGATTTAGCTTAACTTGGTTTTTCTGTCAAGGATAACCTAACCTTAAACTAATCTTAATCAAGGCTAACTTGACTATAGGTGGCTGGTATGGTGCTGTTTTTATTAAATTCTAATTGGGGGGAACATCTTATGTCAAAGAAAGGCGGCTTATTTAGTCTGATCTGTGGGGAGATTGATAAATTTTAGTAGCACCTAACTTTACCAGGGGGAGGAAAATTAATGAATAATTAACAATTGCCATCTATGGCCACGGGGTGGGGTTGCCATTGAGCTTGGGGTGAGATGATGCTAGGATGGGGAGATTAAGGTAATTACGCAGTTTAAGGCTTAATCGTGGTTCAAGCACTGCCATCAACTAACCGTCAGTCCCAACTCAATGCTGAGTCTTGGTCGCTTACACCTACGGGTCAGACAACAGAGCAACTATCGCAGTGGCTCAATTCCCTGGCTGAACGGGTAATTGGGGGCGATCGCATTGGTCGAGAAGAGGCGATCGCACTGACTAAGATCGAAGGAAATGATCACATTCTGCTGCTGTGTGAGGCGGCGGACCGAGTACGTCAAGCCTGTTGTGGCAATAAGGTAGATTTATGTAGCATTATTAATGTCAAGTCGGGGAACTGTTCGGAAAATTGCAGTTTCTGTTCCCAGTCGGTTCACCACCCCGGGGAAA
Organism: Limnospira indica PCC 8005; assembly: GCF_000973065.1. Lineage (NCBI taxonomy): Bacteria > Bacillati > Cyanobacteriota > Cyanophyceae > Oscillatoriales > Sirenicapillariaceae > Limnospira > Limnospira indica. Next base: position 6,008,287 of record NZ_FO818640.1, read on the forward strand.
ATTCGCCTATTTATGGGCTAAAATCCCCAGAGGAAATTCTGGCTCAGGCGAAAGCTGCTGAAGAAGCTGGGGCGAAACGGTTTTGTTTGGTTTCTCAGGGACGGGGTATTAAGTACAATAGCCCCAAGTCTAGTGAGTTTGAACAGATCCTAGAGACGGTTCGCCGCATTCAGGCGGAAACTTCCATTAAACCCTGTTGTGCTTTGGGAGAAATTACCCCAGAACAGGCTCAGGCTTTGGCGCAAGCAGGTGTGACTAGGTACAATCACAATCTGGAATCTTCCGAAAGTTTTTACGGTAATATTGTGACGACTCATAGTTGGCACGATCGCGTTGAAACTGTGAAAAATATCAAGGCTGCTGGTATTCAAGCCTGTACGGGTGGCATTATCGGTATGGGGGAAAGCTGGGAAGACCGTGTTGACCTGGCTTTAGCATTGCGGGAACTTGAGGTAGAGTCGGTTCCGATTAATCTACTTAACCCCCGTGAAGGAACCCCTTTGGGGGGGCGCTCCCGTCTTGACCCATATCAAGCACTGAAAGCGATCGCTATTTTTCGCCTACTCCTCCCAGAGCAAATTTTGCGATATGCAGGGGGACGGGAAGCTGTTATGGGAGAATTACAAGGGTTAGGTCTGAAAGCGGGGATTAATGCCATGCTGATCGGACATTACCTAACTACTATGGGTCAACCTCCCGAAAGCGATCGGGCTATGTTAGAGTCTCTCGGTCTTGAGGGTGGAGAGGCTCCTATTCCCGGACAAAAACCCAACCATAAACACCAGACTAAAACTTCAGTATAACTCCCTGACAATTGATACCACCAGTTGAATTTTTATGGGCGATCATTGGCGTACTTCTGACTATCGGTGGCACCTTCTTGGAAGCGTTTGTCACCGACCCCTCTAGCCTTTGGAGTCAGCCTAACATTCAGATACATTCCTTGGGTGTTACCTATCAGATCGGAGCAGTTCTACTGGTGGGGTGTATGGGGGGAAAAAATGCGGCGGCTATGTCTCAAATTGCCTATCTAGCCTTGGGTTTGACGGTTTTACCTGTTTTTTCCCAAGGCGGCGGCTTTGGCTACCTCGCAGAGCCTACCTTTGGCTATCTATTGGGTTTTGTTCCCGGTGGTTGGGTCTGTGGTTTTTTGGCTTTTCGTAATCATCCTAAGTTGGAATTGCTGGGATTTAGCTGTCTGTGTGGATTGATTACTATTCACTTGGTGGGGATACTTTATCTGGTTGCTACTCATTTGATGAATGATGTAGGCGATCGCATAATTCCACTCATGACGGCTATTCACAGCTATTCTCTTACTCCCCTCGGTGGTCAGTTGGCTGTGGCTTGTGCGGTAACTGTTATATCCTATGTCCTCCGGGGGTTAATGTTTTATTAACTCAAAATTATCCTCCATGGGATTTAAAAAAAACTCGACTTTTTGGATAGCTGCAACTATCAGTTTGGTGATAGATCATTTGACTAAGTTTTGGGTCGTGCAGACTTTTGAGTTGACTACCCCTCCCCAAACTGTCCCCATTTTACCCGGTATTTTTCATATTACATATGTCGTTAATACTGGGGCGGCTTTTAGTTTGTTCAGCAATGGCGGTGTTTATTGGCTGCGTTGGTTGTCTCTGCTGGTTAGTCTGGGATTAATGCTTTGGGCTTGGTTTGGCCCTCGGCTCATTTCCTGGGAACAGTGGGGATATGGTTTGATTCTTGGCGGCGCTTTGGGTAACGGTATCGATCGCTTTGTTTCTGGTCATGTGGTCGATTTCTTCGATTTCCGCCTGATTCAATTTCCTGTGTTTAATGTCGCTGATATTTCTATTAATGTCGGGATTATCTGTTTGCTGATCGCTGCTTTTCAGCCCCATTCTCACCCATAATTTTTCTGGTCAAGGGGTTGACATCGACCGCCGCTTTCTGTTATGATATTGACATATCCTCAATAATAAGAAATAGGCAAAAATAAAAAAACGCAAACATCCCATTATGATAAAAGTATAGCGCAAGGCAGCCGCAAAAGCAACCCCCCTCCCCAAAAAGCGAAAATTTTTAACAGTTCTTAATTTTTTGTTACAAAACTTAACAATATACTATGTATGATAGATGAAAGTGGAGCATTGAGTGTAATAGCGGGCCAATGGTAGTAAATGAATTGTTAGCAGCAGAATCGATAATAGCAGAATCGGTGAAGGGTGAGGGAGACTATGATATAGCAATTGTGGGGGGTGGTATTGTGGGGGCGACAGTAGCGTGTAGCCTAAGAAATTCTGGGTTAAGAATAGCACTAATTGAACCTCAGCCAAAAGCGATCGCCGCCAGTCGTCGCCAAGCCTATGCTTTAACGTTACAAACTGGGCGCATTTTAGATGATATCGGGGTGTGGGGAGACATTCTCCCCAAAATAACGACATTTTATCAAATTAGTCTGAGTGATAGCGATCATCCAAATGTGATCAATTTTGAACCGAGGGACTTAGGGACGGAAGCATTAGGATATGTGGGAGAACATTCGATTATCCTAACAGCAATGCAAAGGTTTCTGGAAGATTGCGCCGAGGTGCATTGGTGGTGTCCAGCGACAGTTAAACAAGTTAATTATTATAGTGATCGCGCCGAAATCGAGGTAGAAACTGGGGAGGTAATTAAGACTATTAAATCGCGGCTAGTTATTGCGGCTGATGGTGCAAAATCTCCCTTGCGTGAAGCCTCTGGAATTAAGACGAAAGGTTGGAAATATTGGCAGTCCTGTATAGCGTTTACGATTCAAACAGAAAAACATCATAATAATGTAGCATTTGAAAAATTCTGGTCAAGCGGACCGATGGGAGTTTTGCCGCTACCGGGAAATCGCTGTCAAGTGGTGTTAACTGCGCCCCATAGCCAAGCGAATGAGTGGCAAAAAATGGATAAAGGGGAGTTTTTGGAATTGCTAGAATATCGGACGGGTGGAGTTTTGGGGCGCTTAGAATTATTAAGCGATCGCATAGTGTTTCCGGTGCAATTGATGCAAAGCGATCGCTATGTTAATCATAGATTAGCGTTAGTAGGAGATGCGGCGCATTGTTGTCACCCGGTGGGAGGTCAAGGGTTAAATATGGGGATTCGTGATGCAGGTGCGATCGCCGAAATTGTGAAAAAGGCTTATCAATGGGGTGAAGATATTGGCGACCTAAAAACTCTCAACCGATATCAGAAATGGCGGCGGGGAGAAAACCTGTTAATTTTGGGGTTTACGGATTTTATGGATCGGGTGTTTTCGGGGAATTGGCGACCTAAAGTTATCTTGCGTCGTTGGGGACTTTGGGGCTTAAAAAAAATCCGACCTTTGCGTTATTTGTCATTACGAATAATGACGGGATTATTTGGACGCGCGCCCAAAATTACCGAATGTAAGTAAATAGGGAGTTATCAATTATGGGGGTGGGGGGTGATGCTGAGGGGTTGATTTTTGACCAAGGGTGGGAGTATCTTAAAAGCGATCGCTATATATCAGTAATTTAGACCATGATTATCAATCGTCGCCAATTTTTAAAAACTTCTGCTTTTCTGGGGGGGTCTTTACTGCTAGATAAGTTGAGAGGTCCGGCGGCTGTAGCTGCTAATGAGTTAGCTACACACCCTGATAAAATTATTATGCAGTTAGACTGGAAATATAATGCCCAATTTGCTGGGGTGTTGCTGGCTGATTATTATAATCTCTATAAAAGCAGTGGTTTGGCGGTAGAAATTAGACCGGGAGAAACGGCGATGATTGTAACTAATCAAGTAGCCAAAAATCCGGGAATTATTGGTTGTGGTGAACAGGATATTATTATGAATGCCCAAATTGCGGGTCAACCGATAAAAGCTATAGCTACGATGTTCCAAAATTCCCCTTTGGGGTTAATGTCAATGCCAAATAGTCAGATTTATGATCTACAAGATTTAATCGGGAAACGGGTAGGAATGGAGGGGGAAAGTTACTCGATTATGCAAATGGCTATGGGTTATGATAACATCCCCTCCCATGAAATTAAAATTATCCTAGTTTCAGGAGAGGAAAAACATGATCTGCTACTGAGGGGTGAAGTAGATGCTGTACAATGTTATATTGTAGACGAACCGATTGGATTTGCTGCCAAAACCGGGATTACACCTAACATTATTAAATTTAGTGATTATGGTTATGATGCCTATGTTCAGGTAATTTTTGCCCATAATGAACTATTACAATACCACCCGGAAATAGTGCAGAAATTTTTAGAGGTGACATTTGCGGGTTGGCGGTTGGCTTTGGATGATGTGGAAAAGGCGGCGAAAATTATTGTTAATAATTATGCAGAACCCGGTGGAGAGTATGACGATTTAGATTATCAAATAGCTTCTCTGAAACAGGTAGCTAATTATGTCACTGGGGGACTTACAGATAAGAATTTAGGGAAAATAAATAGCGATCGCTGGCAAAGTATGGCTGCCAAATTCGAGAAGTATGGTATCATAAATGATGTGCCATTATTCTCTAATTCAGTAGATGATAGATTTATCAATTAATAATTAATAATTAATAATTAATAATTAATAATTAATAATTAATTATTGTAGGGGCGGGTTCTGCTGTCAACTCAACTCTCCAAAACCATATTAATAAACCCGCCCTCCGGGTTCTGCTGTCAACTCAACTCTCCAAAACCATATTAATAAACCCGCCCTCCGGGTTCTGCTGTCAACTCAACTCTCCAAAACCATATTAATAAACCCGCCCTCCGGGTTCTGCTGTCAACTCAACTCTCCAAAACCATATTAATAAACCCGCCCTCCGGGTTATGCTGTCAACTCAACTCTCCAAAACCATATTAATAAACCCGCCCTCCGGGTTCTGCTGTCAACTCAACTCTCCAAAACCATATTAATAAACCCGCCCTCCGGGTTCTGCTGTCAACTCAACTCTCCAAAACCATATTAATAAACCCGCCCTCCGGGTTCTGCTGTCAACTCAACTCTCCAAAACCATATTAATAAACCCGCCCTCCGGGTTATGCTGTCAACTCAACTCTCCAAAACCATATTAATAAACCCGCCCTCCGGGTTCTGCTGTCAACTCAACTCTCCAAAACCATATTAATAAACCCGCCCTCCGGGTTATGCTGTCAACTCAACTCTCCAAAACCATATTAATAAACCCGCCCTCCGGGTTCTGGTGTGACCTCGCCTGCCAACGACAATATTAATAAACCCGCCCTCCGGGTTGGGCTATTAATAAACCCGCCCTATGTGACCAGGGAATTAATGGATCAATAAGTTGTAGGGGCGAAACATTTTTTGCCCCTACTGGTGAGTGAGGGCGAAAAGGATAATTTACCCTCGTTTTTGGTGATGCTGGATAGCCTAAAAGCCGTTACGACCCCAGACAACCATTGAAATGGAGAAAGTAAAGACGACTAACAATCCAACCCAACCTAATGACAAAATATCCATAGTAGTATTTTACAAAACCAGATGAAAATTGACTTCAGAGGCTATCATATCCTGAAATTGAGCCAGTCGCATCCATCTTCTAACTTTAGTCCGGCTGAACGCATACAGTCCCTAGTGGCGGGTATTTGGGCGGGTGTTTCTGTAGGGACGATCGCCCTAATGATGGAGTTGACCGTTAGTGGTATCGTAGGAGAGGGGCTAACCTTGGATGTGCATTTAATCGTCAAGGGAGCGATCGCCATAATTAGTGGCTTTCTCTTCGGTGTGACTTATCGCTACACCGTCCGCCGCGATAATAACCCGCAACTGAAACTAGGGGTGGTGTTTGCTTTCGGTCTAGTCCGGGGGTTGGCTATATGGGATATAGCGCCCCAACCTCTCGCACAAATGGCCCTCTGGGTGGTAGAAAATTTAGTGATGTTTGCAGTAGGGGGAATTATGGTAGAGATAGGGATGCGGCGGGGTTGGATTAAATACTTTTCCTCAGAGGGGGAGTCACCGGACAACTGATCAAAGGTCGTGAGAGGCTAACTGTGAACTCCATTAAAATCCTATCAGAAGATGTCGTTGACCTGATAGCCGCAGGAGAAGTGATAGACTCAGTGGCGGCGGTGGTGCGGGAATTGGTAGAAAATGCCATTGATGCGAAGGCGACGCGGATATCAGTTTCTCTATGGCCGCAACAATGGCGAATTGAGGTGGCAGATAATGGGGAGGGTATGAATTTAGCCAACCTGAAACTAGCTGCCATGGCTCATAGTACCAGTAAAATTGCGACAGCGAGGGATTTATTAAAGATTAGCAGTTTAGGGTTTCGGGGAGAAGCGCTGCACAGCATCGCGCAACTGTCTGATTTAGAGATTCTCAGTCGCCCTGGTTTTTCCTCGTCCCCAAGTTCAGGATGGCGGGTAGTGTATAACCATCAGGGAGAGACGGAAATGGTGGAAGCGGTGGCGATCGCACCTGGTACTGTAGTAAGAGTGAGTAATCTGTTTGCTAACTGGTCTTCGCGCCGCACGGCTGGACCGACAGCGACCCAACAATTGCGGGGGGCGCAGCTGTTGTTACAACAGATAGCGCTGTGTCATCCCCAGGTGACATGGCAAATTCACCAAAACGATCGCCCCTGGCTCAGGTTTGGGCCAGCGATGACCACCCAACAGATGCTACCAGAATTTATTAGGGGTATCAGGGCGGGGGATCTGCAATATTTAAAAATGGATGTAGACCCCCCCGAATCGGTAGAAGAGTGCCATGAAAACCTATCGAAATCATGGTTAGAGGTGGTGATTGGCTTGCCCGATCGCGCTTCACGTGGCCGCAAGGATTGGGTTAAGATAGGAGTTAATGGTCGTATGGTGCGATCGCCCGAATTGGAGCCTACGATATTATCGGCTTTTGCTCGTACCTGTGGGCGCGATCGCTATCCGATTTGTTTTGTGCATCTGCATATCGACCCCGCCTTAATTGATTGGAATCGCCATCCTAGCAAAGCCGAGATTTATTTACATTATCTCAAACACTGGCAAGATCAAATTCACCTAGCCATTGCTCAGACTCTCAAGCTGAACCCAGAAAGTCTCTCAGCGGGGGTTAATCCCATCGAGAAGCTGTTGCGCGTCTCGGAAGATACTGCCTCATACCGAACCCGCCCCACCCCCCTAGAATCAGCGGAAAACCCCCAGAGAATTGATGTTCCCAAACTAAAAGCGATCGGTCAAATTCACAATACCTATATTGTGGCCGAACACCCAGAGGGTTTGTGGTTAGTAGAACAACACATTGCCCACGAAAGGGTAATTTATGAACAATTATGCAGGCGTTGGCAAGTAATCCCCCTGTCAACTCCGATCATCTTAGCGAATTTGTCCGAGGCGCAACTAGAACAACTAACCCGCCTCAATTTGGAAGTTGACCCCTTTGGGGAGGGACTCTGGGCCATCCGAAGCGCCCCAGAAATTCTGTGCGATCGCCCAGACTGTCAAGAAGCACTGATTGAACTAAGCCATGGCGGCGATTTACAGGCCGCCCAAGTAGCCACCGCTTGCCGCAGTGCCATTCGCAACGGCACGCCCCTAAGTTTAACCGAAATGCAAACCCTATTAGATCAATGGGTGACTACCCGTTCCCCCCGGACTTGTCCCCACGGTCGTCCGATTTTCCTAAGTTTAGAGGAATCTTCCCTAGCCCGATTTTTCCGTCGCAGTTGGGTGATTGGCAAAAGTCATGGCCTATGATGATATGGGGATAATGACCCTGAGTAATTATCGACGAAAAGCTACTTAATATAAACATGACTTTTGCGGAACCAAGACAACAGTTTTATGAGGAGATTAGCCAGCCAGAAAATCAAATAGATTTGGCTAAGGCTGCCCTATATATTGCCCGAGAACATCAGCCATATTTTAACCATTTAGAATATCTGCAACACTTAGATAGGATGGCGGCGGATGTGTTAGAGAGACTGGAAAAGCCGGCCTATCCCCTGCGGATAATTAAGGCGATTAATCATTACCTTTATGATGAATTAGGATTTCGGGGTAATCGGACTGAATACTATGACCCGAAAAATAGCTTTTTCAATCAGGTGATAGACCGTCGGACTGGTATTCCGATTACGATGTCCTTGGTGTATTTAGAGATAGCGAAACGCATGGATTTTCCGATGGTGGGAATTGGGATGCCGGGACATTTTCTGATTAAGCCAGAATTTGAAGATGCGGGGATTTATGTTGATGCGTTTGGACGGGGAGAAGTGCTATTCCCCGAGGACTGTGAGCTGAGATTGTCGGAAATTTATGGACAGCCGATGAAATTACGGCCGGAATTTCTCAATCCGATCGCACCACGGCAATTTTTAAGGCGGATGCTGCAAAATCTGAAGGCAATTTATATGAATGTTGGGGAATTTGAGGAGGCGCTGAAGGTAGTGGAGAGGATTGTGATCTTGTCTCCTGATGATATTAAAGAAAAGCGCGATCGCGGTCTTATTTACTATCAACTGTATCGCTGGTCAGAGGCTCGCTGTGACTTAGAAGATTATCTTAACCACCTTCCAACTGCTCAGGATGCTGGTATAATTCAGCAGTTACTAGATAGAATGGACTTGGATACCTGAATCGTTTAATTAGTAAGGATTTGGGGAACCATTCAACCTGTCTAGTAAACCTATAAAACAGATAGGGTTATCAACCTGAACTTACAGCCGTGTGTCCCACGGTCAAAGGGTAGGCTGATTGATAAATTGACCTCTTCTGGGGGGAAGCCGATCCTCCTGACCGCCAAATCGGCTAAGTCGCTTTTTAGTAGTGACAATCACTAGGCGGTTTCCAAGCTACTGGAGATATTGCATGAACTTTTCGCTAAAATCTTTTCGTCAGGGACTTCGTAGCCCTTACAGTGTCTTCACCAAAGGGATCTCTAAATATATATCCCTGAGTTTAGTGATGATTGTAGGAATCACTGCCAGTCTGACAATTTTCATGAGTCGCCCGGCTCCTGCAGTCGAAGCGATCCAATTAATTTACGGCCCCGCTAGTATTTCCTTAGAGTTTCAAGATTTGGAGACATTTGCTGAAACTGGGGAAAAGTCTAACCAACTGAACTCTTTATTTACTTTGGCGGAACTGAGTGATTCTCAAATTACCACTTTCCGCAATGCTCTGAATTTTGGGGTAAATGTTCCCACAGATACAGTTAATAGCCTGTTAGGTTCGAGTTATGGTCGATTAGCTGTGGGGGCCTTTAGTCTGTTTATTAATCCTGGTAGTTCTATTGATAACATTGTTGATGATGTACTGTCGGCTTTGCGAGATTCAACTCGAGATGGTCGGTTAACCATGTTAGACGTGGTTTTAGGGTTCCAATCGGTTGATACGATCACGGTAGATGTCAATAATCTGATGAGTTTGTATGATGACGTTAGTGAACTAGGAGAACAAGCGATCGAGTTTTTGAGAGCTCAACCAGAAATTCGACAACTGATTTGTGATTAGGTAGGAAGGAATCCCCAAGGCTTGAGACTGGGGATACTCTCGGAGTAATTAGATTGTCAGACAATGGGGGATCTTTCTCGTGTATGGGGGAGGTTCCCTTTTTATCTGGGAAGCGATCGCTATAGGTTTTGCTGTTCTTCTGCTACTCGCTTCAACCGTCGCAATTGAGCTTCCATGTCCGCCTTAGTCCAAGGGGCGGCGAACCGATTAAAACCAAAGGCAATTAAGGGGTTATTAATCTCAAATTCAAAGCGATTTAATAAGTAAGTTCCCTGGGATTGGGGTTGACATTCCCAGCGATCGCATCCTTGGAAAAATCCATCAAATCCCCAGACAATTAGCCCCGGTTCTCTTTCCAGGACAATACTCTCTAAGGTAGGTTGAATAATGGGAATTTGAATAACAAACCGGGAACGTCCCCCCACATCGGTATCCCAATCACCAACTGGGTCACAACGGAGGGCGGGATTTAACCAACGACGCATCAAATGGCGATCGGTAATACAGCGTTCAACCGTAGTGGCGATCGCTTTAATGTGAATAGACTGTTCAAATACTTGACGAGATGACATCCTAAGCCTCAAGCTATATTCAGAACGTTATCCGTTGAACGAACTAATGTCCACCCCAACGGTGAGATCAAACAAGTTTGTACACACAGAGGTTTAACTCATCTGTAGGCATTTTATAACAATCGGAACCAGTGACGAAAACTGATGAGCATAGATTTACTGGTGAATCTCACCTGGATTTGAGTTCAACATCATCACCGAGGAAAATAACAGAGTTGATCAAATTTTGCTAGTTTCCTTCCCTGGGGAGATGTTAGGGGGATAATTATTCTGTTAGATTGTAAAACTTTAGAACCCATCTACAAAGATTATGATTGAAACTTCGTGTATAATTCCCAATCCCTTGGGGATAGGAATAGGGAACCTATCCCATTTAAGTTTAGCTCAAGAGGGTTCATCACCGAATCCCGTTGATGACTTGATGAATTTTCGCCTGGGGGATATATCCCTGGTAGATTTTGGGACAGCCCTTTTGATTCTGTTAGTTGGCTACCTACTTGCTCTTTTCGCGGCTTCATTGGTCAAAAAGCTACTCAAAAAGACCGATATAGATAATAAACTGGTCAGTTGGATTTCTGGGTCTACGGAAGGCGGTGAGGACTTTCCCGTAGAAAAATGGGCAGGGACCCTAGTTTTCTGGGTTATCTTTATTTTTGCGATTATTGGTTTCTTTGACCGACTCCAGTTAACTTCTGTTTCCGCTCCCCTGACTACCCTGTTGAATGAAATCACCCGCTACATACCTAGGATATTAGGGGCAGCCGGATTGTTAGGGGTGGCCTGGGTATTGGCTACCATTTGCCGAACCTTGATGATTAAGTTCCTGGATATGTTCAGGCTGGATGAGCGACTCAACCAGCAGGTTCCCCATGGGGCAAACGAGAGCCATTTTTCTCTGAGTCACACCTTGGGAAATGCCATTTATTGGTTTATTTTCCTGCTGTTTCTGCCCATGATTCTTAGCACTTTGGAGTTAGCTGGGTTGCTATCTCCGGTGCAGACGATGGTCAATCAAATCCTGTCGAGTCTACCCAATATCCTGAAAGCCTTAGTTATTGCGGCAGGTGGTTGGCTTTTGGCTCAAATCGTCAGTCGCATTGTTACCAATTTATTGGCTGCTGTTGGTTTTGATCGTCTCAGCAATCAGTTGGGATTAGAAAAGGCGATGGGGACTACATCCCTATCTTCTGTGCTAGGCACAATTGTTTATGTTGTGCTGATGATTCCTATTGCCATCTCAGCCCTGCAAGCACTCCAGATTAATGCGATTTCTGACCCAGCGATTTTGATGCTGAATCAGATCTTTAATGTCATTCCCCAAGTTTTCATTGCGGGTGTGATATTGGTGTTGGCTTATATGTTTGGGGTGATTGTCCGAGATTTGGTGACTAACCTGCTAACCAATCTGGGTTTTAACAATATCTTTGTTTGGTTGGGAATTGAATCTAAGGCTAGTCCGGTTTCTACCCCAACTCAGACCACAGAAGAGGATGAGGTGATAGATGATAAGCCTGTGACCAGTGCCACGAAGCAAACACCTTCGGAAATCGTGGGTGTGATTGCTTTGGTAGGTGTGATGTTCTTTGCGGTAGTGACGGCTACGGACATTTTGGGCTTAACTGCTTTAACTTTGATTGTTGAGCAGTTGTTAATCATTGCTGGCCGAGTGCTATTGGGTGTGATCATTTTTGGCATTGGTTTATACTTGGCTAACTTGGCTCATAATTTGATATCGAGTTCCGGCACTTCTTCGGCTAAATTGCTGGCTCAGGCTGCCCGCATTGCTGTTATTATCTTTGTGGGTGCTATGGCACTTCAGCAAATGGGAATTGCTAGTGATATTGTGAATTTGGCTTTTGGCTTGCTACTGGGTGCGATCGCTGTTGCTATTGCGATCGCCTTTGGTTTGGGAGGTCGCGATGTAGCATCGGAGCAAATTCGTGAGATCATCTCTCGCTTAAAACAGTAAAGGCGCGATCGCCTCTTAGGGGCAGGTTATCACCCTGCCTCTAATGTTTATTCTGCCATTTCGATCGCAGCTTCCGCGTCTAAAACCACGTTGCGTAGTCTATCTAATAAATCTCTGTCTACGGAAGACCATAACCCTCGCTGGTGTGCTTCTAGTAACCTTTCCCCCATATCCCGCAACGCCCAAGGATTCTTTTCGCGGACAAAATTTTGGACTTGTGCATCTAATATATAAGCCTCAGCTATCCCCCCATACATAAAATCATCAACACATTGGGCGGTAGCATCATAAGCGAATAAAAAATCTACTGTAGCCGCCATTTCAAAAGCCCCCCGATAACCGTGTCGCATCGCCCCAGCAATCCATTTAGGATTCACCACCCGCGACCGATATACCCTAGCGATTTCCTCCCGCAACTGTCGGACTTTGGGATTTTCTGGGAGAGAATTATCACCAAAATAAGTATCGGGATTTTCGCCTCGGAGAACCCGCACCGCGGCCGTCATCCCTCCCTGAAATTGATAATAATCATCGGAGTCCAAAATATCATGTTCTCGATTATCCTGATTGTGTAAAACCACCTGCATTTGTTGGAGACGGTTAGCAAAGGCTTGGGGGGCAGAAATTCCCTGACCGCCAGTATAAGCATAACTACTCCAATTCAAATAAGCGCGCGCCAGGTCGCTGTCATCGGTCCAATTTTGGGCTTCAATTAATCCTTGTAACCCAGCACCATAGGCCCCCGGTTTTGACCCAAATACCCGCAAACGCGATCGCATTTTAGCTTCATCTTCGGTCAAACCTTCCTCCACCCCAGCGGTAGTTTCCTGATAGACCGTGGCGGCGATCGGGTTTTCTGAGGGGGTTTCTGATAACTGAGAAACCATCTCCACAGCGCGATCGAATAAGTCGATTAAATTGGGGAAAGCATCTCTAAATAACCCAGAAATGCGTAAGGTGACATCAACCCTGGGTCGTCCCAATATGGAAATCGGCAAAATTTCAAAATCCACCACTCGCCGGGACGCACCCTCCCAGACTGGTTGTACCCCTAACAAGGCTAAAGCCTGGGCGATATCATCTCCCCCCGTCCGCATGGTGGAAGTTCCCCACACAGATAGCCCTAGAGTTTGGGGATATTCTCCATGATCCTGGGTGTATTTTTCTACCAAGGCTTCCGCTGCTAACTGACCGACCCGCCAAGCGGTTTCTGTGGGAATGGCGCGAATATCGACCGCGTAGAAATTCCGTCCGGTGGGGAGAACATCAGGTCGTCCACGAGTCGGCGCACCGGATGATCCACTGGGAATATAGCAGCCGTCAAGTCCCCTTAATAGGTTCTGAATTTCACGATCGCATTTTTTCAGATTGGGGAGGAGGATATTTTCGATCCAAACTAATTCTTGGCGGGTCAATTCCCCTGGGAATTCCTGACTATTTTGGCTGATTAATTGGTCGATTAAAATCGCGGCTTGGTCTTCGATTAAGGCGATCGCATCCCCGACCGTCCTACAGATTTCACTGTTTTTCTGGTCGCCTTCCACCTCCCATAAATCCCCCGGATTAGCTGTTAATGGGTCTAATTCCCAACCCCAATCTTGAGCGATCGCCCTGGTTAAACCCCATCGATTTTGGCTGGGATGACGCGCTATGGCTATGATTAAATCCCGCAATTGTCTCCCTTCTGGACAGCGCCCCAAAATATGTAAACCGTCGCGGATTTGACTTTCTTTGAGTTCACATAAATAACCGTCAATTGTGCCAAATAATTCCGACACCATTTCCCCGTCAGAGATGCCCAAATCCCGGTCTAACTTTTCCTTGCGGATTAACTCCACAATGCGATCGCTGATAGTTTTTAACCGAGATGGATCTAATACTTGAGCCTCATAATACTCGTCAATTAACCCTTCTAATTGTTGCAAAGGTCCATATAATTGAGCCCTAGTCATTGGCGGCGTTAAATGGTCTAAAATTACCGCCTGCGATCGGCGTTTCGCTTGGGAACCTTCCCCAGGGTCATTAACAATAAACGGATAGAAATTCGGTAAAGGTCCCAGGGCGATTTCTGGGTAACATTCCTCCGACAGTCCTACCCCTTTACCCGGTAGCCATTCTAAGTTACCATGTTTCCCTACATGAACCACCGCATGAGCCTCAAAGTGGTTTCTTAGCCACTCATAAAAAGCCAAATATTCTGGGGTCGGTTCCAAGTCCGGCGCGTGATAATTCAGACTCGGATCAATATCATAACCTCGTGATGGTTGAATGCCCACAAAAACATTGCCAAATTGTACCCCAGCAATCGGTAATATCTCCGGCGGATTCTCAAAAAAATGCACCCCCCAACGTTCTTTAATTCCCCCTTGCACAACGGCGGGTAAAGTGTTAAAATAAGTCAGGTAGTCTTGCCATTTTAAAAACTGCTTAACTTCCCGAAAATCTCGCCCTTCTGGGTCGTTAGTCACTCCCCTGGTCAGTTCCTGAATCAGATCATCTCCGGTAAGGGGAAAATCGCTGACGGTATATCCGGCTAATTTTAAAGCCTGGAGAATTTCTACACAACTGGCGGGGGTATCTAGTCCGACACCATTGGCGAGGCGACCGTTACGGGTGGGATAGTTGGCTAAAATTAGGGCGATGCGCCTTTGGTGGGTGGGGGTTTCTGAGAGTTTGACCCAGTTGGCCGCGAGGTCGGCTACAAATTCTATGCGATCGCTTTTGGGTTGATAATGAACAATATCTGTTTCTAGTCTGGTATCGCTATTTTTGACAGTTTTAAAGGAAATTGGGCGGGTAATAATGCGGCCGTCTACTTCTGGTAAAGCGATATTCATCGCCACATCACGGGGAGGTAATCCGAGGGGACTTGATTGCCATCTCTGTTCGCTAATACCACTCAGAATGGCTTGTAATGTGGGGATATCTAAAGAAAACAGAGGGGCGCTGGGTAGGTCGGAATTATCCAGGGATGAAATCGAGAAACTTGTGGTATTTATTAAGAGTCTGGCTTTGGTTAAATAGGCGATCGCCTCCTGTTGGATTTCTGGATCTCGCAAGGATGAAACAAACAGGGGAACCGGGTTAAGTTGACGAGCCGCCAAGGCTTGACAAAGGCTATCAATGGGGGCAGTATTTCCTGATAGATAATGGGCGCGATAGAATAAGATTCCCACTTCCCGATAGTTAGAGACGGGGGACAGCGCGCGCCACGGATAACGACCGACCCTGGGAATGGCTACAGGTGGCGGCGGGTTGTAATTAGTGGCTAAATAGCGATCGCTTATATATTGCAAAGCTGCGATCGTATTTTCTACCCCTCCCTCACTAAAATATTGCCAAACTCGGTTAGCTACAGTTAGGGGAACCGTAGACTGAGTAATTAAATCCGGGTCGCCGCCATCATCTCCCGGTAAAATAATCAATTCTACCCCTTTAGTTTCCGCGATTTCCGCCAAAACTTCCAAACCGTAGGACCAATAGGAACGTCCCCCCAACAGTCGCAAAACTACAACCTTCGCCTGAGATAAGACCTCCTCAGCATAGGTGTCTATAGTAAGCTGCTGTTGCAGGTTCAGCAAATTAGTTACTCGTAAATTGGGAAAGTCTGAGGGTAACTCAGCTATGGCTGCTGCTAAGGTTTGAATTTCTGTATCCGCTGCAGTTAAAACAATAATTGGCGCGGCAGTTTGTTCAATAAAGATAACCCCCTCTGTATCGGGGTTCCAGCCTCCTGGTATCGCTGCAATTCTGTGCATCTTATTTATACCCAATCATCACTATCTCGGTTTTTAGCGCGGTAAACATGACCCTCAGCATGAATGGCGCGAGTTTTCTCGAAGAGGCTGTCTTCCGTGTAATTCCACATTTGCAAAAGTCGATCTAGGTCTTTTTGGATATCCCAAGCGCCGGGGAACCCCTGGTAACGGATTTTCAGACGCGCAAGTTCCGCCAGTTCTAAGTCTCCCGGTGACTGATTGGCCAAAAGCTGATCAACCATTCGGCGATCGCTTTTGTACTGTGGGTGTTTCTGTTGGCGATCGTCCATCGTAGCAGCATTCCTAGAACTCAGGTTAATTATAGCCGCAGTTAAGCATTATTACCAGATAGGTCTAGCTAATGGGGGGAAGGTAGGGGCAATTAATGAATCCGTAAAATCCCCTATTTTCCAGTGATTAATGATTTCCTAGTTATCCCATTTTGCGATTTTTCCCGGATAGCTGATATCCCGCTGGTATTAGATAGTGGAAACTTTGATAAGGACATTCCCTCATGCGTCTTTCCAGTTTAATTATGCTATCTGGCTTGGCACTCATTAATCTAGCTAATCAACCCAAATTGGAGACTACAGCTACCCCGTCTGAGTCTTCCCATGAATCAATTTATGAGCTAGCTCAAGTCAATGAAAACCAAATACCAGAGACTGAATCCAGTCCTACCCCCCACCGAGGTAGCGGCAGGAAAGGCTAAGACATCCAACCATGTAAATATACTTTATTACCCGCAATATATCAGATAGTCTCCTCAATTAACCCTTGTCAATTGAGGGATTATTTTCATGGGTGATACTGCTGGCGTATCCAGAATGAGTGATTACCGTAACTTCTGGCTAATATTACGCCGAATATATCTGAATTATTCCGTTGACTGTCTCCCCCCCCATGTCTTCATAAAATTCTGATTGTCATCCAACTAGACTAGAGATTTTTGGGAAAAATTATATTTTTTTCCGGATATGGAAATCTAGCCCAAGTATTTTAAGCAAGTTCTGTTACCACATATCGATAGGGTCTTTAAAAATGCTATATAATGCTTTGGCTTCCTTGGCTATTAGTGCTGCGATCGCTTCTGTAGGCGCTGCTGCCTTAGTCGCCCCTTCCCCCGCGCAGACAAAAACCATCTCCGTGGCTTCCCTAGATTTTCATACACAATTGACCCAAGAGATGGCGACCATTGTTGATAGCCAGATTATGGCAGTCGATAATAAGTCCCCAGAGGAGTCTCCCTCCTATCCTCAGCCAGGAGATGGTCGGCGCTAGTCGGTCTCTACCTACCTAGCTAGTGGTCAGCACTAGACACCAGGAAGCTACCACTCATGGGAGTACCAATTTTAGTGGTGGTTTCCGGGAACTTTTGATCACCGATCGGAGACTTATAGATATATATGCCCCCCGATCGCCTTTTTGGTAGATAATTACCTGCCCCAATTCCCTAACCCAACCCGTCCGCTTTGGGGCGGTTGTCCGCTAGGTGGCTGCACCAAGAAAATTTTTGATGATATGTTAGTGTTAGTATTTGTTGGTATCCGGTTCGGTGCCAAACTCTCGTTGGTTAGATACAAGTAAACAAGCCAAACTAAATGAAATAAACGGGCCAAAAATAAAAATAATCAGTTCCAGACCGGTCATAATAGACCTCCCCCAGATGAATGCGAGTTAGTATGTAAGTAAAATCACTGGCTTTTGGCTTGAACTAATAGACCAAGTTACATGAGTAATTCAGTAATTTTACTGAGAATCTTTTGCCCCTAACACCACCGAGATATTTTGATAAATTCCCTATTTCAAATATACCCGAAAGGTGGCAAAATTCAAAGATTCTATAGATGATCTGGAGGCTAGTTTCATCAACTCTTTACAAAATCTTTACAAAGCCATGACTTAGTACCGGGGGGACTAGGGAGAATCTAGTTGTTGAAGCGATCGCCTGAGTGTAGGAAAGTTATTGATAGTATCTGGTAAGTTATCCCAGTCAAAGTCTGCAAATTGCTGATCGAGAATGGTGACATAATCTTGGAGAGGCTTCCAGGGATAGTTTTTAGCTAACTTTTGTAAGCGTCGCAAAAACGATCGCAACTCTCTTTGAGTCATGCGATCGCGTAATTCTGGCCATCCTTTCTCTTCTTCCTTGCGTAAAATTTCCTTTAACTCTAGCAATTGATTCAAGGGTAATTTAGTGATATTAATTGCTGTTTTTTCAGTTAATTGTTGAGGTATGTTAGGCGGTTGAATATCGATTTTGCGTGCTAAAATATCGGATAATACAGCGGCGAGTTGCTCTCTATTGACAGGTTTGCGTAGATATCCCTGACATAAATTTTGACTTAATTCAAAATCTTTGGCGACCACAGAAGCGGTTAACATAACAATGGGAATATTAGCAGTGTGGGGGTTTTGTTTGATGAGTTGACTGGTCGCAATGCCATCTAAATCGGGCATTCGTAGATCCATTAAAATGACATCAGGATGATGAGTTTCAACCATAGCGATCGCCTGGTATCCATCTTTAGCCTCTAGCAGTAGGTGTTCTGTGGTATCAAAATAACCAGCAATTAGCTTGCGGTTAGACTCGACATCATCGACCACTAGGATAGTAGAGGGGATTAAATCTGACAAATAAATGGCGGGTTGTAGATTAATTAATTGATGAGATTGTGTAATTTGGACATCAGGAAAGGTAAAAGTAAAAACGCTTCCTAAGCCTAACTGACTGTCGAGAGTTAGTGTACCTCCCAACAGATGGGTAAGTCTTCGAGTAATAGCCAAACCGAGTCCAGTCCCACCATAGCGACGATTACTTTGTCCCTCACTTTGTACAAAGGCTTCAAAAATCTGTTGATGCTGATCTGGATTTATTCCAATACCAGTATCTGCTACCATAATTTCCAGAGTGATGCGAGAATCATCATCACAATTTTGGGCGCGAACCGAAATCGTAACGGAACCATCTTCGGTAAATTTGATAGCATTTCCGACAATATTAAAGAGAATTTGGCGGAGTCGGACTTCATCAAATGCGATAATTTTAGGAACATTGGGTTCAAAATTAATCTGTAGTGATAAACCCTTAGCCATAGCTGTGGGTAAAAATATTTGCTGGATTTCCTGTAGTAATATTGGCAAATAGACATGGTGATACTCAAGTTCAAGTTTTCCCGCCTCAATTTTGGAGAGATCCAAAATATCATCAATCAAACTAATTAAGGCTCGACCCCCAGCGGCGATCGCATCGAGATAAGATTGTTGTTTATCATCTTCAACCAATCCTTTGAGTAAATCACAAAAACCCAAAATGGCATTCATGGGTGTGCGGATTTCATGGCTCATATTAGCCAAAAACTCACTTTTAGCTCGATTCGCCATTTCCGCGCGTTTCGCAACTTCTTCTAAGGCGAAATGAGAGAAATGCAAAACCGCCAACATTAAAGTATTGCGGAGTTCCATGGCGGCGTTAATTTCTAATTCATTCCAACCCAAAGCATGACCACTAACTGTTTCTTTCCAGGCTTCAAAAGATTGGCGAGGAGATAGGCGCATTTGGTTATGATCATCAATAACAACTGCTTTGTTAGGATTCCCCCCCCAAGTAACAGTCTGGATAATTTCTGAACGAAACCAAACTATTTGATAAGTGGCTTGATCTAAGTAAATGGAAATAGCCAGCAACCCAGCGGCTTTGTTGATGTAATTTTGAGCAGGTGGGTAAATTTCAGCGAGGCGATCGGTATAAAAAATTTCCTGTGGGTAATAGCTACGCAGCCAGGAGAGTAGATCATCTAAATCGGGTTGAGGGAGAGTTTCTCCGAACTCAGTGAGTTCTCCCTGTAAGCCAATGACGACACCTTGAGCATTAACTAATTCTAGTAAATGTTGACCACTAGAATCAATCATTGTCCTAATTCGATTAATTAAATCCGATTCATGTACGGAGAGTTCTTGTCTAAAGAGTTGCTGAATTTTTTTGACTTTAATCTGATAGGCTTCCCAATTTTTTTGATATTGACGGAACAGTTCCACTGACATAAATTGCCCTAATAATTCGCAGGCTTGGCGCAATTCATAGGAGACAAATTTAGGGCTGTAGTGATGACAAACAATTAAACCCCATAGTTTTTGGTCATTAATGAGAGAAATACACAAGGAAGCGGAAACCCCCATATTTTGCAGATATTCAATATGGATAGGGGAAACACTCCTAAGAGTGGCATAACTCAAATCGATATGTTTTTGAGTAATGGGATTATGAAGAGGGTAAATAGCGACGGGATTATCATTAACATTAACAATAATCCTCACCCAGTTTTTAGAATAGAGTTGTCGGGCTTGTTTGGGGATGTCGGAAGCGGGGTAATGGAGTCCGAGAAAAGGCTCTAATTCTGGTTTTTTATCTTCGGCTACGACAATGCCACTCCCATCAGTTTCAAACCGATAAATCATAACGCGATCGTATTCGGTTAATTGGCGAATTTCCTGGGCTAAAAATTGGGCAGATTCCTCGAAACTGTTTTTATTTTCAATAGCGGGAAGGGAAGATTGAATTTGTGCATAAATGCCATAAGCGCGGTGGGTTTGTGTGGGTATATGTGGCTCTAACTCCAGGATTAATACATGATCATGTCGATGGACAATAGCGGTCAATTGTTGGGGGGTATTGTTATGGGTTAATTCGATATCAATGGGGTTTGAATATTTGAGATCATGGGATTTCAGAGATTGGGAGATTTTTTGAAATGCGATCGGGGTAAATACTTGGCTTAAAGTTTTGCCAACAACAGCCTCTACTTCCCGCCCCAAAAATAGTTTAGTATTACAACTGGCTTGTAAAATGATTAGTTCTGGTTCCTGGAGAACTAGCAAACAACCGTGAGATTGAATCTTACCGGGAATATGGATGGGTTCACGATCGCAATTACTGAGATCAACAGATGTTAAGGCAAAATTTTCGACTTTATCCATTATCTAATTAACTCCTAGTTGTTAATCATAAAAGTAACCCAGCATTAGCCCCGATGATTTGTGAGCATAAAATTGTCAATAGAGCCTAACATATATATTATGTACCGAAAAACTTATATTGGCAATCAGCGATAAGTATTTCCGGGTAGCTACATCAAGTTAACCTCTGAGATTTATAATTAGGTGTGACTTCACGCCCGAATACTATGCTTGACCTAACTCAACTGGCTCGCCAAATGCAAGGGATGAGTAAACACTTGACCCGTGAAGCCCAAGCGGCGAGCGATCGCCTACAAGCAGCACAAAACCTGCTGACAGAGGCCCAAAAGCATCAAGAAGAATTGATAGAAAGCCTGAATTACTGGGTAGATCGGATTCCCTTTCATCCCGCCATCCCCATAGACCAATTAGATAGCTGTTTCACGATTCAAGCACCACCCGCCGCCCATACAGTTTTTGCCACAGACGGGTCCCAAATCGCCCCTAACGCCCACGAAATCGCCTATTGTTACCTAATCAACATCGGTAGGGTTGTCCTCTATTACGGTCAAAGTCGCCACCCGATCCTTGATAGTGTTCCCGAAATTTTTTATCGTCCCGAAGACCTATATATTTCGCGCCAGTGGGGTATTCGCACAGAGGAATGGATGGGCTACCAACGCAGCATTTCGGAAGCGATCGCCCTCGCGGAAACAGCCCGGGAGATTGCTACAATTCAAGGGGACAACCTTAACCCGGCCCTCGCCTTAGTAGATGGTTCCCTAGTTTACTGGTTTTTGGAAACATTGCCAACAGAAGCGCGCGATCGCATTATCGAACCGATTTTAGAAGCCTGGGATATGATTAAAGTGTCTGGTATTCCGATGATGGGTTATGTCAGCGCCTCTCGCAGTAGCGAAACTATTTCGTTTCTGAGATTGCAAGGGTGTCCGTATAATGAACCTGATTGTGCGCGAAATTGCCCAGATTTCGGTCAAGTGGACAAAAAAGGCAAGATTAAACAAGCCCCCTGTCAAATTTCTGAACCTCTGCGAGATACGGTGCTATGGTCTAATTATCTGAAACCAGGACAACGCAGCCCCCTCTGGCGATCGCGATCGCGTATTTTGGATTATTATGATTTTGATTCCATCTACTTCTGTTATGTGAATGTTGGCACGGAAATCGCTAGAATTGAATGTCCGGCTTGGGTAGCTGAAAATACGGAACAATTTGAGTTAGCTTTATCAATTATGTTAGCCCAAGTTTATAAAGGCTATGGTTACCCGGTGGCTTTAGCGGAAGCCCACAATCAAGCGGTGGTGAGAGGAGGCGATCGGACTCGGTTTTTTGCTATGCTAGAAGACCAAATGATTCGCGCCGGACTCCCTAACGTCGGTATCTCCTACAAAGAAGCACGCAAACGCGGAAGTATTGCTTAACACACCTTTAATTATGTCTGAACCATCTGATACTGATAGCAATTTACCCCCAGAACCTTCTCAGTCTTACCAGAATCATCAAAAACAGCCCAATAAAGCGCCATGGGAATCTCTTGGCGAAGGATTGAAAAAAGTCTTGACTCTAGGGAAAATAACTGATAAAATTGGGGGATTATTTAATGTTAGTGAGAGCGAAGTTGCTGAGATTTTAGAGCGCGTCCGGGCTGAACTTCCAACTACAGAAGCGCTGCTAATTGGGAAACCTCAAGCGGGTAAAAGTTCCATTGTTAGGGGATTAACAGGAGTTTCGGCGGAAATTGTCGGCCAGGGATTTAAGCCCCACACCCAAAACACTCAACGATATGCTTACCCTTCCGGGGATCTACCTTTACTGATTTTTACGGATACGGTCGGACTGGGGGATATTAATCAGGATACGGATGAGTTGGTAGCGGAATTGGTGGAGAATTTACAGCAGGAAACTCGCGGCGCACGGGTGCTAATTTTGACGGTGAAAATTAATGATTTCGCTACAGATACCCTGCGAACTATTGCGGCTAGTTTACGGTCAAAATACCCTGATTTACCCTGTTTATTGGTGGTAACTTGTCTCCATGAAGTCTACCCCACAGGAACGGCAAATCATCCCGCCTATCCGCCGGATTTTCCAGACTTTCAGCGAAGTTTTGATGCCATACAAGAGGATTTTGATAATTTATATAATCGCCTAGTTGCCATTGATTTTACCCTAGAAGAAGATGGCTACACCCCGGTATTTTATGGGTTAGAAACTTTTAGGGATACTTTGATAGAATTGTTGCCAGAAGCGGAAGCCAGGACTATTTATCAGCTTTTGGAAGGACAGGCGGGACAGGAATTAAGTAGTTTATATCGAGACGTGGGAAGGCGCTATATTTTAGCTTTTTCAATTATGGCGGCTACTATAGCAGCGGTTCCCCTACCTTTTGCGACTATGCCAGTTTTAACAGCCCTACAAGTGTCTATGGTGGGGTTACTAGGAAAACTCTACGGTCAAACTATTACCCCCTCCCAAGCTGGGGGTATTGTTAGTGCGATCGCTGGTGGATTTCTCGCTCAGGCGGTCGGTCGGGAATTAATTAAGTTTATTCCGGCTTTTGGAAGTGCGATCGCCGCTTCTTGGGCTTTCGCTTATACGGGAGCTTTAGGTGAAGCTACTTGTGTATATTTCGGGGATTTAATGGGTGGAAAAAAACCCGATCCTAAGCGAATTCAATCGGTGATGAAACAAGCCTTTAAAAATTCTCAAACCCAAATCGACAATGGACCATGAAACTCCCCCTCCCTCTGGGAAAGGGGTAGAAGGAGACAAAGGACAATTTGTTGGGGCGAAAAATTTTTCGCCCCTACTGTTCGCCCCTACTGGTGGCTAAGATTGTCTACAGGGGATATTGAAGTGCCAAGTTTTGATCTAAGATAGAATTTAAGATCGCTTAATATATATTTGTTATGACTACATCAGTTCCGCATTTAGGGAAGCAATTAAGGCCCAGTGGCGAACATATTTTGGCTTCTATTGACCTAGGAACCAACTCTCTGCACATGGTCATAGTGCGAATTGATAAGAGTCTACCCGCATTTACGATTATTGCCCGAGAGAAAGATACCGTAAGACTCGGAGACTGTGGACCAAAAGGACAACTCAAGCCGGAAGTCATGGACAGGGCGATCGCCACCCTCAAACGCTTTCAGGAACTAGCCAAAACCTTTAACGTCGAGCAAGTTGTTGCTGTCGCTACCAGCGCAGTCCGGGAAGCCCCCAACGGTCGGGATTTTATCAAACGAGTATCCGACGAATTGGATCTCGAAATTAACCTGATTTCTGGTCCTGAAGAAGCCCGGAGAATTTATTTGGGTGTCCTCTCGGCTATGGAATTTCACGACGAACCCCACGTTATTATTGATATCGGAGGGGGTTCGACAGAGTTGATTTTGGGAGATGGTGGAGAACCTAAATTTCTCAGTAGTACCAAGGTCGGGGCTGTCCGTCTCACTCAAGAATATATCAAAACTGACCCTATATCTCGCACAGAATTTCTGTTTGTACAAGCCTATATTCGGGGAATGTTGGAACGTCCCGTTGATGAGTTGCGTCTTCATCTACAACCCGGAAAAGTACCCCATTTAGTCGGTACTTCCGGTACGATTGAAACCTTAGCGGTAATGATTGCTAAGGAAAAATTAGGCACTGAACCTACACCTTTAGCCGGATACCAAATTACTTTAAATGAGTTACATAATATCGTTAGTCGTCTGCGGAAGTTATCCTACCAAGAAAGGTTGCAAATTCCTGGCATAAATGATCGGCGGGCGGAAATTATCCTGGCTGGGGCTCTAATTTTACAGGAGGCGATGAGTTTATTAGAAATAGAGTCTCTGACTATTTGTGAAAGAAGTTTGCGGGAAGGGGTAATTGTTGATTGGATGCTTACCCACGGGTTGATTGAAGACCGCCTACGATATGAAAGTTCTATCCGACAACGTAGCATCCTCAAAATTGCTCAAAAATATAATGTAGATTTAGAACATGGTGAACGGGTGGCAGCCTTCTCTCTCAGCCTATTTGACCAAACTAATGGCATTCTCCATGACTATGGATCGGCGGAACGAGAATTGCTCTGGGCGGCGGCTATTTTGCATAACTGCGGGCTATATATTAGTCATTCTGCACACCATAAACACTCCTATTATTTAATCCGTAATGGGGAACTTTTGGGTTATACGGAAACCGAAATTGATATGATTGCTAATTTGGCTCGTTATCACCGAAAAAGTGCCCCAAAAAAGAAACATGAAAATTATCAAAACTTGTCGAAGAAAAACCGTCACATTATCGACCGTCTTAATCCTTTGATGCGGTTAGCGGTGGCTTTAGACCGTCGTCAAATAGGGGCTGTAGCTGAGGTTAATTGTGAGTGCGATCGTGATAAAAAAGAGTTTAAATTGATACTGAAACCGGTTGACCCCCAGGATAATTGTGCTTTGGAATTGTGGAGTTTAGACATCAAAAAAGATGTGTTTGAGCAACAATATAACCTCAAACTGGCGGCGTTTTTAGAGCCTTAAATCAACTGTCAACTAACCCGATAATTGATGTGGCGCTACCCTTTCCCCCTCTCCCCAGAAAGCGGGTTTATTTATCTTATCGTTGGTAGGCTATGTCCTAGGGGAGGCGCGCCCCTACAATTATTAATTATTAATTATTAATTATTAATTAATTACCGGGTGGGGTGGGGCGGGTTTATTAATATTCTCCTTGAAAGCCGAGGTCCTAGGGGAGGCGCGCCCCTACAATTATTAATTATTAATTATTAATTATTAATTGATTATCGGATGTTGTTTAATTCAGGCTGGGGGGATATATTTAAAGTCCTGACTTTAATATCCTGATAAAATTCATCCTGGGATAACTCTACCTTAGACTGAGCCGATAATAATAACAAAGCCCAAAAAACCCCAACTCGGTCATGTTTAGAATTAGAAATAGGCGGAGTATTTGCGGCTGACTCTGGGAGTAGATTTGTGGATTCTAACAGGTTGGGGGTGTGTGTTTTCTGCTTACCAATCAGATTAGACCAGAGAACTAATAATTGTTCAAGATCTAACCAATCGCCTTGTGGGTCTACACCTTCAGCCCAGAGAAGTTCCTCTAATTTTCCAGCCATCTCGACCAAGTTTTCTTGGTGTGCTAATTCAGCGATCGCTTTAGCTGCTTTATTTTTGTTAACAGAAACATTACGACGGGGACGGGGACGACTCTGGTGTTGGGCGATGGTAGTCGCCATTAATTGTAGTTGATCAATCAACTCTTGGAGTGTGACTTTACGCTTTTGGGGAACCTTAGCCACAGCGCGGCGGCGTAACTGTCGTTCCAAATTCTGAGGACGCAGCCACTCAGCTTCTGAATCTTCCCCCAAAAATTCTAACTCTTCGGTAATCATAGCATCATCATCCCCAGCCGCATCAGAATCCATGAGGCTATCCGCCTTGAGTAGCACCAGCATAGAAGCATAAAGAAAGGCTTGACCAGATTGGGAAAGTTCTACAAACTGATTATTGGAGACGGAATCAACCCCGGGAGTCAGTTGGCTGAGGTAGCGATCAATCACGTCAATCACCCGCACATCCCAGGGATCTATTTCTCCCTGTTTAGCCAAATCAATCAGAAGCGCAATTCCTTCTGAGAGGCTGGCTAAAGCGTCCTGGGGTTTGTCAGAGGTCATAGGCGTTGTTTCTCCGGTCGGCTGGGGTGTGAACAGGAACTTGTGCTTACTACTATAGCTGGATGTAGGCTTCCGCATTATAGCATAAGGCTATGAGGGCTGACTTAGATATTTTTGATTACAATGAATATGATGGTCTCTAGTATGCCTGAGTTTAACTGATCATGGAATCTTTAAAATCCCAAGCCTTGTCTTATTTAAAAACCGCCCTAAATAACCCTGACGCTACTTTCCGAGATAGACAATGGGAAGCGATCGCTCGTCTAATCCAGAACCGAGAACGTTTATTAATTTCCCCCCTTCTCGCTTTAATAAAACACGGCGTAGGGTTATTGGGTGCCCTGTCTATTTGGGAATTCTGAGGCACCCAACTAGATGTAATTGACTGGAGATTTAGAAGCGTTCACCAATACCGAAGTGGATCTGATTTCCGCCTTCATCATTAATCCCATAATCAATCCGAATTGGACCGAGAGGAGACTGAATGCGAACGCCGCCCCCGAAACCAATCCCACTGCCGGGTTTACCACGAATACCGCCAGGATTTCCTTGGACACTGCTTTGAGTACCCAAAGCATGGGCACCATCAATAAATAAAGCGCCGCCAATCAAAAAATTAGCAACAGAAAAGACTGGGAAGCGATACTCGACGGAACCCAAGACAAAACTGCGGGCGGCGGCTAAAGCACCTTCACGCCAACCTCGGACAGTGTTAGCACCCCCCAAGGGGAAGGCTTCATAGGGTGGGAAATCGCCCATAATTGTGCCAGCTTGAATATTGAAAGCTAAGGCTTGGGGTGCGCCTGGAACCAACTGTAAGAAATCAACGGGGATATAATAACTATAACTACCTCGGACGCGATTAAAAAATATATTCCCGGAACCTATGGGAATCGATTGTTCTGTTCCGAAGCGAAAAGCATAGCCACTGGTGGGAATTTGGCGATTATTACGGCGATCGGTGGCCAACCCAAACTGAACGGTAAATAAATCATCCTCGCCAGACTCACTAGCGGAAAGAAGTTTACCTCTCTCATCGCGGGGGGTGATACGTTCACGAGAATCTGTTACCTGAGCGCGTTGATATTGAAAACCCAAGGAAGCCACCCAGTCGGGGTCAACAAAAGGATTTTCGGCAAAGGGACGGGTAAAACTAATACCACCACCAGTCCGAATTACCCTAGGGCGGTCTTCATTAGGGAGTCTAACATCTTCGGAGCCTTCCTCAAAAACTAGAGAAATCCCACGGCGGCGAAAAGCATTAACAGTGTAGGAGGTGCGGTAAGGGTCTCCAGCAATCCAAGGGTCTGTAAAGCTCAAATCGACGAGTAAAACCTGTTCACCAACCTGCACTTCGGCGGCTAATTGGTGATTATTTCCCCCCAAGTTGGCTTCACGATAGCTAAGAGTTCCAAACAAACCGGTGGCGGAACTGAAACCACCCCCAAAGGCGACGGACCCAGTGCTACGTTCAATGACATTAACAATCATATTAGCCTTGGTGGGGTCTTCGGGGGCAGGTTCAAGCTGAAGTCGGACATCATCAAAAATGCCTAATCTGAATACCCTACCTAAGTCCTGTTGAATAGTTGCTTGGTTAAAGACATCTCCGGGCTGCAACTGAATTTCACGGGTGATAATAAAGTCACGGGTGCGACCTGTAACGGGATTACCGTCAGGGTCGGTTGGGTCTCCATCAGCATTGAGGAAACGAACTATAATCTCGGAAATTACGCCCTCAGCGACTCTTAAAGTTACTACCCCCTCTGTGGTAACGTCTGGGGCGGCAATTACCTGGGCGAGTACATAGCCATTTTGTTGGTACCAGGTTTGGATATCGTCGATCGCTTCTTCAATGCGTCGGAGGTTGATAATTTGACCGAATTGATTAGCAAAACTAGCATCAACGACCTCGGAGGGGAGAACCTGATCTCCTTCGATAATAACCTGCTGTAGGGGAGGGTTAGGTTCGACATCAAAAGTGACTCTGACTCCCAGGGGGGTATCTTCTGGGACAGCTCGGACGTTTCTAAATAGACCGGTGGCAAAAATGGCATTAATATCTTGTTGGAGTTGGGAACGGGTAGCGGTGCGTCCTGGTTGAACTGCGATCGCCCCATAGACAACATCCACCAACTGCTCATTATCAGTTCCCGATACGAGAACTTCAGCAATTAGCACATCAGGTTCTCCCGGCTGGCCTGTTCCGGGGACTGATGGCGGTAGATTATTTTGGGCTAACTCCAGATTTTCCTGGCCCCTAGTGCCGTCGAGGCTGCAATGTTCACACTCGTAGGCGATCGCCTGCATCAAATTAACCACCCATTGAGGCTCCCTAGACCAGTCTTCTGATGGCCTTACCCCGGCGGCGCGCTCCTGAGACACAGCCAAAGGTGTCTGAGGGGTCAATAAATGGCTTTTGGTGGAACTATCCAAGTCTTGTGGAGAGTGAGGGAGCCTAAACTTTGACCTTTCCTGAAGGTTAGCAATGGCTATTTGGTCTGCTGACGGCATGACATCAAAATTCGCCTGTTTTGACTCCGGCTTACCCAGAGAGGGTTCAAAAGGCGAATATACTGGCGTGGGTGGATTTTCCGACCAGGAGGCGAGACCCATTTCCACCTTGGTCGAGGCAGGCTCCTTGTGTGCCTGTGTTCTGGCGCTGGCGGTGCTGTCGGACGCTACAAGGCTATCATCGACGTTTTCCAGTGCTACCAATGGGGAACTTACGGACCGAGGAAAATCTGCCAGTTTCTGGTAGTCGTTATTTTTGAGTTGAAATAGGGGAAACTGGGTCGGGTCTGAGCTGGTCGTCCCCGATTGGACAGAAGGGATAGCGATCGCTTCTGACTCCTTATGAGCATCGTTAGACTGATCAGAAACTGCCAAAGACCCTTGATAGTCATTGAAAATCAGTGGAGGGGTTTTACCACTAGCAGAATTTGATAGCCCAAACGTTGCTGAAGTTGCCAAACAGGCAACCCAGAAAGAACAGAAGCCCATGTTATTGACATTCTTGGACATCCACACACCAAATAATCAGCCATCGATCATGTTACAACCTCAAGGTGGAAAAATTCCTTTTCCCGTCCCAGATACCTGACCCAATCCGAAATTTTCAGGTATTTTGCCCAATTATTCGGAGAGACAACCCGGTTTCTTGGCACAATCTTTTGAGGAAGCCAGAAGACTGAGAGAAACCGGGTTTCGCGGGTTCCTGTCGTGTCCCTATAAGGGGGCTGATGGTAGAACCCGGCAGTTCAACCCAGACGACTGAGAATCCTAGCTAATACTTGCTGATAAGCACTCTCGACATTTCCGAGGTCATTACGGAAGCGATCCTTATCCATCACCCGGAGGTTAGGGTCAGTTTCGGCTTGGTCCCAGAGGCGACAAGTATCAGGGCTAATCTCATCAGCCAATATTAACTGACCATCAGAGGTAATGCCAAATTCTAGCTTAAAGTCTACCAGAGTGATACCACATTCACTGAAAAAGTCACTCAAAATCTGGTCAATCTGGCGGCTGAGGTCTTCCATAGATTTAAGCTGTTCTGGGGTCGCCAAATTCATCACCAAGAGGCGATCGCGAGTTAGTAGAGGATCACCTAGCTGGTCATTTTTATAGCAAAATTCCACCAAAGGGGGCTGCAAAACTGTTCCCAGGGGAATTCCCGTCTGTTTACACAGACTCCCTGCGGCGATATTACGAACAATCACTTCCACAGGAACAATCTTCACCCGTTTGATCCGCATTTCATTAGGACTAGGGGTATCAATGTAATGAGTGGGAACACCCGCCGCCTCTAGGAGTTTGAACAGATGACCAGACATGGTGTTATTAATTTCACCCTTCCCTTTAATCGTCCCCCGTTTCTGGGCGTTAAATGCTGTGGCATCATCCTTATAGTAAGCCAGCAACACCTCTGGGTCATCAGTGGTATAGACGATTTTGGCTTTCCCTTCATACAGTTGTTGTCGGTCAGAGATATCAGACATATAGCGCGATGGTTAAGTTAGTATTTTGGTAATTGCTACCGGGACTGTGCCATCAGAATAACTGATCCGCGTCCCTGGACTCGATAGTGATTCCCTTGAATTGGGGGGGCTGTTTTCTCGGTACAGAAATCATTGGGGACTGCTAAAGCTGTATCCACAATACGATACCACCGTTGACCTTTTGGGAGAATAGGTATCTCAAACAGGAGGGGTTCCCAATAAGAATTGAGCATAATATGAAGATATTCCTGTTTTTCGGGATGTCGTAAACTAAAGGCAATACTGCGGGAATAATCTGCCCAATCGGGTTTATTTAAGCGTACCCCATGCCATGTAATGTTAGGTAATTTACTATTGGGGTCCATGACTAAAATGCTTTCAATCCGAAAAATTTGCAGTCTTTGGGTAAATCGGATCAGATTTTTCACAAATCGCAATAGTTCCGGGTGTTTACCGACATCACTCCAGTCAAACCAACCTAACTCGTTATCTTGACAATAGGCGTTATTATTTCCGTTTTGGGTGCGGCGGACTTCATCACCCATTAACAGCATGGGAGTTCCTTGGGATACTAACAGAATTGTCCACAAGTTTTTCATTTGTTGATTGCGTAGGGCTTCGATATAGGTATCATTAGTTAAGCCCTCAACTCCACAATTCCAACTGCGATTATCATTGTGTCCGTCCCGGTTATTTTCACCATTGGCTTGATTATGTTTCTGGTTATAGGAAACCAAATCATTGAGGGTAAAGCCATCGTGACAGGTGATAAAGTTAATGCTACAATGAGGTTCGCGATCGGGTTTGGGGTAAATATCTGGACTCCCCATAATTCGATAGGCTAGGCGTTGGATTTGTTTGGGTTCACTTTTGACAAAACTGCGAACATCATCCCGAAATTGTCCATTCCATTCGGTAAAGCGATCGCCTGCAAAAGACCCCACCTCATACAGTCCCCCTGCGTCCCAAGCCTCAGCAATTAGTTTGGCTCCCGCCAATACCGGGTCAGATTTAATAATCCATAAAATCGGCGCATCTTCCATGGGTGTACCATCACGATTTCGGGAAAAAATTGATGCCAAATCGAACCGAAAACCATCCACGTGCATCTCGGAAACCCAATAGCGCAGACTATCAATAATCATTTGTCCCGCGATTTCATGGTTGGCTTTAATGGTATTTCCGCAGCCACTATAGTTACTATAAAACGACTGATTCTCCTCCTCCAGCATATAATACATAGAATTGTCAATCCCCCTAAATGAGAGAGTCGGACCATTCTCATTTCCCTCGGCGGTGTGGTTATAAACTACATCTAAAATTACCTCAATACCCGCTTTATGAAGGGCTTTCACCATATCGCGAAATTCATCAACAGGTCCGAGGTGGTCGCGCCTAAAACTATACTGTCTATGGGGAGCAAAAAAGGAAACTGTACTATAACCCCAGTAATTTTTTCGAGGCGGAACAGCGTCTTGTTCATCAAATTGATGAACAGGCATTAATTCTACTGCAGTGATTCCCAAGTCTTTTAGATAAGGTATCTTATCAATTAAGGCTGCATAAGTTCCTCGTTTAGACGGGGGAATACCTGAGTTAGGATTGCGGGTAAAACCGCCCACGTGCATCTCATAGATTACGGTTTGAGAATAGGGGATTTCCAGCGGCTTATCATCTTCCCAATCATAAGTTTTGGGGTCTACGACTACGGCTTTCATAGCCTTAGCACAGTTATCACCACGTTTGGAGGCCGCTTCCCGACTATAATTTTCGGTATTAACCACAGCTTTAGCATAGGGGTCAAGCAGTACCTTATCCGCGTCAAATCTATAGCCCAATTCCGGCTCAAACATTCCATAGGCGCGATATCCATAAATTTGCCCTGCCTTAATGCCTTTGACAAAAATATGCCAGTAGTAGAAAGTTTTATTATACTGAGGGTCAAACTTGATCACACGGCTAGGTTTGGCATCATCTTGGGCATCAAAAAACAGCAACTCTAAAGATGCACAGGTTTTGGAAAATAAGCAAAAATTGACCCCATCAGGATAAACTGTAGCACCGAGGGGGAAACTCTGACCGCGCCCAATATCAGACTTCATTAATTAATCGACTCCTTTGAAAATCTTAGAGGTTTTAATATTCTCAGGTGGAACGCCAAATTCTCACCGGAAACTGTTGAGGTTGGTCCTCAAAGGCTGTATGTAGCAACCATGCTTTAATGGGAGAAATTGTTTCTCGTTGACTTTTAGTTAGATTTGGGTGTTTTCTTAGTATGTTCAGTCTATGAGGGATGTCCCCTAGTTCCCAATCGAGGCAGCTATGGCCAAGATGTTGTCAAGAAATCCTTTAAGATTTTAGGCGATCGCGACACATTTCGCGACAGATTTATGGTAAAATGAGACTCGGCGAAACTGTTAAGTCTACCAACTCTGAAGTTCAGGGTGATCTCGTGGGAATGCCAATTTTCAATGTCGCCGAATCAAAGCATGATTTAATCTCAAATTAGGTTAACATTTTACGGCAATACGGTATAATAAGCGAGAAGAGTTGAGGATAAACCTATTGCCAGATATGTCAAACCCAAGGAAGCCGCCCAAATCCTTGGAGTCCATGAAAGAACACTCCGCAGATGGGACGACAATCGCTCAATCGAGACCATCAGAACCCCCGCTGGGCAACGACGATACAACGTTGAGTGATATACTGCTGCCAAATCAGGCAGTGACAAACGCAAAGTCGTTATCTATGCCAGAGTTAGTAGCCGCGCCCAGCAGTCCGACCTCAACCGACAGGTGGCCGCACTGTCCAACCTCTACCCCGAAGCAGAAGTCGTCTCAGAAATCCGAGGCGGGCTCAACTTCAAGGGAAAGAAAATGCTGGCCTTACTGGGACATCATTTGTCAGGAGATGCCCGCATGGTTGTCGTTGCCCACCCAGACCGATTGGCAAGGCTTGGATTTGACTTGTTTCGATGGCTCTGTGAGCAAAACAGGTGCTCACTCATGGTTCTCAACGAGACAAGTCTCAGTCCAGAACCAGAAATGGTTGAGGACATCCTCACTATCCTCCACTGCTTCAGTTCCCGATTATACGGACGGAGTAAATACAAAACTCAGGTCAAAGAAGATCCGGATTTACCCCAGCCCAGAGCTAAATCAAGTCTGGCGCAAATGGTTGGCCGCTTGTCGGTATTGCTACAACCAAGCAATTGCATTATCCCGGAGTGGTAAACGACTAAGCAAGTTAAAGTTACGCAATAAAGTGATGCAGAGCGACTTGCCTGCATGGGTCAAAGAAACACCCTGCCACATTCGGCAAAATGCCATCTTTGATGCCTATCAGGCTTTGACCGCCAGTCCTGATGCAAGGTTTAGAAGTTGTCGTGACAGCTCTCAAGGGATTAAGTTCAATAATACTAATTTCTCTTCAGGGAGTTGGTATCCAAGACTAACGAAAGGATTAACTTTCATGGTTTCCGAACCCATCCCTAAAACTTGCGGGCAAGGGACTCAGTTGGTGTTTACCAAAGGTCGATGGTTGGCGATTTTCCCTGAACCAGTTGCCGTTACCCCAACTGACGCTACTGGCGTGATTGCATTAGACCCGGGTGTGCGAACTTTCATAACTGGGTTTGATGGCTCTCGATTTCTGGAATTGGGCTCCGGGGATATTGGAGGCATTACTAGGCTATGTCAACATTTGGATGATTTGATGAGCCGAATCGCCAAGGAACCCTGTCGTTCAAGGAGGCGACGGATGAGGCAAGCGGCTCAACGAATGAGAACTAAAATCCGGAATTTAGTGGATGAGGCCCACAAGCAAATTGCTCACTACTTGACTCACAACTACAGCCTAATTTTTTTGCCCACCTTCGAGACTTCCGATATGGCCAGTCAGGTGAAGCGTCTAATCAGGTCTAAGACTGCCCGCGCCATGCTGACATGGGCGCATTATCGATTCAAACTAACCCTGAGACATCAAGGGGAAATAACTGGAACCACAGTTGTAGATATGACGGAAGAATACACCAGCAAAACCTGTACTCACTGTGGTCATGTGCATTCCCAGCTAGGTGGCTCAAAAGTGTTCCGATGTCCGGAGTGTGGGTTCACTCTACCCAGGGACTGGAACGGTGCTTTGGGAATCTTTCTAAAAGCTTTGCGGGATACCGCCTCTGTTACCTTAACGGGTAATAGTGCTATCGTCGCATTGTCAGGCAATAGCCGGATAAATGTTGCGTAAATGTATCAGTCCGACCCTAAGTATTGCGATCGCTCGTTTGAACTCACCCACAGGCAACCACTTCGCCACCTGGGTGTTTAATTCTGTCAATGCCAGCGATTATGTCCACCATGACTGTATATGGCCAGAATCCCTCTCACAATTATGGCAAGCCTGGTTAGAAATGTTTTCCCCAGATAGCTTACCCTTAGCGGTGAGTGAGTCAGCCATGAGTGACCCGCAATTTAGTCTACCACCATTATCAGCCGCTCTGGAAACCAAACCCAGCTACAGCAGCCGACTAATGCAACAATTGGGAATAGATTTATGGCAGTGGCTGTTTCAGGGAGCAATTCAAAGCAGTTTCCACCGTTGTCAAGGACTAGCCCTAGGCCAAAAATGTCCGCTGAGAATACGATTAGATGTGCGATCGCCCAATTTAATTCCCCTACCATGGGAAATTATGCAATCACAGGCGGGACAACCAGCCATCTCCCTAAGTCCGAGGCTGTTATTTAGTCGCACTACCTGTGATGTCCAACCATTAAGCGATCGCCCCTTAATCCAAGCCCTAAACATCTTATTAGTTTTAGGTCATAACGACATCCCCCAATGTCAAACCCCACCAGCCACAAATTCCCATGGGCTGGAATTAGAAAAGGAAGCCTCACAAATTGCGGAAGTTTTAGCCAACACCACCGACCCAGGATCTGACTCATCAAGAAGCGATCGGCTACCCTGTTTCATCAAAACACTAATCCAGCCCAGTGTAGCCCAACTAATTACGGAACTAGAAACCCCCCAGCAGCTAGGTCAGATACCGTATAACGTGATCTTCTATGCAGGTCATGGCTTGACGGGTCCTGATGGTGGTTTACTATTTCTACAAGAGCAAACTACCATTAATGGTACAGAATTGGCTCAAGTTCTAGTGCGCTGTGGTATCACTCTAGCGGTATTTAATGCCTGCTGGAGTGCAGTCCCAGCCATGGAATTATCATCGACTCTACAAAACATCACTCTTCCCGCCATTCCCAGCAGCAGCTTGGCTAAAGTATTAATCCATCATGGAGTCCCAGCGGTTTTAGGAATGCGGGACTCCATTACGGACAGCGAAGCCCTCAGTTTTATTCAAACCTTTGCTAGAGCCTTATCAGAAAGGATGCCCATTGATCGGGCTGTAGCGATCGCCAGACAACAGTTGCTGACCCTCTACAAATTCAACCAGCCAGCTTGGACTCTGCCCATATTATATATGCACCCTGAGTTTAATGGCTTCCTAGCCCCCACCGAGGACGCTATTCGCACCCAACTACCCGCCAACTCACCCACGGCGCTAGGATATTGTCTCCCCCGCGCCTATCTGAAACTCCAGCAAACAACTGAGGAAGTCACATCAAAAAGCTGGCTAATAGAAGCCGGACGGGTTCAGATAGGGCGATCGGAACAAAATGATATTGTTTGGCATGAATCATGGATTTCTAATCAACACGCCGAGATTTTCTGTCGCAATGGTAACGGGTCTCCCACCAATCCGCCGACCTACTTTCTGCGAGATTTCTCTCGCTACGGTACTCTAGTTTGGGAGGAACAGAAGCAGCAGTGGCACCGCATTCATCATCAAGAGGTACAACTTTCATCGGGAACTAAGTTAAAATTTGGCAGTTCCCAGGGTCGCATTTGGGAATTTTTGATTGATAGCCCGTAAAACTCTATCCTTATCCTCAGAGAACTTGCGGAATTGCTGCTCTCAGTTTTGTAGCTATGGGTGCGGGATACCATCCCGAACAATTATCCATTATCCGCCTATCCCGAACCTTGGATTATGTTGTCAACAAAGGATGTTACTCAATGACTAAACTTAATTGCCACAATGATGAGACCGCATTGGATTTCTGGTCACTACTGTTAGATGACTCGGAAAATTCTGCCTATCCCTGGAGCCATGAACAAACAGAATCTTATGGCTATTTTGAGGAGGCAGATCTAAACTTGTCTCTGTCAGACTGTTTCAGTGACGATGATATAACTCAAAGATCCCAAGTCTTCTTTGAACATATAGAAAATCGGTGGCCGCGGATTTCTCTGTATCAATTATTAGTTGATAAATTAACACTTAATGGCGAGGTAAGTCTCCTATCTCGCATTCCTGAAAATATACTTAGGGGAATATCTAAAGCAGTTGCTCAGGATAAGACTTTCCAGAGTCTTGGTGAACAGCTTGTATTTTGCGTTAGTCAAATTTTACCTGAGTGGGACCCGGAAGATTTGCAGGTTCTCGCTCGTCCTATGGTTAATGCTATGCGCGGAAATGACAATCGCGCCCTAGAATCAATATTGACAAAAGTGGGTTCCCAACAATGGCATGAACTCTCACCCGTAGAACAAGCTCGCTTGAGTTTGGCGATCGCTCATTATGCCCTAACTTTAGCAAACACTACCGGAACTTCTTTGCAGGAGAGTTAATCAGATTAATTGATGGGATTTTTCAAAGACTGTTAACAATTGTGGCAATTTTCGCCAAAATATCTGCCAAAAAGTTGACGATATTATAGGGCTTATGGTATCATTGAAGAAATCGCACCCAAGGGGTTATTGTGTCTATACGCAAAAAAAGACGCGATCGCCCTGATTCTATCGTCCCCCCAAATATTATCTGGGCAAAAATTAAAATTCCCGATTATTGGCTATATGGACGAGATAATTGGTAAACCCGCCCGTACAGGGCTACTGTCCTTGGTGATATATATTGGCACAAACTAGGTTTGGTGCATAAGAACTCAGGAAAGGGAACCGGGAAGGTAGGGGGTCAATCTGTTTTGGGTAAAATCGGGAAATATTGATAGGCTAGTAAAAGCTGTAGTGGAATATTCATACACCAGGGGAAAGTAAGTGTCTTTAAGTTATGGTTAATGGTGTCTGTCAGCACCCCCGGCTGAAGCACGGGGGCTTCGTGCCCCCGCTTTCAGGTAGCTGACCAGCTTAAGCCTTAACTGGCTACGTTCAGAGCAAGAGTTAAAGTTCCTACCCTGGAATGCGTGCTAGTTCCAGGCACTAGAACCAAATCGTTAAACAGTTCTAAGGGGTTAAGACAGTGCGATTTGGAAAGTACCGACTCTGAACATTAGCGTTCGCGCAGCGTGCGCGTTAGCGCATAGCAGACGTTACGAGCAATCAGAACAGACGCAACAATGTCTAACCATATTTTCGTTTTAGATACCAACCGCAAGCCCCTGACACCGTGCAAGCCAGGGGTGGCACGATCACTGCTCAAAGCCGGGAAAGCATCGGTATTTCGACGCTACCCATTCACCATTATTCTAAACAAGGAGGTTGACGCTAATCCTGAACCCCTCGAACTGAAATTAGACCCAGGCTCTAAAGTCACTGGAATTGCCTTGAAACAAGGGAATCATA
Organism: Limnospira indica PCC 8005; assembly: GCF_000973065.1. Lineage (NCBI taxonomy): Bacteria > Bacillati > Cyanobacteriota > Cyanophyceae > Oscillatoriales > Sirenicapillariaceae > Limnospira > Limnospira indica. Next base: position 6,046,346 of record NZ_FO818640.1, read on the forward strand.
TTATCTTTGCTGCCGAGTTGCAGCACCGAGGACAGCAGATTAAAGAAGCATTGCTCTCTCGTCGTCAACTCCGACGTTCTCGACGAAACCGCAAGACCCGATATCGACCAGCTCGGTTCTTGAATCGGACTCGGAGCAAGGGTTGGTTAGCTCCCAGCTGGCAGCATCGAGTAGATACTCTAATGACCTGGGTTCAACGATTTCGTAGACTTGCCCCAGTTGGCCGCATTGCTCAAGAGCTAGTACGGTTCGACCTGCAATTGATGGAAAACCCTGAGATATCAGGTGTTGAGTATCAGCAGGGAGCATTACAAGGCTACGAAGTCAGGGAATACCTGTTGGAGAAGTGGGACAGAACCTGTGCTTACTGTGGGGCTCAAAATGTACCACTTGAAGTTGAGCATATCCACCCTCGGTCTAAGGGTGGCTCTGACCGGGTTTCTAACCTGACGATGGCTTGCCACTCATGCAATCAAGCCAAAGGCAATGGGGACATTCGGGATTTTTTATCGAGCCAGCCTGATGTACTGAGTCGTCTTCTCAGGCAGGTAAAATCGCCGCTTAAAGATGCAGCAGCCGTTAACTCGACCCGATGGGCTTTGTTCAATGCTTTGAAAGCAACAGGACTCCCAGTTACCACAGGAACGGGCGGACAAACGAAGTTCAATCGACTGAGGCTCAACCTACCTAAAGCTCACTGGCTTGATACTGCCTGTGTTGGACCAGTCGAATCACTCGAAGTTCTGACTTCAAAACCGTTGCTAATTTTAGCAAAGGGGCATGGAACCCGTCAGATGTGCGGGACGAATAAGTACGGATTCCCGAATCGTCACCGCTCCAGGAGGCAAATTCATAAAGGCTTTCAGACTGGCGACATGGTGACGGCACTGGTCACAGCGGGGAAGAAAATTGGCTCATATCTAGGACGGGTTCTCTGCCGTGCGTCTGGTAGTTTTGATATTACCACCGCTTCGGTACGGGTGGCAGGCATCAGCCACAAATACTGCCAACCGATTCACAGGAAGGATGGTTACGCCTATGCTTGAAAGATTGACGGGGACTAAAGTCCCCCTGTCGCGTTTCCTCCCCGGTCTAAAGACACGGGGCTTCCACGCTCCCAAGAGGTTTACGTGAACGGGACCAGAGGGCTGACCGAGACTAAATGTGGATCAGGTCATTGTCTAAGTAGAACGGAAAACCATTAAGCAAACAGGGAAGATATTTAGCAAGGGGTTAAGCTCCCGCTGGCTGATCAACGAAGAATCCCTAGCCTAGCCTTTGTAGGCGGGGAGTGTTAAAGAATAAGAATAGCTGAGGGTAGAGTGTGAATATGAAAGCGATGATTTTGGCTGCTGGTAAGGGGACTCGTGTTCGCCCTATTACTTACACCATACCGAAACCATTAATTCCGATTCTCCAAAAGCCAGTAATGGAGTTTTTGGTAGATTTGCTGCGTCGCCATGGTTTTAAGGAAATCATGGTCAATGTGAGCCATTTGGCGGATGAAATTGAGAACTATTTTCGTGATGGTCAGCGGTTTGGGGTAGAGATTTCTTACTCATTTGAGGGGAGTATCGAAGATGGTCAACTGATAGGTAAGGCTTTGGGGTCTGCTGGAGGAATGAAAAAAATCCAGGACTTTAACCCATTTTTTGATGATACGTTTGTGGTATTGTGCGGGGATGCCTTAATTGATTTAGACCTGAGTGAGGCGGTAAAATGGCATAAACAGAAAGGTGCGATCGCTACTGTAGTGATGAAATCTGTACCGAAAGATGAGGTTTCCAGCTATGGGGTGGTGGTTACGGATGAAATGGACAGGATTAGGGCTTTTCAGGAGAAACCATCTGTAGAAGAAGCTCTCAGCACCAGCATTAACACGGGGATTTATATCTTTGAGCCAGAGATATTTGACTACATCCCGTCTGGGTGCGAGTATGATATTGGTAGCCAACTGTTCCCCCATTTGGTGGAAATGGGCGCGCCCTTTTATGGGATTACTATGGATTTTGAATGGGTAGATATTGGGAAGGTTCCCGACTACTGGCGGGCTATTCGCAGTGTGTTGCTGGGTGAGGTGAAAAATGTGCCTATCCCAGGTAGAGAAGTGGCTCCGGGGATTTACACTGGGCTAAATGTGGCGGTGAATTGGGATAAAGTGCATATTGAAGGCCCGGTCTATATCGGTGGTATGACCCGCATTGAAGATGGTGCAACTATTATCGGTCCGACTATGATAGGTCCGAGTTGCTCAATATGTAGCAACTCCTATGTCAGTAATAGCGTGATTTTCGAGTATTCTCGGTTGGGGCGTGGGGTGCGCCTGGTAGACAAATTGGTGTTTGGTCGCTACTGTGTGGATAAGCTGGGAGCTTCGATTGATGTTCAGGCGGCGGCTTTGGATTGGCTGATTACTGATGCTCGACAGGCTGTGGGTGATCCCCCAGAAGAACATCAGGCGATCGCAGATATTCTCAGCACCTCATAACTTTTGGGTAGGTTGTATGCATAAATCTTCCGTGGTATTGTACGGGGGGGCAATCGAATCACCCTCTGTTTCCAGCAGGTTATTTCCGAAAAGCGACCCACTTCCCCTAAAACTGGCTGAAGGTGGTCTATCTTACGGTTCAGAAAATTGGGGCGGTAATGGTGACCATCAACTGGTTGAGGTTTTAGTGGATATACCCACCCTCCGCCAGACGGAGGACACGGAAGATATAGAACAACTTTATACCTACCAAGTGCCGCCTCACTTAGATATTATGCCGGGGGATATTCTCAGTGTCCCCTTTGGCGCTCAACAGATAGGGGCGATCGCCATTAGGTTAACATCAGAACTGCCAGAAAATCTGAGGGAACCGGGTAAGGCTACCTCTATCAAAGTGCGTCCCGTAGAAGATATCACTGTCAAGGGATTTTTCCCCCCCAATTATTGGCAATTACTACAACAGGTCGCCCAGTATTATCAAACCCCCCTAATTAAGGCGATCCGAACTGCCCTCCCCCCCGGACTCCTACGCCGTAGCCAGCGACGTATTCGTTTAGTTACTAATGCTATTCCAGACGGTGCTGAAGAGTTTTTGCAACCGAAAGCCCAAAGGATTTTACAACTTTTGCGCCAGTCAGCTACGGGAGACTATACCTGGCAGTATTTGCAACGACAAATTAAGGGAGGCTCTCGGGGACTACAGGATCTGATCAAACGGGGTTGGGTGGAAAGCTATCTCGAACCGCCGACACCACCGCGCCCTAAACTCAGACCAGCAATCACCCTAGTGATAGATTGGGTAGAGTTAGACTTTATAGACATAACCACCCGTCAGCGGGAAGTGCTGGAAATTTTGCGGCGGCGGGGTGGGGAAATGTGGGTAACTGATTTATTGCAAACCTGCAACACCAGTTCTAGCTTACTCAAAACTCTGGAGAAAAAGGGATGTGTAGTAATTGGCGATCGCGAAATTCTACGCACGGAACAGGGTATTTCGACAATAGCGGATCAGCCTTTATCTCTGACGGAACACCAACAACAAGCCTTAGACGTAATTTTGGGGTTATCTGGTTTTCATCAACTGCTGCTGCATGGTGTGACAGGTTCGGGCAAAACTGAAGTATATTTACAGGCGATCGCCCCCATTATTGACCAGGGTAAATCAGCCCTAGTCCTAGTCCCGGAAATCGGCTTAACTCCCCAACTAACCGATCGCTTTCGCGCGAGGTTTGGTGAGGTGGTGTTTGTCTATCATAGTGGTTTGTCAGAAGGTGAACGCTACGATACCTGGCGTAATATGATCCAAGGTACTCCCCAGGTAGTAATCGGAACGCGATCGGCAATTTTTGCCCCTTTACCCAATTTAGGCATAATTGTTCTCGATGAAGAACATGACAGCAGCTTTAAACAGGACCAGCCGCAGCCATGCTACCATGCTCGCACTGTGGCAGCGTGGCGGGCGGAACTGGAAAACTGCCCCTTAATTTTGGGTTCAGCCACTCCCGCCTTGGAAACTTGGCAGCATCATCGCCACAATCATAACCCATCCATTCATTATCTATCTTTACCTGAAAGGGTATTATCTCGCCCCCAGCCGCCGGTAGAAGTCGTTGATATGCGTCGGGAATTGAAGCAGGGGAATCGATCCATTTTCAGTAGAAGTCTACAATTGGCGATCGCCTCTTTGCGAGACAATAATCAACAGGGCATTTTATTCATCCACCGTCGCGGACATAGCACCTTTGTTTCCTGTCGCAGTTGTGGCTACGTCATGGAATGTCCCCGTTGTGATGTTTCTCTCTCCTATCACCACATTCACGCCGAAGCTATCCCATACTTACGCTGTCACTACTGCAACCATTCCCAATCCTACCCCCAACGCTGTCCCCAGTGTGACTCTCCCTATTTTAAACATTTTGGCAGTGGGACCCAACGAGTCGCCCAGGAATTAACCCGCCTTTTTCCAGAATTGCGGTTTATCCGTTTTGACAGTGACACCACCCGCACCAAAAATGCCCATAGAATTCTTTTAACTCAGTTTGCTAACCGGGAGGCTGATTTATTAGTTGGTACTCAAATGCTCACCAAAGGTTTAGACTTAGACTCTGTAGGGCTGGTGGGTATTGTCTCCGCTGATGGACTTCTGCACCTGTCCGACTACCGCGCTAGTGAACGTGCTTTTCAGACTTTGCTACAGGTGGCCGGACGTGCGGGACGTGGTAACGACCCCGGACAGGTAATTCTCCAAACCTATACCCCCGAACATCCCGTCGTGGAAGCCGTCCGAAACCATGCTTATCAGTCTTTTGTCGAAACCGAGCTACAACACCGCTCAGAGCTTAATTATCCCCCCTCTGGTGGCTTGATTTTACTCCAGTTAAGGGGTTATAATGCGATCGAGGTTGAACAAACCGCCCACCTTCTCGCCTCAGAGTTAAGTTCTGATCTGCTTCCGGGAACTTGCGAACTGTTGGGACCCGCACCCGCTCCCATTATGCGTGTTGCTAATCAATACCGCTGGCAGATTTTATTAAAATTCCTCCCAGGTCAGACTACCCCGCCTCCCTCTCTGGCTGCTTTGGCGGAAAAATGCCCCCCCTCTGTTCGCTTCTCCATTGATGTTGACCCTCTCAGTTTCGGTTAATTATTGCCACTTATCCCCCCACAGCCATAGTTTTTTCGCAACTATCCAGTCATCTCGTATCGTGGATGACAAATTTTTGGGTTAGATCTGTTATGGTAAATCCAAAGATTTGGGTATATTAAGGTAGGCACTTTGTCAAATAATTGTTATAATTTGTAATAATTGCCCGGACAAGGGTGGCCACCCCAGAAAATTAACCCAAACCCACTTTTAAGGAGTTCACGTCATCATGGAACCTAGTAGCTTATCTTTGGAACAACAATTCAACCTGTCCTCATTTAGAATGCAGGTAAACCAAATGAGCCGGGAACAAGCCCAGGAGTTTTTGGTTAATCTTTACGAACAAATGTTGGTTAGGGAGAATATGTATCAGCACTTTCTCAAGTATCAGTGGGGCTTAGAACCCAATTCCAGTGCTGATTAAGTGGATATTACCCCCATATTAGTTGGCCACCTCTGTCTCTTACTTTCTTTTTCTGACAAGAAGCGAGTTGGGGGTAGTTGGGTGTTTACTGACTCACATTAGCCTGGGTCGGAGTCCAAAATGGCGAAATTGCAGATAGTCTTGTAAAATGCGATCGTGGTCAAAGCATAGATTCTGTGGAATGCACCAAGGCTCAAAGATGTCTAAATTTTGGGCATCATCAGCCGCCTGGGGTTCTCCCTTCGCCGTAGCGATAAATACCACAGCTAGGGTATGTTGGCGAGGGTCTCGGTTAGGGTCTGAGTAAACATGGAACTGTTGAATCAAGGTGACATCTAGCCCCGTTTCTTCTTTGGCTTCTCTGGTGGCTGCGGTTTCTACTGACTCGCCGTAGTCTACAAATCCTCCGGGAATAGCCCAGCCTAATGGGGGATTTTTTCGGTCTATTAATACAATCGGTCGCGATCGCCGATCTATAAGTTCGATGATGATATCTACTGTCGGCGCGGGATTACGATAGCTCATTGGATTGATGATAAAATGGATCTAGGTATGCTGAGATTTGCTAAATAACCTGAAATAGCTAGAAACCAAAAACTCTTTAATCGGGATAGCCACAAATGTTATAGGGTTAATGGTGACAATAATCGTTCTCACGTTGGACTTGGCTTGTTTGATAATTTGCTTCGCTACCCAGTCGGCTGACATCACCCCAATGGGGTTAAGATTACTTTTAAAAGGCCCTAAAATCAGCTTGCGAATCACACAGGGAGAATCGAGGCGGCGTAATGTGACTAAATCCCCTAAAGTGCGTTTACTGAGTTCATAAAGAGGACTAAAGGCGGGGCTAACTTCTGCCTCGGAAGTATTGACCCAGACCTCCTTGCGGGCGATATCTGTGTTGGTGCGAACGGTTTTTAAAAACAATTCTAAGAGTCGCCAACTGGAGAAAGTATTGATTTCGTAGGATTTGCCGATCGCCTCTGGGGTTCGTTCCCCGTGTACATTAATACCATGATTGATAATCAGGATATCTACGGTTTCTAACAGATTCGCTAACTGTTCCTCTTCTCCTACTTGCCAGGTGATAGTTTTTAGGGGTAATTCTTGCTGGTCAATGGTGAGGGTGATAGTTTGGGAAGTTGATGATAAAGCGATCGCCTTCGCCCCAGAGTTGTGGAGGTGTTTAAGTAGCGCGCGCCCTAAACTCCCAGAAGCGCCAGTCACCGCCACTGTTTTACCTTTTAGAGAAAGTCCTGTTCCCATAATTTTATCTAAAACCGTGAGAGTTCCGCAAAAGTAGGCATTTTGGTTATCAAAATGGTGTCGCCAGTGATAAGATGGGTTCACCAATAACCGCGACGGTGGCTGAGAAAAATTACCCGGAAGGTGGGTTAAATCAGTGAGTGTGTCCGCGTGGGGAACTCCTGAACCTCTAGCGATCGCAGGCAGTAGAAAGCCGAGGGTGTACACTGAACCCGTCAGCGTCAACCAGTGAGGATCTCCTGTTAGTCCATAGATACCCAACCAAAACCCCAGACTGAATACTAACATAACCATCGCCTCTGGCACATCATTATACCAGTGGGCTTTCCGATAAATCTCCTCACTTTTAATGCTATAGTCGGGACGAAATACCCGATGATGCCAAGAATGGAGGCGATACAGGGGTTGCCAAACATGGGCGAGGGCGTGGTAGGTGTCTCGGACTAATTCTACCCACACCACCGAAGCTACTACCCAAACTGTATTTATGATCACTAGCGTTAGCATAAACTTAGAGTTTCAGACCTCATTGGTTTTGTTAAAATTTACCATTTAGCATTGTATATGCCAAAGGGCTGTTAAATGTTTGAAACTTCCAGAAAATCTCGATTCTGGGAGTTGGGCTGGTTATCTCTAGCCGAAATGGAGGGTTAGACACCTTCCCCCTCTGGCTGGATGCAGATGGTTATCTGAATAATAGTGTATACTGGGTTATTTATTCTAGTTTGATATAAATGATATGGGTTCAAAGACCTGGAAACGGTTTATAGGTTGGGCTTTGTTGGGTTTGCTGTTGACTTGGGGGGTTAGTTGCGCCTCCCCAACTGCTGATCAAAGCGATCGCCGTGAGGTGGAGTTTTGGACAATGCAGCTTCAACCTCAGTTTAATGACTATTTTAATCAGTTAATTGCTAACTTTGAAAATGATAACCCCGAAGTCAAAATTCGCTGGGTAGATGTACCTTGGTCAGCTATGGAGAGTAAAATCTTGGCGGCGGTGTCCGCCCAAACTGCGCCCGACCTGGTGAATTTAAACCCCGATTTTGCCTCTATGTTGGCGGGTCGCGATGCTTGGTTAAATTTGGATGAACACCTATCCGAAGAAGTGCGATCGCTATATTTACCCAATATCTGGGAAGCTAATATGATCCAAACCTGCGACGGTGATAATTGTCAGAATCGCACCTTTGGCATTCCCTGGTATTTGACTACCCAAATTGTCATTTATAATCAGAATTTACTCAATCAAGCCGGTCTGGAAAATCCCCCCACCACCTATGAGGAAGTCGCTACAGTTGCCCAAACTATTCGCGAGAGAACCGGAAAATATGCCCTATTTGTTTCCTTTGTACCCACCGACTCCGCCCAAGTTTTACAGTCCTTAGTTCAGATGGGGGTCCAGTTGGTTGATAATAATAGAAGGGCTGCTTTTAATACTCCCGAAGGTCGCGCCGCCTTTCAATATTGGGTTGATTTATATCAACGGGATCTGTTACCCAGAGAAGTCTTAACTCAGGGACATCGAAGGGCGATCGAATTGTATCAAGCTGGGGAAATTGCCCTATTGACTACCGGACCTCAATTCTTTAGGGCGATCGCAGAAAATGCCCCCGATATCGCCAAAGTTTCCGCACCATCTAGCGCTATTACTGGCGAAACTGGTAAAATCTCCGTGGCTGTCATGAACCTAGTTATCCCCCAAAATACTCGCCACCCAGAAGATGCCATAAATTTTGCCTTATTTGTGACTAATAGTGCTAATCAATTAAACTTTGCTAAAGCCTCAAACGTCATCCCTTCCAGTATTGAAGCATTAGAAAATCCCTTTTTTCAAAACATCCCCGCAGATGCCACACCCCAAGACCAAGCCAGGAAAATTAGCGCCCAACAGATGACAAACGCTCAAGTTTTGATTCCCCCCCTAGAAGACATCAAAGAATTGCAAAGCATTATTTACAACAATTTGCAAGCAGCCATGTTAAATCGAAAAACTGTTGATCAGGCGATCGTAGATGCTGAAACAGATTGGAATCGGCGCTTAAATTAAGCCTTTAAGTTCAACTAAACCCAACTTTATCTAGGGTGGTTGCTATTCTCATATTCCCTTAAACAACCACCCCATTTTATTCCTATATCCCCTAATAAGCCATGTAAATTATTCGGAATCATCCCAGCCAATGAACCTTCTTGCTGCACTAACTCTTGTAGTTCATTTAATCCCTTCATCACCTGATTTTTAACCTCTTGAATTTCCTCGCTAATTTTAACCGAAAGTTGCTGTTTTTCCCGAATTTTATCCTGCCTTTTTTCGTTCCATGTATATATTTTATTATTAGTCTGTGTGTCTAAATCTTGGCAATTTTTTTTAATCACATTTATCTGATGTTGTAAATTAGTCAATTCCTGGTTAAGTCCTTGTTTACGTCCTTGATTTATTGCATATAATTGTTGCAGTTGATAGTTATGATGATAAAAGCCTTCACTATCATCTATCTCTATCTCTAGCCTGAGAATACTGCATTCAATCATATTTTTTTGCTGTTCCAAACTTTTGATATTTTGGAGATTTTTGGAAAGAGACTCAACCAACACTCTTTTCGCATCATTAATATTTTCCGAGAGTTTCCTAATGTCCTGTTCAACCCTACCTTTTCGGCTTTCCAGATAATTAGGATTTTGTAAATCCAGAACCCTGTTAATTTGGGTATATATATCATCAACAATTGTATTAAATAACTGTAATTTTGCGCGTCGTATCTCATCTTTATCATTGGGAATAGTCCCATTATCAGCCGCCTTAATTTCCCTCAAATAATTTCTAACCACACCCATCAGCATATCATTAGTCTGGTTTTTAAAAATCCTATAATACTCACCAGACAAACGATTTCTCTTCAGTAAATCATCATAATCAGTGCATTCATGGCGCGCGCGATCCAGACCTTTAGACTGCTTCAGTATTTCTAAAACCGCCTGTGGCGAAGTAGTAAGTTTAGCTTTAGGAATATGATAAAACATACTATATAGCACTCCTAAATAAGTGTAAAAATTAGGCTATCTTTAGACCATAGTAGTGCATCGTGATAATTAAGAAACCCAGTTTCTCCCGTCTGCTGAAAAATAGGGGGGAAACATGACCAGAAACCGGGTTTCAGAAACCGTCATTATTTAACCAGCCAGTTAATTAACCCCGATACAATATTCCCTAAATCCGAGATAATAGTTCTTGTTTTTTCGCTTGAAATTCCTCCTCACTCAAGACACCTTGCTGCTTCAATTGACCCAATTTCTCTAAAGTTTGATAGATATTAGCCGCCTCATCAGCCTTGTCTTTTTCCAGGTCAGAAACATAGTTTTTTCCCTTTTCAAAAGCCGAGTCATAAGCCCATTTAACCTCTTCTTCCGCAAAATTATTCAGAGACCCACCACTAGAAAAATGGTTAATAGCAACCTGTCCCACCGCATAGGTAGAAGCCCCAGAAGTCAAAGCCATTGAAGTCCCACCAATTAACGAACCAATACCCGGAATTGCCTTAATGAAACTAGAACCCAAACGAGCAATAGTTGTACCTGTTAATGCCGAAACAAATGCTTTTCCCGTACTAACAGAATAGTTGACTCCATACAGTTTAGCAAGTTCTTGTAGCATTTCCATTTGAATAGCAGTAACAGCCATAAAATCCACTATGGGGATAGGGATTAATCCACCTCCCATTGACCAGAGGACGTGATTGCGAATAATAGCTTCTGCTTCGGTTTTTTTACTCATTAGGAGTACCTGGTAAACAATAATGATTTGGGGGGCGCTTCGGGAGATGTTGCCAAAACGACCCTCTTTTATTTTACCCTTTCCCAAACTATTGAAAATTGCTAATAAATCAATCTATAGCCCCCCTAAAGCCCAGCCAGTCCAGTTTTTCAGCCACATTAGCCAGCGCCTAGGTGTCACCGCCTTAACAAAAATTAACAAACTCATTTTTCCTGGACTAGCAACCTTTTTGGCATTTCCCAGAGTCTCAAATTGGGCTTGCTTACAGCCAAGGACAGCATAATCAATCATAATTATCAAGCTATAATTGATAACTAGACATTCCTAGTCGTCCCCTATTCAAGTAGTAGGGAATAATCCCATAACATTGTTAAAACGGAGAGAAAAGCGTGGATATTCTATCCAACACCGTGGCACTGTCCCGAATGCAATTTGCACTGACAGCCATCTTTCATATGTTGTGGCCAGTTCTTACTACCGGGCTAGGTATCTACCTAGTTATTATTGAAGGACTATGGCTAAAAACTCGCAACCCAGACTACTATTATCATGCCAGATTTTGGTCTAAATTTTACGTCCTTAACTTCGGAATAGGTGTCGCTAGTGGCATTCCTATGGAGTTTCAATTTGGCACTAATTGGGCTCCTTTATCAGAGGCTATTGGTAACTTTTTTGGCAGTGTAATTGGCTTCGAGGCTTCCTGGGCGTTTATGCTAGAAGCGGCTTTTTTGGGAATTATGGTGTTTGGTTGGGAGCGCGTCAACCCTATTATTCACTTTGTTTCCACGATTCTTGTGGCTTTTGGCGCTAATCTTTCAACCTTTTGGATTTTGTCGGCTAATTCCTGGCTGCAAACCCCGGCGGGAGTGGAAATGGTGGAGGGTAAATTTATCGTGCTTGACTATTTTCAAGCTATCTTTAATCCCTTCATGTTAAATAGCTTTCTGCATATGTTCTTCGCAACATTAGAAACATCGCTATTTGTGATTGGTGGGATTAGTGCTTGGTATATCCTCAAAAAACGGCATCATCAGTTTTTCTCCAAATCTCTGAAAATTGCGATCGCAGCTACTATCGCTGTCGCACCTATGCAGCTTTATATCGGACATTTGAGTGGCGAACAAGTTTATCACTACCAACCTACTAAATTAGCCGCTATGGAGGCGCAGTGGGAAACTATCCCCGCTGGACAGTCTGCTGATTGGAGTTTGTTGGCTTTTCCTAACCCCCAGACCCAAAAAAATGATTGGGAAATTACTATCCCGAATGGTTTAGGGTATATTCTCGAATTTAAAAAAGAATTATCCGAACCTGTCTTGGGTTTAAAAGAGTGGAAACCAGAAGATAGACCGCGTTTATTGGGTTTGATTTACTACTCTTTTCGGATTATGATTGCTATTGGTTTCTTTCTGGCTGGACTCATGGCGGTCACCGTTATTCAGTGGTTACGGGGGAAACTTTCAGCGGACAATATTACTCAACAGGGTTGGTTAATGTGGGGTTGGATTATTTCTGCACCTCTGGGTTATATTGCGGTTGAGGCTGGCTGGACTGTGCGTTGTGTAGGACGACAACCTTGGACGGTTTATAATGAAATTCGCACGGTTGATGCTGCTTCTAATTTACCCCCGGAAAATGTGTTAACTACTTTGGTTGGTTTCGCTGTGGTTTATAGTTTGCTGTTGGTGGCGGCGATTTATTTTGGGAGTCGAATTATTCGCCGTGGTCCGAATTTGGAGTTGGCTATTCCTGGTGGAGTTCGCCCGGCTTTTGATACTAGCCCCGGTCAGTTTTCCCCGGACGAAAGACCAGCAGAAACTCAAGGTTAACTCTGGTTTTATCTTACCCGAAAATTAGGGGCGATCGCTACATCGCCCCACTCATCATCAAGTCATCATCCCGGAGAAGAATTAATGGAAACTTTGCAATATTTACTCCCTCAAGTCTGGTTTGGAATTTTGGCTTTATTCCTGTTTTTGTATGTGATGCTAGATGGCTTTGATTTGGGGGTGGGAATTTTGTCTATCACTTCCTCTAGCGAAAAACGCCGCAGCATCCTGATGACCAGTCTCAGTAATATTTGGGATGCTAATGAAACCTGGTTAGTGTTGATGGGGGGTAGTCTATTTGGCGCATTTCCTCTGGCTTATAGCACTATTCTTAGCGCCCTATATGTGCCGATTTTCGTGATGATTTTTGGCTTAATTTTTAGGGCTGTAGCCTTTGAATTTCGCGAACAAGCGACTAATAAGTTATTCTGGAATTTTGCTTTTGGGGCGGGTAGTTTTTTGGCGGCTTTGGGTCAAGGTTTCGCCCTCGGTGGGGTTCTGGAAGGGATTAGGGTTGATGCTAACGGTCATTTTATTGGCACCACTTGGGATTGGTTACGTTTCCCGACTATAGTAGTAGCATTAACTTTGATTCAAGGATATGTTTTGATTGGGTCTACCTATCTAATTTGGAAGACTGAAGGCGAGTTACAAAAAACTCACTATAAAACGGCTAAACTGGCGGCTATTACTACTTTAATTGGCGCGATTTTAATCACTGTGGTAACGCCGATTTTTTATGAATCAGCACGCGATCGCTTATTTTCTCAACCCCTAGTTTATATCTTTTCCCTAATTCCAATTTTGGGAATAGTGCTAATTGGCTTATTACTCAGAAGTATTACCCGTCAGGAAGAAAGAACCCCATTTATCTGGACAATTTTAATTTTTGTCCTCACTTTTTTGGGATTAGCAATGGTCGTTTTTCCCTATATTATCCCCCCGACAATTACCATTTATCAAGCTGCGGCTGACCCCAGTTCAATGGTGGTTATGATTATTTTTGTCGGCGCTTTAATTCCGGTCATGTTGTTTTACAATATTTATCAATACTTTGTCTTTCGTGGGAAAGTTACTGAGGCGGTTTATGAGGAATAGCCTCTAAATACTTAGGGAGTGTCTCACTCCCTATATCAAAATCCCCTAATTATACCAGATCCCCCGACAAACGGCTATAATAACCATCAAATCCTATTAATTTGTTGATTATGCCAAAATTCATCAAGTCCCTGTTTTTAACTACTTTGGGAAAATTAGTAACCACGGGTCTAATTACTGCGTTGGTGGTGATTTATGTTTCCCAGGTGACACATTTACACGCGGCGGAGTCTAAACACTTCCTCTGGTCTGTAGAAACTCCCCAAAATCAAGTTTATTTTTTGGGTTCTATTCATGTTTTGAGTGCAGATGATTATCCTTTACCCCAGGTAATGAATGATGCTTTTAATCAGGCTGATAATGTGGTATTTGAACTGAATATCAATGACCTAGAAAGTCTGGAAAGCCAAGCGATTATGCTAGAGATAGCTACGCCGCCAGATGGTAAAACCTTGCTAGATCTAATCAGTGATGAAACTTATCATCTGGTTCAACAAACCATGGAAAAGTTGCAATATCCCATCCAAATATTTACGAATTTTAAGCCGTGGTTTGTGTCGATGTCTTTGATGTCGTTACAACTGCAAAATCTGGGTTTTGACCCGCTTTATGGTGTGGACAGATACTTTTTTGAGCAAGCGATCGCCCAAGACAAAACCATCATGAGTTTAGAAACCATGAGGGATCAACTCAAGATATTTGATAGTCTGTCCTGGGAACAACAGGATGAGATGCTAAGACAAACCCTCCAAGAAATTGACACCTTAGAAGACTCATTTCAACAAATGCTACAGGCTTGGAAGTCGGGAGATAAACAGACTTTAGAAGATTTGATAATTACTGGGTTTAAAGATTATCCAGAGTTGGGAAATCGTCTTTTTCGCGATCGCCACCTCAAATGGATGACCGAAATACAGAATTTTTTACAAGATGATAAAAACTATTTGGTAGTAGTTGGTGCTGGTCATTTAGTGGGAGAAGATGGTATCGTCCAAATGTTGCGCGACCAAGGTTATTCAGTCCAACAACAATAACCACAGATCAGGAAATTAAAAAAGCGGGTAGTTAACCCGCCCAATCAACCATTAACTATTGAGAGTCAATCAAACCCCAATTATCCTTGATAACCCGGAACCCGACAACCAATGATAATTTCCTGGGTTCTGGGATAATTATTGAGAAGTTGATAAAAAAGCTGTGAATTAAAACTTCTGGGGTCAGATCTATGACCAGATCTATCAACAGCTTGATGGGTAGTAATGCGGTCATTAGGAACCCCCGTCCGCGAAACTAACCAAGCCAAAGACTGATATTGAGCCATGGTATATCCACTGTGGCTAGAACCGTTATTCATGCCATCTGGTGGTGTTTCCAGGGAAACATGATAAGCAAAATTATTGACAGAAGCGGGATATTTAGGATGAGTCCTGACTGCTTCTTCACCGCGACTACCAACAAACACAGAATTTCCGGCACCAAAAGCCCTTAAATCGGGAGGGACAATATAAACAATATCTCCATTGAGGGTAATTAAGGTATGGTAACTGGCCTGATTATCTTCGGAAGTGTGGCGGGTGCGGAAAAAATTAATGGCATTTTGACTGGTGGTAACAGTTTCGTGGAGGACAATAATTGGCTGATTATTGTTCAGTTGACCATTAATATCATAGACAAACCGTTGGCCGTAGTTAGTCTGATTGGCGATCGCCTGATATTCTTGAGGAGTATGGCCAGAGGAACTTTGAGCAGTTAAGGGACGACGAAACCGCGTCAAAGGTGCTGGTTGTTCAATAGGGGGACCCACCTGGGTAGAAGCCACAGCCACATTAGTAGTAGGTCTAACCCCACAGGTAGGCTGCAATTCTAAAGTAACATTAGCCACTTCCTCGGCTACCACCAGTCTCCCAGTAGACAAAAACATAGGAACCGCCAAAGCCACCACAAACATGATCAACAGCAAAACCGGGGTAAATTTTAACTTCATCTAAGCAACCGCAAACCATGAATAAGGGAATTTTCAACAGTTTAATCCAAATATTCAGGATAAGCGATCGAGATCTTAAAGTTTGCCTAAAGGCTGAACCGGAAACTCCGTTGAGTTCAGGCTGAGTCCATATCGATACTTTAGCCTTGGCTTCTATTTTAGGGAACTGTTGGGAGCCAGAATTTAATCCAAGATTTGCTTGACATCTTAGGACAATAAGGTACAATACCTCAAAAGATTCGCAACTCAATAATGAGTATACGGTCAAACCCCAGACCATGCCAAATTTCCTTGACGACATACTCATCAAGTCGGATTCTTCATGGTAAAATCCAATCATGGTGCCAATCAAAGCTTTCCGGACAAAACTAAAACTCAATGACCGTCAAGCTACCTTGATGGCCAAACACGCGGGGTATGCTCGATTTGTGTTCAATTGGGGATTACACTTATGGATGTCAGCTTATGAAGAGGGACTCAAGTCTAACGTCAACTCCATCAAAAAGGTTTTTACTCATTATGTGAAACCTCAATATCCTTGGATGTCCGAATTGTCTTCTAAAGTTTATCAATATGCCTTCATTAATCTAGGGGATGCCTTTAAGCGCTTCTTCAAGGGAATAAGCAGTTATCCTAAATTTAAGAAGAAAGGCTACCATGATAGCTTTACCCTTGACAATTCCGGAAAGCCATTCAATCTGTCAGGAACTCGCCATAAGCTGCCTTTTGTGGGCTGGGTTTCTACATTTGAGGCACAACCCGAAAGTTGGGTTAAGAAAGTCACCCTAACGCGCCAAGCAGGTGACTGGTATATGAGCTTTTTTGTAGAAACCACACCAGAAATTACACCGAAATTCCGAGAGAGAATCGGGGTAGACCTAGGAATTAACAATTTGGCGACTTGCTCCGATGGGACCCAATTCTCTAATCCCAAGGCTTATAAAGCAGCGACCAAAAAACTAGCCAGATTACAACGCCATTTAAGTCGCAAAGTCAAAGGCTCAAAAAATTGGGCCAAATGTCTCTTAAAAGTTCAAAAGCTACATCAAAGAGTAGCTAATATTCGCCGTGACACGATTCATAAAATAACTACTTTTTTGGCTAAAAACCACAGCCAAGTAGTCATTGAAGATTTGAATGTGTCAGGTATGCTGAAAAATCATGGTTTGGCGGGTTCTATCGCTGATGCTTCATTTTATGAGTTCCGTCGGCAACTAGGTTACAAGGCAGAACGTTATGGTTCAAAGTTGATTATTGCCGATAGATTTTATCCATCCAGTCAACTGTGTTCTAATTGCGGTTATCGTCAAAAAATGCCCCTAGTCCGTCGGACTTTTGAATGTCAGAACTGTGGCCTGAAGATTGATAGAGATTTGAACGCCAGTAGAAATTTAGAAAAATCGCCTGGTTCCGACGATTACACTGGTGGACGGGGTGCTGCCGACAGTCCCGGACGAAGCCAGAAATAAACGTCAATATCCGGCTATGTCCGGTTTTGTTTAAGTTTTATAGAGCAGAATTTAACTTATGGTACAGACAGCAAGCGGTCAAATCCAGCCAGATCCCCTAGGTTCAGATAGAGGATACTACTTAGATCGCGACTGTACAACCCTATCGCGGCACGTTTTACAGCAACTCGAAAGTTTCGGTCCTGATGCTCAAGATATTAGCGCCCTGATGAACCGCATTGGACTAGCGGGGAAACTGATCGCCCGTCGTCTGTCAAGGGCGGGGTTGGTAGAAGGAACCCTAGGATTTACGGGAGAAGTGAATATCCAGGGGGAAGAAGTCAAACAAATGGATTTTTTCTCCAATGCAGTTTTTATCTCGACCTTCAAACAAAGCGGCTTAGTGTGTCGCCTAGCTTCGGAAGAAATGGATAAACCGTACTACATCCCAGAAAACTGCCCCATCGGACGCTATACTCTGCTTTATGACCCCCTAGATGGTTCCTCAAACCTGGATGTTAATATGAATGTGGGTTCCATCTTCGCGATCCGTCAACAGGAAGGTTACGACGAAGAAGGAGAAGCCCTAGACTTATTGCAAGACGGTCATAAACAAATCGCTGCTGGATACATCCTATATGGTCCTAGCACACTCCTGGTTTATTCAATTGGTAGGGGGGTTCATTCCTTTACTTTAGACCCCAGTCTGGGGGAATTTATCCTGGCTCAGGAAAATATCCAAGTTCCCGAACATGGTCCGGTCTACAGTGTGAACGAAGGTAATTTTTGGCAGTGGGAGGAATGCTACCGAGACTATATCCGTTATGTTCACCGCCATGATGGCTACACAGCCCGCTATAGTGGGGCTTTGGTGGGAGATATTCACCGCATTCTCTGTCAGGGAGGAGTATTCCTATACCCGGGAACAGTGAAAAACCCTGATGGTAAATTGCGCCTATTATATGAGTCGGCACCAATGGCCTTTTTAATGGAACAGGCGGGGGGTCGCGCTAGTACGGGTAGTCAGGATATCTTAAATGTGGTTCCCGAAAAACTCCATCAACGCACACCTCTGATTATTGGTAGTAAAGAGGATGTAGCTTTAGTGGAGTCATTTATAAGCGATCGCAAACGTCGCGAAACCGAAACTTAGATCAATAATAAAATCCGGCAACCTCTGTTAACTTAATTATTCACGACAGCCTAGATGGTTACACTCTCAGAAAATCCCCTCCGCGTTGGTCTACAACAAGACCGCATTCCCGAACCCCAAATTTTAGTAATTTTCGGGGCTTCCGGCGATTTAACCCAGCGTAAGCTAGTTCCCGCCATTTATCAAATGCACCTCGAACGTAAGTTACCCCCAGAATTAACCATTGTTGGGGTAGCACGCCGAGACTGGACTGATGACTATTTTCGTGAGCATCTTCGACAGGGTATTGAAGAATTTGGCGGCGGGCTACAATCGGAAAAAATATGGCATAACTTCGCCCAAGGCTTATACTACTGTTCCGGTAATATGGACGAACCGGAAAGCTACCAAAAGCTAAAATCCCTTTTGGCTGAATTAGACTCGAAACGCCTAACCCGTGGAAATAGGGTATTTTATCTATCGGTGGCTCCTAGATTTTTTGGAGAAGCAGCTCAACAACTGGGACAAGCCGGAATGTTGGAAGACCCCAAAAAGCAACGCCTAGTTATTGAAAAGCCTTTTGGTCGTGACCTGGGTTCGGCGCAAGTCCTTAACCGGGTGGTGCGTAATGTCTGCACTGAGGAGCAAGTTTACCGTATTGACCACTACCTCGGTAAGGAAACAGTACAGAATTTGATGGTGTTTCGGTTCGCTAACGCTATTTTTGAACCGTTGTGGAATCGTCAGTTTGTTGATCATGTACAAATAACGGTGGCGGAAACTGTAGGCTTGGAAGGACGAGCGGGATATTATGAAACGGCTGGGGCGCTGCGGGATATGGTACAAAACCATTTGATGCAGTTGTTCTCGCTCACGGCTATGGAACCCCCTAACTCTTTGGATGCTGATAGTATCCGCACGGAAAAGGTTAAGGTGGTACAAGCTACCCGTCTGGCAGATTTTAATAACCTAGAAGCAGCAGCAGTCCGAGGACAATATATCAAGGGATGGATGAATGGTCAGCAGGTTCCGGGCTATCGTGACGAAGATGGCGCATCACCAGAGTCTACTACGCCTACCTATGCGGCTTTGAAACTTAGTGTTGATAATTGGCGCTGGAAGGGTGTACCTTTTTACCTGCGTACTGGTAAGCGAATGCCTAAGAAGGTTACGGAAATCGCTATTCAGTTTAAGGAAGTGCCTTTTTTAATGTTCCAATCTGCTGCTAAACAGGCTAATCCTAATGTGTTGGCGCTGCGAATTCAGCCGAATGAAGGGATTTCGATGCGGTTTGAGGTGAAAACTCCGGGAAATTCCCTCAGAACTCGCTCGGTGGATATGGATTTCCGCTATGATACGGCTTTTGGTAAGCCTAGCACTGATGCTTATGCTAGGTTATTGATTGACTGTATGCTGGGAGACCAAACTCTATTTACGCGAGGGGATGAGGTGGAAGCGTCCTGGCGGGTTCTAACTCCGGTATTGGAAGCCTGGGATGCTCCGGCGAAGCCAGATAGTATCCCTTTCTATGAGGCGGGAACCTGGGAACCTGTGGAGGCGGAACTATTGCTTAACCGGGATGGTCGCCGTTGGCGTAGGCTTTGATATTTGGGTCTATCTATAACTTTTGTTCGCGTTCAATCAATAAGCTACTGAGTTAAATATGAATACACCACTTGTTGCACTCCAGAAACCAAAGGATATTTCTCTGAGTGAAATTGAGGCAGAACTTAATAGCATCTGGCTTAGTCAAAGTTTCGGTCAGGGTAAAACGGCGGCGATCGCTACTAGGGCGGCTACTTTTAGCATGGTGATCTATGAACCGGAGGAGTTTCAGCAACTCCTGGGGGGTCTCGGCTTTTATAAAGGGGCGATCGATGGTATTCATGGTACGGAGACCCGTGATGCTGTTCGTGATGCTCAAAAGGCTTATCAATTGCCGATTACGGGTCGGGTAGATTCGGATACCCTGGAACACCTACGCACTGAGTTTGCTAAACTTTCCCCAGCACAGCGGGTGATTAGAAATATTGATGCTCGTGGATTTAGCATCAGCGAAACTATTGCTAACCAAAATCCCTGTCGGATTATCACCCTCTGTCCGACTTTGGGAGAAGATACGGGAGTTACGGCCCAGGTTTCTGCCTATTGTCCCCTACAAAACAACAAGGAAGAGGGTTTAATCTGTTGTGAATATGTCACCCTCCGAGGCACTAAGGCGGCTTTGGAAAGGGTTAGTAATGTGGTCACATCTTTATTAATTCCCGATTTGCCTAAGTTTGTCTGGTGGAAGGCTACCCCTAACCCGGAACAAGAATTGTTTAAGCATTTGTCCTGTTGCAGTAATTGTGTGATTGTCGATTCCTGTTATTTCAGCGACCCTGAATCGGAATTACTCAAAATGCAGGAACTGGTTGACCAAGAAACCTATATTGCTGATTTGAATTGGCATCGTCTCTCGCCTTGGCAGGAGTTGACAGCGGCTACTTTTGACCCCCCAGAACGTCGGATGTATCTTGGGGATATTGACCATATTACCCTCGACTATGAAAAGGGTAATGCGGCTCAGGCTTTGATGTTCCTCGGTTGGTTTGCTAGTCGTTTGCAGTGGGAACCTCTGGAGTTTACTGAGTCGGGGGGAGACTATGACCTGAAGCACGTTAAGTTCCGTGGTCCTGATAATCAGGAGATTATTGGGGAACTCGCTGCTATTCCTATGGCAGATACTGGGGAAATTCCGGGCGATTTGGTGGGTGTGCGCCTGACTTCTACTAATCCCAAGGCTAATTGCTGCACTATTCTATGTTCGGAAACTACTGGCTGTATGCGTATGGAGGCGGGGGGTAGCGCCCAGTCGTGTCAGACTGAACAAGTGACTTCGGTGACAGACCAAAAAGCAGAATATCTGATGGCGCAACAGCTACAACGCTGGGGCCGAGATGTTTTGTATGAGGAAAGCCTGGCGGCGGTATCTGCAATTCTCAATCTGCGCTAGGTTTTGGTATAATCGGTTACTTTAAGGATGACTGGGATACTATAGAATCAATTTGTGTTTTGGGGTTTGGTGTTGCTGGCGATCGCTTTTTTAATAAAATGGAGGCGATCGCCTCACACTTACTTTCAAAAATACCCATATTTTTAAGTATTAAAAATCCTGGTTTAATTGGAAGCCAGCCAGCCAGAGGTTGGCAAGACTACGGGAAGCATCTACAATATAGCGCGAATTTACATTGATATCATCAGAGGTGTCTGAATATGTATTCCCATAAAGATAATTCCCCGGAAACCCCGGAAAATGAACCACTTATCCCTCAGCAAAATGTCAATAACTCGACAACTACCTCGGAACTACCCCCGGTAGTGAAAACTGGGTCTATTGTAGCCCTAATTGCGGTGGTGATGATGGCGGTGGTGGGGTCGCTGATGGTTAGTCCTGACCAGGCTACGACAACGGGAAGTCAGTCAGAAGAAGAAACTGTGGCTACGGAAGAGGCGACTATGGAAGTGGTGACTACTCCCGCCGCCTCTGTGGTGGAAGAAACAGCAGAGACTACGACGACGGAGACAACAGAAACTCCTGATGCGATCGCTTCTGAACCCCAGACCCCAGAAACTACGGAGGACCTTACTGCTGCGACTCCAGAAACTACACCAGAAACTACAGAAGTGTCGGAGTCCCCGGAAACTGAAGCAGCCATGACTCCTGACCCAACTCCGACGGCTGAGATGACGACAGGAAACGAGGTAGCGGCAGTTCCTGAGACGGTCAATATTGAAGAATTGAATAATATTATTTACGATAAAATTGACCGGGCTTGGACTGTGAAAGGAACCCCGGTTCCTACGGCGGTCAGTTACATGGTGACAGTGACTCCGACGGGGGCGATCGCGGAATTTGAACCTAAGTCTTCTGAGGCTTCGGAAAACGTTGATAATACTCCTCTACCTACTCTAGTGGAATCTGACGCTATGGCGGCGGAAACTGCGGGTAAAACAGTGGTATTTGAGGTGGTATTTACAGATAGGGGGGTTTTGGAGGTTAGACCTTCTCAGCAGTAATCCCCTGGCTTTTGCGATCGCGTTTTGTACATAATGGGGGTATGGAAATTTTTAGCAAAACCTCCCAAATGCCAGAAACCCAGCCACCCCAACCACAAACCACCTCGGATCAATCTCGGTGTGTCCTGGTTTGTCAGCATCAGTCCTGCTTGCGGAATGGTTCCGAGGGTACTCTGAAAGCCTTTGAGGATGCAGATGTCCCTAATGTGAAGGTGGAGGCTAGTGGCTGTCTAGGACAGTGTAATATAGGTCCGACGGTGCGGGTAATTCCCGATGAGACTTGGTACTATCGAGTTCAACCGGAAGATGCAAAGGCGATCGCCACCC
Source organism: Limnospira indica PCC 8005 (assembly GCF_000973065.1). Classification (NCBI taxonomy): domain Bacteria; kingdom Bacillati; phylum Cyanobacteriota; class Cyanophyceae; order Oscillatoriales; family Sirenicapillariaceae; genus Limnospira; species Limnospira indica. Next base: position 6,068,814 of record NZ_FO818640.1, read on the forward strand.
AACATTTACAAGGGGGAAAACCTGTCCAGGAAAAACTGAATCCTAGGATACATCCTCAGTTCAATTTTTAAGCGCGATCACATCGGATAACCATGTTTCTAAGCGATCGCCTAAAGCTACTAAGGAATATTCCTTTTCGGCTAAAGCGCGACATTGGCGGCGGTCAATTTGCTCTAATTTGGCGATCGCATCGACCAAACCCGTTACGCTGTCGGGTTCGACTAGCCAACCCGTTTCACCATCTCGGACAATTTCGGCGGGTCCACCCCGTCGATAACTAATCACCGGAACCCCACAGGCTAAGGCTTCAATAGCGACATTTCCAAAGGCTTCTACCCAGCGATGAGTCATTAATAAACCTCGACATTCACGCAGACCCTGTTGTAGTTCATCTGTATTCAAAAATCCCCGATAATTTAGGGGCGCATTCGGATAAGTATTCAGGATATTTTGCCAATATTGCTCATCCTGAATTTTGCCAAAAATTGCCAGAGGGATACCTGTTTTATCCGCCGCCGCGATCGCATCCTCTAAGCCTTTTTCTGGGGAAATACGACCCATCCAAGCTAGTTGTTGATGGGGTTGATCACAAAACTGATAGCGATCCATTTCTAAGCCACTTCCTAAACAAGCATAGCCTAGGTCTGAACCAAAGGTGGCGGCTTGGGTATGGCTATAAAATCCGACAGTCCCCGGAAACTGTTTCATCACCTCAACAACTATCTGATCTAAGGCGGAAATTAGGGAACCCATACTCACCCAGTGAGCGATCGGAGTCGGGAAAAAAGGAGTCAGATAAAATGGTAGCCAATCAAAGGCAAAATTGACAATTGCATGATAGTTTGTCTGTACCTGTCGCCCATATTCCCACATATTTCCTAACACAGAATTTTCCGGTATGGTAATCAGAGAATCTCGGTCTTGATTTTGGGCGATCGGTTGTAGTTTCCCCGAAATTTCTATAACTGATAGGGACTCTAACACTGACCCAGAAGGCGCAACAACGGTTATATCATGACCTCGGCTGTGTAAGGCTTTTGCCATATTCAACAATGTTAATTCGACTCCCCCCCCTAATCCTGAACCCAGGGGACCGACCGGGGTGGATATAAATAGTAATTTCCAGCTTTTTTGAGGCATACTTATGAGTTAATTAACTAGAGTAATTTGATGCTATAATTAGTCCGCACGCTTGACGGCAGAGGCGATCGCTTCTTGTAGCCCTTTAGGTATCTGTAAACAGACCAAAACCCACCGCCCAGGGGATAGGTTTCTGGGCGTATGGTCTGGGACTACCAACACCGAACATAGGGATTAATTTACTTTATTTCCTTGTATCTTAATCGTTTTCCCTTGCGACGTAGATAACGTTTTATTTCGATATCTGATGTTACCCAAGTATTCATTTCTTCATCCCAATAAAATTTTAAGGTCTGGCGAATACGCAAAGTTCTAACCCGTTGGTGAGATACTCCTAAAATCCGCATCACATCAGACTGTCGGAATTTGGGGACACTATTGAGGTAAGAGGTTCTGGCTTTGGGTTCTTCCTCATCAAATACCGATTCCCATAGATGCTGAATACTATTAAGAATAGCTTGAGAAGGTTCACCCCGACCATTTTCCCAACGATTGACACTACCACGAGACACGCCCAGCTTTTGGGCTAACCCTTCTTGGGATAAATGCAGTCTCCGTCTCAAAGTTCGCATCAAGATCTGGAGATTCGATTCAATCTCTGACATTAGCTTTCAACTGTGGTTTGCTTCAGTGTACAGTTTAACAACTTAATAGAGTATCAAATATCTGATACCTTGGCGTTAAACGTTAATTTTGTTTAAGAATCTAGTCCATTCACCTTGTGGACTAAATCCGCTGGCTGGAGTTGTTCGTAATATTCAAAGGGTTGATGAATCCAGGGATTATTACTCAGAAAATCCACATAATAATCGGGGACAAAGCCAGAAGAACTTTTATACCAGATGACTCCTGTACGAATTTTTTTAATTTCATCAGGGTAGTGTTCTGTTAACCAAATAATTGAACGTTCAAGACTAATCCCAGAATCAGCTAAATCATCTACTAACAAAATGCGATCGCCCAAATTTTCTGTAGTCATGCTAAGATGATGGGCGATCTGAATTTCTCCTCGAATTTTTCCACCGGGTCCCCCATAGGAAGAAGCCGCCAAAATCCCTAGGGGGACATCATAAATACGCGAGAGTATATCCCCAATTCGTAGCCCTCCCCTAGCCAGACAAATAATCTGATTAAACTCCCACTGAGATTGATATATTTTAGCTGCTAAAACTTCGATTTTTTGGTAATATTCCGACCAAGAAATATATAAGTCATTCATAGACACAAATTGACTATTAATATATTGATAATTATCTGATTAATTGGAAAGCAGCAGCCAGAAGTTAGCTATCAGGATTCCGGCTAGGGGAGAGTTAATCAATTCCCCTCAGCGCCGGATTAGTCTCTGTTACCTACCTGATAATCGTGATTTATTCAAGCTCCTAAATAACCCAATTTTTGTAAACTTTGAATCACCTTATCAACACTTTCCGAAAGTTCTTCGAGGTCGGTGCGACATTCAATCTCAGGATTTAGGGGAGGTTCGTAGGGGTCATCAATACCAGTAAAGCCTTTAATTTCGCCAGCCCTAGCCCGTTGATACAGTCCTTTCACATCCCTTTCTTCACAAACATTTAAGGGTGCATTAACAAAGACTTCGACAAAATCACCAATCCGTTGACGGACTTCCTCACGAATTTCTCGATAGGGAGAAATTGCGGAAACAAATACAATCACACCGTTGCGAGTTAATAAATGAGAAACAAAGCCAATGCGGCGAATATTCTCATCGCGGTCTTCTTTGCTAAACCCTAAGCCTTTAGTTAAGTTAGTGCGGACTATATCCCCATCTAAAATTTCTAATTTGTATCCCTGAGATTTCAGCTTTTCGGCTACAGCTTGGCTAATGGTGGTTTTCCCCGCGCCACTCAAGCCGGTAAACCAGACTGTTACACCTCTTTGCTCCATTGATTGAGTTTCTCCTGTCAACATTATAATTGAGCTAAAATCTGCGCCCCTTCTCATAGAGGTGGAGCCTCTAAAAAACTCCCCGCCCAATATAATAGAGTAGTTGTTGACATTTTGATCATGAAATTAAACAGGTTGGCCAGCCTGTGAGCGGTTGTTTATGTCAATTTGGGGAATGGTGAGTAGGGGTGGGGGAAAATTCCCCCAATAGTTCAACCCTAACGGCGAGCAATTCCTTCTTGGCGCGCAGTATGGGAGACGGCTGCAGCTACAGCGATCGCCACACGCTTATCAAAAACGGACGGCACAATATTCTCAGGACTCAACTCATTAGCTGTCACCAAAGCAGCGATCGCCGCCGCCGCTTCCAAATACATACTCATAGTGAGGCTGGAAGCCCGACAGTCCAAAGCGCCCCGGAAAATGCCAGGAAATGCCAAAACATTATTAATTTGATTAGCATAATCACTGCGTCCGGTAGCAATCACCGCCACATCATTAGTGATTAATTCTGGCTGAATTTCGGGAATGGGGTTAGCCATAGCAAATACAATGGGATCACTAGCCATAGATTTAACCATTTCCCTGGTGATCACACCGGGAACACTGATCCCCATAAACACATCAGCCCCTTTCATGGCATTAGTAATAGTTCCAGATAACTCGACAGCAAATTCTTGTTTTTGGGGGGTGAGGTCCGATCGCCCTTTGGAGATAATGCCGCGAGAATCACAGATAATAATTTGAGTAGCCCCGGCTTTTTTGAGAAGTCGAGCGATCGCAATTCCCGCAGCCCCGGCCCCATTTAAAACAATCTTGACCTCCTCTATGGGTTTGTTAACCAACTTCAGGGCATTGATTAAAGCAGCTAAACTGACAATAGCCGTACCATGCTGGTCATCGTGAAATATGGGAATCTCGAGAATTTCTCGGAGTCGCGCTTCAATCTCAAAACAGCGAGGGGCGGCGATATCCTCTAAATTGATGCCACCAAACACCGGGGCGATATTTTTGACTGTTTCCACAATGGCATCAGGGTCTTGAGTATCCAGACAGACGGGAAACGCATCAATATCGGCAAATTCCTTAAACAGCATAGCCTTACCTTCCATGACAGGTAAAGCACCTCCCGGTCCCAAATTACCCAGACCCAAAACGGCGCTACCATCAGTGACAATAGCCACGGTATTTTGTTTAATGGTGAGGTTGTAGACCTGTTCCGGGTCATCGGCGATCGCCCGACAAATGCGACCCACACCGGGAGTATAAGCCATGGCTAGGTCGCTTTGAGATTTGAGGGGAATTTTGCTATTAATGCTAATTTTGCCGCTGCGATGTAGGTTAAAAGTGCGATCGTAAACTTCCAGCAGCTTTGAATCTGGCAGATTTTTGACCGATTCGATAATTTCCTCGGCGTGTTCTGTACTCGAAGCATCAACGGTGAACTCCCTGACGGTGGTATGGAGAGTTTGTTCGATCAGATCAATCGGACCCATATTGCCCCCAGTATTGGCGATCGCCTGAACAACACTGGCCAGCTTACCCGCTTTATTGGGCAATTGTAAGCGCAGGGTGACACTAAAACTCGGATTTGGTGTGAGATTGACCATGCTGCAATAACCATAGAAGTTAAACCGTAGATTTTAGCTTGCTATGAGAAAATCTCGATATCTCGTTTGATACAAGTTCACTTAATCATCATTGAGTCAGGAAAGCCAGATAATGCCTGTGTAGTTCACCGATAGCATAAAATCAGATTAGCTTTTTGGCTTTTGTCTAATGTCCCATTCGCTGTCCTTCCACAAATGGGGAACCATGATCAAAATTAACTATTTTCCCAAGTTAGTCTGCGCGGTTGTCCTCAGTTTATCGGTGCTGGTTTCCGGCTGCTCTGATCTAACCACTAGCACACCTGATACTGGTACTACCGGGGCGGTTCAACAGGTCGCAGATGCTCAACCTCTCCCTGGGGGTCAGTTTAACCGATATTTCCCTAGGGGTGCCGATGGCTATAGTGTTACTTTCCGCCAAGAAAAAGAGGGATTTGCTCAAGCGCAACTTTCTCGCGGTGGTGATGCTCTGGCGCTGCTATCGATTAATGATTTGGCTAATAACCCTAGCGCCGCCCGCAAGTTTCAGGAGTCTACCCAGAGAATTGGTGGATATCCCGCAGTTACTCAGGGTAGAAACACTACGGCGCTACTGGTAGGCGATCGCTTTCAGGTTAAGGTTCAATCTAGTTCTGAGTCTTTTACTCCCAGCGATCGCGAAGTCTGGTTACAAAATTTTAATCTCTCTGGTCTAGCACAATTGCGTTAATCTATCAAGTTTTTGGGAGCATGATTTAATCACAAATTAGGTTAATATTTTAGGGCAATACGGTATAATAAGCGAGAATGGTTGAGGATAAACCTATTGCCAGATATGTCAAACCCAAGGAAGCGGCCCAAATCCTTCGAGTCCATGAAAGAACACTCCGCAGATGGGACGACAATGGCTCAATCGAGACCATCAGAACCCCCGCTGGGCAACGACGATACAACGTTGAGTCATATTCTGATTCCATTTCAGGCAGTGACAAACGCAAAGTCGTTATCTATGCCAGAGTTAGTAGCCACGCCCAGCAGTCAGACCTCAACCGACAGGTGGCCGCACTGTCCAACCTCTACCCCGAAGCAGAAGTCGTCTCAGAAATCGGAGGCGGGCTCAACTTCAAGGGAAAGAAAATGCTGGCCTTACTGGGACAAGTCTTGTCAGGAGATGTCCGCATGGTTGTCGTTGCCCACCCAGACCGATTGGCAATATGGGGATTTGACTTGTTTGGATGGCTCTGTGAGCAAAACAGGTGCTCACTCATGGTTCTCAACCAGACAAGTCTCAGTCCAGAACCAGAAATGGTTGAGGACATCCTCGCCATCCTCCACTGCTTCAGTTCCCGATTATACGGACGGAGTAAATACAAAACTCAGGTCAAAGAAGATCCGGATTTACCCCAGCCCCGAGCTAAATCAAGTCTGGCGTAAATGGCTGGCTGCTTGTCGGTATTGCTACAACCAAGCAATTGCATTATCCCGGAGTGGTAAACGACTAAGCAAGTTAAAGTTACGCAATAAAGTGATGCAGAGCGACTTACCCGAATGGGTCAAAGAAACACCCTGCCACATTCGGCAAAATGCCATCTTTGATGCCTATCAGGCTTTGACCGCTAGTCCTGATGCAAGGTTTAGAAGTTGTCGTGACAGCTCTCAAGGGATTAAGTTCAATAATACTAATTTCTCTTCAGGGAGTTGGTATCCAAGACTCACGAAAGGATTAACTTTCATGGTTTCCGAACCCATCCCTAAAGCTTGCGGGCAAGGGACTCAGTTGGTGTTTACCAAAGGTCGATGGTTTGCGATTTTCCCTGAACCAGTTGCCGTTACCCCAACTGACGCTACTGGCGTGATTGCATTAGACCCGGGCGTCCGAACTTTCATAACTGGGTTTGATGGTTCACGATTTCTGGAATTGGGCTCCGGAGATATAGGACGCATCACTCGGTTATGTCAACATTTGGATGATTTGATGAGCCGAATCGCCAAGGAACCCTGTCGTTCAAGGAGGCGACGGATGAGGCAAGCGGCTCAACGAATGAGAACCAAAATCCGCAATCTAGTTGATGAAGCCCACAAACAAATTGCTCACTACTTGACTCACAACTACAGCCTAATTTTTTTGCCCACCTTTGAGACTTCCGATATGGTTGCCAAGGTGAAGCGTCTAATCAGGTCTAAGACTGCCCGCGCCATGCTGACATGGGCGCATTATCGATTCAAACTAACCCTGAGACATCAAGGGGAAATAACTGGAACCACAGTTGTAGATGTGACCGAAGAATACACCAGCAAAACCTGTACTCACTGTGGTCATGTCCATTCCCAGCTAGGTGGCTCAAAAGTGTTCCGATGTCCTGAGTGTGGGTTCACTCTACCCAGGGACTGGAACGGTGCTTTTGGAATCTTTCTAAAAGCTTTGCGGGATACCGCCTCTGTTACCTTAACGGGTAATAGTGCTATCGTCGCATTGTCAGGCAATAGCCGGATAAATGTCGCGTAAATGTATCAGCAAGGAGTCTGAATTGTGAGTAAGTCTATTATTGAATTGGTTGATGAACTCCCTACTGGTGGGATAACTGTAATGGTGTTGCGGGGGCTAGATTTTGCAGTTCCTGGTCAGTGGGATAATTTGGTAGGTTTTGAAAATACCGTTAAAACTATCACTGGCGAGGATGATCCGGGTCTGATTCAGGATATCAGTGAACGCGCCCTCTGGCTTTATAATGATAAATCTCAGGGCTACCAGCGCGCACTTTGGCTATATCAAACTATTGACAGTGCGGGGACCGCTTTAGGGACGGCGGCGCTGGCTAATAAAATTAGCCAGAATGTCAGTTTTCTCGGTTTCCTGGGGAACTTGACCCCCAAAGCTGATAAAGCACAGGCGATCGATTTATCTTTAAAGGTGGTCACTGAATTGGTCGCCTTTTGCCAAATTAATGGCATTCCTGGGGATAGTATCGGCGATTTTGTCGCCTCTCTCGCTAACTATGGCGGCGAGTCTATCATGCGTATGGCGGCTTTGGTCTGTTTGGATGGGTTAATCCCTTTGGGTCCCGATTTTATTCAAAAGGGGTTGAGTATTATTGCGAATTTGACTCCCTCTGAATTGGAGAAAAGTGAGGGTTTTAAACGGATTAATCCCATGATTCCTGGGGGAGACCCAGACGGAAAGCTGCATTTTGTTCAGGAAAGTTTTAATTCCGTCACAGGTTGGATGAGTGGTTTTGTCAGCGATCATGATTTGACACCTTCTAAGGTGGTTAGCAACCTTCAGAGTTTTGTCGATATCGCTGACGATAAGTTGGATTATGTGGCGGCTTTCCTCGACATGACCACTAACTACTACACTCATACCGGTATTCAAACTCTGGCGCGACGTTTAATTGAACGTGCTTACGCTGAGATTTAACACTACCCAATTGTAGAGATAAGACACCCGCCTTGTCTCTACTTTCTCTGGTTTCCTTATACGGTAATTACCGGAATTGTACTCATCTCTAAAACGGCTTGAGAGACTGAGTTAACCATCATCTTTTTACCGTTCATGGATTTGGTACCAATTACTACATCAGTCACCCCGCGACTGGCGGCGGTCTTGACAATGGTTTCTGGTACTAATCCTGATAATACCATAAATTCAAAGCGGATATCTGCTAGAAGTTGGTGCGCTTGTTTTTCTAGTTGTAATCTTCCCGGTTCGTCTCCCACATTATCTACATATAAAACGATGATTTGACCATGGCTGCGCCGCGCTAGGTCGGCGGCTTTTAGCAATACGGAAGTTGATAGGGGTGACGGGTCTACAGCAGCTAATAAAACTGGATGACCTTTAACGGCTACTTTGGTGGGGTCTACTTCTCCCCTTTCTAAGAGTTTCGGCGCAAATACTTGGGTAGACCAAGCACCCAAGGGGGCGGTTACTAGAATTGATAAGGCGGCGATCGCTAAAATTATTTCCCCTCCCTCAATTCCCGCCGCTAAAGGTAAAGCACCAATAGCCGCTTGTACGGTGGCTTTTGCCATATTTCCCGGCAATAAAAACAGCTTTTCTTGGCGATTCCAATTACTCCCTAATGTCGATAAATACCAGCCTATTCCTCTACCTATTACCAGACCAATTACTATTAATAATAAACCCGGTAATAAGACATCCCCTAAAACCTGTAACTGAATGGTAGCCCCCATGATTACAAATAAAACAATTTCCGCTACTATCCACAATACATCAAAACTATTGCGGATTAATCGCGCTAGGGGGGCATCAAATTCGATTAAAAAGAATCCCATCGCCATCACGGCTAGATAGCCGGAGTAGTAGGGAAAGGTGTTGCTGAAAATTACCAGAAACAGTCCTAAACTGGCGGCGATGATTATGTCTTGAACTACGTTGCGCGTCCAGGTCTGCTTGACTAATACAAATACTAATAATCGCGCGCCTAGGAAACCGGCTACTAATCCTAGGACGATTTCTAGGATTACTTGGAATGGTAGAATTTGTAAGGATGATAGGCTGATGAACCCTAGGTTAATGGCTTCTGTACTTCCTGAACCCAGAAAGTTTAGCAGTAGGCTAAATACTAATAATAGCAGGACATCTGATAAGGCGCTACCTGTTAAAATCGCGTCGGGAATGCCTTTGGTCACACCCCAGCCTAGGCTTTTTAGGCGCAACATTCCGGGGACAATAACGGCGGGTGACTCTGCGCCGACTACGCAGCCTAATAGTAGACCTGTCATGAAGTCAAAATTGAATAGGAACATTGAGGCGATCGCTACTACTAAGGCTTCTATTGAGGCGGGGAAAAATCCTAGCCGGAGGGCGACTGTTCCTTGTTGCGCTAGTTTAGAGCGATCGAGTCCTAGACCTGCTTTCATTAAAATGATCATTACGGCTACCAGTCGCAGATCATCGGCAGCCCCTAGGACTTCTGGACTAATTAAGTTGCCAAATTCCTTACCCATGATCATGCCAATCCCAATCATCCCAATTAGAGGCGGCGCACCTAATCGGCGGGCAAGTTCCCCAGCAAAAAAACCCATCACTAGGATTAATATCGCACTCGCTAACATCCTTTAAATTCCCTCACTGCGGAAAATTGCATCCTATGCACATAATGTCGATTTTGTCAACATCTCAGAAAATGGCGATCGCTTTTGGCTTCAAAACTCGTGCATCGTGAATTTTAACTTGTGGTGAGAGAATAATTTAGGCGACGATATAATCAGGGTTGTAGCCTCTATTTTGGCATCAAGACACAGGAAGCCCTTGGATGCGATTTATCTGAGGATACCATAACCCCCAGAATCTCGTCAACTTTTTGCGAGAGATTAGCAATAAAAATGTATTAATTCTTAACAATCTTTGGAATATTAAATAGATGGAGGGGCATAGATTAGCAAAACTGATGTGATTATTTGAGGGTGGGGAAATTGACTGTTGTGGAAGGTGGGGAGGTTTTTTGGGGGAAGGCGATCGCGATCGAATAGCGATAGAATACGTTTGGGTGAATTGTAACTCAGGAACTATCGATGTCAGAAGAAGAAAAGAAAAAACCGGCCGCCAAGGCGAAAAAGGAGAAACCCCCCGCAGTGGAGGATAAGCCGTTTCCAGAGTTTATCGAAAATCATTATATTCCGGCGGTTAAGAAAGCCCTGGAGGAACAGGGAATTACAGATCTCGATGTGGTATTAGTCAAGGCTAAGTTTCCGCCTAGCCTACAAATTGCAGAAGATTGTTGGCAGGTGACGGGAAGCTGGGAAGGTGGCGCACGGAAGTTTAATATCTACTTTCCCCAAGAAGATATTAAGGGTCCAAAGTTTTTTTCCTGGGCGGCTAATGGTACTCAACCATCGGCGATCGAGGGATTTTTGGGAGATGAGCGCCGGATTACTTTAGATTTGCTGGTGTTTGGGGTGGTTCAGCGCCTGAATGCTCAAAAATGGCTGGCGTTGAATTAGGTTTTAAGTTAGGCTTTAAGTTAGGCTTTGGGAGAACACAAATCGGAGTGACTCATTTATGGTTGAGAAAGTACAAAAAACTGAGGCAGAGTGGAAGCAACAGCTAACACCAGAACAGTTCAAAGTCACCCGGAAAAAGGGGACTGAACGCGCTTTTACTGGCATATATTACGATAACAAAGAAAAGGGTGTTTATCGTTGTGTTTGCTGTGGTAATGAGTTATTCACCTCAGAAACCAAATATGATTCCGGTACGGGATGGCCAAGTTTTTGGGAACCGGTTTCCGAAAATAGTGTCCGATATGAACAGGATAATAGTTTGTTTATGCGCCGGGTAGAGGTACTCTGTGCTAAGTGTGATGCTCACCTAGGTCATGTTTTTGAGGATGGACCAAGACCGACAGGAAAGCGTTACTGCATGAATTCGGCTTCCCTAGACTTTGAAAAGACTGACTAGGTTAATGGGTTTGTAGGAAGTATCACGGAGAATATTTAGATAATCCAGCCCGGTACTTTGGGGCTGGATTTTAATTTGATGGGGGTGCTAATTGAGTTTTAAGGCGCTAACAGGGACATCATCCCAAGACTCGACAGTGCGGAGTTTGGCGACCCAACCCATTTGCTTTTGAGTTTCGGTGAGATTGTTTTGGAAAGACTCATGACATTCCATAGCTTGAGTTTCGTCACAACAAGCAATGCAAGAATAGACAATACCATTGGGATCTAGCTGTTCGTTGACCCAAATTTTCATAGTACCCTCAGTACCCTCAGAGTGTGGATTGTCTAAATATAACGCTGCTGGAGGGGAAAAGGCAAGGCAAGTCGGAAATCAGACTGAGACAGGGGTAATATCTGGATTAATGAATGATGGGGGTGGGTTCACTTTTCACGACCATTAAGGTACGGTTTAACGTACCATAAAGGGAAACTAAAGCAGTTCGGTTATTGCCATATTCTCAGTGTTTAAAACCGAATCCACAACTAAGATAAATTGACTATTCTGTAAGACAAGAGGTAAGAGATAACCTCCAGTAAACCAAGATATAAAACAGGAGCAAAGATTATGGCACTCGTTCGTTTTGGTTGGGAACCTTTCCGGGAAATTGACACTCTGCAACGTCAAATGAATCACTTGTTTGATAGCTTGACTACTACTTCGGAAGATGTGGGTTCGGCATTTGTACCACCAGCGGAACTTCAGGAAACGCCGGAAGCCTTACATCTGAAATTAGAAGTTCCCGGAATGAATCGCGAAGATATTGATGTACAGGTAACAGCGGATTCTATTGCTATCAGTGGGGAACGGAAATTAGAAAGACACACGGAAGAAAAAGGAGTAACCCGCAGTGAGTTTCGCTATGGTAAATTCCGCCGGGTGATTCCTCTACCAATTCGGGTCCAAAATACTAATGTTCATGGAGAATATAAAGATGGCATTCTTAGCCTGACTCTCCCTAAAGCTGAGGAAGAAAAAAATCGGGTGGTTAAGGTCGATCTGGCTTAAATCAGTTATAATGTAGGTGAAGGTGCGAGACGTTTAGGAGTGAAATAAGGCTGCAATGCCTGAAATAACCTCCTAGAGGGAGATAAACTGTCAACCAGTTTACCCCTTAACTGTATATATGTCCCAACGCTTAGGAAGGTGTGATTCTAAGCAAGGTAGGGAACTCATGGTCAATCCCATTTTAAGAAATCGCAATACACCGTCCAAGTATTACCTAGGAGGAGTATTATAACTTACTTGGAGCGATTATGGGAAAGAGTAACGGCGATAGCCACCCCAAGTTTCAGAAATCACAAATCTGGGATTTAAGCGGGGAACGGAAGGCGTGAGGGAAAACCTATTCCCAAAATCCGACCACTGCCAACCATCCATGATTAGGGAAACCGAATGTCTGGCCTGAACCATCGTCAACATTAAGTAGCGAAATAGGTTGACACGCTGCGCTCAAAAGAGCAAGGGGAAAAGTAGGAGTTTCTTCACACTACCTACACAGACCTTTAATTTTACCCCGGTGGAAAGGACAAATCTAAAGATGGAATACCCATATATACGGAACGTTTAAACCCCTATTGGGCTCTCTGCGAGTACATCTCGTAAAGTAGTGAAAAGTGTAAGCGAATGCCCATAAGGGGAAAGGATGTGACTGAAAGCCAATGCCTAACTGTAATGGTTGGGATATGCCCACTAGTCACGGTGTGGATATAGAGACTGCAATAAATAGGAGTATAGTGGCGAAAACGAGTTTAAAGACTACGTGTGGCATAAAGCTCCTAAAGTTGAAGTCATAAAGCGAGGGGTCGTAACCTTGTTCCTACTGACAATAGGGTATCCACATCAGGAGCCGTGTGATGTGAAAATATCAAGCACGGTTTTGAATTGGAGTTAGGGAAGGTGACTTCCCTTTCGACCATAACTGAATGCTGATCTGGCTGGCTGATATGTACTCTGAACCCACCAAACCAGCGACTAGACTGCTAATATAAGAGGTAATAAGTTGGGAATGGGGAAGTAAAGGTGATCTGGCTTTGAACCCAATTCCCAATTTTGTTATCTTGTAGATAAGCGTGCGAAGGAGGTGCTTGCTGATGTCATCTAAAATGAACTATAAAGATTATTATGGGATTTTGGGGGTGGATAAGAATGCCAGTCAACAGGAGATCAAAAAAGTCTACCGGAACTTAGCGCGGAAATATCACCCTGATGTGAATCCTAACGATCGCGCTGCGGAACAAAGATTTAAGGATATTAATGAAGCATACGAGGTTCTTGGCGATCGCGATAAACGACAGAAGTATGATCAATTTGGGAAATATTGGGACCCTTCTAGTGCGGGACCACCACCGGGAGGGGTAGGTGATTTTGACTTTAACCAATATGGTAATTTTGATGACTTTATTAATGAGTTACTAGGCAGGTTTGGCGGTAATCCTCGCCAGCCCTACGGCTATCCCAATGGTAGCGGTTATAGTGCTTTTGATGAGTTTGGCGACTTTTTTGGCGGCGGTAATAGGGGTTATGAACAAGTACCGCCCCGCGATTTTACGGCCACATTGCCTCTGACTTTTTCGGAGGCTTTTAAGGGGGTGGAAAAGAAATTTAACTTGGATGGAGAAACAATTAAGGTTAAAATTCCCCCAGGCGCGAAGCCTGATAGTCGGATTCGCTTAAAAGGAAAGGGGGGAGTTAGTCCGACTTCTGGAAAAAGAGGGGATTTATATTTGACTGTTGAACTGGAACCACATCCGTTTTTTCAGTTTGATGGAAATGATTTAATTTGTGAGGTGGGAATTACTCCAGAGGAGGCAGTTTTAGGGGCGGAAATTCAGGTTCCTACCCCTTCGGGTAAGGTGACAATGAAGGTTCCCCCAGGGGTGGCATCGGGACAGTCTCTGCGGCTGCGAGGTAAGGGTTGGCCGATTCCTAAAGGGGGACAAGGTGATCAGATTGTGCGGCTCAAGGTGGTAGCACCGAAAACTTTAAGCGATCGCCAACGACAACTATACCAAGAACTACAACAAATCAGCAGTTTTAACCCTCGTCAAAACCTAGAAAATTGGCTTAATTAAGTAAGATGTATAACCACTCACCAAAAGGAGAAGCTATGAACTCTCAAACTACCTGGGAAAATTTGGTAATCAATCAAACCGGAGAAGTTCGTGACTGGGTGAAAAGGAAATTAATTGAATCGGAAAATATGGCATCTTCTACCCGTCCGATTCGGAATTTTGAACGGGACGATTGGGAAAATGCCACAGTTGTAGATGTGGAAACTATCGCCTCTGAGGTGGTAGATGATCAGCCTGAAAGGTTATGGCGCAAGGTGAATGGCTGGTTTAAAACAGCTAGTGATATTTTGTGGCCGGCTATCTAAAATATAATCAAATGCTTGTTGGGAGACTGGTTAATGCAAGACAAAAAAGGATCTAATTTTGGTCAGTTTGGCGGTTATGCGATCGCCATTGTGTTGAGTGTAGGGTTAACTTTAGGATTCCTGCGATTGTTTCCTGATTGGTTAACCCCTGTAGCCCAGGCGACCATTAAGCAGGAAGTAGTAATGGCATCAAATACGCCACCGGAAACCGTGGCGCGTGTCCCCCAAAGGGTCGGAAATTTTGTCTCCGATGCTGTCAATCGTGTGGGTCCGGCGGTAGTGCGATTGGATACAGAAAGGACTGTTTCTACTAATATTCCTCAACCTTTTTTTGATGATCCATTTTTCCGGCGTTTCTTTGGGGAAGATATGCCACAATTTCCCCGGGAATATCAACAACGGGGACAAGGTTCGGGTTTTATTGTGGACAGTAATGGGATGATTTTAACTAACGCCCATGTTGTCCGAGGTGCGGATAAAGTTACCGTCACCCTGCGAGATGGTCGCCAATTTCAAGGAGAAGTTAAAGGCGCTGATGAACCTTCTGACTTAGCGGTGGTTAAGATTAATGGTAATAATTTACCAGTGGCTAAGTTGGGAAATTCGGCGGAAGTACAGGTAGGAGATTGGGCGATCGCTGTTGGTAATCCCCTCGGATTAGATAATACCGTGACTTTAGGAATTGTTAGCACTTTAAACCGCCCTAGTTCTCAGGTAGGAATCCCTGATAAACGCCTAGAATTTATCCAAACAGATGCGGCTATTAACCCTGGTAATTCTGGGGGACCTTTGTTAAATGAACAAGGGGAAGTAATTGGCATAAATACAGCCATTCGCGCTGATGGTCAAGGGATTGGTTTTGCCATTCCTATTGATACCGCTAAGGCTATTAAAGACAATTTAGCCAGGGGTGAAAGAATCCCTCATCCTTTTATTGGTATTCGGATGATTACTTTAACACCAGAATTAGCTCAGGAATTTAATAGTGATCCTAACTCCATGGTGATGATTCCTGAAATTGATGGAGTTTTGGTAGTTCAGGTTATTCCTGACAGTCCAGCCGCCAACGCCGGTTTACGTCGCGGTGATGTGGTGACTAAAATTGATGGTAAATCCATTACTCAAGCAGACCAACTACAGAGGGTTGTCGAAAAAGCCCAAATTGGGAAGCCTTTAAGACTGGAAGTTAGACGAGGAAATGCTACGGAACAAATCGCGGTGCGTCCTGGGGAACTACAGGATGCTAATTTGAGTCGGTAACACTGGGGCTATTCCCTAAGTTGACAATTGTGAAAGTGGCGATCGGGTAATCATTACGCGATCGCTGCTTTTCGTGTTTTATAATAAAGTCATCACATTAGCTGGGTTTATGAATCATGCTACCGAAATTAAAAAGACGACTTTTCCTTATTTTTGAAGTCTGGACTATCCATGATTCATTTAGTAAAATTTTTGATTTTTTTATTATTACTTTAATCGTCCTCAATGTCATCGCAGTTTCTTTGGCGACTGTCGCTGACTTGAGACAAAGATATTATGTTTTATTCCAAAACTTTGAATATTTTTCCATTGCTGCCTTTAGCATCGAATATCTTTTAAGGCTGTGGTCTTGTACCATAGATGAACATTACAAGCATCCATTGTGGGGACGAATTAAATATATGTTTACCCCTTTGGCTTTAATTGATTTGATGGCAGTTTTACCCTTTTACTTGCCGATGATGATTCCCGATATGAGGGCGGCGCGTTTATTTCGTTTAATTCGATTTTTGCGGTTTTTTAAACTGACTCGATATCTTAAATCATTTAACCTAATTAAAAGTGTATTAAATAATAAAAAAGAAGAGTTAATTATGACTCTGGGTATGGTGATAATTTTGTTATTTTTCTCCGGGAGTATCATCTATTTTTTGGAAAATGAAGCCCAACCAGAACAGTTTGCTAATATTCCTTTAGCCATTTGGTGGGCGGTAGTCACATTGACGACCGTTGGCTATGGTGATGTTTATCCCATTACCCCCTGGGGGAGATTATTGGGGGCGGTTCTCGCCATCACTGGTATTGGTATTATTGCACTTCCCGCAGGTATTATCGCCTCTGGCTTTGCGGAGGTCATTGAGGAAAGAAAAGCCCAAAAATATCAAGTCACTACATTTATATGCCCCCACTGTGGTAAAATGATTAATAGTAATGACCTAAAACACGCCCGTCATCGAATCAAAAAAGAGGAGATTATAGAAGAATGGGACTAGAAAGAAGAATGTGTAGGGAAATGTTTGAACCCACGGAAGTGGTGGAACTGCGCCAGATGTGTTTTACCCCTAATCGCATTTGGCAAGCCGGACAATATATGGTGGGGGAGTTGCCAGATATTGCCTTTGATATGGGATTAGTGGAAAGACTGCCTTCCGTGCGCGGAAATAGTGCGGATATCGATACTATTAACCCCTCTGAACATTGATGAATTTCCCCGATTAAAAAAACGAGTTATGGTTAAAGATGCTTATGGGTGGATGCAGCGATCGCTCAATACCATTCACCAGGCTAATTGGTATCGTTCCGTTACACCCATTGCTAGTCTTCCCGGTCCTATCATTACTGTAAATGGGCGAGAAATGCTCAATTTTGCCAGTAATGATTACTTGGGTTTAGCAGGGGATAAACGTTTAATAGAAGCCGCCATGAATGCGACCCGTGAGTGGGGGACAGGAACCACTGGCTCGCGACTTTTAACCGGACATCGGGAATTGCACAGACAGCTAGAATTGGCGATCGCCAACCTCAAAAATACTGAAGATGCCATAGTTTTTAGTTCCGGTTATTTAGCTAATATTGGCACTATTAGCGCCCTCGTTAATCAGCGAGATATCATTCTATCTGATGAGTATAACCACTCCAGTTTAAAAATGGGGGCAAAACTCAGCGGCGCGACCGTTTTTAACTATCCCCACAGCGACATTAATCACCTAACCAACCTGTTAAAAAATCATCGCCACCAACACCGCAGAGGTCTAATTATTACCGACACTCTGTTTAGTATGGACGGTGATTTATCCCCCCTACCACAATTAGTAGAACTCGCCCAAGAGTTTGATAGTATGTTATTAGTCGATGAAGCCCACGCTACCGGAGTCTTTGGAAAAAATGGCGCGGGTTGTGTCGAATACTTCCATTTGACCGGGACTCCCCTGTTACAAATGGGAACCCTAAGTAAGGCTTTAGGAAGTTTGGGAGGTTATGTAGCAGGTTCAGCCACAGCCATTGATTTTTTGCGAAACCGCGCCCCTAGTTGGATTTATACAACGGGTTTAACTCCAGCCGATACAGCAGCCGCTTTAACAGCAATTCAAATTGTCCAACAAGAACCCCAACGACGCGCCAAACTATGGGAAAATGTGGCAACTATTCAGGCAAAATTAAAGAATATTGATAATTCTGAAAATCCCAATTTTTCCGGCTTTACCAGTTTTACTTCCCCCATTTTATGCTACCCCCTAAAAAATGCAGCGATCGCTTTACAGGTAGCCCAAAAATTACAACAGCAGGGAATTTTTGCCCCCGCCATTCGCCCCCCCACCGTCACCACCAGCAGGCTGCGGATTTCCTTAATGGCAACCCATGAACCAGAACATATTGACAAATTTATAGAGTTTATTATGGCAATTTAAACGATTATCTGTTACACTAATTAATGGCTAAATAGGAGTTAATGATGAGTAAGATTATTTTAATTACTGGAGTAAGTCGAGGTTTAGGTAGAGTTTTGACCGAGAGTTTTATTGATTTAGGACATACCGTTATTGGTTGCGCCCGTTCCCGGGAACCCATAGACCTGCTGACCCAAAAATATGGAAAACCCCATAATTTTCAAGTAGTTAATGTCGAAGAACCTCAAGCCGTAGAAAATTGGATTAATCACCTATTTAAAAATTATCCAGCCCCCGATATAGTCATTAATAACGCCGCTATAATTAATCCACTTGCGCCCCTGTGGGAAGTGCCACCCCATGAATTTAATCAGGTAATTGATGTCAATATTAAAGGAGTAGCAAATGTGATCCGCTATCTAGTCCCCGCCATGATGAAACGGGGTACCGGTATCATCATTAATCTGAGTTCCGGTTGGGGGCGATCTACTTCTCCCCAGGTAGCCCCCTATTGTACCTCAAAATGGGCGATCGAAGGGTTAACCCAAGCCCTCGCGCAGGAACTTCCCCCAGGGTTAGCAGCCATTCCCATGAGTCCGGGAATTATTCACACAGATATGTTAGAAATTTGTTATGGGGAAGATGCAGCCGCTTTTACTTCCCCACAGGAATGGGTAAAAAAAGCAGTTCCCTTTATTCTAGGACTTAGCCCCAAACAAAATGGGGTTCCCGTAACTGTTCCCAATTAAATTATCAGCCATTTTTTGAGTAATTATCAACCCATTTATCACCAAAAATCGTGAAAATTATCAGCCAATATTTAATCAAACTTATCCCCATCATCGGCATAACTGCCCTATTAAGTAGTTGTGCCAACAGTACCCTAGGAGACTCTTTACAACAATCTTTAGAAGCAGATCCACAACTCCAAGAAAATCCCCCTTTTCAGGAATCGGCTGCCACAGAAAATCAGCCTATTTCACCCCCTGATGATTTTCTGAAATTACCCGAAAATTTCCCCCAGGAAATCTCCATTTATCCCGGTTCCAGCTTACAAGATGTCACCCTCGCCGCCAGCGATACACAAAAAACCTCAACAGTTTGGCGAACCACCGACCCCATTGATTTAGTCAGAACCTACTACCAAAATAGATTGGCATCAGATGGCTGGGAAATAGTTAGCAATGCTGACCAAGAAAGTGATGGTTTGTTGGTGGCGACTAAACAGGATTTACAGGTAACAATTAACCTGAAATTAGACCAAGTATTAGAGGGAAAAACTAAGTTTTCTATAGATTATTCTCGCGACCCAGAAGCGATCGCCTCTCAACCCCAACCTACCCCTTCCGAGTCCCCAGAGTCTCCTGACCCTACAGCCGCCACTTCAAGTCCTACCCCAGAACCTGAAACTACTCCCACCCCTACCCCCACCCCTTCTACAACTGGCGACATTCCCCAGGAATTAAAACAGTTTGCTATGGATGTCGCCAAACTAGGTGTTTTTGAGCAAAATTTTCCTAATCCTAACCAAGCTATTACCAGGGGAGAATTTGCCCGCGCTTTAGTCCAAGCAAACAATAAGATTTATGCTGATATTCCAGGTAGACAAATTCGTTTATCCATTTCTAGTAGTCAACCTGTATTTACCGATGTTCCCGCCAATCATCCCTATTTTGCCGAAATTCAAGGATTAGCTGAAGCTGGCTTAATTCCTAGTTCTTTATCTGGGGATACTACCGCCGTTCAATTCCGCCCAGATGCCCCCTTAACCCGCGAGTATTTAATCCTTTGGAAGGTCCCCTTAGATATCCGCCAAGGCTTACCCCAAGGGACTGTAGATGCCGTTGAACAACGTTGGGGATTTCAGGATGCCTCCAAAATTAATAGTAATGCCATCAGGGCGATTTTAGCAGATTTTGATAACGGAGATAATGCTAATATTCGGCGAGTGTTTGGGTTTACTACCCTATTTCAACCGCAAAAAACTGTCACCAGGGCGGAAGCAGCGACAGCTTTATGGTATTTTGGATTTCAAGGAGATGGGCGAACCGTTAGAGAGATTTTAGAAGTTAATCAGACACCAGTTAGTTAAGCAGTTTTTTGATTATGTGGAAACCAGAACTATTAGCCCCAGCCAAGAATTTAGAAAGATTACAAGTTGCCATTACCTATGGCGCAGATGCTGTCTATCTAGGCGGTCAAAATTATGGATTGCGAGCTAGGGCTGATAATTTTAGCCCCGAAGAATTACAGAGGGGTGTCACATTTGCCCATGAACGGGGGGCTAAAGTTTATGTGACTTTAAATGCTTTCCTCCATGATGAAGATTTTAGCGAATTTGGGGATTATTGTCAACTGTTAGAACAGCTCAATGTGGATGCAGTCATTGTCTCCGATTTGGGAGTTATGCGAGTTATTAAAAACTGTTCTAATCTGAAAATTCACCTATCAACTCAGGCTTCCTGTTTAAATGGATATGCAGCCAGACTCTGGGCTAGATTTGGGGTCGATCGCCTAATTTTAGGTAGGGAAGTTAGCATCACCGAAGCGGGTCAAATGCGGGCTAAATTCTCAGCCGAAAATCCCCAAGCAGCACCCTTAGAAATTGAGATGTTTATTCATGGGGCGATGTGTATGGCATATTCTGGACATTGTACCATTTCTAATTATACCGCCGGACGGGATTCTAACCGAGGTGGATGTATTCAATCTTGTCGCCTTCCTTATCAACTATCTTCTGAGGATTCTACCATTACGTTTATGTCCTCCAAAGATTTGTGGGGTATCTATCAGGTCGGTGATTTTTTCAAACATCACATTTGTTCCCTAAAAATTGAAGGACGGATGAAATCATCCTTTTATGTAGCGATGACTTGTAAAGCCTATCGTCGGGCGATTGATGCTTATTCTCAAGGTGAGTTAACCCCGGAATTATTGCAGGAAATAGTGGCAGATTTACAGTCAATTCCCCACAGGGATTATTTTTCTGGTTCCCTAGAAACGGCGGCGGGTGAGGGTTCGGTTTTTGAGCAAGCCGCCGGAAATAATACCGGAACTCATGATTATTTAGGGATGGTTTTAGATACGACTGAAGAGGCGATCGCTATCAAATTGGTAGAACCTTTATCTGTGGGAGATAAAGTCGAGTTTATCCTGCCCCATGGTCAGCCTATTAATTATCAAGTTAATCGTTTATTTTCCGTAGTCGGTGAGGAGATTAATTTTATGCGAAAAGATGGTATTGTTTGTATTCCAAAATTCCCCGAATTGGCGCAGGTTAACCAACTGCATTTGCTGAGATTATCTCCATCTAAAGTAGAAATAGCAGCCCCATACTCTATGGTTACTGGTAGTTAATTAGGGAATAATTGATGATATTTAATACTTTTGTGGGTAGTTTAGAGGACTTAGATAGATGCGCTAGGGTAGCTAATTTGAGGGAGGTTTTATTAGAACCTTTTTTATTAGCTAGACAGGGAAAGTTAACCGCGCCAGAGGTGTTTTTTCTGGCGGAAGAGGCGAAAAAGCGGGGGTTGCGTCCGGTTTTGGTGTGGGATATTTTAATGACCGAAGGGGTGATGATGCAAATTGTCGATCGCCTCTGTGATTGGGATCTCCTAAATTTTGCCGCTATTCGAGTATGTGATCCCGGCGCGGCAGAATGGTTAATCGTTCATTATCCCCAATTACCTATTCAGTTAATTGTAGAGACAGGAAATCATAATTTTGAGGCATTAACAGGATGGTGTGAACTGTTCGCTGGATGTTTAGAACGTCTGATTTTATCAATTGAAATTCCCGAAAATAAGTTAATTGAATATTGCCAGAAATTACCAGTACCCTGTGAAGTCTTGGGGGTGGGGAGAATTTTGCTTTTTTACTCACCCCGATCGCTATTAGCTGAACATATATCAGAGGAGAATAATCAAGGTTTTCTTGAGGTCAAAGCTAGGGCAGAAGAAAATGGCGATCGCCCCCTTCCAGCGGTAGAAACTCACCACGGAACTTTTCTATTTTTAGATAAAGATTGGTTTATTTTAGATCAACTTGAGGGACTACAAAAGGCGGGTTTACATACCCTGCGCCTAGACCTCAGACATTTCGGGAAAAATGGTAATTTAGCCCCAGATATTGACCAGATATGTGAGCAAATTTTCACCGACCCAGTAACCCTTAAAAACCATTGGCAGACTGAAGCGCGATCGCCATTTTTTAAAGCTAATCGAACTACCTCTATTTTCTCCCGAATGAAGTCAAAATCCAAAATTTCCCATTATCGCAATGATTTATGTGTCGCTGAAGCCTTGGGGGGAGAAAGTGGTAAATATATCGTTTTCCAAGTCCTACGTCCTTTTGATATCTCCGAAATTAATCAAGTGGCAATTCCCACCGGAGAAAAAGTTAATATTCCTGAAACTGTGACATTTAAAAATCTCCAAGGATACCCAATCACAAAAGGCGATCGTGACCAAATTATCATCACCAACTGGATTAAAAAAGTTACCCCAGGTAGTTTAATTTTACGCAATTAATCCTAGGTATGGTCAGCAATAAATTTCAGTTTAAACAGTTTACTATTTTTCAGGATCGCTGTGGGATGAAAGTCGGCACAGACGGGGTAATATTAGGAACCTGGACAGATATAAAATCTGTCGATAATATCTTAGATATTGGGACGGGAAGCGGATTAATTGCTTTAATCTTAGCCCAACGTTCCCCGGCGGAAATTGAGGCAGTAGAAATTGATAAAGATGCTTATATACAAGCCAGTGAAAATATAGCTAATTCCCCGTGGCGATCGCGTCTAAAAATCTATCATAATTCTATCCAAAAATATGCGGATTTCTGTGATATACAATACGATTTAATCATTTCTAATCCCCCCTTTTTTGCCAATGCTTATAAACCCGATAATCATCAAATAGCCCTCGCCAAACATAGCGACAGCCTCTCCCAGATAGATATCTTACAAGTAACTACCAAATTATTAAAACCCACCGGGAAACTGGCAATAATTTATCCCACAGCAGCCGCCATCAAGTTTCAAGAAATCGCCGCCACTTTCGGATTATATTGCGATCGTCAATTGTTAATCAAACCCACAGCTACACATTCCGTGAAACGCATAATTATGGAATTAGGAAAAACTCCAAAAACCTGTCAGACACACACCTTGATAATTGAAAAAGATCGACACATTTACAGTGATGAATTTATCGCCTTAATTCGTGATTTTTATTTAAAATATTAAAGGCTCGAATTGTCATCAGATGAATAGTAGGATAAATCATGCTATAATTAGATAGCAGTTGTCAATTAATGGAGTTATCAACATGGTAAAAATACTCGATATTTCCGTTGGTCTACACTCCCAACTACCTACTTGGCCAGGAGGTTTAAACTTTCAACTTGAGTCTACCAAAACCATTGACCAACATGGGGTAAATGTTTCTAAAATGGCAAGCAGCGTTCATGTGGGAACCCATGTAGATGCCCCCTCTCATTTTATTGATGGTGGTCCTACTGTTGAACAACTATCATTAGAGACGTTAATCGGGCGGGCTTTAGTAATTTCCGTGGCTGATGTTACCGCAATTACTGCTAATTTATTAAATCAATTAAACATCCCCAAAGACACGGAAAGACTCTTGTTTAAAACTGCCAATTCTCAGCTTTGGGAGCGAGGAATATCGGAATTTAAACAAGATTATGTTGCCTTAACTGCTGATGCAGCCCAATGGGTAGTTGATGCTGGTATTCAATTAGTCGGTGTTGACTATCTTTCAGTTCAAAGGTTTAATGATAGTCCCTTAACCCATGAAATCTTATTGACTGCAGGAGTGGTTATTTTAGAAGGCATTAATTTAGCTGAAATTGCACCGGGAGAATATCAGTTAATTTGTCTACCTTTAAAAATTATCGGGTCAGAGGGTGCGCCAGCTAGGGCGGTTTTATTGCCATATAACTGTAGCAATGGCTAAGATGCCAAAACTGATAATTATTAGCCCAGACACTCGATTAACCCATTGAAAAATAGTAGAATTTAAGCGATCGCGAAATAATTCAATGAACCCCACCAAGAGTAACCACCAGAGGGCGGAACCAAAAAAGACTCCTAACACTAACAAAGTGGCATCAAAATAGTTATTGGCTTCCCCTAAACCCAAACCCGAAAAAATACCAATAAACCCTAAAATCGTCATGGGATTAGTGAGAGTTAACAAAAATGTGGAAGCATAAGCACCGAGTTTATGGTTAATTTGAGCAGACTCATTAGCTGGTTTATCCCGAAAAATTTTTAAGCCCAAATAGCATAAAAATAAACCGCCCAATATTCTTAATAATGTTTGTTGACCGAGGAGTAAACTAGAAATTGCGGTGAGTCCAAAGCCAGCCATAAAGCCATAAATTGCATCAGCAGTAGCCGCGCCCAAACCAGATAATAAGCCAACTATTTTACCTTGAGTAAGAGACCTCCTAATACATAAAATTCCAATGGGTCCAACTGGCGCAGCAATGGAGAAGCCAATAACTAAACCTTTAGCCAAAAACATAATATTCATCTGGGTATTTGATGGTTGAACTATTACATGATATTATCAAATTTATAAATTGCAAAAATTATCAGTAATGTCTGTTACCGTCATTATTGATGTTGGGGAGGCAGGTTGGTTGTAAAATATGATTGTATGACCCGATATGGAAAATTAAATTATGACTAATTTCTGGGATACAGAACTTTATCTAAGTTCCGACAAAGACCAACTATTTGAACAGGAAACCTGGCCAAAACCTTTTACTTTTAATGAAGATGTGGTGCGGGTTTTTGATGATATGGTTTCCCGTTCGGTTCCCCTATATAAAGAAGTGGTCGCCTGTGCGGTACAATGGACGAAAGCCTATTATCAACCTGGTACTAAAATTATTGATGTGGGTTGTTCAACGGGGACGTTTTTAGAGTTACTGGGGCGATTTTTAAAAACACCTGCTACCCTAGTTGGTATTGACAACTCGGAACCCATGTTAGCGAAAGCTAAAGAAAAGTTATCAGGTTTAGAAGACATCCACGACATAGAGTTAATCTGTCAAAGTGCGGAAAATAGTAGTTTTGAAAATAGTAGTATTGTGGTGATGAATTATACTCTACAATTTCTGCCAGTTCACCAGAGACAACAGGTTTTAAATGCGGTTTATGAAGGGTTAGTTCCGGGTGGTTTATTATTCCTGAGTGAAAAATTACGATCGCCTTATCCCCAATTCCAGGAAACCATGACCCGCCATTATGAAGCCTTTAAAACCCGAAATGGCTATGCTCAAAATGAGATTGAACGCAAAAAGGAAGCCCTAGAAAATGTCTTGATTCCCCTCACTCAAATGCAACAGGTAGCCATGCTGCATGACAGTGGCTTTGCGGCTGTTGATTCTTTGTTAAAGTTTCACAATTTCACCTCATTTATTGCTCTAAAATAACCCCAAATAAACCTTCCCTAATTATTGATAAAAACTTGACAGGTAATCAGGATTATTATATGTACCATGCTGATGATTATTTAGCCGCCTATGATATCGACATTAACCGTGATGGGATTCAGCAACAGCGCCAATGGGCTTATCCTCGGTTATTTGATGATAAAATCAAGCGGTATAGAGAAGCAGTAGAAGCAGTTGAGGATATCCAAACCCAATGGTTTGATTTTTCGGGTTCGGTGGTGAAAATCGGACGCTTGGGGGAACTTTCCCCAGACCAGCAACAGCGGTTTGAGGCGACATTAAAGACTTTCTGTCCCTGGAAAAAAGGACCTTTTGAATTATTTGGAACGCTGATAGATGCGGAATGGCGATCGCATTTAAAATGGGAAAGAATTACCCCCCATATTCAGCCCCTCACACAGCGAAAAGTAGCAGATATTGGCTGCCATAATGGTTATTATATGTTTCGCATGGCAGACCAGCAACCCGATTGTGTAATTGGCTTTGAACCCTACGCCAAACACTTTTGGAACTTCCAACTAATGCAAAACCTAGTCCGTCAGGAAAACCTACATTTTGAATTATTAGGAGTCGAACATATAGATTATTATCCCCAATTTTTCGATACCATTTTCTGCTTAGGTATTCTCTATCACCACACCGACCCCATTGGTTTATTGCGAAAAATGCGGCAAGCCCTAGCCCCAAAAGGAGAAATCATCATCGACTGTCAGGGTATCCCCGGAGAAAAAGCGATCGCCCTCACCCCTCGCCAACGTTACGCCAACGCCAAAGGAATTTGGTTTCTCCCCACCCAGTCCTGTTTAGAAACCTGGATGATTAGGGCAGGATTTACTAAAGTTCGCTGTATTTTCGCCTCACCTTTATCAGTAGAAGAACAACGCCGGACTCCCTGGGCTAATATCGACAGTTTACAGGAGTTTCTCAACCCCGAAAACCCCCAAGAAACCATGGAAGGATACCCCGCCCCGTGGAGATATTATGCGATCGCCCAACGGGGGTAATTACTGCCAACTACTATGATTTGGGGCGAGTTTAGCCAGATTGGCGACCAACTAAAAAGCTGTCGATATCACCCGCCCCTAAACCAGGTAATCACTAATCCTTAGCGAGTATTGCCGGACTAGAAATCACATCAATAGTTGCCACAGTTTCCGCCTGAGAAATAGCCGCCTGTTGGAATAGGGGACTACGGCTCACAGAATCATTAGCCAGGGTAAACAAAGGATTAGATAAAATCCCCGCCAGAGAGGTGACAATTACCGACAAAACCAAACCCACCTGTAAGGGACGCATCCCCGGCAAATTCCAGCGAATTGGCGGATAATTTTTCACCACATCAGACATTTCGTGAGGTTCCTTAACCACCATCATTTTCACTACCCGAATGTAGTAGTAAATCGAAACCACACTGGTAACTAAACCCAGTAAAACCAGGGCATATAACCCCGCTTGCCAACCAGCCCAGAATAGATAAATTTTCCCAAAAAATCCAGCCAGGGGAGGAATACCACCCAAAGACAACAGACAAATACTCAACCCCAAAGTTAGTAGGGGGTCTTTTTGATACAAACCGCTATATTCACTAATTTGGTCTGTACCTGTCCGCAGAGAGAACAGAATCACGCAGGTAAAACCGCCCAAGTTCATAAACAGGTAAATCAACAGGTAAAATACCATGCTGGAATAACCCGCATCAGTTCCGGCAATTAACCCAATCATGACAAACCCAGCCTGGGCGATGGAAGAATAAGCCAACATCCGTTTCATGCTGGTTTGGGCTAGGGCGACCACATTTCCTAAGATCATACTCAGGATGGCTAGGGCGGTAAACACAAAGTGCCACTGTTCGGACAATACAGGGAAAGCATTTAATAACAGACGAATTGCTAAAGCAAACCCGGCAGCCTTAGACCCCACCGATAGAAATGCCACCACAGGAGTTGGTGAACCTTCATACACATCAGGAGTCCACTGGTGGAAAGGAACCGCCGAGATTTTAAAGGAAATTCCCGCAATTACAAATACTAAAGCAATTACCAGCCCCAGAGATTCACCTACTCCATTATTAGTAATGGCTTGGGCGATCGCATTTAGGTTAGTTTCACCGCCAGATAAACCATACAGCAACGATAAACCATACAGGAACACGGCCGCACTAGCTGCCCCAATTAGCAGATATTTCAGCGCCGCCTCATTAGACCGAGGGTCTCGTTTAGCGTATCCTGTCAGCATATAAGAGGAAATACTGAGGGTTTCCAGGGAGACGA
The DNA here is from genome assembly GCF_000973065.1 of Limnospira indica PCC 8005. Classification (NCBI taxonomy): domain Bacteria; kingdom Bacillati; phylum Cyanobacteriota; class Cyanophyceae; order Oscillatoriales; family Sirenicapillariaceae; genus Limnospira; species Limnospira indica. Next base: position 6,096,701 of record NZ_FO818640.1, read on the forward strand.
AGATCATCACCAACTCATTAGCCCCAGACAGGAACATCCCCCCCAGAGTCGCTGTCAGCAAAATACAAATAAATTCTGCTAAAGCGGTTCCCGTTTGTTCAATATAGCTAACGGACATCAAAATTGTCACCGCGGCCGACAGGGCAATAATTCCCCGGAATACTATACTCAGAGGATCAGCATTAAAACTCCCCAAAAACGCTAGGGTGTTGGTATTATCCCATTGGGAGTATAAAGCCACGATAGACAGCAGCAACCCACCAATGGCGGCATATGGTGTCCATTTAGCAGATGCTGTCCGCCCTACAATTAAATCACCGATCAAGACCACCATCAAAGTGATCAATACAATACTTTCTGGTAAAATCGCCCCAGCATTCAACTGGGCTGCTAGATTAGAAAAATCCATAGGTTCCCACAGCAATTAAATTCACACACTGATACATTTGGCCCCTAGGGGACAGTCTTGGGTCTGTTAGCTTTCCGATTTTACCACCTGTTGGGTCTGATACATTTACGCGACATTTTTCCGGTTGTTCCCGGACAATGCAACGATAGCACTATTACCCGTTAAGGTAACAGAGGCGGTATCCCGCAAAGCTTTTAGAAAGATTCCAAAAGCACCGTTCCAGTCCCGTGGTAGAGTGAACCCGCACTCCGGACATCGGAACACTTTTGAGCCACCTAGCTGGGAATGGACATGACCACAGTGAGTACAGGTTTTGCTGGTGTATTCTTCGGTCACATCTACAACTGTTCAGTTATTTCCCCTTGATGTCTCAGGGTTAGTTTGAATCGATAATGCGCCCATTTCAGCATGGCGCGGGCAGTCTTAGACCTGATTAGACGCTTCACCTTGGCAACCATATTGGAAGTCTCGAAGGGGGGCAAAAAAATCAGGCTGTGTTATGGGATGGCCAGGGATGCGACCCAATCAACCAAGGGGTTGAAGTCCTCACCGGGTAGTTATTTCGCCCATTTCAGCTCTATTTCATACCCGAAGGTCTCGCACCATACTTGGTATTATACCGTATTGCCGTAAAATGTTAACCTAATTTGAGATTAAATCATGCTCTTTATCTTCCTACCGGAACCCAAGACTGTAGGGGCGGGTTCTGGGGTCAATTACATTGGATACCAGGATATTGGTAAACCCGCCCCACCCACGCCATAAACACTGGGGTCAATTACATTGGATACCAGGATATTGGTAAACCCGCCCCACCCACGCCATAAACACTGGGGTCAATTACATTGGATACCAGGATATTGGTAAACCCGCCCCACCCACGCCATAAACACTGGGGTCAATTACATTGGATACCAGGATATTGGTAAACCCGCCCCACCCACGCCATAAACACTGGGGTCAATTACATTGGATACCAGCATATTGGTAAACCTGGCCCACCCACCCCATATTATTGATTGCCAATTCTCGATTATTCTCGGATAGTTGATTAAGCAGATAATCGAGTTGTGTATTATGATATCAATAGTTGCCCACAAATCACTATTATCTAAAGCCGGGATAATTTTATGATCGAAATTCGGCCTAGTGGCGATCGCGGCCAAGTAAAGTTAGACTGGCTAGATAGTCGCCATACCTTTTCCTTTGGTCAATATTATGATCCCAATCATATTAGTTTCGCTACCCTGCGAGTAATTAATGAGGACCATATCCAACCCAGAGGCGGATTTAAAACCCACTCCCATCAAGATATGGAAATCATTACCTATGTGTTATCGGGGACCCTAGAACACCAAGATAGCCTCGGTAATGGTTCGGTAATTCGACCGGGAGAAGTGCAACGGATGACTGCAGGAACTGGCATTTATCATAGCGAATTTAATGGGTCGGAAACTCAACCAGTTCACCTGTTGCAAATTTGGATTATTCCTAATGAAAATGGACTCCCCCCTAGCTATGAACAAAAAGCCTTTTCTGAGGCTGAACAGTGGGGTCAACTGCAATTATTGGGTTCTCCTGACGGTCGGAATGGTTCGGTCACTATTCATCAGGATGTGGAACTATATGGGGCTAAATTAACTACCGAAGATGACCAGATAAATTATACCATAAAACCGGGAAGAGTTGCCTGGATTCAAATAGCTAGGGGTTCGGTAGTTTTAGGCGATCGCACTCTCAGTCAGGGAGATGGAGTCGCCATAACTCCCGCCGCCGATGAAACCCATATAATCCGATTAACCGGCACATCAGACCCGGCGGAAATCCTGCTATTTGATTTAGCCGTACCCTCAGATTATACCAACTAGAATATCATGGAAACAACACCCAAAATTTTGGCATTTGCTGGCAGTAAACGCGAGGCTTCTTTGCATAAAAAACTGGTCAAAATTGCTGCCGAAGGAGCCAGACAAGCCGGGGCGGAAGTTACTTTTATCGACTTCCAAGATTTGCCGATGCCCCTGTTTGACCAAGACTTGCAAGACCGGGAAGGATTACCGGAAACGGTGCTGCAATTTAAGCAATTATTAAAAACCCATCACGGCTTTTTAATTGCCTCTCCCGAATACAACAGTTCAATTACTCCTTTACTGAAAAATGCGATTGATTGGGCTTCCCGTTCAGAACCGGGAGAACCCCCTTTAGCCTTAACCTGTTTTCGCGGAAAAGTAGCTGCTTTAATGGCAACTTCTCCGGGTGGTTTAGGAGGTTTAAGGGGCTTGTTTCATGTGCGGTCTATTTTAGAAAGTATTGGTGTCTTAGTAATTCCCGAACAGAAGACTTTACCCAATGGCTATCAGATTTTTGACACCGATGGCAATCTGAAAGATGAACAACAACAGCAAGATGTGTTAAAATTAGGAGAGAGCCTTACTTCCCTACTTAAAAAATTGCTGTAAATATCCCCTTGAAATGGGGGTGCGTCAGAGATGATTTCCGCCTGACTTTCTGCTTCAGGTCTGACGCTACCCCGAAGGGATGCCTATCTGGATTTAGTCAAAATGGTAATAAACTCAGATGAGTTTTGAAATAAGCGCTGAACCTCTAAGGGAAAATTAAGGTGGTTTTTCAGGGAAACCAAGAAATCCAAAAAGTTCCGAGACTCCCACACATGGAAATGAATGCTATAATCGCGTTTAATTAACTTTTTGACAATATCCTGAACCTGAGATTTATCAGTTTCTTTAAGCACTAATTCCGCCCATTCTTGATAGTGACTGACCTTAGAATTTTCGGGGCCTTCCTGATAATCTTTCAACAGATGTTCAAAGGAAGTAATAGGCCGATCGCTATCAAAAGAGTAGCGTTTGTCGGGAACCGCCAGATAGAGAATCCCGCCTTTTTTGAGAACCCGGAGTAGATTTTCAATGGTGGTAATCGGGTCTTGACAATGTTCAATAAAATGATTAGCAATGACAAAATCCTGGCTGGCTTCCTCAACAGTTTGGAGATGTTCTCCATTGTCAATAATATCAACCTCAACTAGAGGTTCATCAGCCAACTCAGGATAATGCCGTCTGAGGTCTGCTACCGAGAGGCGATCGACATATTTAATTCTGGCAGTTTCTGGTAAAGCTAGAGGGTGATTAAGCGCCCCCACTTCAATGCCATCTCCATGGAGATACTGATTAGCAAAAAATCTACGATACTGATACAGTAAGGGTTCCGCCTCTATAGTTTCCGTTGACATGGTTTCAATCGCCAAAATACTGTCGGGGACGTGGTGATTGTAGCTGAATTTAGTGTACGATCGCTAGAGAAATTGGCCATTGAGGAAATAGTAAATAGTGGTAATGGAAACCGGAGGGAGTCCTTGGTCTTTGACCCCAGATGAAACTAAAGCGATCGCACCGCCGCCGCATTTTATAATTATCGGAACCCAGAAAGGCGGGACAAATTCTCTGTATCAGTATCTCTGTCAACATCCGCAAATTATCCCCGCAGCCAGCAAAGAAATTCACTATTTCACCCTCAACTACCATCAACCACCCCAGTGGTATCAATCCCAATTTCCCCGCCTACCTCACCCCCAGCAACTAACTGGGGAAGGGTCGCCCTATTATTTATATCATCCCGCAGTTCCCCAGAGACTGCACCAGTATTCTCCCCAGGTGAAACTAATTGTGCTACTGAGGAACCCGGTAGACCGGGCCATTTCTCACTATTACTGGGAAGTGAAGCTAGGCTGTGAACCCCTATCCTTAGAAAAAGCGATCGCAGCGGAAGCCGGGCGGCTGGAAGGGGAACAAGAAAAACTCAGCGCCAACGGAACCTATTACAGTTTCAACCATCAACACTATAGTTACCTTGACCGAGGTATCTATGTCCAACAATTACAAAGATGGATGGCCATATTTCCCAGATCCCAATTTCTGATTATCCGCAGTGAAGATCTATACACCCACCCCGACACCGTAGTTAACCAAGTATTTAACTTCCTAGACCTTCCCCCTTATCACCAAGGCAACTACAATCGCTACAATGCTGGGAACTATTCCCCAGTTTCCCCGCAGTTGCGCGAACAATTGGAGGCTTACTTCCAACCCTACAATCTCAAACTACGAGAATTTCTAGGCCAAGATTTAGGTTGGGATAGTCACGAGAAGTTAAACCTGTCAACTTTACCCCCCCAGGAGGTTAAACCCAAAACCGTGAGCGATACCATGAAAATAGACTATGAAGGCGCTTGGGATGACTACGCCCAAACGTGGGTAAGTACCAACCCCGACTTTAATCATATCGGTGATGAGTGGATTGGTAAAGCAGCAGGAGCGGCCCAATCACGGGCTGAGTATGAGCAAATTATAGAAAATACATTTATCGCCCCGTATATCCAGAAACAGCATAGAGTGCTAGAAATTGGCATTGGCGGCGGTAAAACAGCAGCCCTACTGCTGAAATATTGCGATCGCCTTACCTGTGCGGATATCTCCCATGAAATGTTAAAAGCTACCCGCGATCGCCTGGGAGAAGACAGAGTAAACTATGTAAAACTAGATGGCATTACCCTAGACCGCATTCCGCCAGCCTCCCTGGATGTATGTTTCTGTTATGACACCATGGTTCACATCGAACCCCGTGATATTTTTAACTATCTAACCCGCATTCCACCCCTACTAAAAGGCGATCGCCTGTGTATATTCCACCACACCAACACCCTCAGTGACCTCGGTTGGCAGAAATTCCTAGTAGATTGGGATCAGAACCTGCTGGGACGTAGACAAGGAACCGCCTTTTCCATAATGACCGACAACCTGATGGCTAAATTTCTCAGCCATATCGGCTACGAAATCTTACACAAAGACACCACCACCGTACCCCGTGACTGCGTTTGGATCTGTCGCGCCCCCGTTTCCCCCACAGTCAGTATCACTTCATAGCCCAACTATTCCTTGATTATGCGAGCATTATTCCTACATCCCAACTTTCCCGCCCAATATCGACATATTATCACCGCCCTGGGTGCAGACCCCAATAATCAAATCATTTTCGGTACCAAATACGAACGCCCAGAATGGAAAATTCCCGGAGTTACTAAAGCCCTATTCAGCCCCAACCGGGACAGCGCCCCCGAAACTCACCAATATTTGCGGGGAATAGAAAGTGCTGTAATATATGGTCAAGCCGTCTATCGGATGGCTGAGAAACTCAAATCCATGGGTTTTGTTCCCGATATCGTCTGCGGTCACTCCGGTTGGGGTCCCACCCTCTTCATCAAAGAGGCTTTTCCCGATACCCCTTTACTGTGTTATTTCGAGTGGTTTTATAAGGCTAAAGGTTCCGATGCCGACTTTGACCCCGCCGACCCCCTCACCGTTGATGATATGGCTAGGATTAGAGTCAAAAATTGCCCGATTTTAATTGACCTATACTCCTGTGATTGGGGGATTTCACCCACCTATTGGCAGCGATCGCAATTTCCCTCGGAACTCCAATCGAAAATCTCCGTCATTCATGACGGCGTAGACACCACCTACTTTAAACCCGACCCCAGCGCTAAATTGGTACTACCTAATTTAGACTTGAGTCAAGTTGATGAGATAGTCACCTATGTAGCGCGTGGTATGGAACCTTATAGGGGTTTTCCAGAATTTATCGAAGCCGTGGCGTACATACAGGAAAGACGACCAAACTGCCATGTGGTAGTTGTCGGATCCGAGAGAGTTTGCTACGGTAAATCCTTACCCAATGGCATGAGTTACAAAGACAAAATGCTGGCTCAGATCCCCCTGGATCTATCTAGGATTCACTTTGTCGGTCCCTTGCCCTATGGCCAATACCTGAAAGTGATTCAAGCCTCTGCAGTCCATGTATACTTAACTCGACCCTTTGTATTGTCTTGGTCTATGATAGAAAGCCTTTCCACCGGTTGTCTAGTCATTGGTTCCGACACCCCCCCTATTCGGGAGGTGATTCAAGATGGCTACAACGGCTTACTGGTCGATTTCTTTTCCCCCAAACAAATCGCCGACCGGGTTGATGAGGTATTAGACCACCCCAACCGTATGGCAGATTTGCGAGTCCGAGCCAGGGAAACAGTCCTAGAGCGTTATGATCTGTCCAAATTGTTGTCAAAACAACTGCAACTGATCGAACAAGTCGCTCAAAAATCCCAGCCCACCTCTGGGGAACAGATTTCCTCCCAGCCAGTCATTGCATAGGCGATCGAGGTTTCCCTAACCCGAAACTTTGACCCCAGATTATCTAATTTTGCTACAGCAAAGTTAGTGGTCAGAAATAACATATAATTCCCATCAAATAGACCTTTGACTAGACGAAAAAAGGAGGAGTTCCCGGGCATAAAATCATATCTGAGCGAAATCTTATCAGCGTGCTTATAAGACCCTTTTGGGCTGAAACTGGCTGAAATAAGGAGTGGGCAGGAACATAGTAGGGATATATTTCGTCCCAACAGCAAGAGTACCCAAGATAATCTTTAAGAGTAATGATTACCAGACATTTCTGGAGAAATTGCCCCAAGAACCAATCATAATACACCCAAGCAATCCTAACCACACTACAGACATTGTAGACAGAACAGTGGGGAAGGGACTAGACTTGCTGACGGTAAAAAGGTTAAACTACTGCGGAACAATCTCTGGTGTTTCAGGCAGTGTCTGTAGTCCCAACGGATCAAAAAACATCATTGCGGAGGAGTGAAACAAAATGACATCTGGAAGAGGTCCAACCTTTTTAACTAGCGGACCTGATCAATATAATCAGGACGCACCTTTTGCCCCTAGACCAGACACAATCCTGGGTCTTGGAGGAAACGACACCATTTTCACCTCAACCCTGGGAGGTAGTCTGGTTTATGGAGATAGCCTAGTTGGCAGTGACCTTAGTGGAAATGATGTCCTGGTAGCTCGTGGCCCCGGTGACACCCTATTTGGTGGCCCTGGTAATGACTCTCTGTTAGGTCGTGCTGCTGGGGTGGCTTTAGTGGGTGGAGACGGTCGCGATACCATCGTCGCTGAACAACCAGCAACTCTTTATGGAGGAGCCGGAAGAGACTTGCTAGTTGCAGTCTCTGGCGGCAACCTCATGTTTGGGAATCAGGATGAAGACACCATATTAGGTGGTTTACAGGGTAATGACACCATCTACGGGGGTCAAGGAGATGACCTAATCGGTTTCTACAGCGCCTCTGGTCAGAGCAATGTTGGTCTAGTGGTTCCCCCAGCCGTTGGTGGTGCTAACCAAGGTAACAACTGGGTTAACGGCAACAAGGGCAATGACACGATTGTTGGGATCAACACCGGAGATAGTCTCTATGGTGGTCAAGATAATGACTCAATTGTCGGAGTTGGCAGCCTATCCTACCTTTCTGGGGATGAAGGTAACGACACCCTAAGAATTCAAAACCCCACAGGGTCTATTAGCCCCTTTGATCCTCAGACTGCCTTGGTTGGTATCACCCAAGTAACCATGATGGGTGGTGCTGGTAATGATTCAATTATAGGTCCCATCGGCAGATTCGGAGAAGGCCAGAACTTCCTAGATGGTGGTGCTGGTAACGATACGATTATGAGTTTTGCCGCTGAGGATACCCTATTGGGCGGCGAGGGAGATGACTTCCTATCCACTAACACTTCAGCGCAACTAACCACCCAGGGTATTAATAGTTCCCTATCAGGTTTTGCGGGAGGTAGCGTCCTAGATGGTGGTCCTGGTAACGATACCTTAGTATCTATATTTGCGAGTGACTCCCTATTTGGTGGTGAAGGCAATGATAGCCTGCTGGGGCGACGCTTCAGTATCATGGACGGTGGCGATGGCAACAACACCCTGAACGGTGGCGAGTGGTTGCGTACCGGTACTACTCCCCTAGAGGTTAGCCTGTTTGGTGGTGCTGGTAATGACTTAATTATCGGCGCACAAGGTACTATCACTAACGTTATCGCTGGTGGCGCTGGTGACGATACCATTGTATTGGGAACCACCAATGACATCCTGTTATCTGATACTGCCAATACGCTGGGTAATGACAGTATCACTGCAGCTAATCTTCAATTCTTTAGCGAAGGTAATGAGGGCGTAAGCATTACCAACCTTGAGGGTAACAATACCGTTGAGGGTAGTGAGCGCAATGACCTGATTAGAACCGGATCAGGTAATGACCTGCTGTTAGGTGGCGCTGGCGATGATACTCTCCTCGGTGGCGGTGGTAATGACTTCCTCTTCGGTGGTAGCGGTAATGATTTACTCGATGGTGGACCTGGAGATGATACCCTCGAAGGTGGCTTCGGTGTTAACACCTTAGTTGGTGGTGAGGGTAACAACCAGTTCTTCTATCGCTTCAGTGAAGCGGTTAAAACCACTGGTGCGGACTTTATTACGGACTTTAATCAGGGTGGTAATGACCGACTGGTGTTTGTCAGAGACGCTAGTGTTGGTGGCTTTGGCTTTGCTCTGGTTCCGGGAATCAGCAACAGTGAACTTGGACCGAACCAGTTTATTTACTTGCCAACTGGACTTTATCGCGATGCGGATGCGAGCATTAATACTCCAGTGCTAATTTATGAACAAGCATCTGGTGTGCTGAAGTACGATGAAAACGGCAGTCTGGACGAAGGAGTATTTCCTGTTGCTCAGTTCGGTCAACTGCCGGATGGAACCTTCCCGCGTATTAGCGCCAGTGACATTCTGATTATTTAGTGACATAGGGGTTGAGGAGCGATAGGCGATTGGGGGTGGCGTAAGCTACCAAAAACCAAAAGCGATCGCTTCTATCCCTGAAAAAGGCAAGACCTAAATCAATTCCCCCTATTCGGGGGAATTTTATTTTTATTTCGGAATTAACTGGTCATTTGTGGGCTACAATCGGGGAATGCTTCATCTAACTTACGAGTGTAAATTATGGCATGACCTACAGCCTCAGAGTTGCGGATATCCCTACGAGTGAGAGACCCCGTGAAAGATTAATGGCTTTGGGACCCCAAAGCCTCTCTACGGCAGAATTAATAGCGATTTTGCTGGGAACAGGTCAGGGAAAAGGGAAACTCTCGTCGGTTGGTCTGGGACAATACATATTAAAGGAACTCAGCCAGTATCAGAAAGATCCCCTCTCCGTGATGCCAAATATCAGCGTCGCGGAACTTACTAAAATTGACGGAGTAGGTCCGGCTAAGGCTACCACTATCCTAGCTGCGATCGAATTGGGAAAGCGAGTCTTTCTATCTAAACCCCCGGAATTGACGGTCATTGACAGTCCCCTGGTGGCTGCTAATGCTCTCAGCCATAATTTGATGTGGCAGACACAAGAAAGATTTGCTATCTTGTTAATGGATGTGAAAAACCGCCTATTGGGAACTAAGCTGTTGACGATAGGAACGGCTACAGAAACCCTGGCTCATCCCCGTGACATTTTCCGGGAGGTACTCAAACACAATGCCACCCGTCTGATTATTGCTCATAATCACCCTTCAGGAAATGTTGAACCTAGTTATCAAGATCTTGAGTTGACCCGCCTACTTCTGGAAGGGGGTCAATTATTGTCTTTACCTATCCTCGACCACCTGATTTTGGGGAATGGTAATTATGGGAGTATTCGCCAAAAGACAAAGTTATGGGAAGAATACCCCCAAGGAGACTAGGGAATTATTTGTCGGAAATGGGGACTGATTCATTAATCAGTAAACCGACGGGGAAATACTGGAGAATTTGACTTACGAGAATGTTGGGACTGGCGGCTATGTCATGATTGACGATCGCTTCATGCCAATTAGACCCACTACCTTCTGGAACAATTATAGCGGTATCTCCCCAAATATCACCTAGGGGAAATTGAGGGGGTTCTATAACATCGGTCAAAAACCTCGGTACAATGGCGATCGCTGTCTGTTTACCATGACTGCGCGCTAAAGCTATAATGCGATCGCTATATTTACCAGTTACCGCTACAGGTTGATAGTCTCCCTGTTGGAATACCTCGAGATATTCCTGTCTGGCTTGTAAAACCCGCGCAATTAAAAACAACTTTAAACGACCATCTTCCCAAGTCGCCATTAAATCATCAATTAAATTCTCCATTCCGGTGCGCGATCGTCGCTTAATTTCCTGGAGATAGGACAGGCGACCATCAAAATCGACCGGACGACGGTTATCTGGATCAACTAAACTTAAATCCCATAATTCTGTCCCCTGATAAATATCGGGTAGTCCAGGACTGATTAACTTGAGTAGAGTCTGAGACAGGGAATTAAACACCCCATAAAAAGCGACTTTTTCTTGGAAGGGTCGGAACTCCTGCCAAAATTTATTATCCTCCGAGAAATCCAGGATTTGCTCGACAAAATTCACAAAGCCATTTTCATAATCAGTATCTGGTCGTAACCAAGCCGTATGTACTTTAGCTTCCCGGACTGCTTTAACCACATAATCTTTAATCCGTTGGATATACTCAGGATATTCTTCTTCTAGGAAGGGGAAAGAACCGACCAAAGTCTGATAGAGGAAATATTCATCATTGCGATCGGGAATTATCTTGCTATCAATTTTGGTTTTATGAACAAGGTTCAACTGTGACCAAACCTTCACCCTTTCTTCCCACTGATCAGGTATTTCTGAAATCACATTTAAACGCGATCGGACATCTTCCCCTCGCTTGGTGTCATGGGTAGCCGTCGCATTCATGGCATGGGGCCAACTGTCCAGACGTTGCTGATTAAACTGGTGGAATTCTTCCAGAGAAATACCGAAATGATTAGGCGCACCTCCCACCTCATTTAACGCCAAAAATCGGTAATAAACATAAAACAGAGTATCTTCAATTCCCTTAGCCGTTAACGGACCGGAAAACTGCTGCAATTTCATCACAAAACGCAGCCATAACTGTTGATTTTCCTCACTCAAAAACTCATCATAATCAAGAAACAGGAACTTTTCCATCAAATTAAGCTCATTCAAAAGTTCCGGCAATTTACCCTTAGCTTCCCGAATCGCCTGTTGCACATAGGCGCGGTCATCGTCTCCCACACCTTCCTGATTAATATAAGTCCGATAGACCGGAAACCTGACCAAAAACTCCATAATCGCAGTTTTTAGACCTACTAAAGTGAAATCTCGTCCGTAGCGATAATCACCACAAACCCGCTTGAGTAACTGTGCCAAATTATCAGCATCTCCCGCCAAATTCTTATCAGCAATTAGCCGTTTTTTCGCGACCAATAAATCATTATAATCTCTGGCAAGTCCGGTCATTTGGGCATAGATTTGATTAAACCTTTCCTGATTTTTACTCTGGCAAAATAAGCCATTGACATAATTCAAAAACTCATAACCACTGGTTCCCTGAATCGGCCAGTTAGCGGGTAATTTTTCCTCTAATTCCAGGATTTTTTCAACGACAATATAAATCTCTCCGGTTTTTTCCCGCAGCCAGCGCAGATATTGAACTGGGTTATAAAGTCCATCAATATGGTCAATTCTTAATCCGGTAAATTTACCGGACTTGACAAACTCACCAATTAAATCATGGGTGCGTTGAAAAACCTTATAATCTTCGACCCTAACACAAATCAATTCATTAACGGTAAAAAAGCGGCGATAGTTTAATTCTTCTGCGCCGACCTTCCAAAATGACAGGCGGAAAAATTGATCAGATAACAGGTTATCCAAGAGATTAAAACTCTCCCTTTTCCCGGTATCCCCATTAAAGAAATCAAGATTTTCGTCAATGAATTTCTGAATCTCTGGATTATCTTGATAAATTTCCCACAGCAGTTTTTTGACAAATTCCGCCTGGTCTCGTCGCTGCTGGCTAGAGGTTTCGGAGGGAATATTTTTGAGGATATACAGAACCCCCAACAATTTAATTACATCAGGGTGACGGTTTCCTAGGGTTTGGGAAAGGGTGTTAATTTTATGGCTGATGAGGGTAGCATAGGATTCAATTCTGAGGGGGAATTTGAGATGGTAATAATTGACACTTAACCCGGATTCATTATAGGAAAGTTTCAACTCTCCGTTTTCTAAACAGTTGCCATAAAAGTCTCCCAATAATGGCGCTAGGACTCGTCCTTTGATGTTTTCATAAGCCTGATCCCAATCAATTTCAAAATAATCAAAATATTCGGAATCTGGCCCATGTTCTAACACATCCATCAATAGCTTATTTTCGCTATCATAGGCCATGTGGTTAGGGACGATATCTTGAACCCATCCCATGTCGCGTTTTTGGATTTCTTCGATTAACTCATCAAAGGTTTCTGGGGAACCTAATTCGGGGTTAATTTGGTTGGGGTCAACGACATCATAACCATGGGTACTACCACTTCTGGCTTTAAAAATTGGGGAAGCATAGATATCGGAAATGCCTAATTCTTGCAGGTAAGGGACAATTTTTTGGGCATCTTCAAAATCAAAATTAGGGTTAAATTGGATTCTGTAGGTAGCAACAGGAATACGCATAATTTATGTCGAGGGAAGTAGTAGTTGACTGAATGGATGTTTAACAGTTGTAGAGGATACAACTTTCGGGGTTTAGGGTAATTTCCTGGGAATTGTTAATGGTATCAGGAAGATGAGAACCTGGACCCATCCATATAGAATCAGAGGAATCTAACTTTTTGCGCCAAGTTTGACCAGAATTTTGGAAATGGTAGGTGACTGGTTGTGTATTAAAGTTCAATATACACAGAATTTGAGAGTTATCAGTCCACCGATGGGAAGATATTAGTTTTTGGGATTCGTCGCTGGTGACTTTTTGGCTTTGGCGATCGCCTTTTTTAATAGCGGGAATCTCATGGCGTAGGCTAATCAGTTTTTGATAGAAACCTAAGAGGGTTTTATGGTGTCCCTGGCTGCGTTTTTCCCAATGGAGAATAGATTGCTTAAAGGTCTCAATACTTTGGGCATCTGGGGGTTCTCCGACGGCGTGAAACTCCTCAAATTCCGATTTTCTCCCCTGGCGAACTGCCTCAATTAAATCGGGGTCACTGTGGCTGATAAAATACAGAAATGGGGCGGTTTCTCCGTACTCTTCGCCCATAAATAACATAGGAATATAGGGAGATAACAATACCGTGGCGGCGGCTAATTTTAGGGCTTCCAAGGATGCCAGTTGAGACAACCTTTCTCCTAACATCCGGTTGCCAATTTGGTCATGATTTTGACAGCATACCACAAATTGAGAGGGAGGGCGCGAGCCTGCATAACTACCATGATAGCGATCGCGATTAGGGGAATAATCCCAGGAGTAGACAAAACTCTCGGATAGGGCTTTAGCCAAATCGGCACATTTGCCAAAATCCTTATAATACCCGGTCAAATCTCCGGTAATTAAGGTTCTCAAAGCATGGTGAAAATCATCACTCCATTGGGCATCAATCCCATAACCTCCCAGGTTTTTGGGGTTAATAATTCTCACGTCATTTAAATCACTTTCAGCGATTAGGTAAAACTGGCGACCCTGTGCCTCAGATAGTGCGGCTACCCGGTCGGACATTTCCTCTAAAATATGTTTAGCGCCAAAGTCATAAATAGCATGAATTGCATCTAATCGCAGCGCGTCAATATGATAATCGCGGAACCAATAGAGAACATTCTCTAAGACGAAATTCCGCACCCCCGGACTACCCGCATCATCATAGTTAATGGCACTTCCCCAGGGTGTTTGATATTTAGAAGTAAAATAATGTCCGAAATCACGGGTATAATTCCCCTCCGGTCCGAAGTGGTTATATACCACATCCAAAACCACAGCCATTCCCTGTTTATGACAGGCATTAACGAGAGCTTTTAATCCTTCTGGTCCCCCATAGGAAGTCTGAACACCGTAGGGATAAACGCCATCATAACCCCAGTTCCGACTACCAGGAAACTGGGAAACCGGCATTAATTCAATGGCGGTAATTCCTAACTCTAATAATTCGGGAATGCGGGAAATAACAGCTTGAAAAGTACCCTCTGGGGTAAAAGTGCCAACGTGCAATTCATAGATAATTAAATCAGCCAGCGGGACTCCTGACCAGTTGCTATCTTCCCAATGAAAGCCATGATGATCAACTACCTGAGAGGGTCCGTGTACATCTTCTGGTTGCGACTGAGAGGCGGGGTCAGGTCGAATGGTATCGCCATCAAGTTGATAACGATAGCGAGTCCCTGGTGGTACATCAGAAACGGTCACCCGCCAGTATCCCTGAGAATCCTTAGTCATGGGAACTAGCCGAGGTGATGGTGTCTCGATTTGCAGATTGACAGTTTCTCGAAGGGGGGACCAGACGACAAATTCACAGCGATCGCCTCCTAGATAGTTGGCACCTACTTTCATAGTCTTAGCTCGCAGTTCAGGTTTACAATTTAGGTTCGGACTCCGGGATTTTTACGGGTAGGGATACCTCCATAGGTTGAGTAGTTTCTGAGGGGATAGACTCAGCAGCAGAGTGACCAAATTTGAACTTATCAGCCAAGATATCTCTCTGATTGACCAGATAGATACTGACCAAGGTTAATCCCACCCCCATTGACTGTAAAGGAGTGAGTACCTCTCCCAAAAACAGATTACCAAATAGCAGGGCAAAAATAGGGGTTAGGAAAGTGAGGGAACTGAGGCTAGTTAGGGAACCACTAGAAGCGAAATAAAAGAATAAGCCATAAGCGATCGCACTACCAAAAATAGTCGAATAAGCGATCGCCATCCAACCGCCGCCATCAATATTAACCCATTGGTCAGCTTCCCAGCCACCGGACAACATAAATAGAGGCAAACCGCCAATAATCATGTGCCAACCCGTCCCCACCACCGGGTCACAGTGGCGACACACTCCCCGGACTAAAACCGTCCCCACCGCCATTGACAAAGCGGCCAATAGCATCAACCATTCCCCACTTTCTAATATTGGCGAGGAGGCGACCATTTCTTCTGCTGGTAGTAAGTTAAACCACCCCAAAATCAACTGATCCGGTAAACCGATGGCACTAATACCAATCACCCCAATGACCAACCCTAACCATCCCCAAAAGCGGATGCTTTCATTAAACAGCCACAGACAGAGAATGGCTACCGCGAGAGGTTGGGTGTCAATCATCACCGAACCCAAACCCGCATTAGTTCTCACCAGTCCCTCAGCCAGGAATCCTTGAAATAAAGCGCCATCGACCAAAGCAAATAAGCCAATCCATAACCAGGCTTTCCAGGTTTTAGGTTGAGGTCTTCCTTGGATTAAGCAAAATAACAGAACCAACACTCCCGCCGGAACCAATCTCATCCCCGCCATAAATAGGGGTGTAGTGTGGGGAATTACCCCTTTCATGGCTACCATTGCCGTACCCCACAGGAAAAAGGGCGCGATCAGCAATAATGGTTTTAAGGGTAAATCCGTGTTGGTCTGCTTTGTTAGCATTGGCAAGTTTTCTCCCAGGAATCTTTGAATATGCACTCACCCGATTCGGTGGGGTGAGTTGTGCTATTTATAGCAGTAGACACAACTTGAAGCCTAGATGGTGGCCTTTTGATGTCCGGTGTTCCCGATTCCCTGTCCGCTGCTATATGTAGTTTTGTTAAGTTACTGTTTCTATGATAGGGGTTAACTGCCAAAAAGTCTACTTTAGCTGAGAACATCGGCTAAGACAGCCCCCCGTGGGATTATACTTAAATAAGGTGGCTGTACTCCTCGATATATACGAGGTGTTTAGCTTTAGCCCATTTTAGCTGTTTGCTGGTCTCGGCGATACCCGTCCCATTTGATTAAGCCCCAAAAGTTCATGATTTGGCCATTTAAGTCTCGTTTTCGTAAACAAATTGCTCGCATCGAAATTAGTGGTGCTATTGCTGGTGATACCCGCAAGCGGGTTTTAGAGGCACTGAAAACCGTTGAAGAACGGAAATTTCCCGCGCTACTGCTGAGGATTGATAGTCCTGGCGGCACAGTTGGCGACTCCCAGGAAATTTATAGCGCCCTAAAATCTTTAAGAAAAAAAGTCAAAATTGTTGCCAGTTTTGGCAATATTTCTGCCTCTGGTGGTGTCTATATTGGCATGGGGGCTGAACATATTATGGCTAATCCTGGCACTATTACAGGCAGTATTGGTGTAATTTTGCGGGGAAATAACTTAGAAAGATTGCTGGAAAAAGTTGGGGTTTCTTTTAAGGTAATAAAATCAGGACCTTATAAGGATATTTTGGCTTTTGACCGGGAATTAACGGAACCGGAACAGCAAATCCTTCAAGAATTGATTGATACGAGTTATCAACAGTTTGTCAGCACTGTGGCTGAGTCTCGAAATTTGGAAATTGAGGCGGTGCGATCTTTTGCTGATGGGCGCATTTTTACGGGAGAACAAGCCCTACAGTTGGGGGTGGTCGATCGCTTGGGGAGTGAAGAAGATGCCCGTCGGTGGACAGCGGAAATGGTCAATCTTGACCCGGAGAAAACTGAATGCTGTACCCTGGAAAAGCCGAAATCTTTATTAAATCGGGTTCTCAGTAATAATCTGGCGGCGACTAACAGGATCTCGGATGCCCGAAATTGGGTAGAATTTGAGTTGTCTACCAGTGGTTTACCCCTGTGGCTGTATCGACCTTAAACATTCCCACGCAGGGGGTTAAGCAATCACAGGCGAGGTGGTGTTTGACCACCCGTTAACCTATACTACTAAGCATCATAGGAGGATTTGGCGTGGAGTGGCAAGTTCGAGCGATTCGTGGCGCGACGACAGTTAGGGAAAATTCCATTGACGCAATTCGCGAAGCGGTGACGGAACTACTGGATGAATTGGAAACTCGCAACCAGTTAGATCCAGAACAGATTATCAGTACGACTTTTTCTGTGACTCGCGATTTGGATGCGATTTTTCCGGCGGCGATCGCCAGAGAACGTCCCCACTGGCAAAATGTTCCTCTGTTGGATGTCCAGCAAATGTATGTCAAGGGTAGCCTAGAACGCTGTATTCGCGTACTCGTTCATGTCAATTTCCCCAGCCACAAAACTCAAGTACATCATCCCTATTTACGAGGTGCAAAAAACCTCCGCCCTGACTGGAGTTTAACATCCTTAAATCATTGATCAAATCATGCCCCAGCCGGGGGAAATGGTGGGTCAGTTGTTGCTCACCGGGTTGTCATGGCGATTTCCTGGCTCTGACGCACCCTACCATCCTACGAGTTGGAGGATAGAGACCCTAGGGGTTTTTGGGTGGGAATACCAACAGGACGGGGAAAGCGATCGGGTGTGGGTTTAATTTTCCGTAAATAGACGCAGTGGCGGACACTTTCGGTTACAGGAGTGACAAAGGATTCCACGGAGTCTAGTTTACCGCCCAAGGGAGCGATCGCATTTTGTAGATCCTGCTGTTCTGGGGGGGTCCATTGACCGCGATATAGTACCGCCACGCCGCCAATTTTGAGTAGGGGTAAACTATATTCAGCCGCCACGGTAGCAGCAGCGACAGCGCGTAAGACGACCAGATCATAACTTTGGCGATGGTCGGACTGTTGAGCGATCGCTTCTACCCGTCCCAAATAGGGGATAGCATTTTCCAGACCCAGACGAGGGACGAGAGTTTGTAAAAAAGCAATTTTCTTACCGGTACTATCAAGCAATGTAACTTCGGCTGTGGGAATAGCGATCGCGATCGGAACACCAGGAAAACCCGCGCCAGTACCAATATCAATCACCCGCAAAGGCAATTTATCCCCGGACAACCAGGGTACGACCCCCCGCAAAGAATCCCATAAATGCTTTTCCCAAAACCCCACCGGATCAGTAATGCGGGTTAAATTAAGCCGTTGATTACCCGCCAAAATCTGCTCATAGAGTATATTAAAAATTTCCAGTTGGCGATCGCTAGGTATCCAACCCAGAGTTTCCCAACCTTCCGACTGAATTTCCCCCAAACCCAATTCCTCCAACACTATCGTTACACCACAGCCGGATCAACATTTTTCAGCAAAGTCTGCGGATCAGCAGGTTGCAAATTGCCATGATCAAGTCGCCAACAACAATCTGCAATTTCCAACAGATCCCCCGCATCATGGGTAACAACCAATAAAGTCCAGTGAGATTTTAACTTGTCCAGCAAAGCCACCAACTGCCGCCGCATTGACCAATCTAAACCCGCTGTCGGCTCATCTAACATCAATAAATGAGGTTGTCTGATTAATTGTACCGCTAAGGCTAACCGTCGCTGCTGTCCGCCACTGAGGGAATGGGGAGCCTTTTCTAAGGATAGACTCTCTAACCCCACTTCCCCCAAAGCATTTTGCATCATATCGAGTCTGATTTCTGGGTGTCCCAGTCGCAACTCTTCCAAAATCGAACCACCGCAGAAATGTCGCTCCGGGAACTGAAACACTAAACCCGCGAGTTGTGGTAGTTGTTCAGAAGTTAACTCCTGTTCACGCCAGCGAATATCTCCTTTGGTTTTTTGAGCCAGACCCGCTAAAATTTCTAGTAATGTACTTTTACCAGAACCGCTACTACCCACAATCAAGCCTAACTGTTGCGGAGGCAGTTCTAAATTAATATTATTCAGAATGGGAGCATTGCAGGCGGCCGGATGATAAAGCAAATTTCTGATATACAGCATAGAGAGCAATTCTCAATGTTACTCAAACCCTATCCATCCTGGCACAAACTAGGTGCAGATGATAGCATGACTCGATTCCCCTAGGGGCTGAATTTTGGCAAAACTCCAGCCCATTAGCATTTTCAAGGAAAGATCCCTATGATTAGCTTATCAAATCTTATAAAATCCATTCACTCCAAAACTATCACCCTGTTTGGTATTACCCCTATTGCGATCGCTCTGTTATCTTTAACTGCTACTGCGGCTGACCCCTTCCGCACTAATAATCCTAGGGTTATGGGTGAACAAACCGAAGCCGCCTTTCGGGCTATGTTTGAGCGAGGACACTATGTTGAGGCGCAAAAGTACCTCAAACAGGCTGAACAGCTTGGTACTAACGAACCAATGGTTTTTGCTCTCCAAGCCTCTCTAGCTTATCAGGCTCAAGACTGGGATGCTATGAAACGCTACGCCGACCGAACTCTGCAAACTGCTCAATCTCTTATGGTTTCTGACCCTCTACGGGGAAATCTCTATATGGCGGTGGGTCATTTTTTACAGGGTGCTTATATTGTCCAAACTCAAGGAACTATTAAGGGGGCTCCCCAGGCTTTAAATAAGCTGCAAACTGTGCTACGATTGATGAATGCCGCCGAACAAATTGATCCTCAAGACCCAGAGCTAAATTTGCTCAAGGGATATATGGATTTATTTCTCGGTTTAAATTTGCCTTTTTCTGACCCCATGGCTGCTGTAGAGCGCCTGGAACGTTACGCAGGTCCTCGTTATCTCGCCCTTTGGGGAATTGCGATCGCCTATCGAGATCTTGACCAATTAGACCGGGCTTTAACTGTCGTTAATCAAGCCTTAGAAGAAGTGCCTTTTCATCCAGAATTGTTCTATCTCAAGGCTCAGATTCTCGCCTCTCTCGGTAGGCAGAAAAATAACCCTCAGCTATTGGATGCTGCTTACCAGAGCTTTAGTGTAGCATTATCACAACCTGATCAACTTCCTAAGCTGACTGTCGCTCAGATTTTTTATGAGCAGTGCAAAACACTTAATAATATTGACAGCTTAGACCGCCCTTGTCATCCCCTACGCAATACCATCAGAGATTATAATAGTTTATGGGGACCTACTCAGTTACCGCCTTTATAACAGCCTGATCAACCCCCCCACTAAATCTATCTGCCTTTCCCCATAAGTCGCGGTTATTTTAGGTAATATCATGGCAGACTGGGGGTAAATATGCCTTAATCATGACCAAAAATAGAGAGGTTTCATCTGGTATCATGGATGTAAAGTTTAGAGAGTTTAATCAATTTGATGTCTGGATTTGGTTAAGGTTTAGCACCATTCCTTCCATGATAGAAAGACAGTATATTGAGGAGGTTTTTAATTCCTGGTTTTTGTTGGGAAAATTGGGGGGATTTAATGCAGAAAAATTGCAGGTGCAAGAAGTGGGGGTTGACCTCAATTATATGACTTATGAGAATGACAGAAATCATGATGCTATGATGGCACTCATGCACAATATGGGGGAAGTAGAATATGAGGGATTGTGGGCGCGTTGTTGGTTTGATTTGGGAACCAGTGATGCTTTGGCTTTGGATGTTTTGATTAATTCTTTGGAACAACTCAGCGAAGATTATGTCACGATAGAAGAGTTAATTATTGGGGGACAAAATCAAGATTGGCCGGTCTCAACGAATCGCCATGATCCTGATTTTGCTAACGATGGTATCTCTTGAATGCTGCCGATAAAATCTAATGAACTCAGAATCATGGCTAAACCGAAAATTAGGGTAATTGCATTAGGATTAATTGAGGATAACGATCGCATTTTGGTGTCTCAGGGATACGACCAGGAAAAACAAATAACCTTTTATCGTGCTTTAGGAGGAGGTGTAGATTTTGGCGAACATAGTCGAGATGCACTCCGACGAGAATTTCTCGAAGAACTCAACGCGGAAATTACTGATATAGAATACCTAGATTGCCTGGAAAGCATTTTCGTTTATAATGGTAGTCAGGGACATGAAATTATCCAACTGTATCGATGTAAATTTGCTGATCGCCAATTTTACCAACAGGAACAAATCCCATTTAAGGAAGGCGATCGCCAAAAATTAGCCCTCTGGGTTCCCGTGGAGAGATTTAAGTCAGGAGAAGCTCAACTTGTTCCTGAAGGCTTTATCAAATTCCTGGGATAGTCCTGTCCTTATACTCAATCGGTGATCAATCATGTCACATCAACAACACCATCAACATCAACATCAACATCAACATCACGACCACAACCATGATGTTGAAAAACAAGTTAACCCGATTATTGCCAAACTGAAGGCGATCGCCCAGCCGAGGGTGTGGGGACCCATTGGTGTGATTTCCCTAGTGAGTATATTTGTATGGGAAGTTTCAGAAAATCCCGAACTCTATCGGATTGACTGGGAATC
Source organism: Limnospira indica PCC 8005 (assembly GCF_000973065.1). Lineage (NCBI taxonomy): Bacteria > Bacillati > Cyanobacteriota > Cyanophyceae > Oscillatoriales > Sirenicapillariaceae > Limnospira > Limnospira indica. The sequence continues at coordinate 6,118,133 of NZ_FO818640.1, forward strand.
GGAAACCTCCGAAAGCGGACTATCTCCGGAAGAATTGGCGATCGCTGCCGAAATTGACAGTTCAGGCTTACTACTCGAAGAGTTACGCCGAAACAACCCGGAGGATGTTAGCCTGTTTAACAATCCTATCCAAGGCGGAGAAGACGTATTCGAGGAAGTTCGCCGCCGTAACTCTCGGTCCGATCAAAATACCCAAACCCAGAGTTCCCGAAATTTGCGATCGAGTGAAGCAACAACCACCCTACCTGAACCATTCCCCGAAACCACAGCCACCAGTCCCTTCAATGCTACCAGCCAGGCTCTGCAAAATGCCCAAAATACCCAAAATAATAGACCTGCATCCTTTGGTTTATTAGGGTGGGGAACCCCAGCTAACCAGGAGGACAATCAAGAAACCCTAACTAACTCCCCCTTAGCACCCACCCCACTACAGGCGGCGATGGGTCAGTCTTTCTCATCATCAACAAGTGAATCCGAAGGCGAAACCCAAACCCAAACTCAAGGGATGTTCAACCCTCTGATAGTCACTGGAAGCAGCAATAGTCAGGTGGCTACCCCATCATCGACAAATGGGGATAATAACACCGCCTCTGGTATTCCTCTACCCGCATACGCACCCCCAGTTCAAATTCCCGAAGCCAGTTGGGTGGTTCCCAGAACCGTAGCCCCCATTGATGGAACTAATGCAGCCACTGTTGATGTAGCGCCTAACCCATATCAAACTAACCGTTCCCTACCTCAGCCCTTATCTGGAACCCAGCCAGGTGGTTTACCACCAGCACCCGTGCTACCTCCCAACCGCGCTAACCCCCACGGACAATATAACTACACCGGAACTAATCCTTTTGGGCGTAATCAGCCTCAGACGGACAATTCTGGTGGTTTTCCCAACTTTCAGCCCGCCACCCCCAATCCCAATAACTATGTGGTCGGTCCCACCAATTTAAACCCAAATAATCAAAATCAAGTGATCCAGCAACAGGCTCCCTTTACTTCTCCTCGCAGCACTCCCGGTCGCGTGATTGGCGGTGGTAGAATCAACAGTTTCTCTAACCCCTAGAAGTTAAGTTTTATGAGGTTTTGAGTGTTTCTACTTAATTCCGAGTTAAACTTTGGCTAAACTCTATGGAGCAATAGGTTGTGTCTACATCTATCCAGTTTATCGATGGACTTGACGAGGAACTGGGTGGGGTTAGCCTCCGCAAACGCCGAGACAGCAACACCAAGATTGTCGTTTTAGTCTTTAAACAACTCAAGGCGATCGAAAAACTCAGGGCTTATCGCAAACAAATTAGCCATTTATGGCTCCGGGATGAAGAAGGAGAAATCCGCGTAAGTCCCACAGGTGTTAAGTTCTTCTATGTGGGAGATGATGAACTCTCGAAAGCAGAATGTACTTTTGAGGTTGATTCTGAGGATATTTTTGGGCGGGTGATGAGATTTTTGCATCGCTATGCTGATGACCATGGCTTTGAGTATAGTGCCAATTGATTCTTGATACTCCCCGCCCTTTCCGAGGACGGGGCTTGCGTATCACAAAATTGGGTTTTTGTCAATAGGGGGGAAAATGGCGCTGCGATTTTCTCGGAAAACTCGTGCATCGGGAATTTTAAATTTTGCTGAGATACAGCTTGTTCACCAGTCGCTTAATACATTGCCCTCACCCTAAATCCCTCTCCCAGAAAGGGAGAGGGACTTTGTAATACATTGCCCTCACCCTACACCTCTCTCCCAGAAAGGGAGAGGGACTTTGTAATACATTGCCCTCACCCTACACCTCTCTCCCAGAAAGGGAGAGGGACTTTGTAATACATTGCCCTCACCCTAAATCCCTCTCCCAGAAAGGGAGAGGGACTTTGAGAGGTGATCAGATGATTTCTGAACAGGCTGTAATATTCTGGATTATGATAGAATCAGGGTTGTAGGCTTTATTTTCGGATAAGGACACAATAAGCCCTTGGTAACGATTTATTGGAGGATACCACAACCCCCATAATCTCGTCAACTATTTGCGAGGCATTATCAATAAAAATGTATCAATTCTTAACAATACTTTAAAATTTAAATCGATTCGGGTTGATATATTAGCGAAAGTTATTAGATTATGGATTAATTGGAATTTATGGCTGTGGCTGGTAAATGGTTTTCGTCTGTATGGCAAATATTTGGGGTGGGTTTATCGTCTGTAATTTTGAGTGCGATCGCATCAGTAAGCCCCGCTCACAGCGCGGAGGAGATGATCATATCCTATGGTATAGCAAACACCTCAATTTCCATAGCTGAACTGGAAAAATTTGTCGAGTCTGGGGAGAGTACACCGCTTTTATTTGTGTATGGTTATTTACTGAATATCGAAGACCCGGAAGGATTAAGAAGAGGTTTAAAATCCCCTTTTGAAGCGAGTCCTTGGAGTATAGATCGGTTTTTAAATTCGCCAACAGGAGAAACCATTTTGCGGCGCATGGGTAGAGTGGTGAATACTGGAGGCGGCGAAAATGGTTATATGGCTCTAAAAACAGCGATCGCTCAAGCCTCTAAACGTCCAGAAGGTCTAACGATTATGGGTATTCTCCAGGAGTTCCCTGACCCTCAAATTCGCATTGATTTAGATTTTAGTATCGATGTGATCAACGAAACAACTCAGGTGTTATTTAGAGATCAGACAATTATCGAGCAAATCTCACAGCAGAGGTCGGCGGAAAATAGTGCTAACCGGAGACCGCAACAAAGATTCACCATTCCTAACCCCCGGACTATGGGACCCTATAGCTGGAGAGAAGCAGAGGTAGTATTTTTCAATCCTAATCGCGATCGCCCTTCGCCACTGTTTTTATACTTACCGGAAAATATAGACAGACCCGCCCCCCTAATTATTATTTCCCACGGGTTAGGGTCAGACCCAAAAACCTTTAGCTATTTAGCCGAACATCTCGCCTCCCATGGTTTTGCGGTAGCCATTCCCGAACATATCGCCACCAGTGCTAATCGTTTTGAAGGATTTTTACAAGGTTTCGAGGAACCTCCTAACCCTTCAGAATTTGCCGCGCGCCCCACAGATATTAGTTATTTACTAGACTTACTGGAACAAAAATCAGCTTCTGACCCATTTTGGCGAGAAAGGCTAGATTTGCAAAATGTTGGCGTAGTTGGTCAATCTTTTGGGGGGTATACGGTGTTAGCCTTAGCGGGAGCGAAATTGAACCCCCAGATACTGAGCCAGTATTGTCCTGATCTTCCCAATCGGCGCATTACCCTCAATTTATCAATTATCCTCCAATGTCGAGCTTTGGAAGTGGCTTTAGAACGTCAGAACTTTCGGGACCCTAGAATTAAAGCAGCGATCGCTATTAATCCCTTTAGCAGCTTAGTTTTTGGTGAAAGGGGAATGGCTGCTATTAATATCCCAGTGGCGATCGTATCAGGAACCAATGATTATATTACCCCAGCCATTGCAGAACAAATTGAGCCTTTCACCTGGTTAACCAACTCTGACAACATCCTAGTGTTATTTGAGGGAGGGACTCACTTCTCCTTTTTACAAGAAGAGGGGGGACAATTACCCATCCCCCCAGAAATTATTGGTCCTGACCCCAACTTCGCTTATCCCTATTTAAAAGCACTCAGCCTGACGTTTTTTAACCTACATATTCGCCGAGAGTTAGATAACCGCAATTACTTAAATGACGCTTATCTAAATACTATAGGTTCCAGCCTGTTTCAGATGACCATTTTGGAGGAGTTGACTCCTGAACAACTGCAAAGGGCTTTCCCACAGCCCTAAATTAATCACCAATTTGCATTTTCACAGTCAGGGTTTTTAGTTGTTCATTCATCCAGCGATCGAACAATTCATCCTGCAACTGTTTTTTAATGCCTTTGGTTTCCAAAGTCACGTCGATAAATTCTTCAATTCTGAACAAACACCAGCGCCCTTCGACTTCAAAAGGTCCGATAATTTGACCCACCTTAGCCCCTTCAATGGTAGATTTTAAGGTATCTGGTAATGTGGCTTTACTTACGGCTCCCATCATGCCATTAACCCGGCGTTCTGTGGTGAGAGAATATTCCCGCGCTAAGGCTTCAAAACTTCCTTCTCCCGAGGCAATTTTGCTTTTTAAACTTTCAGCCATTTCATAGTCATCAACCACAATTCGTGACAGGACTACGGAATCTAAAAACGGTTTGCGTTCTTGGAAATATTCCTCCAAATTCTCTTTAACTACTGCGAGTTTGAGAGTTTCTCGTTTAAACCCATTAGAAACCTGGTCATGAAAACTTTTATAGGTCAAGCGGTTTTCATCGAGCCAAGTTTGGAAGGCTTGGGGGTCGCTGAGATTACGTTCCAGGCGGAAATTAATCACGGCTTGCTCAATGGCGGCTGCATTGGAGTTAACTTCATCCCGAGATTGCAGTTCTTTATCAATTACATATTGCCTGAGAATATTAGCCAGAAAATCCTGCAACTTGCCGGAATTTTGGAGATATTGTAATGATTGACTCAGGGTAAGAGAGTCGTTATCATTAATGGTCAAAAATGGTTGAGACATAGGTAAAAGTAATTTGAACGTGGTTGTTAATCTAACTGGAGTATACACCCCAGATGAGGTCTACCCCTAATATAGCAATGATCTGGGATTTGGGTATGCTAATACTGAGCTAATCTGGGGGTTTAAAAGTGAATCGGGAGTTGAAAATAGACAACTGCTAACACGATAGCAACGATCGCCCCGATTAGGGTATTGATAAAATTGACGACTTCATTGGTGAGCCACCCCACCTGATTTTGCCAAGTGGCTCCGATCAGGCTTTCTAGGTTAGTAGCGACAAACGCTGCTATTATACACCATAACAGCCCCATGGCATCAATTAAACCCACTGACCAGCCCACCATAGCCATGGCTAGGGATGCTACCACACCAGCCACAGTTCCTTCTAGGCTGATAGCGCCCTCTGTACCGCGCGGCACTGGCTGCATGGTAGTAATTAAGAAAGTTCGTTTTCCATAGGCTTTACCGACCTCTGAGGCACAGGTATCAGAGAGTTTAGTGCTGAAACTGGCAACATATCCCAACATCAGTAAAGGTGTGGCGATCGCAGTTATGGGACTATCAACCATCAGCCCCCTTAACCCCCAAATTCCCAAAGCACAAAGCGCCGCAGTTAAGGCAGATCCCCAGACATTTTCCGGTCCCCTAGCACCCGATCGCTTTTCGGCTATACCCGCCGCCTCTTTTTCAGCCATCCCAATGCGGGTCACTGCTGATCCGATCACGAAATAAAACCCCACCACCATATATCCGGGTCCTTGGAGACTTACCCAGACTAACACGCCTAAAATCCAAGCGTGTACAATACCAGAGGGGGTTAAGAGTTTTTTGGGTAGTAGGGCGACAATTCCCAATAGTAGGGTATTAATAGCGATCGCTGCTACCGCTGGATTCGATAATAATGATAGCTGTGGATACATAAGATTTTAAATCACTTTGCCTTGTTGGAATTTTAGAGCCAGAATTTAATCCAAGATTTGCTTGACATCTTAGGACAATAACGTACAATACCCCAAAAGATTCACAACTCAATAATGAGTATACGGTCAAACCCCAGACCATGCCAAATTTCCCTGACGACATACTCATCAAGTCGGATTCTTCATGGTAAAATCAAATCATGGCTTACAAAGCTTTCCGGACAAAACTAAAACTCAATGACCGTCATCGCACCTTGATGGCCAAACACGCGGGGTATGCTCGATTTGTGTTCAATTGGGGATTACACTTATGGATGTCAGCTTATGAAGAGGGACTCAAGCCTAACGTCAACTCCATCAAAAAGGTTTTTACTCATTATGTGAAACCTCAATATCCTTGGATGTCCGAATTGTCTTCTAGAGTTTATCAATATGCCTTCATTAATCTAGGGGATGCCTTTAAGCGCTTCTTCAAAGGAATAAGCAGTTATCCTAAATTTAAGAAGAAAGGCCACCATGATAGCTTTACCCTTGACAATGGCGGCCAACCATTCAATCTGTCAGGAACTCGCCATAAGCTGCCTTTTGTGGGCTGGGTTTCTACATTTGAGGCTCTACCACCCAGTCTAGTTAAGAAAGTCACTATAACGCGCCAAGCAGGTGACTGGTATATTAGCTTTTTCGTAGAAATCACACCAGAAATCACACCTAAATATCGAGAGAGAATCGGGGTTGACCTAGGAATTAACAATTGGGCGACTTGCTCCGATGGGACCCAATTCTCTAATCCCAAGGCTTATAAAGCAGCCACCAAAAAACTAGCTCGATTACAACGTCATTTAAGTCGCAAAGTCAAAGGCTCGAAAAATTGGGCCAAATGTCTCTTAAAAGTTCAAAAGCTACATCAAAGAGTAGCAAACATTCGGCGGGACACCATTCATAAAATAACTACTTTCTTGGCTAAGAACCACAGCCAAGTCGTCATTGAAGATTTGAATGTGTCAGGTATGCTGAAAAATCATGGTTTGGCGGGTTCTATCGCTGATGCTTCATTTTATGAGTTCCGTCGTCAACTAGGTTACAAGGCAGAACGTTATGGTTCAAAGTTGATTATTGCCGATAGATTTTATCCATCCAGTCAACTGTGTTCTAATTGCGGTTATCGTCAAAAAATGCCCCTAGTCCGTCGGACTTTTGAATGTCCAAACTGTGGCCTGAAGATTGATAGAGATTTGAACGCCAGTAGAAATTTAGAAAAATCGCCTGGTTCCGACGATTACACTTGTGGACGGGGTGCTGCCGACAGTCCCGGACGAAGCCAGAAATAAACATCAATATCCGGCTATGTCCGGTTTTGTTTAAGTTTTATAGAGCAGCAGTTCTCAAAGCCTTCTCCACTGCTGCGATACAATTGGCATCTTTAACCATCCAAGCGTGTAGTGGCACATCAAGGATAATTTCCTCCCCCAAATTTAGGTGTGAACTGTTCGCCGGAACAATCATCAGATCAAATCTAGTCCAGATTGAGGTAAAATTGAGGCGATCGAGCATTCCTATATTGTTATTCAAATCTAACAGTAGGGGGCTGTTGGCGCGCATTTGCGCCGCCGCTTGGGTTGGATAGAGGTTAGCTGTCATCGTTCCGTTATGGGGGGACGAAATGGTAATTAATCTTTGGACTCGTTCAATTCCCCCTAGCTTCTGTACATAGTAGCGACTGACAATTCCCCCCATACTAAAACCTACCAGGTCAAAGGGTTGATTGGGGGCAAAGTTTTGATCAGCATATTCGACAATTTGCTCTGCTAGGCATTCTATGCCACTTAATCCGTAATTGGGACACAGGTTGAAGCTATGAACCTCCCAGCCTTTTTGTCTCAGATGCCTAGACATCACTTGGAAAATGGCGATCGTGTCGAAAATACCATGAATCAGTAAAACCGGATTAAGGGCTTGATTGTTCTTCATGTGGAAATTATGAGAATTTGTGAATAAGTGTAAACAATTATCTCAATTTTGCCTCTTATTGTCACAAATTACCCTCACTTGATGGGATTTTTGTAAAATTTTGTAAACAATTGTGGACAAACCTTGCAGATAATTTTAATCTGAAATTTAACTTGTTAGGCAATGAGTGTCAATTTTATAAAAACTGAACGGAGTAGGTTTAATGTTAGCCATTGGTAAACTGTTTGGGCGTGGTCAAAAATCTGATTATTTTTTAGAGTTTGATGAGGCTAAGGGAACCACCGCAGAACCGAGTCCAACTGTCGCCCCCAAAGCTGAAGCCCCCAAAGTAGAAGCCCCCAAAGCTGAAGCCCCCAAAGCTGAAGCCCCCAAAGCTGACAAGCCAGAAAAAACGAAGAAATCTGTAGCGAAGAAATCCCCAGAAGCAGCAAAAGCGGATGTACCTGCCACCCCAGCCCCGGCTGCTGTGGCTAAGGTAGCCCCATCGTCTGCGCCCCTAAATGGTGGTATGAACAAAACCCCGGAGGGTATGACATTTGCTACAGACTACTTACTTCCCAAGTCCACAGCGACCCGTCGTCGTCCCGGTCCCAACATGAATATGTTTAGGGATATGGCGCGTCAGATGTCCTCGAAATAATTAGTATCGATCGCAATTGACATTAGCAATAATCGTGTCATAGGACAAAAGCTGGAAATTGATCGAACCTTGGTCTGTCTTAACTGATATCAAGTTTTTGGGAATGTTGAGGGTAACTTGGTGATAACCCCAAACCCTCATCTGCTTGATCACCTCGCCAGCTTTACAACCAATAAACCGTTTAAGTTCTTGGCTACTAGGGACGTAGTTAAGAGAGTTTTGCTGCTTATGTTCAACGGGTGATGGGTTGTTGGGGTATGCACAGGTGGGGCTGTTGATTAGATCGCTTTTTTGTCTTAGGTGAGCAAAATAGGTGAGAGATGCCATGTCTTAATCTCCTGAGAATGAGTTGAGGAAGATTTTTAGCTTATTACCTAGGATGGAGAATTACAGAGATGCAGTCAATGGGGACTCCAGCCAGAATCTGAATTGTCTACTCTCTAGGTCAAGCTGTGAAAGTTCACCCACGAGGCTAAAAACAGGAGGAGGTACACTGTGAAACCCCCTAGCAAATGGTGGAGCAAGAATATCCCCCCTGTTTTGAGGATATCTAGTTACCGAATATCACCCGGTCAGGTGATGTCAAAATAGTCGGGAACTGATACATTAACAACTGAGATGCTACGAATAGGTGAGTTATCCATCAGCCGCAAGCTGGTGGATTTTTTGATCCAGAGTCAATTATCGCCATAAAAGACTTAAACGTAAACCGATTTGGCTCAAATACAGGAAAACTTAGCAAAAATTTAATTATTGGGGGTGATTGAGAATCTTAGCCAGGATACTGAGATCCAATATGTAGCGATCGCTCTCCCAAACCCCGATTGCGATCTAAAATCAAATATGAATAAGTGTTAACGAAAGCGAGTAAGGATTTCATGACGTCTCAAGTTCTGGTGGAAAAGCAAAAGTTAGAAAAACCCCCCCTGGATATTCACTATTTGGGCGATCGCGTTTTGCGACAGCCAGCCAAACGGGTTTCGCGCATTGACGATGAAATTCGGCAACTGGTGCGGGAGATGTTACAAACCATGTATAGTGCCGATGGTATTGGTTTAGCTGCTCCCCAAGTAGGGGTACACAAACAGGTAATCGTGATTGACTGCGAACCTGATAATGCAGCGACTCCCCCCCTAGTGTTGATTAACCCCACCATCAAAAAGTCAAGCCGCCAGCTATCACCTTTCCAGGAAGGATGTTTAAGTATTCCAGGGGTTTATATGGATGTAGTCCGCCCAGAAGAGGTAGAAGTTGCCTTTAAGGATGAAAACGGCCGTCCTCGGAGCATATTGGCTACGGAGTTACTTTGTCGAGCCATTCAACATGAAATCGATCACCTACAGGGGGTGTTATTTGTCGATCGCGTTGACAATCAATTAGCCCTGAATGAGGAATTGGCTAAATATAAGTTTTCTCCGAAAGCAGTCAAGCCGGTTAAATAGCACGATTACACTCAACAAGTTAAATAATGTGGGGTCAAAACTGATCATGGTTGGAACGCCAAAAAGTGGTTTATTATTAGCCGGATCGTGTATTACAGCGATCGCCGCCGTTGGTTCAATTTTTGAACTTTCCTCTGGGGAACCGGAATTAGGGGGATTAATCACAGGGGTGATTCTAGCCTTGAGTATACCCCTATCAGTGCTACTATTTTGGGCAGCGGTTCAAGATGCCCGCGCCAATCAGTAGACCAACACGCCCAAAGACCGTAGGGTTAAGGCTCTACGGTCAGTATTTATCAGTTAAATTTTTTTGTATTTTAAAGGCTCACAAAATTGTTCAACCCCAGTTTTTAACACATAAATAACCACGGGAGTGACCAGTAGTGGCGGGCATTGATTTTGGTAAATTAAATGAGCGACTATCGGGGCTATATTGGACTGTAATAAATCCTCTTGATAGCTAGGTTCACAGATAGTAACTCGGTGGCGCTTGGCTAAACCATCAAGCCAATTTTCCGATGTAGTGGGAGATTGACCGACATTAATCGCCATAGAAATCGCGGCATCTTCGATATCACCCTCGCAGTCTTCAATCATATCTAAGGCTTGTAATGCCGAGGAATATTCAGCCAATTGGGAACGAAATTGAGCAATTTCTTGAGAAGTCAGAATGAGATTAGACATAGATTATCAATCAGCTTAAAATTGAATCGGAAACCCGATCATGATCAAACCAAGTCGCCAAAGCGATCGCCAAAGCATCCGCCGCATCATCCGGTTGAGGTATCGCCTGTAAGTTTAACTCCCTGGCTACTGCCTCTTGCACCTGATATTTCTTAGCATTACCATATCCGGTTAATGCCTGTTTAATCTGAGCCGGGGTAAACTCAAATATAGGAAGGTGTCGTTGAGCCAAAACCAACAGCAAAACCCCCCTAGCTTGAGCGACTGCGATCGTATTTCCCATGCGGTAAAAAAACAATTTTTCGACACCGACAAGATCCGGTTGCCATTGTTCGAGTAGGGTATGGAGGTCAGCATAAATAGTTTGTAGGCGATCGCCCAGGGGTTGATTAGCCTCAGTTTGAATCGCCCCAAAGTCCATCACCGAGAACAAAGACCCTCCCCTAGCTTCTTCGCAAGTGTGACATTCAATAATCCCAAACCCCAAAGTTGCTAGACCGGGGTCCAACCCCATAATCCGAACCACCATAACCCGATACGGTAACACAGGCAAAGTTGCCTGTGATGTTGTTAACTAATTTTGATCCGGTTCGGGTAATCCAAACACTTGGCGAAACACCTTCTGGACTTTGTTTCCAGAATCAATAGACTCCAATGGATCTTTCCGCAGTCGGTGGCGCAGACACAAAGTAATCACCCGACCAATATGGTCAACAGTGACCTCTGTAGCCCCTTCAAACGCAGCTAAAGCCTTCGCCGCCCTGTTAGTGACAATATCTCCCCGCAGTCCATCTACATCTAATTCTGAGCAGACCTGAGAGATTTTCACCCGCAGATCATAATCAATATTAATCCCCGATAGTCTCTCTTGGGCTTCTACTATGCGCCGTTGTAGTTCTTCCTGGGATAGTTGATACTCTCCTAAGAACTCCGGCGGGTTTTGGTCAAAGGCTGTCCGCTGTTCCACAATTTTGACTCGCAGACTAGGTTCTTTCACCGTGCGAATTTCCGCGTGCATTCCAAAACGGTCTAATAATTGGGGTCGCAATTCCCCTTCTTCTGGGTTTCCTGAACCCACCAGGACAAAACGCGCCGGGTGGCGGATAGAAATGCCTTCTCTTTCCACCGTATTCCAACCACTGGCGGCGGAGTCTAGTAGGACATCGACTAGGTGATCGTCGAGAAGGTTTACCTCGTCAACGTAGAGGATACCCCTATTGGCTTTGGCTAATAGTCCCGGTTCAAAGGCTTTTACCCCTTCAGCCAACGCTTTTTCAATGTCAATGGTTCCACAAACCCGATCTTCTGTCGCCCCTAGGGGTAGGTCGATCATTTGTACCTTGCGACGGGTCACCGGGATGGCTTCGGATAAACTCATGCGTTCTCGGACCCCATCACTCATCAGTTCAGGATCGCTGGGGTGACTGTTAAAGGGGTCGTCGGCTATGACCTCTATTTCTGGTAGCAGGTCAGCTAGGGCGCGAATGGTGGTCGATTTACCTGTACCTCGATCGCCCATAATCATTACGCCGCCGATCTTGGGGTCAATCACGTTCAGCAGCAGGGCTAATTTCATTTCTTCTTGACCAACGATCGCCGTAAAGGGAAAAACGGCGCGACGGCTGGTTTGGGATATTTTGGCTGTATCAGTTGTGACGGCTGTTGGACTCACAATTGTTTCTCTAGTTTCCGGTATACCGTTTTCTATTGTCTCATATTGGGGCGATCGCATAGCGTGCTAATTCAGACCCCTTGCTGTTTGTCATTGATACCCACCCCCCGCCGCGCCACTGGTCCGACCATTTTTTCAGGAAGTGGGGCGATCGCTTCCCCCATTCTACCATTAACTCAGGCACTTAATCAACCAATAATCTGGCAGTTTCATCGACAAAAAATCAACTATATCTTCCAGAGTTATCCCTACAGCAAACTCGCGATTTTCCCAATCAATAATCGCTTGATATATACACTCAAAACAAATGCGATCGCTCCTATCCATAATCACATATTCCCCATGGTTAACCGCATCAAGTATCTGAATTTCTCGCAGACCAACATCTCCCCTTATCGGCGGTTCCACAGCATCCCGCATTAACCGAAACCGCATTTTTTTATGAGCAAGAGCCAATCGATTAAAATTTTTAATTCTCCCAGTAAACGCACTCCCTGAACCATGCAAAAATGCCAGCACATAAGTTTGTTGACCTGTTTTAATACACAAATGCTCTGGTATTTTTCGCTGTCCAAATGACAGTTGTTCAACCTTCAGCGGATATCGGTTATTAAATGCCGAAACAATCGCCATTAGTTTACCCACATCATCCGTATCACTAATAACCCGAGGTTTATCATAGTCCTTTTCCCATTGGTTTAACAGGTTCTGCCAATATTCATCTAATTGCAAATCGACCAATTTTTCCGATTCCGCATCAGCTTTTATGGCAATTTCCGGCTCTATAGGTCGCCCTTCCGTCGCCTTTTCCTGTCTCTCTTCTTCAGGCAAATCCTCCAAATCTAATTCCAGTTCCTCCGTTTCCGGTAGTTGCTGTTCCGGGGGAGATAGAGTCAGATTATCGAACGTTTTAATCACCTCTTGTACCGCTTGATAAAGTCCTTGTAATTGCTGTTTAAACTGCACCGCCTCCACTGTGATAGCCTTCCGGGGTGCAATAATTGGCGGTAGGGGAACACCCTGCACCTTATGGCGGAAGTAGTCAGAAGCACGTTTGATAACTGCGCGAATTGAGGGTTGATTGACAATTTCTGTGAGTTCCTTTTTCGTAAACAGCACTTCAATATCAACCGTAGCGTGGGGGGAATTAGTTTCAATTTTCAGTTGACAGAGAGTTTTGAGTAATTGATGCAGTTGTGCTTTAGATGGTCTTGCCAATGTCACCACAGACTGAGAAACACGGTCTATCACTGAACCATCAAATTGTTCTTGAAAACGCTCCCAACGGTCAGGAAACAAATTCAGAATAATTAAGCTATTCGGAACGTGGGTTAAAATTTCCTTCACCGTCGAACCGAAACTTTCTAAGGTTGATTGGTGACGTGCTTCAAATAGGGACTCTAGTTGGTCAAAAATTAAAATCAGCGGTTCATCTAATAGGGACAGTTGACCTAGGGTTTTGATAGCTTCTAGGGCAAATTCTTCCCGGTTAAAATCTTCCCCCCAGGGTTTTAATCCCACCTGGTTTAATTCTTCCGAGAAGTCAGCATCTCCATTCCCAGATAACCAATAGCGCACCAGGTTTTTTCGGCTAATTTCCGTATACCGACAGAACCGTATAATCCCTATTAAGACTTGGGAACTGTAGTCCGTGGAGAGTCCATATTTAGCCCGCCACCACCCTAAAATTTTCTTTTCTATCGCATCCCAATTTTTGCGATAGCGGTCTGTTCCCGGTTGTCCTACCCGTTCATATAGCGAGAGGTTATCATCCTGTAGTTTAGCGATCATTAGTCTACCTTTTTCGCTATTTACCCAGTCAGTTTGGCTCAGGATATTGACAAAACTTTTCGCAAAAAACTGTTCGAGTTGCGTCAGCTTCTTCTGGGGAATTTTTTCGGAAAATGATTCTAGGATTCTCGTATATGTATGGTAGTTCACCGCCTCAGCATTAGTCGGGTGGCGGATAAAAAATAGGCGGTTTGTCTTCAGGACTTGTTGAGCCAGTCGCATCATTAAATGGGTTTTACCAGAACCCGGTTCTCCCAAAACTATGGCTCCTTGGCTTTGATGGTTGGGGGATTCTTTTATTTCATGAATTACGGCTTTCAGTGTGTCAAATTGATGGCTGTAAATATCAGCATAGTCCGGGTGATATTCAAAGGGTGTATTAACTCGGATACTGCTGAAAGGATTAGGGGTATTCTGGTATAGTTGGGCAATATTTTCAGACATTTTGGGTGATTTTAATGGATTTAAATAACGATAAAGTTGGTAGGTAAATTGTGCATCATAACTAGCACGGTGAGCATAGCGATCATCAAAGCGATCGCCATTTAATCGCAGGTCTAACGTTTTACATAAATAACTTAATCTATAGTCGGGAAGGTTTGGTAACTGCTGTTTGGCTAACTTACAGGTACAGATAAATTGATAATTAGGATAGGGAATTGCTACTTGTTCAAAACTGCGCTCTAATATCCTTTGATCATGTTCAGCATGATGGCAGATTATTACTTGATTATGGCACAGATTATCGACTTGTTTAACTATATCTAGCAGTGTGGCAATGTTCAGCCTAAATGTCGGTTCTGGATGGTTTTTGGCAACAAATGCTTGATAGCAAATTGCTCCCTGATTATCCACCAGCGCCACTTCGGTTAAGCTGTTTTTTCCTTCCGTATCTAATACAATAAACGAACTTGTATTGAGGTGGTAGTTATCCCTGGTCATGTAAAGTATGGATCATTAGATTTTGGTTTAACCTATTTCTCCCGGTCTCTGATTTTTCGCCAAGGGTTAATTATATGCCTTCACTGGCATTGTCAGCACTCAAAATTTACAATCCTTAATAATTCGGGAGGATACCACAGTTTTAAGATTTCCTCAAAAATTCCCCAAGCTGGCGTGATCACAGCAAAAAAGGGAATTGAGGCTCAATGCCCATTTCCCTAGAGTTAGAGTCAAGTCAGGGGCGATCGCCAAAAATCCTCAACACCCGACTATGCTGGTATGTTATTTTTCTAAAGGTGGTCGGTTCCGCGCCGGACCGGTGTTTAATTCAAAATCTCTACAATTAATTGCTTCTTCTGATAAGGCTTTACAGGGATGAACGGTACATTTTAAGCGATAGTCTCCCGTAAAAAAAGCGCAGCGACTACAGGGAATATCATGGAGTTTTTTTACATTTTTTAATCCATCTTTTATCGCGACAATACACGAGTAAATAAATCCCATCAATGTCATGAATATAAACAATGGAAATATGGGATTAATGGGCAAATAGTTAATTGGTGTTAATGCGGGTTCAGTCATGATTATCTCCTGGGTAAAATTGAGGTGAATTGTGTCAGCACAATCTTTGCTGTAACTGTAATCAGTTCAGGCATTCTAAGGAAAATTAGTCGATTATGTTATTCAGTCATAAATAAGAGAATCGGCGGGGCAGATAACATCTGAAGATTTCAGGAGATTATCCCAAAAATTAACAATAGTCTCACCGACTTTTTGGGGGTCAAAATAATGGCAAAAATAGCGACCATTTGGACATTGCCAAAGGCGATCGCATGGTTTAAAAAACCTTGACCACCCCTGCCATAAATTCTGGTCAATAACCACATCATGTTCGCCTCTACATACCAGTAAAGGAACCGGGACACCACCAGGAGAAAAACTCACCCGTTTATATAAAGTATGGGGAGACAGGGAACTAATCATATCCTCTTTCAAAATACCAATCAATTTTTTAGTAATGGGAGGACATTGACAACCAAAGAGGTTATAAACTGTTTGAGTTAACAGTTTTTGTTGACTACAATTGAGAAGTTGTCGTTGTACATAATAATGAGCCTGCCAATCAACAGACGGATAAAACCCCACAGAAATTAAAGTAAGCGATCGCACCATTTCTGGATGTTGACGAGCATATAATAACCCCAACAATCCACTCATACCATGTCCAATTAAATGCACAGGATAATCACAATTTTTGAGATAGTTATGGAGCCAAATTAATGGCGTATTAAATGACAGCGGTTCATCCAGACTCAGATAATACTTATATTGGCTAAGATAAGCAGATTGAGACAAAAAATTTAAGCAGGGTTGGTTAAACTCTTGGAAAGCAGGACTGACATTTAACCACACTGCATCATGTAAGACAGCCATGAATTTCTCCTAATGATATTTCCGGGCAATTGTATCGATTAATGAGGGCAGGTAGGGGAGTGCTTTTCCGAATAACTAGCCTCAAATAAGAGTCGGTCAAGAGTTTCTGAAGCTGGCAAAGTCAGGCGACAATTTTGGCATTGCCAATACAAGCCATGATGGCTACAATGTAGCAGTAATTCTCCCGAACAACAAGGACAATTCATTTAACCTATTTCCATTGGCGAAAGGATATGATACCAGGGGGGGAAATCATCTCTAATCGAGTAGTGGATGAGTCAATAGATATCCAGAGATGAAACTGACCCACCCACCCGTCTAGGGGGACTTGCTCAGACTTAAACTTCGATAGAGTTTAAAGCTCGTTCAACCCGACGAAAATCAAATCCCAAGGCTCTCAGAGCGTGCCAAAGATGTCCTTGGAGGAAGAAGAATGCTAAGAAGAAATGAGCATTAGCTAACCAACAGCGGGGGGTATGATCGCCCATTGGTAGGACTGTTGTATCTGCAAAGTAAGGCGCAATTCCGAGTTTAATATCCAGAGGCGGACCGTAGAACTCCACAGGATAAGCCAAAGTATTGACCGCGCAGAAATAAGCCGCCACAAAACCCGCTAAAGCAATGCCACCCAAGGAATAAGACAGGATAGCTTCTCCTGAAAAAATCAGGACTTTTTTCGCCCATTTGAGGGGGGGAACTAAGATATGCCAAACACCGCCAGCGATGAGCATCACCCCTACATAAATATGACCCCCAACCAAATCTTCAAGATTATCGATAGTGGCAAAATGGGTTTGATAGCCATAGATAGTTGCGGGGTTAAGGGTAGGTTCTGTTACCAGACGGACGGTTTGAGTGGCTGCATCATACAGTCCGCCAAAATACATAGCTTTGGCGACTAGCAATAAGGCTCCCATACCTAAAAACAGTAAGTGATGCCCTAAAATTAAGCCCAACTGTTTTGGGTCTTCCCAATCAAAATGAAATTTCTGGGCTTGACCCTGGGCGGTTTTTAAATCTTCGGGTGCTTTGAAGGTGTGAAATAGGGCTCCCGCACCTAATACCGCTGAGGAGATTAAATGAACGGCTCCCACCACAAAGAAAGGGTAAGTATCTACCACTTGTCCACCATCCCCGACACCTAATCCCAGGGTGGCTAGGTGAGGTAGCAGAATTAGCCCTTGTTCTCCCATGGGTAGGGTGGGGTCGAACCAGGAAACCTCAAACAGGGTAAAGGCTCCAGCCCAAAATGCAATTAAGGCTGATTGAGCAACGTGGGCGGCAATAAATAGCCCAGACAGGTTAGCAAAGCGCGCATTACCCGCCCACCAGTCATATTTTACGGTTGGATTTTCGTAAGTCTGCATAGTGCTACAACGTTATACATCTTCCCAGCTTATTGCATAAGTATCTCAATAAGCTGTTAAGCCTTATTGTAAATAACTTTCAATAAAATGCAAGTTAAGTTTTGTTACGAATAGCTATAAGCCATATATATCAGGACTTTTAGCCAAATAACCTTAGATATTGGCTTAAATTTATTATCAATAATCAATAATATAGTGAATAACTAAAAGTATTAATTATCAATTAAAGTGGCCAGAGACAAAAAAAGACCCCGATAGTATCGGAGTCCCTGGTTTTTGATTAAGGGGGGCCAACCCCAAGGCAGCCCGAAACCTTAACCGATATCCTAACTTAAATCTTAGTAGTCGAAGTCGCCACCCATGCCAGCGCCTGCGGGAGCCGCGTTGTCTTTGGGTTCTGGCTTGTCAGCGACGATACACTCGGTAGTTAACACCATGCCAGCGATAGAAGCGGCATTTTGGAGAGCAGAACGAGTCACTTTAGCGGGGTCAACAATACCAGCCTCGAACATATTGACATATTCGCCATTAGCTGCATTGTAGCCCACATCAAAGGATTTTTCTTTCACCCGTTCAGCAACCACAGCGCCATTTTCGCCGGCATTTTCAGCGATCCGTTTCAGGGGAGACAACAGAGCGCGAGCGACAATCATAGCACCAGTGAGAGCCTCACCAGTCAATTGATTGCTACTTGCCCACTCTTCGACCTGGGGAGCCAAGTGAGCGAGAGTTGTACCACCGCCGGGAACAATTCCTTCCTCAACAGCAGCTTTGGTGGCGTTGATGGCATCTTCCAGGCGCAGTTTGCGATCCTTCATTTCGGTTTCAGTAGCAGCACCAACTTTGATAACTGCTACGCCACCAGCCAATTTAGCCAGACGCTCTTGTAGTTTCTCTTTGTCATAGGAAGACTCGGTTTCTTCCATTTGACGGCGTAGCTGCTCACAACGAGCTTTAACACCAGCTTCGTTACCTTCAGCGACAATGGTGGTGTTGTCTTTGGTGATGGTGATGCGGCGAGCTTTTCCAAGCATATCAATCTTGGTGCTTTCCAGTTTCAGACCAGCATCCTCAGTGATGACTTGACCACCGGTGAGAACTGCAATATCTTCTAACATGGCTTTGCGGCGATCGCCAAAACCAGGAGCCTTAACAGCAGCCACATTCAGCACACCCCGCAGGCGGTTAACCACCAGGGTAGCCAGAGCTTCTTTTTCGATATCCTCAGCAATAATTAACAGAGGACGACTAGCGCGCGCTACTTGTTCGAGAACCGGAACTAAATCCTGAACCAAGGTAATTTTCTTATCGGTGAGCAGGATATAAGGCTCATCGAGGATAGCTTCCATGCGCTCGGTATCGGTAGCGAAGTAAGGGGAGATATAGCCCTTATCAAAGCGCATACCTTCGGTGATTTCCAGTTCGGTAGTCATGGACTTACCTTCTTCGAGGGAAATCACACCCTCTTTACCCACTTTGTCCATGGCTTCAGCGATCATCTGACCAACTTCTTCGTCGTTACCAGCAGAGATGGTACCAACTTGAGCGATCGCTTTAGAATCTTCCACAGGGCGAGCGTGTTCAGCAATTCTGTCTACCAAGAAAGCTGTCGCCTTATCAATTCCCCGTTTCAGTTCAATGGGGTTAGCTCCGGCTGCTACGTTCCGCAGTCCTTCTTTAACCATGGCATGAGCTAGAACTGTTGCAGTGGTGGTTCCATCTCCCGCCGCATCATTGGTTTTAGAAGCCGCTTGACGAATCAGGGCTACACCAGTATTCTCAATGTTATCTTCGAGTTCGATTTCTTTGGCGATCGTCACCCCGTCGTTAACGATTTGGGGTGCGCCAAATTTCTTTTCTAGGACTACGTTACGGCCTTTGGGTCCGAGAGTAACGGCTACGGACTCAGCCAAGATGTCCATACCACGTTCGAGGGCGCGACGAGCATTTTCGTTGTATATAATACGTTTTGCCATAGGTTCCTATTTCAGTTGCTATTCGGATACTACAAAGGACTGTCAATCAGTTTTGACACGCTAGCGACCCACAGAAGAGTCAAAATGTGGGATAATGATTAGTTATCGGTTTAGTTGACGATCGCCAGGATGTCTTTTTCAGCCAACAGGACGTATTCATCGCCGCCGAGTTTGATGTCAGTTCCGGCGTATTTGGAATACAGAACTTTGTCCCCGACTTTGACTTCCATTTCGCAGCGGGAGCCATCATCATTGCGTCGTCCCGGTCCAGCGGCTACGATTTCGCCAACCTGGGGTTTTTCTTTAGCGGTGTCCGGCAGCAGAATTCCGCCTGCAGTTTTTTCTTCTGAAGCACTGACCTTAACGAACACACGCTCGCCAAGGGGTTTAACCGTAGAAACACTAAGAGAGACAGCAGCCATTCAATTACCTCCTATTTTCAAACACTGTGCTGAGAGTTAACAGCATTTAGACCCCACTTAGGGAAACTGTCTCAAGTTTGCCCATCTCGGTCGGATGTCCATCTGATGTTTTTAGCACTCTCAACCTCTGAGTGCTAATTTACCTAATCGAGTAAGGCGATCGCAACAGCATCAACTGTACGGGTTTCCGAACCGATCCGGTAGTGAAAAGTGAAAATAGCCAAAAACTTATGGGTGAGTGTGAACTTGCCAATGTTTCCCGTGTCTTCGGTATAATGGATGATTGGGTCTCAGGTATCATTATCCAAGCATATTATCCGTAACTTTATGATTGAACATCCCCAAAACCCAGAACCGGAAACTAACAACCCCGAGTATTGCGAGGGAGGGTCTCTAGCAGTCACGGTTAAGAACCTAGGTTTATCGCAAATTCAACGTCACATATTCCTATGCGCTGACCAAACCAACCCGAAATGCTGCTCGAAGCCAGCCAGTATCGAATCTTGGAATTATCTCAAAAATCGGCTCAAAGAACTAAACCTAGACCGTCCCACAGCGGACCATCCCGGTTGTATATTTAGAACCAAAGCCAATTGTTTGCGGGTGTGTTGTCAAGGGCCAATTTTAGTAGTATATCCAGATGGTGTTTGGTACAGATCCGCCACTCCCGAAGTGATTGAACGAATTATTCAAGAACACCTAATCGGGTCTACTGTTGTAGAGGAGTACGCCTTTCTCACCCACCCATTAAGTTTATCGGAATTAGAATCATCAACTTGATCATGATTATCGGGTCAGGAGTCCCATTCTAACTATAGTGGTTGAATTGTCGGATTTTATAAGTAAAAACACCTAAAAAGTTTGACTTAATTGTTAACAGTACCCCAACTAGATCAGATCTCCAAGGAAACAGTCAGATGAACGAAAATACTGTCGCACCGGAACCAAGGCGACTTATGCTAGTAGACGATGATCCTAACCTCGTGATTTTGATCAGCGATTATCTGGAATTGCGAGGATATCAAGTCACCATTGCCGAAAATGGTCAAAAAGCCCTCGAAAAACTGGAAGAGGAAGTGCCAGAATTAATAATTTGTGACATTATGATGCCGGAGATGGATGGCTATACCCTAGTCAAGCTAATCCGGGAAAATGCCCAATTTGGTTGGATTCCGGTAATTTTCCTATCTGCGAAAGGACAAAGCGAAGACCGGGTTAAAGGCCTGAATACCGGGGCTGATGTGTATATGGTCAAGCCTTTTGATCCAGAAGAACTAATGGCTCAGGTAGAGTCATCTCTGCGACAAACTGAACGTCTAACCCGATATCGTAAATCCGTAATCGAAGCCTCGCAAAAAATTAGAGTTCGCGAGGGGGTGGAGTTGACCCCAACTGAGTTAAGGGTGGTTGAGTTGGTAGCCAAGGGGAAGGGAAACCGGGAAATCTCCAAAATTATGGAAGTCAGCCAGCGGACTATTGAAAGCCATATCAGTAATATGTTAGGTAAAACTGGACTTCATAACCGCACCCAACTAGCTCGCTGGGCTTTGGAGAGTCAAGAAATGTAGGGGTTTTCTGCTTAGTAGGGCGATCGCCCGCGCCAGGAAAGCACACAACACTGTATACTATTATGAGGGTCATAATCGGACTTCTATATTTTAAATTGAGACCAGAAAACACTACTATTAGTCAGTTTCAGCCAAAGCGCCGCCCATGCTACGAATGTACCAGTTAGGTATTTCGTCAGTTAGTGGCGTTTGTGGTGTCCAGTCATCAGTCCAGTATGGCATTATTACCTACCACAGAAATCACTCGGTCGCACTGGCTATATCTTAGACCTTGATGGCTCGCTGACTAACTTTAGCAGTAAGATACTACTGTGGCTCGCTGTTGGTCTGGCTTTAACTAAACTCCTGAAGATCATAACCGTCATTGAAAGGAGGGTAAGATCGGCTAGTAGTGATTTCAATTGCAGCTAATATAATCAAAGGTGAAACTCAGGTAAAACTATCGTGAAATTAGGATATTGAACAGCCAATATGATATTTTTATATGGTTCTGACAACTCGAAAATTAGGGTTTTGTTAGCCTATTGGAGGATAGTAAAACCTAGGCATAGGTTGGATTATAGGCTCTGATATGACATATCAATTTTGTCATAAATTCGGGTTAAACTTAGTGAGTATTCACGTGCTAAGATAAAGTATCTAGTTTAAATTCTTTACTACAAATATTAGGTCTTTAGTTTGTATGCCTAACTTGAGAAACCGTCTATCTATTTTTGTGGACGGTAACAATATGTTCTACGCTCAACAAAAAAACGGCTGGTTTTTTGATCCCCGAAGGGTTTTGGACTATTTTAAACATGAACAAGCCGATCTGATTTTTATTAATGCTTTCTGGTACACGGGACTCAAAGACCCTCAAGACCAAAGGGGGTTTCGGGATGCCTTGATTAGCCTAGGATATACAGTCCGCACCAAAATCTTAAAAGAATACTATGATGATAGTTCAGGTAGGTATTCTCAAAAGGCAAATCTGGACATTGAAATTGTGGTCGATATGTTTAATACGGTAGATCAATACGATCGCGTAGTGTTGTTTAGCGGAGATGGTGATTTTGAGCGAGCTATTGAGTTGCTACGTTCTAAAAATACTCATATCACCGTAGTTTCCACAGAAGGAATGATTGCGAGGGAACTACGCAACGCTACCGATCGCTATATAGATCTTAACGACATCCGAGACCAGATTGAGAAAATCGACTATTAAGTTAAACTGTTGACTATGGGAGGATTTACACCAATGACCATTCAACCTCACCCAGATCGGGTAATTATTTTTGATACTACCCTACGGGACGGAGAACAATGCCCAGGAGCCACCTTAAACGTTGATGAAAAGCTAGTAATTGCTCGACAACTAGCGCGTTTAGGAGTAGATGTTATTGAAGCCGGGTTTGCGATCGCCAGTAGCGGAGACTTTGAAGCTGTACAACGCATTGCGGAAACCGTAGGAACCGAAAACGGTCCGATTATATGTAGTCTCGCTCGGTCTGTCAAAGCTGATATTGAAGCGGCGGCTAAGGCTCTGAAACCGGCGGCTCATCCCCGCATTCATACTTTTATTGCTACCTCTGATATTCACCTGAAATACAAACTCAAAAAAACTCGCCAGGAAGTCCTAGACATCACCAGCGAGATGGTAGCCTATGCTAAATCGTTATGTCAGGATATCGAATTTTCTCCAGAGGACGCTGGACGGTCTGACCCCGAATTTCTCTATCAAGTTTTAGAAAGAGCGATCGCGGCTGGTGCGACAACAGTTAATATTCCCGATACCGTTGGCTACACCACCCCCTCAGAATTTGGAGGTTTAATTCGCGGAATTAAGGAAAACGTCCCCAATATTGATCAAGCCATCATTTCCGTCCACGGTCACAACGACCTAGGGTTAGCGGTGGCTAACTTCCTAGAAGCCGTTAAAAATGGCGCACGACAACTCGAATGCACCATTAATGGTATCGGAGAACGCGCCGGAAATGCAGCCCTAGAAGAGCTAGTTATGGCCCTCCATGTGCGCCGACAATTCTTTAACCCCTTCTTTGGTCGTCCGGCTGACTCAGAAGCTCCCATCACCAATATTAATACCCGTGAGATTTACAAAACTTCCCGTTTGGTATCTAACCTAACGGGGATGTTAGTACAACCTAATAAGGCCATTGTCGGTGCTAATGCCTTCGCTCACGAGTCGGGAATTCACCAAGATGGGGTTCTCAAAAATAAGCTAACCTATGAAATCATGGATGCTCAATCCATTGGATTGAATGATAACCTGATTGTCTTAGGTAAACATTCCGGCCGCCATGCCTTCCAAAATCGTCTACAGGAGTTGGGTTTTGACCTGTCTGATGATGAGATTAATAAGGCTTTTGTCCGATTTAAAGATGTGGCTGACAAGAAAAAAGAAGTCACTAACTGGGATATTGAAGCCATTGTTAATGATGAAATTCAACAAACCCCGGAATTGTTCCGCCTGGAGTTAGTACAGGTATCCTGTGGAAATAATGCTCGTCCGACTGCGACTGTTACCCTCAGAACTCCTCAAGGCCAAGAGTTGACTGACGCGGCTACGGGAACTGGTCCGGTGGATGCGGTTTATAAAGCTATTAACCGCGTGGTTAATGTTCCTAATGAGTTGATTGAGTTTTCTGTACAGTCAGTAACTGCGGGAATTGATGCGATCGGAGAGGTTACTATTCGCTTACGCTATCAAGGACGAGTCTTTTCTGGTCATGCTGCTAATACGGATATTATCGTAGCTTCTGCTCAGGCCTACATTAATGCTCTCAACCGCCTACAATCTTCCCTAGAACCCAACGCTAATCAGGTGGGCGATCGCCAATCTGTTGTTAGTGTTTAAAGGGCTAATTTCCATGGGAGAGGGCTGGGGATTTGTCCCCAGCCCCCCTTCCTGTCTGAAATACATTTCGGCAGTCCGTAAGTAAATGTTAATCTAGTCAAAGTTCATTTATTGAAGTTGATATCGAAGAATCTAATATGTTATCTCAACCCATATTTGACGATCGCTCTCTCAGTCAGTCCTTTTATCAAACTCTGATTAAACGCTTCCCTAACTCTCTACACCAGTCAATTCAGGATATTTTAACCGAATGTCGCTTAGGTATGGCTCCGAGTCCAACGGGAGTTAAAACCTTTTTTATTATTGCTCCCTCTGTGTTAATTGGCGATCGACTTCTCCATCAAATTGATACTATTATCGACCGTGTGGCTGACCTCATGGGAGGTGTCGGACAAGTTGCTATTTGCATTCATCCCCCACAAGATATTAGCGATCAACCTACCACAGAAGTTAACTGCGATCGCTCTCCCCACACTCACCCACAATACATGATGTGTAAAATTTTCCCCGTCTTTATTAATAGTTAATAGGGAGGTCATGTAGGGGCGGGTTCCACCGTTAACTACATCTGGGGGTGAGAGTATTAATCAACCCGCCCTTAACCCAGGGTTTCAGTATTAACTAGGTCTGGGGGTGAGAGTATTAATCAACCCGCCCTCCGGCTATAGCCAAATCATCAATTTTGGCATTAAGAAAAGGAACCATCATAGCATCAGCTTATCAGGTTTTGGTTAAATCTGTCAACTGGCTGCTGAAAAATTCTCGAAAATTCCCCGATTTAGATAAGTTATACAAATATTTTTCCCCGAATAATTTTGATATTCAAAAAATTGTTAATAATTGTTGCAAAATTTATGACAAATTATTCTCAATACTTGACGAGAGAATGGGGGTTCTGGTAGTTTTAGGGGAATAATAATCCAGGGGTTATTATGCAAAATTCGCAAAATATCGGCTAGAACCATGATTATCTCGTGATTTTGGGTAAGTTTCTGGGGTAAATTGGAGTTAGCCGATGCACGGGTTTTGGGGTAAATTAACCCCAGCCCCGCAGCCTGGTATTGACAAAAATGACTTTTTGTGTATAGAGGTTTTGCCAAGGATAGGGGCTATGATGGTGTTATAGGTCAGGCCGACCCAAAGTAGGAGTATCAGGGGACTCAATTAACTCTCGTACTCGATAAATAGGGCGATCCTGAGACTCATGATAGGTCCGCATAAGTAACTCAGCCAATAGTCCAAAACACAATAATTGAATACCAGTTAATGTGAGCAAAACAGCCAACATTAATAGAGGTCTGTGTCCGATACTAGCGCCCAATACTAAGCGAAGGAAACTGAGATACCCTCCGGCGGTGATACCAAATAGTAAAAGCACAAAACCCAGCAGCCCAAAAACGTGCATAGGTCGGGTGAGAAAGGTTTTGATGAAAGCAATGGTAAATAAATCCATTAATACGCGAAAGGTGCGACCTAAACCGTACTTACTGCGACCATAGCGGCGAGGATGATGTCGCACAGGTAATTCAGTGACTCGCGCGCCTTCGATAAAAGCCAAAACGGGTAAAAAGCGGTGTAATTCTCCATAGAGTTTCAGATCATGGACGACTTCGGAACGATAGGCTTTGAGAGAACAGCCATAATCATGAAGTTGGACTCCGGTAATTTTACCGATTAACCAGTTGGCAATTTTGGAGGGAAGTAGGCGAGTTAAGAAGTCATCTTGACGATGTTTGCGCCAGCCACTTACTACGTCGTAACCCTTAGATAATTCTGTTAATAAATGGGGGATATCAGCGGGATCATTTTGTAGGTCTCCGTCTAGGGTGACAATGACTTGACCTTTGGCGTGGTTAAAACCGGCAGACATAGCGGGAGTTTGACCGTAGTTGCGACGGAGGATAATTACCCGTAGGTGAGGATTGGTTAAAACCTGTTGTTTGAGTAATTCGGCGGAACCGTCTGTAGAACCATCATCGATGCAAATTAATTCATAGGCGATCGCCGCATCGGTGAAACTCTGGTGAATAGAACTGATGAGAGTCGGTAAACTTTCCAATTCGTTATAAACAGGTACGACTACGGAAACGGTGAAGCTGGTGTGCTTGTCCGACCTATCATCAACCCTGACGCTGCCAGATTTTCCTGGTAAAATATCCATTGGGTATATATGAGCGTTTAGCAATTCCTAGAAATCCTACAACATTCGGGGTATAGTTGACAGGGGAGTAAACCAATTGGTGCGGCTTCGTGGTTCGGTTGATGGCTAGTCAAACACCCTGGACTGATGTTCATGCTAAGGTACATATATCTCTGAGAAGCAGAAATCTTTTACCGTCTGGAGAGGGCCTGTTGGTGGCTGTGTCTGGGGGTCAAGATTCGATGTGTTTAATCAGACTATTATTAGACTTGCAAGAGAAATGGAATTGGCGAATTGCGATCGCTCATTGTGATCATCAGTGGCGGCGCGACTCGGTAGCTAATGCTGATTATATAGAACAGTTGGGGAAAATTTGGCAAGTCCCCTGTTACCGATTAACAGCCCCACAGATCCCAAAAACAGAAGCGGCGGCGCGGGAGTGGCGTTATCAAGTGTTGGGGGAAATTGCCCAAACTGATAATTATGGTTATGTAGTAACAGGTCATACGAAAAGCGATCGGGCGGAGACGTTATTATATAATCTAATTCGTGGTAGTGGTGCCGATGGATTAAGTTCTTTGGTGTGGAGTCGTCCTATATTCGGGAGGGAGACAGAAACAAAGCCAATATTAGTGCGTCCTTTACTAGAGATAACTCGTAAGGAAACGGGAGAATTTTGTCAACAGCGAAATTTGCCAATTTGGGAAGATAGCACTAATACAGATGTGAGTTATGCTAGAAACCGTATTCGACATCAACTGATACCAGAGTTGGAAAATAAGTTTAACCCCAAGGTTGAACAAGCCCTAGCCCAAACGGCGGAATTATTGCGGGCTGATGTAGAATATTTGGAACAACAAGCGGATGAATTATATAGGGTGGCTATAGCATCTGCACCGTGTAATAATGGCTATAGAGTAAATCGCCACCAATTAAAATCAGCCCCCTTAGCCCTGCAACGTCGGGTGATGAGAAGGCTTTTAGAGGAGGTACTGAGAAAAGGGACTAACTTTGAACAAATTGAAAAGCTGACCCGCTTAATTTCTGCCCCAAACCGATCGCAAAGTGATCCTTTTCCTGGTGGTGCGATCGCTCAAGTTGAGGGAGAATGGATCTGGTTAAAATTTCCGCCCCAAGTGGGTGATGAAGCTAATTAATCATTCACAACAGGAATTTTTCACGATGTATATACCTATTTGGCCGGGTAATGCTAAGACTAATGGTGCTACCTGGGACGGTAAAGGGACTAACTTTGCATTATTCAGTGAAAATGCCACAGCAGTTGAACTGTGCTTATTTGATAGTAAAGACCAAGAGACTCGCATTCCCCTAACCGAAGTAGAAAACTTTGTCTGGCATGGTTATGTACCGGGAATAGCCCCCGGTCAACGATATGGTTTCCGGGTGCATGGTCCTTTTGCACCGAATGAAGGGCATCGTTTTAATCCTCATAAACTGCTGATTGATCCCTATGCCAAAGCCTTGGATGGTGAAATTGGTTATGGTGAGGAGATTTTTGGCTATCGATGGGAAGATCCCGAATTAGATTTAGGCTATTCGGAATTGGATGATGCTCATTTAGTGCCGAAAGCAGTGGTTGTAGATGAGTCCTTCGACTGGGAAGATGATCAGCCCCTGGATATTCCCCAACATGAGACAATTATTTATGAAATGCACGTGCGGGGATTTACCAAACTACACCCGGATATCCCGGAAGAGTTACGGGGAACTTATGCGGGTTTGGGACATCCGGCGGCGATCGCCTATTTACAATCCCTAGGAATTACAGCAGTCGAATTGATGCCTGTTCATCATTTCCTATCTCAACCGGGACACTTGGTAGATAAGGGGTTAAGAAATTATTGGGGTTATGACTCAATTGGCTATTTTGCGCCACAGTATAACTATAGTGCTGACCCCACCCCTGGCAACCAAGTCCGGGAATTTAAGGAAATGGTAAAAGCCCTCCATGCTGGGGGTATCGAGGTCATCTTAGATGTTGTCTATAACCACACCGGAGAAGGCAACCATTGCGGTCCTACTCTATCCCTGCGGGGGATTGATAATGCTAGTTATTATCGGTTAGTGGAAGACGATCGCCGCTATTATATGGACTTTACTGGCTGCGGTAATTCCCTCAATGTTAGCCACCCCCAAGTTCTGAAACTGATTATGGATAGCCTCCGCTATTGGGTTTTGGAAATGCACGTTGATGGCTTCCGCTTTGACTTGGCCTCCGCTTTGGCGCGAGAACTCTATGAGGTCAATAGTCTCGCCGCCTTTTTTGATATTATCCACCAAGATCCGGTGCTTTCTAATGTGAAGTTGATCGCCGAACCTTGGGACGTGGGAGAAGGTGGCTATCAGGTGGGTAAATTCCCCCTGTTATGGTCTGAATGGAATGGCAAATATAGGGATACAGTCAGGGACTTCTGGCGCGGTGAGGATAGTTCTTTGGCGGAATTTGCTTATCGGTTAACTGGGAGTTCTGACCTGTACGAGGATAATGGACGACAACCCCACGCTAGTATTAATTTTGTTACCGCCCATGATGGATTTACTCTCAATGACTTGGTGAGTTACAACGAAAAACACAACGAAGAGAATGGGGAGGATAACAACGACGGGGAAAGCCATAACCGATCTTGGAATTGTGGGGAAGAAGGCGAAACAGATGATCCTGATATTTTGGAGTTGCGAAACCGCCAACGCCGTAATTTCTTGGTGACATTAATGTTATCCCAAGGAGTGCCCATGATGGTGAGTGGTGATGAGTTGGGACGCACTCAAAAAGGGAATAATAATGCCTACTGTCAAGATAATGAGATTTCTTGGCTAGATTGGGATCTACCTAAGTCTAATGCGACTCTTTTGGATTTTACCCGCCAGTTGATTTATTTCCGTCGCCAACATCCTATTTTCCGCCGCCGTAAGTGGTTTCAAGGACAAGCTATTCACGGATCTGGGGTTAATGATCTGGGCTGGTTTAATCCAGACGGCGGCGAAATGACTGAGGAACAATGGAATGCTGGATATGCTAAGGCGATCGCTGTTTTTCTTAATGGTGAGGAAATTCCCGCCCGTGGTCCCCAGGGTGAACGGGTGATGGATGATAGCTTTATACTATTATTTAATGCTCACTATGAGGAAATCGAATTTTTGTTACCAGAAGGTTTACAGGCTCGACATTGGCAAGTTATTATTGATACCAAAGAATCTTTATTGCTGCCAGAAGGACCCTATTACTCTGGTAATCAACCTATCCTAACTGAAGCGCGATCGGTGATCGTTATGCAAATGCGTTAGGAGTTGATGGAAAATTCGGGAGGGACAATTGATGATTGATGATTGTCAATTGTCTTTTCCTTGTCTATTAGTCTGTTCCCGATTTACTAAACTACTCCTAATGGCGATCGCTCAAATTCTTAAACAGTTTGGGGCTTGGTTTCCCAGCGCACATCAAAAAATTAAAGCGCAGGCTGACGAGTTGGGGGACAAATTGAAGGGAATAGAACTTGACCCAATTCCACCTACCAATTTATTACGCCTCAAACAAGCTGTGGCTGAGTTGAAGACACCATTACCTCACCAGGAGTTATTGCACGCACAATTGTCAAAAGCGATTAATTCCTGGTCGGAGGGGGCAGAATGTGATAATGCTATGGTGGTTTTGGCGAGTCCAGTAGAAGCTATATCGACCGTGTTTTGGGATACTTTGAGTTCCTCAGAACCGATTGAGGGTTTGACTCGCCAATGGCTGCCTTGGTCAGAGCGATCTAAGAATTATACTATTATATCACAACTAGAAGAGAGTATTTTGCAGCCAAGTCAGGGTGAGCGATCGCTGGTGGTAATTCCTGATTTGAGTTGGTGTTTTTTGCGTTGTGTGGATGGTTTGCAGGGAATTGAAAGGCTAGGAGATGCGATTTTTAGCGATCGCTCAAGGTTTTGGCTGATTGGTTGTAACCATTGGACTTGGCTATATTTAGATCGAGTTTGTCAACTGGGAAATTTGGTCGGTGTGAAAACATCAATTCCGCCTCTCAGTGCGATCGAACTCAAGGAATGGTTAACTCCCGTATGGGAAACGGTAGATATACAATGGCGTGAAAAATCCGAGGGTGAGGAAGAAGAACCCCAGGAAAACTGGTGTTGTAGTGAGGAAAAACGATATTTTGAGCAGCTAGAAGATGTGTCTGAGGGTAATCGTGCGATCGCTGCTGAGGCTTGGCTAAATTCTTTGGGTATTTCCCCGCCGCCAGAAGAGGAAGAGGAGGAAGAAGGGGAAAACCAGACGCGAGAAAATCCTGATCAACCTTGGTTGGTCGATCGCCCTAGCATACCAGAATTGCCCAGTTTGACTAAAAGCGATCGCTTTTTGCTGTTTTCCTTAATATTACATGGTTCCATCTCTTTGCCTAACTTGTGTCTGACTTTAGGGGAGGGAGAGAGTGCAACTCAAACTCAGGTTCAGAAACTCATCCGTGATGGCTTAATTATCCGCCGTCCGGGAAACAGTGGCGCTGCGCCACGGTTTGCGATCAATGGTATTTACTACCCTCGTCTCAAGCGAGATCTCGATAACAATAAATTTCTGGTGGGTGGGGAGTATAAATGTTAATCGACATTTGGCTATATCAGTTATTGGCCGAAACTAACGGCGAAGCCGCCACTAACCCTAATCAAATTTTGGCCGATATCACCTTTGGGAAAATTATCTGGGGGGTCGTGATTGTTCTGCTGACCTATGGCGGTATTATACTTACCGAAAAGTCTCTTTACTGGCTTTCCGAACAGGTCCCGCTGCGGTTTCGTTTGGCGTTTAAACAGTCTGTACCCTTCTGGCGAGCCTTTATTTTTGGGTTAGCGGGGGTGATCTTGATTAATTTGTTTCTGGACTTATCCTCCACTAATCTGTTGGCGATAACTGGGACTGCTGCTGTGGCGGTAGGTTTTGCCTTTAAAGATTATGCCAGTTCTGTGATCTCTGGGATGATTGCTTTATTTGAAAGACCTTATCAAGTCGGCGATCGCGTCACTATTGATGGTCAGTATGGGGAAATCATCAGCTATGGACTGCGTGCGATCCAACTGCAAACCCCTGATGATGATATTGTCACCATTCCCCATAATAAAATGTGGACAGAGCCGATCATCAATGCTAATAAGGGTGAAGTAGAAGCACAGACCGCCGTTGATTTTTATTTTGCCCATGATGCCGATATCGATCGCATTATCCTTATACTATATAGAGTCGCTCAGACCAGCAAATATACACAACTTAACCTCCCCATTCTGGTTGTGGTAAATGAGAAGCCTTGGGGAACTTTGGTCAAGCTGAGATGCTATCCCATGGATGTTAGGGATGAGTTTATTTTTAAAACTGACCTAATTCGCCGCGCTAAAAAGACTTTTGGGGAGTTAGGCATTCCTTACCCGGTCTTACCCCCTAGAATCACTGATTAATCCCCAAATAGCCATCAGGCTGGAAAATTGGCGATCGCGATTATGCGATCGGATTAAGGGGGTTGTCAATTCCAATTTTTACCTATAAAATAATCGAGAATTGGAATTTTAGCCTTCATGTCCAATCCTTTTCTGTTTCTCGAATATGAACCCGCTTTTGAGAGCTTGGGGGATGATTATTATGATGTCGTAGCGGCCGCCTCCTTCCCGCTGCATATTTTGCGTTTCCGTAATGATGAATTGCTGCTCAAATTGGGAATTGACCCACAACCAACTCAGGATCAGGATTTTATAGAGGCTTTTGGTAAATTTGAAAGTGTGACGCAGTTTTTGGCGATGCGTTACCACGGCTATCAGTTTGGAGAATATAATCCCGGTTTAGGAGATGGTCGTGGGTTTCTGTATGGACAGATGCGCGGCCTAGATGGGGAATTGTATGATTTTGGTACTAAAGGATCTGGTACAACTCCTTACTCTCGCCATGCCGATGGCCGACTGACTTTAAAGGGGGGAGTCCGGGAAGTATTAGCAGCAGAAGCACTCCACAGACAAGGGGTGAGGACTTCTCGATGTTTAAGTTTAATTGAAACCGGAGAAAAGTTATGGCGGGGGGATGAACCTTCCCCTACCCGGTCTTCGGTAATGGTGCGAATGAGTCGATCGCATATTCGGTTCGGAACTTTTGAGCGATTGCACTATTTTGGTCGCGCAGATCTGATCAAAAAACTCTTAGATCATGTGGTTGAGATTTATTACCCCCATTTATTAGACTCTGGCGATCGCTTCGTCGCCTTTTATCGGGAATTGGTGCAACGGGTAGCCACTTTAGCCGCTCAGTGGATGGCTGCTGGGTTTTGTCATGGTGTCTTAAATACCGATAATATGTCGATTACAGGGGAAAGTTTTGATTATGGTCCTTACGCATTTATGCCGACTTATGATCGGACTTTCACCGCTGCCTATTTTGACTATGGTAGGCTTTACTGCTATGGTAATCAGCCTTTGATTTGTCGGGGTAATCTGGAATTGCTGCAAAGACCTCTATCTATGGTGGCAGACTCAGATAGCCTCAAACAGGCTTTAGACAATTTCTTTGACTACTATCGTCAGGCTTACCAGGAATTGATCTTAAAAAAATTGGGCTTTGCAGAAGGACAGGTCTCTGAACCGGAAGAATTGATTAAGTTGACTATTGATTTGCTCAAAGACAATACAGTGGGATATCATGACTTCTTCTCCCAACTCAGGGAAGGCTTTACTCCCCTCTGGCGAGATGATGAAACTGAGATTCTCAAGAATATAGGAGATCTCAAACACCTAGTCCCCTGGCGACATCTGTACTGTCACCATTTGCAGTCTTTGTCTGGGGCCGAAATGGAACAGATGAAACAGACCCTCCAACAATATAACCCCACTACCGTTTTGCTCAGAACAGCTATTGAGGCGGTTTGGGAACCCATTGCGGCCGCTGATGATTGGGAACCGTTTTATCAATTACTCAATCAGATTAGATCAGAGTGATTTGCTGGCAGGTGCGATCGCTTTTTAAGCTATAGCATTTCCCGACCGGAAAACAGTCAAAGGTATTGCTCCTGTCAGGCTGTCTATGATACTCTGATAGCCTGTCGCCTGAAATGGCTGTTTTCCGCTATTAGGTTTGGTTCATCATACCCCCATTGGCGATCGCTTAATTGTGGGAGTCGGGAATGCTCACAACCACCGGATATGGCATTTTGATCCTGGGTTTTGGTCTAGTTTATGTCAAATCTTGTCAAGTGGAGTTCCTAGAGACCACAGATGCCTTCTCCGTACTCTGATCATATCCACGGTAACTGTATTATTTCAAAGTAATATATTCTGCCTTGATTTGTGGGACAATATTTATTTTGTGGCGGGATCTTAGCAGTCAAATCTACCTAGATTCTGTTATGGATGGCTTCCCCAGGGAAAAGGAAAGATTTGGGAATTTGCTTTGTCCATTTTTAGGGGATTTTCAGTCCACTGGTTCTGATTTGAACTGTTTGACCAAGTCGATGTCAGGAGTTGCCATAAAAAAAATTACCCCGCCGCGACATTTAAGTTATATGATCTATAAAATATCCAACAAATATGTTAGGATTGACTAAATTAGAAATGGAGTACATCAATGCCAAAAACTACAGCAGAAAAACTTCCAGAAGAACCGATGACCGGAAAGACTTTATTGCATAAAGTCAAATCACTCGGACCCAACTACTCTCGTCGTGAGACTGCCAAGCAGTGTGGCTATTACACCCGCACAAAAGATAACCAAACTCGTGCGAACATGACCGAGTTTTATGATGCACTGCTGGCGGCTAAAGGAATTGCCTTAGATCCGGGTCGTTCTAAAGATGGACGAGGCCGAGAAGCTAGTTACCGCGCTTGCGTTCATAAAAATGGCTCCTTGGTGATTGGTGCTAACTATACCCAGGAAATGGGTTTGAAACCTGGTGATCAATTTGAGATTCGCCTGGGATCTAAACATATTCACCTGATTCAAGTTGAACCCAAGGGTATGGCTGATGAAGATGACGAAGAATAAGTAAATATCAGGCTCATCTGTCTTGATCACCAGTGAAGCATTACTCAGGTTGTCTATGGGCGCTTGGGTGTTTCTTGGGTGGCTTAATCAAAACGACGCGGCGAGAGTAAAATGCGGTTGGCATCAGTGTTTACCGCCCTCGGTTCTGCAAGGATGCCCTATGTTGATCGCCTACCAGATAGATGGCGATCAAAACCTAGCTAGGAATCAACATTAGTCCACCGCTGTGGGCTCCTCTATAATGCCTACAGTTGGCAACCTTTTCCACTATTTTAACTCGACGGAATGCGATCGCGACGGGTTCTGGTTCGAGGTAGTGGAAAATTCAACAAGGACTCATTAAATTTTGATATGTGGGGGTTTAGGATTGCTCACCGGGTGAAGTGGTGAATCATATTGTGTTGGGCATCCTCACCCCACAGGTTCTGCCATGGAGTTCTTGTCTTTATTATGATAGTTCAAGAAACAGCATCCATGCTCACCAGAGATGGGGTCCGCTTGGATGCTGATATTTATCGCCCTTCTGGGCCGGGGGAATTTCCGGTATTATTAATGCGACAACCCTATGGAAGGGCGATCGCATCTACCGTAGTTTACGCCCATCCCCAATGGTATGCCCAACAGGGTTATATCGTAGTGATTCAAGATGTGCGCGGAAGGGGAACCTCTGAGGGAGTGTTTCAACTATTCGCCCATGAATTAGAAGATGGCCTTGATACCGTCAACTGGGCTGCTAATTTATCCCATAGCAATGGCTATGTGGGGATGTATGGGTTTTCCTATCAGGGGATGACTCAAATTTATGCTGCCAGTGGCTACCCACAAGCCCTAAAAACCCTCTGTCCCGCCATGGTCGCCTGTGACCTGTATCAGGATTGGGCCTACGAAGGGGGGGCTTTTTGCTGGCAGCTTAACCTAGCTTGGGGAATTCAATTAGCCACCGAAACCGCGCGCTTGCGGGGGGATGAACTCAGCTATAGGGGTTTATATAATCTTTCCCGGCATCTGCCCTTATACGGCGAAATTCCTGCCTCTCCTGAAACCTTTAAAAACCTGGCTGCTGATTCTTTCTATCATGATTGGCTACAGCATGATCAGCCGGGGGACTATTGGCAACATCTTTCCCCCTCCACAGATAATCTCGATTTACCCATGCTGCACATTGGCGGATGGTTTGACACCTATCTGCGGGGGACAGTTCATTTCTATCAGGATATGGCTAATCGTAGTTCATCTCCCCAGTATTTGATTATTGGACCGTGGGGACATTTGCCCTGGGGCCGACAGGTAGGTGGTATTGATTATGGTCCAGAGGCTGTTAGTCCCATTGATGAGTTACAGATCCGCTGGTTTGACCATTTTCTTAAAGGTATTGATACCGGACTTTTGGAAGAAAAACCTGTAACTCTGTTTTCTATGGGGGATAATTGCTGGCGAGAGTTTGACCAATGGCCGCAAGGATCTAGTCAATCTTATTTTCTCACCAGTACAGGTCTGGCAGCAATTCGATCAGATTCTGGTTTGCTTTTACCAGAGGATATAATAGCCGTCGAGGACGAAGAGGAGGACCAAGACCCAGACGAACACATTTTACCCGATACCGTCGATGTGTTGGTTCATGATCCTTTCCGTCCCGTCCCAGCCCTTGGGGGTCATGCTACTTTAACTCCTGGATCTTTTGACCGTCGCGCTTTGGACTGTCGCGCTGATGTCCTGACTTACACTTCTGATGCTTTGGATGAGGATTTACATTTAGCCGGAAATGTATTTGTTGAGGTTTACGGAGAGGCTGATAGTCCTAGTTTTGACTTGTGTGCTATTTTGTCAGAAGTGCGATCGGATGGGAGTGTCTGGAATTTTACTCAGGGTTATATCAGAGTTAATCAGCCAACCACCCCGATCCGAATTGATTTACAGCCTACCTGCATTTGCATTCCTCAATCCCACCAAATTCGTTTAAGTTTAAGTGGGGCTTGTTTTCCCGCTTATCCTGTCAATCCAGGGACCGGACAGCCCCCCAGTCAAACTCGACTCATTGATGGTCGTATTATTACCATATCCCTGAAAAGCGGCAATAGTTTTATGTCCCGTATCGTTTTGTCAGTTGATGCTGATCAAGATAGGGTTTATGATTGCGATCGCCAAATTTTAGCGAAAATTTAGCTGGGCTGGGGAGAAAATTATGAAAGCTGACCATCAAAATCATTCAGAATTGCGGGTTTTAGGACTACCACCAGACCAAGGAAGATGGCTACTCATTCCTTTGGGTATAACCGTTTTACTGTGTTTGGGGACTGTTTACTCTTGGAGTATTTTTAGGACTCCCCTACAAAATGAGTTAAATCTCACCGCCACCGAAAGCCTGTTACCCTATACCGTGGCGCTGGTTTTTTATGCGCTGATGATGCCAATTACAGGTTTTTATATACCCAAATTTGGGACTCGCGCCACTACAGCAGTTGGTGGGTTTATTGTGGGTTTGGGCTATATTCTGTCTAGTTTTGCTGACAATATTATCACCATGACGATCGCCTATGGGGTCATTACGGGGACTGGTGTAGGTATTACTTACGGCGTTCCCATGGTCGTTTCCGCCCGCTGGTTTCCTGATAAAAAAGGATTAGCCGTCGGGTTAACAATTATTGGTTTTGGCTTGTCTCCCTTAATCACCGCCCCCCTCGCTAAAGCCTTGATTGATAGTTATACCGTGCGACCAACCTTGCTGGTTTTGGGTATCACTTTTATGGTGATTATTGTGGCGATTTCTAATATTATGAAATTGCCCCCCCAAGATTGGCAACCTACCCAAAAAATCTCCACAACATCAGTTATTCCTACCCCCGTTTTCTACCCGCCTAAGATGCTAAAAAGTCCTTCTTTTTATGGGCTATGGATATGCTATGTTATTGGCACTTTTGTCGGGTTAAGTGCTATTGGCATTTCTAGCCCCGTGGGAGAAGAAATTATTGAAATTGACCCAAGATTTGCTGCTGGTAGTGTTTCCCTTTTTGCCTTGTTTAATGGGGTGAGTCGTCCCCTGTTTGGCTGGTTAAGCGATCGCTTTCCTCCTCGGTATGTAGCGATCGCTTCTTATACCCTGATTTTAATCGCCTGCATTTTAATGATTAATGCTGAGTCAGGACAGATAGCGACCTATTTAATTGCTTTCTGTCTATTTTGGTTTTGCTTAGGAGGTTGGTTAGCCCTTGCGCCGACTACCACCCTGCGATTATTTAACCCTGATGACTACGCCCAAAATTACGGTATTGTCTTCACCGCCTACGGTGTAGGTGCTTTATTAGGAACTTTGGTTGCGGGTAGTATTCGGGACTGGTTTGGTAGCTATACTTATGCCTTTTATCCCATGGGAATATTAGCCGTTATCGGAATCATAGTAGCGAGTTTTCTCCTGAAACCAGACAAGGCGAAACCAACTGATAATTGATAATCAAACTCCCTCGGACTCCCTCTCTGTCTGGGAGAGGGTTGGGTAGCCGACTTAATTTTGTGTTAAATTTAACCAGATTAACTAATCGGGTAGGCTAAAATGCGATCGGCATCTACTTCGGGTCATATATGAGGCTAATTAGATTAATTAGACAAAAGCTGAGGCTGAGAAAGTCAGGATCTCAGACCAAATTGCTAATCCATTTTGTCCTGTTAGGATTTACCATAATGGTCGCCCAAGCCATTGGTATGACTTTAGGGCGATCGCTATTTTTAGCCAAAGCAGGCGCGGAAAGTCTGCCTTTATTTTTCATCATCATGCCATTAATTTTAATGGTAGTCTCCGGTGGTTTTACCGCCATTATAGACCGCTTCAACCGTCCGCGACTGTTTCGCATTGTCTTAGCGGTTGCTGCTGTCTTAATCATCGGTATTCGGCTATTTATAAACCTCGATTTAATCCCCATTTATTTCACCCTCTATATTGTCATTTGGTTAATCTATATCCTGCAATTCCGCATCGAGTTTTGGACACTTTTATCAGACTATTTCACTAACTTAGAACTCAAAGAATACACAGCAATTATCTACCTGGGAACCACCGCCGGATATTTATTGGGCAGTATTTTGGTAGCCCTCATATCTGATTTTGTTACCTTAGAGAATCAGCTATTATTGCTCCCTATTTGTTATGGGATATCCATCGGGCAAATCTATTATTTAGAAGCCCATCAAACTCCCCTACCTACCGAGTATCAAAAACCCAAAACCCAGAAGTCTAATTTATCAGAAACCTGGCAGACCTTAACCAAACTATCCCGCCACTATCCTATTATTATCTTTCTCATTGCTAACGTATTTGGAACCGCCCTAGTCCGAGGGATTGGGGAGTTTCAATATTCCACTATTTATAGACAAGAATTCCCCGATAAACAGGAACTCGCCACCTTTCTCGGATATATTACCGCCGCCCTAACCGCCATTCAATTTCTGATTATTTCTGTAGGGACAACTCCCCTGATTAAAAAATTAGGAGTTCCTCGGACTAACTTAGTCTATCCTGTCATGTTATTAGGCAGTTTTCTGGGACTTATATTTAGCTATAATCTCACCGCAGCCATGGGAATGCAGCTTACCTATAGAGCCTTATTTTATAGTATATTCCTACCTCTAACCAACCTTAATTATAATGCTGTTCCGGCTAGGTTTGGCGGTAGGTTGCGCGTGTGGGGAGAGGGTTTATTTTCCCCATTAGGGCAATCTATAGCTGGCATAATTTTAATGGTATTTTTGGGATGGATTAACCCCTATCAAGTCGTGTGGGTAGGAGTAATTCTCAGTGGTTTCTTAGTAGTTATTGGTTACTTCACCGGAAAAAGCTATGTCCAATCACTTTTGGGAATGTTACGGTCAGGGTCAGTTAACCTAAGTAGGGTGGGAGATGGCTTGTATCTCTCCAGTAAATATCGCCCAGAAGTGCGCCAGCTTCTTCAGGATAAGAACCCGCAAAATCAAGTATTAGGATTGGAGTTACTCCCTTATCTCGAAAACCCTAGGGATTTTTCATCTGATATTGAAAATATTTGGGTCAATGCTGATGACCAAGTGCGTCGGGCTGTCATTCGGTTATTTACTACTAAAAATATGGGTAATAACCTGGAATTTAAAAGCCTCCTATCTTCCCCTAAGCCTAAAGTCCGCAGCATGGCTTTAGAATTGTATATCGCCACAGGTTCCCCTCTGTCTGCGAGTCGCCTACAAACCTTATTACATGATGAAAGTCCCGAAGTGCGCGCCTTAGCTTGTGTCGCTATTTCTCAGACCGAAATTGATGGCTCAATTCAAGAACTTTATCACCAAGTTTGTCCGACTCAACCCGATATTACCACCCGGAGAGCATTATTAAGGGCGGCGGGGGAAAGTCGTAACCCTCAACTAATTCCTCTGTTAACAGAAGTCCTGAAAAATGCACCCCCAGATATTAAGCGTAAGGGTTTATTGGCTTTGGTGGAATTGTGCGATTATGAACCTATTAAATGCGGACAAATTGCCGCCTCTGAACTTAATCACGATCGCCCTACCGTCAGAATAGCAGCTTTACAGGTTATCCAACAAATTCATGATCAACAATGGTTGATCCAAGTTTCTCGTGCCTTGGAAGATGAGGATATCGCCGTCAGACAACAGGCGGCTAAAACTCTCAGTTTTTATGGTGATCAAGGATTAGCAGTATCGCAGGATTACCTGTTTTCCTCCCGTCCTGAAGTAGTGCGATCGGCGATTGTAGCTATTGGTTGGGTGCGGACAAAAACCGCTGAGAATATTCTTTATAATTTTATCCAGCCGGACTTAAAATTGATTAGTCGTACCCGGATATGGCAACTACATTTTGATGCTGATGACCCCCTCTTTGAAATGTTGCAAGTCGCTATCATAGACTACCAAAATTCTATGATTGAAAGAGTCTTTTATATCCTCTCTAGTTTGGGGCAAGAATCCACTGTAAATGCCGCTAAAGTCTTGTTATCAAGTTCCGATAAAAGGGCGCGTTCTCATGCCGTCGAAACTTTGGGTTCTTTGAGGCAAGGGCGGTTTATTCGTCCTTTAATGCCACTGTTAGAAACTATGGCAACCGGAGAAAATGTTAAGGCTTATAATGGGAGTTCTGAGATAAAAAAATACTCGGTTTTGTTGGAGGTTTTAGACACCCCAAATCATTGGTTAAAAATGGGGGCTTTGATGGCTTTTGCGGGTATTCCTGGGGCGATCGCTAAATCTGACCCTGACCCCATTATCCGTAAAATTGCCCAATCTTTAGTCTTCCAACCCCAGCAGTTATCAATTTCGGAGAATTTTATGATTGACCGCTTACTGTTACTCAAAAATGTTTCCCTATTTCAAACCTTGTCCTTAGATGAAATTTTGCTGATTGATAATGCTTTGGAGTCCGCCGAATATTTACCCGGAGAAATTATCTTTTCTGAGGGGACTATGGGGGAACGTTTTTATATTATCGTCAAGGGAAAAGTCCGCATTGTCCGAGAAGTTGAAGGGGAGGAAAAACAGTTAGCCCTATTAGAGGAAGGTCAACATTTTGGCGAGATTTCTTTGTTTGAAGACTTTTTGCGATCCGCTAATGCGATCGCTGCTGAACATTGTGTTTTACTCACCTTAGAAAAAACCCGTTTTGTCAGTCTAGTAACCCAGCGCCCCCAAATCCTTTGGGAAATCTGTAAATTTCTCAGCCAGCGTCTCCGGGATGTTAACTTAACCGCCCGTTAAATAGCCTTATCAGGGGTGATTATACATCAAAACCCCTGATAATTATCCCCTTTAATTAGCGGTCAATAACTCCGCTAATCCCAAATATTTAAACCCTTGGGGAGTCACATCAAAACGACAGGGCAGAATTTCGACTCCCGCCGCGATCGCCTCCTTAAATAAACTCCCATAAACCGGGTCTCCTGCATCTCCGGGCGCGAATTTCGGACAATCTCCACGATTAATAAAATACAACATTACCGCCCGATCGCCACCCTTCACAGTATCAATTAACTCCCTTAAATGTTTTTGTCCTCTCTCAGTTACCGTATCAGGAAATAAAGCCACATCCCCCTGACACCAGGTAGTATTTTTCACCTCCAGATAAATCAGTTGGTCGTCTCCTTCTAACAGAAAATCAACCCGACTTTTCCCCCCCACGCCATATTTAACTTCTCGCCTCACCTTTGTATATCCCCCCAACTGAGAAAATAAGCGTTTTTGCAAAGCGATCGCCACAATTCGATTAGGAAGACTCGTATTAATTCCCACCCAAGTAGGTTGATGATCTCCCACTTGGATTAATTCCCAAGTGTAGGCTAATTTGCGATTAGGGTTATCACTCTTCGACACCATCACCGGATTTTCGGGAATACAAACCCCCGTCATCGGGCCAGTATTGGGACAATGGGCGACAATCACCTCCCCAGAATTTAACTTAATATCTGCTATAAGTCGTTTATAGCGCTTAATTAACACCCCTTCATAAAGTTCCCCTAATGAATAAATCAAAGATTCGCTCATGATGACTTGCAAAATAATCC
Source organism: Limnospira indica PCC 8005 (assembly GCF_000973065.1). Classification (NCBI taxonomy): domain Bacteria; kingdom Bacillati; phylum Cyanobacteriota; class Cyanophyceae; order Oscillatoriales; family Sirenicapillariaceae; genus Limnospira; species Limnospira indica. The sequence continues at coordinate 6,160,061 of NZ_FO818640.1, forward strand.
TAAACTGAGTTATAATTTTAACAGTAAATTGGCGAAATTAGGATAGACCCAATATGACCACTACCCCCCAGTCGCCCTCCCAGCCTAATCATTTCCCCACTTTAGAAGCCATCCGATATGGATTACCTAATATTTGCGGTTGGGAAGCAGATATCACCGCCGTAGTGAATCATAGCGATCGCCTTTTTCAACCCCTTAGCCACCTCAACCTAGACCAAATTACCGCCGGATTTGCTTGCGCCCTCCATATGCACCAACCCACCATTCCAGCGGGCGAAAATGGCGCATTAATTAGCAACCTGCAATATATGTTTGAACACCCCCACCAAGGCGATAATCATAACGCCGAACCCTTCGCCTGGTGTTATAAACGTATGGGGGAATTTATCCCGGAATTAGTAGCCAATGGCTGTCATCCTCGGATTATGTTAGACTATTCCGGTAACTTGCTATGGGGACTGCAACAAATCGGGCGAAATGATATCCTAGACACCCTCAAAAATATTACCTGTAACCCCCAATACTGGGTGAATGTGGAATGGTTGGGTACTATGTGGAGTCATGCAGTCATTCCCTCCACTCCAATTCGTGATATCAAATTACATATTCAGGCTTGGCAACATCATTTTGCCGCTATTTTTGGCAAGGATGCTTTAGCCAGAGTCAAAGGTTTTTCACCCCCAGAAATGCACCTACCCAACCATCCTGATACACTCTATGAATATATTAAATCCCTCAAAGAATGTGGTTATCAATGGTTAATGGTGCAGGAACATTCCGTAGAACGCCTAGACGGTTCCCCACTGCATCATGATGATAAATATATTCCCAATCGTTTAATCGCCCGCAATTCTCAGGGAGAAACAGTTAGTATAATTGCCTTAATTAAAACCCAGGGTTCTGATACTAAATTAGTCGCGCAAATGCAACCCTATCATGAAGCCAAGGGTCGGGGATTACAAAAATTAGGGGAATACATGGTTCCCAGTTGTGTGACTCAAATTGCTGACGGGGAAAATGGCGGGGTGATGATGAATGAATACCCTAGGGATTTTATCCCTCTCTGGTCTCAGATTAAAAATCATGGTCGGGGAACTCCTGGGGTTGTAGGTTTAAATGGTACGGAATATTTAGAATTGTTAGAAGCGGCGGGAGTGAAGCCAGAAGACTACCCGACTTGTCAGGCGATACAACAGCATCGAATTTGGGAAAAGGTAGACTCTGTTACGCCGGAAGCTGTGCAAAATGCGATCGCTCATTTACAGGAAACAGACCCCCAATTTCATATAGATGGTGCATCGTGGACTAATCATCTAAGCTGGGTAAAAGGATATGAAAACGTATTGGAACCCATGAACCAACTTAGTGCTGATTTTCACCGCAAATATGACCCCCTAGTTAACCAAGACCCGACCACAACCCGCCAACCAGACTATCAGCAAGCCTTATTATATAACCTACTATTACAAACGAGTTGTTTTCGCTATTGGGGACAGGGAATGTGGACGGACTACGCCCGAGCAATTTACGAAAGAGGTCAACAGTTAATTAATGGATAATGAAACTCCCTCTTAGTCTCCCCAACAGGGATAGGCACTCGGTAATTAATTATTAATTATTAATTATTAATTATTAATTATTAATTACATAAGAGGTCAACAGTTAATTAATGGATAATGAAACTCCCTCTTAGTCTCCCCAACAGGGATAGGCACTCGGTAATTAATTATTAATTATTAATTATTAATTATTAATTATTAATTACATAAGAGGTCAACAGTTAATTAATGGATAATGAAACTCCCTCTTAGTCTCCCCAACAGGGATAGGCACTCGGTAATTAATTATTAATTATTAATTATTAATTATTAATTATTAATTACATAAGAGGTCAACAGTTAATTAATGGATAATGAAACTCCCTCTTAGTCTCCCCAACAGGGATAGGCACTCGGTAATTAATTATTAATTATTAATTATTAATTATTAATTATTAATTACATAAGAGGTCAACAGTTAATTAATGGATAATGAAACTCCCTCTTAGTCTCCCCAACAGGGATAGGCACAATGTAGGGGCGGGTTCCACGGTCAATTAAATCTCGGACCAGAAGATGAAAAAACCCGCCCTCACCTCACCCACGGTCAATTAAATCTCGGACCAGAAGATGAAAAAACCCGCCCACTCGGCAAATAATTATTAATTATTAATTATTAATTATTAATTACTTAGCTTTTCTTTTTGTCGTATTCACGTTTGAGTAAGCCAGCGATACCGAAGGCTAAACCAGTTCCCAAAATAGTGAAAGGTTCTGGAACCGCAGTAGTCTCAAAATCAAATTGTGCAATGTTGTTGGTTTGGTCAATTATAATTAAGCCTTGAAAACCACCTGTCCCTCTAAGTTGATTATCGCTTTTAAATAGTGCTTCAGCGGCGATATTAACATACCTCATACTACCGAACATAGAGTCACTAACAATGCTAATTGATCTTAAATCCATAGACCATTCAGACAAACCGCCCAGACCGTCATCAAAGCGCAAGAAATCAATCACTTGATTGGTGTTCCCGAAGTCTGTATCTCTAATGATATAACGAGAGTCAATTCCTGAGCCAGTGGTATAGTCAACAAAAACCCCTGTAGCTGTATGGTTATCGATACCAAAATTACCAGTAGTACCTCCGGCATTACCAGCATGATCTAGGAAGTCGAAATTTAGGGAGGTGCTATTATCACCAATTACGGTAAAAATGGAGTTGGCGGTAAAGCGATCGCCAGGGGAAAAAGTCAAGGCTTGGGCGGGTGCAGCAGCTAGGAATGATAAACTAGCAATGGATAGAGAAACTGTGGCACATTGGACCTGATGTTGTAGTTTCATCTTCTGTCAACCCTATTTTCCTAAAAGAATTATGTTTTCAGTATGGCAACTCTCCGGGCTGATGTATAGCATAATTCGTGCATTTTATCAACACATTACAAAAAATTAGGGTCAACCTTTATATATGGGGGGGGTTTTGTGAAGCACCATCCGTGAAATCAGGGACGACCCCAAACCAAAAGCAAACCCGCCCCCAGGGTTGATGTTTCAGATAGGCAGGTTCACTATATGTTATGTGCTACAAAACCTTAACAAGCTATTGACAACCTTAGCTTTCCTTTTTGGAGGGTTGACGTTTCAGTAAGCCAGCCATCATTCCGAAAGCAACTCCAGCGCCAATAACGCCCATGGGTTCTGGAACAGAAGTAACCTCAAAATCAAATTGTGCGGTATTGAATTCGCGGTCAATTCGGATCAAGCCTTGGTAGCCGCCGCCACCTTGTGCCACATTATCACCTCTAAATAGGGCGGTGGCATAAATATCCACAAACCGCATATTATTAAAGGCAGTATCGCTGACGACATTGATGGATGTCAAATCCATAGACCACTCAGACAAACCGCCAGGACCATCATTAAAGGTCAAGAAGTTGGCTACTTGAGTGGCGCTACCAAAGTCAACGTTTTGAATGGTATATTCTGATCGAACTTGGGAACCTGTGGTGTAGTCAACAAAAGAACCCACAGCAGTAAAGTTATCAATGCCGAAGTTCCCCGGCCCACCAGTGTTGCCGTTTACGTCGAGGAAGTCAAAAAATAGAGATGTGGAAGAATCTCCGACTAATGTAAATTGAGCATTGGCGGTAAAGCGATCGCCAATATTAAAGGTAACAGCTTCAGCGGGTGAGCTAGTCAAAACAGATACACTGGCAATAGATGCAGCGACGGCAGCGAATTTAATTTGGTTCAGTAAAGTCATCTCTCTCTTTGTCCTATATTCATAACTTGCTATAACTGCATTCTACCAAGTGCCCACAGCTACTGTACTGTCTACCCCTAAAAGCTGATTTTACGAAGACATTACATAAAAATACGGTTCAGCTTTACATCAAAGGGTGTTTGGTAAAGCATGACCCGTAAAATTACTGATGTGCCTTAGTCTCTGTAGTCAAAAATGCCTAAATGACTAATGGCGACAACAGAGACGCGCTTAGGCTTTGAGGCTGGATTTATTTTTCTTCTTGTCGTATTCACGCTTGAACATACTGCCAAAACCCAAAGCCATACCTGTACCCAAAATAGTCAAAGGTTCGGGGACTTGTTCGACATTAGCTGCGCCAGCTAATTCAAAGCTACCGTCAGTAGTTTGGAATTTAACCGGAAAATCAAGGAGGTTCGCGCCAATGGTAGTAGTCCCGCTAGTAAAGTCGCCTCCAATCCTTAATCGTAGACTATCAGATGCACCAGCGGCTAAAGCACTATTCTGGGAACCACCATTACAACCCTGGGTGAAAATACAGATGTCAATTTGTTTAAAGCCACCAGGGAAAGTTTGTTGACCGGTCCTAACTTGAGCGCCAGTGAAGTTATTGCCACTTTGTAGCAGTTGAACACTGGTGGCGTTGGGGTCAATACCGAATCCAAAACTAACAATACCAGCCTCGGTAAATGTTTGGGTGAGTGCTGTGGTGTTGCTAATATTGATGGTCAGGTCAAGATAGCTACTGGTAAAGCTATCAACCTTAAAGGTAGAAAATGCACTCAGGTCTTGACTAAGGCCACCGGAAGGATCAAAGTTTCGATCCAGGAACCAGTCAACCTGAAAGGTTGATCCGATATCATTGGTGGAAACCCCCACCTGCCACAGGTCTTGTTTAGGATCTCCGGCTTGACTTCCGGTTTTGGTAATATTAAAAGCGGCAGCGGGTAAAAATGCGGAAGAAGCTATGGCTACAGTGGTAGCTAATAAAGCTGTCCCAAATAAAGAAGTTGTTTTCATGGGCGGGAATAGGTTTTAGTTAGAAGGATGTTTGTAGTAATCAAAAATATTAACTACATAAGTAATATATAGGTGGAATTGAAGGAAAACAGAAGATGATCGCAGGCAACTTGTCCATATTTTTACAAAGTCGATCGCTTATCTTTACATAATATAGTCAATTGTAAATCTTTGACAGGATGATTGACTAATCACTAAATATGTGGTAAGAAACGGCGGGGCAAGCTATCAGTATGAGGGGGGGTTTGTTGGCCAACTCAAAACACCGCGATCGCCATCTAATTCTACTTCTAAGCCGACAGGTAAAATAGGATTGGGGCCGTCATGACCAAAGGAAAGATTAGCAACAATGGGGATATTCAGGTCAAAAAGGCGATCGCGCAATACTTGTTGAACGGAAAAATCCCCAGGGGAGTTAAGGTCAGACCCGGACTGACTAAAGCGCCCCAAGGCGATACCAAGGACAGGCTGAAACGCGCCGATAGTGCGCCAGTAGGTCAACATTCTATCTAGGCGGTAGGGTTCCTCATTGACATCTTCAAAGGCGAGGATAGCATTAGTTAAATCAGGTTGATGGGGGGTTCCTAATAGATAAGTAGCGACAGTTAAATTCCCAGGAAATAGGCGACCGCGTACTTTACCGCCGCCCCACCCGTCTCCGTGGAGGGGTTGAAGGGGTTTACCTGCTAGATAGTCAAATAAACGAGCGATCGCCCAATCGGGTTCTTGGGCTAAAGTAGTTAAAACGGGACCATGAATGGCTAAAATATTTTCCTGTCCAGACAAAGCCCACAATAGGGCGGTAATATCAGAAAACCCGATTAAAAACTTAGGGTTAGTGGAGGGGGGAATATCAGCAATAGATAACCCTTCCAGGAGTCTAGTCGCGCCATAGCCCCCCCTAGCACAGAGAATACCTCGGCTGTAGTCATCGCCAATGGCATCTAAGAGTTGACGACGGCGATCGCTATCAGTTCCGGCTAAATAACCCCAACTGCGATCGTAACCAGAAGTGAGGCTAATTTGATATGCTTGCTCGCGCCAAATATCTAAACCTGTTTCTACAGATTTAAGTTCCCTAATTCTGCCACTGGGAGCAATGACACGCAAGCGATCGCCGGGTTTTAACTTCTCAAATTTCGCCATCGTCGCTATCATGCTCCTGAGTAGAATCATTAGGGGAACTATCGGGTAATTCTGGGGGGGTGTCTGCTGCTATTAACACCTGCTCAGATTCGGAAATATCAGAACTTTCGAGTAGAGGTTGACCCAAGGTCCAGTTATCAAAAATATCCTTTAATACGGCTTGTTCCAACCAAGTTTTGGTGACGACAGCCAAAGGGAGGGCGAGAACCAAACCCCCAAATCCCAGAAATCTGGCAAAAAACAATTGTGCCATCAAGGTAGCGGCTGGGAGTAGAGAAATTTGTCTCTGCATAATCATGGGACTGAACCAATAACTCTCCAAGTTCTGAATAATAATATATGCGACCAAGACTAAAAAGGCTTTACCGGGGGAGTCCAAAAGAGCGACGGAAACGGGAAATACGACACTCAAGGTAGGGCCGATATTCGGAACTAGGTTAAACACGCCTGCTAATAAGGCGTGAGCGAGAACAAATTCGACATTTAATATGGTTAAACTGATATAACTCAGAGTAGCGATAAACACAGAATTAATGACAATTCCGCGCATCCACTGCAAGAGGGAAATTTCACACAGACCCAAAATTTCATCGGCTCGGCGGCGATAAAAAGATGGAAATAAGCGCACCACTAGCCGTCTATATGAGGCGGGATTGGCGACTAACATTAGGGTAAAAACAAAAATTAATAGACCCTGTAGAAGTGTGTTAACGGAGAAGTTAAAGACGGCGAAGAAATTGCCGAGGATATTCTGAGCCAGCGGCCCAACTTGTCTAGCAATTTCGGTAAAGCCGGGGAGTCTCAAGTTAATTTCTGGGAGCCAAATCGGAGGTTGTTGGAGAATGAAATCAATCCAACGGGTGAATCTTTCATAGCCTCTAGGAACCAAGTTTAGCAGTTGTTGAAACTGGTCTAAAAATGGCGGCATAATTAGACTAAAAAACATAATGCCGACAAAGGACACTAAGCTGATAGCTAGGAAGACGGCTTGACCGCGACTCAGCCTAAATCGTTGTAGCCAACGCACCAAACCGTTAAGGGCGATCGCCAAGATGACGGAAGTAAATAACAATAATAGAATCTGTCGGAATTCCCATAAAATTATTAGGGAAATGACTAAAAAGAAAAAGGCGATCCAATCTCCAATTTTCACTATCGAACTCCCATTAATGCGCTTGCCAACTATGATGATGGTGTTAGATTATCTGATTTCGCCTGTAAATTGGCAGATAATTTATGTTCGCCATCTAACAGAAACAACCAAACCACTACTACCAACCAGTGAAACAAAACTGGAATTAACAAAGACCCGGTTAAAGTATAGGCGATCGTGCAAGCCAATCCCAAAATTGTAGCTAAACTTAAAAATGGGGTTTGGCAAAAGATAGGATTTCCGGCTGGATTATAAGTCAAGGCGGCAATGGGGTGGGAAATCACAAATAAAATGAGGCTGAAAGCCGCCCAAAATAGCCATATCAGGGGCGATAGAGCTTCTGTGGGGGGAGGTATTAACAGCACGCGAAAGAGGGTTTCCTCAAGCAGTGCGGGGGTGATAAATAGCCAAATCATAGCCCCTAGGAGTCGCAGGGGGTGAAAATGTATGGGGTTCCATTTGAGAAAATTCATGGAGAAGCCGAGGGGAAGGGCGATCGCACCATAAACCAGAAAGGTGGCGGCTAAAATCCACCAATCTGATGGGGTGGGAATCGCTGTAGCCATTACTAAACGGTTTAAGAGATTTGCCAAAATCGACATTTGTTTGTATTAGCATTATCTAAATTTGGGCGATCGCCATAGCTATTTGTTAGCGTTGGCTAAATTGTCCTAACTGTTGTGTGAAGGATTCCCAGAAGGCCTGTTCTTCGCCGATTCTGGTAGTATTTAAACCGGCGTTGAGACTACCTCGGAGGTTTTGGTAATAACTATCATCTAAAAATGTGATCTCAAGACCAGCGATCGCTAATCGTCGCTGCAAGTCTTCCTGGGTGTAATCTCGGCCATCAATCAAAGCCCCTCGCGGGTCAGACACCAATAATTTGCCATTGACAAACACAGAATTAACCGGGTTCGGCCACCAAGCATATCCGGTATAACCAAACATGGCTGGGACTTCCACAATTTGCTCATCATTAAGTTTAAATTCCTCTTTTAACTGATTAATTAAAGGGGTGATTTTGTCACGATGCAACCTCAAATTATGCTGAATTAATAGTTCATTATTCAGGGCTGCTCTCACTGTGGTTTGGGTGCTTAAACTGCGATTAATTGCTGCCCCTTCGTAACCGGTTTGGGCTAATTGCCGCAATAAATTAACGCCCTCTTGAGGACTAACGACTAGCATTAAGGGTCTACCTGATGCGGTGGGAACAAATGTGATTAGTTCATCTACTTGGCGAGTAATTAACCAAGAGGTGTCAATTTCTACGGGGGGCCACTGAACTTTTTGGGCTTCTAAAAAGGCTAAAATATCGGGATTTATAGTTTCCCCGTCAGCTTTTCCGTAGTATATACGCCCCATAGGATAGCCGGGAATAGGTGGGGTAACATTAAGGTTGCCATAGAAATCTAACCATTGATTTTTGGGGTCAAGTTCGCGGGGTTCTCCGATTTCAGCCCAACCAAAATTTCGCCCTAATAAAGAACTGGCATAATCACTGCCGCCGGGAGGGCTTAAAGCGACATTGTATTGACGCAAACCATCAGGACTGGGGAATTGTACATAGCCAATAGCAGCGCTATCTCGCATCCAGACGGTTTCTCCTGGGGTAATACGGGTGGGGGTTCCGGTGGGGGCGATCGCATCTTGTACGGCTTCTACTACGTCTTGATTCACACCGCGATCGCTTATATGTACCTGGGAAACGGGGGCGGTATTAGGAGACATAATCCAAGGTGCGACACCCATTTGGATTTGGTCAGAGGCGATTTCTGTATCATTTTTACGGGCGATCGCTTTGACATTGACTAAGCCACTCCATTGACCATCAGCGAATTGTTTAGCCTCAACACCCAGGATAATAGTAGGGCTAAATTCCAGGGGAGAAGCACCGGACAAATCAATATATTTCCAGCCGCCCAGGGTTTTTTGGAACATATTAATCCGGCGGCGGGAGGCTTCATCAACGCTAATATATATATCTGCGTCTTGATATTCTTCGGAAATCTTAAAATGAATTTGGGCTAAATCTGCCTCGTCATATTCGCCATTAACAATGCGATCGCTCCAGTCAGGAATACCACTGCGATCGTCATCATCATTATTAAACAGAATCAAAGGTCCAGCAGATAATGACCATTGAGTAGGGCGCATTTTGTCGCGCTCATCAATTACGCCATCCCGATTAACATCAGCATGGAGAGCAAAACCGGGAAACTTGGGTTCAGCGACGGAAAACTGAGCAATTTCTCCGGTAGTAGCCCTCGGTTCAGCTTCTGGTTGACTAGCCAAGGCTCGTTGATAGGTGACAATGGCTAAATAGCCCTGGTATTCAACAATTTTCTCAATAGCCTGGGGTTGAATCAAACTATCTGCGGGAATTTGTCGCAAGGAGTCTATCGCCGCTATCCATAACTGTTGTGCCATTTCCCAATCTTTAACGGTGGGGTTAGGATATTGACCGATTTCTACGGCTTCGAGTGCTAATTCGGCGGCTTGTTTCCAGTGTTGGCTGGCTTTTTCTTCGTTGCGAATGCGGCTTTCGGTTTGCCGTAGGGCTTTACGCCAACTATGATATTGTTGGAGTTGTAGTTCATATTGCCAGGCTTCCTGAACTACCAGGGGGTCAGGGGGGCCAGATACTTGGTCAAGTTGGGCTTGTAGGCGATCGCGTAATTCATATAATTGAGGGACAGATTGGGGATTTTCCCGCACTGTTTTTAGGCGATCTAAGCTAGAGGAAGTTCTGCCATATTCTGATAAGCGAGTTTCCGATTCCCAGATCTTATATTCTACTGGCTCCTCTGTCTCCGCTGCTAGTTGAGCCACTGCATGAGGGGCGGGTACTAAGATAATCCCCACCACAACGCCCAATGTATTGACTAATGCCATCGCTATGTACCGCATCCACCCCATAGTTAACTCCTCAAGCGACGACATTGATTTTACCAGAAAGGCAGTGGGATTTATGCAGAAAGCAAAGTTTGAGGATTGGCGGAAATTTGGTCGATGTTATCCACAATTTCAAGCACCCTATCTAGTTGGGTAATTTCCAAGACCATTTTAGCTACATCCCCTAGGTGGCAAACCACTAAACGACAACCCAATTTTTTAGCTGTTTTTTGAGCCACCACTAAAGCCCCCAAACCAGAACTATCGATAAATTCTACATGGCTCATATCTATGATCCAAAGTATGGGTGGTTCAGAAGTGATTGACAAAAACTGTTTTTTCAGTTCTTCTGAACCTTGGGAATCTAATTTATTCTGAGGCCGAATGATCCAGGGTTTGTTAGCACTCATGACTATTTCTCCTATGTGTAATGAATTTTGTCAAAATTTTTGGTCAACCTACCACACTTGCCTTTAGACGAGGTAGTTATAGGAAAGATTCCCCTGGTGACAACTACATGGTATCTGACCGGGGTGGTAAATATGTTGTCGTAGGTAACAAAAAATGTGTGTTGGCGATCGCCCCTGCCACACCCAGGGGAGAGTTACCCCGAGATTAACCACCACAGCTATGGCGGTTATCGAATGCAATATAGCTAAAAATATTATACGATTGTAAAGAATTGCGAAAAAAATATGAAGACACCATTGAATGTCCTTTGAAGTTGTATCACTGGAAACAATTAAGGCGATCGCCCATGAATATGGCTATTGGGCGGTTTTCGGCGGTATCGCCCTAGAAAATGCCGGGGTTCCTCTACCGGGAGAAACTATCACACTGGTGGGGGGATTCCTAGCCGGGAGTGGAGAACTTAACTATTGGTGGGTTCTCGGTTGTGCGATCGCAGGTGCCATCCTAGGGGATAACTGCGGTTACTGGGTAGGGCGCTGGGGTGGTTGGCCGTTTTTGTGTTTATTGGGTAAGTTATTCCGCATCAAGGAAGAACAACTAATTGAAGTCAAAGACCAATTCAGCCAAAATGCAGCTAAGGCCGTTTTTTTAGGTAGATTTGTGGCCCTCCTGCGAATTTTTGCTGGCCCCCTAGCCGGAATTGCTGGGATGAAATACTGGAAATTTTTTCTATGTAATGGTGCTGGGGCGATACTCTGGGCTTCTGTAATGGTTAGCCTTGCCTATTTTGTCGGTCAGGTTGTCCCTTTACCCCAATTAGTCTCTTGGGTGGGTGAATTTGCGATCATTGCTCTGTTATTGGTGGTGGCTTGGTTTGTGATTCCCATGTGGTGGGAGTCTCGCCAGGCGAAAAATCTTTAGGGATACAAAAAAAATCCCCGCTCTCGTATGAACGGGGAACCTAGGTAAAATTAACAGAGGCTCAAATTAGCTCTAGCTGCGATCGTTAGCCAAAACCGGCTCAAAACTAGGAACGACCAGTTCATCATTTTGTTTGGTCAACTGGTTGTAAAGCAGCTCTGTATTGGGGAAATTAGCAGCAGGAAGCGTGGGGAAACGGCGATAAGGAACAGTATCCTCGCCAAACACCTGAGCATACTCCATGCTGTTCACCATTGCGCCAATAAACGCCTTCAGACCCTGAGAAGCCAAGATTTGGTTATACTTGCGAATCTCCGCCTGATTAAGGGGAGCGCGACCCAAGAAGTGCTTAGTTCCCAACTCAATCACCTTAGTATTGGGATAGGGAGTGTAGAACTCGCGGATATACAAAGCAGAAGCTCCCAAGGCTTCGACGAACTCCTTAACGGTAATTTCGCCATTACCAAGTTTACTTTCCAGAGCGGTAAACTCTTTCTTAGTAACATAGGGGTCAATATCCCGCTCGAAAATCTGCCGATAGATAGCACCAATTGTAGTTTGGAGCGCCACCTTATCAGTCACATTGGTGAGTTTAAACACCTTAGACTGTTCGCGACGCTTGTTAACTCCCTGGTTAATGCGGTTATCGATTTCCAGTTCACCTTTCATCTGGTCAGTAGGAGTTCCCAACTCCACAAACCTGGGAGTAGGTTCGTCTTTAACCATAGTCATCTTCTCAGCCAGGGTTCCCACACGCATAGAACGCAGAGACAGACCACCCGGAGTCAGATAACGCTCATAGGGAATAGTATCTTCCCCAAAGGCTTCGTTATACTCGACGGAATCAATAATGGCATCCACCAGAGCATAGAAACCTTTTTTAGAGCAAAGGTCAAAGTAGGAATTCATTTCCTGTCGTCCATAGGTGGGTCGTCCCAACAGACGGCGGTGAATGTATTCGATCGCCTTACAAACATAAAGGGAAGTCCAATACATATTGCGGAACACATCAGACTTCGCCAGAATGCGGATAAACTCCCGAACTGTGATATCGCCATTTTCCAGCTTAATCTCAGCCACGGTTTGGCGCTGACCAGAATAGAGTTCCCGACCAAACACCTGCAAATAAGCGGCTCGGATCACCTTCTGAGTTGAACTCTCAGAGAACTTGACACTAGCGCCATTGCTCCCACCCTTGTTGCTAAATTTACTGGAAACATAACCACCGGGAAGCTGATCGAGCTTAAACACTTTGGGACCGAGAGAACCGGGAGCATTCCCACGAGCGCCAGGGTTGCTCAATTGGTTATCAATTCCGGCTCCATTGCGAATTAGAATCCGGCGAGTATCCTTACCAAAGGGAGCCGGACGATTTTGGGGAGAGCGGGTTTCTTTCGGGAAAATCGCCCCAAACTGAATTTCTAAAGGATCGTTACCGATACCATAGACGTGCTGATCCCGCAGAGGCTGTTTATAGTCACCAAACAAAGTGACAAACTGTGGAACTGTACGGAAAGGCGCACTGTAGTTAAACAGGTCAATTTGAGGGCCCCAGTTGCGGCACTCTTGCGCTTCTGTACCCAGACCCCGCAGATAAGGGACGGTTTCTTCACCAAAGTAATCAGCATACTCGGACGAATCAACCATAGCATCGACCAGGGCCGCCAAACCGCCTTTAGTGACGATCGCAAAATATTTGCTAAACTCCTCGGGAGAACTCAAACCCCGTCCCAAGAAGTGACGCGCCGCCAGTTCCACCACCCGGCTGTTGACAAAGCGGGAGTAGAACTGCTGGCGATACAGAGGAGACTTACCCAAACGACGGATAAACTCTTTAGTGCTGATTTCGCCATTTTTAAACTTAGATTCCAGGTCAGAAATCCCTTGGCTATAAGCGCGGGTAATATCACGCTCAAACACCTGTCTATAAGCAGCTTTCACCACATCCTGTTTTTCCGAGGAAGACAGACCCGGCTTCATCACAAACTTCTGACGAGCGATCGTCGCATTAAAGTAAATCTGAGGCAGTTCCAAGCCTTGCTGATCAACACTCTGACCTTGACGGACTTTGTTAGAAGGGGTTGCGCCTTCAAATTCGCTAATCAGAACATTGAAGTATTGCAGGGCAATTTCCTGACCTTCTTTGTCATTTTGCAGATATCCCAGAGCCGATCGCCGCATTTCCTGCAAAGCCACCAAAGTCGCCGCACTAGAACAGGCATTTTCGATAATTTCCCGCAAACCACGCACGTTAACGGCGATGATATTAGGATCACCCGCCACGATCGCGTAAGTGGTATAACGCAAGAACCAGCTCAAATCCCGCAGGGATTTAGTCATATTTCCCGGACCGTAGCGGGAGACGTTAATCGGTCGGAACCCCGGCGGCAGGAATACCGCAGGGCCACTGCCTGAATCTTTGAACAGGGACTTGATACCATCAAAGAAGCCGCCACCCCGGTTGTCAACATAGGAAATTGTTCCCAGCTTCATACCTTCGGCGACTTCCATATCCCCACTACCCGCCGCAGCCATAGCCATTTCTGGTTCTTCGGGTCTTTCCAAAAATGCCAAAGGGGAACCTCCGGTAAAAATCCGGTTAGCTGCCCTAGACACGATTAATTCTGCGTTTTGGGTGAGAACTTGGGCGATCTCCAGACGTTTTGCCCCAGAACTAAAGTAAGTTGCTAAATCACTAAGTTCAGTTTTCCCCAAGTAGCGATCTTGTTGTTCGGCTTGAGAAATTGTTGAAACTGGGACGGTTTTGTAAAGTTGCGGACGCGCAACTGAGCTGCCACCACTTGCCTTAACACTCATTCGATCTCTATCGCTCCCTATTCACAGTCATTACACTACGGGCGTATTACATACACCCTATAACAGGTTATTCTACTCAACCCCAAGGATCAGTTAGACTCCATCGCCCAGTTGGACTAGCCGGGGCTATTGCTGATACATTTACGCGACATTTTTCCGGTTGTTCCCGGACAATGCGACGATAGCACTATTACCCGTTAAGGTAACAGAGGCGGTATCCCGCAAAGCTTTTAGAAAGATTCCAAAAGCACCGTTCCAGTCCCGTGGTAGAGTGAACCCGCACTCAGGACATCGGAACACTTTTGAGCCACCTAGCTGGGAATGGACATGACCACAGTGAGTACAGGTTTTGCTGGTGTATTCTTCGGTCACATCTACAACTGTTCAGTTATTTCCGCGCTTATGTCTCAGGGTTAGTTTGAATCGATAATGCGCCCATGTCAGCATGGATCGGGCAGTCTTAGACCTGATTAGACGCTTCACCTTGGCAACCATATTGGAAGTCTCGAAGGTGGGCCAAAAAATCCGGCTGTGTTATGGGATGGCCAGGGATGCGACCCAATCAAGCAAGGGGTTGAAGTCCTCACCGGGTAGTCCCCACGCCCATTTCAGCTCTATTTCATACCCGAAGGTCTCGCACCATACTTGGTATTATACCGTATTGCCGTAAAATGTTAACCTAATTTGAGATTAAATCATGCTCCTTGAGTTGTTAACCTGGTTAATCTTTTTACAGATAATTACAGCTAAAATGTTTTTGGCTGCAATCCTCGCATTTTATTAAATCGCGTATCCAGACCTATTGTATAGACTTACCAGAACTTATCTGAGAAAAAACGATAAGTTTTGTTACATGACCAACACCCCACAGATTTATGGTCTACTGGGGGCAATTGTAAGGTATTCTGAAAAAGCACGTTCGCTTGCTTGCTTGGGTTGTTGTCTGTTGGTTTTGATCATGGAAGAAATTAGCGCTGCTGTCAAACGGCTTTACGATATTTACCCTTTTCCCCCTGACCCTTTGTTAAATGAACCGCCACCGGGTTATAACTGGCGCTGGTGTTGGTCAGCAGCCTATGGATTTTGTACGGGACAAAAACCCCAGAAAACTAAAATTCGGATTTTGGATGCGGGTTGCGGCACCGGTTCGAGTACCGAATATCTGATTCAGCTTAACCCAGAGGCTGAGGTTTTGGGTATTGATTTGAGTTCAGGAGCGATCGCTACGGCTCAAGAACGCTGTCGCCGCTCCGGGATATCTACTCCGGGAACTCCAGAGCCTCAATTTCAACAGATGAGTCTCTATGATGTGGGACAATTGGAGGGGGAGTTTGATTTTATTAACTGTGTGGGGGTACTCCATCACCTACCAGACCCCATTCGGGGTATCCAAGCCTTGGCTTCTAAGTTAACGCCGGGGGGATTATTACATATATTTGTTTATGCTGAGTTGGGTCGCTGGGAAGTGCGACTTATGCAGCAGGCGATCGCCTTATTACAAGGGGACAAACGTGGCGATTATCAGGACGGCGTAAATGTGGGGCGCAAAGTTTTTGAAGCCTTACCCGAAGATAACCGTTTGGTCCTGTATGAGTCCGAACGTTGGGCTCTGGAAAATCAGCGAGATGAGTGTTTTGCTGATATGTATGTCCATCCCCAAGAAATTGACTACAATATTGACACTCTGTTTGAGCTGATTGATAGCTCTCAATTGGAATTTGTCGGTTTTTCTAATCCTGAGTATTGGGATATTAATCGCCTGGTTGGTAAATCCCCCGAACTTATGGAAAGGGTCGAAAATTTAAGCGATCGCCAACTATATCGCCTCATTGAGTTATTAGACCCCAAGGTTAGCCATTATGAGTTTTTCCTGGCTCGTCCCCCTTTACCCAAGGCAGATTGGTCTGATGATAGCGCTTTATTAGCTGCCATTCCTGAGTTAACCTACTGTTTGAATGGTTGGCCGAGTCAAACAGTGTTTGATTGCAATTATCACCTGGTGACATTATCAGATGATGAGTTTGAGTTTCTCCAAGCCTGTGAAACTAATTCAACTGCTGATGGTACCGTAGAAAATCCCCGCACTGTCGGTGATATTCTGGCTGCTGTGAAACTGGACATTTCCGGAGTGCGATCGCTCCTATCTCGACAGTTTATCCTCCTAACTCCCACCTCTTAGCTGGGGGGTGAATCAATCAATATTAGCCAGATTCATAATCACTGCCTCCAAGCCAGAAACTACCCTAGCGAGGTGGTTATAGTTAACCATTGCTGGGGTATCTTCCTGGGTGTGATAGTAGGGATAGCGAAACATAGCCGTATCCGTGACCATAATTCCCGGATAACCCTCCTGCCAGAAAGACCAATGATCCGACCAACCCGCACCCGGAACCGTATTAGGCAAAATCGAGCCTTCTGAGGGAAACAGCGTATGGGTACGGAATGCCTTAACTACTTGCCGGACTAATCCCCCAGACGCGAAGTTACCAACAAATGCGATAAAGTTTCCAGTGATCGGGTAAATATTATTTAATAGCCCCAGGGGGTAGGTTTGACTTCCAGGAGTGTCCGAGTAGTAGCCCATTGTTTCTAAACTCAGCATCGCCACTATTTTCTCATTTCTTTCTCGCGATCGCTTTGCATAAACCCAACTTCCCATGTCTGGAGTCCAGCTAAAGGGTGGTTCTTCATTCACAAATTCCACAAATCTTAGAGTTTTTTGGGGATGGGTTGCCGCGAAATAATCGGCTAGTGCTAAGACCGCCGCCGCTCCTGATCCGTTATCATTAGCCCCAGGAGAGCCTACCACAGAATCATAGTGAGCCCCAATCACTATAATTTCTTCCCCCAGGGCTTCCCCTGGTATTTCTACCTCTAAATTGGTAAATTGGCGATCGCCAATCAGATATTCTTGGCGTTGGACTGTATAACCAGCTTGGGTCAGTCTACTTTCTATCCTACCCCCAAACTTTGAACAATAAAAAGCCCCGCCGAGACAATTAGTTAGCGGGGCTTTGTAATAAGACTATGAATGAAGTAGATTATCGCATATCCCACAGAGCCTTAAATAAAGTCTCAGCCAGCTTTCTGGATGTGGCATTCCTGGCAGCCTTGAGCGCCGCCCCGGAAACTTTGTTCCCTTTGTGGTATGCTCTAGTCACCCAGTAGAGTCTAAGAGACTGAGCCTCTGGTGATTTGGAAAGGCAATCGTAGGGGGTCGTCGCGATCGCACCTCCACCCGGTTTCTGTTCGCGATGAGTCCCCTTCTCGATTGCCCGTACAACAAACTGATGCAAGGTTGATCGCGCCTCTTTACTTCCGGTAAAACTGCTACGAGTGTCAGCCTGCCCAGATTGCACTTGAGTAGCCCCCAACCCGCACAACTGCCGGAATCGTCGCATGGCTTTAGACTTGGGAAGGCATTTAAACATCTCATCAAAGGGTACGATCCGAGTGAGCAGCCAGCCTCGTTCGCGGGAACCAAAACCGAACTTATCAAACACCCGGTGGTAACAATCAAATTCTGGAAGGTTCAGGTAGCCGAGCATCTCCTGCTCTACCATTGCCTCCGACTGATGCCACATACAAATCTGTTGGGCTAGTCGGGCAGTCACTACACTAATGCCAGTCCCTTCACCCGCCGCGATCGCTTTCGCGTATTCATTGTCAAACTTGGTTTTAACCCCTTTGGGAATTTCCCAACTACCTTGGGAAGTCCAGCCACAAGCCCAAGCCCACCAAGCTGGCAGTTTGTCCGGATCTAGGTTCCCAGCTTCTCTTTTTACGTGAACTTTAGCCCTAGCTGGGAATTCATAGACCAGCCGCGACTTGGCTTGGTTTATGACTTGAGTGCGCCGCTTGGTAAAGGACTGAATATCTCTCAGGCATTGCTCAATTTTGGCAACCGCTGGCGGCCGCTCCCGTACCCAATACCGGCGATCATAATTGGTTTGGTAGTGCTGAAAGTAAGTAATCACCATGATGAGAGCATCATAGGGGTCAGATTTGTTGGAAGTTCCCCCATAGCTTTTCCGACTGTCCTTGATCATGGTTTGATCCGCTTTCAAGACTGGGATTCCTTCCCGATGGAGAGAGTCAATCCAGAACCTGCTATAAGTTCCGGTCGGCTCTAATACCACGACAGACGGCTCCAAAGACACCAGAAACTGGATAGACTTCGCGTTCGCTTCCAGTTTTCGGTGACACTCAGCAAATGCTGGGGAGTCGAAAAAATCCCGCACAGCACCGGTTGGCATCGATTCCAACCACACGGCATCGCACCACGACGAACTAACGTCAAGGCCTACTATTAAACTATTCATTTTTCCTGTTAAGTATGGTGGAAAATCACTCCCAAGAAGCTGTTACGGCTTTCGCCCATTCTATCCGGGGGAGTAAACTCGCCTAAGATCTAGCCGGGGTTGGAACCCAGCTAGAAATGATTACTGACTTCTGCCCCCAGTAAAACTGTGGGGAGGGAAACCTCCCATTTCGTAGTAGGGGGGCTAGTCATCAATGCGGAGGGAATCACCCGGTTATCCGCGACTTCCCCCCAGCAGCGGGAGGAAGTTTCGTCCTTTACCGGTCAGGACTCATCAGGCGGTGAAATCTAGATCTTGTAATTCAGCAAGTACATTTTCCAAGTCTGTAGAAATTTGCTCATGGCAGTAGTTAAGGTGTGCTGCGTAAATGTCAACATCTTGGTATGGTTTAACGTTAGTGGCAAAATCGATAACTCTTAGATGAGCAATGGTGTTATCAATACTTGCCTTAGCTTTTAATAAACAGTCCATAAGCGAGGTTGCATCTACTGTCAAATCAACCCATTCGTAAGGGGAATGTTTATCCTCATCGTCGGGAAGATTCTCGCTGTAGTTGTTGGCTTCTACTTTCACAACCCGTGCTAGCTGTTCCAAGTAGTTACTGATGTTTTCCCTGGTTAAGGGTTCATCGGGATTCGGGACTTGAGCTTTTAACCACAAAGAGGAAACCTGTACGCTAATGTTTTCAATGGACTTTAAGACTTCCTCTTTTAGCTGTTTGGTGTATTGGGTTTGTGGGTTTTGCTGGTTTGTGCTAGTCATCATCAGAGCCTCCAATTTTTTCAATGAGTTGGGGAATGAGTTTCCCGGCTTCCTGGGTGTTGGTAACAAATTTCTCTAGTTTGTTGAGAAATTGCTTTTGGGCGTGGGGTTTAGTGAGTTTGTCGCTAAAGCAGTAGCCAAAAATCTGGTCGATATCATAGTAGAGTTTCCTCACCATGTAGCTGATATCTAAAGCCTCCTCCTTAAACCCTGGCAGTCGCCTCAATTGTTCGTCCAGATGGTCGCGGTCATTGGTCACAATTTTTTAGCCTCCTTTAATCCTTGAGTGGTTAGGTCTTTGATTAGTTGTAGATAACCAATCACTTCGGCTAGATGTTCTGGCTTTTCCCTCGAAAAACCATCAAGGCGAACATTAATCCTCTCGGCGTAATCTTCAATACTGGCGGCGATATCTAGCAGGCCGCCTAAGTAGATTTCATTCTCCAGATTCTCCATGGTCTTCGGTGATAAAGGTTTTGGCTATTTCTAAGAAAAACTTAGTTTTTTTCAGGGCAGCAACCGCGTAGGATGCAAGCGCTTGTCGGGTAAACTCATCAAAGTGAGTAAACTCCTGAACAGATGGACTAGCCGAGAACATCTGCCAAGCCATAGAAATGAGAAGGCGATCGCCCGCGCTTGATTCATGGTTAGCAACAACTTCCCCGTTCTCGATCGCATCAAGCATTTTTTTCACATACTGCTTTTGGGGGTTGACTGCAATCTCCTGATTAAACCGATCCAAAAACGATTTGTGCAATGTGTTTAAGGCTTTGGGTTCTAAGTGTTGCAGCAAGATACTAAGTTGAGCGACTTTCTGTTCGTTGGTTAATTTTTTCATCCTTTCTGTCTCCAGATTGCTGGTGTAACTGATTGGCGGACACCGGGGGGGGAAGCGATCGCCTATCTATCCAGATGGGGAGAGAGACGATCGCCTATATCCTCACGGCGCGCGCACGTCTAGCATTAACCAGTCAGATGGTGCTATGATTAAGCGCCAATGGTGAGTAAGAGAAAGCGATCGCTCGCATAACTCTCGCATCAGAAACTCCTGACTGGCTTGCTTGGGGAAGGCTTGAGATAAGCAGCCCCAAGCCCTTTTATTTACTGACCGAGACTAAAGCTGGCAGCATCGAGATGTCGCACTACTTCATAACTCAGGCAGGTAGCCCTAAGCAGTTGACTTCTAACTTCTCTGTAGTCGGGGTTTTGTGACTCCAGAACTTCAATCATTTGTTGTAGGCAACGGGTTAGCTCCTGATTGGAAGTAGCCGCAGCCTGAAGTTTGATCCGTGCAAACGGGTCGTTACTGGGGCTAGTTGACATCGTAGTTTTTCACCTCCTCGTTAGGGCGACCGCTTAAAACGATCGCTCTCAGTTCATCCCCATTACTCCTCTGGTAAGTTGCCAGCATTTCATTGGCGAGATACCAGCTTTCCTTTAGCAGCCGACCAACCTGCTGAGTTGTTAATGGCAACTCATAGACAAGGCTAGGATTTTGCAGCAATGCTAAAAGGACGGATTTTGCTGTGTCGGAAACGGCAGAATGGGAGAGCGGAATCTCTCTTCTGTCTGGTGTTTCCATAGGATTTCCTCCAATTCATCGGGTGTATATTCGAGCATTTTGCTGATTAAACTCAGGTAGGCAAAAACCTCCTCTGGTGTTAGTGATTCGGACAAGTTGAGTTGACCCGTAGCAGCATCAGATGTTATACTGATGACTGAACGGGGCGAATTAGGATCGCTCATATTCAAATTCCTCTTAGTCAAGGATGATGGGAGGTAGGGGGAAAAACCTGGTTTCCCCCTTCCTTTTGGAATTACGAGTTGTGAACTTTGAACACCAAACCAATGGGTCCGGCTAGTTGGGGATTCCGCTGTAGGGAATCCTCTATTTCTGCAATGTAGTAGGCTACCTCCTCATCAGATAGTTTGAACACAGTTGTTTGAGCAGTCCTTCTTAAATGCCGTCCGATTTGTTGCTGCCCGTTAGCCGCAACTTGTCGGTCTGCCAGCATCCAAGCTAAACAAGTAACCAAGAAGATCCGCTGATGTTTTTTGTCTAGGCGGTGAAACCCGCTAGGCAATTCTGCGGCCTTAGCTTTTCTATTCACCATAGGCTTTGACTTTATATATAGGGTTGACTGGTGCGATCGCTTAACCAACCTCATGGCGATCGCTTACATCTATCAACTTCCCCGCTCTCAATATCCGGCTTTTTATCTCTCTCGCTCGAATAGTGGCCGCAGGAAGTGAGTTAAAAGAGGCGCTCGTAGTTCGCAATTAATGCGATCGCTGTCCCAGATCCACCGGGAGAGCCGCCTACCCCCTTTTCCTCAGTTGGCCGCAGGTGATAGAGGTGCGACGCAATCTAAATATATTTAGGTTGCATGAATCTAAGATAACATGGTAAATATAAAAATGTAAATATATTTATGATATTTTTTTTGGAGAGGTTGTGGACAAGGAACATGAAAAAGAGCAAACCCTATCAGCATCGGACTCCCAACGTTTTGTACGGGGAGAAGAAGAAGGCTGTCACAATGACATTGACGGAAACAGCGGTCAAGTTGTTGGATCAGATGGCTACAGAGTTGACTCTGAACCGTTCAGAACTGATCGAGCAAATTGCCAGGGGGATTATTTCCAGCCAGGGGGGTGTCATCACCTCGGAAC
The DNA here is from genome assembly GCF_000973065.1 of Limnospira indica PCC 8005. Taxonomy (NCBI): domain Bacteria; kingdom Bacillati; phylum Cyanobacteriota; class Cyanophyceae; order Oscillatoriales; family Sirenicapillariaceae; genus Limnospira; species Limnospira indica. The sequence continues at coordinate 6,181,980 of NZ_FO818640.1, forward strand.
AGGCGGGAAAATCTTAGACCTGTTGGAGGAGCTGTTCGCTGGATTTGATTCTTATGTCAAAAGCCATGAAGCGCGACTAGAGCAACGGCTACTAGCGAACAGAGAGTATCAGTCTCAAATGAAAGAGCAGATGGAGAAAATCCGGCAGGAAGTTCTCCAGCAGGTGTCCGAATAATTTAAGCGCCCCTCATGCCAGTGGGGGGTGTTTTTTCTTTCGGCATTTGGCAAAACCCTCAAGCATTATATTAGCCATGAACGTGCGAGATGTTTAGGAGTCAAATAAGGCTGCAATGCCTGAAATAACCTCCTAGTGGGACTTTCACCCCTTGGTGAAATATAAGGGACTCGTACCCTGACCATCCCATAACTGTTTATATGTCCCAACGTTTGGTATAGAAATATACAAAACAAGGCAGGGAACTCAAGGTCAAAACGCTAAATTGGAAATCTTAATGATTCCTTAACAATTGCGTTGAGAGTAACGGCGATAGCCACCCCCAGTTTTAGGATTCACAACCCTAGGATTGAAGCGGGGAACGGAAGGCGTGAGGGAAAACCTATTCCCAATAATCCGACCACTGCCAACCATCCATGACTAAGGAAATCTGAATGTTCCGACTTGAACCATCGTAACTAATAAGTAGCGAAATAGGTTGACACGCTGCGCTCAAAAGAGCAAGGGGAAAAGTAGGAGTTTCTTCGTACTACCTACACAGACCTTTAAAAATACCCCGGTGGATAGGACAAGTCTAAAGATGGAAAGCCCATATAAACGGAACGTTTTAACCCCTTTTAGGCTCTGATAATCTGGTCGAGAGAGTCAGTAGTGAAAAGTGTAAGCGTAAGCCTACTAGGGGGTGAGATGTGACCAGAAGCTAATGCCCAACTATAATGGTTGGGATACGCAGACGGGTCACGGTTTGATTGTAAAGAATAGAGTCTAGTAGGAGTTACTATGGCGAATGCGAGTTTAAAGAAAGGATTTGGGAAACCAAAACCAATCAAGACTACGAATGTATGGAAACAAATCCCCTGGGCGAAAGTTCAGAGAAAAGTTTTCAAGCTCCAAAAGAGGATATTTCAAGCAGCTAAATCGGGACAGGACGCGAAAGCAAGAAGGTTGCAACGTCTATTGTGCAAATCATATTATGCCCGTCTACTAGCAGTACGGCGAGTGACCCAAGATAATCAAGGCAAGAAAACAGCTGGAGTCGATGGAATGAGAGCAATCTCATCAAGGCAAAGGTTTAAACTTGTTGAGAACATTAAAGGAAATCTCAAAGTAAAACCACTGCGAAGGGTGTGGATTCCAAAACCCGGTAGGGATGAAAAACGCCCTCTAGGAATACCCACAATCCAAGATAGAGCGAGGCAAGCCTTGGTTAAGTCGGCTCTCGAACCTGAATGGGAATCGAGATTTGAAGACACTAGCTATGGGTTTAGACCTGGCAGGTCAGCCCACGATGCAATATCCAGAATCTTTCAGAGTATCAACAAAGGAGGTTATTATGTTCTGGATGCAGATATAGCTAAATGTTTTGACCGAATAAACCATGATTACCTTCTGTCCAAAATTCATTGTCCAAGCAGTCTAAAAAGAGACCTGAAATCATGGCTCAAAGCAGGCGTGCTAGATAACGGTGTATTTGAGGATACAGAAGCAGGGACACCCCAAGGAGGGGTAATAAGTCCACTCCTAGCCAACATCGCACTGGATGGGATGGTTAGGCTCATAAAAACAATGTATCCTAAGAAGAAAAATGTGGTGCAAGCCACAGTAATCAGATACGCCGATGATTTTGTAGTAATATCTCCATCACTAGAAATCATTGAACAGTGCAAAACTGCAATCTCCGAATGGTTAAAACCTGTAGGATTAGAAATTAAACCCGAAAAGACTCGAATCTGCCATACACTCAATCCCATTGAGTACAACGGCAAAACAGAAGAGCCAGGTTTTGATTTTCTAGGATTCAATATCAGGCAATACCCAGTAGGAAAATATAAATCTGGAAAGAGTGGGGGAAGAAGAAAAGGAGGCTTCCTATGTAACAAGACCCCACATAAAATGTTGGGTTTCAAAACCCACATCAAACCCAGCAACAAAGCAGTTAAAGCCCACATTGAAGCGATAAAAGGTGTAATTAAACGATATAAAACATCACCTCAATCAGCCCTGATTAGCAAACTAAACCCGATTATTCGGGGATGGTCAAACTACTACTCAGGGGTCGTTTCATCTGAAACCTTCAACAAGCTAGATAACATAATCTGGCAAATGTTACGGGCATGGACAGCATCAAGATGCGGAAAGGCAAGTTACGAAAAGCTAGGAAACTACTTCCACAAAGGAACGGTTAAACTTAGCAATGGGAAAGAAAGACATGAATCCTGGTTATTCAAGACTAAGGATGGATTCACATTATGGCAACATAGTTGGACTCCAAATGTTAGACACACCCCAATACGCCCTGACGCAACACCATACGACGGAAACTGGACTTACTGGGCAACCAGGAAAGGACAAGCAATTGAAACGCCAACAAGAGTAGCCAAACTACTCAAAAAGCAAAAAGGTAGGTGTACCTGGTGTGGACAGTATTTCGCACCATCGGATTTAGTTGAAGTAGACCACATTATACCTCAAAGCCAAGGTGGAAAGGATGAATATAAGAATCTTCAACTATTACACCGCCACTGTCACGATGATAAAACGGCGTTAGACAACGCCAATGCTGTATCCTTAACAATGGAGCAATCAGACTAGGAGCCGGATGAGGTGAAAGTCTCACGTCCGGTTTTGAATGGGAGGGGATGGAGGCGACTCCATTCTCGACCCCTAATAGACAGAACTCTAATCCCCAAACTATCACCGGTGACAAAACCGCCGCGCATCAAGCCACCAATTCCGTCACCCAGGGTGACGAAAAAGTTAAAAAATCACCTGCCCCGGTGTCGGCGATCGCTCATCAGATTACTGATACCATCCCGACCGTTCCCCCAGAAGTGCTGGAACTTGAGTCTAAAGTGCGGGAACTTGAGTCCGAAGTGCTGGAACTTCGAGACCTGGTTAAAAAGGATTACGCCGCTTTTTCCCGAATCGCCTGTGATATTGATATAGTAAGCGCCCTAATTTATGACAATCGTCCTTTTGTGACAAGGCTTTTCCTGGTTCGCAGCATAGCCAAAAACTCACAATTGGCAATTTTGGCTATAAATACTCGAGCTATCACCACCGGAGATGATGATGGCAGGGGGTCCGGCCGATGAAAAGACAATCCACACCGGGGCAGCTTTCCTTAGCAATTTCGTCACCCAGGGTGACGGAACTTGAAAATCCAGAGCCGTTTGATCCAGGCTGGGATGATCAGGATGTCTTGAGATGTCTCAGAAGTTGCCCGAATCAGGATATAAAGCAAATTAGCCAAGCTACTGGACTCCTACAATCCCGCGTGATTAAGTCTCTGGAAAGGTTGCGCGAACAGGGCAAGGTTAAATATCTAGGATGGGTAGCCGTCACCCAGGGTGACGAAAATTTATCACCGGTGAAAACTTCCCAGAGCGATCGCCTAACCGTTCGCTGGAAAACCAAATCAGCATCCCAAGACACAAACGGCAATAAGTACGCTTATCTTTATCAGGGGAAAAAGCAGGTTTGTTATCTGGCAGGTCCTCATCTCAGCGAAAAAGCGAAGGCGATCGCCAACCAGGTAGAACAGTGGATCGAGTTGGACTGGTCTCTGGAAACTATCCTAGAGAAACTTCCAGCACTTAAATCGGGTGGTGGAAATTTCCCCGGCGGCGCGTCCTAAGATTTCCCCCAAAGGAGATTTTATACCCCCAAAAATTTTGTGATTTCACAGAAAAATCAAGGAGCGTTTCCCAACCTAAAACGGCGCTAAGTGCTACTGTACACTGGTTAGCGTCGTTTGCCGTGTGTAAGAATATTTGATGTTTTGTCCAAAATACCAAAGTGCCAAGTTTAGCGCTAAAATTGGAAGTATCTAAGGCGGTGTGTGGCGTTCGGCCCTCCAAAGCATAGCAGCAACCCATTTCTCCCTGGATAACACTGATAGCGATCGCCGCCTTAGATTTCATCAATCGCGTCTCGGATTTTTTGAGGATCGGCATCAATGTAGCGCTGTAAAGATGCCATAGATTTGTGACCTGTGATAGCCATGATGGTTCTGGTATTGACTCCCTTGTTATAGAGCTTGGTAATGAAAGTGCGGCGGTAGCTGTGGAGCGAGTAGCCCTCGCTTTCTAATCCCAGACGAGCGATCGCCGACCGGTGGAACTTATCGATCGCCTGAACGGTAACGGGCTTGGATATATCAGATGGGCTAGGAAACAGAAACTCGCCGCCACCGATGCGGTAGGTTCCGAGAATCTCTCTAAGTTTTTGGGAAATGGGAACTTGGCGGACTCCCCCATCTTTCCCGCCCGCGCGCTTACGAGTTTCGGATCGAAAAGTTATTTCTGGCAGGACAACACGGGAAGCTGAGGAAACATAAACGTCAGGGATTCGCAGTAACCTCACAGCTCCCACTCGTTCGCCGGTGTACATCAAGATTGCTAGTAAGGTTCGCTGCCAGTCATATTTGCACTGCTTCTGAATTCTGTAGGCGATCGCGTCGGGGATAATGGAAGCCTGACCGATTCGGTTTTTCTTCATAGGTTTGTAATTGGCTATGGTTTCTCCCCAGTTGCCCAGATGGTCGGATTAAGCGATCGCCCTTCCTGTTTACCTATTGTAGTGGACGGACTGAGCCAGATGGAATCAACTCGGAGACTTGGGGGATTGGCGGCGGGCGATCGGATCAGCCTCTCCTATATTTGTTCGCCAGCCGGTAATGCGATCGCTTCCCCCCCATCTTAGGAAAACTCAGATTAAGGCGATCGTTTATCTACCAGTCTTCGTAATCGATAAACTCATTGATAGTAAATTCTCCCCCCTCTTTGGGGTTCGCTAGGTTGGGCGTATAACTACAAGTACACAATGGCCTAGTAGAACTCCAAGGGGATGGCATATCAAAAAATAATAGTTGACGGCTCATTGTAGGTACAACAGAAAACCCGCGTGCTGGTGATTCTACTGTCGCAACTTCACTATGTTCTTTAATCCAATTCGTTAGATTTATTAGTGTATCGTAGTTATAAAACTGCCAGGTATAGACGGCTATTTGAGTCATGACCATCGCCATAATTTCTCGCGGAATCAGGAAGACTTTAATCACTTCTCCAGGCGGCAGCCAAGAATCGTTAGAGGGATTAATGGTAAAGTTGTACATTTGACCAGGGAAAAACACATCAAACTGAAAAATTAAAACTCCATGTTCACTAGAAAAGGTGTTATACCAAAGATAGTCATATATTCTGTTATTATCCGAATCTGCGTTGTCAGCTATAAAATTGGGTACGTGAACGGATTGATTTCCTGTACCCATAAAAGGTCTAATAGATAAATTCGGCATTGGCATATCGTCTATTTCTCCTGATTCTTGTCCTAAGTCATAATCAATTTCCGTTTCCTGTCTAACCCAGAGTTCTACCGTCTGGGTGGTGGCGGATGTCGCAAAAAGAGAGATTCCCCCGTCGCTGCTATCAAAATAGGTCGCATCTTCAAATACTGGCAATGAGCGATCGCTACCATCCCATCTGATGGAGAATGGATTTTCCCCCTTGATGGAAATTTCTCGCCTCACCGGGGACGATGTGGAGGGGATAATTTCCACCTCTTCCCCTGCCGCCAGTTGAACCGTCCCCGACTTGGAAAATCTATAATAAGCGCCCCCGCCGCCCCCGCCACCGGTAGGACGCATTGCAAATCGAATAGGCATTTATCGTAGAATGGAAGTAACCACTTCTATTTTCTCACATGAACATCACGCCGGGAGTCTATCCCGATTTTTCCGAAACCACACTAGAAGCCTTAACCTTAGCCATGGGGCGGCGATTGCTACAAAGGCAAAAAAACCTGACGATTAACGTCACAGGAAAAGACATTATGGATTTAACTCTCAATGAAGAGGATTCTGTTGTCAACCTGGATATTGACGAGCTAGAGGCTTATATAGAAGATGGCGCGATTAAAATAGTAGATCCGTTTTTTGGTAGTTTTCAACCCGGTATAGGCAGTTACCCCTTTGACCAAGCCAATTTAGCCAGTGCTTTACTGCATTTAGTTGTACATCAACACATCGCAGAATTTAGTCCCGCATTAAACCCCGAACCTGCCAAAAAACATTGTGATTTTTCTATCCGACCTAACGTTAGAGGGGATGGACAATATCCGTTAATATGCACCATCAGTTTAACCGACTACCCAGTAATTGTTGACTACACCAATGGCATGACTTCTGCCGCCAAACCATACTTATTAAATCCTTAACCTATGGCAGAAAATCGCTTATCAGAAACCGACACTTTTTCATTTGAAATTAATCAGAGTAATGTCAGTGATTATGCAAGCAATCCGTTAACACTGTGGAATATTTCTGATGCTATTACTGCCATTTCTGCCCATATTGACCCCAGGTGGCTATGGCGAGCTAATGCTTTTTTAGAAAGTCTCACTGCATCAGTTTGGTGTCCGAGTTTTACTCGTTCTCCTTATCCCGAATTTTACCCAGAGGATTCAGCGGCGGAAAGGGCAGCTAAATTAATGAAATTAGAGAGCAATCACCCTAAGTTTGGTTTGCAATTACTGAGAAGAAAAGGCTCGTTAAATCCTTGGGTTGAGGCAGCTTGTCCGGTTATCCAAAACCGAGGGCGGCGGTTTTATGTGCCTCTAATCAACCCTTATTTAACTGCCAATGAGGTAAAAATATTTGGAGTAGATGACCAGTTAGGTTTAAGTTTTAAGGATTACGGTAACGGTATATTAGGCGGCGGTTCAATAAGTGCTAATCGCGGCTATGATACCATTTATATAGAGGGTGAATATCGGGTCGAATTAGATTTGATACTGATGGCTAAACGCCCGGCTAATACCTTGATGAACACAATAACAGTCGGACTTAATCCTATATTAATCGCCCCCGCTAATCCCAACCGTGCTTATTTTGAAATTCAGAACCAGGGAGAAACTCAATTGCTTTGGGGGTTGGGTGCATCGGGAAATAATGCAACTACTCACCCATTCAGAATGCCACCCGGTCAGATTTATTATCCCGGTAATGTATCAGGATTTATTCCGACTGACGCGATATGGGGTAAAGTAGTAGAAGGTTCGACAACTGTTTTAATTATGGAGAGTTCTTACACATGATGATAGCTTTTTATGGATTAGATGACTTAGAAAATTATCCGGTAGATTTATCCTTAGAATCTGCGGTTAATCCTGTTCATCTATGGGATAAGCGGTTAGAGATTCTTATAGCTACAAATAAGGATGTGTTTAACCGCCATTTTTTGCTACCCGGTCGCCCCGCCGATGGATATTTGATTTATAGAGAATTAAAAGCATTGGCTCATGTTCCCCAAGAATATAAAACCATTGTTGATTTTCCTTCCCCAGAAGAGAGACAAAGAAGGCTCTCTCAAGCCCAAGACGAAAATTATCGATTTGTCCTTGAGCAATGGCTGGAAAGAATAGAGTATTTGTGCCATATCTTTCCATTTTTGGAAGTGTTGCCAATTGCAGCTTTTTTGTCTGATTCTGTTAGTCCCTATCGCCCCCTGTCTGTTCCCACGCTAAAACAACGGAAAACCATTAAACTTGTCTCCTTGGAACCCATAGAAACAATGGAACGGGAATGGGTTGTTGGCGGACGAAAATTGACCAAAGAGGGATGGCTGCAACTATTTCCTGAGTTGAGGCAGGAGTGCGAACCATGCGAGAAGTAGAGGAACGTAGCCGAAGGACAAGAGACATTGTAAGGAATCGCAACTATAGGCAAGCTATAGATGTCATAGAAAGAGAGGTTAAAAGACTAGAAGCGGACGACAAACCCAGAGCGCGAGTAAGATTTCCCCGCGACGATGGAGACATTGAGATAGACGTGAGGGGGATAATTGAATTTGCCCAGGCAATGAAGCCAAAAATAAGCGCAGAGGCTGAAGATTTACAAGATGGTAGAACTAGGATAGGCATAAAAGCTGAGAAGATAGGCAGCACTGCTCACGGATTTGTAGACCTTGATGAGGATGGCAACCCCAAAGGTTTTGGGGGAACAATTGACAGCATTAATGATGCCAATGTCTCGGTTTATCTTGGGGAATGTGAGCAAACCATGAGCGTAACCATGTTTGGCAAAACTGTCACTTTTGCTCGGAATGTTTGCGAGGATGATATAGAAGAACCATCGGAGACAGATGAAAATGAAACAAGTGATGATACAGATAATATTTTACCTCCCAGTGTTGGTAATCCTCCTTTTCCTCTAGGTTTCTCAGGGAGGTTAGCGGATTTTTTTTTAGTCCATAGAGCAGGTCACATAGGTGGGCGGTTTGCATCCGCAAAAGAAAACTTTTTTGACCATTTTTCTAACGGAGGTGGTGCTATTACCTCTTCCAGAGAGTTTTTCTCATCAATAGAGTTTTCCAGTTCTAGCAGTGAAGTTATATCTGTGCAAAAAATAGGAACTTTTCCTTTTCTATTGGGCTACCAATATTATCGTGATTTACACATAAGTCAAGGTTGGGGTTACCATCCCGTTTATTTTAGCTACTATCTGGCTAAATATACAGGTACAATCCATAACTTCGATGGCCCATATCCCTATTTGGCAACAAGAACTTGTCGTGTCACTAATGGTCGCACGTGGTCGAAGCCTAACTTATTCGGAACAGCCACTATAAGGGTGTGTCCTGTTCATGTGCCGTATAGAAATCCTGAAACTGGCACGATGCAGTCTTATTTTGTTGATTATACGACTAGGGGTTGGGTAGTCGAGTGGAGTCCTTTACCAATAACAATCAACAATCATCAACCAGAACCGCCGCCAAGTTTACCAATATTGAGGGACATGAATAAAGAATGTTGTGAAGATTTGATTAAAATGACTAGGGAAATCCATAAAGCCCTAGGGGTAAGGAAGTTGCTAGATAAGAGTTTCCAGGTTCCAGCTAATATGATGATGCCAGAGGGGCGCGGAAATCATATAAACAAAGATTATTTGGAAATAATGTCTGACCTGTTCAAAACCATAGATAATTATGGTTTTGACGCTCCGGTTACCGTGAAGGTTCAGGATACTAACAAAGCTCAAGAAGGCGACCAGACTATTGAGTTAAAGTTTAATTCATTGGGGGCAATATTAAAGGCTCAGACTGAACTTTTGATTGAGTTAAAAGGTGATAGCGCCAACCGGCTAAATATCCAGATTCGTTTAGCCTATATAATGACGAGAATGTATAGAACTTTGGCTAAGTTGTATTATCGAACGTCGGCGATTTTAGACGGGTTGGGAATTCCCATTATCTCGAAGGTGGTTACACTGCCAATTGAGTTTAATGTGTTTGGTAAAAAACACTGGGGGGCTGGAAAGGGTTTTGGAAAGGATAACAAGAAAGGTCAGGAGCCTAAACTTGATTTGAATGATGAAGACACGACGGAAGCCATGCTGCCAGATTTGTTGGAGATTCACGACTATGAAATAGAGGTTGATGAGTTTAGGGCTAAAAGTAATGACCTCTATGAGGTTTTAATAGGGATAGCGGCAAAATTAAGGTCATAGTTTTATCATGAGTAAAAGAAGAGCGCCAAGGGGTTCGGGTAATTCCCAGCCGGATTCGGGTGGTGGGAAAAAACCGCCATCGGCAGGACAGGAAAAGGCTAAGTTGAAAAATGACACTAAGAGCAGAGTTGAAGAAGCGATCGCTGTGTTAGATTTCCGGCTGCATCTGGAATATTTAAATGTAGCATCAGCAGTTGGGGGCGGCGACTTTGAAGAGTTTAAACGTTCTTGGTTGATGAATTACTATAACGCCATGACAGCATCTGGGTTTAAGGATAAACCCAAGACAGCCCCCAGTCGGGAACAGCAGCCCCGCCTCATCAAAACTAATGACGAGTTAATGGAGATTCGTGATATTAAATCTGACAACTTGTCTACTGGAAAGTCGCCAAGCCAACGCCGCCGAGAAAGATTGTTGCCCAACAATGACCACGAAATAGGTTAATAAATTATGTCTAATGTTGTAGGTGTAGACCTGAAAGAACTAACTTCAACCGCTGTAGCTGGCAAGGAAATCGCAGCACAATGGTTTAATGCTTTTTCATCTCAACTGTATAAAGAGGTTCAGATTTTAAAATCTTTTGATTTTAAGAAATGGGCCGGAAGTCTTAAAGGTGGTGCCTTAGCTATTGGAGAAAACATCAAAAAAGGCAACTGGGGATTTTTCAAAGATTGGCTATTAGAAGCCCCTATGATTCCTAAAGTAGCAGGGCTTCTAGCGGGTGGTGTAATTGCCGGGACTGTGCTGCTTGTTGGTGGAAAAGCTGTAGGGCTTGTTGGTGCGGGTGTGGGGAGTTTAGTAGCAGCCCACCCGGCTTTTGTAGGCGGTTTTTTGGGGGTAACAGTGCCTACACTAATGGGCACATTAACCCAAGGAGTTTCTCAAGCGTATAATTTTGATTGGGCAGCATCTGACCAAAAAATGATGGATGATTTAAAACAAGCAGCTAACGCTTTATATGTTCCCTTGGGAGAGACAGTCGGAAAATCTCTGGCTGCTTTAGTTGCAGGCAAGGTAGGAAGCACGGCGACAACAACTCTAAGAATTAGAGAAGGCGCGATCGCCGCCATGTGTATGATTAACCCAACCATTAAGGATACTTTGGTAGAAGCCTTGTCGTCGCTTAGATATGCGGTTCAAGAGGTTGCTAAAAAAGCACTGTTTGTCATAACTTATATTAACACCAGGAAAGTAGCAGCTAGGTTGTTAGATAAAGAGGAGACTTGGGGGAAAGAAGGACAATCGCCTTTTATCGTTTCTGAAAAGGTAGAGGAAACCTGGTCTAAGATTAAAGCAGACGAATATTTTGACTGGGTAAATGAACAACAGTGGGAGGGTATGGAATCATTAGCCTCTACTTTCTTTGAAACATTAGGGGATTTACTAACAGACCAGGGAACTTATGAAGAGTGGATTCCTGTATAAATTAATCGGCTGAGAGAGGGAGTATTTATGGCAAATGTTGGAAGGCTAACCCAACAAACTTATATCATGATGGCTCGCCAAAGGCGCATCACGAAACTCTCGGATAAGCGCCCGGAACGAGTCCGAATAGAATTGCAACCCAACTGGGATGTTTACCAACTGCAGCCTGACAGAAAAAACCCAGATTACAAGCTGCTGATGGCGGGTTCCGAGTCAGCTTTGGCATTGCAGTTGTCTCAGCTCGGATGGATGGAGAAGATGATCGATCATCTCCTCAATGCCAGCGACCTAAAATTTGACGACTGGTTTGATGCTTGGGCGGCGGGTTATCCAGAGCTGCGTTATAGATCCAACCCAAAACTCCCCAATTTAAGCACCAACTATCCGGCGCGCAATCTAAGAAACAGCGACGGAGATACCATCCCCAGATGGAGAGGAGACGCGAGTTCTCGCCCGGCTTATATTGAGTGGCATCCTTCCGACAGAAAAACATCTAAGGAGGTTGGGCTTCACCGAACAATAGAATATTTTCCAGATCGCTCCGAAAACAAATCAGTTGTCTTGACCGGGAACGATAAGGAACTAATTAGGCAAATCCTGCAAATCCACTACGAGGGCAGCGGCAGTAGCGAAAAATCCGATAGCACAGTCTCAACGGGTATCAGTTACCGGGGCGCTCCTAAAGTTGTGCTGTACTTTTTGGAAAGAATTGAGGATGTGGAGAAAGGCTACCGACAACTGGAAGCGAGAGTCGGTTTCCGTTTGGTGGGAAAAACGGAAAATCCAAACGGAGTCGGGGACTTGCTGACGAAAGCCAATATCAGAAGTTTGGCACAAAGAATTTTCCAGCACTTTCTACAGCCCCAGCAGTTCCGGTTCCGCAAAGGAAGGGAATCGGTTAGTTATCGGGACAAATCCTCCGGGTTAGAATCGTTTGTTTTTGCGACCAGCACGGCGGAAGGTGTCAATCTCTACCAGCGCATCTGCCAGGTGATGCAGATCGAGTTTGACAACTCCAAAGTATTTACATCGACCAACCAAAATCCAGCCCAAGCGTTCCCTATCACATCTCCAGAAGTGACGATATTGGGTAACAAAATCAAACCGCCGCGCCGCCGTCCGGTCGGGTACGTCTACTTTAGGGAAGCAAAATTGTTTTTAGAGATGCTCAATGAGCCTATCCTGCTCTGTGACTACAACGGTCATCTATATAGAAATCCCGATTAGAAGACAACCCCAACACTTTTTTTAGACCAAACAAAACTCCTTGCATATCCGGAAACCCTATAGGTTTCCGTATATGTTCCACCTCCTAAAAATGTCTGCTATGAATGAAGTAGTAAGCAGTTTTGAAGCAACAAGGCGGGTATTGGATGCCAAGTTTAGCAGATACGAAAATTTATAGTTGGACTGCGCCCACCCCAGGCGGAACGGGAACCATGACAGTAGCGGCTCGGCTTTCTAATAGATACGATGGCATTGCTACTGACTTGGGAATGACAGCCCACGCAGACGCTAGTGGAGTCACCGCGCAAATGGTAAAGGCAAATCGAGCAGTCCAAGAGGGGCTCTTGATGAAAATGCGGATTAACTATCGGAAAAGTAACAAATATTTTGGGGCTGATATTTATGTACCCACAGACAAAGTTTCTGATGCTATCCAAAAACTAGCTGGCAAAGCCTGGGATGGTACTGGGGTGATTACTTCCTGTCGCGATCGCATAAGGGCTGATTTTCGTTAATAGAGAAAGGATAAAATATTAATGGCTAGAACACAACTCTGTCAGGCAATGGATGGTACTAAAGTTAGAGTCTTTAGAGCCAGTGCGGTAATGTATACAGCCGGAACTAAAGATGTTTTAGGCGTATCCCCCGTAGAAGAAGCCAACGCTAATGATCCAGTGTATGACACCGGGGAATTAATGCGAACTGGTTTGTTAGTAAGGCTTGCCGTTCAGTGCAACAACGGCACTACCAAACCGCCAATTACTTATAGACTTTTTTGCACAAAGGAAAAAATAAACGAGGCTTTGACGTATTACAATAGTAACGGTAGGACTCTAAATGGTAAGAGCGTCATGAACGCTGGTTTTGAACGCCGCCTAGTTATCAAATAAGGCATGGATTTTACCGACGCTTATGGTGCATGGAAACTGATAGCTTCAAGCTATCAGCCTACCCAAGAATGGATAATTCACAACCCCCCAATTACTGAAAACTCATTATTGAGGTTTAAATTTTCAACTGATTGGGGGCGTTGGAAAAATCCCTATGATGGCTATAGGTCAATGCTGCTTATCAGAGGGCATTATCGTGATGATTCTGGGAGTTTTGGCTGGGTAACAGGACAAAGAACTGTATACGTTACAGAAGAACCACAACTGATTAATTATCCGCCCATAGAAGAATTTACAGATAATTCCTGGACAATTAGAAAGCTAGGAGTCCGCCGCCGGTTTTTCAAAAACGCAACATGGATCGAAAATCATCCTACAATGGATCTAAAGTTTAACGTAATAATTGAGGCTTTTGTAGCTTAACATGAATATCTCTCTCGCTCAATTAATCAACCATCTCCCAGATGGTTCAACCTTAAAAACCTTGCTGGGGTCATTAGGTTCGGAAGCTGAAAACGTAGACGCTACCGTAGAACTTTACGAATTTGTTGAGGCTTTTTACCAGGCACAAGTCGAACGCAACCAACTACCTGATGTTCAACGATTAAACGTAGTTTCTGCTCAGACATTGTTCAATATAGTGTTACAACCGGATGGCTCTGTGACAAGACAGATAGATAGACAATTGTCATTCTACCAAAAATTTGAGAATTCAGGAATTATTAGTAGACCACAATTCTAATTTGCCAACGGTCTAAATTTTTCGGGTGATTGGGAGTCTATCCGAATTACCCGAAAACGAACTACCAGCAATTTTTTCAAAACTTAATTTTAGTTTTTGAAAGTACAGGAGTTTCTAACTTTATGCATCTAGAAATTGAAAAAATTGCTTTAATTATTGGTTGGCTTATTTCTTTTTCGGGAGGTATTTGGTATCTTTCAGCAAAACATACTGAACTCCAAATTAATGTCAAAAAAAATCAAGAAGATATCGATAGATTAAGAAGTTCAGTCAGAAGCGAATGTCGAGGGGACAAACAACTGGTCTGGCTTACTTTAAAACATATTGAAAGATATTTAGCCAAAACCACTGACTATAATGAATTAATCTTAAAAAAAGACAAAACAAACAACGATGAATTCTAATACATTACCTGAGATAGTCAAGCTAGGAACTGATGGAATTACAGTTTTTTTAGTCTGGCAGTTGATGAAACAAAACCAGAAACTAATTACTGAAGTTAACTCCAGAGACAACGAACTAATGAACCTGATATACACAATCCTAAATCAGTCCAGACAGAATCCCACCAGGTTAAGCGATCGCACTAGCCGGATTAACTGTCCCAGGAGAGAAAGCAAGGAGTAAGTTATCAGACTGACCCAATGGAAGGTAGCCTACTGGGAAAATGGACAAAACAAGTACAAATTCCCAGTTAGGACAAAAAAGCGATCGCATTAAGTCCCTTGACACCAATCTGGACTTCTACAACTCCAAGGCAAAGGTAAACGCTTCTAGGTAAGCCTCAGTTTTAAGAAGATTATCGTAATATATATAGTTATGTTCTCCGGTCCCGGCGATCGCTTCTACATCTTGTCGTAGGCGATCGCTAAGTTCTTCCTGGTGTCGTGTCAGGGGTGGAAGTGTACCTCTGTAGCTTTTTCCCGGCATCAATATCATGATTACTGCTCTATAAAACTTAAACAAAACCGGACATAGCCGGATCTTGATGTTTATTTCTGGCTTCGTCCGGGACTGTCGGCAGCACCCCGTCCACAAGTGTAATCGTCGGAACCAGGCGATTTTGGTAGGGGTCGAAAGGAAAGTCACCTTTCCCAACTCCCATTCAAAACCGTGCTTGATACTTTCACATCACACGGCTCCTGATGTAGACACCCTATTGTCAGTAGGAACAGGGTTACGACCCCCTGCTTTGTGACTTCAACTTTAGGAGCTATATACACCACGTAGTCTTTAAACTCGCTCTCGGTCATAAGCACTCTTACATCATCGCAGTCTCTATGTCCACACCGTGACTAGTGGGCATATCCCAACCATTACAGTTAGGCATTGGCTTTCAGTCACATCCTTTCCCCTTATGGGCATACGCTTACACTTTTCACTACTCTACAAGATGTACTCGTAGAGAGCCCAACAGGGGTTTAAACGTTCCATATATATGGGCATTCCATCTTTAGATTTGTCCTATCCACCGGGGTACATTTAAAGGTCTGTGTAGGTGATGCTAAAATTACCCTACTTTTCCCCTTGCTCTTTTGAACGCAGCGTATCAACCTATTTCGCTGCTGTATAATGACGATGGTTCAAGCCGGACATTCGGTTTCCCTAATCATGGATGGTTGGCAGTGGTCGCCTATAGTAGTAGGTTCTACATCACGCCTTCCGTTCCCCGCTTCAATCCCAGATTTGTGATTTCTGAAACTGGGGGTGGCTACCGCCTTTACTCTTTCCCATAATCGCCCCAAGTGGGTTAAATACTCCTCCTTGTAGTATACTTGGATGGAACATTGCGATTTCTTAGAATGGGATTGACCCTGAGTTCCCTGCCTTGCTTAGTGTCATAACTCACTAAGCGTCGGGACATATATATATTTAAGGGGTAAACTAATAATCTAGTTATAGTAGCAGCCGGATTGACTAGTTTAACTCCCTCTAGGAGGTTATTTCAGGCATTGCAGCCTTATTTCACTCCTAAACGTCTCGCACTCTAGGTTTATACTGGCATTCAAGTCACGATCTATCGCCAGACCGCAGTTTGGACATTCAAAAGTCCGACGGACTAGGGGCATTTGTTGACGATGGCCACAGTTAGAACAAAGTTGACTGGATGGATAAAATCTATCGGCAATAATCAACTTTGAACCATAACGTTCTGCCTTGTAACCTAGTTGCCGACGGAACTCATAAAATGAAGCATCAGCGATAGAACCCGCCAAACAATGATTTTTTAGCATACCTGACACATTCAAATCTTCAATGACGACTTGGCTGTGGTTTTTAGCCAAAAAAGTAGTTATTTTATGAATGGTGTCCCGCCGAATGTTTGCTACTCTTTGATGTAGCTTTTGAACTTTTAAGAGACATTTGGCCCAATTTTTCGAGCCTTTGACTTTGCGACTTAAATGACGTTGTAATCTGGCTAGTTTTTGGGTGACTGCTTTATAAGCCTTGGGATTAGAGAATTGGGTCCCATCGGAGCAAGTCGCCAAATTGTTAATTCCTAGGTCTACCCCGATTCTCTCTCGATATTTCGGTGTAATTTCTGGCGTGATTTCTACGAAAAAGCTCATATACCAGTCACCTGCTTGGCGCGTTATAGTGACTTTCTTAACCCAACTTTCGGGTTGTGCCTCAAATGTAGAAACCCAGCCCACAAAAGGCAGCTTATGGCGAGTTCCTGACAACTTGAATGGCTTTCCGGAATTGTCAAGGGTAAAGCTATCATGGTAGCCTTTCTTCTTAAATTTAGGATAACTGCTTATTCCCTTGAAGAAGCGCTTAAAGGCATCCCCTAGATTAATGAAGGCATATTGATCAACTTTAGAAGACAATTCGGACATCCAAGGATATTGAGGTTTCACATAATTAGTAAAAACCTTTTTAATGGAGTTTATATTAGGCTTGAGTCCCTCTTCATAAGCTGACATCCATAAGTGTAATCCCCAATTAAACACGAACCGAGCATAACCCGCGTGTTTGGCCATCAAGGTGCGATGACGGTCATTGAGTTTGAGTTTTGTCCGGAAAGCTTTGTAAGGGTTATGGTCGAAAGGGAAGTCGCCTTCCCCAACTCCAATTCAAAACCGTGCTTGATACTTTCACATCACACGGCTCCTGATGTGGATACCCCTTTTGACATCGGGAACAGGGTAACGAAACGACTCCCTGCTTTTGTGATTTCAACTTTTGGAGCTAAATACAACATCGTAGTGTTTAAACTCGCTTTCGTCGTAAACACTCCTAATTGTCGCAGTCTCTATATCCACACCGTGACTAGTGGGCATATCCTAACCATTACAGTTAGGCATTGGCTTTCAGTCACATCCTTTCCCCTTAAAGGTATACGCTTACACTTTCACTACTCCGCAGGTACATCCTGCCACTTGAGAGCCTAAAAGGGGTTTAAACGTTCCGTTTATACGGGCATTCCATCTTTAGATTTGTCCTCTCCACCGGGGTACTTTTAAAAGTCTGTGTAGGTGATGTCATGATTACCCTACTTTTCCCCTTGCTCTTTTGAACGCAGCGTATCAACCTGTTTCGCTGCTAAATCATTACGATGGTTCAAGCCGGACATTCGGTTTCCCTAATCATGGATGGTTGGCAGTGGTCGCATTTGGTAGTAGGTTCTACTTCACGCCTTCCGTTCCCCGCTTCAATCCTGGGGTTATGATTCCCAAAACTGGGGGTGGCTATCGCCGTTACTCTCAACGCAATTGTTAAGGAATCATTAATATTTCCAGTTGGGCGTTTTGACCTTGAGTTCCCTGCCTTGTTTTGTATATTTCTATACCAAACGTTGGGACATATAAACAGTTATGGGATGGTCAGGGTACGAGTCCCTTATATTTCACCAAGGGGTGAAAGTCCCACTAGGAGGTTATTTCAGGCATTGCAGCCTTATTTTACTCCTAAACGTCTCGCACCATGATTGGATTTTACCATGAAGAATCCGACTTGATGAGTATGTCGTCAGGGAAATTTGGCATGGTCTGGGGTTTGACCGTATACTCATTATTGAGTTGCGAATCTTTGGGGTATTGTACGTTATTGTCCTAAGATGTCAAGCAAATCTTGGATTAAATTCTTGCTCCCCTTTCCCATAGTAGGGCGATCGTTAGACTTATCAATCACGTAAACCTCTTGGGAGCGTGGAAGCCCCGTGTCTTTAGACCGGGGAGGAAACGCGACAGGGGGACTTTAGTCCCCGTCAATCTTTCAAGCATAGGCGTAACCATCCTTCCTGTGAATGGGTTGGCAGTATTTGTGGCTGATGCCTGCCACCCGTACCGAAGCGGTGGTAATATCAAAACTACCAGACGCACGGCAGAGAACCCGTCCTAGATATGAGCCAATTTTCTTCCCCGCTGTGACCGTAGCCGTCACCATGTCGCCAGTCTGAAAGCCTTTATGAATTTGCCTCCTGGAGCGGTGACGATTCGGGAATCCGTACTTATTCGTCCCGCACATCTGACGGGTTCCATGCCCCTTTGCTAAAATCAGCAACGGTTTTGAAGTCAGAACTTCGAGTGATTCGACTGGTCCAACACAGGCAGCATCAAGCCAGTGAGCTTTAGGTAGGTTGAGCCTCAGTCGATTGAACTTCGTTTGTCCGCCCGTTCCTGTGGTAACTGGGAGTCCTGTTGCTTTCAGAGCCTTGAACAAGGCCCATCGGGTCGAGTTAACGGCAGCCGCATCTTTAAGGGGTGATTTGGCCTGCCTGAGAAGACGACTCAGGACATCAGGCTGGCCCGATAAAAAATCCCGAATGTCCCCATTGCCTTGGGCTTGATTGCATGAGTGGCAAGCCATCGTCAGGTTAGAAACCCGGTCAGAGCCACCCTTAGACCGAGGCTGGATCTGCTCAACTTCAAGTGGTACATTTTGAGCCCCACAGTAAGCACAGGTTCTGCCCCACTTGAACAACAGGTATTCTCTGATTTCATAGCCTTGTAATTCTCCCTGCTGATACTCAACACCTGAAATCTCAGGGTTTTCCATCAATTGCAGGTCGAACCGTACTAGCTCTTGGGTAATGCGGCCAACTGGGGCAAGTCTACGAAATCGGTGAACCCAGGTCATTAGAGTATCTACTCGATGCTGCCAGCTGGGAGCTAACCAACCTTCGGGACGAGTCCGATTCAAGAACCGAGCTGGTCGATATCGGGTCTTGCGGTTTCGTCGAGAACGTCGGAGTTGACGACGAGAGAGCAATGCTTCTTTAATCTGCTGTCCTCGGTGCTGCAACTCGGCAGCAAAGATAATATGATTCCCTTGCTTTAAGGCAATTCCAGTGACTTTAGAGCCTGGGTCTAATTTTAGTTAGAGGGGTTCAGGATTAGCGTCAACCTCCTTGTTTAGAATAATGGTGAATGGGTAGCGTCGAAATACCGATGCTTTCCCGGCTTTGAGCAGTGATCGTGCCACCCCTGGCTTGCACGGTGTCAGGGGCTTGCGGTTGGTATCTAAAACGAAAATATGGTTAGACATTGTTGCGTCTGTTCTGATTGCTCGTAACGTTTGCGCTTGCGCTAACGCGCACGCTGCGCGAACGCTAATGTTCAGAGTCGGTACTTTCCAAATCGCACTGTCTTAACCCCTTAGAACTGTTTAACGATTTGGTTCTAGTGCCTGGAACTAGCACGCATTCCAGGGTAGGAACTTTAACTCTTGCTCGCTCACGTAGCCAGTTAAGGCTTGGCTTAAGCTGGTCAGCTACCTGAAATCGGGGGGCACGAAGCCCCCGTGCTTCAGCCGGGGGTGCTGACGAAAATAGCTTTGGTGTACCCTAGTACAGCAAATGTTAATCATTTCCCAACTTAATGATAGATTAAGTTTATCATCTTAATGGAGTCCACGCTTCATGCTACCTGCTGTCACCATTGGAATACGGACAATCCTCACCCGATTTTGTCGTTTGTTAATTGTGATTACCCTTGAATCATGGCTTCTGAGTGGTTATCTGAATTTGTCCCCCCGCAAAAGTGTCGAATATGCAGCCGCCATTAATTTGTTAGCAGAAATCGTCGGAATTATGAGCTTTTTTATAATAAAGGGAGTGATTCCTGACTTTGTTCAGAAAGATTTTATCGTGTATCTTCTGGTCGGAGAAACTCCCCAATTGTCTCTAACCTTGCTCCTCATTACGATGGTTTATTTTTTGTTATATTTAGCCATTAAAGTTAATGGATTTGCTTTGTATAAATTTTTATGCGAAATCCCCCCCCAACAAGACAAGCCTGACCCCAAAAAATCTCAAAGTCCTCTGATTTTTTCCATGAGTCAGGAGACTCAAATCATTATTCGCTCTCTTGTCCGCGCACACACCATTAGTTATGTGTGTATTATAGCCTTAACTGTACTGCAAGCTAACGAGGTTTCATCATAATGGATAATCCCCTGAAACATCCCTTAGTTAAAAATGTCACTTCCGTGGTAAATACCGTTAAGCCACCTAAGTTATATCACTGGAAAAGTGTAGTCATAGTCGGTCTATTGGCTTGGTTAGTTTCTAGCCTGCTGACCGATAACATCGAACGCAGTAACTCCATAGCCAACCTGAGTTGGATTTTGCTAACTGCTGGCATTTCTTGGCGCACCAATCAACATCCTTTTATCATTCGTGGTGTTTCCCTAAGTCCTTGGATTACCGGAACTTTAATTACCGTATTAGTTGATCAGGAAACTGCTGAACAGTTACCCACATTTGCCATAACTGTTTGGCCGATTATCTGCGCTTGTTTTGTGTTTTTAATTCAGTTGATTGATGCTAAATTTAAACTGCGACCAACTCCCCCTTTAATTAGTGGTCCGTTTCTGTTATTAATCCTGGGTCATGTGGTTATGAGTTGCTGGATATCTTTTTATTTTTTAGTTGATGACTGGATTCAAGAATATCCAGATCTATTTGAACAACAAATTATGCTGCAACAAGTTGAGGATTTCTCCGTTGATCCGGGTAATTCTTAATCGTAAATAATGCTTAAAAAATTGTCGAAATAGGTAGATTTTTCATGACTGTTATCATTGCGGGAGAACGCAGCGGCGTAGGTAAAACCACAATTACGCTCAGTATTTTAGCTTATCTGAAACATCACAATTTTGATGTGCAATCTTTTAAGGTGGGTCCTGATTACATTGACCCGATGTTTCATGAGTATGTTACCCAAAAACCTTGTCGAAATCTCGATCCAATTCTGACTTCAGAAGATTATGTTAAATCCTGTTTTCAGCGCCATATTAGTGGCTCTCAATTAGGAGTTATTGAGGGAGTTATGGGGTTGTTTGATGGTATTCCTACCGGGTGGGAATCCACAGAATTTAACTCTGATTTTGCCTCAACTGCTTATATTGCTGAATGCTTGAATTTGCCGATTATTTTAGTGATTGATTGCGCTAGATTATCCGGTTCTGTGGCGGCGATCGCCCATGGTTATTGTACCATAAATCCTCGGCTAAAATTCGCCGGTATCATCCTGAACCGAGTCGGAAGCGATCGCCATCTGGATTTACTGAAAGCCGCCTTAAAACCTCTGAATTTGCCGATTTTAGGTGTCGTGCGCCGCCAGGATAATATTACCATTCCTGACCGCCATTTAGGATTAGTTCCCACCCAAGAAATTTCTAATCTTGATATCCTCTTAAAGCGACTGACAGAATTAGCCGCTAATTGTTTTGATTGGTCACAACTACTTCCCCTATTGACTGCGGAAACTCTCACCCCAGAACCTCGAGAGATTCCCGTGAAAATTCCCCGCGTGAAAATAGCGATCGCTCGTGATGTCGCTTTCAGTTTTTACTATGCTGATAACCTCGATTTATTGCAAGAATTGGGAGCCGAATTAATCTCCTGGAGTCCCCTAACACAAACCATTCCCGAACCCGTTGATGGTCTGTATTTTGGCGGCGGATTTCCCGAAGTATTCGCTGAGTCTTTAAGTCAAAATCAACCCGCTATTCAACAAGTGCGATCGCTCATTAACTCCGGTATTCCTACTTATGCAGAATGTGGGGGGTTAATGTATTTATGTGATCAAATTATCGACTTTAATCAACAAGCCTGGTCTATGGTCGGAATTCTTCCTACTACCGCTATTATGGAAAAACGATTGACTTTAGGATATTATCAAGGGAAAGTCTTACGAGAAACACCCCTACTATCTTCAGGAGATACCGTCTGCGGTCATCAATTCCACCATTCCCACCTAACCGAAGAACCCCCTAACCCTATCTATGACATTTCTCGCTATCACAGCCTCCCAGAAACTCACCCCGAAGGTTGGGTTGGAACCCTCTTCCTAATGTTCACTGTTCCTATTTACACCTACATTGGGGGAGTCAGACCACCATCCCTCAACGGTTTTTAAAATCCTGTGGCCATCATGATTAGTTAGATATAATATTCTCTAGCATGGCGCGAGCTTGATTGAATTTCACTAACGGAGGAAGTTAAGATATCATGGAAGCTATACTCGCTGGTGCTTTAGATGCTTTTAATCGACATAGTGGCTGGATTATTTGGAATCTGTTTTTAGCGTTTATTCCCCTAGTTCTCAGCTTTTTTCTGTTTCGGCGCAAAAATATCTCTCGGTCTGGGTTGTGGTGGATTACTTTAGTGGTTTTTATCGCTTTTTTGCCTAATGCACCCTATTTACTCACCGATATTATCCACTTAATTAGAGCCACCAGAGCCGGATATTCTGTCTGGGTTATTACTCTGTTTTTTATCCCCCTTCATGTCTTCGCAATTCTCATGGGATTTCAAGCCTATGTCATTTCCTTAATTAATCAGGGTCACTATTTAGTTAAACAAGGAGCCAAAAAATGGGTAATCCCGGCTGAGTTTCTCGTTCATTTTCTCTGTGCGATCGGTGTATATCTAGGACGTTTTCAAAGATTTAATAGTTGGGACTTGGTGACTCAACCAGATGTGATTATGGTCGAGACTTTGAATGATTTGACTAGCCGAAAACCGCTGCTAGTCATCATGATTACATTTGTGATTATATCCATTCTCTACCAGGTGATGAAACAAGTCACCCTCGGCTTGATTTTACAATTTCGCCAAGTTTATAAAAACTTTGAGTAATCTCAGTCAATCAATCGGAAATTATCCTTTCCCTAACAACTAAAACTGACAGATAAATCTCGGCGAAATCGGACAGGTCTGGTCTGCAATTGGGTTATGTCTGACAAATAAATAAGTGATGCGTTCTAGGGAAGATAAGGAACTGATATTAGAGATGTTGTTGTGATTGAGATTTAACTCATTTAGTCTTGATAAATTATTGAGGCTACTAACATCATTAATTTGGTTATAACTCAGGTTAAGAACTCTCAGATTCATGAGTTCCCCTAAAGCACTAACATCGGTGAGTAGATTGTAACTTAAATCCAGATTTTCCAGGTTCGTCAGATTCGCGAGAGGACTGATATCTGAGATTCGGTTATTCATCAATCTTAATTCCGTTAGGTTGGTGAGACTTCCTAAAGGCGCAACATCCCTAATTAAACTGGTGTTTAGATCTAGTCTATTTAAATTTAGCAAGTTTTCACTAGCTCTCGCACAGTTAAAGGTTCCGGCTTCCCTCAAAATCAGTTGTACGGTATATCTAGCATCTGGGGATAAATTCTCCCTATTCAGACACCAATCCATAATAGTTGTATAGGTTTCTGAGGGGTCGGAAGAGTCGGATTCAGCTAGGACAGACACCGGACTAATACTCCCGGTTAAACTAATCATTATCCCCATCATCGTTACTCCCCACCATCGACTCAGAAGATTACCCTTAACCATGGCTCATTCCTTCCTTGGATTGATTAATACACCATTTATAGAATAATCCCTAATTTGCCAGATTGCCTATTGACAAATCTCGGAGATTGACTTATGATAACAGCATGGGAAAATGTGGCGGCATATATATAGCCGTCTAGGGTGGTTTGGTTCGGTGTTGATCGCATTTAGGGTGCTGTTAAAAGATTAATTCAGCGGCTTTTTGAATGCGGAATATCGGCTCAACACAGCGAGGTAAATTAGGTAAAGGAACGATCGCCAATTCCCCAAAGCGATCGCCTGAAATTGCCTTACCCAATTCAGCGCGATTATGTACGATGTAATTTTGGGCGATCGACTGTTCCCGGACAGATTCGACTAATCTTTCAGCTTCTGCTAGAATAGCCTCGCGATTTTGAACAACTCCAATAAACTCGGTATATTCGGGGTCAGCCAGACGTTTTTGTGCTTTCACGACCCGCTGGCGCAAGGTTCGCAACCGTCCCATAAACTCAACCCTTCCCAAGACATTCTGATATTTAATCCACAGCTTAAAAATCCAAGCCAGCCAATCACTCATAGCGGTAGGAATCTCCAAAAACCGCAATAGATGACCCGTGGGAGCAGTATCTAATACAATCAAATCTTGTTCGTGGCTTTCCAATAACTCCATCACCTCCACCAGAGACAACATCTCATCAAGTCCTGGGAGAGACTGGGAAACAATGCGCCGCCAAGCCTCTGGTCCATAAGCCAGTTTGAGATTAGCATCAGGGTCTCCAGAATCTCCCCCCATCATTTCCGCCAATTCCCAGAGATAGTCTGAGCGAAACCTATCGAGAACCTGGTCAGCATCAATTTCCTGACCGCTAAGGTTATCAGTAATGTTAAGGGCTTGATGTCCTAACTGACAACCGAAGGCATCACCCAAGGAATGGGCCGGGTCAATAGATACCATTCTAACATGGCGCGCGCTGTAACGTTCTGCCATCGCCCAACCTATAGCAGCAGCAACAGTGGTTTTACCCACACCACCTTTTCCCCCGACAATAACTAAACGCCGCCCCAAGGACAGAAAATCTGGTAATTTAGGAGCATCAGGGAATGTCACCAATGATACGGGCTGGTTTTCGGTTTGGGTGATGATAGCTAATTGGTCATCGTTACCCAAAGGCTTAGTTTGAGCAAATAAGCTATTTAAGGCGGTAACTCCCAGGGGTTCGGTGTCTAATTCCGGGACTAGAAATATAGGCTGATCGGCGGCGATTTTGATAAACTCAGCCATGAGGGGTTGCTGTTCACGATAGCGATCGCCATCAACAGCTTCGGTCACGATATGATTAATCCATACCCCACCCAGATGAATTTTGAGAGTTTGTAGAGACTCCAAAAATCGCCGGGTTTCAAATAAACTCATAGGTTCAGGAATAGCCACACAGAAACAAGAGGTATGGTCAGCATCTTGCAGCCTAGCGCGTCCTGAAGCGAGTTTGTCCCGCATTTCATCTAAAAACTCATCTCCTTCGTCTTGGCGGTGGCTACCAGTAAAGGAACTGCCGATGGTGCGATGTTTTTCTTGGAATAGTTCGAGGGATTCTAACAAATTATCCAAAAAATCCATTAACCCCAAAAGGTTAAGGGCGTGACCACTGGGAGCCATATCCACCACTACCCGGTCGATCAGGTTTTCGTCAAAGAGGCGCTGAATTTCCAATAAACCCATCAACTCATCAACTCCCGGCCATTCGAGGTCCCAAACGGGGGTAAGGTCTTCGCCTTCTACAAAACTGCCACGTTCCACCAACAATTGTAAGGTATCTCCGTAGCGTTCCTTAAAGTCTTTGAGGAGTATATGGGCATCTAGGGCGCGGATACTCAGGTTAGGCAGAGGAACAAAATCAGCCATGGCTGCGACATGGTGGGGGGTGTTCTCTACCTGCATTTGTAGCACATCTCCTAGGGAGTGAGCTGGATCTGTTGATAGTAGCAGGATGCGATCATCAGGAAACTGACTAGCCCAATGGAGGGCTAACCCACAAGCCAGGGTGGTTTTACCCACACCTCCTTTACCACTAAATAGAGCTAAACTTAGCTTATGAAAGTCCTCTACCATAAATTTCTCTGATTGACTCCATTTTTTACCTTGGGGGCGATCGCCTGATCAGAGCAAGTCCCGGCTACATCATTATTTAATGATTCCGAGTTATGTTGACCATTAGACCCAATCACCCCATGACCCTAGCACCTACTCATCAGCCCTTCAGCCTCAGCAATAACTGTCATACGGCAGATGATGATTGGGAGTTCGCTCCATCATAATGGAATTATAGAAAGTTGGCAAGGATTAAATTAACCCCCCTGGGCCCAAGCCCCAATTAAACCGTGTTCTTTCCCTATTTCAGGAAAATCCTGCTATCTCATTTCTAACTGGAAAAATGAAACAAGTAAGATACAAAACCCTCGACGGTTTGCCTATTTTTAATCAAGTTCAGCTTAGGCGAGGTTCAAATCATGAGTAACATTAAATCACAAACCCAAATGCTGATGATGGCATTTCCCCTGTTTTTGGCCATCCCGGGGGTCCCAAATGCCGTTTTTAATCAGTCTGAGGTCTTATCTTTCCCGGTGAAGACAGAATCTATATTTTGGGGGAGTGAAAATACATCCCCCTACGAGTTACCACTACCGGAGGTTCAACAAAGACGACCCTCTGAGTGTTATGATAATGGAGTCTGTTAATATCTTTTGACAGCTACTGGGGTGCAATACTGAGAGTTGGGGGATATGTAAATGCTGCTATCAATTGCTATGAATTCTACCAAGCAGACATAGCCAGCAGCAGTCTGGGGGTCTTCCCTAATTATTGCCTGATGAGATTTGACGAATTATTGGATATCGGTATATTTAACGGTACAAGAACAGTTCAAGTTTGAATAGCAAGATGGTAAGGGCTATTTGTTGTGGTTATTATGGGGAGGGGAATGGCGGTGATGAGGCGCTTTTGGCTTCGTTATTACAGATGCTACCCGATGCGGTAGAAGCGATCGCTTTATCGGGAAACCCTAGCCAAACTGAGACCCAATACGGAGTTCAAACCTGCGATCGCCGAAATGCCTTTCAGGTGTTGAAAGTTTTGCGGGCTGCTGATTGGTTTATCTGGGGGGGTGGGAGTTTAATTCAAGATGTCACCAGCGCCATCAGCCCATTATATTATACGGGATTGATGGGATTAGCTCAACAGATGGGATTGAGGACGATTGCTTGGTCTCAAGGTATTGGTCCCCTCCAGCGTCCGATTACCCGCGCTATCGCAAAAAGGGCTTTTGCGGGGTGTAATCTAGTTACTGTCCGTGATAGTGGTTCGGCTGCCCTATTGACAGATTGGCAAATTCCGTTTACCTTAGCTCCTGATCCCGTGTGGGCTCTCGACCCAAAACCTGTACCAGGGCTGTGGGATTTGCCAGCGCCTAGAGTGGCTGTTACCTGGCGATCGCATCCATTATTGACCCCAAAACGGTTAGAGATTTTAACTAGGGCTTTGGTGTCTTTTCAGCAGGCGACGGATACCTATATTTTACTGGTTCCGTTTCAATTATCCCAAGATTTGGTGATCGCTGAGTTAATCCATAAGGCTATTCCTTACCATAGCCAAATTCTGAAATTAACAGACCCTCAAATGTTGCGGGGATTATTTCAGGGGGTGGAAATGGCTATATCAATGCGACTGCATAGTTTAATTATGGCCGCTTCCCAGGAATGTCGCTGTTTTGCTATTAGTTACGATCCGAAAGTGAGTCATTTAATGGCAGAATTAGACTTTCCCGGTTGGGAACTTTCCCAAATTCCCGACGATGCCAATATCATTAGTAAAGCCTGGATTGAACATTATGCTAATGGCGATCGCCTTGACCCTGTGCAAATTGAATCTCTGAGCGATCGCGCCCAAGTTCATGGGGAACTATTACAATCATTAATTAATAGTTAATGGCTTTTAATTGGAGGTGTAAACATTGGCAAGAGTTCGGGTTCGTCAGCACGTTAACCCTTTAGCGCGGAAATTTCAATTCTCTGTTAAAACCCCGAATTGGTCGGAGATATATACTGATATTAACAAACCTCTCCATATTGATATCGGATGCGGAAGGGGTAGGTTTTTATGGAAACTGGCTCAAATCCAAGAATATCAGAATTTTTTGGGGATAGAAATACGTCAGCCTTTAGTGGAAGAAGCCAACCATTGGCGTGACCAAAAACAGCTAACTAATTTACACTATATTTTCGGTAATGCTAACTATTCCCTATCCTCAATTTTAGCATCTTTGCCCCCGGAAACTATCAAAACAGTTAGTATTTTATTTCCTGACCCTTGGTTTAAAAGCAAGCATCAACGGCGGCGAGTAGTACAACCGCAACTGGTGGAAGATTTAGCCAAGTTTATGGTGTCCGGTGGTTGGGTATTGTTAGCCTCGGACGTGGAAACTGTGGCGCTCGAAATGCGCGATCGCTTTAAGGAAAATCCCCGCTTTCATCTCCTCTCAGAACATTGGTTAACAGAGAACCCCCTACCCGTCGCTTCCGAGCGCGAAATCGCTACCCTTAACCGTGGTGAACCCGTTTATAGGACTGAATTTCAAGCCAATTAATCACTCTTAATTAACCCCAGACATAGCTTGGGGGTCTTGGCGCGTGTAAATCTGTCCATCATTCCACAGTCCTTGTATTTGAGTCCAAATGGCACGAAAAAATCCCCAGAAATAGAAAATCCCCCTCGCTATAATCTTAGTAAACCCGCCACTTTTGTTACAAGGGGGATGTCCGAGAACATGACAGTCAAATAAACGGATATATAAATGTAGGGATTGTTTCCAGGTTAAATGCTTAAATGCCATCAAAAAATGATTATGATAATGGGTAATTTGGTACTCTAAAGACCGGGTACTAATATCATGACAGCCTCCGGTGGGTTCCCCAATATGCACTAAAACAGCTTCTGGGTCATACCAAATCTGATAATCAGTTTTTCGGATATCCAAGAAAAAATCCGACTCCTCACGAACCGCGCTACCCCTAAATCGTTCATCAAACCAAATTCCATGGTCAGTAAAAAGCGATCGCCTAAAAGACATATTACACCCCCGACCACTAATAATTTTTTGAGGTTTCATAGTATTAACCACATCCAAATAATACCAAGCAATACCCGGATCACTCGCCTCTGGTGGTAGATAATCAAAAGTCGGTTGTTTGTGGGTTCCCTGTAAATGTTCTGGGGTTAATACCCGACCCGCTACCGCGCCAATTTCAGGATGATCAAGATAGTTGCGAACATGATACATGACGAAACTCGTCTCAAGTGTAACATCATCATCAATAAAGATTACAATGTCTCCCGTAGCGCGTCGCACCCCATAATTTCTCGCCCCCGGTAAACTAGCCCAGTCCAGTTTAAACCAGGAAATTTTACCGGATTTGGAAAACTTTTCTAAATACTCTTGAGTTTCCGGTTCATGGTTTTTCGTTTGGTCAACCACCAAAATTTCTAAATCGGGGTAATCATTATTCATCACATCAGATAAACTATTCCGCAATAATTCTTCGCGTCCATAGGTGGGAATAATTACAGATACTTTAGGAAGATTCATAGTTTTGATAACATCCAATAGTTACTGATTAAGTATAAAGCGATCGCCTTCCCGATTTTAGGGCTGACAAATCGAATTGTAAGCCTCCACAAACTGAGGACCAATCACATTCCAATTATAGCGCTGTCGAGATAAGTTTTGTCCATTATTACCCATTTCTCGCCTGATATCCGGTGTATTAATTAACTGCTTTAAAGCACTTTCCCACTGGTCTAGGGTTCCCGGTACAACCAAACCAGCATTTTCTTCAATTACATCTACCGCGATCTCAACTTCCGGGGTAATCACTACAGGTAATCCAGCCGCCATAGCTTCAGCCACCGCAATACCAAAGTTTTCCCCCAAAGATGGTAATGCTAAGAAATCACAGCCATAGAGTAAAAGTTGTTTATCCTCACCGCTAACAAAACCTGTAAATGTCACTTTTTCCCCTAATCCCAGGCTGCTGATTATTCCCTCAATATATTGACAATAAGCAGGTTCTCCACTCCCTCCAATCACCAAATGAAAGTTATTTTCTTCCTGGATATTAGCCAAAACTTTCAGCAAAAAATCAAGTTGTTTTTTGGGGTGAATCCTGGACAGAAACAAAATAATCGGAGTTTCGATACCAACCGAAATATTATATTTGTCACGCAGGGCTATTTTAGCGTTAGGATAAGCCGTCGGGAAATGAATTCCTAAAGGTATATTAACCGTGGGTGCATCAATACCAAAATCACCCACATATTTTTGTTCTAACCTAGTGGTACAATGAATCAGAGACGCTTTTTTTAAGTTGGCATTTTCCAACAGGAAATTATAGATATTTTTTTTCAGCCGCTTTTGATTAATCACCCAGGGGGAAAAATGACCGTGAGGACTAATCACATAGGGGATTGATTTCTGTCGCGCCTTCCTCGCCCCAAATGTACAAACATAGGAGAATAGGGAGTGAATATGCACTAAATCATAACCCTTAATATGGGTATTTAGCCACTGCATAAGTTTCCGAGAAATCGCATATTCAGACAAGGCTTGAACGGAGGGAGACCATCTCGGGAAAAATAAAACTGGTACATCCTGATAATCTATAAACTCACCACAGGGAATCTCTAACACTCCCGGACCGCTATCATTAGTGGTGAGAATTTCCGCCTCTACCTGACAATTTCTTAGCGCCTGAACAATCTCGATCACAGCAACGCTAGTCCCGCCTCTAATGGGACTCACTGAAGGAATAATATGTAAAACTTTTGCCATAATTTTATAGGTGATTTGGTGAATTTTTCCACATTAGTTTTACCCAAGTTTTCCGGAAGCGGCGATCGCTTGTTCATACAAACCTATATATTCATTAATCATTTTCTCCGTAGTAAATCTTTTGGCATTATCAAATAATGGTTGGGGGTCTGGCTTAATTATATTGAGGGAATCCAGAATTTTAGTGGCTGATTCTTGGGGATTCTTAGGGTCAATATAAATCGCTACCTCTCCCCCCACTTCCGTCATAGGAGGTATATGGGATGTAAACACCGGACAGCCACAGGCTTGGGCTTCAATAATCGGCCAGCCAAACCCTTCTTGAAGGGATGGAAATAGTAAAGCGATCGCCGCCGAGTATAAAGCGCGGAGGTCTTCATTATCGATATTAACACAGGGAATAACTAATGGTTCTAATTCATAGTTTGTGATCAGTTGTTGTAATTCTTCAGTAAAGGGGGCTCCCGCCATCACTAAATAAATATCGCCCTTGGCCAGTTTTTGTTGAAGATGGGCAAAGATTTTGACAACTCCTGACCTATTTTTATACCATTGATTACCACCTACATGGAGAATAAAAGAACTATTTTCGGGAACTTTTAATTTTGCCAGCCTGGGTTTATATTCAGTTTCTGACATGGGGCGATAAGGGTAATTTAACCCCATATAAATAGTAGTTGCCGCCTGGGGTTCTAGTTCGCTAATCCTCAGTAAATCCTCTCTGGTTTTTTCCGAAATACAGGCTACTCGTTGAGCTTGATTTAACCCTTTCAGAATGATTTGTTGAAGTTGCCGACCTGTCCACCGGGTGGGATTTTCGGGGATTTCTCCTAAAGCTGAACGGACGGCTAGTAAATCATTACAGGTAACAATATGGGGGATTTTTTGTAAGTAGCGGGTATAAAATCCATTGGAATGGTCGCAAATATGAGCAACATCAGCCCAGGCTAAGTGTTCTTTTAATGTAGGGGGAAACATGATAAACTTATCGATATATCCTAACCATTTTCCTACACCACTACCGCCGGGTTTAAGTTGTCCTAGCTTGGCTTCGGGACGCAGTAAGCGCACGTCATGACCTGCTTTTTTTAACTCGCTCTCCATGACAGCCGAAAAGCGCTGCATACTTTGTTGAGCATCTGGTAGGTAATTCCCAATCAACAGTATTTTCATTAACTATAATTATAACCCAGGATACTTGTCAATACCAATTCTGTAGATTCACCCGTGACCAGTGTATCATAGTTTTACCATGGCATAGACAAGGTATGGCTTGCGTCCACGGAAATATTAAGCAATAATAAGCCCTTGACGAGGATTGAACTCGTGACCTCACCCTTACCAAGGGTGTGCTCTACCACTGAGCTACAAGGGCAAGTGGGCCGGGCTGGATTTGAACCAGCGTAGGCGTAGCCAGCGGATTTACAGTCCGCCCCCATTAACCACTCGGGCACCGACCCATTTATTCAACAATTTATAATGGTATCACAAATCTCAAAAAAAGCTAGTGTTTGGGAAAACTTTTTTTTGTAAATCCCAAAACCCTTACCTGTCAAGGGTTTGAGCGAATACCAAAAATAACTTTCGCTTTCCTGAAACCCGAATTAATGGCCAGATAACTGGTCAATGTTTAATCCAGGGTAAGCCAGAGGACCCGGAACGGGAGGGGGAAGAATTCATAGGTTTATTGCGGGCCATCCGACTGGGAAAATCACTTTCGTCGTAAATTTCCCCGACCAACTCCTCTAAAATGTCCTCCAAAGTGACCAAGCCAACTGTCCCCCCATATTCATCAACAACGATCGCCATGTGTAAGCGCTGCTGTAACATCTCTGTAAGCAAGCTACCCACCCTTTTGGTCTCCGGTACATAAACCGGGGGAATCATGGCTTCTGTGACGGATGGCGGCGGGCTATCAGCACTAATTGAGCGCATCAGTTGTAGCGCCCGCTTCAAATGCACAATCCCGACAATTTCATCTTTTGATTCTCCCTGGACGGGAATACGAGAATAACCAGTTTCCAAACACAAATCTATGACCTGAACGACCGTCGCCTGATGGGAAATAGTCCGCATATCAATACGGGGTTTCACGACCTCCCGCGCCATGAGATAATCCATGACCAGGGTTTTATTTAACAGTTGATGTTTTTGCCAGTCGAGTTGACCGCGACCCCCTAAAATCTCAATCATTAACCGTAGTTCCTGGACGGACAAACCGGGTTGTACAGCGCCCCGGTTGACTAACCGGATAATACTTTGGGCGATCGTTTCAAATAGATAAATAACCGGAGACAGGAGAATAGACAGCAAGTAAATGGGACGAATAACTGCCTTAAAAATAGGTAGAACGTTGATGATGGCCAAAGATTTGGGGGTAATTTCTCCAAAGACCAACAGCAAAAAGGTGACGACAGCGGTAGCAATTCCTAACCCGGCATTACCTAACCAAATAGCAAATAAATTACTGGTGAGAATTGCGGAGAAGTTATTAACTAAATTATTGCCGACCAAAAGAGTAGTAATAAATCGCGCCCGTTTCTCCAAAACCAGGGTAAACATCCGATTGGGATCACCTTGTTCTCGAATTAGCGCCCGCAACTTGAGATTATCTAAGGCTGTGATAGCTGTTTCTGAACCAGCAAAAAATGCCGATAATACCAACATGAACAGCAAAATCAGCAAATCTATCCAGACATTTCCTAACAAAGGTGCAACTGCAGCCGTAGTCGCCAGGTATTCCGGGAGGGATATTCCAATCACAGGGGGATACCAAATTCTAAAACTATTATTTTGAAGTTGAGTGAGATCGATTCATTATAGAATGAATACTTCACTACTGAATTAAGCGAGTTTAACATAATTGTTATAGGTTTTTCGGTTACTACCAGGGTAAATTTGTCCCATCCCAGGACAGAAACTGACCACTATCACTGATTTCTAGGCGGTTAATCACGTCTAAGAGTTGTTGTACAGTTCGATTAACTGAAAATAGGTTTTTGGGTGCGACATTTTTTTGAAAGGGTTGGGAAAGCTGTGTGTCTGTGGTCCCTGGGTGTAGTATGACGACAATGGTTTGGGGACTTTTGCGGGAATATTCGATCGCAACGGTTCGCATTAACATATTTAAAGCGGCTTTGGAGGCGCGATAACCATACCACCCACCTAAATAATTATCGCCAATACTGCCTAATTTGGCGGAAATTGTGGCGAAAACATGGCGGCGCGGGCTACTGAAAAAGGGTAACAGATGTTTGGCTAACAATACTGCGCCAATACTATTAACCTGGAAATACTCGATGAGGCGATCGCTATTAATTTGTCGCAAACTCTTCTCGGGTTGCAACCCTACACGATGCAATATCCCGATACAATTAACCACGAGGTCTAATTCTCTGGTTTGATGGCTAATGGTTTCCAAAGCGACGACTAGATCAGATTCTTGGGTAATATCCATGGACAGACAGACGAGACGCTGGGGATACCGACTGGCCAAGTTTAACAAGTCTTGGGCGGACTCCCAACGCCGATAAGTCCCATAAACCCTGTCAATTGCTGGGTCTTGTAACAAGATCTCGACAAACCCATAGCCAATACCACCACTAGCACCAACAATCAAAATATTCAATCAATTAAGTCCTTTTAGCGATCGACAAACTTGTTTTCTCAATAAACGCGACTGGGGTATCTATACGCTCAATGGTAGCAGCTATGGGACTTACACAAGGGATATGGTTTGTGACTTGGGGTGGGGGTGTACAATATTTTTCGGTTCGGGAACTTTTCAGGTGCGCGGATCTACATTACAATCTAGTGTGTCAAAACCTGTTCCCTGTCTCTTATACCCATTTGATATGTCAGCAAGCGATTTTAGCCGAGGTAATGAGTTTCTCCGTAATGGCCAACTGGAGGAGGCGATCGCTGCTTATCAAAAAGCGATCGGTCAAAACCGGGACTTTTACTTGGCTTACCAAAATTTGGGGGAGGCGCTGGAGAAGTTAGGACGTTTTGATGAGGCGATCGCTGCTTATCGGCGCGCGGTAGAATTGAAGCCAGAGGCGGCGTGGTCTTATGTGAATTTAAGCCGGGTTTTGCGGCAGGTGGGACGGGTTGACGAAGCCGAAAACGCTCATAAAAAAGCCGCCGGAATTAGCCCCAATTTAGCAACATCTTCCCCCGTAGTTAATCAGCCTCAAGTCACAACTCATCTGGTTCAGCCACCAGTATCTTTGCAGCCATCTACCAAAGTTCCGCCCACTGTTCAAAAGCCAGCCAAAACCTTTGCAGCACAGCAGTTAACCCAACCGTATCAAATAGTATTATTCACACCTTATTATAAGGCAAAACAGCCCGAAAGACAACAGGAACTAATTTATTGCCTGCAAAGAAATATAGAATGTGCTGAAATTGCCAACATCGTCTTAATGGTTGATGATGGTCATCAGCCAGAATTAACAAGTCCCAAAATTGAAATCCTGAATCTACCATCAAGGCCTACTTATCTAAACTGGGTAGAATTAACTCAAGAAAAATATCCTGATCAAATTTCAGTTCTCGCCAACACTGATATCTACTTTGATGAGTCGGTTTCACGGCTGAGAGAAATATTTTCTGCTAACCAGAAAGCCTTTGTAACCATTA
Organism: Limnospira indica PCC 8005; assembly: GCF_000973065.1. NCBI lineage: Bacteria > Bacillati > Cyanobacteriota > Cyanophyceae > Oscillatoriales > Sirenicapillariaceae > Limnospira > Limnospira indica. Next base: position 6,217,245 of record NZ_FO818640.1, read on the forward strand.
GTCGTTACGAACACCAAGGTTCATCAAAAACATTACATAAAAACCCCCATTGGTCTCAAGATGTTTGGGCTATTTTTGGCAAAAATAAATTATTGACCCCCGCACTTAAAAATACCTTAAAAATACCTTTAGGAGTGCCTCGCTGTGATAATAAAATAGCTTATTTATTCTCTATTTATGGTGCCAAAGTCTATAACCCTTGCCTTGATATTAAAACCTTCCATGTTCAGGAAACAGACTCAAGAACCTATGATAAAAAAAAGGATACATCAGTTCTTGGGACAGTTGCTTATGTACATCCTAGCCCCAGTATATTAAAGTATTCTAAGTTAGATTTTGAATTATGGGCAGTTGATTTCTCTCAAATCAAACAAGTCCAACTCAACAAGTCCTTAGAGACATGGGAAAAAGAAAGAAAAAACTCTGGGAGTAAAGCAGCCACTTCATCGCCGAAGACTCATCAAACATATCATCCTCAAGTTGACTGCTTACTATTTCCAGTTATTAAAAAAGAATTAGAAGACTTGATTAGTTATTTTGAAAACATCCTCTTACCTACCCAAGACGAAAAATCTTTAACATTTGTCATCTCCATTGACCAAACTTGGAATGAGAAAGATGTTAAGATAGTCCAAGAAGCCATAAATAACTCCCCAGCCCAACCCTGCATCAAGGAAGTTAAGTTTATTGCTTGTGAACTCCAAGACTTTGAATCTATCTATATCAGAGATATTCCTAAAGATATTTCTACCATGGTTTTACCAGCTTATGGATTAAAGACCGGACCCAATTTACAATTTTTTAGGAGTATGCAGAAACTCCTGGACTCCGAAACAAAATACACAGGTGTTTTGTTGCAGGAAGTTGATACAATCCCCTTAAAAAATATGTGGGTTGATTTCATAAATAAAGATATTTATAACCTCAAAGATGCGCTAGTAATTGGTTCCAAATATTCCGGAGTTTCACCGCTCAAACCCGAACAAGTTAATCATCTAAATGGTAATGCCGTCTATGGTTTAGCTAATCCTTTATTTAAGCGTTTTTTGGAGTTATGGGAACGTCTAGTGATTGAAGTAGCCAAGAAAGCACCTTGGAAAGCCTATGACACGGCCACGGAATGGGTTATTCAATATCTAAAAGATGACTCTTGCTGGGTGCTTGATGAGAAAAAACGTGAACATTCTCCATATTTTAAATCTCAGGAACTCCAAGAATATCTAAAAATATATCGTCAACAAACATATCAATTAAATAAAGTGATTAATAAGGCTGGTACCACCGAGTTAATGCCGGAAACAGTATTTGACCCAGCCGCCATTACTGAGGATCTTAAATCTGCCTCTGTACTTCACCTCAGACCTGCCCTTCCTTTTCGAGATATTTGTCGTTATATTAGCAATCAACAGAAATTTCTTGAGTCCAATGTGATTGGATATGATGGTTTATGGCAGTATCCCGCCATTACTGAAAAGCACGCCTACAAAATGGCGAAAAAATATCTTCATGGTTATGAGCGATCGATTGTATATTTTGGTTTTCCTTGGGCTACCTTAATTGATCAATTCTTACATAAACCCGAAATGACCAAACATCTTTTGCTCGTCCTGGAAAGATATAAACCCTATCTCCAAAAATTTAGTAAAGTCGTCACAGTATGTCAGCATATCAAAATGCTTGACTATCAATACTTATTTGAGCAAGTTGGTATTACTAATATATTTTGGTCTCATGCCATTAAAGACCAGCCCCATTTGACAGAGTTTCCAGAAATCAAAATTCACCCATTCCCCCTATTCCCTGCTCAGGCTTGTGACCTATCTCCCCAAAAATTAAGAGGTGTATTTAGAAAATTATTATTCTGTTTTGTTGGCTCCAAATCTCCGATTTATTACTTAACAGATTCTAGAAATCAGATTATTAAACATTTGAGTAATGATAAAAGAGGGGTAATTCGCTCCCGTGATGTCTGGCATTATCGAGACATTGTGTATGAATACCAAATCAAAAAAACAGTTACTTATGAGAAAAATTTAATTGATAAATCCCATACCTTCGAGTTTAAAGAACTTCTCAAGCAATCGGTTTTTTCGCTATGTCCATCTGGTTCAGGCCCTAACTCGATTCGGTTATGGGAAAGTATTGGCTATGGTTCAATTCCCGTTGTCCTATCCGACACCTATCTTCCCCCTGGTGATTTAGCTTTATGGGAATCTGCTGTCGTTATCTGTCCAGAGAAATCTCATGAAATTAAGGCTTTACCAGACCGTTTGGAGCTATTAAATAAAGACAAAAAATCTCTTGACCAAAAGAAAGAGACTTTAGAAGTTCTTTGGGATAGATATGGTGTGGAGTGTTTTATTTATGATATCATAGGATTGTTTAATGAATTTAAGAATAGTTAAGTATGTTAAAGTTAACTTATGGAAAATTTTATTCCATCTAAAAATTTCCCACAATTCTCAGAAAGTTCATGAAAAAGGAAAAAGTAACGTTATTAGTGTCACGTTTTAATTGTCCACATCCAGTCTGGGAGAATAAAACTAGAGAAGAATATTTGAGTTGGCTCCATACTAGACTAGATTTATTTGCACGATATACTTTTAAAAGCTATCAGAATTTAAATACTAAGCCAGATCAGTGGATTTTGTTAGTTGACAAAGACAAATTAGATCAGGGAACTTTTTCTCAACTTTCTGACTTGATTGCCGGAGAAAAATGTCAGCTTGTGCAATATCAGTAAAATCTTCGAGTATCCATTTTAGAGTATTTGCTGAACACATATGGTGTCGAAAATTTTCCCAGCGAAGTCAGGACCACTCGCCTCGATACAGATGATATGATATCTAAGGATTTCTTTGATAAAATCAATTCTGTGGTTTTGGAAAAAAATACTTATCAGCTACTAATTAGTTTTCCAGGAGGTGCCAATTATGATTCCGAAACAGGTTTATTTTATTATTCGTCTTATCCCGAGAATCCCTTTATTACATTATGCCACAAAAATCAGACACCTAATGAGTTTAAATGTGTCTATGATCAAATGCATACCGTATTTCACAAGGTGGCGCAAAAAAATTTGTATATTAGGACACATACTCCTATGTGGTGTAGTGTTATACACACGAGCAACTTAGCCAATCATAGTTTAAGGCAAAACAATAAGTTAGCTTTAGCTTCGGAATCTTGTCCCAACCGGATTTTTGGAATTGATTTAATTACTAAGGAAAAAACCATGCACTATAAGGAATTTTTATCAGCAATTCACAATCGATTAAAGCCTAAGTATTATGTTGAAATAGGCATTAGACAAGGAGCAGCCCTGGGCTTATCTAAGGCGATGTCTATTGGCATTGATCCCAATTTTACGATTAATGTAGAAATCCCGTCTTTTGTGAAATTGTTTCGTTGTACAAGCGATGATTTTTTTCAAAATTATAATTTACGAAGTGAATTTAATAATCAAAGTTGCCAGTTGTCTTTTATAGATGGTTTACATCTTTTTGAATATGCTCTTAGAGACTTCAGAAATATAGAAACCTACTGTGAGTCGGAGAGTGTTGTAATTTTTGATGATGTTCGTCCTCGCAATGCCAAAGAAGCTGAGAGAAAACAGACGGGGGGAGCTTGGACAGGAGATATTTGGAAAATCTATTATTGTCTCAAAAAATATCGTCCAGATTTAAAACTATCCTTGCTTCAGACTCAACCGACGGGTTTACTTTTAGTGACTAATTTAGATTCTAAAAATCGCAATCTATGGGAATCTTACGACCAGATAATTGAAGAGTTTTTAGATCCTGAATTTACGGTATATCCAACGGAGGATTATTTCCGGCAATTCACTATGCCTGAAGAGTTTTTAAATTCCGATACATTTCATAATATTAAGAGCTTCTTTGATAAAAAATTTTCAGGGGTAGGACTTGCCACTGATGAGGATAAAGGATGTCAAGGTCAACCAAGGACTCAGGAAGTTGTTAAACAGTATCGTCAGCAATTACAGGATATGATGACCGCCTTGGAGGATTCCTCTGGAAAGTATCAAGAGGCGATCGCTAAGTTAGAAAAGCTCAAAACCTATTGGTCGGAACGTGAGCAACAATAGATTCTGAATTGACATATTAATATCAATACAAGTTTTATGAAAGAGTACACTTTGACAACTCAAACTGAACTGATCACCTGGTATCAAGAAAATCCTGATTTTGTGGCTTTGCGAGAAAAAATGCAAGGTTACTCAGAACAGGATTTTATGAATAGCAATCTCAAGCTACTCCAGGATTTGTGTATGTGCGATTTTATTAAGAAACACATACCCCCCGGAGCCAAAGTCTTAGAAATTGGCGGTGCTTATTCCCGGATTCTATCCTTTTTTAAAGATAAAATAGAAGGTTGGAATCTCGATAAGTTTGAGGGTATAGGTAATGGACCTAAAGAGATAGTCTCAACCCAGGATTATAAGGTTATACCTGCATATATTGGAACTTTTGATCCACGGTTACCAGATGGGTATTTTGATCTGGTTTTTTCCATTTCAGTTTTGGAACATATCAACGAAGACGATCGCCTTTTAAAAAATATTGTTGATGACATCGACAGGTTATTAAAGCCGGGTGGCTATAGTGTTCATTGCATTGATTGCCGCTTTCCTACTAACAAACCTGCTAATCTTGATAATCGCAGAATGGCTAAGTATATTATTCAGCAGTATGGATTTGACCCGCAATATGTAATTGATAATCACCAGAATCAAGATGTATTTCATATGTCTGGTAAGGCTTATGATAAATTTTGGAAGAAATCGTGTCAGAACCGACCTTATCAACTAGATGGATTGCCTTTTAATATTTTTCTAGTCAATCAAAAAAAACATATAGAAGGCTATGAAAAACTCAATAGGGTGAGGCAAAAATATGCTTTTCCTAATGTTTATAAAGTTGATTCATATTGTTTTGAACTATTTGGAACTGGTCGTGAGATTATTTTTGATAAAATCCGGAAACAGAATATTAATTTAATGCTGGAGATAGGCTGCTTTTTATGTGGTTCCTCCCTTCAATGGTTGGAAAAAACACAAAATTTGACAGTTATTGGCGTGGATAGCTGGGATGATGACTTTGCTTCTATCTTGGAATACTATAATGCCAAACCTGCTTTTAAAGGCTGCTTTAGAAAAATTAAAGATATACAGGGTTTTATTCAATCTGTACGACAACATGGCCCCTATATTTCTGCTGTAGCTAATGTCAAAAAGTATAGAGATCGCTTTATCCCAGCTAAAGGTCACTCCCCGCAAGTTTTGTACGAACTCCACGATCTGGGAGTGAAGCCGGAATTGATTTATTTTGATAGCAACAAGACCTTGGATAATATAAATGTATGTTGGCAGCTATTCCCTGATGCTATTTTATGCGGGGATGATTGGAATTGGGGAGCAAACCAAGGATTTCCAGTTCAGCACAAGGTCAATGATTTTTGTCAGCGAAATGGATTTTCGGTGACAGTTAAGCAGGCAACCTGGATACTATCGAGATCCTAAAATCATCCAGGTTAGTCAATTTTTGAGATGAATTAATAGTTCTAACATTTTGAGTGATACAGTCATGAATGATTTTAACCGTGGTAATGAGTTACTGAGGAAGGGGAAAGTAGAGGAAGCTGTTGCTGCTTATCAGAAGGCGATCGCCCACGATCCTAGTTTCCATTGGTATCATCAAAAATTGGGTGAAGCTTTCGAGGAGTTACAGCATTGGGAAAAGGCGATCGCTGCTTATCTGCGAGCCATCCAATTGCGGCCAAATGGGACTTATTTTATGTCCAGTTTGAATCGAGTTTTAGCCGAGCCATCAAAAGTTCTTAAATTATCACCGATTCATCCATCAGAAATCGCCCGTACAGACGACGAAAACTTGATATTTTCATCGGCTATTTCCGAAAACATTGATTTCTTGGAAGTCAACTCATCCGAGCCAGAAAAGTTGGCGATCAAGTCCGGCAGCAATCTCATCAAAGCGGCTTGTTTTTCGTCATCTTCTACTTATGATTCATGTTTCCCAGAGGAGCAATCTTATACTCTGCACCCCGTTTATTGGGTTCGTTTACCCTGGAGCTTAATCTTTCCTCGGGATTCCTTAGTCATTTCTCAGTTTAGCAAATATTGGCCGGATTCACTGTATTTGGTTAACTGGTCTGCTTTACCTCAAATTACTCGCGCAGGGCCGGAAATGCTACAGATAAAGACACCGATCAAACCCCGAATTATCCACGAGCCAACCATTCTTTTAACCTCATATACTTACGTCAATTATTATCATTGGCACGTCAATATTTTGCCCATCGCTTTTTCCCTAAAAGACAAAATAAACTTGGGAAAATTGAGGGTCATTTCATCCAATTTAAATCACTGGCAAACCCGAAGCTTGCAGGTTTTGGGTATCGACTGTTCACGGGTCGAACAAGTGGGTCAAACAACGCTATTGTGCCGCTCCTTAATTTATTCTTCCCACCTGTACGCTTCATCATTTCCCCCGTCTCAATTGGTCAAATCTATGTTTGATAGTCTCAAAAAAAGTGGCGAAAAAAATGCATATAAAAAAGGCGATCGTTTTCCGGAATTAATATTGATCAGCCGGGAAGATTCGCCGAATAATCGAAAACTGTTGAATGAAGATGAAGTTTATAAAGCTCTCGCACCGTTGGGATTTGTCAAGGTTGTCGCGGGTCGTCTTTCTTACGAACAACAAATTCAAACCTTCGCCCGAGCCAAGGTCATTGTTGCTCAACACGGAGCGGGTTTGACAAATATGGGTTTTGCACCCTCTGGCTGTAAGGTAATTGAGATTTTTTCAGAAAACTACGTGAACAATTGTTTTTGGCGATTGAGTCTGACCTTGGGACATCAGTATGCCTATGTCATCAATGAAGTGGATGAGAAATACAAAAATCTTCCCCGCAATCAAGTGAAATTTTCCGCTCCGATTGATGCGATCGTGAATGCCGTCTCTCAGAGTTCACCGTGTTCTAACCCACCTTAACATTGTCGGTTAAAATTTTCAAAGATGACATGAATTATAAAAAATGCTGTGTCATGGTTGGGGATGTGATAAAATTAGTGATTACAGACACTTGAATTTTTGATACAATCTGGGGAACTTGCGAAGCCGCCGGATCGCCCTTTTAATGTTGGTGTTCTGACTCGTAAAAAATTTCTTTCTTGCAAAAAACCGGTCGGTGTAATATTATCATATGCAGCTCGCGTTAGGGTTCAACTCTTCCCCTGTTATGGCTAGTATCGGCAACTCCGACCTAGAAAAAGCGAATCAACTCCGACGAGAAGGACAGCTCGAACAGGCTGTTGCCTAGTATCGCCTGGGTGTCGAGTCAATGCCGGATTTATCTTGGTCTCACTATTATCTGGGGGATGCTTTGCCTCAGTTGTGGGACTGGGACGGCGCGATCGCCGCGTACCGGCGAGCCCTTGCCATCAACAGTTGAGCCTGGCGTTGCTCGAAACGGAGCGATGGGGTGAGGCTGTAGAAGTCTTGACTGCTGGGATTCAATTTGGGAAGGGCTTTTGCTCATCAAGAAGACTGGGAAACAGCGATTATTAACTATCGGAAAGCAATAGCTATAAATCCCAGCTTACAACTCCTTCACTCTAGTTTAAATTATGCTCTTGAAGCCGATCAACTTGAGCGCAAGTCAACCGTTGCCACTCCTAAAGTTATCACAAATCCAGACAATTTACGTCGTCTTGATGCTACTTCATCGCCGGACTCAAAGCCGAGCAAAAATATGTTTTGGGTAGCCTCATATCCCAAGTCTGGAAATACTTGGATGAGGTATATTCTGGCTCACCTTTTATTTGGTGCATCGGAACGAGAAGATGTAAGGAAAAAAGTAGGTCAGACCATTCCAGATTTGCATTATCAGAAGAATGTTTTTGATGCTCCAGAAATCAATTTTTCCCGTTGTAGTCGAGTTGCTTTTGCCAAAACCCATACTTGTGGATTTCCGGATTTAAAGACAGTCAATCCTGTGGGTTTTATTTATATTTATCGACATCCCTTGGACGTTCTCATGTCGGCGATCAACTATTCTTATATAAGTTGCCATCAGCATTTTTTTCACGATCATCGTTTGCACTCTCCCGAAGAACTTAAACAAAATGGCAAAATTAATTGGTATGTAGAGAGATTTATGCAAAATCTGCAAATAGATAATTTTTATCAAATGTCAAATACATGGCTAAATCATGTAAATACATGGCTGGAACTATCAGAAAATCATCAAATGTCTTTAGTTGTAAAGTATGAGGATTTACTAGATAATACATTTGAACATCTCAAAAAGCTGTCTGATTTGTTTGAGAAGACAGACAAGGAAATCCAAAAAGCTATTGAATTTAGCCAAAAACACACTAATGATGGAGGTAAGTTTTTCTGGAAAAAGAAATCAAGAAACTATCAAGACTATCTGGATAAAAAGTTAATTGCTCGATTTAATTCCAAGTATGCTACTGTTTTAAGTAAACTTGGCTACGATAATTTTTAGTTAGTCATTCACAACTCAATTATTTAAACATACCATAACTATCCCGTGCTAGGGTTAGTTACAGTGGTTAAAACTTCTATAAAATTCCTGAATTTGTGACTGGCTATAAAAATGCCGGGTAAACTTGGAACTTAACATCTTGTCTAAATAGTCTTTGGGAAGTACCAGTTTTTCCTGAAACTCTTGAAATCGGTTACTATACCACTTCTGGGAACTCATATTTTGGTTTTCTAGTTGCAAGTTGCTGATACCCGTAAACATTCGGATAACCTCCTGTTTTTGGCTATCCATTAGTTCCGCTTGCATAATCAAAATATGGTAAGATTCATGTAAGTAGGTTTGCCATCCTAACATCGAAAAAGGCTGGCTGTAAATATCAAAATTTAAGCATTTATTGAACTCTCTATCAAACCAAATCAGGGGATAGTTGAGGTCTAATGTCCAAAATTTATTAATCAGTTCTTCCATACTCAACTGTAGAATTTCTTCTTGGCTTAAATGGGGGTAATATGTATCGAGATTTTGAAAAAAGCCACTAACATTGACAGCAATGGGATTTCTGACCATGGAAATAATTTTTAAGGGTTCTCCTAACCAGTTTTTGAACACAAAATAGCCATCCACACAATGCCCTTTGTGCATATTGTTTTGGAGATAAGTTTCATCTAAGAAATGAATATCATAGACTTGTGAAGTGTAGTTTTTTAAAGATGTGGAAATCGAAGTTGAACCGACTTGTCCCATGGTGTAAACCAAAAAACGCTGCTGCTGTTGATTTTTAGATGCTAATGGCGACGAATTATGAGGTTTTTTGATGAGGGTATTTAATAAGGATTGGGCGGGTTGGTGGTTTGGATGAGATTTTAATAAGTGATGCAGGCATTGTATCGCCTGTTGAGAATCACCTATTTTCTGTAAGCAGCAGGCTTTTTGATAGTAAAACTCGCTTAAATCCGATCGCAACTTAATACATTTTTCCCAAATCTCTAAAGCCCTTTTGTGCTGTCCTTGCTGGCTTAAATCCATCGCTGTTTCGCGCATGGTTCTGATATATTTGCGACCCGTAAACCGCATTTTATCAATAACGGTTTCAGCTTCCATGTTGATGGTGATGGCGGTGGGGTGTTTCAGCGGAAAGCTAATTGATTGGGTAGGTAAATTGGCGATTTCATCAACTTCCCAGGTGGTATGGGCGGCATCTGCACCAAAACCAACATTAGAAATTAAGTTCTGATTGGGAATGATACATAAACCTCGATTCACCAAACAAGTAAATGTCCAAGCCCATCCCCAGGAATTAAAACCATTGTAGGTTAAATCAAAGATTTCTGCCCAATATCCCCCCCCCCCTGACTAGTCAACGCGTGGCCATAACCAATGGCGATCGCACTTGGTTAGCCAAGACTTTAAATCCGGGTCAAATAACCGCCAAGCTCGCCGCCATATCCCCCCCCCCCTGACTAGTCGACGCGTGGCCAAATAATACCTCCGAAGTCCCATCATCAGCATCTGCAGATATACTGATAGATTAAACACAATTTATGTGATAATCTTCTTCCCGCATAATCGCTGGGTGGGAAATTAGAAAAAGCGTCTAAAACAATCTACCATCAATCTCGATCATGACTGCTGCTACTTCGGAAATCATCATCCCCGCATAGTAGAACTCAAACAGCCAACGACAAGCATTAACACTGTCCTAGGAAGGCACGATATGCTGTCAAGATCTGGAGGATACCTAAACTACCCCGATTAATGAAAGCGGGTGACCCGATTCATCGACAAACAACTACCCAGAAACTTTAATCTAAACGTAGCTCCCATCAAAAATCCATACGCGAAGTAAAGATAAAAAGAGAACTTCCTCCAAAAATCCGTGTCAGGATGAGCGGGTGCTGGCAGTTTGGAACAGGGAAGGGAAAAAATACCCCGCACCCAACTCCATTAAGCGAACCGCGGGAACAAGGGCAACAAAAAATTTTTGACAAATTAACCACCCCCAATAAAGGGCAAACCATTTCGGGCCCACCCACAAGGAAATTTGGAATTTTGTGAAAAAGATCCCCAAACCCCAAAAACGCCCGAAATTTTTCCCCCAAAAAAAAAAAGGCCAATTTTTTTGAAGCCCCTTGGGGGAGGAAAGTGTGGAAAAAATATTTTTCCCCCCCCCGGGCCTTTGGTGTTTTTTCCTGTTTTTGGGGATCACATACTACCCCCCCCCCCCCCTCTCCTGGGAAAAATCAAAACCCACAACCCCCCGGTGTCGGGGACACCAAAAAAATAAAAATGANGNNNCTTNAGANNANNNNTNACTTCNNCTTCGTTTTATGTGGATCGATNATTTTGTTCNTTG